>CAWGCL010000020.1:0-15264 GCA_963820995.1 uncultured Cytophagales bacterium | reverse complement strand
TCAGCCTCAACCACCGGTGCTAAAAAAGGCGTTACTCAGGATCAGATCGACTATTTTATAAGGGTTCAAAACATGGAATTGAAATCCCCATTATTGATTGGATTCGGCATTTCAGATCATCAAAGCTTTACCCAGGCCACGACTTATGCAAATGGGGCTATTATTGGAAGCGCTTTCATCAATGTTTTAAAGAACAGCAACAATCTTGAAGAGGATATTGTTGCCTATGTTCGTAGTGTTAAAGGAAATTAAATTAGGGAACATGATCATACAGTTAAAAAATGGAATCAAGCCTGATCAGAAGGATGAAATAATAAATAAATTACATTCAATAAATTATAGTGCCAATGAGGTCACTACCCAGGTAGGAAGCTATTTGATAGGTATCGGGAAGTCAAATTTTGATATTCGTGAATTGGGTTTCATGCCAGGTATTGCAGATATACACATTGTTTCCGACAGTTATAAACTGGTGTCCAGAAAATGGAAGGTAAATCCAACGCTGATCGATCTGGGTGATGGGATATTTATTGGAGAGAATAACTTCTCCATCATGGCTGGTCCATGTTCTATAGAAGGGGAAGAAAACATTCAATCAACATTAGAGCACCTTAAGAAGAACAATGTTAAGATCATGCGTGGTGGAGTGTATAAACCACGTAGTTCACCCTATTCTTTCCGTGGCCTTGGTCTGGATGGATTGAAAATCTGGTATAAACTCGCGAGGGAAGCTGGGATTAAGATCATTACAGAAGTTATGCAGGTCTCTCAGATTGAGCCTATGTATGATTACATTGATATTTACCAGGTAGGGGCAAGGAACACTCAGAATTTTAACCTGTTGGATGAACTGGGGAAGGTGGATAAGCCGGTTATGATTAAAAGGGGAATTTCAGGAACCATAGACGAATTGCTGTACTCTGCAGAATACGTATTTTCAGGCGGAAATGAAAAACTCATTTTGTGCGAAAGGGGCATCAGGACATATGAAAAGGCCAGTCGCAATACATTGGACCTGAATGCGATCCCTATTCTTAAGGATAAAACACATCTGCCGGTTATTTCTGATCCATCTCACGGCATCGGGATCAGAGACTATGTTCTTCCAATGTCACTCGCCAGCATTATGGCCGGAGCCGATGGGATCATGGTGGAGGTTCATGATAAACCTGAAAAAGCATATTCCGACGGGCAGCAAACCCTCGATTTCAATGAAGCGGCTGACTTATATGACGCTGTCAGGAAAACATATAAATTAAGAAAAAGCCTGTAAACTTGGCTTTCCCCAATATTTACGGGTAGCTAGTTTTTTTGCCAGATTGTTTGAATAAAATCATGATTTAATTAGATTGTGTTATCTTTCAAACCGATTTTTTAAAATGGACACTAAGTTAATGAATAGAAGAGGCCTGGAAATATTTCTGGTCCTTCTCAGAACAGTCATAGGATGGCATTTTTTATATGAAGGAGTTTCTAAGTTACTCTCTCCAAACTGGACATCATATAATTTTCTATCTGTATCCAAGTGGATATTTGCTGATTTTTTTCAAAGCCTTGCCACCAATCCCAAAGCCCTGGAAATCGTCGATTTCCTCAATATCTGGGGACTGATACTTATCGGGCTATCCCTTTTCTTCGGTATTTTAACAAGGTACGCTTCCGCATTCGGAATCATTTTGTTATCGCTGTATTATGTAGCAAATCCTCCTTTCCTGGGTATGGATTTTGGCGTGCCAGCAGAAGGACAGTACCTCATTGTAAATAAAAACCTTATCGAGTTAATGGCATTATGCGTTTTTCTGTTTATTTCACCGAAGAGTCTTCCGGGTTTGGACAGGCTGATTAGTCTGGCAATGAAACAAAATAAACAGGGAAAGGAATTTGGGACTAAGGAAGAAGAAACTTCAGATAATAATGAAGTAAAACTGAGCCGCAGAGAACTGGTCAAGAATTTGGCTACACTACCCATTTTTGGTGGATTTGTGATTGCTGCCATTAAGAAGAAGGGCTGGATCAGCTATGAGGAGAAATTCCTTACAGAGACTGACGCTATCACTAGCGCTACCATAAAATCATACAATTTCACAAGTTTACAGGATCTTACTTCCAAAGTACCACATACCAAAATTGCTGGCCAGGAATTCAGCCGCGTAATACTTGGTGGGAACCTGATTGGAGGATGGGCGCACGCCAGGGATCTGATTTATGTATCAAAATTAGTCAAGTCATATTTCCACGATGATAAAGTATATGAGACCTTTCTGATGGCAGAAAAATGCGGGATAAATGCCTTCCTGACAAATCCTGTTTTGTGCCGCGTCATCAACACCTATTGGAAAAGAAAGATTGGAAATATAAAGTTCATTTCTGACTGCGGGGGTGAAGACACAATAAAAGGTGCCCAGATGTCAATTGATAATGGAGCCAGTGCATGCTATGTGCATGGTGGGGCAGCGGACCTCATGATAGAACAGGGCAGACTTGAGGAGATTGGTAAAACATTGGAATTGATTAAGGCAAATGGCTTGCCTGCCGGGATAGGCGGACATAAACTTGAAACTGTGAAAGCCTGTGTGGAATACGGATTAAAACCTGATTTCTGGATGAAAACCCTTCATCATACCAATTACTGGTCTGCAAACAAGGAGAACCAGCATGACAATATCTGGTGTACTGATCCGGAAGACACTATTGAGTATATGAAATCTATAGATGTTCCATGGATTGCTTTCAAGACATTAGCTGCAGGAGCAATACATCCTGAGGTTGGTTTCAAATATGCTTTTGAGAATGGCGCTGATTTTATCTGTGTTGGGATGTATGATTTCCAGATCGTCGATGATGTTAACATTGCAATGAATGTCTTAAATTCTGATCTTAACAGACAACGACCCTGGAGGGCCTGATCCGGATCATTCCTCAGGGCAATTCTATTTTTTTAAATACATATTTTGAAATACTCATATTTTAAACTTTTTAAAATGCACTTTAATAGATCCATTGCCAGAATTTGTTTCCTTTTCATATCGCTTCCTATTCTAATGTGTACCCCAGTGAAAGAGGAAAATGAAAAGATTGAGGATAAGGATGCTTTTGTTCAGGTAAGTGAAGAAAACCCGGCCTATTTCGAATTGAGCAATGGCTCAACCTATATCCCTAATGGCTTTAACCTCGTGAATCCGCCTGAAGAAGATGAACTGGAAGGGGTGGTTAGGACAATGGCGGAGAATCGAATCAATTATTGCCGGGTGTGGCTCGGTTTGTCCCTGTGGGACATCGAACATGAGAAAAGTGGCGTTTATGATGAGGAAAAGGCAAAAATTCTGGACCGGTTTCTGGAATTATGCTATGCAAATGGGATTAAGGTGAAAATGTGCCTGGAATATTTCAGGGATTGCCCTGCGGAAAAGAACAGATGGTCTGATAAAATAATTCATAATGTTGCGAATGGAGGTTATTACGATTCGATGGAAGAATTTATAGATAGTGAGAAAGGCCATGAACAGTTCAAACGAAAGATAAAGTTCTATCAGGAAAGATACGGTGATCGTCCTGAAATTTTCGCCTGGGAACTGTGGAACGAAGTCAACTGTGTTAAAGGAGACTATCTGACCTGGACGAAGATCATGTTGCCTGAATTGCATAGGCTGTTTCCAAAGAACCTGGCGGTTCAAAGCCTTGGAAGCTATGATTATGAAGGATACCGTGAGGAAATGTACCGGCCAATGTGCCTTCTTGAAACCAATGATGTTGCTCAGGTTCATCGTTATCTTGACCTGGGAGCACGATGGGAGGTGTGTCATGGCCCGGCCGATGTGCTTGCTGCAGAAGCCGTCAGGGAAATGCTAAACTTTAATACTGGGAAACCAGTGGTTTTAGCTGAGACAGGTGCCGTAAAACCAAAACATACTGGTTATTCCGAAATATATGATCTGGATACAGTTGGCGTACTTAACCATGATCAACTCTTTGCGCCCTTTTTTGCAGGAGCAGCTGGAACAGGTAATGCATGGTGGTGGCGTCAGTCTATTTACAAGTTTGATCAGTGGTACCTTTTTGACCGCTTTGCCGAGGCTGTAAAAGGGATCGATCCGGTAAAAGAAAAATTCGAACCCTTTATGATACCGCATGAAGAACTTCGAATATATGCCCTGAAAGGAAATAATACCCTGATCGCCTGGTGTAAGGATATTAATAACGATTGGCGGACAGAATTTGAGAAAGGGATTAAGCCGGAATCACTTAAGGATCTTTCGGTCGATCTTGCAGGGTTTATCCCGGATCAAACAACAGAAAATTCCCAGGCCTACGATCCCTGGACTGATACCTGGTCAACACAGGAAATAAATGATGGAAGAATGTCTTTGCCAACATTCAAAAGATCCATAGTTTTTAAAGTTGATCTTAATAATTGATAAGAAATATCTCTGTTTCAATATATCAACTGTATTCTGCCGATCAGATAAGAAGGGAATTTGTTCATACCTGCCATTAAAAAGCAAATTAATTATCCGGGATTAAGAGGGATCCTAATATCAGACTTATTGGCGCCAGCACGAAACTGAGCAGTCCGGCATTGGTTGGACTTATATCCGGCACAAACAATGAAGTGATAGGTGGAATTGCACTGGCAATAAAGGCAAGATAAGCCCCCATAGTGCTGGCTTTCTTCCAATAGATCCCGCCAACCAGGCCGGTAAGTGTTCCGGCAAAAGCCAGTGAACCGGTCAGTGCAATATACCGGAATACTGTTTCCGTAAACTCATAATAGATCCCCCAGAAATAAATGAAGATCCCAATAATGATAATCCCAATACGAACGATGAACATTCGTTTTTTACTGTCCAGTGGTTTTTTGATCAAGGGTGAAATAATATCCTGACCTAAAATGGCACTGAACGATAATAAATAGCTGTCATAGGTTGACATGGATGCTGATAGAAAACCGATCATAATAAATCCAAACATCCCGGCCGGAATAATACGCACCAACATTTGGGGTAAGGCAGTTTGAGTATCCGGGATCATACCAATTATGGCAAGCGCGGCGATTCCCCAAAGCATAGGTAAGCAGGCCCTGAAGAACATAAAAACACTGCTGATTCGGTATAATTTCATCGCAGTTCCGACATCTTTCATGCTGAAGACACGTTGAACAACCGGTTGCCAGGATGACCATCCACTAGTGTAGTAGAGTGCAGTCCATATAATAAACAGCAATCCATACCTGGGTGCCATTCGCAGATCGAAGCCCGCATCACCAAAATGGGTTTGAACAGCTGTCACCATACCATCGAATCCTCCCGCATGTGTAACAGCATAATAACTTATTAATACTATGCCGGCAAGTAAAATTATAAACTGGAATACATCAGTGATTACGACAGAATACATACCTCCGAGTAGGGTATAGGATACTACAATGATCAATATGATGCCCATAATAATGGGGAGCGTATTTGCAGGGAATCCCATTGCAATCACCAGGAATTTACCTTCTACCTGCAGAAAAATGCCCATATTTAGAATGCCTGTCAGAAAGATCAGTAGACCAGCGATCCTTCTTACACCAGGACGGAACCGCATTTCAAAGTATTCAGGCACGGTTCTGATCTCCAACGATCGTAAATGTTTGATGACAAACCCGGTCCTGCCTATTACCCACATCATCAGGGCCGCAATAACCCCGGCAAGGATAGCAACGAATCCATTGGAATAGGCTTCTTCCGAAAAATATATAATAGTTATCAGTCCCATTTCCGTACTGGCAAGCGTTGCTATGCCCCTGAATGATCGTAATTTTCTCCCCACAAGAAGAAAATCATCTATATCGACAATTCGTTTTCTGGCAAACAGACCAATTGATAAACTGAGGATCAGAAATCCAATGATAAAAGTCCAATCAATGAATCCGAATGTATTTGTCATACCTGCGTTTAACCAATGATTGATTGGAGATCAACGGGAAGTCCTGTGCTTGCCGATTCTTCCATGGCCTGTACCACCTGAGTGGCAATCAATCCATCTTCTCCAGATACCATTGGTTTAGTATTGTGTTGGACACAATCTATGAAATGTTCTATGGATGCAGTACACAACCCGAGGGCTTTTCCATACCTGTCAACAACACCCGTAACATCAGGGAAGCCAGCTCCTTCTTCCGTATATTTTTCAATCATACGGTGGTGGCTTATATTTACAAAGGTGCTCCCTTTCGATCCGATAAAATCACCCTTAAACTCGAAGATATTCG
Organism: uncultured Cytophagales bacterium; assembly: GCA_963820995.1. Classification (GTDB taxonomy): domain Bacteria; phylum Bacteroidota; class Bacteroidia; order Cytophagales; family Cyclobacteriaceae; genus JAGTVG01. The sequence continues at coordinate 9,011 of CAWGCL010000020.1, read as the reverse complement.
GTGCATTTTCAGCAACTATCCAGCAGTTCTCTACATAAGCAGTAGCACCACCAGATAGTTCAAGAATTGTTTGATAAAAATCTGGTGTATCTATACCTTTTTGCTTGAGTACTACAGATCGGCTTACCGAATACACTCTTATTATTTCATCACCTGTTATCCATCGAATCAGATCAACCACATGGCTACCCAGAAAATGGGCAGGCGAGGATTTTGATGCCCAACTCAACATTTTTGTAGGTACGTAAATGGTATCATTCAATCTGACATTTATCATTTGTAAATCTCCCAATTCCCCTGTGTCCACCATTTCTTTTACCTGCATGAATGGAATGTTCCAGTGGTTATGGAAATCCACCATTAAAATAGTGCCTGAAGCATCCCGTGCAGCCAGAATTTGTTTACATTCATCGACTGTGGTAGCCAGGGGTTTTTCAACAAGTACATGTTTCCCTGCATTAAGTGCATCCATTACTATCTGAGTATGGGTATGATCAGGGGTAGCTATAGATACTGCTGATATCTCCGGATTAGAAAGAATTTCCTTATAGTTTGAGGTGAAGCCTTTTGCATCATATTTTAGAGAGAATTGTTCAGCTCGGCCCTTGTCCTGATCACAAACAGATACAAGTTGCGTAAATGGCGAAGATGAGAAAGTCTGTGCGTGAATTGCTCCCCAGATTCCGCACCCGATTATTCCAATACCTGTGATATCCATATGTTAAAAATATTGTATAAATGAAAAACTGATTTGTTGTGTCAATCTAATAAATTTATTACTATACCATTAAAAATGCCCCTTCTCGTATTATTCTACCCAAACTTATATTTTCCTGGCATCGGTACCGGTGCCGTTGTAAGATCCCCGAATTCATACTTGTCAAGGGTGAAATCCTGCTTGGTGTTCATCATCATATCCCAGGTAATTTCCTGACCACTATAAGCAGCTTCACGACCCATAATCGCCGTCATTGTTGACTCAGCAACCTGTTTTGCTTCATTGATAGGTTCGCCGATCCGGATGCTGTGGATCAGATCATCATGTTCCGTCTGGTAAGCATTGTTCTTCTCACCACGGTAACGCCAGGATTGACCATCCTTGATTGTAATCCCTGTATGCTGATATGAAAAATTTCCCCGCCCTTTGGCTCCAATAAATACATCATCGATGTAGTTGGCGCACCCGTTGATCTGTCGGTCAAGACAGAAGATCGTTATATCGTTAGGATATTCATATTGTACAGAATAATGATCGTATGCATTGCCGAAGGTACTTCCAGTCCGGACTTGTCTTCCCCCTAGCCCGATGGCTTTGGTAGGTGTAGACTGGCATACCCAGTTCATCAAATCAATTGAATGAATAAATTGCTCTACGAAAATGTCGCCCGATAGCCATTCATAGTACATCCAGTTCCTGAGCTGGTTTTCCATATCCGACCATTCCGGTTGGGGTTCCAAATACCAGAGCTCACCGATCAACCAGCGTGTTACACCTGAACGTACATCACCAATCTCGCCATCATGGATGCGTTTTACTACTTCTTTAAAGGAATTATCTCTTCTGCGCTGGGTACCTGCACCAATCGCAAGTCCTTTCTTTTTAGCTATTTCGCCGGACTCTATGATGGAGTGAATGCCATTGGTATCAACAGCAGCGGGTTTTTCTATGAAAACATTTTTCCCTGCTTCAACAGCCGCTCTTAAATGTAGAGGACGAAAATGGGGTGGAGTAGCCAGTATTACATAATTAATTTCAGGAATCTCCAACAGCTTTTTATACGCATCGAATCCAATAAAACAGTTCTCATCCTTGATTTCCATACCTACTTTTTGAAACTGTTGAAGGCTGGATTTTAATCGATCTTCAAGGGCATCTGCCATAGCAACGATGTTTACATTTTTTTGCGTCGCTTTGCTGCCATCAATTGCATTTTCAGTATGATATCCGGAATCTGGATATATGCTGTCGGTGGCCGCATGGACTGCATCCAGGGCAGCACCCGTTCCCCGGCCTCCACAACCGATCAACCCAATATTTATTTGTTGGTCTGGAGCTGCATGAGTTGTGATAATTGTAGGTATGTTGATGGCAATGGCCGTACCGGCAACTTGCAATCCGGATTTCCTGATGAATTGCCGTCGGGAGACTTTAGAAGATTCTTTTTTTTTCATAGTAAAAGTAATTTAATCTAATATTCAATTTACGTTTAATTCTTTTCTTGCTGATTATCCGATTACCACCTGGATCAAACCCAGGAGAATTTCAAGATCTTCATTCTTATAGTTAAAGATAATCCTTCTTTTTAATTTCTTAATCCCTTGCCTTCAGTCCATCTCAATTACTGCAATTCCCTGATTTATCTACCGCAATAACCTTATAAAAATATTCGGGGAGGTTTCTGATTCGCTTGTCGGCATGCTCAGTGCTAATCGTTGAAGCGATTTGGTTCCGGGGAACGAGCTCTACCTCTTCATTTAGTGATCTGTAGATGCGGTAATAGCAAAAATCATTTTCCATACTGGCATTCCAGGTCAATACATTGGCTTCGCGCTTATCTACTTTCTGTTTTGTTACCTTAAGGCCCTGTACTTTGGCCGGGGCTTCCTCATCGTAATTGGTGGTATATACTACAAGGGAATAAGCCGGGACACTATCTGTGAAATGGCTGTCTTTTAAAGATATTTTTTTGCTATAGCCCTGCATGTCACCAAAATAATTGAATGGTATATTTTCCGGATCATAAACATATTTTCTGAAAGCTTTTTCATTTTGTAAGTTTTCAAATGAAAGGTCCAACGGCTGTGTTTCTCTATGTCTGTTGATTACAGCGATGGAATAGGATCCGTTTTCCAGGTTTTTAATGGCACTTACACGGAGAAGGGAGTCCGTTGAATTCACGCTGTAGACTTCTGCAGGGCCCCTGAAAAAGCGGGTCAATAATCCCAGCGCATAATAAGTTGGTCTGGTGGTATGATCATCAAAATACCATTTGAATACCCCCCATTTGTTAACGCGATAACCGAACTCGCTGCTTGGGGGAATGCCGGGGATGTCGCAGAATGTCCAGTAGCTGCTGGCATAGATCCCACCGTTGATTTGTGCCATAATCGCCTCAGCAATTTGAATACCAACATAAGGCTCCAGAGGTGTATTGTTATAGATCAATCCATCGTAATAGACTGAATCCATGAAAAATGATCCTTGTTTCGGGCCAAATTCACCCATGATGAATTTTTTATTTTTACTTTTGGCCAGGTCTGCACCCCATTTCATCTTACCCAGGAAGAAATTGTAAAATGAGGGATCATCCAGGTCATAACTATTGATGTAGTGGTGGCCTCCGTATACACCCGTGATCTCATCCATATTTTCAGTTGCCCATTCAATGGTAGGCCAATAGACAAAAGGTGAAGCATCCGTAGCCAATAATTTCACTTCAAGATCTCTCTCTTTCAATTCATCATAAAACAACTGATGGATCCTTTTGAACCGGTCCAATTCATTATTTTTCACCATGGAAGCCCATTCCTCTATGGATAGCTCATTAGTCATACAATAGTAATTGATGTTATCAAATCCTTTTTTTTGTATAAGGTATTCAATGTTATCCACCTCCTTTTTTACATAGTCCAGTTCATTTTTATAATCATTGATGGATGAAACGCCAAATGAGGTTAGATAAATTTCGGTATTCGTGTTTTTCATCACTTCCAGATATTGGAATGTTTCATCGAGGTCCTTTTGCCCCCATTTTGGGCTGTCTGTGACCCTGGCGAAGGAAGGATTTAATTCACGCCATCGTTTGGCGAATACTTGTTCATATCTCCATTGAGTAGGTTTACGTGTGTGAAATATAACATGAAATCCCACACCGCCATATTTTTCATTGGTAATCTGACTGGTCACATCAATGGATGCAATTTGATTATTTAATTTGCTCTGGTTCCCGGAACAACTAAATAGCACAGGAATCAACAGAAAAAACAGTGTATTTTTCATGGCATGCATTATTTATAAAAAATTGAACAATCTATTCCAACATTACCGCATTTTTTCGTGGGATGATCCATTCCTTCTTTTCTTCATCATACATCCCGAAATTCGAGCCCATCATATTCCACAGCGACCAGCTCATGTTGTATTTTTCCATTTGTTCACGAGCGCTCCTCAACCAACGGACAGCAGATTCCTGGTCTGCGGCCTTATTGACTCCAAATTCGCCAAGGAAGAGGGGACGGTTATGTTTTTTGCCCCAATCTGCAGCGAATTTAAATTCATCTTCAAGGGCTTGTATTTCTTCCTGGGATGCAGGCCAGATTATGCCCGTTTCCCTACCATCTACCCCCTGATGGGTAAAACTATGGGGATTATAAAAATGTATCTCTACTATGATATTGCGATCCTCTTCGGGAAGTTCCAGTGTTTCCAGTTCGTATATTTTATTCCAATTCCCCGGCCCGATCACCAATGTTCGTGTCGGATTGGATTCACGAAGAATATCATATGCGTCCATTAAAAAGTAATTCCACAGGTAGGGTGTCAGATTGTTATTGGGTTCATTGAGCAGGCCAAAATATACGTTGTTAGGATAATCTTTATAATGTTCAGCCATTTGCCGCCAGGTCTCCAGAAATATCTCATGCAGACCCATAGGATCTTTTCCCATTACCCTGTATTGATGCTGGTCGATAATAACAGCGAAACCTCGTTCTAAAGATTCCTTGACAAGCCAGTCCAGTCGTTCAAAAAATTGTTGAGAGAGTGTATAGGGAGGATTCTGTTCTGCGTGGAGATACGGTCGGGTATTTATGCGAACTCCTTTTAAACCCAATTCTTTCTGCTTATCCAGTTCTTCTTTTTCACGCTCTTCATCCCAGATATCCCACCTGTAAAGGATGCTTCCTACGTTTGCTCCTCCACCCAGACGTTTATTCTGTTCGAAGACATCAGGGATTTTGGTACCGGATTCAGTTGCAGTCTGAGATTGACAATTCACTACTGCAAGAAAAGAGAACGCCAGTAGAAAAATAAGGGTATTTAAATAATTGATTTTTATCGTATCCATATTAAAAAAATGTATGTTAGCCTGAATGGTTCAATGTAAAAAATACTTATATAAATGTAGCGGTATATTTCATGAAAGTCCATTTTGAGTCTTAATATGTTTCTTTTCGAAGGAAATATATCCCAGTATTTAAAGCTACTTTTATAACAAATTCAAAATTATTTGGATGTTATTCTGACATTGGATTTGGTGCTTTAGAGTTGATACCCATATCTTTGCAGGAAATTTGATTTAAAATTTTGGGAATATGCCTTTATACGATTACGAATGTTCTAAATGCGGTGCGGTAAAAGAAGTACAACATTCTGTCAGTGAGATTGGAAAAATTGAGATATTGTGTGACGATTGCAAAAAGCCAATGAAGAAAATGCTTTCCCTTCCTGCTCTCATCGGATTTGACAGTGTTGGCAGAAGCCGAAGTAAGAAAGATAAAGAAGGATCTTCGAAATCAGAATCTCCGAAATCCGAATCATCCAAGAAGGAATCTGCCTCAAAATCTCCTTCCAAAAAAGATAGCAAGGCTTAATAATATATCCTAATAAATACCTTTCATCTGATACGCCTCCAGGGAAATTAGCTCGGCTTCCTGTCCCTGTGAGTATAAGGATACACCAACACTTTCTTCCAGTCCTGGATAGACACGCATTGCAATACATTGTTTTCCATTGGCAAATACCTCAACAACGCTTTTATCTATGAAGATCCTTAATTTCAAATTTTCATTTTTTTCTAATAATATCGGAGCTGATTCTGGAGGCCTTGAGCGGGCATTCGGGAGAATTGAGCTATAGGAGGATTCAATGCTGAGAATACTGTTCTGTTGCATTTTCCAGTTCTCAGGTGGTGGTTGTTTATAATTTCTCCCCTGGTACATTCCTCTATTCTTAAAAAAGGCAATACGTGTAAATTCCTCTTTATTCGGAGAGCGTAAAACATTTATCTCAACCATTGGAGAACCCATCGGATCAATTTCTGCAATAATCTCCATTGCATTGCCTTTGATATTTTCCAATACAATTTCCTTGTTTGAAGGAATAACAGTTGACCCGACGCTTTGCTTTCCATACCGCAATGATTCAATATTTCCGGCAGGTTCCTGATGAAGGATCTTATCTTTTAAAGTAAACTCCCTTGGGAGTGTCATGATCTGGTTCCATCCCGTATTCGGGAATCCTGGATTCATATTAAAAATACAAATTATCCCTCCTTTACCATCGGGTGCTGCAGAAGGTGCATGAACCCCGGCAGGTCCGGAAGCACCAAAATTAAATTTTCCATGATCAGTGACAATAAATTTCTCGCGATCAATCTCGTAATCTCCAATAAAATATTGTCCTCCGCTAATGTGACTATAAAATAGCATGATATAGCGATCTCCGATAGGCCAGAAATAAGGGCAGGCTCCATCATCCCCCAGTTTCGTAAATCGGTCACCTTCGATGAAGGGGTGGAGGTATTCCCAATTTATCAGGTCTTTTGACTTGAAAAGATAATTACTCAATACCTGATGGCCCCCGGGACCATTATCATCTACACCTCCTGACATGGAATAATATGTGTTATCTGTTTTCCATATGTTCGGATCATATACATAATAAGGTAGATCGTTGCTATTTTCAGCCAATGGAATTACTGCCGTATCTGTAACTTTTTCCCAATTCAGCAATAGTGGATCACTTGAAATTGCAACCATATTGCCCAATCTGGTTCCATGATACATAGCAATTACCCGGTCCTCCTCAACAAAAGTGGATCCTGAATAACACTGATATTCCGGATCCGGGTAAATGGCAATGGGTAAATCTTCCCAATGTATCAGGTCCTTACTGACAGCATGTCCCCAATGTTGTCTTGGGTCCTCCGGAGGGTAAGCCTGATAAAATAAATGCCAGCGACCTTGCCAGAAACAAAGACCGTTGGGATCATTCAATTTGTTTTCCGGACTGACAAAGTGGTAAATGGGTAAATGCGGATCTTCAGCTAAACGGGCTCTTGAGGCCTTATATCTGATAAGAAGAGGATTGTTTTTCAATTGTTCCATTTGCTCCGCCAGGGTGTTTTTAAAAGTAAACTTTGGAACTTTAGAGGTGTAATTAGAATTTTGCGCAAAAGTATTGATAGAAATTATCAGACTGAAGAATAATGTATAAATCGAATCAGTTTTTATACACATTGGAATATTGATTTTGAAGAAATATTTAAGAATGCTATAATTTATGTAATACATAAAGAAATAGAAACTACAGGCTTGTCTTTTTTGTGCTATTTGAAATTTTTTGTTACATGAGAAACCTGCTAAGTACAATTTTACATCAATCCGGGTATTTTGTTTAGGATTCCTAGCAAAGAAATAAATTTAAAAATAAAAAGCTTTATTAATATGCTGTTTGATTTTTACTTTTAATAAAATAAATCCCAAATAATTGAAGGTTTAAATAATAAAAAACCATCATTTGAATATATCCTTTAAAAAATTATGCTCATATTTGGGCGAAATTTTTTACAATAGCTGGTACCCGGATTTCCAGATTATCAGGATTAGGGCCTTTCAGTATTTTTTGAAGTTTATCGTTTTTTCTCAAGTCTTGATCATAAAACTAGTACACATAAAATATACATTTTTAGTCATCGTAACACATAATTAGAAAATTTATGAAAGCAATAAAATTTTTTAGTGGCCAGGAAATACCTGTGGAGCTACATAAGGTTAGAATGGTCCAGAAGTTATTTTTAAAGCCGATTGAAGAACGATTTCAAGCCATTGAAGAGGGCGGATACAATACATTTTTACTGAATACGAAGGACATATTCCTGGATATGCTTACCGACAGCGGTACCAACGCCATGAGTGATAACCAGATCTCCTCTATGCTTCGGGCAGATGATGCCTATGCCGGCTCGCAAAGTTTCTATAGAATGGAAAGTGCATTACAGGAGGTTTTCAATAAAAAGATGCTCCTCCCGGTACACCAGGGTCGCGCGGCTGAGAATATCATTTCACAGGTATTCATAAAACAAGGTGATGTGATACCGATGAATTATCATTTTACCACGACCAAGGAACACATGGAGATCAATGGCGGCAAGGTACTTGAGATCTATACAGATGAAGCCTTAAAGATAAAAAGTGATTTTCAGTTCAAAGGAAATATCGATATTCAGAAATTGAAAGATGTGATCGCTGAATATGGCAAGGAACACGTGGCATTTATCAGGATGGAAGCTTCTACCAACCTTATCGGTGGTCAGCCTTTCTCCATACAGAATATGAGGGAAGTTCGAGAGATAGCAGATGAGCATGGCATCATGGTTGTATTGGATGCCAGTCTGATAGGAGAGAATGCGTACTTTATTAAAGAACGGGAGGAGGAATTTAAGGATGCGAGCATTAAAGAGATCCTGCATACTATGTGTGGTTTGGCCGAGCTAGTGTATTTTTCCAGCCGTAAGGTTAGTTCAACCCGTGGTGGGGGTATTTGCACCGATGATAATGATATTTTCCTTAAAATGAGGGATCTGGTACCTTTATATGAAGGATTCCTTACTTATGGAGGTATGTCAGTCAGGGAAATTGAAGCTATGGCTGTAGGTTTATATGAAACAACTGATGAGACGGTCATAAACCAGTCTCCTTCATTCATTAAATACGCAGTCGAAAAGCTTGATTCGTTTGGTATTCCTGTTGTGATGCCCGCCGGTGCGTTAGGATGTCATGTTGATGCCAAGGATTTCTTAAGCCATGTGCCTCAGCAGGAATATCCGGCCGGTGCATTAGCTGCTGCATTGTTTATAATCTCCGGGATAAGGGGAATGGAGCGCGGTACCATCTCTAGTGTGCGTGATGAAAATGGAGATGATATTCTTGCGGATGTGGAATTGTTGCGTTTAGCCTTCCCGCGAAGGGTATTTACCTTATCGCAAACAGAATATTTGATAGACAGGGTG
>CAWGCL010000019.1:0-71686 GCA_963820995.1 uncultured Cytophagales bacterium | reverse complement strand
ATTATACTGAACATAATGATCCCATTTTTCGATAACCTCTTTGAAATCATCAGGGAGGGGAGAATCGAAATGCAATAGTTCATTACTAATAGGATGTACAAATCCAATTGACTGGGCATGCAATGCCTGCCTGGGCAATATCTTGAAGCAGTTCTGTACAAAACTCTTATATTTAGAAAAGACAGTCCCTTTCAATATTTTATCTCCGCCATAAGTGGCATCATTAAACAATGGATGGCCTATATGTTTCATATGGGCCCGGATTTGATGGGTGCGTCCGGTTTCCAGCTTGCATTCGATAAGAGACACATACCGCAGGTCCCTGAGTACTTTATAATGTGTTATAGCCCTTTTGCCATAATCTCCCTCCGGAAAAGCTGTAACCACCCTCCTGTCTTTAAGGCTTCTGCCGATCATAACATCAATGGTGCCTTCCATTTCCTTAGGGACACCCCAAACCAATGCCTGATATGTTCTCTGTATACTGTGATCAAAAAATTGCTTGGCGAGCCGGTTCAGAGCATGTTCTGTCTTTGCAATGACCAGCAAACCGGAGGTGTCCTTGTCTATTCGATGAACCAATCCCGGGCGCCCCTCGTTATCCGGCATTTCAGGAAGATTTTGAAAATGATATACAAGGGCATTGACCAGAGTCCCGGTCCAGTTATTATAAGCCGGGTGAACGACCATCCCCGCTGGTTTGTCCACAACCAGAAGTTCTGAATCTTCAAATACAATATTAAGAGGTATATTTTCCGGTACCACCTCTGTATCTCTTGGAGGGGTCGGCAGAGAAATGGTCACTATATCATCAGGGCGAACTTTGTAATTAGACTTGATATCCGATCCGTTTACTTTGACCATTCCATCCCTTATCCCATTCTGTATCCGATTTCGTGAAGCGTTGGGTAAGCGATCAGAAAGAAACTTATCAATACGGATCAATGACTGGCCAGTATCCACCTGAATCCGGTAATGTTCAAATAATTCATCGCTATCTTCTGAATATTGGTCTTGCGCTTGATCAGCCATTAATGATTCATATTTTAGGATAAAACAATAGATTATAATTTCAAATTTCTTTTATAATATACCTGAAATAGAGGTTTATCAATTAATTATTTATATTTTTAAAAGATGCATAAAAATTGAAACATAATTATTTTAATTGCTGTTTTACTCTCAATTCCATTTGCAAGGCGAACATCAAACTGATGAAAAAGCAAATTACCAATATTCGTTTAAAAAAATCCTCTATACTTATTTTTTTATTATCCCTTTTACCGCTAATAGGCTATACACAATTAAGGGGAGGATTAGAAGATTTTAAATTGCTGGACGTTAAAATAGGATATTCTATTCCGGTTGGTGATTATTCTTCAACAGGGAAAAATGACTTTGAATCAGGATATGCAAAGCCGGGATTAGCTCTGGGAGCAGGTTATTACCATATGTTCAGGGATGTTATCGGAGTGGGTGGCTCACTTGGACTGAATTTTCATGGATATGATGAAGCTGCAATGCAAAAGGCCATTTATGAAAATGACCCAACGGTAACAGAAGCCTATGTAGAAAGCAGCCGCTATACCAATCTAAGCATAACGGTCGGACCGGTAATCAACGCCAGGTTATCTGAGAATCTCAGTTTCCTGATACACCTGGAAGCCGGGGCTTTGTTTACTTTCAGACCATCCCAGGAATTTGAAATAACCAACCAGCAGGGCACTAATTCACTTTCTCTGGAAAGCATTACCGGAACTTCCTTTGCAGCTAATTTGGGGATTGCATTTAGATATCATGCAACTGAACGAACAGGCTTCTCTTTATATTCCGATTATTTCTATGGAAATCCAAAATATGATTACCTGACATACCAGTTTCCCAAATTGGGTGGAAATTCAAGGCAACCAGGATGTAATGTATATCAATGTCGGAATGAGCCTCACCTATATTATCGGGTACTGATAAAACAATCTCCTGATGTTCAGGTTTAATGTTAAATTGTTTTTCAGAAGACAAATGATTTAACATATTCTACTATTTTAAATAATCTACAAGTTTTTGATTATTTTGGTCAATTAACATGTTTAGAACGCTTGATATGTTTTCTTCAATCACTGGTATATGTTAAAATATTCTATAAGTATATACTTCCTATTGATAATCAGCTTTAGTTCCCTCGCACAAAGTGTTGAGGTAATTAATGTTGAGAATATGGAAAGTATTATTCATGAAAAAACCGGAAAAACCAGGGTGATCAATTTCTGGGCCACCTGGTGTAAACCCTGTATTGAAGAATTGCCATATTTTGAAGCTGTGAATCAGGATCCGGACTTTGATGATATCGAAATAGTTCTGATCAGCCTCGATTTCGTCGAAGATCTTAATACAAAGGTTAGGAACTATATTGAGAAAAAATCCATTACTTCAACTGTAAAATTGTTGGATAACGTTGACTACAATTCCTGGATAGATAAAGTCGACCCCTCCTGGTCAGGAGCTATTCCAGCTACATTAGTGATCAATAACACTCTAAATAAAAGGATCTTTTTTGAAAAACAGTTTGATGAATCAGAACTGGAAAGTGTATTGTCAGAATTTCAAAAAGAAATAAACCAAACAAACAGATAACATGAAAATAATCTTTGGGTTTTTAATCGTGATGTTCACCACTCCCCTGATTACTCCTGAAAAAATCGCAGGGTATGAAGTCGGTGATTATGCAGATGATTTCAGTTTAAAGAACGTCAACTTCATAATTTACTTATAATTCAGTTTGTGCTCTTTTAAGCGAAAGCATTGCTCCTTCAAGGTGGCAATTGTCTTTCGCTTTTTTTATCTTGACACAAATATCATTTTTTTTAGGATGCGAAAATTACAGGTGGTTGTAATAGGTGATGCCCAAGCTGATACTGCAGAGTTAGCTTTCGCCACGAAACTAGGTCAGTACCTGGGTGAAAAAGGATATACAGTTATTACCGGTGGCAGGTCAGGGATTATGGAAGCGGTTAGTAAAGGTGCTTTCGAGGCAGGAGGTATAACGATTGGTATAGTTCCCGGTGCAGATTTCAAACAGGCAAATCCCTGGTGTTCTGTCGTCATTCCCACTGACCTGGGACATGCCAGAAACAGCATAACGGCTCTTTCAGCTGATGTAATAATTTCAATTGGTGGAAAGGCTGGTACATTGACTGAATTGGGATTTGGCTGGATCTATAATAAACCAATTATTTCTGTTTCGCAGTTTGGTGGATGGTCTGCCAGGCTTTCAGGGAGACAAATTGACGATCGCCGGTCCGACAATATAATTGATGTTGATTCATTTGAATCACTAAAAGAGGCGCTGGAAAATATAGTTAATGTTTAGAAATTGAATTAATTTGCGAAGGCATTTTTTTATTGAACCATTTTTATATCATGATTAAAACTCAAATTTTTCGTATTGTTATATTGACTATATTATGGGGATCACTGCCCATACTTTCATTTTCAGACATTCCACTTCCTGAACATCCAAGACCTGATCACTGGCGTCCAGACTGGCAAAACCTGAACGGCATATGGAATTTTCAGTTTGACCTTGAAAACAAGGGTGAAAACGAAAAATGGTTTGAAAACACCGCAGGTTTTTCTAAAACTATCACTGTTCCTTTTTCCTGGGGAGCACCTTTATCAGGGATTGAAGATGAAGGAGATATTGGTTGGTATAACCGTGAAATCATAATTCCTGACTCATGGAAAGGGAAAAAGATCTTTCTGGTTGTAGGCGCTTCCGACTGGAAAACCAGTGGATGGCTTGATGGAAAAGCAATTGGTGAGAACAGGGGAGGTTATACCCCTTTTGAGTTTGAGTTGACGCCCCATGTTAAGTTTGGCGAAAAACAAAGTATTACCCTAAGGGTAGATGACACAGAACATGGGTTTAAACTTGAAGGTAAACAAGGATATGGTAAAGCAAGAGGTATCTGGCAAACCATATATCTGGAAGCCCGGGGAAATGTTTTTGTCGACTATGTTCATATAACACCTGATATCACAAACGATGAAATAAATATTAAGGGGCAACTTATTGGCGCCGTTGATAATAAATCAACTTTGATAGTTTCGATAAGGGGAGAAAATGGAGATCAAAATGATTATGAAATCTCTATTAAAAACAAGGATAATTCTTTCAATCAAAGGATTAGTATTCCTGAGCCAAGATTGTGGACATTAGACGATCCACACCTTTATCAGGTTCGGGTAAGCCTGGAAAGTAGAGATGGCTTAGTGGATGATTTAAATACATATTTTGGCATGAGGGAGATCGGAGTAGGAAATGTCCCGGGAACTGAATATCCATATGTTACGCTGAATAATGAACCGGTATATTTACAATTGACACTTGATCAGGCCTATCATCCGGAAGGCTTTTATACTTTCCCATCCGATGCTTTTATGAGAGACGAGATTATCCGATCCAAGCAGATAGGCTTAAATGGACAACGTATACATGTGAAAATTGGAATCCCCAGAAAATTGTATTGGGCCGATAAGCTCGGCTTGTTGATCATGGCAGATGTACCAAATAGTTGGGGTGAACCAGATGAGGAGATGCGGTTTGAGGCTGAAAAAGCCCTGCGAGATATGATTAAAAGGGATTATAACCACCCGTCGGTATTCTCCTGGATCATTTTCAATGAAACCTGGGGACTTTTGACGAAAGAAGATGATGATAAACGGTCATATCTTCCTGAAACCAAAGAATGGGTGAAAGAGATGTATGAATTGGCGAAAAACCTGGATCCAACCCGGCTGGTCGAAGATAACTCTGCCAACAGGCGGGACCATGTGGCGACAGATCTGAATACCTGGCATGCCTATCTTCCCGGATATTCATGGAAGGAATTCTTAAAGGATGCCGTTGATAATACTTATGAAGGTTCGGGATGGAACTTCAGTGAGGGATACAAGCAAAACAACCAACCTATGCTCAATAGTGAATGCGGAAATGTATGGGGATATCAGGGAAGTACAGGTGATGTAGATTGGAGCTGGGATTATCATATTATGATCAACGAATTCAGGCTACAACCAAAAATTGCCGGATGGCTTTATACTGAACACCACGATGTGATCAATGAGTGGAATGGGTATTTTAAATATGATCGTTCAGTAAAATATACCGGACTTGAAGCTTTTAATGGCATGACCATGAATGACCTGCATAGTCTCATTCAGATCACACCGGATATGGACCTGATGACAGATGTAAATCCTGGAGAAATGATAGAATTACCCCTCTGGCTATCTGTGCTTACGGATAAGGTCCCATTTGAGAATGTGAAAGTAAACTACCAGTTACAACATATAGATATTACCGGAAACACAATCACCGAATCCATGTCGACCAGGCAGGTCATCGATATGAAACCCTGGCAAATGGAATATATTGATCCACTTAAGATCACGATTCCTGAAAATGAAGGGGTATTGATTGTTAACATTATTCTGGAATCAAATGCAGGAGATCCAGTCCATAAGAACTTTGTTCTATTCAGAATACAAGATAAGGAAAATGATAAAAACCAAACATTGAACATAGACGGAACGGAACAATTTTTATTGAGTTTTAAACCTGATCAATACAGTTCTTCCGATTGGTCAAAAAAAGAATGGAATATTCTTGATGGGAAGAAAGTCAATGGTTCGGGTCATGGCTTCTTTGAATATGAAATAGATATCCCGGATAATCTAATAAACAAAGAAATCAAGGGCGCTTCATTTAAAGTTGAATTATCTGCCAAACAATTGTATGGAAAGGATAGAACTGATTCGGATAAAATGGAAGGTGATTATATGCGCGGGCGCGGTACCCACGATCCAAGCAGAAATCCAAACGCTTACCCTATGACCGATGATGATAAATGGACAAGCTATGTGCGTATTAATAATTAACGACATTGTTGTCGATGAGATCTTTCTTACCGATGATCCGGCTGACCACAGGGGCATCCTGTCCTGGCATTCCCAGTTAAGGGACAATAAATTAAGGGAAGCGGGCTCCTATGGATATCTGGTTTCTTCAGCATTAGATGAAAATCTAATAGGCAAAATACTGGCCGATAAAAAATGTACGGTAAGGATTGAAGTACCGGATATCGTACCTGGCGGTGTGGCCATATATGGTAAGGATTTCGGCAGGTATCCGCTTGATCCAACCCTTATTTTTCAGTTAGGGGATTAATTGTTTTTTTAAATCCTAAATAAGAATAGTCTGAATTATAACGATTGTTGAAGACGCATTTTTCTACATGATTCTTCCGCTTCTGTTTGGAGGAAATTTGAATTATAACATCCGGATTTACAAAAGATATGATATTCTTCAATATTGATTTGGAAATGATCCGCCCTGGTAGAAGTGAAAAAATATTTAAATCCATTACTTTGACAGGAATTTTATACTGCCTTTTAATTTTGCTTATTTCCCGGCACTTAAATTTCTCGGGATGAATAATATTGTCTTTTTCTTGTATTTATTGGACTAAGTTTGATTATGGCCATCTTAGTATATGGGTTTATATTGAAATATAATAGTGGGGTTCCATGACTATCCCTGATATCCCGGGATTGATGATGCGTATTGTAATATTCGACAATTTGTATACCATACAATAGATTATTAATGGAATTCTAATTATTTTGCAAGTTCATTTTGAAACATAAATTTTTATTATGATGAAATGAGCATAAACTTTATTAATTATACAATGGCAACAGAATTAATTAATAAAGTTTATTCGAAAGAGAAGCAGTTACATGGGTTTATAAATTTTGTAATTGCTTCATTATTAAAAAATTATAAAATTTATAAACACATGAAAAACAATAGCAATTTTTTGAAGGTCATTGGTATAATCACCCTGATCTTTATGTTTTCCTGTTCAGGAAATAAAAAGCAAGCAGAAGCTGAAGCGGAACAGCCTGCTGAGCCTGAAGTTATTGATGATGGATGGGTATCCATATTCAATGGTGAAAACCTGGATGGCTGGAAAAGGTATAACAAGGATGATATCGGGCCCCTCTGGCAGGTACAGGATGGCATGATATTTTTTAATGGTTCAGGTCTTGGTGAAGGTAGCGGTGAAGATGGAGGAACTCTTATCACTGTAAAACAATATGAAAACTTTGAATTTACCGTAGATTGGAAAATTCAGGAAGGTGGCAATAGCGGATTGCTTTACCATGTTGTTGAAAAGCCGGAATACAGCCATGCATATAATACCGGGCCGGAGTATCAGTTACTCGATGACAACAATTGGCATGAACCACTTAATGATGTGAATTCTGTCGCAGCCAATTATGATATGCATGCCCCTTCTCCGGATAAGAAATTAAGTCCCACAGGGGAATGGAACACTTCTAAGATCGTCTATAACAATGGGCATGTAGAGCACTGGCTGAATGGCGAAAAAGTCCTTGAATTTGAAGAAGGAAGTGATGACTGGCAGCAAAGGTATGAAAACAGCAAGTGGGTTGAATATCCAGGTTGGTGTAAATTTAAGAAAGGATCCCTTGGACTTCAGGATCACGGTGCCAATCTTTGGTTTAAGAACATCAAGGCCAAAGAACTATAAGACAAAGACAATTAGAATTTTAATAAGTGCATAGGAATTATTTCTGTGCACTTATTTTATAAAATAACAGCCACAGCTGCTGAAATGGTCCTGACCTTTAACCTATCCCATGATCTTGTAATAATCCCACTGTTCAGTATCCTTAATCGATCATTTATTTCAGATTCAAGTTTTAATAATGCTTTCATACTCCGGTCTATTCCCCCACTTTTATTCCGGCTCATCCAAACTCTCCGGTGTTCTACCAAAAATGCTAAATACTCCGTCTTCATCTTTTCCAGATATTCGATCTTCTGATCCCGTGACATATCCATTTCCTTCTCAATATAATATTTTAATGCAGCTCCTACCCTAATAAAGGTCATTGCATTTTTAAACTCATCCCGGATCAATCTGGATTCCGCATTCTGCATATCCGATTCATCGAGCTCCTGTTCAAGAGCGTCCAGATAATTTAACAACTCCTTATACATAAAAGGATTCCGCAATTTGAATCGTTCATAAATTATTGATTTAAGTCCTTCCGGTGCAAGACTTTCAAAAGTGGAAGGAAAAGAATTCAGAATAGTCTGATACATAACCCGGTCCATCAGACCAAACTGAAAGCCCAGGTTGACAAGGGTCATATTGGGTGCCAGGATTTCTTCAAATTGATTATATCTTCCTAATTTAAAAGTATAGGAACCCATTTTTTTATTCGAATCCTTATAAACAAATACATCTAGGTAGTCTGTGATCATGGATTCATTATAGCTGCCAGCATTCCATCCTAATCCACCTCCTACAACGAATCCGGCATAACTGACCGGAAGGTATTGCCAATGCCCCATATCGCCCCAGTCCGTAACCAGTAGGCCTATGGCGCCATGTTCCAGACCACTTTTCACCGCGTTCAGAATATTGCCCACCATATTATTTGTACGGCCTCCAATGGAAGTCCAGCTGCTCGTGCCCGCGGCAACAATAAAATCAAGTCCTGTTTCCTTAAATTTTAAACCGTTTTTTTCAAAAGGATATTCGGCCTCATATCCCCAGTCCAGCAGAACGATATCATCAGGAATTTCTGAAACTATTTCCGGGTGCCTTAAGACCACATCTCCCCACATCATCATTTTCTTATCCTGCTTTTTTATAATATCATACACTTTTTTGGTAAAGTCTAAATAGACCCTCCCAATCCCAATTTCCTCTGCTTTCTTCTTACTTTTACAATGACCCAACTCAAAAGGCTCATCCAGATTAGCATTGAAATACTCCGAGCTGAAATTGGGAATGATATCATGCGTCATATCCTCAACCAGCTGTATACTACGTGGATCGTATGGATCGATAGTAGATTTCATTTTCAAAAATAGTGTCAGGTTATATCCGTCCGGACATTCAGCAAGGTCTGCAAATTGATCAGTTTCTAGCCATGCCGTCATATGTCCCAAGGAATTCTGATTGGGCACCAGGTCTATAAATCTTTTTTTACAGTATCGATCCAATTCCCTGATCTCCTCGCCCGTGATGGGAGTTTCTTTTCCTTCCCACAATGATTTAAAAGAAGGGTAAGCAAAAGAAAATCCCTCAACATATAACTCCAAATGATTGTATTTCAGGTCAGCTAAAATATCGACAATCCCATAAAGGGTTTCCAGTGTTGGAACTTTATCGCGGCTGATATCCAGCATTACTCCCCTGATGCTGAGATCCGGATAATCTTCAATTTTCATATTAGGAATAAGGCCCGAATAAATTATATTAAGTTGCCTTAGGGTTAATAATCCATAATAAGCTCCTTCAATATCGCTATAAAGGATTTCGACAAAATTCGAATTCAGTGTAAGATGGTAACCTTCCGGGTTAATCTCCGGATTTGGCATGAACCTGATCAGCCCATTGGGTTTATTTACTACGGATTTATTGAATAAGCGATCGATGGTCTCAGTCAGCTGCTCCTGCATTTCTATTGGAGCGTAAAAAGATAATTCATCCGGCATTTTAAATAATCCGGGGATCAATTCAACTTTTTGAGGATAAGGGACAAGGTTGATTCTATAATTCACCAACTCATCAGAAACCAGGTTCGATGTGAGGGTTGAAGGATCCGGATACTCCCTTTCACTAATTGATTTTTGTAATATACTATAGTATATGTTTAAACCAATTACAATCAATACCACCAGGGTAAGTATAGTAAATAAAATATACTTGAGCCCTTTGAAAAAATAACGCATGATTAAAAAATTTATACAAACTCGCCTTAAACCCCTTCTGCTTCAACAGAGGTTACTTCAGGGATCATGGATTTTAATAAATTTTCAATCCCGGATTTAAGGGTTATCATAGAAGAAGGACAACCGCTACAGGAACCTTGGAGTAAAACTTTTACGACCCCGTCTTCAAACGAATGGAATTCTATTGCGCCACCGTCCTGTTCAACGGCCGGTTTTACATATTCATCCAGAAGAGTACGTATTCGAATACTGATCTCTGATTCTTCCTCTGTATCACTTTCAGGCTTCTGCCCATCGATAACCACTGGCTCTTTACTTTCCAGATAGTTATAGATAAAATGTTTTAGACTTTCTTTAATGGTGTACCACTCCACGTCATCGTCTTTGGTTACAGTAACAAAATTGTTCATAATGAAAACCCGTTTAACATAATCGAATTTGAACAGGGCCTGTGCAAGAGGAGATGTTGCGGCTGATTCCAAATCAGGATAATCATATATTTCCCCTTCGCTTACTAAAAGATAATTAACTACAAATTTAAGAGAGTTTGGATTAGGGCTTTCTTCAAGATAAATATTAGTCATAATACAATGAGTCTGTTATTTGGTATTATATTAACTGTTTCGGTATAATTATGTTTTTTTCTTCTCACCCACTTCTTCACCTTCGCTACTGGCGATTGTCATAGCTACGGTAGCATCTCCACTCACATTTACTACTGTACGGCACATATCCAGTATCCGGTCAGGTGCTATGATCAACGCCAGGCCAGCCGCCGGGATCCCAATGGCTTCCAGAACAATGACCAGCATAACCATACCCGCTCCGGGCACTCCTGCTGATCCAATGGAAGCCAAGGTGGCCGTTAATACGATCATCAGCTGATTACCTATTGTAAGCTCTATACCCATGGCCTGGGCAATGAATACAGCTGCAACACTCTGGTACAAGCTGGTTCCGTCCATATTTATGGTAGCCCCTAAAGGCAGGACAAAACTAGTGACCTCCTCCGAAACACCCAGGTTTTCCTCTACGCATTCCATCGTTACTGGTAATGTCGCAGAGCTGCTGCTTGTGCTGAAAGCCAGCAATTGCGCCTCACGAATTCCTTTGAAGAAGCTTTTATATTTTACTTTTGTGAAGATCTTGAAAATAGATGGATATATGATCAGGATCATCGCCAACAGCCCGATTACAACGGTTATAGAATAAACCAGTAATGCAGACAGGATCTCAAATGCCTTTGAAGGATTATCACCTGCCAGCTCTACAATCAATGCTGCCATGAGGGCAAAAACCCCGTATGGCGCCAGGGCCATAATGAAATGTATGATTGTGAGTATAACTTCATTGGCCCCTTCAAAAAATCCTACAACCGTTTTACTCTTGTCCTTAGGTACCTTGAGTAAGGCTACTCCAAATAACAAGGAAAAAAACACAACCTGAAGCATGTTGTTGTTGTTGGCTGCGGCATTGAAGAAATTAACAGGTACCATTTTTATCAAAGGATCCAAGGGCCCTCTTTCTTTCAATTCAACCGCCCGGCCACTGGTCTCGTCAGCTTGTCCGGAATACATCTCCAGGATTTGTTCCCTGGTATCAGATGTTATTACATGTCCTGGTTTAATTAAATTCACAGCAAATAAACCTATAGTAGTGGCAATGGCTGTAGTAGTAATATACAATATAATGGTTTTTGATCCCATCCGTGATAATTTGGAAATATCACCGAGATTAGCTACACCTACTATCAATGAAGCAACAATCAGAGGAACCGCTATCATTTTCAAAGCATTGACGAAAATGACCCCAACCGGTTTTATAAAATTAATTGTAATGGAAGGTGGAAGTCCACTGAAAATACTGATCAGACCAAAGGACAGACCTAATACAAGTCCAATTACAATTTTACTATGTAATGGCAATTTCTTCATAAATCTCTTATATGGTGGAGCTGGAATTCATCAGCATATGATCTGCCACAACAATAGCTGCCATTGCTTCGACAATCGGAACAGCCCTGGGAACTACACATGGATCATGTCTGCCCTTCCCTTTTACTGTTGTGTTATCGCCATGAATATCAATGCTATCCTGATCTTTCATTATTGTAGCTACTGGTTTAAAGGCGACTCTAAAATAAATATCCTGTCCATTGGATATTCCGCCCTGAACACCACCAGAAAAATTCGTTCGTGTTTTAATTTCTTCGCCTTCTTTATAAAATATGTCATTATGATCACTCCCAAACATATTGATCCCTTCAAATCCACTTCCAATATCGAATCCCTTAACAGCATTTATGCTTAGCATGGCCTTACCCAGATCAGCATGAAGCTTATCAAAAACCGGCTCCCCAATCCCGGCGGGCACTCCTGTAATTACTCCGGTAATTATACCTCCAACGGTATCCTGATTTTTCCTGGTTTTGTCAATGAATTCGATCATTCTCTCTGGCTATTTCAGGATCAGGGCACCTGACGATATTCTCTTCTGTTTTATCAAGGTTCAATTCAAGGTACTTCTTTTCCACTTTAATCGGACCTGCCTGCGAAACATAAGCATGTACCTCAATGTCTTTCAGATTTATTAATTGTTTAGCGATAGCCCCTGCTGCCACCCGGGCTGCTGTTTCCCTTGCGGAACTTCTTCCCCCTCCACGGTAGTCTCTTAATCCATATTTTGCCTGATAGGTAAAATCAGCATGTGAGGGTCGAAATTTTTCTGCGATATGACTGTAATCTTTACTACGTTGATCTGAATTTTTTATTAAAATAGCTATGGGCGAGCCAGTTGTATATCCTTCAAAGATACCAGATAAGATTTCAGGTGTATCACTTTCCTGGCGCTGCGTGGTGATCTTCGATTGTCCAGGTCTTCTTCTATTCAGTTCATTAGTGATATGCTGCTCATCTATTTTCAATCCGGCTGGACATCCATCTATCACAACACCTATTGCGGGACCGTGCGACTCACCAAATGTAGTTATTCTAAAAACCTGACCAAAAGTATTTCCCATGTATTATTTTTTGAAAACCAGGTATAACGAGGCCCCTAACATAACTAAAATAAACAGGTTCGCAAAAGTTTTTATCCATTCATCTTTATGCATGGCTTTAAGTTGATTGCTTTCAATTTCTATTTGATCATAAAATGATCCCATGTCATTAGAGAGTATCTGGTTGTTACGTTTGCTTTCACCTGTTACATTCACTGTGATTTCTGATCTTAATGTATCATAGGCTTCTGTTTCCGGATTGAAAAAAACCCATTCAAAAAAATCACTTAAGTTATAATCCCCTGGTTCCTTTGGAATGATATAATAATTGAAGGTTTTGTTACCAGTTACCCTCCCGTTTCCCCGGTTAATGTTTTGTCGTATATTAGGTGGATAAAATTCAAGGATCCGGTTCGTTTCAGTAGCTGGTCTGTTGATGCCTGAAATGTTCCCTTCTCCAAATACCGTGAAGGCATAACTGAAACTTGTTCCTGTTTTCACATCGGCCGAACTGATCTCTTCTTCTAGTCTGTAATTTCCTACCGATACTTCATCCTTTAAAGGATGGGGGGGCAAATCTTTTACAAGTATTTCTTTTGGTTTAGTATAATAGGTTTTAAAATCTTCCTGACGACTTCGACCGAAAAATGAAGGGTTTTTGGCCACTTTATATTTAATCATTTTGAAAGGTACCTGTGCAAAAGTTATTGTATCCAGATTCAGGGGATAATATGTTGCCTGGTATATTTTATACTGACTGTATCCTTTGTTATTGATCGTGACTGGCTCTCCGTTAAGATTATCGATATTGAAATTCTCTTCCCAGCAATTGGATGGCTTAATCTCTTTCAATATCTCCGATAACTGCTTGGCCGGTTCATAAAACTGAAGAGGGGCACGGTTGTTTTCTGCCACATAAAAAGCCAGGGTCATGGTAAAGCCTTCACCAATGAATACTTCATCTTTATCGGTGCTCAGAGCAAGAAATGCATCTTCCTGGATATCTACAAACTCCTGGGGTTCATTTCGGCGGCTGAAGAAATCATCAAAAGGATCATCCAGGGAGAATGGATCCCTGGTCTGCTGCTGTACAGGAGGGCCTACTTTTACCGATTTACCAGGAGAATTTACGGTTTGCCCATTTATTTCCATGGTAAAAGGCTGTATAACATATGTGCCTTCAGCTTTAGGCATATAGTTTTGGATAATACTCTGTTTGGAGGATACCCTTCCGTTTACAATATTGGTAGATGATGATGATGAAGTTCCACGTTTAGCAAATCCGGGAAGGTCCGGAAAACCACTATAACTTTTAAGCTGGTCATTTTCAACGGTAATTGTAATAGTAAATGCCTGATTAAAACCTATCTGATCAGGTCCCAATTGGATCGAAACCTGTTGCGAAAACGCGTTCAAACCTATGAACAAAAATATCGTAAGTATTAATGAGGTAATTAGTCTTATATCTGACAATAATTTCATATATAATTAACCTTAGTATATCAGGATTTACAAAATTAATTTATTATTTTTATTAGATGGGTATTTTTTAAATATTCCAGGTTTTTACAGTTGTGTCAGTCTGTTATGAAATAATAAATTAAGTTCTTTTCAACATAAATAAAGATACTATGCTCGAATATGCGAAAATGATCTTGAAAAAAGTCAGTTTTGACCGCAGGTTATTTGAAAAAGAATTAATTAAAGCCCTCAAACTAATTATCCCAAATGACCTCAAAGAATTTAAAAATTGGTGTTATGAGCAGTTTGGCCATGTTTACAATGTTATTTTAAACAAACACCTTTCTCATATTTAATTCTTTTAGTTTAGAATATTTTATAAGTTGAATCAAAATATATTCTAATCACATTAAAATTCCTGAATGAGACGTTTTTATTCGTTTGCTGCAATTATTATTTTTTCAATTTTCATAATCCTCCTATCAGCACTTTACTTCTGGATTAGACAAGATGTACAACACAACATCGAAATTGCAGAAAGAATATATAATAAGAAAGGTGAAGAAGCCCTCCTGTTATTTTTAAAAGATGAGAATAATTCACCAAATGATCGTACTCATGTAGCCATCTGGACATTAGGCAAGATCAGGTCGAATAAAGCCTTACCAATACTTCTGGGATATTATCTGAATGATCCTGAAGGTCAGTTTTGCAAAAACAGGCATGATGAAGAACTTTGTCAATATGAAATTCACAAGGCCATAGTGGCAATAGAAACTGGATCAATCCTCAGTTATGCTCAATTAAAATAGAAACAACCTCAATTTGTAATTCCAGCAACTCCTTAATCTATAAAAACATTTGCTTTTATATTCATGAATTTTTCAACTAAACCCAGAAACAAAATCTGTTGGATAAGCAGCAAGGATGAAGCAAGAATGGCCATCAAGTATAGTGCTTCAGCCTTAGGGCTGGTAGGCCATATGCCCAGTGGGCCTGGATCTTTGTAATGGTGTAAGAACAAACGGTGAATTGGATCCCAAAAAACTTGATGATTTCTTCCTTGTAATTGATAGAATTTAAATGTAGCCAATCCTTTCGGCACAGGAAGAAAAGTACTTTATCATTCTAAAAAAGCCACCTTTTATTCCATCAATAAGCCTGCAATCAAAAGTAGATCAATTTCCCCTGTTTTGACATAATATGCAGCATCGAGACGCTTGAGGTTGGCTTCAAGCAGGGTGATCTGTGCCTCCCTTAATTCAAGAGGTGAAGAATTACCTACTTGATAACGTTCGATAGCGATCTCGTTATTCTCTCTTGCAACTTCCAGGTTTGCCAACTCCATTTCGCGCAGTTGGATATTATTCTGATAACTGATAAATACGGAATACAATTCCCTTTCAAGGCTCAGCTTAATAGCCTCATAATTAAATTTCGAATTCTCCGCATTTATTTTTGCATTTTGAATCCTTCGGTTAAGGTTAAAACCATCAAAAAGGTTCCAGGAAGCAGAAACGCCGTAGTTAATTCCGCTCGACTTGCGATTAAGGAGAAAACCAGCCTGGGCTTCGGATTTCCCATAATTATAACCGACGTTTAATCCAATAGAAGGAATACGGTCACCAAATAGCTCTTTCTGAACCAATCTTGAAGCATTTAACTCATATCCGGCAGCCAACAATTCAGGGTTGTTTTTCTCCAGGGCCGCACTTAATTCCTCGTATTGAAGGCTGGTATTTAACTCCGGGTCAAACACTACATAATAATCGAGTGTTACGTCTCGTCCTAACAACTCATTCAATGTTGTTTTTGAAGCTGCCAATCTTTCCTGTTGAATCATATAATTCGATTTATCCCTGTTCAGGTCGACCTGCGCTTGCAGATATTCCATTTTTGAAGCCTTCCCGAATTCATATTTGTTTTTGGCAATTTCCATGCGATCTTCCGATAAGCCGATATTCTCTGCCAGAAGTTCCAATCTGATCTGTTCTAGTGCAACTGTATAAAATTCCTTTGCAATCTGTGCTGCGACATTTTGAATCACCGATTTTGTAAGTGCAATTCCCTGTTTCTCCAATTCTTCCAACCTGTGTTTTGTATGGAACATGGTAGTTCCATCAAATAGGGTCCAATTAAAGACGGCACCAGCCGAAAAGGTATTCGACTTCGCTCCATCTCTGTTTTGTTCATCACCACTTATAAAGGTTTGCGAGGTATTTTCAATGGTGTACCTTTGTGAAGCCGTAGCTCCAAGGATCGGCAGAAAACCTGCATTCCCGATCGTATTATCATTTGTGGTAATCTGTCGTTGGCCCTCTGATATTTTGATGTTGAAATTGTTCTCCATTCCGATCATAATGGCGGATGACAATTCCAATGTGTCCTGGGCTTGCATCTTGATGCAGCCAATAAAGAATAGCAGGTATAGAATAATGAGGAATCTTTTCATTTTATATCATTCAATTCGTTTTCACAACAATCTATCTATGACCTTGACACTCTCCCTTTTTCACCTGTTAAATAGCTATATATAGCAGGAATGACGAATAGCGTTAATATTGTGGAAAAAATCAACCCACCGATCACGGCTATGCCCATGGATACCCTGCTTTCAGCACCAGCTCCAAGAGCAAGGGCAATAGGTAATATACCCAGCACAGTCGATAAACTGGTCATCAAAATGGGTCGGAACCTGGCTCTGGCGGCACCCACAATTGAATCATAGACGTTCATTCCGTTCGCTTTCCGTTGATTGGCGAATTCTACAATCAGTATCCCGTTTTTCGATACCAGCCCTATCAGCATTATGATGCCTATCTGGCTGAAAATGTTAAGTGTTTCTCCAAAATACCAGAGTGAAATTAAGGTCCCGGCCAGGGCCAGCGGAACAGTAAACATAATGATCAAAGGATCCGTGAAACTTTCAAACTGGGCCGAAAGCACCAGGTAGATCAGTATGAGTGCAAAGGCAAAAGCAAAATACAGATTACCTGAGCTTTCCTTAAACTCTTTCGATTGTCCAGCCAGGGCTGTAGAATAGGTATCATCCAGCACTTCATCCGCTATACGGTCCATAGCTGCCAGTCCCTCTCCCAGTTTTGTTTTTCCAGCGAGATTGGCTGATATGGTGGCTGACACAAACCGATTATAACGATACAATTGTGGCGGAGAGGATTGTTCCTTCATGGTGATGAGATTATCCAATTGGATCAAACTCCCATTATTGCTTCTTACATAAAGTGATCTGAGATCCAGGGGATCATTTCTGTTTTCCTTGGTGACCTGTCCAATCACATAGTATTGTTTCCCGTTCATGACGAAATAACCAAACCGCTGGCCGCTTAAGCCCAATTGTAGTGTTTGGGCAACATCCCTGACCGATACCCCAAGGCTCCTTGCTTTCTCCCGGTTAATTTCTATGCTGACTTCTGGTTTTGTAAACTTCAGATTGACGTCTACATACTGAAAAGCAGGGTCCTGATTTGCCCGTTCAATAAATTCAGGGAGTACCTCCTTTAATTTATCGAGTGTAGGAGCCTGAATAACATATTGAACAGGAAGTCCTGAACGCCTTGAACCAATAGACTGAGGCTCAGCAATAAAGGCACGAGCCATAGTGATTTCATCTACTTCTGGCCGGAGACTGTTTACAATTTCGGTTTGTGACCGCTGCCGTTCATCTGAATCCAGTAATTTTGCTATCATCATAGCTGAGTTGGATGATGCGCCTCCAAATCCAGGTGATGTAATGGAAATAACCGTTTCCAATTCCGGCACATTTCTCTGTATTACATCTATTGCCTTTTCAACATATACATCCATATATTCAAATGAGGCGCCTTCCGGACCGGTAGCCATTACCCTAAAATTAGCTCGGTCTTCAATGGGTGATAGCTCATTAGGTATCAATCTCATCAAAATGTAGATTCCAATTCCTGCACCGATTACAATAATAAAAGCAAGCCATCTTCTGTGCATAAATCCTTCCAGTAACTTTGCATATATATTATTCAACCAGATGAAAAATGGTTCAGTGAAATTATAAAAAAGGTTGTGTTTCTCCCTTCTTTTCAATATTCTGGAAGAAAGCATAGGTGTGAGGGACAGAGCTACAAAAGAAGATATGATCACCGCAAAAGAAACTACAATTCCGAATTCCCTGAATAATCGTCCTGTGAGACCCTGCAAAAAAATTACCGGCAGGAATACTGAAGCCAGTGCAACTGTAGTAGATACTACTGCAAAAAATATTTCTTTAGCTCCTTTTAATGCCGCATCAATTGGTGGCGCCCCGGACTCAATCTTTGTATAGATGTTTTCCAATACAACAATGGCATCATCAACCACCAGTCCAATGGCCAACACGATTCCCAGCATGGTGAGTACATTTATTGAGAAACCCGCCAGGTACATTACAAAAAAGGTCCCGATCAAGGAGATAGGTATGGTTATAACGGGTATCAGAGTTGTCCGCCAGTCCCTTAAAAAGAGGAAAATAATTAATACAACCAGAGAAAAAGCAAGATAAATGGTCTGTTGCACCTCTGCAATAGAATCGCGAATGTATTCCGTGCTGTCAAATCCTAAAGCGGTATGAATATCCTCCGGAAGATCTTTTTTAATGGATTCTAAACGCTTATAAAATTCCTCCGCAATTTCAAGATTATTAGAACCAGGCTGTGGAACTACTGCATTAAGAACCATAGGAATGCCATTGCTTCTCAAAATAGACCGGTCATTTTCAGGAAAAAATTCTGCACGGCCAATATCCCTGAATTTTACGATGATGTTGCCTTCCTCTTTGACGATCAACTCATTGAACTCTTGGGGCGTAGATAAACGCCCGAGGGTCCGGATGGTCAATTCCATACTCTTTCCTTCCAAAGCGCCAGTAGGCAACTCCAGGTTTTGTGAGTTAACCGCATTGAGAACATCCAAAGGAGTAAGTTCATAAGCAGCCAGTCTTTCCGGATCCATCCATAATCGAATGGAATATTTCCTTTCCCCCCATACCATCACCTGGCTTACACCTGGAATCGTCTGAAAACGCTCTTTGAAAACATTGTTCGCGATATCCGATAACTCCATTAAATTACGTCGCTCACTTGATATCATTAACATGATAATCGGACTGGTATCTGCATCTGCTTTGGTAACAATGGGAGGATCTGCATCCGGTGGTAATTGACGCATGGCACGGGAAACCCTGTCCCGTACGTCGTTGGCAGCAGCTTCAAGATTTGATTCCAGACCGAATTCTACAGTGATCGAACTTCGGCCATCCCGACTTGAGGAGGAGAGGCTTTTAATACCCTCTATTCCATTAATGGACTCCTCAAGAGGTTCTGTAATTTGGGTTTCAATTACTTCTGCATTGGCTCCCACATAGGAAGTTGATACGGTTATGATTGGAGGATCAACACTAGGGTATTCTCTGATTCCCAGAAAAAAGAATCCTATAATACCAAATATGAGTATGGTAAGGGATAGTACTATCGCCAATACCGGCCTTTTAATACTTATACTGGATAGACTAGCCATTTATTGAATCAATTAACATAGGTAATATCAACAGGCATTCCCTGCCTGATCTGTAGAATTCCAGTAGTTATTACAGTATCACCCGGACTTATTCCCTGAGTAATCTGTACATCACTATCAGTACGCAATCCAATATTCACAATTTCCTGGCTCACCTGCCCATTTTTATAGGTAAATATTTTATGACTGTTTAATTCCGGAATCACAGATTCAGAGGGGACCATTAATGCGTCAGTTAGTACATTCAATATATAATCAATATTCGCAAATTGCCCGGGGATCAATACCTCTTCATCATTATTGCATATGGCCCGGATCTGCAGTGTTAGGGTGCGAGGATCAATTCTAGGTTCTACCGCATAAATTGTCCCCATAAATACGTTTTCAGAAGATTCAACTTTAAAATTGATTGAGTCACCATTGTTTACCAAAGAACTGTATTTACCGGGTATGGAAAACTCTATCTTAATTGGATTTATATTATATATATTGGCTATCAGATCCGATGGGGTTATGTAGCTGCCCTCACTAACTTGCCGTAAACCAATAATCCCATCAAATGGAGCATACAGTTTGTGCTTTGCAATACGTGCTTCACGCTCCTTAATATCACTGAGGGTTGTATTTAAAGTAGTAAGCGAAATATCATATTCTTCACGGCTGATCGCCTCTTTATCCAGCAACTGTCTCATCCGATATTCCATATCTTCATTCAGTTTCTGAGTGTATTTCAATCTCTCAAGTTGTGCAACTATTTCATCATCGTTAATAGTTAGCAATAGATCTCCTTTTTTAACCCGCTGCCCTTCCTGAAAATAGATTTTTTCAATTTTACCAGAAATTTCAATATTCAATGCTACCGATTCATTGGCAATGATCGCCCCCGTAACTCTTATTACATTTTCAATACGTTCTGGATTGATTATTTTCGCTTCTACAGGTGTAATTGATTTCTCCTGAGAGGAGGCCATGGAGGGTTGATTTTCCTCCTGTTTCAATTTCGGGTAAAGTATCAGTCCTACAATAATTATCACTATTATCAAAAACAGAACTGATTTTAAAACTTTATTCATATGTTAAAAAAATATTATACTTTTCAGATTGAAATAAAGCAATTGCATAAATTTCATCATTAATTCTGAAGAAATTCTGTTTTCAAGCCCATTTTAAAATATTTATTCTAAAAACTGAAAATAATTCTACGATTAGAAATCGTTTATTCGCCAAATACCTCCATAAGAATTTTATAGGATTTGATTTCTCTCAATTGATCGAAGTGTATCTGATAAAATAGTATGATCATGGATAATAATTTTCTTCTCAGATCATTGGAGATGTTTATACCAGCATTGTAATTACTTTCAATAAGACGATCGATATCTTCAAAACTACTTTTCGGAATAGAGACCAAAAAATTATTGGATTCGATTTCATGGACCATGTCTGAGATCTTTATTGGTTCAATCCCTTGAAAACGGGCATACTTGAATAGGAATTGAAGATGAAAATTCATAAAATTCATGCCCTTTTCATCATAAAACAACAGGGATCCTTCCAGGAATTTATATAAGTCAGAATTGGCCTCTTCTTCCCTTAAGGTTTTGTATAACATTTCAGTAATAAATAAGGCGACAGAAGATTTAGTAACATTATAAGGGATTGACTTGTAGGGATGCCAGCATTTGATTTCAGATATTCTATTTATCTCAGCATGGTTTTTATTATAAACGACCATATCCAGGAGGGTCATAGGTTGAAAGTATGAAATAGGATATCTTGGCTTGCTTGATCTTACATTGTTTATAATATAGTTTTTAAGTCCAAATTCCTCTGTATAGATCCTGGTTATAACAGATGATTCACTGAACTTTACAAAATTAAATACTATACCTTTTGTCTTGTACTTCATCGATAAAACTCTTCCTGAAGAGAATTATTTTGAATTCTTCTCCGATTCATTATAACATTTTCTGCAGAGCGGTTCATAGGTTTCTTTTTCACCAACCACAACGGTATTTTTATCCTTTGTCAACCTGTGTGAATATACAGCAATAGCCCCGCATCTTATACAAATGGGGTGGACCTTCGTTACGAATTCAGCTATTGCCATTAATGGGGGCATTGGACCAAAAGGTTTTCCCATATAATCCATATCAAGCCCGGCAATGATTACCCGCTTCCCCTGATCCGCCAGTTTTGTAACAACATTGACCAGGTGTTCATCAAAGAACTGAGCTTCATCAATTCCAACTACATCAGAATTACCTGCTAATAATAATATATCCTGAGAAAAATTCACGGGTGTAGACCGGATCTGGGTCTCATTATGCGACACTACATATTTATCATGGTAACGCGTATCAATTACAGGTTTAAAAATTTCTACCTGCTGCCTGGCAATGATAGCCCTGTTCAGCCTCCGGATCAATTCCTCGGTTTTACCGGAAAACATGGCCCCGGCAATAACTTCTACCCATCCGGTATTTTGTAAAGGGCCCTTATTTTTATTACCTAAATTGGGTTCGACAAACATGTATTATTATTCTATGGAGACAACAAATTCTGTTTTGCAGAATTGCAATTCTAAGTTTTAACCGATATATTATTCCCATTATACGAATAAAGCACATCGATTATACATAAATGAACTAAAATTTCGTTTTTTTATAAAGTTAGTTATAATGCTAAATTATTGATATGGAAACCGCTATTAATCATGACTATATAAATTCCTATGCCGAAGCATATACCAACCGAATTGTAGATAGATATTTCTCTGAAAATTCAATTATTGATGGTGAAAATATTTTGTCAATAACTGAATTCAAACAGATCAATTTATTTGTCATAAAGAATATAATGGTCAAATGGCAGCAAGAGGCAAAAAAAATACGAAGTCCATTTTTCAATTACAGCAACCCTGAAGTCCAGAATGCTTTACAGGATTTCATGAATGTGCTATCGAAAAATATTTCCCTTGAACAGAAAGTATTTAAGCCATTATTGAAAATGGCTATTAATGATGTTTTGATTTTGATCTTTTCACCTTATGATTTCTTTTCAAACGAATTACTAAACATTGGGACACCGGTTACTTTGGAAGAGCTGGAAAAAAGGAAAAAGTTCATTAAAATTAATAGCGAATTATATAATGCTTATGTGCAGAGGATTGAGGAGTCGGACTCTGATAATATGCAGATAAAGGAAGCGAAACAATTTTTCGACCAGGTTTGTGAAGACATAAATTTTTCTCCTGAGGAACCTGATGAGTATATCAGTTTGTTCTCAAAAGAAATTCAATTCGAGCTAAAAAAAGTATATGCTGAAGTTGACAACGGCTCGGCCAGCGAAGAGGCCGAAACCAAAGTTGTGGAAGAATCAGGAGAGGAGAAAATGCCGATCTATGAGAAGTATTACCAGCAGAAAGCCACGCTCGTGGATGAACTTAAGAAAGAGCCTGCAAGTACGGTTCTTGACTTTCATCAGAAACAAAAAATTGACAGCATTAAAAAGAACATATCTATTCAACAAAGGTTCAGGTTTGTCAGGGAGCTGTTCAGTGAGAATGATGAGTTATTCACCGAGGTTATTGAGTTTCTGGATAATTGCAGCAGTAATGATGAGGCTAATTCCTATTTAGATGAAAAATTCCTTAACAATGGACAATGGAATAATGAAGATGAGGCTGTCCTCGAGTTTATTTCTGTTGTAAACAAAAAATTCCCTGATTAACGGACAAATATCTGCATTCGGTGCGCATCCAGTTTCAATAGAATGAACAATAATATTGAGAATGCCCACAATGATGATCCCCCATAACTGAAAAAAGGCAAGGGTATTCCAATGACCGGAAACAAACCGATGGTCATACCAATATTGATCATAAAATGAAAAAATATAATGGATCCGACAGCATACCCGTAAGTTTGGGCAAATCGTGATTTTTGCCGTTCAGCAATGAAAAAGATCCGGAGAATAAGGAGAATAAATAAAATGATTACAAGTGAAGTTCCAATATAACCGTGTTCTTCTCCCAGGGTACAGAAAATAAAATCCGTTGACTGCTCAGGTACAAAATCAAATTTTGTCTGAGTACCGTTTAAAAAACCCTTCCCCCAGAATTGCCCTGATCCGATTGCGATTTTAGACTGAGTCACATTCCATCCATCCCCAAGCGGATCTGAATCGGGATTTATCAGTACCCGGAGCCTCTTCTGGTGATGGGGCTTAAGGATTTTTGTCTGAAAGTAATCGACACTTAAGGTAATACCAACAGTAAAAAGCATAATAATTATTATGCCGGCAATTTTCTTAAATGTTTTATCGGCAAAGACAATTGCAATGCCGGCTATTATAATAATAGCCAGTACAATATAAAGCTGACTGATGAAAAGTGTGGAAATAAAAATCAGAACCAGTAAGAGTCCGATAACGAGGACCAACGGGGATAAGCCTTCACGATAAAATACAATTATAAAAGAAAAATAAATTAAGGCAGTCCCGGGATCGGGTTGCAACAGGATTAATAGAATTGGGATCACAACCAATGCGGAAACCATGATTATCTGTCGCTTACTGCTAAAACGAAAACCTGGTGTACTAATAAACCTTGCTACAGCAAGAGCAGTTATAAATTTGGCGAATTCTGATGGCTGGATCTTGAAGAAGGAACCGATCTCAAACCAGGACCTGGCTCCTGATACTTTTGCGCCAAATAAAACCACAAATATTAGCATAAGCAAATTATGCCATACAGGATGTAAGAAACTGATTCGTAAAACTGGAAATCTATTGATACGATAATAAAAAAGATAATTATTGTGCTACCAATCCAGACAAGCTGTTTGCCTGAGCTCAGAGAAAAATCAAATATATTCATCCCGGCTCCCTCCTGATAGACTGATGCGTATATATTTAACCAGCCCATGATCACGAGTATTCCATATACTAATATGGTTAACCAATCAATATTGTTTAATATGTTGCTATCTCTTCTCAATATAAAAAATCTCCTTTTAACACGAATTCTTCAAGCCACTTCCTCTTTATTTCACCGGTAAGGTATTTTTCGATCACAAGGCTTGATATAGAGGCAGCTGCGCGTCCACCCCAACCTGCATTTTCCACATAAACGGCCACAGCTATTTGCGGATCCTCTTTGGGTGCATATCCCATGAATCCTGAATGGTCTTCACCATGTGGATTTTCGACAGTACTTGTTTTTCCACAGACTGCGATATTCGTCATATAAGCCCTTCTTCCTGATCCTGAACGAACAACTTCTTCCATTCCATTGATTACCGAATTAAAATGAACGGAATCAATCCCTACCTCATTTTTAATTAGATATTTTGGATCAGGCAATCCATTATCATCTACTGATTTTATGATATGAGGTGTATAAAAATAGCCCTTATTTGCTAAAATAGAGGCTAAATTGGCCATTTGAAGCGGGGTAACCAGCGTTTCGCCCTGTCCTATACTTAAGGAATAGATATTGGAAAATTTCCATCGATTCTGACCATAGACCCTGTCGTAATAGCCCACAGTGGGTACGTACCCGCTTTTCGGATTTGGAATATCGATATCAAGGGTAACGCCCAAACCAAATTTAACGACATAATTCCTCCATTTCTCCAAACCAAATCTGGCATCAATGTAAGGGCTTGGGATCCTCTCCCTGATTAATAATTCTTCTGAACACCTTGAAAAAATAATTGTTAGAAGAATATGTTATAGCCTCCTCCACATCATAATATCCTATTGGTGCCAGGTCCCCGATCAACCTGCCATCACTATAAATCAATTCATCCTTATCGATAACGTTTTCCTGAAGTGCGATCAAGGCCTGAATGGTCTTGAACATGGATCCCGGGGGATACATTGCCATAATAGGTCGGTTGAATAGCGGAACCAGGGTATCCTGCGAAAGGATCTGAAAGTTATCCGAGAATCCACGACCTGAGAGAATATTAGGATCATAAGTAGGTGCAGAAACAATACTCAATATTTCACCAGTAGCAGGTTGAATGGCTACCAGGCTTCCAACTTTTCCCTCAAGAAGTTTTTCAGCATATTGCTGTAAACTTAAGTCGATGGTCGAGATCAGATTATTTCCCGGCACAGATAATGTGTCCAATCGACCTTCTTTATAAAGTCCCTGTTCAACTCCCCTTACATTTACCATTCTTTTCTTAACACCTCGTTGACCGCGCAATGTTTTTTCATAACTGGACTCTATACCGCTTATCCCAATGTAATCACCCATTCGGTAATAATTGGTAGTATCCCTGTCAAGCTGACCTTTACTAATTTCACCAACATAACCGAGCGCATTTGACAACACAGGGTGCGGATATTCCCGCACAGACCTGGCGGAAATATAAAATCCTTTAAAATTTATCAGCTTATCCTGTATCTGCGCGAATTCTTCATTTGAAATCTGTTTTATAAATATAGAAGGCTTGATCACAGAATACTTTCTGGCGGTATTGTATTTTTCAATAAATGATCTCTTTGTCAATTCCAAACATTGAACAGAACTCCGCAGTGTCCTTTACCTCCACTTCCATTGGAACTACCATCAAGTCATACATTGGATTGTTTATGACTAAGAGTTCCCCGTTTCTATCATAGATCAATCCTCTGTAAGGATACTCAACAATACGTTGAATGATATTATTTTCAGCCGCCAGGCGGTAGTTATCGCTCAATACCTGGATACTTAGTAACTTAATGAGAAAAATTATCCCAACTATTACAACACCAATTCGGATTAATATCTTTCTTGAATCATTCATGATAACCGATCCCTATTGTAAAATAGATTCTGTCCAATTACCACCATAGTAAATGTAAACAAGCTACTGAAAATGGTCTTCTTAATAATTAACCAAAAGTGATATAGTTCACCAGCTTCTATAAAGAATAACGAAAGATGATGTAGAAATATTAAAGGTAAGGCATAAGTAATAAACCAACCAAATCCCATAACCTTTAATGTCGGCAATCTAACATCTTCATAACCTGTACTGGGAGTGATGGTTGAAATCCAGAATGGCCGTAAATAGGCAATTAGTGTTGCTGAAGCAGCATTTACTCCCAGGCTGTTATAAAATATATCAATAGAAAATCCTGTAATAAATCCAAATACAACCAGTAATACTGTACTGACCTCAAAAGGAAGCAATAAAATAAAGCCGATGTATATAAAACAGAAAGCTGTACCAAACAATACCATGTTGTCAAATAGGAATACCTGCAACATGATATATACTGCAAATACAAATATATTATATATGATACTTCGCCTATTCATTTAATACTTCAACAGAATCTTTCTCCTGTCTGTAATAATTTTGAATTATATACACATGAGATAATGATTGAAAATCGCTTGAAAGCTCAATAATTACCTTATAAAAGGTTTCATTTTCATCGATACTAAATTCCTTAATCTGACCAATTGGTATTCCTTCGGGAAAGAATGCATTATATCCTGAAGTAGTAACAGAATCACCGACCTGTAGTTCCACATGCCTGGGAATATACAATAAACTGGCATAAAGCGGATCCAAGCCATCCCATTTTGTAGTACAGAATACTCCTAATCTGCTTAATAAAGATGATACCTGCATTTCTCCATGCAATAGGCTATATAATGTTGCATAATTATTGGATACCGTTTTTACCACTCCTACAACTCCAAATGAACTTATAGCTCCCATTCCCGGCTCCAGGCCATCCCGGGAACCCTTATCCACAGTTAGATAATTGTTAGTTTTCTGGGTGCTGTTATTGATTACTTTTGCAGGAATATAATCGTATTGTATTGCAGTATCAACTAAAGACAATAAGGTTGAATCGGAATTCAGAACCTGAACCTGATTCTGGCTTATCAGGTCACGTAAAAAGGCATTTTCCTTAGCAAGATTATCATTTTCATTCACAAGGTTAAAATACTGGTATACGCCTTGTCTTAATCCGAAAATAGATGCGACTACGCTATTAGATGTATTAAAAAAAGCAGCATTATGGAACGTACTGGTCCCAATTACCAACCAGAAAGCAAGAATTTCCAGTACAATAAATGTAAAAAACGCCCTATACTGATAAATTAATAGAAATAAACGACGCATTAAATGTTTATGTCATCAAAACGGACCTGTATTCTTGAAGATTCTTTAAAGCCAAACCGGTTCCCCTTACTACTGCCCTCAAAGGATCATCGGCAACATGTATTGGCAATTTCGTTTTTAAAGCAAGCCTCTTGTCTAAGCCTCTAAGAAGCGCTCCGCCTCCAGTTAAATGTATGCCATTGTCGTAAATATCTGCTGACAATTCAGGTGGAGATATTTCCAAAGCTTTCAAAACCGCTTCTTCAATTTTTGATACGGATTTATCAATGGCGAATGCGATCTCTGAATATGAGATCTTTATAACTTTTGGGATCCCGGTCATGAGGTCCCGGCCTCTGATCTCATAATCATCCGGCGGTTCATCCAGTTCAGTTAAAGCCGAACCCACTTCAATTTTAACTTTTTCAGCAGACCGCTCACCTATCAAAAGGTTATGCTGTCTTCTCATGTAATCCAAAATATCTTTATTAAAAGTTTCTCCTGCAACCCGGATAGACTGGTCACAAACAATTCCTGACAACGCTATTACGGCAATTTCAGTTGTACCACCTCCTATGTCAACAACCATTGACCCAACAGGTCTTTCAATGTCAATGCCTATTCCCAGTGCCGCTGCTATTGGTTCCTGAACCATATACACTTCTTTGGCCCCGGCATGTTCCGCAGAATCCCTGACAGCTCTTTTTTCAACTTCAGTTATACCACTGGGTATGCAAATTACCATTCTATGGGAAGTAGGAAATATAGTCCTGCGATTCTCTATCATTTTAATCATGCCCCGGATCATATGTTCCGCCGCATGAAAATCAGCAATCACCCCATCTTTTAATGGTTTGATCGTTTTTATATTTTCATGGGTTTTTTCATGCATTTGCATGGCTTCCCTGCCAATTGCCAGAACTTTATTAGTGTTCTTGTCTATTGCTATGATAGATGGTTCATCTACTACGATTTTATCCTTATTTATGATAAGCGTATTAGCTGTGCCAAGGTCAATGGCAATATCACTCGAGAAAAAATCAAACAATCCCATAGTATACTTATCCTGATTAGTTTATAATACTATATTATTTATTAATGCTTAAAATGCCTGAATCCAGTAAACACCATGGCCATGTTATGGGCATCACAATAGTCTATCGAATCCTTGTCCCTGACAGATCCCCCTGGCTGAATGACAGCTTTTATCCCAGCCTGATCTGCTATTTCAACACAGTCAGGAAATGGGAAAAAGGCATCGGAAGCCATAACTGCACCATTAAGGTCCATGTTGAAATTTCCTGCCTTTTTTATAGCTTGTTTTAAGGCATCCACCCTGGAAGTCTGTCCCACACCACTAGCCAGCAACTGGCCTTCCTTAGCTAAAACAATCGTATTTGATTTAGTATGCTTGCAAACTTTACTGGCAAACAATAAGGCCCTGTTCTCTTCATCAGTGGTTGCCCGCTGGGTGGCTACCTTTAAATCATCTAAACTATCTGTTTTAAGATCCTTATCCTGCTCGAGAATACCATTCAGTAATGTCTTGGCTATTTTTGTTTCTTTTAGATTATCCTTTTTAACAAGTATGATCCTGTTCTTTTTCGACTTTAATATTTCTAATGCTTCCGGAGTGTATTCAGGGGCAATGATCACCTCGAAAAACAGCTTGTTTATTTCTTCGGCTGCTTCAAGATCTACCACCCTGTTTGTTGCTAAAATACCTCCAAAAGCAGATATCGTATCGGCCTCGAAAGCTTTTAAATAGGCTTCCTTCACAGAACTTCCAGTAGCAGCGCCGCAGGCGTTAGTATGTTTCAAAATTGCAAATGCTGTTTCATCATCGAACTCTTCCACCAGAGCAACCGCAGCATCAATATCTACAAGGTTATTATATGAAAGCGCTTTGCCATGGATCTGATCAAATAGTGACCCAAGATCTCCATAAAATATGCCCTTCTGATGCGGATTCTCTCCATATCTTAATTCAGTGGCTTTTATTTCACTAATCTTCAAGGCAGGAATTTGTAATTCCCCGTTAAAATAATTGAAAATAGCAGTGTCATAATGTGAAGAAACATTAAAAGCTTGTGCCGCCAAATATTTTCGGTCTTCCAGGTCAGTACTACAGTCTTTTTCCTCCAGGATACTCAACAATTCCGGGTACTGATTTTTTGAAGCCACTATAGCAACGTCCCTGTAGTTTTTGGCTGCAGCTCGGATTAGGGTAATACCTCCTATGTCAATTTTCTCTATTATCGATTGCTCATCGGCCCCACTCGCTACTGTCTCTTCAAATGGATATAAATCGACAATAATCAGGTCAAGGTCAGGAATTTCATATTCCCGGACTTCTTTTTGATCGGAAGGATTATCCCGTCGGGATAATATTCCACCAAAAACCTTTGGGTGGAGGGTTTTTACGCGTCCTCCTAAAATCGAAGGATATCCTGTTAGCGATTCTACGGCAGTCACATCGAGGCCCTGCTCTTGAATGAACTTTTGAGTGCCACCCGTAGAATATATGCTTACGCCATTCTCCTTTAGTATTTTAAGGATCGGTTCTAACTGGTCCTTATAATACACTGAGATGAGAGCAGATTGAATTTTCTTTCTTCCCATAATTTGGATTCTCAAAAGTGCAAAGCTAATGTTTTTTATTTATTTATTGTCAGTTCTTCAATTACTTTAGGAAAGTATTCATACTCAAGTTGATGTATCTTCTCTGCCAGGGTTTCAGGTGTATCGTCCCGGTCAATTTTACATCGTGCCTGAAATATAATTTTCCCTTCATCGTATTTCTCATTCACATAGTGAATGCTAATCCCCGATTCAGCATCCCCTGAGTCAATTACGGCTTGATGCACATGCATTCCATACATGCCCTTCCCACCATATTTTGGAAGAAGAGCCGGATGAATATTAATGATCTTATCAGGAAAAGCCCTTATCAAATTCAAAGGAACAAGCCAGAGAAATCCTGCCAGTACAATAAGATCAATTTTCTCATCTTTCAAAAGCTCAACGACCTTATCCGATTTATAAAATTCATCTCTTGAAAAAATACAAGTCGGAATATTGTGTTTCTCAGCCCTGTACAAGGGCATATGCATCAGTTTTATTGGAACATAATATCTTAACTCTTCCTGATGATGATCCTTTGAAATGTGATATTATCTGTTCTGCATTTGTACCGCTTCCTGAGGCGAATATCGCTATGTTCTTCGTATTTTTATTATCCAATTTTTTTCACATTATAAGTTTAAAAAATATCATGCTAATAATTCCACTCAACATTATCAGTTTGGTGAATCCACTTAAAAGATAAAAATCCCTCTTAGAATCAGCTCTGATCAACTTTTGAATGAATACCATAGCTGGGATAGCTAAAATTACAAAATATATTTTTAAAAAATAATTATCCTGTTTTATTGTTAACCATATGATGGTTCCAATAAATACTAACAATATAAAAAGTACAATTTTTTTGGTTTTTCTTATACCCAGAACCACAGGTAGTGTTTTACATCCGAAAGCTTTGTCTCCCTTCCAGTCTTCAATATCTTTTATGATCTCTCTTATTAGATTAATGAAAAATGCAAACATGGCATAAATAAAAACCATTTCTTGATTTTTTGGGTATAATATAACCACTACCAGCAGACCTAAAGCAGTCAGAAAGGCTATCGCTACATTTCCTACAAAAGGTAATCTTTTGAGGTGATTGGAATAAAACCATAATAAAAATGCTGCAAAAAGATTAATCCCACCAATAAACAAGTTTATAAAGAGGCCTATCAGAACACCAAAAAAACTAAATGTCAGATGTGTAGTTAATGCAATCCGCCTTTTTATCAACTTCCCAACTACAACTTTTTGGGGTCTGTTGATGTAATCAATTTTTATGTCATAATAATCATTAATTATATATCCTCCGGCGGCAATTAAAACCGTTGAAGCTGATAAGAGAAACAAATTTGGATCAAACAGAAATAGCTTATATGAATCATCCATCCCACAAAGAAAAATAGCTGTAAAGTACTGGGTCAAAAATATGATCAGGAGGTTAGGCAACCGTATCAGTTGAACAACCTCCCTCGGACTAAGACGATTTTCCGATTTCTTTTGTGCTGTTGTCATAAAAATCCCAGAGTCTAAATTATCCCGGTAGCTGTAAGTTTATTTTTATAAATATCATAAGATAACGTATCGAAACATACAAAAAGAACCTGCTTTATTGAACTCCCCCGGCTTTTAAAATTTAAGACCGTTTCAATTGCTATATCAGCTGCTGCTTCCATTGGATAACCATACACACCTGTACTTATATTTGGAAAAGCAATAGATGCCAAATTATGTTTTTCTGCCAGTTGTAAACTGTTTTCATATGCATTTCTAAGTAGGATGGGTTCATTGTTGTTCCCTCCCCTCCAAACTGGTCCAACGGTATGAATAACCTTTGATGCAGGCATTTTTCCTGCAGTAGTTATAACAGCCTCTCCCGTCGGGCAGCCCCCGGACTTTTCCCTTATCAAATCACATTCATGCATTATCGCAGGACCACCCGCTTTGTGTATGGCACCATCCACTCCACCTCCTCCGGCGAGTCTGGAATTGGCGGCATTAACTATAGCGTCAACCTTTATTTTTGTAATATCTCCTTTTATTAACTGAATGTTCATAATCATGGCTATCCAGGCAAGGCTGGATGGTATAGGATAAATCACTTAAGTTCAGTACAAACAAATTTCCCATTCCTTCACGATGGGTATACACGCATCCATTGTCTATATTTAATCTATAATTCCTTTTTTCCATCAAGTGATAAAGGATCTCCTGAAGAGGAGTGGCATAATGTCCATGAATAATCGTTTTATATTGCGTTTTTTCAGGATCCACTTCAAAGTCCCTGATATTGAGCATGGAATGCCAATCGCTAAAAGGATCAGATCCAGAATAATTGAATCCAGCATGAACTATAATAAAATCTTCAAGTTCGATGTAAAAGGGAAGATCATGAATAAATTCAATGTATTGATCCGGGATATCGTCAACGGTATCTGCTTTAAAACTTTCCAGTGTTTCAAGTCCCCCCTTTAAAATAAAATCTTGAACGGCTGTTTTATCATTGATGGCATTTATAAGTAATTGCTCGTGGTTACCCCTTACAGCCTGGATATTGTATCCAGCTTTGATCAATTGCAAAACATAATCCAGCACACCTTTACTATCTGGCCCTTTATTAATGAAATCCCCTGTAAAGTAAATTATATCAGATTCATCAGGGCAGATTACTTTTTCAAAAGTATATCGAAAGGTTTCTATACATCCATGAAGATCGGGAAACACAAATTTGTTTGCCAAAACTAAATATTATTATAGGAAGTTATTATACCCTTGATCAGGGATGAGCTGAAACCCTGATGTTCCATTTCATTCAAACCGGCAATGGTGCAACCCATGGGAGTGGTAACTTTGTCTATTTCATATTCAGGATGTTCCCCGCCTTCTATCAACAATCCAGCGGCACCACGTACCGTTTGGGATGCGATCAACTGGGCAGTCGATGAATCAAATCCAATTTCAATCCCACCCTGGCTGGCGGCCCGTATAAACCTCAAAGCATAAGCAATCCCGCATGCTGCCAATACTGTGGATGCATCCATAAGTTCCTCATCAATCTTAATTGTTTTACCCAACTGATCAAAAATAGAAAATACAATGTCTTTGTTTTCAGCTGAATCATCCCGGGTCGAAATACAAGTCATCGATTCCCGAATTGCAATGGCGGTATTTGGCATGGCCCTGAATACATGAACGTCCGGTCCGCAATATTCCTTAAGGACCTCGATTTTAACACCTGTTACAACAGATACCAGGATCTGGTCTTTCTGGAGCAATGGCTTTATCTCAGTTATAATATTTTCCGTTTGATGTGGTTTTACTGCAATAATTATCACTTTCTTCCCTTTGACCGCATCGTTATTATTATTGCTTACCTTAATTCCTTTTGCCTTAAGATCTTCGATAAGGTGGACTTTCCGCCTGGTTACCGTAATATTGGAGGCTTTTATTTTTTCACTGAATAATAAGCCCATGGCAATAGATCGCCCAAGATTACCGCCACCAATGATCCCGATATCGTATGCTATCATGATTGTTTAAAGATTAATTATAAATAAGATGCAATTTATGTTAATTTTTCAATATTTTGTTGGTGCATATGTGTAAATGATAAGAATTATCCTGAGATTTAAGGGTATTTATAAAATTGAAAAATACAATTAACATATCTTTTTTTGTCATCTCACTGACCATTTTATTCAGTTCCCTGATCCCGCCGGATTATTTATGGATTGCAGGATTTTTGGCATATGGAATACCTGTCATCTTGTTTGTGAACCTGGTTCTGGCTATTTGGAAAATCTATAAAAAAAGAAAAAGTGCCATATACTCCCTGGTAATACTTGTTTTGGGATATGGTTTTATCAGA
Source organism: uncultured Cytophagales bacterium (assembly GCA_963820995.1). GTDB lineage: Bacteria > Bacteroidota > Bacteroidia > Cytophagales > Cyclobacteriaceae > JAGTVG01. The sequence continues at coordinate 37,238 of CAWGCL010000019.1, read as the reverse complement.
GACACCTTTAGAATTCATAGTTCAGATACCAATGGAAAGCTTAAGGTGATCACATACAATACAAGAGTTTTTAATGTATATTTTAATAATGGGAAAGATACTTCTTCAGTAAGGCAGATGATTGATTGGATAAACGCAGAAAAAGCCGATGTGGTTTGTTGCCAGGAATTTTACAATGATCCCGGATCCAAAAATTTCAACACCCTGAAAAAGATAAGTAATTACAATGAGTATTATTATTTTCATAGTCCAAAAGTAGTGAACCGGACAGGGGCAGAATTTGGAGATATAATTTTTAGTAAATATCCGATTGTATTGAAAGGGGAAATCAGTTTTGGGAAGAATACCATGAATAAGGTCATCTATGCTGATATTAAATTAAATACCGATACAATAAGGATCTATAATATGCATCTTCAGTCAATGCATATCAGGGAAGATGAATTGATCAATACTGAAGATTTTCAGATGGGATTCAAGCATTTGGTCTCCAATCTAAAAAACGGGTTCATACAAAGAGCAAGACAAATCAGGATCTTAAAAGAGGAACTCAAAACGTGTCCATATCCTGTAATTCTCTGTGGTGATTTAAATGACCTTCCTTACAGTTATGCATACCGGGAATTAAGTAATGATTTGAGTAATGGTTTTACTAAAGCAGGAAATGGATTTGGTTTCACATTTAATGGCAAATTGTTTTTCCTGAGGATTGACAATCAATTTTTCAGTAAGCAATTCATGATCCATTCGTATAAAACCCATCGCGATATGAAGTTTTCGGACCATTTTCCTGTTTCGGCCACCTATTCAATTCAAAAACTTTCAGATTAATTTAAAGAATCCCTGAACTTATAATCCAGATCAGTAATTTTGTTGGATAGCATTTATGACAGTTAAAAAAGATATACGTGAATTAAGTGATGCCGAAATTGCAGATGCGGTTATATCGATCGGTGAGAAACCTTATAGGGCAAAACAGATAAGTCATTGGATATGGGCCAGGTCAGTTACTGATTTTAAGGATATGACCAGCCTTTCCAAATCTTTACGGGATAAATTAAACGAGAAATTTGAATTCAGGCCTGTTCAAATAGATTTTGAGCAGAAAAGCTTGGACAACACCATAAAAGTAGCTTTCAAACTGTATGATGGCAACATCATTGAGGGTGTGCTGATCCCCTCTGAGGACAGGATGACCGCTTGTATATCCTCACAGGTAGGATGCTCATTATCCTGTAAATTTTGTGCTACCGGATATCTGGAAAGGCAAAGGAACCTTACTCCGGGTGAAATTTACGATCAGGTGCTCTATATCCGTAAACTGGCAATGGATCACTTTCAAGCGCCATTGTCAAATATTGTTTTTATGGGAATGGGAGAGCCTCTGTTGAATTATAGAAATGTCATGGTAGGTATTGAAAGGATTACCTCTTCTGACGGCCTCGCCATGTCTTCAAAAAGAATAACACTGTCTACTGCAGGCATTGCGAAACTAATCAGAAAACTTGGTGATGATGGGGCAAAGTTCAAGCTAGCTTTATCATTACATGCTGCCAATGACGACAAACGGAATAGGATCATGCCGATTAACGAGTCTAATTCCTTAGAGGTACTACTGGAGGCATTGAATTATTATTACAGTAAAACCAAATCGATGATTACGCTTGAATATATCGTGTTCAAAGATTTTAACGATACCATTCAGGATGCCAGAGAGCTGCTTGCTTTTGTTAAAAAAATTCCAGCCAAGGTTAACATTATAGAATACAATCCCATTGAAATGGCTTCTTTCACAAATACAGATGAAGATCGACTGGAATCCATACGGGCTTATCTTGAACAACATAGGGTAAACGTAAGGTTAAGAAGAAGCAGGGGTAAAGATATTGATGCAGCCTGTGGGCAACTGGCTAATAAACGCTAAAAAAACAATAGATTGATTGAAAATCAGGATCTGACCAGAGGTAGCAATTGACGAAATTTCGACGGAACTTTACTTTTTGCTGGCATTAAATAATTTCTGTTTTTCCTCCTTTGTCAAACTTTCGTATCCTCCATCAGAAATTTTATCAAGAATAGCATCTATTTCTTCCTGGTTAATGTTTTTCCCCTGTTCAGCCTTGGTCTGCCCCTTTTTTCCCGCCTTAGGTTCGGAACTCTTATATGATACCTTGATCTTAGGTTTTCTTACAAAAAAACTTTTAATAAAATTGATAAAACTGACTATTGGATGACCGAAGTCATTTCCTTTCTTAAGTTGCTGTACATAAAGAAATCCAATAAATGCACCTCCCAGATGAGATAACTCCCCACCGGCATTTGAACCATCAATGTTAAAGAAAGACAAAAGCACATAAAATATTGCAATGTATTTTATTTTTATCGGGCCAAGGAACAAAAGGAAAAAAGTATAATTTGGCATAAAAGTGGCAGCACCGACAACCACGGCAAATACACCAGCAGATGCACCCATTAGGATTGAAAGATGAACCCTGTCACTGTAAAAAGGGATCAGGTTATATATTAGTATAAAAAGTAATCCCCCGATCAATCCTCCCAGAACATATAAATTGATCAATTTATTATTTCCAAGAAATTCATAAATAATTTTTCCAAACCAGAAGAAAAACAACATATTGAACAATACATGAAAAAAGCTTTCATGCGTGAAAAAATAGGAAATAATGGTCCAGGGCTTTATCAGGAAAGTCGATATATCTGAAGGAAGTGCCAGCTGGTTAATAATCCAGGCATAAACCTCCGGATTACCGGAAATGGAAGTAAATACTCTGACCACATTGATTAGTATAAATACGATAGCATTTATTAAAATTATCTGGATAAGTCCATTATCCGGCTTTTTCCAGGCAGTTTTGAATTCATCTAAAAAACTTTGTCTCTGCATAGATTTAATGATATCCTTTTTTCGACCAGACCTTAATCAGTATAAATGCAAACAACATGCCTCCAAGATGCGCATAATGAGCTACATTATCGCCCGGGGACTGTTGAATTACAGCATACAATTCATATGCGCCATATAATAAAACGAAATATTTCGCTTTTATTGGAATTGGAGGGATCAATAGCATTAAAGTAGTATTCGGGAATAACATTCCAAATGCCATGAGAATGCCAAAAACGGCTCCCGAAGCTCCAACCATAGGGATATTGGCCTTTTGTTCATAGATCCTTTCTACGATATATGTGCTTTCTTCCCTAAGTTGTGGATTTTCAGGATTCGCGGCATATTGTTCTATCATTCTTTCAAGATCATTGTTCAGATACCAGTGATTGACAATGAATTGATTAAATTTTTCCGGATTAGGATCGACCATGTAATACGCAGCATCCTTCTGTACTTTTCGCGTTTCAAAATAATTAATGCCTGAATAAAGTACTCCCGCACCTATACCGGTCACAAGATAAAATACAAGAAAACGCTGGGCACCCCAGGTTCTTTCAAGCCAGGGCCCAAAAATAAATAAGGCAAGCATGTTCCCAAAAATATGACCAAAACCTGCATGAATGAACATGTATGTGAAGAACTGGTATGGTCGAAAAGTCTCAGCATGAATATATCTCAGGCCGCCAATGTCAATTAAATCTATACTAAAAAAACCCTGAACCAGAGCCAGTATAATATTTAATAACAACAGATTTTTAACTACAGGGGTTAAATTTCCAAACATTAATATCTATTCTTAAAATATCCTTCTAATTGTTCTAATTCCAAAATAATATACGTGGATTCGCCATAAGGTGAATAATTCGGATTCTTACAACCAAACAAACGGTCAATAAGGGACCTGCATTCTTCATCATTTAAAACTTTACCTTCTTTCAGAGAAGTATATTTGGCTATAGACATGGCCAAATTCTCAAAGGTGCTAATTTCAAGTTTCTTCTTATTGAACTTAAACTGCTCAATTAAACCTTCAAAAACCTCCTTCTCATTGATACCCGACATTCCGGAAGGTATTCCGTTAATTACTATGGAATTTTTTCCAAATATATTAAAATCAAATCCCAATCTGATAATTTCTTCTTCTATATCCATGATAAGGGCATAATCACCTGGATTTAATTCCATGGAAATTGGGAATAACAGTTTTTGAGTAGTACCTGAATTGGCATTTAAATTGTCAAGGTAATTTTCAAAAATGATCCTTTGATGCGCATAAACCTGATTTATCATCATGACTCCTGATTTTACGGGGGAAATTATATACTTCCCATGGACCTGGAAGGTTTGCGGGTATAGATCTTCTTTTTGTATAGTGGAACCGTTGTTATCAGTATGTTCAGTATGAAAATCGCTTTCAATAATATATTGATCCCTCGGGCTGCCCGGATCCCGGTTATCGGCCTTTTCATATAGTTCTTCCCAGTTCGACAAATTTGATTTATCCCTCGGATCTACTCTAAAACGTTCATAATTAAGCTCTTGGCTTGTTTTCCTTGAATTCTCGCCCCCAAATTTGGTGCTAAGGTCAAGATTGATGTCCATATTATAATCCAGACTGGGCATGATATTATGCTGTCCGAGGGATTGGCGCACAGCAGACATGATGATACCATACACTGTCCTTTCATCGATAAACTTTATCTCAGTTTTGGTTGGATGGACATTAACATCTATATGATTGGGGTCAATTTCTATGAAAAGAACAAAAAAGGGATAATAATCTTTGGGCATTAGGTTCTCATAGCCAGTCATTACAGCATGATTCAGATAATTACTTTTAATATACCGGTTGTTGACGAAAATATACTGTTCTCCCCGGGTCTTTTTGGCAAACTCCGGTTTACCAATATATCCTTTCAAATTAAAATGAGGCGTTTCTTCTTTTATGGCCACCAACTGTGACTGATAATTTTTCCCAAACAGATTAACGATCCGCTTCACCAGCTTACCTGAAGGTAAACTGTAAACTTCCATGTCGTTTTGGAATAAAGAATATGTTATCTCCGGGTAACTCAAGGCTGTCCGTTGAAATTCCTCAATGATATGACGCATTTCAACGGAATTTGATTTCAGAAAATTTCGCCGGGCAGGCACGTTATAAAACAAATTTTTGACTTCAAGAGAAGTCCCGTCAACTGTTGCAGTAGGTTCAATATCGATCACTTTAGATCCTTCAATGCAAATCAATGTTCCCAATTCATCTTCTCTTATTTTTGTTTTCAATTGTACCTGGGCCACTGCGGCAATCGAGGCCAGGGCCTCACCCCTGAATCCCATGGTTTTTATCCGGAAAAGGTCTTCGCTTGTTTTTATTTTCGAAGTGGCATGCCGCTCAAAACACATTCTTGCGTCGGTTACGCTCATGCCCTTACCGTCATCCAATACCTGGATCAGGCTTTTCCCTGCATCCTTAACAATGACCCGGATGTTTGTAGCCCCTGCATCAATGGCATTTTCTATAAGTTCCTTTACTACTGAGGCCGGTCTCTGGACCACTTCACCAGCAGCAATCTGGTTAGCTATAGATTCGGGTAGTAGATGGATGATATCAGACATAAACGATTATTATCTATTTCTACGCTTCATCCAAATATATAAAGGAATGAGTACTAAGAAGAGATAAAATATCTGGTTTCCAAAATAAATATATCCAAAGAATATAACTACAAAGGATATGATAAGAATAAACTGCATTATGCCTGATGTTTTTTCAGTTCTGGCCCTTCTGCGGAATGCACTTGATATATGTTCACGAAAATATTCATCAGAATCACCTATTTCCTTACTAATCCTCGATGTTCTTTCTTCAATTTCTTCTTTAATTGGGTCATAATATCGAGGTTGAAAATTAAATCGTTTATTTTTGGGAAGCCTAGTAAGAGATGGTAGTTTCATCTGAAATTATATTATACCTGATTATACAAAGCTAAAATATATATTTATTAATTCATAAGTACTGAATGGGTTTACGGGAAAAAGGATTTCTGGTTATTTTCATATTTTTGATCGGTATTCCTGAAATTAATTTTGCTTCAGATCAAGCTATAGATTCAGAAAAAAATGAATGGATTGACAGCCTCCTCAATACCCTGACTATAGATGAGAAAATTGGTCAATTGCTTATGATCCCGGTATACTCTAATAAAAATGACAAGTATTATCAGGACATTGACTATTTAATCAGCCGATACCATATAGGAGGGATCATATTTTTTCAAGGTACACCTTCCGGACAGGCAGAACTCACCAATAGATTCCAATCTAAATCAAAGATAAGGCTCTTTGTAGGCATGGATGCCGAATGGGGTTTATCTATGCGGCTCGATAGCATTAAACCACTGCCGAAAAACATTACCCTGGGGGCAGTCCAGGATAACCGGTTGATCTATAATATTGGAGCGGAGATCGCTCGCCAATTTAAGATTACAGGTATGCACATTAATTTTGCCCCCGTTCTGGATGTAAATAATAATCCGAATAATCCCGTCATTAATATTCGATCTTTTGGGGAAAATCCCGATGTCGTTTCTGCAAAGGGCCTGGCCTTTATTAGCGGCATGCAGGATAACGGGATTATAGCAGTAGGAAAACACTTTCCCGGACATGGTGATACAGGTACAGATTCACATTATGCACTTCCTGTAATTCCCCATGATAAAAACCGGCTGGACTCCATAGAACTTAAGCCCTTTAAAAACGCCATTCACTCAGGTATTAAAGGAATAATGGTTGCACACTTGAACGTTCCTGCCCTGGAAACCAACCCCGGATTGCCGGCAACACTCTCCAGGGATATAGTTACGGATATATTAAAGGATGAGCTTCAATATCAAAACCTGATTTTCACAGATGCTATGAATATGCATGGTGTGACTTCAATATTTCCTGAAGGAGTCAGAGAACTTGAAGCTTTTAAAGCTGGAAATGATATGATCCTGATGGCAGTAAATGTTCCATCTGTGCTAAAAACTTTTAATTCCGCTTTACTTGAGAAAAAAATATCAGAATCGGACATAACGGAAAGGGTAAGAAAAATACTGACTTTCAAGTATGAAAGTGGCCTGTTTGATGAAATATCCGTTTCTGTAAAGAATATATCAAAGAAGCTGAACAAGAATATTGATGATCTGAATTATCAGGTATTTGAAAATGCTACCACCCTTCTTAATAATGAAAATGATCTCATCCCATTTCGATTGAGCGATACAATCCGCTTTGCTTCGCTTTCTCTATATGAGGAAAATGATATGAAATTTAAACAAATACTCAACAGGTACGCATCTTTTGATCATTTTTCCTATTCTAAAAACGGGATGTCACAGGAAAAATATACTGATCTTTTAAATAAACTATCCGGTTATGAGGTGGTGATAGTAGCAATACATAATATAAACAACAGGCCTAAGCAGAGGTACGGAATAAATAAGGTCGACATTGACATGATCAATGAATTGAACAATAAGACGAATGTAGTACTTAATAACATATGGAACTCCATACAGTCTGAAATATTTTGAACAATGTGGAGTACTATTCTGTGCTTATGAAGATAATCCCTATGCCCAGAGAACGATAGCCCAGCAACTTTTTGGAGCCATTTCCATAAAAGGTAAATTACCCGTTACAGCGAGCGAAAAGATAAAGGCTGGATCAGGTATAGAACGGCAGGATATCGGCAGGTTAGGATACTCCTCTCCTTCACGGGAAGAATTCAATTTAAAATTTTTATCCTATGTTGATACAATCATTGAGGAATCCATAAAAGAGAAGATGATCCCCGGAGCCCAGCTTCTGATCGCAAGGAATGGCCGGATTATCAAGGAAAAAAATTATGGTTATTACACTTACGAAAAACAAATACCTGTAACGGACACAACTTTATATGATCTTGCCTCGGTAACCAAGGTAGCTGGTACACTTCAAATTCTGATGATGCTTGTTGAGCATGGATTTGTCGATCCGGATAAAAAAATATCTTTCTATTTGCAGGAATTAAAAAATACCAATAAAGAAGATCTGATCATTCGTGATATTCTATCTCATCAGGCGGGATTGATCGCCTACTATCCATTTTGGATAAATACCATAAATGGAAGAAATTCAAGAAAGGAATATTATAATCACACTTCGACTGAAGCCTATGATGTAGAAGTAATTCCTGGTATGTATGCCAGGCCCATCCTAAAAGATTCGATCTGGAATTGGATGATACAGTCAGAACTCATCGAAAAAGAAGACCCGCTTAAACCTTATGAATATGTATATAGCGACATAGGATTTTATCTTATACAAAAACTAATTGAAGAAGTTACCGAAATGCCTCTGAATGAATTTCTACAGGAATATTTATACGCACCACTTGGATTGAAATATATAAGTTACCTGCCAAAAAAGAGCTTTCCGAAAAAACAAATAGCCCCTACAGAAGTTGATAATACATTCAGGAATGGAATGATACAGGGAAATGTACATGATGAAATTGCTTCAATATTCGGAGGGATAGCAGGACATGCCGGTTTGTTCTCGAATTCCTATAGCCTTGCTGTCGTCATGCAGATGAACCTTCAGAATGGTTATTATGGGGGCATCCAATATATTAGTCCACAAACGGTGTCAGATTTCACAAAAAGGCAATACACATATAACCGGAGAGGATTGGGCTGGGATAAACCCCAGGTAATCGGATATGAATATAATCCAGCGAGTTACCATGCTACAATCGACAGCTATGGACACAGTGGTTTTACCGGTACTTATGTGTGGGTTGACCCTGGATTTGACTTGGTTTATATATTTTTGTCAAACCGTACTTATCCTGACAGTAGGAATAAAAAACTAATTGATTCAGAAGTACGTAAAAGAATTCAAACTGTTATATATAGTTCACTAATCAATAATTAATCATGAATATCGGAATTGTTTGTTACCCGACCTATGGAGGTAGTGGTGTGGTAGCAACGGAATTGGGTAAGGCTCTGGCCAAAATGGACCACAAAGTGCATTTCATTACATACAGTCAACCCACACGGCTTGATTTCGTTAATCCTAACCTGTATTACCACGAAGTAACCATCAATACATATCCACTATTTGATTACCCGCCCTATGAGCTTGCCCTGTCAGGAAAAATTGTGGATGTGGTAAAATATGAAAAGCTTGACCTTTTACATGTCCATTATGCCATTCCGCATGCATCCGCTGCATATATGGCCAGAGAGATCCTTGAAACACAAGGCATATACATGCCTTTTATTACGACGCTCCACGGAACAGACATTACACTGGTTGGTAAGGATCCATCATATGAACCTGTAGTAACTTTCAGTATCAACAAATCAGATGGCATAACCGCTGTATCTGAGGCTTTGAAAAAGGATACTTTGGATCATTTCAATATTAACAAAGAAATTCGGGTTATCCCCAACTTTATTGATCTGAAACGATTCCGAAAACAGAAAAAAGATCATTTCAAAAAAGCCATTTGTCCAAATGATGAAAAGCTGATAGTGCACACCTCTAATTTCAGAAAAGTCAAGAGAGTTGAGGATGTGCTCATGGTATTTAAAAACATAAGGTCAATAATGCCCGTCAAACTTCTTCTGGTTGGAGATGGCCCTGAGAGGATGATCATTGAAAACATGTGCCGGGAACTGGGTACTTGCGATGACATTCGCTTTCTTGGGAAACTTGAACATATTGAAGAGGTCCTGTCTGTCTCCGATCTGTTTGTTATGCCTTCTGAAAAGGAAAGTTTTGGTCTGGCTGCTCTGGAAGCTATGGCTTGTGAAGTCCCGGTTATCTCTTCCAATACTGGTGGATTACCCGAACTTAATCAACATGGCATAACTGGTTTCCTGAGTAATGTTGGAGACGTTGATGATATGACAAAGAATGCACTTTATGTTCTCCAGGATGAAAATTTACCCAGGTTTAAAGAAGCAGCACTGAATCGAGCAGAGGATTTCAGCATAGAAAAAGTCCTTCCGCTTTATGAGAATTTCTATCACGAAATTCTTATGGAACAGAAAGTATAATTTCCGTCTTAAAGGATTGGTTCATTCGGATTTACATATATCTCTGATTAACAATACTCTTTAGAAATATATGTGGTTTTTTAAAGAAAAAATACATCGATTTCTTAAAGAATATTACGAAAAAAATCAGGTTTAATCGCATGATTTTTATTAATATTATACCTTGAAAAATTGATTATTCTCTACTCGTCTTTATGGTGAGATGGATATCAGGGATATTAAAAAATTGGTATTAGAAGGGGAAACCGATACACTCGAGTTTAAAAAAAAGGCGAACTTTCCTGAAAAAATAGTTAAAGAAATTGTAGCCTTTGCGAATACAAGAGGCGGAAGGTTATTAATTGGTGTAGATGACGATAGTACTGTAACGGGTGTTAAAAATTATGAAGAAGATATCTACTCCCTCAACGAAGCTATAGCCAACTATTGCACACCATCTATCAAATATCAGCTTGATGTGGTTAAAATGAATGAAAAACGCGCTGTTCTACATTATACTATTTACGAGAGTAAGGATAAACCACATTTTGTAAAAGGTGAAAATCATAGTAAAAACAGAAAATCGTACATAAGGCTGGCAGATAGAAGTGTTCAGGCAAGCCTGGAAATGATCGAAATTCTAAAAAAAAGACAACGAACTAAAAACATAAAGGTAAACTTTGGTGAAAAAGAGAAGATTTTAATGAATTACCTGGGGGAACACGATAAAATTACGTTAAAGACGTTTTCAGAAATTGCCAATATTAAAAGATCTATTGCTTCCAAAACATTGATATGGTTGGTATCGGCAAATATTCTTGATATTGAAGCCAGGGAAGAAGAAGATGTTTTCACTCAAAAGATCCTGTAAAGTAAAATAAATCTAAAATGGTAGAGTCTAAAAAAAAGGAAAAGGTATTCGTTTTAGACACATCAGTAATCCTATATTCTCATGATGCAATTCTGAATTTTCAGGAACACGATATTGGGATTCCAATTACGGTTCTGGAAGAATTGGACAATTTTAAAAAGGGAAATGATACCATAAATTTTGAAGCAAGGGAATTTATTCGCCTAATAGACAACCTGTCCAGTGGGAACAAACTTCAGGATTGGATCCCTCTTAATGGAAAAGGAAAAGGGAAGTTTAAAGTTCTGATGTCCTCACCCGTAAAAAAAAGTCTGAATGCAGAAGAGATCTTTGATGAAAAAAAGGCGGATCATAAGATATTAAATGCTGCTCTAAACCTTCAATATGAACATCCTGAAAAAAGGGTGATCCTGGTCACGAAAGATGTTAATCTAAGAATAAAAGCAAAATCCCTGAACCTTACTGCAGAAGATTATGAGACAGGGAAAATCAAGAATGTCAATTCTTTATTTACCGGGAAGATGGTTCTCAATAACGTCCTTCCAGAATCCATTAATTCGCTTTATGAAACGGGTGTTTGCGAGGTAAAGAACATCCTGAAAAGGAAAAAACCAGTAAACAACCACTATTATATCCTGAAGAGTATAAAAAATTCCGGATTGGCCTATTATAATCCGGAAGAAGACCTCATTGAGAAGGTAGAGAAAAGACCTGTCTATGGAATAAAACCCAGAAATGCAGAGCAAACTTTTGCCATTCATGCAATACTAAATCCTAATGTACGGCTTGTAACATTACAAGGGGTGGCGGGAACCGGAAAAACACTTATTGCCCTTGCAGGCGCGCTGGAGCAAAGGCGTAAATACAAGCAGATCTATCTGGCAAGGCCCATCGTTCCATTAAGCAACAAGGATATCGGATATCTCCCGGGTGATATCAAATCAAAACTGAATCCATATATGGAACCCCTCTGGGATAACCTGAAGTTTATACAGAATCAGTTTAGAGAATCAGATAAGGAATTTACGCGGATCACGGATATGGTCAATAGTGAAAAGTTGACGATCACCCCCTTGGCTTATATCCGGGGAAGAAGTTTATCAAATATCTGTTTTATTGTGGATGAAGCCCAGAATCTGACCCCTCATGAGATTAAAACGATCATAACAAGGGCAGGTGAAAATACCAAAATCATATTTACGGGCGACATTTACCAGATAGACACCCCTTACCTCGATTCCCAAAGTAACGGATTAAGCTTTTTGATTGACAGGATACAGAACCATCCAATATATGCTCATATAACTCTTGAGAAAGGGGAAAGATCTGAGCTGGCTAATATTGCCAATGAATTGTTGTGAGCATAGATATGTTCTAATTTCAGATCTGGCTAAGGCCTAAATATGCAGCCACCAGAGCTATGCAGCTAATTATGATCAAAAATATGATGATCCTTCGCACAGGCTCAAACTTTTCAGTAATGTGTTCCTGAATTCTGTATATCTTATGCCTTTTTTCTATCCGTGTCATAGTTCGTCCTTTCTTTAAATTTAAAACAATCACATATTCCAACAACCTGTATTATATTTAACGATCAGAATATTTTTAAGGTTTTCGAACCATTAACCAATATATTTCGTCCCTTTAATTAAACAAGAAACTCCCAGGCATATGTATAAGTTTATAAAACGGATCTTTTTTTTCTTTTCCTTTTTTCTGCTATTTTTCGTAGTAAAGGAATTCCTGGCTTTTTATGCATATTTAAAGAGCGTGGATCCGATATTAGCTATTGTCGTAATGAGCCTAATCGGGATTGCATCAATCTATTTCATTATTATTCCTATTATTAAAATTTTATCCATTCCGGTAAATCCCTCTCCAACTACACATAAGAGCAGGGAACTTCATGTCATATCAAAAAGAATTGAAGGATTTAAAAAAAACCAGTACCTGCTGACTAAAAAAATTGGAGTAAACCAGCTTCAGAATACAGAAGAAGATTACCATAGGATCATTGTTATACTGAATAAGGAATCTGAGCTCATCAGAAGAAAATATGTGAGCCAGGTTTTTTACCGGACCGGTATTGTCCAGAACGGGTTCATCGATGCTTTATTGATCCTCTCCTCGAGTGTAGCTATGGTTAAGGATTTATTTATATTATATAATGGACGTGTTTCAAACCGTGATCTGTGGAAGATTGCCAGACAGGTTTATTATTCTATGCTGATCGGAGGATCTGAAGCGGCTGAATATGCAACCGATGAAGTATTTTCGAAATTCGCATCGCAAAGTATCAAGAATATTCCTTTCATCGATAAGATCATGACTTCATTGGCCGATGGACTAATCAATGCAGCCCTGGTTACACGCGTTGCATTGATCACCGAAAATTATTGTACGAAAACTTATGTAAAAAACTACAGAGAATTATATCCTTCGGCCAAGTTTATTATTCAAACAGCTAAAAGCATTACGGCAAATATGTTGAGTAACATTACCGGTGTATTGAAAGGAATGACCACTGAAAAATCTGTCGATGTTTTATTAACGGTGGGTAATCCTGTGGGTTATATATTTGAAAAAGCCATTGATGCAGCATTCCCTTCCAAGCAGGATGAACCTATATTTAAACGAAATTTAAAGACTGGTGCAAAATTTATAGGGAACCCGATAGTTTATGGAATCGAAAAACTTGTGCAGCGGTCCCGGCTAAAAAGGAAGTATTTAATTGAACCGAAGGAATAGATTATTTTTTCAATGATTCGTTAAGCATCTGCAGATCAAATTCTGCTATGAGTTGCTTCAGTTCCTTAACGATCCCAGGTTCTTTATCACTAAAATCATACCTCTCCCCGGGATCAAGATCCAGGTTATATAACCTGACATCCTCCAGGTCGCTGTGCTCTATCCGTACACTCCCTTCATTATTAATAAGAAGTTTCCATGGTCCTTTTCTTACGCCCCTGATCCTTTGGGCAAGAATGTAATAAAATACTTCCCTGGGTGTGTCTGACTTGCCTTCCAGAAATGTCAGCATATTATGTCCATCGAAAAGCATTTCATTCGGAAGCTCCACTCCGGCGATATTCATAATGGTCATATAAACATCCATAGAGGCGGCCATATCTGCTGAAACCTGACCAGCCGGTATCCTGCCGGGAAACCTGAATATACCAGGCACCCTGAATCCTCCTTCAAATTTTGAAGCTTTACTGCCTCTTAACAATCCGGCATTTCCTGCATGATGCCGCTCATTTCCATTAGCTACCATCCGGGGCGGCACCTCTGCCCATGGTCCATTATCGCTGGAAAAAATGACAAAAGTATTTTCCTCAAGGCCCTCAGATGAAAGTGTCTTAAGGATCTCACCAACACTCCAGTCGATGGTTTCAATCACATCGCCATATAATCCACCACGGGACTTTCCTCTGAATTCTTCGGAAGTATTAACCGGCATATGTGGCATATTGTAAGGTAAATACAAAAAGAAGGGATTGTCCTTGTTTCGCTTTATAAAATCAACGGCCCGCTGGGTATACCTCTGGGTTATATAATCCTGGTCAACCGGGTGTTCGACAGGTTCCGTATTTTCCCAAAGTGAAAGGGGTGTTTCAGTCTGAACCCAGGGCGGCATCATATCATTACTGTAAGGAATGCCAAAGTATTCGTCAAATCCGTGGTAGGTAGGAAGAGTCCCATTTTTATGCCCCAGATGCCATTTACCATATATAGCCGTAGCATATCCTTTGGTTTTCAGGCCTTCTGCAAGGGTAAACTCAGCATCCGGAATTCCCTTATCAGAATCGGGCCCTAACACAAATTCTAAACCTGACCTGAAAGGATACCTGCCTGTCAGCAGGGCAGCACGGGATGGGGTACAGATTGATTCTGCCATATAAAAGGAAGTAAGCCGCATGCCTTCACTCGCCAGGTTGTCAATGTTTGGGGTTTTAATAACCGGATTTCCATAGCAACTCAAATCTCCATATCCCAGGTCATCGGCAAAAAGGATCACAAAGTTTGGCTTTGCCATTGGTGGACTGGATGTATTGGGATCTTTGGTACCGGGACTGCAGGAAGCAAGAAGAAAAAGGGCAATGATCAAGATTCGAATTTTCATGTTAAAAAGTTTTAAACCGCATATAAAAATAGCATTTTTTTGTATTCCCGGGATTCAAGTGATCAATAAAGGATAATTTATGATTATATAAGTGTCCATAAACCCTCCTCAGGTATATGGAAAAATCTATCTATCATATATCAGATTAATGTGGTTAAAATGAACGAAAATGTGTTGTTCTACATTATATTACTTACGAGAGTGTGGATAACCCACATTTTTAAAAGGTGAAAATCATAGTAAAACAGAAAATAGTACATAAGACTGGCAGACAGAAGCGTACAGGCAAGCCAGTTTATTGAAACTCTGACACCAAATTTCAGCCAATAAAAAAACCTGGCACCAGATTGCAGATGCCAGGTATATCATTTTTCTTAGAATTTCCTTTAATAATAGATTCAGGATAATAGTTTAACGGAAATTAACTATTAGAAATCAATCTGCTTGATTCAATCAAGCGGATGAACTCTGCCCGGTATCCATTTTTATCCTGCCCTTTTGCGCCATTGGCCCACTCGATCACATGTTTGTAATCGGAACCACCCTTGAATTCTGAGTCTCTCAATATCATTCCAAAACCAGCTACAGAAGCTGAAAACCTGAAATTATCACTTGTGTTTTCAAATTCATTTACCTTGTTTTTCACAATTTTTGAGAGCAGCTTACTAGTATCTCCGTCAGGTTGCTTATATCTAAGCTTCACGGTCATCATCTCGCTGCCATAATTTCTTTTTTTAATGGTCTCACTATCCTGATATTTAAGCGGATCAATTGAACCTGTATATTGATCCTCAACACCTACAGGAATAATTTCATATAAGGCAGTTACAGTATGGCCGCTTCCAAGTTCTCCAGCATCTTTTTTATCATTGTTGAAATCTTCATCCCTCAATTTTCTGTTCTCATATCCTATCAATCGGTACGCTTGAACCACATTAGGATTGAACTCAACCTGAATCTTAACATCTTTGGCGATGGTAAACAGGGTGCCTCCAAATTCATTAACAAAAACTTTTTTAGCTTCCAGTATATTATCTATATAAGCGTAATTCCCATTTCCCTTATCAGCCAGTATTTCCATCTTTGAATCTTTATAATTGCCCATTCCGAATCCTAGTACGGTAAGAAACACGCCAGATTTTCTTTCTTCCTCAATAAGCCTTTCCATACCTGCATTACTTGATTCTCCTACATTAAAATCTCCATCAGTGGCCAGAATGACACGGTTGTTACCCGTGGGTAGATAGTTTTGTCTTGCTGTTTTATAAGCCAGCTTGATGCCTTGTCCACCCGCAGTGGAACCACCTGCCTGCAAGCGGTCAAAAGCAGCGATAATTGTCTCCTTTTGATTCCCCGGAGTTGGAGGTAAAACCAGGCCTGCAGCACCAGCATATACCACGATCGAAACCTTATCTTCCGGTCTGAGTTTATCGACGAGTAATTTGAATGCTGATTTTAGTAAGGGTAACTTATTGGCCTGGTTCATCGACCCGGATACGTCAAGAAGAAAAACCAGGTTGCTGGGAGGCAGATTTTCGGTAGCAATATTTTTACCCTGTAATCCTATATGAACAAGATAATGGTCCGTATTCCATGGGCAAATGGCTGCTTCCGTATTGACAGAAAAAGGATCTTCTCCTTCGGGTTGCGGATATTCGTAATCGAAGTAATTGATCATCTCTTCTATTCTTACGGCATCTTTTGGCGGCATTTGACTGGCATTAATGAACCGTCGTATATTGCTGTATGAGGCCGCATCAACATCTATTGAAAAGGTGGATAAGGGATTTCTTGCAGGATTATGGAAAATGTTTTCATTGATCGTGCTGTATTCCTCAGTATTGTGAACCGGCATCTGTACTTCATTATGGCTATAGTTGCCGCTATAAGACATATCATAACTCATTTCCATCTCCATGGCAGCCGGCAAAGAACTTTTTATCAGTTTTCCTCTATCATATTTCCGATGTGCAATATCCGGCTCTACCAACTCAGGTACTGGGGATAAATAAGCATCGATCAGTTGCCGGCCATTGATCTTAATTTCTTTAGTCAGATAATTTTCTAAACTGAAAACCAGTACATTTCGATGTTCCGGCACCTGTATTTCATAATTACCCTTACCATCCGTTTTTGTGATAAGTGAGGTCTCCTTAACATTTACCGAAACGTCATTCAATGGTTTGCCATCCGTTCCGGAATATACTGTTCCTGTAATGGTTTTCTTTTCGGGTATCACATTATTCCAGGAACTCATCAGTATCATTATTAGAACAATCATTAAATTTTTCATGAGATTATTATTTTAGTTTTAGAGGCACTGTGCCACTTTCATTTTCTATAACAGGATGCAGATCCCTCTATAATTCCATAAATATTTCCGGAAAAAAAATTAAATTTTTCGTAATGGTCTGATTGTCAACATATTATAAAAGATTAGATTGCCATCTTTAAATATTTGAATTTTCTTCTTTACTTCGTGATGGGATTGTGTATCAACGCATGTTTCGATTCTCAACAAAAAATACAGACGACCTATCAGATCAGGAATTATTATCCCGGTATCAGAAAAACGGGGATATTAAATTGGTTGGAATACTATATGACCGGTACGCACATCTGGTATATGGTGTCTGTTTGAAATACCTTCAGGAAAGGGAGGAAAGCAAAGATGCGGTCATGCAGATCTTTGAAAAAGTTATTGAGGAGCTCAGAAACCGGGAGGTAAATAACCTGAGTAGCTGGCTTTATGTAGTATCCAGAAATTTCTGCCTGATGGAAATTCGAAAAAAGAAGAAAACAATAGATATTTCTGAAGCCATAGAAAAAAATGAGAATTTTATTATGGAATCCACTGAAGAAATGAATCCTATTGAAGAACAAATGGATGATAATAAATTAAAAAATTGTCTGGAGACACTTTCAAGTGAACAGAAATGGTGTATAGAATTGTTCTATTATAAAGAGATGTGTTATAAGCAGATCAGTGAGATTACGAAATACGATATTAAAAAAGTAAAAAGCTATATGCAGAATGGAAAAAGGAACCTGAAAAATTGTATGGATAAATAAAATGGCTACTCAAGGAAAATATAGCGATTTCCCCGATAAGGATACCCTTCGGAAATATCTTCAAGGCAAGCTGCCACCCGATGAAGCACACCAAATAGAAAAGCTGATATTGAATGATCCTTTCTACCAGGAGGCATTGGATGGGATGGAATCTATGGGTGAACAAGATTTGGAACAGGATCTTAAAGACCTTTCCAGCCAAATCAGAAAAAGGACACAATTACCGAAAGAAAGCAGATCATTCAATTTCTATCGGATCGCTGCGGCAATCATATTATTGGCTGCTTTCTCCTATATTATTATATATACTACTTCCAGAATGGAAGAGGTTTCAAAAAATGAAACATTATCCCAGAAACAGGATGCGATTGAAGAGGACCAGCAGGTACATGATGAGGCAGCTGAAGGAGAGGTGGAAGCTCTGGATAAATCGATTGATAGAGATGATCTTCAAACCAGGAAATCAGATAGCGGAATAGCTGCTGCAAAACAAGATAGTCCTGTACAGAATTTAAATGAGTCTGCATCAGAAGAATTGACCGAAACCACTGAAGAAATCATACCCAAAGTAGGGAAAAGAACTGATGAGGATGTACCTACTTCAGAATTTATAGAACCAGAGCCTTCAGAACCCGAAGAAGAATCAATCGACCGGGCAATTCCTAAAAAACAAAAAGTGGAATATACTCTGCCAACGGAAGAGGATTCTTATGCTCTTAAGGCCGATCAGGACCAGGATATAAATTTCGAAGAGGAAAAGGCTGAATTTGTGATAGTTGAGGAGGAGAATTTGAATGTCCAATCCGATCAGCTAAAGATTACAAAAGAAGAACAGGGACCCGAGAGCGAAAAAAGTTTGACAGAACCCGCACCCATATCTAACGATATCATCCAGACTTCCGGAAGGGATAGAAAGGACAGTAAGGTGGCCAGGCAAAGTGAATCTCAGTCCAGTGATGCCGCGAAGACAGCTGGTGCACCATCTTCTATAAGCGAAACTGCAGCTGAAGAAATTCTTAAGCCGGTTCCAGTAAATGGGTATGAAGATTACTCAGATTATATTAAAGAAAACCTTATTTATCCGGAAAGGGCAAGGAATGAGGGAATTGAAGGAATGGTCAAATTGGGTTTCATAATCAACAAGGATAGCATCCCTGATAAGGTTCGGATAACTCAATCTCTAAGTCCTGACTGCGATAAGGAAGCGATCAGGTTACTTGAGGAAGGTCCAAAATGGGTCCCGGTTTATAGTAATGGAGAACTCAATGAGGTGGAAGTAGAATACGCAATTTCGTTTCAGTTGAATGAATAGGAAACAGAACCATAAACAGGATATCCTTATATACATAGGTGTCATAGATTGCTTACCATATCGCCGGAAAGGATAACCTGGTAATATGAATTCGTTCTCGCTTGATAATGCAGGTCCATACTGGTTTTTTAAATCTCCCAATATTTTTATCAGATTAACAACTTATAAAGTTATTAGCTCATTCACTGGCGTTGCCACTCTGATCCACCGCCGTCACCTTATAAAAGTATTGAGGCAATCCATGTACTTTCCTGTCTATGTATTTTGTGCTTATGGTTGTGGCAATCTGCTTTTCTGAAGAGATCTTAAAACCTTCCTCAGTAAATCGGTAAATACGGTAATAGCAGAGATCATCTTCCATATTTTCTTCCCAGGTAAGAACATTCCTGTCCCTGTTCTCTATTTTGGCAGCTTCAACTTTCAATCCTGAAACCTGTGCAGGGGGCAAATCATCATAGAGGGCTGTATAAACGACAACAGAATTTGGGCTAACGGTATCTGAAAATTTCTGTCCCTTAAGCTGGACTTTTTTGCTGGGCCCCTGCAGGTCTCCGAAGTAATTGAAAGGCGGATCCTCAGGATCATATACATACTTTCTGAAAGTAATGTCTCCAAAATCCTCATCCACATTAAAGCTAAGCGTCTTCTTTTCTGAATTTCGGTTTACCAGGGCAATGGAAACCGCCTTTTGCGCTACATTTCTAACAGCACAGATTCTAACCAGGGGGTCCGTGGAATTAATTTCCAATACTTCAGCCGGTCCCCGCAAAAACTTCGTGAATAATCCAAGGGAATAGTAATTTGGCCTTGTAGTGAAATCATCGATCTCCCATTTGAACACACCCCATTTATTAATATATGTGGGACGGTATTTTGAAGGAAAATCACTGAAGGTCCAATAGCTGGAGGCATAGATCCCTCCATTGATCATAGCAATCAATGCTTCTGCAACTTGCAATGGCGCATATTTTTCAAGGGGTGTATTGTTATATATACAGGCATCATGATTCACTGAATCAATTACATTCGAGTTTTGCTTTGGACCAAATTCACCAATGATAAACCGCTTGTTTTTACTTCCAGCCAGTTCCGAGCCCCACTTCATTTTTTCTAAAAAGAAATCATAAAAACCAGTATCAAACAGATCATAACCGTTAATGTAGTGGTGCCCTCCATATACTCCTGTTATATCATCCATGTTTTCCGTTGCCCATTCGATGGTAGGCCAATATCTGAATGGCGAAGCGTCAGTGGCAAGCAACTTGATATCGAGTGCTCTATTCTCCAACTCATCGTAAAACAATTGATGCACGCGCTTAAAACGGTCGAGGTCATCTACCATTGAGGCCCAATGTTCCACAGACAACTCATTTGCCATACAATAGTATTTGATATTTGAAAATCCTTTCTTCTTCTTTGAAGTAGAAGAGGTTATCTACCTCCTTAGATACATATTCGATTTCCTTATCATATTTGTTGATCTCCCTTGTTCCCCAGGTAGTAAAATACAATTCGGTATCTGTTTCTTTCATCACTTCCAGGTTTCTTGCCATTTTATCTTTGGTGGCATCATCCCAATACTGATTATCCGTGATGCGGGCAAAGGCAGGATTCAATTCCTTCCATCGCTTTGCAAAAATTTCTTCATAATGCCATTGTGGGGCGTTATGCAGATGGTAGAACACGTGAAAACCTATCCCGCGGAAATCATCATTAATGATATCCTTACCAAGATCGATTTTCACATTCTTTACATTTTTCTGGTTCTGGCCTGTCTGACAACTGAGGAAGGCTAGCAGGATAAAAAATAAAAATACATGCTTCATGATATAAGATTTAAAAATATTGGATAGATAAATAAAGCTAGCTAAAACCTAAAATATATTCGTCTTTCCCTTTTGGTATTTTTTGACCTGTGGGAATTAAATTCTTAAGAATGATAGTGTCAATAGGTTGACAAACCATGATTTTTTTGAATGAAATGAATTCAGGGTAATAAAAAATGAGATTCATAATAATATACCTTCCCTATTAATAATATGATATAGTTTCTATAAATTTTTTGAAAACCTATACAAAACAACCATTTTTGAGCATAATTCTGTCATTTTTATACTTCCGAAAAATATCATTTTTGTATGTAAAAGTTTGATATTTACAATAAGATTTTTTAACTAGTAGCCGCTTGGTGTATGCATAATGTATAAATATGGCCCTAATGCTCAGTAAGTGAGGGGCTTATGTTGTGTGTAAACCTTGTTTCGGAATATTTCTTTTTTTAAAAAGAAGATTCTTTAAATGAATTATTAATTTTTGTAAAATCCATTTTTTTGGATTTTTAGCTTGTTTACTAGTAGGTGTTAAAATTTTAATTTTACTAGTAGGTTTATTATTCTTTAACTTTTAAATTATAAACCATGAGAAAACTTCTACTGTTTTTTACGATTATTACCGTAACGGTGTCCATGTCATGGGCACAAACTTCGGTAAGCGGGAAAGTAACCAGTGAATTGGAAGATGGGATGGGCCTGCCGGGCGTATCTATTCTTATTGTCGGTACAACGACAGGAACGGTTACTGATGCGGATGGTAATTACAAGATTTCAGTACCATCAGGAGATGTGACACTACGATATTCCTATATCGGTTATATTAACCAGGATATTGTAGTTGGAAACCAGACCGTGATTGACGTCACGCTGGTGGAAGATGCTACCCAATTAGAAGAAGTTGTGGTGACTTCTCTGGGTATTGCGAGATCAACCAAAGCACTGAACTATTCAGTGACCGAGGTTAGCGGTGATGAATTCACGGAAGCCCGTGAAAACAACCTTGCTAATCAGCTTACAGGACGAATTGCAGGGGTTAACGTGAGCAACATTGCCGGAGGTCCTGCTTCCTCGACCCGGGTTATTATCAGGGGAAACAAATCTCTCGAAGGGAATAATCAACCACTATATGTGGTGGATGGTATCCCAATGGACAATTCAACACTATGGCCAGGCCGGTGTTTGGGGTGGACGTGATGAAGGAGATGGTATGACCAGTATCAGCCCGGACGACATCGAGTCGATCGAAGTTCTTAAAGGAGCGAATGCTGCTGCTCTATATGGAGCCAGGGCTGCGAATGGTGTAATCAACATTACCACTAAGCAAGGTAAATCCCGGAAAGGTATTGGAGTTGAATTCAACTCAAACTATGTTTTCGAGACGATTTATGACCTTCGCGAACTTCAGAGGGAATATGGGCAGGGTAATTATATCAACCCAACTCCCGAAAATCCGGATGCTACACGTATTTCCGTAGCACCACGTGACCAGCAGGAAGGCACTAACTGGAACATTGATTCCTGGGGCCCAAGGCTTGGAAGCGGTACATTTGTAAACCATCTTGGTCAAACGCTCCCCTATGAAGATGTGGGAGATCAATGGGGAAAATTCTACCAACAGGGTTGGTCATTTACGAACTCATTGGCATTAACGGGTGGAAACGCAAACCAGAATTTCCGTTTTTCTGCTTCTGATCTGAGAAGTGAGGGACAAGTTCCAAATTCAGGATTCGACAGGTTTAATGCCACTTTAAGCACCAATGCGAAATTTGGGAAAAGACTAACGGCCAATGCCAAGCTGATGTATTCTAATGAAAACGCAAAGAACAGGCCACGTCTTTCAGACTCTCCGATGAATGGTATTCTTTCCATGTGGTATATTCCTGCCAACCAGGATATAGATTTATTCAGGGGCGATCCTGATAAATTAGGTGCTGTAGCTCCGGATACGGATCCTGCAACTTTAACACTCTGGGGTAGGTCTCCCGGTGAAGAAATGCAAAAAGGAAGTATTGGAAACAATTGGCATCAGAACCCATGGTGGGTAGCTTACCAGAGTAAAGATGAGGATATCAGAGACCGATTGATCGGATCTGCTCAACTCCAATATGATGTTACAGACTGGCTCTGGTTACGGGGTCGTGTAGGGATGGACTGGTTCACCAGAAAGGAAGAGGAGATCACACCACAAGGAACAGGTTACCAGCGTGGTGGATCCATGAATGAACGTGAAAGACGCCAACGTGAAATCAACGTTGAATGGATGATCGGACATGATAATCAATACGGTCCTATAAGCGTGAATGCTTTCGTGGGAGGTAACTGGATGAGAAATACATATGAAGAAATAAACATTTCAGGTAACAATTTTAATGTTCCATTTGAGGAATTCATTAACAATACTGTAATCCGTAACTGGGGTTATGGCTATAATGAGAGGGGTATCAATTCCGTATTCGGTTCAGCTGAAATAGGATATAAAGGCTTCCTGTATTTAACAGGTACAGTTCGAAGTGATTGGTTCTCTGTATTGAATCCTGAGAATAATAATATTGTCTATCCTTCCATTGGTGGTAGCTGGGTATTCTCAGACAACATTAATGCCCTGCCTTCATGGTTTAGCTTTGGTAAGGTCAGGGCTTCATGGGCTCAGGTGGGTAATGTAACTATAAATCCTTATGATGTAAACCTTACCTATTCTCTGAATGGAAATACGCACAATGGATATACCATGGCTTCATATTCTTCAGCAATGGGCAGGAATGGAACCATTCCTAATCCAGGCCTTCTGCCTCTAACGTCTACCGAATTAGAAATTGGTGTTGATTTACGTTTCTTCCAGGACCGGTTGGGTCTTGATTTCACCTGGTATGATCAGGCAACAACGGATGACATACTCAATGCGAGTATTTCAACTGGTGCTGGATTTGGCCGCACCTTGGTGAACGTTGGTGAGATTACAAACACGGGTGTGGAAGTTCTTATTTATGGTACACCGATCAAAAAGGCCCTTACCTGGGATGTGTCTTTGAACTTTGCAAAGAACAACAATGAGGTAGTCAGCCTTATTGAAGGTGCTGAAGAGCTCTCTCTGGAAGAACCAAGAACAAGGACCGTGCGGATTAAGCATATTGTTGGATACCCATACGGTATGATTACAGGTTGGACCCAGAAGCAAACTCCGGATGGAAGACTGGTCTATGAAGATGATGGTGGTCCCGTGCAATCAGATGAGTATAACATCATTGGGTATGGTGTTCCGGATTTCACTGGTGGTATTGATAACTCATTTACCTTCAAGAACTTTAATTTGAGCTTCCTGATCGACTTTAAGTCGGGTGGTGACATTTACTCTGGAACGAATGTAAGATTGACACAAACCGGACTGACTGAATTATCACTCGAAGGTCGTGAAGGGAAAGAACCACTTTCTGTAACCGGAGCAATCCAGACTGGTGAAACCACGGATGGTGAGCCTATCTATGAGGATTTCAATTATACGATGTCGCCAAATGAAGCACGCAATTACTGGAGCCAATCTTGGCAGTAGGGCTGGAGAAAACTTCACCTATGATGCTTCCTATGTCAAACTTCGTCAACTGACTCTTGGATATAGTTTCCCTCGTAAATTGTTAGCCAATACACCTTTCCAAAATATAACAGTTTCATTTGTTGGAAGGAACCTTTGGATTATTTCCAAGAATACACCAAATATCGATCCGGAATCATCCTATACAAGCAACAATTCACAAGGTATGGATTATTTCGGCGCGGTACCGGTCCGAAGTTGGGGTTTCAACTTGAGGTTAGGATTTTAGTAACATAAAAATTTATGAAAATGAGAAATATATATAAATATTTTCTAAGCGCACTGATCATATTCTTTATGCTCTCAGGTTGTGATACGGAAGAACTTCATGAGTTGAATATCAATCCGCAGGCTGTAACTGAAATTGATGTAAACTACCTGTTTTCTGCTGTCGAGCTTTCTATGGCTTCCGGCGGAGCAGGAGGAGATAACCGATTTATTGACTGGAGGACCAATATTGGTCTCTGTGGTGGTGCGATACAACAGCTCACCACAAATGGTAGTATATCAAACACTGGTAATTATTACCGGCATAATTTTGAGACTGCATATGCGCCTTGGTCATTCGGATACGAGGATATTTTGAAAAATATCAATGAGATTCTTGTGCAAACTTCTGAAGGTGGATTTGCTGAAGGAACAAGGAAAAATACAGCCGCTGCAGCCAGAATCATCAAAGTATGGCAATTCCAGCGATTGACTGATTTTTATGGAAATATTCCATATACAGAAGCAAATAAAGGCCTTGAAGGGAATTTCTTCCCTGCTTATGATAATCAGGAAGATATATATCCTGCCTTATTTGAGGAACTGGCCTCTGCGATAAGCGCTATTAGCACTGGTAATCCTGATGATGGATTCTCCGGTGCAGATATGATCTTCCAGGGAGATATTACTAAATGGAAAAAGTTTGGTAATACGCTGATGCTCCGCATGGCCATGCGCCTTTCAAATGTTGCCCCAAGTCTGGCTGATCAGTATGTGACGTTAGCTATGACAGCTCCAGGTGTTATGGAAAGCAATGACGATAATGTGTGGATCCAGATGGCAATCGGACCAAGTGAATGGACAAACCAGAATGGTATCTCCAGGGCTTTTTATCCGGGTGATGGAGGAAACCAGTCTACTTTGGGTGAGCCACTGATCAACTTTTTGAAAGGGGCAAACCCGGATGATACCGCTGACGATGATCCAAGGTTAATGATCTACACAGCTGGTAAATTCGACTGGACGGCAACCGATATAACAATAATTGATGATGATCCACTGAATCAAAAAGGTGCTCCTCCAGGATATTACGAGGATGAAATTGAAGTTATGTTTGGCTATCAGTTTGATTGGAACCTGGAATTCTCCCGGCTCAATCCCCTACTGTGTGATGACGACGATCCATACAGGATCATGACCCATTCTGAAGCTGCATTCCTGATGGCTGAAGCCATTGAAAGAGGCATAGGTAATGTCCCAGGTACTGCAGAAGAGCATTATAATGCAGGTGTACGTTCTGCAATGCAGATGTGGACACCCTATGATGCATCATTGGTAGTGGATGACGCTGCGGTAGATGCTTACCTGGCTACTTATCCCTATGGAGGCGGTGGTGTAACAGGTAGTGAAACGGTTCTCGAGCAGATTGGATGGCAGTTTTGGGCAGCTCAGTATTTATACTGGTATGAAGCTTGGTCAAATTGGATCAGGTCAGCCACTCCGCCACTGGTGCAATATACTTCTGATCAGGGTAATGTAACTAATGGTAAAATACCCAGAAGGTTGCAGTATCCAGATTCTGAGATTGCTATCAATCCAAACTTTAATCAGGCAAGTGATAACAATTACACGAGCAAGGTTTGGTGGGATGTCAATCCCGATAATTAACCTACTTAGTAACAAAAAAAGGTCCTTGGAAATTTTCAAGGGCCTTTTTTTTGTCTCAATAGTTAATCTATTTCGGATCTATATAGACAATTCTATTCCACTGTCCAATTAAACAACTTCATGCTGAAGAAATTTGTTATTATCAAGCAGGATTCGCATTTTAAGAAATATTTATTGCCTATAAATTAATGATACTTACTCCGTTCAGTAAGTAATTTCAAAATATAAGTAGACCAGTTCACTTTCGCAGGTGCTTTCAGGAATTGATCATTTCAATTTGAAATGGTTATTTTGTATGACTGATGATGTCATTATTTGTGGCCTCGACTTGCTAGTATAGGATCTTGTTTAGCGGAATAAAAAATCTTAAAAAGAAGAACTTAATCGTTCCTTTAGGAATCAGGATCAAGTTTAATTCTGGCTATTCTTCAAGAAATCGTGTATAATGCAGTTTATGTAAGGATCACAACAACTGTTAGTTTGATAGCATATGACTTTTGAACTGGAAAAATCCCCAATCAACTTACTTCAAATGCCATGGTACTAGTGAAGAATCTCTTGTTATAAATTAGGAATGCTTACCTGATAATGCAAGATCCGGAAAAGGTCAATTGATTATCGTATCATTCTAAGGAATTTACTTATTATAATCTATTGAAACATTCCAGGAAGTTTCCTGAGAAAACATTAGTTCTAATACCTCACCCATATAATTTATGGAAATACCCAGGGGAAATTTAGAGACCAGCACCTTGGTTTTATTCCCAACCAGAAACTGATTTTGGATGCTACCTGAATTGACACTTAGTCCAAATCTTGGACTCTGTTGATTACGACCTTTATGCAGCATCGTTATAAATATTGCATTGCCGTCGTTAGTTGGATTTTCGGTTTCATTTATTCTTATAGATAAGATTTCAGGTGATCTCGATAAAATTTCGTATGGGTGCTCACTCTCTCCAATATACTTGTCGTTGACCCAGTAACCTTTTTGTTCCTTTTTCTGATCACCTCCAAGATTCACCGTCAATTTTCCTTCACCTTCTTTTAGCCCCTTTTTAAATTCGCCTGTATAAACATCGCCACTAGCCCAGGTATAGGTCCCGGTACCATGTGGATATCCCTTTTTAAAATCTCCTACATAGGTGTCTTCTCCTTTTGCTGTGCCCTGCCCTTCAGCCAATCCTTTTTTACATCCACCTTCATATGATCCGGCGATGGCCTCCAGATTTACCTTGCAATCATCCTGTGCAAATCCATGACCGGCAATAAGAATGGCAATAGCAAAAATCCAGATCTGGTTTTTATGTTTTGTTAGTTTCATGATCAAAAAATTTTCGTTCTCAAAAAATTTAGTCTATATCTTTCTATAAAATTAATATAAATTATATTCTTTTCATTTTATAGGACTAAAATTATGCTCAAAATTTACGTTTCAAACATCTTATCCTGAATATCACAATGCCAGTTTTACTAATCTCACCTCTTTTTTATACATAATGGAAAACTATTTTCAGGATTATTTAATGCAAAGTTCTCCCGATTCAGTTACTCGAACTTAAGCTTCTGTTTCATATTCAATGCTTCCGAATTCCGCGGTTGTCTTAATTTCTTCACCCGCATTCTTTGATTTTAACTGTCCCATTATAAAAAATACATTACTATTATGAAGTTAATGGCCTATCTCCTCACTTGTACCTGCTGTGTGTTCACTGAACACCAGGAGGATCTGTTCTTATACAAACTGCTTTTTCATTATAGGCAATTTGTGCTTATACAGACTTTTAGTTGGTATTATTTTTTACGGATGTGATGACATACGTGATCAAATTGTGTTGATAGGAATGGGTTATAGGTTTTGCTTAATGACGACCTACCTTTAATTAAACAGAAATTACGGATAACAATTTGTTCTAGAGCAAACCTGGCTTATTCCAATCTGAATTCTAAGATTCCATACTCCTGTCACAGATTATTTAATAGGTTTGCATAATATGCACTACATACTTCCCCAATTGCCATTGGTCATTTCTCAGTTCCTTATTCCGGATAAGTCATTTTAAGTACCGTGGTCCGATTATTCTGACTTCCTGTATCCCTCCACCTAAAGTTCATTGTTTATGTCACGGAAAGTACCGCTGATCTTTTCTTCAGTCCCGGGCATTGTCCTGGAGACCATCGGTTCGTAACCTCCTTCTTTATAGGCGATATCAGTACACAGATATCCACTATTCCCATTGCAATGGGTGTAAATAAAAGTGTTCTTATAGGGTGATTCCTCTTTGATCTGTAATCCTATTTCATTCATCAGCTCTCCTGAAATCCCGGCAATTAAAATACTTCCGACTTTCAACGAGCTTACGCGTATATCAACCTCCGGCCCCGGATCAAGAGAGACATCCGGCATCCTGGAGGAACTGGTTTTCTTTCCTTCAGCTTTGATTACGTAATTACTTACTGAAATATCTTTCATAGGATATGTTTCTGCATCAGCACATATCCGGATTACTTCCGAAGCCAGGGTCTGACCAATAGCGTCGATATCATCGAAACTATTATTCGGTCCATAGATTGGATTTATATCGCCTGAAGCTCCGGCGCTGACCAATACGACGGCATCGGGGTAGGCCTTTTCAATTTCCCTGGCTGCGGCTCCTGGCCAATCCCCGGTAATCATATAATTATCCTGCCCTCCGGTGGTAGCATGACAGGGCCAGTTCACCAGTAATCCGATGGTCTTTCCATTCATGGCATCCAGGCGGATCACACCGACTTCATTATCACAAACACCTTCAGGATTTCTTCCAAGCCAAATACCTCCTTCAGCATGCCTTGCCCTCCGGTTTACATTCATTTTACAGGTCCCCTTAGCTACACCAATTTTGACAGGCTCTAGTTTTTCATTAGATTCCTTGATGATCTGAACCATTTTTTCCTTCAGTTTTTTCACATATTCTGTTTCGCTTTTTGTAGGTTCACCACCATAGGCCCTTGTCGTGGGTCCTCCATGGTTATGAGCTGCGGTAATCAGTATATTGGCTGATGAAATACCTGTTTCCTTCTCTATCAGGTTTTTTGTTTCATCCACATATTCATGCGAAAACCCAATCACATCCGCGGTAATAATACAAGCCTTTACCTGCCCGTTATCAAATACCACTGCACTTGCATAAATATCATCATGGACACCTTTGAAAGGTTCAGAGCGTGCGGCATAACCGCTCATCCTCACAGGTTCTTCAGGAGTTATGATTATCCTCGCAGTACCTGCTTTTATTACATCAACTTCATCATTTACTCGAAATCCTGATAAGAGAAATGAAATAGTTAAAAAAACTGAAAAAAGGATAGCCGGACTTATTTTGCTTTTAATTTTCATTGTATCTGAATTTAATTTAACACCTGTTTGAAATTTCTAACGATTATCAATTTGCCCTTACTATTCAGGGATTATTTCAAAATTTCCTTTAAGATGTATCTTTTCGGATGAAGTACCAATCATTACCTCAAATATTCCAGGCTCAATGATGCGCTTCATATTCCTGTCGTACATAGAAAGGTCTTCCGGGCTTATTTCAAAATCCACCTCGACAACTTCCTCAGGTGACAGTTTTACTTTTCTGAAACCTTTCAACTCCTTGACCGGTCTTACCACCGTACTTTTGACATCCCGTATATATACCTGAACAATCTCAGATCCTTCCATTTTACCTGCATTTGCCACTTTTAAAGATACCTGAATGCTTAATCCTTTTTTAGATTTATCAGGGCTGATAAGAAGATCCGAATATTTAAATTCAGTGTAACTCAGTCCATGTCCAAATTCCCAAAGTGGCTTGTTTTCAAGATCTGCATAAGAATTTCCCCACCCTTCTTCTAACCAATATGTTTTAGAAGGTTTATGGTTATAATATACTGGCAACTGACCCACATGCCGTGGTATGGTAACCGGTAATTTTCCGCTGGGATTATAATCCCCAAATAGAATATCAGCGATCGCTTCACCGCCTTTTTCCCCCGGGCACCAGGCTTCCAATACTGCTGGCACATTCTCAGCAATCCAGGGTACGGCCAGTGGCCGCCCATTGATAAGGACTACGATCACCGGGGTACCTGTAGCATGTACCTGCTTTACCAGTTCTTTCTGTAGCCCGGTCAGTTCCAGTGTGGCAACGTCATATCCTTCACCGGTTGTTCCGCTTTTGCCCTCTGATTGCCACTCATTTTCCCCAAGTACCACAATCGCTATGTCAGATTTTCGGGCAGCCGCAACAGCCTTCTTAATTTCGTTAAGCTCGTCACCAATAACATTACATCCTTTTACATAATTGATCCTGGTATTCTGACCAATCTTGTCTTTAATACCTTTAAGAATGGTTGTGATTTCCTGTGTGACGGTTAGGGAAGTATAATCCCCCAGTTGGTTTTTTATATCATCTGCATTGGGTCCAATAACTGCAATTGATCCGATACTTTTGTTAAGAGGTAATAACATTTTTGTCATTCTTCAGCAGTACTATACCTTCCCTGGCTGCCTCCAAGGCAGTTTCCTGATGTTCGGCATTGTGAACCACCTTTACGGCTTTTTCAGGATTTACAAAAGGATTTTCAAATAAGCCCAACATAAATTTAGTTCGTAATACCCGCTTTACAGATCTATCGATCACCGACATCGGAACGATACCTTCCTCCACATTTTCTACCAGTTCATCCAGATATCCCTGCTCAAATGATATGCTCACATCCATCCCGGCATTTGCCGCCAGGGCACCGGCCTCTTTTTCATTTTCAGCCATTCCCGTATAAATAAGTGTATTCACACCGTTTCCTTCACTCAGTACAAGACCTTCGAAACCCAGTTCATGCCTTAATAATTCCGTAAGGATTTCATATGAACTGTGGACAGGTACGCCATCAATTGTTGGATAGGTCGCCATTACTCCAAGAGCGCCGGCTTTGGTGATACCTGCCTCCCAGGGTGGAAGGAAAACTTCCCGAAGTGTTCTTTCGGATATATCCATGGCTCCCCTTTCAAGACCGCCCTGAGGTTCACTCTGACCAGGGAAATGACATAATCCTGCCACCACTTTGTCATTCCTTGAAATATCATTTCCTTGAACTGCTTTAACAATAGTTTCAGCATACCGGGCACATAAATATGGATCTTCGCTATATCCTTCGATGTTCCTACCCAATCTTGGTTCCCGGTTGGGTTCAATCACCAGGGTAAACAATTCATGGATGCCAATTGCTCTTGCCTCTCTCGCAGCAATATTATAAACTTCATAGATCAGGTCAGTATTCCATGAGCTGCCCAGAGCATGTCCTTCAGGAAAAATAGTTGCACCAGCACACATTAATCCATGTGTTCCTTCCTCCACCTGCAGGAGCGGGATCTTCAACCTGGTTTTTTCCAAAGCAATATCCTGGAGCTCATTTAAGAAAGCAGCCTGTTCGCCAGGACCTTTAATAAGTATCTGATTTGGCAAAGTAAAAAATCCTCCACCGGGCCCAATTCCGTTCATAAAAGTGCCACTGGTAAATGCTTTTACACCTTCCATTTTTTCTTCTATTGTTCGGCCCAGCTCTGAAGAATATACTACAGGCATATTTAGCTGACCAATCTTTTCCGCAAGTGTCATGCGGGAAAGGAGGTCATCAACCCTTGCTTCAATTGGTAAAGCCGGATTCATATAGGCTTCTCCCTTTTCAATAGGCTTTCCTGGCGGGCTGTGCATTTACATATTCTGCAATAGTTCCTACCGGGGCTATCCAGATTCCATTTTCCGGGTCATTGGCATAGGCACATAATTTCTCAAGCATCGATGACCAGGTGGTCTGATTGCCAGGGTCCCCTATCTCATGGCCGGCAAGCACAAGCCATGCCCCCTGATTTTTTGCATTGTTCAGAAGCACTTCAATCTCCTCAAAACTCTTATTATCCATTTCCATACCGGTAAGTTGCGCCATATCACAAAAAACCGGATCATTTGGTCCTTCATCCATCCAGCCTCTTCCTGAAATAAAAATATCATGTACTACCGGGACATAACTTCGGAATGAATTGCCTCTTCCGACAAATTTCTGCCCACAGGGATACGCAAAGGATACCGGTGTAATTCCTAATGTTTCGTTAACATATTCATTGGCCTCTTTCATCTCTAGTGGAAATGTCCCGCAAAGTCATTGTCTCCAGTGCCTTTTCCCTTGCCCATGGAAAATTCCCGGTACATGGATGGGTCATGCTATGATTTCCTATTTCATGACCGGATTCAATGGCTTGTTTCCAACCATCCAGTCGTTCCGGAACAGCTGCAGGTGAAACATAAAAAGTAGCCTTTACTCCATATTTATCAAATATAGGAATGCCATTATCGATCTGGCTCAAGCGTGCATCATCAAAGGTCAGGCTTAAAGCTACTTTCTTCCCTTCCGGCCATTCAAATCCGGTATTGCTTTGTGCTTTATTTTCATCGTCACTTCCATACTGCGCCCAGGACAGCATTGGATATATGATAAGGAATATGAGTATCTGATAAAAACGTAATGAATAGTTGCGCATCATATAATTACAATATTTTGGATACAATTAGAAGATCATTTTTTTTCGAGGAGTTCCTCACAGGTTAGTATGAAAGCTTTCCTGATCACTGATTTATGTTCCTTATTAAGGTTGGATGCAATACAAAACAACACGGTTCTTTCCACCAAAGAATCAAGATAAGGTAAGGTTCCGATACCATAGGTGTAATCCTTCGCGAAACTGTTCTCTGCCAATTCCCACACCGAAAGCTCACCCATGGAGGGTCGCTTATGCACCAGTGAAGGAAGATTGTAATAAATATGCAATCCCCACTCTTCCATATGAATGGGATAGAATCCTTTATCTGCAACCTTTATGCCATTGGCTATTAGTTTTTCCTTGAACAGATGGGACAGGTCCTTGTTGTCAAAGGTAATTTTCAAAAATCCACCGGATTCTCCACTCGGATCTGCCATCATGCCTTGGCCTCATTCCAGAATAAGAAGTTAAAATACCTGCTAATTCATGTTTAAAGGTCCGCATTCGTTCAATTATACCGGGCAATTTTTTGAGCTGCACCCGGGCCATGGCCGCAGCCAGGTCACTCAGCCTGCATCCGATTCCCCATAACTGAAGTTCCGGACGGTCAAGGACAAAACCACCATCTTCATCTTTTATGTAACCGGTGTCATGAATTCCAAATGCACGTTCATACAAAGCCTTATCTTTGGTCAGAACCGCCCCACCTTCACCACAGGTCATGTTTTTATTGATCTGGAAGGAAAAGATTGATATGTCACCAAAAGATCCGGCCATCTTTCCGAATTGATGGGTTCCTGCAGCCTGGGCACAATCTTCCAGTACAGGAATATTTTTTGACTTGCAGATCTCCAGGATCTTATCCATCTGGCCGATCACTCCACCCATATGCACAACAATTACTGCTTTTGTTCTGGAGCTGATCTTCTTTTTAAGATCTTCCGGGTCTACGCTCATGGAATCATCCACATCGGCGAGCACGGGTATGGCTCCCAGGCGGACAACAGCGCCGGCAGTGGAAACCCAGAAATATCCGGGCATGATCACTTCATCACCTGGCCCGACCTTAAGGGCGGAAAGTGCAACTTGCAAAGCCGTTGTCCCATTGGAAACTGCTACACAATAATTCATTCCCACATACCTGGCAAATTCCTCCTCAAAATGCCTGGCTTCATAAGTGGGTTTAGGGCCGTAAAACCTGAATGGAGACTGGTTTTTTAAAACCTGCGTTACTGCATTGATTTCCTGCTCATCGATATGGTGTATCCCTGGCCATTCCTGAGGGAGTAATATTTCATTATTAGTGTTGTTTGACATATCCTGTTTTTTATTTTCCATCTTAAAATTAAACCACATTGCAGGGCAAATCAATGTCTGAAAAGGCATATTATATATCTATTCCGGCAATTTGTAATATTTGACATATTTGGTAACTTCATGGGATGAATAATCAAAAGGTAAGCTTTAGATAATTGAATATGATTGAAGTTGAGGAAAAACTAAGAATTGAAATTGTGGAAATCAAAAAAATAATGGATCTGTTATCGGGTCTTTTTTCAATTCGAACAGCATTTTTCTATAGCATTACCGATGAATATTCCATAAAAGAGATCGCAGGGAATATGGGCGATTATCAACCTTTCTGCAGTATAATTCAACAGGAACTTAAAAAGAAATGTATAGCCTGCGACAGAGACCATTTCAAAAAGGCAGAGCAAGGTAAATCACCTCTTTTGTACCAGTGTTATAACGGACTTTATGAAATGATCCTACCCCTATACATTGAGGACCATATTATTGGATATCTTCATTTCGGCCAGGTCAGATCAGATGACAGTTTTGAGAAAGATTTTTAATATGTACTCCTTATCCGAGCATTCAAAAGTTGATTTGCTGAAGAAAGAATATAAAAAAATGCAGGTATTCCCAAAGGAGAAGCTTTTAATGATCTCCGATCTGTTTACAAGGATTTCAGAGATTATTCTCAAAAACCATCTTGTGGAAATCCAAAAGGCAAAACCGGAATACTACCTCAAAAAGTATATCAGTGAAAATTACTCAAAAGAAATTTCCATAAAATCCGCAGCAGGATATATAGGTAAAAGCTCCTCCTACATTACGCATCAGTTCAAAAAGCATTTTAAATGCACTTTCCATCAATATTTATTACAATTCCGGATTGGTAAAGCCAGGGAATTTTTAAAATCCATGACAATTGAAGAAACTGCGGATGCATGCGGATTTAAAAACAGGTATCATTTCAGCAAAGTCTTTAAAAAATTTGTTGGCCTTACTCCTAAACAATATAAAAAATAAAGGAAATGTTTTCAGTATCAGACTGAATCAGTACTTTACCAAATCCATATTCCAGGCCTAAACTAATACATATTAAAGATCCGATATATTTATTCTCATTTAAGTATTATGTAACTTTAATAGACGGGATTTTAAGAAATTATAAAATCGATATTTTGCAATTCATAATATTTTTTAATCAATACTTTAAAGATCATGTGCTTACCATCAAATTCATTTAGAGGAGTAGTTCATAGAAGTTTCATGTTCATACTCCTATCGCTGCTGTCACTTGGTTTGCTATTCCCAGAATGTAAAGGAAATAGAAGAAAAACTGCTTAAGGAAGCAGACGAAAACATTGAGAAATTCAGAAAGGGAGATGTTCTGATTCAATTTAAAGATCAAAATGGCAAGGCCTTGCAAAATGCAGAGATTGAGGTGATACAGGAGGGCCATGACTTCCTGTTTGGCTGCATCATATTCGACCTGATCAGAAATGAGAAACCTTATAAAGAGGATTTATTCAAACGTCAATTCAAACGTATTTTTAATTTAGCTGTGTTTCCGTTTTACTGGCCGGGATATGAAAGAACCCAGGGAATGCCTGGCTGGGAGAATATGTTATCGACTATTGAATGGTGCCAGCTCAATGGAATTACTACAAAAGGGCATCCCCTGGTCTGGGCATGCCGTTCCGGTACACCCGCAATGGCTCAGTAAATATACCCCTGAAGAAACGGAACAGTTATTAAAATCGAGGGTGATGAACATCGTATCAGGTTTTGAAGATAAGATTGAATTGTGGGATGTGGTAAATGAACCGGTAAATGTGAAGACCTGGCAGAATAAGATCAAAAACATGGATGACCCGAACGATTGGGGGGTGGAAGATCCAATTGATGAAATTGCTGATTATGTAGAGAAGGCATTGCTCTGGTCAAATAAGGCTAATCCCAAAGCTACCTTAATGATCAATGAATATAGAACCATTGCAGACTTAAAGGTTAGGGAAAGGTATTACGAACTGTTAAAGGAATTGAAAAAAAGAAATGCCCCATTTAAAAATATAGGTATCCAGGCTCATGAACCCAGGCAGGAATGGTTTAATCCTCAGGAATTATGGAAGACTTTCGATCTGTATGCTGATCTTGGATTTTCTTTGCATATTACAGAATTGCATCCTCAATCATCCGGTGTAGATATTACAGGAGGCTGGCGGACTGGCCAATGGACTTCGGAAGCGCAAACTGAATTCACAGAACAATTCGTAAAGCTATGTTTCGGGCATCCCGCTGTTGCCTCGATCAACTGGTGGGGGTTCTCTGACCGAAACATATGGCTTCCCGGTGGCGGACTGGTAGATGAAGAGTATCAGCCAAAACCGGTTTTCGAAATGCTGGATAAATTGATCAATGAAACATGGAATACCCATATTAAGACCGAACCTTATGGGGATGGGACCATTAAATTCCGTGGATATTATGGAAAGTATTCTGTAAAAGTAACTACGTCAGATGGAATGGTATATTCTTATCGATTGCATGTACGTAAAGATGAAGCGAATTCATGGGAATTTAAAGTAAAGTAAAGAAATTAGCTGAGCCTATTTAGGACTATGAAAATATAGCACCATATACCGTGGTTTCATATTTTCTTGATGAGCTGCGGTATGGTTGAGTGATTACAATGTGTTTATTAAGACTTAAGTAATTATTTGACTTTCTCCAA
>CAWGCL010000018.1:0-46375 GCA_963820995.1 uncultured Cytophagales bacterium | reverse complement strand
GCATTTGGATGGATTTAAAACCTGAAAAGCCCGGATTAAAGTCTATCACATCCTTCAATAAAAAAAAATCTACCTATCTAAAATGAAATTAGGGATTTAATATATAATCTAAAACAATTATGACCTATAATCAGGGGTGCCGATTATTTTCTGGAATGATCTTGAGTAAATTAATCGAACCCATTACCTGTTTTCTTTCAGTTTACTTCCCGTTAACACCACTTACTTACACTATTTAAGATCATGAAAGCATCAAATGTAGTAATTCATTTATGAAATCATTGATTTTTCTTGTCTAGTAAAAATCTTTCGAAATCATATATGATTTTATATTCAAAAAGAAAGCTATATTTAAAGTCTAATATTGAGCATTCTCATAACCCATTAAGTTTCATGAAAAGAAATAAATTTAATATTACCATTTTACTGGTAATTTTTGGATACGCTGTTATCCTTTCTTCGTGCAATAATAAAGAAGCTGGCCAGGCGACGCCGCCAGATGTTGAAGTAGTAAATGTAATTCAGAAAGATGTACCCATCTATCGCGAATTCGTCGGTCAGGCGTTTGGTTTACAAGACATACCAATCAGGGCCCGTATTGAAGGTTTCCTGGAAGAGATCGCGTTTGACGAAGGCACCAGAGTGAAAAAGGGACAATTGTTGTACAGGATCGATGCGCAGCCCTTCCTGGCTGAGGAGGCATCTCAGAAGAGTAAAGTCGCTGAGGCTGAAACCTACCTGGTCAATGCAACCAATGAGTTAAGGAGATATGAACCTCTCGTAAAGATCAATGCGGTCAGCCAAAGTGATTATGATGCCGCCCTGGCAAGTAAAGAAGCAGCAGAGGCTTCTTTGGAAGCTGCTGAAGCCAATCTTGAAATGGCGCGGATCCAATTAAGCTATACCAGGATATTATCACCCATCAATGGCTTGATCGGTAAAACCAATGCCAGGGTTGGAGAGTTTGTAGGAAGGTCGCCCAATCCCGTGATATTAAATACCGTTTCAAAGATCGAAACCATCCGGGTGCAATTTTTTCTTCCGGAGACGGATTATATTACTTTAGCCCGAATCATGGATATGGAAGCATTGGAAGAGAAACCTACCGACCGTGAGGACAGAGTTGATATACAATTGATCCTCGCGGATGGATCTTTATATGATGAAATTGGTCATATTGATTTCATTGACCGTAACGTAGACACATCCACAGGGTCCATGCTGGTTCAGGCGAGTTTTCCTAATCACAATAGTCTTATTGCGTCCGGGGATGTATACCAAAGTCAAGATCGAATTGGCAGTAGCTGAAGATGCCTTACTGGTCCCTCAGCGATGCATAACTGAACTCCAGGGACAATATTCTGTATATATCGTCGATGAAAACAATGCAGTTCAGGCGCGTCAGGTAAAAGCAACCATCAAAATCGATGATCTGTGGTTGATCGAAGAAGGGCTTCAGAAAGAGGATAAAGTTATCATATCAGGTTTGCAGAAGGTCGCCGCAGGTGCCCAGGTAAATCCTACCCTTGTCGAATTTGAAAGTAAATCCAATCAATAATTGTTGAGATATGTCCGAAAGTAAAGGTAATTTCTTTGTAAACCGCCCAATAGTTGCTATGGTTATCGCGATTGTGATCATCATCGTGGGGACCATCGCCATGATTGGTTTGCCAATTGAACAGTATCCGAGTCTGACGCCCCCAATTGTACAGGTCCGGGCTACCTACACAGGCGCGAATGCCATCAATGTAGAAGAATCGGTCGCTACGCCTCTGGAGCAGGAGATCAATGGAGTGGATAATATGATCTATATGAAATCCACCAATGCCAATGATGGTACCATGGTCATCAGATGTTTCATTTGATGTGGGTACTGATCCGGATATGAATACCGTATTGGCCCAAAACAGGGTTTCAGCAGCTTCGGCTAAACTTCCTCAGGATGTAACCAAGTATGGAGTTACAACCGATGAAGTCATTGCCTAATATTCATCGTGTTGCATCACCCTTACTCTCCGATGGCAGATATGACCAGGAATTTCTGGGCAATTATGCTTTGATCAATGTCAAAGATCAGCTTGGCGCGGGTTAAAGGCATTGGAAGGGTGGATGTCCTGGGGGCAGCCAATTATTCCATGCGAATTTGGGTAAACCAGACCGGTTGGCAATCTTGGGATTACCGTTCCTGAAATTATGCGATGCGATCAATGAACAGAATGTGATTGTTCCTGGTGGTAAATTTGGCGCTGAACCAGCCCCTCCGGGTACAGAATTTACTTATACCGTCAGACTTCCTGAACGTTTCAATTCTGACAGAAGCCTTTGAAGAAATCGTGGTCCGGACCCGAGCCGGATGGTTCCCAGGTAAAGATTGGAGATGTTGCACGTGTTAATCTGGGAGTGGAAACATATAATATGTTTACCAGGCTTAACAAAGAAACCTGTGCCATTATCGCATTGTATCAGGCTCCAGGTTCTAATGCTGTGGAATTGGCTCAAACGGTCGTTGCTGAAATGGATGCAGCTGGAGAAGAATTTTCCGGAAAGCATCAAATATGATGTCTCGCTGGATACAACTACTGCCGATCACTGCTGGTATTAAAGAAATTCTCATGACATTAGTTATCGCCCTTGTACTCGTCATCCTGGTTGTATTTATATTTATTCAGGACTGGAGGGCTACTATTATTCCTACCCTAGCCATTCCTGTTTCTCTCATCGGTGCATTTATGTTTTTCCCATTATTGGGATTTACAATTAACGTACTTTCATTTCTCGGATTGGTGTTGGCGATCGGGATTGTTGTGGATGATGCCATTGTAGTGGTGGAAGCCGTGCAGGTGAATATAGAGAAGGGGATGACCACCAAGGAGGCCACCTGAAGCGATGGGAAAAGTGACTGCCCCGGTCATCGCAACCACTCTGGTCTTGATCGCTGTTTTTATTCCTGTGGCAGGTATGGCTGGCATAACAGGGTTGCTATATCAACAGTTTGCGATCACCATTGTTGTGTCCGTTATAGTGTCTTCAGTGAACGCCTTAACACTAAGTCCTGCACTTATGTTCCATTCTACTCAAAAAACCAGAGCCCATATAAAGGCCCATTGGGCTGGTTCTTCGGCAAATTCAACAAGGGCATGGACAAGTCCACCGATTCTATATGAGCTTCACCAATGTGGTCGCCCGCAAAATAAAACGAGGCGTGTATTTTCATTGTGTTGATGACCATTGGTGCAGCGATTTTCTGGAAGATGGTTCCAGGTGGGTTTATCCCTGAAGAAGATATGGGGTATTTCTATGTGAACGTCCAGTTGCCCAATGCAGCTTCTTTGCAACGGACAGATGCCATCGCCCGGGAAATCGAAGAAATTATGATGAACACCCCGAGGTAGAATATATCACTACCGCTACCGGATATAGCATGCTGGCTGGATCTACTATTCCCAATAACGATTTATGTTTGTTCGCTTGTAGGATTGGGGCGAAAGAGAATATACGGCAAAGGAAATTATCCAGAGACTGAATATGCAATTTGCCACTAAAATTAAGGGAGCTCAGGCCTTTACTTTTGGTCCCCCG
The DNA here is from genome assembly GCA_963820995.1 of uncultured Cytophagales bacterium. Lineage (GTDB taxonomy): Bacteria > Bacteroidota > Bacteroidia > Cytophagales > Cyclobacteriaceae > JAGTVG01. The sequence goes on along the minus strand of CAWGCL010000018.1, from coordinate 42,796 downwards.
GCTATTCCCGGATTGGGAAATGGTTCAGGATTTCAGTATTATGATCCAGGACAGGGCAGGTAATACACCTGATTACCTGGCTCAAAATACGATGAAGTTTATACAGGCTGCCACTGCACAGACCTGAAATCGGAACGAGCATTTTCTACCTTCCAGGCCAATGTTCCCCAACGATTTATGGATATTGATAAGGAAAAGGCCTTGAAACTGGGTGTTTCACTGAATGATCTGTATACAACTATCGGCGCTTTTATGGGAGGAGCTTATGTCAATGACTTTACACGGTTTGGGCGTTTATATAAAGCTTATATTCAGGCTGAACCCGAATACCGGGTTAATGAAAAACAGATTGGAATAATTTCTTTGTGAAAAACAATAAGGGCGACATGGTACCTTTGGCAACCTTGGTGGATATTAAACCCACTTCTGGCCCCGATTATACCAACAGGTTTAACCTGTACCGATCAGTTGAAGTTACGGGTGGCCCTGCCCCTGGATATACCTCTGCACAGGCCATGGCCGCCCTTGGAGGAGTGGCAAAGGAAGTATTGCCTCCAGGACATGAGCTATAGCTGGAATGCCATGTCCTTCCAGGAGAAAAAAGCTTCCGGATCCCTGGGAGTCATTCTGCCTTTTCACTTGTCTTTGTGTTTCTGATTCTTGCTGCGCAATATGAAAGCTGGTCCCTGCCCTTTGCGATTCTACTTGGAACACCTTTTGCAATTTTTGGTGCTTTATTTTTCTTATGGGCTCGCCCGTTTAATGAGCCCGACTTTTGAAAACAATATTTTTGCCCAGGTTTCTTTTGTGATGCTGATCGGCATGGCAGCAAAAAATGCAATCCTGATTGTAGAATTTGCCAACGATGAATTTAAAGAGGGATTGAGTTTATTTGATGCAGCCATTAAGGCTGCAAAATCCAGCTTCAGGCCTATTCTGATGACGGCGTTCTCATTTATTCTTGGAGTTTTTCCACTTGGTAGTTGCCACTGGATCAGGAGCTGAAGCCAGGAAAGTAATGGGCATGGCCCTACTTGGAGGAATGACCCTGGCCACATTACTTGGAGTATTCTTTTATCCAATGCTGTATGTATTCATCGGAAAAATTGCCGGATATGAGAAAAAACGGGATCTGGAAGCTTCTAAACAACCTGCAAATTAAATTGAAATGATTCAAAGTATGAAGACTCGACTTATATATATCGCTATAGTCCTGCTATCTGTAATTGTTTTAGATGCTTGTAAGGTAGGGCCAAAATTTAAAACACCAGATCCTGGAATTGACTCTACTGCCGTTTATCGATATGACAGCCTGCAATTGGCTATGACGGATTCGGTATTGAACATCAAGTGGTGGGAACTGTTTCAGGATCCTATTCTGGATACTTTAATAACCATCGGATTAAGAGAAAATAAGGATGTACTCATTGCATCTACACGCATCGAACAATCCAGGGCCGCCGTTGGTTTGGCTAAGGCCGATTACTGGCCGAAATTCGGATACCAGGCAGGTGCCATGAGGGGCAATGTATTTCAGGGAATGCCGACTGAGGGTGGTAGTGCTACAAATGTTTTTACTGGTTTTGGAACTTTAAATTGGGAACTTGATTTCTGGGGTAAATTCCGGAGGTCAACAGAATCCGCCAGGGCCTCATTGGTAGCTTCTGAGTATGGAAAGCGAACCGTCCAGATTGGGCTGATATCACAGATCGTGGGCACTTATTACACCTTACTGGATTTCAGGTGGAGGCTGGAAATATCGAGATATACCTTGCAATTAAGGCAGGAATCGCTGAACATCATTCAGGAAAGATACAATAAGGGCATCATTCCTGAAATAGACCTAAACCAGGCTCAGATCCAAAAGGCGATAGCGGCCTCAGCAGTTCCTTTTTATCAAAGAATGGTTGCCCAAACAGAAAATGCGTTAAACATCCTTCTTGGTAGGAATCCCGGACCTGTTATGTTGGGTGCAGATCTGGAAGATCAGGCCTTGCCCCCCGATATTCCCGTGGGATTACCTTCTATGCTCGTTACACGCAGGCCGGATATCTTGCAGGCAGAAGAATTATTACGGGCCCAGAATGCCCAGATTGGCGTAGCTGTAGCTCAACGGTTTCCTGCCATCAGTCTGACTGGTTTGCTTGGAGTGGCAAGTACAGATATCTCAGCTTTAACGGCAAATGGGGCGGCCTTTTCTGTCGGCGCTACCTTGCTTGGACCCTTGTTTGAATTTGGGAAAAATAAGAGAAGGGTGGAAATAGAGAGATATAAAACGGAACAAGTATTATATGAGTATGAGCGGACAGTGATCACCGCTTTCCAGGAAGTGGAAGATGCCCTTGTGGAAATATCAACCTATAAGGATGAACTGGAAGTAGGTCAGGATTATAGGGATGCTGCAATTAATGCTCGTACATTATCGAAAGAAAGATATGATAAAGGGGTAACCAGCTTCCTGGAATTGTTAGAAAGTGAACGCCAGGCTTTCGAAGCCGAACTCAGATTTTCAGAAACAACACGAAGGCTATTCAACGGATACACCAAATTGTATAAAGCACTTGGTGGTGGCTGGCTCTCAGAAGAAGAGATACAGGCTTACCAGGAGGCAGCTGCGGCTGAAGATAGCGGGAACTAGATATTCTATGTTTTTAAATGGGAAAAGTACATCTCAAGGTAGAACAAATACTTCGGGATATGGAAAAGACAATTCGCAGCATGAAAAATACAGTTCAAGAGGTAGAAAAATCAGTACGGAAGGTGGAAAAAACACTTCAGAGACTGGAAAAAACACTCAGAGATATGAAATGCCTCCTGAGAATACCATTAAGAGGAAAAACTGATTCCGGAGAAGATCCAATCAGGATATTGAGACCATGCCTATCAACCGTCTGGCCATAATAAGCGATAAGATCTTTCCCCAACCACCATCTGGCAAGTAAAGCATGAATCACTGGCTGAACCAGCAATAGCGTTGGCATAGCTTATCCTTTTCCCATAAGATAAATTAATGATCGCTTGAATATTATCACTTGTCTGAAGGTTCTCCTTCTTGTTCGATCATGATCTCATTGTTTTTCCATTTTGTTCGTGATATATGGATCGGGGTCTTATGATTGATAACAAACTGAACTATTTTTTATTCAACATTTTGATGAATGGGTTTGCTGTAAATCCATGCAAAATAACACTTAGCATTATTGTGCATACCACTGTTATAATGATGGTAGATTTATGTGGCAATTGAACATCCACTACCATAATGGCAAATACAATGGTCGCCAATCCGCGTGGGCCAAACCATCCCATAAATAATTTTTCTTTTGCTGACATTCCTGTATTGAAAAGTGTAAGAAAAACCGGGACCATTCGAATAATAGTCAAACTCAGTACAGCGTAAATAACGACTTCCCAGGTAAACTCGGGGAAAAATGCAGTTATTATTAGTGAGCCAAAAATTAGCCATGTGACCAGACTCATTGTATCACCGAAACCTTCTGCAGAATCCAACAGGTTCATTTTTAGATCGAACTTATTATTTATTGTTCCGAATAAGAATCCTCCAGCAAAACAGGCTATAAACCCACTTCCACCTGCTATTTGAGCCACCGTAAAACAAGTAAATGAAAGTGTAATGATTACCATGGGTTGCCATGATTCTGATATCCAATTGCGTTTACTGGCATAATGAGCAATCCAAACAATGATAAAAGTAATGGCAAGTCCGGTCAGCAAGCCAATGCCGATTTCTTTTGCGAGGAGTTTTAAACCATAGAATGTACTAAGACCATCACCCGATTGTGTGGTAAAAAGTGCAATGAATAAAAACAATACGGGTACACTTATGCCATCATTCAATCCACTTTCTATGTTCAGGGCTTCCCGGATTTTTGAAGGAACAGCTTTATTTGTAACTACAGCTTTTCCGAGGGCTGCATCTGTGGGCGCCAGCATGGTGGCCAGGATTCCTGCTTCTATCCAGGTAAATCCTTTAAACAATAGATACCCACCGATCAACCCAAATATGATGGTGAGAGGTAGACCAATTAACAGCAGCCGAATTGGCATTTTGGAATTTTTTTCCAACATAGTTAGATTGGTTTTTGAGGCATCAGTAAATAGCACCAGTGCCAGGGCAAGTTCGGCGATTGTCCTGTACTCTTCTCCTTCCAAAGTCATATCGAAAAGATCAAGTATTAATGGTCCGAATACCAGTCCGATAATAAGTGCCAGGATTGGTCCGCTTATGCCTGTTTTTTCAATTCGTATTGAAAAAAGGCTGAATATCAAAATGAAGGATACGATAATTAAGAGATTCTGGTAAATCATAATTCTAAATTTAACCTGGTGAATATTTATATTATCTAAATTCTACTGCACTTGTAAAAGCCTGCTTTCAAGTTCACCCACAATTTTATCCGCTTCATCTTTTGGTTGCATAAATGGAAAATATCCAATGGCTTGTTCAAGTGTCAGCAAGTCAATAAAAAATGTATAAAGAGCAACTCGTGATGATATGTCAGCACCAAGCTTTTGAGTTTGGGCATCCAGGAGATTAAGCAGGGATGATTCACCAACAAGATAAGAATCATTGACCAGATCAAAATTTCTTTGTGCTGTTTCGGATTGAGATTGAGCGAAACCAATGTTTTTAAAATCACCCATAACGACTGCAGTACTTGCTCGTATGGATTGCTCTATCGAGGTCATAAGATTATACCTCTGCAATTCAAGTGCCGACATCTGAAATTTAGACTGTTTGACTTTGCTGATATTAGCCCCTCCTTTAACTAAAGGCCAATACATGGTTAAGCCAACTTTCCAAAATCCAAAATCATCTCCTATCTCATCTGCTCCCTCCTCATCGAAGGCAAATTTGGCATCCGCACCTGCTGAGGCGTTTAATTGTGGTATGGCCCAGCGTTTGTTAGATTTTACCTGCCTTTCCTGGGCCAGGAGTTGTTGATCGTTACTTGCCAGGGCGGGTGAATTTGCAAGACCCAATTCCACAAGATAATCACGGATTATCTGTGCTTTTCTTTCATCGTTTACGGCGTCAGCAACCACATTGCTTGAAAAGATAAAACCATTTTTTGAGATGGTTAATTTCTCAGGTTCATTCCTGGTTTCAAGGGGCACATTCAGGATTTGGTTAAGCCCTCCACGGCTAACGATCACCGAGGCTTTCTGAGATTCAACGGCCTGATGGTTGGAGAATAATTGAGTTTCCCAGCGAAGCACTTCCTGTAAATTTGTGGAACCCACTTCCTGTCGATCGCGCGAGGCCTGTAAATTTTGCTCAGTGATTAACATATTTTCCTGTTGAACATCAAGTAAGTCGTCTGCAAAGAGTAAAGCAATATAAGCCTGGCCTGCGGCTGAAATGATGGTATATCGCGAAACCCGATATTGTTCTTCCTGACTGGCATACAGGTATTTTTGAATTTTGTGATTCGCCAAATACTTTTCGTTAAATATCATCTGCGAAAGTGAGGCGCCAACAATGGCTGATGAGGCAGGTATAACACCAGCTGTTTCACTGAAAGTTGCCGTTTTACTTTGAGAAAGTGAGCCTACCAAGTTAACTCCTGGCAGGTAATTCCCCTGAGCGATCTTAATGTTTTCACGGCTTGCCTCCAGGTTGGCTTCAGCTGATGCCAGGTTAGGGTTTTCTTCAATAGCCTGATTAATCGCCTCCGTCAGGCTAAGTGTTTTTTGTGCCTGAGCTATGACAACAGTGGTCATAATCATGATAAACAGTAGAAATGAAATCCAGGGAGTATAAAAGTTAAGTCGATTGTATTGTATTCTCATTTTCAATTTTCTTTAGATTCGTTTTCTAAAAGATCATTTTAATATATCGCTATGCTTCCTATTTTTCATCTCCAGAAGTTCCGGTTTCAACCAGTACTGAGCAGGTGGTTCCCACACGCAATTTAATTTCATCAGGCACTTCCTCAAGGTGAATGCGAACAGGAATGCGTTGTGCGAGACGAATCCATTCAAATGTAGGATTAACATTTGGCAGCAACTGGTATCCTGTGCTTCCATCCTGTTGCGAGATTCCCCATCCGATGCTTTCTACATATCCACTTATTGATGTGTGTTTATAGCTCATCAAAGTAACAACGGCTCTATCCCCGGGTTTAATTTTACCTACTGAAGTTTCTCTAAAGAAACCATCAATCCAGTAACTGTTCACATCCACCAATGCAAGTGTGGGCTGGTTTGCAACCACATTGCTCCCATACCTGAGGTTCAGGTTTGTTACATACCCATCCACAGGAGCTTTTACTTCGGTAAAGGTAAGGTTCATTTCAGCCTGTTGGTAGGCTGCTATTGCTCCCCTGAGTTGTGCATTGTCTTCACCTTCCTGGCCGAGGCTGGCGCGTGCTTTGGCAAGAGCTGCTTTTGCCTGACGAACAGAAGCCTCAGCTTGTGCCAATGATGCCAGGGCTCCTTGTTGTTGCTGTTCGGAAACCTCATAGGCTGTTCGTGCCTTGTCAACTTCTTTTTGTGAGGTGGATCCCTTGGGAAGCAATTGTTTTTGTCTTTCGTATTCGCGTTTGTTTGTATATATCTGTGATTCAATTTGACTCATTGAACTCCTTACCTGGTTTACAACTGCCTGGGCAGCCTCGACCGAAGCTTTGGCCGACTCAATCTGTTTTTCAAGTGATTCGATGTTATAACCCGTTGCATCCAGACTAGCTTTTGCCTGAGCAAGGCTTGCCTTATAAGTTTGTGGATCAATCTTAAAAAGCAAATCGCCGGCATGTACAAACTGGTTGGGCTTGATTGGCAAGTTCACAATTGGCCCGGATACCCGCGGTGCGATTTGGATTACAATCGCCTGGACCTGGCCGTTACGAGTCCAGGGATTAGAAATGTGATCCCAGTATTTAAACAAGACAAATATTATTGCCAGAGCAACGATTAGGCCAGTGGTTATATATTTTGTATACTTCTTCATAAGTTTTTAATGTTATTTCTTTGTCTTTCTAGATTTAAAACGGAATGATAATCATTCCAAATAGGATTGTATAAATGACCATCATCGCAACCATGACGAGTGGGGGATAAAAGAAGTATTTAGATAAACGATACTTGTTCAGAAGTTTAGCAGTTATGGATGCTGCAATTAATCCGAGAATCCCTGCAAGCAACAATGGTGGCATAAACACTTCGCCAATATGAATTTCATGTGGAACAAACATATTTATTAACTTTTTAAATTTTCTTTACTGAAACCTTTCTTCCTTCCATTGCTTCCAATCTAATTTATCAGCAATCTTAACAAATGATAAGGTAGCCTCGGTAACCCCACGATAGCCACCAAGTAAATGATAAAATTGAATGCTTTCCTCTTCATTTACCTTGTCCTCATTTTTGGCCACAATATCTTTAAGCTTTTCCTCCAACTCATCCATCCTTTTTAATACCAGTTCGCTCGCGTTGCTTTTAATTTCTTCCTTAGAAAGGTTATCCCAACTGTCAAAAGCCTTTATAAGTCGCTGTCTCCAGGTGGTTATTGTTTCACTTAATTCAATAAGGTTGTTTTCCTGCTCGCCGGTTTTTGCCTGTATCAAAGTCTCTATCCTGACAACCAACACATTCAGTGAGTTAACCAATTCCTCTATTTTTTGATAATCGGTATTTGGAAATAAATTTTTATCAATTGCCTTTCCCCATGTTTTAATTTTTGCCGGTAAGTTGTGCAAATCATCCATGTAAAAAGCAGTTTTGTAACGCCGATAAGCAGATGAGGATTTTGTGTCAACTGCTTGTTGTGATATCAGGTTTTTGGCACTTTTGAAAAACCGGCTCACGAGTTTCAAAAATGCCTTTTCTGGTCTGGGAGAATTAATTAAATATGACATGCCGAAAAGATATATCATAAGCATGGAAACAAATACAAAACTGTTAACCAGTGCGGACGCGTCGTAAGTCTGGGGATTATTGATGGCTATAAGCTGAATAACTACAATAGTAAAAACAGCAGTGGCAGGACCTGATAAAAAAAACTGAATGAAAAACATACAGGTAAAAAGCAATATGCCTAATTCTACAACAGTGGTTAGTTCGGGTAAAATAAATATATAAATGAGGGAGACCAGAAACATGACAATGATAAATGGGAATACTAATTTGACCGTTTTTACCTGCTGTGCCCCTGAAAATATAAGTGCAAACACCCCTCCCATAATATACCATGTAGAATGGCCAGGAGGGTTCACGTAAAACCAAATAATAAAACCCAAAATAATGACCAGAGACACATATAATGATCCTTTTAAATATTCAATGTCGAATACTGGAAAATTAAATCCTGGTTTTTTCTGATATTTAACATCTCTGACCAAGGTCTTTTGGCCTGATAAATTAGAATCGGCAAGATTGATGGCGACATTAAGCATTTCCCGGCTGATCATTTCAATATTATTAAGCTCGGAAAGTATAATAGCGAGAGCCGCCTTGTCAAAATGCGAAATATCTGATCGTGGCAAAGAATTCAAGGTCACTTTTACATCCTGCAATTTTATGGAAGCCGGATTGCCGGAGAGCAGGCTTAACATTTCATTAAATCTGTTATTTATTTCTTTAAAATAGTCAGCCATATCGGGCCAGTGCTCCAGGGTGTCGATTTTTGATACATCTTCTATGCCTCCAAACAAACGATCGAAGGATTTCAACAGACTGTTGCTCAAACTTTCAAATCGATCCCAAAATGGTCTTAGTTCCTGAACCTTGTAGTTCTCGGACCCCTCTGCTATTAAAGATTGGCTAAATTTTCCTAATTGTTTCACTTGCTGTTGCGCCAATTCCTTTAGCTGATCTGACTGATTGGCACCGGAGAGCACTTTATACACCTCCTGGGATAATTTGGCCTGTGTGTCCAGCAGGGTGCTCAAAGCTTTTTTAATAGCTCCGATATTGGTACGAGGCCAGAGAAAAACGGCAATGAGTGTGTAAACAACAATTCCCATGATCGTTTCTATAGTTCTGAAAACAGCAACATAAAAACCTCCAGCAGAGGAAGGCCCCGCAGCCGTTATAACCAGCGCAACATAACCGGCACAAAACCAAAAATAAGATCGTTTTTTATCGGCAAGCATTTTGTAGGCACTAAAAAACAGCCAGACGGCTGTCAGCAACATAAACAACCAGCGGTTTTGTGCCCCCAGTGAAATTATGGTGATTCCTACCGCACAGGCCAGAATTGTTCCCCATATGCGAAGGAACCCTTTAGCCAGTGACTCCGCTCCTGATGTAGCGGCAATAGCCACCACCGACCATCCGGCCCAACTCGGACTTAGCCAGTTTATCTTCAGGGCAATGCCATACACCAATGCAAAGGCTAGAGCAATTTTAAAAGCTTCCTTAAACTTTGTTATTTTGTCCATAAACTGTATTTGACAGTTGAAAAAGAGACGTTTAAACTATTTATAAAAAATCATTAAATTCTTTTTGTTTCTATCTTACTATCACTTCCCTCCATCCGGATAAGGAAAACTTAACATCCAATTGAAATTATCATTTCTCTATTAAATAATCCAATGGATCCGGATACCTTAAATCCACCTATAATATCTTTGAAACATCACTTGTATCGGTTCAGGAGTTCCTATACAAATAATTCAAGGCTTTAAGATGTTAACAAATGCTTTCTTCCTCATTAGGTCTTCTTTCCCGGACGTCAATATCCCTAAGCGCTAATACACAGATCAGGAACGGGATTACTTAACGGTATACCCCTTTCCTTCCATACATGCAGTAAAGGCTTTTTTGAAATTATCCATCATTCCTTTTTCCTGAGCTTGTGCAGCCTGAACGTTTTGTTGCTGTTCTGCCTGGTCTCCTGCTATCCTGGCCCTTCTTCCGCCCAATCCGCCAACGACAGCGCCTATGGCAGCGCCTTTACCTGCATCACCTGCGATAGCGCCTATGGCAGCCCCGGCAGCAGCACCTTTAGCACCACCGACTACCCCAGATCCATCAGGACCGCTATCAGCCTGTTTTACTTCAACTTGTGGAGGATTGATCGGATCGATACCTGTTTGCTCTTTGGCCCATTTGTAACAGGCTACTTCATCAGCATCCTGCGTATCTTTATTCTGATCGTTTGAAGGGAAGACATAAAGTCCTAATCCACTCGCAATAGAAGTGTCCTGAGCATATATGTTGATAACTAAGGGAAATATCATAATCAAAACTAAAATAATCTTTTTCATAGTTTATATAATTTTATAGGTCATTAGGATTAATGAATACATAACCGAGTTGCTTGAGTGCATCGGCCTCATTATAGAAGGTGTAACTCTTAATAATTTTACCATTTTCAATCTGATAAATGGAATTGGCCCAAATAGTTACAGAACCCTTTCCGTCCTTGTAATGGATATCAAGTTCTCCCCAATTCGAAACCCAATCTCCCTTGCTGTCGCCATTAGGTATGGTTATGGCAATGTTTCTGGACTTATTGTATTTTATGCTCTCGTAGAGATTTTCCACGTGATATTTCCAGTTCTCGATTGCCTGGGCTTTCCCGATCGAATCTCCGTAGGAAGGACCAAGTCCTAAATAATTTTCGGCCAGAAACACATCCATGGCATCAAAATCCATATTTTCTACGGCCTGAACATACTTCTCTATCAACTCGATGTTTTTTTCGGCATTACCGCCTCCCATAGAACATCCCATTACCAGGGGTATTACTATAAGTATTAATGCTGATTTTGTCATATTGATTAATTATTTAAAATTTTAAATTAGAAAACCTGATTTATTAAAAAGTAGAGTTATATATTTTATTGTAGTATATAGAATAATCCCCAAGAATGAATCTGGGAATAAAGATATTAACTCATAGAGTACTAATAAATAGTACTTTAGTTCTATATGCTATTATTCTTCCTTTTCAGGCATAATCAACGCTTAATGCATAATTATTACGATACCTATTAGTTTTTTCAAGTGTCATTCTTCATTAGAACACACCTGGATATCAACTGTATCAGTTGATAAAATTAGCATTTGGGATCTTATCGATTATTTCTTTTTGAATTATTTCTTTTAATTTTGAAAAATATTCATTGGTTCTACACTCAATATACTCTTTATTCTGTCCTTTTCCTGAAAAAAAGATTTAGAATTTTCTCTTCACCCATTACACGTGATAGCTCTTTTAAAGCAAAGAATGGTATGAAAGAAACTAATACTACCAATGCTCCACCTATCCAGATATTGGTAAAATGCTTTGATAATTCATCAACAGCTCCACTAAACGATTGGGTACTGATTAGTTCACGAATAAATGCCTCCGCGACATCAAATACCGCAACAAATATTGTGAATAGAAATGCTTTGTACAGGACTGGAATAATTAAAGGTTTATTATCAAATCCCCTGTCAATACGTAAAAATGCCCCAATCATGATGACTTTGGCAAATACCAGGGCCTTGATCACTCCCAAAAAATAGTCTTCAAGATAAACATCATAATGGGCCAATATTAACCTTCTGTAAAAGATAAAAACACTAAAAAAAATGGCCAGATATATAACATTAATCCAATATTCAATAAACTCATGTTTGAGTTTATGCTTCCAGTTTTTTTTTACTTTTTGATTTTCCATTCTGGTTATGTGTTATTGCATTTTAATTTGTTCCATTGCTTGCTTTGCCAGATCGGGATCAATACTGTAAATAGCCTCATATTGTGTGAAATGGATCCTGTTTTTTAGCTCCTGATAGAATTGGGTTTTCTTTAAGCCATCCATGATCGGACCCTTGATTTCGGAAAGGTGAAATGTAATTCCTCCTTCCTTTAGTCTGATGTTAATGGCTTTAAGACTTTCCAGCCCTGAAGCATCGATGCTATTTACTGCAGAGCAATCGAGTATAAAATGTTTTACCTCAGGATTTGATGCCACCAATTCGCTGACCCTGGCTTCCAGGAAGCGGGCGTTAGGGAAATATAAGCTTTCGTCGATTCGCAGTGAAACAATCTTCGGAGTAGTTATTACCTTGTGACGATTAATGTTTCTAAAGTGTTGTGTCCCCGGCACTTGTCCCACGATAGCCATATGTGGTCTGGAAGTGCGGTATAGGTACATCATGAGGGAAATGCCAATGCCCGCAATGAGCCCGGCAATAACTCCCAAGGTCAATGTAAGGACAATTGTCAACGCCATGGCAATGCCATCGGTTGGTGAATAAGAATAGGTTATTTTCACGGCCTTAAAGTTGACCATGGAAAGTACCGCCACCATGATGGTTGCCCCAAGGGTGGCGCTCGGCAGAAAATACAACAGTGGCGTGAGGAAAAGCGTGACCAGGGCAATACCGACTGCTGCAAAAGCACCAGCAGCAGGGGTTTCTGCACCTGCTTCGAAGTTAACAATAGATCGGGAGAAACCACCTGCAACAGGAAAACCTCCGGATATTGAAGCCCCAATATTAGCAGCACCCAAAGCTACCAGCTCCTGATTTGGGTCAACATGCTGCCGTTTTTTGGAGGCAAGTGTCTGGGCTACTGAGATTGATGCTATATATCCAACAATGGCAATCAGAATTGCCGGGGTTGCTAATTGGCTCCAGAGAGAAAGATCGAAAGGCGGTATTGCGATGCCTGGAAGCCCGGAAGGAACGGTGCCTACTATTTTCACTCCTTGTTTGTCGAGTCCAAATCCGGCCACTACCAATATCGTAATGATGATGGCTATTACCGGTCCCATTTTCGTAAGAATACCGGCAAGGCCTTTGCCCATACCAGCTCGGATTAACAGGCCCATAAGGTATTTACGTACTGCCAGTAAAAAAATGAAGGATGTGACTCCGATTGCAGTAATATAGATATTGATCTGACTGGCATTCTTTACCAAAGAAGTAAATTGACTGAGAAATGTTCCTCCTTCAGACGGAATCCCCAGCATTGGTGTTAACTGACTGGAGGCAATCTGGATTCCTACAGCAGTACCTAATCCGGCCATCACCGGAAAGCTCATAAAATTTGAGAGAAAACCAAGCTTTAAAAATCCAAGTATAATGAGGATTAAACCCGTCAGCAAGGCCAGGACCATGGCAGCTGCCAGATATTCAGGAGTACCCTGGGCAGCTATTGGGGCAATTGCCGCAAGTGTCATAAGACTTGTTACTGCCACTGGTCCTACCGAAAGAGCTCGTGACGTTCCAAAGACAGCATATAAAATCAGGGGAGCCATTGAAGCATACAATCCTACTTCTGGTGGCAAACCTGCAAGTTGAGCATAAGCCAGAGACTGCGGGACAAGCATGATTGCGACAATAAGTGCCACGACTATATCGTTTATGAGGGTCTTTCGGGTATATTTTGGCCCCCATTCCAGGATGGGGAGGTAACTTTTTAAAACCGTTGAGGTTCGCCCGGTAGAACTATCTTTTTTCATTCTTCTTTGTTTTATCTCAATAATTATTTTGTCAGATTCCCATCAAGCAAATAGTTTTGTGTCCTTGAAAGCATGCCTCCGGATACATTTTTGGCATTAAATCCATTTTGTAACAGAATGCGTGTAGCCATGTAGGCGCGCTGACCTGAACGACAGACCACCAGAATCTCCTGATCGGATGGGAGTTCGTTAAGCCGTTTTCGAAGCTGTCCCAATGGGATGTTCGTTGCTCCGGGTACGTTTTCTACGGTAAGCTCAATCGATTCACGTACATCGAGGATAAATGCGTTTTTAACTTCCTCCCAGTGACTGACCGGCATATCACCTCTCTGCACATCTGCAGCAACCATACCGGCAAAGTTAACAGGGTCTTTAGCGCTGCCAAATTGAGGAGCATAGCAAAGTTCAGCCTCTTCAAGATCATAAATAGTAGCCCCCATTTGCAAATATGCTGCAAAAGCACTGATCCTTTTATCAATATTATCCATACCCAGTGCCTGAGCTCCCAGCAATTTACCATCAGACTTCCTGAAAATTACCTTCATAGCCAAAGGCATCGCACCCGGGTAATATCCGGCATGTGAATTCGGATATAGATAGATTTTTTCGTAATTGGTGTCTCCCAAACGTTTTAACGTTGTTTCACTGACACCTGTCCAGGCTGCTGTGCCCCCAAAAAGTCCTATTATGGCAGTACCCTGGGTGCCACGGTAACTTGAATTACGTCCTGCAATCACATCGGCTGCAATACGACCTTGACGGTTTGCAGGGCCAGCAAGCGCAATCAGGCTCCATTCACCGGTGATCCAATCTTTCACTTCCACTACATCACCAACTGCAAAAATATCCGGATCACTGGTGATCATATGCTCATTCACCCGGATACCTCCGCGTTCTCCAATCTGTATACCGGCTTTTTGAGCAAGCGTTGTATCCGGCCGAACACCTATTGCCAGGATCACTATGTCAGCAGGGTAGATCTTACCAGATTTGGTTTGAACGTTGATGGACTCGTTGTCAGCTTTTTCAAAACCAGTTACCGCGTCACCCATCGCAAGCTTTATGCCATTCCTTTCAAGTAAAGTTTCTACGATGGTAGAATTTTCCGGATCAAGAGGTGCGAGTACATGAGGAGAATTCTGAAGGAGGGTCACTTCAAAGCCCCTGTGGATCAGGTTTTCTGCAGTCTCTAAGCCGATAAAGCCACCTCCAACAACAACAGCACGAGTTTTCGGACGCACTGCCTGAAATCCCGAATACCGGTACATTCCGGCAAGAAAGGGATTGCCTTTTTCGATCCACTCAGTGATGGCGCTTACATCAGGCACCGTACGGACATGAAATATTCCCGGTAGGTCGATGCCGGGAAAAGGTGGGCGAATTGCCTTTGCCCCGGGTGAGAGCACCAGCTTGTCGTATTTTTCCGTTGTAACTTCACCGGTTTTGACGTTTTTTAGTTGGATGGTTTTTTCTTTGGCTGAAATGTTAATTGCCTCGCAATTGGTACGAACATCAATATTGAATTGTGAACGAAATAATTCTTCTGAGGCAACCAATAGATTTGATTCTTTTTCAATAATCCCACCCACGTAGTAGGGCAGACCACAATTTGCATATGAAACGTATGGCCCTTTTTCGACCATGATGATTTCTGCCTTTTCATCTAATCTTCTTAGCCGGGCCGCACATGATGCCCCTCCTGCAACGCCTCCCACAATAATTACTTTCATGATTGTATCTTTTTTAAGTTAATTTCCTTCCGAAAAAATCTTGTTTTATTCCTTTTGCTGAATTATTATCCGGCTAAAGAAATTTAATAATTAAGTCTTTTCTATAACACTTTCTGTATTTTCCTGATCAGCTGAATTAACCCAGGCGATAAATAACTTATAGCCAATCGACATGACGATGGCTCCTGTAAAAAGCCCTATAAAGCCGGAAAGAATGAATCCGCCTACTACTCCAATGAATATCACCAGCATGGGTACCGGCGCTCCTTTACCCAGCAAGATGGGTTTCAGGATGTTGTCTGAAAGACCTCCAGCAAATAGGTAGATCGACCATAGCACTGCAGGCATAGTATTCATCTCTGAAAATAAATAAGCAACAATAGGCAATACGACCAAGGTTGGTGGTATCTGGAGAATGGCGAACATGAGCACAAGCAGTGTCCATAGTCCAGCAAATGGGACACCGGCAAGCAGGAAGCCAATCCCGATTAAAAAGGACTGAATTATTGCAACACCCAGGACCCCCCTCACTACATTGCCGACAGTCATTTTGGCCACATCGGCAAATTCATCGCCTCTGTCACCAGCGACCTTCCTGAAAAATTTACGTATTCCCTCTCCTGCCCCGCCGATAACAAGCAGTATGCCAGCGATGATCACAGCTCCTATTAATTGCAGCATACCTGATGTTGCACTGATCACTCCGTTAGCCACCTTACTTCCAATGCCTGCCAATTGTTCCTTGTATTTGATTACAAAATTTTCAAGATCATTGGAACCTGACAACCATATCCCATAGATTTTTTCTCCGATTATTGGCCATGATTTTACCTTTTCTGAAGGTGGAGGGATGGTTAATGTTCCTGCCTGGTATGCTGACCTGATTTCTTTTACACCATCAATAGCTGAATCCATGAACATTATGCTTGGGATAATTATGATGGCAAGACTTATCAGCACTATAATCGTGGAAGCCAGTTTTGGTTTTCCGCCCATTAGTTTAGTCAGAGATTTGTGAAGCGGCATAAATGCCAGCCCAAGGATCAGACCCCAAAGCATTATGTATACAAAAGGAAGCATTATCAGCAGACACCAGGCAATGATCAGGAAAACTAGAAACAAGCTGATGATTGTGTCATACACCGAATTGTTTAGATTATTATTTTTCATTTTATTATATGTTATGATCAGCTAAGGAAAGGTAGACATTTTAAGATTATGACAAAAGTATTTGCTCAGCTGTAACTACGTTTAATTCTTTTTTCATAATTGAGATATGATCTTCCATTCACCTTCGCATTATTTTGTGTACATTTTCATCCTGATTATCCGGCTAAATCAAAAGAAAAAATTAATGCCTAAAGCCGGTCCCCTGAAATTGTAATCAATAGCTATGTTAATCTCCGCTTCAGGAAATTCCACCAGTATATCAAATTCCTGATAACTGAGGTCAAACGCAAACCAGCTTACCGGTTTGAATAGAAGTTTTGCGCTGAAGCTGTAAAGCGATCCACCGAAATCTTTGGTATACAATGAAAAAAAACTGATTTCGCCATTGATGTACAACCATTTATTAAGCTTAAACATAGCGATCAGGCCAACGTTAGGCAATGGTGCAATAAGCTTAATCTTAGCATCGATATTAGCAATTTCTGATTTAACTCCGGTATCTAACCACATAAAATAGATATTGAAAAATGCCCCCAAAAAAGCATTGGGATCTTTTAAGATGGAATATAGGTAGCCTGTACTGATTACCTGGGTATTAAAATAGGCAGTATTTTCAGTTCCTGCGGGTATTGTATCTTTTTTGAAAATGATCTCTCTATCAGTCAGCCTGTTTTCAGTACGGTTGATACCATAATAATTGACGTAAATACCACTGGCAGGAGTAATCCTGTTGATATAAGAAGCAGTAATAAAATTTTTTTTTCCGGGGAGGCCAAAATCGTCTTCCAGCCCGACCTTTGCGATCAGATATCTGTCAGTAAATTCAAAAGAAAGCTCCGTATCTAAATTGGCAAACACGTAACCTAATCTGATGTAGTTTCGATCTGCAGTCTTTTTAAATTCAATTCTCTCTTGTTTCCTGATTTGT
The DNA here is from genome assembly GCA_963820995.1 of uncultured Cytophagales bacterium. GTDB lineage: Bacteria > Bacteroidota > Bacteroidia > Cytophagales > Cyclobacteriaceae > JAGTVG01. Next base: position 25,541 of record CAWGCL010000018.1, on the reverse strand, counting down.
TTTTTACTCAGGGTATCAGTTTGAACTTCAGGATTTAATTGACATAAAGCCGGGGAGCATGAAAATATGAATGCAAAAAATATTAAGTTTTGCAATATTCGTATCCTTCGCTTGTATTGTTTTTTCACAATTGACATTTAAATCCTCCTTTTCCTTAAATTATAAGATATGATCAGAATTTGATCACAATTTAATAAAAGAAAGCTATGGTATACTAATCTTTCAAGACCATAGCTTCCAAATAATTAATTAAAGAATTTTTTAATGTCCACTTCTGCGTTTCCAATGGCCAATTTCAGTTTAAGCATGGCATATTTGCGGTTATACCTCCGGGAGATTTTTTTGACTTTACTTCGTATTTCTTTCAAAGCCTTCTTTTTATCCTTGTCATCTGATTCATCAATTGCCTCGCTTAAGCGTTCTTTAACTCCCTGTGAAATTTCTTTTACATAGGCATTCAAGGTTTTTAGATCAGAATTGACTACTTCTTTATTATCGTGATAAAAACTCAAAGCCTCATATTTGACTTCACTTTTTACTTTCTTAGCAAGTTTCTCCAGGTTTTTCTTCAATTTTTTACTGGCATCTTGCAATGCCTCTTCCAAATCTTCTGCTGACTCAGATAAGTTGGATTCGACATACTCCATATCTACTTTAGCTTCTGCTAAAAGATCATTGATTGTGTAATCATCATTTTTGCTCATGATTAAAAATTTTAAAGTTTATAAATTATTGTTTAAGGTTTGTAATGCCTCCCTTTTCAGATAAAAGAATTGCCATATAGCGTGTTGAAGGAATCTGGCTTAGGATAATTACCAGCACTGCTGTAACTGGCACAGCCAGTATCATGCCTACCAGGCCCCATATCATTCCCCAAAAGGCAAGTGCAACAATTACAACTACTGGTCCAATGTTTGTGCCTTTACCCATCATTTTAGGTTCAACAAAATTTCCGAGAACTATCTGAACACCTTCCATGGCGGCAAAAACATATAAAAATTGCATTAGATCACTCGTAATTAACACAGCGAAGATGGCAGGAAATAGTGATGATATTAAAGGCCCGATATACGGAATAAAATTAAATATAAAAATAAGGAAAGACCATAAAAAAGCATATTCAACCCCCATAATCAATAGGATAATAAAACTTAGCCCTCCGGTAATCAGGCTGATAAGCGTTTTTTGCCAGATGTAAGAACTAATGGCCTGGCTGATGTTTTGTACATTATTAATGAATTTATTGTAATCTTTTCCTTTTTGGGGAAACAATGTCTCAAGTTTTAGCTTTCGCGAAGCATCTTCCATTAGAAAGAAAATTACATAAACAAATATTATAGCAAGATTTGCTAAAATCCCTGAAAATGAATTTACTAATGATGTTGCCATACCTGCAAAGTCAATACCATCAATCCATTTTTGAAGATAGTCAGCATATTTCGGGTCGTTAAGCAATGCACTGGCCTCATCGATATATTTGTTCAAGTTAGCCAGGTAACTAGGCATTGATGCTGCAATGTTCTCAAGATTACTTGCTAATAGTTTCCCTACAAGATAAGAAAGCATAAGTATAATTAGAAAGGCTAACATACTCCTGATGCCTCCAGGAATTTGTTTTCCTTTTACAGTTATTTTCCCAAGTGCTTCTTTTAATTGATTGATGATAAACCAGATAAGAAAAGCGATAAAAAACGGCTTAATAATATTAGCAAAATAGATTAATCCCATGATTACCAATGCGATGGAAGCAAGCGAATAAAATATTGAAGATGCGCTGGTTCGGGGTATTAAGGATTCGTTTTCCATTTCCAGGATTAATTAATTTTGTTATTTCTTTTTCATTTATAAAAATGAGGAAATCAGTCGGGCAATGGCATATATAAGACTCTTAGTTTTACTTTGTTTTATCCAGGTTGAATAATCAAGTTCCACACAATCCTTTAAATCATTCAAATACGCCTCTTCCAACTTTGCAGCAAGTTTTTCTCCATAAACAATCGAGAATATTTCAAAATTCAGGTCGAAACTACGGATGTCCATATTAGCAGAACCTACAATACTTAACATACGGTCAGCAACAGCGGTTTTGGCATGCACGAAACCCTTTTTATATAAAAATATTTTAACCCCTGCATAGAGCAATTCTGTGTAATAGAATTTTGATGCGGCTCCAACTAAGGCTGAATCTGATTTCTCAGGCATCATCAACCTCACATCAACTCCACTTTTGGCTGCCTGTTTAAGTACATCCAAAATGGTGTCGTTTGGTATGAAATAGGGATTAGTAATATACAATTTCTTTTGTGCCAGTGAAAACATTTTTGAATAAGTGAGCATGATAGTCGACATGGGGTATATAGGTCCTCCCACCATGATTTGAGACATTTCAAGCGCTTCATTATTTCCCTCTTTAACCGCTCCTGAGAAAAGATCCCTATCAAAGTCAAGTTTTTTGCTTTGGCAGGCATGCCAGTTGATAATGAAATGCCGCTGGATATTATTCACTCCGGGACCAGTAATTTTGATATGCGTATCTCGCCAGTAAAGGCCGGTATCGATGGAATTATCATAACGGTCAGAAAGATTAATGCCTCCCAGGAATCCAATTGTCCCATCTACAATAATAATTTTACGGTGATCGCGATGATTAATCCTGTTTGCCGCTCTCGCAAGTGCTACCTTAATAACAGGGTGAATCTCGACGCCTCCATTTCGTAATTCCTTTACAATATTATGCTTGATCTTCCTGCTTGCATAGGCATCGTACATCACCCTTACGTTGATTCCTTGTTTGGCTTTTTTTAATAGAATATCTTTAATTTGGTTACCCCTTATATCATTTTCCCAGGCGTAATACTCCATGTGGATATGCTTTGTGGCTGAGTTAAGCACATCCAGGACTTCAGGGAATTTTTCTTCTCCATTAATGAGTAATTTGTAGTGATTTGAGCTAAGATTCTCTTGTCCAAGGTTTTTCGCAAAAGATATTAGTGAAATATAAGGCTGAAGAATTTGTTTATGCTCCTTAACCAGTTTCTCAGTATTGTCCTCAATGTTGGCTTTGAACATTTCTGTTACTTTATGATAGATATCACTGGTTTTTTGATTGGTTTTATTATATCGGTAGTTTATGCCAAAAGAGAAATAGAAAATGATACCGAAAAAGGGAAATGCAATTACCATCAATAAGTAGGAAAGTGTCTTTGATGTTGAATGTGTATCGAGCAAGATCCTGATGATGGTATAAACAATCACAAGAATATAAACTACTATTGAGATATAGCCTATAAGTGATGGCAAATTGATAGATAAGAGTGTCATTTTGGTGGAATATATTTTAGTAAATCTTTATTATTTATTTTTCAAATACGTTGTAAACTATGATAAATGTGCCGGCTTGTAGTCGAATAAGGCAGACTATTTGATCAATATCCATGCTATTTTCCAAGGTTCTCAATTTTTTTGGCACCTTTATCAGGTTTCATACTTTGATTAAGGGCACCTTTAGGAACTGTGGTTAAAAGCGCAGCCAGTGGTTTTGTTTTTTCATTGTATTCTAACAATGCCTTAACAATTCCTGCAAGCGGCATAAATAAAATCATCCCGGTTACGCCCCAAATTACTCCCCCGACTATTACTGATAAAAATATAATGAACGCATTTAATTTGATTTTATCACCAATAATGATCGGTTTAAAAATATAACCTTTAAGAGTATTTGATATTAGTATTCCCCCAAGAGCTAATAATGGAATAAGCAGTCCGTCATAAGAAATAGAAGTGAAGACAAAAACAATAACCATTCCTAGTGGGTAACCTATATACGGAATCAGGGTAAGCAGTGCTACAAGAATCGCAAAGAACAATGCATACTTTAATCCGATGAGCAGAAAGATTACAAATAGCATTATCGCCATTAACAGGGTCATTATGAAGTACCCATATATAAAATTGTTAATGACATCCATCACGACAGTATATTTTTTTATGGCTTCATTGAATCCTGCATCTGTTTTTTCACGGAGCTTCAAATAATACAGATAGTTATCTCTGAAATAAATAAAGAAGAACAAATAAATCGCAACCATGAAGATCTCCGCAAAGTTTTTCCCAAAACTTGCAAGTGCACCGGTAATAATAGCAGAATGGTTATGAACCCATTCATGTACTGATTGTTTGTCAATATTTTCCGGAATAGAAATGCCATAGCCTTCAGCAGTATTTAATAGATTTTGAAAGACATTGCTTAACTTGCCCGTGAAAGATGGCATTCCAGAAATGATTGATCTAATCTCACTATAGAAAAAATAAAACAGGAAAAGAATCCCCAATAAAACGACTCCAACAAATAATATAGATGTAAGCAGCCGATTTATTTTTAATTTTTTTTCAACCTTATCTAACATCCTGATTGAAGCAAGAGCTATCAATAAACCCCATGCAAGAGGAATTAGAAATGACTTGCCAAGTATAAGAATGGCAATCGATATAATAGAAATAGTCAAAAATGTGGATATCTTGAATATTCTAGAATCTGTAAAGGGAATGCTTTGCATATTAAAACAGTTGATTATAAATAAACTTTTCAAAACCGATCGCCAGATAATCAAGTCAAACCTGATTTATCATCCCTGATGACCGGTTTTGAAAATCAATGATTGCATTTACAGTCGATTAATTGATCTCAGCATTCAACTTTTTAAGGCGAAACGACACGGTTATGTTTACAATGCCCAATATCAATAAGCCCAAACCAATCCATATGGTTATAGCAACTGCGCCGGTAAAGAAGTCTGTCATCACAAACCAGCCAAATAATACAGTTAAAATTCCGCCAAGCAGGCTTAACCACCAGTTACCATCGCCTTCTTTTTTAGACTTAAATGAGCCGCTGAAAACCATGATTCCATAAACGATCATCCAGAAACCTACGATAAATGGGAATACCGCAGCAGTAATTCCCGGATTCGATAGTAAAACGATGGCGAAAATTACATCCATGATTCCTTCTGCAAGACGCCATCCCCAGTTGTCATCATATTTGCTGACGGAGATGGCTGCTATAATAATAAAGATGCCGGTAAGCAGCAGAGAGATGCCAACAAATAGCGCAAGTCCTACAAGGGATCCTATTGGATGTTGGAACACAAAAAATGATAATAAAATCAGGATGATGCCTTTTATAAGGACTAACCACCAGTTTTTAGCTTTGTTCTTCATAATAATAACGTTTAGTTAAAAGGTTTAAAATATTTGATAGATTAATAATTTCAGATTGACGGTTTTGCCAGCCCGATTTCTTTTATTAAGCAGGCATGATTACTCTTTTATATATACAAAATACTTTCCTCTGAATAGTTCGAAAGTCAATGATAGCCAGAATATATTGGCATTGAAGTTTTCATAAGGTTGTACTGTCCCGCCCTGACCATCTGATTCAGTATAGCCCTGCTTGTAAAAATTGGTAAAATAGTATTTGAACTTGAGGCTCGCTCCATATGGAGATTGTATGCCAACAGTGAACGATTGCTGGATTGCAGATCTTTTTGAAAACCATGTGTTGAATTTCGTTTTTTGTTCATTAACAAAGGTCTTTTCCTTGTAAGCAAATGGAAATTCTACTTCGTATCCAGCATAAACATATCCTTTATCCATATTCCCGAATTTTAAGCCAAGAGGAATTCCAAAATAGTAGTTGCGAACTTTTTTGCGTGTAAATTCATCAACGTCATAGATAAATCCCGTATTATGGATGCTCCAACCGCCATAGAATCCGGCCTTTTCAGAAAAGTCAACATTCACATTATTGCCGATATTAAAGAAATGGTGCAAATCGCACTGCTCCATCCAGGTCTACTCCATTGTCAGAAACATTTGCCCACGTTAAGGGAAAATCAATGTACGTTGTAATATAGGTTTTTTGTCCTGTGCTTGTACAATACTGTATCCTGAAAGGACAATCATCATGAGAAAAGTAAAGATCGTTTTCATTGGTTTAAATCTTTTAAATTAAATATTTGGTTAAAAAATTCACATGGATTACTCCTGCATATTATTTCTTTAGTTTATTAATGTTATGTCGCACTGCAAATACGAAAATGTTTTCTTTGGTGAAATCTTCGAAACTCGTATCAATGGTATTCTTTGAGTCTTGTCGAGTGTATAGTGCTTCGAAACGAAGTTTTTGATTCAATTTATATCCGAGACCCAGGCGAAACCAATAGCGCTTTGCATACCGCTCCTGCAAATCCTCGTCATTTTGGTAAAAAAATTCAAAGAATGAAGAAATATAGAAAAAATTCTCTTCTTTCATGCTTTTTGCATTGATAGGTATGTCTGTGAAAATCCTTAGTCTGGGCCGGGTAGTATAAGTCCATTCCGCTGGTTCCCTTTCATACACCCATCGTAGCTCAACCCTCGCCCATGCCCCCAGTACAATCCTTTCCCAGGGCAACTTATAGCGCACACCTGGCGCAAGACGAAATTCTGAAGTTGTCAAATATAAATACTGTGAGGTTTGTAAAAAGGAAAGGCCGAAATTGACATCAAAATTTTTGGGAAGTTTTAATACGGGAATAAACCGTGCTTCCCAGGTATGCCAGTTCGTTTCATCAAATTCATCCCTGAAGGAAAACCGCACGTCGACTTTGAATTTTGGAGTGAATGTATAGGTTGGACGGTATTCAAGCCAGAGTTGATTCGTGACATCCTGTGCATGCAAAAAGTGCATACAAAAAAAATGTAAAAGTATGAAAACTACTGTTATTCGGATTACGTTTGTAATTCCTGTTCTACATCCTGGCGCATTCTGATGTTTCATGGTAGTTATCTTTTTTCGATCACTTTTACTTCCTTACGATTGAAATCTCTACTTTTTCAATGCCATTAATATCCTTGCCTAATTCAATCAGGAACTCATAGATTTTTATTTCCAGTAGTTGTTTCAAAACACTTCCATCTATTTTGTTGACAATCTCACTTTGCAATATCAGGTCAACCAGTTCTTGAGAGGTATTATCTACATTGATATTGCCGATAAGCTGACTGATAATATCTGTTAATGCTTCCAATACTTCTTCTTCTGAAACATTATTCTTGATCAACCCCAGGTCCGTTAACCAGCCAACTATTTTTTCTGCAGCAGCTTCTATATTTATTTCACTGAGGCGCTCCATCACAGGAAGAATTAGGTTATAAATATTATCTTCTCCGAAAATTTCAAGAACCTTATCATGAATTATTACAGACAGCTCTTCTGCCACTTCTTCGGCATGAAACAAATCAGTGAGCTCATTTAGTTTTTCAGTAAGGAATGCGACAATCTGAGGTTCGGCTATCGTAACCAGATTATTGATCCATACCGCAATTACCTGAGAAGCCTCATCGGCGGGTATATCCTGCAAATAAAGAATGGTTGTTTCAACTGCTTGAGAGATTACCGAATCCATTATGTCAATAATACCTTCAGCCAGGCTCATGGCAGCTTCCGCATCAGTTTGATCGTCTATAGATGATTTTATCGCGGTGAGTGCTGTTGTGAGAATAGGTTTAATACTATCCCAGTCCGGATCCAGCTCCAGGTCAGGGAAATTTGCATTAATAGTATCTACCCGGGGTATCAATACATCATCAATTATTTCCTGGGCCAATGAGTGTATTCCAACAGTACTGGTTGAGCGTAAGGTAACAATAAATGGCTCAAGAGAAGTAGCTATAGTTTCTGCATTAAAAAAGTGATTTGTAATCACTGATCCCAGGGAGTCAGCAACGGAGCTCACAATGCTTGAATCGACCTCTGAGAAACTGGTCCATATAGGGTAGATCTTGTCATAAATATTTTCTTCAGAGAACGCATTTTCAATTACAACATAAAGCGCTTCTGCAATATTCGGAACCAACTCTGGCAAGGTTTCATCCTCAAACTTTTGGAGTATTGGAAGAATTGTGTCATATATTTCGGATTGGGTGATACTGGTTTCAATTTTATTGGCTATTTGGGTTGCCAGCTGCTGTGCAGCCTGCTCGGGATTATCGACTTTGAGTTGTTCCAGCAATTCCATCAGTTTATCATATACCAGTGCCTCCCAATCCACTTCCTTAAGTTTTTCAAGGACAAGAGTTGCCAGTTTTTGTGAAATCTCTTCAGGACTTTCCGCTATTGCATCCAGTTTGCCATGAATAACATTGTATAATAAGTACTGAATGGTATCTTGTATTTGCTCATTGCCTAATATATTTTCCACTACAGCGTTTGCGATATCATTGGGTTTACCTGATAAAATGGCATCTGCAATCACCTTGTTCACCGCGTCGTCGATATGCCCATTCATCAACTGATCTGAGGTCATTACAAAGAGCTCCTGGTCTTCCATGTATTGGTAGGCATAAATTGCATTGCCTATGCTGTCGGGATTTATCCTGATTTGCTTGGAATTGAGCACATTGTAATAGGCCAGATCATGAAACATTCCTGTTCCGGTTGTATCCCTGTTAATCTTAGTGGTTGAAAACTGGTAGGTATAGTTCTTTTGACGATTGTCATTTCCAAAAATAGCCAGTGAATTATATTGTCCCGGTTGCACCATACCATCCGCATCGGCAATATTGGCCATCAGGGGTATTGCCCGCATTTCGTATTTAACATCAACTATTAAATCATTAAATCCCCAAGTATTATCCCGAAGCAAGATCTCAGTGGATTTTACTTTATAGATCAGGTCGAGATCCGGGGTTATGAGATCCTCATCTGGCTGACATGATGATAAACAGAGTGAAATAAAAACTATTGATATAAAGTATATTTTATTCATTGTATTTGTTTCAAAATGAATTGATTAGAAATTAAATCCCAATCGTATAACAGGTCCAAATTCGTTCATATTAAAAATAAACTCTTTAGGTGCATCACCCGAGGAATAATCAGTTGAAAGAAACCTGTAACCTGCCGTTAATTGAAATAACTTTGTGAATCGATAACCCACATATCCCTGAAGCTGCCAGGTTAAATCTGACCCTACACCAAATCCTCCAATATCACCCCTGAATTGGAACAGCCATTTATCTTTTATATCGGTCGTTAATCGGGTAATTATAATAGGATCATACCATGTTTTATGGTGCCTGCCAGTTGCCTCCTCTGTTGTTCCTTCAGGTATGCTATTTATCAGCACATCAACACTTGTTTGGACGTAGTTCAGTCGGCCTCCGACCCCTACCTCCAGAAAAGAAACAATGCGGTACAATCCAGCAGCTTCCCAGATAAATTGTTTTGTGGTAACACTTCCTGAATTAAGAAGTATCCCTGGAGTAACCTCTTGATTCAGGTTCATGTATACTATATCAGACGTCATGGCCCACTTGTCAGTTTGGGCTTCCAGGTATATCATGGCTCCTATTTTCAACTTACTGAAAACATCACCGGGATTGGCTTCCACCGGCAACACCAGGTTATTGCCGATTCCGGTCTCTCCATCCATATAGGGAAACATCAGGTAGGGCTCAGCAAGGAAATGCCATTTTTTTTCAGGTTCGCTTGTCTGGGCAGAAACAGTATTTCCATTTACATTAATAAGCAAGCACAGACTTGCTAAAACTGCAAAAAATAGATCTTTATTTTTTCTCATTTTCTATAGATGGTAGTAGATCAAATCCAGAGATAAAGGTAGAGATTCAAGGCTTACAAGTAAATAGTACTTTAGTTCTATGCCAAGACTTATCATCGAACGGTAATCTGACAAAATTTAGCACTTACTAGCCAAAATCCTTCTTTTATCAGGAACGACATTTTATCTTTCCTTCGAAATCAGCATGAGTTTCGGATCGATTTTATATGTGTACGGTAATCCACTGTTTTTCCAGCCATTTATCATACGTTGCCCGTTGTAAACACTCTCGGGATCATTCACTATTCCACCCTCAAAACCATCGGTGATCGTGTAAGCTTTTGTATACCCGACTTTAGCCAGCTCATTGACGGCTAATGCACTACGGTCGCCTGAGCGGCAGGTGATTAAAAGAATGTCATCAGGTTGAAATACTTCCTTGATCTTTCCCACGAAATCGGGATTAGGTTTCATGGGAAATTGTTGTTTTTCAGCATCCCATTCATAGGATTGGTCAAATGCGGGAATATTCCATGCCATATCCGCATGACCGATAAAGATATATTCTTCGGGTGTTCGTATGTCAAGTATCGTCACCTTCCCAGGATCTGCTTTCCACATTTCATATGCTTCCAGAGAAGTGACATAAAGTCCCAGGGTAGTTTGTTTACGCTCAGGAAGATTAGGTTTTGTTTCCTGTGAATTGGCAACTTGTACAGCAATCTGACCGAAAAACATTGTTAATGCCAGAAGAATGAATACATTTTTAGTAATGGTTTGTATCTTTTTCATACTATTTATTTTTTTAGTAAATTAATTTTCATTAAGCACAGGTACTGCCGTATTGAGTTTTATTAACCCCCGAAGTCCTTTAGCTATGTTTGTTAAATAAAGTGCTAATGCAGTTTCAGAAAGAGCAATATCTACCGGAATTTTTAACGAAACCGGAATATCTCCAGTAACAGGCACAAAATTTGGAAATGAAACTTCAGCTGTTGTATTTACAGGTATCCGGACAGGTAATTTTATATCTACAGGAACTCTTATGTTCAAACCAACCGCAAGCGTATCAATAATCAATAAATCAACGGCTACTACACTTTGTACCGGTATGGCCTGGTTAAAACTTACCTTCGCCCTCTCATTCAATGGTATACCTGCTCTGATGGGCACTGAAATCCCCCTTTTTTTAGATGTCGGGACAGTAAATTTCTGATCTATGTATAAAGTGTCTTCAATAATCGCATATACATCATCTGATATCATAATTGTGGTATCCAATTTTATATAATCTTTTACACCAATCTTAAAAGGGACCAACATGTTTTCATTTACAGGAATTTCAACATTAATAGGAATTACCGTTTCAACCATCATATTAATACCTACTGTTATTGCTTCATTTATTTGAAAATTTGAATTCAATGGAATGTTCGTATTCAATTCAACATCAGCCATAATGTGCTGTTCAACTGTTTCCTCAAGTATCGAAGCGATATTTTCTAACCTTTTGTTGGCAATATTTAAAGCAATTACCAAAGCTGCAACAATTAATATGCAGAATAATACCACCACTGACAAAAGGGGTGCAATCCATTTTTTTAATTCTCTTTGGCTTTTTATCATTTATTAATGCTATTTAAGCCTGTTCCCCAGCTTATTTAGTATTGTGTCGCCTGGATTTTTTGCTGCTTTGGTGAGTAATTCCATAACTTGATTTGCGATTTGATCTGATACCTGCTTTGTCACCTTTTCGGTGACCTTGGCAATTAGCTCATCAGTAACTTTAGCTGTCACCTTGTCGGAGACTTTCTCAGCAATTTTATCCACGGCCTCATCAATCTCCTTAGCAGTAACTTTAGCATCAATCGCAGCGGTAACTTTTTCAACGATTTCGTCCGTGGAATTTTGAATCATTTTTTTAATCATGATCTTCTTTATTTGTGCTAATTTTTCTTTTTGGTTAACTCATATCCGAGTTGTTGATACATTTTCAGTGAATCAAATACGTTCGTGGTTTCAACAGCTTTCCCATTTTCTATTCTGATGGTGCTAATTCCGGAATATGCAACTTGTTTGTCAGTTTCGATGTGTGTTGCTTTTACATCAACGATCGCACATTCCATATCATCCTGAGAGATGACATCAATTACAGTTACATGAATATCTTTAAATTGGCTACTTAAGTTTTTAAAAAAACTTCTATACGATTCTAAAGTAAAGTCACCTGTTAAGTCTTCACTTAAAAAATCCCCGATCGCTTCGAATTTACCTTCATTCCAAACTTGTTGAAACCAATTGTACAATACTGTTTTTTGAATATTTCTCACAATACTATCAGCATCCCTTAAATACCGGTTTACGCTTTTCATTCCAGGCATTAGTGCCTTCTACCCTGTCTTGAGTATTGGTCAGTCGGTTGTAGGCTTCATATTCGAAACGTAGCGCCGTGCGTTCATCCATTTGCATTCCTTCGTGTATCGCTTTCTTGGCCTGAACCACCGCCAATGGTGCATTTTCAATGATACCCTCGGCAACAGCCATCACGGTAGGCATCAAATCTTTAGCACTACAAACACGATTAAAAATACCCCATTCCAGTGCTTCAGCAGCACTAATGGGCTTCGCTGTAAATATGATTTCATTGGCGCGACTCTCACCAACTCTACGCGGCAGCAATGTAGTGCCACCCACTCCGGGAAGAATTCCAATGGACGTTTCGGGGAACCATAATTGTGCGCTGTCCACACCATAGGCAAAATCTGCGGCAAGGGTCATTTCCAATCCCCCTCCTACGGCTTTGCCATTTACCGCAGCTATTACAGGTACCGGACATTCCATCATATTCCTAAGTGCCTCTTCAAATATTTGGTGCTGATGACGCCAGGCATATGTATCCATCCCTTTTCGTTGCTTCATATCACCCCCGCCACAAAAGGCATCTTCACCGGCTCCGGTTAATACCACACAACGGAGATCGTCGTTGTTGCGTACAAAGTCTGTCCACACGTCGAGCAATTCCAGGCCCATATCTGTATTGACTGCGTTAGCCATTTCAGGCCTATTGAGTGTTATAACAACCAACCCGTTATCATGCCTGTCAACCAAAATCGTTTTGTAATCCGATTTTGTTTTTTTGTCTGCCATGTCTCTATAATTTTATTATGTTAATTAATTAATTATTTCCATGTTACATTTAGTGGTCTTCTCACTGGAATGCGCTGGTATTTTTCAGCCGGGTAACCGATTAAAAATGTGCCAAATGGAATGTAGCCTTCAGGTATTCCCAACGCTTCAATAATAGGCGGGTATCCCTGACCAGCTGTATTAATACTACCAGTAAAGGATGTGCCTAGATCAAGGGCTGGCGCTGCCATCTGAATTTGATGAATGCCAATCATCGCAGCTGGTGGAGCTGTCCGCTCGTCTTTTGGCGCAGTGGCCATAATAATACAGGGTGCTCCTCTGGAAATATGATCACTTCCTGCATCCCATGGATCAATAAAAAGTTCGAGCCTGGCTTCATCATATAAAGCACGGTTCTTCTCCTTCATTTCTTTCATCCAATCGATGGTGAGCTTCGCAATATTGTGTACTCGTGCCGGATCATTAACCACAACCCAGTGAAGCACCTGGCGGTTAGCACCATTGGGGGCATATCTCGAGAGATCCAACAACATTTCCACCTTTTCTTTCTCTATCGGTTTATTGATATAAGTTCGAATAGAGCGCCTTGTCATTAAATACTGCTTCACCTTCTCCCACTGTGGAACCTGATGAATATCAATCGGTAAGCAGTCTTCAGGACTCATTGAGCGCTGGTGCATGGCTTCGGTAGGACAAATAGCTACACAATGGCCGCAGTCGATACATTGATCCCATGAGTCTTCGATTGGGGCAGGGAAATCATTTTTTTTAGTTATCAGGGCGCCCGGGCAGGCCCTGATGCAACTGCCGCAGCCTATGCACAGGCTTTCATCTACCTTGATGATGGTATCTAATTTGTAATTATTTTTCATTTTATATTAGGTTGTATCAGGAAAAGAGCGCCAAACTGCAAACTGCTGCAGTTTGGCGTCTAACCTCTTATATTACTGTTCTAATAATAGGCTTGATTTAATTAGCCTAATCTTATGACTTCTTTTTTAAAGTTGCACCTTCTTTAAGTCTGCCCCAGCTTTTTGCAGCATACTCCTCTTCCATCCATGCATGAACACCTTGCAGAAGTAAATCAGGTCTTGCCCATTCATCCACATCAAAGTCATTCTTCATATAGCCGTGTTCAAACATGAAGTCTTTGCAAATTTTAATGGCCTTCATATTCTGTGCATTCAAGCTAGGTACCATATCCACATCTTTAATACCTCTATAGGTATCTTGAGCGTCACGGTAGAAGGTCTGGTGGTCTAGTATTGCAGCCGCAGCAGCCTTGTGCTCATTAGCCCAATGCCCAACTTTCACCATGGCCTTCAAATAGGCGACAACAAGTTCTGGATGCTTATCAGCCATTTCTTTATGGCATGTGATAACAGCCGGTGTGTTTGCAATTTGTTTGGTCCAATCTGGATACCTTGTCAGGTCTTCAATCATTTTGATCTTACCGGTATCTTCCTGCAGATGTTGGAAAACCTTACTCTGTGTGTAAATGGCATCCACTTTTCCTTCCAGTAAGGCAGTTTCTAAAGGACGAAATGCTAAATCATGCTTGTGATCCCTTGCTGCCCATAAATCGGTTGGGTTATTCATTGGGGCCAACATTTTTGGATCGTTGTACCAATCATCCGGATAAGGAAATTCAACAATCTCTACATCATCTTTTGTCATGTGGTTCAACTCCAACATCCTTAATATACCCTGATGTTCTTGTACGCGCCACCAGTCGTTTTTGAGCGTATTCAAACTTTTTGAAAGACCGATTTTTTTGCCTTTCAAGTCTGACATTTGAGATACTGGTTCATCAATACGCACTGCCATGCAACCACCCTCGTACACCCAGGTTGCTCCTAATAGCACTGTTTCCTCAAGATCAGCTTGAATTTGTATTGGTGGATTAAGACCACCGAAACGAATCATATTTTTAAGATTGTGTCTGTAATGAGGATAAAAGTCGTTATCTCGTGTATGGCGCAGGTAATCATACTCGATACCCATGTTTTTAAATTCCTGACGACACCAGCCAAGCTCCTGGTCAATATTGTTGGCCGACACCATGGGGCAATTGGTATACCATACTTGTTTCCAGTCTAGTTTTGCAGTGCTCAATTTTTGGCCATCAACCACAGTTATTACTGCTGTACTCTTGGGTTCAGCTTTTTTAACCGGTGCCTTTTTTGCCGGAGGTTTCGCAGTTTTCTTTGCTGCTGCCTCTGTACCTGCTGCCTGCATAGCTGAAACAGCTTGTTCCATGGTTAAACCATGTTCATCCAGTTTACCTAGAACTAATTTTGCCAGGTCACCAAGGCCTGCTTCCAGGTTTTTGTCATCTGTAGGTTTTTTTGTACTCTTTGCCATAATGAATTGTTTTTAAAAATTCTAAACATTTAGTTTTTTCTTATTTATTTTTCTCTTTTAATATTTGCGCCATTTTCTCCAGTACCTTTCGCTGAGCTTCATTTTTATCTATTTGCTTTTTCAAATCGTCTTGATCAATATTACTTGATCTCACGGGCTTTTGTTTACGGCCTAATTTTTTTTTGCTCATTGTGTTGTGAAAATTTCTACAGTAAAACTACTTTCAAACATTAGCTCTCTGCAATTAAATTGACCATACAAAAACCGGATAATGAGTAAAAACCAATAGGACAATATATGGACAATTAAAATTCACAAGCTAACGCCATGTGTTTAATACGCTTTATATCAAGATTTTAACGGTGCGTTTTAGGGATTGTCATTAATTACGATCAGACAAACGTTTATTAACCCGGGAAATTCACAAACTTTCTACGATTAAGATATACTAACGAATTTGGGTTTATTGCATATTCCAAATTTGGGTATTCCTAAATCAGCCTGTCCCGATTTTTCGGGAGGATTTCCCGCTTTGTATCGCGCATTCCAACACACATTCATGGAATTCGCTTCGCTTTTCCATGATTAAAGCGGGTTAAGTTGTTGTTTTTTAGTTTATAATGAAATACAAGACAGAAAATACCGAGCCCGATAAAGCCGTGAGATTGAGCCATTCTGACAGACTTTAGGTAAAAAAATCCAAGCGAATTTCTGCTAGATTTTCGCTATGAAAGTGATTAAATTTGTTTGTGAATTCTTAAGGTGCAGTTTTTTCCTCAAGCGATATCGTGCTTTATCTATAGATGAAAGGCTATGACCTGTAAGTTCAGAAATATCCTTTGACGACATATTCAGTTTGAGAAACGCACAAAGTTTTTGTTCACTTGGTGTAAGATCTGGGTATTTTTTCAGTAACGTTTCATAAAACTCACCATATACCTCTCTGAACCGCAATTCAAATTCTTCCCAAATTTCTGTTTCTGAGCTGTGTTGAATCTTCATGGCGATTTTATTGATGACCGATTTTGTTTCCTCTCCTTTAACGGTTTTCATAACCTCGTAGAGTTCTTTTGACAGGCCGGTTAACAATTCATTCTTTTTCATCAGTGACATCACATTGATTGCTAACTCTTTATTTTTGTTTGTTAGTTCATTTTCCACCTTTTGTTTTGCAAGTTCCTTCCATTTATCTTTACTCTTTTGCCTGTAAAAAAGTAGTATAAGGACTGCAATGAAGACAATTGTAAGGATTACTCCTGTGAAGAAATAAAAATTTTCCTTTTTCTCTTTTTCTATTAATATCTCCTGTTTTCTTTTTTCAAACTCATTTGTGATTTCAAGTTGTGCAATTTTATTTTGACTTTCGTCAATACGAAGGCTGTCTTTAAATTGGTACTCAATAACTGCGTAATTGTATGCATTTGCCGTGTCCTTTACAAATAAATAATAGTTATGAAGCGCTGAAGCAGCCATGCTCATTTCGGCTAGCATATTGTGTTTTTGGGAATTCGTATAGGCTTCCAAAGCGCAAACCTTACTTTTCTCAGGCTCATTTGTAATTAAGTAAATTTGAGCAAGATTAATCTGAGTTAAAACAATAATTACATTATATTTTATTTCATCAGCTATTTTATGCGCTTCTAAATAATTCTCAATAGCAAGGTTGTAGACCTCTAACATTCTGTAACAGTTTCCTATATTATTACGATACACACATTCTCTCATTGGGTCTTTTCCCTGGTTAATCTCCGATGCCTCTAGGTAATATCGCAAAGCTTTTTCATATTCTTCATTCCTGAAATAAATACTGCCAATGTTGTTTAATTCTCCAATAATTGGCTTACCCTCACTTAATTCTAATTTAATTTTATGTGCTTGTAAAAAATATTTCAGAGCTTTTTCACTTTGGTCATTCTTCTTATAAATAATACCTATTTCACTTAATGCACGAGCAATACCCGGTTTTTCATTTAATTCTTGGTATAGATTTAAGCTTTCAAAAATATAATCTAGGCTTTTTAAGTACTGGCTGGTTTCCAAGTAAATATCAGCAATCCAAAAATTGGCTGAAGCAAGTTGTTTTTTCATATTTTTATCCTCAGCCATATCTCTTGCTTGCATAGCCAAATCCATAGCTATTGAATATTCGCCCAAATTATTATATGTAACTATCAAATACACCAAACTTCTGTGCATTCCAATATAATCGTCATTTTCTATAGCTAGTTCATAGGCTTGGTTCGCATAGATAATGGCTTTGTCCCCGTCATTAACTCTATACTCATTGCTGATTTTTAATAAGAGGGTGACTTTAAGAGACGGATCTTTTGTTTTTTCAAGAACCAATTGAAGGCTATCAATTACCTGAACATTTTGGGCTAATGAGGAAAAGTGAGATAAACTTAGAAAGACAAATAGTATTAAGTAGGACGAATCTCTCATTTATCTGATGTTCTTTTGTTATTTATTGCCAAAGTACTACTATTTGCTATGAACCTAAAATTGGTTGGATAAATTTAAGCCTCTAATTATACCTTTTTTAGTTTGATGATTGAATTTTATATTTTAGAATAAGAATATTTTGTTGTGCGTTCGTTATTCTTTAACTAATTCACTTTGGATTTCACTTTTTATTCATCCATTGTGTCAATTATTCCTTTTAATATCTCCAGATAAGTTCATTTTTTTGCCGTCTACCTCAGTTATCACCGCTGTACTTTTGGGTGCGGCTTTTTTTGCGGGAGACTTTTCAGCTTCAGCTTTTTTACTTGCTGTTGTTATCGCCGATAAAGCTTGTTCCAATGTTACACCATGCTCGTCTAGTTTACCAAGAACTAGATTGGCAATATCGCCCAGAGGATTTTCTTGTTTTTCGTTTTTCTTAGCCATGATTTTCTGTTATTAATTTATTATCTGATTCGTATTAAAAATTTCAAATGGAATAAGAATCCATTCTTTTGTTTATCTTTTCAGCTTGTAACTTTATTTACTCCTTTTTGCCCATAGTTACAGTCTTACTTACACTATCTTTAGCTTCGTTAGAAGTGCTTTCATCAGAAACATCCTTTTTGTTTTTTTCGTTCTCCAACCATAGTTCATATAGATCCTCCGGCCTTCCACATGCGCAGGAAGGACCTTCGTTTTTTTTTGTTTTGTGTGCCATTATATTTCGTTCTTAGCAATTGAAATATTTTCTATTTAATAATCGTTTTTCATCATCCTTGTCAATTCATTTTTAGTTTATTTGTTTCCGGCTGATGATATTTAATAATATCAATCAATGCTTCTCCATCCACTGGCTTTCTTAGGTATGCTTTTACACCATATTGCCTGCATGTTGTACGATTTTCCGAATCATCAAAAGCAGTCACAACGATTACTGGAACATGGAGTCCTTCATCACCAAGTTTTTTAAGCAGATCGCGGCCCATCATCCCAGGCAGGTTCAGGTCCAATACTAGAATGTCCTGCAAGCCCGGACGACATTCAGCAAGAAAATCAATCGCACTTTCGAATGATTTGAATTCCATTCCAGCTGATTTTAGGAATAGTTCAAATCCCCGAATTATTGATTTATCATCTTCAATTATATATATCATGGCTACCTAAGTTTTCATATAAAGGAGTAATGCTGAAAACAAATCCAAGAATAAAGGTATAAACTCATGGAGTAGATGTAAATAGCACTTTGGTTCTATATCAGTACAAATAGGGAAGGAATGCTAAATCAAGAGAAAAAAACGAAGTATTAGATTTTTATTGATCTTTCCTGATTATGAATTAATAGATTTTAAATAAAACTTTTGCACTACGGCTATTGTGATGGCGGTCGACCAGCCAAAAATAATGATGCCATTGGCTGCTTCAAGTGAGGCAAGTAATCTGTATGTGTCTGATAGCGTAATATCTCCATAACCTAAAGTTGTGAAAGTTACTATTGAAAAATACAAAGCTTCCTCTAAATTCTGGATTGCTTCCAAATACATAAATGTGGAAGCCCAGGCCAATACTTCGAGAAACGATGCAGCGAACATAATAAGTACAATAAGGGATGTCCATAGTTCTTTATTTCTTATAATGTCATTTTTAATAATTGCCTTTTTCGTTGCCAGTTTCATTACAAAACGGGTTGCATAGGCATGGACAAGAATGCTGAAAACAATAAGAATGCACCCAATGAAAATATTAAACCACATAACTTTTTATATTTTATTTTTTAAGCAAAGAATAAGCAAGGCATTTAACGAATTGATTTATAAATGAAGAAATCAGTAAGGCAATTGTATAAATCATGCTGACCTAAATATCCATTTAAAAGAGCGTTTTTGGAAAACAAATCCGTGAATAAAGGTATAAACTCATGGAGTGCTTGTAAATAGTACTTTAGTTCTATAACCCGTGATTGAGGAAAGAGAGGTTTAATAAATGACAAAATAGTTGAAAGAGTATCCAATAATCAAGAAGGTCATTTCTGAGTTTTAGTTTCGGTCTTTTTTTCCTTAAATTATATTTTGGATTCTTTGAGATTATAAGGTATGGTACGCCAAACCAGGATTAGCTGCTACTTTTCTGTTTATGCGGTCTTAAATAAATTGTGCAGTAGGGAAATAAAGGCTTTCTTCCTCACGAAGTAAAAGATTTGCAGGATCTGTTACGACAGTATTGTGTTTCACATTTCGAAATGTGCAGTGACTGGAATTTGTCAATCAACATCGATATGAGGACGTGATTTTTGGTATAAATACAAAATAATATAAAGCGCTACCCACGCTATCAATCAAGGCTCAATACCTTCCATCAATGTGATCAGTCTTTAAAATATCCCTAAGCTCAACGATACATTTAAGATCCCAACCCTTGCATGATGAAATACCGGTACTAAGTTTGCTAATAAGATTGTTTTTAATCATCTGCTATTTGAACGGAATTTGCCATGTCCCTTGTGCAGACAAATTTACCATCCTTTTTTGCAAAGAAACTGACGTAGTGTCCTCTTTGCAAAATTGTACCTGTGGAATCCACCAGTTTATGTGCTCCAATTTCAGCAACATTTTGGCCATCATCTGTTACATAAATTTCTATGGTTTCAAAAGCGATTTTTGCACCTATTGGAAAATCGATTAATTCTTCTTCTATGTGCTGGTGTATCGCGGTTTTACCAACTATAGGATCCTGTCCGGCAAAATAACTTATAGCATCCTCTGCGTAGTAGGTTATGGAATCTGCATTTCTATTATTGTAAGTTAATGCAAAATGATCTTCAATTGCCTGAATTTCAGCCTTGATTTGGTCTTTATCAATTGTTGATTCATCCTTTTGTTGATTACAGGCTAAAGATAGAGTAAGGATAATCATGAATAATCCTCCCATAAGAATCTTATTTTTCATAATAACAATTTTTTTATATTATAAATATTGCTGTTTAAAAGAATAATTTGAAACGAAGTTAATGTAAATTAATGAATAGAATGATTTAGATACTTGAAGATAAGGTATGAGCGATAATTATTTTACACAATATCAGAACCAGTGGGGAATTAAGAAGAGGTTGATTCTTGCATATAGGTGTTTTTGCCCATTCATAACAGGGTATTAAATCAAAATAGAAAGTTTGAAACTGTTATTTCTTTGTAACTTAGCTAATAATCTTATTTAAGATCAGTGAACTATAAATCAAAAAAAATGAAAAACATTTTATTAGCAATTGTTATAATGCTAGGAAGTTTATTGAGTTTACCGGTTTTTACACAAACAGAAAATGAAGAAGAATTATTAGGTTTGCCAGGTGATAACCTCGATCTTTTTGCAGTATTAGATCTTTTTCAAAAGTCAAAGACTATTGAAGACTTTGAAAAATCATTGAATGACGAAGAAACCGGAATCAATAACCTGGATCTGAATCTCGATGATAAAGTTGATTTCATTAAAGTTACCACAGAGCAAAAAGATGAAGATTTTACTTTCATACTTCAAGTTGACGTAACAGAGAAAGAGACGCAAGACGTTGCGGTAATTTTATTATCAAAAGATATAGATGATGAAGTTACTTTACAAATTGTGGGAGATAAGGATTTGTATGGTAAAAATTATGTTGTAGAACCTCAACCCCCAACCCCGGCTGTTACCCCTAATCCTGCTTATACGGGCGATGATCCCGTTGCTGGAACTGTTCCAGCATCAACTACGGTAGTAGTTGAATCAGCTCCAATTGTTCAGTATGTGTATTCGCCTGTGTATGTTCCTTATTATCCACCATATCATTACGCATATTATCCACCGTATTTTGCAGCAGCTACAGTGGTGGCAGTTGGAATTTATCGCCATAATAATTATTATCATCATCATGGCTATCATGGAGGTTATGGTAATACAATTGTAATTCACAACTCAAATAACTTTAATAATTACAATAATCACAGAAACAGTTCCAATACTGTGGGCCATCATAATGCCAGCGGAAATTATAATACGAGTGGCAACAGACCCACTAATAGCAGTGTTAACAGACCATCAACAAATCCCTCAAAACCATCAGCTTCAACGCGTCCTTCAAACCCATCAGCATCAACACGTCAGTCAAATCCATCAGCATCAACACGTCAGTCAAATCCATCAGCATCAACGCGTCAGTCAAATCCATCAGCATCAACACGTCAATCCAATCCTTCAATGTCAACTCGCCCATCAACAAGTTCATATAGTGGAGGTGGTCGCAGTGGTGGAGGCGGTAGTCGTGGAGGAGGCTTTAGTGGAAGAGGTGGCCGAAGAAGATAGAAAGGGGGCAATCCGTTTACTACTACCTTATTGCGAAATAGAACTGTATTTAACTATTGAATAAAAATTGAATATTGCTTGTGAATTGGTAATTGTTATTTTTTAGGGATTATTTTTGCTTTGTCTGAAATCCGGATAATTTCCGGTACGGATTTTACACCCAGTTTTTCACAGATGCTGTGCCTGTGCAGTTTTACGGTGTGTTCAGCAATATTGAGTTCACCCGCAATTTGCTTATTCAACATTCCGGTTATCACCAGGTTTAATATTTGCTTTTCCCTTGGTGTCAGGGTATCCATAAGGATTTGACATTTCTCAATTTCTTCCTTTTCAGTTTTTAATTTTTGGCTCAATGCCAGAGCTTCAGATATGGATTGAAGGAGTTCATCTTCACCAAATGGTTTCTCAAGGAAATTAACCGCACCCTTCTTCAGTGCATTTACGCTCATTGGGATATTGCCTTGTCCTGTGATAAAAACAATAGGAAGATGTGAGTTCATGTTAAGAAGCTCCTTCTGAAGTTCAAGGCCACTTTTTCCATCCAGGTGGACATCAAGGATAAGGCAACCTGTACCTTCATGGGCTTCTCTGGCTAAGTATTCCTCCGAACTGGCCAATGGTTGAACCTGATAGCCGGATGCCGTCAGAAAAAGGGAAAGTGATCTTCTAACAGATTCATCATCATCGATGATAAAAATTATTTCTCTAGCGTTTTTTGTCATCAAAAAGAGGCAATTTAAAAGAAAACTCAGCACCGCCTTCAGGGAGGTTCTCAGCCCATATCACTCCATGATGTGATTCTATTATCGACCTACTTACTGCCAGACCAATTCCCAAACCTTTCGCTTTTGAAGTCACAAATGAATTAAATAAAGTTTCCTTTAATGAATCTTCAAACCCGGATCCGGAATCACGAATTGACACAGTCACATCTCCACCGTCAAGTTGTTGTAATATTTCTATTTTCTTATTTTCCGGACTATTGCTCTCCATTGAATTCTCAGCATTAAAAAGCAAATTCAAGATTACCTGTTGTAGTTGTATTTTATCTCCATATACGTACGCTGGGCGATCCTGGAGTTTCAAGGTGATATCAATATGCTTGGCAATTGATTCAGAATAAAACAACTTATTTGTCTCCAGAATCAGACTATTTAGATTGACTTTTTCCTTTTCCCTGGCCTCCAATTTCATCATGCTTCTGATACTGCTGATCAGGCTTCCGGCCCTTTTATCATCTTCAATAATATTATCCAAATATTTCTGCGGCCTGTTTATCATTCAGTTTTCCCGTTTCCAGAAAACGCTTACCTGCCTGGGCATTGTATAAAATCGCGGTAAGTGGTTGATTGAGTTCATGGGAAAGAGATGCCGTTAATTCTGACATACGTGACAGCCTGTCTTCACGAACCAGTTCACGGTATAGCTGTTCATTTTCTGCACGTTGCTTTGCAATATTTTTTTGACGTTTATTCAGGTCAATTAAAAACATGATGAGCAAAGATTGCCCTATCAAAAATAGTAAAACCCCGGTAAGGTACCATTTATATTCAATGAAGAAATTCTCATCTGCATTGTAGAATTCACTATTCTTAGGGATGACTTGTGAATCAAGAAGATCCCATTTCTTGAGTTGTGGCCAGTCATACATGTGCTTATTGAAGCTATCTTCATCAACGGTAATATCCTTTATTGGCTTGCCGTTTAAGAGCTCCTCTGCAATCTTTTCAATTTTTTTACCCAAATCCATAAAACTATATATGTATCCTCCTACGGCACCTGCTTCAATAAAACCATCTGAAAGCGTAAATATAGGTGCTTTGCATTTCGATGAAATGATGCGAACGACCATTGCCGTCGAAAATGGAATTTTATTTACATCTTCTACATAAGAAGTAACGAAGACAATACTATTTGCAGGAATCTTCCTGACCAATGCCAAGGTTGAATCCAGGGTTGTACCATTAAAAAATAATATATTATGTGATTCATTGAATGCCATTGATGCCTGGCGTGTTAGCTCAGAAAAGTAGTTGTCTGAAGGAGAGCTTCCGCCAATGATATATACGTTTTTGTATTCCGGAAAAAGTTCAAAGGCTGTTTTTAAGGTTTTTTGATACTTTGGTTTTATTTTGATATGTATGGCATTTTCATTCGCAAATAATGGATCCACGATATTCGATAAGATGTTGCTTTCAATATCAATATTAATAGTTGGTGAATTGTTAATGGCTTCAAATCCATATTTCTTTAGTAAAGTAAAAGTACCTGGACCAAACGTGATCAATAGATCAATATTAATTGCTTTATATTTTTCGTTGTACAGATTTACTGTTTTTTTGATATTACTTTCATTCGGATATCTATTGATGTCCATGTATTCAATTATCAGGTTGTACGATAGATCAGGTGTTTCGGAAAGTGCCCTTTTTAAATCCATCCAGGAAACTATGATAGGCAGGCAAATTGACATCTAAAGCAAAAAAGACAACAACGTTCTTCACTTTATCCTGGGAGTATGATTTCTCAGGAATGGTACATGCGAAAAAAATTATAATAGAAAAGATTACGTAATTGAATTTTGCCATTCCTGAAAATATCTATTATTAGCTTATAACATTTCCCATGGGAGGTAAAAATAGCAAATACTTTCATATTGATCTATTATTATATTCTGTCATTGTTGTACTATCTGATTATTGGCATGGGTTAATCCAATGTTTTGGGATACCACCATGTTTTCAATACTCGTATTCTTTATTCTCCCAAAGCGAAATACAAGT
The DNA here is from genome assembly GCA_963820995.1 of uncultured Cytophagales bacterium. Classification (GTDB taxonomy): domain Bacteria; phylum Bacteroidota; class Bacteroidia; order Cytophagales; family Cyclobacteriaceae; genus JAGTVG01. Next base: position 871 of record CAWGCL010000018.1, on the reverse strand, counting down.
TATTATGAAAAGAAGGAAAGGGCGAAATCGGCTATTGTCGACTAGTTTTGCGAACACCAATTTTCATATCACTTTGGCGCTTATCATTGGCATGAGATGCCATATAAAAATATTATAAATCATTTGTATCGGATCCTTGTTCTTTAGTGGATTCCTCTTCCCAGGTCGAATTGTAGATAGATGTGTAAAAGACTAACTTCCATTCACCGTTAACTTTTTCAAGTATTTGTGTATGAATGCTTGTACTTAAAAGTTCATCATCACTGTTGTAGTAAAAATTATCATATGTAGCCCAGGCACTTTTATCGTAGATTTTTATTTTATAATTTTTTTTCACCTCATAATAATCTCCCGATCCCATCACATTTTCGAAATAATCCAGGAAGAAATTATTGATCTTTTCCCAACCAACATCATAGGTATAACCTGATTGGGTGGCAGTAAGCCTGATGTTTGATTCATCCTGTACATGGAATGAGGCAAGTCGGTCAATATCCTTATCGAAGAAAGCCTTAGTTTCAGCTTCGATAACAGCAATTATAGCCGATCTTTCCTTTTCATAGTCAATTTTTTCTTTACAGGAATAGGTCAACATAATTAAGAACAATAAGAATGTTAATGTAATTTCTTTCATGAGAACAGAGTTTAAAATAATTATAAAAAAGTATGAACGGTTCTTTAATTGCTCGTTTCTGGAAATTTTGATTCCTTCATTGATGTAATGTAAGGTAATAATTTTTATCAGGAAATTTTGTCAGCTCTATTTACTCCGTCTTTTCAGCTCTGGCTTCTTCCTTTTGTTCTTTGTGCTCTTCCCGCTGTTCTTTTCTTTCTTCCTGCTTCTCAATCTTCTCATCCTGTTTTATGACTT
>CAWGCL010000017.1:0-88234 GCA_963820995.1 uncultured Cytophagales bacterium | reverse complement strand
AAATGTTCACCGGTAATAATTCATCCAGTTTATTCAGATCATTGGCCAGAGTAAAAAAAGAGCTTAGGAATAACTGAGAAATTCGAATTTTCCTCTAGTATTTGATTTATAAAATAAGGTCTCAATATAAGTTTAAATGACTTTCGTCACACCGGGTATAGCCGTCGGATAATTTCCATTAACATCCGGCATGTCAGGCATTTCAGCATCCCAGGTAAATTTCTTTGGAATAATACTTTTTTCCGATTGCAACACGTCTTCAATGGTCATAATACGTCCTGATTGCATAGCCATTCTCCCCATAATGGTTGTCAAGGTGCTTTTTGCCCCATATTCTGTATCATTAACATGTTTACCATTCAGGATAGATTTGAACAGAACATCATGTTCCACTTCATATTCATTGGGTTCATCCTCCCGCCAATTCCAAAGCACTTTTTTATCCAGGTCATAGATCCGATTGTGTTCATCTGCTGATCCTTTGGTTCCCTGTACATAAAAGCCCATACGTCCCCAGCATTTGTCCATTGTAAAGCTTTGTACATGCATTTTGGTACCATTGCTGTATTCAAACTCTGTAAAATGATGATCCCAGGTGTTTCCCTGATTTGGCCCATTAAAGGTTTGTCGACCTCCTAATCCTTTTGCCGTGACAGGAAAGTCTTTCATCATCCAGTTCATAACATCCATCTGATGGATTGTCTGACCTGCAAGTTGCCCTCCCCATAACCATGTAAAATATCTCCAATTTCTCATTTGATATTCCATTTCTGTTTGTCCGGGTTGCCTGGGGTGAATTCTTGGTGCGCCTACATTAAAATAAACATCAATTGATACAACCCTTCCAATCTCATCTTGCCATATTCGGTTGATCAGTTCCTGGAAAGACTTTTTATACCGCATTTGAAGGCCAACGACAACATTTAATTTTTTTTCATCCGCCAGTTTACTGATTTCCATGATCTTATGGTATCCGGGAACATCTACAGCCACAGGCTTTTCCATAAATACATGTTTTCCGGCATTGATTGCGGCCTCAAAATGCATCGGTCGGAAAGGTGCAGGTGTAACCAGAAAAACAACATCCGATTCTGCAATTACCTTTTCATATGCATCAAAACCGACAAACTTATTTTTCTCTTCAACCTTGATCTGGCCCTTCTTATCATATGGTTGGATATCAGTGAAACATTTATCCAATCTGTCTTTAAAGGTATCACCCATAGCAACTAAATCGAATGCATCCGAAACGGCTAGCGCATTAACAATAGCACCAGCACCTCTTTCACCACATCCAACAATTCCAACTCTTAATCTTTCATTTTTATTTTTTGAAAAGGACGGCTTATTAAGCACACTACTTCCAATTGCAGCCATGGAGCCCTTTTTTACAAATTCTCTGCGGTTTAAGTTTGTGATATTTTTCATGTATAAATGATTAAAAAATATTTTCGATATAAGGCCAAATGGCAGATACCATTTATCCCGTTATTTCAATAAAATTATCAATAGTCCGTGAGGAAAAAAATGATTTTTGTTTAAACTTTAAAATCATATGAATATTTAGCTGAGGCAAAAAGAAGACATTTTGTGCCTGGATATTTAAATCTTATCAATCCATTCCAGTAAATAGCCGGATATTGTTTATCGGAATTAATTCATAATATTAATATGGACAAACAGCTATCTATATTTTTCTGACCAACTCCAGGTCATCGTCGGACAATGGTCCCAGATCTGAACTGAAGCAGTTTTCTATAACCTGTTCTGGAGTTTTTGCACCGGGGATGGCGGTATGACATGCCGGATGGCTAATACAGAATTGCAGGCTTACTTGAGATTTTTTTCTGTCCGGATACTGATCGAACAATGGATCCAACTGCTTAATATTCGATACGTATTGTTTTAATTTGTCAGCTGAAAGGTTCAAGCGGCGATGATCATCCTCCCCAAATGTAGAATGTTCATTGAATTTACCAGTTAGAAATCCAAATAATAAAGGGATACGAACGATGATGCCAGTGCCATACTTCATAGCTTTTGGGAATAAGACCCTTTCTGCTTCCCTTTCAAACATGTTATATCTTACCTGCAACACATCCAGTAAATCATGATGCTGATCAAGTATATGTGCATGTTCAGTTTCTTTAAAGGACTGAATACTCCAGCCGGCATGACGGATCTTGCCATCCTTTTTTAATTGTTCCAGGGCCAGCCATGGTTCATCCTGCTCAAGTTTTTCAAGATTGGGACTATGTAATTGCAATATATCCAGGGAATCGACTTTAAGTCGCCTTAAACTTTGCTCGGCAGCAAAAATGATATAATCCTTTGTATAGGTCTGAATTATTGGTCCAAAGCCATGATCGTCTGCTTCAGTTGCGTTATAGAAATCATTTCCCGCTTTTGTAGCGATAATTATATCATTTTTTCCACGTTCTTTTAAGATCCCTGAGATCAGATCCTCTGAATGCCCGTGTCCATATACATCTGCAGTATCGATAAGCGTTACGCCCTGATCAAGTGCTTCATTGAGTGCCTTCCTGGAGACTTCATCATCCGTTTTCCCCCAATTCATACCGCCTATTGCCCATGCGCCAAATCCAATTGTGGAAACTTTGGGTCCTCTTGCACCCAGCTGTGTATATTTCATATTTTAAAAATTTCTTTAATAAAAGCTTGGTTCAAAACATTGCGATGATTTGACCCAAACCACTAGATTCTCGCCAAAATGATCATAGATATTGAAGATATGGCTATTTACGGGTATATGCAAAACATACACTCAATTTCACAGTATCGTGATCTTTACAGTGTTTTTAGCGAAAATAATTTGGGATATTTTAAAAAAATCCAGATATGTTCAATTCCAATATGTCTATTTCTGGCATAAAATTATCAATAAGCTGACTTTTACCTTTTGCCCTTCAGGGATATTAATAGAAAAAGAACGATGGTATATATTTTGCTTTGAATTTATTCCTGAGTAATAACTATTATTAAAAGGCTTGGAATATAGGTCAAAAGGGCGGGTGATTGTCAGGCTTTTTAATGGAAAAACCGGACCAAATGGTTTATAAGTAATATTTATAAACCAATAGATAATAAATAATATGTATTTTTGTGAAATAAAGTAGATAGGAATACATAAGTTATGATTTAGTGTCAACTGGATGGTAGCGATTTATGGAAAATGACTTATGAAGACGGTATGTAACAGGCATAGAGTTTTATATATTTTTTTATTCTTTTTTGGGATAAGTTCGTTTTGTTATCTCACAACCAGTAGAGCTTTACATAAATGAATTCCAGGCCAGTAGCGATTCGCTGGTAAAAAATCCCTATTCAGGCACATATGCTGATTGGATCGAGATCTACAATGCCGGCGCATCTGATGTTGACATCAGTGGATATTATCTTACGGATGATCCACTGGTCCCTGATAAATGGAAAATTTCGTTTGATATCGTACTTCATGCAGGAGAATACACATTATTCTGGGCTGATGATATAAATGAATTCAACCATACAAATTTTAAGCTAGGCCGCACCGGCGAATTTATTGGATTTTATGATGATCTGGGAAATGTGATCGATTCGCTTAGTTATGGATATCAGGAAGATGAAATATCCTATGGCAGGAGCCCGGAAGATCTTCAGACCTGGGTTTTTTATTATGAAGGCACGCCAGGATTTCCCAATTCGAGTACTTACCTAAATGGAAGATCTGAGAATCCCACCTTTTCAATTCCTGGAGGGATTTATTCAGGCAGCCAAACGGTCAGTATAACTGGATTAGATCCAGCCACACGATTTCATTATACCCTGGATGGAACTGAGCCAGATAATGCCGATCCTGAATATGTGCAACCCATTAATATTGATACTACTACTGCATTAAGGGTAAAAAGTTATTCCGACGGGAAGTTACCGGGAATGGTAGCTACACAAACGTATTTCATTGATGAAGAAGTTAATTTACCCTTAATATCATTGGTAACTGATCCGGAAAATTTATTTGATGATGAAATTGGGATCTATGTGATAGGTACTAATGGAGTACCTGGTTATTGTACCGATACGCCGATGAATGTTAATATGGATTGGGAACGCCCGATAAATATTGAATTGTATGATGTGAATGGCAATCCCGAACTGAATCAACAGGCTGGAGTGAAGATCTTCGGCGGATGTTCAAGGACAAGGTATCCTCAGAAATCCCTGGCGCTGCATGCAAGATCGGAATATGGAAAAGGATCATTCGATGTACAGCTTTTTAAAGATAAGCCTATCTACGAATTTGAAAGTTTTATACTCAGGAGCTCAGCAGATGATTGCCGGTATACGATGTATAAAGATGCCATGGGGCAGGCCATTCTGGAAGATATGGATGTTGACCGGCAGGGATATCGTCCCGCTGTTGTGTTTATTAATGGGCAATATTGGGGAATTCATAATATCAGGGAAAAGATCAACGAACACTATGCAGCAGGAAACTATAATCTTGATTCTGATGAAATAAATCTCTTAAAAAGAAATCCGGAACAACCATGGAATATCATGCATGGTAGTGCAGATCATTATAATATAATGATCAATTATGTCAGCAGACAGGATATGACAGCCGAACGGGATTATGATTATGTTGACCACAAAATGAATTTGACAAATTATATTGATTACCAGATTGCTCAAATATACCTCTCAGCTAATGACTGGCCTGGCAACAATATAAAATTCTGGCGGGCCAATTCAGGCCCATATGATAAGTGGAGGTGGATCGTTTATGACCTTGACAACTGTTTTTTTTACACAGAAAGAAATACACTTGAACTGGCTACAAATCCTAACTGTGATTGCGGATGGCCTAATCCTCCATGGTCTACGCTTTTATTCAGAAGATTATTGATTAATGAAAGGTTCAGGAATGAATTCATTCAACGTTATGCCTGGCATATGAATACAACTTTTAAGTCTAGTCGTGTTCATCACTACATTGATTCAATGAAAGCCAATATTGAGGCTGAGATTCCACGACATATTCAACGATGGGGTGGACAGACAGTACCCAATCCCGAACATTGGATTGGCCCCACATTTAATTCAATGGAAGAATGGGAACATAATATTGACAGGATGCGTCGATTTATTTCTGAAAGAAGGCCTTTTGCAAGACAGCATGTCATTGATCATTTCAGGTTAAATGGAATGGTTAGAATGACCGTTGTTAATAACCAGACAGAAGCGGGCAAAATTAAAATAGTTGGCCAGAATATGACTGATGAATATCATATTGGTGAATACTTTCAAGATATTCCAATTGAAGTTAAGGCAATATCTTCTCTGGGTTATAGTTTTTCACATTGGGAATATATTGTTGATGGTGAAGAACCAGAGACATTTAATGATCAGGTCATAAATATTTTGTCCGAAAAGGATTTTTCACTTATTGCTTATTTTAGTATTCCAACTGAACCGGATCCCGGTATTGTTATCAATGAAATTAACTATAACTCCGGCGAAATTGAAAACCCTGGCGACTGGATTGAATTGTATAATAGAAAGGACGAAATAATCGATTTGACAGGATGGATGATAAAAGATGACAATGATGAGAACATTTTTAATTTCCCATCAGGATATGAAATAGATCCTAAGAGATATCTTGTAATTTGTGAAGATATCTCCGCTTTTGAATTAGTTCATAAAGATTCAATTGATGTTATTGGAAACCTTGGATTTGGGTTGAGTAATGGCGGAGAATCCATCAGGTTATTTTCGCCCAATCAATATCTAATAGACGAGGTTCCATACGATGATGAGCCACCATGGCCTGTTGAACCCGATGGCCTGGGACCTACCCTGGAACTTATAGATCCCAGCCTGTACAATGAACTGGCTGAGAACTGGAAAGCTTCTTTTAGCTTCGGTACGCCTGGTAGACAGAATTTTTCAAATACGATTGATAATCATAGTCTGTCACAGAATTATCCGAATCCCGTTCAGTCTAAAACACGAATTTCTTTTTCCATGCAGGAACCTGGTTATTTGAGTATCCGACTGTACGATATTTATGGCCGGCAAATTTCAACCCTGATAAACGGATTTAAGGAAAAATCAGCATATCATTTTTATTACGACACAAGTCTATTACCTACCGGTATATATTTTTATTCTATGATAGTGGATAATCAATTGATCGATACTAAAAAAATGGTGGTTGTCCAATAATGGAGATGAACTTGAATATCAAGATTAAATTCACGATATTGATTTCATAGTTTTTTAGATTTATCCATCCAAATTCCTGAATTTTTATGAAAGCACTGAAAAAGATATTTTATTTCTCATTAATTATTGTATTGTTTTCTTGTTTCGAAATAAAGAAAAATAGTAATACAAGTCCGATTGCTGTGATGGGCTACTATATGGCCCCGCGAGATAATTACAAACCCCAGGACCTTCCTTTGGATAGACTAACACATATTATTTTCTCCTTCACTGAGGTGATTGATAATGAAATGAAATTCAGAAATTTTGCATCGGGAGAAAAATTAACCTTGCTGATAGAGCAGAAAAAAAATCATCCTCATCTTAAAGTTATGATTGCATGTGGAGGATGGGGCGGATCCGGAGGATTTTCTGATATGGCAGCAACTCCTGAAAGTCGAAGAAAATTTGTTGAGAGTGCCATTGGATTTATTAAAGAATATAACCTTGATGGAATGGATATGGACTGGGAATACCCTGGAATGTACGGTGCCGGAAATCCTTTCAAACCGGAAGACAGGGAAAATTTCACCCATCTTATGCGAGAACTTAGAGAAGCCATGGACGCTACAGGTAAAAAGCTGGTACTCACATTTGCCTCTGCCGGATGGAAAAATTATTACAATTATGTCGAACTGGATAAGGTTATGAAATATGCAGACTACATGAATGTGATGACATATGACAATGTAGGCGGGGGGACTCCATATACAGCCCACCACACCAACCTGGGCTGGGTTAAGCCGGAACATGTCAAAAACACACCAGCTGAAAGTATATCTGAAGAACGGGGATATGATCTGGATCCAAGGTCAGCCGAAAAGATCATCAACTTTTGTATAGATAAGGGTGTAGATCCAAAACAAATAGTTATTGGTGGTGCCTTCTATGGAAAAGGTTGGGAAGGTGTACCTTCAAATAATAACGGATTGTATCAATCCCATGAAGGAGGTTTTCGAGTCGGGTCGTATTCAATAATTATAAAAGAATTTGAAAATAAAAACGGATATATAAGATATTGGGATCCCATAGCCAAAGCGCCATACCTGTATAATAAAGAGGAAAGAAAGTTTATATCTTATGAAGACAAAATGTCTATCAAGTTAAAAACCGAATATGCAATCGAAAAGGGCCTTGGTGGGATCATGTTCTGGCAATTAAGAGGCGATGCAGAGAAAGATGGTCTGCTTGATGCCATTCATGAGGTAGTATCAGAACAATAGTTCAACCCATAGCGGTCATATTGGGGTGGATCATAACAATAGGGCTTCACAGGATATTTTATTTTATGTACAAAGTAGTTTCAGAACGCTGGAGCATCATTGGACGTTCTGTCTCTTATTATTCATGAGCAAGTTCCAGAATACTATTACTTCATTGGGCGATCTGCTTATTCAGGTTAAAAAAGCTGTGAAAGATCACCAGCGAATTTCAATTGCAGAGACAATCAATTATTATTTATCGGAAACACTAATCAGTGAACGCCATATATTTATAATAAATTAAAATGCTGGACTGTTAATAGAGATGACCAATTATGCGATTCTTCAATACCTGAAAAATGTAAAAAACTCACCCCCAAATTGATTTTTATTACAATTGTAGTCTGACCTTTAATCGGGTCATTATGGCAGAAACACCTAATATAAACAGTGAGAATATCAATGCCCGAAATACCCCGGGCCAACCTTCAGGATTGATAATATTGGCATGAGCTAGACCAAAAATCGCGTAATAAATATCAGGCAGTATGTAAGTTAGCAAAGGATTGGAGCCCGCAGGTTTCAAAAAAGAAGCCCACCTTGAATGCCCTTTCACATCAACAAGTATATACATCAGAATAAACAGTAATATACAAATACCGGAAGAAAACAATGTGTAGCTTGGAGTGCTCCCTATTTTCGCCAGGCCAAAGGGCAACAATAGCCAACCCATCAGGAACAAAATTGCTGCAAAACCAATTCCCCAGATTATTTTTAAATTTAAAGAGGAAGCAATATTGTTTTTAATGAATATAATAGAAAGTAAGAGACCAGCCATTGTAATTGAAGCCAGTGAGCCACTTCCGAAAGGCCAAAAGATTTTAGGGATATACCTGATAAAATCAACCCAGCCAGCTTTTGACAGGACATTAAGCATAACCAATATCACAAATGATATTGCCAGGAGCTTGAAATTCCCCTTTAAAACAAGATACAATATACAAACCGATAAATAGGCCCACCCTATGGCCCCGAGGATCGACCAGTTCTTTTTATTTATCCAGAGAATCTCACCATCCACCTCCCTACGATAGATAAATAAAAGAATAAGCAGGATAATCAATCCACTCCATTTTAAAATACTGAATATATAATCAGATTTTTTATTGGTCTTGGGATAGTTATTCCATAATAGGATTACACCGGTAAACATGAGTACATTCCAGGCAGTATAACTGATGCCTGTGGAGGCAGGGTCCATGTCCCTCCCATTCATAATCAATAATCCAAGTACTACAAGACTTAATGAACGGATTAGGATATGATATAATATTTTCAATATAGAATCACCCTTTGAACTCCTTTTTTCTATGGCCAAAGGAATGGCCATTCCGACTATAAACAGAAAAGCAGGAAAAACGACATCTACATAGGTCAATCCCTGCTCACCGGGTGGGATGTGATAGTTCCACCATGGCAGTCCTTTTATTCCTGCAAGATCATTAACGAAAATCATGACCAGAATCGTTAAGCCCCTGAAAATATCTATTGAAAGAATACGGCGCGTTGGATTTCCTTGGATTGTATTCACTTTTTAATCGATTTTATGAAAAGGATAATTTTATTTCTAAAATTTAAGAAAATAAGACAGCAAAACAATCATTATCTGAAAAATCGATGGATTTGTTTTAGGCCTGGCTATTTATTCGCCGAATGTGATATTTTTATTAACTTAGACAAAACGATGGCTTTTTACCAATTTAATTTTTCTAATGTCATGCAATTTTTTCGTCTACTTCTATTAAGCTTATTAATCCCCATAGTAGCGGTTGTCTCAAGTATGGCCCAGAACAGTAAATTCCTCAATGGATACAGTAAAAAGATATCCGGCGATGAAATTCCATATCATGCTCCTGATCCAAGGGCTACAAAAGCTTTGTTAATTCGATCGCAGGATTCAACAAATGTTATACAATGGGAGTCATCAATTGTGCCTGAAAATTTGGAACAGAAAAGTATTTCCTTTGTATGGATGTTTGGGATGGATGCTTCATCTGACCAGCATAATTTTATTTTGTCAGCGAATGGGAAAGAACTGGTTGAGTTTTCTAATCCTTTAATAGCTGATAAGAATGATGTTACCATCCAGGGAAAAGAAGGCTCTACATTAAGATTTCGAACCACCAAAATTGACCGGAACAAGGATGTTATGGGCTATGCCATATTCACCATGCCATCAACAATGACTGAACCAGGGAAACCAGTTTTATTTCAGGCAAAAGGCGAATCCGGGGGAAGCAATATATGGTATATGACCTTCAAATTTCAGATTTTGAGTGAGCTTTCAATCCGACCCCAAAATATTCTAATAAAAAGGAATGGCAATAACAAGCAGGCGGTCCTTGTCGAACTTGTTAACCTGGAGGATTCAAGAGAAGTTTCCATAAAAATAGATAACCAGGCAAAAGAGTCTTTTCCAGCAGAACCGGGATACAATGCTTTTCAATATTTTGTTCCCGAGACTGATAAAATAATGGATTTGTCCTTAAATATAAAAATTGGTGATGATCCGGTTATTACAAAAACCTGCCAATTAGAACCGATCAGACCATGGACCATATACCTTGTTCAACATACACATACTGACATCGGATATACCAGACCGCAAAGTGAGATTTTGCCGGAACATTTGAGGTTTATAGATTATGCTCTGGATTATTGTGACCTGACGGATGACTATCCTGATGATGCCAAATTCCGATGGACTTGCGAATCTGCATGGGCAGTCGAACAATATCTGCTTAAAAGACCTGAAAATAAAATTAAAAGGTTTTTGAAAAGAATAGAAGAAGGAAGAATAGAGGTAACTGGGATGCTGTTCAACATGTCAGAAATTGCAGATGAGACAAGCCTGAAAAATCTGTTGAAGCCATTAAGCCTTTTTCATGATCATGGGATAGAAGTACAAACAGCTATGCAGGATGATGTAAATGGAATAGGCTGGTGTATGGCTGATTATTTCCCGGATGCAGGAGTGAAGTACCTGATCATGGGTGAGCATGGACATCGTGCGCTTATACCTTTTGATAAGCCCACCTCCTTCTGGTGGCAATCACCTTCTGGCAAAAAAATGCTTGCCTTTCGGGGAGAGCATTATATGCATGGTAATGCGTTATTACTCCATACAGGTGACCTCGATAATTTCAAATCCAACCTCCTGAATTATTTGTCAAAGCTTGAAGAGAAAGATTACCCATTTAATCACCTGGCTTTACAATATTCCGGATATGTCACGGATAATTCTCCTCCTGCCCTGATGCCCAATAAGGTAATTAAAGAATGGAACGAACAGTATGTATGGCCCAGGTTAAGAAGTGCCACAGCCAGTGAGTTTATGGAATATATTGACACTCACCATAGCGATGAACTGGGGACCTTCCAAAAAGCGTGGCCTGATTGGTGGACAGATGGTTTTGGATCGGCAGCACGGGAAACCGCTGCAATACGTGAGGCCCAAACGGATATGAATGTTACTACTGGTTTGTTGGCTATGAGTGCAGCTTTTGGGCAGGAATTGAATCCCAGGATCCATACGGATATAGATCAAATTTATAGAAACATCTTGTTTTATGATGAACATACTTTCGGTGCAGCAGAAAGTATATCAAATCCATATGCAGAGAACAGTATGGTTCAATGGGCCGAGAAGTCGTCTTATGCCTGGGAGGCTTTAAAACAATCCAGGATTTTGAGAGAAGAAGCGTTTGGATTATTGCAAGAGCATATTCCGAGGTTTTCTGATCCTTCCATAACTGTATTCAATACTTTAAATCAAACAAGATCAGGATTGGTGGAAGTATATATTGATCATGAGATCATTGAACCTGGATCAGCCTTTTCAATAAACTATCCGGATGGTAATCCGGTACAGGTACAGTCTATGTCCAGCCGGTCGGATGGCACTTATTGGGTATTATGGGTGGAAGATGTTCCATCAATGGGTTATAAATCTCTGATCATAAAGAGTCAGGAAGGAAATAAAGTATCCAAAAAGATTGAACAATTCTCTGGAACATTTGAAAATAATTACTGGTCAGTAACTCTTGATCCCGAAACGGGTGGTATCAGTTCATTAATTGATAAAGCCCGTAATAAAGAAATTGTAGATTCAAATTCAGAATGGAAACCCGGACAGTTAATATATGAAAGATTGTCAAACCGGCATCAGCTGGAATTGTTCACACTGCATGAAGCACCAAAACGGACAAGCCTGACGAACGTATCTTTTGGTCATATTGAAACAGGGCCGATCTGGACTTCTATTCAGGTAGAAGGATACTTAGAAAAATGTTCAAGTGGACCAGTAAAAATTGAATACCGGTTCTATAACAAAGAGCCGCTTATAGAATTGACTTACTCCCTTATCAAAAATGCAGTAGTAAGGCCTGAAGCTCTCTATGTGGGTTTCCCGTTCAAAGAAGAAAATGGTGAAATAGTTTTCGAAGCGCAGGGAGGAGCAGTCAGACCTGGCAAGGACCAACTTGCCGGAACAGCTTCGGATTGGAATACAGTACAAAATTATGTTTCTGTAAGATCGGAAGAAGGACAAATAATTCTTGTAAGCCCAGAGATCCCTTTATATCACCTGGGAGGGTTGAACCTGGGGAATTTCAGTTATAATCATAGTCCTAAAACAAATCATATATACTCCTGGGTACTTAACAATTATTGGACGACCAATTTCCGGGCAAGTCAGGATGGCAACCTGAAATGGCGATATTTTTTAACTTCAATAAATGATCCAGGAACTTTGAAGGCAACGAGCTTTGGATGGCAATCAATGATCCCTTTGATTGGAAGAGTTTTTCCGGAAGGGGAAGGAACTGAAAATATAGAATACTCAAGCATACTCGGAAAGGATATTCCCGGTATACTTATGGTAAATGCCATGCCCTCTGATAAGGGGCCAGGTATCGTTTTTCAATTACGGGAAATTTCAGGAAAAGAAATTGAATTTGAACCTGAGCAGTTTTTTAACCTCTATCCTGATTCCAAATGGACTGAGGTAAATGTTGTTGATGAGCATCTTAATGATATAAATAGCAGTGTAACGTTTAAACCAAAATCAGTTCACTTTTTAAAAGTTTCATGGAAAAAGTAAATAAAATGACCTCACGCGAACGTGTTTTAAAAGCGTTTGAATTTAAATCTTCTGATCGGATACCTGTGGATTTATCAGGACACCGTTCCTCCGGACTTTCTGCTTCTGTTTATCCGAAATTGAGAAAAGCGCTTGGTTTAAAACCGGCACCAGTGAGGATCTATGATCCGGTTCAGCAATTAGCAGTGATTGATAATGATGTCCTGGATACTCTTGGTATTGATACCGTTGAACTCGGAAGGGCTTTTGCAACAGCGGATAGTGATTGGAGACCCTGGATTTTGCCGGATGGCACAGATTGTCTTCTCCCGAATTGGGTAAATCCGGAACGGGAAGAGAAAAGATGGGTCATTAGAAGTGAATCTGGTCGGATTATAGCTCAAATGCCTGATGGAGCCCAGTTTTTTGAACAGTTATGGTATCCTTTTTATGAGGAAGGATCTGATAGGAGCGATATAAATGCAGCCATGGATGAATCGATGTGGCACATGGTGGTTTCTCCCCCTGGTCCACTAGTAGAAGGTGATGAGGGTGAAAAACTGCTGAAAGAATCAGCTGCCAGGTTTCGAAGGTCTACTGACAGGGCTATAATTGGCTTATTTGGAGGAAACTTACTTGAAACCGGCCAGATGTTGTACAGGAATGATCAGTTTCTGCTTATGCTGGCCATGGATCCACCCGCCATTCATGATTTTCTTGATAGACTTCTGGAAATACATTTGGGAAATCTTGAACGATTCCTTGGTGCCGTTGGGAATAATATTGATATCATCTTATTTGGAGATGATCTTGGGATGCAATCAGGACCGCAGATGTCGCCTGAAATGTACAGGGAGTATTTTAAACCTAGACATAAGATCATGTGGGCTAAAGCTAAGGAATTAGCTGACGTAAAAGTAATGTTGCACTGCTGTGGTGGCGTTCGGGAATTGCTGCCCGACTTGATTGATGCCGGACTCGACACCATTAATCCTGTGCAGATTACTGCTCGTGGCATGGAACCTGAACAACTGAAAAAAGATTTTGGAAAAGAAATTGTATTCTGGGGCGGGGGTTGTGATACCCAACATATATTACCTGAAGGGAGCCCACAGGAAGTATATGATCATGTTCATCAGCAATTGGAAATACTATCCCCTGAAGGAGGTTTTGTTTTCCAGCAAGTCCATAATATTTTGCCTGAAGTACCAGTAGAAAATATTCTTGCAATGTTTTCAAGTATAAAAGATTTTTAGATTAAAGAATAATAAAATGAGAGGCACATTTTCCAGCAAGTTCAGCTTTGGTAGTATAATTATATTTGGTGTTTTAGCGATTTTGATATTTTCATGTAATCCATACCCGGAGCAGGTTCCTGAGTATGGCTGGTTTGAATTTGTAGTTAAGGATCTGGATACTGCAGAAACTGATATCAATTTATCTTTCCTGAACCAGGATTTGGCAGGCAAGAATGGTTTTATAAAAGTGCAGGACGGTCATTTTATTGATGGGACAGGTGAGAATATCCGGTTTTTTGGGACCAACTTTACTTTTAATTCATGTTTTCCGGATAAGGAAGTAGCTCAAAAGCTGGCAGCACGGTTAAGTAAAATGGGCATGAATGTGGTCAGGTTCCATCATATGGATATGCGACAGTCGCCAAGCGGTATATGGGATGAATCCATGGAAAACTTTGATGCGGATCAGGTTGATAAACTCGATTGGTTGATATACCAGTTGAAATTGCATGGGGTATATACAAACTTAAACCTTCATGTTTCACGCACCTATCCGGGACTTGAAACTGAAGTCAGCCAGTTTCAGTTTGGAAAGACAATCGATCATTTCTACAGACCCTATATTGATATGCAGAAGGATTATGCCCGTGATCTTTTAACGCATGTAAATCCATACACTGGGACCAACTATCTCGAAGAACCAGCTGTCGCATTCATAGAAATCAACAATGAGAATTCCCTTCTTTCAAATTGGAAACAACTTGTTTTGCTTGAAGGTGACTACAGGGCATCCTTACTGAAGCAATGGAATGCATGGCTTAGTTCAAATGCTGAGGGAGAAGAAATGCCTGATCTATATTCAATAATTAGAGGATATGAGGATGATTCTACACCACAGCAAAAAGAATTGTTCTGGAAGTTCCTCGTAGAAACAGAAATGGATTATACCTCGGAATTGATCGGATATGTCCGGAACGAGCTTAAGGCACAATCTTTAATAGCTGACTCTCAGGGATCCTATAGTGGGATAGCAGGGGTATTCAGGGAAGCAACGTATTCAGATTTTATGGATATGCATGCTTACTGGGAACATCCCAGTTTTCCAGGTGCAAGTTGGTCAAGTACGAATTGGTTAATCAGGAATTCATCTATGGTGTCTGATAAAAAAGCAGGAACCCTTGCCAGGTTTGGTCAGCACAGGGTCGCAGGTATGCCATTAACGATCAGCGAGTATGATCATCCTGCTCCAAATTTCTATTGTGCTGAAATGTATCCTATGCTCAATGCAGTAGCCGCATTCCAGGATTGGGATGGGATTTATCATTTTACATTTAATGGTCCCTGGGATAAAGGCAGGATAAGCGGGTTTTTTTCCAGCGCGGGGCATCCTTTGAAACAGATCTTTATTCCTGTGGGATCAGCTATCTTCAGAATGAATGCAGTGAAACCCGGAAAGCACCGAGTTCAGCTTAATCTATCAAAAGACAAATTACTGGATGAACTTGTTGAATCAGGACATACCTTGCGATTACATGGGTCAAATATGAATTATATATGGGAAAAGGCCGGGGCTCCAAGAGCTCTAACCTTACTGCATCCTATGGAAGTAAACATTCAGGGCAATGATGTAAGCCTTTCAGAATCAATAGCTGAACCAAAGGGGGAATGGGTCAGTGAAACAGGTGAGCTTCAGTGGAATAACATGGACTCTTTAGAATCCGTGTTTACGATCAATAGTGAAATGGTGAAAGCCGCGGTTGGATATATTGGAGGCAAGGAGATATCCCTCGGGAATGTTACAGTGGCTATGGATAGTACACCATATAATTGGGGTACCATTGTACTTACCTCTCTGGATGGAAAACCGGTTGAAAAATCCTCAAAAATATTGCTGGTGGCAGCTGGAAGGGTTGAAAATACCAATATGGGATGGGATGAAAATTATAAAACCGTTGGTTCCGAGTGGGGGGAAGCACCGACAGTTGTTGAAGGGATCCCTGCGAGGATTTCCATAGAAAAGACAGATCCGTTTAGGGCTTTTACCCTTGATCCATCGGGTAACATTATCGAAGAAATATCAGTCAACAGGTCCTGGAGAAAGCGGACACTTGTGATCGGAGCCCAATATAAAACCCTCTGGTATTTATTGAAAAGATAAAGAATGATCGATTATTAGCTTAAAGTGATATAGAGAACTGTTAAGAAATCTTTAATTTCTTTATATATCGGCTGAGATTGATAAAAAATATTTCAAATAATAAAGCGCTGATCAGTCTGCCATTTGAGGATACAAAAATTTAAGAAATTTTCAAGACACCTTAACTATTGTAGAAATATCCTTTTAGCCGGAATTAGAAAGGCAATTCATCCTCTTCGGTAAAAGTGGCCAGGTCTCCACCCATTGGGGCTTGATATTCTTCAGGTGCGTCATTGCCTCCTTCGATTGGTTCAAGACGCCAGGCTTGTAAGGAATTGAAATATACTTTCTCTCCTTTAGGATTTGTCCATAACCTTCCTTTTAAATTGAAATATACTTCAACAAGACTACCCACTTTAAAATTGTTCAAGAGGTCACATTTATCCTGAATCAATTCAAATTTCAGATACTCGGGATATTGTGGATTTTCTTTATATTCAATTACGAATTCCCGCTTACGGAAGGATTCGCTTACCTTGCTGACATCATAGATCTCAAATAATTTCCCCCTGACATTCATATTTCTATTCTTTTTATTTAAGGTTTAGGTTATGAAACAAAATTTTAAAATTTTATATTCTTTTGTCAAAAAATCCGTACTAAATTTTTCTCAATACAAAGTAAATCAATTTACAGAGCAATTTCATTTAATTTTTATGGGTTGTTTCAAAACAACCATAGTTTTACAGCGAGGGCCACAACTGTAACAATGATAAACCATTTCACCCAGTTATCTCCCTTTCTGACAGAAAGGCGGCTGGCTATCCAACTACCAGATGAATTGCCAATGGCGAGGGTAAGGCCATAACCCCAATGGATCTTTCCTTCAATGATAAAAATAAACAGTGCTGAAATTGTATATATCAATACAACAAAAACTTTGATGCTGTTGGTTTTCACAAGAGAAAACCTGTTTATGATCGAAAGTGCTGCGATTATGATAAAACCTACTCCGGCCTGGATAAATCCCCCATAGATCCCAATGAAGAAAAATGTAATTATCCCAATAATCCGGTATTTTATTCCAGTCCTTTCAATGATGTTCCCGGGGTCATTTCCTTTCCTTTTCAGAATTGGGAATAAGACGATAAGGACTATTAATACAGCAAGAATTTTATTGAATAATTCACCTGGTATATCTACGGCAATTTTGGCCCCGATAATGGCCCCTATAAAAGCTGATATTCCAAGAGAAATACTATATGGAAAATCAGATACGCCTTTTGATTTGAAGCCCAATACTCCAAAAATATTTTGAGAGAATATTGCAATCCTGTTGGTGCCATTTGCTACAGCTGGTGGTAAGCCAAGAAAAATCAGAATTGGTAATGTAATTAATGATCCGCCCCCGGCAATTGTGTTCAGAAAACCTGCAACAAATCCTACAGAGATGATAAGCAAAACCTCATACCATTCCATAATAAAAATTTTGTCAGTAAATATCCGTAATTTTTTTTTATAAGAAAGATAAAAGCTATTTTGAAAAAGTATTTGTAATATAAAAACATCTGACAGAATGAAGCATTTATGCATATTTTGTGGTTCAAGCAAAGGGAATGATCCTGTTTATGAAAATACAGCATTAGAACTTGCTGAGATTATCGTAAATCAAGGACTTACCATGGTATATGGAGGTGGCAGTATAGGGATAATGGGTGTATTGGCAGATCAGATCCTTTCCCTGAATGGTAAAGTCATCGGCGTTATTCCAAAATTCCTTTATGACCTTGAAGTAGGCCATGATAATGTAACTGAATTAATAATTGTGGAATCCATGCACGAAAGGAAACAAAAAATGGCTGAAATCTCTGATGGATTTCTGGCCCTGCCCGGTGGTTTCGGGACACTTGAAGAAATGGGGGAGATCCTGACCTGGATCCAGTTAAAATTGATCAGAAAACCTATTGGCCTTTTGAATATAAATGGATTCTACGATCAATTCCTAGATATGCTCGATAATATGGTAGCGGCTGGATTCCTGAAGAAAAATAACCGCGATATACTTTTGTCAAGTAGTGATCCCGGGGAGATTATTAATATTATCAAGAATGCACCTGTGTTTGAGGATACCAAATGGATCGAAAAGACCTGACCAGTGTCGAGATCTCCGGATTTCAATTGAGGAAGAGGAATATTGAGATGACGTATATTAAATCTATTCTTATTACTGCGGTGCTATCATTCTTTGCATGGGGTCTATCTGCACAGCAAAAGAATATTACACCTTTTGAGAAATCAAACGGTATTAAGACCTCCACCTATTTTGAATGTATTGAATATTACAAACATTTAGCAGACCAATATCCATTGATACAGCTCGAGGAAATCGGCCAGACCGATAGCGGATATCCTTTGCATGTAGTTACCTATAACTTCAATGAAAAATCTGGATCTGAATCTAAAAACAAAATCAGAATATTGATATTAAACGCAATCCATCCTGGTGAGCCAGCAGGTGTTGATGCATCCATGATGCTGGTCCGGGACCTGACCAAT
This sequence comes from uncultured Cytophagales bacterium, assembly GCA_963820995.1. Classification (GTDB taxonomy): domain Bacteria; phylum Bacteroidota; class Bacteroidia; order Cytophagales; family Cyclobacteriaceae; genus JAGTVG01. The sequence continues at coordinate 69,691 of CAWGCL010000017.1, read as the reverse complement.
GGGAATATTTTGGACAGGATCTCAGGAAATATCAGCCTGGCCATTATTCCATTCTATAATGTTGGAGGTGGGCTTGTCAGAGGGTCATTCAGCCGTGCCAATCAAAATGGGCCACAAGAGTATGGATTCAGGGGAAACGCAAAAAATCTGGACCTGAACAGGGACTTTATCAAGATGGATGCAAAAAACACCCTCTCATTTGTAAAATATTTTCATTCATTCGATCCTGAAATATTTGTTGATACGCATACGTCCAATGGAGCGGATTATCAATATATTATGACCAGCCTGGACACACATCCACAAAAGCTTGGAGGATTACTTGGACAGTTCATGAAGGAGAAATTCACCCCTTCTTTATTTGAATCTATGAAAAAGAAGGGATATGAGATGTGCCCTTTTGTAAACATATATGGTCAGACACCTGATAAAGGTTATGAACAATTCTTTGATTATCCCAGATATTCTACAGGATACACTGCCCTGTTTCAGACGATTGGCTACATGTCAGAAGCCCATATGCTAAAATCATTTAAGGAGAGAGTAAGTGCTACCTATCAGTTTCTTATTTCAGTACTGGAAAATGGTTCTGTAAATCGCGACATCATCAGATCAATCCGGAAAAAAGACCAGGAGAATACTCTGAAAGCGGAAAAATATGTTTTATCCTGGGAAGCTGACCTTACCGATCCCGATACGATAATTTTTAAAGGATACCATGCCAGTCAAATTGATAGCCGGGTAACGGATGGAAAGCGCCTTTTGTACGATCATGACCAGCCCTTTGAGAACAATATTCCCTATTATAATAAGCTGCTTGAAAGTAAATCAATAAAGGTTCCTAGAGCATATGTGATCAGGCAGGCATGGGATAAAATAATTCAACACCTTGAAGTAAACAATATTACTTTCACAAGGTATCCGGCTGACACTCTCCTCGATGTTGAGGTCTATTATATTGAAGATTACAAAACCTATCAATTTCCTTATGAAGGACATTATCCCCATTACGGCACCTCTGTGAAAACAGTAAAAATACCGGTCAAGATTCGGAAGGGAGATTATTATGTGCCTGTAGCGCAAGCTGGCATGCGGTATATATTAGAAACCCTGGAACCGGAAGCAGAGGATTCATTCTTTAAATGGAATTTCTTTGATCCTGTTCTTCAGCAGAAAGAACACTTTTCGGATTACGTATTTGAAGATACAGCTGAGAGGATTCTAAATGAAAAGCCGTGGTTAAGAGATTCTATAAACGAAAAAAGACGTCTGGATGAAAATTTCAGAAACAATTCCCGGGCTCAGTTAGATTATATATACAGACATTCGGAATACTTCGAAAAATCGTATAAACAATATCCTGTATTCAGGATAATAAATTAATAGTTAATAATCTTTCACCTTAAATGGTTCAATCATGAAAATACAAAGTTCAAAAATTCTCATTACAGGTGGTAGTCTTGGCATTGGAAAAGCTACTGCCAAAATACTCGTTGAAAGCGGTGCAGAGGTGATCATAACCGGTCGTGATCAAAACAGATTGGAATCAGCAGCTAAAGAAACCGGGGCGATACCTTTTGTCGCAGATGTTGCAAATGCAGATCATATAGAGAAGACCTATCAGTTTATTCGCGAGAAATGGGGCAAACTGGATGTTCTGGTGAATAATGCTGGAATAGGTAGCCGGTCTACCCATCTTACGGATGTCAGTGAAGAAGATTTTTTGAATGTATATAAGGTAAATGTAATCGGGGCGGCCATGATGGCAAAATATGCTGCTCAAATGTTTAAGGAGCAGAATTATGGTAACATAATTAATATTGCCTCAACTGCGGCCAGAAAAGGGTATGAAAGAGGAACTGTATATTCATCGAGCAAATTTGCTTTGAGAGGTATGACAGAATGCTGGCAGGCTGAACTACGGAAATATAATGTCAGGGTAATTTTAATAAATCCCAGTGAAGTTACTACCGCTTTCGGAAATACTGAAAGAATTGAAAGAACAGAACGACATAACAGACTTAGAAGTGAAGAAATTGCACATACTGTTAAGTCAGCGCTGGAAATGGATGACCGTGGTTTTATCCCCGAACTGACAGTATTTGCAACAAATCCCTGGCAGGAATAAACCAATGAATCCCCTTCATTTTAACTGATCCCTACTATTTGGTTGAGGCATCATGTTGCACGATTGATATGATCTGTAAAATCAGGAATTTCACGATCATAAGTACCATCGAACAGGGGAGAATTTATTAAATAATCAGCAGAGGCAATATTGCTGGCGACAGGGATATTCCATACGACAGCCAATCTCAGCAGAGCTTTTACATCCGGGTCATGGGGTTGTGGCTCAAGTGGATCCCAGAAGAAGAACAGCATGTCAATTTGCTGATCAGCTATTAACGCTCCAATCTGTTGATCACCGCCAATCGGGCCACTTTTCAGCTTTTTAATGGTCATATTAAGGGCCTTCTCTAATATTTTCCCTGTTGTTCCGGTAGCATATAAAGTATGGTTTTGGAGTTTCTTTTTGTTAGATTTTGCCCAGCTTACCATTGATGGTTTTTTATGATCATGTGCCACTAACGCGATTCTCTTGGTATTCATTTTTTCTAAAAGATTATGTTGACTGAATATGTTGTTTCGAATTATAATTAATTGTAAATTAAAAATAATAAATGATACAAATACAATCTTTTGTGAGTGTAAAAGATTAAGTATGAAAAGTATTCAGATTTTTTTAAGAATTAAAGGCTTTGAGGAACTGCAAGAGATCTCCCTGGCTTCCATTCAAATTGATAAAGAAGGCCAGTTGCCTTTGTCAGATATTCTTTGGGAGTCTGCCGGAGAATATTTTCTGGAGGCATTTCAGTGTGGTGTAAATCCATCCATTTGTTCCATTGAAAAAGATCCAAGAATCGTGAATGAAAAGGAAGAAATTGCCTTAATGATCCTGGATGAATTGAATAAGGAGCACTACCTTCAAATGACTAAAAACTAACAGGACTTTTCCAGGAAAAGATAAGTGTAGCTTTTTTCATTATCAATCAGGATGGACCTGGTATTTTCGAAAGTTTTTAAATAATCCAGTTTCAAGATCTCTTTCAGTACGCTCTCTGTTAGAAGATAGAAGTCTTCGTTTCCCGCAAAATTTCTACTTTCTTTATCGTTTTGTTGATGATTATGGGTCAGGCCAATTTGGCTTTGTACTGAAAGCAGCAGTAATCCGCTGAATTTCAACATTCGAAACAATTGCTCGAACCATTTAAAAAAATCATTCTGGTTTTTGGCTGAGTGTAAGACATTTATACAGATTATGGCATCGAAAAACTGATCAGGAAATGGGTTTTTTTCAATAGCAAAATTTTGTATGTTCTCTACCTCAAAAGTTTTGTTCAGTGATTTGCAATATAATTTAGCCATTTTTACAGCATCGGCATTATCATCAATACCGTATATATTGAAATCATTGTTAATGAAATAAACCATGTTGCGTCCTTCCCCGCATCCGGCATCCAGAATCTTCATTTGCTTGTGGAAGCGGTTTTTAAGAATCTGATCGATCAGGATCAGGTCAGCATTTCCCAATGCACTATTGAGCATTTTTACATCCATATTCCAGAAATGTCAAAAAAATCTGGCACTTTTGTTGATTATAGTAACAATTATAACGTTTGTTATATCAATTGAAGCATATATTCGTTTAAATTCAAGTATAAATTTCTTTTTACAGAATGAATAATTATAAAATCAGACGATTAATCCTGCCATTTGTTGTTCTGTTCATATCGATTGCCACAAGCAGTCACACGAATGATAATGATTCAGGAATATTAATGCCTACTGATCATCAGAAAAAGGTCAGCATGGTAGTATCCACTATTCTTGAAAAATATCATCTCAGGAAAATGCAGATCAATGATTCATTATCATCTATCATTTTTGATAATTATATTGATGGTTTTGATCCAAATAAAATCTACTTTCTTCAGGAAGATATAGATGGATTTGAGAAATACAGGTACACTATGGATGATGGCCTCAGGTCAGGTGATTTAACTGCAGCATTTGAAATATATAATGTATTTCAGGAAAGATATAAAACCAGGACTGAGTACGCTATTCAACTTATCCAGGAAGAGTTTGATTACTCAAAGGATGAAGTGATTGTAATTGACCGGGAGAACACTGAGTGGGCCAGCAACAATGATGAGCTGGATAAATACTGGAGGAAATATATAAAAAATGAAAAGTTGACCAGGTTACTGAATGAAACGGAAAAGGACAAAGTAGCTGAGAACCTGACTAAGAGGTATGAAAATCTGCTCAACTGGCTTGTGAAACTTAAAAGCGACGATGTTTTTCAAATCTATATGAATTCCGTTTCTGAAGTCTTTGACCCACATACCAATTATTTCCTTCCAATAACTTATGATAACTTTATGATTGGGATGAGCCAGAGTCTTGAAGGAATTGGTGCCAGCTTACAATCCGATAATGAATATACTAAGGTGGCCAATATATTACCTGGAGGGCCTGCTTTCAAAAGTAAACTTATTGTGAAGGATGACCGTATCGTGGGTGTTGCCCAGGGAGAAGATGGTGAATGGGTGGATATTATTGGATGGAGACTTGATGAGGCGGTAAAGATCATTCGTGGCCCCAAAGGATCAACTATACGTTTGAAAATTTTGAAAGGTGAAGATGGGACAAATGCAAAGCCTGTGGAAATATCGCTTGTAAGGGATAAAATTAAAATTGAAGAAGCCGCCCCAACACAGGAGGTTATGACCATCTATCGCGGAAGTAAGCCTTACCGAATAGGAGTAATTACCGTACCCTCTTTTTACCTTGATTTTGAAGGTCTGAGAAAGGGAGATCCTGACTATAAAAGTACTACTAAAGATGTTAAAAAATTACTGAGCAGTTTAGAGAACGATAGCATTGATGCAGTCCTGCTTGATTTAAGGAATAATGGTGGCGGATCGCTTTCGGAAGCCATTGAACTTACCGGACTTTTCATTCCCGACGGACCAGTTGTTCAGATTAAAAATACAACCGGAAAGGTTGATGTACAGGAAGATGAGGATGACAAATTGTATTATGATGGCCCACTGGGAGTATTGATCAACAGGTTTTCAGCCTCCGCATCTGAAATCTTTTCCGGAGCTATTCAGGACTATAAAAGGGGAGTCGTTATTGGCGAGCAATCTTATGGTAAAGGAACCGTACAAAACCTGCTTGACATTGACCGGTTTCTGCCATCATGGGAAGAAAAACCCGGACAAGTAAAGATGACAATAGCCAAGTTTTACAGGGTTACGGGTAGCAGTACTCAAAATAAAGGCGTCACCCCTGATATTGAATTGCCATCAAGGTTCAGTGCAGAGGAGTTTGGTGAGAGTGCGTTGCCAACGGCACTTCCATGGGACCAGATCTCATCATCAAAATTCACAACTATGAATTCAATTGATGATCATATCATTAGAAAACTGGCAAAAGAACATGAAAAGCGATTGAAGGATGATCCTTATCTTGTCGAGTTGATAAACCAGAATAATGACTTTCAGAAAATGCAGGAACTTAAAGAGTTAAGTTTGAACATGGATGAAAGAAAAAATGAACAGGAAGAACTCGAACAACTGAATGCAGATAGGGAAGCACTGTATGGAACACTCCGGGAGGGCGAGACAGATGAAGTCATTTTTGAAGGTAGCGAAGTTGAAGATGCTTACCTGAGGGAAGGATTAAACATTATTGCCGACTGGCTGACTTTTAGAATTGGATAAATATTTTTCGTTATGGACTCAACACAAGAGTTAGAAAAGTCTTATCATTTTGACTTATACCGTCGATTGCCTGTTACCCTCGTAAAAGGCAAAGGCATAAATGTATGGGACTCAAAAGGAGATAAATATCTGGATTTTCTTTCTGGAATTGCAGTCAATGCGCTTGGCCACAGCCATCCAGCAATAATAAAGGCTATCCGGAACCAATCACAAAGATTAATTCACACTTCGAATATATATTATACCGTTCCCCAGGCACGACTGGCCAAACTTCTTTGTGGCTTGAGTGGATATGAAAGAGTCTTCTTTTGTAATTCGGGATTGGAGGCAAATGAAGCTGCCATTAAACTTGCACGCAAGATAGGGAATCAAAAAGGGAAAAAAGGCCCTATAGTTTCTTTTACCGGAGCTTTTCACGGACGGTCTATCGCATCCATATCGATGGGATCAGAAAAATTACAAAAGGGTTTCGCTCCTTTACCTGCGGGATTTTTGAAATTACCATTTAATGACCTGAAGACTGCTATAGAAAATATAAACAAGGATACAATCGCCGTATTTGTTGAAGCTGTACAGGGAGAAGGAGGTGTTATTCCGGCTCATAAGGAATTTATTGCAGAGCTTCATCAGCATTGTAAGGAGAATGATGTTCTCCTTATTTTTGATGAGATACAAACCGGTTTCGGACGAACAGGTAATTTGTTTGGTCATATGCATTTTGGAATAAAACCCGATATCATAACAGTTGCAAAAGCACTTGGTGGCGGTTTTCCAATTGGAGCCGTATTGACTACCGATGAAATATCCAGAGGATTTACATATGGTGACCATGGTACAACATTTGGTGGGAATCCCCTGGCATGTAGTGTAGCTGAAGCAGTCGTTACTACCATAATAAACAAGGAACTCATTGAAAATGCCCAAAAGCAGGGCATGTACCTATTGTCCAGGCTTGAAAAAATGACCAGGAAATTATCTATTGTAAATGAAGTTAGGGGAATGGGACTTATGGTTGGAATTGAACTTAAAGTTCCTTGCCGACCGATTATGATAAAAATGCTGGAAAGAGGGTTTCTGGTAAACTGTACCGCTGAAAAAACAATCAGGCTTTTACCTCCCTTAATCGTGAGAAAGAGGGAAATTGATAGCCTGGTTAAAAACTTATACCGCGTTTTATCCAGGGAAAAGATATGAGCTTTCTACTGATATTTTTTGAATGAGATAGATTTAATGGATTAATAATTTTTTTAACTAGAATTCAATAAATCAGCAGAATTTTGTATTTTTGAGGGCTTTTACTCTAAAAAATTGCAACTTTGCAAGTTTTTACCCAGAAGGCAATATTTTATTGCAAGCATTCTGGTCATTTCAAAATAATATTCTGTTAAGAATAGATCTGTAAGCAATAATAAATTGTTTTTACAGGTAATGGGTTAAGATAATTTTTTATAAAATTTCAAATAGATGACAATACAGAAGAGAAAAGGACTGTATGATCCAAGTATGGAACATGATGCATGTGGGATTGGTTTTCTGGCCAATCTAAAAGCAAAGCGGACTCATAAGCTGGTTGAGGACTCGCTAATCATGCTGAGGAATATGGAGCATCGTGGTGGTTGTGGCTGTGAGCCGGAGACAGGTGATGGGGCAGGTATTCTAGTTCAGATACCTCATGAGTTTTTCGAGAAGGAATGTGCCAAAATTAATATAGAATTACCTGAACAAGGAAAATATGGAGTTGGAATGCTATTCTTCCCCAAGGACGAAAACATCAGGGAAGAATGCAGGACCATTCTCAATATAAATATCAGGAAGATGGGCTTTAAATTATTGGGATACCGTAAGGTTCCAATTAATAATGAAGGTGTTGGCAATACAGCTTTATCGTTAGAACCCCAGATAGAACAAGTATTCGTAACCCATGAGGAATTTTGTGATGATCCGGAAGCTTTAGAAAGGAAATTATACGTTTTAAGACGCCATACGACCCATACCATTGGTAAAAATGTTAAAGAGAATAATGGATTTTTCTATATTCCAACATTTTCAAGCAAGACCATATCCTACAAAGGACAACTTACTACATTTCAGCTTGAATCTTATTTTACTGACCTGATGGATCCGAATGTACTGTCTGCTTTTGCACTGATCCATTCGAGATTTTCTACCAATACTTTCCCCAACTGGAAACTTGCCCAACCATTCCGCTACATTGCCCATAATGGTGAGATCAATACTATCAAGGGTAATGTAAACTGGATGCTTTCCAATCAGACGCTGCTTGAATCTACTCTTTTTACAAAGGAAGAAATACAAATGCTTCTTCCCATATGCGATTCATATCATTCAGATTCCGCAAATCTTGATGCGGTGATTGAATTATTGGTTATGGGTGGAAGGTCACTTCCACATGTTATGATGATGTTAATTCCTGAAGCATGGCAGGAACATGATCAAATGGATCAGAAAAGAAAGGAATTTTATCAATATCATGCTGCCTTAATGGAGCCATGGGATGGTCCGGCCTCCATATGCTTTACAGATGGAAAAATCGTGGGCGCTACCCTGGATAGAAATGGTTTACGGCCTTCCAGGTATTGCCTAACTGAAGATGGTCTTGTAATCATGGCATCAGAAGCCGGAGCGCTTCCTGTTGATCAGTCAAAGGTTGTGCTTAAGGGAAGACTACAACCTGGAAGGATGTTTATAGCGGACCTTGAAAAGGGAAGGATCGTAAGTGATGAAGAGGTGAAGGAAGAAATCATTTCAATGAAACCATTTGATGAATGGATCAAATACAATGAGATAGGAATAGATGAAATTCCCGAAGTTGAAGAGGATAGCCATCCCTATGATCCCACATCATTACTCAATAAACAAAGGGCTTTTGGCTATACTTCCGAAGATTTGAAAATGATACTGGCACCCATGATAGAAGATGGTAAAGAACCGATCGGCTCTATGGGCGCAGATACACCATTGGCCGTATTATCTCATAAGAGCCAACATCTTTCCAGTTATTTCAAACAGTTGTTTGCCCAGGTCAGCAACCCACCAATAGATCCCCTCCGTGAGCGGATTGTCATGTCGTTATATACAAGCCTGGGGAGAACCTGGAACATATTATCTCAAACGCCACTTCATGTCAAGCAGATATATTTACCTCAACCCGTTATCAGCAATTTTGAGCTTAATAAAATTCGACATATAAAACATACGAATTTCAGGGTTAGCAGTATTGATATAACATTTGATCCCAAAGAAGGAAAGAAAGGACTGGAAAGCGCCATTAAGAGGATCAGCAATGATGCTGATTTTGGCATTATTCACGATGGAGCCAACATCCTAATACTTACTGACAGGGCAACGGGTAAGGACAAGGCTCCAATACCATCATTACTTGCAGTAGGTGCAATCCATCATCATCTGGTTAAAAATGGACGAAGGGTCAGGGCCGGTCTTGTGGTTGAAGCAGGTGATATTTGGGAAACACATCATTATGCAACTCTTATAGGATATGGGGCTAACGCCGTTAATCCTTACCTTGTACTGGATACTGTAAGGAACATACATGATAGCACGCTTGTCAGCAAGGAGCTCACGCCTGAACAAGCTGAGAAGAACTATGTCAAAGCTGTTGGCGGAGGATTATTAAAGATATTTTCTAAAATGGGAATATCTACACTGCAATCTTACCATGGTGCGCAGATCTTTGAAGCCATTGGATTGAGCAAATCAGTTGTTGATAAATATTTTACGGGAACTGTTTCGAGAATTGAAGGCCTTGATCTCGAGGGTATTGCCAAGGAAATTCTTGTCCGACATAGATTGGCCTTCCCTGAAAAGCCTATTCCGGTTAACACCCTGGAGGTCGGTGGAGTATACCAGTGGATGAGACGAGGAGAGGAGCACCTGTTCAATCCGGATACGATCTCACTCTTACAACAAGCCTCAAGAAATGACAGTTATGAAATATATAAGCAGTACGCTGAAAAAGTAAATATTCAATCTGAGAAGGCCATTACACTTAGAAGCCTGCTGCAGTTTTCAGAAAGAGATCCTATACCACTGGAGGAAGTTGAATCTAAGGAAGAAATATTCAAAAGGTTTGCAACAGGGGCCATGTCGTTTGGTTCTATTTCTCATGAAGCCCACTCCACCCTGGCCATTGCCATGAACCGGATTGGAGCTAAAAGCAATAGTGGCGAAGGAGGAGAAGATGAAATTCGGTTCAAACGCAAAAAGAATGGAGATTGGGAACGATCAGCCATTAAGCAAGTTGCTTCCGGACGGTTTGGTGTGACTAGTAATTACCTTACTAACGCCAATGAACTTCAGATTAAAATTGCCCAGGGAGCGAAACCTGGCGAAGGGGGCCAATTGCCGGGGCATAAGGTGGATGAATGGATCGGTCGTGTTAGACATTCTACACCTGGAGTAGGATTGATTTCTCCACCCCCGCATCACGATATTTATTCTATTGAGGACCTGGCCCAGTTGATATACGATCTTAAGAATGCCAACAGAGAAGCCAGGATAAATGTTAAACTGGTATCTGAAATTGGTGTCGGAACCATTGCTGCTGGCGTGGCCAAAGGGAAAGCCGATGTGGTATTGATCAGTGGATTTGATGGTGGCACAGGAGCCTCGCCAATGAGTTCAATCCGGCATGCCGGATTGCCCTGGGAGCTTGGCTTGTCAGAAACACATCAGACCCTTGTCCTTAACGACCTTAGGAGTCGCATCACAGTCCAGGTGGATGGTCAGATGCGAACAGGAAGAGACTTAGCTATCGCTACTTTGTTGGGTGCTGAAGAATGGGGTGTAGCTACTGCTGCATTGGTTGTAGAAGGCTGTATTTTGATGAGAAAATGTCATATGAATACCTGTCCTGTAGGAATAGCGACACAGAAACCGGAATTACGTAAAGTATTTTCCGGAAACCCAGACCATGTGGTGAATTTCTTCACATTCCTGGCCGAAGAATTGCGAGAAATAATGGCTGGGCTTGGATTCAGGACTATCAATGAAATGGTTGGACAAGCTGACGTCCTCAGGGTTAAAGAAGACCTCGATTTCTGGAAATTGAAAACCCTGGACCTGAAACCGATCATAACAAAGATAGATGCACCTGAAACTGTAGGTTTATACAAACAGATGGAGCAGGATCATGAACTTGATCGGATTCTGGACCTGACGCTTATTGATATTTCGAAACCAGCTTTGGAAAATGCTGAACCCGTCACTGCAGAATTTGATATCCGAAATACAGATCGGGCAGTAGGCGCCATGTTATCAAATGAGATCTCTAAGAAATTTGGAAGTGTCGGATTGCCCGAAGGAACCATTAATATCAAATTTAGAGGATCTGCTGGACAGAGTTTTGGGGCTTTCAGTACAAAAGGAATACGATTCGATCTTGAGGGAGAAGCCAATGATTACTTTGGAAAAGGATTGTCTGGTGCTCAGTTGATCATTTACCCTGACCGTAGTGCCAAGTTTGAGGCCAAAAAGAATATAATTATCGGAAATGTTGCATTTTATGGAGCTACTTCCGGTGAGGCTTATATCCGGGGTATGGCTGGTGAACGTTTCTGTGTAAGAAATTCGGGAGTTACGGCTGTTGTTGAGGGTGTTGGTGATCATGGATGTGAATACATGACCGGTGGCTATGCTATAATCCTCGGGCCAACAGGAAGGAATTTTGCCGCTGGAATGAGTGGCGGGGTAGCTTATGTTTATGATCCCGAAAATATATTTGCTATAAATTGTAATAAAGAGATGGTTGATTTTGATCCACTGGAAGAAGAAGATTTAAGCAGACTACAAAGGCTTATAAAAAATCATCGATCCTTTACCAACAGTGGCATAGCCAAAGATATTTTAGAAGATTTTGAAAATGCTGTTCAAAGTTTTGTAAAGGTAATGCCAAGGGATTATAAAGCAGTATTATTAAAGAATAAAGCAAAAGAACAGGCAATAGTTTAAGATATAAATACATGGGAAAACCAACTGGATTTTTAGAATTTGAAAGGGAATTGCCAAAGGCAAAAGATTCCAAGGAAAGAATAAAAGATTATAAGGAAATATACCTGGATTTTGGTGAGCAGAAAACCTTAGATCAGGCAGCAAGATGTATGGATTGTGGGGTACCATTTTGTCATAGTGGTTGTCCTCTTGGGAATATTATTCCTGAGTTCAATGATGCCGTCTACAAAGAAGATTGGGAAAAAGCCTATCAGATCTTGACCTCCACAAATAATTTTCCAGAGTTTACAGGAAGGATATGCCCGGCACCATGCGAAGCTTCATGTGTTTTGGGTATCAATAATCCTCCTGTTACTATAGAATATATTGAGAAGTCTATTGTAGAGAAAGCCTTTGAATTAGGTCTTGTTAAACCACATATTCCTGCTAAAAGAACAGGTAAAAAGGTCGCTATTGTAGGTTCCGGACCTGCTGGTCTGGCCGCAGCTTCCCAGATGAATAAAGCAGGGCATTGGGTTACTGTATTTGAAAGGGACGACCGAATTGGTGGATTGTTGCGATATGGCATTCCTGATTTTAAACTGGAAAAATGGATCATTGACAGAAGAATCAACTTAATGATGGAAGCCGGTATTGTGTTTAAGACCAATTCTGAAGTTGGTAAAAACGTGAATGCCAACGAATTGATGGTCGAATATGATGCCATAATACTTATGCGGAGGTTCTACTGTTCCCAGAGACCTTCCGATTCCTGGAAGGGACTTGAAAGGCATCCATTTCGCAATGGAATTCCTTACTCAGCAAAACAAGCGAGTTGCAGGAGGTAAATTCATGAGAAAAGACGAGATCTTTGCTACCGATAAAAGTGTTATCGTAATTGGTGGAGGGGATACCGGATCAGATTGCGTTGGTACTTCTAACCGCCACGGAGCTAAATCAGTAACACAACTCGAATTATTGACAAAACCTCCTGATAACAGAAATGCTAATAATCCCTGGCCTCAATGGCCCATGATATTAAGGACTTCTTCATCCCATGAAGAAGGATGTGAACGACACTGGTCGATTCTGACCAAGGAGTTCATCTCTGATAATAAAGGCCATGTTAAAGGACTTAAGGTGGTGGATATTAAATGGACCGTTAATAAAAATACCGGCAGGTCAGAATTCAAAGAAGTTCCAGAAACTGAAAGGACATTACCGTGTGATCTGGCATTACTTTCAATAGGATTCGTACATCCGGAACATGATAATGTAATTGGACAACTGGAAATCTCTGTTGATGAACGTGGAAATGTAGTTGACAATGGATATCAAACCAATAATGATAAGGTGTTTACGGCAGGGGATATGCGAAGGGGGCAATCACTTGTGGTGTGGGCTATTGCTGAAGGAAGAGAAGCTGCCAGAAGTGCTGACCGCTTCCTGATGGGAGAGAAATCTCTTCTTGAAGCACGAGACGAATCATTGTGGGAGCTTGCCTGAATCTATAAATATAATGATCTAAAAAGGGGATTCAATTCTAATTTATTGGGTCATTTTGTTTTTTTTTTGAGTGCTATGGTCCCGAATTATTGTGAAAAAATTTTTAATTTTCATTAAAAATATTACATTTAAAGCTTCCATTTGCTTTGTGTTAATTTCATTTATACCAAAAATTTTTGTTCTTGAATGGCCAAGCTTAAGAATATAATCAAACAGCTCTCAGTCGAAGACTATCAGGCAATTTACGAATCTTTGAACGAGAGTAATGCTGAAAAGTCAGCATATCTGCTCAAATCCATGAGGGAAAAGCATCAGTCTGATGCCAAAGTCATGGAAGAGCTGGAAGTAAATACAAATGCTTATTATACCCTCAGATCAAGGTTGAATCAAAAGATTGAGGAATATTTGTTGCAACAAATGGATAATCCAAGGGCAGATATTCTCAAAAAAGTTGCTAATATAAATGAGATCCTTTTTACTAAAAAGAAGGCCATCGCCATTGCAACTTTGAAGAAACTGGAAAAAGAACTACTGGATTATGATCTGTCAAATGAACTGACCATTGTATATAAATCACTTAAGAAATTAAATATAAATGGCAATGATTCATTTACTTATTCACAACTTTACAACAGACATGTAGCTTATACCCTTGCAGTTGACAAAGCCGAAGACCTGCTGGCGGAATATTTTAAAAAATATGGTGTTTTTGCCATGATGGGAAGGAATGAACGCTCTGACCTTGAATTAAAATTATTACGTACTGAAACAAATAATGTAACTAAACTGTACGAATCACACAGATTGTTTGTATACCAGAGTTGCCTGAATATATTTCACAGGTTATTTGTGGAGACAGATGAGGAACTGGAGATGGAACTGGAACCTATTGAAGATTTACTAAATGAGATCCAGAAAATATTTCAGTTTTATGAACTTGATTCAAATTACTATCATCTTCAAAATGTTTTTGAGTTCCTAAAGCTGGAATATTATAACCACTATAAAGTTTATAGAAAAGCTGAAGAATTTTACGATTCCGTAAATGAATCTGTGGCTACCTTAATTACAAATTATTCCCTTTATACCTTCCCGGGTCAATTCCTAATCAGCAAGATCAAAAGGCATATGAGGATGAAAACGCTGGACAGGATCTATGAAGAAAATGATGGCTTGTTCCATGATTTTGAGAGTGACACAAATGATATTCCTAACTATTTGATCTATTGCTGCTATCGTTCACTTTCATGTTATTATGCGAAAAAATATGATGAGGCTGCCAAATGGATCAATCAATTATTGAATACGGTAAGTCTTAAGAGATTTCCTTATGCGCATCTTGAAGTGAAACTGCTGCTGGCCTTACAGTACTGCCTGCTTGACGACTATGATCTGTTTCACCAGTTGATCAACAGCATTCAAAGACAGATCCGGCTACTGGGTAAAGAGAAATGTGAACATTTGCTTGTTTTCTCTAAGATCCTGAAGATAAGCCAGAGCGATGCGAAGAAAAATAAGCATGAAAAGATAGGTCTACTCGCAGAGAAACTCAGATCTTACGAATTTTTAAGCTTTATGCCCACATTGCTGGTGCCAGCTGATGAAGAATTTATTGCAAGTCTGGCTTCTAATTAAATCTTTTTATACGCTCAGATTTTCAAGGTTCTCCTGAGATAATGGCTTATTGATATACTTTTTAACGTAGGTGTAATTTTTGGACTTATTTACATCCTGTGGATTGATTGATGAAGTAAGCATAACAATCTTGCACTTTTCTTTAGTCACAGATCCAAGCTTATCAAATTCATCCAGAAATTGAAATCCATCCATTAAAGGCATATCTATATCCAGGAAAATAACCTCCGGAAGAATGTTATTTCCAACGTCTTCTAGTTTTTCAAGGTTTTTAAGAAACTCTATTGCGCTTTTAGCGCCTGTATGGGTGTATATATTTTCAGTAATATCAGCGGCTTCAATCATTTTTTGATTAATGAGATTATCGATCTCATTATCATCTATTAACATTACAGCTTTAAATTTACTTTTCGAGGATCCTGCCATAATTGATTGATCTAAGAATATTGGTTATCAGTGCCTAATTTAATGCTTTTTATTTAATTCTTTGAATTCAAATAAAATAATTTCATACATGTGAAATGTATTCGCTTAGTCCAGATTAAATTTAATACCCTGGGCCAGGGGCAATTCATCTCCATAATTGATGGTATTGGTTTGCCTCCTCATATACGCTTTCCATGCGTCAGATCCTGACTCACGACCGCCTCCGGTATCTTTTTCGCCACCGAAAGCACCTCCAATTTCAGCCCCGGAAGTTCCAATATTTACATTAGCAATTCCACAATCTGATCCCAGATGAGACAAAAATCTTTCAGATTCCTTAAGGTTATTGGTCATGATTGAACTGCTCAATCCCTGTGGAACATCGTTTTGAATCGCTATAGCTTCATCGATTGAATTATATTTTATCAGATACAATATGGGAGCAAAAGTTTCTTTCTGAACCATTTTCATATCGTTTTTCACTTCGTATATGGCTGGTTTTACATAACATCCGGATTCAAAACCGTTACCATCAAGTATTTCCCCCTCTACTAATGGAATTGCCCCTTCCTTTTTCAATTCCTTCAAGGCTTCAATAAATGTCTTCACGGTATCTTTATCAATTAATGGGCCTATATGGTTTGATTGATTAAGTGGATCTCCAACTTTTAACTGGCTATATGCATTCACAAGCAAAGATTTAAATTCATTATAAACAGATTGATGAATTATTAACCGCCTTGTTGTGGTACAGCGCTGCCCGGCAGTACCTACTGCCCCGAAAACTGCGGATGCAAGGGCGAGCTTCAGTTCAGCATGTTCACTGATTATTATTGCATTATTTCCACCTAATTCAAGAATAGACTTTCCCAATCTCGCTCCAACAGCTGCTCCGACAGATTTACCCATACGGGTTGATCCTGTGGCTGATATTAAAGAAATATTCTTATCAGATGCCATTTTTTTACCAGTTTCAAGATCCCCTATAATCAAATTACTGACACCCTCAGGAACATTATTTACATCAAATACTTTAGCAACGATTTTTTGACAGGCAATGGCACATAAAGGCACTTTTTCCGAGGGTTTCCAAAGGCATACGTTACCGCATACCCAGGCGATCATGGCATTCCATGACCAAACTGCCACAGGAAAGTTAAAAGCTGAAATTATACCAACAATACCTAATGGGTGATATTGCTCATACATCCGGTGTTCCGGTCTTTCAGAGTGCATGGTGAAACCTTGAAGTTGCCGGGATAATCCAACGGCAAAGTCACAAATATCAATCATCTCCTGTACCTCACCCAATCCTTCCTGGTATGATTTGCCCATTTCATAAGTAACAAGCATTCCAAGTTCAGATTTATATTTCCTTAGCTCCATTCCAATTTGCCTGACAATTTCACCCCGTAAAGGGGCAGGTTTTTTTCTCCATTCAAGAAAAGCGGATTGGGCTGAATTTATTATTACTGAATAATTTGATCCATCTCCTAATGAAATATCAGCAATCTCTGCTCCATCAACGGGAGATATGGATTTTATTTTTGGTCCTTGGCAGTCCAGCCATTTGCTGCCAGTTGAAGCCCCTGAATTTAAGTCAGCAATTCCGAGCTTATGAAGGACTTCCTCTATTTCATTTCTTACAGGATTCATTTTAAGATTTATTATAAGTTATTAATAGGAGTTAAATTAAAGTAATTCTTTTTCAAATCCACGTTGCCACCGGAAAGGATGATCCCTACTTTTTTTCCTGAAAATCGCTCCTTATCTTTTAAAAGTGCAGCAAAGGGTACAGCACCAGAAGGTTCAACGATAATCTTCATTCTTTCCCAGAGAAGTTTCATTGCATTTATGATCTGAGTATCACTCACGAGTAATATTTCTTCAACGTTATTATAAATTATTTTGAATGTCTTATCTCCCAAAGATGTCAACAAGCCATCCGCAATGGTATCCGGCTTTATTGATGGAACAATTTCTCCTTTAATTAAGGATCGATATGCATCATCAGCTCCTGAAGGTTCTCCCGCGAGTACTTTTGTCCCGGGGGAGAAATAATTTCGAGATAATAACGTCCCGCTTAGCAAACCTCCGCCACCCACAGGCGTAAGAACATAATCCAGGTCATTTCTTGTTTCAAAAATTTCGAACGCTGCTGTTGCCTGTCCTGCAATCACTGAATAATTATTATAAGGATGGATAAAGTAAGCAGAAGTATCCTCAACTACCTTTTGCAAAGTGATTTCTCTTGATTCAAGAGTTGGTTTACAAAAGATGATTTCAGCCCCATAACCTTTCACAGCATCAATCTTAATTGATGGCGCATTTTCAGGCATCACAATATATGATTTTAT
The DNA here is from genome assembly GCA_963820995.1 of uncultured Cytophagales bacterium. Lineage (GTDB taxonomy): Bacteria > Bacteroidota > Bacteroidia > Cytophagales > Cyclobacteriaceae > JAGTVG01. Next base: position 52,008 of record CAWGCL010000017.1, on the reverse strand, counting down.
TCCAACGATAGATGCTGCATAAGCGATGGCTTGTGCATGATTGCCAGAAGAATGCGTGGCAATTCCATTTTTTCGCTGATCCTCAGGAAGTGAAAGCGTGGCATTTACAGCGCCCCGGGCTTTAAATGCACCTACCTTTTGAAAGTTCTCGCATTTGAAATACAGTGAACTCCCTGTAATCTGATTGATTTGCCTGGAAGTCAACAAGGGGGTTTGATGAACATAACCTGAAATTCTTCCGGTAGAATCTATTATATCAGATTTTTGAGGTATCTGGTCCAACATATTGATCAATGATTAAGCGTTAAAGACTATGGCTGAGCACTTTCCTGTTTTTGTATACTCTTCAGGACCGCTACCCAATCATTTCTTAAATTGTATTTTTCCTTTGTACCGATCTGGAAGTTCAGCTCTGATACTTCAGAAACAATTTCCGGCAATTCATGTGAATCAAATAATTCTCCGCCATTTCTGGGATCAAACCATTGCAATCTGTATGATTTTTGTGGATTTAGACGCACAGAAGAAGCCCCTCCCCTTGGAATATAAATTACAATAACATCGTCATCTTTAACAAGGCAATAATTTGCCCTTGGCGATACTATATTATCAGCAGGTTTCATTTCATCGATCGGGAGGTTATCCAGGAAGAAATTCATTGCAATGGCAGTTAATTCCCAGAGCCTGTCCCTGGATCTGAAATCTTCGCAATTCAAGTCATCATTGTCATATTTATGCCCAAAATACCATTCAACACCACCTCCACCTGCCATCAGATTCCCCCAGAGCACTTTATGCATTATTTCGTAGTGTTCAGGATCAATTGCATCAGGTACTGCACCAATTGAATGATGGCCAATTTCATCACTGCATACCACCCATTTTCTCCCTTGCTGGTCAGATAGTTGCCGCCATTTTAGGGTTTCTGAATGAACACTATTCACCTCAGTCTGCAGACTGGGTCCATCCAGAAATGGGAAGCCTAATAATTTTGTCAGAATATCATCTCTCAGATCTGCATTGGGTAAGGTGTGAACAACTAAAAAGTTATCATATGGATCAGTTTCCTTGATGTATTTACTCATGTCTTTTCTTTGACGGTCGTTCTGTCCAATTCCGATCCAGGGGGCCACTCCATTTTCTTCCCCCAGGTTCCAGGTTACTCCCAAATGGTGTGAGAACCTGGCTATTAATTCACGATAGTATAATTTCCTCTTCATTCCAACATTGCCACTGTCCAACATCAGTTCATTTTCAGTCTCCTGTGTTACAAAATGACACATCATGCCCAGTTTATCCATGTGCGTAAAAACGATTTCCCATTGGGCCAGTTTGCTCACGTCAAACCGGGTAAAGTCACTTTCATACTTAATCCAGGGAAACACATCCTGTCCGTCACCTGTTACATTATTTGTAAGCATGTATTGGCTGTTTATGCCTTTGGAATGCAGGTAGTTCAGAGCTCCAATGATCCCTTTTCCCTTTTTACTATCTTTCCAGGTAGGATCTCCTTCATTCCAGTCCTTTACATGAGGCGTATACCTGTGCAAGGTCTGGTTAGGCATTGCTTCATTAATCCTTCGTTCACCATCGCCACCATAATAGGTGCCATCAAATTCATGATATGCCAGGAAATTTTCAGGACTATCAGATCCTGCTTTTAAGAAAACCTCTCCAGTACCCTGGTGTTTTAAATAGTGACCGTTAACATAACTGACTCTTCCTTTAGCCCTGAAATCACTTCCGGTTTTGTCGGATGGCGATACAAGAATTTCTCCGCTAGCACCATGAAAAGCTACCTCGTCCCCATATTCCGGATTTCTTTCAACAGCGATATTCTTTCCTTTTAAAAAAGAAACCTCATAGTTCCACAATCCATAATCATCAGGACAAAAGATGACTTGCCATTTATTCCCGGAGTCGGCACTTGTTTCGGCTGCATTACCGTCAGCTGCATAAAAACCGGGAATAATAACCTGCCTGTCATGCTTAAAAAAGGTAACGTACATTTGATAATCCAGGAATGGATTTATGGAATCCAGTTCACTACTCTCCGGTCCGTTGAAGGTAAGGATAATCTTATGCCATTGCATGAGCTCACCGGAAATATCGGGAGTCTTATTATTAGTTGAGCATCCATACAATACAATTAAAACGACCTGAACCCAAAGTGTAATCTTAAAAAATCTGTTCATCAGCTGAGGTTATATTTGTTGTTTAAATCTTTAATTCTAAAAAATAAATCAGTGAGCTTCTAGCCAATTACCACCACTTCCTGACTCTACCTCTATCGGTACTGTCAAAGGTAAGGCAGTTTGCATCAATTCCTCAACCTTTGGCTGGAGTATTTTTAACTCCGGTTTGTATACGTCAAAAACCAATTCATCATGCACCTGCAGTATCAGCTTGGAATTTAAATTTTCTCTCTGCATATAATCTTGAATATTAATCATGGCTATTTTGATCAGGTCTGCGGCGCTCCCCTGGATTGGTGCATTTATAGCATTCCTTTCAGCAAAACCCCGCATAGTGGCATTTCGGGAATTAATATCTCTGAGATACCTTCTTCTTCCAAGGATAGTCTCAACATATCCTCTTTCTCTTGCCTCATTGATCACTTTATCCATATACGTCTTGACTGACCTGAACTCATTGAAATAGGAGTTTATGATCTCAGAAGCCTCGCTTCTCGGGATATTCAATCGCTGGGATAAACCAAATACGGATATACCATAAATAATACCAAAATTAGCCGTTTTTGCAATTCTTCGCATATCCTGGGTAACATCCTCTAAACTTGTCTGGAAGATTTTACTTGCCGTAGTGGAATGTATATCTTTCCCTTCCTGAAACGCCTTGATCATACTTTCATCATTGGCAAAATGAGCCATTATTCTTAATTCGACCTGCGAATAGTCAGCGGACATCAAAGTATGATCTTTGTCAGTAGGAACAAAAGCCTTTCGTATTTCCCTGCCTTTTGCAGTTCGAATAGGTATGTTCTGTAAATTTGGATTTGTAGAACTAAGTCTTCCAGTAGCGGCAATAGCCTGGTTAAAAGAGGTATGTACCCTGTCATCCGATGGGCTGATCATTTCCGGCAAAGCATCTATATAAGTAGACTTTAATTTTTGCACCTCTCTGAACTCAAGAATCTTTTTAGCGATCTCATGTTTGTATGCCAGCCTGGTGAGGATCTCCTCTCCGGTAGCATATTGACCTGTCTTGGTTTTTTTTGGTTTATCATCCAGTTTTAAATGTTCAAAAAGTATTTCTCCCAGTTGCTTAGGCGAAGCAATGTTAAATTCTATTCCTGCCAGTTTATATATTTCCCGGTTCAGATTGACGATCTCCTCTTCCATTTCCTTTGAAAGATTGCTTAATGTATTGCGGTCAATCTTTACACCAGTATATTCCATGTCAGCAAGCACGTTGATCAAAGGGATCTCAACTTCATGAAAAAGCTTATTTAAATTTTTCTCTTTCAGGACAGGTTCAAATACTTCTTTGAGTTGCAGAGTAATATCCGCATCTTCTCCTGCATATTCAACCACCTTTTCTATCTCAACGTCTCTCATGCTGCCCTGTTTTTTGCCTTTTTTTCCTATTAAGGTTTCAATAGATACAGGAATGTAATTCAGATAGTTTTCTGCCAAAACATCCATATTGTGCCTGTTATCCGGCTCTATCAGGTAATGTGCGATCATAGTGTCAAAGAGCGGACCATTAACTTTGATGCCGTATTTTTTAAGCACCAGGATATCATATTTCAAATTCTGGCCGATTTTTCCAATGTTACTGTTTTCTAAAGGATCCTTAAAAAATGATACAATTTTTTTTGCTAAGGTTTCATCTTCAGGAACCGGGACATAAAATGCCTCACCTTTCTTAATCGAGAAGGCCAAGCCAACCAAATCGGCTTCAATGGCATCTATTCCAGTAGTTTCAGTATCGAAACAAAATTCAGGTGATTTATTTAGTTTCTGAACCAGGAGGTTCATTTCTTTTTCCGATTCAGCGAGTTTATAGTCGTGAAGCACATCGGATATTGTCTTTTTGGTATTTGTATCCTTCTGCTCAGATTCGCTTTCCTGACTGCCTCCAAACATGCTGAGTTGGCCGCTGTCTTCGGTGGATGTTAATGGCTGCTCTCCAAATACCCGCCTTAACAAGGTGCGAAATTCGAGGTCCTCAAAAATTGGTTTCAATTTTTTGAGATCGGGGCCACTGTATTCATATTCAGATTCTTTAAAAGGAATGGGAACAGCAATATTAATGGTGGCCAGTTCTTTTGAAAGGATTGCCTGGTCTCCATATTCTTCGACCTTTTCTTTTAATTTTCCTTTCAGTTTATCGGTATTTTTCAGCAATTCCTCTACATTTCCGTATTCCTGTATGAATTTGACCGCTGTTTTAGCTCCCACTCCCGGAATTCCTGGTATATTATCTACAGAATCGCCCTGTAATCCCAAAAGATCACGCACTTGATCCACATGATGTATTTCAAATTTTTTCAAGACTTCTTCAATACCAAGTATATCCACGGAATTGCCCATATATGCCGGTTTATAAAGGTAAATGTTATCCTCTACCAGCTGAGCATAATCCTTGTCAGGTGTCATCATGAAGACTTCAAAGTCCTGGGAGGCTGCTACTTTTGCAATGGTGCCTATGATATCATCTGCTTCATAGCCGTCCAGTTCAAGGACAGGAATATTAAAAGCTTTAACCAATTCCTTAGTGATTGGAATAGCTACCTGAATATCTTCAGGTTGTTTTTCCCGGTTGGCTTTATATTCAGGAAAAACTTCATGACGGAATGTAGGTGCATGTGTATCATATGCAACACCAATATGTGTGGGTTTTTCTTTATTTATAATATCAAGCAGGCTATTGGTAAAACCAAGAACCGCACTTGTATTCATTCCTTTAGAATTAATCCTAGGATTTTTACTGAAGGCAAAATGCGCCCGGTAAATAAGTGCCAGGGCATCTATCAGAAAAAGTTTTTTTTGCATATTCAATATATTGAAATTAGTTAATGAACAGAACCAGCATTGTCAAACACAATTAAAACATAAATCAAACACATGAATCAATTGATTATTCTGTTCCAGGTGGAAACAAAGGTTATATGCTTCCTTTTATCAGTTCGAATCTTATAAATATATAAGTGTTTGATGTTTAAAACAACGGGATCAATTGATAATTTAATGAAAGGAAAAGAATTGATTTGATGTCAGGTAAAAGATGTTTTAATTCAAAATAAATCGAGAGATTTGGAATAGTGAATATGTAGAATAACCTTATCTTTAAAGAAACCGTTAAAATTTAACATTATTTAATTAATAAAATTCTATCCATTATGTCTTCTATTCTCGAGCTTATTGGAAATACTCCTTTAGTTGAAATAAAAAACCTTTTTAATAAAAAGGGAGTCCGGCTATTTGCCAAACTTGAAGGACATAATCCGGGAGGGAGTGTTAAAGATAGAGCCGCATATGGAATGATCAAGGGTGCCCTGGAGCGTGGCGAAATCAAGGAAGGGATGAAGCTAATTGAGGCCACAAGTGGGAATACAGGGATTGCTTTGGCGATGATCGCCAGGTTATTCGATCTTGAAATTGAATTGGTCATGCCTGAAAACTCAACAGTTGAAAGGATCCAGACCATGAAAGCCTTCGGGGCAAAAGTAATACTAACTCCTGCGTTTGAATCTATAGAAGGATCCATTGATTATGCACATAAAAAAGTTGAAAGGGGGAAATATTTTATGTTGAACCAGTTCGCCAATCCTGACAACTTTGGGGCTCATTATCTTACAACTGGCCCTGAGATATGGAATGACACAAAAGGAAAGGTCACGCATTTTGTCTCCTCCATGGGTACTACCGGAACGATCATGGGTGTGTCACGGTTTCTTAAGGAAAAGGATCCTGACATTCAGATTGTAGGCATACAGCCGCTGGAAGGATCAAGAATTCCAGGTATCCGGCGATGGCCTGAAAAGTATCTTCCTAAAATCTTTGATCCATCACGTGTAGATTCAATAATAGATGTCTCCGAATCTGAGGCTATACAAATGGCCCGAAGGCTAGCTTCAGAGGAAGCCATATTTGGTGGGATGAGCAGTGGTGGCGCTGTGGCAGGGGCATTAAAACTGATCGACCAGATTGAATCCGGATATATTGTTTGCATCATCTGTGACCGGGGCGACCGTTACCTTTCTTCTGAGTTGTTTGATATATGATCCTTGATGAATTGCTGAATACCTTTTAAATTATGTCTTTAATTGGTGAAAAAACACATGTCAGCACACTTACATTTTTCATACATATGAAATTCAGTCTATGGCAAAATATAAAAATCAGCCCTTCATTAACCTATGCCCATACAATTTACCTTTTGATCAGAAGAAAAGAAAATATCTACCCTAAATTTGATATAACCGGTTTTACCATTTATATACTTCTTTCTTAATTTTCCGGATCCATTTCTGAACATCTTCAACCGATATGATTTTATAAATTAATATCAGACGGTCAATTTGGGCACTGGTTTTTCTATACGGGCTGGTAGTGCCATCAGGATGTTCATAAGCAAAGAAGGCTTCATTTTCCTCCAGAAATTTCCGGGTAGCAATAATATCATATTCCTTGAAGTATATTTCAAGATACTCGATCATTTCCAGATATACACGTTGGTGAAGCTCAGGCATTGATTGAAATGAACTTTTAAAGACAGGACTGAAGGTCTTCCAAAGTAAAGACCGGATTTTCTCTTCAGAAAACAATTTCAGTAAAACTTTATTTTTATAGTTTTCCCATATCTCAGTCCCCGGATTAAGAAATGTCGTATTGAATAAATACCTGCCTGCAAGAGTGCCTTCCCCTGCACTGACCTTCGCTAGCATATTCGGATAATTAAAATATATATAAGGAGCCCATCGCATAGCTTCAGCCTGGATTGATATGAACTTTTCAAGAGTTAAGGTGTCGAGAGGCTCAAAAAAATAGGCAGAATCCTTCGAGTTTACCACTGCGTATGAATCACTTAAAAAATCTTCTCTTATGTCTTCCTTTGGAACCCGGGTCAAGTTATTTCGTGTATAAAGTTCCACAATATCTTCTGAGCCGTCCGTAAAAATATAGCCAAAGTGCCCAGAAGAACGTACCGATGCGAGCTGATTGAAGAATGGAGTGGCTTCTGAGAATCTTGGAAATATAAAGAAACTGGAATCAGGGTAAATAAAACCGTAATCATTAAAAATTTTTACTCTGGAATATCCTTCTGAGAAAGGCCCTATTTCTTCGAAGATAATTTGCTCAAAATCTTCTATTTCATTACCACCGAGATCAAGCCATACATATTGATCCTCTTTCTTCACAAAGGCTTTCCCGGAATTATAGTTTTTAGCCTGTTCATAAACGGGCTCGACAACAACGGTACCGCTTGTGTCAATGAATCCATATTTTGAATGCACCTTTATTTTTGCCCGGCCTTCCGAAAAGTCTGAGACCTCAATTACATCATCCCTGAAATCCAGCAAAACTGAATCATAGTATAAACTTGATTTTCCCTGATCATCAAACGCAAACCAGAAAGGAACACTTTGTGACTTGATTTTTCTGATTTCGTTATATTTAAACGGAACGATTACGTTTCCGTCATGCTTCACCACACCCATTTTCCCCTTAAAAAATATCTCTTTGCCTTCAGGCCAGTTATTGAATATCAAATAACCCTCACCATTTCCGGCTAAAGTATGATTATCATAAATCTGAAATACTATATCCAGGGAGGGAGGTACAATTTCTTTTGCAGTGGAATCAATAATGCCATATTTCCCAACAAATTTGACCTGTCTTTCAGTATCATTAAAATTCAATCTTTCATACTTGCCCAGACCAATAATTGTGTATTGCTGGGTTGATTGAAAAGGTTCATAATAATCATATTTGGGGGATACCAGAATACTATCCTGGAGGTTTTTGAAGCCGATCTTGCCATTCTCTATGTAAGGATATATGCTATCCTGTCCCTTAACCTTGTTAAATAATTGTGAAAGAAAGAAAATTATCAGCAAGGTCCATCGCATCCTGGAAAAGGTTTTATAAATATGAATTTGAGAAATGGATTCCTAAAAAGGAAATAAAAACACCCATTTCTGTTTATTACATATAATGTTAAAAATGGGTGTTCTTATTTAATGATTATAACTATTCTTTCAATTTATTAAGTTCAGCTTCATAAAAGGACAAGTTCGGCTTCTGATTTTCCGGCAGGTTTTCTATGGCTGTTTCCCAATATTTAATAGCCTTTTTCTTATTATCAACAGCTGCATATCCACGCGCCAATCCTACATAGGTTGTGAATGAATCCTCAGGATGAGATTTCCTGTTATATTCAAATACTTCCAAGGCTTTTTCATTCCGGCCTTCTGCAATCAGCGCCCTGCCATATTGATGGATTTCAGCAACTGAGGCAGCTGGATTCCTGATAGCACGGTCCATTACCTCATCAGATTCAGATGTATTTCCCAAAGCCTTTAAAACACTGGCTTTCGCCTGAAGGGTCTGGAAGTTTTCACGACCTATGAAGGGTGCAGAAATAGCATTTTCTGCCCATATTAAGGCTTCATCAAGGTTCATATTATTTTGAACACAGAAATTCACAGCTTGCACCCAGCTTAAATACGTAAATCCGGGTGATGAACGCAATTCGTCACGTATCTTAGAAAGATATAATTCATTTATATCTGGCACTTCAATTTTAAATGGCACTTTTTTATTTTCCCATTTTAAAAAGGCAGTACATGATCCTAACTCCCGATTTTCAAATCCGTAGGTTAACCACTCATTGAATTCGCATTCCTGGGGATTTACATCTACCCGCAAGGCATCCTCATCCGGATTATAAAAATAGCTTCCCCATGAACTATAATTTTTTGAAAAGATCAGCGTCCACTTACCATTCTCCATTGGGATGATATGAAATCCATAATGTCCTGCCCCAAGGTTCTTCCCTTCAATTTTCACATCATGAGATACCGAGAATACGGTATTTTCATTGGCGCCTGCACGCCATGGTGAAGTTTCTGCGGATCCGAAACCAAGGTTAACCATACCCCAGGGTACAAGACCACCCCAGATCTTTCCTGTTCTGTCTTCTCCTGTCGGACTGGTAACATCAGGGCTGTTGTAAGTAAAATTGGCTTTAACCAATCCCATCCATTGAGATACACTTGCTTTCTGATTTCCTCCACCCGGAGGTAAAGTGATATTCTGTGAGAAACATTGGAGGATTATTAACATTACAAGAGATAAAGTCAATAACCATTTTTTGTAGTGATTCATGATTTATGATTTTTGTTAATAAAGAAGAATGGATACTATTCCAAGTTAAATATATGGTCCTAATTTTAAAGTAAAAATTATAATCATATAGGCGGTATTTGATTACGATAGACGGTTGTGGATGGATATATTCGTGTTCCTATTTGTTTCCAATAAAACAGATTTAATTCCTTGTGCTTCAAAGAGATTGAAAATTTTCTTATTTTCATACTGATTTGATAACCTTTAAAATCCTAATAACATGGAATACGTAAAAGCTGATTTCGAACCAACTGTAGGTGATGCCTATAACCATGGCTGGAAGACGATATGGAAATATTTTCTGGAACTCTTTTTAATTGGACTGCTAATATTTATTATTTCAATCCCCATTAATGCTTTTTCTTTTATAGTACAAGATGGCAGTAATTGGTCCCTAATTGTAATTTTCGTTTTTTTGTCTGCAGCTTATGGCATCCTGATTCTGGGCCCGCTTCAATATGGAATGTTTTATTGTTATTTAAAAGCAGCCAGGGGCGAGAATTTGCAGGTTAAAGACCTTTTTGATATAAAAGAAAACTATATCAATGTAATGCTGGCTTCATTACTTACAAATGTAATTATTGGAATTGGCATTTTTATGCTTATTATTCCAGGGATTATATTTGCATGTAAACTGGCTTTTGTACCCTATCTGGTAATCGATAAAAAAATGGATGCCATAAAAGCCCTCCAAAAAAGCTGGCAAATGACCGATGGTTATGCCGTCAATATTTTCGTAATAGGACTACTGGCCATCTTTATTGCTATTGGCGGATTAATAGCTTTCTTAATTGGTGTAATTATAGCCGCCATGTGGATCTATGCATCGTTTGCTTCGATATATTATTCTGTTGAATCCAGACAATTACCTGAGACGGATAGTGGACCAACAATATGATGGATAGATAATTTACATCCTCATTAAAGTAATATCGATATCATTACTTAGTAATTAGATCTGGGCATATCCAATTTTGTCATTGAGATCTTCAGCCCGGCAAAATTGAAAACGAAAGATCTTTTACCAAAAGGTTCCGATTAATGATAATCAAACATAATTCTGATTATCCAAAGAGTTTAATTAAAACATTTTATTGGTCAACTAAGTTCTAACACTTAATTTAGCATACTGATAATATGCTTTTACAGGATAGCTACATATGCCTGTAAACTTTTCAGATACTAGAATTATTCATTAAATAATATTAAAATATGGCTACAATAAAATTCAAAGGAAATACCACAATTACAAAAGGTAATATTCCAGTCGCAGGGGATTCGCTTCCTGATTTCTTACTTACAAAAAATGACCTTTCTAAAGTTTCTCTTAAAGACTTTGCAGGCTCAAGGATTGTTCTAAATGTATTCCTAAGCCTGGATACAGGAACCTGTGCAAATTCAGTACGGGCATTTAATAAATACGCTGCTGAACTTGATAATACCCAAGTATTGTGTATCAGCAGAGACCTTCCATTTGCACAAAGCAGATTCTGTGGAACAGAAGGCATTGATAATGCCATCACCCTCTCGGATTTTGCCACACAGTCAATTTGGCAAAGATTATGAATTGGAAATTGTTGAAGGTCCATTACAAGGATTGTTCTCGAGGGTGGTTATCGTTGCTGATGAAAACGGAAAAGTACTTTACTCTGAGCAGGTACAGGAAGCTTCTGAAGAGCCGAATTATCAGGCCGCATTGGATGCGCTTGCATAAATAGACAACTTTAAGAAGATATTTGAAATCCCGATTGCCCGGATATGAGTTAGGCAGTCGGGATTTTTTTATTTTTATTCTTCTCCATACAAGGTGACTTTAAATTTCTGTCCTCCAACGGACGCTTCATACATAAGGCCACCAATCGCCATGGTAAAAACAACAACCCCATCTCTGTATTTAGCATTTGCTGAGACACCCGAGCTTAGTGCGACAGCTGAAGTCTGAGCAGCGAATTCAAAATCTTTGCTCACAAAATGATCGTAATGTTCCTTATCCTCAAAGAAGATAATCTCAGCATATTTCTGACCACCAAGTGCAAAACCAACTGTTACCTGCGACATTTTTACATCAGCTTTTGGAGTTCCCTGTTCATAAACAGTTCCTTTTCCACCTGCACCTCCTACACCAACCGCGCCTTTTCCGACTGAGTACAAAACAGCATATCCATGTGAATTATTAAAGAATTTCTCAATCCCCGGATCTTCTTTTTTGAAGTCGGCGATTGTTTTATTCGATTCCTCGATATCGTATTTCTGGGCATGTAAGGAAGTATAAGATGATACCGCAAGGATGATAATTAATCTGATAATGTTTTTCATAATATGATTGATTATTTTAAAATGAATTTATAAATACAATTTACTACTTTTAATCTTTCATAGCGGGAAATATCAACTCATAATGGATTAATTGAGACAATTATATTTGAAGTGATTAGGAATTTATAGTTTACTTCCAATTTTAACCTTTTATCAGCTATAAAATTTTTTAAAATTATATGTTTTTAGCAGAAAAAGAAAATGCAATTATGTAAATTATTATCCGTTTATTTGCATTTAATTATTCAACAATTATTTTATTCTATGTTTGATTAAGAATGAAAAATACATTCTTTGACCTGGTTGAGCAGACCTTTTACTTTCCACAGGAAGGCTTCGATCTGCAGGGAGATTATCTCAAATTTCACGGTGTATCAATTAAGTATCTGATAGAGAAATATGAAACTCCTTTTCGCCTTATCTATTTACCAAGAATTGGTGAGCAAATAAAAAGAGTAAGAAACCTTTTTAAAAGGGCGATGAAAAAGTATAATTATTCCGGCCATTATCATTTCTGTTATTGCACCAAATGTTGTCATTTTCATCATGTTGTCAGTGCAGCCATGAAACATAATGTAAACCTGGAAACATCCTCCTCCTTTGATATTGATTTAATTCTAAAACTCTATGAAAAGAAGGAATTGAATAAATCCTGCATTATTATTCATAATGGATATAAAACAGATGATTACCTTCAGAAGATAATTATGTTGCAGGATAAAGGCTTTAAAAGTTCTGTTGTTATCCTTGATAGTGTTTATGAATTGGACCGCTTATTACGTTTTGCATCCGGAAGAAAGATTAAAATTGGTTTACGCATGGCAATAGATGAAGAACCGCAGTCAGCCTATTATACTTCCAGGCTTGGAATAAGGCCAAATGAACTAGTGGAATTTTTCAGAGTTAAGATTAAGGATAATCCGAATGTTGAATTTGAGATGTTGCATTTCTTTGTAGATTCAGGAATCAGGGATACATTGTATTATTGGGGAGAATTTAAAAAAGCACTTGATTTGTATGTAGAACTTAAGAAAGAATACCCAAAACTTCATGCCCTGAATTTAGGAGGAGGATTGCCAATTCGAAACCACCTTGGATTTGAGTATGATTATGAATACATGATCCAGGAGATCGTAAGAAACATCAAAGAGACATGTACTGCCGAGGGAATCGAAGATCCTGATTTATATACAGAATTTGGAAAATATACAGTAGGAGAAAGTGGAGCTATTATTTTCAAGGTGTTAGAACAAAAAAAACAAAATGATTCTGAACTATGGTACATCGTAAATAATAGTTTGATGAATACAATTCCAGATGCCTGGTCGATGCATGAAAAGTTTATTCTCCTTCCAATTAATAAATGGAATAATGAATTCACAAAAGTAAATATTGGAGGGATAAGTTGTGATCACTCAGATTATTATAATTCCGAGGATTTCAACCAACAAATTCTGTTACCCGCTTATTCAGACGAGGAAAAAGAACCGCTATATATCGGATTTTTTCATACGGGCGCTTATCAGGATTCGATCAGCGGTTATGGGGGAATCAAACATTGTCTTATCCCATCTCCAAAACATGTGATCATAGACAGGGATGATACTGGAAATTTTATAGATTATGTATTCAGGCACGAACAATCTGTGGATGATATGATGAATATTTTAGGATATAACGACGCGCACTAAATGACTTTCGCAGGAATACCAGAGAAATATGCATCTTTCGATAAAGCAGAGATTCTATTGCAATCCATACCCTATGATGGTACCAGCACCTGGGGTAAAGGAGCTGATATAGGATTTGAGAGATTTCTTGAAGCCGCTGAAAATATGGAACTCTATGATATAGAAACTGATACTGAGGTTTATAGAAAAGGGATACATATTCTCCCTGAAATACTTGAAAAATCTACTCCTGAAAAAGTGTATGAGAAAGTATACCATAGCTCCTTACAAATAATCAAATCCGGTAAGTTCCCAACTTTTTTTGGCGGAGAACATTCCATTAGCATTGGAATTATTAAAGCTTTTTATGAAACATATCCGGATATTACGATCCTTCAATTGGATGCACATGCTGACTTGCGCCCTGAATACAATGGATCAGCTTTCAACCATGCTTGTGCGCTGCACGATGCTTCACAAAATAGCAACCTGATTCAGGTTGGTATCAGAAGCATGGATAAGTCAGAATTGGATCATATGAAAAAGAATAATTGCTTTTTTGCAGAAGATATTGTGGGTGATACGGATTGGATTGATCGAGCCATTGGGATCATGAAAGATAAGGTATATATAACCCTTGACCTTGATGTGCTTGATCCTGGTATTATGCCTTCAACCGGAACTCCGGAACCTGGAGGATTGAGTTGGGAAACAACCTTACAATTTTTAAAAAAGGTATTTCAATTGAGAGAGGTGAAAGGATTTGATATTGTGGAGCTGGCCCCAATAAAAGATTTAAAAGCGCCTGATTTTTTAGTGGCCAAATTATATTACAAAATGTTAAGCTATAAATTTAAATATAATGAATCCTAAAGGTCCCGTTACCCGGTTTATGCTGAATCATTATAAGCATTTTAATGCCGCTGCCCTTGTGGATGCCGCACGTGAATATGAAAATCAACTCACTGGAGGGAATAAAATGATGATCACGCTTGCCGGGGCCATGAGCACTGCGGAGCTTGGAAAATCCCTGGCTGAGATGATCAGAAAAGATAAAGTCCACATAATTACATGCACTGGTGCAAATCTTGAAGAAGATGTCTTTAATCTTATAGCACATAATCAATATAAAAGAATTCCGCATTATCGTGATCTTTCCCCTTCTGATGAACTCGAACTTTTAAACGCGCATCTTAACCGGGTTACTGATACTTGTATACCAGAGGAAGCAGCCTTCAGGCGAATAGAAAATCATCTGTTACTTAGCTGGGAGAAGGCAAAATCTGAAGGGACAAGGTATTTTCCTCATGAATATATGTATCAATTACTTCTTAGCGGTAAACTTGAGGAAAATTATGAAATTGATCCAAAGGATTCCTGGCTTTTGGCAGCAGCAGAGAAAGATCTCCCGATCATAGTTCCCGGATGGGAAGACTCTACCTGCGGAAATATATTTGCTGCCCACTGTATTAAAGGTACATTGAATCCCTCGATCACTAAATCAGGTATTGAATATATGATTTATCTGGCAGACTGGTACAGAGATAACTCGGATCCTGGGATTGGGTTTTTTCAGATTGGAGGTGGTATTGCAGGTGATTTTCCAATATGTGTAGTTCCAATGCTCCATCAGGATCTCCTGCTGGAGGATATTCCTATGTGGTCATATTTTTGCCAGATCAGCGACTCAACCACTAGTTATGGATCCTATTCAGGTGCAGTGCCAAATGAAAAGATAACCTGGGGTAAACTAAATCCGGAAACGCCCAAATTTATTATTGAATCAGATGCTACCATTGTTGCTCCATTGATTTTTGCTTACCTTCTGGGATGGTGAAATATTATACTAAAAAGGTTACTTCTGCGTTTTAAAACTGATTAAAAGTATAAAACTTTTTAAATCGACAATTTTTAAAATTATTTAACCAGTTAATATCAGCTAAATAAAATCATTTTATTATGAGTAGTAATTTAAGTAAAATGAGATCTCTCATTATCATTGGAGTATTCTCAATCTTTGTTGCAACTGGCTGTGACCTTTTTGAAAAAGAAGCGAGTATTGACACAGCAGAATTGGTAGGCTTATGGACAATTTCAGATGCTGACGTTGTCCCGGAAATAGGCGGTCTTCCCATAAAAAATTATTTTACCGATGTAATGGGAATGTCGGGTCTTGAAGCCGAAGCGTTCTCCGCTATTTATGATGCCTTCTTAAAGGAATCTTTTGGTGGAACAATTGAATTTAAAGATGATAATACATACGTCTTTAGAATAGCAGATACTGTTGAAGATGGTTCATGGGCCATAAATTCAGATGGTAATAAAATAATCATTGACGGCGGTACTTCTGACGAACAAATTATATCTATCCTTGAACTTACAAAAAGTACCTTGAAGGTTAGTTATGATGAGTTATCCATGGAAGACCTCGATGAAAATTTAGATACTCCTGATGTTGAAGTATCCATGAAAATTGAAATGACACTTACTAAATAGGCGTGTTAATTTAAGGTGATAAGCCATGTGGACTTGATCGTTTGCATGGCTTTTTTTATTGTTTCCTATTCGGGATTGTATTCATTTCTTTATAAATGATGACACTATGAATTGTTCATTAATTATAATTAATTTACCTTTTCGATTGTTATGTGATTAACAAATAAGAAACGAATATCATTGTCCTGATCATTTTGCTTTAATGCAATTAGATCAGCAAAAAAACAATTATGATAAAAAGGCAGCTGATCATTTCCATATGTATAACCTTCCTTTCTATCCAGGGATACGGCCAGGGATGGAAGAAATACCCGCATATTCCTGATGGCAGCCTGATCTCATTTCCGTTGGACGAAGGGAGACATCCTGCAGAATCTATCGAATGGTGGTATACTGCCGGCCATTTAACAGGGGATAACTCCGGAAATTCATTCAGTTTTATGCTTACTTATTTTTATTTCCCAGCCTATGGCTTTGACGGATTTAGAATTCTCAATGTCACCAACGAAGAAACTGGTGCCTTTTATTCTGAAACTGCAGCTGTAAATTATGACATCATGGCTGAAGACAGCCTGAATATACAAGCCACTACTATGGGAGGAAACTCAGAATTCTGGTATAACAAAACCGGGATCGATGATGCAATTATCCCTTTTGAATATACCCTTTCCGCCGAATCCGACCAAAATGTACTGAACCTAACATATGATTCTGCCAAGCCGCCACTTATATTGGGAGATAACGGATATTTTGAGCAGGGAGAAAACAGTTATACTTACTATTATTCCTTAACCAAGTCAGTGGTTGAGGGAACACTTGACATAAATGGGATGACTGAACCAGTTAATGGAACCGCCTGGATAGACAGGCAATATGGGACATTCAACCCACTGACTGAAGAAAAATATGAGTGGTTTTTTATCCAGTTATCTAATGATATGGATATCAATATTTACAATCTATTTACGCCGGATCGAAGACTTCCCGATACAGCGACATACAGGCATATGTCAATATATGTGGATACACTAACCCAGTATACTTCACATGACTTTGAAATTGAAAGATTGGCGTTTAATTATATGCCGGATAGTGTGATGTGTTATTCCGGCAAATGGAGATTCACTTCAACAGCAAATAACATAGACCTGATTATAACTGTTAATCACAATAACTCAGAGATACAATTGCCTTTTCGCTTTTTCGAAGGTTCAACGCATGTGATGGGAACAGTGAATGGAGAGGAGGTAACTGGAATAGGATTTGCAGAACTATTACATTCTTACGAAGAACCGGAAATGTTTATAACATATCCTTCTACTGATCGCTGGACAGCCTCCAGGGCTATATCATGGGAAGTTTCCAATCCCGATGATGGAAGACCCCTGAAGTATAATCTTGAATACAGCATTGATGATAAAGAATCTTTTCTGACACTGGCTACTGAGTTATCAGATCCATATTACTTCTGGGACCAACCTGAAATTCCGGATGGCAGCTTGTGCTGGTTTCGCATAACAGCTTACTCAATTGATTCGACATTGATTAATTCTGTAATTTCAGAAAGTGCCTCTGAATATGATCCTAACCTTACATCAGTGGATGAAGATCAGCTTCGGGAAAATGATGAAACCACTTTTCGTTTGTTCCCTAACCCTGCGGATGACATGATATTTCTGGAATTGAATGAAAAACATCCCTTTTCATCTTACCAGATCTTTGACATTTATGGCAGGACTTTGAAAAATCAACAAATCATTGCATCAAGCAGGATGCAGATCGATCTGAACCAGTTTTCTCAGGGTATATATTTTCTGGGTCTTAAGTCAGGAGATGGACTCTTTATATCAAAATTCCTTATCAGATAATTTCCCAAAACCTCTCATAAGTTTTTCAGGATCGTAAGAGATTTACCCTTTAACTTTATAATGGTTCACTGTTCTCTCTATCGAATACTCAAAACTGTATTTAGGTTTGAATCCAAAATCCTCCCTCGCCCTATCGGATGAAAAGGTAAAATCTGTACACGTATACACTACTGCAAACCGGCTGAACTTAGGATTATAATGCCGGATCGGCCTGAAAAGAAAAGCGGTAAACTCTGAAATGCTTCCTATCGCATAAGCCAGCCACCTGGGTAACCACATATTTTTTGGCCATATCTTATAACCTGATTTTTCAACGATCTGATCAAAAAAGGAAAAAAAGTTATGACCAGGGCCATCGGTTATGAAGTATATTTTTCCGGTTATAATGGTATTTTGCTCCAATATATTTTTTGCCGCCAATATATGAGCATGAGCCATATTGCCTACATATACATGCTGGCATTTTGAAGTACCATTGCCCAGCCGGACATAAAAACCTGTTTTTGCCATGTTGATCAGGGAGTCAATATGATAAGGATCTCCTTCTCCATAAACGTCAGATGGCCGAAGTACGCAGGTCTTTAACGAATTATTATTAGCTTCAATTACAGCCTTTTCTGAAAGCGCTTTACTCTCACAATACATATTAGGGTGCACCTCAGGGTAAGGCTGATCTTCATTTATATTTACAAGTGGTTTGCCGGTAAATACGGCATCAAGAGAACTTGTATAGATCAATATGCCAACATTATTCCTTTTACAGGCTTTGATCACGTTTTCTGTTCCCTTAAAATTTACATCATAGACGTCATTCGCAGAATGTGTCCCCCAATCCACAATAGCAGCTGAATGAAAGATGATATCAACACCTCTTGAAGCTTTTTCCAGGCTTTCATAATCACGGACATCCCCATGAATGTAAGTAATTCCAGGCTCACTTGATTCACTATATTCTTCTAAATCCAGAATTCTGATTTCCTTAGAGTTGATCAATGGAGAATCGATCAGCAACTCCTTTATTATTGCCTGACCAAGAAATCCTGAACCACCGGTAACTAATATGGAATAAGCCCTATTGGATTCAACGAATTCTTTCATCTGCATAAAGGATTATGTATAATATATTTCAGCTTATAAAAATATTATTATATATTTTAAATCATATTATAAATTCGATGTAATGCAAAAAGATATTTACCTGATCAGGGGAAAGGAATCAGAGTCATATGATGCTTTTAAGCATCGGATATTTTCTGCGGTGGAACCTATAAAGACAAATGGTATTTCGGTCAAACTGGTGTTGACTGAACAGGAACCTCCCCGGAACACGGTGATACCCTTTAAAAAATCTAAAATTGCCGCCGTATCAGTGTATTTCAATAAAGAAAAAGAAATTATTCCTTCACTTCTTGAATCGAAGGAATTTATCGGTTCCTATCAGGTTACTGAGGCTCTACCTGTGGAATATGATAGGACCTGGCCGGATGGTGATATTACACCAGGAGTATGCCTTCTCACACTATTCAGGAAAAAGAAAGACCTGGAGTATGAAAAATTCCTTGACCGTTGGCATAATGGCCATACCCCTTTATCATTAAAAATCCATCCTTTATGGCATTATAACCGGAATGTTGTTGAGGCATATACCCCGGCGTCCGCTGAGATATTTGATGGCATTGTAGAGGAGCATTGTAAAACAAGTTCGGAACTGTTTAATCCCTTCAAATTTTTTGGAAATCCCCTAATGATCGTTCCAAGAATGCTTCAGGTGTATTTTGATGTGAAGTCATTTATCGATTATCCAAGTATAGAACCATACCTGGTCTCAGAATATCACATCAAAAGTCAGGAATAAAAATGAGCAGATCCTTCCTGCAGAAAATACTTATAGCGGCTCGCATTAAGCCAAAGTTTTATTCAATAGTTGTGAAGCTTGCAAAGAGGTCGCTACAAATGACAAAATTCGAATGATTCAGATGACAGATTATGATAAATATTACGAAGTGGAGGATTTATTCGGAGAACCATACCCCGAACTGATTGATTTTTTCAGGCGATATGAGCCAAAAGGCAAAATGATTGATTTAGGGTGTGGACAGGGAAGAGACTTGATATATTTAGCTCGACTTGGATACATAGTTACAGGGATTGATAATTCCAAAGTCGGTATTGACCAAATGAACTCAATATCTGAAAAAGAAGGATTAAATGTAACTGGATTAGTCGGAGATATTTATTCATTTAATAATTACCAGGATTTTGATATTGTGTTGCTTGACTCAATGTTCCACTTTGAAAAACGAGACAAAAAGCGAGAGACTGACCTGATTGATAAAATTGCAAAACGGATAAATAAAAACGGACTGATTTGCATTTGCATTCAAGACACAGGTAAAAAAGTAAAGATTCTGAAGAACACGATCGAAAGTTCGGGACTTGATTTTGAGATTTTAAATGATTCTTCGTTGATTTATAAATACGAGGATAAAGTATCTGGACACAAATCAGAGACTAAATATTGTATGTATATTGTGAAAAAGAAATAATAATTCATGACAGTGTAGCACGTGGCATATTAAATATGGTAGGGGTATTTCAGACATTTTCACCCTCTTCAGCTTCGGTAACGGCGGATACGAGCACAGTCCACAATCCCTAATTTACCATACCACAACGGATAATTAGATAAAATTGAACATTTTTGTAGCTATAAAAAACCATTTAATAAATGAAAATTAATCTATTGATTATACCAATGTTCCTGGCATTGCACCTTAACGGTCAGGAAAATAAAGACAAGTGGAATGTTGCAGAACCGGGGGAACCTTTTAAAGAAGTAAAAATTACAACTTCTGAAGGAACCTGGATTAATCTCGATGTAAGCCCTGATGGGACACGTATCGTTTTTGAAATACTTGGCGATATATATATAATGCCTGTTTCAGGTGGTCAGGCCAAATTACTAAGAGGAGGATATCCATTTGAAGTACAGCCAAGGTTCAGTCCTGACGGTAAAAAGATCAGCTTTACTAGTGATGCCGGAGGAGGAGACAACATATGGACCATGAACCTCGACGGGACTAATCCGCAACAAATAACCAAAGAAGACTTCAGGTTGCTTAACAATGCGGTTTGGTCTCCTGATGGGCAATATCTGGTTGCCAGAAAGCACTTCACTTCAGAAAGATCACTGGGTGCCGGAGAACTTTGGATGTACCATATATCCGGTGGAACTGGTATTCAACTTGTAGAAAAGATGAATGATCAGCAGGATCTTGGTGAACCTTGTTTTAGCCCGGATGGCAGATATATTTATTACAGCCAGGATGTTTATCCCGGAGGATTTTTCCAGTATAACAAAGATCCAAATTCGCAGATTTATGTTATTAAAAGATATGATATAGAAAAAGGAAAATCAGAAACAATCATTCAAGGACCCGGAGGTGCAATCCGGCCACAGGTATCTCCTGATGGAAAAAAGCTGGCATTTGTTCGGAGGGTGAGGGAAAAGTCGGTTCTTTATATTCACGACCTGAAAACTGGCATTCAAAAGCCCGCATTTGATCAACTAAGTAAGGATCAGCAGGAAGCCTGGGCCATTTTCGGTGTATATACAAACTTCAATTGGTTGCCGGATAATGAAAATATCATTATCTGGGCAGGTGGTAAGATCTTAAAGATCAATACACAAACAGGTAATTCAGAAACCATTGAATTCACTGCTTCGGCGGATCATAAAATCAGCGATGCGCTTTATTTTAAACATGAAGTAGCCCCGGAAAAATTCAAAGTCAATGTTATCCGTCATGCTGTAACATCTCCGGATGAGAAATTGCTTGTATTTAATGCTGTTGGATACTTATGGTCAAAAAAACTCCCGGATGGCGAACCGGAACGCCTTACCGATGGAAGTGATTTTGAATTTGAACCTTCTTTCTCACCGGATGGGAAAAATATAGTATACGTTACCTGGAATGATGAAGAAAAAGGAAGCATTAAAATGATGGCTATTGGAGGGGAAGAATCAAGAACCCTGACAAGCGAAAAGGGAATTTACAGGACTCCGTCTTTTTCACCTGACAGTAAAAAAATAGTTTACCAGAAAGAATCAGGCAATCTTGCCATGGGCATGTCATATACCAAAGAACCGGGCCTTTACTGGATGTCCGTTGAGGATGAAAAACAACATTTTATAATCAGTGAAGGAAATTTCGCCAAGATTTAATAATCGTGGAGATCGTATATTTTATCAGACCGGTGGATATCTGTTTGGTTCTTTAAATAAATCATATAAAAGTGTCAATCTTCAGGGTGAAGAAGAAAGAACACACTTCAAATCTACCTATGCCAATCAATATAATGTAAGCCCCGACAATAAATGGCTTGCCTTTGGAGAACTACACCAGGTTTATATTATGCCATTCAATCCTTCTGGTCAGACCTTTGACCTTTCGGCATCAACAAAAGCCTTACCTGTAGCAAAGGTTTCCGATGATGCCGGCATAAATCTGCAATGGACAAAAGACAGTAAGAAACTACACTGGACATTAGGAGAAAAATACTATACAGTTGATGTTAAAAACTGTTTTACCTTTCTTGAAGGATCACCTGATTCTATTTCTGAAATAAAAAAGAATGTTATCAATGTTGACCTTGAGTTAAAGACTGATGTTCCTGAAGGCATTATTGCTTTTGAAGGTGCAAAGATCATTACTATGGAAGGGGAAAGGATCATTGAGGAAGGTGTCGTAGTAGTGGAAGACAACAGGATAATTTCCATCGGAAAAAAGGAGGATGTTAAAATTCCCCGGCGGGCAAAAATTATAGATGTTAGTGGCAAGGTGATCATGCCTGGTTTCATTGATTCTCATGCACATTTATTTGCCTTCAGGTATGGATTGAGCCCCCAGAAGGAGTGGACATATTATGCCAATCTTGCTTATGGAATTACAGCAACACATGATCCATCATCGAATTCAGAGATGTCCTTCTCCCAATCTGAGATGGTTAAAGCCGGCAACATGGTTGGACCCAGGATCTATACAACAGGAACCATAATTTATGGTGCTGATGGTGATTTTAAGGCTGTTATCAACAATTTGGATGATGCCCGGAGTGCTTTGAAACGAACCCAGGCCTACGGTGCCTTTTCCATTAAAAGTTATAATCAGCCCAGAAGAGAACAGCGTCAACAGATCATAAAGGCGGCAAGGGAATTGGGTATAATGGTCTATCCGGAAGGTGGATCGACATTTTATCATAATTTGAGTGAGATCTATGATGGGCATACAAGTATTGAACATAATTTGCCTGTAGCTCCCCTTTACGAAGATGTTCTTCAATTATGGTCTGCAAGCAATACAGCCAATACACCTACCTTAATTGTCAATTATGGAGGATTAAACGGGGAATATTATTGGTATCAGAAAACCAATGTCTGGGAAAATGAGAAACTTTTAAAATACACCCCAAGAAGTATTATCGATAGCCGGTCCAGGCACAGGACTATGGTTCCTGATAAGGAATATGATAATGGGCATATTCTGGTATCAGAATCATGCAAAGCTCTGGCCGACAGAGGCGTGAGGATATGCGTCGGAGGCCACGGGCAGTTACAAGGTCTCGGTGTGCATTGGGAAATGTGGAACCTTTCTCAAGGAGGGATGACTAATATGCAGGTACTGAAAGCCGCTACTATCGATGGCGCTGAATATATAGGAATGGGTGATGAATTAGGATCTATCAAAGAAGGGAAACTGGCAGATCTGATTGTTCTGGATAAAGATCCTCTTCAGGATATACAGAATACGAACTCTGTAGACATGGTAATGATCAATGGCAGATTATATAACACTGATTCCATGAATGAAATTGGGAATGTGGATAAAAAGAGGACAAAGTTCTTCTGGGAGCTGGACGCTTATAACGACAATTTTGAGTGGCATGAAGAAAGCCAGGGATTTATGTTGCCAGGATGTGCCTGTGGAAAGCATTGATCAAAGCGATACTTCAATAGAGACAATTATTAAGCTTTTACAAATAACTTAAAAAGGAAATAAACTACTGGATAAATTCTGTTACCAGATCTTTTCAGAAAGGATATTTTTTAGCCCTTATTCAGAAAATTGAGAATCGGTCAATTATGATGGGTATTAATAATGTGATTTGAAATAAGCGTATATAGTTTTTGCAGGTTTTGGTCACTTTTTAGCAGTTTCCGGTGTTTTTCCAGAGTGTCCAGGTCTTTCCGCACAGCAGGCCCGGTCTGTCCGTTCTTTGGCCCTGCTATAAAGGCTTTTTGAACCATTGTATAAACTACATTATGTAATAATTCAAAACTCATATCATGCTGGTCCATTAAGGATTTGGCGATTGTAAGCATATGGTTCGAGAAGTTAGAAGCTATTACCGCACTGAGGTGTAAAATACTACGCTGTTCACTATCAAGCTTATATGTTTGTTTTGAAAGTTTCCTTGATAATTCCTGAAGAACCTTATAGGCATAATTCCCGTTTCCTTCCACGAAGATAGGCGTATCTTTAAAGCTGGCTTTTACACCCTTCGTAAAGCTTTGTAAAGGATAAAGAACTCCATAATGCAAGGCAGCCGATCTACCCAATATCTCTATAGATTGGGTGCCACTTGTATGGATGATACAGCAATGTTCCGGAATTATAATCTCTGAAGCTATATCTTTTATGTGATTGTCCGAAACTGTGATAATTATTATATCAATATCTGACTTTGAGAAATCCAGACTCTTTTTGTAAGATGCCCTGTATAGCCTATCAATTAAAGAAACTGCATTTTTTTTAGATCTGCTGTTTACCAATGACACCTTATGCCCGAAATTCTCAAGTTCGGGGGCAAGATGCCAGGCAAGATTTCCCGCACCTATGAAGGCAATGTTGTAATATTCCATATATAAAAATAAAAAAACCGGGTATAAAAATACCCGGCTAAACCAAACTTTACAACCACAAAAAACTAGTCATCAACGCTTAGCGTCGACCACCTCTTCAGGTGCTTGTACTAGTTCCACCAAAACCCCCTCACTACATAAGGGGAAATCTTCATTACCTTTTGGATGTATAAAACAAACATCATATCCTGATGCACCTTTTCTGATTCCTCCCGGTGTAAACCTTACACCTTGTTCCTGTAACCATTCAACTGCTTTTGCCAGATCATCAATCCATAAGCCTACATGATTAAGTTTTGGCTCATGAACCCTGGGTTTTTTTTCTATATCCACAGGTTGCATGATATCCACCTCTACGGCATGCGGCCCATCCCCAATCTTCAGCACATCCTCATCCACGTTTTCCATCTCACTCTTAAAGGTTTTTACCTTTTCCAGGCCCATAATGTCAATCCAGAATCTAGCAAGCTTTTCCTTATCTTCACCTCCAATGGCTATTTGCTGTATGCCAATAACTTTAAATGGTCTCATTCCTGCAAAAAATCTAACTTGAGACAAAACTATTCTTCATAGTTCTTAGAAAAAATGATTTAAATCAGAAAAAGGAAAAATTAGTAAATAATTGGGTCCAAATACATAGAAGCTATAGCAAACCAATAACCTGTTATCGATTTAGTTGGGATCAGTGCCTGGCCCTGTCGCGGACCGTCAACTACCAGGCCAAAGATATCATATTTGTTACCTTCATTATCTGTCATTAATATATTCGGAGCATCCGAAGCAGGTATAAAATCGAGCTCAGGTCCACCTGGAATTCTTCTTTCGAATGATACGATATATTGTTTTGATCGGTTCCCAATTACTACCATTGAAAGACCCTGAAAATTATCATGAATGATAGTTGTTGAATCACCGAAAGCCTCATAGGAAAATACTTTTATTCTTTTATTTATAATAATCCCATGAACTTTCTCTTTCACTGGCAGCCCGGGGTTCAAGGGTTTGACTGAATAGAAAATGGTATCACTGCTTTTGTATTCACTATAGGAATCAATAGTATAGTTAAAAGATGAGCCGGCAGGTGGGTTCATAACTTTTGATCCAGGGAACATGGTACGCCAGTTTTCCCAGGTAGTTTCAATGACATGATGTCCTTCTATCTCATATCCTTCAAGTTCACCGTTCACACACATGTCTTTGAGTGGCAGCCAATGCCCTTTCGAAACCCTGTCATACAATAAATGACTGGAGTTGTAAACAAATTTTGAAACTCCGAATGAAGTGCTAATGCCTTTAATTTTGCGGTCCCAGATTGTACTGCTTCCACTCAATGGGCAATAGGAAATCATTTTTTCTCCTGCAGCATATTCATCATTAACCACTTCATGATAATTCAAAATATTTATCGGATAAGCCCGATAATCACCTTTAATATTTAATCCTAATATCAAATCTTCGGGTTCCAGATCCTCAGCAGCAATCACAGGAATAAACTGTGGATTATCAAATGAGTGTATAAAATCATTTTCTGTTCCCCTTTTGATAATTTCATTTTTAGGGATTATCCAGTTGGCATATTCAGGATTCTCAATTGGATCTGGAATCGGATTCTCGATATCACATGACGACAATAGTGCCAGTATTAGTAATAGCCTTATGGTTGATCCCGTCTTCATAAAAATAGCTGATGTATTTATTTATAAAGACAGAATGCGATTTGTAACCGCGATTATTATTTTATTTCCTTAACACGACGAACAGTGGCAATGGTGAATCCGATCATAAGTATCAGCGTCCCGGTCCATAATAAGTTTATGAATGGCTTTTCAATTGCCTTCAGAATGATATAGTCTTTCTGGGAAGTATTTATTCCTAGAACCAGGGCGTCTTTATCAGGGATTATCTGCAAAACCGTCAGCTTGATGCCAAGTGCTTCATTCTCTTCAGGTATTCTTGCGGCGAAATTATCACGTATAAGGTAAATAGGCTCCAGGTAATAATCCTGAGTTTTACCTTGTATTTTTATTTGCGCTTTTACTGCTATATCTCCTTCCTCCAAAGGAATGCCATCTACCTCATCAATCCGTTTGAATTTTTCAACAGTTGAAACATAGTCATTTACGAAGAAATTTTCACCCAGTTTAACTTCTTCCTCTACTGTTTCACTCCATTCCTTTTCTTCGTTAGCAACTACTGTAACGTGAGTATAGATATCCCTTAAAGCACTTCTTTTAATTGAGGGGGAAACGACATTGCCCATATCCGGATTTTCCTGTAATCTTGGATATAGCAAAAAAGAGCTTCCGTTTTCCTTTTTATAGCTTACTTCATAATACGTGTTTTCCGGATTATATTTCACGGTATCTCCTTTTGAAACAGTTATTAGATCACCTTTTAAAATATCTTCTTTGGCGGTTAAATAATAGGTGTCATTCAATAGGTTAAATTGATCTTTTTTATAATATCCGCCAAGGCCATCAATTTTAATCCTTCTCCCATTATAGGTTAGTTGATAACTATCCATTTCTACAGGCTGGTCCTGGAACAGAAGTATGTTTTCTTTATTCACCTCTTCAGGTAGGTCGCTGCTGTATGTCATTCCGGATCTGTTAAGAGAAATCACTTTTGATAGACCGGAGGAATATAAGATGCCGATCAACATTAAAGCCACACCAATATGGGAAATCGCACCACCTGAAAGCTTGACATTTTTGGAATATAATTTGAATAATGTCCGGATATTTGACACGATAGAGAATATGCCAGCACTTAAAAGCAAAAGGAAGGACAGATCTCTCAGTCCGGATAGCGCCATGATCAGGGTAGATAATACCAGGCTGATCACAATGGGCAAAGCGAATTCCTGGTATACTTTTCCCTTTTCCAGTTTCTTCCACCAGAAAAACTGCCCAATACCTGTTAGCATGGCAATACCTATGCCGAACCAAATCTGAAACCGGGTATAAAACATAACCTGATCAGCTGGCGGGGCCATTGATGTCTCAATTCCAATATTGTTTAAAATGGAATTTATTACTGGAATTGACGTAGGAAGGATTACCTGAAATGCTGATAATGATAAAACAGTAGCTCCAATAAATATCCAGAATTCTTTGTTATAGGTATTTATCTCTTTTTCTGTGGCAGGAATAATTCCCCAGTTCCTTATCAGGAGATATATGCTCAGCACAACAAATACCAGCAAATACAGCAGGAGTTGCCCGCTTAATCCCAGATCTGTAAAAGAGTGAACTGAGCTATCACCCAGAATACCGCTTCTTGTGAGAAAAGTTGAATATACAACCAAAAGAAAAGTTGCTATGATCAGGATAAAGGAGGTTTTAACAGCTGCCCCATTTCGTTTATAAATGAGCATGGTATGTATGCCTCCAATTAAAACGAGCCATGGCACGAATATGGCGTTTTCGACAGGATCCCAATTCCAGTAGCCTCCGAAATTTAAAGTTTCATATGCCCAGTAAGCACCCATCAATATGCCCAGCCCCAGGGTAGCCGCTGCAAATAATGCCCAGGGGACGGCTGGTTTGATCCATTCTGTTATTTTCTTTGACCATAATCCGGAAATTGCAAAGGAAAAAGGCACAATGGTTGCTGCAAATCCCAGGAAAAGCGTAGGAGGATGAATGACCATCCAGTAATTCTGCAACAATGGATTCAATCCGGATCCGTTTTCAGGAATAAAATCAGGATTTATGTCAAATACTGGCGCATTGATTACATCCCTGGTCAGTAGAAATGGAGAACTTCCAATTTTCAGGTTTATTATAACCACCCCAAGGATCATGGATACCAGGAAAGCCTGAACCAGCGAGAAAATAAACATCACGGGTGATTCCCATTTTTTAAAAGTCCTGATGATAATGAGCCCCAGGATCACATGCCAGAAGATCCACAGCAAAAAGCTGCCTTCCTGCCCCTCCCAGAATGCTGAAAGCTTATAATAAAATGGCAAATACCTTGAGGAATGGCTCCATACATAATGGTATTCGAAATAGTTATGATAAATGATATAATAGAGGATAGCAACTACCCCAAATACAGATAATATATGTATGTAAAATGAAAAACGGGCCGTATGTTTCCAGTCTGCATTTTGTAATTGTTCAGCTCTGAAATAGGAAAAAGCCGCCACAATAGCTGAAATAAATGAAATGATTACAAAAAGATGCCCAATATTCCCTGCCAAAGTATGTACCATACGCCTAACTTATATCTTAATCTCTTCCTCCTGGTATTTTGAAGGGCATTTTAACAATATTTTATCTGCGACAAATATATCTTCCTTAAAGGATCCTATTACCACAACCTGTTCTGATCTATGTAAATCCGGGGGCATTGGTTCATTAAAATATATTTTCTGTTCCATATTCTCATTGTCAATCATCAAAAAGGATACCGATAACTTGTCTTCTGTAACCTGTAAACCCTGGACGTTTCCTTCTTTGTCCTTTTTTAACTGACCTACAACGTGAATTTTTTTATTGTTACCATCTTCAGCCATTTTTATAGCTTCCCGAAAGGTGACATAGGTGCTTGCGTCGCCAGCTGTAATTATTATGATCATTACGGCAATTGCAATTATTACGATCCCAAAGATGTGTGTCTTTTTCATCTGAATTTTAAATTATTAATTAGGGGTTTCAAATTTCATTTTATTTGAAACTTCTTTTTCCAATCTGCTCACCTTCTTGTCCAGCCTGATAAGATATAAGATCAATCCTGTTAAAATGATTGTAACTACAAGTACTACTACATATATTTTCCCTGAGGTTCTGAGTGCGTCAGCCATCTCAACAGCATCAATTTCTCCCTGCTGGGCCATAACAGAAAAGGCGATTAAATTAGAAAATAACATTATTATCCACTTCTTCATATAATTAACTAATATCTTCAAGTTTTGATTTTATTTCTTTTACCCTTACTCTTAATTGAATGATCCAGACACCCAATAAGGTCCAGCCTATAATAGATGGATAAAAAACCAGTCTTAAGTTGTTGTCGAGATCGTAAATATTGAATCCAGGATTACCTCCACTGCCTGGATGTAATGAGTCTGTGAGTCTTGGTAAGATATATAAGAGAGGTAGCAAGGTTGACCAGGCAAATATATTATAAACAGCCGAGATCCTTGCCCTTTGAATTTCGTCTTCAATTGAATTTCTCAATATAACATACGCAAGGTAGATCAACATACAGATAGCTGCACCATTAAGTTTGGCATCATTGACCCACCAGGCACCCCATGTAAACCTGGCCCATATACTTCCGGTCGCCAATCCTAATATCCCCAGAATAATTCCCATATAGGCAAATTCTTCAGCAATTCCATCGAATTTCATCTTTGATTTTGCAAGGTATCTTATGGAGAATATTAAAGATGTTGTGAGCAGGATCATCATGCTGAACCACATAGATACATGAAAGAACTGATTTCTTACACTTTCCTGTACTATGGCAATTCTTGGGACTTTAATTAAAAAGCCTCCAATTACGGTGTAGAATACCAATATTACCGCAATTAATTTCCACCAGTTCTTTTTAAAGTCGAATGTCAGCTTCGCCATATATAAGGGAATAATATTGTTGAAATTGTTATCACGATAATGTCAATGGCACATAAATATATTATTGGTCCGTAACTTGCGGACCAATCCAGACCTTCTAATGCATTTTTTGAGACCCTAATTATGATCAATAACAATGGCAAAATAACAGGAAAACTTAATACGGCCATTAAAGTTGTACTATTAGCTGCCTTTGATGCAATACCAGAGTTCATTGTTAAAACTCCCGCAAAGCCTGCAGATCCTAATATCAGGTTAGCCATAAAAAGGAACAGATCATCTATTGGATTTCCCAAAACCAGGCTGTACATCAATAAACCGGTAAAGCCTATTCCAATTAGCAAAATTGTATTATAAATTACCTTCGACAGAATTATTGCAACGGGATTCGCAATTGAATAATAATAGATCAATCTTCCCCGGTTCAATTGTATAAAACTTTTAGTAACAGCATTCACTGCAGTGAAAAGAATTATGATCCAGAATAAGGTATTCCAGATTACAGGGTTTAAAGAACTGACCTGAGATCGAAAACTTAGGTAACTGATAAAAATAACACTGACCAGGTATAGAAGAATCCCATTGATGGCATATTTCAGGCGCCATTCAATTATTGTTTCCTGAAGGATTAGTGTCTTGATCTCCTTAAGCAGCATATACAATTTTGATCATCTTGCAAAAATACAATTATTATTAAATTGAATGGTCAGATATTCAAATATCCTGCAATCAATCAAAGAATATCGATCTTTCTTATAATTTTATTGTTAACTGAACAAACAGGTTTCTTGGGGGTTGGATGAAATAACCAGGTTCAGGGTTTCCGTCCCAATCAGGATCCACCGGTGCACCATACGTAAAATATTGCTCGTTAAAAATGTTATTAAAAAAGATATCCAGCCTGTTTTCTTTATAAAAGTTAATTCCAAAGCGCATATTGGCTGCGAAAAAGGATGGTATGATCATATCCGCCTGATTGGTAGGTTCCAGATATGATTCGCCAACATATCTGCCGGATATTTCTACATCTAATAAATTTCTGAACTTGTAAACCAGTGCACCCATTGCCATAAAATTTGGGCTGAATGGTTGAGAGACATTTTCATATACCTGGGGATCTTCGTCAGGGGCATACTCTTTGATCTGACTTTGCATAAAAGTTGTATTGCCGTTGAAATATAGGGAAGGTGCGAAATTCCAATTCCAGTTTAATTCAATTCCTGCCCTGTAACTGTATGGGATGTTTTTTCTTAATTGTATAAATCCTTCAGGAACGTATACCCCAATTGGGGCAATTTCATTATTAAATTTCATGTAAAAGGCATTGATCTGGCCTGTAATATTATATCTGTTGAACCTGAATCCGGCCTCGATATCATGAACATATTCTGCTTTTACATCATCTGACAATACGCTTTCAAGGTTAGATCCATTTAATTGAAATCCTCCGAAGATGTCAATTTTAGTAGGTTCCCTGCCTGTATAGCCATAAATCAGATACAGGTTTTTTATATTATCGAGTGTATATGTTAATCCTATTTTTGGATTCAAAAAGGTCCAGTTTTTCACTACATTCGGTTCATCCGGAAGTAGTGTCTCATCCGGATCAATTTCGAGTTTTAAGGTCCTGAATTGTAAATCGGCAAACAAAATCAATTTATTGATCTTGTAGTCGAGTTTTCCAAAGAGGCTCAACTCATTTTTCCAGGACCTTTCGTCATAATATGGATTTGCATTGTCAGGGATCACACTTTCAAAATTCTGTCGTTGAAAGGTATATAAATGAATTCCTGTGCTAAGATCTAATTTATGATCTTTTGAATTATGGTTGAAATAGGAAATGAATCCAACATGATCGTTATAGAGGGGATAGTTAATCTGAACCAACCTGTCTATCAGTTCATATCCATCCGGGCTGTTTGAATCGTAGATTGAATCAGTTACATAAAAGCCAGCGGGATAATCTCCTCCTGCCGCCCCATAGTAAAGTGTAGTTACCAGGGAGGAATAATCAGTTAACGACCTAGTATATTGTAATTGAATAAAATCCTGGCCAAAATTATCAATGTCATTTTCGTTAACATAATTGGTTCTGGGATCTTCTTCAATGTCAGATAATGCAACGGGCAAATAGGCGAGTCCATTTTGGCTCTTACCTGTAAATCCTTTTAAGGTGACCATATCCTTTTCTCCAAAATATCCTCCTGAGAAAAAGAAGGAATATGAATCAGTGCCTGAGTGATATCGATAGCCATCGGAGTGAATCTTTGTAAATCGGGTATAAAAATTGAATGCCTTACCTACTGTTCCGGATGTAAGCTCCACAGTTCCCCGATAGGTGCCAAATGATCCCCCTGAGATCTGTAATTGAGCTTCAGCCGGTCGGTTCCTCAAATCTACAGATTGAAAATCGACAGAACCGGCATAGGAAGCTGTACCATTAGTACTCGTTCCCACCCCCCTTTCAATCTGGATTGATTCCATGGAATTAGTAAAATCCGTGAAGTTTGAGAAAAATACACCCTGGTCTATCATGTCATTTAAAGGTGTACCATCGAGTGTAATGTTCATACGTGACTGATCGATGCCGCGTAATCTCATCAATCCATAATTGGTAACATTGGTGCCTGATTCAGAATATGTTATGATCGATGGCGATAGTTTGTCAATCACATACAACGCGTCCTGCCCAATATACACACTTTCGATTTCCTTTTTGGAGATCACTTTTCTGGTCGATGGCCTATCATCATTTCCTCTGACAGCTTGTATAACCACTTCATCAAGTGTATAGGCTGTGTTAAGGGGGACAGATATATAATTTGAGTCGGCGATATTAATAGTTACAGGATCATATCCTACATAACTGATTGTTATTTCAGTATATTTCTTTTTATCCACGTCAATAGAGAAAGATCCGGACATATCAGTTGTCACTCCGGTATTGGTCCCGATTACAACTACACTGGCACCAACAAGTGCTTCACCGGTACCATTGTCAAATACATTTCCTGATAAGCCTGATTGAGCAAATAGATGATTGGCAAGAACACACATTGCGAAAAGCAAATAAACTTTCCTCATTTTCTGAAAATTTAGGTTAACATCCGGAAAACTGGGGTAAGTTCTCTTTTTTGCTTACCATACCTCCCTTCGTCCGCATTACCGGCATCAGGTGATGAGGGTATGATCTCAGCCCGTTTCATTAGGGCACCCCTTTTATTTCGAGTAGTGTTAATATGGAGTTTTGAGATTTCCTACGCCCGAATTACCGGTATCAGGTTCAAAGGGTATAATCTCAGCCCGCATATTAAGGCACCCCTCAAATTAGAATCAAAATTAATCTAAATAAATTGTTTTATAAAGCATTTATAGCAGAAACAGCATTGGTAAACCGTTCTTTCATATCTCCTCTGATCTCAATATACCGGAGATTCCAGAACTCAAGTTCTTCTTTATACTTCTTATAGAAGTAACTACGCTTATCAGGATGTTCCCTTTGCGGATCCTCTTTCCATGGAATATCAACATAAGTTAGTAAATGCAGATCATAATCGCTTTTCGAAATCTCTTCTACAATCCAGTCTGGGCAGGAGCCGTATTTGTGTTCACTCCATATTTTAATTACGATGAGGTTTGTATCACAAATCAAAATTCTATTTGCATTCCTGGCCTGAATCTTTTCTGCCTCTATCTGACCTTTTGCAATTTTTTCCAGATCATGTTTCTGATAGGGTCTCTTTAATTGATCTATGTATAACCTTGCATATTCTTCCACCCAGCATGTATTGTAATATGTAGCTAATTCTTTCGACAAGGTACTCTTGCCGGTAGATTCCGGTCCTACTATTGCTATTTTCTTTAAGTCTTCGATAGCTCCAGTGTTTTTTTCCAGGACAGATAACCAAGTATGGCAATAATAAAAAATATAAAGAACTGAAAACTGGTTAGAACAAGACCCTTATAAAAATATAAAGGGATTGAAATAAAATCTCCAATAATCCATGCCAGCCAGTTCTCGATTTTTTTTCTGGCCATCAATTGCATTCCAACAAAAAATATAGAAGTTGTAAATGCATCGATTATAGGCACATCGGAATCTGTGAAGTGTATAAGTAGCTGTGATAATATAACAAATGAAACAAGTAATGTGGAAAGGCTCCACATCCATTCTTTTTTGGTATTTTTCGTGATTGGAGTATGGTGACTGGTATCATCTTTTCTTGACCAGTAATACCAGCCATATACGCTCATTACGAAATAATAAGCATTAATGGCCATATCGGCATATAGGCGCGTATTAAAGCATAGATAAACATATATCAGGACACTAACAATACCTGTTGGGAACACCAGGATGCTTTCTTTTTTGGCATACCAAACACTTAGAAGCCCAAAAAGAACACCTGTTGCCTCTAAGATGCTAAGTTGTTTAATTCCCTCAAAAATTCCCTGCAGGATATCCATTCGGATGAATTTATTATTAATTTCATGTTGAGCGGCAGCAAAAATATATGATCGGAGGGTTAAACAAAAGCAATTGATTACCGCTGGTACTTTTGATCATATTTTTCCATTTCATCTGCCCTGATAAACTCTACTCTTCTATTCCTTCTTCTCCCTTCTTTAGTATCATTTGAAGTTAACGGTCTCGATTCCCCGTAACCAATAGTTTTGATCTTTTCGGGGTCTATGCCTTTTTCAACAAAATACCGGTAAACCGACCTGGCTCTTTTTTCTGATAAAGTAAGATTATAAGTATCATAACCAATGCTGTCAGTATGTCCTGTGAGTATGATATTTACAGGTGTGCTTTTCAGCAGATTGACAATCCCGTCCAGATGTGTATAAGAACTTTTCCAGATCACATCGGAATCAAAATTGAAATGGACACTAATTGACAAAACGCCATCATTGATTTCTATGAAAGGGGCTTCCTCTTCATCCTGCTTTTGATCCGGGGCATCTGCGTTTCCAGCCAATACCGCCGCACTGGTTATGGCCTCATTTATTTTGTCCGGGTTGATGAAAATATCCCGCTCGATTTCCGTGTATTCATCTTGTCCGACAAGTGTTATAGTATCCTCATATAGTACCACACCATTTAAATCAACAACATATTTATAATTTGAACCCAGGGGGAATACAATCTCAAAATCTCCGGTCCGAGGATCGGAATTTGTGTATCCAACTTCCGTTTCATCCGGGAATACTTCATACTGGATCCTGGCTGGGACAGGTTCTCTGGTCCCTTCTTTATAAATATGCCCTCTCAACAAGGCAATTGGTTCTGGTTGAAAAAACAGAGGTAATTGTATCCTGTAAATATCGGCATCATATTCAGAGATACTTTTTGAATAATAGGCATATTTCCCGGATGGAGGGATGGTAAAAAATACTTCATCCTCTTCGGTATTTATCTGGTTTCCAAGATTTTCCGGCTCACTCCATTTCTTCCATGATTCATCCAGCCGCCGGCTTACATAAACATCATACCCACCAAATCCACTATATCCTTTAGAAGAAAAATACAAGGTCTTATTATCCGCTGCCAGGAATGGTGAATGTTCATCATTTGTTGTATTGATGGTGTTTCCCAGGTTAAGCGGTTCGCTCCATGAACCATCGGGCAATAAAAAGGTCACATAAATATCTTTTCTCCCATAAGCATCAAATCTATTTACTGATATGATCATTGATTCCCGGCTTTGTGTAAGAAAATAATGCCCGTCATTATTCTCTATAAAGGCGTTGTTAATATTTACCGGGACCGGCTCGGTCCAGCCATTGCTGTTTATTGTGCTGACAGAAACGCCAGGCTTCATGTCTTTATTTTTGTGATATCTGTTGCCAAGCATTACCGTCATAGATTTACCGTCAGGTGTTATTGAACTAACATAGTTTGCCCCGGTATTATTAAGTGGTTGGCCAGGGTTAACAGCGTCGAGCCAATCTTCTATATTCATATTATAATCTGAGTACCATATATCTTCGGGATCGTCTGTGCCCCCGATATTCTCGGGATGGTTCATTCTGCTGAAGTACATAGTCTTGCCATCGGGAGTTAGAATGGGGCGGATCTCCTTATACTCACTGTTTATACTTTGACTGAGCTTTTGGGCGATCAGTTTTTTGGAAACATTTGCAGCCCGGTGAATCTCAACCTCTACAGGGATCTTTGAATCTGAGATCCCAATGGCATCAATACCGTTATATCCCGGGACCGATAAACCGTCCAGTACCAGTTTCAAAGAGTTAAGCTCATAAACAGTCCTCTCAAAAAATACATGTAAAAGTCTTCCCTTTTGTGGTACTGGGCCTGGTGAAAAGGAATTTAAAAGGTATTCTTTGCCTTCCCTGTCATAAGCATAGATTTGATATGTAGCACTTGGATTAAAAGATTCAGCAATGACGATCTGCTGAATATGCATAGGTTGATCAAACCAAACCTTTATATATTCTGATTTATTCGGATTCAATGGCATCCATGCATTCGGACTATCGCCGCCTTGCGGCAAGACATCTGGCTTTCCAATTACCTGTTGGGCT
The DNA here is from genome assembly GCA_963820995.1 of uncultured Cytophagales bacterium. Classification (GTDB taxonomy): domain Bacteria; phylum Bacteroidota; class Bacteroidia; order Cytophagales; family Cyclobacteriaceae; genus JAGTVG01. The sequence goes on along the minus strand of CAWGCL010000017.1, from coordinate 15,225 downwards.
GAATATTCCTTTTCCGACAGTTCTGAAGAATAATCAATAACCCGTGAGACCCATTGTACTTCCTGTGCAATTGCCGGTACTGAAAAAAAGAATATTAATATATGGATTATAGGTCTCTTCATATTTTCAGTCTTAACGCCTGATTATCCTTACTTCCACTCGCCTGTTTAGTCGTGATGCCTCTTCCGTATTTTCCCAGCTAAGAGGATTAGATCCTCCATATGCTTTTGTAAGGATCCTGTCGGGCATAATTCCACCGTGAATTAAGTAATTTTTAACCTGTTTAACACGTTCCTGCGAAAGTTTTAAATTTTTTGACCTTCCACCTCTAAAATCAGTATGGCCTTCGAGCTGAATAATCATATCAGGATTTATCTTCATTAAATTCGCCAAAGCATCAAGTTCATCGAAAGACTCAGGTTTTATTTCTGATTCTCCCAGATCAAATATCAGGTTGTCGAGTAAAATTATTTCATCCGATGGTTTTTTAGATAATGTATAATCTTTATTGATAGATATGCCCGGGTGAGATAGTGGATATATTGTATCAGCCGTTCCAATATAATCCTCAGATTTAATCTCTATTATATACTTTTCATGCCCAAAGGTCTTGTAGCTATAGTAACCATCACCATCCCTGCTTCTTACAATTCCTACAAAATTACCATAAGGGGCTTCTCTATAAGTAATTAATACATTTCCAATGCCACTGCCAGTTAGGGAATCCCGGATATTCCCGGAAACAAAAACCAGGCTGTCATTTACTATTATTTGCGAAAAGGAGCTATGTCCAAATGATTTTTGGAAGTGCGATATTGGAAGAATAACGATAAGAATAGTTAGGACCTTAAATATAGGCATCAGTTTATAAGGCACGTTTAAAACCTTTAAAATCTCCGGATATTACAATTCTAAAAGTCGGAAAATTATCTTTATTATAGAATTTTTATGGGTGATTATTATTAAAGAATATAAATTTATGATATACAATAAATGAACCTGGCTGAATCCGTTTTATTTATATAACAAAAACATAACAGGTTTTTTATGGATATCGGGAACCTGTTTCCTCCAAATACTTACTGGTTGGGTTTTGATAAACTCGTTTTCGGATGAAATATCCGCTGCAATACATAATAATGTTTCTGGTTTCAAGATCTTAAGAAGTGCCTCAAGGATCTGGTTGTTCCTATATGGGGTCTCCATGAAGATCTGGGTCTGATTTTTTGTATAGACCATTCTTTCCAGGTCAAGTAAGGATTTTTTACGGGCTTCCCTGTCGATCGGCAGATATCCATGGAACTGAAAATTTTGTCCATTAAAGCCTGAAGCCATCAACCCAAGGAAAATAGAGGAGGGGCCCGTAAAGGGGATTACCTTTATGTCATTTTTATGGGCAAGACTTGTAATACCTGATCCGGGATCTGCAATTCCGGGACAACCTGCTTCAGACATAATCCCTGCGTCCTTTCCATTTTTAACTATCTGGATCATGCGCTCTAATGATTGTTGATCAGTGTTTTTATCCATAAGCTCAAATGTTAGATCCTGAATGTTCTTAACACCAATACTTGATAGAAAGCGACGGGCAGTTCGGATGTTTTCTACAAAAAAAGTATCAAGATTATGAATCATCTCAATCACCATATTTGGTAATACGGATTTCGGATCTGCATCTGAAATCGGAGTCGGTATAATAAATATTTTTCCTGCAGGCATATTAGGAGGATCTTATAAATTCAATAACGGTTTCGTATAAAAGTTCAGGTGCCTGAGCATGAACCCAGTGCCCGGTGTCTGGCAGGTATTTGATCCTTGCCTTGGGAAATAACTTCATGATTTGTTCTTCATCGACAGGTCTGATATAATCTGATTTATCGCCTGCGATAAATAATGTGTTTCCCTGGTAGGCGTGCTTTGATGTTATTTCAACCACAAGGTTTTGAATATTCCGGTCAATCACTTCCAGGTTTATCTTCCATTTAAATCCACCTTTTGGATTTCTAACCAGGTTTTTCAGTAAAAATTGACGCACCGCGAAATTCAGTAATTGATTGCTTAAAGCATCATCTGCTTCCTCTCGCTTATTATATTGTGATAAATTCAGGGATTTTAGAGCTTTAATTAAGCCTTCATGCAATACCTGATATTTTCTTGGAGCAATATCAACCACGATCAGATTTGCAACTTTGTCAGGGAAGTTCAATGCATATTTCATGCTCAATTTTCCACCCATCGAATGTCCCATCAGAGAAACTTTCTCTAATCCTATATCCTTTATAAGTTCTTCAACATCATGCATCATGACATCATAGTTAAATTCATCATGATGAAAAGATCGTCCGTGGTTTCTCAGATCAACCGTATATACTTTAAATTCTTCAGCAAATTTTTTAGCAAGGGTTTGCCAGTTATCGGAACTTCCAAATAAGCCGTGAAGGATAATTAATGGCTCCCCATTTCCGAATTCTCTATAAAATAATTTCATATGGTTTTACGCTGGATAATATGAAGGTCAAAAATCATAGCCTAATGAAACCAGGAACCGGGGTTTGCCAATGGTGTAATCTTCTATTGGATATGCCAGATCAAACTTCATATAATATCCCAAAAGGACAGTTCGGAGCCCAAATCCATAGGAAGATAACCAGGGATTGTTGAAATTCTGAATTCGCGCCTGGAAGGGTGATCCTTCATTTTTGATGTATTGGGTATTGACACTGTTTTCTGTTGCGAAGGGTGATTTTCCAGTCCAGGCCGAACCGATATCATAAAATCCTACAAATAACAGATTTCTAAGGAAACTTGATGATATAGGTTTGGATGAAAAGTATTTAATAATTGGGAACCGCAGTTCAAAATTAACAACCATGGCATTTGTCCCATTAAATGTATTGTAATTAAATCCTCTAAGCGGCATTACATACTGGAGGAACAATTGATCGCTATTGTCAACTAACGGCAAATTTACCAAAGGATCATCTGGCCCTGTCACATTTGTTGAGTTAAATAACCAGTTATCAAGCCCACCCAGAAGATAGCTCTGTTGGTTCGATCCCATAAATCGCCCATAATAAAGACGGGTGGCAAAAACGAATTCCTTATGTATCTTCTGATAGTTTCTGAAATCGATATAAAAATTGCTAAAGCTTTTTTCCGATTCATCCACACTCTGGTACATACTATAACCGATTTTTCCCTTTAATCCTGAAGTCATATTAAGACCAGTGACCACTGTATTGTCAAAAACATATTCAGCCTTGAACCCAAGATAATGGACCATATTTGAAGTTTCCGTATTTGGTGTCGGATTGGTCAATGTCAAACCATTGAGGTCATTATAGGTTGTCATTGCATAGAATGGCTTTATGGCAATTCTGGAAGTATTGTTAAATGGCAGGGCTGCACCTAATTCAAATTGGTTTAAAGCATATTTCTGACTTCCTGCTTCTGTTCCTCTGTATAAGGATTTCCTGTCATATCGCACACTAAAATCTATTGTATGCTTCAGATACTGATATTCTCCGAATAATTTTCCACTTCTTAAATTAGTGGTGGCAAGAATTCCACCAAGGAACTTATGGTCCTCAAGCATATCATTCATAGACATTTCCAGTTGAATGCCAAAGCCAAGCAAAGGATCAATTACGAAAGAAGTAACCAGGTTCTGGGCGCTGAACTGTGTTTTATAATCATAAGGCCCCAGGATCTCATTTTCCTTTTTAAATTTTCTATATTTTGAAAGGAAAGATTCCTGCTTTTGTGTTTCCTGAACATTTTCCTTATCGAACACATAATTATCCGTATCAATAAATTCACCTGAAGAGATAACAGGCTCATCAAATCGTTTCTGTAAAGGATCGTCTAATTGTGTTTCTGTGGGATCTGCATATTGCTTCTCAATAATGTCCTCAAGTGATTCCTCGTCTTCGGAAGTATCCACGGCTTGGGCTACAGTGCTTTCTTCAGCAGTTGAATCTTTTTGTGCTTGCATTTCAGTCAATATACTTTCTTCTGCAATCGTATCTGATTTCAGCCAGTGTTTCAGTTGTTATACTTTCATCATCGAACTGTATCTATTTCGGCCAATATTTCAGGTGTACTTTCTTCAACCAATGTATCTTCTGCTACTTGAGTTTCTGGGGGCGTACTTTCAGATTCAAAGGTAAAATTATCTGTGTCAATAAGATCAAGCATATCAGAATCTATGACCTCTACTTTATCAGGCAAGATCTCTTCTTCTTCGTTAGTATTAGCATCAGGGAATATCAACTTCTGCTGTTCCGCAATTTTTGCACGAGTAAGAGAATCTTTCAGCATTACCCTTCGGTTCTGGATTTTTTCAGCCACGAATTTTGCATTGATCACCTCCTGACGCCTTGTTTGGGGAGTAAAAGTGTTTTGATTCAGATCAAAATTAGGATAATAATATATACTTGTGATGCCATTATCGAGCATGGTGAATGCCATACCTGATTTATTCGGGCCTAAGTCATAATCCAATATACTTGATCTGAAATTTGAGACTTGAGTATATATTTTTCGATTAATATTAAATTTATAAAGATTATCGATGCCTTGTTGATTGCTTATATAATAAAATTCCGTATCACTGATTGGGATGGGATTTACATTTCGACTTAAAGTATTTGTTACCCTGAAAAGAAGGTTTCGGGTCGTATCTATGGAATAAACGAAGAGGTTATATACATCACTTAATTCTTCAATATTGATCTTTTTTTCAACATTTAAAGAATCTGAAGGTCGGTTCGAACTGAAGATTATAGCACTGGATCCCGGTATAAATTTTGGATTAATATCATCATAAATATCCTTAGTGATTCTTTTTATTGAATTACGCCTGAGGCTGATCAGAAATATATCACTCTGGCCGTTAAGGTCAGCACTCATTACAGCTAAGTTTCCGCTTTCAGATACATCAAAATCCTTTATATTGCTTAATCTGGTAAGTTCTTTCTTCTGCCTTCTTCTTGAATTCACATTAAAGAACCAGAGAAAGTTTTTGCCATATTTTTTTGTGATGATGGCAAGGTTTTCATTATCTATCCAGCTCATAATAGGCATTTCATATTCGATTTGCTGGTTGATGACCTTATAGCCACCAGTCATAATATCAATGGATCTTCTGGATTGTAAATCATCCAGGATCACCTTATACTTCCCTCGATAATTTCTTGAATAAGCTAAATAGCGGCCGTCAGGGCTGATCTTAAGTTTATGATATTTATAATTTCTTCTGTTCTTTATTTCGATTTTATCCCTTTCCGGTGGTGAATAGCTGGTAAGAACATAATTTGAAATATCCATATAAAATGTCAACCACTCTTCAATAAAATTCTGAAATGAGACCCCCAGTGTATTAGAAATACTTTTATCTTCCTTACGGATAATTCTGGTAAGATTCAAAATATTAGCAATATTGGTTCTGCCATATCTTTCAGCAATAAAATTCCATACGGACTGGCCAATCATTCTGGCATCTTCACCCAGGTATTTATTCAGTTTCTTTGGCTTCCCATTGATAAAATGGTCACGCATATAATCATCCAATTCAACATTCCAACCATAGGCAATATAGCTGGCAGCACCATCAATATACCATTCCGGCAATGTCAACAAATATGAACTTTGGAACATATCCCCCAGACTGCCTCCAAACATCATATCGTTAATCAGCATCTGAGAGATCTTATAAACCAATTCATCCTTAAAGTCACTCATTAATCCCGGGTAGGCAATTTCTACCTGAGGTTTTACGAAATCTGTTTCCCCTCCAACAGAAAAGTTGGTTCTATTTGCCCCTATATTACTCTGTTGTAAATCAGTTACTGAGTTATAGAGAAAGATCCTGGTTTTAGTATATGGGGAATAGCCTAATAGATCAGTAATTCTTTCAAATTCATCTTCCAGGTATTGGGCGGCTTGTTTTGCAATTTCGTTACCCCCATCATAGAAAGTATATGTCAAAATTTTCGGAACTTAAATATCGCCAGTCAAAATTCTTGAATTGTAAGCGGTTCTTGCCAAATTCATCCACACTCATCTGAGCACTGGCCTGATGGACCAGCACTGTAAGCAATAAACATAGTAAAATTACAAAACGCTTCATTATCTCTAACACAACTGTAAATATGTAACTACTAATATAAAGAATTGTATCGTTTTATATTCGCTTCAAATTCAATTTCCATATCACTTTCAAGGCTGTCGATAAATTTTCCTGCAAAATACGGGCCTAAAGAGACGCCTTTTGAGCCAAGACCATTAAAAATGCCTATATTCTCATATTGGGGATGTATCCCAATAAATGGCCTTCTATCTTTAGTAGCAGGACGAATACCGGCTAAATGATTAATGGTTTTAAAATTAACGTCTAAAATACCTTTTAGTTTGTTTTCAAGCATTTTTTTACCTTCTTCAGTCGGAATTGTATCAATTCTTTCCCAATCATAGGTCGATCCAACTTTGTGAACCTCACCCATGTAGGGCAATATGAATAAATTCCTGTTGTAAATAAACTCAAAAGGAGGGCTTATTGTTGTATAAATTAATTCGCCTTTCACCAGTTTGAAAGGCAGCCAACTGAACAGTTTGCTCCTTGAAGCATGGGCTCCATTACAAAAGATGATTTTTTTTGATATAAATCCCTCATAGTGAATTGATTGAGATTTCAATGATAGATTGTCTTCCGTAAACCTGGCATTTCTATATATTCCTGCTTCCCTGATTTTTTGCCTTACAGAATCTATAAAGACCGGGATATCTAAAAATCCGGCAGACTTAACCTGTACCCCACCAAATTCCTTATTGATCCTTAGGATTTTTGATTCACTTTTAACCCTTATAAGGTAATTATTCTCTTCAGGATTATTGATATCAGCTGTAATTTTGTTTTGTTCCTGTATATTGATAAATGGCCTGAACATTTGCAAACTATAAAAAAATTTCGATCCAAGATGTTTTTCTGCAGCAGGGTAGAAATCATGAAGGAATGGGAACAAGTCATCCGCTTTCCAGGTTTTTACAAATCGACGTCCGGTAACAGGATTAAATAATCCTGCAGCTACAATGGAGGAATGGTTTTCTTTCGGCAAATCGTAGACAAGGATTTTCCTGTTCCTCTGCATCAACTCATATGCTATAAGGCTGCCTGCCAATCCCTGCCCGACGATGATGTAATCAACCTTCACGTTACTTTATTTACTTGTTTGATTTTGGTAGTTTTACGAGCAAAATTGTAATAAATTTGAGTGATATGGTATCTATCAAAGTTTTTTGTTTCAACGCATTTTCAGAAAATACTTTTATAATCGAAAATGATTCCAAATGTATTATTGTTGATCCTGGATGTTACGAGGCAGATGAGTATGAGACACTTAAAAGTTATATTTCCGAAAAAGGACTTAGCCCTCAATCTATCATTAACACACATTGTCATATTGATCATGTACTTGGGGTTGACCAACTGAAGGATTATTATAATATTCCTTTTTATATTGGGAAGAATGAGCTGCAGGTACTTCGAAGTGCTAAATTGAGTGCGCCTATTTTTGGATTTAATCAATTTAGAGAGGCAGAACACGATGGATTTTTATCCGAAGGAGAAGAGGTTAAACTGGGCAATAGTTCCCTGAAGATTCTTGATGTGCCGGGACATTCTCCCGGGCATATAGCCTTGTATGATGATGATAGTGAAATTTGTATAGCTGGAGATGTACTCTTTTTAAACAGCATAGGAAGAACAGATCTGCCGGGAGGGGATTATGATACACTCATTAATAGCATCAGGGAAAAACTTTTTGTATTGCCCGATGAGGTGGTCGTATATCCGGGCCATGGCCCCGAAACAACGATTTCACATGAAAAAATGCATAATCCCTTTTGCGGTATTAATGTTTAATTATGAATTTGATAAAGTATATTCCAAATACCTTTACCACCCTAAATTTACTGGCAGGGTGCATGGGTCTTATTGCTATTTATGAAGGAAATTTTGCTCAGGGCGCAATGTTTATTCTCATTGGCTCTGTATTTGATTTTTTAGATGGCTTTTCAGCCAGAATGTTAAAGGCAATATCAGGGATAGGTAAGCAATTAGATTCGCTTGCAGACCTGGTCACATTTGGTATTTTACCAGCGTTTTTATTATACCATATGATACAGGAACATGGGATACCCTATCTTCCCATGGTATCTTTACTTGTGGTCATAGGATCAGCATTTAGATTGGCCAAGTTTAATATCGATGAAAATCAAAAGGATGTATTTATGGGAATGCCGACACCGGCCAATGCCTTTCTGATAGCTGGATTAGTATTTGCATGGGATGCTGACTGGGAAGCATTTTCATTTATCTATTCGAACCCTAACGGTCTAGTAATTTTCACCGTAATATGTTCATTTTTACTCAATGCACCTTTGAGATTTATGTCTTTTAAAATTAAGGAGTTTGCATTAAAAGGGAATGAATTAAGTCTTTTATTGGTCCTTGTATCTATTGTATTATTGATCATTTTTAACCTGAAGGGAATTTTCCCTGCTACCTTGTTTTATATATTTCTTTCTCTAGGGCAGAATATATTTATTAAAAAGGCAGTGTCTTGAAATATACATAGTGGATTTAAGATCAGCTTTATTTTGAAAATTGCCTGATTATTAGGCAAATAGTGGTTATTTTTGCTATCCCGAAAATAAATAATATGTGCGGGAAAGCGTTTATATAGGTAAAAGGAATTTGAAAAAAGTGGGCAAGGTAATTACTTATTTGATTTTAGCTGCTTTCCTTACAGTTAATCACCCCGGATTTTCCATTAATACAAATAATTCACAACAGTTTGTAATAGAATGGAATGAGCCTTCCCCGATAGTCATTCCAAGTGGTGGTATTAAGCAAGTACTGAATTTTGAGAGGTCTATTCATGTCGCCGATTATTCTTATTTGCCGTTATATCCTGTAGAAATACCTGACAAAGAAATTTTTGATATTCAAATTATATTAACCCGGACGGCAAATTTAAGTCAGGCTGAAATTGATTTGATTGAATTTAAAGAGTTGTCAAATACACCCCTTATCAGATCCAATACCATTCTATCCGGAGGGGCGGCAGGAACCAAGGTATGGATACTTCCTTTCTACCTTGACAGTATTTCCGGGAACCTTAAGAAAGTACTTTCTTTTTCCCTCAGTTACGAGGAAAAGGATTCAGGGATAAGCAAGGAGTCTATTTATCGAAAATCTGATCCATTTGAATCAGTCCTTTCCACTGGGGAATGGTTCAAAATAGGTTTGACAGAAGATGGTGTATATCAGATTAATTTCGACTTCCTGGTAAGTCTTGGGATCAATCCAGCAGCTATTGATCCCAGGAATATACGGATCTTTGGAAATGGCGGATATCTTCTACCGCAGAAAAATGACGAGCCGGTAGCAGATGACCTTGAAGAAAACAGTATTGTTGTTGCAGGAGAGGATGATGGCCAGTTTAACCAGGGTGATTATATCCTGTTTTATGGACTCTCCCCACATAAGCTTCAGTTTAAGCAGGGTTCTGAAGGATATTATGTTGATTATGTAAATAATATATATTCTGATACCTCCTATTACTTTCTTAATATATCTGATACTCCCGGACTTAGAATAATTGATAAAGAAAATTCAGGTGATAATTATCCTTTAATACAATCATTCGATCAACTTTTAAAATATGAACTGGATCAGTTGAACATACTGAAATCCGGGAGGGAATGGTATGGCGAGAAATATGATTTAAAAACTACGTATGATTACGAATTCGAGACGCCAGGATTGACTGAAAATGAAGAGTTGAAAATAATAAGTTCTGTAATGGCTGCCTCCTATAATTCTTCTTATTTTGAACTGGAAGTAAATGGATTCACTGTAGGGCAGCAACAAATGGATGTGATTCCTGAAACGAGGTATGGTATTAAGGGCAAGGTCAGGACCGATACATTCAGTATCAGCACCAGCATTTTTCCAGCCAATACTGATATCCTACATTTAAAAATGCGATATGTAAAAGGCAGCAGCAATGATCTGTCAGCAGGATACCTTGATTTTTTTAATATTTGGTGTAAACGGGATTTGGCAATCTATGAATCACAAACCCATTTTCAATCCATTGAAAGTTTAAAGAATCCTTTATCGACATTTTCAATTGCAGATAATGGATCAGAGAATTATATCTGGGAGATAACAGATCCTTTTCATCCTATAAATCAGGAATTTTCCACAGAAAATGGCAGTAGCCTGTTCGGTACAGAAACCAGCCAACTCAAAAAATTTGTTATTTTCTCTGAAAGCAATCTTTTACAACCCCATCCAGAGGGCAAGGTGACCAATCAGGATCTTCATGGGAGGTCAACTCCGGAATTTATCATAATCACTCATCCGGATTTTAAAATGGCCGCTGACCGGTTGAAGAACCACAGGGAACAAAGGGGTATGACAGCAGAAGTTGTTACTTCTGAGCAGATCTATAATGAATTTTCATCAGGTGCGCAGGATATATCCGCGATAAGGAATTTTATTAAGTTCAGGTATGATAATGGTAGTGGTACTAATGCATTGAAATATGTAATGCTCTTAGGCCGTGGATCTTATGATTACAAGGACCGCGTTGAAAGTAATACAAATTTTATTCCCATTTATGAATCGCGTAATTCTCTTCACCCCATATATAGTTATTCTTCTGATGATTATTATGGCTTTATGGATGATGGCGAAGGTGAATGGGAAGAAAGTTTCCTGGGCGATCACATCATGGACATTTCAGTAGGCAGAATTCCTGTAATAACTTCGTTTGAAGCCAGTGATGTTGTCAATAAAATCATAATTTATGAATCAGACCCCAGGTGCTTTGGACCCTGGAGGAATGACATCTACTTTGTAGCTGATGATGGAGATGGCACAGATGGTATACGGCATTCAAATGATGCAGAGAAGTTATCCGTGATGGTTGATACATCTTATTCCAACTTCAATATTGGGAAAATATACGTCGATGCCTATCCACAGATTATCGAGCCAAATTATCAGGAGTCTCCGGAAGCCAGAAAGGCAGTTGATGATGCTATAAAAAGTGGTGCCCTTATAATGAATTTCACCGGACATGGGAATGAATTCCAGTGGACTTCTGAGAAGATCCTCGACAATTCTATGGTTACCCGCTGGGAGAACCTGTATCAGTTGCCATTCTTTGTCACCGCAACCTGCGAATATGGTCGTCATGACGATCCTAGTTTAAGATCCGGAGCAGAATATGCCATGATCAATAAACGCGGGGGAGTCGTTGGACTCGTCACAACCTCGAGGCCGGTTTTCGCTTCCACCAATTATATATTGAACAGGGCGTTTTATGGCCAGGTATTCAGAAAAGTAGAAGGTAAATACCAGACGATTGGAGAGATTTTTAAAAATACAAAAAATGAAAGCCTGAATGGATCTGTAAACAGGAATTTCTCATTGCTGGGAGATCCATCCATGAAACTGGCAAATCCGGATCAAAATGTAGTAATTGAAGAAATTAATGAGATTCCGCTTGATACTCAGGTTGATACCTTGAAAGCATTGAAAAATGTAAAGGTTTCTGGTAACATAATTAATTCAGATCAGGCGCATTTGACAGATTTCAATGGGGTATTAACAGCAGCCGTATATGATAAGAAAGAACTAGCTGAAACCCTGGGGACGGAAGATCCTGTTATGCAATATGATATACGTAAAAGCCTGATCTTTAAAGGCGATGTTTCAGTCGTTAATGGAAATTTCGAATTTCAGTTTGTAGTCTCTAAAAATATCTCGTATGAAATTGGTGACGGAAAGATCAGTCTCTATGCCGTAAATGATAAAGAAGATCTGGACGCAGCGGGTTCGAATATTGATATTCCCGTAGGAGGAATTACTGATGATTTTGTGTTAGATGAGTTGGCTCCTGAAATTGAAATGTACCTTGAAGATACAACATTTACAGATGGCGAACTCACCAGTGACCACCCTAGGTTGATTGCCCATCTTTATGATGAAAGCGGTATAAATATAACACAAAGTGAAATCAGCGAGGGGATTGTCGCCAATATGGATGACGAAGTGGATTATACGCTTAATAATTTTTATAAAGCTGATATAGATGATTACCGCAGCGGAACCCTGACATATCAGTTTACAGAACTTGAGGAAGGCCAGCATTATGTGACATTGAGGGTTTGGGATACTCATAATAACATGGCAGAGGAATACCTTGAGTTTATTGTGGGAGAAAGTCATGAGCTGGTTATAAAAAATCTTTTGAATTATCCGAATCCCTTCCGTGATGAAACGACCTTTTCTTTTGAGCACAACCGGTCGGGCCAGGACCTGGAAATTATCATACAGATTTATTCCAGGAATGGTAGCCTTGTTCGGGTTATTGAAGGAGAAACCGTAAATAGTGAATTCAGGGTGAACGATATCAAATGGGATGGGAGGGGAGGTTCAGGCAAAAAACTAGAGTCTGGAATATACATTTATCGTGTATATGTTCGTTCTTTAGTAGATGGTGCAAAAAATGAGGATTTCGAAAAACTAGTAATAATTAATTAATTATCTTTGCGATTAAACATATTTATTTAATGATCAAGTATTTAAGAATGTGTTTTGGGCTGATTGCTATTTTATTTTTCAGTAATTCGTCCTTCAGTCAGAACACATCGATATTAGCGGGACAGGATACATCGAGGAGGGTAATAACCACAGCAGTTCCTTTTCTAACTATTGCCCCTGACGCCAGGGGTGGTGGCTTAGGTGATACAGGTGCAGCGAATTCTCCTGATGCGGCATCGGGGCATTGGAATGCTGCAAAGTTTGCATTTATGGAAAATGACTATGGCTTTTCATTGTCATACACTCCATGGTTGGGAAATATCATTAATGATATGTCTATATCTTACCTTTCAGGTTACTATAAAATTAACAGGGAAAGGGCAGTTGCCATGTCAATGCGTTATTTTGACCTGGGGGAGATCACCTTTACGGACATTCTTGGATCAAACATTGGACAATTTAATCCACGTGAATTTGCACTTGACGCAACCTATGCTCAAATGTTGTCAGAGAAAATGAGCGTTGGGGTATCGTTAAGATATATAAATTCAAACCTTACGGGAAATGCCTGGAACAGTACGAACAACGCACAGGTGGGTCAGAGTGTAGCGGCTGACATAGCCTGGTATTATAAGCAGGATCTTTTATTAAGCGGGAACAATTCAAATATTGCAGTGGGTGTGGCTATTACCAATATTGGAGCTAAGATGACTTATTCTGATGACAACAATAAGGAATTCATACCCACCAATTTCAGGACCGGTATAAATTTCACGACCAGTCTGAATCCAAATAATCACTTGTCATTTATTTTCGATTTCAATAAGCTGATGGTACCTACCCCTCCGGTTTATGATATTGATGAAGATGGAGCTATAGTTACGGATCCAAATGGAAACCCTGTTATTAAGAGGGGTAAAGATCCCAACAGGTCATTGTTGAATGCCATGTTCACTTCATGGTATGATGCTCCTGATGGATTTTCAGAAGAAATGAAAGAATTTATGCTTGCATTTCGGATTGGAATACTGGTATAACGACCTTTTTTCATTGCGCGCAGGGTATTTCTATGAGAATGAATTTAAAGGCAACAGAAAATTTTTCACCATGGGTCTTGGTTTCCGATATAAAGTATTTGGAGTTGATTTCGCATATTTAATACCAACCGACTCTAACAATCCTTTAGCCAACACCCTGAGATTCTCATTATTGTTTAATTTCGATACTTATAAACAAAACGATTCTATTACTGACGATAATAATTAATGCTTGATAGAACGACCCCTCCTGCTCGCAAAGAGGATCACCAGTGTAAATATTACAAAAGCCAAAAGCGTTTCTTTATCCAGTGGTACACCCCTTCATATAATTCATGCGGGTCAGCATGATATTGTTCGTCTTGAAATTATTATGAAATCTGGGAGATGGTTCGAAACGAAGAAGGGCACAGCATATTTTGCTTCCCAGATGCTTCTGGAGGGAACATCCGGGAAATCCTCAAAAGAACTTGCAGATATCTTTGAATTTCATGGCACTCATGTCAGTATAAATTCTGGAATTGATTACAATACTCTTGTGGTTTATACCTTAAGTTCAAAGCTTGTTGAGATTATTGATATAATAAGTCAATGTCTTATGGATCCTGTTTTCCCTGAACATGAACTCAAAATCTTGAAAGATATTCAAATACAGCAGCTCAGGATCAATAATGAGAAAAACAATTATGTAGCAGGGAAGGAGATCCGGAAATTGTTGTTTGGCAATGTTCATCCATATGGACGATCTCTGGAGATTGAAGACATGGATGACAAGCTGAATGCTGAACTTTTACGATCTTATTATAAGACCGACTTATTAAATGGTATTGAGATAATTATTTCAGGAAATGTGCCTGATCGATTGATCGCAAATCTTGAGGCATTAAATCAACTTCCTGTTTATCAGAATAAATTGATGTATCATGAGTTTGAAGATAATGCAAAATCTGAAACTATTATTGATAAAACCGATAGCTTACAATCATCAATCAGGTTGGGGCGAAGGATCATTCATAAATCACATGAAGATTTCATTGGATTGATCATATTGAATGAATTATTCGGTGGTTTTTTTGGATCCCGTCTAATGAAGAATATCCGTGAGGACAAAGGTTATACATATGGCATTCATTCCAGCCTCGTCAGTCATATTCAGGATGGTCTTTGGGTGATCGGGACTGATGTGAAAAAGGAATTTGTAGGTGATACAATTGACCAGGTATTTTTTGAAATGGATCGTTTAAGAAGCGATCTGGTTGGATATGAAGAATTAAATTTAATAAAGAACTATATGCTGGGGAATTTCATATCAAGTCTTGAAACCTCCTTCGCACTGGCAGACAAATTTAAAAACATTCATTTATTTGGGCAGGATTATAGTTTTTATGATCGATACATTGATACGGTCAACTCTATCACACCCCGGCAGCTTCAGGATTTAGCCCAGAGATATATGATAAAGGAGAATTTCAAAAAAGCGATTATAGGGTAGGGGAAACAAAAAAGCCCCAACGGTTAAGTTGAGGCTATTGTTTCCCGCTAATAGCGGGACAAGAAGAAACTGGCAAC
>CAWGCL010000016.1:0-11653 GCA_963820995.1 uncultured Cytophagales bacterium | reverse complement strand
TATTTTAAGTTCACAGGTCTGTCAGTCATCAAAATTGATGAAAAGAGATAGATCCAAGCAAATATTAAAACTAAAAACTATTTGCACAGTGGTTTTGATGATGATTCCTTTTTTAGCGAATACTCAGAATATAAATGATGACTTTCAAAATATTCTCATTCGCAATGTAACGATGATGGATCAGGCTGGAAATAACAAGGATGTAGTTGTCAATATTCTCATCAAGAAAAAGAAGCTGGAACTAGTGACGCAAGACAAGGTTGCTATGAGCCAAGCTGATATCTCGTTTGATGCAAATGGAGGATTTATCCTTGGAACGCTTGAAATAGGAAACCCGGCAGCCTTCCTCATTCTTGATCAGGATCCCCGCACCAATGTGGAGGTCATGCTTGACTCCCGATCCTATGCGGTTTTCGCTGTCTCAAAGGGTGAAGTGGTACTGAATAAACTGCTGAGAATCGATGTTGATACCAGTGAGCAACTGCGCGGATGGCAATCTTATGCACCACCGGCCGTGGCTTTGCCAATATCCTATCAAAATAAACGTAAATGGAATGTATTCAGGACAAAACCAATTACAGGAGTGCTAGGAGGTGCTATCTTGTTAGAAAATACGCGCTGGATTTCACAAGACAATAGCAACGAACAACAGGTGGGTGATCTTAGCCAATATGAAGGTGGTTCAATACGAGCATATCGTGTAGGTTTGGGTGGAACATTCAACTTCAAAAAGCCCTGGACTTATGTTTTTTCTTTTGGTACACGCGCTTTTGAACGGGGTTTTGAGCAGAGCGATTTGGACGAGTTTGTTCTATATGATTACAGAGTGGGTATTCCTATTGGATCGGCTACATTGAGCCTGGGTAAAACAAAGGAAACTTTTTCCATGTCAAGATTATCTTCCATGATGTACGAGCCCGGTCAACAGGAGCGTGCCTCTGTGGCTGATGGCTTGTTACCCGCCAGAAATATAGGGATTGTTGTCAACAACACCTTTCTCAAGAAACGAATGACCTGGGCGGCAGGAATATTTAACAACTGGTTCGAAACCGGGCAGTCATTTTCCAATACGCCTACAGTAATCTCTGGTCGAATTACAGGTTTGCCTTATATGTCTGAGGATGCAAGTCATTATTTACACCTCGGAATCGCGGGCCGTTATTCTAATGCCGCGGGAGGAATCCGATACAAAACAAAAACAGAAATTTTCAGTGGTCCGGTTTCCGTTGACACTGATTTGATTGATGATGCGACCTCGACGTTTCACTACGGGCTGGAATTAGCATGGGTAATAGGACCTTTCATTCTTATGAGTGAATATATACAATCCGATGTCAGTTCTACTACCTTCAATAACCCTAGTTTTAAGGGGTACAATGTGGTTGCATCTTACGTGATTAGCGGGGAAATGCGCACATACAATAAACGTAGCGGATTAGTGAATAGAGTGAATGTTGCCAATGGAGTTAACACAGGAGGTTGGGGGGTCTTAGAAGTTTTTTGTCGATGGTCATCGATAGATTTAAGCGATAAGAGCATTGATGGTGGTGAAATGAACACATTTTCAGTTGGATTAAATTGGTTTCCCATCTCGGCTTTACTGGTTAATGTAAATTACAGGTATTCAACACTTGATCGCTTTGCGGAACAAGGATATAACCATGGCATTGTTACTCGGCTTTCATTTGTATTGGAATAATTAAACATGAATTAAGAATAAGATTGCTATGAAATTCAATGAAAACAGAAAGAATCCAAATTATTGTTTTTTGAAAAACTATTGGACAACAAAAACCTTTACTATCTTTTTAACAGCTTTACCATGCATGTTCTTAATGAACGGTTGTGCAAGTACCGATCACGTTAGGGATTGGTCCTCAAGTGACGCATATAAACGAAATTTTGAAAAAGTTATGATCATGGGCCTTGTTAATAGAGTTTCTCTCCGGAATGATATTGAGTATGCTTTGGTTGATGCTGCCCATAAAGTCGGATTGAAAGCCACCAATAGCATGGCTATGTTCCCGCCAGAACTGGGCAAACCTTTTGACGATACGGATCGAATTAGAGAACGTTTACAGGAAGCAGGGTTTGATGGTATTTTAACTGTGGCTGTTATAGATTATACCGCCGAAAGGTATGTGAAACCCGAAACCAGGTATGTACCACTGGTCTATTACGACCGGTTTTCGAATTATTATTACCGTACGGAAGCATTGGTTTATAAGCCAGGTTATTTTTCACTTCAAACCAGGTATTTTCTGGAGACAAATCTATATGAAATAAAGGGTGGGAAATTAGTATGGTCAGGCAGATCATACGTTTTTGAGCCCCAGGATGTGGAAAGATTTGTCCCCCGCTATTCGAAGAAGCTATTTAAAGAATTACAAAAAACGGGCATCATTGCCGATTGATTCAGGATTTTATATCATAATCATCTAAAACTTATTGAAATGAAGATCAAAAAATTACTACTTGTTTTTGCACTTGCTTTTTCCATTACAGTCCCTGGAATCACGCAGAATACGCTTTCTAAAATAATTAAGAACGGAGAGATTCGAATTGGTATGACCGGAAACCAGCCTCCTTATAGTATGAAATCGAAAAATGACAGGTTGATGGGCTATGAAGTAGACTTGGCCAAAATTCTTGCTGAAAGTATGGGAGTAAAATTAACGATGGTTGAATTGCCATTTTCTGAATTAATGCCAGCACTCCAGAATGGAAAAGTTGATGCTGTAATGTCTGGCATGACGATAACCCCGGAACGAAATCTTAAAGCGCTTTTTGCAGGTCCTTATACACTGTCAGGAAAGTCTATTCTTACCAAATCAAAAGTGCTTGCTCAAATATCTGAGGCAGAAGAGGCTAATCTGAAAAAATACAAAATTACCTGTTTGAAGGGGTCAACAAGCGAAGATTTTGTTCGTACATATATGCCTAACTCAGAAATTATTACAGTTGATAATTATGATGCAGGAGTTGATATGGTATTGAATGACCAAGCCGACGCATTGGTAGCAGATGTTCCTGTTTGTTTGGTAACCATATTACGCTATCAGGACGAAGGACTTGTTGTACTTGACGAACCTTTAACTATTGAACCAATAGGTATGGCCATACCTCCTAATGATCCGCAATTTCTCAATCTGGTTGAGAATTACCTGTCTGCGCTAGAATTATCAGGTGCATTGGAATTGCTGGATCAAATATGGTTTCAAGACGGGAAGTGGCTTCTAAATATGAAGTAAAAGCTGGATATGCTTGAAGAGATAAAACACAATATAGAGGAAATTTCCAGACTATTATCCATGGTAACTTTTGAGGTACAATGATTCAGATCAATATTTAAAATGTATTTATTAACTTTAGATAAGGAATTAAAAAAATACAAGGTTATATGCCTGAACGCGTTATAAAAATTATACTTCCCAAAGACAAGGCAAAAGATGCAATGGCATTGCTTGAAGGTCAAAATAAATTAAACTATTGGCAGGAAGAATTATCAACAAAAAAATTTGTTGCGAGTATCCTGATTGATTCAATTCAAAGCGAACAGGTCATGGATTTGTTCGAAAAGAAATTTTCAAAAGTAACGGGTTTTAAACTGATCCTCTTCCCGGTGGAAGCATCTATTCCACGCCCCAAAGAAGAAAAAACGAAAACCACTCCGACCGGTGAAAAGAAAGAAAAGAAATCGAAACTCAGGATTAGCAGGGAAGAGTTGTATTCAGACATAGTTGACAGTGCAAAACTAAATAATGTTTTTGTATTGATGACTATTCTTTCCACAGTGGTTGTGGCCATTGGCTTGTTAAAAGACAATGTGGCTGTTATTATTGGCGCTATGGTTATTGCACCCTTTCTTGGTCCGAATGTAGCCTTGGCTTTGTCTTCCGTTCTTGCAGAGAAAAAGCTGGGAGTCGATGCCATGAAAACACTCGCCGTTGGGGGATTAATCGTTGTTATTCTTTCTGCTGGTATTGGTTTTCTAATTGATATTGATACTGGTATTGTGGAGATATCCTCGAGAACCAGTTTGGGATTTGGGGATATAGTTTTAGCCCTGGCATCAGGGGCTGCTGGTGTATTAGCATTTACAACCGGTGCATCAGCTGCTGTAATCGGAGTGATGGTTGCTGTCGCTTTGTTACCCCCATTAACGGTTTTTGGATTATTGTTTGGAGCAGGTGAATATACCCTTGCAACAGGTGCCTTATTACTTTTCATTACAAATATTATTTGTGTAAATCTGGCGGGTATCAGCACCTTTCTTTATCAAGGCATAAGCCCGCGAACATGGTATGCTGCAGATAAGGCAAAAAAGGCAACCCGAAAATCGCTTGTAATATGGATTTTCACTTTGGCGCTTCTTGCAGCAATCATATATTTCTGGAGTAATTGAAATTAAAAATTAAAATTATGGATTATAATTACATTTATTATGGAGCATTGGTTCTCGGAACCTTATTCGTTGCATTTATCCTTTCATTTATATTAAGGAAATTGCTAAACGTCTATATCATAAAGTCCTCCAAACGATTAAATGCAAACCCTACTAATTTTTCATTCCTTAAAAATTCGGCTGGTATTATTATTTTTTCAATAGCTATAATTTTTATTTTTCTAAAGATACCCTATTTACGGAGCCTGGGTACTGAATTATTTGTAGGAGCAGGAATTATTGCAGTGGTTTTTGGCTTTGCCTCTCAAAAAGCTTTTTCCAATATAATCAGCGGAATTTTTATTCTGATTTTCAGGCCTTTCAGGGTGAACGATGTAATTGAATTTCTTGATTCTACTAGGGGTGTAGTCGAAGAGGTCACCTTGATGCATACCATCATACGAAATTTTGAAAACAGAAGACTTGTTATACCCAATGGAAAAATCAGTGAAGATACGATCATAAATAGCAGTATCATTGATTCAAAGATTCGAAGGCATGTAGAATTTGGCATCAGTTATGATTCCAGTATAGAAAAGGCTATCAGTATCATACAGGAAGAGAGCATGAAGCATCCTAACTTCATTGATAATAGAACTCAGGAGGAAAAGCAAGAGAAAATACCTCCGGTTATTGTCCGATTGATGGATCTGTCTGATTTTGCTGTTCAACTAAAGGCTTTCGTTTGGGCCAATAGCCATTCTGAAGCTTTTGTCTTAAAATGCGATGTGATGAAATCTGTTTTTGACCGGTTTAATAAAGAAGGTATTGAAGTACCGTTCCCATACAGGACAATTGTATATAAGAAAGATATTGAAGAGCAAAAAATAAATGTATAATGGAAGAACAAAGTATAACATATGCTGATAAAATTGGATTACCACCCGGTTCTTTGGTGTATATAGGGAAAATAAGAAAAGAAAAAGTTACCGTTTCGGAAATAAACTTTTCACCTGACCATTACGAAGAGACCGATCTCAAAAAAATTAACGATTGTAATTCCTGGGATAATCCAGACACTGTAACATTGATAAGCATTGTAGGTATCCATGATACAACCATCATTGAGGAAGCCGGAAAACATTTTAGTTTGGATCCGATGATGCTGGAAGATATCGTTAATACACAGAGCCGTTCAAAACTGGAAGAATTTGATGATTACCTTTTTTTACCCATGAATATATTAGGAGTTGATTTAAATTCAAATGAAATTACTACTGAACGTATAAGTTTATTACTGGCTAAAAATGGAGTTATCTCTTTTCAGGAAAACGAAATTAAAATATTGACTCCCTTAAAAGAGAGGATAAGGCGCGGTAAAGGTCTAGTCCGCCAGCGAAAAACAGATTATATTTTTTACCGGCTGATAGATACCATTGTTGATAATTACTTTTTAGTGATAGAACACCTTGCTGAACGAATAGAAGAACTTGAGGAAAAGATATTGCAAGAGCCAAATGCTGGAGTACATGGGGAAATCTATGACCTGAAAAAGAAAATTGGTTTTGTGAAAAGAACGATTAGTCCACTAAGAGAATGTATTTCAAATGTCATAAAGAGTGACGGTGATTTGTTATCCGAATCTACACAAAACTATTTCAGGGATGTATATGAACATCTGATCTACCTGATCGAAACTGTGGATTCGCAGCGAGAGACCATCAACGATTTCTTAAATTTGTACATGTCGGCCATGAGCAATAAGATGAACGAGGTGATGAAAGTATTGACCATTTTTGCTTCAATATTTATCCCCCTCACTTTTATTGCTGGTATTTATGGTATGAATTTTAATAATATGCCTGAATTTCAATTGAGATATGGCTATTATATTGTTTGGGGTGTAATGCTAATGGTTGCTATCCTGTTGTTGTTCTACTTTAAAAGGAAAAGGTGGCTTTAAATATTATAATTATGACAAACAAAGCTATAGCTAAGTTGGATAAGAAGATAATCCTCAGCTTTCAAAAGCATTAGGCAAAACCTATTGATGTCGAGCACATTATATGCTATTCCTGTGCTTTTGGCTGCATATTTTATGTGATTATCTTGAAATTTCTACCTGAATTTAAGCTTGGAGGAGCACTTATTGGTATATTTATCATTTTCGTAATTCGAATGGCAGCGATTGAAAAAGATCTGGTGATTCCTGATTGGCTGTATTCAAAACCTAAAGCCTGATACAAAATAATTTTACATTATATTTAAGTACTTAAAATAATTGGAAATGTTCCAATAAATTTGATCAGCGGGCTGTTTAGATCAAGGCTTTGATTTAATTTAAGAAAACTAGGATAATAATAATTAAATATAAGTGAAATGGTAAAAAAAATACTGCTAAGTGTAATATTGTCTTTAAGTCTTCATGTTGCTCATAGCCAGGTATTAATCTCATTGCTTCTGGGTGATAAGTTAAACTCCGATAAATTGAAATTTGGTTTGGATGGTGGAGTTAATTTTTCAAACATAAGTAATATTGATCCATCTAAAGCTCATACCGGGTTTCACCTCGGCTTTTATTTCGATATACTACTAAAAGAGAAAACAAACTGGTGGCTGCATACGGGAGTCATTGTCAGATCACCGATGGGTGCGAACGCACTGGCACCATATTCATTAAACGACCAGGCGCTTGATTCCCTTTTTTCTGATGGAGGTGTCAACAGGAAGATTCGCTACTACAATGTTCCAATTTTGTTTAGGTACAAGTTTAAAAAAGAGGTATTTATTGAATTTGGGCCAATGCTTGGTTTATTGAGCAGAAAAGCAAAGGATGATTTCTACACCAGCATCAACAACAGCAATGATTTAACTTATGAAAATATGATATTGGATGATCTGAACCGCATTGATGTGGGTATTATGGCTGGTATTGGCTATCATTTGATGAAAGGAACTGGAATGAATTTCGGCATCCGTTACTACCAGGGATTGAGAAACCTCCCAAAAACGAAACCGGAAAAGCCTCAATTGAATCAGTCTATTTACTTATTTTTAAGTATTCCAATAGGTGCAAGTGAGAAAGCAAAAGCCAAAACTGCCGAAAAAATGAAAGAAAAAGAAGCGAAAAAAGCAACTAAAGAAAAAGAAGGTAGCAAAAAGAAAAAAAAGAAATAATAATAAAGAGATACTCAAAATTAGGAGACAAAAAATTAATATATTCGATCATAATTTTTATTCCAACTATGAAGACAATACTCGGCATACTCTTTTCAGCAATTTCTTTAGTTGTTTTTGCACAGAATGAAAGCACACAAACTAAAGATGAAGCCCTTGTTTTCAAGAATATATTTGATGCAAAAATGGAGCCTGGAGTATCTTGTTTCAGGATACCGGCAATTGTAACTGCACCAAATGGAGATTTGATTGCTGCCATTGATGAAAGAGTGCCTTCATGTGGAGACTTGAGAATGAGTAAGGATATAAATATCGTAGTTCGTCGTAGTTTTGATAATGGAGATTCATGGTCTGAAATTGAAACACTGGTTGATTATCCCTTTGGTAAATCTGCATCAGATCCATCCCTGAT
The DNA here is from genome assembly GCA_963820995.1 of uncultured Cytophagales bacterium. Lineage (GTDB taxonomy): Bacteria > Bacteroidota > Bacteroidia > Cytophagales > Cyclobacteriaceae > JAGTVG01. Next base: position 3,680 of record CAWGCL010000016.1, on the reverse strand, counting down.
TGTTGATAAAGTTACAGGTGCAATTTTCCTGTTCTTTAATTTTATGGATTTAGACAATGAAAAAGATGTCTATTATTTAAGAGTAATTAAGAGCATAGATAATGGAAAAACGTGGAGCACTCCAGTTGATATAACTCAACAAATTACAAAACCCGAATGGCATAAAGATTTTAAATTTATTACCTCAGGTCGGGGCATTCAAACAAGTACCGGTAAATTATTGCATACTCTTGTGAATTTGGAAAATGGACTTCATCTTTTCGGAAGTGACGATCATGGTGAAAATTGGTATTTAATCGACACCCCCATTCTACCAGGCAATGAATCAAAGATAGTTGAGTTGGTTGATGGCACCTGGATGATAAATAGTCGATTAAATGGTAAAGGAATCAGGTTTGTACATACATCAACTGATGAGGGTGCAACCTGGCAATCTAAACCTGATTCATCACTCATTGATCCAGGCTGCAACGCTAGTATTATTAGGTATACTTCAATTAAAGGAGGTGATGATAAAAACAGACTTCTTTTTTCAAATGCAAAAATGAAAGCAAAGCGAACAAATATGACGCTAAGAATAAGTTATGATGAAGGTAAAAGTTGGACAGAAGGGAAAACCATATATAATAAAGGGTCGGCCTATTCATCAATGTGTGTTCTTGCAAATGGTGATATTGGTTTGTTCTTTGAAAAGGATAATTATAAAGAAAATGCGTTTGTCAGAATTACATTAGAATGGTTATCTGATGGTAAAGACAAATTTTCTGTCAATCAGCAAGAATTGGGAGCAAAATTAACCAGATGATCTCATGACCGCCGAGGCTGCCTGTGGCAAAGCCATCCCTTTGTGGTAGGCTTGAAGTGAGCAAACTACATTTTGCCTCTCATTGGCGTTCATTTTGATGAAAAACTAATTCTATACAAAGGCTTTAGATGAGATTGACTCTTTCTTGAAAATCATTGCACCCTATTTGGATGCAAGGCTTCATATACGAACCATTAACAGAAATTTACTGAAATATTCAATCAAAATGACAAAAAGTATTGCCGCCACAACTCAAAGTAAAGCTGTAAAAGTTGCAGGCTTCATGTTCTTATTTGCCTTTATAGTGCCCACCCTAAATTGGGCCTTTCTATTATCCAATTTTAATGTTGCAGACAATGCTCTGGCTACAGCCAATAACATTATAGGCAATCAATTTTTATTCCGAATTGGTATTAGCATTGAACTATTTATGTCGGTTGGTTTGATCATATTGGGGCTGGCTCTGTACATAATACTAAAACCCATAAACAAGAATTATGCTTTGCTTGCGCTGCTTTTGAAGTTGGCAGAAGCTACATTAATGGCCGTTACAGTGTTGATCCCATTTATTGCTCTACAGATTTTAAGTGGTGCGGATCATATAACCGAAATTTCGCAAGAACAATTACAACTCCCTATCGGATTAATCTTCAATTCGCATACTGCCATAACTTCCGTCGCCATGGTATTTCTCGGACTGGACATGATGATATTTTCTTACTTATTTTTCAAATCGAACTATATACCAAAGATTTTGGCAGGCTTTGGAATCCTTTCGTTTGCGTTCATTTTCATTCAATCATTGATGTTTATAATAGTCCCTGGATCCGCAACAAAGCCTATATTTCAAATCATTTTTTGGGCACCAAGTGGGCTTTTTGAAATTATAATTGGTCTTTGGCTATTGATTAAAGGTATAGATGTCCAGCAAGTCAATAACCAGGTAGCCACTTGAACAATAAGAGTATAACTCGGTGATAGTTTTGTAAACTGTTTTGGTTATGAAAAATAAACGGCAAACAGGTAACCGTAAAATGTATTAAAACGCATTTTACAAAGTGCTATTTGGTTGAAGTTGAACAAAATGCATCACTTAAAAAGGATGTTTTGAAACTTCACAATGGAATTAAAAAATATGAATACTCTTAAAAACTTGATATTCCTGATTTTTGTATTGGTAGTTACCAGCTGTTCACCCACAGAAACTAAAAAACCTAACATTATAATAATCTATGCCGATGATATGGGCTATGGTGACCTCAATTGCCAGAATCCCAATTCGAAAATTCCGACTCCAAATCTCGACAAACTCGCCTCAGAAGGGATGCGCTTTACAGATGCACACAGTTCGTCCGGTATTTGCTCTCCAAGTAGATTTGCATTACTTACAGGAACCTATCATTGGCGAAGGCAGCATGACATTGTGGGAGCCTTTGGTCCTCCATTTTTTGAGAATACGGATATCACTTTACCTCAAGTACTAAAATCAATAGGTTATACAACCGCAAGCATAGGTAAATGGCACCTGGGCTGGGATTGGGAATTCGAAAATGAACCATCGGGAGAAGTGATGCAATGGGGTAAAATGCGAAAAATATACCTTCCTGAAGACTTAAATTGGAGCAACCCCGTTGCTGGTGGCCCCTTAGATCGCGGTTTCGATTACTACTTTGGCGATGGCACTATAAACTTTCCTCCTTATGCATGGGTTGAAAATGATCGAATTATTGAGGCTCCAACTGTAACGATGGATATCCATAACATTGGCTTCGACACCAAAGAAGGACAATGGGAATTTCGACCTGGACCAAAGGTTGAAGGCTGGAATCCCTACGAAGTTTTACCAACACTTACAAAAAGAACCATAGAGTGGATTAAAGAACGAGATAAGGACCAAGCTTTCTTTCTGTATTTTGCTCTACCCTCACCACATGCACCGATCATTCCAAATGATGAGTTTGACGGAAAGTCACAGGCTGGTGCATATGGTGATTTTATAGTCCAGACCGACTGGGTAGCTGGAGAGGTTCTAAATGCACTTAAAGAGAAAGGACTGGAAGATAACACCATCATAATTTTTAGCTCAGATAACGGTACAGAATCTTATGCCTGGGAACGTGCTGAAAAGTATGGACATTTTAGTATGGGTGATTTTCGTGGTCTCAAACGCGATGTATGGGAGGGAGGACATCATGTGCCTTTTATTTTTAAATGGCCGGGTCAGGTTGAAGCAGGCTCTATTTCAAATGAGTTGATTTCGCAGGTTGATATTATGGCAACTTTAGCATGTATTACAGGAATAGAATTACCAGAAAATGCTGCTTCTGATAGTTATAATTTCTTACCTGTTTTAAAGGGCGAAAAATAGACTCCCCATAAGGGAAGCGACTGTACATAATACTTATGCATCTAAATGGGGCATTAGAAAAGGGGACTGGCTGTATATTAACAGTTCATCCGGGGGTCATAGAGAATTGCCAGAATCATTTAAAAAACTAACAGGATATACAGATTTTGATACAGAAGGCCTACTTTTCAATATGAAAGATGATCCTGAACAACGTGTTAATCTTTATGAGAAATATCCGGAAAAAATTAAGGAAATGGATAAATTACTTATTGAAATTAGAGAAAAAGGGTATCTGATAAGGTAAGTATAAACCAAGAAATTTAAGGAATAATTTTACAACTATTTTAGTCTTATCGCATCTATTTATCAAACGGATTATGAAAAAGTCATTTGATATTAATTAGAGAGCTTATGAGATTTCTGGAATTACTAATCCTTCAGTAATACTAATTGTTATAGTTTCAAGATTAGTAACAAGCTTAAAAAAGAAGAAGGTCTTCACCTATTTAACTTTTGTAGCTGGTA
>CAWGCL010000015.1:0-192468 GCA_963820995.1 uncultured Cytophagales bacterium | reverse complement strand
TATATAAGTCAGAAGATCCATTCAGACCCACTGAAATTGCAGTATCTCCCAACGGTGACTTCTATGTTGCTGACGGTTATGGTATGGACTATATACTACAATATAATTCCAAAGGTGAGTTCATCAGGAAGTTCGGAGGTCAGAATAACGAAAATAAAGAAGAAAACCTGGTCAATGCACATGGTGTGGCAGTAGATTTGAGGGATCCTCAAAATCCGAAACTAGTCTGCACTTCACGTACAGAGAATTGTTTCAAATTCTTCACTCTGGATGGAAAATATATAAACACCCTTGAATTACCCGGACTTTATGTTTGCAGGCCTGTACTGGATGATAATAATATTTACGCGGGTGTCTGCTGGTCAAAAACAAGAGGTGACAATAAGGGTTGGGTCCAGGATACGGGTTTTGTCACGGTCATTGAAGAAGACAGGGTGGTCAGTAATCCGGGAGGTACTGAACCTCTTTACAAGGACGGGAAATTAGAACAGATGTACCAGGATTCAAAGATCTTTAACCATGGTCATGACGTCTGCGTGGATGATGATAAGAATCTATATGTCTGCCAATGGAATGCAAATAAAACATATCCCATAAAGCTCGAACGGGTATAAATCAATGGTTTAAAATTACATGAGACTTATTGCTGATTGGTCTTCGAAATAAGTTAATTCCATCAATAAATCAATAAAATGAATAGACGAGATGCATTAAAAAGCACAGCCAGTATAAATGTTTCGCCAGGGCAGTAGGTTACTGTTTATCAGAAATAAAAAAGGAAATATTAATTTATTTCAGTAAAACTAATTATCCATGACAAGAATAGTATTTACCGCCAAAGTAAAAGATGCTGTAAAATGGGAAGAAGGATACCGGGAGCACGCACCCATGTTGAGAGAAAAACCTGGAGTGACCAAACCTATTCATTTTTCTACAAATGCTGAAACAAATGAGATCTGTATTCAAGGAGAGCCCGATGATCTGGAAAAATACCTGGAACTTAGTACAGACTCCTGAAATGGTAGAGGCCATGGAAAAAAATGGGGTTCTTCGAGATACCGTAAAGCTATATATCCTCGACAAGCAAATTGGATCCTAACCATACCATTCCCTCGGTCTGAGGGACATATCGTTCAGTACATCAATTGTAATATTTACATCTTTGACGATCTGGAAATCAAACATCCCGACACATATGAAATCAGCACCATTCTGGAAGGCCCAACGGAAGCCATCTTCGGGAGGTATTGCTCCTGCAGCGAGTATTTTGAATCCCATCACCGGCACTTTTGCACGATTTACGAATTCTACCGTACGATCCGGGAACAGACAGAATATATTGTCATGGAACCTGTTGTGATCAATATGCTTTTTACCATCAACTTCGAACGGAACCCTTTTTTCCATAGGATGTGCTGACCAGTATTGGTCATGATGCATGGTTTTCATATAATAATCCGGAATGATCCCCTCCTCTTCACAGGCAATCAGGGCATCAACTGTGTGTGAAGCGAGCCCGGCTACGCAACCCTGGCTGCGTATATGGTCAAGCATTTTTTCAACAACATCGATTCTGCCATCCCGAACCAGCCAATCACACCAATTACCCTGGACCTGGATAATTTCACATCCGTGATCTATGGCTGTGTTTATATTGACAAAATAATCATCATTTTCCATGTCAGGATGGACCTGAGAGATCACCTTGATTTTTCCACCAGTGACTTTTTTATATTTCTCAATGACCGGATTGGTGACAAAACCTATGTTTATCGTATTGACACCTGCCTGTTCAGCAAGCATTAAGGTTTCGAATATCTTTTTTTCTGTGTTATAGGCACGGAATAAAGAAGGGACATAGAGCAGGTCACGTGAATGTGCCCATCCTCCAAGAAGATTACCCGCCCAAAACCAGCTTACTTATCTCATGAACACCAATTTTCCCTTTTGGCAATTCACCTTTTAACTCGCTCAAATCCATTGCCCCAACCTGAATTGTAGCACCAGATAAAGCATCCGGCCCATATTTCTGGCTTTCATGGATTGCACCCCAACCTACCAGACCCAGGGCAGGTACAGTTGCCATATTTTTTAACATTTCCCGCCTTGAATTAGGCATATCTGCAGCAGTGGGCTCTTCGGAAGTTCCTTTTTTAAACATGGATAAAGAAAGTGCGTAAAGGCCATATCCTTTGTCTTTAATAAATATCAGAACCATCAAGGCCAGTGCCTCAATAAAGATCCTGTTCACGATATAAAGGTTCCCTTCAGTACCTCCAAAAAAGGAATAAGCCAATTGGTGGGTAAGCAAAATAATAAAGTGTTAATAATAAGGCGCCTGCAATAGCAGCATATCGGATAAATATTCCCAGGAATAATGCCAATCCAATCAATATCAATCCATAGATATTCAGTATATCAACGATCTTCATCAATGCAGGAGAAGCTGCCAATCCTTCATAAAAACCGGACATGAAGCCAGTTGAATTTATCAGATAATTGTAGGCGCTCCAATCAGGGGTGTAAAGTTTTGTAATTCCTTCATACAGGAAATGCCATCCTATACCTACTCGAAGGACGGTCACAAAAAATCGTTTCCAATTCATGATATCTTAGTTTAATAAACGGAAAAAAATAAAAAATCAACACTTATGCTAAGTTCATTACGTGTCTTAACCTTAAAAATTATTGTGCTATTCAAAGATAACTCAATCTATTCTAAAAATAAATAGGTTTATGAATATCATTCCATAGTCCTAAGAATTAAGATTACGGTTGAAACCTGTTGCTCGCTATAAACACCGCCGTCTATAGAAGATCTTTTTCAAACCTTTTCTCAATAAATTTCTATTCTTGCAGCTAAATAACCAGTCAAATCCAAACTGGAGAACTATCGGAGTAATGGATATGATATTCCTCTTAATAGGTGATTATTTATTAATTCTGTTAAAACAATACTTCCTGAAACTCATTATGATTCTTTCATAAATAATTCTGTGGCTGAATTAACTTGTTCCGGATTTCCCTAAAACATATGCAATATCATTACTTTGAAAGACGGTCTTTGGCTCTGGATGCTCGATAATTTCAGAACCTCTTTTTATAGCTAAAAGAGTTACCCCTGTTTTATTACGCAAATTAGTATCAATGAGTGATTTCCCATCAGCATATGAATTAACTTCTATTGTAATGGCTAATATATTAATATTCGAAAATTCATCTAATATCGAAGGTTGATTTACTCATATCTCTTTCGCTAAAAACTCCTAAATTCATATTTCTGATATGTGTTATCATTCGATTAACCTCTTTTTGTGGATATAACCGTTTAACAAGCATTCTATTAAATAAGTCAATTGCTATTTCAAGTTTTTCAGGTAAAACCTGGTCTGCCCCAAGTTTATAAAATTGTTCAACATTTTGAATATGTTTTGCTCTGACTAGAATATATCCCATTTTATTAAGTTGCCTGACCTTTTCAATAATTGCCATTGCCGGGATGATGCTTCCAACTGAAATTACAATAATTTCAGCGATATCGACATGCGCTTTCAATAAAATTGGTTCATTAACAGCATCTCCATAAACAACTGTATCACCATTTTTTATTTTTTCATTGGCAATTGAAGGATTGAATATGATAGAAACATGACTGAATATTATTTTCTTTTGCTATTATTGATAATTCTAATGCGCTTACATCTGTACCAATAATTACCAGATGGTTTTTAAAATCAGGTATATCAATTTCTTTTAAAGGAAATAATCCATCTATTAAGAATTTGGGTAGCGGTAGTTTTAATAACCTATTTGCCAGTGGTAATGACAGATTCATTAAAAAAGGTGTTAAAGCCATTGTTATAACAGCCACAGCCAAGAATAATTGATAATAGAAATTTGATAAAATAGAGTGGTTGAATCCAATTTTTGCTAAAATAAACGAAAACTCACCAACCTGGCTTAAAGCAATACCAACTAAAACGGTACCACGGAAAGTATGCCCCAATACAAATCCTGTTCCGCCAGCAATTAATGTTTTTAGGATAATAACTAGCAGAACACTTACTATTACTAATTGGTAGTGCTCAATTACAAAAGACATATCGAGCAGCATACCGATAGAAACAAAGAAGAAACTAGTGAAAGTATCCTTAAAGGGTATAAGATTTCCAAAAGCATTATGGCTGTATTTCGATTCGGAAATCATTAAACCCGCTAAAAACGCTCCAAATGCAAGAGACATCCCAAGTTTAAAAGTTAACAAAGCGATTGCTAGACAGATTAGAAAAATACTCATCATAAATAGTTCCTGGTTTTTAGTCATCGCTATCAGATGTAATAATTTTGGCAATAACCATCTATTCCCAACATAAACTAATCCAATAATAATAATAGCTTTAAGTGCAAGTAATAATATTTCATTTGGGATGTTAACAGGATTGTTGCCCAGAAGATTCGCAAAAAGTAAGAGTGGAACTAACAATAAATCCTGAAAAATAAGAATGCCTAAAACAGTATGACCATAATTAGAGGTGAGTTCGGAGCGCTCTTGTAATAGCTTTAAAACAAGTGCCGAACTACTTAATGCTGCCAGAAAACCTATAAAAAGTCTACTCTGCCAACTCATTCCATATGAATAAGATGCAATATAAAATACGCCAGCTGTTAATGATACTTGTAATAATCCCCCAAAAAGAACAATTCTCCTTATCTTTATTAGTTGTTTTAATGAAAACTCCATTCCTATGGTGAAGAGTAATAAAACCACTCCTATCTCAGCCATAAGTTCAATTTCATGCCTTCCATTAACTAGAGATAGCAAATGCGGGCCCGCTATAATACCTGTCATTAAATAGCCTACTACAGTTGGAATCTTTAATTTCGTAAAGACCAGATTTACTAATGTAGATAAGGCGAATATTATTACAATATCTTGAAGTATTGTTAATTCCATTTACATGATTTTGATTAAAATTATTCCTTGGAAGAACTTTTAATAACTTTAGCTTCTGAAGTAAATGAAATTCCTTGTTGCTCATATGTGCCAATCATGATTGACTGTATTAAAAGTTGGTTAGAGTAATTTGTAGCACCCCATTCAATAATAAAATTTGCTCCTGCTCCGCCAATATTTTCTTCTGCTTCAACAACAAATTCAATTGATTCAAGTGGAGAAACCAGAAAAGTTGAATCAATATAATCCTTCAACCTGTTTCCATAAGAATCATAATAAACAGCGGATAGTAAATACGCTGAATCAACCATAGAAATATTTCTAATGCTGATGGTTACTGTCAAGGGGTATCTTTTGGTACCATTATCATAATAAATATCTGAATATATTGGCACATAATCCATTTCTAAATATTGCAGACTTGATGTATCAATATCGATGTAATTATAAGCATGGCTTGGATGACTTCTCTTTTTTATCTTTTCTTGATGATTTCCTGAGCAACCTGTTAGGATTGAAAACGATATAAGCAAGAATATATATCTCATGATTTTGGTTTTTTGTAATTAAACTATACAAATTAAAAGGAAACCATCATTATTCAATTTCAGATTCGCTATGCTGATTTCTCCCATCAATTCATAAATGAAATCCAATAAGAAATGGAATAATATATATTTATACGTGTTTTACATATAAGAAGAATGGGGCATTTCTTGATTTTTTCATAATACAAGTTATATCACTTATTGTCTTACCATCTCAAAACATTATTTGTAAGTATCAATTCAATTTTATCTATTATAAAAGTAGAAAATTATTGTTTTGAAAACACGAAAACCAGTTAAAGGAAACAGAGTAAAATAAATCCTGTAACTTCTTTTCTCTAATTCGCTATATAACCCTTTCTCTGTCAAACCGTTAGAATAATGAAAGAGAGAATGCTAAGTAGAACTCATCATTTCACAAAACAAAAAAATAGCCATTATTTAGTTAAATAAAAATGATACAATTAGTCATAGCCTCTAAATCAGAAAAACAACTTGAGGAAATTGCTTTGTTATCTTCTTCAAAGCCGCCTTGTTATTTCCATTGATTTTCATAAGAAAATCAGACGAATTGAATTTGAGAACGATGAGATAAAAACCCGTAATATTCATTTTATAACGGGAAAAACAAAATCTCTACTATTCAATGAAATCGATTGTAAGCTGAGAGAAAAGTATAGTGACAATATTCCTGAAATTTTTTCCCATCCCATAGTCAATATGGATTGGCAATTGGCTAATAAGCTTAAATCCGATATTGAAAAGGTTTAAATATCTATGTGTTTTACAACCAATGTAGAATGATTTCAGAAAGTCTTTTCACGCTATTTCTGTACTTTTCCTCCCATACATTGCCACTTTCCTCATACCTGAGGGTCGCAGAATCAAAATGGTTGATCCCTAAGCTCCAGAATTTTTTTCCATCCGGTGTCATGAACCACCATCTGCCGTTAATTTCCTGAAGGCGAAAAAAGGTATTGGTTTTTGAAGCAGCATGTAAAATTTGAGGAGCAAATAACGATGTGGATGCCATTAGCGAAATACTCCGTAAGAATTCCTTTCTGTTCATATTTTAGTCGTTTTTATGCTATTAATATTAGGCTTTACTAATTTCCTGAATAATGTATAAAACTCGAAATCAATATGATCAAAGCAATCTTAATAGACCAGTTTATAAGCCTTAACCCTGTTGTCGAAAAAAGTTGGGACAAACAACAGATTATCATCAGCGGAATAATCAAAATCAGCGGTATTTACTTTATCTGGTTCTGTATCAAGCAATTTAGTCACGACCCCTTCGGCAGATACATGGAAAATAGCACCCGCCCAACTGGAAGTTAAATATTCCCCATCACCAATAGACACAATACCGTCACCACCTTCCATATTTTCAGATATTATATTAACCTCTTTTGTATCCCAATCAATTTCCTTAAACTGACTGCTCCCGGCGGTGAGCAACAACAGTCTGTCTTTTTCCCAATACAATCCGTTAAATGATTCATCTTCGCCAACAAGAAATTCAGTAACAGTATCGTCCTCCAGTGCATAGATGGTATTTGAGCCAGATCCGGTAACATACACTACTCCATCATCTCCAACGGTTATGTCATTCAAGTTTGGTATTCCATCAATACTGTACCTTTTGGTTACTTCACCGGTCTCCACATCGGCCTGTACGATCTCATCAGTATCAGCAATATAAAGCGAACTTCCACTTATACCCATTCCAGTGGGACTACTCAGGCCTACAATCCACTTGAGTTCGATAATATTTCCTGATAGATCCATTTTTGATATAAATCCATTCCCATCCTTTTCCCATGGATTTAGATTCACGTTGGATACGTAAAGTATCTTCCGCTCTTTGTCAAAGAATACAGATTCAGGTGTTCTTAATAAAGTATCTGATGCCCAAACCAATTCAAGCTTGTTTACTGTTGATCGGTCTGCGATTTCATCATTCTTCACTCGATTATCGTTCTCTGATTTTTTCCCTGAATCACAGGAAAGGATAGAGAATAGCATCAAAGCAGTTAATAAATGTCTCATAGTATAAGAAGTTTTAAATGTTTAATATTGGCAGGTAATACATCACCTTGGATCAGTGAAAATATCGTGACCTAATTTCAATAATATGAAAACAATTAACTTTATCCTAATTATATAGTTTATAATGAATTATCTATTCAACCGGTTCGAGGATAAAAGCAATATCCTGTCCGATATACCGGGCATGTCCGCCAGTAACTATTAAAACAGGGATATCAAATGATATGGATTTCCCTTTGGATTCAATGGTTTGTTCCATAACCGATCGATCTTCATTCATAAGGAATCGACCACGCCAGGTGTGATAAAGTTTGAGATTATATTTACCTTTTTCAATATTTTCCAAAGTAATCTTCTTCCCGGCCATATCAGTAACTGGATTCACTGCCCATCCAAATATCAGCTGATCGCTACCAACAGCATATGCATCGCCCTCCGAACTTTTAGCCTCTACGATCCCCAGGTTTGTAAGTTTATTAAAAGGGATCTGGTCCGTAAAACGCCTCAGGCTCAGCATTTGATTGGTCACAACATTATCATTCAGGCTGTTAGAATATGCCCACCAAAAAGGGGACATGGAAACTCCGGAAGCAAGGCTGACCCATATGGCATTGTGATACTGTGCCTGGTAACCCGGCATCTGCATTTCATAAAATGTGTGATCCCAACCCGTTTCAGGAATGAGACATGGCTTTTCAAATCCATTCCATAGTTTGTTGACCTGTCCATGATAGTTTCTATAGCTGTGTGTTAGAGAATGTATTTCATCTTTATCGATCTGACCAGTTTTGTTGATCGGAAATCCTTGTGCTTCATAAATCTCTCTCCCTGGCAGATCCGTTGCTTCATACGCATCCTGCCACCATTCCCTAATTCCACCACTACGTGTTCCTGTTGTAGGATGATTCCAGGGATCATTGGCTTTAAAATAATCATGCACTTTCTTCACCCAGACTCCAGCCTGAGTACTATCACCTGTAACCCATCCATCTGTGCCATTCACTTCATCTACAATAAACCAGATGGCCAGCGACCGGCTGTATCCCCAGCGTGCGATCATATACCTGTATAATTTCTCCTGGTATTGCCAGGCTTCTTCACTTCTATAAAAATCTTTGCATTCGGTTATTGTCTGATAAGGATTGGCAAACCACCGGACGTTTCCACCTCCCCATACTGTTTCAGACATATAGGAATGAAACCAGAAATTCAGGGCCAATTGCATATCCCTATCCTCCAGAATATTTAAAAGATGATCTACTCGGGCACATACATGCTGATCATAACGCCCCATGCCGCTTGCCCAGGTTTCCAATGGAGTCATCACATAACTGATGTAATTGGCACCTACCGCTAACATCTCATCCATTACTTCCTCATTTTCCTGGTTGTTCACCCACATTCCTACACCGTAAAAAGGCGTTCCATCATCATATTCCAGGTATCGTTTATTGGCTGCCACTTTGATCCGTCCATGATATTCTGACTCGACCACTTCAAAACTCCGCTCTTCACTGCTTACTTCTCCATTCCGATCCTTTACTTTAATAATATAACTCCAGTTCCCAAGTTCATCAGCCGAAAATCTGACCAACCAGGCATATCGTGTTAACCATGAGCGGTCGGCAATGGCGGAATAAAAGGCTGGGATTGACCACTTTTTCCCGGAGGGCGCTGTAAAGGTGGCCATAATATCGATGTCTTCGGGATCAAACGGATTCTCGAATTCTGTTTCCAGCCAGAACGTTGCCTCAAATTTATCGTATAGACCTACCTGATCAGTATTATGCCGTATCCATTTAAATGATGGCGCACTGAATACGTTTGTGCTTACAAATACAAAAAGTAAGATAATGGGAGAAATAAAAGCTTTTTTCATGATCATTTATTTATTTAAAAAAATTCAAAACATATAAAAAGTAGCTTCAGGCAGATGACGCATAAAAGCTTATTAAATTTAAGCTATTCCGTCAATAAATTGTAATGGAATCATTAATAAATAGAAAAGATCAAAAAATACGTATTATAAAATCTCTCAGAACAAGGGCATATCCCTATATATTGAAGAATAGAACTTTGAGAAAGATACCTTGATTAGGCAATCAATTTTTCTTGACTAGATCAGGTTATTTTATTTACCTGGATTTTCCAGATCATTTGTTTTAGCCAAGGATACCAATCCCCCCATAGCCCCAAGATTCATAGAATCCAATGCCGAACTGGGTACAATAACCATGGAACCCTTTTCTTTTAATCCCTCAAAAAGCATATTCATCCCTCTCAACTGAAGCGCTACCGGGTTATCTCTATAATGTTCACTGGCTTTGGCAAATTTCTCAGCGATTTCCGTTTCCGCTGTTCCCAATATTACCCTTGCTCTTCTTTCCCTTTCAGCCTGGGCCTGTTTACTCATGGCATCTGCTAAAGCCTGTGGAATTACAATATCTTTTATTCCAACTGTCTGGCAGGTGATGCCCCAGGGATTGGTGTTTGTATCCAGAATTTTTTGCAGATCATCTGCAATTTTTTCTCTTTCCTGCAACAGGTCGGCCAGCTCATGTTTACCAATTATATCTCGTAATCCAGTTTGAGCAATATACGCAATCGCTTTTACGTATTCCTGAACTTCAAGTGCTGCCTTTTCGACATCCCATACTGTCCAGTATACAACTGCATCAACATTTACAGGCACCGTGTCTTTTGTAAGCGTTTGTTCCGCCACAAATTCGGTTACCCGGACCCGCTGATCGATATAATCATCAATCCTCTCAATAATAGGCACTATAAAAAACAATCCAGGCCCTTTCAGTCCTTTATATTTTCCCATTCTCAATACGACAGCTTTCTCCCACTGGTCGGCGATACGTATAGAACTTGAATATATATTGAAAATATTAGCAAACCAGCCAGTTGAATTTCGTTAACAGCTTCGAAATAATATAACCCGATTGATATAGCAAACAATATTAACAAAAAGGTGGTAGAGATCGGATTTAAAAAATGTTTTGGGCTTTTATTTGTCTCCATGATTTTATTGTTTTTGAAGTTGATTTATCACATCCTTGACAGTGAATCCGTAACTGAAAGCTATTGTACAGAATTCGTTGCATATTTCCTGTAATTTCTTATCCTTTTCTTTATCCGGGATCTCAATTTCTATCTCACTGATAAATGTCCCTGTCCCCTGTTGTGTTTCCAAAATATTCTGTATTTCCAATTCTTTATATGCCTTAGCTACGGTATTAAGATTTACTTTTAATTCTACTGCCAATGCCCTTACTGTAGGCAATTGCTCACCCACTTTCAAATTTCCTGAGGCAATTCCAAACTTTATCTGGTCAATGATTTGCCGGTAAAAAGGTGTGCCAACTCTGGGATCTAAATTGAAATTTACCATTGTAATATTAATATATTGTCATATACATATATTACAAATATACAAGGTTATGCTAGACAAGCAAGTTTTCGAATCAATATTTTATGTATTATAAGAAATAATAGATAAGATTTTAATTTATGGTCCTTAATCTATTAACTTCAGTATTATTTTTAAACTATACCCGACATGAAAACTCTAAAACTCATTTTTTTGTCTATTTTAATTATCATTCAATTTAATTCATGCGAAAAAGCCCCTTATGCTACAGGTCCTGATATTTATGTTGAGGACACAGGCTTTAAAGTAGTCGGATATCTGGCCGCTGGAGGATTTAAACAGATTGATGACCTCGAACTTGACAAGTTAACCTATTTAAACCTTGCTTTTGGCAATCCGGACGAGAATGGCAACCTTGTTTTCAGCAGGAATGCAGATATCAAACCCATCGTAAATAAGGGCCATGAAGCCGGGCTCAAAGTATTTGTTTCTCTTGCAGGTGGGGGCAGACCGGACACCACGATCTGGAAGTCGGTGCTAAGCCCTGAAAAAAGACCTGTATTCATCAAGGGAATACTTGACTATGTTGCAGAAAATCAATTGGATGGGGTAGATGTAGATATTGAAGGCAATCTTTTACCCTATATTGGTAACTTATATACCCCTTTCGTGCTTGAACTAAGGGATGCGTTGCATGCACAAGGGAAAGGGATTACTACAGCGCTGGGAGCAACAAGGGTACACGAAGCAGTCACCCAGGAATCTTTATTTGCTTATGATTTTATCAATGTTATGGTCTATGATAAAACAGGGATATGGAGGCCTGATGCGATAGGCCCACATTCTCCTTATTCCTATGCTGTCGATGCGGTGAAATATTGGAATGAAGAAAGAAAGATACCTATGGATAAAATTATTCTTGGGCTTCCTTTTTATGGATTTGACTTTACACCGCCTGCAAGATATATCAACTATAAAGAAATTATCAAAGACGAAGTAGAATTAGCCTACCAGGATTCCACAGGTATGAGGTATTATAATGGAATCCCGATGATCGTCAGAAAGACCCAAATGGCCAAAGAAAAACTGGGAGGTGTAATGATCTGGGAAATCTCATGTGATACCCTGCATAGTGATCTTTCATTAATGCGTGCCATGGATCAAACTATAAAAGCCGGAGCATGTGACGTTCAGACATTCTATATGGATGAAGATGGGGATGGATTAGGAGATCCCTCTCATCCAATCCAGGCCTGTGAGGCACCGGAAGGATATGTTGATAACCGTAATGTTACTGTTTCCGGACTTTAAGCTGATTTTATAATCCTTGTCCATGATAAATAAGGAATGTAAAGATAATATACGTATTATCATCCAACTGATTGACATTCCTTACTAATACAACTCATGGAATGATGATGTGATATCGAACAAGAATAAATTACCAGAAAAGGCTATATAAAACGGCAAGCATAGTTAAAATCCCAACAGCACCCATATTGAATCCATTGCTGGTATAAAAAAGTTTACTGTCAATCTGAATCCCTTTTGGATCATCTTCGGAAGATTCCAGCAGGCTGATGATAATAATGACAACTGCCAGAATTATAAATACAACTACCCATCTGTTCATAAAAGGCAATCCAGGCATCAGAATTTTAAAGGCAATTGAAAGCGGGATAGATAGGATCGCCGCCCAAAGTACAGAATTGGGCCTGGTACGTTTCCAGAACAAACCAAAGATAAATATTGCAAAAATAGCCGGTGTCGTAAAACCGGTGTACTCCTGTATATATTGAAATGCCTGGTCAAGATCACCTAATAAAGGTTTCGCCGTCAATACTGCTATACATAGTGCGGCTAAACCAGAAATCCGTCCGACAAATACAAGCTTAGTGTCAACAGCCCTGGGATTAATGAATGGCTTATAAATGTCCATCGTAAATATTGTGGCTGTGCTATTAACCATTGAACCAAGTGAAGACACAATAGCTGCCACCAAAGCTGCTGCTGCTGCCCCCGGAACCCTGCTGGGACGAAGTTCTGAAGTAACCAGGGATACGCTTCATCGGATTTTGCCAGGTCAGCATTCAGTGCAAAAGCAATAATGCCGGGTATCACAACAATTAATGGCATGAGTACTTTTAGATATCCTGCAAAAATTAATCCTTTCTGGGCTTCCTTTAAGCTTTTTGCTGCCAAAGCTTTTTGTGTAACATATTGATTGCAGCCCCAATACGCGAAATGACCTATCCAAAGCCCTCCGATCAAAACACTTAATCCAGGGAGGTCCATCCAGGCATCTTTTACCCCCCCTTTACCATCAGGGATCATTAGGGTACCTTTCTCGATTATCATATGGAATTTATCAGGGACTTCATCTATGAGCATGGATAGTCCACTGAAAAAATCAGCACCATCAGAAAAATGATGCAATGCCAGAAATGTTGTCAAGATACCACCGCCAACAAGAAATACCACTTGTATAACATCTGTCCAGGCAACAGCCTGCAATCCACCATAGATAGAATATAGTGCAGCGAAGGCCGCTAAAAGGAATATCCCATAGATTAGTTTAATGCCAAAAACTGTCTGAAGGAAAAGCGCTCCCAAATATGCTACCGATGTAAGATAAACAAAAATGTACAGCAGGATCCAGAATACTGCCAGTATTGTCCTAACCCGATTATCGAACCTTTGCTCCAGAAATTGTGGCATTGTATAAATATTCTTCTGTAGGAAAATCGGGAGAAAATATTTGCCAATAACAATCAAAGCGATTGCCGCTGTCCATTCATAACTGGCCATGGCAAGACCAATTGCATATCCGGATCCTGATACACCGATAAATTGTTCTGCGGATATATTCGCGGCAATTAGAGAGGCACCTACGGCCCACCAGGGCAGTGATTTATCGGCTAAGAAGTATTCTTTTGATGATTTTCTTATTCCTTTTTTAGTTCTTGACACATATAACGCGACACCTGTAACAAGGATTACGTAACCGAAGAAAATAATGAAGTCAATGGCGACGAATTTCATAAGGCACTTAAAATTCTATTATTGCTTTTCGGATTGCTAAGAGAATGGATTTAGTTTATATTTTTTTAAATTGAATTAACGATACCGGGGTTTTCCATAAAGGCATAAATGATCATATGACATATTAACATATGGATATCCTCAACATGTCCATAATGAATTGAATCTACAACGATTCTTTCCATAACTAATTCAGCCAGTCTGCCTCTTTTTCCCCCTAACAAAGCGATTGTGTGCAATCCATTTTTGTTCGCCCAATCTACAGCTTCAACAAGATTTGGAGAATCCCCACTCACACTTAGTGTCAATAATAGGTCATCCTTGTTGGCGAAATTCTCTATCTGCCTTCTGAATATATCCTTATAAGCATAATCGTTACTTATTGCCGTAATCAGGCTCATATTTTCATTCAGCGACAAGCATTTAAATCTATCCGGCAATACATCTGAGGCACTTTTTGCCATATCATTAACAAAATGCGAGGCATTGGCCGCACTTCCGCCATTCCCAAAAACAAAAATCTGTTTCCTTTCAGTATTTGCCCGGGCAAATCGTTCAATTAATTTATATACGGAATCAAGAGGGATATTTTCAACAGCCTTCTTATAATCAGACATATAGTCTTCCATCCATTTCTGTAACATTACATTATAGTTTTAAACTTAAAAACCTTTCCTTGGCCAATAATGAAGCACCCAAACAAACAACGTCTTCCTTTAACTCTGAAGGCAGGACTTCAGGTGTGCTCATGGCTTTCATTACATAACCTCTAAGTCTATCTTTTATCATCTGTATATAGGTAAATCCAAGAAATGATAATCCACCTCCAAGGATAACGATTTCCGGATTAAACAGGTGCACTGCATGAGATAAACCAAAAGCAAAATCATCAGCTGTTTCCTCTAAAAGCTTTTTCGCCCCTGTATCGCCACGAGCAATAGCTTCGACCAAATGCTTAGCTTCTCCTGCTTTCTCAAAACCCACCAAACCAGCAATAATACTATCCGGATTTTCCCGGATATAATTTCTAATTTTTTTATCCACAGACCACCCTGAGCAACTGTCTTCAAGGATTGCCCCGGATTTATCCAATCGAATGTGTCCTATCTCCACCTCGGTGGGCCTATTCCCATGGTATATTTTGCCATCTATGATCATTCCTCCTCCCACCCCGCTTCCCATGGTGATATAAAACACACGTGACAAACCTCTTCCTGCTCCCAGACAGGCTTCCGCGAGGGCAGCGGTATTTGCGTCATTGTCAACCGATACTGGAATACCAGCGATATCAGAAAGCCATTTAGCCAGTGGGAAATTACTCCAGCCACCAATATGATGTGAGGTCTTAACCACCCCGGATTGATAATCAATGGGTCCACCAAAACCAACACCAATGGCATCCAATTTGTATTTTAGAAGGATACTATTTAGCCTTTCTTCAAGATTTGTCATGATAAAACCGGCCTCTTTTTCCTTAACAAAAAATTTGTCCCGTTTAATAATATTCTGACTATCATCTGTTAAGAAAACCTGGATTTTAGTTCCGCCGATTTCAATCCCTAAAAAGGAATGTTCCATGCCTGAAAAAATATAATTTTAAAAACACCTTTATTTTTTCTCAATATATAAGATTTTCAATCTTTATCAACATTATACTCAGGAAAGCTTTTACTATAAGGAATATTATATTTTAGAGCTTTACATCCTCTGGTCGTCCAGGCATGTAGGAACAGCACGGGTACATGGAATGGGCCTTATTGCCTGGTATAACTGGAAAGAATTGTGTGATACTTCCTTAAGTTATTGATTAGTAATAGCCATATTTTTCAATAAGGGAGCTTAGTAAAAGGATATTCTCAGCGGGTGTTTTTGGTGCAATGGAACATGCACTACTGAGGATAAATCCCGGATTCTTCATTCCGGTTTTCAGCCTTGCTCCCACATCCATTTTCACAGCATCCTTTGAACCTTTAAATAGTGTATTCACAGGATCGATATTGCCTTTGATAAATAGCTCTTCCCCGATTCTGTCAAAAGCATCCTGTAGTTCAACATTGCCAATTGGTGGTGGATCGAGACACTCCAATCCATTAGTCCGGGTATCCCTCATGAACTCCAGCCGGTCATTGATCAGTCCACAGGTATGGATGTATGAATATTTCTTATGCTTGCTTATGGCATCCGCAAGCTGCTTGATATAAGGTTGTTCAAATTCAAGATATTGTCCTGGTGAGATGAAACCCATTCCAACAAAAGGAGAAGATATTTTCACGGCATCAATATTTTTCCTGCACATTCCGTCAAGTAATCGCAACAGGCCATCTGTAAACCGTTGAAGGATCTTTTTACATTTATCCGGATCAGAAAGTAATGCGATCAGGGCGTTTTCATATCCGAACATATCAAGCAAATAATCAAATGGGGAAGTGACTTCTCCGTGTATCGCACAAGACCCTTTAATTTGCTCATCGATTATATCAAAAACCAGAAATGGATTCGTTTGATCAATATAGGCGTAACAATCCTTTGAGGCAGGAATGTATGTGATCTGATCTGATATATCCTGAATACGGACCTCACCAATATCATGAATCCTGGTATGGAAAAATTCTGCATAGGGTAGGTCATCATCAGGATAAGATTCTTTTCTGTTATTAAAAGTAGCAACCTCTATCCCATTTACACGCTCTAGATGTTGGATCGCGGAACTCCAGTTTTCATCTTGCCCGTGAAGAGAAACGAGGATCCCGTCGAATTTGAATCGGTCACGAAGGATAATTAAACCTTCTGCATATTTATAAGGATCAAGCCAAACTTGCATTGGACTGATACCGGATTCTTTTAACTGCTGATTGACGAATCCAATGCTGAACTGACACATAAGGGGCACCCGGTCCGGATGTTGAAGTCTCATTGCCTTGTTTATACGTTCTCTCGGTGTCATCCTGCTAACAATTATGGATTGATCTGATGTCGCCAAAACATTTCTTCCAGTATCGCGAATGATAATTTACATATTTTCCTGATTTTATATAATAATTATTCCTGGAAGTTCTTGAGGGATAAAAATAATCACCATCATAATATTTCCAATTAATCTATTATAAAGCCTAAAAACTATAACGCCACCGGCTGTTTCATATGTAAACGGGATCATTCAAGTTATATCAATGGAATAGCTGCATTATAAAATCAAATTAATCTTCCTCAATATTCAAGAATTTCAAACTTTATTGAGACTATAACTCTGATGCTGATTGATTTTGTGCAATAATAAATTTAATGAGTTTTCAATTGTTCCAGGGTCTTCCATGTTTTGAGGAACATTCTGGGCACATGGAATGGTCCTTTCCAGATATTACCCTTTAATGTATCTTGAAATACTTCCATCCCGATGTAGATAACCAAACCATTCACCATGAGCCTTGATCCGGGAAATGCCGGAAACTCCAATCATGTACTAATTTATGCCAACTTTATACATGTTACATTGAAACCGTACAAGTTCATGGATACGGCCTCCGGATCTAATTTTCAGAACTGTTGACCATTATTCGATAGTATTCCTGAACTCAGACCTTTCATATTTCTGAAATAAACATTTCTGACCTCATACTATATCCAGTACCGCCTCCATCATGACCGATGAGCACCCCTTGATATGCCACCAGAGATTTGAAATTCCGGATTCCGGATTCTTGTATCTCAAACATTTTTTCCATGGCATGCCCCGGATTTAGTGTTCTGCCTTCAAAATGATCAATAAATTCACCATTCGGCCCAACTGTTTCCAATCCGTTTAAATTTGTCTTTCATGATTTCCCCTGGTTTCATTATTGGCAATAACAAAATGTGAGAATCACGCAGTTCCGAGTTGGAATGCTGTTACTATCCAATCATGGGATAAGCCAACCAAGCAGGTATATATTGGTTCAATAGCGGATGGTTAAATGTTTAAAAAATACATGATAAGGAGTAAGGGCCATTGTTTTTCCTTTTCTACTCCAGTGGCTTTATATAATGCTGCAAAAGCGATACTCGCAAAGGTTTCTGAAAAAACGTATCGCCTTCTACGAACAGGATATCCCTGCCGGTTCACTCGATAGAACTATTCGACCATCAGCATCCATTCAGTGGTTCTCAAGAAAATCAGCCCCATGAATCGCCAGGTCAAGCCATTCGTTCCTTTTTTCCACTTCATTGTATAGTGTTGCCAGCATCCAGGTGAATCTGCCTTGCTGCCAAACTCCCTTATCAGTATCGATTACCGTACCATCATAATCCAGCGAAGTCATAAATCCACTATATTCTTTATCTATGCAATATTTTAGCCAGAATTGGATATTATCCTCCAGTAATCCTTTACGGTATATTGATAAATATGTGTTATTTCTTCTTTCTTCATAGGTCAGATTTTAAAGCTTTGATTGTCAGACCACTTAGAGATTTATATTTTCCCGGTAATATATAACTAAACAATAAGCCAATGCAAATGGAACTTATCGTACCAATAAAGCCATACAACATCATATGAATATCAGTTTGTGTTTTCACGACCAGGACTGTTAAGAAACCACCTACAAAATCCGGATACTGCTGCATTTGCTTTAATTCTTGGAATAAAAATTCCCATAAAGAACAATCCACCAAGTCCACTGGCCAGTAATCCCAGAATGTAATTAAAATAATCAAACAGGGAGAGAATGTTCCACATGGCCATCAAAAGCGCCAAGCCTACTCCAATACTTCCAAAAATGATACCCGCTAACCTGGCTACTTTGAGGAAATGCTGATCCGACTTATTTTTTATCCAATCTTTGATAGAAGTCAGTTGTGAAAGCAGTAGAGAGGGAGTTTATACTTGAAGACACGGTAGACATTGTCGCTGCGAATATGGCTGCGATCATAATTCCAGCAATCCCCTGAGGAATTTTTGTCATTATAAAATGGGGGAATATAGAATCTGGGTTACTCATAGAGATGTTCAATTGCTCAGGATTCGTTTTGTAAAAGGCAAACAAAGCTGTGCCAATAAAGTAAAAAACCTATGATACCAGAATACTCAGTATGCCATTCATAATAATACTCCCTCCTGCTGACCTTTCATCAGGGGTTGTCAGATATCTTTGTATCACCGTCTGATCGCTACTGTATGATATCAGATTGTTGGCCAACCCACCCAATAATACAACCCAGAAAGTTGCGCTCGTGAATCTCAAGGCCATATTTAAAGTTCCACATTTTATCATTATCAACGGTAAAAATATTAATTAATCTTTGCATACCACCTTCGGTGTCATCAATTAGAAAAACCACAGCCAGATATTGCTCCGGCCAATTAAAACAAATCCCTGTATCACATCTCCCCATATCACAGCTTCCACTCCGCCCATTGTGCAGTAAATAATTGTGATTATTCCCATTAAGATGATACAAATATAGATATCAATCCCAGTCACAGTAGTCAACGGCCAGTGATGGTAGAAACAATACCAGCGCCGTCCTTGCTACCATGAAATACGATAAATATACCACTGGCAAGTAATCCTTGTATGTATGATTGAATCTTCTCTTCAAGATATTCATAGGCTGTAGTGACATTCAATCGCCTCAAGAATGGTAGATAATATTTAATACTGGAATGGCCATTATAAAGATGGTCACAGCCATCATAAAATATCTCCAGTCTGTGGCATAAGTCTTTGCCGGAATAGCCATAAATGTAATGGCACTTCGCATGTTGCAGATATGCTTATACCGGCAGCCCACCAGGGTATCCGCTCTCCTCCTTTAAAAAAATCACTTGTCGTATTTCATCCCCTTTCATGAAGTAAAATCCAAGATAAAGCAGCAACGGATGGTATATACAAGTAAAATCTAATTCAGTTTCCGAATCTCGCCATTATTTCAGCCTTGCCAACATCTATTTTATGAGACCTGACGGTTTTCTTTATCTCGCAGTTTAGAAAAAAGAAGCCATCCCCGACCTTAACCATAGTGGCACCAGCAGGTACTCGAATGCATAATCATCATCAATTTCCGATTTTATTATAATGGTCTCATTACGGATATTAACTTTATTAACAATGATACCAATCTGTGATCCGGCCGAAAAGTAGTATCTTTGCAAGGTTCCTGGATGCCAGGTATCTCCAGATTCTAAGGCTACTGATAAGGCCTTTTCCCGTTTCCATGCTCCTGTAAATATTTCTTTGTTTACCCCACCAATAAATAGTATATGGTGGGCGCCAATTGGAATCTCCACTTCCTCCATGCAAAGAAAATGGCTTTTTACCCCTGGGATCTATATTCGGCAATTGCTTCCAGGATCCAGTATTAGGATTATATTCTAATCCATCAGTAGCCACGATAGGATCTTCAGCATTTTCAGGATAGCTTCATCCACTGAACAAATAAAAATGGGTCTCTTCGGCAGCATTCTGACCTACTGCTATTGGTTGTATCCTGGCAGGCCCGGGAAATTCCTTCAATTCCAACCATAAGAAATTATCTGTTCCTCTTTTTGACAGGTCGAGCGAAATAAATTTGTCGGTCAATTGATCGTTCGCCATTCCCCCGGCAACATAAATGGTATTGCCGATAATTGCGGCAGCGGTATTGGTCATTCTATATGGAAGTGCAGGCCATTCTTCTATCTCTATTTTCTGTTTCCGGCTTCCATATCGACAGATTTAATTGTCTAATTTTTTATGATATTGATTCCCCCTATTCATACCACACCATATTCAGTGCTTACCGAGGCACCATATGCTACAGCAAATGGCAACTTTGTATCCATGGCAGAGATTTTCCCCTTTTCATTCAACACATAGATATGGTTATAATATTTTTTTTCTCCTCCATCATATACCGCTCATGTCCGGGAAGTTACATCCGCCCGCAATAATTACTCAGCCATTATGATATCCTGCAAAGGGAGAAGCAAGGCCAAGTTGGGCTCAGTCCTCATTCATAGACGGCATTACTCCTATTTCCTCCCAGTAAAATTCATTGCTGAAAATACCTTCTTTTGAATATCCCTGTGGGAAAACAGTAACACTTAATACTAAAGCCAACAACATCCAGAGAAAGGTCTCTTTTACTTTATTAAGTATGGCAATAATGGATGAGGAGTTTTTCATTTCCGGGCGGGACTCATTCTGATTACTTATTGCAATAGTCAAAAAATCCAATTACTTCAAGTTCTTCCCTCATAGACTTTTCCTCTGCATCACTAATGCTTTGAAGTGGAAGTCGATTAGGACCGCAATCAATTCCGAGAAATTTCATCATTCGCTTTCCGCCAACAATATTGCCCCGATATTTGTGTAAAACATTAATAAAAAGATGAGATTGATGCTGCAGTGCCCTGGCCTCGTCCATATCACCGGATTCAAAAGCTATCTCATATCTCTGTAAAGACCATAACAATGGCATTTGTAAATACCCCTGATTGATCGATATTACAAGCCTGACAGGTAAGTCTCATCTAATCCATGCAGATATATATTTGGATTTCTGGTATCGGAACCCTGGTAAACTCATGAATGTTATCATGCGTATATTTCACGCCTGGAAATTTGAGATCTCTTCATTGGCATAATTTAAAATTTCCAAGCAGTAAATTAATGCCTATTTAATCCAGGGATATCCTAGTAGTAGAAAGGTTTTTCACGGTCCAGCTTGGCATACTTATTTCATATGGCCTAAGTATTCGATTTTTTGGACCTCCGGATCCATGACTGATATTGCATTTACACTTATTCCCTGAGCATGGGCTGCCAGATATCTCTGATCGACAAGGTTCGTTCCTCCAGTATGGATAATTACCTTTAGCCGGGTGCCTGCAGCATCCATCCATTTCTCCGTTATTTTTATCCTTTCATCCCTGTTAAACAATGCCCCCTCACCCGAACTTCCACAGAGAAAAACACCATCCAGATGATTTCGAATTAAGAAACTCTGCATAAGATTCAATCAAACTCAAATTAAGTGATCGATTTGAGTTTAAAGGGGTAAACGGAGCAACAATATGGCCATTGATCTTATTCATTTTAGGCTAAATTTTAGACATTTTATGCTCTGATTTGGTTAAAAACAATTTATTCTCCTTAACTAAAATAGTAAGAATAAGTAAAGTTTTCATATTTTATAGAATACATTGAGGTTTATTTGGATATAGCCCGGGACAAAATCTTAGTAATGGCACAAATTCCGGTTATCACTTAAATGAAGATTCGGGGAACCATGATCAGAGTATATTAATACTTATTCATCTCATAACGAAACTGTTCGTAAATTCCCCAACAGAAAGTATTTGAATTTATTCATTCGTAATTTGACTGAAAATTGCATTCTGGTGAATGATATTCCCTGATTCCGGGGAATATTCCATAATTTCCCCGGCAAACGGGCCGCTGCATATCCGAATGTAATCTTCAGATATGGGTAATATAGGCCCGAATGGATTTGACATGACCACTAAGTCATTATCTGTTTTGATGCTGAATTTCCCATCCCATAATTCCCCGATCCTATCCCCTGATAGCCTTTGATATATTTTATATTCCCCGGCGAGACGAGGCCAATACTCCGGCAAATGGCCTGATATCGGGTATTTCGGACAGATCTCATAGGAAATATTATCCAGGTTAATGATCATTAGGTTTGAATCAGCATTCTTTCCATTGTTTATAAATTCAATAGAAAGCCTGTCAAGGTCTACCGGAGGAGGGATTATCTTTGTAAGGCCGATCTCATGGGTCCAATGCGTTACTTTAAACCTTGAACCTTCAACAGGTATCAAATCAAGCCCTATACCACCAATTTTACCTTTTAACTTATGCTTTTTTGAAACAACGGACATGATTTGCCCAAAGGCAGCGTAATTACCAGCCAATTTCTCCAATTCATCTTGTTCTAATTTTACCTTTTTTGCAGTTTCGTCTATGCGTGAATGTGCGGCATCATCTTTTTCAATCATTTTATTGAATATATCAATAGCAAAGGGTACAGAAACATTTCCTCCAAAGGCTGTACTATTAGATACCATGGCTATACCAATTTTCTTTTCAGGTAAAAAGGCAATCAATGCCCCGGTACCATCGTCAGGACCACCGTCATGCCACACCATTAATTCTCCATTATCTATTATAGTGGTCTTCCATCCCAGGCCCATAGTTTCCGGATCAACCTGGCTGCTATAATGATCCTGGAACATCAAATTCAATGTTTCCCCCCTTTGAAATACTCCTTCATTGGATAGAATTTTCAAAAGAAAAGCCTGGAGATCATGTAAAGTTGAATACAAATTACCGGACGGAACACTACTTATGTTAATTGTCTGGTCAATTGGATAGTATTTCCCTTTATAATATTCATATCCGGTAGCTATAACACCTGATCCTGAAATATTTTCAGCGCGAAATGTGCTTTCAGTCATTCCCAGCAAAGGCAATACATTTTTATCCATATAATGGGCATAACCTTCATTCCTGGTCTCTTCAATAACTCTTCCTAAAAGATCATAGCCAAGATTCGAGTAATGATACCTTGTTTCCGGCGGAAATGACAGATAACAATCGCGTGTGGATCTTTCAAATTTTTCTAAAGATCGCAATGGATTGTAGGGTGCATTGAAAGTAACACATTCATTCCTGGGTAATCCCGATCGATGGGCCAGAATATTCCGGATGGTTATTGGCCGGGCCTCTTTAAAACTGTTTCTTATACTGAATTCCGGCAGATACTTAGTTATCGGATCATCTAAATTTATCATCCCTGTTTCAAATTCCCTGAAAATTTCCAAGGCTGTGAACATTTTTGAAACAGACCAAATCTTAAAATAGGTATCCTCATTAATTTCAATGTTTTTATCGATATCGGCTAATCCTTTTGCAGAATGGTATATTATTTTATCATCCTTGACCAGCGCTATCCCAAGCGAGGGGAGATGATGTTTTTTTACAACTTTCCCAATCCGTTTTTCCAAATAATCAAGCAACTCGTCTGATTCGCCGGAGATACTATCCGAGCCTTTATTTTCTACCTGAAAGCAGGAAATGGATGGCAAGCATACTAAAAGCAGCAATAATATATTGCGCTTAGTTTTCATGAGCACCTTTGGTTCAAGAATAAATTGTGATAGCTAACAATACACCCACGACTAAAAATACAAAACCATCAGTTTCTCAAGCTGATAATTTTCCGATATTAAATTTCGTGTTTTTTTGGATATTCAATCACCTATAATGGGGGATAATACACTGAATATCAATGAAATAGACAAAAATTAAGTGATTCAAGTCCTTCGTGGGGTGAAACTGAAATTTATATAAATGCCAGCTTCTCGAAACTTTTTCCCAATACGGCTTTGCTGTCGACTTCGAGGAAATTTTCGAGTAAAGTTGCATAAATCTGCCTGAAATCGATGGAATAAATCAGATCATCATCTTCCAGGTTCATCAGATCCGGCCCTTCATTCAAAAATCCAGATTTTTTCAGGTTCCCTCCCAGTATCATGACGTTATTTGCAGTTCCATGATCAGTACCCCCACTGCCATTTTCCATTACACGTCTCCCAAATTCCGAGAATACCATGACCATAGTAGAATCCAGTTGCCCACCTTTTCTTAAATCTTCTATAAAGGAAGCCAGGGATTCTGAAACCCGTTCCAATAAACTATCCTGCTGAACCGTTTGATTGGCATGTGTGTCGAATCCGGATATGGAGGCATAATAGACTTTTGTTTCAATACCCGAATTGATCAATTGAGCGATACCTTTCAGGTTATTTGCCAGTTCATTCTGAGGATAAGAAACAGATGATTTATATAAATCAGCCTTTTCTTTTAAATAAGCAACTGACTTTTTCGTATCACTCAGGGTTTTATATAAATAATCCAGAGTATCCCCATGGTTATAATGAGCCGTAGCGATATCATTTAAAAATGGATCTTTTGTAATTCTATACAATCGGTTGATGTCCTCTACCGCCATTCCCTTCATCCTTTTCCCTTTAAGAGCCAGGCTCAGCATTTCGTTTGATTCAAGTCCTAAATATGGCCCTGCATCAGGCGGACAACAAGAATCCAACATTCTTCCAAGCCAGCCTGTTTTCAAATAAACGTTAGAATCGCTTGCTGACTGCCAGATATCCATTGACCGGAAATGTGAGCGATCAGGATTGGGATAACCTACATTGTTAATTATTACGAATTCCCCATTGTCATACAGAGGTTGAAGAGCGCTCAGACCGGCATTCATTCCAAGATCATCAGTAACCTGAATTACCTTTCCGGGATCAATACCAATGCGGGGACGTAACTGGTAATATATATCGTTGCGATAAGGAATAAAAGTATTCAAGCCGTCATTACCTCCATTCAATTGAAGTACAACCAACTTCTTTCCTTTATATTCGCTGACCATGTTCTCCTCTCCTGCCATTAAAAAACGAGGAACCAATAATGACCCTGATGCGATAAACGCAGTGTTTTTAAGGAAAGTTCTTCTGTTCGTCATGATCATTATCTTTTAACACATCTGGAATTCCGGTAACTTGCTCACCCTTGCAGTGATAGCGAATAGTCTTTCATCAATTGGACTATGTCTTATCTACAATTAAAAGCTTTGACTTTTTGAGGAGAAATTGATCCCTGTAACAAATACACGATCAGGGTATTCTCGATTCTATCATAATGGTACTGAATTGAATTGCTGGCTGTAAGAATTCCAATCGAATTTGGCCTGCAGTTCCTTCAGCCGTTTTGTCATAGGATTTCCTTCCTCAATATCCGTTAACATGAATCTGTTCAGCTTAGCTGATACCATAGCCACTTCAACCAGCCTCAACCTGAGAATTAATGTCGAAGCATCTATCCACTCAGCTCCCGATGGCCATCCAGAAACATTAGGAGGCCTGAAAAGGATCTGTCCCAACAGTTTCTGTATCCCGACCAATGCCTCTACATTCTCAAAATCGATTTTAAACATATGCATACTTGAGGCAATCAATTCAACGGGACTTTTAATTTTTATTCCTACATTTTCCTTGTAATAAAACCATTCAGAAGTAAAGATCTCTTTAAGAAGACTGGTAATATCGTAACCCGAATCATAAAATTTATCTGCAAGTGCCTCAACTTTGTATTTATCAAGCTCTTCATTCACAAAAAATGCATATATTTTTTCGACAATAAATTTTGCGGTCTGTTTCTGCTTCAATATTATGTCAAGCACATCATCTCCTTCAAAATTACCAGTTTGGCCTAGGACTGTTTTTTCTCCATAATCATGGGTCAGTGTCCTGAATTCAAACTCACCATCCATATTAAAACCCCAGCCTGTAAAAGCACGTGCAGCCTCTTTTACATCTTGTTCCGTGTAATGACCCCTTCCCAGGGTAAATAATTCCATTACCTCCCGTGCGAAATTTTCATTCGGGGCATTTTCCCGGTTCTGCTGGTTATTTAAATATTGAAGCATAACCGCATCTTTTGAGACGGCTTTTAACAGGTCCCCGAAATTTCCAAGGGCGTGCTCCCTGATCAGGTTATTTTGTTGCTGTACCAGATAGGCATTATTTGAGGTTGAGGCAAAATGACCATGCCAAAAAAATGTCATCTTTTCCCTGATATCCCCTTCCACCGTAGCCATATTCCTAAGCCAGGAAGCATTTAATCTCATCAGCATATTTGTAGACCTCTCAATAAATGATTGTCGGGCTTCAGGACTCCCTTGCACAGGGGGTCGGAAATCCTCCTTTTTGGCAAGATTTAAGTAGCGTGGCGGATTAGCTTTTTCAAATATTTCATCAACCAGCTCCTCCGCACTCTTACCTTTACTTTTTTGCAAGGTTTCAAAACCAATACCAAAACTGGCCCTTAAAAAGAGATGTTGAATGCTGCGTTGAGTTATATGCATAGCCATTAGCTTTATATATCTCTTTGACTATAAACGGTGAACAAGGTTTAATCTTGCAATAAAGTTATAAAAAATATTAGTAAAATGCAAATTTTATCGCTGATTGCACCTGGTTGATTTGCAAACCAGTATTGGATCAGGCATAAATACCTCTCGAAAAAGGTGATTTACGACCCTATTGATCAACTTATCAACCATATCAGGCAATATCGAGGAAATTTGCATAGATTATCCTTCAACCTTGATAATTTGAATGCAAAAAGATAATTCCTTAAAATATCACAAATGAATTATTCTATTCTGCTGCGAGATCGATCATAAAAGCATATATCATGGCTGTCTCCTTATGTTGTTTGAACCGCCCGGAGGCACCTCCATGTCCAGATTCCATTTCTGTAAACAGATAGATCTTGTTTTCTCCGGTATTATTGTCCCGCAATTTGGCAACCCATTTAGCCGGTTCCCAATATTGAACCTGGGAATCATAGAATCCAGTGGTAACCAGCATGTTTGGATACGCTGTTTCATAAACATTATCATATGGAGAATATGATTTAATGTATTCATATTGTTCCAGGTCAGCGCCGGGATTACCCCATTCATCAAATTCCCCTGTTGTTAAGGGTATGGACTCATCTTCCATCGTAGTGATCACATCAACAAATGGTACTGCAGCAACCACGCCCTTGAAAAGTTCAGGTCGCATATTCACTACTGCACCCATCAACAATCCGCCGGCACTTCCACCCTGAGCAAATAACAAGTCCGGATTGGTATACCCCTGGTCCACGAGGTAATCAGCACAATCCACAAAATCATTAAAGGTATTTTTCTTTTTAAACATCTTACCGTCTTCATACCATTGCCGTCCGTTCACCTGGCTGCCCCGAATGTGTGCAGTAACATAAATGAAACCGCGGTCCAGCAAACTAAGTCGTGATGAACTAAAATACGGATCGATGGTGGACCCGTATGAGCCATATCCATATAAGAGTAAAGGATTCTGTCCATTTTTTTCCATTCCCTTTCTGTACACCATAGTAATAGGAACTTCTACCCCATCCCTTGCCTCAACATATAACCTCTTCGTCTCATAATTTGCAGGATTAAATTCGCCTACTACTTCCTGTTGCTTTAGAAGGATCTTTTCCCTGGTCTTCATATTATAATCATAGGTCGAATTGGGCGTGGTCATAGATTGGTATCCATACCGGAGAATCTCAGTGTCAAACTCAGGATTTATTGAGATATAGGCAACGTATGCTTCTTCTCCAAAATCAAGGTAATATTCATCCCTGGTTCTTTGATCAATTATCCGCATCTGGCGTAATCCATTTTTTCTTTCAGAAACGACCATGTATTGATTGAATACTTCAATACCACTAAGCATTACATCACTTCGATGGGCAATCACCTCTTTCCAATTCTCCTGTGCCATTTTACCTTCGGGGGTTTCCATCAAACGAAAGTTTTGGGCATTCCAATTGGTGACAATATAGAATTTATCTTCAAAATGTTCGATTGAATACTCATGATCACGTTGCCGTCGATTGAACAACTGGAATTCTCCTTCAGGATTATCGGCATCCAGGATCCAGAATTCAGAAGATAATGTCTGAAATGATCCAATAATGATATACTTATCAGATTTTGACCGGTAAACATACGTGCTAAAAGTATCGTCTGCCTCATGATAGACCTCAACATCCTCTGATTCACTAGTCCCTAACTTATGGCGGAATATTTTATAGTATCTCAAAGTTTCGGGATCTTTCTGAACATAGAAGAATGTTTTACTATTATTAGACCATGCTGCAGAGGCTCCCGTATTATTTATTACATCTTCCATCATCTCACCCGTCTCCAGATCCTTTACAAATATTGTGTATCGCCTCCTGCTTACAGTATCAAGGCCAAAGGAGAGGTATCTGTTATCAGGACTAACATCCAATCCTCCTACACTGACAAATTCATGCTTATCTCCATACTCGTTCACATTCAACATAATCTGTTCAGCTAGCATCCATAGCACCTTTTTTCCGACAATAAATTGGATACTCCTTGCCTTCCTCATATCTTGAATAATACCAATAACCGTTCTTGAAATAAGGGACTGATTCATCAGTCTGTTTGATACGGGAAATTATTTCATTATAAAGCGATTCCTGAAGTTCCTCCGTATGCGCCATCGAAGTTTTCAAATACGTATTTTCAGCTTCAAGGTAGGAAATTACCTTTCGGGTTTGTTCATCCGGCTCAGCAGCATTCTTTTGCTGATCCGTGAGTTTCATCCAATAATAATTATCCAAGCGTACGTCACCGTGACTAACAAGTTCTTTGGGGATCTGTTCTGCATCAGGTGGTTGCCTATCCATATCAGTTGTTGTTTCCGTTGAATTGCATCCTGCAATAATAATCAGCGTGAAGATTATCCTAAAGTTTTTCATAGTTTATTAAGGTTTAGAGTTTTGACCTATTTTATGATATGAACTGCCATATCATCTACAAAGACGGGTGTACGGAATCTGGTTTCTCCATTTTTTATAGTAATCTTTTTTGATCCGGCTGGACCGGATTTTGGATCAAAAAATCTGGCTTCGTACTGCCCATTCGGGAATGGGAGGTCGAAGA
Organism: uncultured Cytophagales bacterium; assembly: GCA_963820995.1. Lineage (GTDB taxonomy): Bacteria > Bacteroidota > Bacteroidia > Cytophagales > Cyclobacteriaceae > JAGTVG01. Next base: position 162,941 of record CAWGCL010000015.1, on the reverse strand, counting down.
GGAAGACATGTGCACCATTGGGTTTAAACTCCATTTTCTCCATCCCGGTTGGAGAAGACACATAGGCGAGTATTTCTTTTTCAGAAGAAAGCACCAGGTTGACCCCAACCGTTGATATCCAGAAATAGCCTTTATAATCAAGGGCTCCATAATCAAGTACCTCATTAAAAAATTCCCTCAAAAGCACAGCATCATCTTCGAATCCACTCCAGCCATTAGGATCATAATTATTGGATGGCCCAGGTCTATCTTCTACCGGCAACAGGTTATGTATAGGTTTCGCATATATATCCACTTGCTGGCATTTGGCCATCATCAATTTCCAGCAGTACTTTCTTAGCTGGTGACGCATTTCGGGATACCGGTAGGTCCAGGATTGACCACTATCATCCCTGGATTCCTGTGCAACAATTGGCTTTTTATATTTTTCCACCCATGCCCGGATATTGCCCGTATGGTGATGGTTTCCATCGATCAGTACATCAAAAAAGGGTTGAGAGAATACCCAGTCCATTTCAGAACCAGGCTGTGGATATCCGCCACCCTGGTTGAAAGGAAATCCCCGTAAATGACCTGTATCAGTGGAAAGAATTATTGGGCGTTCAGGATTCAGTTCCTTCCATTTCGCTCTCACCGCCAGTGCTATTGTTTCCAACCATTCAGAGGTTTTCCCCCAGTCACCATACGTCATGGCTAGTTCATGTACCAGTTCGTAATATATATTATCCAGGTCATACGTTTCCTCAATGATCTTTTCGTAGTATGCGATCTGAATATCCAGCAATTCCTTATTGCCATCAGATGCCGAATAATACATTTTGGACCGGTTATCCTGCGTATCATTCGTCATCATTATATTAGTACATGAATTAATGTTATTCTCAGGATTGAAGAAGTGTCCATCCCAGTTGATTTTCGCTATTTCATCATTATAATTGAATAACTGCCATCCATTCCACATCAGGAGATCAAGAATGATCCCTTTTGATTGCAAATACTCACATTGTTCCCGGAACCTCTTCCAATACCTTTCATCAAACCTGGTTAAATCAAATTGCCGGCTTCCGGGTTCAGTTTCCATAAATGGAAAAAGTATGTTTTCTTTTTCTCCGCCATTTTCTTCAGCAAAATATTCCACATATGTCCAGCTACCCGGCAAATAAGCCCGGATATGGTTCATCCCATGGGCAGCCTGCCAATCGGCCCATTTCTTATAATCATAGGCATCTTCAGCGGCATAGAAGATAAAATCTGACATGGTTCCGAAAGAGAAGAGCGCTTTACCGTGATAGGAAAAATATACATGCTCAGTCCCGACATTTTCCAATTGCAGGGGCTGGCTTTTCAAAGCAGCAACACCTAAAAAAAGTAAAAGAATCGTTAAACAAGCTTTTTTTCTGGTCATAATTGACTGTATTAATTATGATTAAAAATGTTATTTGTTCAAATGTGCAAAAATACCATCCCTAAAAACTGGCACAGCAATACTTGCCGGGAATGACTCGATCATCGCTTTTTGAATGACTTTACCTGATCTGATATCAATCCAATCGACCGTATAAGGAGGATCTGTAAGGCCGGGATCCAGGTTCATGGTAGTGGTTAATGGTTCAAATTTGTCCTCAGGATCATCATTCAGCAAATAGATCATCATCTGTCGATCATCCCCACATGCATATGCCTCTACCTGTTTATTCGTACAGGAAATACGATACATCATACTCTTGCTGTCGAATTCCGACCAGTTAATGCTCTGGCAGAAATCGCTATAGTTTTTAAACCATTTCAATTCCTGCAAGGTATGGTCCGGCCACCTCCCTTCTTTTGTCGGGCAGATCCAGGCATGCAGATTCCCTGCAGAACCAACTGCCAGGGGTCCCCATAATGTATGCAGGAAGAACCTTTCAATTTCCTTTTCAGAAGCTTCCCCATTATGCATTCGACCTTCACCACTATATACCGGATCACCGAATGGCAAAGCCTCGAGTACACGTTTAAACAACGCTTCAGCCATCAATTCAGGATCATTGCCTCCGGGATTGTATTCATATACCCTGACTGAACCACAGTCCATTTCACCCTTAGGATTTCTTCCGGTATTGTATTGAAATCCTATAATGTGATTATTGGGATCCAGTGACCTTACAAGATCATACATCTGCCGTTTCCATTCATCCGTCTTCTTGCTGTCGTTGACAAGGTCCCACATCATCAGGCTTTTGTGGTGGTTCCACCGTTTTACAAATACCTCATACCTGTTTAGAACAGCATTCCAGGATGGTTTGTGTTCAACCCCTCTCAAATCTTCCGGATCATCGGTGGTCCCCAAACTGTCTATCGCTTTATTATAACCCATTCTTTTATTGTTCCAGCCATAACCTACATCAAAACGCAAAGTATTATCATTCCATAAGCAAAGCGATACATATACCCCATATTCTTCACATTTGTTGAGAATATAATCGATCTTCTGCATTCTGACCTCATCAAATGTACCAACCGGAAACTCGGGATCGCTTCCACCCCCTAACCATACCCTGATATAGTTTATTCCATGGTCAGACCACAGGTGCAGAAGGCTATCAATTGCCTCGTCAGTGTCTTCATAAAATATAAATTTGTTAAATCCAATAGGGATATAGGGTGTTCCATCATCAAATACAAAATACCGCCCATTGTTATCTATTCTCAGGAATCCACGGTCATTGTCAACTTCTTCAGGGGCTTTGCAGTTTGATAGAGAAAAAAGAATTGATAGAATAAACAGATTAAAAAGTGAATATCTCATGACCAAATACTTAATTTATCCCAAGTTAAAGAATGAATTTAATCCAACCAATCAATAAAAAACTTTTATGATACTATTCTTCAATATTCGTATTCGGTTGAATATAGGAACTCCTTTTCTTATATTGTACTCAATATATTTTTATAAAATGCAGGATTTCTTTATCTCTAAATATAAGAAAATCCAAATAAAAAGGCTTTCAAACTTTTTCAGTCAATCAAATGGGAACATTAAATCGTCGTCAATTTATTGGAACAATCGGAGGAGCAAGTGCTTTCTCGATTCTTTCAAGAAAGAATAGCAAAGCTGCTGATTCAAAAATCAAAGTTGGAATAATGGGACTTGGAGGAAGGGGTCGGTTTCTCACCGAGCGGTTTGCTCAAAGGCCGGATATTGACATTACTTATTTATGTGATGTCAATAACAGACGGTATGCCTATGGCCGGGAGATCGTAGCTGAATACCAGGATAAGCAACCAAAACTTACTCAGGATTTCAGAGACATGCTGAATGATCCGGATGTAAATGTGATCGTAAATGCTACCCCTGTCCATTGGCATGCTCTGAGTACGATTATGGCCTGTCAGGCTGGTAAAGATGTATACGTTGAAAAACCTTTATGTGTAAATCCCTGGGAAGGCATGAAAATGGTTGAAGCAGCAAGGAAATACAATCGTGTCGTCCAGGTAGGTTGTCAGACACGCAGTGCCCCTTATGTACGAAAAGCACTTGAATACGTTCAGAATGGCAATCTTGGAGACGTTCATATTGCAAGTGTATACCAAATCGTTGACTGGAAGCAAAATGTTTATAGCACAGAGGAAGAACCTGTCCCCGAAGGGCTGGATTATGATCTTTGGTGTGGCCCTGCGCCAAAATTACCCTACAGACCCGGCTACTGGTACAGAGATCAGTGGGATTTTAATGTAGGTTCGATTGGAGGAGATATATTTCACCAGGTCGATCTTGCCAGATACATCTTGAATGTAGCATCTCCGCAATCAGCTGTTAGTTCCGGGGGCGTTTTTCATTTTAAAGATGGAAGAGAAATTCCAGATACCATTAGCACCCATTTTGAATATGATAAACTGACATATAAGATAGAAGCAGCTATCTGGGCAGCAAATTTTAAAAAGATACCCACCAGTGTTAGGGATTCCGACCAATTTCCCGATTGGGAATTCTGCAGCACTAAGATTGAATTGTATGGTACAAAGGGATTTCTCAGGCTGGGAAGACAAGGTGGCGGCTGGCAGGCCTTTAATGAAAAAGGAGAAATTGTGGCTCAGGAATATGGCCGGCAGGCTGACAATATACATATTGCCAATTTTATAGATTGTGTTCAGTCCAGAGACTTACCAAATGCTGATATAGAAGAAGGAAGACGTACTGATCTCTTACTGCATCTGTCAAATATATCCGCAAGGGTTGGCAACCAAAAGCTTATATATGATATGGAGGCAAACAATTTCAAAAATCTACCTGAAGCCAATAAATTTCTTAGGCGGAAAGACAGGGCACCCTGGCAGATCCCTGATGAGGTTTAAGATGTATAGGATAAGATAAAGATGAAAATTGTGAAGAGATCGATATTTGCCGGAATCTTTCTGCTTTGGGGATCAGTGGTATACGCCCAGTGGATGGACATTACCGATGTTTCAATAAAACCTGTTATGACTGAGGAGGGAGGTCCCGTATTTGAGATTTCTTACACTTTAAATGATAGTAGTATTACTGAGGAAAATCCCGCTTATGTATTCATTCATTTTTCTCAGGACAATGGAAAGACATGGAATATTATCGATCCTTCTTTCTTATCTGAAGAAGGCATTGGCATAGTAGAGCATTCAGGAAAAAAGAAAACACTTTTCTGGGGAAGTGGGGAATTGGCAATAGAAGATCCTGTAATTAAGATAAGAGGATTGAAAATGGCAAAGATTCCTACAGGAGAGTTTATCCTGAAGAGTTTCCCTGCCGGAGGGAAAGACCCCTCTATATCGGAAAGACCTGATAATAACCTTCCTCAATTTTATATGGCCATAAATGAAACGACTATTTCAATGTATGTGGACTTCCTGAACGAAAAGGGTATAAATGGATCGGGTTGGAATGATCGTATGGCCAATGAAAAAAGATGCGGAATCAGTAAAACAGGAAATAAAGGAAATTATCAATATGAATACATCGAAGGGAGGGAAAACTATCCCATCACCTATGTATCCTGGTATGATGCTAATAATTTCCTTCAATGGTGTGGTTTAAGCCTGCCAACAGAGGCGATGTTTGAAAAAGCTTTCGTTGGAGGAATATACCTGGATGGAGACCAAAAAAAATCCATTCCGAATATTAATCCGGAAAGAAAATACCCATGGGGAGATGAAGTACCCTATCAGGGAGGCATTTATCGATGCAATTATGCTGGCGATGAAGATGGGTTCTCAAACCTTGCTCCAGTTGGTACTTTCAGCAAATTCCCCAGCCCTTATGTCATTAACGACCTGGCAGGTAATGTGTCTGAATGGACGCTGGACTGGTATAGCACTCCCTACCATATAGGCCTGGATGGTTTCAGAATGATTCGTGGAGGATCATGGCTGGCAGAACCTTTCGCATGTGACGCTATTTCCGGCGCGACTCAGTTCCCTATTAAAGAAAGTAGTATTATGGGCTTTAGAGGGGTATATATTCCTTAACAATAATACACTCGAATGTTCTTCCACATAATAACCTGAGGTTTTTAAATTACGGTCAACACATGATTATACTTTTCAGTATGATAGCTTTCAGCTTGCAGATGAGTATCGGATTCCAATCTAAACGTGAACATGCTTTTCTGCATGGTAGCTTGACCGAACAAGTGGGCTTGATTCCACATATTTAATCCCCCGTTTAAGTCCCTCGTCTTTGTAAAATGCGAATTTATCCGGATGTACAAATTCTTCTACTTCCAGATGCATTTTTGTAGGTTGTAGATATTGACCGATAGTAAGTATGTCGCAGCCATGTTCAGCAAGGTCATCCATTGTTTTAAAAACATCCTCATCTGCCTCGCCCAATCCTACCATTATTCCTGATTTTGTTCTTTTACCAAAATCTTTTGTCCTTTGGATCTGTTCAAGGCTCCGGAAATATTTGGCTTGGGGCCTTACACGCCGATACAGGTTTTCAACTGTTTCAAGATTGTGGGACACCACTTCCTGTCCCGCACTAATCATCCGGATTAGTGCATCCCAGGTACCTTTAACATCCGGAATTAAAGTTTCAATGGTTGTTACAGGGCTCAGTTCTTTAATTTTTACTACGGTCTGATACCAGATTTCTGCGCCCCGGTCCTTGAGTTCATCCCTGTTTACGGATGTGATGACAGCATGCTTAACACCCATTTTCTGAATGGCTTCTGCTACCCTGTTCGGTTCTTCCTCATCATATTCAGGCGGCCTTCCCGTTGCTACAGCACAAAAAGTGCAACTTCTGGTGCAAACATTTCCTAGGATCATGAATGTTGCCGTTCCTGCACCCCAACATTCGCCCATGTTCGGACAATTCCCGCTTTCACAAATGGTATGAAGCCGGTGTTTGTCAACAAGTTCCCTGACTTTTGCATACTCTTTACCAATGGGCAATTTTACCCTTAGCCAATCCGGCTTCTTTCTAAACTGTCTTACGTTCTTTTCCACTACCGACATACAGACTTATTTAAATTCAATAGGAAATTTTTGGATTTACAAAGGCTCTCAATACTATTTTCGCCTGCCATAGTACAAAGTTGCAAAGGCATTTGGGAATATATTATAGTTTTCAGCAGTAGGAATGATAGGTATTTCTTTTGAATATGCCTCTATCATAAATCCCAACTCTATACCAAAAACTTTATTTTTCTTCGAGCCAAACTCAAAAGCAAGAGATCCTTTCCAGTTTATTCCCATTACAATATTTGACTGGCCAAGTCCCTGGAATAATCCTCCTGTACCCAGGATATTCTCCCTGTTTTGATGCTTAGTTGCATCATATTGCTCAGTTACGATCATTCCATCATTGTTCATATATTCAATATAATACGGTGCAACAATTCCAATTGTGGGGCCAACTGCGGTAATAAGATTTATCTGAACACCTTGTTGTGGAGCTTTCCTGAATAAGATCCAATCCCTCCCATATTGTCCCCGGATCGCATACAAATAATTAGACTTTCCATAAATATATGTATTACCGGTGAAGGAATAATATCTTTCCTCCTTTGGGTGCTTTATGTTGACCATCTCAGCTCCAATATAATGGAAAGCACTATTCCTATGGTGAATGCTGTATTTGAAAATTACACCGCCAATTAAACCACTATTCGTAGCTTTTGTTATTCCAACTGATATTTCTTTGCTATAGTTTAATTCATCAGAGGGCTGCGAATAAATACAGTTTACAGATCCAACTGACAATAATAGCAATATGATGATGACCCAATTTCTCATAATTCCTGATACACCACAGATTCCTCTTACTGAGATTTCATGTGTGTATAAAGATAACGAAAAAAAAATTTTAATGTTTTTAATTCTTCTCAACATAGAAAGAATACAATCTAATCAATTGGATATGGAATATAAATGAAACTGGTCATTTTTTCATTGACCAGAAACATACAACAGTATTCATCAGGATCCTTATACGTATCCTGAAAAGCCTTAACTTTCTCATTATCAATTAGTTTTCTTTGCAAGAACTCATCAAGATAAGATGCATAATAATTCCAATCAAGGTTCAGGTCTTCCTTGCCATAAAGCAATTGTCCTATGGGGAGTTGGTCTTTGGAAACAGGGAATATCGGGTAATCTGAAAATCCATTTTTCCTTATCTGATAAGAGGCTTCCTTAATGTTATCTGAAACTTTTACAAAATCCTGGGTTATCTGGCCAAGGAATTTCCCATTCAGTTCGGGATCATTGTTTATAATATCATTATGACTCATTCTATTTTATATCAAGAACAACAATATTTTCAATATGATGTGTATGTGGAAACATGTCAATAGCCTGGGATTTAACAAGCCGATACCTGTCATTGAGTAAATCAATATCTCTGGCTTGAGTGGCAGGATTACAACTTACGTAAACGATTCTTCTTGCAGAAGTTTTTAAAATCGCAGCGATAACATCTCTATGCATTCCTGCACGTGGAGGATCGGTAATGATCACATCCGGATTCCCATGCTCATCAAGGAAGGCTTCATTAAATATTATAGCAATATCACCCTCCAGAAACATAGTATTTGTGATTCGATTAATTTTTGAATTAATTTTCGCATCCTCTATTGCCTCCGATACGTATTCCAGCCCAACAACCTTTTTTACCTGCCTCGCGATGAAATTTGCTATGGTCCCTGTCCCGGTATACAAATCATAAACGATGTCAGTCTTTTCAAGTTCTGCGAATTCCCTTACAAATTTGTATAATTCATAAGCCTGATCTGAATTTGTCTGGAAAAATGATTTCGGGCTGATCCTGAACTCCAAATCTTCCATTTTCTGGATCATATAATTGTTACCTGCAAAATGAACTGCCTCCAGATCATAATAGCTTTCATTTCCTTTGGAATTTACCAGATAATAAAGGCTGGTAATCTCTGGAAAGGTATTCATTAGTTCATTCAATATCTTTTCTATCCATTCCCCGTTTTCAAATCCTACTTGAAGAATGACCATCCATTCATCACTGTTACTGTTCCTGACGATCAGGTTTCTCAGAAATCCCTTGCGTTCTCTAATATTATAAAAGGGAATATTTTCTTGTAAGGCTATTTCTTTTACTTTTAGCCGGATCTTGTTAGACATATCAGGCTGCAAGTAACATTTTTCAATATCCAAAACTTTGTCAAACTGACCCGGTTTATGAAATCCAAGTCCATTTCGCTCGAAAGTCTTCCCGGAATTTATTTCATCATGTGTGAGCCACCTCTGGTCAGTAAATGTAAATTCCAGCTTATTACGGTATGCGACATGATGACTTGCACCAAATATGGGCTCATACTTTATCTCTTTTTGATGGCCAATTCTCTCCAGTTGATCCAGGATCTGCTGTTGTTTAAATTCTAATTGATCCGGATATTGAATGTGCTGCCACTTGCATCCGCCACAGGTACCATAATGAACGCAAAAGGGTGTCTGACGCTTTGAGGAAAAAGAATGATAATAAACCGGTCTTGCTTCAAGGTAATTTTTTTTCTTCCTGATGATCCTGATATCCACAACATCCCCTGGGGCAGTCTGTTCGATAAATATCACCTGGCCATCAATTTTTGCCACGCATTTCGATTCGGCAGCAAAATCCTCAACCAGTATTTCTTCCAGAATATCTCCTTTTCTTATCATTATCATGCAAAGTTAAACATTATTGGATATGGCAATCGTCTATTTTGGCTATTAATTAAAACCTCTTGAAGAGAAATGATTATACAATCCTATACCCTTATAGGAAAATAGCAGAAACACTATTTTATAGGCACAAAAAACAGGACCTTTTAATATGAACCAGATCCAATGCGGTATTTATTTATAATTTATATAATTTTAATCAGGTAAATTTTACTAATATATCCATGCAAGATAAAGTTGTAATCATTACGGGGGCCACATCAGGGATTGGAAAAGCTTGTGCTGAGGAATTCGGCAAGGAAGGCGCTAAAATTGTATTTACCGGGAGGAATAAAGAAAGGCTGGAAGTAGTTAAAAATAGCCTGAGTGATCTGGGTGTAGAACATTCAGGGTATATAATGGATGTTAGTGATGAAAAAGAGAATAAAAGATTAATTGAACAAACTATTGAAAAATACGGAAGGATCGATATTCTTATCAATAATGCAGGAATATCAATGAGGGCTCTCTTTAATGATTCCGATCTTGAGGTATTTAAGAAAGTAATGGATATTAATTTCTATGGCACTGTCTATGCAACCAAATATGCCTTGCCGTATATTATTGAATCGAAGGGTACAATTGTAGGTGTATCTTCCATAAACGGCCATCGTGGTACTCCGGCAAGATCGGCCTATTCAGCATCCAAGTATGCTATGGAAGGTTTTTTAGAAGCTTTGCGTACCGAGGTAATGAACCTTGGTGTCCATGTACTTGTGGTCAGTCCGGGATTCACTGGTACAAATATCCGGAATGCAGCCCTGAACAAGGATGGCATGGAGCAAGGTGAATCCCCACGCGATGAGGATAAAATGATGACATCAGAAAAGGTTGCAAAAAGCATTTTAAATGGGATAAAAAGGAAAAAACGGGATATCGTGCTAACTACCCAGGGCAAACTGGTGGTTTTTTTAAATAAATGGATACCCGGATGGATGGATAAAAAGGTATACGAGCACATGGCAAAAGAAAAAGACTCTCCCTTTAAATAAATCCTGGAGATTTCTTTTTAACGGCCATCGTACTTAATACTAAATAATATGATTTAACTATATTGCATAAGCTTCAATATTAATATACCTGATATGTCACCAGGCCAAAAGAAATTAGAACAGATAATTGTAAAGCTGGAAGATGTTCTCGCCACAGCAGAAAAACTTACTATAACATATGCTGAGGACCTCGATAAAATACACCCTGCCTACAGGCAATCTGCACAGAATCTTATATTATACCTTGCTTTCAGGCAGCTCGATTTCGATAATATTAAAGAAACGCTGGAATCTTTTGGCATTTCTCAATTATCAAAAGACGAGCGTCATATTAAGAGCAGTATTGAAGCAGTATTAAACAATATCCGGAAAATCCTTATTCCTGATTTTGGCTTTGAAAACATTAAAAAAGAAAAGTTTAAAGAAGGGTATAATTTCCAGAAAATCAATACAACATCCCTGCTGGGCCCTGAGATCGCTGACCGGATCACGCGTATTATGGTCACCCTTCCCATCGATGCTGCTTATGATTATGACCTCGTTATTGGACTGTTAAAAGCCAATATTAATTGCTTCAGGATCAATTGTGCCCATGATGGGCCGGAACAGTGGAAGATGATGATTGATAATATACATCAGGCCAAGCAGGAAACAGGGAAGGAATGCCGGATTTGCATGGACCTTAGTGGCCCCAAATTCCGGACAGGACATATGCGGACCGGGCCAAAAGTAATACGTTTAAAACCGGAGAAGAATGACTATGGTATTGTGGTCAATCCTGTCCGTTTCTGGATCGCCCCCCCGGATGAACCATCCGAGGATATTAACATCCCATTTTTGCCTGTAGAGAGAGCATGGTATAAAAAGCTGAGAAAAGGAACCGTTGTACAATTAATGGATGCCAGAGGAAAAAAGAGAAAGATTAAGATCATAGAGGAAAGCTTCAGGGGAAAATGGGCCACAACCAACGATACTACCTATATCAGGACTGGCACAAGGCTTCATATTGTCAAAAAGGAAAGCAAAGAAAAGATTACTACAATAGTGGGTGAACTAATCCCATTGGAGGAAAAAATTCTTTTACGGCGAGGAGATCAACTGATCATTCATCATAAAGAAAACCCCGGAGCCCCAGCCATTATAAAGGAAGACGGAAGTGTTCAAAAACCAGCCCATATATCATGTTCGCTTAAAGAGATATTCATCGATACCAAGATCGGCGAACCAGTTTTGCTCGATGATGGAAAAATCGAAGGATTTATAGAAGAAAAGAAAAAGGATAAACTGGTAGTTCGCATAAGTTGGGCGGATGACAAAGGTTCAACATTAAGGGCCGACAAAGGCATCAATCTTCCCGAAAGCACTTTGAATTTACGGGGATTAACACGTAAAGACAAGGAGGACCTTAAATTCATTGCAAAATACGCGGATGTAGTGAATGTGTCATTTGTGAATAGCACAGAAGATGTTGAGGATATTAAAAACGCACTTAAAGAAATGAAAGGAACTCATTTAGGTGTTATTCTGAAAATTGAAACTAAACAGGGATATAGTAACCTTCCTGAAATTTTACTGAATGCCATGCAATTACATCCTATAGGTGTTATGATCGCACGGGGTGACCTGGCAGTTGAGGTAGGTTGGCAAAAGCTTGCCGAAGTTCAGGAAGAAATATTGAAACTATGTTCCGCTGCGCATATACCTGACATATGGGCTACTCAGGTCCTTGAGAACCTGGCTAAGAAAGGGCGACCCTCCAGGGCGGAGATTACCGATGCTGCTATGGCGCAAAGGGCGGATTGTATCATGCTGAATAAAGGCCCTCACATCATTGCTGCGATAAATATGCTGGACAGTATCATTAGGAGCATGCAAAAATCGACCGACAGCAGAAAACCAAAAGTCAGAATGCAGGATTTGGATTGAAATTAAGATCTCTAAACTTAAATTTCTATTTTACAAGATTAATAGTACCAGGTTTAGCCGGGATCATAAGATTATAACTAAGAACCATCAAAAAACAAAGCATATGAAACGGGTAACAGGAATAGGGGGCATTTTCTTTAAATGTAAAGAGCCTGATGAAGTAAAAAAATGGTATAATGACCATCTGGGTATAAAATCAGATCAATATGGCGGTGCCTTCATCTGGAGGGAACATAATGATCCAGACCATAAAGGATATACTGCATGGAGCCCTTTTTCAGATAATACCAGGTATTTTTCTCCAAGCAAAAAGGATTTTATGTTTAATTACCGGGTTGAAAATCTGGAGAAATTACTGGAAGTATTGAAAGAGGAAGGCGTAGAGATAGTGGGAGAGATCGAGGAGTATGAATATGGAAAGTTTGGCTGGATCATGGATCCGGAAGGAAATAAGATTGAACTTTGGGAGCCGGTGGATTCGAAATTGACAGGAACCATCTCCAACCTTTAATATTTATCTGGAAAATTGCACCAAGGTGGAGGTTGAGTGTACTTTTTGGCCGGATAAGTGATGCCAATTGGAGATAGAATAATGGTCCGCTTTCGATTCAAATTTGACTAGCGTCATTTCCAGGCTCTTACATTCATGTCTTGCATATAAGAGGGTTAGAAATCCATTGAGAAGGACAAAAACCAGTTTCGAAGAGTATGAATTACATGTTTTTCTCCAGAAATCATCAAATATGAAACGTCAGAATTCCAGTAATTTTCCGCTTTTGATTATAATCTCGTGAATTGAATCTGAAAACTGCTTTTAAACGATCCCGTAACTATAAAGCTAATATAATAGCATATAGTCTATCATATGGGATCAGTACCCTTTTATATGGGCCAGAAGGATATTATCTTGGATTTTGGATTATTCTATTTCCTAGAGTTTTATGAATATTTTTTTCCTGTACAGGATATAAGTCGGTATATAGATGATCAGCATGTACATGACGGCATACATCAATGAGGCGAATTTAGCAGCCACTCCAATTCCTGTCATGTATTCCATAAATGTCCTGCTAAATGAGATCCCCCATAAACTGTCACGGTAAAATAGCAGCGTAAGCATTCCGGCCAGGACATATGCCGAAATGGCATTTGCACCATAAACCCTGCCCAATCTTGTCCATTTCACATATCCCCATACATCGATGATCAGGATACATGCAGCGAGGCCCATCGTTGCCAGTCCGCCAGTAAATAAAGCAAAGGAACTGGACCAGAGATTTTTATTAAGTGGGAAGATGTAACTCCATAATTCCGCTACGAACAATAAGGAAAAACCAGTAAAAAACAGATAGGTCAGTTTTTTATATGGATCTTTTACAGTAAGCAATATCCTTCCAACCAGCATTCCAATTATTGCTGTGGCCAGCGCTGGTAGGGTACTTAACAATCCTTCCGGATCCCATGTTCTCTCCCATAAATATCCAGGCACCAGGGCCCTGTCCATCCAGGCAGCCAGGTTGGTTCCGGGTTCAAAATTTGCGGCTATAAATCCATTTGATAGTTTAGTTATTTCCCCTATCGGTATTATCCCATCGGAACTAATGACTGTTCCGGTGGCTAGCGCCTGATGGATCACTTCATCAATGGGTACCGGAACTAGAGCCATAATCAACCAATATCCTACCAGAAGCGCTACTGAGATACCTATCTGCTTTTTCCAATCTGTGTTCAGGAATATGATAGCACCAAAAAGGAATACGACTGCGATTCTCGGCAATACCCCTACCCAGCGGATCTCAGCGACCAAACGGAATTCAAGAAAGTCAAATCGTCCGAAAACCCATAGACAAATACCAACAGCATATATCTTAAAGGCCCGCCATATTATTTTCTTATAAATATCTTTTTTGGGGACTTTCGCCGCCATGCGCTTGGTATAGGCAAAGGAAATAGACACCCCCACGATAAAAATAAAGAAGGGAAAGATCAGGTCAGTTGCTGTTATCCCATGCCAGCTTGCATGTAATAAAGGGGCATATACAGCATCCCATGATCCCGGATCATTTACAATCACCATGGCGGCAATTGTAAATCCCCTAAGTGCATCCAATGAAATTAATCTTTGTGTGGAGATTTGCCTTGAAACGGATAAATCACTCATAGAAAAAAATTAGTTATCGAAATTTTCCAATAAAAATAAAAACATTGATAATATTGTACGACCTCTAATCTACTAATTTTTATAAAACTGTTTGATATTCTTTAATTCATAACCCGATGAAAAGATTTACTTTTATAGTATCTGTATTATTAATCTTCCTGAGTGTATGGGCCTGCTCAGTAAAAGAAAACAAAGATGATATGATCCCAAAAGAGGGAGAAATACAAGTTTCCTTTGAGTTGGTCAGCAACGACATTGCTGAAAGCGCAAAATTCCTGGCAAAATTTATACTGCAAAATAATAGTAAAACAACATTGGGTAACGATGGCTGGAATATGTATTATAATATGGTTACCAGGTTGCCTATTCCCGAATCGATTCCTGATATAGTACGGATAGAACATATCAATGGTGATTTTTACAGAATGGCGCCAACCGAAAAATTCAACCTCGGTCCTGGAGAAACGCTTGAAATTCCATTTGAAGGTGAGGCCTGGATGATTAAAAAATCCGATGCTCCTTCCGGTGTGTATTTCGTATATACTGATTCCGAGGGAATTGAGATCAACAGAGTTCCGGTAAATGATATAAAGATCCTTCCATTTACTAAAGCGGAACAAATCAACAGGCATCGTGATGACCAAACACCCATCCCCACAGCTGATTGGCAATTTGAACAGAATAAAAAGCTTAAAATCCTGGATAAGAGTGAACTGAAACAGATCATTCCGACACCTGTCCATCTTGTTGAAAAGGAAGGAAAGGTAAAACTAAGAGGAAACTTGATGGTTCATCATCAGCCCGACCTGAAAAATGAAGCCTCCCTCCTTGCAGATCAATTGGATAAATTAATGGGGAAAAGACCAATGGTAATGGAAAGCCAGGTTTCAGGACCCAATATTATTAGCCTAAAGACCAGCCAGGTTAAGGTAAATGCGGTTGAAAAAGAAGCCTATAGCCTGGAAATAGATCCTGACAAAGGGGTAATAATTACCGGAAGTGATCCTGCAGGAGTTTTTTATGGAACACAAAGCCTGATCGCTTTATTACCTGTCGAATCCTTTTCTTCGGCCCAAGCCATTATTGAATTAAAAACTATGAATATCTTCGATGCACCTGCTTTCGGGTACAGGGGAATGCATTTTGATGTTGGGAGAAATTTCCAGACAAAAGAGACAGTCATGAAATTCCTGGATATAATGGCCTATTATAAAATGAATGTCTTCCATTTTCATATTACGGATGATGAAGGCTGGAGGCTAGAGATAGAGGAATTACCTGAGTTAACTCAAATTGGAGCATTCCGGGGTCATACGCTGGATGATTCTGAATACCTCGCGCCAGCTTACGGTTCAGGGGCATTCCCTGATCCTGAAATATCATATGGGAGTGGATTCTATACCAGGCAGGATTTTATTGAGATCTTACAATTTGCTACAGCGAGGCATATTGAGGTAATCCCGGAGGTGAATATGCCAGGACACGCCAGGGCTGCAATAAAAGCGATGGAATACAGGTACAGAAAGTTAATGGAGGAAGGGAAAAAAGAAGAAGCAGAAAAGTACCTGTTGTCGGATCCGGATGATCAATCCGAATATTCATCTGCTCAATTATACAATGATAATATTATTTGTGTATGTAAGGATGCACCATATGCTTTCTATGAAACAGTTGTTGATGACATCATAGAGATCTATGAGGAGGCGGGATTGACATTGAGGACACTACATACTGGCGGGGATGAGGTTCCTTCTGGATCCTGGGAAAAATCACCCCTATGCAATGATCTTTTGGAGCAGAATCCGGAAATCTCAAATTACAGGAATCTGCAACCTTATTTTTTTGGTCGAATTGTAGAAATTCTTAAAGCACGTAACCTGACCATAGCGGGGTGGGAAGAAGTCGCGATGTCTTTTTTCCCCGATGGCAGCTGGGAAGCCAATGCAGAGTTCGCAGGCCAGAATGTGTTGCCATATGTCTGGAACAGCATTTGGGGAAATCAGGAACTCGGTTACCGACTGGCCAATGGTGGTTATCCGGTAATACTCTGCAACGTCAATAATTTCTATTTTGATTTTGGTTATAACAAAGATCCGGAAGAACCGGGAGGATATTGGGGCGGTTTCAACGACACCAAAAAAGCTTTCAGTTTTATCCCATATGATCTGTACAAATCAATTAAAGTCAATACAATGGGTCACGAATTCGATCCTGTTAAAGACTTTGAGAATCTTGAAAGGCTTAGCCCTGAAGGATTCAAAAACATAGTAGGACTTCAGGGTCAGCTCTGGAGTGAGACGATCAAAGGCCAGGATATGCTCGAATATTACAGCTTGCCCAAAATGCTTGGATTGGCTGAAAGGGCATGGCAGGGTACTCCATTATGGGCTTCTATTGAAAACGTAACTGAGCGGGATGCTGCACTCGACAAAGCCTGGAATGTTTTTGCAAATACTATTGCTCAACGTGAGTTTCCAAGGTTAGACCATCTTTTTGGAGGATATAATTATAGAATTGCTCCTCCGGGTGCCGTTTTAAGAAATGGGAAGTTGGAAGCAAATACTTCATTCCCGGGTTTTGTCATCCGGTATACAACAGATGGCAGTGAACCAGATAATACTTCAAACCTGTATGAAGGACCATTTGAGGTAAGTGGTTCAGCAAAATTGAAAGCTTTCAATACAGCTGGGCGAGGCAGCAGAAGTGTACTGGTGAACACGCCCAAATTAACTGAAAGATAAATACGGGTTGATTGATTTTTATAAGCATAAGTGTTTATATAAGATCCGTTTTTAATAAAGATCTGTAATTTATATAAGATCTGCTGCACAGTATATATAGGTATCATAGGAGGAATGAAAGGTCTTTCCATATGTGCACTTAGTGTATTGGCTTAGTCCGACCCATATAAGCGAATCATTAAATTCAAGCCCAATAAGCATTTCAGCGTGTATTTCTCATACACCTGTTTAATACCATGGCCTTTGGGTAGATTTTTATTCCATTATTATTAAACGAATTAAAATTCCTGGTTCCTCTTAAATCTTATTTTACAAATCACAATTTCACCAGATCTTTCAAAATTCCTATTATTATTTTGTTTAATATTTTAAATATTTTATATTACATTATAAGCTGTTTTTCATATTATTTTTGTTTTTGTTTAATTTTTTATATATATTTGTTAAACATTTTCAAATCTTTCGCGTTTACTATTCAAACAAATCTTTTAATAGATTCAATTAAGAAAATTTTCTATTAACAAATGTCCAATATTTAAAAACTTATAATAAAATGAAAAACTTAAAAAAACTTTTAAAAAGTACAATGATGGTGGCCATGGCTATAGCGATGATCACCTTTGCAGGGTGTAAGGATGATGATGATCCACAGCCTGGCACAGGTAACGACATTATGGATGTAGCAAGAGCGACACCCGTACTCAGCACCTTAGTAACTGCCATAGAAACGGCAGGTCTTTCAAGTACGCTTAAAGGAGATGGTCCTTTTACTGTTTTCGCACCAACCAATGCAGCCTTTGACAATTTACCTGATGGCGTATTGGATGATTTATTAGCGAATCCTGCCATTTTAGCTCAGAGTACTTCAGTATCACGTTGTTGCAGGAAAAGTAATGTCAGCTGACGTTGCTACAGGTTCTGTACCCACTTTATTGAGTGGAGCTTCGATTGATGTAGTAGTAGATGGAGCACAGATTACGCTAAATGGCCTTTCAAATGTGATAGGTGCGGACGTAGACGCTTCAAATGGAGTGGTACATTTAATTGATGAGGTTTTGATTCCACCTACAATTGAGCTTACCTAAAGACAATATTGTAGAAATTGCACAAGCGACGCCTGAATTGAGTAGTCTTGTGGCTATTTTAACCAAGTTCCCTGATTTAGTAACAGCCTTGAGTTCTGATGGTACATACACTGTTTTTGCTCCAACGAATGATGCCTTTCGCCGCCCTATTAACAGCAATTGGTCAAACAAGTGTAGATGATGTACCGGAATCTGTATTACGCACCATTTTAGAGTATCATGTCATTTCAACTGCAGCAATTATGTCAGGAGATCTATCTGATGGACAAACAGCAGAAGCCTTATCAGGTGAAGACGATCACGGTTAAAATTGATGAAAATGATGTCTTCATCAGCGATGCAAAAGTAGTTCTTCCGGATGTTGAAGCAAGTAATGGTGTCGTTCATGTAATGGAAAATGTAATGGTTCCACCATCAATTGTCCCGATAGTTGGAACAATAGTAGCACCAGCATATTTCAATAAAGATTTTACTGTATTGATCTCAGTGCTGTTTTAGCAGCCGACGAGGACATCTTATCAGTTCTTCTGAGCAATGGTCCAAGTAATAATGGATTGACTTTATTTGCACCAACCAATGCGCTTTTGCAGCTGCTGGAATCACGACTCTACCTGATGGAGCTACAGTTAGTGCAGTTCTCAAGTATCATGTAATTGATGCAACCATAATGGCCGCTGACTTACCAACGACTGGTACAGGTGCTTCAGCAGTAACTTCACTGGGTGGAGATTTCTACCTGACTAATAAAGGAGGTGGAGTATTCTTAAACGGAAACTCTGAGTGTTACGGTAACAGATATCGAAGGATCTAATGGTGTGGTTCATGTGATCAATAGAACATTAATACCACCATCAAGTAATGTAGTTGAAATAGCTCAAAGCTTTAATCCTGATGAATTTACACAACTGGTGGCTGCTTTGGCAAGAACATCGGGAGAAGATCCTGATCTGCTTGCAGCATTAAGTGGTGACGGAGCATTCACAGTCTTCGCACCAACCGATGCGGCTTTTGAAGCACTGTATACTGCACTTAGTGTGGGTTCAGTAGATGAAATTCCTTTGGCTACTTTAACTGCTGTTCTTCAGCATCACGTTATAGCGACTCCAAAAGTATTCTCTTCTGACCTCGAATCCGGAGATGTACCTACACTTAATGGTGATATAACCATCGATGCTGATGCTGGAACAATAACTGATGGATCAGATGCAGTTGCGAATCTTGCAGATGCTGCCTTCCTGGATGTACTGGGAACTAATGGAGTTATCCATGTAATTGACAAAGTACTTATACCTGCTCCTTAGGTAGTTGGGTATTTGTTTGATAGATTCCCGCCAATGTGCTGTTAAAAGCAGTACTGGCGGGATTTTTTTTTGAATCCCCACATAAGGAATTGCCGATGTTGTCACATGCCTGAATAGATTGTATATTTATTCAATAATTTTTTTTAGCATATGATAAGTATTGAAGAATTCCGCGAACATGCACACGAGATGGTCGATTGGATGGCCGATTATTACAGCACAATTGATAAGTTCCCTGTTAAATCTAAAATAAAACCGGGAGATATCCTCAAACAAATACCCGATACCGCTCCGATACAGGGTGAACCTATGGCCAGGATCTTTAAAGATTTCAAAGATATAATTATGCCGGGGATCACGCACTGGCAAAATCCTAAATGGTTTGCCTATTTTCAGGCCAATTCCAGTTATCCATCCGTTCTGGCTGAAATGCTTACAGCCACCCTGGCAACCCAGTGTATGGTATGGGAAACTTCGCCCGCAGCGGCTGAACTTGAAGAGAAAATGATGGTTTGGCTGAAAGAACTCATGGGCCTTCCTGAACATTTTGAAGGTGTTATACAGGATACAGCTTCTACTGCCACACTATGTGCATTTCTTTCCGCCAGAGAGAAAGCCAGCGGGTACGAGATAAATAAAAAGGGGTTTAATGGGGATGAAAATTATAGGATCTATTGTTCTACAGAAACGCATTCCTCTATCGAGAAGGCAATCCGGATAGCCGGACTTGGCGACCAGAACCTGGTAAAAGTTGAAGTGGATGAAAAGCTTGCAATGAACCCAGATACTCTGGATGAAGCAGTCATGAGGGATATCATGGAAGGAAAAAAACCTCTATGTGTAGTCGCGACAATAGGGACTACAGGGACTATGGCCATTGATCCGCTGAAAAAAATAGCTGGGATCGCTCAAAAATATGGGATATGGCTACATGTCGATGCAGCTTATGCCGGTTCTGCTATGATTCTCCCGGAATTCAGGTGGATGATCGAAGGTCTGGAGCATGCTGACAGTTATGTTTTTAATCCACATAAATGGATGTTTACAAATTTCGATCTCTCTGCCTATTATGTAAAAGATAAAGATGCACTTATCCGGACCTTCTCGATTATGCCAGAGTACCTGAAAACTCAGGTCGATCAGAAAGTGAATAATTACCGGGACTGGGGTATACAGCTGGGCAGAAGGTTCAGGGCTTTGAAGCTCTGGTTCGTACTCAGAAACTTTGGGGCTGAAGAATTAAAAAACCGGATTAAAAAACACATTGACATGGTTCAGGAGTTGATCATAGAAATTAAAAATGATCCGGAATTCGAACTTATGACAGAAAATCGACTGAATATGATCTGTTTCAGGTATCACCCGGGTAGTATTAACGACGAGACTACACTAAATGCTATGAATGAAAAGATCCTTCAGAAAATTAACGATTCAGGGGAAACATTCCTTACCCATACAAAGATAACTGGTGCTTATGCTATTCGCCTGGTAGCCGGGCAGACATACCTGGAAAAGAAACACCTCCGGGATGTGTGGAACTTAATTAGAGAAAGCTGCTATAATATATACCAGGATGAATAAGATTAAGGAATATCTGGGCCAGATAGAAGATAAAAATGCACTGTTACAATATCTTCAGAATTATATGACTGAAGAGAGAAGTATCAGATTTCAGGAGGTACTCAAATTTCGAACCCGCCATTTTACAGTTGCCGTAGAAGACGTTTATAAGGAGAGAAATGCAAGCGCTATTGTTCGGACAGCAGATTGCTTTGGAATACAGGATGTTCACATCATTGAAAACCAAAATGAATACCAGATTTCAGAAAACATTTCAAAAGGGGCAGAGAAATGGATTAATGTGCATATTTACGATGACAGATTAAATAATTCCGAAGCATGCATCTCAGATTTAAAAAGTAAAGGCTACCAGATCATTGCTACCTCACCGTATGCTTCCGGATCAGGACCCGATGATTTCGACATTTCATGCAAATCAGCATTTTTCCTGGGAGGCGAAAAAGATGGTCTGACGGACGAGGTGCTTAAGATAGCCGACGGATACATTAAAATTCCCATGTATGGATTCACTGAGAGTTATAATATTTCCGTAGCCGGTGCTTTGCTGTTGTACAACCTCACCAGGCGCTTGCATCGATCGGAAATCAATTGGAGACTTTCAGATGCTGAACAACTGGAACTTAAGCTGGACTGGACTATTAAAACCATTGCGAGTTCAGAAAATCTTATTAAAAAATATCTTGAAAATCAAGCTTGAATTAGAATATCTAAAGTTTATTGGTTTAGCTTTAAGTATCTGTTCCCCTTGATATAATATCATGATCAAACATATTTTTGTACTGAGCCTTAGAAATTTTTTCAAAAACAAAATATACTCAATAGCCATTATATTGAGCTTAGCCCTTGGTTTTGCAATTTCCAATGTTTTGATAGGTTTTACATTCCGGGAATTGAATACGGATTCTTATCATTCTAAAAAAGACCGAATATTTCGTTTGGTATGTGAGGATCCTTTCGGCCGCCATGGAATGGTGAGCTATATGGAATCAGGACAAGCTGAGTACCTGCTAGACAATTATGCCGAAATTGAAGCAACAACCATGCTCTATACCTTAAGATATAAAGGGATCTCAAAAGAAGGATCTCCAGATAGTTTTTATGACCTGACGATACTGTTGACCGATAGTTCTTTTCTCAAAATATTTGATTTCGATCTGCTTGAAGGCAATCCCGATTATTCGATAGGTCCGGATAAAATGATTTTAACAAAAGAAAGCTCAAGATTGATATTCAATACTTATTCGCCATTCTCTAGATCATTAAATATTGCAGTTGATTCATTGAAAATTCCCCTTGAAGTATCCGGCATTATTGAAAGGTCATTTGAAAACAGTCACCTTGTATTTGATGGACTCGTTTACTATGACGATTTTAAAGATAAGCGTGCTGGGATAAACTATATCTTGTTAAAGGAAGGTACTGGTGCAAAAGAATTTGAGGCAAAAGTAAATAATGATCCATCAATGCCAGGCCTTCTTGGTCCTGGAAAGACAAATTATCATCTTCAGACCCTTCAAGACGTGTATTTTGATGAAGGGAATTCCCGAAGTTTTTCAAAAGCAAGAGGAAAACTATTTCTGTGGATCAGCTGGGCCATAACAATCACAGTTTTATCACTTGCAGGATTTAATTTTCTGAACCTGTTCTTTAATGCCTTCCTGAAACGATGGAAGGAATTTGGAATGAAGAAAGTATTAGGCGCAACACTTCCTGTATTCCGGTTAACAGCAATTTTTGAGGTATCAGTATATATAATTATTTCGTTCAGTCTTTCTCTGATAATAACCTATACTTTTTTGCCCTGGTTTAATTCTGTGATTGCTACTGATCTGACTCTAAATTATTTCTCCGATCTGCGTATCATCCTCATCGCAGGTCTGATCATTTTAACAATAGCCATATTGGTTATTTTAAAACTCTCAAATTACATGTTCAAGATCAGCCCTGTAAGTATATTCAATCAAAGGTCTCCATTAAAAAGCGGACTCAACCGCTATATGCTGGGTTTTCAATTTGTAATATCTATCATGTTACTGGTTTGTGCTATTACCATAATACGTCAGACCAATTTCATTCAGGAAAAACCATTGGGGTTTAACCGGAACATCATTGAAGTCAGGGCTCCCAGAGGGACTGATATGAGCCAGATGGAAGTCCTTCAAAACTATGTTAACTCAATTCCGGGAATTGCCCAAAGTTCCCTGGGGAGTGGCAACCCCATATCTGATAATATGATCCTGCGATATGACCTTGAGAATGATGAATTCTATACGCCCTATCTTTTTATAGGGGATGAGAATTATCTGGAAACGCTAGGGATTGAACTAATATCCGGTGAGATACCTCCCATAGAAAATTCTAAGGCAAAATTGGTTAATGAAGCATTTGTCAAATATTTTGATTTCCAGGAACCAATTGGTGAGATAATACCAGGCACGAAAGATGAATATATAGCTGGGGTGGTCAGAGATTTTAACATTTCTTCCCTAAAACAGGATATCCCACCTACTATAATATCAATAGGCAGTTTCTCAAGTACTTTGCTGACAAAAACAGATCTTTCTCAAATTGGCAGCATCCTGCCGGAATTTGAAAAATACTGGAATTTAGTTTATCCTTCTTATCCATTCAAATACCTGCTAATGAGCGATGAACTTGTGAGGAAGCACAAAAATGACCTTGTTTTAAGTAAGATCATTATTGCTTCAGCAATTTTAAGCATCCTGATCACCTGTTTTGGGTTATTTGCTTTATCCTGGGGTACTGCGCAGGAAAGATCCAGGGAGATTGGAATACGCAAGATGGCTGGTGCATCAAGCATAAATATCCTCGAATTATTACTTATAAGTTACTTAAAAATTATAGCCGTTTCATTGATCTTAGGTATCCCAGTTTCTATATATTTAATGAACATCTGGCTTGAAAAGTTTGCATTCAGAGTCAATATCGGAATGTTTTCACTAAGTCTTGCTTCAATATTGATTTTACTCATAGCGCTATTTGCCGTGGGATATCATACAGTTAGATCCAGTATTCAAAGCCCTGTTATGATACTTAAATATGAATAATCTGACCAGATGGATCAACAACAGCGTGAAGGTCCGGATAATAAAATTAATAGAATAGAGAGACCTTTTTAACTAGCGTATAATTACTTAATAAGGGAGGACTAATAAGTTTCTTCAATATAGTCCCTTAAAACCTTTAACTTCTCAGGTGATTTATCCAGGGCATCCCATGACCAAAAAATAACTCCTTTTGATGGGGGTAGTAAAGACTCAACCAGTGCATCCCTGAATTCTGTTTCACTAATTGATGTTTCAAGATAAGCCTTGTTGACCTGGATACTGGGCAAGATCTTTTCACCGGGAATTTGAAGAGCTATGTCATTCACCACCTCATGGATCCATTCGGGTGACTGGATAACCATATGATGATAACACATAGGCGAAATATAATCCACAAAGGGTTCTATAAGCTTCAGGTCCTGCCCCGCAATTGAACGTATACCTCCCTCGAAATCAGTGGATTTCCATGGCACTGCATGGAAATTAATCTCTATCTCAGGATCAACAGATTTAATGGCATCTGCCATTTCCCCAACATATCCGCTGATGGTGCTGCATTTGAATTCCACCCATTCCTTTTCATATTGCATTAAAATAAAATCTGCCTTCTGCTTTACACTATTACAAGTATCAGGTAGCGTAAATTTGTATTCAGCCAGGAACTTACCCAGACAATCATCATCAAAACACGTTTGGGGAAAATTATCATAAATCTGGTCAGGGAATACCTTTTCCCAATACACGAAATATCTGATAAAATCCAGACTTATTCCATCAGGCTGAATTTCAGAACTTAGTTTCTTAAGATATTGAATATGGGATAAACGGTACCTGGTCTTATTGGGACATATAAATCTTACCCAATCCTCAACAGCCTTTTCACCTTCCCTGGTTATTGAATATAAGCTCGAATCGTTATCGAGCACCATGGCATTAAAAAAGGTTGGAACGATCAAAAACACGCGCATGGAATGATTTCGGGCCAAGGACATAAAATTATCTTTCCCCGCCAGATCAGGACTGGCCAAAATTAAATTTATACCTATACGATTCCATTCTTCAAAAAGTTCTACCAGGTCTCCATTGTGTTCATAGATCTTAACGCCAATCAAGGTGTCGTTCCTGGATAGCTTTTGGCAAGAACTATTAAAAAATATGAATGATATTATAAGATAAATTAAAAAATTTCTCATAATCTGAGACTTTTATTCAATTTACAACAAAAATGCTTAAATAAAACAGTCTAGACTTGTATTATGACCTTTCCGACTGTGTTCCCAGATTGAAAAAATCTAACTGCTTTGATTAAGTCACTAAAAGGATAAGTCTCACCAATATGCGGTTTCCCAATATCCAGCTTTGCGAGTTCCGAAAGATAGTGGCTAAAATAGTGTTTTTTGTCATAAAGATGAATTAGATTAAAAGCCATCACAGATTTATTCCATTCAATCATCCGGGTCGGATCGAGCCGGGGCCGCTTCCAATATTGCCTGATCAACTTTAGATAGTTTAGTCTCTTACCTGGAGTAGCATAGTTTGCCGAGCCGTAGACCACCATCCGGCCTTCTGGCGCAAGTAACCTGAAACCATCTTTGAAGATCTGACCTCCGATACACTCCAAAACAATATTCAATTCTTTATTTCCCAGTTTTCTGCGCAGGTCTTCCCTGAAATTATCGGAACGGATGATATAATCATCATATCCTTCTTTTTTAAGCAGATCCACCTTTCGACCAGAACCGATACTACCTATGGTATAAGCATTGAATTTTTTCGCTATCCGGTTGGCCAGAATCCCAACCCCTCCGGCAGCTGAATGTATTAAAATGGTATTTTCGTTTTTGATGTCTCCCAAAACCACCAGGGCATAATATGCTGTGAATGCCTGGATAATAAATCCTGCACCTTCATCGTAAGACCATCCTTCAGGTAGGTGGCTTACATAATTTTCGTCAATATTTAAATGATCTGAATATCCTCCAAACCGGGTAACGCCCATAATTTTGTCCCCAGGTTTGAAGTTCTTCACCTTTTCTCCTACGGATACTACCTCGCCTGAATATTCAAGACCAGGGATAAAGGGCCCTTTGGGAGTAGCGCTATACAATCCGAAAATGGCAAAAATATCAGCAAAATTGAGTCCAATGGATCTTACTTTTACACTGATCTCTTCGCCAAGAGGTGGATCAAGGGTTTCTTCGATTAATTTTAAACGGTTCATATTTCCCGCCCTTGGAATTATTTTATACGCTCTACGGGTTATTTTATCCATGGTCTAGATTAAATTCAAAATTTCTAAAATAGTCCAAAAATCTGATAATCAAAACTAGATGCCTGCGCAGTATCTTGGATAGGCCTCTTTGCATTTCAGGTCTCCGGATGCACTTCCTATGTTGAATGATTGACAGGCTTCCTCAAGTTTTCCCAATCCGACATAGGTCAATCCAATATAAAAATCTATCGATTCCAGCCTGGGATCCATATCTTTTGCCTTATTCAACAATCTAAGCGCATCTTCATAATTCTTGGTTTTATAATAGTATATTCCTTTGTTTCTGTAAGACCAGGAATTGTAAGGATCTAACTGTATACTGGCATTAATATCTCCCAGGGCGCTTGCATATTGGCCAATTTCTAAATGTATAAAACCCCTGTTATTCAGAAAATAAGGATCGTCAGGTGCAAGCGATAAGGCATATTCAATATAATCCATCGCCAGGTCGGTCCTCTGATTTTTGATTTCAAGCAATGCAAGTCCGCTATATGCCTCAGGAATCTCAGAATTTAATATTAAGGCCTCCTCCAGCATTTCCCGGCATGAATCAAAATCTTTCATGGAATAATAAACGGTAGAAAGATTTACCAGGATCTCCGGATTGTCCGGTTCAAGTTCCAGCGCTGTATAAAAGTTGGCAATAGAAGTATCATATTCCCCAAGGTAATAAAAACACAACCCTTTTCTGAAATAGACTTCTGAGGTATCAGGGAATACTTCAGCAACAACATTCAGGTCATTTATGGCCATTTTATATTGTTGTGAATGCATAAAGGCCTTTGCCCTGTTAAAATAGGCCTCATTCATGTCCGGCTCAGCAAGAATGGCGTTATTATAAGAACCAATCGCATCTGTATATTGCCCTAATTCAAAGTGAGCAATTCCCTTATTGTTCCACCCTGAGGCAAATCCGGGATCTATCTGAACCGCCTCATCATAGTATTTAATGGCATTGTTGAAATCTCTTTTATCAAGAAATTCATTTGCCCTGACATAGGATCTATTCCTCTTCTTTTCAGATAAATTACAGGAGGTTATGGCCAGCAGAATTAGTAAAATAACCACTGCCTGAAATCTATATGCAATAGGTCTCATAGGATTAGATAACATATACTTTATACTTTCATCAGTTTCCATTTGCCTTTTCGAAATATAAGCACTATAACGATGGCCAGGAAGATCTCGGCGGCTAAAATCGCAATATATATCCCTTTTATTTCAAATGCAGTATTCATAGCCAATAAATAGGCCAATGGGATCTGCAGCATCCAGTAGCTGAAGAAATTTACAATAGTTGGTGTTCTGGTATCCCCTGCGCCATTAAACGCCTGGCTTACCACCATCCCATATGCAAAGAATACATACCCGGTGCAAATATACCTGAGCGCGATCACACCATGCTTCAATACTTCAGGTTCTGAACTGAAAATACCTACCAGGAATTCAGCAAAAACAAAAAAGACAATCGAGATAAAAAACAGAAACAACATATTATAAAAAGCGCATTTCCAAACTGATTTTTCAGCTCTTTCAGGTTGGTCCGCTCCCAGATTCTGTCCCACGAGTGTAGCCGCAGCATTTGAGATCCCCCAGGATGGCAATATGGTAAATATAATTATCCTGATCGAAATGGTATAGCCGGCAACAGCATCGCTGCCAAAATACGAAATGATGCGAACAAGGAATATCCAACTTGCCGTACTGATCAGGTACTGACCCATCCCACCAAGGGATACCTTAATCAAACGCTGCGTGATCTTTAATCTGAAGGCCATATTGGCCTTGACCATTTTAATTACGCTCTTGCCATTAAATAAAATGTAAAGCTGGTACCCCACTCCGACACTTCTTCCTATGGTCGTGGCAATGGCAGCCCCCTGTACACCAAGTCCCTCCCAGGGCCCGATTCCAAAGATAAACAGGGGATCCAGTATAAGATTCAATCCATTGGAGATCCACAATGCCCTCATGGCAATCGAAGCATCCCCGGCACCCCTGAACACGGCATTTAAAATAAAGAGAAGCATGATGGTCACATTACCTCCGATCAGAACCTGAGTATAGCCATAACCCTGGTTAATCAATTCTTCAGAAGCTCCCATTAAATGAAGAAGGTCTTTTGCAAATACGAAACCTATAATCCCTATGATCAAAGCGAGAAATACACCAATAAGAATTGATTGAAAAGCGACATCGGAAGCATCTTTATATTTTTTTTCACCAACCCTTCTTGAAACCATCGCAGTAACTCCCATGCTTAGCCCAACGCAAATAGAATATACGATCATTATGATGGCTTCAGTGAGACCCACTGTGGCAATCGCATCAACACCAAGTCTGCCGACAAAAAATACGTCAACAACCGCAAATAGGGATTCCATCATCATTTCCAGTATCATCGGAACCGACAACATAAATATGGCCTTTTCAATACTGCCAGTCAGAAAATCCTTCTCCAATCCCAGAACCGCAATTCTGAAATTTGATGCAAAGCGTTTTAATTTACTATTTGAGGATTTTTTATTCATATGATTTACAATTATAAGATTTTGACATTAAACCGAAAGAAGGCAGGCCCGGGATCAAAACCTTATCCCGATGCAATTACTGAAAAGGGGGTGTAAAGATTAACATATGAATATTGTGTTTTCTAAATGAAGATTAAAGTTGGGATATTCAAATTGCTTTTCAAAGCAATATTTTAAAAATGTACCTGATTGGTAGGTAGCCCCCTTAGTTGGTATAAAAATATTTTAGATAAAAGGTCCCTGCCCCAAGGACCAGGGGCAAGAACCAATAAACTTAAATCACAACCACATCTCTTTTCTTATGATGAATATAATCTGCTGCGCCGAGTGCGGCTATCGTCCCATCAGATACCGCCGTCGTCACCTGACGAACTTTTTTACGGATGCAATCGCCAGCTGCAAATACACCTGAAATTTCCGTTTGAAGATCTTCTGAAACATTAATTTCGCCCCACTTGTTCAGGGCAATTTTCCCTTCTAAAAATTCTGTGTTAGGGACGTATCCGATAAATATAAAAACGCCATCGATCTCTCTTTCCTCAGAAATTCCGGTTACAAGATTTTTGACTTTAACACGCCTTAATCGGTCCTCCCCAATGAACTCTGTGATCTTTGAATTTAGGACAAAGTCAATCTTTTCATTTTGTTCGGCCTCTGCCACCGCATGCGGAAAAGCCTGAAAATGGTCAAATTGATGTATGATAGTTACCATACTAGCATACTTTGTTAATGATACAGCTTCTTCCAAGGCTGAATTGCCTCCACCAACGACAATGATATTTTTATTCTGGAAGAAATCTCCATCGCATGTGGCGCAATAAGAAATGCCTTTCCCTTTCAATTCTACTTCTCCAGGAACCCCGATGGTTCTTGATTTCCCACCGGGTGATAAAATTATCGCTTCAGCTAAGTAACGGTCTTTCCCATTTACTTCAACCTCTTTGATATCTTCGCTTAAGTTTAGTCTTGTAATACGAACATTCGATTTAATGGTACACCCAAAACTTTTGGCTTGCCTGGCCATGGTACTGCCTAACATATACCCACTGGTAGATTCAATACCTGGATAATTAGCAATTTCATGGGTTAAAACCAATTGTCCTCCAGCTGTCCCTTCATTCAAAATAAGGGTTTTCAGCTTAGCCCTTGAGCCATATATGCCAGCAGTCAAACCAGCTGGCCCACCTCCTATTATTATTAGATCAAAATGATTGTTTTCCATTGGTCTTTTGACTCTTACAAAAAAGAAAATTGGTTGCACGCATGGAATCAGAGCCTTTAATAGCTTAAAGATTCTTATAGACAGGAAGTTGTAAAACTAAAGTTCGACTTCCATTTTCTATGCGTGAACCAAATTCTGGAACATAAAAACAACTTTAGTTTTCTACAATTACGTTAAATTTCTCATCGAGAACCTCACGGATTTGATCCATATTCTGGATGCTGCTTGTTGCTTTTACTATTTTTCCGTTTTTGTAATAAACTGTAAATGGAAGCCCCATAAAATTAGCACATTCCGGCGCATTTCGAATTACATACGATTCCGGATTATCGAATTCCATATCAGCAAATTCGACATGCTCATACTCTCCTTCAAGATCTTCCATTATTCCATAAACTGGTACGCACATTGGACCCATTCTACCGCAACATATCATTACGTTTTCATTCTGCTCGATAAACTGCTTGTGTTCATCGGCAGTCATAATATGTGTT
The DNA here is from genome assembly GCA_963820995.1 of uncultured Cytophagales bacterium. Classification (GTDB taxonomy): domain Bacteria; phylum Bacteroidota; class Bacteroidia; order Cytophagales; family Cyclobacteriaceae; genus JAGTVG01. The sequence continues at coordinate 132,375 of CAWGCL010000015.1, read as the reverse complement.
AAATTTGTCTGTAACATAGTTTATATATTTAAATATTAATATATGATCATATTTTAATATGACGAAATTACGTCCTTAAATCTTTTTCGCCAAATATTTCCTGAAATTTTCTTGGATGGACATTAGATGTGCCTGAACATTTGCTCTGCATTTCCATTTTTTTCGCTTTGATTTGAACAAAATTGGCCTTAATTTGGAAGTCTGTAAGGTTCAGAAATCGATTTTTAAGACATATTCCTATTTTTTATCAATTATAAATCATGAGCACATTTAACAGAAGAAAATTTATAGGGAGATCCGGTGCAGCTGTTGCGGGATCAGTAGTAGCAAATCCAATGTCTTCTTTGATGGCCAGGTCTTCTATCCTGGCAAAAAAGAAGAGGCTGGTTCTGGTAGGAACAGGCATACGCGGATCGTACTTTCTGGGGGAAAAGGGTTGCTGGACAATATAGTGATTATGTGGAATTTGTGGGATTGTGTGATATCAATCCTGGCAGGCTGGAATTTGTAAAGAAATATATGGGGGTTGACTGCCCTACCTTTACTGACTTCGATGAAATGATGAAGAAGACCAGCCCGGACATGCTCATTGTCACTACTGTTGATGCCACACATCATGAATTCATTGTTAAAGGATTAAAATACGGGGTTGATGTATTAACGGAAAAACCTTTGACGACCGATGAGGATAAATGCGCTGAAATTCTTAAAGCGGAAAAGGAATCGGGTAAAAAGCTGATCGTAGGATTTAACTACCGTTATGCTACCCTACCCACCAAGCTCAAAGAGATACTTATGAGTAATGAGATAGGAAAAGTGACTTCTGTGGATTTCCACTGGTATCTGAATGTATTTCATGGAGCATCCTACTTTCGCAGATGGCATGGGCTGAGAGACAAGGGCGGCACATTGCTTGTTCATAAAGCTACACATCATTTTGACCTGTTGAACTGGTTAATTGATTCCGATCCTGTAGAAGTATTTGCCTATGGAAGCCTGGAGCATTATGGCAGGAACAATGCTTTCAGGGGTGAAAAGTGCAGGGGTTGCCAACATAAAGATAAATGTAAATTTTTCTGGGACATCACACAGGACCAGATGGCCATGGACCTTTATGCTGCAAATGAAAATTATGACGGATATATACGCGATAACTGCCTATGGAGAAATGAAATAGACATTTATGATAAAATGGCGGTTCAAATAAAATACGCTAATGATGTTCAGGTCAGCTATTCACTGACTACCTATTCTCCGTATGAAGGATGGCGTATTGCTTTTAATGGATTTAAAGGACGTCTCGATTCCTGGGAGGGAATTCCATGGCGAAAGGAAGAAAAGCTAACACAGGCTGAACTACATGCACAGGAAATGTCACAGGAAGAGGGCAATGAATCTACACCTAATTATGAAGAAGCCGTAACCATGGAGAATTTCGGTGATTATAAAAAGATCCAGATACATGCCGGAAAAGGCGGCCATGGCGGTGGTGATAAACCCTTGCAGGATCGTATTTTTGTAGATCCAAACATGCCGGATCCCTTGCGACATGCAGCTGGCACGAGAGATGGTGTTATGTCCATAATGATCGGTATTGCTGCCAGGAAAAGCATTGAAGAACAAAGACCGGTCAGAATTGAAGAATTGACGTCATTAAAACCGAGTGTAAAACGATTATAAGTATTGCTTTGAAAATATTTTAGCTGGCTGAAGAGGGCTTTGTATATCGCTGAATTAAATCGATATCTCTTTTCAGCCAGTTTTTATTTTAATTTATATTAGTATGAAACCCACATGATAAACTAATTAAACACAAAGTCGGATGAATAAAATCAGGCACTCTGCTTACAAAAGTATTATTGCAGAATCATGTGGGTTCCATCCGACCTTTGAAATTAAACATTATACGGATGAAATATTCTATCAAGTCGATTGTTATCATTTTTCTTGGGATATTGACTTTCTCCTTCATTAAATCGGATAGCCCTGAAATTCTATTAGAGGATCTTGAATACGCTCAGAAAACAATTGGAATAAATTTTACTTTTCAGGAGCAGGAATTAATGCTGGATGGTTTAAACGACAAACTAAAATCATATAAATCTATACGGGAATACCCGCTTACAAATGACATACCGCCATCCTTGATTTTTAATCCTGTCCCGCCTGAATTCTATATCAATAAGAATAAAAGACCCATACACTGGGAAATACCTGATAACATTGAACTTCCGGAAGATAAGAACAAACTGGCCTTTTATTCAATACTTGAATTGGCTTCATTGCTTAAATACCAGAAGATCACGTCTACTCGGATCTCACGCATTTTTCATAAAGAGACTAAAAGAATATGGGGATACTTTGCAATGTGTGATCACCATAACTGAGAAACTTGCCACGGAACAGGCAGCCAGGGCAGACCGCGAGATATCAACAGGAAATTATAAAGGGCCATTACATGGAATTCCATATGGGGTGAAGGACCTGCTTGCTGTTGAAGGATATCCAACGACATGGGGAGCTGCACCCTATAAAGATCAGGTGATCAACAAGACTGCAACGGTAGTAAAAAAACTTGAAGAGGCTGGGGGTGTTCTTATCGCTAAACTGACACTGGGAGCACTCGCCTGGGGAGATGTCTGGTATGGAGGTGTTACAAAAAATCCCTGGGACCTTAATCAGGGATCATCAGGGTCTTCAGCCGGTTCCGCTTCGGCAACATCTGCGGGTTTGGTCCCTTATTCCATTGGTTCCGAAACCCACGGTTCAATTGTATCTCCCTCTACCCGATGTGGGACTACTGGATTGAGACCTTCTTATGGCCGGGTGAGCCGTACAGGAGCCATGGCCTTAAGCTGGTCGATGGACAAGCTGGGTCCTATATGCCGCAGTGCCATAGATTGTGCCATAGTTTTCGAATCCATTAATGGAGAAGATGATACTGATCAATCGCTTGTGGATGCTGCCTATAATTTCGATATGGGAGATGGGGACAGGTTCCCTGAAAATAGGGTACCTGAAACACATTTTTGATGAGAATAAAAGAAACAGGAAGAATGATGACAGAACATTGGAACAGTTTAAATCTATGGGCCTGAATTTAGAGCCAGTATCCCTCCCGGAAGACATCCCCGTAACGGCATTATCGATTATCCTTAACGTTGAAGCAGCAGCGGCTTTTGATGAATTAACAATAAGTGGCAGAGATTCATTGCTGGTTCGCCAAATAAAGAATGCCTGGCCGAACTCATTCCGGGAATCCAGGTTTATACCTGCTGTTGAATATATCAATGCCAATAGAATACGCTATGAACTCATCCAGGAAATTAATGCCATCTTTAAAGATTACGATGCCATTATTACACCAAGTTTTGGAGGAAACCAGGGCCTCATTACCAATCTGACAGGGCATCCTTGTGTAGTCCTGCCAAATGGATTCGATGGGAAAGAAAGGCCCACCAGTTTCTCCATAATCGGAAATCTATTTGAAGAAGAAAAAATACTCCGGTTGGCGATGAAGTACCAGGAAGAAACAAATTTTGAAGATGTTCATCCTCCATTATTTCAATAATTTTTGCAACTTACGATGCAATTGAGAGAAATGGATACCATAAAAGTCCTTAAGAAAGTACCCCTGTTTTATGACTTCGATAAAGAAGACATGGACAAGTTGGTCCCTTTGTTTGAAGAGGAGATTTTTCCTCCTGATGCTTTCATTATCACCGAAGGGGCTGTTGGTGACTCCATGTATATCTTAATATCCGGAAGTGTGCGCATTCTTAAAAAGGTGAACGATTCAGAAGAAATGGTCATTAATAACCTTTATGGGGAAACCTATTTTGGTGAGCTTGCTTTGATCGATAATCTGCCGCGATCTGCAAGTGTTGTGACGAATGAGACCACTAAGATCCTTCGGCTTAAAAAGATTGTCCTCGACAACTTGCTTGACAATAACCTCCGGATCGCCAAAACCTTCTATAAGAATTGCCTTACGGACACTTTTTCGAGGTACCGGACCATTACCACCGAGTTTTCCTCCTCAAAACATGACCTTCAGGAAAAATCCAGCACACTGGAAGAGATAAACAAGGACCTTTCCAGTGCCAAGAAGTTGCAGGATTTCTTCATTAATAAAAAAACCCTTGACCATAATGCGCTCCAGATAGCAGGCTTAAAGCAATCTTTCATTTATAACCCCTGCCAGGAAATTGGCGGCGATTTCCTGAATTTGGTTGAAGTAGGACAAGGAAAATATGGTGCCGTCATAGCAGATGTAATGGGTCACGGAATAACTGCAGCACTTGCGACCGGAGCTTTTAAAAGTGCCTTTTCCTTAATGGTAAAAGATACAGCGGAAAACCCTTCCCTTCTGCTTGCAAGCCTGAACAACCACTTCTTTAAAGACATTTCATCCTTATTTGCTTCCTGCCTTTTCGCATTTTTGGATCTCAGAAACAGTGAAATCACAATTGCCCGCGCAGGGCATTATTATCCCTTATTTTATAGAATCCGCAAAAAAGGATTGGAAGATCTTGAAATGAAAGGGCCGGCCCTGGGAATGATAAAACATGCCGAATATGAGCAAAGGATATATAAAATTGAACCTGGCGACAAGCTGCTCTTTTTCACAGATGGTATTATTGAACAACGTAATGATCAAGGTGAGATGTATAATGAAAATCGTCTGAAGTTAACTTTCCAAAGTCTGGCACAGAGGAAAGAAGATCATATCCTGAAACACCTGGAATCCGAACTTAAAGGGCTTTACTTCCACTTATAACAAAGACGATGACATTACAATGTTACTGCTTGAATTCGTTTAACCAGAAGAAAACGGTTTCTTTGGGCTGGTATTTATCCTGTTAACCTCTGGCCAAATACCATTAAATCTCAAATTCATGCAATCCAATGGATGATAGTACTGATTTTTTGGGCTGGCTATAGTAAAGATTGAAAATTATATGTGTTTTAAAGCCTGAGTTTTGGGGTAATTTGATTGAGTTGCAAAACTGTTGTATAAACGTATTGTGTTTATACCGGAAAAGCGGCGAAAATGACCACCCATATACAGAGTAAAATGACCAGGCTTTCCAGTTCAAACTGACCACCCCATACCAGTATATGTGTTTTTAAAAGTCTCTGAAGGGCAATTAATTAATATTTGCTACTGGCAAGTAAATATTATTATTATTTAAATGGTCAGCGATTCCAATTTTGGGTGGTCCATGAGACTGGACTTTGCATTATGGCTTGAGTTATTATTTTGAACAGAATTCCTTAAGCAGTTTTTGACGGCTTGTAGATTTTAGTTTCCTAAGCGCCTTTTCCCGGATTTGCCGTACCCTTTCTCTCGTTAATCCCATTCCATCACCAATTTCTGCAAAATTCATTGCATGGTCACAATCAATGCCAAATGACATTTTTATAACTTCCATTTCTCTCGCATCAAGCGTTTTCAATGTTCTGAGGGTCTCATGTTTAAGAGACTGCGTATATTCCATTTTGTAGTCTGTGTCTTCAATGGAATTGTTTTCCATTACGTCATACAAATTACCTTCTCCTTCATTACTAAATGGAGCATCCAGGGATGTTTTACTAAAATCAGCATTTAATGTATTATAAATATCAGAGGGATTCTGTTCAAGAATTTCTGCTAATTCTTCTGGGGTTGGTTCCCTTTCATATACTTGTTCAAATGAGGAATACACTTTTTTAATTTGATTGATATGACTCTTTTTATTGGCCGGTATTCTCACTATTTTTGAATGATTATTGATAGCCTGTAAAATAGATTGTCGTATCCACCATACAGCATAAGATATAAATTTAAATCCTTTAGTCTCGTCGAATTTCTGTGCAGCCTTAATTAAACCTATATTCCCTTCATTAATCAGGTCATTTAAAGGAATGTTCCTATTCTGGTATTGCTTTGCTACGGAAATTACAAATCGCAGATTTGCTTTTACTAATTTCTCAAGTGCTACGTTGTCTCCTGTACGGATTCTTTGCGCTAGGTCGGCTTCTTCTTCAGGGGTAATTCTTTCTTCTTTACTTAGATCATTGAAATACTTTTCAATTGTATGACTTTCTTTTCTGTTGGTAATAGATTGTGTGATTGTTAGCTGCCTCATTGTTTTTGGTTTAAAAGCTTGCAAATTTACAATTTTTAAATGCCAAATGCAACTAAAGAAGAATAAGACCGGGTTCTTTGACTTTCGCAATATTACTTGGCCTTTACTCTAATTCAATCCACAACTCGTTGAGAAGTTGCAATTTCAATATAAAAAGATGATAATCAGTGAACTATTTCGATTCTACCAATGTTGTTATTTGCAGAAGCCTATTCATCCAAAAACTAAATTTAAAAAGTCCATGAAAACCACCAAAACTACTACCTTAATGGTTTTTGCATTAGTTATTTTCAACCTTCATTGGGTAATTGCACAAGATCAAAATTGGCCACAGTTTCGGGGGGTAAATTGTTCTGGAATCGCGGCTGAAGGTCAGAATCCTCCGATAGACTTTGATATAGACAAAAATATTCTGTGGAAAGCTAACCTTCCAGAAGGCTACTCTTCTCCCAGCATCTGGGGAGATTATATTTTTATAACTGGTATTGAAGAGGAAGGAAAGCTATTAAAAATGTTCTGTATTGACAGGAAAGATGGAACTATCCGGTGGGAAGAAGATATTGCTGTTGAAGAATTTGAAAGGACGCATGCAATTGGTAATCCAGCAACCGCGACCCCATCCACAGACGGTGAAAGGATTTATTTTTACTTTGGTTCTTATGGCCTTCTCTGCTATGATTTTAATGGAGAACAACAATGGATGTTGTCCATGCCTATCCCCAATTCACGCCATGAAATGGGAACCTCACCAATTGTTGCAGGCGATCTTGTAATACTTAATTGTTTCGGAGATCAGAATGATCCGAAACTCCTGGCCATAAATAAATATGATGGAAGTATTGTTTGGAAACATTCATTACCAAATCAGGAAGATTATATTAGAGATAGTTATTCTACACCAGTTATTTATAAGGAAGAAGTAATTATCTACGCGAGTGATTATGTAGCAGGTTATAATTTAAAAACAGGTGATAATAAATGGAGGTTTGCTATTAATGTTGCTGATGCAATTTCCACTCCGGTCATGGGGAAAGATATCCTGTATACTACTAGCTATAGCGCAATGGGAAATCCTAACATGCGTGCTCAATTTCCTGATTTCATGGATTTTGCAGCAAAATATGATGAGAATGGGGATTTACTACTTGATCAAAACGAAGTAAGAGATTTTAAGTTTCTTCTATATCCGGAAATGCCTGAAATACCGGGATATAATATACCCTTGATGTATGTCATAGGATGGTGGGATAAGAATAAAGATAATCATATCGACAGTACGGAGTGGAAATATGTGAGTGAGCAGTGGGAATCTCGCTATAATAGGCAGGGACTGAAAGCAATCAAACTTGGGGGGAATGGGGATATTGGCTTAAATGATTATCTGTGGGGTCATACTGAAGATGTCCCCTACATATCCTCGCCACTTCTATATAATGATCATATTTACATGATTAAAAATAGTGGCATCATTTCTTGTTTTCATGCAGAAAGCGGTAAATTATTATACAGAGAGAAGTTAGGAGCCTCTGGCATGTATTTTTCCTCACCAATAGCTGCCAACGGAAGGATCTATATTGCCTCGGGTAATGGAATAGTAACTGTTTTTGAAGCCGGGGACGAATTAAATAAACTTGCCCAGAACAATCTTAATGAAAAAATTATGGCTACACCTGCGGTGGTTGACAATAAGCTCTATATACGCACAGCAGGATCACTTTATGCTTTTGGAGAATAATGCATAATGATGTTTTATATTTAGTATCCTAAAATTAGATATAAATTAATACAAGGATTAGGATTACAATTTAGAGTTGTTTGAGCCCTTTAGCAATTGAAGTAACATCATGATACCCAAGCTCTCTCCTTGCCTTTGAATCATTAATCGTAAATTCAGTCCCCATTAAATGGACAATCACAGTTGAAATGGGTGGATCACCTTTAAGATTAAATGTTTTCCAAATAAACTCCATCATTCTGGCCATAATCATGGCTATGTTTTTCGGTAAATGGAGATTTCCCATTTTCATTCCATATCCTTTAATTAATTCATTCATAAATATTTTTACCTTAACTTTCTCCTCGTCAGACACATGAAATATCCCATTTACACTGTCATTAATAATTGACTTCAATATAGCTACATTCAGGTTGTCGACATGGCAGGTTGCCAAATGATGATCAGGATCTCCAATCGTGGGGAAACCCATTTTTTTAATAGTACTTCTAAACTCTTCCATTATCCGCATACCAGGTCCCCATATTACGGGTGGTCGTAAAATGATAACCTGAATTTCATCCCTTCTTTTTAATATTTCCTTTTCTGCTAATAATTTTGATTTTAGATAATTGCTTTTTATTCTTTTTTGAGGTTGATAATCCTCGGTGATATCAGTAAGTGGATTACCATCCAATGCTACAGCCGCAGCACTTATATATATGAATTTTTTCACACCTGCTTCAATAGAAGAATCGAGTAATTTTTTCGTTGCCTGAACATTTATCTGAAAAAACTCTTCAAACGCACCTATAAATCTGATTAGCGCACCAGAATGGACCACAACCTCAACGCCTTTTAAAATCTCACTATAATCTTTAATTATTTTCAGATCTCCCTTAATGGGAGTGGCATTCAATGTGGTCAGAATTTCAACCGATTTATCATTTCTTACTAATCCGAATACCTCATGATTCTCCTTAATAAGCAGTTTTATAAGTGATTTTCCTACAAGTCCTGATGCTCCTGTAACAAAAATTTTCATGTCTTCATAAATTAAAAAGTTTGCAAGAATTACAATTTATGGATAACATTTGATCAATATCACACGAATCTCGTAATGAAGTTTGTACTGATCTGAACATATGTTTTACATATTATATCAGATGTATCGGTTTTGTTAATCCCTATCAATCCAACGTGTATAAAAAGACGCAATACCTTTTATATTTCTTCGATTCTATTTTATATTCAGAAAACCTAGTCTTTCTCCCATTAATAGATGCTCGAATGAATCACTTCCATCTTGCTTAGGTGCATCAAGTGAGAAATCCACTTTGTCCTGAAATATCATAATGAAGTCTGACCCTCCGAAAGCAAAATATCCAAGCATATCGCCTTTTTCTACTTGTACTCCAGCCTTTATGTTATCTTCAAAATTCACTGAGCCCACTGCTGCCATTCCAATGGGTAACAAAGCAACCAGACCATATTTTCCTGCATCCAGAATAACACAACCTCTTGTTTCGACTGTTTGCCAACCTACGTCTGATGGATTGAAAGCATATCTTTTATTCTCCCCATCCCATGAAATCGATCCCCCTGTTGGATTTGTACCTGGTATAATACGAGCTTCTTTGATTGTTCCGGCCATCGGGAAATGATACCTGTGATAGTCATTTACATTTAAAAATGAATGAGTGAATGTTCCATTGGCAAATGCTTCCTTATACTTACTGTCTTCACCAATTAAATTGACCACCGATCTCAAGGTCGCAGATTTTACAGGAACTCCCTCATTTGATACAATATTAGAATTGCCATCGATAGCCCAAACGCCAAGTGGTTTGGAATCTGCGAAGGAGACAACAACAGAATTATCTTCAGGAGATGCAATAGGTCGCTTTTCCGGGGAACTTAGATGCCTTGAAAAGAACTGGTTAAATGTCTTCCAGTTCGATCCATCTTCATACCAGCCGTTCTGTAGGCCAATAGCTGGATCATTCAAAGCCATTTGGTAATATTCCTCATTCCATGACTCTGGGGTATCCAGGTACTTGCCCCAGGATTTACTGAAATTATTAAGCCACGATGCAATGGGATCAGCATATTGTAGTGTGTTTTTGTAGTAACCTTTTCCTTCCAATTCCGGTAATGGTTGATCAAGGAGAAAGTAAAAGTATAGAAGGCTTTGAAACATGTTATTAAAAATTTCAGGATAATCCGGTTTTTTAACCAGTGCCCATGGCATGGCTGTTTCACAATATGATACGAAATCATAGTATTCATCCAGGTTTTGAACTGGATTGGTTTTTCTGTCCGGATTCATTTGCCTTGCTTTTTCCAAAGAAGATATCAGCATTGATTTAACCTCCGGATTGCTTTGGATAATTTCAATCAACGCTGTAGTAGCGGTTCCATATTCCTTTTTTTTCTCGGATTTTTTCTCTACACAAGAAGTAAAAATCCCGATTAGAAGGATGAAAATCAGATAATAAGAAAATCGGTTTATATTGTCCATGATTATTGGGTAATGTTGTTATTAAGTCGATACTTCATATACTTTTTTGTATGTTATAAATGACAACCATTTAATAGCGCAAATCTGTATTCGACCTTCGGAATTTGAAGGGATAAAATCACATACTGATTATAAGAAATTATTTATAAAAAATGGACGAAATACTGTATTTTTTGAGTGGTTCAGGATTTTTTTTTAATTCGATCAGATGGCAGTTCTGATTGGTGATGTAAGCCTGAGCTTATTGAGATTTGATTAATACAGTCCCAAATAGTATACCGTATAAATGTCATCAGGGAACTTATTATTCTATTCTATTGTTTTGGAAGCATTAACCACTTAAAGAACAATCAATGAAACAAAATATAATAAGTGAACTATTGACGATTATATTACTAGTTTCTTTTTTTTCCTGTGTTCAAAAACAAAAAGTTCCCGACACTCATGAGGAAAAATCTTTAAGTGAAATCCAAAAAGTTTACGAATGGCGAGGCGAAAATAGAAGTGGCATATATAATGAAAAAGGATTATTAAAAGTCTGGCCTGAAGAGGGGCCTGAAATAGTCTGGGAATACGAGGGTATTGGAAATGGTTATGGCTCCCCAATTTTCACTTCGGACAATATGTATATATTGGGTGAAATCGATACAGTAGCTTATCTATTCGCATTTGATTTAAATGGAAAATTATTATGGAAGAAAGATTTTGGCAATGAATGGGCAGGAAGTTATAGGGGTTCAAGATCGTCTCCAACAGTTGTAGATGATTTGATTTATGTAACCTCTGGTTTTGGAAATCTATTTTGCTTTGACAGAAGATCTGGAGAGAAAAAATGGTCGATCAATATGATCCATGATTTACATGGAATCCTGCCAATATTTGGATATTCAGAATCAGTGGTTATCGACGGTGAAAAAGTGTTTTGTACTCCTGGCGGAAAGGATGATAACGTTGTCGCATTGAATCGATTCACAGGGGAGGTAATATGGAGAAGTGCGGGAGCAAGTGAGCGTCACGCATATAATTCACCTCAAATTATCAGGCTTCATGATCGAAACGTACTGGTTAATTTTACGGCATACGAACTTATGGGACACGATACCAAAACCGGTGAATTACTTTGGGTTCATAATCAAAACAAACAGGCTGAACGAATTGAAGGAAATGACGAAGCCCATTGCAATACGATATGCTATGAGGATGGATATATTTATTATACAGCCACAGGAGCGGGAAATGGTGGTGTAAAATTAGAATTAGCCGAAGATGGGAAAAGTGTAAAAGAAGTCTGGCGGAATAAGGAATTCGACGGTTTTATGGGTGGTTTTGTAAAAATAGGGGATCATTTGTATGGTTGTGGTACAGAAAAAAGAGGATTTAAAAGTATTAATGCAACAACAGGAGAAATTGAAAAAGTATTAAAAATTGGTAGTGGAGTTGTGATTGCTGCAGACGGCATGCTTTATTATTACAATCAAAGGGGCCAGGTAATGTTGATTACCATAGATCCACTAAACATGGAAGTAGTGAGTGAATTTAAAATTCTAAAGGGAAACGACGCACATTTTACGCATCCTGTTATCAACAATGGCAAACTATATATACGTCATGGAAATGTGATACAGGCTTTTAATATTAAAGAATAATAGATGAGAATACAATCTGCCCCAATCAAAACTATTGAATCCTTTCTTATAATCGAGTCAAACATTTTCAAAAAAACAGGCAAGTATTTTTAAAGAATTTAGATACGTTTCGGAATGCCAACGGGAAAGCATGTGGTTTGTGGAATTAAGTAGTTTGATTTTAGCAAGTTACTTTTAGGCTTGATTCGGGTAGTTATTTGGCAAATAAAAAAATCACAGGAGCTGATTGAGGATAAGTAGTTCTAGAGTTAACTATCTTGAGTGGGATTATTGCATGTTCTATATGCTTGATTGTGTTATTTTACTTTTACCAATTTTTTGTAACTTGTCGAATTGAAGTGGATCAAAGGTTTTTTCTTATCGTCGTAATAATTGTCAGAAAGTTGAACAACTGAGTACTAGGAAAGATTTTTAATAATGTTGTATAAGAAAATAGCTTCCACATTAAAATTAACTAGTCCTGTCAAGATGATAAAGTAATTAATTATAACCAGAGACTGATTTTGAGAATCAAACAATCATTAGAACGGATTCCTGGAGGCATGATGGTAATTCCCCTCATTATGGGAGCAATCTTTAATACTTTTGTTCCCGACTTACTGAACATCGGGGGATTTACTACTGCCCTGTTCAAAGATGGATCCACAACCTTGATTGCCGCTTTTTTGTTGTGTATGGGTGCGGGCATTCGTTTAAAAGCAGCCACGAAAGTTCTAAAAAAAGGGATAGCCATTACCCTGTCCAAATTTATTGTGGCCATAGTGATTGGAATAACTGTTGATAAATTATTTGGAGAAAATGGCCTGTTTGGGCTGTCAGCTCTTGCCGTTATTTCAGCCATGAGCAATACAAACGGAGGATTATACGCGGCATTAGCAGGGGAATATGGAGATGAGACTGATGTAGGTGCTATCGCTGTCATATCAATCAATGACGGACCATTTCTGACTATGGTAGCTCTTGGGGCAGCAGGACTAGCTGATATTCCTTTCATCGCTTTGATCGCAGTTATAACACCTATTATTATTGGTATGATTTTAGGAAATCTTGATATGGAAATGCGGAAATTTCTCGTGAAGGGAGGGCCTGTGCTCATTCCTTTTTTTGCATTTTCTCTTGGTGCCGGCCTGGAGTTGGGATCATTGATCAAAGCAGGATTGGCAGGAATCTTATTGGGTATTTTAACAACTTTCGTAGGAGGTTTTTTTAATATATTATCGGATAAGGTCACAGGAGGAAGCGGCGTTGCAGGTGCTGCCGCATCCAGTACAGCCGGAAACGCTGTAGCCACACCCCATGCTATGTCTTTGGCAGATCCTTCAATGGGCGCAATGGCTGCTAGTGCTACCCCGCTCATTGCAGCTTCTACGGTTACTACGGCTATATTAACTCCTTTGCTGACATGGATGGTGCAACGCAGGAATATGAAAAAATAATATTATTCAATTACATAATTTTCTTATGTGTATAAACAATTTATCAATCTTCTGCTCTACAATTTCGATCTATTTCAATTTTGTCATCTTTTATCAAACGAAGTGCTGAATTTCTTGTTATTTCCTGGGCTATTACGTCGTTCACCATAAAAGTACTTTGTCTAACCATCTGTATGTAGTATGTTCCTCCAGCCTCTACATCTATTGGAGCAATCTCAGCTTTCTTTTTACCTTTTTTACCACCAAATTGAGCTTTGAACTCATGCGGACCAGGAGGCACTTCATGAACAGAATATTTTCTGTTATTAAGTTGACAAACTCTTTTATCATCAATTAAGGCACTAAAAGCAGTTGCTGATCCTGCATGCCCTTTTCCCCTAATAAAGTAAACCAGTCCGAATTCGGAATCTTCTGAATTTTCTTCGATCTCCTGGCCCTGAACTATTGTTACAATGCCGGTAAAAATAAATACTGAAATTAAAAGGATAATCTTTCTCATAAGCATGGGGGTTTTAATTTGGAAAAGTCTGAATATATAATAAGAACGTCTAAAATTAAATAATTAATTCAATCATTACCAACTAATACAGCCTTAAGCTAATACCTTAATAATTCCCGAATCCTTTCAAATGGCAAATATCATGTTTCTCAAGCCTGAGATCGTGGGATTACTTTAAAAGGATACATTCTTAGGCAGTAAAAACGAATGCCTCAGCCGCTTTCTATCGCAGCTTATCAAGGTTTTTAAGCCTGAGCTTTCGCAATATATGTTTTAACAAAAAACTGACAATTCGTATATTGAAAGATTATATATAGATATCCAACATAATAATTGTGATCAACATGAACTTTCATGACACAATAGATGCTTCGAGAAAAAATGCATAATCGATGGGTGAAAGCTTTTCACTGGATTGTGACATTGAGTTTTTTAATACTTGCTTTTAGCGGATATAAGGTTATAATATTTCTGAATTTCTCCTGAACTCTGAACTTATTTCTCTAGTTTATTAATCTCCTCAAACAAGGTATTAAAACATTCCACATAATTACCCCTGCTAGATTCCGTGTCAAACTGCTTTCTACCATAATAGTAATCCAAAAAATTCTCGGCACTTGTCCAGATCGTCTGCATCATGCCCTGGTAATTCTCCTTTGTCTCTGGTGTTGCGTTTTCCCTGAATCCCAGCATCATATGCATTTGAATCTTTAGCAACCTCAGCTTTTCGGTAAGGGCAGCTGATTACTCTAAATCCTTTCAAAGCAAATAGAGCAGCTGTTGGATTTGGACGATTATAGTGCCAGTCATTTATAACAACATCCTTCGGGATCATATCTATAGCCCGGTGGGTATTGTTCATGCTGGCGGACCAGACACCAATACCTGTTGTTTTGCCATCAATTAACCGGTCCCCCCAGATCCACAGCTCTTTGTCATTTTTTACAAGATGATCTCTGATTTTAGTAACTTCCCCAGCAAACAACTCTGCCTTATCTCTACCATGACACCGCGGACATTGCTCATGCCCTATGTAAAACACTTCATCCATTCCCGCATGAAAAGCATGAGATTCAAACACTTCCACTATTTCATCAACCAGGTCAAATACTATTTTATGAACATCCGGATGTAATGGGCAATAACTCAGGCAATATAATCCATCTGGGTTTGGCCATTCATATTCACCATCGGCGGGCATAACCACATCAGGTGTTTCATTAAATTGGGGATATTCCGTTAATAAAGCATATACTTTTCCATGCCAGGATTGGTGCCCCAGAAGATTTATCTGGGGGATCACATGTATGCCACCTGCCTTGCATGCTTGCACAATTTTTTTAACATCCGCTGGGGTAAGTGGATCTTCATCCCTTAACTCTGGGTGTGATTTATATGCATAGTTCCAATCTACCCTTAGAACAAGGGTATTCACCTTTTTGGGGACCAGTTCTTCATTAATAAACTTGATAAATTCATCAACCCCATCTTTCTGTGGAGCACTAATACAAAGACCTCTTACAGGAAGTAATTCATCCAGTTTTTCCTGGGCGTTTGTTGTTAAATTTAAGCATACGAAGTAGGGTGAAAAAAAGTGTTATTCGTTTCATATTGGATATATTAAAAGTTATATAGTGAATTTTCAAAAAGTTATGTATGCTCAAATTAGTGATTTTGATTGAAATCTAAAATATTCATTTTGTAAACCTATCAGAAATCGGTTATTAAATGCTTTTTAAACCTGAGATCATCAGGATACTATAAAGTGCTTCTATGGCACATCAAAAAAGAATACATCAGACACTTTCTCTCGTTGTTTATCAGGTTATTAAGCCTGAGCTTGGGGGCGTTTGATTAATAGGTATTGAAGCACAAATTATCATTCAGTCAAAATGATAATTCATTACCGCTTAACCTTTAGCCTAAATCAGTCCACTTTATGTGGGGGGAAACAGTGTTTCCCTACAAAATAATGTGGACTGATTAAAAATAGACTACCTTTACACTGGTTTATACAACTTTTAATTTCAATCAATTATGATTGCAATTTGCTGCTTAAATACCCCAAGCATTCACTTCAGCAAATAATTTTTCATTGGATTACGGGTAGTCTGACCGCCACTAAATTATTTAATAGCAAGAGGAGCAATTATGAAAAAACTAACCTTAGGAGTTGTTGGAACTTCAAGAAAAGAAGATGAAAGAAGAGTTCCAATTCATCCAGAACATCTTCCACGTCTACCAGAAGATATTCGTAAACAATTAATTTTTGAAAAAGGATATGGTAAACCTTTTGGTTTAAGTGATGAATTTATTAAATCTCAAACTGGAGGAGTTGCATCTCGTCATGAATTATTAGCTGATATTGGTTCAGTAATTATTGCCAAACCAGTGTTAGCTGATTTAGAAGAATTACGTGAAGGAGGATTGCTTTGGGGTTATCCACATTGTGCTCAGCAAGGAGATATTACACAAGCTGCAATAGATAGAAAATTAACACTTATTGCTTTTGAAGATATGTTTGTATGGTCACCAACGGGCCAAATTGGAAGGCACACTTTTTATAAGAATAATGAAATGGCAGGCTATTGCGCGGTTATTCATGCCTTACAATTAAAAGGTATAGATGGGCATTACGGCAACCAGCGTAAAGCTATTATTTTTAGTTTTGGCGCTGTAAGTCGGGGGGCTATTTATGCTCTAAAAGCTCATGGATTCAGGGAT
Organism: uncultured Cytophagales bacterium; assembly: GCA_963820995.1. Classification (GTDB taxonomy): domain Bacteria; phylum Bacteroidota; class Bacteroidia; order Cytophagales; family Cyclobacteriaceae; genus JAGTVG01. The sequence goes on along the minus strand of CAWGCL010000015.1, from coordinate 115,704 downwards.
ATTACTATTTGTATTCAGAGACCTGATCATGAAGTACGAGAAGAAATTCTGGATGTACACTATGTTCGTATTCGTGAAGGCAATGAAAAAGAAGCAAGATTAGTAATTATAGAACATGATGGAAAAGTACGACCTTTGTCTGATTTAATTAGTGAATCAGAAATCATAATTAATGGTATATACCAGGATACAGACCATCCAATCAATTTTGTGACTGAAAAAGAAAAGGCTGTCTTAAAACCAGGATGTCTGATTATTGATGTTAGTTGCGATGAAGGTATGGGATTCTATTTCGCAAAGCCAACAACGTTTAAAAATCCGATGCTAAATATCGATAATATAGACTATTATGCAGTAGATCATACTCCAAGTTATTTATGGGAAAGTGCCTCAAGGTCGATATCAGCAGCTTTAATTGTTCATTTACCATCTATTTTAGAAGGTCGTAAAAGTTGGATGAAAAATAAAACGATCCAAAAAGCAATTAATATAGATGGAGGTGTAATTAAAAAAGAGTCGATTTTAACTTTTCAGAATCGTTTACCAGATTATCCGCATAACTTCGTTAAAAGTTAATAGTTAGGGAATTTTCTTATTAGAATGGGTTGATTTTTAAGGTATGAGACAATAAAAAAACTTGACTACAACCATTAAGTGTTTTTTACAAAGCATCCTTTAATTAGAAAAAAAGGAAGAGAAGGGAAAGAATAATCCAGGTATAAATTATACCGGAAGAAGATATGTTGGTACCCTCAAACAAGAATGCATCAGACGCTTTCTCTCGTAGTTTATCAAGGTTTTAAGCCTGAGGTTGGGGAGATGACTGAATTAGGCTATGTTAATTGAGTTAAATTATTGATAACGCTTGGTTTAAATTGTCAATTTAATACAATTTACATAGTGTAAGAGGCAGTTAATTCTGTTATTTCTTAGTGATTAATGTTATTATAATTATAGATGTCCCAAACAGATTCCCATTTTCCTTCTGGATTTTTCTTACTAAGCATTGCCCATTTAAAAGAACTATTTTCCACAGTTGAATCGGATTGCTGAATAGATACCTCTCCCAATCCTTGCATAGTTGCCCAGTCTCCAAAATAAATAACTTCTAACACTTTTTCGGTAATCTTCATTTCACCTGCGTTCTTTGGAACTTCAGTCTCGAAATATTTCTTTATAGCCTCCCTACCTTGAATGGAGGAAAGTTCAGAGGGCATAAAAAGTGCTTCTTTCGAATATGTATTTGCGCACCCCTCAGCATCTCCATTATTCCAAGCATTTAAAAATTCATCTGTGACCATTTGCATTTTACTTAGTCCTGGACCATGATTCAAGATAACACCCTGTGGTATTTCATTATTAATGCCGTTGTAGTACTTTCCCACATAAAAACCAATTATAAAACAGAGCTATTGCACAGGTCAATAAAATTAATCGGTAAGTGTTTTTTTTAGAATTTCCCATTGATTATTTGTTTAATAATTAATCAAATGAATGCTAATAAACTTCTAATCTTCTAATATAGCATTATTTAAAACCTTTTTAACCTAAATAGGAAATTAGAATGCATCAGACGCTTTCTCTTGTTGGTTGTCAGCGTTTTTACATTCTGAGATTCTAAAGATTTTTGAAATATTATGATTTTCCCTATCTTGTTAAGATATGTCTTATCAAAAGCACCAGTTAGCCGCCATTATGTTTACAAACATAGTAGGTTACTCCTCACTATTGAAGAGTGATGAAAAAAGAGCTTTTGATTATCTTCGAAAGAACCAACAGATTCATAAAAGACTGATTAAAAGATACAGGGGGCGTTGGCTGAAAGAAATGGGTGATGGAATATTGATCAGCTTTTATTCGAATATTGAAGCAGTAATGTGTGCTTTGTCTCTTCAGAAAGCATCAGAAGAAATGAATATCTCCCTTCGAATCGGGATTCACCAGGGGGATGTGATTTTCGAGAACAATGATGTACTGGGAGATGGGGTCAATATCGCCTCCCGAATCCAGAGTGTTACAAATCAGAATGATATTGTTATCTCCGGGAAAGTATATAGTGACATAAAAAACAAGGAAGGACTTAAGGCAGAGTTCCTGGGAGAACAAGAACTGAAAGGTCTTACAACTCCCATGGATATTTATAAAGTTACCTGCCAGGATGAGCGTTTATTAGACTATTCCATCGATTCGGGAGAACTGGTAAATCCATTTAAGATGGGTAGAGCAGCCATAATCTTTGGTATCCTGATCATAGCTTTAATATCCTACATCTTATATAATTACTTGCCCAATATTACTGGTGATTCATCAGGAACCAAGAAAGGTCTTATTATCCTGCCATTTGTTAATTATACTGGCACTGATACGACCGGATACTTTGTTGACGGCATGCATTCCCAATTGATCGGGGATATAGGAAGGGTAAGTGCATTAAAAGTAATTTCTAAAACAACAGCCAGAGCATATAAAGAAAAGTCAATTCCTGAGATAACTTCCGAGTTGGGAGTCAATACGATCGTTGAAGGGGCTGTATTGTGTATAGGGGATAGTGTATGCTTACAGATTACTGTAAAAAACACAAATGATGGGGGGGAGCCTGCCTGGGTACAGGATTTCTATGTGGAACGAAGCCAGATCCTGAATCTGTACACAAAAGTAACGAAGGAGATTTCCGAGGAGATCAACGTAAAGTTAACATCACGGGAAAAAGATCTATTGGCACAGACGAGAACCGTTGATCCTGATGCCTATGATGCCTACCTGAGAGGCCTGGTACATTGGGATCAGTTGTCAAAGGAAAGTCTTTACAAAGCCCTGGAGTATTTTAACCTTGCTATTGAAAAAGATCCAGATTGGGCTCCTCCCTATGCAGGTCGGGCAAGGGTTTGGGCAGGGTTGCAGATGTTTAGCTGGGAATTGCCACTGGTAGCCAGACCGAAGATATATGAAAATCTCAATACGGCCCTTACCCTGGACCTCAATTCTGAGGAAGCGCATTATAATAGTGCATTGATAGCTGTATGGGTAGAGTGGAACTGGCAGAAAGGAGAAAGGGAGTTTTTGAAAACCATTGAGTTAAATCCCAGCAACGCATTTGCTCAAATATATTATGCTCATTTATTAATGATCCTCAGAAGGATGGACGAAGCAAAGTACCGGGCTGACCTTGCCTTGGAACTTGACCCCGAGCAGCCGCTTATTCTGGGATTGTATTGTCAGGTAATGTGGAGATTTGAAGAATGGCAATCTATGTTAGATCATGGCAAGAAAGCTTTTTCAATTGATCCGAATAACTTATTTGCTATTGGAGGCATGATGAAGGCATATGAAGGAATGGGAGATTATGATAAATGGATTGAATTATGGAAACAAATGACTGTATGGGATGAAGAAACCTTTGCCTCCCTTGAAAAAACTTATAGAGAGTATGGATATGTTGCAACGAAAAATCAGATTATCAATATCGTAGAAAAAAATTTTAAGGAAAACGGTCAATTATATTATCAAATGGGTTGGTTGGCAATTGATTATATTGATATAGGAGAATTCAATAAAGCAGTGGAAATAATGGAAATCATGTATGTGAATAGAGATCCTGGTGTGACTTATATGACAACCTGGGGAGGTTATGAGCAGATGAAGGATAATCCAAGGTATATTGCACTCCTGAAAAAAATGAACCTCCCCCTTCCTTAAAATTTTAAAATTAACTTAAAGTATAAATGCCACGATCAATTGATAAACTGTAATATGCTTTATATAGCAGTCATCCGTTACTCTTCAAAATGATGATTTAATAGAGGGACGTTTCTAACCTGCTGATATTTAAGTAATTAAATATGAATTTTTAGTCCGAGAGTCAAACCTTCAAATGTTTCACCCTGAAACATATCCCGTTCTATTAATATAACTTTAAAAAGAGGCGTTATTCGATTGGCTTTGTACGCGCACACAACAACCCATCAGCAACTGAAATGAAAAGACCTTATACATTGCGTATAAAGTTTTTTTATGTACCTTCCCCGGGAACGGCACTTGATCCTATCGCTAGAATCTGATATTCAAGCATCCCACACACACTCTCAACTTTTCTCCGCAAATCTTCGTAAAATTGTAGACCGATGGAAAATCAAATCGTTCATGAGACGTATGCAGTGAAAGGTATGACCTGTGCAGCTTGTGCTACAGGCCTTCAATCTCACCTTAAAACCAAACCCGGCATTAATCAGGTCTCTGTAAATTATGCAGACAATTCAGCCATAATTGAGTTTAATCCAAATACCATAGCTTTTAAAAACATCCAAAAGGCGGCAGATGAGATCGGCTACCAGGTAGTAAAAACAATGGATTATGATGATCAGGCTGAATATATCAAAAGATTAAAAAACCTTCAGGTGAAACTGATCGCATCATCAGTCCTTACTATCCCGGTCTTCCTGCTATCCATGTTCTTTTACGATGCGATCCCTAAAGCAAATTACATTCTATTCATTCTCTCTACCCCTGTCCTGCTCTGGTCTGGTTCGGAATTCTTTATTGTGGCATTCAAAAAAGCCAGGCATCTAAGCACCAATATGGATACCCTGGTCGCACTGAGCACGGGCACCGCATATCTGTTTAGTGTCTTCAATACTTTTTATCCGGAATTCTTTGCATCCCGGGGACTGGAACCGCATGTGTACTATGAATCTGCCACCGTGATCATAACGCTTATCCTCCTGGGCAGGTATTTTGAAGAAAGGGCTAAATTCAGAACTACTGGAGCAATAAAAAAATTAATGGGAATACAGCCCAAATTTGTGGAGGTAAATCAAAATGGCAGCATACTGACAAAACCGGTTGCTGAAGTTAAAAAGAATGAGGTTTTTACTGTGAAACCAGGTGAAAAAATAGCCCTCGATGGTTATGTGCAAAGCGGTTCCTCTTCTGTGGATGAAAGTATGATCAATGGAGAACCCCTTCCTTCTTATAAAACCGGAAACGACTATGTGTACGCCGGCACATTAAATCAGAATGGAACGCTCAAAGTAAAGGTAGAAAAGGAATCAACCACTACCCTGCTGGCACAGATTATTGAAATGGTGAAAAAAGCACAATCGAGTAAGCCACCGATTCAGAAAATTGTAGATAAAATTGCTTCGATATTTGTCCCGGTAGTGATTACGATAGCACTACTTGCTTTTTCGATATGGTATTTCGCCGGGCCGGAACCACAGATCACTTATTCCTTCCTGGTTCTGATCACTGTCCTCATTATTGCATGTCCGTGCGCTTTAGGCCTTGCAACACCCACTGCCCTGATGGTTGGGATAGGAAAGGGCGCATCAATGGGTATACTTATCAGGGATTCTGAGAGTCTTGAACAAGCAAAGAAAATCGACACCCTGGTATTAGATAAAACAGGAACCATAACCTAAAGGAATGCCTGTGGTTCAGGAGATCTGCTGGAATAAGAAGTACAAGGAGGCGCAGGAAATTGAAAGATTAATAATCCTTGAATCGCTCTCGGAACATCCACTTGCAAAAGCCATAATTGATCACTTCAAGATGGAAGTGCCGGATTTCGAGGATATTGATTTTCTTAACATTCCAGGATTCGGGCATAAAAGGCACAATAAAAGGGATAACATATTATGCAGGATCTAAGAACCTGGTCAGTGAAAATCAGCTTTCAATAGATTCCGAATTGCTCAAATTTGAACAAGAGCTAAGGGAAAATGCCCATACCATTTCATATTTCGCAAATGAAAAAGAGGTAATCTGCATAATGGGTATAAAAGACCCATTAAGGGAAGGCGTGGAGCAGTCCATACAGGATATAAAAAACCTGGGTTTGGATGTATCGCTTTTGTCCGGTGACAATGAAGGTGTTACCCGTGATATTGCGTTGAAATTGAAAATTGAACATTATCAGGGAAATGTTCTGCCCGGACAAAAAGGAGCTTTTGTACGAAAACTTAAGAAGCAGGGAAAAATTGTTGCCATGGCCGGTGATGGGATCAATGATGCAGAAGCCCTGGCTGAAGCGGATATAGGCATTGCCATGGGAAGTGGTACCGATATAGCTATGGAGACTGCAGGAATTACATTAATGAAATCCGACATCAATCACATACGAAGTGCTATATTGTTGTCAAGGGCAACGGTAAAAACTATTCATCAGAATCTTTTCTGGGCATTTGGGTACAATGTACTTGCTATCCCCATTGCCGCAGGAATACTATTCCCTGTTTGGGGCTTTCTTCTTAATCCGATGATTGCCGGAGCAGCTATGGCTTTCAGCTCAGTATCGGTTGTAGCAAATAGTCTTAGGTTAAAAGGAAAAAAAATAAATTAACATGAAATCATATAAATTCAAGACAAATATTAATTGTGGCGGATGCATCAATTCTGTGACTCCTTATCTGAATGAATTGAAGGATGCGGAATGGAATGTGGATACGAACGACAAACGCAAGGTGCTGGAGGTAAAATCAAACACCCTGACAGAAAAAGAAATTATTGACAAGGTGCACGAAGCTGGTTACGAAGCGAAACCACTGAAATCAGGCATCCTTGGTGGATTATTTAAGTAGTCGATCCCGTATATAAATAGATCTGGAATACAAAAATGAGTAGTTATTTATCTCTATCCGGATCATCTAGAAGATTTCAAATTAAAACGACTTAATTTTTGACCTTGAATAAAATCTTTCTACTTTGTAAGATTACTTAAACTAAATTTTACATCTATGAAAGCTAACAAAGAAAGTCTTCCTGTGTTCATGGAAGCACCTGGAATGATCATGCGTCAGATCGCGGGGTATGGTGGAATGAAAGTAGCCTATAATGAACTGCCGGCAGGCACTGATTTTACACCCTTACTGAAAGGCCTGGATAACGATAGTTGTCATTGTCCACATTGGGGCTATGTTATTGAAGGTGCGATAAAACTGATCTATGACGACGGGACGGAAGAAGTTTCGCGGGCCGGAGATGTCTATTACTGGCAAGCTGGCCATACCGGCATCGTTGAGGAAGACATTAAATTCGTTGAATTCAGCCCGCAGAAAGAATTTGAAGAGGTGATGTCGCATGTAACAAAGAAAATGGAGGAATTGGGAGGCTGATAATTCCACATTCCGGTTAACAATCGGTGGTCTGAAAACTTTGGCCTCGTCAATGGCCTGGACACCACCGATGACCTACCGGGCAATATCTTCTGAGTTATTTTCCTGAATGGTTTCAATGCGCCATTCACTTAATTGCTTGATGCGATTTAAAACATTGGCGGTTACGCGGTTGTGCACCCATTCCCAGAGTATATTCACCAGTTTACGTTTCTCCTGCCATTTTTTTTTCCCAAAGAAGTTAAAACTCACCCCGAAGAATAACTGAGATTTCCCTGTTTCTCCCATTTCAGGAATCGATGACCGAACATAGATGGCCAATATTCCTATAGGATAACCCCCTGAACAATCATATACAAAATAGCGGGGATTGTCAGTGTCAAATTTATCCGGTATTTTTTTAATGCTTACAGCCTTAAGCTGAAACAGCGGTATCAGGGGCAGTCCAAAAAAACTTTTCATGAACCTGAAAGGATACTTTTTCCACCCAAATGGCAGAATGCGTATCTTTTTCAGGCTGTTTTTAATTCGATCAACTTTTGCAATATGGTTGGGCCAGCAAAGCGGATTGCCATTGAAATCCAATAATTCATTGAAAACATAACTAACCGGGGCTTCGATGCTGATTCTATTTATGTTCAGAACGGAATACTGGTTTGTATCAATTCCAATCCGATGAATAATCCTCTGATTGTACTGAATCCTCTCTTCCAATGAATTAAATTTGACCAGGGTAGGATGCTTTGGTTTATGTAAAAAGAAATAAAGGATATCTGTAATTATCCCCGTACTTTTTGTAGGTGGTTTATTATTGATTATGTGATTACTCCTGTTCAACTGACTTTTACAATGACCCGAATATACCCATTAAATAAACACCTATCAAGTCTGGGTACCAGAACACCACCCAAAATTGCAGTCTGGGATATAGTTCTTAAATCCGCTATAAACCTTACAAAAAAATTAAGCGTCAATTTTTAAAATGAAAAGGCATATAGCTAAATAAATCTCCTTCAGGCCTTTACTCTGGCAATTACATTACAGGCAAAGCCATACATTCTGCCAAAATATTTTCCCTGATCATCATATAAATAGGCTTTTTCAAATTCTTCCGGAGAATAATGAGATATTATATCAAATCCATTTTCTGATAAAAAGGAATTGATTTGCCCCTCTTCAAGTCCAAATCGAAAAGGTTCTCCGGATTTCCGGACCTCTCTATTAATCTCCTTGGCCCCGTAATGCTCTGCATCTCCTGAAATTACTCCCTTCAAAAAATAGTCAAAAGCCACAGTAGTCGCAGGACCAGAAAAAATATTAATAAAAGAAAGTGTATCCCTTATCGCCTCTTCTGTAAGATAATAGGTCACTCCTTCCCACAAAAAGACAGTTTGCAGAGCTGTATTATATCCAGCCACTGGCAATACGTCATTTAAACTTTCTTTATTGAAATCAATTGGAACATAGGTCAATTGATCTGGGGTGGATATTTTAGACTTTTTTAATAAGTTCTTTTTCTGTAGCTGGATGATTGGAGTATCAAGTTCAAAAATCTTTGTATCCTTAATTTGATCTTTATATCGGATGGAACGTGTATCATATCCTGCTCCAAGTAATACCACCTGAGGTATATTTTCCAGGAGGGCTTGATTGAAAATGTTGTCAAAATGCTTTGTCCGGGCAACCATATATTCGAATGTACCCGGGACTCCCTTACGCAGCTTTTTACGAATCAGTTTTCGTATAAATTTAAAGGAAAGAAAGAATTTAGCCCTACCTGGTACAAACAACCTGGCCATATGATCTGGTCCCTTAAATGAAGGATCTTCTTCCTTATAGGCTAAATGTCGATGCATGGCAGCAAACATTGCGGTCTCAGAAGCTTTTTTTTCAATTCTCAATTGTTCGGTAGTATGTATGTTTTCCTGCATTGCAATTTATTATTCCGATATTAATACTAATTCTCTTTTGCTACCATCTCAAAATTTTCCATTCCAGGTTCAGAAATGATATCAATTATTATTAGATCGACCTCCCAAAAAACGTCTATCATTCAAACCTTAATTAAAATCATTATAGTACTATTCGTACCTCAGCGCTTCCACAGGATTCCGGGTGGCGGCTTTATAAGTATGCCATCCTACAGTAATTAGTGCGACAACAAGTGCAATAAAACCTGCAAGCAGGAATGCCCATACACTGATATTGGCTTTATAAGCAAAATTTTGAAGCCACTGATTCATAGCATACAAGCTAATTGGGGTAGCAAGTATAAGGCCAATGAAGATCCAGGCCACAAACGACTTGAAGATCAGAAACAGGATATCGGTATAGTTTGCCCCGTTTACCTTACGGATACCGATTTCCTTGGTTCTTCTTGTCACGATCAGCAGGGTCAATCCCAGCAGTCCAAGGGAGGAGATCAGAATACTGAACCCGGATCCATAAGCGACAATCTTGCCCCAACGTTCTTCATTATCATATTGTTCATCCAGGCTCTCATCAAGAAAGGCATAATTCAGGGGCCGGTCTGGTGCTATATCCTTCCATGCAGCAGTAATATCCTCTAAGGAACCTGGTACGTTGCTTGCATTTATTCTGACAAACAGGCTCCAGATACTGTTTCGGTGTGGATTCATATGCAAAACAAGAGGCATGATCTCATCTTCCATACTGTCAAAATGAAAATCCTTAACAACCCCTACAACAGTCGGATTTTCAGAGTCATCTTCTTCTTCCGGTACTTTCTTCCCAATAGGATCATCCCATAACATCTCACGCAAAAATTTCTCGTTGACTAACACAGAGTTAAAGGTATCCGCAGCAGCTTCCCAGGAAAGATTCCTGCCCATGATCAAGGGGATCTCCAGGGTTTCAATATAATCAGGATCAATCCTTAAAAACCTGACGATGACTGTCTGCTCATCTTCACGCTTTATGATGTTTGAGCTGCTCCCTGAAACAAAATTCCGGTCACTTCCCGTCACATTAGTGATGTTTGCCCTCGAGACCAGGGATTGCTTAAGGTTGTTGATCTCATTCGAACTAAAATCATCCGGTAAACTGATGACAACCACGTGATCTCTGTTAAATCCTGTTTCTTTATCCCTGAGGAAGTTGAGCTGCCTGATAATAATGAAAGTGGATATTATCAAACCAATGGTCATAGTATACTGAGCAATAACGAAAATACTGGAATACCTTCCACCTTTATACCTGATCCTGCTTTGAAAGATATCCTGGGGATTCATCTTGTTGATATTGATTGCCGGAGCTATCCCGATCAAGAGACTTATAATCAGGATCAGGATCAGTATGAAAAGGATCATATTCCTGTCTAAAAGAAAAAGGGTTAGTTCACGCTCGCTGAGTTGATTGAAAACAGGTAAGAACAGGCCGGATAAAACAATGGCAAAAAGAAGGGATAAAATGGAATTCAGGAAAGCCTCACTCATGAATTGATTTACAATATGACGGGTAGTACCCCCGAGTACTTTTCGCATTCCCACTTCCCTGAGTCGCTGTATCGTCCGGCCAGTTGTTAACATAATGTAATTGATGCATGAAACAAGCAATACCAGAACAGCAATAGAAGAAAGCACATACGCATATTTCACATTTCCATGCTCCTCATAGTGATTCCATATTTCTTCATTCAGGTAAATATCTGTTAAAGGTTGAAGAATAAATTCAAAAAACAATTCCTCGTCTCCATCAAAATATCTACGGGCCATTTCAAATTTTTCGGCCAGATGAATTTCAACCAGGCTGTTAGCCGCTTCACTGGCACCAGCCCTATCCTGGGCAGATTCAAGTTCTATATAGACGGAACAATTGCCGAAAAAATTATTGCTTTCCGGATAAGGCTGATTGTTTTTATATGGAGTCAGGACAGTGAATTGTAAACTGGAATTTTTTGGTAGCGTTTCCAATACGGCGGTCACTTTGAAAAGCCGTTCCTCTCCCTTTGGAAAGGTCAACATTTCTCCCAGGATCTTTTGATAGTTCCCATCTTCCACGTCAAAGAACCTGTCGGCAACTTCCCTTACGATTACAGCACTTTGAGGATCGTATAATGCCGTTTTAGGATCACCCGCAAGAACTGGAAATTTGAATATCTCAAGAAAAACTGAATCAGCGAAAGCAAGATCTTCGTGAAAGATCTTATCATCCCGCCTGATCCATGCTCCGGCTTTCTGGAAGGCAGCCACCCGGACCAGTGAGGGAATACTTTCAGTGAAGATCTCAACAAACTTGTGGTCCTGTAAAGCTGACTTTTCCGTACCCCCTTCCAGGTCAGAGTAATGATTAACTACCCGGAAGATCCGATCCCCATTCCTATGAAACTTATCATGTGAGGTTTCCTTATTAATAAAAGTAAAAATCAGGAGGCAAAATGATATCCCAGTTGATAGACTGAGCAGATTTATGAAGGCAAATGTTTTATTCCTCCACATGATGCGAAAGGCGATAAGAAGGTATTGTTTAAGCATTGGACTTGTTTACTTGCAAAACATTGTAAATATATGCTTTCTAAATAAAAAATGAACAGAAATTAATAAGGTATAGACATTCGAAAATCGAATTATTATACAAGCTTAAGAGGGGTTCTAAGAAGTATTTAAAATATTATTGAGAGGAAAATAAAAGGCATTTTCATAAAAACTGTGTTATTTTTGCATCAGTGTTGCATAAAACAAATTAATACCATTTTGTTGAAAGTTTAACAATTGCAGAAATTCATTATCATACTAGGTTGTACCCTGATATTTCTTGTTGGTTTAGAACCGTACAGTGCATTATCTCAAACAGCAAGTTATACTCTTGGAGGCAGGGTTTACGATGAAGAGACCCGGGAGCCATTGCCGGGGGCTGAGGTATACATCCATGAATTGGTCAAAGGAACCATCACCGATGCAGAGGGTTATTTCAAATTCGTCGATCTCAAACCGGCACGTTACCATATACATATCAAATTCATGGGGTATCATAGTTTATATCAATATGTTAATCTGACAAAAGACATACATGAGTTTGATTTTTTCATAGTCGCCTCCTCGCTTGAACTCATGGAGATTGTGATTGAAAGTGATCCTTTTAAAACCGGCCAGGTAGAACAATCTCTAACCACCCAAACCATATCCGAGGAATTCCTCAAAAAAAATCCAGGCGGCACATTAATGAGTTCACTTCAACTAGCTACCTGGAATAAATGCCATAACTACCGGAGTAAGTATTGCCAAACCAGTGATACGTGGTTTAAGTTTCAACAGGGTTATCGTAACGGACCGTGGGATAAAACAGGAAGGACAGCAGTGGGGTGCAGATCACGGGTTAGAAATTGATCAGTTCGATCCGGAACAAATAGAAATCGTGAAAGGACCAGCCTCTTTACAACATGGTTCAGATGGTATGGGGGGTATAATAATCATCAATAATCCTTACCTGGCTGAAGAAGGCACACTGGAAGGACAATTTACCGGGATCTACAAGAGCAATAATCATTTGATAGGTACGAGTACCATGCTTAAAGGCAATACAGGGGGCCTGGTTTATCAGGCAAGGTTCTCAACACAGGATTTTGGGGATTATAGGGTACCTGCAGATAGCTTTCTATTATAATGGATATATACTCCCAATATATAATGACCGTCTTAAAAATACAGCCGGAAAGGAAAGAAATATCAGTGGGATGCTGGGGGTTAAGAGAAACTGGGGATATTCAACACTTACGGTAAGCAATTACAACCAGCTTGCAGGGATATTTCCAGGAGCAGTGGGGATTCCCAGGTTATACAACCTGGAAGATGATGGTGACCCAAGGAATATCGATTTTCCGAGACAAGAGATCAACCATTTTAAGATCATTAGTAATTCTAATATTCTCTTTGGTGGAAATTGGCTGGAAGTAAACCTCGGCTACCAGAACAACAACCGTAGAGAGGAGGGTGAACCACATGCCCATGGATTCGAGCCCGCATCGGAAGATAATCTGGCTTTAGGTTTAAAACTCGAAACGTATACGGCCAACCTAAGGTATAATCAGGCCATCAATGAAAATGCAAACAGGGTTTTTGGAATTCAATACCAGTATCAGGTAAATAATTTTAGTGGATTTGAATTCCTCCTTCCTGCATATATTCAAAATTCTATCGGAGGATTTTTTCATGAACAAAGATCACCGGGAGAAGTATTTACGATCAACTATGGATTGAGGTTCGATTATGCAAAAATTAATATTGAAGAACATTATGAACCTGACTTTTCAGGAGATCCGCTTGATTCTGTACTAAGAAATCCAGCGATTGACAGGGACTTTTTTAATTTCTCAGGCGGGATTGGATTTTCATATTTTCCGAACCACAATCTTAATGTAAAATTAAATATAGGATCGAGTTACAGGATCCCAACACCTAATGAATTATCAGTTAATGGCGTTCATCATGGCACTTTTCGTCATGAAAGGGGGGATCCCAACCTCGATGCTGAAAGGGGCTGGCAGTTTGATCTGAACTTCTCATATCACCTGGATCGTTTTCTTTTCAACATCACCCCGTTCCTGAACCTGTATAGAAATTATATTTACCTTAAACCCTCGGCTGAGTTTTCAGAGCTCCCCGGAGGAGGACAGATATTCCAATATACCCAGGATAATGCCATATTCCTCGGCGGAGAGCTATCTATTGATTACCATGTGATAGAAAATATCCACCTGGAACTTATATCAGAATATGTAGCCAACTACAATCTGGACACAGAATTACCCCTACCCTTCACACCGCCATTCTCAACCCTTTTAGGGATCGAATATAAAATACCCAGTTTAACAAATGTTTTGGGTAATAGCTTTATAAACTTTGGAACGCGATTTACAGCAGCACAAAACCGTGTCGACAGAAATGAAAAACCTACCGACGGTTATATATTACTTAACTTCGGCATAGGTACAGAATTCCATATAAAACGGCAACAAATCAATTTCCTGTTTAATATTCAAAACTTGTTGGACACCAATTATATGAACCATTTAAGCCGTTATCGCTGGCTAAACCTGCCGGAACAGGGCCGAAACATAAGCCTATCACTGGTTTTCCCCTTTAAAATCGTCAATTCCTGAAAGATAATATCATATTTATTAAATGATTTCAGAATCGTTTATGATTCGCTTAAATTTGCAGCTTGTTTTTTGAACACTTAAATAAAATATATATGAAAATTTTAAAAATCTTACCCCTAATCCTCCTGACTTTAGCATGTGCCCCGGGAGCTAAGGATGGGGGCCAGGTTGATGGTGTATTTCCATATACCATCTCTCAAAAAGCCCTTCCTAATGGGCTCAACGTAGTAACGGTTCCTTATGAAAGTCCGGGTATCGCATCTTTCTATATCATCGTCCGGGCTGGTTCACGGGAAGAAGTTGAGCAAGGCAAAACCGGATTTGCTCACTTCTTTGAGCATATGATGTTCAGGGGAACTGATAAATATCCTACGGAGACTTATAATGAGGTCCTTAAATCAATAGGGGCAGCAGCTAATGCCAATACCTGGCTTGACCGTACGGTATATCACATGACCGGCAATGCTGAAATGCTCGATAAAATGTTTGAAATGGAAGCGGACAGGTTCCAGAACCTGAATTATTCTGTTCATGGGTTTAAAACAGAGGCCGGAGCTGTAAAAGGAGAGTATACAAAGAACTATGCCAGTCCTATGATGCAGCTGAACGAGAAGACGGTTGATGTTGCTTTCGACAACCATACATATAAGCATACAACCATGGGTTTCTGGGATGATGTAGTGGATATGCCAAACCAATATGAATATTCACTCTTATTTTTCGACCGTTTTTACAGGCCGGAATATTCTACCATTCTTGTAGTAGGAGATGTTACGCCAGATCTGGTTAATAATTTGGCGGAAAAATATTTTGGGAATTGGGAAAGAGGTTCATATCTCCCTGATATCCCTCTTGAACCTGAACAAACTGAAACCAGGTTTGCACACATTCAAAACGCTAATTTTCCTCCTTATATATCACTGAATTATAAATCACCTGCATTTGATCCTGACAGTAAAGAATCAGCATCACTATCGGTAATTTCGCAGATCCTCTTCAGTCAGAAATCAGATTTATATAAGAAACTGGTGATTGAAGAAAGAAAATGCCGTTATCTGGGTGGAGGAGCCATGTTCACAAGAGATCCTTATTTGTTTTCTATACGATCTTCACTACATAAACCGGAGGACCTGCAGACTGTTAAGGATGAGATCGAAAAATCCATACAAGACCTGATCGATAATGGCGTAGATCCAAAAGTATTAAGTGATACCAAGTCTCATGTGAAATATGACTTTGCTACCGGGCTTGACAGTTCTACATCCATTGCTGAAGTTTTGTCATACTCAATCTGGGCTACAGGCGATCCTGAGGCATTCGGAAAGTTTTTTAACCTGATCGAAACCATAACAGTTGAAGATCTTCAGGCAACAGCCAAAAAATATTTTATCCCTGAGCATTTAACTATATCAACCATTTCACCTGAAGAAGAAGGAGGCGTATTATGAGAATCTTAAAAATTGCATTTACAATATCCCTGTCAGTGTTATTCTTAACTCAAACAAAGGCAGGAGAACTTATAGAACTAAAGAAGAGCACGTCCAATAAGGTCGTTATCAAATATATGTTCAATGTTGGCTCCATGATGGATCCTGAAGGGAAAGAGGGATTGAGTATGCTAACAGCCAGTCTTATTTCTGACGGTGGTTCAGCGCAGTATACAAAGAGCGAGATCGATGATCTGTTATATCCTATGGCAGCATCCTACTATGCTTCTACAGACAAAGAGGTCACTGTATTTACTTTTGAGGTCCATCGCGATTTCATCGACTCATTCTATGATATTGCCAAGGGATTGCTTTATACACCCGCTTTTGATGAGAATGACTTTAATAGAATTAAATCCAATCAGCAAAATTACGTTGACCAGATCATTAAAGCTTCATCAGATGAAGAATACAGCAAAATGGCTCTTGAAGACCTGCTGTTCAGGGGAACATCATATCAACATATGATCATGGGAACTTCATCAGGTGTTGCTGGCATTACCCTGGAAGACGCTAAGGAATTTTACGAAAAGTATTTCACAAAAGACAATCTGCTAATTGGAATTGCCGGTAACTATAGCGAGGATTTTAAAAATAAGTTAATGGAAGACATGGCACAACTTCCTTCGCTACAGGTTTCCTTACCGGAAGCACCGGTAGTTAATATGCCTGATGGCCTGCAGGTTGAGATCATAGAAAAGGAAAATGCACTTGGATCCGCAATTTACGCTGGCTATCCACTAGACCTTACCAGGGCTGATGACGATTTTGCTGCCTTAATGGTTGCCAACTCCTGGCTTGGCGAGCATAGAAAGTCATATGGCCAGCTATATGAAAAGATCAGAAGGACAAGATCTATGAATTATGGAGACTATACCTATATCGAATGGTATGAGAATGGCGGTCGATATCAATTACCCCTCGCCCATGTTCCAAGACATAGTAACTACTTCTCATTATGGATAAGACCTGTCCAGATTGAGATCCAGTTAAAATCACAATATGAAGAACTTGGAAGTATTGAGGTAGGACATGCCCCTTTTGCTTTGAGATTGGCAATACGTGAAATAGACATGCTGGCTAAAAATGGCATTTCAAAGGAAGATTTTGAATTGACAAGACAGTTTTTGAGAAGTTATATTAAATTATTTGTCCAGACTACCGAAAAAGAGCTGGGATTCCTGATGGATTCGCATTTCTACGGTAGGACCAACTATATTTCTGAATTGGATGACTTGCTTGCAAAACTGACTGTTGAAGATGTAAATAAAGCAGCCGAAAAATATTTCCAGGTAGAGAATATGTTTGTTTGCATTGTTACCGATGACAGTGAAACTGCTGCACTTTCTGAAAACCTGCTTAATAATAAACCATCTCCAATGAGCTACTCGAACTTAGTGAGAGAAGGACTTTCCGAAGACATTTTAAATGAAGATGAAGAAGTATCAAAATACAAATTGAATGTTAAATCTGTTGATATAATTAACAGCCAGGACACATTCAAGTAATGAAATCTAAAAGTCCCGCTTCGACCTGTATACCGCAGGCAGGCGGGATTTTTAATTTATCACACTGCATATACATTAAATGGCTATTTTTTCGTTAATAGGTTAATTTGTAATTATTTGTCAACCTAAGTAACGGCTATATTTTGAGAAATTCCATAACTGGAAACGATCTGGATCAATCTACCTTTGAAAAGATCTTCAAGGATTATTTTCTGTCCTTGTGTTCTTTTGCTACAAAATATACCCGGGACCAGGATGAAGCTAAGGATATCGTACATCAGGTTTTCACAAATCTCTGGGAAAAAAGGGTGGATTTTCATCTTGATCAATCAGTTAGATCCTATTTATACACGGCTGTTCATAACCGCTGTTTGAATTATATCCGTGATAAGAAGAAATTCATTCAGGATGACATTCCTCAAACAACCGAATCACTTTCCAGCTATATCGATCAATCCGATTTTATGGAGGCGGAAGAACTCAGAAATGAGATCTACAAAGCCCTGGCAGAATTGCCGGAAGGGAGCAGGAATATTTTCAAGATGAGCCGGTTCGAGGGAAAAAAATATAAAGAGATCGCCGAGGAACTTGGAATCAGTATTAAAACAGTTGAAACTCAGATGTCTAAGGCTCTGAAGCATATGAAAGGAAAATTGATAAAATACATTCAATATATCAGCATGTTAATTGGTGGTTTGTATTATTTATTTGCATGATATAGGGGTAAATGGCTTCTTATGTGTGTACATAATAAGTAAACCTATGAAGGAAGATTCAAAACATATTGTACCTTACGAATTGTTCATTAAGTATCTGAACGATGAACTTAATGAACATGAAGACATAACCCTGCAGTCATGGTTAAAGGCAAATCCGGAACATTCGGTCATTTTCGATGAATATAAGAGTACCTGGAACCTGATGGATAAGGTAAAGGATGTGGCCAATATAAACCTGGAAAAGGAATGGAGTAAGCAAAAGAATTTCAGCAATATCGAGAACGGAACATTTATTTCCGCTAAGGAATTGGCAGAATCTAAATTCCAATGGAGTTTTTCAAAAATAGCTGCGGTTTTTGTTGTCCTCATACTTTCAGCAGCAACAATTTATTATATACTGCCACAATTTACCCAGGAAAAAATTGCCTCGAATACTGAAATAAGACAAATTGTATTACCCGATGGATCTGAAGTTACCCTGAATATCAATTCAAAGATCAAGTATCCTACTAAATTTGATCGAGAAGGAAAGGAAGGTCCATATTGAAGGAGAAGCGTTTTTTGATGTTACCAAAAATCCGGAAGTCCCATTTAAGATCAGCACTGGAGAGGCCGTTATTGAGGTGCTTGGAACATCCTTTAATGTAAGTGCATATAATACATATGAAGAAGTGGAAGTTGTTGTAACTGAAGGCACAGTAGCCTTATCTTCTTTAGAAAATCCCCAAAACAGGATAATTCTTAATAGTGGGGCAAAAGGCATTTATAACCATTCTAACAATTACCTCCTGAAGGAAACGAATTCAGACAGAAATTTCCTTGCATGGAAAACCGGGAAGATTGTATTCGAAAACGATAGCCTGTCAATGGTCTTAAATACCATAAGCAGAATTTACAATAAACGTATTATCTTGAATAATAAGGATTTGGGGCAATGCACGCTTACGGTAACTTTTGAGAAGCAGTCTCTCGAATCCGTACTGAATGTAATCGAATCAACCTTAAATCTCGAACTGATAGCGGAAGATGAAACGATCACTGTTACCGGTGACGGGTGTTGATTTTCATTTTACACGATAGATAGATGAGGCCTTATTTATCTCCTGTATTTTTTATTCTAATCATATTACTATTCATTGGTAAGCACTCATACTCACAACAGCTCAACCTCGACCAAAAAGTAAATATAAACCTTGAAGATGCCTCATTGGAGGAAGCACTAGATGTGATATCCGAAATTGGGGGGATCCATTTTTCGTACAATCCTCAGATTCTGCCGGATGATGTAAAAATCAATATAAAATCGAATAATCAAGAACTTAAAATCATCATCGAAGAACTTTGCTCACAATCCGGATTATCATTTGAGATCCTTGAAAAACAGGTAATACTCAGAACCCCTGGCAAGGATGAATCACAAAATACAGATACTGAAACATCACCGAACAGGATTCTCAGCGGATATATTAAAGATAAGGAATCAGGAGAAACATTGATAGGTGCAGCCATCTATTTCCCGGAATTGAAAACAGGGACCATAAGCAATGCATTTGGATTTTTTTCCACCTCGATACCTGATGGGGAACATACGCTTCAGGTATCTTACCTGGGATATCAGATTTTCAAGAAAAACATTAGTGAAACCAATAGTGACCCTCTGTATATCGAAATGACAAAGTCTGAGGAGATATTAAAGGAAGTGATCATCAGGCCTGTGGAAGAATCCATGTTACTGAATGCATCACAGATGGGCCGTATAGATGTTAGTAGCAGTACGCTTTCAGAAATGCCAACCCTAATGGGAGAAGGTGATGTTATTAAATCCATTCAGTCTTTGCCAGGTATAAAATTGCATGGAGATGGTTCAACCTGGTTCTTTGTAAGGGGAGGCAACCGGGACCAGAACCTGATCTTACTTGATGATGCCCCAATTTATAATCCTTCCCATCTACTGGGCCTTTTTTCGACATTTATTCCCGACGCCATTAAAGATATCGACATCTATAAAGGGGATCTTCCAGCAAGTTATGGAGGCAGGTTATCTTCATTAATAGATATCCGCACCAACGATGGGAATATGAATAAATTCGCACTTAATGGAAGCTTGGGATTGATATCATCCAAACTTGCCATCGAGGTTCCTTTGATCAAACAGAAAAGTAGTTTTTTCCTATCTACCAGGCTATCCCGGTTAAAATGGTTCTTTCAACAGTTTAATCCTGATATACAGGATTTCAATTTTTATGACCTCAATTCAAAATTCAACTTTAAATTAAACGACAACAACAGGCTCTTCCTTTCTTTTTATTCCGGTGCTGATTTTTACAGCAATGTTACCGACAGCTTTTCGTCAAGCGGAATAAAATGGAGGAATAATGCCCTTACTTTAAGATGGAACCATGTTTTTAACCAGAAACTCTTTTCCAATGCCACCTTGTATACCAGCAGCTATAATTACAGGTTATATACCTCGATCGAGCAGGATTATTACTGGAATTCAAACATCGACAACCTGACATTTAAATATGACCTTTCCTGGTACCTGAACTCAAAAAATACCGTATACATGGGTTTGCGTTTCAGCGGTCATAATTTAGATCCGGGAAATTATTATGTTGATGGAAAACTTGGGATCCAGCCAATAGTATCCAAGAAACATGCAAGGGAATTCAATATCTATGTTGAAAATGAGCAGACTATAACGGATAAACTAAATCTCAGGTATGGTTTGCGATTGAGCTTATGGAATAATACTGGCGAATCTGTCGAATACATCTATGATGAAGACCTAAATGCTACTGATTCTATCTACCATGCTCCCGGCAAATCCTATCATCACTACTTTAATATTGAGCCTAGACTTAGCATGAATTATCTCCTTTCTGAACGAACTTCTCTGAAATTGAGCTATGCACGCACAACCCAGTACCTGCAGCTGGTGACTAACTCAATCAGTCCGTTTACCACCCTGGATGTCTGGTTGCCAAGTGGCCCGAATATTCCTGACCAGAAAGCTGACCAGGTAGCATTGGGAATTTTTCATTTATCAGAAAGGCCTGGTCTAAATTTCAGTGTAGAAGGGTATTATAAAAAGATGTACAATCAGATAGATTACATCGACCATGCCGAAATGCTGTTAAATCCGTATGTTGAAACACAACTCCGATATGGAAGTGTAAAAGCCTATGGGATGGAGTTAATGATGAAAAAATCATCAGGACGGTTGAATGGATGGATTGGGTATTCTTTCTCAAGAGCTCTACGGAAAACAGACGATATCAACCAGAACAGAGAATATCCCGCCTTTTATGACAGACCCCACGAGTTAACTTTATTTGTTTCTTATGATATATCAAAAAGGATCAATACTTCCCTGAACTGGTATTACTCAACCGGGGCAGCGGTAACCATGGCCAGCAGTTACTATTATTATAATGGGCTTTCCCTGCCTATTTACCACGAGAAAAACAATGAGAGATTCCCCGACTATCACAGGATGGACCTGTCCTTCCTTTTTCGTTTGAACCGAAATGTTCGGAAGTTCCAGCATCAAATAGGGTTATCAATCTTCAACCTCTATGGCAGGAAGAACCCCATATTCATTAATTTCAATAAAATCGAAAACAGCAATAGTGAATTTGTAATACCTGGGAATTTAATTGATCCTCCAAATTTGCTGACTACAAATACTTTTGTTTATAATGTCGTACCCTCAATTACTTATCATTTCCAGTTTCAATGAGAAAAATCTTAATCCATATTGCCCTTATTATAATGTTGTTTTCCTGTGAAGAGAAAATAGATTTTGATGCGGAATCACAGGAAACGATAAGATTGGTAGTGGAAGGTATGATTACCAATGAAATTAAAGCGCATGAAGTGAAATTATCTCTGCCGGTGAAGAACTTGAATGAGGCTGCCCAGCCTGTATCAGGGGCATTTGTGGCAATTACAGATCAGCAAAACACTTTCATACTTCAGGAAGATCCGGAAAATCCTGGCCTCTATTTCACGGATAATTCAGTTCAAGGTGTTTTTGGGAAACTCTATACATTATATGTACGCATTCAGGATTATGAATTTACCGGAAGTTCTTTTATGGTTCCGGTCGAACCAATGCAGCCATTGAATATTTCCGGATGTGATGACTCTGCTGAAATATACAATTTAGTAACAATTGAGAATGGAGATCCCTTTATGATGGAAATAGATTACGACTGGTCATCTGCCGAAGATTGCCCATCTAATATGTGCAACGCAAGAGAAGTGGTCTATTATCTAAACTCGGTGGATGTTAATGAAATTTTTAAGCCTGAACAGGAAAAGGTCTGTTTTCCTCCCGGAACAATGATCAGAAGAACAAAATATTCTTTAAACGAAAATTTTCAGTCCTATATCAGGGCTATGATGAATGAAACAAATTGGAGAGGGGGAATTTTTGATGTAGAAAGGGGAAATATTCCAACAAATATGAGTTTGGGGGCGATAGGTTACTTTGCTGCAACTTCGGTTGTTTCAGACAGTACCGTTTATCAACCCTAAACACTCTTAAATGTGGCAAAAATGAAGAAAATTAAAATAATTACAATTTATATCAGGGTAAAATCAAGTTCTAGTGTGTAAGTATTATAACAATTAAAACTATGATTTTGAAAAGATTTTTAACCCTAAATAATTTAGTCATGAAAACCAGAAAATTGTTTACCATTCTATTAGGATTATTTGTTGCGGCTATGATAATCAGCTGTGAAAACAATGATGACATTGTTGTACCGGAAGGAAGTATACTTCCAGAAAGTTTTAGAGTAGATATACCCGATGCATTAAGCCGGCAAGGATCCCAGAATGCCAGGGTAGCTGTTGATACCCTGGATGGAAATGTTGTTTATATGCATTTGACCAATTTCATCCATGTGGGTGAAGAAGCTGCGGAAATTGTTGAAGATATCATTAAATCGGTTGTTCTTTATGGAATCAATAAGCCTATGTCACTTTCTTTTGAAGGAGAAGATGATGGAAGAATAAAGAATCTTGATGTTATCGAAACTAGCTTTTTTGACGGTGTTGAATGGGAATTTGAACTGAATATTACCGATGCCGCATCAGAAGGTAACGAAGATGGAGGTAAGGCTATTCAGATCTTCTGGAACAGAAACCCGATAAAAGGTATTGCCATACTAAAACCTTACAATATTGACAGAGATGACCATATGGATGCTCAAGATGCCATTTTCAGCTTAGAATACAGTGAGGCAGGAGACCATGGTTATGACGCACATATGATCGTTCAGGCTGCCAATTTACCTTTGGAAGAACCTTTGGATAATCCGTATTCAGTGAATACATTAAAAATGTTTGTAGGTAAAAAAGGAGATATAATTGATGTATACGGTAATACCAATCATCCAAATGCGATTTTATTTGGTGCCAATGTAGGTTTCAACTGGGCATTTGTCGCATCTGGAAATAATAAAAAAGATATTGGTGTTGCAGAAGTCGGTCTGCCGTCCAGCAACCTTGACGAACCAAGCCGGAACATTCTTCTTGAACAATACTCCATAAAGAATGTATTTACGAATGAGATCTATTCACTCTGGCCAAACATTAATCCGGCTATAGTTAATGCGTATCTCCACAATACTGAGGCGCCAGGTTTCTTTTCTAAATATGGTTTTGTTCAGGGAGGCACTTCTCCTGGCCAGGAATATAACGAATTAGAAGTTAGATTGCCTGATCTCAGCCCATATAATCCGAAGGAAATCTCTAACTTATTTATTGATTTTAAATAATTAATACCGGCTAATGATTTTAAGGAACGCCAGATTTTTGGCGTTCCTTTTTTATTTTATATTTTAGGGCAAAGAAACATGATTATGGTTATTGATTCATTAAAGAAATTATTTGACAGGGACCTTGATAAACTAAAAAATGAATTGTCAAATTATAAGGATGAATCATCACTATGGGTGGTGAAGAAAAATATTTCAAATTCAGCGGGTAATTTAGCCTTGCATATCATAGGTAACCTTAACCATTTCATTGGAGGAGTCCTTGGTGAAAATGGATATGTCAGGGACCGAGATGCTGAATTCAGCAATAAAGATGTTCCGGTCAATGATTTACTTCAAAACATTGATGAAGTAAAAACAACCATATATAATACATTGGAAGGAGTATCCGAAGAAGAACTATTAGAGAACTTTCCAATAAATGTATTTGGATATGAAATGACTACATTATTTTTTCTCATCCACCTGCATTCTCACCTCACCTATCACCTGGGTCAAATCAATTATCATAGGCGCTTAATCGAAAAATAACTATGTGCGTATGACAATAGAAAATCAGACTAAATGAATATGATCAGCCTTCAGCCCCTTTTTCAGACCACAATTTTTTAAGGGAATTAAAGATCAAGCGCCAGTGATCTAACTCTTCATCCAGTATTTTTTTGCCTTTCTTATTGATCTGATAATATTTTCGCTTTCGCCCATTCTCAGCTACCTTCCATTTTGAATTAATGATACCTGATTTTTCCATTTTATGTAACACAGGATATAGGGTGCCCTCCTTCCAGTGTATCCTGTCATCAGATATCTCGGTAATTTTCTTGATGATCTGGTATCCATAGCTTTCTTCGACTGAAAGAATAGATAAGATCAATGGGGTTGCAGAAGCAGCAATCAGATCTTTGGATAGTTCGGTCATAATTTCATGCATAGATGTTCTATGTAAAAGTTAGGAAAATAATTCCACACATCCAATTGTATGAGGTAATATTTTATTTTAAGGTAGAATTATTCAGATTGTAATATTACTTTTTATTCTACTCCACGGTGAATTGCAAGGCCCCGAAGCCATACAGTCAGAAAAATAAATAAAAATGGCAGCCAGGTTCCCATAATACTTTCAAACATCTCAAGATTTTTTTCTATTACCATCGCTACCACAGAAAAATCCAGGATCATTACAATAAGTGTAAAGAAAATGGCTGTCAATAAGGGCGTAGTGTAATCGAATTTTTTAAAATACAGGTTTGATATGGCCAGA
The DNA here is from genome assembly GCA_963820995.1 of uncultured Cytophagales bacterium. GTDB lineage: Bacteria > Bacteroidota > Bacteroidia > Cytophagales > Cyclobacteriaceae > JAGTVG01. The sequence goes on along the minus strand of CAWGCL010000015.1, from coordinate 90,714 downwards.
AAGATAAAGGGTGTCGCAATAAAATGTATAATTAACGATAAATATATGGTTGTTATATTTAATAATACAAACATAATAATTCCACAGGCTGCCCATCCGAAAACACCAAGCATTAAAATGACAAAAGGCTTCTTAAATGCGAGAGACATAATTTGTTTTATCTATAAGTATCTGTTAAAAATTAAGATTTACATTGGCAGGAAAGCAGGATCCCAAACATTCATTTGCTCAAACCGAGCGCCTTTCTTAAAAATTACACAAATAATCCGGCTGAATACACCAATCTAATTATAACTTATAACGAACTGGATTGTACTATTGTTGGTTTTTAAAGATAAATTATTATTTCCCGGTAAATATATAAAAATACTGTATGCCTCTGTAAATTATTCCCGTTATGCGATTTGGTTATAATCAGTTGTTTGAGGGGCTATAAAAAATGCTAAATAGTGATTTCAACACGATTGCCCTCTTCATCCAAAACCACGCTTTCAAAAAACCCATCTCCGGTAGTCCTTGGTTCTCCGACAATTTGGTAGCCATCTGATCTCAATTTCTCCGTTAATTCCAATACTTTTTCCCTGGATCCAACACCAACGGCGATATGAGCCCAACCCAGGTATTCTGTATTACGGTCCTTTATGGATTTAATATCATGCCGGTTCATGATCTCCAGTGCTCCTCCTCCTTTGAAAGAAAGCATATAGGAGGAAAATCCTTTTTTTGGATTAATATATTTTTCACCTGATTCAGCCAGAAAATATTTCTCGTAAAACTTACGGATACCTTCCAGATGTTCAACCCAAATAGCTATATGTTGAATTTTTGTCATGATTATCTAAAATCTCTACCTCCGTTGATATTGATAGTTTCTCCATAAATAAAGCCTGAGAGCGGGCTCGCCATAAATGCAATTGCATTGGCAATCTCCAGCGGATTTGCAGCTCTTCTGGCCAACAGGTTTTTTTCAAGATAATCGTCCGCTAGAAATCCAATCGTCTTCCTTCCCATATCCGTCTTGGTAAGTCCCGGAGCAATACAATTGACCCGAACCTCCGGGGCCATAGCCCTTGCAAGGCTTCTGGTTAAATTAATCAGCCCGGCTTTTGCGGCTGCGTAGTGCATATGGTGAGGGGCACCTGTATGTGCTGCTGCACTGGAAACCAAAATAACCGCACCATCCCTGTTTATATTATTTTTTAAGGAATTTACTACGTAAAATGACCCATTAAGATTAATATCAATGATCTTATCCCACTCCTCATTACTCAATTCATCGAATGGAGTTAAAAGGTTGAATCCAGCATTAACTATTAATATGTCAATGCTTGAAACAATATTCCGGATCTCTTCAGCTGCTATTCCCACATCATTTTCATTTGAGATATCCATTTTCACCAGCCATACCTTCCTTTTCATCCTTCTGATCTCCATAGCCACCTTCTCTGCATCTTCAAATCGGCTGTGGTATCCTAAAAATATATCACAGCCTTCCTTGGCCAGTAATATAGCTGTAGCAGCACCAATACCGCGTGATGCCCCGGTTATAAAAACGATCTTGTTTTTAAGTTTTAAATCCATATTAACAATTCAATTGAATTTAAAAAAAAAGGACGATTACTAAAAATTATCGACCTATTTTCGATCATGTTAAATCAGAGTTCTAAAATTCAAGGATTGTTAAATAACCAATTTATAAAAATACTCGTCAATATTATTGATCCAAATAATGAGAAGTATATTCAAAATATTTTTTCAGATAATTAAACATTTTGCTATCTACCTGGGCATATCACTAGCCATTATTTTTACTATATATACCATATACGCTATTCCAGCAATGATAAGCCTTCCCGCCGGAATTCGCCCAGGCTTGAATGAGCTAACCATCAAAGAAGCAGCAAACTTATTAAATAACACAGATCTTCATGGATTGGATCTGATAGAGGAAACCCGGTTATTGGTGAATGAAAGAATGGTATATTGCAGGCGCAATAGTTATGATTCATACCAAAAAGCATTTAGAAGGGGCTATGGATTCTGTCAGCAGCAGGCATTTGCTTTAGCTGAAATATTACAAGAACTAAATTTCGACGCGGTCCCGGTTCAAGCCATGCAGACCAGGTTTCCTGATGGTTATATTGGCGGTCATTCATGGGTTCGGGTAAGATTGAATGGACAGGATTTCTTTATTGATCCTATATTCTACGATTCAGAAAAACATGAAGTAACCTTTACACCCCTCTCTGAGGTTACCGGGTTCAGCAGGTTTTTCCGGGTCCTCTCAGGATGGGGTAGTGCCACAATAAACGCACACAGGTACTATACTTCAGGTAGTGATTAATACCAAAACATGCTTTCTTAATCATTTAATAATGTTCAAGAATTTCCGTATTATCTAATTATTGGCTAAATTTCTACCCGTCAAACAATGTATTGTTATGTTAAATGAGCAACAGTAAATCAGAAACACCTTTTAATACTAAATTAACTTTATTAAAGAGAATACAGCTTTTTTCCGATCTTCATAAGCCAGCCTTAAAGAAAATTGCAGATTTACTGGAAGATATGGAGTATCAAAAAGGCCACTACGTGTTTAAGAAGGGTGATGAGGGAGATGCCGTATTCATCATTACTGAAGGATCTGTAAGCGTCAAGGATGAAGACCTCGTATTATCTACCTTAAAGGAAGGTGATGTCTTTGGCGAATATGCTTTGATAGATAACAAATCAAGGTCAGCGTCCATTTTTGCTGAAGAAACCCTCAGGATACTTCGACTGGACAGGACAAGTTTCTCCAGATTAATTACAGAAAATAAGGAAATACAAAATGGACTTCTGCATCTTTTTGTAAACCGACTAAGGGAACATGATGTCCTTGAAAAACAACTGGCTGACCAAACCAAACAGATAATCAGTCAGAAAGAATCTCTTGAAGAACTCAATGATGAGAAAAACCACTTAATGGGGATAATTGCCCATGACCTTAGGAATCCTCTTTCCAGTACCCTCTCCCTTGCTGAACTTATGAGATCAGAAAGCGAGAATTTCGATGAAGATCAGATGATCTGTATCAATGGGATCATCAAAGCACTTAACCGCATGTGTGCCATGGTTGATCGCATCCTTGATGTTAAATCACTTGAAGCTAAAAAAGATCAGTTAAATCTTGAAAAAGTAGAATTATCCGAACTGATTAAAAACATATACCATGGTTTTGAATCCAAAATAAAGGACAAAAACCTTACGGTCCATTTAAATCTTACAAGTATTCACGCCAAGGTCGACAGGCAATATCTGTTACAAGTCCTTGAAAACCTCCTCTCTAATGCTATTAAATTTTCACCTCAGGGAAAATCTATATTTTTAAATGTATGGGTTCACGATGAGAAAGCTCATATTGGCATAAAAGATGAAGGACCGGGCATATCCTCAGATGACCAGAAAAAATTATTTCACAAATATCAACAATTAAGTGCAAAACCAACCGGTGGTGAGAGTTCAACAGGATTGGGATTATCCATAGTAAAAAAATATACTGAATTGATGAATGGGAATGTGTGGTGTGAAAGTGAACCGGGTAAAGGAGCGAAATTTGTCGTTACTTTTAAAAAAGCCTGAAACCATTTACAACAAACATTAACTGGTTATTCCGGATCGGTAAAACATTCTTTTTAAACTAATTTCTCCTCATGTCCGATAATATAAATAGCCCCAACAGAAGGGAATTCTTAAAAATTGCTGGAATGTCAGCAACTTATGCAGGATGCAGCAGTTTCTTATTTCAAGGGTGCTCCAATGATGCAATTCCAAAATCTGACCATGATCTATATGGAATTTTCAAAGAGCCCGATGCAGAGGCACGGCCATTCTTCCGCTGGTGGTGGAATGGTAATGCAGTTACAAAAGATGAGATCTCTCGTGAGCTTAAAATCATAAAGGAAGCAGGGGCAGGTGGCGTGGAGATAAATCCAATTGCCATGCCGGAAGAAGCCCAAAACCCGGAATCCGGGTTAGTATGGCTCAGCGATGAATGGTGTAAAATGCTTGTTCATTCCGTTGGAGAAGCTAAAAAACTTGGTCTTGTGACAGATCTGATAGTAGGAACCGGATGGCCTTTTGGGGGAGAATTCATAAAGCCGGAAGAAACATTGCAGGGCTTAACTTTCGAGTCCTTCATATTTACCGGTCCAGGGATGAAATCCATTAAAATTGCATTACCGGAAGATGAACATGAGAAGATCCTGAGAATAATTCTAATACCAGATTCTTTTAAAGATCTCAGTGATGCGAAGGAGCTTACTGACAATATGAATAAAAATGACACCCTGAAATTTGAAATCGCGGAAGGTGATCATACGTTGATGATCATAAAGTGGCGGAATAAATTCAGAACAGTTTTACATGGATCACCTGGTGGTGCAGGAGCTGTCTTGGACCATTTTAACAAGCAGGCGGTCAGAAAATATTTGGATAATATGTCCAATAAACTACTCCCGTATTTTAACGACAATTTAGGTAACGGGATCAGGTCACTGTTTTGCGACAGCATTGAATTGGAGGGGGCCAACTGGGCGGATGACATGATTGAATCATTCAGGAAAAGAAGGGGTTATGATATCGAGCCATATTTGCCTTTCATTCATTATAGCCACGACAAATTGGATTCAAGTCTTAAAAATACATTTAGAAGGATCCGTTACGATTTCAGTTTGACACTTGCTGAATTTCTAATGGAGAGATTTATTCGGGTTTATCATGATTGGTGTAATGAAAACAATGTGCTAAGCCGATACCAGGCATACGGGCACCCATGGTTGTATACCGACATGATCGATGGTTTCATGATCCCGGACATACCAGAAGGGGATCAGTGGCTTTATAATGCAGGGTGGTCATTAGCTAACATCGATGAGATCAGGTACGGAATATGGAACAAGTATGCCTCCAGCGGCGGAAACCTGGCTGGTAGAAAAATAATCAGCAGTGAGGCCATGACAAATCTTCGCGGAGTTTTCAAAGCTTCTCTGGAATATATTAAGCAGGCAACAGATTTGAATTTTGTGGCTGGCATTAACCATCTGGTCCTGCATGGTTATAATTATTTCCCTCCGGAAACAGAATTCCCAGGGTGGATACGTTTCGGTACTTACTTCAACGAACGCAACACCTGGTGGAAATTTTTTCCATTGTGGTCAGCCTACACAAGCCGTATCAGCGCCGTTTTCCAACACACCAGGGCCATTTCCCAGGTTGCTATCCTGGGTCCTACTACAGATGTATGGAGTGATTCCGGTTTGGACAGAAATCCTTTCAACATGACTCCATGGTACCTGCACTCTTTCTGGCAAGCATTAAACCATAATGGAATATGTTCTGATTATATTAACAGCAATATCATTAATAATGCTGGGATGGAAAATGGGAAGTTGGTATTTGGGGATATGACCTACCCTACCCTTTTGATCTGCCAGGTTAAAACCATAGATCCTGACACTTTGAATAAAATTCTTGATTATAAAAGAAAAGGCTTGAATGTGGTTTTTATAGGAGAAAAGCCGTTTCTGTCTCCAGGCTTAAAGGACCATGAAAAAAGAGATAAGGAAGTAAAGGAATTAAGCGACAGGATCTTTAAATCCGGGGCTAATTTCATAGAAGATCCTGATCAACAATTAATTGATCCCCATCAGGGATTGTCAGATTGGACGAAAAGGATGGTGGAAGAATGTAAAATTGAAAAGGGAATTTCTATCCAACCCAATGATGTCTCATTGTTTTATAATCATAGAATTTATCAGGACACCAATGTTATTTTCATGGTAAACTCTGATAGAGACCGGACCCTCGAACTAAATTTAAATGTAAATATTCAGGGGAAAAAGATATGGCGCTGGTGCCCTGAATCCCTGAACCGGGAAATCCTGTCAGAAAATTCCTCCGAGGACCTCGTTTTGAAATTATCTCCCCTTGAATCCGCTTTATTGATCATCGATAGTGAAGGTGCTGCTGATCAGGAAAAGAACATGCAGCATGTTGCAAATGACGAATTTGAACTTAAAGGAAACTGGGAAGTCGAATGTAAGCATCATATCACCCATTCTGAATTCAAAACTGAGTTAAGCGATTTGGTGGATCTGTCAAAATTGGATGCGATACAGGATTTTAGTGGTGAAATTTCCTATAAGCTAAACTTTGACCTGCTGAATAAAACCTATACCACTATCGATCCCGGAGAAGTCTACGACATAGCTGAAATATTTATTAATGGAACCCATATCGGAACCCGCTGGTGGGGAAAACTACCTTTAACTATTCCTGATAAATTATTAAAAGATAAAGGCAATACTTTAATCATTAAAGTCCATAATTGTTTATATAATTATTGTGCTTCACTTATTGATAATCCCGTAGCAGAACGTTGGATTGAAATGAACAGGGATAAAACAAAACTACCAGCCGGTCTACTCGGTCCGGTAAGGATGTCCTGAAGTTACTTGTTTTTATAAGAGAGAACAAAATATACAATTATAGGCACGAAGGTTATTCCTAAAACAAAGGCGATGAAATAATTGCCCATTATGAAACGTACATTTTCAATTTGATCCTTTAAACTGGAAGCAATAATCATAGCAAAAATGATAACCATGCTAAATTTCAATGTGGTTATCAGGGACCTGGCCAATACATATTGCTTTATAATATTTTCTTCGGTTATCTGAACAGGGTAATTATAAAGTTGCGGATATCTCTCTAAAATTGTCAAACCAATATACATCACCAGACATACAGCATAAAGTAAAAGGATCGAGGATTTATCTCCCCAACCATCAACTTTTCCCATGATATTATAGTGCGTCGGAATAGTATCAGGTAAGGCTCCATATTTGAAAATATTCAGGAATGTAAGATAAAGTATGATCATTCCACTCAATACCTGTAAAATTATCTCGAATGTGTTTAAAGGTATGTCCTGTTTTAGTTTCCTCACTTTTATATTTTTTTATAAATTACAGGTAATCCTTATAAAAACTGATGTATTATTTTAAAATTCTATCCTAATGACAGAATCAAAAAAACCCAATTACAAGGCATTCATTCCCATTGGAATCACTTTTATAGGCTCAGGAATTGTGTTTATGACCGCAGTAAATCCAGCTATTGGCATTGCGATGGCAGGTGTAGGCATTGCATTCATCGCCATTGGAGTTAACCATAAAAGGAGGAATTGACACGATATCCTTAATAGTATTTTTTATTTCGCGGGCCTCAAGCCAGAAATCATAATTTCAAGGACTTTCTAATCATTATATATAAAAATCAGATTCGAGTAAAATCCATTCAATATTACTTAAGTCGTATTATAATTTGTTATTTTTATATTTTAACCTTCAATATTTTTATTATGAAATCATTGACTATTCGGACTATTGTTTTTCTTCTCTTCATTTATTCAACTATCAGCCAGGCTCAAAATTATCCACCAATGGATGAAGCCACACGCATCCGGAAATTAATCCCTCCTTCCGGCAAAGTCACGGCAGTATTCGATACAGATACATATAATGAAATTGATGACCAGTTTGCACTGGTCTATGCCATTCTTTCACCGGAAAGTATAGATTTAAAAGCCGTATACGCTGCTCCTTTCAGTAACAGCAGGGCCTCAGATCCTGGTGAAGGCATGGAAAAGAGCTATGAAGAAATACTGCGGGTATTAGAGAAAATGGATATGTCGCCGGACAATTTTGCATACAGGGGAAGCACTTCCTACATTGAAGACCTTGAGAAACCTGAGAGCAGTCCGGCAACAACAGACCTGATAAACCGCGCAAGGAAATCAAGTCCGGACGATCCTTTGTATGTGATTGCTGTTGGAGCTATTACAAATGTAGCTAACGCAATTTTACTTGAACCTTCTATTATCAATAATATTGTCGTGGTATGGCTGGGAGGTAATGGCCATAACTGGCCAAGTCAGCGGGAATTCAATTACTTCCAGGATCTTCATGCCTCAAGAACGGTATTTGACAGTGGTGTACCTTTTGTCCAATTACCTTGTACACCTGTTGTGACTCATCTGGCTACCACAGTGCCTGAGATGGAAGCATTTGTAGGCGGCCGCGGTGCAATTGGTGATTATCTCCTGGAGATATTTAAGGATTATCACGAAGACCACTATGCATGGTCAAAGGTGTTGTGGGATATGTCTGCCATTGCATACGTTATTGATCCCCGATGGACACCTTCAGACTTAAAGCATAGCCCGATCGTCACCAATGAATACACCTATAGTTTCAGCGATTCAAGACATTTTATAAGGGTTGTGAATTTTGTTAGGAGGGATCCAATATTCAGGGATTTCTTCCGAAAACTTGAGGAATTTGGCAAAAAGTAAATGCCCATTGCCTAAAAAATGAATATGGAAGTCCTTCCATGAACATATATAGGGATCTAATAACGTGCGGGGTGATATTACCTCTATAAAGATCCAGGATTTACTTTGTCCTGATTAAAACCCACCCGGATTTCAACAAGTGTATCGGTTTAGGTTCAAAATCCATAAGTTTTATTATATTAAATCCAAGGGCTGGAATCCAAACTTTGACACTGGGCTAACTACTCTTTAAAGTTATCTTTAAATATTATTGTCATTTTTGAACCGGCTTCCTTGATGCGATCTAAACTAACATAGATTCAAGTCTCACCAATATTAAATATTATCCTTTGGAATGGGCATCTTTGCCCCAACCTCAGATAACCATGCTTCCAGGTCTGAATTAAGTTCTTTTACTTTCTCAGGATTTGTGCCTGATAATTCAGTAGTTTCTGACAGATCCTCCTTTAAGTTGAACAACTCAAATTCCTTTCCTTCATATCTCTTAATAAGTTTCCAATCCCCCTTTCGAATAATACTGTATGGAACAACATCAGCACCCCGGTAGTGAGGAAAATGCCAGAATATTGACTCGCGCTTCAGATCAGTCCCTTTTGTTATTGCTGGAAGCAGATTTATCCCATCAAGTCGGTCGAATTCAGTAGAAGGGATTCCGGCAACATTGCAGATGGTTGGAAGATAGTCCGTACTCATGATAGGAACATCAGAAATTTGCCCGGATTCAATTTCAGCGGGCCAGTAAAAAATAGTAGGTATGCGGATGCCTCCTTCATAAGGATATCCTTTCCCTGACCTAAGGGGTGTATTAATTGTGGCATTTGGAATCAATAATCCGCCATTGTCGGATGTAAATATAATCAGTGTATTTTCTGAAATTCCCAGGTCCTCCAGAACAGAAACAATATTTCCTAGCGCATCATCAACACTTTCCACCATGGCTGCATACACTGCACTTTTCTGATGGGTTGGCGGTTTATTTGAATATTTTTCTAAAAGCTCTTGTTTTGCCTGCAATGGAGTATGCACGGCATAGTGGCACAAATTAAGAAAGAATGGTTTGTCCTTATGGGTTTTAATAAATGATATGGCCTCATCCGCTTCCCTGTCTGTCAGATATTCACCCTCTCTCCTCGGAGCCATTGTTGGAAAGCCATTCAAGGTATCTTTCATCCAGGCATTGGGATAAACAATATAGGGATCAAAATAAGATGGTGGCTGGCCATAATCACATCCGGCAATATTATGGTCAAATCCCTGATTATCAGGATACCATTTTTCAGTACCCAGATGCCATTTCCCAATGAAACAAGTTTCATAATTCTGTTTTTTCAGCATTTCCGCTATGGTCACTTCCTCCAATTCAAGATGATAGGGATTATAAGGACATAATAAAGGTTTATCAGAATGCTCTTCAAATCCTTCCCTGTTTTCATCGCCACCACCCTGAAATTTCGCCCTGATCCAGTCTGTGACCCCTGTTCTGGCAGGATATTTACCTGTCATAATCGCAGCCCGGGTGGGTGAGCAAATGGCAGCAGCAGCATACGAATTCGTAAACCGCATTCCATTGGAAGCTAACCTGTCTATATTCGGTGTTTCATAAAATTCACTTCCATAGCATGTCAGGTCGGTCCATCCCAAATCATCAACTGTGATCAATATTATATTGGGCTTTATTTTTTCTTTACAGGATTGATTTATAAGTAAGATTATTAGTAGTAGTATAAGAAAATGGGATTTTGTCATAATTAGGTATCCTTAAAAATTCACATATAGATAAAAAATCAATTTTTATTTTCCTGGGAATCCCCCCCTTTCTCTCCCAGGTACTCAATCATTTGCCGGTCTGTCTGAAGCATTACATCCATCACTTCAAGCAATTTCTCATAATCATCTGCTATCTTTTTCACATCTTCAGAAACCGTTCGTCCATTTTCCATTTTAAATTTATGAAACAGTTTAAAGCCTTCCAGAATTTTGTGCATTTCTTCCGATTGCTTGATAAATTGCTGAATTCTCCCATCACGATTAACTAAACGTTTCAATAACCTCCCCTTTTCCCAGTTAACCAGGTTTTCGGAATACGATTCATTTTCTTTCAGGGAAGATATTTCATGGTCTAGTTTTTCGATTCCAGCCAGATCTTTCTCAACCAGATCCTTTACCTCTACCTTGAATACCTGCATCATTTTAATAAGGTTCTCGATTTTTGGTTCAGCAGATCCTTTCTCATAACTTGCTATATTGCCCCTGTTCAGGCCAAGAAGCTCTGCCAGTTTCTCCTGACTTAATCCCAATTTCTGTCTTAAAAACTTTATATTATCAGCAAGATATTTCATCTCTCATTACATTTATTCCTGTTAATGAATAACTAAATTATCAATAAATTTTACAAAATCGTTATTTTATTTTACGTAATTGCATCCATTTTGATCACAATACCGTATAATTAACTATGATTTGTAAATAATTTTATCAATTTGTAAATATTTTTAACACTTTAAACCCTGATTAGTTATGAATACATCATTAAAAGTATTGGCTGGATTCTTGATAGGCGCGATTACCGGTGCAGCTGTTGGAATATTGACAGCACCTGACACTGGAGAAAGAACACGTAAAAAGCTTAAGAAAGATGCTCAAAGATTTGCCGAAGATATCAGTGATTCTGCATTAAAAAAATTCGGTGAGGTAAAGAATGAGATCAATGACAAACTGGATGAAGTCCTTGAAAAAGGCAAAGTGCAGGTTGAGAAAGTGACCAAGACTCTATCTCACAATTAATTAAGAATTAGAATAGACAGCTAAATATACGATTAAGTCTTACTTAATACACATAGCGGGAATCCCCAAGGATATCCCGCTATGATTTATTTTGAATCCCGTAATCATGCCCATAACCGACTGGTTGCGGGTTTTTTGCATGTAAGCCTACGCATCATCCAATATTTCAGGCAGAATCGTCACATATATCAGGCACATTAGAGACATCAAAAATCATGTCGCCCAATAGATTATCATTTACTTTATCCTTAAAATTCAGTATCATTGTCTACATCATTTTTTAATATTTTTTATAAAAGTCCACTAGTAAAATGAAGAGCGTATTTTTTTTGATGTTATGCATCATATTCGGTGCACTTGCACACACCCAGGAAAAAAGATCTTTCACGATATATGATTATTTGAAGTTAAAAACCGTAGGTGAAGCCTCCTTGTCCCCGGACGGTGAGTTTATAGCTTTCACCATGATTACCCGCAGATCTGTTGAAGAAGGCAAGGGCAGTAATTATAAGGAATTGTTTATCAAGAATATTAAATCAGATGATATCATACCCGTTCTTACAGGAAAACTGAATTTCTCATCCATACAGTGGCGGCCTGACTCCCGGGCCATATCCTGCCTGGCAAAATTCAATGATAACCCAAAGTCACAGGTATTTTCCATTCCAATAGATACGAAAGTAGCTGAACAGGTTACAGACATTCCAGAGGGAATCAAACAATATGCCTGGAATCCAAAAGGCCTGGGATTGGCATTCACATCTGTTGAAAAATCAAAGGATAGACCTGAACTGAAAAAAATGGGATTCGATGCGGAAATTTATGAAGAAAATATACCTGATATCAATCTGTTCCTGCTTTCTGGAGAAAATATAACACAGCTCAACGAGGAAGGAACTGTTTTCGATTTTTCATGGTCCCCTGACGGCGAAAAAATAGCCGTTCAGATAGCCCCTCTTAACTTAGTCGATCATAAATATATGTTCAAGAAGATCTACCTGATAGAAGTTAACGAAAACCAGCAAACGCTTCTTGTTGATAATCCAGGGAAATTAACAAATATGGCCTGGAGTCCTGATAGCAAACATCTGGCCTTTGTAGCAGGTGTAGATTCATCCGATCCTGTGTCTGGTAGCCTTTTTTCTGTACCTGTTCCGAATGAGGAATCCTGGGATAAAATCAAGAACTATTCTATGGGTTTTGAAGGATCTGTTACTGACGTTGATTGGAAAGATAACAAGACCATTATCTTCTCTGCGGATGAAAGTGTAAATGTTACCCTTAGTGAAATTAAACTGGGAGAGAACACCAGAAAAGTGCTGACCGGACAGGAAGGTATTGTTTTTAACAACTTTAAAATAATTGGAGAAAACATCTGCATGGTCGCCAATTCAAGCCACCATCCAAATGAACTATACCGGTTTGATTTAAAGAAAAGAGCGTTTAAAAGAGTTACTGTTACAAATCCATGGTTGTCGGAAATCGATCTGGCAAGGCAGGAAAAAATAAGCTATACTGCGAGAGATGGTTTGATTGTAGAAGGGGTAATACAATATCCGCTTAGCTATGATCCGCAGAAAAAGTATCCCATGATCTGTGTCATTCACGGTGGCCCGGAGTCCTGTATTAAGAACGGTTGGACCACAAGCTATTCCAGGTGGGGAAACATCGCGGCTGCTGAAGGTTATTTTGTGTTCATGCCAAATTACAGGGCCAGTTCCGGCCGTGGGGTCGATTATTCAAAAATGGACCATATGGACCTGGGTGATGAAGAATTCCTGGATGTGATCGATGGAATAGAATACCTGGCAAATAAAGGGTATATCGATAAAAATAAAGTTGGGATAGGCGGAGGCTCTTATGGCGGATATTTTTCTGCTTTGGGAGCTACCAAATATTCTGAATATTTTGCTGCAGCTATTCCTTTTGTTGGCGTTACAAATCAATTATCAAAAGTGAACCTTACTGATATCCCATATGAGATATATCAGGTGCACTGGACCATCTGGCCCAATGAAAATCCGGAATTATATTATGACAGGAGCCCTGTTAAGTACTCTTCAAATAATAAAACACCTACTTTGATCCTGCATGGCAAGGAAGATACCAGGGTACATCCATCCCAGTCATTGGAACTCTACCGGCAATTGAAACTTCATGGCAATGCCCCTGTTCGGCTAATCTGGTATCCCGGAGAAGGACATGGCAACAAAAACACCCAGTCACAACTCGATTTTAATCTTCGAACGATGCGGTGGTTCAATCACTATCTGAAAGGCGAAGGAGAACCGGACGAACTACCGGAAATTGAGGTAAACTACCAGCTAGAAAAGCTAGGTGATACATCCCTGGACACGAAACCTAATCCTTAAATTTCAGGCAGGACCCAGTTTCAACATATACATAATGAATACTTTTTCCATGATCATTCGCAGGCATCAAAAAGTGCCGTGTAGGATTTGCAGAAATTACTGCAATTCCGAATGCGCTGATGCGTACACCCTGGCTTCATTGATTAAAAGAGGTATACGTAATTGGTGTATTTTATTGTTTTAAATGGATTGAATCCCTCTTTAGTTACTATTAAATCCTCCACATCTTCAAGGGTGACAACCTGGAGCCCATCTTTGAGTTTGTTAAGAAATATTTCAGCTATTCTATTTTCTATGTCGGCCATTATCGCAGATGGTGCGTTATAGGAAGCAGCAATTCTTTGCATGGTTTCCAGATATCTTTTCAATTTATCATAACCACCCTCTTCAATGTGAAAGATTATACCGCCGATATTGATATTCTTTTTCATTTTTTGTGGCTTTTTAATCGAACATCGTGATCTGTTATTACTTTTAATACTGTTTAAGTTACAAATTGACTGTTAAAAGACCCCGGCCCTATTATAGCCGGGAATTGAAATAGTTTTTTGTTCAGGATGATGTTTTAAATGATCTTTTCAATAACAGATAAATCTATCAATTCTTTAACTATATCCAGTATTTCAGGTTTCTGAGAAATATCTACTTCTGATCGCGACATTATCTCATCAACTGATAAAGGCAAAGCATCGGGAAAGGGAAGATTAAATAAGAACAAACCCTGAGCCTCGGTGAGATTGAGCTTTCTTTCTTTACCACCACGGCCATCTCCTTTCCATACAGATACACTGCTGAAAAATTTTCCGCTTCTGGCAACTGTAAATTTTGCCCCTGAATTCTTTTTTTCCCTGATGGAATATTCGGTCTCATCATCACTATCCTTGACGGCAAGTACTTTATCAAGATCAATCTCCAAAGAAATTTTTCGTTTGGCCAGTTTATACCTGAAATAGGGACGTTTACTCTCTGACACTTCCTGCTTGGCAAGAATTTCATAGAAAGTCATGGTTTCAAGAAATTCCTGTGCGGTCTGGACATGCAGATTCAACCGGGAAGCTGCTTCAGATGCAGAAATATCCTGATAGGCCAACAAGAGCTTGAAAATCCCTTCTGCATACTCCTTTGACAGATAATTGCTGAGTTTACGGGCTTCGATAAAATCCATGACAATCAGGTGAAAATGTTACCTTCTACTTCCTTAATGCTATCCTTGATGCGTACTTCCTTTCCTGCCTGATACCAATCAAAAAAATCCAGGTGCAGGTTACTTAGTGAGGCTGTTAATTGATCAAAAGCCAGGTCTTCTTTGTAATCGAGGTAATCCTTTTTCGAAATAAACGTAGACACACTTCCGTCAAAACTTATGGCAACATAAGAATGATCTTTATAATTATATAATGGATTGTATAATGCATTCGCCCAGTCACTCATTTTAACTGGAATAAAGATCATAGTACCATCCTCTCTTTTACATAAGCCCAGTAAATTCTTCTCATAAAAATGGGCAAATCCAAACAGGTCCTCCCGCCTGTACACAATCTTACCTGAGGGTTTCGGACGTTCAGTAAATGTTTCCGGATCAACTTCCACATCCTGAGCGGCCAGTTCAAATATTTCGCGGCCCCACCATTTGAGTTTTTTAGTTATTAAGGCATATCCGGCCATTACAAAACTGGCTACCATAATGATAACAATTCCCCGTGTCATATCTTCATTGAGAGGAATAGGGCCAATTTTATTATTAAAGGTAAGGAATATTGCCATCATAATCTGAAAAAAACCAGCTGTAAGAAAGTAATAATTCTGCACTCGGATGAACACATACATGCTAAATACAAAATATATAAGGTATACGGCAACAAGAACGATCAGGGCTATTTTTATGCCCCAGATCACAAGCACCAATCCAAATATGATCAGGACAATAACAGGCTGGATTGGACCAAAAATCGATCGGTCGGGTTTTAATTTTCTATGACGTACCATTGTTGTTGTGATTTAAATAAGTTAACCATATTGCAAAGTATAATATTTATATACTTCATTTTTTTTATACTATATAAATATAGAAACTTATATTGAAAGTTCCAAATAAAAAGTAGTTTTTTTCATGCTTATCATATCTGGTTTGTAAATTGCATATATTATAAGGTTTTACTCATAATCATGAAGGAAGTGAACAATACAGTCAGATATGTACACACGAATATTGTTGCCAGGAACTGGGAGAAATTAGCCCAATTTTATATTGATGTATTCAATTGTGAACCTGTATACCCTGAAAGGGATATGTCTGGCGAATGGATTGATCGCATTACTATGATCAGGGATGTACATATTGAGGGCATCCACCTGAGACTGCCAGGGTATGACAATGGCCCTACTCTTGAAATATTCAGTTACGATGAAAACAATGCTGAAAACAGACAAACAATTATAAACAATTATGGATTTGCTCATATTGCCTTTCATGTTGATGATGTAGATGAAATGCTTGAAAGGTTCCTTGAGTATGGGGGAACGAAATACGGACAACTCGTAGAGAAAGAATTGAAAGGACTGGGCAAACTGACCATAATCTATGGGAAGGATCCGGAAGGAAATATTGTGGAAATTCAGAACTGGAGACCATCTCTTTAATCTTTTTTGAAACATGTATTGAATTCATTTAAACATGATTTCGAAATACTGGTAAAAATTAGTTAAGCAATATATGGAAGACCGGAAATCACATTGGGATAACGTTTTCATAACAAAATCTTCCCATGAAGTTAGCTGGACACAGGATGTACCTCTAACTTCACTAGAAATGATTCGCCAATTGAATCTGCCAAAAACGGCACAGGTCATAGACGTGGGCGGAGGTGACAGCAAGCTAGTTGATAATCTTCTTAATGAGGGTTTTAAAAATATATCTATTCTGGATATTTCCAGCGAAGCTCTGAGAAAAGTAAAATATAGGCTTGGCAAAAGGGCTTCGCTCGTAAAGTGGATTGTTTCGGATATTCTTGATTTCAATCCATCCATAAAATATGACCTCTGGCACGACCGGGCTACTTTTCATTTTTTAACTGAGGCAGATGAGGTTAGAAAATATGTTAATACAGCCACACAGCATATAAGTGGCTATCTTACCGTTGCCACTTTCTCTGATGAAGGACCAGAGAAATGCAGTGGACTAAGTGTTAAACAGTATTCAGAAGAATTACTTCAGGAAGAGCTGTCCCGGGGTTTTAAAAAGATAAAATGCATCAAAAAGGACCACACTACTCCCATTCAAACCAGGCAGAATTTCTTGTTTTGCACTTTCAAAAAATCCCAAAATTATACGAGGTCAGTAAATTAAAGCCACAGCGCGCATAGGTGCCGCATCACCAGCCTTTGCGGAAGTTTTTAAAGGGAATCCGGCGAATACTACCTCATCATATTGTGCGATTGCCTCAAGATTTTGTAGTCCTTCTATTATGGGCACTCCTCTCGGATAAAAATGCATAATGTACGGGTCCGAATTCTTCCAGGTCAGTTACACCCTGCCCAAACCGATCAATGAGCATGGGCATATTGTCTACTGCAAGGCCATCTGTTGCATAACATTTAACCGGAAGACCAGCAAGATAATCTGCAGCTTCTTTTGTTGGAACGGTATAATTAGGAATTTCATCTGGCCCTTTTGTAACTTTAAACCCACAGTAAAATATTACGATATCATCTTTCTGGATATTAAATGCCTTAATTTCTTCCAGTGTGACAAAATCATCTCCCGGGCGTTCACTGAAATCTAATACCCTCGCTTTTCCGAAAAAACTATTAAGATCATATTCATCAACCGCCGCGGTAATTACAGCCTAATAAATATTGCTCAATATTTACTGGAAGGGTAGCCATTACAAAAAATGCTGAAAATAATTGATAAGATATGCAATCCATGAACAAGTTCTTGCAACAATTTGTTCACTCTATGTATTAAATGCAGAAAAAGTTATTGCAGTATTCCTTAAGTCTGAAGATTTCTTTTTAAAATTGTAGCTTTTCAAAAATTAAATGCCTGTAAAAAGATCTGATTGGGTATTCTTTGATTAAAACAAAATGAGCGGAAAGACAGGAAATCAAAATATATTAAAAGTATCTGTGACGATCTTTTTTATCGTCCTTTTAATCTTGCCGGCTATTATTAAAAAGGAAACCATAAGCCGGCCTGCAAACAACTCTTTAAACAATTCTGCCACTGCATTGAAGTTTTTTGGATTTTATCTGGAAGAGGTATCCGGGCAGGCAGGAATCGACTTTAAACACCAAAGCCCTGAGTTAGACCCTCAGTTAAACCATATATTACCGCAAATTGCCTCAATGGGAGCTGCGGTTTCTGTCAGTGATTTTGACCAGGATGGTTGGAATGACCTGTATCTAACAAACAGCCGACTTGGAAGTAAGAATGCCTTATATCACAATCAGAAAGATGGAACATTCATTGAGGTAGGATCAAAAGTAGGGCTGGCGGATATTAATATTCAGGGAACAGGTGTATCTATGGGCTCGATCTGGGGGGATTATAACAATGATGGATATGAAGATATTTTTATTTATAAGTGGGGGAAACCTGAACTCTTTAAAAATATAAATGGCGAAATCTTTGAAAGCGTATCCGAAGAAGCCGGATTACCTTCCTGGATAAATGCCAATACAGCCATCTGGTTTGATTACAATAAGGATGGATTCCTGGATCTGTTTATCGGGGGATACTACAGGGAAGAAATTGATCTATGGAACTTGAAAAACACCATTATTATGCCGGAAAGTTTTGAATATGCAAATAATGGAGGCAGAAATTATCTGTTTAGAAATAAAGGAAATGGCACATTTGAAGATGTAACCCAAGGAGGCAAATCTGCTCAGCACAAAATGGACCCTCGCAGCAGGAACCGCTGATCTGAATGGTGATGGTTTTCAGGACCTGGTCATAGCAAATGATTATGCTGTAGATGAATGGTTTATCAATATAGGTGGGCAAAGTTTTAATGAAATTGGGAAGGATACAGGCATAGGATATACGCCTAAGAGCGGTATGAATATGACATTTGGAGACATTGATAATAATGGTGAACAGAGCTTATACATCTCTAACATTACAGAAGTTGGTGTATTACTGCAAGGAAACAACCTCTGGACACCTTCAGAAGGTTCTGGCTTCCCTGTATATGACAACACCGCACGTCAAAAAGGAGTTGAGTTGGGAGGCTGGAGCTATGGGGCACAGTTCGGAGACCTCAACAATGATGGCTCTCTGGACCTGTATGTAGCAAACGGATTCATTTCCGGAATAAAGGGATCATCCTATTGGTACGACTATTCGAAGGTTACAGGTGGTAATAAGGCGATTATTTCTGATGCTTTAAACTGGCCTGCCATGGAAGGAAAAAGCCAGTCGGGATACCAACAAAATATGATCTGGCTAAATGACGGTAGCGGAAACTTCCTTGATGCCTCGAGCGACGTTTGTGAGCATGCCACTCTTGACAGTCGGTCCGTCGTCATGGCAGACCTGTGGAACAGAGGTGTGCTGGATGTTATTGTAGCCAATATGAACCAGGGGTTACTGGTTTACAAAAATCAGGTGGATCCATTGAACAATTGGATTGGTTTTTCTTTAAGTGGAATTGCCAGCAATAAAAGTGCAATAGGTGCAACCGTAATTTTATATTGGAATGGGAAAAAACAAGCCCAGGTAGTGACTGGAGGAATTGGATTTTGTTCCCAGAATCAGAGAGTCAGTACACTTTGGACTAGGCCAAAACCCATCGGTTGAAAAGGTTGAGATCATTTGGCCATCCGGAAAGTTACAGGTGATCGATGATCCGGAAACGGGTAAACTGCATAAAGTGATTGAAGCGATATGAAGAATGTAAAAACAGAAGGAGTTGCAGTAATACAGGAACAAACGAAGAAGTCAACAGGATTCTTGCAGGTTCTTAACAAATATTCTGCACCTATTTTTATATCCCTGATCCTTCTCGCTGGTCATCTTTCTTTTGGTATACTTGAAAGTTATACAACGGTAATCCTGGCCATTGCTGCCAGTATAATTACAGATCTGGTTTTGGGTAGATTGTTTTTTGGCAAATGGAAAAACCTGGCAAGTGCCTACATTTCC
Organism: uncultured Cytophagales bacterium; assembly: GCA_963820995.1. GTDB lineage: Bacteria > Bacteroidota > Bacteroidia > Cytophagales > Cyclobacteriaceae > JAGTVG01. Next base: position 71,015 of record CAWGCL010000015.1, on the reverse strand, counting down.
GGCATTAGTGTGAGCATTCTGATCAGATCTATGTTTTATTGGCCATATATATTAACAGCCATGATTTCCATCACTTCTAAATATGTGCTGAGATACAAAGGAAAGCATATTTGGAACCCATCTAATTTCGGGATCTCCTGGATGTTGTTCACAGCACCCTTCAGTGTTGCGGGCTTAAGCATTCAATGGGGTAATAATATCTGGCCAATGCTGGTGATCTGGGTGCTGGGCACAGTAATTGTTTACCGGGCCAAAAAATTCCATGTAACTTTTACCTATGTGATCAGTTTTATATTTTTTGCCTTTGTTCGAAGTTATCTGACAGGCGATGCTTTCCTGGCTGAAGTTGCTCCCCTCACTGGTCCAATGTATCAGCTGTTCATATTTTTCATGATCACAGATCCTCCTACCGGCGTGAGGAGCAAAAAAGGGCAGATCCTGGTCGCCTTCCTTATAGCCCTGGTGGAGTTTGTATTAAGAATGAACCAGTTCATTTATGCACCTTTTTATGCGCTTTTTTTGGTAGGTCCTTTAGCCAAGTTTATCGACATCAGAAAGGAATCTATTACCCAGGGTTGAGATAAATGAATCCTCAATCACTTACGAATACTGGATTATGCAATGTAAATTGACAGGCAAAACTTATATTTACAATCATTTTTGAGGCTCTATGAAAGTTCTACAAACCATTTTGTCTTTAATTCTTCTTCTACAATTTCCCGGATATCCTCAATCCGTGATCAAACCGGAAAGTTATACTTACAAAACAATTGATACGGTAGCTTTAAACCTTCAGGTTTATTATCCGAAGAGGATGAAACGAAACAAAAAAGTCCCCGCTGTCATATTCTTTTTCGGTGGAGGCTGGGTAAGCGGAAATACAGGACAATTCAAACCGCATTGTGAATATCTGGCACAACAGGGCATGGCTGGAATAACAGCAGAATACCGCATCAAAAACAAACATAACACCACCCCTCAGGATGCAATCGCTGATGCTAAATCAGCTATGAGGTGGCTCAAAGAGAATGCGGATAAACTAAATATTGATAAAAACAGGATAATCGCTGCAGGTGGTTCAGCCGGAGGCCATCTTGCCGCCTGTACAGCTACTTTACCTGGCTTTAACGACCCTTCTGATGATTTAAATATTGATCCAAAACCAGATGGATTGATCCTTTTCAATCCGGTTCTGAACACCGCAGTTTTCATGGATCGCTTTGGGGGAGAAAAAGAAGTGAAAGAAACATCCCCCATATTTCATATTTCGGAATCGACACCCCCTACCCTGATCTTTCATGGAACCGAAGATACTTTGGTGCCACCTTCTACGATATTGGAATTTCAGAAGATCATGATCGGAAAAGAAAATACATGTGAGGTAATTCTATTCGGAGGCGAAAAACATGCTTTTTTCAATAAAGGAAAGAAAAATGACCGACCTTTTCACCAAACCCTGGTATTAATGAAACAGTTTTTAATTGATGAAGGATATCTGGTTGAATAAATTGGTTCCGGCTCTAATGCTAATGGAAATTATATAGAAATGCTGAAAATACTTCTATACATACTTGGAATAGCTGCAATTATAATCGTAGCAGGACTCTTATCATTCAATATGGCAGGCAGAAATGCGGGCAAATATGTGGGTGAATTTCAACCAAGAATGTCTGCAGATCGAAGATGGCCAATATGAAGGTGAATATTCAGCTATTTTCAACAAAGTGGGTGCAAAAATATCCTTCAAAGTAAAAGACGGCGAATTGGTTCATTATAATTTCGAAAGACTCTATGGGACAATCGGCTATGGAGCACCCCAAAATGTTAAATCCGGAATTGACCAGAAGGAAGATCTGAATTTTGATTCTATATCTGGCGCAACGGTTACCAGCAATTTCGCCAAGGCGGCCATTAAAAATGCACTTGAAAAAGGACCAGTAAAATAATTGAACAAGGTTAGAATATTTTTTCCTTAGAATTCAGTTTCCCAGGGATCACACTTTTTGTGCAAAGCAGGAAAGTGGCCATTATCAGTCCGGCAAAGATCTTAAAATATGAATAGATTAAAATCGATAATATAATTTTCGGAAATTACAATTTGGAATATCGAAACCTATTTCACGAATTGAACATTATCCACAAACTCATTAATCTCAAATAAATCATTGCGGGTGTTTTTAAGTATCTCCCCTTTTACGAAACAATTTTCGAATGTGATATCCTGCACCCTGTGGGTTTCATCAAATCCTTTGAGAATAATTGGTCGCTACTGTACCATTTAATATTTTTTAAATGAACATTCCTGATATGGCCCGGAGGATTAATACCATATTTAGTCCCATCAGTTATATTTAATTCAAATAATTTATAGACATCCTCATCTACCCGGATATCCTCATAAGTTATATCCCGGATTTGTGCAGGTCCGTCACATATTATGCTGAAAGCAGAATGACCATCCACCCGGCTACCTCCTCTCGCCTGCAAAATATCACAATTATATACTTTAACATCTTCAACATAAGGGCCATTTGTTTCAAAACCGATTGTGATCCCATCGCTGAAAGCATATCCAATCATTGTATTGTTAAATACCCTTATATTCTTCACCACGCGACTGGAATCAGGTGATTTTATAGCAATGCAATCATCAGTACACCGTAGAAAGCAATTTGAGATCTCCATATTTTGGGAACCCACCGGATTGATCCCATCGCCGCTGGGCCAAAACCGAATACCTTGATGCCGGTATACTTAATATTTTCGCAATTTATTACGGTATTCGTCCATGACACCCCATTTCGGATCAGTACTCCATTAAATTCTATATTCTTTGCATCCTCTAATACAACCATACGTTTATGCTCGTATCCACCATCCAGGATGCCGCGTCCCAATACTTTTATATCTGAAGCTCCATTTGCCCGAATACCACCATAAACGATAGCGCCTCCGGAAATATAAATGATCTCATTATCCTCGAGCGTCATCATGCCCGGATTATGAACGCCCGGTCCGAAGTATCTTACATTTTCATCATTTTGATCAGGAATAATGTTTTCAACAGGATTTGCAAAAAAACATAATAGGCGGAAGATCATTGATCTCAATATACAACTGGTCGGGTCCGGGAAGGGAAAACCGGATTAGATTCCCTTCAATAATGTATTTAATTTCCCGGCTATTCGGCCTGATACTAACAGATTTCACAGGCTCTTTTACCTTGAGCGTAACCAGAATCTGGGACTGGCAAGAGAAGTTAGCGATATGCACTTCTTGCTGTTCCCGGGTATAGGATTCGGAAATGAACCAATCCGCCAGGTTTTCAATATCCATTGTAGTCCTGAACTTCTCTACCCATACTGTCCGGTTATTCACCTGCACTTCATACAAATCACTGGTTTCCAGATCTGGTATTCCCGGATATACGACAACATTTTGTGACTCACTGCTGCATTGCCAGAATAATAATGACAGACAGGAAACTAAAAATAAATATCTGATATGAAAATTAATCATCAGTCCAGTATGTCATCTACCCAGGATAAGGCGGCCATCATATTCGGGAAGCCTATGGTATTGGTTAACAGAATAACCGCATGGCGCACTTCCTCTTTTGATGCTCCATGTTCCATCGCCCGTCTGGCATGACTGTGTACAGCCCCTTCTGACCTCATGGTAGCAGCAGCTGAGAGCTTGATCAGATGAACATATTTTGGCGATATTGGGCCTTCATGTGTGGCTTTGCCAAGCTTCTCATAGGCTTCAATGATCTCGGGAAATTGATCCTTTACTTCCTGATATCTTTTGGGAGGTGTATTTGCCATATTAAAAAATTGTTTAGTGGACAAAAATGTTTAAATCCTGATATAAATTTACATAAATTCAGTATTGGACGAAACATTTATCTTGATTAAACTTTTATTATAAAAAATTGATAATATAAAAATGACTACAGAATTCTGGGACATGCGCTATGGCGATAAAGATTATGCTTATGGTACAGAACCAAATGTATATTTCAAATCATTCATTGACTCCAATTCATCCGGAAAGATGCTTTTACCTGGAGAAGGTGAGGGCAGGAACGCAGTTTATGCCGCCATTAATGGTTGGGATGTATATGCTGTGGATCAAAGCCAGGCTGGTATGGAAAAAGCCAAAAAACTGGCTGAGCTGAATGATGTAACAATAGATTATCAGATTCAAGACCTCTCAGTATTAAATTCAGATGAAGATGTTTATGATGCTATTGCACTTGTATTTCTACACCTTCCCCCACAGATCAGACCTACCATTCATCAAAAGTTCATCAAATTACTTAAGCCAGGTGGATTGATTATGATAGAAGCTTTCAGCAAGGCACAACTTAGGAAGGGAGACCGGTGGGCCTCCTGTTCTTGAAATGCTCTATGATAAGGAAATTTTACTATGCTGATTTCAGGGAATTGAACATCTTAGAGCTGTACGAAACATTTGAGGAGTATAACGAAGGGCCCTATCATCAGGGGGAGGGAGCTGTTATTAGAATGATTGCCAGAAAATAAGAGATCCGTTCTGTTTTTTAGAGTTTTACGGATAAATGAATTACCTGAGAGGCTTTAACCAGCTTTATAAAAGCTAAGATTTAATTCCTAAGACTAATTTTTTTGAAAATGATCCCATCCCTGGGCACGCAAGGGCACTACATTCTCTGCTTTAGTGACCAGGTTGATCCCTTTATCCTTTGACTGGATATATCCTATAAAATGGATATCCGGATGGTTTTTTAGCTGTTCAAAATCATCCTGTTTGATCGTAAACAGCAATTCATAGTCCTCCCCACCATTCATAACACAGGTTACCGGATCTATCTTAAAACTTCCGGCAGTCTGATATGTTTGATTATCAATCGGTAATTTATCCTCATAAATTGCTGCACCAACATTTGATAGATTGCAAATATGAAAAAGGTCAGAAGCCAATCCATCTGATACGTCAATCATCGAGGTGGGCACAATACCTTTATCCCTCAATTCATAGATAATATCCATCCTGGCTTCAGGTTTCAATTGCCTGCCTACAATAGTGCTATAGTTTTCAAGTTGCGGCTGCATTTCCGGATTTTCCAGAAAAACTTGCTTTTCCCTCTCCAGGACCTGAAGTCCCATATAAGCACCCCCAAGGTCACCGGTTACACATATGATCTCCTTTTCCTTGGCAGTACTTCTTTTAACAAGTCTGGCTTTATCAACATCCCCTAGCACAGTAACAGAAATAACAAGACCAGATGCAGAAGAGGTAGTATCGCCACCCACAAGGTCAACCTCATAGGCTTCACAGGCCATTTTTATTCCATCATATAAAGCATCAATGGCTTCAACTGAAAACCTGTTTGATATCCCGACACTCACGGTTATTTGCCTGGGGATACCATTCATTGCAGCTATATCAGAGACATTTACCGCGACAGATTTATATCCCAGATGCTTCAAAGGCGTAAATGCAAGGTCAAAATGCACTCCTTCAAGAAGCATGTCTGTGGATACCAGGAGAAATTTTTCACCGGTATCGATCACTGCGGCATCATCATCTATACCCAGTACGGTTGAAGGATTATTTAGTGAAAAATTTGATTTTATACGCTCAATTAACCCAAACTCTCCTAATTCTTTAATTTCTGTTCGCTTATCGGCCATGAATGTAAATTATTTATCTGTTTGTTTCTGTTCTTTCATTATTAAGAATGGAATTTATTCAAAGACTTTGGCTTATTGTATGAACATGGATTTCCCAGACCATTTACCATTTATTTTTTTAGTAATTACCAGGCCAGCTCCTAAGCCATCCAAACCTGCCACCTTCTCACCCGAATCAGACCAGATTGCACTTTTCCCAGCTGACATTATGCCTCCTGATTCACCTCCAAAATTCGAAAGAGCCACTCCCATTTTGTATTTTCGGGAATATTGACTCAATAAATTTGAATCTTTAGTGTATCCTTCCGGCGTTATAAAAGCCCCTGCGAGATAAAGGGTGCTTTTATTCTTGGCTGCATCAGCAGAGTGATCCGGATTCTTAAAGTCTGCACAAATTGCTATTGAAGCTTTTTCCGGTCCTATATAGATTGAGGGATTAAAATGACCGGGTCGAAAGACCTTTTCTTCACCCGGGTGCAGATGGTGCTTCAGATAAACTGATATTGAGCTATCCGGATTAAAAACAAATGCACCAATATATATGCAATTGTCAATCCGCACAGGGGCTCCTGCCACTATAACCATACTATTGGCAGTTGATAATTGCAACAATGGAAGAAGTCTTTCATCGAAAAAGGTCATAGCCAGTTCTTCGGCCAGGTCTAACTCATACCCTGTAAGTGAAAGTTCAGGAAAAAGGAGTATATCTACTTCTTTATCTGCCGCAATTTTTATGAGTTTTTCATGCCTCTTGATATTCTCCTCGACATCTCCTTTTACAGGAATAGTCTGTGCGGCGGCAATTGAAATTTTAGTCAATTTATGTTTGTTTAGGATACTTTTAGTTCTTCATAAATCTTATATCGCAATCAGGAAAATTGTCTTCCCTGCGACAGATTTTATTGATCAAGTGAAATTTACACATTTATTAGGAGTTTCAAAACTGTATTAAATTTGAAATTTTAGATAAAATCATAGGGAAAGTTTATAGCATGATTTACTTCATATATAATATTTTTATTTGCGAAGGGAATTTCATTTAAACTTTATGTTTACTTTTGTAGTTATTTCTTTAAATATTGGATCAAAATTAGAGTATGATACAGATAACTGAAAAAGCAAAGGACAAGATCCTGGATCTTCGAAAAGATGAAGGAAAGGAAGAAAACACGAATATACGCGTCTCAGTACAGGGAGGTGGTTGTTCTGGCCTGATGTATGATCTGAGTTTTGAGGCTGCCATAAATGAAAAAGACAAGGTATTCGAAGATAAGGGGATCAAGATCTTAGTCGACAAGAAAAGCCTGCTATATCTTATTGGAACTACCCTTGATTTCTCAGATGGTTTAAATGGAAAAGGATTTCAATTTGTAAATCCAAATGCTTCCCGGACTTGCGGATGTGGTGAAAGCTTCGCGGTTTAATCTATTAACAGAATCACTGATCAATAAGCGCGAACAGTCAATCCTTCCATATAGTTCATAAACGCTTTGTTTACTACATTATTCCCGCCAGGTGTGGGATAATTACCTGTAAAATACCAATCGCCAAGATGCGCCGGACATGATTTGTGCAGGTTTTCAACCGTTTGATAGACTATCTGAACTTCGGATTTCATATGCTTTGGAGTAACAATCTCAGCGATTTTTTCTGTAATCTCATCGTCAGTAAACAGGTCATATAGTTCTTTAAGATGATTGGGTGCATCATTCTTAGTCAGCGAATCTTTTGCCTTTTCATACACTTCATCCAGTTTATCATCATAATCCCTGTCATTTAATAAAGCCATGAGCGCCCTGAAAGCGATGAAGTCACCCAATTTCGACATATCGATACCGTAACAATCGGGATATCGGATTTGTGGAGCAGAAGATACAATAACTACTTTCTTTGGAGATACCTTATCCAAGAGGGTAAGAATGCTTCTCTCCAGAGTTGTGCCCCTTACTATGGAGTCATCAAGAACAACTATAGAATCTTTATCTTTTCTTATTACCTCATAAGTTGTATCATAAACATGACCTACGAGATCATCCCGATGCTCATCATCAGTGATAAAAGTCCGCATTTTAACATCTTTGAGCACGAGTTTTTCAATTCTCGGTTTAAAGGCAAGCAGTTCTTCCCTGGAATCAAGAAATGGTTTATTATCAATAAATACATCTTTACGTTTTCCAATAAGGAAAGCCTCAAGTGCAGAAGTAAGGCCAAGGAACGCCGTTTCTGCTGTATTTGGGATATAGGAAAAAACAGTATTTTTCAAATCATAGTTAATGGCGTTAAGTACCTGTGGAAGTAAAAGCCGGCCAAGTGTTTTTCTTTCAGCATATATGTCCGGATCAGTTCCCCTTGAAAAATAGATCCGTTCGAAGCTGCAGGACAATTTTTCTTTTGGTTCAATAAACTTGTGCTCATTATATTTACCATCCTTATCGATAATCAGGGCATGTCCGGGTTGTATCTCTTTGATTGCAGAGTATTCTACATCAAAAGCGGTTTTTATAGGTGGTTTTTCAGAAGTAACTACCACGACCTCATCATCTGCATAATAATAAGCCGGCCGGATACCGTTTGGGTCCCTTGCGACAAAAGCGGCACCATATCCCGTTAATCCCGCCATAGCATATCCACCGTCAAAGTCCTTACAGGACCTTTCCAGCACACGCTGTATATCAAGTTCGCTCTCAATCAGTTCAGTAATTTCCTGGTTGGAAAATTTATCTTTGTATTTGTCAAATATCTGCTGATTTTCAAGATCCAGGAAATGCCCTATCTTTTCCATTACAGTAACCGTATCAACCTTTTCTTTGGGATGTTGTCCGATAGATACAAGTTTTTTGAACAATTCATCGACATTGGTCATATTGAAATTACCGGCAATAACAAGGCTTCTGCTTCTCCAGTTATTTTGACGAAGCATAGGATGGACATTTTCAATCGAATTTACCCCATGGGTCCCATAGCGCAGATGACCGAGCCACAATTCCCCGGTAAAGGCTACATTTTCTTTCATCCATTGCGAATCAAAGTAGTTCTGGCTATTGTTTTTGCCTCCTTTTTTATACTTTTTTGAGATCTTTCTGAATATATCCGCTATGGGTTGATTCTCAATAGATCTTATTCGGCTTATATACCTGTGGCCAGGTTTCAAATCTATTTTTATATTAGCGACCCCTGCTCCATCCTGCCCTCTGTTATGCTGCTTTTCCATAAGCAGGTACAATTTTCCCATTGCATATGTTGGGGTGCCGTATTTTTCGATGTAATAGTTAAGTGGTTTCCGCAGTCGAATGAGGGCGATCCCGCATTCGTGTTTTATTTTATCGCTCATCTACTTTTTCCTAAGGTGCAAAAGTATACGTATTAATCTATTAGAACAAATTCGTTTACATAAATATGACCTCATTTTATGCCCGCTTCCATTCCGGAGGAAAATCAGAATTCAAGGGGTATTTCAGTGTAAACAAGGGAGTCCGATAAGTACTTGTCAATCACCAGGTTTTGCAATTTATACTGGTGCTCCTCAGCATATTTATTAATTTGATCTATGATCACCAAAGGGTTCGGCATAACACTGGCGTGCTTTTTAATAGCTGCTCTAATAACCCCTCTCATTTCAAGATGCATAGAATCAAGATCATCAGGGAAATGTTCTTCTGGCATGATCTCAAGCCCGACAAATAAGCGTATGGAATCTTTCGAACTTTCGGGTACTTCATACCATATCATTACCAATGGTCCGCTTAGTTTTTCACTGTTTTTGACAAATCTCATTTCGCTGAAAAGTTCTTCCAATGAAGGATCTGAGGTTTTGCCATGGAAAAAATTTCCTGAAAAGTTATATTCCTTAACCGGTTCATATGATAATACCGGGTCATTAAATCCGCCTAAATGGTCATACAATATCAACAGGCTAGTTATGATCAAAGCAAAGGCGATAAACATATAAGGTCTTCTCATCTTATACCAGTTCTTTGTATTGAACATTATACAAATAGGTATAAAACCCATTTTTGGATAGCAGTTCCTGATGATTGCCAGCTTCCTTTATCTCCCCTTTGTCGAATACAAGTATCTTATCTGCACGTTGGATTGTAGACAACCTGTGTGCAATAACGATTGAAGTTCTTCCTTTTAATACTTTTTCAATTGCTGCCTGGATCATAGTTTCTGTCTCCGTATCCACAGAGGATGTCGCCTCATCAAGAACAATAATCTGAGGATCATACACCATGGCCCTGATAAATGATATAAGTTGCCTTTGTCCAACAGAAAGTGTCGCACCTCTTTCCATCACATCATAATCCAGCCCGCCGGGTAGTTTCTCTATAAAACCAAGTGCCCCCACCAGTTCAGCAGCATCCAGGATCTGGCTTTCTGTGATATCGGTCTTGCCAAGGGTTATATTTTCTCTTATCGATCCGGAAAACAAAAACACATCTTGCAAGACCACACCAATGTTGCGTCTCAGGGCCTGAAGATCATACTCTTTAATATTAATACCATCCACATAAATCGATCCCTCATTAATCTCGTAAAATCTTGATAAAATATTTATCACAGAACTCTTGCCGGCTCCAGTAGCCCCTACTAACGCGATAGATTCCCCATGGTGGGCACTGAAGGAGATATCTTTCAATACGTAATTTTCTTCATCATAGGCAAACCATACATTTTTGAACTCCACTTCTCCTTTGAAATGCCCTGGTACGATATTTCCATTATCAGCAATATGATCCTTGCTGTCCAATAATTTGATAATTCTTGACGTACTTACTATGCCTAGTTGTAAAGTATTAAACCGGTCGGCTATCATCCTTATCGGCCTGAAGAACATCTGAATATACATGATGAAAGCAATTAGCACGCCTATCGATGTAAATTCCGCGATAACCCCTTTTGCACCGTACCATACCAGCAACCCGATCCCTATTGCCTGAATAACTTCAGCGACAGGGTAATAAATTGAATAATAGAGCACTGATCTTAGATTCGCTTTCTTGTGTTCATTATTGATCTTCTTAAATTTTTTGAATTCTCTATCTTCACTGTTAAATATCTGGACAATACTCATCCCTGTTATATGTTCCTGGACAAAAGAATTGAGATTGGCCACCGCATTACGAACTTCATTGAAGGCCGACTTTATCTTTTCTTTAAATACATAGGTACTTATTATTAATAATGGCAGTGTTGAAAGACTGATCAGTGTCATCCGCCAGTCGGTGTAGAACATTATGGCAAGGATTACAACCAATTGAAGCAAGTCACCCAGCATAGCCGCCAGGCCCTGGCTGAACACATCGGCGAGGGTTTCGATATCAGAAACATTTCTTGTCACCAGCCGGCCAATAGGTGTTCTATCAAAAAACTGAAGTTTAAGACCTAGTAAATGCCGGTAGAGCTTTATTCTGATATCTCTAATAACATGCTGACCAAGCCAGTCAGATAGAAAAGTATGAGCATACTGGACAAGGGACTGCAGCAGAAGTAAGCCAAAAATGATCCCAACCATCATCAATAATCCAGGATAATCGCCAGTTGCAATATTATTATCAATAGTAATACCCACAAGATAAGGCCTGAGGGGGCCTAAGGTTGCCAGCAGAATGGTCAACAATATTAGGATGAGGAAAGTCCATCTATAGGGCTTTACATACTGAAGAAGTCTCTTCAGCACTCTCAAATCAATGATATTTCCCTTTAAACTTTCTTTTGTCAAGGTCGTTCGTTTATAAATATATCTGAAGGATATTTTACCTCAGTCAAATACAATCCATGTGCCGGCACTGCTCTACCAGCCTTTTGTCTATCGAGGCTTGCAATGATCCTTTTTAAATCTTCCAAACTTGTTTGCCCGGTTCCAATATCCAGCATTGTTCCTACTAAAGTACGTACCATCCCCCGTAAAAATCGATCTGCCGTTACATAATAATAAATTTTATCATCCTCCTCTATCCATTCCGATCTTGTGATTGTACAACGGAAATGGTTCACATCTGTTTTTACCTTACTGAAACTTTCAAAATCCTGTGTTCCCATAAGTAATCCAGCGGCCTGGTTCATCAGGCTAAGATCCAGGTCCCCCCTTCGATAATAAGAAGTATCAATCAGAAACGGGTTCTTTAAACGGTTAATCTTATATTGATAGCTTCTGGAAACGGCGTCAAATCTTGCATGTGCTTCCGGATTCACCTCAAAGATCCTTTTTATAACAATGTCGTTTGATAAAACGCGGTTTAGTTGAAAGGCCAGATGTTCTTCGTTTATCCCTTTGGAAATATCAAAATGAGCAAATTGTTGTAATGCATGCACCCCTTTATCTGTTCGACCACTTCCGATGGTTTCAATATCACTACTTGTCTTCAGACTTAAAGCCTTGTTCAACAATTGCTGAACTCCAGTTGCATTTTTTTGGATCTGCCATCCATGATAATTGGTCCCTTTATAAGACAACTCTATAAAATACCTAGCCATTCAAATTGATTAGAAAAACAAAGATAGCTTTAATTCAAAACTAGTAAAAAGATGAAGAATGTTAAGATTTTTTTAATTGCATGATTAATTTTGTCAAAAAATTGATAATCAAATGATCCAACGAATACAAAGTATCTTTCTTTTGCTGTCATCTGTTTGCATGATTTTATTTCTATTCATACCAGTATGGTTGAAGTTGGATCCTGCAAGCGGAGAAATGTACAAGGTATTTTCAACCTTCATGTTACATCAGGCGAACACAGAATCCGGATTACAATATATTTATCTTCCCTATGCTTACAGCGGGGGTGTTGCAGCCTTGACAGTTATAATTTCCTGGATCGAGATATTCAAATACAAAAACCGGCTTACCCAGATCAAGTTAGGTACTTTAAATTCTCTTTTGATGACCGGAGCTCTGGTGTATTTAGTATATCTTACCTACAAAGCACAAAGTGAGGTATTACCAAATATTCTCGGTGAATATAAGCTGGGCCTGTTTATGCCTGCTATTGCCTTAATATTGAACTCTATTGCAAACCGGTATATCCGAAGGGATGAAAAGCTTGTCAGGTCAGTGGACAGGATCCGTTAAAAGCACTAGTAATCCCCTCTGATCAGGTACGTATTTCACAATTTTTCTTTATCATCTCCATATTTGCGTTCCAATTCTTTTCGCTTTTCGGTTGGCTTCAAATTTTGTTCAATCGCCTTATCAAATTTAGGTTTATCAAAGAAATATTGAAAAATGGTTTCTAATATAGCATTTTCGAACGGTTTAGCCTTTATGCGGCAACAAAACTTTGCAGTGCTGTACTTATCCCTAAAAGTGTAGTGTTCGTATTGCCTGACACCTCCATGGATTGTTCCATAAAAAGTTTTTCCACACTTTTGACATCGAAACAGTCCCCCATTTAGCAAATATTTAGGCTTTAAATCTGTGCGCTTGCCCTTGCGTATTTTAGCTTGGTTGCGGATTTGTTCGGCAAGTCTAGGATTCAAAATCGGTGGGATTTTAAATGTAAATGGACCACTTTTGAAATTTATCACCCATTCATTTCGATCAGCTGTTTTAAGATTTTTTAATAAACGATCATATCCAATTGATATACCAAATTTAGGATCATGCTTTAATTCCAATGCGACATCATGAAGACAGTCTCCAGCAAGATACTTCTCAGCAGCATAACGAAATGCTGCAGCTTGCTTTGGATCTTCTTCATGTTTGTTGTCTAGCTTCCTTTTTCATCTTTTGGTAGTTTTTTTTCAAAAATTAAAAATGTTTTGTTACTTCAGTGAATTAGCTTTAATTTGAATATTCCGGCGATACTCTTCAGGAATACTTTCAATTTTAGTCGCCTTTTCATATATACCAATTGCTGCTTTTGTGTTCTTGGCCTCTTCATAAATATTTCCCAGAAACAAGTACGCATCGATATACTCAGGATATCTTTCCATCAAATCCAGCAAAGTCGTAATAGCTTTTTGCTTGTTTCCGTTTTGATAGGAATAGAATGCAAACGTATAGGCATATTTAGCATTTTCCGGATCCACCTGGTGTGCTATGGATATATATTTCAATGCTTCAGCTAGATTAGATTGGGAAGTTATCACTGCTAAATTATAGGCAGCGGCTGAAAGGGTTGAATCGCTATCAAGCGCCCGGATCAAATGCGTTTTGGCCTGGTCAAATCGCTGTGTCTGCGCCAGTAATAATCCGTAGTTTAAATTGGCCACAGAGTTCTCGGGATCAACCTCTAATGCTTTTTTTAGTTTTTCTTCAGCTGATATATTATTGCCTAATACACTATAAGCCATCGCAGAATTTACCAATGGCATGACGACTTCATCTTCCAACTCAACAGCCTTATCATAGCTTTTGATGGCTTCTTGATGCATGCCTCTCCCCTGATAATAATTACCCAGGTTATAATGGGCAGACCAAGTATCGGGATTCGCCAAAAGATACTCTTCATACTCCTTGAAATTGTTTTCAACAATACTCCATTCTTCCTGTGAGAACATATTTTTCGGATATGAAACCAATGACGAAGAGGCTCTGTTGCGGACAATCAAAACACTATCCTGTACTGCATTTAATAAGGCCTTTTTTGATTCTTCATTAATTCTAAATCCTAAACCCTCGGCCGCCGAGGCCCGAATCAATGGTGAATCATCTTTCAGAGCCTTGAAAAAGTGATGTTCATTTTTTTCATTGATTTGGATCATCAGGATCCGGATCATAGAGTTTCTGAAAATGATATCAATGTCCTGGTTATTGATCATGGCTAACATCTGTTGCATATTTTGAAATTGGCCATTCCTGCCTTTGTAGATTAATCGGGCATTTACTAGTGCTTCATCCTGATAATTCCCATGCCATTCAGTTACATGTTTATTGGACCAACTTGCATCTTCCTCAACATGGCAAATGTTGCATGCATTTGGGGAACCAAATTCGATAGTAGTAGCAGGTGTGGGAGGTTGCATGGAGTGATCGCTTCTGGTCATTCTGGCAAACTCTGTTTTTGGCATATGGCAGGAAACGCATGTTAAGCTATCTTCGGTCTTATGGTGTGAATGTGTTTCAAAATTTTCAACATGATCCCGATGGCATTTTACACAAATCTCATTGTCATTATTTTTATAACGATATCTGCCACTGGAGGTATGACAGGTAACACAATGCAAATCGCTGTTGCTGACACATGAACTTTGATACCAGCTTGTCATGGTATAATTCTCTCCCAAATCGCGTCCGTCCGGATAGTAATCCGGACTCTCAAGGGTTATAAGATTAAAATGTTGAAAAAATGGTTCTCCTGGATTATAGGCTTGCGTTAAAGGCATTCCCTTAGCATGGCATGAAGCACAGGAAGAATTATGCTGCTCGGACGTAAAATCCTTGGCCTGGATTATCTTTAAATCTTCCGGGATTTCATCTCTTTCTTTTGCCTCCCTGCATACAAGGATATGCTCCTCACAGGGGCCATGACATGTTTCGCAATTTATTCCAGGTTCTTTCCAGGTAGTGTGGTATGTATTCGAACTTACATCGTAATTCTTGTTTAGCTGACTTACATGACAACTGTGGCAGGTGGTATTGAATGTGTATAATGAATGTTTCCAATCAACTTCTTCATCTGATGAAATATTATCGACAAAGTGTCGAACTGCACTTTCTGGATTACTATACCACTCCTTTCTATTGATATCATATGCAAGGGGCATGGTCTGTAACTTCCCGCCGCCAAATGGAGTAAGAAAGTAATAAATATTCCTCCCGCCAAGGGCCCATTTTGCTTCATATCTATTTATTTCTTCCTTTGCCTCCTGATTCGAACGTTCAATCATGAATAGTGCATTAGGCTCCAGGAAGATCTCAAACCAACTGTCTCCAACTTTTTTGGCAAGTTCTGGCAATTGTAAGTTTTCATTTAACAGCACATCTGCTACCGGCTGCATGGCCTTTCCGTGGTGGGATGGAGACCAAAGGTCATAAAAACGTTCATGACATTCCCGGCAACTACGTGATCCTACATAACCATCATCCAAATTAACCTGTTCTTCCAATGAATTTTGGCGGATTAATAGCTTATTATAGAGTAAAATTACTCCGACGACTCCTAGTAAAACAGAAGAAAATAATATTATACGATTTCGAAAATTCATTGTTAATAAATTTGAAGTTTCCCAATTGAAAAATCAACTAAATTGATTTATATCAACGTAAATGTTTGTTTTCTAAACCTGCATTCTCCACTCATGATACTTCAGATTTAGTTGGGCAAAAAGTTCATTATTTTAATATAAATCTTAATGCTTCATAAGGTGTTTTTCCATCAAATGCACTTGCAGTCTATTAAAGTTATAAAATTGCTCCCATTTCTCCAATTTAGTATTTAATCGACATAATCAGTATAAGTTAAAAGCTGATAGAATTCTTCTTAATCAGTGCGAGGAGTAAGGAAAGAAAGCGTTTCACAGCAGCTACAGGCTGATCCGGTACCTGTAAGTCCAGCTCCTATGCCTGATAGATACTGCTCAGGTGATAGCATAAACTACATGGGCGTACAGGTCGAATGTAGAGAGAGTTGCAGAGCCTGCCATTTTCCTGCTGGTGAGAGATTCGCTATGCTGCTGTCCTTCCAGTTTGGCTCACTCAACTGCTGGCAGGTGAAATATAGCTGAAGAGTAAGAGCAATGAATACATCCCCAGATCCATAAAACATAATTATGTTTCAGGGTGTAATAAATTATAAACATCAATGAACATCTAGTATACCACTATAACTCTCTCATATATAGTATTTTACCTCATTTTTAGCCTGTAATATTAGGCTTCTTTGTGTCTTTTTTAAGGCTTCTTTTAATAGTATATTTATAGTATGGCATATCTAAAAAACAGGATTCAGGTTTGTTTAAATGATAAGGAATATAACCTGCTAAAAAGACAGGCCAAAGATAAATACATGGCAATTTCAACCTATTGCCGGCAACTAATAAATAACAACTTAGATGGAAACAACAGTAAAAGAAGTAAAGACTAAATCAAGAACACCGCAAGAAATTGCAGCTATCAGGAATGAAACCTGGTTGAACCTTAAAGAAACAGCTCAGTATCTCAATATTCCAGAAGATAAAGTAAAGGAACTTTTAGATGATGGCTATTTTATATTATCCAATGCGACCACAGCCGGCGCTGCGCTTATCGACATTGAAAGTATTAACAAGTATTTACGAGATAATTTAAGAGCGCGTCCAAGTGATTCAAAGTTCGCACAGGACCAACGAATAAGGCAGGAACTGAGGGAAAGGGGTGAGAGTATGAAAAACAATCTTCAAAGGCAAATCCAAAGAAACAACGATAATACAAAGGCCCTTGAGCAGGCTTTGAAAAATCATTCCATTGATAGAATCATTAACCAGGATAATTTAAACAGCGTGAATAGTGAGCTTAACGCGCTGGCAGCAAAATTAGGATTATAAACTTTAACTAAATACAACCATGAACAACTCAATACTTAGTTATTTACTAACAGTTGGAAACAGTGCCTTCCTTTATTATTTTGCCAATGTTGTAATATTCCAGGGGGCGGCTGTATATCAAAGCCGGGGGATATACTTTACGGGTATGCATGCCGATTTTCAGGCCGCAATAGAATCTTTACAGGCTTCAGGATACATCGAATTTGATAACAATTATGTAGGTCTTATCCGATTAACCCAGACAGGGCACGCAGCCGCTTTAGCGATATAATAAAGATTATTTCTTTACCTGTTTAATAGTATGCTATGGGAATTTTCAGGAAGGGAAAATATCTATCAGAGGAAGAATACAATGAGTTTGTAAGGCTCTGGGATAACCAGTCAGTACTAACCGAAGGGCTAAAATCAAAACTCGTTAATTCCGAAATCTTTAAAAATAAATTCAAGGTTGATGAGGACAAAATAAAGAAGTTCTTTAATAATGAAATATTCAAAAAGATCATACACCGGATCAACCAGGATCTAAACGGCTTTACCGTTCCTCTATTTTATTATGACCTCAGGAAAAAAAAATACTCAACCATCCAGGATTCAAAAGGATTTTTAAAAACGGGCTGTTTGAAGTATCTGAAGTGGGCCAAATCGTGTGCCAGGTACGATCCGAAATTAGCAGAGGAAATTCAATGCCTTATTGATAAAATGATATGAAAATGTTTTTCTATGGCGGGAAAAAGTTGGAGGTGTATGCAGACAGCTGGGAGAACGAAAGGGATATTATATCCGCATTATATACCATCAAAAAGAATTACGGTACAGACCTATTTCATGGCCTCTCCTTCATTCGATATACTCATGGTAATATATACACCCATCCATATAATGCAACGCTTAAAGAGCTTTTAAACCAATATATTGATAATAATTAAATAGTGTTTTATCCGTTTTCAAACGACTAAATATTAGATTACTATTGACTAACTAAAAAAAGATTTTTAGATTGAATTACGGAATCATTTGGTTTCGTATAGTTGGAAAGACCCTCACCGCCTTGGTGGGGGTTACTTTTTGGAACTATTTTCACAATAAGAATTGTTATCATATTAGAACCACCATTTTTCAGCCATGATAAGATTTACTTTTAAATACTTGAAACCAGTTGAACTTTTAATCATTTTTTACGCATGAAGTCATTATCCGTTACATTTCTTGTCTTTATTATTTTCTTGTCGGCGTGTAAAAATGAATACAAAATTTCCGAGCCATATAAATCTGAAAAAATAGCCGTTGTTAAGGCTATAAATACAACCGGCGAAACTGAATTAATCAGAAAAGTTAAGTTAGAAAAATTTGAATTAATCAATGTATTATTAACTAAAGATATGCTTGATACTATTGATTCGCAAATTGAATGGAAAAGACAAAGTATGATTGAATGGGCAAAGGAACGAATCGAATTTAATAAAGAGCGGAGGGATTATTATTACAGAAATGCTAAAACGCCCATTTTAAATAACATGAAAGATACTTATTTATATTACGCAAAAGATTATGATAAAAAGGTTAAAGAATATGAGGCTGAAATTATACGTTATGAAAATAAAACTGACGACAACACGCTAATTAAGTATTATGAAAATGTAAAGAAAATTCATTTAGAATATGGAGATACAACTGCAAAAGTTTTTAACGTGATTTATCTAATTGATAATGCCAAAACTAATACGAAGTTTTCTTTTCTTGGCAAAGATGATAGTACTGCAATCAAAATCGAAATAACAAAAGAGCTTTTAATGAAACAGATTATTGACACATGGTCAAATTAACCTACCAAAACTCCTAAACCCACAGAAGAATCTCAGAGCCAGAAAAAAAACCCACTGAAATTTATATGAGGTTGCCTTCACTTCCAAATCCTATATATCTAAAGGCCCCCGGCCTCTCTCTAAGAATTATTCAATTATAAAGATATACTTACATAGCTTAATTTTTCGGATCTCGGATCCCTATATATATACCTAAAAGTTCCCAGATCCGAAACTATTTAGACACATATAGCTAATAATAAGCCTATATAACGGCTTAAAACTACCTAATAATCAAGTAGTTAGCCTATAATGTTAGATAGTTCCGATATGTTATACTCTAAAACATAGAGCTACCTACCCTTACAAATAACCATTTAAGGCCTATTGCAACCAAGTCGCCAGATTACCACAGTACAATTATAATTTTATATAAATTCTAAAAAATAGCTTTTTAATTAATTAGCTTATAATCTTACTTAAATAATTATGCTTTTAATTATTAAAGAAAAAGTTAAAAAAAATAAAAAATATGCTTAAAATACTTTAACTTGGTAGCACTTTCGTAGGTCGCTTAAGACAACCTTCCTCAATTGCTAACAAGTTAAAAAATTATAAATACCTTTATTTTTTCTAACCTTTTTCGTTAATAATTAAGCCTAATCACTTAAATAAGATTCTTACGCTAATTAAAGAAAAGAGTATTTTTTACAATTCATATAAAATTTACAATTGATACTCTGGTAACCTGTCACCCTGCTTGCTGGCCTTAAATGGTTATTTGTAAGGGTAGGTAGCTCTATGTTTTAGAGTATAACATATCGGAACTATCTAACATTATAGGCTAACTACTTGATTATTAGGTAGTTTTAAGCCGTTATATAGGCTTATTATTAGCTATATGTGTCTAAATAGTTTCGGATCTGGGAACTTTTAGGTATATATATAGGGATCCGAGATCCGAAAAATTAAGCTATGTAAGTATATCTTTACTAATTGAATAATTCTTAGAGAGAGGCCGGGGGCCTTTAGATATATAGGATTTGGAAGTGAAGGCAACCTCATATAAATTTCAGTGGGTTTTTTTTCTGGCTCTGAGATTCTTTCTCATATAATTTATGGCTCACTAGTTTTCCTTTTGAGATTCTTTCTCCTGGTTCTTTTTTCCCCTAGCTATAGATTCTTTTTCTCTATCCTGATCTATTGATCCTTCAGCATTATCTTTTGAGTTTTGCATCAAAACCTTTTAGCATTGAATCAATCACTTTTGAGTATCTGAATCAGAACCTTTTGAGGTTGTTCTGAACAACTTTTTTTGAGGGTTCTTCAGAAGGTCACCTTATATGACTTTTGAGGTTATTGGTTTAAATATTGGGGTAGCCTGTTGTTTAAGGATAAAGGCTGTATATAAAAAACCCCGCCCCTGGCTAGGGGGAAGGGTGCGAGAGAGTTAAAAAAATGCACAAAGCAATAAGGTAGTCATGACTAGGTTAATGAGATTTTAGCTAGGGTTTGTTTCTCAGCATCTTCAATTTTCTTTACGCCTTCTAATATTTCGGCAGGTATCAGAAATTCAATCCAATGCCTTAGAAGGTCTCTCAATTGGGCCGGTTCTACTGAATCAAGTTCAACGCTAATTGCACTATCAAAATTTTTTCCGTGGTTAGATTCTTTGGTTGGCCTGGTTGGCAAGTTCCATTCTTTAATTTGCCCCTCTGTCAGTCCTAATCTTTTGAAAGTAATATTGGCCTGAAATCAATTAATGTTTTCTCGGTTGTTTCGCTTATCATTTCACCGCTTGGGTCATAGTCTCCCAGGTAAAAAATATATATATGCTTTCCGGTATCTTCTGCCTTTTTAGCAACATCGTATAAAGATGATATACTAGGAAATCCCCGGGATGGCATTAAAGGAATATCATACTGGTCAGTAACTGAAAAAACTGTATTTATTAATCCCTGTTTTTCAATCCAAACTTCAACTAAAAAATCAAGGTCAAACCAAATTTCTTTCCTATAACTTTCTTGCATATGTTTCAGGGCATCACTGAGGTCTCTGTATGATTTACTCTTATAATAGAACCTGGTGCTATCTGAAAAAGCATCAAAAGGGATAATCCCACGTTTACGCATTAAAGAGGTAACACTTCCGACCTTGTCTGAAAACCTTTCTGTTTTGGGCCAACCATATTTAACCAGCTGATAAAATAGCTGTCTTACTCCGATAGGTTCCTTATAATTTGAAAGTATTTCTATTATATCGTTCCACAATTGAATTGTTTCAGGTTGCAAACGGTATCTTTTAGCATCATTTTCGCAGATGTATCGGTATTCAGTATTGCATTTATTACAGTATGGGAAATATGTAATGTCTCTTACGTTGGGATAAGCCCAGGTAGTACCGCACGTGCAAGGTGATGTTAATTTAATTAGGCTATAAGTATCATCTATTATTTCTCTCATATTCTTAAATAACCCACCACCAATTAAGGCAGGGGATTAAGCATTTAATTTAACGATATGAATTATTTATTTTTCCTTCCAAAGTCAGCAGGTATTTCACCGTTTTTTCTGGTATCCCACTTTTCTACTTTTTCGATTATATGACTATTGGCATTTAAATATTTTTCTGCTCTCTGGATAATATCTTTTTGCTCAGGATCTATATTTTCAAGCCCGGAATTGCATTTTAAGCGCTTTACCCAGGCTATGGCTGTCTGACTATCACTAAAGACAATAAAGTCCTTAAAACCTTGTTTCTGTGCGTATCCTAGGCCGTGAACAATGGCCACGAATTCCATAATATTATTCGTGGTTTGAAAGCTGAATTTTTGATTAAATACAACCTGATCATTTATAACTCCCCGGTATTCCCCCGGTCCTGGATTACCTATGCAGGATCCATCAACAAATATTATATTCTCGGTTGGAAGTAAATCGAACTTTTCAACCAACTTTTCAAATAGCGGGTTCTTAGCTTTTAACCTCTCGTACTTGTTCATTTTTTATTAGGGTTATATATGCCACATTCCTTTTTCCTTCCCTTTTTCGACTTCTTTAAGCAGATAGCCTATTATCTCTCCTTCCTCATTACAAACAGGAACCATTTTTTTAGCCATTTTATCAATGTGTTCATAAATGGTTTTTACAGTGTATTTAATATCTGTATCTGTATCTTTAACTTTTTCAGCTAGTGATTGCAGGGGTATTTTTTCGCCTACCTTAATAACCTTATGTATGGCTCCCATTACCTCTTCGTTTACCCCTTTTGATAGTGTAGCTATTGAATTATATTGGAAGGCGTCTGTTTCATCATCATAAACCATTATATAACTGCTAGGGCTTTGCCGCTTCATTATTCTTTCTTATTGAAACTTCAACTGCTCCGTTAATAGACTCTTATTGAAATTTTAGTGGTTACCTTCCGGTCAAGTTCAGCCCCTAAATGGCCTAAAGAATCTTTGCCACCTCTGTTTACATGGATAACTAAAAATGCCTGTGCATTCATATTCATCGATAAGGTCATTTAAAAAGTCAAGGAACGCCATAGAATCCACTTCATCATTAAATGATCTTACCATGTCGGTTGTTATGTCCAGGACAAAAAACAGCTTATAACCTTCATATTTAAGCCTCATATCACTTAAATAGCTTTGGACTACTCTACGCCTGGAAACTCTTGAAACGCCTCTAAGGGTAGCATATTCGAAGCCTTGAACCTCTTGGCATCGTTCAAATCCTGCATTTCTTTTTATTTGCTGGATAGCTTTGGGTAATCGGTCTTTCTTGCTTCTTTCGGTATCAATATAAATTAAAACGTACTTGTTGAATGCCATTTTATTTACCCGCATTCCTGAAATGATTAAATCCTTATCATTCTTTAGTATTAAGGATCCTATGGCCTGTGCAAACCTTGATTTACCTGCTCCATAATTGCCCTGGATGCCTGTAAGATTGCCATCAAATACAACCGGTTCGTCATTGATCACCTCTATTAAGGGAACCATTTCAATAATGCCAGAAGCCACATTATCTTTTAGTTCTTCATTGTCTTTTTTGAATCTTAAAAGGTCTTTCTTAAATTGTTCTTCCTGGTTAAATTCATGAAGTTGAACGGGGGGTCTGTCCTGGCCATTGGGTCTGATCTCTTTAATTACAGGCTCTCCATATTCTTGCTGTTCTAATAGCTTCCTGGCTTCCTGGTATTTGCCATTACAATTGATTTGAGTGAATATAGCTACATTGTCATAGCTGATGCCAGTCTCAAATTCTTGAAGACGTTGTAAAGCAATGAAAGTATTTGATCATTCAACAATCCAGGTCGCTTGTTCCTTGATTTTTTCCGGGCCTTCTTAAATACGTTTTTTCGCCACTTTTTTTAATTACTTTGCCATCCCGCTTCTGTTAATAAGGTTTCTGGCAGAAGCACCCTCTTATTTTATAATCCTCAAATACCTTTTGTTTTGGAACATAAGCATCTTTAAACACCTGGTTAAACTCCCTGCATATACTTAGTAAATTGTCGGCTTCATAATCGGTTATGTGCGGAATTGCCTTAGGTCCTTTTTGTACCCACTTATAGCCTTTTGACGGGAAAACTGCAACATATCCGCCTCGTTCCCCTCGTCTCTATCAAAGGGTGAAAATTCTCCTTAGGGTTTTTGGTCTTGCTCTTCCTGGTGTGGTTTTCTCTTTTAGCAAGAACTCTATTTGTGGTTGGCCTGGACTGTCTGAAGTAAAATAAATGATAGCCTTTTTTTACTGTTTGTTGAATAGCTAATTTACTGAATAGATCCTTTGGTATTTTTGCCTTTAAATTGGTCCATAAATCGCCTGTAAGATCATATTTGCAGTCAACATCTATTACCTCAAGGTTGTATAATTCGTGGCCTGTAACGATGCCTAAATTACCTCCTGCCTCAACGTGCGGCTTCCATAGATCCTCAGGGGTTAATTCTTTGAACCAGGGTTCCAATTTAGGTATTACTGGAACTTTATTTCTATTTAATGGTATGAATGAAAATTCAGTTGGTTTGCCGTTATTATTCATTATCAGTTTGAATTTTGCTCTCTCCAAATTTCGAGGTACACGGTTAAAACAAGTATATGCCGAACGGCTACTTTCCAGGGTTGGGACCAGGGCTTTGAGGTATCAAACAGATCATCTGCTATTTTTTTTAGCTCTAAGACCTCGAAGATGTTTTGTTTGAAGTAAAAATTGATTAAATTGTTCATGATATTAGTATTTATCTATAAATAGGTATTTAATGAAATTAAGTGCCCCGCTTTTAGAAGCCTCTTTGCCGGGGCTTCTATTTTTATACCCGAAAGTGCATCAAGGAAATAATTTTGTATATTTGGTATCATGCATTTAAAATTTTAATAAGCCTGGGAAGATCCGAACCTCTCAGGCTTTTACTTTTTACCTAATTTTAGCAGTTCACTTAATCGGTATCGTTTAGCGCGGCCTTCGCCAACTGGGAAAATTTTATTTTCCTTTTCCCATTTATCAAGAAGGGAACTCCCTTTTGTCCTGCCATAACCCAATACCTCACAAGCATCTTTTTTATTATAATATTCTTCTTTCTGAGGTTGGCTTTTAATTTCACTAATAGCCTCCCTGAGTTCTTCACGGATAATAAATCTTATCCTTTCTTCCCTGTTGCGTTCAATGGCTTCATGTAGACTAACATTGTTCATTTTTCTTTGATTTTAACTTTTGAAGTTCTTTTTTGAGGCGGTCGTTTTCCTTATCAATCCTTTGCCAGCCAATAATATTTTCAGCTGTTTCAGATGCAACTTTTTCAATAGCAAGCCCTAAATCTCTTGCAGATAATTGAATAAGAATTTTTGAATCTTTTGGAATATCTTTCATAATACCACAAATAACGTGGCACTATGCAATCGTAACTACTTGGGTATGCAGTTATTCTAAAACTTTTTTTACAAGGTGTTTTATGTAGTTTTTCTCTTTAGGCGAGAAAGTTTTTTGTTTTGAATCTTGTATTGGATTTCCTTCGTGGTTGATTAATGAATTAATTGCGTTCCAATTTGGTTGCCAGCTAGTTTCTATTGGCTCTAGTGTTTTACTTAATTGTCGAAAGAATCTGTTTATAAAAAGTTTGGTTCCTTTTAATCTATAATATTGAACTTTGTAAACAAGTTTACCATTATTATCAAAACCTTCAGATGTTGAAGCTTTTTCTATCTTTCTTTCCAACTCTAATATGTTCAATGCTTTATGCAGAATTTCAGGATTCATATAAGAAGCCTTTCTTTGTCTTACCTTGATAGCTTTTCTTCCTAAAGCTATAATTTCCTTTTTAAGTTCTTCAATTTCCAGTTCCTTTTGATAGGTTAATCTTTGCTGATTATGAAGGAGCCTTATTATATAATCCCTGCTATCTTCAGGCTTAATAACTGTTACGAATGCTCCCGTTAGTTTCTTTTTCATTACAATGCCTCCTCCATTTGATTCCTGAATGTTCTGGATTCCTTCTTTACATATAATTCAAGGCTTGAAAAATCTTTATGTCCGCTGAGAATAATAATAGATTCCCTAGAAATGCCTTCATACAGCATGTTAGTAATTCTTGATCTTCTAAAGGTATGTGATGCTATTTTTACATACTTTTTATTAATCATAGCCCCTATAATTCTAAGGTCTGTATTCAAGTCTACCAGAGCCAGATCAGGGGGAGATCCACCATATTTATCCAGCAGTTCTAATATGTTTGGCAGGAACTTATTCTTAACAGGCACCTTCATTTCCTTTTCCCTGGGCTGACCTTTTGAGGTTTTAGTCTGTGTATATAAAAAGTGCGTTTTCTGCTTATTTAAATTGCCTGTATTGATCTTTTTTGCATCGCTTATACGCAAAGCATAAGTATATAAAATCAAGGCAATATCCCTTGTTTGTGCAAGTCTGCCAGTAAGTTCTAAATCCCTAATTTTCAGCATATCTTCATGATCTATTGTGATATACCTTAGTTCATCTTCCTTCTGCCTTTCTACATCTATATTAGATGATGGCACAAACTTTGGGAACTTATCGATATCAATATTGTGCTTTTCCTGCTCTTTAGCTTCCCTCATAAATGCCTTTAATGTTCTTAACCTTGTTTCAATACTGGATTCTCTTAAATTCCTTTCTTCCCGAAGGTATTTTATAAAGCCTTTTATAAATCCGTTCTGAATAGTTGAATAGGTAAGTATCTGGTCGGTATGTTCACAGTATTTTTCCAGGTTAGACAGAAAGGATTTACGGCCGCTTATCGATGAAGGTCCTAACAGTATTATCTTTTATAAAAATATTGGTGTAATCCTTTTTAAATTCAGGAGCTTCTTTATGCTTTCCAGAAAATACACCTTCTAAGTAAAGTATTATTTCTTCCTTAGTTGGATAATGGCCCTTTTCATCATTGTTATTTCAGCATCCGTTTACGAAGCGCAGATATATAATCCTGCAAAAAATCATTGTAATAAGGGTCTTTTATTTCTCCCTTATCATAATCTTTAGGCTTTACCTTAAAAGGGATATATTGCCGTACTATTCTTTTGCCATCAATGTGTACAGTTAAATATACTGGCACTTCTTTATTAGGATCTTTCTTTTCCCGAAGCATCGATCCAACATGAAAACCTATCTTTGCCATAATTTTAATATTTACTGAATGTAAGATTCAAGCCACAAAGTGACTTTATGCTTTTAAAATGTGTCTTTTTATTCATTATTAAACGAACTTGATATTATTTCAAAAACAGCATTTATTAGGTAAATATAAGCAAAAATAAACATATAGTGTTCATGAAAACATATATATTATTACAGGGTGAAACATTTGAATGTTCTGGTTTCAGACATGTTTTTCGTGGTTAATGTGTTATAAATCAGCTGGCTATAAACTTTATGTTGTTCGTTCATCAGATTGAAGAGTATCAAACGAGTAACAATGACTTTTAAGTAATTTATTTCAATATATTTACATCAATTGAGAGCCATAATCCATAGTATATTGTGAGTTTGTGCTGACTTCATCAAAGTACCATGGAAACATACCTACAATAATTCCATCAGTCGGCTTAATATTCTCAAATGCAAATTTGAATGCACCTATTACGTCTTCCTGACTTGAGCAGAGCCTGCCAGCACCAAGAATTTTAAATGCAAGACATGGTTGTTTAACCTGCCTGATAACCGATGTCATAACTTTAGGATCATCCCTAAGGAATTGATAGGCGCCTACAGGAAGAGTTGGAAGCGTTTCCGGCTTATCCATTTTTCGTGTCAGGTAATAGAAACATGTCATGAAGAAATCGACTTCCCACCCGTCATCTGCGATCTTTTTTATAACATCGGGATTATGAGCAGAAACCCCTGCCATAATGCCTCTGTCTTTTACAGCCTTGACGTAGTCATGAACAACATCTGATCTACCTTCTGCGAATAAGCGGTCAGTAACGCCGCCATGATGAACAAGGGCAATCGGACTGGCATTATCGATATCTGAATCTATATTTTCACGACTTGAAGTAAGAGTGAATACCTTTATTTTTGACCCGCGTTCACGTAGCATTTTTATGTAATCGTGTCTTGATGAAGTCTGGTGAGCAGATATTCCCGCCTTTTCGCATTTCAGAAGCAATTCCACAACACGTTCCGGTGTATAATAATCCTTCATCTGCCTATCAGTGTGTTGCCCGAGGTAGGAATAACCGAGGAATGGATTGGATCCGCAAATAAGTCGGCTTATCCGGTGTTGACCCAGCATTATTGATGGCATAGTTGTTAACGATTGATCAGGAGAATAGCTATTCTTCTCAGAATATGCACCCATACTTCCTGAGGTCCCCAGAAGGCCTAATGCTGTCGTAAAAGTAACCTTCGACAGGAATTCCCTGCGTCCGAAATCAGAAATGTTGGAATTACTTTTATTCATTTTTATATAATTTATGGTGATAATATATTAAGATGCAACCTTAATAACTTAATATACGAAAAGTTCTCCTAATAACAGTAAATGATCCGATGGGGATTTCAATTTTCTGATAAATACGAACTCCTTTTGGGTGACCATTTGCAGATATTTTGTAGGAATGTTTTTCACCGAGCCAGGGTCATCCTGAAATGTTTCATAGATTTTCATATAAAAGTTCGCAGTGCTGTACGGTAGATCATCCTTAAAGTATTATTTGATCCATTCCATAAATTTCCCATGTGGCCCTATCTGCTTTGCCTCATGTAAAAGTTTACCAATATTGAAAGAATCCTTCTTTATGTTGATGAGGTGGGTTTGAATATCCGTGGCATTTTCTAGTAACCTTCTTTTGTCAGTGTTGGACGTATCCTCCAGTATTTCGTCAAGTGTGATTTTCTTTTCTTGCCTTTTGAGCTTAGCTGCACTATTTTCATTAGCATCTATTCTCTTTTGGCGTTCAACATCTGCAATAACATTTGCGCCGAATCTACTTTTTCTGTTTTCTTGTCTTACAAGTTTTGCCGGTAATTTTCTACGTATCATGATGTACAATTTTTTAGGTTAAAAATTTATTTTTTAATCACTTCTATACACGAAATGGAGAATAATAGGAAGGTTACAAAAGCAGAAAAAAAATTTTTGATTTTGTTTTAAGGCAGTTTTACGACCTGATAAGCCGTAATACAGGGAACAGGGGGGGCGTCCCGGAGAGGCGTGTAAAAGGCACAGGATCAGCATGTTATATTCATGCCCTAATTGTTAACAAGAAAATTATTAACTTGCCAAGGCGATTTTTACGATTGCGAATTTTAAGTAGTAGGTCTTTAATTATGGAATATGGTACTTAATTACATCTGGATATCTTTTTTTCTGATTGCCTTTGTTATTGCATTGATCCGGCTGATCTTCCTGGGAGATGCTGAAATTTTTCCTGCCCTGATGACCAATACCTATGAAACAGCCAAAATGGCCTTTGAGCTGGCCTTAGGTTTAACTGGAGTGTTGGCATTATGGTCAGGTATAATGAAAATTGGTGAAAAAGGCGGGATTGTAAAGGTCTTTTACAGGTATTTGGGACCGTTTTTGCGCAAACTATTTCCTGGAATTCCAGAAAATCATCCTTCGATTGGCCCGATGATCATGAATATTTCCGCCAATATGCTGGGCCTGGATAATGCGGCCACTCCTCTTGGATTGAAGGCTATGGAAAGCATGCAGGAATTGAATCCAAATAAAGATACCGCCTCCAATGCTCAGATCATGTTCCTGGTGCTGAATACTTCAAGCCTTACGATTTTGCCCATAACGATAATGCTATACAGGAGTCAGCTGGGAGCTCAGGATCCGTCGGACGTTTTTATTCCCATTTTGATAGCCACTTTTTTTTCATCCCTGGCTGGGCTGATTTCAGTTTCTATTTTCCAGAAGATCAATTTATTTGATAAAACGATTTTGTTATACCTGGGCAGCATTTGTGTTATAATCGCTGGTATTATAGCTTATTTCTCAACAATCGATAAAGAATCAATCAATGCAATATCCTCAACTGCTGGAAATTTGCTGTTGTTTACGGTTATTGTATATTTTATCGTTTTGGCCATGCGCAAGAAAGTGAATGTCTACGAAGCTTTTATTGAAGGTGCAAAAGACGGTTTTAAAGTAGCAGTTACCATTATTCCTTACCTGGTAGCTATGCTGGTTGGCATTGGACTATTTCGCACCTCTGGCGCTCTTGGTTACATGGTGGATGGAATTTCGAGTGTGGTAGGATGGATGGGTTTTAATACAGATTTCACTCCTGCTTTACCCACTGCTTTTATGAAACCACTAAGCGGTTCTGGGGCGCGGGGAATGATGATTGATGCAATGAATACATATGGTGCCGATTCTTTTGTTGGCCGGCTTGCCTCGGTTATGCAGGGTTCAACTGAAACTACGTTTTATGTCCTGGCTGTGTATTTCGGAGCGGTGAATATCAGGAACAGCCGCTATGCGGTAACCTGTGGATTGATCGCGGATCTTGCCGGGATAATAGCGGCCATCGGAGTCAGTTACTTATTCTTTTATTGATCTTAATAGTCTGACTAAAATATCATTTCGTTGACCTCCTTTAAATTTGCCCCTATAATCAAACCATGAGACATCAGAATTATGACATCCCAATTAAGAGCCTTCTGACAATCTAATTGATTTCTTAAGATTGGCCGTCTGAAGTAAAACAAAACCGGTCAGGAAGAAAATGGCCATAAAAACCATGCTGTTTCGCATACTTCCAGTCACCTGGTCGATCAAGCCATAGGAAAACGTACCAATCACGATGGCTATTTTTTCTGTTACATCGTACAGGCTGAAATAGGATGCCGTTACCTTTGAATCAGCAGGGATCAATTTAGAGTAGGTAGACCGGGATATCGCCTGTATGCCCCCCATGGCAAAGCCCAGCATGCCGGCCAGTATATAAAATGATACCTTTTCTTTTAGGAAATAACCCGAAACACAAATAATCACCCAGATGATCAGCATGGTGCTGATGGAAAAGCTATTTCCCAGGTTCTTGGCTACTACGGCAAACAGATAGGCGCCTCCTATGGCCAGTATCTGGAGGATTAAAACCACCATGATCATTTCATCCGCACCCATTCCGATCTCGGCCTCCGCAAACAAGGGTGCCAGCAACAGGACCGTCTGCACACCCATACTGTAAAAAAAGAAAGAGGCGAGGTACCGTTTCATGACTTTCCTTTTTATCAATGCCAGGAATACCATTTTCAGTTCATTGATCCCTTGACCAAAAACCCGGGAAGTGACTTTTTTACCCGTCGGACGGTCTTTCAGATAATGGAATGCGATCTGGGCAAACCCGGCCCACCAGATTCCAACCAGGAGAAATCCGAACTTTGTTGCTGAAGTTTCATCCCCAAAACCAAAAGATCCCGGGTTCATTATGATTACTAGGTTGATGATCAATAATATCACACTGCCCACATATCCCATGGCAAATCCCCTGGCGCTTACATTGTCCATTTTATTTAAAGGACATATTTCAGGTAAAAAACCATTATAAAAAACCAAAGATCCCGCATACCCGACACTGGCCAGAACGGCACATAATATCCCATACTCTACATTTTCTCCATTAAAAAAGAAAAGCCCAATACAAGCCAAAGAACCCAGGTAGGTAAAACCCCGCATAAATTTCTTTTTGATTCCCGCGAAATCTGCAATACCCGATAGTACTGGCGAAAGGATCACAATTATTAAAAAAGAAAATGAGATAGCATAGGTATATAAAACCGAATTCCTTATAGAGATCCCAAAAAAGTCGATGATCTCTCCACCAAAAGCTTCACGGGTGGTAGCGCTATAATAAATTGGAAAAATTGCGGTGGTGACAATCAGATTATATACCGAATTTGACCAGTCATAAGATGCCCATGCATTTACTACACGCTTATTATATTTTATTTTTATGGTTTGTGCCCTGTTATCCAAAATCAATGAATTGTTATCTTATATAAATTGTCATCTTCCTGATGGCCTTCCGATCTCGTCTTACAAGTTAATATCATTTTCATACACTTCAAACCCTGATTTTTATATATCGATCCAACCAATCGGCATCTGCGAGTGTCCTTTGAATGAATAGACTGAATTTTTCTCTTCTCGTTTGGGGTGATCACAAAAGACAGACCTGAAGAAACTCAAATTAAAATTTCAGTTTTTATTTTTTTGAATAAAGTCCATTGTTTAGTAAATTCAGGTTTTATGGCGCTTTTTGAAAATTACATAAGAATACAATCCGTTAAATTAGAAAGGATTTCAAAAGAATTGAAAGACCTGGAATCCAGGTTTAACAATTTTAAAGTTGTTGTGGAAAGGGATATTCCTGAAAAGTTGATCACAAAATATCTGTACCTCGACAACAAGGCCAAGCAGGCGCTTCCGGATATTTATACCAAAAATGATTTCATGAGTTTGGAGCAATTCAAAGCGAAATTAGACAGAAGGGTTCAGGTAACGAAATATTTTTATGTATTGGCTTTTGATGAAGCAGGAAGGTTAATTGGTAAGTTGAATTCCTGGTTATTAGGTTCCAACCTGTATATGGATCTGTTATATGTACTGGAAGATTTCAGGAAAAAGAAGATTGGCACACAGCTGGTATACAAGACCTTGTTAACAGCTATAGAGCAAGGCCAGATCAAGAAGATCTCCTTATCCACGGAAGGTGAGAACTCTGCCGCCGTCCGTATATTGAATAAGTTAGGCGAAATCCAGCATCCTGAAACGGTGTGAAATTAAATAATTTTAAAATACCTATGCTCGAACGAGGATTTACCCTCGGGCATAGGGAAAATTTGATACCTTCATATTAGTTGAAACTTTATCAGATAGTAAATCCCAACAAATGCATTCTGTGGAATAAAATCTCTGTTAACTAGGTAAACTCCTATATATTTTATTGATTCCTTAAATAGTTGGCCGGTTTTTCAAAAACAGTTTTTTTGATTTAATTTTAGTAGAATTTATTCAGGTCCGTATGATCGGAGAATAACGATCTGGATCAAAATATATCTCATATTTGAGTATTGATCCATCCATAATCATAATTTTTAAAATATTGTCCGATAGCTCTTTAAGAAGAATGACCCCATTTACCCAATCCAATTCCTCTGGTGGCTGTTCATCACTAATAACTTCAAGATTTAAGACTCTTTCACCATAACTTTCAGTGACCGACCATGAAAACAGCACCAATTCTAAACCCTCTTTGAATCGTGGATCATTGGTTCGTAGCTTACAAGTATAATTACAAGTGAAAGTGAAAATCCAAGTATATTCAACAGGTATTTCCTCGTCATACGGATTAAAAACCTCAACCATTATCCATTCCCTTTCGGAATCGTTTGTCAATAAATCACATTCATCATCTGAGCAATGCAAATAATTTTTTTCAGATAATGGATCCTTTATCCTTGGATATACTCTATCATCATTAAGCGTATCGCATGAAAAACTAAACGACATCAATAAAATGGATAAATAAATCTTAAAATTTAAATTGTCATTTTTCATAGCTATATATATTTCAGGTAGTCACGTTTTAGAGGAATATTATCCCCATTGTCAGTTTAAGAAAAGCCCAGGTAAATACCTGGGCTTTCAAATAAAGCCTGCAAAAATCTACTTACAAGAAGTAGTTGTCTTTAGTATGTTAGCAGTTGTTTCGCCATTTGCATTAACTGTAACATGAATTGTGTCAAATATCCAAAATCGCACCCCTCCTTTTCCAACAACATTGAATCTATTCACGAAAGTGTCTGTAAATGCTCCTTTGTCAGGATTGTTATCTACAAGAAACAGGGTAACTCCTGTAGTATGGAAGAGGGTGCCTGTTGTTTGGCCAACTAATATTCCGCCCGGAGCGTGAGCTACTATCTTTGTTTGCACTCCATCTTTATAATGAAACACAAGATGAAGATCGACCGTTCCTACCACCTGTTCACCTAATCCATCGTTAGCACAGGGCACCCATAAAGAAAAATCTTGAGTCCATGATTTCTCTTGGACGGATTGGGCATTTAAAAGAGAAGGCCCAGAAATAAAGAAAACAATCAATAACATGAGTTTTGAGACAATTTTATAACTTTTCATAATAATATTGTTTAGATGTGAACTTTAGCTAATCCACGATTGGAACATAGGAGATTTTTAATGGTTCAATTGATCTTACATACAATTCATTCATTTTCCACAAGCTAAAAGACTCAACTTGGTGTATAATAACATATTTAGCGAGTACAGATTCGATGAAAACCATAATGGTCCATATATGTCAATGTATCCCTATTTAGCGTTACAATAAAGTATTTAATATCCTTACATGAAGTCGAGGTTGAATTACTGAATTCTAAGTATTGAGGATTATCAGGATCATCAAAATTCCATGTGTAATTGCAACTACTACCACAATCACCTGATATACTTACAGTATGATCAACCCTGAAATTAAGCCTCAAATTGGTAAGGCATGGATCATGATCTTGAGTGTTTGATAATTTCCACGACCTTTGAGATTCCCCTGTTAAATCTTTACAAGCATCGCTATCACATGTACAATCAGGACAGTCTCCCCCACAATCGATGAACTCCTCATCACCATCTTTTACCCCATTTTCACACCTGCAATTTAAATCAACAATGCATGAACATGTAGCCTCATCAAGAGTTTCACAATCTCCGCAGGGATCACAGTCATTACTGCATGAATAGTAACCAAGGGGAATAATAATAAACAGCATCATAATGCATGCTGAGGATAAGACTCTTATTGTTTTCATCAGATCTAATATTTAAATTTTGCAGAATGCTGACTGGAATTATTTTAAAGTGATTTCATCAGCTAATCGTTTTCAATATGTTTTAGTATTTGATCTATAAATGCAATGCGTTATTCACATTCATTTTTATAAAGAAATTAGAAGAAAGTTAAGAGAAATGTCATTAATGCATTTATAGTCATGTTGTAATTAATGTCAATGACGTTGCAAAACAGTTTATGATTCTTTGAAACTTTTGAAAGGTTAAATGCTATACAATTCCTCCACTTTTTTCATGCAACTTTGATTCTGCATAATTGGAAGGGGAAACGTGATAGAAACCTGAGAAACAGTGTGTAAAATAGGGAAGATTATCAAATCCAACTGCATAGGCTACTTCAGAGATATTTCCAGATTTTTTTATGAGTAATTCGGCAGCCTTTTTTAAACGAATAGACCGAATAAACTCTTGTGGCGTCTGGGAGGTGAGTACTTTTAATTTTCTATATAATTGGGATCGACTTAATCCTATTTCATGACTTAGTACCTCAACACCAAATTCTGAATCATCCAGATTTTTCATAATCACATCTACGATATCATTGATAAACCTTTCATCCCTGGATTTTGCAATTCCTTTTTTATCTTTTAAGAAAAATTCTTGTTTAAATTTGTCTCTTAATTTGTCCATCAGATCAATCTGGTTTTTCACCTTAATCAACAATTCTTCTATATTGAAAGGTTTTGATATATAATCATCAGCACCCACTCCCAGCCCGGTTATTTTACTATCCTTATCAACTTTGGCAGTAAGCATAATTATTGGTATGTGTCTGGTACGTTGGTCCTCTTTTAAGCGACGGCATAACTCCAGACCATTTATTTTTGGCATCATAATATCACTAATTACAATGTCTGGTACAATTTCGATAGCTTTTTCTAGACCTTCTTCACCATCTTGAGCTTCATGAAAAAGATATTCATCCTCAAAATAGTGTTTCACATACTGTCTCATATCCTCATTATCCTCAACAAATAAAACAGATGGCTTAGTTGTCTCAAAAGCTGAATCCTCATCGTCCTCCATTAATGCAAAATCCGTAAGCATATCTATTGCCTGGCTGGTTTCATCCTCTTTGTCAGAAATGAGAATTTCTTCATCTAAAAAATGAGATTTCCCTAGCTGCAGTATTACAAAGAAAGTTGAACCCTGATCTGGCTCACTTTCAACCCAAATGGCACCTTTATGTAAATCGACCAATTCTTTTGAAAGTGATAGCCCGATCCCAATCCCATCGTATTGTTGATTCTCAATTCCTCTGTAAAAACGATGGAAAATCAAATTCTTTTGGTCCTTTTCAATGCCAATTCCTGTGTCATTAATAGAAATGACAACAAAGTTTTTTCCCCTAAGATGGATAATAGAATCTATATTATGATTTTGTGTTTGAAATCCTTCATTTTTTTCTCGCTTTTCTATCCTTATTGTTATCTGGCCTTCCTTAGTAAATTTAATAGCATTAACTATAAGATTGTTCAAAACCTTTTCCAACTTATCAGAATCAAAATAACATATTATGGATTCAATAACAGGAATATCTAATGCCAGCTTTAATCCATGTGATTCTATCAACGATTCAAAATTAGCTACAACTAATCTTACAAATTCCACTAAATCCCGATCCTTTACTTTAAGTCTTATCTTTCCTGTTTTCAGTCGAGAAAAATCGAGTATCTGGTCAAGTAATTCATTCAATCGCAACGCATTTCGTCGAATAATACCATAAAATTTAGTTTCGACACCTACTGCTTCTCCCTTAAATAGAGATTCAATGGGTTGAAGAATAAGAGACAATGGAGTTCGGATCTCATGGGATATTTGTATGAAAAATCTGGTTTTGGCTTCTTCTAATTCCTTGATTTTTTCATATTCTATATGTTCCAATTCAAGTTTTTTATTATCATAGTTTCTTTTAATCACAAGATAGACCATAAAAAAAATTATCCACCCTGCAAAAATTATATATCCAAGATAGGCCCACCATGTCGACCAGGGAGCTGGAGCCATATAAATATTTAGGAAAACAGCATCCTCTTCAAAAAAAATATTCGTGTTTGAAGCATTTATTTTTAATTGATATTTGCCAGGTGGAATATGACTATAGGTGAGACGAGTCATTTCGCCCGCATCTATCCACTGATCGTCAAATCCTTCTAATTTATGTTGGTACTTAATGCGTTGATAGTTCTTGGTGAAATCCGGCACAGCGTATTGGATGGATACCTGCCGATCGTTATGTTTAAGATATATATCAGGGAAATAACTGATTGACTTGTTTATAACTCCATTTTCCAAGGGTTCGATTTGTTCATTATTGATAACCAAGGATGACAATACTACCGATGGCCTATTTATATTTTTTATTACCTCATCCGGATCAAAATAGATCACGCCTCTTGAGGTTCCCATATAAATGTTCCCGGAATCGTCTTTTTGGCTATGTCCTTCATAAACATGATCAATAACCCGAAAACTGGATGAAACCATTCCGTCACTTTCAAAAAAATTATAAATCTCATTTGTTTCAGGGATAAGACAACTTAAGCCTTCATAACATCCAATCCAAATCCTGTTCCGATCATCCATTATGATGGTACTTATACTGTTTCTTGCCAATCCGTCTTCAGTCGTATATTTCTTAGTTGTTTTATTTTCAGGATCATAGTGGAAGAGACCGGTTTCTCCAATACTAAACCATAGGTGATCAAAATTGTCGATCATAGGTTTTTTCAGATAGCCCTTTTCTGGCCCAATTCTATCTTCAATGAAGTGTCTTGGTATTAATTCTTTAAACTTGTATTTCTCAATATGGATATCCTCCGGATTATTATCTTTCAGTATTTCCAATGTGAATACATTGTTTCGGTTTTGAAATAGAATTTCTTCATTGCCGGTCTTCATTAATGAATAAATAAATCCATCTCCAGAATATTCAAAATCGCCCCATTTATCTCTATGTTTTAGAAAGATAGAATCCAGTTCAAAGTGAACATATTGTCCGGTTTCAGGATCTATACGAACAATACCCATAAAACCTCCTCCCCATACATATCCCAGGCTATCCCACTCCAATCCCTGAATAGCTAATGGTTTACCTTGAGGATATGGATTAATAAGGAGATAATCTCCTGTTCGCGGATTGTATTTTTGAAAGCAAGTGCCCCAACTTGATATCCATAAATCCTCACCACCTGGGTCACATCTGAGATAATGGATGCCATCGATACCAAAATTATTTTGAAAGCATCCAGGAATATGAGAATACTTCTCAGGACCAAGTTTCTTAATATCAAGGTCAAGAGCCCTTAAAAAATATCCTCCAGCTATCCATAATTTATTATCAGCTGAAATATCAATACAGCGCAACATGTATCCTGTTGAATCAAAAAAACCTTTATTTGATATCTCCCAGATTGCCTTAAATGGATTATTGATTCTGGAAACAATTGTAATACCTTCATTCAGAGATCCTAACCAGAGATTACCATATGAATCAAATACAGCACCAGATATAAGTGTAAGATTTTTTCCCGGATCCATTTTATCCAATATCATTTGGTAATTATAATTTTCAACATTAATAATCATGGTTCCGTTATTGCTGGTTAATATTAGTTGATTATCGTTTTTCGGATTGAAGCAAGGCTTAGAACGATAATCGTAACCCAGTCTATAATCCTTAAATTCTTTATAAATTGGTTCAAATTCCTTGCTGTCCGGGTCGAAGCGGTATAACCATCCTGCAAAGGTGATCCATAACAGACCAGAAGAATCAAATGTGGCAAAACATATACTATTATCACTCTTTATAGGTGCTTCATCTGGAATAAATGCCTGGAAGGAATTATCGTCAGGATTAAACAAAAAAAGACCATAGGTTGTGGTTAACCATATATTTCCCCTGGAAGAATCTGGTAGAACCTGTAGGATATCAAAAAACCTATGGGGTAATATGTTATACTTTTCAAGAAATGAAAGTTCGGATTCTTCCGGACAAATTAAAGCAGATGGACTTTCATTTTCCATGTCAAAAAGTATCAGTCCGCCAGCATCTGTTGGCAACCAAAGAATGTTGTTTTTATCCTGATATATGCTATTAATCCATCTCTTTTCAATGGGGATATTAGCCGGGTAAATATTAAATGGTTTATGCTGCATTGACTGAGGATCAAACTTTAACAATCCAACAGTATGATTTCTTCTAATCCCAAGCCAGAATATTCCTTGCTCGTCTTCATGTATTGCGCTAATATCCAGTAGAACTTCCAGGGAATCATTAATTTGAATGCTGTTCAGTATTAACATCATCTCCTTCCCATCGAAACGGTATAAACCATTTTCCGTTCCCACCCACATAAATCCCAGACTATCCTCATGAAAAGCCCGAACTCCAGTTGCATCAAATCCATTGGCTTTGTTAAATTCCAGGTATGTAAGATTGTGGAGAAAATCCTGGGCGTGGGCGGTAAGTGTGATAGTAAGTATAACAATGAAAGGGATTCCATTCAAATGCTTTAAAATTGACATGATGATATTTTTCTAAGTGGAAGTTCATCAGGAATTGGAGTCAAGATTTCCGGACTTACTTTTTTGGCGATTAAATAAGAACATATGAAGAGAATTAATTGAAAAATCCCCTCCTGAAAAAAATTGCTCTTTGGTGAGCAATTTTCGCGCACTATCACATTCAATTTAAGAAAAAAAAGATCCATTTAATAACAAGGACATACTTTTCTATATGAATGATGATACAGGAATTTTAATAAAGCCAAAACTTATATGAGAGTTAAGAATATCTGTTATGACAATTTATTTGATTGTATTCTTCTATGACTCCTGTTGAACTATTGTTTTATCTTAAGATTAAAAAAACTTCAAATAATTTGATATATTTCATATATGTGCTATATTTAACCCACAAATGAAATATATTGAATATAAATTATCCTATATTCAAAGAAAAATTTTCATCATTTCTCTGTTTTTCAGTTCATGATGCAAGGAAACATTTTCCTGGTTTTGACAGGAAACGCCTCACTGAGTGGCAAAAAAAAGGCTACGTGCAAAAAGTTCTAAGAGGATATTATATTTTCAATGATGTTCCTAAAGATACCCGTTTATGGTGGTATATAGCCAACAGAATATTTGAGCCTTCCTATATTTCTTTACAATCTGCTCTGGATTATTACGGATTCATTCCAGAAGCAGTATTCCAAATTACCAGTATCACAACAAAACGAACTAGAAATCTGGGGGGATCTGAAGTAAATTTCATTTATCGGAACATTAAAAATTCACATTATTTCGGATATAGTCTTTTGCCTTTTATTGAAGAGCATAATATAAGAATTGCTGAACCTGAAAAAGCATTACTTGATCTCTTATATCTCGAAGTCTCAATGAAAAGTACAGAAGATTTTGAATCATGGAGATTCAACAGGAAGGAAATTCTGGATTCGATTGACATGTTGAGAATGGAACAATATGCTATGCTTATGAAAAACAAATCTTTCTTCATGCGCTATATTAAGTTTAAAAGATGGTTAAATGCTTAGCTTAAAGGAAATACAAAAATTCTATCCGGAGTCATTGCACCATTATGGTGAGTTTCTTATCCGGGAATACCTTCAATACAAATTATTAGAAATTGTCTACGAATCTGAATATGCAACGTCTCTTATCTTTTTAGGAGGGACTTGTTTAAGATTAATCCATGGGAATCAAAGGTTTTCCGAAGACCTGGATTTTGATAATCGAGGATTGGGGAAAAAAGAATTTTCTGAAATATCCGGATTGATTAAAAAGGGACTTGAGTTGGAGGGCTATGAAACGGAAATTAAGATAGTACAAAAAGATGCATTTCATTGCTACGTGCGTTTCCCGGGGATATTGTTTAAGGAAGGATTGTCAGGATATAAGGAACAAAAGATCCTCATTCAGCTCGATACTGAACCGCAAGATTATCATTATACTCCGGAAAAGACCATCATTAATAAATTTGATGTATTTACTGAAATAATTAATACTCCTTTGTCCTTGCTGTTAGCACAGAAGTTTTACGCTGTTCTCAACAGAAAGCGCAATAAAGGTCGTGATTTTTATGATATTGCCTTCTTACTAAGTATGCAGATCGATCCAGCTTGGAGTTACCTGGAGCAAAAAACCAGTATTTCAAATAAAGAGGGTCTTAAGAATAGTATACTTGCCCATTGTGAGAAGATAGATATGGATGAGATGGCGAGAGATGTCGCTCCCTATTTGTTTCAGGCTAAGGATGCTAAAAAAGTAGCTTTATTTTCTGGATTAATGCGTCAAATGTAAATTTCACTTCACATCCCATCTTTCAATACCTGTCCAATCCTCTGCCACTCCATCAGCGGCAAACCTTGCTGATCTTCTATAAAAATATGCTGCCGGATGGTCATCAGCATTTTGTTTTATAATGTTGTTGAAGACAACCGAGGCTTCAGGGAATTCTTTATTATAAAAATGATTCAATCCTTTATCAAAATCTTTCTGCAGGCCAGCTTTTAACTTTAATATAGATTCTTTATCTCCATCCGCACATTCATACATTTTAATGGGTTTTTGTTTCCCTTTAACCAGGGCCTGTCCAAGGTAACGTATATGAAATTTGTCAGCCTCTTCTATTTCCAGCAAACTCCTTTCACTAACGATTATCCGCACCCCATACTGCCTGGTCAATCCTTCCAACCTTGAGGAAATATTAACTGTATCTGCTATTGTTGTTGGTTCTGCATGGTGCTGATCACCAATGATACCCATAATCAATGGCCCTGTATGTAAACCAATACCCATCCTAATCTCTTTCTGGCCTTCTTTTTTTCTTTCTTCATTGAATGCATCCAGCTTTTTCTGCATCTCTACCGCTGCCTTTAATCCATCCTCAGGGTTATCAGGGAATATTGCCATAATCGCATCGCCAATGTACTGATTGACAAAACCATTATTTTCTGCGATCACCGGTCCCAGTTGACCCACAAATTCATTGATAAAAAGGAAATTCTCTTCTGGTGTCATTCTTTCTGACAGGCTTGTATATTCCAGTATATCCAGGAATAAAATACTTACCTCTTTGTGCACCTGGTCACCCAAATTGACTTCAGTAATGGAATCCCGGCCTATTGCTTTCAGGAATTCATAAGGGACAAACTTTCCGGTGGCCCTGTTTATACGTTGTAGGTATAAATGGGTTTTGATACGGCTCAACAATTCATCTTTGGAAAATGGTTTGGTCAGATAATCATTTGCTCCAGTTTTAAATCCATCAACAAGGTCAATGGCCTGGTTCTTAGCCGTAAGCATCACTACCGGCAATTCACTGGGAAGGAATGATTCACGCAGCTTCTGACACACTTCATACCCTGATAGTTTAGGCATCATGATATCCAATATGATCAAATCGTAGGTATTGCCTTTCTCAATAAGATCAATGGCTTCCATTCCATTATTAGCCAGGGTAACATGATATCCTTCCAGAGATAGATGGTTCTTTAAAACCTGTAGATTAACTGGTTCATCGTCTACCACCAGGATATCCACCCTTCCATTTAATGGGGAAGATCTGATCTCTTCAATTTCTTCCGGATTCTTCATGTTCTCCTGTTCTAATTCCTCCTGGACATGCCGTTTCACTAAATCTGATTCAATCCTTTCAGTTATATTTTCATCGGTGAGAGGCAGGGTAAATGAGAATACGGATCCTTTGCCTGGCTCCGATTCTACACTGATCTTTCCGCCATGCAGTTTTACCAATTGTTTAGTGACCGAAAGACCTAATCCAGTACCTCCATATTCACGGCTTATACCGCCATCAGCTTGCTCGAAGGATTTAAATATGCTTTTATGTTTATCTTTTGGTATTCCGATTCCTGTATCCGTTATTTTAATAGCCACATTCTCTTCGACAACTTCTGCAGATAATTGTACGCTCCCTTTTTCTGTAAACTTGATGGCATTTCCTAAAAGATTATGCAGGATCTGCTGTAGACGGTTCTCATCGGCAATAACATAAGGTAGGTTTTCAGGAATATCGTAGGTCAGATCAATTTCTTTGGTTTTGATCATGGGCTGAAATACAGAGAATACAAAACCAACAATACTGCGAATATCTACTGGCTTCAATTGAAGTTCCAGATCATGTTTTTTCAGTTTTGAAAAATCCAGGATATCATTGACCAGGTTGGCAAGCCTTATACCACTTGAATTGATCATATTCAGGTTTTCAATGGCTTTTACAGGTAATTTACCGGCAATACCATCCTTTAAGGATTCTGCCAGGCCAATGATGCCCTGCAAGGGAGTTCGTAGTTCATGGGAGGTATTGGCCAGGAATTGGTCTTTGAGCTGATCAACCTCCCTGAGCCGGGTGTTTACTTTCTCCATTTCCCAAAGTTTTCTTTTTTGCTCATTCGTACGCCATAATATCAAACCCCAGATGGCTAATAAACTCAATAAAACATAGATTGCATACGCCCACCAGGTCGCCCAGGGAGGGGGAGCCATGTTGATATTAAGGGCAACAATTGTTTCACCCAGAAACTGGTTGGTAGTAGATGCATTTAACATCAGTTTGTAATTACCCTGAGGAAGGCTGCTGTAGGTAATGGAGGTGTTTTTTCCTGCATCCACCCATTCATCATCAAATCCCACCAGTTGATACCGATACCGGTACCTGTAATTAAAATTCAGATCTTCCGGGACACCGTATTCAATAGTGAACACTTTATGCTTATAAGTGAGATCGACATCAGGGAAATAACTAATATCCTTTTGTATAGGTCCTTCTTCCGAAGGTATGAGGTTGTTATGATTAATGGAGATCGAGGAAAAAAATAGCTTCGGTCTGACCTGATACATTGCCAGAACTTCGTCAGGATTAAAATAAAGTACGCCTTTTGAATTACCCATATAGATATTACCCTCCTGATCAATGGCTGATCCCGATACTAATGGAATCCAGTATTTAAACGTGGCAGATATCAAACCATCCGATAAATCAAAATTGACAATTTTACCTGTGGACGGATCCAGGCAGGAAAGACCGTAATCACAGCCAGCCCAGATACGGTTTTTCTGATCAACCTCTAATAAATGGACCATATCATCCGCTAATCCATCCTTTTTTGTAATATATCTTACCAATTGTTTATCCGGATTAAAATGCATGATACCGTTCAGGTTGGTGCCCAACCAAATGTCTCCATTTTTGTCGACACAATTCGACTGGGAAAAATAATCCTTATCTTCTCCAATTTTATCCTCTATTAATATCGGTGGAATTACATATGAGAATCTATAATCATCAAGGTGGACATCATCTGGATTCTTATCTTGAATCCCCTCCATTCTGATAAGGTTTAACCCATTATTAAACCAGATTTCCCCATGATCATTTTTCAGACTGCTTATCACTCCCCCAAGGAAAAAATCCTCAGTATTTCCAATCTCTGAATTAAAAATTTCATATTCCCCGGTACGGGAATCCAGCCTTGTAATACCACTATTATCGCCGTAGTACCACACAAAACCAAGACTGTCCCATTGGAGTGTATTAATATAGCCTTCTCCTTTTCTATCATAGACAGATTGTTTATTCGTGTTGGGATCCCAATTAAAAAAACTGTCTCCATTGTCTATCCAGATATTTCCTTCAGGGCCCACATGTATAGAATGTATCCCGCCCTCCTGCACCCATAACTTATCATCAAAAGGTTTAAGAATTTTGTTTTTTATATCGTAGTATGCTAAATAGCCTCCACCTCCAAACCATATCTCTCCGTCTGGCGATAAAACCATATTTCGCAACATGTATCCATGAGTAGCAAATTCAGATTTGTCAATCAATTCTTCAATATAATGAAATGGCTTTTTTTCATTCCTCACAATTAAAATACCATCCATATCGGTCCCCAACCACAAGTTTCCCTGGTTATCGAATTCCCTGCTCACATTTACTGTCCCTATTTTTACAGGATCCTTTTCGCCCAGGATTATTTCACCCTTCATTGTCCTTTTATCCAGTATCATAATCCCCTTTGATCCAAATATTATCCACATCCGGTTGGGGTCATTGGGGTCCTGAAGTGGAACGGGCCATGCATCTTCAGGGCGGTTTTCGATCTCTTTATAAACAGAATCAAATGAACGGGTTACAGGATCGAACCGGTATATCCAGAAGTCCATTGGTGTCCATATTTTACCATCCGAATCCATACACATGCGCATCGCTAAATTTGGCCAGGCTGGCGTGTTTTCGGGCATGTATGATATAAATTGATTGTTAGAAGTATTGAAAAAATAAAATCCAAAATCTGTCCCTACCCACAAGCCCCCGGCTTCAGGATCATGGATAATTTCATTAACTGGATACTTTTCTGGTATCCGGTCATCAAAATTGAGATTTCTCCAACTTTTACCTGCGAAATAGAAATCTTTTGCTTCTGGATTAAAAATATCAATGGGTTTGTCATTTAAAAGATCAAATTTCAATAATCCCACTTGGGTTCCTACCCATAAAAATGTTGTATCTATCTGGAGCATACAATTAATCGGCATTGCCCATGCTGGTGGTTCCTTCAAAA
The DNA here is from genome assembly GCA_963820995.1 of uncultured Cytophagales bacterium. Classification (GTDB taxonomy): domain Bacteria; phylum Bacteroidota; class Bacteroidia; order Cytophagales; family Cyclobacteriaceae; genus JAGTVG01. The sequence continues at coordinate 26,107 of CAWGCL010000015.1, read as the reverse complement.
TGGGAATCAGCTCACTTTCCAATGTCCGGGGATGTAGTTTAACTAACTTTATATTACTGATCCCTAACCAGATCATACCAGAATTATCTTCATAAATGCATGTAATCCTTTCTTGATTTAAATCTGTTATTAATTCTTGTAATGGTACAATCAGGTGTATTTTCTGACCATCGAACCGATGCAATCCTTTATTGCTGCCAATCCACATAAATCCCCGGCTATCCTGATACAAAGCTTGAATTTGTTCTCCATCGAAACCGTTCAACCGGCTATATCTGATATATTCCCGGCCACTATGAGAATCCTGGGCCTCTGAGGTTAATGAGGAGCCAATAATTAACAGGAAAATTATCAGGAACATGTTATAGACCTTTGGTACAAATAATTTCGGCCACTGAGAAAACATGCCTTTGCTTGTTAACCGTTAAAAAGTTCTTTCTGTAAGTAAAAGTAAGTTAGGATATTTAGATAGGAAAAGCAAGGGCTGGCTACCGAAGTAAATCCCTAAGGAATATTCAATATAATGCGAAATTTGATCCCAAATTTGATTCTAAATAACATTAAATCATGTTTGCAAAAACCATTTGCAGCCTAACATCATTGGTAATTATATTTATATATCACGAAGTTACAGGTTCGCGCTAACATGATACACAAGATTCTCAGAACAAGTTGTGGATGACAACTCTTTTATAGTTTCTGAATAAATCTTGAATTGAATATAATACTTAGAATATCAGGGTATATTTTGAAGTACAAGTGCTTATTGATAATAAAATTCCATTATTTTTTTTAAAAAATCCATTTATTCCCTAACTTCAATATGTTAGTGTGCAAAAATTGCTATAAAATAGCAATTTTTAGTCCGGGAGGGAATTTTTATTCTCTTCATATGTTATCATTTATACACTTGTTAAGTCTGTCAGGTAACCTCCTGAACGGAATGAAATCTCACTCCAAATAAAATTCCTATGTTTTTCTTGAAAGAGGTGAAAGTATTGGCTTTCATTATAGGCTATCTATTTTCCAATTTTCTATTAGCCCAGGACAGGATCATTACTGGAACCGTCATTTCAGAAGAAGGGCCTTTACCAGGTGTCAACGTGATGATAATGGGGAGCACGTACGGAAATTTTACAGATCTGGATGGCAAATACACCGTATATGTTACTGATGCTGAAACTACCCTTGTATTTTCCTATGTGGGCTATGTTACAATTCATGAGGCAGTTGGTAATCGGTCCATAATTGATGTAGTTATGAAAGCGGATGCAACGCAACTTGATGCAGTTGTAGTAACTGGATATGCCACTCAGGCTGTCAAGAATTTCTCGGGGGCAATCGACGTGGTGGATGTTGAATCTGCCAAAACAGTACCCACCAGCAATGTAGCGGCACAGCTTCAGGGCCGTGCCCCGGGGGTAACCGTATTGGGTTCGGGAGAACTGGGAGAACCTGTATCGGTAAGAATACGGGGATTTAGTACTATCAATGATAATGATCCATTGTATATCATTGATGGGGCCCCAGCCGACCAGGCCACAGTTGAAATTTTGAATCCATACGATATCGAGTCGACTCAGGTTCTGAAAGATGCTTCTGCTGCATCCATATATGGAGCCCGTGCTGCCAATGGCGTAATTATATACACCACCAAAAAAGGTAAAGGGATCGATAAGACGAATATCACCTTTGAGGGATTTGTCGGGGTGCAATATGTAAGCAATTTCCCGGAAATATGTACCCCATCAGAAGTGGCCAATGTTATTAGAATGTCACTGGAAAATGCAGGAAGGCCTCTTGATGAACATGAACAATACTCACTACATGATAGCCTTGGGACCTTCGTTGAGTGGGGATTGCCGGATTATATCATTCCTGCTGGTTATTCCATTGAACTCCAGGGACCTTTGAATGAATCTGAATATGATTTTACGACCAATGATAAAGCCTATACTCATGCAAATATGGAAGGAACAAACTGGTTCGACCAGGTTTATCAACCCGCACTTATCCAGAACTACAACCTGACTTTAACCAGCGGATCGGATAAGGGCCAATTTGCTTTAACATTTGGCTATTTTGACCAGGAAGGGGTCGTAATTCATACTGGATATAATAAGTTTACTCTCCGTATAAACACATTGTTCAATATAAAAAACCGGCTTCGCATTGGAGAAAACCTCGGCATCTCATATCACAGGGATCATCCTGATGATCATGGAGGAACTTATGGTACACCCGAAATTATGCCGGTTTATGATATAAAAGGTAATTATGCAGGGAATAAACCCATTCGAATAGGGGAACGGAACCCGGTCGCCGTCCTGGAAAGAGAAAAAAACAATTTCGATCAATATCTTCGAATCTTAGGATCCTTCTTTTTAGAGTTTGATATATACAAAGATCTAACCTTCAAAACCAGTTTCAGCCCAAACCTGAAAGTTACCTTTGAAGATAAACAATTTAATCCTACGGCACCTGAAGACATTGGTGGTAACGTTAATTCCTTGTGGCAGCGTAGTTATAACAGTTTCAACTGGACCTGGTATAATACCTTGATCTATACTAAAACATTCACCGGAAAACATAACATGGAGGTCCTATTGGGTACTGAAGCAATAGAGGACAAGACAACCTGGTTCAGGGGCTATAAAGAAGTATTTTACTCAAATGATCTCAGTTATCAACAGCTAGACGTAGGTGAACAATATCCGCGAACAGATGGGAATAGTAGTGAATGGTCTATGTTTTCCCTTTTTGCAAAGATTGACTATAACTTCAGGGGTAAATATATACTTAGCGGGACTGTCCGAAGAGATGGATCGTCTAGATTTGGATCAGGGAACAAGTATGCAGTATTTCCAGCCTTCAGTGCCGCCTGGAGGATGTCCGGAGAAAATTTTATGCATAATGCAAATTTCATCGACGACCTGAAATTCAGGATCGGATGGGGACAAACCGGTAATCAGAATATCGGAAATTACAGGATACAAAACACCTATGGTGCGAACACATTTACTGCAGCCTATTCAATAACCGGAGCTCAAAATGAATCTGTAGTCGGAATCGAATCCTCTGTTTTTGGAAACCCAAATACCAAATGGGAAACAAATACAATTACAAACGCTGGTATTGATCTTTCTTTGTTTGACAATAGCTTTACATTAACATTCGATTGGTATTCGCGAGGTACGAAGGATATGTTAATGCAGGTCGAGCCCAATGCACTTATCGGTCAGGCAATAGCACCCTATGATAACATTGGCGAAATGAAAAACACAGGAATTGATTTTTCATTGAATTATAATAGTACTCCTGAAAAAGATTTTACCTGGAATATGGGCATCAACTTTACCCACTATAAAAATGAGGTAACAAAATTATACAACCCGGAAAAGATCTATTATGGGGGTTCGACTGAACCCGATCAGGGAGCAAGTGTTAGTCAGGGAACAAGTGTAACCATGGAGGGGCAACCCATCAGTTCCTTTTTTGGCATGAATATTATAGGCATTTTTCATACATCACAAGATGTTGACAGACATGCCTGGCAGGAAGGAGCCGCCCCGGGCAGGTGGCAATTTGAAGATACCAATGGAAATGATTCCATTGACTTCTCTAATCCACATATTGATGACAGGATTATTCTGGGTTCACCCCACCCTGATTTTACCATCGGGATCCCAATGAATTTTAATTATAAGGGAATTTCCCTTGATCTATTCTGGTATGGATCCTATGGCAACGAAACGCGTAACGGCTCAAAGACCTTGGATATGTTGGTATCAGGGTACTTCGAAAATAATCAATTTGGCAAAAGCATACTACAGTCATGGGGGATGCCGGGTGTCTGTGACCGCTTTGCTGAATTACCTCAAGTTAATGCAAATACAATAGATGAAGCCCCTATGGAATATTTTGATGAATTATCTTTTTATATAGAAGACGGATCATTTATCCGACTTAGCCAGCTGATCGTAGGTTACGATTTTAAAGTCTCCACCTGGAAGTCCATTGAACGATTCCGGATATACATCCAGGCCAACAATCTATTCACCTTTACGAATTATCAGGGGGGGGGATCCGGGAATGACCCGTGCGGATGATCAATCCTACGGGTTTGTAAATGATTTTAACCTTGGTTTGGGTAGTGGTCCTATTCCCCTTCCAAAATCGTTTTTGATCGGCTTGAACATTACTTTATAAAACTGAAGAATATTGTTATGAAAAAAACAACCAATTATATTTCTATAATAGCTTTCAGTGCAGGATTGCTCCTTCTTTCATGTGGCGAGGAATTTCTTGATAAACAACCCCCAGGTGCATTGTATAAGGGTAATCTTATTAATCAAAAAGGTATTGAAAGTCTGTTAATCGCTGCTTATGGGGAACTTGATGGAATAGCTGGAATTGCGCTCTGGGATGCATCAGGTACGAACTGGATATATGGAGATGTGTTTACGGATGATGCATATAAAGGAGGTCCGGATAATACAGACCAATGGGAAATTACATTAATTGAACGATATGATATTGAGCCCAGTAATCCTAAATTTTTAGCAAAATGGCAAACTGTATATGATGCCATCTCCAGATGCAATGATGTATTAAGAGTTACAGATCTGGCTATTGAAAGAAATACGATTGAAATGGAAGATGCTATTCAATATAAGGCGGAAGCCAGGTTTCTGCGGGGTTTTTATCATCTAGAAGCAATCAAAATGTGGGATTTCGTACCCTTTGTGGATGAATCTGTATCCATAGAATCACCATTTGTGGAGAATGACCCTTCAGGTGATATCGAGAATGCAGGTGAATTGCCTTGGAAAGATCTGGCCGGTAACGGATACATACCCTGGGATAAAGTGGAAGAAGATATTCAATATGCCATTGATCAACTTCCTGAGGAGCCCCGGAATGGGCAGAAAGGTCGCACCTACAAGTATCCTGCAATATCCATAATGGGGAAAATTAAATGGTTCCAGGGACAGCATTCAGTTGCACTTGAACTTTTTAACCGGGTAGTAAACAGTGGCAAGTTTGCATTACCTGATAATTTCCATGATAATTTCAGGGCTGAGGGTGATAATAATTCAGAATCTATATTTCAATGTCAGGCTTCAGTGTATGATGCCGGGGGTATGGCGAATGGAAATCTTGGAGAAGTACTAAATTTCCCTATGGCTTTAAACATTAATGCGGGTGGTTTTGATTTTTTCCGCCCTTCTCAAAACCTTGTTAATGCATTTAAAACTACAGATGGTACAGAAGGGGGTGTTATTGCGGGACTTCCCTTTTTACAGATCTTTGGACTTGATTTCAATGAAATAGATGTAATCAACGATGAAGGCTTATCTTCCAGTGATCCGTTTACACCGGATACACGACCTCTCGATCCACGGCTGGATTGGACAGTAGCTAGAAGAGGCTTGCCCTATCTTGACTGGGGAATCCACCCTGGCAAGGACTGGAACAGGTCTCCTGATTTTTATGCCGGCCCCTACCATGCGCTGAAACATTCATATTATATGGCAAATCCCAATCTGTATGATAATGGGGGTTGGAGTCCTAAAACAGCAAATAATTATAGCATCATCCGTTATGCGGATGTATTATTGATGGCGGCGGATTGTGAAATTGAAGAGGGGAACCTGGACCCGGCCCGGGAATTGGTAAATCTAATAAGGGGACGCATGGCTGATTTTTCGCAATATTGGGTGAAAGATGACCAGGAGAACCATGCAGCAAACTATGTGATTGCCAGGTATCCTGTTGGAGGTGCATCTGATCCTTTTCAAACTGTAGAAGGAGCCAGAGAAGCCGTCCAATTTGAGAGAAGGCTTGAAATGGCTCTGGAAGGTCACCGGTTCTGGGACCTGAAAAAATGGGGCATCGCTAAATCGACATTAAATACCTACGTGGAAAAGGAAAGCATTAAGCGAACTTATTTAAAAAATGCCGTTTTTGAAGATCATCATATTCACTTTCCCATTCCGCAGGATGAAATTGATATCAGTGAGCAGACTTTGCACCAGAATCCAGGGTATTAGGTGATTTAAAAATCAGATGGTCAGAGGGGTAATTTGCATTCCTTAATTTCAATAAGGATAAATCTAAAAAAGTTATAAAACCTAAACATAAATCACTATTTTTATTAAGAGAGCTGACTGAACGGAAAGTAGATTTCAAAATCCTAAAAAACAGACATGTCTCAAGATTCTAAGAATCCCTCAATAATGCAGAAACATGTCACCATTATGTTCTCGGATATCTTTGGTTATACTGCCCTCATGGGATCTGATGAAGACAAAGCCGGGATGTTCTAGATGAAAACTCTAATAATGGTTAGTAAAAATAAATTCAAAAACGAACGTAGATTAACCGCTATTATGTTCACCGACATTGTCGGGTACACTGCCCTTATGGGTAAGGATGAGAGATTGGCTCATGCCCTTATAAAGAAAAACAGTAAAATCCAGCTATCACTAATTCAACATTACAAAGGCTCATGCATAAAGGAAATGGGTGACGGCTTAATGGCCAGTTTTTCATCAGCGATAAACGCAGTTTTATGCGCCATAAAAATCCAACAATTTGCGCATCAAGAAAACATCCCTCTCCGAATAGGTATTCATCAGGGCGATGTGCTATTCGAAAACAATGATGTTCTGGGAGACGGTGTCAATATAGCTTCGCGATTGGAACAGGCCACTGAACAGGGTAGTATCTCGATCTCTGAAACTGTATTCCGGGAAATTAAAAATAAACCGGATATCAAGGCTGAATTTCTGGACGAAATGATCCTGAAAAATGTTGCAGATCCAGTCAAGGTATTTAGGGTATTGTTTGACATGGAGGTTGATCTGGACCAAAAATTAATTAAAGATAAACTCCCTGGCAAATCTAAATGGAAAGGAAATTATTCCATATTAGTAGCATTAGTACTGATAGTCGTCTTATTGTTTGTGTATTTACCAAAAGTGATAAACAAGTCAGGAGAAGATATCGAAAGGTCCATAGCCATTTTACCTTTTAACAACGAAAGTCCTGATGAAAACAATGCATATTTTGTGAATGGGATGACAGAAGATATCCGGAATAAGCTGACTAAAATAGGTGACCTGCATGTGATCTCTAAAACATCCACAGAAAAATACAGACAAACAGACTTATCTGTAAAAGAAATTGCTGAAGAATTAAATGTAAAGTTTATATTAGAAGGAACTGTCCAGAAGGCGGGTAATGAAGTTAAAATTCATGCCCAATTGATCAGAGCTGAAACGGATGATCACTTAATGGCGGAAACCTATATTAGAGATCTAAGCGATGTATTCAGTGTGCAAAGTGAGATAGCCCAAACCATTGCTGATGAATTATCAGCCATTATTACACCAAATGCATTGGCAATTATAGAAACCATTCCTACTACCAATATCACCGCGTATGATATTTTCCTGCGAGCCAGAGATCAGCACAATCAGTTTTGGCTTTATTCTAATGGGGGTGCCTTGGAAGATGCTATTCTTTTATATCGTCGAGCACTGGAGTATGATTCAACTTTTGCACGGGCCTATACCGGACTCGCACTTGCGTTCCGCGACAAGCATAATTATAGTAACTATTTGGATGAAAACTATCTGGATTCGGTATTGGTATTAGCCAATAAGGCACTTTCCTTTGACGACAAACTCGACGAAGCCTATTATGTGAGAGGGAGGTATTATGCCAGCCAGCCAGATGGATTTAATAAATCCTTGCAGGATATGAACAGGGCACTGGAGATTAATCCCAACTATGTTCAAATTTATGAAGACAAAAGTGTAATATCTGCATGGGTATTTGAAGATTATATTGAGGCCATAAAGAATGGACAAATGGCTGTTAAGCTAGATCAAAGCACTAGGCTACCCATTAATTTAAAGAATTTGGCTACTTTTCACTCTGATGTAGGATTTTTTGAGGAAGCCAGAATGTATATCAAACGGGCATTTCTTCTGGATAATGATTCATCCTCTTACTTTACGAAGATGGCCTGGATTAATTTGGGGGAAGGTACTTTGGAGGATGGACTTGAAGCAGCTCTTAAAAGTTACCAATTAGATACTACCAATATGGAGAGCCTGATATTAACCATTATGTATTGTAATTCTCTTAAAAATGGCGAAGTAGGTTATGATTATGCTTTAAAGCTATTAGATATGTTTAAATTATACCAGATGACATCCCCCAATGATTTTCATCGGATCGGATATCTATTTTGGAAAAAAGGAAAAGTTGAGGAAGCGGAATATTATTTTAATGAGCAGGTAAGGTGGTGTGAAGAAAGTATGAGGCTTAAGCGATCATATGCCACAATGTATGGTGCTCATCATGACCTGGCATGTGTTTTGGCCTTTCAGGGTGATACAGTACGGGCTATCCAATTATTGGCCGAAATTAATGATAATAAAAACTTCTTTGTAAGCTGGTATATCTCCCAGTTTGAAAACGAACCGTTTTTTGAATCTATTCATGATGATCTAAGATATCAGAAGATCCTTGAGGATATGAAGGCAAAATACCAGAAGGAACATGACAGGATAAAAAATTGGTTGGAGAGAACAAGGGTGAATTAAAATTATCAATTATTTATGAAATCGTCCTTCCATGATTACTGATTCTACGCTGGATCTTATATTATATCCTCCAATCCCTGAATCATGCAAAGGTTAACAACCTCCATTCTTTAGTTCCCCACTTCCTGATTTCTGGTTGACAAGTCTGCCTGCGGTTGGCAAATTCAATTCCTAAATTTTAGATTAATTGATTAGCTTTGCGCTTACAATAGATAGACCAGGATAGAAATGACAGAGGAAAAGAAGAAAAAGAAGAAAAGAAGTGTAAAAAGGGAACTCATTGAATGGGGGGTGATTATTTCGATAGGTGCTTTTTTATATCTTACCGGACTGCACACTCAGGTGATAGGAACGGTACAGGGCCTGGTTCTTAAAACCGGGTTGATCAAACCGAAGATCTCTAACGAGGAACCTATCGCTAAAGCAGACTATAATTTCACCCTGATCGACCAGGAAGGAAATGTTCTTGAAGGGGAAACCCTGAAAGATAAAACGGTATTCCTTAACCTCTGGGCAACCTGGTGCCCTCCCTGCATTGCGGAAATGCCCGATATCAACAATCTATATAATGAAGTGGCATCCGATGATATCGTATTTGTAATGATATCCCTGGATGATGATTTCAATAAGGCCAAGGCATTTCTTGACAAAAAGGGGTATGATTTCAATATTTACACCTATGCCTCTACATCTCCATCGGTATATTATAGCAAGATCATACCTACATCCTTTGTCATCTCGCCAGATGGTAATGTTGTTGTACGTAAAGAAGGTATGGCCAAATATAACAGCAAGTCATTCAGGAATTTCCTGAATTCATTATAATTAATTAATTATCTTTTTGTAAATAAAAATTAATATATACCTTTGCAGTCCGAAAAAATAGAATTAAGCGATATTATATAATTAGTATATGGCAAACCATAAATCAGCATTAAAGCGAGTAAGGTCGAGTGAGGCCAAAAGATTAAGGAACCGATATCAGGCTAAGACCACCAGGACCTTTATTAAAAAGTTAAGAGAAGCCAAAGATAAAAAAGAGGCAGTAGATCTATATAAGAAGGTGTCAGGGATGATCGACAAACTTGCTAAGAAAAACATTATTCATAAAAACACTGCTGCACATAAAAAGTCAAAACTTGCAAAACTAGTGAACAGCCTGAGCTAAAAAAATTATAACATCTTATTCTGATCCCGCCCTCGCGGGATTTTTTGTTTCTGCTCAACAAAATTTTTAAAAAACTATTGATGCCCGCGGGCGTTTTTTTTAACTTGTATCAAATACCTTCAAATTAATTTCAACCAGCTATGAAACTCGATCAAAATCAGGATCATCTCAGGATACCTCAATGGGCTGAAGATGACCGCCCCAGAGAAAAACTATTAATTAAAGGCAGGTCTACCCTGTCTGATGCTGAACTTCTGGCCATTCTGCTTGGCACCGGAACAAAAGCGCTAAGTGCTGTGGACCTGGCCAAACAAATCCTTCAACAAGCCGACCAGAACCTAAACAACCTAGCCCGTTTATCGGTAAAAGACCTTATTAAAATTAAAGGTATAGGGGAAGCCAAAGCCATCAGCATTGTCAGTGCCCTGGAATTAGGAAGACGGAGAAAAGAATCTGTTTCACCAGGTAGGCCGCGAATAACAAATTCAATAGATGTGGTGGAAATAATGAAACAAGACCTTATGGACCTTAACCATGAAGAATTCTGGATTATCATTTTAAACCGGGCAAATTATGTATTGAGAAAAAATAAAATAAGCAGTGGTGGTATTTCAGGTACAGTGGCGGATCCCAAACTTATCTTTAAGTCTGCATTGGACCATAGTGGCAGTTCGATCATTCTTGTCCATAATCATCCATCCGGAAACCTTCAACCAAGCCAGGCAGACATATCTCTTACAAAGACATTAAAAGAAGCTGGGAAATTTCTGGAAATACCTGTCCTTGACCATATAATTGTCAGTGATAACTCGTATTTTAGTTTTGCAGATGAAGGAATGATATAGATCTACTAAAATAATTCTGCTATGAATCTAAGATATCTCTTTCCTTTTGTGATCCTTCTGATTCTGATCACGTTCATTTATTCATTCCTTGATAATTCTGTAAAAAAAGATGAATACCTGAAAGGAGTTCTCAAAAAACGCCAGGAGATAATTGAATATATGGAAAACGATCCTGAATCCCCCTTTCATAAAAAAGGGGAGATCCAATATGAAGGATTGGATTTTTTCGATATTGATCCGGCTTTTAATGTAAAGGCCAGAATTGAGAAAATACAATCCCCAATCCCTTTTGATATACAGATGACCATTGGTGAACCAGCCAAATATTTCAAATATGCGGTTGCCCATTTTACAATTGATGACAAACCCCAGGAACTATATCTGTTGAAGTCTGAAAACTTTTTCGATGAACCCTGGCTTTTTCTTCCCTTCTATGATGAAACAAGTGCGGATGAATCTTATGGTGGCGGGCGTTTCCTGAACGTAGAATATCATGATGAAGAAGAGTTATACATTGATTTCAATCTGGCCTATAATCCATATTGCGCCTATACCGATGCTTACCGTTGCCCCATCCCTCCTACTGAAAACAAAATCACGGTTAAAGTCCTCGCAGGGGAAAGAAATTATAAAGATCATCATTAAAGTTTCAGAAACACGCTGAAAAAAAATCAATTGATTAATTTTACGGCTTATTTCGTGTAAAGAATTATGAAGATCTCATATACCTGGTTAAAAGACTATATCAACATAAGTGACGATCCCGAAACCCTTGGTAAGCAATTAACAGGAACAGGGCTGGAGGTTGAAACCATCGAATCTTATGAAGAAATAGAAGGGAGCCTTGATGGGCTAGTGGTTGGAGAGGTGATCTCCTGTGAGAAACACCCAAACGCTGACAAACTTAAAATCGCAACCGTGGATATAGGCAATAACGAATCATTGCCCATAGTTTGTGGTGCTCCAAACGTTGAAGCCGGCCAGAAAGTAGTTGTAGCCACCGTTGGAACCACCCTTCATCATATTAAAGGAGAATCTTTTGAGATCAAAAAAACAAAAATCCGGGGTGAAGTATCCGAGGGAATGATATGTGCTGAAGATGAAATAGGACTTGGGGAGGACCATTCAGGTATTCTAGTGCTTGATCCGGGTACCGCGGTTGGGAAAAGTGTAAAAGAACACTTCAACCCTTATAAAGATAAGGTATTTGAAATTGGCCTGACCCCTAATAGGGCTGATGCCACCTCACATATCGGCGTTGCAAGAGATATCCGTGCAATTACTGGAAATGAAATAGTACTTCCTTCAGTAGATAGTTTTAAGGTTGACAATCACGATTTACCTGTTGAGGTCATAGTTAAAAATTCTGAAGCTTGCCCGAGATATTCAGGTGTTACCATCAAGGGCGTAACAATTAAAGAATCTCCCCGGTGGCTTAGAAATAAGCTGCAGTCTATCGGATTGTCACCCATTAACAATGTGGTTGATATCACTAATTTTGTCCTGCATGAATTTGGGCAACCTCTTCATGCATTTGATGCAGATCAGATAACAGGTAATAAGGTAATTGTTGATACCATGTCCGCTGGATCAAAGTTTGTTACACTCGATGAGGTAGAAAGAGAATTGCTGCCCACTGACCTGATGATCTGTAATACAGACGAAGGCATGTGTATAGCCGGCGTATTTGGAGGCATAAAATCAGGTGTAACCGGGCAAACCAGAAATATATTTCTTGAAAGCGCTTATTTTTCACCGGAATACATTCGAAGGACGGCTCATTATCATGAACTTAAAACAGACGCTTCATTCAGGTTTGAACGAGGTACCGATCCTGAAGTCACGGTACATGCCTTGAAGAGGGCTGCCTTGTTGATAAAAGAACTCACAGGGGGTACGATCTCCTCTGAGATTGTGGACGTTTATCCAAAGAAACTAAAGCCCTTTGAAGTTGACGTCAGTTTCTCACATATTGACAGGTTGATAGGAAAACATCTCCCTGCTGATGAAATTAAAAGGATCCTGAATTTGCTGGATATCGAAGTAAGGGAGGAAACAAAGAAAGGTTTTACTGCCATCGTACCACAATATAGGGTGGATGTATATCGTGAAGCAGATATCATTGAGGAAATACTCAGGATTTATGGATACGATAATATTGAGATACCTAAAAATATAGGTAGTGGATTCCTTGCTGAATTTCCATTGAAAGACCGGGATAAAGTGCAAAGCAAAATCTCTGACCTTCTCTCTTCAATAGGGTTTACAGAGATCATGACAAACTCATTTACCACACAAAAATATTCTCAGGCAGTTCCTGCAGCTTGCAAAGGAGAGGATGTTGAAATACTGAATCGCCTTAGTGAAGATCTGGGTGTTCTCCGGCAGACCCTTTTATTTACCGGGTTGGAAGTGATCGCTTATAACATTTCGCACAGGCAAAAAAATTTAAAACTTTTTGAGCTCGGGAAATCATATGCAAAGGAAAATGGTAAATACCTGGAATATAATCAATTAAGCTTGTTCATTACTGGTGATACCGTCGCTGAGAATTGGAGAAGCAAGACAAGCTCTATTGAATTTCATGATCTTTATGAGGTTATTCAAAAAATATTATATAAATTTAATATTCATGATCCTGAGTTAAATTTTATTCAGGATGAGATTATTAAAGAGGGTGTCACTCTTTCCATTAATGGAAGGAAACTTGTGACTTTTGGCTGGCTTACGGAGAATGTACTGAAGCAGGCAAATGTTAAACAAGATGTTCTTTATGGTATTGTCGATTGGGATTTTTTCTTTGAATTAACCACAACTGAAATCTCTTTTGAACCGGTTTCCAAATATCCGGAAGTTAGACGTGATCTATCACTTGTTATAGATAAGTCTGTTACTTTCAATGATATTTTAAAAATTGTAAAAAAGAATGAAAACAAACTTGTGAGAAACATAAATGTTTTCGATTTTTATGAGGGTGAAAAGATCGACGGGAATAAAAAGGCATATGCCTTAAGTTTTACCTTGCAGGATAAGTCAAAAACTTTAAGTGATAAGGTAATTGACAAGACAATGAATCACCTTATTATGTTATTTGAAAATGAATTAGGAGCCATAATCAGAAAGTAGCAATGAATAGAGAAAAACTGAATCTGAGTTTATCCAATCTTGAAAGAAAAGTAAAATTCCTGCTCAATAATTATAAAGATCTTAAACAAGAATTAAACGTTGCTAAATCTGAAAATCAAGAACTTAAAGAAATCATCAGAAAAAGAGATGATCAAATCATAGATTTTCAAAATAAGTATAAAATTAGTAAAATTGTGAGGAATATACGGGATGGAGAAGATGATACTTCTGAATTAAAAAATCAGATTAACGAATATATACGAGAAATTGACAAATGCATAATGCATTTATCTCAAGGGTAGAATATATTAAACATGCGTGACGTACTTTCTATAAAAATTAAAATTGCTGACAGGGAATATCCCATGAAGATAGAGCCGGAGGATGAAGAGGTGATAAGAAAAGCGGGTAAGTTGATAAATGAAAAAATCAAATCATACGCTCAGCAATTTGGAATAGATGATAAGCAGGATCTGTTGGCAATGGTCGCATTTGATATTCTGGTAGATAAAAGCCAGAAGGAAGAATATGATGTAGTTAACGACGAAACGATACTGGAAAGAATTAATTATCTAAATAATATAGTCTCCTCAGATACGCAATCCTGATTTTTAGTTAAAGAGTCATTCCCTCCAACCTGTGATATTTTTAAATATATACAATCATGGGTGAAATTACATTACTAATACTAACTGGATCCGCAAGCCTCATAGTGGGTGGAGCGATTGGTTACTTCATTTTAAAAAGCGCTAGTCGCAAACATGAAGTAGAAGCTAAAGAAAAAGCTGATCTTATTATCAAAGAGGCTAATATTAATGCCGAAACGATTAAGAAAGACAAGATCCTCGAAGCAAAAGAAAAGTTCCTGCAATTAAAAACAGAATTCGAGGAAGAGGCCAACAAAAAGAAAAATCTCATCATAAGTAACGAATCTAAAATTAAACAGAGGGAACACAATCTTTCAAAGCAATTTGAACAGGTAAAACGAAAAGAGGATGAGATTGACAGCATGAAGGAAAACCTGAATGCACAGATGGAGATTGTAAAGAAACGTAAAGCTGAACTCGAAAAAGTCCGCCAGGAACAGATCAATGCTCTTGAAAAAATTGCTAATCTATCCAGGGAGGAAGCTCTTGAAAAAATGATGGAAAACCTGAAAAATGAAGCCCAGACAAAAGCTTCTTCCATCATTAAGGATATCCTTGAAGAGGCAAAATTAACTGCCAATAAAGAAGCAAAAAATGTGATCATTAAAACCCTTCAACGTACTGCCACTGAACATACAATTGAGAATTGCGTATCTGTTTTCAATATTGAAAGTGACGATATAAAAGGTAAGATCATTGGCCGTGAAGGCCGTAACATCCGGGCACTGGAAGCAGCAACAGGTGTTGAAATTATAGTTGACGACACTCCGGAGGCGATCATTATATCTGGTTTTGATCCGGTAAGACGCGAAATTGCCAGACTTTCACTGCACCGTCTTGTAGCAGATGGTAGAATTCACCCTGCAAGAATTGAAGAGATCGTTGGAAAAACCAGGAAGAATATTGATGAAGAGATCATTGAACTTGGTGAGCGTACTGTTATTGACCTGGGCATTCATGGATTAAATCCTGAATTGATCAAAATGGTAGGCCGTATGCGGTTCAGGTCTTCTTATGGACAAAATTTATTGCAGCACTCAAGGGAGGTTGCCAAACTTTGCGCCACACTGGCATCAGAACTTGGGTTGAATGCTAAGCTTGCCAAACGTGCCGGGTTACTTCACGATATTGGCAAGGTATGGCCTGATGAACCTGACCAGCCACACGCTATAGTAGGTATGGAACTTGCAAAGAAGTATAAAGAAAACCAGGAAGTATGCAATGCCATAGGCGCCCATCATGATGAAATTGAAATGACTTCCTTGATTTCGCCTTTGATACAGATTGCCGATGCAATCTCAGGTGCACGACCAGGTGCACGAAGGGAAGTCATGGAATCCTATATCAAACGACTGAAAGAGCTTGAAGAACTGGCACTTGGTTTTGAGGGTGTAAATAAATGTTATGCCATTCAGGCTGGCCGTGAACTCAGGGTTCTAGTGGATGCTGAAACAGTTAATGATGAGCTGTCAGGAAAGCTCTCCTTTGAGATATCGCAAAAGATCGAAAAGGAAATGCAATATCCAGGACAGATTAAGGTGACTGTTATCCGGGAGACCAGGGCGGTAAGCTATGCTAAATAGTTAATCCAAATGTGTTTTTGATACCGTTCATACGTTTACGATGGTCGATCAAAATGTGCAGAATAAAAATGAAACGTTTTGGAGGCATTATCTGGAATGGCCATCGGAAGGATTCGCGAAACTTTTATTTAATAATGCAAACATTCTATAAATTCACTGGAATAATGGCATACCTGATGTCGAAAGTGAATTCGTATCAGATGAAGAGATCATTATAAAGAAAGCATAAAAGTTGAATGAACCAAAGACATACCTGATGATCGAGGATTTGTTTCCTTTAAATATGAGGTCTTCCCTTCTGAATTATTGATCCGTATGGATGAAATATATCGTATGGCAACTACAGATGAAGAACCACCATTAACAATAGTATGGAAGTATTGGACCTGGTGATAAGAAGGTTTAATTTAATAGTTGAATCCCGAATTAATCCTTTAATGCTTTGATCATTGTCTCTCCGATATCTGCTGGTGATTCAACAACATGAATTCCACACTCCTGCATAATCTTCATTTTGGCTTCTGCAGTATCAGCTGCGCCACCAATAATGGCTCCTGCGTGACCCATCCGCCTGCCCGGAGGTGCAGTCTGTCCTGCTATAAAACCTACAACCGGTTTTGTACCATGCTCTTTAATATAATAAGAAGCGTCTGCTTCCATGCTCCCTCCTATTTCTCCAATCATAATGATCCCCTCGGTTTCAGGATCTTCCATCAACAATTTTACAGCATCCAGGGTAGTGGTTCCTATTATTGGGTCACCTCCAATTCCAATGCATGTAGATTGGCCCATGCCCGCTTTTGTTACCTGATCAACAGCCTCATATGTCAGTGTGCCTGATCTGGATACAATTCCAATAGTACCCTTTTTGTGAATGAAACCGGGCATGATCCCAACTTTAGCTTCACCTGGTGTGATGACACCCGGACAATTGGGGCCAACTAACACAGTATCCATATTCTTGAGATAGGATTTCACCTTGATCATATCCCTGGTCGGTATGCCTTCGGTAATTGTTACAATAACCTTAATGCCTGCATCAGCAGCTTCAATTATGGCATCACCCGCAAATGCAGGTGGAACAAAAATTACAGATACATCAGCACCGGTAGAATCTACAGCATCTTTAACCGTGTTAAAAACAGGTTTATCCAGATGCGTTTGACCACCTTTCCCAGGGGTCACTCCCCCAACTACATTAGTACCATATTCTATCATCTGTGTTGCATGAAAGGTACCTTCAGATCCGGTAAATCCCTGAACAATTATCTTGCTACTCTTATTAACTAAAACACTCATTTGTAAATATTTTGAACAAATTTAGCGTTTTCTTCCATACGCACAAGAAAGCTTGACTCAATCTTTCGCAAACAGCAGGAATTATTCGAATGCCTAGCGTCATTTTATACCAAACAGAACTTCATCATTAGGTACTATTCATATCTTAGTGATTCGACAGGATTGTTGAAAGCAGCCTTAATAGCTTGAAAACCTACAGAAATGATTACGATCAAGAATGTAATTACGCCTGCATAAATAAATTCCATCACACCTATTGATGTTTTGTAGGCAAATGACTGCAACCAGTAGTTCAAAGAGTAAAGGGCCACAGGTACGGATATGATAAATCCGATAAATACCAACAACGGTGAAGCTATTCACGAGTAAACGGAAAATCTGGAAACTCGAAGACCCAAGGGCCTTTCTTATTCCAATCTCTTTTGTACGAACCTGTGTCTCATAGGTTGACAATCCAAATAAACCGAGGCCGGCAATAATAATGGTCAGTATTGAAAATCCTATGAATAGTTGCCCGGTTTTATGCTCATTTTTGTAAAGGGCATCGAAGGATTCATCAATAAAATGGTAATCGAATGCCGCATTCGGAATATTCTTTTTCCACTCCTCTTTTATGAAAGTCAATGTTGAAGTTAAATCCCCGTCTCCAAATCGTACTATCACATTATTTCTGAAATTCCCATCAATAACAAAAGTCATTGGTTCTACTTCATTTTTCAGGGAGTTAAAATGAAAATCCTCTACTACGCCAATACAAACACCCTTTCTGTCACCCATTGTGATCCTTTTCCCGATCGCATTTTCGCTATTCCAGCCAATAAGCTTCATGGCCGTTTCATTGATAATATATTCTCTTTCTTCTGAATTTTCTCTATTGCGACTAAATGATCTGCCTGATATCAGCTTTACACCATAGGCGTCAAGGATATCCTCCTCCGACCGCCATTCCCACATCAGCATTTTCTCTTCTTCAGCCATACCTTCAGCATTAATGATCTGTCCTCCGGAATTCCTGGAAGGATATGCTGAACAGAAAGAAACTTGCTGAATATTACTATGCTGTAAAAGGTTTTTCTTAATACTACTCAATACGTTTTGTTCCGGGACTACTGTCATATTGATTGCAAGAACGTGTTCCTTATCAAAACCCAATTTCTTTTCACTAATGTATTTAACCTGTTTGTAAATTATAAATGTGCCAATTATTAAACAGGTTGAAAGGACAAATTGAAATACTACCAGGGATTTTCTTGCCAGAGCACCTCCTTTAGATTTTTTGAAGCTACCCTTCAACACATTTGATGGCAAATAGGAGGTTAATACAAATGAAGGATATGAGCCAGATAATAAACTAATTAATAACCAGGCCAGACCAACTTTCAGGATGTTTGTAATCGTGAAAAAATCAAATATTGATATCTTTTTACCTGAGATCTGAATGAAATAAGGTTCAGCAAGAGACAGGATAACAACAGCAAATAATACAGATATTAAGGTTGTTACAAAGGACTCAATTAAAAACTGTATCATAAGTTGTTTCCTTTGGCCGCCCATCATTTTACGTAAACCGACCTCCCTTGCCCTCTCCAATGACCGGGAAGTCGCCAGATTAATATAGTTAACACAAGCGATAACCAGAATGAAAACAGCAATGATGATCATTCCAAGTATCTGGTTTTTATCACCTCCAGGGGATGGTTCAAATTCTGTGGTGCCATTCAGATGAATGTCTTTAATGGGGATAAAGGTAAATCCTGTTTTCATGGCTTTCATCCAGTCAGGCCCTTCCTTATCGAGCATTTCAGCCAATTTCCTGCCTATTTCATCAATATCTGCATCCTTTCGGAACTTCAAATAAGTGAAGTAATTCATATTATCCCAGACTAGATTTTCAGTCAAGCGTGTTGAAGTTGAGCTGACTATTATATCTGGCCTCACATGTGAATTATAAGGAATATCTTTGTAAACTCCAGTTATAGCGTAGTTCCTGCCATTAGAATTTGAGAAATTCTTTCCTAAAACCTGAGTAGATCCATAATACTGAAAAGCTTTTGAAGCTGATATGATAGCATCTTCAGGCTTCGATAAGCACCCATCTTTATCGCCATATATCAGATCAATATTGAATATATCAAAAATGGATGAATCAGCTATATAATATTCTGCTTCCTTGTATTTTTCTTCCTCAACGATAACCGTTACCGTCGTATTCAATGACTTCGACATCCGAACATAGTTTTCTACGCCAGGAACTTCTTCAAGTAATCTTGGTCCGAGGATATTTGGTGTTACAGTAATTGATTTCAGTTCCCCATCAAGTTCCAGATGCGTATTCACACGATATTTCAAATCAACATCTTCATGATAATCATCATAGGAAAGCTCAAATGAAACATAAATAAAAATCAGAAACGCTGTAACGATACCGGCTGAGAATCCCAGTAGATTAATGAATGTACTGATCTTGTTCCTATAAAATGTTCTTAGAGTGATTTTTAGATAACTGAATAGCATATTTAACTTTTTTATAGTTTAATAAAACTTATTCTGATTTATAAATTGAAGATCCTCATTCATATCTCAATGTATCTGATGGATTAATAAAAGCTGCCCGGACGGCATGATACGCAACTGTTAAAAATGTTACCCCCAGCACGAAAATCATAGCTATCAGAATTATTGAAAATCCAATCTGGATTCGATAGGTGAAGTCTTGGAGCCAGATATTCATGATCCAATAACTCGATGGGATCGCAATTATCAATGATATAATTATCAGCTTTATATTCTCTTTCAGGAATAAAAACACTACCTGAACAGTAGTAGATCCCAGTACTTTCCTGACTCCAATTTCTTTTGTCCTTTGCATTGTATCATAAGCGGAAAGTCCGAATAACCCAATACAAGCAATAAAAATTGCAAGAATAGTAAATACAGAAACAATCCGGCTAAGTTTGATCTCCGACTTATATAAATTGTTAAATTCCTGATCAAGAAACTGATATTCGAATGGCATTTCCGGTACGAGATCCTGCAATGTGTTTTTCATATATGCCAGGGTTTCCGTAGGATCTCCGGGTTGAACCTTAAATAATAAATAACTATACCAGGAAGGATTCTGACTGATCACTAAAGGTCCAATCTGGTCTATGTAGAGAAGCAAAATTAAAATCATCCACAAGGCCAATTATCGGGCCAAGTGTAATACCTCCATGCTTTATTCTTATATTTCTACTGAACAATGATTCCGAATCCTCTCCTAAGGCATGCATGCCGGCTTTATTTACTATATATTCGGTATTCTCTTTCGAATATTCATTTGTAAATAATTTTCCTTCTTCAATTTCCAGTCCAAACGTAGTAAAGAAATCCTTATCTGCATGTAAAAAAAACATTTCAACATCTTCATCCGACCATGACATGTTATTACTTACCCCTTCTGTGAAATCAATATTAATCGGTAATTGTGAAACTGCAGTACCATTAATTATGGAATGATGTTCCCTCATTTTTTCTTTGATGGTTTCAGATTGTTGGACCATTTCAGAATTATAGAATGGAATGGCGACAATATGTTCTTTTTCTATTCCAAGGTTCTTAGACAACATATATACTAATTGATTATATACCACCAGAGATCCAATGATCAGGAAAATGGAAATATAAAACTGAAATACGACGAGCACTTTTTTGAATCTCGTAGCAGATAAAGATCTTGAAAATTTCCCCTTAAGAACCTGTTCAGGCATAAACCTGGACAAGAATACGGCCGGGTAAAAACCAGATAATAAGACTAATGCCAATTAAAAAAAGAATGTAATATAACCAGGTTTGTTCAGCAAAAAAGAAACCATAGCTTAATCTCATGTTAACAAGTCCACTAAAATATGGCCTGAACAATAATATAATTCCAAGTGCTAATACAAACGCAATGAGAGACACCATCATAGATTCTCCCTAGAAACTGATATATCAGGTTGCTTCTATACGCCCCAAAGATCTTTCTTAAACCAACTTCCCTTGCCCTTTCCATGCTATATGATGTTGCCAGATTTATATAATTGATACAGGCAATCAGGAGAATAAATATGGCAATGCTGGTAAACAGTATCACATACTTAGCA
This sequence comes from uncultured Cytophagales bacterium, assembly GCA_963820995.1. Classification (GTDB taxonomy): domain Bacteria; phylum Bacteroidota; class Bacteroidia; order Cytophagales; family Cyclobacteriaceae; genus JAGTVG01. The sequence continues at coordinate 4,697 of CAWGCL010000015.1, read as the reverse complement.
TCCCCATTAGCTCCCAAGTTCCATTTCCCGATGGGAATTTAAATGGATATCACTGATAGGCATAAGCGGCATGAGTTTTCGCAATGCTCTTTCCTGCTCTGGATCACCTTCGCCCCTTACATTTACCAGGTAATCCCCAATTTTGGAACTGAATTCTTCGGTATCAACATCTTCTTTCAATAAAAAATAAGTTGCAAAAACTAATCCATTCCATTCGGCCTGTTTTTCAAAAGAATGATTCTCCATGGTGACCAAGACATCAAAATGAAAATGCGTATTTAGAGGAATCTCCTCCATCACCCCACTGATCATAAAATCTTTAGTATCATTTAGATTTACTGTTTCACCAATACAATCTAATGTTCCGAAATACCTCATAGCTACCTCTCTGGTTATCACAACTTTGTCTGCCCCACTCAATGCTTTAGAAGGATTTCCTGATAATAAATTAAATTGAAAGACATCATAGAAAGTTGAATCGCCATAAAATATCTTCTGGTCCGGGAATACTTCAGTGTCAATTCGCACATAGTTTTTACTTCCTGAAAACTGTGCATTGAATAGTCGGGTACTTTTTTCGATTTCAGGAAATCGAGTTGGGAAAGGTTCTATGAACGATCGGATAATTGGTAGCAATCTGGCGTTCAAGCTCTCCATCAGGAAATGTTAAGGAAATCCTGTAAATTCTTTGATAATTTTGAAAATGCCGATCATAACTTAGTTCGAAACGAACATAGGAAAAGATCATTATCACAGCTGCAATTCCGATGCCCAGACCGATTATATTTATGGAACTATGAATAAGGTTTTTCTTTAAACTTCTTAAGTGCAACTAAAAAATAATTTGATATCATATATTGTTATGTTTAAAAAATTGACCAATGTATTACTATTCTATTTGTATGCCAAAATTAAAATCCCCTAAAACGACCAATTCAGGAAGTATGCATATAAGAATTTGTTCAATAATGGTCAAAAGCGTCCGTCAGCGGGCAGGATTCATCATGGGTTCTTATCTGAAATGTGTAACTCTAACACTCAAACTGACCAAATATTATTATTTTCCTATCCATTATATTCAGGGAGAATAAGATTTTGTAGATTTACAGAACATGAGTTTTATTTATCCACAGTTTCTTCTCGGTCTGCTGGCACTGGGGATACCCATCATCATACACCTGTTCAATTTCAGAAGGGCCAGGAAGATCTATTTTTCAAGCAACCAGTTCTTATTGAACATAAAAAAGGCCACCAGTACAAAGCTGAAATTAAAACATTATTTAATCCTGTTTTCAAGGCTTCTGTTTATATTCTTTCTTGTGATCACCTTTGCCCAACCCTTCATTCCCGGCCAAGGAAAAAAATATTCAAAGTAATCAGGCCATAATATACCTGGATAATTCATACAGTATGTCAAACTATGTCGATGAAGACCTCACGGCTTTTGAAGCGGCAATGTTTTTCATAGAACAAATAATAAAGGTATATCCCCAAAATGCTCAATTTTTATTGCTGACCAATGATTTTGCCCCAATATCTAATACTCCAAAATCTAAAAATGAGATTCAGGAACTTATTACAGAAATCAATATGACCGGCATAACAAGAACTACCGGGGAAGTATTTCAAAGGATAAAAAACAACAATACCACGGATAGTTCTGGAGATATTTTCTGGCTTTCCGATTTCCAGGTTTCGACTGCAGGTGATGTCTCATTATTTGCACAGGATACATCCTATAATACCTTTATAATCCCCATGACCTATAATACCTCCTCAAATGTATATATTGACTCGCTATACCTTTCAAATCCATTACTGATCCAAAGTGAAAAGAACAAGTTAAATGTGATTTTAAGAAATGATGGAGGAGATTATATTGAAGACTTGTTGATCAGGTTATCAATAAATGATATTCAAACCGCTAATGGAAGCCTGAACCTCGATCCATATAGTAAGGCAGAGATCACCTTTGACCTGTCTTCAGGGCTGGATAAATATAATTATGGCAGTCTGAGTTTTGAAGACTTTCCAGTCACCTTTGATAATGATTTTAATTTTGCGCTGACTTTATCTGACCGAATTTCTGTAATCGAAATCAAAAACAATGACACGACTACAGTGATTGAAAGGGTATTTGGGAACCAGGGGATTTTTGATTTCAGGTCTTATCTGAGCAGTAATATCGATTATAATGATTTATTAAAATCGGATCTGATCGTACTAAATGAACTGGAAGAACTTGACGTAACCATTAGCAATGTTTTATCTGAATTCCTGCGAAAAGAATGGCGATCTTCTCTTTATTCCAGCTCCTCAGTTTGACATTTCATCTTTTAATCAACTCATTGGGCCCATAGAATCAATCCCGGATAGCATGTGGGCTGAGCAGTTACTAAATAATCTTGATTTAAATAATCCATTCTTTGCTGACATATTTGAAGGCAATGAAAACCAATTCAATATGCCGTCAGCCAAACCTGTGATCAATATTAAAGAAGCTAATGAAAGCCTTATAAAATTCAAGGACGGAAGAGATTTTCTTTCCTTCACACAATTTAATAACAGATTATACATGCTGGCCAGTCCACTTAAATTGGACCATACCAATTATTCGGCCCATGCCATCTTTGTACCCATCATGTATAGAATGGCCATGTTGAGCAAAAAGGAATTCGATCCTCTTTACTATACTTTAGATCAATCCATAATATCCATAACTGCTGATTCAATTAATAGTGAATCAATAATTAAGTTGAAGAAACAGGATCAGGAGATTATTCCCGGGGCAAGGATTGCCGGGAATAAACTGTTACTGGATATTCCTAAATTTGAATTGAGCCCTGGTCATTATAACATAATTTTAGAGAATACGCAAAAAGGAACAATCGCTTTTAACCCGGGGAAAAGCGAATCAATGCTTTTGCAGCATCCCATTGAAAAATTAAGTGAGATTACGAAGGAAAATTCTTACGTTAAGCTTTTTAATACCAAAGGATTTGATAATTTTGACAAAGAAATAAAGGAAAAATATCTGGGTATTCCATTATGGAGGGTAGCCTTAATTTTGGCACTGATTTTTTTATTCATTGAAATATTGTTAATCAGATTTTTATAAGACAAAATGTCCTTAAATTTTACTCATATGCCCGCTTGGGGAAGGGATTAAAAAAACAAATACTAAAACAGATGAACGTTCTTATCAAAGATGCACTGATACTTCATAAAGGTTCCACATACCACCGAAAGAAGAAAGACATATTGATCTCCAAAGGGAAAATTAAAAAAATAGGTTCCGGCATAAAGGAAGAAGGAAGGATAATTCAAGGCAAAAGGCTAATGGTATCAATCGGCTGGTTCGACATGAGGGCCAATTTTTTTGATCCGGGACAGGAACACAAGGAAGACATCATCAGTGGTTGTGAAGCTGCAGCTGCCGGAGGATTTACCGGTGTGGCACTACTTCCTAATACTAAACCTGCAATTCAGTCTAAAAATGACATTTCTTATATCCTGGCTAAAGCGGAACGATGTCTGCCTGATGTTCATCCATATGGTTCTGTAACCAGGGATAATAAAGGAGAGGAGATCACGGAGATGATTGATCAGTATACTGCGGGTGCTATAGCATTTACCGACGGTGAAAAACCTATCTGGAATACAGATATTATGTTGAAAGCCCTTCTTTATGTAGAAAAATTCAAGGGATTGATCATCAATATTCCACAGGAAAAATGGCTGAACATGCTTGGACACATGCATGAAGGGCATACAAGTACCATTATTGGCACAAAGGGATTGCCGGGAATTGCCGAAGAGATTATGATCGAACGTGACCTGAGAGTAGTAGGATATTCAGGAGGTAAAGTTCATTTCTCAAATATATCTACAGCCGAATCCGTAAATCTTATCCGGCGGGCAAAAAGAAAGGGAATGGATATCACCTGTGACATCGCTGCCCATCAGATCGCTTTTACTGATTCAGATCTGATTGATTTTGACACAAATTTAAAAGTAAATCCACCTTTCAGAGAGAAAAAAGATGTCAGGGCACTTCTTAAAGGACTTGAGGATGATACGATCGATGTAATTACCTCAAGCCATACACCTCAGGATATTGAATCTAAAGTTCTTGAATTTGATCATGCGGATTTCGGCATTACAGGATTACAAACTGTGTATCCCATTTTGGTGAATGAACTCGGCCCAAATGGCTGGGATATATTCCTTGATAAAATTACCATTAATCCCCGGCAAATACTCGGATTAGCCATCCCGGATATAGAGGAGGGTGCTGAAGCCAATATTACTGTTTTTGATCCTACTGCAGAATGGACTTTTGATCAAAACTCGAATAAGTCAAAATCCTTGAACTCTCCATTCTTAGGTAAGGATCTGAAGGGAAAGGTTGTGGCGGTTTTCAATAAGGGGAAAGAGAATATATTCTAAGTAATTTATTGAAAAATCTAAACCCAATTCAAATAGTATCCATAAAATACGGTAGTATAGCCACCCTGTTATCTATAATTTTGTTTCTTGTTCTGTACTATGCAGGTCAAAATCCTTTGCTAATACCGGCTTTCCTCGATTTCCGGATATTACTCTTCCCAATATTTCTGGTTTTCAGTATCAGGGAATTTAAAGAAAACTATAATAACGGATATCTTCACTTTTGGCAGGGATTTAGTATAGGCTTG
>CAWGCL010000014.1:0-124662 GCA_963820995.1 uncultured Cytophagales bacterium | reverse complement strand
GGATTTGAATAAAACCAATCCAAAATTAATTTGTTTCCCGATTCAAACGAATCGGGAAACTTTCTAAAGGCTAGTAATTTATACTAATAGTGGAAAATAAATTAAATAGAAAAAATCCAATCCCGGTCACCATTGTGACCGGGTTTTTGGGATCGGGTAAAACCACCTTACTCAATCATATTTTAACCAGCGAACACGGTATAAAAATAGGCGTGTTGGTTAATGATTTTGGTGCTATTAACGTAGATGCCGATTTAATTTCTGAGGTTGATGATGGTGTCATGAGTTTGGCAAACGGTTGTATATGCTGTAGTATTCGAACGGATTTAATCCAGGCGGTATTAAAATTAGTAGACTTGCCGGAACCTCCTCAACATATCATTATTGAGGCCAGTGGCGTTGCAGATCCTGCAGGGATTCTTGACAGTTTTCATGACCCGGAAATATGGAAAAGTGTAGTGATAGATGGCGTAATCACAGTAGTCGATGCCGAGCAAGCACTTTCAATTCCAGATGAAGAACGGAAATTAGCCAATGCCCAGGTAAAAGGAGGCGATTTAATTTTGTTGAATAAAGCAGATTTGGTTAGCAAAGAACATCTGCAAAAGGTGAAGGGCTGGCTTAGCGAAGTTCGTCCGGGCGTGCAGGTTTTTGAAACCATATTGTGTCAATTGCCAATGGAAATACTTTTAGGGGCTTTTCGGGAAGATTCCCCTGAGGGTAACTCAGAAAAAAGTCTGAATATACATGTACAAGAATTAAAGGCTGAGAAAGAAGAGCACCACCATCACCATCATCACCAACATGATCTGATGTTTGATACCTGGTCGTATACGTCTTTTAAACCTATTCAAATAAGCCTTTTTAACCAGTTATTAAAAAACCTGCCGAGCACCTTATTTAGGGCCAAAGGGTTTTTATATGCTGCAGACCAACCAGAAAAACCCATACTATTTCAATTGGTTGGGAAAAGAGCCACCTTAAAACCTACAGGTTCATGGGGTGAAAACCCTCCTAAAACACAATTAGTCTTTATTGGCAGGCATGAGACGGTAAACTTTTCGGCTATAGAAAATGCCCTTAGGAAGTTTGAGCAATTTAAAGAGGAACTCCTAAATAAAGAGAAATGAAAGAAGAATATATATATCGGCCATGAATGGAATCGGGACCGAATAAAATAGTTTATCAAAAGTAAGATTACAGCTTAAATAATTATTGATTAAAAAAAAAGAAATAAAATGACAAATGTAAACAAAGACGCAGTTGAAACTGCAGTGAAAGAAGTTAGAACTTTTCAGGGAGGGAAACTTTCACGCCTTGGAATATTAGACCTGGTAGAGTTAAACGGTACCTTTTATGAGATGGGCCTTCAGTATGGAACGTTGATGAAAGACAAAATCATAGCCGTACGAGATGAATTGGTTAAAGAATATATCGATCCTGAAATTCTCAGCTACGATACCATGAAGGAAATATTGGGTGAACCATTTTATAAGGCATTACCCAAAAGAACCAAAGATTTGTATGCAGGGATGGCGAAGGCCACAGGTATGGAGATTCTCGAACATGCAACGATTGACCAGCAGTTTATGTTGGTGTTGTTAGCACGTAGAACCGGGCAAACAGCTATGTGTACTGCCTTAAGTACCTGGGGAAGCAACACCAAGGATGGAACAACTTATACAGGAAGGAATTTCGATTTTGCTGGTTATATCCGTGATATGATGCCAAAATGGGGTCAATTCGTAGTAATGAATCCATCTGGTGGAGCGTATGGCGTTGCAGGCGTTGGTGTTGCAGGAATGGTAACCGAAGTCATTGATGCGATGAATAGCGCAGGACTCTATTACGAATTCAACAACGGAGCCGGAACCATTGGCGCAACCATTTACTCAAATCGGACTCCGATTTACAGTCAGATGTTTAACAACCTCTTCGACTACAGTACTATTGAGGAACTGAAAATGTATTTCAATTCCGCTCGTGCCAATTACCCATCCATTATGATGACGGCCGAACCAAAACAAGGACAGGCCTTTGAAATTTCTACTGAAGGATACACCGCTCCGGCACCCGAAAAGGAAGACTTGATGTGCAGAGGTAATCAGTTTATTGATCCTACCTGGGGAATTCCTGACCTTCCCTCACCGGCAGCCTGGTATTCAAGAACCCGTAGAGAAACCTTTACTAAATTAGTTAAAGATGCTGCTCCTAACGTTGATGCTGAGGCAATGAGGAAGATCATGAATACGAAAATTTATGATGAAGCCAACGATTGGAAACCAGTGGATGGTATGACCGTTTTTGAGAACAGACCAAAAGGTGGTGATGTAACCGTGTGGCAGGTTGTTACCCATCCTGATGAACGGAAAATGTGGGTGCGTATCCCAACCTATAGTGGTTGGATGGAATTTGACTTGAAAAAGTTATTCACTAAATAATTATTAATTAAAGAAATGGGTGGAGGTTTTACATAATTTCCTTCACCCATTTAATACTTAAACTATTTAAACAGTATAAATATGGCAATTTTAAAAAACGAACCAATTTACCCTTTTAAAGAAGGAGATTACACTAAGCCGGTTCACATTATTGTGCAAGGATCCTATGAAGAAATAGGATACGATTAGCGAAACTTGGCAAAGAAACTTACGGCTGTGAGTTAGGTATTTATGACGACCCTGTTTATGGCGAAGCTCGTAAAGCCTATATGGAAAACACACTGGCCGGAAATGGCAGAAAGATCAAAAGGTGTGCGTAAAGCATTTGGTCTATCAGATGATAATGTTGTTTATGATGACACGGCGCTTCCTTACGACTGGTATGATGCCGTAAAAAGTGGAACCGCTGCAGATCTTACTACCTGTTCTGCTGCTGTCCTGCCAATAGAAAAAAGTGAAGACGGAGGCGTATTTGTCTCTCAGAAACTATGACATGATGGCCATGGTGGTTTGGAGTGAACTTTTCGGAAAAAAAGCCCCGGAAGGTGCTTATCAGTTTGCTGAACGCTACATAGTGATGGAAATGAGACCTGACAAAGGATACAAAAGCATCCGAATTGGTGGCAATGAAGCACTCAACCCATTATGTTGATGGAATCAATGAAAAGGGACTTTATGTAACTGTTTTTCACGATCCAAATTCTATTGGTGCTGAAGGAACACCATGCTCTGGAATGAAAATTAGCAGGACTTGCGCTTACTCAATTACCGTCTCTTTTATTAGATACTTGCGCAACAGTTGAAGAAGCAAAGCAAAAAATTCTTCAAAATAGCTTGATGCAGACGATGATGCGTGTACATTTATTAATTGCTGACGAAAGTGGTAATGCTACAGTATTTGAGCTTAGTGATACTGGAGATTATCGATTTACGGATCGCAAAGCCAATGAGCCATTATTTGTTACTAATCATGCACTTTATAAGTACCCGGAACCAGGGACTTATCCTGATTTTGATATCAATGCCGAGCACAATACCTATGCTCGTCAATTAATATTCAGGGATGCCTATGCAAGGTTTAAACCTCCATTTAAGGTAACAGATGCAACAGCTATGACAGATGCGGTTCATTGTTCTTTTACGGACACAAAGAAAGCCGAATCTGGTCCTTTAGAAAGAACCTTAAGCAATGCAACTATCTGATCTTAAAAATAAGACTATGAGTGTTCGTTGGTACTTAGGTGACGTAAAACCTATTCCTGGAGGCAATCATATGGAAGACAGGATGAGTGAGTTTTTCACTTTTGGGTTTTAAGAAATTAATTCAAACAAAGTAGGATATGAGTGTGAAAAACAGGGTCAATCAAGCAGCCAACGCAGAGGAGTTAATGAACTTTTTATGCAAATTTAGTGAGCTGCTTCTTTCCTGGAGTTGGGAGGGCGTTTCCGGATATGAGGAGATTATAAAAAGAATAAGTAGCGTTTACGGACACGATGAAATTAAAGTCAATTTCGAGGCTCAAATAGCCAATATTCAGTTAGGCGATACATCTGATTTTGTCACCGTAGGTATTCCGGCAATTCCGGCTTTAGCGCACACGCAATTACTTAAAGATTTTGTCTGCGATATTGAAGAAGGTAAATTAACACTTGCCGAGGCAAATAAAAATCTTGACAAAATCCTGAACAAAAAGAATCCTTATCCACCTATCCTGGTTTGGTTGGGTGTTGTAATAATATCGGTAGGGTTTGCTGTAGATGTTGTTGGAACCTGGCAAGGATTGCTTTGGGCAGGAATTACAGCCACAGCTACCGGACTTGTATTTCTTGCACCTGATAAGATTCCGGGCTTCGATAAAATCGCAGCGCTCGTTGCTACCTTTGCCAGTGGATTAATCGTAATGCTCGCCTATAAATTCGGACTTATTTCGGCGGCACCGGGTCTTTTGCTCATCGCCGCAACTTTTGTATTTATTCCCGGCGATTCGATTAGTTTACAAGCCTACGAACTGGCCAATGGAAAATGGTCGGCAGGAGTTGACAGGCTTTTCTACAGCATTATTATGTTGGTGTTACAACTTACAGGTGCATATATGGCAGTTCTGATTACTGGCAGCAGCATGAGCGAGCTATTCCCATCTGCTATTGCAGATACATTCCCTTGGTGGGCGGCATATCCTGGACGTTTTGTTTTTGTAATCGGAATTTTGCTGACCTTTCAGATGAGTAAAAAACAATTTCTTCCGGCCCTTATAACCCTGTGGATAGTAACTGCGGTTGCGCAGGCAGCAACAATGGCATGGGGCGAAATAGCCGGTACATTTATAGCCACCGTAATTGGAACTATTTTGGCGCTTTGGCAGGCACGAAAACCACATTCTATTCCAGCCTATGTATTAATGATTCCAATTATTTTTGCGCTTTCGCCTGGTTCTCATGGATTACGGCAATTGGAAACCTGGGTGTCGGGGCAAACCATTACCGGAATAAACGACTTAAATACCTTACTTACAATTATGCTCGCCATTGGCATGGGCGTTGTTGTAGGTCGTACTCTTGGCAATAAGATGAATTACTTTAATAACTTTTAAAACAAAAAAAAATGGAAACAAAAATATATGATCTCGTAATCAAAGGGGGACGAGTAATGGATCCCGAAACAAAACTCGATGCTATTCGCAATGTAGGTGTTAACGGAGACAAAATTGAAGTGATCACACAAGATGATATCAAGGGAAAAGAGACCATCGATGCCAAAGGTCTGGTTGTAGCACCAGGATTTTTGGATATGCACCATCACAATACAGGAACACCTTTTGGCGAAAAACTGGCCATGCGCGATGGCGTAACAACTCCCATGGAATTAGAGTTTGGTGTTACCAGAGTAAAAGAAGTTTATGCCTCTCTTGAAGGGAAATGTAGACTGAATTACGCTTATTCAAGTGGAACAGTGCCTGCTAGAGAAATTATTCTGAATCCGGAATACAAGAGCGTTTTCAATGGTGATTTCCTTTATGATATTGTAGCGGATGCTAAAGACGCTAAAACTTCAATGAAGTGGTCAAAAGGCCATATGACAAGCGAGCAGGATAAGGAATTCGAAAAATTGCTTTGTAATGGAATAGAAGAAGGTGCTTTAGGTGTAGGACATCCTGTTGGCTATATGACCGCTGGTTGCTCCCAACAGAATTCCATTACTGCCCAGAAAGTTGCCGGAAAGTACGGCATGTCGACCTTTGTTCATGGTCGTTTTTCGGGCCAGATGCCACCAACAAGTGGATTGTTAGGGTTTTTAGAAATGTTGGGGCCACAAGAAATATATGGCGGAGCAATTGTATTCCAGCACATGCACGCTCAGGCACTTGCCGATATAAAAACCGCATTGGATATGTTTTCTGCAGCCCGTAAAAAAGGCATAAAACTTATACCGGAGATTTATCCATACAACTATGGCGCAACCATTTTAGGTGCCGACTATTTACAACCCGCCAATTATGGGCCTAATATGGGGCGCGATTATGATGGCATCATCAGAACAGCTGATTTGAAGCCTTATGATAAAGATACGTATGAAGCAGGCATGAAAAAAAACCCAATGGAATCGGTGATGTTTTATAATTCTACGGAGGAGGATATGTACTACGGTTTAGCACACCCTGAGTCCGTTATAGGAAGCGATGCCTTTGTTTACACTGTGCGTGCAACAGGCGAAACCGCTTTATCCTGGGATATACCCACGGATGCTGTAAACGGTCATCCAAGAGGTTCGGGAACACATGCACTTTTCCTGAGACTGGTAAGAGAAAAGAAAGTTGATATTCCGTTGATGACAGCCATTTCGAAAATGACAAACATGATCACCGATTATCTTGCAGAAAATGGCGTTTCTCAAATGAAGCAAAAAGGGCGTATCCAGGTTGGGAAAGATGCAGACATTACCATTTTCGATCCGGCTACAGTAACCGATAATTCTACGATGCAAAATGGAGGCCTGCAATCAACAGGAATTCCTTATGTAATTTGTAACGGAACGCTTGTGGTTAAAGATTCGGAATGTGTGGAGAATGTATTTCCAGGGAAGCCGATTTGGGGAGATGCTAAGAAAAAATAGAACCAAATGATAATTCAAAAACCATTAGCACCTATACCGGTAAGCATCATTGGCGGGTTTCTGGGTTCAGGTAAAACCACCTTACTGAATGATATCCTGACAGGAGATCATGGTGTTCGTGCCGGTGTATTGGTGAATGATTTTGGCGCTATCAATATCGATTCAAAACTTGTGGTTGGTGTTGATGATAATGAAACCATAAGCCTTGAAAATGGATGTATTTGTTGCGACATCAGGGATGATTTGGTGGCTGCCTGCCTAATGATGTTACAACGCCCGGAACCACCGGAAGTGTTGCTAATTGAAACCAGTGGTGTTTCCGATCCCTTCCAGGTGGCCAATAGTTTTGTGAATCCTGATTTTAAAGGAGCATTTTTATTGAATACCATATTAACAGTGGTTGATGCCGAACAATTGCCCAACCTTAAAGGGGAGATGGCAAGCTTAGCAATAAAACAAATTGAAGTGGCTGATTTTCTGGTGCTCAATAAGATTGACCTTGTTTCGAATGAAGGTTTGAAAACTGTTAAAGGAATCGTACGGAAAATTGCTCCGAATTCACGCATCCTTGAAACGACGTATGGAAACATTCCATTGGAATTGGTCTTTTCGAATCTTAATCACAAATCAGAACCTTTAAAATTGAAATCAGAGCATTCGCACGAGCATCATACCGACAGTCATGCGTTTTCTACATGGCACTGGACCAGTGATCAAAAGATTTCATTGCCCAGTTTAAAATTAGTATTAGATAACTTGCCAAACACAATTTTTAGGGCAAAAGGAATTATGTATCTCGAAGAAATGCCGACTTACAAAGTGGTTATGCAAATGGTTGGAGGACGATATGAGATTGGCGAAACGGATAAATGGGATACCATTAAACCAAAGACTGAAATCGTATTAATTGGTACCCGAAGTGGTTTTGATACAGAATTATTACAGGAAAAATTTGATGCATGCATCGGAACAGGTGATGATTCTGATTCGCCAGTATTAAGATTAGTAAAAAAAATTGCACCTCATTTACTTGAAGAAAAAACAATTTAGAATACAATAAATAAATACACCATAAAATTATGGAAGAATTGTCGTATTGGATAGGAATGGCAGGCACGGTTGCATTTGCGGTAACCGCTGTTATTGCAGTTACTCCCAAAGGGATTGATCTTTTTGGAGCCAGTGTAATGGCAATTGTCACTGCCGTTGGTGGTGGTACAATTAGGGATGTTATCACGAACGCCCCCGTATTCTGGTCGATTGATGAATCCTATATATGGGTGGCCCTTGGCTTCTGCCATTGCAGCTTTTTATGCAAAGCCCTTATTCACAGGTGAAAAAATGAATAAATTAATGCTTTATATGGATGCTGCCGGTATTTCTTTGTTCTCCATTCAAGCGGTTGGAAAAGTGTGGAACGAGGATTTTGGGATACCTGTGTCTCCTATCATTCTCGGATTGATAACTGCCATTGGAGGAGGACTTATGCGGGATGTTTTGGCCGGAAGACAAAATCTTTTGATGTCCAAAGAGCTATATGCGATCCCGGTTTTAATAGGCTGTATTTTATTTGCTTTTGTGCTGGAGTATATCCCCGAATATAGAATTGTTGGAAGTATTTGCTGCATCGCACTCATTTTTATAATTCGGATTGCTGCGATTGAAAAAAATCTTACTGTACCCTCGTGGCTTTTGTCTAATGCTAAATAAATGGTAAAATGATAGCAATAAATAATAATAGAATTAATCCCTTTCTTAGATGATGACTAAAATTAAAAATACATTGAGTGTTTTTTTTATGGTTCTTCTGCTAGGGGTAAATCCATTTTATTCCTATTCGCAAGATAAATCAGCTGAAGTAAAGAGTGATGATGCCAAAAAGGAAACTACGGCAGAAATCACCCGAACTTGCCGATATTATTCCCTTAACGGCAAAGTTGGCTGAGAAGATGCAGGCACTTGAAGAGGAAATGAAATCCGAACTGGATATTTCGCAAATTGAAAGTGACTATAAATCATTGGAAGAAAGCCTTAAAGAACCGGAAATTCAATTAAAACAATTTGAAAAGGACAAAAATTATTCCTATTCCGATTTGCTGGGGTTTAAGAAAACTTTGGACAATTATAATGAAACCTTCGATGGAATTAGTGAGCCTCTAAAAGATGCAATTACCACGCTTGGGAATTTACGTGCCGATTGGATGAAAGAAAAAACGCAATGGGATCAATGGCATGACGAATATCGCAAAGAGAATGATCTCAATCAACTCAATGTAAATTTTGCCAATGCAAAAAATGAAATATCAAAAGCCCTCGGTCTTATTTTACCGCAGCTCGATAAGTTGCTTAAATTACAGGAGACAGGTTATAAAAATTACCTCAAGATAAACTCGCTTACCGTAAAGGTAAATGCGCTGATTCAGGATCATCGCGATAGCGCGTTAATTGATGGTTCGGCACCTATGTTTTCTTCCTTATATTATTCTCAGTACTCGAAAGAATTATGGGCAAAAGTAAAAAGAGGTGTAGCTCAAATTAAATGGCCCGGGACTTCTTTTTTTATGAGTGCCTGGTGGGTGATCTTTATTCAAATTATTATTACTTCTCTGGTAATTAATTTAATATACCGCAATAGGCCAATTCTATTAAATGGAAAACATTTTTCATTTCTTGCACAGCGACCGATTAGTGCAGGATTATTTATTGGCGCCATAGTCAAGTTTTGCTTTTTATCAAATGGTAAAATTCCCGGCCGTTTGGGAAATAGTTATTACCATGGTAGGAGGAATATCCTTTATTCGTCTTGTGGCTGTTTTAGTTTGACAGCTCACTGGAAAAAACAATTTGTAAATCTGTTTTTTATTCTTCTAATCCTTCTGCGAATTTTTAATGCCATTAACCTGCCTTTGCCGCTTAGTCGTCTTTTTATTGTTTTATCTGCTTTGGTAGGTATCGTTTATTTGTTTAGCTGGTTGCACAAGGTTAAAATTAACAACGAATCAAAAATTTTCGCATGGTGTTTGTACTTACTGGTACTTTATGTAATTGTAATATTGATTGCTGAAATTCTGGGAAAGGAATCGTTGGCTTATATTCTGTTCGATTCAATGTTACGCAGTCTGTTAACCATACTGTCATACGGCATGTTAATGTATTTTATTTATGGTGTTTTTGATTGGTTGTCAGTAGTTTATGCAAACAAATCAGCTACTGTTAATGAAAAAGAAATATTAAAAAGCGGACACAAGGTAGCCTTCATGATAAACGTTCTTATTGCCTTTTATATCATAGTTCCAATGCTACTGTCGATATGGGGCTTATACGATACTATGGGGCTTGCTTTATCAGGAATGTTGTCACTTGGTTTTACTATTGGTACTCTCAAAATATCTGTTGGTGTAGTAATAACTGCGCTGCTCATTCTTTATAGCTCATATATTTTATCGGTAATTGTCCAAAAGTTGATGGTGACCAGTTTCCTTTCAAAAAAGGATGTGGATAAAGGAGCTCAACTTTCAATCGGTAAGCTTTTACATTACTCAATTATGTTTATTGGTTTTATAATGGCCATTTCGGCGCTGGGGTTTGAACTTTCAAAACTAACCATCATGGTAAGTGCTCTTGGTGTTGGTATTGGTTTTGGACTGAAAGAATTGGTCAACAATTTTGTCAGCGGGCTAATCCTGCTTTTCGACAGACCGATACGGGTAGGTGACAGCATTGAGGTAGCAGGCGTTTGGTCGACAGTTCGTAAAATTGGACTTCGCACCACAAGGATTGAAACCGGAGCTGAGGCGGATGTTATTGTTCCTAATTCCGATTTGGTATATCAGCAAGTGACCAATTGGACATTGAATAATCGTTATGTGAGAATAATTATTCCCGTAGGTGTTGCTTATGGTTCAGATGTACCACTTGTTTTTAAAAGCTTATTGGATGCAGCCAATGCGAATGACAGTTTAGTTAAGAGTCATGCACCACAGGTTTTGTTTCTCGATTTTGGAGATAGTACCTTAAATTTTGAACTCCGTGTTTGGGTAGTAGAAGCTACAAACAGGATGAATGTAATAAGTGAACTTCATCAGGATATTGATAGCAGGTTCCGAAAAGCAAATATTGAGATAGCTTTTCCACAAATGGATGTTCATGTAAAAGCGAATGATTCATCAATGGATATGAAAATTAGAGAACCTGACATACCCAAAGAGGAAAACGAGAAAGAAAAAAAATAACTTAAAAGAGCCTGTTTTTGTGATGGAGCTCCATGAGTTGTAAATGACAACAAGAAAAGTAATTAATAGATTGAAATATAATCACAATAAAATAAGTAACACTTATGACTGACGTTAAACAACAAAATGGCAAATCCTTTGATGAAGCATGTCGTTTTATCATCACCCTGGGTGAGAGGATGCACGGTTACGGCCCCAATGCAGCCAGGCTAGAGTATTATTTGAACCGGATAACAAAAATTTTAGGCTACCAGGGTATTTTCCGTTCCACACCTGAGCAAATAATCTTTTCATTTTCAAAAGATGGAAGTGATTGGCAAAACATTCATATATCGGCCATGCATGGAACCGGAACTGAGCTAAATAGACTGGCAAATGTGGGCGAGCTTATAAACGAATTGGGAAACGGGAAATTATCTATTGCAGAGGCCAGCACGCGTTTGGATGAAATTGATAAGATGCCACACCCCTGGGGTAATGCAGCAACAGCATTGGCTTATGTGCTTTGCGGTGCGGCCTTTCCCATACTTTTAGGCGGCGGATGGTGGGATTTAATTTTGTCCGGCGTTTTTAGTCTGGTTGTGTTCTTTATGGTAATAAATTCTGGAAAATGGGGACCTTTATCAGGGGAATGGCTTCCTTTATCTACAGCGTTCGTAGCCGGTATACTAGCTGGAATTTCAAGGTTTTATTTACCGGAAATTAACGTGGTACTCATTGTAATTTCAGCTGTTCTGATATTGATTCCAGGTTATGGAATTAGTGTAGGCGTTGTAGAAATTGTAAGCAAGCATATTTCCTCCGGACTTTCAAACCTGGTAACCGGTTTAATTTATTTATTCAAACAATTTTTTGGTGGATGGCTAGGAGTAAGCGCTGTTGGTCTTATAGTAACAATGCCCGAAGCTACAACTGCAGTTGCTATTGATTCTGTTTGGCTTTGGGTAGGGATTCCTGCAATCATTATCGGTCTGGGAATAGCATTACAAACGCCTTACAGAGATTTTATTTGGGCTTGTCTAGGCATGTTGATAGCCTTTTTAGGTACTTTTTACGGTAGCGAATGGGTAGGGGTCAATTTCGGGAATTTATTGGGCATGGTCTTACTGGTTGTATTTACAAGTACCTGGTCAAGAAAAACGAAAAGACCACCTTCAATAGTTTTGGTCCCTGCTTTTATATTGCTGGTGAGCGGCTCCATCGGGTTCCGGGGTTTAAGCGCCTTTGCCGCTGGAAATATGCAAGCCGGAAGCCAGGAGTTTCTGCAAATGTTTATAGTCGCCATCACCCTGGCAGCAGGTCTGGTGATTGGAGTGACATTAATTAAGCCGGAAAAATCATCAAAATAAATTGAATATTAATTTTATAAATAAGCAAAAATGAAAAATCAAAACAAATACTTTCGCAAGATTCTAATCCTTGTTTTTTTACTTGGTGCAGTAACTGTTTATGGGCAAAATAATCAGGAGAAAAAAGATAAGTTAGGGAGGTCGCCTGCAGATACTGTTCGCATAGATAAATTTAATAACAATCACATTGATTATACTGGACAAGATTTAGCCAATGCTGCTTTTCCAAAGTCTTGGCCACTATTTGGTTCAAAAGCTCGCCTGTCTTTTGGGGGATACGTAAAAGTTGATTATATACAAGATTTTAATGGTGTCCATAATGACCGTTTTGAGTTGTCTACACAGAATGTTCATGTAGATAATTCGGGAGTAACAAAAGAAGCACCTTATATGAATTTGTTTGCGAGAGAATCTCGTTTTAATTTAGATTTCAGAACCACCACCGGAAACGGTAAACCACTTCGTGTCTTTTTAGAAATGGATTTTTGGAATTTAGATCGAGACCCTTTTCATAATGTACCAAGGTTACGACATTTTTATGCAGTTTATGATAATTGGTTAGTTGGTAGAACCTGGGGTATCCTTACTGATGTATATTCTGTTCCTACTACTCTGGATTTTCAAGCAGGTGATGCTATTGCAGGATCTCGAAGAGCCCAGTTACGTTATGAACGAGCTGTTAATAAAGATAAAACTTTGAAAATCGCTGGAGGTATTGAAATGTTAGAATATCCTGATATTGATGCCAACGGTTTTGATGGGCAATCAAGTATGTTATTGCCAGCATTTTCAGCCAGAATAACAAAAGCAACTAAATTAGGAGGTAGAATTTTGTTTGGAGGCTCAATATACCAACTACGTTGGGATGGTTTAGAAACTGGGCCTAATGCAACGGCACTTGGATGGGGATTTGTGTTTAGTGGTCGCCATAATTTCACTAATAAGTTTGGTTTGCTTTGGAACTTATCAGGAGGTGAAGGTTGGGGAACCAATGTGTTTGCTACGTTAGGTTCAGGAAATTCTGCAATACTTACACCTCAGGGTGAATTAGAAACCCAGTTCATGTATAATTTAGATGCATCTATTCAATATTCAATATCATCTGTTTTAGTCACAAATATTCAAGGAGGATATGTTAATGTAGATCTATCTGAATATAAGGGCCCTAATGATTATCATTCTGGAGCAATTGGGCATTGGAATTTTATTTTTTCACCAGTAAAATCTGTGAATATAGGTTTAGAATATCAAATTGCTCAACGTGTAAATAAAGATACTAAATCTGGCGTAGCCAACAGGATTCAGATATCAGGTAAGTATATTTTCTAATTAACAATTTATTGGCTTTAGAGATGATTTTTGGATGTTATATTTCATATTAAAATTAACTATGAAATTGAAGAGCAAGGTGTACAACATAAGGACAACGTTATTTACCATACTAATTCTTACAATCATAACAGAATCACTCGCTCAATCTGATAATGAGGAGGAATCGATAAAACGCAATAATATTGTGCTAACCATTGGTCATGCTTTAATTCCTACAGGAGAAGAACCGGGTGATAGTAAAAACTTAACGACTGTCCCCACCTGGGCCTTAAGTTATGAATACAGGTTCTCACCTGGTTTTATACTGGGTTTAAAAAGTGAATTGGAAATGTCGAATTATATCATTGTTGATGACGAAGGCACAGCACTGGAAAGGGATTATCCAATTTCTCTTACCTTGTATGCTGGGTTTACCATACTAAAAGGATGGTGCCTTTACGCTGGCCCGGGAATAGAGTTTGAGCGAGATAAAAACTTATATACCGCAACGGTTGGAACACTCTATGAATTTGAGCTTCCTGGGGATTGGTCACTTGTACCTGAAATGTCATATACACTTAAAGGCGGTCATACCGGAGCCTATGCTATTGGACTGGGTGTGTGTAAATCATTCTAAAAATAATTAAAGAGTTATGAATATTTTCAACTTTTCAAATCCGGAGCATGGCCTGATCCTGACGATGATTCTAATCATTATTGCTTCAGTTCTGCTTGGAGCGGTAGTAAAAAAGGTATTCTATTTTTTTTATAGAAAATTTACTGCCAAATGAAAACAAGATCCCGGAAAATGGGTTTTAATGTTATTTGTAATTCGCTTATCAATACTGTTTGCCGGAATCGCATATGCCATATCACTCGATCCAAATATTGAATCAGCAACCACATCATTTTTAGCCAGTGCAGGAGTTGCAACCATCATTGTCGGTTTTGCTGCAAAAGATGCGCTGTCAAATTTAGTTTCGGGCATTATGATTATCATTTTCAGGCCATTTACCATCAGCCATTGGATTAAAGTGGGAGATGTTGAAGGCACTGTTGAACAAATCAAGATGCTTCATACAGTAATTAAAGATCCTCACAATCGAAGGTTGATCATACCCTTTCTTTACTGGGCTGAATTGCAAAGTCCCGCTGACCGAACACCCGATGACCAGGAATTAGGCGCCATCATTCATGCTAATATAAGGTGGGGCGTTTTTAAGAGATTTATTGTAGGAGTTGAATACATGGCAGGAAAACAAAGAATTGTTGATGGCACAGAAGGCTTTGCTCAACGCATTCAGTTTGCTGCCAAATTGAATTTTACTGATTAAAGACTTTGAATCAAAATCTTACTATAAAAATTAAAAATTGTTAATATGAAAACAAAAAAAATAATACGTATTGGAGTTGCTTTCTACTACTCCGGGCCAAGGCACAGCTTACTTAACAGCGTTTCGTGACGGAACTGACAACTTCCTGGATGGAGGTAAAAATTATCGATTACGTGTTCCTGCCAATGCACCGGTTAAACGTTTTTGGGCGGTAACGGCTTATGATCCAACCACTCGTGGACTATTGGATGCCGGCGGAAATACCAACAAATCGGTGGGTAGTATGAATAAGCCAAAAATGAACAAAGATGGTTCGGTTGATCTTTATTTTGGAGCAGAACCTCCAAAAGATAAAAAACTAAAAAACAATTGGGTGCCGACCAATGCTGAAAAAGGATTCTTTGTGGTATTCCGTTTTTATGGACCGGAAGAAGGTTACATCGATAAAACCTGGGTATTGAATGATTTTGAATTGATTGACTAAGTATTGTTTAACTATAAATAGTTCTTCTCTTGAAGCATTAAAAAAGGGGCGCAGTTTACTGCAGCCCCTTTTTTATTGTCCACTCTTTGTCATTTTCATAGTGTGTTTGATTAAGGCTTTTTTTTAGTAGATTTGATACTTACAAACAGCGTTTATTCTTGTTGTTCATTTGGTCAAAAATGAGCTATTTGGAACTGAGATATGGATAAAAAACAATTGCTCAAAACCAAGCTTCATCCACCTGCCGTTTTTAAAGAACAGGTAATTCGCTCTAGCATTATTCAGCAGCTTGAGGATGGATTGCAAAAACCAATGTCGTTAGTTTCTGCTCCGGCCGGATATGGCAAGAGCCAAACTGTAAGCCAATGGTTGCAAGAAACAAAAGCGGCCAGCGGTTGGGTGTCTTTGACCCAAGACGACAACGACCTTAGAACATTTCTT
Organism: uncultured Cytophagales bacterium; assembly: GCA_963820995.1. Taxonomy (GTDB): domain Bacteria; phylum Bacteroidota; class Bacteroidia; order Cytophagales; family Cyclobacteriaceae; genus JAGTVG01. Next base: position 108,959 of record CAWGCL010000014.1, on the reverse strand, counting down.
GAATATTTTGTTGCTGCGTTACAGATGGCATTGCCAAAGAGCCTTGAGCACATACAAACGCTAATGTCTGCGGGAGAACTTCCACCCGTAAAAGCCATTGCTCATGCCTTTATTAATGAGCTTGACGAGGTGGAGGAAAATGTAATTTTAGTTTTAGACGATTACCATTTAATTAAAGATAAAACCATACATCAGTTTTTAGATGAACTGTTGGTTTACCCCCCGCAGTGTTTGCATTTGTGTTTGGTAACCAGACTCGATCCCCCGCTAAATTTAAATCGTTTGTTAGCGCAAAGCCGAATGGTGGAAGTGAGAATGAAGCACTTGTCCTTTTCTGAAGAGGAGATTGCACAACTGTATAAAAATTTACTCAATGAAACCATTGGTGATGATGAAGCCAGTGAACTAAAAAGCAGAACAGAAGGGTGGATTGTAGCACTACGTATGGCTTCTTTTTTAACCTTTAATGCAGGTGAGGCCAATCTGTTGTTCAAAGACTTTACTGGTAATATTTATTCGCTCTCAAAATATTTGCTCGAAGAAATTTTAGAAAAGCAACCAAGCGAATTTCAAGATGTGCTTTTAAAAGTAAGCACTCTTGACCGCTTTTGTGTTGATTTAATTGCCAATCTACCTGGCTTTTCTAAAGATAGAGCGCAGTATTTTATAGACTGGTTGCTGCAGGTAAACCTCTTTGTGATTCCGCTAGATCAAAAAAATAATTGGTTTAGGTTTCATCATTTAATCCAAGAATTTTTACAGAGCATTTGTGCTTCTAGGTATTCGGAAAATGAAATGGCAGAAATACATATTTCGGCCTCCCAGTGGTTTGAAGAGAATGGTTTTGTTGTGGAAGCAATTAACCATATGATGTTGGCCAAGCACGAAACGGAAGCAGCGAAAATCATCATAAGAAATAGACTTGAAGAGCTACATAAAGACAATTGGTATGTCGTTCAGCAGTGGTTGAAGAAACTGCCAGAGTCTTCACTGAAAAACGCGAATTTACTGTTGGCCGCTTGTTGGCCAGCTTATGAAAATATTCAATTTGAGCAGTTATTCAATTTGCTTGGACAAGCAGAGAATTTGCTGGATAAGAATCAAGACCCCGCGTTAATTGGTGAATGGAATTTACTTTCCGGTTTATTCGAGTTTTGGGTTGGAAATACGGCCAAGGCCATGAGTCATTTTGAGCAGGCAAAGGCCACTTTACCTCCTAAAGAGAATCTGTTTACGGGCATGCTCAATTTGCATATTTCTATGGCAAGAACAGTTTCTGGAAATATGAATTTGGCGATTGCAGATTTGGAGGAACAAATCAACCAATCTCATGGCGATGCGGTTTATGATACACGGCTGTATTCTGGATTGTATTACAGCAACATGTTTGCAGGAAATTTAGCTCAAGCCAAGCTTTATGGCAACAGAGTTAAAACGAGAGCCCAAGATAGCGGCTTGGATTATACACACGCCATGGGTGTTTGCCAAGAAGCAATGTCCTGTTTTTGTGCATGCCAGTTAAAAGAAGCTATTGCACTTTTTGAGATTGCAGAACGAAACAAATTTATCTTGCACAAGGGTACAGCCATTGATGCATTGGCAGCCAAGGTGATTTCGCACGAATTATTAGGGCAACCTACGGCAGCTGATAAAACACTACAAATCCTAAAGGAATTTACGAATGATCTAAATCAGGATGTCTATCGCCTATTATCTACTTCAGCAGAAATGCGCTTAGGTGCCATGCGAAATGAGTTAAGGAAACCGATGGAGTGGCAAAGTACATTAGACCAGCCTGTGATTTTTGCAGGTCTGTTTATTTGGACTGAAGTGCCCATCCTTACACAAGCTCGCGTACTTATAAAAGAATCCTCTGAACAGAGTCTAGAAAAAGCATCCAATTTGCTATCCACAGTAGAGGCGATTGCTAGTCAATATCATTTGGTGAATCATCAGATAGAAGTAGCTGTGCTAAATACCGTAATTCATCTCAAAAGAGGTGATGATGAAGCGAAGAGATTGTTGGAATCTACCATTGAACTTGCTGAGCCTGGTAAATGGGTAAGACCTTTTATGGAGTGGAAAGCTGAACTTCGCGGATTGTTAGAACAAGTTAGTGCGGAGCATGCAAAATCCTATTTCTATAGGTTGCTGTTAGATTCCATAAACGATTCAACAAACAAGCAACAAGAAGAACAACCGTCTACTAACAATCAAACAAAAGAGGAGGCTGCTGAAGCTGAGCAATTGTCGGGTAGAGAAATAGACATTGTGAAATTGATGAATCAAGGATTCAGAAATCAAGAAATTGCAGACACCCTTTTTATTTCTGAGGGAACGGTGAAAAAGCACATTTACAACGTGGGTCAAAAATGGAGCCTGCACAACCGAATTTCTATAGTACATCGAGCAAAAGAGCTACATTATTTATAACAAATAATCATCGTATCAAAGACTGAATTAGGTTTTTAACTCCTATATCACTCATTTTTTCCACTTTTATACCACTTTCGTTTATTGTGCAAGAATTTACTTGTGGATAGGTTTGTTACTGTAATAAAACTACTCTTCAGTGATGTTAACCAAAACTAAAAACAAGTATCCGAATTTTTCAGAATCAGCCACTTATCAACTCCGGGTGGTTGGCAATGTAAAAGTTGAATGGGCAGATCGCATTCGCGATTTACAAATCATCAAAGAAAAAGACGCCAGCAACGTAACTGTTTCTGTACTAACAGGACAAGTTGAAGATCAGGCTGCATTGTTGGGGATTATTAACACTTTGTGTGAATTTCATCTCGTGTTATTGAGTGTGCGATTTCTATCCAAGTAAAAGAAATTGAATTAGAACTAAAAAATAATTAAAATGAAAAAAATTAAACTCACCGTATGTCTTTTAGCAGCCTTTTTAGGGTTGCAGGCCCAAGAAAGCGCTGAAGAATTAGCTAAAAAAGCACAAAACCCAATTGCCAACATGATTAGTTTGCCCTTGCAGAATAACACTAATTTTGGTATTGGCCAATATAATCGCACACAAAATGTGCTGAACATTCAGCCCGTAATCCCCACTAGTCTAGGCGAAAACTGGCTGTTAATAAATCGAGTTATAGCACCTGTCATTTCTCAGCCCAATATATCTAGTGAAAGTGGAAGCACGTTTGGATTGGGCGATATTGTTTATCAAGGGTTTTTCACACCAAACACTGGAGGTAATGTAACATGGGGTGTTGGACCCGTATTCATTTTCCCCACAGCTACAGATCCGGCTTTGGGCGCTAAAAAGTGGAGTGCTGGCCCAGCCGCTATTGTTGTGGCAACCATTAACAAATGGGTTGTTGGCGGTGTTGCCTATACCGCTTGGTCGTTTGCGGGAAGCAGTGATAAACCAGACTATAGTGCAGGTTTGCTCCAGTATTTTGTGAATTACAATCTTCCAAAGGCTTATTACCTAACCGTACAACCTATCATCACGGTGAATTGGAACGCTACAGCAAACAACCAATGGGTGGTTCCATTTGGTGGTGGAGCGGGGAAAATATTTGCCATCGGTAATCAGAAATTCAATTTTAATGCCAGTGCATACTGGAATGCCGTAAAACCTGAAATAACAGATGGACCAGATTGGCAACTGCGTTTTTTACTCGCCTTTTTGTTTCCGAAATAATAGAACTTAAATAACTCCAATTATGAATAATAAATTAAAATCAGCTCAATAAACAAATACTAACATACTACATATATAAAAATGAAAAATTTAAAAACTATCGCTTATGCCTGTTTGGCTACCATACTAGTTCTATCGTTTACAAGTTGTGGTGATGATGCGAAAAAAGAAACATCTAAGACCAAGCAGCCTACTGAAAAAGTAGCACAGAAAACCTACAAATTGACCACCGACATTCCGGCCAGCATTCAAATTGCGGACAAGATCGAATCTCGCATTGGAACGCTGGAGTTTGAAGATGGCTACCCAACAAAAGAAACGGGTAATTTAATCTATGATCAACTTGATTTTCAACGCGCGGTTGAGAGTGTGATTCTTACTACTCCGGGTGCTTCGTTAACTGGATTCAGAAAAGGTATCCGCGAACTGGGCCCTGATAACGAGGCTGCCATTATTTGGGAAGAACGCATGGACTCAAAAGTGCAATTGCTTACGCCAAATACTACGGTTATATATGTATTTCTTTGGTTGAATTTAAAAGATGGACCTATGGTTGTTGAAGCTCCACCAAATGTGCTTGGACTTATTGACGATTTCTGGTTTCAGTATGTAACTGATTTTGGTTTAGCAGGTCCCGATAAAGGCCAAGGAGGAAAGTATTTTGTAATGCCTCCAGGCTATGAAGGTAAAGTGCCAGAAGGGCACTATGCTACCCAATCAGCTACTTATGGAAACTGGTTGTTAATAAGAGGCTTTTTACAAGATGGTGATCCTAAACCTGGTGTAAAAAATATAAAAGACAATTTTAAATTGTATCCGTATGGAAAAACAGCGGCTGATTCTAAGGTAACCTATCATGATATTTCAATGAAATATTTGAATACCATTCATGCCAACGATTATACCTATTTCGAAGAAATTAACAAATTGGTACAAGAAGAACCGAACGAAGCAACAAGTCCTGAAATTTTAGGCTTATTAGCATCTATTGGAATTGAAAAGGGAAAACCTTTTAGTCCAGATGAAAGAATGAAAAAAATATTAACTGACGCCGCCAATGTTGGCTCTGCGGCTTCACGTGTTTTATTGTATAGAAACCGTGATCCAGAAGCATTGGTGTATCCCAACAGTGGATGGGAACATCCCTGGGTTGGAGGTAGCTCAACATTTGAACGCAACGGTGTAAGATTGATTGATGCACGATGTCGTTTCCATATGTATGCTACTGGAATAACGCCTGCCATGGTGAACCCAACCGTTGGTTCAGGAACGCAATACATTGCTGGTTTACGTGATTCAGACGGCAATCCATTTGATGGTGCTAAAACATACAAAGTGCATTTACCTCCAAATGTACCAGCAAGACAATTTTGGGCATTTACTTTATACAATGTTCAAACACGCTCTATGCTACAAACCGATCAACGTTTTCCTGAAATCACCAGTGCAGATGCTTCCATCGAACAAAATGCCGATGGATCATACGATGTGTATTTCGGGCCTGAAGCACCGAAAGGAAAAGAGAAAAACTGGGTACAAACCATTCCCGGCAAAGGCTGGCACATGCTCTTTAGGCTCTATGGCCCTGAGCAGGCTTGGTTCGATAAAACCTGGCGGCCAAGCGAAGTGGATTTGATGAAATAAAATTTAATAACACCGTCATTGCGAGGAGGAACGACGAAGCCTGCCTCGCCGGCAGGCAGGCAATCTCTCTAAGAATAAAAGATTGCCGCGCTTCGCCTGTCTGCCGACAGGCAGGCTCGCAATGACGCAAACACCTAATAAAATGAAAACAAAAAACTTTATACAGATGAAACGAATAAAAACAATAATAGTAAGCACTGCAATAATGTTGTCTGCAAGTGTATTCGCCCAAGAAAAAGGCGACAAAATGAATATTTTTAAACCAACAGGAGCAAAAGAAACAGCAAAAGATTTTACGCCTGCTCCGGATAAAATTAATACGAGTTATGGTACTCTAGAATTTGTTGGAGGAGCATTTCCTACCGAAGCATCCACTCAACTTATATTTGATCAATTAGATTTGCAACGCGCCACACAGGCCTATATGGATTTTATGCCTGCCATGTCGCTCTATGGAATAGTTAGAGCGCAAGCACGCGACTTTGGTTTTACTTCTTCTTCCGACATTGCTGTTGAAGCCGATTTTATGCAGGCAAGCGAAAATTATTTAACCGGTAATAACAGTACGGTTTATGCATTTGCTTCTTTAGATTTAGGCGTTGATGGTCCTACGGTTGTAGAAATACCTGTTGGAATGTATGGCAATGCCAATGATGCAGACTTTAAATATTTGACTGATTTTGGACCAACAGGACCAGATTTAGGAAAAGGAGGGAAATACCTTTTTGTACCGGCAGATTATACAGGTGACATTCCAAGCGAAGGTTATTTTGTAATAAAATCGAATAGCTACAGAATTTGGGCGATGATGCGTGGTTTTGATGTTGGCAATGGCGATAAAGCAGTTAAATGGTTCGAAGACAGGCTTAAAGTGTATCCATTAAATACAGGACCAAGAAAAGGCAACTATATTAATGTTTCTGGAATGGGAGCCAATACCTTATTCCCCGAAGATGCATCGGCTTTTGAAATGTTAAACGAAATTATTCAATACGAGCCGAGTGCCTTATTTAATCAAGATGAATTAGGGAAGTTAGCTTCCTTAGGTATTGAAAAAGGAAAGCCTTACAATCCGGATGCGCGAATGCTAAAAATATTTAATCAGGCAGCCAAAGAAGCAGTTGCTATGTCAAGAGCTATTTTGTTTAAATCAAGAGAAAAGGATGTTAATTATTGGGAGAGCAAACATTGGGAAAAAATGTTTTTGCATAACACCACCTTTATGAAAGATGGATATCCGGAAATAGATGCCCAAACCTTATGGCATTACCAAGCCATTTGTGTGTCGCCAAACTTGTTATCTACTACGGCAGGTGTTGGTACTGCTTACCTTACGTCATCAAAAGATGATAAGGGCGACTATTTATTAGGAGATAAAAACTACAAATTAACAGTACCAGCAAATCCACCTGTAAAACGTTTCTGGGCAGTAACAGCCTACGACCCGTTAAGCAGAAGTTTATTAGACGTTGACGGACCTATTACAGTAAGTAGTTTGAAAAAGCATGTAGAAAACAAAGATGGTTCTGTAGATATGTATTTTGGTCCTAAGCCTCCAAAAGATAAAAAGCTAAGAAGCAACTGGATTAAAACCGACCCTTCTAAAGGCTTTTTTGTGGTATTCCGTTTTTACGGACCAGAAGAAGGTTACATCGATAAAACCTGGGTATTGAATGATTTTGAATTATTTGATTAAACAAATGGAGAAGGTAGTATAGAAACTTATACTTTTTTGCTACTAAAGTGTTATTGACTTTACTACCTACTCTATCCTACTTTTAATGAAATAAAAATCACTCATGAATACAAATAATAAAACCATAAAAATGAAAACACAAAAATTTATAAGTATTGGAGTTGCTTGCTTGTTTAGCTTGGGAATAATTCTTCCAATGCAAGCACAGGAAACTGGTGAAAACAGAAACCTGTTTAAAACAGCCGGAGAGAAACAAACAGAGAAAGGTTTTAAACCAGCTTCAGATAAAATAGAGACCAATTTTGGAACCTTAAATTTTGAGTTGGAAGCATTTCCAGATGAAGCTTCAGTAAAGAAAATTTACGATTAAATGGATTTGCAACGTGCTACTCAGGCGTACATGGATTTTTACCCAGCGCTTTCGGTATACGCTATTGTAAAATCACAGATTCGTGATTTTAAATTTAAATCTTCTTCGGATATTGCTGTTGCAGCAGGTCCCGGTTGGTTACCAAGCGAACCTTTTTTAACAATAGATAAAAATCAAAACAATGATTTTTACCCACTTTTGGGTAGAGTTAAACATATTCCACAGTAATACTTTTGGAGTATCATTTACCAATTAAATAAATAGGAACATGAAAAAGAAGAACAGTTACTACACCTTACTTTGGGCACTATTACTTGCTCTAAGTACTAGCGTTTTTGCACAGGATTACGACCTTGTAATTCTCAATGGCCGAGTAATCGATCCGGAAACTAACCTTGATGCCATCCGCAATGTTGGCATCAAAGATGGAAGCATCACTGAGATCAGTGAGTCCAAGCTAAAAAGGGAAAAAGGCAATTAATGCCAAAGGACAAGTTGTTTCTCCTGGTTTTATCGATCTACATGCGCACGGACAGAATCTTGGAGATTATCGAATGCAGGCTATGCAAGGCGTCACTACCATGCTTGAATTAGAATCTGGCATATTACCAATAAATAGTTGGTATGATTCACAAGGTAAGAAAAACCTACCCTTAAACTATGGTGCAGCTGCAGCGTGGGCCTATGCTAGAATTGCAACATTCTCTAATACAGATCCAATTGCAACCATGGCCTATTTCCAAGACGCACAGAAAGACACGGATTGGAAAATGAACCTTGCTACATCAGAGCAACAAAAGAAGATTATGAGTTATGTGCAAGAAGGTTTAGACCAAGGTGGTTTAGGGATTGGTATCAATGCAGGATACGCGCCTGGCAATGGTGTGAAAGAGTATTATGCCTTGGCTGAGATGGCTGCTAAAAATGATGTAGCCACGTTTACACATGTACGCTATGCAAGTAATACAGAACCTAAAGGTTCATTTGAAGCGGTGAAAGAATTGATTTCTAATGCGGCATTAACTGGAGCACATATGCACGTATGTCATATTAACAGTACTTCTTTAAAAGACATAGAATCGACACTTGCCCTTATAACTGCTGCAAAGAAAAAGGGTTATAATATAACTGTTGGTGCGTATCCTTATGGTGCTGCTATGACAGTGGTAGGTGCTGCCATGTTTACCACTCCTGGCTGGAGAGATAGAATGGGTAGCACGGCTGAAAACTTTCAGTTGAATACCAAAAGATTGACCGAAGCAGAATTAGCCGATTATCAAAAAAACAAACCAGGAACCTTTATAGTATGGCATTTTCTAGATGAGAGTAATCCTGAAGATTTAGCGCTGTTAGATATGTCTATTTTAGATCCAAATATTCTAATTGAATCTGACGAAGTTTTTTGGATGGAAATGGATGAGCATGGAGATATTACAAATTATGAAGGTGATGAATGGCCACTACCAGAAGGTTCTTTTACTCATCCAAGATCAAACGGAACATTTGCTAAAGTACTTAGATCTTACGTGCGTGAGCGTGGCTTGTTGACGCTTAATGAAGCGATTAGAAAAATGTCACTAATGCCTGCTCAAACTATGGAGGGCTTTGTGCCACAAATGAAGAAAAAAGGCAGGATTCAAATTGGTATGGATGCTGATATTGTAGTATTCGACCCAAATACCATTGCCGATGTGGGTACGTATGCCGATCCTAATCACCCGGCTGTTGGTGTATCAACAGTAATTGTTAACGGTGTTTTAGTCGTAGAAAACGAAAAATTAATCACAAGTGCAGCCCCTGGTCAAGCGATCAGGCGTCCAGTTTCTAAATAGATAATATTCAATAACCATAAATCGAATATATATGAAATATCTAAGTAAATTAATTTTAGCCTCATTTGCATTGGTAATAATGCTAGGCATAAATGCATCGGCACAACAAGCTGCTGCTGAAAAGCAAACGCTTATTAAAAATGTAAGCATCTTTAATGGTACCTCAGAAAAATTAATAACAGGTCAAGATGTCGTACTCCTCGGTAATAAAATCAAGTCGATCGTCCCAGCAGGTGGCAAAGAAAAAGGCTACCATGAAGTTATTGATGGTAAAGGTGGCTACTTGTCACCTGGTCTAATTGATGTGCATTGGCACATGACTATGGGCACCAGTATGCTGGATTATTTGTTTGGTTCTATTTCTTACGTGGCTATACATGCTGGAAAGGAAGCAGGCGAGCAACTATTAAGAGGTGTAACAACTGTTCGTGATGCCGCTGGTAATACGTTTGGGCTTAAAAAAGCCATTGACGATGGTACCATTCCTGGGCCGAGAATCTACCCATCGGGTGCAATTATTTCTCAATATTCAGGACATGGAGATGTGCGTTTTGCGATCCCAACAAATTTACCCAAAGAATGGGATGGCCCATTGGGACCTGGCGAAGCATCTGGAAATATGCTTTTGGTAAATGGAAAAGCCCAAATGATGGCTGGCGTTCGTCAGCAACTTTTTTTAGGTGCGACACAAATTAAAATTGCCGTAACTGGTGGTGTGTCTTCATTTACAGATCCCCTTTATGTACTACAATTTACCGAAGAAGAGATTAAAGCAGCTGTAGATGTCGCTGCTGATTATGGAACGTATGTAATGGCTCATGGTCACTCATCAGCAGGTGTTATTAGGGCCCTGAATAGTGGTGTAAAATCTATCGAACATGGCTCTGTTCTTACTGAAGATGTCGTTAAATTGATGGCAGAAAAGGGAGCGGTATTTGTCGAGAGTTTTGAAGTATTAGCGCAATTAAAGCCACTTTATACAGACCCTGTTCGTAAGAAAAAATTGGATGAGGCTATGGAGGGTACGGCAAATGTGGCTAAATGGGCAAAAAAATATGGCGTAACAATGGGATTTGGAACGGATCTATTGTTTTCACCAGAAGGCCGTAAGAATGAATTGAAAGATTTAGGTCTTAGAAAAGATTTTTACAGCTCCGCTGAGATCATGATCCAGGCAACAGGCAATGGCGGCAAGATCGTGGGATTGTGCGGAAAACGAAATCCTTATGGCAAAGTGGGTGTCATTGAAGAAAATGCTATGGCCGATATTTTGATTTATAGCAAAAATCCTTTGGAAGATGTAAGCATTGTAGAAGACTATGAAAACAATTTAAAACTCATCATCAAAGATGGTAAAGTGTTCAAAAATAAATTGTAAATAAATAGAGCCCAACTGCCATCTGGTTAGTGGATGGCAGTTGAGCTTCTGTCACAAAAAATTACGCTTAACTTTTAAAAAAGGTAGACAATGAAACGGTTTAAATCATTCCTTTTTTGCATAGTTCTTATATTCTCCGTTGTAAATGCCTATAGTCAGGATAAAAAAGATTTGATTGGAAGATCCCCTGCTGATTCCACTAGAATTAGTTCTTTTCGTGATAATGAGATAGGCCTTACTGGTCAGGAATTAGCAGATGCCGACTTTCCGAAATCATGGCCTCTTTTTGGCTCAAAAGCCCGATTATCTTTTGGTGGATATGTAAAACTGGATTACATCCAGGATTTTAACGGAGTGCATAACGACCGATATGAACTGTCCACCGTCAATGTTCATGTAGATAATTCCGGGGTTGTGAAAGAGCAGGGCTATATGAATTTATTTGCACGCGAGTCGCGCTTTAATTTTGACTTTCGCACAACAACAGAAAAAGGTAAGCCACTTCGTGTTTTTTTGGAAATGGATTTCTGGAATCTGGATCGTGACCCATTTCATAATACACCTCGGCTCCGTCATTTTTATGCCGTTTACAACAACTGGCTAGTAGGCCGCAGCTGGGGTACTTTAACCGATGGCTATTCCGTACCAAATAGCATTGATTTTCAGGCAGGAGATGCAATTACCGGATCAAGAAGGGCACAAATCAGGTATGAAAATAAATTAGCAAAGACCATGAAATGGGCCGTGGCAGCAGAGATGCTTGAGTATCCTGATATTGATGGCAATGGCTTTGATGGTGAGAACAGTATGTTATTACCAGTTTTAGTAGCCAGGATCACCAAGACAACAAAATTAGATGGCCGGATGATGTTTGGCGGCTCGGTATATCAGTTGCGTTGGGATGGCTTGCAAGTCGGGCCGAATGTCACAGCCATGGGTTGGGGATTAGCATTTAGCGGCCGGCAAAACTTCACCAAAAAGTTCAGCATGCAATGGAACCTCTCAGGAGGCGATGGCTGGGCTACAAACATTATTGCATTTACAGGAGGGGGACAATCGGCTATTATAAACCCCCAAGGTGAATTGGAGCCTTTATTTACATGGAGTTTGTCAGGGGCTCTTATTTATAGTTTTTCCCCCGTACTCGTCACGAATGTAATGGGGGCATGGCTTGACGTGGAGGAATCTCAGTACAAATCTGTGAATAGCTATAGTTCAGGAGCCACTGGTCATATTAACCTGATTTATTCTCCTGTAAAATCTGTGAACGTCGGTATTGAGTACGGTATTGGTCAAAGAGTAAATATAGATGGAAAATCAGGTATTGCTAACCGAGTCCAGATGATGGGCAAGTATATTTTTTAAACACTGAAAACTAATTAACTAAAAACTAAAAACTATGGCAAATTCTAAACAGTACGACACGCCAACCTCAGATGGGGCGTTTTCAAAAGACTTGGAGTAGGTATTGAATACATGGCAGGTAAACAAAGAATTGTAAATGGTACAGAAGGCTTTGCTCAACGCATTCAGTTTGCTGCCAAATTGAATTTTACCGAATAAAGACTTTGAATCAAAATCTTGCGATATAAATTAAAAATTATTCATTATGAAAACACAAAAATTACTCAGTATTCTATTAACGGGCATGTTTATTATCGGAATCACTATTCCAATGCAAGCACAAGAAACCGGCGAAAACAGAAACCTGTTTAAGACAGCCGGTGAGAAACAAACAGAGAAAGGTTTTAAACCAGCTCCGGATAAAATAGAGACCAACTTCGGCACGCTCAATTTTGAGTTAGAAGCATTTCCGGATGAAGCATCCGTTCAGAAAATTTATGACGAAATGGATTTGCAACGTGCTACGCAAGCGTATATGGATTTTTATCCTGCGCTTTCGGTATACGCCATTGTGAAATCGCAAATACGCGATTTTAAATTTAAATCTTCTTCGGATATTGCTGTTGCAGCCGGACCCGGTTGGTTACCAAGTGAACCCTTTTTAACGGGTAATAACAGTACGGTTTATGCCATAGCTTCTCTCGACTTGAAAATTGACGGCCCAACAGTGGTTGAAATTCCTGCAGGAATGTACGGTACTGCAAACGATGCCTTATTTAAATTTATGGTGGACTTTGGTTTTGTTGGTCCGGACAAAGGAGATGGAGGGAAATATGTATTTATACCTCCTGGATATGAGGGTGAAATTCCTGATGGACATTTTGTTGTTAACTCTAACAGTTACCGTGTTTGGGTAATGATGCGTGGATTTGGCGAAGTAGGTTTGGGTGATCAGGCTGTAGCCTGGTTTAAAAAGAACCTGAAAGTATATCCCTTGGCTACGGGACCTAGAGAAGGTAATTATGCCAATACCACAGGTATGGGAATTAATCCACTGCCGGCAGAAGATGCTTCTGTGTTTACCGATTTGAATGAGATTATTCAATATGAGCCAACCAACTTGTTTAGCCCAGAGCAATTGGGTCGTTTATCAACCTTAGGTATACGCAAAGGGCAAGTTTATACTCCTGATGCGCGCATGAAAAAGATATTGGACCAGGGTGCAAAACAAGGTGTTGCCATGTCACGTGCCATTGTATATGCTTCACGTGAGCCGGATATTCGTTACTGGGAAAACCGTAAGTGGGAAAAGATGTTTTTATACAATACTACTTTTGAGCGAGATGGAATTACTGATATCGATGCAAGAACACTTTGGCATTATCAAGCCATTGTTGTTTCTCCTAATTTATTATCTACGACACCTGGTGCCGGAACAGCTTATTTAACAGCTTTTCGCGATAAAGCAGGAGATTTTTTAGATGGAGGTAAAAACTATAAGCTTACTGTTCCTGCAAATGCACCGGTTAAACGTTTTTGGGCGGTAACGGCTTATGATGCAACCACTCGTGGACTATTGGATGCCGGAGGAAATACCAACAAATCGGTTGGAAGTATGAATGAGCCAAAAATGAACAAAGATGGTTCGGTTGATCTATATTTTGGTGCTGAGCCTCCGAAAGACAAAAAGCTAAAAAACAACTGGGTGCCTACCAATGCTGAGAAAGGCTTTTTTGTAGTGTTCCGTTTCTATGGCCCAGAAGAAGGCTATATTAATAAAACGTGGGTATTAAATGATTTTGAGTTAGTAGAATAATTTTTCATTCCTCTAATTTATTTGGCTATGATGGATAATAGGTACCCCACAGATACATTACAAGAACTGGAACAGGATTGGATAAAGTGGAAATCATCAGTTGATGTAATCAAACTGAAATTGCAGTTTGGCGATATAAGGAATCAAAAAGTGATGCAGCATATAATAAGTAGCATTCAAAAAGAATTAAGGAATTCAAAAAAAAGATTAAGCTCTTTTAATGACTTAGCAGACAATGAAAAGGAGAGAGAAAAAACTGAAGTTTTAGAATCCTTTAAACGGATTAAAGATGCTATTGATAAATCACAACAATATTATTAATTAAATAAAAAAGTAGAAAAAATGAAATATTTTAAACTATCTATTGCTTGCCTTTTAGTGGCATGTACTGGTGTAACTGCCAGTGCCCAAGCACAGAAAAGCAGCCAACCCAACGTGGTACTCATGCTGTCAGACAACATGGGCTACGGTGATTTAGGAATCTATGGCAGCGGTGGTGAACTTCGCGGTATGCCCACGCCGCGCATTGATCAACTGGCAAGCGAAGGGATGATGCTCACTCAGTTTTTCGTGGAGCCGGGCTGTACACCGTCCCGCGCGGCTTTGCTGACTGGCAGATATTCTCAACGTGCAGGATTGGGAAGTATTATTATTGCCGGTACACCCAGCACACTTCAAGATAGTGAGGTGACGCTGGCCGAACTGTTCAAATCAAAAGGCTACGCCACTGCCATAACGGGTAAATGGCATCTGGGTGGAGAAAAGCAAAGTCTGCCCATTAACCAGGGCTTTGATGAATGGCATGTTGGGATTTTAGAAACCACTGACGGTGTATTGTATCCGGATGGTATGCGTAGAAGCGGTTTTTCAGAAGAAGCAATTGCCAAATCGCAAACTGCTATCTGGGAATCAGAACCTGGGAAAGATGTGGTGAAAAAGGTCCGTCCCTACGATCTTGAATACAGACGGTATATCGAAGGTGACATAGCGCAAGCCTCCGTGAAGTACATCAAAGAACAGGCAAAAGAAAAGGAACCATTCTTTCTTTATGTGGGATGGTCACATGTGCATTATCCGGCCTTGCCTCATCCCGACTTTGAAGGGAAATCGAGTGCCGGGCTTTTTGGTGATGCTGTGATGGAACTTGACTACCGCACAGGACAGGTGCTTGACGCCATAAAGGAGGCCGGCATTGAAGACAACACCATCGTCATATGGCTTTCCGACAATGGGGGGGCTACAACCCAGGGGTCCAACAATGATTTCTTGGGCAGTTCAAACGGGCCGTTCCGTGGCGAGGTTGGTGATGCCCTTGAGGGTTCACTGCGCGTTCCGGGCATGATCAAATGGCCAGCAAAGATCAAACCGGCAAAGAGCAACGAGATGGTAGCTATTCACGACTTCTACCCTACATTGGCCAACATTATTGGGGCCAAAGTACCCACTGACCGTGCCATTGATGGCGTAGATCAGGGCGATTTCTTCCTAGGCAAAAACAAGCAGTCAGCGCGCGAAAGCCTGATCACGTTCATGGAAGGCGAGGTTGCTGCAGTGCGCTGGAAGCAGTGGCGGATTTATCCAAAGCAATTCGTTGCATCTGATGGAAACCCTTCACTGATGGGCGTGGGTGCTTATCGTGCCGAGGGGATGGGGTATCCTTCTGTCTACAACATTGCCCGTGATCCACGGGAACAATGGAACCAGGTTGCAGTCTCTGCCTTTGTGCTCGGACCGTATATGAAGATTGTGGGCGAATACCAGAAGTCACTGGAAAAATATCCCAATCCACCAGCATTCAGCATGACTAAGTTTAAAAAATAGAATATTAACTAAAAATAGAAAAATGAAACCACAAAAATTAGTAAGTATTGCAATTACCTGCTTGTTCTTAATTGGAATAGCAATTTCAATGCAGGCTCAGGAAAAATCGCGTTATATGGGCGGAGCTGTGGAAATGGCAACAGCAGAAAATGGGGCCATAGTTAATGCCAAATTAATTGAAGCCTATCCTAAATGCTGGTATACCAAACCAACTGTAGAGGAAATAGTTGAAGGGGTATGGGTTGTTGGAGGTTACTCCATTGCCAATACCATTGTTATTGAAGGCGAAGATGGATTGATAGTATATGATGTAGGCGACACGAAAGAAGAAGCCACTCACATTTATGATGCTATTCGCGAAAAAATCAGTAAAAAGCCAGTGAAAGTAATCATGTACAGTCATTCGCATTATGCCCTGGGTGGTGGAGTATTTGTAGATAATCCTGATGATGTGCTTGTTATTGGTCACCCCACGTTGAATGAGACGGTTCAGAATAACCTTAGTGGCGGTGGCGCCCCATCAGCCATTCCTGAAATTGGCCCTATTTTAAGTGCCAGAGCACTCATTCAGTTCAGCAATTTCATGCCCGAGGAAGGGCCAGATGCGTCTCTTCAGACAAAGCTGATATTGGGTCAGCCCATTGATTTTCTCCCCGTAAATAAAGCTGTAGAAAATGGAGAGACAATGAACCTGCTTGGACATAAAGTGCAGTTTTTCACCGAAGGACTTTCTGATGATCATAACCTTACAGTGTATTTTCCCGAAAACGGTGTAGTCCTCAATAACTTTGTATTTCCGGGAAGACCAAATATTTACAGTTTACGTGGAGTAGTCTACCGTAACCCATTAATCTGGCGAGATGCACTCAAAATGATCCGTGATTTGCAGCCGGAAGTTGTATTGAATTCGCATGCTCCCGCCATTGTTGGCAAGGAAAAGGTAATGGAAACACTTACCGGTTATATGGATCATTTTACGCTCACCTACGATCAAACCTTGAGAGGAATTCTAATGGGATTGGGACCTAACGACCTAAGGAACTTCATCTATTTTCCTTCTCACCTGGATGATATGGTAGAAAATACAGAAATCTATGGCGAAACTGTTCATTTTCCGGAAGCAATATATGATTATGCTGTAGGTTGGTTTGATGCTGATGTTACGAAAATATTTAAAGTAGCGCCACTTGATGAAGCAGAACGATTAGTTAAAGCAATGGGTGGCAAGAAAAATGTGATAAAACTTGCCAAAACAGCCCTCGATAAAAATGAATTTGCCTGGGGTACGCAACTCGTCCAGTATGTTTACCTCTTAGATCCTATGGATAAGGATGTTCGGCAGCTAAAAGCAGATTTATTAAGGCAAATGGCTTACCGCGCAATGGGATCTATCCCAAGAGCATTTCTTATCTCCGAAGCTTTGGCACTGGAAGGTAAAGTTGAGATTCCTAGATTAATTCCTCCACAACCTGCCCTTATTGCTGCAAGACCTGATGTTTTTGTAGACTATTTTAGGGTTCGCATCGATCCTAAGAAAAGTGAGAATACCGATTTGCTAATGGAGTTTGTATTTACAGATAAGGGTAACCAGGCTGTTGCGCTGCATGTTCGTAGAGGTATTGCTGAATTTATTCCTGTACCATCAGAATATTACAAAAAGTCAGATGCTGTACTGCAACTCGATTCAGATACATGGGCTGCGCTTTATTTAAGTAGTATTGATTTAACAAAAGCCATCGATTCAAATAAAGTGAAACTGGTTTCGGGCGATAAAGCGAAAACAGTAAGTGCTTTCGAATTGTTCGATGCTTACACACCTTCAAAGAACTATAAGGTGCCACCTTACAGTCATTAAAATTATAAAATAGTATGTATCGGAAGGGCACTGATAAGCCCTTCCGATATTCTTATTTGAGAAAGGACATTTTAATATGAAAAAACAAAAATTACTAAGTATTGCAATAACCTGCTTGTTTATCATTGGCATTATCATTCCAATGCAAGCACAGGAGGATAAAACGATCTATGAACTGGAAAAAGGGAAAGCAAAGCAATCATCAGAAGATTTTGTGCCTGCCCCATCTAGAATTTACACCGATTTTGGAACATTAGAATTTAAAGGTGGTGGATACCCAACACCCGAAACAATTGAAAAAGTGCAGTATCAAATGGATCTGCAAAGAGCTACACAAGCTTACTATGATTTCATTCCTGCCTTGTCGATACATGGTATCTTAAAAGCACAGGTTCGCGATTATGGTGTTTCTAACTCATCTGATGTCTTGATTTTTGCCAATCGAATGGATTCAGATCCGCTTTGGCTGACAGGAAATGCCAATAGCATTTATGCCATGTTAACCCTCGACTTGAAAAAAGATGGTCCTCTTGTGATTGAAGTTCCTGCAGGGGTAATGGGCCCTTTGGATGATGCCTATTTCAGATTTGTGGTTGATTTTGGCGCTACAGGTCAGGACAAAGGTAAAGGAGGTAAATACTTACTGCTTCCTCCTGGTTATGAAGGTAAAATTCCTAAAGGTTATTTTGTTGCTAAATCGTCGTCTTATCGCCTTTGGGGGCTATTTAGAGCCAATCCGGGAGAAGGCCAAGAAGCGATGGATTACTATAGTAAACTCAAGGTATACCCTCTGGATAATCCAAGTAGAAAGGGTAAATATATAAATATCAGTGGATTACCTCTCAATTCAATTGCACCCGAAGATGGCGAAGCCTTTAGATGGCTGCATGAAATTATTAGCCATGAACCAGTTGATTTTGTAAACAAAGAACTATTGGGAAGATTGGCTTCCTTAGGGATTGAGAAAGGCAAGCCTTTTAATCCGGATGCCCGCATGCAGCATATTTTCGAGCAAGCAGCAAAACTCGCTGTAGCCATGGCCAGAACCAACACTTTTGACAGCAGAGATCCAGATGTAAAAGAATATTCGGACCGACAATGGGAAACTGTGTTTATAGGTGGCAGTTCCGAGTTTGAGAAAAATGGGTATAGAAATCTGGATGCACGAAGTTTGTTTCATTATGGAGCGATCGTAATTACACCTGCTATGGCTGCCCCAATGCCTGAAGGTGTTGGCTCAAAGTACTTGTTTGGATATAAAGATGCAGAAGGTCAATACCTCGATGGTAGCAAAGATTATGTTTTGCATATTCCACCGAATGTGCCGGTAAAGGACTTTTGGTCAGTTACAATTTATGACCCTGCTACGCGCTCCCAACTGCAAACAGATCAGCAGTTTCCAATGATCGGTAGCCAGGAGTTGCCAGGTAAAAATCCGGATGGTTCGATTGATATTTACTTTGGACCAAAACCACCTAATGGGAAAGAGAAGTTTTGGTTGCAAACAATCCCAGGTAAAGGTTGGTTTCCTGTCGTTCGATTCTATGGTCCGATGAATGCCTACAACAATAAGACCTGGAAGCCGGATGATGTGAAGTTGGTTAAATAAGCGTAAAATTAAAACCAAAGAGTTTTTGCTCTTTGATGAATACTAATATAAAAACAATTAAAATGAAATCAATTAAAACATTACTTTCTAGTGTGCTTGTAGCCACTACGATTGTTACCGTTCAGGCTCAAAAGCCAGAAATGATTACACAAAAGCCTGTCATGAAAATGACGAGTCCTATTCCGGCAAGCATCATGGCTCCGGATAAATTGGAGACCACCATTGGAACTATGAAATTCTTTGATGGGGTTCCTGATGAAGCATCGGTTAATAAGGTTTATGATTATCTCGATCGCTCCCGTGCTGTAGAGTCTTTCCTTAACTGCATTCCGGCCATGTCGATGTATTCAATTCGCGAAGGGATGAAAGAATTTGGTATCGATGCATACAATAAGATAGTGATATATGATGGCCTATTGGACTCTAAGGCCCTGTGGTTAACGGCAAATACATCAACCATGTATGCCATGGGCTGGTTAGATTTAAAGGACGGTCCATTAGTTATAGATCTTCCTCCTCGTATGCTTGGTATATTAGACGACATGGCCTTCCTTTATATGACAGATTTAGGTATGGCAGGTCCGGATCAAGGGCAAGGTGGACGATTTCTGGTATTACCTCCAGATTACCAAGGTGCTGTGCCAAAGGCAGGCTTTCATGTAGTACAATCAAAAACTTATGGAGCATGGTTGTTTATGCGTGGCTACCTGGATAAGGGTATTGAAGCAGCTTCAAAGAATATCAGGGACAATCTGAAAGTGTATCCACTTGCTAAAATGGATAATCCTGCAAAAATGGAATTCATCAATGGCACGGGTAAAGAGATTCAAACCGTTCTTCCAAATGATTTTTCTTTTTACAAAAATGTTCATGCTATTCTTCAGGAAGAACCGGCAGGCTTTCTTGGTGCTGAGATCACTGGCCAATTGGCTTCCATTGGTATTGTTAAGGGCAAAGACTTTCCTACGGATGAAAGAATGACTAATATTCTGGTAGATGCAGCGGCTATAGCTAATACAGCAGCACGTGCCATAAGTTTCAAGCCACGTAATCCAGGTCTCTATACCTATGGCAAAAACAGTGGTTGGTGTCAACCAATTATTGGGGGTAGCACTGTTTATATGGATGAGGGTGCTCGTGTTCTCGATGGCCGTGTGTTTTATCATTTCGGCTATATATGTGTGTCTCCTGCCATGTCAAGCAAATCGGCTGGAAAAGGATCTGACTATTCAATGGGTATGGTTGATTCCAAGGGTCAGGCACTAGATGGCTCCAAAACCTATAAACTGAACATGCCTGCAAATATACCGGTAAAGGATTTCTGGGCTTTAACCATGTATGATACACAAACTCGCTGCCAGTTACAAACCGATCAGCAGTTCCCTACTTTGGATAGTTATAAGAAAGGAATGAAAACGAATGCTGATGGTTCAATTGATGTGTATTTTTCTCCAAAGCCACCGCAGGGACAGGAAAGTAATTGGTTGCAAACTATTCCGGGTAAAAGTTGGTTCGTTGCCTTACGAATGTATGGTCCACTGCAATCATGGTTAGATCAAACCTGGCGACCTAGTGAAATTGAATTAGTAAAATAAAAAAATGATAACACCGTCATTGCGAGTCCCTTAGTTTCGGGACTGCAATGACGATAGAACTATAGAAATGAAAAAATCACTTAGTATTCTATTAACTGGCTTTTTTATCATTGGATTGATTATTCCAATGCAAGCACAGAAAAGCAAAAAGCCCAATGTAGTAATCATGCTGGCCGATAATGTAGGCTGGGGAGATAAAGAAGCTGCTTGGGTTGTACCTTTTGCCGACCACGATGCATCCTGGATAGAAGCGAGTGCCCGTAAAATAGAATGCCAAATATATTATCATTACAACTGTATCGTAGTTACTCCGGTAATGGCTAAGGCTCCGGGAGCAGGAAAAGGTTCTGAATATGTATTTGCATCGCTCGATTCTGATAAACAAATTTTAAGAGGTGATCAAAACTATAAAATGACGCTTTCTCCTGATGTACCTGTGGCTGATTTTTGGGCAATTACCTTGTATGATACGCAAACACGTTCACAGTTACAAACCGATCAGAAATTCCCAACTTTAGATACTTATACGAAAGGTATGGAGAAAAACAAAGACGGTTCCTACACCCTTTATTTTGGACCAGAGGCACCTAAGGGAAAAGAAAGTAATTGGTTGCAAACCGTACCCGGCAAAAGTTTCTTTGTGTGCTTACGTATGTACGGTCCAACACAACCATGGATTGACGGTAAATGGAGACCAAGCACTGTGATACTTGTAAAATAATCTGAAAAGCAGAATAATAAATCAATCTTTAAAAGTAAGTCAATGGAAAATTCATCTTTAATCCCGAAAACAAGCTCATCTTCTGTATTTTTCAGTTTCGCCACAATCACTCTGGCAATTATTGGCTTGCTTTATTTTGACGGCATTTTAAAGCCTTTTGTTGTCGCTTTTCTGGTTTGGTTCATCATCAATCAGGTAAAACTTGCCATCGAAAAGATCAAAATAAATGGAAAGTCACTTCCTTCAGCAATAAGTAGCACGCTGGCTTTCCTCATTATTTTGATTGTAACTTTTTTGATAGCAGAAATGCTGATCAGAAATCTTGAAGGCATTGTAGCATCGATGCCCGAATATATGGCAAAACTGAATGAATCGTATGGAAATGCAAGTGCATTAATCAATGATCCGAAATATGCTGAGTATATTCAAAAGTGGATCAATGGTCTTGACCTTGCCGGTATGGCAACAGGGCTTATCAATTCACTTTCCGGCATCCTGGCCAATTTTGCTGTCGTAGTTGTCTATGTGATTTTCTTCATTATGGAAGATGCTACGCAAAGATTGAAGTTGGAGAAATTATTTCCTGAAAAAGGAAAACAATTTCAAAAATTCGTCAACAATATGCAGCAAATCAGTGCGTCCATTCGCTCTTTTATCTGGCAGAAAACAGCCATCAGCTTGATTACAGGAGGTGTAAGTTATGTTATTCTCCTGATTATGGGAGTTGATTATGCATTATTGTGGTCATTCCTGATTTTCATGTTGAATTTTATCCCCTATATAGGACCTCTAATTTCGTCTATTTTCCCGGCCATTTTTGCGGTTTTAATCAAAGGGGATCTTATGCAATTTGTTTATGTTTTTGCCGCCATGGAAGGTGTGCAGATCATACTGGGAAATTTTGTCGAACCTAAGATGATGGGGAAAGGTACAAACCTTGGTCCAGTCACAGTTATCGTTGCACTGGCCTTCTGGGGAATGATTTGGGGCATAGTAGGTATGATTTTAGCTGTGCCTGTGACGGCTGTTTTGGTCATCATCCTTAGCCAGTTACCTTCAACCCGGTACCTGGCTATACTTCTGTCGGAAAAAGGGGAAATCCCTGACATTGAAGATTAAACTTGTTTAGTATATTTAGGATAATTTGTGCTTTCTAATAGTTAGGAACTAATACCTGACCTACAGATATATTTTTTGATTGTCCGGATAACTTTTTAAAATAAGGCTCATAATTACTCTTTTTTGCTACTAAAGTAGAATTGATTTTGCATTTAGTATGCCTAATTTTAGATGTTGAAAAAATGAAAACGGTATCAATTCATCGATCAGGTATAAAACTCAATTACAGGCATAAGGAATGTAAAATCATTCCTATGCGCGAATATAAAAGTGTCATTGACGAGAAAAATATAGATTCCATTACGCATTTGAATTCTGACCGGGTTTTTCTGGAGAACTTTAACTTTATCCCTGTTTCCATATTCCTTACTACCGTATTTCCAATCATTTATATCCTGGTTGCGTTGGATGCTATAAAATCAAAGATGGCTAAAACGCGGAATTTGATTTTTTCTCCTGGAAATGAAGCATGAAAAGATCCGGGAAGCAGAAGAAGTTACAAGGCTTACCCAATACGATTGCAAGAATGTACTTTTTGGCAGAAACCATAAATTGTGGGAAACAAATAATGATTAACCAATTGATCTGTAACCGTGTAGAAGAAAGAAGTTATATGCTTTTAAACAAGCTTTATGATGAATATTCCCGTATAAAAACGAATTAATAACCTAAATCCTAAATTAAGCTTATGAAAACAAAACAATTATTTTCCGTCATTATTTCACTCCTCATGTTAACCGGTATAAAAACAACAGTAATGGCCCAGGAAGGAGTGAGTGCCGACGACGTGGCAAAAGCTAATAATCCTTTAGCAAGTATAAAAACATTCAATATACATAATTATTATGTGCCCAATTTATCTGGCCTGCCGGATGCAACTTCTAATACCTTATGGTTTCGTTACGCGCAACCTGTAGGCCGGTTTTTGATCAGGGCATCACTCCCATTATCAACGGTTCCCACATCTGACCAGTCAAGTAAGTCCGGCCTAGGTGACCTAAACGCCTTTGCAGCTTATCTTGCTGTTAAGAATGCTAAAACCACATTAGGCGTCGGCCCATTGATTGCAGCACCAACAGCAACTGATGAGACCCTTGGCAGTGGCAAATGGCAGGCAGGCCTTGCGCTTATAGCTTTTCAGGTAGTTTCACCGCAATTGCAGATCGGTGGTTTGGTTACGTGGCAGACTTCCTTTGCTGGCAATGAAAATCGGGATAAAACCAATTTCATGGCCGTTCAGGTATTTGGTATTTGGCAACTCGGAGGTGGAACGTATCTGAGATCTAGTGGTATAATGCAATTTAACCTTGAAAATGGGTATTATAATGTGCCATTTGGTCTGGGCCTTGGCAAAGTGTTAAAAACAGACAAATTGATATTCAATCTATTTGCTGAACCGCAGTTTACTGTATTGCATTATGGGGATGGTCAACCTCAACTTCAATTTTTCTTTGGTATAAATACCCAGTTCTAAATTTTAAAAAAGGAAATGCCCCCAAACATTAACAAAAGTCAAACGCATTCAAAGAAACATTTTCCGTCGTTGTTGAGGCTGTGTTTTTTTGGATGACATGAATCGTTCTTTTTCAAAGTATTTATACTAAACATAGGATACATTTTAATATCTTTAGTATAATAACCCCTTCGTATGAATGGACAACAACATCTATTATTTTCTGTGGTATTAATTTTTATATCATGCACTTTTTCAATAGCAGAAGAGGGGGAAGAAACTTCCGGAATACTTCTAGCGGACAGCCTGCAGAATTCAGCAGATAGCCTCTCTAAAAAACAGACAAAAAAAATAGAGAGAAAAGAATGGCGTCAACAGGCTCATCAGAATAATCAGAAATATTTTATACAGACCTTGCTGATGTATGCAACCCTGAAAACAGATGTTACATTTAACAGACCTGGAGGGATTATTTCTGCTACTATTGGTTTGGAGGAACATTTGAAACTTCCCGACCATAAAAATATGCTCTTTTGTTCATTCCTTGGCCGTATCACACCCAATAGTGGTATCTTTGCGCAATATTATGGTTTAAACAGGACCCAAACTAAAACATTCAACCAGGATCTGATCTTTTTCGAGGATACTATTCCGGCCGGGACAACCAGTCAGATATATTTTAATACACAAATGTTTAGCTTTGGATACATATTGTCACTCCTGAAAAAGCCTGATGTTTTTCTTGGTGTTTATTTCAATATAATTGTCATGTACCTTGATCTTGGAGTCCAGTCTGATATAGGGAACATCGATGCTGCCGATGACCCCTTATTGCCATTCCCGAATTTTGGATTAGTTGCACATTTCAAGCTTAAGGATTGGCTCTTGTTGAATGGAAGTGTAGGATTTTTCGGGTTTCGTGTTAATGCAATGAATGAATCACTTTATGACCTCACATTAGGACTTGAATTTAAACCAAAAACGTGGTTTGGTATAAGTATCGGTTATCAGGAATTTGATGTTAAAGCCTTGTTTCCTCAAGAAAACATTGATGTTGAGGTAAACTATAACTTCAGGGGACCTGCAATTGGATTGAATTTTTCTTTTTAGTTCATCATTTTTCAATATACAAATTGGATTGAACAATAAATAATGGTATCAAAAATGCCATATTGAGCTTTTCATGTTACTATACAATCATTTTTCTACTTTTTTTCGCCTTTAGACGTATTGATTATTATTCCAATAAATCCATATGTTTGATAAGATAAATGACAATTAACTATCTGTAATCCAAAAAATGAATAAAATGAAAACAAAATCAATTATCAGATCCTTTTTATCAATTATTTTTCTTTTGAGCATATTGCCCTGGGTAATGGCGCAATCACCTGATATAAAAATGATCACCCAGGAACCGGTCATGAAAATGACCACACCCATTCCGGAAAGTATAACTACACCGGATAAAATAGAGTCACCAATTGGAACATTGGAATTTTTCGATGGTGTACCCAATCGTAAAACAATTGATGCGGTATACGATTATGTGGATCGTGCCCGTGCAGTGCAGGCATTTATCAATATGACCCCAGCTGTTTCTTTATACAATCTCCGAAAAGGGAATCGTGATATGGGAATGGGTAAAAGCAATCAAATATTGATTTGGGAGCAGTTGGGCGACTCCAAGTCATTGGCACTTACTTACAACAACACATCCCTTTATACCTGGGGTTTTCTCGACCTTAAGAATGACGGTCCTACTGTTATTGAAATTCCTCCTGGTGTTTTGGGTATTTTAGATGATGCTGCTTTTAGATATATTACCGATATGGGAGCTGCTGGTCCTGACAAGGGGCAAGGTGGAAAATATCTGGTGCTTCCTCCGGGATACGACGGGGATGTGCCGGAAGGTTACTATGTGTATCAATCAAACACCTATAATGTTTGGAATTTTATGCGGGGCTACACCAAAACCGGTGTTGAAGCTGCTGCTACCCGGATTAAGGAAAACCTTAAAGTGTATCCATTATCGCAAAAAGACAATCCGCCAGAAATGGAATTCAAAAATATGTCGGGTGTATATTACAATACCGTTGCCCCCAATGACTATACTTTCTTCGAAGACCTGAACCAAATCATACAGGAAGAACCTGAAGGTTTTTACGATGCGGAAAACCTGGGAATTCTACGATCATTAGGTATTGTTAAAGGCCAACCATTTAATCCGGATGAGCGCATGAAGAAATTATTAACGGAGGCCGTTGATATTGGAAACGCTTATGCTCGCGCAAATACCATTGAACCTCGCGATCCAGGTCACTACTACTATCCGGATACCAAAAGTGAATGGGTAATGGCTTTTGCAGATAACGATACTTACTTTCTGAAAGACGGGGCTCGTCGAATGGATTCTCGACTATGGATGCATTTTAATGCGGTTTGTGTAACCCCTGCTATGGCATTAACTAAACCAGGTGCCGGATCACAGTATGGTATCGCAGGATTAGACTCAGAGCACATAGTTTTAGATGGATCAAAGACCTACAAATTACATTTGCCACCAAACTTCCCGGTTAAAGATAACTGGTCTGTAACTATTTATGACCCACAAACAAGATGTATGCTTCAGACTGATCAGAAATTTGCCGGCATCAACAGCTTAAGCGGAAAAGTAAAAGAAAATAAGGATGGATCTATTGATGTTATTTTTGCCCCTACTTTACCTAACGGAGTTGATGAAGGCAATTGGGTGCAATCTATTCCAGGTAAGAGTTGGTTCATTATTCTTCGCGCTTATGGTCCTTTGGCTCCATGGATAGATAAAACATGGCGACCCGGTGAGATTGAGTTGATGCAATAAGATATGCGGTTATCGGCATGTAGATATCTTCAGGATTTAGAAACCTGAATATAAATTAGAAAAACAGTACATGGAATCAGGATAACATGCTCTTTCCATGAAGGCCATTACCGGTAAGACCCAGACCTTACCGGTAAATGCTCTTTATATAGAATTTTAAATAAATATGGAAAAGAAAGTATACGAATTACAAGATAATTTGGTTTATGAAATCCCTAATGGAGACTTTGACAAACATAAGATTAATAAATCCTCCATTTATCTGTACGAAATCACTACAAGTGACAGAACCGAAGCGGCCAAAGACATACAATCCTTTGGATTTAATGAGGATTTATTAGACTATATCCAAAATCCCTCGGAGCATATTCGTTTTGATTATATAAACGATGTAGCTTACGGTGAACTGGCTTTCTTCTCATCACAATCTAAACCTCCTGCAAAGTATCTTAGTGTTATACTGTATAAAAATATTCTCATCCTCATTCATGATGGAGAGGATAGACTATTTAAAGAATTTCATGAATCCGTTGACAAAGTACTTGAAACAAGCAGAAATATTGAAATCATCCATCTGGTCTTTCTATTGGTAAATGAAATTCTATCAGCATATGGTAAACTGATTATTTCGTACCGGGAAGAAATAGAGGATATCGCAAAAGATTTTGATAAAAATTTCCGGGATATAGATCCGGATGAATTTCTGTATTCAAAGTCGCATTTATCCGACTTTGGAAGGGTGCTGGAAAAACTTCATTTCTCATTAAGCTTTCCACCTGCAAAAAACATTCTTGACAAGGAAAGTCCGTACAAGCTTTACTTCGCCGAACTAGAGAAAAATATAAGTATCCTGGAAGTTTCATTATCGAAGACACAAGATAGACTGGATTCCCTTCATGATCACTATCACCTTTTGCTCCAGGATAAATCCAATAAGCGGCTAAATTTTTTGACCATCATACAAGCCATATTTGTTCCCCTCACTTTATTAGCAGGAATTTATGGCATGAACTTTAAGTTTATGCCGGAACTGGAACTGGAACATGGATACTTTATCAGCCTTGGGATAATGTTTGTCATTGCATTAGGATTTATCTGGTATTTCTATAAACATGGCTGGTTTGATTGAGAATTATGAAATGACTTAATTTAGAATAACACGAATATGATCCCTCCAGGATAAAATGGCTTTTACAAAATCACATATTCTGCTTATAAGATATCTTTGCGCCATAATTTTCATGGCTTTTATTCTTATTCATCAGGCCAAGGCTCAGGACAGTTCCAGCAGTACAGTAACAAAACAAATATGGCTGGATTTCAATCCCAGTCGTAAACTCTCTGACAGGACTACTTTGAATGTACCAATTGGTGCCAGAACGATATTCCCGAACGTATGGTACCGCTTCTGGGTCGGCCCGCGTATCTCATACAAAAGACCTAAATTTATATTGAAGAAACTCCGGTACAAGGAAGAACTTCATGCCGGGATAGATATTTTCTATGCTATTAACATTCATACCGTTAATCGACTGGAAATATCTCCCTATCAGGCATACAGTCTTGTCTGGCCTGACCGCGAAAGATTACAGATCAAGCATTATGTGGAATTGAAAGAAAGATTTGAATTTGAGACCGATGACTGGTCAAACAACTTTGGTTTAAGGGTTAGCTATGAACCTTCCATAACCATCCGTTTCAGGGGAGATTTCTGGGAATACGGCAAGGGTTTTTACATTCCGGTAAGCATGAAGTTCTACTGGAATTTAATTGGAACCAAACAATTTAATGATAAGGTGCGGTTTATGCCGGGTATTGGAAAAGAATTTTCTTCGGAGTTAAAAATGGCCTTTTTTGTCGGATATAACTATACGCGAAACTCGATTGACGAAGATTTCCATACCAATGATATCATATTCCGGTTCCGTGTATATTACAAATTTAATAAAGAAGATAAGCGATGATTATTTGATTATTTAACCGAAAATATTAAAAGACTGTGAAATATCAACTATACCTAATAATTCTGTTCTGTGTTTTTCTAATCCAAACTATACAGACCAGCTATGCCCAGGACAATGAGACAGAAGACGCATCATTTGATAACTTCCTGGACTCCTTGTCCGCTAATGTTCTCGAGTCTATATATATGGATGAAATAGAAAGTGTTTCCAACGATGAAAATGATAGCATCAAAAAAAAGTCTACATTTAACGCATATCCGTATGTATTCTATACACCGGAATCAAAATTCGCAGTAGGAGCCGGAGGAATATTTATATTCTATACTGGTTCCGGAAAGAACCTTAATCCTTCAAAAATCGGGTTTGGAGGATACTATTCCACCAATAAACAGTACAAAATCAGCATCAGCCCGAATCTTTATTTTCTGGATAATAAACTTTATTTCGAATTGCCGACAAGTTATGGATTTTTTGTAAACAAGTACTGGGGAATTGGAGATAATACAGAAAAATACGAAAATGCCAGTTACTCGGCAAAGACTTTCAGCACCACGTTTACCGTTCAGGTACCCCCTGAATTTTTCTATGCGGATCGTACGGGTTTGATCATCGATTATGATAATACGGAAATAGTTGATAAGATGGATAATGAATTACTGATGAATGATTCATTACCTGGAAGTAATGGCGGTCAGCTGATCGGGTTTGGCAGCGATCTGGTATGGGATTCAAGGGATAACATCTTTTTCCCAAATTCCGGGGGATATCAATATTTTAAGATCATATTTTATCCAGGGATCAGTGACTACACATATGCTATGTTGGAGCTGGATGTAAAGGGCTTCCGTTCGTTCAAACCAGACCATGTATTTGCTTTTAACCTTTACGTGCAATCAACTATTGGTGAAACACCTTTTTATAAGTTGCCCGCATTGGGCGGTATGAAAAGAATGCGTGGATATTTTAATGGACGATATCGCGATAACTTCTACGGAATGTTGCAGATGGAATACCGTCAGTATTTCTGGAAAAGACTGGGTTTTGTTGTATTTGGGGGGGTGGGAAATGTTTCTCATAATATACTGGAATATAGTTTCAATAACCTGAAATATAGCTACGGTGCTGGCTTGAGATTTCTGTTTAATAAAAAGCAGAAAGTAAACCTGAGAATGGATCTTGGTTTTGGCAATGACGGTAATCGTGGTATTTATTTTGGTATCCAGGAAGCATTTTAATATATTCAAGAATGAACAATTGTTCCGGACATAGGATATTCCTGCAAATTATACATTCTAATACATCATGAAAACACATATCTACTGGAAGACATTAGTTTTTTATTCATTTATCAACATATGTACATATGTGCAGGCTCAGGATGGGCATTACTGGTCTGAAAACTATGGTAACAAATCCATGCTGCTGAGCGGCACTGTGAATGCCAGTGTGGCTGACCTTGGCCTGGTATACTATAATCCCGGCCGGTTGGGACAGATAGAAAACCCAGCCTTCGTGATCAATGCCAAGGTGTACGAGTGGCGGACCATTAAGGTTGAGGATGGTGTCGATGAAGGTGTAGACCTGACCAAATCAAATTTTGGTGGTGCACCAAATCTGGTCGCCGGAACCTTCAGCTTGCCTTTTCTCGAAAACCATAAATTTGCCTATTCTTTTTTAACACGCCAGAGAACGGAAGCTGATTTTTTTGTCCGGGTAGAGGAAGAAGGTGATGTGGTGGAGGTAATGCCTGGTAATGAAATTTTTAACGGGAAATTTCGATTTAACAGCAATTTAAAAGAAGAATGGATCGGACTGACCTGGTCCTATCCTTTGAGTGAGAAATTCAGTGTGGGATTATCAAATTTTATCTCAGTGCTTAGTAAATCAAATGGTTTGATGCTGAATATGAATGCATTAGGTGAGACTAATAATGTGGCTACGCTGACAATTGATCGTCAATACAGTTATGAGAACTACGGCATGGTATGGAAAATGGGTATGGCACTGGATCTTACAAAAGTAAGCCTTGGCATGACAGTCACCACACCCCGGGCTAACTTTCATGGAAAGGGAAACACCCTTTTTGAGGATTACCTGGTCGGTGTGGATTCGTCAGGTGATGGAAGCATTGATGATGGATTTATCTTTAACATTCAGAACGATCTGAATGCCAAATACAGATATCCCTGGGCCATTGGTTTAGGAATAGGTATTCATTTTAAGAAAGCCCTATTACATCTAAGCGCTGAATGGTTTGACAAGGTGCCGCGGTACGAGATTATGAAAACGGATCCTTTTATCGGTCAGAGTACAGGAGATACGCTTAGGTTTTCACTGGTAGATGAATTGGATCCGGTGATTAATTTTGGTATAGGGTTAGAGTATTATATAAGTGAAAAGTTCAGCTTGTATGCCAGCTTCGCTTCGGATTATTCTGCTGTCAGCTCCAATATTACCCGATTTGCTGAACTGGAGGAAGAAGCAAGCAATTCTGCTTTTCAGGCAGATTTTTACAAGTTTGGCGGCGGTTTTGCCATCAATACCAAAGCTGTTGAGATTACCATTGGTGCTACATATACAGGAGCTGACCAGGAATTTAGAAGACCGATTGATTTTCCGGAAGAAGGCGAGGAGGATCCGGTTTTTGATAGTGATGATCCTGCAATACTAAAATTCAGTCAGTGGAGATTCGTACTTGGATTTTCCTTTCCATTCGCTGATAAAATGACCAAAAAACTGGATTCAGGTTCAGAAGAATAATTCCTCCTATTGGACATATTATTATGAAATGTGGTAATACTGTTTAAATACATAGCTCAATATCCTTCAAGTTGTTTCATATTTTCAACATTATTCTATATGCTGGTAAGCACGACAAATGCTATTGCGTAAGAAGAATTAAAAGAGGATACCATTATATTAGAGCCCGGATTTGCCGGTCCGGGTAGTGTTGCAGGCCGCTTGAAGCGTGATAAAAGGCTGACCATACCCATTCCTGATCCTGGATTAGGTGCAGCCGTATATGCTATATTTACCGATAACCTGTATATACTCGGAAGTCTTGTCGATGCCAATGGTGATCCAACTCGTCCGCAGGATAATTTTAACAGTTTCTTTGGAGAGGCAGAATATTTTACCAGCATTGAACTGGGCTGGGTCAAATCACTTGAAACCGCCTATGTTGACAATTTGCATATGGTTTTCTGGCATGCTGCGGAAAGAAAACAATTGGGCATACCCTCCGGATGGGGCCTGGCATTTTCGTATAGTCATCTTTTTATAGATAAATTTCTGCCGTTTTTCAGGGCTGGATATGCTAATGATGGCGGTGCACTCTGGGATAGATCTGTTTCAATGGGTTGTGGTTACCGTATTTCAGAAATGATTGACCGCCTTGGCCTGGGATTTAACTGGGGGCGGCCTTCAAAAAATGAATTTGGAGAAAGTATGGACTATCAGTTTACCTCTGAGATTTATTGTCATTTCAATCTGTACAAAATGTTTAGCGCGACACCAAGCATCCAATTGCTAATTAATCCAGCATTAAATCAGGAAGTAAATTCAATATTCGTGTATGGATTCCGATTTAGAGCATCTCTTTAAATGGAATTTAAGTGCCTTCAGGAGCTTTTTTTAAAGCTAGTTTATGAGATTAAGAACACTGTAAGCCCTGTGTGATACCTGATATTTGAAAATAAGTTCAGTATTTTAAAAGGCAATTGATGAAATTAGAAACATATTTAAACTTCAAAATCATCAGGTTTGGCTTTTGATATTTAATGTCAAATAATATCTTAGTGAACTAGTTATGATTTCCTGGGTTTATACAATTATAAATTTGGCATGTGACACTAGTGGGATTTAAAATTCTAAAAATCTATTACTTCTTATGAAACTACTATCTCTTGAAACCAATCCGGAATATATCAAACTTCAAACAGAGCTTGTTAAGTTACAAACCCATTTACATGAAACCGATCAGCGGCTTCTGATAATTTTTGAAGGCCGCGATACGGCCGGAAAAGGAGGAGGAATTATGCGGTTTGTACGTTATCTGAATCCGCGGTGGTACAGGATTGTGGCTCTTACAAAACCTACTGTAATCGAACGCGGCCAATGGTACTTTCAGAGATATATTAAACATCTACCTGATCCCGGGGAAATTGCTTTTTTTGACAGAAGCTATTACAATCGGGCAGTTGTGGAGCCGGTTATGGGATTTTGTACTCCTGAACAACATGAACAGTTCATGAATACGGTAAATATTCTTGAAAAAATGCTCGTTGAAGATGGCATTAAAATCATCAAATTCTGGTTCTCAATTGAAATAACTGAGCAGAAAAAACGCCTGAAAAGAAGAAAGACCAATCCTTTGTTTCAATGGAAATTGAGTACTGTTGATGCTGTTGCACAGCAGAAATGGAAAGATTATACGAAGTACAAGTTTAAAATGTTTGACCGGACTGCTACAGAATATTGCCCATGGATCGTCATAAATGGGAACAATAAAGATACTGCAAGACTTGAAGCAATCCGCTATGTGGTTAATCAGTATGACTATCCTGAAAAAGGTGATACGGGTGTAAGTATGGATATCAACCCGGAAGTAATTTCAATACTTAAAGTGCATTGAAACATACTAATTCTATTAAAAAAAAACGTATCTCAGATTTTTCACCCCTTGCTATCCAATATATCTTTTTTTACTCCTTAAGAGTAATGGATTATCAGGCCAAAATGCCTAAGGTTGATATGTTATATAACAATGAATATCTAATAAACGAGAAAATGAATTGTTTACGAAATCGCAATTTTATTTCTAATTAATAAAAGGATTGCCAATGTAGTTTATAAGCAGTAAATTTGAAGACACATCAGATACTTAATTCTTCTTGAATTACCATACTATAAAGATTTCAATTCGTAAACACTTAACAATAGAGAATATTAACGATATCAATACTTAAATTTTAAAAATACAAACAATGAAAAAATCTCTTAAAATTTCAACTTTACTGACCCTGTGCTTGTTTTTAACGGGCATGCTGCAGGCCCAGGTAAAAAGTGACTATGACAAAACAATCGATTTCACCAAGTACAAAACGTATAGCTTTGCCGGATGGCAGAATGACAGCGATAAATTAATCAATGATCTGGACAAAACCCGCATATTGGATGCTTTTAAAGCTGAATTTGATGCACGAAATATGACCCTGGTAGAGGACAATGCCGATGCAGTGGTAACACTTTTCCTTGTTATTGATAATAAAACAAGCACTACAGCCTATACCAATTACATGGGCGGTATGGGTATGGGATACGGCTATGGCTGGGGCATGGGTATGGGCGCGGGTATGGGAACATCCACAACCACCTACAGTGAAAATGATTATGAGGTTGGAACCCTGGTGGTGGATGTCTATGATGCCGGTACTAAAAAATTAGCCTGGCAGGGTGTGTTACAAAAAACAATAAATGAAAAAGCATCAAAAAGGGAAAAGACGATACCAAAGAATGCTGCTAAGATTATGAAGCAGTATCCGGTTCCTGCAGCAAAATAGTAAATAATTAAAATACATACTGAAAAGGAGGAGGCAGTCTCAAAAGCAGCCTCTTTTTTTTATCCAGTGGACCGCCCTCCACTTTAGGCATTTTTTGATGGAATATCTCAGAGTACTCAATCATGATTTATTCATCGATATCGCATTAATAGCACCAAACAGGATTTAAACATTATTTCCAGTATCCTGATCAGCTATGATTGCTTGAAAACAAGGCTCTATCCGGGATATTACAGGATGAATGGGATGATGGCTTTTCGTTCCGGGGGATAGTCTTTAAATTCCTGTTTATACCATTTGTGGTTATCAATCGCCCTGGGTACCAGGTTAGCGAAGGTCCATATGAAAAAGGCAAAACCGGGTAATCCTGCTGCCATAATAGCAAATCCCAGCCATTCCACCAACTCGCCAAAATAGTTGGGAGAAGAAACATATTTAAACATCCCCCCTCTTGGTATAGCATAACTTTTCTCAGTATTTTTCCTCAAATTGATCAGGATCTGGTCCGATTGCAGGTTAATGAATGCACCTACAAAAAACAATATCAGCCCTGCAATAAAGAAGATATTGGTAAAAGTATAATGATGGAGACTCCCTGCATAGTTCCCCAGATAGTATCCATTGAAAAAACCATTTCCTATATTAAAGACAAGGGCCATTAAAGCCACTGTAGAGGGCATCTTCTTGTTTCTTGAGCTGATCCTGAAAGGATAAATGAAGGTCCTGTGAAAATAATGCAAAACCCATAAGGCAACTAAGAACCATATTACAGCATTTTTCAAGCCTTCCCCGGTAACCACAAAATACACTACCAACACCGGCGATGGCAACTCCATTATGATCCATCCAAGCCAATTTGGAATTTCAGGCCCCCAGTTTTTTCTGATGAATCGGCCATAAGGTGCTGAAATGTAGAAAAGCGAAATAAATGTAATAACTGCCAATCCGATCCAGGCATATAGTAATATGTTGAATAATGAATAATCCATATTATGATAAATAATTGTTCACCTTGAACCATTCAACTGTATCTCTGATGGTCTGATCAAAAAATCTGGGATGATAACCTAAATCATGAATGGCTTTTTCATTTGAAATATTTCTATGGCTGTTTTCAAGAGTATCAAGGGATGCCGGCGCAAACAATCTTTCCTCATCCTTCCCGGATGAAAAATGATTAAGGAATCCTGCACCCAACCTGGCCAACCAGAATGGAACGGTTATTTTAGGCGCTTTACTTCCACCAAATTTGTTTACTGTCTCCCCTAAGTCCATAATGCTTTTCCAGCTTCCTGAAATGATATACCTATGACCATTTCTGCCTTTATCGATGGCCTTTACCGTTGCATCAGCTACGTCGCGGACATCCACAAAATTATACCCTCCGTTCAATGTGGCGGGAATATTGCCTTTATAATATTGGATCAGTGCCCTTCCCAATTGAGAAGGCTTGAAATCATTCGGTCCAAGAACGGCAGTAGGATTCAGTATAACCGTGCGAAATCCATTCCCGGAAGCTTCCATGACCATTTCCTCTCCTTTTACTTTCGATTGATCATAATCAAATAGACTTTTTTTGTTTAATTCCCTGGTTTCATCCATAACCCCTGTTAGCGGGAAAACATTCAGCGCGTGAATAGAACTGAAAAATATAAATTTCTTTACACCCAATTCTTTCGCCGCATCAAGCAAATTCCTGGTCCCTTCAATATTTACCCTTAATACCTCAGCAGATTTCTTCTCTAAAGTGATCACACCAGCCAGATGAATCAGAACCTCGGCCCCGTCAATACATTCAATCAGTGATTGCTTGTCCATCAGATCTCCTTTTACAGGAGTTACATCCATACCTTCAAATGCCTTGGTATTTTTATGAACCAATGCCCTGACCTCGTATCCCTTTTCTAAAAGAAGTGGCAGGAGATTGATCCCTATATGTCCAGAGGCGCCTGTTACTGCTACTACCATAGCTGCAAATATGCGCCAATTTGTCAATTATTAAAGAACAGGAATCAATTTTTAGGAATTTGTAAGAATAGATGTCGAAAATATTTGGCCTGAATTGATTGATCATCAAGTATTCTGGTTTAAGTTATGAATAAATTCATGCTGATTAAACAAATTCAGAAATAGGCTTGAACTATACATTTGTTCAATTATTTTTGAAAACATATTAAACCTGAATCCCGATGATCCCTGATCACTTTTCAATCAGAATTTCCCATTTCTTCATCCTGGCAATTTTACTTTTATTTTCAGCTTGCCAAAAAGACTTCAATCAAAATTCCTCAACAGCATATACCCATGACTGGGAAAATGAACAGATCTTTGAAATAAATAAGGAAGAACCTCATAGTTCATTCTTTCCCTACCGGAATACAGACCAGGCCTTTCGGTCAGACAGGAAGGATGCTGAAAACTTTATAGATCTGAATGGCAAATGGAAATTTTTCTGGGTAAGAAAACCGGATGAGAGACCCATCGACTTCTATAAAAACGACTTTGATGTATCCGGATGGGAGGACATCATTGTTCCGGGAAACTGGGAAAGGCAGGGATACGGAGTACCTCAATATCTTGACGAAGAGTTTCCTTTCCCCCCTGAATGGCCATCGATCCCCAATGACTATAACCCGGTTGGTTCCTATAAAAAAACATTTAATCTGCCGGAAAATTGGAATGAAGAAGAAATATTCATCCATATTGGCGCAGCTCGCTCAGCCTTTTATATCTGGGTGAATGGCGAAAAGGTGGGTTACAGCCAGGGTTCCAAACTGCCCGCTGAATTTAATATTACCACTTACGTTTCTTCCGGAACGAATACCGTAGCCATTGAAGTATACAGGTGGTCAGATGGCAGCTACCTCGAAGGTCAGGATATGTGGCGGTTGAGTGGAATTGACCGGGATGTCTATCTGTATTCCACACCCAAACAACATATTCAGGACTATTTCATAAGAAGTAACCTGGATGAAAAATATAGAAATGGAATATTTGACATTGACATTGAGGTTAAAAACCATGGAAACACATCAATTACCGGATTGTCACTGGATGTAAGGCTTTTAAAAGATCAAAAAACCATCCTGACATTACATACCGAAGTTCCTGAAGTTCATTCCAATGATAAAACCATGACCCATCTTTCCTCAATGGTGGAAAATCCGAAAAAATGGGCTGCTGAAACACCCCATTTATATGATGTTTTGATACAGCTGAACAACAACGAAGGGCAAGTTCTGGAAGCGATATCATGTAAAACCGGATTCCGGAAAGTGGAAATAAAAAATGGCCTTCTTCATGTAAACGGGACTGCAATTACGATCAAAGGGGTAAACAGGCATGAACATGATCCGGTTACAGGACATGCAATTGATGAGGCCTCCATGATCCGTGATATTCAATTAATGAAAGAATTTAATATAAATGCCGTAAGGACGGCACATTATCCAAATCATCCCAGGTGGTATGAGCTTTGTGACCAATATGGATTATATGTCGTAGATGAAGCCAACGTTGAATCCCATGGCCTGGATATCGGGGATACCGCAATTACCCTCGGAAACCGGCCACAATGGATCAAAGCTCAATTAAGCCGTACAGAAAGAATGGTTGAACGGGATAAGAACCACCCTTCTATCATTACCTGGTCTCTTGGTAACGAAGCTGGCTTTGGAGTCTGCTTTATTGAAGCCTATAACTGGATAAAAGAAA
Source organism: uncultured Cytophagales bacterium (assembly GCA_963820995.1). Lineage (GTDB taxonomy): Bacteria > Bacteroidota > Bacteroidia > Cytophagales > Cyclobacteriaceae > JAGTVG01. The sequence goes on along the minus strand of CAWGCL010000014.1, from coordinate 70,940 downwards.
GGGATCCATCCAGGCCAGTTCAATATGAAATGGCACAATACAGCCAGTATACAGATATACAGGCCCCTATGTATCATAAAATTCCACAGATTGAAGAATATGCCTTATCCAACCCGTCGAGGCCTTTGATCCTATGTGAATATGCACATGCGATGGGGAACAGTGTGGGTAACTTTCAGGATTACTGGGATGTTATCGAGAAATATGAAAGCCTGCAGGGTGGATTTATATGGGATTGGGTGGACCAGGCTCTGGAAGAATACAATGATGCCGGAGAAGCTTATTTTGCCTATGGTGGGGATTATGACCATGCACCGGTTGACAACGATTCAAATTTCTGTATAAACGGTCTTGTCCAGGCCAACAGGAACCTGAATCCGCATATCTGGGAAGTTAAAAAAGTTTATCAGTATGTTGATATTAAGCCAGTTAATCTATTAAAAGGTGAATTTGAGATCACAAATAAATACGATTTTACAGATCTGCAAAAGTATTCAGCTTCGTGGTTCATAGAAGCTAAAGGTGAGAAGATTGCTGAAGGATCTATACCGTCAATAAAATTAGCTCCGCATCAATCGAAAATCTTACATATTCCGGTTCCGAAAATATTTGTTGAGCCAGGTGTCGAATATTTTATGATTGTACAATTCAGAACAAAAGATAAACTTCCCTTATTACCTGAAAACCATTTAGTAGCCTGGGAACAGTTTGAAATTCCGATTTGGAAAGATCCGGATCCAATGAAGCTGCACAACTTTCCTGACTTAAGTGTGGAGGAAAATGATGAAAAAATTATTATTCGTGGTAATGAATTTTCATATACCATGTCCAAAAAGAGTGGAAGGCTCAGTTCGATGAACTATAAGAATAACCCGCTATTAAAAGAACCATTAATCCCGAACTTCTGGAGGGCACCGGTTGATAATGACCTTGGGAATCACATGCCTCAAAGGTGTAAGATCTGGAAAAATGAAGGATCCTTGTCAGAATTTCGAGATGTTAAAACCATCATCGATAGTCCTAAAAAAGTAACGATAAGTACTGTTCTGGATCTGCCAGCCTCCGGATCAACCCTGAAAGTTGATTATTCCTTTTTCTCAAATGGAATGATCAAGATAAATAATCATTTCATTCCCGGCACCACCGATCTCCCGGAACTGCCTAAAATAGGAATGAGCCTTGAAATGCCTGGCGACTATCTGAATATGTCCTGGTATGGGAGGGGGCCTCACGAAAGTTACTGGGATAGAAAAACAGGGGCTCCGGTTGGGTATTATTCAGGGACAGTCTGGGAGCAGTATCATCCTTATGTCAGGCCCCAGGAATTCGGTAATAAAACGGATGTCCGCTGGATGGCATTACAAAATGATAAGGGATTCGGCCTTCTTGTTACCGCCAAGCGGCCCATGAATATGAGCGCCTGGCAGATCCGGATATCAGACATAGAGAATAAAAAACAGAACGAACCCAACCGGCATGCCATCGATGTAAAACCAAAAGACCTGGTCACCCTGAATATTGATTACCTTCAGAGGGGCGTGGGAGGTGACAATACCTGGGGGGCACCTGTTCATGATCAATATAAAATTCCAGCAAAAGAATATCAATACGACTTTACGCTGATTCCTTTTGAAGGCGGTAAGGAAAAGATATGGGAATTAAATAAAATTATTTTAACTGAGAATTAAAGGACAATTCATATAGATGGGGATTTGATTATTAAAACTGATATCCCTTGTCAATGAGAAGGGGTAAGATATTGATCCCTATATGCCCGGAAGCGCCTGCAACTGCTATATCATAGCTGCAAATATGACATTGTCTAGTAAATTATATCGGATAGGCAAAATTTGATACAGATTTTCACATTTAATTTGATGAAAATAACACCAATTTGTGTAACATTTATTTAGTATATTTCGTTGTATATTTACAACATAATATATATTTTATATATCATGATATCCAGAAAATTATACAACAGGATCGCATTACTCCGTAAAGAACGCAGCATATCACGAAAGGACCTGGCTGAAGAGATAGGTGTTAACTTTCAAACAGTAGGATATCTGGAGCGTGAGGAATATAATCCCAGTCTGGATCTGGCTTTTAAAATCAGTGAGTATTTTAAGTTGCCTATAGAGTTTATTTTTTCAACCTCACCTATGAAACCCTTAAGTCAGGAATTGTATGACCAAACCAAAAATCAATAATCATGGATCGCAACATACCCTTACAAAATCGAAGGACTGGGGTGCTGATTAATTATATCGCCCTTGTTATGGCCTTAATTTTATTTGAACTTACAAAATATGGCATTGGCTTACCCCATTGGGCAGGATTTAGCCTGATTGGTGTATTTCTCTTAATTTTGATAATTAGTTTCGTATATGTTTATGTAAAATCCGGACTCTGGAGGCTAACCCATAAGAAAACTGAAAACCTGGATGAAAGAGAGATCCAGGTCGTTACCCATGCCGTCAGGATCTCCTATACCATTTTTGTAATTACGGTAATTGTAATGGTGTACTTATTCGCTATTTTTGGGCTGGGGACTATTGATGTGGTCATCGCAGCAACCTTGCTGTATCTTGCACATATAATCCCTACATCCATCGTAGCATGGACGGAAAAAGAAGTGTACTAAAGTATTCAAAATCTGAAAATAGCTATATTGGCAGAAAAAATTAAAGTGAAGGATTCGGTATCAAACTTCCTTAAATCCAAATACGATATTTTGGCTGAAATCAAGCCACTGGACGGACATGTGGACAAGAATTACCTGTTATATATCAACAACGTTCCTGTATATGTATTAAAACTCAGCCGGGACCTGACCGACAAACCTTTCCTCAGAGCACAGAATCTTATTTTTGATCATCTTAAATCATTGGACAGGTATGATTTCCCTCAAATCATTACGGGTTTGGATGGGAAAAGCATTTATTTATATACTGATGAGAAAGGTAATCAATACCAGGCGAGACTACTAAAATATCTAGCCGGAGAATTCCTGGCAAAAACAAATCATTCTGACCACCTTTTAATTGATTTTGGTGAGTTTCTTGCGGAAATGGATAAAATGCTTATCGATTTCCAATCACCTGAGATCATGGCAAGGCATTATGAGTGGGACCTGCAGTATTTTCTTGAATACGCAGATTTCTTATCCTATATTTCTGATCCGGCCCAGCGCAAACTTATAGAATATTTCCTCTTACAATTTCGCGAAAACATTTCCCCCATCCAGCACCTCCTGAGAAAAAGTGTAATACATAATGATGCCAATGACTGGAACATCTTATCCAATGAAAAAAACGTCATCGGTGCTATTGATTTTGGAGACGCGGTATATTCATTCACCATAAGCGAGGTAGTCGTTGGGGTAACTTACATAGCCCTTGAATCTGAAGATCCGCTGTTAAAGGTTTCCAAAGTATTAGAGGGATATCACAGGATTCTTCCAATACAGGAAATTGAAATAGAGAGCATCTATTATCTGCTCGCGGCAAGACTTTGTATGAGTGCCTGTCAGTCTGCCTACCTGAAAAGACAACGGCCTGATGATACATATGTGTCTATTCATGAAAAAGCCGTTTGGAAGCTATTGTCCGACTGGGTAGCCATCAGTCCGGACCGGGCAGCCAACAGGTTCCGTAAGGCCTGTTCATTGCCTCAAAAGACCCTACAATCAAAAGAAAAGTATATTGAACAGCGAAACAAACATTTCAGCAAGGCTCTTTCACTTAGCTACCAGGATCCCATTGTTATGGAAAGGGCAGCTTTCCAGTATATGTTCGACCACACTGGCAAAACTTACCTGGACTGTGTGAATAACATCATGCATGTAGGGCATGGTCATCCGCGGGTTGTTCATGCCGGCCAGCGTCAAATGGCCAAATTAAATACCAATACCAGATATTTATATGACGCACTGAATGAATATGCAGCAAAACTTCTGGATAAATTCCCTGCTTCTCTCAATAAAGTTTTTTTCGTGAATTCGGGAAGCGCTTCCAGTGACCTGGCAATAAGACTGGCAAGAAATTACACGAATAAAAAGGAACTGATCGTCATGGATCATGGCTATCATGGCAATACCACAACGGGGATTGAAATAAGCCCTTATAAATTCAAAGGCACTGGTGGCAAGGGAGCTGAACCACATATACATACTGCCTTTCTGCCTGGTTCAGGGTATAAGTCATACTATTCCGAAGCAGATCTTTATGGCCGGATCGATGAATTTATGACCAATCCCATTTCCGCCTTTATCTGCGAACCCATTGTTGGCTGTGGTGGTCAGGTTATGTTAAGTGAGGCCTACCTGAAGACTATATATAAAAAAGTCCGGGATAACAATGGCGTATGCATCGCAGATGAAGTCCAGACAGGCTTCGGACGTGTGGGATCGAAATTCTGGGCATATGAATTGTATGATGTGGTTCCTGATATTGTAGTGCTTGGGAAACCCATGGGTAATGGTCATCCTATAGGGGCAGTGGTTACTACAGATGATATAGCTGAAGCCTTTGAAAATGGTATGGAATTTTTCAGCTCCTTTGGAGGGAATCCTGTCTCCTGTGAAATAGGCAAAGCGGTTCTTGAGGTGATAGAAGAGGAATCTTTACAGGAAAATGCCCTGGAGGTGGGCCATCAATTGATGCAGGGATTTAAGTCCATGCAAGCGGAACATGAGATGATCCATGATGTGCGGGGAGCCGGTTTATTTCTGGGTATCGAATTGGTTAAAAAGTCCGATACAAATACCCTGTCTCCAGCCACAGAGGAAGCAAAAAAGATTGTCAATGGTATGAAAGAAAGGGGCATACTGCTCAGTACCGATGGTCCGCACAATAATGTTATAAAAATAAAACCGCCAATATGTTTTAACCAGGAGAATGCAGATCAGCTTTTGGAAGAATTTGAAAAAACTATAAAATCTATCTAAAACCGCATACATTCGACCTGGCTGAGGGTGAGAATATCATCTAACCTCATAATATTCCAGCTGGCTAAGGTTGAGATTCCACGGGTATTATGTGACCTATTTCCAGAATTCTGGACAATATATTTCTGCCCAATACCATTCAGTGATTCTTTTCCCTAATAAGCTGCTTAAGATCGAATATCCAATGATATCTGTTTCTAAATAGGATTAAAGTAGCGTAAATACCTATTGTAACCGGGAACGACCTCGCCGTGGCTGTATATAAAATTGTAGATCTTAGTCGCATCTTCCTTTGGCAGAGCAAACGAGGTATTGCAATCGTTGCAATGGTATATCCTGAATTCCATCCCTTCTTTGTGCCCTGGAAAATGCGCTTCCATAAGCTTCGCATTACCTTCACAATGATCACAATCTCTTTCCTGTTTCATTTTGTCAAGTCAATCCATTCTTTATTTCATCAATCCTTCTGCTGTCAGAATGATTTTTTAACACTTTTTAAACAAAAATAACCAAATAATACATTGGAAAAGATCAAAATTGCCCATTCGCACCTACATTTATTACAATTTTATTAATTTCATAGCGGGATTTAACAAGAGATATTTTAGTATATGTCAATACCTTTTCACCTTGCATTTTCAGTAAAGAATATTGAGGACACAAAGAAATTTTATACAGAAGTTCTGGGCTGTACGATAACCAAAGCCACCGATCATTGGCTTAATATTAACTTTTTCGGTCATCAGCTTTCCATTCATGATAATCCTCAAATGAAGAATGATCAGAAAACCATCACAGTTGAAGGCAAAGAGGTCCCCCTTAATCATTTTGGGGTCATCCTGAAGAAAAGTGACTGGGATGACATGGCCAGGAAACTAAAAAAGGCTAAGGTAAAATTCATTATTGAGCCAAAGCTAAAGCATGAAAAGCAGGTTTGCGAACAAGCCATCATGTTCCTGAAGGATCCCAGTGGCAACGGCATAGAATTTAAATGCTTTACAGATCCCAAACACATTTTCTCAAATTGCTGAGATCATAATATAAACTGGCTACAGGCTATCCCACCGGGGAGGGATCACAGCCTGCAGAATTATGTGACGGATCTGCCTGCAACAAAGGTTATTTTCTTTATTAAATTTCTTGCCGGGACCTTTAATCCTTATAATGTTTGAATACAGACGTTCCAGATATTGCCTGCCCCCTGCTCTTTTTATCCAGTTCAGATTATGTCTTCGCATAAACCTTAACGCCATCTGATCCTGAGATCCATTCCAAGTCCTTAAGATGATCTGTCTCAATTCCTGTTGAAGATCAATTACAGATCTTTCCAGCGGTCCGTTCCTTTTGACAACCACAATCCGGCATTAGACAGAATTTTCTGGAATTCAGGTACTTTCAGGGATACTGTATCATGAGCCAGCGTAGTCTGAAATACCCGGGTACTCTTTCCATTTGATTGGTTGAGTTCATAGATCCAGGCCTGGGGCTCTTCATTTCCAGTATCTTTTGACAAAGCAGATAACAACACGTGAATGGGCTCTTCTCCTTCCTGATTGTAATACAACTCATCGCTGACCTGAAAGTCAGAAATCCCTTCAGTAATAGGATGTTTGCTATCGACTATATTAACTTCATAGGGGCCATATTTATCATGCGTGCTGTTGCCGTCATGGTTCCAGACCCTTCGGCATAGTTTTCTATAATACGGCCAGTCTGATTCACCGGCCCCGGGAAGGGAGAAATGAAAAGCCCCATTGGCGAAATGAATAAACATCAATCCACCGCCACTTTCCACATAGTCTATTAAAGATTCTTTAGCCCCTTCCCATATGGGATCAGGATCTTCCCAGTTACAATAGTTGAATACCAGAAAGTCATAGTCTCTCAGATCATATTGAAACAGATCGTTAATATTATAAGAAACATCCATATGGATCTGCTCATTCATTTCCAGGGCTTCGTATATCAAAGGCGTGGTCTCTTTCCATTTATGTCCCGGATAATTATCACCTGTAAGGATAAGCCCCTTATATTCTTTATTAAACAGCAGTTTTGTAACCTGCTTATCAGTATAATATTTAGCATTCACTCCATTTTCAGGGACCTCCAGGCCGGCTGTCCATACAATAGCATTCATCAGGGTTCTCCGGTATCCTTCATTTTTCCAGTTTCCATAAAAATGACCAATGGAGGTTCCAAATCCACGTCCGCCATCGTCTCTTTCTATTGCCCAGGCAACAACTTGCCCATCAGGGTGCTCTGCTTCCAATGCAGGGACAGCAATTATCGGGGAAAGTCTTGGATCGTCCGGCCTGAACCTGAGATCATAATAATATTCTTCAACGATCTGAAAAGGCTCTACTCCATTCGATACAGGATGCTCTGGGCTTGGCAGATCTACAGGCACATCCAGAAAGGTGATGTCTGAATACCATTCCCTTTCTCCCTGATCATTTTGCCAATCGAAATACCCTCCTACCCACTCCAGTATCTCCTCGCCATACCGGTCAGGAGCAAAAGTAGAATAGTGGAATGTCATCATGCCACAGCCTCTATCTATCTGCTTTTGTATAATTTCCATTCTGCCTTCCTTCATGAAAGGCACTTGTTCCCCACCAGGGCCATCCCGGCCATCCGATATGGTCAGGATAAGATCCGCTTTATCCAGGATAGATGGATCTTCCGGCCATCCGTGATAACAGATGGTCGTTTTCAGTCCTTCAACATTTTCTGCCTGATCAAGCATCACCTTTATCAGCCTTGCATTCTTAATATATTCATGCAGGGTTGCCGGATGACTCTTTTCCCCAGCCAGAATAATGATGTTAGTAGTACCTTCACTCTTATGACTTGTTTTCTGATTACAGGATAATACAATAAACACGATCAGTGAAAAAATAAAAAATATTCGCAAATGAGAACGGTATTTCATGAGTTCCTGGATTATATTATTTAGAATAAGCAATTAAATCTCCTACCTGCATGACCACATCCGGGTGTGGATTCAGAATTTTCATAACCAGTGTATGCTTTCCGGCGGGCAGCTCATATTTATAAAACAGTTCATGATTCCTTTCCTGGAATGCCAAAGGTTGTTTATTAGAAACCACAAGTTCCCCATCAATATAAAATTCCGTATCTATCTTGTAGTTGCCAATAGTTTGTTCTTCACCTTCAAGTGCATATATATTATCAAAATTTCGGTTCTTCATTCTGCCTCTTAATACCACCCCTATACCTTCAAACTCGAATTCCAATTCCTGCTTTTCGGTTGTCAGAAAATTATCATCATTTTTGGTGATCATAGATACTTTATAACCCGGAAAATTTTCCTCGAAAGGCACTGCTACCGTTTCTTCGACTTTAATCTTTACTTCATCATCTGTTACTTCACCCCCATTTCGCTTGATCACTTCCAGTGCATGCCTGAAACTTAATCCATAAGCATCATTTAATGAAATGGTCGTGTACTTAAAATCCAGGTCTTCGATCATTTCAAGCCCTTTACCCCATTTTTCAGGTATGGCCCTATATCCAATCATCGCTCCCAGGATTCCTGCAGCACTTGCCGGATTACAATCTGAGTCCTGTCCGCATCTTGTAGAAATATCCATAGTTTTATCAAGATCTCCATTTCCATATAATAAACCCATAATCACATATGCTGAGTTTATGGTAGCATCAATATTAAAATCTGCATGCACACCATCGGGGCATCCAATGTCTTCTCCCCATTTCTCTTCAACCAATTGCCAGGTTTTCACCCAGTCCATAGGATATTGTTCGCTCCAATCGATCACATCCCGCATGCATTTATAATAGGAGCTTTCCATGGGTATAACGGCCAGAGATTTTTCAACCACCTCTTTGATATCATTCATAACATATGCGTTACTGTACATAGCCGCCATATATACACCACCATAGTATCCATTCCCGGAATTCATAATATGACCTATAGGATCACATATTTTACTTGCCGCATTTGGCATTCCAGGTGCCATTATGCCGGCAAAATCCGCTTCTATCTGAAAATCTATATCATCGGCATGAGGATTATTGAGCCAATGTCCTGATTCCGGGGGATCGATGCCATTCAGAATGTTATACCGGCCCTGCTGGTTTGCATGCCATAACCAGTATGAAGCATTAGCATATGCCTCCCCATGAGCTGAGGCCGGTGCATCAAGCCCCTCTTTTTCAAAAACATCCACAAAAGTTAAGTCCATATAGATGTCATCGTATAGGCCCGGTATCCTGGTCATCCAGTGATACATCAAAGTATCATTCCAGACGATATCGATGCTGTCCGGGATTATCATTTTCTTATATCTGAACTCTGTCGGCCCACCATATGTTACTCCAATTGTCTGCAGAGCCCAGGCTCCCATGATTTTATCTTTCAGATCTTCCTGAGACATGGTGATATATTCTCCGTTAGAATCGGTAACGGAACTACAGGAAACTACCAGCATCATAGCCAGCATTATGCTTAAAAGTGTATAAATTGTGTGTTTCATTTTATATTGTTATTCTATTTGATGTCGTAAAGATATAAAAATACTTCTGCTGCATGCCATGTATGAGGCGCAGCAATTTTTTGTTTCACGTATTCTGAAGAAATTATACGCATGCCAGCATAATCTGCCTGGCTGGCCTCCGTTTCCCAGGTCAATGGATAGTCCCTGTCACTGATCAAACCGTTTTTCCCGGAATAAAAATGATCCCTGGCCCAGCCTAAGTATGGGTATTTCTCACGGTTACCATACCAAACAGAAAAAAAGAGACATTGGGTAAGTGATAAGTGCCTCCGAATTCTTCCCGAAATTTTCCAGCTGGAATGGTATGAATTTAAGGATTTATCTAGCTTCTCTATATCTGCATTATTGATCGTTTTGTTACCATTGCATGAAACAAGACCACAAAAAAGAGAAAACAAAACAAGAATAAACAATGAGGAATTTAACTTCATCAAAAAAATGCTCCGGGTTAAAAAATTATATCATAAAAATATCAGGAATGTTTATGGATCCAGAAACCAAACAATGGTATGAGAACCAGTGTAAGGACAAGCATTCCCGACATATATAACAGATCTGCCCCCGGGAGCGCAAGCCCATTGAATACCCAGGCCAACAGTAAAAGGATCATGGTCAGACTACTGGTGTAAAATAATAGATTTCTGCCATGGATTGCCCCTAATACTAGTACAACTGTAAAACCCGCCAGCCCAAAAAGAACAAGTAAACCTGCTCCATCATACTCCATCACTTTAAGTAAAAAACCTAGCGATAACATCATCAATGTAAAGGTTCCAGCAATAAAAAGCACTCTTTTCATGTATCTATTCTTATTATTTTACATTATCATCGTTCAATATAAGTAAATAATTTCTAAATTTAAATCGATTTATCCGGGATATATTTTCGTCAATTAAGATCTATGCTACTTTAAACATTTTATCATGATAAATAGAAATTTATACAGCTCATTGTTAACACTCTTTTTTATTGTCCTCCTGTTCCCTTCCTGTGAAGAAAAAAACGAACCGGGAAGAAACCGCATTGAAATATTTCCGGACAAAGAAAACGGAGGGATCACACTTCCTGAGAACTTTGGAGCCATGGTTGTAGTGGACACACTTGGTCGTGGCAGGCATATTGTTGTCAATAATAATGGAGATATCTATGTGCATTTGAGGAAACTAAATAACGAAGGTAAAGGTATCGTTGCCTTACGTGACCTTAACCATGATGGCCGTGCTGACCATATTGAAGGATATTCAGAGGTCACCGGGACAGGCATCGAACTACATAATGGATTTCTGTATTTTTCATCCAGGACTCAGGTATTCAGAGCAAAATTCAATAAAGATGAATTGCTCCCATCGGGGGCTGTAGATACACTAGTCAACCTGGTTGATGGCACCGGACATATGGAAAAGCCTTTTACCTTTGATGGGAAAGGGAATATGTATGTAAATGTAGGATCTGCCACTAATGCATGCCAGGAAGAGCCGAGAACCGAAGGATCCCCCGGAATATACCCTTGCGTTGAACTTGAGACAAGAGCAGGTATCTGGAAATTCTCTGACGATCAGTTGAATCAACAGCAAACACTCGATAAACGCTATGCCACTGGAATCAGAAATGCAGTGGCTCTTACATGGAATACGAAAGAAGATAAGTTATATGCCTTACAGCATGGACGTGATGACCTGCACCGTTTCTGGCCGGATTATTATACGGAAGAGGACAATCTGGAATTACCCGCAGAGGAATTTCTGGATATTGATGAAGGGGACGATTTCGGATGGCCTTATTGTTATTTCGACCAATTTAAAGATCAGCGTATGAAGTGTCCTGAGTTCGGAGGAGATGGTGAATCTACTGAAGGATGCGAGGATATTAAGAAGCCATTGATTGGTTTCCCGGGTCACTGGGGCCCTAATGATGTTCTGTTTTATACCGGTAAAATGTTCCCTGAAAAATACCGCAATGGGGCTTTTGTAGCATTCCATGGTTCCTGGAACAGGCTTGGTTCCACACAACAGGGCTATAATGTCGTTTTTATACCCATGAAAGATGGCAAACCATCCGGAGAATGGGAAGTTTTTGCTGATGGGTTTACCGGAGGCCCCATTGAAAGTTCAGGAGACGCGCGGTACCGTCCATGCGGGCTTGCACAAGGCCCCGATGGATCCCTCTTTATCGTCGATTCTCAGAAGGGAAGGATCTGGAGGGTGATGTATTATGAAGATGGAATACCCGGTTATAATGAAATGCCGGTAACTGCGGCTGCTAAAACAGTTTCTGAAGAAGAATTAGATGAAGCTTTGCTGCCAGGTAAAAAAGTTTATCAGACCTATTGCGCATCATGTCATATGATGAGCGGAAAGGGCGCCCCGGGGATGAATCCACCGTTGATCGATACAGAATGGGTATTGGGCGACAAAGAAAGACTGGTCAAAGTGGTTTTGAACGGCTTGAATGATCCTATTGAGATCAAAGGAGAGATTTATCAGAATATCATGGCCTCACATGCTTTTCTGACTGATCAGCAAATAGCTGATGTCCTTTCCTTTATCCGAAATAGCTGGGGTAATGAGGCCAGCTATGTAACTGTTGAAGAAGTGGCCGAAATCAGGTCAAACAATAATTAAACACTCTGTTAGGGATTAAAAGCCTTTTTAGAAGTTATATAAACTGTGAGATCATTTCAGTGGTAGCCTTTGAGATGATCTCACTTCTATTTTAGTAGGAAAAGAAGTAAATTCACACGCTTTTTATTTAAAGTGTTTTCTAAATTTTTTTTAATATGAAATCTTATAAAAACAACATTAAAACCCTAAGTATTGTAATGATGTCAATATTTATGCTAATGAAGTGTACTGCTCCGGTGGACAAGGCCGGAGAAGCAGGTAACGGAACCCAAACCACAAAAGAAAGGGCCGACATCCCTGAAAATTACAAATGGAAACTGACAGACATGTATGCCACCCAGGCAGACTGGGAAAAGGCTAAGGAAGCTTTGCCGGCAAAGTTTGAGAAAGTGGCCAATTATAAAGGGACTTTAGGAAAATCTGCCAGCAATTTATTTAATGCATTAGAATATCTGGAAGGTGTAGTCAAAGAACTTTTTATGTTCGGATCTTATGCTTCCATGCTTTCAGATAGCGATATCCGCGAATCAGAACCCCTTGGGATGGACCAGGAAGCCAACCAGTTGTATACCAAGTTTGGCGCAGCAGCAGCTTATATTGATCCTGAGATCCTGTCCATTCCGGAACATAAACTAAATAGATTTTTCAAAACAGAACCAAAACTGGAGAAATACAGACAGTATATTGATAATGTATATCGTGTGAAAACACATACCCGTAACGCTTCTGAGGAAAACCTTATCGCTGAAGCCGGTATCATGCAGGGCAATTCCGGCAGTATTTACAGCGTGTTCTCCAATGCAGAAATGCCAAGGGCAGAAGTGACACTGGCCAGTGGAGATAAAGTAGTTTTAGATGCCTCTACATATGCTCTTCAGAGGGCCAGCACGAACAGGGAAGACCGAAAATTGGTATTTGAAAGTTTTTTCGGAAAACTGGATGAGTTTAAAATGACACTTGGCACTCAATTATACGGGAAGGTAAAAGAAAACATGTTTGTTAAAAATGTACGCAACTATAATTCCTGCCTTGAAGCTTCCCTGAATTCCAATAATATTCCTACCGGCGTATATCATAAACTTATCGAAAATGCCAATAAAAACCTCCCGACACTTCACAGATACCTGGATCTGAAGAAAAGGATGATGGGTGTCGATGAATTACATTACTACGATATATATGCTCCGCTTGTTAATGATGTGGACTTAAAATATTCCTATGAAGAAGGCTATGATATGGTCAAAAAGGCCCTAGCAGTACTGGGTGATGAATATGTAAACACCTTGCAGGAAGCATTTGACGGACGCTGGATCGATGTGTATCCAAATGCTGGCAAACGGTCCGGAGCCTATTCAAATGGATCAGCTTACAACGTACACCCATATATTCTTCTGAATTACAATGGCCAGTATGAAGATGTCGGTACCCTTGCACACGAACTTGGGCATACCATGCATTCCTATTTCTCTAATAAGAACCAACCTTTTATAAATGCAAATTATCCTATTTTTCTTGCCGAAGTAGCATCGACAGCCAATGAGGCTTTATTGATGGACCATGTATTGAAACAGATCGATGATCCACAGATCAAACTTTCCATTCTGGGTAATTATCTGGAAAATGCCAGGGCCACACTGTTCAGACAAACACAGTTCGCAGAATTTGAACTTAAGATCCATGAATTGGCAGAAAAGGGGGAAAGTCTGACTGGAGAAAAATTCAGTGAGATATACCTGGAGATATTAAAGAAATATTATGGTCATGAAGATGGTGTAATGGTTATTGACGACGTTTATGCTATAGAATGGGCCTATATCCCTCATTTCTATTATAATTTCTACGTGTTCCAGTACAGTACTTCTTTTACTGCCTCTACCATGCTTGCCGAACAGATGCTAAATGGCGGTGAAGAAATGGTTGATAATTATATCGATTTTCTATCAAGTGGAAGTTCAGAATATGCCATTCCTACCTTGAAAAAAGTAGGGATAGATATGGAAACGGACGAACCATTCGAGGTTACAATGGCCAGAATGAACAAAGTAATGGATGACATCGAAGCCATTCTTGATGAGATTGGATAGATAAAGGTTTAAAGATCCCGCTTCTGCATTATACTGAATACAGGAGCGGGATTTTTCTTTTTAGCAATATATGAACTAAATTACCTGAAATTAAACCAACCGGGCATGAAGCTGACATCAGATAACAGACTTAAAAAATTAATTGTTGTAGGCGACAGGGTATTGATCAGGCCCAAAAAATCCACCGACAAAACGCAAAGCGGACTGTATCTGCCACCAGGTGTAAAAGAGAAAGAAAAAGTACAGACTGGTTATGTGATCAAAATAGGTCCGGGTTATCCGATCCCATTACCGGCAGAAGATGATGAGCCCTGGAAAGATAAAACGGATGAGATAAAGTATATCCCGCTCCAGGCCAAGGAAGGCGATCTTGCTATTTTCATTCAGAACGGGGCTGTTGAGGTAAATTATGAAAACGAAAAGCTGTATATTGTTCCCCAGGCTTCTATTTTATTGTTGGAAAGGGATGAAGACCTCTACTAATAGAAAACATTTAACTTAAGCATCCGATCTCTCATCCATGACATACAATTAACATCTCACTTCTATCATCTGTATTATTTTTTTCAAGAATAATCCGACCGGTCTACTTGTCTTTTCCAATATTTCCAGAACTGCAGGTGGGCAGGAGTTGTCATGTTCGGCTCACGCTCCGGAACAACCATATTCTCAATATTTCCTGTTTCAGAAAGAAGAATGGCAATATTCCGGGTCTCTTTGAACTGGGCCAGAACAATCACCAGAATTGAAGTCACCGGAACGGATATTATCATTCCCAATACCCCCCAGATTGTCCCCCAAATGGCTAATGTGATGAGTACCACCAGTGGACTTAAATTCAATGAACGTCCCATGATCTTGGGTTCAATGCCATTGGCTACAAGGGTCTGGCAAAATTGAACGCTTAGGAAAACCCATATAAAATAAGGAAGTGAATTGAATTGGAGAACGGCGAAAACAGAAGGCAGGAAGGTGGCTATGAAAGATCCAACATAGGGTATAAAATTAAAAACGAATATGATAAATGCCCAAAGTAATGGAAAATCAACCCCAAGTAATAATAAAGCGATATAGGCTAATACTGCAGTGAGTAAACTGGCAAAGGTTTTGACAGAAATATATCTCTTTATAGAATTGTTCATAGTATTGATGATATACTTAATGTCATCAAATTGTTCGTTGTTCTTATAGATAATATCCAGCTTCCTGGTAAAAATGAATTCTTCAATCAATATAAAAATCAGATAAATTATTATGATGAATATGCTTCCAAGGGCTGAGGTCAGTGAATTTAACAGTCCATTCAGATAAGGCCTGAGTTCCTTACTGCTGGGCAGGTCTTTCAGTTCTTCTGCAAGATTTTCCAAACCAAGATATTCAGCAGTTGTTTCAAGGATACTGTCCTGCCTGGCCTCATAATCTTCCACTTTGGCCGCGATCTGTTCAATATTGACTACAATAATGCTTATAATGGAATATAAAATACCAAGGATGATCACTAGAGATAAAACCGTCCGGAACCATCTGGGCAGCCTAAACCTGCCAATACGTATCCTGTAAAATACATTTCTAAGTATTCTAATCAAATACCATATGATCAAAGCAACCACCAGTGGCTTGATCAGATTACCAAAGAACTTCAGGATTAATACGGATCCAATGATCAGAATAGTCCATAAGGTTACCTTAGCAAGTTTGATGAGACCTGCGGATTCTTCATTGTTGTTTGTATGTGCCATAGTCAATAAGATTCAATTTTTAAATATGATATTAAATAATCCTAAAATCAATGATCTTATTACTAAATTTTGCTATCAAAAAGAAAATTTAGAAAAGTCCTTTCTTTACAAATGGCTGATTTTTTTACACCTTTATAAAAAAATACAATGGAAATTTCTGTTCGAAAATACCAGGCAGGAGATGAAGAGGATCTGGCCACACAAGCCAATAATATTAAGATCTTCAACAATGTATTAGACCAGTTCCCTAACCCTTATACCTTTGAAGAAGCTGTAAAATGGATCAGGTACAGCTCCAGAATTGATCCTCCTGAACACATGGCCGTTATTGTCGATGGAAAGGTAGCCGGAGGTATTGGCCTCAAGCGCAAGGAAGATGTGTACCGGAAAACAATGGAAATAGGATACTTTCTGGGAGAGGCTTATTGGGGTAATGGTATAATGACCCTGGCGGTAAAACAATTTGTTGATTACATGTTCAACACTTTTGATATCAACCGCATTATTGCACCAATTTTTGATTTCAATATTGCCTCGCAAAGGGTTGTCGAAAAGGTCGGATTCAGAAAGGAAGCAGTCCTGATAAAATCTGTGATTAAGAATAATGTTTTCAGAGATGAAATAATATACGCCCTGCTCAGGGAGGAATTTCAATCTTAATTGAGTTTCTTCGTCTATAAATTACAAGAAAAAATGAAGGTTAGTGGTTTCAGTTTTATTCGTAATGCCATAAAATATGATTATCCGGTCGTTGAAGCAGTGAGATCGATACTTCCGCTATGTGATGATTTTTATATTGCTGTTGGAAGATCTGATGATGAAACGCTGAAACTCATCCAATCAATAGATCCTAAAATTAACATTTTGGAAACTGTATGGGATGAAAACCTTAGAAAAGGCGGGGAAGTATTGGCATCGGAGACCAATAAAGCCCTGAAAATGATCCCTTCTGATAGTACCTGGTGCTTTTATATACAGGCAGATGAAGTAGTTCATGAAAAAGACCATGAAGCTATATATGAGGCGATGCAAACCTGGAAAGATCATCCTGAGGTAGATGGATTATTATTTAATTATATCCATTTTTATGGCTCTTATGACTATGTCGCTACTTCCACCCAATGGTATCGAAAGGAAATCAGGGTCATCAGGAACAATCCTTCAATATATTCTTACAAGGATGCCCAGGGTTTCAGGAAGAATCCTAACCTAAAACTAAAAGTAAAACCTGTAAATGCACATGTCTATCATTATGGTTGGGTAAGGCACCCAAAGGTCCAATTCAATAAACATCAATTCTTTGGCAGCCTATATGATAAGAATATATATCGCAACGGCACCTTTAAAGCTGAGGAAGTTGATTATGGTTCAGTTGATCTATTGGAAAGGTTTAGTGGTTCCCATCCAACATATATTAAGAATAGAATTGAAAAGAAAAACTGGCATTTTGATCATGATCTGAGCAAAAACAAGTCACCCTTAAAACACCGTTTTAAAAAATGGGTCGAAAAACATTTCGGGTTTATACCCTGGGAGTACAGAAATTACAAAATTATCTAAATAATGAATCTAATTTTATCTTCATATTCAAATAAAGAATTAAGGTTTAGCTATAATTGTAGTGATTGGTAACATATAACCTTTTAAGCAATGAAAGTTAGTGGTTTTAGTTTTATTCGTAATGCCATAAAATATGATTATCCTGTTGTAGAATCTATCAAATCAATATTACCAATTTGTGATGATTTCTATATAGCAGTGGGTCATTCTGAAGATCAGACCCTGGATCTGATAAAATCTATTGACTCTCGAATTCAAATTCAGGAAACTATATGGGACGATTCTATTCAGGACGGCGGCAAGGTGCTTGCTATGGAAACTGATAAAGCACTAAAGATGATACCAGATGATACGGACTGGTGTATTTATGTCCAGGGTGATGAGGTACTACATGAAAAATACCTCGACCCCCTAAATGAAGCCATGCATAAATGGAAGGATTATCCTGAAGTAGATGGATTATTACTAAATTATTTACATTTCTTTGGCTCCTATGATTATATAACCACCTCACCAATGTGGTATCGAAAAGAGATCCGGGTGATCCGTAATGATCCATCCGTATATTCTTACAAGGACGCTCAGGGATTCAGAAAAGGAGATAATAAAAAACTATCAGTAAAACAAGTTGATGCCTTCATCTACCATTATGGATTAGTCAAGCATCCAAAAATTCAGTATGAGAAGCGTAAGAATTCATTCAGATATTATGATTCAGATAAGATAAAGGATCACTATGATTACAAGGCTAATGAGTTTGACTATGGGAGCGTTGATCTACTGGAAAAATTTGAAGGATCTCATCCTGAAGTAATCAAAAAAAGAATTGCCGAAATAAACTGGCATTTTGATCATGACCTGACTATTAATAAAATGTCACCGAAGTACCGATTCAAAAAATGGGTCTTAGATCATTTCGGTTTTATGCCCTTTGAGTATAAAAACTATAAGATAATTTAACATTAATAGACTGGTGTTGAGATTGTTAATCACATGTGAGCCAAAAGGAATAAAACAGCGCCCTAAGCCTGCATCATTAGATCTAAATTTACCAGACGAATTAAATCTTGATAGCCTGGCCAATGCTTTCTTTAGTAGCAGTAACACAGAAATTAAAGGCCGATATTAAGATTACCTATGGGATTGTTTTGCACTCTCAACAGAAGGCCAGGATATTTGGTTCAAAAAAAAATTCAATCTTTGGCCTGACCTAAAAGCAAGAGGCTGCTTTTGGGAGCAGCCTCTTAAAATGAATTTGTACTTTTAGGACTATATAATTACTTTGACGCGATATCTACGCTTCTTTTAATAAAATCTGTGAGTCCGCCCCCACTCAGCATATTCTGGGCAAGTAATCCAAGGTCATATGCCTGACGCGCCAGTTTGGATTTTTTATCCTCTCTTTTCGCCTCAACAATCTTATTGATCAAGGGGTGATTCCCATTAATAACCGCATTCAATTGTTCTGGCATATTCCACATACCCATTCCACCTCCGCCGGTTGCTGACATATCTTTCATTCTTCTCATGAACTCAGATAAAGTAATTACAACTGGCATTTCATCTACAGGTAAAGGTTCTATGCTGAATGTAACATTCTTATTATCGATAGCTTTCTCGAATAGCTCTTTCAATCCCTTTTCCTGCTCTTCGGTCAGGACACTTTCCTTTTTCTCATCTGTATCGACCAATTTGTCGATGGTTTCAGAATCAACACGCTTCCAGGCTGTATTTTCAACCTTCATTTCAAGGTTGTTAATAAAATGGCTATCCAGAACACCGTCCATGACCAGCACATCATATCCCTTTCCTTTTACCGATTGGATATATCCATCCTGCTTTGCCGGATCATTTGTATACAGATGAACCACCTTTTTATCTTTATCAGTCTGATTGGTCTTTATTTTTTCCCGATATTCATCTATTGTGAAATATTTCCCATCTGTATTCTTATGTAATACAAAATCCTTTGCTTTTTCATAGAACTTTTCTTCTGTGATCATACCATATTTCACGAATATGCTCAGGTCATCCCATTTCTTCTCATAAGCTTCCCTGTCTTTTTTATACAGTTCACCAAGCTTATCAGCTACCTTCTTGGTTATGTGTGCATTGATCTTTTTTACATTACCATCAGATTGCAGAAAACTTCTGGATACATTCAACGGTATATCCGGTGAATCTATCACACCATGCAACAACATTAAGAACTCAGGCACAATATCTTTTACCTCATCGGTGATAAACACCTGCCTGGAATACAACTGGATCTTATTCTTATTGATCTCAAAATCATTCTTTATCTTGGGAAAATATAAAATGCCGGTTAGATTGAATGGATAATCCACATTCAGATGGATCCAGAATAGCGGATCTTCAGAGAACGGGTACAATTCCTTATAAAAACTTAAATAATCCTCATCTTTTAAATCATTTGGTGATTTTGTCCAGATGGGTTTTGTATTATTGACAACATTCTCCTTCTTAACCTTCTTTTCTTTACCTTTATCATCCTTAACAGTTTCTTCTTTATCGCCAAAGACAACAGGTATAGGTAGAAATTTACAATACTTATCAAGTATCTGCTGGATTCTGTGATCTTCAAGAAACTCTTCATTATCTTTATTCACATGAAGAATTACATCTGTTCCACGATCCTTTTTTACTGTAGAAGAAATTTCGAATTCGGTTGACCCGTCACAAATCCATCTGGCAGGTTCAGAACCTTCCTGATAGGACTTGGTAATGATCTCAACCTGGTCAGCAACCATAAAGGATGAATAAAAACCCAATCCAAAGAATCCAATAATCTGGCTTTCATCACCTTTCTCTTTAAATTTCTCAACAAACTCCGCAGCTCCTGAAAAAGCTATCTGGTTGATATATTTCTTGATCTCCTCTGCGGTCATCCCTATACCATTATCACTTACAGTAATGGTCTTCTTTTTCTTGTCTACTGACACTTTGACCTTCAGATCTCCCAGTTCACCCTGGAATTCATTAATCGAAGCCAGTCCCTGCAATTTTTGTGTGGCATCTATTCCGTTTGATACCAATTCCCTTAAAAAAATCTCATGATCAGAATATAAGAATTTTTTTATGATGGGAAATATGTTCTCAGTGTGTATTGAAATACTTCCTTTTTCTTTCATATTATTTATGGTTCATTTTTTTCTAGCTGTCCTTGGTCAAATATCATTCCACTTAGATGAAAGGGTGAAAAACTGTCAGGTTGTCAGTCAATATTGAATTTATGTCCAATATTGATGTCAAAATTTATTGATCTCACTATCACCATAGTCGCCGTATAATATATTGCAAGTTTATAATATAAATTCGATCACATGATGAATAAACTTATATGTCTTTGAAATTCCAGAATCGTTAATCACGAAAGATCTGAATGGAAGTATTATAAAAAACGATCTAGGATAGGCAAATCAAATTCATTTGAAATGGCGTATGCTTCATTTTTTCTTCCGGTTGAGCATAATCCGCGTAGCCAGATAAATATCCAGATTCGTACTTTCACTGCCCTTGACCAGATAGCTGAATATATTACCAGATCCTATTATCAGGGGTTTCCATCTGAAAGCAACGCCCGATTCCAGATTTAAGAATTTATTATAGGTAAAAGGAAGGTATACACCAATTTTTTTTGTTTCATACTTTGGCACTATATAAAATTGGTTAAAGGTAAAATCGTCAAATTTTTCGTTTCCAAAGTACGTGATTTGTCTTGTAAAGGCTACGTGTAAATAGAATCGATCGTGCAGGCGAACATCTCCGTACAAATTAATAATTGTTGGTATCCTAGTGCTAAGTTGGTCAAATGAAGTATTATCTATATCAAAATTAGCAGTCAATGTATCCATAAGTTGGGAAAAGGATTCAATTCCGGAAAATGATGATTTCGAAATCTGGTCGACCTTAACATTCACCTGGTTGGCAAATGAAGTGTTATAATTGACTTTACCCAATCCAACTACACCCAGCCCAAACTTATACAGGTAATCATCTCCTGTCTCATCTGTCTTCACATAATTGATTCCAAAATCTGCACCCAAACCTATTCTACTGAACAAAGGGATCTTGTCTTCATTTAAAAATTTATCTATTTCTTCAGTTATAGCCATTCTAAAACGGAGATCCACATCAGATAATATTCCGTCACTGTAATTGAAATTTATATTAGACAAGTCCAGATAAGCTGTGCCGCCTCCACTTAATATATTTAAGGTTACGCCGGCATAAAGTTTATTCCTTTTTTTATTCAGGATTCTCTTGAATAGAAGAAACCGTAACTGTCCCAGGTTGTGATTAATCCACTCGCAAATTCATTGGCAAAAGACGCAGGATCTCCATTTGAATTCTGAATATTATTGATAAAATTGCTTAACTGGCCATCGGATATATTGGAAACCAATAATGCCCTGAGCCTCCATGAAAAACCAACGGTTGATTTTTCGTTTATTCTATAGGCAACAGAGGGGAATTGAATTACTGCATTTACATATCCAGTTCTGTTTTTCGACACATCACTAATGCCATTTATATTTCTACTCGAAAGTTCTTCCATGGGATCCAATCCGAAGAAATTTTCATTAAAGAAAGTCAGGTTGGTACTAAAAACATTTATATCCCAGTCTGATGGCATTACAGAATGAATTTCCGGCTGGTATGGCAATGAATGGATCCCGGCATACTTACTGGTATTATACCCTGGCCATGGCTGTGATACAGCCTTTAATGCCAGAAATATAAATACAGTTGTCAGGATTGGTTTCATATATTTTAATAATCTCCGTTTGAGCTAATGTAAACAAAACCAGGGGTTTTTTACTATTTTTGAGTTATCCATTATAAAGCTAGGTAATAAGCATTGAATAAAAAAGAAAATTTACTTCCACAGGCACTGAAAATTCTGGTCTGGATTCTGATAATAGCCTCTGTTGGCGCATTGTGGATCAGCCTGCGATCAAGCCTGTATTCCTTTGAATATGGAATTGTCGCATTGGCCCTGTGGGTATTGGCTCTGGGCCTGAATTATCTGATTAAAAAAAAATTGAAATAAACCTGCTTTTTTAAGAAGAGTTCCAAATGATGCTTATTGCTGAATTGGTGGTGGGACCTTGGGTTGTGGCTGCGGTTCTTCTTTATCCATACATCCTCCTGCGATTAGCATAACAACCACCACTAATAAAATTCCAAATATCCTTTTCATTTTATAGAAATTTTTACACAAAGATAGCATGATTCCATTAAAAGAAGGGAATTTTATTAACTCTTCTACAAATTTCATATATTGCAAATAGGAATTAATTTTTTGCTCGTTACGTTATTTTTATGATAAAACGCTATCAGCATGCCGACCGCTTACTGGTTGCCGTGGATTGTATTATTTTTGGATTCGATAAAAATCAACTTAAGCTTCTTCTTACAAAAAGGGCCATGGAACCTGAAAAAGGAAACTGGTCATTGATCGGGGGATTCGTGGGGAAAAATGAAAGTCTTGATGATGCTGCCACCAGGGTTTTGTATAAACTCACCGGTTTGAAAAACATTTATATGGAAGAAGTAAAAGCTTTTTCCGAAGTAAAACGGGACCCCGTCGAAAGGACCGTGTCAGTGGCCTATTATGCCTTGATAAAGATGAACCGTAATATGAAACTTTCGGCTGAATATGGTGCTCAATGGATCCCGATTGATAAGATTCCAGATCTAATATTTGACCACCTTGAAATGGTTGAAGCGGCAAAGATAAAGCTTAAGGCTATGGCGAAACATCAACCTATTGGATTTGAACTCTTGCCAAAGAAATTCACTATACCGCAACTCAGAAGCCTGTACGAGGTAATTTATGAACAGGAGCTGGATAAAAGGAATTTCAGTAGAAAGATATTGGCAATGGACTTGCTTGAGAAACTGGACGAGAAAGATAAAAAGAACTCAAAAAAAGGAGCCTACTTATACTGTTTCGACAAAAAGAGATACATTGAACTTGTAAAAAACGGGCACAATTTTGTTGTCTAATACTTCTTGTCCTGATTTGTGCTAAAAAATCTTTGAAAATCAGATTTTGCGTCTTAATTTTAATAAAATGTCAATTTGACATTTATTTTTTAAATATGCAGCATCATGGATAATCAAAACTTAGTTATTGGCCTGGATTATGGCACAGATTCTGTCAGGGCCATCCTGGTAAATGCAGATAACGGCCAGGAAATTTGCAGTTCGGTTTTCTATTATCCCCGTTGGCAGAAAGGATCATATTGCGATCCTGCCAAGAATCAATTCCGGCAGCACCCTCTGGACTATATTGAAGGTTTGAAACATACTATCCAGCAGGTAGTAACAGATTCTGGTATTTCTGCTGATGCCATAAAAGGAATAGGGATAGATACAACAGGTTCAACGCCTGTCGCAGTGGATAAGGAAGGCATCCCACTTTCCCTCAAACATGGTTTTGAAGAAAATCCAAATGCCATGTTCATATTATGGAAAGACCATACGGCTGTAGAGGAAGCAGAGGAGATCAACAAGATCTCGAGATCCTGGGGAGGGACCGATTATACCAAATATGAAGGAGGTGTTTATTCTTCGGAATGGTTCTGGGCTAAGATCATGCATATTGTCAGAACCGATCCTGAAGTCTATGAGCATGCCTTTTCATGGGTAGAGCATTGCGACTGGATACCAGCATTGATCACCGGCAATGACAATCCCCTAACCATGAAACGCAGCAGATGTGCAGCGGGTCACAAAGCCATGTGGCACAGTGAATGGGGTGGCCTTCCGGAAGAATCTTTTTTAACCAAACTGGATCCTAAATTGACAGGCCTGAGAAGCAGGTTATATTCTGAATCCTTTACTTCTGATGAACCGGCTGGGTTATTATCACAGGAATGGGCAGAAAAACTCGGACTAAAAGGAGGCATCCCCGTTGCGGTTGGCACATTTGATGCACATGCCGGGGCATTGGGCGGAGAGGTTAAGGAATACACGCTTAGTAAAGTTATGGGCACCTCCACATGTGATATGCTGGTGTCGCCAATGTCAAAAGATGGCGAAAATCTGGTTGGTGGTATATGCGGACAAGTAGATGGATCTATTATACCAGGTATGCTGGGCCTTGAAGCCGGACAATCGGCATTTGGAGATATTTATGCATGGTTTGCCAATCTGATCACGTATCCATCTGATAATCTTCTTGATAAATCAAATACCATAAGCCAAGAAATAGCTGATCAATTAAAAAAAGAGCTAAGAGAAAATGTTATTGGTCAGCTCGCAAAAGATGCTGCAAAAATACCCATCCTGGAATCTGAAATAGTGGCACTGGATTGGATGAATGGCAGGAGAACGCCATATGCTAACCAGGCTCTGAAGGGTGTAATTTCTGGCTTAAATCTGGGCAGTGATGCACCCAGGATATTTAAAGCCCTTGTTGAAGCTACCTGTTTTGGCTCAAAGAAAATAGTTGATCGCTTCAGAGAGGAAGGGATAGAGATCAAAAGCGTAGTTGCTCTTGGAGGTGTAGCCAAAAAATCTGGCTATGTAATGCAGGTTATGGCTGATGTTTTGAACATGCCAATAAAAGTAGCCAGATCAGAACAAACCCCTGCACTTGGGACAGCCATGCTGGCAGCGACAGCCGCCGGATTATACAGTTCCGCCAACGCAGCCCAGGAGGCCATGGGAAGTGGATTTGACAAAGAATATCACCCAATTGAACGTAATGTAGTTGATTATGAAAAACTATACACGAAATACTCACAATTGGGCGACATAATAGAATCGCAAACAAACTAAAATGAGCAAGTACGATACCTTAAAAGAAACCTGTTATAAAGCCAATATGAAATTGCCTGAATTGGGGCTGGTTTTATTTACGTTTGGCAATGTAAGTGCTGCCGACCAGGAAAACAGAGTATTTGCCATTAAACCAAGTGGCGTCCCCTATGATAAGCTAAAGGCTGAGGATATGGTGGTGCTCGACTTTGATAACAACATCATCGAAGGGGACTTAAGACCTTCATCTGATACGAAGACCCATGCCCTATTATATAAAAACTGGAAAGGTATTTCAGGAATATCACATACACATTCTACTTATGCTGTGGCCTGGGCTCAGGCACAAAAGGATATACCGATCCTGGGCACTACCCATGCAGACCATTTAGCCATGGATGTACCATGCGCTCCGGTGATGAGCGATGAGATGATAAAAGGTGATTATGAACATGAAACAGGTAACCAGATCCTGAACCTTTTTAAGAATAAGAAAATCAATTATACTGAAGTTGAAATGGTTCTGATTGCGAACCATGGTCCATTTACCTGGGGCAACTCGGCCAGTAAAGCTGTTTATAACAGCGCGGTGCTTGAAGAGCTGGCCAGGATGGCTTATCTCACTTTGCAAATCAATACAGATGCACCCCCATTAAAAAATGCCCTTATTCAAAAGCATTATGAAAGGAAGCATGGGGAAAACGCATATTACGGACAGAAATAAATATTTATAAATTATGAAGACGAAACCAAGAATCGGATTTTTAGGTATAATGCAGGAATTATATGATAATACACTGCCCAGTATTACAGATACCCAGGAAAAATATGCACGTAAAGTAATAGATCAGCTGAAGGAGGAAGTGGAGTTCGATTTCCCCAAAGCAGCAAGAAACCGGGAGGACATAGAAGAGATCATTCGCGAATTCAATTTCAAAAACCTGGATGGGATAATGGTGGTTATGCTCACCTACGGACCAGGTATGCGTACAGTCAGGGCCTGGCAGATGAATACACTCCCATTGCTTCTGGCAAATATTCAGCCTGTTCCGGAAGTAACGACTCAATGGAATATGGACGACCTCACGTATAACCAGGGCATACATGGTGCCCAGGATACTGCGAATGCGATAATAAGAACCGTTGGGGATAATTTTACAGTTATCTCGGATGATTGGAAAAGCGATAATTTCAAATCATTTGTTTCGGATTGGGCCAGGGCTTCCCAGGCTGCCACGGCATTAAGGAGAATGAAAGTTGCTGTATTTGGCAAGATGCACGGGATGGGAGATACTTTATCTGATGAAGCCGCCTTTACAAGAGTGATTGGACCGGAAGTAAACCGGGAATATATTGGACAGGTGATCCGCAATATGGATGAAATTACGGATGCTGAGATTGAGGCTCAGATAGAAAAGGACAGGAATAATTTCGAAATTGATCCCGGCATGCCAGAAGAAAGGCATCAATATGCAGTCAGGATGCAGCTTGGATTCAAAAAATTACTTGAGGAAGGTGGATATAGTGCTTTTTCTGCCCATTTTGATGTTTTTAAAGGAGATGGAAGGTTTAAGCAGATCCCAATGCTTGCTGCTTCCAACCTGATGGCTGAAGGGTACGGCTATGCTGCAGAAGGGGATTCCAATACAGCAAGTATGGTAGCAGCAGGTCATTATCTGGCACCCGATGCGCATTTTACAGAAATGTATGCCATGGACTTTAAAAGAGATGCCATGCTGATGAGCCATATGGGAGAAGGGAACTGGAAGATCGCAAGGAAAGATAAGCCCATAAGACTTGCCGACAGGTTTTTAGGTATTGGGGACCTGGAAAATCCACCAACCACTGTATTCTCCGGCGAACCTGGTCCTGCTACAATGGTATCACTCGTCCATCTCGAAGGCGAACACTTCAGGCTGGTTTGCGCTTATGGCGACATCCTCGATACGGAAGAATTTCCAACAATTGAAATGCCATACTTTTTCTTTAAGCCTGAATCAGGTGTAAGGTTATGCAACGATAACTGGCTTCTTGCAGGCGGCACCCATCATCAGACCCTACACCTCGGTGATCATAGAAGAAAATGGGAAATGCTGGCCGATATCCTGGGTATTGAATATATAGAGGTTTAATACGGGAAATGACCTGTAAATATGTGGTAAAGGCACTTTTCAATACTGGTATTTTTAGAATGAAATCTTGTTGATTTGTTTTTAAACCCAATTCTAAAAATGAACTCTGATTTGTCAGAAAAATCAGGATTTAGCCGGTCTAAATAAATTCAATTTGAATATAAGGACCAAATTCTTTGATATTTGCATGAAAAATATTTTTTCGTTTGTGCTTCTCAATGGTCTTAATATTTACATTTGAAACCCGGCAATTCATGAAAATAGAAATGGACCGGAAATCATTTTTTTTATTTTTCCTTATTTTATGATAAATTTTGAATCTAATGGTAATTGGCACTTTGACATCCAGGAATAAGCTTGTTAAAAGCATCGTTGCAAGTCTCTTTTTTATTTCGAATTTGAGTATAACAAGTTGCGTACTTAGTTCACCCCCCAGAAAAAAATCCAAACATTATTTTTATCCTTACGGATGATCAACGATGGGATGCACTTGGCCAGGCAGGCAATGATATAATTGAAACTCCACAGATGGACCAATTGGCCAAGGACGGTGTTTATTTCAGAAATGCATTTGTGACAACGCCAATTTGCGCAGCAAGCAGGGCATCAATAGCCACCGGACTTTATGAGAGGACCCATCAATTCACTTTCAATACCCCAGCCCCTATCAAGGAAATTTGTAGATCTTAGTTATTTTTATCAATTGAAAAAACAAGGATACTATACTGGATTCATTGGAAAGTTCGGAATGTCATTTGAAGACCAGATGGACACCCTTTTATTCGATTACTATGATCCCTATATGGCCAGATTTTATTACCGGCTTGTTGGTGAAGCATGGAGTGAACATAAGTACCTGACATATCAAACCGGCGATAAAGCCATAGATTTTATAAAGAACGCACCATCTGACAAACCTTTTTGCCTGTCGATCAGCTTTAATGCCCCTCACGCGGAGGACCAGTCACCTGACCAATACATTTATCCTGAAGACCTGAAAGATCTGTACGCGGATATCACAATCCCGGATCCTCCCCTTAGTGCGGAAAAATATTTTAATGAACAACCCGAATATGTGAAGGAAGGACTAAACAAAGTCCGGTGGTACTGGCGTTTTGACAGTCCGGAAAAATACCAGAAAATGGTAAAGGCCTATTACAGGATGATCACTGCAGTTGACAAAGTTCTGGGTGACATCCGGCAAACCTTAAATGAAAACGGCCTGGATAAAAATACCATTATTATTTTTACGAGTGACAACGGTTACTTCCTTGGAGAACGCGGCCTTGCGGGTAAATGGCTGATGTACGAAAATTCGATCAGAGTACCCCTGATCATTTATGACCCAAGAGCTGAAAATAACAGTAGAGAAAACGATCAGCTTGTTTTGAATATTGATATAGCACCAACCATTATGGACTATGCAAACATTCAAATTCCCGAATATATTCAGGGACATAGCCTGATACCTGTTTTAAAGGACCCAACCTTCTCAATTCGGGACCAGTTTTTATGTGAACATCTCTATGAATTGAAATACATTCCTAAAAGTGAGGGAATACGTACTGAAAAATGGAAGTACTTCAGGTATATTGACGATCCGGACCATGAAGAACTTTATGATCTGGTAAACGATCCAATGGAAGTTAATAATCTTGTATACGACAATAATTCAAGCAAGGAATTAAATACCCTAAGAAAAGAATGTGACGCGAAGATTGAAAAACTGATTAAAGCAAGATGAATTGATCAATATCAAACTAAAGCAATACCTTGTTATTTTGAGCCTTTCTTTTTTGTAGATGCATTCTTAGGAGCTGCATCGACGTTTTTACTTTTTCTTGGCCTGTTAGCTCCGAAAGTCCCTTTAACTATCTTTCCCCTTTTTGTTTTTTTATCACCTTTTCCCATATTATATCTTTATTTTTTATGAAGGATAATAAATCTTATAATAATTTCTGAATGAAATTTTAATCCCAGTTAAGATCCATTATATATAACTGAGACCTGAAATACGTAAATCAACTGGAAAATTGCAAAATCCATTAGAGTTTTCTGGCAATATACCGGTAAGAGTATCTAAAAGGTTGTTAATTTTCGATTTGAATATTTATTAGAATTTTGTCTTCAATCCAGACAAAAAAAGTGTTTTTTTTCTTGAAAAATAATATTTTTTTTTTCGATCTTTATTTGATATTAATTCTATATTTATTTGTAACATTTATTATTCATACAGCGATGTTACAATAACAAATATCATGATCCTTTCATAGATGATGATTTCGACGGAGATCAGGATCCAGAGGAAGAGAACTGGGATAAAATACCAGAAGGCGAGGATATTCCGGAAAGAATAGAATGGTTGGAAGAAATTGATAGTGGTGAACTGGATAATTACAGTTTTGAAAATGACATGGATGATTTCGAGCTGGATGACATTTAATCAAATCAATTCAATGATCATTTTCAAAGTCAAATAAACTAAAAAACCTTTACTAATATATCACGTCGAATTTTGTCGATGATTTCTGATTATTTGCCATTATCAGCTATTGGCCATACTTCTCTATTGTCTCAATTTTTGTCAGGATTGGAATTGGAATGAAATGTGATTAATTTTGCAGAGGCAAATCGATACGACTAGCTCCTATCGAACTCCCCCAGGTCTGGAAGGAAGCAAGGGTAGATGGTTGTAGCAGTGCGATATCCGATTTGCCTTTTTATTTTTCCATTCTTTTTTCCATCTTTACTTCAACACTTGAAGAAGATCTTAATTACAGGTTTATGAGATATGCTGTGTTTCGCATTGGTGATCATTATATGATGGATTAAACCAAATATCTCTTTTATGGTTACTATTGAAAAAAGAACTTATGTACATTATAAAGGTTAAAGGGAAAAAAAAGATCCCCAACTATGTTCAGATCAGGGATGATGATTTTATTCTGATAGGATATTTCAGTTATAAACCGGGCAGACCTTTTACAAGACTTGAGAAATTCGGTCTTGAAGGAAAGGAAAAAGAATTTGAAACATTGGTGGAACAATTGCCCTTTGGCAAATTACAAAAACTGGAATTATAATATGACTTTTTCATCAGATCCGATCGTACGAGTCAAAGAAGCCTCGATTTTTCAGGAAAACAATACCATTCTTACCGATGTCAATTTCGATGTATCAAAAGGTGAACTTGTTTTTCTGGTTGGCCGCACGGGAAGTGGCAAATCCTCCTTACTGAAAACACTGTATGCTGATCTTCCTTTGCGATTGGGCGAAGTCCATATGGCCGGATATGATATTAAAAGCATCAAGAGGAATGAAATACCCTATTTAAGGAGGAAACTGGGCATCATCTTCCAGGATTTTCAGCTTTTCCATGATCGTACGGTTTCTGAAAATTTGTTCTTTGTAATGAAAGCCACAGGATGGAAGGAAAAATCTAAAATGAAATCCAGAATGGCGGAAGTTTTGATGAGGGTTGGACTGGGATCAGTAGACAATAAAATGCCACATCAGCTTTCAGGAGGTGAGCAGCAAAGGGTAGTCATCGCCAGGGCTTTAATAAATGAACCCTTGATCCTGCTGGCAGACGAACCCACAGGAAATCTTGATCCTGAAGTATCTAATGGCATATTTAAGCTTTTTCTGGAAATTAATAAAAGTGGTACCGCCATCATCATGGCAACCCATAACTATAACCTTATAAAGAATTATCCTGCCAGGATCCTGAAATGTGAAGATGGAAGGGTGATTGACTCTGAAAAAGAAGAGGTGATATTAAAAGATAAATACTGAATATAACATCCTTTAATACCACCTTTTTATTCTTAACACCGATTTGCATAGCATTTTTTCGCACAAAGGGCTTTTCACTTAATCAAGTCGAACATTTCCGTATTTCGATATGATCTTAATAATAGTTCCTGATCCGGTTCCAATTTTTCCTTCATACTGGCTGGATGTGTTATCTTTTATAATCTTACTAAACTCAATCTTATCTTCATCGTATCTTAAACTACAGAAACTCATTCTGGCTTCAATGCTGGCATTCATGCCGGATTCCAGATTGATATTTACCGGGCCAAAGCTGCTCGTTATGTCCAAAAGTTTAACACTTTTACTAACTCCAATATCCAATGATCCCCCATAATCTATGTCAAGGACTAAAGATTTATTTACAGTACCCAATTCAAATCCTGAGAAATTAACATCAGCCTCCAGGACATCAATTTCTTCAATCTCAACCTCCCCATATTTTGCAATCAGATCCATGGATCCTACTTTTTCTGCTTCAAAAGTGGAAAAGGAACTATGTACATCTAGGTCTCCAATTTCCTCAACACCTAATTTAGAATAGCTGACCTTCAGGTCTCCTTTCTTAATAGCATCGATTTCACTGAATCCACTTCCAAATGACAATTTTACATCACAATCGCCTGTGAGGCTCCCGGCTTTCAGGTTCCCATATTGAACATTTACATCCACATCCCCGGATAGATCCCCAAGATAGACATCCCCAAAGCTATTTTTAAGATCAAGCGTATTTGTTTTCGGCATACTCACGTCATAATTTATTTCAAAAGAAGTATTCCTGCCAGATTTATTGTTTCCGATAGAAGTTATAAAAGAAAGACTGCTGGATGGATTGTCATCATCAATATCAATATCGATTTTATCCAAAAGATCCTGAGCCCGGTCATCATTAGAGGCACGAACAATAATTTCAATATTTACTTTTACCTCATTTTTATCCCAGGTTTCCACATGCAATTTCCCAAAGGAATTTGAGAGTTTCATCGTGGTTGAACCGCTGACTTTGTAAGTCTTATCAATTGATCGACGCTTTTCACTATCGGCATGTGCCACGACACTGCTCGCAAAAAATATGGCAACAAACACATATAAGAGGTGGTGTCTAAATACTAACGTTTTCATTTTCCTTTATGCTTTTAATTTTTTCGAGTACTTCTAATTGCTGATTTAAAATATCTATTCTCATTTGAAGATTGAGGACCATAGCATCTATTATTTTTTCACTTTGTCCGCCTTCCGCTGTTGATTTCAACATCTGATAGGTTGAATCCAATTGATCAATTTCTACGAGTAGATCTCTGTCCATTTCCGGATTGTCAGCAACAAACTGAACAATAAGATTTTGTTTCGTCTCTATCTCTTTGAAGTAAAATGTTTCAACATCATTAAAGGCTATCTCATTTTCATTGATGAAAGCCTCTGCTTGGGTAAAGGAATCCTTTTGATCTGAACGGTCTACCAATAGCCAAACTACTGCAGCGAACAACACAATGGCTGCGGCACGCCATAGATAGGTGCTGATAGGGATCGTTGGCACTTCGCTATTTTCAAGCTGATCGTTAATGTTATGCCAAACATCTTCAGGTGGCCTTTTGTCGTCAAATGCCGCCCTGTTTTCGTTGACGAATTTTTCCAGTTTATCCATTGACATACACTCTTTCCTTTAAAATTTCCTTTAATCGTTTCTTTGCTCTGTTATATTGAGATTTGGAAGTAGATTCTGAGATGTCCAATATCTTTGCTATTTCCCTGTGATCGTACCCTTCAAACAAATAAAGTGATAGTACGGTACGAAAGCCATCGGGTAGCTGTTTCAGTGCTTCTTTAATCCGGTCTATTTCAAGCACTATTTCATGATCCTGGATGGTTGTTTCATGTTCAATATCATGCCCATCCAATTGTGTATACAATATTTTGTTCTTCTTGACATAATTTATAGAAGAATTAACTACGATTCGCTTCAGCCATGCACCAAATGAAGATTCACCTTTAAAAGCGCTTAAATTATTGAATGCACTTAAAAAGGCTTCCTGTAATACATCTTTTGCATCATCCGGATCATTCGTAATTCTATAACAAATATTGTACATTGCCTTTGAATATTGTTTGTAAAGCGCATATTGAGCAGATCTATCCCCACTTATACACGCTTTAATTAAAACATTCTGTTTAGCAAGTTCCAATCCCGTTTTTAATTAAATCTCACCATAAAGACAGGAAAAAAATACAAGGGTTGCAATTTATGAATAAAAAGGCATTTTTGGGGCAAAAGTTTGCTGAATGCCTTTTGATGCTGCATTTTATGTATCCTTAGTTTGATAACTCTTCGTAGTTCTTCTTTGCAAGGTAAAAATCCGGCTGTACTTCGAGCGATATACCGAACTGTTTTTTAGCTTCAGTTTGATTCCCCTCCTCTTTGGCTATAAGTCCCTTAAGATTATGAAGACTGGCCCGTAGAACCACTTCCTGTTCTACATCATTTTCATCTGGAAAGTATATTTTTATCTCGTCTGATTCCCTTTTGGATAACATAATGTCAATATTGGTCTTACTCTCCTTATACCGCTTAAATTGATACTGCAAAATGGCCATTTTATATAAGAAGTTGATGTTATTGGCCTTTAAATATAGCGATTCATAATCCTCCAGGGACTTATCAATCGCGCCAACCTGTTCCAGGGAGACAGCCCGCATCTCAAGGGCCTGAGTATTATTTGGATTCAATAAGAGTACATCATTCAGGGTTAAGGTAGCTGAAAAGTATCTTTGATTATCGAAATAAATATAGGCAAGTGCATAAAGAATGGAATCATTCTGCGGCTCCAGAACACAAATATTATACAGAGCAGTTATAGCTGCATTTACGTCACTATATTTAACAGCTCTCTGATAGATCCCTTTTTGCATCCTGTAAACCATGGTTTGGCGGATATCTATCTGTTGTTGTGCTTGTGCATCATCTTGAGCTTGTGCCGTTTGTATCATAACCATCAATAACATCCATACGGCAATTCCTAAAATCGCTTTTTTCATCAATGTTTTCATTTTATTATTTACTTTCTGTTTTCAAACCTAATCCTTTTCCCAGTTCCAGCATGAATTTTTCAGCAGCAGAACGGTTATTTTCTATTTTTCCGTCAAGAATGGCTTCTTTAATCTCATTTTTTATGACTCCCACTTCCCTCCCCGGCGGTATATTGAAAATCTTCATAATTTCTTCACCTTTTATAGGGGGCTGAAAATTACGCAGCTTATCTTTTTCCTCCACTTCAAGGATCTTTTTTTCAACTTTCTCAAAGTTATTCAAATAACGGCTAACCTTATCGGGATTTTTTGATGTTATATCAGCTTTGCACAACTGCATAAGCTTATCTATATCATCACCTGCTTCAAAAACCAATCTTCTTACTGCAGAATCAGTGATAGAGCTACTCACAAGGGCGATCGGCCTGAGGTGCAGCCTGACCAACTTCTGAACAAAACGCATTTTGTCATGAAGTGGTAATTTTAGCCTTCTGAACAGCCTCGGAACCATTCTTGCCCCGATCTCTTCATGTCCGTGAAATGTCCAGCCAGCTTTTTCATCATACCTTTTAGTAGCAGGTTTGGCTATGTCATGCATAATTGCTGCCCATCGAAGCCATAAGTCACTCGACCTCTTCGAAACATTGTCCAGAACCTGCAAGGTATGATAGAAATTATCCTTATGCGCATTCCCTTTTATCTTTTCCACCCCCTGCAGATCCACCATCTCGGGAAAAATATACTTTAAGAGCCCCGCATGAAACAATAGTTTGAATCCATATGAAGGGGTATCTGTCATTATTATTTTTTCAAGTTCCGCAATGATCCTTTCCTGAGATACTATCTTTATTCTTTCAGCATTCTTTATGATCGCATCGAAGGTATCAGGGGTAATATCAAAATTCAGCTGAGCTGCAAAGCGAATGCCTCGCATCATCCTGAGTGGATCATCTGAAAAAGTGATGTCCGGATCAAGGGGCGTTTTTATCAGTTTCCTTTTCAGATCACTCATCCCGTCAAAAGGATCTATTAAATTACCATAAGTGGCGTCATTCAGTCCGAATGCCATAGTATTTATGGTAAAATCCCTTCTGTTCTGATCATCCTGGAGTGTCCCGTCCTCCACTACTGGCTTTCTCGAATCCCGGCTATAAGATTCCTTACGCGCCCCCACAAACTCAATTTCAGTATTTTTAAGGCGGAACATGGCCGTTCCAAAATTTTTGAATACATGCAAGGTCTTTTCTTTACCAAAATGGCGCGCCACATTTTGTGCCAGTTTTATGCCACTGCCTACAGTCACGATATCAATATCAAAATATTCATCCTTCCTTTTAAGAAAATAATCGCGTACGAATCCCCCCACAACATATGTTTCCATACCCATTTGGTCCGCTACTTGACCTATTTCCCTGAAAACAGGATTCTGATCTAAAACCGAACTATATTTCATTTTCTCTGGCAACGCTATCTTTCACTGGCAAATTTAACAATAAATTTTTTGTGAATTTTTTTCAATAATGCACTCAAACAGGTTATTATTTTTTTAATTTATCAATAATAATGCCCTAATAAAAAATTATTACAATTTTAACCAGACCCCATCAATTTATTCAATTATAAATCATAAATTTGTATCCCATAGGTACTAAACTATTTTTTGCTTATGGGTCCCACTAAATACATCTTTGTCACTGGAGGAGTGACATCATCACTTGGAAAAGGAATCGTTGCTTCATCTCTTGGAAAATTGCTGCGGGCAAGAGGCCTTTCTGTCACCATTCAAAAATTTGATCCATATATTAATGTGGATCCCGGCACATTAAATCCCTACGAACATGGCGAATGTTATGTAACGGAAGATGGCGCCGAAACGGATCTCGATCTCGGACATTATGAACGGTTTTTAAATGTGCACACCTCCCAGGCCAATAATGTGACTACAGGCAGGATCTATCACAATGTGATCACCAAAGAAAGACAGGGTGAATTTCTTGGGAAAACAGTTCAGGTAATCCCACATATTACCGATGAAATAAAAAGAAATTTTTACCTTCTCGGTGAAACTGGTGATTATGATGTGATCATTACAGAAATTGGCGGATGTGTAGGCGATATAGAATCCCTCCCATTTGTTGAAGCTGTCAGGCAAGCCAGGCAGGACCTGGGACCTCATAATCATCTTACCATCCATCTGACCCTTGTACCTTATCTGAAATCATCAGGAGAACTGAAAACTAAGCCCACACAGCATTCTGTAAAGCAGCTTCTTGAGGCAGGAGTTCAGCCTGATATACTCGTATGTCGGACAGAATACCCTCTCCCTACCGATATCAGAAGAAAAATTGCATTATTCTGTAACGTATCAATAAATTCAGTCATAGAGTCCATTGATGTGGAAACCATATATGATGTGCCCATCAAACTCCGTAAGGAAAAGCTCGATGAACGTGTACTGGAAAAACTCAATATCAATAATTTCAAGGATCCCAATCTTGATCAATGGAAAGAATTTTTAGGAAAGCTTAAAAATCCACAGGAAGAAGTCACCATAGGCCTGATTGGCAAATATGTAGAATTGCATGATGCATATAAATCGATCAATGAATCATTTATTCAGGCAGGAGCTGTAAATGAGTGTAAAGTAAATATAGAATGGATCAGCTCAGAATTCCTGAGTCCTGTTGATGTTGGTGATAAGCTAAAATATCTGGATGGTATGCTGATTGCACCGGGATTCGGAGAAAGGGGTATCCCGGGTAAAATCGAAGCTGCCCGGTATGCCAGGGAAAATAAAATACCATTCTTCGGGATATGCCTTGGAATGCAATGTGCCGTGATTGAGTTTGCACAGAACGTTCTGGGTTTAAAGGATGCCGCCTCTACAGAAGTTAATGAGAAAACACCGGACCCTGTAATAGACCTGATGGAAGAACAAAAAAGCATCACCATGAAAGGCGGTACAATGAGATTAGGGGCCTATCCCTGTAAAGTAACACCTCATACCAAGGTTCATTCTATCTATAAAAAAGATAATATAAGTGAAAGGCACAGGCATAGATATGAGTTCAATAACAAGTACTTTGAGCAATTTGAAGAAAATGGAATGATATTTTCAGGTATTAATCCTGATTCGAGTCTGGTCGAAATCATAGAATTATCTGATCACCCTTGGTATATCGGAACACAATTTCATCCAGAATTAAAAAGCACAGTACTAAATCCTCATCCATTATTTGTTAAATTTGTAGCCGCTTCTTTGAAATACAAGAAAGACAAAGTAGAAAACGGCAAATTAATCAATACTTGATTATGGATAAAAACCAAGTAACGGGTTTAGTACTGATATCAGGGCTATTACTCATTTATTTTTATTTCTTCGCTCCCAAACCAAGTGAAGAACAACCAATAGATAATCCTGTTGAGATGACATCGCCTGTTGAACAGGATGGCATAACGGAACAACAGCCCCCAATACAGGCCCAAACCCTTCAGGCAGAACCAGATCAGGGTATTCAACCTGATACTGCGGAATACGATCCAGAAGGACCATTTGCAGGAATTTTAACTGGTGAGGAAAAAGCAAGTCGTTATAGAAAATGATGTTGCTATATTTACTTTTTCTACCCTTGGTGGAAGCGTCTCGAGTGTTGAACTTAAAGAATTTAAAACAGCAGGCAAGGAACCGCTCATTCTTCTTGACAAAAAGAGCAGTTTTATAAGTGAGATCATACAAACCCAATCAGGTTCACTTGATTTAAACCATGTTTACTATACTTCGGAATTGACTTCCTCAAGTGTATCGGGAAAAGATACCCTTAAAATTCAATTTGTAGCAAAAGATGACAGGAACCGGTTTGTTGTTAAATCTTATAAAATCCCTGGCAATACATTTACGATCACTCAATCAATTTGCCTTGATGGATTAAAAGATCATTTAATAAATGACAGGATTGACTTCACATGGGCAAATAATTTAAAGAAATTTGAAAAGGATCTCAAAACCAGCCAGATGAAAACGACGATAAATTATTATACGTCGCTTGGTGATTTTGATGATTTAAGTGAATCCTCCTCTGATCGCGAAGAAGCAACTATAAATGAATCGATTGATTGGGTATGCTTTAAGCAGAAATTTTTCACTATAGGGCTAATTGGCGGCAAGCCCCTATTGGGTGCGTCTGTAGTAACAGATCCTACAAATCTGGATACGACAACCGTAAAAGCCGGTCTGATTAAAACGAATATTTCACTTGAGAGATATGCTACAGTAAATAAATATTACTATGGGCCTAATAATTATCAGGTTTTAAAGAAAGTAGCCCCGGGTTTTTCGAAAAACATTTATCTGGGATGGACACCAGTAAACCTTGTTAATAAATTCCTGATCATCCCGACTTTTAATTTTCTCGACAGGTACATCGCAAATTACGGGATCATAATTATACTGCTTGTTATCTTCATAAAGATCCTGCTTTTCCCGCTTACTTATAAGTCGTATATCTCAATGGCTAAAACGAAAGTTTTAAAACCTGAACTTGATGCCATAAAGGAAAAACATGACGGGGATATGCAGAAAGCACAGTCAGAGCAAATGACATTATACCGGCAGGTAGGGGTTAATCCTATAAGTGGATGTATACCCCTACTGTTGCAGATGCCTATCCTGTTTTCTATGTTTTATTTCTTTCCTAACTCGATAGAATTAAGACAACAGCCATTTTTATGGGCAGATGACCTGTCTACTTATGATTCCGTGTTAAGCCTCCCATTTACAATTCCGGCATATGGAGACCACGTAAGTCTGTTTACAATACTTATGACCTTGTCAACTATTCTTTACACCTGGTCTAACAGCCAGGTTACTACTGTTCAGGGCCCAATGAAATCAATGCAGTACATGATGCCTGTTGTATTCATGTTTGTATTAAATAGTTTCCCAGCGGCATTAAGTTTCTATTATTTTGTTTCTAACCTCGTCACTTTCGGACAGCAAGCTTTGATAAGAAAGTTCGTGGATGAAGATAAGATCAAGAGGATACTTGATGAAAACAGAAAAAAGAATGTTTCGAAGAAAAAATCAAAGTTCCAGATGAAACTGGAAGAAGCCATGAAGGCTAAAGAAGAAACATCTCCAAACAAAAAGAAAAGAAGATAAGACCTGTGATTATAGGTTTAAAATGGCTGTTTCCGGAAACCGCAGCAATTATTGTACTCTTTTTGGATCAGACATATCTACTTTATAACTATTTTGTAATTGAATCTTATATATTTGTATTCGAAAATTAAATAAGCTAAAATTCAACACAAGGATTAATTGTTCAACGAATGGGTAAGATAATATCTATAGCTAATCAAAAGGGCGGTGTTGGTAAAACCACAACTGCAATAAACTTATCTGCAAGTTTTGCTGCACTTGAGTTCAAAACCCTTGTTGTTGATGCTGATCCCCAGGCGAATTCTACCTCCGGGCTTGGGATAAATCCAAAGGAAGTAGATCATAGCATATATGAATGCATGTTGGGCCATGTAGAGGCGAAGGATGTTATTGTCCCGACCGAAATCGATTATCTTTATGTATTACCTTCGCATATCGACCTTGTAGGAGCTGAGGTTGAAATGGTTAATCTTGACCATAGGGAAGAAAAGATGAGGGAAAGTCTGCTTCCCAATCAAAGATGATTTCGACTTCATTATAATCGATTGTTCCCCTTCCCTGGGATTGATTACTATTAATGCCCTGACCGCTGCGAATTCGGTGCTCATCCCTGTTCAGTGTGAATATTTTGCACTTGAAGGATTGGGCAAATTACTGAATACCATCAAGATTATCCAGTCAAGATTAAATACCAACCTTGAAATCGAGGGTATTTTACTAACCATGTACGATGTCAGGCTCAACCTGTCAAATCAGGTTGTGGAAGAAGTTACCACCCATTTCAAACAAATGGTTTTTGACACAATTATTCCAAGAAATATTAAACTTAGTGAGTCCCCCAGCTATGGGAAACCTGCCTTGTTTTATGATGCCGTAAGCAAAGGAGCAATTAGTTATTTAAACCTTGCCCGGGAAATTGTTGGCAAAAATGACCTGGCGTAATTGACATAATATGAATAAAAAAAAGTCAGTGAAGAAGAGAAGTGCTTTAGGCCGCGGTTTAGGGGCGCTGCTGGATGACTCTGTACTTGATTCAAAACCAAAACTTGTATCGGATTCGGTCAAACAACCCCTTATCAATGAGATCCCATTAAAATATATTAAATCCAATCCCTTTCAGCCAAGGACAGATTTTGATGAAGAAGCCCTTTCAGAACTGGCTGATTCAATTATAACGCAGGGCATTATACAACCCATTACAGTACGACGGATCAATGAAAATGAATATCAGCTTATAAGTGGTGAACGCCGTTTGATTGCGTCAAAGAAAGCAAAACTTAATTCTATTCCTGCATATGTTCGTGAAGCCAATGACCAGCAAATGCTGGAAATGGCATTGATTGAAAACATACAAAGGGAAAATCTGAATGCCATTGAAATTGCCACAAGTTATCAAAAATTGCTTACTGAATGTAATCTGAAGCAGGAAGAATTGGGTGACCGGGTCGGCAAAAAAAGAACTACAGTTACAAACTATCTGCGGTTACTGAAACTTCCGCCGGATATTCAGGATGCTATTCGAGATGACAAGATCAGTATGGGACATGCGCGGGCCCTGGTCAATATTGAGAACATCGACGTCCAGCTAACTGTATTTCATAAGATCGTTAAGGAAGACCTTTCGGTTCGAAAGACAGAAGATCTGGTACGTAAAATCAGCAAGATCAGTACCGGAAAGGAAGAGGGCAAAACCAGTGTTGTTGAACTTTCAGGCGAACTGAAAAATCTTCAAACTGTACTTTCATCGCATTTTGGCACAAAGGTTGAGATACATCAAAAAGGAGGACAAAAAGGAGACATCAAGATCCCTTATATGTCAGTCGATGATTTAAACAGGATCCTGGAGATACTTGAAATCCAGTTGTAATGCAAGCCTATAGGTTTCTCATATTTTCTCTTTTATTATTGAAAATGGCTGGAATATCATTTGCCCAGGATGAACCAGTAATTGAAGAGGATAATCAGAAACCTGAACCAGAAGAAGAAGCCCTTATGTTACAACCTGGCATGGATACGACCGGCATGAACCTGCAGTATGACTCAATATACATAGATGAAGCACAATTCAACCGGCCAAAAAAGGCAGGTTATCTATCGGCGGCTTTACCCGGCCTTGGACAGGCCTATAACAAACGTTACTGGAAGATTCCAATTATTTATGGTGCTTTTGGTACCATTGGATATTTCATTGGTTGGAATAACAATAAATACCAGCAATACAGAAATGCCTATCTTTTGCAACAGTCATTTCCATTAGAGGAATTGGATGATGATCTGGCTATTAACATCAGCGAAGATAATTTAAAACGTGGGCTTGACTATTATCGAAGAAATCGGGACCTGCTGATGGTCGTTCTGGTTGGGGTATATATCATCCAGATACTTGATGCACATATTGATGCCCACCTGATGGAATTTGATGTATCTGATGACCTTACTTTCCGGATTGAGCCTGGTTTTGAATCACAAAGTCTGTGGACATCCAAACAATATGGGCTGAAACTATCATTGAATTTTAATTAAACCATTTATGAACCTGTTGATTATTGGATATGGTAAAATGGGGAAATCCATTGAAGCCATTGCAAAAGAAAGAGGGCACAATATTGCCGGAATAGTTGATATCGACAATCACTCTTAAAGATATCGATCCCTCCACGGTTGATGTAGCCATTGAATTCAGCCAACCAGATGCTGCTTACGAAAATATCAGGGCGTGCCTTGAAGGAGGAATTAAAGTTTTATCTGGTACGACAGGATGGCTTGATAAGAAAGAAGAGGTCCGGAAATTGTGTTCAGAACATAATGCGACCTTCTTTTATGCCTCAAACTACAGCATTGGAGTTAACTTGTTTTTCAGGGTTAATAAATATCTAGCCAATCTGATCAAAGATTACCCGCAATACAAGGTCAACATGACCGAAATCCATCATACAGAAAAGAAAGATGCTCCCAGTGGGACTGCCATATCTCTTGCAGAAGATATTATATCCGCTAATCCTGCTATTAAAAAATGGGGGAATGACAACGCTGACCATCCTGAATCGTTATCAATTAAAAGTGAAAGAACTGGTACAGTTCCCGGTACACACATCATCAATTATGTATCAGAAATTGACCAGATCGAGATAAAACATGAAGCTTTCAGCAGGAAAGGATTTGCACTTGGTGCGGTTCTTGTCGCTGAATGGTTGAAAGATAAAGAAGGAATGCTGGATATGAACGATTTTTTGGAAATATAACTTTTGATTGATCACAATCCATTACTTTTGCCAACTGTTATAACCTGAGGATACTAATGGACTTAAAATTCTTTAATAAGAACAAAGGAGAAAAAAAGGAAAAGGTACAAAAAACAGCCGTAAGGGAGTGGTTTGATGCCATTGTTTTTGCTGTAATTGCAGCCACGATAATAAGATGGTTATTGCTGGAAGCATTTACAATACCTACCGCATCGATGGAAAAATCTCTCCTGGTGGGCGATTTTCTTTTTGTGAGCAAAGTACATTATGGTGCCAGAACT
Organism: uncultured Cytophagales bacterium; assembly: GCA_963820995.1. Classification (GTDB taxonomy): domain Bacteria; phylum Bacteroidota; class Bacteroidia; order Cytophagales; family Cyclobacteriaceae; genus JAGTVG01. Next base: position 28,003 of record CAWGCL010000014.1, on the reverse strand, counting down.
CCAAAAACACCTTTACAACTTCCCCTTACACATCAAACAATCTGGGGTACAAAGATCCCCTCATATGTAGACTGGATACAATTACCTCAGGTGAGGATCCCGGGATTTAGCAGTATCAAAAGGGATGACGTGGTTGTATTTAATTACCCACCGGAATTCGAGCATCCCGTCGACCTGAAAACCAATTATATTAAAAGATGCATTGGCGTACCGGGCGATGTTGTAGAAATAAAAGATACTCAGGTATTTGTAAATGGTGAGACCTTTGAAAATCCCCCCAAGATGCAATTCAGGTATTACCTTTTCACGGATGAGATTGTTAATGACCGGGTTTTCAAAAAATATGATATATCAGAATTCTATAGATCACAGGGCGGCTATTATGTTATGACAAGTCCTGAAACAGCTGGAGTATTAAAAAGTCTGCCATTTGTAAAGGATGTGGTATTGACAAAAAACGCGGAAGAGCAGGTAAATCCCAGGATCTACCCGAATGCAAATATTTTCCCCTGGAATGAAGATTTTTTTGGCCCATTGGAAGTCCCTGCTAAAGGGGAAACTATTGATATCAACTCAGATAACCTGGCTAAATATGGCGATCTCATCAGGTATTATGAAGGTAATAAGGAAGTAGATATAAACGATGGAAAACTAACCATCGAAGGGACTGAGGTGAGCACTTATACTTTCAAACAGAATTATTATTTCATGATGGGTGATAACAGACATAACTCGGAAGATTCAAGGTTCTGGGGATTTGTCCCTGAAGACCATGTGGTTGGAAAGGCCCTTTTTATCTGGCTTTCGATCGACAAGAATGAGAGTTTTTTCAGTAAGATCCGATGGTCCCGACTGTTCTCTTTGATTCACTAAATATTACCAGTCAATTTCTTTTTTCCCTTTTGACCTAAGGTAAGCATTTGCTTTGCTGAAATGCCCGTTACCAAAAAATCCCCTGCTTGCAGACAATGGGGAGGGGTGCACCGATTTTAACACACAATGGCGGGTAGTATCAATGATTTCTCCTTTTTTCTGAGCATATGAGCCCCATAACATGAAAACAATATGTTCCCGTTCTTCTACAAGGGTTTTGATCACTGCATCAGTAAACGATTCCCAACCTTTATTCTGGTGTGATCCAGCCTGATTGGCCCTGACTGTTAATGTTGCATTCAACAATAGAACTCCCTGGTCCGCCCACCGGTCAAGTGATCCATTTGCTGGGATTTCCTTACCAAGATCATTTTTTATCTCTTTAAATATATTGACCAGGGATGGAGGCATCTGAATGCCTGGATTCACTGAAAAACAAAGTCCGTTTGCCTGGTTTGGGCCATGGTAAGGGTCCTGGCCTATGATCACCACTTTAACTTTCTCAAGAGGGCATCTGTCAAAGGCCCTGAATATATCCTTCCCTGGTGGGAAAATCCTGTATTTGCCATATTCTTCACGAATAAATGTTGTAAGTTGCTCAAAATAAGGCTTTTCAAACTCCTCTGATAACCTGGCTTTCCAGGTAGGTTCTATTCTGACATCCATAATATGATAAAATAATTAGCACAAAATTTCACCAAATTTAAAACTAAACGATTATTTTTATAAGTTACAAGCATTTGATTTCTTATCTAATAGCGTGGTTACTAAAATTACAGAAGGCATTAAAGTCAGTGTAACTGAGGAATATCAGCAGGAATTTTCAATCCCTGAACAATATCACTATGTTTTTACGTATAAAGTAACCATTGAGAATAATTCGGAATATACCATCCAATTGCAACGACGGCACTGGTTCATTTACGATGGCCCATTCACTTGTAAAGAAGTAGAAGGAGATGGCGTGGTTGGACAAACTCCGGTTCTTGAACCCGGGGAATCACACAAATATGTTTCAGGATGCAACCTGAAATCCGGTATTGGCAAAATGTATGGCACATATCTGATGGAACGTATTGTGGATGGCAAGAAATTCAAAGTAAATATCCCTGAATTTATCATGATTGCTCCTGTTTTGCTAAATTAGCAGGGTGCCAACTTTTTATCAGATCACATCCTATATCAAGCATAAGCTCTATGAGATCGATGAACATTCACTGCATAGTCCTTCACTGTTCAAGCTATATCAGGATTGTTTCAAAAGGGCAAAAGAAATACCGGCAGATAAGGGCATCGAAAATATAAGGATCAGGTTCAGAAGCGATGAAAGATCTATTAATATTACCGACTTTGGAGCAGGGTCAAAGATATCTGCTGAGAATTCCCGGACCATCCAATCTATCGCAAGAGGAGGGATTACAACATTGAAATACTCAAGGCTTTTTCAGGAATTGATCCGGAATTTCGGATGTCGCAACATTATTGAATTCGGGACCTCGCTTGGTATTAATACCATGTACCTGGCCTCATCAAATCCGGATGCCAGGATCTGGACATTTGAAGGATGCATGCCGATTGTTGAGATCGCTGAACAGACATTCAATGATCTGAAATACACTAACATCGAGGTGATTAAAGGAAACATCGATCTTACCCTGTCCCGATTTCTTCGTAATTCAGAAGATATTGACTTCGTTTTCATTGATGCAAATCACACGTATAAATCAACCTTAAGTTATTTCAAGCAAGTTAAGCCAAAACTATCGGACAGGTCCATTGTGATTATTGATGACATCTACTGGTCGAAAGAAATGTCGAGGGCCTGGAATGATATTTCATATCAAACCCCGGAGGCTGTCTGTATTGATATTCACAAGTGTGGAATAATTATATTTGACAGAAAGATGAGTCCTGAAAGGATAAAATTTGAATTTTAAAAAAGGAGATTACAATTGCATTAATTCAAATTAACCGCTTGATTTTAGTTAAATATACCCTATTTTTGTATTAACTTTTTTAATATTTCCAAGAAATGACTGAAGATATAAACCCCGGAACTCCTGAAAACGTTAAGCAGGGACCAAGTAAAAAAAGATATCGAAGGGATATAATCATTGCCGTAGTTGTGGTATTAGTGATTGTACAGGCTGTGAATCTTTTTATCAAGATGCGTACTGACAAGGCATATAATGCTGAAATCGAAAAAACCAAGGAGGAAATCACTATACTTGAACATGAGATCAATCAAAGAATGGTGGAAATTGAAAGCCTTGGAGGGAATGTTGAGGACCTTGAAGCAGTAGTCGCGGAACTTGAGGAAGAAAAAGAGAAGTTAATTACAAATAGGAAGTACTCAGACCGTCAGATTGCAAACCTCAGAGATAAGGTTGAAGGTTTCCAGGAATTACTGATCCTGAAAGATAAAGAGATTGAAGACCTAAAAGTACTTGCGGATGAACTAACCCAGGAAAACATAGAGCTTAAAACCGAAAAGAATGAATTGACCGCTGATCTGAATCAGGAGATCAAGTCCAGGGAAGTATTGGAGGAGCAGGTTGAAATCGTATCTAAATTAAAGGTTGAAAACATCCAGATCTATGCTGTAAACAGCCGCGGGAAAGTCAGAGAAGATGAGTTCAAAGCAAGATTTATTGAGAAGATCAGAGTTGAATTCAACATTGCTGAAAATGAGGTAGCCCCTATTGAAGGCAAAGAGATCATGATCAGGATCGTTGGACCAGATGATAATGTATTATTTGATGTAGCTTCCGGATCCGGCACGTTCATGTTCAACGGTAAGGAAGAATTTTATACAGCAAAACAGGAAATCCTATTTGATAATACCCGACAAAAACTCACTTTTGACTATGACAAGGGAAGTGAATATGTTCCCGGCGCCTATCAATTGCAGGTGTATACCGATGATTATATGATGGGTGAAAAAGAATTTATGGTCAAATAACATCAACACCTATCGATTTATTTCCTTCAACTTTGTGATAAAGCAATAAAGTTATACCTTTGCCGTCCGAAAATTAATTTATAAAGATGGAATTAAAAAACTACGAGACAGTATTCATTTTAACTCCCGTTTTGTCTGAAGTTCAGATGAAGGATGCTGTCGAGAAATTCAAAAAGGTGTTGGTTGACAACAAAGCTGAGATCATTAACGAAGAAAACTGGGGACTCAAGAAACTTGCTTACCCCATTCAGCATAAGTCAACCGGATTTTATAACCTGTTTGAATTTGCGGCAACTCCTGAAACCATCGCAGCTTTAGAATTGGAGTATCGAAGAGATGAAAAAGTAATGCGGTTTATAACTGTATCACTTGACAAACATGCTGTGGCATACAATGAAAAACGCCGCAGAGGAGAATTTAACAAAAAACCTGAAGCTAAGGAGGAGCAAGCAGCATGACATTAATGAATGAACCTTTAAACAGGAACGAAAACAGGAAGAAGTATTGTCGTTTCAAAAAGAATGGTATCAAGTATATTGATTATAAGGATGCCAATTTCTTGTTAAAGTTTGTAAATGACCAGGGCAAAATACTTCCCAGGAGACTTACCGGAACAAGCATTAAGTTCCAGAAAAAAGTAGCTTTAGCGGTAAAACGTGCCAGACATCTGGGCTTACTGCCTTATGTAACCGATTCATTAAAATAAATCTGAATTCATATGGAAGTGATACTTACACAGGATATACAAGGCCTGGGCTATAAAAATGACGTGATTTCAGTGAAATCCGGATACGGCAGGAATTATCTTATACCTAAAGGAATTGCAATTCTGGCAAATACCTCCAACAGGAAGATGATTGAGGAAAATGTCAGACAGGCTGCACATAAAGCTGAGAAATTGAAAAATGATGCAGAAGGCGTTGCAGAGCAGATAGGTGACCTCGTACTTGAAATCGGGGCAAAAGTTGGCGAAAGCGGCAAGATATTTGGCGCAATTACCACACTTCAAATTTCTGATGCCTTGAAAGAAAAAGGTTTTGAGATTGACAGAAAGAAAATTAACTTCAATTCTAAAGTTAAAGAAGTTGGCGAGTACGCAATTACGATCGACCTCCATAAAGAAGTAAAGAAAGAAGTACCTTTTAAGGTGGTCGCTGAATAACATAAAATAAATAATATTATCTGATCCCGCAGCTTTGCGGGATTTTTTTTGCCTTCTAAATACCACCCCATCTTACATATACATTATATCTTGTCGTTTTTTATCTATAGCTGATCTTCAAAATCCGGATAGCCTGATCAGGAGGCCCCATAACGCGTGACTTACACTCCCATTCTGAATTTTAATTAGTTATTTTAAAGGCCTTATATCATCCCAATTCTGTGATTTCATTTCCTTTCTCAAAGGCTTTAGATACATTCTTTTATTTTTTAGATTGAATGGGTAAATTTATCATATGTTCAGAACTCCTGTATCACCCAAAAAATCTGCCAGAAAAATTTCATTGAATGATCCCCTGTTCCTTATTGGTTCTTGCTTCTCGGAAAATATTGGCCTGAAATTATCAGAAAATAAATTTGACAATCTGACCAATCCCTATGGCGTCATATACAATCCCCTTTCTATTTTCAAGTTGATGGAAGATGCCTTACTTGAAAAGGCAATTGATGACAATTTCATCCTGAAAAACCAGGGGATATTCCGTCATTATGATTTTCATTCTGATATTTCCGCCTTAAATAAAGATGATCTATTGACCCAGATCGGTGAGGCGAATAAATATAGTAAAATATATCTGCTTCAATCGAAATGGATCCTGATTACACTAGGTACTGCAATTGTGTATATCCATAAAAAGTTGAATGGAATTGTAAGTAATTGTCATAAAGTTCCTGCAAAAGAATTTGAAAAAAGAAGATTACACCCTGATGAAATAATTAAGGCATTCGACTCATTTTATCAAACCCTGAAATCCTTAAATAAGGATTTTAATGTTATTTTAACGGTGAGTCCGGTAAGGCACATTAAGGATTCCTTTGAGACAAACAGTATCAGTAAATCTATTTTGAGGTACGCTTGCGGGGTTCTGTCAGAAAGTTATGAAAACGTTCAGTATTTTCCTTCATTTGAGATCATGATGGACGACCTGAGGGATTACAGGTTTTACAAATCCGACATGTTACATCCGAGTGATTCTGCAATTGAATATATCTGGAAAGCCTTCCAGCAAAGTTATTTCTCGGATGATACGATTCAATTCCTTAAAGATTGGGCAAAAGTCCGCAATGCGCTGAATCATAAACCTTTCTTTCCGGACTCAGAAGAGCATCAACAGTTCCTTAGGAGTACCATCCAGCAACTAAAAGCATTCCAGTCGAAAGTGGATACCTCAGATGAACTAAGACTTCTCAAAAAACAATTAAAATAAAACAATCGGTATGATTTCCTGCTTAATTAAACAAGCAGCTATGTGATTGATAACAAAACAAAACATGAAAGAAAAGAAGGCAAACCGTTTAGTACATGAATCCAGCCCTTATCTCCTGCAGCATGCCTACAATCCTGTTGACTGGTATCCATGGACTCAGGAAGCTTTGGAAAAAGCCGTTAAGGAGGACAAACCTATTCTGGTAAGTATCGGGTATTCAGCATGCCATTGGTGTCATGTAATGGAACGGGAATCCTTTGAAGATGTACAGATCGCTGAATTTCTCAATGAACACTTTATTAGCATAAAGGTTGACCGGGAAGAAAAACCCGATGTTGACCATGTATATATGGATGCTGTTCAAGCTATGGGTACCCAGGGTGGTTGGCCTCTGAATGTCTTTCTTACCCCTGAACAAAAACCTTTTTTTGGTGGGACTTATTTCCCTAAGCAATCCTTTTATGAAATACTTAAAAATGTACAGGAAGCATTTTCTGACAAAAGGGAAAAACTTAACTTGTCAGCAGAACAGCTTGCAAACCACCTCTCAAAAAGCGATGTGCTAAAGTTTGGCCTGACGGAACAAAACTTTGACATTGGATTGAAAGTGCTGGCCACCGGGCTTACTGACATGTCTAAGAAATTCGACCATAATTATGGCGGATTCGATAAGGCCCCGAAATTCCCTATGCCTTCCATCTGGAAATTTCTATTGCGATATGGGCATTATAGTAGTGATGAAAGATACACAAAACATAGTCATTTTACCCTGAAACAAATCGCCCGTGGTGGAATATATGACCAGGTTGGAGGTGGATTTGCCCGGTACTCAGTTGATAATAAGTGGTTCGTGCCCCATTTCGAAAAAATGCTTTATGACAACAGTCAAATGTTAAGCCTGTATGCAGAAGCATATTGCCAAACCTATGATGGTGAATATAAAACGGTAATTGAAGGAACTGTCCGTTTTTTGAATGAGGAACTGATTGATGATGAAGGAGGATTTTATTCCGCATTGGATGCTGATTCCGAGGGTGTAGAAGGGAAATTCTATGTCTGGAAAGCTGAGGAATTCAAAAATACGGTTCAGGAGGATCCTGATTTCTGGGCAGATTTCTTTGGGATTGAAGAAACAGGGAACTGGGAGAACCTTGAAAACATTCTTACTAAACACAATGGACTGGAAAAGATCTCTGAACAATTTAAATGCAATTATGAGGAAGCTTCATCACTTCTGGAACAGGTAAAATTACGTTTGCTTGAGAAAAGGGCTGACAGAATAAGACCGGGGCTTGATGACAAACGCCTGGCCGGATGGAACGGGATGGCTCTTAGTGGTTTAGCAGATGCATATCTGGCACTTCAAAATAGTGATCTATTGGACATGGCCCTGAAAAATGGGGAATATCTGATCAGGCATCATATTGATGATAATGAAGTATACCGCACATCAATAAAAGGCAAGAGACCCATTTTGGGATATCTTGAGGATTATGCTTTTATTATCCAGGCGTTTATTAAACTATACCAGGCCAACTTTGATGAGAAATGGATCGAGATGGCGAAGAAATTAACGGTCTATACCATAAATAATTTCTTTGATTACAAGGAAGGATTTTTCTTCTATACTGACAAAAATGCCACACAGTTGATTGCCACGAAAAAAGAGATTTTTGATAATGTAATACCTTCATCAAATTCAATCATGGCTGAAAATCTCTATCTGTTAGGCCTGCTATATGACAATGATGAGTATAGGGATATTGCTGAGCGAATGGTAAACCAGATGAAAAAGCTTATCACAACTGAACCGGAATATGCCAGCTATTGGGCCAGCGTTTTTCTGATGATATCTGTACCAATGGCTGAAATCGCAATAATCGGGCCTGATATGATAAAAATCAGGGATAAAATTAATACAAGATACCATCCCAATAAAATTTTCTGCGGCACCATGTCTTCTTCACAACTACCACTGCTTAGAGCGCGTAAAAATTTGAAAGACAATACGATTTATGTTTGTTTCAATAAATCGTGTAAATTGCCGGTTCATTCAGCTGAAGATGCCCTTGAACAATTAAAATAATTGGAAGAATTATCCTCAAATATCAATATAATCACACATTCTAAAGCACTGTATGCCGAAGTACTTCTGCCAGTGCCCATCCCGAGGTGTTTTACCTATAAAGTTCCTGATTTTGTAGCTGATCAAATTGAGACAGGCTTCAGGGTTATTGTAGAATTCGGAAGAAAGATTTTGACGGGAATTATATGGGATATTCATAAAGAATCACCCGATGCTTATGATCCAAAATTTCTACTTGATGTGATCGATGAGAGACCTGTTATTGCTCCTGAATCAAAGGATCTTTTTGATTGGATGGCTGGATATTATATGTGCACACCAGGGGAAGTAATGAATGCAGGTATACCAACCGGGCTCAAATTATCAAGTGAATCTAAGATTCAACTTCATCCTGATTTTTCGCTGGACCAAAGTGAGATCGGATTTTCTGACAAGGAATTGTTGCTGATTAAATCTCTCGAATTTGACAAGTCATTAACTTATCCTGAAGCTGCGAAAGTACTATCTCTCAAAAACATTTACCATGTCCTAAAATCCCTGATCAACAAAGAGGTGATTATTATATATGAAGAGTTAAAAGAAAGATACAAACCCAAAAAAGAGATCAGAGCCAGGATAAATGACCACTACCTGAAGGATGAAAGCCTCATGGAAGAGCTTTTCAGTCAGCTGGAGAAACGGCCAAAGCAACTTGACATTTTAATGAAATACATGCAGTTGGCACCAGTATATGAAGAGCCCGAAAGTAATGAAAAAGGAATATCAAAAAATCTCCTTTTCAAAAACGATCTTTCAAGATCATCCTATAAAACACTGATCAAAAATGATATTCTACAGGAGTTTGAGGTAATCGTACCACGATTCAGCCTGGCTGACCGGCATACCGCAGAAGTTGAGTTAAGTGATCTTCAAAATGAAATTAAAAATGAAATTAAAAAGTCCTTTGAGGCAATAGAAACTGTACTGTTTCATGGAATTACAGGAAGTGGCAAAACCGAGATCTACATCCAACTGATCAAGGAACAGTTAAAGGCCGGCAAACAAGTATTGTACCTTTTGCCCGAGATTGCCCTGACCACTCAAATAGTTGAAAGGTTATTGAAGATTTTTAGTGGAAATATGGGGGTTTACCATTCTAAATATTCTGATAATGAAAGAGTCGAGGTCTGGAGAGGTGTATTGGAAGGCCAGATCAACTTTGTGGTAGGGGTACGGTCATCTGTTTTTCTGCCATTTAGTAATCTGGGGCTAATTATTGTTGATGAAGAGCATGAGACCTCTTATAAACAGCTGGATCCAGCCCCAAGGTATCATGCAAGAGATGTAGCCCTTTTTCTGGGCAGGTTACATAAAGCGAAAACATTGTTGGGATCTGCCACCCCTTCCCTGGAATCATATTATCTTTCTCAAACCGGCAAATACAGTTATGTAAGACTTAATGAAAGGTATGGTACATCTGTACTTCCTGAAATAAAACTTATTAATACGAGGCAGGAAAGAAAGAATAAAACATTAACAGGAAATTTTACTTCAGCTCTTATTCATGAATTAAAAGAAACTCTTGAAGCTGGTAAACAGGTATTACTTTTCCAGAACCGCCGCGGTTATTCTCCCTTTGTAATTTGCCAAACCTGCGGCTGGATACCACAATGTGAACAATGCGCTGTAAGCCTCACTTACCATATGTACAGTGATGAACTAAGGTGTCATTATTGCGGTTATAAAACCTATATCCCAACAATGTGTAAAGCTTGTGGGTCAACACAAATCAATACAGTAGGATTCGGTACTGAAAAAATTGAAGAAGACCTGAAACTGATTCTTCCGGAAGCCAGGGCAAAACGAATGGACCTTGACACAACAAGGAGCAGGTACAGCTACCAGCAGATAATCAATAGCTTTGACCAGGGTGATATGGACATCCTAATAGGTACGCAGATGATCACCAAAGGACTGGATTTTGGCAATGTATTGACGGTAGGCATTATGGATGCTGATCAGATCCTGAATTTTCCTGATTTCAGGTCTGTTGAAAAAGCGTTTCAGATGATGTCCCAGGTTGGTGGTCGGGCAGGTAGAAGAGAGCAGAAAGGACTTGTACTCGTACAGACTTCCAATCCGGAACATCCGGTATTTGAAAAAGTGATCAATAACGATTACGAGGGGATGGCTGATCAAGAGTTGAATGAACGAAAACAATTTAATTACCCCCCTTTTTCAAGGATAATTGAAATAATAATAAAGCACAAGGAAAAAGACAAATCATACCAGCTTGCCAGAGTGCTCGCTATTGAAATTAAGAAAAACCTCCCTCCTGGCATGATTTTAGGGCCAGAGGAACCCTTGATCTCCAAGATCAGAAACGAATACCTCCAACACATCATTATAAAAATTGAAAGAGATAAAATTAATTTATCCTTCCTTAAAGAATTCCTGGATAAGGCGGCAATAACGGTTAGATCCAATAAAGAATACCGAAGCGGGAAGATCGTTTTCAATGTAGATCCTGCCTGAAATTATCCTATCTTGTACAATTTATTATGGATATAAGCTATAAATTTGCTCAATCTCTATGATATGGATCTCAGAGCACTTTTAAATTGGTCTTTATTCTTTCTTCTTACGGTGCCTTTAGGCATTCTAAGCTGCCAGGATTGTTATGATTGTGGTCCCAGCACTGCTGAGCCAATTGTAAATTTTCAGTTTTTTAATATCGACAGTCTAAATAAGGTTGAAGATACACTGGTAGTTCTTGAAGACAGCCTTGATAAGGTTTTGGCTGGCATTGATACAGGGAATACTGATCTGGACACAATCAAAGTAGAACTTGAAACAGAGATTGATCTCTACAACCAGGTAAAAACTGACATAGAAAAAGGGAAGATAAAAATTGACGAAGTAATGGGCCCAAATGGTGAGGGACCTATATATTTCAAGGATTCGCTGACCAATGACTCACTAACCATCTTCCCCTTTCCGCTGGACATGAACTATGACAGTTGTTCTTTTGTAGTTAAAATAGATGGTAAGGAAGATTTAGTAGGAGTACAATATATCCGTGAACAAGATTATGTAGATTACCGGATATTGATACGGATCTATGAAATAGGAATCACAGAGATCACCTACGATTCAGCGAAAGTCGTTTGTGATAAAAACAATTGTAACAGCAATGAAACCACGATCCAGGTATATTTTTAGTATATCATTCCTGATATTGCTAATGGTTTTCTTTCAGGCTATTGGTCAGGAAGAGAACCCGGATACCGTGGACAATCCAGTCAAAGATTCTGTTGTCGATGATTTGGCTGATTCTGTCGCTAATGAAGTAGAGAAAGCCGCTGCAGATACCCTAACTACCGATGATGGACTGGACATGTCCTACAACCGCTTTGAGATCAGCATTGACTATTTAAAATTAGTGAGCCTGGTTTCTTCTGGCGAGACAAAGTTGGAGGCAGGCCTGGGATTTATTTCAAAGATCAATGTAGGGATAAATATTGAAGTTGGTTATGGGGAAAAGACACCTGATGATTTTTACAAAAATGCCGAATACAAATCTTATGGTTATTATGGCAGGGCTGGAATAAGCTATTATTATCCCTTCAATCAGGGTGTCAATTTTATTATCGGGGTAAAATATGCCATGAGTCAATATCAGGATGAAGCAACTTTCTCGATCCTGAGTTCTTTATGGGACGATTATGAAGGAGAGTTTAAACGCGAAGACCTGGAAGCAAGTTGGGCGGAGTTGATCCTGGGCTCAGAATCAGCTTTGAAGGGAAATTTATATTTTGGATTTACTTTCAGGTTGAGGTTTTTAATACAGGCTGATAATTTTGATCCCTTTGAGGTATATGCTGTTCCCGGCTATGGCCGGCCTTTTGATAGTTTCGTGCCTGCTTTAAATCTTTATGTGAAGTATGTTATCCCGTTTGGGCGTGGGGCCGAGCGTAAGTAAATGGTCCGGTGGATCATTTTAACGAGGAGCCAGCTAACGAAGTGAGCAGCGGGGCTGAGCGTAATTCCCGCTAAATCGGGATAGCGAGGAGCCAGCTAACGTAGTGGGCCAGGGCTTCATAGTTACAACGGAACCAGAATATTTGTCTCGGAGGGTGCAGGAACTTTCGGGCCACCCATGCGGGTAGCTACAAAAAGTGAAATCACTATGGTAAAACTAATGCCTGATGGAAACTGAAAACTTTAGACAGGGAATGATAAACCCATGAATTTTGGATATCTTTTCTGCTTAAATTGAAAAAATATGAAATCAAAATGGACACTGTTTGCGGGTATTCTCTTGTTAATACTGGGAATAATACTCAGAAAGACAACAGAACTAGGATCTGAAGGATTGACTACTTATTATTGTTGGGGTGGCATTCAAAACCTATTATATTATCAGTAAGGCCCGAAGTGGTGAATATAAACCAGGGTATGAATTGATCTTTCTATTTGTAGGATTAGCGATGTTTCTCACCGGTTTGTACTTAAGATCGCATGAACCACCTTTTAGCCCGGCTCTGTTGATCGTCCCAGGTATTTCATTAAAAGTTGTATTTATTGTTTTATTTATAATTAAAACACGAAAAACCAGGAAAGCGCTGGAAAATATAACATAGAGTGATATCAGATTGAACCAGGGGGACCGGGGTGAACAAAACTTAACTCAAGGGTTTAATGTTATTATTGAGTAGCCAAATACCGTGATCATTAATATTGATCAAATTAAAACATAAAAAATAGAAAAATGAGTAAAACAAAATGGACAATTGAAAATATACCTGATCTCACAGGTAAAGTAATCATAGTAACCGGAGGTAATAGTGGTCTCGGATTTGAATCCGTTAAAGCTTTTGCTGAAAGTGGAGCAGAAGTGGTATTAGCGGGCCGTTCTAAAGAGAAAGGTGAAACTGCTAAAACACAGATCATGAAAAGCAATCCTACAGGGAAAATCCGTGTAATGAAACTGGACCTGATGGACTTTTCTTCAATCAAAGAATTTACCCGGGAGTTTAGAGAAAAATATGATCAGCTAAACGTATTACTTAATAATGCAGGAATAATGACGACACCATATTTTCTGACAAAAGATGGGTTGGAAGCGCAAAATGGAACCAATCATTTTGGGCATTATGCATTGACGGGTTTACTCATGGATCTGATCGTTAAAACTCCCGGATCAAGGATTGTTAACGTAAGTAGCAATGCGCATAAGTATGGAAAAATGGATTTCGAAAACCTGCTCTTCGAAAATGGGAAAGATTATACGCCCATGAAATCATATGCCCGTTCTAAATTATCGAACTTGTTATTCACTTATGAACTGCAACGCGCTTTTGAGTCGAAAGGTATTGATAGTATCGCTGTTGCAGCACACCCAGGAGCATCCAGAACGAATTTAGGGCGTTTTCTCGAAAACAAATGGTGGTTTAAACCCCTTTTTGCTTTGATGGCTCCATTCACTCAGGACCAGGCGCAGGGCGCATTACCCCAGATCAGGGCCTCTGTTGATCCCGATGTCAGAGGAGGAGAATATTACGGGCCAAGCGGATTTGGAGAAATGAAAGGTGATCCTGTCCTTGTAAAGTCCAATAATGCTTCACACGACCTGGGAGACGCTAAGAAGCTGTGGGAGGTATCTCAAAAACTGACCAGTATAACGTATGAATTCTAGAAACTGATTTCAATTATCTTCAATCTTCTTTTTTAGTTCCTGAATGTTGTTATGTGCTGTCATATCACATTGCGTAGGTACGACTGCTATATAATTATTTTTTATGGCCCATACATCATTATCCTCTCCATTATCCAGATAATGGAAATCACCGGCCATCCAGAAATACTGCCCACCATAAGGATCCACCCTTTCATCAAAAGCTTCTTTCCACCTGGCGCGTGCCTGGCGGCACACCTTAACTCCTTTTATTGGCCCCTTGTCATGTGATGGCATGTTTACATTAAGTGCGATACCTGGAGGCAGCCCTTTTTCCAGAACCTGCCTGGTTATCGACTCTACATATTTAAGAGTATGTGAAAAATCAGCATCCGCTGCATAATCACACAATGAAAATCCAATAGCTGGGATATCATCAATTGCAGCTTCCAGTGCGGCTGCCATAGTTCCGGAATAGACTATACTGATAGAAGTATTTGTGCCATGATTAATGCCGCTAACCACTAGATCAGGTTTCCGGTCAGTTAGTATATGATGTTTAGCAAGTTTTACACAATCGGCAGGTGTTCCGGAACATTGGTAGGATTCGATGCCATTGAAAACCTTTGTTTTGTATAGTCTTAACGTATTCCCTACAGTTATCGCATGTCCCATACCTGATTGGGGGCTATCTGGTGCAACCACCAGGACTTCCCCAAATTTTTCCATGATATCAACCAATATCCTGATACCTTTAGAATTTATACCATCATCATTAGTGACGAGAATCAACGGTTTGCTCATAAATAAAAAATCACTCCTCAAGCAGGGCATTGTAATAGGCCGTTATTCTGACCAAATCCCTTCTTGAGTCTGTCTTTAGTTTGTTTTTTTTGATATAACTTTTAATCTGAGGTTCTTTTCGACTCATTAATTCATAAAGTTGGGGCTTTTTGAGATCGTACTTTACAAAATTGCCCTTTTGATCGAGAAAGAAAAATTCATATTCCAGTTTTGTCCTGGTCATATTTACAGAGGATCTATATGCATATGAATATTGAGGCACAGTTTCAGTAACAATTTTCTCTCTTGCCAGCAATGACAACTGGCCTTCAAACAGCACTTCAAATAGCAATGGACGTTCGTAATTAGGTTGAATTTCATAGGGGATAGAATAGAAAGATCTATACATATCCACAGTATTATCATAGATAGTAAAATACATTAACTTACGGGCGCTATACGTCTGTATTGTACCTTTATATACAATCTGAATAAGGTCATTCTCAAGATCATATTTGATCTTACCCGATAATGTATCTCCATTAGCCAGGGTAACTTTCCCTTCATGCAGAAGCTCAGAAGGAAAATCCTGCGCTGATGTGTTAGAGATAAGAATCAATAAGAAAAATATGGAGAAGAAAAATCTCATATATTTAATCTTTATCATTCAATATATCATGCCCCATTTTATCCCGTTTCGTTTTTAAATAATGAAGATTATATTGATTAGGGACAATTTCAATTCCATTTACCTCCACAATTTCCAGGCCATAACCCATCAATCCAACTCTTTTTTTAGGATTATTTGATAGAAGCTTAATTTTAGATATGTTCAGATCCCGTATGATCTGGGCACCTACCCCATAATCCCTTTCATCTGCTTTAAATCCAAGCTTTTCATTTGCTTCAACAGTATCAAAACCCTTTTCCTGAAGCTCATAAGCCTTTAATTTGTTCAGCAGTCCAATCCCACGTCCTTCCTGGTTCATATATATTACTACACCTTTACCTTCTTTTTCTATCATTTCCATGGCTCCGTGCAACTGCGGACCGCAATCACATCGGCAGGATCCAAAAATATCCCCTGTAACGCATGATGAATGGACCCTAACCAGTACAGGATCATCCTTCCCCCATTCACCTTTGACTAGAGCCAGATGGACTTCTCCTGTATTCGTCTGTTTGTAAGCCTTTAGATGAAAGCTGCCATATTCTGTTGGCATATTTACATCCGTAATTCGTTCTATTAAAGATTCTTTTTTTAGCCGGTATTCAATCAAGTCATCTATAGATACCAACTTCAGGTTAAATTGATCAGCTATTTTTCTTAATTGTGGTAATCTTGCCATTGAGCCGTCTTCATTCATGATTTCGATCAATACTCCGGCCGGCTGGAAACCTGCCAGTCTTGCGAGGTCAATGGCTGCTTCTGTATGCCCGGTTCTACGCAACACTCCCCCCTTTTTTGCCTTTAATGGGAATATATGTCCCGGACGTCCCAGGTCAGTGGGTTTGGTGTTTGGATCAACCAGGGATTTTATAGTCCAGTATCGATCCTCGGCAGATATTCCTGTGGCTACTTTTTCATCTATCAAATCAACGGACACAGTAAATGGCGTGCCATGTATGGCTGTATTTTTGCCCACCATAAGTTCAAGTTCAAGTTCATCACAGCGTTCTTCAACCAGGGGAGTACAAATTAAACCACGTCCGTGCATGGCCATAAAATTTACTATTTCAGGTGTGATAGCTTCTGCTGCGCAGATAAAATCGCCTTCATTCTCACGGTCTTCATCGTCAACGACAATAACAACCTCTCCTCTTTTTATCGCTTCAATTCCTTCTTCGATTTCATCTAATAGAGTTTCATCTCTCATGAATTCATCCGTTTATTGGTTTTGCAAAAATACGTTTTTTGAATTTATATATTTGCTTTTTCAGATTTTCTCTATTATTCCCCCAATATAAAGAGCGGGCTGCAAAAAAATATTCCAATTTTTAAAATATTCAGGAACGGGAACAAAGGAAAATTTGTTACCTATATGAAACCCCATTTATTCATGAGAAATCTAATTTTAATGATCCTGGTTGTTTTTCTAATTATCATTGATATTGTTGTACTGATTGAACTATTGAATTATGGCAGGAATCCCATAACAGCAGTCATCTTTCTAGCGGCAAGCATAGTGATAATTTCAGCTATTGTAAAAACCAGGAATAAGACCAGCGAGAATAGCATGAACTAAAGATATAATCCTCAATTATCGAATCCTTTTTATATTTTCTTGTAACCTTGGAAAATATCTCTTCCCCTAATTTTTAAATTATTTTCTCTATATTTATTTCTTAACACAATAAGATGCCTTGAGACCTAATTACAAAAGTATTTTTATATTCGAAATAACCAGCTGGGTAATCGCTTTTGCTGCCTATTCTATATTCAGGATAATCATGGCATTTGACCTTAAAGAACTACCCTTCTTTCAGACCGGATATCCACCAATTGTGTTGATTGCGCTTAACATGTTCGGAGGCGTTCTAATGGGTATTTTCATGAGTTTTGCCGACATTTTCTTTATAAGAACCATAAAATCGAATCACTCCTTTGGCCATTATCTTTTCAGGAAAAGCCTGATTTACATAGTCTCCATATTTTTGGTTCTAATGATAGTATTCGGAATAGCTATTGAAATACTGGATGTTCCTATTCGCGAAGGGGCAAATCATTTCCTCCCAAGGGCTATCTTATCTTATATGATTTACTGCATTTTAGTAAGTATTCTGATTGGATTCATTGGTCAGGTAAACGATAAATTCGGGCCAGGCATTCTTCTGCCTATGTTTATGGGAAAATACCACCACCCTCTGGAAGAAGATAAGATACTCATGTTTATCGATTTAACAGGTTCAACAATATTTGCAGAACGGCTCGGGCATATTAAGTACAGTCATTTTATTCAGGATTTCCTGTTTGATCTGAACGTGGCAGCTAACCAATGTGATGGATCCATTTACCAATATGTAGGTGATGAAGCTGTTATATCATGGGACAAGGAGAATGGCATAAACAATCAGAACTGTATCTCCATATTTTTTGTGTTTCTTGACATCATACAAGCCAAAAGTGATTATTATATCAGTCATTATGGAGAGATCCCCACATTCAAAGCTGGCGCTAATTTCGGGCGTGTTATGGTTGCTGAAGTTGGATATTTGAAAAAGGAGATTGCTTTTCATGGCGATACGATCAATACGGCAGCCAGAATTCGAGGAATGTGCCATCATTATGGAAAAGATTTTTTAATTTCCGAATCGCTTCGAAACGCTTTAAAGGAAAACTCAGAATATATTTATGAAAGCCAGGGAATTGCTGAACTCAAAGGAAAAGAAGGCAAAGTAGAACTCTTCTCTGTGGAGCGATCAGGTTATAACAAAGGGCATAGGTGAGAAAGAAATTATAAAAACGATCAAAGCGATCCATCCTAGTATTTTCCTTTCCATTGACAAAGGTTCATTGATTATTGCCGGGGGATGATATATCCCCAGAAAACGTCCGATAATAAAAGCATAAACAAGCCAGAAAAACGAACCCTGTACTCCCGGAATGAAGAATGCGGTCAGGAACTGTGCTGCAAAAATAGCAACTGCAATGGTAAATTTCGTTCGAAGGTTAACCCTCAGCCGCAAGAGGGTGAAAAACAAGAAAGCAATATACATTGGCACAGCATACAAAAGCGTATCCGTCGAATCAAAAGGTGTTACAAGACCCAGTCCGGAAAAATACAGAAAACAAATGAAAATGGTCAGTGATATCCAGCGGTGGTTCTTCCATCCAAACAATCCAAACAACACATGCCCTCCATCCAATTGACCAACAGGCAATAGGTTTATTGCAGTAAAGAACAAGGCCAGAAAACCAGCGAATAACAAGGGATAGTGGATAATCTCAAATGGATTTGGGATAAGGGATTGATCCTGGGCAACATATTTTTCAAAAAACAGGTAGGTCAGGTTTTTCCCCAGATAAAAGGATCCCGGTTCATTGTAAACGAAATCAGCATAATCAGGACCATACTGCTGGTATTCCGGATGGATCTGGTAAATATAGTCAGCCGGAGGAAGATGGGTAAAACCTATGTATAATACTACAAGAGCAGCTATAAATCCAGCCAGCGGTCCGGCAATCCCTACATCGAAATATTCCTTACGCGATTTGATGGGCTCCTTGATGCGGATAAAGGCGCCCATTGTCCCAATTGTCGCAAAAGGTAAAAAGGCGAAGCCCAACCATAGAGGAATATAATAAGGCAGGGTAACTTTTATACTGTAATATTTTGCTGTGAGATAATGGCCGAACTCGTGTATTGTCAGTATACCCAGGAATGGAATGGAAAAATAGACTCCTGACAAAGTTTCGCTCAGAGTCAGGCCAGGTTCAAAGTACAATAGTGGCTTGCCATACATCCATTCGGCTCCGGAAATAGTTGTAGTGATCAGGGTTAATATGAATAAAATGGGGAATATGGGTTTATAGGTCCTGTCCTTTTTGTCCTTAGCTAGATCTGTTTCGCTTATATCCCTTTTACTAAGATTATCTTCCATTAAAAATCGATTTTAATATTAGCCTGGTTGATCTGGACATGATGGGTTTTCAGTCCCAGTTTATCCGCAGTTTTAATATTTGGTAAACTATCGTCAATAAGTAATGTTTCATCCGCACGCAACTCGTTCTCCGCAATCACCCGATTAAAGATGTCTGGTTCCGGCTTTCTGGTATGCATCTCGAAAGAATAGTGTACGTTTTCGAAAATAATCATGAATATCATTTTGAGTTAACTCCTTGAACATTTTTTCGAATTTAATCGTATGAATGTGATTTGTATTGCTGAGAAGGAATATTCTATGTTCCTTTTTCGCATCTTCAAGAAGATCTATTTTACTATCCGGGAAATGAAGGATCATATCATTCCAGGCGCTGTCTATAGCTTTATCCGGAAGATCAACTTTCAGAAAGTTTCTGATATGGTCACGAAAAGACTGATCATTTATCAGGCCTTTTTCATAATCTTTGAAAAAGTTATTTGAATTATGGATTTCAATAATATCGACAGGGCTGGTTTTACTAAGTTCAGCAAATTTATTTGCAGTCTTTTGGGGATCGATATCCATCAAAACGCCACCAAGGTCAAAAATTATATTTTTAATAGTTCCTGAAGCCAAATCTAAGGTGTAAATTTGTCAATTAAGTGGCAAATATGTAACATTGCACTCCCAAATTCAAGAAGCTTAGAATTTAATTAAAAAGTTCTTTATAGATGTTGGTGATAGTGACTGTATTTGGTGCCTCAAATTTCAAATACGGCATTGCACATTTCGGGATAGACTCCCCGCCTCGGCGGGGAAGCCCCATCCCGATCCTTAGTTATGTTATACCCGAATAAGGGATTTTAAATAGAAAGTGTGATAGTGCAATACTCGAGGCATTGTTTTAAAAATGATAAATTAAAAAATCATAACTCACAAATCACTAAATCGCCAAATCACCAAATGATTTGGGCCCATAGCTCAGTTGGTTAGAGCACCTGACTCATAATCAGGTGGCCGAAGGTTCGAGTCCTTCTGGGCCCACTTGAAAATCAACCACTTACAATTTATTTTGTAGGTGGTTTTTTCTTTGGTGCCAGGACTTAAAGTATTTGGTATTAAATACACCTTGGTGTCAATTTACACCATTTACTTCAATTAAATATTTTCATGAGTATTTACAAAATGTATGTTTCGTATTGGAGGCTATCATGGTTTTATTTTTTCAAACAATCCCATCAATTTGCTCTCGTATATTTCAATAATTTGTGCTTCATGCTCACCGATTGGCTTTACAGGAATTAAATCAATGACTTCATTGTAATTCAGATTAGAATTAAAAAGTAAATTGATGGCAGCTAATAAGGTTTGCTTTACCGTTTCTTTGCTCTCCGATTCAGTTAAACCCATCTGATAACTAAGTTCCTCCATCTCTTTCCACTGAAACCAGAAATAAGTCGGTAACATGGCGGAGACCATTGCATACGCTTCGAGTTTCGATTCTTCCACTTCAAAAGTCTTCCCCATAGTTTTTAGCATTTCAAGCAATGATTGTTTTTCCCTGGAAGAGTATTCCCCCGAAAAGGACACCGGATTATACCCTTCATTGATGTATGAAGTGGCATTGGGAATCATGCGTACAATATTCCTTGTTGCCAGTTTTGAAGCAATTTTTTCGATGCTGATTTTCGGGGCGAATGAAACTACCTGTGTTTTCTCAGAAATTGATGTATTAATCTGTTCCAGTGTCTCCATAATTACAGGAGGGTGCAGGGCGATAAAAACTATCTCCTGCTTTGCTGTTAATTCGCAAGAACCAGTGGTTTGAATTTTCGGGAACTTCTGTTGAAGTGCCTTCAATACTTCCGGATTGGTATCGCAAACCTGTACGGAAGGCAAATCGATTTGCTTGTTAGTCAAGGCTTGAAGAACAATTTTGGTGATTCTTCCGCCACCGATAAAACCGAGTGATGATAGTTCCATGATGTTGATTTTTTAAGGTTTAGATATGTAGTACATAATTGAATATCAATCCAACAATGATTATCCCTACGGCAACAACCCCGATAAATACACCGATGAGTTGCCACTTCAATACTTTCTTGAGTATAATGATCTCCGGTAGTGACAAACCAATTACGGACATCATAAAAGCCAGTGCTGTTCCCAAAGTCACACCCTTCTCAATCAAAACGCTTACGATGGGTATAACCCCTGCTGCATTGGAGTAAAGAGGAATTCCCACAAGTATTGCCAACGGAACAGAGTACCAGTTCTGGCTTCCAAGTGCTCCTGCTAAATATTCATCAGGTACAAATCCGTGTACTCCTGCTCCAACTGCAATACCAATTAGAATGTATATCCAAATTTTGCCCACGATTTCCCTGACAACCACACTACCTGCTGAAATCCTTTGATTAAAGGTCAGTGAATTATCTTGCTCAAGCGTTTGTTTTGCATGGGTTTGATAGACCCAATCAGCCACATACCTTTTCAGGTTTAGTTTTTCAAGAATGAAGCCCGCCAGGATGGCAATGATAAGCCCTGTGAGCACATAGATCAGGGCAACTTTCCATCCAAACAACCCGATAAGCAATACCAATGCTACTTCATTGATCATAGGTGCAGCGATCAAAAAAGAAAATGTAACTCCCAATGGTATTCCTGCTTCGACAAACCCCAAAAACAATGGTATTGCAGAACAGGAGCAGAAAGGGGTCACAATCCCTAATACAGATGCCAGCACATTACCAACAAATAAGGGTTTCCCTTCAAGTGCCTTTCTCGTCTTCTCCGGGGAAAAATAAGTTCTGATTATTCCTACAATAAAAATGATCAAAACCAATAACATCATCACTTTTGGCACTTCATAGATAAAGAACCTGATGGTCTCGGTCAGGTGTTTCTCAGGAGTCATCTGGAACAAGCGAAACACAATGAAATCTGATATATCTTGCAGATACTTATATACAATGATCCAGACCGGGATCAGAAGAAGGATGATGATTATTTTGTTTTTCACTCTACTCATTTTTCATTCTTGTTCGTAATTCTACGAACTCTCAGATTAAAAAATTTACAGCCAAACTGCTATCACATAATACACTCCAATACCAAGAAACAGAAAGGCTACTGCCTTTCTGAACCAGAATTCAAAGGATTTAATCCTTTTATAAATACTTCCCATTCCTGATATAGTGTAGGCAATCACCCACGCAAAAAGGATCACAGGAATGCCTGTTGCAATGGCAAAAACAATGGGCAGGTGAAGTCCTGATGTGGATACTGTTAATGGGATTAACATACCGAAGTATAGCACTCCGCTATAGGGACAAAAGGCGAGAGCGAAGATCACTCCCAACAAGAAAACATCCCAATAATTGAACCTGCTTCTGTTTTGAAATCTTTCTGACAATTTATTGAAAGCCGGAAAATTTAATTTAATGATTCCAAGCATAAAGATACCGATGACTATTAGAAGCGGACCAATGATCTTCTCCCCATATTGCTGAAAAACACCTGAAATCCTGAGTTGATCTGCCCCGAAAAACAGGATCAATGCCAACAAGGTATAGGAAACGGTCCTACCCAATGCGTACATCAAGCCATTGTAAAACACCCGGTTCCTGTTTGCAAGGTCTTTCCCGATAAAACCAATGGCAGTAATGTTTGTCGCCATAGGACAGGGACTTATTGCGGTTAACAATCCTAAAACAAGGGCAGAGACGAACGGAAGGGAAGAATTTGTGTATAGGTTATTGAGAAATTCTTCCATACATTACAGCATTTTGTCGATATTGCTTTTCAGGATTTCGTGGAACTTGCCGGTATTGGTTCGGGCATTCATAAATCCTTCATTGGTCAGATTCACCATTTGGTCTCCCTTGACCAACAGTAATGTCTGTCCGGTCACTTTGAGTTGTTCTGCCATTTTCTTTCCGTCTTCTTCTTCAAGATTCAGGGAAGTAAAGGCGACGTTTCCATCCTTCACTTGATCGGCATAATACATTTCTAACGCTACCTTGGTTTCATTCTCTACGGCATTGCATGTGGCACAGCGTTTTGTAAAGTGGAAGTAATAGACCTGAAGTTCTTCGTTATCTGTAGTTACTGACTTCTGTTCCTTTGAAGATTGTGCATTACAGGCAGAAAGGGAGACTGCCATTAAAAAAATGAATATTAAATTAAATGCTTTCATGGGATTACATATTATTGAGTAACAAATCTTTTAGTTGATTAATTTTGGGCACTTGCCCTGACAGGACTACTTTTTCATCGATCACTAAAGCAGGGGTTCGCATGACAGCGTATTCCATGATCTTTTGAATATCTTCAACCTTTTCTACTGTTGCGTCAATATTCAATTCTTTTACCGCATTACGTGTGACCTCTTCAAGTGATTTGCATCTGGCACATCCTGTTCCTAATACTTTTATTTCCATGCTATTTTATTCGTTATTCGTAAAACTACGAACATGTTACACAAAAATTTATTTTAAGAACCTGGCAAACAGTTGCTGTGCCAGCTTCCAGTTCTCCTGATTAAGACAATATTTTATTTTGGGCGCTTCAATTTCACCCTGAATCAACCCCGCATCTTTTAACTCTTTCAAATGTTGCGACAGGGTGGATTTTGCAATGGGAAGTACTTCTGTAAGATCGCCACTGTAACAACACGTTTGTCTGGAAAGTAGTTCAAGAACGTACATCCTGATTGGATGCCCCATTGCTTTCGCAAAACGTGCGATGGTCTTTTGTTCTTCGGTGAGTACGTCTTCTTTCTGCATGCTGTTCGTTATATTACGAACAAAGATAAATAGTTTATTTAATTGTTCAAAGAGATAAAAAATAAATCATGGAAAAATTAAGAAAGACTGTATTAGCCACTCAAATAGGGACAAAACACTTAATATAAATAAGTAGAATCAATTTAGAATAGGAATTGGAAAAGGTGCCAGTTTTTTCACCAGTATTTCTACAAAACCATGTAAACCGGTGTAATTTTTTACATAAAGTGAACAGTAAATTATACTGGTTTAAACACATAAATCTCTGTTAATGTTGAATATAACTCCAATAACCCGACTTTTTCGAAGCGGGTAATATATCGAATAAAGGAGACTCATAATCAGGTGGCCGAAGGTTCGAGTCCTTCTGGGCACACATAATTATAGAGACCCGACAATCAAGTCGGGTTTTTTATTTTTCAAATACCCGAACTGGAAAAGGACTCTCACGCTTGCCCTGCAGACCGGCCCCTCACTAAAATGATCCACAGGATCATTTTTTTACGTTCGGTCCGGTTCTCGCCCTTCTGGGCACACATAATTATAGAGACCCGACAATCAAGTCGGGTTTATTATTTGCTTGGGAAATATAAACCAGGATATGCTGTGTTACGTTTGCGATCATACTCATGGATTAT
This sequence comes from uncultured Cytophagales bacterium, assembly GCA_963820995.1. GTDB lineage: Bacteria > Bacteroidota > Bacteroidia > Cytophagales > Cyclobacteriaceae > JAGTVG01. The sequence continues at coordinate 3,205 of CAWGCL010000014.1, read as the reverse complement.
GAAAGCAAAAGGTACTTTTAGTATTAATGATTCTTAAAGGTCAATGCTAATTGAATCAATCTTGACGCTCTAAATATTATTCTTATTCATCATAAATTCCTGTTTAAACCTTCACGGTTATTTGGATAACTTTTCGTATATTGAAGTATTGAGGCTTCATTCATAAATTTGTCAATAAGATCGATATATAAAATGGATAAAAGTAATTCCAAAAATACTGTTCCCAGGCGTAGAGAATTCTTGTCAAAGGTTTCTATCCTAACGGCAATGGGGCTTTTAGGGACTTCTGGAACTAAGGCCGCATTAATCAAGTCGGAAAGTGGCGGCCATGATCCAGCAATAGCAAATGTGCCATCAATGATGCTGGGTAAGCACCGGATAAGCCGCCTTATTTGTGGATCAAATCCATTCCTAGGTTATTCCTACCTCGGACAACATACCGACAGGCAGATGAAGGATTATTATACTCCTGAACGTGTTGTTAAGTTGCTTCTTAAATGCGAACAATCGGGAATAACGGCCCACCAGTCTTCTTCAAGATATGATTACATAAACATGCTTCGTGAACGTGGATCTAAAATTAAGGTCTTCACACTTACCTCTAGTCGTGATACTATCGATACGGACATCGATAATGCCGATCCGATTGCCCTTGTTCATCATGGGGGTGTTACGGACCGGTTATTTGCAGAAGGCAAATCAGAGGTTGTACATGACTACGTTAAGGCAGTAAAAGACAGGGGCATTATGGCAGGGGTCTCTGCCCACAATCCTGATGTTATAAAAAAGATTGCAGATGATGGATGGGACGTTGATTTTTTCATGACATGTTTTTATTACCTTACGCGAAAAATAGATCAGCCCGAAAGGCTTCCTACCCTTCCCGTAAGCGCCTATCATTTCCTCAGGGATGATCCCAAAGTTATGACATCAGTGATCAGGCAAGTCGAGCAACCTTGCCTTGCCTTTAAGATTCTTGGTGCCGGCAGACTTTGTTCAAGTCAGGAAGATGTAATTGCTGCATTCAAATTTGCATTTGAAAACATTAAACAGAAAGATGGAATTATTGTAGGCATGTTCCCATGGTACTTTGACGAAGTTAGCGCAAACGCCAAATATGCAATAGAGTTTAGCCTCAACTCCTGAAATCATTATAAGACCATTAGGCCGAAGAATCCTAAATAAAAGACCAATAACCCCTTTGAATGGTTCTGTTGCATAACCTATCCTAAGGATAAATTATTTCACTTTCATTCGACGACTGTGAAACTGATATTCTTATGATTATATATCATACCTGAAAATTCCTGAGAATGTTTGTCTTACAATCCTTCCTTTGAGAAATTAAAATTAGTCCACATTGCTGGAAAAATCTCCAAAGTCCTTAAACTGTTTAAAGAACTCCGAGTTAAATAGGTCTTCTTTTTTGCTATCCATGTAAAGTACAATTCGGATATAAAGATATCATGTCAAGTAAAATCAGGAAATATATGTACAACATGTCAAGTTATTTCAGGACGGTACCGTCGGACCAAATGCCGGATCGTTTTTTCCACCTTCCGTACCATTTTTTCCACTCTTTGAATTGTTTTTTCCAGTCTCTGTACTCGTTAGTCCAGTCTTTGTACTCATGAGTCCACCCGTTGTACTTGTTAATCCACTCTTTGTACTACTTTTTCCACCTCCTGAAGTAATTGTTCTACTTGTTGATGTACTTTTTCCATATAAAAATTAAAAATTTCTATCTCTCTCCCTTGTTCAACAGGTGGAAATAACGTTACAGAGGGTAGAAAAAATGGTTCAGAAGATGTCCCAAATGTTTCAAGAACTGGATTGAACGAGTTTTCAGGTGGAAAAGACGGTATTCTATATAGATTTAACGTCACGGGACCTGGAACAAATGATTCGGCAATTGGAAAAAAGATGTATGAAACTGTCTCAAATTCATCAATAAAGGAAAAAAGAAAAATTTGATTAAAAATGAAATATTGGAAAAGTCCTATATCGACATTTAAGTTTAAATGTTGGCTGAAAGTAAAACCTCTTGTTGAGCTTTCACATGATGATCATCACTTATTACTATGGCCTCTCTTTCAGCTTAAGATCAAATCGTGAAAATTTGAAATTGTGGAGACACAACCATTTGCGATTAATTCATCTTTTGTATGTGAAGTTGTTATGCCAATCACTTCAATTCCTGCCCTTCTGGCTGAAGTAATACCTCCAATGGAGTCTTCAATAACCAGACATTCCGTATTTTTTAGGCCTAGCTTTTTCAAAGCCAGATTATAAATTTCAGCATCAGGTTTTCCTTTTTGTATTTCAAATCCGTTTGTAATTGAATGAAAATAATTCCGGATATTCAATTTGTTTAAAACCAGGTCAATTTGGGGTGTATCACTCATTGTTGCCAGTGAAGCTTTTATGTTCATTTCACTCATTTTTTTTAATAGAACTTTTAATCCATCAATTTCTTGGATGTTGTTTCGATATAAATCCCTGTAAGTTTTCTCTCTTCCCTGCCCAAGCACTTTTACTTTCTCATATGGTAAATCCCGACCAAAAAAATGGCGAATCATCTCATATACATTTCCATGATCCTGTTTTAGAAAATCCTCCGGGGCAAGAACGATATTATTTTCTTTCAGAAAAGTTAACCAGGCTTCTCTGTGAAAAGGAATATTGTCAACAAGAGTACCATCCATATCAAAAATGATAGCCTTTAAATTCTTTGTTGTCAATTTACTCATATTGTTTTTGTCTAAAATGGAGCAAAATTTTCAATATTAAGTGTTAAAACGTGTAAAACTAACTTTTTCCACCAGATCGGTCATCGCTATCCATCGGTTTGCTCTAATAATTCATTTAATCTTGTTTGACATTTTTTTGTCTGTCCTCTTACCCAATTTATCTGGTCCAGGTTGACTTTCATAATTGGAATATGTTGCATTCATCCTTCGTTCGTCCAGTTTGCGGGCAGAATATTTAGGTACCTGGTTGGATTTTGAAGATTGGATGGAAATTCTGTTCGAAACTGGTGGAATTGATTGGTCATCTGAACTGGATCATGCCAATGGGGATGCCCATACCTGTCCATATTGTAAAGAGAATGTAGCGAATGTACTTCAACAGACAGGGGATGACATGATAATCCTGTTATCATATCAACCCTGTCATGTATTTGAAAAAAACAATACGAATTAAA
>CAWGCL010000013.1:0-564289 GCA_963820995.1 uncultured Cytophagales bacterium | reverse complement strand
ATAATATGCTACGCAACTATTTTATTGTCTCGCTGCGAAATCTCCTAAAGAAAAAAATCTACTCAATTATAAATATTATCGGATTAGCAATCGGTATTACTTGCAGTATACTGATTCTACTTTGGGTGAATGATGAGTTGTCATTCGATAAATTTCATCCTAAAGCTGATCGCTTATATCAACTGATGGGAAGTGCTGATTATGATAATACGATAAATACATGGCAATCTGTACCCCTACCCTCATATGAAGCTATAAAAACAGCCCATTCGTATATCAGAAATTCAGTTGTTGCAGACTGGGGAGGTGATCATTTACTGGTGCATGAAGAAAAAAAATATATCTCAGAGGTTATTTTGTCAGTGAAGAGTTTCTGACCATGTTCGAATTTCCACTCATATATGGAAATGCAGCTGATGTTTTGAATGATGCTTCAAGTATTGTAATTACTGAAGAAACTGCTAAAAAGTTTTTTGGCGAGGAAGATCCTGTCAATAAAGTTATCAGGGTTGATGAACGTGGTGACTTAAAGGTCACTGGCATATTGAAAGACATACCTAAGAATTCATCCTTCGAGTTTGATTATCTAATTTCATGGAAACACAGAAGATCAGTTAATCCATGGGTTATAGAAAATGAAGACAACTGGGGTAATTATTCCTTTCAGGTATTTGTGGAACTTTCAGAACCCATGCACCTTGACGAAGTAAACGAAGCCATAAAGCCAATGTTGATGGAACATGGTGAAGACGATATGAAAACGGAATTATTTCTATATCCGCTTTTGCGTTGGAGGCTACATTTCAGTTTCGAAAATGGTGAAGAAAAAGGTGGGATGATCGATTTTGTAAAAATGTTCAGTTTGATCGCCATATTCATTTTAGTAATAGCTTGCATAAACTTCATGAACCTGGCAACAGCACGTTCAGAAAGTCGCGCAAAGGAAGTGGGAATAAGGAAAAGTATTGGCTCAAAACGCTCGGATCTGGTCATTCAATTCATTTCTGAATCATTACTTATTTCATTTATCGCATATCTCATAGCCATATTGGCTACGTTTCTAATTTTACCATTTTATAATAACCTTGTGGACAAAGCCCTTTTTATAAATTTCAAATCTTTTGAATTCTGGATCTTTTCAATTGCCATGATTTTATTGACCGGTCTACTTGCCGGAAGTTATCCAGCCTTTTATTTATCTTCCTTCAAACCTGTAAAAGTTTTAAAAGGAAAATTACAGGAAGGTCGAAGGGCCAGTTTACCCAGAAAAATATTGGTCATTCTTCAATTCGGTTTTTCCATTTTATTAATAATGGGTACGATTGTGATATATAAGCAGATTCAACTTACAAAAAACCGGGAACTGGGTTATCAACAGAATAACCTTATCATGGTTGAACTCAACGATGAACTCGATAAAAACTATCATGTACTTAAAAATGAATTATTACAATCTGGTATTGTAGATGGTGTTACTATATCAAATAGCCCGATTACTCAAATAAATTCCAATAATTTTCTGGGTTGGCCAGGCAAACCAGAAGAGCAAAAAGTATTATTTACAACCATAACCACTGAATATGACTATGCCCATACTATGGGTATCAAAATACTTCAGGGAAGAGATTTTTCACCTGATTTCCCCAGTGATTCAAGTGGCATACTGATCAACCAGGCTGCTCTTGATTTGATGGACCTGGAGGATCCAATTGGAACTGAATTAGACCTGTGGGGACAGAAACGAACACTCATAGGTGTACTGGATAATGTGTTAATGGGTTCCCCATATCAGGAAGTGAAACCCCTATTTGCAATTATCGACAATTGGGGTGGCTATGTGACGATACGACTTAAGGAAACCCAGGATATACAATCATCTCTCAATCAGGTAAAGGGCTTTTTTGAGAAGTATAATGCTGCCTATCCCTTTGAATATAATTTTGCCGACCTTGAATATAATAAAAAGTTCAAATCCATTAATATGACCAGCAGTCTCTCCAATATTTTTGCCACCCTGGCAATAATTATTACTGGATTAGGATTATTTGGCCTGGCTGCTTACACCGCTGAACAAAGAACTAAAGAGATAGGAATCCGAAAGGTGATGGGGGCATCAGTTATGAATATCGTTCAATTAATGACAAGCGATTTTTCGAGACTTGTTATTATTGCCTATGTAATTTCCGCTCCCATTTCATGGTGGCTATTGAGATGGTATCTTGAGAGATATCCTGTTCATACCAAAATTCATTTCTGGATATTTGTAGTTACTGGCGTGTTCGCTCTTGGATTTGCATTGATCATTGTAACATCTCAAACCATTAAAGCCGCGCATGCAAATCCGGTGAATTCTTTGAGGAATGAGTAATTCATATTTCATCTTAATGACAGTTGAAGATTCTTTCTTATCAGTATATACCTTTGGTTAAAGGTGGTTGGAACAAATTAGGTGGTTAAGATGTTTTCATTCCATTTTAATCCTTTTAATAAAATAACCCGCCTGAAGTAACATCTAGTCTATTTCAGCAGGCGGGTCAGTGTTTCTCAGGATCGTCATACTATCGCTGATAATATGATTGGCAGCAGGTTATCTTTTAATTGGCACTAACAACATGGACAATTCGATAGACCACACTCGATCTTCGGTTATCACCTTCCGCTTCAAAGATCTTTGTCATATCAGGCGTTTCAGTTCCTTCAGTTAAAGAAGAATTTAACGCATCTTTCAAAGTTGGATAAATGTCATATGAAATTGTGTTGTATTTAATTTCTTCTCCGGTAGGTGAAAGTATCCGAGCATTTCCCCAGCCTTTTTGATTGGTTTGTCCGTTATCCATTGCTGATTTAATAAATGGTGCCCAAATCTCATTTTCGGCATTTATCAAATCTCCGGGACTATTTGCATTGTGATATATCATTGCTAAATATTTGAAATCCTCGAGAGGATTGACCCCTTCAGCTTGTGCCCAACCTTCTGATTTAACAAATATCATACTTGTATTTACACCCATGGAATAGGTTTCCATATCCTCCATAGATACATCCGGGAACACAGCCTGTGCATCCCACATACCTCCCATTTCATCCATATCCGGTAAATCCGGGAAGGTATTTATAAATAGAAAATTGGAAGAATTCGGCATATCATACCCCCCTACTTTCTGAAATAATGCCCAGAATCCCAGTTTTCCTTCATCGACAGCTTTTTGAGCTACTTTGCTCCAGTACTTTGTCTCCCTTTCAATAAACTCATTGACTTTGTCATCATCGACTTTTCTGTATTGATAAATACTTATGCTTTCATCTTCCTCTTGTCCGGAGGCATTTTGGAAATTGAAAATCATTGCTACCAATACAGAAGCAATAGCAAATTTTAAGCGCTTGGTTTTAAAGTTTTTCATTGTTGTAAAATTTGGTTTAATCCGGAACATACGGAAAAATATTTGTTAAAAAAAAATTTCGACAGAAAAAACTTTTAAGCACTGTCAATGCCATACAAAAGAGTTTTGTGAAGAGTTATGAAAAATAGTTGATGCTTAAAGAATCATAGTGAATTTTGTTGCAGGTAATTTTCTCTCCTAGGTTACAACCTACAGGGTAATATAACTAATTGTATTCAAGCCTGACTATGGTGAATTACCCTGTATCGTAAAATGTAAAATAAGGGTATTTATGAGATAATTAAAGATTGATGAATTCCAATTGTTCTCCAAAGATCCAGGCTATCCTTAAAGGAGAGAAGTGCAAAGAAGCGTTATGATGTAATCTCGATCATATTGCTTATTGATAGAATAAATCTGCATAAATGTAGTGGTAAGGAAAGAATATTTAGAAACGGATCAATCGATTCGAATAAATAGTATAATTTATGGACCTTATACCGCTGCAAAAAGTTTGAAAGGAAGCATGAAAATTGCCCCTATTATTTTGAATACAACACCAAGTGTGAATCCAACGATTGCGAATGGGAGCAGATATCAACCAGAGGAATATAAGGATAAAAAACAAACCTACTGCCAGAGGCCAACAAAGGGTAAATAATATACAAAAAAGTAATACTGCGATCAATAGTTTCATAGCTACGAAAATTTTTATCTATTTGAAATCAAATATCAAACCAGAATTTCTAATAAACTTATTATCAGATAATTGTATTATTTATTAAATCCCGCTATAATAAAAAACGTACATTTAATTGTTCAATTTAGGACAAAATCGGATAGTTTTCCAAAATGGTTCGCAAAATTATTCATATTGATATGGATGCTTTCTTCGCTTCTGTTGAACAGCGTGATGATCCAGAACTTGCCGGGAAACCCGTAGCTGTGGGTTCGCCGGGTGAACGAGGGGTGTTGACAACCGCCAGCTACGAAGCACGAAAATATGGAGTTAAGTCTGCCATGCCTTCTAAAGTTGCTGCCAGATTATGTCCGGATCTAATTTTTGTCAGACCCAGGTTTGATGCGTATAAGGAAGTTTCCTCACAAATACATAGCATATTTCATGAATACACCAATTTAGTGGAGCCACTTTCGTTGGATGAAGCCTTCCTTGATGTAACTGAGAATAAAAAAGAAATACCCTCAGCAACCATAATTGCCAGGGAAATTAAAGATAAGATCAAACAACAAACTCAATTAACTGCTTCAGCAGGCATTTCCATAAATAAATTTCTAGCTAAGATCGCATCTGATGTAAATAAGCCTGACGGTTTGTTCCTTATCCCACCAGAAAAAGCAGTTGAATTTGTTGAAAATTTACCAATAGAGAAATTTTTCGGCATTGGCAGAGTAACAGCAAAAAAAATGCATGAAATGGGAATTAAAACCGGCCTGGATTTAAAAAAAGTTTCTGAAGCAGATTTGAGAAAAAAATTTGGAAAGGTTGGCTCATACTATTTTCAGATCGCTCGGGCTGAAGATCACCGTGCAGTCAATCCCCATCGAATCCGTAAATCAATAGGAGCTGAAAATACTTTTATAAAGGATCTCGTAGACATGCATGATATAAAAATTGAATTAGCGAATATATTAGAGATCCTATATGGCAGGATTAAAAAGTCAAACACTAAAGGAAAAACTTTAACCATAAAGGTGAAATATTCTGATTTTCACCAAATTACAAGAAGTAAGACATTAAATAATTGGATTGAAGACAAGTCGCAATTCAAGTCCATATATGAAGATTTACTAAATCATGTTGAGATAAGAAACGGCATACGTTTGTTGGGAATAACATTATCACACCTTAATCATGAAGAAGTTGAAAACAAAGATGAATAATTGAGTTCCGGTATCACAATAATTAATTTCTTGTTTGAATTTATCTCAACTTAATTTTATAGCAACTAGAGAAGTCAAATATTCAGTGTTGAGATCCTTTTCACTGCAAAATCTCTTCAACTGACTGCATTGCATTTAGTGAAATGAATAATTCATCGTTCATTTGAAAAAACAAGAACATTCCCATGTTTATCAATTACCTAAAAACAACACTAAGGAATTTTTTAAAGAATAAGCTGTTCTCTCTTATCAATATTATTGGATTATCCATTGGGCTTACCTGTTCTATTCTAATTCTGTTGGCAGTTATTCAGGAATTGAACTATGATTCATTTAATACAAACTATAAGAGAATATATAGAGTTCTCCAGGAAATGCCCTTCACAGAAAAAGCAACATGGGCAATAACTCAAGGACCATTAGGACCTGCTTTACTAGATGAAATACCGGAAATTGAACAAGTGACACGTGCCAATTTTGGTGGGTGGTCAATTAAATTTGAAGAAGAGGAAATGTATTCTTATGGCATATATGCTGATTCCTCATTTTTGAACATGTTTTCATTTGAATTAATTAACGGGAACAAAAAATCGGTTCTTTCAAATCCACATTCTGTTATCCTGACCCAGGAATTAGCTTTGAAAATATTTGGAGATAAAGATCCAATGGGTGAGATCATAACTGTATATGATCAGTATGATGTTGAAGTGACAGGTATATTAAAAAACCCTCCTGCTGATTCTCATTTAAAATTTGAATGGATTGGGACGATGGAACATGCCAAGGAAATTGGCTATACAGTAGATTACTGGAAAAACAGCTCTTTCTACACTTATATAATGTTGCCTGCAGAATCAGATCCAGAAGAAATAAATAGTAAAATTGAAGGCGTGCTAGATGACAAACCAACACTTGAAGAGGGTGCCAAACTCAGGCTACAACCATTATCTGAAATTCACTTAAGTTCAGGAATAGATTTTGAGAATGCGGACGTTGGGAATAAAAGTTATGTATATATATTCTTCAGCGCGGCTTTTTTTATCCTGGCTATTGCATGTATAAATTTCATGAACCTCACCACAGCAAGGTCTTTAAAAAGAGCTAAAGAAATTGGCATGCGAAAGGTCGTCGGGGCTCGCAGAATGCATATAATTATCCAATTCCTAACTGAATCGGGTACAATGATAATAATTTCATTAATTATTGCTGTTATGCTGATTCAGGTAATACTTCCCCCCTTTAATCAATCTACTGGCAAGAATCTATCGTTAGACCTGTTAAACTATAAAACACTGATCGGATTTCTGGCACTAACTATTGTTACCATTCTTTTATCAGGATTTTACCCGGCTTTCTATATGTCTTCGATCGTACCTTCAAAAATAATGAAAGGATCTACTGAAAATGGTATGGGAAACTCCAGATTAAAACAGATAATGGTAATTATTCAGTTTATAACTTCCATTGTTCTAATGATAGGGTCTTATGCTGTTTTTAACCAGGTAAAATATTTACAGACCAAAGATCTAGGGTATACCAAGGAAAATATCATCTATGTTCCCATCAACAAAAACATTCGGGAACATTTTGATTCTTTCAAAAATGAACTATCGAGTCATTCCAATATAACTAAAGTAACAAGTTCGTCAAGTTTCCCCTCCAAAGGCTATGTTTTTTCAAATAATTTATGGGACTGGCCTGGAAAAGATCCTAATTATGAATTATTAGTGCATAATGAATTTGTTGACTATGAGTACATTGAAACATTTGAAATTGATCTGAAGGGCGGAAGGAGTTTTTCAACTGATTTTCCGAGCGATACAAACGCCGTAATTCTAAATGAAAAAGCAGTTGAATTAATGGGATTGGAAGATCCGATTGGGAAAACAATGTTATATAATGGGGAAAACATTTTTACCATAATCGGTATTGCAAAAAATTATAATTTTAGATCCCTTCATTCTGAGATAGGTCCATTGGTATTGTTTCTTAATCCTATTGACAACAATTACCTCTGGCTAAAAGTCAATTCACAAGATTTTCAATTGACAATTAATTTTATACAGGAAAAATGGGAAGCCTACAATCCTGAAAATGCATTCTGGTATAATTTTCTTGACCAGCAATTACAAAAACTATATGAAAACGAAAAAACTGTTGGCATTATGCTTTCAGGCTTTTCACTTTTGGCTATATTTTTACTTTGCCTTGGCATATTTGGATTAATTGGATACTCCGTAACTCAACGATATAAAGAGATTTCTATCAGGAAAATATTTGGTGCAGATACCTCCACAATAATATGGTTATTCACAAAAGAATATGCCAAACTTATGTTGATTGCTACAGCTATCGGAATTCCGATAATTAATTATTTGTTGCAGGAATGGCTACATTCATTTCCCTATAAAATTGACATAAGACTATTTATCTTTTTGTTACCCGTTCTAATACTTTTTGTTATCTCAATGTCGATAATTTATAGTCAGTCTTTGCGTGCAACCAGAATAAATGCAGCTGAAACGCTCAGAAATGAATAAAATCTGAACTGAAAGTTTATCTTTTGATTATGATCGAAAGGTATTTAATTTTGTTTTAAGAGGTCCTTCTTTTAATATCCAAATCTCTGTTAAAATCTAATTGATTTCTTATTTTTATGCTATAATTTAAAATCTATTCTATATCTAAAAATTATTATTTTTATTTACATCATGAATAAAGTAACATATTGGGCACTCAATTTATTAATTGTAATATTATTTTTTAGCTTAACATCTTGTGAGGATAATAGAGAGAAAAAGAAAAAAGCCACTCAGCCTAACGTAATCCTGATATTGACAGATGACCAAGGATTTGGAGATCTAAGCATTACGGGAAACACTAATTTAAGGACTCCCAACATCGATGCCATTGCTCAAAATGGCGCAATGTTTGACAGGTTTTATGTAAGTCCTGTATGTTCCCCCACAAGGGCTGAAATTTTGACAGGTAGATATCATGTAAGAGGTGGAGTATATTCTACTTCAGCTGGTGGTGAAAGACTTGATCTTGATGAAACTACCGTAGCACAACTATTCCAAAATGCAGGTTATAAAACAGCAGCTTACGGTAAATGGCATAATGGGATGCAATACCCATATCATCCGAATGCCAGAGGATTTGATGAATATTATGGATTTTGTTCTGGTCACTGGGGAAATTATTTCAGTCCACCTCTGGAACATAACGGCAAATTAGTTAAGGGCAATGGATTTATAATTGATGATTTTACTGAGCACGCCATTCAATTTATCGAAGAAAATCAAGACAATCCATTTTTTGTTTATCTTCCCTATAATACTCCGCATAGCCCAATGCAAGTCCCGGATCGATTCTGGAATAAATTCAAGGATATGGACCTGAAGATGATGAACAGGGATCAGGAGAAAGAGAATATTCTTCATACGAAAGCAGCATTAGCTATGTGTGAAAACATAGACTGGAATGTTGGAAGAATAATAGATAAACTGAAAATGCTAAACCTGGAAGAGAACACCATCATTTTATATTTATCTGATAATGGTCCTAATGGATGGCGATGGAATGATGGCATGAAAGGAAGGAAAGGATCAACTGATGAAGGCGGGGTAAGGTCTCCCCTGCTTGTACAATGGAAAGGTAAGATCCCTGAAGGGAAAAAAGTTATTCAGATTGCCAGTGCCATTGACCTTCTGCCAACTTTATGTGATTTAACCAATATACCTTCTGAAACGGCTAAAGTAGTTGATGGAAGAAGTTTAAAGCCCTTACTCCTGGAAAAAGATCCTGAATGGCCTGATCGCTTGATTATTAATCATTGGAGAGATAGAACCAGTATCAGAAATCAACAATACAGACTGGATTTCGAAAATAAACTTTTTGATATGGTTAGTGATCCCGGACAATACACTGATATCTCATCAGAAATGTCAGAAATACACGACCAATTGGTTCTAGCCAAGGTAGCATGGGAAAAAGAGGTCCTGTCGGAGTTACCACTTGTAGATGAAAGGACATTCCCACTTGGTCATTCAGAATTTAAGTATACCCAGGTTCCCGCCAGAGATGGTAAGGCACATGGGAATATTCAACGGTCGAACAGATATCCAAACTGTTCTTTTTTTACTCACTGGGTAGATATCGAAGATAAAATCACTTGGGATGTAGAGGTAGTTGAAGATGGTAATTTCAAAGTAACCATTTATTATACTTGTCCCGAAAAGGATGTTGGATCAAACTTCTCAATCACACTTAATGATAGTAAGTTAACTGGCCAGATCATTGAAGCACATGATCCTCCATTAACTGGAATGGATGAAGATAGAGATAAACGAATAGAATCTTATGTAAAAGATTTTAAACCGCTTGATTTAGGTGTGATCAGTTTGAAAAAAGGGATTGGAACATTGACTCTTCAGGCACTTGATATTCCAGGTAGCCAGGTTATGGATTTCCGGCTAATGATGTTTGAAAGAGTTGACTAAAAAAGATAAAGCTGAAACCAGGAAGAAATGGGATCCTCATGATTTCAGCTTTATAATAATACTATTCCTGGTCAATAGAAATTAATTCAACCTCGAAGATGAGGGCTTCGTTTGGCCCAATAGCACCACCTGCTCCTCGTTCCCCATAGGCCAGTTCTGAAGGTATATACAATTTATATTTTGAACCTACAGACATTAATTGAAGGGCTTCAGTCCAGCCCGGGATAACTCCGTTTACAGGGAATGAAACAGGCTCTCCCCTGTCTACAGAACTATCAAATACAGTTCCATCGATTAAAGTTCCATGGTAATGTGTTGTTACCTTGTCCTCAAGTCCGGGTTTTGCTCCACTACCTTCCGTGATAATTTCATACTGAAGACCACTTTCAGTGGTGGTTACGCCATCTTTTGTCATGTTCTGGGCAAGAAACTCCACACCAGCCTCTTTACTGGCATCCGATTTGGCCAATTGTGCCCTTTGAAAATATGATTGTAAGCACTGTCCAGCTGCCATTTCATCAAGCTTTGGATCCTTGCCATCGTATACATCGTTAAAAGCCATAAGAAGGGCTTCAATATTAATTTCTTCAAGTCCTTGCGACTGTACATTTTTAGCCACATTCAATCCAAGACTATAACTTACACTATCAATTTCGTTCGATAAATTCACGTCTTTTCCTACATTGGTCTGGTTGTTACAACTAAAAATCAGTAATAACATCGCAGCAGCAATTGCAACATTTGATAAAAGTTTCATTTAATTAGTTTTAGTTGAAATTTAAATTAAGGGGCAAAACTACATTATTGTTTTGGAATTATTGGAAAACCTATGCAAATACTTCAGATAGGTAATAAAATAAGCATTATTTCAAACCTGATCCATAATTATTGCTAATAGCCAGATACTTATAACTTTCATATAAGGCCTGTGTGAGATCTGTTTCACAGGCTTCAATATCAACAATAATCCACTCAGCATTACCATTACTGGCTTCAAAAATAGCAGGATAATTCATTTTTCCGGTTCCAACCGCAAGAACGGGATAGGCTAAGCCTTCATCTAGCATTGGTGACCAAACAGCAGGTCCATCTTTTACTTGTAAAATAGAGGCTCGTTTACCTAACTTTTTAATTATTTCTACAGGATCTTGTCCTGCTACAGCGATCCAATAAACGTCAAGTTCAAAAAATATATCTTTATCAAGCAGATCTAATAATATATCAAAGGGTAATTTACCATTTGCCATTTTTTCAAACTCCCACCAGTGGTTATGAATACCAAATGACAATCCATTCTCCTTAGCAAAGCTATTGGCCTGATTATATTTGTTTGCCAATTGTGTTATTCCTTCTTCACTTTTATACAATGTACTTTCAGGAAGACCATGCCAAATTATTCGATCACATTTAAAAGTTTTAGCTCTCTTAAGCACATTTTCTTTACTCATTTTATCCAGTGGTAATTCAGTATGCATTGCAATAACATCAAGCCCGGATTTCTTGATCATTTTACCGTAATCTTCTACTGATATTCCATTAAAGGTATGCGGTGTTTCCAAACCAGCAAATCCCATAAAACTTATCTTTTTGAATGTTTCTTTTGGGTAATGTTTTAACTCTTTGTTGAATGAAAATAATTGCAATCCAATTTTGGGTGTTTGTTGAGGGGCATTAAGTCGATTGAATCCAAATACTTTTGACAAATTGATAAATGGTATTGATAAAAATCCAAGCGACCCGAGCTTTAAAAGAGATCTTCTTGATGTACTTTTTCTTAAAAAAACCATATTTTTTATCCCATATCTGGTTATTGCGTTACTATATTATTAAAAAAATTCAATTAATTCTAATAAATACAAATAACAATTTTCAATATACTATCAGAACGAACTATTTTCTTTATAATTATATATTTGCATTTACCCTTTAAATAGTTCAATATGAGATTATCGCAATTAGCCCGTAAACTTGAAATTTCGCCTTCTGATTTAATTTTGTTTTTCAAAAAAAATACGATCGGAAAGTATAATTCACCTAATAATAAAATTGAAGAAGAGGATCTGCCTCTTGTTTTAAACCATTTCAAACCAGAGGAACTTGTGGAGGAAATCGGAGAAGAGGCATCTAATAATCTCGCATCGCCTGAAATTAATCGAGATAAGAAGAATGAAGAAAATATGGAATTGTCTGAATCAAATTCAACCATAACGCTTGATGAATCTATTAGACCGGAATCATCAGAAGATGCAGAGGATGAGATAGAAGTCATAAGAATGCCGAAGATTAAACTTGAAGGGGTAAAAGTTGTTGGGAAAATCGATTTGCCGGATCCGGTAAAAAAGGTCAAAGATGAGAGTAATGATAAATCCATTGATCAGAAGAGGGATATGGAAGGCATCTCTTCTAGTAGAATTAAAAATGAATATAAAAAAACCGATAAACGCAGTCCAGGGCAAAAATCAAAACGACAAAACTCCAGGAGAGTTTTAAGTTATGAGGAAAAACTTAAACGGGAAGAAAGACGAAAAATGCAGGAACAACAAAGGGCTAAAAAGCTTAAAAAGGATCAAAAAAAGAAACATTATTTGAAAAATGTTCAATCAAATATCACGCCCACGATTAAAAAGAAAAAAAATAAAAAATCCGATGAGCTGGAAATGGAACCAATAAAAAATAGACCAGAATATAAAAATCCCATTAAAAAATTCTGGGCATGGCTAAATGGAGAATACGACCAATAAATTTCAAGACCGTTTATTTTGAATACAATAAACAATGTACTTGGTATTCGAGTTTCTAATTTGATAATTCTCTTATAATACATAGGTATTAGGATAAAAATCAGAATATAAATCCTATTGTAACATAATATTATAAATTTGTCATTATTTGCAGACCATCTTTACAAACAGACAATATGTCGAAGAGCACTTCAGAACTAAGAGAAAAAGTAGTAATAAAATTTGCTGGAGATTCAGGGGACGGCATGCAGTTGACCGGAAGCCAGTTTACAGAAACAGCAGCCAAATACGGTAACGATCTGGCTACATTTCCTGATTTTCCTGCCGAAATACGAGCACCACAAGGTACTTTATACGGTGTTTCCGGATTTCAACTTCATTTTGGCAGTACTAAGATACATACACCCGGTGATGAATATGATATGCTTGTGGCAATGAATGCGGCAGCTCTAAAGACGAACATTCGAAACCTCAAACCAGGCGGTACATTAATAATTAATATTGACGGTTTCGATGATAAATTTCTACGCCTTGCCAAATATGATCCAGATCAAAATCCACTTGATGATGAAAAGTTACTTTCTAATTATACAGTTCATAAGATCACAATTACTCAGTTAACTCGAAAAGCACTTGAAGATTCGGGATTAGGTATAAAGGAGATAGACAGGTCAAAAAACATGTTTGCCCTTGGGTATGTTTATTGGCTTTTTAATAGAAAAACAGATTTTACAGAAAATTATCTGGAAGAAAAATTCAGTAAAAAGCCAAAAATTTCCGAAGCCAATATAAAGGTTTTAAGGGCAGGTTATAATTATGGTATAACAGTAGAAGCAACTTCATCTACCACTGAAGTGCAGGCTGCCACCCTGGATAAAGGAACATACAGGAATATTCGTGGCAACGAAGCTCTTGCCTTCGGCATAATTGCTTTAGCCTATAAAACGGGACTTGAGGTATTATATGCAGGATATCCGATTACTCCTGCAACCGATATTTTACATGAACTAGCAAAGCATAAAAACTACGTAACAACCTTCCAGGCAGAAGATGAAATAGCCGCGATCACAGCGGCCATTGGTGCCTCTTTTGGGGGTGGATTAGGTGTCACAGCTTCTTCCGGACCGGGTATCGCTTTAAAAACTGAAGCTCTGGGGCTTGCAGTTGCTCTTGAAATGCCACTTGTTGTTGTTAATGTTCAACGTGCGGGTCCATCTACAGGAATGCCAACAAAAACTGAACAGTCTGATCTTTTCCAGGCATATTACGGAAGAAATGGAGAGACACCATTGCCTGTTCTTGCTTGTAAATCACCCTCAGACAGTTTTGATATTATTTATGAGGCAGGGAAAATTGCTATAGAGCATATGACACCAGTAATGGTATTGAGCGATGGATATCTTGGAAATGGATCCAGCCCATGGCTCTTGCAGGACCCGGATAATTTACCCGAGATAAATATACCTGTAGCCAATCATACGCATATCAAGGATGGCAAATTTATGCCTTATCTTCGCGATGATAAACTATCAAGACCATGGGCCATACCAGGTCAAAAAGGATTTCAACACCGGATTGGTGGATTATCAAAGGAAAATGAAACAGGCAACGTATCATACGATCCTGATAATAACCAGCTCATGATTAGATTACGGGAACAAAAAGTTGAGAATATAGCTGATTTTATTCCGGAACAAAAAATTAAAGCCGGAGCTGAACCTGGTGAATTACTTGTACTGGGTTGGGGGTCGACCTATGGGGTGTTGATATCAGCAGTATCTGAATGTTATAGCCAGGGATACAGGGTTGGATTTACTCATTTGAGGTATTTAAGGCCATTTCCACGAAATCTTGAAAAACTATTTTCCAATTATCAAAAAATCTTGATACCTGAATTGAATAATGGGCAATTGATCAAAATTATAAGAGAAAAATACAATGTGAATGCAATTGGAATGAACAAAGTACAAGGATTGCCATTTACAAAGAATGAAGTAGTAAGTAAAATAAAAGACATACTAAAATCTGAATAAGTGAAACCAAAGATGAAGGTGAAAATGCCAGGGGGTATAAAAACCAGACCTGCTCAGACAACTAAGGTAGTTGCCTCCCCCTCTAAATCCTATGCCTCAAATCAGGAAATCAGGTGGTGTCCGGGATGTGGAGATTATTCTATACTTAAACAAGTTCAATTTGTTCTTGCTGAAGAAAATATTCCCAAAGAAGAAATTGTATTTGTTTCAGGCATAGGCTGCTCATCCAGGTTCCCTTATTATTTAGATACCTATGGTATGCACTCCATCCATGGCAGGGCAACCGCTATTGCTTCGGGCCTTAGAGCAATAAGAAAAGATTTGAACATATGGGTGGTTACGGGTGACGGAGACGGACTATCTATTGGTGGCAATCACCTGATCCATCTGCTTAGGAGAAACTTCAACCTGAATGTCCTCCTTTTTAACAATGAAATTTATGGCCTAACGAAAGGTCAATATTCTCCCACTTCTCCGTTAGGAACTGTAAATAAAACTGCCGTATGGGGTACAATCGATCTCCCATTTAATCCTCTTAAACTAGCCCTGGGGGCTGATGCGACCTTTATCGCAAGGGGATTGGATGTTGATCCCATTTTATTGAGAAATGTTCTAAAAAGGGCAAATCAACATAATGGCACATCCCTTGTTGAAATATATCAAAATTGTAATGTATTTAACGATGGAGCTTTCTCAGTTTTAACAGATAAGGCCACAAAAAAGGAAAACACAATCGTCCTTGAACATGAAAAACCTCTAGTTTACGGGCAGGATAATGATAAAGGAATTATTCTGGATGGATTTTCTCCTAAGATCGTAAACCTGTCGGATGTATCTGAAAATGATCTATGGATCCATGATGAAAAAGACAGCTTGAAGGCAACCATCTTAAGCAGATTTTTTGACAATCCGGAAAATGATGGATTCCCCAGGCCTTTAGGTGTGTTATATGCCGTGCAGCGTCCAACTTACGATGAACAACTCATGGGCCAGAAAGAAATGGCTATTAAGCAATTAGGCAACGGCAATCCTTATGATCTATTTAAAGGTAAAAACTACTGGGAGGTTGATTAAAGGCTCGTGAATTAGTCTTGGTGATTTTATTTTCCCCGTAGGATAAATAAAAAGCCACCAGCGATGAACGGTGGTGGCCATAAATTTATTTTTCCTTAATGCGAATGGTTCCCAAAATAATGATGTTCAAAATCATGAACTGTTTCCCTTAGTTTTTCAATAAATGCCAGGTCGGTGGTTTGCTTGGTTTTCATGGCATATACAAGCATCTCATGTAGTAAAGTCAGACTCTTCACATAACTGTTATAAGCATCCTGATCGGCCGGATCAGCCACTTTAATTCGTTGATGAAGAAAATATTGACTTACAATATCTTGCAATTTTTCTGCATGTGATTCTTTGTTCATAATCCATCGAACAAGTTGGTTATAATTGGGATCTGACTCTTCAGATAACTTGTTTATATTATTTATAGCTTTCTCAATGGTTGTGATATGTTCATATATCAAGGCCACGCGTACAGAATCATCATAAATACCACATGGAACTTCACAGTGAGAATAGGATCTGGTATTTATAAACAAGATTCCGCTTAATAGGAGAAGTACTGCATAGATTTTGTTAGTCGATTTCATAATGTTTTTAGTTTAGTTAATATAATAATTTATTAAGATCAGTGATATTCTTTTGAATAATTGTAAAAGCAAATTAAAACTACTAAAAGAAGGGCTCTAAATTAAAATATTTAAATCAGAATTTTTGATAGAACCGCTAACATTTAAACAGAAATAAAAGAAAGGACCAATATCAGGACTCACCAGCTGCCTTTTTAATCCTGTCCAGAAATAAGGAATCACTCCATTTTTTTGGTAAACTTGAAAATATTCGTGCCATTTTAGCATTTTTCCCAACCAAATAAACATATTTTGGCTTTTTCGCAGTTAGAGCATGTTGTACTGCATTTACTACATGTATTGCAGGGATAGGTTTTATCTGATTAAATAAATTATCCCCTGCTTTTACAAATAAATCATACTCCTTCAATAATTCCGGAGAAGTCTTTTTTCGAATCTCTTCTTTATACTTTATGGCTTTCTCCCAAATTGCACTTTCAATTGGCCCGGGTGCCACAAGTGATACCTCTACACCAAAAGCCTTCATTTCTATCCTTAAAGCATCGTTATATGATCTTAATGCAAATTTAGATGCTGAATATGGACCTAAAGCCGGTCCTGACATAAAGCTGGAGCTTGATCCAATATTGATAATTCTCCCTTTATTTTTTCGTATCATTGGCAGAAACGCCTGAGTAACTCTATGTAATCCAAATAAGTTGACTTCAAATATTCTCTTTAACTCAGCGACAGGTATGGCTTCTATCAGGCCGCTAATCCCTATCCCTGCATTGTTTATAAGACCAAACAAGGAATTATTACTATCATGTGAAATGATCTTCAGTGTTTCTTCTACATCACTATCATTGCACACATCCAATATGACGGGCTGCAAATTTTCGCTGCCAACCTGTTGCAGGTTTTCATAATCATCCTGATTCCTAACACCAGCGTAAATTTTAAATCCCTGTTTGTCAAAGTGTAAGGTGCATGCTCTTCCAATTCCAGTTGAAGCACCTGTTATTAATAATGATAAATTATTTTTCATCACTTTTCTGCTTATAATTTTTGGATTAAAATTAAACCAAATAAATCTGTTCTTGTGCAGATTTGATTGAAAAGATCAAAATCCCAAAATGAACCGTACTCTGATGGTATAACATATTTTACAATTCAATATTTTAACCAGTAATCAAATAATAAATCCATTTATAAAAAGACAAACTTTTCAAAAAGAATACTTCCTTATAATTAGTAACCATTTATTATTTTTAAGCCGAATAACTCATAATCTCTAAATGTTAAAGAGCTTTTTTACAACCGCTTACAGAAACTTTATAAATAATAAAGTTTACGCCATAACTAATGCTATGGGATTAGCAGTGGGAATGAGTTGTTGCCTTATGATCTCGTTATACGTTTCCTATGAAATGTCTTACGATAGCTTTTTTAAGGAAAACGACAGGATATATCGTGTGGCTCTTGAAAGGAAATATCCTGACCGTACCCGCATGTTCGGATCATCACCAGTTACCTTGGCTCCTACTTTTAGGGAGAATTACCCGGAAGTGGAACTGGCTACCAGATTGCATAAACTATTTTTCCGCTCAAATCTTGTTTTAACCCGGGAAGACAATGAATCTTTTTCTGAAAGCAAATTTCTCTTTGCAGATTCTCTATTCTTTCAGGTATTTTCATTTGAATTTGTCGAAGGCGATCCAAATACAGCCTTGAATGGGCACAATAATATTGTTCTGTCTCAGTCTACAGCAAGGAAATATTTTGGGGATGAGTCTGCTCTGGATAAAGTATTGTTGATAGATACAACTACCTTATTGATCACAGGAGTTATAAAAGATGTCCCTGATAATTCACATATGGATTTTGACTTATTGGGCTCCATCCATAGCCTTCCCTTTATTGAAGCTGCTATTGAACAGAATAGTTGGATAAATCCCTGGTTATACACTTATATAAAACTACGCAATGGAACAAATCCAGAGGAATTTGAAAGCAAATTACCCGAAATGGTCAAGACATATGGAATGGCCAGCATATTGAGTGGCCTCGGATTAGATGAAGAAAACTATGTGAAATCAGGACATGATTTTATTTATTTTTTGCAAGCCCTGACAGATATACATCTCCATTCTAACCTGGACATTGAATTGCAGCCAAATAGTGATATTATTTATATTTACCTTTTAATCTCGGTTGTTGTTCTGATCCTGCTTGTTTCTTGTATAAATTTTATTAACCTGGCCACTGCGAGATCCACTGAAAGGGCAAAAGAAGTGGGCTTAAGAAAAGTTATGGGTTCCAGCCAGAAACAACTTATTGCTCAATTTTTGACAGAATCGATCTTTATAAACATAGTTAGTCTTGGAATTGCGATTCTTGTATGCTGGATTTTTCTTCCGGTTTTTAACTCCTATGTGGATAAGTCATTAAGCTTGAATGTTTTGCTAAATCCCATACCGATGTTTGGATTAGTATTATTTTCCATAATCATTGGATTGCTGGCAGGTTTATATCCATCAATTGTTATAGCTTCCTCAGAGATTACTACGGTTATTAAAGGCAACTATAATACAAATCCGAAAGGGAAGGTTATCCGTAACAGTTTAATTGTATTCCAGTTCTTTGTATCAATGCTTATGGTATCAGGCACTATAGTGCTTGAAAAACAAATGGCTTTCGTACGTAACAAGAACCTTGGATTTGATAAGGAAAATTTATTGATACTCAGGAATACTCAGTTATTAGATCAGAAATTTGAATCATTTAGAAATGAAGTTCAGCAACTATCGGGTGTTATTAAGGTCGCTTCAGCATTTGGCTTACCAGGAGAATTTCTTGGAAGTGATATATTTACACCAGATGACCCTGAAATTTCGCAGTTACGAGCCAATATTGCAATTGTTGATGAGAATTTTATCCCAACGATGAACATGGAAATTGTTTCTGGAAGAAATTTTTCAGAAGAATTTTATGACACATTATCTATACTTATCAACGAATCTGCAGCCCGAACATTAGGCTATAATGAACCACTCAAACACAGACTTTTCAGCGGTGGGCGGGATCAAGATTTAGGTTCCGAGATAGTCGGGGTAGTCAAAGATTATCATTTCAAAACTCTGCATTACGATATCTCACCACTTGTAATCAGATATGCTGGTGAAGGATTTAATCCTGACATAATGATTATCCGAATTCAACCAGGAAATCCAGGAGCAAGAATTTCTCAAATTGATTCAATATGGAACAAATTTGTTCCGGAAGAAAAAATCAATTTTTCATTTCTGGATCAGGATCTTGATGCATTATATAGTTCAGAACAAGCTTCAGGAAAGATCTTTAGTAGTTTCACTTTTCTTGCCATGATAATGGCATGTTTTGGATTATTTGGTCTTACAGCGTATATAATTCAGCAAAGAATTAAAGAAATTGGTGTTCGGAAAGTCCTGGGGGCTTCTGTCATTGACATTTTGATCTTGTTGAACTGGAATTTAACCCGCCTTGTGATCCTTGCTTTTATACTATCTATTCCGGTAGCATATTATGGAATTGACAAATGGCTGGAAAATTTTGCATATCACACATCCATAGATTGGTATTTATTTATCCAGGCTGGAATAATCACAATGCTGGTTGCATGGGTAACTATTAGTTATCAATCAATTAAAATTGCATTTAAGAATCCAGTAGATAGCATAAGAGATGAATGATGCCATATTTTAATTCCCGGCTGACTGTTTTGATTCAATTTCAACCACTCCTCCTGACATAAGAAATTTAATTGCTTCGGTGGGCGTAATATCTATAGGTTCCACCAGATCTTTAGGGACAAGAAAGGTCTCACCAGTAAAAGTATAACTGAATGGAAAATATACAGCAACGTAATCTTCCGCCTGAAGTCCTTTAAGATTTTCATTGGTAAGAAATCCAATTCTGAGAATCTGGTCATTCTTATTTAATCTTACCTTTACAGGTTTATTGAACTTCTTTTCTTTTCCTACAAACGCTGAGAAAAAATCCTTTGTGGAGGAGTAAATTAACTTTAGTATAGGAATTTTATATATTACATTGCTCAAAAGCAATTTAAATGGTTTGGCAATTATTGTTTCCCCAATCAATCCGAGAACGATTAAACCAATAATAATAACTAAGACCCCTAATCCTGGAATACTTATTCCGAGTACATCCTTAAAGAAAGATTGCAGAAGATTATCCGTAAACACGAATAACCAGTAAATGACATAAAATGTAAGGCTTATTGGGGCAATGTATAATAACCCTTGCAGAAAATAACCTGTTAATTTCTTCATTTTACCTGATTAGATGCCTTTACGTATGGACTTTCATAAAAATCACATTAATGTTGATGGAATGCCATTGAAACAAAATCTAGTACGACCGGCAGTGATTCTCTCCAATAGGTCCAGGTATGCCCTCCATCCCTGATCCTGAATTCATGAGGGATTTCTTTTTTCCTCATTTCAATATGCACGAGTGAATTCCCCTCGTATAGAAAATCGTCATCCCCGCAATCGATAAACCAGCGGACAGATTTAATATCTTTTTCCGGCATACTTTTAATCAATTCAACTGCACTGTGCTTTTTGTAGTAATTTTCAATCTCTGATTTTGAAAACGATGTCTCTGTATAAGATCTTTTTAATCTTTTCTCGGTTTCTTCGAGTGACAAAGGCCCGGTACTCGCACTTAAAGGACAAGCAGATGAAAACAACTCCGGATGATGTAAAGCATACATAAAGCTTCCGCCCCCTCCCATTGATAAACCGGCCACAGCACGGTATCGCTTTTCACCTTTTATTCTATACGTTTTTTCAACAAATGGCATGAATTCTTCGAAGAAAAAATCTTCGTATCTCCACTCATTTTTTGGATCGTTGAAATATCCCCTCCGAACCGCATTAGCATCAGGCATAACAATGATCATTGGAGTTGCCTTTCCAGCATTTATGGCCTTATCGGCAATATGAAGCACTTCACCAAATTGTACCCAGCCAGTCTGATCATCCCCGCCACCATGTAACAGGTATAATACCGGATAGCTTCGTTTGGAACTTTCATAATCGGGAGGAAGGTAGATTGCATATTTTCGATCCATATTCAAAATGTCGCTGTGCATGGACAATTCATCGTAAACCATTCCCATTTGTCCGCTAACAGAGTAAGACACAAGGATTGTTAATACTACAGTATATATCTTTTTCATTAATTAAAAAATTAAATAATTAGCTTAAAAAAATAAAGATACAATTTGTGCTAAATTAATACGCTGATTTCTTCATTTTATAAGTAAATTGTGGGTAAAACCATGAATAAACCTATGAGAAAACTGATTATCACTCTGATCTTGTTAGTTTGCAGTAACCTTGTCACCAGTCAGGAAAAAACATATACTGTAGATGCACTTGTTTCTCCAAAAATTCCCGAAAGAACCATTAATGTTGGAGGTCCCGGAGCTGACATTGAAGGATTTAGCAGCAATAGCATACAATATGCCATAAACTCGCTAAATGAAAAGGGAGGGACTATTATTTTGTCTCCCGGAGAATATGAAATTAGCGCGCCTGTGAAACTTAAATCAAATACTAAACTGATGGGATCAGGCAAAGAAACTATTCTTAGAAAAGCGAAAGGTGTTCAAACTGAATATATAGAAGATGCTGATTATGGGGAGTTAAAATTGACAGTAAAAAATCCGGATGGCTTCGTTCCTGGGATGAAAATTCAAGTAACCGATAATGAAAATAGTTCATGTTGGAATGTGTCAACGGCATATATTACAGAGATTATTGACAACATCATATATATTGATGATTATCTGATCAGAGATTATCGTTCTGACAAGGATGGTAAGATCTCGAATGCCTGTTCAATTATTGATATTATAGAAGCAGAAAATGTAGAGGTAAAGGATCTTTTTATCGATGGAAATAAGGAGGAGAATTTTAAAGCGGATGGATGCAATGGAAGTGGTGTCTATATATTTAAATCTAAAAATGTCACTGTTGATAATGTAATTGTTAAGAATTTTAACGGAGAGGGAATCAGCTGGCAAATAACGGAGAATGTTACAGTCAAGAATAGTGAG
Source organism: uncultured Cytophagales bacterium (assembly GCA_963820995.1). Lineage (GTDB taxonomy): Bacteria > Bacteroidota > Bacteroidia > Cytophagales > Cyclobacteriaceae > JAGTVG01. The sequence goes on along the minus strand of CAWGCL010000013.1, from coordinate 541,976 downwards.
ATCAGCGGCAGCGGAAATATTGGACTGCATCCTGGCACGGGATCTCCATTATCATTAATTGAAAATAACGATGTACATGATAATGAAGTGGATGGATTGTTTATTTGTTGGAGAGTCCATCACTCAAAGGTAGTTGGAAATCGATTTTACAACAATGGGCGTTTTGGAATTTGTACAGGGCATAAAGATTCAGATGTTTTGTTCGAGAAAAATCACATTTATAACAATGGCAGTGATGGAATTAATTTACGGGAAGAAAGGGCCATTAATGCCCCTCATAGAAATATATTTAAAGATAATATCATAGAGAACAACGGAAAGAAAAATGGTGGATATGGGATGTCCTTTAATTCTCCTGCAGAAGAATTAAAGGTTGTTGGCAATACAATTAGAGATACGGGATCAGGAACACAAAAAGCTGGTTTATTTTTCTATGAAAACGCTTTGCCTGTGATTTTGGAGGGTAACGAAATCAGTGGACATAAATTAGGTGATGTGGCATATGAAAGCGATCAAAAAAAATAACAAGTATCTATCAACAGGATTTGTTTAAATTTTGATTTTCATTTAAATTACTTCAAAGTAAAAAAATATATAGTGGACTTTTCAGGAATAAACATCTGGGAGCTAATCGTGGCTTCCCTTTCAACATTTGTAGTTGGTTTTCTATGGTATGGCAATTTCCTTTTTGGGAAATCCTGGCAAAAGCTGGCCGGATTGAGTGATGAAGATATTGCAAAAGGGAATATGGCTATTATTTATGGAGTGGCATTTGTTCTAAATTTTGTGGCTGCATTATTTATTTCATTTTTCACTGAAGTCGCTATGATGCTGGGATCAAGTGCCTTTTTGGCTGGATTATTTGCAGTAGTGCTGTGCATGGGATTTGTAGCAACAAGTTTTGGTGTAAATTTTCTTTTCTCAAGAAAACCTCTGAAACTATATTTTATTGATGTCGGGTATATGGCAGTAAGCTTTTTCATAATGGGTGTAATAATTGGCGCATGGCGATAAAATTATGGAAAACAGAAGAACATTTATCAAAAAAGCTGGCACCCTTGCCTTGTCATCCGGTTTTCTCAGTTCGTTAACTTCATGCAGTGATCTCCTCCAGGAAGAGGTTGCCCTGGCACTTCCTATTCAAGCTCTTCCCAGTGGACTTTTTTTTAAATTATCTCTTGCACAATGGTCGATGCGAAAGTTGTTCTGGTCAGGAAATCTTACTACCCTGGATTTTGCCTCAACTGCTAGAAACGTGTTTGGGATCGATGCGATTGAATATGTTAACCAGTTTTTCATGGATAAAGCTACAGATACAATTTATCTGACGGATTTAAAGAATCGTGCTGCTGATAATGGTGTTAAAAGTCTGATCATTATGATCGATGTTGAAGGTAGTCTTGCCACTTTGAATGAAATAAAAAGAAAAAAAGCTGTCGATAACCATTATAAGTGGATTGATGCAGCAAAATTCCTGGGTTGTCATTCTATACGTGTTAATGCTGCAGGAAAAGGAAGTGCTGAAGATGTTGCAAGCGCAGCAATAGAGAGCTTGGGCACTTTGTGCGAATATGGAGAAAAGGAAGGAATAAATATTATTGTTGAAAACCATGGTGGCTATTCAAGTGATCCCAATTGGCTTACTCATGTTATCGAAAAGGTCGGAAAAAAGAATTGTGGAATATTGCCCGATTTTGGAAATTTTGTTATTAGCATTTGGCCCCCTAAATATTATGACACCTATAAGGGTATAGAAGAGTTAATGCGATATGCAAAAGGCGTTAGCGCAAAATCACGTGATTTTGATAGTTCCGGACAACATAAAACTTCAGACTTCAAGAAAATTCTGCAGATAATTAAGGATTCAGGATTTACAGGGTATATTGGCATTGAATATGAAGGATATAAATTAAGCTCTGAAGCAGGAATAAAAGCCACCAGGCATTTGTTAATAGAAAGCGCTAAGGATTTGATTTAATATTCCCTTTAAACTTAACTGCTTTTTTTCAACAAGTATTTTTTATTGGCCAGCTGAAATATATAACATTTATCACAAATTACTCTTACGCTATCATATTTCTAATTAAACAAAAATGAATAGGATAATATAAGACCGTCAATATGCCCGCAAATGACCAAAAAGCTAAATATTATTATTTTCTTATTGTTGGGTAGATTGAAAACTGACTATTATCGTAATGCACCGATAACCAATGATTCTTTGACATGCCTCGGTATAATAGAAAGAAACTTATATAAACTGGATTCATTTACTGAATAGATTCTTCTAGGTTTCTTATCTGATATAGCTTTTAAAACAGCTTTTGCAACATCCCTGGGATCCTTATTTACAGCAATCACTTTTTTCCCACCTGTTTTCTTAATTTTATGCAAGGCTTTTATGAACATCGAGTCCTCAGGCACATTGTTTAAAACATCAAGTGTTTTATTCATTAAAGGAGTTTTATGGCCGCCTGCCCTTATTAATGATACGTACATTCCTAAAAGCCTAAGTTCCATTCGCAGGATGTTGCTCCAAGCTTCCATCATATATTTTGAAGAACCATATGTTTGAAAAGGCAATAAAGTTTTGGCTGTTTCGCTGCTAACATTGACTATTCGACCTTTATTTTTATATAACAGTGGAAAAAAAATATTAGTGACCCGGTATGCGCCCATTACATTTACTTGTAACAGTTTCTCATACCTGCTGGTACCCCCTTCGATCATCGGAACCTGATCAAAAATTCCAGCGTTATTAACTATCGCATCCAAACCATTAAAGGAATCAGAAACTCTTATAAACGTTTTATGTATAGATTCTTCATTGGTCACATCCATTATGCTGGTAGTAATATTATTTTTTTCACACCCATTCAGCACTTCAGGATTCACATCAGTACCAATAATGTGAAAATCCATTGATGCCAGATATTCAGCTATAGCTTTTCCCAGTCCGCTTCCGGCACCGGTTATTAAAACTACTTTTTTTTTCTTGTCCACTTATATTCTATTAACTAAATTGAAGTTAAATGCGCGACATTCAAGTTTAAAACTAAAATGGGCCTATTCCAATTATTTTATGAATTTATAAAACCATGGATATGGATTCCTCTTGGTATTGCCTATATGGGGATAATCTTTGTGATTCTGCTTGAAAACAGGAATGTTAATAAAGCTCTTTCTTATATTGTGATTCTGATATTTGTTCCCGTTGTAGGTTTGATCGTATTTTATTTTTTTGGAAGAGATTATAGAAAGAGAATAAGATTCAAATTCAGGAATGAACATGACTTAAATACGATTAAAAAATTCAGAGAAGAATTGATCCACAATCAGGAAAATGCCCTAAAACATCTAAAAACAGAATTTGGAAGTTTAAGTAAACCTGCCAGGATGTTGATTAATGAGCAAAGTTCATTTCTCCTTTCAGGAAATGAGACCAGGCTACTGATTAATGGGGAGGAGAAATACCCTGAAGTCATCAAAGCTTTGAAAGCAGCAAAACATCACATACACCTTGAATATTATATTTTTTCAGATGATGATGTAGGAAAAGAGATCTTGAATATATTAATCGAGAAATCAAAAGAAGGTGTTGAACTACGCATATTGGTGGATGGCGCGGGCTCATCGGACCTTGGTACAATTCCAAAAATCCTTAAAGAAAATGGCATAAAACTTTATAGGTTCATGCCGGTAAGATTTAAAAATTTAGCATCCACAAACTATCGAAACCATCGAAAAATGATAATAATAGATGGCAAAATCGGATTTATTGGTGGATTAAACATAGATGATAGATATTTAAATAATGGAAAACATAAATTATATTGGCGGGATACTCATTTGAAGATTGAAGGGCCTGCAGTGAATATACTTCAATTGGTTTTCTCAACAGATTGGCGATATGTAAGTAAAAAACTACTTCCTCTTGCCGAGCCTTATTTTAGCAAACAAGTGAATCATACAGGTAAAAGTCCAATAACTGTTATAGCTTCAGGGCCTATATCTATGAGACCTCATGGTATGGATAGTATGGTGAGTTTAATCCATAATGCCAGGAAAAATATTAAAATAATAAATCCCTATTTTATACCCAGTGATGAGTTGAAAAGTGCACTAATCACAGCAGCCTTGTCCGGGATTGATGTAAAGATCATTTTACCCGGCATATCAGATTCAGCTATTGTACAAAGAGCATCTTATTCATATTTTAAGCCTTTTCTGTATAATGGAGTAAAAATATACCAATACAAGAAAGGTTTCATTCATGCTAAAACAATGACTGTAGATGATAAAGTATCTTTAATTGGATCATTTAATACAGACATCAGAAGCTTTTATATTAATTATGAAGCTTCGGCATTGGTTTATGATAAGGAGTTGACCCATCAGCTTAATAATCAGTTTGACGAAGATTTGGCATATTCAACAAAATTAGATTACAATTCATGGAAAAGCAGATCTATAAATAAAAGATTATTAGACTCTTTATGTCGATTAATTACACCGTTACTTTAATAATATTTGAAAAAATTGACTACCAATATCAGAAAATTGAAATATTGTATAGAATAATCATTTTATTATATTGTTGATTGTAAATAAATATTTGACATATGATTATCACTTTATATGGAACTCGTGGATCAATTCCCGTTTGTGATGACGGCTTTCAGGAATTTGGCGGAAACACGACTTGCTACAGTATATACAGACATGATACCAAAAGTATCGCTATTATTGATGCAGGTACAGGTATCCGGAATTTAGGCAAGGACATGATGAAGAATCCAGATAAACAGAGGACAATCACAGTAGGCTTTACGCATTTCCATTGGGACCATATTCAGGGTTTCCCCTTTTTCTTACCAGCATATGATAAAAATACAAACTTAAGCATTATGTCGGTAGGAGAAACCAGCGAGTCGGAACTACGTTCCATCCTTCAAGGCCAAATGCAAAGCGAATATTTCCCAATTCCTATGTCTAAGATGGGAGGCAATTTTACTTATACCAATTTGGGATTGGACTATGTTGCTGTAAATGGTATTAGAGTCAAAATGATCAAGCAGAACCACCCGGGGATTTCCTATGGGTTTAGAATTGAATTAGAGGAACAATCCCTTGTAATATGTACTGATGTAGAGCATGATGATGTGATTTCAGAGGATTTCATAGAATTCTGCAAAGATGCGGACCTTTTATTTCATGATGCCCAGTATACAGATGAGGAGCTGGAGCTTCATCGTGGATGGGGACACAGCAGCTACAATCAAGCTATCGAAGTGGCTGAAAGATCTAATGCAAAAATGCTGGTCATGACACATCATGATCCAGATCATGATGATGAATTTCTAAGGAAACAGGAGAAAACCTGTCAGGAACGATTTAAATTCTGCGAGTTGGCTAGAGAAGGCAGCAAATACGATATTGCTGATTTTTAATTTTTGAGGACTGTATTTATTTTTTTTAGTTGTACCAGGCTTTTCATAAATCAGGCAGCTAATATTGAATCCTTATTTTTTTGCTCTCAAAGCTGCTTCAAAAGAATTATTCGCCCAGATCTTTAATTCATTCCGGTCTTCCAACACATGAACCGGAACATCCCAATATGGCATTCCTTTTTTGCCGCCATGAGATGGGAATTGCTGCATGCCTTCCTTCTGATAATCTCCAACATTCTTGTCATCTGCTCTCATCCTGAAAATATCTCCTGGACTGATCATTGCGAACATAATACCTTCCCTGAAGATGCCATACCCCCCAAACATTTTTTTAAAATCTACTTCTCCAAAAGCCAAAAACTGTTCTTCAATATAAGATTTATAATCTTCTGATACTTTCATGACTTATTGAATATTTATTTATGAAATTTTTTAATTTCTTACCAATATTTTAATGGTAATCTTTCCACCAATGAGTCGTAAGTAAACCATTGTCTACATACACCAATTCTCCAATTTTAGGAGTGATAATTTTTATATCCAACTGCTTTCCTTTATTGATGGCTCTTTCAATCGGTTCTTTCCATGGATGTAATGCCAGGTTAAATTTCCCCCAATGAATGGGCATTAATAAATCACTATTCAGATCCCTACTGGCTTGTACAGTTTCTTCTGGCATCATATGTATTTCAGCCCAATTTTCATTGTATGCTCCACATTCCAGGAAAGCCAGATCAAATGGCCCGTATTCCTCTCCTATTTTTTTGAATCCTGGGAAATAACCTGAATCCCCGCCAAAAAATACTTTACTGTTGCTTCCCTGAATTACCCAAGAACCCCATAATGTAGAAAAACGATTGTTCAGGCCACGACCTGAAAAGTGACGTGATGGTGTAAAAACTAAAGTTATAGATTCAAGATCAATCGAATCCCACCAGTTTAACTCAATTATATTTTGTGAAGGAATTCCCCATTTTTCCAGATGGGCTCCCACACTCAAAGGCACATAAAACTTTTCAACCTTATCCTTAAGTTTAAGGATGGTTTTATAATCCAGGTGATCATAATGGTCGTGAGAGATCAACACAGCATCAAGTTCAGGTAAAAGATCAACATTCATATGATATGAATAAGAAAACCGCTTCGGTCCCATAAAGGAGAACATTGATGCCCGCTCACTGAACACCGGATCGATCAGCAGTACTTTTCCATCAATCTTTATAAGTATAGAAGAATGCCCAAACCAGGTAAAGGAAAGGTTATTGGGATCAAGATCATTAAAACTATCCGGATTGAATTTAAGGACATGTAGTATTTCGGCAGGTTCTCTATTCTTGTTATTTCTGAAAAACTCCCACATAACGCCAATCATCTTGCTGGATTTCATATCCAATTTGGTCGCAATGGTATTGTGAAATTTTCCCATCTTGTAGTTACTGGCAGATTTCACTCGCTCCAGTCGTTCTCCTTCTATACTGCCCCCAATTTGTGGAGCGAAATTAAAAAACAAGATCATGCCGATGGTGATCAATATAACAGCAGCTAATATTAAAATACCTGTCATTTTAAGGATCTTTAACATTCCAAATTAATAAACAGAACTGGAATTGAATATGTCGAATAATTTTGTCTGATCTTACTTCAGGGTTTTAGATTATGGCAAATGTATATCAAAATATTCATTGATTTTTCATAAATTTCATTTGTAGCCAATTATCGCTAATAAATGACTTATATTGAAACTTCTGTACTTCTTAATTGTTAAGAAAAATTATATCAAATGAAAAAATTACTTCTTATTATCATCCCCTTTTTTCTAGTACAAATCGATTCTTGGGGACAAGTGGATTTAGGTGCGTTCGCTGGGCTCGATAATGGACGGCTATCTGGTGATAGATTTTCAAATACTGTCTACAAATCCAAAACCGGATTTATCATTGGGCTAAGTATTGATCCTCAAATTAACGATCTGATATCATTGAGTTTTCAACCAGGATATATTAAAACTGGCAGCACAATACAGGTTCCTGACACGATTGCAAACGAGTATAAAGACAGCATAAGAATAAGTGTAGATTATCTGGTTTTAGACATATTTATAAAAATCCAATCCAAATCCAAGCGACTCTATTTTTCAAGCGGACTTGAATTTGGATATGGTTTGTCATTAGTGGTTGAAAATGAACTTGAAGAAGTAGACATCAGCGATGAATTGAACAAATGGAATCTTTCCGCTGTATTTGGCATAGGATATAAGGTTCCGATTAAAAAATCTTCTCTCTACTTTGAATTACGATATTCACAGGGATTGGTCAATATGGCCAAACCTGAATTAGAGGAAAATTATAATATACCGCGCGTAAAACTAAGCGGATTAAAATTTGTTACTGGTTTCCAGATTCCAATTTCAAAACGCAATAAAAACTAAAATGAATTTAGCATATATTATAAAACTCCGATTACATTTTCTGACATCCCTTGTCCTATATCTCTCATTTTTCTTAAACGGAACACAGAGTTATGGACAGGAAGACACGAATAAAATCCCTGAATTAAATGGGCATGTATTCATTCCAAATACTTATATCGAAAGTCCGTTTATGAATTCAACCTTTAATCTGGGGGTGGGACTGGGATCAACCGGTCAATATAAATATCCACTTTTTGAGGTAGATGATGAGCCGGTCTATGGATTGAGCGGGCAGCTCTTATTTGTCAGTATTGGGTTGGAATATCAGCAGAAAATACAGGACTGGGCTGCAGTTTATATCAAGTATCGTTTATCTGCACGTATAGGCACCAATGTTGGGTCCATTCTTTCTGAAGGATTCAGCACCATAAATTCATTCCAGATTGGATGGAAAATAAGGATTCTTGAACGCGAGAAATACAAGTTTTCAACAACATTCGGAATCAGCAATTACAACGGGACATTCTTATCTGTCAGCAAGTTCATTGACGATGTTGTTAACAATAAACCATTCCCTTCACTTGTAACCAATACACCAGCTCTCAATGGAAATTTGGGTTTTCAATTTGCCTATGGGATCAGTGAACTATTTGGATTCAAGTTAAATTATCTGAATGCGGTTGGAGAATCACTTGAAAGAGGTGAAACAGCTTACTACTTTTCGTTTGGAACCGGCGTCGATTTAAATTTCTATCAAAAACATAATGTACCATTGGGTTTTTCCCTGGTTTATGTATTAAGCTCAAGGCCCGAACAGGTATTTAAGGAAAGTGGTGTTTCAAATTCCTTTAATCTGAAATTTGCGTATACAGGCACCCCTGATTTCATCCTTGGATTACAAACATCATATACTTTAGTTCCCATAACAGAAGAACAGGGAAATTTTAGTGCTATGGGAGTAGCATTTGCTTTAACCTATTATTTTAATTAAAGAATGAAACTTGTCGGGAATAGTATTGTATCGAACTGAATCTCGATTTATATAGCATAATTACTTCTTAATATTTGAGAACATCATATTTTCCACTTCCTTGAAATCTGGATTAACAAAAATCTCACCTTCAATATCAATTACCGGGTACCGTACGTATCCATTGTAGTTTATGGATAAAATTAATTTTTGCATTTCCAGATAATAGGCATCATTCTCTGCCACATCCCTGAATTCATAGGATATTCCCTTAGATTCCAGCTTTCTCCGGAATTCATGGCAATGATTACATTCCATACTTCCATAAACGATAACCTTCTTCTGAGGGCCCCTTGGCCTTGTTTTATCATCAATCGTACCTGATGTAGTTTCGGACTCTTGCTTTTCTCGCTTGCTCTCAGCACAAGTGATTAAAAGAAATAATCCTATCATAAAGAAAAGATATTTTAATGAATTCATAAACCTGGGATTTACAGTGGTTTGGCCAATAAGTATAAGTCCTGGTTCTGAGGTAGATTAATTTTTCCATTGGTAACTCTATAAGTCTCATTGGAATAATAATCACATAGAACCGTTTCATTATCAAACAGATCCTTTACGTTCAAAGGTTGATCAAGATTGCCTATACAGACCAATACCCGATCTTCTATGCCATACCTGCTTAACTTACGGGTAAATAAATATGGTTCAGTACTTATCATTTCATGTACCCCCGCGCCTACTGCAGGGTGATCATTCCTGAAGCGCCCAAGTTTTTGCCAATGTTCAAGCACATCTGTAATTCGATATCCATTTTTCTCAGCATTACTGGAAAGGTCTTCCCAGTTCATATAAGATCTAAGGTGTGCATCTCCTTTCGTGCCTTCAGCTGTGAGCGTTCGTGCTAACTCATCTCCATAATAAATTTGAACTGCACCAGGCGTAAGCATTAACTTGGTGGCCGACTCGAACACCCTTTCTCTGTTTAGGTCAAAAGGACCTCCATCGTCATGAGATGAGATATAATTCACTACACTATATTCTGATAAGGGACCATTCAGTATCCGTGAATATTCACTGAAAACATCCTCCATATCCCTTTCTGCATCGGCTTTAAATGAAAAGTTAATGAGGGCCTTAAAATCATGATCAAAGAAATTAACTACTGAATCCCCATAATCATAATAAAACTCTCCCTGAATACCATATCCATAAACTTCACCCACCATATAGAAATCAAGATCATCCAATTTATTTCCTGGATTTTTGCTTCTCCATTCTAATAATGCCTGAACTGCTTCCTTGTATAATTCACGCCAGATGTATGCCTCAAGGTGTTTAGCCGTATCCACCCGGAAGCCATCAATGCCCAGTTCACGAACATAGTCCGTCAACCATTTTATGATGTAATATTTGGGTAGTTTAGGATATCCAGTCCTGTTAAAAAACGCCTCCAATTCTGACATTTCAATATCCAGTCGTCCCTCTCCTTCCCACTTGTCTTTCAGAAAACCGGGTATATCCACTTCAATATTAGAATCTGTTCTAATATCCGGTAAATTAGGAACCAACGCACACGGAACGGCATGTTCATAACTATCATGGGTACAAACAGGTTCAATGCGCACCCATTCATCCGGCCATTGACTATCCGTTGGAGTAACAGGACCTGTGTGATTCAAAACAACGTCAAGGAGTACGCGAATACCACGTTTATGGGCTTTGTCAACCATCTCTTTCAATTCATCCATTGTTCCATAATTTGGATCTATATTGGTCCAGTCCCTGGCCCAATATCCATGATATCCGTAAGTCTTACCCCAGCCTTCATCGGTAAAGCCATGGATCTGTTCTATTGGTGGGGTTATCCATAAAACATTTACACCCAGATCCTCAAAATACCCCTCTTCGATCTTCATAGTAATACCTTTCAAGTCCCCTCCCATAAAACTTCTTAATGGTCCACCATCCTGTTTCCGTCCAAGAGGTGTATCATTCATCGGATCTCCATTGTTAAACCGGTCAGTTAGCATAAAATAGACCGTAGCGTTTTCCCATATAAATGGTGGCTGATTACTTTTTTCTTCTCCGATTTGTTCTTCCTGCCTATTTGAAGTACAAGATATGATAAGAAATAATACGATTATTAAAACCTGTTTCATGAATAGTGGAAATTATTTCCTTAAATACATTTATAATTTTATTTTAAAAATGATGAACCTACAGAATACGGTTGATCATTAATTATGGCATCTCCTAACCAATCCTTATAAGATTTATCTTCTTCAATACATTCATAAAATGGCGTAAACAATAAAAAGGTATGCGGTGTTTGCCCGTTTTTCTTTTGATTCCAATCTGTAATATAATAATAATAATTGTCAATTGAATCTGAATTATAACCTACTGCATCTAACATTTCGTTTGACCATTTGTGAATGTATTCATCAGTACTGGTATTATGCTTATTAATTTTTGCCTCAAAATGCAATAACACTTCATCAAACAGAGAATTGGATTGAAAGAACTTTATATCAGCAAATTCCAGTGAATCAGCAGCGAAACGTAAAGCGCTGTTTATCAGGTCTGCTTCTGCTGAAAATCCAAAAGTCTCTTCACATTCGGCATCCCATAGTTCTACAGCTTCTACTAATACCTTTGAATTTAGAAAAGAACAATCTGACAATTGATAAAATTTAGATTCCGGAAACATTTCAACGATATAGGGCGACCAAAAAATGTTTCCAAGTCCTCCGGCACTTTCACCTGAAATAAGTACTTTCTCAGGATCTGAAAAATTTCTATTTCAACCCATTCCAATGCTTTCGTTACGTTAATCTTTCCATTATGCTTTACGGTTTTCATTTTTCCATTTTTATCCGTATAAACATTTTCTGTGTTCCCAATATGAAGGTCACCGGTACAATAAGGAATAAATACGATGTTCCAGTCTTTGAAAGGATTAACATCTAGACTATTTTCCAGTATGCCATGACTGAAGAAGGCTTTGAACAACCATTCATTAATTCTTGGAAAGTAAAATCCAGTCTTTGGGTTTAAGACCAATGGCGATGTGCATGAAGCATCATCCCAGCAGGCTCCGCCTCCCTGGAAGTGAATAATCAAGTTATCAGATTTACCTTTTTTAGTGTATATCCAGTAATCAGAACCGTCACTGCATTGACAAGAATCGCCCAGGTTAACTTTATTCCATGTATAGGCCTCAGTTTGCTCAAAGGACTGAAACTCTGTAAAGCTGGTCCCATATTCAACCTTTAACCAGAAGAAGGCAATAAGCAATACAATGGCAATTAAGATAGAGGCCAAAGTTATCCCAGCAATTTTAAATATCTTTCGGATCATGATCAGGTCTATTGAATTAATCCAAATGTATTAAAATAAGCGATCTAATTTTGCACCAGTATTGAAATTTCAGATCCCGAAAGCCCTTTTGCTTTTGCAAATACCTTAATTTCTCCATTTTCATTACTCGTTGGGCGAACAATTAGCAGACACCTTCCACGGAAGGTCACGCAATCTGGCTTCTGAAAGCTTTTTATATCGGTTGGATTTCCGTTCCCAACTCCAGCTAATTCCCCCTTTCCCTCAATTTGAAATTCAACGAGAGTCTCTGCATCAGGCACTCTATTCCCTTCCTCATCAACGACTTCAACAGTCACATATGCCAGATCATTGCGGTCTGCTGTTATAGTGCTTCGATCAACTTTCATTGAAATTGAATGTGCCTCTCCTGTAGTACGAAAGACCTTCTTCGATGATATTTCGCCATCTTTAAATCCTTTAGCCACGAGTTCACCAGGTTGATAAACAACCTTTACAACCATTTTGTACTGCATGGTATCCTGCAAAACTATTTCATCACATCTTAGTCCATTAAGTTCCAGCATCACAGAATCACAACTCGAGTAAAGTGAAACATTGAGTGTGTCACCTTTATATCCTTCCCAATTCCAGCTTTGTTCTTCATTTGGCCAACCCCAAAAACTAACTGTTTCTTTTCTTCCTTTAGGAATAGGATGATGAACAGCCATTTCCAGTTCACTTATTCCCCAGACAACATCTCTATAATGTGATTGAGGTTTTTTAAATCCGCATAAGTCAATATCTCCGCAATATGCATTAAACCAGGGCCATTCCTTCTTTTCATTATCAAGCAAGGCATTTCCAATCCCGGCCTCACCTAAATAATCCATACTCGTCCAAAGAAAATCTCCTAAAACCCATGGATACTTCTCTACCAATGACCAGTTTTCATACGCATGCCCGGCAATTGATTCTGTTCCAATAACAATGCGTTCAGGGAAAATATCATGATCTGATTCATATCGCTCCCATTTGTAGTTATAACCATGTACCTCAAACAATTCAAAAGCTGGTTCAGTGTCTTCCCAGGGCCTTCCGGGAAATTCCCAGAAACCGCATATAGCAGCTGTTACAGGTCTTGTAGGATCCAGTGATTTGACCTTCTCTTTTAATACTTTCGTTATTTGTAAGCCTGACGAATCAGCTCTTTCTTTAATTTCATTACCAATACTCCAGATAATTATTGAAGGATGATTTCGATCTCTGAGAACCATCGATTCGATATCCCGTTCCCACCAATCATCAAAATACAGATTATAATCATTTTCGTTTTTGGGTATTTGCCATTGATCGAAGGATTCATCAATCACCAGAACGCCCAATTTATCGCAAGCATCCAGGAATTGCCGCGAAGGTGGATTATGGCTGGTCCTGATGGCGTTATAACCAAAAGATTTCATCAGTTCAACACGTCTGTACTCTGCCCTGTCAATAGCTGCAGCACCAAGGGGTCCATTATCGTGATGCATATTCCCCCCTTTAATAAGGATGGTCTCTTCATTAAGTTGAAATCCTTTTTCAGTTGAGAAATCTAAAGTTCTTATTCCAAAGGTCGTTGATAATTGATCAACGATTTTTCCATCAAAGAGGAGGTTGATTTTTGCCAGATATAAGTTGGGGTCTTCCAGTGACCACAGTTGAGGATTTTCTAGAGAGAATGACCCATTGAATAATACTGTAAGACCAGATTTCAGTACTTCATTCCGTTTACTTTTTACTACCTCGCTCCCATCCGGAGCCATAATCAAAGTTTCTATGATAAAATCTTTCGAATGATCGAAATAGTTTATCACGGAGGCATCGATCTTTACAATTGCCTTTTCTTTATCTATTTCAGGAGTCGTAACAAAAACGCCCCTTCGATCGAGATGCAATGGATCGGTAATACTTAACCAGGTATGCCTGTAAATTCCGGAACCGCTATACCAACGGCTGTTTCTGCCTTCATTAACGACTTTGACAGATAAAACATTTTCACTACCGTCTACTTTAAGGTAAGGCGTAATATCATATGTAAAAGCAGTATACCCATACGGGTGATTGCCCAAATGATTTCCATTGATCCAGAAATCCGCGTTCATATAAACACCATCAAAAGTGATCTTTACAATTTTGCCAACATCCTGAGGTTCCAATGAGAAATGTTTCCTGTACCATCCAACTCCTCCAAGGACATATCCCGTAGAAATATCACCTGGACTATCCGGAGAAAACGGCCCTACAGGTGAAGGACTGACATCTTTAAACTTACCTTTTGGCAATTCCAGGTCTTCAATACTCCAGTCATGAGGCAAATCCAATATTCGCCATCCTGAATCATCAAACGAAGGATTTTCAGCTGATTCGGCTTCTCCTTTAAAAAATTTCCAATTGTCATCAAATAATCTGTCATGAATATTGTAACTATACATTGCGTCAATTGGTTCAAATCCAATAGTATTCTCCTCCTTTATATTATTACATGAGTTGACGAGAAATAATATAAATATGAAGAATGAAATAAAACTAATGCTGTTTTTATGTGGTGTGAACATTAATAAAAAAATTAAAAGTATTACAATCGCATTGAAAATAACTCAATTGCTTATTTAATGCAATTCTTTTTGGATATTGTGAATAACCAACCAGGAATAAATGAATTTAATATGAAAAAGACGGCCTTCTTTAAATATCAATATCCTACAATCAATTACTCGTTACGTAAGGTTTCAGCAGGATTAGTCCTGATTGCGGAGAATCCCTGGTAGCTGATCGACAGCAACAGAACAGCAAGGCTAATCAAGGCGGCCAGAAATAATGAAACTGGTCCAATATTGATTCTGAATTCAAAATCTGTCAACCATTTATTCATAACATATACCGTAGCAGGGAATGATATGATAATAGCTATTATAAGAAGTATTACAAATCTTTTCGAAAGGATTAAAAATATGTTTGTCTTTGATGCGCCAAAAACTTTGCGAATAGATATTTCTTTCAGTTTTCCGTTCAGTGAAAGTGTGGATAATCCAAATAATCCCAAACAACCAATAATTATGGCGAGCATAGAAGAACTTGTAACAACCTTTGAAAGGTTTTGTTCACCTTCATATTGTTCCTTCAGATTATCCTCAACAAAGTTATAATCGAAAGGTTCTCCCGGGAAAACTTTATCCCATTCAGATCGTATTGATTCTATCCCTTCCTGAATTTTGCCAGCTTCAAGCCGAACAAATATCTTAGGTATTTCAGAACTGCTAATACTTACATTATGTGCACCTGAAAAGCTAATTTCAACATTCATGGCCAATAATAAGGGTTCAATCTTAGTATGCAATGAGGCAATATGAAAGTCTTTTACCACCCCGATTATCTCATGATCTATAAATTCTTCATTAGGAATTCTATCCCCGATAGGATTTTCCAGGCCATATTCTTTCACAAAAGTCTCATTAACAATAACCGACCTCTGCATATCCGCCTGGTTCTCTCTTTCGAAATTCCTGCCTTGTACAATTTCCATTTTCATCGCCGGAATAAAATCAGCGTTAATGGTATTGTAATAGAACCAGTTGGTTTCTTCATTTTCATCCTCGTATCCGATATGGGTCCACCCTCCGGGTTCAAAGGTATGAGAAGCGATACCCGTTGATATAATACCAGGTTTGTGTGTGAGCGAATTATCCAGAATTGCAGCTCTTTCCATACCTCTTTTTACAACATCCCGCAAGCCTTTCGCCTCTCCCACTCTTACCGGGACAACTACTACATGCTCTTTGTCAAATCCAAGGTTCTTATTCTGCAAATAACTTAGTTGATCCTTCATGATTACGGTACTGGCGATCATAAAAACCGTCAATGCAAACTGCCCTGCAACAAGGATTGAACCAAGAGTATTATTCCCCTTACCTAGCCGGAGATCACTTTTTATGATGTCCAGCGGTTTAAAACCTGATATGATCAATGCCGGATAAATTCCTGCAAGTAAACCGGTTAAAACAGTGATGCCTGAGATCAGGAGTAAATTCTCGAAATCTACTGTGAACCTCAGATTTACATCTGCCAGTTCGTTGAACCAGGGAAGGATTATATAGGACATGATCAGACCGATAATTAAGGCCATTATGGCCATCAAAACAGATTCCCCCAGAAATTGCAGGATAATTTGTTTTCGATTGGCTCCCGAGGATTTTCTAATCCCAATTTCCTTGGCTCTTGAAAATGATCTTCCTAAGGAAAGGGTAACAAAGTTAATACAAGCGATAAGTAATACAAAAATAGATATGCCAGCAAGTATGAAAGTATATTTCGGATCACTAACTGGCACATTCCCTTCCGGCATATCCGTATTCAGGTGGATATCTGTTAATGGTTGTAGGAAAATGGCAAATTCAACTTCCTCAAGCTCCTCCCCCATAACCTGCTCTACAAGGCTCGAGAATTTTGGAACCAGGTCTTCTGGATCGACTTGTTCATGGAGCAATACATAAGTTTCCCCAGTGATCATATTCCAGGAGGTTAACATGGGAGCTGGGAAAATGTCTTTCGTATGCAGATCGGATATCAGAAAATTAAACCGGATACTGGAATTTGATGGAATATTTTCTAAAACTGCTTTTATTGTAAAGTTTTTCTGTTCACCTCCCACTTCGATGATTAACAATTCATTGACAACATCAGTCCTTCCAAAATACTTCTCTGCCATTTCCTCCGTAAGTAAAATCGAGCTCGGATCTGAAAGCAAGTTCTTCGTATCACCACTGATAATGGGAAATGAGAAGATATTAAAGAAATCTTCGCTGGCTATATGAATCTCTTCAGGAAAGGACAGCTCGCCCTTGTAAACCTGATTGAAAAAAGATGTGAGGATGGTGAATCCTTCAATTTCAGGGTAATTGTCCTTTAATTGCTGGCCCATAATAAAAGGGGTGTGAACACCAGTTCCTTCCCGGGCACCTCTTTTAAATTCTGTATAAGGCCGGTATATCCTGTCAGCTTTAATATGGAATTTGTCGAAAGTGATTTCATTACGGACGTAGAATATGACGACGATGCTGCAGGCTATGGCCAGTGCAAGTCCAAAAATATTTATGAATGAGAATATTTTGTGTTTAAAAATATTGCGCAGGGTGATTTTAAAGTAATTTCTGAACATAAGAATTTATTAATATCAGCTAATTTAAAAAAACAAAGAAGATAATCGTACAGAATACTGTTAAGAGATGTTAATGGTTAAAACATTCCAGTAATTAGATGCAATTGGAATGGAAAAAGTTTTAATCAGGTTTTAATTTTCAAATTATAAGGATGTATAATTCGGAAGTAGACTTTTTGGTGAAAACTGTTATGGACATAACTTTAGCTGGAATATTAACACTGTATGTACTGAAATAATAATTATTCAGAAGGTATATTTCATAATGATATCATTTTGCACCAACGGTTGAATTAATCCAGAACCTCGTAAATAACAGTTGTATTGGATTTATTTTTCAAACTTACCTCTCCAACCTTCCTGCATTGAAATGATTCTTTAACCTTTACATAGTTAGATTCTGATATAATGATCTGTCCGTCTTTCGCCACAGATTGCAATCTCTGTGCAGTATTTACTTCATCACCGATTACAGTATAATCCAACCTGCGCAGTGTTGCGGACCCGATATTTCCGGAAATCATCTGACCACTATTTACACCTATTGTTACGCATGGAGAGAAGGTGATATCTTCAAAAATACTGGGCAGTTCATTGATCAATTTTCTTGTGGCAAGGCATGCGTCGATGGCTCTGTCCAGGTGATAATCACCCCGGAATACAGCCATGATCGCATCGCCGATAAATTTATCAATTAAGCCATCGTGTGCGAGTATCTCTTTGACCATTACTTCGAAATAGCTGTTAAGTAAGTTTACCACCTTATCTGGTGCTTCCTTTTCACTGATAGCGCTAAAGCCACAGATGTCGATAAATGCAACGGAGGCCTCAACCGTTTCATTAAGCATTAGGGTGGATTCAAACTCCCGGCTGTTCATAAAATTCAGGACCGTTTCATCCACATACATCTTGAGGATATTGTTTTCATTGATGGCCTTCATGGTTTCCTGGATCTGGTTTACATGTTTAATGGTCTTTTCCATAGTGAGTTCCAGGTCCTCAAAATTCACCGGTTTGGTTATGAAATCAAAAGCCCCGCGGTTCATAGCTGTTCGGATATTATCCATATCCCCATAGGCTGATACTATGATCGACTTTAATAAGGCATGCTTTTCATTTAACTCTGACAACAAAGTCAAGCCATCCATTTCCGGCATATTGATATCACATAGAACAAGCCCGACGTCCTTATGCTTTTCCAGTTGCTCTAGAGCATGTATCCCATTGATGGCGAAAACAAATTCATAAGCTTGTTCGCGAATTTTTTTGCGAAACTTTTGCTTGATCAGTACTTCAAGATCCACTTCGTCATCAACTACTAATATTTTAACCATTGATTCTAGTTTTAATCGTTTCTTTTAATGTGCCAAAGTCTACAGGTTTTGTAATAAAATCATCAGCACCAAGTTCCATGGCCTTATTGTAATTATCTGCATCGCCATAAGCTGTGATCATCATGACCACCGGAGGGGGCTGATGGTGTTTTTCCTTTATATTTTTCAACAGTTCAAGGCCACTCATTCCTGGCATATTGATGTCAGAAAGGATCAGGACAGCCTGGTGCAGGTATTGCTGAAGGCATTCCAGAGCCTCTTCTCCGGAGTACGCAAATACGAATTCCATTTCTCCATTCTTAATCTCCCTTCTGAACCGTTGTTGAAAAAGAGGTTGAATGTCTTTTTCGTCGTCTACTACTAGTATTTTCATGCATTAATATTTAATTATTATTAGACTCTTAGAATGCACCAGAAAATCGTTTCTGATAATTATTATAACTATTCATTGTACAATTCATTTTGAATTATTGGGATAATGTGATTATAAATTCTGTTCCTTCACCTTCCCTGGATTCTACTCTCAAAGTCCCATTGTGTCCTTTTGTAATAATGTCATAACTAATGCTTAAACCCAAACCGGTACCTTCACCAGTGGGCTTTGTCGTATAGAAAGGCTGAAAGATCTTATCCATTACATCTTGTGGAATTCCATCACCGTTGTCTTTTACATGAATTTCTACCCCTACCTGCTCGTCCGGGAGGTGGGAATTCCCTGAAGTGGCTTTTGCCTTCTTTGTAGTTAAAGATACAATTGGTTTATAACCCTCAATGCCCTGTTTAGCTTTTTTGTCAACAGCGTAAAAAGCATTATTGATCAAATTCAACAAAACCCTTCCAACATCCTGTGATATAACCTTAATTTTAGGCATATTTTTATCCATCTCCAAATGATAATCCGCATTAAATGATTTATCCTTTGCTCGTAAACCATGATATGCCAGGCGTAGGTATTCATCGACGAGCGCATTGATGTCTGTAGGTTCTTTTGATCCTGTACTTATCCGACTGTGCTGCAGCATTCCTTTTACGATTGAATCGGCACGTTTTCCATGATGATTTATCTTTTGTTCGTTTTCTTTAATATCATGCAATAATTCATCTTGAAGCTTTTCATCTCTATCACCTTTTGCTTTCAACCTCTCACTTTCTAGTTCTTCCAACAATTCCTGATTTACTTCTGAAAAATTATTTACGAAGTTCAAAGGGTTTTGAATTTCATGAGCAATTCCTGCAGTAAGTTCACCAAGGGAAGCCATTTTTTCGGATTGAATGAGTTGGGCCTGGGTGGCTTTTAGTTGGTCAAAGGCTAGCTCTATATTTTGCTTGGCTTTTTGTTTTATCCGATTATTTCGAAACAATAATATAGCCACAACCAATAAAGTAAATAAACTACCTAACAGCGTGTTTAATCGTATACGGTTCCGGCTTTCAATTCGGGCTGTCTCAAGTGCCTGCTGCTTATCTTCATTCTGAGCAATCATATCACGAATAATTTGAATATTTCCTGCTCCATATATTTCGTTCCGGGTTTTTGATGCAAGTTTAAAGAAATACAGTGCTTTAACTGCATTTATGGTTTCATATTGTTCAGCCAGGATTTCGCTGGCGTTCAAAATCCCCAAACTGTATGAAACCCTGTAGGCTTCGGATAACCCCTTCTCGGCATAGTAAATAGCCGAATCTGGCTGGTTAAATCTTTTATAGTAGCCGGAAATATCATTGTATGTATTAGATGAATGATAGGCCTGATCATTCTGTAATGTCATTTGCAAAGTTGTAAACAGGTCTTTTAAAGCAAGTTCCGGTTTATTTTGCTTTAAATATACTTTGGCTCTTAGGTTATACCAGTCAGGAGTCACATGGTAAACGGTTGGGAAAAATGAATGATTTAAAGTGCTGAATATCTCATAAGACTTATCCATGTATATCATCGCTGTATCAAGCATATTCTGTTTTTCATAGACCTGTGCCATACCATAATATCCAAAAGCTACACCAACTATATCATCATTACCCATTTCTACCATTTCAATGAAATATTGCATCGCTTTTTCATAATCGCCTATCTGATAATAAATCTTACCCAAATTGTCGATAGTTGGGCCGATTCCGGCTATGCGAATTGGTATATTTTTGGCCATTTCAATTGCCTGAAATCCAAGTTCCAGCGCCTTTGGTAAATCTCCTTTGTTTATCAAGGTATTACCAATAAATCCAATTGCGCCCACTTGAACCTGAATAAGATTTTCTCTCTCAGCCAATTCTAAAGCTTTTTCTCCAAAATATATGGCTGAGTCCGGATCACTGTACAATAAATTTTCAGCAAGTTGAATCATAATTGCTGCTTTATCAGTGTCTAACCGGCTTTTTTTCAATTCGATTTTCAAACTATCATTAAGCCGTTTTAATTTATTATCGCTCTGGGCAAATAATGGAATATTTATAACAATAAAAAAGATGAGTATTGACATATTTCATATTCAGCATTTTAAATCGGAATTGATATTTTGAATTCTGTTCCTTTATTTATTTCACTTTCCAACTCCAGTTTGTCATTATGTTCCTTGATAATATCATCACTCAATGACAACCTTCTAGTCCAGTACTTTGTCTTGTGGTTTTGTATTTAAAATAGATAATAAGAGTAATAGTAGAATTAGTATTATTAAATTCTTCATGCAGTTCAATATTCAGGTTCTTATTTTTTTCATTTTAAGCATTACTAAAGAAACCCCATTTTTCGTAAAATTTGCTGATGCCCGGCACTGTTAAAATAATCCGGATGATAGAATAGTGGAAGATTAAGTTGATAGCCTAACGGATATTTCCCTTCCACTACTTTTTCTTCCCATTCAATAGACTTCTCATAGTTACCTTGCATATAATACATATAAGACATGTTCCATGGATCTTCTAAAGTATTTTCACTGGCATATGTCATGAAACGATCCGTTAAAGCCTTTGCCTTATCATCTTCCCCACAATTTCTATAGATGAAAATCAGAGCAACTTGTATCAATTCGGATCCCCAGTCATCCTTTAATAATTGTTCTGCTTTTCTAGCATGGAAAAGGGCCTGATCATATTCTTCCATAAATATGTGCGAATAAGCTTTTTTAATGTGTCCCCAGGCCCAATTGGGATAAAGTTCAAGTAATCTCCCAAAGGCCTCTGCGCTTCGTTCAAAATTGTTAGCTAACATATTAGTCCAACCCAGATTATGTAAACTGGAAATAGAAATGGGGTCCAATTCAATGGCTTTATCTGCTAATGGTAAGGCTTCAGCATAGTTGCCAATATCAGCCAATGTCGCAGAATATCGTATAAAAATTGTGGCATTTCCTGGATCGAGTTCAAGTGCTTTTTTATAGGAATCGACTGCACCTTTCCAATCCCAATCATAATAAAATTTTAAAGCTCCTTCCGTACTATATATATCTGCAAGATCAGGATTTAGTGCTTTAGCCGCCTCCAGGGATATCCGAGCTTCG
Organism: uncultured Cytophagales bacterium; assembly: GCA_963820995.1. Taxonomy (GTDB): domain Bacteria; phylum Bacteroidota; class Bacteroidia; order Cytophagales; family Cyclobacteriaceae; genus JAGTVG01. The sequence continues at coordinate 519,800 of CAWGCL010000013.1, read as the reverse complement.
TTGATTATTTCATTTTTAGAAGCTGTAGCAAAAAGGCTCTGGACCACTTTCTCATTGGCAATAGCGGCATAAGCCTGGGCATAACCCGGGTCAATTCTAATTGCTTCTCTAAAATGCGACAAAGCTTTCTCCGATTCTTCCGGAGTTGATCCATAACTTAAATGCCTACCTTTCAAATATTCAGTATATGCAGCCGGATCAACCTGGTGTTGCTTATGTGAGCTTATAAGAATCTTACCCTGAGGAATTTGGAGTGGTTTCATCAAGTCCAGGACAAGAGAGTCTTCTAATTGAGATATATTTTGATTTATCAAGTCAAACTTTTTGCCCCATATTTGACTTTGATTTATTGCATCAATCAATTCGCAATTTAATACATATTCATTTCCTCTTTTAATGATCTGACCTGATAAAACTATATCAGCTTTTAATAATCTTCTAATGCTTGGAATACTACTTAGGGAATCAGGCAAACTAAATGTGGCTGACCGGGCGAACACTTTAATTTCCGAAAATGCAGACAAGCGATTGATCAGGTCCTCAGGGATGCCATCAGAGAGAAAATACAGGGAAGTATCTTTTTGAGGATTTTCAAAAGGAAGAACTGCCAATAATTTCTGCTCTTTTAATTGCTGCTGATCGTTAGGCGAATAGTTTTTGATTATTGATTTCTGGCCGAAATATGAAGCAATAATTAGCAAAATAAGCCCAGCTCCGACTATTAAAGATTTAAACCGTTTGTTCGTCTTATTATTCGGTGGCATTTTTGTTTTAAGACGTGATGGGACTTCAAGTCCCTCACTACTTAGCGCGTAGACCTCGATAGGTTCAGATACATTTTTAAATGTAAATGATCCCAGCAATTGTAAATTGAAATCAGAATTATTTTTCACCTGATCTCTGATAGGTTTTGATACCAATATTGAATTACCAACTGCCATGGCTTCTATACGTGAAGCCAGGTTAACCCCATCTCCAAAGACATCTTGGTTCTCGAAAACGACTTCCCCCAAATGGATGCCTATCCTCAATTGAAATTCATTGGATCTTCTTGTCTTTTCCTGAATTTTTAAAGCTGTTATTATAGCATCTGATGCATTTGGAAAAGTGGCTATTGTACCATCACCCATTTCCTTTATCCACTGCCCATTGTGTTCCTCAATGATCGGTTTCTGGATACTTCTGTTTTTACTCAAAATATCAAATGCTTTCTGTTCATCATTACCCATTAGGGCAGTATACCCTACAATATCAGTAAACATGATGGCAGCTAGCTGTCGGGATTGCGACATGATGCTTATAAATGGTTTTTGTTAAAGATTAATTCTTTATTAATGAGATTATAAAATTCGTTCCTTCTCCTTCTTTACTTTGGACATTTATTTTGCCTCCATGCGCTTTTATAATATCGTAACTCAAAGACAAACCTAAGCCAGTCCCATGTCCTGTAGGTTTGGTAGTGAAAAAGGGTTGAAAGATCTTTTTAGTCAAATTATCAGGAATGCCATTCCCATTGTCCTTTACTTCTATTTCAATTCCATCGTCCTGGTTTTTAAGGCTTATCGAAACAATTGGCTTATACCCTTCTATATTATCTTTGGCTTTTTTATCAACTGCATAAAAGGCATTATTGATCAAATTCAGTAAAACCCTGCCGATATCCTGAGGAATAACCTTAAGTTTAGGTATATTTTCGTCTATCTCCAAATTAAAATCAGCATTAAACGATTTATCCTTAGCCCTCAAACCATGATACGCCAAGCGAAGGTATTCATCAGCCAGGGTATTAATATCTGTCAATTCTTTCGTACCGGTACTAGTACGTGAATGCTGAAGCATTCCTTTTACAATGGTTTCTGCCCTTTTGCCATGATGACTGATCTTCTGTTCATTTTCAATTATATCCCTGGCAATCCCTTTAGCTTCTTCAAGATTGCCCTTTTCAATTTCATCATTGAGTTCTTCAGCTAATTCTGTATTCACTTCAGAAAAATTATTTACAAAATTCAATGGGTTCTGGATCTCATGGGCTATTCCAGCAGTAAGTTCACCCAGTGATGCCATCTTCTCAGCTTGGATGAGTTGGTTTTGTGCTGCCTTAAATCGTTTAGCGTATTTTCTGCACGGCCTTTGGCTTCTTTTAGTTTTTTGAAATCCTCATACCGGGCATAAGCTACCGAGAAAGAATCTGCCAATGACTGAACCAATCCAATCTGTTCCTTATCTAGTTTTTCAGAACTACCGACATACAGCATTCCCTGCTCAAATGGAACCATTTGCAACGCAAGGTATTCCGGGGCATCTCTCCCCGACTGAAAATTATCTTGATCATCAATAAGTCCATGCTCAATCAAGGATTTCATAAATTGAATAAACTGTTTTTGATTCCATTCATCACGATATACCAATTGCTTTTCCCAATGGCTCACTGTCGCCTTAAAAAGTGGAATGCTATCATATTCCGTATTCCAGGCTGCCAAATTTTCGCCTGAAGGGTTTGAGAGATAGACATTTAGTTTTTTCGTTTTATCATCGACAATAAATACACCACATCTAAAAAAGGGGACATTTAAAGTAGTAAGTTCTTGCCATACCAATGGAGTAATCCGGCTGAGGTCTTCAGTTGTTCGCATGGATGCAATCTCTGCACGAATCCGATCAAGTGAAGATTGTTTTACTGCTTCCTTAGCCTGGGCTTCCGCTTTTTGAAGGTCCAGGAAGCGGGTATACGTCTGCTCGAATACCTTAGCAAATCGCTTAAAGATAGAATGAGCTTCCTGACAGGGCTCGTATGTAATAAATAACAGATATCCATACGAAAAATAGGCCACATGAAAGACCTGAAAGGAAGGTACATCAAATCCGGCCTTTAAAATATCCTCCAGCATTTCTCCCACCATGGGGAGTTTTCGCATATATTCATAATGAGACTTCAAGGCTTCCCCTCCCATTTCTTCCACGTAAAGTGACTCTCCTTTTTCTCCAGCTTCAGAAAACCGTATAGAAACAGGGTCTTCGGTGTGTGGATAAGTGAAGGGTTTCTGAATTACATCTTCACTGCTCATCCATAAGGTAGTGGCTTTTTTGTCTTTCTGCCAGGTACCGTAGCCTGCACTCCACAAATTCACCCCCAAATCCTTTATCTGGTGGAATAATAGATTGGCTGCTTCTATTAACTCCCCGCTATGCTGCATTCCCATGGTTCTGCTACGTACCCGCTCAAGAGCTGCTTCTATTTGAGCTTCCTTTGTCTGTGCTTCTGCCTTTTGAAGGTCTTGGAAGCGGGTATATGTGAGGTCGAATGCCTTTGAAAATCGATATAGTATGTCCAAATTTTCTTCTGATAATTCCTCCAGGCCATCTGCCTGCAGTCCCCCGAAGTTGTGAAATGAAAAAGAGTTTATGATTTTTTCAGGAGCTCTTATGCCATCCTTGACTGATTCTGGAAGCTGAGCTGCTAACGTATTCTTAAACAGATAATCATCCAGTTGCTTTTTCTCATCTCCTTTTAATACATATACCCACTTTGCTTTTCTTTTCCTCCATGTATTGAAAATTCTTTTATGATATGGATGCGTTACAGCCATTCGCAATGATTCAGGTGTTTTTTCAACTTCGGAATTTGCCATCCAAACCTCCAATTCATCGGGATTTTCATCAAATATCCAAAGCATGGTACGAGTAAGCCTAATATCAAGTTTGGTTAATTCTGAAAACACAGTTGAAATTACTTCAGATAACTCAGAAGACTCATGCATTGCCATGGCTCTCACACGTACACGCTCTAATGATACTTCAATTAGTGCTTCCCTTGCCTGGGCTTCTGCATTTTTAAGATCGAGGTATCTCCGGTAAGTTTGTCCGAAAACACCTGCAAATCTGTTTAATACACTAGCTGCCTCTTCTGAAATCGGGTTTGGAGCAAAAGCAAAAAGGATGCCTTCAGAAAAAAAGAAACTCCTGTGGTACTCATTTTCCGGTAAAGTGTTGAGGTCAATTTGAAACGGGTATTCAGGCTCGTTGTTGAGGGCTTTGTAATACCTCACCACATCTACACCGATGTAATCGTAGCGATAATCTGCGTTTCCACGTTTCCATGCTTTTTTTAGTCCTATCAGCATGGGATGTATCGTCATGTCCAACATTCCCATCTTTAAATCCACCAAACCATCAGGAGAGGAAGTTGCCGACCACGTTTCCATTCCTTCATTTCCTTCAAGGATTCCAATGCCACACCGAATGGATTTGTCAAGGCCCAACTTCAATACTTCATTAAATAAGGTCGCAACCGTATCACCTACATCCTGGCTGTTGTGCATGGCCATTGTTTTAGACCGGACTCTTTCCAGGGCTGTTTCGATCTGCGCTTCCCTAACCTGGGCCTCTGCGTTCTTTAGGTCAAGATATCTTTTATAGGTGAGAGAAAATACTTTTGTAAAGCGATGCAGCAGCTGCTTTTGTTCCTCAGACAAGTCCTCTTCTGAGTACACAAATATGTTACCATGTTCAAAATAAAAACAATGAACCATTTGGCGATCAGGGTACTTGGCGATTTTAGGAAATCGGTAGCTAGAAACTTTGCCTAATTTCTCATAATAATCCCTGACTTCTTTACCTTGCAAAGTGTATGTAAAGTAGCTTTCATTATTCTTCCAGGCTTTAAATATGCTTTGAACCATCGGATGAAAGTTGGTAGCGACATAGCCCGTAATTACCTCTTTAACCTTTTTGTCTTTTGGCGACATGGGTGTGGACCAGATTTCCAGTCGCGAAGATTTATCATGAAGAATGCCAATTCCGCATCTTTCCAGGTTTACACCCAGTCCAGTCAGTTCGTTAAATACAGTGGCGGTAGCGTCTGAAATATCTTTTGTGCTGTGCATCGCCATTGCCTTGGCACGCACCCTTTCCATTGCCGCTTCTATTTCCAGTTCCCTGTTTTTATGCTCAAGTTCTACGGTTCGGCGTTTTATGGCATTGCGGAGTTCAAGATTTTCCTTTGAAACTTTTTCAATGGCAATATTCTCTCCTTCCTGAGCTTTTAAATCCGGAACGGAAGAATGTTGATGGATGAATTTCCATTGAGTGTTTATCTTCTGCATCAGGGTGGAGGCCCTGAATTTAGAGTAAAATGTCCAGTTTTCTTCATCCAGGATGTAAATATCAAAGAGATCGGTAACAAGAATATAATCCTTCAATGGATCGATCTTTATGGTTCGGTTTCGCATCTCAGTTTTCCCGGCAACCTGGTCAATTGTATCATTTAAAAACTTCAACGCATCCTGTTTATTAAAAAACACCTCACTTTCTGCACTGCCTATCTGGTTGTAGTTATTTACGAGCATTGATTTAATGCGACCTATATCACCTTCAATATAACTATCGAAGTAAACTTCATAAGCTTTCCTTGCTTCCGATTCCTGTTGTTTGCTTATCTTCATAAATAATTAATTAAAGGGTATACTTATGATGAACTCAGTTCCTGCCTTCTCTTTCCCTCCCACATGATGAGATTCCAGTTTTATATCTCCTCCATGTGCTTTAATAATATCATAACTCAGGCTTAGGCCCAATCCAGTTCCAGATCCTGTTGGTTTGGTGGTGAAGAAGGGCTGGAATATCTTGTCTTTGATATCTTCCGGAATACCTGGGCCATTGTCTTTCACTGATATTAAAAAAAAGTTTTCTTTACTCCTTGTTGAAACAACAACCTTCGGTTTATATGCACTGGCCTCCTTCGCTGAAGCTTTGGAGGACACAGCATAAAAAGCATTATTAATCAGGTTGAGCAGGACTCTTCCAATTTCCTGAGGAACAACATTGATTTTTGGTAAGGATTCATCAAAATCACATTTAAAATCTGCATTGAAACTTTTGTCCTTGGCTCTTAATCCATGATATGCAAGTCTCAGATATTCATCTGCTAAGACATTGATATCCGATGGTTCTTTTTCTCCCTGACTGGTACGGGAGTGTTGAAGCATGCCTTTTACAATTCCTTCTGCGCGCTTCCCATGGTGTTTGATCTTATCTTCATTTTCCGCCAAATCATTTAATATCAATTCGATATCCTCCTGGTCATTAGATGCGACTGCATCCTTAAGTTCGTCTATTAATTCCTTGTTAACCTCAGAGAAATTATTTACAAAATTGAGAGGATTTTGAATTTCATGTGCAATGCCAGCTGTGAGTTCACCCAGTGAAGCCATCTTTTCTGATTGAATGAGTTGAGCTTGAGCAGATTTAAGATCTTCCAGTGATTCTTTTAATGCCGCATTTGCCTGTTCTACATCAGCCCGTTTTTTTTCAAGCTCATCAATGGTTTCTTCCAAAAGGACTGAGGTTGTGCGCTTAACCTTTTCAGTGCGTTCCAGTTTAAACTCAATAATGGTAAGTTCCTTATCAACAGCTTTTATGGAATTAAACAGGGCATCCTTTTCTGATTCCCTTAATGCATCAGATTGCTCAATTGCTGATTTGATATTTTCAAGGTCCTTATTCATAATCTATTTCTCTTTCATAGCAACCCAACAACATGTCAGGTTGTGGTATTCATGATTTCCATTGGTCGCTCTTCCGAATTCGCCATAACTGAAGAAACCAGCTAAGGGCACATTAAAAGTGTTTTTAACGCCTTCGATCTCGTCACTTATCAATGGTCCCAATGCAGACAAGCGACCCACACAGGAAAACATAATGATTGCATCTGCTTCCGGCAGTTCATTAGCCCTAACATTTTTGCAATCATCTACCACATCATTGATAATTTCAAAATCAGGTGGTACCGATAGCTGAACTTTAGCCCCTTGCTCTACTAATCCGTTAGACATTACTGAACCATTCTCATAATTTAACATTAAGACTGGCCTTATAATCGGATCTCCCACTGATCGATGAAGGATCATGGGATAAGTACTGGTGTATTCTGGAGGGATAACTGTTACTTTGTCTTGTTTTTCAAGCTTGACGCCCATATATCTTGCGATCAGATCAAGAGCGGGTTGATCATCGATGGTATAAATCCACCAGCCCTCTGCTTTAGTAATGGTTTTCAGTGTCCCAACTCCTTTTACTCCTGAAGTTGCACGGCCTTTAAAATCGATCTTATCCCCATCAAATACAAGCATTATAATACCTTTGTTCCTTGACTGCCCATTGCTGAAAACGAAGGTATCTGTCATTTTCAGGTCATCTCCCGCCATAGCCCCATAAATTGTTGTATCCGGTCCTGCAGCATCTTCGATACCGCGAATAATAAATTCACCGTCTATCCGAAGGCCGCTTCCAGCAACAATAAAGGCTGGTTTTTTAAATCTTTTTAGAGCTGTTCAGCTTGATTTTTTGCCTTATCACGTGTTTTTGTCTTCAGCGGATTCGTCAAAATACAATTCGAACAAGGACGGATCTAATTCCAAAAGCAAAATTGCAGTTGATTCATTTTCGAAATCACGGTCTATGAATTCCCCCGCAGTAGTAACTCCAAATACTATGATACCCAAATCATCAAGAATTTTACTTATAGACTCATTGTCCTGTATCACCGAAGAAAAAACAATAGCTAATTTTGGTTTAAACCCATCTTTTATACTTTCCTCTATACCCTTATGGATATCCTGTAAGGATTTCCCTTAATTGATTTTGCTTTCATAGATGATCTTTTTGTTATATAATGAATTATAGTGCCAGCATTTTTCCAATAACCTCATCTGGTGTCATCGCTGAACCGGAAACATTTACCTGGTCAAAATAATTATACCAGCCGGCGCCCTCTACTATGCCTTCAAATTCCACCAGTAGTTCATGGCTTGGAAATTTTGTCACAGCAAAAAAGTCATAGTCCGATGCGAAAGGGGTCTCGTCTTCGTTGATGCCCCAGGCTTCTATCACAACACCTTTTTTCAATAGATCTTCCATAACAGGGCCTATTTGAGCTAGATAAGCCTGACGTTCTGATAATGGTAGTTTTTTCCAGGCATCCTTTGCTTTCCATAATTCGATGAAGATTTCCATAATTCGATTTTTTAGTAATGATTATTTTGATTGAGTATTTATATTTCCTTAAGTGCTACCCAGCTACATGTACCTCCGTGATATTCAGGCACTTTTCCTCCTATGACTTTGCCAAATTCTCCCAGGCTGAAAAAACCCGCCATTGGTTTGTTCCAGGTCTCAGCCAAACCGTTATTTTCACTTTCTATCACTGGTCCGAACATTGAATACCTGCCTATGCAGGAGAAAACCAATAGTGCATCCGCTTCATTCATTTCTTTTTCTTTGATTTCCCTCGAACTATCAATAACAGTATCGATTACTTCAAAATCAGGAGGTAGAGTAAAACGAAAAGAAGAGCCTTCTTTGACTGATCCGCCGCAATACACTGCTTTTGTTTTGGTATTATACATAAGGGTTGGACGCATTACAGGATTCCCCTCTTCTCTTTTCAGTAGTATGGGATAGGCTGTATTCAAAGATATTAGCGTTTCAGATATCCGGGCACCTTCAATATCAGCTCCTATATATTTCTTTAGTACATCCATTGCAGGTTCATCGTCAATGGTAATAATCCAGGGACCATCACTCTTAGTAATGATTTTTTCAGTTCCCACTGCTTTGAAACCCGATACAGCCAATCCCTTTAAATCAATTTTATCGTTGTCGATGATCAATGATAAAATGCCCTGTTCACAAGACTTATTATTTGTAAAAATTATACCTGAAAAAGATGCTGTGTCGCCAGCCATTCCTCCTATTATATTAACTTCATTTCCAACTTTACTGGTAATTCCGTCCATAAGTAATTCACCCGGCCAATCACGTAATGATCCGGAAATTATAAATGCCGGATTTGAAAATGTTTTTATTCCTGTTTCTCCAATTTTACCAGCAGCTTCCAATGCATCACTATTTTCAAATTCGTTTAATACAATTTTATAATGCGACTTATTCATATCCAACAAGAGAATTACGATCCCATTATCTTCAATACTTTCTTCAGTAAATTCAATTTCTGTTGTAGCACCAAATACTTCGATACCTTTATGATCCAATATTTCTGAAACACCTTTCCAATCCAATTCCTTTGACATAAAAACAATTGCAAGTGTGGGGTTGAAACTTTCAGCCAAATATTGTTCGATCTTATTTTTTATTTCCTTTGTTGACTTGCCTTGAATTGATTTTGCCTTCATCATTTATTATTTTTTCGATTTTTCTTTTAATACGACCCAGCTACAGGTTGTGCCATGGAATTCGGGTTTGCCACCGGCTACCCTTCCAAATTCACCCATGCAGAAAAAACCAGCAGTGGGTTTCCCCCAGATACTTGATAATCCTTTGATTTCCTCCTCTATCATCGGCCCTAGCGACATTAATCGAACAACGCAAGAGAAGACAATCAATGCATCAGCTTCCGACAACTCTCTTTCCTTTTTTATCCTACAACTTTCGATAACATTATCAATCACATCAAAATCAGGGGGCAATGAAAATCGAAAGGTTGTTCCTTCTTTGATTGGCTGACCACAAAGGACGGAACTGTTTTCGGTATTAAATTGTAAAGGAGGAATCAATATAGGACTATCTCCATCTCTGTCAACCTGTAAAGGGTAGGTGGTGTTCAACTTAATAATGTTTTCTGAACTGTTTTCTTCTATGTTTTCACTACCAATACTTTTTCACCATCTCCATGGCGGGCTGGTTATCGATTGACACAATCCACCCCTCATCCGTTTCTGTTACCATTTTTTTGGTTCCCATAGATTTCCATCCCGAAACGGCTTCACCTTTTACATCAATTTTATCCTGATCCAAAATAAGTGTGAGGAGACCGTAATTACTTGATCGGTTATTGGTGAATACATTCCCTTCATAGGTTTCCAAATCACCGGAATAACCACCTATTATGGTTACATCCTCTCCAACCGAATCAACGAACCCTTTTATAATGCTTTCTCCGGGAGTTTTGAAATATGAAACCGAGACAATAAAAGCAGGATTTGAAAATGTCTTTTTGCCTATTTGTCCTGCAAGATAGGCTGTTTCTTCAGGTGAGCTGTTATTGTTATCGGTTAAAACTATTTTGAAATAGTCGGGATTGGCATCCATAAGCAGGATAGCAATACTTTTATTTTCAACACCTTTATCAGTAAATTCACCAGATGTGGTTGCTCCAAAAATTGCAATGTCTTCAGCATCCAGTAAATTTATTACATTTTTAAGTTCATCCAGAGCTGATAGAAAAACAAAAGCCAGTGTTGGATTAAAGCCATCGGCGATACAATTTTCTAATTGAATTTTTATTTCTTCTGAAGTTGTGGCTTGTATCGATTTTGCTAGCATTATTTTATATATCAGTGTGTATTTATGCCCAATACAATTGTGAATTCTGTTCCTTCACCTTCTTTGGATTCTACCATAATTTCTCCGCCATGGGCTTTAATAATGTCATAACTTAAGGATAGACCCAGGCCTGTGCCTTTACCGCTTGGCTTTGTTGTAAAGAAAGGTTGGAATATTTTATCCTTTAATTCCGAGGAATACCATTTCCATTGTCTTTAACCCTGATTTCTATCATTGGATCACCAACCAGAGACTTGATCGTTTCCGTACTTATAATCACTGTTGGTACGAATCCTCCTTCTCTTTCTTTTGCTTTTTGCAAACGGTAAAAAAAGCATTGTTGATCAGGTTCAACAATACCCTGCCAATATCCTGGGGGATGACTTCTACCTTGGGTAATTTATTATCCTTTTTCAGTCTGAATTCTGCATTAAATGATTTGTCTTTTGCACGCAATCCATGATAGGCCAAACGCAGGTATTCATCTGCAAGTGCATTCAGATCCGTTAATTGCTTTTCCTTCGAACCAGTCCTTGAGTGTTCAAGCATACCCTTCACAATGCTGCTGGCACGCTGTCCATGGTGATTGATTTTTCCAGGTTTTGAATCACGTCATCCAGTATCTCCTGTTCAAGTGATTCATCTCTCTCTTTCCAGCTTTTTTCCTTTCACTTTTCAGTTCTTCAATAAGGTCAACACTCACTTCAGAAAAATTATTAACGAAATTCAGTGGATTTTGAATTTCATGTGCTATACCCGCAGTCAATTCTCCCAGAGACGCCATTTTTTCTGAATGGATCAATTGTGAACTGGGTAGATTTCAATTCATTCAATGTACTCTCTATCTGATTTTTTGCAATTTCGAGTTCTCTGAAATCTTCGTAGCGGGCATAAGCAATAGAAAATGTTTCTGCCAGAGAACTAACAAGCTCAAGTTCATCTATTGTAAGAGGTTCCGTATTCCCTACATAAATCATCCCCTGTTTGAAAGGTATAAATGAAGATCTAGTTTATCCGGAAGTGCTGCGGCACCCTGATAGGAACTTGTGTCCTCCAACTGTCCGGTATCTTTCAATCGCTGCATGAATTCAATAAATCGGGCTTTCGTCCAATGCTCCTTATATATTTTCCCAATATGCCAGGAATCAACAAGTTGCTCACCAATAAGTTCAGAAGTGAATGGCAAATTGAATATACCAAGTGTTTTTCCATCGGGGGTTGACAGATAAGACTGTATAACTTCATTTTCAACATCCATGATGAAAACACCACATCGAATGAAGGAAACTCCCAATGTTGTAAGTTCTTTCCAGATGAGGGGAGTAATACGGTTGAGATCTTCTTTCGAACGCATACTGGCTATGACTCCCTAACCCTGTCCAGTGATGCTTGTCGTACAGCCTCAAGTGCTCTTTTTTTCTGCGTTTTGCAAATCTTCATACCTTGTGTAGGTTAGATTGAATACATCAGCAAAACGTTGTAATATCTTTAAGTTTTCTAGAGATACCGGTGAATTAGCTATTACAAAAAGTCCTCCTTTCGGAATTATGGCATTGTAGTAATATTGTTTCTTTAGAGACTTAATATTCTTAATAAAATTTCTGGGGAAAATTATAGCCACTTTCCTTTAAACGCTGATAATAATCTGTCAATTCCTTACCTTCCAGTACGTACGATGCAAATTGCTGTTTTTCCCATGCATTCATGGTATCCCTCCAGGCTGGATGTACACTTAAATCAACAGTCCCAGTCAATATCTCCGAATTACCATTATCAGTTTTTGTTGTAGAGTAGATTTTTGCATGATAATTAAGTGGATTTACTATACCAAGTCCACATCGCATAACTTCCAGATCTAATTGTTCCAGTTCTTCCAATAATACTGAAGTGGTTTTGTTAAGATCTTCACTTTGCTGCATAGCCATAGCCTGGGCTCGCACCCTTTCCAGTGCTGCTTCAATTTGTGCTTCACGGGCCTGTTCTTCAGCCTGAACAAGATCGTCGAAACGCGTATAGGTAAGATCCACAACTTTAGCAAACCGTTCCAGGATTCCAGCTTTATCATCCGGTAATTGTTCTGATCCAGCAACTTCCAGCAATCCATGGTTCATATATGCTCGTGAGAATACTATTTGATCAGGAGCCATCATTGCTTCCTGATATTCCCGCGGAGCATTCTTGTAATCTGTTTCTGTAACCAGCCAGTTTTGATAATCTTTAAGTTTTTTGCAGAAACCTTTATGCTACTATATTTGATTCCTTTTTTAAAATCCAAATACATTTTCCGAATAACCGGATGAGCTTGAGTTGCAAGTTTGGTTTCGGTCAATAACTGAACATCACCGAATTCAGATCCCCAGATAGTGAACACTTTTTCTGTTTTATCAATTATAAACATGTTACAATCATAAAAATCCATTCCAAGTTTCGTGATTTCCTCAAATATGATAGAAATGACCTGCCTAAGTTCATCACTATGCCTCAAAGCCATGGCGCTTCCCCTTACTCGTTCCAGAGCGGCTTCAATTTGGGCTTCCCGGGCTTGTGCTTCTGCTTTAATCAGATCCAGGTATCGTCTGTAGGTTAATGAAAACACAGAGGTGAATTTTTGTAATATTGAAATGGATTCCTTATCTAATGGTTTTTCTGTGAAGGCAAAAAGGGCGCCTTCCAAGAAGTTAAAAATATTTAAGGTATGTTTTTCCACAATTGATTTAGATTTTGGGACTGAATAATCAGGTCTTTTATTTACATACTCGTAGTATTTTTGAGCATCCTTGCCAAATAAATTGTATGAGAAATAATCTTGTTGATTCTTCCAGGCTTCATACACTCCACGTAATGCAGGATGCTTGGTCATATCAAACTGACCAATGATCTTAATAACTTCTTCCTTTTTTTCATGGAAGCCGCTGTCCATGCCTCCATGCCCCAGTTATTATCCATAATTCCAATGCCACAACGCATTGTCTTTATCCCAAGATGCTCCAATTCACTAAACACAATTGTTGTAGCCTCTGAAATGTCTTCACTACTATGCATGGCCATTGCTTTCGCACGGATTCGTTCCAGGGAAATCTCAATCTGTGCTTCCCGGGTCTGTGCTTCAGCATTTTTGAGATCCTGAAAGCGACGATAAGTCATGGCAAAGACCTGGGTGAATCTTAAAAAAACAGATTCCTGTTCAATATCTAATTTCTCTTCTGACAATATGTGCATGTATCCTGCTGGGAAATTGCCACAGTAAAATATGATTGAATCAGGAAATTGATTACCGATTTCTACTGCCTCTTCACTGCCAAAATGTTTTGAAACATAAGTCATATGTTTTTGTAATGCTTTCCCTGATACCTTTTGATGAAATATTGATTCCCGTTTCTTCCAGCTATTATATCGTTTCCTTAAAACAATATCACCTTTCAAAGGCAGGAAAAATTTTTCCGTTCGTTCTCCATTTGGAGCAGTAACCCACACTTCTTGAGTCTGGTTTGGTTCATCGACACCTACAAAACCAGTCATATATTGAGGAACTCCCAGATCAAAGAGTTCTCTATAAAGTTGATTGGCTACATCCAGAAGTTCTTCACTGGAATGCATACCCATGGCACGTGCTCGTACACGTTCCAATGCGGCTTCTATTTGAGCTTCCCGTGCTTGTTCTTCTGCTTTTTGAAGATCTAAAAAGCGGGTATAGGTTAATTTGAAAACTCCTGCAAAACGTTCCAATAAATCAATTGCTGTTGATGCTAAAGGTTCTGGAGTCGACATAATGATCATGCCATGGGTGAAAAATGAGATAGTATGAACTCTTCGTTCATGAATTAAATCTTTTTTAAAAGGCAACCCGACCTCTTTCTGGTTATAATTTAACCAGTCGGATAACTTCCTGCCTTTAAGCTCAATCACGATAGATCTCTTGCCAGTTTTCCAGGCATTATATGCTTTTGAAAGGGTTGTCGGTTCATTGATACTGCCTTTGAAAAGCTGATTGATTTGAGCACCCCCCTGGTCTGTTGACCAAAAATCGATTAATCCATCATCCTCCTTTACAATGCCAATATTCATTCGTTCAGGTGCTGCCCCCAGACCCTTTACTTGCTCAAAAAGAACTGCTGCCGTTTCAGCCAATTCTTCACTTTTATGCATCGCCATTGTCCTTGCCCTAACACGTTCTAAAGCCGCTTCAATTTCCAATTCCCGCTTCAATCCCTCAAGTTCCTTTTCCTTCTCATATAACTTTTGAATCAGACCGGAAGCATTTGAACGTTCAGTTTTTTGTATTTCTTTTTTCCTGTTCATAAGGATATGGGAATTTCAATAAGTAAATTGGGTGATGGATTTTCCTTTCATTAATTATCTTTGCAGGATTTATAATTATGATCCAATCATTTGAATCATAATACACGCGATCGACTTCTCATTTGAACTTTTTCCCTCAAGTGCATTATGGCCAATCTTCAAATATAAAAAACTTTATGGTAGCACAATGGAAGTATTTTTAAAATTTGGAAAAAAAATCACCTTTGATTGGAAATTCTGCAATTGTATATTTATTCAAATGAAAATTATTAATCGCAGCCTATTGAAAAATTCTATCTATTTTGTGGTAGACAGATGAATATCAGTTTTGAAAAATACAGATCGGAATGATGAAGGACTTTATAGAAAAGTAGATTTAAACTTGATAAACAAGAACCATCAATAGAAAGCACAGGTTTAATCCTCGGTATGTTGGAACTTTATCAATAACCTCATTCTTTCTTACTAAAATATACTCCCTGAAATGCTCGGCAATTTCACCAGCTTTTGCCGGTCTGAAAAACAATGGATCTCCTAATTGAATTTCTTCCTTTCCAGTATAATGTACAGGAGTCTGGACTTCTCCAAAGCCTTCATTCCCTACCATCTTCATACCGGGAGGTTGAAATGGTATTGGCGATTTATCCTGGGAAGATTCACCGCTTGCAATAAATCCGCCACTTTTGCATGTATAATATCCAGGCTCTGGTTTCCTGGTAACCTGCAAGGCAAAACTCAGGGCCGGAACACTTGAATTGTCCTTATAATAATCAAATAAATGAGATTGCAGGAAACCGGATCCTACAGTTACTTCTGTAATCCATGGCTCCCGGGCGGTGGACAACAAGCTCCCGGATCCTCCTCCATTGTAAAAATCCAGTTCAAAATTTTCCTCTTTTAAGTACTGATCAATTTCCCTACGTTTTTTATAAACATCCCTTGCAGAAAGTTCCTTTATAATTTTCTTTGCTGGATTCAGCATTGGAGAAAATGGATTTTTTTCACCCATCCCTGCAATCTGTGCTTCATATCCCATTATTCCCGATATTTCGATGTTCTCAAGCTTCCTGATCATATCAAACAGGTCTTTAAATTGTTCGAAAGCACGAATCGGTGATCGATATACACCTAAATGAAGTCCAGCCGGCCTATACGACATATCAACATCAATACAGATCCTGGCTTTATAATTATTATCTGAGCTGAATCTTGTCCAGAATTTTTCTATTGCCTTGACGTGATCAGCACTATCAACCATTAAAACCACATTTTTCCCAGACTGGGTCAAACTGAAGAATATCTCTATGTCATTGAAACTGAATGTAGGGTATGCGATGAGAAAATCATCAAATCCCAAAGTAGCTAAGAATTGTGCCTCCTCCATAGAATAGCACATAAGGCCATCGAAATTGCTTCCCCCCTTTTTTTGAATGTATTTGATTAAATCAGGAACCCTAATGCTTTTAGTAGCAATCCTAACTTTTTTGCCAAAATTATCAATATTTTTAGAAATATTATTAATATTCTCATCCAGGCAGTCAAGATTTACGATCATTGCCGGGAAGGATTCCCTTTCCAATAATAACTTCAAGTTCCTATAATCCCAGTTACACGGCATAATATATCGTATATTGCTTGTTTATTCCCTGCCTTTTTTCCCCACTTTGTTTGAATAGGATTCCAGTTTCAATCCACTGATCAGAAATTTTATAAACGATCCTAAGCCACTTGAAAACAGGTTAACGGTCAGGTCAGAGAATAGTTCATATTTCTTTCGCGTATATGGAAACCAGTTTGATTCTATCTTAGAACTATCTTTATCGATTAATACTGATTTCACATTACAGAAGCTATGCAAGCCAATTTCACCTTTATACCGGCCAAAGCCACTATTTTTTATTCCACCAAAAGGCAGGGCCGGATTTCCCTCGGTAAGCATTACATTGTTTATAGATACATTTCCAGTAATAATTGCCCTTGCCACCCGGTCAGCTCGTTTAAGATCTTTTGACCAGATACTAGCTGATAATCCATAAGGTGAATTATTTGCTAATGAAATTGCCTCTTCTTCTGTAGAAAATGGTAAAATAGGCAATAAGGGACCAAAAGTTTCTTCTTTCATGAATTCCATGCCGTCCGATACATTATCAATTATGGCTGGTGGCAGTAAATTTGATTCACCATCCCATGTAGCGGAAATAACCTCAGCCTTTTTGTTCTTTGCATCCTCTAATTGCTTTTTAACTATATCGATCTGAAAATCTGTTGTCATTGCCCCTACATCTGCATCTCCATCTGAATCCGTTTCTTGTTTTATTGCCTGAACTTGTTTCACCAATTCCATTTTAAACTCTTCATATATAGATTTCTGAACATAAATTCTTTCAACCGAGGTACATGATTGACCCAGGTTCGTCAACCCTCCCCAGACTGCTCCGGCTACTGCCCTATTTATATTCGCATCTTCAAAAACGATCATGGGATCTTTACCCCCTAATTCAAGTTCTACAGGAATTAAGTTCTTAGCTGCCTGCTCCATGATCTTCTTACCTGTTCTTTCGCTGCCTGTAAAAAAGATCTTATCCGGATGCTGGTCAATTAAGGATGCCCCAATTTTCCCATCACCATAGATTATTTGAACCCAATTACTCTGAAATGTTGCTTCTAAAAGTAGTTCCTCTACCAGGCCTTCTAATGGAGTATGCTCTGATGGCTTATATATTACTGAATTTCCAGCCAGGAAGGCTGCTGTTATTGGAACTACGGCTTGATAAAATGGATAATTCCACGGAGAGATGATCAAGATCACCCCCATCGGTTCAAAATATATTCTGGATTTCTTTCCCATTAAGGCAATAGGAGTCGATACTTTTTTGTCTTTTAACATTTTCTCCCCGCTCTTTTCGAGATAGGTCAAATGATCCAGAACGCCAAATATTTCCGATATTAAAGCATCTGACCTTGATTTTCCTGTATCCTGTTGTATTCTATCTATAATTGCTTCCCTTTTGTTAAGGATAACCTTTTTTAAGAATTTTATCTTAAGGATCCTGTCCGCGACACTTGTTTGCCTGAGCTGATCAGCAGCTAGTTTGGCTATTTGTATTTCTTTCATATCTTATTATAATATAATTACTTAACCTACTATAATTAAATAATAACTAAAACTAAGGGGTGATCTTTACATGACAATTTTAGCGTCATAACCTATCTTTGAATGGATGACTTGGTCATTCTGTTACATCGGAATAGTAAACAGTGAAGATAAGGCCTTTCAATGCAATCTGTAGCATTCTGAAAGGAGCCCCAAGCATACCTTGCCATTTGGAACCAGTTTCTATAAGCGACATCGTCCACCTAATCTTAAATAGAGGCATTATAGAAAACAGTTTCAATATTACCAAAATAGCGGAACGGTCATCATCGTACATGTAGTCAATCATTCTGTTCAGGTATTTCTCAGCTTGTATATCGCTGAAGGCAGGAAAATCGCTGTTATCGGGCATAACTACCTTTCCTAACTTTTCCACTCCTTTTAGATGAGACTTTGTTAGAACAGTCTTGCTGGGTTCCTGATAATCAGGAAGTGGCAGTTTTATATATTTATTATTGCTTTTCATATCTAAAATTCTTTTTCTATACTTTCAGATGCTTTTATAGACAAAGCCATTACGGTAAAGGAAGGATTAATTCCAGGGGCATTTGGAAAAAGGCTTGAGTCTGTAACAAATATATTCTTATTCTCATACATCCTGAAGTTAGGATCAACTACTGATGAACTACTTTTCATTCCAATTGCACAACCACCCATCAAGTGTAGTCCAATAGGAATTGATCCAGGTATTATTCTCTTGGCACCTGTTGAATTAAATATATTGTTTATAGCATGAAGGCCTTTATTCCATCTGTTGCGATCTTCTCTATTCAACGATTTCTTAATAATAGCCCTGCCTGCTTTGTTCACAGAAATCCGTCCTGGATTTGTATCTCTGATAGCCACCTCAACACATGCGAGATGGGACATATTACGCATGATTTCCTGATGTGATTTCCCAAAACCTGGGAGCAACATAGATATGGCGACTGGTGGGGCATACACATTTTCCAATTTAAATCCGGAGTTTCTGAAATTAGGATCATTGGATTTGAATCCCTGGAAAGCTCCCTTGTGGGAATTGACCGCATCCTCATACATAGCCAGTACCATATGCTGAGGATGAGTATAGAACTTCCGCCCTATCATTGGATGCTTAAACCCTGAGTTCAGTAATAACCGGGAATTACCTATTGATCCGGCTGCTAATACTATTTTCTTTCCAGAGAATTCGCCAATTTCACCATTAGTAAACCGACCACCAACTGTTCCAATCTCATTCTTCATTTTTAAATCTAGGGCTTCAAAATCGGCAGCTATTGTAAGTCCTTTTTCAACAGCTTCCTTTAAAACAGTAACCGGCATGCTTTGTTTTGAATCGATCCGGCATCCTCCCAGGCATTCGACACAATCATTACCCTCTTCATACTTGCAGTCTTTCTGAGCCCTGACGAGGGGTGCGCACTGAAAACCATTGTTCTTAAATCCTTCTTCAAAAATCGTGGCGTTTCTATTCCTGAATTGAGCAGGAATTTCCTGGGAAGCAATTTCCTTTTCAACTTGATCATAATACTGAGCAAGGCCATTTTGATTAAAATAATCAATGCCTGATTCATTTGTCCATGAATCCAGTGCAAGGTCATCAAACCTGTCAAGCAAGGCCTGGTTTACAATTGAGCCACCTCCTAGAACTTTCGGTCTGAGTATACCAATATTGGCTTCAGTATTTAACTCAATTCCACCTCCCCAGTATAATTTAGAATTCGAATCCAGCTCTTTACGAGGATATGTTTCAGCATGAAAATAGCTCCCAGCTTCCAGTAAGAGACAATTTAGTCCTGCCCTAGTTAACTTCCACGCTACAAAAGATCCGGAACATCCTGAACCTATAATAACAACATCATATCCTGTTGTTTTCATTCCATCTTTCTCCATAAAAAATTATTAAAAAATTTTACCTAATAGATGCAGTTTATAATCGTAAAAATATACATCTTTTTCATCATTAACCACCGGGAAATCATAATCTAAACTTGGTGCAAAACTATTCCTATATTTTATTGTATTTAGAGAAGTGCGGCATACAATTTAGTACCTCTATTCAATTTAAAAATTATAAATTAAAAAAAAGTAAGTATATTGGTATCTTATTAGGGAAGGTTTTTAAAAGGGATAATTACACATGATACATACAAACAAAGCTCATACGTTTCATATCCCTGTGATGGGCACGGGATATACGGTTGACACACCAGTTAAAGTGGCACATTTGGGCATCTCATCTGTGATCTCGATTGTTGATGACTTTTTGATCGAGAATATGCGTGAATTCTATTGTAAAAAGTTTGATATTCCCTTCAAGGAGATCAGTACCAAAATAGAAGATTTTAGAGCAAAACGTATTACAGCTTATCTCAATCTGATAGATGAGATTGTAAAGAAGAAATTTGATGAGTTTAAATCTTCACTCCATGACACCGAAGAAGAGTTAGAAAAATATTTTGACCTGTTGCCTGATTTTTCTGATTTGAAAAACAGGTTCAATGGTTTTATAAAGAACAATACGGTAAAGGAAGATGTAATCAATTGGATTGAAACCAATCTTATCCCGGGCGATATCGACGTCAATATTATGACCAAAGTTGACAAGGAGAATTACGTAAGCAAGGAAGTCAAGCTCCCAACCAAATACAATGATGCACATGCTGCGCTAAGAGGATTTGCGAATAGTTCTCTTGAATCTTCCCTGGTTCTTTCCGCTGGGATGAATCCTAGATTGTACAGTTATCTAGAAGAATTTAATGACTTTTATCCGGATAAAAACGGACAGTTAAAAAAGAAGATCACCTTAAAAGTAAGTGATTATAGATCTTCTTTAATTCAAGGAAAATTTTTAGCAAAAAAAGGCATTTGGGTTTCAGAATACAGAATAGAATCGGGATTGAACTGCGGCGGTCATGCATTTGCTACAAATGGTTTTCTGCTCGGGCCAATACTTGAAGAATTTAAAAATTCAAAGAAGGACCTTGTTGAAAATGTGCATGACTTGTACATAAAAGCACTTGCTGAAAAAGGCTATCCAATTCCTGAAAAACCTTTGCCTATTAAGATTACAGCTCAAGGTGGTGTTGGAACATCTGAGGAACATAACTTTCTTCTGAACAATTATGAAATTGATTCTGTTGGATGGGGTTCTCCTTTCCTTCTAGTCCCTGAAGTGGTAAATGTTGATGAAGAAACACATGAATTGCTTTCGAATGCTACTGAAGATGATTTATATCTAAGTAAAATTTCTCCATTAGGTGTTCCCTTTAATAATATACGTGGGAATTCTAAGGATCTGGAAAAACAACGTCTGGTTGCTGAAGGTAGACCTGGCAGCACATGCCCAAAACAGTTATTGGTATCGAATAATGAATTTACAGAAAGACGTATATGCACTGCGTCCAAACAGTATCAGAAATTTAAAATTACTGATCTTGACATGGCGAACAAATCAAAAACTGAGTATGAAAGTAGATTTCATAAAATAACGGAAAAGGCATGCTTGTGTCTTGGCCTGTCTGCCTCTGCTTTGATCAAGAATAAGATAGTGAAAGAAGAAGAGGGTCATGCTGTATCGATATGTCCCGGACCTAATATTGCCTATTTTTCTGGAAAAATGTCCTTAAAAAATATGGTTGATCATATTTACGGACGGATCAATGTGATCACAAGAAGTGATCGGCCTAATTTTTTTGTTAAGGAACTTTCTTTATATGTAAATTATTTGAAAGACCTGATAAACGATCTTAATATATCCCCACCTGATGCTGAACTCAAGAAGATTCAGGCCTTTCAAAAAAATTTAATGGAAGGTGTGGCTTACTATAAGGGGCTTTTCATGAAACATGTTGGCCGAAAAGATGGTATTAAGAAGACGGATATTGAGGAACTCCAAAAGATTGAACAGGAAATCTCCAGTTTATCCTTAGAACAACCAGCTTAGAGAATTTAGATTTAATTAGTAGTACATATTCTTTCAGATTGATTTAATCCATAAAATGAAAAAAGCAGAAATCCATACTGACAAAGGTGTCATGAAAATTGAGTTTTATGAAAATGACGCCCCAAATACAGTTAAAAACTTTATCGATCTTGCTGAAAAAGGCTATTATGATGGCTTAACCTTTCACAGGGTAATTCCTGACTTTGTAATCCAAGGGGGATGCCCGGATGGCACGGGCGCAGGTAGTCCAGGGTATACTATTGATTGTGAACTTGACGGAGATAACCAATTCCATGACCGGGGAGTATTGTCTATGGCCCATGCTGGAAGAAATACAGGGGGGTCTCAATTTTTTATATGCCACAACCGACACAACACGCAACACCTTGACCGGAATCACACGGTTTTCGGGAAGGTAAATGAAGGCATAGATGTTATCGATAAGATCAAACCGGGTGATGTGATGGAAAAGGTTATTATCACTGAAGAATAGAGTGTTGTTGTTTTGATGATTTAGAAGGACTCCTAATTTTTAGAATTCAAAGTAATATACATACCAGGGAACAACATGACTCTCTTTGGATTCATTAACTCCGGAAGCTTCACAACCGAATTGGGAAGCATAGTATTCTACCAGACTTTTTGCGTCTAAATAAGACATTTCATTTCCCAGAATTTTCCAATTGGTAAATTCCGGGTATTTTATTTTCCATTCTAATGTTTTGTAAACTGGAGAGGTAGTTATTCCAACTTTGCACGACATGTTAATTGTATTTTGATCAATCATATTACTCATTAATGAATTTTTGCTTTAATGGTAACCCATGATCACGTACAAGAATTCCAATTTATTAAATGGAATTTGATGCAAATTTTACTAAATAAAATCACTAAGTAATTGAGGCAGTAACTATAAGATGACATCAAAATTATAGTGATAATGTATTGAGTGCGGGAAATATAGTAATGCTAATAATTGTGAATTAATTTTATTAATTGAAGTAATAATATAGCTGACCTCTATTAATTCTCAGTATTTCAGTATTTTAATACTATTAATATTTGCCTAATATTAAGCTTGGATAAAATGTTATAATAGAACTTCCTCAAAATTGATATCTTGTGAGGCGAGCACAAACATAGTAGATGGGGATCCTTCAATTTTTTTGATCATTTGAGTGTAATATGAGAGGAAATCATCTTGTGGTTCCTGCAGTCCTAATAAAACAAGGTCTGCTTTCCCTGATATCTTTCGCCGCAATTCGTCGAATGATTGGCCATAAGATACAACGAGGTTTTCCTTAATATCGATTCTCACCTTCTTGAGTAATTCAGAAATGTTTTTTCTTGCCTCCTCTGCAGCATTTTCAGAATCAAGAACCATGTTCAATCGAATTGTCGCATTTCTCCATTCGATACCTTTTCGTAATAAGTGCGCAATAATAATCATTAGTGCTCCATTTCGTTTTAAACCTCGCCACCAAACATCTATCTGCTGTTTCTTCCCATAACCATATTTTTCATTTTCCTTCACGATAAGTACATTTCTTTTTTCCTCATAAAATCCTTTAATCATTTTGCAATAATCAGGATAATGATCCTCAACGGTAGAATCTCCTAAAAGAACGATATTTGGCACTAAATGACCTATACCATAATAGTTAACTAATTGTCTTGCTCCCTCATAGATATTCGGCGATGTAATGATTTTCACGAGGCTGTTAATACCCCGGTTTTTCAGATATTCCACTGTTTTATCTTCCATGGAAAGACGTCTTTCCGCCGTTGATTCCGGCCCTGAGAGTATGGTACTTACTGTCATTAGTCCCCTGTTCTGGACAATGTCATTTGTTAATGTGATCAGATTCCACCGTTTTGTAGGAGCTCCGGATAGAACGAGGATATGAGGCCGCCAGTTCTTGGGATCCATTTTGCCACTGAGTTTGATCAACCCTATACGAATAAGTGACAACCATACACCCTGCCTTACATCTCCCCAGGTGGTTTTCATTTCACGGTGTTCCAACCATAAAAACACAACTGTCAGAAAGCTTATTGCAATTACAGTTGCAACTGGATTTATAAGAAACATTACGGCGGCGCAACCCAATGATCCGGTCAATGAGAATCCCCAGTGAACCTTAAATGTCGGCCTGAAAGAAGGGCTGCCGATTGCATTTTCAAGAGCTGAAGATATATTCAGCATTCCGTAGGTTGCCAGGAAAAACATGGTTAGTACCGGAGCAATTACATTCAAATCTCCAAAATACACGGCGATCAATGCTATCGCCAATGTAAAATATGTTCCTATTTTAGGCGAATCATCAATTTCAGATCCTCTGCCTAACCACTTGAAGTATTTCGGCAAAACACGGTCCCTCGCCAATGCTTGTAGAACGCGGGGAGCGCCAAGCATACTACCAATGGCGCTTGACAATGTAGCTCCCCAAACACCCAGCAGAATTGAATCGCCCCAGAAAGATATTTTTCGCATGACCAAAGGATCATCTACTAATGTTTGTGCGTCAGCCCTTCCTGCAATAAAGATTGGGATTCCCATGTAAATAACATAACCTACCCCCACTGCCAGAAAAGTGCCGATAGGAATTGCCCTGGATGGATTTTTCAGATCGCCTGACATATTCACACCTGCCATAATACCTGTCACAGCAGGAAAAAACACGGCAAATACTACCCAGAAATTATCTGGGGCAACAACCCGGTTACTCCACTTATCCATCTCTACCCCATCTATTGGTTCCCCGAAATAAAGCGATATCAGGGAGATTATAATGGCCAGCATGACGAAGTATTGTGAACGAACAGCAATCTTAGCAGAGGTTAGAGCCAAAACACCCACAAGTATTGTAACAATAATGCCCACAGCTGTCTGGTTCAGGATCGGAAATACTTTTGTGAGACTTTCTGCATATCCTATGGTATATAAAGCTATGGAGAGCGCCTGGGCCATGAACAATGGGATGCCAACCGCCCCTCCGGTTTCAATTCCGAGGGAACGACTGATCATGTAATAAGCACCTCCTGCTTTAACTTTTTTGTCAGTAGCAATAGAAGCAATAGATAAAGCAGTCAGAAAAGTTATACTCGTTGATATGGTAACGATTACCAATGTGCCTATCAATCCAACATTGCCAACTACATAGCCAAATCTCAGGTACATGATTACCCCGAGGATGGTGAGAATCGAAGGCGTAAAAACCCCTTCGAGCATCGAAAGGCCTTTGGAAGACTGGTTATTATTTTCTGAATTTTTGGAATTCAAATTGGTTGACCTTTTGGATTTATTTTTATCAAAAAGTGCCCTAATTAATAAAAAAGTATTTAGATAAAAAAATCAAACATAATATAATTTGAATTTACTTCCTTAACTATATGTATACCAGTATGTTTGTTCGCTAACTCTTATTTATGAATTTATGAATTCCTGATTGTATCTTTATAGGAATATTGAACCACAATAAATTGATAGGTTTTACAAAGGAGTTAGAGATTGTTTTCCAGGATGATTACCTGGTAGCTATCAATAAACCGCATGGATTGCTGGTGCATAGAACAAGACTTTCTGATGAAAGGAACCTTTTTGCCCTTCAAATGCTTCGTGATCAACTCCAAAAGCATGTATTTCCTGTGCATCGACTTGACCGTAAAACATCAGGCATATTGCTTTTTGCTTTAGATCAGGATATCAATAAAAAAATGCAATTAAAATTTTCACGCGGGGAAGTCAATAAAAAATACCTCGCAATTGTCCGAGGTTATTGTGAGGATGAAGGAATTATAGACCACCCGGTTCGTAAGGAGAATGGAAGACTTGCAGATGCAGTTACTATGTATAAAACGATTGCTAAAGTTGAAGTTGACATTCCAATGGGCCCGCATAAGACTTCAAGGTATTCACTGGTTGAGGTAATTCCGAAAACCGGCCGGATACATCAGATACGAAAGCACTTTGCTCATATCAATCACCCCATCATAAGTGATCGCCCTCATGGTTGCCAAATTCAAAACAGGCTTTTTAAAAACAAATGGAATATGACAACCATGATGCTTCATGCGGATGAGTTATTATTTTTACATCCGGTCACCAACGTTAATATGAAAATAAAAGCAACCCTGCATAATGATTTTAAGGAAACAATTCGTATCCTTGGATTTCGACCCCTTTGAATTACTTTAGACTCTTAAACAGTATGAGTAAGAAAAACAGAAAACACAGAAGTGGGATTGTCTTTTCAACCAATCCGGATTATGAGTATAATTATAACAATAATGATGATGAAGAAACCCTGCCTCCGAAAGACCAGGATCTTCGGGTGATGTTGGACAGGAAATCAAGAGCTGGAAAGCAAGTAACGCTGATTACAGGATTTGTTGGCGCAGATGACGACCTGAAATCCCTTGCTAAATTCCTAAAATCAAAATGTGGTGTTGGAGGATCCTCAAAGAACAATGAAATAATGATTCAGGGTGATTTCAGGGACAAAGTGCTTCAGCTGCTACAGAACGAAGGGTACAAGGCTAAAAAATCAGGTGGCTGATTGGTTTGATATTCAGACGATTTTCTAATACATAAAAAAAGCCAGTAAATACTGGCTGGTAGATTAAATGGTGACTATACCTTACTCAGCGAGTTTAACATTCACAGCATTTAAACCTTTGCGACCTTCTTTTAATTCAAAGGTTACTTTGTCATTATCTTTAATTCGATCAACGAGTTCAGATACATGAACAAAATATTCATTTTCAGTTTCATCGTCTTTAATGAATCCATATCCTTTTGACTCATTAAAGAATTTTACGGTACCTTCTTTCACTATTAATAAAATAATTTGATTTATGCAAAGTTATAAAAATATTGAAGATATACCCTAATTTTTTAGAAAAATCCTGATCTATTCCGCTCCCTGGCGTAAGTTGTAGGATAAAGATTTCGTTTCAGATCGTATAATATTCGCCGCCTCATTAAAAATATTTCTAATATTTAGTGAACATTTCCCATCCATCTTTTTAACAATGGTGCAAGGAGCAAGATCAATAGTGAAGCCCCAATTGCATACTTAGCTATTAGACCAAAACCATCAGCATATACATGTAAGGAATTTAATCCATCTACCGACTCGCCCTTCATATTACTTTCAACAGCAAGCTTTTTACCTATAAATCCAACAATCTGAAATGCATATGTTGATGACAGAAACCAAACTCCCATAAGGAATCCAAGGTATCTTTTTGGAGAAAGATCTGTAATTTTTGAAAGTCCTACTGGTGACATTAACAATTCCCCTATTGTTATGAAGAAATATAGAATAATAAGAAATATGAACGGTACCTTTCCATCAATATCTGCCGCATTTCTACTTATACTCAATAGGGCAAAAGCTACTCCCAGGAAAAACATTCCATATGCAAATTTATAGGGCGTATATGGATTAATTTCTTTTCTGCTCAGCCATGTCCACAAATAGGAAGTGGGCAATGCGAGAACAATAACAAACATCGGC
Source organism: uncultured Cytophagales bacterium (assembly GCA_963820995.1). Classification (GTDB taxonomy): domain Bacteria; phylum Bacteroidota; class Bacteroidia; order Cytophagales; family Cyclobacteriaceae; genus JAGTVG01. The sequence goes on along the minus strand of CAWGCL010000013.1, from coordinate 492,559 downwards.
CAGATAGAATTGGACTGAGCTGCATTTACAATCACTAGGTTAACATTCCTGGCAGCAAAAAGAGTTATAATGCTACCCGACAACTCACCAAAACCCCAGAAAATAGTCATGAAAACGGTCAGGAATAAAGCAACTGCTAATTTTTTGCGTTCCACCATGGAGGATTTCCACATAATGAATACAAGGTATATGCCAACTACAATCCCAAATACCTGAAATAAGATATTTACAAGGTTTGAGTCACCAAACAAAGCACGACCAAACCTGACCGGTTCATAGGCTGATATCATTAAAGCCACTAATGGAACAAACAGGAAGGCTATCAGGAAAACCAGGTTTTTGATGGAGATTCCAAAATATCTTTTATTCAATAATGCCGGATCAGAGGGATTCCCCTTATCTGCAAATACCTTACTTTTTATTCCGTATTGAAAAGTGATTAACCCAATGATCATCCCTACTCCTGCTATTCCAAACCCATAGTTCCATCCGTAAGCACTGGCCAGCCAGCCGCACAACAGCGGTGCTATAAAAGCACCAATATTTATTCCCATATAAAAGATTGTAAATCCTGAATCCTTTCTATTGTCTCCATCGGGATATAAGGTGCCTACAAACGATGATATATTAGGTTTAAAAAATCCATTGCCTACGATGATAAATGATAGGCCTGCGAAGAAAACAAGGTTTTCCTCTTGATGAAAGGCAAGTATAAACTGACCTAGTGACATTAGAATTCCTCCAAAAAGGATCGACTTTCGAAATCCCAATATTGCATCAGCTAATTTTCCTCCTATGACCGCCGAGGCATATACAAGAGATCCATAAGAAGCGTAAATTGCTGCAGCTGAAGCATCCCTGTTTGCCATGGATACAAATACCTTTTCCACCATATATAAGGTTAGCAAGGCCCGCATACCGTAGAAGCTGAATCTCTCCCATAATTCAGCAAAGAATAAGTAATAAAGACCTCTCGGGTGCCCAAACAAGGTTTTCTGCATAGGCGAATGATCTAATTCTGATGATTCCTGTCTGTCTTTTATTATCATATATTATTTATATTCCTGCTAAAATAAATCCTGCGGGTCAAAGTTTACATGGCTGGAACTTTTTATTTGACATTTGTTGGTGGATACCAATTAGAATTCGATTTTTGTACCAATCGCCAAGTATAGTATTACGAATGATCGATGTATTATAATCGACATAGTTAAAGTGGCATATATGATTATATCTACAAAGAAATTATTTAATTATTCATAACCTAATTTTTTTATAATGTCCAAAACAAGAGATTTAGCAAAAATGATCGATCACTCAATTCTTCATCCAACCATGACGGATGATGATCTGAAAAGAGAATGTGACGTTGCGGTCAAATATGATGTAGCTTCAGTTTGCGTGAAGCCTTATGCTGTGCCACAGGCTGTTGAGCTTTTAAAAGGTACAGATGTATTGGTAGGATGTGTCATTGGATTTCCATCAGGCAATTCTGCAATTGATGTCAAAGCTTTTGAAACTGAAAAAGCATGTAAGGATGGTGCAGTTGAAATCGATATGGTGATCAACGTTGCAAAAGCATTACAGGGCGACTGGGATTATATTGAAGAAGAAATTGCTACTGTTACGAATATCTGCCATCAGAATGGGGCAATTGTAAAGGTTATTTTTGAAACGGATTATGTCTCAAATCCCGCAGGATATTGTAAAATTATGCCAAATCTGTACAAAGGTAAATGCTGATTATGTTAAGACATCTTCAGGCTTCGGATTCGTTAAAGGCGAGGACGGTAAGTATAGTTACAAAGGAGCTACCATTCCTAACTTGAAACTAATGAAAGAAAGTGTTGGCCCAAATGTAAAAGTAAAAGCGGCTGGAGGGGTTAGAACACTTGATGAATTGATTGCTGTTCAGGAAGCAGGATGTAGTCGATGTGGAGCTACAGCCACAATTAGTATGCTTGATGAAGCCAAAAAACGATTTGGGAATTAGATTTAACCTTAATTGTATTCTTTTAGATCGAGCTTATTTTTAGTCATAAACAAATTGGAAGTCCTTTTTTAGTTTTGGCTCCTTATATACAATTTTTGACGAGGATTATAATTTTAACTTTCTATTGAAAGAATCAGATACTTTATTTCATAGAATTAAAGCCTTTGTTACTCTCATTATCCAAAAAAAGTAGATGAATGCTATGAAACACGTATTACTAGCTTTTTTATTCCTTCTCGGCTTTGCAAAAGATCTTCCTGCCCAGAAAAACGTTCTTTTGTTCTCTTACTTTGTAGGTAATGGAGAAGATGGTTTACACCTTGCATATAGCTATGACGGTCTAATTTGGAAAGCCCTTAAAAATAATAAGTCATTTTTAACACCTACAGTTGGAGAAGATAAATTAATGCGCGATCCATGTATTATTTTAGGCCCAGAAGGGAAATTTCATATGGTGTGGACGATCAGTTGGAAAGAGAAAGGAATAGGATATGCCAGCTCCGAAGACCTGGTCCATTGGTCTGGGCAAGAGATGATACCCGTAATGGAACATGAAGAAGAAGCGAGGAATTGCTGGGCTCCTGAGATTTATTATAATGAAACTGAAAGATTATATATGATCTTTTGGTCTACGACAATTCCCGGGAGATTTCAGGAAACAGATAATTCCGGGGATAATGGCTTAAATCATAGAATGTACTATGTTACTACTGAGAATTTTAAAAAATTTAGTGAAACAAAACTCTTGTATGATCAGGGTTTCAATGTTATTGATGGAACATTGACAAAGCATAATGACAAGTATTTTCTATTTCTTAAAGATGAAACAAGGCATCCACCTGAAAAGAACATTCGAGTAGCAACAAGTTCTCTAATGACTGAAGGTTATGATAAAGCCTCTGCCCCCATCACCGGGGATTACTGGGCTGAAGGACCCTCAATAGTAAGATTTGATAACAGCTGGTGGGTGTACTTTGACAAATACCGTAAGAATCATATGGGTGCTGTAAGATCCGATGATTTAATTCACTGGACGGATATTTCTGACCAGATCTCATTTCCCAAAGGCACCAGGCATGGGACAGTGTTTCAGGTTTCAGAGGAGATCCTGAATATTCTTTTGGAAGAAAAATAAATTTTGCAGGTTATAGAAATTAGCGCTTTAATTAATTCGTTTTATCCAGTTCTTTATTTAAGATGCATTTTGTTTACATCTAAAGCCGATTTTGAGTTCAAATTATGGTCAAATAACCTGACCCTTACTTAAATATATACCAGGTCCATTTATTAGCCGGAATTTCAATATCAAGGCTGACTTTCTTCCCAGGTCCTAGCTGAACTGAGCTGTATTCATCATCTTCCCTACTGATGCTTACAAAATCGAGTAATTCCGGTATAGTACAGGTCAACTTCAATCCGCTTCTTTATAGGAACATCTAATGGATTATATAACATTAACAGTCCCTTTTCAATCCCTTCAGGATCAACATGCAGGATGCCATCATAATCTCCCCCGTCAGGCCGTCGAACATGGATAATATCGGCATCCAGGATCCTCCTATGCTTCAGATAAAAGTCAACCCATTTCTTTACTATCTCACGGGTTTCTGGTGTATCATATAATCTAGGACCTCTATAACATGCTTGAACTCCAGCCCCAAAGAGGTTGGCTAATCTTTGCTCGTAGTGGTCGAGATGTTCATTTAAAGGTTCTATTGTCGCAGCTTTTCCACCACCATGATATTGAACCAGAGGAACGAACATCCAGCCCATGGAAGGTGTTTTTTCCCATGTACCATCATAAATGTTCTGACGTTCAATAATTTCCTGGTAATCCCGGGGAAGCGACCAGTTGGTCTCGCGATATCCCATGGCCGTTTTGTTGCTGGCGTTTAAGAAGTACCAATCAGGTACATTTAAATAAATCCCTTCTGACCTGCACCATTTATAGAAATCAGTGATCATCATAAATTGTTTCCACTGAGAATCATGAATATCTCTGTGACCGGGATGTTGTGTAGACACACATATATCCCCGGATAAGATCCGTCATGTTCAAGGATATCAAGACCGGTATATTCATAGAATTTGTAAAGGTTCTTAAAATACTTCTGGCCCCAAGCACTGTGCAGACAAGGAGAATTATTAAACCTTGGCTTCTGTCCATCAGGCATCACAACATCATTTTCTGAGTCAATTTTTCTGCTTGCCAATAAGGAATAACCTCCCAGAGCTATATTCTTTTCGTGGGCATAATTACCCAGTTGCTTTAATCTGTCCCAATTGCTTTTCGTACTATCTTCGATATTAAAACCGCTTCCGAAAGTCATTATAACCATTTCGAATCCAACATCGGCACACTGGTCAATGGCTAATTTTACAGCATTATCATCTGCCCTCCGTACATGCATTAATATGGGATTTTCAGTAGTCCAGGGAGCAATAGTCCTATACATTTTCCTGAGACCCAGCCCCTGCCGTTCCTGGTCCTGATTGTCCTGTATTAGTTCAAACACCTTATAACTACGGAAAAAATTGTCAGGTTCTACATCCATGCCAGGACCAATTTTAGGCGAAACTACGAGCATTGAAGGTTGAATTCTGGAATAGTTGATTATGGTTTCATATTCATCATCAACACCCCATGTGTAACTGTTCTCAACACTGGCTTCCTGTGACATAGAACCACCGAATGCGTAATCTGTTTCAACACTGATCAATGGTAATTTCCAGGTCTCTTTATCTCCCACAACACTTTCAGGCTCAATATATGCGAGTATCTCAGACTGGAAATCATCTACCCTTAGTATATTGCCAGAATTATTGTTTACAACAATCCATTTTGACAACAAAGGCAAGCCATCATACATTTCATAATGTACTTCGACCTCAATATCTTCCACTAATCCTGAAATATCCTTTCCATATTGTTTTTGCAAGAATTTCTTTTGTGCTTTTTCAAACCTGTAGATCATTGTCAACTCTAATCCCTTCGGAGGCCAATCAGGGTCCAAAGGCATCCAGTTCAGTCTTTTTTTCCATTCAAATGGAGCCTGTATTGGATTTGTATAAAAATCCGCTAAATGCATAGCTGAATCATCAGAAGAAAGGTCATTTATCCAGGATTCTTTAAAGTAATTCATAACAGGCTGCCCTTTTAAACCACCAACACGAATTTTGACTCCGTTGACACTTATTATAGCCTCTGGTTTAACCGCCCTGAATATTGAAATATTTTTAACCAGATTATTATAACCAACTGTTGCTCCATCTGGAAATATTGAAAATGTTCTTGAAATTAAGCCATTGCTTAAAACAATGCATTTATTCTTCTGATATATGCTTGTTTTGATATCTGGTTTTTGTACCAGCCAATCTCCATTAAACTGAGCTTGACTATTATTTGCAGAACTAAGCTCAGATAATTTCTTCTCCAGTGTAGGAACTGGTTGAGAAACTATCTCAAAAGAAATTAATAACGAAAAAAATAATCCGAATTAAAATGTACAGGCTCCCGGTTTTATGATAGGTAAATATAAAAAAAATGCCTGTTTTATAATACCTTCCTAACAGGGATTGTATTTAAAAACAGGCCCTTCAGAATAAAAATAATCTATTTTGCTCGCTTACCCGTAACCTCTAGCAATCCTTCTGAAGTACTGGCTTTCCCCTCTAATGCATCTTCTTTTATTGTCAGTTTAACGGACACATATTCTCCTTCTACATACAATGAAAAAGAAAGAACGTCATCTTCCACTTTTACACTGTTTAACTTCATTTCGTATCCGTCAATATTAACTACTCCTTCTAACTTATCTTCACCCTTGGTGATGATTATCTGTCCTTTTGAATATTCATAAGGTGCATTTGGTGCTGAATAATCCCAAGTTCCCACAACATCTTTGTCTTTTGCAGAAACTGTAGCCACATTGATCATAAGCGCAAACAGGATAATCAAACCTGCACTTGCTGAAATTAATAATCGTTTCATCTTAAATCCTTTAGTTTAGTTTGAATTAATTTTTACAAAAATTTTCATAAATATTTGAATGTCAGCAAATTTACTACTTTTTGGTACAAAATTTACTTATTTGGGATGAATGAATCGGCTAAAATTTGGTGTAAAATCCTTTACAATTCATTTAAAATTTCCGTGGCATAATTTTTGGAAACGGGAATTAAAGGTGTGTCTTCAATTCTTAATTCAAGGTTTAAACCTTTTCTTGTTTTTTTACTTAATGATACGTTTTTTATATTGACCATATACGATCTGTGGCATCTGCGTATCCGAAAACCACTCAATTCTGATTCCAGTCTTTTCAGACTTGTGCGGACAAGTTCTTTTGCGATGCCCTCATTATTGGAATAGAATATCTCTACGTAATTGTCTGCATTTTTAATAAAAAGTAATTTGTCAGGTTCTATTGCTATACGCACATTTTCATTTTCATCCAGAATTTTAATAATATTTTTTTCAGATTTATCCACCTGAAAATACTTCTGCTTTTGTTTGTTGCTATGCAGATAGTACAAAATGGCTGCATAAGGAAGGGTAATTACCAGGAAAGTATATTTCAGGGATTGGAAAAACTCACCAAGTAATTCGTGTCCAGACAAAGCTTTATCGCCATATATGAGAAACATTACAAAACCCAGTATCACTACTTCGCAAATAAACCATAGTATAAATGAGCCTATTTTAAATTTATTTATGCCGAATAAGGGGCGGATTAAGAATTGGCTAATAGAGAGTATTATTATTCCGATGATCCCATAGCTTGATAATATAAGGAACAGTGGCAAGGATTTAACGGAATGCCAATTACTTACATTAAAGGGGTTGTACAAGTTCAAAAAAAGAATTGAAAAAACACCGGTTGTAAGGATCAGGATCAATTTATCCTTATTTGATCCCAATAGATCAAGTGGCCTATTCAACCAGTTAAATATAGAATCCTGCACGTAATAAATGTCTTTTTAAATCCAGGGAAATCCCAACTATAAAAATATAAAAGAATATGTTTTATGGGTAATAATTAAGAAGAACATTTAAAAAGAAAATTGACTCTATATAAGTCTTAAGGATTAATTTAAATACCCTGAGGCATCTCGTTCAAGTTTTTCATAATTCAATACCAGTGAATGGCCATGATAATTAATCGCGATTATACCCGCAGGAAATGAAGTTTTGACATAATTGTTCATATATCGCGGGTAGTTATCCAGCTGAATAACCTGCCCATCTTTCTTAAAATCTCCGTCCCAACTGAATTCCAGTTTTCCCTGCGTGGGGCTTTGATATTCAATGCTAAGTGATCTTGCTTTTATCCCTGAGTTGGAAATGGTTTCAATGAAATCTTCAAATGACTTATAGTCTGATTTGCTCCCCAATTCACATATCCAGATATTCTTTTTCCCATCTGCAATAATTTCTTTATTAGAATATTCTCCCGATTCTACCCATTTTGGTTCATTTTGAGACCATAATCCAATATATCCATTTTTTCGCTTTCCGAATATCCAGTTTCCTTTCTGTACCACTGAGTCGAATTTTTCCTTTGGAAACCATGCATGCGTATACTCCAGATCATGCGTAACATATAATCCGGGTGCTGTGGATATTTTGTATAAAATAATGGCTACATTTTCAGACTGTCCAACCCTGGGAAGGTTTCCGCTACCAGTCCAGTAATCAGGGGTGCCTTTTGATTGATCTACAGGATGAGTTGTAAATACAATGGTTTCTTCATCCAGAACAGCACTCCAAATCGATTGCTGATCCCCTCCATATCCTTTTTTATAATCCTGTGCGGAACTTAGCATATAATCTGGCGTCCGGAAGGTATAGATATTCGCCTCTGTACGGGTATTCCTGTTCAGGTCTTTATTAAATAACTTTATCGCCAGAGGTAAAGTGCCTGTTTTTCTTAAAAATGTCAACAGACTTTTTTGGCTGGCAAAAGGTTTAAAGAAAGAATTTTCCCACCAGTTGTATTCATCAAACATCTGCATAGTAAGATCTACTGTCCTTGGATGACAATATGCTTCCAGGCTAAGGAATGTCATTCCATCTTCCAGGAGGTTCACATCCAAACCATAGTTTTCCACTTCATCCATATTTAGTCCCATCCTCTGCAGATTTGACATCCGCATATAGCTGGAATCATTGGCTATTTCATGTATAACAAACGGGATCCTGTAGTTTTTGCTGATGGCTAAAGCATTGGTAGCCATATTCCCTTTTTTCAGATGATTCAGGCCGAAAATCAAATGATAAGTTGAAGAACTGCTTTCCCGGTGGCCTGATATTTTGCTGCTGAAATAACTCCTGCCATGCGTACTGCCAAAAGTTCCATTATAATGGTTCAACGCCATATCAAACAACATTAGATCTAACACCATGGTGGCTTTTACACGTATTTTTTCATCCGGACTGAAGTCGATAAGGGCAACTAATGGAGCGATATCTTCGGTATAGTATACATTTGATAGCCATTCACTGAATCCGGTTTTGTATCTTAGATCCAGCCATCGAGTTACGCGTTCTTTACCCCTCTTGTACTTTTCAATCCCGGAATGGCCTGAATTTGAAAAGATCTCATCCTCATAGAAATGACCCGCCAGGTACTCACATGTGGAAAACAAGATATGATGATTTTCGCTCCATGTGCACATATTATCAATACCCGGTTCATCCGGCCAATATTTAAAGTTGAGAATAGCCTTTTGTACAGAATCTTTCAGGGAACTTCTAACAAGTGATGTTTCCGGAAATTGGTATATAAATCGTATTAGGCCAATCATACGAAAATCGGCACAATCCTCTCTTTTGTTTATTTTATCAATCGCACTAACAAAACCCTCATCTGACGGTTTCTGATTATTATATAGCTGAACCAAAGCTGAGTGGATGTCTCCATCCTTAGTACTATTGTATAAATCAAAGAAGTTGGATCGCCTGTTTTGATACTCTTTACGCCCCTCTTCCAGATAAATATCTATGTTAGTTTCATCCTCGGAAAAGGTATTTCTGGATTCATAAACACTCAACTTCTCCGGGGCAATTAGGTTAGCCGGATTTTCATGGATTTTTCCTTTATCCGAACATCTTGCCAGAACCAGGATAGTTAAAAGCAAAGTACCAAAGTAGATTAACAGATTTCTCATTATTCATTTTTTAACCGTACCGGATTAAGCCTGTATATTGTATCGGCTTTGAATCCAACAAAATATTTACTTTCAAAAAGATTCGATGGCACATAATAATCTGTCGTTATCACCTGGGCACCACTCTCCTGAGCCTTCTGCCATCGTGAATAGTCATTATTTCTAGCTTCAATGGTATTGGCATCCGATCTTGTCCTTACCATATACCCTTTCTTAACCAATTCCTGTATCTTACCGAATGATACAAATGGGTTGTTTAAGATCATGAAGGCAGCTTCAGGTGTTCCCTCCTTTGAATTAATGAACATAACCCGGCCAGCTAACGAGGAATGACCTTTTATATATAAATTATTCATGCTTTCTCCCGCATCGAGTACGAAGAGTAATTTTCCCCTGACATCAGTTAATAAGGGCCAGCCATTTGCTAAAATGGCCTCTTCAAGCGTAGGATATGTTGATTTTATCAAATCAGGATATATCAATTTATCCCAATCTATTACCGAAAGAATCTCATTATCGACTGAATCAAGGGCATCCATACTAAATGGTAAAGGTGAGGTGAATCCCAGTCTATCGATCACTTCATCCTTTAGATTCATGGTTATGATTATAGGGATGTGGTCAGGATGATTATCAGACCACTTTTTTATTTCCAGCAATGCTTCCGTAAAAAGAAAATAATGACTTCTAAAATCAATATCCTGAACATGAAATACCTTCATTCCAGGTTTATTCATTTTTTTGGTATCATAAGGTGAAGCATTTTCTATTGCCAGAAGGCCCAGCGGATTACTGTACCTGCCTCCTTTGGGATCATGGAAAACATCAATTTCAAGATTTCGCATTCCCAGGTCAAGTTGCTCTTTTATGGGCAAATGTTCATATTCCAGGGTAATGGCAAGGCTGGAATCTTCCCGGTACAAAACCTCCATTAATCCGGGATCTATGGCCTTTTTATAACTATTGTGGCTGCCAACTAGCTGGATATCATTCAAACGAAGTTCAGGACTTTTCTGAGAGTTACAGGCTATAATCATATGGATTAAATTCAAGAATACGATCAAATGAAAAACCCTGTTTTTGAGCATCGATGAATTAATTAATTGATTTAATAATAATGTCATAACTTAATGTTTATCAGCATTTTATACTAAATATTATGATATTTTGAACACCCATGCATAATCGCATGGAGGATCTTTTCTAAGTGTCTCCGGAATGAAGATCTTTAATTTGCTGCCTGATTTCTCCCATACTACTGTAGAATTAGATCCAAATATTTCAATATGTTTTATCTGATCTATCTTGTGTTTCTCCAATATTATTTCTGAGGGCATTTCTGATTCGTTTTCATCAACCAGATAAAAGATATTTGTGGAACCATCGTCCATATATGTATACCGGATCTTACCTTTACCGAAATTTTCTTTACCGTGAGAATCATAAATAGCATCCTGATTAATCTGCATCCATTCACCTATTTCAGCTAATCTCACATAGGCTTCATCATGCCATGTTCCATCCGGTCCGGGTCCGATATTTAACAACAGGTTCCCTCCTTTTGAAACAACATCCACGAGCATATGAATGATCTGTCGTGCCGGCTTATATGTTTCCTTAAAACTATAATACCAACTTCCGCCCATAGTTATACACGATTCCCATGGATATGGCAGGAAAGTATCAGGCACATATTGTTCAGGCGTCATATAATCCTGCTCGGATCCTTCAACATGCCGGTCGACCATTATTATTCCAGGCTGTTTCTCCCTAACCTTTTTGGCTAGCTCCGACATTCTCAAATCCTGATTTTGCGGTGGATTAAATTGTGTATATCCTGCCTGGAGATATAAATCACTGATAAAACCAGACACATTTTTTTCTATTGTAGTTAAAGGCCTTACCCATCCCCCATCAAACCATAATATGTCGAGCTCACCATAATTGCTGACCAATTCCATAACCTGAGTATGGGTAAAGTCTGTAAATTTTTCCCATCGGTCGGGATACTTTTCAATTGAATAATTCACATTACGATCAGGCGTGGCAAAATTAGGCCACCAGAAATATTCAGTATTCCAATCCGCTTTCGAAAAATAAGCGCCAACCATAAAATCTTCACTTCTGAAGGCATCAAAAATGTCCTTTGAAATGTTAGCCCTGGGATCCATACTAAATGCACAGCTATCGTCCGTTACTTTGTATTCAGTTGTTTCAGTCTCAAACATACAGAAACCATCATGATGTTTGGTTGTAAATACCATATACCTCATGCCTGCATTTTTTGCAGCTATCACCCATTTTTCAGGCTCAAAATGAATGGGATTAAAAGTCTTTTTCAAACCTTCATAGTCTCTTTTATATTCAGCGTAATCTGGGTTATTCCGTCTGCACCAGGGCTCATCCTCTGCACAGATTGACCAGGATTCAACAACTCCCCACTGGCTATAAGGCCCCCAATGCATGAACAAACCAAATTTTCTGCTTTGCCAGTCCTTAAGATTCTCAGCAACAACCGGGTCCTCTACCGGATAATATTTCATTTCATCCTTAAATAGAATATGGTATCCTAATATTAGGCCAATAGCGAATAATACCACAAGGATCCCTAAAAATTTCAAAAAAATGCCTGTTAGATGCTTCATATTTAATATTATTGATCTTCGAATATCGTTATTAGTGGTTTCCCAATCCAGGCCTGAGGTTGTTCATATCCCAAAGCATAGGCAGCTGTTGAGGCAATATCATAAATATTAACGTGAGAAGTGATCTCAAAATTTCTTTTTATACCATGACCGCATAGGATTATTGGAATCCTGATTTCATTTAATGTTTCACCTCCATGACCCTTTTCATTACCGCCATGGTCGGCCGAAATAATTAGTAAAGTATTATCATTTATTCCAGCAGCCTTTATTGAATTAATTATTTGTTTGATCAATCTGTCGGCTTTTTCAACACCTCCGTGATATCTTTCTGAATCATAACCCCATTTGTGACCTGCTCCATCCACATGATCAATATGAACAAAGCAAAATTCCGGTTGTCGGGATTCAATAAAACCGCAAGCCAGGTCTGTAGTTTTATTTTCTCCAAGTGCAGAAGTATCATAATCAACCAGACTTTTTTCAAATAATCTACCGAAATCTTTCCATTGGTATACAGCACCTGTTAAAGCATTTTTATTATTGTCTTTAATAATAGAAAAAATTGTTGGGAAAATTCCCCCCGGACCTTTTTCCGTAGGAGGAAGGATATAGTTATCATTTTGCCATTCGTTGGATGTTATTCCATGCTGTTCAGGTCCAGCCCCCATGATCATGGACGCCCAGTTTGGACTTGAGCTCGTTGGCAGAACACCACGAGCATTTAATGTAAAAGATCCAGCTTTCATCAGGCTGTCAATCGTTGGTGTAGGTGAGTTTTGTATACCTGTCCCTCCCATACCATCAATACCAATAATTATAACATGGTCAGTCCTGCGACTAATATGCTTTTCATTAAAAAGGTTTGTAAAAACCAGAAATATAAAAAGAACTAAAAATTGCATTTGTTATTCTTTATACATTCTCCATTTGATTTTATCTCAAAATTTCCTTGAGAAAGTCTACTATATCAAAAGATCTTTTACTAAGAAATACTCCAGATCTACTGACCATTAAATTCTACCTTTACCTTCCTTTTCAAGGATTTTCCTGTTGGATTTATCAATAAGTATCCGGCATTTGAGGAAGGGATAGATTCAAGAATGATCTTATCAGATTCAGGTTCTAACAAGATTTTGGTTTCAGAAATTTGATCCAGATTAGGAATAAATAGTCTTGTAGGGCCTGATATTTCCGGATCCTCTTGCCAGGAACATTCGAAAACGCCAGTCATCCTGTCATAATTATAAGAGATCAAGCTACCTGATATTTCAGATGGATAGGGTCTTATAATACTAAGATTAAAATAGGGATACTGATCAATATCCTTATAATATGCCCAATAGGTATTGCTGAAATGCAGTTCTTCAATCAATCCAACAGCATGGGCAGCAGTCTCCACCATTTTTGAACTTTTTGAATGAAAGGCCCCCCATTCCCCGAGAAGCACTGGCATATTCAAACGTTTTGATGTTTCAGAGATTCTTGAATATATAAACTCTACCCTTTCGTAACTGGGATTTTCGACTTCCTTGGTATCGGTAAGCAGGTCATAGCCATGTGCTCCGTATGCCTGAAGCGGATCCGGATTGCCCTGCTCGTCTACTACCGGTCTAAGCGCACTTGAAACTCCCGTGTTATTGAAATAACCGTGTTCAAGAAAAATAATATGGTTTTTGTTCACTTCCCTGATGGCATTTCTGGCCTTCTGATAAAAATCACTTAACGTTGTACTTTCAAATGGGGCGTTAACCTCATAAATGGCATCGACTACCCTACTATATTTATCTGCCTCGGAAATTTGCTTTAAAGCTTCTAACCTTGATTCTTCATTTGTCCATATAGCCATTAGTTCTTCCTCAGCGGGAGGTTGTTGACCTGTTGTTTCTGCAACAACCATGGCATAAGCTTCCAGAAGCTTAGGCATAATATTATTTGCTTCTGATCCCATAAATGGTTCATTCATAATGTCAAAACCAATAATGGATGTATTCTCTGCATATCGTTCAGCAATATGTTTCCAGGCGGCAATGTAATGATCCTGTATGCCAATACCATCCGGGGCCGGGGTATTCTTCCAGAAGTTGTCGAATGCATGCTGTACTGCCGGGCTGATAAGATAGGCATCGCTCCAGATATCACCAGTATTATGTGGTTCACCATCCGTAATTGTTGCCCAAGAGGGGGCACCGTCGCTAAATTCAACACTATATAGATCCTGGTGCATGTCCAGAAAAACATATAAATCATTATCTGCTGCCCATTTGATCATTTCATCAATTCTGGAAAGGTATTCTTCGTTGTATTTCCCTGGTTCAGGCTCCAGTCCATCCCAAATTATACCCAATCTTATTACATTAAATCCCCAGGATTTAAACCTGGCCATTTCTTCAGGAGTGATATGCCCAATATAAGCGGACTCAGGATTCTTATTGACCACATTTATGCCATGCAAGATAAGATCACGGCCATAAGGATCTTTAAATGTTTGTCCCTGAATATAAACATATTCAGATATTTTCTTATCCCCTTCAGTAAAGCTTCCAGTGTTCTGACACATCTCAAAACCAAGGATAATGCTTATAAGGAAGACTAAAATCGGAATTTTTATATAGATATTTTTCATTAAGCACTAGTTTTATAATACTAAATCTGATTGTAAACTTAAACTAAAAATTTTCTCAATATTCTTTAAAGGGATAAAATAGCCTATTGAGGGATAAAAAAATTCAATCTCAAAAGGGAATGCTTAATAGGTTGAAAATTGAAACATTCTTAAACTTGCATTAGGTTTTAGAAATGCTCCTGCCCATTTAATTAGAAAAAGAAATGGCGAAAACCACCGGAATTCGCCATTATTTAATAGTTAATTTTATTACTATTCGAGTATCTCAAATACAACGTCTACATCGAGAAGTTGCAGAGATGTAAGATAGTTATCAGGATGAAAATCAGTCGGTGTCAAATATTGTGCAACATTACCCACAATTGCAGGGAAAGTTCTCGGGGTACCACTTGGGGCTTCCCAATGAGGATCTAATGGATCCGTAAATTGAGTAATTTCAGCACCGCCAACTGCGAGCGTAACAGGAACCCCTTGTAATGTCAGATTCAATGTCCATATGTATGCACCACCGCTGTATGATATAGATGATGTACCCAGGTCTACCGTTGTGCCAGTTTCACTATTACAAGTAGTACTTAAGGTCAGGTCATTATTCACAATCAACAATAATGTATCTCCTTCCTCTGCAGGATCTAATGCTGCGCAGGCATCATCACCTGGAACCTGCATCAGAAAGTATTGAACTGTAGGAAAAGTAAAATACAGTGGTAAGGTTGGGTCTGCAAGATTTATTGCAGGCCAATTGGCAGGCCATCCAACAGGTATAGGGATCTCAGCTGGTAATGCTTCCTGTCCTGGCAGTAAATTCAGATTTAACATTACTACATCTGCTGTATTGTTCATCCAGTATTTCCAGATAACATTTTTCCCGCTTAGATCAAAGTCAGCATTTATACTGATGGTAATACTAACATTCCCTGTTGTTGGTCCTGTAGTATTTGATGCTGTTACTTCAACTTCATACTCGCCAGTTGTTGATTCTGCGGCAATAGTCAGTTCCCCATTAGTGGGATTTATGGTAACAAAATCCGCGTCACCATTATTCGAAATCGCCCATGTTATGGTTCCAGTTTCCGCGGTATTTACTATAGGAATAACAGTTCCTGTAGCTCCCACCTCTACAGTCGTAGGTGCATAGCTAAATTCTACGGGCACAATAACTACTTCATCATCTTTACATGAATAGATAAGGACCAGAGTGACAACCAAAGAAGCGGTTAACACCCATTTTGTGAAATTCAATAATTTGTTCATTGCATTTAATTTAGTTGTTAAAAATTCTTCTATTAATATATTAGGTTTTAAATTATTATCTTCTTACATCCCACCATACCCGGCTTTTAAGCTCATCTCCTCCATCCAGATTGTCTATGGCTTGCTGCACATTCTCACCGTTCCTTAGTTTTTCACTAAGTGGGTAAACTAATCTTGAAGGAAGCTCACCTTCTGTATCGCCTGGATCCAAAATGACACCATCT
This sequence comes from uncultured Cytophagales bacterium, assembly GCA_963820995.1. Classification (GTDB taxonomy): domain Bacteria; phylum Bacteroidota; class Bacteroidia; order Cytophagales; family Cyclobacteriaceae; genus JAGTVG01. The sequence goes on along the minus strand of CAWGCL010000013.1, from coordinate 476,650 downwards.
CTTATAGGAATGACAGGATAACCTGTCCTTCTCATCATGGAATATGCTTCGGACGTATTCGGAGCAAAAGCCAACCACATTTGCGTGCAGATCTGCTCGAATTGCTCTTCCGGAGTACCGGACAAGGTAGCGGTTTCGGTTGTTAAGAATGTTTCAATATCTTCTTCATCAACACCTACCCTCTGCATAGTAAGTTCAATTCCATTTCTGTAATGGGCATTGGCATCGGCACCTCCTAAGTTAAATAAAGCACATTCGGCCTGCAAAAATGCGATTTCAGCTGCCGTCATCAGATATGTCGGAGCACCTTTTCCCACAAGATATTCTCCAGGGTATGAGTGTTCCTCATTAATAGCATCACCAAAAACTTCCTCTACCAGGCCATTTACAAAACCTCTATAGGTGCCATCACTTATCGGCGTAGCATAAATTGATAATCTGGGATCATTTGTAGAACTCAGTTGGCTAACCAACTTATCACTAATTCTGAAATTATAATATGAGAAGGGATTATGCCATGGACTGAAAAGTTGTGCGTTATCCCCATCTACACCCCATTGGACTGCATTATGAGCATTAGAAGTCAAGAGTGGCTCACTTAGACATTCTGTGATCGTTTCCGCTGCAACACCAGGTTCAACATATCTTATCCTCATTGCAAGTCTAAATCTTAATGAATTTGCAAACCTTATCCAGAGATCAGGATCGTCATTAAAGATTGGATCCTGTCCTATCAATCCAACCGTTCCATCAGCCTGCTTCAGTGTTTCTATGTCTGTTTTAAGTCTATCGATCAAATCAAAATAAATATCGCTTCTGGCTATCATATTCCGGGGAAAGCTCACCAAAATTTCCTAATCCGCCATTGAAATACGGTATGTCCCCGAATGAGTCGGTTAACTTAGCATATGACAATACAGCCATTATGTCTGCGATGGCATATTGCATGGGATGTTCCTTTTCCATACCTGGTCCTGTAAGCGCCATTATTTCATTGTAATACCTGATCAGGTTCAGGTACACCGTGTTATATAAATCTTCGTAGGATTCTCCTGATAAATCCTGCTGGTATTGATCAATGAATCTTTCTACGAATACACCTACATAAATATGAGACATCTGGCTTGCGATTTTATAGTCAAACCCTGTCACTCCACTTCGGAATTGATTCCTGGCTGCAGTAGCAAACAGGTGCGCAGGATCCACATCGGAAATCCCATTAGGATTTTTATTTATTTCTTCAAACCGGTCATCGCAAGCGTTCAAGCCAAGAATAATCATGAAAGCAATTAGGATTGAAGTATATTTTTTCATTTTCTATTTTTTTAATGTATTCAATGCAATATTTAAAAGCCAACCTTCAAATTGAATCCAATTGATCTTGTTGAAGGTAAAGTACTTTGCTCTATACCATTACCCGTATTTCCACTGCTATACCCAGCTTCCGGATCGATATGATCTGCTGGTTTATAAAAGAAATATAAATTTCTTCCGGTAATGGCCAAAGTAAGGTTGGTCATTTTCCATTTTGATACCAACTTATATGGAAAAGTATAGCTAAACATGGCTTCCCTTATCCTGATACTTGATGCATCAAGCACTGATTCCGTAATGATCTGATCCTTATAAGGAAGATATCCCCTGTATGCAGGATCTTCAATAGGTGTTGTATTTGGCTCTCCTGAATCTTCCATTACCCCTTCAAATACGTATCCGCCAGGTTCTACCTCTGGGATCGGGAAGCCATTCGCATCATGCGTATCGAACCATTCTGCCCGGCCTTCCAAAGTCTCAGCATCCGTTCCCCACAGCATTTTATAAGTTTTTCCCCAGGAATATATCTCAGCGCCAATTGTGCCATCAATCAGGAAACTTAAATTAAATCCTTTATAGCTGAATGAATTTCTAAAACCAAATATAAAATCGGGATTGATGCTCCCATGAGAAACTAGATCTCCCTGCATCGGCCAACCCCTGGAGTCAATAAGCCTATTCCCATTCTCGTCTCTTTTCCAGTCGTAACCATAAATAAGTCCATATTCCTGATCAGGAATAGCCTGAATATTGGCATGCCAGGCGGAATTTAGAATGATCGAATTTAAATCAGGATGAATACTTTTAACCAATGAGTTATTCTTTGTATAAGTAAGCATTGCATCCCATGTAAATCCTGAAGGTCTGTTGATTATTACAGCGTCCAATTGTATCTCTATACCACTATTCTGCAGTTCTCCTGAATTTAAAACCTTTGAAGAGTAAGAAGTAGATGTTGGAATAGGTACAGACATGATCTGGTTTTTGGCCAAGCTGTAATAGTACGTGAAGTTAAAAAGCAACCTGTTATTAATAAAGCCAAGATCTGTTCCAATTTCCCAAGTGTCATTAACTTCCGGGAGAAGATCAGGTGTTTTTAATTCACCTGGAATTCCAACCATGCTATAAGGTAAGGGGGATTGTATAACATTATAAACATTTTCAAGTCGATAAGGGCTTGTATCATTTCCTGTTTGTGCTATTGAACCCCTTAATTTTCCCGATGAGAAGAAATCTGGAAGATTAAAAGTATTGGTAAACAACCAACTTAAATTTACAGAATAATAATTGAATTGATTGTTGTCCAAAGAAAGGGATGAAGACCAGTCGCTTCGATAGGTCAAGTCGACATATAAGGCATCGCGAAATGAGACATTGCCAAGTGCATAAAGAGAACCTACTTCATATCTCGAGCTATATTCGTCAGTATAATATTCACTTAAATTTGATACATGATAATATCCCGGAATCTGGTATCCTGCCCCCCACTGGTTAATTCTTGAATAATTGTCAATCCGGTAGTTGCCTCCAACACTAACACCATAGCTAAACTGTCCGGTGCTATTTTCATATGACAATAAAAAATCGGAATTCCATTCGGCACGGTTTGAGATACTATGACTGTAATTGCCCCTGCCATTTGAAGATGTGTTTGTACCTTTATTAACCCAGTTCTTATCTTCCACTACTGCCTGATCCAAACCGCTTCTCAGCAAGAGAAACAGGTTCTTTGTAATGTCAGTTTTGACGGAAAAAGCGATCTGATATCTGTCTTTAATGTCATTATTGCCCTGGTTTTCGAGCATCCAGTAAGGATTACCAAAAGTTTCATCGACTAACCAGGTCCTCTCATTGCCATATTCATCCGTCGTATTCTCTTCAAGACTCTGCGCACTGATGTTTCTCGGCAAGATAGATAAACTTAAGGGTGCATTTCCACCATTCTCCATTAAAATAGGTCTGTTTTCGACATTATGATGTACATAGGTCACCTTTGCGTCCAGTTCAAATATATTTTGTTTAGTGTAGCCCCTTGCGCTGAATGTCTGCCTGGACAAATTATTATTCGGTGAAATTCCACCAGTACGTTGATCTGTCAGGCTTACCCTTAATGATGATTTCTCACCACCCACTTCCAGACTTAAATTATTTATGAACGATTGACCAGTTCGGTAATAATATTTAAACTGATCTTCAGGGGAAGCATATATCACATCTTCTCCTGTCCATCCTATAACAGTACTGCTATCCATCTTTGGACCATAACTCCATATACTTGGATGATCAAGCACTGTATTATTCGGATTTGTAATGGGGTATCTTCCCCTCAATCCACCCTGTCCATAAACATTTTGAAGATCAGGTAAAACTGCCGGCTCACTGGCTGCATACGTAGAATGGAATGATATTCCCAATCCTTTATCTAATTCTCCCTTTTTGGTTGTAATTAAAATAACACCGTTGGCGGCCCTGCTTCCGTATACCGCAGCAGCTCCGGCACCTTTCAAAACTGAGATAGATTCGATGTCTTCAGGATTTATATCCGCCAGTGCATCTCCCCCATCTTTGGAGGTGTTATTTTCGGCATTATACCCTGATAACATAGGGATACCATCTATTACAAAGAGTGGTCTGTTATTGCCTGAAATGGAAGTTATTCCTCGCAGGATAATCCTGCTTGATCCTCCGACACCAGTGGCAGATTGAGTAACTTGAAGACCGGCAACCTTTCCGGATAGAGCATCTGCAAAATTATCTGCTTTCACATCATTGACCTCATCGCCACTAACCTGGCTTACAGAATAACCCAATGATTCTTTGTCCCTTTCTATACTTAGTCCTGTTACAACAATCTCCTCCAGGGCCTCAATGCTTTCAGCCAATGAAATATTTATCACATTTTGATTCCCTACTTTAAATTCCTCACTTAAGAATCCAACGTAAGAAAAAACAAGGATTGCACCATCTCCTTCTACTTCTAGTGAATAGTTGCCGTCAACATCTGTAATAGTCCCCACATCGGTTCCTTTAATAATAACATTTACACCTGGTAAAGGAGACTGGTCAGTTGCAGAAATAACAGTACCCGTTACGTTTATAGCCTGAATTGAGGAAGATGTGCCATTCCGGGCATTAGCCTCAATATCAAATGATTTGGAGAAAGCCCCTCCAGCCGCCTGAAATATTCCAACAAATATTAGAAGGATAGTTAATCTCATTGCTAAATTGAATTTCTTAATTAGCAGCCTCTCATCTAGGCGAATTATTGATATATTAATACGCTTGAGCAAGATTCGGTTTATAATATAGCTTATTTGTTTCATTATTAATTATACTGGATCTATATGGTCGGCAAGTAGTACCATTATTTACAATTTTGAATCAGTAATATTATACATTTATATATTGCAATCAAAACCAGTTTTTAAAGTCAATGATTCATTCCTGTCTTGAGCTGCCAAATTTAAATTTGAATGATTTTTTTCTGCAATCATAAATTGCTCCAGAGTTTTATTGGAAGTAATTCCAGAATAAGTATAATTTTTTGATCGGTAATCCAATGCTGTTTCCCTGGTATTTTCTATCGCTATACTTGTATCCAATTCAAATCTTATTGGATATCTTTGTATGCATATATATTTAGAATCAGAAAATATATGAGAGACTTCTAAGTCTTTACTAAAAAGCCTATCAACCAATTTTATTTTGGAATATTTCATATAGATTCTCAGCTCAATAATATCAGAGGATCAGGAAACAAATCAAGAAGTGTAAGTATGGGTAAATTTTACTATTATAATTCGCAAAAATAAATTGAAAATATATAAGAATAACATTTTGTATGGAAAAAATTAAAATTAATTCAATATCACGTTGAATATATAGTCAAAACTTATAATTTTTTTATTAATAATGGCATATATTAATATTGAGCACAAAGGATCTTATTGCAAGATTCTTCAATTCGGATAGGAGTACTTTAGATGGCAATGGTGTATGTGTTTTTAGAAGAAATTAAACCCTGATCCTATTTCTTTTTTTGTTTAGAATATTTCATCAGGTAGTACTTATGCATTATATATGCTTCGAATTTATTGATTCCCTTTGCCCCGCCCAGAAACTCGGCTTCAATAAACGCTTTACAAGCTTTTTCCAATACATCGCATACCGTAAATGCTTCTTTCATATTGCGACCTACACATACGGCTCCATGGTTGGCCATCAAAGCAGCATACCTGCCTTTTAGAGCTTTCATGGTAGCCCTCACAATTTTCTTTGTATTTGGAAGTGCATAATCTGCAACTCTAATACTAGGGCCTATGATCTGGGCCATATCATCAAGTATCGGTGGAACTTCTCTTCTTGCTGCTGCCACTGTAGACGCATTCATTTGATGTGTATGGATCACTGCGTGTATTTCTTTTCTTGATCTGTATATTTCAGTATGTAGTTTAAATTCCGATGATGGTTTTATTTCTCCTGAATAAGTATGATCAATATAATTCACAATCACGATATCGTCTGGCAGCATGGTTTCATATTCCCTGCCACTTGGTGTTACTGCCATTGAGGTGTCATCAATTCTGCAACTAATATTTCCCCAGGTCCCTGATACATAACCTTTTTCCAGTAGCATTTTGCCAGATTCACAAACGAGTTCCTTGACTTCCTGTATCGTCATATTAATAAATCAATTTAAATTGAACCTTTTATTATTTGCATTAATATAGGCTCCTTTTAAGGAGTTGTATATATTTTTATAATCCAAAAACAGCTTGTTGTAAATATCAAAATTAGCTGGATCAGGACTAAATATTTTGTGTTTTTTAACAATTTTATTAACATCTTCAAAACTTTTGTATTTCCCTGAACCAACGAATACACACATAGCAGCACCAATTGCGCCTGCCATTTTTGGCTGATTGGTTGTTTCAATTTTTCTTTGAATAATGTCAGCAAAGATCTGCATCCAATGGTCATTTTGAGAACCTCCACCGGTTATCCTCAAGCTTGAAATATGAAAGCCATAATCTTTTTCATAATTTTCAATTATCCATCTTAGATTATATCCTATTCCTTCAGCTAATGCCCTCACAAAATGGCCCCTGGTATGTTCCAGGCTCAAATTAAATATTGTTCCTCGTGTAGTGGTTGTGGATACCGGGCATCTTTCGCCCAATAACCATGGTGTAAATATCAGATGGTCGGAACCCGCTTTTACTTTACTGGCTTCTTTATCCATAACCTTATATATGTCCGAAGTCTTTAAAGATTCTTTTTCGCAGGTATAAAACCTTTCAATCAACCACTCAAGGTTTGCTCCAGCCGATTCAGTAATTCCTACCAGAAGGTTCATTTTTGGATCCGCACTTTGAAGGCATGCAGCCCCATGCTTAAATTTTAATGCCTTTTTGGTTGTGACGCCTACCCATGCAGAAGTTCCAAGGTAAATATGGGCCTGCCCTTCCCCTATTGCACCGGTTCCAATTGCGGCACTTTGTGTATCATCGCAGCCTCCATATACAGGGATCCCTTCATCCAATCCCAATTCCCTGGCTGCTTCTTTTGTAAGCCCCCCAACTATATCTATTGACCGAACAAGATCGGGTAATTTGTCAGTTCCAAGTCCTGCAATTTTGAAAAAAATTCTCTCCCAATCCTTTTTCTTCAAATTGAAAGCATAGGAACATGCCCCTGACCATTCAGCAACAATTTTCCCTGTAGATTTGAATTTCAGGTAACCGTTTACATCAAGCACCTTCTTTGTGTTATTATAAATATCTAATCTCTCATCTTTCAGCCACATCAATTTCGGGATCACATCCTTTCCCGTAATTTCAATTCCCACAAAAGATTTAAAAGCTACTTTACCAGCAAATCGATTCATTAATTTCCTGGCCTGCTTTTCAGCCCTGCCGTCTACCCAGGTTATATTATTCATCAGGACTGTTGTTATCTTTTCCCATCGGGATAATACCCATTGCCTGGGTTGCATACACTATTCCTAGTATTTCTGAAGTCTTTATACCGGCATGAGCCATCACCTTTTTGGTTGAATTTACAATAGCCTTCCAATAGTCTTCGGGAGATTGCTCTACCCATCCAGGATTGGGGTTCTGAAACCCATACTCTACAGTCGCAGATTCAAGTATATTCCCATCAACATCAATAAGCACAGCCTTATTGCTGCTTGTGCCCACATCATGTGCTATCACATATCTTCCCTTCATAATCTTATTTTCCGGATTTAATTCGCTTGCATGAATATTCTTAAACACATTCTCAAACCGGTTTAATGCATCATCAATCACTTCGTCTGTATCTGCCATACTTGTATACATCCGGCTACCGGCAAGTGTTACTATACCTTCTGCCATATATGCTGCTCCCATTTCTTCCATCATATGTTTTCTGGCTTTAATGTCCTTCAGCACTTTCATGATCTTCAGCCAATTGATTTTCACAAACATTACCCCAGATGTTTCCAAATGACATATTGAGCCTTGATTATATGCCACATAGGGCAATTGATATTTTTCAATAAGTGTTTGGAGGCCTTTGGTTAATCTATCGCCAGCCAACCCAGCCTTTTCACATGCATTATTCTTTTCAATCTCGCATATTGTATAATAGCCAGCAGCTGCACTGATTGGATTGGCAGCCATAGTACCTCCAACCATAGCTCTTTTCTTCCCTCCCTGTATTCCTGCAGCAAGGTATTCCATGAAATCCTGTTTGCCGCCAAGCCCACCGGCTGATGGATAACCCCCGCAACAACCTTCCCAAATACCGTTAGATCCGGCATAACCCCAAAATAACCCTGTGCACCACTTAATCCGACTCTAAAGGCCGAAACGACCTCATCAAAGATCAAGAGAGCACCATATTTATCACACAATTCTCTTACGTTTTTATTATAATCATAATCAACAGGCCTGGTTCCACTTTCAGGGCCAATTGGTTCAAGAATAACCGCAGCCGTTCCTCCCCTCAATCTATTCATTCTGAGTTTTCGCTCCAGAGAAGCAATGCTATTGGGCCATACTTCCTGCGTATGCTTGCTGCAGGCTCGTGGAATCCCATGAGCCTCAAATCTTCCGGTTCCCGGAATTCTCATCCCATATACCATTTGATCGCTCCATCCATGATATGCACCTCCAACTTTAATTACTTTTTTCTTTTTCGTTGCCAAGCGGGCAACCCGAATGGCCGCCATAACAGCCTCCGTGCCACTCCCCAACATTCTGAACAGGTCTACCGAGGGATATAATTCGCAAATTTTCTTCGCGATCTTATATTCATATTCATGAAATAAGCCAGTTGAAGGCCCGCAACTATTTATTAATTCAATAACTTTATCTTTTACAATAGGATAGTTACTCCCCAAAACAGTTGGTCCTCCAGCTTGCAGAAAATCAATATACTTGTTTCCATCTATATCATATAGATATGCTCCTTCTGCTTTTGTAAATACTAAAGGGAATGGATAGTTAAAAGCCAGATTATGTTGGACTCCCCCTGGAATTACTTCAATAGATTTACTTGATATTTCTCTCGATTTTGAGCAATTCGTTTCAAAATATTTTTTATACTTTTCCATAGCTTCCCTGTCGACAGGAAGAATGGGTTGACTCAATAATTTATCCAGTTTCTGATATATTGAATTTACGTCATGATAGGATTTAATAGAAAAACCTGCTTCACTCATAATTGATAGTGTATCGATAAAAAAATAATTAAATCTAAAAGGAAGGATTTCAAAATCTTCCCTGATTAGAAGGCAAAGAAAGCCTAAAAATTACTTATGGCCGCTGTGATTATTAATATTTTTTTTAATACAAATCCTTAAATAAAGTACAAGATGGAATGAAACTGGCAAAATATTTTATTACGAAAATTTATAAAACTGCCTATATTAATAGTTTAAATAAACAGCCATAAAACATTGATCAACAACAAAATATTAAATATGATAAACTTAATCTTATAGAATAATCACACACTAAATCCTAAATCTCTAAAACACCCCAAACACTGTTTATTTTATTTACTTAGTTTATAATTCTAAAATATTTATACTTCTTTCCGAAGTATAACAAGAGGCGGCTTATTGACAATAGACCTGGTATTCAACCATCCAATACTAACGGTCAATACAATAATAACAATCCATATAAGGATTAAAGTGATGAAATCAGGAAAGAAAAGCATTTTAAAGAAATAGACTGATAAAGCCCAGCTAGCTACCAAAGCAAGTACGCTACCAGTTAATCCCGCCAGTATTCCCAGGTAAGTATATTCAATCAATGTCATATTTACAAGCTGTTTTTTTGAGGCCCCTATCGTCCGCAACAATACATTGTCTTTTAATCTCGCATATTTGCTGTTGATTACAGCTCCGGATAAGACAAATAATCCTGTTATAACACTGAAAAGAGCCATAAAGCGAATGACCATGGCTACCTTATCAAAAATACTGTCAAGTGTTTCCAAAATCAAAGTTAAATCGATCGCAGAAACATTTGGAAATTGCCGCACCAGGTCTTGTTGAAATCTCGCAGATTCCTCTTTCTCATCAATCCTCGTAATCAGAACATTGAACTGCGGTGCACTATCAAGCACTCCCCCGGGAAAAACAACCATAAAATTGGTTTGGATCCTTTGCCAATCTACCTTTCTAATGGATCCAACGAAGGTTCTCAGCGGCACTCCCTGCACATTGAAAATAATTTCATCTTTAACCTTTAACCTCATGCGTTCTGCCAATCCAGTCTCTATTGAAACAAATATACTGTCATCAATTGCCGATTTATCAGGATATAACCTACCTTCAGTCAATTCTTCTGAACTGATAAGGCTATCCCTGTATGTAACCCGGTATTCCCTGGTGAGTGCCCAATTTGGAATATGGCTGGCAGTATCATCTTGCAATTCCTTTACAGTTTTTTCATTTACAGAATTGATACGGGTAGTTACTATGGGCACAATCTGTTGTACTGGGAAATCATAATCCCTCACTAGATCCATGACTCCCTTCCTTTTGATGTGGTTGAATATCAAATATTACAGTATTTGATCGATCACCTGACCCAACAAACTCAACCTGCTCAAGAAGACTGTTTTGAATTAATGACATTACAGAAATTAAAAACGCGCCCAATCCAATAACAACGATCATGATGGTTGTCTGATTATTAGGGCGAAACAAATTTGCCAGACTTTGTCGCCAGATAAAATTCAATTTTTCCGGAAAATACTTTTTTATAAGCCAGGTAGAAGCTTTCGCAATTAACCAAAGACTTCCGAATGTCACCAGCAGGCCAGCATAAAAAACCGAGCCATAAAGCCAGCTGGATGATTGGAAAACCGCAAATAGCCAGGGAAACAATACAATTAATACGACAATAAATGACTTAAATTTAGAACGTCTGTTAACTCCCTCAACCATCGAGCGAAACAATGAAAGTGGAGGTATAAGTCTTATATTTGAAAGGGGAAGAAAAGCAAATAAAGTGGCCATAATTAAACCGATCGTAAATCCTTCCAAGACGGGTAACCACTGAAATGATATATTAACGTCAACTGGAATAAAATCTTTTACGACATATGGCAATAACAATTGAATGCCCACTCCATGTAGGACTCCAATTAATGTGCCCAGAAAACCAAATGCTGAAATTTGTATAAAAAACACATTGAAAATCTGCCAACCCGAAGCCCCAAGACATCGTAAAATAGCGGCACTATTACGTTTTTCGCGAATATAAATGTGAACCGAACTTGCCACACCAATACTTCCAAGTATTAATGCAACAAAGGTAAGGAGATTAAAAAACCTGTAAAGATTTTGAAACCCTCTTCCAAGATCTTCTTTTCTTTCTTCAACTGTATCAATGCCATATCCTAATTCTCTTAGTTTAGGTCTCAGTTTTTCAATAACACTTTCAAGTTCATCTTCAGGAACCTTTAAATATTTGTTGTAATCATATCGGCTTCCGAATTGGATAAGACCCGTTGATTCAAGTCGATGGTAAGGAATATATACTGATGGGGAAAAAGTAGTACTAATATTCGTGTTCCCGGGAAATTTTTTAACTATACCTAGAACTGCAAAGATACCATTACCGAGTTTAAGGCTATCATTAACCTGAATGTCATATTGAATAGCCAGACTCTCATCGATCATAGCCCCATCCTGTTTGTAAAATCCATCGAAACTCCCGGAATTTATCAATTCCACACTACCATAAAATGGAAAATTACCATCCAGCGCTTTGACCTGAATTAACCTTGTTCCTTGATTTTTAGGGAAATAAACCATTGATGCAAATCGAACATCACCCATCATCTGATAACTGAGCGAATCAATAGATTTTAAAAAAGTGGAATCAAACGTTTTATTCCTGCTTTCAATGATAAGATCGGCACCAAGTAATTCCTTACTTTGATTATTTATATCCTGCTGAAGATTAATATTAAATGAATTGATGGCAACGAGAGCGGCAATACCTATGACTATAGAGGATACAAATAATAATAACCTGTTGAAGTTATACCTGGCGTCTTTTATAGCAAGTTTCCAGACCCAGAACTTATAAAATTGACCGTTCCTTTTACGGCGGATCTTTATTTCATAATCAATCATATCGTCAGACCGTTATATCTTCAATTAATAATCCGCGTTCAAGTTTCAAGATGCGGCCTGTATGTTCTGCCAGATTCAGGTTATGAGTTACCAGGACGAGGGTTGTATTTTCTTCCTGATTTATCTGGAAAAGTAAAGTTGAAATAATTTCTGCTGTTTCCTCATCCAGGTTGCCAGTGGGCTCATCAGCAAAAAGGATCTTTGGACTGGTAACAAAGGCCCTGGCTATAGCAACCCTTTGTTGTTCCCCTCCTGATAATTGAGAGGGGTAGTGATGCATTCTTTCCCCCAGTCCTACCCTTTCAAGCATTTCCTGCGCCCTTCCTTTAATATTTTTCTCTCCTCTCAATTCAAGTGGAAGCATTACATTCTCCTGAGCGTCGATAGTCGGCAAAAGATGAAAATTTTGAAAAATAAATCCAACATATTGGTTTCGAACATAAGCCCTGTCATCCTCGTTTAAACGGTTCAACTCTATATCCAACAGTTTTATAACGCCATTTGTGGGTTGATCTAATCCAGCACATAATCCCAGTAAGGTCGTCTTTCCACTTCCTGATGGCCCTACGATTGACAATCCCTGTCCTTCATCAAGTGAAAAATTTATATCTTTTAAAACAGTCAGTTCTTTTTCACGTACTTCTAAACGACTTCGTTAAATGTTTTACGTGTAAAATATTGCTCATTTTCCGAAATTAATGTTATTCTTTGAAAGACATATAACTAATATCATGAATATTTGATTTATTTATGGTCCGGAATTTGATTATTTTTTATTATAATTAATTGGAATGAAAATAATACTCCTTGCAATATTTATATTTAGCGGATTTCTCAATGTTATTGAGGACACACTAAATCAGGAAAAGCAAAAAACTATACTCTGCTTTGGGAACAGCATTACAGCTGGTTACGGACTGGATCCGGATCTCGCTTATCCAAATGTCCTTGAGCAAATCCTAAATGAAGACGGGTATGATTATAAGGTGATGAATGCGGGCCTGAGCGGTGAGACTTCCGCAGGAGGATTAACCCGGATAGATTGGGTTTTACAAAATAAAATCGATGTATTTATCCTTGAATTGGGTGCAAATGATGGATTAAGAGGCTTACCGCTGATCCAGACAAAATCGAATCTTCAAAGTATAATTCAGAAAGTGAAGAAGAAATATCCCGAAGCTCAAATTGTAATAGCCGGGATGATGGTCCCGCCAAATATGGGGAAAGATTATGCCACTGAATTTTCCTATGTTTTTAATGAACTCGCTACGGAAAATGATGCCATTCTCATACCTTTTCTTCTTGATGGTGTTGGAGGCAAACCCGAGCTCAATTTACCCGATGGAATTCACCCGAATATTGAAGGGCATAAAATTGTAGCACAAAACGTATATAATGCGTTAAAAGAAATGCTTTAAATTCTCATGATTTCTCTATATGTATATCGAACATTTTTTTAAGTGTTCCTGATTGGGTGTTGATTACTGAAAAAATGATTAAAAAAGCTGTCATATTTTTATTTGATTTAACTTTACCATCATAATTTCTTAATACATATTTTTTTGATATCTTCGACCTGTAATTTTTGAGGGATAAAGTGAACAAATGGAAAATTTTTTCTCAGAGCAATCATACTATGCATTTCCATCGTTAGAAGCTGCTATTTATGCTCTTTTATTATCATTTTTATTAAGTACTATAATAGCGCTCACTTACAAGTATACATTCAGGGGCACTGAGTATTCTAAGGATTACTTTCAGGCAATTGTTTTGATTGCTATTATTGCTGCAACTGTAATGATGGCCATAGGAGATAGCCTGGCAAGAGGATTAGGAATCCTGGGCGCATTAGCAATAATCAGGTTCAGATTTCGATTCGTAAATCCGAAAAATATTATTTATATATTTGCCTCATTAGCCGTTGGGATAGGGTGCGGTGTTTATGGATTTGCAGTTGCATTGTCAGGCACAGTTATTTTCAGTTTAGTTTCTTTTGCACTTTATTTTTCCCCTGTAGGAAAAGGGCCGGTTTTTGAAACCTCCCTCTCCTTTTCGATCGATGATCCTTCGAAAATCAATATGATAGAATCGATACTTTCTGAAGAATGCCTGATTATTAAACTCACCAGCATTGGGAGTTCAAATGAAATAGTTAAATATGAATATCAGATTACTTTAAAGAAAGGATCTGATCGATATTCCATTTTCAATAAATTGAATGCTATAGAAAACATAACAAATGTAAGGATTAACAACAGGGCTTCAGTTGATCGCGTGTAGATATGAAAAGGATAAATGTTTTTACAATCTTCTGGATATTAACAGGCTTAACGCTGCTGATTGCTTCTCTTATTTATAAAAAGCAATCCGATGCAATAGTGGCTGAAGTAGAACCTCAAAAACTGGCCATAAGTTTTCAAAAAGCAGTTAAAATCAAATCAATTCATGTTTTGCCAGGGGAAGATGTCAACAAAGGAGATTTGTTGGTGGAAGTTATTCGTCCTGATCTAATGTATGATATTGATAAGGCGACTAATGATCTAAATACCTTTTTACAGCAGAAGGATATGTTTATTACAAATATGAACTTCCAGGTTCAGATGACAAGACTTGAAAAAATCTCCGAAATTGAGAAGATTGATGAAGAACTCTTCCAGCTAAAAACCAGATATGAACAAAATAAAGGCATTAAAAATGCCTTGGAAGGTATAGAAATTTACAAAGATACTATCCAGGATGGATCAAGTAATATGTTGTTAATGCAGGTTAATTATCTTGAAAAGAAGAAGGAACAAACAGTGGGGCTGTTTGATCAAAAGTTGATGCAATTGGAAGAAAAGAAATCAAACGAAACTGAAATTCTTGATCTGAAAATTGAACAACAAAGAAAAGAGTTAGATCTCCTTGAAAATGAAGCAAATTTTCTTAAGAACTTTGCTCCAGTTGATGGTACAATTGGCGATGTAATGGCACAGGTAGGTGAATTGATTCCTCCTTATAGTACTATAATGTCTCTTTATGAAACAAATCCTTCCGTTATAAAAGCCTATATGAATGAAAAAAACCGGTATAATATATCGGTTGGAGATGAAGTACTCGTAGAATCTTCCAACAGGGACTACTATATTTCAGGAACAGTAACAGAAGTTGGATCCAGGATTGTCGCCTATCCAACAAGACTCCTTGAAGTTCAGGACAGAAAGATATGGGGGCAGGAAATATTCGTAAAAATCCCGGAAAATAATGATTTTTTAAACGGAGAGAAGGTTTATGTACGGGCTCAATAGTATATCGCCTCTGAGAATCAAATGCCTGATAGTGTTTATTTTACTTAGCAATGGTGTTGCAAGAAGCCAGTTTTCATTGAATGAATTCCTAAGTGATGCAAGAAATGATGTCAGGTTGTATGAAAATAAAATAAAATCAGATTTCCTTGAACAGAAGCCCTATCGTTCCCCGATAATACATCGAGTTGAATTCCGGGCCCGAACCAATGATTTTAATATAACCCAGGATGATTACAGATTAAGATTCAATCCTACAAATCCAGCTGAAATCAGGGCGAACAAGAAATATTATTCATTGGAAAGGAATACACTTGTTATTGATTATCAGTATGCTTTAAATAAGGCTATATTCAAAAGATATCATCAAATCATTTCATTCTTCCAGCTTTCTGATGAAATTATATATAAAAGAAAAGAGATCATTTTACAAAAAGATCAGCTTAAGATCCTGGAAGCTGAACTTGGCAATTCAGATTTTGATATTACGGAATATATTAAGGAAAAAGAAAACCTCTTAAACCTGTCCCTTGAATTAAATGATCTGATCCATACAAAGGATAAGGTTGAACACGAAATCAAATCTGCGTTTGCCTTTTCCGGAAATATAGAGGTCGATATAAATGCCCAATTTATAACATATGAGAAGATAAAAGATATAGTTGAAATCAAATCAGTTATTTCTGATACAGTTAATAATATCCACCTTGAAAACTTAAACCGACAAATCATGCTCGATGAGCAGAGGATTGTAATCGAGAAGGCGGAAGGCAGAAGAAATATAGGTTACATTCAGGCTGAATATGATAGATTTCGTGGAGATGATTTTGATAATCATTTTGGCGTTCAGATAGGGGTCAGAATTCCATTAACCAATGTGGATAAACCGGATTTGAACAGAAGGAAATTGAATGTTATGGAGGATAAGGCGGATATTGTTAGGGAAAAAACAGCCTTAGATATACAATGTGAACTACTTAAACTTGACCTTAAATTTCTATTCAGCCAGAACAATTTAATAACCGGGGAAATTTCGAATGACAAATTGTTAATACTTTTGAACCAGAACCAAAATATTAAGCCTGAAGACCTGCTTGAGGCACAAAAAAGCATTCTGAAAATGAAAAAATATGAAAAGCTCATACAATGGGATATTTACAAGTCATTCATTGATTATCTATATTATTCCGGAAAACTTATAGATATTCCTTTGAAAAATTACCTATCTGAAAATCTTGAAGAAATTTAAAGCGGATCAAATACTCGCCAAGATAAACCATCATAATCTCTTTTCTATTAATATATAATCTGTTAAAAACTAAATTTATTTAATTTTCAGACGTCGTTTGTAAAATTTTAATTTTAGGCCGGATTGTAAATTATGATTGCAAATTCTGCTAAACTATTTTAAGATTGAAATTGTCCCATTGATGTTTTTATCTGACGACCTTGGTTCGTTTAATTCGAGTACATAATAGTAGGTTGAATTCGGTAATATTTGTCCATTGTACATGCCTCCCCAATTGTTCTGATATTGCCTGGTTTGATATAATTTTCTCCCCCATCTATTAAAGATGGTTAATTCAGCATTGGGATAATGTTCAATATTATCAATATGAAATGTGTCATTTTTTCCATCACCATTTGGTGTAATAACATTATACGGATATAACTCTGGAATAAACGTTATACAGCCGATATTAGACCATGAATAGGCATCATTCCCTCCTGATTCAATAGCCTTTACGACAAAACAATGTTCAAATCCAAGGTCATTGCTCGCAAAAGTATAGTTTAATTGACCGGATGAAAGATCTCCAATATTTTTAAATTCTCCTCCATCTACACTCATGTATAATTCATATAATTCAACACCCTGTATCCAGCTTTCATAGGCGTTCCAGAAAACCTCAGCATTTTCTTTATTGTCTTCATCAAAATCCACATTTATTAAAATATTGCTGTGGTATATTGTTTGTATCTGATCCTTACAATCTTCGTTTGTCATAATCTCATAACTATATATCAGGCTATCGGAAACAACTGAGCTGTCTGCGATAATAAGTTCCAATGTAGAAATAGAATCAATTAGAATATTATCCCTGAACAAATAAAATGGTTTTTTATAAAAATCTCCTTCAGAATACTTCCATTTGATAACCAGCTCATTAGGCATCATGTTTTCATGAGATACTTGAATAATTTCAATTTCAGGTCCAAAGATTTCGAGATCTACCCTGTTACTGGAATATGCATCACATACCCCCATGGTATCATAGGCTATCGCTGTTACCTCATAGATTCCAGGGCAATTATAGGTCATTTCAGGATTTGCATGAATGGAAACAGAATCTAAATGCCGTTCGGTGTCGAATGACCATGATACAACATTATACAGACTATCTGTTTCCAGGTCAAATTGAATAGCTTCATCTATGCCATATCTGGTATTATCAGTAATAATATTAAGAAAATCAGCCGGATTTCTTTGAATATATACAGTGAGGGTATCTGATATGCCAGAACAAACAGTATCAGTTACACTATGCTGTTCAAACCAGATCATGCCATTTCCCCACGAGGCCCAATTTACGTTCACATTATTACTCCCCTGCCCGTCTACTATGTCACCAAGATCAATGTGCCAATCGAATGTAGAGCCATTCGTATAGAAGGTCTCATATGAAATATTCTGGATATTGTTGGAACATAATGTATCTGGTCCAAAAGGCGCTTCCGGATCTAATTGTACTTTGATCTTAATGGGTTTCGTCACGGTATCACCAATACATCCCCTATCATTCCATGCCAGGGCTTTCAACCAGGCCTGATCATTGGTGGTTCCCCAATCAACCGAAATGGAATCTTTATCTGTTTCAGTATTTATAACTCCTCCATATATAAACCAATTCAGATTATACTGGCCTTTTTCTTTTACTGTGTACGTCACATCCGTTGTATTCGGGCATATAGATCGTGGGCCAACAATGTTGACCTTTGGATGCAGAACTCTAATGACTTTCACACTTTTCTGCTCAGCACCAGATACACATCCTGCTCCTCCTGAAGTTCCCGTTACTTCAACAATATATTTTCCTGGATTTTGATACGTATGAGCTACAGAATCAGTGTTATCCTTGACAAGCACCGTACCATCCCCAAAATCCCACCGGTAACTGGAGAACTCAAATTCTGTATCTGGTTTAAACCAGATCTCAGTATTGTGACAAATACTATCTATTGGTATATCGACACCTTCACTATCCAGAACCTTTATATTCAAATTAAGATTTGTAAGGCCTGCCCCAGTAGGATAGCCAAAAGATTCATTGCTACCATATGCATACACATAGGCAATCAATCCTTCTGCAGATCTCAGGGTGTGATTTCCTGAATAAATAGAGATTTTTGCATAGGAATAAGTTGAATCATAAGGGACATAATAAAAATTCCCTGAAATGTTTACACCATCCAGTGTCACTGTAGGTACATCTGTCGTCTTGGCAATGATGCTCAGATTAAAATTTCTCAATGTTGCTATTGAGGGGGTAAAAAATGTAATCTTCTTCAGAACCTGCTCATTTGGATTTATGAGAATAATAAAAGGATCACCTGTGGTATAATCACAAGCCTGACTCCTGCTGAATTGAGCCACGGATATAATTTTATCAGATGATATGTAATTTACCCCCTGAAGTTCTTTTAGAAAAAGAAACTCTCCTGATTGAAGCGTTCTCACATAATTTCCGTTGAGGAATATCTGAGAATCATCTTCCGATGCGATTACTTTAACATGATCTCCACCTTTCCGGGTATTGAAGTCGACAGTAATGTATTCTTTACCCCATGTATATGTAGGATACATTTGTGCGTACAAGTGGTCATGTCCGTCAGGATGATCACACTCGCCGACTTTTGTGTACATATTCCCGGCAAAGACAGCGAACTTTTTGCATTCACTATCTGTATTGGCTACAGCATGAATTTTAGTCCCTGTCAGATCTCCCTCAGCCTTTACAAAATAAGTCTGTCCCTTATTCAGAGATACCTGGAACGGAACTCCTGCAGGCCTTAAATCTCTGGTTCTATAGGAAGGAACTATTTCTATTGTCGTATTATCTTCTACACCAACGATCAGAAATTCAGAATCCGAGTTCCTGTTATCGTTTCGATTGCCGTCTTCCCAATGCGAAACCACAACATATTCGTTCCCCAGGGCATAAGTGGGCAAGACAACTGCCATATCTGCGCTATACTGGCGCTTATTCATGGCATAAACACTCACATCCTTATCTGTAGTAATATGAATCCCATTCTGACTTGAATTTGCAGGTGTTGACATTGCAAGATCAGTAGGGATTTCAAGTCTTAGTGTTCTATCCGGCAGAACAAGCGTATCTATGGTTTGGAATGCACTTTTCAGAGGCATCTTGATGGTAGCCCTTGTCGAATCATTTGCACTTATATAAATTTCAAGGATAATCGGATTACCGGGCCCTACATCCCAGTTTTCGAGAAAGCCAACCCAGAAATCATCACCTTCCGTGGATAAATTCTGGCCATAGGTACTACCTGCAGTGCCAGAACATAAGACTATACCAAATAGAAATATATAAAAAATCCTTTTCACTTATTATGCGTACACGAAATTCCAAATAACAAAAAAATACCTGATATAGCTATGAATGCTTAAATTTACGATAAATAATAAACCTATGAAAAGAATTGCTGTAGATATGGACGAAGTACTCGCAAAATACACACATAAAGTAATTAAGATACTTAAAGAGGAAACCGGTTATAATATCAACATAGATGAGGTCTCAGGTGCATTTTTAAGCAAATCCCTCCCCAAAAAATATCTTGATATTGTAACGGGTTACCCATATTTGGAAGGATTTTTTCGTGATCTCGAGGTTATGGAATATAGCCAGGAGGTACTTTACAGGTTATATAAGACATACGAAGTTTACATTGTTTCATCCACCTTACAACACCCAAATGCACCAAAGGATAAACTTGCCTGGCTAAATGAACACTTTCCTTTTATACACTTTAAAAAAATCGTTTTTTGTGGAGATAAAAGTATAATAAGGGCTGACTATTTAATAGACGATCACCCTCGACACCTCGAAGATTTCCAGGGGAAACCCATATTATTTTCAGCCTTTCACAATATACATGAAAATCGTTTTCAAAGAGCCAATAACTGGATAGAAGTGGAACAAATCATTAATAGTAATGCTTAATTAATAAGATTTTATCATTTTTGAATGTTACATATTGATGAATTGATATTTTGAAGTCTCAAGATTTACGTATATCCGCTGAAGCAGCAGCCTCCCTGATCCTGATGGCCGGCGTACCAGTATTTATAAAATTTACAAATGCGAATTCTTATACAATTGGTATTGTACGTTTGCTTATTGCTACATTTCTTATTGGATTACTAATAATCTATAAAAAAGAAAAGCTCCCATTTAAAATTGAATATATTAAAAAGTTGGTAGTTATTGGGATTATTTTCAGCATCCACTGGATCACGTATTTCATAAGTATTAAGATATCAACAGCATCAATAGGGATTTTAGGAGCTTCAACATATGGGATTCATTTAATCTTCCTCGGTTGGATATTTTTAAAATCCAAGCCGAGGATCATAGACATATTTACCATTGCCTTTGCCTTTTGGGGAACCTATTTGATCATCCCAGAGTTTTCATTAAAAAACAATATTACACTAGGTTTGGCCATCAGTATAATAAGCGGTTTGTTTTTCGCTATGCTGCCTATTTTGCATCAAAAAAGTAAGTTTATTTCGGGCACACATAGAGCATTAGGTCAATATATTTTTGCCATTCCCTTATTTTTATTTTTCACTCCTTACTATAATTTCGATTTGAATAAATCTGACTGGTATAGCCTTTTATATTTAGGAATTTGCGGTACATTTATGGCGCATACATTATGGATAAATGTTACCACAAAACTAAATACTACCATTACCAGTTTAATATTTTATATCATTATTCCCATCACTATGTCTGTTAGCTATTTCTGGTTGGGTGAGGAAATGATGTTTGATAAAATATTGGGTGCTTTAATGATCGTTACTGCAAATGTTATCGGCATTCTTAGCAGGTTTTACTCTAGGAAAATTAATTTAACCTAAGTTAAAAACCTGTATATTCAAATATTATAAAATACCTGCATATGAAAGTTGAGCGCAAATTCATATTTATTATTTTCGGAGCTTCTGGAGATTTGACCAAAAGGAAATTAATACCCGCCTTATTCAAGCTATATACAGGTAAATTGCTAAATGAAAACCAGTTTATAGTTCTAGGGGTAAGCAGAACAGAAATGACTGACAATCAATTCAGAAAAAAAATTGTAAGTTCCGATTTCCTGAATACTAAAGGTTCTGAATCAGAATTAGTGGAAAGATTTAGCAAAATGACATATTATCTTCCACTTAACACATCTAATATTGAATCCTATATATCGTTAAAAGAAAGGCTTGATCATTTATGTGAAGCCCATCACCTACCTCATAATTATCTCTTTTATCTATCCACACCACCAAGCTTATTTGAAATTATAGCCATGGGTTTGTCAAAGTTTAATTTAAATGATCAAAAAGACGGGACATTCAAGCGCTTGATTATTGAAAAACCATTTGGGTATGATCTAAAATCTTCACAGGAACTGAACAAGAATTTGCATGCATGCTTTAAGGAAGATCAGATTTTTAGAATTGATCACTATCTGGGTAAAGAAACGGTACAAAATCTCCTGGTCACACGGTTCTCAAACAGTATTTTTGAACCTTTATGGAATCGCAATTATATTCATCACATAGAAATAACAGCCTCAGAGCAAGTAGGTGTTGGAAATCGTGGAGGATATTATGAGTCATCAGGTGCATTAAGAGACATGGTTCAAAATCACTTATTCAATCTTCTTGCGATGGTGGCCATGGAACCACCTGTTGATTTGAAAGCAAATTCGATTAGAAATGAAACGATAAAGGTATTTCAGTCAATTCGTAGATTTTCTAAAAAAGATATTTCCAAGAATATCATTCGGGGCCAGTATACTTCTGCTCGTATTGGTAAGGAAAAAGTAAATGATTACCGGGAAGAACCAGGTGTTGATAAAAATTCACAGACCGAAACCTATGTTGCTATGAAGGCGTTCATTGATAACTGGCGTTGGTCTGGCATCCCATTTTATATTAGGACAGGAAAATATATGCCGACGAGAGTGACAGAAATTGTAGTTCATTTCAAATCTATCCCACAATATTTGTTTAAAAGCAATAATGAAAATGCGGATAAGGACAATATCCTTGTCTTACGCATACAGCCAGATGAGGGCATATTATTAAAATTTGGCATTAAAACTCCGGGAGCAGGCTTTGAAACTAAAAGCGTAAATATGGATTTTCATTATTCTGATTATGCTGATATATATATTCCTGAAGCATATGAAAGATTGTTATTAGATGCAGTGCAAGATGATGCTACTTTATATCCCCGCAGTGATAGTGTTGAAGAAGCCTGGAAAATAATTGATCCGATATTAAAAGAGTGGGAAACAAATAAGAAAATCAAACTATATGGCTACCCGGCAGGAACCTGGGGGCCAGAAAATGCCGAAGAGATAATTGAAGGAACGGGAAATCAATGGAGATATCCTTGTAAAAACTTATCCAATGATGGAATTTATTGTGAGCTATGATTAATCCAGAAATAAATATCAAAGTATTTAATGATTACATCGAAATTGGAGATTTTGTACGTTCCATAATAGCCGAAGATGCGATTAATGAAAATTTCCACATGGCCCTGTCCGGGGGCAATACACCCAGATCAATATATGCGCTTCTATCCGAATATAAAAAGCCTTTTATTCCGTGGGAGAAGATCATGTTCTATTGGGGAGATGAGAGATGTGTTCCTCCTGATAATCAGAGCAGTAATTATCTGATGGTAAAAGAGGCTTTATTTGATAAAATACACCCGGCGAAGGATCGGATTTGTAGAATAAGGGGGGAATATGATCCTGATTTAGAAAAAGAAAGATATGAACAGGTTGTCATTTCAAATACAAAGGGCATTTTTGACTTGATGTTCCTGGGACTTGGCACTGACGGTCATACGGCCTCCATCTTCCCAAATCAGATGCATCTGCTTACCTCTGAGAAGGTATGCGAGAAAGCTGTGCATCCGGATTCAGGTCAGATCCGGATAACGCTTACCGGACCTATTCTTAATGCTTCCAGAAAAGACTTTATTCCTTGTAACGGGTTCTGAAAAATCACAAGTAGTTTATGACATCCTGCATCAGAAAGGAGAATGGGAAAAATACCCAGCCTCCCATATCAAACCTATCGATGGACAGATAATCTGGATATTAGATAAAAAAGCAGCAGCCAGGATCTGATATTATAGGGCGGGTAATTCTATGGTAAACTTAGAACCTTTACCAAGATCAGACTCTACATTGATAGTCCCTTTTATTTTGCTCAACGTTTCTTTAACAATATATAACCCAAGCCCGGACCCCTTTGTGTTTTCAGAAGCCCTGTAAAACATTTTGAAGATTTTTATGAGATGTTCCTTGCCAATTCCTGTACCATTGTCCTTAACCACAATAGTTGAGCGTATTTTATTGTATTTAACTGAGATTTCAATAAACTTATTCTCCTTTGATGCATCATGATATATGATCGAATTGGTGATCAGATTATTTAAAATAACTGACAATCGCTTTGGATCGCTTTTAAAGTCGCCTTCTCCTTTTACTTTAATTTTCTTCTTAATATTTGCATCTCCTTCAAGGTATTTAACATCTGCCAATGCTTCGTCAATTATTCTATGAAAGTCTATAACTGAGCTTACTACTTCGACACTTGTATTTCTTGAATAATCAATGATGTCTGCTATAAACCGTTCTAACTTCTTAATGCTTTGTTCAATCATCTGCAGGTATAATGGCATACTTCCGGTAGCCCCATCTTTTTTAGCGATATTGATCAGCCCAAGAACCGAGTTTAGAGGAGCTTTCAGGTCATGTGAAGCAGAATAGACGAATTTATCCAGTTCTTCATTTATTTTGTTCAGCTCCTTATTTCGTCTTTCTATAGCATTTATTCTCTTTCTGTATAAGAACCATCCGGCAAAGCCTATAAAAGATAGAAATAGAATATACAATTCAATTCGTTGATAGTAAAAAGGTTTGATCTTAAAAGTGAAAGAAGCACCCTCTTCATTCCAAACATTATCATTATTGCAGGCTATCACATTGAATGTATAGTTCCCTGATGGAAGATTTGTATATTGTACTTCCCGAATATTTACAGTTTCAATCCAATCTTCGTCAATCTTATCCAGTTTGTACTTAAATCTTACTTTTTCAGGCGCCTGATAGCTAAGGGCAGTGAAACGGATCTGGTATCTGAAGTTCCCGGGTTCGAGAACAAGTTTTCGGGTTTTAAGATCTTCACTAATGAACTCACCTGACCTGTCTGTTAAAAAATCAGTGATAATCACTGGTGGCTTAAAGTTATTTGTAATCAATTCTTCAGGATCAATAATAGCAACACCACCAAGTGTAGGTATCCACAATTTCCCATCTGAAGCCCTTAATAATCGTGTTGCTCCTGTGCACTCCTTATTGCACATTCCATCATTATGATCATATAGAGCGGATTGAATCTGATCTGTTTTTCCTTCCAGGAATTCTCTAACATCTGCAATTCTAATCCTGTAAAGACCAATGTTTGAAGTAATCCAGATATTACCTGCATCATCCGAAATTATATCAAAAAAGGTATCGTTCTGATAACTGCTCGCCAGCTCCAATCGCTTGAATTTTCCATCTTTAAAGTAAAAGATTCCAATATTTGTAGCCAGCCAAATTGAATTAGTATCATCTATATGGATGTTAAATATCAAGATGCCAGAAGCATCATCTTTAAATGGATTATAGGTTTCTAATTTATCATTTTTATCAATTGCAATCAATCCCCCACCATTTGTCCCAACCCAAACCAATCCATTCTGATCCTCTTCAATTGACAATATATAATTTGTCGTTAAACCATTGTTAATATTATACTCCCTTTCAATAGAATCTTTATTGAATCGAATCAGGCCGGCAGACCTTGTTCCTACCCATATTCTATTTTGACTATCCTTGAAAATTCTCCGAACATCATCAGATGGCATTCCGGCAGACTGATTCAATAGTATTTCATTAATTCCTCTTTTTATCAGGATCCCCCGGTAACTTCCTATCCATATTTCATTTTGATTTACAAAACAGATGTCGCGAATGCCATTTCTTTTTAAATCGGTATTGAATCGCATTCTGCCTACGATGCGGTTTGAAATTATATTTATTCCTCCTTCATCAGATCCAACATAATACAATCCCGGTGATTTCTCTACGATCATATTTACCTGATCGAGAGCCAATCCATCTTTTCTGGTATAATTCGTGAAATTGCCATATTTCAAACGCAGCAATCCGCCTTTCTTGGTGGACAGCCATAAATTCCCTTCATCGTCAAATTCCAATCCAGATACCTGGCGGGTTGGAAGGCCATCTTCGGGTGTAAATAATTCTTTTGTTCTGTAGGTATCATTTATCCTTCCCAGGCCCATTTCTGTTGCTACCCAGATCGAACCATATCCATCTTCTATGATTTGATTTATTTCAATGTTTCTAAAAAATCTTACTTTGCTAATTTTTCCATTCCGTAATATATTAAGGCCATCTTTAGTGCCTATATATAATGAATTATCTTTGGCGAAAAGAATGCAGTTAACTACGTTGGAATAAAGGCCTTCTGATTCTGTATGAAATCTGACTGAGTTATTATTGTTTATCTCGACTAAACCTGCTCCACGGGAGGCTGCAAAAATGGCATTTTGTCTGTCTATGGATATATCCATGACAGTAATATTTTTCAGTTCAGATAAATCCAGGGCTTTAACCGTGTCATCTTCAATTAAATATATTCCCCTATTATTGGCACCTGCCCAGACTCTACCCTTGCCGTCAATATTAACCTTGCGTATATATTTGGGCAAGTATTTATTATAATCAGGAGATATAAATGTTCCATTTTTGTATTGTATAATTCCACTTGCCTGAGTAGAAAACAAAATCCCTTCTGACTGACTCACATATGAGCTCATGAAAGCATTAGAATTTAATATACTTAAATTCTCTGAATCGAATAAAGTGAAGGAATTACCGTCAAATTTTAATAATCCATTAAAACATGTAATCCAGATGAATCCATCCTGATCCACATTGAGGGAAGTCAGGTTATTTGATATCAATCCCTGTTCGGAGGTCCATTGCTTTAATACAAGTGATTCTATAGGTGTTTTTGGGTGTATTGATTTTACTTCAATATTCGCATGCATTTACAGTTGAAGTAGGCAACAATGCAAGCACCAAAAAAATCCCCAAAACCCAATATTTTCCTTGTATGATCATTCAAATAATGACAATGACATTTTTATCATTCATATTAATATGTAACAGTTGATATTAATGGCTCGCAATATGTAACCTAAGAGCATAAAAAACCATAGATAATTGACTTTTAACTTACATCTAAAAAAAATACCTAACATCGAAATAAGTCCAGCTGTTAAGTCTTCTTCTCCCAACTAAATAGAAAGACCCAGATAAACTTATTGAGATCTTTTCCGCAAATAATTTTCCCAGTTGCGGTCTTATGCTGACCGTACCTTCTTTACTTGTAAAGGAATAACTGAAAGCAGGAGATATGCCGATCCAGGCTTCATTAAATTCATAATTAAATATTGTTTCAAACTGTATTAATCTCACTCTGTTCTTTATCCAGATTGGGATTGTCAGGAATAGTCCCAGGATACCCTCCTCCCCAGTCACTATCAGTCTCACCAAAGGAATGAATGTACCGGATATGGGGATACATGACTATTTGAGGAACGGGTCTATAAGCTAACGCAAAGCCAGGCATTAACATTGCCACTCCTGATCCATGCCCATAAAGGGTGTTGCCAGTTGGTATTGAAAGATCTAAATAAAGTCCCGATGAGGCTAAAGTCCTCATTCGCAATTCCGATTCATAAGTCACCAAATGATACCGGATGCTAACATCTCCAATTCCCGTTAATTGTTCTACTCCGGGATAAACAGATCTAACAAAGGGGATCTTAAAAGACAAACCATGTTTGTTCTTACCAAATGCAACACCACCTTGGAATGTCCACTGCCAAATATGACCTTCCACCATATCAATTAGCTCTCCGGAAAAAGCGATATCGCTATATGGATGCGTAATATCTGAAGGATTCAGCTCCTTTCCACTCGGTAAAAGAGGCCATTGGGCCATTAGTTCTCCAGCAGGCAATAAGATTAAGATTATTAAAATGTGTTTTTGAAGTCTCTTCATTATGAATTTTGAACAAATTAAGTTAAAATAAAGATGAATTAATAAAAATAAATTTTTAATTCTGACCCGTGAAAGATCTTGATTTAAAAGCAGAAATTCTACTTTCTTACTCCAAGGCAAATACTGTAAGGATAGCAAAACTTATTGATCAGGATGAGGCATTGTTCCAAAAACTGATAAAGATCTATTTTGACACCAATGATATTGACCTTGCAAAAAAAGCTGCCTGGATTTTAAGTCATTGCATCCGTCAACACCCATTCTTGATCAAACCATATATAAAAAAACTTATCAAATTCATCAATAGGCCTGATCTGCACGATGCGATAAAAAGAAATGGATTGAAAGCTCTTGAATTAACCACAATTCCTGAAAAACACTATGGCCCACTTGCAGATGTCTGTTTCAGGCTTATCGGTAGTGGAAAAGAACCGATAGCCATTAAAGCATACTCAATAGGAATTCTTGATAAGATTGGAGATGAAATACCTGAAATCAGACAAGAATTAAAATTGGTTCTTCAAGATCTCATGCCATATGAGTCTGCTGGATTTCAATCGAGGGCTAGAAAGGTGCTTGCCAAATAATTCAATTCTTGATTAAAAAAAGAATTTTTATTTATTATATTGTAATTAAAGCCATATTCAATGCAAGCTAGATATTTTTTCATCCCGATATTTCTTTTCTTGATTTTCAGCTGTAAAGAAAGGCCGAAAGAGAGCAATCAGGAAACTTTCGAAACAAAAAACATTATTACTGACTACTGGCAATGGAAACCATTTATCAAAATCGATTCTGTAAATCCAGTCATGACGTCCAATCCACTATCTACTTTTCATTGCCCAATAAGGAATGAAGTTGTCAGGTGGGAGGAGAAGGATGTGTTCAATCCGGCAGCTGTTGTAAGAAATGGCCAGATCCAGATGATATATAGGGCAGAAGATGTGGTTGGGAGATATGCCGGCACT
This sequence comes from uncultured Cytophagales bacterium, assembly GCA_963820995.1. Taxonomy (GTDB): domain Bacteria; phylum Bacteroidota; class Bacteroidia; order Cytophagales; family Cyclobacteriaceae; genus JAGTVG01. The sequence continues at coordinate 447,976 of CAWGCL010000013.1, read as the reverse complement.
TCCCGCTTAGGATTAGCATTCAGCTCTGATGGATTCAATTTTGAGCGAATGGAAAAGCCTGTTTTTTATCCAGATAATGATGAAATGAAAATATATGAATGGGAAGGTGGGATTGAAGATCCTCGGATTGTGGAATCTGAGGAAGGTAACTATATTATGACGTATACAAGTTATGATGGTAAAATTGCAAGATTATGCCTCGCCAGTTCAACAGATTTAGTCAATTGGGAAAAACATGGCCTCCTTTTGGGTAAGGCCAAGAATGGCAAATACAAGGACCTCTGGTCCAAATCAGGGGCAATTATTTGCAAAATGGAAGGGGATAAACTCATTGCCAGCAAGATAAATGGCAAATATTGGATGTACTGGGGTGACACAGATATTTTTCTGGCTACTTCAGAAAACCTTATTGACTGGCAACCGGTCGAGGAAGAAGATGGATCGATTAAAAAAATATTCGGACCAAGAAAAGGTTATTTTGATTCAGATCTGGTAGAGCCCGGCCCACCAGCTATCATAACCAAGGATGGAATATGGATGATATACAATAGCCGGAATCATGCTGAATGGGGAGATACATCACTTCCTGAAGGCACCTATGCTGCAGGCCAGATTTTATTTGACCTGCAAAATCCTGAAAAAGTAATTGCGAGATCAGAAGAGTATTTTTTTAAACCAGAAAATGATTATGAGATTACGGGACAAGTCGGTAATGTATGCTTTATAGAAGCGCTTGTACACTACAAAAATAACTGGATATTGTACTATGGCACGGCTGATTCAAAGATCGCTGTTGCAGTTTTGCAGAACTAAATTCTAAAATTATGTGATAGTTTTATGGAAACCAGCAACTACATAACTATTCAAGGACTGCAAATTGCTTATACACGAATTGGGACAGGAGATCCGGTTCTATTAATTCATGGCATTACAACCAGTTCTTTTATATGGAGAAACATAGCCCCGCCCCTTTCAAGGGATTATGATGTTGTTGCAGTTGATCTCCTGGGTTGTGGTCAATCGACCAAAGACCTTTTAGCTGATTATTCGATTAAAAATCAAGCTTCAATACTTGCTGAACTAATAATAAAGCTTAATTTGGGGAAAACACATATTGTAGGTCATGACATAGGAGGAGGAATAGCACAAATCATGGCAGTGAAATTTCCACACCTCATACAAGACATGGTCCTTATAAATACTATTGGATATAATTACTGGCCTGTTCAACCTATTACAACTATGCGGACTCCGATTTTCAGGCAATTCGCGATGATGTCATTGGATATGGGCATGTTACAAAAACTTATTAAAAAAGGACTTTATAAAAAAGAAAGTTATACCGAGGAATTCAGATCACTTGTCTGGGAGGAAATGGCTAATAAAAAAAGAAGAAAATCTTTCCTTCATTTGGCAAAATGTTTGAATAATCAACACCTGATGGAAATTGCTTCTGAATTAAAGAATATTAAGTTTCCTGTTCTTATAATTCGAGGAGATGGCGATGTGTATTTGAATAGTATCATAAGTACCCGGCTTGAAGAAGATATCCCTTCAGGTGAAATATTACGTGTCAGGACTGGAGGACATTTTATACAGGAGGATGAGCCAGATCTACTTATTCAGGAAATCTCCGAATTCTACAATAAACATCAAAATAGGTGACCAAAGATCCAAATAAAAAAATAATGGAACTTGAAGAAAAAATCGCATTTCTTCATGCAGAAAATGAGAGTATGGCTGAAAGGGCTGAGGAGATATTTTTACTTGTTATGGTTTCGGAATCAATACGCGAAATTAATGATCGGTCAATTATTGTAGATACAGTTTTAGAAAAAATCAGTATTTTAAAGGACATTCCTCTTTGTTGTTATTGCTCCCGGAAAAATAATACACTTACGGTTCAACTTGCATATACCTCTTATGCCGATAATACTTCGATCAAAAAGATTGAACTTGATGAAAACGCCTTTAATAAATTGCAGAATGGAATATTGTATCTCGTTAAAGAGAAAAAAATATACGATGAAATCTTTAAATCATTAAAGGAAAAGAATTTCGAACCGAGATCTATCCTGATCATTCCACATAAATCAATTTCTAATGAATTATCATACTTTTTATTTGCAGATAATGACGAAGACACCAATCGCTTTTCTGAAATAATCACCTTAATTCATGAAGTAATCAATATCATGAGTGATAAACTTGATAATCTATATCTTCTAGAGGAATTAAGGAAAATCAATCTTGGCCTGGAACGTAAGATCACTGACCGTACTTCAGAGCTTTGGGAAACCAATAAGTTATTGAGAAAGGAAATTGAAGATAAAAGACTTGCAGAAGAAGAATTAAAACTTAAAAACGAGGAGCTAAATAATTTTGTTTATCGGGTATCTCATGACCTGCGTGCTCCAATTACATCCGTAGAGGGATTAATTAACATTATTAAGCTTGAATTACAAAGTAAATCAGGTAACCTTAAGCCTTTTATTTCCCTTCTGGAGGACCGGATGAAAAATCTGGACCGGTTCATATATGATATCCTAAATTACTCAAGGAATATTCGTACTTCAATATCTATAGAAAAGATTGAATTTGAATCTATTATTTCCGCTTGCTTTGAGGAGCTTGAGTATCTGGATAATGCGATGAAAATAAAAAAGACGATAAAGGTTAATACTGAATCATTTTTCAACGATAAAATGAGAGTCCGTGAGATCTTTCGAAATATCATTTCAAATGCAATAAAATATGCCGACACTTCCAAAGAGATCAATACGATCGACATCAATATAAAAATAAACCAGAAAGAGGCCACATTATCCATACAGGATAACGGTATTGGGATTGCCAAAGATGTACTTCCTAAAATATTTGAAATGTTTTACAGGGGAAGCGAACTATCAAAGGGTTCAGGTATTGGCCTTTATCTTGTAACCCAAAGTGTGGAAAAAATGGAAGGAAGAATTGATGTCAAGAGTACTCTTGGAAAAGGAACAGAATTCATCGTTCAGCTGCCAAATCGATTAGAAACCTGACTTGAAGGCATAAAAAAATCCCCATACATACTTGCACAGGGATTTAGACTTAATAATAAAATATTTTATTCTTTTCCGATCTGATTCGGCTTTGTGCCTTTTCTCCACTCATCTTCGATCTTTTCGAGTGTAATGCCCTTGGTTTCTGGAATGTATTTATAACCCCAGATGATTCCGAATACGGCAATTACAGCATATACAAAAAAGGCACCAGATGGATTAGGATCTGGATTTGGAGCCCCTTCATTGATAATTTCCATTCCTGGAGCAGTGAAGAACCAAGCTAATTTTAGGAAAGTAAATGATACAATAGCATTAAACAGCCAGTTTGATAAAGAGCCTATGCTCATTCCCAAGCCACGAACTTTTAAAGGGAAGATCTCTGATATAATAAGCCAACCCAATGGTCCTAAACTTATTGCAAAGAAGATAATGTAAACCAACACAGTTCCAACGGTTATCCATTGCAGCATATCACCTAAACTATCCTTCAACATAAAAAATGTTCCAAGTGCAGTTAATGCAACTGCCATCCCAATCACTCCTATGAAATATAATTTTCTTCTGCCTATTTTATCAATTAAAAACATGGATAAAACAGTAGACAAAACATTTACAATACCCACGCTGACTGTCGCTGCTATGGCAGCCTTAGGGCCTGCGAAACCAGCAATAATAAAGATGGTTGGCGCATAGTAAATTACGGTATTAATTCCGACAAACTGTTGAACAAACATAATTCCAATTGCAATGAATAAAGCTGTTCTCAGATAAGGTTTGAACAGTTCTGTAAACGCTGGTGAATCTTTATCTCTTTCAATATCAGCCTTTATCTTTGAGATAGCTTCTTCAACCAAATCAGGATGTTCAACCTTTTGAAGGACTTTTCGACCTCTTTCTTCTTTTCCCTTTCCAATTAAAAATCTAGGTGTTTCAGGGAGGAACATCATTCCAATGAAAAGAATAATTGCCGGGAATACCCCTACATAGAACATCCATCTCCAGGATTCAGGATTTCCTTCATCAGCGAATGCCAGATCACTGAAGTAGGATACAACGATACCTATAGTAATCATCAATTGAAATGATGACACCATAGCACCTCTTGTCTTTGTAGGTGAAATTTCAGCAATATACAAAGGCACTGTAAAGGATGATATTCCAATCGCTATACCTAAAATAATTCGGCTATAGGCCAAAAAAGTTGGACTGGAAGCTGCTCCGGTTAATATTGATCCTAAAGCAAAAATTACGGAAGTAACAAGAATTACTTTTTTCCTTCCAAAAATATCAGTTAATCTACCGGACGACATTGCTCCTATTACCGCACCAACCAGTGCAGCTGTTGTGATCCACTCAATCTCACCAGTTTCAAGACCCCAGGTCTCCCTTAAAAATGGCAAAGCTCCTGAAATCACACCAGTATCAAAACCAAACAATAAGCCTCCAGTCGACGCAATAGCAGCAATAACAATAACAAGACCGGTATTCTGCTTTGTTCCACTATTCGTTGTCATATGTTTTTATTTTAATGTTGAAAAATACTATTTATATTAATTATTATTCTTTTCAATGGAGATTCGGAGTCAGTATAATATTAAAAATCAAAGACCACTTCTTATTACTTTCTGCATTTCTTCCGGATATTTTAAAAATATTTTCATTTCTGAGAAAAAATGATTCTGTATATTTAATTTTTTGTAAAAAATTGCGGCTAATAAAATCATTTTCAGTTACAATCGCAATGAAATTGTAAAATATGATGTCAACAAAAGGCTTACAAAGAATATTGGTTATACTTTCACTAATTGGTATAATTTTTAATACACCAGCCAGAAGTCAAACCACAATCATGAAATTGAATCAGGAGACCGCTTCCAAGTTGGCAAGAATTCCATTGGCTTGTCTCAACAAAGAATTTCCAAATAAATTAAATCAGGTATTAGGAGATCATGATGATTTGAAAAATCCGGAGGAACTCCATCCTGCCTTTTATGGTTGCTTCGACTGGCATTCATCTGTTCATGGGCACTGGATGCTCATCAAGCTAGTTAAAATTTTCCCTGAAATGCCTGAAAAAGAAGAAATTTTTGAGATAATGGATAAAAATTTAAATCCTGAAAATATAAACTCTGAAATAGAATATTTTCAAGGCGAATATAACAAAACCTTTGAACGAACCTATGGATGGGCCTGGTTACTGAAACTAGTTCAGGAACTTAATGACTGGGACCATCCCAAAGGAAAAGTCTGGCTTGAAAACATCATGCCATTAGCTGATTTAATAAAAGCAAAATATATAGACTTCCTACCGAAACTTACCTATCCTATTCGTACCGGCGAACACCCAAATACAGCTTTTGGTCTATCTCTGGCTCATGATTATGCATCAAGCCTGGACGATGTAAAGTTTATAGAATTGATTGAGACCAGGTCTATGAATTATTACCTGGAGGATAATAACTGTCCAATTAGCTGGGAACCAAATGGTTTTGATTTTTTATCCCCTTGTCTGGAAGAAGCGAATCTAATGCAGAAAATATTAGAAAAGGAACAGTTCCAGGACTGGATTGCTGATTTCATACCGGATTTTTCTTCTATTACCCCTGCCATTGTATCTGACCGGTCTGATCCAAAAATAGTTCATCTTGATGGATTGAATTTTAGCAGGACATGGTGTTTGTTTGGCATAAGTAATACTATAGAAAACCCTCTAAAAGATGAATTGATTCAAAATGCTGTAAATCATTTTAATGCAAGTTTTCCGCATTTATCAAGCGGGAATTATGAAGGGGAACATTGGCTTACTTCTTTTGCAATTTTGGCGATAACCTCACAGCCCTGATATGTCTGGCAAAAGCAATCCGATTCGATTCAGTCAGATCATATTCTGGTCCGTAATATCTGCAGCTTTTATCGGTCCTGGCACCATCACTACGGCATTAAAAGCAGGTTCAAATTATCAACTCAACTTAATCTGGGCTATATTTTTTTCAATTTTTGCATGCATTATATTGCAGGAATCTGTTTCCCGTATTACAATTACTTCCGGTCTGACCCTTGGTGAAGCCATCCAGAAAAAGTACGGCAAAAAAGGGATCCTTAATTTTAACATACTATTAACAATAGCAGTTATTTTTGGCTGTATTGCTTATCAGGCAGGTAATATAACCGGTGCTGTACGAGGTGTTCAATTGGCTGTCGATGATCATAAGCTAAGTATAGTTTTATTTATTTTCATATTTGCATTCGGTTTAATGTGGATTGAAAGACTTAAGTTGATTACCAGTATTCTAGGGGTATTAGTAAGCATTATGGCACTGTTATTTTTCTTAATGTCTTTGAAAACAAGCTTTTCATTTTCAGATATTTTTTCATCCATTATACATCCAGAAATCCCGGATTCATCAAGTATTCTTATTATTGGTTTGATAGGGACTACCATTGTCCCTTACAATTTATTCATGGGCTCAGGCCTGAGCAAGAACAGAGATCTTAATTCCACCAGATTTGGATTGACCGGTGCCATATTATTTGGTGGATTAATTACGATATTAATTCTAATAACCGGAACAATCATTCAAGGTGAGTTTAACTTTAATGCCATATCATCTACAATTCAATCTGAAATAGGTGCTTGGGGCAGATATTCATTTGCTATTGGATTATTTGCCGCCGGATTTACATCATCTGTTACAGCCCCCCTTGCTGCAGCCATTACAGCCCGGACTATGATGCCTGGTTCCACGGTCAAGCATGGAAATACAATTTACAGACTTACATGGATCGTGGTTTTAGGTACCGGTACTTTATTCAGTTTATTAGATTATCATCCAGTTCTAATTATAGTAATGGCCCAGGTGATTAATGGATTAATATTACCATTTGTTGCCTTATCCATCTTTTTTGTCATAAATGATGAAAAAATAATTTCCATGAAGCATAAGAATGGTTTAATTGCAAATATGGTATTATTGTTTATCGTGGGGATAACGATCTTTCTTGGCATTTTCCACTTAGTTTCAGCAAGTATGAATATATTGAAGGTAAGTTCTGAAATTCCCTATGAAATGACCATTGCAGGTTTAGTATCGATAATAACTATACTTTATATGTCTGTTCATATTGCCCGGAAAAGTAATGCTGATTAAGGAGAATATACTTTATTCTTGCTTGGGAAATACCCATTGATGACTGAACCAATACCATTGACTATTATCTTTGCTTGGGATGGTTATAGTATAAAGGTGACGTCTTGATCTTAGCTGTTGATCAGATGAAATTTGAAAGGCAAGTTTATCACCTTCCAATTTGGTTAACACGCAATTCCCGCCCTGAATGAAACATTGTAACTGATCCAGGTCAAATGTTTCCTTATCAAGTATAAACTGGAGAACCGGAGGATTTTCAGATGCGATTGTAGACGAAGGTATGGTTTTGACAACCGGAAGAGGCTTCATAGAGATTTTTTCAGAAAAAGCCTGTAATTTTCCGTAATGATCCGTCATTGGAAACCTTGGCAAGGCAAAAAGCTCAGAATAGTATGACATTACACCAGAATTCTGAGCAGTAGCACCAATAAAACCCATTTTCCTTATGACTTCCATCATTCCTTCATCAAACTCTCCATAAGGATAAGCGAAAACCTTTGGCTCCACATTTAATTTTGATTTTATTATTTCCTGGGCCAGCTGCACATCTTCATAAAAGGCCTTGTGCCTTGTAACAGTATCCATGTTTAGAAAATAATCATGGCTATGCGTATGATTGCCGATCTCTATCCCATTACTGACTAATTTATTGAGGTTGTCCCAATTTATATAATCCCCGCTACCTACTGTTTCTGTATTGATAAATAAGGTTGCCGGAAATCCAAATTCCTGAATGACAGGAAATCCCTTATCCATAAATGAATTAAATGCATCATCAATTGTAATTACAATGAATTTTCCAGAAGCATCCCTGGATAGCAATTTTTGAATTGCATCGCTTAACTTTAAAACCCTATAATGATTGTTTTTGAGAAAGGCCAATTGTTGTCGAAATAGTTCGGAACTAATGCTTGTACTGGGATATTTCTCTTCATCAAATCTATGGTACAATAATCCAATAACTTCAACCTGATCATTCAACTCAATTTTGGGAGGATTTTCATTCGGCTGTCCATAAACTGGCTCTTTAGCATTGTTGCAAGCATTAAATATAAAAATAAATAAAATATATAATATTCTGATTTTCAATATATTATTATTAATATTTAAAGTTTGACTTTAATAAAATTGTTTTTATCCAATTCGCAGGAATCATATTTAGTTAAATCATTTTGAACAATGATCTCCCCTACTTTTTTGACATAGTCATTACGCAACTCTGAATATTTGTTTAAGTACCAGATCAATTCATAGGGATTATCCGAGTCATATCGTTTTTCCCGAAATTTGTCAAACGCCCATGAGTTGGCCAGAGTCAGGAAATAATCTTCAACAGATTGTGCTATATTATCATATTTCTTTAAATATATTACAAGACCATCACGACTGGTAGTAGCAGGCATTCTTTTGTCTAGTTTATTATATGACCAAATACCAAATGCATTATTGCCTTTTATAAAAAATCTCGAATTTCCCCATCCTGTTTCCAGGATAGACTGAGCCAGGACAATCGAAGTTGGATGGAGATGTTGTTTTTGACTTATTTCTTTCAGGTTTTCTGATTTATACTTTGCATATAGGGTACGTATGAATGCACTGTCCCCCGCAGTTAAACGGTCTTTTGCCCTGACTTTTGCCCAAATTTTTTCTGTTTTGGCTTTTTCATTAAGGAGGTTGAATTTAACGACTAGTATTGCAGGCAGTAATGTTTCAATATATCTATCCTTTCTGTTGTTTTCTGGAAAATCATTGAACTTAGAAATATCTTCATAAACGATGGGCTTTACCTCATTCCCTGAAATTTTCAGAATATCAGAAGGCTTTTTTATAGATTTATATTCAATCAAAAGCGATAATTTTTCTTTCTTTACACCATAATTAATCGGAATAGACAGAATTAGAACCACTATTGCGAGAAATATGATAATGAAAAGTACTTTTATCGTTTTTGAAAGATAACCTTTAAGAAGTCTCATGACTATCATTTATATCAATAAAGAAAACAAAAAGAAATCAGAAAATGTAGTTTTCAACAAAATAGTAAAATTACTGATATTCACTTTTTGTATGTTCATCTATACGTTTCATTACGCCATTGCGCAGGAAGGCAGACCCAAAATTGGCCTGGTTCTAAGTGGTGGAGGTGCAAAAGGAATCGCTCATATTGGGATACTAAAAACACTTGAGGAGGTAGGATTAACCCCTGATTACATAACAGGAACGAGTATGGGAAGTATAATTGGTGGCCTCTATTCGATCGGGTATTCGGCAGATGAATTAGAAGAATTGGTAACTAACGTAAACTGGGACGAGGTTCTGACAAATAAAATCCCCATGGACAAAGTCGCCATAGAGGAAAAAGATTATTATGGTCGATATCTTATGGATTTTTTCATTGAAGACAAAAAGTTATCATTACCCAAGGGTGTTATTGATGGTCAAGCTTTAATGGAATTTTTTTCCAGATTAACGCGTCCCGTTCATGGCATAAATGATTTTAATAAGTTTCCAATTCCTTATAGTTGTGTTGCTACTGATATTGTTACGGGTCTTCCTGTCACATTAAATAAAGGATCTCTTGCAATGGCCATGAGAGCGAGTATGGCCATACCCTCCATCTTTACACCAGTTAAGATAGATGACCATTTATTAGTAGATGGCGGCCTCGTAAGGAACTTTCCGGTTCAGGAAGCTATAGATATGGGAGCGGATATCATTATAGGTGTATTTGTAAGTTCAGACCTTGCCCCTGAGTCGGAAATGACATCGGCTATTAGCTGTACTCCAACAATCAGCCTGGGTAACCAGTGCATTTGATACAAGAGAACAGATTAAAAAGTGCGATATACTAATTAAACCAGATCTAAGTGGATATTCCACCGCAAGTTTCACGTCGGCAAGTGAAATTCTTGAACGTGGTAACGAAGCAGGAAAAGAATATTATGATATTCTTAAGAACCTTGCTGATTCGGTTAAAAGACTAGGTGTTCTGAAAAAAATTGAAAAACTAGAAGTGAAGCAAAGCTATCCTATCACTGAAATTGATATTGTCGGCAACCGTTACTTATTGGATGAATTTATTATTGGCAAACTCAGGATCAAGCAAAATGATAGCATTTCCATCAATCATATAGAAGAACGGATTAATGTTTTATTTGGGACCTTATATTTTGAGAAGATATGGTATGAGCTAATTGACTAGATAGTGGATATACTTAAGGTTGCATGTTAATGAAAAACCAAAAACAGAAATAAAATTCTCATACCATTACGATTCTGAAAACAAAGGAGGTGTTCTTGGAAACATAACGCTCGAAATATGCTACTGAAAGGAAGTCGTTTCGTCTTTGAAGCCGATTTGGCCGTTAATCCGGGTTTTTGGGTAGATTATATCAAGTATCTTGGGAAGGGGCAAAACGTTGCCCTGCGATTTAATGGGATTTGGGACAAGAGTGACCTTACCCATATATGACAGCCTGGGCAACAATGTAAGCTTATTTAAAAATCAGAATGTAACTGGGGCAATTGGCTTACAGGCCACCCGGACCCAAAATAATACATTCGGAGCTAACATCAAATGGTCCAATATTTCCTTTAAACCAAAAGTTGCATCAGAAGTTCTCAGAACGATTGAAAAGCTAGTATATAAAAGCACATCACTCAATATATTTTTCAGGCGCAACAGTTTAAATCGCAGGTATTATCCAACAAAAGGATCTTTAGTAGATGTTACATACAGGTCAGTTTTCCAGGTAGATGCAGAGCTTGATCTAGCAGACAGTGTTATATTGGGCCCGGAAGACCTTAATCTAAATACGGACAGGATTCAGGCAGTCTATGGAAGTTATCTGCAATTGATCCCTGCGGGTAAAAAGTTAACCGTTCTCCACAGATCTGACTATGAATATTTCGAACCTTGAAAGCAACACGCTGAATTTTTCTGAATACTATTATATTGGAGGATTTTTCCCCAGGAATTTCAACCTAAATCCATATTTTGGCGGCAATCAAAGAGAATTCAGTAGCAGCCAATTTTTTTTATGCTGCAGGTCAGATTCAATATGAAGTAATTCGAAATATCTTTCTGAAAGGGATTATCAATTATCTGGATTCAGAATATCCCATGAAATGGATTTATCCGAATCTGGATGCCTCTATTTTGGGTGACCGTTATCGAAGGTTCGGCTTTGGATTTGCAGCAGGTTATAGTTCCCCTTTAGGCCCTATTAACCTGGCTTTTGCTAAAGATAGTCACCGAAAAGGTTGGGAAACCTTCTTTTCGATTGGGTTTATATTTTAGGGCCAACTTTATCAATTTTTCAATTTGTCGGCAAAGACCTTGTGTAATTTATCCATTTTTGGCTTTATTACATATGTACAATAAGGCTGATTTGGATTTAAGTCGTAATATTCCTGATGGTATTCTTCAGCCTCATAGAAGGTTTCGAAAGGCACGATTTCAGTTACTATAGGATTTGGAAATGCTTCAGAAGCGTCTAATGCCGATTTATATTCATCTGCGAGATTTTTTTGAGCTTCGGTGTGATAAAAGATTGCGGAACGGTATTGTGTGCCTACATCATTACCCTGGCGGTTTAGTGTCGTAGGATCGTGTGTACTCCAGAAAACTTCAAGAAGTTCTTCAAATGCAATAACTTCAGAATCATAATAAATCTGGCACACTTCAGCATGCCCGGTTGTCCCCTCACATACTTGTCTATATGTAGGATCCTTAACATGCCCTCCGGAATATCCGGAGACTACCTTTTGAACTCCATTTAAACTCTGGAAAACAGCCTCGACACACCAGAAGCACCCGGCACCAAAGGTAGCTACTTCTTTTTTTCTAATTGATTGTGATTCCATATCTCTATTGTTATCATTTGGCTTTGTACACGCAGCAAATGAAACATTTATAAATAATAATAATGCTAATATTCTCATATTTCAGATAATACTAGGTTAACCATCAAAAAGAACTAATGTTTTAAAATAAATCCATTTGGATCAATAGAGGAATAGAATTTAATAGTATAATACCTGACAGTCAGGATGATTAGATTTGAAACCATCTATGGCCTTTTCCTTTAGAAAAGTATTATAACAGGATATCATTTTAAGATTCATCAATGATTCAATTGGCTTTAATGACTTTATACTTGTATTAGATATATCGAGCTCTTCTAAATGCGTTAAAGATGATACTGGGTTTAATTTTTTAACCCTAGTACCGGATATCTTTAATATTTTAAGCGCTTTCAATTCACCTGTAAATTCGAGGTCAATTATTCCTGTATTTGAAAGATCAAGGTGCTTTAACTGCTTTAGGGATGTTATCGAATTGAAATCTGAAACTGGCGATGCAGTAACCTTTAACAGTGTCAAACCTTTATGGTCCTGAAGTTTAGTTATATCACTTATATTAACCCGGTTTATCTCCAGACCCTGTAAATAATTTAATTCATCAAGTGGTTCCAGATCCTTTATATCAATACTGTCTATTTTTATATGTTCCAGATAACTAATGATGTGCAGGTTTCGATTATCGATTTGATTCTGATCTATTCCCGCATTTTTAGATAGAATCCCTTGCCAATCTTCTGATAGTCCCTCCCACCAGTTTACTAAATAAAAAGACCTGTAAATAACAAGGCATTCGGGATTGCTATCAATAAACTTCAGAATGTCAGCACTTTCGACCTGAGCATCATCAACATTTAAGAATCTTAATCCACGTAAGCCAGTCAGACTTTCGATAGAAGATACTCGTGTGGAACTCAAATCCAGATAATCCAACTGTTTAAGTTCTCTTAATGAATCGATATTCGAAATATTTGAAGAGGCGGCATTAATATACCTCAAATTCGGTGTCTGTGTTATTGAACTTATATCAGAAATAAAGGTATCATGCAAATCAAGAAAGACAAGGTTCCTGAAAGGCCATAAATCAGGCAATTTATCTGTTGTTTTAAGACCTGAAAAGTAAAGTGAGTCCTCTTTGGTTATTTCAGCTAGCTCGACTATTGAGGGTTCCGAACTTAATGAAAACCTTGTAGAGAATAGATTTTGCAAGGCAATATCTAAACCATTCCACCATGCCTGTAATTCTTCAGATTCAAAGATCACCAGTGTGCTCGAATTTAAATTCATGAAGTCATTTGCATCCTGATTGGTTATGCTGCTATTATCACAATATATCTTTCTTAATGTTGTGGTTCCGGATAAATCGGCCAGGGTTTGAATATTCGTTGATTCCAGATTAAGCTCTTCTAATACAGGTAAACTAGTGATTGGTTTAATATCAGTAATTTCAGTGCCTTCCAATATTAAAATCTTCAAAGATTTATTCTCAGACAATGATCCTAAATCGTCAATGTTACTAAAGGAAGCATCCAGATAATTTAATTGTGGAAAATTAGATAGCCAATCATACGAATCAGAACTAAAATGAGAGAGCTCCAATTTGTTTAGAAACTGAAAATCTGCTCTAAAAGATATGGAGTCTATAGCACAGTTATTCATAACAAGGTGTTCGAGTTTTGGAAAGTTCTCCAGAATACCTATATCTTTAATTTTCAAATCAGAAAGATTCAAATATTTAATTTCAGAGGCATACCTGATGTGGTCTATTGTATCAATTTCAGTATCTGACAGATCCAAGTGGATAATTTTATTATAAACTCGTAAGGGCGTTAGGTCATTTATTAAAGTATTCGATAAATTCAAATATCGAAGCTGGTTGAGCTTAAATAGTGGCTCAAAGTCTGAAATATACCGGTTTGATGATAAATCCAGTGAATCAATTTCTATGAGAACTTTTAATTCTTCATACCCGACGCTGTCATAGTAATTGAATCTTTGCTGAAAGATATATTTCCATTCAAACGACAGTTCCTCCCACCAGTTCATGAGGTCCTCTTTCTCGCTAAGTTTTGTCGTATAGAAACTAACTATCTTAAGATCATCTGAATTTTCAAAGTAATTAACTTCTACATATCGGGTGATGGTTTGATTGATTGTATCCGCCAGAACTGTGATCCCATTTAAATTCCTGTTTACTTTAACCAGATAGAATAATTGACTGCTATCATTGATCATAGGTTGAACATCCTCAATATCAAGTTTAAAGCTCACATTTTTAAAAAAGAAGTCTACATCTTTCAAATATGCCTGCACGTCTTTATTTGTAACTGTTGAGCGATTTAGATCAAGGTCATCTTCTACCTGCACATCTTCATCCCTGAAAAATTTACTATAGCTTGTGGTTATTATAATATCCTTTTCTCGTTGAGGAGTATAGGCGTCTCCAATGGTATTCAGGGCAAATTCAAGGTATGTTATTAATTCCTTTACTTTTTCAATCTGAACAGCAGTTGAATCATCCTGCATCTTCCTGTACGCAAGAAGGTCATTGCTTGTAAAAGCAACAATTAATGAGAGAAATGTTAGTTTTATTAAGCCGGTTTTAATTTTCATACAGTATAAAATCTTTGAGAACCTTTTCATCTTCAGGTTTGTATTTCACAATATTTGAAATCAACCATCCCGTATTATTCCCTTTTCTATTAAAATAAGATACTTCAAAATACCATTCCGGGATCTGAAAAAAATGAAATTTCAGATCTCTAACACTTGCAAACTGAAGATTACCCTTTTTAATTTCATAAAGAAACAAGGTTAAATCATCAGGTTTGAATTCCTTATGCATATATTGTTGAACACTGTCAGAATTACTGAATATCTTCCTCATGTTCATAAAATCCAATTCATGACTCATTGGATGCAAGAATTTTTTGACATAAGAAGTATCATTTATAAAGTAATCTTCGAATAATTTAAAATAAACACTCGATATTACCCACTTATATCCCAGTCTTTCCTGTTCCAGTTTAAGGAAAAATATAACAGGCTTTAACTCTCCCTTGTAGTAGAAATCAGCATTTACCTGTGCGAACCATCCGTTGCGATGAAAATCAAGATAGGATGGCGCTGCTTTGTCATTTACGGATTCTACAAACTCCTGGGCAAGCATCTCATTAAGACTTGGATTCTCAAGGTCAAACAGCATTCGAAGATACGTTTTCCTTAACGAAAAACTACGGTACTGCCTTTCGCCTGAGTATAGCCGTTCTCCTTTTTTATCTTCTTCACCATTAAATCTTCTGAAAAACTGGTTGACTTGTTTTGTTTCAGCATACAATCTGCTTTCATCATCCATATCCCCAACCAGTTGAGCAAAAGAAGAGAAGTAGCTGGTGAACAGTAAAAGAATAACTGAAATTAATCTCATGAAGTAGTTTCAGTGACCCTAATATCTCCTAGTAATACATCCCAGAATTCAATTATTCTACCCCTGATCTGGGTTTTTTTCTTTTCAACATAAATTGTTATGTCTTTCTTAGTTGTATCCTTATAAGTAAGACCATCATCAGAGATCCCCTCAAATCTTTGATAAACAGTTATCACACCTACATATTTACCGTCTGGTTGACGTTCCAGGTCACTGATATAATGTATATTATACCATTTGATCATCACTTTATCATAATTCAGCTGATTTAACCGCATTAAATACTGCCTTACTTTGTAGTAATTTACCTGTTCTCTGTACATTGAAGATACACCTATCTCAGCCTCTTCCACAAATAATTCTTCCGCCCTGTCCATGACCCGGCTTGCCTCAGCCTGATCAGTAGCTTTATCCCCAATAATGCTAATGTATTTGCTTAGATCCCTTACTTTTTCCAAAGCAAGTGAATCAATGGCTTTTTTCCTTTCAGGTGTAATTTCATCCTGGGCATTTACATATCCATACAGCGAAAATATTATGCAAACAGGAATTATATACTTTATTATATTTTTCATAATGTTTCCTTTATCGTGATGTTAATTCTATTTCTTCAATTTTACCCAGATCGTTAAAAATGAGTTTATCGATTTTGTATGGATTCTTTTTCTGATCCTTCAGATAGTTCAAATGTTTGTCGATGGTGGTAGGTTTATCATAATCCTTCACACCATTTTCTCTGTAAAACACAATGAATACAGGTGCATCTTGAGATGCAAAGAACTTTAATGTCTCATTGATGTTCCTGTTCGCATAATCTACAGAATTAGCATCTGCTATAGCCTGGAAATTCTTTTCAAGTTGGGCTTCAAGCGTCAACTCAGCTGGTTCCTTTTCTACTGGTTTTTCTTCCACAACTGGTGGCGGAACTTCTTTTACCTCTTCTACTGGAGGTTTTTCGGTACTAGCTGTCACCTTTTTCTTACTTTTACAGCCGTTTACAACGACTATGCTAAAGATGAAAAGGACAACGTACAAATGGGATAACTTAATGTTCATAATTTTATCTATTATAGTGATAATTGCCTCAAAGATATTCTAAAGTGAAAAATGTGCCAATAAATGCCTTATTTATTTAGTATCAATCTCTTAGCTCTACGGCTTCAGAAAGTTGCGGACAAGAGATTCCCATTCATCTGACAGGCTAATTTCAGGCATTTTCCTGTCCGCACGGGAGTACCAGTAATTAGAATTCCAAGTATCTCCTTCTACTCGATGTAGATAAGCATGGATCCAACTGCCATTTTTATCAGCCAATTCCTGGGCGATCTGGTGGGCTTTATCCCAATCTCCTTTTTTATCATACCATAAGGATTCGAGATATTCCGATAGTTCAGGCGGGTGATCATTCTTAAGTGATAATATAAATTGTTCGTAGGTCATATCCAAAAATACATTCATTTTTTCTCAAATTCAATAATGAAACATGCTCCTCTCTCCTCTTCACTTTTCAACTTTAGGTCACCCTCCATCGCATCCACAAACTTTTTAACAATTGAAAGCCCAAGCCCTGTTGTACTCTCTCCCCCTGTTGGTTTTGCACTCAACTGTTGAAATTTTCTATATATTTTCTTTTTATCATTCCCATTAAAGCCTGGCCCCTCATCCTTTATTTCAATGCAGGCTTTTCCGTTTAAAGGATAGGTTTTAATGAATACGTTTCTCCCATGAGGTGAAAATTTAATTGCGTTGGAAACAAGGTTTTCGACAATCTGGAAAAAGTAATTTTTATCAAGACAAACAGAGACTGGATTCAGTTCTCTATGAATCAATATCGATTTATCATTCGCTTTCTCCTTGAATAATTTTACAATATTTTCCGTTTCAATAGCCATATCAAATTTTTCAGGATCCAGATTCAATTTTTGAGAATCAATTGCTCTGATATCGAGTATTTTCTCAATCATTAAATTCATCCTGTCAAGGGAATTTACAACCACTTGAGCATATTTTGCCTGTTCTTTGTCTTTATCCTTAGCATCATCATGAAGTAAATGAGCAATGGACATTGCACTGGTCAAGGGATTCCGTAAATCATGGGCAACCATGCTTATTATATGGTTTTTTTCCTGATTGATTTCCTGTAATTTATTCTTCTGATTTTCGAGTATCCGCTTTTGATCTATTAATTCCCTGGTACGCTCTTTTACTTCCTGTTCCAACTCCTTTTGATAGGATAATTGCAGTTGTTCATTCTGTTTCAATTGTTCAATCAATTCATTTTGTGCTATTCTTTTTTCTCTTTCTGTTTCACTCATTTTATATGATAATCCAATTGAGAAAAAGAATATTTCAAAAACAATACCTATTTGAATAGAATAAAAAAAGTCTTTTGAGTATGCCTCACCGGAAAAAGCCAGAATAGAACTGATCAGTAATCCGATACCAAGGGATAATGATCCAATGGTGAAATATCTGGCCAGCTGACTTTTTGTTTGAATAAGGGATACAATCAATCCAACAGTAAATAAAGCCCCAAGGAATAAAACGATCTGGGAAAAATAACTCAATATCCCATAATCCTTGTAAATAAGGTAATACCCTGCCTTGAACATTACAAATCCAATTACAGCATATATTAAATATTTACTGATTTTATCCCACAAGGGATGGACTACTTTCAGGTTAAGGAACTTTCTGACAAATATGATATAAAATATGGCGGCTGATTGCATTATAAGCCAGACATAAGTGCCGTACTCGGGATGATTATAAAAAACATACTTATTTAAAAAGCCGAATATGTTTAGAAAATAGAGAGATATAGCGATCATATACAGGGCATAATAAAAGTATGTTTTGTCCCTGCCAATAAAACCGAAAAATACATTGTAAATGATCATTACCCACAATACCCCATGAAAAATTCCTTGCCAGAAATTTCGCCAATCCAAATTGGTTAATTCCTCAAACCGATCTTCGCCATACAACTTAAAAACAGGGTTAGGCTTCCCAAATTCACCATTTTCGAGCCTGGCGTAGAACTGATGAATGGAATCTTTTTCTAACTTTACTGGAACCGCAAATCTAAAAGCTCCTGGATAAGTCATCTTCCATGCAGGCATTAATCCTCCTCCTCTGACAACTTCCACAGAATCCTGCCCTGATAAATGATAGAAATCAAAGAAATCAATATCTCCCAGGTATAGTGTCAGATTTAAATCAGTGCTTGTATTGTTTTGAAGATAAAAATGTACCCAGTAGACATGCTTCTTATCAAGGGTAACCTCTTCATTCATTGGTTTAAAATTAATAAGGCCTAGCTCTAAAAAATCATCAAGAGACTTACTGGCTTCTGTGTCCAGGAAGAATTCCATATGATTTACAAGAGATCCATATTCTGTTTGAATCGTATCAATCGAAAATAAATTGTCGGAATGGTTATCCGCATGTACATAGATAGACACAAAAAAAAGCAAATAAAAAATCAAGAGAGCTTTCTTTACAAATCTCATTGAATGGTTGGTTATACGGTATTATTCCCTTCTTAATACGAAATACAGATTTAAAAGATTCCATACTATTTTAATATTTGCTTTTTTTTCAGAAGAGACTTTGCATGGAATTCCTTCTAAAGGAATATTTATTAAGTTCGTGAGTCTGCTTATTTTTATAATAATGGGATTTTACAGTTGTGAACAAATGGACAATTGATTTGGCAAGGTGACCTTCTCCTTTCATTCTGTAACCAAACCTTGATTCATTTAGTTTTCCCTGATGTAAGGATTTAATTTGATTAATGATTTTATTTTCCTTACCAGGATAGTTCTTTTTTAGCCAGTCCTTAAAAATTATTCCAATTACTCCATTTAAACGTATCATAGTCATGTTTATATCATCAGCACCGGACACAGCTGATTCTCTTATCATGGATGGTATCTCATGATCATTTAAACCTGGAATAACAGGACTGAACATTACACTGACAGGTATTCCTTTTTCTTTTAATTTCTTAATAGCAATCATTTTCTTAAATGATGTTGAAGACCTGGGCTCCAATTTCTGTCTTAGATCTTCATTAAGACTGGTTATGCTAAAAATAACATGCACTAAGCCTTCCTTTGCCAATTCTGTTAGTAAATCCATATCCCGAAGGACCAGTACATTTTTTGTAATTATACCCACTGGATTTCCAAATTCAAGAAAAACTTTTAGAAGGCTGCGCGTGATCTTCAGCTTTTTTTCAACTGGTTGATAACAATCTGTATTCCCGGACATAACAATAGTCTGTGGAATCCATGAGCGGCTTTGAAATCTTTTTCTGAGAAGATAAGGGGCATCTTGTTTCGCAATTATTCTTGATTCAAAATCAAGAGAAGCGTTAAAACCCCAGAATTCATGTGAATTTCGGGCATAACAATATACACATCCATGCTCACACCCCTGATATGGATTTATAGAATAGGTAAAAGGAATATCTGGACTATCATTTTTGCTCAATATGTTTTTGGGAGATTCATAAAATACTTTAGTCAATATTTTTTCTGAATTTCCTTCAAAAGAATCTGATATTTCAGGGTGATAATTTAAGCTGTTAAATTTGTTAGTTAATGCGATTTGCGCACCGCGACCTTTAATATAGGTAGACATAATTATCAGTATTGCTAAATTATTTAGTAATACTAAATATATTATCAAACAATAACAAATATCTTGCTAAAATTTTTGAGCTATTTTATATGGGTCAAAACTTATTTCAAAGGAAGATTCAGCATCCGTAGTGCCGGCATCCCAATAATCTGTTTGATAGTGGGCTCGTATATTTTCGCCTGTAACTTTAAGTGGGTATCTATATCCTTTATATTCACCCCATTCATCAATATTCATAATATTGAATCTTTGCTCAGTTCCAGGAGTTACATATTTTACGGGCAGGTTGTTTTCGTCAAGACTAAAACCGGAAACGAAGGAATTATTAACAAAAACATCAAAGGCATTTTCTCCATTCACCTTAACCTCAAGATGGTCACCCCCACTAGCCAGTAGTTTTATGTTACGCATAAAAAATCGATCATACCATCCTAAATAATTTGTTACATTATCAGGTTGCATTAAAATAACATTATTGTTTTGAACAACCCACCCATCATTTCGGTCTACGATTTGAAAATAATGAACATCATTTATAATGCGGTGGTTCATAAACTTTGGTTCATCCAGGTTTATCCATTCTTCAAATGCAAATGGTTCGCCACTAACCATATCGAGTGCTATCGTTCTGATATAAAGACTTTTCAGGTTCAGCCAATTCTTTTTACCGCCCAGTTCAAGAATCATGCTTTCTGCCAGGGTTATTGCTTCTTTATCCCCTTTAATATCCAAAGAATTGCCTCCTCCACATGAAAATTGAAATATCAACAATAAATTCAATGTTAATATTAAAAAATACCGCATTTTAAAAAATGTTTAAGTTTGAATATATAGACGTTAAATGTAATACATTCCAAAAAAAAATCCCGTAAAAACGGGATTTTTGATTCTTCAGGCAAATTATCCACTGATTCAGGATATCTTAATCTGCCGTGTCGGTTTTTCAATTGTCTTTTTGATTTTAGGAAGTCTTACATTCAGAATTCCATCTTTATAATTGGCTTCTATTTTCTCCACATTTACAATGTTTTCAGGCATCCTGAAACGCCTTTGGAATGATTGGTAATTGAATTCTTTTCTGAAGTAACCATCATCGGCTTCTTTTTCTTCAAAAACCTCTTTCTTCTCAGAACTGATAACAAGTATACCGTCCTCAATTTCTATAGAGAAATCTTTTTTATTCATTCCCGGAGCAGCCAACTCAATAATATAATCCGTGTCAGTTTCCTTAATATTAACTGCCGGAAGGGAGCTATCCCTATTAGGGACATTGGTAGTAAACCAATCAGTTAATCCTCCACCCAGAAAATCATCAAAGAAAGATGGAATCCGGGGGAACAATTCGTTTGTTCTTTTTACTAGTGTCATGATCAATTCCTCCTTTCATTAATTATTGTCATAAAAACTAAATTGCAAGGATTATTCCACCACATTATATGAGACAAATAGGCAGAAAAGTTTATTATAGATGGTCAAATTGTCACATTTTTAATTAGTCAAGCTGGATTTTGACTCTTTTATTAATTCTTCCTTTACTTTTATATTCAGTGATCCGGATCCTGCCAACTTCAGAGGTTTTATTTACATGAGTACCTCCATCTGCCTGCAAGTCAAGTCCTGTAATATTCACGGTTCTAATTTCAGTAAGACCTGGGGGTAACAAATTAACTTTTGTGCGGATTAAATCAGGGATTTTATTTGCTTCTGATCTTGGATGTACGTCTATTTCAATTTTTCGTCCTTTTTCAACTTCCTCGTTTATCTTTTTCTCTATTTCATCAACTAGATCCCGGTTCATATTTTCGAATTCAAAATCCATTCGACCATTTAAAGGTTCCATATTACCTCCTGTTACCTGGGCTTTATAATCCCTCCATATCACTCCACATAGAATATGCATCGCAGTATGGGTACGCATTAGCTTATACCTTCTTTCCCAGTCAATTTTCATGGTCACCTCTGATCCGATTTCTGGCAATTTACTCCCATTCAATACATACCAGGTTTGATTTCCTGTTTTCTCAATTCTTCAAAATTTCATACTTTTCATTTTCGAAATTAATACTACCCTGATCCGAGGGCTGCCCCCCTCCTCCGGGATATAAAATAGTACTTTGGACACTTAACGCATTTAATTCGGAATCGATATCAACAACTTTTGTGGAAAGTTCAGTTTTATAAGAATCTTTAAGATAGATTAATTCCATGATATTTTTTTTAGGATTGGTCAAAGCTATGTATACCCTGTCGAATCAGCAAGCTTTGAATCAGGATATGCTAACAGGGGACTAAAAAAGACCCCTACCAGGTGGCAGGGGTTCAACCAGCTATGATATTCCTACCATTAAGCAGGAATATCACGTAATTATAGCAAGCTGTCTTAATAATGTCAAGAATTCTTTTAATTGATTGAATTTGATGGCATATATTTCTAACTTGTGTAATAAAGGTGCAATTGTTTTATAATAGAGATGAATTAATTTATTGAACGTCACGTGTGTTGTGAAAGCTTTAGTTATCATATTTTTGTTTCTCTTTAGTGTAGGGTATTCCCAAGAGATTGAGGATATCCTGAAATCAAGACAATTTGTTCTGGAGGCCTCTAAAATCACAGATAAAGAAGGATTAGCAAACCCCGCCAACAAAAAACTCTGTTTTGTAATGTTGGATTCATCCAGAATCGTCGTACAATGGATTGCTGATTGTGATAACAATGGTCTTGGAGGGATTACAATGAAAGGTGAGATTACCTCATTTGATCTGAAAAAGGAGCGGATTAAGAAAGAGACTCAATATTCTGTCATGCTGAATTGTATAATGGATAAGGGAAGGGTAAAAGGAGATTTAAAAATAGAAGTATATAGTAAAAGTCATGCTGATGCAGTTTTGATTAATAATACTTCTTCCCTTTTTGTTCCGAAGGAAATGAAGATTCTGGGCAAAATCGTTCCATTGCAATCCTCCAAAGTATTGGTTGGATCTTATTGAGCTTCCCTAACGAAAGACCATAAAGATTATATTCCTTTTTATAGCCAAGCCCTGTTTAAGATTGAGGCATCTTTTATTAAATTGATTATAAAAAGGATAAATAATTTAAATCCGAATTCAATGCTTTCTCCCTTGAAGTGAATCTTTGATCCTTTCATTTACTGACAGGATCAAGGCAACTTAAATACCCGGTTCATTTTTGTCCATTTCTCGGCAGAAGACGCACCCGGTTTCGATGCTTGATACTTTGTCATAAAATCTTCCCATTCAGCCTGCCGGGGAAGTTCCGCCAATATTCCCATCTGAGTCTCAAAATCAAAGTCAATTGGAACAGTTAGTATCATAAAGAGAGTTGTTCCTGATCTGTAGATTTCAGAATCCAATATTCCAATCTTCCTTATACCTTCCGGCACTTCTTTCCAAATATTCTCAGCTTTATGCCATCCCTCATACTCTTCTATAAGCTTCGGATCATCCTTAAGTTCCAGGGTCATGCAATATCGCTTTGTTTCGATCTTGTAATCGGACTGGGCATAACCAGTTTTTTCATTTTCTTCTTTTTGTGCCATCAGAGATGTATTTATACTTATACAAATCAACAATAAACTAAACTTAAATATTGATAAATCCATTATTAATAGGTTATTAATTAAACATAGAAATATTTAAGAGCTCTGTTTGAAAAACAATTATATTGGCTATATAAAGAAGTATACAACAACATCACCTGAAAATATAATACAGTATGCCCATGGTTAATATAAGAATCCCAGCCAGGACACGGGCATCTCCAATCCCAGTGATTTTTCCTTTTATAAGAAAATTAAGCGGAGAATCGAGACTCACTTCAGAAACCTTTTTGTAATCAGGTCTTTTTGTAAGCAGACTTACTACTATAAACACAACACAACAAATAAAAAACAACCACCAGGCTTGCATCATAAATGGGATGTTTAATCCTTCAGTGATCATCATTGATCCACTGATAGGAACGAAATCGAGCATAAAAACAATCACACCTAAAATAAAGCCAATGATCATCGAAACTAAGGCACCCATATTATTCCCGCGTTTCCAGAACACACCCAATATCAAAACTGCTGAAACTGGTGGAGACAATACAGCAAGTAGAGAATTAACAGCTTCGAAGATACTTTTAAATTGTCCAATAAAAGGAGACCAAAGCACTGAGGCAACCATTACACCAAATATGGTTATTTTACCTATTCGCAAGATTTTTATATCTGAGGTATTGGGGAAGAGTCTTTTAACAATATCTATTGAAACCAGAGTTCCGGAACTATTTAGTCCCGCAGCAATGGTACTCATTAATGCTGCCATAAGTGTTGCAGCCAGGATCCCTTTTAATCCAACAGGAAGTAGTTCATTAATCAAAATAGGTAAAGTGTCATTTGGGTCCGTGATTTTATCCCCATATAATGCATAGGCCAGGACTCCAGGTAATACCATCATAAAAACAGGCAATATCTTTATGAATCCGGCAAAAATTGGCCCTTTTTGGGCATCTTCAAGGCTTTTTGCACCCAGGACTTTCTGTACAATAGTTTGATCGGCACACCAGTAATACAAACCCAATACCGGATAACCTAAAATGACCGCCCAGATTGGCAAAGGACTTGATGCGTTTGTATGGATCATGCTTAATTGTTGAGGGCGCAAGGCTTCTTTAAGTTCAGTAATCGTATGGATTCCATTTTCAGAAAGCGCATTTATAGACAGTACTGTCATGATTACTGCACCTATTATCAGAATTATAGTTTGAATGGATTCTGTTATTACAACAGCCTTTAAACCTCCTAGAATAGTATATATCAGGGTAACACCTGATATTACAAGTATTGAAGTTATGAAGTCAATTCCGAAAAAGTTCTCAAAAACTATTGCCCCGGCATATAAACTCACTCCAATATGACCGAACAATGCACTCATCAAGGCAATAAATGCTAAAAACGATCTTGCATATGGACCATATCTTCGTTCCAGAAATTCAGGAAGTGTTGATATTTTTGATTTGAAATAAAATGGAGCAAAGATCAACCCGAGAATGATTAGCAAGAAAGTTGCCATCCACTCAAAATTACCCCAGACTAATCCGTCTTTATATCCTTGTGCAACAAGTCCTACCATATGGATGGTTGAAATATTGGCAGCAAACAGGGCGGCGCCAATCATGAGCCAGTTCAATGATCTGCCAGCAAGGAAAAAGCCCTCGCTACTGCTTTTTCTTCTTCCATTCAATCCAAAATAAATACCTATGATAAGTATCCCGCCTAAATAAAGGATGATAATGGATAAATCTATTGCTGATATGGAGTCTTTCATTATTTAGATGGCATCAAGATTGAGATCAGGATTATTTGGGCCAAAGTGCTTGAGCATGACTAAGGGATCAGAATCAGAATGATTTTGTATGATTACTCCTCTTGAAGCTGCTTCTTCTGATATAAAAAACTCATCATTTGTTTCTTGTCCATATCTAATCATAGCTGGTGCATCGATACTCCACTTACCCATCTTACCGTGACCCTGCAATAAGATCATCCCATATGCCGCACTGTCTTTAACAGTAATCGTTTGCCCTGGAAAAACGGTAAGCTCTTTTGCAGAGAAATCTGATGATTTATAGCATATCCAGTATTCAATATATCCATCCTCAATTCCAGATCCATCATCATTGACCGGGATTGGTGTCATTCTTCTGTTTTGCACAAAATTTGGATCCAGATTCATTTCCCAATCAATAACATCAAGCAGGAAATCAAAGTCCCCGATCCTGTTTTCTGGTGTATTTTTCCATAGTAATTCTTCGGGTATAACTGTATCGCCGGTAATGGATTCGTACATTGCAAACACATCCGATGCTTTCTGGGGCTCATAAGTACACAGACTGCCAGGCGCATGTAATACACCTGGCGGCACATCCCAACCTGTACCAACCCTTAATGCCTGGGCACTTGATAGATCTGTTATTTTATTTACTCCCCTAGAGAAGTTTTCAAGGCATATTCTAACTTGATCTCTGGTCGTCCCGGGATTTAATCCAAAAAATGTATATGGGAAATCTCCACCATGATTATTTACTTGTGGAGGGAAATAATATGCCTCTGGTTTGCCCAGTTGGCCTGTTAACTGAGCATATTTATCGTTGTGGTGAATGTGAAAGGGTAGTGCTTTTAGGTTATCGAAAAATTTTGAATACATAGTCCATCCATTAAACTGATTCCATAATCTTTCACCTATAATCTCAGATTTTAATTCACTTATGGCATCACGCAATAGAATCTTATCAGTTTTCTTCCCGTCTCTGAACACTATATGACTTAATCCTTCATCTTTACTGGTTAATGGTCCATTATCCGCAGGGGTAGTTGAGGCAAACCATCTTTCATCAATTCCTCCTCTTTCACCACCTAAAGCGTAGTAATCATCAGGATGAAGCTTAATTCTTTTTCCAGGAATGCAAAAAGATCTGGGCACCCAGGTCGGTGATAGTTTTAGAATACCCTCTCCCTGATTAAGTGCATTATCTGCTATCGTTTCTACTGACATAATGTGGTTTTTTGTTTTCAATTTTTCTGTTCGATCAAAGTATTTGTGGTTAATTCCTTCTGATTTTTATATTCCTGTTATCATCAAGAGATATTATTTCAGTTTTGAGCCTTATTTGTGGTACTTTCGTGCCTTTTGGGCAAAGTATTTCAGCAAACAAGAGAGCACCCTCTTTCCATTCCATATTTATGGTGTATCCTCCCCTGGCTTTCAAACCAGATATACTTCCAGTATTAAGTTCCGCCGGCAATGCTGGTAATAAATGGATTTCACCAAGATGTGATTGCAAAAGCATTTCAGCAATACATCCAGGAAGAGAAGCAGATCCGTCCAGCTGGAAGTGTAAACTAAGACTGTCTTCCATATACAGATCCGGACGACCCCAATCATAATTTGCATGCTGGAATGTTAAGACATTTTCAAAACCCTCATCGGTTAACATTTCTGTCATGATTTTATTGGCGCGATCACCATCCATTAGTCGTGTCCAACTCCACATACGATGAGCCCTGGCCCAGTTACCACCTGAAGCCAGCTCCTGTTCGATGTATCGACCATCACCCCGCATATCGAGCGATTTTTTTGCTGCTTCTGCTAACTCTGGCGTAATGGTTGGGTGAATCTGTGTACCGGGAGCAACGGCATATAAGTGGGCTATATGTCTATGATGACATTCCGGATCATCAATATCATCATACCACTCCTGCAACTGTCCATGTTTACCTATTTTAAGGGGTAATAACTTTTCTTTATAGCTATTTAAAGAATCTGCGAAATCAGAATCTCCCATTATAATTGCAGCTTTTGCCGTATTAGTAAATAGGTCCCAAATCATTTGAATATCCTGGTATACACCTGGTAAGGCATAAAAATATTTATCACTGCGAAAATCATGATATGCCGGATTTAACCCATTCTCTGTCAGCAATGCACCATGCTCTGCAGATATTGTCGGGGATGTTGCAAGGTATCCTTTGAATGGCAACAAGTTTTCCAACCAGAATTGTGAAGCTCCCTTTAATATGGGATATGCCTGATTTGACAGATAGTTTTTGTCCTGGTTAAAGGCATACTGGTCCCATACATGCTGGCAATGCCAACTGGAACCTTGCGAATACATCCCCCATGGGTGGTTCCCAATTGGTGTTGCATGCCCCCAGATATTCCCAACTGTATGGCTGATCCAACCGTTTGTACCATAGATCCTCCTGGCAACTTCTTTGCCAGAATAAGTAAGGTTTTCAATCCAATCAATATATGGTTCCTGACATTCAGTAAGTCCCAATGGTCCGCAAGACCAGTAGATCTCCTGGATATTAATATTACTCTGGTAATTTCCAGCCCATGGTGGAACATAAAAAGTATTCCACACACCCTGTAGATTAGCCGGCAGGGTGTTTGGCCTTGAAGAACTGATGATCATATAACGGCCAAGATTAAATGCCAGTACTTTATAGCCAGGGTCTGAATTCCCTTCCCTTAGACTCAGAAACCGTTCATTGGTAGGGCGTGATTCAATTTTATCATTCCCCTTAATATTTAGCTTGACCTTATCGTAAAGGCCTTTATAATCCTCTGTATGTCTGATTCTCAACTGATCATAATCCTTAGAGCTAATATCCGCTATAACATCCTCAGTAATCTGATTTGGATCATCTCCTATATATTCCGGATATTCCAATGCGTAATTGGTAGCGATGGTAAGATAAACTTCTACACTATTTGCTTCTCTGATTGTAAGCTCCTCTTCCATTTGATTAAGCGTACCTCCCTGGTTTCTAACGCTAAGCAGTACAACAAAAGGTCTTAAATTCCCATTGATGTATCCGATTCACTTTGAATACATTATCATTTATTTTTACAATTGAAGAATCCTGTAAAATCTCAGCTGATATATTAAATGAAATGCTGCCTGGTTGGCTTGCAGAAATCCTCATACCCAAAATCCTATCCGGATAGGAACAGAAATATTCTCTTTCATATTTTATGCCATTTAATGTATAACTTACTGAGCCAATCGACTCTGATAGATTCAAGGATCTACGGTAATTTTCCGTTGATCCTTCATGATTGAGAAAATTAATTTTCAGATCTCCAATTGATGTAAAATGCCCGTATAACTCTCCTGATCCATAAAAATCTGAGGCTATCAGGCTATCAGCCAACTTTGCATTTCCTGAAAATGTGGCTTTTCGTATTTCAGGCAAGGAAGACAGTGCACGTGGATTCACTCCAGCCTTTTCCCATCTGCCCATTGCAGGTTCACCAGTCCACATACTGCCCTCTGTTAACGAAAATGTTTCAGAAGTTTGCCCCCCAAAAAAAGTAGCTCCAAAATATCCATTACCCAGGTGCAATCCCTGACTATTCCAATATTTCGCAGGGTATTCATACCATAATACTTCGTCATAGTTGATCGTATTTTGTCTTGATTGGCAGGAATAAACAAAAAAGGATACTATTATCCACATATATAGATTTCTCATGTTCCAAAATTTGAGATAGAGTAAAAAATAAATATCAAAGCCAAGTTAAAAAATTGTCTTGTAATTTTTCTAAATTTCAATTAAGTATTAAGATGGATTTATAAAAAGAGATATTTCATTTAAAAATGATCATGTTCGGTTCTTCTAATGATTTCATTCTGCAAATCTTCACCAAGGTCATTGAAATAATCACTGTATCCTGCTACCCTTACTATAAGATCTTTGTATTTTTCAGGATGTTTCTGAGCATCCCTTAATGTATCAGCCTCTACCACATTAAATTGTATATGATGCCCCTTCATTTTGAAGTAACTGCGTACTAAAGATCCTAATTTTATAATAGAGTCTTCATTGTTAAAGAATGAAGGAGCAAATTTTTGATTTAACAAAGTGCCACCGGTTTTTATATGGTCAATTTTCGTGGCGGATTTCAAAACCGCTGTAGGACCATTCACATCTACACCCTGGAAAGGTGAAATTCCTTCTGACAATGGCTGACCTGCTTTGCGACCATCCGGCGTAGCTCCAACAACACTTCCAAAATAAACGTGGCTGGTTGTGGGCAACATGTTTATCCTATATGTGCCACCTCTATGCGTAGTTCTTCCATCTACAGCATCAAAAAATGCCTCGAATATCTTGGCAGCTATATTGTCCGCCCTGTCATCATCATTGCCATATTTTGGAGAGTTATACATTAGTTCATACTGCAAGTTCTCCTTATTACTGAAATTATCTTCAATTGCATTTAGCAATTCAGAAAAAGAGACTTTTCGTTCTATAAATATCTGGTGATTAATAGCAGCAAGTGCATCAGTGACACTCCCCAGGCCCACTCCCTGTATATAACTTGTATTATATCTTGCCCCGCCATCATTATAATCCTTCCCATTTTTTATGCAGTCTTCAATTAATAGAGATAAAAATGGAACTGGAACATTCTCTGAAAAGATTTTTTCAATAGTATTATTCCCTTCAATTTTGATATCTATGAAATAGTCAAGTTGCTTTCTGAAAGCATTAAATAATTCATCAAAGGATTTGAACACATCCGGATATCCGGTCTTAAGGCCAACCTGCTTCTTCAATCCTGGATCCCAGCCATTATGCAATGTCAATTCAAGAATCTTGGTCAAGTTAAAATATCCCGTCAGGAAATAGCACTCAGTGCCAAAAGCTCCGGATTCCACGCAGCCACTTGCTCCACCATTCCTGGCATCTATTATATCTTTTCCATGCCTGAGCAATTCTGGCACAATTGCATCTGTATTAAATATTGAAGGCTGACCAAAACCAGTTTTTACTATTTTAATAGCCCTCTGCAGGAACTTATCAGGATTTTCACGGCTGACCTGCACCATAGAACTCGGCTGTAGCAGTCGCATCTCCTCAATTACATCGAGTATAATATAGCTTAATTCATTCACAGCATCCTTCCCCTCAGGTGTTAAGCCCCCCAGATTAATAAGACAAAAATCAGTATAGGTATTGCTTTCAAGAGCCGTGACTCCCACTTTTGGTGGTGCAGGATGATTGTTGAATTTTATCCAGAAAGCCTGCAGAAGTTCCCTGGCCTTTTCTTCATTTATTCTTCCTGCTTCGATATCGGCTTTGTAAAATGGATATAAATGCTGATCCAACCTTCCAGGATTAAACGAATCCCATGGATTAACTTCCGTGATAACGCCAAGATGCAAAAACCAATAATGTTGTAAGGCTTCATGAAAGGTTTCAGGTGCCTCAAAGGGCACCTTTCCGCAAATCCTGGAAAGTTCCAGTATTTCAGCTTTCTTGGTTTCATCATCGATTTGTGAAGCCTTGGATTTAAGCATTTCGCTAATCCTCTTTGCATACATTACCATGGCTTCTGCGGCAATCCTCATGCCTTCCAATTGCTCTAGCTTTGCATTTGAATCTGGATCCTGTTTAATTCAATAGATGCTCGAATTCTGATCGATCTCATGGATGTATTGCTTCAATCCAGTTTTAAAACCTTTAATACCCAAAGCGGTATGTCCAGGTGCCCTTTGTTCCTGGAATTCAGTAAATATGCCACTCTGATATGCACTTTTCCATTGCGGCGTCATCGAATTCATTATGCGCTCCCTGTTGCTTTTGCCCTTCCAGAATGGGATTATGATATCCTGATATGCCTTTTTTACACCTTTGTTCACTTTAAAAGATACTTTCGGTCTTGAATCCAGGATCTCAAGATCTTCTATGCTGTGAAGACAGATTTCAGGATAGGTCGGTGTAATTTTAGGACCGGGTCCTCGTTCACCTGTTATCAATTCTTCCTCATCAAAAAATAATTCCTTATTAGCCAATATATATTCAAAAGCTCTGGCACGAAGAACCGGAGCTGATAATCCTTGGGCTTCTTTACTTTTATAAAAT
Organism: uncultured Cytophagales bacterium; assembly: GCA_963820995.1. Lineage (GTDB taxonomy): Bacteria > Bacteroidota > Bacteroidia > Cytophagales > Cyclobacteriaceae > JAGTVG01. The sequence continues at coordinate 416,406 of CAWGCL010000013.1, read as the reverse complement.
GATGTAACCAACAAGGCTCTTTCAGCAGTTAATGATTCAACAGCGTTAAGACTTTTTTCTCTCAGAGATTTGATTCTGTCATTCATGATCTTTGTTTATCCTCCTATTTTTGTTTTAAATCCTGCCCGCTTAAAAATTTCCGAATATTCTTCAACCATTTCAGCAGGTGGTTCATTATAAGAATTTTCTACCCCAATATTGAATTTACCATATTTAGCACATCCGATTTTATGGTAGGGCAATAAGTGAACTTCATTAAAATTATCGCTAATTCGGTTTGACAAATATTCCTTTAATTGATTAATGTAGTTTCTTTCGGCATTTATTTCAGGAATAACCGGAATTCTCGCAGTCACATTGTACCCTGAATCAATCAACCAATTAAAATTTCTCAAAATAATGTCATTTTTAACACCAGTATACTTTTTATGCTTTGTATTGTCAAGATGCTTGATGTCAAACAGGAACAGGTCAACAATAGGTGCAATATTCCTGATTACCTCTTCTTCAGCATATCCACTCGTATCAAGTGCTGTATGAATTTCTTCAGATTGGCACTCCTTCAAAAATTTCATCAGAAATTGGTATTGCGCAAGTGGCTCCCCTCCCGAGCATGTGATTCCGCCATCGGATTCCGAGTAAAATATTTTATCCTTTAATACTTCCCTTAAAAGTTCTTCTGAGGTATAATAACTTCCTATGGTTTTTTGCTGAAACAAATTCCATTTCGCCAATTTTATCCACATGATCATATACTTGTTGCTCTCCATTTCGACTTTCAGGATTATGGCACCATGGGCAAATCAAAGGACATCCTTTAAAAAAAAGTGTAGTTCTGATTCCCGGACCATCGTGTATTGCAAATCTTTTAATATCGAATATGAGTGCATTCATTTATATAATAAAAATTAATATTGTGGAAGATCTAAAGGTGGAGGGAACCTATAGATAGAAGATCCAGCACTCGTATAATCTTTTACCAAGCATGGTTAATCGAAACCTGTAATAATGCGGAATTGCCATTTAGTTAACAATGTACATATCAAATATAGAAAGTTCCAGGCAATTTTAAAATAGGTGGAAAGGAGAGAGCAGGCTTTAATACGAAAAAAAAATTCAATTGAAAATACTACTTGTTTGTGTACTGTCTTTTTTTAACCTTGCTATTCTATTGTTTTCAATTTCCATCAATCTTCTTTTATAACTTTTTAGCTGGTCAACATAAACATAATTAGCTGATATTGTGTCAAATGAAAGGTACTTATTAGAGTAATCATTCACACCATAGGTCGATAAGATGATGTGCCTGTCCCATGCGATCTCATATTCAAATGGTTCATTTTTCGACATATTGAAATCCTTTAATTTCTGCAATGATTTATCTGTCGCAAAAACCCTTTTTCCTTTCGTATACTTGGTGTTTAAGATTCCCAGACCCAATGAATCCATTAGGTGCGCTTCAATACTATGGTCAAGATGATACCTGATCTTAACCAGTCGTTCATCAAGAAAATATAGCATTAGAAGTTTTACATCAGCATCCCCAATCCTTAATTGCGGATGTTCCTTATAATAAAACTTTAACCTGTCATCATAAAATTCACCAAAAAAATCAAATTGATCTAATTCAAATTGATCGATTGTATGCCAAAGTCTGTAGTCTTGTTTAGTATCTGGAATAGGGATTAAAAGATCTTCCTTTGAAAAAGGTTCATTTTTAGTAATGAAATTTTTATTTATAACATTTGGTCTATTGTTGCAACCAATGAGGATAAGCACACCCAATAAAAATGGAAATATATGAGAGTTATGGAACCTAATTTCTACTAGCATATATAAAAGCTTGCCGTGTTTACCCAAATATACCTCATGACAGCCGCAATTCACACAAATCTATAATTCATACATTTTAAAAGATTAAGATTTACTACATTTTATATCACCAACAATACGCAAAACTGTCAATAGTGAATTGCCTAATCATTGCTATCTTTCTAAAATATTTTGGTTTTATCCTGATCGTAAATATTCTTCTGTATATTGGCATTTTTAAGACCTATCTGATGGTTAATATATTGAGTAAAATACTGAAACCGGAAGGGTATCACGGAATAAAGAAGAAGAAATCATTTTTCAAGACTTGGTATTTTATTCCCTTATTGGTCCTTGGATTAAGCTTTTGCAAGTACAAAAAATACATACAGATTAACAATTGCTGCTGCAGCTAATGTACAATTTGCATTGGATACGCTTGCAGATTTATTTGAACAGGAAACAGGTATCCCGACAAATATAATTACAGGATCATCAGGAAAACTCACCGCTCAGATCTTACAGGGTGCTCCATATGATGTTTTTTTGTCAGCTGACATGAAATACCCTGAACAAATATATAAAAGCGGCAAAGCCCTGAAAGCACCGGTAGTATATGCTCATGGTTCACTTATATTATGGACCCTTAAAGATGGCATTCAGCCTGATATTGGTATATTGACTTCCGATAAAATCAGCCGGATTGCTATTGCCAATCCAAAGACAGCGCCCATATGGAGTTGCTTCCATGGAATTTTTGAAAGGGATGAACCTTTATAAAAAAGTAGAGGATAAACTGATTTTTGGAGAGAGTATTTCTCAGGTAAATCAGTTTATTACCTCCAAGTCAGTCGATATTGGATTTTCAGCAGAATCAGTAGTTCTGTCTTCCGGATTACCCGACACAGGGCATTGGGTCAGGCTGGATAATACAAAGTACCCTCCTTTGAAGCAAGGAGTGGTAATTATCAATAGAGAAAATGGTAAAACTATTGAAGCGGAAGAATTTTTTTCATTTCTTTTGTCAAGACAAGCAAAAAATATTTTGTCTGAATTTGGTTATAAGACCCAATTTCCCGAATGAATAATTTAAAAGGTAAAATCACAAGTATTAAGTCGCATGAAAATCTATCCATTGTAAAGATTGGTATAGGTGAATATTCCTTCACTACTGTTGTTATTGAAACTCCTGAAACTGTTGATTATCTAAAGATCGATAGTGAAATAAGGGTTCTGTTTAAAGAAACAGAAGTTCTTATATGCCTTAAACCCTATCCGAAAATAAGTCTGCAAAATCGTATTGAATGTAAAATCCACAAAATTTCAAAGGGAAAACTTCTAAGCCAGATCAATATGCAATCAAGTATTGGCGACATAAGCTCAATAATTACTACAAATGCTGTTGATCAGTTAAAGCTAAACGTTAATGATGAGGTTATAGCCATGATCAAAACAAACGAAATAATGTTACAACATGATTGAATGGGGCCCGATCATACTGTCATTAAAGCTGGCTGGTATTACGACATTATTATTGCTGGTAATTGCTATTCCTCTCAGCTATTGGCTTTCATATACTAAATCTTTCATCAAGCCTGTCATCGAAACACTTGTTAGCATGCCTCTGGTATTGCCCCCCACGGTATTGGGATTTTATTTACTGATTGCTTTCAGCCCGGCAAATGCATTTGGGGAATTTCTTAATGAATCCTTGAATCTTCAATTGGTCTTTTCTTTTGAAGGATTGATTATTGCCTCTTTGATTTACAGTTTACCTTTTATGGTCCACCCTATTCAATCAGGATTAAACAGTATTCCTGAAAGTTATTCAGAAGCATCTTTTGTAATGGGAAAATCAAGGACAACAACTTTATTCAAGGTTTTATTACCAAATATCAGATCCTCCCTCCTAACAGGCATCGTATTAACTTTCGCCCACACAATTGGAGAATTTGGTGTTGTATTAATGATTGGGGGAAATATTCCGGACAAAACCAGAGTTGCCTCCATAGCCATTTATGATGAAGTAGAATCCTTAAATTACTCAACTGCAAACGTTTACTCCTTAATCCTATTTAGCATAACATTTATCATATTACTAACAGTATATATCACAAATGGCAGGTATATGAAACGAATCTGGAAATGATAATACTGAAATTTAAAAAGGTTCTAGATGCCATTGATGGCAAAATGGAATTAGATGTGTCTCTGAATATTTCTGAAAATTCCCTGATTACTATTTTTGGCGAATCCGGTGCTGGAAAAACCTCCATTCTAAGGATGATATCCGGACTGATGCTTCCTGATGATGGATATATTGAAGCAAATGGGAAAACCTGGCTTGATACCTCCAGGGGCATTAATCTCAAGACCCAAAATCGTAAGATCGGTTATGTATTTCAAGACTATGCACTGTTCCCGAACATGACTGTAAAAGAGAATTTATGGTATGCCCTTGAAAACAGGCAAGATCCTATGATAATTACTGAATTGCTGGATATAATAGAATTAGAGAACCTCAAGAATCGCAAATCAGGAACTTTATCCGGCGGGCAGAAACAGCGTGTATCCTTAGCCCGTGCATTGGTAGGGCAGCCCGATATCCTGTTGCTGGATGAACCTTTGTCGGCACTGGATGAAGGAATAAGATCAAAATTACAGGATTACATTCTTAGAGTTCATGAGAAATACAATTTAACTACCATCCTGGTCAGCCATGACCTCCCTGAAATATTTAAACTTTCTGATCAGATATTTTTATTGAATAAGGGGAAAATTGAAAGATCGGGCACACCATCCGAAGTTTTTTTAAGTAATAATATCAGTGGCAAGTATCGCTTTACAGGTTCAATTATTGAAAAATCAAAAAATGATGTCGTGTATGTGATCGGAGTTCTTGTCGGGAATAATCTGATAAAAGTAATCGCAACTGAGGATGAGGGAAATTCCCTGAATATCGGCGATAAGGTAATGGTCGTATCGAAAGCCTTCAATCCTCTTATCTTGAAAATGAACAATTAAAAATATCATATGATTATTTAAAAAAGCAGTGAGATTTGTTTTTCTATTTGCTTATTATTTCATAATTCTTACTTTCATGTATTATTACTGTAAAGCAGATTTCTCTTCTATTGTATTGAGTAACAATTTAATATATTGATTATTTTTAATTCGAAAAGGAGTCAACCTCTTCCTGTTTTAATTTAAGAAATTTTAAAAAGACTTTCCATGTTTAAGAATTTCATTTACACCTTAATTAGTCTTGTGTTAATTTCACAATCAGTAATTAGCCAACCCTTTGAATTTATTTATGTAGGCACCTTTTCAGGAGACATTGAAAAAGGAATATATGTATATGAGTTTGACCGAAGACAAAGTAGCCTAACATTGGTTCAGATACTTGGAGGTATGGAAAGCCCAACTTATATTGAAATACATCCCAATGGAAAGTTCTTATACTCCGTCAACCGGAATTCAATCAATGAAAATAAAGATTGGGGGTCTGTCAGTTCCTATTCAATTGATGCCACCACTGGATACCTGACCCATATTAACGACCAGCCGTCTTATGGCAATGCCCCTTGTCATATTTCAATAGATTCTGAAGGAAGACTGCTCTTTATAGCCAATTATGGTACAGGAAGTATTGCTGCATATCCAATTGAAGAAAACGGATCGCTTGCCCCTGCCTCAAAATTCATCCAACATACTGGTTCCAGTGTAGGTGGGGAAAGGCAACAGGGTCCCCATGCCCATTCAACGATGGTCTCACCCAATGATGATTTCCTTTATGCTGCTGACCTCGGTATCGATAAAGTCAAAACATACAGGATCGATTATAAGAATAAGAGCATGGAACCCGTTCCTGATTCCGATGGAATTGCCGATCCGGGTTCCGGGCCCCGACACATTATCATCTCTGCAAATCAGGAATTCCTTTATTTGTTGGAGGAAATGGGACATCAGGTTGCAGTTTTTGGCATAAATCAGGAAAGCGGGGCGCTAAACCCCGTCCAGACCATATCCACCCTTCCTCAAGACTACACAGAGACCAATTTCTGTGCGGATATTCATATCGATCCCTCAGGAAAGTATCTTTATGCTTCCAATCGGGGTCATAACAGCCTCGCTATCTATGAAATTGATAAAAGGACCGGTAAATTATTCTTGCTTGATTTTCAACCGGTATATGGTGACTGGCCAAGAAATTTTCTGATTGATCCTAAGGGAGATTATCTCTTCGTCGCCAACAGGAGAACAAATAATGTAGTGGTTTTCAAAAGAGATCAATTTACTGGCAAGTTAACAAATACGGGAGTAGAAGTAAATGTTCCAGAACCGGTTTGTGTCAAGATCCTTGAAATTAAATAAAGCTAAAACGTTTTATTGCTTTTTCGGCTCTCCAATCATATAGAGGACCTATTAACACGTAAAAGATATCCTGGAAAGGGATGATAAAAAATGTGAAAATAGGAGGAGAAATTATTGTATCATCAAATCACTAAATCATTAAATAAAAATGAGCCTCCCACCAGATTCGAACTGGCGACCTGTTCATTACGAATGAACCGCTCTACCAACTGAGCTAAGGAGGCTGGAATGCCCAAAAATAGTAATATTTTTTAATTTGAAGATTTTACAGGCGCTGGAAATTGAAGAAATATATCAGCTACCGCTTTTCTTAAATTCGATTCAACCATTTCTGCCTTATCACTAAGGACACCTGAGCCTGTCCCCTGCCACAATAACTTATCAGTTTCAGCATCCATGACATCAATAATGATTATAGTTGTCTTTTTTGATATATCATCATACATCCATGGATCCCGTCCCCAGGAATACGGATAGTATCCACCGTAATAGGACCTGTTATAATAATCATTATATCCACGATAAGGTTCTTTATCCTCAATTTCATGTGAGGTCCCACCCTGGATCTTTATGATCATATCAGCTTCCTGCCTACTGGTAAATCCTCTTTTAATCATCTCATTTGCCACTGCATCAAACAACCGTTTCTTATTAGTATCACTGAAAGCAAAGTTAGCAGCCGGCATATTAGCCGGGTTATAAAACTTGAAGGCTTCCAGCCTGCCGAGATTTTTTGTTGTCAAAGTCTCAGATGATATATTAAATGAAGATTTACAAGCTGTTAGTGAGATTAATAATAGAGCACTGCAATAAAAGACTATCTTTTTCATAATTCAATTTTCATTCTCCCACAATTCAATCTATATTCTTCATGTAAAGATAATACATTCCAACTCATTTACTGATCTGAGTGTCTATTATCAAAACAACTTATCAAAATGCACCTATATAATTGGATCATATTATTATTCATTATGTTCAGCAGTTGTGCTAACGATATAAATGAACTGAATGATGATGATACTCCCGATTTAAGGACCTTAAGTTCAGAGGAACAATCTCTTGCTAGATCTTCAAATGCATTCGTAATAAACCTCTTTAAAGAACTTGAAAAAACGGAAGAAGGAAACCTGTTTTTTTCACCCCTAAGCATTCAATATGCCTTGAGCATGACACTTAATGGAGCAAATGATGAAACATTCAATAGCATCAAAGAAGTATTGGATGTTAATGACCTGAATGAAAATGAGATAAATGAAGCTTTTAAGTCGCTGAGTGAATTCTTGCTAAATGTAGACAAACAAGTATTGCTTACCATTGCCAATTCAATTTGGTATGAACAAAAGCTAACCGCAGCCGAATCCTTTAAGAAAGCGATGCATGTATATTATAACGCTGAAGTATCTGGATTGGATTTTAGATCTGCACAGTCAGTGAATACCATTAATAACTGGGTAGAAATTAAAACAAATGGGTTGATTGATAAATTGATCGATGAAATCCCAGATGATGCAGTTATGTATCTTATAAATGCCATTTATTATAAGGCCTTATGGAAATACCCTTTTGATAAAACAAATACCAATAAAGCTCCTTTTTACCTTGAGGATAATACTGAAATAGAGGCTTTAATGATGCATTCGGAGGAAGTAACAGTTGATTATTATGTAAATGAAACGACACACGTAATAGATATCCCTTATGGGAATGGTCAGTTTTCAATGATGGTCCTTTTGCCGGTGGAAGGTAAGAAGACGGGAGATGTGTTGGAAATACTGGATAAAGAATCTATAGAAAACTGGAATAGTTCAATTCGACCAACTGATGTAGAATTGATCATGCCGAAATTTAAAATTGAATATAAGGCCCTGTTGAATGAAATATTGAGCAATATGGGGATGGAAATAGCCTTTACTGATAGAGCAGATTTTACACGGCTCTTTGCGGAGAAATATGGGTTGATGATCAGTAAGGTAATACACAAAGCGGTGATTGAGGTAAATGAAGAAGGGACAGAAGCGGCGGCGGTAACGGGAGTGGAAGTATCATTGACGTCATTACCTCCGAAGAAACCAATGTTAACACTCAACAGGCCTTTTATTTTCTTTATAAAAGAAAAACATACAGGAGCGATATTATTTGCCGGGAAGTTGTCAAATCCGGATTAAGATACCTGCTTAAATACTCAGTGATCACCCTCACGAGTTTGGGCACAAATCTCAATTTTTTTTGAGTTTGTGCCTTTTTTCAATCTCTTGTAAAAGGTACAAATCGAACAGGGAAAAGATTTGTAGTAGTTATTTTACCATTTTTCCTGGTGACTAGTTGCAGACTTTGGACACTATACTTTGGCCCAACAGGAATCACAAGTTTCCCCCCTTCTTTTAATTGTTCAATTAGTGGTGCTGGAATTTTATCTGGTGCTGCGGTCACCACAATAGCATCAAACGGTGCTTCCTCAGGCCAGCCATGATATCCATCACCGACCCTGGTGTGAATATTCTGATAATTCAGGGCCTTGAATTTATTTTCAGCTTCTTCAGCAAGAGCAGGAATTATTTCTATGGTATATACTTCGCTTACTATTTCTGCAAGTACCGCAGCCTGATATCCGGACCCAGTACCGATCTCCAGTACCTTATGTTCCGGCCTGGGCTTAATAACGGATGTCATAAAAGCAACAATATAAGGTTGAGAGATTGTCTGTCCATTGCCAATGGCCAGTGGCCTGTCCTCATAAGCGTAAGGACGCATATCAGAAGGAACAAATTCATGCCGGGGAACAGTTCGCATAGCCCGTAAAGTAGCAGCATTATACACATTTCGTGCTTCGATCTGGTTTTTTACCATATTTTCCCGCAAGCCTTTGTAGGCATCCTGATAACACCAAAAAATAAAGGCAAGTGAAATGATAAGAATTATTGTCTTAGCTTTCATGTCATGAATAATATATTGACAATCAACTATTTAAGTTAATATAAAAAATTGCAAATTTCCAGAAAATGTTGGTTTTATTGACAGGATGTTTATTGTACTATCTGGATGGTCGTTTTCTCCTTTTTTATTAGTTGTCCTTCTCCATTAAATTTTAATTCATAAACGTCTTTCGCTTTCTGGAAGGCAAATTTATACTCTTTCTTGTCGATCTTCTCTTCCAGTTCTTTAGTAATGATTTTCCAATCTTTAAACTCAGTTTGTCGAATCGCCTCCCTTACTTCCTCATTTATAGATTTCGTAAACCGAATATCAACCTTTGATTTTTTCCAATTTCCTTTTGAATCGAAAGAAACCTTGAAATAACTACCTCCTAAATGAAACAAAGCTTTATGCCCATCCAGTTCATTTTCCAATTTATATTTTCCAACATTGGGATACATGATCTGTAAAGATTCTTTAATATGTTCCTTTACATCAATGCCATTTACATTTTCAGGTGGTAATTCTTCAACTTCAACATTTGAATTTGGATTGAAACTACCGCAAGCAACCATAATAAGGCTCAGGGTAAAGCTGACAATGTATGTCTTATAGCGGTTAAGCATCATGATCTGAAATTTATAAAAAAAGGCTTTATATATGAATTCCAAACGAAATTTATTTTGTATTTGTTTTAAATTCATTCATATTCAACGAATAATCAGCACAATTGCTGAAATAGCTGTCGTCAACAGCAAGAATATTCTATATGCTTTTTCGGGAAAGATCTTTACTATGTAAATGCCCATAAATGCCCCAATTGCAATAAAAGGTAGCAGCAACAGATCAAAAATAAATGTATCTAAATATATTGTTTCCCAAACCATTATATGAAAAGGTATTTTAAATAAGTTTATAATCAGGAAAAACCATGCACCTGTTCCAATATACTGGTTTTTTGGAAGCCTCATTGACAACAGGTATAATGCCATTATCGCACCGGCCGCATTTCCGACCATAGTAGCAAAACCTCCGGCCAGTCCCATAATTGCCGCGAATAATATTCCGCTTGGTATTCTGATATCTTTTTTGACATCCCTCCATATCAGAATAACCACACTGAGCATAACAATAATCCCCATGATATCTTTAAACATGACATCATCAATAATATCTCCTACATAGATTCCAATAAATACACCGATAATAGTCCATGGCAATAATTTTAATACGTATGACCAGTTTGCATGACGATGATAATAACTTACAGCAAAAATATCAGCCATACTAAGAAGCGGAAGGACAATTCCAGTCGATAACTTGCCACCAAAAATTGCAGCCATTATTGGAATTACTGCCATTCCTGCTCCTGAAATGCCCGTTTTGGACATACCTATCAACAAGGCAGAAAAGACTACCATAGACCACTGGAATGAAGTAAGTTCAAAGGAGATGAAATCAAGCATGATTCATAAAAATAGATAGTATTTTTAAATTCAACATTAAAAAACCTGTGAAGATTACCCCACAGGTTTTAAATAATTCTTAGAATAACTGTCAATCCTTTTTAAGGATGAATTAAATTCTATTTTCTTTTTTATTCTTTAAGGAAACCATCTTTAGGTAAATATGATATTGGTTGTAAACCATTTTTCAGTAACCTGTCATTTATTTTCTGAAGATTAACGGTTACCAGGATCTGGAATTTCTCTCTTACAATATCCAGTTTATCTTCTAATATTTGAGCTCTTGCTATTTGTGAATCAGAAGGTCTTCCCGGGTAAGAGCTTACATATCTGTACAATTGGGAAATCAACTCACCTATCTGCTCACCTTCATCCACATAGAAATCCCCGCTCAGGGAAACAAGTGACCCTCCTAATTTCTCAGTTGTCTCAGCAAATGCAAGTAGCTTTTTACTTTGTTTTTCATCAGATTCAGCCCTGGCTTTTGCCTGATTCGTCATTTCCTGAAGGGCATAATATATATAAGCCAGGTCCTCCGTCATATTATATAGTTTGATGGTATATTCATATTGAACCTTGCGATCATTATCAGAATATGGAGAACTGGAATCATAGGTTAACTCGAATTGTGAATCGTATGATTCTTTACCTTTAATCAGCTTTATTTTATACTTGCCTGCCGGAAGTGAAGGTCCAAATAAAGATCCGGCCAAAGCCATTCTGTTATTTGTCGGAGGGGCTTTAGGTTTTGGCGATCTTATAGGTATTTCTACGATATTGATGCCAGCTGACTTGCCGGCTGGAGCTTCTCTTATATAATTACCTTCGGAATCATATAATTCAAGATACATTTTGCCAAACGTATGTCTCTTCTTCATAAAATATACAATCTTTGCTGTTTCGGGAGGATTGGCTCCCACAAAATTACCTGCTCCATTATACCAGGATGATCCGCTTCCGGGATCTTTAAGAACGGTGGGTTCTGTATCAAAAAAGTAAAGATCTTTTTCGGTAATATCCGGTGAAATCTGACGAAGCGGAGTAATATCATCTATAATGATAATCCCTCGGCCATGACTTGCCATAACCAAAGCATGATCGCGGGGATGTATAACCATATCCCTAATACCTACCCGGGGAAGATTATTTTCAAATCTCGACCAGGATTTTCCAGCATCAACTGTAACATATAATCCGAACTCTGTTCCAAGAAATATCAGGTCAGGATTTACCAGGTCTTCACGAACCGAGAGACTATACCCTTGAACATCCTCTGTTATAAGTTGCACCCAGGATTTACCTAAATCAGTTGTTTTATAGAGATAACTTTTCATATCCCCGGATCTGTGTCCATCAACAGTAACGTAAGCTACATTTCTGTCATGGTGGCTTGCATCGATGAATGATATCCAGGTTCCTTGCTGTATACCAGGTATGTTAGCCGTCACATTAATCCATGTACTTCCACCATCCTCAGTAACTTGTACATAACCATCATCAGTACCTACCCATATAACCTTTTCATCTTTTGGGGATTCAGAGATTGCATAGATTGTAGTATTATTTTCAGCTGTTGAGTTATCAATGGACAAGCCTCCGGATTGCTTCTGACGTTGCCTGCCCGGATCATTTGTAGTCAGATCGGGAGATATTTTCACCCACGATTCACCCCTGTCTTCAGTTTTTAGTAAAAACTGGCTTCCAAAATACATTCTTTCTGAATTATTTGGACTGATATGAACAGGAGCGTTCCAGTTAAAACGGAAATCAGGCTGATCAGCCTCAGGATAGGGCTTTATACTTTTTGCCTGCCCCGTTTTTTCATTATATCTAATAATCTCACCTCCCTGATATTCAGCATATATAATATCTTTATCTCCAGGATGACGGAATGAATAAAAACCATCCCCTCCATAAGTCATTTTCCAATCCTGGTTTGTAATACCTCCGGCACTTCTTGACGGACCATACCATGAACCGTTATCTTGTAATCCACCATACACATTATATGGTTTCTCCATATCTGTACTAACATGATAGAATTGGGATACTGGGAGGTTCATATACATTTTAAATAAATACCCTCCATCATAGGATTCATATACACCTCCGTCAGTACCTATCACTATATGTTTTGTATTATTCGGATCGATCCAGACATCATGTATGTCAGAATGTACATTACTCCCTACCGTCCTGAAACTAGAACCTCCATCTTTACTGATGGTTAGATCCAATCCGCATTTGAATACAATACTGTCATTAAGAGGATCCACAGCCATGCGGGAAAAATAAAAGGGTCTGACGGTTGTGTTGAAATCACCGTTAATTCTTTCCCAGGTATTCCCGGCATCAGTCGATTTATATAATCCTTTTTTGGATTTATCTTTCACCTCAACAGTAGAATAAACTATTTTATTATTAGAGGGTGCGACTGAAACCGCCATTCTACCCAGTGTTTCATTTGGTAATCCATTTTGAATCTTATTCCAGGACTGCCCGCCATCGGTAGATTTATACAAACCACTACCTGGTCCTCCTGAGGTGAAGAAATCAGGTTGTCTTCTGAAATCCCACATGGCTGCATATAAAATATCAGGGTTTTCAGGATCTACATCCATGTCAGCGCAGCCTGTATTGCCATCGACAAAAAATATTTTTTCCCATGAATTTCCTCCATTTATGGTTTTATAAATCCCCCTATCTTCACTTGAATTCCATAGACTACCCAGAACTCCAACATAAATAACATTTGGATTATTCTTATCAATGATTATAGAACTTATTCTCTCAGAATTCTCTAAACCTTTGAATTCCCATGTGGTTCCGCCATTCGTGGTCCTATAAATACCTGTTCCAATGGATACACTATTGCGTACCCATGTTTCTCCTGTTCCTACCCAAACTGTATCAGGATGTTGCTGATCGATCCTGATTTTTCCAATCGACATAGTGTAGTCATCAAATACTGGAGAAAGGGATGCTCCGGCACTGTTTGACTTCCAGAGTCCGCCACCAGAGGTTCCGATGTACATTATCTCAGGCTTATTCTCTACAACATCAATTGTTGAGATCCTGCCACTCATAACGGCAGGTCCAATTTGTCTTGCCCTGATCGAACCGAACAAAGCCTTACCTTTCAACGGTTTTTGCTGGGAATAACCATCTATTAAGGGCATTGCAATTAAGCAAAGCAGTGCAACTACGTATCTTATTTTATACATTTCAATTAAGTTTTAAAGATGTATACTTTTACTACGATTGGATTAAAAACAATATCATTTTTAGGATACCCTATTCGCCTGGCATGGCGAAAATTGAATCATCAATTTCCTCATTTAGTGTATATCCTTCTATGGTCATTTTCATTACAGACTGACCATTCATTCTTGTATCTATGAAAAAAGGCATCATAAATTCACCAACTTCCTGATAATCACTTATATAGGTTTCGGTTTCCTGGCCTTTTGCAGGTCCTGATTTAACAAAAGCACGCTGCATAATGGGCACAAAATATTCAGAGTCAAAGAAATAGTACTCAATATCTCCATTCTTTTTTGTTAATTTCACTTTAAAAGTCTCAGTTCCTTCAATTTCCTCTTCCCCTTCAAGTTCCACAGTGTGGCCTTTATCTTTATAATTCAACAATTCACTTTCAAACTTCTCCTGCTGCATTTCTTCAAGCATTTCTGGGGGCATCTTTTGAGGTGCTTCGCTACCCATCAGTGGATTTATAAACCATCCGGTTTCTCCATCGTAAGCCTGGATTATTGTCTTACCCTGGACCTGAATTTCCGCTCTTAGCTTGTCTCCTTTTTTCTGGATCATAGTCATATTAAGCTGCATCTCGCCCTGATTCATAACAGCTTTAATTTGCATTGACTGCATTTTTTCCCAGTTGCCTGCTCCTCCGGTATTTTCAAAATAGTTGTTAATTATTTCATCAACATCCTGAGCATATACTACAGATGCAGAAAGAATAAATCCAATAATTGTTAAAATCTTGTGTTTCATTACGGTCATATTTAGTTTATAATCCGTCGAAATTAAATAAAAAAAGGATACGATTAAATAATTTTTGATAGCTGGCATTAATTATATCTAAATGGTTAAATAAAATTTATTAATAAAATAAAGCAAAAAGGAAACTTCTTGAATTAAATCAAACTCAATAACTATACAATAATGATTTTTTTTAATAAATTGAAGACAACTAAGTTCACTATCTTATGAGAGAAATTAATAAACAACGAAAACTGGATCGCAGGAATCCTATCAAAATCAATGCCTTCGAGTCTCAAAATTTAAATTATCCATTTCATTATCATACAAATCACTATGAACTCAGCCTTGTATTAGGTGGAAGAGGAATTCGGATTATAGGAGATAATGTTCATGAATTCAATGAAAATGATCTGGCTATTATTGGTCCGGGAATTCCGCATTGCTGGATTAGTGCACAACCTGATAATCAAGATTCTAAATCGAAGATGCAGGTTATTGTTGTTCATTTTAATAAACACATATTTGGAGAAGAGTTGCTGAACAGAACAGAATTCAGCCATATTAAAGATCTACTGAATAGATCCAATAAAGGATTGTCATTCGGGAATGAAATCCCACAAAGTATATTGGAGAAGTTTTTCCAATTCACTCTTGAAGCTGATTTTGATACCTACATAAACATGATGAAGATCTTGCATGAAATAGCAATGCCTGGAGAATGTTATACATTATGCAGTGATGCTTATTTATTTAAAGGGAGGCCTGGGGAATCAGGTAAATTTGAGGCTGTTTTCAATTATATACAATCAAACTACTTAAACAAAATAAAGATTACCGAAGTAGCTACATTGGCAGGGATGAATGATTCCGCATTCAGTCATTATTTTAAGAAAAGGACAAGTTACAGTTTCACAGATTTTATCAATTTATTGAGATTAAATCATGCAGCCAAACAAATTATCTCCGAACAGAAGAACATAGCAGATATTTGTTTTGATTCCGGTTTTAATAATCTTTCAAATTTTAATAGGATGTTTAAAAAATGGAAAGGAGATACTCCATTACAATACCGAAAGAAACAGGCACATTTAGAAATATGAAATTGATTTTACAGATATTTTATTGCAGATAAACATTGGCCCTCAATATTCATATTTTTTAAACTATAACTTTAATTCAAGCATATTATTTAACTGATTAGTAATACTTTATAAAATATATTTAGGCGCATCTAATTGCCGGTACATGAATGATTTATTGAATTTTTTCTTATTTTATGAATATTTTTCGGATTCATATAGCAATACCATCTATAAATAATATTGTTCCTGTTTTGCATTCATCAATTCTTTTAAATAGAATATAATTTTATTAGAGAAATGAGAATCAATTTGAAGAAAATACCTGTATTTTTTTTGGCTTTTTGCATAGCTATAGCCATTGTACTAATCCTCTACCCTTCCCTTGTAGATATTGGTGTAGGAGTAACCATTTTATTATTCGGAATTTTAAACCTTGAAAACGGATTTAGAATATTCACAGAAGGGCCCTTACGCAAAATACTCCGAAGATCAACCAACAATCTATTTAAGAGCATAAATATTGGAATATTCTCTACTGCGATATTAAATTCAAGTTCATTGATTTCAATACTTCTAATATCTTTTATCACTGCTGGCCTTATTAGCTTAAAAGCCGGCATAGGGGTTGTTTTTGGTTCTAATATCGGCACGACATTTACAGGATGGCTGGTAGCCATATTTGGATTAAAATTGGAGATTTCAAAGTTGGCAATGCCCATGATCATATTTGGAATCATCTTTATAATGCAAAAAGGTAAATCAATTAAAGCCTGGGGATATATAATTGCCGGTTTAGGCTTTTTCTTTCTGGGTATATTTTTCTTAAAGGATGGTTTTGAGCAGTATTCTTCCAATCTGCATTTATTCAAAACCGGCGAACCAGGAATTTTAAGGGTACTATCATATACTGGAATCGGTATTCTCGTCACCATAGTCCTGCAATCCAGTGCAGCAACATTGGCAATAATATTAACTGCATTGTCAGTTGGACAATTCTCCTATCCTGATTCTCTGGCACTTGCTATTGGCTCTAATATTGGAACTACCTTTACGGCACTTTTGGGATCATTGGCAGCCAATCCGGCTGGCAAAAAACTGGCATTTGCCCATCTTATATTTAATATTATCACCGGCCTGGTTGCCCTGCTTCTTTTACAACCGTTAACTCTTAGCGTTGATAAAATGGCCAGCGTTCTCGGCATAGGAAATTCAAATTATACTTTGAAGCTGGCATTATTTCATACGATGTTCAATGTTCTTGGTGTGATCATTATGGTACCATGGATCAATAAACTTATAAGTCTATTAGATCGGATTATTAAGGATACTCCTCTTGAGATCGAACAACCTAAATATCTAAATAGTAAGATACTGCATCACTCTCAAAGCACAATACATGCATTATATAAGGAAACGGAACATTTGCTTGACTTAACCTTTGAAATTATTGCACATAGCCTGAATGTTCATCGTTCTGATCTTCTTTCGACCAAAAAAATAGGAGAAGTTTTAAAGAACTCATCAACGCCTATAGACATTGACATTCAGGATATGTATGCCCTTAAGATCAAACACATATACAGTAAGATCTTAAAATACGCAACTTTGATTTCTGTTGAAAACCTGTCAACTGAGGAAGTAATAGCCGTTTCAAACATAAAAAACGCTAACCGGCTTATTGTCAAAGTCATTAAAGACCTGGAACTTTTCCGTAAGAACTTGAATTTTTATCTGAATTCCGACAATGAATATGTTCGTGATACATACAATAAATTCCGAAAAAGATTACTGAAGATTGTTAAAGAATTGTTTATAAATATCAAGTTCTTTCCATACCAATCTGATCAGGGCTCTAATGTGACGAAAATATCGCAAGAGAAGGATTTAAGAAACATAAAAAATAACATCATCCGGCAGAAAAGTGAAATTGAAGAATTGGATGCGAAGATATCCTCTATTATTACTGAGTTAATATCGCAAGATCTCATAAGAAGCCATATGGCCTCGTCAATGTGGAACGATTCAATTTATGTAGCCAGAATTGGAGAGAATTTATTAGAGGTGATGGAACTACTTTACACTGAAGGAAAAGAATATGATTCCTGATCTTTTCAACAGCAGAATCATATTATCTATGCCATCGTGTTTATTCCTTTAATCGAATAAATGCTATCTGATACGTTTGTCCATAGGTAGCCTGAAAATATTTACCGGCCAAGGCATCATTTACAGGATCATATATAAGATCATATGTACTACCTTTATATCCTTCATCGTCAAACTCAATAAAAATCCTGTAATTGTTATCAGGTATCAATTCAGCATGTGCAATTTTTATTGGACTGGGATTAAAATATTGGGCATCAATCTTATTATTCTTGTCGATAGAATTGATTTGGATCACATAATTTCCATCAGGCCTCAGCCATCGTCCCAGGATAGTATCTGGTTTGATTTCAGAATTCAATTTTTGTTGATCTACTTTCGGCTGATTATTTTTTTTAAGCTCATCCTTTACTTCTTCAGAATCAGATAGGGATTCAGCAGTTTGCTCATTAACCTGATCATTTGTCTTTTTATCAGTACATGAAGAAAGTAAGATTATTGAAGTAAAAAAAAATGTGTAGAGCAATATGATATTTTTCATTTCAAGATATTAAGATTTATTCTGTCATCAGATTTTCCTTTTTGACTTCCCTAAAATACAAAAACAAAGGCAAGGAAAAAGAAAGTCCGACACAAAGTGTAGTAATAAAATAAATCCAGAGGTTTTTCATATATGCTCTTCTTCCTTCAACCACAACCAGAATAAGAAAGACCGCAGCAGCAATGATTAAATCTAAAGCCAAGAATCTGGAAATATAATTTGCAGCTACGAGTTCGATAGCATATCTGATATTCAATCCATATTTGACGATATATTTTAAAAATTGTGTGAACGGAAGAATAAATCCAATTACGGCAAGACCCAGGTAAATGTGTTTCAGTTTCATGATTTGCAATTTTATCACGAATATACAAATTGAAAGATAATTTGGTGCAGCAACTTAAATCTCTGCCTTTCCGACAATAGAATTACGAATATGGGAACTTTCCATCTGGTTTAAATGTTAAATAGTTAATAACACAAATGAGCATAATCAAATTATTTCCTATCATAATTTTTTAATATGAAAGAATACAAGATTGGTTTTAACATGTATAAAATGATTAGGGAGGAGAAGGATTTAAATGGTCCTTGGGATAATTTTATGAAATATGTTAAAGATGAGAACACTATCGTAATAGTTGTTCTTCATGGGAAAGATCACATGAAGATTATTTTCGATCCAAAGGAAGGGGATCAGATAAAAGAAATCCCTATATAAATGAAGTTGATTGGAGACAAAGAAAAAGATCGGTAAACGAGGCTCGAATGCCACTGGCCACGCTCACGCTAAGACATGATAACGAAAATCCCCGAGTTGACTTGTCAACCTCGGGACTCGCGAAAAATTTCATCTGTATCTTTCAATGAAATTTGCAATTCTAATCCTTGGCTTGAAGTTCTTTAGTTTTCTCCCTAGTTTGATTGCTTCTCCTCTGGTGTTCTTCTCAGTATACCAGATTAAATCCCATGGCACTTTATGCTTGGAATACTTCCCTTCCCGCATTATGTCTTTTTAGCATATCGTCAAGATCAGAGCTAATCGATATAATAGGATTGGTCCTTCTGTGATTGAAGAATGTATACAAAATACCTCATTGGGCTGGTTGAATGAGAGCGGTAAACGAGGCTCGAACTCGCGACCTTTGGCTTGGGAAGCCAACGCTCTACCAACTGAGCTACTACCGCTTTTTAAGTTTCATAAATTTATGATTTAACAAAAAATTATCAAAATTTAAACTCCCATATAAATCATATCTTTAATTAATCAGCCTCTATCAGTCCATCAGGCAGCTGGTTCCCGGCAGTTTCATCATTTTCAATACCATTCTTTACAAGTAAATCAGTGCACTGATCAATTGCATTAACTATTCCGTCAGCTGTCTTTTTATCTTTTATATTCTCGATGAGATTATCAACGATTTTCTGCCATTCCTCATTAGGTACAAGTTTACTGATTCCTGAATCAGCAAGAATCATGACCTTTCTTTCTAACTCACTTATAAATAATAGAATTCCTATCCTTTTCCCGGTATTAAAGATTTCCCGTTGTAAAAAAGCTGTCTCAGCACGCTGCATTACCCTTCTTTCAACTGTATTACTGCTAACCATCTGAACGCGTATAGAAGGAAAAACAAATGACATGAAAAATCCCAGAAACATCATCACAATTAAAAAAATCAGGATTTCAACAATTGCAATACCGGCAGGAAGCATCCAGACCAGGGAAGCACCCATAACCATAACAATTCCAATTATTAGAAAGGAAATTATAGTATATAATGTTCCTTCAACATAATTATCACTGTCTGGAACAATATAAGGGACCATCTCGCCACTTGTTTTAGCCTCAAGATTCTGTACGGCCTTTTCTATATCTTTCTTTTGCTCTTCAGAGAATATAAAACGTTTTCCCATTTAATATTTATTTATAATATTACCAACCTCCTGATGCTCCGCCACCGCCAAAGCCACCTCCCATTCCTCCACCAAATCCTCCTCCGAAACCTCCTCCGCCAAAACCACCACTACCGCCTCCAAAGCCACCTAAAGGTCCAATAAAACCTCCTCCTCTGGAGCCTCCCCTCGGCCCTCCTGAAGGGATGCTCATAAAAAAGGTCAGAAAGGTTCCCAGGATCAATCCAATAAAGAAATTAACAATCAACCATCCCAGTCCGAATGTTATCAGGAAAATAATTACCCTGGCTGTCTTTGACTTCGTTTTGTTTCCTAATATTGCTTTTAAAACAGGCAGTCCAACAACCATTACCAAAATAAATATAAAAAATACCGGAAGCTGTTTTTCTTCGTTCCCAAAACCAGCACCAGATTCAGGCAGTGGAAGTTCTTCACCTTCTATTAAGGTAATAATGGCATCAACACCATGATTTATTCCGGAGTAGTATTGGCCATCCCTGAAATCAGGGATAATTATCTGTTCTATAATTCTTTTAGCATAAGCGTCTGGTATAGCCCCTTCAAGTCCATATCCAACTTCAATTCTAACCTTTCTATCCTCTTTAGCTACGATCAGGATAACACCATCGTCAATCCCTTCCCTACCTATCCTAAGTGTATCAGCAGTGCGTATGCCATATTGTTCAATTTCTTCAGGGTAAGTTGATGGGATTACAAGTACGATGATCTGGCTTCCTTTTGCCTCTTGCAGATTTTGAAGCTTGTTCTCCATTGCCTGGATCTCTTGTTGATTCATTGTCCCGGTCTGGTCAGTCACATATCCTTTAATCTGTGGAACATTTACAAGATCTTGTCCAACGGCCAAATTTTGAACAAATAGAAGAAAGGAAAGAGAAATTAATGCAATAAGGTATTTCAATAACAGAGAATTTCTTAAATCCACAATATTTAATTCTTTATTTAAAATTAGCGCTATAATATGAATAATCATTATAATTCAATAGTTTTATCCAATTAGAACCATGTTTTCAAGCATATTTTCTAGTTTTGCATATACTCAATTGAAATTAAAATTATTATGAAAAAATCCTGGATCATAATTGCGGTCATTATCCTTTTAGTTTTTATTTTATATAATGCCTTTAAAGGTTCATATAATACAATGGTTGCCCTGGATGAAGAAGTTAAAACTTCATGGGCTAATGTACAAACTCAGTATCAGAGAAGGTCAGACCTCATACCCAATCTAGTCAATACTGTTAAAGGATTCGCAGCTCAGGAAAAGGAAGTGCTTGTTGGTGTTACAGAAGCCAGAGCAAAGGCATCAAGCATACAGATTGATCCGAGTAATATTAATCCAGCCATGCTGCAACAGTTTCAGGCTGCACAAGGCGAGCTTAGTTCTGCTTTATCCCGATTGCTTGTGACGGTAGAACGATACCCGGAATTAAAAAGTGATCAGAATTTCTTAGAACTACAAGCACAGTTAGAAGGCACTGAAAACCGCATCGCTGTTGCTAGAGACCGGTTCAATAGTTCTGTTCAAAAATATAATACCAAAATCAGAAGCTTTCCGACTAATATTATGGCAGGCATTTTCGGTTTTGAACAAAAAGCTCAATTTCAGGCAACTGATGCTGCACAGACAGCTCCCGAGGTTACTTTTTAGGGGTATGTAGCGGGATGTAGTAACGCCTTAGGCGTCATAAACTTCGCCCGGTAGCGCGTCCCGACAGGTCGGGAAGGCCGCCAATTGATCTCTAGCCTGTTATGTATTATACATATATTATCGAATCTGAAAATTCGGCCCGATGGTACATAGGACATTCCAATAACCTTGATAGAAGAATCTTGGAACATAATTATGGTCACACTACATCTACTAAGAATAAAGGGCCATGGAAGCTGGTTTTCAAAAGAGAATTCAAAAGTAAAAAGGATGCTGTAGATTTTGAATTTATGCTTAAAAAGCTAAAAAATAAACATTATATTCGCAACAAGTATCAAAAATACTTCCTCGGGATGTAGCGCAGCCCGGTAGCGCGTCCCGACAGGTCGGGAAGGCCGCCAATTGATCTCTAGCCTGTTATGTATTATACATATATTATCGAATCTGAAAATTCGGCCCGATGGTACATAGGACATTCCAATAACCTTGATAGAAGAATCTTGGAACATAATTATGGTCATACTACATCTACTAAGAATAAAGGGCCATGGAAGCTGGTTTTCAAAAGAGAATTCAAAAGTAAAAAGGATGCTGTAGATTTTGAATTTATGCTTAAAAAGCTGAAAAATAAACATTATATTCGCAACAAGTATCAAAAATACTTCCTGGATGTAGGAGCCCGGTAGCGCGCGTGGTTCGGGACGACGAGGCCGCTGGTTCGAATCCAGTCATCCCGACATAATCATAAAGACTACTTAACAAGAGTGGTCTTTTTTTCTTCTAATTAACAATATGTAATAATGGCTGGATGAGAACCAGCTAGGGTTGGTGGTTCGAAATGCGAAGCATTCACGAGGGGATTGTGTGTATACCAAGCGCGTATGAGCAATCCATTCTTTGTCACCCCCAATTGGGATCAAGATAGATTATCAGTTGCACATAAAATACTGATTAAATAGACGTGTAATCAATGCTTTTTCTATTGTGGGATGAATCAGGAAAGTTTTGGAAAAATAGAAACATTGGAAAAACTAAAAAAACTTAGAACCCAGCAAAATATTCAGGACTTGCTTTTTTTAGCCCAGGTATCCCTCAAGTAACCGTCCTGTTAAAAACCAAATGCCCTTCTTCCGAATCGGGATCTACGCTAGATTATCAGTTCCGCTAAAACTGAAATTTATCGAAGAATAGAAGTGAAATCAATGCTTTCCCTATTGTGGGACGAATCGAGAAAGTTATGGAAAAAGTAGAAACGCTGGACAAAACTAAAAAAACTGAGAACCCGGCAAAATAATCAGGACTTACTTTTTTTAGCCCAGGTATCTCTTAAAGTAACAGTCCTGTTAAAAACCAAATGCCCCTCTTCCGAATCCGGATCTACACAAAAATATCCTTTCCGCTCAAACTGAAATTTATCGGCTGATTTTGCTGAAAGTATGCTTGGCTCAATGTAAACTTTTTCAAGCACTTCTAAAGAATCGGGATTAACGTAATCTTTAAAATCAGATCCATCTTTTTTGTTGGCCGGATCCTCATCAATAAACAATCTATCATACAACCTGACTTCTGTCTTTACAGCTTGATCTATTGATACCCAATGAATGGTCCCTTTAACTTTTCGTTGGCTTCCAGTCATCCCGCTTTTTGTATCAGGATCATATGTGCAACGCAACTCTGTCACAATTCCAGTAGAAGCGTCTTTAATCACCTCCTCACATTTTATAATGTATGCATATTTCAGTCTGACTTCGCCACCAGGAACCAACCTGAAAAACTTCTTGGGTGGATCTTCCATGAAATCTTCACGCTCGATGTATAGTTCGCGACTGAAAGGGACTTCCCTTAATCCATCTGTCTCTTTTTCCGGATTATTCCGGCCTTGTAACATTTCGTTCTTGCCTTCCGGATAATTAGTTATTACCACCTTTAAAGGATCCAGGACAGCCATTCTTCTCAAGGCAACCTTATTAAGATCTTCACGAACAGCATGCTCAAGAAAAGCTACATCTATAATATTATCCCGCTTGGCAACACCTACTCTTTCAGAAAAGTTCCTGATAGATGCCGGGGTGTACCCTCTTCTCCTCATTGCAGAAATTGTAGGCATACGCGGATCATCCCATCCGTCAACATATCCTCCATTAACAAGTTCCAGCAACTTGCGTTTACTCATCACTGTATAATTCAGATTAAGCCGTGCAAACTCATATTGACGCGGCCTCGGTCCCTGGGCAATGTGATCCAGTAGCCAATCATAGAGTGGACGGTGAACCTCAAACTCAAGGGTACATATCGAATGGGTAATGCCTTCAATATAGTCTGACTGACCATGAGCAAAATCATACATAGGATATATGCACCAAGTTTCCCCAGTGCGATGATGCGGGACCCTTTTTATCCGATATAGAGCTGGATCTCGGAGCCACATATTTGGAGAAGCCATATCAATCTTTGCTCTTAGAACTTTTGATCCATCTGGAAATTCCCCATCTTTCATTCGCCTGAAGAGATCAAGGTTTTCTTCAATTGAGCGATTCCTGTATGGGCTTTCAATCCCGGGTTTGGTAGGAGTCCCTCTAGTTGCACTTACCTCTTCCGCACTTTGATCATCTACATATGCATATCCCTTTTCAATTAATACAATGGCAAAACCATATAGCTTGTCAAAATAATCTGATGTATAATACTCCCTATCTTCCCAGTCGAAGCCCAGCCATTTAATATCTTCTTTAATAGAATCGACATACTCTGTTTCCTCAGTTTCAGGATTTGTATCATCAAACCTAAGGTTGCACTTACCACCATATTCCTTAGCTAATCCAAAATTCAGGCAAATTGATTTCGCATGTCCAATATGTAAATAGCCGTTCGGTTCAGGTGGGAATCGGGTAACTATCGATTTATCTTCCGGATAATTTCTTATATCATTTTCTATGATCGATTCAATGAAATTTAAATTCTTTTTATCAGTTCGATCCTTGTTATTGACAATATCAGCCATCGGATTTTTTATATGCGAAAGGCAAAATAAAGCAATAATTAAAATTTATTTGTTGATTATTCATAAAATTAATGGCTAACTAATAACTTTGATTAAGGAGATAGACTAAATTGAACACATTTCCGGGAATTAAATGAGCGAAAGTTCAACGCAGTGAAACTTGAAACACCATCATTAGAACACCGACTGATTCTTGGCCATCAATCCAAAGATTCCTTGCTTGGAGACTATAGAAGGAAACTGTTGGTAGGTGAATTAAGTATACTTTCACTATTCTTTAATATCATATATCTAATACTGGATCTTTATGGTGGAGGTAATATTATTATAACAGTATATATAGCTAATATCCTGCTATTTTCTTTCGCCTTTTATGCAAATAGAATAGGAAACTTTGAAATTGGAAAAATAATTTTGCTCTATACCGTATTGATATCCGTCTATTTATTCGGATCCAATAATCTTGAAAATACAGAAACCTATTTATTATATCTTCCATTGATTCTTCTCGCATTTGAATTAAATGGTTATGACGGTCGTTATTTCAGTGTTGCATTTTCATGTTTGAGCCTGCTCCTGTATTTTCTGGATACATATTCTACATTCTCTATATTTCCACAGGTAAACCTTACTTCCACTGGTCTTCGCCTAATGTCAACGATTAATTTTATTTTCAGCCTTGTTGGGGTAGTATATATCTCATATTTTATGACTAAAACGTACTTTCTATCGGAAAGAAATCTGCTTTTCAGGCAAGTAAAATTAAACAAACTGACCAGGGAGCTTAGAGCAAGCCAACAGCGATATAAACTAGCCATGCTGGGAACAAATGCAGGCTTGTGGGATTGGGATCTTGAAAACAATAAAATATATCATGGCCCAAAATGGAAGGAAATGCTAGGGTATCATTCTTCTGAATTTGAAAATGTCGATATCGAGGCCATATATTCTATGATCCATCCGGATGATGAAGATAGGGTAAAACAGGCTGTGGAAAACCATTTAAAAAATCAGGAACCATTTGAACTGGAATACAGAATTAGAAAAAAAAGCGGGCAGTATGAATGGTTTTATGATTCTGGGAAAGCCATATTTAACAACGAAGGTAAACCAATTCGAATGGTTGGATCTATTATCAATGTGACAAAAAGGAAAATTGCCGAAGAGAAAATAATAAAACAAAAAGATCTGCTTGAAAAAGCCAATGCTGAACTAGACAGATTTGTTTACATCACCTCACATGACCTCAAGGCGCCCCTTCTTTCTATTCAGGGCCTTATTCATCTTGCAGAGATTAGTGAGGACAAGTCAGAAATAGAGATGTGTCTTAAAATGATGATGGAGCGAATAAAGGGACTTGAGAATTTTATTAGAGACATAATCGACTATTCCAGGAACGTAAGGATTGGACTCGTCAAAGAAGAAATTGATGTCAAAAAAATGATTGAAAGCATTTACAGCGACCTGTTTTACCTGGAAAATGTTGATAAAATCGATTTCAAAATAGATGTTGACACTGGCCTGTCTTTCAATTCAGATGAGAAGAGAGTGAATGTGATAATGAAAAATCTAATTTTCAATGCTGTAAAGTACCAGAATTTTGACCAGAAGAATCCAGTTATCATAGTAAAGGCAAATGAAGATGGAAATCACTTACTTCTTTCAGTGAAAGACAATGGTGAAGGTATAGAGCCAGAGATCCAGGATAAGGTTTATGATATGTTCTTCAGAGCCTCAGAGAAGTCATCAGGATCCGGCCTAGGATTATACATCGTTAAAGAAATGGTAGGCAAACTGGATGGAAATATTCAGCTGAAATCAGAACCAAATAAAGGATCTGAATTTATAATAAGATTACCTTCAATGGTATAATTACTCAAGAGATAAATATTTGGCGATTCCAATTCGAAATCCTATCCCCTCATATTTTGTTCCATTAAATTGACCTACTACCTCAAGCCTTAAGAACCTGAAGATATTGTCAATGGCATACCCGATCTCGTAGTAATTCTGGATAGAGTTCGAATGCAGATAATTTATATACAAGTCTTCTCGCCAACCTGCATACCTGGTATACACAATCTGAGTTAAAAGAAGTTTCCTGAACTGATAAAACGCATGGGCTTCCAAGTAATAATCATTTGTACTGTAATAGTAATATGGGAGCATTCTAAACGATTCAAATATATCGCCGGTTATTAAAATCGTTTGATTCCCCATGAAATGTATAAATTCCGGAAAATCCAATTCACCCTTTTTGAAGATTTTTCCACCTGCCAAGACAAGATCATATCTGTTGCCTACTCCAAACCGATTGCCATACTTTACTTTTCCAAAAAGGTGATTATATGTAATGTCCTCTCCTCTGATAACCTTTCCATATTTATATCCAAGCGTGAATACAGGTGAGCTACCCTTTATAATATTTTTTCTGCCATTTTTTATGTTGTATTTTAAGAAAGGCATATAATCAAATGATAATGCTGCTGAAAAGATCTGGTAGGGTTCAAAGCGGGTATCTTCCAGGATTATATTAGGAGGATTATTTTGCATAAATTCTGAATCGCGGTTAAAGAATGAAAAATCACTGGTGTTTTCAAGTGACCTTTTCTCAGCCAGGTTAATTGTAAAATTTCCTATTAAAGTACTTGAAAAGGGCATCTTCAAATTGAGGTCTACAAAATCCCTCTCGAATAGTTTCATATAATTCTCCCGCAAGAATAAAGTATATACCATATTCCACCAAAATGGAATTGGATTTTCCGGATTTATTTGCGAAATATATCTCCCTCCTGTTAAAGTAAAATTCCCTGACTGCAGATGCTTTTTAAATCTATATTCGGCAAACAAAATACCGTTCCATCGTTTAGATGAAAAACCATATCTTACCTTTGTCCCAAATGTTAAACTTCTCAGGCTATCCAACTTCAATCTATAATCAAGATCAGCGTGAATATTTAAACCTTCAACCGTATTGTAGCTAAGTTTATTCCACAGAGGATGCCAAATTAGAGTACTATTCTCAGATAAATAATAATTGTTGCCAACAATAATATGTTCAATCCTGAACTTTTTATTTCTTTCACTTCGAACTGAATCCTTCTTTTTCTCCTCCTTACGTATTACAATAAGACTGTCTTTTGCTTCATAATTCTTAAGTTCTAAGGTAGTTAGTGGAATAGGTCTGATTGTGGCCCAATATGTGGAATCTCTTTTATACGCTAATGAATCTATTTCTACACTTTCGTTTATTACTATATCCTGATTCTCTTCTTCAGCTTTAAGTGCCTCTTTTTCATAAGCACGCATTTGTCGCCGCATATCCTTCTTTGATATGTCCTCAGAGAAATCAATAATTCCCAGGGAATCTGAAACCTCTGAATTGGCAATTTCATCTTTTACTATATCCGAGATTATTGAATCTACCTGAGATATATATTCCTTATTTAAGTTTACCTCATAGTTATTATTAACTGCAGCATAATTAAATTCAAATTTGAAACCCATAAAAGATCCTGTAACATCAAATTTCAAGGTGACAGGCATCCATACTTGTGGTAATACTGGTTTGTAAATCTGGTCAATCTTAACTATAAAACCTTGCACGTAGGTTTCCAGATTCAAACTATGTAGTGCCCAGAGATCTTCAATGATATACAGATATCCCTCAAATACCTGGTCTCCCTTAATACGTGGTCGAACATATATTTTGAAGACAGTATAATTATTATCAGAAAAGGCACCGTCATATCTGTACCTATAATGAGCAAATGCGTTTGGGGCAAGAGGTGACAGCGCCTCTGCCACATTTGGTTCGTAAAAGCTAGCTTTTATGAATGGCATAGGCGATGGAGTATTATCTTCAATATTTGTATTAATAGATAAAACCTTTTCTGTGTATGTATTTGGGATTTTGTAATTCAACTCAGTAATTGATTCGACAGTAAAAACCTTGGTTGAATCAATCCCTTCCTTTTCCAGTCTTTTTCTGAAAAGAAAAGGAACCTTAATTACCCTTCCCGATCCTTTCACATAAACCGTTGTAGAATATGATTCTAATTGGTACAAATGATATTTACTTTTGGCAATCACCTTTCTCATTATGGCGTATGCCGGATCTTCGCCAGACACATAAGTAAGATCAGGAAGAACATAAGATTGCTCTTTCAATATGACATCAATAACTAAATCTTCACTCCCTACTGTTATTTCCCTGTATTCTGTCTGGTAGCCGAGATACTGGAAAATCACGGTATATTCTCCCGGTTCAACAGAAAATTCATAATTGCCTTCAAGGTTTGTAGTCGTACCAAAGCTGGTCTCTTTAATAAAAATAGTAGCAAATGGGAGTGCTTCACCAGTTCTTCCGGCAACCAAACCAGAAATATGGTTACCAAATGATAAGGCTGGGAAGAATGTTTTGAATACGAAAAATAGTATAAGGTACTTACCAATTACCTTCATATTCGTAAATATATGATGGATAAAAATGACATTTAAACTCTGAATTCAATATATTTCTTTATAAGAAAAGACAAATGTGTTTAAAAATGTTTTATAAAGTTATTTGTCTGTGGTGTCTTTTTTTGATTAGTAACCTGAATCTCTCGGCACAAGATTCTACTCTGACCAGGATCAGGAGGTCTAGGCTTGCCCTGGAACACTACGAAAACGGATTGACATATCATAATCGAAGACAATTTGATAAAGCCATTACTGAATTTGAAAAAACCATTACCTTGGATCCTAATAATTATCTTGCCTATTACTTTAATGGTTTATCATACGAAAGAAATCAAAACTTTGAAAAAGCTCTGCAAAACTATAATCTGTCCTTAAGTGTTGAGCCTGACTTCAATGAAGGACTTTTTAACAGAGCCTTGGTTTATTATAAAACAGGCGAATATATAAAGGCTGTAGATGATCTGAAACATTTATTAACCCTTCCTCCTGGTGAGACACAGGCTATTTTTTTCAGAGGATTAAAATATGGTCAGAATGATGATAATTCGGAATTTAACGAGATTATTTCCATGACCGGTAAGGATGCCGATATCTACAATTATTTGGGTCTTTGTCATTACCAGATGGGTTTATATGAACAGTCATCATCAAATTTCACAAAAGCAATTGATCTTAACCCGGATGATGACAATATATTAGCCAATGCCGGATTGAATTATATGGCTTTAGGCAAGGTCGATTCAGCAAAGATATGTTTTAACCGGTCCTTATCCATTAATCCATACAATAGTGTCGCCGCTTTAAATCTGTCTCTTTGCGAGGACGATTCGTCAGCTGAACAAATCAGACAGCTTGATGAGCTAATTGAAAAGAATGAGAATTTCCCAATGGCCTATGCACAAAGGGCCTATCAATTCTATTTGGTCGGAAATTATGAAGCGGCAATCGAAGACTATAATTCTGCTATCCAATTAGATCCCGATAATTCCGAGTATTTCCTTGAAAGAGGCATGATATATGAAAAGATTGATGAAATCGATATGGCAATAGGAGATTTTAAATCGGCTTTGAAATATGATTTGAGTAATTTTCAGATATGGTATAATCTGGCTAATGCATATTTTCGTGCTGAAGATTTTAATTTAAGTATCGAATATTACTCGGAAGCCATACTGTTAAATCCTCAAATGCCCGAATTATATTACAACCGGTCTATAGCATTCTACAATCTTAAGGATGTTGAGAAAGCATGTCAGGATATGAATAAGGCACATTTACTCGGCATGGATAAAGCTGAATATTTTATCCGTAAACATTGCCAATAGCTGCAGAATCAAAACCTCTTCACACGTATTAAAAAAAGAATAAATTCATCAAATTTCATTCGATGCAATTTCTCTTTTCAGTAACCTTAATTTTAAATTTGAATATTGCATATACCCCAAATCGTAACAAAAATAGGTGGTGTATCCCTTATCGTTAATTTGATAGTTTGTAATATAGTTATAATCAAATCCTTTATTTGAAAGATGATAATAAGAGACGATTTCATTTCCCGACAGAAACGATTCAAGAAGAATTTTTCTATTTCTTCTTAATTTATAATTGACTCTTCTCAGATACATTGATTCCGAACTCTTTAATCCATTATGGTATCGATTCCGGCAATTATCAGAACAAAATCGCTTGTCAATTCTACCGTAGATTGGCACGTTACAAATCATACATTTTTTAGTCATAGCTGGTAAATTTCTTGAGTTGAACAATTTTATTGTAATTTAATAATTTTAGCTTCAAGTTTACAAATGGTTTTTAGCATTAGAACAGAAAGTATTAACGAAAAATTGATATGATAAACATTGAAACACATAGTATAGAATTTTCTACAAAAGGAAATACTCAATTGGTTGATATAACAGATAAAGTTCAGCAGGTTTTGAACCAGAATGGATATAATGAAGGAAATATCACACTGTTTGCAATTGGATCAACCACTGGCTTAAGTACCGTTGAATATGAGCCTGGGCTGGTACATCATGATGTTTCAGAGATGTACCATAAAATTGCCCCTTATGGTGTCTCATATCATCATAATCAGACCTGGGGTGATGATAATGGTGCTGCACATTTAAGATCAACATTGACTGGCAGTTCATTGGTAATTCCTTTCATAAATCAGAAATTAATACTTGGCACCTGGCAACAGATCATCTTTATTGACTTTGACACCCGGCCCAGATCGCGAAAGGTTATTGTTCAGATTCTTGGGAAAAAATAGAGTGAAAAGATAAGGAATTTAAACTTATACTTTTTTTTAATCTTCAAATCCAAACCCAATTTTTAATGATGCTCAATAAATTTTTATGGTATAAAATTCATTAAATTCGAGTATGTATCCTTTGTATAGGCTTTATGTTCAGTTATTTTCTATAATTCAATAAGTTTGTATAAACATAAATCATTCATTATGAGATCTTTCTTCACCACATCAGTTGTTATAGTATTGTTTCTTGTTTCCTGTGGTCAGCGTGACACAAAAGAAAATATTTATCTGGAAGCTGAAGAAGTTTTTGATCAAGCCATAAGTATCCATGATGAAGTTATGCCTCTTATGGGGGATATAATGAAGCTACAAAGCGCCTTGAAAGAAAAGAAAGATAATATATCTGATGAAGAGACAATTCAAAAAATAAATGAATCCCTGCAAAATCTCGAGAATGCCCATAGTTTAATGATGGACTGGATGAGAAATGTTACCCGGATTCCCGATCAATCAGAAGTGGATCCTGATGCTTCAGATTTTATTTCACCTCAGGAGATGTTTAAGATTCAGGAGCAGTCTCTTGAAGATGCTAAAAAAGTTAAGACAGCCATTTTGGAAAGTATTAATCAAGCTAATTCCCTTCTAAGTGAGTTATGATCTTTATCTACTTCCACAGTAGATCAGTGAGATTTTTTCTTAGTGGAATTTACAAATCTATAGTAAAAGGATCTTGCACAGATGATGATAATTCAATTTCATTTAATCAGGGAATTAGAAATTCCAAAATATATCTTCTAAAAACACATCCATGACTTCATATTTTACGTATAGAGTTATGGAAACTATATTTTAAATAATAGTTTCCATAACAGAACCTATAACCTTAACTTTGGAATGTTTGACATGAATGCTATTTTAAAAAACTGGTGGATGCTCACTATTAAGGGGCTTATCACCTTCATTTTTGGATTGATTACCATTTCCGCTCCAATAAGTACGATTGTAATCTTTTCGCGTATATTCGGCTTATTAATAATTATTAGCGGAATATCTTTATTGTTTTTATCATCTAGAATAAAAAGCAGGGACAGGAGCTGGAGATTAACAGAGGGATTTATCGATTTGATTATAGGTATAATAATCATATCATTTGCAGGTATGACAACAAGTGTTTTTCTTTCACTAATAGCCATTTGGATATCTTTTATGGGAATATTGCAAATATCTAACGGGTATCGATTAAGGGGATTATTCAATCATTATTGGATACTTATATTCAATGGTATTTTAGCCATAGCTTTTGCTTCTATAATTTTCACTCATTCCTTTCATGGCATTATGACCATGGTAGTATTAATCGGTTTGCAGGCAAGTGTTTTTGGAAGTTTTCTAACTATTATTTCCATGTATATAAGGAAAATTTTGAATGACATCGATACTGAAATCCCACATAAGGCCGGAGAGGAAGCAAACCAGGAATTATCTTATTATTAATCTGGATAAAATCAGAATTAATCTATACAATTAATCAAAAAACATAAGTAAATAGGAGCGTTCACCACGCTCCTATTTATTTATATACTCCTATTATCCAATTTGATGCTTATGCTTTTAGTGTTCTGTAGGTTAATACAGGAATTTTCGAATAATTTACTACATCCTCCGCAATACTTCCTTCAAGAAGTCTTGAAAAACCCGTTTTTCCTTCGGTAGCCATAACGATCATATTCATCCCATAATTCTCAGCGAAACATATTATCCCATCCTCTTCTTCTTCATGGTTATAAATATGCAGTTCATAATCTAAAAACTTATTTTCTTCGGCAAAGGATTTTAAGATTGCCATATTTTCATCATCATTCTTAAAATTAGATGGTGTATTCACTTTAACCAAATGGATTTTTGCATTTAGTGTAAGTCCGAATTCCTTTACCAGGTCAACCAGATAATCATGATTGTATTTAAAATCAGATGCATATGCTATGTTCTTAATATCGCTTAAATTTACTTGGTTCTGAATGGTTAAAACAGGACATTTTGCCTTTCTCACAACTCTATCAGCAGTTGATCCTACTATCGCTTCCTCCCAGTCGTTCACACCCGAAGTCCCCATAACTATTAAGTTCACTTTCCCTTTTTCGGTTTCCTCAACAATACTTTTATAAGGGGATCCAACTTTCATCCGGTCAATGATTTTAATATCTTGATAATCCGGACTGGTTAATATATCTTCAAATCTCTCCTTTGTTTTTTCAAGCAATTTCACAAAAAACAGATCATCTATACGCTCACCTCCGGAAAATTCCCCTCCAGTGTTAATATTATCCATCCCAGAATATTGATCTCCTTCAGGCACATCGAGCACATGTAACAATTCAATTTCACCATTAATTTTTTTGGCAATTTGATAAGCAAATTGCAAAGCATTTTCGGATTGCTCCGTAAAATCTGTGGGCACTAATATTCTTTTCATAGGTTTATTTTTTAAAAAAATACAAGGTATGATTAAATATGTAAATCATTTAACTATTGTTATATACCGTTTTTTCGATATTCTTGTTGTATTAAAATTTGCGAATTCACTTCAATTTAGAAAAACTGTGGATAATATGTTGGTAAATGGCATTTAGTTCTAAAAAAAATGTGCATATCCTGTTATTTTAGCCGTGTATAATTTGTGGAATTCTTTCCTTTAATTTTTTTGGTCAAAGTGATCCGGCGTTATATCTTAGCAACATCAAATCGATCTTTGAATGGTTGACCTGAAGAGGGTAGCTAATAAAAGTTTAGAGTTTACGGACACTAAATACAAAAAAGTTGCAATCAACAAGGTTATTCATTGATTAAGAAATCCCCGGATCTCTTGACCATTGGATATAGAATTCAGACAGATTCCCCGGAAATTGTTAGGATACTTAACCTTCCAAAGTACATTTGGCATATTATATCGACCACGGTTGATACAATATGAAGGCGGGAAGCCATCAAGTCAAATTGATGAACTTCCCGCTTTTTTTTATACCTTCCAAATACTTCTCACTAATTCTGTTATCAGAAGATCAACCATTCAGGCTCTTCCCTTTATAACTTTATAAGTTATGACCTTCACCTACCTTAAATCCAAGCATAGATTATTGCTCAAAATTTGAACATTGATTAATCAATGATATTAATTACTTAAAAGATATCTTAGATACGAATCTAATAGTAATGAAAAATCTCAAGTATCAAGTATGTTGATAACCTGGTGGAAAAGTTGTTGATTTCTTTTAGGGATATTTTTTTGCTTAAGTAAAAAATGATTCTACATTTACAATATCAAATTGATCTTTGAAAGGTTGCCAGGAGTTAAGTTGAAACAAAAAGTTTCGGTCTACGGATTGTGACAACAAAAAGCAGCTTAGCGAGCGGAAAGCGAATGTAAAAGAGTTCTTCGGAATCACTTGACAAGCGTTGGAAGTTGAAGGATCAGGTCCTCGGATCAGATTCTGATATTTTAACCAAAAAAAGTACATTTGGCGCGGCGTTGTGACTACGGTTGCAGCAACGTGAAAGCGGGAAATAATCAAGTAACATTGACTGTTTCTCGCTTTTCTTTTATACCCATTCTATGATACGACTATCTCAAAAGATCTTCATACTCATATTCGCTCAAAGCCTCTTTTACATTCCCTACACCATATTTCCCCTGTAGCCTAGGAACAGTATAGGCTAAAAGTTCTGATTCATCAAATGGACGTATCATTTCCTCCACCTTTTGTTGACCTGGAGGATCATTGGCAGCGCCCAGCCATTCCATTTCCAATCCTTTGGGTAGGATTACAGGCATACGCGGCCCCTCACTTGCTTTAGGCTTATTATGGATATGGGCCATTAGCGGATTGGCATTGGTAGTAACAATACTAAAGGTATTCCTGATTAATGATTCCTTTTCATAATTCCATGTTTCCCAAAGACCAGCCAGTAACATGGGTTCATCATTGGCCATTTTAATATAGTATGGATAGGATTTCCCCTTATGCCAGTGATATTCAAAAAATCCATCTAAAAGTACAAGACATCTCTTATTTCGGGCCGCATTCCGGAAAGATGGCTTATTAAACATCTCCTCTCCCCTTGCATTTAAAGTTCTTTTGCTTAATAAAAATGCCTGTTCCGGATCTTTAACCCAGAAAGGAATTAACCCCCAGGCCATGGATTGTAAATGATCTTGATTTGTATTGGTTATAACAGGTACATCAGGATGATTAAATCCATTGGTGTAAAAAACCGGACCAGTCCTTTTAAATATATCTTCAACCTCAACATCAAGAATCCGCTCGTCAATAATACCTTTTAATCGGCGGGCATATTCTAATCGTTTCTTTGTTAAATAGTTAACATTGTAGCACATGGATCATTTTGATCTGGGAGAAGACTTTTCAGCTTTAACTATATTCGGATTCAGATCTTTAATGTGAAGATCTCTTTGTGGAAATGGGATCACAATACCTGCTTCTTTTAGCGCATTATTTACTTTTACATGCAAATCACTTAAAATGAATAACCAGTCACTGCTGTCAGTATAGCATCTCAGTTCAAAATTTAATGAAGAATCCCCGAATTCCCTGAAAAGGACATAAGGTGCAGGATCCTCCAACAACTCTTTATTCTTCTTAGCTACGCCCAGCAATATTTTTATAACTTCATTTGGGTCGGTCCCATATTCAACACCTACCTTTATGATCATTCTCCTTTGTGAATCTGAAAGCGTCCAGTTTATCAATTCATTGGATACCAAATTACCATTGGGAACAATAACCTCAGATCCATCAAAAGTTCTTATTGTGCTCGCCCGAATTCCAATGGTTTTCACGACACCTACTAATTGCCCAACTTCTATCGTATCACCTACCTGGAGGGGTTTCTCAAATACCAGAATAATTCCAGACACAAGATTATTAAATATATTCTGCAATCCGAATCCAATACCGACACCAAAAGCACTAATAAGTAGCGTTATTTTATCAAGTGGAAATCCCGAAGCTAAGGCGGCGACAAAGAAACCAATGGTAACAATCCCGAACTTAACCAGGGAGGAAATAGAGGCTGATACATCTTTTTGTTTCTTTGACTTGAATAATACCTGTTCCTGAAGCACAAATTGAGAAAAACGGGATATCCAACTAGTGATTAAAAGGATCAAAATAAAAAGAAGAATATCATTAATGGTAAAGGAAAAACTACCCAGATTATATGGAGTTATTAGGAAGTTTTCTATTGCCTCATAGAAGATATCAAAAATGTAAAATCCTTGAAGTGATCCAATTAGAAAGGATATTACCAGAATGAACACTAAAATTCTCCTAATTTTTTTTATGATCTCTTTTTGATACCTTTTTATAATTCTGAAGCTCTGCCCCCACTGACTATTGAATACGGAAATAAATGAACCAATTAACATGAGGTAAATCAAATACATAGAAATTCCAAGAAAAGTAGTACTTAATAAACCATATAGTAGAATGGAGGTAAGTGTATAATTTCCTAAAATATTACCAATAAAACATACGACAAGTATGCCCAAAGTAGTTTTTGCCAGGATCCTGTACATCGATCGTAAATTGGGCTGGTCCTTTACTCCCTCCCATTCGATTCTCAATATCTGTACCAAAAGGATGATGGCCAGTATCGTAATTACCAGCATAAAGGTGCGGCTGTAAATCTCAATATCAATTCCCAGTCGTGCAAACACAGATAGCGCGAATATGAAAGTAAGATAGATGACCAGATTTCTATCTTTTACCGATAGAATATTGATCAAAACAATTGAGAATGGGATCAGTGCTGCAAAATATAGTATTTCATCAACAATGAAGGGCTTGTCCGGGAGTATGAGGTAAATGAGGTAAAATCCTCCCAACAACGCTGGGAAAAAAGGATTTTTAAACAATTTTAGGATAGCACTATCTTCATTTTTAGCATCTTCAATCTGTTCATTAATCACCCTATATCTTAAAAAAAAAGAAATAATCTGAACAAGCACTAAAATAAAAACAGCAAAATAGATATTCTTACTGTACAGGGTATAATACTCGATAGTTTCATTTTTCTGACTCTCAATTGCATTTTTAAGTTTTTCCTCCACTCCCACTGTATCTGTCCTATCAGTATAGATTTTCCAGATAGGCTTACTGTCAGGGATCAAGAGATTTTTGCTCACATCACCCCTGGCAGTATTGATCGATTTAATTAAGACTTCAAAACTTGAATGAGATTCATTCAATTTCAATTCCAGTTCAAGTAAGTTATTTAAATACTTTCCAATTCTTTTATCTATGTCATTTAATTCCGCAATAATCTCTTTAAGGTTTTGCTTTATAGCATTTGAAAAACTAGTCGATCTTTCAGATTCAGATGTTTTGTTCCAAATTATTATCAGTTTATCAATCCTTTTATTATCTTTTTCCTTATCCTGAATTTCAGATTGTACGATCTCCCGGTATCCATTTACCCTTTCATCTACCTGCTTAATATCAGAAATGGTTTTATCAAACAAAATGGCACTTGATGAGCTGAGAAATTCATCATTGACCAGTTCCTTAAATTTATTGAGTTCGGTATTAAAATCATTAAGGATGGAATCGATTCTATCAAGTTGCTCTGGTGTAAATCCAAGGGACTCCTCTACTTCTTCAATAACAGTCTGCGTTTGGTCTGAGTTGACTGATATCGCTGATATGGGGATAGGCAGTTTATCCAAAAAGGCAGTGTCTAGAAGCAGTTCATTAATGGATCTAACCTCCTGCGTTCGTACACTTAGCGTGGTTAAGAAAACTAATATAGCAGCAAGTATTATCCTGTTCAGATGGAATTTCATTTTATTATATTTACTTATATAACCAAGCTTTTAGGTTTTTGCTGGTATTTATTATATTTTTTTATATGGTTCCTTAAAATTAAAGATAAAATTAAGATAGCTATAAAAATAATTAAACAATTTATATTGGTAAGGCTGTCAATATCTGACAACATCAAAGAATATACTCTCAGCTACCCAGTGTACTAATTTCATATCTTTTATCTAAAATCTCCTTTGAAACAAAAGGATGAGGGATTTATTGTCATGTATCGGCTAGTCCTTTTATATTTTCAAACTGACTTTTAATATAGGCCATATCTTCTTCTAATTTTCCTGTTGGATGAAATGGTTTTAGAAATCTAGCTACTTTACATTCGCAATCAAATTGGCACATGACAATTGGGATTTTTGCATTTAACGCTATGAAATAGAATCCAGTTCTCCACTTTTTAACCTTTCCTCTCGTTCCCTCCGGTGCAATTGCCAGAATAAATGATTTTCTGTTTCTAGCAATCTCAACAACCTGTTCAACCATATTCTGGCTGGAATTTCGATTTACAGGAATCCCCCCCAGGCTTCTGAAAAAGAATCCGAAAGGCTTTCTAAATAATGAATCTTTTCCCAGGAAGTTTGCACTGAAACCCATTGCACCACGAATTACGACACCCAGTAAAAAATCCCAGTTGCTTGTATGTGGGGCTACGATAATCACAAATTTCTTTTCATTTTCCGGCAAACCACCTTCGGTTTTCCAGCCAATGATCTTCATAATCATATTCCAAAAAAAGGTCATCTACAATGTGTTTGATTTGTGGATCATCTTTTGTTTATAAAATTACTCCATATGGATTGCCTTTTTCAGTTTGCTTGCGCCTTGTCGGCTAACTGGCAATTTATTGTTATCCGTTGTAATAGCAGTGTAGCCATGACGATCATAAATCTCTAACTGGTTAAGAAAATTTATGTTTAAAATATATGATCTGTGAATCCTTACAAATACATCATCAGGCAGATTTCTTTCCATGTGTTTCATCGTCTGTTGCTTTAAGAATACCCCTTTTGTAGAATGAATTTTTATATAATCATCTTGTGCTTCAATAAATCTGATTTCATCTAACTTTAAGACATGGATCTTTGATCCACTTCTCACCGGGATTCTATTAATCTTCTCATCTTTCTGCTTAATCCCTTCTAAAAATTGATCAGCATTTACGGGCAATTTGTCTTTTTCATTCGATTTTCTTATAAACTTTTTTAATGCTGTGTTGAACCGATCCTTACTATAAGGTTTTAAGAGATAATCCAAAGCATTCTTTTCGAAAGCCTGAACCGCGTATTGATCATATGCTGTTGAAAAAATAATGGATGGTATAGGTTTTTCAAGTAATTCAAGTAGTTCAATTCCGGTAAGCCTGGGCATCTGAACATCAAGAAATACCAGGTCTGGTTTATTTCGATTGATTGTAAGACAACCGTCAAATCCATTGTCCGCTTCATCGATTATTTCGAATTCATCAAACGGTTTCAAAAAATTTTTAATTAATTCCCGTGCCGGGCTTTCGTCGTCAATAATGATCACAGTAAATTTTCTCATCAGCTATTATCAAATTTATGCAATTTGTAATTCACAGACATTTCGATAAAATCAGATTAATATTTGAATTCACTATATTTCTAAAAGATGAATAAACCTACAACGGTAAATTAAACTCATTAAGATAATGGAATTTTTAGAATTGCTGTATACTGATTATTGATAATTTGAATATCTATAAGATCATTTCTGGAATAAATTAATCTTAATCTTTCTCTTATATTTTTATGACCGATACCCTGCCCTTCGAATTTGGAATCCGGATCAAATTCATTTGATAATTCAAGAAATACATACTCCTTTTCTTTATAGCATCTGAGCTTCACCTGAACTTGAGATATACTTTCCTGCACCCCATGTTTTATTGCATTTTCCAGAAGGGGTTGTAAAATCAAATGCGGGACCTTAACAGCAGCGTATTTATCATCACAATCAATCAGGTATTCCAATTTTTCCTGAAACCTTATTTTTTCAATTTCAAAATACAGACGGGAATATCTAATTTCCTCACTTAATGAAGCAAATTGGGTATTGTCTTTTTTTAAGGTCATCCTGAAAAAATCCGAAAGTTTAACAATCATCTCCTGAGCCACATCAGGATCAGAAATAGTTAGCGAACTAATGGAATTCAGGCTGTTAAAAATAAAATGTGGATTGATCTGGGCCTTAAGTGTATTTAACTCCGCTTCTTTATATTTAGCTTCAATATTTGCTTCATGTTCCACCCTTTCCTTAAAATTCTGATAATAAATCATTAAATAATAAATCAACCCGGTCAAAAGATAGTACATGATTCCAAGGATGATCCGTATGGGTATCAGTTCTGTAAACGGCTCTGAAAGCTTTATTTCTCCAAATATAATTCCAGTTAATAGTCCAGCTACAGACAACCATACACCCATAATAAATAATACCGACAGAGAATGGGCTACGATCAGGTTCACAAGGTTTTTTAATTCAAATGGATTATAGTTAACTATAAACCATATCCCAATCCCCAGTAATAAATAGATGCCATTATATATTGCACCATCCAAAAAGGATATATATGCAGGAAGGTTATAATAATAATATAGTAAAAGTGAATGGGCCAATGTTAAAAAGGCCCATATAATAAAATAAATTAAAAGATACCGTTTATTTCCAATTACCGGATTAATCATTAATAATTTGGATAAATAGTCCTATTTCTTATAACTCTTAAGTTCTCCCCCACCAAAAATCACTACCCCC
This sequence comes from uncultured Cytophagales bacterium, assembly GCA_963820995.1. GTDB lineage: Bacteria > Bacteroidota > Bacteroidia > Cytophagales > Cyclobacteriaceae > JAGTVG01. The sequence goes on along the minus strand of CAWGCL010000013.1, from coordinate 375,122 downwards.
TTAATATACAGTACAGATTCTTCGCTATCCTGAGTTTCAGAATTGATGTGTCTTTTATCTGAGAACCCTCCAAAAATTGATACCAAATCTGTTTTTACATTCCAATTTTCAGGGACGATCAAAGTGGCCCCGCCGAAAAGGGCAGCTACATCAATATAAATCGGTCCTTTTGCCAGTTTCGCATTCAATAAATTGATTTCTGACCCCCCAAATATGGTAGTTATTTTACCCCCTTTAAAATTCTGCGACGTAATGATTTTTTCACCGCCACTGAAAATTGAAACTTCATCTACATAATCATCTCTTGATTCGTCTTTATGCCTTGGTCTTCCATCTTCATGATGAGCCCGGTTCTGTAATAAGAGTGACATACCAATCGCAATTAACAGTATCGGCCAAAGCATCCATATCTGTATGAAATGAAAGCTTGGTATATCGGGAAGAATTAAAAATAATCCTACACCGATAAATATCAATCCGGGGATTACTGCTCTTTTAGTTAAGAGAATAAATATTCCGATGAATACAAATACTATTTCCCAGGAATACAGATAATGTGGAATGAAATCCGGAATCAAACCAAAATTCTTAAAAATCCAGAAAAAACCTATGACAATTAAAAATCCGGCAAGTACTACTCTTTTGTTTGTATCGTGTGACATCGCTTTTTATGTTTTAAATCCTAATCAAATATACGATAGAAATACACTTCATTCTACCAATAATCGGTGAATGGGCCAATATCTGCCGGTAAACGGCATATAAATATTGTTAAGTCAGAGCGTTTCGTAGAATTACGGAATTCATATTATTTTCATTCGGTTTGTTATTAGATAAAAAATTGAATAATTTTCAATTTGCCTTAAATCCTAAATTATGAAATTAAAGAAGATAATACTTTTAACAATACTTGGAATTGTATTGATTGGTGCAGGTTTTATAGCCTATTTAATGCTAACAACCAGATCTCACAGTCCAGCTGAAAAATTAGAATTTACAGATGGGGATTTTCAACTATCCGCTGATTATTGCAGGCCGTACAAAAAAGATCGTTTGATCTTTGGAGAAGAATCTGAAGGTGCCCTCCTGCCATTTGGTCAGTATTGGAGAACCGGGGCAAACGAAGCAACTGAAGTTGAATTTAATAAAGATATTAGTATCAATGGAGAAAAGTTAGCTGCTGGAAGATATAGATTTTATACTGTACCTGGAAAAGACAATTGGGCCATAGCTTTTAATAGTGAATTAGGTAAATGGGGGTATGGTGAACCAGTTCTGAAAAAGATGTACTGGTTGTAGAGGTACCATCTCAAAATGCGTCACAGATTATTGAACAATTTACAATTTCGGGATTAAAAACCAGGGATAACAGCATGGAATTAGTACTTGCCTGGGATCAGACACAAGTCAGGATCCCAATTCACTATTAAGTTTATCTACCAATATCGCTACTATTTTCACAAAAATTCTTGAGTAATTGCGAAATTATTCGCTGCTATTTTTTTTGCATTCATTTTGGTAAATGGCAATAATACTTTTCCCAAAAAAGAAGGAGGATTAAAATAAGGGATTTGGGCATTGATTAAGTAGTATTTATTAATTTGAATTTGGGGAATTAATTCAGGTTATGTGAATCAGCATTTGGAATAGTGACCTGAAATCTGGTTCCTTCACCTTTCTTACTTTTAACGCTAATTGAACCATTAAGTTTCTCAACAGCTTGTTTGACAATGTAAAGACCAATTCCCGATCCATCGGATTTTTCATTGGCACGGTAAAACATATCGAATATATATTCCTGAAGGTCAGGATCAATACCAACCCCATTATCTTCGAATGTAATTATAGCTTTAGAATTATAATATTTAACTGTGATCTTGATAAAGGGTTCAGTTTTATCGTAATCAAGATATTTTATTGAATTTGAAATCAAATTTCTGAATATCTCAAATAATCTTGACTCGTCACTGTAAAAAGTAGACCTTGAAATCTTTACAATTCTTTTAATATTTAGCGCATTTCTAAGAAATTCTAATTCTTTAAAACAATCATCCGTAATTTGTTGGAAATCGATCTTTTTATACTTCACACTCATATTCAGGTTCCGCGAATGACTTAGAATATTTCTCATGAATTGGTCAAGATTGGATATTCTGTCCTCAATTAAGTGCAAATATTTAAACTGAGTTTTGTCTTTATTTTGGATCTTTTCAAGTTCAATAATACCACGAATGGATGCCAATGGAGCCCGCAGGTCATGAGAAACTTTATATACAAACTGATTAAGTTCCTCATTCCGTAATTTTAAATTATCTTCAATCGTTTTTTGGCTTGTTATATCCATGGAAATACCATCCATTCTAATTGGCTCTCCATCCTCATCCTTAATGACCTGGCCTTTGGCAAAAGCATGTTTTATAAGTCCAAGTTTAGTGACGACCCTAAATTCAATATCCAGGATATCGAAGTTTTCCATGCTATGTTTAAAGGATCGCTTTACTCTTTCAATATCCTCCGGATGAATAAATTTCTCAAAGTTCTTCATCCCTCCACTGGACAGTTCAGCTACAGTATACCCACATAACTTTGTGACTTGTTCATCCCAGTAAACTACATTCTCGGGTATATTGATGACCCATGTTCCGACCTGGGCTGCCTCCAACGTAAGGTTTAGTTTTTCCTGGTTGGTTTTAAGTGTTTCTTCGGTAGTCTTCTGGTGCGTAATATTCTCTTTTATCGCAAGGTAGTTTATAATTTCTCCTTCAAAATTCTTAATTGGGGTGATAATAGCAAATTCCCAAAAAATCTCTCCATTTTTCTTCTTATTACAGAAGGTGCCTTTCCAGGCATTACCCTTAGTGACTGTTTCCCATAATTCCCTGTGCTCGGATGGATTGGTTTTACCGGATTTAAAAATTCTTGGATTATTACCAATAAGCTCATGATGACCATATCCAGTTAAAGTCTCAACAGAAGAATTAACATATTCTATTTTTCCTTCCCGGTCAGTAATTATTATAGAGTTGGTACTATGTTCAATTATATTATACAGTTTATTAATCTCATGTTTTGCAACAACAAAAGGTGTCACATTTCTAGCAACCATAAGAAAGGAGAAAAATTCACTGTGATCATTGAATTCAGGGATTATGGACCAATTATAAAACACTGTTTTGTTATCCCTATTTAATTGGATTTCAAATTGCTCTTGTTTTAAAGTGTTTTTTACAGATTCAATACTTATCAATAATTTCTGTTTCGTAGTTGGATCAACCTTCAGTTCATGAAGCGATTTTAGAGCACTATCGTCAAACAACTCGGTTTGAGCAACGGAATTCGCATATACTATTTTGAGATCTTTATCGATGCGTACAATTATATCCTGAATATTTTCTGTTAATGAACGGTATAATGATTCATTTTCACGGATCTTTTTTAAAATTTTCTTCTTATCATGAATATCCTTAAGAATAATAATTTTAAGATCATTGTTATTATAATCTTTAAAAGATTCATGAGATATTTCAAACCATCTCACTCCCTTTCCTTCTATTTCAATGCGAGATTCAAATTGGGAAGATTTTTCAGAAGATTTATTCTCTACGATTTTTACGTCTTCCCGATAAATATTATCAATAAATTTTTCCCCAATTAAGGATAGTGTACTTCTATTTAAAATCTCTTTTGCATTTCCTATGACTTTTACAATTATCCCACGATGATCAACTTCAAAAACCAGGTCATAGATCCGTTCAACAAGGATCTTATACCTCGATTCAGTTTCCCTTAATTTTTCCTCCGAAATTAGCTTATCATGTATTATTGTAGAAACAAGCATTAATCCATATTCCTTTGTGTTGGGATCATGAATTCCTTCTCCTCTAGCTTCCATCCATAAATATTCACCATTTCTCTTCCTGAATCGAAAACGCAAATTCCTAAATCCTTTTTTTATCCCAGTAGTATATTCACTTTTTACTGTTCTTATATCCTCTGGAAATATATACTCGAAGATCAATGTACTTTTCAATTCAGTATCCGAATAACCAAGAATTTCTAAATATCCTGGACTTACATATGATATCTTTCCGTTCGAATCGGTAACAGTTATTAAATCATCAATATTTTTAATAAACTTATTAAATCTCTCTTCCGCGTAAGCAAGTTGCATTTTGTATTCCTGTTCTTTCATGACTTTTCTAAGGATAAAAGCCATTCGAACTTGTCCCACATTTTGATCTAGAGATTTCAAATGCGGTTAAATCAACATCTATTTCTTTTCCATCCCTTGTTTTTAACCCAATTTTTGCATTATAATCCTTCTTTTCCTTTGTGAGATAATCTTTTATAATATTTAAATCATCCTGATCCAGGAAATTTGCTGGGGTTCTTCCAACGAGTTCCTCAATGGAATATCCCAATAATGACTGATGGGCATTATTTATCCAGATATATCTTGCATTCCTATCGAGGATAGAAACAGCTTCCTCCATTTTACCGAATAGTGATTCAAAAAAAGAATCATTACTTAAGTTAGTTAGGAAATTAAGCTGATTAGAGTTAAGTGCGGATTGTAAAAGCAACTGAGTCCTTATGATAGACTTCAATGTGAATTGATCAGGGGAAATTATATCGATCATGTGAATATTTTCGAAATCATTTAAATCAATTTCTTCCTCCTGATCTCTGACAATTACAGTTGGCAAACCTAATGTAATAGAAGAATCAATTTTATCTTTAAATAGCTGAAGCTGATTCTTCTCAAGAATAATGAAGTCAATTCCGTCAACAAAAAGTTTTTCTGAGACGGTAGATGACAGTTTGTATTTGATCAGTTTTATTTTTACATCTTCTGACCCTTCTATAATCTGATCGATTAGTTTGACAGTTTTCCTATTCTTCAAAAATGAGGCTCCTCTGAAATAACTTCCAGAAGCATCTTCTTTAAGGGTAATTTTGTGCTTTGGATTAGAATTCTTCACGTATTACCTGAATTAAAGTAAAATAGAAAATATAGAAGACAGGATTACCTTTGGTGGTTTCCTGGCCGAACAACAATTAAATTTCGATTTAGTATTCGAAAACTTTCAATAAATATAAAAAATTTATTGAATAATCAATAATCTCCGCTAATCTTATCTCTATTACTATGTAAAAAAGAGTTGTAAATTTGCATAATATATTTGTATATGGGCAAAAGAGTAATTGTTGGCATGTCTGGAGGTGTTGATTCCAGTGTCGCTGCATACCTTTTAAAAAAAGAAGGTTATGAAGTGATAGGGCTTTTCATGAAGAACTGGCATGATGATTCGGTTACGATAAGTGATGAATGCCCTTGGCTTGAAGATAGTAATGATGCCTTATTGGTAGCACAGAAATTAGGTATACCCTTTCAGACCGTTGATTTAAGTGCGGCCTACAAAGAGCGGATTGTAGATTATATGTTCCATGAATATAAAAATGGACGAACTCCAAATCCGGATGTTTTATGTAACCGTGAAATAAAATTTGATATATTTCTGGAAACCGCCTTAAATCTTGGAGCTGACTATATTGCTACAGGCCATTACTGTCAAAAAGATCAGATAGAAAAGGACGGTAAGACTATATACAGGTTACTTGCAGGGAAAGACAAAAATAAGGATCAAAGTTATTTCCTATGTCAATTAAATCAGTATCAATTAAGCAAAGCACTTTTCCCAATAGGGGGCCTTTTAAAACCTGAAGTACGAGAAATTGCAAAAGAACTGGACCTTATTACTGCTGAGAAAAAAGACTCCCAGGGATTGTGTTTTGTTGGCAAAGTACGTCTCCCTGATTTCCTTATGCAGAAACTCAAACCCAAGAAGGGATCGATTGTGGAAATTCCTAATGATAGTCCAATTTTTGAATCCCATCACCATCAAACTGGGATTACTGGCAATCTATAAAAATTCACTAGAGCTAATGTCAAAAGCCTATCATTATACCCCGGATGATGGTAAGGTTGTTGGTCAACACCAGGGAGCACATTATTTTACTATCGGACAACGAAAAGGGCTTGGAGTTGGTGGCACTCCTGAACCACTATTCATCATAGACACTGATACCAAAAATAATATCGTATATACTGGTCAGGGCGATCGACATAATGGACTATATCGAAAGGGACTTTATGTACGAAATAAGATATCCACTGGATCAGGGATGACCTTCGACTACATTCAGATTCTGAAATGCGCTGCAAGGCTAGGATCAGATATAGACAGGATCTTGAGAATGCGGTTATATATCAGAGATGCAATGGCTTATACGTCATATTTGACAAGTTACAAAGAGGAATAACTCCCGGACAATTTGTTGCCTGGTATCTTGAGGATGAACTGCTTGGTTCAGGTATAATTAATTAAATGTTATTTGGAGCGACAGTGATAATTTTTTATTTATACAGGATTTACTTCTGCAAAGGATTATCAAAAAACGAATCCATTTTACACTATATTCAAGATCATGTCCTGATTCAGGATTAAATTAAGATTTGCCGGGGAATAATTGATTGACTTCAAAGTTTTGTTATCGCTTTCCCTGTAAATCAAATACTTCTCTCCTACTTTCTTATAATAGCATTTGGTATCCTCATTTTCCTGATAATGCTCGAACTGTAATCTCAGCCTCTTCTTCTGTTTTACAGGATTTACTCATATTAGAACGCTGAACCTCATCAAATAAATCTTTGAATTTTTCTCCTAAACCAAATTCCAAAACTGCTCCTGATAAAACATATTGAATATCACATAAAGCGTCAGCAATTTCCACCAAATCTCTCTTTTCGATCGCTTCTCTAAGCTCATCCAGTTCTTCCTGTATCAAGGCCACCCGCAAATCGCACCTGATCTTCGAAGGTATTTCGGGGCTCTTTTTTATTGGATGTTGAAATGCACGGTGAAAATCTGCCACCTGATTGAGGGAATCGAGTTGTTTCATTTTAAAAGCTTATAAAATCCTATCCACGTGTAAAAACCCAATTTTCATTATTTGATAGATTCTCATTATACTCATATCCTTCCCAATCAAATAATTTTAGTGATTCCGGATCCTCGATCTTGTTTTTAACAATATAAGAAGTCATATATCCCCTTGCTTTCTTCAGAAAAATATGTATAGGCCGGTATGAACCATTTTTATATTCCTTGAAAACAGGTGTAATAATTCTACCATTGAGGTTTTTAAGTGGTATTGCATTGCTATATTCCTTTGATGCCAGGTTTATAAGTGTTTTATCTTTTATAAATTCCGGATCCTCAATAATTGTGTCGAGTATTTTATTTCCCCAATACTCATACAAATTATTAGCCCTTCCTATCTTCAACGTAGTTCCCATTTCAAGTCGATAAGGTCTGATCAAATCCAAAGGTTTAAGTATCCCATGTAAACCTGACAAAATACGGATTGATTGCTGAGACTTTTCAAAATCAGATTCATTGTAAGATGGGGCATCAATTCCAAGATAAACATCCCCTTTGAAAGTTGTTATGGCCTGTCTTGCAACGCTCAAATCAAAGGTCGGCTCCCAATTTTGAAACCGGTCATAATTTATCTCCGCCAAAGAATCATTTATATTCATAAGTTTTTTAATTGCCGGAGGTCGCAGCCTCTTCAATTTATTCATTATCACTTCAGATTCCTTAATGAAAATCGGGTACGTATAGGTGTTGGTAAGGATCGGATCTGAATAATTCAATCGTTTTGCCGGAGATAATATCGTAATCATTTTTAACTAATTTTGACTAAAAGCGAAAATTCCAAATGTTGCAGTTTAATTATTAAATATCTATTCAATGATTAACATTCTAAATTAGTAATTGTTACACCATTTTTGATAAACATCCAATGATTTTAAAGCTTTCTTCCTTATATACATTGATAACTTTTAATACATTTGCAATAATTTTTAAATTTTGTAAAACAGGCATAATTTTTGAAACGCCTCACAGAAGTAAAACAGAAGAGTTATTAGGTACTAGGTACTTATAATTGAGCTTCGGATTTCTACTTGAATTTAAATTTCGGATATTATGAAAAGACGAAAGTTTGTTGGAATGGGAGGATTGGCCATATCTTCTTTAGCGGTTCAACCGGAAAATGCATACAGTAATTTCCTTAAAAATTCAAATACTGTAAAGATTGGAGTAATTGGTACTGGCGGAAGAGGCAACTGGCTTATTAAATTAATTAAGGATATACCTGGATTGGAAGTAACTGCATGTTGTGATGTGCTTCCTTTCAGACTTAAACAAGGAATGAGGTTATCAGCCCCTTCCGCAAAAGCCTATACTCAATATCAGGAATTATTGAACGATAAAGACATTGATGCAGTAATAATCAGTACGCCTTTATCCATGCATTATCAAATGGCTGTAGAAGCCCTCGATGCTGGGAAGCATGTTTATTGTGAGAAAACCATGACTTTTACAATAGATGAAGCACTCAAATTAGAAAAAAAGGTAAAAGCCAGCAATTTGAAATTTCAGGTTGGATATCAGCACAGATATAATCCACTTTATCAAAATATTTACAATACGGTTAATGAGGGATATTTGGGAACAGTTACACATGTGGAAGCCCACTGGAACAGAAATGGAAATTGGCGAAGACCTGTACCCGATCCTCAATTCGAAAAATTGATAAACTGGAGAATGTATGAAGAATATTCAGGAGGACTTATGGCTGAACTTTGTTCTCACCAGATCGATCTAATCGATTTCATACTGAATTCTCATGCACAGAAGATCACTGGTATGGGTGGAATAGACTATTATAAAGATGGACGTGAGACCTTTGATAATATCTATACAATATTAGAGTATCCAGGTGGGCTAAAAGCCAGTTTTCATTCAATCACTACAAATGGTCATGAAGGATTTAATGTTAAGATCTTTGGCACCAAGGCTGCTATTGTGGTAAAAGGTGAAGCCTCCCATAAAGGATTTATTTATCCTGAACCAGCAGTTATTCAAGAATTGATGACCGAGGTAGATGGGGTTTCAAGTGCAACAATGAAGGTCTTAGAAGCTGGCGAACCCATTCCAATACTAATTGAAGATTTTCCGGAGGGAGATGATGGACCGACAAGTGCAGCCCTTGAGAATTTTGGCAAATGTATTACTGACGATCTTGATCCTATAGCAAATGTCGAATTCGGAAAGAATAGCGCCATTACAGTTACCCTAGCTAATAAATCAATGCGAGAAGGGACTATTGAACATTGGCAGGAAGCTTATTCCTGAATTTTACAATCACAAAAATTGAAATAATCAGGAATTTATTGTTTTGATATAATTCACATTTCTTTCTTTCAGGTATTCTAAAATATAATTGAAGTGACCTTCTTCTTTTCCTACATATTCAGGTGGATTTATACCTGGATTCGAATAATGTCCTTCCAACATCAGGTTAGCAACTGCTGTACAGGTATATCCGGTGGTACGTGCCATTGATGAAACCTGGGTTTCAATATCTTTTTTATCATACAAATCATACCTGATATTCATGTCTCTACCTTCTTGATTGCCCTTCATGGTAATACGCATCACAGTAATATCGATATCCTCCTTGTCAAGCTTCCACTTAGGGAAAAGAAGTTTTGACGTTAGATCGACAGGCTTGATCTGAACGCCATTGATCTCTACAGCTTTATCCGAAAAGAGACCGCAATCCCTGAGTACGCGTAATGGCTCTAGACTACCAGGATACCTTAATGTTTTTTCAATCATATCCGGTATCTGCATGGTTTTAATTAAAGACCTCAACCCATCTGTATTGAATGATTCAAGTGTGCCAACCTCATCAAAATCAATTAATTCAGGATCCGAAAGCGCTTCCCGGACAACAAGCTCTCCATTTTGTACATATCTGGCAGGCCGGATATATTCCTCAATAACGTCAATTGGAGAGAATCCTGCTTTATATTGAAAAGGCCACTCACGCACTACCGGAAGGCCCCCAACGAGGCATTCATAAGATTGAAGCTTCATTGTCTCATTATACCTTCCAAGAATTATGTTTCCCATTCCCGGTGCCACACCGCAATCTACTACTGCACATACCTTCATTTTTTTTGCGAGTACATCCAGTTCAAAGGGATCTTCAGGGAAGAATGAAATGTCAACCACGTTCTTTCCAGATTGGATCACTTTTTTAAGAGTTTCAAATCCCATAAAACCCGGTACGGCACTGATGACAAGGTCGAATCTATTTACGAGTTCATTGAAGTCACTAGATTGTAAATCAACCTGGCTAGTTTGAATTTCGGGACAATTCTCAAGTTCAGTCAGAGTACTGAGGCTAACATCAAAAGCTGTGACAGAAAATTTAGAGGAAAGATCCCTGGCTATCGCGTTTCCTACCCGTCCTGCACCTAATACCGCTATTTTTTGCATACGATATTAAAATTGAATTGGATAAGATAGTTTTTCTTTATCTCTCTGAACTATAACTTCCGTCGCATCCCCTTTCTTAAATGCAGAGAGTGCTTTCATATAACTCATCATATCTGTGACCTCAATGTCTCCTAATTGTATGACTACATCACCTGCCAGCAGTCCAGCCCTCATTGCCGGCTTATCTTCACTTACGCCATCGATTCTCATTCCTTTTCCATCAAACATATAATCCGGTACAACTCCAAGGGTGACAGTAAATTTTGGAGTATTACTTGACTCATCCTTTGTCTTTGTAAAAGCCAGCTTATCGATTTGATCCAATCTTGTAATCATGGAATCAATATATGCTGAAACTACATAAATTCCTTCATAGTTTATTTTATCTGCATCGTCTGATGGTTTATGATAATCCTCATGCTGACCAGTAAAAAAATGCAATACCGGTATGTCTTTCAGATAAAATGAAGTGTGGTCACTAGGCCCAATACCAGATTCGCTGGTAATCAATTTTAATGAATCAATATCAATATCTTCAACGATCTCATTCCATGATGGAGAAGTACCAGTACCATTGATGGCAAGAGCATTTTCCTCGTTTAAACGTCCAACCATATCCATATTTATCATATAATTTACCTTATCAAGGTCAATGGTAGGATTTTTACTAAAATAGTTTGATCCAAACAATCCCTTTTCTTCACCAGAAAAAGCAATGAATAAATAATTGTTGTTAATATTCCGTCCTGTCAACTCCTCTGAAACTAATAATAAAGCTGCCACTCCACTGGCATTGTCATCAGCTCCATTATGAATAGAAGAGTCTCCTTTATAAAGAGAATTTTCATCACCATATCCTAGGTGGTCAAAATGCGCCCCAATTATTATGGTATTTGGGGCTTTATTATCAATATATCCAATTACATTCCTGGCGGTTATTTTAACAGAATCATCACTAGGTGCAGCATGAGGATTTTTCCTGGGAGAAAATGTGAATTCCTGGAAATAGCCATCTGTTCCTTTGGGTTCAAGTCCAATTTCCTTAAATCTTTTGGCAAGAAATTGAGCAGCCTTAACCGCTCCAGCGGTTCCTGTCTCACGACCTTCCAATTGATCACTAGCTAAGAAACTAACGTCGTTTTGCAAAGATTTGATAGCTGATTTATGTTTGTCAGGCTGTTCACAACCAGTGAAATATATAAAAAAAACAAGGCTAAAGAGCAATAAGTTTATATTTTTGTCCTTCTTCATACGTTTTGTTCATTTTTTGAATAGGACAAAAGTATATAATAGAGTTAGATTTTATTAACAGTATAATATATTTATTATAATGAATCGTAATTTAAGTTTAATTTTCATTTTTGCATTTTTCCTGGGAGCGTGTTCACAAAAAAAGTCAGATCATCAGAGTACATCCTCCATCTTCGAAAATAATGCTGACACACTTATCCTTGAGGGAGAGCGTCATTTCAAACATCTCTATCAATTAACTTATGGAGGCGATAATGCGGAAGCTTATTGGAGTTTTGATGACTCAAAGCTGGTTTTTCAGGTGACAAATCCGAAGTGGAAAGACCAATGTGACCAGATATATTATTTCAACTGGCAGACTGATGACATCATCAATAATAAGCCGATGTTAGTAAGTACGGGCCTGGGGCGGACAACCTGTTCTTACTTTTTACCAGGAGATAGTCTTATAATTTATGCATCAACACATGGTGGAGATAAGAATTGCCCTCCAAAGCCTGAACCAAGAACCGACGGAAAATATGTCTGGCCGATTTACAATGATTTTGATATTTATATTGCTGATTTAAATGGAAACATCCTCAATCAACTTACAGATGAACCCGGGTATGATGCCGAGGCTACAGTAAGTCCAAAAGGAGATAAGATAGTGTTTACATCTATAAGAACTGGAGACCTGGAATTGTACACAATGAACTTGGATGGATCAGGTGTGACTCAAATTACTAATGATTTGGGTTACGATGGGGGCGCATTCTTCTCTCCAGATGGGTCAAAACTTATTTTCAGAGCCTCCCGGCCAAAAACGCAAGAAGCCATCGATGAGTACAAGCAACTATTGAAAGAAGGCCTTGTAAAGCCTACCGAAATGGAATTGTTCATTTGCAATACAGACGGATCAGAGCTAAAGCAAATAACAAACCTTGGACAAGCTAACTGGTGCCCCTTCTTCCACCCCTCAGGTGAAAAAGTGATATTTGCGTCCAATCACACTAGCCAGCGAGGTTTTCCTTTTAATTTATACATGATAAATACAGATGGTTCTGGCATGGAACAAATAACCACTGAAGGAATTTTCGATGCTTTCCCCGTGTTCTCAAATAATGGAAAATATCTTGTTTTTTCTTCGAATCGAAATAATGGAGGAACTCGTGACACAAATCTTTTTATTGCTGAATGGGTTGATTAAGTACCTGCAAAGCCAAGTAAAATAAAAATTCCCGGGATTTGCAGTTTTTACAACCATATAACTAACCACCTAAAACTATTACCACAAGACATCCCGGGAAATAATTGACAACGATTAGGTTTATTCAATTTTCACTCCTCATTAATTAAAACGTTTTACACCCGAAATGTTTTGGGGAATTTGAAGAATACTTTGACGTTAAGATGACAAATCCATTAATAAATTATTCGCATAAGTTTTTTTGGTTCAAATCCAGATCATTGTAAAATCCCAGGTCAATATTTTTGATCATTTTAGTCCAGAATGCAATCTGTCCGGTATGATATGAGAAATGCTCTACTACATGAATAATAATTCCAATCCCTGACAATTTAAATCCCTGTACTGATCTTATTGTTGAAAGATCTACCACGCCAATTTCTCTGATCACATTTTTAGCTTCAAATGCAACATCAGTGAGTTTTTTATATAATTCTGACTTTAACATCCCTCCTGTAGCATTAAATTCCGAATCACGTTCTCGCATATCTTTAGCATTGCCAAGGGATGAAATTATATACTGAGTTATATTACCACAAAGGTGGAGTATTAAGTTACCAATGCTATTTGAAGATTCATTTGGTCGTTGCCATATTTCTTCCTCTTCTAATTCATCAAGACATCTTTCAATTTTTATCAGATATTCATCAATTCTAAGGATGGATTGGCCAAGGAATTCTTCCGAAATATTTTGTATATAGTCAGTCATAATTATAAAGCTTATTTTGCCCGGACTATTCCCTTATAGTTCAGAATTAAACCAATTATTTAAAATTGCATCATAGTCTTTTTGATATTTATTATGATGAAACTCATTTGTAGACTTATTAATTTGGTATTGTTTTTTATATATTTCAATATTCTCGCTGATTTCTTTTAGGGCCTTTATAATATCTGCGAGTTCATCATCAGTCATAGTTGGGTGAATGCTTAACCGTACCCAGCCCGGTTTCAAAGAGAAATCTCCATGATCTATATGATCAGTAATTGAATGTGACTGGTCATAATCCACATTTAATAGAAAATGGCCATATGTCCCAGCGCAGGAACAACCTCCCCTCACCTGAATTCCATAGAGATCATTTAGTAACCGAGTCAATAAATTATGGTGGATACCTTCAATGTAAAAGGATATTACTCCCAGCCTATCTCTAACATTATCTGCCAATAATCTCAATCCTTTTATTTTCGGTAACTCCCGAAAAGCAATATCCAGAAGCTGTTTTTCCCTTTCTTCTATATTTTCAACGCCCATTTGCTCCTTGAGTTCTATGCTTAAGGCTATCCTAAATCCCTGCAAAAAACCAGGTGTGCCACCATCTTCGCGTGCTTCTACATCATTTACATAGCTATACTCATTCCATCTATTTGTCCAGTTTACAGTTCCTCCACCCGGATGGTCTGGTATTCTATTTTTATAGAGCTCTTTATTAAATACCAATACTCCTGTACTCCCCGGCCCTCCTAAAAACTTGTGTGGGGAAAAATATATAGCATCCAATCTCATCTCCGGATCAACCGGGTGCATATCAATCCTGGAATATGGTGCTGATGCAGCAAAGTCAATAAAACTATACCCACCATTTTGATGCATAATTTTAGATAATGCAAAAATCGGAGGCTTGTACCCCGTAACATTTGAACATGCAGAAAATGCACCAATTTTCATCTTTCGATCCTTATATTTTCTAATTTCCTTTCTTAGGTTTTCGGGATCAACCAATAAATCATTTGTGGGTTCAAGTACAACAACATCAGCAATGGTCTCTAACCAAGAGGTATGATTGGAATGGTGTTCAAGATGTGTAATAAATACAACAGGTCTTTCCTCTTCAGGAATTTGACAGAATTTTTCAATTTTTTCCGGTATTTTCAATCCCAGTATTCTTTGAAATTTGCATATTACTCCGGTCATTCCAGTAGCAGAAGTTATTATTACATCTTCCTCATTAGCATTTACATGTTTTTTAATTATGTGTTGAGCATAATGATATGCTTTTGTCATTAACGTCCCTGTTTCACTGGCTTCTGAGTGCGTATTACCTACCATCGGACCAATTTCATTTGACAATTTATCTTCAATTGGTTTGTATAACCTTCCACTTGCTATCCAATCAGCATATATAATCTTCTTAATCCCATAAGGAGTATCTATATAAGAATCGATCCCAATAATATTTTTTCTGAATTTCTCAAAATACTTTTCCAGGTCCGCCTTTTCTTTAATACCATCCATACTATATAACTTTAGGATGCAAAATAAGCGAATGAGAAGGAAAATTTATGTGATTATTATCAGTAAATAAGAAGCAATACGTTATTGAGGATATTATTTAAAAATTCCGGAAGGCTAATAGTGATTTGTGTGAGATTATTCAGACTTTATTCAGGCCTGATGTTATTATTCAGGGTATTAATAAGATCATTATAGCTATTCTTTATCTGTACAAAGGCACGTTTGCGGTTCATCATTAATAATCGGATTTTAAACATTTCCCAAAACTTATGGATCCAGTTCTGATATATTTTGGCCAATATTCCTGTAATGATAACAGATATAATATACAAGGTTACATACCACCCATTCGGGAAAAACTGATAAAACAAAATTGCCTGGATAATATAAGTTATCGGAAATGATAACAAGCCTATGGCAAGTTTTACTGAACTTTGGAAATGGTCATCTTTAACAGTGGCTTTACCAATAAAATAGGGCAATGATATGGCGAGAAGATTGTTTATGAGGCCGTACATATATATGGGCCAGAAAATGATTAGTAGTAAATAATTAAAAAACCTTTGTAATCTGGAATCGAAGAAGTTACCTAGGCAGACGGGGTCAAATTCCGACCTGATCTGTTGTCTGAAAAATTTATTATTTTTAGTTTCAAGGGCTTTAAATTCCTGGGGATCCGTTTCTATCCAATTGTCTAATCCAGCTATTATCTTTTTATACGCTGAAAATCTGCTAAGTAAATTTCTATATTTTAATTTTACTCGGTGCATAAAATTTGGTGTATAGATCTTTAATACACTCTCATAGAACTTATAGCTCTCAATATGCTGTATGTTTACTGTTAGATCAACAAGATCAGAGTATATCTTCGCTGAAACATCGCTAAAAGCTTTAGCCTGGTTCTCTTTATAAAGTTCATTAAAATTTTCAAGGGCGATAGGCTTCCCAAATTTAATTAGAATGTCACTTTGAAACTTGGAATGGTCATCGTAATTTATACCAACAGGAATGATAACCAGGTTTTTACCTTCGTCACCTTCATTTATTGTCCTGAATCCAATTCTTAAGAGGCCTTTCCTTATTGTTCTTATCTTTCTGATTTTACTATGGTTCCCTTCAGGAAAAATGGTCAAATGCTTACCTCTTTTCAAGATGTCAACACAAGTACTGAATGTCTCTTCATTTTTTGAGAGCACGTCAACACTATCTCTCTGGCTGTATACTGGCATCATTTTCAAAGTTCTGAGGAGGAAACTAAAAAAAGACTTTTTGAAAATATCTGCCCTCACAAGAAAATAGGGGATTTTTCGGGTAACCATAACAAGTAAAAGGGCATCCATGAAAGCATACTGGTGGTTAGGAGCAAAAATGATAGGCGTTCCAGATGGTATATTTTCCCTTCCAACTACTTTAATACGTCTGAAATATACCAATAATGCTAATTGTATCCATGCTTTCAGAAGTACAAGTCCAGGTCTGTGAAATAATTTATAAAATCCTTTCATTAAGCGTAAGCACTAATTGGTTTTGACCATAAGAATGCAAGAAAAAAACCGGAAACAATATGCCAAATTCCCCACCAGGCAGCGACAATAGCCATACTTCCAATTCCATTCATAAAAGTGAATATTATAATTAATCCTAATCCGGAATTTTGAATTCCAGTTTCTATCGCTATCGTTCTTCTGTCAATAATAGATAAACCCAATATTTTTCCATAGAAATACCCAGTGATAATAGCAATTGAATTATGCATAAATACCAAACCAATTACCAACTGAAAATAATCTATAAAAATTCTATAATTATTCGAAAATGCAACAATAACAAATAAAATAAAAATAACCATAGATGCTTTTTTGATCGGGTCAATAATTTTGATTGTAATTTGCGGAAAGTGGGATGAAAAACACATCCCCAATACTATCGGAAGGCCAAGCAGTAGCAGAATATTCAAGAACAGATCAGTTGAGTTTAAATTAATTGATTCTCCTGCA
Organism: uncultured Cytophagales bacterium; assembly: GCA_963820995.1. Lineage (GTDB taxonomy): Bacteria > Bacteroidota > Bacteroidia > Cytophagales > Cyclobacteriaceae > JAGTVG01. Next base: position 357,992 of record CAWGCL010000013.1, on the reverse strand, counting down.
TTTGAGGCACCCAGATACAATCCTGCCCAAAGGCTAAAATTAAGTGGTGTCATTAATATAGCTAATAATGTTGATACAGCGGTTAAGCTGACTGATAGGGCGACATTTGCTTTAGCAAGTGATGAAAAGAAATTTGATATATTCCCACCTGGGCAGGCAGAAACAAGTATCATTCCTAATGCTAATCCTGGTAGCGGATCAAGAATTAGTAGTAAAATAAAAGTAATTGCGGGTAATAATATAAATTGGGATGTTAAAGCAATAATGTAAGCTCTTGGAGCTCTTATAAGCTCTTTGAAATGTCCCATTTTTAGCTCTAGAGCAACACCGAACATAACAAAGCCAAGAATAATATTTAATACAATTAAACTTTCCGGGCTGAAATTCAGGTTTACTTGATTTAATAGATCTTCCTGCATAGGATCTGTAAAAATGCCGGAATATTAAGTCAATGGCAAAATTGTTAATTAAATAAAAGGCATAAGAAAAAGGCCTGAAGAATGTTCCAGGCCTTTCTTAAGCATATTAAGTCAATTTTAGTTTTGTTTTTCTTCCAACTTATCTAAGTGTTTTGATCCTTTTATGTCAAGGTTTTCTGTTATTTCAGCTATTGTTTTGAGGTCAATTTCCCCACTTATACTAACTATTGTAAATTCATCTGGCTCATCAACTACCAGTAAAAGATCACTGATTTTCCCTTTTTTCTCTTTAATAAGGAAATCCACATCTGTATCACCATCCCTTACGATCATCAGCTCATCATATTTTTCTTTCTGTACATCTTTCTTGAATTTTGTAATATCAGACTCAGCAAATTCATCTTCATCTCGATCAATGGAATGTACGTTTATGGCATCAATCTTAGTCATGGCTTCTAACATTTCCTGGGCTTCTTCATCATTAGTTTCTATACCTGAAAGAATATTCAATATCCCACCATCAATTCTTACTGAAATGTACTTCCCATTATCCTTATATTTATTATGAAAATTCTCTACTGCCTGACTTTGGCTAAAACCGGTTTGTCCAAGCAGTAGTAAAACGAATAAAATGATATATTTTTTCATTGGATTGTTGTTAAATGAGTTTATTTATCGATCTTTTCTAAATGTTCAAATCCATCAATATCCAGAGTTTTGGATAATTTTGATATATCTTCAAGTTGAAGGTTTCCAGTCATACTCATCAGGAAGAAATCACCATCGTCATCTTCAGCGATTAACATTACAAATTCGCTGATATGCCCTTCTTCCTCATGGATCATGAACTTGATTTCTTCTTCCCCTTCTTTAATGATCATCAATTCTTCAAATCCCTTTTCTGTAATAATCTTCACTGCTTTTTTTGACAATTCCTTGCGTTCCGGATATTCACTTGAAGTCAGTATTTTTAATCCGTTAAGTTTTCGGATAATATTCATTACATCCTCATCATCTTCACTTTCAGGAATCTGGGCAATTAATTGAAACATCTTGCTCGTGATAATGATCGTTGTAAAATCGTCACGTCTTTCATATTCACTAAAATATTTTGTGATTACATCCTCCTGGGAGAATCCGCTTGTATATAAAAGAACACCAATAATTAAAATGATTAACCTTTTCATGTGTTTATAGTTTATTTTCAATTGTCACATGGAACTACCGTGTAAAAAACAATCAACCGCTGCTCTGATAATAATGATGGGTTTTCCCACGTTCGTTTCATATTCTTATAGATTTTCGTTTTTTATAATTTTCTCAGCTTTATTAAATTCAGATAGTCTGATAATATTGTTCTTGCCCTTGTTCCATTTTTCAGAAACAAGCAATAAGGTTTTTTTAGTTTCATCAAGGGCCTTCTGAGGATCATCGAAAGTATCCTGAACCAATACAGTAGCATTCTCACGAACTGCTATAAACCGTTGATGAATCGTTACAAAAAACAAGATCAGGATAGCGGCTGCAGCTACTTTGTAATAAATGTGAAGATACCGTTGCTTTCCCTTCTTTTCTTTGGATTCAATTTCATTCAGAACCTTTTCCTCAAATCCTTTTGATACCTTTAGCCCGCTCTGTGATTTATAGTATTGAAAAAGTGGAGAAATCTCCTTAAGGTCCGCAGGGATATCGCTCGCTGACAGATATTTCCGAAGAAGTGATTCTTCTTCTAAAGTGGTCTCGCAATTCCAATATTTTTCCAATAAGGTATTAATCTTGTTATAATCCATACTGGTCAGTTTTTAGTATTTTTTTTCGTACGTTCTCTCTTGCTCTGAAAAGGGTAACCTTTACAAGGTTTTGGTCGATTCCTATTATATCTCCTATTTCCTGATAGGTATGTCCTTCTATATCGCGCAATACAATTACTTGTTTCTGTTTTTCGGAAAGCGAGTCAATTATGTTTCTTATGCCCTGCATTGTTTCGGTTTGTTCAACAAGCTGTTCAGGATTGAACTTTTCCTGTGCTTTATCTTCCACATTATGAAGGTCTTTAAACTCAAGCCTGTTAGCTTTTAGTTTGTCAATTGTAAGATTCCTTGTAATAGTCATGCTCCAGGCTTCAATGTTTTTGATTTTATCAAGACTTTTTCGCTTTTGCCATAATCGAATAAATACTTCCTGTACAATATCCTCTGATTCTGCTTTATCTTTAATATAGCTTAAAGCATATCTGAATAATTTATCCTTTAAGGGTAGTATTTCATTCTTGAAGTACTTCAAATGCATTTCAATGGGAAGACGATTGAATCATAAAAATGTTACAATAGCATTTAAAATAAAATGAAAAGGATAGTTTTCCGTTCTTATAGTAATAGTTTTTTTATTAAGGTGGAAAATAAATCAAAGTCCCTTTAAAATAATTTTTATTTGGTGGATATGTTATTGACAAATATATTTAATGAGAGCTCATATAGTGAGTCTTTTATTGATGACCTCATATTTCATGGCGGACTGCTGCTCATTACTTTTCTTATTGCCATTCTATTTCTTATGTGGAGGGCTTACGAAAACAAAAAAAGATCTAATATCAGTCTAAGTGTAAAGAATAAAGAGATAGAAAAGGCACATACCGACATTGAAGAGAAAAATCAAACTTTAAAAGAAAAGAACCTTGAACTAATTGAAGCGAAGGAAAAAGCTGAGAGTGCCTCTAAAGCCAAACAGAAATTTCTTTCTAATATGAGTCATGAGATCAGGACTCCGCTAAATGCAGTAATTGGTTTATCCGAGATCCTGATGATGGAAAATCCACGGGAAGACCAGATCGAACTTTTAAGGAGTATAAAATTTTCAGGTGAGAACCTGCTTGTCTTGATAAACGATATTCTTGATTTCTCAAAGATAGAGGAAGGGAAAATTAAAATTGAAAATACGCCCTTTGATGCAAATCAACTCTTAACCAATATGAAGAATACCTTTAAGGGTAAGGCTGAAAATAAGAACCTGGAATTTAATTTATCTGTGAGTGAGGATGTCCCTGAAATATTGATTGGTGATCCCCATAGGTTGTCTCAAATACTTGTTAATTTAATCGATAATGCAATCAAGTTTACAGAGAAAGGCAAAATTGATGTGAATGTGAAATGTCTTACTAAAACAAATGAGTATATAGATATAAAATTTAGTATCAGAGACACCGGAATCGGCATTTCGGCTGATGAACAGGAAAAGATATTCGATCGATTTGAACAGGCAACAACTGACACAACCAGGAAATTTGGAGGATCAGGTCTAGGATTGGCTATCATTAGAAACTTGCTTAAACTTCAGGGCACAGATATTCATGTAGAAAGTCAGTCCGGGGAAGGATCAAAATTTTTTTTCGCCCTTAGGTTTGGTATTAATCATGCAAGAGACTTAAAAGATAAAAATAAAAATGATTTAAAGGAATCACAAGAAGGTGATTCCTCTGCTACCCACATTCTTCTAGTAGAAGATAATGAAATGAATATGAAAGTTGCCAAGCGATTCCTTGAAAGATGGGATTATAAGATCGATACTGCGGAAAATGGACTTGAAGCACTCGCTAAATTTAAAACCAACATTTATGATCTCATACTCATGGATTTACATATGCCGGAAATGGATGGTTGGGAAGCCACTTCGGCTATCAGAAATATTGAAAGTGATATTACAAGGAAAATTCCAATTATTGCCTTAACTGCAGATGTAATGATCAATGATCTTGATAAAATATATGCTGCGGGGATGGATGATTACGTAACCAAACCATTTAACTCCAATGAATTGAAAGCCAAAATTGAGGAACATCTTGGCCAGGTACACAGCAGTTAATGTTTAATCTGTCGTATACCTCTGATTACCACTGGTTGTGATCCCTGTGATATTTATAGAACCTTTCCTTAAAATAAGTTTATCATCTGAGGTACTTCCAGCAGCGTATAGGTTTCCTGATCCCGCATCAAGGTCAAAACTTAAATCATCCTCCTCATTCAATAGTCCAATTGTAATATTACCCGATGAGGCTTTGAATCTTGAATCTCCTGTCAACAATATATCCTCTCCCCTGATGTTCCCGGATGAACTTTCAACTTTAAGTCTGCCTTCTATATCTCCTAATTTAATATTACCTGAAGAACAATCTGCTTCCACATCACCAATGACCTCATAAATGGTAATATTTCCCGAAGATGCATGTGCTTCAAGATCACCATTCATCTCATCAATTTTAAGATTTCCAGAGGAAGCCCGTATAGTAGCATTTCCATTTTGATTTGATAAAGTAATATTTCCGGAGGAACATCTTAAGCTCAATATCCCTTTCATATTTCTGGTTGTAATGTTACCAGAAGAAGCCTCTAATGTAATTTCGTTTGATTTCAGATCTTCAGCTTCAATGTTGCCGGAACTGTTATCCACCATCACAACTACATTTTCAGGCACGTCAAAATGTAATAAGCCGTCTATATTTCTCCATATGTTATTTGGACGCTCTATCCATACTTTAATTCTATCACCATCCTCCCTATATATAATTTCGTAATTATCAGGATCACCGGATCCTTCAATTCTGGCATCCATCTTCAATAATTGTCCAGAATATCCATTTAGTTCTATATTACAAAAGCTTCCTTCAACCTCAAGATATTTGACCTTATCAATTGAAAAGTCTGCCTTAGCAAGAATGTCTTGTGAGAAGACAAGTTTAGGGCTGAGTGCAAATAATATAATAGTAAAAAGAGCCAGTATTGAATGATGTGATTTCATATTCTTAAGATTTATAATTCAAATAATAAAGATGAGATTTTCAAGGTGAAGGTTGCACAATGTTACAAATATTTTTCTAATCATATTAAAAAGATGTTTTATGCCTCATTTTACGAGGTCACAATCCAAATTAAAATTCTTTAAAAGGCAGTATTGGCAAAAGATAATCTAAATTAAGCTCCTAGACTTATACAATATTCTTAAAAAGTAGCACTTATTTAATATATATTTTTAATCAGTTGATAAATCTGCATATTTTTTGGGGGAATTGCTTTGATTTAATAAATAATTATAGGACTTTTGAAGCCAATTTCAAAATGCCCTGTCTGGGCCTTAAAATTGTGTTTTATGATCAATGTTAGATCTATAGTATCTGTTATTGTTATTGTACTTGTGATTCCTTACCAGGATTCGTGAGAAAGGAAATATATTATATAAGCTGCAAGCCTTTCTCTCGATAGAAAGGCTTTTTTAATATCTAAAATATGAGTGAAATAAATAAATATAGTAAAGGCATTACCCTAAATGAGACCCAGCCCGCTTCACAGGCTATGCTATATGCTTTGGGCATACAGGATGATGACCTTAAAAAAGCTCAGGTTGGTATCGTAAGCACAGGTTTTCAGGGTAATCCCTGTAATATGCATTTGAATGATCTGGCCACAGATGTTAAAAAGGGTATAGATGACAGGGGTTTATGGGGTCTTATATTCCATACAATTGGAGTAAGTGACGGAATACCTAATGGCACTGAAGGAATGAAATATTCTTTACCATCGAGGGATATAATTGCGGATTCCATAGAAACTGTTGTAAATGCCCAGCACTACGATGCAGTCGTTTCAATTGTAGGCTGCGATAAAAATATGCCAGGAGCTATTATGGCAATGGGTAGAATGAACAGGCCCGGAATTCTCCTTTATGGTGGAACAGTTAAGAAAGGAAAATGGAAAGGCGAAGATCTCAATATTGTTTCCGCATTTGAAGCTTATGGAAAAAAATTAAAAGGAGACATATCAGATGAAGACTATAAGGGCATCATAAAGAATTCAATTCCAGGAGCTGGTGCATGTGGTGGTATGTATACTGCCAACACCATGTCTTCAGCCATAGAAGCTCTAGGCATGTCACTCCCCTACTCTTCATCTAATCCTGCGGTAAGTGATGATAAACGAATTGAGTGTGCTCAAGTGGGAGAAGCCATCGAAAATCTGCTAATAAAAGATATAAAGCCACGGGATATAATGACTAAAAGAGCCTTTGAAAATGCCATTACACTCACAATGGCCCTGGGAGGTTCCACAAATGCTGTACTTCATTTAATTGCAATGGCAAAGGCAGTCGACATAGAATTGGGTATTAACGATTTTCAGAGAATAAGCGATAAGACACCGTTTATAGCAGACCTGAAGCCTAGTGGCAAATACCTTATGGAAGACCTACACTATGTAGGTGGGGTACCAGCTGTTATGAGATATTTAATGAAAGAAGGATATATGGATGGCGATTGCATCACCGTAACCGGAAAAACTCTTGGAGAAAACCTTGAAGGGGCCCGTGACCTTGATGAAGGACAGGATATTATAAAATCTTTAAACGATCCCATCAAACCTGTTGGTCATATTCAGATATTATTTGGCAATCTTGCTCAGGAAGGTTCTGTTGCTAAAATAACAGGAAAAGAAGGAGACCGGTTCACAGGCACTGCCAGGGTATTTGACAATGAGTTTGAAGCAATTGATGGCATAGGCAAAACAGTAAAGAAAGGTGATGTTATTGTAATCCGGTATGAAGGACCAAAAGGTGCTCCGGGAATGCCTGAAATGCTTAAGCCTACCGGTGCAGTGATTGGTGCAGGCCTTGGAAAAGATGTGGCTCTTATAACAGATGGGAGATTTTCCGGAGGGTCCCACGGTTTCGTAGTAGGCCATATTACTCCGGAAGCTCAGGAAGGTGGATTGATTGCCCTGGTTGAAGATGGTGATAAGATTACAATCGATGCAGCAAACAAACGCATTGACGTAGACCTGACAGAAGAAGAAATTAAAAGAAGGAGAGATAATTGGGTTAAACCACCCTATAAATATAATAAAGGAATTTTAGGCAAATATATTAAACTTGTTTCATCTGCATCTGAAGGATGTGTAACGGATTAAATTTAAAACCATGTCAACTTTGGAAAAAACCAGTAAAACAGAATCGAAGCACAAGCTATTAAGGGTTAGCGGATCAGAAGCCGTTATCCTTAGCCTGCTGGAAGAAAAGGTAGATACTATTTTCGGATATCCGGGAGGGGCAATCATGCCCATTTATGATGCTTTGTACCATTATCAGAATGATTTAAATCATATTCTTGTGCGACACGAGCAAGGTGCGGTACATGCTGCCCAGGGATATGCGAGGGTGTCTGGCAAAGTAGGTGTGTGTTTTGCCACCAGTGGGCCGGGAGCTACAAACTTAATGACAGGAATAGCTGATGCACAGATTGACTCCACTCCACTTGTATGTATTACGGGTCAGGTTCCTGCCCATCTATTGGGCAGTGATGCTTTCCAGGAAACAGATGTATTGGGGATATCTATGCCTGTTACCAAGTGGAATTTCCAGGTTACCAAGGCAGAAGAGATACCTGAAGCCATAGCAAAAGCATTTTATATTGCTAAAACAGGACGACCAGGTCCGGTTCTAATCGATATAACAAAGAATGCACAATTCGATGAAATAGATTTTAAATACAATCCTTGTGAAAAGATCAGAAGCTATCATCCTTATCCCTCAAATAACAGCAAACAAATCGAGGAAGCTGCTGAGCTGATAAATAATGCCAAAAAACCATATATTCTGGCCGGTCATGGAGTATTAATCTCATGTGCTGAGCAAGAACTCGTAGACATGTCAGAAAAGGCAGACATTCCTGTAGCTCTAACATTGCTAGGTTTATCCTGCTTCCCACCCGAACACAAAAACTATGTAGGATATCTGGGTATGCATGGAAATTATGGACCAAACATTAAAACAAACGAATGTGATGTATTAATTGCCATAGGAATGAGGTTCGACGACCGGGTGACAGGAGATTTATCAAAGTATGCCAAACAGGCTAAGGTTATTCACATAGAAATCGATCCTTCCGAGATTGACAAAAATGTTAAGACCACTGTAGGAATAAATGCAGATGCAAGGCAGACACTGGAGGCTTTACTCCCCTTGATCAAGAAGAATTCTCATACTGAATGGATCAATGAATTTTATGAATGCGAAAAAATTGAGTACGAAAAGGTCATTAAAGATCAGGTCAACCCTAAAACTAATATGATCCTAATGGCCGAAGTCGTCAAAAAGATATCTGATAAAACAAATGGTGAATCTGTAATCGTAACTGATGTTGGGCAGCATCAAATGATTGCAGCAAGATACTATCAATTCAGGAAACCCAATCATCTACTTACATCAGGGGGATTAGGAACTATGGGCTTTGCCCTCCCTTGTTCAATGGGTGCTCAATTGGGCGCAAAAGATCAACAAGTCATCGCAATTGCTGGTGACGGTGGTTTCCAGATGACTTTACAGGAGTTAGGTACGATCAGCCAATATAAAATTCCGGTTAAGATTGTTGTTCTCAACAACCATTTTCTTGGAATGGTAAGACAATGGCAGCAGCTCTTTTTTGATAAGAGATACTCTTTTACTGAAATGACTAATCCGGATTTTCCTAAAATTGCTGAAGGATTTGGAATAGAAAATAACAAAGTCAGCGAAAGAGTTGATCTTGATAAGGCTATTGATGAGATGCTTGCCTCAAGCGGACCATATTTTCTTGAAATTGAAGTTGAGCAAGAAGACAATGTTTTCCCAATGGTTCCTTCCGGGGAATCCGTTACTAATATTCGACTAGATTAAAAATTTAAAATACTACAATTATGTCTGATATCTATCAAGATAGTCATGAGAGCACTCTAAGAAAAAGATTTACGATATCTGTATTGAGTGAAGACAGGCCAGGATTATTAAACCGCGTTACTATTATTTTTTCACGGATTAAATTAAATATAGAAAGTATAAACGTATCCACCTCGGAAGTTCCGGGAGTTAGCCGATATACCCTCGTGGTAAACTCTACAAAAGAGGTGGCTGAAAAAGTAACAAAACAGCTTAGGAAACTGGTGGAAGTACTAGGTGCCTTTCTTTATGAGGAAGACGAAATTTATTACCAGGAAATTGCCTTGTATAAGGTTCCGACAAAAATTTTTCTTCATGGAAATAAAATCGAGAACCTGGTAAGGGCTAATAATGCCAGAATACTGGTAATCGAAGAAGATTACATTGTGATTGAAAAAACTGGTCATAAGCATGAAACACAACAACTATTTAACTTATTAAATGAATATGGGGTACTTGAATTTGTAAGGTCAGGTCGCGTGGCTATATCAAAGTCAAAACGACAAACTCAAAAGTATCTCGACGAACTAGAGAATTCAGAAACACATATTTTAAATTCATCAAACGGACAAGATAAGTATGGCAAAAATTAATTTTGGTGGCGTTGAAGAAAACGTCGTAAAAAGGGAAGAATTTCCACTTTCAAAAGCACGGGAAGTGCTAAAAGACGAAATTATCGCAATTGTTGGTTACGGAGTTCAAGGACCGGCACAAGCACTAAATCTTCGTGATAATGGAATATCCGTCATCATCGGTCAGGAACCCAGGTTCAAAGACGACTGGGACAAGGCAATATCTGATGGTTGGGTACCGGGCGAAACGCTCTTTTCAATCGAAGAGGCAGCTAAAAAAGCTACAGTAATTCAATACCTTGTATCTGATGCGGCTCAAAGAGATGTATGGCCAACATTAGAACCATGTCTTAATGAAGGTGATGCCTTATATTTCTCACACGGTTTTTCTGTTACTTATAAAGAACAAACTGGCGTTATCCCTCCCAAGAACGTAGACGTTATCCTGGTTGCTCCAAAAGGATCAGGTACAAGTGTGCGACGAAATTTTCTAGCCGGATCAGGCATCAACTCAAGTTATGCCATTTTCCAGGATTACACCGGGCGTGCAGAAGAAAGAACAATTGCCCTAGGTATAGGAATCGGATCAGGTTATTTGTTCCCTACAACTTTTGAGGATGAGGTATACAGTGACCTGACTGGTGAAAGGGGCGTTCTAATGGGAGCACTTGCTGGAATCATGGAAGCACAGTATGATGTATTAAGGGAAAATGGACATAGTCCTTCTGAAGCATTCAATGAAACCGTAGAGGAATTGACTCAAAGTCTTATTCGTCTTGTTGATGAAAAAGGCATGGATTGGATGTATTCTAACTGTAGTGCAACAGCCCAAAGAGGTGCATTGGATTGGAGACCAAAATTCAAGGCGGCTACTTTACCTGTATTCAAAGAACTTTATGAGCGTGTAAGAAGCGGTGAAGAAACAAAAATTGTTCTTGAAAAAACCGGTCACCCGGATTATAAAGCGCATCTTGAATCAGAATTAAAAGAAATTAGAAATTCAGAAATGTGGCTGACCGGGACACAGGTTAGAAAACTTCGCCCTGATTCTTAAGAAGAAAAAACAAATTCGAGTAAACATAATTTAGAGTGGAATCAAAAACACTATTTGATAAGATCTGGGATAAACATGTAGTTCATTCGGTTGATGGAGGGCCACAGGTATTATATATTGATAAGCATTTTATTCATGAGGTAACAAGTCCGGTGGCATTTCTTGGATTAGAAAGACGCGGACTAAAGGTCTCAAAACCTGAAAAGACCATTGCTACACCTGATCATAATGTACCAACGGTTAATCAGGATATGCCTATCAGAGATGCATTGTCAAGGTTGCAGGTTGACCAGCTGTCTAAAAACTGTGCTTCTCATGGTATAGAATTGTATGGCCTAAATCATCAGTGGCATGGAATTGTCCATGTCATTGGTCCTGAATTAGGGATTACACAACCAGGAATGACCATAGTATGTGGCGATAGCCATACATCAACGCATGGCGCCTTCGGGGCAGTAGCATTCGGGATCGGCACCAGTGAAATTGAAATGGTACTTGCCACCCAATGTATACTGCAGCCTAAACCCAAAAAGATGCGGATTTCCATTGATGGTAAACTGAACAAAGGGGTAACCTCAAAGGATATCATCCTCTATATTATTTCTAAGATAGGGACAGCAGGAGGTACTGGTTATTTCATTGAATATGCAGGTTCCGCCATTGAAGGTCTATCAATGGAAGCTCGGATGACAATTTGTAATATGAGTATAGAAAGTGGTGCCCGGGGGGGAATGATCGCACCTGATGAGACCACTTTTGAGTATTTAAAAGGCAGACAATTTGCCCCCAAGGGAGAAGATTGGGAGCAAAAACTGGCTTATTGGAAAACACTCAAAACGGATGAGGGAGCTGTTTTCGATCTTGAATATAATTTTAAAGCGGAAGATATAGGCCCTATGGTTACTTTCGGAACAAATCCTGGGATGGGCCTTGATATTTCTAAACCAATACCGGAAGTAAGAGAAATACCGGCAGCAAGTCAGGATACCTATCTGAAATCTTTAGGATACATGGATTTTAAGCCAGGCGAAAGCATGAATGGTAAAAATGTGGATTATATCTTCGTTGGCAGTTGTACAAACGGCCGTATTGAAGATCTCAGAGAAGTTGCTCAACTTGTAAAGGGAAAGAAAAAAGCTGATAATATCACAGCCTGGATTGTGCCGGGATCTAAACAGGTAGAACAGCAGGCTTATGAAGAAGGTCTTGTGGATATTCTCGAAGAAGCGGGTTTCAAACTACGCCAACCTGGTTGCTCAGCCTGTCTGGCGATGAACGACGATAAGATTCCAGCAGGAAAGTATGCGGTATCTACCTCTAACAGAAATTTTGAAGGCAGGCAAGGTCCTGGTGCAAGAACAATTCTTGCCAGTCCCTTAACAGCGGCAGCGACGGCAATAACCGGAAAAATTACAGATCCTCGTGAAATCTTATAACGAATTAAGAAAATGCCAATAGATAAATTTCAAACATTAATTTCTTCAGCAGTTCCAATGCCGATAGAAAACGTTGACACTGATCAAATTATTCCTGCCAGGTTTTTGAAGGCTATTGAAAGGAAAGGGTTTGGTGATAATCTTTTTAGGGATTGGAGATATGACGGTAATGATAATCCAATTAAGGATTTTGTATTGAACAATAATACTTACCAGGGAAAAATCCTGCTTGCTGGAGAAAACTTTGGGAGTGGATCCAGCAGGGAACATGCAGCCTGGGCTTTATACGATTATGGCTTCAGGGTTGTTGTATCAAGTTTTTTTGCTGATATATTTAAAAACAATGCACTTAACAATGGATTACTTCCAGTCCAGGTTAACGCTGACTTTTTAAAACTATTATTCAACACAATAGAAAACAATGCCAAAGCAGAATTTGAAGTAGACCTTGAAAACCAGCAGTTTACAATACAGGATTCTGGTTCTTCTGTCAAATTTGAAATAAATCCTTATAAAAAGGAATGCCTCTTAAAAGGTTACGACGATATAGACTACTTATTAAGTCTGAAATCAAAAATCCAAGCATTTGAAGAACAAGATTGATTCCAAAAATATGAAAAATAAAAATTCATCATTAGTTACTGTAATGGATACCACCCTCAGGGATGGTGAACAAACTACAGGGGTTTCATTTTCAAGTAATGAGAAACTTAATATTGCCAAGATCCTTCTATCTGAAGTGAATGTTGACCGGATTGAGATTGCCTCCGCCAGGGTTTCAGAAGGTGAATTCCAGGGATCTAAAAAAGTTCTTGATTGGGCCAACGAAAATGGATACATCGACAGGGTGGAAATTTTGGGATTTGTGGACAACAAAGTATCACTCGATTGGATAAATGAGGCAGGTGGAAAGGTAATAAATCTCCTATGTAAAGGATCTCACAGGCACGTGACCCAACAATTAAGGAATACGCCTGAGGAACACCTGGAAAACATTGCAAAATCTGTAGAATATGCAACAAAACTAGGCATCACTACCAATATCTATCTGGAAGACTGGTCTAACGGCATGCGTAATTCGCCAGATTATGTGGATTTTATGATCAATGGTTTAAAAGATCTGAACATAAACCGGATTATGCTTCCTGACACACTGGGTATTCTCGGACCTGATGAAACATTTGAATTTCTTTCTGGAATTTTAAAAAAATACCCGGATGTAACTTTTGATTATCATTCACATAATGATTACGATCTTGCCACCGCAAATGTATTTGCTGCATTGAAGGCTGGAATAAGATGTCTTCATACAACAGTAAATGGACTGGGTGAACGTGCTGGGAATGTCCCATTATCAAGTGTGGTGGCGGTAGTAAAAGACCATTTTAATTTTGATATGTCAGTTGTGGAGTCTAAACTGAATAAGATCAGCCGAATGGTTGAATCATTTTCAGGAATACGTGTTCCTACAAACAAACCCCTTATTGGAGAGTTTGTATTTACCCAATGTAGCGGAATACATGCCGATGGCGATCATAAAGATAATCTGTACCACAACGATCTTATGCCGGAACGCTTTGGTAGAATCAGAAAATACGCCTTAGGAAAGACTTCAGGCAAGGCCAATATAAGGAAGAACCTGGAAGAAATGGGGATAACACTTGATGCTGATTCCCTAAAGAAAGTTACGGAAAAGATTATTGAACTGGCCGATAAGAAGGAGACGGTAACTACAGAAGACCTTCCTTATATCATTTCAGATGTATTGAAAAGTGAGACAATAGAGCAAAAAATAAAACTTAGAAATTATTCCACATCTCATGCTTTAGGATTGAGGCCTATTACAAGCCTTAGTATAGAAATAAACGGAAAAGTTTACGAGGAGCATGCCTCAGGCGACGGACAATATGATGCATTTATGAACGCCTTAAAAGCTGTATATAAAAAACTGGAAAAGCCAATCCCCAAACTGATCGATTATGTCGTCACAATCCCTCCCGGAGGACGCACAGATGCACTTGTAGAAACGGTCATTACATGGGAGTCGGAAAAGGAATTTAAAACACGAGGTCTTGATCCTGATCAAACGGTGGCTGCCATAAAAGCTACGATGAAGATGATTAATGTTTTGGAACACGATTTGGAATTAAATAAAGTTATAGTCTAAAATGAAATTAAATATAGCTGTTTTACCTGGCGATGGAATAGGCCCGGAAATAATTGAACAGGCAGTAAAAGTAACAGATGCGGTCTGTAAACAGTATGGGCATCAGATCAATTATAAATATGGATTGGTTGGAGCGGATGCTATTGACAAAACAGGGAATCCATACCCAGATGAAACGCATGAACTATGTATGGCATCTGATGCTGTTCTTTTCGGGGCAATAGGACACCCAAAGTATGATAATGATCCCGCTGCCAAGATCAGACCAGAACAAGGCCTGTTGGCGATGAGAAAAAAATTGGGTCTCTATGCCAATATCAGGCCCACATCGACTTTCAAATCGCTGGTTAGTCGCTCGCCGCTTAAAACTGAACTTGTTGATGGTGCTGATTTCGTTACCATTCGTGAGTTAACAGGAGGTATTTATTTTGGAGAACCAAGAGGTAGAACGGAAGATGGTCAGAAAGCTTTTGATACCTGTATATATACAGTTGAAGAAATTGAGCGAATTGCAAAGTTAGCTTTTGAATATGCCCAAAATAGAAATAAAAAGTTAACTGCAGTTGATAAAGCAAATATATTGGCGACATCAAGACTGTGGCGATCAACTATCCAGAATATGGCCAAAGACTATCCGGATGTTGAATTGGAATTTCTATATGTTGATGCAGCGGCAATGCGGATTATTCAATGGCCAAAAGGATTTGATGTAATAGTGACCGAAAATCTTTTTGGTGATATACTTACAGATGAAGCTAGTGTAATTACCGGTTCTTTAGGGATGTCACCTTCTGCCTCCGTGGGCATACATACATCTGTTTTCGAACCTATCCATGGTTCCTACCCTCAGGCAGCTGGAAAAAACATAGCCAATCCTAATGGCACAATTCTCTCTGCAGCCATGATGTTTGAATATGCATTTAATTTAAAAGAAGAAGCCGAAGCTATAAAAGTAGCTGTCAATAAGTCCCTGGCAGAGGGCGTGGTCACAGAGGATATAGCTGAAAATGTAAAGCCAAGCTCTACATCAGTGGTTGGTGATTGGATAGCAAATCAAATATGATCAGATCCCGGATTTCTAATTAATCATTTCATCAGGGTAGCAATACAATTATTTCTCAACAGGAATTGATCCAAACGTATCTGACAAAAGCCTGTATTGGTTAAAAATCGATCCAGGCACATCCAGGAAACTATTATTCTCTCATAAAATTACTTTAGTGGAAGTCTGCAAAGAAAATATTTCCCCTATTGAAATCATTTCGAGAATACAATAGAAACAACTATTTTCAAATAAAACACTGGGGGATTATTTACCTATAGAGATCAGGTTAGCAAATATCCTATATGCACCAGGAACACCAGCTGGCAATTGTCTGAACCAGGCATATGAAGTATATATATAATACCCTTTCCCATATTTCGCAACAAGTAAGCCTCCGTCAAGAGCCGGATCACCGGGATCATTACTCGATAACACCGCCCGATAATGCTCATCCCAATTCACAGGGAAATATAAACCCCGTTCCTGTACCCAACCATTGAAATCATCAGTTGTTATTTTGTTGGGAGAATTAAGTATTTCGTCATCAGGCTTTAATATACGGACTTCCGCATCTTCTACGGATACTCTAACGCTGGCTGATCTTCCTGAGAATTCGATAGGGTAAGGTAATAGGATTGGAGATTTGGTGCCAATTCTAATATTATTGTACTGTATAATCACATTTCCCCCTTTCTCAATATACTCTAGAAATTTCTCATTATAATCTCCCAAATAGGTGTGATTATTAAATGCCATGATCCCAAATACCAGGGCATCGAAATCCTGTAAGTTCAATAAATGAATATTGCTCTCGTCAACATAGGTCACCTCGTAACCGATCTGCTCAAGGTTAGGGCCTACTTCATCCCCTGCACCTTTAATGTAGGCTATTTTTGATCCTTTCTTTTGGATATCCAATTTTACGACCTCTGCCATGGCTGGTAAATAAATAGCCTGTCGTGGAAAGTGCTCGTATTCTACAATAACCAGCTTACGATCATAATTCTTGCCTTCAATATCTGCAACGGCCTCGATATATCCCTTGGACGACTCTTTTGAAGGAAATAATTTAAATTGATAAAATGCTGTTTCTTCAGGTTTCAAATCAAAATCCTGCATTTCAGGCTCTGTTTTCCACCCTTCTGGTAACTTTAAAGATAATATGCCTTTTGCAGCCTGGTTGCGGGTATCAAGTTTAACTGTTATATTTTTTTCTTTTTCGTCTGGAAAAATAAAAACTCCCTCAGTTATTTCTACAAATAATTTTGGTCCAACCTCAAGAGGTTCATATTGTTGTCCTTCCATTCTGTCCGTCCACGTATAAACAACTGGTACACTATAAGATATTACATCATTGTTAATTTTTAACTTTATGTCAAATTCGATGGAGACAAGATTTTGCGCAAGCCCTTTCAGGCTTTGATCTGAGATTTCATATTTAAAATTTTTAACTGGTTTTTCAAGCCAGTAAGGGGACGTTTCCCGTACCCCATTCTTCAATTGCTTTGATATACTTAAGTTCAATGGAATATTGTTTTCTAACTTTGTATTCATCAACGTATCGTATGCCAGGGCTTGAGATACTACCCCTAATACAACGATGTCAATATTCGACCTGTTCGTTATCTCCAGTTGTACATCCATAATGTCCTCCGGGCTCAGATATGATTTCCCGGATGTTGCCTCCATATACAAACCGGCACATGCCATGATAATCTCATCGACTTCCTTTATCTTTTTTTCTTTCCAGAACTTATCCTCAAGATCTTTTATCTTCTTCCGCAGCTCAATCAGATCCGGAATTGATTCTGCAGGTGATCTAAAATCATACTTTTTTAGTATCTCTGAAACATCAGAAGCGATATCTCCCCTGCTAACCCGGTTCCATGTGATATCAATTCCTTCAAATAGTTCAGGCTTCAGCTCCTCTCCTTTTATAAATTCCAGGTATTCTTTTGACGTCCCTCTTCTCCAGGTTACACCAAAAGCCTGACTTCTATGCTGACTTCTGCTGTCCGCACCCAATTCAGAGTAAGAAAGACCACTTAATGGATCATATTCTCCTATATCCATTGATATCACACTATCACTCTCCTGGATATTCGGATTCCACCACCTTCCGGTATTGACAAAGATCCTTGAAGGTTGCCAGGGATCAACATATTTTAATTGTTCAGGGAATACTTTCAGGTTAGAAGACAGGTCAAAAGCTTCCTCTGCAATAATAGCAGATGTTTCATGTTGGCCGTGTCCTGCACGTGGATCAGGTGGAAAACGGGTAATAATAACATCCGGTTTAAACTTCCTAATGATCCAAATCGCATCCTCAAGCAATTCATCTTTATTCCAGATGTTCAGGGTTTCCTCTGCACTCTTGGAGTACCCAAAATCCATAACACGGGTAAAAAATTGTGTCCCACCATCTACTCTTCTTGCGCTCAGCAACTCCTGAGTTCTAATTACACCGAGTAATTCTGATTGCTCAGGACCAATTGAATTTTGACCTCCATCTCCTCGTGTCAAGGATAAATAAGCTGTATTTATTAACTCCGCATTCGATAGATAGGTGATCATCCGTGTATTTTCATCATCAGGATGAGCAGCAACATATAGCACATTTCCTAAAACATTCAATTTCTGAATTTTTTTATAGATCTCAGAGCTGTTATACCGTTTAGGAGCCTGAGCTTTTAGATCGGATATCAAAAATATGAAAAATATTAATATCAAATAGATGGTTACTTTTTTCATAGACATGCTTGTCAGTAAATTTTAATCTCCAAATATGGATAAAATTAGAATAAATTAGGGGGAATTATCTACTTTAAATCACACCATCTAATCTAAGGATATTTTCGAAAGATTAGTATTGTACAGAATATATTGTCTTCAGAGCCAGATTTCAAATATGGCAGAAATACTCTTTCAGGTCTTGTTGAAATGGTTTTACCGTAGGAATGTATTAAATGGTTTATCCATCATGAAACAATAAAGAGGCATAGTCAACTACTTCTGGAGAATCAAATGATTTTGCAGAATTGCCGAAAGACAACAGTTTGACCTGGGGATTATCAGCTACTTTTTTCACATAATGCATCAGAGTCATGATAGGCCCACAACCACAAACGGTGGCATTGGTATTCTTTATTTCAGAATATACGCCTTCTACATCAAGGTCGAGAATCTTTTCAATAATCTTCTTGTCTTTTTTCTCACCAATATCCGGATCAATATAATGGGAGAAATCAGAAGACGCTAATATCAATATCTTTTTGTTCATCACCTTATTTATTTCGAAGATCCTGTCTGCTACCATAATTGATTGCTCCGGATCTTGTCGTAAATAACTTATAGGTAAGATCTTGAAACTATAATCGAGGAACTTCTGAAGGAATGGGATTAGTACTTCACCGGAATGTTCGAACTTATGTGCATCTGTAGAAAGTGGAAAAGCAAGGGCATCCCTCATCTCGGTATCAATTGGGACATCCCCTAGTGGAGTTCTCCAGTAATCATTATCATCAACAGCTACCTCCGGTCCTAAGCCATGATGATTAGGATTTAAGATAAAAACAGTATCATAAAATACCTTGAAATCCTGATGTAGTATCTCGAAAAACTGAACCGATTCATATCCGGAATATTTATAACCGGCATGTGGAATAATGCCACCCAATATCTTTTTTTTAGATAATTCATCCTTGATCTTTCCTTTTTCAACTGTTAATAAATTATCAAGCATTTCAGTCAATTCGATGGAAGTAGCTGGATAGAATGTTCCGGCAACAGCAGGTTCTCTGGTTTTCATGGCTATAAGTTTTTTAAGATCTGGGTTTTACATGATGAACATTTCCCCTTTCCGTCCAGGCCTTTTATTTCAGTTAGATACCCATTACGTCTTTCAATTAGTAAAGATCCGCATTGATGGCACATGGTATTCTGTCCAGGGGTATAATTCAGGTTTCCTGTATAAGTATACGGCAAATAAGATTTTGAGATTTCAAAAAGGCTTTCTATGGTTTCGGCAGGTGTTGGTGGATATTGCATTCGATAGGCTGGGAAATAACGAGACAAATGCAATACGGTATGCTCGCCCAGTTCATTTTTGATCCATTTTACCATTTCCTCAAATTCCTTTTCATTATCATTAAGGGTAGGTATGATCAGATTTGTGATCTCAAGATGTTTACCCGCCTTTCTAACCGCTTTTAGGTTTTCTTTTACCGGCTTAATTCTGGCATCCGTAAATTTCTTGTAAAATCCATTATTGAAAGGCCTTTAAATCTATATTAAAGGCATCAATAAGTTCAAGAACTTCTGAAAGGGGCTCCGGAGCAATATATCCATTTGAAACCATTACGTTTTTCAGTCCCTGTATATGGGATTCTTTTGCAAGGTCCAGCATAAATTCAAAGTAAACAGTAGGTTCATTATAAGTAAATGCTATGCCCAGGTTTTCAGAATACTGATCATTATATGATAAAACTTGCTGTACAGTATGATTTCTAAGCCATGGATAATCATCCACAGTAGTTTGCGAAATATCACAATTCTGACAAAAACTGCAACTCAGGTTACATCCAACACTACCTATAGATAATATTGATGAAGTTGGATAGTAATGATATAGGGGCTTTTTTTCAATAGGATCCAGGTGAACTGAGGATATCACACCATAATTTTCAGCGATGAGCTTTCCATTTATGTTTTTTCGAACTCCGCACTTACCCCTCTCTCCTTCATCAAGATTACAATAATGTGGGCAAAGATTGCATCTCAGAGAACCTTTTAATTTTTTCTCGTAGTATTTTGCTTCTAACATGATTCAGGTTAGGAGCTTGTCTCTTACCTAATTTACAATTTTTAATAGAGAAAAACTATTAGTAAAAATCTGAGGCATTAATTGCGGAAATCTATTTCTGCAGAAATTTCCCGATGATGATTGCGATAATAACGGTATTATAGAATTGCCCCACAAGGCCCAGGAGTATTGCAAAATTTCTAGCTGAATCGGTTATGGGAGAAATATCCCCATATCCAATTGTAGTTAAAGTAATAAATGAAAAATAGATCAGATCCTGTTTGGGATTCATCAGGTATGGCAAAGGACATGCATTGGTATAAATATTATTCGGAACATAAAATATCCAATTATACCAATCATAATGTACCCGGAAAATGCACCCAGTACGACATTTAGAGTAATAACTTTTGATTTGAATATTTGTTGGATTAGTTCTGAAGTAAGTAGCAATATGAAATAAATAAACATGATCAACGTAATTGCCATCTGAAAGTTATCGCTTAAGTGGTTATGATAAAGTAATGGTACTATCTCTGCTGAAATCCCTAACAGCCCGATACCAGTAGGAAAATATCAATACTACTTTTGATTCAGAACTAATTAAAAACAAGCTGCTTACTATAAATAAAATAAATAATATATTTGTAAATATCTCATCATGAGCTTGAACCAACCAATGAGGGAACAAACATAAATGTCACCAATGCGATATGAAAAAGAATGATATTTAAAATCTTCTTTTAAATTCTTCAAATATGTTGTAATCTTATGTTTCATCTGAAATTCTTATTTCATCAATTTTTCCGAATAGTCAGTCGCCCTATCAGGATCAGGAAATATCCTCATAACATTAAATCTTTTATAAGTTTCCCAGATATCTCCATCTCCAATAAGTCTGGGGTCATTAGTTTCAATTCAATCTGGAATTCAATTTTTCTCTTAATTCAATTAAAACATCTTGATATTCCGGTAATGTTGATAGATCGTTCAAACAATAAGGATCGCTCCGTATATCAAATAACTCCTCCATAGGACGTTTCTGAACAGCCAGGTCAAAATAGTATTTTATGGAATCCAAATTCCGATTCTCAAAGATATAACTTTCCTGAAAATCATCAATGTCATGAAATCCCGGCACAAAATCCATTTCTTCATTATATTTCACAGGGGCGCCAGCCGGCCATCGGTCAGGTTTAAAATTCTTAATATACAAATAATCTTGCGTTCTAAGTGCCCGGATTGGATAAGACAAATTCTCCCACCTGGAGCAGGAATGTCTTTCTCGTGCACTGTATATTTCCTTTCGATCGGATTCAATTAATCCTGATTTTTCACTTAGGAGAATATCCAGGAAACTACGGCCAGTCATTTTATTAATTATATAATTTTCCTTATTGCTTTTCATTTCAAGCACATCAATAATAGTGGGTGCAACATCTGTCAGGCTGATCAGGTCATCAACTACCCTTCCATGGGAGATCTCATCCCCCCATCGAATAGCCAGGGGCATGTGAAAACCATACTCATACAAATTAGCCTTAGCCCGGGGAAAAGGCATTCCGTTATCAGAGGTGACAATTATAATGGTATTATCCAACTCCCCGATTTCCTCAAGATACTCAATCATCTTATTGAGATGCCTGTCGAAGTGTTGAATTTCAAATAAATAATCCAATATGTCAGACCGAACTGGGGATACATCAGGCAAAAATCCAGGGACTACCACTTCTTCGATTTTCATCCCTTTTTCTTCACCAATCCCTTTTTTATACCTGCGGTGCGGTTCTGATGCCCCATACCAGAAACAGAAAGGCTGCTTCATTTTCCTGTCCCCGAGAAATGACTTAAAATTTTCAAAGTAATCTGTGTTACGGATAAATTCAGGCACATCCGGATCCGTGATCCTATTGTATTCCTTACCTGCCGGATTTATCCGCCATCCTGAATCTTGCCAATTACCTGGTCCCCAGCCCTTTCCTGTATATCCAACAAAATATCCATTCTCATTTAGTATTGTTGTAAAAGTCCTGAACTTTGATGGGAAATAACTTGCATGCGACCCGGCATCTTCAAGTTCCCAGATGTGTTTGCCTGTCAACAAAGATGCCCGGGAGGGGCTGCATCCGGGAGCAGCGGAGAAAGCATTATTGAAGAGTATCCCTTCATGTGCAATCCGGTCAAAACCAGGCGTATTTACAGCTTTAAAACCATAAACTGATGCATGTGGATATGATTGATCATCGCTTATGGCCAATAAAATATTCGGAAGCGTGTTTATTTGCTTTTTTTTAAACCCTGTTATTGCATGAGCGAGAAGCAGAAAAAATATAAGGCTAATCCACAAGAAAAATGTTTTTTTCATTGACCCCAGATTGAATATGAAAATTAATAAACAAATCAGGTATTTCAACTTTTTTTCTAAGTTTTAAGCCATATAGATACATTCTTATGTTATTTTTAATTCCTAGCTATTAATTTTACGCTATGTTTGGGACTACAAAAGGTGCTATTTCCGGAGGAGATGAACTAACTGTTGAAGCCGGTTATGATATTCTTAAAGCAGGTGGAAATGCTTTTGATGCGGCTATTAGTGCAACATTGATGACTTTTGTAGCAAGTTCAACAATTACTTCGATGGCTGGAGGAGGTTTTATGATGGCCAGTCATCAGGGAAACTCTCCAATTCTGCTTGACTTTTTCACCCATACTCCCATTGCAAAAAGGCCTGAAAATGAGACTGAATTCTTCCCAGTCATTGTTGATTTTGGAGATAAAACACAGGAGTTCCATGTTGGTATGGGTACTGCAGCTACTCCTGGAAATCTTGCAGGTTTGTTTGAGATTCACAAAAGATTCGGGTCCATCCCATTTTCAGAACTTGTAATTCCGGCATGTGAAGCTGCTAAAGGGGGCGTTCGTCTTCATAAACAAACAAAATACCAGGCTGATATTTTAGAACCTATCCTTTCACTTTCTGAAAACGGGAAGAAAATATATAGCAGGGATAATAAAATTAAAGAATTGGGTGATGATTACTACCTGCCACAATTTGCCGATTTCCTGGAATATATTGCCCAAGCCGGGCCCGACGAGTTTTATAAAGGAGAAATAGCCCAAAAGATCGTCTCTGACAGTCAGGAAAGAGGTGGTAATCTAATCTACGATGATTTCAGAAACTATAGAGTTATTGAACGTAAGCCTCTTTCTTTTCCATATAAGAACTATTCAATAGTTACTAATGCACCACCAAATGCAGGAGGACCTCTGATTTCCTTTACGTTTTCATTGCTAAATCAATATCCTCTAAAAAAAGATCAATGGGGATCAGAATTTCATCTGAAGCTGCTTGCTGAAGCTATTGAATATACTACACTTGCCCGGAAAGAAGTTTTTGTTCATAACAGGTATCATCCTCAGGTCATGGATCTTCTCCTTGACGAAGAATATCTGGAGAAAATTAACTCTGAAATTACAAAAGGAATTAGAAAATCTGGCAATACCACTCATGTTAGTGTGGTTGATGAATATGACAATTTTGTATCAATAACGACTTCACACGGGGAAGGCTGCGGATACTATATTCCAAATACCGATATTATGCTCAATAATATGTTAGGCGAGGAAGACCTGTGCCCTGAGGGTTTCTTCAATTGGCCTGAGAATAAAAGGATCAGTTCAATGATGTCGCCAACATTATTTCTTGAAAGAAATAAACCAATTGCTGCACTAGGCTCAGGTGGGTCTAATAGAATTAGATCAGCGATAGTCCAGGCTATTTCAAATTATATTGATTTTGGCATGTCTCCCGATGAAAGTGTCAATGCACCTCGGATACACTGGGAAAACAACCACCTCGATGTAGAACCAGGATACGATCTTGATATTATCGATAGCCTAAAGCTTCCTGGCGATGCTGAAAAGATTTTCTGGTCGGCTAAGAACATGTATTTTGGAGGAGTTCATGCAGTATTTAAAGACAAAAAAGGTCATATCGAAGCGGCTGGTGACAGGAGACGTGTTGGGGCAACAAGAAAAATTCAATAGTACATATATGGGTTACATATATAGACAATCCTTCTAATAATTGCCAATTGTATAGATCATTGCCTTGCATGAAATTTGCGGCTCAGAGCATAATGATTGAAGTAAAAACATGGATTTCTATGTCGGATATTCTTGATCTGTCCGTTTCCGGTCATTCAATGACCATTAGCGAATAAAAAGTTATCTTAATCATAATAAACTGGCATTTTTTATAAATCTGGCATGATTTCATTTGGCACATAATTGTAATATACATGTTAAAATTATTTTTAACTTTTAATCAGTTACGAATATGATAATTTTTTCAAGAAGATTATCCCACTGATTAGTTATTTGATTTACTGTTGTTCCTGTTTTTTGAACATGCCTTTGCAAATAAATGTGATGATCCGGGAAATACGCATTATTGGATTATGGCAGACGACCTTGTCTGATGATGGAACGGAAATGATAATGGTTTTAGATATTCATTCTTCAGATGATGATAGCCTGGAATGTACGATAGATATCACTGACTTCGAATTTAATATTCCTTAGGAAAAATTAAATTAAACGATGGGAATTTTACACTTCCTGGATTTAACGGTTCCTACGATGCGGACGGCCAGCAAATTACAGGAATACTTTAACAGCATTTGGGCCAGATAAAATTGTAGAATTTAAGAGGATTGAATCTAAACCATTATTTAGTTTTGATTTCCCTGAAAAGGAAGTTGATTGGACTTTAGAGACAAATAGTCCGATATGGTCTTCATTGACAGTCAATGATGGACAATTGATCTTTGGAAATGACGCCGGGAAACTATATTCAATCAACATGGACGACTTAACTACATCATGGATTTTCAGTTCTAAGTCAAAAATAAGATCAAAGGCCTTGGTAAAAAATAATTTTGTTTATTTTTCTAGCGATGACGGATACCTGTATTCCATCCATTTTGAAAATGGAAAATTAAATTGGAAAGCATACATTGGAAATGATGCAAGTCCGAGGCTAGTTCCTGGTAATGAAGTAAGTACATATGACTATCTGTGTTCATCCCCTGTTATTGAAAATGGAACTATATATATTGGGAGTATGGATTCCAGTTTATATGCCATCAATTATCTGAATGGTAAAATTAAATGGAAATATAAGACAGGAAACATAATCAGGTCAACACCAATAGTAGATTCCGGAAATGTTTATTTCGGAAGCTGGGATAACTATCTGTATGCAATTCATTGAAAAGATGGATCTCTGGACTGGAAGTATGATGCCGGAGGGAGCATCCAGTCTTCTCCTGGTTATTGATAATAAACTTGTATTTGGAAGCCGATCAGCTTTTATTTTTGTCATTGACAAAGTTTCTGGTGAAGAGTTATGGAAAACAAGGTATTGGGGATCATGGGTTGAATCTTCTCCTGTGATATATGATGGTATAATATATATTGGAAGTTCCGATTACAGGAAAGTTCATGCTATTGATCCGGAAAATGGAAAGGTTAAATGGAGCACTAGAGTTGAAGGATGGTCATGGCCTACACCTGCTGTAAATGAAAAGTACCTTTTTACCGGAAGTATTGGAAGTTTGTTCTATCTCGATAATATGCACGGAAGATTTTACGGTATCAACCGGCATACTGGCAAAATTTAATGGCTGTGTAAAAACCAGCGATAATCCTAAGATATTTGCCTATGGATTTGCTTCCTCACCAGCAATATGGAAGGATTGGGTATTTTTTGGAGGGATAGACGGCACAATATATGGCATTAAAAGCGATTAATAATTTGAATAATATGAAAATCAAACCCAGTTATAGATAATCTAGATAGCTGAGTTCGATTTTCGAACTTATATTTGGATCATTATTTAATAATCCAAAAGCCAGGTATTTTATATAAATCTCATGAATGAGATTCCCAATGTTGACTGTAAAATTTATTTCCTTACAAAACTATATAAAGCTAGCTCCAGGTTCGATCCCAGGATTGATCTTTATCCCATTCTGGGGTAGGTGCAAAATACTTCTCTCCTTCCCTGAGATGCTCTTTGATCACTTCTTCATTAAGATCCACTCCTAACCCAGGTTTTTCCGGAACTTTTACATATCCCTTTTCAACCAGAGGTTTGTCGCCAGTCACAAGATCTTCCCACCAGGGTGTATCCACATCATGATGCTCCAGGGCAACAAAATTCTCTGTAGCTGCTGCACTATGAACATTTGCCATAAATGAAATCGGCGTTCCGGCAAAATGGAGGGCCATAGCAATGCCATTTTCTTCAGCATAATCTCCGATTTTCTTAGTTTCCAGAATCCCCCCGGCAGAGGCCAGGTCAGGATGGACCATATCCACAGCTTTTTTGTCGATAAGTTCCTTAAATCCATGTAATAGATAAATATCTTCTCCGGTCAAGGTTGGAGTATTTATAGCTTCTGTAATTTGTCGCCATTTATCCACATAGGTCCACGGGACCATATCCTCAAGCCACGCCAGTTGATATTTTTCAAGGGCATTACCCAATCTTATGGCTGTATTGGTATCAAAATGTCCAAAGTGATCAGCTGCGAGAGGGATTTCATAACCAACTATATTTCTCACAATATCAACATATTCAACCAATTTCTCCAATCCCAGATCAGTTATTTGAATTCTTGTAAAAGGATGTTTTGTTGTTCCAAGGCTTCCCAATTCTTCGCTCCATTGTTTACTGAAATCCCAGGTATTTCCACCTATCAATGCCCCTTTAATGTCACTTATCAACCGGATTCCAAAATCCATTTTAAGGAATGTAAATCCTTGTTCTATCCTGCTGTTCATTCTTTTTGCATAAACTGCAGGATCCTTAGAACCTGGTGTATCCGCATAAATCCTGATTTTGTCCCTGTATTTCCCACCAAGTAATTGATAAACCGGAGCACCATAAGCTTTTCCAGCCAAATCCCAAAGTGCCATTTCAACACCTGAAACTCCTCCCCCTAATCGACCATGTCCTCCAAACTGTTTGATCAATTTAAACAACTGCTCAACATTGCATGGATTTTTGCCCAAAAGTCTGCTTTTTAGGAATAAAGCATATTTCGGACTTCCACCATCCCTTACTTCTCCAAGTCCGTATATTCCCTGATTGGTATCGATCTTTAATAATAGGTGCTTCCGAAGTATAAGCTATTCTTAGGTCTGTAATTTTCAGATCAGTCGGTGCTGAGTTCCTGTTTACCTTCTGGGATGTATATTCTACTTCCCGACCCACATCACCATTAAACATAAGACCCAGTGCCAGGCCACCCATTCCAGCCTTTTGTATGAAATCTCGTCGACTACCTTTAGTTAAATCAGACTTACTTTGTGGAGTATTTAAAATTGTTTTTAAGAATTTATCCTTCATAATTGGAAAAGTTTAAGAATTTTTAGTTTTTTCGGTATTAAATTGAACTCTCTAATTTTTTAAAATTTTGGCACTTTTAAAAGGGATTCTTTAATTTTCATTGATTTTACATTTTTAAAAACTTTTATGATAAAAAATAACATCATCTCCAGAATATTAATGGCCTTCGCATTTATTTGTCTGGCTATTTTCCTGTTTTTATATTTTACAGGTAAAGAGACAATTACAGGCCCTTTTCTCACAGGATTTTTTATTACATTGGCCATAAGTTTCCAGGGATTTCCCAGGTTAAAGAGCTTTTCATATACAATATGGATCTTTGCCGCCGTAACAGCTTCAATGTATTATCCTGAGTATTTCACTAACATAGGCAGCTTTGAATTTAAAAAACTTATTGTCCCTCTCTTACAGATCATAATGTTTGGAATGGGATCTCAAATGAGTGTTAAGGATTTTGCAGGGGTAATCAAAATGCCTAAAGGCGTTATAATTGGAATTGTTTCACAATACAGCATTATGCCATTAGTGGGTTTTACTATTGCGTACATGTTTAATTTTCCAACTGAAATCGCAGCAGGTGTTCTTCTCATAGGTTGTGCTCCAAGTGGACTGGCTTCTAATGTGATGTCATATATTGCTCGAGCTAATCTGGCACTCGCTGTTACCCTTGCTGCAATAGCCACTTTATTATCCCCTCTAATGACACCGCTATTAATGAAAACACTAGCTGGGCAATATATAGAAATCAAGTTCTGGTCAATGATGCTGGATATAATCAATATGATGATTCTCCCCATTATTGCTGGCTTTATCTTTAATCTATTTTCAAAGGGGACGGTTTCAAATCGAGGCAGATTGATTCAACTTCTATCCTATGCAGCTATCATTGTACTTAAGAATTTCATTTACTTAAAATCAGCTGAAGTAAGCTTACAAGTTGCAGGGATGTCATTCATCAAAGATATGATATGGTTCTTTATATTGCCCATTATAGTGGCTTCAGCGCTAAAGGCAATATTCAAGGATTTTGAAACCTGGATGGATAAAGTATTGTCATTCGTCTCTATGGCTGGAATTGCGGTTATTATAACTATAATCACAGCTGCAGGCAGAGATAGCTTGCTGGATGTAGGATTACTATTGATTTTGGCAACTCTAATCCATAATCTGGCAGGATATTCACTGGGATATTTCTTTGCCAAATTATTTAAAATGTCAGAAAAGGACTGCAGAACAGTGGCCTTTGAAGTGGGCATGCAAAATGGAGGACTTGCTTCCGGTCTTGCACTGCAAATGGGCAAAATTGCAACAGTAGGTCTTGCTCCTGCTATTTTTGGCCCTTTAATGAACATTACCGGTTCATCTCTAGCCACCTATTGGAGAGGCAAACCCCCAAAGAATAAAGAAAATAAAGACTAAATGTTAGAAACAGGGCAGAAAAATAAAATATAAACATTATTTAAAATGAAAAACAAACTCTTTTTAACCGGATTTTTATGTGTACTGGTATCCTTTCCACTATTTTCTCAGATTGAAGTATCCAATGACCTTATGGATTTTTATACTTCTGAATGGACAGGAGAACGATTACCCGACGGACGACCTAAAGTTTCGGATGAATTATTAAATAGACTTAAGAATATTTCAATCGAGGAAGCCTGGGGTGTAATGAGAGGCGAAGGCTATCACAACCAATTTGAAGCAGGATGGGAAATGTTACATGAAGATGAACCATTTGTCGGCAGGGCTTTAACCGCACAATATATGCCCTTGCGCCCGGATATAAATAAAAAGATCCTTGATAAAGGACATGCTGAAGGAAGAATCGGGGCCTCTAACTCCTGGCCGATAGATATGCTCCAGGAAGGTGACGTATATGTGGCCGATTGCTTTGGCAAAGTAATAGACGGTACTTTGATTGGTGACAACCTTGGGAATTCAATATATGCCAAATCAAAGACTGGGGTTATATTTGATGGTGGTTCCAGGGACCTGGAGGGTCTTCAGGGAATTGAAGGATTTAATGCATTCGTTAGAGGCTGGGATCCCTCCTTTCTGAAAGAAACTATGATGACGGGTATTAATGTCCCTGTCCGAATAGGCAGGGCAACCGTATTTCCAGGAGATGTTGTTCTGGCTAAAAAAGAAGGTGTAATATTTATTCCTCCTCATATGCTTGAAAAGGTTGTGATCAACTCTGAATTTATTGGCTTGAGAGACAAGTTTGGACATATGCGCTTAAAAGAAGGAACCTATACCCCTGGACAAATTGACGGAAGCTGGTCAGATGAGATCAAAGAAGATTTTTTGCAGTGGATCGATGACAATCCAGATGTACTTCCGATGAGTAAAGAAGAACTAGATGAGTACCTGAAAAACAGAACCTGGTAAAACCTATATAATGGCATCCCTTTTTGAAAGATGCCATTTTTCTTTGAAAATTATTTTGATCTAGTTACCAGGAAAGCATATATGCCGGCTTTATAGTGTACATTGAGCATGCTCAATCCGTGCATATAACTTCAAATATCAGTGATTTCTTTAAAATATATTTTTGTCCCGGGAGAATCGGCAACAAATCAGATAATTATTATTAGTCTAATTAGGGACGACTTCATCATATATTCTCTTAAATGGGAGATAATGGCATTCCAAAATGTTCGCCAATATCTAAAAAAAATAGAATTTGCCTTATATTCTTCACTCGAATGATAAATAAAAAGGATGGTGCGGTGTGATATTGAGTTGATAAGTTCTTTATGTATATCTTTCGGAACAGACAGACAACCATAGCTTCTACCCAGTCTACCGAACTTACTAATCATGGTTTCATTAGCATACCATGCCCCGTGCATCACAATGGCCCTTTCCATAGCTTTATCGTTTATCCCTTTTTCCAATCCAATCAGATATAAAGAATACCCATTTTAACCGTGATATGTATCTCCAGTCATATAAAATCCCAGGCTACTTTGATAAGATTGAGGAATGTTGGAAAACTTTTCTGCCATAACATCCCAAGAATTTTTACCATGAGCAACATAGGTATTATACAATATTGAATCGGATTCCATATCGATCAGCCAAAGTCGTTTTTTGAATGAAGGAAGGGTAAAATCAATTATCGTAAGATATGGCTTGTTTTCATTAAGGATTTGCTCCACATGAATTTTTTCGTACCCTTTATACGCGAGGGAATAAGTAAGACTCCCATGAAGGTTTTTGTCCACCGAGCAAAATTATAATCCATCATCATATCATAATCAGCGCCTGATGAGATTTTGCCGGTTCCATTTAGAAATATCAATAAAAGAAGTCCTGCTACATTCATAATTCCTTTTCTACTTCCCTGAATATTCAAGTATTGATAAAACAAAGGTACAGCAGTTTATCTAAAAAATACCTGATCCTCATAGCCTGAAAGATCTCTTATAATTATGTTATGGATAAATAACTTAGAAAAGTACAATTAATCTTACTTTATATCAGAATTTTAAAATAATGTATTTATTGGATTTTTTCTTTTTTTAGTAAATTGCTTACCTTCGATAACTTTTTAATTTCTCAGGTTTAGATATAAATGATTAAACTTTATAAAAGATTAAATGCCGGTTGGAAAAGATTGCTTTGGGTACTTGGTATTTTATTCGCTTTTATTGTTCCTGGTATAATAAATCCAAACATATATCTGGACATTATAAATCAAAATTCCTACCTGGGACGATGGAAAGTTGAGGAAACTATTATTGTGATTTATCTTACCCTGGCTGGTTGGTGGGCAGCAGTATTTTATATCCTTGTGATCATTAATGGATTCAAAAAAAAATAATCTCGATCCTTTGATCCTGTATTTGAAGTATCTTTGCAACTGGTTTGGCCATACTTTCAAAGATATTAACTGGATTTGTACGGGTTTACCAGGTGGCTATATCACCCTACCTGGGAAATCATTGCCGGCATACACCCACATGCTCACAGTACACAATAGAAGCAATCAATGAATGGGGCCCTCTCAAAGGTGTCTTGATGGGGATGAAACGACTATCGCGATGTCACCCATGGGGTACACATGGGTATGATCCCGTTCCGCTAAATCCAAAAAGGAAGCATAACAAATCCAATAGTGCGTAATTCAAACAAATAATATATTATTTTTGCAACGAATTAAGGATGTAAAATAGATGGAATATCCGACAGTACTAATAGAGAATGCCGTAAATGAGATTAGCAAATTACCAGGAATTGGCAAGAAATCTGCTTTAAGAGTAGTATTAAAGCTTTTAAAGGAGAAACCAGAATTTACAGACTCTCTTTCAGAAGCTTTGCAAAAGTTAAGAAATGAAACAAAATATTGTAGGATCTGTCATATGATCAATGATACTGAGGAATGTACATGCATTACACCAAAAAGAGATACTTCTGTGATTTGTGTTGTGGAAGATACGCCTGATATTATGGCCATTCAGCATACAGCTCAATATAATGGCCTGTTTCATGTGCTAGGCGGACTTATTTCACCAATTGATGGAGTTGGTCCGGAGGATCTGAACATAGAGTCTCTTATTGACCGCATCCATAATTCTGATTATGACGTAAAAGAGATTATTCTTGCACTAAGTACAAATATGGAGGGGGATACTACAGCATTCTATCTGGCAAAAAAATTAAAGCCTTTTAAGGTAAAGATATCCACCATTGCCCGGGGTATACCCATTGGTGGTGAGTTGGAATTTGCTGATGAAATTACGCTGGGCAGAAGTATCGTTAAACGTATTTCATACGATATTAATGAAGACTAATTGACTGGTTATTAGATGTTAAATTATAAATTACATATAAATAGATCTCTTTTTATCCTGATTTTCCTTATAGTGGGATTTAATGTTAAGGTCTTTTCACAAGTTGAATCACAG
This sequence comes from uncultured Cytophagales bacterium, assembly GCA_963820995.1. Taxonomy (GTDB): domain Bacteria; phylum Bacteroidota; class Bacteroidia; order Cytophagales; family Cyclobacteriaceae; genus JAGTVG01. The sequence goes on along the minus strand of CAWGCL010000013.1, from coordinate 325,437 downwards.
CAATCTTTGTTATTGGAAATTGAAGAAGGAGTAAAATTAATGGATGCCGGTGAATACATGGAAGCCGACAGGAAATTTAAAAGAGCTTTGAGAAACCTGGATGTTCTTCCAGCTGAAATAAGCTTCTATTTTGGGAAGAATTCATATTTTTTAGACCAATATAAACAAAGCATCAACTGGCTGAATAAATATATAGAACTTAAAGGTACAAAAGGCAGATATTTCGAAGAAAGCGTTGAGTACTTGAATCGTGCTGAAATGGCCTACAAAATGGTATCTGAAGAAAACTCAGATAAGGTAATTTCTGAACTCACCAAATCCAACGAATTTGATTGTAAAGGGCATAGCCACTTTAAATGCCCCATTTGTCTGGGTGAAGGTGTACTTCTTAAGCCCGGTAAAATGAATGAGGTTTTATACCAGACATGTCCTTATTGTACAGGCAGTGGATTTATAACCTGCGACCAATACAAACTATATCTTAGAGGAGAATTGAAACCCAATAACTAGATTTGCTGTTGGTTTAATAAAAATTACCCCATGACCGCTTAAATGTTATATCTGCCTTAATTAAATATTAGATTTCATTTATTAAGAATAATCCGGAATTTGTAACCCAAAGTTCTGATAATGTATCTAAGGTATGAGTATATAAGTTCAAAATAATAATTAATAAATAACAGGTCATGAAAAATACATACAAATTATTCCTGGTTAATCTTTTCGCTATATCATCTCTTATGCTTATAACATCGTGTTATTTCGCACTTGATAATTTAGGACCTATGGTAGACGAGGAAAGGAATGTGCCGGATTTTAATAAATTAAAAGTTTCTTCAGGAATCGATGTTAAACTAACACAGGATGATCGTCATCGTGTCATTATCAAGGCCAATGAAGATATCATTGATGATGTGGAATCAGAAGTAGTAAATGGAACTTTAAAATTAACCGTTGATAGAAACTGGTTCCGTGGAGGTGCTACTGTAAAAGCCGAAATTACTTTTGTAGAACTTAATTCTATCGATGTCAGCGCAGGCTCAGATGTTGAATCTGAAGGATTATTGATTTTCGAAGATATGGAAATTGAAGCTTCTGCTGGAAGCGACTTGCGTCTAAATATGGAAGCATATAAAGTAAAACTAAGAACCTCCAGTGGATCTGATGCAAACCTGAAAGGAGCTGCAAGAGATTTTGAAGCCAAAGCCAGCAGTGGCAGCGACATAAATGCCTACGATTTCGAGGTGGAAAATGCAACTTTAGAATGTTCAAGCGGTTCGGATGTTAAAGCTAATGTATCTCGAACAATGAAGGTTAGGGCCTCAAGCGGAAGCGATATACATTATCGTGGAGATCCTGATCTTTTAGAAGTGAATACTTCAAGCGGTGCTGATTTAATTAAAGTTGATTAAACACCTCTAATATAAATCAAATCTATTTCTTCCAATTATTTTATTAAGGTTGAATGGTTTTATATTTAATCCAGTATTGATAATTTAATTAATTTATTGAGTAATCTGTTTTAATATATTTAATTATACTACGCTTATTGTGAATCATTAATTATGTATAATTATCTTTTATACATTTGATCTCAGCATTTCTTATTAAAACACAAACACCGCCGAAAGTAAAAGCTTTGAACAATTGGAAATGCGATAAAGGAATATCAAATTAGGGAGTATTATAACCTTATATCTAATAGCTGTATCATGAGAGTCTTATTTATTGGTGGAACTGGAAATATATCTATTGCCTGCACAAGGCTTGCTTTGGAAGAAGGTTATGATGTATTTCATTTAAACCGGGGAAATTCAGAAAATCCCTTCGGTGATCGTGTTAAATCAATTAAAATAGACATCAATGATTATGAAAATTTAACAAGTGCTCTAAAAGGGCAATACTTTGATGTTGTTGCAAATTTTATTGCTTATGCCCCTGATGATATAAAAAGAGATTACGAGATCTTTCGTGATAAAACCGATCAGTATATATTTATTAGTTCGGCATCTGCCTATCAGAAACCACCTACCCATCCGGTTATTACTGAATCAACACCTCTAAAAAATCCATATTGGCAGTATTCCAGGGATAAAATTGCCTGTGAAAACTACTTAAATGAATTATACCGAAACAATGATTTTCCTGTTACGATTATCAGGCCTTCTTTGACTTACGAAACGGTAATTCCAGCTGCAATTGGATCATGGGATGATTTTACAATAATTGACAGGATCCGGAAAAGGAAAAAAATAATAGTCCATGGTGACGGAACAAGTTTGTGGACCATTACACATTCAGAGGATTTTGCCCGGGGTTTTGTTGGCTTATTGGGCCACCAGCAAGCCATAGGACATAGTTTCCATATCACAAGTGATGAAATATTAACCTGGAACCAAATTTATGAAGCTATTGGAATGGCTGCTGGAGAAATACCTGATATGATCCATATACCCTCGGATTTCATTGCCAGATTTGATGAATTCCATATTGGAAACTTATTGGGTGATAAAGCCAATAGTGTGATATTTGATAATTCCAAGATCAAATCATTCGTTCCAGATTTTCAAGCCATTATACCCTTTAAACAGGGAATTAGGAAAACTATTGAATGGTTTGAAGAAAAACCTGCCCGAATTAAAGTGATCGGGGGAACAAATAGTTTTATGGACAGGGTAATCGATTCGTATTTAGAAATTAAGTGAATTTGATTTTCACAGATTTTTCAATGGTTATTAGTTATCGATCTGGAAAATTGATTCATATCTACCCTATCAGTTCTAATCTTTCGCCCTTAAATTCAATACCTCGGGTACAGATTGGCCATGGCAGAACTATTTCTGACAATAAAATAAATATTCATAACATCCAACAAGACAATCCCAACATATAATAAATAAATTGAATATGTCTAAGAATATCTATTGGACTATCTTTAATGATAATATCATATCATACAATCATAACCTGCATGAAGATAATATTATACTGGAGACTATTTTTAGAGTTTCCATTTTCCTGGCTTTAAAAAATGAATAATGGCAGTTCTGGAATTCGAGACTTTTTTAGAATTTTATATAATCGAATGAAATATTCCACATTGATCTGTATACACTATTGCATATAAGTATCAATCCGATTCAAATTCTTTATATTAGTATGATCAACAAGGATTGGATCAATTTCTTAATTTTATCGTAAACATTATTTAACTTAGTTATTTAATTATCTTATAGATTTTTTCGGAATGAAAAGGAATATTTTTTTTATCGTCATAGCAATTACCATTATTGCCATCATTGTTTTAGCAATTACGTTCAGTAGTGAAACAACAGAAGATACTTGAAATATTAACCGAGACTAAGCTCGGTACTTTTAAAGTTGAGATTACTTCGGCTGGCGAGTTGGATGCGAAAAATTCGGTAAATATTGAAGGGCCTTTTGGCCTTCGAAGGGCAAGGATATGGGAAGTTAAGATTGAGGATATGGTTGATGAGGGCACTGTAGTAAATAAAGGCGATTATGTAGCCAGATTGGATGCTGCAGAACTTTCTGACCGAATACAAAACGAAGAAAATGATCTTGTTCAAAGCACATCACAATTCACACAGGCAAAACTGGATACGGCCCTTGAATTAAGGCAGGAACGAGATAACATGATCAATCTCAAGTATGATATTGAGCAAAAAAGAATTGCTCTTGAGCAATCTAAATTCGAGCCTCCGGCTACGATTAAGCAAGCTGAATATGAATTGGAAAAAGCAGCAAGAGCATATGATCAGGCTGTTCAGAATTATCAACTAAAAGTTGAAAAAGCGATTGCACAGGTAACCGAGGCACGATCTGAAATGCTGGAAGATAAGCGCTGGTTTGATTTTCTGCAAAGCTTACAGGATAAGTTCAATATTTTGGCTCCGGAGGATGGCATGGTAATTTATAAAAGAAACTGGCGTGGTGAAAAACAAGGTGTTGGAGCTACTGTACGCGCTTGGGATCCAGTTGTGGCTACTTTACCGGATCTAACGAAAATGATCTCCAGGACGTATATCAACGAGGTAGATATTAACTATGTTAATGAGAATCAGGAGGTTGAAATTGGACTTGATGCTTTTCCTGACAAGAAATTAACTGGAACTGTTTCTGAGGTTGCGAATATTGGAGAGCAGAGACCAAATACGGATGCTAAGGTTTTTCAGATACTGATTGAAATTCATGAATCTGATACTACCCTTCGTCCGGGCATGACCACTTCTAACACTATTTTAGCTGAAGAGATCACTGATGTTTTGTTCATACCTGTAGAATGCATTCACAGTCAGGGTGACTCCATTACCTATGTATATCGCAAATCCGGTTTGGGATTTACAAAGCAACAAATCAAAACAGGAATTTCTAATTCAGATGAAACCATTGTAATTGAAGGATTGACTGAAGGTGACGTATTATATCTATCTGATCCCCCCGGGGCAGAAGGGAAAAACATAGAGCTATTTCCGCTAACTAAGCTAAGTTTTACCCATGTTCAAAAGAATTGCAACTAATTTCACTATATCTCTTGAGGCCGTTCTGGCCAATAAACTCCGTTCGTTTCTAACCGCACTTGGAATAATTTTTGGCGTTTCTGCTGTTATTGCCATGGTGGCTATAGGTTCAGGTGCCCAGCAGGAGATTATGGATCAGATTAAACTGGTTGGAGTAAACAACATTGTGATCAAACCCATTATAGAACAAAAAGAAGGCCAAATTGATGAAAACTCTTCCACCGAAAGTGGTAAAAAAAATCTATCCACAGGATTAACTATATATGATGCTGAAAGTATTGAAAAAGTTATTCCGGGAATAGAAAGGATTTCGCCGGAGATAATAATTGACACCTATGTAACCAGAAATGCTTTCAGAAGATCTGCAAAGCTAGTGGGTGTAAATAATAAATATTTTGAAGTATCTGGTTTCGATCTGTCACAGGGAAAATTTTTCAATGAGGAACATCTGAAATATGGCAGAGCAGTATGCATTATTGGTAACAGCATAAAATCACGTTTTTTTAGTGAGGAAGATCCGATAGGAAAAAAGATTAAGGTTGGAGATCATTGGTTGAAAGTTATTGGGGTTCTGTCAGAACGATATATATCAAATAAATTTATATCGAATTTAGGTATCCGAGATTATAACATGGATGTATATACAACCATAAATACTGTTTTGATCAGGTATGAAAACAGGAATTTGATAACCGATGCTAAAATCAAATTATTCAACAGGACATCTCCGGAAGAAAGGGAAGAATTTCCAAATTATCACCAACTTGACCGGTTGACCATTCAGGTAGGTGAAACGGAAAAGCTGAATGGGATCGCCCAGGTCTTATCGAAAATGCTGAAAAGGAAGCATAATAACATTGTAGATTATGAGATTTCTATTCCTGAAATGTTATTAAAACAACAGCAACGAACTAAAAGTGTTTTCAATTTTGTTTTGGGGGCAATAGCTGCCATCTCCTTACTTGTTGGAGGAATAGGTATTATGAACATTATGCTGGCTTCTGTTTTGGAGAGAATCAAAGAAATTGGGATCAGGAAAGCTATAGGAGCAAAGAAAAATGATATTGCATTCCAGTTTATAATGGAGGCAATACTAATTAGTTTTTCAGGAGGGATAGTAGGAGTAATAGTGGGCATCGTAATCGCATATGTTATTTCTAACCTTGCTGAAATTCCAACTATCATAAGTGGCTTCAGTATTTTATTATCTTTTGGTGTGGCTGTAAGCATAGGTATTATTTTCGGATACGCTCCTGCAAGAAAAGCTGCAGCACAGGATCCAATAGTTTCCTTAAGATATGAATAAGAAGAGATTCAGTCTTATAAAAAATAGTCGACGTGAATTTCTAAAAAAGGAGGGTATTGCCACTGCGACCGCTCCTACTGTGTTATCCAATTCCTGTCAAATAAAAAATAACCCTGATGCGGGTCCTGTCGAATTTAAAGCGGTGTCTGAGCCGAATTACACTATATACGATACTCCCGAAACTGTACATAAGGACTCATTGAAGCAAACTGCATGTGCCTTTGTTGATATAGTCAGGGATCTTGATGAAGTAGACCGGGAGAAAATAAGTAATCCGAAATTTCTAAAATCTTAAAATTAAATTATGAAAAATTACATTGTAATGATTTTCTTCCTCGGTTTTAATTTATCAGGGTGCACATCTTCAGCCGCAGATAACCCAACAGCCAGTGAAGTTATAGAAACCGTAAAATCAAATTTGACTTGTAAATGGGCTAATAAGACTGTGGATACTTTTAAAGCTGGCAATCCCGACAACCAGGTCACAGGAATTGCCACAACTTTTATTGTTACTATGGATGTCCTTACTAAGGCTGTTGCATTAAACTGTAATCTTATCATAACACATGAACCTACATTTTACAACCATCTTGACGAGGTTGATCATTTAAAGAGTGATCCGGTATATCAGGAGAAATTAAAATTTATTGAAGATAATGGTCTTGTTGTTTTCAGGTTTCATGATCATTGGCATAGAACTGAACCTGACGGGATCTTTAAAGGCATGATAAATAAACTAGAGTGGCAGCAATACCAGGTTAATCCGGACGTACTTGTTTTCAAATTCCCCGAATCTACGGTTGGAGAATTTGCCACCGAACTAAAAGAAAAATTTGATGATTCTCCTGTCAGGGTCATTGGAAATCCTGAAATGAAATTTACTAAAGTAGGATTATCTCCCGGAGCACCAGGGTATATGAACCATATAAGAATGCTTGAACGTGAAGATGTTGAGGTCCTGGTCGCAGGTGAGGTCCCTGAGTGGGAAAGCATCAACTATGTGAGGGATGCAGATGGATTAAACATGAAAAAAACCATGATATTACTAGGCCATGTAAATTCGGAAGAAGCGGGAATGGAATACCTGGCTACCTGGCTAAACGATATCATTGAAGATATTCCAATACACTTTATTCCTGCAGGGGATCCTTTCTGGACACCTTAAGTATTAGAATTGTTTTTTTCATTGATCAGGTTTTATCCTAAATTCAGGTAAGATATAACATATATAGAAATATTATGGCAGTTTTTAGAACTATAAAATCAGTTACTCCTACCCTATTTATTCTATTGATTTTTCTCATGAATTCTTGTTCCGAGACGAAAAAAGCATCAGTATCAATGGTCCCTGAAATTGATGGCGAGTGGTGGCAGGTAGCAGGTAATCCTGACCTGAATGATCTTAGCTCCCCGGAACAGCAACCTGTGGATTTCGGCATATGGCAGGCAGCTGATGGATCCTGGCAATTATGGTCATGTATTCGTAAGACAAAGGAATCCGGAAATACAAGATTGTTTCATAGATGGGAAGGAAAAACCCTTGATCAGAAAAACTGGAGCCCAAAGGGAATTGCGATGAGAGCTGATTCAAGTCTGGGAGAAACGCCTGGTGGATTGCAGGCACCTTATGTGATCAAGTCAGAGGGCAAATATTTTATGTTTTATGGTGACTGGAAGAATATTTGTCTGGCGATAAGCGATGATGGCAAAAGTTTTGAGCGGGTAGTTAGAAACGGGTCTCCTAAGCTATTCGGAGATCAGGAAGAAACAAATACCAGGGATCCAATGCTCATCAATAGCAATGATCTCTGGTATTGCTATTATACCGCACACCCTGATAACGATGGGGCAATATATGTCAGAACATCAAATGATTTCTATTCATGGGGCAATTCTGAAATTGTAAGTTATGGAGGGAGTCCCGGGAAAGGAGAATTGTGGTTTGCAGAATGTCCCCATGTGATTGAACTGACTGATAATAACTATTTCCTTTTTCGAACATATTCTTATGGAAATTATAAATCCGGAAAGTTAATAAGTCCACCAAAGACTAATGTGTATAGATCAAATAATCCAAAAGATTTCGGCGTTGACAATGACAATTATCTGGTCGCCAGGCTACCTGTTGCTGCCCCTGAAATCTTTAAACATGAAGATAAATGGTATATCGCGGCCTTAAATGATGATTTGCAGGGGATCAGGATTGCCAAATTAAATTGGATAAAATTAGAAGAATAAATTATTTGTTTTCCTGATCATTTATTTTTACGGTATCAACAAAAATCGCAACATGTTAAGAATTTTAAAATGGTTTGGTATAGTGCTCATTTTAGTTCTGGTAATACTTTTCTTATTTGTATTCTCGAATCTTAAAGACAGGAATCCTGACTATAAGGTAGATATAAAAATAAAACCGGAGTCTGAGCATATATTAAAAGCAGGCTTCTCAGCTTTGCCAATCACACCAGATATCCCTGATCGCTGGCAAGATGTGAACAATGATGCTCAATATGAGCCTGATGATGGTGACATCTTCATTGATGGAAATGGGAATGGCACCTTTGATGCTGTATGGATGGCTGGATTTGACAATAAAAGAGCTGCCAATGGTGTACATGATGATCTCTGGGCACGCACTATGGTTGTCGAAAATGGAAATACCCGAATTTCATTAACAGTAATTGATGCAATAGGATTGTTTCATGACGAATTAATCGATATTCGTAATGGTTTAAATCCGGATGCAGGAATAAGCTATTCCATCGTCTCTTCAACCCACACCCATGAAGCACCCGATTTAATGGGATTGTGGGGGCCTGATTTCCTTACAAGTGGAGTTAATGAAACTTACCTGGCATTCGTTAAAGAGCAAATAGTTAAGTCCATAGAAATGGCTTGTGATAATCTACAGGCTGCTAAGATCAAATTTGCTGTAGATCATGAAAGCCTGAAAAATCTGGTAACCGATACCAGGAAACCATTTGTATTCGATAATCCCTTAACTATTATGCAGGTAATGAAATTGGATTCTGATGAAACAATAGGCACACTAGTTGGCTGGGCTAATCATCCTGAAACTTTATGGAGTGACAATCTGATGATAACTTCTGATTTCCCTCATTACGTTCGGGAAGGAATTGAAAATGGGATTTATTCTGAGGATAGCTTAATACTTAAAGGCCTGGGAGGTATTGCAATATATGTAAATGGAGCAATTGGAGGACTTATGACAACTTTACCGGATTTTCAGGTAAAAGACCCATGGTCAGGGAAAGCGTACCTGGAATCCGATTTTGATAAAGCGAAATCACAAGGTAATCAGATAGCTTATCACAGCCTGATGGCATTAAATAGATCAAACGACAGTTATTCAACCGGCAATATAGGACTATCTGCTAAAACTTTTCTAATCCCTCTTCATAATCCATTATTTAAACTTGGAGCTGCATTAGGCATCCTGAACAGAGGTTATGGTAAGTGGAATCATATGCGAACAGAAATAGCATATCTTACAATAGGCCCTGCCAGTTTTCTTACATATCCGGGTGAAGTATATCCTGAACTTGTTAATGGTGGTATAGAATCTCCGGATGGACAGGATTTTAATATCAATCCTCTTGAACTGCCAGTGGCCCGGGATATGATGAAAGGCAAATACAAGTTTATAATCGGCCTTGGGAACGATGAACTAGGATACATTATTCCTAAAAGCGAATGGGATGAGGATCCTCCATTTACATATAATGAAAAAGAAGCTCCTTATGGTGAAATCAATTCATTGGGCCCTGAAACTTCACCTTTAATACATCAAGAAATTAAAGAAATCATAGTTGAGTATTATAATTAAAGCCCTCATCTAATAACAGAAAAATAGTTATATTTGATCATCATTTTTTAATAATAAATTATATTTTTCAGAATGACTTCAAAGGAAAGAACTCTTAAAGCACTCGCGCATAAATCTCCTGACAGAATTCCCATTGATTTTGGTGCAACCCCGGTTACAGGTATTCATGTTTTAGCCATAGAAAGATTAAGAGAACACTTCGGTTTTGAAAAACGTCCGGTAAGAGTTATTGAGCCCTATCAGATGCTCGGTGAAATCGATCCTGAGTTAATGGATGCCCTGCAAATTGACATCATAGGACTTAGTCCAAAAAATAATATGTTCGGCATATATAATAGTGGCGAACTAAAGGAATTTGAAACATTCTGGGGCCAGAAAGTACTTGTTCCGAAAAGCTTTAATACTTCATATGACGACAGTGGTAATTTGCTTATACACCCAGAAGGCGACCTTACAACCCCCGCCAGCGCAAAGATGCCAAAAGCAAGTTATTTTTTCGATGCAGTGATACGTCAGGAACCAATTGATGAATCAAAATTAGATCCTGCCGATAATCTGGAAGAGTTCAATCCGATTGAAGATGAGGACCTGGAGTATTGGAAAGAAGAAATTAAAAAAATTGAAGATACAGACAAAGCAGTTGTTGCAAACTTTGGCGGAACGGCGTTTGGCGATATTGCCCTGGTACCTGGATTAAACCTTAAAAGGCCAAAAGGCATCCGGGATATTGCGGAATGGTATATGTCTGTGATCATGAGGCCGGATTATATCCATGAGATCTTCAGCAAACAAAGCGATATTGCATTATCTAATCTGGATAAAATCCATAAGGTTGTAAGTGACAAAGTTGATATAGTATTTTTATGCGGAACCGATTTCGGAACCCAGGACTCTCAGTTTTGCGGGATCGATACACTTGAAGAAATGTATCTGCCGTATTATAAAAAAATCAACAACTGGATACATGATAATACGAACTGGAAAACTTTCAAACATTCTTGTGGAGCTGTTGAACCATTTATTAACAGTTTTATAGAAGCTGGATTTGACATATTAAATCCTGTTCAAATAAATGCTACAGGAATGGATCCCCGCCACTTAAAAGACACATATGGGGACAGGATCACTTTCTGGGGAGGTGGCGTTGACACCCAAAAAGTACTTTCGTTTGGCACAGAAAACGAAGTTAAAGATCAGGTAGAAGAAAATTTGCGAATATTTGGAGAGAATGGTGGATATGTTTTTAATACCGTTCATAATATACAGGCAAACGTGCCACCAAGAAACTTAATAGCTATGCTTGAAACCATCAAAAAGGTAAATGGCTAGTATTTAGTATTTTTTAGAGGAATGTACATCAGACATGACTAAAAAAGAAAAGTTTGATAGACTTGTCAATGGCAAGGATTTAGAGACAGAAAAGCTATTCCGTCCAATTTTAATGCATTTTGCAGCACGATTCAATCAAAAAACCTACGGTGAATTCGCTTCAGATTATCGGGTATTGGTAGAAAGTAATATTAGGGCCATGGAGTATTTTGATGCAGATCTTGTAGGACTTATTTCTGATCCGTACCGTGAGACATCAGCATTTGGAGCAAAAGTATCTTTCCCGGACGAAGCCGTACCGAAATGTGAGGAAATTATTATTAAAAACCTTGATGACGTTATAAGGCTAAAGAATCCTGATCTTTATCAGGCAGAAAGAACCCGCGACAGAATAGAAGGTGCAAAGTATTTTGCGGAACTCTTAAAAGGAGAAGTACCTGTTATTGGATGGGTTGAAGGCCCTTTGGCTGAAGCCTGCGACCTGGCTGGCGTAGGAGAAATGCTGATGCAAATGATGATTGATCCGGAATTCTCGAATATCTTAATGGATAAATGTGTTGTTACTGCAAAGGAGTTTGCCCGCTTGCAGATCCTGGAGGGATGCGAGATCATAGGTATGGGAGATGCAATATGTTCGCAAATAGATTTAGGCACATATGATACTTTTGTGAAAAATCGACATAAAGAAATCATCAATTATATTCATGAATGTGGCGGAAAGGTTAAGTTGCATATATGCGGGGACATCACGCATTTACTCCCTTCTTTAAAAGATCTTGGAATGGATATTTTAGATCTTGACTGGCAGGTAGATATGGACCAGGCTTTTGATATCCTTGGGCCTGATGTAATAAGATGTGGAAATATTGACCCTGTATTGATTCAGAACAGTTCATCAGAGCAGGTAGAAAGTATGACAGATGAGATTATAAAAAACGAAAAAGGCAGAAAACATATTATTTCTGCAGGTTGTGAGATTACAGTAAATACACCGTTTGAAAACCTAATGGCTATAAGAAAATCATCAAATAAACTTTAATTATAATTCATATATTATGAGTGAACTTTTAGAAAAAATCGCTTACTGTGTAGAATTCGGAAAAATAAATCAGCAAGCTCCCTATCCTCCCGATATGAAAGGACAATTAGGTGCTGATGAACTTACCAGGGAAGCACTTGATTCTGGCCAGAACGCTGAGGATATTTTGAAAAAGGGTCTGGTAGTTGGTATGGAGCGTATAGGTATAAAATTCCGTGAAAATAAAGTGTTTGTCCCACAGGTATTGATGTCAGCTAAAGCAATGAGTACTGCTATGGAACATCTGAAACCCTTTTTCCAATCAGGTGATGTTAAGCGAAATGGCATATTCATAATTGGCACAGTAGCTGGCGATTTACATGATATTGGAAAGAACCTTGTATCCATGATGGTCGAAGGAAATGGCTGGGAAGTTGTTGACCTTGGAACCGATGTTAGTGCGGAAAAATTTGTTGAGGCAATAAAAGCTAATCCTGGAAGCCATGTTGGTTTATCTGCCTTACTAACCACTACCATGGTTAATATGGAACATATACTGAAAGAGGTTAAAACAGTTTCACCGGACACAAGGATATTAATAGGCGGTGCCCCGGTTAGTGAAGATTTTAAAAACAAGATTGGAGCGGATTTTTATTCTCCTGATCCACAGGGTGCTGTTGAATACCTCAATTCTTTGGTAGCATGATATGACTAAAAAAGAGTCTTTTATCAAGGCGATCAATTACCAGAAGTCATTCCCGGTTCCATATGTTATCCGCTTTACCGTAGAGGCTGAAGAACAATATCGTGAATTTCTGGGAGGGTCTTTCGACGAGATAATAGACACTGGGTCATACGCTGTATTTTCTCAAACAAATAGTGGTTGGGAGGAAGTCCGACCAGGGTATTTTAAAGATTATTTTGGGATTGTCTGGAATAAAACAAAAGACAAAACCCTTGGAATAGTTGATAAATACCCAATAAATAAGCCCAGCTTAGAAGGATTTCAATTTCCTCTAATTGATGATCTGCCCGTATTTAACTATATCGAACAAAATAAGCTAAACTTCCCGGATCATTTTCACTTTTTATCTATAGGATTTACTTTGTTTGAACGTGCCTGGTCAATTGTAGGCATGGAAAATCTCATGTTATGGATGTTAATGGAACCAGGCTTTATCCATGACCTTTTAGATAATATTGCTGAATATAATATAAAACTAATTCATGAATCAGCCAAGGTTGGAGGGATTGATGCCGTCCGATTTGGAGACGACTGGGCAGGGCAAAATGGATTGTTAATAGGGGAAGATCTCTGGAGGGAATTTATTAAACCACGATTGAAACGGATGTGCGATGCAGCGCGAATGGAAAACCTGTATATTGGACAACATTGTTGTGGGAAGGTTGAATCTCTAATTCCGGATATGATCGATGTCGGAATTAATGTATTTGATCCTTTTCAACCCGAGGTAATGGATATTTATGAAATTTTTAAACGATATTATGGGAAAATTTCGTTTTTGGGCGGATTGAGTATTCAAAAAACGCTTCCTTATGGTTCAGTAAATGATGTCAGTAAAGAGAGTCATAAATTGCTGGATGAGCTTGGAGCACAGGGAGGCTACATTTTCTCCCCTTCACATGCTTTAACAAGTGATATTCCTCCTGAAAACATAAGGGAAGTAATTAATATAGCCCGTGATCAAAAAAATGTTGAATAATTCTACATCAGGAAAAATATAATTATATGAATTTCCATAAAGGGATAAGGTTTTATAGCATCAGAAAAATATAAGAAAATGGGTAAAGAACATATATTTAAGGCATTTAAAAGGGAAGAAACTGACAGAACTCCCTGGGTACCATTCGTAGGATGTCATGGAGGAAAATTAATTGACGTCAATGCTGAGAATTACTTAAAATCTTCAATCCATATGGTCAATGGCCTTTCTGCTGCCATTGAAAGATATAAACCTGATGGTATCCCAGTCATATTTGATTTGCAAATAGAAGCAGAAGCCCTGGGTTGTGAATTGAAATGGAGTGAAAGTTCTCCCCCGGCCGTTATTTCACATCCTATGGTAAATGGAATTACACTAGAGGAATTGTCAATTCCCGGTAAGAATGCGGGCAGGATTCCTGAAGTTATCAAGACAGCCCGTGTATTAAAGGAAAAACATCCTGATGTAGCTCTATACGGACTAATAACCGGCCCTTTTACACTAGGCCTTCATCTTCTTGGCACGGAAATATTTGTAAGGATGATGGAAAATCCTGACACTGTCCATGAATTAATGCAATTTACTACTAAAGTAAGTGATGCTATGGCAGAGTACTATATTGATGCCGGATGTGATGTAATTGCAGTTGTCGATCCAATGACCAGCCAGATAGATCCGATTTCTTTTCAGACTTTTGTAACACCATATGTTAGCCAAACCTTTAAATATATAAGGTCTAAAAACGTATATAGTTCATTTTTTGTTTGCGGACATGCACAACAGAATATTGAGGAAATGTGTAAATGCAAACCAGATAATATATCAATTGATGAAAATATACCCCTTGATTATGTAAGGGATATGGCATCAGAGTATAATTTAAGTTTTGGTGGAAATTTGAAATTGACATTAGTACTACTTCTTGGCACAAAAGAAGATTCGCAGAAAGAAGCTTTAGAATGCCTCGACATTGGAGGGACCGAAGGATTTATTTTGTCTCCGGGTTGTGACCTTCCTATGGACACCCCACCTGAAAATCTTGAAGCAGTTGTAGAATTGGTATATGACAACTATGCCAGAGATGTTGTTCGAACTATGGATATTCAAGGGACCAGCCTACACCTTTTGAACATGAAAGATTATGGCCAGACGGATAAGGTAATTGTTGATATCATTACCCTTGATTCTGAATCCTGCGCCCCCTGTCAGTATATGGTTGAAGCAGTTAAAAAAATAGCCCCGCATTTCGAAGGAATAGTTGAATGGCGGGAACATCCCATAAAAAAAATGGAAAGCATTTCTTTTATGTCATCCCTCATGGTCAAAAACATACCGACTATATGTATTGATGGAAAAATTTCATTTGTCTCCAAGATTCCTCCAAAAAATGATTTGATCGCTGCAGTTCAAAAACGAATCAACGAAAAACTTAAGTTAAAAATAAAATCAAAAAAGGGAGAGATCATGATTCTGGGTCGGTCTAAAGAAGAATGTGTAGAAGTAGAAAAAAATGTATTGACGGCAATTAACGAGACGGGAGTTGATCTTGAAGTTACAACAAGTACTGATGAAAAGATACTTGCCTCCTACGGCATTATAAATACTCCAGCGATTATCGTGGCTGAATATAAATTAAAATCGCAAGGTGAAATTCCGGATGTTAAAATAATTAAGGAGTGGATTAAAGATATATAAATGGGAAAAATAAAAGAAGAATTAAAGAAGGGTAGAATTCTAATTTCTGATGGAGCCTGGGGTACCTTTTTGCAGGCTAAAGGATTAAAGGCAGGAGAATGCCCTGAACTTTGGAATTTGGAACATCCTGAAGAGGTTTTCAATATTGCAAAGAGCTATATTGATGCCGGATCAAACATGGTTGAAACCAACAGTTTCGGAGGAAGCAGTATCAAACTTTCACATTATGGCCTGGCTAATAAAGCCTACGAGCTGAATAAGGCAGCAGCTGCAATATCAAAAAAGGCGGCTGGAGATGATCATTTTGTATTGGGTTCCATAGGGCCCACAGGGAAAATTCTAATGATGGGAGAAGTTACCGAAGATGAACTATTCAAATCATTCTCTGAACAAGCCTCCGGATTGAGCGACGGTGGAGCTGATGCCATTATAATAGAAACCATGTCCGATATTGAGGAAGCAAGGCAGGCCATTAAGGCTGCAAAATCATCCACCGATCTTGAGGTGATATGTACCATGACTTTTGAAAAAACAAAGAATGGTGATTTCAGAACAATGATGGGCATTTCACCTACTGACATGTTCCTTCAATTAATATCAGAAGAACCTGACATAATCGGAGCTAATTGTGGCAATGGCTTTCATGATATGATCGGAATTGTGAGTGAGATTCGTAACGCGGATCCTGATATCCCCATTCTCGTTCATGCTAATGCAGGAATCCCAATATATAAAGACGGGAAGACCGTATTTCCTGAAACACCCAATGAAATGGGATCCTATGTTCATGAGATCATAGATGCCGGAGCAAATATCATTGGTGGATGTTGTGGTACAACTCCTGCTCATATCTCGCGGTTGAAGGAGATGATCTTAAAATAAAATTAAGCTATATGGCCGCATTACCTTTTTATCTGGTGACAGGATTTCTGGGTTCGGGTAAAACAACTTTCCTGAAACACCTAATAGAACATAATGATAATAGGTATAAGATCGGTGTAATTCAAAACGAATTTGCTCCCGCAAACATTGACGGAATTGAACTGAGGGATCTGAAAAAACCATTTGAGATGCTGGAAATAAATAACGGTTCAGTATTCTGTGTTTGTTTGCTTGGCGATTTCATTTCATCCCTGAAAAGTTTTATTGATCAGGAAAATCCCGACCTGGTGATACTTGAATCTTCCGGGCTATCAGATCCTATTGCTATTTCTGAAATTCTCCAGTCAGATCAATTAAAAGACCTTGTTTACCTCTCTTCTTGCTGGTGTATCATAGATGTAGTGAATTATCATAAAATGTTACCAGTTTTAACCAGGATAAAACATCAAATCTCTATATCTGATTTTCTCGTTTTAAATAAAATCGACCTTGTCGATTCAAAACAATTGGAATCAGTTAAAGACAGTGTTCTAAAGATCAATTCGATGCTTCAAATTATGGAAGCCGAGTACTGTAAGGTAGACGCTGACTTGTTTTTCAGAAAAAAAGGTATCAATCAAAACTTAATGCAAAAGGAGTCACAGATTTTTGCTGGCAGTGGCAGGCCCTCCATAAAGGCTCGGGTTTTTAAAACAAGCAGAAAGATAAGCATAGATAACTTAAAGATCTTAATCAATAAATATATTGGCCAAACAATACGAATAAAAGGTTTTGTACTTCTGAATAATAACAGTGTTGTATCAGTACAAACTGTATTTGACAGGGTCGAAATTAATCCAGTTGCTGATAAAACAAGTAATACAGCTTTGATTTTAATGGGGGAAGATTTTAATTTATCAGAATTTAACAAAGATTTTAGACAATTGATGGAATAGCATGGATTTACAAACTTTTACATTCGAATATGAGTCATTGGGGCTTGATGAATCAACTATTGAAAAGTATATGGGCTATGAAGGGCCTGCGCCAGACCCAATTCCATCGATGATAGAAGATGTATTGGCAAATGTAAAACCATATTGCGACATACAAGGTGGGTATCGGATATTTGAGTCATTTTCACGTGACAAGAAAAACCATCTTGCTACACTGGATGATGTTACATTTAACATAAAGCCCATTGTATCAAACCTCATTAGAAAAGCTGAAAAAGCAGCCTTATTCGTCTGTACTGCTGGTGAAGGTGTTAGTAGATGGTCAAAAGAACTGATGTCGGAAGGCGATTTGATGAAGGGATATGTTGTTGATGTAGTTGGATCTGAAATTGTAGAAAAAGCAATGGATAAAATTCAAAACATCCTTGAGGCCGATATGAAAAAGAAAGGATTAGGAATAACCGACCGCTATAGCCCTGGCTACTGTGATTGGCAGGTCAGTGAACAGCAGAAACTTTTTTCTTTTTTCCCGGATAATTTCTGTAATATCCGATTGTCGGAAACGTCTTTGATGTACCCGATAAAATCGGTCAGTGGTATAATTGGCATAGGAAAAAATGCAGAGAAAAAGGGATATACATGTGATTTCTGCCATGTAAAAGATTGCATTTACAGAAAAAAGCGGACAAATATAAGCTGCTGACCACTTTCTTTCTAATTGAGATATCAATCATATAATCTCTTCCTCACCTTGCCAAAGCCTTAGGAAAAAAAATCCGCACGGATTTAAAGTCCGTACGGAAAATATCAGGGTATTGAGCTTATAACTATTAGAACTATTGGATGCACGATTCGTTCACTGTACCTGGCGATCCCAGATCTCCTGTATCAAAAATGACTGTACTTATACACCAGTTTTCTCCTGATTGTGCCAGATTCACGTCAAATGCATTCAAATCAAGATTCAATGAAGCCCCGGTACCATCCGGGAATCCAGCTCCACCGTAATTAACTATGGCAATGGTCTGTCCATCTGAACCATCTGATCCATAATTTGCAATTTCGATTTCATCTCCTGTATTTGTTAAAGTAAGGTCACTGCCATAAATATAGCTAACATTTACACCAGCACTTAGTGAGCGGCCAAGTGCTAAATATTGATGAGGCTCTACTAGAATATGCTCAGTGACAATATGCTGCACTACCGTTCCTTTCTTTATAACCAGCTGAAAGATATCAACTGATTGACTGGAAGCATTATAGATTTCAAACCATTCTCCTTCTGTATCCGAAATGGCGGAAGGATTATACATGATCTCCGTAATTAATAGATCTCCGAATGAAATAACTCCATCATTTATTACAGTACCGTTGTCATTGATCTCTATAAGTTCAATTAAAAACGATTCATCTACAAGCAGGTTGATGGACATTGATCCCTGGTCAAGTGAACTGTCTATATGAACCTCGTAATGTGTGCCTGCAACAGGTAAGGTGATCTCACCTGTAATTATTTTTGTTTCGATCGATCCATCTCCCAATTGAAAACTCAAATGAGATTCAAGGGAAAGAGGCAACAGGTCAAAATATCCCATACGGGTTTCATCGCGCGCAAAAGTAATGGATCCCTGACTGTTAGATACCACCGTAAAGTAATCAGTGAATTGATCAATCACATTTTGCGAGTAAACTACGGATACCAAACAATTAGCAAGCGAGGCGGAAATGGGAACGGTTTTTATTTCGTTCGGTGCTATGCTGAACACATCGGATTTCCCAAAATATTTTGGATTGTCAAATGCCGGATTAACATCATTTGGAGATTGCACTTCAACAAAATAATCACCAGGATTGACCGGAATATTGGATGGGACATCCGCGAAGCGATTGAAAGACAAATAGACTTCTTCATTTGCCTTTTTTATCACGACAAGAAAGTCATCGGTATTGACCTCTTGTAACCTTGCATTGGACTTGAAAATCTTCATTTCCAGTCCAATTTGAATGTTTAAAATACCCTGATCTAAATCAGGATTCAGCTTTTCGAGAGGATTCTCACAGGCATTCATGCAAGCAAGAATCAGGATGGATAAGGCGTAGCTTACCCATGCGGGTTTTTGTAATTTTATCATAACTGGTTGTTTTAGTTGAGTATATAATAATAAGAAAATTATTGTTAGATTGCAATCGATTTTCAGATTTTGAAAAGATTAATTTTTAGATATTTTTAGTTTCGAATTTTTAAATACAAGTCAAATGAAATACATAGTGATCGTTATTTTTTTACTATTCATGTTCACCAGTTGTTCTATAAAAGAAGAAGTTCCTACAAGGCCGAATATAATATATATTATGGCTGACGATCTTGGATACAGCGAAGTTGGATGTTATGGACAGGAATCTATTCAAACCCCGAATATTGACAAACTGGCCAGCGAAGGAATGAAATTCACACAACATTATTCAGGTTCGCCCGTGTGTGCACCAGCAAGAAGTGTACTGATGACCGGCCTCCATACAGGCCATACCCCTTCCCGTGGGAATATGGAAGTGGATCCATATGGTCAGTTTCCATTACCCGGTGAGACCACAACAATTGCAGAATTATTAAAAAAAGCAGGTTATAGAACTGCCATGTATGGGAAATGGGGTTTAGGTGTTGAGAATACTACTGGTGATCCCAACCTGCAGGGATTTGATGATTTTTATGGATATTATTGCCAGGTTCATGCGCATAATTCTTTTCCAGAATATTTATATCATAACGGTGAAAAAGTTATGCTGAATAATGAAGTAAGTTATCTGCCTGAAGATCACTGGACAAGGGGTTTAGGGGGTTACGCCACCAAGAAGATCGATTATTCGAATGATGATTTCTTTGAGATGGCCCTGAAATTTATTGATAACAATAAGGCGAATCCATTTTTCCTCTATATCCCAGTGACTATGCCGCACGACAATGGCGAAGCGCCTGAGGGTGAAAAGTATGAGTCCCCAACACTCGAGCCATATGAGGATGAGGATTGGTCTTTTGAAAAGAAATCAAGGGCAGCTATTATAACAAGAATGGATAAATATATTGGATTAATTATGGAGGAGTTGGAGAAAAAGGATTTAAGTCACAATACTATCCTTATTTTCACAAGTGATAATGGTTGTGACAATCCCGACTTCTTTAATGGAAGCGGAGTGTTGCGCGGAATGAAAAGAGATGTTTACGAAGGGGGGATCCGTGTTCCGTTGATTGTCCGTTGGCCTGGTAAAATTAAGGCAGGATCTGTTTCAGACCATGTTTCAGCGTTCTGGGATTTTCTTCCAACGGCTTGCGAAATTGCAGGAATAGACATTGGAATAGAAACTGACGGAATATCGTATCTACCGGAGTTATTAGGTAAACCCCAGTCTGAGCACGAGTATCTATACTGGGAATTCCAGGAACTGGGTAAAAAACAAGCTGCAAGAAAAGGTAAATGGAAAGCCGTTCGATTAAATGTTTATGAAACCCCTGATGCCCCTCTAGAATTATTTGATCTTGAAACTGATATCGGTGAACAAAATGATGTTGCGGGTCAATTTCCAGAAGTTGTAAAACAAATGGAAGAAATAATTGAGAAGGCTCATGAATCAGACCCAAACTGGCCCATGTTTGCTGACGAATTTTAATCAATAAGTCGTCTGTATCTGTCATGTATCCTTGAAATAAAAGATTGAAGGCATTAAACTTTGTATAGAAGAATTATATCTATAATTAGAACTGTTTTCTTCTTTTAGGTTCTGAAATACCTTGAACACATTTTTTTTTCATGCATACCCAGGGATAAATCAAAGATATCTCATGGCTAAATTGTATTTACTAATTTCAGGCTCTTTTGTATCCCTTAACAATAAATGACTGAAATCATTGTAAAATATAGTAAAGTAAATTAGCTTTACATTATATCAATTTTTAGCCATATCTAAATATTTTTTTATAATTATCAAAACCTAATCGCTAAAATTACGTTTAAGATAGAATAAATGTATGAAGTTATTATCGGACTTAAAATATAACCAGGTTGCCAGGGTCACCAAACTCAATGAAAGTTGTCAGGGCTTTGAAAGGTTCAGATTACTTGACCTTGGTGTAGTTCCCGGGACTGAGATCAGGCGGGCCCTCGATAATCCGTTAAATGACCCTTTAGGTTATTGGATCCGAGGTGCGGTAATAGCTTTAAGAAAAGAGCAGTCTGATAAAATATCTGTTGAGATCTTTGATGAATAAGAGCACTACCATATTGCCCAAAACAAAGAATTCTGGATGTGAGAATTGTCCACAAGCCAGAGATGGCCATTTAAAGCGCTTAGGTATCAATCTCGACAAAACAGATTATGTTGTTGCAGTGGCCGGTAATCCAAATGTTGGAAAAAGTACAGTTTTTAATGCTTTAACCGGATTGAGCCAGCATACTGGGAACTGGCCAGGAAAAACAGTTACAAGAGCCGAAGGAGGTTTCCAATATGCCGAGGCAAATTTTAAAATGGTAGACCTTCCCGGAGCCTATTCGCTAATATCAAAAAGTGCCGATGAAGAAATTGCCAGGAACTTCATCTTGTTCGGGAAACCCGATGTTACTTTAATAGTAGTTGATGCGACACGCTTAGAACGTAACCTTAACCTGGTATTACAGATCCTGGAGATAACAGACAAAGTTGTGATATGTCTTAATTTAATGGATGAGGCAGAACGGATGGGGCTGAAAGTTGATATCAGGTCTCTTTCGCGTGACCTGGGTGTCCCGGTTGTTTCTACAATAGCAAGATATCGAAAGGGATTAAAGGAATTATTAAGTGTGCTGAATGAAGTGGCTACGGGAAGTTTAAAGACCAATCCCAAAATACGGTCCTACGGCAATGGTAATTTCAGTCGGGCTGTAAAACTGATTAGTTCCAGATTGAAATCTGAATTTCCTGAGATCGAAAATACTAACTGGCTCTCTGAAAGACTTCTTGATGAAGATGAAGATATTATAGTTTCATTAAAAAGCGGGGAGTTACTTGATCATGTTAGGGGCGATATAGAGTATAGTCAATTCGATGCAGAGAAATTGACTAAGGACGGTCTTGGCCTTGCCCTTAATTACGAAAATGAAATTGATGTAATCCAGAAAGAAGCCACTAAGCTTCGAATGGATCTTGCAGTCAATTTTCATGATGAACTTGTTGAAAACCATTTTACTGTAGCAGCTAAAATAGCCAGTCACTGCACATCCTATCCGGATATTAAGAAGAGATTATATTTTGACCAGGCCCTTGATAAAATTGTCACCAGTAAAACATGGGGATTCCCTATTATGTTTTTTCTATTAGCAATAATACTTTGGATAACAATAACCGGTGCAAATTATCCATCGCAGGTTCTCGCTTTTTTATTGCTTGATAATCTTCATCCAATATTAAAAGACCTGTCAGCACAAATCCATCTTCCTTTCTGGCTCGATGGCGTGTTGATTGACGGGATGTATCTGTCAACAGCCTGGGTCATTAGTGTTATGCTCCCTCCTATGGCTATATTTTTTCCTTTATTTACATTACTTGAAGATTTTGGCTTTCTTCCTCGTGTAGCTTACAATCTCGATAAGCTATTTCGAAAAGCCGGGGCCCATGGAAAACAAGCTTTGACGATGAGCATGGGTTTTGGGTGTAATGCAGCGGGAGTTATAGCCACAAGAATCATCGACAGTCCAAGAGAAAGATTGATTGCCATTATTACCAATAACTTTGCATTATGTAACGGTAGGTGGCCCACTCAGATCCTGATAGCCTCTTTATTTATAGGGAGCCTTGTACCATCTTATTTAGCAGGATTGATTTCCTCTGCCGCAGTTATTTTCGTTGCTGTCCTTGGTATATTTCTCACATTTGTGGTTTCCTGGTTTTTATCCAGAACTGTATTGAAGGGTGAATCATCAGCTTTCAGTTTGGAGCTTCCACCCTATCGACCTCCCAGATTCTGGTTTACAATATATACCTCATTGATAGACAGAACCGTTTTTGTATTATGGCGGGCGATTATATTTGCTCTGCCAGCAGGGGCTCTCATCTGGCTGGTATCCAATATTGACATAAACGGGATAAGTGTTGCTGAGTATCTTGTCACCTGGATGGATCCTTTTGCTTTTCTTCTTGGGTTGAATGGCATTATTCTTCTTGCGTATGTTGTAGCCATTCCAGCCAATGAGATCGTAATCCCTACCATTTTAATGCTTACAGTATTACTATCAGGACTAACTGGTTTAGGAGAAGGTACTGGGGTTATCTTTGAACTTGATAACCAAAATGACCTCATGAATTTATTTAAAGCCGGAGGATGGACATTACTGACCGCAGTCAACCTTATGATCTTCAGTCTGATCCACAATCCCTGCAGCACAACACTTTATACCATTTATAAGGAAACGAGGTCACTAAAATGGACAACCATTTCTGGACTTCTTCCATTGTTTATGGGATTAATAATTACTTTCCTTATTGCTCAGGTGTGGGGTTTGTTTTAAAGTTCTATGACCCATGGTTAATCATAAGCAAAGGTCCTTAAAATTTCAACCATTTTGAAGCTTCAGAACCATTCACAAATAACCGAACTTTGAAACCTTTGCTATTAGCAGTCGCAGCATACATCAACAGATCCTGGTGATTGTGTCTGCCTGAAGTATATATTATTGCTGTTTTAGTTATGGTACTGTACACTTTTTTCTGGGTAGAGGCGATGTTGAAGAGCTCCATTTCATTGACATCCAAAATAGCCTTTCTCAAATCAATGAGAATGAACTTCAACTTATTGGCCCTTACCATGGCCTTTGCATTTTCCCTAACAGAACTAATTTCCTCCTTATTTACATTTCCTGAATAAGTGATCCTAAGCGTATTGGAGGGATGAATGTCAATTTTGAATGACATATGAACCTTTTTAAATACTGTTAATCGGTTTATATAAAGCGCAAATTTATGTATTACAGGCGCTATTTAATAGAATTTCAATTGATTTTTATATCTTTATAAATATTGATAATAGTTTTTAAACCTGGAGGTCATTTTTTCTAACAGCTGATCAATTTTTCTATTATCATCTGAATTTATATGAGATTTAATATCTAGCTAATATGATTTCGAAAAATTACACAAACTATATCCTATGAAATATTTTGTTTTAACCCCTCTTTTGTGTGTATTGTTTACCTGTTTCTTTTGTAGCTGTACGAAGGAATCAAACACTTCAACCACAGTTACAATTCAAGGGGAAAACTTTTACATTAATGGGGAACCTTCACTAAAAGGAATTTCATGGAATGGCATCAACATGGAAGGTTTGATCCCAAACTCAAGAATGGTACAGGGCATTTTCGATGACCTGAATCCGGAAACTGTGGAAAGATGGGTATATCCTGATACGAAAAAATGGGATCCTGATAGAAATACGGATGAATTTGTGACAGCAATGGAAGATTGGTATCGCCATGGATTGCTTGCCTTTACCATAAATCTACAAGGAGGCAGTCCTGAAGGATATTCTAAAAATCAGCCATGGGTAAATAATGCATTTACTGAGAATGGTGAACTCAGAAGGGCATATATGCACAGGCTTAAAAAGATTTTGGATAAATCTGATGAATTAGGAATGGTGACCATTCTTGGGTTATTTTATTTTGGTCAGGACCAGAATTTGAAAGATGAGCAAGCTGTTATAAATGCTGTAAAAAAAGCGGTTACTTGGATTCTTGATGAAAGATATGAAAATGTAATTATTGAAATAGCCAATGAATGCGACAATTCAGGATATCAACAGGAAATAATACAAAAACCAAGAATTCCAGAATTAATAAATCTAGCAAAATCTATTAGCAGAAGTGATAAAAGACTATTGGTCGGAACCAGTTTTAATGGGAACCAAATACCAAGTGACGAAGTTGTTGAAGTATCTGATTTTGTTATAATACATGGTAATGGCGTTAAAGAACCTAATCGAATTGTTCAAATGGTTGAAGAAACCAGGGCCCTTCCGTCATACAGGCCTATGCCTATAGTGTTTAATGAGGATGATCATTACGATTTTGACAAGGACATGAACAACATGATTGCTGCTTTTTCCAGCCACGCTTCATGGGGATTTTTCGATTTCAGGCGGGAAGGAGAATCCTTTCAAGAAGGATACCAAAGTGTTCCGGTAGATTGGGGAATTAACTCAGAAAGAAAGCGTGCCTTTTTTGAATTATTGAAAGTGATGACGGGCAAATAGACTTTTTATAGGAAATAATATCAAAATCAGGAATGTATTATCGACTTTTTATATTATTTATTCTGATAATATCCCTGTCCAGATGCTCCTGGAATAAGAAAGTCAGTGATAAGAATAAGCCAAACATTCTTTTCATCATGGGTGATGATCACACCGCCCAGGCTATTCGTTGTTATAAAGGTCTTTTTGCGGATTACACAAAAACCCTTAATATAGATAGATTGGCCTCCGAAGGTATAATGTCTAACAATGCATTCTGCACAAATACTATTTTCTCACCCGCCCGGGCTACACTTCTTACTGGAAAATACAGTCATAAAAACGGAGTGAGATGCCTTGAACAAACTGAATTCCCTTATACTACACTAGAGTGGGAAATGTTTGATTTAATCCTTGATCCTTATGAAATGAAAAACATTTACAACCAAATAAATCATATTGAGATTCGGGATGCGCTTAAAGAAAAACTGCTGGAACTTCAAGACAAATTTGATGACAGGGGTTTTGAATATCCTGACTTACAAAGGGTCATAAATGAATATTGGTAATGAATTCGAGAGAAAGAGCAAATAAAACTTTAAATCATCAGGAGCCTGACAGACCTCCAATATTCGCTACCTTAACACCGCAAATGGCTGAAAAGTTATCCATGGTGAAAAATGTTCCTTATGAAAAACCTGTAGATTCTTTACTGTCCACCAGAATTTCACATATGGATCTTCTTACCCGTATGGGTAATGACTTTGTAGCTATTGCAGCAGCATATCCAAAACAAGGAAAAACAAAAAGAAGATCAGATGGTTTCCTGGTAAATGAATGGGGCATGGTATTTAAAGATACTGGTCTGTATAGTGAATTCATTGAGTATCCCCTAAGAGATGTTACTTCTAAAACCGATATAAAAAAATATCCATTCCCTGATCCATTAGCTGAAGGCAGGTTTGATCATGCTAGGGAAACAATAAAGAAATATGCCGGGGATTATATGATCATTGGTGACCTTGAAACTTCTATATTCGAAACAGCCTGGTATCTGGTTGGATTAGAAAAATTCTTAATGGACCTGATGCAGGGTGCAGTTTACATGCATACTTTGCTAGATGAGATCATGCTGATCAATACTAAGATTGGAGAAGAACTTATAAAGATCGGCGCCGAGATTATCTGGTGTGGAGATGATTTCGGAATGCAACATGGCATGATCATGGATCCTGAAACCTGGAGGGAATGGTTTAAACCAAGGATTAATTATATGTTTGAATCGTTTCGAAAGATGAACCCTGAGATTAAAATTGCCTGGCACAGTTGTGGTTCAATTTTACCAATCATTCCTGACTTTATAGAATTGGGTCTGGATATATTGAATCCTATCCAACCACTAGCCAGGGATATGTCTCCGGAGCTTTTAAAGAAGGAATTTGGTATGGACCTTGTTTTTTTCGGCGGCATAGATGTCCAGGAACTTTTGCCTTTTAGAACAAGAGAGGAGATAAAGTCCGAAATTACACGTAGATGTGTAATCCTTGGAAAAGGTGGAGGTTTTATTGCTGCGCCTGCACATAATATACAACCGGATACACCTGTAGAAAATGTGTTTGCTATGTTTGAGACCATATTAAATTTTAAGGATAAATAAAAACCAATATAATGAAGGCATATAGCTTTCCATGTCCTATATCATCAAAAAAAATAATGTATATTTAATCTAAATTTTCGAGATATTTTTTACTAACAAGCCATGAAAGATCATTTTTTAAAAAAAATTATATACCTGTCGGTATTCTCATTTATAATTATTGGATGTGAACCTAAAGTAAGGACTTGGGAGGTATACTCACCTGACGATCGTCTTTCGATTATACTAACACATACGCACTTAGATCAAGATGACTTAACGGAATTATCTTACCAGGTATTTCTAGCTACAGAGGAAGGCCCTCTTGAAATGATAAAGCCCTCCTTATTGGGAATCTCAAGATCAGATGGAAATTTTACAAACAAACTTCGATTTCATTCTGAAAGCAAAATTATGGAGTTTTCCGACAGTTATGAGCTTCTTTCAAGTAAACAAAGTATGATTAATTATACTGGGAATGAACTTAGTGTTACGTTTAAGAATGATTCTAACCAACTACTTACCATAGATCTCCGTGCTTTAAATGACGGGGTTGCATTTAGGTATCGTTTCCCGGAAACCAATGATTCATTAGTCACCGTAACCGGAGAAAAAACCTCCTTCAAGGTTCCTCAGCCAGGCAAGGCCTGGATACATCCCTACGATACGATTACAAAATATACCCCAGCCTATGAGACGTATTATACAAATGGTTCTGATATAGGTGAGAATTCTCCTGGAAGTCAGGGTTGGTCCTTCCCTGCCCTCTTTCAAACTCAGAATGCCTGGATGTTGATCGCAGAATCAAATCTTGGTAATAACTTCTATGGATCACATCTTCAACCTATTGTCGTGGATGGCACATACGTGATCCGGTTACCAGAAGAAGAAGAAGCCTGGGGCACCTGTGTTAAGGAACCTTCTTCAACACTTCCATGGGTAATGCCATGGCGGGTAATTATGGCATCTGAAAATATAGGTTCTTTGGTCGAATCTACCATTGTACAGGACCTTGCTGATCCAAATATTTTTGATGATTTGTCCTGGATTAGACCTGGGCGGGTAAGCTGGAGCTGGTGGTCAGACCATGGAAGCCCACAAAATTTTGAAAAATTAAAAGAGTTTGTCGACCTGGCAGCTGAGATGGGATGGGAATATTCACTTGTTGATGCAAACTGGAATATTATGAAGGGTGGTAATGTTCAGGAATTGGTAAAATATGCTGATGAAAAGGGGATCGGCATACTTTTATGGTATAATAGTGGTGGTCCTCATAATACTGTAGGAGAACAACTTCGTGATGCCATGCATATTACTGAGAGAAGACGTGAAGAATTCGAAAAGCTTAATGAATGGGGAGTAAAAGGTGTAAAGGTAGATTTTTTTCAAAGTGACAAACCTGATATAATTAAACAGTATCACGATATACTTGCTGATGCCATGGAGTACAAAATCATGGTTAACTTTCATGGTTGTACAATGCCTCGCGGATGGGAAAGAAAATATCCTCATTTAATGAGCATGGAAGCTGTAAGAGGGGCTGAATGCTATAGTTTTGACAACAGGTTCCCGGAGGCTGCGCCCTGGTATAATACTATCCTCCCTTTTACAAGAAACCTGGTTGGACCCATGGACTATACTCCTGTAGCATTCAGTGATCAAACCTATCCACATATAACCACCTACGGTCATGAGATTGCTTTGCCCGTGATATTTCAATCAAGCTGGCTGCATTTTGCCGACAGGGTCAGTGTTTTTCGTGAACTACCCGATTTTGCTAAAGAATTTCTTAGCGAAATTCCTGTTTCATGGGACGAGACCAGGTTTCTTGAAGGATATCCGGGTCAATATGTGATTTTAGCAAGAGAAAATAACGGAATGTGGTATTTTGGTGGAATAAATGGAACGGAGGAAACTATTCAAATAGACTTAAAATTACCGTTCATTAAGGAGGGCAGTTATCTTGCGGAAATAATTACGGATGGGGAAAAAGATCGTTCCTTCATGTATTATAAGAAGCCTTTTAATAATACCTCTAACTTGACTATAGAGATTAAGCCTTTTGGGGGATTCACAGGAAGGCTGATTGATTTTAAAGAGCCCGAAGAATAATTGTTTCTGTACCTGAGGGATAGAACGAAACCCGGTATTAAGCTATGCTAAATTGTCCCAGAAAATATCTGTTAAAACAAGGTGGAATTGTTTACATTTATATGCAGGAAATGGGAAAATAGCTTATGACTCAGTTGAATACAAGTTTCAAATTTTTTTTCCTTGTATTCTTCTGTACGTTTTGCTTTACTGCTACAGCTCAGGAAGATTCATCAAAATTTTCATTCTTAAAACGCGGATCATATTTTGATCAGATCATACTTGACCCGACTGAAAGCCAGACATCAGTTGGCTTATTTAAGATCTGGCAATCAGGATTGAAAGCTGATGGGGTGTACATTCCTGTAAATATTGGATTTCAACAATCTATAATGAGATATGATCTGAATGATCAATCAGGATTAGAATTTGGTTTTGCAGGTGCTGTTTTTACGCAATTCACAATAAAAAAAATGGAAGGTAATACCTACCTGGGTGAAATGGAGAATGCCGATTACAGAATCAGTTTTTTGCTTAACTATAAATACAAAGCACTTTCTTTAAGACTCAGAGCTTTCCATACCTCATCTCATCTTTCAGATGACTATATCATTAGAAACAATATTACAGAGCCGAATCCCGGAACCTTAAACTATGAACAATTGGACCTGACAGGATCCTACCAATTCCAAAAAATCAGGTTATACGGAGGATTTGGCTTTGTTCTTACTCCAAATACTGTTAGAGACCGGTTCTCGACTCAGTTTGGTTTCCTTTACAGGAAATCAATTAATTCTAAAGATAATTTCCGATTCATAACCGGAGCTGATATTAAACTATTACAACAAAATGATTTTACTCCCAATATCAGGACAGGGATGGGTATTGAATATGGAAATAAACAAGCCACTCATGTGGGATTTATTCTGGAATATTATAACGGACATCTCCCTTATAGCGTAATGGAATATAATAAAGTGAATTGGTTTGGAGCCAGCATAATTCTATTGAGGCCCCGGTTAAATCAAGATTTCCAAAATAATTAACGAATCTTATACTTTTTTTATAAATCAGATGGTGATTCCGCAGGCAAAATAATTTAGTTGCGTTTGTTATGCTATCCGACTCCTCTTTATCCCGTCAGAGTGGGACTTCAGGTTCAATCCTTCTGCTATAGTTGGCTAGTAAACCGAATTGTATAGCGAAACAAGATTTAAGATATGCACTTATTTGATTTTAAAGACTTTCCGGAAATGATAACCATAAATGGAATAAGTTACTGCCATGCTGAAAACCTTAGGTCGGTTAAACAGAGTCCAAAGCAGTAATTTCCAATAATACCATCGTCCCTTTTTAAAAATACCAAGGATCAACATCGACTTGAGAAGGGCTTTTACATCAGATAATCCAAAACGCTTTTTAAAATGTATGCTTTTAGGATACCTTGATAGAAAACCTTTGACCCGCAAATAATACGGTTTTCTGGAGTATATCCCTTTAATAAGATTCTGATATCCATGTTTCAGGTCATCGAAGCTCATCTTTGGTATAAAATTCATGGCCATGTCCGTATTATTGCCAGAGAAACTGCTGATGATCCGGTTTTCTTTTAATAAGCGTTTGTATAACTTAGTTTTAGGTGGGGCATTAAGCAGGCCAACCATTGCAGAAATAATTCCACTATGCTGGATAAAATCAATTTGTCGCTGAAAAATAGAAGGTTTATCGCTATCGAATCCTACAATAAATCCACCCATTACGATTAATCCCTTATTTTGAATTTTGTGAACGCTATCTATCAGATTTCTATTGTTATTTTGAAATTTTGAGCATTCTTTTAAACTGTCTTCATCAGGTGTTTCAATTCCTACGAATACAGTTGAAAATCCACTCATAACCATTTTGTCCATTAAAACATCATCATCTGATAGATTGATAGATGCTTCTGTAATAAATTTAAATGGATATTTTCTCTCCTGCATCCAGGCGGACAACTTCGGCAGTAATTCACTTTTTAGAAATCTTCTATTACCAATGAAGTTATCATCCACGAAAAAAACTTCGCCTCTCCAACCGTTTTGATAGATTACATTCAATTCTTCAATAATATGTTCTGAAGACTTCATTCGCATTTTATTCCCAAAAAGAGCTGTAATCTCACAAAAATCACAATTAAAAGGGCACCCCCTTGTTAATTGTAAACTCATTACAGCATATTTCTTCTTATTCAACAATTGATATAATGGCAATACACTTTGGCTAAGATCCGGGAATTCCTTGGAACTATACTGTGCTTTTGGAATTCCATTTTGAAGGTCATATAAAAACTCCTGAAGTGTCACTTCAGCTTCGTTGAGCACGAGATGATCAACCTGAGGAAATAAATCCGGCTCTTCAGTAAAAAGTGGTCCGCCGGCCACAGTTTTTTTCCCGTGTGACTTGCAGCGGTTAATCAGGAATTCAGCTGATTCCTTTCTGAATTGACATAGCACTTATAAAAACTAAATCAGCCCACAAGATATCTTTATCCTTAAGAGAATCGACATTCAGATCGATTAATCGGATATCCCAATCGTCTGGCAACATTGCTGCAACTGTGATTAATCCTAAGGGAGGATGGCTGGATTTTTTAGATATAAACTTTAAAGCATACTTAAAGCTCCAGAACGTAACAGGAAATTCAGGATATAATAAAAGTGCCTTCATATATTACCAAGTTCGAATGTAATTTAAGAAAGATTTTAGGATTATTAAAGTAAAGTGATAATAATACGAATAGCGAATATGTATATAAGTATATAAATTATGAACATATAAATCAATTATTTCATAATCCATTAAAATTGATGTATAATTATTTAAAAAGTCACTGTTGCAGACTTAATATCTCCGATTTGAACGGAATTATAATCTGAAGAGTTATTTGGTTTTAATTACTCGTATCTTAATGGTAACTACCGGATTTGTCCTCGCAGCATTCCATGACTGTACAAGCACAGTTCCTATCGCCAAGACAACAATTCCCATTCCAATCCCAAAAAGAAGTGACCATTCCAAAACTATCCTTTCGGGAAGGATCTGCAGCATTTTACGGAAACCAAAAAAAGTTATGGGCCCTGCTATGATAAAGGCAATTAAAACAAGCTTTATAAAATACCTGGCTAGTTGAAAGGAAATGTTTTTTATAGACGCTCCGAAGACCTTACGTATACCAATTTCTTTTGTCTTTTGCTGGGTTATATATAAGGCTAAGGCAAACAATCCCATACTGGCGATGAATATTGCAAAAAAAGTCCCATAAAAAATCAATCTCGCAAACGGGCTTAAAATGCTTATGAAAGTATTGATCTCATCATCTATAAAAGTATATTGAAATACCTGGTCAGGAAATACCTCTTTAAAAGTGGTTTCAATTGATGAAAGTGTCTCATTTTTTTTATCTGGATCAAGTCTTGCCAATAAATAGTTCTGATTATTTGATGAAAGAATATATGCACAGGGCATTTGTTTCATCTCGATCAGGCGACTGATCTTAAAGTTCTTTACCACGCCTTTGATTTCAGGATAGTCTATTGGAACAGGTTGATTTGAATTATTATAATCAAATAATTCCACCTGATCACCTATTTGATAATACTCACCAAAGAGATCTAAAAAGGTTTCATTTACTATCATACTGGTCTTTTCAGTTTCTATGGACAACGATTCCGGCTTTATTTTATAGTCGATTTCCAATAAATTGAAGTATTGTTCATCTATGTATATTGTTGGGATCCGTTGATCAAGATCGGAGGAGGGATCTTTCATATAAACACTGAAATCATCGCGCATTGACATTGGCACTTTTGATGTCAGGGACACACCTTTCATATTAACATGCTGATCCAATTGATCTTTTAAGTTTCTAATTCTTGAATCCTGATTAAATCCATCAAGGCTTATTGCCATTAAGTGCTCTTTATTAAATCCAAGATCCTGATTTAACATAAAATTATACACCTTATAAATGCCAATGCTTCCAACAATTAAAACTATGGATACCACGTATTGAATAATAACCAATCCTTTTTTCATTGTAATTGAACCTTTCCTTTCTCTATTCCCCCTTAAGGCTTTTACCGGATTAAATCTCGAGAGTATTAAGGCAGGATATACTCCTGATAGCAGACCAGTAAGAAATGTAGTACTAAAAGCTATTCCTAAAAAAGTCCAGTTACCTAGAAAACCTGTATCAAGATCAATCTGGTAGAGGATATTCGAAAAACTGTTTAAATGAGGAATAAATATTTGCATTAGAACAATTGCAAACAGAAGGGCTATAAATGCTATAAACATTGACTCTCCCAAAAACTGCCAAAGTAATTGACCTTTCTGAGCGCCTAGAACTTTTCTAATTCCTACCTCACGATTCCTTTTAATAGACCTTGCGGTAGAAAGATTAATATAATTTAAACTTGCAATAAACAGAATGAACACTCCCAATGTCAATAATACATATGTCATAGTTTTATTTCCTCTTTGAGAACTTCCATCTTTCGTAGGATTAAAAAAAATCGAAGTGAGTGACTGCAATGGTAAGCGGGCCTTATTGTAACCCTGAAGAGGAACTTTTTCAAGTAAAATCTGGTTTATTCTGGTCTGTACCCTATCCGGAACCGCATTTTCTTCTAATAACAAATAGGTATGACATCCATGCCAGTCATTTTCATACCAGTTATCCTTAACAAAGCGATTAAGAGTGTTCATGGATACCAAAACTTGAAATAGTATATGGGAATTTTGTGGTATATCTTCTAATATTCCCGAAACTTTTAAAGGCACAGCTTCACCAGTTCTTGTGTAGGTAGTGAGAATTTTATCCATAGGATTCTCGTCTCCAAAATATTTTTTTGAGATGCTTTCTGATAAAACAATTGAGTTAGGTGTTGCGAGGGCAGTTTTTTCGTTTCCTTTAATTAGCTTGAAGTCAAATACGCTAAACATTTGACTATCACATCCATATGTATACATTTCCTTAAAACTGTTATCCTTATAATGCAAGTCTAAAGGTAGCGATGAAAACCTGACCACCTCTTCTACTTCATCAATATTGTCCAGGATATAGTCTGCAACAAATGGTGCTGTAAATGATAATCGCATTCTTCCTTTTCCTCCATCTAAATATTTATTAATCCTGTAGATTCGATCTTTCTTAGAATGGAATTGGTCGTAGCTGTGTTGAAATTGAAAATATAGAGTAATGATCAAAAAACAAGCCATCCCGATACTTAAGCCTGATATACTTATAATTGAGAAAATTCGCTGTCTGACAAGACTACGAAAAGCAAATTTTAAATAGTTTCTGAACATAATTAAAAAATTAAAAAATGAAGGTTGGCCTATTGGGAAAATATTTATCAAATCACATGCCAAATTCCGATATATTAATTGGGCTAATATTCTTTATCATTGTTTAGCAAATAAATTGTTCGATATTTGAACAATACTATCCATTATCGATCTATAAATAAATAATACATCAATTTAGCGTTTAATATATAACTCATTCAAAAATGACAACGATTAAAAAAACATGGGAGTGTTTGTAATTGGCGTTTAAGTTTATAGAAAAAGAGTAACCTTCTACCAATTACTTAAAATATCGAAAAAGTATATATGGGTAAGTTTTTCAGAATAATCGAATTAAAAGAATTTTCATGAACGTTTTAATCTGACTATTTTAAGTACTTGTTTAAGTCAATTTTTATAATCTGAAATGAATACTATTGAATTTACTATAGAACCCCTATTACGGGAATTTTTACAGGATGATAAGCTTATTTTTGAATTAGAAAAGTCTTTAGCCAAACCCGTTTCAAATAAAGTAAAACTCGCTTTAATAAAGGAGGTTCTGGACAAATCCAGGAGGAACATTGGCCCTGATCAGTACTATGCCTATAGTGAATGGTTAACCATACTGCTTGACAAAATCTCTGAATTTAGGCGAATCTGAGCCGGAAAACGCTGCCTATTTCAGCCATCATGATGATATTCGTGAAATTGCCATAAGAAATTTGAAATCTAGCCAGATTGGACTTGAAAATCTGCATGTTCACCATTAGCGATGACCCTATTGCAGAGCTTTGGATGAGTGTTACTCCCGTGGGGTGAATGTAAGAATTATAACCGATGATGGAAAAATCTTTGATAAAGGATCTGATATTGTACCTCTTAATAAAAAAGGAATCAATGTAAGGATTGATTCCGACAAAAGCCTCATGCACCATAAGTTTGTAATTATCGATAACATCAAATTGTTGACTGGAAGTTATAACTGGACCCGGACAGGAGCTGATATTAATAATGAAAACATGCTGGTCACCACCAATAACAAAATAGTAAGGGCTTATAAGAAAGAATTCCAGAGACTCTGGACTGAGATGAATCCGCTTGAGTGAAATGGAAATGGCAAGGCCAAAAAATAAGAAAAATCAAACCTCTATATTCAGGTTGGATATCGATCAATTCAAACAGATTTTAGGACTTCAATCACAATATCTATATCATTTTCATTATTATAAAGTGAAATACCTAAACGGGTAACACCTCCTTTTCTTCTATGCCTAAGACCTCGATAGCTTTTTGAGCATAAAAATGGCCATCCCATGCTGTGATGTTGTGATCTGCCAGTTTCCTGCATATATCAATAGCTGCTAAATTATCATGAACAAATGAAATTGTAGGTGCCCTCTCCTTATCTCCAAATTCAGGCCCTATATTTTTAACTTCTCAATTAAACTAATTTCATTATAGAGTTTTCTGGCAAGTTGTCTGCTCATGCTTGTTTATTGCATTCATGCCGGAAATCAATCGATCACGTAAAATATTTCCTTTCCCAAGTGAAGAAAGAAAAGCTATTGTCGCATTTACGCCGGCTAATGCTGCATGGTTGAGGGTACCAGTTTCAATACAATATGGAGCAATTTGCTTTTGGGTTGATAATCTATCAACGGGAAGCTGATCCAATTTACCCGATTTTGAATATAAAAATCCAAGATGCGGGCCATAAAACTTATAGCTTGAACACAATAAGAAATCCATTCCTAAATTCCTGCACATCGATTGAAAAATGAGGAGCAAAATGAACTGCATCAACTAGAAGAAACGCCCCAACTTTATAACTCAATTCCCTTGCTAATTTAATATCATTAACCGTCCCAAATGCATTGGAAGCCCACCCCATAGCAATTAATCGTGTATTCTCAGTTATTTTGTTTTTTAAGTCTTCATAATCCAGGGTCCCATCCTCCTTATATCCCTACTTCCTTACCTTTACTCCATATGACCGTAAAGATAACCATGGCCCCCTGTTTGCTTCATGATCCAATTGGGTAATTACTACTTCATCTCCAGGTACCAGGATCTTCGAAAATGCCCGGCTGAGCGCAAAGTTTAGGCTCGTCATATTCTGGCCTATTGAAATGTTTGAGGCACCTTCTGCACCAAGAAACGTAGCTATATTTCTTCTTGCATCATCAATGATCCGATCTGTTTCAATTGATGTTTGAAACTGACCATGTGAGTTAGTATTATAGAATCTATAATAATTGGATATAGCACGAATCACTCGTTTAGGCACCTGGGTACCACCTGGTCCATCGAAAAATGTTAATGTTTTCCCTTTCACTTTTCTTTGCAGGGCTGGAAAATAATCCCTTGCATCTTCCAAAGAGATTTCTTTATTTTTCATGGCTAAATTTTAAAGTATTCAGATTCTTTATAACTATAGAAATTTACAGAACTAAGTTAAAATATTTTTGTGAGAATAAACTTTACCCTGCTCCTTGATTTGAAATACCGCCTTAGTCTCAACATGTATAAATACATTTGAACACAAGAACTTGCAAAAAAAAATTTAAAAATCCATAAAAGCAAATGGATACCTTTTGAGATAATCCTGATCGGAATAATTATTACTATATTTAATGACAAAATTGATACTATCCCTAAATCAGGTTGGAAATCAATCAATTATTCTTAATTTTTGATTCTGATAGCTATAAATTTTATTTGTTTATTTTCGACAAAATGATAACTTAGTTCATGAGGAAGATATTAATTGTATTTATTACAAGTATTCTTGTCCTATTTCTGGTGTTTATTTCCAGCCTTCTGATATTTTCAATCAAGCATCAAGAAACTATTGAGCAGTCTATAACGGACTATATAAACTCAAGTTTTGAGAATACCATTCATATTGAAAGTTTCCATCTGACCTATCTTAATAATTTTCCAAATGCCCGACTGAGTTTATCGAATGTTGTGTTATCGGATGATAGCTGCGAAGTAATTCGCATAGGTAGTATCAAATGTATTCTTTAACCTATGGAATTTTCTGAATGAAAATATTGAGATCAATAGAATTATTATAAGTGATGCTGTTATTAATGATAGAATCGATATTAATGGCAATAAGTCAAAGATCATGTTTTCAAAAAAAAGTCCAAGTGCGGAAAAAACCAGCCTTCCGGTCCATATCTTATCACCAGATCTGGAGCTAAATAATATAAAACTCTCCTTAACAAATGATTACAAAAAAAATGAAACATATATTACCATAAATCAAAGTTTATTTAATCTCGAACTGGATCAAAATCTAATCTCCTTATCTGGAAACTTATCCGGAAATCTGGATTCATTAAAATCAAATGGATTCACATTATTTTCCAACAAGAAAGTTGAAGGGAATGATATTATTTTTAAAATAAATATTAAAGAAGGCCATACCTACCTTGAAAGTGGATATTTAGAAACTAATTCCCTAATACTACATCCCACTGTCTCCTTTAAGAAGCAGGAAAATGGAAATATGGTAAAACTAATAATAGAAAGCAGTGGCAATCTGGATGCGCATTTGAATTTATTTAATCTCCCGGAAGGAATAACTTTAAAACAATTGAATGAGGATGCCGAAATAAAAATATCCTACAATCAGGATGGATTAGTAAATCCCCTGACACGTCCTTTTAATCAGTTAAAGTTTGAAATACAAAATGCGCATTTTTCTAGTCCGAGTATACCCTATCCTGTACAGCATCTGCATATTATAGGGAATTACAATAACGGTGAAAAGCATGGTCCTGAAACTAATAATTTGATTGTCGATACGCTGAATTTCGAAATAGAAGAAAGTTATGTCAATGCCCGGTTATTAGTAAATAATCTAAAAGATCCTGTGGTAAAGGGCCATTTTATATCTGAAATAGACTTAAAACATATTCTTCATGATGATAAATTTAGCGCCACTGGTTCTGTTAGAGCAGATTTATTTATTGACGGTAAGATTAGTGAACTTCGGGAACTTCATTTGAATAATGAACAGCATGCTTATGGAAATGTCCAGATTGATTCTGTTGACCTCTTACTTAGAAAATCAGAAAATAGAATACGAATTCCATCTGGGAATATTAACCTGGATAATCATTATGTAGAAATAATTGATCTCAATGGGCAATTCAATGACTCTTTTTTTGAAATCCAGGCTGAAATGAACAATCTGGATGATTTTATTTTAAACAACAAAAGCCCTATTAAAGGGCAATATTAGTATAGCATCTGATTACATAAATATAGAGTCATTCATCAATTCAAAGGATACAATAAAAGGAAATCAAAAAAAATTAAAAATACCCAATACTAATCTTGATATAAATCTGCAGGCAAAAACAATAGAAGGAAATTTTGGGACTATAGATCAATTAAACTTTATCGGTAATTTGGACCATGAAAATCTAAGTATTGATAATTTAACCTTCAATTTTGAAGATGGAATCGTAAATACTAATCTAATGATAAAACTAGGTGAGAATGGACTGGAAATCAATGGAGGTAAAATTAATGCTGAATTTAATCACTTAGATTTTGATAAAATACTTAATTCAGGCAAGGGAAAAGCTAAAAGTTCTCACGGCATGCAAATACCACAGGATTTGGATTTTCAATTCGATCTTTCTGCTAAAAGTGGCGTTGTATTGGGAAAAGAAATAAGAAATTTTGACATGAACGTTATTTTCTCGAATGGCGATATTGAAGTGAAGAAAATGGAAACAGAATTGATGGGGGGAAAACTTTCATTGTATTCAGATATTAAATATAACCAGGAGGGAATATGGTATGTTAAGGCAGATGGAAATACTACCTTTCCCCACCTATCAATCCGCGAACTGTTAAACGACTTTCATAAAGAAAATTCATCTTCCTCAAAAACCAAAAAACCCTTTAAATTACCTGAAATAGTAGATATAAATATAGGTGTTGAAATTGATAGTCTAGCATACGGCAGGATGTTGTTTAATAATATCCATACGAATATAAAAGCCTCCAGAGATGAAATTGATATTGAAGATTTTTCAATTGATTTAAATAAAGGTTTGGGGCGAATTGATTTGCAGTGGGTCAATTACTTACAAGATGATCCCAGAATAATTGGCAATATAGATCTGGCCTTTGATTCTGTGAATATTCAGACAATTTACGAGTCGATAAGTGGATTCAGTTCTAATAAGAAACATTCTGAAAAAAAACTGTCACATGAAATTCCACACAATGTTGATATTAATCTTAAAACATCTGCTAATTTTTTACAATATCAAAATATTATTATTGAGAATCTACATTTATCCAGCAATATAATTGATGGGATCTTCAGCATTAGCGATATGAATTTCAATACTGCTGGGGGCCATATTAAGTTTTCCGGATTGTGTATTCAGCATGACAAAAAACTTATTGATGGGCATTTTTATACTACAGGAAAAAGATTGTCTATTGATCCATTGATTAAATCTTTCACTAATACCGACTTAGCAGATGGCAGGCATGGAAATATTGAGGGTAATCTATCTTTCGAGGCAGAGGGATTATTTCAAATGGATAGCTTACTAAATATTGTAACAGATCAGAATCTGTTTTATTCTGATATTATTATTAAAGAAGGCAAAATAATTAACAATCCTCAATTAGATACTACTTTATCTTTTATAGGGCACAGGGCTAAAGATAATGTTCTTATAAAGAATTCTGAATTTCAGATATTTATAAATGGAAGAGATATTATTCTACAGGATGTTTTAGTTAATAATAGCATTAGTGACATGGACATCTTTGGAAGATATTACGAATATGATTCAGCAATTAATCTGAATTTCCGTGTAAGTCTTACAGATTTGTTTTTCCGAACTAAGCAGAAAAGGTATGTAGACACAAATGACGGACAGATCAGACTATTTAAAGACCTCAGCGTATTTATTGAATTGGATAACTCTTCTCCTAAACATAAAATAAGATTACACCCGAAGCGAAAACATAGGTTGAAACGAAAGGATTTGGAAGCTGAAATTAAGGCAATTGTTATTGAATACCGGACAAGATTGAATAACCTCTATCTGGATGCTGATCCAAAAGTAGAAGAAAGCAGGCTTCCCCTGGAGGTATTAAACGATTAGTGCTTAATAGTCTATAAATTATTTCAGATTAAATGTTATAAATCTCAGATATTGTAGTTTCCTTAATTGTTTTAATCTCATTTAATCTTCAATTTTTATCATTTAATAATAATTCAGACTAATTTTGGGCTTTTTAAAGGAAACCATTTCTAATCTTAAAGAAAGCAAAATGAATAAAAGAAGAGAATTTTTAAAAGCGACAGGGGCCCTGGCTGCGGGAAGTCTCATTCTTCCTTATGGCTGCACATCAAAGAAAAAGCCAGCTGACTCTGAAGAAATTATTGTACAACCAGAAAAAAAGAATATTGGATTACAGCTGTATACTTTAAGAGATGAGATTGAAGCTGAAGGAATTGTTCCAGTTCTTGAAAAGGTGGCCAAATTGGGATACACCTGGATGGAAGGATTCAAATATGAAGATCGAAAGATCCTCGGCCTTGCTCCCTCTGAACTTAAAAAAGTTCTTGATGGTCTGGGTATGACAATGCCAAGTGTTCACGCTGTGACAGAAGTCTCCTCCGATGGTGGTAAAGACGCCGTTATTAAGCAAATGGCTGAATCAGCTGAAGATGTTAAAGCGGTAGGTGCGGAATATCTGGTTTGGGCTTTTCTTCAGGAAGAAGATAGAAAGAGTATTGAAGACTATAAACGTCACATTGTTACCTGGAACCAGTTTGGCAAGGTTTGTAAAGACAATGGCTTGCAGTTTGCCTATCACAATCATGATTTTGAATTTTTAACACCTGATGGAATTAATGCCTATGATTTGATCATGGAGAATACTGATCCGGAAGAAGTTAAATTTGAGCTTGATCTGTTCTGGATTACTATGGCTGGTTATGATCCTGTTGAATATTTTGAGAAGGCACCAGGCAGATTTCCACTCTGGCATGTAAAAGATAAGATTGAGCAACCGTTCATCAGCGAAGATGGGGAAGAGCGATATTTTGCTGAAGTAGGTAATGGCGTAATTGATTTTGCCAGGATCTTCGAAACCCGTAAAACGGCTGGCCTGGAATATTTCTTTGTGGAGCAGGACTTTACTCAAAAAACACCATTTGAAAGTATTGAAATCAGCATTAACTACATGAACAACGCTGACTTTGTATGAAATTATAAAATATAAAAAAAGGCTGTCTTTTTATTTAGACAGCCTTTTTTTTGTGCTAACATCGAAGTTTTTAATCTATCTGAAAATCCAGAATCATTTCAGACATCATCTGCGGATCATCAGTATTTTTTAGTTCTTTCTCAAGTGTTTTTGTGCCATCGATAAGGACCAGTTTGCTGCATTTTCGTAAAACAGGCATTAATTCTTCAAGGATCAGGATTCTACCATGATGGTCACAATCATTCAACCGCTTTAATTGATCTAATTTTTTATCGTAAACACTTTCGCAAGCTTCATATATATTCTTCTTTCTAATTTTTGTCACCTTTGTATCTTTCATCCCCCCATAATGTACATTTACTTTCTCCTCCTTTACATAAAGTTGGTCAATACGTACTTTGTATGCGTATGTTTGCTCCCAAAGATTAAAATATTCATTACTCCACCTATCTTTTCTACGTTCCAGTTGCATATAAAAATCATATAAGTTTACCAGTGAGCCATAAGTTCTTCTTGTTTCTTCAAAAAGATCAAAAAATTCATTCCGAACATTTATATCACTAGATGATGTGTTGAGATCTCTTAAAATCTGCTCTACCTTCATTACATCATTTGAGAGCTTCTGGTATTCCTCTTCTACAATGTCAAGATCGAAAATTTCAAACTTTTTATAAATCTCATCAGCATCCAGTTTAATTTTTCTTACTTCCGCTTGATATTCACTTACATTGAGGCCGCTCAGGCTACTATCTCCATCCGCGCAAAATGCACCGATCCCGAAAACCAAAAAAATAACTATAAAAAGATAAGCTCTATTCATTTTATTGAATGGTATTTATAATCTAACATACGGAAACTCTATTTAATTCCAGATTTTCCAAAAATTTTCACAAATATGCATAAATAATTCATAATTTATTCGATTTTATTGAATGGAAATACTTAGCACGGTTGGCATTTATGTTACTGGTGATAAATGGATACCAAAGGCAAAAAAGTTTCATTTTAAGCTCGCAGTCATATATTTCTATTACTTTCTCACTAGGATTAAAGACCTACATTTAAGTTGGTTCCACGGTGCAACGGTCGCCTTTAATGTCACAACGTTTATGCCGGGTTTGGAAATTTGAATTTCCCCAATTAAAGCTTCTTTGAACTCGGATAAGTTGCCAGATCCTGGGAATATGTATGGAACATCCAGGTCTTCCAGTTGAAGATTTAGCTCCATTTCTTTTGTTTCGGATGCAGCATCCAATATAACTGAAAATGTTCCTGCTTCTTTTACCTCAAACATATACTCAAGTCGTGTGCCTCCATCTATCCAATTCTCGATATAAGCGTCCTCGGATAAATCGCTCAGAACTGCTTTTTCTCCATATCCACGATTGTGTATAAAACCAAAAGCCACAGGAAGATGAATCTCTCCCTTTTCATTTTCCATTGGCATATTATTCAGAACATCTGGTTTTCCGCTTATTTCCATTTTCAAAACCGTATTATATTCATCAGGAACAAGTCCACTCAAGTTAATTCTAACATTCTCTCCCATCTTTTGATGGTCAAGGGATTTATTACTTCCGAGAGATTTAACACTAAGTACCTGATTCCTTAATCCAGGAACTATCAATTCCTCATCTTCAGGCCATTGAAAAATGTGGAGATATAAAACAGTATTTCCTTTGTAATCTTTTTGTGTGCAACGACCCCATAGAAGTTTGAAGAAAGGACTTGCAGTCGTACCATATATTGATTCTCCATTTATTTTCATCCACTCCCCCATCCCTTTTAAACGCTCAATACTAGGTTGAGGAATATTACCTTCCGGGGTTGGGCCTACATTCAGCAGAAAGTTCCCTCCTTTGCTGGCAATATCAGTAAGGTACTGAACGAGGGTTTTAGTCGATTTCCAGTTATCATCATAATGCTTGTAGCCCCAACTGGTATTCATCGTCATACAGACCTCCCAATTATAATTAAGGCCTGTAGGAGGAATATGTTGTTCCGGAGTTGAAAAATCACCATCCCAAGGACCATATAACCTGTTATTTTCAATAATTCCAGGCTGCAGCTCAAGCAAAGTATGAAGCTTTTCAGCTGCCTCTTCAGTCATTCCAATAGGGGTATCCCACCACATGATGGCTATTTCACCATAATTGGTTAGAATCTCTGTAACCTGAGGATACACTTTTTCCTCTATATACTGATTCAGAGGAACTCTGACCATGGTTGAATCCCAATGTGGCTCACCCCGCTCTATTCCCCTGTAGGTGCCGCCTGGATGGTTCCAATCCTGTGCCTGTGAGTGATAAAACCCTAGTTTTAAACCATGTTTTTTGCAAGCATCGGCCAGTTCTTTAAGCGGATCCCTAGTAAAAGGTGTGGCATCAACGATATTGTATGGACTGGACTTTGAATGAAACATTGCAAATCCATCATGATGTTTACTTGTAATTACAATATATTTCATACCAGCCTCCTTGGCCAGGCGTACCCATTCATCAGCATTATAATTTACAGGATTAAAATTTTTAGCAAGTGCCTCATATTCAGCAACAGGTATCCTTGCCCTTAGCATAATCCACTCACTTATTCCAGGTATTTGTTCTCCTTTCCATTCCCCTGCCGGTAATGCATATAATCCCCAATGAATGAACATGCCGAAACGGGCATCTTTCCACCAGGTCAAATTTTCCTCTTTTGTTATAGGAACTTTGTCTTCTTCCTTACTAACACATGATATCAATAGCTGGATTGTGAGAATAA
The DNA here is from genome assembly GCA_963820995.1 of uncultured Cytophagales bacterium. GTDB lineage: Bacteria > Bacteroidota > Bacteroidia > Cytophagales > Cyclobacteriaceae > JAGTVG01. The sequence continues at coordinate 280,825 of CAWGCL010000013.1, read as the reverse complement.
TTAAAAAAAATCTTTTCATAACAAAAATGGATGTTTAATGAATTTAAAAGTTCAGAAGAATATCATGTTTAATCAAGCTATTTCTTAATCTTTATAATTATCGATTTCTTTTTATGGCATTTTTTAGATCAATTCCTGGATTTTCACTTTCTATATGTGAATACATCTGAAGGAGAATGGGCTTCAGACATAATTCCTTCTATTTCTTTAACGATGTCAGGGTGTTTAGAAGAAATATCTATACGCTCTTCCGGGTCTACTGCAAGATTATATAACTCGATAGGGTTATCCGGCTGATTCATAACATTTAACCTGATTCCTTTCCATTCACCCATCCTAACAGCCTGTTTCCCTCCTTGTTCATAAAACTCCCAGAAAAGATAAGTGTGCTTATTTTGAGTTCCTTCTTGCTTAAGGGTTGGAAGAAAGGATATTCCATCGGTATTAGCAGGGATATCAATTCCGGCTATTTCGCAAAAAGTAGGTAATATGTCCCAGAAAGCAGATATATGTCCGGTTTTTAGACCGCTTTGTATTTCATTAGGCCATCGTACAATAAAAGGAACCCTTATTCCTCCTTCATATAAATCCCGTTTATAACCTCTGTAAATACCATTTGAATTAAAAAAATCAGGATCAGCACCTCCCTCCAAATGCGGTCCGTTATCGCTGGTAAATATAAAAACGGTATTTTCTCCAATTCCTAACTCATCAATTTTATTCATTATATCAGCAACGGACAAGTCAAGTCTTTCCATCATAGCAGCAAATGCTGCCCTGGGGAATTGCTGGGAACCGTAAGGACCTTTCCTGTACCTGGGGCCATCATCTACCCCTACATAAGGTGTTTCATCAAATTTTCCCAGGTACTTTTGAAACAAAGAGTCGTCAGGTACCAGAATTTCAGCATGTGGTATAGTATAAGGCAAAAAGAGGAAAAAAGGATTATCCTTATTCTTTTCAATGAAGTCAAGTGTTTTCTGGTGAATAATGTCATGGCTGAATTGATCCGTACCCTTATTATCATTGCCGTGCAATAGGACGGTATCCTGGTTATGCCATAAATATTCAGGATAATAATTATGCGCCAGACTTTGACAATTATATCCAAACCATTCATCAAATCCCTGATTTACAGGATCACCCTCCGTTCCCGGACCGCCCAAACCCCATTTTCCAAATCCTCCTGTTATATATCCCGCCTTCTTCAAAAGTTCAGGTAATATCTCAATTGAATCTGGTAAAGGATACTGGCCCTCAGGTACTACTCCTTTGTTTCCCCTGATGAAGGTGTGTCCGGTATGCTGACCGGTCATAAGAGAAGACCTGGAGGGTGCACAAACTGTACTGCCAGAATAATGCGCAGTAAAAAGCATCCCTTCAGCTGCCATCCGGTCGATATTGGGTGTATTGAATACTTCCTGGCCATAACACCCAATATCCCCATAACCGGCATCATCAGCAATCAGGAATATGATATTTGGCTTTTGAATCGATTTATCATGAGAGGACTGGCATGATGCAAATAATAGTATTAATATGAATAATTTCAAATACATTTCGGCACAAAATTTTATTAAAAAATTATTTCTGCTTCCAGGGGCTCATCCAGTTTATCATTAATTCTGACCACGAGCTCAGGCTTGGATTATCCAGGGCCATACCTACTCCATGTCTTCCGGTTTGGTAAACATGCAATTCAACAGGTACATTGTTTTTTATACAAGCCTCAGCAAAACTAATACTATTTTGTGGGGGCACACCTTTATCTTCAGCTGTATGGAATAAGAATGCCGGTGGATTATCCTTCGTTACCTGATGATTATTGGATAATTGCATGGCCATTTTTTGATCAGGTTCATCTCCTAATAGAGATTTTGCAGATCCCTGGTGGGCATAATCATCAATAAGTGAGATCACCGGATAACCAAGGATCAGTCTATCTGGTCTTGCTGATACAGAATCAGCCAGGTCATCAAGTTTATCTTTATGCAGATCAGGTTGAGTGGCAACTGTAGAGGCAAGATGCCCTCCTGCACTAAAACCCATGATACCGATCTTATCGGGAATGATATTATACTTATCCGCATTTTTTCTAAGGATCCTGATCGCACGACATGCATCTGAATAAGAACCAGGGAATCGGTCCGGAGATACCCGGTAAGTAAGTACAACGCCTATTATCCCATTCATTGCAAATAATCGAGCAAAAGGCTGCCCTTCATGTGAAGCCTGCATATTATAACCGCCTCCGGGACAGATCAAAACAGCCGCAAACTTATTATTAGTATCTTTTTCACGAACCGTTGGATAATAAATTTTTATTTTAGGTCTGTATTCCGGATTTTGACCATTGTTTTCGGATCCATCCGCCCAAAGGTAAATCTCTTCATCTTCGAGAGCTGGATCCGGATCCTCAGGATTTATTAAAGGGCTGCCAATTGCAGATTGCGCTATCCCTGCGACACCCATAATCATTGTACTGTTTTTCAGAAATTTTCTTCTATTAAAGTGCATAATAACATATTATAATTCCAAATAGGCTGCATAGCCTCCTCCTTTTTCCATTTTGATTTTATATACTTGCCCGTTTTCTATATCATCTGTCCCAATTATTATTTCAGTAGGGACAGTATTGCTATTCGGGCTATCTTTAAAGTAATGTAACTTATATTTTCCTGCTGGTAAGAAATCCAGGTTAATTACAGCTTCTTTAGGTGTACTGTTGTTCATACCCCCGAAATACCACCGATTCCCTCTTTTTCTGGCCATTACTATATATTCACCGACATCACCGCACAAAAATTTGGTATCGTCCCAGCTTGCAGGCACCTCTTTGAGGAACTCAATACCTTTCTGATCTCTATAGTTATCGGGATGATCACAGGCGACCGTATATGGGCTATAGTACACGACAAACATTCCCAATTGATGTGCTCTTGTAGTCATAACCTGGGCGGGAGCTCCATTCCTAAAATCTTTTGATGTAACATTTAAGAAGCCACCAGGTGTATAATCCATATGACCGGCAAGCATTCTTGTGAATGGAAGGGTTACATTATGTTCCGGTGTAATACGACTTGACCACTTACTATATTCATTACCTAGCACTCCTTCTCTTGTCACAAGATTAGGGTATGTTCTGCTCCAGCCAGTTGGTTTATAAGCACCATGGAAATCAACCACTAATTTATGTTCAGCAGCTTTTTTAACAACCTTATGATACCAATTAACCATTTCCTGATCGTCCCTTGCCATGAAGTCGATCTTAACACCTGAAATTCCCCATGATTCATATAAAGCGAATGCTTCATCCATTTGTTTTTCAACATGATCCCACAAAAGCCACAATATTAACTTCACGTCATTCTTTTTAGCAAACTCCATCACCTCGGGCATATTAACTGCTGGGTTTACAGTAGTAATATCTGCATCAGGATCAGCTCTGAATTCTCCGTCTGTTGTAAATGGCGTACCATACCAGTGCCAATCAATAAGCATATACTCCCAATCCATATCAGCAGCCAGCTGAATATAATCAATCAAGGTTCCGGTATTCATGTTAACCTCTCCGCTCCACCAATGGTCCCAGGCACTTATACCCGGAACGATCCAGGAAGGATCTTCAATCTCGCAGGGATCATTCAGATTATTCACAATTTCCGATTCAATTAAAGCACCCGGGGAATCGGCCAACATGATTACCCGCCATGGTGACCAGGAGCCAGGTAAAACCTTTACCTTTTCCTTTGGATTACCAGGTAATGGCGACAAGTCTACTTCCAGATTTGTAAGGTTACTACCTACATCTTCTTTTTTAAGATACATTCCAGCCCAATCAGTCAGATCAGCTTCAGTTATGGCTGCATAGCATTTGCTATTTATTTTTACTAAAAATGGTAATCCAATTACTTGTTCCGGAGTGATCTCATCCAAAAACATCGGATTAAATTCTTCTTCCTGATGTGTAGCGTATGATCTATAATCTGCTGCCCAAATTTTATGGTTAGCTGTAAAATTAAAAGAAGTGGATTCATTCATTAAAGTCAGTCTTTCGACATCCTGATAATTGGGCAGGAATCTACTCCAGCTTTCTGGTATCTGGTACCGGAAAGCAACACCATCATTATAGGCCCTGATAGCAATACTAACAACCCGCTCTGGCGATTTATTCTCTTGAACACTAATGATTAGTTCATTATAATAATTTAGGACCTGACTGAAACTACCCACTACTGGTTCCCATGTCTCATTGAATGTATTTTTTTCGATACGATCGATTTTTACATCGCGTCCAAAATATGGAGCCTGTGAAAACTGTAAACCAAATGTCGAATTATCCAATACGCATGTCCCTTTATACCAAACTTCATATTCTATTTTATCACCTGCAGTAATTTTAAATTCTGAAGTTTGATCAGGTGATTGCACAATGTAAGTTTGGGAATATAGATTGAACTGTATTAAGAAAAACACTAAATAAAATAAAACGTGATTTGTTTTCATAAAAAATGATTTGTGATTCGGAATAAAAAATATTTTTACCTAAATATATTACCGAATATAGTGATTCCTGTTAAAATTATTGAAAAGAATTTTTGTTTCCTGAAACTTCAATTTTCATATTTTTTATCGAAATAATGAACTTTTTCATATTTCTTACACAAGTGCTTTAAATAAAATTTTAAAAAAAATATCAAAAAAGTATTATTTTTTATAAAAATAGTTTAATTTTACCCATAGTTCAGCGTAACCTATGATTTATATGAAGAGATTAAGTCGGATCGCCCAGCACTACCCTTTTACTATCCTATTATTAATCCTATTCACATTTCTACAGGCTTGTTCCGATAACAGCCTGGAGGAAATAAATCAATCGCGTCTAATTGTAACTTTGGTTGACTCTCCTGCTGATTATCACCAGGTAAACATTGATATTCAGGAAATCAGCCTAAAAACTGATGGAACCAATACTGATGATGGATGGATAAAACTGGAAAAATTTAATCCAGGAGTTTACAACATTTTGGAATTTACCGGTGGACAGGAATTACCTCTGGCTGACATGGAATTCCCAAATGGAAGCATTTCCCAGATAAAATTGAAATTAGGCAAAAATAATACATTGGTTATTGGCGATCATACTTCTACCCTATTACTAGCCAATAATTTTGGAGATGGCTATAAATTCGCTGTGAATGAGATTATTTCGGGAGGAGGCACCCAATTCCTTCGAATTGATTTTGATGCAGCACAGTCAATAATTAAGTTAGGCAGCACAGGACAGATGGTATTAAAACCTGTTCTCAAACTAATGTCCGAATCAAATACTGGATCAATATCCGGCCTAATACATCCTGCTCAAAAAAATGTATTGGTTAATGTTATTGCAAATAATAAAATTGTTGGATCAAGTTATGCGCCTGAGAATTCCAGTAAATTTTTCCTCCCAGGCCTCGAACCTGGAATTTACGACCTTTCCTTTGAGTCCGGCGATGATCAACACCAGCAATACATCAGAAATGTGTCAGTGACGGTAGGGCAGGTTACAGATATAGGAATTTATAGTATAGTTTCTGAGGATTAATAAGCCTATCCATATTGTTTTAAGTTATATGTAAAATTTCAATTTAAGTGTTTCAACCCTATTCTACACCATTTCACACTCAGCTTTGATACAGCGCTTTATATATCTGAATTGAATCCTCTTTTAGAAATCTTTAAGTGCAAATAACTCAGCAATTTTAACAATTACTTCCACACTTTTTTCCATTGACTGAATCGGGACATATTCATATTTACCATGAAAGTTGTGTCCTCCGGCAAATATATTCGGGCATGGTAATCCCATATATGAAAGCTTAGATCCATCGGTCCCCCCACGAATAGGTTTCTTGATAGGTTCAACTCCTACGGCATTCATGGCTTCTTCAGCTATGTCAACAATATATTTAACTGGTTCTACTTTTTCCCTCATATTGAAATATTGATCCACAAGTTCAACGTTAATCCTTCCAGACCCATATTTTTGATTCATGAATTCAGCACAATCCTGGATTAATTTCTTTTTATCCTGGAATTTATCAAGGTCATGATCGCGGATTATATACCTGAAGGTAGTGTGCTCAACTTGTCCATTATAGTCAATGAGATGGAAAAATCCCTCATAATCCATAGTATATTCTGGCCGCTGGTCAACCGGAAGCATGGCATTAAATTCCATACCAAGTAAAATTGCATTGATCATTTGATTTTTTGCAGTTCCAGGATGAACATTCCTTCCCTGTATCTTTACAGTAGCCAAAGCTGCATTAAAATTTTCATATTCAAGTTCTCCTATTTGTCCACCGTCTAGTGTATATGCTACATCAGCTCCAAATTTTTTGACATCAAATTTATCAGCCCCCCGGCCAATCTCTTCATCGACAGTAAATCCAACACGGATCTTTCCATGCTTTATATGAGGATTATTAATCAAATATTCCATGGCAGTCATTATCTCAGCAATCCCTGCCTTATCATCAGCCCCCAATAAAGTTGTGCCATCGGTAGTTATGATATCCTGATCCTTATACAATAGCAATTCAGGAAAGTCTTTTGGGGACAAAACCATGTTCAATTCCTTATTTAGTTCAATATCATCCCCATTATAATTTTTGATAATCTGCGGGTTCACATTACTACCAGACATATCCGGACTGGTATCCATATGAGATATAAAACCAATTACAGGTACCTTTTTATTAATATTTGCAGGTAAAGTGGCCATAATGTAGGCATGATCATCAATACTTATTTCTTCAAGTCCTATTTCATTTAGTTCGTCGACAAGTTTTCTAGCGAGATCCCATTGTTTTTCAGAGCTTGGACAAGATTGGGAAGATTCATCGGATTGAGTATCAATTTTTACATAACTTAGAAATCGATCTGTTACAGTCTTCATAAAAATCAGATTTAATTATTTACCACAATAATACTGGAATATGTGATTATAATATAAAGGAGATCAAATTCTTTCCGATAATTCAGTCAAAAAAATACTCAATAAAAAATCCCGCTCTAGGCGGGATATCAATTATAATTCAATAAACTTTGTGTGTGGATTATTTAATACATTTGATTCACCATTTTACACCAGGTATCGCGGTCCTTAATTTTAAAGTTCAGCTCCTTCCCATCCTTCTTTACAATATTCATCCCATTATTTGAGAAAAAACCAGTCTTAAAAGGAATTACCTCTTTAATGTCAACTGGTATAATTTCCATATTACTTTTTGAGTTTGTTTCGCTTTTAGGTTTGAAGTAAATTCTCTGGTTGGTTAATATAAGTTTGCCATCCACTTTGCTTCCGTTTATATATTGAGAATCTCCTGCCTTTACAACCTGCTCATTTGGCTTTAATTCGATTTTCATGATTTCAATTATTTTAATTCCTTCCTTACCGATAAAACATTTATTATGCCAAAAAAATATTCTTTTGATTATCAACCATTTATGCCTGTTTTAGGTTGGTGAAAGTATATTTAGTGTCCGGTTTTGATATATTGTTGTTCGATATAATACAATTGCTCATTTTGTGCATTTTACACACAGAGATTTATGTGAGTTGTGTCATTGTCTTTGATTACAACAAAATCATCACCCATGAGCGTGGGGGTGGTCCTACTTCCAGCATGTACTCTTCTCTGAATTGGACTCTGATATCTGTTGCATGTAGCTGAAGCCTGCCCTCTTTAGATCAGTCAGCAACTGGTATAAGATATATTGGTGGACTATCTGATAAATACGCATCATCAGTCGGAATTAATCTGTTATATTCCATTAAGGATCTAAGGGATTTTACATATTCCTCGCCCCGTTCTGAATATTTAGTTAATTGCCCAGCAAGAATATGTCCAGTTATTTTCTCACTCTTTTCCCTGAGTTCTGCTCTTTTTTCACGCAAACTGGAATATGCATTATGAGTATTCAAATTAAGCATATAAGCGGAAATGGATTGTTGTAAAGTTTCAAAAGAAGCAATACCGTAATTCCCCAGCTCTTTCCTTTGTTTCTCAGGGGTGATCGCATTTGATCCCCAGGTCCATTGCCCATAAACAGCATTGCCTAGCGCAGCAAAGCGAGAGGTACCCCATCCGCTTTCCTCTGCAGCCTGGGCTAATGCCAGCGAAACTGGAACAATATCTACTTTTTTCCGCAGTGCGTCAATCTGTGCTGATGTAACCTGATCTTCCTTAGTGTCAACCTTGTAAATTTTGGCAAGCTTCAAAATCCATGATTGCTCTTCTTCTGAAATAACAGTACTTTTCATATGAGAAGATCTTATATCGCTCAGTCGATTTCTGTCCACCATGATCAGTTCATTGGCACGCAGTATCAAAGGTGCCAATGTGCGAAAGAACAAGCGCTTTTTATTTTCCACTGTAAGTTCATCTGAACGGCCTGAACCCCATCTATCACCAATCAGTGGCAGGTAAACTCTTGGAACTTCGCGGATTCCGGCCTGCCATGCTTCCGGGGTATAATTAAGTTTCTCAAACAATTCAAACATATCCTTGTAATTCCTGATTTCGACATTGTCTGCAGCAGTGTTGCTCTCCAAAGTCTTTGAATAGTTTTGTGGAGCAGAAAAAATAAGTGTATCCACAGTATTTGTAACTGTTCCAGATATTTCGGACGAAGAAGGTTTATCCTCTCTTGCATTTATGCATCCTAGAAGGATGGCTAAAACTCCAATTGAAATTGTAATATTCATTAATCTCATGTTATTTAATTATAAGTATTGTATTTATTTAATTTGTTCTATTCTTACCTGTGAATTTAATTCTGTTTATATATCATTTTTATTTATAGTACTTCTAAATTGGCTAAAACCTAGATTTCTAGTCTGCCAGGCTAAATCTTCTCTCCTACAGGAATTTCACCTTCCCAAAATGGACCGGTAATTAAGAAGTCTTGGGCATCTGTGCCTGTGGTTCTGGTACCAGGTGATTCAAAGACATTAGTATAAGCATCCAACATCGGTAAGAGGTAGTATCGCTCTGTTGCGGGAACACTTAATACAAAAGCTTCCTCACTAAGGTCGAAAAAAACCGTTGAATAATAGGTGTCTACATTGGGCTTTACTACATCAGTTAAGTTGTGATCAGGAAATTCGCGATAATGCCCAAATTGATTAATGGGTGCTGAACTTTGCTTAATTCCGGGAGCTTCTACATTGGTACCCACTTTCCGAGTTAAATCCATTAAAATCAATGCATATACATATGCTTTGGCAGCGATGTCAACTATTTGCTCATCATTTAGGGCATTGGCATTATTCTCAGTTGTATTCTCTTTCGCATTATTGCAGGATACAAATACTAAAAATAGTATTAGGATTAAGGATGATGTAATACTTAATTTTCTCAATTAAATATCGTTTAAGTTTAATTTAAATCTTTAACCCTCTTCATGATTTTAAATATCAGGATTAATTTTTCTTTATTGCAGGCATTACATACAAAGGATCCAGCGCATCAGGATCAGGCCAATACAACCGTGCCTGTAAGGAAAATAGACCATCATGGGCGGGTAACCAATTTGATTCTTTATCCCTGCCGGGATTTTCTTTTTGGATATACACATCCAGCGAACCATCTTCATTATATTTCAATCCTTCTGTTGCGCTGCTAATTACGTAGCGGTTTATTTCATTTTCAATAAACAGTTGCTCAGGCAATTTATACATCGAAAGCGACCAGAATGCTTTTACCGGAGGCAAGGCATCGGCATCAAAATGCAATACATAATTATTTTTTGAGCCATCCAGTGCGTCTCCATCGACATCAACGGAGGCTTCAGGATAATACGCTTCCTCAAGCGTATTGCCCCATAATCCAAAGTTGGCCGCTGCTGCGCGTGTGAGGTATTTCCCCTGCATATCCTCGCGTGCTCCAAAGGCTCCGGCGATTAACTGCCAACCATTTTCAACCTTTCCAAGCTTGGCCGTTTCTGCTTCAATTTTAGCCGTGGCGTTCTTAATTCCTTCTTCTATCGCTGTTTTAATTTCAGGGCTTAAAGATGATTCATCGAAAGCCTCACCCGGTACAATTCCAATTTTTGCAAACTTCTTAAATAAGTCCTTCTCACTTTCGTGGATTCGTCCTGTTTCCATAATCGCATTTAAATACGAAATGAACTGGATACCTTTCACTTTCTCAGGATCGTACGGAGGAATTTCAGGCATACTTGTTTGGTTGGCCGACTCTTTTCCTGAAAATGCGCTGAGTGGTTCTACTTGATACTCCGCCATTACCGCTTTGGCGTTATCCATATCATTGGGGCCAAATACTTGTGTGCGACCAATAGCAACTACGTAATTTCCTTCCGATTTTATAAGTTTCTCAATACCATTAGGGGTTTCGCCATCCCAGCTAGGGCCAACAAACATATATGAACCCTTACTATTTCCTGTTTTTCTTGATCCTATATAGTCGATATTATGCGTGTACATGTCAACAATCTGGAAAGAGTAGTAACGGTTGCTATTAATAGCAGGAACGCTTAAAATCTGCGGTTGATCCGATAAGTCAAACCAGACTGCAGAGTAGTATGTATCGTTGTTTGGACGAACTATAACAGTATCTTTTGGACCGGCTAAGCTTGTTTTACTAGACATAACATTAAAAGGAGCAAAATAAGCTCCTGATTCAGGGTATATGGCCATGGCAAACATCATTTTATAATGGTCTATCATGGGATAGGCATAAATGTAGGCCTCTTCGGCGATTTGCTCAGCTTGCTTAGGGGTCAGCTCTTCCTTGTTTTGATCACATGACCACACGATTAACGCAAGAAACAAAATTGTTAATATTTTTAGTGTTTTCATTTAACTACGTTTTAATTAATTTATGAGGTTAATTTAGTCGTCATAACTATTTATTGGTTTTAACCAATGGAGGGTTCACCCACTCACCCGAAAGTGCTGCTTCTTTGGGGCCATAAAGGCGCATGATGCATAAAAATGGACCGTTAGGTGCAGGTAGCCAATTGGCCTCCAAATCTTTTCCAGGAGAGTCTTTTTGAACATACAGCGTTAATGAACCATCTTCTCCAAACACAAAGTCATCAAACGAACCCGAGTTGATCAAATATTTGTTTAGCGGGTTATTTACAAACAATTGTGTTTTGCCATCATACATACTCAACGACCAAAAAGAGTTGACAGGAGGCAATTGGTCTTTTGGAAATGTGAGTGTATAAGAATTCGTTGCACCATTAAAAGGAACATCTGGTGCTTCCATTAAATAAGCCGGGTAGATGGCTTCCTCACCCGAATTTCCATAAAGTCCAAGCAACGCTGCGATAGAACGTAAAACATAAAAGTTATCCATGTCATAATTTTCTTTCGCGGATTTTGTTAGAAAATCACGGGTTCCAAAAATTCTTGAACTTGTCAAAGGGTCTTTACTATATTTCGCAGCAAACGCCTTCATTTCTTTCAGTCCCTCCTCAATGCCTGATTGAATCGCCTCTTGTGTTTCCTGGTCATAACGCGTGATGTCAAATCCTTCTTTTGTGCCAATTCCTAGCTTGCCAATATTGGCTCTTAACTCCATTTCAGATTCAACCGGTGTTGTAAGATTCAGCATGTAGTCTAAGTAGGTGAATGCCTTAGCTGTTAGTTCATCGCCATCTTGCCATACTAATACGTTTTCATTTCTTTCGGTAACAATAGGTGCTTCTCCCAAAAAACTATTTAAGCTTTGCACTTCATACGCATCTTGAATTGCCTGTACATTTTCCAGATCGTTGTCATCCATTAATTGGGTACGAACCACTACAAAAAACAAGTCCGTCTCGCAATAGATGACCTCAGTAACTCCTTCAGGTTTTTCACCTTTCCAACCCTCACTGGCAATCAGGTAATTTCCGGCTTTGTTTCCGTTTGTTAAAGAACCTATATAGGCAAAGTTATGCGTATATAAGTCTATCAGTTGAAAGGAGTAATACCTTTTAGTCTCCATTTCAGGCACAGAAATGACTTGTGTTTCGTCTCGTAGATCCATCCAAAACATACAATAAGGCGTGTCGGAATTTGGCGCAACCACGGCCTTATCATCGGGAGTATATAAACGCGCTTCACAACTTTTTTGATTGATGGGGCCTTTGTAATCAGGTGATTGCTCATTCAATGTATAATTATACATCGTTTTGTAGTTCATTACCATGGGAAAGCCATATACATAGGCCTCTTTGGCAATGGATCTTGCTTCAGCTGGTGATAGATTTTGAGCATCTTTTTTTGTGTCTGTATTGCATGCTGTAACGAGTACTACAATCGCAAATAAAATGATTTTCATACATAACCTGATTTTTGCTAATTTTTTCATTTTCGTTGTTTTTTATTTCGAATTTAGCTACTTCTGAGGTGTGATTCCTGATGGTACCCAAGATCCGTCAATCACTTTTTCCATAAGAGCGTATAGACGCAGTGCTATTTTGAATGCTCCAGATTTTGGAGCAGGAAGCCAATTGGTTTCTTTTTCAGCGCCTGGTGATTCACTTTGGATGTAAATGGTAAGTGAGCCATCTGCATTTGGTTTCATATTACTTCTATCGCCAACCGCATACCGGTTTAGTGGATTGTCTACCAGGTAGCCTTCCATATCATACATAGTTAAAGACCAGAATGCTGCGGCAGGTGGCCAAGCTCCTTCCTCAAAAGTCAGCGTGTAGTTGTGCTCGCTGCTGAGCTGGTTGCCATCGGCATCGTTCATTGCGAGCGGATAAAAGGCATCCTCGATAACGTTTCCGCCGATACCGACGAAAGTCCATGCGGCACGATACGCATATTTAGTACCATAGCGCCCCATGTCATAGGTTAGCCCCCAATTATTAACCATCTTGCCAAGATTTTTCATCTCTGCCGCCATGGACGCTTTTCCCTGCGCCACTCCCTCCTCGAGAGCCGCGACCACATCGTCAGTGAGTCCTTCGGTGGAGAACGGCATACCTGGGGCGATGCCGAGCATGCGAATCTTTTCCAGCGTCGGATCATCCTCTGCATAGGGCGGGTTCGTCGCCAAGAGTCGATTTAGGTTGCTGAAAAATTGTTCAGCATTAAGCGCCATCAATTGCTCGTTGACTAATGTCTTGCCATCAGCCACCTCTTTTAGAGGAACCTTAGGGGGTGTGTAGGGCTTACCCCAAGCAGATAATGGCATTAGTTTGTACTGGTCCTGAATCCGGTTGACCGCAGCATAGTCATCGTCGCCCGAACAGTAGGTACGACCACCGATGCCGCCGAGGTTGGTCGGCGAGCGCAGTAGCTCCATTCCATCAGGAACTGTCCCTTTCCAGTCTGGCCCGGCGATGAGAAAGACGTGTGGGTCGTCGCCACTGAGCGTTCGAGAACCAGGCGCTGCTGGTACGCCATTCCAGGCGTCGACGATCTGCATCATCCAATAGCGATCCCCCATTGCCGGTACGGCAAGCACCAGCGGCTCAGCCTTGAGGTCTATCCAGGCGAGCGAGTAGAGGTTGTCCACGTTGAAACCGACAATAGAGCGGTTCGAAGCATCGACGAATTTCCGATAGTGCACAAATTGGTTAATCGGTGACCGGGTTTCCTCTGGCTGCGTCACATGGGTGCTGTAATCGATCTGTTTCTCGAACATCACCAAAGGCATACCGAAAAGCCAAGCCTCCTTAGCCAGGGCCTTAGCTTCATCTGGTGATAGATTTTGTGCGCCTGTTTTTGTGCCTGTATTGCATGCTGTAAAGAGTATTACAACCGCAAACAGGATGATTTTTATACGTAAGGTGATTTTGGCTAATTTCTTCATTGTTTTCATTTTCATTTTTTATTATGTCAATTTAATCCACACGAACTACTCCTGGCATGTTGTAACTGCCGTCAATTAATGGGGTATATTCACCATAAAAACGGGCCGCGAATTGAAATCCGTCTTTCGGGGCAGGCAACCAATTTTTCTTCAGATTTGGATCATTTGGTTCTTCATTTTGAACATAGATGATCAGTTTTCCATCTTTTGTGTGAAGTTGGCCTCTTTCAAGCATATAACTGTTCAATGAATAGCGATCTAATGGGTTGTCAACAAAGTAACCTGCGTTATCATAAAGGGGCATTTCCCAAAACTCGGTAACCGGAGGCATATCGTCTAAATCAAAGGTGATGGTATAGTTATGCTCTCCTGTTAATAGTCTGCCTTCAGAATCTTTCATACAAAGCGAGCCCGTATGTGAACGCGATGGTACTGGTGCAAGAACTGCGATTAGTCCATAACGCGCCCGGTTTAACCAGTCCGTATCCTTGTAATCCAAATCACTGGTAAAATCCCATCCATTCTTGTTCACGCCAACTCCTTTTTCCGATAAGGCCATTATATCTTTTTTGGCTTCTTCAATACCTTCATCTATGGCAGTTACGATTTCGGGCGAAAATTGATCGGGGTCAAATGAAACTCCCTCTTTTAAACCCAAACGTTCGAAGCGTTTAAATGCTTCTATTTCTTTATGTCCATCTGTTTGTTTGCTAAAACTAGGATCGTTCAGTACGAGTCCTACCCATCTAAGAAATTCTACTCCGCCTAACTTTCCGGGTTCTTTAACGGTTTCCATGCCCGGATAAGTAGGGTAATCGGCAATGGTTTCCGGAACATCCTCTGCACGAACTAACTTCCTTCCGGCATCAATCCACTGGCTAAGCGTCATCACAGTAATGCCATCCTGGATGCCGTTGACAATCTTCAGCTCTTTTTCGGTTTTATCTCTAAACGCAACGCGCGCTAATACACCAACAAAGTTTGATTTTGATTGGACAACATCTGCACCGGCGAAACCTTCTGGCAATGAACCACTCCAATCTGGGCCAAGGATTAAACGCTGAACTTTACCCGGTGCATTAAACTGGCTGCCGATCATATGTCCCCAACGTGCATAATTATCAAAAAGCTGTACGCTCCAATAATGATCTTCAATGTCAGGAACCAGAATTACCATTGGCTCTTTTGAAACGTCAAACATTCCCGTACCATACAAGGTAGTGGCATTGGGTGTAGTGGCCACACGTGGCATGGCCTTCATTGGCTTCCTATTCCAGGCAATACGGTTTAACCCCACATTAATTGGGCTTAAATCATTCTGGGAATAATTGTAACGCAAATGATAAATAGCTACAGGATGCATTCCCCATAGAAATGCTTCCTTGGCAATGCTTTTTGCTTCTTCAGGTGATAATTCGGCCGATGTATTATCAACAGGATTACATGCCGTGAATAATAGTATAAGAAATACCAGTCTCGTCGAATAGATTGAAAAGTTACCCCGATTTTTTTGTTCTTTTTTCATTTTTTATTCTTTTTTAATCGTTTTATTTTTTCGATAAAATGCTTTTTGGCAGCATAATCTGTAATTGAAATCTCCATTGCCATTCGGGGCCAAAATCCGGTCGAATAACATTGTAATACAATTGAGTTTGAAGATTCAAAGGCAACTTGCCACCTAAAAACACCAATTTCCCCCCTCCGGCTCCAAAGGGTACAATCCATCTATTATCAGAATCAGCTGTCCAATCAGCAGTGATGATCGGCGCAGAGTTTACATACCAGCCGTCGCCTAGCTGCCGAACGATAAACAAATTAAAGAGCATGTGATTGACATCATTCCTGTCTGAATTACCTGCAAAAGACCAGGCATTATTTATCAGCGCGCCAAATGTCCATTCTCCGGGCTGTACCAAAATAACAAACGATGGACCAGCACTCCATTTCTGTGTGCCACGTTCGGCACCCCCAGTTGGCATTTCCAGAACAGGGCCAATACCCCACATGGTTTTGCTTTTCGGAGAGTAAAAGGCAGTAAGAACCATGTCCCCTAACCCAGAAGACAGCTTACCACTTTCACTGGAAAAATCCGGTATCCGAACGATTGGGAATATGGTCCTGGTGATTATTTTACCTTCAGCAAATGGAATAACCGGTTGTATATTCAAGACATTGACATTGCGATTATAGGACCCGTAATTCATGTTCAGATTATTCTGAAACGGGAAACTCATCAGATCGGCCAAAGGATTGGCTGCTTGCTTTGAGAGATCCTCTGCGGCATCCTGTGCTTTTGAAATACCTGCAGCAGCTAATAACATTATTATAAACAGGTAAAACTTTATATTTTTCATATCAATGAATGAGTAAAAAGAATAAACGATTAATTCCTTTGCCAAATGACCTTTCGATATATGATAGCTCATTAAGCAATCAGTTCTATTTCAAAAAATCTGGGTCTGCATATTTAGGGTTTGGGTATTTATAAAATCCTTCCCCCGAACTCATGCCCATTTTACCTTTTTCGATGTATTCCTTTTTTATAAAAGCAGCCCGGTCTAGCATGGTTTGATCACCCAACTTTTCACCCCAGAGCGTATCAATATTGTACATGGTTTGCATGCCAATAGCATCCATTACTCCGAATGGACCTATTTTGCTACCTGTACTAATCATCCATGTTTTATCAATACTTTCCACATCCGTTACTTCATTTACAAACAGGTTCCCCGCAGCATTTAACAAAGGTATTAACAAAGAATTTAACACATACCCATTTTGTTCTTTATGAATGGGGATAGGCACCATGCCAATTTCACGGGCAAATTCAACGACTCGCTCAAAAATTTTTGGATCAGTACCCGGATGTCCCATTACTTCACCAACATTTGCATCCCAAATGCCATTGGCAAAATGCAGTGCTAGAAACTTCTCGGGTCGGCCCGTATATGAGGCGTAATCGCTTGGTAAGGTGGTCGATGAATTGGTGGTGAAAATCGTTTTTTCAGGTGCTACTTTTGCCAGCTCCTGGTAAAAACTCTTTTTTATTTCTACATTTTCAGGTACAGACTCACTGATTATATCAGCATCCTTTACGGCTTCTGCCAGATCCGTTGTATAGCTAATTCTGCTGAATGTATCTTCAATTTCCTTTTTTGAAGCACCTCTGGTAGCACTAAATAATTCTGCAAATTGTTTATGAAAGGTGTTACTTGCTTCCAATCCCTTATCGAAAGCATCATAGACAATGACATCAAATCCTTTGAAAGCAGTTTGCCAGGCGATTTGAGAGCCTAAGGTTCCTCCACCAGCTATGGTTACATTCCTAATCTTCATAATGGGTCTATTATTTAGTTCAAATATTTAATTTTACTCCGGTTTTGATTTCAATTTTTTACATGATCTGTTAAATAATTTATCTCTCCAATGCTTCGGTTAATGGCTTTCCGCTTGCACCAGAAGGTCCTTTAATCTTAAGATACTTTGAGAGCGTTAAAGCAATATCAACCGTCTGGACTTCTCTGAAAATATTTCCAGCATCCAGTCCATGTCCGGCAAAAATGATGGGAACAAAAGTATCGTAGCGCCAGGGTGAACCGTGCGTGCTGGCAACGGTTAATCCATCGAAATCATTTACAAACCAGTGCGGTTCCAAAACGATATAAATATCACCAGAGCGTTTTGAATTGAAATTGCGAAGTATTTGCCGATACAACCGGGTATCCGGAATTTTTCCTTCAACTAAATCAATGCTTGGAACCGCGTAGGCTATACCGTTAAATTTAACAAGTTCTTCTGCAACTACCCGAGAGACTTCGTTTATATCCAGGTTATGCTGCTGTATGATCTCATTATTTAAATAAATATATGGATGATTGAATCCTGAAATAAGTTCTTCAGCTATACCATATTTAGCTTTTAGGTGTTGAATTGCCTTTGTTTTATCCAGGCTGTCCGGCGCAAAATACTGAGCATCAATACCAAATTCATTCAAGCGGGCGGGAACCTCCGCTGCACCATGGTCGGCAGAAAGAACAATGAGTGTAGATTTCAGCCCAACATTTTTATCAATGAATGTGAACAGTTCAGACAAGGTTTTATCCAACCGTAGCAAGTTATCTTCACTTTCAAGACTAGACGGTCCGAAAAGGTGTCCCACATAATCCGTGGAAGAAAAACTGATAGATAGGTAATCGGTCACCTCATCTTTTCCCAGTTCTTCTTTTACAAGGAGTTCTTGCGCAAATTTCAAGCATAACTCATCACCTGCAGG
Source organism: uncultured Cytophagales bacterium (assembly GCA_963820995.1). Lineage (GTDB taxonomy): Bacteria > Bacteroidota > Bacteroidia > Cytophagales > Cyclobacteriaceae > JAGTVG01. The sequence goes on along the minus strand of CAWGCL010000013.1, from coordinate 262,723 downwards.
GCTGGCGGTGAGCAGTGTTGTGTATAACTTACCATCCGCTTCTCCAAAAGGATGCGGGAACACCACGCCATAACCAGGCAGATTGGTTTCATAGGGCATATCATCATGATTTCCGTACGTGTAATTCGATTTGTCATACATCAGTTCCCAGTTGGTGCCGGCATATTGCATTGGATACTTTTTTGAATTCCACTCCACCACCCACTGGGGGTATTCATCGTAATAATAGGTGCTTGTTATAAACTCCCCTTTCGCTTTTGAAAACCAGAATGCTTTACCAGCGTGTCCGGCCATTGTTATAGCCCCACGGTCTTTCACCGAAACGCCAAATATTTTTGCTTTACCATTTGTGCTTAATGCCAGCTCATCGCTGAATGTTGTGGTTAAAATGGCCGAAGGGGAGCGACCATCTGTACCCGCTGCTTTTTGTGTGGGGTCTATTTCTGTCGCTTTATCTACATCGCCACCTTCGCCAATGAGGGAGTATTGGGGATCCTCAATATTATAAACCACCCGGCCCAATTCTTTGTCATACCAAATATTTCCGATCATACCATGATCGGCCGGGTCTGCTCCGGTTGCGAGCGTTGCATGGCCAACCACCGTTTCGGTATTGGCATGCCGATGATGTGCGTTTTCATACACAACTCCCTGCTCATACAAATAACGAAAACCACCTTGACCCAATTGGTTATAAACAGAAAGGGGCATGTCGCCCCTTAACTGATCCACCGTTATCTGAAGGATTAATTTTGGTTTTGATTCGGTAGAATTAGTTTGACCTAATAAACTACTGGTAAATACTATATTAGATAAAGCAGTAATGATGTATAGAATGTTCTTGTATGTAATCATTTTTCTTTCCTTATAATTGATTATTTCAGACATAAAGCCTATCAATTTCATTTTTAATTGAAAAATTAGTTTAAGTACTTGATATCTATCTTATTGATCTTTCCATTAAACCTGAAAGGAGCCCGATCATAATAATCCAATGACACCGGTGAACCCAGATCTACACCAACATCAAATGTTTCAGAGGCAGTATGGGCAGCAGGAACCGATCGTTCAATGTGTCCTTGTCCTACCTCTTTTCCATTTACTCTTAAGGTTACTGTGGCTGGGGCCAGTCTTTCTTTGGTGTCGTATAAGGTTTCAACTTCAATTTTGACTTTACCGGCTGGAAGGGCCGATTGAGATGCAACTTTGTAGCGGTTCAGGGTCATAGCATTGTACTCGGCCTTTAAAAACCCTTTATCCATGTATACTGTAAATCCTGAAGAAATTCCTCCAAGGGCGAAAAGCACTCCTTCGGCATTTTCTCCAATTTCCGCATCAATCACGGCCAGGGTAGATCGACCACTCGCAAATTTGGGAGCCATTGCTTCCGGGATCCGATCCTGGCCTTCGTAAAATGACCATTCCGTAAGCGGTGAAGAGGGCAATTCACTTGGGCTAAAGAACACGGTGTACATGGATGCGCCTACAGGATAGACCAGATTGTCAGTGGCTTCCTTATCAAACAGTGCTTTTAGTTCCGCCAGTTTTTCAGGATTTTCAGCAGCCAGATCCTTTGATTGAGAATAGTCTTCTTCCAGGTTGTAGAGTTCCCAAATATCTTTTTCGGGCTCAAAGTTTAGCACACCCTCCATGTCAGTCGACCAGGGCGCTCGTGGGCCAAAAGTTCCGGCGAACCAACCCTCATGATAGACACCTCGGCTACCGAGAATTTCAAAATACTGTGTCTTCTTATTTGATTTTGCGTCCGGCTGATCAAAGGTATAGGCCATTGATACTCCATCAAGGGCTTGCTGATCAAAACCGTCTACAACACCAGGAGGGGTAATGTCCAGTATATCGTAAATAGTAGCTGCAATGTCGTTCACATGATGAAATTGTGAACGGACTTTGCCATCGTGCTTGATTTTTTTAGGCCAGGATATAACCAGTGGCGTGCGGGTACCTCCGAAATGTGCCGCCACAAGTTTGGTGCTTTGGAAAGGTGCTGAACCGGAAAAGGCCCACCCATGATGATACATGATATCCAACTTTGGTCCACCCAGGGCATCCATTCCGCCATAATCTTTATTAAGCACTTCTATATGTTCTTCAATGGTTGAGGGCATTGAATTCTGGGCCAATAATTCACTAATGGTTCCATTCATGCCTTCGGCAGAAGGCCCGTTATCAGAAAGGATATAGATAATCAGGGTATTTTCGAGCAATCCTTGTTCTTCCAATTCATCTACCACCTTTCCATATTGCACATCGGTATGCTCCAGGAAACCGGCATAAATTTCCATCAAACGACTTTGGAATTCACGCTGTGATTGTGGAATATCATCCCATTTCTGCATACCTTTTTGTAAGGGGTTTAACTCAGCATCCTCAGGTATCCATCCCATTTCTTTTTGTTTTTCAAAAGTCATTTCCCGAAGGGCTTCCCAGCCTTCATCAAATTTCCCATCATATTTATCGGCCCATTCTTTAAAAATATGATGAGGACCATGCACAGCGCCCGGGGTGAAATATAAAAAAATTGGTTTGCCGGGGTTGATGGTATTACTGGTTCTTAACCACTCAATAGCTTTTTCCGTCATATCTTCAGTTAAATGGTACCTCGGGTCATGAGGCGCTTGAACCGGATTGGTGTTTTCAAACAATGCGGGTTCATACTGTGAGGTTTCACCGGCCAGGAAGCCATAGAAATAATCAAATCCTAATCCTGTTGGGTAGCGGTCGAAAGGACCCAGTTTGGTGATATCTGTAACCGGAGTGTTGTGCCACTTGCCGAATGCAGCCGTGTTGTAACCGTAATAACTAAGGACCTGGGCAAAAGTAGCTGTTGATTTAGGTATTAGTCCCACATAACCATCCCAATCGGAAGCTAGTTCGGCAATCTGTCCTGCACCAACCCGGTGATGGTTTCTCCCGGTTAATAAGGAAGCCCTTGTTGGTGAGCACATGGCGGTGGTATGAAAGGCATTGTATGAAATACCCGACTCAGCCAAACGAGTCATAGTGGGCGTATTGATTGGACCTCCGAATGTGCTTGGATTGCTAAACCCTGCATCGTCTGTCATAAAAATGACAATATTGGGGGCATCAGCCGGAAGATGGTTTTCCGCTTTACGCCATTGGTGTTTGGAGTCCTTTAGGGTTTTTCCAGCTACACTGGCGGATGGTGGTTCGGGAAACGGCAGAACACTGCCATCCGATGGATAATCTGATTTTTGAGCATTTTCTTGGTTTGGTGTGCATGAAGCAAAAAGGCTTATGATTAAAACAACCAATAAAGATTTCTCCAATGCTATTTTTGAGGTGGAACTAGATTTAATTTTCATGTCTTTTTTGTTTAATTCAAATATTTAATGTCAATTATGTAGCCAGTTATTCTATATCGAATACTACTTTGTGTAATTGCCCTTCCGTAAATTTGAACTTTCCTTTATCGGCGTACTCTTCGTTTACTGGCATTCCTTCGTCTCTACCAATATCAAAAGTATCATGACCAGTATATGAATCATAAACTGTCGCCGTTATGTCCATTTGTCCAACTTTTTTATCATTAATAAACAGTTCAACTAAGGATGGAACATTTAATTTAGCTTCTTTCATGGTATGCTTTAAGGTAATTTTTACTTGCTCTGTCATCATTGGCTTGACAAGAAGTAAAAATCAGGACAACAAGTCCGACTAAATATGTCAAGTTTTTCATATCTGTTTAGATACTAAGTTATTTATTGGCTATAAGGTCTCGGCTTTGACCTGTTATTGCAAATGATTAATAATGCAGTTAATTCGGTTTAGGATCAGAGGAGAATTTGAGGAAGCCCCTGTAAGCACCTATGTAAATGCTATTATTAGGTCCAAAAGTATAGGTCGCCCAAATATTATTGAATACTTTCTGGTCGTAATTCTTTAAACCCATTGAAAACCATTTCATCAGGAAGGAGATATTATCATCGAATGCCCCTTCATCAAATTCAGGCCGTATGTAAAATACTTTCCTTCCCGTTTGGTAGTCTACTGCTGTCAGTTGCCAATCATGATGTTTATCCTCAGATGTTTCATGTCGGTTATATACATAGATAACACCTGTCTCAGTAGACATTTTAGGTGTAGCCGTTTTTCCATCAATATGCTCTGCAGGCCAATTCTCAAGCCTTTCAAATTTCCCGGTTTGTTCATTGTAATCAAAGCGGTCAATTCCACCAGGAGTATCATTATAGTCAAATGGATCTGTATAATTAAAGGTATTGCCAATAAATAAACTGTTCCTGTATGCCACCACCGAGTTTTCACAGGCACTGCTGTCTTTGGCAAATAAACTGAGCCGATTCACGAGGTGACCATCTTCCTGTGAATAGATGTTCAAATTGATTTGCAAAGAATCATTATCTGCAATAATGACAAATCGATCATCCATTAAGGTGGGTGTCGTTCCACTACCATCATTTAAGTGCCCTTTTTTTTGAGTGCCATCATTTGGATAGATCTGATCTCCTGACTCACTGAAAGTCTTCTGCCATTTGGGATCCAGTTCTATTTCCTTGGTTTCATCGTTAAACCTGAACTTATACAAGGCAATATTTGAAACAATATATACACCATCCGGTCCAATCGAAAAAGAGTTCTGTATCTCTTCCCGAGTTTCAGGATCCATCATGAAAAATTCCCGGAATTCTTTTCTGTACTCTACATCCGACATCCCTTCTCTATAGAACTCCACATCTTCAGGACGTTCGTATTTTTTACCAAAGAAATACTCTATCTTCCTTAATAAGCCAAATCCACCAATGTAAAATGAATACGTATTCGGGCACAATCCTTTTTCTGTGAAATCTCCTTTCTTGAAACCTTGAAGGTCAACGACTCCTATCACACCCATTTTCGATGTATACCAAACATTGCCTTGAGCATCGGGCATCACCGCTGTTAATTTGTTTCGTCCTTCTTTGGCAGAAATACCTTCAACAAAAAGGTCCCCTTTTTCTATTTCCTCCAAAATATCATAGCTTACCATTCGGTCTCTTTGGAATCTTTTATTTTCAACAGGGATATAAAAAATACTATACTCCGGTCCGGGAATAATCACCACGTTGTCTTTTGAAAGGAAAAAATATGCACCTCCAGAGGTGTTCCTGAATAAAGCCATTCGTTTCTTTTTGCCAGCGAGTTCCATGGCTTTATGCCCTCTTCCCGGGATAACCATAGCATCAAGAACTTTAATTGTATCCTGAATGTCGATAAGGAGTAAACTGGTGTTGGTTCTTCCAAAGGATAAAGTAACCATGGTGGATTCATCAACAAATGCAAAAGAAGGACACATGCCCGAAAATTCTTCTCCCTTTTCTTTAACCTGAAAGTATTGGACCATAGCATTTTCCGGAACTGGCCCCTGCATATTACTGATATCTGAAGCGTAGGAATCTTCATGCATAGCACTCGGCAGGTTATCCTTCATATAAGGATGCTTCCATTTGCTCAAAGGTTCAAGCGCATCGGGATATACAACTTTACCCTGATGATATTCAACCCAGCTTGGATACCATTGGGCATCAACATTTACAAATTTGGTTTCTGCCTGAAAATCTATTTCCTTCAATCTCAAATGGCGTACAATATTGCGCTTTTATTGGTGTGATATAAGCCACAAAAAGAATCAACGGAATAATAAAAAAAGTTATGGTTTTCATCATTTATATAAGTTATAGTATTTTATTCTATTCTTTTCATAGGTGGATTGACCCAGGATCCGTTAAAAGCGCGTTCTTCCGGAGCAAGGACATTCGGAGAAGTGCAAGCAAAGATGGTGGATACGAGAAAGGTAGTGCAAAAAATTTCAAAAGGTCGCATAATCTTATTTACAATAGTGAAATTAAACATAAATGCTGTTCTAATCAATTTATTAATATAATGTTTCATCACAATTTCTAAAAATTATGATGATCCTTAAACATATCCACCTTTAATTAGTCAGGCATTCCCAAAATTTTATACCGATTATTGGACTGTTGATGATGTTGAGAACAGGACGTATCAGCGAAAACAAGCATTGTTATTCCTGATGATGCAGAAGGAAAAGACATTCATGTTGTGCTTACATTACGTGATGATGGAATCCCACCACTAACAAGCTATCGAAGAATTGTATTAATGTGTAAGGAAGATTAAATAATTGTCACAGTAATTTGATTAATTTACAATCCTCATCCTAAAAAACGAATATTTATACTACTTCTTACATATGGCTGGGATAGGCATTCAGAATCTAAATAATGCGAGAATAAAATTGACAATTTGGTATATATTTGTTAAAGATATCAAGCATAGAGGAAGATGAAGGGAAAAGTAATTTGCATTTTTTTATTAAGCACATTTTTTTTGAGATTATCATATAGCCAGGTAAATCTGACTTCAAGTAATCTTCCTATCGTTTTAATCGATACACATGGTCAGCAGATCCCTGATGAACCTAAGATCCCGGCAACCATGCGCATTGTATATAATGGACCAGGCATCAGGAATGAAATTACCGGACCATACAATGATTACGATGGCAATATCGGCATTGAGATTAGAGGATCTTCCTCCACTATGTTTGATAAGAAATCTTACGGCCTGGAAATCTGGGATGGCAATCTCAATGATACAACAGCTTCTATCCTGGGAATGCCTGAAGAGGAAGATTGGGTTCTACATGGACCATATAGTGACAAAAGCTTAATGCGTAACGTGTTAACTTTTCATTTAGGAAGGGAATTAGGAAGATACGCTTCAAGGTCACGCTATGTTGAATTGGTATTAAATAATGAATACAGAGGGGTATATGTTTTTCTGGAAAAGATAAAACGTGATAAAAATCGGGTTGATATTGCCGATCCTGCGACCAGAAGAGAATTCTGGAGATGACCTTACAGGAGGCTATATCATTAAAATTGACAAATTTGATGGAAGCAATACGGGCGGCGGCTGGGCTTCGCCTTATAGACCTCCTGGTTATACGAAATCTAATCAGGAAATTTATTTTCAATTTGATTATCCCAAAGCAAAAAATATAACGCCAGCTCAAAAACAGTATATTGAAAATTATGTAACTGCTTTTGAAGAAGCACTCCAGACCAGGCCATCAAAGGATCTTGTCAATGGGTACAAATCCTATATTGACCTGGAATCATTTGTGGACTTTGCTATTATCAACGAACTCAGCAGGAATGTTGATGGATACCGCTTAAGTACATTTCTGCATAAAGATAAAGACAGTAAAGACGGTAAGCTTTATATCGGACCAATTTGGGATTTTAATCTGGCCTTTGGCAATGCTGACTATTATGACGGATCAAATACAAAAGGTTGGGCCTGGAACTTTAATTTTAATCCGGCTACAAAAGATGATTTCTGGTTGATTCCCTTCTGGTGGCAACGGTTTCAGACCGATCCAGAATATGTCAATCTGCTTAAAAACAGGTGGATAGAATTGAGGAACGGGCCCTTTCAGACAGATACTATTTTGGCCTTTATTGATTCTACAGCAGATGTATTGTATGAAGCCCAGGTTCGTAATTTTCTGAAATTTAACATTCTGGGTCAATACGTATGGCCAAATGCCTATGTGGGAGGATCATATGCTAATGAAATTGATTATTTAAAGGACTGGACTGTAGCAAGGCTAAACTGGCTAGACCAGGCTATTGATAATACCGTAACCACATTACCAGAAAACAGTTTATATACATCCCCGATTAAAATAGTCCCAAATCCTTTCGCTGAAGAATTATATATTGAGTTACCTGAAATTTTGTCAAATCCAGAGATCGTAATACTTAATATCTTAGGTAAAAAAGTCATAGAATTACACCCTGATCCCTCATTACGATCCCAAAGATTATTCTGGGATGCTACTGATCAATCAGGGAACAAACTTGTCCCTGGTGTTTATATACTTGTTTTAAAAGCAGAGGGACGAGTAATTTCAAGTGAAAAACTTATGAAAAATTAGGAATATTACTGTTATAATTAGTGTCCATGCACATAAATTTAAATCATCAAGTTAATTTTAATAACATTAGTCCAATACATTATTAATTATGTCTATAGAAGATATATGCAGGCAATTTAAATTACCTTATGAACATTTTAATTTATCTATATTAGGTGAAGGATTAATTAATGATACCTATCTGATTTCTCCCTTGAATACCAAAAACAGGGAAAAATTTGTTTTGCAAAAGATAAATAAGGTTGTTTTCAATGAGCCTGAAAAGTTAATGAGCAACCTTATAAAGATCAATCACCATCTGGAAAAACAAGGTTCAAATTGTCTCCAACTCATTGAATCAAATGATGGAAATTTATATTTCATCGACGAATATGATGATTATTGGAGAATCACCAAATACCTGGAAAATACAAGGACCTTATTTGCAGCTGATGAGCCTATAATTGCCTACGAGGCGGCTAAATCATACGGTAAATTTTTAAAAGACATTCACGAACTTAGCATTGCTGAAATATATGAGACCATTCCTGGATTTCATAGTTACTCGAACCGTATTTCACAATTTAAAAAATCAATAGAAGCTGATAAAAAAGACCGGTTGAAGGATTGTCAGAAAGAAAAGAACCTGATCTTTCAAAAACAAAAATACATTGATACATTTTACGAATTGAATCTCCCGATCCGAGTTATTCACAGTGACACCAAATTAACTAATATATTATTTGATGCAGAGTCATATCAGGGCAGGCTGGTTATTGATCTGGATATTTCTATGCCGGGATCAATCCTATACGATTATGGAGACATGATAAGGTCATTTACCAATACCCTACAGGAAGATGATCCAAATTTGTCAGCAATCGATGTGAAATTGGATATATTCGAAAACATAACCAAAGGATTTTTAGAATCCACTAAAAGCTTTATTAGTGACAAAGAATCTGAAAATCTGCTTCTGGGAGCGAAATTGGTAGTTTTAATACAAGCCATCCGAAATTTAACAGATTATCTGCTAGGGGACGTTTATTATAAGATAAATTATGAAGATCATAATCTTCACAGGGCTCAAAACCAATTAACATTGTTGCAGGCGCTTGAATACCATGAAAACACCCTCCAAAAGATGATAAACAAATACAGATGACCAATCCAGTTAATTGAACTATCCATATAATTACTTATATTTAGTTGGATGTTCATTTTTGAAAATATATGAATGTAAAAGACAGATTTTTAAGTGCATTAAAAGGAGAAAAGCCTGATCGATTACCCGTAACAACACATCACATAATGCCATATTTCCTAAAAAAATATTACGGCGACAAAAGTTATCAGGAATTTTTTCTTGAAATGGGCATAGATCCTATTGAGTGGATCATTGATTTTGTTCCTGATACATCAAATGGGGAATATTATGATCCATTGCATAAAGAAATTGGGTTTTTAGATGCAAGAAGGATATGTAATGATAACTGGCGATTTGATGAAGAAATTCTCAAATCTGATAAAAATGGGATAACAAAAAGATTTAAGATCGTCACACCTGAAAAAACTTTGTCAATGGTGTTGAAGGTTGATGTCCAGTCAACCTGGGTATTGGAACATTTGATCAAGGATAAAAAAGACATTGATATTATATTCAAATATATGGTGAAGCCAAAATGCAATGTTGAATCTGTTAACTCAAAAGCCAATGAGGTTGGCAATTCTGCCTTACTACGTGGCCATATTATTTGTTTTGATGGTTTTGGACAGCCAGGTTGCTGGCAGGATGCATCATGTTTATTAGGGATCCAGGATCTGATAATGGCAACTTTTGAGGATCCGTTATGGGTCCATGAATTTTTGCAGATATTACAGTCCCGCAAGCTTACATATATTGAGTCGCTGGAAGGTGCTAAATACGACCTGCTTGAACTTGGAGGTGGGGATGCTTCTACTACCGTTATCTCACCCGATATATTTAATGAATTTGTAGCACCTTATGATGCCAAACTTATTGATTATGCACATAAATCAGGTCAAAAAATTTCCTACCATACTTGTGGTGGGATGATGCCTATTCTGGAACAAATCGCGGCCATGCAACCTGATGCGATGGAAACATTTACCCCGCCGGCGATGGGAGGCGATGTTAATCTTCTGGAAGCAAAGAAAAGAATAGGGAGCAAAGTATGTATGATTGGAGGTTTTGATCAGTTCAATTATTTCAATGGATGCAATCCGGAACTTACCCGAAAGGAGGTTCGACGTTGCTTTGAAGAAGCTGGACAAGATGGCGGATACATTTTATCTCCTTCTGATCATTTTTTTGACGCTGATCTGCATTTAATACATGCCTTTGCAGACGAAGCTAAACTATGTGCTTATTTGTAATTTGATAGATGAAAGCCACTAAATTATACGTGCTTATTACTGGTGCAAGCCATGGGATTGGAAAAGCCTTTTGCCATGAACTAGCTAAAAAAGGACATAATCTATTTATCATTGCTTTACCTGACAAATGGCTTCAAGCTGTTGAAAATGAATTAAAAGAAGCTTATAATGTTGAGGTCATTTCATTGGGAATGGACCTCACTCAGGAGAATGCAGCACATTCAATTTATAATTTTGCGCAGGAAAATAAAATTAAGGTCAATCTCCTTATCAATAATGCGGGCATTGGAAGCGGAGGGCATGTTCGTAAATTCTCAAACTGAACTCAATTCACATATTATGCGATTAAACAACCAGGCAATGGTTGAGTTGACACATATTTTTTTACCTTCATTAATTGAACAGGCGCCTTCTTATATCTTAAATATGAGCAGCATGGAAGCAACACTTCCATTACCTTACAAATCGGTTTATACGGCTACAAAAAATTTCATATATAGTTTTTCTCTCGCACTCAGTGAGGAATTAAAACCTCATAATGTTAAAGTTTCAGTAGTATGCCCAGGAGCAGTATTAACCAATGAGGATGGATTGAAGCGTATCGAATCTATGGGCTGGAGAGCCAGGATGCTTCTCAAAATGCCTGAAGATGTAGCTGAAATAGCAGTCAGACAAATGTATAGAGGCAAGCGTGTAATAATTCCAGGAATCGTTCCATTATTAATAATAAGAATCATGCATTTCCTGCCATTATCAGTTAAAATGAATATACTTGAGAAGGTATTTAGAAATTATAGGGATCATACACATGTTAAAATCGATAAATCAAAGGCTGTGGAGGCCATTAAATAATTTTCCTAAAACTAAATTTACGACTATGAAATTTATATCAATAATCATATTAATTCTAACAGCGGGATTTACAAATATGAAAATAACTTCGGAAAATAAAGAATATATATATGTAGGCACATATAATGAAGATAACAAACCGGGAATTTTCGTTTTTGAATTTGACAGGAAAGAAGGGAGTATGTCACTTGTTCAGGAAGTTGGCGGAATGGGAAGTCCCTCCTACCTGGAGATCCATCCTTCCGGGAAGTACATTTATTCCGTTAACAGAAGCTCGGTAATTCCTGATAAAAAGTGGGGTTCAGTAAGTAGTTATAAAATAGATCCTGCAAATGGCACCATTTCCCATTTAAATGACCAACCAACTCAAGGTTCGGAATCGTGTCATGTTAGTATTGATTCTAAAGGAAGGCTGGTATTCGTGTCAAATTATTCAACAGGTAATTTATCTGTTTTCCCTGTATTGGAAGATGGAACTTTGGGCCCGTTTTCAGACACAGAGCAACACACCGGAAACAGCATTAATGAAAGTCGGCAAAAGGGGCCTCATGCACATCAAAGCATAGTATCCCCAAATGACAAATTTCTATACGTAAGTGATCTGGGAATTGACAAAGTTAAAGTCTATTCTATCGACTACGACAATAACACATTAACTGGACAACCTGATTCAGACGGTTTAGTCGAAAAAGGTTCCGGGCCAAGGCATTCTGTTATACATGAAAATCAAAAATTCGCCTTTGTTATAAACGAACTGGCCTCAACGGTAACTGCTTTTAAAATAGATCCTGCCAATGGCGGCTTAACTCCCTACCAAAACATTACAACCGTTCCAAAAGATTATAAAGAAGTCAACTATTGTGCGGACATACACATAGATCCATCAGGTCAGTTCTTATACGGATCCAACAGGGGGCATAATAGCCTGGCCATTTTTAAGATCGATCAGGTTTCCGGTGAATTAACAAATGTTGGGTTTCAATCCACATTTGGGGAATGGCCCAGAAATTTCTTAATTGATCCAAAAGGTGAATTTGTTTTTGTAGCAAATCAGAATTCGAATAACATCGTGTCATTTAGAAGGGATCCTGAATCCGGAAAACTCTCAAAGATCGAAAAAGAAATTATCGTCCCCAAGCCAGTTTGTTTGAAGATATTGGAAACAAGCAAGGATTAGGCATAATAAATCAAGCATCATTCATCTTCCTCTACAAATCTTTTCGCCATTGATTTTACGGCGGATACACTGAAAAATCCTGTGACAGGTTCATCGTTTGTAACGTTGATGATATTGGTACTGACATTTGCAAGTGGAACCGCTAACAATTCAGTTATCCCTCCAGGCCGATTCGTTTGCACGGACACTTCAAATAGATATGTATAAGCGAGGTTTGTAATTGAGTGGATTTCCACATAAAGAGAATCGCCGGGGATATAAGGGGAAATTATGTCTCCGTTTTCATCCTGATCATATGAATTCACACCTGTCCGAATAAATTTATTAAAATACACTCCATCAACATTGTCTCCTCTGCTGAAACCAGCATCATAAGCTATATTTATCTCACCAGGTTTACTCAGGAATTCACCATTCTTGTAGGCTTTTATCCAATATGTATCACCTGTGCCTACAAAGTCAATAGAATAAAATTGTGCTAAATAAGAACCTTTTAAGACTGGATTATCAGTTGCAAGTCTAAAGGTTATGCTATCAATATCCGGGACTCGATTCATTTCACTAAATGAACCGATCTGGAAACCGTTGATTTTTACGTCTAGAATAAACCTGTCACCAACCTCACCAATATTTATTGAGTCATTAGAAGGAGCCCATATGTACTCGCCCTGTGTGATATCAGATTCAACAAATTGGAACTGATCTCCATTTTCCTTAATCACCCTCACGTGAGCACCGGAAATGCCAGGCAAAGCATTATTTTCAAAATATGGAAGAGATCGCTTTATCTTTATAACTTGTGATTCACTTTTATCATTTATCCATGCATCCACAATGGTTATATCAGGCGCTTCTTCAAGCGTGAGATCAATATTTTTTTCGCAACTACTTAAAGTCAATTGAATTAAAAGATAAAAACACAGTATTTTAAATTCGTTATACATATTTAAAACTTAAAATTATAGGATATCCCAGGCACTATTGTACCAATAATTGACAATTGGGTAGCAAATGTTGGGATTGGTTCCCCAGGTACAGGCCTTTCTGTTCCTTGAGAGAAATAGATTGAAAAAGGATTTTTATGCGCATACAAATTGTATATTCCAAAAACCCAATAATCTCTATATTTTTTCTGCTTACCTTTTTTGTTATATTTTTTACTATTTAAAGTTACAGCCAGGTCCAATCTGTGATAATTCGGGATCCTATGATTATTCCGTTCTGAATAATAATTGTAGGGTATTAAGTAGTCCTGAACCTCCAATCTTGTTGTTGGGAAAGTGCTAGGGGTGCCAGATAAAAAGGTAAAAGTTGAAGAAAAGCTCCACCTTTCATTTAATTGATAAAAACCCGCTATTTTTAAATTGTGTATTTGATCGTATCTTGTGGGATACCAATCATCATTATTGATCCCGTTAACTTTTATTTTTGATCTGCTCAATGTATAACTGATCCATCCCTGAAATGAACCTGTTGTTTTCTCAAGATATAATTCCAGACCGTAGGATTTCCCCTGTCCGGGTAGTAGTTCTCCTTCAATATACTCGTTAACATATAATTGTGCTCCATCAATATATTCAATTTGATTCTGGTTCGATCTGTAAAAAGCCTCAACAGAGATGTTGATCACATTTTGATTTCCGATATTTCTTAGATATCCAAGCCCAAGTTGATTTCCTATTTCTGGCTTGATATTATTTGTACTTGGAATCCATATATCAAGTGGATTTGTTGCTGTGGTATTCGATATTAAATGTATGTTTTGGGATATACGGTTGTAAGATATTTTAAAAGAACTTGATGCGCTAAGCATATAATCAATAGCCAACCGCGGTTCGAAATTAAAATAACTCTGGAGTACTTCCCTTTCATCAACGCTATATTGTGATCTAAATAACTTTCGTTTCCCCTGTATTATACTCTCATATTCGTAAATATAGCCAGGACCTAGATACAAATAACCTGCAGTCCGAAGTCCATATTTCAACGTTAAAGAACTACCGATGTTCTGTTGATTACTGACATAAAGATTCCATTCCGCAGGATATTTTTTGGGTAAATGAACAATGCTTGAATCAAAATTACTAACGACTAATCCATCGGCAGGTGTTACTGAATAATAATTAAATTCTCCCCCAAAATCGAGGGTATTATTTGTATTAATATAATATGTGAACTGTGGTTTAAACGAAAATACCTGAATCCTGGAATTCCACTCTAACCTGTCAATTTGATCATCAAAAAATGCCAGTTTATAATCATATTCACTATAATTTACGCCAAAGTATGAAAAAAGTCTTTTACTAAATAAATGATTCCATCGTAGTGACAACATTTTACTACCCCAGTCAAAGCCCTGTACTGAATTAACTTTGAACACATCCCTTCCAAGATATCCTGACAAATAAATTTTATTGTTTTCATTTAAATTATAATGAGCATTTATTGACAGATCATAAAAGTAAAACTGTGACTCATTATCCAATTCTTCAAAGAAGGGTTTTGCCAATACATCAATATAAGATCGTCTTCCGGTAACGATAAATGAAGATTTGTTTTTCACTATTGGTGCCTCAATTGAAAGCCGGGAGAAAATTGTACCAATTCCCCCTGACATGGAAAACTGTTTATCGTTACCATTTTTCATCTTTATATCCAATATCGAAGAAATCCTGCCACCGTACTTTGCTGGTATTCCACCCTTGTATAAATGTACATCACGAACTGCATCTGGATTAAATACAGAAAAAAATCCCATTAGATGTGAAGAATTGAAGAGTGGGCCATCGTCCAACAACACCAGGTTTTGCCCTACTGTTCCGCCGCGTACATTAAAACCTGAAGCTCCTTCGCCAACGGTACTAACTCCTGGCAATAACTGAATGCTTTGTACTATATCTACTTCGCCGAGGAATGCCGGAATGGCTTTAATTGTGCGGATGTCTAACCTATTAAGACTGATCGCATTTTGTTCAATGTTTGAATAGTCTATCTGACCAATTATTACTATTTCCTCAAGTTCTCTGTTTGCTTCCGTTAATTCAATGTTAAATTCTGAATCATTCTCTAAGTTGATTTCTATTGATTGTGTAATAAAACCGAGATATCGGCATTCCAATGTATAGTTGCCGTTACCGAGAGTTATAGAATAAAATCCATAGGAATTCGTAGCAACTCCACTATTTAACTCCTTAATATAAATTGTAGCTCCAAATAAAGCTTCCCCGTTTGTATAATTTCGCACATATCCACTAATAACACATTTATTACTGATTTCTTGAGACTTAAGACCCGAAAGTCCTGAAATGATCGAAATCATTATATAGAAAAAAATTATTCGTGCAACCTTGTATTTCATCTAAGTAGAATTGGTGCTTGAAATTTTCAATAGAATTATAGGAAAAATCTCAAATATTAAAATTCCACTCTATAAGATCTTTCTTTTGAAAGATGAAGATAAGTAAATTTCTTTATTATGTTCTATAATATAGCAAAAAAATCCTAAATTGAAAATAGATTCTACTCAGTCGGTAAATCATTAGGGTCCAGCCATTCAGCTTTACTGCTAACTGCTGCCACATTAAAAAATCCTAAGACAGGTTCATTGTTTGTCGTATTGACGATATTGGTTATCACATTTGATAATGGTGTAGCAAATAATTCCGCAAATCCCCCGGGTCTGTTAATCTGAACTGTAACCTGTGTTAAATAATAATAAGCAACATTTGTTATAGAATGTATCTCAACATAAACCGAATCACCTGGAGCATAAGGAGAAAGGAATTCATCATTTTCATCCTGTTCAAACGGATTTATCGCATCACGTAATGGTTGGATAAAAGTGATGCCATCTATCTGACTTCCTGCACTGAATCCAGCATCGTATGCAATATTTATTTCATCAGGTTTGTTTAGATAAACGCCGTTTTTATAAGCTTTAATCCAATAAGTATCACCAGGTCCAAGAAGATCAACTGCATAGACGCCAGCGAAATATGAATCGGGGAAAAAGCTATTCCCTTCCTCGAATCGGAAATCAATACTGTCAATTTCAGGTACCCGATTCATTTGACTTGTAGCTTCCAGAATTGCATTTTCCACTACTATTGTTAAAACGTATTGATTTCCGATCTTACCGAAAGTATTTGAGTCAGATGGTGGTATCCAAACATAATCACCCTGAGTTATTTCTGATTCAACAAACACAAATTCATTGTTATCATTATCAGTGATTCTTACATCTGCACCTGAAATCCCTGGAAATTCAGAGGCATCAAAATATGGTAGTGTTTTCTTGAGCCTAATTATCTGGGGTTCACTTTTATTTGTGAGCCAGGCATCCACAAAAGTTAAAGGAGGGGCATCAGGCAAATCAGGATCTATTTGAGTTTCACACCCCCAACTTAAAACCATTGCGATAATTATCAGTATATAATAAAATCTAATCATCTTCATTAAAAATTGAAATTATAAGATATTGCCGGAATAATCGTACCAATGATAGCGAGTTGTGTACCATAAGTAGGTACTGGCTCTCCAGCTGCAGGACGATCTGTACCCTGAGAGAAATAAATTGAAAATGGATTTTCCCTTGCATAGGCATTGTAAACTCCAAATACCCAATAATCCCTGTTTTTCCTTTCTTTTCCACTCTTCTTATATTTTTTCCCATTCAAAATAACGGAAACATCCAATCTGTGATAATTCGGGATCCTGGTATTATTTCGACTATTTAAATAATTATAAGGTACCACATATTCCTGGCTCTGAAATCTTGATGTTGGAAAAGTTGTTGGCGTACCGGAGATATAAGAAAAGCTAGCTGAGAATGTCCATCTTTCATTTAAATCGTAAAATCCTGTAATCTTCAAATTATGCAGTTGGTCATACCGAGTGGGGTACCACTCATTATTGTTTATTCCATTAACATTTAACTCGGATCTTCCAAGCGTATAGCTTATCCAACCATTCAATTTCCCGGTATTCTTCTTGACATAAAATTCAAGTCCGTATGCACGGCCGATACCAAACAACAAATCTCCTTCTAAATATTGATTTATAAGGAGGTCAGCCCCATCAATATATTCAATCTGATTATCAGTATTCCTGTAATATGCTTCTACCGAAGTTTCATAATCATTATTTGGGCCAAAGTTCTTAAAGAATCCGAGTGCATACTGGTTTGCAAGTTCCGGTTGTATATTATTGGTTCCCGGAACCCATACGTCCAGTGGATTAGATGCTGTTGTATTGGAAATTAAATGAATATTTTGTGACAATCTGTTAAAAGAAGCCTTGATTGAATTCTTCTGATTTATTTGATATTTAATTGAAATTCTTGGTTCAAGATTAAAATAATTCTGGATCACTTCGCGCCCTTCAAAATATGTCTCAGAAACAGGTATTTTTCTTTGTCCAGGGATTATTGTTTCATATTCATAAATATAGCCTGGCCCAATATATGAATATCCCGATCCTCTTAAACCATATTGTAATCCAAAACGATCTCCAAAATTTATCTCATTATTAAAGAAAAGACTCCACTCAGCAGCGTATTTCAATGGCAAGCTTATATTTGATACTTCTCCATTACTTACACCAATAGCATTAGCTGGTGTAAAAATGTAGTAATTAAACTCTCCCCCGAAATCCCATATGTTATTTGTATTCACAAAATAGGTGAAATTCGGTTTTAAAGATAAAGTCCTTATTTTTGAATTCCATTCGAATTTATCCAGATCATTTTCCCCAAAAGCGAGCGCATAATCGTAATCACTGAAAATAAAATTCACATTTGAGAATAGCCTGTCATTGAAAATATGATTCCACCTTAATGTTGCAGTATTATTTCCCCAACTAAATCCCTGATTTGCATCAAATTTGAAAACATCTCTCCCCAGGTAACCCGAAAGGAAAATTTTATCCTTTTTGCCTATATCATAGTGGGCTTTTAATGTTAGGTCATAGAAATAAAACTGTGCGCCTTCGCTTAAAACATCTGTAAAAAGTTTAGCAAATACATCAATATAAGAACGACGACCAGCTATAAGGAACGAAGATTTATTCTTAACAATAGGTGCTTCAACAGTTAGACGTGAAAATATGGTCCCAATTCCTCCCTGTGCTCCAAACTTTTTACTGTTCCCTTCCTTTAAACGAATATCGAGTACTGAGGAGATCCTGCCTCCGTAACGTGCAGGAATACCACCTTTATATAACTTTACATCTGTAACGGCATCGGGATTGAATACTGAAAAGAATCCCAATAAATGAGAGGAATTATAAATTGGAGCTTCATCCTGAAGTACAAGATTCTGACCTACACTACCTCCACGAACATTAAAGCCTGAAGCCCCTTCTCCAACCGTGCTGACACCCGGCAGACGCTGAAGGCTTTGTATCACATCAACTTCGCCCAATAAGGCTGGTATCTTTTCTATTGTCTTAATGTCAAGCTTATTTACGCTCATATCGACACGCTTAACATTGGAATTTGTTTTACCAATTACAATTACTTCCTCCAGTTGTTTTGTATCTTCAATTAACTCTATGTTTAGCTCAGTACTTTCAGTAAGCGTGATTTCTTTAATGATAGACAAAAATCCTATATATCTGAATTCTACAGTGTAAGTACCCCTTTCAAGTGTTACAGAATAAAATCCATAAATGTTTGTTGTTGTGCCTCCTCCAATTTCTTTAATGTAAACAGTAGCACCAATCAATGCCTCACCGTTAGAAGCATCTTTAATATATCCGGCAAAACTAATTTTATCAGATATTTCATTATCCGTTTCATCTGCATAAATATAGGAGCCCCCCAATAAAAGGATTAATAATATTACTTTAATGATCTTTCTCAAGACTTTGATTGTATTTCATGAATTAAAAATCTAAACAGAAAACTAACTTGTTTCACTTTTGTTTAACTGTTCTTTCAAGTATATATAAAAAAAAATTTACAATAGACACTTTTTATATTAATGGAATTCCTCGATAAAGGTTTCATGTTTTATATTATTATTTCATTATGGCAAGAAAAAAGAACAGAAATCACACTAATCTTCACTAATCCCAGAAAAATAATCGTCTATATCACATAATTTTTCACTCAATAACCACAACCTCTGAGCATCTTCCTTTAAATATGATCTTTTAGAAGATTTTTTGAATTTACTTTTATCCCAATATTTTCCAGAAACACCTTTGACTTCATCCGATGATGCAAGATAAATCGATGTTTCAGCCCCTTCCGCCGGGGTAATGCCACGTAAACGGCGTAATTTCCAGGCAAGGCTATGTATAGCTACAGTGTGCTTTAAACCTATATTCGTTTTGACCAGCCCTGGCTGTAGACAGTTAATACATATTTTATCTAAAGGATTGCGTCTGTTGAATTCGTAGGTAAAAAGTATATTAGCTAATTTGGACTGGGAATAAGCTCGTAGACCATGGTATTTTCTGGTCAGGTTAATATCATTAAAATGAATTTTACCGTTAAAATGCGAGTCAGATCCAACATTTATAATTCTGGGATCATCGGAATTAGCGATTGATGGTAAGAGCAAATGAGTTAAATAAAAATATGCAAGGTGATTAACCGCAAATTGCATTTCAATGTTTTCATCTGTATAGGTCAGGTTTGAATACCAGGTACCAGCATTGTTAATCAATACGTCAATTCTATTATATTTGGATAATATTTCCTTAGCCCCTTTTTTGATTTCTTTTTGAGAACTTAAGTCTATAACAATTCCCTCAATATTCTTATGGTTTGATTCAGAAATAATTTTATCAATGGTAACTTTAACCCTGGATTCATCTTTAGAAATAATCACCAGGTCGGTTTCCATTTTAGCTAATGCAAGAGCTGTTTCATATCCAATTCCTGCATTTGCTCCTGTTATTACACAAACTTTTCCTTTCATAAATTTTCATTCATAATCAAATATTGCGGATTATCCACCCAGCCAGCTGACCGTTGATTCTGACCCTGCAAGTCATTATCTCCAAGATCCAATCTGATCATATCAGCAAGTTCGGTCAACTCCAGTAATTTTCCGGGATATTCCAAAATTAAGTCATGCTGTTCCTGTAGATCTGATTCTAAATTAACCAATTTCGCCATCTGACCTGGACCTTCGTTTAAAATCTCATTCCACCTGGTTTGCTTTACATCGAGAGGTAAGAACAATTTCCAATTACCTTTTCTTACAGCCTGTAATTGATCGCGATAGTAATAATAAAATGCTCTATCACTTAAATCCGGATCTTCACCTTCAGTTAAAAGCTTATACATGCTTTTTCCATCAATTTTCCGACTTGTATCCAGATCATAATCAACAATTTCAGCAAATGTAGGTAAAAAATCCATGATGGTTATAAAGGTGTTATTATTACTTCCCCTGTTAAATAATTTATCCCATTTAATTATACAAGGCACTCTGAAACCACCTTCAAAGTTGCTGCCTTTCCAGCCAGACAGTGGCTTATTGCTTCCTCCAAATTGCCTAGCAGCTCCATTATCAGAGGTAAATACGAATAGGGTATTTTCATATATATTTAAGGAATCGAGCAATGAGACTATTCTGCCAATGGAGAAATCTATTTCTTCAACTGCATCTCCATATATTCCATTTGAGGACCTCCCTTCAAAATCAGGAGATGCATAAATTGGATTATGTGGCATATTATATGGAATATATGTAAAAAAAGGAGTTTCAGAATGATCCTTAATAAATTCAATAGCTTTGTCAGTGCACATTTTAGTAAGGTACTTTTGATCTACCGGCGCTAAAATGACACGATTGTTATGAACAATTGGCAATGGAGGATCTCCTCTCTCCTTTGAGTTCATATCATTACTGTAGGGAACACCAAAATAAGTGTCAAATCCATGATTATTTGGTAGAAAAACCTGTTGATCCCCTAGATGCCATTTTCCAAAACACCCGGTAGCATACCCTTTTGATTTAAGAATCTCAGCAATGGTAATCTCATCAGGATTTAGTCCTTTATTAGCCCCGGTATCAGCACGCAGTGGTTTTTCGAATCCCGTGTAGGCTTACCCTTCTAGGATAGCTTCCTGTTAAAAAAGCTGCTCTGGTTGGGGTACATACACTAGCTGCAGCATAAAAATCAGTAAACTGTATACCCGCTGACGCTAAGCGATCAAGATTAGGAGTTTTGTGAACCTCATTACCATAACACGCCAGATCCCCGAATCCAAGATCATCCGCCAGGATAAATACGATATTTGGCAAATCTTTTGTACTTTTTTCCTGCTTGCAGGAAAAACAAAATATAAAAGATACTAATAAGTACATAATATGACCTGCTCATTAGTTGAGTTAAAATATTAGTGTAACCTTAGTTCCTTCCCCCTCATGACTTACCAAATTGATATATCCATTATGCGCTTTCATAATCTGTCTAGATAAAGTGAGGCCAATACCAGATCCATCCTTCCGGGTAGTGAAAAACGGCATAAAAATATAATCAAGCATATTAAATGGAATACCACAACCATTATCTTCGATTATTATCAAAGTCCTGTCATTGGCCTGCTCGGATGTCAGTTTGATCTTAGGATTAGGATGATCGGAAAAAGCATAAGCCGCATTCTTCAATAAATTGATGAGAACCTGGGAAATCATTTTTTTGTCCATGAGTATTTTTAAATTGCCTGGCTCAATTCTGACATTCAATTTTATGCTTTGATGTAAAAAACTATTTTTCAATAGATCCAGAATCTCATTAAAAAGATCAGAAACCCTCACCTCCTTAAATTCCGGTTTAGGAATATCAGTAATGGTTTTATAATCATCTACAAACTTTGAAAGCCCAAGACTTCTATTATGTATAGCGTTTAAACCTGATTGCATATTATCAACTTCCTCAGATGAAAGTACTATCTGATCCTTTCCCTCAGATTTTCTTATAGTTTTAAGCAAAGATGAAGAAACCAATTTCATTGGGCTGACGGAATTTACAATCTCATGAGTTAAAACTTTAATCAATTTTTGCCATGCTTCTG
Organism: uncultured Cytophagales bacterium; assembly: GCA_963820995.1. Classification (GTDB taxonomy): domain Bacteria; phylum Bacteroidota; class Bacteroidia; order Cytophagales; family Cyclobacteriaceae; genus JAGTVG01. Next base: position 240,283 of record CAWGCL010000013.1, on the reverse strand, counting down.
ATTCACTTTCTTCCAGTTCAGTATGGATATTCTGAAAAGAAGCCAGTTTTATTTTTTCACCTGAAATTGAAAATTCTGACACGCTCACATACAAACTTACCAACTCTTCCCCCTGTAGGATCTTAAGAAGTTCTTGTCTACCTGGTTTCATTTTATCCAGTTTTTCCGGCATATCATTGAGAATTGATTTTAATCCAGATAAATTCCCAATATGAGGGACATTCAAAAGCTGTTTTGCCGCCAGATTGAATAGCCTCACATGGTGACCGGAATCCCAGGCCAGAAGTCCAGTATCCACATGTTTAATAACATGATCGAAATATTGATGTTCAGTTTCTTTCTCAATTTTTAATTGGTTAAACAGATCAATGATCCTGTTAAACTCATCATAAATCGGCTTGAATGGTAGTTTTCTATTCTTATAGAATGTTAACGAACTATCCTTAAACTGAAAAGATTGAAGGAATAGTAATAAATTTTTGTTAGTTGCATTTATATATCTTATTAGTAAAAGAACTTCAATTATCCATAAAACACCTAAACTTATGGAGGTTACAATTTTATTCTGCTGGCCAATCGCCCACATAAATGCATATGAAGTAAAAGCAATGGTAAGAGAATAGAATATAATATTGAAGTTAAAGCGGCTAGAGTTCATATTTTTTTAATTTTTCATATAATGTTGATCTGTTGATTCCCAACTCCTTTGCTGTCTTGCTCATGTTATAATTAAATGTTTTCAGTGCATTTTCAATAACTTCTTTTTCATTCTCTTCTAAATTGAATGATTTAGATCTGTCAAGTTTAATCTTAACACCTGAGTTTAGCATAGCATCAGATATCTTCAATTGACTTCCATCAGACAAGATCACAGCTTTTTCAATTAAATGCTGTAATTCCCTTACATTACCAGGCCAATCATATTTGATTAATTTATTTAGCGCCGAATCCATTATCCTGGTAATATTCTTATTGTATTTATTAGAGTACCTCTCCAAATAAAACCTGGCCAAGATTAGGTATGTCTTCTTTTCTCTCTCTAAGCGGTGGCAAATGAATTTCTACTGTTTTTAGACGGTATAACAGATCTTCACGAAAACCGTTTTCCGACACCATTTGATCAAGGGATTTGTTAGTGGCTGAGATTAATCTGAAGTCTACAGGTCTTGGATTATTTTCACCTAATCGTGTAACTGATTTGTTTTGTATAACGGTCAATAACTTCATCTGTAATGGATGAGATAAATTTCCTATTTCATCAAGGAAAAGGGTACTCCCACTTGCCAGTTCTATACGACCTGCCCTATGGGTGACTGCATCGGTAAAAGCTCCTTTCGCATGTCCAAAAAGTTCACTTTCGAAAAGGTTTTCATGAATCGATCCCAGGTCAACTGATACTAGCAACTCATTTTTTCTCTGCGATTTTTGATGTATTTCATGGGCAATTACCTCTTTTCCGGTGCCGCTTTCACCAGTTATCAGGATATTTGCATCAGTCTGTGCGACCTTTTCAACAAGGGTCATAAATTTCATTCATTTGTTTTGATTCGCCTTTTACCAAAACATGACTATCTTTCGACAAGGAAGCTTTTAGGTGTTGTTGCTGATTTTTTAATCGATTGATCTCTTTATTAGATCTATTTATCTTGTATGCTGAAAGTACCGTCGATAATATTTTATGCTCATCCCATGATTTCTGTATAAAATCCGTAATCCCTTCTTTTAAAGATCTGATGGCCAGATCAACATCACCATAGGCTGTTATAAAAATAATACTTACTTCCTCATCGATTTCTCGAATCTTATTCATCCAGTAAAATCCTTCATTCCCAGACTGTATGCCAGCTCTGAAATTCATATCCAATAAAATGACATCAAATTTGTCATTCTTCAAATGTGTAAGAACTCTATCGGGAATGGCTTCAGTAGTTACATTTTCAAAATGAGGAGATAAAAGGATTTTTAAAGCAACAAGAAATTCAGTGTTATCATCTATAATTAAAATCCTTCCAATTTTATCTTTTGCCATTTGAAATCGGGTTATTATGAAATGCTTTGAATTGGCTGGTATAAATGTAAGAAAATGTTGGAAAATCCAACAGTATTATACATACTTCTTCAAATCGTTCAGAAATTAAATAAACAAGAATATTGAATTTTACTTGCGATAAAATATATGTTATCATCATTAACTTACTTTTTGCTGATAGAATTAAAAAAGAAATATAATCTTGGTTAGGTTGACGAATAAATCTATTTGCCTCGTTCATTATTGCCTTTATTTTAAAAACCTTAAATTTAGGTCCATAAATTATAGATTTCTCATTATTATGCTGATTCTGAATTCAAATGATATCTACAAGGCCTGTCATCCTCCTGATATCATAATGGCAATTGAAAAGGCATACCTCCTTCAAAGCAAAAATAAATACGTGATGCCAGATCGTCTGCATCTGAGTATTCAGGATGATATTCAGTTGGTTATGCCCTCAGCTGCAGAAGGGATGTTTTGTACCAAGCTAGTAACAATCAATCAAGGAAATTCTGTAAGAAATCTACCGATAATCAATGGATCGGTTCAACTTGTAAAACAGAACGACGGGCATTTGTTGTCTTTGATTAATGGAGGTACGGTGATGTATCCTGGCTTCTGAAAATAAGTTGTTAAAGAATGAGGATATTATTTTGATGAACAAAATTATACTTGGAAAACATAAGCCAAATAATGAAACCAGGATTTTTAAATCAGTTGGCATGGCCCTGTTTGACTTAACGGTATCTCATACAATCTATCAATCCGCAATAGAGAAAAACATTGGCATGAATATTTCGTTATAAAGCGTTTTTATGATCTTCTTTAAGTATTGTATGAATTTTAAAGAACTATTATTTAAAAAATGAATCCAGGATATTTATTCGAAAATTCTCTCATGGGATTTCCCTGAGGACTGGGCTGTTATAAGATCTGTTGATCTTCACACAGGAGGAGAACCTTTAAGGGTTTTAACACATGGATTGCCAGAAATTAAAGGGAAAACTATTCTTGAGAAGAGAAGATACTTCAGAGATAATTTCGATTACATCAGAACCGGAACAATGTTTGAACCAAGAGGGCATGCTGATATGTATGGGGCAATAATTACAGAACCTGTAACCGAAAATGCGGATTTCGGTACTTTCTTTATCCACAATGAAGGCTATAGTACTATGTGTGGTCATGCCATAATAGCACTTGTTAAATTGGTTTTGGATACCAGGACTGATTCAGAAAGAGGATCAAAATCCTGAACTAATTATTGATGCGCCACCAGGACAAATAAAGGCTCGGGCCCGAATGAAGAATGGAATTGTCGAAAGTGTTTTTTTTACTAATGTCCCATCATTTGTTTTATATAAAGACGAAACAGTTGAGGTTGATGGAATCGGGAATGTAAATTTTGACATTTCGTTTGGGGGGGCATTTTATGCTATCTGCGATGCTGGGCAGTTCAATTTTAACCTAACTCCATCAGAATATGATCAATTAATTGATATTGGACGCAAAATCAAGCATACAATAGCAAGTCAGTTCGAGATTAAACATCCGTTTGAGGAGGATTTAAGCTTTTTATATGGAACCATATTTGTTGGTCCGTCAGTAGATGATTCTAAAAACCATAGCCGAAATGTCTGCATTTTTGCTAATGGAGAAGTTGACAGGTCAGCAACCGGATCTGGGGTAAGTGCACGGGCAGCGCAATTATTTCTTAGAAATGATTTAAAAATTGGAGAGTCCATAAGAATAGAAAGCATTCTGGGAACTAAAATGGATGTTAAAATTATAGAAATTACAACTTTTGGCCGACATGATGCCGTCATTCCAGAGGTAAGCGGTACAGCACATATTACCGGGCAGCATAGTTTTTGTTTCGATCCTGCTGATCCGCTGAAGAGGGGATTTATCTTCAGGTAAGATCGAAATTGTATATATTCTATCCAAGTCTTGATCATGATTATGTCAAAAGACTTTTTTTGTCAATGTGGATTGATTGGTGATTTCTGATATATTCGTACACATTTGTTGGAAATTCCAACACACCCTACTACATTAACAAGGTATATTGCTGATAATCAATTACTTATTATTTGGCATATCAATTGAATAGCTTTATAATATATAGGAAATTTTTAGATATGTTCAGATATAACCTCAAAATTGCCTTCAGAAATATTCTTAGAAATAAGGGATTCAGTATTATAAATATTCTTGGCCTGACCCTTGGCATGACGTGTTCGCTTATCATGTTGTTGATGGTATACGATTTATATAAGGTAGATACATTTCATAAGAACTACGATCATCTTTATATATTTCAGCAGGATGTTGTACTTGAAAGCGGAACATATCAAACCGATCGATGTGGTGCCTCAATCGGACCTTTTCTAAAGGAAAACTATCCGCAAATTAAGGAATTTGTTCGTCTTGGATATACCAGAAACCTTCTCCTGGCTTATTTCCAGGATAGTACTGCCGATGTTCGACCAATTTCACTAGTCGAAAAACAGGGTGCTGCAGTCGACTCAACTTTATCAAAACTATTTTCATTCCCGATGCTCAGAGGTAATCCTGAATATGCTTATCAGGGAAAACACTTTATTGTTTTAACTGAATCGCTTTCTAACAAACTATTTAAAGATGAGAATCCTTTAGGAAAAAGCATTATACTAAATGAAGAATTTGATCTCGAAGTTACTGGTATTATTGAAGACCTTCCCAAAAATTCAAGCTTAGAATTTACATATATCGTCCCTTTTGAAATTATGGGTACAATGGGATACCCGCTGGATGGATTTGGCGGAACAAATTTTTTTACATATTTCTTATTGGATGATGAAGACAGCAAAGAACAAATCAATTCATCATTAAACGAACTCCTCGACGCACAAGACTATGATGAACAACTGGAATTATACAGGTATCTGAGTCATATAAAAGAAGCCTTCTTATATGGTGAATCCATGAATTATCTTGGTCTATATATATTGTTCAGTATTGGCATTGGAATACTGATTATTGCATGCATTAATTATATTAATTTATCCACAGCTAAATCTTTTGAAAGAGCGAAAGAAATAGGAGTTCGAAAGACAGGGGGAGCCAGCAGAAAACAACTTATTGTTCAATTCCTGGTCGAAAGTTTTCTTATTGCTCTCATAGCCATTCATTTGTCAATACTTCTGGTAGAATTAATATTACCCGTACTTAACCGTACTTTTGAAGCAGATATCAAATTGAATTTAGCCGACCCAATCCTTTGGCTTCTTATTGTCATAATCCTGGTAATTACAGGCATATTATCAGGCCTCTACCCCGCCTTTGTTTTATCCAATATCCGACCAGCCATTGTGATGAAAGAAATGCATTTTTCAGGAAATAAGGGCAATAGATTAAGAAAAATTTTAGTGGTCGTTCAATTCGCCATGACTCTGTTTTTTATTATCAGCACATTGTTATTGTACAAGCAATTCATGTATTTACATAATGCAGACTTTGGAATAACAAGGGAAAATATCATTTATATCCCCACAAGAGGAATGATATGGGAGAAATACGAGGAAATTAAGCAGGATTTATTAAAGGAAAGTAGTGTTTTGCAGGTTTCAACAGGATCTGCAATCCCGACTAATGTTGAAACGGGAGACATCAATTGGGGAAAAGCGGATGAAGAGCATAACATTATTGCCAGAATCATGTATGTTGGTGAAGACATGGATCAAATCCTGGATTTGAATCTTGTACATGGCAAATTCTACTCAAAAGATACCCCGGCAGAAAATCAAGAGGGAATCATTATAAACGAAGAGATTATAATATTCTTGGATATGAAGATGATCCTATCGGTCAAAATTTCCGGTTATGGGATATGGATAAAAAAATTATTGGAGTTATAGAAGATTATAATTTCATGCCAATCGATATTGGAGGTCGTGCATTGATATTGCCTTATGAGAATATTGGAAGATTTGTATTTATTAAGGTTGTGCCAGATTTCAGGTCGGACCAATTGGTTCGGTTGCAGAACATTTTTGGAAAACACAATCCAGACTATCCATTTATATATTCATATCTGGAAGATTATGAATATCCATTTTTCAAATCAATCATGCCTTTACTTAATATTCTGTTTTACCTATGTGCATTTGGAATCTTCATATCCTGTCTTGGATTATTTGGACTCGCAATGTATACCACTCAGAGAAAAACAAAAGAAATAGGAATAAGAAAAGCATTTGGTGCTAATGTATCTACTATAATAATTTTATTGACAAAACAATATATCAAGCTGGTATTATTGGCTTGTATAATTTCCTTGCCAATTGCTATCTTACTAATGAAAGGTGTATTAAGTTTCTTCACGGTCAAAACAGGGATCAATACATTCTTCATGATTTTAATTGTGGGATCTATGATCTCCATTTCGATTTTGACAATACTTTATCATTCTGTAGTAGCAGCCCGAAAAAATCCCATTAATAGCCTGCGATATGAATAAAAATATTCAAGCTATTCGAATGCATTAAACCACTTTTATTATGAACTATTTGTTTTCTAAATCAACTTTCCGGGGCATCTTTAGGAATAAATATAACTGGATTAACATATTCGGATTAACGGTAAGCATATCAATGTTCATGACCATATTCCTGTATATTCAAAATGAATACAGTTATGAAAAACACCATGAAAAGTTGAATGATATATTCCGGATTGAACAATTCCAAGAATTCGGAGAAACAAGGAATATGTGTGGGGCACCTCCCCCACTAAGTCTGGTGATCACCGAAGACATACCAGAAATTCAATTAAGTACAAGGTATGTAAAAAACAATGAAGCCTTGATAGAACTACCAGATGGATCAAAACTTGGAGAAAGTAATATAGTTTTTGCCGATAAGAGTTTTCTGGAAATATTTACCTATCCGGTTATCAAAGGCAGTTATGATGGGGATTTAGATCAGCCATATATGGCTGTGATCACCGAACAGGTTGCTGAGAAATATTTTGGGAGCCAGAGTCCTATTGGAAAGATCCTGAAATACAATAATGGATTTGATTTCGAGATTAAAGCTGTTGTAAAGCAGCTATCAAACAACTCCCATCTCAATTTTAATATATTGATCTCTTTTAATACCATTCTTTCATTAAATGGACCGGAGATCGTTACCGAGGACTGGTTCAGTAACTGGACAAAACATTATGTGTTAATACATCCTAATGTCAGCCTAGAAAGCATAAATGATAAGTTGAAGAACTATCTCAATAAATATCAGGGAGAAGACTCAAATAATGAACTTTACCTGAAACCACTAAAAGAAATTCACTTAAAATCTACAGTAATTGATGAAACTGCTAATGTGGGTAGTGCTCAAAACGTAACCATCTTTTCCATAATTGCTTTTTTAATCATCATTGTGGCTTGTATCAATTATATCAATTTAACAACAGCATATAGTACGATCCGGGCAAAGGAAGTTGGCATACGAAAGATCAATGGTGCTTACCGTATCAATCTCATATTCAGGTTTCTTGGGGAAAGTTTTATTATTTCAATTATTTCATTGATTTTGGCGATAATTCTTATAGAATTTACATTCCCATATTTTAACCAGCTCGTAAATAGAAATATTGAGATAAATTACCTTAACAACTGGCAGTTCTATCTTATTTCAATTATTGTATGTTGTGCGGTTACACTGATATCTGGATTATACCCCGCTATACTTCTTGCCAGATTTAAGCCATCTGAAGTGCTGAAAGGATCCTATTTCGGGGGAAATAAAAAAGGGACATTTCGACGAATTTTGGTCATTTTTCAATTTTTCATATCAGTTTCATTAGTAATAAGTACAATTTTTTTAGTAAAACAGCTAAATTTTATGGCAAATTCTGACTTGGGATATGATAAAGACCAAGTATTGATAATTTCCATATCAAATCCCTCAATTCAAAAGTTAAGCCAGTTTAAAACGGAAATTGAGAAGAACAGCGATATATTATTGGTGTCAAGTTCAGATTATTTACCCATGAATTCCCATAATTGGACTGGATTCTCATGGGAAGGAGCTGAGGATGACAAGTATATTAGGATGAATATAAATTATATTGATCCGGAGTTCATTAACGTCTACAATATTCCATTGCATTCTGGTATAGGATTTAAACCAGAACAATCTGAACAAGATCAAATGTATGTATTGCTCAATCAACAGGCGGTAAATGAAATGGGCTGGCAGGAGGATGCGCTGGGTAAAAAAATATTTTGGGCAGTAGATTACCGTACCAGAAATAATAAGGAAGCCATTGTTGCGGGAGTTGTAAATGATTACCATTATTTATCGAAGCACCACTCCATAAAACCACTGATCATGCCTTTATTAAATAAAGATGCCACTGGATCCCGGATTTCGATTAAATTGAGTTCAAAACCTCAAAAAGAAACCCTTGGATTTATTGAAGCAGCGTTTAAAGATATATATAACAGATGAACTCTGGAACTTTAAATTTGCTGATAACATTGTGCGAAGTCAATATGATAAGGAAAACCGAATGAGTCAATTGGTCCTTTTACTCACATTTATAGGAATAATCATTGCCATTACAGGGCTATATGGTTTAACTTCCTTCATTACGAATCAACGGATAAAGGAAATTGGTATTAGAAAAGTGATGGGGGCAAGTTTACCATCTATCATGTATATAATATCCAAAGAATTGCTGATTATGCTGTTGATTGCAAATATTATTGCCTGGCCACTGGCCTACTTACAAGTTTTAAGCTGGCTACAAAATTTTGAATATCATATCAATATTCATCTGAATGTTTTTGTTCTTGCAACAGCAATAACTTTCTTGCTTGCTATAGCAACAGTAGGCTTTAAAATCCTTAAGGCGACTTTTCGAAATCCTGTTGAAGCATTAAGATATGAATAAATAGATATAGTATTCTAAATAAAGAGGCTATGATTAAAAGAAATTTTTTAATAAGCATTAGAAATTTTTATAGACACAGGTTATACTCAGCTATAAACATACTTGGCCTATCCTTATCAATAGGGCTATTTTTATTAATTCTTTTATATCTGATAATGGAGTTTAATGGTGATAAGTTTCATGAAAATTATAAATCCCTGGCAAGACTTGACCGAGGAGATAAAGTAGGTACACCAATCCCTATGATCAATCACTTCGGTACAAATTTCCCCGAATTCAATAGCTATGTTCGACTCAGCAGAATGTGGGACCCGGTGATCTCTTTTAAGGATCAATTTTTGAAAATTGATAAGGGATATTTCTGTGACACAACAGTATCTGATATTTTTTCTATCCAAGGCATAAATGGTAATTTAAAAGAGACACTTAAAGAGCCATTCAGTTTGATCATATCCGAAAAGACTGCTGCTATTTTATTTGGTCAGGAAGACCCCATCGGGAAAATAGTTAAATATAACAATAAGTTTAACTTCAAAGTTGGAGGTGTTTTTAAAAGTTTACCTTCCTAATTCACATTTAAATTTTGAAGTACTTTCAAACATTGACAATATGTCAAAGATGAGCGAAGGCGAGAAATACCGCTATGAAAGTTTTAATCAATGGGGTTGTATCACCTACGTGCTATTAAACGATAATGTCAATTACCATGACCTGAATATAAAACTGAATAAATTCATAAAAGACATATTTCCTGGAGATGCATCACTACAAGCTCAATCATTTGATAGTATATATTTAGATTATGCAAGCGGGAAGGACACAGAAAAACATGCTAATTCTAATATCTTATATATCCTGCTATCTATTGCCATATTAATTATTTCAATAGCATCTATCAATTTTATAAATTTATCGACCGCCCGCGCATCGGTACGCCTAAAAGAAATTGGGGTCAAAAAGGTTATAGGGTCAACAAAAAGTGCACTCGTCGGTCAATTTCTTTTTGAATCAATATTTCTCTGCATTTTATCATTAATTCTCGGATTTTTAATTGCTGAAATCATTAATCCTTATCTAAGAAATTTGCTATCCTATAATCTGAACATTAATTATTTCCTAACAGATCTTTATCCTGTTTACTTTTTATTAGGAACTATAATTCTGGGATTCCTGTCAGGGATATACCCGGCTTTATATTTAAGTTCACTTTCATCTATAAAAATACTAAAAGGTCAATCCAATTTAAGTTTAAAAAAAGGAAGCCTGTTCAGAAAGATATTGTTGATATTTCAGTTTACGATTTCAATCATTATTATCCTGGGAGCTATCACTATCCAAAGTCAACTTGGATATCTAAAAAATGCAGATCTGGGATTCGACAAAGAAAACTTGATATACATACCTTTTAATGATGAGGAGAGTACTAAAAATGGAAAAGTTTTTCTCCAGGAGATCATAAATGAGGATAATATAATTGGAGCATCTCAAACGAATACCTTTCCAGGAAAATATTTCTCCCAGAATATAATAGAAATTGAAGGTGAAAAGAAAATACTATATGATTTCGTTTCTGATTATAGAATCTTCGATGTCATGGGACTTAAAATAACAAAAGGGAAACTACCTGAACCAGATATAAAAGCAAGTAACGGAATTTTGATTAATGAATCAGCTGTTAAGTACTTGGGTTGGGACGATCCAATTGGGCGAAAGGACATATGGGGCATTCCTGTAATAGGAATTATTAATGATTTCCACTATCAGTCTCTTCACAGTGAAATTTTGCCATTAATGATCCGTTTTCACGAATTCTATAATTACGTTTTAGTAAGAATATCATCTGATAGAATTCAGAATTCCATTATGGCCATAGAGAATAAATGGAAGGAAGTTAATCCTAATTCGATGTTTGAATTTCATTTCCTCGATGCTTCAATCGACGCAGTGTATCATTCTGAAGTTAAATTGGGGAAACTAATTAACTACTTCTCCTTATTTGCTGTTTTGATATCCTGTTTTGGACTGGTTGGCTTGATGGCCTTTACTATAGAAAGAAGAATTAAAGAAATCGGAGTAAGAAAAGCCCTCGGAGCTAATATTTTCGACATAGTAAAATTAATATCCGGCCAATATACCGTTCTTATGCTAATCTCGTTTGCATTAGGCATACCTATATCATTGACATTTTTAGATAAGTGGTTAGATTCTTTTGCCTTTCAAACGAGTATTTCAATTTGGATCATCATTCTGGCTTGCCTGATACTGATTTCAATTACATATATTAGTATTAGTTTCCAAGCGGTTAAAGCTGCCACAACAAATCCTGTTGAAGCATTAAGATATGAGTAAAGAGAGGATAGACCTACAATATTCGTGAATCATGTTAGAATACTTTTTTAAAATATTTCTTCGAAACTTTCAGAAACAAAAGGCATATACCCTTGTAAATGTTTTGGGTCTTTCCTTAGGCTTTGCGGTTGTCATGGTCATTTTGTTTTGGATACGCTTTCATTTAAATTTTGATCAGAATATAGAAAACAATAAGAATATATATCGCATTGTTCAAAGAATTAACGACAGCAATGAAAGCGAGTTAGTTTCACTTACACCTGGTCCACTTGCTGAAACACTCAAAAATAGATTTCCTGAAATTACTCAGGCTACAAAAGTTTATTATGGCCCAGATATGGTTATTCGAATTGAAGAGGAGGCATTCATTGAAAAAAGGATTCTGTTTGTCGATAGCACCTTTTTCCAGATATTCCATTTGCCATATCTATTTGGACAGGATCCTGTAATAAATTTTGCGAATAGTATTTTATTGTCAGAATCGGTGGCGATAAAATATTTTGGATCCACAGAAGTTATTGGGGAACTTCTGACTACTCCAGGAGGGCATAATTTTACTGTTTCTGGAGTATTTAAGAACTTACCTGAGAATATTCATTTTGATTTTAATATCATACTTCCAATTTCTTTTGCCATTTCCCGTGGCGCTGAGGTATTCCCTAATGAATGGTATAGGTTCGCCGAGGTAGAAACATATATTGAGACACTACCTCAAACAGATATTGCATCCCTGAATTCCAAGATCAGGTATCTGAAAGCTGAATTTTCCGAACATAAAAATGATGAATTAATCTTACAGCCGATACGTGACATTCATCTCGATCAAAGTTTAAGATATAATCTGGCAAAAACGATCTCCAAAACTACATTAATGACGTATGGTATAATAGCTATTACTCCTCCTTGCCATTGCCTGTCTTAATTATATAATACTCACTGTAGGTCTCTCAACTAAAAGAATTAAGTCAACCGGAATTAGAATAATTCATGGTTCCTCAAAATTTCAAATTATACTGGGCACCCTGTTTGAATCCATTCTTTTAACCTTTCTTGCTTTCGCAATCAGTTTAGTTTTAGTTGAAATGTCAACACCCGTTATTCGTCAATTAATAGGCTTAAAGCTTTCATTCATAGATCAATTTTCAGGACCTCTCCTGATTGCTTGCTTAACTGCCACATTATTAATAGGAATTTTAAATGGATTGTACCCGGCCCTTATACTCTCCGATACCGATCCTCTTTCAATATTTAAAAAACAAAATACAAAAAGGGTATCGAAACTGAAGATTTTAAAATCGTTAATAGTCATTCAATTTTCAATAGGGATCATTCTGCTGATATATGCAGGAGTCGTAAGTAATCAGCTTAATTTCATGATTTCAAAAGATCCGGGATTTGACCGGGAAAACCTTATTTCGATTACGCTATATGACGAATCAAGAGAAAAACTATTCAACATTTATAATCAACTTACTCAAGAATTAAAGGGAATAAATGGGATCAGTAATGTCAGTATTTCGTGTAGTTCGCCTTCTTTAGTAAACACTTCAGCTGGATTGGCAAAATGGGAAGGTCAAAAAGCAGGGGAAGAAGTTTATGTACAATGGAACTCCATTTTTTTTAATTATTTCGAGACCATTGGTGTAAAGATGGTTCAGGGAAGGGATTTTAGTGAATTTAATGAAAATGATATTTCCAAGGATAACCGGGCAAAGTATATACTTAATGAATCTGCTATAAAGTCAATGGGATTAACGGCAAGAGAGGCGATTAACAAAAATTTCACTTTATATGATAAAACCGGGCCTATTGTAGGAATAGTAAAGGATTTTCACTTCAAGACTCTAAATTACCCTATAAAACCGATGGCATTTAGTATAATACCCTATGTCTACAGGGAATTCTTGATCAGAAGCACCTCTACTGTATCACCCGAAGTTGTTGAAGAAGTGGAAAGTGTATGGAAAAAGTATCTGCCGGAAGATCCATTTGATTACGCTTATTTAAGCGATTCCTACCAAAGCATATATCAGTCGGAAAAAAGTTTATTAAATTACAATCGCCTTTTGGCAGCATTGATAATAGTAGTCTCTTCTCTTGGATTTTTCGGACTGGCCTTCCTTGTTTTGGATCAAAAATCAAAAGAAATAGGCATCAGGAAAGTTCACGGTGCCAGCGCGAAAAATTTAATGCAACACCTTCTTTTTCTGTTCTTTAAATGGATATTAACAGCTATTATCCTATCAGTTCCACTGGGATATCTTCTTTCTTCCTATTGGCTTGGCAATTACGCGTACAAAACCACAATTGGGTTTGAGATATTTTTAATTCCAATTTTAATAATTATTTTAATATCGTTTTCAGGCATTATATACCGCGTAATCCGAAGCTCCATCAAAAACCCTATAGACTCTATAAGATATGAATAAATTATGGCAAGGGGGCTCTTTTTACAATCAAACCAAATATTAACATTAATTAAGAGAAAATTCTTCATCCATCGAATCAAATGAAAGATATTTACACAATTCTATTATTTGATTTAGGATATGCATCAGATAAAATCCTCATTAAGATTCCTCTGGAATAACCGCTTTTTTTCATTAATTAATATTTCAGGCCTGACCATTGGGTTTATATGTGTGCTTCTCATATTTATCTGGGTAAATGATCAATTAAATTATGATAGACACATCAGGGATTATCAGAAGATTTTCAGATTAACAGTAGAAGTTAATAATCCAAGTGGATATCAGAGCCATTTTGCAAGATGCTGGCAACCCTGGACCAGGCAGATACACAATTATTTTTCTGATATAGAAAAAATAGCCATTCTTTCCCCTCTTCGAAGAACAGCTGTAAAAATGAATCAAATTAAGTTTAACGTCGAGCAGGTATATCGATGTAACCAGGAAGCATTGGACATCCTCGATTTTGAAATCATAGCCGGAGACATTAAAACTTCATTTCAGGAACCAAATATGGTAATGATCTCCGAGACCATTTACAACACCTATTTTAATAATATTGTAATTATTGATTCTCTTATAGAGCTGGCAGGCGCTTTCGATACTGAGTTTAAAGACTTTAAAGTAATTGGTGTTTTCAAAGATTTTCCTAAAACAAGTCACATTCATCCTGAATTTCTAATTTCTCTTCCTGAACCAGAAGAATTTGAAGGATGGGCATATACGTATTTAAAATTGTATGATGGATCAGATGCTCCGGAAATAATTCAAAAATTTCCGGAATATGTCGATCAACATGTAAGTGATGAAGTTAAGAACACAACCAGTATACACTTACAAAACATAGCAGATATTCATCTGAATTCTAAAAAAGACAGGGAAATTGAGATAAATGGAGACGTTAAAGTGGTATGGTTATTTTCATCTATTGGGGCAGCTGTGTTGATCATTTGCTTAATTAATTTTTTAAACCTCAATCTTATTCTTCAACTGAAACGTAAAAATATTTTCGTTATTAAGAAGATACTTGGTTCAGGAATTTGGGAATCAGCAAAATCGATTGTTCTTGAAACATCAGCTCAAATCAGTTTGGCTTGTTTGATTAGTTTGATTCTGGTTTATTTCCTTAAGCCTTTCGGATCATATTATAATTTTGAAAACACAAACTTTCTATTTCTGCTTCAATTTGAACTGCTTACTTTTTGTATTGCATTTATTGTAAGTATAATCCCTCAAGTCCTAATTATTCACAGACAATGGAGAGAAAACACATCATTAAAAGGCGCAGAAATTGACAATTCTATTCTATTAAAAAAAGGAAACAAGGGATTTAGAAAAATTTTTGTAATTCTCCAGTTTACAGCATCTATTGTTTTAATAACCTTTGCCTATTATATACATCTTCAAGAACAGTTCCTTTGGCAAAACAGAATGGGATTTGATCAGGAGTCAGTTATAATTTTAAAAGACCTCAACTGGAAAATGAGAGAAAAATATACTGACTTTAAAAACCGATTAGAGACTTATCATAATATTAAAGAAATAACTGCAAGTATGGAGCCCCCATCAGGTTATGTGATGGATGCTATGTCTTTTGAAATGGACGGTATCCCGGAGGAGGATGAAGTTTCAATTTATGTTTTTCCTGTTGAGAACAATTATATTGACTTCTATGAAATACCCCTTATTGCCGGCAGTAATTTCAGTCAACATTCTCCTGATATGCAAATAGAAGAATACATTTTAAATGAAACTGCTTTAATCCATTTGGGGTTTTCAGACCCGGAAGAGGCCATTGGCCGTCAATTCAAGCTAAATTTTACAATTGACTCACTCTTTAAAGGAGGAACTATCAAAGGTGTAGTCAAAGATTTCAACTTGTCACCATTGTTTGAAAAGATCAAACCACTGGTTTTATTTCAGAAGCCCATATGGTATAGTACGATACTCATAAAAGTAGACTTAGTGAACAAAAAGGAGAGCCTTCAACTGGTCAAGATAGTGTGGGATGAATTATACCCTGATTATCTCTTTGATTATTCATTTGATGATGACCTGTACAGAACAGCATACAAGAATGAGATCCTGCAATCAAAACTGTCTAAATATTTAACCATCCTAGCTGTAATCATAGCATGTCTTGGGCTATATGGCATTAGCACGATCATAATTCAGTTAAGAACTAAAGAATTAGGAATTAGAAAAGTTAATGGAGCCTCTTCTATGAATATTCTATATATGCTATCGCAAGAATTCACTCAATGGATAATTATCTCTATGATTATAGCAATTCCATTTGGTTGGGCAATACTTTTAAAATGGAGCGAGAACTATCCATACAAGGTGGAATTTCCATGGTGGCTCTTTCCATTAGCCGGAATGATCACTTTAATATTGGCTTGGCTATCAATTAGTTATTATTCATTAAAAGCTGCCAAAAAGAATCCTGCCGATATTTTAAGATATGAATAAAGCGGTTTATAATATTTTAATATTCATTTAAAATTCATGCCGATTTATTATATTCAAGGTTTCCTATAAAAGATCATGCGCAAAATTGTCTATTATGTAGCTGTTTCAATTGATGGGTATATCGAAGGGCCGGATAAATCTCTGGAGAAATTCGTACATGAGCCATCTATTGTTGATTTTTACCTTAATGATTTAAATAACTTTGATACGACCATCATGGGAAGGAATACCTATGAAAATGGATATAAATATGGGCTCGAATCAGGTAAGGCAGCTTATCCGCACATGCAACATTATATATTTTCCAACACCTTGAATTTTGATAATCCTGATGAAAATGTACATGTCGTTAAACCTGACTTTCAATATATTCATGAATTACAAAAGGGCCAAGGTACAGATATTTATCTCTGCGGTGGTGGATTATTCGCCGGATGGCTACTTGACAATGAATTGATTGATGTTCTGAAGCTCAAACTTAATCCAATATTGCTCGGAGGTGGTACCCGATTGTTTGGATCATCTACAAAATCACTATTCCTGGACTTGAAGGAAAGCCTTGATTTTGATAATGGTTTTAAAATCTTAACATATAATATTAAATATTAAAGAGATATTATGACTAAAAGCGAAGTGATTGAAGAGTTAAAAAACTATGGCAATGAAACAACAAAGCGGATTTTCATTAATCATGGTGCCCGAGAACCATTTTTTGGAGTTAAAGTACAGGATCTTAAAAAGATTGTAAAGAAGATCAGGAAGGATTACAAATTATCTCTTGAGCTATATGATACAGGTAATTCTGATGCCATGTATCTTGCCGGCTTAATTGCTGATGAAAGGGCCATGACAAAGCTGGATCTGCAAAAATGGGTAAAAGGTGCTTACTGGTATATGATCAGTGACTATACGGTTCCCTGGATCGCAGCAGAAAGTAATTTCGGGGAAGAATTGGCCTTGGAATGGATAGAATCTGACAAGGAATTCATTGCCTCCGCTGGATGGGCTACTTTATCCAACATCGTAGCTTTAAAACCTGACAGCGAATTGAATATTAATAATCTTAGCGCTTTACTTGACCGGGTTGAGGAAAATATCCATGATGCTCAAAACAGGGTTAGATATTCAATGAATGGTTTTGTTATTGCGATGGGGTCGTATGTTAAAGAACTTACAAATAAAGCGATAATCATTGGTGAAAAAATCGGAAAAGTTCATGTAGATATGGGCGGCACTGCATGTAAAGTCCCTCTGGCACCTGAATATATTCAAAAGGTGATCGCCAGAGGGAATCTTGGTAAAAAACGAAAAGCGGCTAGATGCTAACCTATGATGGTTACAGTATCCACTGCCTGGAAGAACCGGGTGGCCAGGCCATTTTCCACAGTCCAGATATGGGCCGCATTTGCCTTGAATTTTTTGCCAGTGGCTTTCCATGTCCCCAGATAATATCCCTCCATGGCAACTTTATCCCCACTACCAAAGATATCCACTATATCAATATTAAAACCATCATAGTGGACTGGTATCTGGGCAAAAATATTTTCAACGACTGCCTGATGCCCTATATATGTTCCCTCATTTTCAATAAAGGGGAATCCTTTGCATTCATTCCATTCGATTTCTGGATCAAAGAGAGTTAGAACACCTTCAATATTTCCTTCTGCAAAATATTGATAGCCTTTTTTTAATAAATCAACATTGCTCATAATATAGTTTTTAGTGGTTATAAATTAATTAAGTAAAGTTTACTTACATTGATCCTAATATGTAATAGTAAGGCATTGCAGGATTTTGTCCAATATCCAATTTAATGCAATGTTCAATTTAAGAAAAAAGTCCACGATTTAAAATATTTTTCATATCTATTATATACATTAGAGTATTTTGGATGAAGCCCTCATCTCTATACTATGATTTTTAAAATTCAATGATCAACCTATGAGATCAATTAAGTTAGTTTCAATAATTACGTGTTTAATTTTCAACTGTTTATCAGGTTCAGCACAAGATATTAGCAATAATTATAATACAAAGGGTCCGGAAAACGGATATTTACTGGCTATCGGGGGCGGACGCGTTCCAGATTCTATTATAAACAAATTTATCGAGCTTGCTGGCGGACTTGAAGTACCACTCGTAATTATTCCCAGTGCAAGTGAAGATCCTGATACTGCTGCTATTAGAACAGTATTCATTGAAATAGGCTTTCAAAATATTTCTATCTTGCATACTAAAAACAGAGAAATAGCCAATTCCAGGGAATTTACAGAACCATTACGCAATGCCAAAGCAGTCTGGTTTGAGGGTGGACGTCAATGGCGGCTGGTAGATTCCTATAAAAACACAAAAACTGAAAAGCTACTCTGGAGGGTACTTGACCGAGGTGGCGTAATAGGCGGATCTTCAGCAGGTGCCACCATTCAGGGATCATACCTGGCCAGAGGAGACACAAAAAACAATCAGATCATGGCGGGTGACCACCAGGAAGGATTTGGATTTATCAGTAACATAGCTATTGACCAACATGTAATAGCTAGAAACAGGCATTTTGACATGTTCGATATTCTGAAAGAAAGACCTGAACTTCTAGGTATCAGTATTGATGAAGGAACTGCTATACTGGTAAAAAATACTACAATAGAGGTTCTAGGCGATAGTTATGTAATAGTATATGATGGATCTTTCTGGTCGAGAGAAGGTCATGACTTAAAGAACTTACCCGAAAAAGAAAAATTGTTTTATTTCCTTCGGGAAGGTGATAGATATGACCTTTCTAAGAGGCAAGTAATCGAATACTAATTAATAATTATCCACATTATGGATATGTTTTTAATTTTAACCAAATTGAAAAAAGACAGGATGTCCCACTAAACCAAGTAAATTATGGTCCCAGAGAAAATATTTGATGAGTTGCATCGCAATAAAAATATATTTCAAGAATTATTAAGCAACATTTCCAAAGAAAGCATCTATTGGAGTCAAAATCCTGAGAAGTGGTGTTTATTGGAAGTTGTATGTCATTTATACGATGAAGAAAGAGAAGATTTTAGAACCAGGGTAAAGTGTGTTCTGGAAGATCCGGAAAGTCCTCCCCCATCATTTGATCCAATAATATGGGTAAATGAGCGAAATTATAAGGGCCAGAATTATGACATTATACTATCCAAATTTTTGCTGGAAAGGGAAAATTCTGTTCAATGGCTGAGGGCAATTCAAAATCCCGAATGGTCAAATACGTATCTTCACCCTAAATTGGGTCCGATGAGTGCTTATTTATTTCTTACGAATTGGCTGGCCCATGATTACCTTCATATTCGTCAGATTATGCGATTGAAGTATGATTACTTAAAGGAAACCTCTGGTGAATCACTTCAGTATGCCGGGAACTGGTAACTACTGCGTATTATAGCGATATTTATCTATCTTGGATTTGAAATTATTTTATAATTCTTATATTCAAATAATCTGTAATTTGTCATTATGAAAATATTTGATGAAAATGAAGATCATATTTACAAAACCACCTATAGACCTGAAATCTCCCTTGTATCAAATATGAAATTATTAACATAATTCCTTTTGTCCCAGTAATTTCCAAAATCAAATTTCTGATGTTTCTTTTTATCGAATTCACTAAAAGGCTTTAGCTTATTACCCAGGTAAAAATACCCCTTGTAACCGAGTTCCTTTAATAAATTATATACATCAACAACATCCTCACCATCTTTTAAATGCCGGTATTCACACTCTATAACCAGTTTTGGCTTACAGGATTTAATCAATTCCATCCCACCTAAAAGGACTTTCTTTTCGTGTCCCTCAACGTCAATTTTAATTAATTTTGGGAAGATCTTCCGATTATAGAAATATTCGTCAAGTGTAACTAATTCAATAGTTTCTTTTTTATAGTTATTTCTGTCTTCCAATAAATCTATCCTTGCTCCCGGAGATGTACCATTTTTGGAAATTGGTATATAAAAGTCAGTAATACCCGGTTTACTTGACAACCCAAGGTTTTCTAATATCACATTATTGTAATGATATAGGTTTGAAATTTCTTCAAGATATTGAAATAATTTAACCTGGGGTTCAAATCCATATACTTTTCCTTGCTGATCGACCTTTTTTTGCATCCAATATAAATAACCTCCTTTATGGCATCCTATATCAACGCAAACATCTCCTGGATTCAGGTTGTGAACAATATATTTGAGTTCCTGAACATCTAACAAATACCTATACCTTAAAGACCTGTATCTATATTTAATTTTCTCTGTCAACATTTATTTGCTATAACTATAGGCTATAAAGATCAGTACCTGGAATTATTAATCAAATATCTTCAAATACTTTTCAGGGCGTAAAACACCAAAAATACATATTTGTACTCGGTTTAATAGAATATAGTCGAAATATTACCCTGTTTATTTCATCTTATTTTTTAATGCAAGTTTGATATGAGCCAGATGATGATTTGAGTGCCATGCATAGATGCCAATATTTTCAGAAAGTGTAAATCGCCTTCCATGTTCCGGATGTACAAACTCCTTTCTAAGATCCTCTGAACTCAAAGATCTAAGTAATACTATCCATCTGGAATGTAATCCTTCAATTATTTTTATTGATTCCTCAATAGGAACCGAATCATAATCTGGCATTTCCGCCCATTTATCTTCATAATAAGGTTTAATGCCTGGGGTATCCTCAGTCATACTAAGTTTGAAACGAATAAAACTGTTCATATGGCTATCAGCGCAATGATGTACGAGTTGTTGTATGGTCCACCCTCCTGGTCTGTACCGCCATTTTAATTCTCCCTCTCCTAAACCTTTGACAAGATCCCAAATTCGAGATGGGAATAATTCTATTTCATAAATCCAATTTTCGATCACTTCAAGATTTATAACATCAGGCTTTTTGAATTTTCCTAAAGGATATTTAAGTTTTATGATCATTTCTGAATTGCCCATTATTATAGTTTCCTGTATTATTTAGATTGTAATCAGTCAATCGTTCATGTCACTCTCAATAAATCAAAGAGATTGTCCAATTGTTGGTAAAATTGTTTGTTTTTACAATAGCTCGCTTTACATCTGAACATTGTAGAAGACCGGAAACGGTTTCGGAATTTCAGCATTATCTTCCTCAAGCATCTCCCTTAAATCGATTTCAATACCTCTGGAAATAGTGGATATAGGTACATCATTGGCCGATCCCTCGAATGGATTCTCTCCTACTGTTCCAATCCGTTGCATAGTATGGAAAATCCATGAGACAATCATGATAAATGGGATGGCTCCCCATACAAACCAGTTGCTTATAATTGGATACGATTCAACAAACAAATTCCCTATCCTGGAGAATTCAGGAATTACCCCAAAAGGCAGTAAGACAATGAAGATCCACACGAAGTAATTATTCAAAGTTGCATACTGACGCGGATAGGGAAAGTTTTTAATCCTTTCCGATTTTCCCTGATGATCAAATAAGTCTTTTAGTACATTTTCTAGCTCAAGAAAAGAAAATTCCCAAATGATCCCTTTTTCTTTCAATGCTCTAAGTTGTTTAGACTGTAAGGATAGGAGCGCTGTCGCTTTATTGGTCTTTTTGAGTATATATTCTAACTCATCACTGCTAAGAAGTGGTTTCAAATCATCTTCAAGAGTATTTTTAAATTCAGGAATATGGATCTTGTTAGCCCATTCTCTATTGGTTGTATGATTAAGAAAAACTTCCCATGGTCGTTTCTGTCGCATGGCGTGGCGCAAGGCAGTCAACCAGGCTATGTGTCTGTATAAGATCTTTTTTTGATATTTCTTTAATTGGGATTCCGGAACGGGATCTCCAGCATACTCATTCGTGATGAAATTGATGGTAAATATTCCGAAAGTTCTCGAGGTATTCACTATTCCGCCCCAGATCTTACGGGCTTCCCAGATTCTGTCATAAGTAACATTGTTTTGAAAGCCAATGATAAATGCCACTGCCGTACCGATTAATGCGATTGGCAACCAGGGGAGATAAAGCCATTTCAGACCAACTATTTCAAATAATATAGTGGGGATAACCGCCAATATAAAGAAAATAAACACTTCCCCTCTTGACCAGAGAAACATGTCTTTTATGGTATATCTTTTTCTTATGAACATAATACAAGTAACTTTGAAATTTAAATTAATGTTTTAAATTCAGAAGTCTAATCAGTTTAGCAGCCCGTGCATACTTTAATATTTGGATATCTTTACCAGATTTTATTGGCTTTAATCATTTGACACTGATGAAACCTCAAATTTCTTTTATAATATTCAAGCATTCTTCTATAATTTAACTTTTGAAAGTTTGTTTTTCGAATTACCGCGTAGTGCCATAAGTCCCAATATTGGCCCAATAGCCAGTGAAACATATATGAATTTAGGATCATAATGAGTATGCATAAAACTAAGCACTTGGATGCTCAATATAGTTATTGAAAATCCTATACAATTCACTATGGTTAAAGCCGTTCCTTTTGCTTCCTCCTTGATGTTATTAGCTACCAATGTAGAAAATAAGGGTGAATCCGCTATAACTACCATTCCCCAGAACAGTAGAAAAGCTATTAGTATATAATGTGAATTAAGTAGGAATATAAAGGGGGATAGCAGACAGCAGGCACCGGAAAATGCAAGTGCAAAAAATGCGATTTTCTTGGCGCCAAAGTTCAATGATAGATAGCCTCCTATTACACATGCGAGGCTGCCAATTCCAATGATAATGAAAGATAGCAAGGGTACGTTCAGCATGTTTTCTGGATTTATCACATTGAATGTAATCAGCATTACGGGAACGAAAGTCCAGAAAGCATATAGTTCCCACATATGTCCGAAATAACCAAAAGCGGCGGACCGGAATTCTTTGTTTTTGAACACACGCATAAATACGGAAAGATCAAATTCCTGGCTAGATCTTCGGAAAGGACCATTTGGCACCAGTATTACAATGGACAGTCCACCCAGCAACGCAAGTAATGAGGTAATAATTATTACAGACCTCCAGGGAAGATCAGCAGTGAAAGCCTTCAAAACATGAGGGAAAGCCGTACCTAGAACCAGAGCGCCTACAAGCAAACTCAGTGACAATCCAAGTCCTTTTCGAAAATAATCAGCCGCGATCTTCATCCCTACCGGATAAATACCCGCCAGGAAAAATCCGGTTAGAAATCTTAACACGAGCATACTTATAAAGCTGTTGCCATCGAATATGATCATAACATTAAATAATGCGCCAAGAAGCGCACTTGCAAAAAAAACTTTGGAAGGTGAAAACCTGTCTGCAACGGTAAATATGGCAAATACTAAAGTCCCCGTAATAAAACCAAACTGAATTACCGATGTTAAATGACCCAGGGCATTGTCATTCAGCTCAAAATCTATGATCAGATTACTCATCACCGCATTCCCAGCAAACCATACGGATATACAGCAGAATTGCGAAAAAACAATTATGGTCAAGATCCAGTTTTGTTGCTTCATTAAAAGCGTCAGTTATTTTATTCTGATGAAAGGGCTTGAATGGGAGGTATATCAAACCATATAATCTTTCAAAATAGCTCTTCAACCTGTGATATGCAAAGATTTATTTGGATTTATTGTTTTTTGGCTAAGAATAGGCCCGCAGGCTATATGCAGACTAATCCAGGTTTTTAACATATACCACATCTTCTTTCACATCGCTTAAGAAATTTTTCCAATGAAAAGTTTTGAACTCAGGCCATCTCGGTTCATGGTGCCCCATACTCACATATGGCATGGGTTTGTATCGGTCTTTCGTAAGTAGCACGATTTGATCCCAATGATTTGTACATTTTTCAAGGTAATCAATTGCAGATTTCTTATAATCTTCCCCGCCTAATATGAGGTAAAACCTTACAGAAACACCGGCACGGATCTTATCAGCAAAATAAACCCCAAGATAACACCACGTTTCCAGATCATCCAGTTCAGAGTTTAGTGTTGGATCATTATTGGCAAGTCTAAGTTCATTGATTAATTCAAAACCGGCTAAACAGTTATCGGAAATATAATCTGCCAGTTCCAAAGGCGTTGTTTTGCCCGGATCACTATCATTTTTGTCAATTATCATATTACAATAATTGCTTATGGAAAGATAATCCTGGTCCAGCGTTTCATGGTGTATTAATTCTTCAATGGAAATGAAGGGGGATTTCCCATCATCGTAACCATACGGCCAGGGTGCAAGAAATCCTTCTGAATACAAAGTAAAGTCCCACGTTCCCTTATAAAATGAAGCAATTTTGAGAGGAACTTCAGAAGCAATTGAATAGGCCTTTAATAATTTAGAAGCCTCGGTGTTTTTGTAACGGATCTTTATAAGATTATTTAGAGATTCAGTGGTCTCATTAGGATTGTACATTAACCTTCCCCAAAGACTGTAGAATAACCACTGTTTTTGAAATGCATAATCCCAGGATTTGCTTTGAAGATCAATAGTTGAATAATCCGAAGCCGGGATATAACCCTCGGAACCTATAAAATAACCATCCACGTAACTGTGGTTATTCGTAAGAATATGGTTCCTGATAAATTCGGGATTCCCCCAGCGAAGAACAAAGAAATCTTCATTTCTGATCATCCATGCTATAAAATAATTTGTCGGATCGGGATCCCAGAAGTCCCTCATGATAGATCCTTCGTCATTAGCATGGGTAATGGACAGTTTAGGGGTTGAATGCCCATGTGACCAATTGAATTTTATCTCCACAATAGTCTTATCCGGTAATTTTGCATTATCTATTACCTTTCTCATTTCTTTAGGATCACCTGCCAGTACGGCCCTGTGAATGAATTTAACCTTCCGGTCTGCTTTGTTCATGCCTTCAACAAATGTATCCTCAATCCATTTTTCCCTTTCCAAAGGTGTCATTTTATCATCTCCCCAGTTGCCCATCCAATCCGCTAATGTCACTCCAAGACCAGATAAATCTTCATATTCATTGATCAATTGAGTTACAGATTCCCGGGTATACTTTTTTACCAGCTCAGATCGGTCATCATGGATCCTGGCCCCATAATGATTGGCAAAGGCCTCTGAAACAACAATATTCCAATTTACCAGGTATGTTTCAATTCCCCGGTCTTTAGCCATTTTAAAAAGCGACTTCCAGAAATTCCTCCATTCACTGAGTTCACCATCATCAAATGGGGTAGCTTCAGGATAATTTTTCGACCGGATCATATACGGGAATATATGATTACTCCAAAGGGATAGTGCATTAAACCGGTTTTCAACCATCATATCCAGGAATGACTCCCAGAATTTTAAATCTCTGCAAGTCTCCTCATGTATTTCTGTTGCCGGACCGGGGCGGTAGGGAGCCCATGGCAGGTTAAACTTAATTGCTCTGAAAGTAAGAGCAGGATTCACATAATAATTATTAATATGGTTTAAATCAGGGTCCAGTTTTAATTTCTCAATTAAATCGATTACTCCATAAAGACAAGAACGGTCGTTTTTCCCATTGATTTGAATCATCCCATTTTTTTTGGAAAGTATATATCCATCAGCGCTTAGATTATGAATTTGTTCATCTATATCAGTATGATTATTTCCTGAAGTAAATATATCCTGGGTTTCCAGTACAATTTGCGGACCATTAACTGACCTTTTATCTTCTTTATAAATATTATAACCCATTGATTCAAGCTGGAGTGAAAGCCTGGATATCGCATAAGATATTTCGGGAGTTTTTGAATTATATTTTAGTGCAACACTTTTGCGTGAATGACAAGAATTAAGGATTATTCCAATAAAACATATTAAGATAAGGCGGGGTAAATCAAAATGAAATTTCAAAGTATTCATAAAGTATCCGAATTTTAAAACTTTGTTATTATGATTATAAGAGATTATACAAGTATACCGTGACAAGAAACACATATCATATCTTATTATCAGTATTTAATCTATCTTTTTAAAAATCAATTCTGTTTGATCGTATCCGGTTAGAATCAACTCCAAATTCTTAATTTCGTATTTCATTCTCCTACCTGAAACAGATTTTGCTACGAGATCTTCTAACTCCATATCAGGACACATCATACGGGTCATTGCAAAAGGTTCGAAATGAAGTATATCTTTCCCGACTCTATAGAAACGGCCATTGATGTTATTACATCCTGCATGTCCACTTATTCTTCCTTCCTCTACATAAAACTCAAAAGTAGGATTTCCCTTTTCGGGGAACCTATCGGCATTGATCTTTTTGCTGTTAGCTTCAATAAGAACCCAAATATCATGCAATGAATAATCAGGAACATATTGCCCACACCCTGTATAGGTATCAGATTTACTATCCCCGCGCTTCCTTATTTCTACATTAACAGAATTCCTGAATTTTTCATCAGACATTGTATCGCTACAACCTTCTTCATTAATGCTTACTATGATCTCACCTGAATCTCCCCCACCGGAAATTCTTGTCACCATAGCATCTGCTGCTCGATGAATCTTCAACGACGTCGTTTCGATAATCAATCCATCCATGTTCGAAAACTTTATTCCCTTGTCTATATCAATATCAACAGCCCATGAAGGTTCATTCCCTCTGGCATAGAAGTCTATCCCCTTTTGCCATAATTTCATTTTAAAGGAAATACTTGGCGGTTCATCTTGTAACGTTGATGCAATCTTTTCATTATCGGTTGCCGAATTTTCAGCTTCTATATTATTTTTCTTTTCCGTTCTGTTGCACCCTAATGTACATGCAGAAATAAAGAGAAAATATGTAAGAAAAATTAAAATATTCTTCATGGTGCTTTTTTGTAATGTTTATCTAAGAAAATTATATCAGTATAGCATATAACCATGAGGTAAATGCTAGTAATTCATCGATATCATACCCAATACTAAAAATACAATATTTTTGTTTGTAGCTAATTCCTTATTTTTGGTTTTTTATTAATTCACCCAAATGAACATCAGAATAGAAAAAGCTCAAACAAAGGATTTCAAATCCATCCATACACTTATTCAGGAATTTTCCGAATTTCAGAAATCTCGTCATAGAGTTTCAATAACCCTTGATTTGATGATTGAACAAGAGGATTATTTTAATTGCTATATCGCAAGAGATGAAAGAAACGAGATCTTAGGATATGCTAATTATTCAATTATTTATTATTCATGGGTAGGCAAATCCATCTACCTGGATGATGTATATGTTAAACCTGCCTTCAGAGGGAAGGGAATTGGCACCATGCTAATGAACAAAGTGTTTGATATAGCAAAAGAGGAAAAATGTAACAGAGTCCGATGGCAGGTATCCAAATGGAATTCTTCTGCTATTGAGTTTTACAAAAAGATTGGAGCTTTAATTGATGACGCAGAAATGAACTGCGATCTAGTTTTAGCATATACATAAAACTATATAGCCTGGGGGATTTAAATCCAGAAATTAAAATTTTTAAATTCATCCCAGTTGATAAATAATTTTACTAATTTATTGATGGATAATTATTTCTATTAAGAATTTTCCCAGTACATAAAACAACCTGACAAAATGCGAATAACTCCTTTTCTAAAGATAAGGATTAAAAGGCTAATTGGAATAATAATAAGTTGGGCAATAGTATCTGTTGCGTTTTTTGTTTATGAATATTATGCAGTTCGGCTATATGCTCCGGAAGCGGCAAGAGAAATCAATATAGGTTTCAATATATTTATAAATATGTATGCCGGCATATTTGCCGGGATTTTAGGAGGGCCATTCCTGATTTTTTCAGTTAGTGAGAAGACCAGAAACAGACCATTTTATTTTGGTATAATTTATACTGCCATCGGCTTTCTACTGGTATATATCGTTATTTCCTTTAGTATTTCCTTACTGGTGTTTTCAATCGACTTAGAAATGCCATTCTATTCAAAGAAAGTGCTCGCAGCCACCATAGGTAATATGCTGGTTATATGGCAAATAAAAAATCTTTTAATCTGGCTTATCATCATATCCACAACACAATTTGTTCTACAAATAAGCGATAAATTCGGACCTGGGAACTTATGGAAATTCATTAAAGGGAAATACTATAATCCAAGGGAAGAACAACGGATATTCATGTTCCTTGATTTGAAGTCATCAACAAGCATTGCAGAAAATATTGGTCATACGAAATACTATAACTTATTGAACGATTTTTATTCAATAATAACAGACCCAATTATAAATTATAATGGAGAGATCTATCAATATGTAGGTGATGAGGTTGTTGTAACGTGGGACCTTGAAAACAACAACCAAAAAGACAAATGCATCATATGCTTTTTTGAAATTCAAAGAAAGGTTTTTGAACAAAGAGAAAAATTTCTGAATTCCTATGGGCTTTTTCCAGAATTCAAAGCCGGCATTCATTCCGGAAAGGTCACTGTCGGTGAAATTGGGATTTTAAAAAGAGATATTATTTATTCGGGTGATGTTTTAAATACAACTTCAAGAATACAAGAGGCTTGTAATGAATTTAATACTGAACTTTTAGTTTCTGAAAAAGTTATCCAGCTAATTTCAGAGCCGGAAATGTATATATTCAATTCTATTGGAGAATTAACCTTTAAGGGAAAAGCCAATAAGGTTAAGGTAGTCTCTGTGAGAAAAAAAGATTGATTCTTAAACAGATTCGAATTCAATCGCCTGAGTTAATGATGTCCTTAATATTCAGAGTGGAAAAAGAACCGGTTTGGGAGTTATCGAAATCAACTTGGGCAATAATTGGTGTGTTCCGGGCTGTTTCTGCGGATAATTGATGGTATGCAAACACCATAGTGAACACAACAAATATGTATTGAAATATTGTCCGAATATTTTTCAAAATATTGATATCAAACATTATATCACATTTTATAATAGGAAATTACTAAATTACTTTTGAAAACCATAAGTACTACAATTTCCCTAAAGATTTAAATTTTATTTGCATTGTAAGTTTCAATATACTTTATTTGATCCCTAAGGGGAACAATTCTTAAGCCAAATAATATAGTATTCAATGGTACAAAAAAGAAATAAATTCTCATCCAGATTCGGGTTCATTGCTGCCGCTGCCGGCAGTGCGGTTGGATTAGGAAATATATGGAAATTCCCTTTTGAAGTTGGTAAAGGGGGTGGTGCTGCCTTTTTAATCATATACTTGATTTTCTGCTTTGTATTATGCTATCCATTACTTATTACTGAAATTGCCATTGGGAGAAGATCGCAAAAGAATCCTGTGGGCTCATTCACAGCGATGAAACATCCAAACTGGACTTTCATTGGATATTTAAGTGTCCTTTGCGGTGTACTGATTTTGTCTTTCTATAATGTTGTCGCCGGGTGGGTTTTCGGTTACTTCGTAGAAATTTTACTCGGCAATTTTGATATCGGCAAGAATTTTGAAAGTTTTATAACGGACATCAGTGAGGTAGGTGGATATTCATTGTTGTTCATGGTAGTGACAGCATTCATTGTTTCAAAGGGTATTACTAACGGAATTGAACGTGCAAGCAAAATCCTGATGCCGGTTTTAGTAACCATCATGGTTTTTCTTACAATCTATGCCTTAACACTCGACAATGCTATAGAAGGCGTCAAGTTTTACCTGGTTCCGGATATTTCAAAGCTAAGTATAGAAGTTGTTTACAGGGCTCTTGGCCAAGCATTTTTCTCTTTGTCACTAGGTATGGGGGCTTTAATTACATATGGAAGTTATTTGAAAAAACAGGAAGATATTGTAAGCGCGGGTGCGATTGTCACATTGTCGGATGTTGGAATAGCCTTTCTGGCCGGATTAATGATTTTTCCAATCGTGTTCTCGCAAGGATTGAACACTGATGGAGGGACCGGTTTGATCTTCGTTTCTTTACCTGGAGTATTTGAAAATATGGGACCAGTACTGGGTATAATTATCGGCGCCTTATTCTTTCTTTTACTTTCATTTGCTGCCCTGACATCGACCATCTCATTAATGGAGCTACCTGTTTCCTATCTCGTAGACCAGAAGAAAGTTAAACGGGAAATTGCCGTATGGATATCCGCCGGTGTAATATTTTTAATTGGTATACCGTCCCTCATAGGTAATGGATATTCGGAATTCTTTTCTAATTTCATTACATACTTCGGAGCGGATAAGGCAACCGACTTCATGACATTCGTTACGGACCTGGCACTCAATACCTTCTTGCCAATTGGGGGTTTCTTTATTTCCATTTTTGCTGTGTACATATGGAAAAGGCGTAAATTATTTAGAGAATTATCTTATGGAAATGAAAAATTCCTTAAGTCATGGATCGCTAAATATGTTGGCTTTTGCCTGCAATATATTGCCCCTGTGGTGTTAGGAATTACATTTGTAATTACAGTGCTTGAAGTGTTTTTTGGAGTTCACTTATTTAGCTGAGAGAATCCTTTTTATATGGCAATTTGAGTTAAATATTAAATTTAATATTATTTTTATATTCACTTTTTGACTTTTTAAATCCTATAAATATTAAGATTATGAATAAATTTTTTAAAGCAAATTATATGTTAATTATCCTGGCCGGCTTGATCTGGGCCGGATGCGCTGGCACCAAAACAAGTAAAGAAGCCGCTTTTTTAGGCGACTGGGAATACCTTGTAGAGGGTACTCCAAATGGAGATGTAACTGGTGTTATGAACATATCGAAAGATGGCGAAGCGTATGTAGGAAAGCTGGCATCCGATATGGGCGAGATCATGCTAAACGATCTATCCATTGTTGAAGATAAACTTTCAGCCAATTTTGATATTCAGGGCATGACTTTAAATATGGATGGCACCTTCGATGGGCCAAAATTTACTGGTACAATTGCGGTGGATTATGATTCCTTCCCGATGACTGCCACTAAAAAGTAAAATTATAGTCCCGCACATATGTGGGACTTAATTCGACTGCATTATCTTAGTTAATTGCACCCTTCTTTTTATATCCATTTTAAGATATATTCTATGGATATGATCTTTCACTGTTTGTAAAGAGATAAATAATGTATCCGCGATTTCCTGGTTGCTTTTACCAGAGCACACCTGTTCAATTATTTCGCGCTCTCTTCTGGTAATCCCGTAGCGGGCAACCAGGCTATCAAAGGATGACATATTTGGATCACCATCATCCAATTGAATAATCTGGTCTTTCTGACTATAGAAATATACCAATGGGATGACTATGGATAAAAAATACAATAATATGAAAACCGGAATAGTAGGAGGATAAAGGTAGAAAATGTAAACTGAAATAACCTTTAATAATAAAAATGCGATCGATATCAACACATATCTCCTTAAAGGAACAAAAACTGAAATATTGATTTTAGAAGTTTTCAAAAATATGAATATCAATCCCCAGCCCGTAAGAATTACATCCAGGATCAGGTAAACATAGATCAGGCCTATTCCGGGCAGGGTAAATAATCCAGTGCCTGTTTGGGCAATTGACCATCCCAGTGTTATAAAAAAGAAAAGATGAAAAAAGAAATATACCACTGAAACTGTCTTACCAACTTTTAATCCGTTTAATTCATAACAATACCTTAAATACATATACCAGGCCATTATAAGAAATGGGAATCCAAGAAACGGTATGGCATAACTGATGGTTGAAATAGTGCTATCGGAAATAGAAACCTGTATCAATACGATCTTAATAAAAATCAATCCCCATATCCCGTAAATACCAAAGGCGCACATTAATATCACATAATAAAAATAGGATTCAACAAAATTTACCGGATATGATCTTCTTAAATAATTGGCAATAAGTATAGCACCGGCTATGGCTCCAATTGAAATTAATGATAAAGAAAAATATAGTAGTGTTGTGACCATATGTTAATAAATCAAATGTAAGAATTTTACTGATCTCATTCACCCTACCAAAGTATTGAATTCAAAAACACAACTTTAGTATGATAGATTCTTCAATTTTCGCCCGTATAATTGAAGAAACAAAACAATAAAAATCATGAATAATCAAAATACACAACAACCTTATTTCCCCGATTCAAGTTTCAGTACTTCCTTTAGTTTCGGGTGGAAACAAATGTGGAAATATTTCCTTTATTTGTTCCTGGTTTCAGTTATAATAACTGTTTTACATGTTCCAATCAGTATTGCAGATAGCTTCAAAAACGACATCACGCCCGGTGTTGTTGTACTTCAGGTTCTTGGCTTCTTTTACTGGCTACTATTATTTCCCATATTTTCCTATGGCGTCGACTGGATATATTTGAAGGCGATCAGAGATCAGGAGATTGACATAAAGGAAATGTTTATAGGGTTTAACAATTATGTTAATATAATTCTGGCCCACTTACTGGCAACGGCCATTATTGGGATAGGATTTATATTTCTGATAGTGCCAGGGATCATTTTTGCATGCCGCCTGGTTTTCGTTCCATATATAGTTATGGACAGGAATCTTGACGCTGTAAAAGCCGTTGAAAAGAGTTGGAAAATGACCGCTGGTCATGGATGGAAGATCTTTGGTATGGGCGTATTATCTTTCTTTTTAATTGTCCTGGGATTAATCATGCTGATTGTAGGTGTTTTCCCGGCGGCTATGTGGGTATCATCAGCATTCGCCAGCCTATACCATTCAATCGATCACCAGGAAAAGTTGGAACTTGAAAATGGAAATGGCTCATAGGCTTTCAATTTTTTAAACCTGATAGTCTCTTTTATTTAGTTTTCTTTTTAGATAGATTAGTATTCACATGTTAAATTACCGTGAATACTAATTTTTTTTGTAATCATTTTAACATTGGAATTTTATCCCTCCTAATATCAATTATGTTGTCGTGTAAGGAGAATGGAGCTGCCGATAAGTTAGAGGAATTGTATAAAACAAAATATAGTTACGACGCTGATGGCAATCTAAAAGCAAAAATAATCACAAAAGGAGGCAAAATTCATGGGGAAGTCGTAACCTATTATCCCAGCGGACAGATATCAACCCTTGCACATTATATCAACAATAAAAAAGAAGGTATTGAAAAGAAATATTATAAAAGCGGACAAATATACAGGATCAGGCCTTTTAAAAATGGCAAACTTAATGGTACTGAAATCCGATATTATAAAGATGGTGGGACTAAGACAACTCAGGAATTCAAACATAACAATCCTGCGGTTGGATTAAAAGAATATTCGCCGGGAGGAAAAATAATTTCTGATTTCCCACGTATCCTTTTTAGAATTACCAAGGAAAGAGATTATGCTGAACAAGTGTTATTAAATTTCTATATGTCTGATAATAGTAAAAATGTTGATTATTATTCGGGTAAACTGATTGGCAACAAATATTTTGACAAAAATGCCGAGCTTGAACTATCTAAGAATGGTATCGGTGAAATTTGGATACCCCCTGACTATACAGGATCATTTTTTATCTCGGCTAAATCAGTGAGGGAATCAAGGGGATTACACATAGCTCAGGCTAAGGTAATACTCATAAACGGATTAATCAGAGAGGTAATTTATTAATCTAACAATTCACAAGAAACTGAATATATTATTTTTTTTATTAAATTGTATGTATTTGAAAACCTGTAATTCAATAAGATGAGTAAGTCAAACGGAACAAATGGGGACAAAAAAGCTTCAATCAAAAAGTCTGACAAACTGAATTATGAAAAAGAACTTCTGAAACTTCAGATTGAACTTGTTAAAATGCAAGAATGGGTACAGAAGAAGAAAACCAAGATCGTTGTCATATTCGAAGGCAGAGATGCTGCTGGTAAAGGCGGCGTAATTAAACGCATAACTGAACGTTTAAATCCTCGTTTCTGTAGAGTTGTTGCCTTAGGTGTCCCGACTGAAAAGGAGAAAACACAATGGTACTTTCAGCGGTATGTCCCACATTTTCCTGCCAGTGGGGAAATTGTTCTTTTCGATAGAAGCTGGTATAACAGAGCAGGTGTTGAACACGTCATGGGCTTCTGTACAGAAGAAGAATACAGAGAATTTTTACGGTCCTGCCCTGAATTTGAGCAAATGCTGATACGTTCAGGAATTATATTAATTAAATATTGGTTCTCGGTAAGTGATGATGTCCAGGAAAAAAGATTCAAAGAAAGGATTAAGAATCCATTAAAGCGCTGGAAATTCAGTATGATGGACTTAAAATCACGTGAAAACTGGGTGAAATATTCAAAAGCAAAAGATGAAATGTTTCTTCATACAGATACCCGCCAGGCACCATGGTATACTGTAAATAGTGATAATAAAAAGAAAGCCAGATTAAATTGCATTGCGCACTTCTTGTCAAAAATACCATATACTTATAGGAAAGAAGACCCTATTAAACTTCCTAAATTGAAGAGGACTGATAATTATGAACGGCCCCCAATGAATGAGCAAACATTTGTTCCGGAATTGTATTAAATGTGATGTATTGATATCAACAAGCTATCCTAAGAAAATTTCTTTACTTTCTGATATAATTGGAGAACTAGTTAACCTGATAGTTATTCATACCATTTCAAAATTCGATTTAAGAAATTTATTAAGAATAATTAACATAGACTTAACATATATACTTTCTATTCTTAAAAGAATTAATAAATTTGCACCAGAAAATCGTAATACCTATATCATAAAGAAACGAACATGAATAAAAATGTTGAGGAATATCATGCATTTAAAAAAGGCAAGATCAGAATGCCTGAACATTTAAAAGCGAGAAAGGAAGAAAAAGCTAAATTATATAATAATAAAGTACTTGAATTTTTATCCCGGGCCCCGTTTGGCATACCACATACCATGTGGGTAATTATAGCCATATTTTTCTTCTGGTATTCAGTTTACAAGATTGACTTACCCGTTCTATATACTGTACTCCTTGGTATTACCGGTGCATTCTCCTGGACTTTCATGGAATATATAATTCACAGATTTGTTTATCATACAGAAACAAATTCCGAGGGCCTGACTGAGTTTCAGGTCGGTATGCACTCCAACCATCATCATTACCCTAAGGATCCTGAGCGATTAGCCATGCCTCCTATTCCGGGGATTATCCTTGGTGCAGTGTTTTTTGGATTGTTTTATCTGATCATGGGAAACTATGCCTATGCCTTCTTTCCTGGATTTATACTAGGTTACGATGCTTATATTACCCTTCATTACTATCAGCACAGGATTAAAAGTCCTAACTACAAGCCATGGAAAAAACTGTGGCAGCATCATAAAGCGCACCATTACTCTAATCCATATAGTGCGTATGGAGTATCAACACGATTGTGGGATTTCGTTTTCGGGACAATGCCGAAGGCATCAAATAAAAAGAGGCAGGTTGAAGTGAAAGCTGCTTAAAAATCCAACCTTAGAATAGCCAAAATAATTTTACATAAAAGCCTGAGGTTCCATCACCTTCATTAAATGCACGGCCATAATCAGCGGAGATTACAAAATTTTCATTAAGACCAACTTTAAGTCCTATCCCTGCAGTAGAGTGAAATGATTCTGCTCCCGGATTGAAAAATTGATCGGATGATCCATCTTGCGTTGCCCCACCCGCTCAAATCACGTTCCATGTATTGAACGATTCTTCCGGTATCAAAAAACAGGTTGGTTCCTAAATATAGATTCTGTTTAAAGACTACTGCTCGTAAAAAAATCCATCTGACTTCAAAGTTTCCGAGAACAAATCCATCCCCTACTACACGGTTCCTTAAAACACCGCGAAGGCTAAGTTTTCCACCCAGTCCCTGTGATGTGGCAGATCGCATGTCAATTGGTACTATATGAGGTTGTATATGGAAAGGAACCTCGCCCGCCAGGGTTCCCTGATAAGCTAAACGATAGGCAAAGACAAGATTTTTCTTAAATAAAGAAATATACTGACGATGTATAAATGTAAATTTCAAATAGCTTGATTTCCAATCACCTAAAAATTTAGGAGAATAGGATAAGACGGCCTCAGTCCATATTCCTTTCGTTGGAAAAGCATCAAAATCCCTCCCATCATACACCAATCCACCCTTTAGATAGGTTACCTGGTTTCCGTCAGCTTCCGAGGGCAAAAGAACTCCATTTTTCTTGTAAAGATCATATAATCCAGGCGTATCAGGTAGCATCTCATCAGGATCTTTACCCTCATTTAAGCGAT
Source organism: uncultured Cytophagales bacterium (assembly GCA_963820995.1). Taxonomy (GTDB): domain Bacteria; phylum Bacteroidota; class Bacteroidia; order Cytophagales; family Cyclobacteriaceae; genus JAGTVG01. The sequence continues at coordinate 203,873 of CAWGCL010000013.1, read as the reverse complement.
CAATATCAACTGATCCCACTTTATTATTAAAATAGGCAAATCCGGCGATCCACTTTAATTTGTCGTTGTTCTGCATCAAATTTCCCTGGAATCCGGCCATTACCCTGAACATTTTTCGTTCATGCCGGTAAAATACCCTGGAAACATAAGCCGAATCATTTTCATCTACCCATTCAGGATGATAAATAGCTTCATAGCCATTGAATCCATAAAAATCGAGTGCTTTTTCTGTTAAATAACTGATATCCGCAGTAAACCTGATATTTGGGATCAGGTATTCCGAATCGTAATAAAACCGGGAAATCATGCTTCCTTTTGTAGTGTTCGACCATTCAAGGTATAAGGAATGTCGATAATTCGGATATATGGTTCCATCTCCATAATCAAATAAATTAACCAATGCTCCATATTGCAAGCCTACGTCTGTATCATAAGCAACAACTGGCAGCGCACCAAATGTCCATCCCTTCTTCACTTTAGTCTTGGTAGTATCTTTCTCTTGGGCAGAAAGTAAACTGATATTACTTATCCAAAAAATAAATGCCAGGAACAAAATTATCCAATAGATCCTTTTCATAAAATAAAAATTGCTTGTCAATATATAAACTTTCTATTAATATAAAAAAATATGAATAGCAGTAAGGGTAATACGAATTCTGATTGTCTCTATATAAAACATTACTGAATTTAAACTTTAATACTAATACAATGAAAAGCTTATCTAACTTAAAATCCTATTTATATCTTATCCTTATCGCTATGATTTTTGCGTCTTGTGAATGCTACGAAGATCCTGGGATTGTCATTACTGAATCCCGGGAACTGACTGAATATGATGCCTTAAATATTGAGACTGTCGGCAAAGTAAACCTATATGCTGCCGAAGAGTTCAAAATTATAGTTAAGACTCATGATAATATAATCAATGACATCGTTACCAGTGTTGTTGACAATAAATTGACCGTCCGGTTAACAGGCACTCACCGACGAATAAAAACACTCGAATTCGATGTTTTTGCTCCATCATTTACCCTGATCGAACAAAATGATGTAGCTGATATTAATTGTATGGATGGTTTTACTTCTAATGAACTGACCATATTGCAAAATGACGTTGGGGATATTAATTTATACAATTTAAATCTGCAAAACTTGTACATAGAATTAAATGACGTAGGAGATGTTGAATTGAGCGGCATGACGCATGATATTACAGCTTTATTAGAAGGTGTAGGAGAAATTCATTTATTTCGAAATGAATTGTAAAACTGCTGATGTTGATTTAAGCGGAACAGGAGATATTGAAATCAATGCCTCTGAATTCCTGGAAATAGATCTTTCGGGTGTAGGAAGTGTATACTATAAAGGATCTCCAAATATCGAAATAAACAAAACAGGTGTTGGCCAGATTGTTAATGTGAATTAATCCATATTGAAATTTATAGAAACACAATTCAAAAAAAAGGTTGACTCATTCCTGATGGGTGAGCTTTTTTATTTATAATGAATCCTTAAGCGCCAGGGTAAATTTCGTTTCACTTTATCCAAGGGGCCAGCGTAATATTAACATCATCGATTATTTGAAGAGATATTTTGCAAGATCATATAAGATGTTTTCTCCAGACTTGCCAGACTTGCTTTCCTTCACATTCATACCAGATATGCTCAATGCCTTCTTTTCTTAGTTCAAGATGATAGGCCAATCCATTCCTAAATCCGCCATCCTCTTTTCCATAACCAAGCCACAATAATTCAAGTTCCTCATTTAAATCATATTCCTTATATATAGATTTCATATCTAAGTTTCTGAGGATATGAGCTCAAAATACCTATTGATCCGAATAATTCCAGATTCGAAAATCCAATTTTCATTGCCTGCCTTCCTCCCATTGTTGAACCAGCAAGGGCCCTGTATTTTCTGTTTCTTATCGTTCTAAAATTCTGATCTATTACTGGAATTAAATCATTAATCAATAATCCTTCAAAATCATTATCCTTCTCAGATGGCCTGTTAGGATTTTCTGCTTCCGGAATTGCAGCATAACCATTATCCATTACGATGATCATTGGCATCGCTTGTCCATTGCTGATGAGATTATCCATAATAAAATTGGCTTTCCCCTGGTAAATCCAAGCCATTTCACTTTCCCCTGCACCATGTTGCAGATATAAAACTGGAAATCTTAAATTTAAATCGGAATGATAACCCGGGGGTGTATAAACTAATGCTACTCTTATAGTATTGGTTGTTTTTGAATGGTACCATTTCGCACTGACATCGCCATGGGGTACTCTTTGTGGAAGATAAAACACAAGATTATCATCAGGTATTTCTAATCCGGATGTCTCCTTGCCCCATCCGAAATAGGTTGGTTGACCGGGAAAATTAACAGCTACACTATCGATAACTAACTGATAATAATGAAATCCAGATTCGATTGGAGGCGTAGTAACTTCCCATATACCCTCCCTGCTTAAATTCATAAAGTGTTTTCCTCCCAGGGCATTACCAAGTCCTTCGACATATAAGGAATTAGCATATAGTGCCGAAACTTTGAATGTAACGCTGCGGTCATTGTGTATTGTTACTGAAGCTTGCCCAAAAAGATTCCCTGAAATAGCATCCGCGATTACTATTATTAACAGCCAGTTTCTTATTTTTTTCATAATAGTATCATTAAGATCTCTTATAAGTATTGGGACTGTTTGCTATTATTTACCAATTCCTAATAATTTATCATATAGATAAAAGCGCCTGGCCAACAGGTAATACACTAACCTGTTCCATTCCTAGCAATCTATCCAGTAATTCATCAAGATAAATAGAACTCATAGGTCCCCATCCCTCTCCATCGAGACCGTGAGCATTGAAAATAAACCACCCTTTAGGTCCTATAAGAAAGTTCTGCAATTGATCTTCAAAATATGAATCGATATTATCCGGACCGGCACTTATGCATGTTAACTTTTTCTGCCTTTTATGTGGAAGCCTATTAATGGCACTTCCAGCAGTTCGGAATGCCAACACCCTATCCGATAACCATTTTTCCAGTTCCTCGGTTGAAGAATTGAAAGGAAAATTAAATATGGATTTTAGAGGATCAAAATTTTCCAGATTTTCCGAGAAATAATCGAGCGATTTTAAAATGAGTTTTTGAGCATCCGCAAGATCTAGCCTGGCTAGGTTTTCATGTTTATATCCATGTGGCATAATTTCATGCCCCCTTCGCTTCAATTCATTCCATAAATCAAAATCACCAATTACTTCTGGTTGAATATAATCATCAGGAGGTTTAAAATCATTAAGATGACCAGAAGCTATTACATTAAAACAGGCATTTAAATTATATTTTTCATAGATCTCAGCAGTTTTTATAAAAGATTTTTCGAATCCATCATCAAAGCTGATTGAAACCACGTGAGTGGTTTTTCTTTTAATATTACTGCACTGTGTTAAATAAGGTAAAGCTATAACTCCAATACCGGCTTTAATTAAAAATGATCTCCTACCGTCCATATTTTTAAGCTTCTTTTTCCTAAGAGAATAATCTTGTTTTATATATAAATTCAAAAAACATATAAAAATGAAAATTCCGGTGTACTTAGAAATTTACAAAAAAAAATTATGATTCCATAATATTCGAAAGAGGTGATCAGTTCAAAAATCATGTATTAATAAACAGATTATTGAAGGAGCTACAATCTATTATAGATCAGTTATTTATATTAATTTATTGAAAGTTATTATTGAATTATAAAAACAAGATATAAAGTATGCTGTTCATAAAGAGTTAAATTGTCACTACAGTTTTAAAATTGTGCTCCATATCTCCTTATTAACAGGTATACCAAGTTTTTTATTTTCAATTCTTGTTAATAAGTGTTCTTTCACCGGGATAATAAACTTTATCTCCTTCCATTGCCGGATTTGAGCAATGTAAGTTTCTAATCACCTCATCAATTATTTTTGTAATGAATTGCTTATCCAACCAGTCTATATTGATAGATATAAATACTTGTGATAGCCCATATTCCTCATTTCTTAACCCAATCTGATGGGTTGGATCTCCTTTTGCAAGTATCGCAGCAATTATATCCAATACAAGAGAAAGCCCGGAACCTTTCCAGAATCCTATAGGCAAGGCAGTTTCATTATTTATAATTTCCTGGGGATTCCTGGTTAACGCGCTATCACTATCAAGACCGCCAAAAAATTCCAATTCTTTACCCTCATCAGCATAGGTTTGCATTTTGCCATATGAATATTGGGACATAGCCGTGTCAAGAACAATATTTCCCTCTTTTCTAGGTATAGCTATAATTAAAGGATTATTCCCCAACACTGAACTTTTACTACCCCAGGCAACCATATTTGGCTCTGTATTAGTCCAGCAAATACCTATAAATCCATTATCCGCAGCCTGCCAGCCATATGTACCTCCCCTCATCCAATGGTTTGTATTTGATAGTGCAACACAACCGATACCTGTCGATTTGGCAATATTCATTGCACTCGACATGCATGAAAGCGCATTTATAATTCCAGGTCCCAAATTTCCATTCCATTGCTCTATATTCCCGTAAGAGCTTATTTTCTCAGGTTCAGCATCAATTTTCACTATACCATCTCTAACATTCTTAATAAACCTTGGAAACCTGTTCAATCCATGAGAATATACTCCGTCCAGGGAAGATTCCGCAAAAATATTCGAAAGTGTTTGAGCTTTATCTGGCTGAAAGCCATATTTAAGTAATACCTTACCCAAGGTTTCTTGTACGTCATTGAAAGAAATCCTCATTAGTATTACTTATTTAATCAATGTAAATATCTTCAGGATCCGTTTTGTCCAATTCAATAAGGAACTCTGCAATTTTCGGTATGATCTTTCCTAAGTATTTTTCACCCTTTTCTTTTGTAGATCTTGATGGATTGCCGATTCCGGTATCTTTTGATACCTTAGTCCATTCCCTGGGAGCCCATAACCATCCTTCATGCCGTCCATGAAACTTAAGTTTCTTGCTGGCGCCATCACCTGCTTCATTTAAGGGTAAAACCCAATCAGGAACAATATGCATCATAATACTGGTTTCCATCTCACCCGCATGATCTCCGGTGTCTTCGAAATATTTTTTCCAATCCCCTTCAACCAGGTACCAGTTAATTGTACCAATGAAGAATCCCGGATAATCAACTTTAATTTCACGTATCATCTGCCTGAAATCATTCCCTCCATGCCCATTTAACACGATCAGCTTCCTTATCCCCTGACCATAGAGTGAGTCCACAACATCCCGAAGTACGAATGCCTGGGTTGAGGGATTCATATTAATAGTAAGTTTGATATCCAGCTGCTGGGTATTAACGCCAAATGGGATTGTAGGTAATATAGCAACTTTTACATCTTTCTCCCATGCTTTCTTAGCAGCTTCTGCGGCTATATAATCACATTGAATATTATCAGTACCATAAGGTAAATGATAATTATGAGCTTCGGTGGCACCCCAGGGAAGTACTGCAATTGAATAATCAGTATCCTTAACTGACTTCCAGTTATTTTCAGCAATTATATATGGCCTCGGTGGCTTATTTCCTGATATATTGGTCATTTTATATTTTTAATTTAGTTCCATAATGTACATAAAAACAATGATTGTCAATATTCGTGATCCTAAAACCTATGCACTTTCCCACAATAAACAAATCAACAATCCTGTCATTAAAATAAGTTTGTATTTATTACCTAACGTAAATAAAAAATTGTTTGATTAAATCAAGCAGATTATAATTTTCGTAAGATAGTAAAATTAAATTATCTACATATTTTTGTTCAACAAACTTCCCTAATTTTTACATATGATCGATCGTTTTTTCCGGATAAAAGAAAGGAACACCAGTCTGAGACAGGAAATACTAGGGGGACTAACCACTTTCCTCACGATGTCCTATATTATTTTTCTGCATCCTAACATGCTGGCGGAAACGGGTATGGATAAAAGTGCTTTAATTACAATTACCTGTCTGGCATCTTTTATCGGAACCTTAATCGTCGGATTATGGGCAAATGTACCTTTTGCTCTTGCCCCAGGCCTGGGATTAAATAGCTTCTTTACATATTCCGTTGTAATAGGATTAGGAGTTGACTGGCGAACTGCTTTGGGAGTTGTATTTATTTCAGGAATATTATTTCTTATTCTTACTTTTTCAGGATTCCGCGAAAAAATCGTACATGCAATACCACTGTCTTTACGCTTAGCCATGCCTGCCGGTATCGGGTTGCTGATCACTTTTGTTGGTTTGAAGAACATGGGACTAATTATCAGCAACTCTTCTACCCTTCTGCAAATGGGCAATATGTCATCAACGTTAATAATCAGTCTTTTAGGATTAGTATTAATTATTCTCTTTGAGATAAAAAAGATCAAAGGTAGCATCCTTCTGGGCATAGTATTTATTGTGATTTCAGGCATTATTTTTGGTCAAATACAAGCTCCTGAAAGCTATATTTCCTCACCTCCATCCATTGAGCCCATAGCTTTCCAATTGAATATAATTCAAGCCTTGAAAGTCAGCTTTATAGGTGTAATTTTCTCATTTCTATTTGTTGATATGTTTGACTCCCTAGGAACTATAATTGCCTGCTCCTACGAGGCGAAACTTATAGATAAAAATGGGAATATCACAGGGATCGATAAGATTCTGGGATCTGATGCAATTGCAACGGTAATTGGTTCCTTATTGGGCACAAGTACAATTACTACTTATGTTGAATCGGCATCTGGTATTTCCGCAGGCGCGAGGACAGGTCTGTCTTCAGTTATTGTAGGAATATTATTTTTAATTGCGCCTTTTTTTGCACCAGTCATTCAAATCGTTCCGGGATATGCAACGGCACCAGCCCTTGTTATTGTTGGTTTATACATGTTCCGAAATATTCAAAAAATCAATTTTACTGATCTTGAGGATGGAATTCCTGCGTTTTTCACCATAATAATAATGCCTTTTACCAGTAGTATTAGTCTTGGGCTTTCATATGGCTTTATCTCTTTCATTATCCTGAAAATTATTAACGGGAAATTCAATCAAGTTTCGATAATCTTATGGATCATAGGAATTTTATCCCTGGCAAACCTGATAATTTCCTCATAATATTTATTTCAAAAGCATGTCGATTTAGTTTATTGTATGATACAAAAAGAAGAGGCTGTTTAAAACAGCCTCTTGCCCGGTTAAAGATTACAATACAGAGAATTTTAGAATTTTTGGCTTTACCAGCCTTTCAAAATCCGAATAGCCCATTCGGATCAATTCAGAATGCGTACCAGCATTAAATGCAATTTCAACATCTTCCGTTAAACTCTGTGCAACGAAAACTTCCATATTGTACAAATTTCCAAACGGTGGCATAGCCCCGGTTTCACAGTCTTCAAATATTTCCTTGAATTCTGATTCATGAGCTAATACAACATTTTCATTGCCCGTTATTTCCTTCAAAAGATGGAAATCTACTTGATAAGTTGCAGGCAAAACAGCCATTGCAAGCTTATCATTGATCTTAATAATAACAGTTTTTGCCATTTCCTTTCCTTTTATATGCGCTGAAGCAGCTACCTGCTGTGCTGTAAAGGCCTGAGAATGAGTTATTGTAACATATGGCACATTATTATCATCGAGGTAATTTTTAAGTTTTCCGCAAGCCATTATTATATTTTTAATCGTCTTTAATTTAATCACGGAATAACATTTCTTTTGAGAAATGCAGTAAAACTAATTTAGTTAGATGTATGAAAAGCACATTGGTCTGTTATTTAAAGACCAACAATTAATATTAAATGTAGACTAGAATTCTCTTTCGATGAATTCTACCCCGGAAGCTTTATAAAGTATAAGATAAAAAAAAGTTCATCATCCTTCAAGATAAATTTCCATTTTCTGGTATTGAAAGATCACAAACTTTTTATCAGTTCTTAAAGATGAATTAATGCAGTGCTGTAATTACTTGCCAAGCATTGGGAATAACTCACGGATCTCGGCATCAGATGGCCTTCGCCCATATTCACATATTTCAAAGGTCTCGGCGTACTTAACCAGCTTAGACCGATCTTTACCATACCATTTATCCAATGATGCCCTGGCTTCTTCTGAAATAGGGCCACCACTCCATATATTCCCTAACCATTTCAGTCTTTCTTCAGGATCTTCAGGAACATTCTCAAGTTGGCCTCTCGTCCAGGGAAGCCATGAGAAAAATTGAGATTCATGCGCTGCCATGCCATAAATTTTTTGATCGAAAACATCTGTAATATCCACGGCAATATCCGGACTAAATGGATTAGGTTTTTGAAAACGGTCTCTGGTATAAAGAAAGACTGGATTTTTCTTTAATGGTGGTGTGTCCGGCGCAACATTTGGAACAATAACCATATATGCGGCATCCTGTAAAAGCACACCTGTATATCTATGGTCCGGGATGATAATCATTTGGTCTTGGCCCGATGACTATATCCGCATTCCATTGCCGGATCAGCCGAATCACTTCCAACCTGTTTTCCAGTGTCGGCATTAATTCACCGTCATGATTATCCAGGGTAATATACTTAACACCATATCGTTTCCCAGCTTCTTCAGCCTCTGCCCTTCGGATTCTGGCCAGCGCGCCTCCGCCCATATCCTGATGCCCTGCATCTCCATTTGTTAAGGCAACCATCATGACATTATGCCCCATTTTTGACCATAGGATTGCTGTTCCGGCATCGCTGTCAGGATCATCCGGATGAGCTCCAAATATGATTACATTTATTTTCCTGTTCCTGCGCATGCAGACAGACTAATAGCTTGTCAGTAATAGAAGCAGTAAGAAAGAGATTTTTTTCATAGTAATATTATTTAATTTATCAGTGAATTCAATTTTCCACTAAGATATTAAAACTGATTAGTTGACAGAGGTGTGAAAATGAAATTAATTATACTATAGGTGTCTTTTACTTAATCATGGGAACAATCTTCTGATCTCGTCATCATCTGGACGCCGCCCATATTCGCAAATCTCAAAAGCTTCAGCATCAGTTACGAAAACTGCCTTATCCTTACCATACCATTTAACCAGCGATTCTTTAACGGCCTCTGTGATCCTGACTTTTCTATACTTTGGCAAGATAATCCAATCTTTCTTCAGCATTATCAGGAATTTCATCCAATCTTCCGGAAGTCCATGGCAACCACTCAAAATGTTGTGACTCATGGGCCGCCATAGTATATATTTTCTGTCTGTATGTATCGGTATATCAACTGCTATGTCTGGAGTAAATGGATTTGGCCTTTGAAAGATAATCCTGAGCATATAAAAACAAGGGATTTTTTTTCAAGGGAGGGGTATCGGGTGCTACATTCGGTACAATTACCATATATGCAGCATCCTGGAGAAGGATACCACAATTCCTATGATCGGGATGATAATCATTTGGCCTGGGGCCTATTACAATATCCGCATTCCATTTCTAATTAATCGAATTACCTGTAATCTAACGTACAATGTAGGCATCAGCTCTCCGTCATGGTTATCCAGCACAACATATGTAACGCCAGCCCTTCTTCCTGCTTCTTCTGCTTCTGCTCTTCGAATTCTGGCAAGGGCTCCCCCTCCCATTGCAAAATGTCCCGCATCACCATTAGTTAATGACACGAACAATACATTATGACCCATTTGGGCAAATTTAATTGCTGTTCCTCCGGCATCCGCATCAGCATCATCCGGGTGGGCCCCAAAAACTATAACATTTATCTTATCATCCTGGGCGTATGACAATAAAGTCATCGCTATAAAAATCAATGTAAATATATTTCTAATCATATTTTTCATAATAAATACATAGATTTATATAAGTAGCATTTTCACAGGATCCCAATTAACAGTCTTATCTTCAAAGTAACTGAAATTCGAAAGTAATGCAGCCCCGGCAGCCCTTAATCCATAAGTAGTATCCTCTACCACTTTCCTGTTTCCACGCATCGCTTCGAAAAAAGTAAGAAAATGATCGTGATCTGCTCCTTTGTAAGAACTTGAAGCCTCAAAAACAGTATCCTGTGGATTTAACATTTTATCCCGCTGTTGTTCATACTTGGCATCATACATTTTATTAATTTCTTTCTGAATATTATCAGGATAAGATTTTAGTGCATATCCGGTAGGTCTCCATCCCATATCGCTATGGATCACCGTAACAGAACCCCACCCGACGATCATGGCTCCTTCCGTACCTATTAATTGAAATCCTCCGCCTCCGCCACCTCCGGCAACAAAATTGATCCTTAACACAGCATTAAATGCAGGATGGTTCTCAGCTTCAGGGAAATCATATAAAGACATCAGAATATCAGGAACATCCCTCCCATCTTTCCAATATCGTAATCCACCTGTAGATTTAGCACGAACAGGGCCTAAGGAATCGATTACAAAATTCAAGGTTGAGAAAGAATGGACAAATAGATCACCAGCTACTCCAGTACCATAATCCTGGTAGTTGCGCCATCTGAAAAACCGAACGGGATCATAATCCACTTTTGGTGCAGTACCGAGGAAAGTGTCAAAATCAATGCTATCCGCGTTCGCATCAGGAGGAATTGGATATTGCCATGCCCCTTCTGAGGAATACCTGTCATTATGAATCTCTACCATAACCAGATCGCCAATAACACCCGATTTATACAATTCCCTGGCTTTAGCCGCATATATGCCTGACATGCCCTGGCTTCCAACCTGCAGTATTGCCCCAGTATCTTTCTGAGCTTTAATCAGATTATGACCTTCCGGTATGTTTTTTATCATTGGCTTCTCCAGATATACTGCCTTTCCTGCTTTCATGGCATCTGTTGCAATACGCTCATGCCAATGGTCCGGAGTAGCAATAATAACTGCATCGATATCATCTTTTGACAAGATCTCCCTGTAATCCCTCGTCGTAAAAATATCCTTACCATAGATCTCTTTTGCCCTTGTCAACCTGCCTTCGTATAGATCACAGGCGGCTACAAACTCAACTCCATCAACACCAACAGCATTACCTGTATCCCCTATCCCTTGTATACCAAAGCCGATAGTGGCTAGTCTTATTTTATCATTAGCCGCATAGGTTTTCGAAATATAATTAGATTCTAATATCTCCTTTCTGATACCTTTATTACGTGCTGTTAATATATTAGGAACCGACAGTGCAGCAGTCCCTAATGAGACCTTTGTTAGAAAATCTCTTCTCGATGTTTTTTTCCTGGAATTCATAGTATAAAAAATAAATGATGAAATAATTATTTTCCAATTTATGAAATAAGAATTGATTTGAATAAAAAATTATTATTAATTACAGATCTTTATCAAAAATGAATAGATCTGATTTATGAAAACATCACGTCGAAAATTCTTAATGAACGCAGGCACTATGGTTGCCGGAGGACTGGCATATAATCATAGTATGGCATATGGTTCTAAATATTAACTCTTTAAAAGAAAACAAGGTAACAGTGGGCGCTCATCCCTGGATATACGCTGCTACATTACCTGAATATGATATAAGCCCTGCATTAGATAAAATATTCCAGGGGGTAAAATACGCTGGATTCGACGGTGTGGAGCTAATGCATCATCCATTGAGAAACCGCAACACCACACTAATTATTTCTGAATTAAAAGACAGATATGGATTACCGGTAATAGGAACTTCCTATGGAGCTGATATGTGGGACAAATCCAAACATCAGGAAATTCTGGATGACACTGAAAACATCATTAATAACCTGGCAGAAGTAGGTGGCAGAACATTAGGAACTTCTGTTGGCAGAGCTCCGGAAAGGAAAACTGAAGAACAATTGGATGATCAGGCAGATCTATTAAAAAAGATTATTGTTATTGCTAATAAAAAGGGCATCGTCCTTAACCTACATAATCATACCTATGAAGTAGAAGAAGGTCTTCATGATTTGAAAGGAACGCTGAAAAGGATTCCTGATGTCAAATTAGGCCCCGATCTGAACTGGTTAAAACGGGGCGGAGTGGATCCGATCGATTTTCTTATTTCGTACCAGGATCAGATTGTTTTCATGCATTTGCGCGACGAGTTTAAAAACGGAAAATGGCCTGAATCCCTGGGCGAGGGAGATGTGAATTTTAAAACAATAGGGAAGACATTAAAGAAGATAGATTTCTCGGGCGATCTGGTAGTGGAACTTGCTCATGAAGGGGATTTCACAACCACCAGACCGATCCGCGAAAGCTTAAAGATGAGCAGGGAATATGTGAAAAAAACAATGGGCTACTAAATAGTAACCCAATTTTTCTAAATGCTTCAAATCTTTAATCAAGATCCGGAAACTCGTTATCAATAATCTGTTCAATTTCTTTAAAGTATTTTACAGTTTCAGCCTTTAATTCCATTGTGGCTTCATCATCACAAACGATCACAGCATGCCTGTGCATTTGTAACATTGAGACTGTCCACATATGGTTGACTCCTTCTTCCACTACCTGACGCAATGCCCTTGCCTTATGGAATCCATTTATGATAACCAATACCTCACGTGAATCCATTACGGTACCTACGCCAACGGTTAAAGCCATTCTTGGTACCAAATGAATATCATTGTCAAAGAATCTTGCGTTGGCTTTTATTGTGTTGAAGTTAAGTGTTTTTATCCTTGTTCTGGAAGCCAGTGAAGATCCTGGTTCATTAAATGCAATATGACCATCTGGCCCAATTCCTCCAAGGAAAAGTTCAATTCCTCCTAAGTCCTTCATCTTTTTCTCATAATCTGCACATTCCTTGTCAAGGTCTGGAGCCATTCCATTCAAAATATTCACATTTTCTTCAGGGATATCTATATGATTGAAGAAATTCTCCCACATAAAATAATGATAGCTTTGTTCGTGATCCCCATCCAACCCAACATACTCGTCCATATTGAATGTGATAACATTATCGAAGCTAACAGCCCTTTCTTTATTGAGCTTAATTAGAGCTTTATACGTCCCCAAAGGAGAAGATCCGGTTGGCAAACCCAAAACGAAGGGTTTCTCTTTTGTCGGCTTAAAATTATTTATCCTTTCGGCAATGTAATCAGCAGTCCATTGGCTTAACTGTTGATAATCTTTTCTGATAATAATCTTCATATTTAATTATTTAAAAAATCTGTTAATATGTGTTTACAAAATGAAGTGCTTAAAATACCTAATTTTTAATAAATTACAAATGAAATCCGGTTATGGTTGATGTATTGTGAATTTTAACTCTTATCATGTTCTATTATGAAAATAAAATATTAATTTAAAGTGGAAGAAAAAGTATATTAAAACGATGAATAAGATACGAATCATTGTAGTAGGTATTGGAAACATGGGACGATCTCATGCACTGGCCTATTATAAAATTTCGGGATTTGAACTAGTCGGATTGGTCGACCGCTTGCCTGAGAGAAGAGAAATTCTTTCCAACGAACTGGGTGGGATCCCTCAATTCGATGATTTTGATACAGCAATGGCTGCAACAAAACCTGATGCTGTCTGTATCTGTACTTATCCTGACACCCACGCAGAACTGGCCAGGAAAAGCTTAATAGCGGGTGCACATGTATTTGTCGAAAAACCTTTAGCCGTTTCTGTAGAAAAAGCTTCAGACCTCGTGAATCTTGCTCAAGAAGGAAAAAAGAAGTTAGTTGTAGGATATATTTTACGTGTACATCCTTCCTGGAAGAAATTTATAGAGATTGCCCAGACTTTAGGAAAACCTCTGGTCATGCGGATGAATCTTAACCAGCAAAGTAGTGAAACCACTTGGCAATGGCATATAAACTTAATGAAATCCATGTCTCCTATTGTAGATTGTGGTGTTCATTATGTTGACGTGATGTGTCAGATGACAAGATCAAAACCCCTACGGGTACATGCCATTGGAGCAAGATTAACTGATCAGATTAAACAGGATATGTATAATTATGGTCAGTTGCAGGTAGTGTTTGATGATGGATCAGTTGGTTGGTATGAGGCTGGCTGGGGACCGATGATGAGTGAAGTTGCTTTCTTTGTTAAGGATGTGATTGGTCCAAAAGGATGCATTAGTATCATGGACAAGGAACATAAAGGTGAAACTGGATCTGATGATATTGATTCCCATACACAGACTAATCGTTTAAAACTACATTTTTCTGAAATGGATGAAAACCACAACTTCATTAAACCGGATGAAATAATCAGTACAGAAGATGAACCCGATCATCAGGGATTGTGTGACCTGGAACAGGAGTTCTTCTTTAATTCAATTGTAAATGATGTTGATTTAACGGCGCATCAGGAAGATGCAATCAATAGCCTTAGGATTGTCCTTGCTGCAGATGAATCTTTCAGGACGGGAAAAGTAGTTGAACTGGAATAAGGTTATCGAAAATTAAGTTTTCAAATAATTCCCTTAAGGTTGAAAGTACATTTCAGGCCAGTCTGCTTTTTTATTCACTACGGTAAGTTCAACTGATCCTAAAGTATATTTTCTGTATTGATTTCCAAGTTTATCATTGGTTGCAGAGATCATATTAAATCCTTGATCCTGAATCGTTGCTTGTACTGAATTGAATGTTTTATTTTCATAGGCTGTCAACAGGGCTTTTTGTAATTTCCCCTCTTTGAGAAAGAAATTCATGCTTACCTTTTCAGTTTTACTGTTTAATCTACCTATAAGGATATACTGATTGTGTTCAGAGTTTTTGTACTCCCCTTCAAATATGATATTGTTAGATTCAAAATACTCCATTACATCTTTCCTGTCCCATTCATCATAAGGCTTGCCAGCTAAACAAGAATAAAAAGGAGTTATCAGGAATAAAAACTGAATAATATAAAATAATTTTTTCATTTTTTAGGTTCTTTTCACTTTAATAATCGAGAAAAATCAGGTTTTGTTTTTTCAAGATGCAAAAATATCCATAATCTGGAATAATTATTTATAAGCGGGAATAATCAGGGTCTAAGCAAACACATTTTAGAATTCACATTTTTTACTGAGTGATGGATATCGATAATAAAAGTTAAATTCATGAATACCTGAAAAATGATCTTTACTTGTTTCTAAGGTCTCACTTTCTTAAATTTAGTCGTTATAAAATCATTTCATAATACATTTCGGTGATATTTTTAAAGTATTTATTGACATCATTTTTTAAAATTTATAAAAGATATGAAAAGTAAAAATAAGATGAACCGACGTACCTTCATCGGTTCGGCGGGTGTTACCGCCACAACTATTTCTATTGTTCCAAGACATGTACTTGGAGGACCGGGAAGGGTTGCTCCTTCAGATAAAGTTACTGTTGCAAATATTGGATGCGGAACCCAGGGATTGAGAGAAATGCCAGACATGCTTGAAAATGAAGATATTCAGGTAGTTGCTGTCGCCGATCCAAATAAATTTACTACTAACTATCTGGACTGGTCAGCAAATGGGATCAGGAATAGCATTCGGAAAACCTTAGATGAACCTGATTGGGGCAGCAATTATAAGGGTATTCCTGGAGGCCGGGACATAGGAAAAGAGTATGTCGAAAAGTATTATGGCAAAAATACTGCTTCTGGAAATTATACAGGATGCGCCTCTTATGAAGACTATAGAGAATTACTTGCCAAGGAAAAAGATATCGATGCGGTTAAGATCATGACACCTGATCATCATCATGCTTATCTGGCAATTGAAGCATTAAAAAATAACATGCATGTTGTCACACACAAACCCATTGCCAACAGAATGCATGAATGGAAACAGGTATATAAGGCAGCTGAAAAAGCAAAAGTAACTACCCATCTTCTGGCATGGAGTGACAGACCGGAATATACGCTCATCAAGCAATGGATCGATGACGGTGTAATCGGAACATTAAAGGAAATACACAACTGGTCTTACAGACCTGTTTGGGAACAATGGCCTAAAAGGCCTACTGATACCCCACCTATTCCGGACGGTTTCAATTGGGAATTATGGCTTGGAGTAGTTCCGGACCTTCCCTATCATCCTCATTATACCCATAATGTATTTCGGGGATGGTATGATTTCGGAGGAGGAAGTATAGCAGACATGGGTCACTATAGCCTATTCCCACTATTTAGAGTACTAGGAATAGAAACACCTCCCGTTGCTGCAAAAGCATATGGCACAACCCACAGGTATGTTGATGGCAATACATACAAATGGCTCGACAATGATGTGTCATTTCCTCAATCCAGTTTAATACAGTTGAAGTTCCCAAAACAGGAAAGCTTACCTGCTTTTGACCTGTTCTGGTATGATGGTGGCATGAAGCCCTTTATTCCAGAAGAGCTGGCTGAAGACAACAGAGATATACCTAACGAAGGTATGATGTTTGTTGGCGATAAAGGGAAAATACTAGGGGGATTCAGAGGAGAGAAACCTGAAATCATACCTGCAAGTAAAAAGGATGCTTACTCAGGCAACAAAGAACTTCCTCCAAGGGACCCGGGAAGAAGATCAGATACATGGGCTAAGGCAATTAAAGAAAACAGGAATTCAAATGGAAGTTTTCTCTATGCAGGGCCGGTAACTGAGGCTATCAACCTGGGTGCTGTTGCACTTCGGGCAAAGAAAGAAGTGAAATATGATACTGCATCCATGAAGATCACTAATGATGATGCAGCAAATAAATACCTTACCAGGGAATATCGAAAAGGCTGGGAAATCTAGAAATTATAAAAATTATAGGCAAAGATCAAAATGAAAGATAAAATTAAAAAAATCACTAGAAGGGGATTTATTGAGAAATCAGCTGTTCTTAGTGCTGCAGGATTAATTGTACCTTCTTTAACTAAAAGTTCTCAAGCAATGGCTACACCAAGAATGACTTATGATGACATCTCGCTTGCTCAATGGGCACTGGTACAGGAGGTAAGGGATGGTAAATGGAAAACACTGGATTTTGCCAAAGTAGCAAGGGAAGACTTTGACCTGAACGGTATCGAATTTGTAAACACATTATTCGAAGTGCCAACTATGAACTACCAGAATCAACTAAAGAAAAATGCTGATGAACATGGTGTTAAGATGGTACTCATTATGGTCGATGCGGAAGGAGATGGATGTGAACCAACAAAAGAGCTCAGGAAGCAGTTTGTGACAAATCATAAAAAATGGATTGATATAGCGCATTACCTGGGATGTCATACCATCCGGACCAATTGCAGGGGGCCAGAAGGTGTGAATCCGGATGAAGCACTCAAATGGGCCGCAGAATCCTATGATATGTTACTTGAATACTCAGTACAGGCTAATATTAGTGTTGTTATTGAGAACCACGGAGGAGTCTCCAATGATGCAGATTGGATGGTAAAATTATACAAAACGGTAGATAACCTGTATTTTGGGTCATATCCTGATTGGCGAAGCCCGAGCGATACATTTGATAATTATGGGTATCTTGAAAAAATGCTTCCTTGGGCAGGAGGTATGTCATATAGAAATCAGCCAACTGAGGAATTAACAGCCAAAATGATCAATCTCTGTCAGGATTCAGGCTATAAGGGGTGGTATGGAATAGAATCCAGTGGCAGGGATGCCATCATTATGGGCCGGAATCTACTTAAAAAATACCTCAATTTATAGGTCAGGAAATCCTGTAAATAGTTATAATATGCTTTCTCCCATTCCCAGGAAATTCTTTGGGGGAGAAAGCATATTACGTTTTTTACCCGTTTTCTAGTAAATTCTATAATAAAATTAAGTCCTCAGAATCTTTATATCAGTTGCAATATAATCTATTCTTTCAACAATTGATTTGTGGCCATTACCAGGAACATAAAATTTGTTGCTCCACCACCAAGAACATATTCAGTTTGCTGCCATAAAAAGCTCCAATTATCTTTTAATTCCGGAAAATCTGGCCTGATCAGGGCAGTACCTGATGCTACCCCACCGGGAATGTATGATAGATCTTCCCTGTTTACACCATAAGCCTGTAACAGAGATTTTTCCCCAACTCCTGAAGCAAATGATGCGGTATTCATTCCAGGGTGACAACCCAGAACAAACTGCATGGCATTGAATATTAAGTCTTGATTAAATACGCCCGGGAAACCCGTAACCAGGAAGTAGTGCCTCACCCCAATATTTTGTATAATCCATCCCGCTCCCCATATATTTGGCTTATAGGGAATTCCAAATGGATTTTCTTCCATCTGTTCATCAAGCTGTTTTGCCAGGCCTGCAACTGCTTTATCCATATCCTTTCGAAAATCAGCATCCTGGATATGTTGATATACACGACCAACAGCCCAGGCTGTTCTTTCTATATTATCAAGTATATATTCTTTATTATCAACGATGCCATTGAGATAATTATCATCCAATGTCGCCAGGTATAGCTCTGCTGCTGCAGAAACGTATTCCGCCTCCATTTTCTTTTTACTGGTAATATCAAATAGTTCTTCTGCTGCTGATAGACATTCATTTGCCAAATCAGAATTATAATCTTTAAGTACCCTGGAAGCTGCGGCAAGACTGGCAATACCCGTCATCTCATGGCGCGGATGATCTTCCGTAAAGACCCAACGATCATCATACAAACCTGATTTATATACTGTCCTGCCATCCTCTGGTAATTCCGGATCATATACAAGGTCATCGGTCATTCCACCTCCATCACCTTTGAGCCCATATTGCTTCCTTGTTCTGCAGATGATGCCGTCATATAACCTGCCTAATCCCCTGTAGCCTCCCAGCACTGTTAATACACCATGTTCAACCTGCTGTATAAAATCTGAAATCCCATCCGATTTATGCATAGTAACCAGTTTCTTCTGTTGGTCAATTTCAGTCACATCAAGATCGTGTCCGAATAATTCATACATCTGGGCTAATCGTAAGGTAGTATTTGCTTGCGACTCGATTCTAAGATCATAATCACCTGCATCATGCCAACCTCCCTTATCAAGGTGAGGAACGTGGTCAGGATGCTCAAAATCCACAAATGTTTCCGGACCCTGGAAATAACCATCAAAATGAGTATGGTTAGTAGGGGCCATCAGCGCATCATCTAAATGGCACCAGTCATGCCAGATCCGGGATCCCTGTTCCACCCTGACATGGCACATCTGTACCGGAAGAAAAAATTCAAGTGTTGGTTGCCAAACATATCGATCATAGAT
This sequence comes from uncultured Cytophagales bacterium, assembly GCA_963820995.1. GTDB lineage: Bacteria > Bacteroidota > Bacteroidia > Cytophagales > Cyclobacteriaceae > JAGTVG01. The sequence goes on along the minus strand of CAWGCL010000013.1, from coordinate 184,695 downwards.
ATCATCCCCTATTTTAAAGTGGTTAGACTCCGAGTTACTGTACTTTACCTTATAAATACCTGGTTCAGAAATAGATGTGAAATCACAAACTGCATAGTTATATCTCAGGTATTTTCCCCACAATTCGGCCTTTTCAGACAAAACCGATGATTTGGAACCGTCGGGCGAGATACGGATAATTTCTACGTTTTCAAGATCAGAAATTGTTTTATCAAGTTCAATTACTGCCTTCTTGGGTTCATTTGGCAAATACCCGACCTGGCTTAGGTGTATCACTGGTTTATAGATATGGTTTTCTTCAGGAACTGCATCGATTTCCCATTGGACAGCACCTTTGGTAACACCTTCGGGCACAGGAGTTCTAACGATAAACCACCTGGCTTTACCAAATATTCTTCCATCTGTCAGCTGAAGATCCCCATTTAAAGCTTTGATGGTCATCCTTTGTAATTTAGTTTCCGGTGCTATAGACAATACCTTTCCCTCTGCATAGGGTTTAATTTCTCCATTTTCCAATGGGCCATAGGCATCGGTTGGAAATATGCCTGTTTTACCATCAAGATGCCAGGTTTTTCCAAACAGTATTGCCGGGAAAAGTTCAATTTTAAACCAGGCTTTTCCTGCCCACTCGGCTGGAAGCGGATTGTCAAGGTCCAGGGATATTTTCACTTTACTGCCATCTGCCTGAACAGAAACACTGTAGCTAATCGGGATATCTTCAAAGCTTAGATTTCTTTGAATGGTATTTGATTTTTTATCCACTAACTTCTCACCAATTTTCGAATAGCCCCGCAATTGCAGATCTCCATTAGCGGCTACACGCACATCATTTTGAATAATGGTTACCCCACCCTGACGGCCATTAGGATAATAATCATCGAAAACCATAACTGAAAGACCTTGCATATCGAAGTACTCCAGTTCATTAATAGTTAAGGAATTTTGACTGAATAGGGCATGGTTAGATATCAGCCCAAGAATTAATGCAATACAAAAGAATCTGATAAAGTTTAGAGAAGATTTCATTTTGAAAAATATTAATGTGATCAAAAAAAATGTCAATGGTATTAAGTTACTTTTATTCACATTTGAATACAAGCTTAACAATGGAGAATTACTAGATCTAGATTAAAAAGTAATGATACTTTAAGTTTGTACAATTGGCGTAATTTTTGTTTTTATGTAACTAAAGAGTGAATTTTAAGGTATATACTTAAAAATATCAGGCTTTTTCCTTTTTTGAAAACTGAAATTGTAGTTGATCTTATAAATAATAGATAACAAGATGAAAAGAATAGTTCACACACTTATATTTTTTAGCTTAGTGATCTTTCCAATATTATGTTCAAGTCAGACCAGGAAATTATCAGGAACTGTATTATCATTTAATAAATATCCGGTTAAAGGAGTAACGGTAAAGGCAAAAAAAGCAAAAACCGAGGCCATAACGAATGAAGCAGGAGAATTTGAAATAGAGGTTAAGACCAAAGATGTTCTCCGGATCAAGGAATCTGTATTTATGGAGTATAATCAGAAAATTACTGAGAAAATGCAATCCTTGAAAATCAATTTGATATTTGACAATAAAGAAAAAAATATCGAGATCACTTCAGAGGCCGGATACCTTTCCAAGGAAGACCTCGAATATGCTATTGAAAATCTATATCTTGAAAATAACATATATGTAAATTTTGTTAGTGTCTTTGACGCCATCAAATATGCATTACCGGAAACCACCATAATTGTTGAGGGTGGACAGAAAGCGATTCAATTCAGGGGGGCCAAAAGCGTATATGGCAGTAACGCTGCACTTATGCTGGTGGATGGAGTAATCGTAGATGATGTCAGTTTTATCAATCCTCCTGATATCTTGAGCATTTCTAAGTTAAGCAGTCAGCAAGCTTCCCTATATGGAGCGAGGGCAGCCAATGGAGTTATACTGATAGAAACGAGATAATCAATTTGCATTATTTAATTCCAGGCATTCAGTGAGTTTTTAACAATGTACCTATACGCCGAAAATGGAGATAAATAAATTTTGATTTGATATCAGTTCAAATTCAAGACGAAGAACCTTCCTAATTACGTTCCTAATTGCCAGAATTAAGGTAAAAAATCAATGAAAAAGCCCCGCAAAATTAATTACGAGGCATTTTTTGGAGCCCCCGGTCGGATTCGAACCAACGACCTGATGATTACAAATCAACTGCTCTGACCAACTGAGCTACGGAGGCTTAGTCTCCAATTCGAGTTTTAGTACTAACCTAAAACGATCGCAAAAGTAATCTCTTTAAAGGTATTTTGAAAAAATCGGAGTGTAATTTTTTAAATTTTATTCAACACCTTCATTTCCTCCTTTAATGCTTCAAGCTGGGAAGTAGCTTTAGCAATTTTTTCATTGAATTCTTCTCTAACTTTATCGGCGGTTTTGGACTTGGCAAAGAATTCAATATTGTTTTTCCACAATGCAATATCATTTTCAATTTTACTGATCAGACGCCGGACCTCAACCTCCTTGCGATGGATTCGTTTATCAGCATTAGGACTGGCTTTAAGTTTATCAACTTCTGCAGCAAATCGTAATTCACTTTTCTCAGTATCAGATAGGTCAAAACTATTTAAAAATAATTCTGAAGCATGGCTATATTTCTTTTGGATCTTTTTAATGGTGTTTCTTGGGACAAAGCCAATTTCATTAAACAATCCCTGAAGTTCTTTGAAGCGGTCAATATTTTTATTCTTATCTTCCACCATCTTTTCTATTTCAGCACAGATTTCCTCCTTCTTCCTCAAATTGACCTTATATTCACTCTCAACCTCTTTTGAATGTCCCCTTCTTTTATTAAAAAAAGTATCGCAGGCTTTTTTAAACTTTTTATAAACTTCATTCCTGTTCTTCTCAGGAACGGGACCAATATCTTTCCATTCCCTTTGAAGTTCCTTCAACTGTTCAGCTGTTTTTTCCCAATCACTACTTTCTTTCAACTCTTCTGCGCGTTTTACCAGATCCTCCTTCTTCATTAAGTTTTCATCCCGTTGATTTTCAAGCTTTTTGAAGAACTTATTTTTATTATTAAAGAATGCTTTAAAACTCGACCAGAAATGTTTATTAATATCCTTTGCATGTTCACGAGGCAAGCCACCAATCGCTTCCCACTTTTTCTGGAGATCCAGTATCTCCTTCGTCTTTTCATTCCAATCCGAGATCTTTTCAGAATCAAAATCATCGAATTTCGCCACTTCATCAACTAATTGTTTTTTTGAATCAAGATTTTCATGAAGTTCTTTTTTAAGGCCACTTACATAATCTTTTCTTCGATTATAAATTGCATCTGATGCGGATTTGAACCTCTGCCATACCACTTCCTGCATATCCTTAGGAACAGGTCCTATGTGCTTGAACTCCTCATGGAGTTCGTTTAATTCTTTAACTGCATCTCTGATCACGTCATACTCCAGCAGATTCTCAGCCTTTTCACATAACTCCAATTTGGACTCAAGGTTTTTCTTTCTGTCAAGTTCCTTTAATTCAAAATAGATACTCCTGTTGTCATAAAATCGATCGATTAGGATATTATAAGTAGCCCACATCGATTTTGCATATGCAGATGGAACAGGACCAATTGAACGCCATTCATTGGTTATATTCTTTAATGCACTGATACTTGCATTTGTTTCTTCTCCATCGACAATTGCTCTTAGTTTTTCTAGGATATCCTGTTTCCGGGTAAGATTATCCTCCTTACTTTTTTCAAGTTCTGAATAATAAGCGTTGCGACGCCCTTTATATTTATCGTTTAAATTTGAATATCGAGAGTCCAGGGCATCGCCTACATATTTGAAATCTATTTCTACACCTCCATCATCAAGAAATTTCTGCAATGCTTCCTTTTGCTCAGACTCGACAATTTCCTGATAAAATGGTTTGAGCTCTTTTATCTTTTTCTCAGCTAACTTAATATCTTCAATTTTGAGAAGTGCCTCAAATTCATTAATTAATTCATCCTTTTTAAGAATACTATAATCCTTTTCTTCCTCCTTTTCAATCTTATCATCCAGATGAACCTCATCTTTTTCCTCCTCACTTTTGGGAATCTCTACATCTTTAGTTTCAATATTCTCGTTTTTTTCAATAGGCTTTTCCCGATTCTCTCCTTCAGGGCTTTGAGCATCTATTATAATCGTACTTTCACTTTTAGTATTTTCGGCAGTACTATTTTCTGGTTGGTCTTCTTTGTCATTATCTTCCTTAATTGCTTCCTCTTTTGCTTCAGTTGGAAGCCCGGTTGTTACAACTTGAGGATCTTCTTTGTCCTGAATTTCATCTACATTGGAAATTGCTTCAAGAGCAGAAGGTATTACTTCTTCGGCAGATTCATTGTCCTGAGATGTCTCAATTTCTGAGGATTCCTTTTCAGGCAGAGATGCTTCTTCCTGTTCAATCAAGTCATTGCCAGATGGAGGGCTTATTTCTTCGGATTTGATTTCTGAAATTGAATTATCGGATCCATCGGTGTTAGAAACAGATGGGGCCTCCTCTTCTCTCTTTTCTTTATTTTGAATAGGAGGCTTTTCTTTATTTTGAATAGGAGGAGTTTCTGATACATCCTCTTCACCCGACTTTTCACTTATATCCGAGATACTAGTGGCAGGTAAATCTCCTGATATTTCATCTTTGCTGGTTTCAGCAGACTCATTCGATGCAGATGAGCCCTCCTCTTCCTTTGAAGAATCAATATTAAAATTATTTACATTGTTATTTCTGGTAACAGATTCTTGATCTGCAGCTAAAGAACTTTCCTTTTTCTCTCCCAGCTCTACTAAATTTTCCTTATTCATTTCCATTCCCTCCTTAGGAAGTTCCCTTTCCTTTTCAGTGTCGGTCATTTTAAAATATAATATTTTGCAAAATTGGCAATTATAAATAAATATGTCAAAATTTAATTCATCCTGGGATCAACCGGATAATTTGCAAATACTTTAAATTTGCCACCCATGCCTTTGAGGATTTCCTTCCAAAGCAATTTTGAATTTATATCAAAAACACTTTCTTCAGTAGCCTCATCATAAATGATCCAGGATTTTTGTTTTAATTCTTCCTCCAGTTGTCCAGGTGCCCAGCCTGAATAACCAAGAAAGAATTTAAAATTATCTTTTATAATCTCTCCACTATTTATTATGGCTATCAATTGTTCATAATTACCTCCCCAATAAATATTCTTTCCTATTTCCACACTGCCTTCCAGCTGTTCTCCCGAACGATGAATAAAATGAAGCGTGTCCTGTTGAACTGGTCCACCAACATAAAGTGGTGCATTAAAATTATGCACGTCCTCAACAGCCTCATCAAATTTTAAAATTGAGGGCTTATTAAGAATAAATCCAACACTTCCTTCCTCATTGTGATCACACAAGATAATAACAGTGCGTTCGAAATTTGGATCCGGCAAAAATGGTTCAGATACAAGAAAACAACCTTTTTTTGGGGTTAATACCTGTTGATAATTGAAGTAATCCATAAATAACTCTAGTGTCCCTAAATTCAAATTACAATATATAATTGTAATAAACTCTATTAACGAATATGACTTAGTTATCCTCTACAAATCATATTATATTAATAAGGAATTCCAAATATTTAAAATTAAACTTATAATATTGTACCAATAAAGACAACCGAAATCCTTAAAAGGTTGGTTTTTATTTAAAAACAATATTAAATAATGGTTTCATTACATGGTGGAAATTAAGATTGGAGATATTCGCAGAGATTTTTCAAAAAAGAAATTGAAACCTGAACTTTTAAATGACAATCCGATATTGCAATTCCAGATATGGCTTCAGGAAGCAATAAAGGCGGAAGTGCCCGAAGCAACAGCAATGTGCCTTGCAACCGTTGATGGGGATGGCCAACCTTCAACAAGGATGTTGCTTTTAAAAGATATTACTAATGAAGAATTCGTTTTCTATACAAATTACCGGAGTCAGAAAAGTATGGAATTGGAAAATAATTCCAAATGCGCAATGAATTTTTTCTGGCCTGAATTAGAGAGACAGGTAAATATATGGGGAGTAGCCCATAAAATTCCCCCGCATATTTCTGACGAATATTTCAAAACCCGGCCCTACAAAAGTCAGGTTGGTGCCTGGGCCAGTCCTCAAAGCGAGCCAATATCTTCCAGAAATTTCATCAAGTTAGAATTTGCAAAATATGCTGCCAGATTTATGGGCAAAGCCGTTCCCAGGCCACCTCATTGGGGTGGATATAGTTTGAAACCTTTTTCAATAAGCTTCTGGCAAGGCAGACCGAACCGCTTGCATGACAGGGTAAAATACACATATATTGATTCCGGAAAATGGGAAAAAGCTCGAATAGCTCCCTGATAAAAAAACAGTATGAACTATATCTCTCAAGATACGCATATCAATTTGAATATCTTGAAGATGAGACAGTCTCAGAAGATCTAGGTATCGTTATTACTATTCCTTGTTACAATGAGCAGGATATCCTTACTACTCTAAAATCACTCTATCTCTGCCATCCAACAAAACAATCTGTAGAGATCCTTATATTGATCAACCAACCTAAAGGATCTGATTCAGATGTGATTGATCAAAATAATAAAAGCTACTCGGAAATTAAGACTTGGATAAATTCCCATAATGATAACCAAAAAAAATTCCATGTTATTAGAGCCGGGGATTTGCCTGAAAAATATGCAGGTGTTGGTTTAGCAAGAAAACTCGTAATGGATGAGGCTATAAGAAGACTTGCACGATCTGGAAATTATGAGGGAGTCCTCGTAGGATTTGATGCAGACAGTACTTGTGAGCGAAATTACCTTACAGCAATAGAGAATTTCTTTCTGACTCATCCGAAAGCAAATGGGGCTAATTTGTATTTTGAACATCCACTTAAAACTGATTATTCTGACCAAATCTCAATTGGTATTGCCTCATACGAACTACACCTTCGATATATGGTACATGCATTAAGATATGCAGGATTTCCTTATGCTTTTCATACAGTTGGATCAAGCCTAGCTGTTAGAGGTACGGCTTATGCAAAACAGGGAGGAATGAATCGAAGAAAAGCTGGAGAAGATTTTTATTTCCTGCAAAAAATAATTCCCTTAGGCAATTTTGGTGAAATAAATACCACAAAGATCATCCCATCAAGCCGTGAATCAAACCGTGTACCATTTGGGACCGGAAAGGCTATGATGAAGTGGGCAAAGTCCCGGGAAAAAGTATTCAAAACCTATAATCCTGAAATTTTTAAGGAGTTATCTACGCTGTTTTCAGGGATTTCCAACCTGCATGAATCCAATCAACCTGAAATAACAATGTATTATGAGAAACTCGGGCCATGTTTAAAAGAGTTTATCAACCTAGAGGAATGGACGAAAAAATTAAGTCAAATTCAGAGTGAGTCCAGATCTCTGAAAACATTCAGATACCGCTTTTTCCACTGGGTGAATGGTCTCAAAACACTCAAATTCATACACTTTGCCAGGGATAAAAAATATAAAAATGTGCCTGTATTGGAGGCATACGAATGGTTAAAAAAGCAGATTGGTTTAGATGACAATAATTCAGTTAATATTTTTGAGGGACTTCTTGAATTAAGGAATTTTGATAAAGAAAATCCAAAGTACTATGCGGCAGAATAATTTATCTATATTAAATCATTTAGATTTCGTATACCAGGTTCTCGGTTCACAGTAAATCCTTCTCCATATTTGACTCCTATAGCGTGCCCCCACATTTTAGCGCGGCCCTCGAGAAATTCTAAAAATTCGGGTTTGGAAATATATGTTTCCTTTTCCTCACTATTAGGATCATAAAATTGAGACTTGAATGCACGGATTGATTCAACTTTCTTATCCCAGAATTCTGAAATGTCAACAATGAAATCTGGTTTAATATAATTGCTTTGAATATAATGATATAAAACCTTAGGCCGCCATGGAATAAGTGGCTGTTTATCAGACAATTGAACTTTTTCCAATCCACTATAAAAACAAGATTCCTGAACCAGTTTCGCTGCCCTTCCATGATCAGGATGACGGTCTGAAATGGCGTTTGCCAATACTATTTCTGGTCTGTATATACGAATGCACTTTGCAACTGCTAATATATTTTCTTCCGAAATGTCAAAAAAACCATCAGGCATATTGAGGTTTTCCCTTATACTAAGATTTAAGATCTCAGCGGCTATAGCAGCTTCCTCTTCCCGGATCTTAACAGTTCCCCGTGTACCTAATTCACCTAAAGTCAGGTCAATGACACCAATTTTATTTCCAAATGATTGTTGAAGTGCGAGTGTTCCACTGCAGGAAAGTTCAATATCATCAGGGTGTGCTGCAAATGCCAGTATATCAAGTTTCATATTTATGATTATAAATTTCTAATAAGTGGATAAGCAAACATCGATAGATCGAAATCCTAATAATTAAGTGTATTAGTTGATCCTTACCCTTTGCCCTATCCTGAGGATCGAATTTCTACTTATTCCATTCAAACTACACATTTTAGACACTGAAACGCCATACCGATAGCTTAAACCACTCAAAGTATCGCCACTACGAATCACATGATACCTTATCTTATTTGCCTCTTCCAGGTAGGCGAAAGTCTTATGGTTTATCACATAAGTCGAGGAAATGATTCCATTTTCTTCGAAATCAAATATTTCATTCGGATCGATGGCATTACCTGAATATCTCAACTCAAAATGAAGATGTGGTGCTGTGGATCTTCCTGAATTTCCTCCGTTCCCAATGACATCCCCAGCCTTAACTACCTGTCCTAACTTCATGAAGTTTTTCGAAAGATGTGCATAAAGCGTTTCAAGACCATTTTTATGACGAATCAGAATAAATCGGCCAAATCCACGCCTGTCATATCCCGAGATACGGACAACGCCGTCAAATGTAGCATAAACGGGATTTCCTGTTTTTACTCTTATGTCTATCCCATAATGCCAAACTGCCCTGCGTAGCCCAAAATCTGATGTAACGATGGTTTTATCAAGTGGTGAATGCCATGTCCCTAAATCTTCATCATCGTACAGTAGGATATTCAAGGAATCCATATAATGCTCGCCATTAAAACCATAAGGATTCAATTTATTGGTTTCCCAGAGTTTGTAATAATCGAATCCACTAATATAAACGCAATCTATTTTATACAACCCTTCAACACTATAATAAGGAGGCAATGGATCTTTCTCAAGGAGCAAGTTCAGTTCAAAGTTATTATAAGGTTGGGGAAATAGAAGTTCCGAATTACTGGGATTCACCATGGAGGGTGAATTATCAGTTAATAATTTAGAGGGAGTATATGATTTATTTGGTTTATCCGGGCTATAGTTGCTTACCGATCCTGGTTGCCCATAGTTTGCAAAGAAAGTGGAATCAAATTCGTACATACTATCTTGTGCAGACAATTCCTTTGAATTGCCTGCACAAAATAATATAAAAGCGATCAGAACTTTTTTTAACACTATGCTGTTTCTAACTCTTTCTCAGCCAGGAATTTTTCAGCGTCAAGGGCCGCCATACAACCAGATCCTGCAGCCGTTACGGCCTGCCTGTAAATCTTATCCTGTACATCACCGGCAGCAAACACTCCCGGGATATTTGTTTTAGTAGATCCTTCTTCTGTTTTAATATATCCTTGTTCATCAATATCAAGGTAATCCTTAAATATATCTGTATTAGGTGTATGTCCAATGGCTACAAAAAAGCCACTTATTGGAACATCTATTTTCTCCCCAGTTACTTTATTTAGTACCCGAACCGCTTCAACCTCACTTTCTCCTAAAATTTCATCTGTAACAGAATTCCACAATACTTCAATATTAGGAGCATTTTGAACCCTTTGTTGCATGATATTAGAAGCTCGCATCTCGTCCCTCCTTACAATCATATATACTTTGTTACATATTTTACTTAAATAACTAGCTTCTTCGGCAGCCGAATCTCCACCTCCAACAACCGCAACATCCTGTCCTTTAAAGAAGAATCCATCACAAACAGCGCAAGCCGAAACACCCTTGCCATTTAAACGATCTTCTGATGGAAGTCCCAGCCATCTGGCAGAAGCACCAGTAGCAATAACCACACTTTTTGCTATGACTTCCTCGGATTCATCAATTGTCACCTTAAATGGATACGAAGAAAAATCAACTGAAGTGGCCAATCCATACTTGACTTCAGTACCAAACCTTTCAGCCTGCGCTTGAAGGTCCATCATCATCTGTGGGCCCTGGATACCATCAGGATAACCTGGAAAATTCTCAACATCTGTGGTTATGGTTAACTGTCCTCCAGGTTGACCTCCCATATAAACTACGGGTTTTAGTCCTGCCCGGGCCGCATATATCGCTGCTGTATATCCTGCAGGTCCTGAACCTAATATTAATACATCAATTTCTTGATTTGCCATTTTTAAATTTTTTTCAATATTAAACAATTTACGAAAATTTGTCAGTTTGATACATCATATATATCAAAAACAATACAAAAAAAAGACATCAAATATGATGCCTTTTTCATATGTGTCAGTATTTGTTACGATATTATCAGTGAATTGATACTCCTTAACTGGTTTATTTAACCCAAATAAGGTTTTAAGGTTTTACTACGCGAGGTATGTCGAAGACGCCGGATGGCTTTTTCCTTAATTTGCCTTACTCTTTCACGGGTCAAATTAAACTTTTCACCGATTTCCTCGAGTGTCATGGCATGTTCTCCATTCAGCCCAAAATATAAGGCTATAACATCGGCTTCTCGCTGTGTAAGGGTAGATAAGGCCCTTTGGACCTCTTTACGTAAGGAATCATTTATCAATCCCTGATCAGGGGTTGGATCTGTATCATTTTCAAGAACATCAAGCAGGCTATTTTCTTCACCCTGAACAAACGGGGCATCCATAGAAACATGACGTCCAGAAATTTTCATAGTGTCAACTACTTCTGAAGAAGTGACGTCCAGAACATCTGCCAATTCGTCAGGTGAAGGTTCCCTTTCATATTTTTGCTCCAGTTCGCTAAAGGTCTTGGATATCTTATTCAGGGAGCCCACCCTATTAAGTGGAAGTCTTACAATTCTTGATTGTTCGGCCAGTGCCTGGAGGATTGATTGCCTGATCCACCAGACAGCATAGGAGATAAATTTAAAGCCACGGGTTTCATCAAATCGCTGGGCAGCTTTGATAAGCCCAAGATTCCCTTCATTAATTAAATCACCAAGGGAAAGACCCTGATTCTGATATTGTTTGGCGACCGAGACTACGAATCTTAGGTTGGCTTTAGTAAGTCTTTCCAAAGCCATCTGATCTCCTTCTTTTATTCTTTTGGCTAGTTCAACTTCTTCATCAGGGGTTAACAGGTCAACTTTTCCAATCTCCTGTAAATACTTATCAAGAGACTGGCTTTCTCTATTGGTAATCTGCTTACTGATCTTAAGTTGTCTCATGCAATCGCCGTTATTATCATCCGTTGATTTAACAGATAAACATAATTATTAAGTTCCCAAAACAATTACATTAGGGCAATTATACACAAAAAGAAATCAATAATTATTAAGATTACTTACTTTCTAGCCTCTTTTTTTTCTGGTCTTTTTAGCAGTGCTTTTCTTGATAACCGGTATTTCCCAGTTTTCTTATCTACGTCAATTAACTTGACCTTTACTTCTTCACCAATTTCAAGTATACCATCCATTGATTCAACGCGTTCCCATTTTATTTCAGAAATATGAAGTAATCCTTCCTTACCTGGCATGAATTCAATGATCGCTCCAAATGACATAATGGACTTCACTTTTCCATCATACACTTCACCTACATCCGGAACAGCAACAATGCTTTTCACCCACTGAACAGCTTTTTCCATGTTCTCCTTGGCAGTAGCAAAAATACTCACTTTGCCCCCTTCTTTTATTTCTTCAATTACAATAGTTGTCTCTGTTTCGGCCTGGATCGCCTGAACAACTTTGCCACCTGGACCGATCAAAGCCCCAATCATATCTTTTGGAATAGTAAGAATGCTGTATCTTGGAGCATTTGGTTTAAATTCTGCTCTTGGTTCGCTGATTGTCTTAAGCATTTCATTCAAGATATGTTCTCTGCCTTTTTTAGCTTGATTTAAAGCTTCGGTAAGAAGTTCATAGGATAAACCTTCAATTTTAATGTCCATCTGGCAAGCGGTGATTCCATTCTTCGTGCCTGTCACTTTAAAATCCATATCTCCAAGATGGTCCTCGTCGCCTAATATATCTGAAAGAATTGCATATTTCCCTGACTCAGTGTCGGTTATCAATCCCATGGCAATTCCTGATACAGGTTCCTTAATCTTGATACCTGAATCCATTAATGCCAGTGTTCCGGCACAAACGGTAGCCATTGATGATGATCCATTTGATTCCAATATATCAGAAACAATCCGTATGGTATAAGGATTATCTTCTTCTCCCGGAATCATTTTTTTTAAAGCTCTCAGTGCCAGGTTTCCGTGACCAACCTCTCTCCTGCCCGGGCCTCTGTTCGGCCTAACTTCTCCAGTTGAAAAACCCGGGAAATTATAATGTAAAAAGAACTTATTGGATCCCGCAATCAAAGCACCATCAACCATTTGCTCATCCAGCTTGGTACCAAGTGTAACAGTAGTCAGGGATTGCGTTTCTCCTCTTGTGAATACCGCTGAACCATGTGCAGAAGGCAGATAATCAACCTGTGACCAAATATCCCTGATCTCATCGAATTTCCTGCCATCAAGTCTTTTATTTTCATTGAGCATCATCGCACGAACTGCTTCTTTCTCAATATCATGAAAATATCTTCCGACCATGTCAAGGTTTATTTCATGGTCTTCCGGTAATCTTTCGATATAATTGTCGACCAATGATTTAAAAGCCTCGCTTCGCTCAGACTTTACATTAATCTCAGATTTTGCAATATCATATACTTTATCATAAAAAAGAGTATGAAGTTCCTTTTTCAGATCTTCATCATTTGTTTCATGATCATAAGTTCGCTTTTCAGTTTTCCCAACCATAGCTTCCAGTTCCTTCTGGACCTTACACTGGTCTTTAATGGCTTCATGAGCAAAATTAATAGCTTCAACCATTTCAGCTTCGCTAACTTCATTCATCTCTCCTTCTACCATTAATATATTATCGACGGTAGCTGCAACGATCATATCAATATCTGCATCTCCAGCATCTTTTATACTGGGATTAACAATAAACTTACCATCCATCCTTACTACGCGTACTTCTGAAATAGGACCATGGAAAGGAATATCCGATACACTTAATGCGGAAGAAGCTGCCAGGGCAGCCAGAGAATCCGGCAATACCTCTTCATCAGCCGAAATCAAAAATATATTAACCTGCGTTTCAGAATGGTAATCATCAGGGAATATAGGTCGTATAGCTCTGTCTACCAATCGGCAAACCAGTATTTCATGATCAGATAATCGACCTTCACGTTTTAAAAATCCACCCGGGATTCTGCCAGCGGATGCAAATTTCTCTTGATAATCTACTGATAAAGGAAGAAAATCAGCGCCTTCTCGTCCTTCTTTGTTGGACACTACAGTAGCTAATAGCATGGTGTTCCCCATTTTCACAACAGCAGCGCCATTGGCCTGTCTTGCCAATCTACCAGTTTCTATGGTAATCTCTCTGCCATCATCTAACTTGATTGTTTTTTTAAAAATTTGTGGAAGCATAAAATTGTTTAATTATTGTAAAATTCTATTTCTTATGGGTTGGATCAATAAAAAAAAGGGGAATTATATAAATCCCCGCTTTTTCTTATTTTCTTAATTTCAATTCAGATATTATCTTTCGATATCTTTCTATATCTCTTTTCTGAAGATAATTCAACAACCTCCGTCTTTTACCAACCAGTTTAAGTAATCCCATCCTTGTTGAATAATCTTTTTTATTCAATTTCAAATGTTGAGTCAAATGATTGATCCTGAACGTAAATAAAGCAATTTGAGATTCGGGTGAACCTGTATCGGTTTTTTCTTTTAACCGACCATGATTCTCAAAGATGTCCTTTTTTGTTTCCTTGGTTAAATACATGACTAGTTATTATGTTTTAAAATAATTTTGCAAAGGTAGGCTAAATTACCGGTTAAACAAAACAAAGCCCATCGGATTTTTAAACTTGTCAGGAATCCTCGATTTTAGTCTTTCGATTATTACACTATAGAAGTCCGTCTCAAATATCCTGGCATCGAGTCTTGCCTGCCGCAGGAAGAATAATCCAAAAGGCAGCAGTACAAAATTGGCTAGCCACACACCAAAAAAGGGTGTTACCAATTCTTCTTTTGCCCATTTCTCCCCGATGCTCATAAAAACATAATAAACGATAAAAAATCCAATAGATACGATTACAGGAAACCCAAATCCTCCCCGCTTTATAATAGATCCAAGTGGAGCTCCGATAAGGAACATAATCAGGCAAGAAAAAGCTTGAGCATATATTTTCAAACCTTGTATTTTAAACCGCAATAACTCCGCTTTTTTAACACTAAGCTTACTGGTTGTCACCATCACATGGTTTTTGACAAACCGGGCGTTGGTTACAGCAGAAACCATATACCTGGTATTAGAAAAATCTCCGTTCAACAAACTATCTGGCCCGTCGTTCATAATAGAAAAGGATATTTCAGGCTTTTCAAAATCTTTACTTTTTAATTTCAAATTACCATTATAATTGGGCACATCTCCCGCGGTTTTAGCATATAATTGCGCCTTTGATTTTATTGAATTTGGATTTCTATTATTTTTAGAATTGCCAGCTTGACCTAAAGCACTTGTATCTTTAGCCTGGTCAACATTTACATTTTTAGCGAAATTTGTCGTATTATTTGGTTTCTGGACCTTTCGAAATTCAGATGGATTCCTAAGTGAATCTCGTAAAGGCACCCTGCCGTAGTTTTGGGGCAATAGTTCTTCAGGTTCTTCAAGATCATCGAGATGATAATTAAACTTTGCCTTTAGGTTTCTAAAGGCTTCATACTTGGCATATTTGATATCTTTTTCTAAAGAGTCAACATCATAATTTAACTGTTTGACACCTTTCATAAGCCGGTTTCCCGCAAATAGTTCTTCTTTGGTACGCTTCAGATCAAAGGAGGCCATACTAAACACGAATTTACTGTGGTCAAATTTATTCCTTGCATATGGAGAGGGTTTATTCCGGTCACTTATACTCCGTTTAGTACGCTTCAACTCTTGTTCAGAATAATGGTGTCCATCATATAATTCCATTACCAGATACCTGTCATTTTTAATTGTATACATCTGACCAGAATCTGCAAGTGTTACTTCAGTATTACCTGTTCTTTTAGAATGGTTGTAGATGATAATATCTTTAAGAGACCGTCCGTCACTGAATTTCTTATTTACTTTAATCTGGTATCCAGGTATGTTATTATAAAAAACACCCTCTTTTATATTCAATGCCGGTGACTTATGTTTTATATCATATAAAAGGCTGTATGCTTTGAGATTGGCTTTTGGCACAATATAGTTGTTAGACAGGAAAGCAAGAATGGTCAGGAGTATAGAGAAAAAAAACATAGGGACTAAGGTCCTCGTCAAGGATACGCCTGCCCCCTTCAAGGCTGTCAGTTCTGAATGCTCTCCCAAATTACCATACGTCATCAAAGATGATAGTAGCACAGCAAGCGGGAATGAAACCGGGGTCATATTGATACTGAAGTATCCTAAAAGCTGGGCATAGACAGTCCATCCCAATCCTTTTCCTACGATATCTTCAAAATGACGTAATAAAAACTGTAGAAGAAAAATAAATACAACGACGCAGAAGGTAAGAAAGAAAGGTCCGATAAATGATTTAAATACGAGCTTGTCGAGTTTTTTCATATTATCCCCCACATATCTGTCAAACAGGAAATTTGTACAAAATTAAGCTATCCTCCGACAATTTCCTTCAAATCATGAATAATATTATCCCACAGCCCATGAACTTCCTCTTCGTCCTCTATATCGGAATAGTCGATTACTCGTAAAAAAACGGTCTGAGTTAACTCATTTTGCTCAAGGCGAATTTCTGTATAAGCATGTTCGTCTTCAATGAGATCATTTAAAAATTCAAATTTCACAAAGCTGTTTGTTCTATGAGCAGCCATTTTAGCTACATGATCTTCTCCGTCCCAAACAAAATGGAAATTTTTATCTTCATCTATAGACGCGTCATCAGCAAACCATTGGGCCAATCCGCTTGCCGTAGATATATAAGGATAGAGCATTCTTTTGGAGGCATTTATCTCATACTCAAGTGTTGTCTTTGTACCACCCATAAATCAAAATATTATAATTGAGATCAATATAGGACAATTTTATTAACAAACAAAAAATTAGAATATTTCCTTCATTTATAACAAGGTTTCCATTTTTGACACACATAAAAACACCGATTAATACATGTATTTACACATCCTGAACAAAATTGACTTTAGTTTACTTTAAATATTTATGATTGCAAAAGAAGATACTAATCAAGATTCTACTTAATAATTATACAATAGGGGGTCAATGATTTTTTCCTTTGCATTAAATATATATTTTCATTGTTGAAAAATCGGGATATGCGTATGTTTGCAGTCCGAATTTAAATCTGGAATTGAGAATTTTATAATCTGGCTTTAAGTTTTAGATCCTGAAAGTGTCATAAGGTAACATTATCCAATGCTTCTATAAATGGCAGAAGATGTTTTACATAATTGCTTTATGTAAGAATAATCTGAGTTTCTGGATATATGGCGAGGTAGCTCAGTTGGTTAGAGCGCAGGATTCATAACCCTGAGGTCACGGGTTCAACTCCCGTCCTCGCTACAAGATACCCTCAATATTCAAAGTATTGAGGGTTTTTATTTTATGAAACCTGATTAGGTAATGCAATCAGAAGCATAGATTAGACAATAGCCACCATTCTATTATAAAATGAGCATAAAAAAATACTGCCCCTTTTGAGGCGACCTCTTTTTATGCTCAATTCAAATTATCATATTTTAATTACAGGCATTAGGGATATCACGTGTTTCGGTTAATGTTTCAATAATATTAATTGTCGTTATGCCTCTGACTGTGACCTCGATAAAGTTATCTTGTACATCTGTCACTACGCCGGTAAAGCTATTAAAAGCAAATTGAGTTAGAATTTCCTGACCGCTTAATTCCGAATTATTTTCCTGGTATTTGCCATAAATTCTAAATCGCTGCACATACGGAATTTTTACATTTTCATATGTTTGATAAACATCCGCCACACTAATTCCTATCCCTGGAGGTACTCCAACATTTCTTTTTACAGAAACGGTAACTTTTGTCCTCTTTTCAAAATCTTTTGATTCGGTAGTTGTCTGGGTTTTTGATTTTGTATATTCATAGGTGCCGGTTACTGAACTTGTTGCTTTTCCTCCATTTCCGAAAAATTTTGTTTCTACTTCTGCTCCAACAGTTACAGATATAGACCCACTGTTCGTTGTGCTGACAGCCATAGATTCTGACCAACCCACTTTTTCAACTACTTCCTCAGTTTTGTTTTCGCTAATGTCTTGATTCAGGCTACCACTGCTACAATTTCTCAAAGTACTATTATAGGCGCTTTTAGTACTTGAAGGAGGCATAATTGGTTTTAAATATTTTGTTTCAATGGCTTGTATTTCCCAATCAATATCAAAAGATAAAATTCTGAAGTAAGCCGGTTCTTCAGTGGTTGAGCTGTTACTTGCTGTAAGTCTGCTTTCATTATCTGACAACATAAGCGGATTATTGGTAATTGTTGGAATAATCTTATATAAACCAGGGGCTGTTTTCTCAATTTTAAACCAATAATTAGGATATTCACCTGGATCAATATTTCCTCCATTTCTATTTAGGTTTGCTTTGCTTTGAATTGAGAGGTCTCGCCCATTTGCTTCTGAATTTATATACAAATAATGAATGTCCCCATTATTATGTACAGCAATTGAGAACAAGCCTTCTTTATCAGGAATTTCAACAAACCTAAAAGTTGTATATTTATCTACAAAATCGGTATTGTTGGAGTAATCAAGATCAGCTAATTTATGTACTCTTATCTCGGTAGTTAAATTATTTACATCCGGATAATGCTGTGAACCCGGAGCCCCGAAAACTTCATTCTCCGTCGTTACAATTTGCACATAATGTAATACATCTTCACGAAGCGAAACTTTAGCAAGCCTATCCTCAAGGCTATTATCACTTACCTCTTTTTCATCGGGACTGGGTTTAAATGAGAATTTTGTATAGTTTTCAATAGTCAACACATTCCCTGTTTCATCTTTTACTGTAACTTCAACGGGAACTCCTTCTTTGAGCTCTGCTTTAGCCGCTTCGGGTAAGTCTTCATTTTTAAAAGACAAATTAGCCAGGTTGTTGAATTCATCGAATGGAATTGTTTGATCTTCTATATTAGATTTCGAATTTATAGAAAAAACAGCAATAGCAGGTTTGTATCCTTTTTTGGCTATATCTCTTGCACTTATGCTAATGCCAATTTCTCCTTCGTCAGTTTCAAATTCATCCAACGAGATGTTACCAGGCAGTTCTTCTAATTCTCCAGAGGGATCGATATTAGAATCCTCTTTGCTACAAGCAAAAAGCAAAACCAAAATGATTATAACTATTGACTTTTCAACTATTTTTATTTGCGTTTTCATAATTAGACATTTTATATTTATTTGGTTTTTAATGATTGGTTTGATCATTTTAATTGATTTTACCATCTAATAGATCAAATTCAAGCTTTCACATGAAGACAAATTCACATCCTTTTCTTCAAGCCTAGTAGAAGACACACTACATCTTGCCCCAACACATGTTGTAATAATCAAATTCGTTTTAACGTTATGCTGTCCTGCCGGCAATTGTATGTTTGCCTTTTCACCTGGTAATACCGTAAGGTCTCCGGAACCATTTACAGATATTTTACTTTTGTTTAAATGAACTTGTAGAACTCCTTTATCTCTTGAGTTTTCTACATAGATGATTCCAGTATTAGCTAAATCACATTCTGAAGTATCTTCACTGCAAGAAATAGCATTCACTAGAATGATCAGTAATACTAGAGTTGATAATTTTTTTGTGGTTTTCATAATTATTGGTTTTGTAGTGAACATTCGTTTTATAGTTTCTCACACTAGCTTGGTCTGCAGCACAACCTAGCGCAAGACACTACAAAACATCTTTATCTTAAAAGATGTGACTAAAGTAGGCTTGATAATTATGTGTAAAAAAAAAACAAGGGGGACAAAAGGGGGACACCTCAAAATTTATAAAGGACAAAAAGTAGACAAACTCTTAAAAACCGTCCAGTTATTTAAGGGACTAATACATCTGTAAATATAACAATATGATTGCCCAGATTCCGACCTTGATCCCTAATCGGATTGAATTAATAAGTTCAGATTATTATAAAGGATATATCTTAATGAGATGTGGTTTTCAATAATCGTACTATTAATTGATTATGGTCAGGGATCTATTTAATCTTCAAGAGGTATGAATAAGTAAGACTTTCAGGCCTTGTGCCCGGATTAAGAAATTGAGCATTTAGGGTGGTAATTCTAAAATGTTCAGCTTTAATTTCTTTTTCCCAAACAATGCCTGCTTCTTTGAGTTCTTCTATTCCATTATCATATGTATAAACCCAAATTACTTCGTCTTTACTTTTACTGTTCAGTTGTTCAAGTGAAATTTCAGGTATAAATATTTCTGTATAAAAATCTAATGATCTGCTAAATGACCCAAAAAAGTACATATTCCCCAATGGAATATGCTCTGCCTTCGCAATATATGCAAGTTCACTACCCGATTGATATTTAATAAGTTTCGGATAAAAATTTGTATGCAGAATAAAATTGACAAGACTGATCAATACAACTGATCCAATCACCAATTTTTTGAATAATTTTTCTTTTCGAATAAATACCAATATAATATACCCTGAAAAAAGCAAATAAAGCAGGGCCAAAAGCCAGTTATCCACAGGGAAGGACCATAAGTTTAGAAGTACAAGTAGTATTAGGAAAACCACCCCCATAACATATAATATGATCAGATAAAATTTTATAATTTTAGTTTTATTTCCACTAAATAAACCTATCATGTATTGAGCCGTAAGGATAGAAAAAAGAGGGAAAAGTACATTTATATAATGAGGCAATTTAAAACTTGAAAAAGAAATGATAGAAAGCACTATTAGTGCCCCTCCGATGGTTAGAAATTCCATATTTTTTTGTTTCCTGAACCTCAATAGCACAAGTGATTTCAGTTTCTGAAATATAGCCCCCAGGGCAAGTGCTGTCCACGGTAGAAATGCCCACAAAAAAGAATGGTAAAGAAAAAAATAATCGGGATTATCTACAAATGACCTATCACCTACTAGCCGCTCAAAACTTTGCCCCCAGAAAATAAATTTTACGCCTGATACATTATGTTGTCCATGTACCAGTTTTTCTGGTTGCAAGTCGAATTGATGGTAATAACAATACAACATCGGAGAAGCAGCCAGTAAGAAAGCTGTAAGTCCCACAAGCCATTTCCAATTCCAGAACGTTTCCCATTTTCTCAGGTATAATATATGAGATAATATTGTAACACCTGCGGTTAAAACTGCAATCTGCCCTTTGGTTGAAAATCCCAAAGCTATTGCAATTGCTCCAAAAACTACATGTTTTGTTTTGTTATTATCTATAAATTCAGCCAGCTGCCAGATCCCGATGATCACTGTTCCGGTAAGCAATGCATCTGTTCTAACATCATGGTTGCCCAATATGGTAGCTTGAGTGGTTAGAAATACCAAGGCTGCAAGTTTACCTATGTCCCTACTATATAATATAGATCCTAACCGAAAAGTAGCATAAGCACCGAGAAAAGTAACAATTACTGATGGCAATCTATATGCCCAATCAGAAATACCGAAAATACTGAATGAAAATCCACTCAGCCAAAATAAAAGATGAGGTTTATCCAGGTAATCATCAAATCGATTAATGATATTACCATAATCACCTTCCTGAAACATGCGCATAGCCACCGTCGCATATTCTATGGCATCGTTTTCCATTAAAGGGGCAATGAACAAACCAGAAAGATATGCTATCCCTACAAAAAAGTACAACCAGGTATAGGTTTTATCATTAATCATGTGACAATTTTAAATTACAAAGCATGAAATAAATCAAAATTGATGGAAAGTGAAAATTTCTTATATATTTGTCCTACATAATGACATCAGCCTATGGTTGAAAATCCTATTCTGGGAATTCTTGTACCTGTGTATAATGAGGAAGAGATACTTCCTGAAACGATATCGGTGCTACTTGAGAAGATCAGATCCCTCACTTCATCCGGGCTTATTTCAAATGAGAGTTTCCTCCTTTTCGTGGACGATGGAAGTTCCGATGACTCCTGGAATATAATAAAACAGGAAGGTGAAAAAAGCGAACATCTCAAGGCGATAAAACTAAGTAATAATGTGGGACATCAGCGGGCATTATTAGCTGCATATCATTTCTCAGCAGAAAATGCAGACTGCGTTGTATCTCTTGATGCCGACCTGCAGGATAATGTTGATGTAATTGTTGATATGCTAAAAGCCTATAAAAATGAAGCCCATCAAGTGTATGGCATTAGGAAAAACCGTTCAAAAGATTCTTTTTTCAAAAAGTGGACAGCCCTGGCTTTTTATAGGCTTATGAAATTGATGGGGGTGGAGATTGTCTACAATCACGCAGATTTTCGCCTTGTATCAAAGCAGGTATTGCATGAATTATTAGGGTATCAGGAAACAAATATATTTCTAAGAGGAATATTTCCTCTTATGGGATTTAAGTCTGCCAGCATATACTATGACCGGTTGGAACGTACAGCTGGTAAAACTAAGTTTTCTTTAAGAAAAATGATGTCTTTTGCTCTTGATGGAATAAGTTCGTTCTCAAATGTTCCTTTAAGGATCATAACCTGGTTAGGCGTTTTTGTTTTTATTGGAAGTTTGATTATTAGTTTATGGATCCTCTGGGTAGTTATTCAAGATAAGAACGTACCAGGCTGGGCTTCTACTATTTTGCCAATTTACTTCCTTGGGGGTATTCAATTATTGGCTATTGGGATCCTTGGAGAATATCTAAGCAAAATATATATGGAAAGTAAGCATCGACCTCATTATCATATCGAAGAGACAATTTAGCATACTATAACAAACTGATTATAATAATGGACCTCACCTGAAAGATTGTACCTCTCGGTTTCTTTTAAATACATTTCATAAATTATAGCATTTCGGATAAATAAAATTCAGAAATTCCAGGGAGATTATATTATATTTTGAAAAATCTGGACTTATTTAATATGACTGCAAATCCCCTTTTTGAATGACTCTATAAATTGCACAAGTAATTCTTAAAATTCTTACATAAAATGCAATATTTATCAAAAAAACGACATTTTGTTAAAATTTTGGGCAACAATTGGGTATATTAAACGTCTTTATTAATAGAATGAAAATCGTGGAGACATGAAAGCACAAGAGTATTTATTACAGAAGGGAATCAAGTACATCCACCAACCTAAGAAGTTC
This sequence comes from uncultured Cytophagales bacterium, assembly GCA_963820995.1. Lineage (GTDB taxonomy): Bacteria > Bacteroidota > Bacteroidia > Cytophagales > Cyclobacteriaceae > JAGTVG01. The sequence continues at coordinate 162,039 of CAWGCL010000013.1, read as the reverse complement.
TATAACCTGACCATTGCTGAAATGATCGAGTTTCTTGAAGACTTTGCTCAGAAGGAAAAGGAATCAGTTATAAAACTCATGGAATTGAAAAGAGTCAACAAAAACGTGATCGAAGCCTGTAAGCAAATGTAGGTCATTCATTTTTATAATTTATTAATCATTTTTTACGTTCAGTTCCGCTTAGGCAGAATTTCTCTGTCCAATCAAAATCAATAAGATTAAATCAATCATATTACCTCTTATCTTTAAGGTCACCTCACTATATGCGTGAAAAATTGCTCAGATAAGCCTATTTCTCATTTTTTAATCGGATATAAAAAAGTGGCTAGATATGAAAAAACAACGATTTTAAATCACTAGCGAATTCTGACCTTTTTATTTATGTGTAAAAATGCACTGATCTTACATCCGTAACAAAACCAGCACTTACCATCTCTAATCCTAATAAAATTGTCGTTCATTTGGGGCAAACCCTATGATTATGGAAGATTTAAAAGAACTCACTAAACAACAGCAAACCAAAGAAATCGCGTACCAGGTAGAGAGGGTGAACCTTTCTGACTTCGGTTATGAAAAATCAGGCAATGTAAAGGGCGATCCCAAAATCTACCAATCATTCCTGAAAAGGATCATGAACGGAGACCTCGTTGCAGAAGATTACAATGGAGTATCTGAAGAAGAAAAGATTGAAAAACGCAGTGAAATAACAAAGTTGGAAAAGCAGGAACAGGATATCGAAAAGGCAAACAAAAAATTTGATAAAGAGATCCTGGAGAAGAAAAAGAAAATTGAGGAATATAACCAGAAACTTCTTGACCTGAAGGAAAAGAAAGATGAAGATCCCGAATCGGTTAAAAATGAAACATTCAGCCCATTCAAATTCAGCATCAACCTGTTTATTCTGGTTATGCTCACAGGATATCTATTCTTTTTCTATGTTTCTGCAGCATATAAGGCATTATACACCGACTTTGAAGCTATAGCAGACAAAATCGCACAAGGTATAGGAACAGGAAGTATTATGCCTGGCCCCTATGAATTGAATGAAGCCATTTCATATAATTTTCTATTGTTTCTGGTTCCATTCATTTTTTATGCATTTGGCTGGGCCTTTCATGTTATTCTTGACATGACCCATAAAGTCAAATACGTATTTCTGGGACTTCTAATCGCAGTTACATTTACTGTTGATTTTCTATTGGCTATGATTATTCACAATAACACTGAAATGGCCAAGGAACTCATGGGATTAAACACAGTAAGCTGGAGTATGAGTTCGACTTTCTATATCATTTTGTTCCTTGGATTCCTGGTGTACATTATCTGGAGTATCCTCCTGGATTCACTCTTAAGAGAATGGGATAAAGGACAAATTCCGAGAAATATCAAAAAGATTATAAAGCATCTTAAAAGGGATGTACTTAATCTGGAAGAGAAAAAGACCTCAAATGCTAATATAAGTGAAAAGATCCATCAATTAAGGGAGGATATCGGCACTGTAATGTATGGAAATCTTCAGAAATACATCGACCAATTCTCTACAGGCTGGATATCCTATTTATCACCTTCAAGCATGAAAGTTGTTAAGGACCTATGCCTGCAGGAAAAGAAGGAATTTGAAGAAAAACATGGCATAAGACCAGGTATCGTAAAGGTGGTCAGTAGAAAAGCTTAATTGAAACATTTTAACATTATGCTTATGAAAACAAGAAATTATATATCGATAATGGTATCATGTCTGATAATAATCAGCATGACAACCTGCACACCGCCTGCTCCAAAGGAATCTGGACAATTGCGTGTGAAAAATAATTTCATTGTTCTTCTTGATCTATCTGACAGAATCATTGTGCAACCAGATCAGTTGGAACGGGATAAAGAAATTATCCACCATATATACAATCTGTTTGAAAAGAATGTAAAGGAAAATCTTTATATCAAATCCAGAGATGAGATTAAGGTAGTAATAGCGCCACAAAAAGGGGCAAATCTACCTGCAGAAGTATTTGAGGACCGGTTATACATCAATATGGATAATATCAGAATTGTGTACAGAAAATCTAAGGAAGATGAAAGACGGACACAATATCTGGCAAATCTTGATACCTTGTATAACATGGCAATATTCAGCTCCGATCCTGAAGATTATTACGGTGCTGATATCTGGAAATATTTCTATGAAGACCTGAGATATGATTATGTATCTGATACACTTACAAAGAATTTCCTGTTTATCCTGACCGATGGATATCCTATTGTTGGTAAAAATCCTAATAAACTGCAACCTGTTAATGCCATGTTTCCAGATCTGCATGTCGTGATAGTGGAAGCAGCACCGAGAGACAAAGATATGGAGTGGGATCGTGTCATGGACCGATGGGGAGAGTGGTTTACTGAAATTAATGTGCCGGAATACACCATAATCAAACGGAAAGCCATATCGAAGGAAAAGGAATTGATAGAAGAAATCATATTTTCTACTGAAGATAAAAATGAAAATATTGCGCAGGATATTGAAATATCCGGATAGTCGCGCAGCTATGTAATCTTATTTATTCACCTGAATAATCACCCGCTTGGTGAAATATATTATTCATTGTGAGTTAAACAGGTTGATAATTCACATATCGGAGTCCCTCCCAATTCTGTTCAAGGCAGATTGGGAGTGAGACTCTGATATTTCCTCCCAAATAGAATAGATATATACCTTTCTCCATTATTTTTATGTGCTTTGTTATAAATTAGCTGCCTAATATATTTTTATAAAGATTCAATTTCATGACGTATTCGAGAAGCGATTTAATATTTATCCTTTATTTCTTACTTTTTAGTTGTCAGCTTAAAGAAAATAATAAGACAACCAGCCAGGAGTACACAGCAAATTGGGAATCTCTGTCTGCCCATAACCAGGAGCCTGAATGGTTCCAAGATGCAAAATTTGGAATATATTTTCACTGGGGGGTTTATACTGTACCTGCCTATGGCAGTGAATGGTATCCAAGAAACATGCATTTCCCGGGCTTGATCAATCATTACCACGTAAGGAATTATGGTGAACCGTCAAAATTTGGCTATCACGATTTTGTTCCAATGTTCAAAGCTGAGAATTTCAATGCTGATGAATGGGTCAGTCTTTTTAAAAAAGCAGGTGCGAAGTTTGCCGGTCCCGTTGCTGAGCACCACGATGGTTATTCCTTGTGGGATTCAGATATAACCCCCTGGAACACCATGGATAAAGGACCCAATAGGGATATATTAGGAGAATTGGAAAAAGCAATCCGTGCTGAAGACATGAAATTAGTCACTACTTTTCATCATGCCAGAAACCTTCAGCGTTATGCCAACCAGCCGGATGAAAAAGAATTTTCCAATAGTCATTACCCCTTATTTGAAGGTATGCCTCCTACTTTTAATGACCCTGAATTGAATTTACTATATGGGAATATTGAAGAAAGGAAATGGCTTGAAGAAGTATGGCTGGGTAAATTAAAGGAGGTGATTGACAAATATCATCCTGACATTATCTGGTTTGATTCCTGGCTTGATCAGATTCCGGAAGAAAAGCAACTTGAATTTTGTGTTCATTATCTCAATGAAGCGGCTAAAAATAACCAGGAAGTGGTTATAATCCGAAAGCAGGAAGACCTTCCACTATCAGTCAGCTTGAACGACCTGGAAAAATCCAGGATGAACAGGATCGATGAACAAAGCTGGATGACTGATGAAACCGTCAGTAAAGGAAGCTGGTCTTATACGGAAGGACTAAGAATAAAAGAAACAAAGGATATTCTCCATGTCCTGATCGATATTGTAAGTAAGAATGGAGTACTAATGTTAAATATTTCACCAATGTCCGATGGTACGATCCCTGAGAATCAAAAAGAAGTTCTACTTGGAATTGGGGATTGGCTTAATAAATATGGAGAGGCCATCTACGGAACAAGACCTTGGTATACATATGGGGAAGGCCCGACCAAAGAACCTGAAGGTCATTTCAACAATAATAAGGAGTTTTTAAAGATCGTATATTCATCAGAAGATGTAAGGTATACTACGAAAGGAGATTATATTTATGCATCCATTCTAGGGTGGCCGGACAACAAAAAGGAAATATTATTTACTACATTTAAAAACCAGAATCTTAACATTAGGGATGTTACGTTGATGGGGTGTGAAGAAAAGATAACCTGGATGATGGTGGATAACGGCTTGCAAGTCAGTCTTCCCGATGAAAAAGTCAATGATATTGCCATCGTTTACAAAATCCAGGTTACGGATATATAATTTCTTGAAATATTTATTCCTTAAAGGAATTATCACATACCTTATTCAGGTTTTTAAGTTCTCCTCTAATATATTTTTTTACTGCTTGTTCTGATAGTTTTTCGTCCGTTATAATAATTTCCTTGCCAGCAGAAGATAAGTTATTTATTGCTCCCATTCCCATTCCGCCAGAAATGATTACCTGGCAATCAGCTAAGCCATTGACTATAGAATTATGATTATGTGAGTGATTTCGATTTTCATGCCCATGATCTCCATGAGGGTGATCCGCTCCGTGATCATTTTTCATATGATGGGTAAAGGTGTTCATTCTCATTTCAATTTCTTTCACCTCCCCATCCGTAATTGTATAAATCCCAAATAAGGGACTTCTTCCGAAATGCATTGATATTTCTGATTCATTCATTTGTGCTACTGCAATCTTCTTCATATTTCTCTTTGTTTAAATAGACTATTGATACCTCTATTATAACAATTATGATTCATTTTCAGTTCGCATAAATGCAATATTGTTGCATAAAAGAAAAAAATATTTGTTGAATCTATTATAATTAGCCTATGCAGACGACCTGGCGGATATTAATTAAGCTCTGGGTATATCCTAATATTAAACAAAAGTTTAACAGGCCTGCGTTAAATGACGGTTAGTAAAGGACTTTCCCAAGAATATGCCGGTTTCACATTTCTTGATTTCGCTGATTTACAAATGATGTAATGCTGCGGCACCCAAAAGACCAGGATTATCCAGATTGGAGGCTTCTATTTTAAAATTTTTAAGTGAGTTTTTAAATGCGAAATCTTCCAGTACTACCCATAGATAATCTTCATATAATGACAAAGATTTACTTACCGATCCACCCAGAACAATTTTTTCAGGATCATATGCATATAATATTGCTTCTATAGCTGTCCCCAGATGTTTACCAAATTCCCTCCACATTTCTAATGCTTTTGGCTCCCCTTTTAACGCTAAATCTGAAGCCTTTTTACCGGTAATTCCATATACATTGCTGAAAAATTGTCCACAGCTGTAATATTCATAGAATTTATCAAGGTATTTCATCATACCAAACTCACCAGCCATACCGTTTGGACCTGTATACAACTGATCATTTATAAATATACCACCAGCCATACCAGTGCCCACGATTAAACCAATAAAGGACTGACATTCCTTACCTTTCCCATAAAATTTTTCAGCAACAGCAAAACAATTGGCATCATTCTGGACTTTAACAGGAATTTTATACCGTTCTTCAAACAAACTTTTAACATCCACCTTTTTCCAGGCTGGTATATTGATCAGCTCATATACAATTCCTTTATCTTCATCAACAGGACCCGGTACACCTAAACCAATACCTTCAACTTTCCGGACACCAAGACGGTCAATTAATCCAAATATCTGGTCAAGCACATCCTGAACCGATCCTTTTGAGATTACAGCCTCCATATCCATCTTTTCTATACCTTCTGAGTTTATATGAGCAGCCCTGACATTGGTTCCACCCAGGTCAATTCCAATGAGTCTCTTTTCAATCATAATTTGTATATGTAACAATTAAAAAACTAATAAAAAATCTTTCTGCGACTTAATCCAGCTTCACTAAGATACCAATTCCTTTGAGAGGTTTATTCGTAACATTCAATTACCACAACCAAAAATAAATTAAAATAGTCACCAATGCCAATAGTATCCAAATCAAACGCCAATCATTCAATTTCCGTATAGGACGAACTTTTTGTTTCCAATTGATCGTTGTTTTTTCCATTTTGCCAGGATCTGTCTTTGGAGTAAAATAAGATACTCCGAAAAGAACTCCAATTATCAGGATCGTTCCCCATAATCCCCTATATCCAAAATTCAGGGTTAATTTATAATGAAGAAAGGGAAAGATTTGCCTGCCTGATTCCGGCCCGATTAATTGGTCAATAACAAAAATTGTTGCTAAAATTACACCAGCTAAAACTGAAAAATACGCCCCTTTCAACGTAACTTTCTTACTTATGATTCCGAATATTATGGCAGGAAATACTGGAAATACAAGATAGGCCGTAATAGTCTGCAAATATTTATACAAACCTTCTTCCGACCTGTATATCAGCCAGGTTGCAGCAAGACCTAGCATGGTAGCAATTATGATCACAATTCGTCCAGCCAATACCTGATATTTCTCGGATGTTTTCGGTCGAAGCTCCAGAATAAAATCTCGTACAGTCAAGGTAGACACAGAGTTCATCACAGCAATGATGGATGAGATCAGGGCAGCAAGTAAAGCAGCGAGAACTACTCCCCTTAATCCGGATGGCAAAAGATTATTAAGCAAAAGAACGAACGTCTGTTTACTTTCCGAATCATCCATGCCAGGGAATAATGCCAGGGCAATCAAACCTGGAATAGCAAAAATAAAAATAGGAAAGAGCTTCAGAAAGGTTGCAAACATAGCCCCCCACCTGGCATGCTTAAGGTCCTGGGCCGCTAATACCCTCTGTACATTTACCTGATCAATACCCCAATAAAAAACCCCGGCATAAAAGGCAGTGGCAAGTATACCCCAAAAAGGATAGACTGGATCATCATAAGGTTTAGCAACATGCATTGCCTCTGGCACTTTTTCAATAAGGGCCTGCCATCCTCCAACTTTTTCAAGACCTAAAAACAACATGATACTACACCCAATTATCATTAAAAAGGCTTGTATAGAATCTGTATAGGCTACTGCGGTAAAACCACCGATAATGGTAAATATCGCAGTAACAACTCCGATCAGTATTACAGTGGACATAACTTCCCATCCTAATATACTGTTCAGAACCAAGGCCCCTGCATATAGTGTAAAAGCCATTTTGGTCATGATACTGATCACCAACATCAATCCGGAAAAAAATAATCTTGCTACCCGGTTGTATCTTAATTCAAGAAATTCAGGAATGGTAAAGATCTTATTTTTCAGATAGTAGGGAAATAAAATCGCACATCCGAAGCCAAGAGTTATGGCAGTAGTAAGCTCAACTGATCCTGCACTTAAACCATAACGATATGCATCGCCCGATAAACCGACGAGATGTTCTGCTCCGATATTAGTTGCAAACAATGAAGCACCAATAACTGGCCAGGGGATCTTTCTTCCGCCAAGAAAAAAATTGGTGCTGTTTTTTCCTGCTTTAGACCTGTATGCAATGTATAATCCAAGAAAAAGACTGCCCAACAATAATATGATTACAACAATCCAATCAAAAAAAGTAAGTTCTATCCTCATTAATTATCCTAAATCAATATTCAAACAAAAATGCGACTAATGCCTCGTATTCCGAATAATCCGGAATGATGATATCAGCTCCAGCCTTAATGAGCTTTGTGCGTTTATCAGGGTCTATACCATATCCCTTTTTTTCATCTGATGCGACACCTATTGTTATTCCAGATTTTTTCTTCCCTTCTCTTATCTCTACTGGTCCATCCCCAACTACCGCAAATTCATAGTTTTTCAAATCATTTGCCTGAATGATTGACTCTATTAACATTTTTTTAGAATACTTGCTGATATCATCAAGCGATCCATATATTCTACCTTCAAAGAGATCAGCATATCCCATTATTTCTGCCTCATCCAATACATTCTGCTTATCCGTACCACTTGCAAGATATAATTGAATACCATATTTCCTCAGTTGTGTAAGAAAATCAATTGATCCATTAATTCGATATTGATCTATCCCGACTTTCCCACTCGAGATATTCCTCAATCGTTCATCCACTGATTTCATTAATCTTTCCAGATAAATTGACTTATATCCAAATTTATCTTGAATATCGGATTCTGGGACTTGGTTAAATTCCCTTACCAGATCCGCCAACTTGTCCATTTGCAATATGGTCTGAATTCCAGTTGACAATTCTATATACTCAGAAACCCTTTTTTCAACCTTTTCCGATAATAGATTATCCAGTTTTTTGTTACCTGAGATCGACTGGATCATCACATTTTTCATTACTTCTTCCCAACCTTTCCTGAGCAAACTTAATGTTCCATCGTGGTCAAATACGACATGTTTTATTCCTTTTGTCTGTCCAATGATATCTCGATTACAGATCTCAATTTCTGTTCCAGGTAAATAGTCTGCTTTTTTTTGATCAATCGCCAAATCATGATTAAATATATAGTCAGGGTCCTTACTTATGTCCAGAATTTCATCCCCTTTTGCAGTACCGGTAGTAAACAACTTCTGTATTGTAACTGCTGCGGCGAGATTTGCGAAGGAGGCCGCCTCTTCAGTACCCAGGTTGATCGCTATGCAGCAAGCCAGGGCACTTATTGTTGTATCTCCAGCACCGACTGTGTCAAGTTTATTAAGTAATTGAAGTCCTGGAGAATGGTGCGTGCCTTCTGAACCGATACTAATAATTCCTTTTTCTCCGCAGGTAACAAAAATTGCCTTTCCCTCAAATATACTTTTCGCCAGTTCAGTTATCTCACTTAAATAGTATGTTTCTTTTAAAGGATCTTCTTTTCCCGATAATCTAGCCAATTCAACATCATTTAACTTTCGACTCACATAATGAAATCTTTCATTATAATGTCTGGAATCAAGTAAAACAGTTTTTCCATCGTACTTCTTAAATAATGAATTTGCTTTGTCTATAAATCTACTGTTGGTTATGCTACCGGGAATCTGTTGATTGAAGATAAGAACATCGCAATTCTCAAGTGCATATTCAATAGAATTCAATAGTTGATTATCCGTTTCTTCGCTTCTTCTGTTTTTAGTTCCAAAATCAATCCTGAATCCCTCCTCGTCGTACTTGATCCTTTTTATAAATACGTACGTATCAAATTCTTCTTCCTGAGAAATCAGATGAGACGTATTTATACCAAGGGAATTAAGCTGTAGTTTCAATTCCCGTGCATAGATATCATTTCCAAGAACTCCGATAGACAATATTTCTGCAGGATTCAGGGCAGCCAGGTTAGCGGTTATGTTTGAAGCTCCTCCCGGAGAATAATAGTGTTTTTGGACAGCCTCAGCTTTAAGTCCTGTCTCAACCGAAATCTCAGAGCCATGAGGATCCATAATAAAATAAGCATCCAGACAAAAGTCCCCGTATACGGCAATTTTAGCATTTTGAATGTTTCGCATTATTGCTTTTACTCGCTCAGGCCCCATATCTGATGATTTATTTCATTCTTTTAATAATATTGTCAAGTCGTATAACACTTTGGATCATTGAGCGTACGGTATGGTAATTTGTCTTCCACTCATGGCCCATATGCCTCCATATCGGTTCTCCTTTCCTGGATAGCAATGGCCACCACTCTCCTATTTCATGGTTAATTCCTTTTTCAAATACGAAATCAAATACATTTTTATATGCTTCCCAATATTTAAGATCTTCAGTAAGAATAAATGCATCAAGCATGCCTATTAAAACTTCGGCTTGTTGCCAGAATTCCTTTTCATGATCATAAACACCTCCTATATGCGGTCCCTCAACAAACACGCCGCCATACTCCATATCTATCCCATTATCTACAGTGTGATCAAATATTTTGACAAGTAAATCCCGATATTCGGAAATATCAAATTTCAATATTTGCAGGGCATGAATAAGAAGCCATGCAAATTCTGCATTATGCCCATAACAAGTATTATCCGAGGGATTTGACTTTTGCTCCCCATCAGAATACCTGTCCCATCCCCAAATAATATCAAACTTTATTTGTGGTGCCTGCTTCCAGTCCAGGGTAAATTGTGGAATCCCCGTTTTGTGTTCAGGGTGCAGGATCCTATTTATCAATAATTCAATTACTTCGATCAATTTGTGTTTATGAATTTCTTTCTGACTGCATTCATACAATGCAGTATAGGCTTCCATTAAATGCATATGGACATCCAGTGTTTTACGGTCTCCTCCTCCGCTACCAGGACCAGCAAGGTTCCAGGATCGGTCAAACATCTCAAGATATCCGCCAAATTGCGGTTCATAACAGTGGTCCTGAATTAGATCAAAAGTTTTTTCAGCATATTCCAAACCGATGGGATCTTTAGACATACTCGTATACTCGCTTAAGCAATATATAGCAAAACTTTGACCATATAAAACCTTATCATTCTTAATAACATTCCCTGGGCGATCAACCATCCAATAGAATCCCCCATATTTATCATCCCAGAGTTTGTCAATCAGAAACTTTATCCCAAATTTTGCCATTTCAGCACATTTGCCATCTCCATAACCGGCTCTGTGTGCTGATGCCATGGTATAGATAGAACGTGTTTGTGAAATGAGTGACTTATTATCCTCACCGGTATCCTGACCAAACTCATCGAAATGGGTAATGAAGCCTCCATTTTCAGCGTCCTTTATTCTTTGAAGCCAAAATGGTAACAAACTATGCACCAGATAAGATTCCGTTTTTCCATGACAGGCTAAAACCTCTTCATTGTTCATGCTTAATAATTATTTGAAACCAAACACACAATTAAATCCAATATACAATTATTGAAATTATTTTCAGATGTCTTTAAGAATAAAGATTGGCATAGAGTTAAATAGAACAGCTTTTACGCTTACAAAAAATTGGCATATATACTGCTATTTTCTTGCAGTATAATCCAGATATTTTTCCAATGGATCCTCAGAAGAAGTATTGAGTGATTTAAGCCAGTCTATTAAGGGTTGTCTATAATTAATTGATGTATATTGAGGATCCGGATCATATTCACTCATTCGGTTTGAAGAAATAGAGTATAAATAATCTGTAGTTAGTACTTTATAAGTACTGTCATTAGTGAATAGGGGTTCCGTCAGATAAATTATTTCCATTGACAGTAGTCATACCGCCAATCAGGTAATTCTTAGAGCAATCCAACAACTCTGCCCCAGTAAGATCCAACTCATAAATTGTATTTTCAAAGGGCAATAATCCAACGATTGTTTCAACTGTAATATCTCCCTGCGACAATATCCTGACGAATGCCTCCTGAATTTGTAATGGATACATCTGCGTCAGGAAATGTAAAAAACCACGAGTCCACAACCATATTACCCATCTCAACAGACTCTTTATCGATCTTTTCTGCACAATAACCAATCTTCAAAGCTAACTCAGAATCCGATCTTGACCTCCAAACATCAACTATCGTTTCAATAGACTGATCAGAATATCCTTTCTCATTGATAATAAATTCATTCCCTAAGATTTTCACTTCTTTTGTTTCAGGAAAATACTCTAATCCAACTCTGGCATAAGCCGCCATATATGCTGCTGCCTGCATTAAAGCTATTCCGTCTATTTGGCGTGTTACAATCTGATGGCAATGTCCACCTCCGATTACTGAGACATTGTACTTTTTAGCTACTGGCACCAGATCAATCATTTCCTGTTCACAGATATGCCCTATGATAATAATTATTTCTACCCCCAGATCTTGTAAAATGGGCGCATATGTTTCAATAGCATTATTATAGGAAGTAAACTCAAAATCTTCAACATATTCCGGAAATGCGGAATAATATGTACCAAGGGAAGACAAGCCAATAACTCCTATATCTAAATCACCAGATTTGATTATTTCATAAGGTTTGGCAAAAGAAGGCACAATACCACTTCCCTTCTCGACAATATTCGCTGATAAAATAGGAAAATTCATCTTGTCCAGATTATCATTTAATGTACTTACTGTAAAATCAAATTCATGGTTCCCAAGAGCAGCGGCATCATAACCCATGGCATTCATGATCTCTACCATTGGCTCACCATTAAACCAGGAAGACAAGGCCGGGCCAGTCCACATATCTCCGCCGCTAAGTACCAGGAATGCATCAGAATCATCATAGCCTTCTTCGGCCTTCCATCGACCCAACATCCCTGAAGCACCTCCGGCTAAATCATCGAAAGGCTCCATCCAACCATGTTCGTCATTGGTGTAAAAAATTGTAATTGTCTGTTTTTCAGGAATGATGGGTGTACTTGTATCTTTCTCGCAGGATGCAATTAAGAAAAAGCCAATTATATAATTGACAAATAAAAATCTAGTAGTTACGGTTCGCCACTTAACCATGATGTATTACGATCTGTCCATTTATCTCATTACCTGGCTAACAAAATTATGATTTTTTTATTTATAGACTTTTAATATTATGCTGTAGAACAACTGAAACATGTAAGTAATGTACATACTAAAATGATTTATTTATGTCTTAAACCACATCTATTTTACAAGTCCTCTGTGGGGCACTTGCGTAGAATATAATCCTTTTTAACTGGTAAAACCTTTGACCATTTCAAGCTTCATGGCAAAGGGGACATCCTTGTGTTTAAATGAATACTCAATAGCAGTCCCAAGTTCCAATTCCTTGCTGATCTCCATACCTGTATTCTTTATGGCTAGAGTAAAATCATTCAGTAAGTTTTTATCGATCACGATCTTTATACTACCATAATACAATTCGGTAATCATAAATACTCTTCTGATCTTGCCATCATAATATTTCCAGTTTCCAGCTTTCAATTTTTCAAGATAATCATCGATTTGGACTCTGAGTATTGGTGACATGAGCCTCACTTTCAGTTCACCAAACGAAAATTTCTTAATACTTTTTAACTTGAAAGTGGATCCAAATTCACCAAGGAGTGGTTGTTCCAAGGAAGTAACAAGGTCTATATTAATATCAACTGAAGTAACAGCCAGATTTGCTTCCTGCAGATCTTGATTTTTGGCCGCTGATAAACTATTTTCCCATTCTCCAGACTTGATTATTTCAGCATCAAGAAATGCATTAAATATATGATCAGGCATCCCAGGGTGATCAAAAACAGGTTTCCCGAATATTGGATCCCAAACAAGAGTACCTAAAATGATCCCTTCATGAGAGGCAGGTATAAGTTCAAGATCATAGCGATTTCTGAATTTCTTAAGTTCCATAGCTTGCTTCTAATTATATTAAAAAAAATTGAAATATAATTTAGCAATTTCTGGATTAATTTCCCATAATACGGACCAGGTTTTCTTCAGAAAGTTTAAACATACAGATTCTATCAAATCGTCCGGCAACCGCAGTAGCACCAAGTATAGCCAATCCATTTTCAAAAGTCGGAGTAAGACTAACCAGCCTATAATGAGTTGAAAAACCCAGATACTCCGTCCCCATCCAGGTTCCGTCATTTGCTGCATAAATGGATAACATAATCTGGCTGTTTTTAGTTGTACTGGCATAAATAATCACGTCAATATTGCCGATTACTAATCTCTCTATATCAACATTTGCATTGGGCACCCATTCAAGGGAGGGATTTCCCCCCAGGTCCGTAATAGAGCTTATCCCTGTTGAATTGATTGTTGTCATCGGTAGGGAATAATTGTCTCCAAAATTAAATCTTGAAGCAGAATATGTACCAGACTGCAAGGGCAACAATGCACTGAAACCGCCTTCTTCCCGCTGACCTTGTACAACTCCATTTGGATCGTCAGAATTGAGGTCAGTGAAAACAAGTGAAAATGTATAATTATAGAAACCATTGAAATAATAAGAACCATCACCTGATCGACCTGTCAGGAAAGGAAACTGCCTTCCAGTCCTTGTAAAATGATCGATGATTGGTTCCTCAATATCATCTCCGGGCCCGATAGTAAAGCCTCTGCTATTTTGTATATTACCTTCAGGAGTAACTACAGAAAGAATAGATGATTTACTGTTATTGTCATAGCTTAAAAGTAAAAAGTTATTCTCATCTGTGCTGGCATGCAAAGGATAAGTCATATTCACAGATACCGGATCAAGCAGGTTGCCTCCTTGGCTTACACCGTACAACTCAACACTCAGGTTCGTTGCATTCATAGCGAAGAAATAATATGTGTCATTCAAAAGCAACCAGTTGGCTACCGGGTGAACTACCGTTTCTGGAAATGTTATATGATTTACAAAATTTCCATCTTTATCTACTTTCAGCACATATACTCCTATAAAGTCAGATGATTCCAGCCTGGTACCACTTAAAATAAGGAATCCTTCATCGCTCGTTTGAATTATATCAATTGGGATATAAGAAGCATTAAACCGGGTATCGTCATATATCTTTAAGAAATTTACTGACGGTTCAGTATCATTAGGTTCATTACATCCGTTCATCAACACCAAAAACAGCCATATACAGATCCAATAGATGTATTTAGGCAATGTTTTCAAAATAGAATTATGATTCTTAATTTTATTCATGCCCTTAAAAATTATTCGGAGGAAGAAAATTCATTACTTAAGAACCTCAAAGGAAACAAGACACCCAGGTTTATCGCCAGATTATTTAATGACATGTCATCCAGTGCATCTCCCATTCCGGCTAGCCGGTTATCGGTAAAGCGATTGGCTGTATTCGTAATAATTGTTAATCCGTATCTATATTGTATTTCAAATGTCAGCCTGATATTCCCGGGATCATAATTGAAACCAATACAACCTAAAACCCCGGCATTATAATTTACGAAGAGGTCTGTTGCACCAACTGACAAGGACTCTTTATTGAATGGATAGGCGCTTCCGGAGGCTAGGTCAACCCCATCCACGGTAATGGATTTATTTGCATTAACCAGCCAACCATAATATCCACCAACTCCTACAAAAGGTTTTATATTACCTTGCAGGAAAGATGCTTTTAAGATCAAAGGGACCTCAATATAATCCAATTTCTGTTCCTGATAATAGTTTAATTCAAGCGTATTTTCACTATTCAAATCATCTATCCACATATATTGATTGCTATAAGCAAATGATTCCCGCCTGAAGTTAGGCTGTAAATTCACAATAAGCATTTTGTATTGATAAGAAAAGTCCAGACCAGCCTGAAGGCCGATTTTATTAAATTTTTCATAACTCTTGTAGAGGGATTCAGAATTCTTATCAATCGGACTGAATGTAGAATACCTGGTGCCGGGTACAGGCTCGGTAAGGTTTGCACCTATAATAAGTCCAAGGTACCATTGCTGGCTGAGAAAAGAGGATGATTGTTTTTTCCCACTCTTTAATTGATTTCCTGTATAGTATTTCTTTTTAGTATTCCTACTCTGAGCCAGCGATTCATCAGTCTGGATCAGCAGGAATAGAAAACTTAATATCAGGATAATAATATATCTGGTTTTCATTTTACTTCCGGACAATGAGTTTCTTGGTCTCTTTATAGATTCCAGCCTTGAATTCACAAATATATAGTCCCGTTTTGAGGTCATGAACATCAATCTTTATTCTGTGGGCTCCAGCCTGAAGACCTCCTCTAACGATTTCCTTTTTTATACGTCCTTTTGCATCCATTATTGTTATGAATACCTGAAGTTCAGTATTAATATGGAAAGAAAGAGCAGTTTCATCTATAGCTGGATTAGGATATAATGATTCAATAAAATATTTATTGGCAACGAATGTATCAAATCCAGTTACAGCATCTCCGGCTATTGGAAGTTTTTCATATACCCCCCCGTCTTCTTTAGGACCATCAATAAAATTACCGAAAAACACATCATTATTGATGGTTTCCTTATCCACTCCCATCCAATCCAATAAAATATTTGCATATACCTGCCGATAATCATATTGCATAGGAACATTTCCGTTTTCAGGTGACAAATCAGGATTTGTTCCGATAACACCAGGAATTACGCCTTGTCCAAATACAAATAAGGGCGCACCTGTTCCGTGATCAGTTCCAAAACTACCATTTGAGGAAATTCTTCTTCCAAACTCGGAAGTGGTTACTGTTAATACCCTGTCTTCAATTCCCCTGGCCCTCAAATCCTCCTGGAAGGCTTTCATCGCAGATGAAATATGATATAATTTAGAAGCATGCACACCCATTGTGGGATCATAAGATTCAACTTGTGTTGCATGAGTATCAAATCCTCCGAGTTTAACCAGAAAAACTTTGGTTTTTACTCCCAAACCAGGTCCTCCTCCATCTATTAACCTGGCAATTAATTGCAATTGCGGTGATAAAGTGTTTCTCAAATTACCTGTTGGTGCATTAAAGGGATAGGTTTCAGGATATGTTATACTGGTTGCGTTTGCATTTTGATATACTTCCAGTAGCCTTTGTGCATAATCTTCAGATTTATCTTCAAGGTTGAGTATCCAATTCAATTCCTTTCCATAAGGTGAATTATCAAGTGAAACCGGAGGTTTACCTCTCGGATCAACACCTTCATCATCAAATCCATTCAATTGATCTACCAGGTTCGCAAATGCGACGGGATCACTACCCAATGAAATAGAAGTGGGGATATTGCCTTCCTGATGGAAGATCAGGGACACATCACTTCCAAGCTCAATAGCCAATGGGTCCAACATGGAACCATTTGGAAAATCGTCGGGATATTGTTGTGGAGCATACTCATTCTGCAAATATCTTCCTACCCATCCTGATGAATAATAATCATCGAATCCTCCCCCCATAAACCATATGTCTCTACCACGAAAATGTGATCCATTATTATTTTTATAGGATACCCCCTGAATGATCTTTACCCGGCCCTGATCATATAGTTCTTTAACTTCATTCATGTCAGGATGCAATCCAACCTGGTCAGGTGAAGGCAATGTACTATCCAGTGGAATGACTTTTCGCACGCTATTATTTGCGGGGATAGCAATATTGGCCCTTCGACTGTAATACTGATCATATTGTTCAATAGGTATCAGTGTATTTAAACCATCATTGCCACCATGAAGCTGCAAAATGATCAACACATTATCGTTCGTGCTGCCGGCTGCCATCCGGGTATAAGTATTTCTTTCAGCATACAATTTCACAGGTACACCACCAATTGCGAAGGGGACACCTGCAACAAGAGGGAATTTCTTTATAAAATCTCTTCTTTTCATATGCTTTACATTAACTGGTATTCTGGTGATTGTAACATGGCGTTCATCAAGTTTAATAACTGATTTCTAACTACTTCATTATCAACAGGATTATTCCACCTGAAAGTCCAGGATGATATAGGATCAGCATCGATCTGGGGATCAAACAGAAAAGCATATCTGAAGTATCTTAACCTTTCATTTGTTATCTCCGCATTATCATCATTATCGCTAAAAGTCAGGTTTTCTGAAGCAGGTAGCAAATATTCAACCAATGACATGATCAATGATTCAGCATTTTCTGCAACATTATCTGGAAAATTATCCTTAATGAATTGAAGCAATTCAAATGAATTTATTGATCCCATCATATCCATCCCATCCAGAAACTGTCTGATATAGTCATACCTTCTGGTTAAATAATTCGTAGAAATCCAGTTTCTGTTATACACCGGATACTGGTGATAAGCAGAATACCCCGCTACTTCAAATGGCTCGTAAAGGTCAAGACCCTGGTAATTCATACTCCCTATCAAATCTCCTGTTACCTCATAGAAATTAACAATATCTCCCTGGTAATCAGGTAGTGACAACTCGAAAAACTGAATAGTCCCCAGAATAAGATCTAAAGGTGATTTTATTATTCCACCGAAATTATTATCATCCAATCCTGCATTGGCATCATAAAAATGCTGACTCATCAATAACTCTTCAATAACACTCTGAACCTTGAAGCCACTGGATATAAATGTGTTGGCCATTTCGCTAATTATATTGCTTTCTATTTCAGGAGTTATGTCATGATAAACATAAAACCTATAGATCTTTCTGCATATATGTCTTGCTGTCTCATTTTTCGAATACAATAATTCAATCAATTGACTGATCTCGTCAATGGCGACTTCTTCATTGGTTACCAAGGGATCTGCTAAAAGAAGAGGATCAGGACTTATAATCGCGTTATCCAGTCTGTCGCTGAATTGTTTGGTCCCAGTATCGTGTTGGGTCGCATTAATACCTCCCCGGGCTCTTCCTCTTGGCAGGCTGGTTTCCTGATCAATGGTTATGAAATCTGTATCTATATCAAAGCCTGATAACACCCTCGCGGCTGCCTGAACATCCTGTTCCTTAAAGTTATAATAATCTCCTTGTTCGGTAGCATCAGGCAAAGTGCCTTCCAATCCCCGGCCAATTGTATATAATTCCATTAATTCCCGGGCAAAATTCTCGTTTGGATTACCCTTAACATTCAATCTTCCATCCAGGAATTTAAGCATCGCATTATCAAGGCACAGTTTTTTCGTCAGGTTTTTAAAATTAAAATCAATATCCAGGTCCTTATCCATTGCATAAATTCTAAATAACTGATTTTGAAAATACAATGACCTGCTATTACTTACTACAGATTGCTTTGTTGTAAAATGGGTATGCAAAAACAAAACGATCTTCTCCCTAACCTGATACGATAGTTTTATATTTGATATCTGGCCGTGCCTAACATCTGTCCAACAAACCAGCTTTTAAAATAATCCTGCAATTCTGAATCTTCACTCCCAGAATCTGATGCTCCATTCGTAATCCATTCAAGATTTGTCAATGGATCGATCGGAAGAGGCGGATTAGGCAAAGGATTAGCAAAGAGGTTAGCCACAGCAACCTGAGCTGTTAAAGTTGAAAAGGCATCAATATCAGCCTTCTTTCCTCCAAATGCTGCCCTTCTCAATAAATGCGCAGATCGTTTAATACCTAATGTACCTGTATAACTTGGTAATGGCATAATCTAATGATGTTATCGTTATGGTAACCTATTAAACTAGTTGAAAATTTGATTTTACTACGGTTATTAGCTAGAATAATTTTTAAAGGAGCACAATTTTCCTGAAACAAAAATAGGATGTATACCTTTTTTTTTACCGATGTAATAGAATGGCATCAATTACACAAAAAAATCTGAAATAATTTATAGAATTTTAAGTACTGACCTTCTTATGATTTAATATTTTTCTCAATCTACCGCTCTGAATATGATATTTTGTTTATTTTGCGATTCGTACTAATAAACAAAGAATGAAATTGAATTTTCTTAGTGCTATCGTAGAATACGCAGAAAGCAGATATGATGGGAAGGCTTTACATTATAAACCTTCAGGATCACAATATTGGAATAGCTTTTCATGGAAGGAGTTTGCGGAATTAACACGTAAGACTTCTGCCGCTTTGATGCAATTAGGTGTAAAACGGGAAGACAATGTGGCTATCTTTTCCCAAAACATGCCTGAATGGACTATTGCTGATCTTGGAATTATGTGTGCAAATGCAGTATCTGTACCCATTTATGCCACAAACACCAGCGACCAGGCTAAATATATAATTTATGAAGCTGAAATTCATTTTCTTTTTGTAGGAGAAGAAGACCAATACATAAAAGCGCTTGAAATATATTCACAAGATGATTGCCCGCTTGAAAAGATAATTGTATTAGACAGGAAAGTAAAAATAGATACAGCATGTGCCATTTATTTCGAAGAATTTTTAAAATTGGGCGACAATATTTCCTTAGATGAGGTTAAGAAGGTCTCGAATAGCATATCTGAGGATGACCTTGCTACAATTATCTATACTTCAGGAACAACCGGAGTTCCTAAAGGCGTAATGCTAACACACAAAAACTTCAATGTAACGGCAAAAATTCACGATATAAGATTAACGATTGATCAAAATAATCATTCCTTAGCCTTTCTACCTTTAAGCCATATTTTTGAAAGGGCATGGTCTTTATATGCCCTCTACAAGGGAGTGGGGGTATCCTACCTGAAGGATCCCAAACAAATTATCCAAACGTTAAAGGAAGTAAAACCCACTATGATGTGCTCAGTGCCCAGGCTTTATCAAAAAGCCTATCACACGATATTATCAAAAATCGAGGGATCATCTAATATAAAAAAATCACTTTTTAATACTGCCTTAAAAACCGGTGAAAAAGTTGCAGAAATCAAAAGAATAAATAAAAAACTGCCATTTCTTTTAGCAGTTAAGTACAAAATATTAGACACAATTGTTCTGAAAAAAATCAGGAGCGGCATTTGGAGGCAGATTAAAGTTCATGCCTTGTGCCGGGGCACCCTTATCAGCCGAAGTAACGAGTTTTTTTCATTCTATAGGAATGCCGGTATTGATTGGGTATGGACTTACAGAAACGACGGCAACTGTCACAGTCTTTCCAGATTCAGGGTATGAATTTGGCACAGTAGGCTTATCTATGCCCGAGATTGAGATCAAAATTGGCCCTGATGATGAGATCTGGGTACGTGGGGAAACTGTGATGAAAGGATATTATAAAAAACCTGAGGAAACTGCAAAAGTAATTCAGGATGGCTGGCTTAAAACCGGAGATGCCGGAAAAATGAACGACTCCGGGATTTTGACCATTACGGACAGGATAAAAGACCTAATGAAAACTTCTGGGGGTAAATATGTAGCCCCGCAACCGGTTGAATCATTACTAACGAATGATAACTTCATTGAAAATGCAATTCTTATTGGAGATGATAAACCTTATGTAACAGCTTTACTGGTACCTAACTTTGAGGCTTTAAAGGAATATGCACATTCCATGAATCTGAAATACCATAATCTTGAGGAATTGATAAAAAAAAGCGGGATCATCGAGTTTTACGAAAAAAAACTGGAGAGGCTTCAAAAAAGCCTGGCCAATTTCGAAAAAGTTAAAAAATTCAGACTTCTACACCAAGACTTTAATATGCAATTGGGTGAACTCACTCCTACCCTGAAGATCAGGAGAGAAATGATTCTAAAGAATTTCACTCCCCTGATTGAGGAAATGTACTCCTTTTAAATTCTTTTACAACTTCTACGAACCGAGGTAGTAGTTTATAGAGTTATAAATACAATTTTGGATAAGTATAACCCGGGTAAACCCATTCTCCTTAAGGATTATTTAATCTATAAATTAAAATCCCATGTTCCTCCCCGGTAAGTCCGCTTTACAAAATCATTGGCTTTATCAAAATTTGTAATTTTCATATTCGGTCCGTCCCACAGTAAAAGTTTCCTTCCTGGAAATTCTTCACCTTCCTGATAATTATAACTGAGAACAGCGAGGTTACCCATAATAACAGTTTCAGTCAATGGTCCGGCAATATCAAAATTAGAACTTGTATAACTACCAAACCCTTGCTTGCATGCTTCAACCCATTGTTGTTGATGACCTTCTGCGCCATCCGTAACAAGTGGTTGATCCGGCTCGGGTAGTTTTATATCCTTCATTCTGGAAGTTGGCAATAAGGTAGCTCTTTCACCAAACAAACCAGCCATTAACTTTCCTTTTGATCCCTCAAAAATCATCCCTCCATCCCAATCTGCCATCGGTTCATCCGGTTTTAATTCATCCGGTCGCCTAGGTAAGATCCCACCATCATACCAAATCAATTCTATGGGTGGCAAGTTCTCCCTCTCAGGGAACTGAATGTGAATCTTTGTTGAAGGAGGATAACTGTCGGTATAAATGGCCTCTTCAAAAAATCCTTTCCAAACGGAACCAACGCTGCATTGAACAGAACTTGGATACCCAAGTTTAAGCGCTCTGAAAGGTACATCTATAAAATGACAGCCCATATCACCCAGGGCACCAGTGCCAAAGTCTACCCATCCACGCCAGTTTGCAGGAATATAAATTGGATTAAAGGGTCTTTCCGGTGCGGTACCGAGCCAGAGATCCCAATCCACTTCAGCAGGTATATTATGACTGTCTTTTGGGGTTGGTATTCCCTGTGGCCAAACTGGTCGGTTGGTCCATACATGAACTCGATCAACCTCACCAATAATGCCATCCTGAATCCATTTTTCAACATATCTTGTGTCATCGCCACTGCTCCCCTGGTTACCCATCTGAGTTACAACCTTATATTTTCTGGCAGCTTCAGTTAACAATCTCGCTTCCTGGATATCGTGTGTAAGTGGTTTTTCAACGTACACATGTTTGCCCATCTTCATGGCTCTTAGAGCATGGACCGCATGCATGTGATCTGGACTACTCACAATTACGCCGTCAATATTTTTATCTTCCTTATCAAGCATTTGTCTGAAATCTCTGTAATATGATGTATCTGGCCAGGCTTCCCTTGACTGCTTGGCCATTCGATCATCTACATCACATAATGACACGATATTGGCTTCCCCTTTTTGAAAAGTCCTGTTAAGATTTTGCCATGCCTTACCACCTGCTCCAATCGCGGCCACATTGAGTTTATCACTGGGAGCGATATAATTTTTACCTCCCAGGACATGTCTTGAAACAATAGAAAAAGCCGGCATACTTGTCCCGATCGTGGCACCTAAAGTAGAAAAGAAAGTTCTCCGCTTCATATTTATAAGTTTTTGATTTGTATTTCAATTTAACAAATCCCTTGAACTTGTGACCCATAATTTGTACTTTTTAAATTATCTATAAAAAAATTTACCCT
The DNA here is from genome assembly GCA_963820995.1 of uncultured Cytophagales bacterium. Classification (GTDB taxonomy): domain Bacteria; phylum Bacteroidota; class Bacteroidia; order Cytophagales; family Cyclobacteriaceae; genus JAGTVG01. Next base: position 139,425 of record CAWGCL010000013.1, on the reverse strand, counting down.
ATGTAATTTTTTGCATACTTAGTGTAACTAACATTAATGGATCAAGAAAATATAATGAAAGAGAAGTTTTTAAACTTAGTTGAAATGCACCAGGGTATAATCCATAAGATCCTATCAGTTTATACATATACTACAGAGGACAGAGAAGATCTCCTCCAGGAAATAATGTTGCAACTCTGGAAATCCTTCCCGGGATTCCGGGAAAAAGCCGCCTTTAGTACATGGATGTATAAAGTGGCCCTTAATACAGCACTTCTTCATAAAAGAAAAAAAATGAAAGAAAAATATTCGGTAGATGCATTGATCGAGATCCGGGCGCAACAGATCGGAATGAGTAAGGATGATACCACAATTAGTCTTTATATGGCTATCGACCAATTAGGCCCTATAGATAAAGCCATAGCATTATTATATCTGGAACAGAAAAGTTATCAGGAGATTGAAAATATTCTGGGAATGAAAAAGAACAATATAGGCGTTCGGATCAGTCGAATTAAAGACAAACTAAAAAAGATCTTTGAATATGAACAACCACTCTAAAAATACGGAACAAGAGATATTTAATCTTTGGAAAAAAGCAGGAAATGCTTTGAACAATCAACAACAACTAAATAAAGAAAACATGGAAACATTACTTAACAAGACATCGAGTGAATTCTCGACAAGTCAAAAAAAACTATTAAAAGCTGATGCCATATTTAAGGTAGCCTTAATATTTGGATTTATAGTTATTTCAGCATTTAATCTAGCCAATCTCTTTGTCATAGCTACCTCGCTTGTTTGCATAATAATTGGGACTATGGCAATAAAACAGGAAAGGCTAATGATTGATGGTTTACATGAACTCAATGATTTCAATGGTAATATTAGAGATCAACTGGAGAAAGATATCCAATTCTATCGAAGCAATATCTTCAGATATCCATTAGTATTGGCCACCAGTGTTTTCCTGTTTTACATACTAGGTAGCCTGACATATCATGGTATCAAATATGAGGTAATAAGGCCTATTGAAGATCTTGAGGATGGGATTGTCCTGTTGTCATTACTCATGATATCCTTCATCTTTGCTTTTGTAGTATATTATCCTTTTTTTAGAACCAGGATAAATTATTTAAATTCTTTGTTGAAAGATATTGATCAAGATGATAAGATTTCCAGACATATTGATTCAGAAAAAACAAGAAAGAAAAGGATGGCCATTTTGACCTCAATTTTAATTATTGCAGGAATTTTAATTCTAATTGCGCTAATCATTACTATCCTATAATTCAACGATAATTATGACTATCGAAAATCCCGTTCTTGCGGGATTTTTTTATTCCAATTTATATAGATCCCAGGATTTTTTTTATATTGCCCGATAAAATTTATACAAAATATGTCAAGTTTTCGGATTAGACCTCGTTTCAGGCAACATGTTAAGGATAGTTTTGAAGACATAAGGGATAGAATGAAAAAGGGTATTGAAAAGAATAATAATCCATATGCTGTTACTTATCTGCCAAATCAAATTACATTAAGGATCCTTCCGGCGAATCGTCATTTCTGGTCTCCACAGTTAAATATAACCCTTGAAGAAAAGGATGACGGTACACTTATCCGAGGACTCTACGGACCAAACCCATCAATATGGGCTATGTTCTTCTTTGCATATTCGGCACTGGGCGTAATTATTTTATTTGCCGGAATGGTTATACTATCCCAAATAAGTTTAGGAATGGAAGCACCATTATGGTGGGTAATACCTGTTTGTGCTGCAATGATAATTATTGTTTATATGATTGCTCAAACAGGTCAAAAAATTGGTGCCCAGGAAATGTTCGATTTACACCACTTTTATGAATCCACTTTAGGAGAAAAAGTTACGATCGAATAATTCTATTTTAGTCTATTTTATCTGCGCCAGGACTTCAAAATTAAAATATTACTCATATTTCAGAGAATCTACCGGATTAGTATTGGCAGCCTTAACCGATTGATAGGAAACTGACAAAAGCGCTATTATCAAGGCAATACTACCTCCAATGATGAAACTAAATCCTCCCATATTAATTTTAAAAGCAAAATTATTAAGCCACCAGTTTATTAAGCCATAGGAAACGGGAACAGCAATCATAAATGCGAATCCAATTAATTTTAAGTATTCCAGCGACAACATCCTGACAATACCAGCAGAAGAAGCACCAAGCGATTTTCGAATCCCAATCTCTTTTGAACGTTGTTCCGCTGTAAATGTAGCTAATCCCAGTAATCCTAAACAGGCTACGATTATTGCTAAAGCGGTAAATATGAATATTATCTTGCCAAGTTGCTGATCTTTCCGGTATAAGGCATCAAATTCGGAATCAACAAACGAATAGTCAAAAGTGCTTCCTCCGGCTATGCTGCTCCAGATCTGTTCTATATCTGAAATTTTGTGCGAATAATCATTCGGCGACATGCTTATTAACATCAAATTGCCATCTGAGCCAGGAAATATGATTAAAGGAGATATTTCTTTTCTTAGAGTTTGAAAATTAAAATCTTTAATAATTCCTATTATTTCCCTTAAATCTGGTACCTCAGGATTCCATTTTGTGTCAATTTTCTCACCAATTGCATCCTCCCAACCCATTTTTCTGGCTGCGGCTTCATTTATTATTACGGCATTTGAATCAGATGGAATATCTTTTGAAAAATATCTACCAGCAACGATTTGCATATTCATGGTTTTAAGAAAATCGTGATCTGCGGAGCAATAAGTAATTCCTATTTCATTACCTGAACCATCCATAGGTTCAAAAATTGAAGAATATGTTAAATGCGGTGGGGCAGCGGAAGCTATACTGACATATCCAATACCTGACAGCTTTTTAACTTCTTCTTTAAAAGAACCTTTTTTACTTTCCAAGGCATCTATATTCCTTACTAAAAGGATATTTTCTTTATCAAATCCAAGGTCTCTGGTTTCCAATAGGTTCAGTTGTTTATAGATCAGCAAAGTACTTATAATTAATATAATAGATATTGAAAACTGAAATATCACAAGTCCACCTCTGATGCCACCGCTTTTCAGCCCGGCTTTAACTTTACCTCGCAATACTTCTGTAGGTTTGAATGCTGTCAAATAGATTGACGGGTAACTACCGGCTAAAACACCAACAAGAATTACAATAAATATCAAAGCAAAAACATACTCCCAACTCAATAAAGTGTCAAAATTCAACTCTTTACCTGAAATATTGTTAAAAGCAGGCAAGATAAGATACAGAATTATCGACGCGAGTATCATCGATATTATAGTAAATACCATCGATTCATTAAGAAACTGCAGCACCAGTCTGCTCCTTGAGGCACCCAGGGACTTCCGAACACCAACCTCCTTAGCTCTATCTGAAAATCGAGCTGTTGAAAGGTTCATAAAGTTTATGCAGGCAATAACCAGGATGAACAGAACTATAGCTGATAGAATATAAATTGTATTAATACTACCTCTTTGTTCAATTGTATGATCAACTGTTGTATACAGATGGATACTTTTGACAGGTTCAAGCGCATATTCATACATTCCGCCATTTTTGAGAAAATCATCGAATTCAATCCCCATATAGGCATGTACAATTGGGGCAATGTACTTACGGACCATACCCGGGAACTTATCCTGGACCAGTCTCCAATCCGCCTGATCATCAAGTTTCACATAGTTTAACAAGATATTATTGGTCCAATCGGGCATTTTACTTAATTCCCAGGATTCCATCGATAATATCATATTAAACTGAAAGTGTGAGTTATGGGGAGGATCTTCAGCAATTCCCGTTATTACACAAGCGCGTTCCTCATTACCATATTTAATGATCTTCCCCAAGGGTGGGGTATTTGTCTTTCCAGGAAATCCAAACAACTTAATAGCTGATTTTTCAGTTAAAACAATGCTATTAGGTTGTTTGAGTACTTGATTTATATCACCATAAAGTAATTTAAAACTAAAGAAATCGAAAAAATTAGAATCCGCCAGCAATACTTTTTTTTCAGTATAGGAATCGTCTTCATAGCTCACGTTGATATCGTGTTTAAAAGCAATTCTACAAGCCTCGTTAATTTCAGGTATTTCTTCCACAAATGCGCTAGCTACAGGTGCAGAAGTATATGCTATTTCCATGTATTGCTCAGATAGCTGGGCTTTAAGATCCACCCTGTACATGTTATCTATATCTGCATGGAATTTATCGAAACTGAATTCATCAATAATATACAATACAATGAGTAAACTTGTTGCTAGTCCGATTGTTAGCCCCGTAATATTGATAATTGCATAAAATTTTTGCCTTGAAATGTTTCTGATGGCGATTTTGATATAATTCCTGATCATAATTAAAAAAATTTGCCTATAACTTATTAGACCTATTTATTATAATCTGGTTTCAAATACTATTGAAATTCTTTCCCGATTATTATATTCGGTTTTATTCAGTAGTAAGCGGGAAGAATAATGAGTAAACGGCCGATAAATAATAAAATGGGATATTATTACCTATTAAAAATACGTTGTATATTAGATCTATATAATTTTAATATAAAATGAGCACAACGCGCTATAGTTTATTAGGCATCCTGATGGCTTTGGTTTTATCTCAATGTAAAACTGAACAGTCTGATCAATCAATACCTGATCCGACATCGTATTCATGGGGTAACACTACCGGAATCCTTATTGAAGAGGGCTATTTTCATTCAAAAAAAACATTGGATAGTGTAGGAAATCAATTAGTCGGGGATACTCTACTACCGCTTCAAATTCAGGGTTCAAAGATGATCATTGAAAAGTTAGTGCCCATGGAAATGGAAATGAAAATAATTGATGGTATTGAAGATTTTTATATTACCAAAATAGGTTATAAAAAAGATACATTTGAATATGAGATAAAGACCATTATAGGAAAAACATTCCTTTTACTTCTTTCCGAAAACTCATCTAGTCACACTTATATATTAAAAGACGAGGAAATTACATTGCCTGAAACGAAAAATATCGAATTCCCCAATTATAAAATAGGCGGTTATGCAGTGGGTGATGAAGTTATCAGAGATGATATACATGTCATTTCAAAAGATCAGTTTGGCGCAACTTTAACTGAAGAGGCCATCCTCATGGATAATGAGAACATATATCTTAAAGTGATAGGCTCATCCTATATTGAAGAAATCAGATGGATTAATATTAACTCTGAGGAGGCTGAAAAACTAAGAAAAAAAATAAATCCAAAATTTAAAGATCCTCCGGCAATTGAGCACCTAATCGATGGGACAGGTAATGAAACTGAATTGATTACTAGCTATTACTGGTCAGAAAATGAGGTAAACATATTACTTTCCCGAACCACAGAATTTGGCGAATTGGATCAATCCTGGACATTGACATATACCGATCTGATTGTATCAAATATTCTGCGCAATTATCTTGATGATCCTGAAAACATATAATAAAATCCTCAAAATCAGTTATTTAATTATCAAAATGATAAACAACTCCATTGTCTTCATAAACAAAATACACCAGCGGAGGCCATAATGGTTTTTTCATATCCCTCACCCAGTTGTTATAAGATTTCTCAAGGTTTTCCGCAATTTGCGGATTAGTAGAAAATACATTATTCTTTTCCAGGTTGTCTTTTTCGAAATAAAATAAAGATTTTTCATTGAATTCTTCATTCCATACCATTTTCCATTCTTTTGACCTGATGGCCCTCGTATTTCCCCTGTACCAATACAAATAGTTATGTGGCAAACCTTCACTCTTCTCATTTAATACATAAGGAAGAAGATCGACACCATCATATATCCTGTCCTGTGGAAGATCAATGTCCAGAACAGAAGTTAATGTTCCAAAAATATCCATAGATGAAACCGGATCCTTATAATGTAAACCGGGAGGAAGCCGTTTACCCCATTTCATTATCAAAGGAACATTAAGACCTCCTTCAAAGTCGGTGATCTTTCCGCCTTTCAAAGGATAGTTATCAGTTGTATGAGTATAATCAGCACCTCCATTATCGCTGATAAAAAATATTATAGTTTCGTCATCGATGTCCAATTCCTTTAAATATGCAGTAAGTTCTCCAATCGCATCATCAAGATTGGCGATCATAGCATAATATACTCTTTTAACCGGATCGGAGATATGACTAAATTTGTCAACGTATGTCTTGGTTGCCTGCAAAGGCGTGTGCGGTGCATTATAGGATGCTATTAGAAAAAAGCTAGTATCTATATTTGACTTTATAAAATCCTTACATTCCCGTGTGATGGCATTTGTCAAATATTCCTTTTCTTCTATTTTATTACAATTTCTGTAAATGGCATGCGGGCCATCCCTTTGACCTTTCCATATGTAAGCATCTGAAAAATCTTCTTTGATCTTAACATTGACAATACCTGGATCATCCTCATCATCATATAAGGAATGAGAAGCGTAAAATCCATATTGATAATCGAACCCAAAATTACAGGGCTTGTTATTTTCATGAACTCCCAGATGCCATTTCCCTATCAATGCTGTTGTATACCCTGCTTTTTTTAATAATTCCGGTAAGGTAATTTCTGATGGCGGAAGCCCTTGTTTTCGGGCCATTTCTTCATTTGGAACAGGTTCCAGCCCTCTTGGGAGCCATGGATCTGAATCTATCAAATATTTATATCCAAAGTATTGCAATCGGTTAGCAAGATAAAATTCATGCATCTGATAGGTAAAACCGAATCTTTGAGGATATCTTCCAGTCATTATGGCCGCTCTGGAAGGACTGCATACGGAAGAGGTCACATAAGCCTGATCAAATACTACTCCTTCAGCACCTAATTTGTCAATATGCGGTGTGTTTACTTTGCCTTCTCCATATAAAGTGATATCCGTTTTCCCCAGATCATCTACAAGTATCAATATGATATTTGGCCTTTTGGTCTGATTTTGTTGAACAGGCTGAAATAAAAAATTCTTTTTGGCTTCAATCAACGACTGATCCCACTTTATTTCAAATTCATTTGAACTCAATGGCAATAGCAGGTAGCCTGCCAGTGATAGGATAATAACAGATATAAAGAAAAGATTATATTTTCGACTCATCCTTCAAAAATATTAAAAGAAGGCCAAAAATATATCTATTCTTTTAAATCACGACAAATATTGAAATGATAAAGACAAATTGTCCAGAATTACTTTTTTACCAGTTTAACAGCCGTACCGTAGGCCAGTAACTCGGCTGATCCGGCCATTACTGCTGAAGTTGTAAAACGGACACAAACTATGCCATCAGCACCGATTCTCTCTGCATGAGCAACCATGCGGTCAAGAGCCTGTTCCCTGGATTCAGCCAGCATTTTTGTATATTCCGTAATTTCACCCCCAACCAGTGTTCTTAAGCCGGCCAGAATATCTTTACCTACGTGCCTGGCCCTTATTGTATTTCCTTTTACCAATCCCAATGTTTCACTGATTTCATGATCGATAAAATTGTCTTGAGTAGTAACTAACATTTTAAAAAATTTATTGTTCGACATTGTCAGAATAGTGGTCATCTTCCTTATTTTCCAGCCTGTCTTTAATGACTTTGGCTAATAGAAATCCAATTCCTATTATGGCGAGTAAGCCTATTAATCCATAAGGAAATGCCGCTATCATTCCAATAAATAAGGCTATGATCCAGATAAGCGCTACTATAGCCAGAAAGACATATCCTATATATTCCATATTCCTACGTTTTTAATTATCAATTTACACAAAAAACACTTAAATAGTTTTATAGATAAGACTATTTCCTTTAACTAAAATTTTGAGATTTGAGATATAATTTTGCTTCAATCTAACCTTGGTATGAGAATTTATCATAGGTTAAATACACCATTAAAACAGAAAATATTGTAATTTTCGCTCTTGAAAAACATATAATATATGTGGTTGAAAATAAAGAATTTTTTAGCTAACGAGGCGATATATCTGATAAGCGCCCCCACAATAATTTTATTGGGGATTGTAGTGTACGGTGTTCTTTATGATCATTGGTATAAAGATGTATATAATATAAGCCTGGCGAGTATACTGTTATATGTTCTTTCTATAATATTCCGTTTTCTTGGATGGATATCAGGGAAGTTTAAACATTAACCCAGATGATTCTATCTTCAATACAACTGTAGTAATGACACTTTTAAGATTTTAAAATGGTTTAAGTCTGTGTTTTCAACTATATTTGGGCTCGATATTTGCTTAATTTTTTAGAAATTTATGTTCCGATGTGACGGACATGCATAAAACCATTAATCTCTTGTATAGATTTGAGAAAATTTGAGGAGGATTAATGATGTATATTACGCTAAGTGTCTGTTTCATGTTATCAATAAAAAAATATACAGATGAAAAGAGTTATACTATTTTTTCTATTTAATTTCCTGCTTTTCTCCTTTTCCTATACACAGGTTACTTATAAATTAGATGAAGGAAGTACCATGACCATAACAGGCACATCAACGCTTCATGACTGGACCAGTAAGGTGAACGAGATCACGGGTGATTTTGTATTTAAGGATGATATAAAGAATAAAAAGCTTCCAAAATTAGGTAGTATTATTGAAAAGATCAAAGTTGTAATCCCTGTACTAAGCATTGAAAGTCCCAGGGGGGCAACGATGGACAAAAAAACCTATAATGCACTTAAATCTGAGGAGCACCCAAACCTTATTCTTGAAGTAAAAACAGATAATATCGAACAAATCATAGATAAATCTACCGAAAAATTTCTTCTAAAAGTTACTGGAGACCTTACTCTTGCCGGACACACAAAGGAGATTAGAATTGATCTGGAAGGACAAAAACTACCATCGGGTCAGTTGAAGTTTTTAGGCGCATATCCTATTGATATGCTCGAATATGAGATAGAACCACCTTCGGCAATGTTTGGACAAATTAAAACCGGGAAAGACGTGATTATTGACTTTGATTTATTATTGAGTGAAAATTAACAAGTAAAAATCCTATTTACAATGAGAGAATTATTTAGTATTATTACTAAATCTGTTCTGTTAACAGTTACATTAAATTTAATTTCATACAACTCGAATTTAACAGCACAGGAAATCAGTGATGATGAACATGCTCCTTTTGAGCAAGTTATTCCAGGATCGAACATTTCGATTGAAATGGTTCCGATTCAGGGAGGAAAGTATAAAATTGGAAGTCCAGAAACAGAACCAGATAGGGATACGGATGAAGGCCCGCAAAAAGAAGTTGAGTTGGATGGTTTTTGGATGAGTAAATTCGAGATCACATGGGATCAATATGAATTATTTATGTACGTGGAAAACATTGTAAAAGATTCCATATTAATTGAGGACGATCTCCTCAGGCATACTGAAGCCGATGCTATAACACGGCCAAGCCCGCCATACGAAGATCCATCATTTGGAATGGGTAAATATGGGTATCCTGCTGGCAGTATGACGCAGTTTGGTGCATTAATGTTCTGTAAATGGTTATCTCTTAAAACCGGGTATCTTTATAGGCTTCCAACGGAAGCGGAATGGGAATATGCATGCCGTGCTGGATCAGAGACTACTTATCCTTTTGGAGATGATGTTTCTGAGTTGGATGACTATGGATGGAGTTATGAGAACAGCCAGTATACTTATCACAAAGTAGGTGAGAAAAAACCAAATGCCTGGGGATTATATGATATGTTAGGTAATGTTGCTGAATGGACCCTTGATCACTACTTTGCTGATATTTACGCACAATGGGAAGGTGATGACCTGAAAAATCCTTGGTCGAAACCTCAGGCCCTGGATCCGCGATCAGTAAGAGGCGGAAGCTATGATGACGATCCGGATAAACTTCGATGCGCTTCCAGGATCCCCTCCAATCCTGACAAATGGAAACAAAGAGATCCTCAGATCCCTAAAAGTTTCTGGTGGAATACTGATTCACCATTTGTAGGCTTTAGAGTTGTACGATCATTCAAAAAACTCACCCAGGAAGAGATGGATACATTCTGGGGACTTAACCTTGACGAGAATTAAAAGATTTTTTTACTCAAATAGATAATATTATGAACGAAAAACTTTCTGTAAACCGACGAAATTTCGTAAAAGGTTCCGCTACAGTTGCCAGTGGTGTAATGCTGGGTGGCTTACCTTTAAAATCGCGAGCAAAGTCTGCCGCTAATGATACTTTAAAAATAGCCCTTGTTGGGTGTGGCGGCAGAGGTACCGGAGCTGCTGTTCAGGCACTTAGTGTTAAAGAAAATGTGGAGTTAGTGGCAATGGCTGATGCCTTCCAGGATAGGCTCGACACAAGTTATGAGAATATTGCCAGCAAAATCGAAGACAAGAAGCGTGTAAATGTAAGTGATAAGAATAAATTTGTAGGCTTTGATGCTTATAAAGCAGCCATCGACCTTGCTGATGTGGTTATTCTTACAACACCTCCTGGCTTCAGGCCTGAACATCTTGAATATGCCATCAATGCCGATAAGCATATTTTCTGTGAAAAACCCGTAGCAACAGATGCACCCGGGATTCGCAAGGTTCTTGAATTAGCTGAAGTGGCTAAAAGTAAGAAATTAAACATAGTAGTTGGTCTTCAAAGACATTACCAAACGGTATACAGGGAACTCATGAATCGGGTTCACGGAGGTGAAATCGGACAAATCACCTCAACTCAGGTCTATTGGGATGGTGGCGGAGTTTGGGTTCATCCTAAGCAGGACGATTGGACAGAGATGGAATATCAGATGAGAAACTGGTATTACTTCAACTGGCTTTGCGGTGATCATATTGTTGAGCAGCATATCCATAACCTTGACGTTTCTAACTGGGCGGTTGGCGGACATCCTGTCGTTGCTCAGGGAATGGGAGGTCGCGAAGTAAGGACCGCTAAAGAATACGGGGAAATATTTGACCACCATTATGTAGAATTCAAATATGAAGACGGTACAGTAATGAATAGTCAATGTCGTCATATTCGAGGTTGTTATAATAAAGTAGCTGAGCAGATTATAGGTACCAAAGGGAGTGTCGACAGTACTGGAACAATTTATGATCTAAAGGGAAATGTAGTCTGGAAACACCGCGACAATAATGATCCGAACCCATATCAGCAGGAGCATGATGAGTTGTTTGCTTCCATTGTTTCAGGAGGAGTTATTAATGACCTTAAGTTTGGTGCAGAAAGTACAATGACAGCAATTATGGGGCGTATGGCCACCTATTCAGGTGTAGAGATCCATTGGGATGATGCCATAAACTCAGACATTAAGTTAGTACCTGATACATTCAGCTGGGATGCAAATCCTCCGGTACTTCCGGATAAGGATGGATTTTATCCTGTAGCGATACCTGGTGTAACCAAAGTTATATAAGGAACATTGTATAAATTACAAAAGAGGCATTAAGGGCTACCTGGTGCCTTTTTTTATTTGGTGAGTTAGTGATTTGGTGAGGTTGGGATTTCCAGATTCACATATATAAATCCCTTCTCATTTAAAAAAGTCAAAGTTCCCATGTACATATCGCCTGACATTTCCATCTTCTTCCTCTACAACTACTGCCTGAATACCAGGAATATCATCCAGGAAATTAAATCCTTCTACCCCCAAGATACTTATTGTAGAGGCAAGTACATCAGCCTCAGTGCAATTTGAAGCTTGAATTGTAACCGTCCGGCGTGTGGTCAGCCCGGAGCCTGTTCTCGGATCAATAATATGCCCGTATTTTACCGAGTCTATCTGAACGTATCTGTACAGGTCGCCAGAAGTAGCTAAAGAAGTGTTGGATATATAAACTAAATGGTTGTCATCAACCAGGTTCTCAATAACAATTCCCCAACCCTTTTTCCCTGGGGGCGGATCCCCTACCCTTATATCACCGCCTCCATCAACAAGCACATTCTTTATCCCTGAATTAACAAACATATCATATATTACATCAACAGTGTATCCTTTCGCTATCCCCCCGAGATCCAGTTGCATTCCCTCCTTGCACAGCTTTATTGCACTACCATCCTTATCAATCTGGATATATTTATATCCAACGCTTTCGGAAGCTCTTTTAATCTGGTCCGTAGTGGGCAATTTTTCTTTACGACCTGCCCTTCTCCATAATTGACTATATGGCCCAATGGTGATATCAAATATCCCATTTGTCTTTATGGCCCATTGTTGCCCTAAGCTCAAAACTACAAACAGATCTGAACTGACTTGAGTATATTTATCGCTACCTGAATTTCTCGACAACCTGTTTAATTCACTGTCAGGCAGGTAATCGCTCATGATATAATTTAACTCATCAATCCGCTCAAATGCTCTATCCTTTATTTTTTTTGCTATTTCTTCCTTATCTGCATAACAGATTATTCGAAAAATTGTCCCCATACTTTTATGTGAAAATTCAAAGCGTTGAAGGGTATTAGCAGGCTGAGAGAAAGACCGCACTGACAAAAACACTAATAATATTAAGATTCTAATAAGTCGGCTCATAAATTAAATAAAAAGCATAATTTTATCATATTTGTATGTAAAATTACTTTTTAGTTTTTCATTACAAAATTTATACCATAGAACCTTATGGATGATTTTTTAAGCTTAAAAGGAAACATAAATCATTCTGTATGCAGATGGTGCTATGAAGGATTATCCCTTGAAGCACTATGCACAGAAGCTAAGATACTGGGAATCAAATCTATTGACCTGGTTGGCCCTGAAGATTTTGAGATTTTACATAAACATGATCTTGATTGTGGCATGGTTTATGGATTGCCAGATGCATATGGGATAGAGAAATGCTTCAATCGTACTGCGCATCATGATGATTTGTTTGAAATTTATCAGGACCTGATTCCTATCGTTTCAGATGCTGGTTTTAAAAATATTATTTGCTTTTCCGGAAACCGCGAAGGGCTTTCAGACGAAAACGGATTAATTAACTGTCAAATAGGATTAAAACGCATTATGCCCCTGGCTAAAAAATATAATGTAAATATTGTTATTGAGTTGCTCAACAGCTATGTTGATCACCCGGATTATCAATGTGATCATACAGAATGGGCGGTTAAATTATGTAAGCTGGTAAATAACGAACATTTCAAAATACTCTATGACATCTATCACATGCAAATCATGGAGGGGAATATTATCAGCACTATCCAAAAACACTATCCTTATATAGGCCATTATCATACAGGAGGTGTGCCGGGCAGAAACGAAATTGATGCAACACAGGAATTGAATTATGAACCTATAATGAAGGCCATTGTTAAAACAGGGTATACGGGATACGTGGCCCAGGAATTCATACCATTGAAAGATCCGGTAAAATCCCTTAGAGAAGCTATAATTCTTTGCGATGTATAGTATAAATTGAATTTGAACTAAATATATAATAAAATGAAAAGAAGGAATTTTCTGAAGAAATCACTTGCAGCAAGTGGCTCTGCAATAACCGCATCCGCAATAAGCACCCCAATTATCGCTAAATCATTACCAGGCAAGAAATTTAAAGTATTTGAAAAACACCAGTTCAACCTAAATTATGCACCACATTTTGGTATGTTCAAAAATATGGCCGGCGATGATCTGATTGATCAGATCAAGTTTATGGCAGACGTTGGATTTACCGCCATGGAAGATAATGGCATGAAAAACAGGACAAAAGATACCCAGGAGAAAATAGCTGCTGAAATGGCTCGATTGAATATGAAAATGGGCGTTTTTGTTGCCCATTCTATCTATTGGCGTGAACCTAACCTCACAAGTGGCAATAAGGACATGAGATCTGAATTTTTAAAAGAAATCAGTGAATCTGTTGAAGTAGCCAAAAGGGTTAATGCTACATGGATGACCGTCGTACCAGGACATGTGGATCTTAAGTTAAAGATTGAATACCAGACTGCAAATGTAGTGGATTCGCTGAAAATGGCCTCAGAAATTCTGGAACCAAATAATCTAGTTATGGTCCTTGAACCACTTAATTTTTATAATCATCCCGGTCTGTTTCTTGAGAGAATACCTCAGGCCTATGAAGTATGTCGGTCCGTCGGCAGTCCTTCCTGCAAAATACTTGACGATCTCTATCATCAGCAAATAACTGAAGGGAATTTAATCCCGAATATTGACATGGCATGGGATGAGATCGCCTATTTTCAAATAGGGGACAATCCAGGAAGAAATGAACCAACGACTGGTGAAATCAATTACTTGAATGTATTTAAGCATATAGATAGTAAAGGGTTTAAAGGAATCATGGGGATGGAACATGGAATTTCGAAGCCGGGAGCAGAAGGTGAACAAGCCCTGATCGACGCATACAAAGCAGTTGACAGTTTCAAATAAAACAAAAGCCTTCTTGGATTATTTCAAGAAGGCCTTTTTAATTTCACTAAGATATTAAATATCTCCCGCCGTTAATCTTTTATATTGACCTTTCAAAAATCGTTAACGATTTATCAGATAATTTCTGTAACCAATGTGTGGATATTATAGTATTACAAGTATAGGAGCAGATATATTAAACTCCTGATTTTTGATTTTACACATTAACATCCCCCAATTTGTGGTATTTTGTGAATATAAGGTTGTTTATTGCTGTAAAATATTTCGAAAATTGGAATTTTAGTTAGATTTTTATCTAACAACAAGGTCAAAACATGCGATTACTCACTTTTTTATTGTGTTCCACAACGCTCATGTTTAGTGTAGTTACTTTATGCTATGGAAATCCTGAGTTAGATCCCATCGATGACCAATATCTAAAACTTAAGATTGACTCAACACTATCCTCTGATTCAATACAAAGATTACATTTTGTATATTATCATCTCAAAGAGGCTCACCAGGCTTTAAATACCGATCAATTGGATTCAGCCATAACACATGCGGAATTGGTTACAAAGTTTGATGTAAACCAAATTTCGGGCGGATTACTTGCACAAGCATTCTATATAATCGGGAAAGTTAACCAGGTAAATAAGCAAACTGACCATGCGCTTAAAAACTACCTAATAGCGATACAAAAGCTCAGATATTCTGACGAAATTGGATATAGATCTGTTATTTACCAGGAATTAGGGGCCATTTATTATGAAAATGGATGGATCAGTAAATCTATCGAAAAATACATTGAAGCACTAAGAGTTGAAACTAAACTAAAGAATGAATATGAGCAGATAGACATATTGAATACTATTATAGCACTTTACCTTGAATCAAATGATTATAATAATGCCATATTATATCAGGAGAGGTTATTGCCATTGTACTCCCGTCACAATATGAATCATGCTTTAAGTCTGATGGAAGAAATTTCGGAGAATTATATGATTGTCAAAAATTATCAGGCGGCAGTCTTTCTTCAATCACAAATATTAGAAGTCAGAAAAAAGTATAATGATATTGATGGGCAATTATCTACATTACTTGAATTTTTAATAATCTATCAGAAACAGCCTGATTTCACGAAGCTATTCACCTACCATAAGTTCTTTAGCAATCTATATCAAAGTCAAAATAAGAAAGACTTGACTAATGAGGCAAAGTTTCTTAAAGGTGAAAGTCTAATGATCCTTGGAGAGGTATTTTCATCAATGGGTAATCTTAATGTAAAAGAAAATTATGATCGGGCATTGCTATATTTTGACTCGGCAAGTTCTATGTTTTTTGCATTAGGCAAGTATAATAAGGTTGCTGATACCAAATTATCGGCAGCCAAGGTATATCATAATCTGGAAGACTATAAATCAGCCATTGAAAACTGCGAAATGACTATTCCTCTTTTCAGCCAGGATAATAACTATTATAAGCTGATGCTAGCTTATGAATTAATATCAGAATCTTATATGAAACTTGATAGGTATAAGCCTGCATTTCAAGCGCAGGCACAATATATAATCTATTCTGACAGTCTTGATCAGTTACGCACAAAACAGATTGATGAATTAATCGACCAATATAAAGAGAATACAAGTAGGATAGCTTTTCAAAACCTGGAACAAGCTATGTTGCAGAAGGAGCTTGATACTCTTTCAGATGAATTGTTACATCTTGAAATTGAAAAACAAAAACGGGATATCGAACTACTCATAAAGGAAAAATCCATAAATGATCTCGCACTGAAAAATGAACAATTAAAAAATGAGCAAGTAACCAATGAGAATATACTACTGCAACAACAGATTGAAGGGGAATTACGAGAGCGGGAGATACTGAACCTGCAGGCCGAAAGTAGCCGGCAGGAAGCTGAATTAAAAAATCAGCAAATTTATCAGATTACAAATGAACAACAGATATATGCACTGGAACAAGAAAAGAAATTAAGTGATCTTCAATTACAAAAGGGAGAATTTCAGAAAATGGTATATCTCTTGAGCATAATCATCATTTTTATCCTTTTAATATCTGTTGTTATTGGATACTTTAATATTCGAAGATCCAGGAGTAAAATCTCCTCAAAAAACATGTTCATTGAGGAGCAAAATGAGAAGTTGAAAGAACTGAACGAAGAGAAGAACAGGCTGATCCGTATTGTAGCACATGATCTTAAAAATCCTTTGACGAGTGCCCTTACATTATCTGAAATCATCTATAAAAAGTCTGTTCAGGGCACAAATGAAGAACAACATCAGATCAGCTTAATACGACGATCCATGAGACGTATGCAGGAAATGATAAATAAGATACTGGATGTAAAGGCAATTGACTCCAAACAACTAAATCTTGAATATGAGGCGGTTAATGTGAGGCTAATAATAAATTATCTGATCGAGTTGTTTTCAGGAAAAGCAAGAAAGAAAAACATTACTATACTTAATGAATCAGCTGAATCATTCATACGTGTTGATAGGGATTATTTTACTCAAATACTCGAAAATCTAATCTCTAACGCCTTGAAGTTCTCATCAATGAATACTAGTATCAGAATTAGTTCTTTTGAAAACAATGAGACATGCCGGATTGCAGTTTCTGATGAAGGGCCGGGTTTCAATAAGAAGGAGTTGAAACAATTGTTCCATGAAAATAAAAAACTTTCTCCTAAACCAACCAATGGGGAATCCAGTAATGGGCTTGGTCTATCTATCGTAAAAAAATACGTGGAAGCTATGAATGGCAAAGTCTGGTGCGAAACTAAACCAGGTGAGGGTTCAACTTTTTATATAGAATTTGAAAAAGTAATGGTTTTCGCCTGAAAACGAATCTACTAAGCTTTTACACTTCCTAGAGATTCTGTCAAGTTCCTTGTGTTTCGATAAATTATAAAGGAAACAAGCATTAGTACAACAGAAGTAATAAACATGAACACTGGTGAGAATCCTGGTAAATAAATGTGTATAATATCAAATATAAATCCTGATATTCCTGCCAAAATCCCAAAAGTTGAAAGTAAAAACAGTGCAATTACAATTCTACTTGAGTTTTTTACATCTGATTGTAGCTGGTGATACGTTGTTCTATTATCCATAATTTATCATTTACTTCTATGTTTCAATTAACATGCCAATAAAAAATATTGCGTTTATTAACCCTGAGTATGTTTTTTGCAAATCTCTCCTGTTCAAAATCGATCACAAATGTTCGGATCCAGAAAATTTCCAACAAAAAACTCAATAGATTAATTGCCAATCAAAAAAAAACTTCAATAATACGTTGTGAGTCAGTCCAATAAGCCTATTTTTGCACAAAAATCGTAATAAGATGCATACTTGAGTTTTTTCATCGTTATATCTTTTAGAAAATAACTGTACTAATTCATATTGAGTCGATGCGATTTTTTTTAATGTTTCGATTTCTATGTTTAAACCAGGTAAAAAAAAGCCATTATCAAATGAAAATACTTGCGATCGGCCGGAACTATGTTGAACACATCAAAGAGTTAAATAACGAAAGGCCGGATGAACCTGTCATTTTTACCAAACCAGACACCGCACTAGTAAGGAATAATCAACCTTTTTATTTCCCGGATTTTTCAAACGATATACATTATGAAGTGGAATTAGTGCTTCGATTATGTAAAATGGGGAAAAATATAAACGAAAAATTTGCGCATACATACTTCGATGCGATTGGATTGGGTATTGATTTTACTGCCCGAGATCTCCAGACAAAAGCAAAAGATAAAGGCCTACCATGGGCTCTTGCTAAAGGATTTGACGGATCAGCTCCGATATCTGAATTTCTTCCATTAAGTGACTTTCAGGATATTAATAATATTAACTTCTCACTTAAGGTGGATGGGCAGGTAAAACAGCAGGGAAATTCATCCTTAATGTTATTTAGTTTCAACCAAATTATTTCATATATATCTAAATTTATTACCCTTAGAAGTGGTGATCTGATATTTACCGGAACACCAAAGGGAGTTGGCCCGATAAAAATTGGCAACAAACTTGAGGGGTATATAGAAGACCAAAAGCTATTGAATGTTGAAATCAAGTAAAGTAATATACTATATCGCTTTATTATTTCTAAGTATTAATTTGTTCAGCCAGGAATCAAAAGACGATGAAATCTATTTTTTCCCGGTTCGACCAAATGAGAATAACTATTTGTCCGGCACTATGGGTGAAATCAGGGCCACTCACTTTCATGCCGGGATGGATATTAAGACCAGCGGGAGATCAGGTTTGCCTGTTTATGCAACCCAGGATGGACATGTAAGCAGGATAAAAGTCTCTTCAGGAGGATATGGTCATGCATTGTATATATTACACCCAAATGGAGAAACTTCAGTATACGGACATTTGCTTAGGTTCAGCGAAGATATTGGAAATTATGTTCGGGAACAGCAATATGAAAAGGAATCATTCCAGGTTGATCTGTTTCCTGACAAAAGTATATTTCAGATAAAGAAAGGGGATCTTATTGGATTATCTGGGAATACCGGATCTTCCCAGGGGCCGCATCTTCACTTTGAAATCAGGGATGAAAATCAGCGCCCACAAAATCCATTAAAGAAAAATTTCAGCGAGATAAAAGATAACATCCCTCCTGTTGTTTATGAATTTGCATTGAAGACAATGGATATAAACGCCAGGATAAACAATGAATTTGGAAGGATCGAATATAAGGTCAAAAAGAATGGCAATGAATATACATATGATACACCAATAGAGGTGAATGGGAAGATAGGGCTACAGATCAAGGCTTATGATAAATTTAATGGTGCCCTTAACAGGAATGGAATTCCATATATTTCAGTTATGCTGGATAATGAAAGAATTTTTTCTGTCCAGATTGATTCTTTCAGTTTTAGCGATACCCGCCATGTGGTCAATTATTATGATTTTGAGGCAAGAAGAAATAAAAATGGCACTTTTCAGAAAATGTACCTGGATGACGGAAATAAACTTCCTTTTTATCCTGAGGTAAAAAACAAAGGCATCATTGAGATCAATGATGAGGACACATATAATGTAAAAGTAAATCTAAAGGATGTTTATGGTAATGAATCTACTTTTTCATTCACCTTAAAAGGAACTAAGCCCTTAACACAGGTGACAAAAATCACGGATCGTTCTTCAGACAAGATAATTACCGAGCTTTTTGAAAGATACCTGAAAATTACAGCTCCCATTTCATCTGAAACTGCAAATCATTGTTTGCTGTATTCTAATAGAATGATGTATGAGATAATTCCTTCATATCATTCAGAAAATCATGCTGTATATTTATGGGATATGAATCTGGGACTTCCGGATTCATTAAATGTCTGCGATATATCAAAAGATCTGAATTATGAAGTCATGGTACCTTCTACAATCGATTTTAATTTTTACAATAAGGTTTTCGATATTCGTTCATCTCGAAGGTCACTGTACGATACATTATACCTCGAAGCTGAATATAATATCCTTCCGGATAAGTATGCGGAAATATTTACAATCGGTAATACAACAATCCCCTTGGCAAATCCAATTCGAATAACTTTCAAACCAAGATTAGATTACACCATTTCAGAAAAATATGCTCTATATAGCACCGTGGATTATAATCATTTTTCATTCCTGGGAAACAACTGGGATAATAATGAGATCACAATTTCTACTAAATCTCTTGGTTCCTACACCATTCTTGAAGACACCATCAAACCTAGCATTAAACCATTACAGCTCGACAGAAAGAAGGTAAGTTTTAAAATTGATGATGACATGTCCGGCATCAAGGTTTACAAAGCTTATTTAAATGATGAATGGATATTGATGCATTATGATCCAAAACGAAAACTTATCTGGTCTGAAACATTAAAACCAAACAATCCGTTAGCAGGGGCGTTTAAATTAACAGTAGAGGACAACGTAGGAAATGTAAATGAATACGCAGTTCAGATTGAATAAAAATTAAATATAATCTTATGAAATTAAAAGAAGGAGACAAAGCTCCAAGTTTCGAATCGACGGATCAGGATGGCAATAAAGTAAAATTATCCGATTTTACAGGCAAAAAGGTTGTTTTGTATTTCTACCCAAAAGACGATACCCCTGGATGCACTGCTGAGGCATGCAATCTGAGAGACAATTACGCTCAATTTACATCAAAAGGATATGAAATCCTGGGTGTGAGTTCTGATTCAGAGAAATCACATCAGAAGTTCATTGACAAATATGAACTTCCTTTCAGGTTACTTGCTGATGTTGACAAGAGCATTCATGAATCATATGGCACCTGGGTAGAAAAGTCTATGTATGGACGAAAATACATGGGAACGGCAAGAGTAACCTTTATTATTGATGAAAATGGTGTAATTGAAAAAATTATAGAAAAGGTTAAAACCAAAGATCATACGGTCCAGATACTTGATTAACCGGACATAGATAGATCAAGGGTATTAAGGCTGTATAATTTCGGAATTCAATTAAACTTTAGCTATGTCAGATTGTATTACATTCCGAAAGGTTCTCAGAACATTAGGGATTATATTGTTAATAAATATACTATCCTCATTTGTTTATGGGCAGGAATATGAGCAAAAACCACCCGATAAAACCCGAATTCTGTTTCTATTGGATGGTTCAGGTAGTATGCTGGCAGAATGGGGCCCCACCCTAAAGATAAATGTTGCTAAAACATTTCTTGCAGAGTTTATAGATTCACTAAGAAGCGATACAGATCTTGAGCTAGCACTTAGAGTATACGGTCATCAATATCATAGAAAGTATCAAAGATGTGATGACAGCAAACTGGAGGTTCCTTTTGGAAAGGAAAACCATACTGAGCTAATTCAAAAATTAAATCAGGTCAATCCACAGGGTACAACACCTCTGGCCTATTCACTTGAACAGGCTGGCGGGGATTTCCCCAAAGATGATAATTCGAGGAATATAATAATAATTATAACTGATGGAATAGAATCTTGTGAAGGTGATCCTTGCAGCGTCTCTCTTGAGTTACAGAAGCAGAATATCTTCCTAAAACCTTTTATTATAGGGATTGGCATGGAGAAAAGCTTTGATGAACAATTTGGGTGTATGGGGCAATATTTTGATGCGGAAAATATTGCAGGTTTCAGATCCGCTTTAAAGAAATCAATCGATCAGACACTGGAAAAAACAACTGTGAGTATAGAATTGCTGGACCATGAAAACCATCCAGGCATATCAGACATTAATATTACTTTCATCAATGACTTTACAGGAATTGCTGCATATGATTTCGTTCACTATCTTGATCCGTTTGGAAAACCCGATAGTGTGGAAGTTGATGCTGTGATTTCGTATGACATCAGGGTAAACACACTGCCCCCGGTTATTGAAGATAATCCTGAAATCATTCCAGGTAAACATAATGTGATAAGGATAAAATGCCCCCAGGGATCTCTGGAAGTCAATCAAAAAAACCATTCAGAATACAAAAAAGATGTAAAGGTGCTGATATACCGGAAGGGAGACGATCGGATCCTCAAATCCCTGGACATAGAGGAAGCGCACGATTTCCTGTCAGGGGAATACGATATCCGTATAACCACATTACCTATGATAGAATTATTGGACATCCCTGTTATTCCAAAGGAATTTAACAGGATTGAAATACCAGCTCCGGGTATAATAAATATAAAAAGTAGTTTTACGGGAATTGGCAGTATATATTTACTGCTTGATGATGGTTCCTCTGAATGGATCTATAATCTCCCGGATAATAAAGCAGAAAACTCTATCGCATTGCAACCTGGTGATTACAAACTGGTATTTCGCAGTAAAGATGCTTTGGGCAGTAAATATTCAAAGATCAAAACCTTCACAATTCAATCAGGAAGAACGATTGATCTTGTATTGAACTAATAATGAAAAAGGGAGTTTCCGAAAATAATAGACTTTTTTACGATCACCTGGCGCAGACTACCGATTTCCCTATGGGCCTGGAAGTCGATAAGGCTGAAGGAATTTATATTTTTGACAAGAATGGGAAAGCTTATTTTGATATGATATCCGGCATATCGGTAAACAATATTGGTCATTCTCATCCTCAGGTAATAGAAGCCATTCATAATCAACTAAAAAAGCATATGCACGTGATGGCATATGGGGAGTTTATTCAGGACGCTCAATCGCAATTGGCAGAAAAACTTTCAGAGATCCTTCCTGCAAAACTAGATTGTTTTTATCTGGTCAATTCGGGTACTGAAGCCAATGAAGGAGCTATTAAGCTAGCCAAAAGATATACAGGCAGAACAGAGATCGTTTCCTGTTTTAACTCATATCATGGCAATACTTCAGGATCATTAAGTGTCACCGGCAATGAAAACAAAAAATATGCCTTCAGGCCACTAATACCGGGGATCAGGTTTATTCATTTCAACAAAATGTCTGATTTGGATCTGATATCCGATAAAACCGCTGCTGTGATCATTGAGCCCATACAGGGTGATGCAGGTGTCAGAATCCCATCTGTTACCTATATGCAGGCTTTACGGAAAAGATGCGATGAGACCGGTACTTTGTTGATATTGGATGAAGTACAAACTGGTTTCGGCAGAACAGGAAAATGGTTTGCCTTTGAACATTTTAACATTGTACCGGATATTTTAACACTAGCCAAAGCAATGGGTGGTGGAATGCCTATTGGCGCTTTTATTTCAAACCGGGAAGTAATGAACTCACTTACCCATCAGCCACCATTGGGTCATATTACTACTTTTGGTGGTCACCCCGTGAATTGCGCCGCTGCGAGAGCCACAATAGAAGTACTACAAAAAGAAAAGATAATATCTGAAGTAGAAGAAAAAGGGAGATTACTGGAATCACTTTTAAAGCATAGAGCAATTCTTGAGATCAGGAGGATTGGTCTTATGATGGCCAT
Organism: uncultured Cytophagales bacterium; assembly: GCA_963820995.1. Taxonomy (GTDB): domain Bacteria; phylum Bacteroidota; class Bacteroidia; order Cytophagales; family Cyclobacteriaceae; genus JAGTVG01. The sequence goes on along the minus strand of CAWGCL010000013.1, from coordinate 116,119 downwards.
TGAGTTTGAAAATGCAGGAATAGTAAAGGACATTGTTAACGAATGCCTGAGAGAAGGGATCATTACCTTCTGGTTTTTATCAACAGCTAACAGTTTCAGGCTTGCACCACCCTTAATAATTACCAGAGAGCAGATAAGAGAAGCTGTCGAAAAGATTGTTGTAGCGATTGACAAAGCCCTGATTAAGAATAATGACGAGGTTTAAGTAGCAACGATTGAGGTTCATCAATCCGAAGGGATTAAAGCTCCTGTTTAATATAATCTTTCCCGAATCACAATTCTTTAATTTATTGTCTTTTACATTTTTTTTAGACATGATGGGCCCCGACTATTAAACGAATAACCTACCCCTTCATTAAATATTAAATTATTGGTCCTCATAATAAAAGAATCATTCCCAGCAATGTTCAAATATTTAGGTTCATTCATTTATCTTTGCCTTTTGTTAGAATTATAAATAGATGATTGATTTTGTAGAAGAACTTGCCTGGCGTGGCCTTATCCACGATATAATGCCGGGAACTGACGAATTGTTAAAAAAAGAAAGAACACTTGGTTATATTGGATTTGACCCAACAGCGGATTCACTACATATTGGCAGCCTTGTTCCTGTCATGTTATTGGTTCATTTCCAGAGAGCTGGGCATAAGCCAATAGCACTGGTTGGCGGTGCCACCGGGATGGTTGGGGATCCATCAGGCAGATCCTCAGAAAGACAATTGTTATCTGTTGAACAGATCCAGGCCAATATTGAGGGACAAAGAAAACAACTTGAAAAATTCCTGGATTTTGACTGTGGTGAATCATCCGCGGAGATAGTGAATAATTATGAATGGTTTAAGGAGTTTAATATTCTCCATTTCATTCGTGATGTCGGAAAGCATATTTCTGTTAACTATATGATGGCTAAGGAATCTGTTAAAAAAAGGCTGGAAGGCGGAATGTCTTTTACAGAATTCACTTATCAGCTTATACAGGGATATGATTTTTACTGGCTTTATAAGAACAGAGGTCTGAAACTTCAAATGGGTGGAAGTGATCAATGGGGCAATATCGTTACAGGTACCGAGTTGATCAGAAGAAAGGAAGGTGGTGAAGCTTTTGCTTTAACGGCCCCATTGGTTAAAAAGGCTGATGGATCTAAATTTGGCAAATCCGAAGGAGGAAACGTATGGCTTGATCCGGAAAGGACCACACCATATAAGTTCTATCAATATTGGTTGAATAGTTCCGATGAGGATGCCAGTAATTATATTAGGATATTTACCTTATTTGATAAAGATCAAATTGAAGCACTGGAAAAGGAACACAAAGAAGCCCCGCATCTTCGAATTTTGCAAAAAAACCTTGCGGAAGATCTTACTATAAGAATTCACAGTAAGCAGGAACTTGATACGGCTTTAAAAGCTTCTAACATTCTCTTTGGAAGGTCGACGACAGAACAACTTAATGAGATAGACGAAAAAACATTATTATCTGTTTTTGATGGAGTACCTCAATCGGTAATCAGTAAAAATGAGCTTAATAATGCGGAGGATGTGACATCATTATTGTCTGTCTCTACCAATGGCATCATATTTAATTCTAAGGGTGAAGCCCGAAGGATGATCAAAGGAGGTGGTGTCAGTATAAACAAGGAAAAAATCAGCAATCCTGATGATAAATCAGATTTTAACCTTCTGAATGGGAAATACCTGCTGGTCCAGAAGGGGAAAAAGAACTATTATCTTGTAATTGTACAATAATATTAGGTTACTTTTTCAGTTATACTCATATACAATTATATTATGATGAAGAAGCTATTATTTTATCTTGGAATTGTTGTAACCAGCTGTTACCTGGCATTTTTATCTTCCTGCTGCACAGATTGTGATATGGAAAGTGAAAACATCTTTAACCTGGAATCACTCGCCGTGGATCCTTCTGCTGACATAAATGATAATTTTATAGTAACCTATGGAGTTACTACAGAAGGATTTCCTCAGTTTCTGTTCGACATATACTTATCGAATGATGATCAGTTAGATGCCGGGGATTTGAAGATAGCTGATGGCCTGGCAGATACGGATACCAGTCCTGGATCAAATACGATCTATACCAATAAGGTCTATTTCAGGACAGCGTTGGAACCCGGGACCAATGCCATTAAATTTACTCACAGTTTTGATCAGATGAACTGGGAAGGTACAGCCACTACAGAAGAAAATCTGTCCGGAAAGATAAAGTATATTATTGGTCGATTTTATCACACACAGGGATTGCAGATCATGACTTTGACCACAAGGTTAAGCGTTCGTGTAAATTTTGAATAAATAATTAAGCAGCTTAACAGAATTCCCATAACCGCCTGGAGGATCTTTCTAAAAAGGTTCTTATTAACCAATGGGATCTGATAACCCTCTCATTAAATGACCTGATTGATATCTCACTCATGGATCTGATCATGTACTTTCTCCCTTATTGACTGGATAGTGTGTGTCTACATCTTAATCGATTTGACCCTGTTATTAATATAATAACCAATTTGAACATACCCTCTTTAACCTAAAGATCGTTTTCTCACTAACGGATCTATTTGTTGTCTTTCTAAAAGTGCTGATAGTTGTCTAATCATCAGGTTTGAAGGACTACTCCTTATACAGTCTGACCACTATCCTTAATAGTTTTAATCATTGCCTCATTCTCTAGAGCATACCTATAACCTATTTCGAACATTTCCTTTGATTTGGCAAAATCAAACGCACCATATTTTTTCAATTCGTAAGGCTCCAGGAAGAGGTCACAGTTTTTCTTTCTGTTTTCTACATTTCCATTTATTGCGATAAGAAATGTTCTTTCCAATAATTTCTTCATGTTCCCTGTATCATATTCCTCGTCCACAGGATTACAGTGCAAACCTATGATTTTATCGCTATGTCCAATTAGGGGATCGACAGGCAGGTTATTTGTTATGCCTCCATCTATATAATGTTTGTTATCTATTTCAACAGGAGAAAAGATGACAGGAATGGCTGAGGATGCCATAACCGATCTGATCAGGGATCCTGATGAAAAGAAAGTTGACCGACCATTATTAACATTAGTTGCACAGATATACATAGGAATTTTTAACGAATCAAAAGAATCAGTGGGAAGTAGAGAATTGAAGAAATCATATGTTTTCTCAAGAGTCAGTAGGCCTGAACGTGTAAAAGCAGGCCTAAGGATCTGAAATAGCTTGGTCTTCTGAACGATTTCCAGAATTTCCACTGGTTCGTATCCATAAGCATATAAAGCCCCTATGATGGAACCTGCACTGGTTCCTGAAATTATATCGGGATGAATATCAAATTCTTCAAGTGCCTTCAGTATACCGATATGAGCAATTCCTCTTGATCCACCTCCCGATAAAGCAATCCCTATTTTCATTTTATTGAATATCAGATAATGAGAATGTGTTCTCTATTCGTACGCCTTTTTCTGTATTATGCACAGTAGCGCATTCAATGTGAGGATCATGTTCAAAGAATAATATGTAATTTTTCCTCGCAGCTTCATTCAGGAAAGCCTCTTTTTCAGTCATAGTCAATAGAGGTCTTGTATCATATCCCATTACATAGGGTAAAGGAATATGACCTGCAGAGGGTATAAGATCAGCAACAAAAACAATTGTTTTGCCTTTGTATTTGATCTTTGGTAACATTTGACTTTCTGTATGACCATTTACATAGATTATATCGAACTGCTCAGAAAAGGGGTTTTCTTTATTGATAAGGTTCAGTCTGCCATGTTCTTCAATAGGGAGTATATTTTCTTTCAGAAAACTGGCTTTCTCTCTTGGGTTTGGTTTTATAGCCCATTTCAGGTGATTTTTGTTGGTCCAGTATCTTGCCCTATTAAAAACCAATTCATATTCTTCCGGATCCTCTTGATTTCGCTTTACAGCGCCTCCACAATGATCAAAATGAAGGTGTGTGAAAAATACATCAGTTATATCATCGGGAGTGAAGCCAATTTCCCGTAAAGAACCTAGTAAATTATTCGGTCCGTGAAGATAATAATAGCTGAAAAACTTCTCAGATTGTTTATCTCCTATCCCAGTATCAATAAGTATCAACCTGTCTCTATCTTCTATCAGCAGGCACCGCATAGCCCATGTGCACATATTATTCTCATCAGCAGGATTCAAATTATTCCAGATCGATTTTGGGATTACCCCAAACATGGCACCACCGTCCAGTTTGAAATTTCCAGCATGAATTACGTGTAGGTTCATATTGTTCTAAATAAAAAAAGCCACAAACTCCTGAAACGATCATTTGGAATTTATGGCCATATACTTTTTGAATCAATTGTTATTCTTTATATACACCCATTTTGGAAAATTTATCAATCCGGCGTTTTATACGTTCGTCAGGAGATAATTTTTCCAAAGCTGCAATTTCTTTTAGAATTGCATTTTTCAGGATTATGGAAGTTGCTTTCAAATCTTTATGAGCTCCGCCTAATGGTTCCTCAAGTATGGAATCGATCAGGCCGAATCCCAACATATCGTCTGCTGTAAGTTTTAAAGCATCGGCAGCTTGTTCTTTATATTCCCAGCTACGCCATAATATAGAGCTACAGGATTCAGGTGAAATCACGGAATACCATGTATTTTCCATCATGATCACCTTATCCCCTATTGCGATGCCTATAGCACCACCTGATGCACCTTCCCCAATGATAATACAAATGACCGGAACCTTAAGCATAAACATATCGCGCATATTCCTGGCAATAGCCTCAGCTTGTCCCCTTGCCTCAGCATCAATTCCCGGGTAAGCACCTGGGGTGTCGATTAAAGCCACAATAGGTTTATTAAATTTCTCTGCCAGTTTCATTAGACGAAGCGCCTTTCTATAACCATCCGGATTAGCCATCCCAAAATTTCGTGCCTGCCTTTGCTTCGTATTTCTTCCTTTCTGCTGTCCAATGAACAGGACCGTTTTTCCATCTACATTTCCAAAACCTCCGATCATAGCTTTATCATCTTTCACCATCCTATCGCCATGCATTTCTATAAAATCATCTGTGATCTCATAAATATAGTCGAGCGTATATGGTCTTTCCGGATGCCTGGCAAGCTGAACACGTTGCCATCGGGTCAGATTCTCGAAGATCTCTTTTTTCAGACTTTCGAGTTTAACCTCAAGTGCCTTTACTGCTTTATCTACCTCCACCCCACTCCCATGAGCAAGGTGTTTCATTTCTTCTATTTTGTGCTCCAGTTCCTCAATGGGCTTTTCAAATTCCAGATGCATAATACTATAATTGACTAGGTCTGAAACAAAGTTAAAACAATAATATAAGTATAATATATTATTGCGAAATAATCGTTTAAAAAGTAAGTATACGAGATATTTAACACATTTTAAAATTATTTATAATTAGTTTTGGATAAAACCGATCATCGGTCTATTTTTGCATGCGCAAGACTGATAAGTAAGTGAGTTAAATAGTGATTTAATGACGTCTTTTTTCAATCGAAAAATCACTAAATCACTAAATAAACATGGTCTGGTAGTTCAGTTTGGTTAGAATGCCTGCCTGTCACGCAGGAGGTCGCGAGTTCGAGTCTCGTCCAGACCGCGAAGAAGCCCCTTAGGTGACACTAAGGGGCTTCTTTATTTTCATTAAAATATATTGAATCCTCTCTTAAGTTTATTAATAAATGCAAAATTAAAGCTTTTCTAATACGATAATTTCGGTATAAAACTAGTACTTTACTTCTTCAAGATGAATCGAATATAGCCTTGCTCGTAATATTTGTTTTCTTGCAGTTAATATAGAAAATATCTAATTTATGTAAACAATCTAATTATCAAGCTAATGTATTCCTTATCCAGAATCAAATTCGATTTAATTATTTTATATAGTGCGAAAATCTTGAAATCAGCCTCTTTTGTGTAATTTTGCCTAATGTTAAAACCAGTAGTTAATTAATACCAAGGAGGATAAGGAGATGAGAAGTAGATTTTTAGCCATTCTGTCGATTTTGTTTTTGATGTTCAGCAGCTGCTCTAAGGATGAACCAGGACCAGCCGATGATAATAATGATCCAGTGGATCCAATAATACCAATTACCATAGACCTGGATCAATTCAGCCGGGACCATAAAGGTTTTAACCTTCAGGGAAAATTCGATGTGCACTGGTCAAATGCCGGATTCAAAGAAGAGGAATTCATTATTATGCAGGATCTGGGTTTCAATTTCGCCAGGCTACCTCTTGACTACCAGACTTATACTAAATCAGGAGACTGGGATACTTTCCTGGAAGATGAAGTAAAAGAAATAGATCAAGCTGTCGCATGGGGAAAACAATATGGCGTACACATATGTATAAATCTGCACAGAGCACCCGGCTATTCAGTAAATCAATCTTCTATACCCCCCAATCAGGATCTGGACCTCTGGACTAACTCAGTCGCACAGGAAGCCTTTGTCAACCACTGGGCATTTTTTGCTGAGCGATATAAAGACATTCCATACGATGAAGTCAGCTTTAATCTGGTTAATGAACCCGCGGATGTGGACGAAGCAACTTATGTAAACGTTATGAAAATGGCCATCGATAAGATTCATGAGATCAATCCCAACCGGATCATTTTTGTGGATGGAATCGACTGGGGAAACCACCTGATAATGTCACTTAAAAACACCAGGAATGTTATTCAGTCAATTCATATGTATGATCCTTTTCCTCTAACCCATTATAAAGCCAATTGGGCAGATGGTTCGGATACATGGCCAATCCCAGTCTGGCCAATTACCAATATTTCCAATTATTTATATGGAGCATGGAAAAGCGATTTACAGTCACCCCTGGTATTCGAAGGAGAATTTTCTAAAGATGATACCATCATCATCAATGTGCACCAGGTCTCCCTTGAAGCTACCCTGCAGATCATGCTCGATGACACTGAGATATACAACAAAAATTTCGTTTGCGGACCTGACCTTGGGGATGATTGGACAGAGATCAATTTAACAGAATGGGGGTATCAGAATTACTCCAACAAGGATTATTCCATTGTATTACCTTCAGGTGGTTCAAAATTGACAATCTCCATTACTGAAGGAGACTGGATGACAATGAATAAAATTATCCTTTCTTATTTGCGAATTAGTATAAATGAAATAATTCCAGGAAACACTTCCTGGGGATCAAGGCAGGACACTTACAAAATTACTTCTGATGGAGAAATCACTAACTCAGACGGGTCCCCTGTTCTTGCACTAGGTGATCTGAAAGAAACATTGGAAACAGCCAAGACGCAGCAAATTCCAATAATGATACAGGAATTCGGTGTGTATAACAAAACTCCTCATACTGTAACATTGGATTATTTATCTGATGTGGTGAGTTTGTTCAATGATTATAGCATAGGATATGCACTATGGAACATGATTGGTGATTTCGGCATCCTCGATACAGATAGAAGCGATTGCAATTATACGCTCTATAATGGAAGGCAACTCGATCAGGAAATGCTGGATATATTAAAAGGCAACTAAGTGGGATAATTTGTAATAACCACTACTTGCTCAGACAAACTGATTAATGTAGAACATACGTCCTGTCAAAAACAATCATCCTAATAACTCAGCAGCATGTAAATAAGTATTTTTCATCCGATCCACCTTTCACCCGCTTTCGTAATAAGTGAATCTGCTTATCTATCAACTTAGAGGGTGGAAGTTTTCCTTTCATTCTTATGTTATCATAAACTAGTAGAATTTCTTCTTCAGCTTTTACCAAAGTAGAAATATGTTTATTCCTATAGTTTTTCCGTAGAGTATTTTTCATTTTAAAAAATCTAATTCAAATCATAAGTGCTTATTATAAGAACACTAAAAATCTCAAATTAGTTTCCAAATACCACTATTTTTCTATTGACAAGTTTAAACAGCTAAACTTACCCGATTAAAATCATAGTTTTAGCAAGAATCAGAATAACTACCAAAAAGATCCCTGATACGTTGGAATTTCCTTTATCTGCTTGGTTTCCTGTGGATCAAATTCGAGTTTCAAAACCTTAACTCCATCCTGTGTCACATAGACCGAATTTTTTGAATCCTGCAGCACCAGTAACAGATTTTCGACATTCCTGATTTTTCCAATTACCCACGGATTACCCTCTTTGATGTGGTGATACTGGCTAAGTGTTAGAATTATCTTCGCCATACTTATTGGATTAGAAAATAAAACATATCCTCCTTTAATAAAGGTGAGTATATTATATTAAACGTCATAAAAAATATATAAGTTTTTGAGAGATGAAATTTGTGATAATAATAATATTTGAGAGAAGGAAAAATCCAAATTATATCAATACAAAATCTGATGGAGGAAGTGAATGTTAATTTTGTTATAATGAGTTATTACTAACGCCAGTAATATTTTTCCCGATTCTCATTTAAATCACATAATGTTAATATTCAATTAATCAGCAATAGAGACATTTTAGTTAATATTGCTACTGGGTAATACTTCTAAAACACATCTTCTCATTACCCTATTTACCACATCCCTATCCCTCGTTACGCAGGCGGGGGATTTTTTTCCAGGAAGAGAATTATTTATTTCCCCTTCTGAAATCAACAGCTTTTCTAACTGAACCAAATTCCTTTAGCAAGTGTTCAGCCTCCTCTTCTCCTATTCCTAATTCATCCATGATCATGCGAGTTCCCCTTCCAATTAATTTCACATTAGTTAACTGCATGTCCACCATTTTATTTCCTTTCACTCTTCCTAGCTTTATCATCACGGAAGTTGAGATCATATTCAGGACAAGTTTTTGAGCAGTGCCTGATTTCATTCGAGTGCTTCCCGTAACAAATTCTGGCCCTACAATCACCTCTATTGGAAATTCAGCGGCCTCTGCCAACTTAGTATCTAAATTGCAAGTTATACATCCAGTCAGCATTCCTTCTGCTCTTGCTTTCTGTACTGCACCAATAACATATGGTGTTCGACCACTGGCAGCAATTCCAATCACTACATCGTTTTCGGTAATATCATAATCCAACAGGTCACGCCAACCACCTTCAGGATCATCCTCCGCAAATTCAACCGCTTTTCGAATAGCCTGGTCACCCCCAGCCATCATTCCTACCACCAATCCATGAGGCACTCCGTAGGTTGGCGGACATTCTGATGCATCTACAATACCCAATCTTCCGCTGGTCCCGGCTCCAACATAGAATAACCTCCCACCCTGTTGCATTTTATCGATAATCAAAGGCACGAGCGCTTCTATCTGTGGAATAGACTTGGCTACTGCATGAGGTACCGTTTCATCTTCCCTGTTAATATTTTCTAGCAATTCACGAACTGACATCTGTTCCAGATTGTCATAATTTGATGATGATTCTGTAATACTCATTTTTTAAAAACTAGTTCTGTGACAAATGATATTCGATAAGACCTTCAATCGGATTGTTCTCAATTTTGCCCAATCCCAACTGATATTTATCGAGTACTTCTTTAAGAATTTTGTTGTAATTGACTGCAATCGACCCAATAAAACTGATTTTATATCCACGATAACCTTCATACCTGATAACATACTCCTTAACAAACTCCTCAAAACTTTGAGATACGAGATCATGCATATATTTATGATCAAGATACTCATGTATATATTTTGAGAATCCGGCAAGATACTTACTTGGCATTGCATCCTGGTTCACATGCTTCAATACTTCTTCTTTATTGATACCAATCTCTTCGTTAATGATTTTTAACAAACTTTCAGGCATATCTTCCCTGAGGAAATCACGTACAAATTGTTTCCCAAGAGAAGCTCCACTTCCTTCATCTCCTAAAATAAAACCCAAGGATGGGATTGATCTGACAATATTTTCACCGTTATAAATACATGATCCGGAGCCAGTCCCAAGGATACAAACAATCCCGGATTCTTTCTGGAACAATGCCCGTGCAGCTCCTAGAAGGTCTGTTCTAACTGAAATTACCTCCGCCCCAAATTGCGAGGCCAGTGCCTGGCTTACAATTGCCTTTTGATTATCAGTTGAACAACCCGCTCCGTAAAAGTATATTTCTTCTATATGCCTTGAGGACAACTGTGTTCTTGCATGAGTGATTTCTTTTAATATTTCATCCGGGTTATTGTAATAAGGATTGATTCCGGCCGTATTCGCTGTCTGGACCTCACCTGCACCATCCGTACACTTCCATATTGTTTTAGTGGACCCGCTATCTGCTATTAAAATCATATCTACTTCCTATTTGGCATTTAGGTTTGGGTTATTATCGGGAGGTTCACAGTACCAGGCTAATTTGCCCTCAACATCCAATCCCTCAGGTATATTTTTTGCCTCAGGATGGGTTTCTTCAAAGATATCCAGCATTCGCAATTGCAGTTCAGTCAATATTTCAGCATTTTCCGGATCTACAGATACATCGGTTGTTTCATTAGGATCTGAAATCAAATTATATAAGCGATGCCTGACACCTGAAGGCGGATTTCCTGTTGCATAACCCTGCGCAAGATCGTGCTTCCCTGTGGTATAAATATACTTCCATTTTTCGGTTCGTACCATAGCTTTATTATCAGCCAGAAATTCTGAAAAAACCACATCCCTTATATTATTAGGATCTTTAGTGAAATAAGTGACGAGACTCCGACCTTGAACATCGGGCATTTCATCCACACCTAAAAAATCAATTACGGTAGGTACTACATCTATAAATTCAACCATCTCCTTTTTGGTATTCTGTTCGGGATGATTCCCTCCCGCACTAAGGATTAGAGGAGCCCTGACAGCTTCCTCCCACATCATATGCTTTTCAAATCTTTTGTGATCATTAAGGAGGTATCCATGATCCCCAAGGTAAACTACAAGTGTATTCTCTGAAAGTCCCGCCTTTTCCAAACCTTCTAATACCATTCCTACATTCTTGTCGAGATATTCAACAGAAGTATAATAAGCGGAAATAATTCCTTTTCGCTCATCTTCGGTAAGATCTTTAAAAACAAGAGGAATGAACTCATCATCCTCAGGACTACCGGTTGGCAAAGGCATTTCTTCAGGATCGTATCTCCCGGCATATTCGATTGGGAAATTGAAAGGGCTATGAGGTTCATGAAATCCCAACCATAGCAAGAATCTTCCATCTTTGTTTTCATTTATAAACTCCACAGCTTTGTTGGCATAAAATGTCCCTATACTCTCCTCGTCATATTTATCAGACGGATAAGCATCAGAGTTCAACCAGATACGCGCATGATCTCTGAAAGGTTTCCATTGTGGACGGACAGATATTGAATCAGGGGGAGTTTCAGGCGGATTATTCTCCAGATGTTTAAAATAATCACTTCTTTCAATTTTTGCATCGAAGCCATGATTCAATCTATTATTAAAATGGTTCTTTCCAATAATCGCAGATTTAAAACCGAACTGATTCAGGTGGTCTGCCAGGGTAAGCTGTTCTTCAGGAAAGGAGGTAGTGAGTAAGGTTACCCCTGTTGCATGAGGATATTTCCCGGTCAGGAGAGATTGCCGTGAAGCGCTGCATAAGGGTGAATTGGCAAATGCATTGGCAAAAAGCAATCCCTGGTCAGAAAGTCTGTCAAGATTCGGTGTTTTTATGATATCATTTCCCAGGCTTCCCAGCACACCTGCGGCATGATCATCACCAATGATAACAACCACATTTTGCATTTGAGGAATTGGCTGACTCTGTTCTGAAACTTTATCGTTTCTGCAAGAGGCAAAAAAGATGATTAGCGATAGAGAAAAAATAACTTTCGAATACATTTGGTTCATGGCATTTAAATGAAAGGCAAAATTAATGAATAAAGCGTTTAATTTCTTAATTTTCGTGTTCATCTGAATTATCTGTATAATATAGATTATTAATACAATATAAATGGACAAATCTTCATTCTTTCATGATGTATATGAAGTGGTGAAATTAATCCCCTCAGGCAGAGTCACCTCTTATGGCGCAATAGCCAATTACCTGGGAACAAAAAGCAGTGCCAGAATGGTAGGGTGGGCATTGAATAGTTCTTATGCAGAAAAAATTCCCGCCCACAGGGTAGTTAATAGAAATGGTGTTCTGACAGGAAAGATATATTTTGGAGGAAATAAAATGGAGGACCTGCTTAATTCAGAGGGTATCGAAATTACACGATAATCAGATTGATAATTTTGAAAAAGTTTTTTGGGATCCTGCCAAGGAATTGCTTTAACTGTAAGTATATAATGACATATATTATTTTTTTAAAAGCTCATTCTTGACTCGAAGCTCCAATGCCTGCTTGCCAATGATCTTCTTTAACCGCTCATTTTCTTCCAGCAAGGACTTTACTTCAGGGTCAACTCGGTAATATTGTCCCTGTAATCCATCGATTCCTTTTTGCTCATAAGCATGCTTCCAATGATAAAATAAACTCTGGGCAATCTCGTGTCTGCGGCAAGTAGCAAGCATTCCTTCAGACTCGGCTTCTCTAAGGATCTGCATCTTCTGCTATTTTGTAAAACTTCTGCGTTTGCTCATAACTCCTTAAATTTAATCTACTAAACTGTTTATTAAAAACTGTCCAGCTATTTAAGGGGTCAATACAAAACAATAAATGATACACTTAAAACCTCAATCTCATATGTAATTTGTGGTTAAAACTAAATATTTGCAGTGACCGGATTTTGTATAAAACGAAACCAATTATTCAATCCAATACATAATAAACCATATATTCTAACCACATTCAAAGAATTTTAACATGAATCAGTGTGCTTAAGTTCTACATCATCTTATCAAAGCATACTGCTATCAGAGTGAATTCATTACCTTCCCACTAATAAATAGCATTATCTCTAAAGTTAGAGATCAGATAATATTAATCAACTTGGAAATTATTTTGATCTTTCCTGGAAATGATTAGCAACCCAATAAACATTAAAAGTCCATTGAGGATCAATACCTCAAATCCAAATTTATATCCCCAGAACAACCATTCCGAATTTAAACTAATGATATATGCCAGTACAGGAGACAGAACAGCTATAACAGGCACGTATTTGTCTATTACCTGTTTTTTTGTGAACAATCCAAAGGAATATAGTCCCAACAATGGCCCATAAGTGTAACCGGCCACAGTAAAGACAGCTGAAATTACACTGTCGTTGTTTATAATCCTGAAAACAACAATAACAAGGAACAGGATGAAACTAAATGCCACATGGACCTTCAACCGGGCATTTCTCTTTCCTTTTTCAGGTTTATCATCGAGGTTAAGGAAATCAACACAAAAAGCCGTTGTCAAGGCTGTCAAGGCTGAATCAGCACTGGAAAATGCTGCAGCTATAATTCCCAGGAGAAATACAATACCGATAAATACCGTAAAATGGTTCAGGGCGAGGATTGGATAAAGATCATCGGATCTGGCTGGAAGTGAAATTCCGTTCTGTTCAGCATAGAGATATAACAACAATCCCAAACTTAGGAACAGGAAATTTACCGGCACAAGGATGGCACTGAACCAGTACATATTCTTTTTGGCATCCCCTAAACTTTTACAGGTGAGGTTCTTCTGCATCATGTTCTGATCAAGGCCGGTCATTACTACAACGATAAAAGCCCCGGCAAAAAACTGTTTAAAGAAAAACTTGCTGCTTTGCCAGTCCCAGAAAAAAATCTGGGCATAATCATGATCCTTGATCAGGGTTTTATATTCAGTAAATGAAATATTCATTTCACTTGTTAAATAATAGATGCTGATCACAACCGCCAGAAGCATAAAGAAAGTCTGGAGGGTGTCCGTCCAGACAATGGTCTTAATTCCTGCACGAAAAGTATAAACCCAGATCAGCAAAATGGTAACAGTAACTGTTACGATGAAAGGAATACCAAAGGAATCAAAAAATGCGATTTGTAATACCCCCGCGACAAGGAACAATCGTAAAGAAGCTCCCATAGTCTGACTGATCAGGAAAAACATCGATCCTGTCTTATAGGTAAGTCTACCATACCTCTGTTGCAGGTAGGTATAGATAGAAACAAGTTTTAATCGATAATAAAGGGGCATCAGGACATTAGCGATGATAAAATATCCAAGCATGTAACCTATAACTATTTGAAAATAGGAGAATGCCCGGTATTCCGGTTCAGAAGGCGAGATGGCAGATCCCACCTCACCGGGGATGGAAATAAAGGTTACGCCAGACAATGAAGCCCCTATCATCCCGAAGGCTACAACAAACCAGGGCGACTGCCTGTTTCCTGTAAAAAAGGTTTCATTACTGGAGTTCTTCGAAGTAAGCCAGGATATGAAAGACAAGAATGGCGAAGTATCCAGCAATTATAGTAAAAACTAAAGTAGGGTTCATATTATCTCAATCAAGTGCCAAAGTTGAGTATTTTTTTTTATTTTTGTAGAAAACCACGGTAATGAGTTTTCAATATCAGGAAGATGAATTAGTAGAAGTCTTAGATGATCTTGAGGACCAGGAACCTAAAAACCTGATCGTTTTCAACGACGACTACAATACTTTTGACCATGTGATCAACACACTGGTAAAGGTATGTAAACACACCATGCAGCAAGCCGAACAATGCACCTGGCTTATCCATTACAGGGGAAAATGTACTGTCAAAACAGGGAACTTCAAAAAACTTAAACCCATGCGCGACAGCATATGCGACGCAGGTATCGACGCCAGAATACACTAATAATACTGGTATTAAAAAAAAGTCGACAATTAGTCTTCTAAAAACTGCGCGAACCTGAGGATTTTTATGAAATAAAAAATAACTTCACTCTTGTAAAATTTCTGCAACTGAAAAGTAAAAATTTTTAAAAGTAAGTTGCAAATTCATAAAATATTTATTTTTAACGCTTTAAATATCTAACCTCAAAATTCAGTACAATGAGTGAACTTTCGAATAGAATTAATGCCTTAGCTGAGTCTGCCACAATTGCAATGGCCACAAAGGCACGGGAATTAAAGGCCCAGGGAAAAGACATCATCAGTTTAAGTCTTGGAGAACCAGATTTCAAAACACCTAAGCATATACAGGAAGCTGCTAAGGAAGCAATAGATGAAGGGAAATACTTCTCCTATCCACCAGTTCCCGGATATCCTGATTTGAGAAAAGCCATTGCTGAAAAGTTGAAAAAGGAAAACAATATCGATACTACAGCTGATAATATCGTTGTATCTACTGGCGCCAAGCACTCAATAGCCAACGTTTTTATGTGTTTGATCAATCCGGGAGATGAGGTGCTTGTATTTTCTCCCTACTGGGTATCTTATGCAGATCAGATAAAACTCGCTGAAGGCGTACCGGTATATGTTCAGGGAAGTATTGAAAACGATTTCGTAGTAACGGCAAAGCAGGTTGAAGATGCGTTAACCGATAAAACAAAGGCTGTGATCTTCTCTTCTCCATGTAATCCAACAGGATCAGTGATCAAGCGTGATGCTTTGAAAGAGATCGCTGCTGTATTGTCAAAAAGAAAAGATGTTTACGTAATCTCCGATGAGATCTATGAATATATTAATTATACAGGGGACCATGTCAGTATAGGATCATTCCCTGAAATGAAAGATAATACGATTACAGTCAACGGAATGTCCAAAGGTTATGCCATGACTGGCTGGCGTGTTGGATATATTTCCGCTCCAATATGGTTGGCAAAAGCCTGCTCAAAATTTCAGGGGCAGTTTACTTCCGGAACCTGTTCTATTGCTCAAAGGGCTGCATTGGCTGCAATTACGGGAGACCAGGGGCCCACGATCGAAATGGGAAAAGCCTATCTGAGAAGAAGAGATCTGGTATTGGATATGCTCAATGAGATTCCCGGACTTATTACCCCTGTCCCGGAAGGCGCATTTTACTTTTTCCCGGATGTCAGTTCATATTTCGGAAAATCAGACGGCAATACCACCATCAACTCTTCCGGTGATATGAGCCTCTATCTGCTCAGTGATGCTCAGGTTTCAACCGTAGCAGGAGGTGCTTTTGGCGCACCGAATTGTATCAGGATTTCCTACGCCGCATCCGATGAAGATTTGGTCGAAGCCATAAAGAGGATAAAAAATTCGCTGGCCAAATTAAAATAAATGACCTATAACACGCTTCAGGAGGTATTCTCAGCCTTCAACAACCTAAAGGTTTTAATCATCGGAGATGCGATGATTGATTCCTATGTTTGGGGCAAGGTAGAAAGGATATCCCCTGAAGCGCCTGTTCCGATTGTCCAGGTAAAGAAGAAAGAAAAACGACTGGGTGGAGCTGCTAATGTAGTAAAGAACATCCAGGCCCTGGGAGCCACGCCCATTTTATGTACCGTTATAGGCAATGATCTTGAGGGAAATTATTTCAATGATCTGCTGCAAAAAAGGAACATACCTCTGGAGGGCATCATCCGCAGTGAGGGAAGGAAAACAACTGTTAAGGAAAGGTTTTTATCCGGTTCACAACATATTCTCAGGGTAGATGACGAGCATATGCACCAACTTTCCCGAGAAGAAAGAAAAGCACTAAAGGATAGAATAGAAATTCTTCTCGGATCTGTTGATGTAGTGGTTTTTGAAGATTACGACAAAGGTGTTCTGACCAAAGAGATCATTGAGTTTACAATTAAAAAATCAAATGAACTGGGAATCCCTTCGGTCGTTGATCCCAAGAAGAAGAACTTTCTATCATTATGCCGGCGCCTCACTTTTTAAACCCAATTTGAAGGAGATAAAGGATGGCATGAAGATAGACCTCGATAATGATGACCTGACGGGACTGAAAAAAGCCGTGAGTAAGCTGAGGGAAAAGATGAACCTTAAATGTGTAATGGTAACGCTCTCTGAAAAAGGAATATTAATTTCGGGGAATGAGACTGAAGTTCTGATACCCGCACATATACGTTCTGTTTCAGATGTTTCCGGGGCAGGTGATACAGTTGTAAGTATCGCCAGTTTATGTCTTGGATTGGGACTTTCACCCAGTTTTACAGCAGCTTTGAGCAATCTTGGAGGTGGTCTTGTCTGTGAACATCTTGGTGTGGTATCGATAGATAAAGAAGAACTTCTTCAGGAAGCCACACAATATGATTTAAAGCTGGCATAGCAGTTTCTTGAAAACTAATTTCCTATCTATCCCTTAAGGAAAGTTTTCCAAAAGTGAAATTTTAATATAGGGATCATTGAGGCTTCCTATCCGTTTACCAACAAGGAATATACTCTACAGATTTTTGGATTAAAATGCGGATCATGATAAAACGGCTCATGTGCCGTTACTGATTACCCTACACGCTATCAGCGATCATAATTTGAATCCTGGAGGATTGGGCTATCACCTCATAGGTCGTACTTCAAATATACAATAAAGGTGCTTTTGGCTGATGAGGATCATCTAATCCCCATTGATCAAGGAATAATAGACAGTTCATTCCTTCATTACTATTACGGATTGTACGACAGGCCCTCAATGGTCCGGCTATTAATGGGCAGTGATCGGGCAAAATATCTTCCAGGATTATTTTATAAACCTAAAGGAATCCCACAATAAATTCTTATGGATCGGGCTAAACACCCTCCAGGATTGGACTCCACATAGTTGAATATTAACAAATATAAATGCCAGGCTAAAGTATTGATCTCAAATCATTTTAAGGCTGACAATTTTTGATTACTTTTGCGGTGATTTTTTAAGGTTAGGATCATTTAAAATGCCTTTTTGAAATCATAGCAACCATCCGGTTTCGCATTAAAAATTGAATTCATAATAACTTGTTTCATTTAAATTATATTCCAATATGGCAAAGAAAATTAAAAGAATAATCATAGGACAGTCTGGAGGCCCTACACCGGTTATCGACTGGGAAGTTGCCGGTATGCTTGCCGCAGCAAAGAAAGTCGGATACGAAGTGTATGGTGCAATCAATGGATTGGAGGGAATCCTTCATGCAGATGTACCGGGAAACATCGTTGACCTGTCAAATATCGACCCCAGGCAATTCATTTATAACGGACCTGGAGCTGGCCTGAAGACGACCAGGATCAAGCCTCAACAGGAACAGTATAAGAAAATGGCTCAAAACCTGAAGAAGTTGAAAGTTGATGGCATTATTTATATTGGAGGAAATGATTCCGCCGACCAGTTAAAAGGTTTAACTGAAGAATCTGACATCAGAGCTATCCATGCCATTAAAACAGTGGACAACGACCTGCCAGCAACACACCACTGTCCCGGATTTGGTTCTGCAGCACTTTATAATGCTATTGCATTGAAAAATGTACATAATGACTTCTCTTCCTATATGGTTAGAGGAAGATTCCCAGACGGGAAGATCGGTGTATTGAATGCACCTGTTGTGGTTTATCAGGTTATGGGTAGAAAAGCGGGATGGCTGGCACAAGCAACTGCTTTTGCAAGGGTAGATCCAATGGGTCAAATGGATGAAGACCGGGCCCCTCATATCATTCTTTCAAAAGAAGTTCTTTTCGATAAAGATGCATATTTGAATGAATTAAATGATACCATTACCCGCTTAGGTCAGGCAGTTGTAGTTGTTCAGGAAGACTTGACCGAAAGGAAAACCAAAAAATCAATTGCTGAAGTATATGGAGAAGTAGAACTTGATCCGCATGGTAACATTCAGCATGGCCGTGCCACATCTTTTTCTCCTGGCGTATTCCTGGCTCAGCTAGCCGTTAAGGAACTAAAAGTTGAAGCCGTAGCTAAGGTAAAAGAAGCGGTACTGGTTCCACAACATATTCAGCGTAGCCACAGCATATCACAGACTGATGCATCAGAAGCTTATATGGTAGGTTGCAAGAGTGTGGAAGCAATGGAAAGCGGCGTGACCAGGACTTCTGTTGTAATCAACAAGGAAGGAGGCAAATTTGTGGCCGGACTTACCGATCTAAGTAATATTGCAAGACAGGAGCGAAATGTTGACAACCATTATATCAATGGCCTGAACGGTCCAACACAGGAATTTGTGGATGAGTTTATCTCATGTATTGGCAGCCCTACTGCTATAGCCACATTATTCAAAAATGATTTTACACGCCGTAGAATTTAAGGGATAAATAAAATACAGAAAATGTAAAATCCCGCTGGCCGGCGGGATTTTTTTTGGCTTATATTTAAGTCTCGGCAGTGTCTGCATCGTTTGAATAACAAAACAAAGACGGGTTGATTCAGAAGTATAGACCAAACTCCTTTTCTTCCTGCTATTGTTATTTCAAATCCCAAATTATTGCTTCAATCCTGTCCTCCAGCAGAGCATCCACTCTATCAAAATCATCTTTATTTTTCAGATTCTCATTAACACTGAAATAAAATTTAATCTTAGGCTCCGTTCCTGAAGGCCTGGCGGAGATCTTACTTCCATCTTCAGTAAAGAATTGCAATACATTGGATTTTGGATAATCGATCGTTTTTTCAGTTCCCTCCAGATAGTTTTTCTCAACCGAAGCCTTATAATCAATAGCTTTCACAAGCTTAGCCCCTGCTATTTCAGAGGGCGGATTCTCTCTTAACTGGACCATCATTTGCTCTATTTCCTGAGCCCCTGACATCCCTTTCTTCACAACAGAAATCAACTTCTCTTTATAAAATCCGAATTCTACATACATATCGATCAGAACATCCATTAATGACTTACCCTGGTCTTTGGCCCATGCTGTCATTTCAGCAATAACCATGCAGGAAGCTATGGCATCCTTATCACGCACAAAATCACCAATCATATAACCGTAGCTTTCTTCTCCCCCGCCGATGAACTGTTTCTGCCCTTCCAGTTTTCTGATAACCTCCGCTATATATTTAAATCCGGTTAGTGTATCGAAATACTCCACCTGGTATTTTTCAGCTATCCGGTGGATAAGGTCAGTCGTTACAATGGTTTTTACAATAAACTGATCCCCGTCAAGCTTATTATTCTCTTTCCACCGCCTCAGAAGATAATATACAATTAAAGCTCCGGTTTGATTGCCATTCAGCAATTGAAACTCCCCGTGATGATTCTTTACGGCAATCCCTACCCGGTCAGCATCCGGATCAGTCGCCATAACAACATCGGCGTCAAGTTTTTTCGCTTCTTTTAAGGCCAGGGTCATTGCTTCGGATTCCTCAGGATTCGGGTAAACCACAGTTGGGAAATTCCCGTCAGGCTCAGCCTGCTCAGCTACAATATGTACATTTTTAAATCCTATTTTATCCAGCACTTTAGGAACCAGAGTAATTCCTGTTCCATGGATCGGTGTATACACAATTTTGAGTTCTTTCTGGTTCTGGATGGCATCAGGAGAAAGCACCAGTTGTGAAATTTTATCCAGATAGGCATTATCCACTTCCTCTCCTATATAAATAATCTTTGACTCATCCCTGTTAAAATTGATCAGATCAAAATCGGTGATCTTTGCCACTTCTTCAATTACATTTACATCATGTGGAGGCACCATCTGTGCGCCATCATTCCAATAGGCCTTATAACCATTATATTCCTTTGGATTGTGAGAGGCAGTAATTACTACCCCACTCTGACATCCAAAATGCCGTATGGCGAATGATAATTCTGGTGTTGGCCTTAATTCAGTAAAAAAATAGACTTTGATCCCATTGGCTGAGAATATTGATGCGGTAGTCTCAGCGAAATAATCACTTTTAATTCGTGAATCATGCGCGATGGCAACACTGATTTCCTGATCTGGGTAACAGGCAAGAAGGTAATTGGCCAATCCCTGGGTAGCTGCACCAATGGTATATTTATTCATCCTGCTGGAACCGATCCCGATGATTCCACGCAGTCCTCCGGTACCGAACTCCAGATCCTTATAAAAAGAATCTACAAGTTCCGTTTGATCCGGATTTTCGAGCATTCTCGTTATTTCATCTTTTGCATCCTGATCAATATTACTATTTAACCATTTGTTTGCTTTTTCTTTGATGGCTTTATCCATTTTTTTTCTTAAATTATGTATTTAAATGAGGCTAGGAATTCTAAATTCTTAAAAATCTCTGTTTGAAATTTAGGATAAAAATATCTAAAATTTCAGTATACAGGTTGAAATCTGGAATTTTTCTTTGCTTGTCTAAACAAGAATTTTAATTTTACTCAAATACGAAAAATCATGGCTATAAATATAGATAAACTGAATGATGACCTTGTAAATCTTGTTCTGAAGAAGAATGAATTATACAGGCTTGATTACAGCAATCCAGAGTATGACACCGTTGAAGAGGAATTGCATGACCTCGAGGATGAATTCTTAAAAGTTCATGGGAAGGAAATGGAAGAAGTATTTAAAGCCATTCATGAAGAATTCTGCCCGGATAACGAAGTACTTTTACCTATCGCATACCTTGCAAAGAAATATAAAGTTAAAAAAAGTGGTGATGGAGATGTGGAATTTGGAGTTTCCCTGAATGAAGGCGTAATTGTAGATGTTGATAATTACTCGGATAAATTAACACGATTGGTACTTGTCCCAAATCCGTCAAGAATACTTCTGCAGATCGACAATTCACATAGTGAAGAACTCTGGAAACTGGATTAAAGGATATTAGTTCAAATTCGGGGGTGCAAAAATTTTAGGCGTAACCGATCTTCTTCCTTACTTTATTTAATACTGTTGCTCCTATCTCCCTGGCTTTAGCCTCACCTATTTGCAATTCATCTTCCAGCAACTGGGTGTTATCCATAAATTTCTGAAATAATTCCCGTTCATTTTTAAATTTCTCGAGTATCAATTCGTAAAGTTCCTGCTTGGCATGTCCGTAGCCGTAATTTCCCGCGAGATATTTTTCCTTTAATTGCTGAATCTGTCCTGCTTCTGCCAATAAACTATAAATAGCAAATACATTGCAAGTGTCCGGATTTTTAGGATCTTCCATAGGTGTGCTGTCCGTAACAATAGACATAATCTTCTTTCGCAATGGTTTTTCAGGAAGAAAGATATCGATTATGTTATCATAGGATTTACTCATTTTCTGTCCATCGATACCAGGCACGGTCATCACCTCTTTGCTGATGATGGCTTCCGGAATAACAAAAGTCTCACCATACATGTGGTTAAAGGCATTTGCAATATCCCTTGTCATTTCGAGATGTTGTTTCTGGTCTTTCCCTACCGGTACTAAATTCGCATCGTACATAAGAATATCCGCTGCCATCAAAACAGGATAAACAAATAGTCCCCCGTTAACATCAGAAAGACGATCAGACTTATCCTTAAATGAATGTGCATTGGCAAGCATAGGAAAAGGTGTAAAACAACTCAGATGCCAGGTCAATTCGGTCACTTCGGGGACATGCGACTGCCTGTAAAAAAGATTTTTTTGAGTATCAAATCCGCATGCCATCCAGGCTGCTGCTACAGCATAAGTATTCTCCTTCATTACCGCCGCATCTTTTACAGATGTAAGTGCATGAAGGTCAGCAATAAAAAATAATGATTCGTTCTTAGGATCCTTTGATAATTCAATAGCTGGGAGTATAGCGCCTAGCAAATTACCAAGATGTGGTCTGCCCGAACTTTGTATTCCTGTAAGTATTCTTGCCATTTGGAACAATTTTTGCGCAAATTAAATAAATTTTACGCCCATAAGCTGGAAAATGCTTTGTAAGTTTTTCGAAAGATAATAATCTGGGCTAATTTAGTACATTATTTTACGTTAATATTGTAAAAGGTAAAGTCTTTAGTATTATGAAATTAAGTTCCTTAGTTATTGCTCTCTTTATCCTGCCACTCGGCTACGTGCTGGCACAAAATGAAGGTCCTTCAATAAAGTTTAATGAAACATCGTTTGATTTTGGCGATATTAAAGAATCTGATGGCAACGTTAGCCATAAATTTGAATTTACCAACAATGGCACTGCACCTCTAATTGTGCAAAGTGTAAGGCCATCCTGCGGTTGTACGTCTACCGGTTGGACCAAGGAGCCTGTCAAACCTGGCGAAACAGGATTTGTAACAGCAGTATATAATCCTAAGAACCGACCAGGAAAATTCAATAAATCACTGACCATTGTATCTAATGCAAATCCGGCACAGATGCGGATCTATATAAAAGGAAATGTAGAACCCAAACCACGATCAATCGAGGATGATTATCCTACGGTTATGGGTGGATTAAGGGTAAAATACAGGTCTTTTAACTTTGGGAAATTAACTACTGAGAAACCTGTAACCAAGACATTCAATGTATATAACAACACGGATGAAGAAATATCATTTCTCGATGAGATAAAAGCACCGGATCACATCAAGGTGAAGTTTTCACCCCAAACAATAGCACCGAAAACACTTGGTGCCATTGAGGTGACTTATGATCCTACGCAAATCAAGCTATTTGGATTTAAGTCAGACCTGGTTGTTTTAAAGACCACTGAATCGACAAATAATGTAAAGGATTTCAGGGTTGTTGCTTCATTGGAGGAATATTTTCCTCCTTTAACTGCTGAACAACTTGCTAATGCCCCTAAATTAAAATTTGATAATCCTGTTTACGACTTTGGGAGTATCAAGCAAGGAGAATCCGTTACTACAGATTTTATTTTCACCAATACCGGTAAAAGCGAATTAAACATCAGGCAAACCAGGGCCAGTTGTGGATGCACTGTGTCTGAACCCGAGAAGTCTACTTTGGGGCCAGGTGAATCAAGTATCATTAAGGTCACCTTTAATTCTGCCGGAAGACGAGGTATCCAGCAGAAGTCCATATCTGTGTTTTCCAATGATCCGGCCAATCCGACACAACGTATAACGATTAAAGCCCGGGTCGAGATTGAGGAAGGGTAAAAAGGATCTGGATTGGATAAATTAGATAGACCTTAACCTGAAGGTCTTTTGCAATTCACAATGCTTATTTTCAGGGAGCAGATCTACCTTTATTAAGGTGGATTATTTGTCATGATCTATGGTATTTAATTCTTTCAATTAAATACCAGTTTTAATTTCCAGGAATCTAAGAATGATCGTTATTTATCCAGCCACTTTTTGAATTCCTGAACCTTTTCCCTGGCCACGATCAGGTCCATATCCTGAAATTGTTTTGCTATCAGTTTAAGACGGCTGTTAGAGTAGACCACAACATCTTCTATCGCCACCAGGCTGATTATATACTTCCTGTTTATCCTGAAGAATTTACTTTGATCCACAAGCGTTTCAATCTGCTCTAATGTATAATCGATCACATATTTTCTTCCTTCAGCAGTTTTGAAGAATGTGATTTTCTCTTCACTGTAAAAACCATTAATACTTTCAGTTGGAACCGATTTAATATGCTCACCATATTTCACTATAAATCTTTCCTTATAATTGCCGCCCTTCATCATTTGAAAAACATTCTGTAAAGTATCTAAGTCGATAGATTCCGCCTGGGCTTTTTCCCCATAGATCTTCTTATATTTTTCAATGGATTTCTCCAGTTTTTCTTTATCGATCGGCTTCAACAGATAATCAAGGCTATACACTTCAAAGGCTTTTAAATGCATACTGATCATATGCGGTCGTAAAAATTACCGGGCAGGAAATTTCTGTGTTATCAAATATCTCGAAGCTCAATCCATCTGCAAGTTGAATATCCAGAAAAAGAAGGTCTGGTTGCTCATTATTCTGAAACCATTCCTTTGCGGCTTTGACCGTATCAATAACATTCAAATTAATGATTCCAGGATCTATTTCCTTTAAAAGAGCAATCAGCCGTTTAGCTGCACTTTTTTCATCTTCTACAATTAATACCTTCATATTATTTGATTTGCAGAACCGGAAGGCCAACAATAAATTCTTTTTCAGAACTTTCAATTTCAACAGACAGGTCAGTGAGAACGGAATACCTGTTCTTGATATTTTCCAGCCCTATACCGGAAATTTCAGTTGGTTGTTCTTTCAACTTCAGGCTATTCCTAACATATATGTACTTGTCTCTGTCTGAAATATGAATATTCATAGGGTGAGCATCTGAGATCTCATTATGTTTCACTACATTTTCAAGAAGCATTTGAACCGCCATAGGCGGGATATATCCGGAAATATGATCTATACTGATATTAATTGTAATATTATCTTCAAACCTGGTCTTGAGCAGAAATGAATACGCTTTCACAAAAGACAATTCCTCTTCAACTGATACCACCTCCTTATCTTTTGAATCCAGCACATATCTATACACATCTGAAAGACGGTTGATAAATTCCACCGCCTTCCCGGGATTTTCATAAACCAGGGAAGATAGCGCATTCAGACTATTGAATAGAAAATGAGGATTAACCTGGTTTTTTAAGGCTTCATACTGGGAGCTGATGTGTTCACGCTTAATTTTTTCCACATTAATTGCTGCCTGTCGCCAGGCAAGCAGAAAACCACGGGCAGTAAAAAAAAGCATAATGATTGTACTTACAATTACTGAGAAGAAAACAGATTCCTTTATCTCTGAAAAGAAGTTTTCATTAAGTTCCTGCTTAAAGATCAAAACGAAAAAGAAGAGCGCCAGTACAGTAACAGCTGTTGATGAGTAAAGCACCATCAGGCCCAGGCCAATGAGCATCCTTTTAATTGGTGTTTTAAACCATGATACATAGCGATCTGTGATTATGTAAATATATTCGTTCCCTTTCCAGAGAAACAACCACATAGAGCCACCGAACATCGCTACAGGAAAGGCCCTGGAAAAATCACTGTAACAGGGACGGCACATAAAATAACCCATAGGCAATGCCCCAAAGAGGAAGATCAGGATGGATTGTATAACCTGGTTTTTTATACTATATTTTTCTAATCGTTTCATGCACTACAATGTCGAAGGTAATGGTTTACATTAATTTCTTCAACGATTTCTGATATTCTTCTTTTTCTGGATCTATGTTAACCGCGTTTTCATAAGCCACCCGGGCATTTTCGGTATTTCCTTCATTAATATATATGGTGCCAAGATACCACCACGCTTCACCTTTTTTATTATGCAGGTTTTCAGGAGCCTGGTCAATGAACTTTTTAAGAGATAATTCCCCCTGAGTAGCATATCCAGCTGACTCAGCGCTCAATTTTCCAATAAAAAGGTAAACAATATAATTTTCCGGATCCAGTTCCAGAGCTTTTTCGAAATTATTCAGAGCAAGATCGAAATCTTCAAAGCCAAGTAGTGCAATCCCATAATTTATATAAGCTGGAGTAAATTCAGGATCGATACGTATAGCCGCCTCATATTGTTCTATTGCTTTTTCTTTACTGCCACCCGCAAAGACCGGGGCCTGAGCATAATACCCGGCCAGCCAGGTTCGGGCATCCACGTTGTTTGGATCCAGCTCTACAGCCGTTTCAAGTGCATTTAAGGCCCTCATTGCATATAAACCCTGTTTCATAAAATCAACCGTTGATAGAAGTTGGATATAGGCAATACCCTTCCAGGCTTGATATTCCGATTTACCACCGTCGATGTCAACTGCTTCGTCGAAATATTCAGTAGCCTGTTCAAGGTCCTTTTCTTCCATAGCAATCCTGCCCAGGTAATAACAGGCCTCCGCACTTTCTTCATTTGACTCAAGATATTCGCTGAAGAACTTTTTCGCTCCATAATAATTCTTCTTATCAAATATCTCAATCCCTTTTTGAAGATCACCTTGAGCTTTCACTATTGTGGTGCCCAATAAAACAATCATTAAGATCAGTACGATCAGGTCAAGTTTGAATGTTACAGGTTGTTTGTTTTGATTTTTCATAATGGTAATATTTAAATTAAAGATTTCTTAGTTGATTCGATGTTTTGTCTTTTGTCAGGGTAATGAAAACACCCAGGAAAATGAACCGTTTTGCAGGCTGTCCTATCGGAATACCAGAATACGTTCCATTTTCATCAGGGACCAGGCTGTACTGGTAACCGAATATATTATCACGGCCCAATACATTGGTCACTGAAAAATGGATAATGAAATTCGTTTTTAAGAGATAGCTGAAATTCATGCTCAGATCATGATAGGCTGGCGTTCTTTGGGCATTAAAAGAATCCGTATTCGGATCATTATATGGCCTGCTTGATCCATAGGAATAGGTTAATCCTACCTGCGTTTGAATTTGTTGTATGAAGTGCTTGTAAACAAAGGAGAAATTATGACTGGAAGCGAAATACGGGACACTTACTGTCGGGTAATCCCTGTATAGCCTTTCAGTATCCAGAAATGAATAAGATATCCAATAGTCTACATTTCTGAATGTTTTGCTATCACGCCAGAACAAATCCAGTCCTGTTGCATATCCGTAACCCGCATTTGAGAGATTATCATATTCAGTGATATCCTTTCTGGTATACTGAACCAGTTGGTCATAATCTTTATAGTAAGCTTCTGCCCTGAAAGTCCGGTTTTCTTTCGAATACTGGAAGTTCAGGATATAGTGAACTGCCCGCTCGTCTATTCAAGTTATTTTGAAAAGTTAGAATTTGTGGATTCGGCCGTTGACGGTAAATCCCGGTAGCCAATGAAACCTGGCTGAATTCTCCGGTTTTATAGGCAAGTGATATCCTGGGGCTTATTGTAGATTTCTTTGCCAGGGTAGCATATTCCCATCGGCCACCTATCACACCAATAAATTTATTGGAGAAATATATGTTCGTCTCTGCATAAAGAGCAGGTATCCATTCGTTGATTTGCCTGTCAAAGGATGAGTTTCGCCAGGAACATCCGAATCCGCCATCTGAAGATACATTTGTGTTTTGCTTATAATTATACTGAAACACATCAGTCCCTATCTTCAGATTGGCAAATTTTCCTTTGTCAAAGATGGTTGTAAATTTGAAATGAAGGTTATTAAGCTTTTCATCCGATGAGAAATACTCCATATTTATCCTGTCTTCTGACCATGTATTTGAAATTCCGGCATCGACCATCCAGAAATTCTTAAGGATGCCCTGGTAATTGGCATTCAGATAATGGTAGTTATTTGAAAGATCCATTCTGACCTGCTCCGTAACATCCAGAGGGGAAGGTTGATCTAGGTTCATCTTCGACAATTCGCCAGTATAAAAAACCTTCAGATTCCCTTCCTTACCCACTTTTTGCCTGAACATAACAGTATTCTGCCATGAGGAGGGTGCACTTATCCATTCAGTTTCTTGAGGAACAAGCCAGAAATAAGGCGTAAGGTCTGTATAGAATGTCTCAATAAATATCGAATTTCTGTCCCACTTCTGGGTATGTGATATGCCGCCACCAACAGTCATAAAAGACAGATCAGTTTGTGTTTGCAGTGCTTCATTATCTGTTTTCAGGTTCAAGGTACCTGATAAGGCCTGTCCGAATTCTGCTGAATAACCTCCGGTACTGAATGTAGTACCTGAGAACAGGAAGGGTGAGAAACGCATACGGGAAGGTATGTTGTTGGGTGTTAATCCATAGGGTTGAGAGACCAGGATGCCATCGATATAGTTTTTTGTTTCAGAATCATCCCCTCCCCTGACGAACAACCTTCCGGTCTCTCCTACGGTTTGTGTTCCGGGAAGCGTATTCAAAACGCCAGGGATGTCGGCTGTCGCTCCGGCAGTGGTAACAATATCCAATGGTTTGAGGACAGTAGATTTTTTTTCATCTGAAGCATCAAAGACACCGGCTGTGATCACCAGGTCATCCAGCCTTTTAGTTTCTTCCTGTAATATGATCTTGATTGCTCCTGAAGGATTGTTGAGGTCAATTTTCTGCTGGAAATCAATATACCCCACTGCACTGCATACCAGGATCTGGAGTCCTTCTAATTCAGTATGGAAAGTAAATTGCCCATCTGGTAAAGAGGCTGTTCCATCATAAGAATCCAGGATATAAACGTTGGCACCAATAACCGGTTGATTATTATTATCGGATACAGAACCCTGGATTGTGGTTTGAGCGAATACAGGGGAAGGTGATGTCAGCAGGATGAGCGCAAATAGCAATGTTATAATGTGCAATAAAAGAATATGATTACTAAATCGTATTTTCATCATTTTGAGGTTTTGATGGGATGAAATTCATCTTAATTATCAAAACGATGAAAAAAACCTGACTGGACTGTCGAAATTCTGGGATGAATTGTAGGGCAGAGTGATTAGTAAATGTCCGTGGACATTTTCCACGAGGAGCCAGAGAGCGAAGCGGGCAGTGTTGCTTAATAATTCTGATGAATTGTTAAAAAGCAAAAAGGCTTACCATGCGGCAAGCCTTTTTACTAATGAGAATCTCTCATTACTAAAACCTATCTTTTTTCTTTTTCTTCATCCATCCCGGAGGATTCAACTCCAAATTATCATTATAGAAGGCTGGACAAGGAATTGCTTTCTTCTTCTTACGTAAATTCTTAATCTTTTTTGTCTTAAATTGGTAAATCAGGGAAAACTCATGTGCTCCATTTGTATTAATCCCCAGCTGTGAAACTGTAAAATCATAACTGTAGTTGAATTCAAAGTTCCAGGCAGCAAAACCAACAAGGAAGATCAACGCATCATGACTCATGTAAGAATCTCCTTGTGGGCCAGTAAATTTTTGTATGGGTAATCCGCGGTACCAGATACCGAACTTAATAGGTTCATAGTAGTAATTTATACCTATATCCAACTGGGTGAAAACATCCTGTATTTTATAATATATAGAAGGGGTGATATGAGTCGGTCGCTTGGAAGCGAACATACCAGAATTCAAAGGTATTTTCATCCCTGCATGCATCGTTATCTTCATAGGCAAACGATACACATCTTCCAGGAAAGAGGTATTTGGTTCATTTAGATGACTGGCAGCTGCACCAATCCATATTTTATCGTTATAGAACAAAACACCGAAATCAAAATCGAAGAAACCCGTATTTCTCAAATTGTACGCAGCCGGGTCAACACTTGGGGCCCCCCGGTACCACCAAATTCCAACTGATCACCAAACAGCATTTTGGTAAAATCTATATCACGAATGGAATATTTAAAATTCAAACCCGAACTCCAAACCCATTTATTTCCGAGATAAACTTTATATGAATATATCATCCCAAAACTTGTAGAACGCAGTCCTACACTTCCAGCCTTATCGGATACAACCTGAATACCGAAACCGCTGTTCCAGGTTGGCATATTCATATCCCAGCTGAAGGCATTTGAAATGAATGCCTGGGGTAAACTGGGCCACTGTATCCTGCTGTTCAAGGTAAGCCTGTGTGCAAAGCCAGTTCCGGCAAAAGCTGGATTTAAATATAATGGCGATGCATAATATTGAGAGAATTGCGGATCCTGTCCAAAACTTTCAAAAATCATGCAAAGAAAAAACATCAATATAAGAACGCCTCTTTTCATCATTTTATTAATACCATATGGTTCAAATAGTAAATTCATTTAATCAATCCTTTCCTACCTCAATAGCATTACATCTCCCAAGCGTGTTACCCGGTTTCCGTCATTTAATTTCAAGTCCAATTTATATACATATACATCGGCTGGTGATAATCTTCCCCGGTAATAACCGTCCCAACCTTTGTTTTTATCATAACTTTCAAAAAGCATTTCTCCCCAGCGGTTGAATATCTGCAGGTGGAACTCAACAGCTCCCTTTTCAATAGGAAGAAATACATCGTTGAATGCCGGATTGCCAATACCCCCTCCGGAACCACCTGGCCCGTCAGGATTCGGTGTAAATACATTTGGCGTGGCTACAATTCCACCTTCTTCTGCACGAACTGCCTTTTCAATTAAAAGGGAATCTTCGCATCCATATTCATTACTTACCCAGAGATAGATATCATAAACTCCAGGATAGATATATGTATAACTGGGTTCAAATTCGGTTGAAGTACCCTCTCCGTCACCAAAATCCCAGAACCATTCCACGCCACCAATGCTCAGGTTGGCTGTGAAGACAGGTTGGTTAGGAACGTATACCAGTGCTGGCCTTACGTTGAACTGAGCCAAAGGCACATCCCAAACTTCTATATAAAATTCCTTTATCTCCCTGACCACAATACCCAGATCATTTGTTGCTTCAAGTGTAACCGTATAAATACCTGGGTCATAGAAAGTAAAGCTCGGATTTTCTGCATTCGACCAACCCAGACCATCACCGAAAGTCCAGTAATAAGAATCCGGATCAGCGTACTGTGACAGATTTGTAAAGTTCACAGTCAAAGGCCGGCATCCTTCAAGAACATCCGCAGTAAAGTCCACAATTGGAGAGACGGGCTCAACAGCCGTAGTTTCTGAATGCCTTTCTGTACATGGGCCGTAATTTACTTCCAGAGAAACTGCATAGACTCCATAGGTTTCATAGGTATGTTCAGCTAAGTCTGGATCATCAGAAGTATTTCCATCACCTAAGCTCCAATAATATTCCCATGGCCCATCATTGGTATTGTTGGCAATACTGATCGTACTTTCAGGCAGAACCTGACGTTCCGGATCGATGGTAAAATCCGGGACCAGTTCCGGCCATACTATAACTTCCAGAGTATCTGATTCCTCACAGCCAAACCTGTTTTCTGCCAGATAGATCACTTCATAAGTTATAGCATCCTGAGTCTGGTTAAGGAATTCATAGCTTGCATAAGGCGTCGTCAGTACCTCCTCCTGGCTATTCGATCCTTTTGGCCTGTAAAACCAGGTATGATCAGAAGCCCCACTTGAAGAGTTTGTGAAGGTTACAAATAACGGGGAACATCCTTCCTCGATATCAGACGAAATACGCACATTGATATCCGGATCAACACGGACAGAGAGGTTTGTTGACACCTCACAGCCGGTATTCGGATTCACACCTGTAACTGTTATGATATAGGTTTTTGCCGAAGTAGTTGAACTGTTTATAAACATATGTGAAATAGATGTTTCAGTAGTTGTCGTATCATTGGGTTCTCCATCACCCCACTGCCATACATAATATGCTGTAGAGACAATATCATTGTTATTGAATGTAATCGAATATGGAGTACAGCCTTCTGTAGGATCTTCAGTAGTGATGTTAAGCAGAATACCCGGATCTACGGTCAGTACTTTGGAAGTGGTATCTGCACAACCGGCAGGTGTTTCTGCGATAAATATTACATCAAAATTTTTCGTTGCATTTGTATTGTTTTCAAAAATATAGGAAGTAAACAGGTCATGAGACAACAATGTATAGGTTGGATCACCCTGCTCTCTAAAATAATAACCTGTATTGGGCCCGGATAGATTTCCTGTTGTATAATTGTCGAAATTCACATCCAGTGGCGCACATCCGGCTAAAGGTTCTGCATTAAACTCAGCGTCCGGTGTTTCATGAACAATGATCTCTGCCCTTCCTGAAACAAGTCCTTCACAAGCTGCCATACTACCATCTGATACACGGCTTAACACATATCTGGTATTTTCAAAGGGTTTCACATTGATCACATAAGTTGGATCCATGATATTATCCACTGTGGTTACTGTGCCCATATTGGTCTCATAATCAATCGACCATGGTGCAAGACCCGTTAAAGTGAATGTGACATCAACAGAATCCCCTTCACATATTTCTACACTACTGTTACCACTTGTTACTCCTCCAACGCTGACATATCCTGTTGGTAATTCATTAACTACCGCTGTAAGACTACCTGATACGTTTCCGATACATGTAGGTATATTGGAATCTGTAACAGATAATAAAGTATATGTTGTTGATCCTAATGATGGTGAATGGTTCAGAATTACGTCATCCTGGAAAATCATCTCTACGTAAGTATTACCCAAATCATCTTCATAGGTCAATTCGTATGGGGCATCCCCTGTCAGGCTTATTTCCAGTTCAATTTCTTCTCCCTCACAAACGTATACAGTATCTGTAAGCAGAATCGCTTCAGGTATCTCATTTACAGTGATTTCAACAGATGAACTGATATCTGCCGGACTACATCCTGTTGTACTATTGTCAATGGCAGATACCAGGCTAAAGACAGTAGTTGTATCAAGCGTTAATGTAACCACATGTCCATCGTTTATATCAGTCAATATAAAGTCAGTACTTCCATCCGTGTAGGTCACATCAAAAGGTGCGACTCCTGTAAGGTTAAAGACGATTTCGGCATCCTCTCCTATACAAATGGCATCAATTGGCGCACTGATGGAGGCTGTCATTTCAGGAACTACTCTGACATAAACCTGATCTACATCTCCAACACAACCTACCGAACTGGTTGGAAAAACATCATATACCACATACTCCGGTGCGGCAGATATATTGGTAAATACATCATTCATGATCATGTTATTCAATCCAATTCCAGTAGTAGGTGTTCCGGTTATATCAGGGTGCTGGGAATTTACAGATACCTGATAAGTTGCAGCGGCCACCGAACCCGGAAGCGTCTTGAATAGAATATTATTTGCTTCACCACTGCAAACAGTAGTTGACAGAAGTGGGTCGAGAACAGGTTCCGGATTGATGGTAACTATAATATCCATCGGATCGCTGTTACATCCCGTCACTCCTTCCGCTATGACCCGGTATATTACCAACAATGGATTGGTGGTTGTATTTCTGTACATATCATTAGCGATCGCATTATCTGGCAATCCACTACCTGGTGCAGTAGAAGAAATAATTGTCAATAAAGGATCCGAAGTAACAGAAACAATGGTATATCCCGAAACCGGAGGAGAACTTGGCGCAACATCAAATATTACATTAATAGGTAAATGGCTACAAACCGTTTTATTTAAATTGTTGGCTAATACCGGATTCGGATCCACAAAAATTGTTACAGCATCTGAAGCAGATATACAACCCGTATTGGCATCTATAACAGTCAATTGATAGGTCCTGGAGATTTGAACCATTGTTGTATTTAAGATCGTTGCGGTCGGATTAGCGATCGATGGATCGTCGATATCAATATTTGGCGTCCATAAATAGGTATAAATCCCTGAACCACCTGAAGCGGCTGGAGAATCACCTAAGATTACCGATTCATTACTGCATACGGTTTGATCAGCACCGGCATGGGCAACAGGATTAGCAAATGAATTTACATCCAAGTAACCACAGGACCATTGCAACCCAGGGAGGTTTCTATAACGGAAATCGTTCCGGACCATGGATTAGGTCCATATTCCAGTAAGGTTACGTTACCAAGTCCGGTAATAATATTAGGTTCATTTCCATCTATTGGACTGATTGACCAGGCATAGGTGGACAGAGGTGATCCTGAAACACCATCCACACGGTATATTTTTGTTTCATCTATACACGATTCAATATCTCCAACAATTGGTGTTGTAACAGGTATTGGATTTATAAAAATCGAAATACTGGTTTCAGCGGCCAAAACTGGTGGTCCTGCGGGTGGAGGATCATCAGAAGTCAGATAAATGGTTACCATACCGGCTGCTGTATCGGCGGAACTTGGTGTATACAGCGTTGTAAAAGATTGTGGCCCGGCACCCAGGCTAAAGAGATCCTGGCTGAAAGTTCCGGTACCTACACCTCGACCAGCTCCATTATCCGATGACCATGTGGCTTCGGTAGCTGAACCATCGTATGTACCATCAAAAGAAATAACCTCATCGGCACAAAACTGAGCGCCATTCGCAGGACTCGTAATGTAAACCTCAGGATTAGGTCCAATGGCAATGGTTATTTCCTCCCAAACTGCCGGACATATCCCGGCGGGATCATCAGAAGTTAATCGTAAAGTTACAGATCCTGCAGATTCCTGGGCAGGTATTGGATCGAATATGGCATTCAGGCTTGAAATATCCGGCAAAAAGGTTCCACCTGGAATTCCTGAGCTCACTGACCAGAATCCTGTGGTGGCACTTCCTGAAATGGCACCCCCTAAAGGAAGTGTGGCAGATCCCGCTGCGATAAATTGGTCACCCCCTGTAGATACTATAACAGGTTCACGAAATATAACCTGAACAATATCTGAAGCTGAACACAGTCCATTAACTACCTGCCATTGAAATTCATAGATGCCGTAAACATCTATCAGAACATTGGCATCAAAAGAATTGACTTCAGAATTCCCCGGGCCAAATTCCACTGTAGAACCTCCGGGCTGGCTGATTACTGACCATGTACCAGTACCTATTGCAGGATTAACCGCATTGAGTATTTGAGAAGGTCCGCATAATTCTAAATCTGGTCCGGCATCCGAAACTGTTGGTTCCCAGAAATAAATTGAAACTTCGCCATAATCAGAGCATGAGCCATTGGTTTCCGTCCATCTAAAAACATAAGGTGTGGAATTTCCATAAGTATCTACGGTTATTGTGGTATTGGGCTGATCTTGCCCTGCACCCCAGGATGTGACGTTTCCTGGTCCGGATTCCAGTGACCAGGTCCGTGTACCAAAATTAACATTAGGATTAGCGAGGTAACTGTATGGTGTTGCATTGAAGGAAATTGATAGCGCACCACACACTTCATCATCCATACCAGCGGTTGCAGTAGGTTGTTCGTAGAATATAAATGTAATATCATCATAATCAACACAGGACCCATTTGTTTCTGTCCACCTGAAAGTATATGCACCATAAACATCAACCGTAACTGTTGTAGCAGGTTGGTCCTGACCAATGCCCCAGCTTGTAACGGATCCCGGACCAGATTCCATGGTCCAAAAACCAGTTCCAATACTTGGCACAGCATTTAAATCTGCATCCAGGTCACATTGGGCTGCTCCGGCCGGTCCACCGGCATCCGCAACGGGTTGTTCATCAACGGTAACCACATAAGGCAATGAAACCGGTCCATTTCCGCATCCATTAGAAGCCATAACAGTGATACTCACCATACCATTGTTAGGGAAATCATATCTTATTGTATCTAACTGGTTTGACAGGGATGTGGATGACCCATCGTCATAAGTCCAGGTATATCCATTCGGATTGTCCAGTGGGCTGGGTGTTGATATCCCATACAGGATATTTGTCGATCCTTCACAAAGATTGGCTGTACCAATATCAATTACTGGCATAGGAGGTACCGTGGCAACAGACTCGATATAGACAGAATTTGAATATTCGGTACATTCACCGGATATTACCTGTCTCCTGAAATAATATGAGGATGGCAACTGGCTGGCAAAAGTCAGTGTATTGGATGTTACGCCTGAAGGCGAGCCATAATTTACATCGCCATTTGAAAGGTCTGTCCATGAGGAGTTATCCGAAGATTGCTGCCATTGATAGCTATACGTTCCTGCACCCTCTCCTCCTGTGGCGTTCGGCCCTGATAAGGTACCTGGTGTGTCTCCAAGACATAATACCTGGTCAGGCCCCATAGTTCCAGGAATAAGTTCAGGGGTTACATCCAGGAATACAGAGTTCGAAATACCTGTACATGGACCGGATATTTCCAGTCTTCTGTAATAAACATCTGCGAACACCGGACCCGGATCGTAGGAAGCCGATGTGGCACCTGATACGTTCGACCAGCTGCTGTTATCCGGTGAAGATTGCCATTGGTAAGTATATGTTCCTATACCTCCACTTGGATTGGACCCGGAAATAATACCCGGATCATCACCAAAACAGAATAAATTATCAGCGATAGCCAAATCATTACTGGGTATCAAAGGTGGAACGACAGTTATGATTACATCTTCCGGATTTCCATAGCACCCAGCAGCAGTTGAAACGCCCGTTACAGAATAAGTGGCAGTTTGATTGCTCCCGGATGGATTAGTAAAAACATCAGTGATCGGATTAACATTTCCCGGATCAGGTCTTGTGGTTCCTCCGGTCAATCCTCCGGTTCGATTAGGTAATATATTCCAGAAAAACGTGGCGTCACTTAATGCATAATTGTCAAATGTCAGGTTCAGGTTAGCCATATCGCCGCTACAGACTGTTTGATTGAGTCCAGGTGTTACCACAGGAGCAGGGTGAATTGTCACGCCTCTTGTAACTGGTGGCGTCGGACAACTGGGTGTACCATCTGCCCAAAGCATGAAAACGGCAACAGTTCCAGATCCTGGTGTATTTGGAGCATTTAAAGTAATAGACCGGCTGTCCTGTGAGACCAGTGTCCAGCTTGGTGGGTATGACCAGATATATGTAGTGGCCCCACCAACAGGATAAACCGGCGGATTATTAGGCAATGAATATGTGATGTTCAAATCACCCGGACATACATCAGCAGGTCCGGAGACAGGATCAGTCAACGTCAAATCCTCACGGATCTCCAGCGTCACTTCTCGGGGCAGACTTTCGCAATCCAAAGCTGGATTTGTTACACTAACCCGGGTTTCCGTTACATAAAAGGTATATATGCCTGCTACTGCAGGGTCAATATTATCTGCAGGATTAATATGGTCTGATGAAGGATCAAAAGTGGCTCCAACATAAATAATATCAGTTAAATTCAGGTCAGAATACCAGGTAAATATCTCTGCGCCACCTCCTGCTGAAGTTGTAGCCGTCATGGTTGGATCATCACCATTACAGATTACTATTGAAGGATCGTTAGGTGGCGGGGGTGAATCAACAACAACAATGTCGAATGTAACTTCATCAGGATTGTTGTTTGCCATTACGCTACCGTCACCATAAACATCAAAAACAGGGCTTCCTACAAAAGGATTCAAACCATCCCCATCGAAAAGGTTGACGTCATACGGATTACAGGTATTCCAGGTTCTTAAAGTAACTTCAAATCTTTCCCCTACACTGGCGCTGATTGGCATCTGCATGTCATAGGTTACTGTATTGGGAGGTACAGGATTGAATACCCCACCCGCTGTTCCATCGATCCATTGTGGAGGACCGTAAATAGGCAGATCAGTGGCTTCATACTGCACGCCATTGATCGTAATTTTGTCACCGGGGTTATAGGTTATGGTAGAATTCGTACCATAAACCCATTGTGTCCAGCGCGATTTGTCATTAAACGTGTTAATTTCTATGGGTGGCACACAATTAAAGGTACTGTTATCAAGCATCCTGACCGGATCAGTATCATGTTCACAAATCTCAACCGTCTCCCCTACTTCATTACCTGTGCTTGTTGGATCGTGGTCAATATTATGGTCTCCGATATCGTCATTGCTTATAACATCCCAGACTGTAAATTCCTGGGTCTGGTCCTGTGTTCTGCATATAGAAGTGATCGTACCGCTTAAAATATCCCTGACACCGAAATAGGTGGTCATCAGATAGGTACAACTGCCATCAGCCGGAGGTGCACTTCCGTTAGCATAATCAAATGTATGTGTAGCAAGGATCACCCACTCCTGTTTTGACATATTACTCTCATCCGGGTTCATTAGGGTGGCATCATAGTTCTCAACCGTTCCGTCCTGCCAGTCAACAAATATCACGGGCATGTTTGTGGAACTGTAATCGATACCGATATACCGGATCTCCCATTCTATATATCTGGGAGAGCACAATTCCGGATCTGTGGTATTCAGGATCCAGTTTCCTGGAATTGGAGGGGAACCAACACCTCCGGCTATAAAGCAGGAAGATGCATCCGCAAGTACCGGATTCGGATTGGCCATGTCCCAGGGCATAAATTCAACAGTAAGGCCGGTTTCAAGATTTATATCAACAGGTGTGACCTCAACTGAAATATGCATACCTGCTTCTGCTGCAGTCAAAGTAAAGGTTTTTGAGGTCGCGCCTGGAATTGGTGTTTTATTGGTCCCAAAATTATCATCATAAGTATACCACTGATACATGGAAGCTCCTTCCGGATCTAAATCCGGGTCTGCATAATTATAAAAAACCTCCAATGTGAAATTTTCCTTCATTGCACCCGTGATATACAAATTGGAAGCAGTTGGGGCAAGAAAGTTATAACTTGAGCTGTAAATTGGATTATACAGTGATAATAAGCATGTGAAAAAACATATGCCGATAAAACAAATCCAGTAAAACTTCTGTTTCAAAAAATACATCTGGTCTAACAAATAATGATAACTGGTTGTTCAAGAAACAAGTCTTTCTTTTGTCAGAAATATCTGAGCCCGCTTTAATAAGCTGCTATATTTCCTGGCCTATTGGCCTTTTATTGAATAT
Source organism: uncultured Cytophagales bacterium (assembly GCA_963820995.1). Classification (GTDB taxonomy): domain Bacteria; phylum Bacteroidota; class Bacteroidia; order Cytophagales; family Cyclobacteriaceae; genus JAGTVG01. The sequence goes on along the minus strand of CAWGCL010000013.1, from coordinate 77,141 downwards.
TTATTAAGTATCCAAAACAAGAAAAACATGTTTTTTGATTAAACATCTTTCCGGGTTGAGAAAAAGATTTGCTGGCGATCTTCAAAAAATAGTATAGCTGGTTATTATATAAACTCAATATTTAATTCGATATTTTAGTATTAAGTAACCTTCTTTTAAATATTTCTTGACCTTTATTATATTATTTTAATATATTTATAAAAAAAATAAGGATGCTGCGAAAATTAATACTAGCAATATCTGCGTTCATGTTGATCAGCAATGTGTACTCTCAAAGTTATTATAACAGCCGGTACATGCAGAAATTTATTGTGCAGATTGGATCCGGCACTGCAAGTTATTTTGGAGATGTTGTTGATGACCGTGTGTACACAATTAATGGAAATTTTACGGCCGGGATGCTTTGGCGTTTCCACAATAGAGTAGCTGTGGATGCTAACCTCACCTGGTTCAGGATGGCGGCTGAAGATGCAAAATCGGAAGATGGGAAAGCTTTGAGGGGCTTGTCATTCTTTTCGAACAACTATGAAGTGTCTGCTGCCGTACAGGTTATGTTATTTCCAGAACAGGCCAGGTTTTACCTAAGAAGAAGACTTAATCCATATCTTTTTGGTGGTGTAGGATTATTGTACTATAATCCAAAGGCGGAGCTTGATGGAGAAAAGTACGCCCTGAGGCCATTGCAGACGGAAGGCCCTGATAACGCATATAGTGGAGTTACAGCAACATTCCCTTTTGGAGCTGGAGTCAAGATAAAAATAAATGCATTTTTTAATGTGGCTGTGGAAGGCCGGTTTACCTATACCTTAACAGATTACCTGGATGACGTAAGTAGTGGGTTCTATCCTGATCCCAGTTCCTTTGAAGATCCAATAGCAAGGGCCTTATCCGATAGAAGTGGTGATGCGGGCGCTGATCCTGAATTTTCGGTGGAACAGAGGTATGTCAGAGGAAATCCCAATGCAAAGGACAACTACTTTTTATTGCTTGTCAAAATACAGTATTATATCAGTCCATTCAGCGATACCTACCGCGCGCTGAAATCAAGGACTATGAAAAACCGACGACGACGTCGTCGTTAATGGAATATCCTCATTAGCTGTTAATAGGGATTAGGAGTGTGGTTTTAATGAGAAAATTCACGCATTCAATATTCCTCAGTGAAAATTCACTCATTCAACAATTATAATACCGAACCATTTTTCATCTTTGGCCTGAACATCATATTGTGGAACATTCACTCATTCAAAATTCAATCATTCCATAAATAAACTTATTATCAGGGATTTGGAGCGTAGTTTTAATTGAAGCAATCAATCATTCACAATTCAATCATTCAATAAATGCATCTACCCAACCATCTTTCTATCCAGCACTTCATATCTGGATACATTACTGACGAATTCAGGTACAATACGCTTCATTTGTTCCACCACTTTATTTTCGTCTTTCTGGGCTAGGAGGCTCAGTAAAGTTCCTATCTGCATGCTGATTGATTCATAGGCTACCTTTCTGACATTGGCAATTAATATCTTTTTATGATAGGTAGGCATTGTATTTTCCTTGTCATTGAGCAGTTCTTCGTATAACTTTCTCACCTTCACGAAGGCCTATAAGCTTTATCTGAATATCTATATCCGGTTCAAGGCCGGATAGTTTGATCATCTTTCTGGCCAGATCTATGATCTTTACACTTTTCCCCATATCGAATATGAAGATCTCGCCACCACTTCCCATGGCTCCTGCATCAATCACAAGCTGAACTGCCTCTGATATTGTCATAAAATACCGCATTACATTTGGATGTGTAACGGTAACAGGTCCGCCTTTCTCTATTTGTTCTTTAAATAATGGGATAACTGATCCATTTGAACCTAATACATTACCAAATCGGGTGGTAATGAATTTCGTATTATTATATCCATTTTCACTAATATGATCATGAAATGACTGAACATACATTTCGGCAATACGCTTGGAAGCCCCCATAACATTGGTAGGATTGACAGCCTTATCCGTTGATATTAAAACAAATTTTTCAACCTTAAACGAAGCCGCAAGATCAGCCATCACTTTTGTACCGTATATATTGCAATTCACAGCTTCACACGGATTCCCTTCCATAAGTGGAACATGTTTATAGGCTGCAGCGTGATAGATAACCTGAGGATGATACATGTAGAGCAGATTCCGCATTCTCTCCTCATTGGTAACGTCTCCAATATGATAATGAATCTCAGAAATGGATTCGGCCCACTTTAATTCATGCTGTAAGTTCATATATCCCGGTTTCAGACTGGTCGATCAATATTACTTTACGCGGTTTATAATGAACTACCTGACGTGCCAATTCACTACCTATTGATCCTGCAGCTCCTGTAACAAAAACTACTTTATCATTGAGTTCCTTAAGTAAGTTTGGATTCTCTAATTGAATAGCTTCACGTCCCAGCAAATCCTCAATTTTAACTTCTTTGATCTGTTTAAGGCTGAATCCCCCTTCTACCCACTTTTCTACTGGAGGGACCTCACGAATTTTCAATTGAAGGCGCAAAGCATCATCCACTAATTCATTCTTTCGTTCAACATCGAGGTCAGATATGGCGATTATAATTTCTTTTATATTATAATTTCGGACCAATTTTCCTAAGATCGCGTCTGCCATTATAGATGCCTACACCACTATGAGATTTACCTATTTTACGCTTATCATCTTCCAGAAAGCCAATTACATTTAAATTTGAGGATGGATCTCCTTCAATGATCTGTTTGGTCACGCGCCCGTTAATTCCAGCACCAAAAATAACAGCATTGGCTTTCGGTTGCTTCTTCTGGAAATAATACGAAAAGATGGCTTTGACCATTAGCCGGTAAAAGAATAAGAATATTATAGAATTTAGAAAGGTAATTATAATGATGGAATAGGGTATGATACTGAGATTTTGTTGATAATTAAAAAATACATTAATAATAAGAACAATCAGGGATATCAACAACACAGTATAAGTTATTCTCCATCCATCCTGCAAACTGGTATATCGGATAATCCCGGCATAGCTCTGCGTTACAAAAATCATAACCACACTTACACCAAGAAATATCAATAAACCTGGTTTAATTGTTGAATTCAACACGTCGATCGCATTAAAATTAAACCGCAGGAAATAAGCCAGAATAACTGAAAAGCCTATTATGGATCAGATCAATTAAAATTATAATCCACCGGGGAAGAATTCGTAATCCTTTTAAAAATTCTTTCATAATGTTGCTGGTTGTTCCTTACTCACATGTCTCCCGTAAAAAATACTGTGAATCATATCATACATTCGACACATTATTTCGATTCAGGTTTAATTAGGTTTTGGAAATTTTCAATAGCTAATATAAAAGATTAAAGAATTGATTCAATACTTAAATGAAAAAAATTCGCACTTCTTTATACATTTCACACGAATTATTAGAATTAACTTCATCAAATCTTCACTTTTATCGTTTCGGATTTTTGATACATTTTTTTAAAGTTGATATAACTCTTTCAAGTTCCAGGTCGCTCATCCCTGATCCGGATGGCAGGCAGAGTCCATCTTTAAATAAAGATTCAGAAATACCATTTCCATAAAATCTGGCATGCTGATATAAAGGTTGCATGTGCATAGGTTTCCATAGTGGCCTGGATTCAATATTCTCTTTCTCGAGGGCAGATCGGATACTTTCCGGGATTAATCCGGGGATACTTTGATGAGTCGATCAGGACAGTTGTCAACCAGCGGTTTGAGAAGGCATAATCCGGTTCTTTGTGGAAAACAATATTCTCAAAATCCTTTAATTCATCCTTATATATAGAAAAAATCTGCCTTCTTCGTTCTACCTTGTTATCCAGATCCATTAATTGTCCACGACCGATCGCTGCGGCCACATTACTCATCCGGTAATTAAACCCGATCTGAGAATGTTGATAATGCGGCGCTTCATCCCGAGCTTGAGTAGCCAGAAATCTGGCTTTTTGCGTGAACTCAGGATTATGCGCAAGGAAGGCTCCCCCTCCTCCTGTTGTAATGATTTTATTCCCATTGAAGGAGAGAATACTCATTAATCCAAAACTGCCAACCTGTTGGTTATTATATTTCGCTCCGAGGGCCTCAGCAGCATCTTCAATGACCGGGATATCATAGTTGTTCCCTATTGACAAGGATTTCATCGATACGTGCCGGCATACCATAAAGATGTACGTATATGATGGCTTTCGGCTTTTTACCCTCTTCGATCCGTTCCCTGATACAATCCTCAAGAAGTCCGGGATCCATATTCCAGGATTCTTTCTCGCTGTCAATAAATACCGGCCTTGCCTTTTCATAAAGTACCGGATTTACAGATCCGCAAAACGTGAAAGATTGGCAAATTACTTCATCATCCTGTTGAATACCCAGAATTCGAAGTGCAAGGTGCATGGCAGCAGTTCCGGAAGATAATACAGCACATGACACATCTCCTATATAATTGGACAATTCTTCCTCAAAGGCATCGACATGCGGCCCTAAGGGAGCAATCCAGTTCGTTTCAAATGCTTCATTGACCAGATCTTTCTCTTTTGATCCAACATCCGGTGCAGACAAATAAATTCTTTTTTCAGGCATAGCTTTCCTGTTTTTGTAAAGATATAAAATTTAAGGAATTAAGAAGGGGGGATTATCCTCCTTATTTAGAGAAGGGGATCGGAACCTGATTTGGACGAGATCAGAATTATTTAATAATTAATGGTTAATAAGTTGATGTCGATTCGGTCAGAGTAAACTGAATGTAACAAATTAAGATCGGTTTTAATTAAATATATTTCGAATAGCTTTTATTGTAATTTCTTAATAATTTTTCCCGGATTTCCAACAACCAGAGAATAATCCGGCACATCTTCAATGATCACTGCACCGGCACCTATTATACACCATTTCCCAATCGTGACGGTTGGTATTACTACCGATCCGGCACCGACAAGGGTGCCCTCACCTACAGAAACACCACCACATAATGTTGTATTTGGAGCGACATGCACAAAATCACCTAGAATGCAATCATGATCAACTGTAGCTGCAGTATTGACAATAACATATTTGCCAATTTTTGAAGTGGATTGTATTACGGAATTATGTAATACCACACTTCCCCCTCCTATTTTAACATTTTTTGAAATGATCGAGGTCGGATGAAGTATAGGAAGTGGCATTCGATAGGAAGATGATACTTTTTCAACAACTCTTTTTCTTATTTTATTGTTTCCAATTGCCATAATCATTTCCGCTCCAGGGAAAAGGCCGGGATCATAAGGATGAATAACCTTGTAATTCAGTAATTTTTTGACATTGGGATTGTCATCGAATATCGCATTAATGATTGCCCCTGGGCCATTAGGCAATCGATGATCACTTTTGCATGACCGCTGGCGCCATATATTATCATTTTATTATTGATTAAGATTTCTATCATTGTTATTTTACCTGTGAAAAACTTTGTCATAGTTTACTGAGCTTTTCGCCACTAATTTCCTTTTCCCGTCCGGTTATATATTCCAGATGGTCAGGAAGAAGATCTTAACATCCAGGCCAAAAGAAATATGATCAACATAATATACATCATATTCAAATCGTTTATCCCACGAAAGTGCATTACGCCCATTTACCTGCGCCCAGCCTGTAATGCCAGGCTTTACTTCATGGCGGCGTATCTGAAAATCATTGTACAAGGGAGGTATTCAACCAACCATGGTCTTGGGCCAATCAACGACATGTCGCCTTTTATCACATTGATAAGCTGTGGAAGTTCATCCACAGATAATTTACGGATCATTTTCCCAACACCTGTTAACCTGTCTGCATCAGGCAGGAGATCCCCATCGCTATCTTTCTGGTTATTCATGGTCTTGAATTTTACAAGCTTGAATATCCGCTGGTCTTTTCCTGGGCGAGGTTGAACGAAAAAAACACTTCCCCTGTTGGCAATCATCAGAAACAGGGAAGTAAGTCAGCAGGATTGGGGAGGAAATGATCAGAAGGATCAGGTTGAAAGCAATACATCGATAAGCGGGCTTAAAAATCTTTTGATACATTATTTTGCACTTTTTCTATCAACAATCTTCTCTAATTCCTCCAAATATTCCTATGCCAGATCCTTCCGGTTGAAATGCTTTTTTGCAAAGGTGTATCCATTTTCGCCGTGTTTCCTTGCGAGAGCCCGGTCTTTCAGATATATTCTGATTTTCCTGGCGAAATCTTCAGAGTTATCCGGTTCAACGAACAAGCCACAATCTGCTGTTTCAACCATGTCTCTGGAAATGCCGTCAATAGCCATTAAAATAGGCTTTTTGCATGACATATAATCAAAGGTTTTGTTTGAATATATGGTTTTAAAGGTATCGGCTTTGATCAATATGGACATCCCTGCATCTGAGGCCAGGATGTACTTATAAACCTCACTTTTAGGAACCGGATCAAGAAACCGGATATTTTCGATGCCGTTACTGACCACTTGTTCCTGTAATTTTCTTTTTTCCATGCCGGTACCGATCAAAAGAAAAAGTACTGGAGAATTCTGAAGCTGACGAGCTGCCTCAATGACAAGATCAAGACCGTTGACCAGTCCATGGGCTCCAACATAGATTATAATAAAATCATCATCCGGCAGATCTTGGTCTTTTCGGAATTTAGTCTTGTTGAATGTATCAGAAATATATTCCGCCTGGGAGAAATCCGCTCCGTTGGGTATATATATAATCTTCTCAGGCAGAATTCTTTTTTGATTTATTAATTTTTCCCGGAATGCTGGTGTCAGAACATTTATTTTTCTGGCTTTTTTATAGATCAGGGATTCAAGCCAGTAGGATAAACGGATGATCAATTTATTTTTTAACACCCCCGCATCGATAGCGGATTCAGGCCATAGATCACGAACTTCGAAAACATATTGCGTTTTTTTAAAGAAGGACAGGATCATTGCAGACAAACCAGTGAACAAAGGAGGAGATGTAGCCAGAATCAGGTCAAATTTTCCTTTGGTTTTAAATAATCCTGCCCATGTACTATAAAAAGTAAAAGAGAGATATCCCCAGAAGCGACCTAAAAAATTCTTGTTGTATGCCTCAGATACATGACAGCGGATAACTTCAATCCGATCAGCATATGTTTCCCGAAGGAAAAATTTTCTCTTATACTTCTCATTTTTTAAGCCCGTATTATAATGTACCATTCCGGCAAGGACGGTGATTTGATGCCCTTTATCAGCCCATATAGAAGCCATTTCGTTAAAGCGCGAGCCCCCGCCTTCATCCTTTTCCAGGAAAAACTGATGTATTAGCAGAATATTCAAGGCACCTGGATTACAGTTTTGATACAATCTCCATTTGTGGAAAACATCATTTCCGGCACCTGCTCCTTTATCCCATAACCAGGCGCAAACATCCCTTCATGTATTTTTACTGGAATTGATTCATTATTCTCATCCTGGGCAGATATATCAATTTGATCCAAAAGATCTGGATTCGGGTGCCATACCTGGTTCATATCTTTCCCGGCTGGTTTATTTAGTATCCGGTCTTCCACTTCCCAGTAAAGTTCATTTTTCTTTTTTCTGACAATCCTATGATGGAAGATATTCTTCCCAATATGTCTGAAGGCTTTAATTCTCCCTTCAAACACAATCCATTTATCATCTTCATCCAGTTTTGCCAGGTCGGCTTGAGTCCAGTACAACCATATAAACCGTCCTGATTTCTTCATCTGATCAGATTCACCCAACATGACGGTATTATGCGATCTGGTACCAAAGAAATATTCAATATCCTTACGATCGGCATTATATTGATAGGTTCCACCATCACGAAATAAAGGCTTTTCATTCAGGCTAATGTCAAGATGAAGATTATCAGCTTGTCCTGGACGATTTTTATGATTGCCACACCGTATAAAGGTAAATGTCTGATCGTCACGATACGTAAAATACCCCGAATCCATAAATTTGTTTGTTGAGCTTAGCTTAACACACGCTTCTGTAACGGTCGAATCTGCACCAAACCAGAAGGCATCTTCCTGGACTTTCGGATCTTCATATAAATGTTTTTTATACAAGGCATAATGTAATGCATTCAATTGTGGACGATAATCCGGGTACTTCAGATCGTTAAGTGGAAAAAATAATGCACCATCATTGTGTCCATAGTTTGGAAGATATCCAAAATCCTTGTTATGAAGCTGGAAAATAAAGTTGAGAGATCTCTTCGCTTTATCATAGACTACCTGATCTAAAGGATCTTCTGCTTCTTCAGCAAATAATATTCCCAGTGTGAGTAATTGAATCGTTACCCTGTGATAGTTCATCGAGTACTGAATATAACTTCCATCATCATAGATCTGATAGGCAATCTCCTGTTCAAACCATTTTTTCCCTTTTTGCTTCCATGTATCGGCTTCCCGGAAAAATGGGAAAAGATGTCCTGAAATGTATAAAAGTAAGGATTCAGTTAATGCGTGGTTGTTACGAACAGTTTTAAGCGAAAATTTAATATTTGAATATACGTGAAGGATCTGATCGTAAATCGATTGAAGGATTCGTTCAAAAGTGTCAGTAGTCAAGTTCGCATGGTTCTTATAGTAATAAAGGACAAAATACCAGTTTAAAAGCCGCAAACTTATTTCCTGGCTACACACCCAGTTTGGTCCGCGATTTACAGGATTTTGTTCTATCCAGGAAAGGATTTCATCAATTGCATATTTACTGCAATCAATTCCAAAATGATAGTCATATCGGATTAAGGTCACTAAATATGAAAATCTTGATTTTTCCCATACATACTTGATATCACCCGCACTTTGATCAAGTTCATTAATTTCAGACCAGTGTTGTGAAATACTGTAGGAATAATTGGTTTTTGAATTCGTTACCCAGTCATAATTCTTGCCCAGCCAGATCCATTGGTTATTGAAATAAAATAATTCACCATTTAAAATCTTCTCTCCTACTTCCTTCAAAGCAATATTTTTTAAGCCTGGTATTGCGAGCTCTTCCTTTGGTCGGAAAATATGCCCACTAATCCTGGCCTTCCATATATCTTGAATGTCTGTTATCGTTCTTGATATAAGAATCATTAGTGTTAGATCCTCCTCCTGCGTGTACCTGTCAGGTGTGCCTGAATACTTCTGCTTTTAGTGGGGAACTTCACCTTTATCAAACCACTTACCTTCAAAAACACATACCATCCGCGATAAAACACATACTCTACGCCCATATTATTGAGTATATGAAAGAATAAAATAATATTGTAATAAAGCCTTTTCAATTATATCTTCACCCACTCTCCCTTTATCAACGAGTCCAGGGCAGCAAAACTGGCTTTGGAAGAATTAACCAGCTCATTTAGGGGTATGATTGGTCCGTTTCCTGAATTATGCTTGCTCAATAATTGTTTGAACTGTTCCTTATGGCCTTTGTCAATTTTAGTTTTCAGAGTTTTAAATCCTTTTGCACCATATCCCTCCGTTTTCCTGAAATTGTCAATAACGAATGTTCTGTGTCTTGAATATACTTCTATACGCTCCTTCGAATAGGACTTGGCACCATTGCTGAAATAATTGATGGTCCCCTGACTACCGTTTTCAAATTTCAATAGTATTGAAGCGTTATCAGTATTTTTATCAGGATTTTGACCCAAAGCACTCATACATACCTTAGATATTTTACTTCCGGTCAGGAAGATCATCAGGTCGAAATAGTGGCAAGCCTCTCCAATAATCCGTCCCCCGCCAATTTCCGGATCCTGGACCCAGGATTCAGGAGGAATAAAACCAGCATTCATCGTAGCAATAATATTTACCGGATCTTCATCTTTAAGAAATTCTTTTATTGCCTCAGTGTGAGGTGAAAATCTCCGGTTATATCCAACAGTAAGTGATCCTTCAGAGGAATCGTACGCCTTAACGATGCCTTCTAATTCCTCCATATTTAATGCGAGCGGCTTTTCAACAAACACATTTTTCCCAGCCTTCAGACTCTCTGTAACCATTTTGGCATGAAGGTTATGCCTTGTCGTAATCAGGACAAGATTGATTGCAGCATTCTTTAGTATATCATGATAATCGGATGTACAATCCGTGATTTGGTACTTCCGGGCTAATATTTTGGCATGGATTCCGGATGCACCAGCTATTGATTGAATTTGAGGGTTGAATTTTCTCAAGGCAGGTAAAAGCGTCATACTGGTAAAGTTTCCAGCTCCGATTATTCCAATTACCGGTATTTGAGAATTAAAATTTCGATCCTCATGGACTTTTATATTTTTCGTCTCCGCAGCTTCCGCATCATATTCAATAATAGAAGCGATTGAATGAGATTTATCCAGTTGGCTATAGATAGACTCAAAATTCGCCAACTTTACGGTTTCAGTGATCAGTGATTTCACATTTAGTTGATCAGACCGGATTGCTTCCAGCACAGCCTCGAAATTCCGCTTTGCTGTCCAGGGAACAAAAGCTTTCGGGTAATCGATACCTTTGGCCTCATATTCCGGGTCATATCTCCCCGGCCCGTAGGAACTTGAAACCTGAAAAGTCAACTCCTTCTCATAGAAATCTGCCCTGGAAATATTCAGGCCTACTACGCCCACCAGAACAATATGTCCTCTTTTCCTGCTCATTCGGGCTGCATCGGAGATGATCTGGTTTGTTTTTGCTGAAGCCGTGATAAGCACTCTATCCGCCCCATCATTCCCTGTAGCTGAGATCACGTAATCAACAGGATCGGTGCGTTTATCACTTGTGAATGCCTCAATGCCAAGTTTTTTTGCAATATTTACTTTACCTTCATCAAGATCATAAGCTATAACCTTACACCCATTAGCCTGGAGTAACTGAGCTGAAATCAACCCTATTAGGCCCAATCCGATCACAACCACTCTATCGCCGAAAGAAGGATTCAATAAGCGGATACCTTGAAGACCGATGGAGCCAATTACGGTGAAAGCTGCATCAATATCCGGAACCTCTTCCGGGATGGAGGCCACGAGGTTTTTAGCTACTGATACATATTCAGCATGTGCTCCATTGGAAACTACACGATCCCCGATCTTAAATTCAGAGACGTCATTACCCACCTCAACAACTTCCCCGACATTACAATAACCGAGAGGTATTGGCTGATCAAGCTTATTCTTTACCGCATCAATAGTAGTTTTTAGTCCATCAGTTTTCACCTTGTCTATTACCATCTTCACCTTATCAGGTTGTTGTCTTGCCTTCTCTATCCAACCCGCCTTACCAAATTCAACCAGCATACGTTCAGTGCCCAGGCTGACCAGAGAATATTTGGTCTTAACCAAAACTTCACCGTATTGCGGACTGGGTACAGGCATTTCCTCCAACCATGTTCTTCCGCATTTTAAGATCTTGAAGGATTTGTTTCATATTATTAATATATTGGAATTATAATTTATATGCTTTATTGTGTCAGTGGACACTATCTTTTTTATGAATGGCAAGCCAATTCCCTTCTAATAATTTATTTGGACTGATTTCAATCATTTTATTATGATTCCCATTGACTAAAAAAATAGAATAATCATATGTAATTAAAAGATCATAAATGGATTTTAAGTTGCTCCAACTTTTGCTTGCTTCCAGAAATATTTTAGGTCTGCTGTTGGCTAAAACCTTTGTCGCACCTTTCAGCAGATCAAATTCACTACCTTGAATATCCATTTTTAGAAATGAGATGCTTTCATTAAAACATTTTGATTCCCATAAAGAATCCAATGTTCTTTGCCTCACATATATTTTTTCACCATTTTTGAAATCGATATTTAATTTAGTTCCCATCCCCTGATTAGGATGGTTAATTGAATTAATTTGAAAGGGGATCTTATCATTGCTATTTCCCAAGGCGATATTGTATGATTCAACGTTACTGATCCTGTTGAGTTTTAGATTCAGACTCAATTTGTCAAATACATGAGGAACAGGTTCAAATGCGAAAACTTTCCCATCATTTCCTACTAACCTTGAAATTAACAGGGTTTCAGTTCCACTATTTGCCCCTGCTTCAATAACCAAATCTCCTTCCTTAATATATTCTGTCAATATCCTGTTCGTATCCTTTTCGTAAACACCAGTAAACAATATTTTATGATCAATAAGATCTTTAGAGTTAAGCTGAATTGATAATCCGTAATTTTTATTGAGATACTTTCTTTTAAGTTGCACACCAGAAAAAAAAGACGAGTTAAAAGGATATAATTTGAGTGCTATTCTGTATCCTCCCAGATTAGATAAAATTCTTACAAGGACTATAAGACTATTAATATATAATTCCTCTATATATTCTTTAATGGTCATACTTGCAGTTCAGATTATATCACTCAAATTTGATTAGATCGCCTCATTGTTCAAATAAAAATTAATTTCAGGAATGATCAATAAATAGCTGCATCCATACCTCTATTGCCAGTAATGCCCAAATTGTGTAAGATGCGTCAATCCTCCCTTTTCTATTCTCCTCAATAAGTTTGGCAACAGTTGAAGCATTAAATATATTTCTTTTCCTGATATTACCCTCAGATAAAAGGTCGCCTACCATTTCATTCATATCTTCCCGGATCCATTTACGAACAGGAGCCCCAAATCCGGTTTTTGGACGATATACAATTTTTTTTGGCAGGTATTGCTCCATCATTTTTCTAAGCAAGTATTTGGTTGTCATGCCCTTTAGCTTAAAATCAGGATCCAATCTGGAGGCAAAATTGACCAGTTCTACATCTAAAAAAGGCACTCTGGTTTCTATACTTCCTGCCATTCCTGATTTATCCATATAATTCAGGTTGTTATCAACTAAATAGCTATTCTGTTCCCAGTAAAGCATTTTGTTTAACCAGGAAGATTCATCAGGAATACTATCTAACATATTCATAAACAGATCCCGGGGATCATAATTCCTGATCTTTTCTTTGATGTTATCATGTAGTAGATCCGAGGCTGTTTCTTCCGGTAGCCACATATGATAATTAAATAAGCGATCAGAAGTATTCAGGTCCAGATTTGACAATATTTTTCCCATCCTTCTTGAAGAAGCATTATTATTATTTACCTTCCGTCCATATTCAGCCAATTTCTTTTTAATGCTTGCTGGCAACCAGTTTAATATATTTTTCATAATACAAGGCCTGGTGCCTTCGATAACCTGAAAATACATCATCTCCACCTGTACCACCCAGCAATACTTTAATCCCCATTTCCCGGGCTTTACTGGAGATCCTTTCAACATGAAGCGATGCCGGATCAGTTTGCGGTTCATCCAGATTCCAAACCATACGTTCAAAAGAATTAAGAATATCGCTATTGGCTTCAATTACATTAAGATTACACTCAAATTTATCCGCTACGATTCTGGCATAACTGAGATCATTCGAAAATCCATCATAGTCGCCATACTTGGACGTATCAATAGAGAAACATTCCATTTCTGCACCTGGACGGCTCTTCCTGGCCATTGCCACTACAGCGCTTGAATCCAGGCCTCCCGATAAAAAATAACCTATAGGTACATCAGACATCATCTGCCTGGAAACCGATTCAGATAACAAACGATCTAGTTCGTTGATTGCAATATTTTCTTTATTGATCTGATAGTCTCCATTGTATGGTATCTCGTAAAACTTATTTTTTGTGTAATTACCAAAATCGTTGGTTTTGAAGGTCATAAAATTACCTGGCTCCAGTTTTCTCACATTTTTAAAAGGTGTATTTGCGAATGGAGCATACAAAAACCGCAGATAATCAAATATTGCTTCAAAATTCAGGGTTCGGTCAATGGGAAAAAGATTAATGGATTTAATTTCACTACCGAACAAAAATTTTTCTGAATCGATGTAATAATAAAGTGGTTTTACGCCAAAGTGGTCCCGTGCTAAGGTGATTTGATTTTCTACAGAATCATAAATAGCTAAGGCAAAAATTCCATTCAGCATGCTAAATACTTCATCACCATATTCAATATAGGCATTTAACAATGTCTCTGTATCACCTGTAGAATGAAATGTATATTTATTCTTTATTCGCCTTCTTAGTTCAAGGTGGTTGTATATCTCACCATTATAAGTGATAATAAACCTCCCGTCCGATGAGATCATGGGTTGATGAGCAGAATCAGAGGTATCCATGATGGAAAGGCGTCGGTGACCTAGAGCAATTTGATCCTTAATATATATCCCTTCATCATCCGGTCCCCGGTGCGATATTATTTTGACTGCCTCCTTGAAGACCTCAAGATCAAAATTCCCAATAGCCCCAAAAATTCCACACATGGATTATTTATGATTCAATTTGATGAGTACAGATCATATATTTCGGATAAGTATGAAAATGTCTCTTTGGAACATTTTTCCCAGGTGAACTCAGACGAACGGGATAATGCTTTATCAGACATCTTTTTTCTCAACTCCGGATCTTTCAGATACTTTTGTAAAGCCTCAACTATTTCTTCAATTTCAAGAGGATTAAAATAGATCGCCGCATCTCCGGCGACTTCTTTCATGGAGCTAAGACTGGAGCATGCAATAGCTGATCCGCAAGCCATGGCTTCAAGAAGAATCATGCCAAAGGTTTCACAGGAAGAGGCGAAGACGAAAATATCACTACTCCGGTAATATTCCGGCAAACTTTCGTATTGAACTTTATCAATTATGGCAATTCTATCACTTATACTCGGGACGTCCGTTGATTACCTTTTCAAGTGCTTTTAAAGCCGGCAAATATGAGGGTCCGACTAAAGTTAATTTAACATCATAACCCATGTCTAGAAGTTTGTAAATGGCTTTTACTACTTTATCCTGGTGTTTGTAGAAATTGATGATTGAAACATACAAAATATTTATACATGGATCATTAGATTTTAAATCCGTTTTTTCAACTCTGAAAATGTCTGACACTCCATGAGGAATTACCTTTTGACTTTTCACTTTACCACATACATGACCGATCAATCTCAACGAATAATCACTCAGAAAAATAACACCATCAGCTTTCCTGAACGACTTGCACTGGTTCCATTTCAATAATTCATATCTGAGTCGAACTAGAGAGATTCCAAAATTTGCCTTCTCTTTTGACTCAAAAGGCAAAAGATTCTGGCACATGGACACATAAGGATGAAATCCCGAAGTATTCCCTGATGGAAGAAACAATATATCACAAGACATTCTTGCCAACCTCGTAAGATAGAATTTCTGCCATATAACTCTGAAAAAAAATGATCCGTTTAATAAGGGGTGACTTCTTTTTGTAAGCCATGGCAGATCGGGCAATTTGGAAATCGTTAACAGGGGTGCCCAGACAATTACCTCATCAAAGCCATGATCTTCAGGCCTTGCATGAGTTAATAATTCAACCAGGTGGGTAAGGCCCCCTCCTGCTCTTATATTGGATGCATCAATTCCCAGGATCATATTTGGTCTTGCCAGGGAGGGGATGGTTTGATGGATACATTATTATATTTGTACGAGAGGATGTCTTTGATGTAATTGGCATTACTTGCAGCACTGATTCGGTCAGACCATTTAATTATTTCATCCCGATCGCAATGCAGACTTCTCTTTGCCCATTTTCTGAAAGTTAGTTCAAAATTCTCTCTATTCCTGGAATCAAATGTTTCGCCTCTGGTTGATCCGTCCAATAATATGGATGCGCCTGCTACCTTACTTGCGATGACCGGTGTACCAACCATTAAAGCTTCATTAACGACAACCCCCCATCCTTCTTTCCAAATACTGGGTAATACAAGCAGGTTATATTCCGAAATCTTCTCTAAGATCTGTCGATTTGGGAGATAATCTATAAAACAAATTTTCGATTTTAATATTGGATTATTAGAAATATATTTTTCTAATTCTACTTTAAATGGTCCCCTTCCTATAATACACAACTCATCATAATAATCGAAGCATACTTTGGCCACCTGAATCAATTGCAATAAGCCTTTTTGTTCTACTAATCGACCGACAAACAAAATCCGACATTTATCATCTCTTTTTATTATTGGATTATCAATTTTCTTATTCACAAAATACCCCCATAAAAACACTTTTTCATTTGAAAATCCGTGCTTTCTAAACCAATCATACCCATTCCCTCCTATAGCTAATATAAAATCAATTCTTCTACCATACTTTATACTGAACATATATGTTTTAATACTTCTAAGCCTCCCTTTAATTCCATCAGGATTCAAAGTTTCCGACATAATACCTACATGAAAGGCCTGGAAATGGCATCTTTAAAACACTTATGAATCAGTTTATATCTTCCAATTCCGGAGAATATAAGCACAGAAGAAGATATATCAATTTGAGAAATAATGGATTTTGCATGGGTGATATTTTTTATTATATCAATAGAAAATAATTCAGATTTTGGAATATCCCAGTTTTCTCCTTTCCTGTATTCATCAATTTCCTTCTCTACAAATAGAAAAACACTATAAAACCGGCATAATTCATTCAATACATCCCTCTGATGAACACTGATAATATTCTGAAAGAAAATCAATTTACTGATTTTCACTGTTTACTAGTTTGTATAGATTAATATACTCTTGTGAAATTGTTTGTAAATCAAATTTTTTTACATTTTCAAAACCATTTTTAATCAAACGCATACGTTCATTCATATCATTCAACAGCAATTGGATTGCTTCTCTAATTTCGTCAATATTAAGCGGATCCACCATCAAGGATGCGTTTCCAGCTACTTCCGGCATTGAACAGATATTACTGGAAATGACTGGAACTCCAATCTGGTTGGCCTCAATTATTGGAAGGCCAAATCCTTCATATAGTGAGGCGAAAAACAATATATCTGCTTCCCTAAACAGAGCTATCAGTCTTTCCCTGGATATATCGAAGTATATTTTATGTTTAATATGGTTTTCTTTAATAAATGCAAGATCCTCTTTATTTGGGTTGCCAATAATTACTATCTGAACATGTAATCCTACTATTGCTTTTAATAATCGGCTAAGATTTTTATGCGCTCCAGTACCAATTTGAAGAATCCTGGGGCAGCTGCTCAATTTAAAATCTTCCTTTTTTTGATCAGGATCTAAAGTGACAGGATTCTGAATAACCTTGATTTTATCTTCTGCAATTCTAAAATGTTCAATTATTTTCTTTTTGGTAAACTGGCTGACGGTTGTTATAAATCTTGCCCTGCGCAGCGGAATTTCAAACCAAAATAATCTATAGATTTTTCTTTTCAATGCATTATGAACTGGATTTTCAAGAAATCCCAGGTCATGGATCGTTAAAATCGTTTTTCTCCCGGGCAATCCTATTGCCAGAAAATTAACGTCTCCAGTTATATGAAAAATATCAGATTTTTGGCGGGCTACTTTATAAATACTTAAAAGCCTTGATTCATTTTCTTTTCTAAAATAATGACGTAATTCAAGATTTTCACTTTCAATATTTCTACTTAAGATTGAGAAAATGGTTTCAAAACTATAATTTCCTGATCTTTTCTCCCGGTGGATAAACGTGACTCTCATTAAACAACGTAATTCCCAAGGACCATCCTTACTATATACAATGATAAACTGACCACTTCAATCTTTAAAAGCTTACTTAAAAAGAATGAAAAGTATATTAAGAAAGCTTAATCCTATCATTTTTGACCAACTACCAATAAATTTGGAGTAAAAATACCTGAACCATCCCCTGTGGCTATCCATTTTCGAAATTTGCTTTGAAACACCATACCTCTCCATACAATTTTACGAATGAATGACTTAATATTAACCACGGGAAACTCTAGAGGGTAACTGTCCACCTTAGCAAATCCAGTACTGAAAAACACTTGACGAGCTGAATCTATTGAAAACAAAGATTCATGTGTAATATCCCCGTAATAAATTTTTTCATGCCAGATACCCCACCCATTAGGTACCTGAATCATCATTTGTCCTTCTTGTTTTAAAACATTATGAGTTAATTTAAGAATTTCAAAAATCTCAGGCTTCGTAAAATGTTCCAATACATCACGCGCTATTACAAAATCATATGTATTTTCACTTTTCTTCAAAAAACTAATAATATCAATCTTCTGGATTTTTTCAATTCCCAAAGTTTCACCCAATTTAATCTGTTCATCAGATATATCTATCCCATAAGTATCCAAATATCCTTTCTGTTGTAAGTAGTATACAAATGCGCCTTCACCACTTCCAAGGTCAAGGATTTTTGAATTTTTATTCTTTGGCAAAAATCGCTCATAGAAATAATCCCATAATGTAAAATTCCTTTCTATCGCTTGAATTGAGGTGTTACCATACAAATGAACATTATGATTGCTCACGTATTTTTTATATATCTCCTCTTTATACAACATGTTATTAATTTTCGATACCCTCAATAACTTTTAATAGATCTTTTGCTCTATTATCCAGGCTATGGTCCTTTAAAGCCCTTTTGTGTCCTTCCATTTTAATTTTCATCCTTTCAGACTCATGCTCCAGGTAAAATCGAATTTTACTTATCAATTCTTCCTTGTTCCCAAAACATGTGATTTCTTTATCCTCAATATAATAATTAGAAACCTCATCGGTTCTTTCATGCAGGAGGAATCCTCCGCTCGCAGGAATATGAAAGGTTCGTGAAGTTATCTGATCTCCTGAAGAAGCCCCTTTTACTTGTTCTGATAATAGCCCAAGATTGATTTTACTACTATTGATTGCCAAAGCATAAAGATCACCAAGTACTTCCCGTTTCATCCATCTGGATTGTACTTGCTCGCTTGCTTTTTCCCACTGGCTGCCAAATATCTTAAGATTAACCTGGGAATTTGTTCAATAATGTAATTCAATAATTTTTCTTTTTTTAATGACCAGGTACCAATAAAGGAAACATCATTCGTAAATGGATTTTATTTAATTTTGAGAAATCTATCATTCTATGGACTTCCGGATCAAATCCGTGAGGAATAAAGTAAGAATTCTTAATACCAAGCTGTTCATTCATATCCTTTACTCCAAAAGATTTCGTTGTAAATACAATGTCATAAATTGGCAGGGATTTCTTTAAATATATACCGTGTGTATGAAAGCTTACATCCGGAAAAAAATTTATCAACTTTACGCCTTGCTTTTTTAATTTATGTAATGTGCCAGGAAAGACAAAGCCACCTTTATATATAAATACTATATCTGCTTTAATCGCCCTGCTGATATCAAGAATTTTTGAATTATACTCTTTAATAAATATTTTCCTGAACGCTTTCGCTACCACGTAAGATATTAAAGAGTCGTGCCTTTAATGGAATTTCATAAAATTCATCTATTATTTCAATAAGATGCCCCTGCCTGGACAATGCCTTAAATAATCCTCCTGCATTACTACCTCGCCACTGTGGTCCGACGCATAAAATTTTAAACATTCCTAAATATAAATCGATTTAAAACAACAATATCAGGTATAGTCGCCAGATATAGTTACCAAGATTTGAATATCAGCCCCAGTGAAAACAATCCAAGGAACAACAAATAAGCAGCAAATAAATTACCAAATAAATCCTCGGGATCTCTCCATGGTTCTACGGAATTCCAGAAAAGGCTAAATAAAAATCCAATTAATGAAAGATCCAATTATTACTCCTATATACCCATAATTTAAATATAATTCTCCCGGTATAGTCATATTAATTGAATTATGATACTTCCCTTCATAATCAATCCAACCTAGTCCAATTCTTTCAGCAAACCATGCTCCAGTCTGGATTAAGGGTTTCCCAGGCCAGATAAATCGTGGAATAAATACATAATGTCAGGTATTGCAGTGTTTCTCCATTTAAAAATCCATCATCTTTTGTTATTTTGACGACCTGTGATAACTGATTAAAATTCGTATGCCCGTGCAAGGGGTGTTTGCCCCTCAACAATTTGGTTCTTCTTTTAACTCAACCAACTCTTCAATTCTCTGGGTACCAATCCCAATATTGCTTCTTTCAGAGCCAAATATCCCGAAATAACTCATAAAAACAGCAATAAAAACATATAATGGGATAAGTTTTAAACTAAAAAGTACCTTGACATTCCTATGAGCTATTATATATGCCAAAGTAAAAAAAACTGCAGGTTTTATCATATTTGTTCGAAGAAACGAAAATAATACAGCCTGAATTGTTAAAAAAAATCACTATTACGGAACTATAAACTAGATAGATCGGCTTTTTTCTTATTATTCCTCTTTTAACCAGATAAAATGCAACAAATAAAGGCAGACCAATAATAAATGCTCGAATAGCTCCCAAAAATCCAGGAATTCTTCCTTGTATAGAAATATAAATAACAAGAAGAATAAATATAAATAGATATTTAATCTTACTATCATCTGTAATTTTATAGGAAAGCGATGGAAGCCAATTTTTATTATTCCCAAATTCATAGCCGGCAACCAATATTATAAAACCAATATAATGTACTATGGATGCATCCAAAAGGGTTGGTATATAAGTGTATAAGTTATATACAAATTCATTTTCTCCCCCAAATGATGAAACACCAATAATATTTGCAAAAGAAGTTAAACCTAAAGAAAATGTAAATAAGAATATCGGGTCAATATTTTCAACTGATGAATTCCTGATAAATAAGTATAGAAAAATAATTGAAAAGATTAAACTGGAGAAATAAACAATACTTGCCTCCATTATGACAAAGCCTGCTATAAAGACAGGCAAACTAAATAAAAAGGCACGAAAAAAATTTCTCAAATCTTAGTTACTTTTCAATTATTTGTGGGCTAAAAATTATTTCTTTCATTAATTCACTGAGATAACTAACCTGATTATTTCTGGAATACTTTTTTACTTCATTTTTAATTGGAAAATAACTTTCTTCACCAGCTTCCCAAAGTGAATAGTATTTTGATAATTGATCGCATACTTCTTCCTCTGAGTTTACTATTTCACCTGTTTTTGTTCTCCGAATCAATTCTGATAATACATTATTATCTTCAGCTATGCAAAGAATTGGTTTTTGAACCCCGAAGTATTCGAATACTTTGCCTGGGTAATGACCTCTTTTTAGAAGCGGATCTTGAGTTTTCTTAGGATCAATTGATAAAAGCACTAGTAAATCAGCCTCTAACAGCAAATTAATTGCTTTATCTCTTTGAATATATGATTTGACACGTATAGTCAACGATATCCAATTCTAAGGCAATTTGGTTCAAATAATCAATAGAAAATCCTCGATATATAAATCTGCATTTTTCTAATCCAGATTGCTTTCTATCAATAATTTTTTATAACCCTTCAAGAAAAGATCAATATTTTGAGAATGATGTATGCTGCCTATATAAATAATCTTAAAAACTCTATTGTCTCTTTTTATCTTAGAATTTTTATTAATCAATTTATCGTATCCATTAGGCAAACATATTGTCCTTTTCTTAATCCGTTTTTGATCAAGTTTAGCCCAATAAGGCGTGACGGCTATTAAAAAAGAAGTAGTCTTTAATAGCTTCCTGTAATAAAGAAGCAAAATAGGCCTAAGGAGTTTTTTCTGACCCCTGTCAATTGGATCCCGAAAATCAACAATCGACGAGTACCTTATACTGTTTATTAAACGAATTCGCTAGAAATAAACCAGCTGAAGGTCCATGTTCTCCAAGGCACAAATCAATTTTTAAAATACTCGTCAATTCTTCTGTTACCAATTTGGCAGGCATATGCGAGCTTTGAGAATGGTCTCCTTTAAAATATTTAATAATTGTACAAATTTTTCTTATCAATCCTCCAATTATACCTCCTTTAGGATTTACGTGCCTGTTTCATAATTTGTATCAGTAAACTTCCACCAAATTTTATCAATAAGGTCTGCATATTTAAGTGAAGGTAAGGGTATAATAAGACTATTTGTATTCTCACTCTCCAATACATGAGCTTTTGCCTCTGCAACAACTTTAGATAAATCACTTCTTACAACGCTTCCCCTACGCTGATGATCACAGCACAATACTATTGTACGCCATCCGAAATTAGGTAAGAGCTTCGCAAACTGGTAAGGTCTCTGAGCGCCGATAGTTGATCCGGGCCTATTATATGGTACACATTCATAGGAATAAATTAAAACAGTTCTCACGGTCAGGAAGGGTCAAATAGCCAGGAAGAATCACTTTTTCTTTTAACCAAATTATGATTCGATAGTTCATTAAAGAATTTTATGTTTTTTGGAGTCGCTATTAAATAATCAATATCTTCATCTCCAAGTATTCGAATTATTTGTTCATGTTCATGAATTGTTGTTTTTTCAAAAAAATGTTTCAATAATTCTCCACGCTTTTGATGTTCTTTGGTCATTACTATTCCCGTACCATCTGCGCGAGAACAATTAGTCCACCATAATCCAACCTCCCTGGCACTTAATAATTGCCCTGGATAAGATTTATCAGAGATCATAGCATATATTTTATCACTTTCTTCTCCTATTTCCTCTGTAACTTCACCGATCCAATGATTAGATATTTTATTAGGCATTTTTTTCACAGATAACAATTGATAATAGCTAAAGGCCACCGGGATAGACCATGCTATTAAAGAAATTATAAAAACCTGTTTTAAATATTTTCTATCAGATTGTAAAACCAAGATAAAAGCTAAAATTGATATGGTCGTAACCAATATAAATGCTCCTCTTATAAATTGAACCAAATCAAATGAAAGATCTTGTATTAATGTACCTTGTTCACTAAAAATTTGTAATCGGATCAAATTGATAAATAAAAAAGTAAGGATAAAAGATATTAATACTGAAGATAGCAGTCTCTTCTTTGTTGCCTTTAGACCAAAAAATATAAAAGCAAGTCTTATTCCAAAAAATAAAAACAATAGCAGGGGGATGGATATTATAATCGGAATGCTATAATTATTTAACTCATAATTGCTTATTAAATTTTCGATATAGTATCCTGTGATTTATGGCAATGCTTATAAAACCTTCGTTCATCCCTATGAATATATAATACCACAACACAGCTATTAAAAAAGTTGCTATATAAATTATTAGAAATTTCATTTCTCCGTTCATTATTTTTCTAAAACTGAAAAGAAAACAAAACAGGAAGATACTAGGGAATAATGCCACCTTGACTATAATCAATGAGGATAGAAAAAATATATATAACAATGACTCTAACCATACTTTTTTATCCTCCTTATCAAGATGAAATAATAAAATCAATATTATACCAACCCAAATGAAGCCTAGTATAAATGGTGGATTACCACCGGGAATAATATAAGCATGACCATTCCATATAAAATTTCCCCCGCTAAAATTGATTAGAGATTTTGGATTTATAGGAGCCAGTAAGATCATTAGTAATCCTGAAAGTAAGAGCCAAAAACTTTTCTTTATCGTCCCTGTATAATAGTTAATTGCATAAGCTATAAATGCGATACCGAATACCTTGTAAAAAGGTATCCATATACCCCACAACGTAATATGTGAACTTATTCCAGTAAATCTAGCAAATATACCAGGAGGGATAAAAGACATTGATTGATAACTGATTGGCGTTCCATATGCATAATTTGAATTAAAAATCGAATTAAAATACTTTATAGAGGCCACGATTGCTGTGAAATAATACTTATCGGGTGTTCCGTTTACAAATGCAATAGCTTCATTTGAGAATGTTTGTTCCTTATCTGTAATAAAGAGCAGTAAGGCACCAGGAATTATTATAGCGATGGAACGAATTTTAAGAGTTCTAGTAATTTTAATTTTTTTTCTAATTGCCAGGTATATTAAAACTCCAAAGACAACAACTATGAAAAACTTTGATATAAAAAAAATAAATGCCCCCAGTATAATTGAGAGGGAGGTACATAAAGTATTATCTATTTGTCGAAAAATTGTAAAACTCAATAGAACATATCCGGTCAAAAAGAAAATAAATAAGATCAGTATTGAAAATATGATTTGTTCAAAGGATAAAAATCCTTGCAAAGTTGGGATCAATAAAAAAGTTGAAAATACCAATAACAGACTTGATACATTAATTTTGAATTCATAATTCGGATTTAAAAAATTAGATAAACTCATTTACCAGATCAGTTATGTATCCAACATCTAAATCAGGATCAAAGTATAAGGGAAGCCTTACCAGAGTCCGTGAATATTTATCTGCATTATTTAGAAATTGTCTTCCGAAATTTGATGAATAGAATTTGCTGTTGGCTAAAGACTGATAGTGAAAAACTGATAAAATACCTTTTGTCTTCAAATATGAGATTAACCCGTCCCGATCCTCTTGAGAGTTCATAATCATATAAAAAATATGTCCGTTATTCGTGGCATATTTAGGAATTACAGGTATTTTAATGCAGCCATTTTTTGACTTGGCATTTAATTTCTCAAAATATTTATCCCAAATCTTTTTTCTTCCTTGCTGAATAACGTCTATTGATTCCAATTGTGCCAATAAAACGGCTGCAATTATATCTGATGGCAAGAAACTTGAGCCTATATCAATCCATTCATACTTATTAACCTCTCCTCTTGAAAAAGCAGCACGATTTGTTCCTTTTTCCCATATGATTTCTGAACGGGTTTCAAATTGTTTATCGTTAATTATCAGCATTCCACCTTCACCAGAACTGATATTTTTAGTTTCATGAAAACTTAACGTCGCCAAATGACCAATACTACCCAATGGCTTTTCATTATAGTAGCTATCTATAGCCTGTGCGGCATCTTCAACTACAAATAAATTATATTTATGAGCCAGTGCCATTATCTTATCCATGTCACAGGCTACTCCAGCATAGTGTACTGATACAATGGCTTTTGTTTTCGGTGTGATCAATTCTTCAATTTTATCTTCATCCATTCCTGGATGGTCATGACGGCTATCAACAAATTTGACATTAGCGCCTCTTAACACGAAAGCGTTGGCTGTGCTGACAAATGTGAATGATGGCATGATTACCTCATCTCCCTTTTTAATATCCAACAGAATTGCCGCCATTTCCAAAGCATCCGTACAGGATGTTGTCAATAAACATTTTTTAAACCCATACTGATCTTGAAAAAATTCCTGACATTTCTTTGTATAATAGCCATTTCCACTGATATGTCCCCTGGAAACAGCATCCCTTATATACTCTGTTTCCTTGCCGGTAAAATATGGCTTATTAAATGGTATTTTCATGTTAGCCATATATGATATATTAATTCTTCCCTAATTATTTTATAATCCAGGCTATTATAAAACTTGCAGGCTCCATAATTATGCTTTTGTGTGGCTACATCCAAAACATTATTCCCTTGCTCAATCACAGCATATTCTGCTGCTTTCATTAATTTCCTGCCTATTGATTTTCCCTGAAAGTTTTCCCTGACAGAAATAAGGCCAATTTTTGAGTTTCTACCTTGAAAAGTCAATGTAACCATACCCAAAATTTTCCCATCATGATTGTATGTAAGAATTTGACCATCCGTTTGGCCCATGATTGTGCCATCAATCCATAACTTATACATTTTTTCAAACTTTGATCTCGAAATATTATCATCAAGTTTGAACCTGGAATACTGTCCACTAAGAATGGCTAAAAAGTATAAATCTTCCCGATAACTTTTATAATCAGAAAATGTTATCCTGTGAATATTTTCGTCAATTTCCCTATGACCTTCAGACAATTTTTTTGAGTAGGTAACTTTGACGTCGGCAAGAAAATATTTCTTTTGTTTGGCATGTAGAATAATATCGGTGTAGTTTGGATCAAGGAAAACATATAATAGACAAACATTTTTTTTTTGACATTCCTTTATTATTTTTTTAAACATTTCAAGACTGTCGGAAGGTATAAATCTGGCTGTTTCAAAACCAAAAAATTTGCTATCCCATTCAAGGATCTCAATCATATTTCAGGAAATATTAATTTTATCAGACACGATGTATATCGGCCTTCTACGGGCAGCTTGAAAGGTTTTACTAACATATAATCCTACAATGCCTATAATAGCTATGATCAGGCCACTAAATAACCATATGGAAATTATTAGGGAAGCATAACCGGGGACTTCAATCTGACCAATCAGCGCTTTAATAAATGTATATATTGCCGCAATTAAAGAAAATAATGATATGATCAAACCGGCTTTTATAGCTAAACGTATTGGTTTGTCGGAATATGATAGGATGATATCCAGGGCTAGATACATTAACCTTTTAAAGTTGTATGAGGATTTACCATCTTTTCGATTGCCGTGATCTATGTTAATAGTTGTTGATTGGAATCCGACCCATTTCACCATACTCGGAAAATAACGAATACTATCTCCCATTGATATAATTGCATTAATTACCTTTCTATTGTATATGCCAAAATTAGCAATACGATAGTCATATTCTACCCCTGTTAACCACGATAGTGTCTTATAAAAAAGAAAGGAAAAAAACTTTTTCATAAATCCATCTTTTCTGTTTTTCCTAACTCCTAAAACTATGTCATATCCCATAATTCCCTTATTATAAAATTTTGGAATTTCTTCTGGAATATCCTGCAAATCGCAATCCATTACCACAGCCCAGTCACCTTTTGCAATTTCAAGACCTGCCGATATTGCGTAATGTTGACCAAAATTTCTACTTAGGTTTAATCCTTTCACTTCATTATAAGACGCACAAATCTTTTCAATTGCTTGCCAGGAATTATCTGGACTAGCATCATTTACAAGGATTATTTCATAATCTGCAGGAATTGATTGAATTGTATCTATTAATCTTTCAACTAACTCCTTTATATACGGTTCTCCATTATAAACCGGGACTACAATGGATAATTTTTCTTTCAAGTTTGTGATCCGTAGAATTATCTATAACAATTCAAAAACCTAAATATAAAAACTCAATAGTAAATTTGGATAAAATCCCCAAATCAACTAGAATATTAATATAGTAGAAAACAAATTTAATTAATTTAATCCTTCAAATTCCAATAGATGTTTAAGCCCTTCATCAATAGGAATAGGTTTGAAATCAAATTCTTTTATTTTAGATATATCCGCAACCTGTACCTTTTTATCAACTTTACGAATTCTATTGGGATCAACATGAATCATAATTTTAATACCTAAAATATCCTCAATTTTTTGTATAAGCTCTCTGACTGAATTGCCAGATCCACTTCCAATATTATAAGTAGCAAATTGCTTTTCCTGTTTACTCATGATCAATGAAATTACTTTTGCGGTATCCTCAACATATATATAATCACGAATAGAATCAATATTCCCAAGCTCCAGAAAATCGCCATTTTTTTTCAATTGATTAATGATTTCAGGCAATATATGCGGATTAGTCTCTCTAGGGCCATAATTATTAAAGAACCTACAGATCGACACTTTAACTGGCGAATCCTTGAGATAGAGTTGTATTAGATTTTCTGCAAACATCTTACTATATCCATATATGTCAACAGGTAAACAATCAAATTCTTCATGAATATTTTTAGCCCAATCTGAATACACTGCTCCACTGGAGGCAAAAACAAAATGTTTTACTTTATTTTTCAAGGCTGATAGTACAATTTCTAATGTTGCAGTTGAATTAGTTTCGATAGTTTGAAGCGGGTTTGCATTACATTCAGGTATAAAGTGCAATGCAGCCAAATGAATGATAGTCTGAGGTTTTAGATTTTCAATAAGTTTATCAACATTTTCAAATTCTCTTATATCAATCTTGCTATAAGAAATACTATTTAAATCTTCAATATCCCCTGCTATCCTACTGAAATTATCTATTATATAAACATTTTCATTACCATATTTTGATGCTAATTGTCTTACAACTTCATTTCCAATAAAGCCAAATCCGCCTGTTATTAAAATCATTTATTTTATATTTATAGCTTCCTGATAGATTTTTTCAAGAACAAAGTTGCATTTCAGTACATCAAATTTTTGTTCCATGTAAATTCGTGCATTTTTACCGTAATTTAACCTTTTTTCATTGTCAAGCATTTCAATCATTGCACTTGTTAAACCCTCATTATCAAATTCATTGACCAATAGACCTGATCTTTTGTCTATAATTGACTCAGGAATTCCAGCGTGATGGGTTGATATTGCTGGTAATCCAGTAGCAGCTGCCTCCAAAGTTGCAATAGGCAATCCCTCTTTTGTACCTTGTCGATCAGTACGACAATTTAAAACAAACACGTCTGCTTTATTCCTTAAATCCATTAATTCGCTTTCCGATACCCTTCCATGCAGAAAAACTTTATCCTGGATATTTAATTCCTTAATAGTTTCTTTTATCAAATCAAATTCTTCACCCTTACCTGCAATATCAAGTACTGCCCCTTCATTAATATTTGTAACTTTTGAGAATGCATTGATCAGATCTAAAACACCCTTTTTAGCAGTTAATCTGCCAGCATGCAAAAATCTGATTGTTTATTTGAGTTTTCCCTTTCAAAGAACGGATATTCATTTAAAGGTACTCCCAAATATGAAACACGGATTTTTTCCTCAGGACATCCTAGACTAATTAACCTCTCTTTCATTTCCTCAGAAATGGCAACAGCAATGGAAATCTGATTAAATAATTTAATCAGAAGTTTTTTATATCCCGGGTATCTGAATAAGGCAGAGGAAATATCGAATCCATGAAAAGTAACAACAAGAGGTATATTTAATTGTTCACATATCGGAGCTACGAGAACACCATTTGTTCCAAAATGTGCATGAACCAGATCTATTTGATTGGCTAATAATGCTTTCTTAAAATCCCTAGTATTTCTTCTTTTAAGTTTTGGAGCAAAATTTTTAAATATGAACCAAAACCGTGCTTTGATATAGGATAATTTTTTTGATAATGGTGGGGAAACAATCACATTTGAATATGGGAACTGGTCTTTTTCTATTCGTTCAAGGCATAAGACTAATTTTACCGACGAACCTTCCCAGTTTATTTGACGATAAATCCAGGGATGTGTGTGAGGCAAAAATGAGTGAACGAATATGGCAACATTCATTATATAAATATATTATGGTTAATTCTTTGGCTGGATAGTGATATAAAAAAACTCCTTTTCATAACTGTACTTTATCTTTCAATCTAAACTACAAAATAAGAATTTCTCTTTTTAAATAATTCCTGATTCGTGTAAATTGATTTTTTAAATATGTAATGTTGTTTACTTTTCTGATATCAGTATAATCCAGGTTCTTATTAACAGCGGGGAGATTAAATCTTTTTGGAATGTATATATTCATTTTTTAACATTTTATTCTGAGTAAGGCCATTAAATAGTTTAATCCACTGCTGAATAATTACATCTCCGGAATAATTATCTCTAATAAGTTTTTTTGAATTTTTTGATAATTCATCCCATAAGATTTTATCATTATTTAATCTCATTAATGCTTCTAAAAAATCATCATGCCTGTCATTTACGAGAAAACCTGTTTTTCCATTTATAACCACTTGAGGTATACCACTTCTAATAGATAAGCATACTGGTACAAGACCGCATGCCATTGCTTCCAGCAATGCGATAGGCAAACCTTCATAATCTGATAATAGTACAAAAATATTGTGTTTTAAATATTCATCCTGAATATTTGAGTTCGGGATCACACCTCCAATATGGACTGGAGTGTTTTTGAATTCATTTTTAAGAATAGATTCAACGTTTCCCTGATCAACACCTGCACCAAGCAATACTCCATCCAATCCATTAATTCTTTCAGCAACCCGACAGAAAGCCCTTGCAACTTCCGAGATCTGCTTTTGTTCCTCTGAAAACCTACCCGCATATACTAATTTTAAATGATTTTCAAATTTTGCCCGCCCTTCCGGAATAGGAACCATATAAGGGATATATGTGTTTTTGTTTTCCCAGAATTACTTTCAATAGTTTCCTTTAATAATTTCGATACGCATACTATGGCGTCCAATTGAAAATCAGGTTCACCATTAACAAATTCATGAACTAATGAGTGAAAAAAAATGTCATCCGAATGTAAAATGCCAACGCAAGGGATTCCAGCATTCATAATCCATTTACTCGCGTAAAAAGCAGGTAATACCAAATTAGGCATAAAAACATCTGGAGGATCATTTTTCACAACGCCGAGGATCCATTTAACTCTATCTTCAGTGCTGTTTCTATATTGACTTCTACTGGCTAGTGCTTTTAACTTTACTTTATAACCTTGTTTCTGAAAAAAAGAAATATTTTGGCATTCACTTAATTGGCCATAATAAAAAAATATAAAATTTACATCAAGGCCATTTTCTGTCAATAATTTGACAAACCTTGGTAACCAGGCCCACGGTCCACCAACATTAAAATTATAACCATCATAACTGCAAATTGTGATTTTCATTATTCTTTATAGTATTATTATACTCTCTTAAATATATTATTTCGGAGAATATTTATATTAATTATAAAATTTTAAATTGACCATTTTATCATATATCTATCAATTTCTTCTTCTGTAAAAATTCTAATTATGTCATTATAATAATAATTCTCTAAATAATTTCTTTTAAATAACTTTTTATTTTTTTAATCTCTAGTATATATCAGAATATTTTTTATTTGCTGTAATATTCGAATTGATTATTTTAATAGAAGGAATTGAGGTAAATTCCTCTAAGGCTGTGCCCAATAAACGTTTTTAAAACATTCAAATTTTAAGACGAGAAGATCAAATCTTTCAAGATTGTATATAGCATATCCATTATCTTTATCAAAATCCAGTGTGCAAATATCAAGTTTCAAATACTCCTTAAAATCTTTATTCCACCATTCGAACATGTAATTATTATCTGATTCTTGAAAGAATTCAGTAACTTGATCAATATCTAAATTATTATTTTGATTTATTCCAATGTTATATTCAAAATCTTGGAAAAAATGAGATAATATTCTACTAATAGGTTCTCTGATAAACCGTAATGATTTTGAGTCTTTTTTTTAAGTTCTTTTTTAAAAAATTTCTAAAATCTTGACCCTTCCTAATTTGGTTGGAATATTTAGTTGCCTTCATCTTCTTAAAGAAATATCCTTCTAAATAATGAATACTGAATATAGGAACAAATGGAATTTGTTTCCATAATGATGAATATATTGTAGTAGAGCCAACTTTACCCGCAGTATAAATTAAATATTTGAGTCTTGATTACTTAAATAATTTCTAAAGTATTTTCGGAAATTTAAAATCTCATTAAGTTTAAATACCCATTGTTTTACAATTGATTTTTTTTTAGATCTGAAATATTATTTTGAATTTTCTTGATTAACCTATTAAAGTTATTAAGAACCATATATGTGATTTACAAATCCTGTTTATTAATTGTTCAATACAAATTTTAAAAAACGAGATATGATGGGTTTTTAAAATTCTTTGTAGAAGTATATTATAGAATGATATTTTTAATATAATTGGGATTTTTGGGAAATAGTAATCTAATTTTGTTTTACTCTTGAGTACAGAATTACCTAACCAATGATTGGATATCCAATCATATTTACTTATATCTTCATATAGTTTTTTGCCGGAAAATCTATTAGCATAATTGATTACTCCTTTAAATATTCACTAATGCGTAAGTTTTCCTTCGCTAAAGAGGTGTTTATAAAGGTAGTTGAGGTATTATATCTTCTAAAATAATTCATTGGATAAGACAAATAGGATATGGGATATTTTTCAGCAATATTGACATATAAACGCCAATCTCCACATAAACTAAATTTTAAGATCTCTGGATTAATCTGAAGTGCCTCTTTTCTAAATAAGACCGCACTAACATTAGGAATAGTATTACGAAATCTTAAGTATTTCCTGATATATTCACCAGCTTTAAAATATATGTTTTTACTCCATATATCAGGATCAATTTCCTCTCCCCATTTATGTATTCCTGAGTTTTCAGATTTTTCATTTGTTCGATAAGATCTGACAATAACACAAGTCCCAAATCCTTATGATTATCAAATTCTTTAATCATTTTCAACAGAAAGTCTAAATTTGAGAAATCATCACTTTCAGCTATCCAATATATATTTCCCGTTTGCAAGATCAACGCCCTTCTTCCATTAGCGAAAAGGATTCCACTATTTTGTTTGTTTTTGATGTAATGTGTTACTTTAGAATTTAAAGCATATTTCCTTAATATCCTAACTATTATCTGTTGAAGCATCATCCAATAATATAATCTCAAAATCTTGAAAAGATTGTTGAAGAATACTATCAAGTCGTCTAGCAAGAAACGAGGAGTGGTTGAAATTGGGTACAATTACGGATACTTTAATAGCTTTTAATGATTTCTGTGGAAGAATAAATCATGCAGATTGATTACAATATAATCAAGATTCTATATTTATCCTTTGAGAAATATAGACTTATAATTCACTATTCATGCTTGTCGAACATATTTAGTATTGTTCATATAAATTGAATTAAAACTTCTCAATTGTAGATAAATTAAATGCTGGATTCTACTTTCGACCCACTTCAAAATTGAAGAATTATGAATATTGATTATTCTGATAAGAATTAAATCAAGAGCAATGAATAGTGAAACTCTAAAGTTAAAAAATGATAAAAAACTAATCCCTTTTAATATTTTTAAAGTTTTTATTAAACCATTTGAAGCAACATATTTTTTTAATAATTTGTTATACACAGGCAGAAATTGTTTTGATAGATTTTTGTTTTTTATTTTTTTATATCTAAACATATCTAAAATAGAAATGTAAATTTTAAGTGTATAAATTTTATGGAATCTTTCTGACACATCTATTTTGGCTGATGCTTTCTTTTTCATGTCTTCTTATAAAACAATCTGGAATTGAATCAAGATAATTTAAATAAACTGGTGTTTCCAAAAGTATCTGAATTGAAAAAAGTAATCTTGGAGAAAAGACAAACTTTCATTAAATGAAAATATCTTAATGAAAGTGTCGGTATATTGGTCCGTTAATTGGCCATACACCATCCATTCTTAAGAATCTACATAAATCATTTTCTTTTGTTTTTCTATTCCATAAATATTCCTTTTCATCAATATTTGATTTAAAGAACCATGAATTAAATACAATGAAATCATTTTTTGGCCTTAATTCAAATTTCTTGACTCTATTACTCAAACAATATTCTGCTAATAAATCGTCAGAATCAAGAAACATAATATATTCACCTTTTGATTTTTTAAGTCCTATGTTTCTACATGTAGGTGCTCCCTTGGGATTTCTTTCTCTAACAAATATTTTAAATCGACTATCGTTTCCAGCAAACTCTCTAATTACCTCTAATGTTCCATCGGTGGAGCAATCATAGATTAATTATGGCCGCCCAATTTTCATAAGTTTGATTAATGATGGATTTGGAGTGTATCACATATCAAACTGGCACGATTGAAAGTTGGTATTATTATAGAAACAATTGAGTTTCTCATTTTTCATATCAGGATTACTCAAGATCCTTCAATAATTTATTTAGATGACCTTATTTTATGGAGATACGTCTTAATATTAAAGTATCAGAATTAATTTAAATTGGAAAAGAAATATTTATTCTCTACAAAAATTCAATTTGGATTCAATTCAAGACTTATTATTTATAGACAACAATAATGAATTTATTACATCAATATGTTTCTGAATATGAAAATCACTTTTTATTTTTTTTCGTCCGTTTAAACCAAGTTTTTTTGCCAAATCATTATCATTTAAAATTTTAATCATACTTTCTGCCATTCCATCTACATCATGTTCATTAACTAAAAAACCAGTTATACAATTAATCACAACATCTGGAATCCCACCATGATTCGTCGATATAACTGGCAATCCAGCAGCACTTGCTTCTAAAATGGATAATGGTGTACCTTCCATGTCGCCATCGTCAGCTATTATAGAATGTTGAACAAATACATTTGCCAAGGAGAGTTCCTTTTTAATTTCCAATAATGTCATGACTCCTTTAAACTCGATATACTTCTCGTATTTTAATCCCTTCGCTAAATTCTTACATGAATTAAGTAGAACTCCATCCCCACCAAGAATCAAACGAGCATCCGGGTGGACCATTAATACTTTCCTAAAGGCCAAAATGGTGTAATAAGGAGCTTTTTTACCACGAAACGACCAAGTGCTATAATCCTTTTCTGGCTGAAATTGGGAGAAATTTCAAAATATTCCTCATTTGGACCATAGGTATTTAGGATCAATTTCTCTGAGGGTGCACCTAGTTCAATTAATTTATTATACATATATTTTGATACGACTAGTGTCTTATAGGCATAATTGAATAATTGTAAATATTGCTTCTTATATGATTCAAGAACTTGTTTTTTAGAAGCATCATATCCATGAAAATGAACAATTAATGGTATGCCTAACTTTTTGCATATTGGGAGTATCTTAACACCAGTAATTCCATACTCAGCTAATACAACATTTATTCTTTCCCGTTTAAAGCTTCTATGTAATTGGAATTCTAAAAAAGAATCATACCCGTTAAAATATTTTAATAATTTGAATAATATTCGTTCAAAAAAATTAGATATTATGAGGCTACCATATCCTTCAAGATATGTACGGCAAATAGTTCCCGAAATAGAATTTCACAGTTCCAATAGTGAAATCTTTATGTGCCTTAATGAAGGTTTCAGAATAAGCCTCTTGGGAAGGAGAAATTATTGCGAGATCATAATTACTTTGGTAATCCAACATTAAATTGAATTTTACTGATACATAGTAAATTCGGTTTATTATATTGTATTTAGCTATGTAATTTTTAATATTATCAATAGCAATAATGTGATTTTCAGGTATTTGCAATATCAATCACAGAAATTTTCTAGGTGGCAATTCTTTTTGAGGAGTTCGAATTGCATATATGAGCTTTAAAATAAATTCTTTCCATAACTTATATAAAAATATAGTTTATAGGATATATAACCATTAATAAACATTTGGAAAGCTCTATCAAATCTATTTATTATGGTTTTTATTTTTAGTTCCCTTAAATCAATTAATCCAGCTTTTCTTATCAAAATTAGCAGCTTTCTGATCTTAGGCAACAATATTTTATTAATCTCGTCATTCGAATCATCGATGTGTTTAATGTAGGCTAAAAGTCGAGATAACAAATATTTACTATTATCATACAATTCATTTGTCATGTTAAAATGATGGCGTCTCCAAACTCCTGTTACTTCATTCTGATAAAAAAAATTGAATTTAAAAGATAAACGTAAAAAAAAGTCCACATCTTCAAATTAAATTCTCATCATAAAAATTTATCAAGCGAACAGCTTCCATCCTTGTCATCATACTAAGTGCTTTAATAAAATTACCTTTTGCTTGTTAAATAAACATCTCCGTGAGGAGGATTCCTTAGACCATTTTCATCATAAAAGGATTTAAGTTGTATTTTGCCATTCTCATCACAAATATTTACATCGGAATAAATTAATCCATAATCGTTACTCAATCTTTCAAAAATATCAACCTGTAACTTAGTTTTATTGGGTAAAAAGTAATCATCACATGAAATCACTTGATAGTATTTTCCTGTAGCGTGCTTAAGTGCTTCATTCAAATTTTTACACATATTTGTCCTAACTGATTGTTTAATAAAACTACAGTAAAAACCAGAATTTTCAATCCACTTTTCAATTATTTTCAGTGAATCATCACTTGAACAAGCATCTACAATAATCAACTGAATATTTTCATACCTCTGATTAGCAATGCTGTTGAGTGTCTGTTCAACATATTTTTCATGATTGTAGCAAACCGCAATAATACTTACAAGTGGTAATCCTTTACTAATATGCATTTAGGGCCTCAATAATTAAATCTTGTTCTGAAAGTAGCAGACTTGAATTCAAGGGAATGCTCAAAACTGTATTAGCCAATCGTTCTGTAATTGAAAGTTGGATATGATTACTTTCGATATACGCCAATTGCTTATGAACTGGAATTGGATAATGGATCTGGGTTTGTACATTTTTCTTTGCAAGGTAGTCCTGTAATTGATCCTTGTTTCACATACTATAGCAAATATATGCCAAGTATGCCGACAATTTATCGCGATTGAGGGTGTTACAATTTTTTTATTGTTTATTTCACTAAAGTATTTTTGAGCTATTTGTTGACGTATTTCTTTCATTATTGAGATATTTCAATTTAGACTCTAGAACACCTGCTTGTATCTCAGATAATCGACTATTCAATCCCTTATAAATATGATTATACTTTTTATTTCCACCATAATTTACCATATTGATGATTGTGGCTAGTTCTATGTTATTTGTTGTTATTGCGCCTCCATCACCCATTGCACCTAAGTTTTTTCCAGGGTAAAAGCTGAATGCTGCTGCATCACCAAGTGATCCTGCAGGGTATCCTTTATATCTAGCCCCATGTGCCTGTGCTGCATCTTCAATCAATATTAGATTATTATTAATTGCTATTTCCTTTAATGTTTTCATATCAGCTGGCTGACCAAATAAGTGAACAGCAACAATTGCTTTAGTTTTTTTTCCTATTTTTCGTTCTATATCAAAGGTATCTATATTGAAAGTATTTTCCTTAACTTCAGCAAAAACAGGTATTAATCCGCAATCTGAAACAGCAAATGCAGTAGCAATAAAAGTAAATGAGGGTATAATTACTTCATCCCCATCTTTTAGCAATTTCATCTGTTTATAAGCCATTAAAATAAGTTTTATTGCATCAAGTCCACTGCCTACCCCTATGGCGTGTTTAACATTAACGAATTGAGCAAACTCGCTTTCAAATAGCTTAATTTCATCCCCAAGAATATACCACCCCTTATCTAAAATAGATCTTAATTTATTATCAATTTCAGAACGAAATAGGGCATTGATCTTTTTCAGGTCTAGATACTTAATCATTCTGCAAGCACTAAATTTTCGTTTTTAAAAATATACTGTTGCCTTGACTTTATTGATCTAAGGTTCATATCCAAAATCTCGCCAGAAATAACCTAAAATTCTTTATGTTTAGCTGGATTGCCATACCAGAGGCTGAAGGATGGGATATTTTTTGTTATCACACTTCCAGCACCAATTACAGCATAT
Source organism: uncultured Cytophagales bacterium (assembly GCA_963820995.1). Taxonomy (GTDB): domain Bacteria; phylum Bacteroidota; class Bacteroidia; order Cytophagales; family Cyclobacteriaceae; genus JAGTVG01. Next base: position 39,991 of record CAWGCL010000013.1, on the reverse strand, counting down.
GAACCTATTACAATCCCACCAATAATAGTTGCATTCGCTCCAATAGAAGCTCCTTTCTTCACTATTGTGTTAAGGAACCGATTTGGATGTTTTTTTGATCGCGGGACCTTATCGTTTGTAAATGTTACATTTGGGCCAATAAATACATCATCTTCTATTCGCAAACCATCCCAGATTTGCACACCTGACTTTATTGTAACATTATTTCCAATTATTACATCATTTTCAATAAATACATGGCAATTTATATTGCAATTATATCCAATATTTGCCTGCTCAAGAATAACACAAAATTGCCATATACTAGTGTTTCCCCTATTCTAGAAGTATGAACTTCTGCTAATGAATGAATACTACAGTGTTTTTGCTTTTTTAAACTCATTTATATCTCGTATATAATCATTTTCATCATATTTATGTGAGGCTAAAACTAAACAACAAGAGCCAGAACTAAAGTTTTCCAATTCTCGCCAAATTAGTGGCACTATATGCAAGGCTTGATATGGCCGGTTTAAACCAATTTTACGTTTGTATTTTCCATCATGTAGAATTACGTCGAAGCTTCCACTTGCTGCTATCAAGTATTGATGTAATAATTTATGTGCATGCCCACCTCGTGTTTCTCCTCCTGGAATATCGTATACATAGTAAATTCTTTTAATTTCAAAAGGCAGATCAATTCCACTGTTCAAGGGGGTGATATTACCTGAAGGATTATGTATTATCGGCAACTGAATTACCTTGCAATCATGAATAGTTGTATTAAATTAGTCTTAGACATTTTTCAAATTTATGAATTCATTAAAATCCCTTATATAATCTTCATCAGAATACGGAATACTAGCTAATACCACTGCCAAACTATTTGTTGAAAAATTCATACTTCGCCAAATCATATTCGGTACATATAGACCATAATAGGACCTATTAAGATTATATCTAATAGTTTTTTTCCCATCATTAATTACAACATCGAAACTTCCGGAAAGGGCAATAATAAATTCATGGTTATCTTTAAAAGCATGACCTCCTCGAGTTTCTCCACCTGGTACATCATAAATCCAATAAACGCGTCTAATTTTGAATGGTACATGTTTATCTGCTTCCACAAAAGAAAGATTACCTCGTTGATCGATAATTTTTGGAAGATTTATAATTTTTGGATTATTCATACTTTTTCAACCAGTTTGATAAAATCCTTATGATAATTGAATTTAATTTTACGATTTCAATTTTAAATATATCACTTAGATGTTCCTTAACTTTGGCACTCATTTGCTCTTCACTAGTTAATTTTTCCAACATGTATTTCTTTACTTTTTTCGGAAGGTATCTCCCCAAACCTTTGCCTCTTATATTTTGAATACCCTTATTCAAAATAAAACTGGTTCTGATGCATTATACACTTTGCTAGAATTTTTTGGAGAAAATCTTTCCACATTAAGAAAATCTGTTATTTCATCCAAAACTTTCTGACTATCTTTTATTAATTCATCATAAAGAAGCACCTTTACATCATTAAAATGATCTTTATAATACTTCACTTGATTAAAATATTTTGTATTGTGGATAAAATGTAAATCAGGCAATAATGATTTATCGTTTATTCTCACTTTCTCTTTTTTTAGAGCTTCATTTAGAGTTAAATTCTGAGGATCCAAATTTAATCTTCTGCAAAATTTATAGTGAGACCATATTTTATCTATTGGTCTCTCTAAGAATAATAATTATTTTAATATTTTGCCAATCATCATGCAGTTGCCTTAAATTATCAACAGTATCTTCATAGTAAATAAGATACGAAGGTGCATGCTTCACCACATATCTGATGTGGAAGTTTATGATCAAAACGATTTTGATATTCTTCTAGAGTACTGGGTAACTTATCTACCCATTTTAATATTGCTCAATCATATTCGTGTTGATATGTGTGCCAAAAATTAAGTTCCTTTGTTTTAGTGGGTAAACATAAGTTAGGATGTTTTGATAAATAATTATGTAAAGATAGTAGTCCTCATTTAGCGTCTCCAACAACAAGAAAATCTGGATTTTTGTATACATCAGAAAAATTTTTTAAATTTAGATTTTATAGTTATTGCAACACGACGAGAAAGATTTGTACAATCTTATTAAGTTTTTATAATATATGACATATAATAAGTAAAACCATTTTATCTTTCTTAATTCTCTAAAAACGATAAGTCTTCGCAAATAATAAATTTGTATGCTAACATTAAAATATTTCTTAGTTAATCTAATTTGCCTTGCCTTTCCGACAGTTTGCTATAGCTATTTTTCGAATTATAAATACCATTTGGATTATATCTATAATAAGATACGGGTTCAGAAGAATGATATATTAAACCTTCAGAAGCTCCAATAAACAAAATACACATTTCACCTCCTAAATATTAAGCATGGCATTTTGGTATCTTTGAAATTCAAGATTTCTAGAAATATGTAATTAGAAGCGTGAAGGGTAAATATCCTATTTTAAACAGATTTTCAAGGTTATACCACCCTTCTTTTGACCTTCCCATAGAGGGCATTTGGTGAGTAGAATTAAAAAACAATTATTGTTTTCTTCTAAAAAATCAACCTGCTTCTGCAATTTTAATGGATCTATCCAATAATCATCACCATCCAATAAAGCAATATATTTACCATTACAATTTTCAATGATGTCAACAAAATTATACAAACGGCCCAGTTTCTGCCTTTTTTGCCAATATTCATCACCAATTCTTCTTGCTAGCAATTTTATCTTTTCCGGGTATTTTATAGCATATTCTTCACAAATCTCTTTGGTCCCATCAGTTGAAAAGTCATCGCCAATAATAATTTCAAAACCAAAATCAGTCTTTTGCATTAAACAACTCTCAATTGCTTCTGCAATAAATGGAGCTTGATTATAAGTCATTAACCTGACACTCACAAGTACGGATTTGAATCATATGTCCATATTCAAATCTATTTAGAAGAGTTCCTGCATCCTGGTTAAAAGTTAATATTTCATCATTGGTCAGATCCTCTAAATATCTCCCGATTCTATTCACTTGAGGTGGTTTTTTGGTATCCGCTTTCCACTGAAGGAACTCATCAGGTTCATAGGTAGTTGAGTAATTCATAATATTCAATCATTTGATGATTGAATCCAATATCTAAAAACTCACATATCCTCTTGAGTTCTTTCTCACTTTCAAGAATTAATGATTCAAACTTAGTAGATATATACAATTCCTGACTTGAATATTTCTCTAAATCTCTTATAATAACTTCGTTGTTAGTTTTCCATTCATGCGCTATTTCAATTATGTTATTTGAAAGTTTTGGAGCATATTGTGATTTAATTTTTTTATCTATTCAATTCTTTATAGGAACAAGCAACATCCCTTCCATCTCTTATAATATGGATAAATCTTGCTTCAGGGAAATATTGATGTAATCTCCCTAATATGATTCAGATAATAATTATTTTTATCTCCCCAGAAGTTTATGTCTTTATTATTGCTTGTAGCAAAAAAAGTATAAACGCCAGAAACCAAATCTCTATAATTGTCTGGCGAAATTGAATAGAGATAGTCTGTTAAAAGATTCAAAATCAAAATTCCAACTGCTTATCTTTTTAGCCGTTTTTAAATCACTCAATAAATTCTGAATTTTTAAAATGCTACTATCACTTATCTGACCAGGACTTATACTTATCATAGAACCAAATCATAAAACCACATTCAGGAGGTACCGTTATATTGGGATGCGCATCCAACATTAATCTCAATAAGGTTGTACCCGAGCGAGGATTCCCTAAAATGAAAAATGGATTTTCTATAGATGGACATTAGTTATTTTGTGTCCTTAAGAGTAATCGGGCTATAAGTTCCTGCTCTTCCAAGGCTTAGATCATGATATAAAGGCAAGCATAAAATCCGTTTTGATATATCATCGGAAATAGGAGTTTCTTCACCTTTCACATAATCCAAGTTTACTCAAACTCGGATAAAAATACCTTCGGGGAAAAATTTCCTTTTTTCAAGAGAATCTCTTCATTTTCAATGTAATCTTCTCGTTTTCAAAAATTACCGGATAATAGCTAAAATTATAATCTGAATCTGGTGTAATCTTTGGTTTTAATACATTCAATTTTTTAAGAAGATTATCATATTGCTGACTCAACCTTTTACGAGTATTCAATATTTCATCAACGTACCTTAAATTTACAATACCCATTGCAGCATGAAACTCACTATTCTTACCATTGATTCCTACACCTGCAAAACGTTCAGGACCGTCATGTCCAAAATTACGCATATAGGCCATTTTCTTTAAAGTATCAGGATTTTTGGTAAATACTGCCCCACCTTCAACAGTATGATAATAGTTTTGTGGCATGAAAACTAGTGGTACTCACATCTCCATAGTCAAATACACTTTTACCTTTGTATTCTGTGCCAAAACAATGTGCTGCATCATAGATTACTTTCAGCCCATGTTTTTGTGCTAATAGTGTCTATTTCATCAATTGCACATGGATTACCAAAACAATGTGTCGCCAAAATAGCTTCAGTATCTTTATCAATCAGTGCTTCAATCTTCTTTGGATCAATATTCAAAGTATTTGGATCGATATCAGCAAAAACGGGTATACAACCTTCCCAGACCAGACTACTTGTTGTTGCAATATAGCTAAATGGAGTAGTAATCACTTTCCGGGTAATACCCAATACTTTTAAAGCTATTTGTATTGCAATCGTACCATTTGAAACATAAAGCAAATGTTTCAAATCAAAATATTGTTTCAATCTCAAGTTCTAAATCGTTGACTAATGGGCCATTATTTGTAATCCAATTTCGTTGCCAGATACCGTTCAATAATTCCTGGTATTCTTCAGATATAGGTGGTAAGAAGGTTTTGTTACAGGGATCATGATAAAAGCTGACGGAGTTTATTTTTTATTTTTCTTTTAAGATGATTTTTTTACATTTTTGTGTTGAATAGGATCTATTCTCATACCCCAATCATCCATAAATTGAATGATCTCTTCCAACTCAATATTTTTTCTTTTCATCATTAGAAATTTCTATAAAATGATTAATTATTTTATATGCTTCTTTTTTATTATGCGCATCAAATTCTGAATAATCATTATTTAACCAGGCACCGTCATCTCCAATGTGAAATGTCAAATGACAATCTTTTATTATTTCTAATGAATTACTAAACATAATCAAGTTTGCATATCATTACTCTTCCAATCCAGTTGGCACCAATACATACATTCACCTAAGTTCAAACTTATCCAACAATTCCCTTCTAAATACAAAACAATCATAAGCCAGGATGAGATTTGCCAATCTCAGCATACATTAATGATATATCTCTTGTTTCGTGAATAACCCTACTGATTTATAATTATACTATCACTTCCAGAATTTAATTTTGCTAAATATGTAATCATAAAAATAAGGCATTAAAGCAATATCAACATTTGTATAAATTACATAATCTATATCATCCATACCTCTTAAAGGAGATAGCAGGTCATGTATTAATGGCAATTTCCTCGTTTTCACAAAGGAACCAGCATCCGAATACGCTCCGCTTAAGTGAAGGCAACTGTTCAAAACCTTTTGGAAAAACATCCATATCCTCATCAAATCCAATAATTAATTGATTAATATTTTCAGGATTTTCAGAATAATTCTTAGCATTCAGCATTGAGCTAAATGTTATTGGTTGCGCTTTAAATAGATCCGACTCGAATCCAACATTTACGGGATTAATGATGTGACCGATAGAAATCATATAATTACTAAGACATCAAGCCTCTTTAATAGCTATAAATAGTACGTATTTGACAAAAAGTGAAAGATGGATAAAATAACATCGGCAGTATACAGAAATCATTCACATTTGATATTATTAAAATTAATTTGATATTATATCTATTGTCAGTGCTTTTTTCTGATCATAAAATACCTTTAGAATAGGTATTAAATATTTGAAAATCTTTAGATGATGCAACAATTATTCCATCTGGCTGACTTATAGTCTTGAAATTTTCAAATGGAATGTCATAATTAAATCCTTTCAAAATACTAAGACAATCGTTATGGATTTTAATACTATGAGTGCCAATTATTACAGCCTTAATTAATTGCTTCTTTAGGGGAAGAGCTACATCCTTCTAGCACATGTACCTCTGATCCTTGTACATCAATTTTCATAAGATCAACTGAACCATAAATATTAATTTCATGATCAAGAACTATGGTTTTTACTTTTGTTCTCCTCGCTCCTAAAAACATATTAAAAAATATATTAAATAACCTGTTATTATTACTATTCTCAGATTTAATATGACTGCCATAAAATCTCTTTTCAAATAAGAGATAAGTACTCTTTGAATAAGCCGCCTCACTTTTTATAATTAATTCATTTATATTTAATTTGTTTAGCGTCCAATTTGTTCGGAGGAATTTTCGATGGAGTTTTAAAGGTTCATAACAAATAATTTGACAATTATGTAAATTTTGCTTTACTAAAATTGCATAATAGCCAATGGCTGATCCAACATCAAAAAAAGTTATTCTATCTTTACTTTTTTGTTTTGAAACAAATTTCATAAACCATTCTTCTTCTTCAGGTTCATGCAAATTATTTTTTTTGTATCGTTCAATCTGTAATGGAATTAAATGTTTCTTTAAAACTTTTACTCCATTATCAAATATGTGTATTTTATCTGAAATTTGGCGGTTCATATAATTTTTTAGAAATTTTTAGTCTGCGCATTAATTCTCCATATTTTTCCTCGAATGCATCAAGCATTTTCGTATTGTAATAATTTTCCCAATCTCCAATTGTAGCCTTCCTTACAAATTTGAAGCTGTTAGTAACTATCCCTTTATGATCGATTGAATTATTTTTATTTTTCAATTCATCAATAGCCATATTTTTTTTTGTAGATAGATCAATAGCTTTTATTAATTTTTGTTTTTCAGAAGATATTTTACAAAATTTTAATATTTTAGTTACCTCATTTAGTGTATCCGTTTGCAAATCCTCATATTTTATTAACAATATATTTTTTGTCTTTTTTAACCATGAATCTATGTGCACTGCCCAATCCCCAAAAAAAACATCTCCTTTCATAAACTTTTCCCAGTAAAATTCTTGAAAATCCATTTGCAATGGAATCCATCCCTTGCCCCTTAAATGATGATAATAACTCACAGAAACATCACGGCCATCCCTATATATGTAAATAACTTGTTTATAATCATTTCTAAAAATATTATGGCTTTTAATAATAATGGGCTTATAAGGTACTTTCGAAATATCTTCAGGATTTTTATGAATATCTGGTATTATTTTATGATAGTTTGAAAAACTTATCTTCCCATCTGTAAGATAGTTGCCAATTATAAACCGTATCCACGTATTTCCCGATTTTGGGTAAGAAACTAAATATATTTTCTCCTTAGAATCATTCTTTCGCAACATTCTGTTAAATAAGTAATTAAAACTTCCGAAATTATACATATTATATTTAACAATTTTTTTTCCAAACACTATTAATTAGAAAAGGAGCATGGCTAATATCTTGCTCACCAACTACTTTAAAAGTTCTTAAAGCCCTAAAATGAGCTAATGTTTCAACCCGTTCATCGTTTGAAATATCATAAAAAATATAGCTCACACTATAGACGCCAGGAGAAAACTGATTTTTTAAATTAACTATATCAATACTATTAATCTTTTTTGGTTGAATATCTATAAATGTAGAATAACTAACTGCTAATGCCTTCATTTCTTTATCATAATACGTTTGTGAGACTTTCAAATGTGATAAAAAAAACTTTGATGAAAAAATTAATTTAGTAATTATATCTTCACTATGTTCCACCGCCGCCCTATTAGCATATCCGTTATCGACTCTTTTATTTTTTGACCAGATTTCACAATTATCTATTTCAATACTACCTCCAATAATTATCGTTTTCTCATCTTGAAATGTATCAAAATATTTCTCAATACCAATGCTTACAGAGCCTTTATAAACCTCAATCCCATTTGTTAGCATTAACACTTTATTGCATATACGAGCAATCTGAGGCATTGTATGTGATACAAAAATCACTGAGGAGGTTCTTAATATTTGACTTACAACATTTAAACATTTTATCCTAAAGCCAATATCACCAACTGCCAACACCTCATCAATTATTAACACATCCGGCTCCATTTGTGATGCTACAGCAAAACCAAGACGTACCTTCATGCCACTGCTGTAGTTTTGTACAGGTGTATCTATAAATTCATCAATCTCTGCAAACTCCACAATGGCATCAAACTTTGCATCGATTTCCTTTTTACTGAAACCAAGTACTGCGCCATTGTTATAAATATTTTCTCTTCCTGTAAGTATTGGATTAAAACCTGCACCCAATTCAATTAAGGCGCCTATCCTGCCTTTCATGGTGATTTTCCTTTATCAGGTTTTATCAAGCCATTGAGCATTTTTAGTAAGGTACTTTTTCCAGCACCATTGTGCCCGATCAAGTCCCAGGCATTCTCCACGCTCGAAGTTCAAAGCTCACATCGTTCACTGCCCAGAATTCGTCTTTACGAAGTTGGCCATTTTTTCGGATGTCCGAAAAGTTCGGAAGAAATATCTTTTACACCGTAAAAGAGGGAACGTTTCAGATCTCCGGCAGAACTTTTTACTTACTCCTTCTACTTTTACTAATACTTCATCTATCCATTTATTGCATGTAATGTAATTTATTGTATATAATTCAGAATCCATCGTCTTTACTATACAGGCATCTGAGTACGATTATTTGAATACGCTTTAATTACATTTTCATGATTAATTCATATTTCAATTAACTTCCAATCCGTTCAATGATCATCGGCATTGAGATCCGAAAGACCATCAATGCGAAAAATGATATAAATAATAAATACCGAAGTATATATTAAAAACATATTCAGATCCTGAACAGGCTGGGAAGTAAACCAGTTCCTGGTATCAACCAAAAGGTAGCCATCGGATTCAGCTTCATGATCAATGCAATTGTACCTTCTTTGGGTAATGGATAGATCACCGGTGTCAAGTACATAAGGAAGGGCAACATTACTCCCAATCCTTTTTGTATGTCAGTATATAGCATCCCAATCGGAGTCAATAATCAATCCCAATGAAAATCCACAAATTATGATACTTAAAATTCCTGGGATAACCCAGATGACTGACATTGAGATGGGTTGCTTAAAAGCAATAAATATAACGGCCAATAGTAATATTTTAATAATCACATTGAATAGTACTTCGTAAATACCTGACAACAACAATCCTTCCCTTGGAATGTTGATCTTGGTCAGCATGGCTTTATTGGTATTGATTGATTTTAAGGGTGTCATTATGGATTCCGTAAAGATTTGCCATAACATGGTGCCAACCAATACAAAAACAGGATAAGGCACATTGGTTTCTCCAAAAGTCATTACGTTATTACCCCGAAGAAATATCCACAAACCCGCAGTAATCAAGGGAGGGAACAAGGCCCAGGCTATACCCAGCAGAGATTGCCGGTACATGGCCATAATATTCCTTTTGAATAAACGGTATCCCAATTCATGGGCCGCCGGCAATTCTCTGAATATATCCCGGAAATGACTGACCACGGACCGGTCTGTAGTATCGGCGCTATATACGGTTATTTTCTGATGCTGGTCCATGAATAAATCTGAAAAAATGTTTAACTATGGAATTGAATACTATTTAATTATAGTATAGTTTGGCTATTGTAGAGACATTTTAAGGATTCATCAGTAATGCTGTTGTTCCAAACCAGCAAATATCCATTCCCACCATTATTGTTTTCTGTCTCAAACTCACTTTCTGAAAGGACCAGATATCGAATTTTGCGCTGGATCAATTGTTCGGTTTTTTGAATCAAATTAACCAGGTAGTTTTTGTCGATATCCCCCACAAACACCAGGTCTATGATAGAAAAATCGGAACCCCTGGCAATTTCACCGGTCAGGTAAACTGCTTTTAAATTCCCTAAACGTTCTGCGATTTTCTCAACAATGATATCCAATCCAAAATACTTCCGAACAATGCTGTTGATCTCATTGTACAAAGGATGTTTCCGGTTTACTTTAAATAATCGGCGGTTCCCTTCTATCTTGGATTCCAGCATATTGGCTTTTTCCAAACGGTTTAATTCCAGACGTATAGAATTAGATGATTCACCAAATTCGGATTCCAGGCCACGCAAATAGGCGGAATTATCCGGATTGAGAAAGAACTTCAGAAGAAGTTTTACTCCTAGTTTTGCTTGTTATCAGGGCATTTATCATGATTGGATTATTAAAGGTGATAGAATGGCTTCGCCAGGACAGTTACAATAAAGCTGAACACATATTGAGTAAAAAAACTACTCGAATTTGAGAAAAAACTATTTTCAATCCAAGACTTTTTCTATTTTTTTTATCTTAATGGATCAGGATCTTCAACACCCACGGAGAAGTATTTGTTGCACCCTGAGCACTCTTAAGTTTTAGGATTTTTCCGATATTTTAGTTCTTATCAAATTTTTCTTTTTTCCTGTTATTGATGAATTTGGGACAGTTTCTTACATCTTTGGTCCAATTGAGGAAACATTTGTTCAACTAATTCACGAAATCATGTAAATCGTAATATAAAATATCGTCTTTATCCACAGGAAAAAGTACTTTAATTAGTAGAAACAATATTTCAGGAAGCAGGACAAAGTTGTTCAGATGGACTCACGACTACAAAAGGTACTCACGACTACAAGAGTGGACTAACGACTACAAAGACGGAAAAAATACGTCACGAAAGTGGACTCACGACTACAAAGGACGTGGTCAGACTACAAGTATCGTACAAAGTACTAGGGACTCACGACTACAAAGATGATCGACTATACAATCGTACTACACAAGATACTAGACTACAAACGACTACAGTAGATACTGGAAAAAACACTTCAGGAAGTGGAAAAAATGGTTCGGAGAGTGGAAAAAACTAGATCTTCTTTTTCCGGTTTAATAAGCGATTGATAAAAGACAATTTCACATCTTGATCTTCTTCATAATAACCACTACCCTTGCCATTTCCGTAGCTATAACCATATCCATACCATATCCATAACCATATCCATAACTATAACCGAATCCATATGATAGTTTTGAGTAATGAATGTCGTTATAAACCACCGCACATGATCCAAGCTTATTATCGAGATAAAGATGATTGATATCGGACATGGCGTCTTTATGCGTTTTTCTCTGTCTTACGATGATTAAATTAACATTACTGTATTTTAGAAGTTCAATAGCATCCGACACCATACCTATTGGAGGTGAATCTATAATGATAACATCGAAATCTTTTTTAAGCCTGGTCATCAATTCATTCATTTTCTGACCAAGAAGCAATTCTGAAGGATTGGGAGGGATTGTGCCACTATGGATCACAAATAACTCATCCAGCAATACCTGGTGCAACAATTTCTCATAACTGCATACCCCGGCTAAATAATTGCTTAATCCTTCATCCTTTCTAATCTCAAAAAACTCATCAAATGCAGGTTTTCGCATATCGGCACCCAGTAACAAGGTTTTTTTTCCTGATAAAGCATAGATATAACCCAGGTTGGTTGAAGTGAATGTTTTTCCTTCACCGCTCACTGAGGAAGTGATCAATATCGTATTGTTCTCTATTTGTCCATTTGACATGTATTTCAGGTTGGCCCTTAACTTTCTGAATGATTCAGCCATCAGGCTTTTCGGGTAACTTTTAACAATTAAGGAAGATTCCCTTCGTGAATGGCCAACAATTCCCAACAAGGGTATACGTGAGTATTTTTTAAGGTCCTCAATGGTTATGATATATGGATTTAAGTAATTCAATAATATAATAATACCAATCGGTATCCCGGCTCCAAATAATATAGCCAACAAATAATTTTTCCTTACTTGTGGTACGATAGGCATCCCTACTACCTGCGGATTGTCAAGGACCTCATAATCTGATTCCTGGGAAGCCTGGGCAATGGCTGCTTCCGCTTTTTTGGTTAACAAAAGGGTATAAAATCTTTCATTTAATGAGAATACCCTTTCAAAATTCATGTATTGCCTTTCCTCTCTAAGTAAATCATCAATTGAATTGATTAAAGATTCGACTTTTTTATCCATTTCCACAATGGATATCTCGTTGGATTCTTTTATATTTTCTATGCTTCCAAGAATATTTCTTTCAAGTTCCTCGATCATTTCAGCATTTCCTTCCTGTTCAAGTGTAAATAAGGGACTTTTATTTACCAGTTTATTACTCTTTACCTTTTGTTCCATCTTGAGATCTAACATACTTGATGATGAGATTATTCAAAAGATTCGCATTTAATCCTATGGTCACAGGAGCTATAACATCGTGCTCACTTTTTGTCCTTATATAATTATCAAGGTAATCCAGATACTGGTTTGCAAGTATCAGATTATATCGTTCTTCTTCCAGATCATTGATCTTTTGAAATAATTTACCGGATCCGATGCTGAGGTCCCTGTTAGCCAGTTTAAGATCCTGCATGTCGAAACTCAGGGTACGCATTGAATCTACAATATGAACCAACTGGCCATCAATAAAATCAATGGTCTTTACAGCCCGTCCATTCTTGTATTCTATGGATTTTTCATTAATTACTTCTGTTAAACTTTCCAGAAAATCGATGTCCTTTGATGTATTCTGACTACTTAAACTTATAACAAGAACTGCGGATCCTCGTTCCAGCCAGTCTAACATTCATTTTGGATTGGTAATTACCGATCAGCCTGTTAACATTATTTATCACAAATGCTATTTCAGGATTTTCCGCTTTATAATATTCCGGAACTTTATTAACTATGCAAAATTTGAATCCGTCAACATCGAGGGTATCACTGAATTTAAATTTTTTATTTGCAAATAATGGCTCCCATTTGATATGTTCAACAGAGATTTCATACATTTCAGGGCTAATGATCCTGCAGATAAATTCCAATTCCCTGGGGATAGTCTGGGAGTTAATATCATAGGAAACTTCAATGGGACTACCCTGGTACAATTCAGTTGTTTTGATTCGGCCCTTTTTTATAATAGGAAACATTCCATTTCAGCCTGTAAATGGCTTCTGAAACCATGGTACGGGATTTTAAAATGGTAATTTCCCTGCTTATATCTTTGATCGTTGAAAAATACTCATCTCCCTGGATGGCATCAAAAGCACTTCGGGTACTTTGACGTTCATATTTCTTACTCAGAATAGTGGTTTGAATATTATAGGTTTTGGTCGTATACCTGTTGATCAACCAGGCAATCACCAGACAAAGAACCAGAGAAGACACGACCCAGTACCATCTTCTTACAACCAGGAAGAAATACTTTTTAATTTCTTCAACTTCATTTTTCTTTTCAGGTTCTATCGCTTTTTCAGTAGCCATAAGGGTTATTATGCATTATTACCGGTTAACGGCAATAAGATTCAGAGTTAACAATACAAGTGACAAACTCGATATAATCAAGGCCAGGTTTTGGCCAAAATATATTCTGAACGGTCTTTGTTTAAGAGGTGGAACGATGATCACATCATTCTGGTGTACGTAATAAAATGGAGAATCCAATAAAAGATCTTCCTGCAAAAGATTTACGTAATGTGCACTGACACCATTTTCATATTGCCTGATTACCTTCACATTTGACCGTCTGCCAATTCCCTTAATCCTCCCGCCAGTCCAATTGCTTCAAGTATTGAGATCCTGTTGTTATAAGTATTAACAGTTTTCTCATTAGTCACCTCTCCTAAAACAGTAAAACGGTAATTAACCAGTCGAATTCGAACAACCGGTTCCTCGAGATATTCTTCAGCCAGTTTCTGAATTTTCCTTTCCGCCTCAAAAAGTGTTAATCCACCCAATTTTACTTTACCAACCACAGGGAATTCTATATTCCCACTTTCATCAATCAAATAACCAAATAATGAACCTCCCTGGTTACCACCGACATTTATATTATTTGTTGGTAGCGCTAATGAAAAAAAGTCATATTCCTTTGGAGTCAAGCTTTTGATCTGGACATTCACAGCATCTTCATGCTGTAATTTGTATTGATATTGGACCATTCATATTCCGAAGTTATGGAATCCAGTGGTGCTGGTCCATATAAGATCATATTCACTTTGCAAATAGGTCGTTTTCTTGTTTGAAACGCAAGAAGCCAGAATGGCAAATAGTAAAAAGATCAGTAATTTATATTTCTGCACTGGATTCATGAGTTAATTAATCCCGTTCTGCAATTCTATTAAAATATTTAGCAAAAATAAATAGAACCCCGGTATATAAAGGAGATAATAGAAAATTTTTGATTCTTGCGAACAATCCGAAAAAGATATGTTCGGGTCTTAGAATGAAATGTATCCCCATGAATAACAATCACCAAAATAGTTAATCCAATCCAGGTTATTACCCATAATGCCATATCTTTTTTACTATTCCGCCATGACTTTATCAGGAAAAAATTGCCAAATGTGAACAAGAACCAGAATACGACAATGGATTTGGCCCTTATTGTATCATTAATTTGAATCTGATTATTTTCATTCAATTCGAGCAATACATCATTGTCTGATTTTGTTTCGGATATCTTGATCCATAAAGGTTCACCTGAAAAGTTTGGATTTATCCAAAAAGTAAATCGCAAATAAGAAATGATAAACAAAATTATAATCGAAACAAGAAATAAAGATTTGTGATATGCCTGTCTATTTCTCTTCATAATACCTGTTCATCCAAAGTAACCAAAGCCCTATAACAAATCCATATACAAGAATTGTAAAGGTGTATTTATGATTAAAATCGAGATATTCCGGGGCATATACAACTATTAAGGAAAGGGCAAGAATTCGAATAATATTCAGAATTGCAATAAGGACAATACCCAAAGGAATATACCATAGCAAAACGTAAAGATCGCCCCTTAAACAAAAGGATGAATACGGCAAAGATCAGGAACAATTCAACACCACTGCAACCCGTTCCAACACATACCAATGAAGAATCTTTAATTTCGAGTAATGCCATACAATTGTTTACATAATGTACCACGCGTGTTGTATATCCAAAAAGATCCAACAGCCAGGCACTGATATGGGCCTGAGGGTATATTGTCCAGTAATGCAACTGATGTAATGTGTAAGGGAAGAATACAGTGAAAAGCACCCAGATCAACAACAATACAAAGGCCGATATAAGGAATCTCTGTATTTTTCTGTTGGATATTATTTCCCTGGCAGTTTGAAACATTCTTATGATTTTGATGTAAATATAAAAATTTGAATCACCTTTTTGCTATCCGGTTAATAAATTAAAATCCATTTTCTTAATAAAATCAGGTCATAATAATTAAAATTGCATGTAAATTTTTGAATATGAAAATACTTGTAACAGGAGGCACCGGCTATATAGGCTCACATTTTATTATTGAGTTGATTCGTAATACGGATTGGGATGTAATCTCTATCGATAATTATAGTAATTCATCAAGCAAAACTTTAGAAAGGATTCAAACCATAACAGGTAAGTCCATTCATAATTATAATATAGACCTAAGGAATAAAGATGAATTAAATAATGTCTTTGCTGAAAATAAGGACATCCAGGGAATCGTTCATTTTGCCGCTTTGAAATCGGTTGGTGAATCTGTAGAAATGCCTCTTGCAATATTATGATAATAATCTTAATGGATTATTGAATATCCTGGAATGTGTTGAAAACATATTCGATACCCAATTTTATTTTTTCATCCTCCTGCAGTGTATACGGGAATGTGGAGACCTTACCTGTTGATGAAAATACGCCAATGGGACAGGCAGAATGCCCTTATGCCCATACCAAGCAAATTGGTGAAGGGATCATTGAAAGTTTTTACAATATCCATCCGGAATTAAAAGGCATCTCGCTCAGGTACTTCAATCCTGTTGGTTCTGATGAAACAGGATTGAATGGTGAAGATCCTATCAATCGCCCGAATAACCTGGTTCCTGTGATCACCCAGGTCGCTTCAGGGATTATCCCTGAACTGGTAATTTTTGGAAATGACTGGGATACAAGAGATGGCACCTGTATCAGAGATTATATACACGTATCGGATATTGCATTTGCGCATATCAAAGCCTTGAATTTTCTAATCGAAAATAAAAGCAAATCGAATTACGGGGTCTTCAACCTGGGGACCGGAAATGGTGTAACTGTTTTTGAAGCTGTTCAGGCTTTTGAGAAAACAACCGGTGTTAAGCTTAATTATCGTTATGGTCAAAGACGTGCAGGTGATATTGAAGCCGTTTATAGCAATAATGATTACACTGAAAAAACACTGGACTGGAAACCCCAAAGAGATATTGAAGAAATGATGCGAAGCGCCTGGAAGTGGCAGCAGGAATTAAATCAGGAAAAAAATTGACATTAGATTATTGAGCGAATATCGCTAAGATCCTTGGTCCCTCTCCATAATATAGTAATGAATTCTTTCAGATCTTGGGAATAATTCCTAACTTATAAGAATAATCAAATTCCTATAATCATGTCTAATTCAAGTATTTATAAAGTCATTGAAGTAATTGGAACTTCTGAAACATCATGGGAAGATGCTGCAAAACGTGCTATAGAAAAAGCCAGCCAATCCATTAAAGATCTTAGAATTGCAGAGGTCATCTCCCAGGACCTGAAAATCGAAAAAGATAAGGTGGTCGCCTATCGAACCAAAGTTAGTTTATCATTTAAAATAAAGGAACTGTAGATATTTTTTATACGAGCAGATTTATCGTTTGCATCTTTCATCCGGAATAGATCGTGTTTATGAAATTCTCAATAAAAAATAAATTGTAGAATAGTAATTTTTTTTTGTATTTTTTTTATTTATGAAATTTCATTTTATATTTGAGTCATTATTAAAAATGACTGAAAAATGATAGAAGATCTTAAATCCAAAAATAAACAAATCTGTGTTGTAGGGCTTGGGTATGTAGGATTACCTGTTGCCCTGGAAATGGCAAGAAAATTTAAAGTCATTGGATTCGACATCCGTCCTGACCGTGTTGAACTTTTAAAACAAAACATCGATCCCAGTAAAGAACTGGACAAGTCGGAATTTGAAGGATGTGACATTACCTATACGGCTGATCCGGAGGAAATAAAGGAAGCATCATTTTACATTGTTGCTGTTCCTACTCCAATCGATAGTCATAATAAACCAGATATTAAGGCCTTGCTTATGGCTTGTGAGAGTACCGGAAATGCTCTGGACAAAGGCGATTATGTTGTATTTGAATCTACGGTTTATCCGGGATGTACCGAAGATGATTGTATTCCGGTTCTTGAGAAAGCAAGTGGCCTCAGATTCAAAACGGATTTTAAGGTTGGCTATTCCCCGGAAAGAATTAACCCGGGCGATAAAGTTCATACCTTCACAACTATAAAAAAGGTTGTTTCAGCTTGCAGTTCAGAATCATTGGATACTGTTGCTCAGGTTTACGAAAGTGTTGTAACAGCAGGTGTACATAAAGCTTCATCAATAAAAGTGGCCGAAGCTGCCAAGATCATTGAAAACACTCAACGTGACATTAATATTGCATTGATGAATGAATTATCTGTAATTTTTCATCAGATCGGCATTAATACTTATGATGTACTGGAGGCTGCAAACACAAAATGGAATTTCCTGCCATTCACCCCAGGATTGGTAGGAGGTCACTGCATAGGAGTTGATCCATATTACCTTGCATGGAAATCAGACGAACTGGGCCATTATCCAAAAGTCATTCTATCGGGTCGGGGAATTAATGACGGGATGAGTAAAAGGATAGCCAGAGAAGTTATTGATAATCTGATCAGTCAGAATCTGGTAATGACTTTGGCTAAAGTGCTGGTAATGGGGGTCACCTTTAAAGAAAATGTTAGTGATGTAAGAAATTCTAAAGTGGCTGATATCGTTCATCTTCTGAAATCTTATCAAGTCAATGTGGATGTCGTTGATCCTTTTGCTGATAGTGAAGAAGTATTTGAAGAATATGGTTTTAATCTGGTTTCCAAACCGCGCCAGGAGTATAATGCAATCATTATTGCAGTCAGCCATGATGAATACTTAAATATGACTGAAGAGGAATTAATGAATATTGGGAACAAGAATACCTTAATATATGACATAAAAGGTGTTTATAGAAATAAGATCAGGAAATTACCATATATGAGCCTCTAAATCGAGTTCTGGTTATTTAACACAGATCAACTGGCAATAATTTTGACATTTCACATTTGAAAATGTAATAAGACTATAACAGATAGTTGCCCGGGTTACTTATAACCAGATATTCATATCTATCAATGTAGCACAAATAAGTTGCTATAAATTAAGATAATGCAGATTTATATTTGCATGTCTGAACAACATTGTTTTAATTTATTTTAGTTAAATTGCGTATCAAGTACAACAAGTAGGTAAACGCTTATGAGGAAGTTAATACTATTTACTACATTAATTTTTTGTTCAGCTATAATCTATGCCCAAACAGCTGGAGATTACCAGTCAAATGGAACCGGGGGAGGAAACTGGAACGTCAATACTACCTGGGAAGTATATAATGGATCAACATGGTCCACCCCATCTTCAGGCACCTACCCTGATGAAACTGATGGAGTTATAACAATACAGCCAGACGACATTGTGACGATCCCAAGCGGAGTCACTATAACATGCGGATCAGATTTATGTGGATTTATATGGCACACTTGAAATTGCCAGCGGTGGGACACTTGACCTTCAGGATGGATCGGGCGATGATTTGATAATTTATAATGATTTTTTTGATTTATGCTTTCTTTGATGTATATGGACGGTTTGAAATTATCCAATGGTGCAACTGCAGTAGAAGACGATTTTGGAACTCCTAATCCGCTTATCCGACTTTACGACAATCTATTACAATGGAAGTGTAGTTGAATTGAAATATACAACCACAGCCGGTGAAGTACCAGGCGGTTCCTGGGAAACAGGTTCAACTATTGAAATTACTGGATATACCTCTAATCAGGTGCCCCGGCCGGCCTTAACCAGACGTTTTATAATTTTACCTGGAATTGTCCTTCGCAAAGCCGATCAATCGATTTAGATGGAGCGCTCACTGACATTGAGGGAAACTTAACTGTAAGTGCAACAGGATGGTAAATCCAGGTCTCTTGCGTTTGACAAGATCTACCGGGCCATATGTTTGTAATATCGGTGGTGATCTGATAATCGATGGGGCTGCAACATTTTATTGGAAATTCATACAGCCACAGCAACATTTAATATTGGATGGAGACTTATTATTTTCATCTACATAGTACAAGAACTTCCTATTTTGGGAATGGAGGGGATCCAACATTAAATATTACGGGGGACTTATCCATAACAAGCGGAGTCCTGGCGATACCAAGCCGGAATGCAAATGGCACCATTAATCTGGAAGGTGATTTTATTTTAACGACACCCGGGACTTTAACAACAGGTAATGCTCAGGCAGATTTTAATTTCACCGGATCCTCAACACAAACCGTCACAACGACCGGATCTAATAATGGAGAATTCGACTATTACATATTAAATGGCTCAACGGTTGATCTAGGGAACCGGCTATTTATCAGGAGATGGAACTTTCAACCTAAACACAGGCGGTAAAATACTAGTAGGCTCAACAACTGCCAATGGGGCTATACAATCTGGAACAACACTTGGCAACATAAGAGTTGATGGTACGAGAACCTTCAGTGCCGGATCGACTATAGAATATAATGGAACTGCAGCTCAGAAATTGGGAAATGGATATCCTGTAACTGATGCTGTAAATCTTATTATAAATAATTCAAACGGCGTAACACTTAATGTAAGTCCTACCATTGATGCTTCAGCTACTTTATCATTATTAAGTGGAAACCTGGCATTAGATGCATACACACTTACAATAAATGGTGTTAAAACCGGAACCGGAAATTTTGTGGGAGGAACAACATCTAATATGGTAGTTGGGGGATCCGGGGATCTGGGAACCATCACATTTGTGAATCAACTTTCGCTAGCCAGCCTTACCTTGAACAGAACTGGGGCTTCGGGTGGTTTTTCACTGGGTTCAAACCTCAGCATTGGAACTTTCACTCAGACTTCAGGAACTATAAATTTGAATGGTTTTGCACTTAGTTTAACAGGGAATTACTCAAGAACTGCTGGAAATATTAACTCGAATGCTTCTTCAAGCTTATTGGTGACGGATTCAGGAACTTTGCCTGCCAGCATTCCTTTAACAGGTGGCATCATTAATACCCTAACCATGGATCGCACAGGATCAACATTGAATCTTCCATCAACGATAACCATAACTAATCTTAACCTTTTGGGAGGCACGGTAAACAATACGGGTTCCCTGACTATGGCCACCGGTGGAACAATCACAAGACTTAATGGCTCGATGACATCCTCCCCTATTAATTCCACCTCTGGAAATTCTTATAACATTATTTATAATCCCGGATCTGATTATTCATCCGGACCAGAATTTTCCACGAATGTAAATGCAGTTAATAATGTAACCAAAAACGGTTTAGGCACATTAACTCTGGCAAACAATTATACCATTAATGGAAACTTAACTTTTAGCGATGGGACGTTCAGCATAGGGACAACAGACCTGACACTAAAAGGAAACCTGAACAAGCAATTCTATCTTCAACTTTTACAAATGGACTTATTAATATTGGATGGAACATCTGTCATTTCAGGTACAACCATCTTATCCTTAGGAGATCTGCAAATTACTTCAACAGCAGACGCTACCTTCCCTTCGAGTAATATAAACATAGGAGGGAACATCCAGTTCTTTGGAGGTGCAACGTTTAATGCCAATAATGGCACAATTACTCTAAATGGATCTGCAACGCAACAAATAGCAGCTGGTGGTTCTACCTTTAATAATATTACCGTATTTAAAAGTGGCGGAGACGTCACTTTGACAAATCCACTTAACCTGGCCGGCTCTCTGGACTTCAATACAGGAACTACTTTTAATTCATCAGGTAATTTAACCCTATTATCAACTTCGGATGGCACGACTGGAAATGCCAGAATAGGCCGGTTACCTTCCGGGGCAGTGGTAAATGGCAATGTCACCATACAAAGATATATGAGTGGTGAGGGACAAAATGTCTGGAGACACATAAGCTCATTCACAAGTAATGCAACGATAAATGGCCTCCTGGATGATTTTCCATTGCTTCAACCCATGTATTATTACGATGAAACAGTACCCGGATCTTTGAACCTGGGCTGGGTTCCGGTTTCTGCCCCTTCAACTCCACTAAATGTTGGGACAGGTTATATTGCCGCGATTTTCCAGAAAACCAATCCTACGGTATGGGATTTAACCGGGCCTATTAATCAGGGTACCATAAACTACACGGTGACCTATAGTGGACCAACGGCTGATGATGGATGGAACCATTTGGGGAATCCATATCCTTCAACGATCAATTGGGATGCCATAGGTGGCTGGACGAAAACTAATATTTCAAATACGATCTATGTCAGGGATTTTGCTGCCGGCATTTATCGAACCTGGAATGGAGCTGTAGGAACATTAGGCAATGGCAATATTGCATCAGGACAAGGTTTCTTCATAGTTTCTATAGGGTCGAGTCCTGGTCTATCAATAAATGAAATTGCTAAAGTCACCGGTACAGGAGCTTTCTACCGGGAACAGGAAGAGGAATTAACAAATCTCCTTGTAGTTAAGTTGTCAAATGGTAAAAGAAACGATTTTACGTATATTAAATTTCAGGAAGATGCAATAGCTGAATTTGATCCGCTTTATGACGGATATAAACTGAATAATAATTCAGTAAATCTTGCTACGACATTAGAATCCGGGAGAAGAATGTGTATTAATTATCTTCCAAATCCGGAAGAGGAAACAGAAGTAAAACTTGATATTTACACTGTGGGAAATGGGACGCATACCTTGCATTTTGAAGAATTAGAGTCGTTTGAGAGTGCTTACGAGATATTCCTGGTCGATTCGTATAAAAGTACTGAAGTAAATTTAAGAGAAATTGATTCTCTTACTTTTGAGGTAAATGAATTAGATTCGCTTAGTTTTGGACCAGACAGATTTAAGATCGTATTTCAAAATTCTGTTACCGGGTTGGAATTGTTAACAGCGGAAAATGGATTGTTGATTTACCCTAATCCGGCTGATGACATCATCTCGATTGAACTTAATAGTCCTGACCTTGTGAAATACTGAAAAAGTACAAGTTCAGATTTATGAGATTTCCAATAACAAGCTCATGCTTGTAGATGAGCTGAGAAATAATGGAAATAATTATCAATTAAATCTAAATATTTCTAATTTTGGCAGGGGTGTATACTTAGTAGTAGTAAATACCAACAATGAAAAATACTACTCAAAATTCGTTAAGCATTAGATTGGTTTATGAATAAAATAATATTAATATTTTCTATTATAGCGATATCAGCACTATCCCTAAATGCTCAACCAATTGAGCCGCCACTTGTCCCAATTGATGGAGGCATCAGCTATCTCATCGCTGCTGGTTTGTTAATAGGGATAAAAAAACTTATTGGTATTAACAAAAAAAAGTAATACTTATCGACGCTCCAACTTATCTATCCTAAAGCATATAATACCTTTCAATTTTTAAACATTGATGTTTTTCAGTTTTATTTGAACCGATTAAGAATTAAAGTATTCAAAATAACATTCTCTTAAGATCATTTATAGCTTAACCTTTTCTCAATGAACAGATATTTTTTCTCATTTATGTGGAGATAAATATTATAAAACGAGTAGAAACCGGTTACTTGCCCTCATTAATAAGTATATAAATAAAACCAGATTTAGTATAAATAAATTTATATCGCGTCCGGCAATATTTGTATACTATATAGGCGTTGAAATAATTTATTCTAAGTAAATTGCAATTCAGAAAAATTAGTCAAAAGGAAGTGCGCATGAGAAAGTTTTTTCTGTTAGGGCTTATCCTAATTTGTTCAACTATTATTTATGCTCAAACAGCCGGAGATTACCGGACAAATTCAACCGGTGGAGGTAACTGGAATGTAAATACTTCCTGGGAAACATATAATGGTACCTCTTGGGTAGCACCTCCGTCAGGCACCTATCCTGATGCTTCTGATGGAGTTATTACTATCCTGCAAAACGATTTGATTACAATTCCTAATGGCGTTTCTATTCAAGGAGATGAGATCTATATCGAAATGAATGGAACAATCGAAATCCGAAGTGGCGGCACCCTGGATATTCAGAATGGACCCGGTGATGATTTTATCATATTCAATGGCCTGGCCGGTAATGGATTTCTCCAGGTATATGGAAGATTTGAAATTTCTGACAATGCCACGGCTGTTGAGGATAATAGTTCGTCAACCAGTCTGTTAAGCAGTGCCACATCGACCTATTACGATGGAAGCGTTGTTGAATATAAATGGGAAAGAAATCCCGGAGAGCTCCCCGGTGGTACATGGGAAACCGGATCCACAATGGAAATAACAGGATATACGCGGTCCCGCACTCCGCCTGGAAACCTGGATCAGGAGTTTTATAATTTCATCTGGAATTGTCCCGATCAAAGAAGGAATATAACTCTGAGAACTGCTCTAACAAAAGTAAATGGAGATTTAACTGTTAGTGATACCGGAAGGGGTTATCTGGCGCTTACACTCCGAAAAGGACCTTATGTTATTGATATTGGAGGAGACCTTCTCATCAGTGGAGATGCTTATTTCATAGGTAGTTCAACCGCCAACGCTACCTTTAATATAGGCGGTAGTTTATTGTATTCTTCATCAAACAGGCGTTCTTATATAGGATCCAATGGTGATCCCATATTGAATATTGGAGGAGATCTGTCAGTTACCGGCCGTGAAATTAATATACCAGATGGAAGAGGAGATGCAACAATAAATCTGGATGGTGACTTTATTATAGGAACAGGTGCAGAAATATCTAATGGAAACGGAACGACAGATTTTAATTTTACCGGGAGCTCTGTACAAACCGTTACAGTAGATGGGACAAATAGCGCAGAATTTGATTATTATGTTCATAATGGATCTACTGTCGATCTTAACACAAGCTACCTGTCAGGGGATGGAACTTTTACATTAAACACAGGCGGAAAGATATTGCTCGGATCCACGGATCCTGATGGAGCTTTACAGGATAACAGAACGAATGGAAACATCAGAGTCAGGGGAACCAGAACTTTTGAGACCGGATCAACAATTGAATATAATGGCAGTGCGGCACAGTTTCTGGGAGATGGTTATCCGGCATCTGGCTTACCGAATCTGATCATCAATAATTCAAGTGGTGTAACTTCAAATGTAGATGCTTTGATTGCACCTACAGCTACATTATCATTATTATCCGGAGAATTTACAATTGGAGCTTCCACGACATTAACGATAAACGGTGCACTAAACGGAACCGGTACATTTGCAGGTGGTCCGGCTGCCAATATGGTTATTGGTGGTACAAACGACCTGGGAACTGTTACTTTCTCAAGTCAACCGCAATTAGCCAGCTTGATCTTAGACAGAAGTGGTTCTTCCGGAGGTTTTTCACTTGGATCGGATCTTAACGTGGGAAACTTCACACAAACACAGGGGGATGTCAGACTTAATGGATATGCCTTGACAATTAATGGCAACTATTCATTAACATCAGGAAATATAAATTCTACTGCTGCATCCGGTTTAATAATCGCGGGCACAGGAACACTTCCTGGCAGCATTCCTATAACCGGAGGAGCGATCAATACCTTAACTATGGACCGTCCCAGATCCACGCTTAATCTTCCAGCCACAATTACGATCACTAATTTGAATATTTTAAGGGGAATCCTGAACAATACAGGTCCCCTGACCATGGCAACATCTGGTACAATCACCCGGGGTAATGGTTCAATGACAACATCACCTGTAAATTCTACCTCTGGAAATGCGTATAACATAATATATAACCCCGCTAGAAACATTCTATCCGGACCTGAATTTTCATCGAATTCGAACGTCGTAAATGATGTAACAAAGAATGGGACCGGCACTTTGACACTAAGCAGCAATTATACCATCAATGGTGACCTTTCCTTGAATGAAGGACTATTCAATTCAGGTTCGAATACGCTGATCCTTAAAGGAGATCTGATCAGTAACGCACCATCTGACATGACAAATGGACTTTTAAGATTTGAGGGTATTTCAGCCATTTCTGGTGGAACTGCTGTTTCTGCAGGAAATGTAGAAATTTCCTCTGTAGCGAATGTAACCTTCCCGTCGGGGAATATAAACATTTCCGAAGCATTCCAGATATTCAGTGGGGCAACTTTCAACCACAACAATGGAACCATTACATTAAATGGCTCTACAGATCAGTCAATAGCTGTTGATGGAAACACCATTAACAATATGATCATTAATAAAAGCGGAGGCGGAGTTTCATTAACCAATGCTTTTAACCTGATCGGATCTTTAGATTTTTCATCAGGCACCACGCTGACGACAGGAGATAATCTAACGATTTTGTCGAATTCAGATGGACCTACAGGGAATGGGAGAATCGGAACATTAGCAGGCGGAGCCAATGTGTCTGGCAATGTTACAGTCCAGAGATTTATGGGTGGTGAAGGTCAGAATACCTGGCGTCATATCAGTTCGCCTGTCAGTGGAGCTACAATCAATGATCTATTGGATGATTTCACGCCGATTCAATCCATGTATTATTATGATGAAACACTGGGAGGATCATTAAATAGCAGATGGGTGCCTGTATCAGCTCCTTCTACACCGCTGAATGTAGGTGTTGGATACATCGTCGCATTAAACGAAGGCACCTCACCCATCATCTGGGATTTAACAGGGCCAATAAATCAGGGAATAGTAAACTATACCGTAACCTACAGCGGGTCTTCTTCTAATGATGGCTGGAACCACCTTGGCAATCCTTATCCCTCAACCATTAATTGGGATATAGGTGCTGGTTGGAATAAAACAAATATATCAGGCACAGTATATGTCAGGGATTTTGCATCCGGCATGTATCATTCATGGAATGGATCGGTTGGAAGCCTGGGGAGTGGGGATATCGCTACCGGACAAGCATTCTTTGTGGTAGCAACCGGCCCCAATCCAAGTATATCAATTAATGAAAATGCAAAAACCGCAAGTACCGGGGCTTTTTATAGAAAACAAAAAGAGGAAATGCATAATCTCTTATCAGTACATCTGTCTGACGGATTGAGAATTGATAAAACATTTATAAAGTTCCAGGAAGATGCGACAAGTGATTTTGATCTGAAATACGATGGATATAAGTTTGATAATGATTCTTTGAATCTGGCAAGTTATCTGGGATCAGGACCCAGGATGTGCATCAATTATCTTCCTAATCCCACAGACGAAACCATTATAAACCTGGACATATACGGTGTGAAAAGTGGAACCTATTCATTAAGCTTCGCAGAATTGGAATCTTTCGAAGCAGGTTATAATCCAATTCTTGTTGATACGTATAAGAAAGTTGAAGAATATATCCGGGATATTGATTCTTATACTTTTGAAATCGATGAATTTGAAACTTCGAGCTATGGCCCTGAAAGATTTAAAATCGTGTTCCAGAACAATGTGGTTCCTCAAATACCTGTCAGTGTCAATGAACTATTGGTGTATCCAAATCCATCGAGTGATTTTGTTATGATCGAACTGAAAAATCCTGACATTGATGATCTTAATCCTTTCAATGTACAGGTATACGAGATCTCCGACAGCAAAATCATGCATGAGGAAGTGATGAGAAATAACGGAAATATTCATCAAATCAATTTAGATGTCTCTAATTATAAGCGTGGTGTATACTTAGTAGTAGTTGATGGAAATGACAAAAGATACTTCACTAAATTTATTAAGCAATAAACAAGCTCTTGTAAGTATTACGCAGGAATAATGAACCACCCAGGTGCTGTTTTGAAGGTATCGCATTTTGCGATACCATGTCGTTCGCCTCTTTTCCCAGTTAACTGGAACATAAAATGCTCCGGGTACTTTTTCGGGTTCCGTTTTACTTGCTCCCGTAGCCGTTATGGACTTAACATCATATAACTCTGCCAGATCTCTATCCAACATCACCTTAACTCCCCTTATCTCTAATATCTTATTCATTACCACCTCTTGTGGCAGGTTGATTTCTTCTTTCATTGCTATGGATTTCTTTGTACTTATTGATTGAGGTTTATTAAGTTCGGACACTGCTGGAATAGTGTTTGCCACAAACCTGTAATTCAATAAATCTTTAACATAATTGTCCATTGAATTTCAATCCACATTGATTTTTCTGTTAGATAATGTTCCGGTTGATAAGGTCATTGATCCTGGAATGCCATTCAGGATAGTATAACTGCAAGGTCCGTTCGATTTCCTGGCTGAATTTTACCTTGAGGTTAAGGATAAAGTGCGTTAATATTCTTTGTGTATTATTGACAGGAAGGAAGAAGTCCCGGTGGTATAATTTCCTGGGATCATTTTCATAAATGCAACTGAATTTCCTCTTCTTTTTAAGAATAAACTGATAAAGCAGATATTGCTCGAAATAGGAATTGATTAAATTCTTGTTGAATTTTAAGAAGTCCGCATCCAACTTATCAAGATTTTTGTAAATAAATCCAAGCTGTACGATGCGAACTCATTTAATAATCTGTAATCCTTCCCTCCTATTACTCCACAATTCAACTCAGCTATTGCGGTTTGATATGATTCAACTGGACTTTCTTCAATTTGTTGCACCACACCAGAATGTGACCCTATATATTGAAATTCCACCGGACGTAATCCTCCGGAAATGATTCTCCAGGATGTGTTTCTCCAGGATTCAACTCGTCTGGATTGGTGTTGCCAGGATTCGTCTCTTCGGGATTTGCTTCGTCTGGTTTTATCTTATCCGAATTTGTTTCGTCAGAATTTGTACAAGCCAGATTAGTTTCACCAAGATGGGTTTCTTTGGGATCTGATTCTCCAAGATTTGAATTAAAATATGGTCCTCTGGGCTGTGTTGTTTCAGGTTGTAAGTCGGCCAAACTCGTAGGTCACAAGATTGTGTTTTTTCAGGATGCTTGTTTTCAGGATGAGTTTCTCCAGGAGTTCCGCCTCCTATACACTCTTCATTGGATTGTGTTTCCCGAGGTTTTACTTTACAAGGTTGTAATTTACCAGGTTGTAAAACACCATCTTGTATGTTACCAGAATGTGATTCTTCGGGATATGATTTGAGAAGATCGGCTTTAACAGAATTTATTTCAAAAGAATTTATCCCGTCAAACAGTACTTTGTTCAGATATTTGATACTTTTCAGGTGGTCATCACTGAAAGATTCATTCTTAAACTCGAAAACCAGGTTTTTCGACTCCAGACCCAAATTCTTAAATCCAGGATACAGGATCAGATCGCCATCAATATGCAGAAAGGGCTCCTGCATTGATTTATATACGTGCAGTTTTGGGATGGCCCAATAGGAACTGGAAAGATCATCCAGCTTATTAAACTCCAGCTGAACTTCGTCATACTCCATACCAAGTGCTTCCACCAGCAAATATTTGCCCAGATCATCAGTAACCAATATAACTTTCTCCCCCAATCTCTTCAGGCTTAGAAAACTCAAGGCCCAGCAATAGTAGAAATACCGCTTGTCAATGAATCCCCCCGATACCCTGTAATTGTATTCATTGGAATCCGCATTCAGGAATGGTTTGGACCAGAAACTTTGTACATAGACCATATCGTAACCTAGATCAGTATGGTTTTATAAAGCAATTCATTCACAACACTTTCGGCATTTAATATATCGGATCTGGTTCCCAGGTAATCGGCCTTTGTGCTGGTGTCGGACTTATGGAAAGATAAAATATCCGAAATCTCTTCCGTCAGTACCTGATGCCTGACTTTCCTGCTTAGATAGTCATAATAAATAATGACATCACATTTTTCATGCCCACCTACAGGTTTTGATCCTGTCCAGTACTCGAGTTCAACATCTGTTCGATTCAGATCCCTTAGTATAGAAATTGTATCATTTACTTTAACGGGAATCCTGCATTCGGCATTATTTACCTTTTCCTTTAACTCATCCAAATCACATGATTCTATATAGCCCTTGTTCATGAAGAATTTGATCTCAAAAATCTTCAGTTCAAGTTTAAGGATTCGTTCTACTTCAGGATCTTCGCTTCTTTTCAAAACAGAACGGCAATAATAGTAGATTCGTAATGGATTGCTAAACAGAAAATCAGAGGGGATAATATCTGTATCCTTTAATAACATCAAGGTCCGGGGAAAATACTTCACAAAAAGGATCTTGTTGATTTCATACTTGTTAATTTTCGACAGGATCGATCTTTTCCTCATAATCTGTTCAATATTATACCGGATGATCACATGGCATAAAAACATCTCAATATCTCCTAATAGATCATTCAGCTCCAGATTGGCTTCTTTGCGAAGTGAAATATTTATCAGTTTATTTAATTGTTCAAGATCTCTGTTTTCACAAATTTCGGAAAGTGTGCTTAAAAATGATTTCAGTTCATTGATCTCAATACCCGGAATGGTCAGACCGTCCTGAGTAAAATCCATTTCTTTCAGCAACTGGTAAAAAAATGCATCAAAATATCCAATGAGGGAGGAATCCAGCTTTTTGATCATACCAAGAAACAAACTTAGAAGAACTCCGAATTTGCCGTATTTAAAACCATTTGGCATCCCGGATTGCAACAAATAGTTATAATACGGGTAGT
Source organism: uncultured Cytophagales bacterium (assembly GCA_963820995.1). GTDB lineage: Bacteria > Bacteroidota > Bacteroidia > Cytophagales > Cyclobacteriaceae > JAGTVG01. The sequence goes on along the minus strand of CAWGCL010000013.1, from coordinate 10,020 downwards.
TCCTGATAAGTTCCGGCTCATAAGCCGATTTATCAGCTTGCAAGCTTTCCAGGAATTTTCTGCAGGCCCCTGTCTGTATTGAGAAATCAATCATTGGAATTCAGTTTTCTGTCCAGGAATTTTTTCATACGGCGATTCAATTCAATTACCACTAAAATGGCAAATCCATAATTCATCAATCCGAATATCATTTTTAAAGTCAGGTTCGCATTCTCCATGAAATTGCTGCTCGATAAAACATACCCCATATAGATCAGAAAGGCCACCAGGGCTATATTAACTGCAATGTAAATAATAATTTTCTTCATAGAATTAAATCAATTTTGGTGTAACATATATTTCAATCAAAGCTCCCAGAAAGGTTATCAGGATGACCAGGAAAAACAAGGCAAGGATCTGACCCATTCTAAATGAATTCGAATCAATTCCTTCACCTTTTAATATCACAGGGACTATTATTCTTTTTAAGATCAGGTATGCGAGGTATAATGACAGAATATGCGAAACGACCTCCACCACCAGATGTGGCATTATTAGGGAGACAGCTAACTTAAAACCATAGGATATATAAATTCCCTTCAACAGCAAGCCAATGTGTAGGGCATTGAATATCAAAACGACCATGCTGAAAGCCAGCAGAGAAAAGGCACCAAGAATGATGATGGCATTCAACCCAAGGTTATTCAGGAAGATCTTTTTCAGATAAGCCACAGGAACAACCATCTCTGTGCCTTTCGGAACTTGCACATGGTTTAATAAGCTACTTGCGTTCATTTCAAAAGTTTCCGGAATGTGTGCTTCTTCCGATAGCCCGGGAAGATTCATGTCACCAGGCTCTTCTATAGCGGTCCCTTTAAATCCGAGCCCTACAAAGAAGCTCAAAAGGTATAGCAAAACCCCTGCAATTATGACATGTCTCCCTTGTATATCCGCTGCTTTGAATTTCATAATATAATCTGTATTAGTATGATGATAGCAGTTGGGAAACAGGCAATAACACAGGATTTGATCAAACTGAATTTCTCTTCATTATAATAAATGAAAAAAGCGAGCAGGATCAGGGTAAATGCCTCCCCGAATTTTCCGATAGCATACCTGATTTCAGCATTTGATCCGACTAATTGGAAATCGTAAACAAGCATATTCATGATCAGGCTTAATAATGTCGATACCAGAAACCCGGAATACGCGATACCCACAAATATCAAATAATCCCGAAAGCGTAGCTTTGTCCCCAAAACGACAGCTAATAGATAAACTAAAACAGCCTGATATAGCCATCCGCCTATCTGGGCAAAGGGAATAAATGTAAAACTGAGCAAGCGGTAAATTCTGTTCACTAAAAGACTTTCTACTGACTGCCAGTATCTGGTCCTGATATACATAAAGATTTGTCACCCCGGCTATAACGGTCATCAATACGATCAAAAATGCATATCGATGACTATAGGGCCCTATGTGGAAGAATTTTCCTGAATCTAATTCTTTACCAGGATATAAAGGCACTGTGGCATATAATACGGCTTGAGAAACCAGAAAGGTAGCCTCATAATTGGCGTTCGTAAACAAATTAAGTCCCAAATAGAATATTATAGTCGATGTAAGGGAGAAGATCAAAGGAAACAGTAGCATATTCGTATCAATTAAAAAGAGATCTGAAAGGGCACAATTGACTGGTTGCCTATTTGAGTTATGAAGAATATAAGTGCTATAAATAATCTGCTATATATGGTTAACACCACATCAAAATCAATCGAGTAGATCTGTACGGCCTTTCAGACACTCCAAGTATTAAATTAAGCCCCAATGGCCAGGGTAACAGCGGCCTGAATACCACATAACAATCCTAAAGCAAGGCCTATACCTCCCTGCTGTACCTATAAGAGTACCACCGGCCTGCAGGTGATAGTTTCCTGAATAAATACCGGTAATAACGTATGCTTTAGAAGTGATCGATGCCCCTTCCTGATTGCCGGCTTCTTTTATGATTTTATCCGTAACGGGTAATGCACTGGTTCCAAGTGCGAACAACCCCATAGCTAGTTGTTTTTTGTTCATTTTTTAGGAATTTGAAATTGATGCTTACTTCTGTTTTACGTGTCTTTTCGGCTTATTCCCACAATTAATTACAAGGGTCACCAGCCCATAGTTTGGTGAGCAAATTTTTGGCAATAATTGATACCTGTATTTGGAAATCAATAAATATCAACTGGTTCCTTGACATGCAAAATTCAACACATTTTCAGATGATTAAAAAGCCAGCCCGAGGCGTGTCAACGAGGGGGACACGCCTCTGAAGCATAGCTGGCTGGGCACATAGCTGGTTCAGGTTGAATCGGGTAATTCGCAATTCTTTTATATGAAGTTGATATTCTATTTTTGATCGGTAAGCTATTCGAAAAAAAATTCCCTGCTGTCCATTTAGCTGTTAAACCCCCATCATAGCTGGCTGAATTAAGCTTTTGGACAAGCAGGGAACAAGTTGGCAATAATCGTATAGCTGGTAGATAATAATTCATTTTCTTAATGAAAATTGAGATTTTTCACTGATTTATTACATCAAACTGTCAAGAACTAAACAATGCTGGTTGATTAAAATTCAATTGACGAGTCTAAGGTACATATAGGATCTTAAAATAAAATAGCAAACAATATTGAAAAGGCACTTGAGTAATATTGTCTTGATTTTTTGTATTTAGAAGACTGCAAAATTCCGGATCATCTTCACGAATGAATCTGAATATTAATTTATGGTTAAGAATTTTTTTTATGATCCGGGAAAACCAGATGTAATGTTTTCATCAAAATCATTTCCCTGGAGGTACTACAACACTCAATCAAATAAAAACCTTACTTCAGCGCTTATAAAATTTATAAAATTCAGTTGATTTTAAAAATGAAAAAAAAAGGTAATCCCGAAAAATTATTACAGGTGTGGAATAATTTTAAAAAAAAGGCGCCCTGCATAGGCGCCCTATATTTTTAAAATCAAAAATCTATGGCAATACCACTGAACGGTAAACGCTTATATTTGCCGGTGGAATAGATGCGCTGAATTTCTTATTTATTGCATCTATATAGGCGTTAGCAACGATTGCATAACCCCGGGGCGTCAGATGCACACCATCAAGAGAAAATAGTCCGCCCTGAATATAGCTTCCATCTACCTCAGTACCATCCATAAATACACCTTCATTCAAAGCCGTTAATAATGCATTCATATCAATCACACCTACATTGGCACTTTCATAACCCTTAATAATATCATTATATTCCTGGGTAAAAGACCTTAGAGAATCAATCTCATCAGATGTTAAAATGAGCTGATCAGGCTGTGGAGCAAGTGCCTGCTGAGGGTCTGAAAGTATAGGAAATGCTGTAAACAATACTTTTTCTCCCTCCACCATCTGCCTCAATCCCAGCGGATTTGAGGCTGTTACAGGAACTTCAATAACAAAGCCATTCGGCCCTACTTCAAAGGTTGGATAATAACCTATAGCCTTCAATCCGGCAATTGTCTGCTCTGTACGATTTGCAATTTCAGCTTCCAATTCTGGCAATAAACCTGCATCATAAGCCTGTTGTATCTGAGCCTGTGTCTGAGCTATTGCACCCTGAAGCAGGGGATCAGTTGCGAGTAATAAACCGATCTGATCGAAAAGAGGTTGTAACTCCGGACTTACAGGAAGACCTAATAAATATTGTGGCAATTCTGCATTTAGTGCAGCCTGCAACTGGGCACTGGCAGCCTGTCCTACAGGTGAAGCTAGAAAGGCATATGCCGAGTCAGCAGCTTCCTGCTGATTTTTCCCATCATCTATTGCTGCCTGGTATGTTTGCAGCCAGATGGTTGTATCTGCCAGATCAGGAATAACGGCCACCGAAACAACTGTATCTGTTGCGACCAGACTGATCACGCCTTCTTCCACACCCGCTTCCAGCAGTGGATCAATTTGAGAGGAATAAAACGCATTGGCCTGTGCAGCTGTTGCTTCATCAAGTACAACCGAGTTCCATGGGATCATGTTAAAAAATGGAATAACACTGATATCAGGAATGGTCCCCAATATGCCCTTGGCTCCCTTTCCATTCAAAACATTCATTAAGGCATCATAGGAGGCTTCAAACTCATTGACAGGCGTCAAACCATTAACACCTGTAACTGGTAATCCCGCAGCCCCAAAAGCCCCGCCACTGATGGCATAATCCAGCATATCATTGTTCCCGATCCAGCATGTATATATGGATACTTCCGCTTCACTCACTTTATCGAGGTAAGATTTCATAGCCTCATCTGCCGCCAGGATCCTGTAAAAATAAGGGTTACCCTGCTCGACACTGGCCCCATACCCGTTAACGGTAATGTCCTTAACCCTGATTCCAGTAATACCCAGATTTTGATAAGTCCCGGGTATCTTATCTGTCCAGCCTGGATCAGGAGGGATCTGATCGAAAACGAATATCCCATTTGCCAGGTCAAGTGCCTGGAGTTTAAGATATCCCGATCCATTTTCCGGCATTGTGGGTTGATTAAAGGGCAGGTTGGGATTTACCTCCATGAGTTGTTTTGCCATAATGGCCGGGGTGGACTGGTCCTGTCCTTCCAGATACAGCCCTGCATCCATAAAACCGGCAGTCAGTGAATTGCCAATGGCCAAATAATTGCTGAAGTCTGCCCCTCCTGAAGATGGTGCAGGTACCTCGATCTCAGGCTTACAGGAAATAATTAATCCCACCAATCCCAGAACTAAAATGATTTTATTTATACTTTTCATCATCGTTACCATTTACATTAAAACTTGTAAGTTATCGTTATGCCGGGAATGTAGGCCCTCATTTTGTATGTACCGGGTTCGACAGCATAGGTGCTATTCGTCACCGAAGGATATGTGCCTACACTTTGAGCGACTGAAGTTAACTGCTCCCTTTCCTGTCCGGCAATAAATAAAAATGCCAGGTCAAATTGCAGGAAGTCACCTACGCTATACCCAATACCACATGTTAAGCCGGTACGGTTCGAATCCGGTGTTTCAGGCGTCATATATCCATCCTGTACAGGTGTCAGATCATAATATCCACCAGCTCTTAACTGCAACTTCCCAAAATCATATTGACCGCCCAGATGAAAAACCCATGAATCTTTATAATTCCTGGGAGATTCTGAATCCTGGATAGCTGGATTTTCATCTTCAAAATCAAAATCCAGGCTTTTATAAGCTCCCCATCCTATGTAATTGGCTTCAATTCCCACTTCCCAATTTTCATCAGGTGTCCAGTTTAAAGCCAGATTTGCTGAAGAAGGCAAAGGAATGGTTGAATTGAATTTATTGCTGGAAAGCAGAGTGGCTAATGAGTTGGGCACATTTTCAAAAGAAACGTCGCCCCCATTTAACTTAGCTTCAACTTTTGATCGATAACTTGCTCCCAATTGCCATTTTTCCGAAATCGCCCAGTACAATCCCACATTGAACCCAAAAGCTAACTCGGCATCCCCGGTCAAATTTATTGTTGTAGGGGGTAAATCCGATGAAACATCAAGGACTCTTTTCAGATCGACATTACCGAACATGCCAATTACACCAGCTCCTATTGATAAATTATCTAATACAGCGTAAGAAAAAGTGGCTTGTGTATAAATGGCTTGCAACCTGATCCCGGAAAGTAAAAACCTGCCCCGCCATTCTTCTCCCCAGTTTACCCTGGATCCATATGGCGTGTAAATACCCAGCCCGACCTTCCATCTGGCTTCCTTGGGTCCCCATACAGCATACGCATGGAAAGGGGTTCCGGTCGGATTATCCGAATCAGCAACATAATTGCTGTTCTCAACCTGCGAGTTATAATACGCAACTTTCGCCTCGATGAAGTTGAACCCCAGCATGACCTCATTATTTTCCATTAAGGCCATGGCTCCGGGATTTACATAAATACTGGAAGCATCCGGTCGTAAGCCGACCCCCAGATTACCCATTGCTGTGGCACGACTGCCAGGTAGATATACCTGGAATCCTGCAGCCATTGCTGAAATCTGGAAACAGGTCAGGATGACCATAACAAGCCCCAGTTTTCGCATGTTATTCAGGTGTTTCATAAATTAGTTTTTTTTTGGATTTTTTTCTTGATTATTCTTTTTCTGATGATCTTAAAAAATTCAGTTTAAATCTAAAAAGTCAATTTCAGTTTTGCTACCTTGAAATATTTCAATAAAAATTAATTATATATCCCTAAGCGCCAGTAAAAATACGGTATATTACAAAATATACAAATTTTCGGTTACGGGATTACGGGAAATGTCGTTCGGCCAATTAGAACTTAGATTAAGAGAAAATAGTAAATCATCCTAATTTCATCCAGATAAAGCCTTAAATGCAATTGAATTAATTTTAGTCTAAAGACTCTTTGTGAAATATCAATCTTCCTCTTTCATCCAGACCGGTTTGGTTGTCGAACTGTGCTTACCGCCGAGAATATCCGCATATAACTCAGGTCTTCTGGCATTCCTGTACCGGTAGCCTCCTGCATCTTTAAGTTTTTCGGGTATACACCTGGCCACAACAACATCATCTCCCAATACTGAAGATTCAGCCAATATATCTCCGAAAGGATCCAGGATCATAGCACCGCCAGTAACAATGTGGTCATGGTCAAGTCCAATAGCATTGCTGAAAGACAGATATATGCCATTATCATAAGCCCTAGCAGGCAGCCAATGCATTAACCATTCCCGGCCCTTAGGTCCATTTAACTCAGCACGAATTGAAACAGGATCATTCAATCTGTTTTCCCATAACTTTTCATCGATATATCCACGGCCCGGCATAGGCGAAGGTGTACCTCCTGTTACATGAGGGGCAATCAGGATCTGGGCTCCCGACAGGGCGACGGCCCGGACATTCTCTACGATATTGTTATCATAGCAAATCAGAATGCTGCACTTCCATCCTTTCATATCGAAGAATGTATAGCCTTCTCCCGGACTAAGGTTTTTATTAATAAATGGATGAAGTTTACTGAAGCTTGCCAGTATTTCCTCCCCATTAACAGCAACATAGGTATTATAGAAGGCCCCTCTCCTGCATTCCACCAGTCCAGCCATGATCACCATGGATAGATCCCCTGCCATTTGCTTCAGGATCTTCAAGCTGGAGCTTGTAGAAAGTTCTTCAGAAATATCATTCAGTTCTTCCTTCCCCATGCCCTGAAGAAAGGTATACCCTGGAATCGACAACTCATGGAAGCTTACAGCATCAGCCTGTTCTTTACTGGCTTTCGTGCTTAATTCTTCAATTACTTTCAGGTTATAGGCTTTGTCATTTGAATGATGTTCGAATTGAGCAGAAGCCAGGATAATATCTTTCATTACAGGATATTTAAGTAATAATAATTATCAATTTCTATTAAACGGGTTAATCATTAGGCATTTGCAAGTTACCTTTTCCGAAATTTAGTAATCTAAACAATAAAAGACTAAAATTCTTAACGCGCATTATTATGAAAGCTATTGAATGGCCCAGAGGCCCTGTCTTTCTGTTATCATTGTCTATTCTGATATTTGCCATTCCCGGTCAATGGGAAGGCCCATACCTTCTTACTATTGGTGATGGACAAGGATTATCCTTACTTGATACTATTGCGCTTGTCCCCTTATTAATCTCTGCAGGATGGATCCAGAAAGGATTATGGGGAAGAAGAATATATCTTTTCAACAAGATCACCATGTACCCCGGCTCAGCCAGCCTTCTTATATTCTTTATAGGACTTGGATTAGGATTGCTCATAGCCTCTGCTTTCAATAATTTTTATTACTGGTGGGCTGTAGGCGGACTTACTTTTATCTTTGTCCTGCTTTATATAGTCCTCATTTCAGGAAAAATGAACAAACAATAGCAATAGACCGGTTAAGAATATTTCATTAGTACCACCCGCTTCTTCTTAAGAAAGAAAAAGATTCAAATAACTTCATCCAGCATAATCCGAAATAAATATCCCCGGTAAAAACACTTTGCCCGGTCGGAACCAATTCTTATAGAACCTGTAATTCTGAAGAATTGAGTATTAATATAGAAACCATCTTTGAGTTTTCCTGGTTATGAAGAATAATTCCAGAGATATGATCCATCAATATTTGATGGCAAATACTAATATGGAAATTTATTCGTGCGTAATTTATTTTAGATTTAATATCACCATGGAAAAAAATAAAGCCTGTACGGTACAAACGTTTCATGTATCATTATGGCAATTCCTTATTGCTTTAGTAAAAATATTTCGAAAATCGATACATTTGTGTGATACATAAACTCAATCTGATATTTCTCATGAAGCCTTACTATTTTTTCGTTCTAATTACATTTCTATTATACCAATCAACATGTGCGCAAAAAAGCGACTTAGCAGAAAAGATCCGGTCGGACAATAGATTCGAAATAATTAAAGAAAAAGGTATGAACCTGCTTTCAACTGGATTTAATGCCGGCTCAGGATACCAGGAAGTCTGGATCAGGGATTTTAATACCTTCATCACGTATTCGTTAAAAGTGCGGCCTCAGGAAGAAGTACGTGAAGTCCTTTTGCGGTTCCTCTACTTCCAGGGCTTTGACGGGAACATTATCGATGGATATCAACAGATAGGGGAAAATGAAAACATTGATTATTATGGGCGGTATGAAAGATACGATATGCCGGGTTATGCATTTGATAAGAATACTGTAGAAACAGACCAGGAAACTTCGCTCGTTCAGGCATTTTATAAATACATAGCTGCTCCGGGGATAAATCTTTGCTTGAAGAAATGGTCAATGGCAAGAAAGCGATAGAGCGGCTTGAACTGGCAATGGAATTCCTGATGAAACACCGTTATAATCAAACTTATGGCCTGATCTGGGGAGCTACAACGGCAGATTGGGGGGATGTTCAACCCGGTCACCCGTGGGGTGTTAAACTGGATGAAAATTCAATTCCGGCAATAGATATTTATGACAATGCTATGTTTTTGATAGCCATTGATAACTTTTTGAGTTTAAGTGTTTCTGGACAAAAGGTATGGAAAAAGAGGTATCAGGATATCAGGGATAATGTCAGAAAGCATCTCTGGGATGAAAAAAACCCGAAATTCATTCCACATGTTTACGTGAATGCAAGGGCATTCCCTGAAGTTGCTGATGAAAATACCATATTCTATCATGGCGGGACTGCAGTTGCTATTGAAGCCGGACTACTAAACAACCAGGAAATTAAGGTTTCACTGGATAAAATGAGGAAGAATGTTTCGGATGCCAATGCCCAGAGTATTGGTATAACATTATATCCGGTTTATCCGGAGAACAGTTTCATGAACAAGGGAATGGGACCCTGGAGTTATCAGAATGGAGGTGACTGGACATGGTTTGGGGCGAGAATGGTCGCGGCACTGGCAAAAAACGGATTCGCTGGTGAGGCTTATGATGAATTATCTCCCATGGTTGACCGGGTCATAGCAAATGAAGGATTTTATGAATGGTATACAGTTGGAGGGGATCCAAAAGGTTCTGGTCTTTTCAGAGGGTCGGCCGGGGTTCTGCTTGAAGCTATAGAAGCTCTGGAAGATTGGGCCGATAAGAATTGAAATCGGTTTGATGCTAAAGCGACCTACTGGTTAAAGTTTATAAATCTTATAGCTTAAAAATAGTGAATGAGGATATGGTATTCGATATGAAAGAGTGTAGGTATGCATTTACCGGATGGTAAGGGATTTTTACCAAAATAATCTATTGAGTATGCGTTTTCAGCCAATTAAGGATATGTCGATAGCTAATTTTATTTTCGGCGATTTTGATAATAAAATCGAATTTATCATTTTGTGTTGCAGTTAAATCAAGATTGTTTTCAAGTAAGATCAATCGACAAAGAGTATAGCCAATCCTTTTGTTTCCATCATTGAACGGATGATTTTTTATTATACTTTCCAATAAAGCGGCAATTTTTTCTAAAAGAGTTGGATATAGTTCTTTACCTTCAAAAGTCTGGTTTGGTCTGTTTAAA
>CAWGCL010000012.1:0-199705 GCA_963820995.1 uncultured Cytophagales bacterium | reverse complement strand
AAACAGATTCTTACGGTATTTTTGTTTGCTAATTTCTCTTTGAGATGTAAGAGCCGCCTGAAATTTTTCCTCTTCCATTTTTAGACTATCTGCAAGCATCTGTTGTTTAAATTCCATTTGCTGAAGTTGCCTGACGGTTTCTTCATTATGAAGGCTATCAATTAAGGAAAGATAGGTCTCATGGTACTCCAGGGCTCGGTAGCGTTCCCAAGCGCTTTGTATGTAGTATATAAACATTCACATGCACTTATCTGTTCCTGAATATCCCCTGTCTCAATCGAAAATTCAAATCCTTGCTTACACTTGCCAAGTGCTTTGGAATGATCTGATAATACATTAAAAAGATTTCCCTGATAAATATAAATGGAACTTAAAATAGCATTATAGCCAATTTCCTGTGCAGCCTCCAGACTTTGCTGGTAATATCTCATTGCTTCGGTATATTCTTCACGCTTCATATGTATTAAGCCGATAGCGAGATAACAGTCTGCTATGATATCTTTTTCATAATACTTCTGGCTTATGCTGAGGCTTTTTTGAAAATATTCCATAGCAACGGGCAGGTCTTGTTCTTCCAGGAAACACTCTCCGATGTTGAAATGTCCAATTGCTCTGCCTCTGTGTTGTTCAAATTGCTCATCAATCGCCAATCCTTTTTCATAATATTCTTTTGCCTTGATATAATCTGCTTGCTGAAAATATATCGCCCCTAAGTTGGTATAAATTTCAGCGTGTATTCTCACGTTCTTTGAATCCACATCATACTCAAAGTATTTATTTAAATATTGAATGGCTTTAGTATAGTTGCCCTGGTGATAATATATTGCACCTAAGCGAAGATGCATGTCAGCTATATCTTCTTCGCTATCTATAATCCCTATAGAAATCAATTGCCTTAAGAAAGTAATCTAAAGATTTTATATAATCGCCTTGAAAATAATAATTTATTCCAATGTTTTGGTACGCATTTGCGATTCCTAATGTGTCCTTTATCCTCACGTTCTCATTCAAATATTTTTCATAGTATACGTCAGCTTTTGGGTAATCATGTTGGTGAAAGAAATTATCACCAATTGTTTCATAAAGAATAATCATATCAGGTTTTAGATCATACTCTTTGAGAATTTTTAAACTGGAATTGTAAAATCTCAAAGCAGTATCATAATTATATATATGATGAAAGTATTCTCCCTTAATCCTAAGTGCATGTGCATAATGCTTAATTAATTCCCGGCTATTTGAGATATTGATAATCGTATCAGCAAGAGCATTTGCAATATCAGGCTGGGTTTCAAGAAGGATTTCTGACATTTCGCATAGTGCTTCAATGCGCACAGAATCCGGTAAAGATTTATTATCCCAGACTGTCCAAAGGCTATCGGTATTCTGAGCTAAGCCAGACAAAGTCTGAACCATACAAACAACCAGGAATATTATTTTTTTCATTTATTTAAATCTGTTTTGACCTTTGCATATAGCTGAATTTCGTCTAATAGATTTTAGACCAAAAGGAAAGTTAACCAAATATATGACTATTCCTTATAAAAGGTTATGATGATTTAATATTAATATACAGGAAATGTATGTTTGGCTGGGGTCTGATCCTGAATTTTTTTAACTGAATGAACAAGTAAAATGATTAGAAATGTTTACACAAATTAGAGTTTTTCTAATGTTTTTCTCTGAATTATACTGTTATAAATAACCAGATAAATCCATCTTTCTATTTAGATGAAGTATCCTTATTTACAGTTTGCCTTGAAAAAGTCAGACAAGTATTGATTCCCAACCTGGGGTGCGATCATATCGTGTGTCATGACTGTCATAAAGAATTCGATAGGTCCATAGGTTTTTTGGCCAGTGAATAATCGAACCAGTTTAAGTGAAATGTCCCTGATCCATATAGGAATGTGAACGATTTTCCCCTTTCTCCCCAGTGACTGGAAAGCGATCCTGGCAATTTCATTTTGAGTGAATAATTCAGGCCCGCCAACATCTATTTCTGTTTCATCACTATTCATTTTATCTACCATAAAATCAGCCAGATCCTGACCATGAATGGGATTGCTTTTGTAATATCCATCACCAAATAAATACACTTTACCTTTCCGTGCCATATTAAGGACTTCTGTCATGTCAGAGAAAAAGCCATTGGGCCGAATGATGGCATAATTTATACCTGAGGTTCTGAGCTCATCTGCAAATCGTTCTTTTGCCTGAACCATCTTCAATTCTTTAAATAAATGCCCGTTTAAGACCGAAACATAGATAAATTTTTTTGCACTACTATTAATGGCCTCCTGCAACAGGTTTTTGTTTGCCTGGTAATCAACGTCCATATATGTCAGGCCATCCTTCTGCCTGGTAATGCCGATAGAGGAAATAACCACATCAATATCATCACAAATACCTTTCAGCGTTTCAGGCTTTGTCACTTCCGCTTCAATTATTTCATATAAACAATCGTTCAAATCATCTAATTTTTCCCGTCTTCTGGCTAGCCCGTATACCTGATGACCTTGTGCATTTAGTGCCTTGATCAAATACCGTCCGAGGTATCCTGTCCCACCTGCAACTAATACTTTTTTCATGATTTTATTAATTTAAAAATGTATTTTTATAATACTGAAAACAGCTCTTTTAGATATTTTTAGCATCTTGTGCATTGCTCGTTATTGTTATAATGCTGAACTTTTACTGCTATGAATTGATTCTATCAGTTCATCAAGATTTGGTGTTTCTATATCCGATTGATTGGTCAGTGTCTTGAACTCCTTTCCCAATTCAATCATTTCATCACTGGCTGCCTGTACATGCATCATCATGGCTATTTCTGCAAATCGTGAATTGAATACCTTGCTTAAAATACTGATCAATATACCTTCCGGCATCCAATAGAACATTTTGAATTTGAGGTTATAACTTTTGGTCCAGCCCAATGATTTTAAAACTCTTCCACCTTCCTGAACAGCCTTTACATATTTAAGAATTGTCGTTTTATCTTTTGCCAGCTTGTAATTGTTCCCGCTTTTCAATAATGCCCCTGCCAATGGATTGATAAATGCTACATGATATTTTAACCAGCTATCTATTTCCTTTACTATTTTAACTGGTATATTGGAGGTATTAAATAAATGTTGAATTTGCCTGGTCCTCGTACGCATCTTGCCATCAACTTCCCCCAATGTAATCGGCATTCTTTTACCATAGGGTTTTTCACTATCAATATAGTGTACAATGTGGTCTATTCGTGAACCACCTCCACCCGGGAATCCAAATAATACCTTTTCCTTAGGCAAGTAATTCAGGTATTCATCAAAACCCAGTGCATTGTTTCCCATAAAAAGAAAATTCCTGATGTTTTTATATTTACTTAAGGTAGGCAGCAACTTTGTAACACTGTTCTTTCTCATCAAGATTATGGCCAGATCAAAATTATCTTCTTCATCCAATGAACCAACCACCTTCACCTTTTCAATTATCTTATCCTGTGTAAATTCATTGATCATTACGATGCCATTCTGTTTCAAAAATTCGTAGTGATCATTCCTTGCAAGCATGGTTACATCCTTGCCCGCTTTATGAAGCAGAGTAGCATATAAACTTCCTAATGGACCGGCTCCGATAATTATAGTTTTCATAAGTTTATAATTTTTTGTGATTACTTTTCATTTCATGCCAGATCTGATGATTCAATAATCCGAATTTTTTTAGTGATGCTGCTAAATGAAGTCCTAGCTGACTTCCCCTTTTATCCGGTTTGGTTAATTTGTGTGCCAGGTGTATGCTGAAATCGCTATGAACAGAATAACTACGATAGATTTTAATCTTCCTCGGATCCGATTCATTTTTTAATGCTTCGACTATCTTCTGCAACACTTTTTCCAGATTTTCTGTATTGTTTGTTCCGGTTCTTAACTCAATTATTTCCAGCCATTTAGGGATATTCTTCATGATTTGAGTTTTATTGATTGTTGTAGATAAGCTATGGCCAATTGTATGCCAACTCTCATAAGGCACTAATAGTCAAAAACATACGTTTAAAGCATACAGCTATTTCGCCATATATGACAAATTATGTTGCCATATATGATAATAAGATGTATATTTATCTAATGCGGCAATAAGGACATTTCTCTTTACATTAAATATCATGGAACCTGATGAATTTTTTCGACAAGCCACATTGCTTATTTGTGGTAATTTGAAAATAGAAAAAGCATTACAATCTACCTTGAAATTCTTACAAAAAGTGATGCCTCTGGATCGGCTTTTCCTGGAATATTATGATCCGAATTTTAAATCTATGCGCACAATTGCTACAGCTACTGTGAATAAATGTAGCCAAATGGATGTTTTAACTCCCTTATCTCAGTCAGCACAGCAATCCGCAGCATTGACCGAACTTCCTCAGGGAAAAGAGGTATTTATTTTTGACAAACCGTACGATAGGGCAATAAGCCGGGAGATGTTAGAATTTCATGATGTACCCTGTTCTTCTTTGATGGTCTTGTATATAAAATCACAAGAAGAGATCCTTGGTGCTCTGGTACTTATTACCGAAAACGATCATTATTCTCAAACACATGCTGAAAGGATCGCCTTATTGCAGGATCCTTTGGCAATTGCTATGTCAAATGCGCTTCAACACCGTGAAGTTCTCAAGCTGAAAGAACTTCTGGCAGATGATAATACTTATCTGAATGAAGAACTTTACCGCTTATCCGGCGATGAAATTGTGGGGGCTAATTTTGGTTTGAAGGAAGTATTGTTTCATGTTCGGCAAGTCGCCCCGCTTGATAGTCCGGTGTTACTTTCCGGGGAAACAGGGGTGGGAAAGGATGTAATTGCCAATGCCATTCATTATTCCTCAACACGAAGCAAGGGGCCTTTTGTGAGTGTGAATTGTGGCGCCATACCAGATTCACTTATTGATAGTGAGTTATTTGGGCATGAAAAAGGAGCCTTTACGGGTGCTATTGCCCAAAAAAGGGGCCGGTTTGAACGTGCTGATCGTGGGACTGTATTTCTGGATGAAATTGGTGAGCTGCCTCTGGAAGCACAGGTACGCTTATTACGAGTATTGCAAACTAAAGAGATTGAACGGGTAGGAGGAATGAAAACAATTCCCCTGGACATACGCATTATCGCAGCGACAAACCGCAACCTTCAGGATCTGGTTTCAAAACAATTGTTCCGGGAAGATCTGTGGTTCAGACTTAATGTTTTTCCAATTTGGATACCACCCCTAAGAGATCGGAAAGCTGATATCCCAGCTTTTTTACAGCATTTTATCAGCTTAAAATCAAGAGAATTGAAATTGCCATTTGTTCCTATGATGGCTCCGGACTCTATGGATCTGCTGATGAAATACTATTGGCCTGGAAATGTTCGTGAATTGCAGAATGTAGTGGAACGCGCCTTGATATTAGCCCCGGAGGGACCACTTACTTTCGATCATATCCTTACTTCTACACGAACAGAGAAATCAGAGAGTGTAGAAAAACCGGAACAGGAGCCCGAAAAGTTGGATGAAGTGATATCTAAGCACATCAGAAGTGTATTGTCCAGGACGAAAGGGAAAATTCATGGGGCAGGAGGGGCAGCTGAGATATTAGGTATCAATGCGAGTACTCTAAGAAATAGAATGAATAAATTAAAAATTGATTATAAAAAAAAACGGGATTCTTTTAAGGCTTAATTAATAATTCGGGTTGCCGAAGTAAAAGGATATTTATTTGTAATGTAATTCTATCTAACTTAATTTTCTATTATTGAAAATCGATTGAAATAAAAATTAATATATTCTAAAATCCATTTACCAAATGAAAAGAAGAAATTTTTTATCAGGTCTTGGAGCATTAGGTGCCCTGCCTTTGCTTTCTTTTAATAATCCTTCCGAAAAAGAACAAAAAGCTATCGAAATAACCGATGTGCAGATTATTAAAGTAACAGGAGAAAAGGAATCATTTGATTTTCCTTATCAAAGTCAGATCAGCCCATTGACGGCTTATCCTGAACATAAACTACCCCCATATCCTGATCAAAAAAGCGTAGAACCGGAAACTCAGTCCATCTCTAATAACTACATAAAAATCCTTACTAACGAAGGTGTAGAAGGATTCTATGGGATTGTTGATTGGGAAGCAGCATATGTCGTATTGAGTCAGCTTCGAAGGTTTTTAATCGGTCAGAATCCCCTGGCCATTGAAATGCTTTGGGATAAAATGTACCGTTTAAACAGGCACTCCCGGGCCGGTCATTATATGATGGCTATAAGTGCGGTGGATAATGCATTATGGGATCTGAAAGGTAAATATTTTGAAGTTCCTGTTTACAACCTCCTGGGCGGTCCGACAAGAGATAAGCTTGAAGTTTATGCAAGTTGCCTGGGTTATTCCGTTTTGCCGGACGATGTAGCCAGCAAAAGCCTGGAACTTAAAGATAAAGGCTTCAGGTATCAAAAGTGGTTTATGGCCAATGGACTGGCTGATGGGACAAAGGGTATGTTGAAGAATGTTGAAATGGTTAAAATCCTCAGGGAAACCCTGGGAGAGGAATATGAGATTATGTTTGACGCTTTCAACGGCTGGGACCTGGATTATGCTCTTACATTTTGTAATATGGTTGAAGAATATAGGCCCTACTGGCTTGAGGAGGCTTTCGTTTCAGATAAGATCGACAGCTTTGTAGAACTTAGGAAAAGCACCTCTGTACCTATTGCGACCGGCGAGCATTTTTATGGTCGTTGGGAGGTTAGTGAATTCCTAAAAAAGGGGGCATTGGATTTTGTTCAGGCTGATCCAGAATGGTGCGGTGGTACCAGCGAACTGGTAAAGATATGCACTATGGCCAGCATATTTGATGTCCGGGTTGTGCCTCATGGGCATAATATCCATTCAGCCCTTCATGTAATTGCCAGTCAATCGCCTATGACCTGTCCCATTGGTGAATACCTGCTGAATTGGATGCCTAGTAAGATCCATTTTGAAAAGTATCCATTAATTCCGGAAAACGGACATCTCGAATTGCCAACCAGACCGGGCTTCGGGATTGTTTTGGATGAAGAAAAAGTGTTAAAAGAGGAGGTTGTTGAGCTTTAATGTAGATACTGCCATGATATAATCATCAGTAAA
The DNA here is from genome assembly GCA_963820995.1 of uncultured Cytophagales bacterium. Classification (GTDB taxonomy): domain Bacteria; phylum Bacteroidota; class Bacteroidia; order Cytophagales; family Cyclobacteriaceae; genus JAGTVG01. The sequence goes on along the minus strand of CAWGCL010000012.1, from coordinate 192,569 downwards.
AGGCAATTAACCAGATTAGGTATTACCTCTAGATTTTGTATATTTATTCAGTTGTTTTTTAATTTTTTCATATGAATAATAGAATTAAATCTCATTTTTTGACGACTCTGAAATTATTCCTTATAGGATACGTATTCTTCCAGTGCTCTCCAAAAACCGATGATGTTGAACCACCTATTGTTACACCTGAAAATGCTTTAAGTATATATCTGAATAATTCTGATGAAACATACCAGTGGGAGATAAAAAACTCTTTAAAGGTCTCTGATGTAATGGTTTATGATTTACTCCTCACCTCGCAGAAATGGCATGAATATACATGGAAGCATCAATTGACGATAATTATTCCGGATGATGTAATGTATGATGAGGCCTTGCTTTGGATTACAGGTGGTAGTCTGGATAACGACTATCCGAAATGGACAAATGCAATTGACGAGGAGGCCCTGGCTATCGGATCATTGGCTTCTAACAATCATGCAGTAGCTGCCATTCTCAGGCATACCCCCAACCAGCCCTTATTTAATGGCCTGACTGAAGATGCCCTGATTTCTTTTACCCTGAATAACTTTCGAAATGATGGAGATTATTCCTGGCCATTATTGTTCCCTATGGTAAAAAGTGCTGTACGCGCTATGGATGCTGTTCAGGAGTTTTCTGAAGAAACCGGGGATCTGACCATAAACGGTTTCATTATTGCGGGTGCATCTAAACGAGGTTGGACAACCTGGTTAACGGGTGCGTCTGATACCCGTGTAAGTGCTATAGCCCCTCTCGTAATAGATATTTTAAACATGCCAGTGAATCTGGATTATCAGGTTGAGGTATGGGGTGATTACAGTTACCAAATACAGGATTATGTTGATCTTGGCATCCCTCAGGATGTTAATACTGAGCTCGGAGGAAACATTGCAACAATGATTGATCCCTATTCTTATCGTGATAGGCTTACTATGCCTAAAATGATATTTATTGGAACGAATGATCCATATTGGCCGGTAGATGCCATTAAGCATTACATCGATGACCTTCAGGGGGAAAATTATATTCACTATGTGCCCAATGCCGGTCATGATTTAAATGGCGGAGAAGAGGCAATAAAAACTGTCAGTGCGTTTTTTTACAATACCATTTCCAATCAGGCCTATCCCAAATGTTCATGGGAATTTACTGAAACAGGCCAGGATATATTATTGAATGTTACAGGATCATTAAATGCAATTCAGGCTGCCTATTTATGGTCTGCCAGCTCTCAGGATCGGGATTTCAGAGATGAAACCTGGAGTCCAGAAATTCTTGAAGTAACAAATAATTCCAATGTAAATACAACTTTAGAATACCCGGAGACAGGCTTCCGGGCTTTTTATATCGATCTTGAATATACTGATAGCAATCAGGGAAATTATACAATAAGCACGCGAATGTTCGTCGCTGATGATGATGAGATTTTATAAGGCATGATACAGAGGGCATTAAGGAAGAAGGCATCTTTTATGAAAAGTCATTTTTTTCAATCTTTATCTGTAGAAATATAAGAATACTGCTATAGTTGGGATTTGATATTAAAATCAAATTGTATACCAATATAAGAGGAAAGACGTGTCGAAGAACTATTCTTCATCACAAAGTATAATAGAAATAATTTAGCTTATATTTTAGTACAATAAAAAGTACATAACATAAATCGGAACTTCCAGGCAAAAATGTAAATGCTTATCCTATGAAAACATACAAACTCTTTATCCCAATTCTTTTAGTATTTCTAGCAATAACAAGTTGTTCAGATTATAATAAACCTTATAAAATCGTAGATGGCTATATGTTTGTGCAAAAGGAAGACCGCAGGAATGAAAATACGGATTGGGAACTTGTCTGGGAAGATGAATTTGACCAGGGTACTCTGGATACAACTCATTGGACCAGAATAGGACTTTTTACTTCCCCGCAATGGAAATTACCTGTCGAGCGCTGGCAGGAAAACCTGGGATGTTTCAGGTATATCACGGCCAAAGATCCCAGGGTGGTCAACTTTGACGATAACAATATCTACTTGAGGGGAATGGTCAATGAGGATACGATCAATGGAGATCCGAGACCTTACCTGACTGGGGGTATATATACCTGGGACAAGTTTGCTTTTCAGTATGGCCGGATAGAGATCAGGGCCAAACTGGAGCCGGCACATGGCGCATGGCCAGCCATCTGGATGCTTTCAGAGAAACAGATCTATCCGGATCAACACAATGGTGAAATGGACATCATGGAACGATTGAACCATGAAGATTCAGCTTACCAGACCACGCATAACCATTGGACCATAACGTACAAGCAACAGGAACCCCAAAGATATGCTAAAGCTCCAATCAAACCGGACGATTATAATGTCTATAGTGTTTCATGGTATCCCGATAAGCTGGTATATGCTATTAATGGTATCAAATCATATGAATATCCGAAAGTCAATGGGGCAGGGACATTCCAATGGCCTTTTGACCAACCGTTCTACTTGTTTCTCGATCAGCAACTGGAAGGCAGCTGGCCAGGGAAGATCACAAATCCTGAGGAACTCCCTATTGATATGATCGTTGACTGGGTCAGATTATACCAGTAAATTGATTGATATGATACCCCTCATCATGGTAACAATCCATAATTTATTGAGATAAAGGTTTATATTCGATCACTAAAAATACCAGATTCCCTACCGGACTTTATAAAGTCATGATTATATAAGATTTCATTAAAGTAATCAAACATTTTGGTAAATAACTGGTTATTGATGTTATAACATTAAAATTAAAAGCCATGCGAAAGTTAAATATATACATTGCCATAATTGGACTGTCTATTTTCAGTATGGAGACATACGGAAAAGTCTATACAGATTATATTAACCAGGGAAAATCTCACTTAACGGAATTGGATATTGAAAATGCGATTCATTCCTTTTCGGAGGCTATTGAAAAAAAGCAAAAAATAGTCGACGCTTATTTGCATCGTGCTCAGGCCTATCTGATTGCTGGTGAATGTGAAAAAGCTGCCGAAGATTACAGCAAAGCAATTGAGCTGGATCCTGAATACGTTAAAAAGCAGCTCAATATTATTTCTAATGAAAAATCAAATCATTCTACAGTGTTTGATTTTACCAATCCGAAATACTATGAATAAATTGCAGGAAAATCTATCTCTGCTATTCTGAATCCTCAGGTATAGGTGACCAGGAGCCCTGCTGTAATCATCATCAGTAATAAAACGACAATAAGGATCGAAAGAATGGTCCAGATCTTTTTTGGGTATTTATACCAGAAGAAGACAATTAATGAAAACAGCAAAGTTTGGAATACTGTTTCACGGAGTCCTATAATTTGGTCCAGGACAGGAAAGTTGGTATATATCATTCCTTCGAAGGATCCGGGTGCAGGACCAGAAGTGCCAAGAATGGCCAAACCGAAAAACAGTCCAAAGAGGTATAGCCAGCCATATTTCGTTTCCAGAAGTACAGTTCTAAAGGGCCATAACACTATACCAAACAAGATCCCGCGAAATATGTTGAGGGCCGTTCCGGCCATTACCCAGGGTGAGTCAACCGGCTTCATCAAGACGGCCATATCCCCTTCTGCAAATACCTCGGCATAGTTAAAAAGATTAAATGCCAGAATACCGGCAATAAAATAGGTGATGACATGCGCTGCGGTGATCCGCCAGGTGAACGTCAAGAAATCATACTGAGTCTTTTCCATTTGCTTAATGTTTTATCGATGATGTACTAAAATTCAGCACTTATTATAAAATAAAAAAATAAGAATTGCAGAGTTGTATGACTGTCATGCCAAACCGTGTAAATACGGTCCTGAACCGGTTTTCTGAATGTTGAATTTTTTCAAAGGAAATCAATCGGCTAAGATCTTTTCCAGTTCTTCAAGATATTGAATATTGACGCTCATTCCGTTATGGTACTGGCCACGAAGGGGAATAAGTTTATCGTTTTCCTTTATCAATTCTTTGAGTTTTAATGATGATCCGAAATAGATAATTTCATCTTTATCCCCATGGAAGATTACAATTGGCATTTTACAGTTTTGAATGTATTTGTGTGTTTCAAACTTGTATTTAAGAAGAAATCCGGGAATAATTGGGAAATATCGATTCTTTATATCAATAAGGCTGTAAAAGGGCGCCTGTAAAATCAATAAGCTGGGTTGATTTGTCGAAGCTAATTTGGTAGCGGCACCTGTTCCAATAGAATAACCTAATATGATGATCTTATCTTCAGGATAATATTGCTTCATATGATCATACGCTAATTGCATATCATCGAAAATCTGTTCCTCATTCTGGATTCTGCTTTCGCTTTTACCATATCCCCGGTAATCAGGCATAAAAAGGTCATAATTCAGGTTTGTATATGTTGTCGCAATTTCACCCCATCCTCTCAAAGAACCCGCATTGCCATGCAAATAAAATATTAACCCCTTAGAAGAATTGGATCTGAATAGGACCCCATTCAGAAGTACCCCATCCTTCATGCTGATATTTATTTCTTCGAAAACCCCGGGAAATTCGAATCGGTAATCGCTTCTCAGTTTTTCCGGGAAGAAGATAAGCCTTTCCTGGAGCAGGTAGATCAGCCCGCAAATAAAGAGGTAGGCCAACAGGATAAAAAGGAAGATCTTAAGTATTGACATGTTCAATAAATTAGAATCTTAAATGATCCCAACAGATCATTATTCCCTTCATCAGATGATATTATCTGATGAAAATATATATATTGGTGCGATCTGATATCAAATTTAAATAAAACTGGATCTCTTCATTTCAAGTTAATCCGCCGCATAAACAAATCTTTTTTTTCTTTTTAAGCTTATCCCGGCCAATAACAAATCACCTATTTCATATAAAAGTAATCCTGGCCAATAATAAATCGCCAATATATTGTAAATAGTTAACATTGTCCCAACCAAGCCAAAACCGCTGCCCTTCTTTTGAATCAGAAAAATTACCCTGAAGCCACTCCCCGGTCACAACCCATGATTCCTTATCCAGCACATTAACAACATTGAAATTTCCCATTCTTGCACCTTTTTCAGGAAAAACTATTCTTTCTGTCTTTCTTAGAACGACCATTTTTTCTACATCTACTTCAGCTATAAACAAGGGTGCTCTACTTCGGAAAACCCCATTGTTCAATTCACTTTCCCGGTTATAAACTAAGTATAATGTATCGTTATGCTTCAGCCATTTTTGTTGCGTATTGTAATTGCCAAGAATACCTCCATCATCGAAATGCCAGACTTTTAAATCATCATACTGTAATCCATTTTCACTGGAGGTTACATAAGCTCTTTGGTCATGCCTGATGGTCATGTAATACCTTCCCTTAAAATATACCACTGAAGGTTCATGCAATCCCCTGTTCTCTTCTACAGTATGAATGCTTCCATGTTCAATTAATTTCAATTCCTTACCATCAAACCTGCATCTCAATACCGTAACCTTCGAATATTTATTCTTTGCATCAATACCTCCAGGATTGTCAAAGTAATAACCAGGTATAAGAATGGTGCCATCCTCCATTTCATGAAACTGACCATTCTGATATATGCCCAGAAAGAGGTTTTCAGGTAAATTCATTCTTTTCCAGAGTGTAAAATCTGCCTTGTCAGGATTCCATAAAGAATAGACAATACCTTTTTTCAGGTTTGGGGCATTATAATGAGCTTCGTTCTTTTGGATGTTACCATTATATTTCCCGCTATCTTGCACAAAATGCGTAAAACCTAAAGCCAGGAACTTCTTGCTGAATTTATGATAGAAAAAACCAAACCAGGGTTCTTCAAACACATCATCTTCCAAAGGAACTTTAAACCAGTTTTGACACAGAATTGGATTTGACCATGACTTCCCAAGATCATCAGTTTTAAGATATAACTGTGGGCCAATATCATTTCCTGTCAGCAGTGTTGCCCTGACGAATACCTGTGGAAGTTTTTGCTCATCGCCCGGTATTACTCCAATAGCTGGCTCAAACCATGCCTGGTTATTTTTACGGCCATGCAGTATAATCTCATTTTCTATATGGTCAATTTCTGAAAAAGTACCTGAACTGCTGTTCAATTGTACCTGTTTGTGTGAATCCATATCAAATGGCACGAACGCACCCAGGCCGATCATAGAATTATTCTTCACAAATTCACGCCTGGAATATTTTTTTTTCATCGCATAATAATTAAAATCTTATCCGGTGATCGATTACCTGGTACTTCGTATTTTTATCAGGAAGACAGAAGGGCCGTTCATCGTCTCCTTGATCTGAAATTCATCGATTCCTTTAATCAATGTTTCTTTAACCAGTGACATATTATTTGAATCATCGATAACATACAACTCGTATTGTGATGGAAGCATAAAATCAGAATTAGTGAATCTTAATTGAAACGTTCTATTTTCCTTATGGAAATTACTCAACATAACAGAAATTTCAGAATGATCTTCATTTATCCCGGCACAGAATACCAGACCATCTTCTTTATCATATTCTAAAGCTATTCTTTTCGGTGTTTCGAGCAATTCTGCAAAAGCCTTAAGTGCAAAGTAAGCTTTCTGACGTTCGCCATATTCAGAAAAAATTCCAAATAATCCGGCCGTCGTGGTATAAAAATTTGCGACATCAATTGGTTGATCCTGAAGTAACATAAGCACCTGGGCGACAAAAGCCGCTCCCCGTATTCCGCTCTGCTTTGTATAAGCCTCCTTCCGAATGGTACCCTGCTCCATCATAAGTGCGTTCCAGTTATTATCGGGGATATAATTCCATTCATTCATATGGCTTTCTGTATCTGTAAACCCATATGCATCAAGCATTTTACGAACATGCCCGGGCCTATGTCCTGAGTTGACGGGATCATCTCCATACATATGCCATGTAAAGAAATCAAGAGGTATGGAGTTGTCCCTGCACATCGAAAGGAATTTATCTGTAAAATCAGTGGGTATGGATATGCTATCCTGCACATCGATCGGGTGCGCCATTGCCGGACCTCCAACCTTTACCTCTGGAAATTCACTTTTTATTTTTTGCGCTACAGTTTTGTAAAGATCCAGGAACTCTTCATCAGTCCCGGTCCAGCACGCCGGGCGGATATCCGGCTCATTCCAAATTTCCCAGTATTTTATATCATAATGGTAGCCCTGGGCCCAGCCTTTATTATAGTGACGTATAATTCCTGAGCAAATTGCCGCCCATTTTTCAAGATCTTCCGGAGGGTTGATATGATATTTGTTCTCAGAATGTTCAATACTTTCCCCCAGCCTGTATACTATATCTGCTCCTGTTGCTATGAGAGAAGCAATGTAATCGTCAGTCTGCCGAAAATCATAATTGTTTTCATCATAGGGGTCAAGTCTGAAATCTTTGAATATTGTATGGATATCTACTGCGGGCATGCTGAACCAGGGAACATCATGGGTACGAATAACCGGTATGTTCAGGTCCATGAATTCTTCTGTCATATCAAGCATTTTTAAATGACAGACAGGGCCCAGGTTCCCACCATTCAAAGCTCTGATGGCGCCTTTTGTTTTGGTTATATCAATATCTACTATTACAGATTCCGGCGCGGGGTCTATACATGCCACCGTCAAAATGACTAGCAGAAAAAGGTATGCCAAGATCTTTCGCATATTGATAAAGTTTTATTTATACATGTCTAATATATGTGATATCTGAAGTTCAATCTCCGGATTGAACGCATCACTTTGCATATAAGAGTACATGCTATATAAAAGCCCCTCTGCTTCAGGTCTGGCGTCTATGTTTTTCATTAGGTCAATTCCCGATACAATGAGTTTGCCTTTCCCAATCTTTACTTCATAGATCAGGCCCAGCGGCCTGTTTGTAAACCAGTCATCGATGATACGTACTATTGGTTTTAGTTCCGGCGAAAATGATTCCAGGTTAATGGCGTTGGAATGTGTCATAGCATCCCACCATTGCCAGTTTGAATGGTATTCGGTAGGAAATTCAGCCAGTGCAGGATGATCCGGATTACATAATATGCCGAGGGTATGTGGTTTTTGACCTCCTGTCCAGGCGGTATTCCAGAATATACTTGAAAAGCCAACACCTATATCACCACCATATTCATCTTTTAAGCTCCCTTTTTGGGGAATAAACAAGACCTTCCCACCATCTTCCAGGAATTTTATGGTTTTTTTATTTAGATCCCGAACTACCATGATATCCTGGTCATCCAGAATCCCACCCTCCAATACTGGATAAATCCAGATATCCCAGCTATTAGAAAAACCTTCAATTTCGACTGACAGATTCAATTTCTCTGCTTTTTGAAAATTTTCCAGGCTAACTGAAACCTCACCCAGCTTTAGGCCATTCCCAATTGGGATATCCTGTTGAGGGAGTTTACCTTCTGCAACTATTTCACCATTAACTGAACCCAATGACCAGGATGGCTGAACATTTTCCAATGGCATTTGTCCAAAATGTGCTACTTCTATACTGGCTTCAATATTTTCTCCTGTAGTAAAAATTCTTTTCTTAAATCGTGCAAGAGGAACAGTTTGATTACAGAAACGACTGTATTCCTCAGGGGAGATGTATCCTTTTTCTTCCCAGAAAGGATCCAGTACCCCTACAAGGGCTGTACCCTGTCCTGGGAAATCATGCAGGTCAAGAAGCTGGAATCCTGCCATTCCTTTTGTCCTTAAAGCAGCTTCAATATCCGCTTTATAGCATAAAGCCTGTAATTTTCCTGAAGCCAGAAGAAAACTGTCTGCCAGGTGTGCCATGTGGTTCTCCTCAAGCGTTTCCTTAAAAATTTCAAAATTCCTGGCTTTTAGCACACCATCATATTTTTCTATCTCCCTGAAGTTAGGATATACGCACCACTGGCCTATCTCATGGCTCACATAAGGCATCGACACATTTTTAATGATTTCCTCAAAGTCATAGTTTGTCCGCGGTGGTTCTTTATTGATGATGCTGTTTAATTCCTGTCCCCAGCCCTGTATGCGGGCTTCGGGTGCATTGAAATAATCGACACTTTCAATATAGGGCCATCCAGCAGCGCCAGTGTATACTCTGCGGGGATCTTCCTTTTTTAATTGTCCAATGAACTCAGTCAGAAATTCAGACTGGTTTTTACCGGCAGGCTCATTGCCATATGCCATCATGCAGAAGGAGGGATGGTTACCATAAGCCTTTAATATGTGTTCTGCCTCTTTGTATAACCACTGATCGATTGGCTTTCCATCGCCAATTGAAGATCCCTGATTCGCCCAGCTGGAACACTCCACCTGTAAATAGACACCAAGCTTATCTGCGGCTTCGAATGCTGCTTCCGGAGGGCACCAGGAATGAAATCGCATATGGTTTAATCCATATGCTTTGACCATCTTTAATATCCGATTCCATTCATCTACCTGAGTAGGAGGATATCCTGTCTTGGGAAAGATGGCACATTCCAGAGTGCCGCGCAAAAACAGAGGCCTGTTATTAATGACAAATTGTGTTCCTTGTACTTTGAATTCACGCATGCCGAAGTCTTTCTTTTTATGATCAGATCCTTCGGAAGATTCCAGTATCACGCTCACTGAATATATATTCGGTTGAAATTCATCCCAGAGCTTTGGGGAATCGCCCATTGGGTATTTGATGTCGATTTCCTTATTGTCGGTTATTTCAATCTCTTTAGTCAAAGCAGGAATGTCATCGACACCTGATCCACCTTTTAAATGAGCCTGGACTTCTATATTTACTTTTTGAGACTTACCGGTTTTGTTCCTAATCGTGGCCTTAATAACCACTTCTTTTTTCTTTATGTCGGGAAATAGTTTAAGATCCTGCAGAAAAATTGTCGGGCTTGAGTTTAGTGAAATGTCACCAGCTATCCCATTCCAATTGGATTGTGTATGTTCAGAAACACTATGTGAATTTATACCCGGATTGATATCCTTGATACTATTATCTACTCTGATGGTAATGCGATTGGCTCCTGGTTCTGTAATTTCTGTAAGATCATATATATGTGCTGTTCCAAGGGTGTTTTTCATTCCCACCTTTTGATCATTTACCCAGACTTGTGTTTCCCAGTGCGGCCGCTCCAGGGTGAGTTCAATATATTTCCCTTCCCAGTCAGAGGGAAATTCTACTTCCTTTTGATACCAGGAAGCTCCTATATAATGTTTTACAGGCTGCAACCAGAATGGGATCTTAATATTGCCTTCCTCCCTGTACCTGGCGTATTTTTCATCCTTAAACCAGGATCTGTCTACTATAGATCCAGTCCATTTTGAATTCACAGATATATCATTACCCTTACCGTTTTCTGCCATAGATCCAGGCAGCTTAACCAATTCCGGAAGGGTTTGATTAAACCATTCCCCATCTATCCCTTGATTAAGCGAATCAATCCTGAAATTCCAGGTGCCGGCAAGGTTGATCGTGTTTGTGGATTTTTGTGCACAGGCATAATTAAGAAACAAAAATACTAGTAGAAAAAACTTGAAATATTTCATAAGGCTTTCTAAAAAAATGTAATTTCTAAGATAGAGAATTATCCTTAAAAACAACATTCTTAAATAGATAAGTCTGTAATTTGCGAACTTTTGAGTATGGAATGAAAGACCTTATAATTTATAAAAATAATTTTTGATGGTCCTGAGTATTTAAATGATTAACAATCTAGGCTTCATCAAGACTGTAGATCTTAAGAGCCTTTTCTTTCCCTCGAAGATTTACATCGCCTATAAATTCCTTTTTAAATCCATTTAAAGTCAGCAGTTTTTCTTCAACATGCTCTGATACCAGCAGGTCTTTATTGAGTACTTTGCACTGGTCCTGAATTCTTGCAGCTGTATTCAATACATCTCCATGATAAGCAATCTCCCTTTTAATGTCCCCGATTTCGGCTACTGTGACTACCCCCAGATCCATGCCACCTTTGAATTCAGGTAGCGTATCATATCTTTTCAAATAGAATTCTTTTCGCTTTTCAAGCCTTTCCTTAAATGCAAAATACATGCTCACTGATTTCAGAGTCTGTTCATTATCTTTGATCTTCCAGCTCAATACCACTTCGTCGCCCACATACTGATAGATGTCAGCATTATACCTGATGACTATATCGGTCAAATCGTGGTAGCAATTCCTTAGAAATTTGCTATAGGTTTTATGACCCAGGTGTTCGGCGATGGTAGTAGATCCTTTTAAATCGAGGAAAAGAAAAATCCTATACTCATCCCTGGGTTTATGGTATTTCCCAAAAATGAGGTTTCTCAAATTTCCAGGCCCCAATTTCCGGTTTATCTGAACGATAAAATTTAGTAAAAGAACGGTAAATAAAAAGTATGCCATGTAGGAAATAAGAAACCTTGGGGTCAATAATACATAGATATTCTCAGGATTTTCCATAGGACCAAGTTGGAAGATATAAAAAGTGCCGAATACCAGGGAAAACACCACCAAAACCATGATAAGATACAATAAAGATTTAAACAGGATTATCAGACCAAATGATTTCCTGCGGATAAACGTTCTATCCGATATCATGTCAATTAAAGAGAAAAATAAACCAAAGAGAATAGATCCCATAAATAGTTCCAGGTATACATACCATGAGCTGAGATAATCTTTTAAGATACCATTGGACATAAAATCCAGCATTCCCCACACTGATATAAAATACATGAAAAAGATAACCAGCCAGACAGCCATTGGGAATAGCCATGTATTGTAAATGGATCTATATCTCGATGTCATGAGTTTTCGGTTTAAATCAATCTTCAGAAGAAACTTTAATTTAGCAAGTTTCTGTTTTATTTTAAACACCATGTACCACTTTTTGCGACCGCTACATTGAAAGGATAATATAATTTCGATCCTGTAACTATCCTAAAATTCCTTTGCCTTGATGGCTAATTTTTAGATGCGGGAAATCAGGCAAGTGGATTAAGAAAATCTTATATATTGATTTCAGGATAAATCCAGGGCGCTCTGTATTCCCTTTGCATTAATGAAAGCGCCTCCGGATCATCCAGGATCTTCTCTGTTTCCCCATCCCAGAGTATTTGCCGCCCCGTCTTGTAAGATATCATGGCCAGGAGGCTCATTGTAGTAGCCCTGTGAGAAGATTCGATCCCGGCGACAGGCGGTTTCTTTCCTTCGATCGCCTCCAGAAAGTCCTCCCATAATTCCTTTATGTTTTGCCCGTCAGGATCGTGCATACCATGGTCAATATGTATTGGTGATTCATCCCGGTCGTTGGGATAAAAAGTCGTTCCATCATAGAAACCCATAAACAGGACACCTTTGGTGCCGTAAAAATAGGTTCCTACCGGGGATTTTTCTGATCCTGAACCTCCCAGTCTCCTATGTTCCCACTCCACGATAAAATTATCGAATTCAAATGTAGCGGTTTGATAATCCGGTGCATCATAGCCACAACCAGGATTTACCATGCCCCCTGTAGAATAGATCTTTTTAGGATATTGTTCTTCAGACCACCATAGGATCTGGTCCATCCAATGTACTCCCCAGTCGCCAATTGTACCATTTGTCATGTTCAGATACTTCCTGAATCCTCTTGGGTGAACTGAGGATTCATAAGGCTGGTAAGCAGCAGGCCCCAGGTAAAGATCCCAATCCAGGTATTTAGGTGGTTCATCTAAAGGCTGCACCATGGTTTCTGTCGTACGACTATATACACAAGCTTTGACCATTTTAACTTCTCCCACCGCACCTGTTCGCAACATTTCCTGACCTTTGATAATATGGGGTGAAGTTCGCCGGTGCAAACCCACCTGGATTACTTTGCCATATTTCTTCTGTGCAGCAACAATAGCTTTACCTTCATTGATAGTATGCGCTATGGGTTTTTCCACATAAACATGACAACCGGATTTCAGGGCTTCAATGGTTTGAAGGGCATGCCAGTGTTCAGGTGTCGCAATGATGGCAATATCAGGCTTAAGGTCACTTAGAAGCTCCCTGTAATCTGTATATTTCTTTGGACGATTGCCCATAGATTTTTCAACTCTTTCAGCTGTTTTTTCTACGAAGTTTTCATCTACATCGCAGATGCCAACTATTTCACAGGCCCCTGAAGCCATTGCTTCGCCAAGGATATTATTTCCCCACCAGCCTGCGCCTATTAATACCGTTCTGTATTTTTTGGTCTGTGTTGGAATTATGAAACTCCCAGCTGGTTTTGAGAGTGCCAAACCGGCTAATGAGGTTTTTCTAATGAATTCTCTCCTTATCATAGTGTGATGCTAATTTTTCGTATAAGTAGGATAAACAAACAATGCCTAAATTATTAAACATTCTGAATGAAATGGAATATAAAACGAATTTTAATTTGTGGCCAGGTACAAACAGGGAAATAAACTTAGATTAGTGTTCTTTAATATCTTTCAAGTGTTTTAAGATTCTTCAGATACCTGAACTATCAATTTCCCTGAATGAGAACCATCAAACAACCTGTTCATTGTTTCCGGTGCATTCTTTAAACCATCAACAACATCCACACGGTAATTGATCTTACCTTCCGCGAACCATCCGGCGAGCTTTGTAATCGCTTCTTCAGCCCTGTCAAAATAATCCAGTACGATAAATCCTTCCACCCTTGCCCGTTTAATGAGGATATTACCATAATTATAGGGACCAGGAACCGGCTTTTCAGCATTATAGTGAGATATTAAGCCACAAATTACAATCCTTGCCTTTATATTGATCAAGGCGAGTACTGTATCAAGGATTTTGCCACCGACATTGTCAAAATAAACATCGATACCATCTGGACAATATTCCTTAAGTCTTCTGAATACTGATTCGGTTTTATAGTTGATTGCCGCATCAAAACCAAGCTCATTAGTAAGCCACTGACACTTTTCATCCGTACCGGCAATACCGACGACCCTGCAGCCCATGATCTTGCCGATCTGGCCGACTAGCGAGCCAACGGCGCCTGCAGCTGCAGAAACCACCAGTGTCTCACCTGGTTTAGGTTTACCTATGTCCAAAAGCCCAAAATAAGCTGACAATCCAATATGCCCAAATAGCCCAAAATGGGCGGTTAGCGGAACAGGCAGATCTTTTGGTAATTTGGTCAATCCTTCTCCATTGGAAATAAAGTATTCTTGCCAGCCGAGCATACCCTGTACGATATCACCAGCCACAAAATTAGTATTTTTCGATTCTTCAACTACGCCTATCGCTATACCCCGCATGACTTCCCCGATCTGCACAGGTGGGAGGTAAGATTCCGTTTCTCTGATCCAGCCACGGTTGGTAGGATCGATCGATAAGTATATAACGCGGACAAGCAATTGCCCATCAGTTATATTTTTTAATTCTGTTTCCTTCCATTTGAAGTCAGATTCCTTCGTCAGACCTGCTGGGCGTGAGGACAAGCACCATTGATGATTGGTTTTATCGGTCATATAATTTAGATTGTTTAAATAAAATTAACTCTTACTTTGTACAAATACATACAAATCAATGCCCCATTTCTTCATTATCTGTTTCTCGAAGCATAGCCACATCACTTACCAGGGATTCATATTCGCTCAAAGACTCATTTGCTCTTTTTCGTATAAAATGCATCAACGCCTCCAGATGCTCATCCGATATTTCCGGATTTGCAGGCATACCCATCTGAATTTTCGATCCATCTCTGACAACTGAAGTAAATGCTGCCTTATCCAGGACTATAGCAGAGGCTCTAAGGTCGGGAGCCATACCTCCGCCATACATACCTCCTCCATGACAATTGAAACAACCCCAGTACAATTGCTCTCCCACCAGGGCCAATTCTTCATTAACCTCAAAATTAGGATCAACAATTGGTCGCGGATAATGTGGAGGAGGTAAAGCTGGCATTTGCACACCTCCATCAAGGGAAAAGGTGATCAATCTTCGTGTATGCATCCGGTACGACCACCCTAATTTATGGGCTTCCCATCCTCCTCTGGCATAACCTCCACCAAAGCCCACGAGCAGAGCGATATATTGTTTGCCATCAATCTTATAGGTGATGGGTGGGGCTGATATCCCTAATCCGGCATCAAATGTCCATACGGTTTCACCTGTTTCAGCATTATAGGCCAGAAATTTACCATCGGCTCTGCCCTGAAATACCAGGTTGCCACCAGTTGTGAGGGTGCCGGCATTCCAGAAAACATTCTGTGATACAGACCATGCCAATTCCTGTTTGACAGGATCCCAGGCTTGTAAAGACGCCGGATAGGGCCTGGGCTGGTTATCAACCTCAGCCAATCCCACTCCTGTACCACCTCCATATTCGACCGACCGCCAGGATGTAAGATCCATCCCTTCGTCGGAAAACTTCACAGCATGATGTTGAGTCGGGATATACGCCAATCCAGTTTGTGGATTGTAGGACATTGATTGCCATGAATGTGCACCCCAGGGACTAGGTGTGAGGTCAACAGGACCATTATCATATCTGGCTCCTTCGATTTCCACCGGTTTGCCGGTTTCCATATCAATGTGGGAAGCCCAGGATGTTTCTACAAAAGGTTCAGCAGATATGAGCTTACCGGTTTCCCTGTTAATGACATAGAAAAATCCATTTTTCGGTGCATGCAGTAGTGCTTTAACGACCTCTCCATCAATGGTTAAATCAGCCAGTACAATATCCATATTAGAATTATAATCCCAGCTTTCTCCCGGGGTGGTTTGATAATGCCATAAATAATCGCCTGTATCGGGATCTAATGCAACAATAGAGCAGAGGAACAGGTTGTCACCACCTTCGGGGCTTCTAATCTTCCGATTCCATGGCGATCCATTTCCAGTACCTATATATAAAACATCCAGGTCGGGATCATAGGTAAACCCATGCCAGGCATTCCCACCTCCACCATGCTTCCACCATTCACCTGTCCATGTTTTGGCTGCCATTTCCATGGCTTCATTTTCAAAGCCATACGCAGGATTTCCCGGGACAATATAAAATTTCCAAGCCTCCTTACCAGTCTCAGTATCATATGCTGTGACAAATCCACGTGTCGGACCATTTTCAGTGCCGCCATTACCGATGATTACTTTATCCTTGAATGCCTTAGGGGCCCCAGTTATATACAATGCCCTTTCCGGATCAAAAGTCACCGCTGTCCATATCTCGTTTCCAGTTTTAGCATTGATTGCAATCAACCTTCCATCCCAGGTTGCTGTAAAAACCTTTCCTTTGTAAAAGGATAATCCCCGGTTATGTGCCCAACCCACCTGCCTTGTGTTTCCGATGGTTTTTGCAACCTCTGGGTTGTATTCCCAAATCAGTTCCCCGGTAACAGCATTTACCGCCCTTACAATATTCATGGTCCCGGTAAAATATAATATACCATCAACAACAAGTGGTGTAGATACCAGGCCAATATCATTTGGTAAGTCTAGATACCAGTCTACACTTAAGTCAGAAATGTTATTAACATTGATATCCTCCAGTGGACTAAACCGTCTTTCATTGTGTGTGCGCCCATAAGCGAGCCACTCAGCATTGCGATTCTCATCAGAAAGGGCCTCATCATCAATTGCATCGTTTGCTTTTTTTTGCTCGCACGATAGCGTAGACAGAAGACATAGAATTATTACCAGAGAGTTTGTATAAAGGTTGAATTTCATCGATTTCATTTTTTACAATCGACTAATTTACGAATTAAAATGTGATTGACAATAAAACAAGGATTGAGAAGATATACTGTTTTGATATGTTGTTTCGTACAGATTATGGATCTGTAACTGAATCATCCTTAATGTGATCAACTAATTCCGGGGTTTGTTTTTGATTTCACTTGGGGTTACACCTGTAAATTTTTTAAAGGCAGTATTGAAAGAAGATTTGGAATTGAATCCCACATCATACATGATCTCTAAAATGGTCATCTTTGGATCCGATGGGTTTTCAATAAGGGAGGCAGCATCCTGAATCCTGTATTTATTTACATAGTCGAAAAATCTCAATCCAATATTATTGTTAATTACCTGAGAAAGATCCCTGACATTGAGATCAAGCTTTTGAGCAAGGTCCTTTATGGACAGATCAGGATCCAGGTATGGTTTGTCTGATTCCATGTAATGAGTCAATTGATCTTGGATCTTGTCTACTTCTTCTTCAGTTAAGGATGAAGCAGAATACTTAGGAACGATTTGTACATCGTCAGCATCTATCCCAGAGAATATTTCAGGTTGTCTTAATGATTTAAATAAGGTAGTAGTGATGAAAATGAATAATAACAAGATGTAGAGGTACATCAATCCAACCGGCATGTTCTCTTCCCATCTGAAATATTGATTTAGAACCACCGTGATCAAACTGAAAAATATTACGAATGAACCGATAAGCATAAACTTTAACCAGGATAGCCTAATTTTTTCAGCATTTGAAATCATATTGGATAGAATATCCTGATACCTGAGAATCGTCCGGAATGCTATGATAATGTAAGTCAAAATATACCCGAGTATCAATGAACTGCTCCCCCAGATCAGTATGCTTTGATCAGTCAATACATGTTCAAGATATGTTCGTTTAAAGTCAATGGATTGAATATGAAAAGTAAAAATCGATATTATTACAACTAAAATAAATGGGACTGCATGTAAAAGTTGTTTTTTTCTGAATCTGAAATCTTTATATATCACTGATTGAGTATATAGCAGCAGACATGGGCCCATCAACCATAAAAAGTTGTTAAATATGTAGGCCATGTAAGGATAATCCGCATACAGATAAAAAGCCGCATAAAGATCAAAGACCCATAAGCCATAGCATAGAAAAAGAAATCCCAGTAATTTATTACTGAGGTTCTTTCCTTTTTTATGTGTAAACAGAAACAGGCTTACAAAAAGAAATAAAAATATTACGATGAAAACCGGTGTTTGTATGAAACCTGGACCACTATCCATTTTTTCTGTTAATAAGAATTATCATTATATGTTTCAATGTGTTTAGCACCATTAAAATTCTTAAGTTTTTAAATGAATGGCAAACAAGTATTAAATACAAAATTATGCCCATATTTTTTTCCGGACCTTGATTGTTATTAGATATATCAACATTGAGACGATATAGAAGTATGAAATGTATATAAGAAAATCTCCGGCATAGGAGTAGAAAGTAGCTGTTTTAAAGATGGGTATTTCTGTAATCAATATATGCTGATCATCTTCAAAGAAGTCTTCCGTCGCGATAATATTACCATATGCGTCTGCAGCTACGGATAAACCGTAACTTACTGTTTTCAACATTGAAACCCCGTTTTCAATTGATCTTACAACTCCTATTTTTGAATGATAGGGAGATATGGAATACCAGTCTCCTGTTGCCACCATGATCACGTCCGTATTATTATTTCCGGTTTGCCGCATCAAAACTGGAAAATCAGCATCATAACATATGACGGGTGAAAAATAGCCATAAGGTGTTTCTATTGCATCTATTATCCCGTCACCAGGTATAGAGGGATCAACATTTTTAACAGGAACATTCTTGTAATAGGTATCTAAAATACTCCCATCAGGATGAATGATGATAATTTTATTTCCTATGAAAGCTTCATTGTTTTTCATTTTTTCTGGATATATCGTACCCATGGAAAAGAAGAAATATATATCATTATTCCTGGCAAATTCCTGTGCTCTTTGGATAATAGCGGTTTCTCTGTCATCAAAACTGATCATTTCGCCTTCAGATAATAAGATTACTTGTGCGCCATCCCGAACTGCTGTTTGGCAGCTTCTAAATATTTCATCATAATATTCCTCTAATGCAGAATACACAGGAGCGTATTTTGGATTTTTATGATCCTTTATAAATTCCTGAAAGGACTTTTGAAACTCGATCAATTGAGGGGAAGTCTGATCGATCTTTTTTGGCAAGTTAAGCTTTTGCCCTGTAACCACTTCATGTACGGCGACTGACCATTTCTTATTTTCAGAAGTGACTGCCGCCATTTTAATTGTTTTTGCACTTTTTACAGAATTTCTTCCCAGTTGTAGTCTGGCGATTCCAAAAATCAAAACCATTAAAAATAAAATGCAATACCCAATCGAATAAATCCTTACTATTTTTAAGTCATTGAAATTCTCAAGCAAATGATTAGCTACAGAGGCAAATAAAAAAATCATGAAAGATATGCCCCAGATCCCTGTTATCGAAGTCAATTGCATAAAGGCCGTAAAATCTACAAGGTTATAGGCTATGCTTCCAAAAGTACCGTTAGGGCCATTTGCGATGAAAGATTCTACAGTGAGGGATGTGGCTGGAAATAAAAATATGGTCAGCCATCCGGGTAAGCGCTTATATAATATTTTATCAATTATTAATGGAATTAATCTGAAAATGCTCAGAAAAACAATGATGGATAACATAACAGGGGTTGGAAAAGGCATTACTCCCTGATTTGCAATAAATGAGGCCGATACATATACAAAAAAAGTAAACAGGATAGCCTTCCAAAGTTTTGTATTCCTAAAATAGCGTAAGGTAACTGCTGAAAGGAAGAAAGATATAAACGGGATATTCCATTTTGGTGAGACCATCAATATACCTGCAAACATGATAAGCAGTAAAAAGAAATTGATCCTGATGTCGGATGATGTTAAACGTGATATTATGTTTTTCATGATGTATAAAATTTAATTTTCTTGATGAAGCTAAATTCGCGGTTCTTATAGAATTTGGCGACCGACTTCATGAGGTCGAACCCATTTTTAAAAAACTATAGGATTATTTTAGAAAGAAAAGGTGAATGATGACCAATTATTACACAACCATCCAGCCTTATTGTATCAGTAAGATATATGTTCGAAATCTGAACACTATTGTTGGGATTTCCGACATTATCCGAAAAGAACATGTCGTAACTGTTTATAAATCAATGGCATATGTTTTGGCATCTCACTTGCGATATCATAATTGTGGAGTAAGCGAATGGATTTTTTATAATAACAGTTCAAATGATTATATTCTATCATACAGGAAAAGTTATTCTGGTAGATCCAATATATTAATTACCTTAAATATAAATTCTGAATTAATTAAGTGATGTTCTGGTACAATCTAAAAATAGCTATACGAAATATCTTGAAAAACCGGGGCTTCAGTTTCATTAATATTGTTGGACTATCTATAGGAATGGCTTGTTCATTATTGATCCTGGTGATGACATATTTTATGCTCTCTACGGATAGATTTCATGAACATTATAAAAATATATTCCTTATCCAGCAAAGACTTGTTTTAACTTCTGGAGACTATACTACCGATCGAACGGGTGGCTTGATGGGGCCCGCGATTTCAGAATCCTACCCGCAGGTAAGACAATATACCAGGTATGGAAG
The DNA here is from genome assembly GCA_963820995.1 of uncultured Cytophagales bacterium. GTDB lineage: Bacteria > Bacteroidota > Bacteroidia > Cytophagales > Cyclobacteriaceae > JAGTVG01. The sequence continues at coordinate 172,189 of CAWGCL010000012.1, read as the reverse complement.
ACTGGGGGAAATGTTACTGTCTTATAAGCAGGAAGATCAGGGAAGTCGCCTTGACCCAAGATCATTTATTGAGGAAGATGGTATAGCGGCAGATACTAACTTTTTTAAGGTGTTTTCATTTGAATTCCTGAAGGGTGATCCGGCAAATGCTTTTAATAGTGAAAGCAATATTATACTTACTGAAGAGCTTGCAAACAAGGTTTTCCCTGATAAAGATGCATTGGGGGAAACGGTATATCTCAATCGGGATATTGGATTAATAGTCACAGGCATCCTTAAAGACATTCCAGACAATTCAAGCATTAAGTTTTCATATATTGCTCCCTTTGGCACCCTGGAATCAATTGGATTCACAACTGACGGATATGGTTACACGAATTTTTTTACTTATTTTGTATTAAATGATCCTGCCTCATCTGATGTTATTAATTCAACTTTAAATGAATTTATTGATTCAAAAGAAGAAGATACAAATCTGGAAGCCAACCGTTTTCTAACTCATATCAAACAAGCCTACCTATATGGGGAACAAAAGAATTTCATAGGTATACTCATCTTTGGTATAATCGGATTTGGTATCCTGATCATAGCCTGTCTGAATTATATAAATCTATCTACTGCAAAATCAATGGAAAGGGCACGCGAAGTAGGGATACGCAAAACAGGAGGGGCAGGAAGATGGCAATTAACCGGACAGTTCCTGGGTGAAAGCCTGATCTTATCCATTATTTCCATTAATTTCGCCGTTCTATTAGTTGAGTTTACATTACCCTGGGTAAGCGAAATGTTCGATGCAGATCTAAGTATAAAATATTCGGATCCGGCATTCTGGATTATCGTTACCAGCATAGTATTGGTAGTTGGTATTTTAGCCGGTTCCTATCCAGCGCTTTTATTGTCATCCCTTAAGCCATCATTGATTTTAAGAGATTATCAGGCAACAGGATCAAAAGGATCCAGGTTGCGTAAAATACTAGTCGTTTCTCAATTCACAATGACTACTTTTTTCATCCTATGTACCTTTTTCCTCTATAAACAGCTTGCGTTTATAGAATCAGCAGATCTGGGATTCAACAAAGAAAATGTGATTCTTATTCCTTCCAGGGGTGATCTCTGGAATAAGTATGGAGAAATAAAAGACGAATTATTGAATGAAGCCAGTATAAATTATGTATCATCTGCCTCTTCACTTCCAGGCTATGCGGATCGAGGTGAGGTAGAGTGGGGTAAAGAGAAAGATGTGGAAAACACGATCGCCCGTATAATTTCAACCGATTATGATTTTCTTGAAACGTTTGAAATGGAAATGGCTCAGGGAAGGTTTTTCTCGAGAGATCATGCAACGGACAGTGTTGATGGAATCATTGTTAATAGGGAGATCATCAGTATGTTGGATTATGAAGGGGATCCTATCGGACAACGATTCCAGTTGAGAGGCAAAGAATATAATATCATTGGTGTTATTGAAGATTTTGTATTTTTTCCGATCGATATAGGTGGAAAAGCACTGGTTATGACATTTAGGGAGACCAATGAATACATTTTCCTGAAAGTAAATGAAGGTTTTAATGAAACAAATCTGAACCGGATCCAGAAAATTCTGAAAAAACATAATCCTGATTATCCCTTTGAGCATTACATGGTGTCTGAATATGAAAATCCCATGTTTGAAACCAGTGATCAAATGGTTACCACACTTTCGTATTTTTGTGGTTTTGGCATTTTCATATCCTGTATCGGCCTGTTCGGCCTTGCCCTATACACAGTTGAAAGACGGACAAAAGAAATAGGTATCCGAAAAGTATTTGGAGCCTCAGTAACTAAAATCATTACTCTTCTATCCAGGGAATTTATAAAATTGGTGATAATAGCAACTGTAATAGCCATTCCGATGGCATATCTGGTATTAAGAATGATTCTCCAGGTTTTCTTTTTAAAAATAAGACTTGATCCAACAGTATTTATATTAATAGCTGTAATTATGGTGATTATTTCGTTTTTGACTGTTTTATGGCAGTCTTTGAGGACAGCCAGAAAGAATCCGGTAATGAGTCTAAGGTATGAATAATACTTCTTCTCTTAATCCTATTATGAAAAGGAAATGTTTTTAATGGGGATTATATATAGTATGAAGAAAGGATCAATGGATATCGAAAGTATCTTTTTCCACTAAAGGAAAGATAAAAAGGAAGGTGTAAGATGTTATATCATTATATAACCATATTTTTCAGGAATCTCAAGCGTCAGAAACTTTACGCAACATTCAATATAATTGGTTTATCAATTGGATTGACCACATTCATTCTCATCGCGTTATTGGTTCAATATGAAAACAACTTCGATAAGTTTCATAATAAACTGGATAGAATTTACCGGATTGAGGAAATTGCTCATATGACTGACGGTGACCAGTTGTGGAGTCAGACCTGCTATCCCATCGCAGAAAATTTTAAAACTGAATTTCCTGAAATAGAAGATGCTGTTGTGACCAGGCCTGTCTGGGGAGATTATCTTTCATCATCGGAAAAACTCACGTTTTTCGAACCTGATGGATTATATGCCTCCGATGCTTTGTTCAACATTTTTACTTTTGAGTTTATTGAGGGCAATATGGCATCTGCCCTTATTGAGCCCTCATCAATTGTCCTTACTGATGAACTCGCAAAAAAATATTTCCCTGATGGTAAGGCCATAGGACAAATGGTCACAATCCGGAAACAGTTTCCATTTAAGGTGACAGGTATTATCAGGAAATTGCCAGATCAATCTACACTTCAACCCAGTTATATATGCAGTATTGAAGGACTAAATAGAATTGATAAAGTTGGTTTAGAAGATAACTGGAACAATTACAGTTACCATACCTATGTTTTACTTCAGGAAGAAAGCCAGGCTATAAACTTTCAATCGAAAATCGCTGATTACATGCTTGATAAAGATGAGAATACAAAAGGAACCATGCAATTGCGACCATTTTCTATAATCCATATGAGACCTTCCAATATTGGAGGGATGTATTTATTAGTGGCATTATATTCTATGGTTGCCGGACTTGCTCTTTTTATAGCGGCTATTAATTTTATAAATCTTATTACTGCTTACGCAGAAACCAGAGGTAAAGAGATTGGTATTAAAAAAGTACTAGGTGGACGACGAGCCACACTATTTTTCCAGTTTATAATTGAGACAGTTACATTGTCTGTTATCTCTGTATTTTTAGCATTTCTGTTATCTGAGATCTCCCTTCCTCTTTTTAACCGGATTGTTGACAGGCAGCTTGATATCCAATATATTCAAAATATAGAATTCGTTTTAATTATTGTTGGTGTTGCATTGATCATCGGATTCCTGGCAGGAATCTATCCTGCATTATATATGTCGTCTTTCAAACCTATCCGTTTCCTGAGAATCACAAATACTGGAACTGGGGGAAGATCTTATTTGAGAAAGTCTCTGGTAGTAATTCAGTTTGTGGTGGCTACTTTCCTGATTTTAACTACCATAATGATATACCGACAATTTACATTTCATGAAAAAAAGGAGCTGGGATTTACAAAGGAGAATATCCTGTTTTCATGGATAAAAATTAATCAGGAATCAGGAGATATAGATTTTGACCTGATCAGAGAGAAACTAATATCCGAAACTGAGATCATGCACGCATGTATTTCCTCATCAATTCCTTTTAATGGTACTTCCGGAACTATAGTTAACTGGGAGGGGGCATATGAAGGGGAACAATTGAATGTCAGAAGAAGCTATGTCCACTATGATTATATTGATGTTTTCAATCTTAATGTTGTTAAAGGCAGAAACTTTTCCAGACAAATAATTTCTGATCAGGAGCAGGGATGTATTATAAACGAAACTGCAGCAAGGCATTTTGGCTGGGCTGACCCTATTGGCAAAAGAATCACTGATATTGGTGGGCAAGATTACCGGGTTATAGGTATGGTCAATGACCATCATTTGTATACTACCATGTTAAAGATCCCACCCAGTATACTGTTATTGCATAATGGTAGTACAATTGGTAATCATGTCTATTCTATTAAGATCTCAGAGGGTAAAGACTTCTCTCAGATAACTGATAAGGTCAAATCAATATATAAAGAATTTTATCCTGATGCACTTTTTGAACTTCATTTACTTAAGGATAACATGGATTACGAGTCCTTAAAGGTATATAAAGGAATGGCGAATACAATTGGCTTCTTTTCAATTATCACGATTGGCATTGGAGTTATTGGATTGCTTGGTCTCGTAGCTTATACAACCAAAAGAAAAACCAAAGAAATTGGCATCCGAAAAATACATGGCGCCACAACAGGAGAAATATTCAATTTATTGGCAAAAGAGTTTATCCTGCTTCTGATAATTGCAAATATTATTGCACTGCCTCTTGGGGCCGTAAATAAGATCATGGACCCAGCCGAAATAAAAGTTGAGTCGAGTCCATGGGAGTATTTGCTGGCTGCAGGCATTATCCTGTTTATTGCCTTCATCACAATCAGTTATCATACCGTATCAGCTTCGATACAGAATCCTTCGAAGTCATTGAGGTATGAATAGAAATAAGCAGGCATTTAAATTAAAAATGGAATAAACCTTTTACTTCTTTTCATGTAATCAATATACTTGTTCCCAAAATATTGAATACATTCCTTTTCATCAAAAATTGCTGTTAAATAAAGAAATAAGGTTGAAAGCAGTGATATAAATAATAAGTGGAGACTTGGGCTTTTCAAATAAATCCCCCATGTTAAAAACATTAATGATGAATATAGCGGATGTCTTATAAATTTAAAGATCCCAACATCAATTAATTCGGTAGTTTGTTCAAATTGATATAAAGTATCTTCATTCCGACGTTTATTAGCTTTCCCTAACTTTTTCATTAACAAAACACCCGTAATGACCAAAAAAGCAGAAACGATCAACAAAATCCAGGCTAATATTTGATTCAGCTTAAAGGGATCTTCAAACCAATATTTATAGTTATTGGCAAATAGCCATATGATACACTCCCAACTGATAAATCGATAAAATCCATGGCTTTTTACATTAAATAAAGTCCGCCATGATATAATAATAAGCGGCAGACTGAGAATCCCGAATATTATCAGGGATGTTTTCATCTTTTTCTTTAATGGGCATTACTTACTGTTGCTATCCTTCAGCAGAAAAATTGATTTATACGAGGGGTGCCTATGTGTTTTATTTATCTAACTTCATAAGGCGAATATTTCGCCAGCGTACTTCATAGGGCGTATCATCATTGCCAACATCATGGACCTGCAGACCGATTATGCCGCTGGAGGTCATGGCATCCTTAATATCTGCCGTCATTATGCCATTGACAAAGGTTTTGATAGATTGTCCTTTGCATTCAATCCTGTATTTGTTCCACTGTCCGTCTTTAAAAGCCTTGCTGGCATCACTTCCTTTTTCAATCCACCAGTCACGAATCATGGCCCTTCGGGCTTCATCATAAATACCACCAGATGTGCCAACTCCGGCTCCCGCAATTTCAACCTGGTATCCGTAAACACGGTCTTTGGGGACTAACTTCGGATACATTTCCCCTTTTTCATTTCTCAGCCAGTAGGTAAGATTCTCAGGAGCGATCATACTTCGGAACTGGACGCCAGAGTTGAGTTTAGTATCCTTTAGGAACACCTCGAATTCCAGGATAAAATCTCCAAATTCCTGGTCAGTACATAAAAAGGTATTCGGGCTTCCTTTTACTGCGTTACCGACAATGGCCCCATCCTCTACCCTGTATTTTGCGAATCCACTGTGGACAGACCAGCCTTTCAGAGTTTCTCCATCAAACAGGTCGGTCCAATCATTTTGCTGAGCGAATAATATATTCGTTAGCAGGAAGAATAGAGATAAAAAAATGATGTTCGGGATATATTTTTTCATGTTATTGAGAGTTTATAATTTCATCTTCAATATATGAAAATTAGGCTTTAAAATATCATATGTCCTCAATCTTCTTGTTGATTGCGCCAGATTTTATGTGATTTTTAAGGTGGGGATCTCTTATAAGGCAGGAAATTTCATAAAATGCCAATATTTCAGGAACTATATAGGTATTTGAAACGTTATTATTTAAGAGTTGTACGAGTTATGTGGCGCGCTAAACGGTTTAGCAAATCCCTCACTATCACTAGTGGGGGTTTGTTTTTTTAGCTAGAATCATTCTTTTCTCTTCTGACGGTAATTCCTGATATTCAAATTTTAAAAAAGATGATATGATTCATTAATGCCCGTCTATTTCAATGGAAATATCCTGATTTAGAAACCTTTCCCTATTCCTGAAAGGATGATTTTTCTGTTTCCCCCTGAAATATATTTAAAATGATTGATTAAGAAATTAATTAACGGATATAATTTCTTGAAGGTTATTGAGATAATTATCACCTAATAATTAACTTGTATAACATTTCTATCAAAACTTTTATTTATGTACTGTCAAGATAATTCTAAATCAAATGTTCTTACGCGAAGAACTTTTATAAAGAAGTCCGCACAAGTCGGAGCCGCAACACTAGTAACTGGAAATTCATATGTTTTTGCAGGTGCTTCAGATACCATTCGGGTTGGATTAATTGGAGCCGGGGGCCGGGGAACCGGAGCTGGAATTATTGATTGCGCAGAATCGTCCAAAGGTGTTGAACTTGTTGCTATCGGTGATTTATTTCAGGACCATATCGATGAAGCACCGTCACGCATCAAAGCGAATCTTGAAAAACGGGGATTACCGGTCAATGAAATTTATAAGGTGCCAGAAGATAACATTTTTGTAGGTTTTGACGCCTATCAGAAAGTAATTGAATCAGGTGTGGATATGGTTATTTTGACTACTCCACCAAATTTCAGGCCCACACATCTCAGGGCAGCAGTAGAAGCGGGGAAACATGTTTTTATGGAAAAGCCCGTGGCAGTTGATCCAACAGGCATCCGATCCGTATTAAAAAGTTCGGAGATGGCTAAACAGAAAGGTCTCACAGTTGTATCCGGCACTCAAATGCGCCGGTTGTTGGCTAACAGGGAGACTATCAAAAGGATCCATGACGGATCAATTGGTGATATTGTGGGAGGTCAGTGTTTCAGGTCAGGAGGAGCTATGCGCAACTGGAGAATGGATGAAAGAGTGAAGAAAAATGAATGGTCGGAAATGGAATATCAGATCCGGCGATGGTTGTTCTGGACCTGGTTATCTGGTGATTTTATAGTTGAAATGCACGTTCATAATCTGGATGTTATGAACTGGGTCATGAATGCTCACCCAGTGGCTTGTGTAGGTTTGGGAGGCAGGCAGGCCAGGACAGGCATGGAATATGGGAATGTTTTTGATCATTTTTCAGTGGAGTATACATATCCGAAGGATGTTCGTATTGAATATATGGGAACGCAAATTGACAATTATGCCTGGCGTGGTAACCAGCGCGTATCAGGGACTAAGGGCTCTGCCATATTGGATTTCAGAAATGGCATTATAAAAGGTGACAATCCTTATACCTTTGATGGTGAGTCGTCAAATCCTTCCGTACTTCAATATAAGGAAATGATCGATAGTATAAGAAACGGCAAAGCTATGAATGAAGGGAAACAAATCGCTGAAAGTACTATGACTGCTGTGATGGGGCGTATGAGCGCATATACAGGCAAAACCCTTGAATGGGATTGGGTTTTGAATGAATCTGAATTGGATCTAAGCCCGGATAAACTGGAATTTGGGGATACGGAAAGAAGACCGGTTGCAATTCCAGGCATCACAAAACTTTTATAGCGTTAATTGCAGATGCAAAGTTCCACAATATGAAAATTTTTAAGTTATTTCTGGTAGCAGGAATATTGTTATTTATACAATTCGGATGCAGGAATAAGGGTGATATTAAAAATACCCCTGGCTTTTCTGTAAATCCAAATGCCAGTGAAGATGTCAACAAAGTACTTAAGTATTTATATTCTCTTCCCGGGAAATCTGAAAACAGGATAATATCCGGGCAGAACTGTTGTCATGGTAATGAGATCACCCGTTGCTATGGCGCTTATGTTGAGAAGCTCTATGATGAAACCGGTTCCTGGCCCGGGATGATCGGAGTGGATTATGAATATACCAATCGATTTACTGTTGCACAGCTCAGCGAGTGCAACCAGTTTCTTATTGATTACTGGAACATGGGAGGATTGATTACCATAAACTGGGCACCACATAATCCATGGACCGACAATGGGACACGCGATTTAGACGAAGTCAAACTGGAAGAACTCTATAATCCGGATAGTCCGGTTTATGCGAAATGGCATGCTGAGTGGGACAGGATCGCTATAGGTCTTGAAGAATTACAAAAGGCAGGTGTTGTGGTACTCTGGCGGCCAATGCAGGAAATGAATGGAGGATGGTTCTGGTGGGGATGGAAATCAAGCCCTGATAATCCTGAACATTTTAAAAAGGTATACCAGGATATGTTCAAATATTTCACACATGAAAAAAAGCTTAATAATCTGATATGGGTTTACTCGATAGCTGCCCATTGCGGAAAGGATTATTCCAAAAGCCCCAATTTTCTTTATCCTGGGGACTCCTTTGTTGACATCGTAGGCATAAATATATATGAAAGCGAGGGCTATCATATCTGTGATTATGATGCCCTAAAAGCCCTGGGCAAACCAATGGCACTGACCGAATGTGGTCCGGATCATAGTAAGATGGATGGAACATTCGACAATACCCTGATGCTTGAAGCCATTAAAGACCATGCACAAGATATCCTCTATTGGACGACCTGGCATGACTGGCCGGATCATTATGTATCTATGGTCAGTAACCGGAATGCGAAGGAATTGCTGGAAGATCCATGGGTTATTACGAGGGAGGAGATTGATTGGAGGTAATGGCGGGAGATAACTTTAAATGAATTAAATGATTTTTATATTAAAACGTATGACTAGATATTTTACTTCTTTAGCACTCATTTTTTTAATTGTTCTTTTTAGCAATTGTGATAACAAATCCCTGGCGGAGGATGATTTTAAACCTTTGTTCAATGGAGAGAATTTTGATGGCTGGGTGAATGTGAATTGTGCCCCTGAAACCTGGACAGTTAAAGATGGCCTGATTGTATGTACAGGAATACCAACGGGCATTCTCCGGACTGATAAACAGTATGAAAATTTCATTCTTGAACTTGAATGGATGCATCTGCATAAAGATGGTAATGCGGGTTTGTTCATCCATTCAGATGACATAACTGCACCTGGCCAACCATTCTCCAGATCAGTCGAATGCCAGATCATGGATGGGAATCATGGCGATGTATTTGCTATACATGGGGCCAGTATGACAAGGGATAATGAAGATCCCTTTTACAGGATAGGATGGATGCGTACTTTTCCAAAAGAGGAAAGGGCTAATCCTTATGGACAGTGGAACCACTATCGTGTCGAAAGCAGGGATGGTATTTTAACTTTGGCTGTGAACGGAGAAGTTGTTTCCAGGGCTTTTCATGTAAATCCCCGGAAAGGTTATATATGCCTTGAATCTGAAGGAAGTGAGGTGCATTTCAAAAATATCCGTATTAAAGAATTGCCAGGATCTTCTCCTTTGCCTGAGCAAACGGCTTTAAAGGATCGAGGATATGTTACTCTATATAATGGTCTTGATTTACGGGGATGGAAGCAAGAGGGAGAACCTGGTATCTGGAAATCAGATAATTGGAGATTAATTGCTTCCGGAATTTCTGATGGGGCTTCTCAGGATATTCTATGGACCGAAAAAGATTTTCAGGATTTTGATCTGATCGTTGATTGGAGGTTTACCGGTGAGCCCATCGCTAAATCTGTTCCTGTGATCATGCCAGATGGAACCAGCGCAGAGGATTTTAGTGGTGAAAAGATCACGGTCCCTATCCGCTATACCGGAGAGGGAGGAATTACTATACGGGGATCAAAAGATATCGGTGTTATAATAACCAGCTGGCCTGAAGGATCCGGAGGGATTTCCGGATACCGGCAGGATGGTATTTATGATGCAGAAACCAGAAAATCTGCCACCCCAATTCTACGGGCGGATAATGCAACAGGAGAATGGAATAGATTGGAGATTCGTGTAATTGGAAAAAGAATTAAAGTTCTATTGAATGGAAAACAGGTGGTCCAGGATATCACTTTGGAAGATTTGCCTGAAAGAGGGCCTATAGGCATTCATGTCCCTGACCTTCCCTTAGAGTTTGCCAATATTTATATCCATGAGTTATAATACACTGAATAGCCTGAAGTAGTTTTTTTATCAAATAAGGCTAATGAATGATTAAATGAATTATTAGTATAATTTCTGTCAGGAAAATAGCCAAACTTACCCGCCAAATATTTTCATTTCTGATAATCTACAATTAAATTGTATAGAGATAGGTTAATTGATTTTTATTTCCTGTTAAGCTGATTTAATGATTTTTTAATTTACGTTTTCAAATTTTCCTATAATAACAGATCACTAAATCGACATATTACAAGACGAACTATGCAACAACGTAAATTGGCAGCCATTATGTTTTCCGACATCGTCGGATATACTTCCCTGATGGGCAAGGATGAAAGGAAAGCCTTTGATTACATAAGGAAGAACCGGCGTATCCATTGGCGGCTTATTAAAAAATATAAAGGGCGTTTACTTAAAGAAATGGGGGATGGCATGCTGGCCAGTTTCTCTTCCAGCATGGATGCAATAAAATGTGCATTGTCTATACAGAATGCTGTAAAAGAATTAGGAATTCCTTTACGAATTGGCATTCATCAGGGAGATGTGATCTTTGAAAATAAAGATGTTCTGGGTGATGGTGTTAATATTGCTTCAAGGATTCAGGGAATTGCTGATACACATGGGATTGTTATATCTGAATCTGTATTCAGGGACCTTAAAAACAAGGATGGATTGAATATTACCCAAATGGGTGAGCAAGAGCTAAAAGGCGTTGAATCACCCATTGGAGCATTTAAAATTTCCAGTACGGATGCCAACTTTCTGGAGTATAAAATAGATACAGGTGAGTTAATTCGTCCTCTTGGTTATGGCCGGACAACAATTGTCATCGGGATACTTATAATCGCTTTACTCTCCTATTTGGCAATTTATTTTTTACCCAGGATTATCAATCCTCAGTCTGAACAGGGAAAGTCGATTCTTGTCCTTCCCTTCGACAATTATATAGGTAGTGACACAATGGAGTATTTTGTGGCTGGAATGCATTCAGCATTAATTGGGGACATCGGGAAGATCAGCTCATTACAGGTCAAGTCGAAAACCACTGCAAATGCCTATAAGGATATCGAAAAATCAATTCCTGAAATAGCCGCTGAATTGGGTGTAAATGTTATTATTGAGGGATCGGTTGTATGCCTGGGAGACAGCATATGCTTGCAGATTAAAGTAGTCAGTGCCTATCCTGAGGAACAGACACTGTGGGTACAGGATTATTATGAAGATAAAAGTCAGATCCTTCAACTATATAACACCATTACTAAAGAAATATCAGAAGAGATAAATGTTATTTTAACACCAGAGGAAGAAAATATGCTTGCTGATTCAAGGGCAGTGGACAATAAGGCGTATGATGCATATCTGAAGGGAATGTATTACTGGGAACAACTTACTCCGGAAGGACTTAGAAAAATCTCTGGAGTATTTTAATCTGGCGATGGAGATAGATCCTTCCTGGGCTATTCCTTATGCAGCTATTGCACAGTGGTGGCTTGGCGCGAAACAATTTAGCATCGTACCGCCATCTGTAGCCAATCCACCAATATATGAAAACATCACTCAGGCACTCGAAATCGATCCCCAAGATGATTTTGTGCAGTATGTAAATGCATTAATTACCGTCTGGACTGATTGGGACTGGGAAAAGGGAGAAAAGGAGTTTTTAAAACTTCTGAAATCAAATCCAAATGATGCGTTTGCAAGGGCATATTACGGACATCTTTTAATGTGCATAAGAAGATCCGATGAAGCGCTTGAACAAGGTAAAATGGCGATGGAACTGGATCCATTGAATCCCCTGATCCAGGCATTATATTCAGTCATATTGCTTGATAGAGGAGAATATGATGAAGTAATTTCTATTACTAAGGGAATTAATCATCCATTAACCTTATATGCATTAGATCTGGCATATTCTGCTCAGGGTGATTATGAAAAATCATTTGAAGCTTTAATTCAGAATCTAGAATTCTCCTATGCAGATAGTATCATATTTTCTGCACAAAAAGTTTATGAAAACCAGGGCTATAAGGCCGCTATTAAATATATCGCCGAAGTTTATGAAGAAAGATTTAGAACCAGTTATGTCATGCCCACTGATATGGCCTGGATATATCGTCCTGAACTGAACGAGCCAGAAAAAACACTTGAATGGCTGGAAATTGGTTTTGAAATGAATGATCCCGGTATGCCATATATTTCCACCAATGTTTATCTTTTTGATTTTATTCGGGATGATCCCAGATTTCTTGAACTTCTAAAGAAAATGAACCTTCCTCTTGATTAAATTTTACCGTAAGCAATCAAAACTTAAATCCATTTTTTAGATCTGTCTCATCACTTATTGCATCTTGTATTACAAACATTATAAACTCCACACAAGTCGGGAAACATTAATCAAGTAGAAATTCTAATCCAACTTTACATGACTTTTTGCATTAATTCGTAAATTGTATATGTAGATAGTAAATATTTTCGTCAGTTTTTTAATAAATTGAATAAGTATCGCCTTAAATTAATTTTTGGCGATTGAAAAATGCAAGAAAAGCACCCTGCCTCTATCATGATTGCCGTTAATGATGGTAAAAAGAACATAGTGTCTAGTATTTATGGAGCCAATATAATTGTGTTTAAATACATGAACTTTCCCCTACTTGATGAAATCTTAACATAACTATAACAATTCTTAAAACATCTATGCTGATTTTTTGCCAAATTGAAAAGTGTTGAAATTCGGAAATTGAATCTCATACTCACTGAATTATGAGGAAAAGGAGAGAAATAAAAAGAAAGAGGATTATTGCCTATTATATTCTGGCAATCGTTCTTCCTTGCCTAATTCTGGGTATTCTTGCTTTCAGAGGTATAATAAATGATCAGGCTTTAGTAGAACGCGAGCATCGAAATAATCTTGCAGAAGACAGCCAGAATATCATTCAAGGTACCGAAGCCTACCTTACGTCCGTTGAAAGGGATTTTGTTAAAATAATTGAATCAATATTGCCTCCTCAAAAAACTATATTCGCCCATTCACTATTAAGTCAATTCATTCTTCAACATCAGGTTGTCGCCGGGATTTTTTATGTTTCTAAAAATAGTCGCCCAAAAATGCTCAATAGCGGGATGATGTATGTCCCCGATAATTCTCTAACCAGGTTTGATTTGGCAGGATTTAAAAACAAGCATAGCATTCTCGATAAAGCCAGGCAATATGAGTTCAAGGAGAAAAACTACCAAATGGCACTTAAATATTATCAAACAGTTCTGCCTGATGCTCATAAAGAACAATCAAGAGGAGAAATCTTAAATGCCATTGCGCGTGTTCAGAAAAAACTTGATTTAAACGACAAAGCCATAGAGACATATGATCTGATCTATGACAAATATTCTTTGGTCTTTATTCAGAATAGAATTCCATTAGGTACTGTAGCCTTGCTGGAAAAAAGCTCCCTCTACATCAAAAAATCAGATTCAATATCAGCTTTGGAAAATATCCAGTTATTATTAAATCAAATTCAAAAATCAAGATGGGAAATCGGATTTCCATATTTTACCTTCATTTTATCTAAAGCAGACAAAATTATTTTGGGATGTGAAAACTCTAATAATAAGGAAACAAAGAAACTATTACTGAAGATTCACAGTATTCAGGACAGCATTTCCATGTCACAAATCCACACGGAATATCTCCTTTCATTTCTTGGCAGTAATGAAATTAAATTAATAGAACAAGAACTTATCCCGGCAAATACTATACAAAGACAAAAAACGCGAATCAATGACAAGCTATATTTCTGGTCATTGCAAAGTGTAAATAATACGGGGAAATGGGGTATCCTAATAGATACAGATTACCTTTTAATGAATACCATTCGCCCATTATTACTCGAGAAAGAGAATGAATCGAATTTCAAGTGGCAGATTACAGATGATAATGGAGGATTGATCCTAAAGTCAGAATATATCACGGAAGATAATTTGCCTGTTTATGCTGCTTTTCCATCGAATCTGCCTGCTTTAACTCTCAAGCTTTATCCTGAAAATTCTGGATTGTTGAACTCATTGTTTTATTCCAGGGGAGGTCTCTATTTCTACATTTTTATTGTGATCATTATTATACTGGCGTTTGGTCTCTTCTTTACACTTCGCACAATTAATAATGAAATACATTTTTCTAAGATGAAGTCGAACTTTATGTCTACAGTTTCCCATGAGTTTAAAAGTCCTTTAACCTCGATAAGGCAAATGGCTGAGATGCTGGATCGAGACCGTGTACCAACCACGGAGAAAAAAAAGAAATATTATAACATGATATTATTACAAAGTGAACGATTGAGTCATCTGATTGAGAATATTCTTGATTTCTCAAAAATGGAAGATGACAAAAAAGTCTTTCGCTTTGAAAAAGATAATATTGTGTCAACAGCAAAAGATGCAGTTGCCTCTTTTAAGAACAACATGGTTAATCAGAGCGTTCAGATTAATCTTTCCCATGCCGATTCTATTCCTGAAATTGTTTTCGATAAAGAATCGATAGAACAGGTCATGCATAATCTGCTTGATAATGCATCAAAGTATTCTAGTGATTCAAAGACAATTAATGTTGAAATCGTAACAAAGGGGAAGGATGTAATTATTAATGTGACGGATTTTGGTGTTGGCATTAATAATAACGACAAGGATAAGATTTTCGATCGTTTTTACCGGGCTGGCGATGAACTTACGCAATCGGTTAAAGGAAGCGGAATTGGTTTAACCATCGTGAAACAGATTATGATAGCCCATAAGGGTGATATCGTTGTTGATAGCAACCCGGGAAAAGGGAGCACTTTTTCAATTATTCTACCAGTGACATAAAAAGAAATAATAAATGAAAAAAATATTGATTATAGAGGATGAAGAATCTATTCAGTTGGCCTTGGAAGATGACTTTGTTTTGGAAGGATATGTGGTGGAGTTAGCTTCAGATGGTATCGATGGACTGCAGAAAGCTGAAAAGCCAGAGATCGATCTAATCATCCTGGATATTATGCTGCCAGGGATGAATGGTTTCGAAGTTTGTAAAAAGTTAAGATCAATGGATATACAGACCCCTATCATCATGCTAACTGCTAAAGGGCAGGAAATTGACCGGGTGGTGGGGTTGGAAATTGGCGCTGACGATTATGTTACAAAGCCGTTCAGCCCCCGGGAATTACAGGCACGGGTAAAATCCATTTTTCGAAGAATGGATAAGCCTGCTTCACGCAACAATGATGATATATTTAGTTTTGGAGCCTTAAAAGTAGATTTCCGACAATATGAATGTCATAAAAATGAAGAAAAAGTCAATCTAACACTCCATGAATTTGAACTTTTAAAATATCTTATTCAGAATAGGGGAAGAGTAATTAATCGAGATGAATTGCTGGATGAAGTCTGGGGTAAAGATGTGATTGTTTCTCCCCGGACTGTGGACACGCATATGGCGAATTTAAGAAAAAAGATAGAAGCGGAGGCTGACAGTCCAAGGCTGATTATAAGTGTTCGTGGAATAGGTTATAAAATTCCATCTTTATAAATGGTTTGACATAAACTTAACAATACTTTGAAAATCCTTGATATACCTACAAATACGATCTTATAATTTTAAATAAAAAAGTTATGGGACGATATATACTATTTTCGATCTTTTTAATGGTACTGGTTTTAAAAACAACAGGACAAGAACAAAAACCTGAAGTTTTGCTCAGCGAGGCAATATACCAGGAAGAAGTAAATGGAGAGTTGGATGCAGCCATAAAGACATACAAGTCAATTGTAGACGAAAACCCGGACAACAGGGAAATATCTGCTGAAGCTTTATTACACCTTGGATCATGTTATGAAAAGATGGAATCTCCGGAGGCCTATCGGACTTATAAGGAGGTAATCAACAAATATGGAGATCAGAAAGAAGAAGTAGCTATTGCTTTAGCAAGGGTGGATTATCTTGATGCGTATGCTGCAGATATTAATGAAAAGGCAGAGCGATATATCAGTCAGGGCAATGAATTATATAAAGTTTGGGAATATGAATTAGCCATTAAGGAATATGAGACAGCCCTACAATTGAACCCAAATTCATTAATTGCCCAAAACGCACAATATTATAAGGGACAGTCTTATTTTAAAGCCGGCCAGTATGATAAGGCTCTGGCTACATTCAAGGATCTTATCGAAGATAATCCGGGAAGCACCATTATTCCGGTAACGGAACTTATGATCGCCCAGGTTGAACAGACTAAGAATAATAATAATTCGATAGGATATAATAATTACCCTAACAAAAATACTATTACAGATCCGGAAACAGGAATTACATATACAAAAGTAAGATCATATGCAGGGAAGAATGATTTGATTAGTTATACTACCGGTGGATTTAACCTTTCATCTGATGGCCGGTTTATGGTATTGGAGAACCAGGTAGTTCCAGTTGATGGAAGCCCTCCATTTAAGCTAGTTGATATGATGGCGTTTCGATCAATATATTCCCCTGATATGCAGAAAGCTGCTTTTTATGCTGATAGTGCAATTTGGATCGTATTAGTATCTCCAGAAACAGGTCATGCAATTGAAAAACCTAAAAAACTGATTGATGGTTATTATGTGTTTCAACATCCTGTTAGTTGGTCTCCCAATGGAGAAAGAATAGCTTTTAACAGAAGGGATCAGGAAATAATTAATGACCTCTGGGCCATAAATGTTAATGATGGGAAATTAGTCCCTATCGCTAGTTCACAAGATAATATGGGTTATCCTACATGGTCACCAGATGGGGAAAAAATAGCTTATAGAAAAGAGGGCGAAATCTGGCTTACTTCCGCTAATGGTGAAGAATCGGAAATGATTATTAAAAATAGTATAAACCCATGTTGGTCGCCGGATAGTAAATGGTTGTATCATTCATATATGGAAAGTAGAAATCTTTTATCTCTGGAGAATAGGATTAACTATGAATTTAAGATACCAAAGGAAGTAGGTAATTTTATTGGTTTCACCCCTGATGGAGGAGAAATGCTTTTTTATAGATCTTCTTATGATACAAAATGGCCATTAAAAGTGGTCTCAACCACGGGAGGGCCATCCTGTACCCCTGAATTAGATGGACAGATCTATGATGTTCAATGGTCAGCTAATGATAATATTATGTTAGTACAAAGCGAAAACGAAAAAGAAGAAACAGTATTTAAGATTATTCATTTAACCGGCCAAAAACCTGTTAATTTAAATATTGAAACAAATATTGATGGTGATCCTATTCCATTTATTGCTTCACCGGACTTAACAAAAATGGCTTTTTGGATAAAAAGAGATGATGAGCTAAAAGATTTATATGTAGCATCCTTGTCACTAGTTGAAGCTAAAGTTGTTGGCCCGCTACATCAGGTTTTTGAAGGATTGGAAGGTAGTGATTCCAAGTCTGATTTTTCATGGTCACCAGATGGAAGCAAATTAGCTATAATGCACGAGAATGACATCTGGATTGTTTCTATAGAGGGCAGTAATCCAATTCAAATTACAGATAATCCGGATGATGAAAATTGGCTTGAATGGTCTCCGGATGGTTCGATGATTTCATATTATGTCACTTCTAAACATGAAAAATTATTATATGTCGTACCTGTATCTGGAGGAAAATCAAAATTAGTTCATAAACTGCAACGTAGAGATCCCGGAGGAGGATGGTCACCTGATAGTAAAAGTATGGCAATAATAACTGATAATGAATTACAGATAATTTCTTTGAATGGTTCGAAAATAAGAAGTATTGACAATCTAGGGGGTTTGGGAATACACCTCACTACTACTCCACGATTCAGTCCGGATGGCAAATATTTAACATTTATTGGGACCTTTCAAGATGATAGAACAATCATCTATATGTATTCTATCCATAATTCAGAATTATTGCAATTGGACTTTGAAAACTCAGATGATTTTAAATACTCATTGCATTGGTCCCATGATGGAAAATGGCTCGCCTATTTGGCTTTCGAAGAATTTAAGGTTCGACCTGAAGGCACCATGTGGGAAGCAGATTTTGCTGAGGTTTTGGAAAAGCTGCGGAAGTAATATTCTTGGCAAACCCTCCCACCATTCATAATCAGCAGCTGATAATAAGTGGAAGGGTTACTTATGTCTTTAGATATATCCATCTGTTGTTTCATAAATATTTATAATTTCTATAAAATACAGACATACTATAAGACACATTTTTTGATTCGAGCATCATGCAGCATTTCACTATATATTTTTACATATTTTTACATTATCTCAAGGGGTTTTACTTTTTTAATTAATAAATTATGATATGTTTAAATTTTTTAAGCACATCACTTCAAAATATAAAATTCTCTTGCTCGCTTTCATTTTAATTTTAATCCCGGGCGCCATCATCAGCTATATGAGTCTTAGATCAATCAATCAAAAAGCAGATAACCTGAGAGCAAAATTTAACGGCACCGTAATCCTTGTGCGGGATAAATTGGAGAGTGAAGCATTTCAGCTTGAAGCAAACCTTCGTAATAACGTTATCGAATCTTTCCCAAATACCAACAGTTCTAATGACCTGAAAGTTTGGCTCGAAAAATTGGAATCCGAAAATCCCGCTTTCAAGAATCTTTTTCTAATAAATGAGAATAATGGCTTGATCTCCTCTATTGTTTCACTTGGATGGAATAATGAAACCGGAATGAAGGATTTTTTAAATCCACCGGCGCAAAACTCTTTTAACATGGCCGAAAAAGCTGAATTTATAAATATAGATTATAATGAGGCTGTCCGGCTTTATCAAAAAGCATTAAACTATGTAAATTCTGACCAGAAACGTGCTCAACTGCTATCTCGAATTGGACGCTGTTATTTTAAAAAACGGGATTATTCAAATGGAATAAACGCATACAAAAAGATCTTGGAGCTGGGAAATGATGAAATCAAGATAGGCGAGGTTCCTGCAACAATAGTAGCACTTTATCAAATTAAGGAAGGGTATAAAGCATTAGAAACCGATGAAAAACATTTTCAAGCATTGCAGGAGTTGTATCAGCAACTCCTTAACCATCCCTGGGATCTTATAGGAGGAGAATATCTATACTATTTGAAGACAATTAGTGAAGAAATACTAGAATTTGAAGATTCCGATATCTATTTAAACTTTAATAGTCTGAATATGGATAATCTGAAGATCATAGAAAATAAGATACTTGATCAGATTACATTTTTAGAATTCCTGAAACGAAATATTTTATCTGAGATAAAATCAGATCTAAAGGATGGATCAACTTCAGATTCCCAATTAAAAACCATATCTACAAAAGAAAATGATTCCACAATGCAACTCGGATTCTTTAAACTTCCCGAAACATTTCAACAATCTCAAATATTTGCAATTGGGTATGAGTTCGAATCGAATTATATCCTGTCAAACTTGTTTCCCAGAATCCTGAATTCCGTTGAATTAGGTCGAGATGTATTTGTTGGTGTTCTAGGAGATAATGACAGCTTGTTATATCTCCATAATAATCGTACCATACCAAATTACCTCGTTGCCGAAAATTTTTCTCGATTATTTGTCAATTGGAAGGTAGCCTTGTATGATCAGGATGGAAAATCAATTGACCAGATCATAGGAAAAGAGCGACGACTATATCTAACGCTTTTTATGGGAATCATTGCCGTAATGCTCATTGGGATTGTTGTTATGGTAAGAGCAGTGATCCACGAGTCAGAAGTCTCACGTATGAAATCAGAATTTGTTTCAAATGTATCTCATGAGCTTAAAACCCCTCTAACACTTATAAGGATGTTTGGCGAGACCCTGGATACAGGCATGGTGACTGATGAAAACAAGCGAAGGGAATTCTACAGCATTATACGGAAAGAAAGTGAACGGCTGACCCATCTGATAGACAATGTGTTGGATTTTTCAAAGATGGATACGGGAGCAAAAAAATATCACTTTAAGGAATCGGATCTTGTTAATGTGGTTAGAAGTTCATTGGAAGCCTATAAATTTCATATTCGTGACAATGGTTTTGAAATTAAGAGTGTATTCCCGGAAGGTAAAATAGAACTTAAAATAGACAGTGACGCCATTTCACAGGCACTTCTAAACTTGCTCAGCAATGCGGTAAAATATTCAGAAGACAAGAAATTCATCCGGGTTGAAGTGAGCAGCAATGCAAGTTCCGCCATCATATCTGTTACGGATAATGGCGTTGGAATTGCAAAGGGAGAGTTGAACAAGATCTTTGATAAATTTTACCGGATTTCAACATCTAAGGCAGATGAGACAGGAGGGAGCGGATTAGGATTGGCCCTGGTAAAACATATTGTGGAAGCACATAAGGGGTCAATTGATGTCAAAAGTGATGTGGGTAAAGGCAGCAGGTTTACAATTCGAATTCCATTGAATTGGAAAGCAACTTAACGATTTTATATAAAGAAAACATATGAAAAAGATCCTGATCATTGAAGATGAAAAAGACCTGGTAACAGGATTGAAATTTAACCTTGAGGCGCGGGATTACAAGATTAGCACTGCTTACGATGGGGAGGCAGGTTATCGGAAAGCGCTCGAAGAAAAGCCTGATCTTGTAATACTGGATCTTATGTTGCCCAAACTCAATGGCTACGAGGTATGTAAGCGGTTGAAAAAAGAAGTACCTAATACGCTAATCATTATGCTTACCGCAAAGAGTCAGGAAGCTGAAATTGTTACTGGCCTGGAACTTGGCGCGGATGATTATATCACAAAGCCCTTCAGCGTCCTGGAACTGCTTGCCCGGATCAATACCGTATTAAGGCGTGTACAATCAGGATCAGAAATACCGGAAGTTTACCGGTTTGGTGATATTGAAATCAACTTTAAGAAATATGATGCCAGTAAAAAAGGCAAATCCCTGAAATTGTCACCTCGTGAGTATGAGATACTCCATTATTTCATTAAAAAACAGGGCGAAATTGTTACCCGCGATGATCTTTTGAGTCAGATTTGGGGCTATGATTCTTTTCCAAATACCAGAACTGTTGACGCCCATATTGCCAAGCTTCGTGGAAAGATTGAGGATAAGCCTGAAGAGCCAAAATTAATTGTAACACTTCACGGATTAGGGTATAAATTTCTTTAAAATTTACAGTAATAATGTTTTACAATTCTTTACATAATATTAAAAACCATTCACATTTCATACTATACCTTTCGGTTAGAATAATTTTTAACTGTATAAATAGGAGGATATTATGAACGGAAGAAAAACAATAACAACTATCCTGGCTTTCAGCCTGATATTGTTTAGTTATGATTCTTTTACCCAAACAGCCGAAGAGCTTTTTCCCAAGGCGATTCAGCTTGAAGAAGTAAACGGTGAGTTAGAACAGGCTATTGAAGTATATCAAACGATTGTTAAAGACTTTTCGGATAATAAACCCATTGCCGCAAAGGCCCAGTTTCATATTGGTTTGTGTTACGAAAATTAGGTTGGAACAAGCCCAAAAGGCTTATGAGGAGGTAGTAAATAAATATCCTGACCAACAGGGTGAGGTTACCATGGCTAAAGAAAGACTCGCTAGTCTTAAGCGAGCACAGTCCGATCTCAATCATGTACCAACTTTTCGGAAAATTGAAATTGCCAGCAAACCTCAAAACGGTGTTTTTTCACCTGATGGGAAAAAGTTGGCTTTTTTCTCTGATGGCGCAGTATGGATCATTCCACTTCACGGTAAAGTTAACCCGGATATCGCCGGTGAACCCATCATGCTTGCAAAGATACCGGGAGGTTTGGATAACGGGAGCCTGATGTCCTGGTCAGCAGACGGGAAATGGATCGCGGTTAATAGTATGGTTGATGATGAGGGTGCTGCCAATATCATTCCCGTGGACGGAGGTGAGCCCCGAGTAGTTACCCTACCTGATCGCGGAGGTCACATCTGGAGCTATAACCTCAGTCTGTCACCCGATGGTCAAATGTTGGCCTTTTCGGCAATCGAGCTTAATACACAGCTGGAAATGCCGAACCCACACAAGCGCTACATATATACGATTCCGACATCAGGAGGTGAGCCCCAACAGGTCTCTTCCGGCTGGGCACGGCAACCCTCTTTTTCTCCAGACGGCGAGTTTATCGCATATGTAGGTTATCGTAATCGTGAGGATTGGCAGGAAAACAGCGAGGGTTCTCTGATGACAGGTGAGCTTTGGATCGCCGCTTCAATCGGTACCAATCCTGTGAAGTTGGCCAACGTGAATGGCCGTCTGAGAGGACCCGTGTGGTCACCTGATCGCAAGTATATCGCTGCCCACAATGAGCCTGGAGGCACCAATGACAGCAAGGAAATATGGGTATACCCTCTGACACCTGACGCATCCAGTGCGGGAGAACCTGTAAAGATCGCACTTCCTAATAGCAGTTGGAATACTTTGGCAGGCTGGACGCCTAACGAAGAACTTGGTGTCTTCATTCAATCGGAGGAACATACTGCTATTTACACAGTGCCGGCTTCCGGAGGGAGAGCAGTACAGATAACGCCAGAGGGAGGATGGCCATATTATCCAAGATGGTCCCAGAACGGAGAACACATCTATTTCAGAATGGTCGAAAAGATGGTTGATAAGGAAGAATATAAAATTACGACACAATATGTTCCTGCAGCAGGGGGCAATCACATCGAAGTGCCTGTTCAGCCCCAGCGGTGGCTTGTGTCCATCGTACCAGGTGGTGGTCATAATATATCGCCGGATGGCAAGAGAATGATCATAAGCGCATATCAGGAGCCTTATAATCCAGACGAAGGGGGTGACCTATGGATGATCCCATTGGATGGAGGATCCCCAACCAGACTAACGAACGATGAAACATACGAAAGCTACCCGTGCTGGTCTCCTGACGGAAAATGGATCGCATTTGTCGATGACAAGACTGAAAATAATGACTTCCCTGCAATTTACACTATGGCTTCCGAAGGTGGTAAAATGAGGGAAATTGCTTCCCGAGCAGATAGTCTCGAGGAAGGTGCCATCGCATATTCTACGGATGGTAAACACATAGCTTTTTTCTCAGCGGGTGCGATCAAAACCATACCAGTCAATGGTGGCCAACCTAAAGTGCTCATTGCAAATATAAAGACCAGAAATTATAGTGCGCATAGCCAGCTGGCCTATTCACCTGATGGTTCAAAGATCGCCTATAATGCCAATGGTAAAATCTGGATAGCCTCACTTGATGCAGGAGAACCACAAGAGCTACTCACTGGACTCCCTAAAAATGCCAGACATAGTGAATTCGGCTGGTCACCGGATGGCGAAAAGATCGTATTCTTATCTAGTATTGGTGGCGGTTCGGAGTTTTGGCTTATCAGTGATTTCCTGCCAAAGGAAGCAACTGATAATAAATAGAAATCTAAGCGAATGATATAATTGATTAGAGATTAAAATCCGTATAACAAGCAGCCGGGAGCAATAATTTCCGGCTGTTTTTTTAAACCTCGATTGCCATCCGGATTCAACATCTTCAAAACCATGGATGGCATCAGTCATTTTGAAATGTTTTGGAATAAACTATTATAAACTCATCACCTTCAGCCAAAAAAGTAAGCAGATTTTATAAGTGATCAGAAAATGATTTTTGTTGTTTTTTCATTACCTTATACTATGTTCTTGACAAAGTCTTGACATATCAATTTTATTTCTTGACACGTATGTGATTTAAAATTTAGAACTTTTGCACATTGAAATAATATTTAAGTTTTCAGATGCATAAGAAAATTCAGTATAAGGAAAAATAAGATCCTATTTTATTATTTTTTGGCCATTGTATTACCAAGCGTTGTTCTTGGTGCCCTTGCTTTTAGAGGTGTTATCAATGATCAGGCTATAAATGAAAGAGAAATCAGCCGGCAACTAACAGAAACCGGTGCAAAAATCATTGCAGAATCTGACCTGTTTATCACAAAAATAGAGAAGCAATTTTTACAAAAAGCCAATCTTACGGGTATCCCGACATCTTATTCCGAATTCTTTGAAGATTCGATCTTATCAGAATTCTTGCAAGAGGAACCCGGTATAGAAGGTATTTTTTACATCCAGCCCTCTGTTAAGGATCTTACAACGACTCCTTCTCCCGCTCTTGGGTCTTCTGTAAGAGACCCAAGAGATATTGTTATCCATGGTGTTCCTTGCAGGAGACACTAGGACGGAGTATAAGATCCCTCCACAAGGTCAGGATGATAACAGTTTGGTTGGGAGAAGCTGGAGTTTTACCTGAACAATTTTGTTTCAAAGCGTTAGAAACGCTATTTACTATATATCCTCATCAAAGACAAAGACTATTCGGCAAGCCAGAGTATGACAAAGTCATAAGGATAAAATAAGATTAAGCTATTTACGCAGAATTCCTTAAATTGAAAATAAATTACAATTCCTTGACAATTGGCCGAACATAAATCTCTACAATAGTATTACTTTTTTTTGTGCAGCTGAAGTAAAAAAGAATGAAGCTGTTTTTAAATGTATTGCGCAGGAAAAGAGGAATTGTCCTCTTCGTAGCTGCCTTCATGTTGCCACTATTTTTTGTAGTGGTAGTAAGCATTGATACATTTAATAAGCGCAAGAATACAACTCATAATCTATTGGAATCAAATCTCTGGCTTTCGGGAAGATCAGCTCTTGATCAATTTGAGTTAGAATTCATTGAAATAGAAGAAAAATGGTTGAATACTGAGTATTTCAGAAATATTTTTATGGATGACAATCTAAAACAAATAGATCCATATCCTGACATATTTTTGATAGATAAGGACCTTAAAGTTGTATACCCTGAAACTATTGAAGACAAAAACCTCCGATTATTGACTTATGATAATGATTGGAATTCCAATTACAAAAAATACATGGGCAGAGCGGAGACGGCAGAACTTAGCTCGCGTAATTATTCGAATGCCGTAAAGAACTATCAGACAGGCTTATCATTGGCTGAAACAGCTCAACAGAGAGGCTTGGCCATTGAAGGTATGGCCCGAGCTTACATGGCTGATCAAAATTATAAGCAGGCTATACAATATTATCAAATGCTCAAGAGTGAATATAGTCAGATTGAAAACTTAAGTGGTCACCCATATGGCATTTCCGCACCTCTTCAGCTGTATGCTATAGAAACACTCATCAACGAAGAAGTAATTGATCAGGATTCTCTATTCATGACATATCAAAAATTAAATGATGGGCATTGGCTGATCAATTCCTCCTCCTATATTTTTTTTAAGGCGGAGTATGAATCCATTTTAGATGCTGAGATTGGATCAATAGATTCCAAATTTGAAAGAATTCTAAAATTCAATCAATTTCTGTACGATTTTGTGATTCCATATATAAGGGAAAGATCCAGGTTTTCAGAATTAAGCAGCACGGCTGAGTCAAAAAGGAATTGTATCACCACGAATGATCATCAATACATGGTAAGTTATAAAGAGATGCAGGTTTTGGATACCGGGGAGTTGTATATTGGAGGAATTCGCTGGAACCTGGATGCCATTATTTCCCAAATGATTCCCCCTATACTAACTGAAATTGACAGAAGAATACAGGACTGGAATTTTTCTTAGTAAACGGTAATAATATGAATCTCATCACGGGTGAAACGTCCCAAATACCTGAAGAATCATTATCCTTATCATTCAGTAACATTCCTTTTCCATGGACTCTGGTTGCTATCCAGCCAGGATATAAAAAACTTGAATCTGATGTAAAAATTCAAGTGATTATCTATGGGTTGCTGGTTATTATTATTATAACACTTATGTTTTTCGGAGTTTTTGTGCTCTTGCGTGATATAAGCCGCGAAAAGGATTCGATGCATCTTCAGACGGAATTCGTACATAATGTTTCACATGAGCTGAAGACCCCATTGAGTTTGATTCGACTTTATGGAGAAACTTTACTGCTGAAAGAAAACCTGTCCAAAGCGGATCGTAAAGATGGATTGATAATTATCACTAAAGAAAGTGAACGTCTTTCTCATATGATCAATAATATTCTGGATTTTTCTAAAATTGATATGGGAAGGAAAGAGTTCGATCTTAAACCTGGTAATCTGATTGAAGTTGTAAGGAATACGTTGAATTCATATCGTTACCATTTTGTGAAAAAAGGCTTCAAAATTGAAGAGGAATTCAATCAGGATATCCCCAATGTTATGTTTGACAAAGATGCTCTGGAAGGAATATTGATTAATCTTTTTAGTAATGTGATCAAATTCTCAAAAGAGACTAAAAAAATGGCATTAAAATTAAATAAAACTCCTGAAGGAATATGTCTTGTTGTGGCTGATAAAGGGATTGGTATCCCCACAGATGAGTTGGCAAATATTTTTAATCGATTTTACCGGGTAAAAGGTACCGCTGATTTTGATGCCAGAGGTAGTGGTTTAGGGCTAACGCTTGTAAAACATGTAATCGATGCCCATGGATGGCGGATCGAAGTTGATAGTACGCCAGGTCAAGGTAGCATTTTTTCCATATCCATACCAATAAATGTTAATGAGGAAAAGTAATTATGAAAGAAAAGATCCTGATTATTGAAGATGAAGAGGACCTGGTTAAAGGTTTAAAATTAAACCTTGTGGATGAGGGCTATGAAGTGGATTATGCCCTTAATGGAAAAGAAGGTCTCGAAAAAGCCTTGAAGGGAAAAACAGATCTGATCCTGCTTGACATTATGTTACCCGGGATGAATGGATTGGAGATCTGCAAGGAACTCCGCCAAAAAAAAGTGGATATTCCAATTTTAATGCTTACAGCCAGAGGAGAAGAAATAGATAAAGTGATCGGACTTGAAATAGGTGCCGATGATTATATTTCAAAGCCATTTAGCATCCGGGAACTTCTGGCAAGAATTAAAGCACACCTCAGGAGGGAAAACCGCAGTGGTGAGACAATGCCGGGAGTGTTCCAACTGGAATCCATGAAAATTGATTTCGATCATTACAAAGTCATTCGGAAGGATGATGAAATTGATCTTACTTCCCTGGAGGTAGATGTCCTGCGATATTTGATCGGTAAGGACGGTAAAGTAGTATCCCGGGATGACTTGCTGGATAAAGTCTGGGGATATGAAAAGTATCCGACAACAAGGACGATCGACAACCATATTCTGAAACTCAGAAAGAAAATCGAAATTGATCCGAATCATCCCCGGCATATCCTTACGGTATATGGAGGAGGATATCGTTTTGTGTATTAGTTACTATTAATGACATTCTTTTACTTTTCGTTGACAATGGCTACATGTAGTTCAGGTAGGTTTACTGAAAAATAATAAAGCAAAAAAGAAACAACCATGAAGCAAAAACTATTTTTACTGCTGGTTATTTTCCTGGCAACTGGATTTGTTCCCTGGCATTTCAGGAAATTCAAGATCATAAAGTACTTTTTGAAAAAGCAAAGTACAATATGGAAACGAAAGGTGATCTGAAAGAAGCCATCACCTTATTTGATTCACTTATCAGGACCTATCCAAACGAAAGAGAGTATGCAGCAAACGCACAATTCCATATTGGATTGTGTTATGAAAAATTAGGCAATCAGTCTGCGCAGAAAGCTTATAAAGATGTAATCCAGAACTATGGTGATCAAAAAGACATTGCTGCAACAGCCAGGGAACGACTTTCCCAATTGATTCTTAGGGCTGAGGAAATCGAGGATACACCAGTAACTCCCAAATTTACCAAAATAAAAATTCCTACCGAACTTTCATGGAATATGGCATTATCTCCCGACGGACAGAAGCTATTATTGGTTTCTGATGAGAAATTATGGCTGATGCCTCTTTCCGGAAACCTGGGAAAAGATATTCCAGGAAAACCTGTCGAGCTTAACACAGATGGCATTAAGGTTGAATGGACTGGGCTTTCCTGGTCCGGTGATGGCAAATGGATTGCATTCAATGAGCTCCCGCTAATGGATACACTTTTACAAAAAGATGGGTATCAAAGTATTTATGTAGTTCCTGTGGAGGGTGGAACACCCAAAAAAGTAATGAAAACTATCGCAGTGCCCGAACGGTAAACTATAAGCTAAGTTTGTCTCCTCAAGGAAAAACCCTGATTTTTTCTTCCATTGAAAACAAAAAGCAACATATACAGACAATATCTGTCGAAGGGGGAGAACCATAAGCAGCTTACCGATATTCAATCCAGAGAACCTGTCTTTTCTCCTGATGGAAAATTGATTGCATTTGTGGAGGATAAAATGTTAGGTGTGATGGAGGTGGAGGTTTATGGGTAATGCCTGCTTCAGGTGGCCCTCCAACACTTGTTGCACAAGCCGGAAAAGCATCCAGTCCGGTCTGGTCGCCGGATGGAAGTAAAATCGCGTATGTGGATTTTAACGACAGCAAGAAAATCTTTATAGTACCAGTTGACGAGGAAGGAAAACCCTCAGGAGAAAAAATCACGATCAATGCACCTGAAGGATTTGAAGAGGTACCTTTAATAGCCGGTTGGGATCCTGACAATAGAATCGGAGCACTATATGGTTAGCCAGCATGGAATTTGCATTATACACCTTGCCAGAACAGGGTGGACAGGCGGCTCAGATTGTAAAAGGTGTTAGGCCAGCACAACCACGCTGGACTCCTGATGGAAAGAATATACAATTTTTAAAACTGGCCGGAGAGGAATCTCTCCCGCCAAATAATACATTAGCAATGGTACCTGCAGAAGGTGGTGAGGAAAGAGATATTCTTTCAGGATTAGAAGATAGTCTATTTATCATGGGTTTCCAGTCGGGGCTCAGGTATATCTCCTGATGGGAACAAAATATTAATGGCTACAAGCCACTGGGGTGAAATTGTATTGGTTAATAATTATCCGCTTTCGCAAATTTGGACAACTACCAGAGAAGGTGATAATCCTATTCAAATCACACACCCCCAGGTTTCGCACACCGATATAAGCCCATCCTGGTCACCCGATGGGAAATCCATTGTATTTCTGCGTACTAAATTGATTGAAGGACAAATGGACATGTTTGGAGAGCAAGGCATTTATTCCATTAAGGCATCAGGAGAAGAGCTGAAACTGCTGATTACGGTTACTGATAAATGGATTAATTCAATCAACTGGTCCCCAGATGGTAAGTGGATTGCCTACCTAAGCACAGAAAAACAACCTCCGCATGAAAGTGTACTCAGTATTCTCAATATAGAAAGTGGGGAATCACGGAGCGTTAGCAAGGTCCAGAAAGCATCTGCCCATACTGAATTAGCATGGTCTCCGGACAGCAAACGAGTTGCTTGGAATGATGGAGAAGGAAAGTTAATAAAAGTCATATCATTGGATGATGGAACCATTGAGGATATTGAAACGGGGCTTGTGGATACAAAAATCTATCACCTGGACTGGTCACCAGATGGGGGAAGATTTGTTTTTGCAGGTTGGAAAGGAGGGGGTAGAGAATTCTGGCTTATAGAAGATTTTCTGCCACTTGATAATTAGGCAACAAGGGCTATGAAAGAACCGGAGGGAATGAAATCATTCAAATGACTATCATTTCGATAATTGAAGATCCATTGCTTGATTCGATATGAAAAAATAAGACGATGGATCATGGAAAAGTGTAGCTAGTTTATTTATGAAGCTCCTACATTAACTACTATTAGATCAACCCGGTAATTAATTAGTGATATTAATATCCAATCTAGCAGAAAATAATATCTTTAGAAATACCTCTAGATTGCGTCTAATAGATAATATATGATTTCAAGACTAATCCGAACTAAGTTTTTTTATTTTTTAAAATCTTCCTGGCATTTACTTTTTGTACTAAACTTCTTAAATTATAAAAAATATAGATTTCTTTGACTATGAAGGCTAAAACAAATAATTTAAATGCCAACCGGCGAAAATTCATAAGAAATTCCTCACTTCTGGCAGGAACAATGCTTACAACCCCTTTAACCATACCATCATCAGCATTTGTTGCAGGTAGTGATATTATTAAAGGTAGCATTAATCGGTTGCGGTGGGCGCGGGACCGGTGCGGCATCCCAAATTCTCACCACTGATCCATGCACCAAACTGGTCGCCATGGTTGAACCTTTTAAATCCAGATTGGATGCTTCCTATAAGAATCTAGTAGAAAAATTTGGTAAGGAAAGGGTGGATGTGCCACCTGATCATCAATTCACGGGTCTGGATGAATATAAAGATGCCATGCAATTAGCCGACCTGGTATTGCTGTGCACGCCCCCAGGATTCCGGCCTGCACATTTGGAAGAGGCGGTTAAGCAAGGTAAAAATATATTTTGTGAAAAACCTGTCGCTACAGATGTACCAGGTGTGAAGAAAGTGCTGGCCCTGGCCAAAGAAGCCGAAAAGAAAAAACTCAAAGTGCTTGTAGGTCATCATTTGAGGTATCAGAAAAGTATTATTGAAAGTGTTGATCGACTTCAGAATGGTGATATAGGCGATATCATTGCCATGAACTGTTATTTCGATTCGGCGGGTGTATGGGTCAGATATCGTGAACCGGAAATGAATGAGCTTCAATACCAGGTATGGAACTGGTACTATTTCAACTGGCTTTGCGGTGATCATATCGTGGAACAGCATGTTCATGATATAGATTATATGAACTGGATCAAAGGGACTCACCCGATCAAGGCCCAGGGAATGGGAGGGAGAGAAGTTCGAACCGGAAAGGAATATGGGCAGATCTTTGACCATCACTACGTGGAATACGAATATCCTGATGGCTCCATTTTTAACAGTCAATGCCGACATATCCCCAAAACCTGGTCCAACTGGTCTGACAGGGTTTGGGGTACCGAGGGATATATGGAAAGCATTCCCGGCACGCAGCAACTCACTTTGATGGATAGAAAAGGCAATGAATTGTTCAGGTATGATGGTGGGGATGATGGCTCACCTCATCAGATTGAACAGGATGTGTTTATAAGGAAAATTATCAATGACGAGCCAATTAACCAGCTTGAAAGAGGTGCCATTAGTACTATGACAGCCATATTTGGTAGGATGGCAACATATACCGGACAGAAGATCACATGGGAAGAAGCTATGGGTTCTACAGAAAAACTGGTTCCTGATAATCTTTTATCCTGGGAAGTTAAACCTCCGGTTGTACCTTTTGATGATGGTTCGTATCCTGTGGCGGTTCCCGGTACGACGCAAGTTTTGTGATTCGTCTTAAGGGTTTGCTTTATTAGTTCTTACACAAGCTAATAAGCATAAAACTTGATTTTTTGACGGATTCTTCATAGAAGATATTTCTGGTGTATAATTGTCATAGCTTAATCCAACTGCCATATACAAAATGAAACGGAATTTAAGGTTATAGCCTAATCAAAGCTATAACTCTTCCTTGTTTTCCAACCGATCAATTTCTTCGTCGACAAAATGATGTGTATCCTGGGATGATTTCGGGCGTGTTGCTTGCATTACTCAAAAGACAATACATCTATCAGGTTTTGTATCTGTTACCATGAATTCTTATCTTGTTATATTGGCTTCCTAAGGGGCTCTTGACAAATAATTGTCTGTTAAATCGGATAAAAAGATTATGAAAAATCATTTATTATTTTCATGCCTGTTATTTGTATCACTTGTGTTATTGAGTCGATCCGTTTTACCACAAGATACAATCAGGAACATATGGCCTCAATTCAGGGGAATCAACTGTTCAGGAGTTGCACAACCCGGTCAGGTACCACCGGTTGATCTGGAATCTCCGGAGAAGTTAATCTGGAAATCAGAGCTTCTTACAGGTGCATCATCACCCTGCATTTGGGAAGAAAGGATCTTTCTGACTGGATTTGATAAGGACAGCCAGCAACTTCAGGTTATGTGCTTTAACAGATTGGATGGAAAGCTGCTCTGGAACCGTATTGTTCCAGCAAAAGAAATTGAACCATATCATGCTTCTGCTAATCCGGCCGATGCCACACCGGCTACAGATGGGAATAGAATATATGTTCATTTTGGTTCTTATGGATTGTTATGTTATGACTTTGAAGGAAATGAAATCTGGACTTATGAATTACCTGTCAACACCGATAAATTCGGATCAGGGACTTCCCCCATCCTGGCAGGTGATAAGATTATTCTGCTGGTACGACGCTTAGCTACAAAGGAGCGTTATCTTCTGGCATTGAATAGCAGTTCCGGAGAAGAGGCTTGGAAACAGACACTGATAGAGGCGGGATATTCTACACCTGTAATGTGGGGTAAAGACGTGGTGGTCCATTGTGAAGGATTTATTGCCGGGTATAGTATTAACGATGGTTCCAGAAGCTGGTATGCTTTGATAAAAACCCATGGAGAAAGCACACCCATTGTTCATATGGATAACCTGTATGTAAATACCTGGCATTATCTCGGCCATCTGGACTATCCGGATATAAATATGGGAAGGGAAGAATTTCTGCTTAAATATGATGTTAACAATGACGGATTCATCAGTAGAAATGAGTTCCCGGAATCATTATTTCCAGTACAGAAACCAAAAAATGATGGCGTAGATAATGAATCCAGTGGTAAACATACTGAGGTTTGGAACTGGTTTGATACCGATAAGGATAGGCTCTTAGATAAAATGGAACTGCAAAGATATCTGGATTTCTGTATGGCTATTGATCATGGCATTGTGGCTTTCAAACCAGGTGGAAAAGGGGATATTTCAGCAAGTCATCTGCTATGGAGAGAAACAGAAAATGTTGCGGAAGTTCCTTCGCCGCTATATTTTAAAGACCGGATTTATATTATAAAGAACGGGGGTTATCTTAGTTGTGTGAATGCACAAACCGGCGAACTCATTTACAAGACTAGAATAAAAGGAACCGGACCGTATTTTGCTTCCCCTGTGGCTGCGAATGATCAGATCTATATTTCCGCCCATAATGGCAAAGTAGTGGTTCTGGCATCTGGTGATGAACTGAAAATCATTTCTACCAGAAATTTTGAAGAAAAGATCCTGGCTAGCCCCGCTATTGTGGACAATAAACTTTACATAAGAACAGATTCCTTTCTCTACGCCTTTGGGGATTAATTGCCTTTCTTCATCGGTGGCCTGATACTTTCATTCTCTCATAAGGAATAGAAAAGGTTCATTCATTTTATTTATCCAAATGCTGAAAGCAAGGTATTATACATTGGTTCGTTTGGGATACGAAGCTTATCTATGTAGGAGATAACAGAAATATTATGATACAGATTCCTGTGATCTAAAACAGATTCATCAATCCTGATAGCGTAAGTTCTTACAAATGGCAAAAATTTGATTAGAATATAATATTTTGTATCTTGAATTACCTGACCTGGCATGAAGCTTGCTGCAATTAATATTACAAACCACTACCATGAAAGCTCGTATTATTCTTTATTTTTTAGTCCTGACATTTTCATCCTGTACCAGTCAGATATTGGTTCCCGGATGGTTCGATTCAAAAGTCGATAGTAAAAAACACAATTGGCTGGATTATCAGGGGATTGTAATAATTGCGGAAAACATCGAAGTGAATGACCGGCAAATTGTTTTTGATGTTGAAGTTAAAAATGAAACTGATCATCGGTTACGATTTGATCCCGAAGAGGCCTATTATATAGCCTCGAATTCTCCCTTCCCTCTCGATTATCAGGATGGATACAGTACAGAATTGGAGGCTAATTTGAAAAAACATTATGCACTAACCGAAAAAGAGGTAGCACGATATTTTGAAAATAAAGTCAAAAGCCAAAAGAGGACCAATCTCATTACAGGTATCTTAAGTGCGGGATTACTGGTATTTGATGTAGCCATGGCTTCTAAAGGCGTGCCAGTAGAAGCCAGTTCAAAATTCTTTTCTCAGGAGGCTATCCGCAGCATGGTGACAGTAGGTGGTCTTGCTGCAATGGATGTGGTCAGGGAACAATCAGCCATAACAGCCATGCAAGCCAGTGAAGACCTTCACTTCCTGCCAGGTGAGATCCTTGAGGAAGGGATAATCATGCCTGGCCAGACCTTCAGGGGGAAGGTATTCTTTCCTGTAACAAGGAATGATTTTATAAGAATGATTGTGACGGTGGAAGGTAATGAATTCGTGCTTGACTTTCGCTGGGCAGATGGAAGGGAACAAAGGAAACTGAGGAAATCGAATTAAGATTTAGATTACTTTCAATTTTAGCCCAATTCCATAGAATTTCTACTCGATTCATCACACTTCCACACAATTTCATCTCAATTCCAATCCAATCCACTAAATTCCATGCAATTCAAATCAATTCACGTACATTCAATTCAGTTAATTCCAGCTCCTGATTAAGTTATTTCAAACTTTCACTGTACTCACGCGATAAAGTACCAAATCCGATTTCTTTACCATCCAACATTTCCTGATATAACTGCGGTTTCTCTTTCTTAACCCATTCCAGGACATCTACTGCAGAGGGGTGGACAAACTCAAAATCTGTTTCATCAGTTTGAGGAAGTTCTCTTTCCCACGATTCCAGTTTCTCCCTGAGATCACTCAGAATATCCAAATATTCCGGGTTTCCGGCCAGGTTTTTCAATTCATGGGGATCCTCCAGCAGATCATATAATTCTTCAACCGGCTTATCAGGACCAAAGAAAAAACGCTGGTCCTCATTCAATTTCCCCTGCTCGTTCAATGTTCGCATAACATGTACTGCAGGCCTGTAAAATTCCAGGTAAGCCTGTGCAGCATCAAAAGGCACAGCCGGCATGTCATTGCGTATGTACTTATACCTTTTTGTACTTACACTTCTGGATTTTTCCATCACTTCATCCCAAAGGTCCCGTGCTGAGATCACATGGTCCCGGCTGGACTCCACACCGATAAATGGTATCCCTGTTAGGTACTCAGGCAATTCAGCCCCAGCTAACTTAAGGATAGAAGCGGATATATCGGTCACACTTACTACTTGTTCACTTACCAACCCTTGTTCAAGCCCCCTGGGCCACCGCACAATGAGAGGGATCCTTAATCCAGGATCATGCAGGTATCCTTTGCCACGAATATTGCAGCGGCCATTATCTCCAATGAATATTACAATTGTATTATCAGCCATTCCTTTTTCCTTCAGATCTTCCATGATCAGACCTATTTCATTGTCCATATACTCGATCTGATCGAGATATCTGGCCCAGTCTTCTTTGATTACATGATGATCAGCAAAATACTCCGGCAGACTGATCTCAGCCGTATCTACCCTGTCCTCTGACTCCTCCCTTACCCTGTTCCACCAATCCCCCCGATGGGTGACAGCCAATTGGATCTGTGCGAAAAAGGGCTGATCATCCGGATCTAAGGTATCCAGTTTGTCAAAAATTCCAAACTTTTGGACTCCATCGTAGGGCCCCAGACGTTCATGTTTGAAATTCACATCAATCTTACGGCCTTTTCCCATTACATCTTCATGGCCAAGGATACAGGTATATCCCGCCTTCCGAAGCCAATAGGTAATTGGTTTGTATGGATCCATTAAAGGGATCTCCCGGTTGCTGCGATGGTGCTGTGCCTTGATCATATTCTGATGTGCACCTACCAGCATAGCTGACCTGTTTGGTGAACAAATCGGGTTGGTAGAAAAACAATTCATATATCGGATCCCTTCACCTGCTAATTTGTCGAGATTGGGTGTTTGTACTCCATCCATCCCATAACATGCCAGATCATTGCTTATGTCCTCGGACATCAGCCAGATGATGTTCGGCCGGTTCTGTGATTCAGCATTATCTTCCTGAGTATTGCATCCAAAGATGAACATCAGGTTGAAAAACAAGGAAACCGATATGATTGAAGCAATATTTGTTTTCATTTCTCTTTATTTTAATGATAATGAGATGACATAATCCAAATATACCCTTTCCATTTTCAATAATTTCAATCGCATGCAAGATCAGCTGATTACATTACCTTGCCCTTAAGTTGAGGTAAATTGCCGGAACCGAACGATATGTTCATCGCAATATCAGCAGTCATAACATCGTCTGCAAAAATAAAATCAATATTCAGGTTGAAAGGAGTTTCATAATAATACATTTTCATTTTATATGTATTATCTGAAATCCAGGCACCGGTTGATTCTATGGGCTGTTTGCCATATTGAGGAAATAGCATCTCGCCTTGTTCCGTTGATTCAAATCCAATGGGGACTGTTATGGTTTCATCAATGCCTTCAAAAGTGATATTATTATCTGTATCGGATAAATCAAATGTTATGCTCTTCATTCTGAGAATGTTATCTTCCAATTCATATTTTTTCCCGGAAATACTTTCAGCAATTGGAGAAGAATTCTTCCCTTCAATGGTTGACATAGCCAATTCCGCAAGTTTATTCTTTAATGAAGAATAGCTATCCTCGTCATCCGGTAAGGCTTCATCCTGGAAAGCGGGTAGAAGGTGATCCCAGACGAGGTTCATGATCGCCTGCATATCATTCGTCCCTGAAGTTATGGCTACGACTGCCTCCTGTTCCGGCATCACAATGCAATATTGTCCGAATGCCCCATCTCCCCGATACAGGCCATGACGGCATTGCCAGAATTGATATCCATATCCCTGGTCCCAATCACTATCCGGATTACTGCCATTTGATGTCTGTAATGAAGTGGCCTCTTTTACCCAATCTTTAGATATAAGTTGCTCACCGTTCCAGAGTCCCTTCTGTAAATACAATTGTCCAAGACTTGCAATATCCTTTGTCCTCACATTCAATCCCCAACCCCCTACATTGATTCCATCCGGATCTTCATCCCATTTTGGATTTGTAATTCCCAGCGGCTCGAATAATCTTGGTGTTAAATATTGTAATAATGTCTCGCCTGTTACTTTCTGGATGATCGCTGACAACATATAGGTAGCCGCACTGTTATAAACAAAATGGGTGCCTGGCTTGTGTTCTACCGAAAGGGAGAGAAAAGCTTCCACCCAGTTTTTCCCCTCGGCCCGTAACCTGCCACTAGCATCCTGGTCATGTCCTGTACTCATCCTCAACAGGTCCTTAATACGCATGGCTTTAAGGTTAGGACTAATTGAATCAGGAAGGGATTCGGGAAAGAAGGATGTTACAGGATCATAGATTGACAATAGGCCTTCGTCCTGTGCAATTCCAATCGCTGTGGATGTGAAACTTTTACTTAATGAAAATAGCATATGATTACTTTCTTCATTATATGGTGACCAATAACCTTCGGCTATTTTCCAGCCATGCCTCATGATGATAAAACTATGCAGATCATCCGGCCGCTCATTTTCAGCTGCATCTATAAAATCAATTATTGCTTTTGACGAAATTCCCCGGGATTCTGGTGTTACAAGTTGAGAATTGTCTTTAAGGCCCTTATTAGGATTGCAACTCAAAAAAGCTATCAGAAAGACTATTAATATTATGTTTATTGATTTTATCATAGTATTGATTATAAAAAATAATATAAGAATTGATATATTAAAAATATCACAATGAGTTATAAAGGTAAGAATTTGTGCTGATATTTATGCTTCCCTGATGAGGTCTTTCAATGAAACCCAACCACCACCGTTAAGGACTTCATGGATTCCTTTATTACGCAACCTGCGGGCTGCACGACCGCTGCGGGCACCGCTCTGGCAACAAGTGATGATCGGTTTGTCAATCTTGGCAATTTTGTCTGCGTTTTTTGATATTAGTTCAAGGGGTATATTTACAGCTTGTTGTATATGACCCATTCTGTATTCCTGTGGGGTACGCACGTCAATAATATAGGATCCCTGACGAATTGCTTCCAATAATAATTCCCTTCGCTTACCTATACCCAGTAAGTTTTTTAAGTACTCTAACATTGATTGTTTTTTTAATCTATCCCAACGAGGGCCCTAATATACTGCTGTCTTTCGAAATATTCAGGTTGAAGTGCGTTTTTCTGACTGATTTTCCCCCTGAATTCATCCAGGTCTCTGTAACCGTTTTTACGCATCCATTTTTCGAGAAATGTGAGCATGAGTTCAATCTCTCCCAATCCGTTAATATATAATGTGGAACAAATCTCTACAGCAGAAGCACCAGCCAGCAATTGCTTCACTACCGCCTCCCCATCATGGATCCCGGTATTCCCTGCCAAGCTTCCACCGAACTTCTCGAATAATATGGCTATCCAGCGGAGTGAATGCGACATTTCGCCTGGAGAAGAATACCTGTTTTTAGATTGGAACTCATAGGTGTCAATATTTATATCAGGCTGATAAAATCTGTTAAACAGAACCAATCCACTTGCCCCACTTTTTCTTATTCCCTCGGCCACACGAGTCATGGATGTAAAGTATGGCCCGATTTTAACTGCAACAGGAATATTTATATTGTGCTTGACCACTTCTATGATCCTGAATATTTTCTTTTCAACATCATTTGGGTCTTCTTTTGGATCCTTAGGCATCAAAGCGATATTAAGCTCCAGGGCATCCGCTCCAACAGCTTCGATGTATTTGGCATAGTCGGTCCAGGACTTGTCAGATACGCAATTAACACTGGCTATTACCGGTATGTCGACGGCTTCTTTGGATTTCTCAATGATCTTCAGGTACTCATCAGATTTCTGACTCATTCCCATCTGTCTGAGGTAGTCTATCTCTTCAGGGTGTGTTACTGCAGAAGATTCTAACTCCAGCTTCTTGACATCCGCCAGGATCTGTTCTTCAAACAAAGATTTGAGCACGACTGCACCGGCACCGGCATCTGCCAATCGTTTTACACCTTCAGCACTATGGCTAAGGCTGCAACTTGATATGATTATGGGGTTTCTTAAGTTGAGCCCCATATAATTTGTTGACAGGTTTATCATGAGTTTTCTTTTTATTCAAGTTATGAAATTAAACAATACCAGTAAAGCCCATGAAGGCTAAAGATAACAATCCGGCAACAATTAATGCGGCAGGGACTCCCCGAATACCTGCTGGTACTTCAGCAAGGTCCATATGTTCTCTTATCCCGGCAAATAATACCAGCGCCAGGCCAAATCCAATTGCATTTGAAACAGCGAAAACAACGCTTTCAATCAGGTTGTATTCTTTCTGAATCACCAGAATAGCCACACCCAGAATGGCGCAGTTGGTGGTAATAAGTGGAAGGTATACACCTAAAGCCTGGAAGAGTGCCGGGCTCACTTTTTTTAGAATGATCTCAACCATTTGCACAAGAGCTGCTATTACTAGAATATAACTGATGGTCTGCAGGAATCCAATATTAAATGGAGACAGGATATAATGGTTGATCAGGTAAGTAACAATTGTGGCTAATGTCATTACAAACATTACAGCTCCCGTCATTCCAAAGGAGGTAGATAATTTATTGGATACTCCCAAAAATGGGCATACGCCCAGAAACTGTGCAAGCAGAATGTTATTTATAAAAATTGCTGAAACTACGATAATTATATAATCCATGATCGAATATTAAGCTTTTTTAAATTTGTTCATGATAGCTATCAGGTACCCCAATGCGATAAATGCCCCCGGAGGTAAGATAAATACCAGGATACCATCTCCTTCCATAAACTTAAATCCGAATATTGAAAGACTTCCAAGTATCTCCCTGACTGAGCCCAGGAGTGTTAATGCAAATGTAAAGCCTAGTCCCATCCCCAGTCCATCTATCATAGAGGACATAAAACTTTTCCTTGAGGCAAATGCTTCAGCCCGACCTAAGACGATACAGTTTACCACTATAAGTGGAATAAAAAGGCCGAGTTGTTCATGGACAGAAGGTGCATATCCGGCCATGACAAGATCCACTACAGTAACAAAGGTGGCTATCACAACTATGAAGGACGGAATCCTGACCTTCTCCGGAATTAAATTCTTGATCAATGATACTACTATATTTGACATCAACAGCACAAATAATGTGGCAAGTCCCATAGCCATACCGTTGATCGCAGTCGAGGTAACTCCCAATGTCGGGCATAAACCTAAAAGCAAGACAAATACTGGATTCTCTTTTATGAATCCTTTAGCGAAATTCTTCCATTGACTCATTTGTTACCTCCTTTTTTATAAGTATCGATAGCTAATTGTGTAGCTGCCGAAAAGGCCCTGGAGCTTATTGTGGCAGCTGTTATCGCATCAATATCACCTCCATCTTTTTTTACTTTTATTGTAACCTGTGAAGGATCCATATTCTTAAACTGATCTTTAAACTTTGGGCTTTCCATTTTCGTCCCGAGCCCGGGTGTTTCTTTATGTTGTACAACTTCAATGTCTAAAATAGTGCCATCAGGTAAAACACCAACCATTAAAACCACTAATCCATTGTATCCTGTATTGGTAAATGACCTCACCGCCGTACCTACCACTTTTCCGTCTTTTCTTGCGGGATAGAACTCAATGCTATCCTGTCCATCACCTACAGCTACTTTGAACATTTCATCCACAGGTTGATTATCATATTCGGGAACCACAGCATCGATGGCTTCCAGCTTTTTCGCAAGCTTAGCTGCTTCGATCGGTTCTTTAGTCAGCTCATATACATAAGCCAGAGCTGTAGAAGCCACCAGGGTAACAATAAACAGGGTGGCTACCATGTTGATAAATGTTGATTCTTTTTTAGCCATTTTTAACTTTCTCTCCGAATCTAGAAGGTTTGAAATATTTATTTAATAAGGGTACAAAAGCGTTCATGATCAGGATCGCAAATGATATGCCCTCCGGATATGCTCCAAAGACCCTAACCAGTATAGTAATAATACCTATGCCCATGCTATAGATCACTACACCCCGTATGGTCATAGGAGAGGTCACATAATCGGTAGCCATAAATATGGCCCCAAGCAATGCCCCACCGGTTAGGATGTGGAAAAGCGGATCTATAAATCTGTCCGGGTTTCCAAGCCAGAGTAGACCGGAAAAAACAAACATGGTTCCGATAACAATCACAGGGATATGCCATGTGATCACTTTTCTGAATACAAGGAATAAAAATCCAAAAATCAATAAGAGACCAGAGATCTCGCCCATACTTCCCGGTTGCATCCCCAAAAGGAAATCCATGTGCCTGGGAACATCCTGCATCAGATCGACCAGGTTTTCGCCGTTCTTAAGACCATCCTTTATAAAGCCAAGGGGTGTGGCACCTGTAACTACATCTGTTATTGACATCCGGGATTCAAAAGGTGCCGGCCATGTAGTCATCTGGACTGGGAAGGAGACCAGCAAAAATACCCTTCCTACCAGTGCCGGATTGAAGGGATTATTACCCAATCCTCCAAATGACATCTTTCCAATCCCGATGGCGACGAAGCTTCCAAGGACTATCAGCCACCAGGGAAGGTTGCTTGGCACATTGAAAGCCAGAAGCATGCCTGTAACTACCGCTGAGCCATCCAGTATGTCCGGCTCACGTTTTAATAAATGTTTTGTGATCAAATATTCAAATAATACCGCAGATAATACTGCGATCAGGGTAACCATCAATGCACCAAGGCCGAACACATATATTGAAAAAGCAAAGGCAGGCAACATTGCAAAAATCACATCGTACATGATGCGTGAAATGGTCTGCTCCTGGTGAATATGGGGTGATGGAGATACCGTTAGTAATTTAGAATCCATAAATTATGCGCTTTGTCTTTCTCTAATTAAGTTTGATACAGTTGCTTTGCCCAATCTGATATAATCCAGTAACTCACGGTTTGAAGGGCATATATACGCACAGGATCCACATTCAATGCAATCCAGTATCCGGTTATGTTCCGCTTCGTCATTCATTCCCCTTTGAATCACTGTCATTAAATAGAAAGGTTCCAGGCCCATAGGACATGTGCTTACACATTTACTGCATCTTATACATACTTTACTTTTTGACCTTATTGATTCCTTTTCAGGAAGTACAAGAATACCTGAAGTTCCTTTTGTGACAGATATTCCCAGATCGTTCAATGCTTTTCCCATCATAGGGCCACCGCTAATTACTTTTCCTGTGTCTTCAGGAAGACCGCCAGCAGCATCAATTAAAGTACTTACTGGGGTTCCCAGTCGTGCGATGAAATTACCCGGATTCTTGACAGATTTTCCGGTAACTGTGATGACCCGTTCAATCAGGGGTTTATTTTTTTGTACTGCTTCATAAACGGCATAAGTAGTTCCTACATTATGTACAACAGTCCCCACATCGATAGGCAATTTTCCCGAAGGTACTTCCCGGTTGATCAGTGCTTTGATCAACTGTTTTTCACCTCCCTGGGGGTACTGCACCTTTAAGGCGACAACTTCTATATCATTATATTTCTCAGATAACTTTGAAAGTTTATCTATTGCATCCTTTTTGTTATTCTCAATTCCAATGATGGCCTTTTTCACATCAAGGGCTTTCATTAATATCTTCACACCCACCATGAGTTCTTCACTCTTTTCAAGCATCAATTGATGGTCAGATGTAAGGTATGGCTCACATTCTGCTCCATTAATGATCAATACATCAGCCTTTTTTCCTCTGGGCACATTAAGCTTAATGTGAGAAGGGAATGTAGCTCCTCCCATTCCTACTATTCCGCCTTCGAGGATCTTTTCAAGTATCTGGTCTTTTGAGAGACTGATTTCAGTTTTTAGTTCATCTGTAGTGTCAATTCCATCCACCCATTGCTCTTCTTTGTCCACCCTGATCATGACGGTCATCCGGCGGTACCCACTGATATCCATCTCTTCACTGATCTTTGCAATTTTGCCAGTAGCCGGGGCATGAATATTGGCAGAAACAAAACCACCTGTTTTAGCAATGATCTGACCAGTTTTCACAAACTCGCCGCGTTCAACCACAGGAACAGCCGGTACGCCTATATGCTGCGATATTGGAATTTTTACATTCGCCGGGAGAGGAAGCCTTTCTATAGGTTTATCCGCTGAAATTTTATCTTCCGGAGGATGAATTCCTCCTTTCGGGAATGTTTTAAGCTTATTAAATATAAACATGAACATTATGCCTTATTTTCTTTTTCTGATGAATTATCTTTTCTGTCTTGCTTCCGGATGTCAGGTTTTTCCACATCCTTTGCAGAAGGTTTCGATTCTGAACCATCAGCTAATGAATTTGCAGGGCCTGAATCTTTAGAATCAGGCTTTTGAGTTACTGATTCTGGTTTTTCTGTAATTTTTGTCTCAGGCGTTTCAGATACCTTCGACTCTGGTGCTTCAGTTACTTCTGCCTCAGGTGCTTCAGGTACTTCAACCTTGGGCGTTTCGGTCAGTTTTGTGTCAGATGTCCCAGTCTCTTTCACTTCTTGTGCTTCAGATACTTTCGGTTCGGCTGTATCAGTTGGATTAGCCTTTGCAATATCTTCACCTTTAACAAGTTCTTGTTCTTTTGTCCCTGGTATAGTAGCGCTGTCCGCAACCTTCGTATCCGTGGCTAAAGATTCTGCTGCTTCTACTACTGATGCTTCCACTCCTCCGGCCTCTACTCCAACCGTTTCAGCTTTAGTCCTTGCCAGTTTTCGGTCTGGTCTGTCTTTTCTGGGTGGCCTGTCCTTTTTAGGGGGCGGGAAATTGATCATATGTATGATATCGCTCGGGCATACATAAACACATTCTTTACAAAGCTTGCATTTTTCAGGATCTATAACCGCGAGGTTATTTTCTACAGAAACAGAATCATACCTGCAAACATCAACACACTTTTCACATCCCGTACATGCTACTGAACAATATTTTTTAGCGATGCCGCCTTTTTCTTCATTTATACAGGCTACATAGATCCTTTTATTTTTTCTTCCCCTTGGCCATAATTCCATAATATCCTTCGGACAAGCCTTGACACATGCATTACATGCTGTACATTTATCTTCTATTACTACCGGGAGTCCTGTTTTTTCATCCATATACATGGCCTCGAAGTCACAGGCATCCACGCATTCTCCTAATCCCAAACATCCATAAGCACATCCTGTATCTCCACCATAAAGCATGGAAGCTACAGTGCAATTGGGCGCTCCATCATATACATTTGTTTTCTTACGATGTTCAAAGGACCCTGAGCATTTAACAATAGCGATATATGGGTCTTTTTCTTTTACCTCCACGCCAAGGATCTGTCCAACCTGCTTCATAACATCATTACCACCTACGGGACAATGCATATCTGAAATATCCGATGCCTGGGCCAG
The DNA here is from genome assembly GCA_963820995.1 of uncultured Cytophagales bacterium. GTDB lineage: Bacteria > Bacteroidota > Bacteroidia > Cytophagales > Cyclobacteriaceae > JAGTVG01. Next base: position 127,764 of record CAWGCL010000012.1, on the reverse strand, counting down.
GGCCTCCGCAAAAGCCCGACATCCCGGCTGCCCGCAACCACCGCAATTGGTGGCGGGTAAAACCTCTTCAATTTCATCAATTCTCGGATCGGTTTCTACCTTAAACTGCCTTGCTACCACATATAAAATCATTGCTGCCACCGCACCAAGACCACTCAAAGAAACGATTGTGACTATAATAGTTTGATTCATATCATTTATTCATTGAAGCTTTTAGCCTAAAGGCGAATTCTTTTTTTAATTTCGACCGGAACACAAATAATCCAAAGTAATAAGGAACAAGTATAGCCAGGGAAGATAATCCGGATACGGCTTCATCCCCGGTTATTTGAAAAGTGATCAGAAGTGTTGTCAGGACAAAAAAGAAAGGCAAAATATAACCCAGAAAAAGTGCTTTTGGTCCTGAAGTCTTGCTGAATGAAACCTCTACTTTATCCCCTGTTTTAAAAGAATTATGGATGTCGTTGATGATCTCAATTTCCTTTTTATCAACATCAGATACTGAACACATACCCTGAACATGACAACTGCTGCAATTCGACACATTTGTCAGGTTGACGAATACTTTTTCACCGTCTATTTTAGAGACAATTCCCTCATGTTCAATGTGTGCGGTTTGTTCCATTTGGAATGAAATCTGCGGCAAAAGTAGGGAGAGAGCCGGTGAAAAAACATGACATTTGTTAGGTTTTAAATTCCTAATTGTCTTATTGTCAACCTTGCTGCCTTTTTGCCACTTACTTAGGTCCAGGATATTTTTTAAAGTAGATAAATTATTCCAGGATAATATATGGTACAAAAAAAGGCCATCCTCCCGGACAGCCTTTGAATATCATTTACAATTCAATGTTTCTATTGTAACTTGCCTTTAATGTCAGCAACCCACTTCTCAAGTCTTGCATCTGTCATATCAGATTCATTATCCTCATCAATTGGCAGACCGATGAATTTCCCATCATACAGAGCAGCTGAATCATCGAAGGTATAATCTTCTGTATCAACAGCCCCAATGAAAGTAGCTCCTGAATCTTTGATTTTTTCATGGATGATTCCCATTGCATCGACAAAAGTGTCAGGATAACCATCAGCATCACCAAGTCCAAAATAGGCTATGGTCTTTCCGCTGAAATCAGCATCATCCAGAACATCAATAAACGTTTCCCAATCTTCCTGAAGTTCACCAATTTCCCATGTAGATGCGCCAAAGATTATATTATCGTAATTTCCTAAGTCGTCAGCTGATGCAGAATCAACATTAAATACGTCCACGTCACCCAATAAGTCTTTTAATTTAAAAGCAACAGTTTCTGTATTGCCTTCTGTGGATCCATAAAAAATTGCAGTTTTACCCATGATTTTTTTCTTTTTTTATGTTATTAATTAAATTTTCCTCCATTATTTTTTCAACCGGTAATATTACTAAAAAAGGATTAAAATAATGTATTATTATCTAGTTTATATATGCTTTACTTAATAATTCTTTGGCATTTTCGAAGGCAGCGTCCGTTGGATGATCTCCCCCGATCATCTTTGCAATCTCAGTAATTCTCTCTTCCTCTAATAACTCCTTAATCAAACTGACTGATTTGTCCGCTGTATTATCCTTGAAGACAAAATAATGGCAGTCACCCGATGATGCGATCTGAGGCAAATGGGTAATAGCTATTACCTGGTGTTGCTCTGACATTTGCTGCATCATAATGGCCATTTTTATTGCAATTTCCCCGGATATACCTGTGTCGATCTCATCCAGAATAAGTGTAGGTAAAGCTTTTTTGCTTGCAATAATATATTTAACACAAAACATTAACCTTGAAAATTCACCACCCGAAGCCACACTTTTAAGATCCATTGGCTTGACGCCTTTGTTGGCGCTGAATTTGAGCCGTACTTCATCCATACCGGTGCTGTTTGGTGGAACAAGGTCGTGTTCAATCTCAAGTTTCGCCTCCGGGATACCCAGATTTTTCAGCATCTCCTCAATTTTCTCAGATATCTTGTTAAAATGCTTTACCCTGACATCACTTAATTTCTTCCCGGACTTCTTAAGGTTTTCAAAAGCATTATCTACCTGAACCTGCATCGCGCTGATTTCCTCATCAAGCGATAGATTTTTGTTTACTTTTTCCTCAAGGCCATCTTTTATGGCTAGAAGTTGAGATATAGAAGAAACCTGGTGCTTTTGTTCAAGCCGGTAAATAAGGCTTAGCCTATTTTGCAGGTCTTCAATTCTATCCGGATCATTTTCAATTTTCTCAGATTCTTTTTCAATTTCATTGGTCAGATCTTTTAATTCCAACAATGAACTTTGGAGTCGTTCATTAAACTCAGCAAGGAGGTGAGAATAGCTTTTCAGAGAGCTGAGCGATTTCTGGACAGATGACAAATTTCCTATAACTGAGAATTCCGCATTTTGCAATATATCGATCGATTCCATCAGTTTTGTTGTGATTTCCCCTGCGTGCTCGAGGGTTGCCAGTTCTTCCTCTCCAGATTCCTGTTCTTCTGCCTGCAGCTTGGCCTCATTTAGTTCTTCATATAAGAAATGGTTATAATCAGCTTCCTTTTTTAATATTTCAGCTTCTGCCTCCATTTTGACCAGCTTGCTTTTCAAGGATTTATATTTTTTGAAATCCGACTCATAATTTATGAAAAGTGCCTGATTCTGAGCAAAAGCATCCACCACAGAAAGCTGGTAATCCTCGGACCCTAACAACAAGGTGTCACTTTGTGAGTGTACATCCATTAGGTAAGAGCCAAGGCTACGCATAACATCCAGCAGAACAGGCGTGTCATTGATAAAAGCCCTTGATTTACCTGCGGGAGTAATTTCCCGCCTAATGATGGTTTCTGTAGTATAATCCAGGTCGTTCGAATCAAAAAATGATTCTAGATTATATTCTGAAATATTGAAAACACCTTCTATGATGCATTTCTGCTTTTTGTCATACAACACTTTTGTGTCAGCACGATTGCCTATTAACAAACCTACAGCTCCAATCATTATTGATTTACCGGCGCCGGTCTCGCCGGTAATAATATTCATCCTGGCAGATGGATAGATCTCTAAATGCCTTATCAATGCATAATTCTGTATACGTAAACTGATCAACATGTTTATGGCTGGATTAATATATTATTTTTGAAGCCAAACGCTCATGATTGATTTCTCTCATAAAAATCAGTGACAGATAACAAATATACGCCGGGATAATAAATTATGGGAAAGGTCAGAGCTTAAATCAATGAGATTTTTTTTTGAAAGAGGTTATTGAACTTATTTCATGGAGAATCTAAAATTAAATAGTGCTCAATCCTGCGCCGTTTCTTACAATCTCAAATTAAACGGGATTAATATTATCTATAAAATACAAGCACCATGTCTGGAATGATAGTAATTAAGGAGGTATTTTCAATCAAAACTGAATAAAATCAATTCTGGATGATCTCTTTATATCTTTCAGTCTTAGTCGGATCAACTTTGGTCAAAATATTATAAACGTCACGCCGGACCTGAATATTCCCTTCCTTGAAAATATTGATCAATTCATTGGTCTTTGCGTCAAAAAAGGAAATAATAAGTATTGAGTTTGTATAAAGGTCTTTTACTTCTTCGATCTCTTTTAAAACACCAAGGATCTGTACCCTGGCATCTTCCGGATCTGTAAGAAACCTATCCAGGGCCAGCCTGTGATAAGTATAATATCCTTCCCGGATTCCCTGGAGCTGATTATTTGTAAGGTTTTCTATTAACCAGTAGCGGTTGCGGTTACTGTCAAAAGGCTGCCAGCCCGGAGATTCCGATTGCTGAGCCAGGTTGGATATATTCAGTGCTTTGTTATAGTATTCATTACCACCCAGATTACTGAAGGTGTCGTGGTCAACCCCTATGATCACATAGGCATAAAAAGAGAGCATGGCCACTAAATTATTGTTGAAATTATTCTCAACATATTCAAGGGGCTGTGATTCAGTATATTGAAATTCAAAATTCCTGTCCGCATAATTTAAAACTATGGTTTCATAATTCGTGTCATAAATAGGCCGTACTGATTGTACCTGAACACTTGCTGTAAACAGGCCAATAGCCGGCATGCTGTTAATAGTAATATTCAGATTGCAGCGTATACGCTCATGGGTCTGGTATACCTCGCTTGTCCATTTCATATCATTCATAAATCTGGCGAAGTTGACCTCCATTTCTTTAAAGATGGCTCTTTCGGTGGTCTGTACTTGCTCAGCATTGATAATGACCTGGCAAAGTAATTCCTGGGCATAGTTTAATCCGGGAAGAAGGATGATAAACGAAAGTATACTTAAAAATCTTTTAGCTATTGACTTTGTCATATAAATAATCAATAATATCTTTTGCTACTTCATCTTTGGATTTAAGTCCAAATGATTTTCTAATGCCTGAGGCATCGATGATCTCAACTTTGTTTGTGTTCACAGAAAAACCCGCCCCTTCGTCGCGGAGTGAATTCATAACTATAAAATCGAAATTCTTTTTCTTTAGTTTTAACGAAGCATTTTCGATTTCATTTTCTGTTTCAAGTGCAAAACCTACATTAATTTGATTATTCTTCTTGATTTTTCCTAACTCATAGGCGATGTCAGGATTTTTTTTCATTTCTAAATTGAAGCTCTCAGATTCTTTCTTGATCTTTTGAGCGGCTACATCAGCTGGTTTGTAATCCGAAACGGCAGCTGAAAAAATAGCGATCTGGCAATCTTTGTATACTTTCTTAGAGGCAGAGAGCATTTCTTCAGCATTGGTTACGTCAATTCTTTCAATATTCGGGTGGTCAATTTCAATAGATACCGGGCCAGATACCAGTTTAACGTTTGCACCGCTGTAGGCCAGTCGTTGGGCAAGAGCATAGCCCATCTTTCCGGAGGAATAATTGCCCACGAACCTGACCGGGTCAATGGATTCGTAGGTTGGCCCTGCAGTAACAAGGGCCGTCAGGTTTTCAAACTTTTCTTTTTTTTTGAAATGGGTTTTAATGGCCTTAAGGATAGACTCGGGCTCCGCCATTCTTCCTTCTCCCACGAGGCCACTGGCCAGCTCGCCATGTTCAGCAGAGATTATGGAATTTCCAAAAGACTGCAACTGGTCGATATTGTTTAAAGTGGCCGGATGCTGGTACATATCCAGGTCCATGGCCGGTGCAACATATACCGGACATCTTGCAGATAAATACACTGCAAGAAGGAGGTTGTCACAAATGCCATTGGCCATTTTTGCTATGGTGTTGGCACTTGCAGGGGCAATGATGAAGAGGTCAGCCCACAATCCCAGCTCAACGTGGCTGTTCCATTCACCGGAATTTTTATCCTGGAAATTCTTATGAACCGGGTTTTTAGATAAAGTTGATAAAGTGAGTGGTGTAATAAAGTCCAGTGCGGAGTCAGTCATTATTATTTGTACCTCCGCATCTTCTTTTTTCAGCAACCGGGTAAGGATGGCAATTTTATATGCGGCAATGCTTCCGCATACACCAATTAATATTTTCTTACCGCGGATCATGGGATCTTAGAAATCTTTCTTTTCCTCTTCAATATCAGCAATCCTATAGCTTAGTTCCCCGTTAAGGAATTCTTCAGTAGCGACTGTAGTTGGCTTTGGCATTCTTTCGTAAAACCTTGATATTTCTATCTGTTCGCGATTTTCGAATATCTCCTCAAGGTTATCAACTGTAGATGCAAATTCAGCTAGTTTTGAATTCAGCTCTTCCTTCTGCCTTGCTGAGATCTGTCGCGCCCTTTTTGCAATGATGGCAACAGACTCGTACAAATTTTCAGTTGGTGCGCTAATCTTATCGGTGTCCCTTGTGATTAATGAAGCATTAATTGACATAATATTTATTTTATTTATAAATTGTTTTTAGCAAGTTTTTCCAGATCGTCGAGTATATCAACATAGATGTTTTCCGCATCTCTAATATTCTCGCTCGATGGGTATGTGTCAATAAAGAACTCGTAAAATTGTACGGTTTCCATCAGACGTTCCCTTTGCCGGCTCCTGATGCTGTTTTTTGCGAGTTTATATGAACATTCTATCTTATAAAAGCTTATATCCTCATTCAATCTTGAATCAGGAAAATCTTTCTGAAAGTTTTCAAATGAAATTAAAGCTGCTCTTAATCCTTCGCCACCATGATATTTCTCCAGCTTATAGAATTGCATGGCATTTTTATAGGCTTTTTCTTCCAGCTTAACCTGTAATTGATCAATGATCTGATTGGCCTGTTTCTTATAACCGCTATTCGGAAATGTATTTAGGAATGACTGCATTGAATAAATTGCATCATAAGTACTTGTCTGGTCCAGGTAAAATTCCGGAGAGTCCAGAAACAAGGAATAAGCATGCATATACATCGCCTCTTCAGCCAGTTCACTCCTTGAATAGATGGTGAAAAATGTTTTAAAATAATGTGAGCTTAAAATGTATTTTTTCTGATAATAATGCGCATATGCGAAGTAAAACTGTACCCTTTCTGATTCGGGTCGCCCACGCAAGATAGGTATGATTTCTTCGAATAATGTGGCTGCCTTAAAGTATTCTTCCTTATCGTAATATTCCATTGCCGCCCTGTATTTCAATTCCCAATCACCAGATTTCTGTATTTTTCGAAAATTGTTACAGGAGGAAAATATTACAACAGGCACTAACCAGCTAAGCAATATAATGCGCATTCCTTTATGCATAAGGGTGCAAATATACTTGAGATCAATTTAATTAACAATTATTTAAAAATTTTGGAATAGAGAATTGATTGACAAAAACAGCCTAATTTCCAGCATATTACTGATTGAATTTTGCAGCAGGTATTGTTTCTTCGACTTTGGGTTTCGGAGGTCCCATACTATCGCCTTCTGCCTCATCTCCTATCTCGCTTTCATTAATTTCAGGTTCAGGGGGAGGGTTCAAAATATTTTCCAGGGTTGGCCTTTCATCTTCCCGCCATGAAAAGCCCTTAAGGCGGGTATCCGGTTCCTTTAGTTCATGAGGCGGTATAAAGCTAGCTTCAGGATTGGTATAAAATGACATATTATCGGCCTTGTTATCCACAAAGCGTATAACCATGGAGCTGCACAGGATCTTATTTACCCCCGTTAACGATTGGTCTTCTTCATCAAGTGCGAAAAATATACATTCACTGTTGCCATCTACATTAAGGCTGTTGATTTTATTGTCCAGAAAATAACCCGTCATATTTTTCCCCTTCAATTGATTGAAATTATCCATTGAATCCTTCAAGACCATAAATGAATTAAACTGGAGGTTTAAAGTGTTTATCTGGTTATTTTTAAATAATATATTTATGGAATCCGCTTCGATTTGGTTCCCTTCGCTCCAAAGTACCGGATCATTGAATAAAAAAAGAACGGAATCAGATAAGGCATAAATGAGCGAATCGGCTTTTCCCTGAAGGTCTTGCCTGTAAATCCGAACATTGTGATAGGCCAATAATTTTTTGTTTACATCCAGACTGTCGTCAATAGATATCAGGGTATCAGCTGTAAGATACAAGGTGTCTTCCTGAAAAAGTTTTTTAAGGAGCGGTTGGCCATAGATTTTCGTAATTCCATTTGCTTCATCATTATCTGCCATCTGCCCGGTAATTATGATATCATCATCCTTGGCGAACATGTAAACATTCCCGGCTGCACTGTTTGTCCCTTTATCGCGATCATAATAGAGTTCATCACCCCTGAGTATATAAGATTCTGTTTCAATCTCACCAGCCATAATGGTTGTCTTATTGATCCGCATATTAAAATCGCCACCCATTTCTGATTGTAGAATGGTTCCATCTGAAGAAATGATCTGTGTAGGGCCAATGGTCCGGGCTAATTTGGTTATCATATCATAGTACAAGGAGTCAGTCCTCAAAGTATTTTCAGGATTAATCAGTTCCACATCTGTTTTAAAGGACATGGATTTTCCTGAAGCATTATAATATCCCTTTTTACTTGTCAGGATGTTTTCCCCGTCATTGATTTTACCTCCATTAAAGAATACAGCAGATTTTGAGAACAGGTCATAATCAAGGAAATCCGTATATAAAGAAACTGAGTCTTCTTTGTAGATTACATTGTCTCTCAGGTTTGCAAATTGCGAATCGCCATCATATTCCAGCCGGTTAGAAGTAATGGTCACTGAATCAATGGTATCGAAAATACGAATGTGACCAAATGCTTCCAGTTTGTTGTCCTTCCTGTACAGAAAGGCTGAATCGCACCAGATGTTTGTGCTTTCCTGGATAAAGTACACATTGCCTTTGACTTTAAAATATCTTTGTCCGTCTTTTCTTCCACCTTCTGTATAGTCTGAATGCTCTATTCTAACCCTTCGCTGTGAGAAAGCGGGAGATAGTATGGCTGCCATCAATATGATTAATATGAAGTACTTTTTATTCAATTCTTTATGAATATTATGAACAAATTTAATCTGAAATGTCCAGATTGTCACTAAATCCCATTAAGTACCTTTGATATATGTTTTCTTAAATAAATTAATCGATAAGGGATAAAATAGTATAACTTTAAATTATGGTTGACCGTTTCAGGGAATTCATAATGCAGAATGATCTGTGCAGGGAAACAGACAGGATCCTTGTGGCTGTCAGTGGTGGCGTGGACTCCACGGTGATGTTAGACCTTTTTATTAAAAATGGATTTTCAACGGGTTTGGCCCACTGCAATTTCGGATTACGGAATGAAGAGTCTGATAGCGACGAACAATTTGTTATAAGTCTGGCTATAGAAAGGAATGTTCCATTCTTTATTGAACATTTCGAAACAAAAAGAATGGCAGGAGAAAGACGGATTTCTATTCAAATGGCAGCACGCGAACTAAGGTATGCCTGGTTTGAAGAGATCAGGGATGCAGAAGGATACAATTACATAGCCATAGGGCACAATTTTAATGATTCCGTAGAGACTATGGTTTTTAATTTGATAAAGGGGACCGGATTGAAGGGCTTAACCGGAATATCAGCAAAAACGGGAAATGTGATAAGACCGCTTTTGTTTGCTTCAAGAGAAGAGATTGAATCCTACGCATCTGAAAATGGACTGGCATACCGGACCGATAGTTCAAATTCGTCCTTAAAATACCATAGAAATTATATCAGACATAAGGTGCTTCCTGAATTTAAGCAAATCAATCCTGGCTTTGATATAACCATTAAAAGCACCTTAGACCGCCTGGCTAGGTATTCAACAGTTTGTAACTGCCTGGTTAGAATCAGATAAGTCCTCCTACCTGCAGGAAGATGGAAAGGATATCTACTTGAAAAAGGAATTTTTCTCTAAAATCGGGGAACCAGCAATTTTATATGAAGTTATAGGGACATATGGGTTTAATTATGACCAGTGTGAATCAATATGCGAAGGGATAAATCATGCCATTGGAAATGTTTTTTATTCGGAAGAGTTTACCCTTAATGTTGACAGGGATCACTTGATCATAAGCCCCAAAGAGCATACTGAAGAATGTTATGAAATCAGCGAGAAAGATAAGTTGTTAATCACTGACAAGTTTAACCTGACATTCCATATACTGGAAACAGAACCGGTTCTTGTCCCGGATCGGCATATAGCTTATCTCGATATGGATAAACTGAATTATCCTCTTGTCCTGAGGAACTGGAATAAAGGGGATTGGTTTATTCCTCTTGGCATGAAAGGGAAAAAAAAGCTGAGCGATTTTATGATAGATAAGAAAATTCCATTAAACTTGAAAAAAAGAATATTGGTCTTGCTGTCAAAAGGCTCAATTGCCTGGGTGGCAGGTCAACGAATAGATGACCGGTTTAAAATTAACAGCAACACCAGAAGGATTTTAAAGATCATATATCAGGAATTGGATGATTAATCCATTTAAGAAAATATATACAGCAAAAGAACTGAACCTTTTCAGGTCACTTTCTAAGGTAAAGCCTTTTGAGAAACTGAATTATGAGGAGATGGCTTTATTCCTGCCATATCTGCATTTACGACAGTATAAAGAGGATGAGGTTGTTTTCTTTCGAAATGATCCCAGCAATGCTTTTTATATTGTAAAGAGTGGGAAAGTTTCTCTAAATATTGATATTAACAATCAATTTGAAGTTTTAATGATCCTTAAATCTGGTGGATTTTGTGGTCATAATGCATTTCTTGATACGAGTTCAAGGATGTATACCGCTATAGTCATTAGCGAGATATCCGAGTTGTATGTTCTGCCAAAGGTCAACATTATGGAGATCTTTGAAAGCCGGCCCAGAATTAAAGGGAAAATGATGACTAGCATAGCTGAATTATACAATGATTTCAATAAAAAAATATTCGATACGTACCGTTCTTCCCTGGGATTTTTTAATTTATCGGATACCTTCCAGAAATAGTAGTCATAAAGTTTATTATTATGCTTAATTCCTGGCTCTTTGCCTAGATAATTAGGGCGTAATTGCCTAAATTTGATTCTCTCTATTTTTATAATTATTTTGAACTTTTAAATATACTAATCATGAAAATTACTGTAGTTGGTGCTGGAAATGTGGGGGCTACATCAGCCGATGTATTGGCTTATCGTGAAATCGCCAATGAAGTTGTCATTGTTGACATCAAAGAAGGGTTAGCTGAAGGCAAAGGGCTTGATATCTGGCAGAAAGCCCCTGTCAATTTGTATGACACCCGAACAGTGGGTGTAACTAATGAATATAGTAAAACTGCTGGTTCCGAGGTAGTCATTATAACTTCAGGATTACCCAGAAAACCTGGAATGAGTCGTGATGACTTAATAGAAACAAATGCTGGTATAGTGAAAAGTGTGACTGAGAATGTAATTCAGCATTCTCCAGATGCCATCATTATCGTAGTTTCGAATCCATTGGATGTTATGACCTATCAGGCACATCTTGTATCTAAAATGCCAAGGACAAAAGTAATGGGTATGGCAGGTATTCTGGATACTGCAAGGTACAGAGCGTTTTTAGCTGAAGCTCTGAATGTATCCCCTAAGGATATACAGGCTATGATCATGGGCGGCCATGGTGATACTATGGTCCCTCTCCCAAGATATACTACTGTTGCGGGTATTCCTGTTACTGATCTGATCGAAAAGGATAAACTGGATGCTATTGTTCAGCGGACAAAAGTTGGAGGCGGAGAATTAGTAAAATTAATGGGTACTTCTGCATGGTATGCTCCAGGCGCAGCTGCTTCACAAATGGCTGAGGCCATCGTCAGAGACCAGAGAAGGGTATTCCCGGTTTGTATTAAACTTGAAGGTGAATATGGCATAGACAACTGTTACCTTGGAGTGCCGGTTATTCTTGGCAAAAATGGAATTGAAGAGATCATAGAGCTGAAATTGAATGATGATGAGATGGCACTTCTGAAGGCTTCAGAAGGACATGTCAGGGAAGTAATGGCGGTGCTTGATCGGTTGAACGGCTAGAATCAAGTCAACATAATATATTTCAAATCCCACCTTGATGAGTATAACAGCTACTAGGTGGGATTTTTTGTTGTGCATTTAATGACTTAGATCATATGTCACATAATGCTTTTTTTTTAACTTTGTCCTGGTTATATCTCCGAGCCATTTTTTCTAAGGGAACTTTGCCTAAGAATTTCTGGCCGATGGGTTGATCTGGAAACGTTTCAGCCTCCCGAGGATCCCGCCTTAGGCGGGAAACGAATTGGAAAGGAAGATATATACAAATAGTATATCTTGTCTATTATTCCAATTCGTGTATTCTGAGATATGAAAGATATACTATGGGTAGAACCAGGAAACCATATCATTCCAATATTCTTGCCATTTCCGGTACAGGTAGAAATGTAGGGAAAACAACCCTGACCTGTGGTATCATCAAAAAACTGGGATTGGATCAGAAATCCACTGCCGTAAAAATTTCCCCTCATTTTCATGAAGTAGATTATGATAATCCCATTTCCGAGGAGTATGAAGCTTATTCAATTTATAAGGAAGATAGAATTGATAGAGGAAAGGATAGTTCAAAAATGCTTGCTGCCGGTGCGGATTCGGTTTTTTATATACAAGCTAAGGATGACCACCTGGGTGATGTGTGGCAGAGATTATCTCAGAATATAAAAAATGATATGCCCGTGATCATTGAATCCGGAGGAATTGATGAAATAATTGAGCCAGGGCTTTCAATACTGGTAACAAAATCGGGGTATAAGAAATCTAATAAAGATGGAAGATCAAGTCGCCAGGTAATGACATGTTTTGAGTACTTTGATCATATAATAAACAAGATCAATTTTAAAGAAGGCAACTGGGAGATAATAAAATAGCATGACCGGATTTGAAGAAGCATATCAACTCATTTTGTCGTTTGCGAAAGCAGGCTTGAAAGAAAAGGTTGGCCTGGATGAAGCGACAGGGAGGGTTCTGGCTGAAACTGTCCGGTCTGATGCAGATATGCCACCATTTGACCGTTCTGCTATGGATGGATATGCCTGTCGCAAAGCGGATCTTGATCAGCATCTTAAAATTATCGAGGAGATCCCTGCCGGAGAAACACCAGAAAAGGAAATAAAGCAAGGAACTTGTTCGAAAATTATGACAGGGGCAGAAGTTCCCCCTGGTGCAGACTGTGTAGTTAAGATAGAGGATACGAATCTATTGTCAGATAACAGGATTGAAATTACAATTAAAAGGAGTGTCAATAACATCAGGAGAAGAGGAGAGGATCTTTCCAGAGGAGATGTGCTTATTAAAAAAGGCACAAGATTAGGAAGTCAGCATATCGGATTGCTCGCTATGAATGGATGTGTAGATCCCGAAGTCTATTGTCAACCAAAGGTTGCCATATTGTCTACAGGTTCTGAGCTGGTGGACTCTGCAACTTCACCTTCTTCTTCCGGAATAAGGAACAGCAATGGGCCGCAACTTTTATCTCAGTTAAGGTCGCTCATGATCAAATCCCAAGATCTTGGAATTGCTAAGGATGATAAATTATCCTTGAAAGAGGTTATTGAGTCAAATCTCGGCGATCTTGATGTGCTTTTGGTTTCCGGTGGTGTTTCAATGGGTGATTATGATTTTGTACCTGGTGTATTAACAGACCTTGGTTTTGAAATTAAACTTCATAAAATGAAGGTAAGGCCGGGGAAACCACTGCTTTTTGGTGTTAGAGAGCGCCAATTTGTTTTTGGCCTGCCTGGCAACCCGGTTTCCACATTTGTGCAATTTGAAGTAGTTATAAAGCCATTTTTATTGAAACTAATGGGTGCAGATGTTTTAGAGAGAGGTGTAAAAATGGAGCTGGGGGAAGATCTCAGAATTAAAACTTTGCCGCTGCGCTTTTTTGTGCCGATAAAAATAAAATCCGGAATGGCATATCCTCTTGAATATCACGGGTCGGGCCACCTTGCATCCTATTCACAGGCAGATGGTATATTGGAGATCCCTGAAAATACAAGCCTAATAAAAAAGAACGAACTGGTATATGTTAGATCCTTTTAAACGACAGATAAACTATTTGAGAATATCAGTTACCGATAGATGTAATCTTCGGTGCAGGTATTGTATGCCTGAAACTGGCATCAAATTTTTATCCTCAGAGGAGATCTTATCTTTTGAAGAAATCTATGAGTTTGTAAAGGTTGCTGTCAGTTCAGGCATCCATAAGGTCAGGTTAACAGGTGGGGAACCTCTGGTTCGAAAAGGGATTGTGCAACTTGTGGCAATGCTTGCCTCTATTCCGGGCATTAAAGATCTTGGAATGACGACCAATGGTGTATTGCTTAAACGTTATGCCGTTGATCTGGCAAAAGCAGGTTTAAATCGCGTAAACGTTAGTCTTGATAGTCTCGATGCAGGGAACTTTCAATATATCACCCGTGTCGGTAAACTTGAAAATGTACTGGACGGCATACAGGCCGCAAAAGATGCGGGACTAAATCCAGTGAAGATCAATTGTGTGATTAAGGATAATGGACTGGACCAGAATGCAAAGGCTGTTAAGCAATTTGGAGAAAATAACGGATTCAGGGTTAGGTTCATTAAAGAAATGGACCTTGAGTCCGGTGTATTTTCTGTCGTAAAAGGAGGAGATGGAGGTAAGTGTCATATTTGTAACCGTTTAAGGCTGACTTCTGATGGTTATCTGAAACCCTGCCTGTTCAGTGAAGTGGGATATAACATCAGGGAACATGGTTATTCGGAAGCACTGGAATTGGCTGTTGGGAATAAACCAAAAAAGGGTTCTTTAAACAATGTAAATAACTTTTATAATATCGGGGGGTGATTATGTCAGAGAAGAAGCTTAGTCATATCGATGAATCCGGCAGGGCCAATATGGTGGATGTTGGACATAAACCTATGCAGAAAAGGGTAGCTAAGGCCAAAGGAAAGATTTTTATTAATTCAGAGACCATCCAGTTGATACAATCAAATATGATCAAAAAAGGAGATGTCCTCACAGTGGCAGAAATTGCCGGTATTCAGGGAGCGAAGAACACTTCTTCCCTGATCCCATTATGCCATCCGCTATTATTATCAAAGGTAGATGTAAAAGCTTCGCTTGAAATGGATGGTGTTGAAGTGGAAGCTACGGTTAAAACTACTGGGCAGACTGGCGTTGAAATGGAAGCTCTAACAGGTGTTGGAGTTGCCTTGCTCACCATATACGATATGTGTAAGGCAGCTGATAAAAACATGAAGATAGGAGAGATTGAACTTGTGGAAAAGAATAAAACAGATGTCGATGTATCAGAACATAAAAGTTGATTCGGTCAATATTTCAGAAAGGAAAGGGATTGTAAAGCGACCTGTGAAATCGATACGCCTCACGAACACAGGAGTGGCAGATGATGCCCATCAAGGCCCCTGGCACAGGCAGGTAAGTATGCTGGGCGTTGAAAGCATTCAGAAATTCTCCAGGGATTCTGCCAGGGAATATGCATTTGGCGATTTTGCTGAGAATATTACGACAAATGGGATGGAGATCTTTAAAAGCGGGATATTTGATAATTTCCGTAATGAAGAAGTAGAAATGGAGGTAACGCAGATTGGGAAAAAATGCCATGGTGCAGGGTGCAGCATCTATAAGGAAGTTGGTAATTGTGTGATGCCCAAAGAAGGCATCTTTTTGAGAGTTAAAAAAGAAGGATCATTAAAACCGGGAGATGTATTAAATTATATCCCCAGGATTTTTAAGGTAAAAATAATCACCCTGAGTGACAGGGCCAGCCAGGGATTCTATGAAGACAGGAGCGGTCCGAGGATCAATCACCTCACCAGAGAGTTTTTTGAGAAGAATAATCGAAAACACGATATCGAAAACGTTATCATTCCTGATGATGGTTCTGCTCTAACTAAAGAAATTGAAAAAGGACTCGACACCAATGTGGATATCATTTTTACCACTGGAGGAACTGGAATAGGACCAAGGGATATTACCCCTGATGTGATAAAACCTATGCTGGATAAGGAAATAACAGGCATCATGGAGTTGATTCGGGTAAAATATGGCATGGATAAACCCAATGCTTTACTAAGCCGGGGAGTTGCAGGAGTGATCGATAAGAGCCTGGTCTATACTATGCCAGGTAGCCCTAAGGCCATTCAGGAATATACTCATGAGATCTTCAAAACGGTTATGCATTCAATGCAGATGTTGCACGACATTAATGCACATTAGGAGATGTGACCTGGGCGGAATTAGGGATTGGATACGTAATTTTTTCGTATTGGCCCGAAACAATCTTTTGTTCTGCATTACGGTATGAAGGGCATGATTCTATACCCTTGTAATCAGAGGGAAAACATCGTTAAATCTGGATTATGTATTGGCACGTTGTAGCTAGTTCGTAAAATGCAATAAATCAGAAAATACCGAAATGAGTCAGGGCGCCGCATGGGTGAATTGAGTACAACGATTAACGATTTGTTTTTAGGGAGTTTATACGCAATAGATTTTCTGTGGCATTTTTCGGATTTAACTCTGAAAATTCATCTTGATTGAATTTTCAGTGATTTTTAAGATCCTATTATTTATCTTTCAGAAAAGATATGAACATGAAAGATGACCTTTTAAGTGTCGGCCTGGCACAGATTGCCCCCATCTGGTTGAATAAAGAAAAAACTACAGAAAAAATTGTTTCATACATTTCTGATGCTGGAAATCAAAAATGTGACCTGGTTGTTTTTGGAGAGGCCCTCCTGCCCGGGTACCCTTTCTGGGTAGAGTTGACGGAGGGTGCTAAATTCAATTCAATAGTGCAGAAGGAGATTTTTGCACATTATCTAGCACAGGCCATTCAGCCTCATACAGAAGATCTCTCTTCGATATGTAATATTGCCCGGGATCAGGGAACAGCGGTAGTCCTTGGGACAATCGAAAAGGCAGCAAACCGGGGAGGGCACAGCCTTTATTGTTCACTGATTTATATCGATAAAGAAGGGCTGATACAAACTGTTCATAGAAAACTGATGCCTACCTACGAGGAGCGTCTTGTCTGGTCTCCAGGAGACGGGCACGGTTTTAGGGTCCATAAGTTAGGTGCTTTTACCGTTGGTGGGTTGAATTGTTGGGAAAACTGGATGCCTTTGTCGAGAACTGCTTTATACGGCATGGGGGAAGACCTGCACGTGGCTATTTGGCCGGGAAGCAAGAGAAATACAGAAGATATCACGAAGTTCATTGCTAAGGAATCCAGGTCATATGTGATCTCAGTTTCCGGACTCATGCGAAAATCTGATATAAATGAAAATATCCCATACTCTGATCTGATTATATCAAATAGCCCGGATATGCTAGCTGACGGGGGTTCTTGTCTTGTAGCACCGAATGGGGAATGGCTGATAGAGCCTCAGACAGGGGAAGAGATTTTAAAAGTGGCTGAAATTGATCACAAACAGGTTCGTATGGAAAGGCATAATTTTGATCCGGCCGGTCACTATTCAAGGCCTGATGTTACCAAACTCCATGTGAACAGGGAACGCCAGCAGATTGTCCAATTCGATAATGAAAATTACTCAGAGTAATACGAATCATAATGCCTGATAAATCGTTATATTGTAACAAATATTGAATTATGAGAATTCTCCTTACTTTATTAGCATTTGTGGCCCTGGTTTTCAATTTTAGTTCCTGTGGCGATGATGAACCAAACATTGTCAGTTATAATATAATTGAAATGAAAATGGTAGATGTCGCCCGCCAGGATACCACTACCTATAATTTCTCATACCAGGAAGGGCTTTTAAAGCAGGCCACGATATCAGGCATGAATATTAATCTATCCTATACAGCAACTTACGATTCCAATGGAAAATTAGAGGATGCCGGAGATAAAAGGTTTGAATGGGACGGAGATAAATTGATCAAAATCATTGATGATAATGGCATTTGGATTGATATCGCATATAATGGGAATTCTCCTGTCAGTGGGGAAATGAAACAATATGACAATAATAATCAGATTGAAACCATCAGCACCCTCTCTCTCAGTACCAAGGAGGGCAACTTATTCGGTATAGACCAGTTTGATGCGTCAAACCAAGCCCTTACGAATCATACTTTTTTAGTTTTTGATGACAGAGCAAATTTGTTTAGGAGCATCTGGTGGTTTCATTATGTTGGCGAAACTATGGGTGCCTTCAGGTCAGGCCTTCTCCCTGATGCTTTATTTATGTTTAATAATCCCGGAACATATATATATAAATTCCCAGCTCAGTCTTTTGAAAGAACGATCCGTTACACCTATTCATATGATGACCGGGGGCGGGTAAACCGTGTCAATTATACGGTAGATGTGGACGACTTCAAATTGATCATCAGTTATTAACTATCTTAAAAAAGTATCAAAATAGTGTAACATTTAATTCTTTTAATCGTAATATTGCAATAAAGGAATATTGCTATGGGAATAACTCGTTCAGACATATTCAGTGATAACATTAACAAGACAGCGCAATTGGCTAAGGCATTTGCCCATCCAGCCAGGCTAACCATACTCAGACATCTGATAGGCTCAAAGGCCTGTATAGTTAATGATCTGGTAGATGTTGTAGGTTTGTCACAACCTACGATTTCTCAACATCTGAAAGAGTTAAGAAATATTGGTCTCATTAAAGGTGAGATAGAGGGCCCCAGGGTTTGTTATTGCATCAATGAACCCGTATGGGATGAAGTAAAAGAGACCTTTAACGAACTTTTTACCCTTTATGATTCCTCAAGATCATGTTGTTAAAGATTTAAACAAATTGTGATATTATAAATTTTAAAGTCATGCGTTCAGCAGAAGAATTAAAGAGTATTGTAAAAGAAAAATATGGTGATATCGCTAAGAAGTCCACTGGATCAAGCAGTTGCTGTGGTGGCAGCGAAGAAACAGAAAGTTCGACTTCTTCCACAAAATGCTGTGGAGGTGATGAAGAAAAGGATTATTCAGTTTTGGCAGAAGATTATGCGAACCTGAAAGGTTACAATCCTGATGCAGACCTTCAATTAGGATGTGGCATTCCGACTCATTATGCCCAGATACATGAAGGAGATACTGTTATCGACTTGGGCTCGGGTGCTGGGAACGATTGTTTTGTGTCAAGGGCACTTACCGGTGAGAACGGCAGGGTCATTGGACTGGATTTTACCGAAGCCATGGTAGCTAAGGCAAGGGCAAATGTTCAAAAACTTGGGTATAATAATGTTGAATTTGTGCTTGGGGAAATAGAAAATATACCTCTTCCCGATAATACTGCAGATGTGGTGGTTAGTAATTGTGTAATGAATCTTGTACCTGATAAGGAAAAAGCTTTCAGGGAAACACACAGAATTTTAAAGGAAGGTGGTCATTTCAGCATATCAGATATTGTACTTCAGGGAGAAATTCCTGAGGGCTTGAGGAATGATGCGGCCATGTATGCGGGATGTGTTTCAGGAGCCTTACAAAAACAAGAATACCTTGATATTGTTAGAAAGGCAGGATTTAAAAACCTGGTTATCCAAATTCAGAAAAAAATGGAACTGGATGATGCCATCTACTTAAAATATTTTAGCCAGGAAGAAGTGGAAAACTTCAAGAAATCATTCAAAGGAATCTTTAGCATTACATTAAATGCAGAAAAATAAAGTATTATCATTTATAGTTGATCCTTAAAAATATAATTTACATAAATAATTTATGAGTAAAAGCAAGTTAAATCCGGCATTACACGAGTATGCCGGATCTTTTTTGGCAAGTTTTGATGATATTCCGGAAATAAGGAAAAAGGATCTGGATAGGGTTGCGGAATTTATTTCTAATCGATTAGCAAGTAATGGAATAGCAAAGCTTACTTTTATATGCACCCATAATTCACGCAGAAGCCATATGGGGCAGATCTGGGCACAGACAGCGGCTTATTTCCTTGGCGTGGAGGGTATTCAAACCTACTCAGGGGGTACAGAGGCTACAGCTTTTAATCCAAATGCAGTGAAAGCCATGAAAGCGGCGGGATTTGATATTAAATCAGATGGAAAGGCTGAAAATCCAGTATACAATGTGGGCTATGCAAATAACCGGACTCCAATGCAGGCATATTCAAAGAGATATGATGATGAGTCAAATCCGCAAGAGGATTTCTGTGCTATTATGACTTGTTCTGATGCAGATGAAAATTGCCCTTTTATTCCGGGTGCTGCTCTTAGGATCCCGATCACCTATGAAGACCCTAAGGCATATGACGATACAACTGATGAAGAGAAAGCCTATGCGGAAAGGTGTTTTCAGATCGGTACAGAAATGTTTTATTTATTTAATAAGGTCAGTACCTGATTTTGATAATTTTTGAGGATTCATGTTGATAACAATTTTTTTTTAAACAACTTTAATGAAAGTTTATTCAATATTTAATAATTATGAAAAAAGAGAAACATTTATTTGCAGTCCTTTTGTTGGTGTTTTTATTTACACCCTTTCTCCTGAAAAGTCAGTCTGTATCGCTTTTTAATGGTAAAAACATCTCTGGATGGGAAATATACGGTACCGAAAAATGGTATGTTGAAGACGGCCTGTTAATTTGCGAAAGCGGCCCGGATGCGGAATACGGGTATCTGGCAACAAACAATACTTACAAGGATTTTGAGTTGACGCTTGAATTCAAGCAGCAGGCGGATGGGAACAGTGGCGTTTTTTTCAGATCTTCCATCGAAGGAACAAAAATAACCGGATGGCAGGCAGAAGTAGCGCCTCCAGGTCACAATACCGGTGGCATTTATGAATCTTATGGCAGAGGATGGCTTATAAAACCAGATCCTGAGAAAGATAAGGCTCTAAAGATGGGAGAGTGGAATACCATGAAGATCAAGGCAGTTGGTGATAAGGTGACTACCTGGTTAAATGGTCAGATGATGGTCGAAATTGAAGATGCCAAAATTGGTGAGGCCGAAGGATCTATCGCATTGCAGATTCATTCCGGAGGAGGCATTAAGGTGCTTTGGAGAAACATCAATATTGAGGAACTTTAGATAGTATTAATCAAAATCAACGGGTATTAATGTTACTGGTCCCAGTAAGCCTGATGGAATCGGCTCCCATGTTGATGCATCAAATGCTTGATACTGGATATCCACAAAATTAATGTCATAGAAATTTTTCCAGGGAACGCCAGACTTATCGAGAAGAATAGCCTGGTTGGTATCCAGATTGGATACATTGATCACCAATGTGTTTTTCGATTTAAACTTATCTATCGAAATTATCTTCCGAAACGGTACGGACCAGAAATCACCTATCATATTACCATTTAGAGAAGCGGTCGCCATATATCTTAAATCACCAAGATCAAGTATAACAGCATCCATTTCTTGATCATTTATTGGAAAATCAAAATTTATACTGTATGTGGCTGATCCTGTATAGTAAGGGGCCCAGGGGAATGGCAATAGGGTCCAACTCATCAGGGAATCTAATTGGTAATCTTTTAGATGAAAACCATTCTCAGGATCATCCACCTGAAAGGTCCAGTTTGAATTAAGGCCAATAGCCCTTCCCCTTTCTCCCTGATACTTCCAGTCTTTCTGATCGATAAGTTTGTTATAGGTTATAAGGAATAGAGACTGGCCAGCGTAATTTGCAATCTTACCTGATTGCGATCTTCTGATTTTCTTATTCGTGCTTCTCCCCGTTTTTCAGATAATGGGTCATATATTTCGACAGCCTCAAAATCCCTGGCCAGGGAACAGAAACCGTTAAAATCTGTGCTGTTAAGGTTGGTGATGAAATATACGGATCCCCCAGGATGCGCCTTCCTAATAAATTCCAGGCCCAGGCCGGGAAAGGATTCTGGCAAAATATCATATTTAAGGAGTGCATTTGAAATAGTTGTCAGTTCATTTTTAATAGGATCAGGCCAGTTTTTGCTTGCCAGGACTTTTTTATTCTCATTCATTTGGTATTCAGTAATGATACCCTGCGTTTCTTGGGGAAAACTTTCCAGAAAGATAACTGGGTAACCTTTGTCGATTAGTTCAGCAATATGTATTAATGTTTGAGCATCAGCAAATTTGCATGGGGGAATGACCAGCGCTCTATGTTTGACTGGATGTTTATCCAGGTTCCTGGTCAGAAAAGCGATCTGATTATCGGATATATAGTCGAAAGTATATCCTGCATCAAGAAGAGATTGTGCTGTGTTACCAAAAGGTGTATCAAACAACCACGATTCCGGATTATGTACGCCTTGCATGATGATATTCCCATCGATGCCTTCGTTATACCATAGGTCATAGACAGGAAAATAAAGCAGAATGTCATTGTCGGGATCTGTGTTCTGCAATAATAACTGGCAGTTCTTGATGTATTCATTCATATTATCCACGTAGTCCCACAAAGCAGAGTTCGGGCCAAAATTTGTCGATGCATAAAACTGACGGCCAGGGAATTTCTTCTCAAAAGGCGAATAAGGTATTCCGTGGTAAAAAATGTGATTAATTCCTGAAACAAATAATTCATCGACTTGTGGTTTTACCTGTGACAAGCTGACTTTAAAATGGTCCGCCAGCCAGGTGCCGGTTTCAGAACTGACCAGTGATTTCCCAAGTACATGAGCAGGAGATGATGCAAATTTAAAAATAAGTGGATGAGGACGGGCAAACCGTTCTTCACTATAATCCCTGTCATAATCCACAAAAGGAATATTGAATTTACTGCTACCGAAAGCTTCAGTTTCCGGTATACTGGCGAGTCCATAAAGGTCAAGAAGATTAGATGGCGAGCCATGTGCCTGGTACCGGTATTGAACATCGTGATCCGTGCACCATTTCAAGATGTTCTCTCCAACCGTGACCTTCACCTGATGGTTTATGAATAAATGGTAATCCTGCCAGTAGTCGAGATCATTTGCATCATAGTCAGCCTTTGACAGAAAATTTTCAGGAAAATCATGTCCGATCCTTTCCCTGAACATATCATGGAAATCGATTGTCCAGTCCGCACCATATACTTCATAAGAATCGTTAAATATAGCCCTAAGAGAAAGGTTTTCTTTTTTTATTAACTGCATCAGTGAATCAAATCTGGCCAGGAAAAATCGCATTGCTTCGGGGTTAAAATGATCAACCACTAGGCCTTCTCCTCCGGGTGCAGCTCTTTTTACCATTTGATCCGTCAATTGACCATCAGGGAATAAGGCACTGACTTTTTTAGCAGCGTATTGCTCCGTAATCCAGGGACCTCCATATGGCCAGCCCGATCCCAAAGTCATGTCCACACCAAGATTAAGCCTTTCAGCCTCCCTGAGGGTATGCAGGAGCATCTCGATCCACTCATCACTTAAATATTCGATAAAGTTGGATTCATCCCCTTTTTCACCATAGATTGGCACAATCTCTACACCACCACAATCCGGCTTTCTCAAATACTTCAAGGTGCTGGGTAATCCCTTCCTTGGTTACAGAATTCCCCAACCACCACCATCGTGTCCAGGGTTTGGTATGGGTTTCCACCTGCTCCGGATTGAAAAGTGGGGCATGAACGCATGCAGTTAGAAATAAGACAGACAGGCAAATAATCCAAGAGGCCAATATTCCCCTTAATAAACTTAATATTCGAATTGGTTTCATGAGATCATTTCTTTAATTCCCAGATCTTTTCAATTTCCTCAAGGGATTTTCCTTTTGTTTCAGGAACAAAGTATATAGTGAACAACAACATCAATATAGCCATCAAGGTAAGAAACCCAAAAGTAAAGCCTCCTCCCACATTGATCAGCATCCAAGGAAAAAACATAACCACAAGCGCATTAGCAATCCATTGTGTAAATACAGGTATAGACATAGCAGTGCCCCGGATATTATTTGGGAATATCTCAGATACCAGGGTCCAGAATACTGGTCCAATACAGGAAGCGAAAAATGCAATGAACGCAAGAATCAATATAAGCACGAGACTTCCTTCAAACTGGCCGACAACATTGGCAAGTGTTAATCCAAGAAGCATAAGGGCCATGCCCCCCGAACCTATAATGTATAGGGGCCGCCTACCGTATTTATCTATTGCCCACAGCGAAACCAGGGTAAACAATAGGTTTACAAAACCGATTACAAAAGTGGAAAACAAAGCCGCATTTATTCTCCAGCCCGCCGTTTTTAATATGATTGGCGCATAGTCAATGATTGTATTAATACCTGAAACCTGGACAAAAATGGCAAGTCCAAATCCAACCCACATCATTCTTCTGTATCCAGGATTCAGTAATTGCCTGAAGCTCACATTTGTTTTGGTAAGGCTTACTGCTATTTCATCTATTGCCTTTTCTGCTTTGTCTTTACCATTTATTTTCTCTAATATTTGATAGGACCCTTTCCTATCTCCTTTTTTGAAGAGGTATCTAGGTGTTTCAGGGACGAGGAAAAGCAAAACAAAGAAAATCAAAGAAGGAACGGCGCCAGTTATAAACATCCATCTCCAATTGTTGTCACCGATATCATGTAAAATATAATTGATAAAATAGGAAATTAAAATACCGATGACAATGGATAACTGATATATGGCCACCAATCGGCCTCTGGACTGGGCCGGAGCAATTTCTGATATATACATGGGTGATAATATGGAAGCTGCACCGACTGCAAAACCACCCAAAAAACGTGCTAAAGC
The DNA here is from genome assembly GCA_963820995.1 of uncultured Cytophagales bacterium. GTDB lineage: Bacteria > Bacteroidota > Bacteroidia > Cytophagales > Cyclobacteriaceae > JAGTVG01. The sequence continues at coordinate 103,653 of CAWGCL010000012.1, read as the reverse complement.
AAATATATTAATGTTTGGGGCAATCCCAGTTCCTATAGATGTGATTATAAACAACACTGCGACAATAAGTAAGATTTTCTTTCGACCATATATATCAGTGATCCGCCCTGCAACTGCTGCTCCAATGATGCAGCCCCATAGTAATGAACTAACCGCCCATCCCAAACCGATTTCATCAAGACCGAATTCGGTTTGAATAAAAGGTGCTGCACCAGTAATTATGGCTATATCAAAGCCAAACAACAATCCGCCCAGTGCAGCTACAAAAGTGAGGAGGAACAGATATTGTGGATTTCCATTTAAAGGCATAAAAAAGGATCAGGTGTAAAAAATTTGAATCAATATAAATAAACTAAAATACAATTTAAAAAGAAAGACAACCGTCTGGTATATATCTGAAGTATAAATATGGATTATAAGTGGAGTAGAACAATAGCATAAATGGGGAGAACATGATCTGTAGTTTGCCGTATTCTATTGATTTGAGTAATAATAAGAGATCATGGATATTTGAGATATCAGAAACTTTAAGCAACCAAGAAATTGAATGTCATTTTATGCCAATCATTAAGACCATCAGTATTTCTTGTCACTTTCATTCTTGAAAGTAAGCCATAAAAGGTTCCATGAAGATATTCGGCTATTTCCAATGCTCCCATATCGTTCCTGATCTCATGGATGGCTTGCCCTTTATCGACTACACTCGCAATAGCATTCATCCATTTCCGGAAGATCTGGTCTGCCGCCTCAGCAAACTTGTCATTCAATCCACCTACTTCATTAGATATATTATTAACCAGGCAACCGCTCTTTATCTCCTCCTTTTCAACTATATCAATAAATGCGCTATATAATTGCTTCAACTTTTCAACGGGGCTATCTCCCCCAGCTTTCAATTTATTATTCATAAATTCCAGAAGAGAATCTCCATAAAAATTCAGAACATTAATGCAATAGTCTTCCTTTGACCTGAAATAGTTATAAAATGATCCCTTTGGAATATCACAGGTATATAATATATCACTGATTCCTGTATTGTGGTAGCCTTGTTTGCGGAATATATCTACGCCTTTTCTGATAATTTCTTTTTTGCTATGCATAATTAAAATAAGTAGACCAGTCGGTACAAAGTAGGAAGAATTATTTAAATATCAATGGATTTGGAGGAGAAATTACAGATTACCTACAATTTTACGGCCGTGGAACTCATTTACTTTAAGGATGTCAGATATTTCGTCGAGGTTTTCATGTGTAATCCGGCCTGCAGCCAGGATCTTCAGATGACCTGTAGCTATTTCATTCATTTCATTAATATATCTGGCTCCTTCAAGTGCTGTAGGTTTTCCCCCGGAAGTAAGAATCCGTGTAATACCTTTGATTTGGGTAAGTGTTTCAACGGAACGTACAGGATCTGGAGTTTCGTCGATGGCTTTGTGAAATGTAACTTCAAGAGGGCTCGCATATTCGGCAAGTAACTTTGTGCTTTTGATATCAATAAGATTCTTTTGATCCAGTATTCCAAATACGACACCCATAACCCCCAATGATTTACAGACGTCAATGCTTTGTTTCATCAATTTTAGCTCTGAGGAATCATATACAAAATTTCCGCCTCTGGGTCTGATCATGACCATAACAGGGATCTTCAACTGCTTCTTTACGGAATCCAGCAGGGCATAGGAAGGTGTGATACCCCCAACACTCAAATCATCGCAAAGTTCTATTCGGTTTACCCCCAGTGATTCTGCCTTCAAGGCTTCTTCAAAGGTTTCAACGCAAGCTTCCAGGATCATATAATTACGATTTTTTTATAATATTTTTTTAAGTTCCTCAAGGCAATCCGCCCAACGAAGTGCTCAGTATTGTTCATGGATATTACTGAGTATCTTTTCCATTTCCCTTTTTACCAAAGTTGTTGGTACTTCAAAATTATTATTCATAAAACTGAAAATTAGCCAATCCCCTTTCTTAGTTATTAAATAACCACTCAAATTATAAACATTTGACATCGATCCAGTTTTTGCTACAACATAGGGAGTTTGCGCCTTGAAATTATTTTTTAGTGTTCCTGAATAACCTCCATTAGGGAACAATTCTGAAATCATTTCTCTGGGATACTCATTATATATTTTTTGAAGCAATACATTGATGGCTCTTGGAGTGAACTTGTTATATCGGGATAATCCTGAACCATCCACCCAGTCCATCTGGCTTTCAAGTTCCGGGATCAGGCTATCGATGGCATATTTGATACAAAGATCCGCATCAAGTGTATCGAATAAATAACCTGCACCCGCTATAAGCATTTGTTCAGCTATGAAATTATCAGATACGATCATCATTTTTTTCATTACACTGTCGATATGCTGACTATAAAGGATATTTCCCATCTTGGGAGTGTTTTGAGAAGGTTGGTATATACGTTTCCCCAATGCATCCCGAAGCAGTTGTAAAAATAATGGTTTGGAATAAATATAGGGGATCTTTCGGTCGACCGTATCAGGCATTTGCCCATGCCGGACGGTGAACATGTTAGTAGTTTCCTCCCTAGAAATGCTGAACACAGTATCCTTCAAGTGAATAACCGATCGGTTGAACCTGCTGGGATGAATTGTCAGGTTCGGTTCGCCCGTGTATCGTCTAAAAGTAACAACATTGGCATAAATGGGTATAGAACATTTTTCGGGAGAAAAATAATACATATAGTCATCCCAGGCCCATCCCGGTCCAAAACGCTCATCATGAAAATCACGCTCTGAATAAACCAAAGTTGAATTGGAATTTTTCAGAAAATCATAAACGGGTTGTATCGAGAAGTCTTCATCAAGAAAGGTTGGATCTCCTGTGCCTGTAAAAAAGATGGTATCATTTCGGTCTTCGTATAAAATGCCGGGAATTGAATCTGTAAATATCTTTTTCCCCGTATAAAAAGTAAATAGTTTCGTATTGGAAGCCGGGGTAAAGAACTTATTTGCATTATACTCATAGATATACTTCCGTTTAGCCGGATCATATAAGCTGAATCCAACAAAGCTGTTTTTAAATGCTTCGGAATCTTCCAGGAAATGATTTAATGATTGATTTTCGACTTTTAGTTTCGAACTTACGCAGGCGGTGAATTGGACAGAAACAAAAAAAAACAACAGATACTTAAGAAATCCGCTACGAGCCATAGATGATAATCGCTTATATTGTAAATATAAGGAATAGATCCTCAATAAAGATATCTTTGATAATAATGATCTCCAGGTTCATTTCGTGCGTTCATATAGGTACTCATTAAAGCAAGCGTTTAGTTAAATATTACAAATCTCAATTCCAGCATGCCATTTTGATTCGTGATTGATAAACTGAAACAGGCCATATTTTTGTATATCATCCTTACAATCTCCCTCATCCTCTTTATTCCCTTATAAACTCCTGTATACTCTCTTCCAACAACCGATTAAACTCCTCAGGGGTATCCCACATTATTAAATGGCCTACATCTTTGACAATTTTCACCTTGAAACCAGGTGCATACCGTCTGAAAGCTTCTACATTTGTGGGTCGTAAATCAGAGTTTATTGCAATTATCGGAGCCTTAACTGCTTTAATCGAGTTAGTGCAAATTTCATTTTGCCATTTTATATTGCCTGCGATAGATTCTCTCCAGCCAATATGTGAGGCACCCTCCAGGAATGAAATAATCCTTTGAAAAGATGAGTCGACATTATTTTTAAAGAATCCACCAACAACAAATTTCTCCTTGGCAGGATTATTAATTAAGTCCATCATTACACTGTCAATGTATTGGGCCATCGGAGGAGGAATATTCACTTCTACCTCTTGCAAAGCATCGACTAATACCAAGCCGATAATTTGGTCTGGGACTTTAATAGATGTTTCTATAACAATCGGACCTCCAATGGAAAAACCTACCAGCACTACATTTTTTAGATTAAGTTGTTGGATTATAGTGGAAATGTCTTCCCCATAAGCTTGTATTGTCCATTCACTGCGATTATTACCGGATTCACCGAAACCAGGAAGATCAACGGCAATAACCTGGTACTTTTCAGAAAAGTGAGACACCTGGTCATCCCAGATACTTCTAACGTTTGCCCATCCATGAACCAGGATAATTGTTGTATCACCATTACCTTTATTATCAAAGCTTAATCTGACGCCATCAAATGAATTGATAGATGTTATGGGCTCACTTTTACAACTAGAAATTATGTATACAATTGCAATAAATAAATAGGTTAAAAGAGGATTGATATGTTTCATAATGATTTTCCGGCCAATTTATCCCAAATTAAGCGCAATTTTAAATACATTAATAGATTAAATTTAAACGTAAAAGAATGAATAAACAGGATTTTGCCAATAGATTGTTAGAATTATGCAGAGAAGGCAAATACAGGCAAGCTCAGCAAGAATTATAATCCAGCAGCGAAGTAAATATAGAACCTGAGGGTTCTCCATGGAAAAGTACCGAAGGATTGGAAGCACTTCAAGCCAAAATAATTCAATGGGAAGAAATGAATGAAGAGATACACAGCATGAAGGTTTCTCCTCCTGATTGTTCTTTTAGAATATTGTATTTATCTATAACCAATTGTTTAGAATATTGGGAAATACGAATTTAGTATAGCACTGAAGAAGGATATGTTATGATTGAAAAGCATTGATGAATCTATTTCGGAAACTATAACTAAATTTTTAGTTATATTAGCAGGAAAGATTTTTTGATGAGATATCCGGTTAAGAGTTTTTTATTTTTCTTTTTAATAAACCTGCTCTGCTATTTAGAATTAGAGGCACAGCAATCGCAAATTGACAAAGCCAGGAGAGAGGAGCTTAAAGTTATACGCACTGATCAATGGGATACCTGGTATAAGGCGAAACATAAAAAAGACTCAATACAAGCTGCATCTCAAAAGGAAAGGAAAGATTTATTACATTCTTCATTGCATATGGAATATCAGGAAAGCGTGAGATTGAAAGATTCGGCTCGTTATGCTGGTTATAGGATTATGCTGGATACATTGGATGCTGAAACAAGGACCTTAAAACTGGTAAATGGTAATTATACATCTTTCCCTATGGAAATTAACAATCTAAAGCATCTTGATTCACTGAATTTGGGACTGAATAAAATCCAAAATCTTAAAATAAATTACAGCGATTTCAGCCATTTAAAATTTCTCAATTTGTATAGTAACAAATTGAATGAAAGAACGATCAAATTCGATAAGAATGATAGCTTAGTCTATCTTAACATATCAGAAAACAACTTTCAAAAAATACCAGGACCGCTTCGTAACTTAAAAGGTTTGAAAACTCTGAGGATCAGTGGAAATGCAAAACGAGGTAAAAGTCTTAAAATAAAGATCTATAGATGGGATTCGCTTAAAGTACTGGATCTCAGCAATAACAATTTAAAAAAGATTCCAAGGGGAATAAAAAAGCTGAAATCCCTGGAGACCTTGAATTTAAGTTACAACGATATCAAAACGCTTAAAGGGCTGCATCGCCTGGACCAGATCAAAGAATTGGAAATTAGTTTTAATCCGCTTTTCCTTGATCCGCAATACCTTGTCAGCTTACCAGATCTTGAAAACCTGATCATACGTGGTTGCGGTATTACGTACCTGCCACCTGAGATCAATAGGTTTACAGGTCTGAAGAAACTGGTGGTCCCCGAGAACAGATTAACAGAGGTACCCATGGAAATTGGCGACTTTAAATACCTGGAAAACCTGATGTTGTACAAAAACCAGTTAAAAGATCTGCCGGAAGAGCTATATAATTTGTCAAGCCTGGTATGGCTGGATGTATATTATAATGACCTGCATTATATCTCACCCAAAATCTCAAAATTGCAAAACCTTGAGATACTTTATTTATCCTATAATAAACTTCGGGAACTTCCGGAAAGCCTTGGTGAAATGACCAAATTGAGAGAATTATATTTACATCACAATCAGTTGAGGGGGCTTCCGGAATCTATTTCAGGTTTAAGCAACTTAAAATACCTGCATGTGTACGACAATCACCTTACCGTATTTCCACAAGGGGTATTAGAATTAAAAAAGCTTGAAGAACTGAACCTCTCAGGTAACTTGATCGAGTATTTCCCGATGGAAATTGCTGGATATGACCATTTAAGTTATATTTATCTTGATAATAACAACACGGATAAAAAATCTCAATCCTATGAATACTTTAAATGGGCACTTAAACAACTGCAGGATAAGGGAGTAATAATCAAGTTTGATTATTGAATTGAGAATATTTTGTTATTTTTAAACCGGAAACTTCTCACGAAGATTTTTTGAGATCCATATGAAAATAATGTTTAATAAAAGGCAGATGAAAATTTATCCGGAATTACTTTTTAAAATACAAAATCCGGAACATGTGGATTCTCCCGCAAAAGCGGGACAAGTCATTCAGCCTTTAAAAACAAATATTAAAATAATGAAAACACTAAAAATTTTATCTCTGTTCTTCACTTCAATGGTTTTAATCTCTTCCTGCAGCATGCAGAATTCTGAAGCTGAATTTGAAGCTTTATTCAACGGGCAAGACTTTACAGGCTGGGAAACATATGTTGGCGTTCCTGGTAACTTCTGTAGATGTCCCGGGCTTGGAAAAAGATACGGCAGGAAATTACCATGATGCCATTGGATTTAACAAAGATCCCCTTGAAGATATTTCAGGTTGTGACAGAGGACGGCGAAGCAGCCGTTAAAGGTATCAGGACAGGTTAACGGATCGCTTGCCACTCAAGCTGAATTTGAGAATTATCATTTCAGGATGCAGGTGAAATGGGGAGAAAAGAAATGGGTACCTGAAAACCAGAATAGGAATTCAGGCCTGTTATATCATGGTACAGGGGATTATGGAGTAGGATTGGGAGTCTGGAAACAATCTCATGAATGCCAGGTCATGGAAACCATGTTTGGTGACAGCTACAGGATGGGAGATACCTATTGCAGTATACAGGCCTCAGTGCCGGAAGGAGAAAAAAGATATGTTTATGATCCGAACGCTGAACTGGTAGAATTCGGGCAGGACAAACAAGGCGGCAAGATCTGCTCAAAAAATGTGACCAATGAAAAGCCCCGTGGACAATGGAATACTGTTGAGATCATATGTGTTGGTACTAAAAGCGTTCACATCATCAATGGAGTAGTAAATATGATCAACGAAGATTCTCACCTTCTGGTAAATGGGCAGAAAAAGCCTTTATCAAAAGGGAATATTCAATTGCAATCAGAAGGATCTGAAGTATTCTTCAGGAAAATGGAGATCCGTTCTGTCGATGAGATCCCGGAGAAGTATCTGAAATAAGGATTTACGATATTTATTTATAGTACCATGCTGAAGTGTGGTACTTTATTTTTTTATAGGTTATGGCTTAATCAACGCTATAATTCCCCCTCAGCTTCCAACCGATTTATTTCTGCTCTGATGTCAGCATATTTCTTTTCCTGTCGCTGGATGATAGCTTTGAACTCTTCATCTTCCCAGAGGCTTTCATATAGACTGTCTACTTGAATATACCATAAAAGAAGATGTCCAACTAAAACTTCTTGTTCAAATTCATGCAAAGTTTGATATGCTTTTTCTTTTTCATCTAAAAATGCATATGTCCCAGCTAATGCATATCTTATCCAAATAGCATCAGGTCTTTTCAACCGTATACTTTCTTTACAATATTCAATTTGTTTATCGAAATACTCTTTTGCTTCTTTTTTTCTGCCAAGATTGTAAAGTACCTGTCCATATGTATGCTGTTGATATAAAGGAGTAAGACCACTTTCCATCTCCTTATCTCTATATTTATTCACATATTTCCATGCTTCGGTATAATCGCCAGTATCCTTGTAAAATCTACCCAAACTGAGCCAACACCATACACCACTATCGATAGCACATATTTTATCTGTATAATATTTACACTTATCCCTTTCTCCATTGATTAAGGCTAAAAAAGCCAACCACAAGTATGCATTACTAGGGCTATAATTTATAAGTTCTGTCATTTCAGTTTCTGCTTTATCATAATCACATATGCCAATGAAAACTCCAGCGATACTTGCCAATATATTAGGATAGTCAGGATCACCTATTTTTAGTTTTTTTGCCTTTTCTAAATTTATTATTGCATTTATATAATGACCTTTTACTTTATAATTTTCCCCCATATTCCAATATGAATCTCCATGGTTAGGATTTAAATCAATTGCTTTTTTTAATTGGTTTATACTTTCATCATAATCTCCTTTTTGATTATAATAAATACCACGAAGCCAATATCCTTCTGCCAGATCAGAATTTATGGATAATGCTTTGTCTGCAAAATAAATCAATGTATCTCCAAAAGTTTTTTTGAAATATTCAGACCAGTATGTTTTATCATTGTATGCCATACCCAACCAGACATATGCGATAGCGAATTTAGGATCAAGTTCAATTGCCCGTTGATAAAAATGAATAGCAGTGTTTAAATTGGATTCGCTTTCTTGATAATAATACTCTTTTCCTCTTAGATATAAATCATAGGCTTCAAGATTTTCAGTTGGGATTGCTTCCATTCTTACCTTTACTTCAGAGGTAATCCTAACTTTCACTTCTGATGCAACTTCAGTAGCTATTTCACTCATTACTTCAAACAGGTCGCTCAACTCTCGGTCATATTGTTCAGACCAGATATGTTCATTTTTAGCAGCGTCTATTAACTGGGCAGTTACCCTGATTCTGTCCTCTGATTTAAAAACACTTGCTTCAATATAATAACTTACATCCAATTCTTTCACAATCTGTTGTGCTTGCGGGACATTGTCTCGATATTTTTCAGTGGAAGATCGAGATGCAACACGAAGGTCATCTATTTTACTTAAATGATTGAGAATTCCTTCCATAATACCATCACAGAAATGCTGGTTACTTTGATCTTCACTTAGGTTTTTAAATGGTAATACAGCTATTGATTTCTCTTCCCCCACATTATCACTATTTGGTATATATTTTAAAATTAGAATGATTATTAATATAGCTGCTGTAACACCAATTATTAGGTAATAATTTAACCTTTGTTTTGTTTTTTCAATCTTTTGATAATCGATGTCCGGATTTTCAAATTCATTATCAAGAAGCAATACACGATATACTTTAATCGGCTCATCAACATTTTTAAAATACTTTTCACCAATTAATTTCGCTTGTATATCTGCCTGATTCTTTATATCCCTGTAAACGGATGCTGAAATATTGATACAACCCTCTTGAGCATGTTCCTGTAATCTGGAAGCAATATTTACTCCATCCCCTATAACGTCCGATCCTGAGAAAATCATTTCCCCTTCGTGGATTCCGATCTTTAAGGGTATGTCCTGCTCTTTACATTCCTTCTGGATTTCTATAGCACAACGGACTGCCTCCGATGCTAAGGAAAAACTGGCAAGAATTCCATCTCCAATTTCTTTTATTAGTGTACCATTAAATTTTTCAATGCAGGATTGATGGATAGAACGGTTTCTGGAAAGCGTATCCACCGCCTTTTCCTCATCCGAACCCATGAGTCGGGTGTATCCGACAATGTCGGTGAACACTATTGCAGCGTAGTCTATGTTCCGACATAATGTTTTATAACAATCCCTCTTGTCTAAGCTGCTCTATTTGCTCTTTTATTTCTGCCTTTTCTTTTTGTGCCTTATTTACTATTTTAAGAAATTCTGGATCGGCTCTCAGATTTTCAAATAAGGGATCGATAAGGATATAATCATAGAACCTAAATGCGCTTTCAAGTTCCTCATATTCTCGTAAATACTTTAATGCTTTCTCTTTTTGGTTTAAAAAAGCATGTATTTGTGATAGTCTGTAATTGGAACTACCATAATTTTTCCCAGCTCGCTCTTCGTATGATATTAATTCCATTCGGGCAATCGAGTCAGCCTCTTCTATATTTCCTATTTTTTTAAGTATATACGCCCTATATAAATTTATCGATGATGGTACATTTTCACTATTTCCCGCCCACAGATGAAAATACCTTTTTGCTTCATCCCAATTTTCTGTATGTACTCCTAAAACAAATCTGTTCAAATTACAGATGTCATTACATTGCATTACCTGACATTTGAATCAAGAAATTGTTGTGTCTGATCAAATTTTCCTTGATATTTAAGCATTAAACATATATCACTTATGCCCCCACACCCAACTTGCCAATCTAAAGCTTCTCTTAAATATTTTTCAACTATATCATAATCTCCAATATCTAGAAATGCCAATCCACTAAATGATAACATTAATGGATCAATTTTTGGGTCTTTTTCCTTTGCAACTTCAAACGCTTTATCAATATATTTTATGCCGTTTCGAACATCTTTCTTTTTTGTTATATAGAGTTGTCCAAGATTTAGGTATACATAGTGAGTTGAGGGAACTAATTCTATTGCTTTTTTGTAGTCAGAGATAGCTAAATCAGGTTGATTTGCCTGCCAATAGTAAGATGCTCTCATATAGTATCCGTTATCATCCTCAGGATCAAGCTGGATTATTTTTTCGGCATACTTAAATGTCGAATCTGATATCCCTTTATGTACATAAATTGAAGCCAATCCTGAATACCCTCCTATAAAATTAGAATCAAGTTCAACAACTTGCTTGAAAAGTACTAGCGCATTATTAAGATACCTCCTATTTCTCGAAGTCTGGTACATTTTAAGATAGTGCCAGCCTTTCATCTGAAGATCATAAGCCTCTATATTTTGGGTAGGTGGTGTCTCAATCTTTTCCTTAACTTCAGGCGTAACAATCGCTTTAACTTCCGATGCTACTTCCTGAGAAATATCAGACATAACCTCAAACACATCTTTTAATTCTCTGTCATATTGTTCTGACCAAAGATGTTCATCATTGGCAGCATTAATCAATTGTGCCGTAATTCTTATTTTATCTTCAGATCTGAATACACTTGCTTCCAACAGGTAGGTTACATTTAATTCTTCTGCAATTTTCTGTGCAGAGGGAATGTTTTCCCTGTACTTCTCCGTAGAAGAACGTGAAGCAACGCGAAGGTCTTTTACCTTGCTCAGGTGGTTAAGAACCCCTTCCATCACCCCATCAGCAAAGTATTGGTTTTCTTCATCCGGACTTAAATTCTTAAATGGAAGAACTGCAATCGATTTGTCAAGTTCTTCCTCTACAACCGATTGCTGTTGTGGATATAAGATCCTGATAAGAACCATTGCCACTATTAATACTAATACTGCACCAATGATATAATAGGATAGTTTGCTTGATGTTTTTTCATAAAATGCTTCTCGGACTTCCTCCTTTACATCACAATGAACCTTGTACACCTTAACAGGTTCATCGACATTCTTGAATGTTTTATCTTCCAGATATTCAACTTCAATACCTGCCTTATTTTTCACATCCCGATAAACCGCACCAGAAATGGAAATGCATCCTTCTTCTGCTGATTCCTGTAGTCTTGATGCAACGTTTACTCCATCACCTAGGATATCTGCCCCAACCAATACCATTTCTCCCTGATGGATGCCGATTTTCAATGGAATGTTCTGGATCTTTGCTTCCCTTTGGATGTCTATGGCACATCGTACTGCATTGGATGCTAATGGGAAACTGGCTAAAGTTCCATCACCCACTTCCTTGATCAATTTGCCTTTATGCTTTTTTATCAGGATTTCATGGATTGCATGGTTTTGTTTGAGCATATCGAATGCTTTGTCCTCTGCACTTCCCATCAAGGCGGTGTAACCGACAATGTCGGTAAACATGACTGCGATATGTCTGCGATCTTCGGGCATGTTAAAAAATTAACAGTTTACAAAAATGATATCCCTTCTACCCGATTATAAGTTCAATTTATACATAAAACATGAATTTATCCATTTAAATGTGAATAATGGGGCGTCTGGATGAATTAACAGATGACAGTATTTTGGAATTATGGAGAATGGTAAATATTAGGACGTATGTATGCAGCTGGACTTAACGATATCAGCGTTGGGGTGTGATCGAAAAAGGGAAATCACTATTTGAAAAGGGGTGGCTTTTGAATTGGTAATATCAAATTTCTCAGAAAAAGAATTTTCCAACAACAAAACCGACAACGGATTAATATGGAATTGAACTAACTAACTGATTATAAGTCTCCTGCAGAAAAAAAGTGCTAGCCTATCTCCAGCTATCGAATAGTTTTGATCATTGCCGTTAAAACTTCGGGAATAAGGCCCCGGTTTTTCGCTTATATATCACGTATTCCTCCCCGAACTCATCTATGAGCATCTCTTCTTCTCTCCTTGACCTGTAAAAGTAAAATGGTAGCATCGTAAAGATAAAAGAATACCCGGCAATCCAGTTATGAAGGATCATTATCTGGCCGATGGCCCAGACCAGGTGTGCCGCATACATAGGATGACGGATATATTTATATATCCCGGTAGTGATCAACTGATGCCCTTCACGCAATCCAACAGTGACTGTCCAATACCTGCCCAGGTCCCGGTGTGACAAAAACAGCAGCCAGGCAGCATCAAGAATTATTATAGCCCCGAGCCAACCGACCCAATCAGGGAGATAATAATCGGCAAAATCCAGTCTTGAGGTAAATACATATACTAAAGGAATGACCATGCCAATACTAATGATAACAAGGAAAAATATATCAAGCCAGGTTCTTTTCTCCTTAGCCATGCCCTTTTTTGCCTGTCTGCTTGTGAAATATTTCCTTACTATGGATATCAACATGAATAGTATGAAGTAGACGGCCTTAAAAGTTGAGTTAAACATTATTCTGACGTTATGAATTTATAAACTCTATAATTACTCATTTTAGGTAACCACCTAGGATAGCTATCATTTTCGGGGAACCTTCCCTGTTAGATTCAATACCCATTTTATGCATTTATGCCCAAAATCCACTGGAGTAATATACATCATAGGACAGCCTGTGCGGATAATCTTCATGCCATTTTCCTCACCATAATTCGCGGCATCGTTGTCGAGACTCCCCTGGTTAATCGAACTGTGAAACCACGCATAGTCAATACCGAGCTTCAGGCATTCTTCTAAAATTGACCTGGCCGAAGAAGGTGGAGAAGCGATCATAACACCCTCTGGCTTATCAGGAAGGCTTCCCAGGTCCGGATAGCAGGTAACTCCTTCAACATTACCGGTTTTTGGATTGACAGGAAATGTCCGGTACCCGGCATCTTTAAATTTTCTGAAAATGATATTTGCAGCATCCGGCTGCCCGGAGGAAACTCCTGTTACCGCAATTGTTTTTAATCTTAGAAACTCTGAAATTTTTTCTGTGTGGTTCATAATACTCTAAAAAATCAGTTCAATTTACAAAATCCGATGCACTTTTTATACGGATCTTCATCCATTAAGGTCCAATAAATTAAATAATTTTCTCTATAATCCCGGACTTATCCCAGTCATTATATAATTAAACAGCTTACCCTACAATCTTCTGATTACGGGAATTTATCTTTAGTTCATGGATACAGTTTTTAAAATAATAGTAAATTCGCTGATTATGAAAAAATTAAGCTTTATGAGGCGTACTATTTTACACTTCTTCTTCTTCTTCTTTGCCCTTTTAACATCCAGGGCACAGGAAAACTTCCCGGTTAACGGGGTTGCAGATCCCAGACCTTCATCATATGCATTTACGAATGCCTCTATATTTATTGATTATCAGACCAAAATTGATAATGCGACTTTATTGGTAAATGATGGGATTATCGTTGCTGTAGGACCCAATATTCAAATACCAAAGGATGCAACATCATTCGACCTGAAAGGGAAGTACATATATCCTGGCTTTATCGATATATATACCAATTTTGGAATGCCGGATATAAAAAGTGGGCAGTCCTCATTTAGCGGATCCACCCAATATGAATCTGATCTTACCGGTCCATATGGCTGGAATGAAGCGATAAAATCAGAGTTTAATGCTTTAGAAGCTGTCTCTTTTGATTCAAAACTTGCTGCGAGCATGCGGAAGGCCGGGTTCAGTACTGCGCTTGCTTTCAGAGCAGACGGAGTTGTCAGAGGATCCTCCGTGTTATTGAACTTGTCTGATGATCCTATGCAGGAGAACATAGTACTTGAAAAGGCTTCAGCAAATTATTCATTTGATAAGGGGAGTTCTACCCAAGCCTACCCCAGCACTTTTATGGGAGGAGTAGCATTATTGCGCCAGACCTATTATGATGCCAAATGGTATAGTTCTTCCCTCAATAAAGATCAAACCAATATAAGCCTGGAATCTTTCCTCGAATTGCAATCACTTCCACAGATTGTAGAAGTTTCACAAAAATATGAACTGATAGTTGCAGATGAAGTAGGAGATGAATTCGGAAAACAATATATCATTAAAGGAAATGGAGATGAGTACCAGAGACTGCAGGAAATTAAAGAGACAAACGCGGCCTTGATCATTCCGGTTGATTTCCCAAATGCTTATGATGTGGAAGACCCTGACAACCTGCTACAAATATCCCTGAAGAATATGAAGCATTGGGAATTGGCACCTAAAAATCCGGCATATCTGGAGTCAGCAAATATATCCTTCGCTTTCACAATGGATGGATTGAAAAACCAAGACCAATTCCTTAAGAATATTAGGAAAGCTGTTAAATATGGACTTTCGGAAAAGCAGGCTTTAAAGGCTTTGACAGAAACACCTGCAAAATTGTTGGATGCGGATAAAGCCATTGGGACTTTGAACACAGGAAAAATAGCAAATTTCATTGTCGTGTCGGATAGTGTTTTTAAAGATGATGCGATCATTTATGAGAATTGGGTTAGGGGTAAGAGATATATCATTAATGATCCTGATATACCTGATTATCAGGGAGAATATGACCTTGAAATCGAAAATAGAAACTACGTCCTCCTTATATCAGGCAATGCTGGGAGCAAAAAGACAGAGATTAAATTAGACGATACCACTACTGTAAAAGTAAAATCAAATTTCACGAGAGACCGTCTGACGCTGTCCTTCAAACTCGATGACGGGACTGGATATCAACTATCAGGGTGGAATATAGAAAATGGATTTAAAGGAAGTGGTAATAAAAGCGACGGATCAAATGTGACCTGGCAAGCAAGCTATTTCAAGGAAATTGACGAATCTTCAAAAAAGGAAAAAGATGAAAGCGAACTTCAGCTTGGTGAGATCATATATCCCTTTGCTGCTTATGGTTGGATTGTAGCACCTTCCCAGGAAACTATAATATTTAAAAATGCAACAGTCTGGACAAACGAGCAGGAAGGGATCCTGGAAAATATGGATGTTATGGTTTCTGAAGGTAAAATCCAGAAAATTGGGAAGGACCTTGATAATTCCGATGCCAGGATTATTGATGCTACCGGAAAACATTTAACCAGTGGTGTAATTGATGAGCATTCTCATATCGCTTTAAATGCTGTTAATGAAGGGACGTCATCAGTTGCTTCTGAAGTGAGGATGAAGGATGTGCTGGATCCGGAGAGTATGAGTATATACAGACAGCTGGCAGGAGGCGTTACTGCGTCTCATTTATTACATGGTTCAGCAAATCCTGTTGGCGCCCAATCGGCAATCATAAAATTGAGATGGGGCAGAGGAGCTAAAGATCTTTTAATAGATGGAGCTGATCCTACGATCAAGTTTGCACTGGGTGAAAATGTAAAGCAATCAAACTGGGGCCCTTCTTTTAATGTACGTTTCCCGCAAACCCGGATGGGTGTTGAACAAGTATTTATGGATGCATTTGGGAGAGCTGCAGAGTATAAAAATGAATGGGAAAAGTATAATAAGTTAAGTAATAAAGAAAAGGAGAAATCAGAAGTCCCGAGAAGAGACCTTCGCCTTGAAGCCCTTGCAGAAATCATAGATTCAAAGCGGTTTATTACATGCCACTCCTATGTTCAGTCAGAGATCAATATGTTAATGCATGTTGCAGATCATTTTGGCTTCAGGGTAAATACATTTACTCATATACTCGAAGGATATAAGTTAGCCGATAAGATGAAAGAACATGGTGCAGCCGGTTCCACATTTTCAGATTGGTGGGGTTATAAGTATGAAGTAAAGGATGCCATACCATATAACATGGTATTGATGCATAATGAAGGTGTTTTAACCGCTGTAAATTCTGATGATGCAGAAATGGCCCGCAGGCTGAACCAGGAAGCTGCCAAGGCGGTAAAATACGGAGATATGAGTGAGGAGGAAGCATGGAAAATGGTTAGCCTGAACCCGGCAAAGATGTTGCACCTGGAAGATAGAATGGGGAGCATAAAGGTAGGAAAGGATGCCGATATCGTGATCTGGTCCGATAATCCGCTATCTATTTATGCAAAAGCTGAAGTAACCATGGTCGATGGGATCGTTTATTTTGATTTGAAAAAAGACAAGGAAATGCGCCAATGGGTTAATCAGGAAAAGGCGAGGCTGGCCGCAAAAATGATGGAAGAAAAGAAGAATGGCATGCCGGTTTCAGCGCCTGTCAAGCAATCACGAAGGCACTGGCACTGTGATGATATCGTCATTAATGAATAG
The DNA here is from genome assembly GCA_963820995.1 of uncultured Cytophagales bacterium. Taxonomy (GTDB): domain Bacteria; phylum Bacteroidota; class Bacteroidia; order Cytophagales; family Cyclobacteriaceae; genus JAGTVG01. The sequence continues at coordinate 87,065 of CAWGCL010000012.1, read as the reverse complement.
AAAAAAATGAAGAATCTAAATAACATGAAACATATACTTGGAATCATACTTATTCTCCTTACTCTGCAGTTGAATGCACAAGTGCCTGCACCAGCTGGCCTGCAGACCCAACCCATCGCCTTAATGAATGGCATTGTACACACAGGTAATGGGACCGTTATTGATAACGGAATTATCACCGTAGATAAAGGAAAGATCACTTCTGTTGGAGATGCAAGATCGGTTAAGATCGACCTGACCGGATATGAAGTAATAAATGTTTCGGGAAAACATGTATATCCTGGCCTCATCCTGGCAAATTCAACAGTTGGATTGGTTGATATCAACTCAGTCAGGGCCACCAGGGATTATCAGGAGGTAGGCGCATTTACCCCCAATGTGCGTTCAGCAATAGCCTACAATACTGATTCAGAAGTCATTCCCACTTTGCGATTTAATGGTATATTATTAACTCAGGTCGTGCCAACTGGTGGTATCATATCCGGAACTTCATCAGTTATGGCCCTAGATGGTTGGAATTGGGAAGATGCTGCCTACGCTCTGGACGGCGGCATACATATATATTGGCCAGGTTATCTTAGTCCGCCGAAATGGTGGCTGGGAGAAACAGACTGGCAGAAAAATGAAGAATATGAGGAAAAAACCAGGGAAATTGAGGAGTTTCTTCAGAACGCATGGTCATATTCACAACAGAAGGAGCCAGAGGAAATGAACCTTAAAATGGAAGCCATGAAAGGCCTGTATAATGGTCAGAAAAAGATATATATTCATGCAGATGGGAAAAGGCAGATCATTGAAAGTGTAAGTATGCTTAAACGTAACGGCATAAATGATATCGTTTTAGTAGGAGCATCAAATGCATATTATGTGATGGATTTCCTTAAAGATAATGACATTCCTGTTTTGCTCACGAAGGTGCACAGACTGCCTGGTTTTGACGAAGAGGATGTAGACATGCCTTTTAAATTGCCTGCTTTGCTCACTGAAAAGGGTATAACAGTGGGATTGATTCATAGCGGATCGGTTCAAAGTTCAAGAAATCTTGCTTTTTATGCCGGTACTGCAGTGGCTTATGGCCTTGAAAAAGAAGAAGCGTTAAAACTTGTAACCGCCAACCCGGCAAAAATCCTTGGTATTGATAAGACAACTGGTACTCTGGAGCAGGGAAAGGATGCGAATATTGTCGTTTCTGAAGGAGATATTTTGGATATGCGGACAAACAAACTGGAATATGCCTTTATCCAGGGCAGGAAAGTTAATCTTGAAGGGAAACAGCAATTGCTTTACGAGCGGTATAAAGAGAAGTATAAGCAATAAAAAATCCCGCCACTGGATTTAATCAGGCCCGACGGGATTATGGGATACTGTCTGTTTGTTGAAGTATGAACGAGTTTAATGTAGCTGGATTATATTTTTCTCCTTTCCTGTATGCCTATTCACAAAAATCAGTATAGGTGATAAGGTATAATGTTTTGTCATTGCTAGTGCTTTTTGCTAATATATCACTCACATTCTCAATCACATATGTATCTGTTAAAGTGGGTTTCCAAGTACCATCTGTATTTGTATAAGTTCTGTTATATGTATAATTGCATGGTATTCCTGATTCCGGTTGGGCATGACTAAAATAGACATTTGTTTTATTCATGGGATATCCATCATTCATCTGGAAATATATATAGGCAATATCATTCTGGATCATTACTGTAACCTGACCTATGATTGCTGCACTTTCATTGTCATCCTTTTTAATTGGAAGTCTGAATAATGTCTCATTCTTTATTTCATGTGCATATCCCCATGCCCAATCTTCAATTCCCAGATCTTTAAAGCTATAAGAATTCGCAATTTCTACACTAGGTATGCCAAAGCCAAAATTACACTCTATTTGACATGATATATCATCAACTGCTTTTTGTTCAGCACATGCCTGCAAACAATAATCTATAAAGAATCTTTTAAATATACCCCTGTGGTTGTTATTTTCGGGTTTAGCTAATGCGAATACTTTTCTATTGTAATCCATATTCTCCGAAGTATTCAGAAATGCAAATGCAATCAATGAAATGCATTCATTTCCCTCTAGTTCTAAATCTGCATATGGAATTTTATAAATAAATTCCTGGGTCCCCATTTCATGAACTACAGGCAGAATCAGTTTTCTGTATTTTCCATAAAACCATCTTTTGGTAATGGATCTTTTATCCTCTATCATGAGGACCAGCATTGTTTTATACAGGGAATATTCAGGATTTGAAGCAAATTGAACCAGTAACATATCTGGAGAATTTGTTATTGAAATATTTCCAGCCACTTTATTCCTATATACTTTTAACGGTATGCTTACCATTTCACCACATGGATCCATATCAACAGCCATACGACCCATAGGATTAGGATCCAGGAATATCTCCTCAGCGTCAGATATGAAGTTTTCAATCTCATGCTGGTCAGTATTATCGACCATAATTTGATCTTCTTCCGGCTGACAGGCAAATAGCAGGATTAGCAGGATTGGCAATAAATATGTTTTTCTAGCTGGCGAATTCATCTCTCTTTTTTTTAGTTAAACATTCATCACTATTCACAGAAATCTACATAGGCAATAAGGTATAGTTTTTTATCATTGTTATTTGTGTCATCATTTGTCTCGCCGCTTTTCGCTAATATCTCACTCACATTCTCAATCACATAAGTATCTGTAAGTGTTGGTATCCAGGTACCAGCAGCATCGGTGTATTCTGTGTTATAAGTATAGCCGCATGGTTCCCCTGATACTGGTAAAGCGTGGCTGAAGTACAAACTTGTCTTATTCATCGGATATCCATCATTCATTTGAAAATATACATATGCGATATCGTCTTCGATCATCACTGTTACTTGCCCTATAATGGTTGCTCCTTCTGAATTATCCTGTTTTACAGGTAACCTGAATAAGGTTTCATGTTTGATTTCATGCACATATCCCCATCCCCAGTCAGTAATATCAAGCTCTTCAAAGCTAAATGATTTGGCTACTTCCACACTTGGAATCCCAAAACCATAGGCACATTGTACTTCACATGCTTCAGGCTCTGGTTCAGGTTCAGGTTCTGGTTCAGGATCGCTACAATCCTGGATACAATATTCAAGAAAGAAATTGTGGAATCTGGATTTACTTGCGGAGTTTTCCTGACGGGCAAATGAGAACATCGTATTTCTTCTTTTACTGCTATTTTTATCCTTCACCTTTGCAATAGCGATCATAGAAATACATTCAGTATTTTCATCAAATTCAGATTTGGGTATTTCATAGAGAAACTCTGTGGCGCCTGATTCATGGCGCATTGAATACATAACTTTCTTATATTTATCCTTATCGAATAGATATTTACCGTTTATGTTATTCTTTTTTTCCAATACAAGAACCAACATGGTCCGCTCAAGAATAATTCCTGGATTTGTTTCATAATTGACCAATAAGGCATCCTCTGAATTAGAAATAATTACCTTTCCCATTTCATAGCGCCCAAAATATTTAAGTGATAGTTCAAGTGCTTCTCCGCATATATCTATGTCATCTAAGAGCCGTGCTGAAGGATTCAGGTATAGATCTTCCGCATCTGCAATGAAATTTTCTATTTCCAGCTGATCGGGATCATTTTCCATAAACTGTTCTTCCTCCGGCTGACAGGCAAAGAACAGTATAAATAGTATGGGCAAAAGTCCAGGTAATAATTTCACTAGAAATCTCATATATTTAAGTTTATATTTATTGCATGAACAAAACGGGTAATCCTTTTGCTGTGAACTAAAAGGTCTTATAATTGGTTGGCTGTGATAAATCTCTCCCTTCGTCAGTATATACCGTATGGCCCTAGGAAGTAACCCAAAATATAAATATTTATATTTATTATATAATTATATAAAGATATAAACTGAATTTTGGCTCAATAGAGCTGAAGGGATTGGATAATTTAGCTAAAATTAAATACTGATTTTCTCAAAATACTGGATTGCATTACCCAATTAAGCAGCCAGTCACTATTTTAGCATGAATAATGTATAATAATTTTAAAACATGAAGAAAATTCTACTTACTCTCTCGTTTGCTTTTATCGGATTTACACTTTTAGCTCAGGACCGCTCCGTAGGGAAAACTTTTGCCACCCGATCTGAAGTGATTGCCCAGCACGGTATGGCAGCAACAAGTCATCCTCTGGCCACTCAGGTTGCATTGGATATATTAAAGAAAGGCGGTAATGCCATAGACGCAGCCATTGCGGCAAATTCATGTCTTGGTTTGATGGAACCTACTGGATCCGGAATTGGCGGAGATCTTTTTGCTATAGTATGGGATGCAAAATCACAGAAATTGTATGGCCTGAATGCAAGCGGCAGATCTCCCTACGACCTGAAGAGAGAGTATTTTCTGAAGAATGGGTATACGTCTATACCTGCAAGAGGACCATTGCCTGTGTCAGTACCGGGTTGTGTAGATGGATGGTTTGAACTGCATAAGAAATTTGGTTCAATCGATATGAGAGAGATCCTGTCGCCGGCAATCAATTATGCCAGGAATGGTTTCCCAATGGCGGATATTATAGCTTATCAGTGGAAATCGAATGTCAATGTACTTAAAGACTTCCCTGGGTTTAAAGAAACTTTTATGCCGGGAGGGAGAGCCCCTGAAAAGGGTGAGGTCTTTAAAAATCCTGGCCTGGCTAATACGTATGAAATTCTTGCACAAAAGGGCCGAGATGGATTTTATAGAGGAGATGTTGCGAAAACAATGGTAAAATATATAAAAGAGCAGGGTGGATTTTTATCCATGAAAGACCTGAAAGACCATACATCAGAATGGGTAGAGCCGGTCAGTACAAACTATCGTGGATATGATGTCTGGGAACTTCCTCCGAACGGACAAGGGATTGCTGCCCTCCAGATCCTGAATATTCTTGAATTATATGATATAAAAAGCATGGGATTTGGTAGTGAAGAATACATGCACCTCTTTACAGAAGCCAAGAAACTTGCCTATGAAGACCGTGCGAAGTTTTATGCGGATATGGACTTCAATGAAGTTCCTGTAGATTATTTGATCTCTAAAGGATACGCAGCAGAAAGGGCAAAATTGATCAATAAAGACCGGGCAGCAAGAAGTTACCCAGCAGGTAAGCTGAAAGACGGTGATACGATATACCTTACAGTGGCTGATGAGGAAGGCAATATGGTCTCCCTGATACAGAGTAATTTCAGAGGAATGGGTTCCGGGATGACGCCTCCTGGCCTGGGTTTCATATTTCAGGACCGGGGCGAATTATTCACACTCGAAGAGGGACATTTCAATACTTATGAACCACATAAACGACCATTCCATACCATAATTCCAAGTTTCGTGACCAAAGATGGCAAACCATTAATGAGTTTCGGGGTTATGGGAGGTGCCATGCAACCACAAGGCCATGTTCAGATTGTTGTAAATATGGTTGATTTCGGTATGAATTTACAGGAGGCTGGCGATGCACCTAGAATGCAACACCTTGGTTCTTCACAACCTACTGGTACTGTTATGGAAGATGGTGGAATTCTTTATCTTGAATCCGGTTTTGATTACGGACAGGTCAGGGAACTGGTTCGTAAAGGGCATGATATACAAAAAGCAATTGGAATATTCGGTGGATACCAGGCCATTATGTGGGATGAGGCCAATAAGGTGTATTACGGCGCATCTGAATCCAGAAAAGACGGACATGCCGCAGGATACTAATAGTCTTTTCCTGAATATTTAGTATATGAAGAATAACTTCATCACTTATATACATCTACAGACAAAGCTATTCAGGAAGAACTTTATCCAATCAACCTCGAGGAGAAACTTTGATGAGATCCATGATTATCGGGTAGCATTAAAGAGGCTTAGAAATATTGTAAATTTCATCAAGCAAATTCCGGGAGGGAAAAACCTTAAAAAGTGCTTTAATATCAATAACTTAAACCAGGCCTTTAAGTCTGGTGGTGTTCTGCGCGAAATGCAGATTAACCGGATCATTCTGGGCCGATATGAACAAAAAAGCGGAATTCGGTATCACGGTTTCCGGGATTATATTAATCGACGGGAAAAGGAGGCTTTCAGAAATCTAAAGAAAGCGCGAAGCAGGTTTGCTGCAAACAAACTGAAGAAATTTGAAGCTAAAGTTATTGCCGCTATTAAAAGTTTGCCACCTGCGATGTTGTCTGAATATATTGACAATTTTATTGTAAAAAAGATCGCTCAGATCAAGGGCCTTGTTAGGGAACATAATGTTGAATCCACCCTGCACCGGATCAGGAGAGAAACGAAAAGCATAAAATACCTTCTTGAAATGAACAATACCCAATCAAAAAGTTATGGCGATATTGAATTTGAGTTAGATATTGTGACTGACCTGGAAGACCAGATCGGAAATTGGCATGATCAACAGGTATTTAAAAATGAACTGGAAAAATATATTTCAATTCTCGAGAAAAGAAAAATAGCAGATGAGCCTGCAAACAAACTCATTATAGATGTCGGAAAAGATTATAATCTGATCTTTAAACAAGTTGTAAAAGCGGTTTATGATCATTACAAAATCCCTGCAAAATCCTGATATAATCTAAATTATCCTAATTCAAATTTTCAAGAACCCTCGTCAACTTTTCCCGGATTTCAGCAGATAGATCGTCCAGTTCAGGATTTTCCATATTCATCATAACTGATGCAGGATCGAAGGCTAAAACTTCAATTTCGCCGGTTTTGGTTTCCTGGATCACAACATTGCAGGGGAGAAGAATACCAATCTTATCTTCCGCCTGAAGGGCTTTATATGCAAAAGCTGGATTGCATGCTCCAATAATGGTATAATTCCTGAAATCGACATCGATTTTTTCCTTCAGGGTTTTTTTAATATCAATTTCAGTAATTACCCCAAATCCTTCTTTTTTTAGTTCTTCCCTGACTTTGGCATCTATATCACTGAAATCTGCATTGGCAAATTTTTTGGCTATAAAGAATTCCATATCTATTGTAAGTTAGTTTTAAATTGTCTTCAAAAATAGCAACACTTTTTTATCATTAATAGTTGCAGAGCAATAGATTTTATTCGTATCTCAAAGAATTTGTAGGATTGGTCAGTGCGGCACTTAAGGTTTGAATGCCAAAAGTCAATATTGATATTCCTCAGCGTTGGTTATTCCCTGAGGTCTGTTGCGCTGGCCAGATGCTCCGCCTCATCAAACTGGGTTAGGGCTTCCTGAAATATTTCATTATATTCATTGGCAATCTTGTACCAGCCTTCATTATTCCACACACTTCGGGCAATAAAGGATTTTACCCGGTTAATGATCAAAGGTTTTGAAGTAAGATACTGTTGTTCATTATAAGTAACATCCACGCTTTCTCCAATACGGATCAGTTCTTTCAACATTGAGTCAGTTACCCTGAAATTATTTTTGAACTCTGCTAAAGACATAGCCTCAAGCTCTTCTCTGTGTTCATTAGAATAATTCAGTGTGAATTCCCGTATTGCATTTTTATAAAGCAGGTGTGACAAATAGGCTGTATTTAAAGTGGTATCCAGTGGTACAAAATGGTCAGGCATAATGCCCCCACCCCCGTAAACTACCCTTCCTTTAGCTGTGTTATATTTCAATGTATCAGTAAATTCGATGCTGTCCTCGCTAAAGAATTCTCCGTTTTCATACCTGTTCATCCTGTCGGCATGGTAGGTATCTTTTCCTTCGGTATAGGGTTTTTGAATGCATCGGCCGGAAGGTGTATAATACCTGGATATGGTCAGCCTTAGCTCAGATCCATCAGATAGAGGGATCGGCATTTGCACCAGCCCTTTCCCGAAAGATCTTCTGCCAACAATCAGAGCCCTGTCATGGTCCTGCAGAGCGCCGGCAACAATTTCAGAACCCGAAGCACTGCCTTCATCTATGAGCACGATTACCGGATTTTCTTCAAAAAGGCCTTTGCGGTATGCACGAAACTCTGCGTTGTATCTTTTAACCCTGCCATCCTGAGAAACGATCAGTTTATCTCCCGATATGAATTCATCGGCAATATCAACTGCCCTTTCCATATACCCGCCCGGGTTTCCCTGCAGGTCGAGTATAAGTTTCGTCATGCCTGCTTCAGTAAGTTCTGTCATTTTCTCCCTGAATTCCTCATAAGTAGTAGATGCAAACCGGATTACTTTTATATACCCTATTTCATCATTTATCATATAGGAGGCATCAATAGAATATTGTGGGATCTTGTCCCTGATAATGGTGAAATCGATCAGTTCTTTATTATTCTTCCGCTTAATGCTTACAACGACTTCAGTGCCTTTTGGACCCCTTAATGCATTTACCACATCGCGGATGGTTATTCCAGTGCCAGCAACAGTCTCTCCATCTACTTTTACGATTTTATCGCCGGAGCGCAGTCCAACAGCCTCCGAGGGGCCGCCAATCAATGGGGCAACAACGAGTATGGTGTCTTTTATAATATTGAATTCGATCCCTATGCCTTCGAATTCACCCCTCAAGTCCGCATTTGTGAGCTCAACATCTCTTTTTGGAATGTATACTGAATGAGGGTCTAATTTGTCCAGCATATCCAGTATGGCGCCATCAACAAGGTCTTCAGCATTTACCTCATCTACATATGAATTTTCAATGTTGCCTATGATCTCCCTGAATTTTGTTACCGAATTGACGATCATCTTACTGGAATTATTCTGATTGATCAGGTAAGCGCCAATCAATATCCCCAGTGCAAGACCAAAGGCAATCAATAAAGGGACCCGTACATCAAATTTCTTATTACCCATATTGTATTACAATCCTTTTTAGGTTAGACGATTCCAAAAGTAAATATATTTATTCAAATGGTTTTCAATTACTTTGTTTAAATTAACCCAGAATATCTCATAGTGTTAAACTACTTGTTGCACCTTATTGTTGTAAATATATTATGAGCGGTTTTATTAACTAATAACAAGCATTTTGGGTAGAATAATTGGTATAGACCTCGGACTTAAAAGGACCGGCCTGGCTGTTACGGATCCTGATCAGAGGATCGCAAGCCCTTTGAGGGCAATAGACACGGCACAATTATTGGAATATTTAAAACAGTATTGTTCCAGTGAAGATGTGGATGGATTCGCTCTGGGCGATCCGGTGAAGCCCGATGGTAGCCCAACCCATACTACCGTTGCAGTGAAACAAATGGCCACGAAATTAAATGAACTATTCCCAGATAAAGAATTATTTCTTATTGATGAACGGTATACCTCTTCATTGGCCCTGGATGCCATGGTGAAAGGGGGGACAACGAAAAAGTACAGACGAGATAAGGGTAATATCGACAAAATAAGTGCCACCATTATTCTGCAATCCTACCTTGAACAAAAATCTTTTGGACATTAAAGTGATATTTGTCCTATTGCTAAAAGACAAAAATGATTCCCTTTTTCAGCAAAGAATGATCAAATTATCTTCTATTAATACAATTCATTGAATGAAATAATCAAACCAATTTGGTAATTTTACAAAATCGTAAAATTTTGTTCGAAATATGGCTTATTCAATAGTAGCTTATGGTGATCCGGTATTGAGGGCGCAAACCAATGAAATAGAGAAGGATGGTGCAATAGATGTTAAACAGCTGTCCGAAGAAATGTTTGATACCATGCATAATGCTTCAGGAGTAGGGCTTGCCGCACCACAGATAGGCAAAAGTATACGTATTTTTATAGTGGATGCGTCTCCCATGGAAGACGAAAAATATCCGGATTTTAAAAGAACATTTATTAACCCTGAGATCCTGGAAGAATCTGGAGAGGAATGGGATTTTGAAGAAGGATGTTTAAGTATACCAGGCATCAGGGAAGATGTTACGCGCTATGAAAAGCTGACCATCCGTTATTTTGATGAGGAGTGGAAAGAACATATCGAATCTTTTGATGGTATAGCCGCCAGGATCATCCAGCATGAGTATGATCACCTGGAAGGTGTACTATTTACCGATTACCTGAATGGATTTAAAAAACGACTTCTCAAAGGTAAACTTAGTAGTATTAGCAGGGGAGATGTTAAAGTGGATTACAGTATGCGCTTCCCAAAAAAGAAAAAATAAGAAGCTCCATGCAGGACCTGAGCGTCACCTTAATCCAATCTGATATTCATTGGCATAAAATCGATGCCAATCTTGCTGCCTTCGAAGAAAAGATCTGGAATGCTGAGAAATCTGATATAATTCTTCTACCTGAAATGTTTAATACCGGATTCTCCATGGAAGCCGGAACCATGGCAGAAAGGATGAATGGCAAAACCTTTAAGTGGTTAAGAAATATGGCCAAACAGTCCGGGGCCGTAATTATGGGCAGTTACCTGGTTTATGAAAATTCAAACTATTATAACAGATTGATATGTATGGAACCGGATGGGAATTATTCCTGTTATGATAAACGCCATCTGTTCAGGATGACCGGGGAGGATAAGGTTTTTGCAGCAGGTAATAAAATCCGTATTCATGAAATTAAGGGATGGAAAATAAATACACTCATCTGTTACGACCTGAGGTTCCCGGTCTGGTCCAGAAATAAATATGATGCTGATAACGGTTCCTTTTTATACGATGTGCTCATTTATGTGGCGAACTGGCCGGCTGCACGGATCTCTGCATGGGATATATTACTAAAAGCCAGGGCTGTCGAGAATATGTGCTATTCGGTAGGCTTGAACAGGGTAGGTAAGGATGGGTTGGGAGTTGAATATAATGGGCATTCCAATGTTGTAAGTCCGAAGGGAGAGGTTATAGAGAAATACAGCGAAGATGCTTTCATAAACCGCTATGTTTTATCAGCTGAGGAATTGAAAATGTTCAGAAATAAGTTTCCTTCACATCTGGATTTTGATTCCTTTCAAATAAAAGCGTAAATTGTTAGTATGAATATTGAAAGAGGCAATACCGTTGGCATAAAACAGGCATTCAATGATATGCTCGACGATTATAAGATTGACTCTAAGTATAAGGCAACTATAATCAAGAAATTATGGTTATCTATAATGGGAAAGACCATAGCTTCCAGAACCGGAAAGATCACCCTTTACAATAAAAAACTAAAAGTGAAGATTGATTCGGCTCCTTTGAAAAATGAACTTAACCTTTCAAAATCAAAAGTTCTTGAGATCCTTGAGAAAGAGCTTGGCAAAGGAGTAATCGAAGATATCGTATTTACTTAATGTAATTCTTTCTTCTCAGTATTGTTTCCATAAACTTCCTTTCATTATCAGAATTAAATATCTTGAATGGCAGATATATGAATTGTGCTTTTGATAGCACCAGAAGAAAGAAATCTTTTCCAACAAATACTCTTTTAATATTTTCCCATTTCATGGGCATTCCCTGTTTGGGATTAAGCTTGATCAAGATCTGTTGACTTGTGATTTCATAGTTCAACCTTTCAAAAAGGATCTTATTCTGTTCCAATTGGGGAACGCCCGCAAATTGAATTAGCCAGAAAAGTCCGTATAATACGAAAGCAATTAAGGAACCGATCCACCACCAGTTGGAAGGGATCACAAAAGTCATGGCAGCAATAGCCAGTGCAATCAGGATCACCCACCATTGCGACCTTAAGATGTTTAACATCCCCAGCTTAATATATTTTTTAGTACTTAGTTGATATTTTTTTGTTTTAACAATCATTATGATCTATATCTTAGTTAATAAACTTAAATCTAAACTTTTTATTGAATGCGTAAGTGCTCCTACTGAAATAAAATCCACTCCACATTCAGCAATATCCCGAATTGTGTTTTCATTAACATTCCCTGAGGCTTCAGTCTTATACTTTCCAGCAATCAATTCAACTGCTGTCCTCATATCTTTCAGGCTCATATTATCAAGCATAATAATATCCATATGACCCACATTTAATACCTCTTCAACCTCCTCAAGGTTTCGGGTTTCAATTTCAATTTTCAACTGTTTCCCGGTTGATCTAAGATATTCTGCAGTCTTTTCAAGAGCTTTTCTTATTCCCCCGGCAAGGTCGATATGGTTGTCTTTTAACATGATCATATCGTATAAGCCAATACGATGGTTGGTGCCTCCGCCAATCAGTACCGCCCATTTCTCCAGCATCCTCAGGTTAGGTGTAGTCTTCCGCGTGTCAAGCAGCTGGACTGGCAGATCATCTATCAGGTCTGCAAGTTTATGTGTATAAGTAGCAATTCCACTCATGCGTTGCATAAAATTCAATACAAGCCGTTCTGAGGATAATATATCCCTTGCATTTCCACTGACTTCAAAGATGATATCTCCCTTTTTAATCAGATCCCCATCCTTAAAATAAGATTCTATTTGGAGCTCTTTACTGAATTTTCCATATATGATCTCTGCAAGCTCCAGCCCCGCAATTATCCCGTTTTCTTTGGCCAATAATCTGGCTTTTCCTTTTTTGCCATCAGGAATAACAGCAAGAGTCGAATGGTCGCCATCACCCAGGTCTTCCCTGATCGCATGAAGGATGATCTTATCGAGTGCTTCTGGTGTTACATAATTCGGAATCACAGCGCAAAATTATACAATGCCTGCTAAAGAAAGAATATAAGCCTTAAATGAATATTATTCTCTGGTGAAATCAATGGTGTCGACGTAATAGGTATCCTCGTTTTTCTTAAAAAGGATATATACCCGAAAAGAACTGCCTTCAATTGTATATTTTCCAATCACGTATCTGAAACCCTGCTTTGAAGATCCCTGGTGAATGTATTCAAAATCGATGGGTGGATTTTTCTTGAAAAAATCTTTCAATACAAATTCAGCCTGGCTCTTGCTGTAACTTGATTTTTCTCCATCAAAATTCAACTCAACAATGCTCCCAAAATATTGTGATAGTTCTTTGGAACTGCCTGATCCCATTGCTGTTTTAACATTATTGATCACATTATCCTGTGCATAGAGGATCCCATTTTCGCCAATCAGGAGAAAAAACATTAATCCCGAAAGAAGAAACCATAGAATTTTTTTATTTACCATACACTGTTCAAATTACATGAATTATACAGCCAAAACTATGCCATCATTGATTAGTTTTGCAAATTAAATAATCGTTCTTCAAAATAAATCAAAAGTAACGAAATAACTAGAATTTATTCATTATTAAAGCATATAGCATGGACAAGAAAGTAATTCTAATGATATTAGATGGATGGGGAATTGCCACCAATCCCGAAGTCTCAGCCATAGACAAGGCCAATACTCCATTCATGGACTCATTATATAGGAAATATTCACACAGCAGGTTAAATGCATCCGGTTTGTATGTCGGGCTACCTGATGGTCAGATGGGAAACTCGGAAGTAGGTCATATGAACATCGGAGCAGGCAGGATTGTTTATCAGGATCTGGTAAAGATCAATAAAGCTATTGAAGAAAATTTGCTGGATAACAATGAAGTTTATCTGGATGCCTTAAAATATGCTAAAGAGAACAATAAAAAACTTCATCTGATAGGCCTTGTCTCTGATGGTGGAGTGCACTCTCATATCAATCATCTAAAAGGATTGGTTAGCATAGCGAATAACAATGGCCTGGAAGATGTTTATGTCCATGCCTTAACAGACGGTAGAGATACCGACCCGAAAAGTGGAATGGGGTTCATAAAAGAACTTCAGGACCATCTTGATGCAAGTACCGGGCAAATTGCCACTGTAATAGGAAGATATTATGCCATGGACAGAGATAAAAGGTGGGAGCGTGTCAAGCTGGCGTACGATGCCCTGGTAAAAGGGGAAGGCAAGCATACTACCGATATTTTCAAAGCCATTCAGGACTCATACGATGCAGATGTGACGGATGAATTCATAAAACCGATTATCCATGTGAATGATAATGGCCAACCGCTTGCAGTGATTGAACCTGGAGACGTAGTATTTGGATTTAATTTCAGGACCGACAGGTTACGTGAGATCACCATGGCCCTGACTCAGGAGGATTTTCCGGAACAGGAAATGAAAACTATGAACCTTTATTACGTGACCATGACCAATTATGATAAATCTTTTAAAAATGTGAATATCATTTTTGAGAAGGACAACCTGGAAAATACACTTGGGGAAACTTTAAGCAAAAGAGGTAAGAAGCAGATTCGTATTGCTGAAACCGAAAAATACCCTCATGTGACCTTTTTCTTTTCAGGGGGCAGGGAAAAACCATTTGAGGGAGAATCAAGGATATTGTGTCCATCACCAAAAGTGGCCACATATGATCTCAAACCTGAGATGAGTGCTTATGAGATCAGGGATAAGATCATTCCTGAGCTAAATAAGGGAGAAGTTGATTTTGTATGCCTGAACTTTGCAAATCCGGATATGGTAGGACATACAGGTGATTTCCAGGCGGCAGTTACAGCTTGTGAAACAGTTGATTCATGTACGCAATCAGTGGTGGAGGCTGCGTTGAAAAATGATTATGCGGTAATTATAATCGCAGACCACGGGAATTCAGACTTTATGATCAACGATGATGGTACACCAAATACAGCACATACAACAAATCTTGTGCCTTGTATTCTGGTTGATAACGACTTGCGCCCAAATATGAAAGATGGCAAATTAGGTGACTTGGCACCTACCATATTAACACTTATGGGAGAAAAGATTCCTGAAGATATGACAGGTGAAGTGTTAATAGAGAAATAAATGATACAGATAGATCTAAGGTTACTATGTGCAGGACTTGCATTCATTTTTTGGATCTCTTCCTGTGGAAATAGAGCTGAAAATCAATCTAAACTGAAAACATTTGACCTTGTGGGTCTGGTAGATTACCAGGTTAATTTTTTAAGCAGTAATAAATACCAGATTCAAAAAACATCCCTTCTTGGGGCATCAGAAGAAAGCACCCTGTATGTTCCAGATTCAGCAGGATGGGCCAGGGAATTGAATGTCATCCGAACTGTGGATATCAGTAAACCGGGATTGAGAGCCTATTATAAAATCGAAACTTATGACAGCTTGGAATTTACAATTGATCATTATACTTTGATGGATTCAGGCAATTCTAATACCATTTATCAGAAGATCTATCATGGGAAGGCTTCTGGTCAAATATTGAAAGTCCAGGCACTACAGAATGTAAACAATCCCATCTATGATTCAAGGAGGTTTATTGAAATTGTCTTTAATGAGAAGAAAGATGAAGATGAGCTGATCATCGACAGTATAATAGTTGTGGGATTCCAGAAAATGATTCTTAGCGACACCACATTTTACCGCTCCATAGGTAAAATTTTACCCTGAAAATATTAGGCCAGGTAAGATAATTATTGAAATGTAAAATTTCTATAAATGTGAACTTCATTAAATACGAAAAGCCCCCCGGCATAACCCAGGAGGCTTTCGTAAATGTTAAACAGGTGTATGAATAAAATTTGTGTTATGCATTTCTATATACTGGTGCAATAACATATGTAACCGGGAAATTGAACTTTTTTTTAAAAAAAGTGATTTTAATTTAAAAAATACAATATAATATAAAAATAATACCATAAAACTGTCGTTTTTGATGTTATTTTTGAAAAAAAATTACTTGAGTATGATAGGTGTACTATTTGTATGTTTAGGAAATATTTGTCGTTCTCCCCTGGCTGAAGGAATTTTTAAACAGAAGGTTGAGGAGGCTGGATTAAAGGAGTTAATTACCATTGACAGCGCTGGAACTTCTGGTTGGCATATCAATGATCCACCCGATCAACGAAGCTCAGAAATAGCCCGAAGGAATGGGATAAGATTAGACCATTATGGGAGACAGATCTCGCTAAATGATTTTGATCAATTTGATTATATCGTAGCCATGGATGGTGATAATTACGATGATATTATCCGGCTTCAGGGAAACCATTCCAATGGGAAAGCTGAAATTTTAATCATGAGAGAATTTGATGATCAACAATCCGGATCCGGTATCCCAGATCCCTATTATGGAGGGCCGAATGGTTTTCAACTGGTTTATGACCTTTTAGATGAGTCACTTTCAAATTTTCTGAATAAGATCATTGAGGAACACGGATTAAAATAATATGTCCCGCACAAAGGAAATAATACAGCGCATTATCGGTGAAACAATTGAAGAACAGCTTAAGGTAATTGGTGTTTCGCCTGTTTCAGGGGGCTGTATTCATAATGCACAAAAAGTAGCAACAGAGAAAGGGGATTATTTCATTAAAATGAATAATGCCTCAGATCTGAACATGTTCAAGACTGAATATTCAGGGCTTGAATTACTTGCCAGTGCCGGGGAAATAGATGTTCCTGAACCTATTGCATCTGGAATCCAGGATGGACAAGCTTATTTAATTCTCAAATTTATTCACGGAGGTCCGAGAAGAAACAGTTTCTGGGATGACTTTGGAGTTACACTTGCCAATCTTCATAAAAACCACCAGAATGATCGATATGGATTATCTCATAACAATTATATCGGACGATTGGACCAGGTCAATAAGTTCTCGGAGGATTGGATATCGTTTTTCATTGAACAGAGAATGGAAGTTCAATTAAAGCTGGCTTTTAATAATGGTTATATTGACAGGGCATATCTGGAAAACTGCACCCGTTTTTACCAGAAATTACCCGACCTTTTACCGGTCGAACCCCCTTCTTTACTTCACGGCGATTTGTGGAGTGGCAATTTTATGACTGGAGAGGAAGGGCAACCTGTGATCATAGATCCAGCGGTATATTATGGGCACCGGGAAGTAGAATTATCCTTCACACAAATGTTCGGCGGATTCGATAGGCAATTTTATCGTTCCTATAAGGAAGTATATCCCCTGGAACCTGGGTTTGAAAACAGAGTTGAAATATACAATATTTATCCACACCTGGTCCATGTAAATTTGTTCGGGCCATCCTACCTGAGTGGGGTTACTCCCGTAATCAGGAGATATGTATAATAAGGATTATAAGGATTTTGTGTTAGCCGTTTAAATTTTAGCTCACTAATACTTTTGGAAATATTGATGGAATTCGTTTCTCGCTTTGTTAAGGGCATAGCCTTATGTGTTTTCGCTATTTTTTATACTACTAAATTAAGGTGTTTCTGTGTTCCAGAAATCCATCAATCAGATAAACCTGCTAAGTATTGTTGGGGCATTATTTTACGACCATATGAGAGTTGCCGGTCGATACCGCCATTTTTATTTCACAACGATCTGATATGTATTTCGGGTTCTTTGCTCAACCAATATGTTCCTGTTGTCTGATACCATATCAACAGCATCCTGGTTATAATTCTTTATTGTGATCAATTGAAGGTCCTGGTTATACCGGATCTTGAAATCATTTTCCAGGGTTTTCAACAGTCGGCTGACTTTATCATCCCGGTAATCGAAGCAAACTGTCAACGATACTGCTGAATTCTGCATCATGTTGATCTTTATGTTCAGCTTATCGAGGATATGGAAAATAATACTCAGGTTCTTCTCATTTATGAAAGTAAGGTCTTTAACGCCAAAGGAGAAAAGGCATTGATTGTCCTTGACTACGTAAGTGGGAGGTAGATTATGAATATCGCCTTTGTTAATTTCAGTTCCCTCCAATGTGGGATCCTCAAACGATTTGACCAGTAGTGATATGTTCTTATTGGCCAATGGCTTAATAGTTTTCGGATGGATCACCGAGGCCCCGTAATAAGTCATCTCAGCTGCTTCCTGATAGGAGAGATTAGAGTAAAGTTGGGTCTTTTCAAATCGTTTTGGATCTGCGTTTAATATTCCAGGCACATCTTTCCAGATCGTTACTGATTCGGCATCAAGACTTGCACCGAAAATAGCAGCTGTAAAATCGGATCCTTCCCTTCCAAGTGTAGTGGTATGTCCTTCATTTGTGCTCCCAATAAATCCCTGGGTAATAAAATTTGATTCAGATAGTTGTTCAGCAAGCGTGTTTTTTATTAATGAATCAGTCATCGTCCAGTCAATTTTTCCTTCACGATAAGTATGATCTGTTTTAATTAAGTTCCTTGCATCGATCCAATTCATTTTTATACCTTTTTCCTGAAGGTACAGTCCAATAATAGTGGAGGAAAGTAATTCTCCATATGAAACTATGGAATCGTACAATTGTGCCCCGTTCTTGTTTTTCGTATTCGAATTAAGAACTGAACCAAGCTCATCAAAAAGTTTTTCTACATATTTTGTATCATAAGAATGATCTCCATCAAAAAGTTCCTGAACAATTTTATAGTGATATTGGGTCAATTCAGTCAGTTCGGAATTAAAATCTTCTCCCTTTAATTTTTTAAAAAAGATCTCTTCGAGATGATTGGTGGTTTTACCCATTGCTGATACTACGATGACCAGGCGATCGTCAGGATATTCGGCAATAATATCCGACATGTTCTTAATGGAGCTGGCATCTTTAATTGAAGCACCTCCAAACTTGAATACTTTCATGATAAAAAAATTTTCAATCCGAAATTACATCCCATTTGGATATGAAAAAAATGATAGGTAAAAGTATTTAAAGAATTATGTAGATAATTGATTTTTTATTAATGCTGAATGTAGCTACCTTTGACCGGCAAATAAGTTATCGTATTTATTTGCCATGTCATTAGATTCATCGAAATTATTATACGAGGCACTCACATATGATGATGTGCTCCTGCTTCCGGGATACTCAGAAGTATTGCCAAGGGAAACAGAAACTCAATCCATTCTTACAAAGAACATTCAGCTTAACATTCCTCTTGTATCCGCTGCCATGGATACGGTTACTGAGGCAGACCTGGCGATTGCTATGGCCCTGGAAGGAGGAATAGGCTTCATTCATAAGAACATGGGATTGGAGACCCAGGTTGAACACGTTCGCAAGGTAAAGCGGTCCCAAAGCGGGATGATACTTGATCCTATATCCCTTAATATTGATTCCAGAGTTGGAGATGCCGTGAAAATAATGCGGGAGTTTAAGATTGGGGGTATTCCGATTGTCGATGCAGAACGGAAATTAATTGGGATAATCACCAACCGCGACCTGCGCTTTCATAAGGAAATGTCGACACCGGTTAGTGAGATCATGACGAAGGACAATTTGATCATAGCTGAGCCAGGAATTGGTTTGACAGAAGCGGAAACCATCTTACAGGTGCATAAGATCGAAAAACTACCTATTATTGATAAGCAGGGTATATTAACAGGGTTGATTACCTATAAGGACATCTTAAAGAAAAAAGATAAACCCAATGCATGCAAGGATGAGTTTGGAAGATTGCGGGCTGGAGCAGCAGTAGGCGTTACTCCCGACATTCTGGACCGGATAGCGGCTTTGAAAAAAGCAGGAGTGGATATTATCTGCGTGGATACGGCTCATGGCCATTCCAGGGGTGTTCTCGAAGCAGCAAAAACAGTGAAGGCGAAATATCCCGAGCTTGATATGGTAATTGGGAACGTTGCAACCGCTGAAGCTGGCAAGGACCTTGTGAAAGCAGGGGCGGATGCAATAAAAGTTGGGGTAGGCCCCGGCAGTATATGCACTACCAGAGTAATTGCAGGAGTAGGTGTTCCACAGCTGACTGCTGTTAACCAGGTTGCCAAAGCAGTGGAAGAAGCTGGTATTCCTGTTATTGCTGATGGCGGCGTTCGCTATTCCGGAGATGTGGTCAAAGCCCTCGCAGGAGGTGCCAGCACGGTTATGATTGGTTCCCTATTAGCAGGAACCCATGAAGCTCCCGGTGAGGTAATTATTTATGAAGGCCGGAAATTTAAGACTTACCGTGGAATGGGATCCATTGAAGCCATGGAAGAAGGATCGAAAGACAGATATTTCCAGGATGCGGAAGAGGATGTGAAAAAACTTGTACCTGAAGGTATATCCGGGAGGGTTCCATTTAAAGGTATGGTTTCAGAAGTACTTTATCAGATGGTAGGTGGTTTGAAGGCCGGCATGGGCTATTGCGGCGCGCGGACTATAGAAGACCTCCAGGATGCCAGATTCCTCAAGATAACTGCTGCAGGTGTAAAAGAAAGTCACCCTCACGATATATTTATCACCCGTGAGGCTCCAAATTATAGTGCCAGATAGCAGGAATAAAATGGCGGATATTTGATAAGTTCATAAAGTTAATGGGGCTGATACTTTCAGTCTTTTAGTAGATAAACCCGGCTGATATTTTATTTCAAAACCTCCAGCCAGCCATTACAGGAAGCATCGTTGTCCAGTTTTATTTCATAGAAATAAGTGCCTGCAGCCAGGTCCTTTCCATTCCAGTTATTCTGGTAATCCGGATCTTTGTACAATACTTTTCCCCAACGGTTGAATATTTTTAAGTCTATGTCGGCATCAGTTATAATCCTGAAGACATCGTTTTTGTCGTCGCCATTCGGAGTTATAATATTAGGCACATATATGTCAGCAATATTGATCTTCTCTTCTTTTGATTTCTGGCATTGTCCTTCATTTGATGCATTGAGCCGAATGGTATAATTTCCTGGTTTTTCATAGGTATGGATGGTACTGTCATCAGTTGAAGTCTGGCCGTCACCAAAAGACCATTCATAAGCATTTGAATTCACAGATAGGTTCAGTAATTCAACTTTGGGTGGTGAATGGCAATCATAGATCTTATTGACGAGGAAATCGGTGGAAATATCTGGCAAAACAGTCACTAAAACACTATCAAAATGTGTGCATTCATTTCCATCGATCATTTCGATATAATACATTGTGGTCGTATCAGGAGACGCTATAGGGTTTCTGATCTCAGGATTGTTAAGATCTTCAGCTGGTGACCATTGAAAAGAGACGGCGCCGCCGGCAATAAGCTGTGTCTGGTCATACTGACAGATCGTACGGTCGTCTGGAATTTCGAAATTTGGTTTTCTGACATCAATATTCTTTTGTGCCACATCCACCTTCAGACAGGTGTTTTCATCATAGGCCCTTAGTGTTACAGTGTAGATCCCGGATTCAGGATATACATGAAAAAGGCTGTCTTCCTGGTATGATAGGTCAGACCCATCCCCGAAGTCCCATTCAAACACTTCGCCACCAAAGCTTTTATTCAGGAATACAACCTCGAAGGGCATGCAACCCATATTAACTCCAGGGTTATCAAATTCATAGCTGTCAGTTGTGAAATCTGCCCTCAAGGCGGAAAGGTCGAACTTAAATACGCCATTATTACACCCATTCGGGCTATTATTGGTATTGGACCAGACGCCAGGGGTGGTTGGAAATTGTGAGTTGTCACGGCATGCACATAAAGCATGATATACAATGCCTCGCTTGTCAAACCGGCTTGTTCCCCCATCAACATGTTCACCTGAGGCAGAATTTTGACCGGCATTACCTGCGCCCAGATACGTTGCGTAGAGAAGCTTATCTGCTCCAGCATCCAGTACCATAAGGTAGAAATCAGAGCCATCCGTTCTTGTCTGAAAAGCGTCTGATGTAAGCGGCATGTCATAGGTATTCCCTCCAATGTATTTTGGTGACCTGGAATTGATCCATCCTCCCCAGCCACTTAAAAAGATATTTCCACATTCATTCACCAGGAATGCAGTGGGAGAAATGTCAGGGATCCCGCTCCCGCTACCAACTACGGTTGAAAATACGGATTCCCGAAGATCAGGTGTTAGTTTATGGATAAATTGTCCACTCAGTGGATTGGTATATAGGCCTTCAGAAACCGGATATGAACCCCGCGTCTGGCCGTAGGCATACACATTCTGTTCTTCATCGGTATCAAGGAAATAAGCCTGGTCGTATTCACTGGTTCCGAGGAAGGTGCTAGCTATCAGGGTAGTACCGTCATGTGAGATAGAGGCAAGGTAACCATCGATATCACCACCAAATTGGGTGTCATAGGCACCGGATGTGACCGGGAAATCCACACTCATAGTTCCGCCGGTGATGTAAGATACAGAATCCTGAATGATCTTTATTCCATACGCTGCGTCTGCCATAGTTCCTCCGATATAAGAACTCCAAATAATCGAAGTTAAGTCAGGATTGAGTTTTGCCACCACGCCATCATGGGTACCGCCGCCATAAACGGACTGAAATCCATTAATAATTGGAAAATCGATAGACGAGGTATTCGCAGCTATGTATATGTTGTTATCGGCATCGATATTGACTTCACCACGGAATTCATCTCCATAATTCCTTGAAAGGGGTAGTCCAAATGCATTATTGATGCCATCGTTTTCGGTGCCTCCTAGGTAAGTTGAAGCCATCAATCGTCTCCCATTCTCATCCAGCTTTGCAATAAAAAGATCACTGCCCTGCAGATATTTGACACCGCCTGAACCGCCATCGTTATAAGTACCCAATGCATTTGTGACCGAATCTCCACCCTGAAAAACTCTGGAATAGGCATTTTCAGTGGTGGGGAAATTATCAGATCCGGTAATACCAAAGATGATCAATTCATTGTCGTGATTTACTATAAGGCTGAAAGGAGTTTCGGTACCTGATCCGCCCAAGTAGGTTCCATATAGCAATCTTGAACCCGTTGAATCAAATTTCAGGATACCAATATCCCAGATTCCGCCAAATTCAGTTTGATACGATCCCCTGGTTACAGGGAAATGATCCCCAAAGAGGTTTTGAACCGTTCCTCCGGAATACACATTGCCTTTATTGTCAAATGTGGCCGTATTCCCCCAATTATCCTTTGAAGAACCTGAATATGTGGAAAAGACCAACAAAGGGTCGATGATCAGGGTATTGGTATGGTCATAATTATCCGGGAATTCAAATCCAAAGGTAT
The DNA here is from genome assembly GCA_963820995.1 of uncultured Cytophagales bacterium. GTDB lineage: Bacteria > Bacteroidota > Bacteroidia > Cytophagales > Cyclobacteriaceae > JAGTVG01. The sequence continues at coordinate 64,288 of CAWGCL010000012.1, read as the reverse complement.
TCTCCTTCAGTTTATACCTGGTAGGTATGTTAACGGTATCGCCGTCTATGATCTGATAAGTAAAAGGGCTGTTTTCTATGATTGTGTTCAAGCTGGTCCTCGCATAAATGCTGTTATTTGCCTGGGAAATATCATCAGCCCCTTTATATGAAAATCGAATATTCTTAGGATCTGCATTGTGATCAACTTGAATATCATATTTTAGATTTCCGCGATCACTGTATATCCTCATGTCAATTCCAGGATAAATCTCTTTATAATTGATCTCTTCGTAGACTTGCACATGTTCGGCCCAATTACTGGGATCATTGCCAATATAATAATTGAAGTATGCTTCAAGTTTCTTGTCTCCAGCAATCACTATATCATCAGAAGCATTGACAAATTCCAGACCGATTGCGTGCATGTTAAGCATATTTGTTTTGTGTTCCGCAGGATCATATGATCGGGCCTTTAAATCGGCCTCAGGTTCTTCTCCTGGATGCTTGTGGGCGACCTGATCCCCATCATAAAAGACGTATTCGAGCCCGGATTTAGTAATGAATAAATACCCATTCTGTATTTCAGCCCTGTATAGAATGGCTTTATCCCACTGCCCCTTGTTTTCAATAAACTGAACAGAAGGGCTTGTGCTGAACCCAAATACAGGAATCAAGAAAAAAATGAAAATTTTTACAATATGTATCCTGGACTTACTCAAAAACAAATTCTTTTAGACCTTTAAATATACATTATCTCGTCATTAAATAGACCCCCCAATCCGGGTTATAGTTGAATAAAACCTGAATAATACTAGCCTCTATTTTCGTTTTTCTTCCACTAACCTTCGGAGTGCTTTACTTATAGGTATCGATATGTCGGATAATCTTAAAAAAAAGATAAGGTCAATTTTTTAAACCAAATACAATCAATTTATACCTTATCGAAGATTATAGGCTTTCTTAATATTATTTTTAATAACTTACAGAATACCTCCTTTCAAAAGACTCAAATGCAGAGAAGAAGGACTGCTTCAGTTTTGGCTATATTTCTAATAATAGCCGGCTCTCTGATCACTATGGAAAATTTTTCCATGATCAAGGGTGTGACTTACCATTGGCCTATATTATTGGTGATATTTGGAGCAGGATTTATCATGTTGTTTTTTGAACGCGAAAGGAATGATCCAGTATTAATGTGGCTTGGCACTTTTCAAATTGCATTGTCCTTTCTTTTTTATTATCTGAACGCCACTTCCTGGAAGAACCTGGCATCCTTATGGCCTGTTTTCCTGGGAACCGTAGGGATCAGTTTCTTAGCCGTCGCTGTATTTTCACGAAAAATGTTATTCGTATATTTTGCAGGTTCTTTTCTTGCCCTGTTTATAATCTTTACCCTTGTATTCAGTATATCGTCTAAGCTATGGCCATTATCATTTGTCGTATTTGGATTTAGCTTAATCATTATTGAACAAATTAATAGTAAAATGAACCCTTAAAGCCGGTCTTATTATGGAAAATAAGAAAACAAAAAACGGTATAAATGTAGTTTTCGTTGAGCCAATGGGAACTAATACAAACGTATTTGACAAGTTTATGTCCATCCCTATGCTTGGGCCATTATATCTGGCCACCATAGCAGATCAGGCAGGCTATCAGGTATCAATTTTAAATGAAAATATTTTGCGGAGGAAGGTTACCAAGGAGGAATTGAAAAATGTAGATATCCTTTGTTTGAGTTGTATGACTGCCACAATAGGCAGGGGAAAAGCCATCGCAGGGGAATATAAGAAATTACGCGAATCTATGGGTCGGGAATCCTGGACCATCGTTGGCGGGATCCATGCGAGCATGATACCTGAAGATGTTGTTGATCATTTTGACCAGGTATTTGTCGGGGAAGCAGAGGAAAAGATATTGGACCTGTTGGCAGGAAGGAATCGTTCTAAAATAGTTAAAGGAGCCCGTATTGCAGACCTTGACAGCACACCTATTCCGGATTTTAAATTATTGAAGAATTGGGAATCTATGAAATCATGGCCTATAATGACTTCCAGGGGATGTCCTTATGATTGTACATTTTGTTCGGTAACAGCGATGTTCGGTCAGAGCTATAGGGTGAAAAGTGTGGATCGTGTCCTGGAAGAGATTAAATCGTATGACCATAAATGGTTCTTTTTTGTAGATGATCATTTCATTGTAAAAAAGAAAAGAACGAATAAACTCCTGGATGCTTTCGAGGAGCAGAAACTGAATTTAAGATGGTCATGCCAGGTCAGGACCGAACTTGGCCGGGATCCGGAGTTGGTGAAGAAAATGCGCCGTAATGGATGCCGTACAGTTTATGTAGGATTTGAATCCATCAATCCGAAGAGTCTGGAAGAAATGAATAAGAGGCAGACCCCAGAAGATATTAAGCGATCCATACAGATTTTTAGAAAATCAGATATCAATATTCATGGGATGTTTATGTTTGGCACTGATTCTGAAGACAAAGAAATTTTTCGAAATACTTCAGAATTTTGCAGGAAAAGTGGAATAACCACTGTGCAATATATGATCATGACGCCTTTACCGGGGACTGTGCTTTATAAACAGCTTGAGAAAGAAGGCCGCCTGCTGCATAAAAAATGGGAATATTATGATGCCATGCATGTTGTATTTCAGCCCAGGAATTTCTCTACGGTAGAATTGCAGAAAGGGATGATTGAATGTTACAGTGATTTTTATTCATATACCAATGCTTTTAACGACGGCCTGAACATCTTATTTAATACGATGGTTGCTGCAGGCAAGAAGATTTACAGCAGGGCCTACCTGCCATCTATCCTCCCTGCTATTATGAAAATAGCAGGAAAGCATATTGTAAAGAGCTGGGTGTTGAATAACAAGCCCTACCTGGGTTATCTGAAGATCATGAACAGACCTCTTGCCGATTGACAAATTGCAGATCCCGGGCATATGGCCACTTTTTAATCCCTTAACGATTAATAATTAGCATACATAAGATATCCACTCAACTGCAGCAAGGCCAGTTCAGCGATCTTTGCTTCATACTTCGCCCGGTTGAAATTCAGGTTTGCATTCAGGAAATTTAACTGGGCAGCCCGAAACGTAATCGAGTTGATTTGTCCCAGTTGGTATTGTTCCACAGATCTGTCAAAATTATTCTGGTTAGTTTCCATGTTTTTTCTCTCCGCTTTCAGAACAAACAGTGCATTCTGATAGAAAGCCCATGCATTGTTCACATTCCTTTCAAGGATCTGTTCATTCTGTTCATGTGTAATTAGTTCATTATCGCGGGTGATTTTTGCATTCTGAACCCTGGTTTTTGTTAATCCCCCGTCAAATATGTTCCAGGAAAGTGACAGGCCAGCCTGCGGTCCGTAATTTCTTTGGTTGGCAAATATATTGGTTGCATCATTGTTCCTCTGGTTCCAGACATATTGAGCACTGGCATCGAGCCTGGGGATCATATTGGAACGGTTAATATTAATATCATATTCAGCAGTTTGTACATTTCCCTTGGTTAACAATATCCCTACATTGTTCTTCATGGCTTCCTCCATGAGGAGGTCAAGTGTTATATCTTTTTCGTATACTATGGTGGTATCTACGGAGAATAATATATTCACATCCCGCCCGAGTAATACATTCAGGTCCCTTTTAGCATTTTCAAGTTCCTGTATAATAGTCAGGAAGGTGATGCTGTCGTTGTTATAATCTACCTCTGCATTCAATACATCCAATTGGGTATTCTGGCCATAATCATATCCATACCTTGCCCTGTCCAGCCGCCTTCTCGATATGGCCAGGGTTTCATTTTGATTTATTTCATTGGTAGTTAGTCTCGCCACATCATAATACACCCTGAAAATATCCAGAATATTCAATTCAATGACTTGTCGCATTTGCAACTCGGATATGGAATAAAACTCCTTTTGCCTGGCATAGTTGTATTTCCTCCCTAGACCATCGAATAACGTGTAATTCAATCCAAGAGAGGAACTATAGGCTGTAGATTGTGCCGAATTTGTTTCTCTGACATTTCCATCCTGAAATTCTGCCCGCGAGCTCCCTGAACTATAGTTTATCCCGGCCGATCCCTGGAAAGATGGCAGGTAGCCGCTATTATATATGCTAGCATTATTTGAAGCCGATTCAACATTATTCCGGGCGATTTTTATATTATAATTGTTCTCGAGTGCAATCTCAACGGCCTCTGTTTTAATGAGGATATCCTGTGCAACAGCAAATTTTGACAGGAGTAGCCCAAAAATGATAATTGTAGTTATTTTATATCGTATCATAAGATTCTACTTTTTGTTCAATTACTGCTCTTTCCAATTGTTCTCTTTCCGGTTTTACACCACGAATCAACCAATTCCAGTATAACTTCGTACTATTCCCCATGGCAAGTAATATGGGTAACATCAACAGGGTTAAAAGCGTGGCTAAGGCGATACCATAGGCAATAGAAATTGCCATAGGGATCAGAAACTGAGCTTGCCGGCTTTTCTCCATGATCAAAGGTGACAGACCGGCAATGGTGGTCAGGGAAGTCAGGAAAATTGCCCTGAATCTTGATTTACCAGCTTCCAGGATGGCATCATTAAAGGGGAGGCCCTGCCTCAGGAACCCATTGAACTTTTCGATCAAAACCAATCCGTCATTGACCACGATACCTATAAGGGCAATGATTCCCAGGAATGAAAGCATGTTTATCGGATAATTGTGTATCCAGTGTCCCCAGGCGACCCCTATCAGGCTGAAGGGCACCATGATCAAAAGCAGTAAGGGCTGACTGATCGAGCGGAAAGTAAAGGCGATTATGACAAACATGAGGAAAAGTATTACAGGAAGTACACTTCCAGCTGATCCGGCGGTCCTGGCAGCTTCCCTGTTCTGTCCTTCAAAACCTGCCGTAACCGTTGGATATTGTGCCTGAATTTCAGGCATGATCTCATCTCTTACCTCAGCCATAATATCCGTCGCACTGCTGTTCCGTGGATCCTTCAAATCAGCATTAATGTTTATCTCTCTTCGGCCATCCAGATGATTGATGGATATCTCTCCTCGTGCAATATTATACTCAGCAATTTCACTGAGAGGGACTCTCTGACCGGAAGGACTGACAATACGCATATCATCCAGATTTTTGATGGAAGATCTTTCGTCCCGGTCATATCTTACCCATACCCGGATCTCATCACGTCTTCTTTGGAAACGCTGCGCCTGGAAACCAAAGAATCCACTACGCACCTGGCCAATCACATCATTCAGGGTAAAACCAAGTGCATAGGCACTTTCTTTTAAGTTTATTTCTATTTCTTTAATCCCTGCCGGGTCATTATCAGAGATATCTTTAAGCAATGGATTATTTCTGAATTTTTCCTTGAGCATATCCTTTGCACCTTTCAGTTCCTCAATATCATTACTCATAAGAGACACTGAAACAGGCTTGCCACCGAATTAACTTCCGGATCCAAATTCAAGTACCTCGGCACTGTGTAGCGTTCCAACTTTATCATTGATAGCTGTGGAGATCGTATAAGACGGGAAATCACGTTTTTCACCAGGAAGCAAATTTACTGTGATCGTTGCGTTGGCTGTTCCTGGTCCAATACGTTTGATGACATTCTCCATAACATCTAAATTATCGGTTTGTCGGTCCTTGAAGTCCTCATTAACCGCCCAGGCCGCATCTTCTATCCTTGTAGCCAGTGAATCAGTTAACATTTCATTGGTTCCCTGAGGCATTCTTAAGGTTATCGATACCCTGTCACTGGCAATGGATGGGAAGAAGGTGACACGAATTATGCCCCCGAAATGGCTCCAAGGGTTATTATAAGGAACATAATTGGCATTGACAATCCAAGGAACTTATGTTTCAGGAAGAACTTCAGGTAGGGAGCCATAGAGTTTATCCCGAAGCCAACTGATGAACTGATCCGCATATTTGTTAAATACATATGTCTTCTGTTTTTTTGTCAGGGCTTTTGAATGCGCTATGTGGGCAGGTAAGATAATGAGTGCTTCAACGAGTGATATGGTAAGCGTAAGGATAACCACAAGCGATACCTCACCAAAGAATTCTCCTACACGGCCTTCCAGGAAAAAAAATGTTGAAAATGCCAGAATCGTAGTGGCGATGGCAGAAGTAATGGGTGTAACCACTTCCATGGTACCGTCAATGGCCGCCTTAATTCTGTTTTTTCCATTTTCATAGTGGAAGTATATATTTTCTGCAATGACAATCCCGTCATCCACCAAAATTCCAATCACGATGATCATGCCGAACAAAGACAAAACGTTAATGGTAATGCCCAACATATCGGCAAACATAAACATACCCAAAAAGGATATCGGCAGGCCGAAAGCTACCCAGAAAGCCAACCTTGGTTTAAGAAACAGGGCTAAAAACAACATTACCAGGAACATCCCTTGAGCTCCATTCTTCATAAGTAGTTTAGTTCGTTCCTCAACCGTTTCGATGAATCCCGTGTGATATTCAGCTGGACATTATTATGCGTTCTGTTAAATTCTTCAATATAGGTTTTGGTCTTTTTGGCTACCCCGATCAAGTCTTCAGAAATCGTAGTATTGACTCCGATTCTGATGGATGGATTCCCATTATAATATGAACGGTCAGGATTTTCATTCCACCGGTCCCGGATTTCAGCCACATCCCTTAAGCGGACTTTATTACCACTCGGATCAGCCTTGACGACAATATAATCTAATTCATTGCCATAGTACGATCGGTTATTTACACGGATCAGATATTCTTCAGACTCTGTTTTGATAGATCCCCCGGTTACAAGGATATTTGTGGCAGATACAGCGCTGGCCACATCCCTGAAGGTGAGATCATAGGTCCTCAATTTGTCTTCATTAACCGCGATCTCAATCTCTTCAGCCGGGAAACCTGTTAATTCAACCTGTGATATCCCCTCCATCATTCTTAAATCAGATTCAATCTCCCGGGCAATAGCCTTCAGGGCTTTAAGGGAAACATTTTCACCACTGACAACAAAAGATATGGCTTCTGCCCGGAAAATGCTTTTTGAAATAACCGGTGGTTCCATCCCAACCGGATAAGAAGGTACCCGATCCACAGCATTTTTAACATCCTGCAATACAGCATCCACATCGTATCCCTTGATGACTTCTACGGTAATCCTTGCCGAATTTTCTGAAGAAACAGATGTGAATCGGTCGATGCCTACCAGTCCTCTCAGGTTATCTTCGATTTTAAGTACAATCCCCTCTTCCATTTCCTGGGGTGAAGCTCCTGGATAGACGACACTGATGTTAATGATCCGGGATTCACTCAAAGGGAAAAATGAGGACCTCAAACTCAGCATTCCCAGGATGCCAAGAAATATAATCCCTATAATGATTACATTAACAGCGACCGGATATTTAATGAAATGTGTGATTACTTTTCTCATATGGTGGATCAGTTTGAATTATATATTTTGACTTCCATACCCTCATATGCGCCAGGAACCATCCTGGTAATGATCTGGCAGCCATCGGTAAGTCCGCTAACAATAACAGTCTTTTGATTATAGTGCAAGGGTGTCACCTGGGTAAGTTGAAGGACCGTATCCTGGACGACGTACACTTTTGATTCATCCACCAGAAGACTCCGGCTAATCTCATAGGCGTTTTGCTTTTCTTCACCATCTATAATAGCTTCAAGATACATCCCTTCTTTTAAACCCTTACCCCTTAGTTTTATGAATACCTGTATCGTTTGTGTAGTTTGATCAACGCTTCCATTAATACGAATTATCTTTCCAGGCCACTCCCTGTTGGAGGATTCCGTATCGCGGATTACTACATTCTGACCAATAGAAAGAACCGGGATCATTGCTTTGTTGACTGAAACTTCAAGCTCATATACAGAGGGATCAATGAATTCTCCCAATTTTTGTCCGGGTCTGACCAAAGTTCCGGGAGTGACCACTGCGCTTGTTAAAATACCATTATATGGGGCCCTCAGGATGTATTTCTGATAGATTATCTCACTGTTTTTAACATTGTAATATGTGGTATAAATATTTCGTCCAGTTATAAAGAATTTTTCTTTGTCTGAACTTGTTTCAGGTAGTTTGGGTGTTGGTTTATGAATATCGAAATCCCTGACATAGGCGTCCCATTTTGTGAACGCTTCGGGATAATCCAGCCTCAGGTCCGGAAGAATTGATGTGATCAGATTCAAAAGGTTGCTTTTCTGGGATTGCAGATTGGCAAAGAAGTCGTCACTGCGTATATTTACCATGATTTCTCCTTTTTTATAGGTTTCTCCAGGCTTAAATTCCTTAGAAATAGATTCCATCACTCCCTGAACTTCAGCATATAACTCAATTCGGTCTTTTGCAACAAGTCTGCCGCTTTCTCTTACTTTAACAGGAATATTTGAGTTCTGTACAGTCTCAACGAAGACTGTTTGAACAATTGTATCATTATCGGGTGGGCGGCTTTTTTTACTGCTGGACAGTTTGCTTGCCACAAAAAATGCACCTGCGATTAAAGCAATGGCAATGATGATGGTGATTATTTTTCTCATGTTTTTATTTAGTTAACGGTGCAACTAATTCATCCGAATTAATGTTTATACCTATTTTTTTCATTGTTTCAATAACAGCTTTTATATCTTTTTCCGGAATATCATTCTGGATCTGTTCTATTGCTTTTATCATAATAGGGCCAGCCTTCTTTAAAATGCACAACCCATGCTTTGTAATATATATGTTGTTGATGCGGTGATCTGATTTGGAAGGAATGCGGGCTACCAGGTTTTTCTTTTCCATAGTAGTAATTAAACGCGCCAGGGATGCCTTATCCCGGTTTGTGAGAAATGCCAGATTGTTTTGGGGCTGACCATCCATTTCATTCAGCTTCTTAAGCATGATAAGCTGAACCTTGGTCAACTCAATTCCATTCTCTTTCAACCTATCGGCAAGGAAATAGTCAATGGCCTTAACAGCCTTGCCGATCCATGGCAACATCGTTTTCTCAATATTGATGAAATTTCCGTCTTCCATTAAAGTTTATAATATAATAATGATTGCATATGCAACAAATGACGAAGGTATAACAAAATACTTACAAAAATGTTAGGGAGCGGGAAAAATAAATTCGCGAAGGGCTGTTTCGGGTCTGGAAATCAGAATTGAAATTACTGGGAGGGATCTGGGATTTTCTTAATATGGGTGAGATTTGAGGGCATCCTACAGATCGGCTGGCCTAATGGCTTGGAAGTAATTTGGCTCCACCTCATGCCGGAGCTACGGAATCGCATGACTCTTGTCCTGGTATATGAAGGAATTCGATGGGTAAGATCTGGGATCTGGAATGTGTTAGACTCCGGTCTGACGAAGTTCAATACCTGATCGGTTTATAAATCCGGACCGGCGAAACTCAGTGCCTATTAGGTTTATGAATCCGGACCGGCGAAACTCAGTGCCTATTAGGTTTATGAATCCGGACCGGCGAAGCTCAGTACCTCTTAGGTTTATGAATCCGGACTGGCGAAAGCCTTGTCCGGATCTATATGAAATCCCTGGTGATAAAACGCAAATTCTGATATATGTTAATCAGGAATTAAATATGGCTGCAGAAATATATATGTCAGACGAGCTGGATATTGTTCTTTTTACATTCCTTCACCATTGATTTTGGCCAGATGCTGCTCTGGATCTCTCCAATATGGGCCTTCCTCAGGTAATACATGCAGAGTCTGGATTGACCGATACCTCCGCCAATGGTTAGCGGCAACTCACCACTTAATAACCTGGAATGGAACTCAAGGTTTTTTCTGTCTGTGGTACCTGTAACTTCAAGCTGTTTCATAAGAGATTCCGGGTCCACCCTGATCCCCATGGAAGATATCTCAAATGCATTTTTCAGGATCGGGTTCCAGAGAATAATATCTCCATTCAATCCGTTATAACCTGGTTTTGTTTCGGTAATCCAATCATCATAGTCAGGAGCGCGGCCATCATGAGGCTGCTCATTTGATAATGTGTTCCCTATCCCAATGATGAAAATAGCACCATATTTTTCAGCGACAATGTTTTCCCTTTCTTTTGGAGATAGATCAGGATATTCAGCAAGCAGGTCTTCAGAATGAATGAATGTGATGTCGTCCGGTAAAATAGGTGTTATATCGGTATAGTATTCCTGTATTACGAACTCTGTCCTTTTTATGGCTTCATAGATCTTACGTACAATGAACTTTAAGAAATCCAGGTTCCTGTTTTCCTTATGTATGACAAGTTCCCAATCCCACTGATCTACATACAAAGAATGTATATTATCCAGTTCTTCATCAGGCCTCACTGCGTTCATGTCGGTATAAATTCCATATCCATCCTCCATGCCATAATCAGCTAGAGCTAACCTTTTCCATTTTGCCAGGCTATTGACCACCTCCGCTTCTTTTCCATCATAATCCTTAATCTCGAAAGTTACCTTATTCTCAGTTCCGTTGAGGTCATCATTTATACCTGTTCCTTTCAGAACAAAAAGAGGCGCAGTTACCCGCCTTAATTTTAATTCTGAGGACAGGTTTAATTGAAATGTATCCTTCACTAATTTGATGGCCTGTTCGGTTTGGTTCAGATCGAGTGTACTCTTATAACCTTTGGGTGTGATCAATTTGCTCATTTTATAAAATTTTTGACTAGAATAACGGCAAATCTGTAATATTTTCGGCTAAAAATTGCTAAATATTCTGACTTTTTTGCAAAACGTTATGTTTTTTGTAAAAAAATCTCACTTTTTTAGTTTAATGGCAAAATCCGTTACCGGAAGTATATCTTTTTAAAATTCCTTTAAAATGCATCTAAATATCATTTTGAGGGAATGCTCGGATTTGAAGAAAATTAAATATCTAAAGTAAGGCCTGCCGGAAAATTAAGCTATTGATTATCCCCAGGTTCTGAAAATGAATTCCGGTATTATGGTTTGACAGAATTAAAATATGGCCATTTTTGATATTTCAATCTTACAAGATACTTGCCGTACCCCAATAGTTAAAACTTCCTAATTTCCAGCCAGGAAGGTACATCGTGTCAAGATTCCTGATCTTAAAACCTCCCTCATTAAGCATTTCCGGAATATTGCGGTTCAGATTACACCCCCCACTAATGATTCTCCAAAATGGATTTACAGTATGCTGCCACTTTTCGACCTTTCTGTCAGGGGCAATCCCATGCTCACAAAAAATTAATTGACCTCCAGGTTTCAATACCCGTCTGATCTCCTGAAGTGAAACGACAGGATCTGTTATCGAGCATAAGGTATAGGTTATTACCGCCGAATCAAACTCATTATTGTCAGCAGGGATCTCTTCGGCTGAGGCTTGTACAAAGGACATGTCCAATCCAAGACTTTCCCCACTGAGCTTATTCATTTTCCAGTTTTCAATGGAAGGATCAAGACACATCAGATGATCAATATTTGAAGAATTATAATATCCCAGATTCAATCCGGTACCGATACCAACTTCCAGGACTTTACCGTACGCCAAAGGGATAATTTTTTCCCTCTGTCGCATGGTGGGATTTTGTCCGCAGGTCCAGTGGATGATCTTGGGTAAGAGATATTTCTTATATAATCCCATCGGTCAAATGGTGGATCACAATCTAATATTAATCCCTGTAATCCGCAAAAAGATCTGTACTTAAGTATCTTTCACCGGTACTTGGAATGATTACTACAATCAACTTTCCTTTGTTTTCTTCTCTTCTGGCTACTTGTAAAGCAGCACATACCGCAGCACCTGAGGATATTCCAGCAAGGATGCCTTCTTCCTGTATTAACCTTTTAGCATATGCGAAGGCTTCATCACTGCTAACTGTAACAACCTCGTCAATAATATCTGTATTCAATATTGGCGGTACAAATCCACCACCGATTCCCTGGATCTTATGAGGGCCGGGTTCACCACCTGACAGGACCGGCGATTCAGCAGGCTCAACGGCAACCGTTTTAAATCCTGGTTTCTTTTCTTTCATAACTTCAGAAACACCGGTTATGGTACCTCCCGTACCTATCCCTGAGACCAATATATCAGCCTGGCCATCGGTATCTTCCCAGATCTCCAGGGCAGTCGTTTTTCTGTGTATCTCCGGATTGGCAGGATTTTCAAATTGCTGGGGAACAAAATATTTATCTGACGAAGCTTTCATCTCAGCAACTTTGTTGAAAGTGCCACCCAATCCCTCAGAACCAGGTGTCAACACAAGTTTCGCGCCTAAACTACGAAGAAGCGCCCTTCTCTCCAGGCTCATCGTTTCCGGCATTACCAATGTAAGGTCATATCCCCTTATGGCGCACATAAATGCCAGGCCAATACCTGTATTTCCGGAAGTAGGCTCCAGTATTATGGTTTCTCCTTTTTTGATTTTCCCTGCCTTTTCAGCAGCATCAATCATGCTGTATCCAATGCGGTCTTTTACAGATCCAAGCGGATTGAAAAATTCTAATTTCAGAACGATATCGGCATGACATCCCTCTGACATTTTGTTTAATCTAACCAGTGGTGTTTTACCTATTAATTCAGATATATCATTAGCTATTTTCATTCAAAAGCCCCTCCAGGGCCTAATTTTTAAAGTGAATAATCTTACAAGTTAAAGAATTACATTAACATTGATCGAAGTTTTTTGAATTTTTTTGGTGGGAAATGCAGGTTTAACGAGCTATGGGTGATCCGGATAGATTAAAGCATATATGTATATTTCCTAATTTTAATTTATACTCATAGCGCCGCAGTAAAATGGCATATAATCGGTTTTTTTATAGAATAAAATGTAAATTAACCCTGCATTAATACATTTTTTATGAAAGCAATACACCTTTTTATATTTTGTATATTGGTCAGCATCTCATCCTTGCATGCTCAAAATGACATATCTAATTTTAAATGGCCAGAAAAATATAAAGCCGCTGTCTGCCTAACGTATGACGACGGATTGGATTGTCACCTCGATGTAGCAGTACCCGAATTGGATTCTTATAACCTAAAAGGAACTTTTTATTGCACAGGTTTTTCTAATTCACTAAGAAACAGAATGGAAGAGTGGCGCGCCATAACTTTGAAAGGTCATGAAATAGGGAATCATACCCTATTCCATCCCTGCAATGGTGAACGTTTCGATTGGGTCAAGCCTGAATACGACCTGAGAACCTATACCATGTCCCAGATCAGGACCGAACTTTCGACAGCAAATACTTTTTTGACAGCAGTTGATGGGAAAAATGAGCGGACCTTCGCCTATACGTGTTCAGATTTTGAAGTGAACAATATAAGTTTCGTCGATTCAATCCGTAATATGTTTGTGGCTGCAAGATCTGATGGGCCAATTCCAGCAAGTATGGATATGGTTGACCTTTATTTTGCTCCCAGTTGGGGTGTTGTTGATCCCTCAGGGACAGATCTGATCAATTATGTAAAAGAAGCCCAGGAAAAGGGGACCATTGCCATTTTTATGTTTCATAGCGTAGGAGGAGGGTATTTGAACGTTTCCAGTGAGGCCCATAAAGAATTACTGGCCTATTTGAAATCCAATGATGATGTGATCTGGACGGATACCTTCATGAACGTCATGAAATACATAAGGAATACTCGCTAAGTCTATTTTTAATATTCAAAACCTTAAATTCATGAAAACTAATTTTTTTAAACTTCCAACCAGGTTAACTTTTCTGACAGGATTTATTCTTCTGGCCATTTTGCTTGTTGATATTTCCCCGGCATTTGCTCAAAGAAAGAAAAGAAAACAAAAAGAAACACCTACTGAGGAATATCAGATTGTTCTCACAAATGAAGATGAGACAAGCAGGTATCGTATTATTATTCCTTCTTCGCCTACTGACCATGAGATGAAAGCAGCGAATGTACTGCAAGACTATCTGCTTCAGATTTCAGGTGCAGCCCTTCCTATAATAAAAGCGAATAAAGCGACCAGTCCATATGAGATCGTTCTTGGGCAAAATGAAAGGCTGGATGAACTAGATATTGGCATCAGTCTTAATGACCTGAAAAAAGATGGATTCCTGATAAAAACAGATAGCCTGAGGTTGGTTATTGCAGGCGGGAGTGAGAAAGGAACCTTATTTGGAGTCTATTCATTTTTAGAAGATTACCTTGGATGCCGGATGTACAGTCCTGCAGTGAAAGTAATCCCTGAGATTAAGAAGATAGCTTTTGACGAGATAAATGATCTCCAGGTACCTGCATTGGATATCAGAACAACGCATTACAAGGTCACATGGGATGCGGAATATATTGACTGGCATAAACTAAGCCATGATGAAAATGGAGGAAGACCGGATTGGGGAATGTGGGTGCATACTTTTCATGCGCTGGTACCCCCGGATACCTACTTTGCTGAACATCCTGAATATTTTTCAATGGTTAATGGGAAGAGGTTGCCTACACAATTATGTCTGACTAACCCTGATGTGTTGAAAATAACAGTTCAGAACCTGAGGAAGAAAATTGCTGAGAATCCGGAAGCCTTATACTGGTCCGTTAGCCAGAACGACAATCGCAACTATTGTACTTGTGATAACTGCAAAGCCATCGATGAGCGGGAAGGTTCGCCTTCAGGATCAATAATACAGTTCGTAAACCAGGTTGCTGACCAGTTTCCTGATCGTATGATCTCAACCCTGGCCTACGAGTATGGACGAAAAGCGCCAAAAACACTAAAGCCCAGAGAGAATGTAAACATAATGCTCTGTAGTATTGAAGTATTTCGAGATAAATCCATTGAGGAGGACCCCACTAGCGCTGATTTTATGCAAGATGTAATTGACTGGGGCAAGATCGCCAAGGATATAATTGTCTGGGATTATGTGATCCAGTTTCCTAACCTTATCAGTCCTTTTCCCAACTTACAGGTTATACAACCAAACCTGCAGTTTTTTGTAAAAAATGGCGTTACAGCCATGTTTGAACAAGGAAACAGGGAAGTAGGTGGGGAATTTGCAGCTTTAAGGGCTTATCTGATCTCAAAACTTATGTGGAATCCTGATGCAAACGTAGACACCCTGATGAATGATTTTCTAAATGGATACTATGGACCTGGAGGAAAATACATACGCACGTATATTGATGAAATGAGGGAGGCCCTTCTGGAATCAGAAGCCCACCTTCGTATTTTTGGAAGCCCAAATGAAGCGGCAGATAGTTATCTTACGCCTGAGCTGATCGACCGTTACGAGGTTCTGTTTGATGACGCGGAGATTGCCGCCGCTGATAGTGCCGAGTTACTTGAGCGTGTACGTATTGCAAGGTTGCCTCTTGACTTTGCTATTATGGAACAGGCAAAGAAAGTATATACCGGTGAGCGTGGATTGTTCCATAAAGTCGATGGGAATTGGGAAGTACGTACCGAGATCCGGTCTAAAATTGATCCTTTTACTGACTTATGTATTAGAGAAGGAGTAACCCGGGTAAAAGAGTGGAGTACTTCTCCTGATGAATATCGCAGTTCGATGTACCGGCTTTTTGCCCAGGGGATGAATGAACATCTGGCCTACAAGAAGCCTGTAACCTTCCTGAGTCCGGATCCTACACGATTGCGGCCTGATGCAGGAGAGATGCTGACAGATGGGATCAGAGGAGGGCATGATTATGCTTATAACTGGCTGGCCTTCTCTGGACATAACCTGGAAGTCATTATCGATCTTGAAGAAGTGAAAGAAGTGCGCCGGATGGAATCAGCTTATTTTCAATATGGATACTGGTTGAGATTGTTTCCGGAAAAGGTGGAATACTTCGTTTCAGAGGATGGCAAAAACTTTGACCAGGTTGGCTCAGTCAATAATACTCTGCCAATAGATCAATACGGTGGACAACAAAGAGATTTTATAGCCGAGTTTGAGCCTAGAAATGCGAGGTATGTTAAGGTGATAGCGTATACCATTGGAAATACCCCGGATTGGCACCCGGGAGCCGGGCGACCCGCGAACATCACAGTTGACGAGATTGTGGTAGAATAATTCGAATAGACAATATAAGTCTTTCAATACAGTGGCATTATGATATGAAATCAAAAATATTTTGGCTTCGCTTGAGCTATTGGACTGCCGCCATCGCTGATTTTGGCATAGGGGTATCTGTTTTAATTCCTGAAAGGATGGGATTAAATGAATTTGTTTATCCTATGGGATTAATATCAGCGGTGGTAATATCCTGGGGTATAATGTTATTAATAGCTGACAGGAAACCTCTTGAACGAAGATGGGTTCTCATTCCTACAATAGTTGTTATCGCGCTATTAACCTCGGTAAGGATATATGCTGCATACATTGATCTGATTCAGTTCAGCATACCGTATCTTTTGCTTGGCTTATTATTGATAATTATGATCTCGTATAGTCTGATAATATCAAGGGGTGGAGTGGTTAAGAACAACGATGAGTGAATAAATATTTATGGATCGAAAATAAGTGTCAGAAAAATGTAATCCGGTTTAGTGTCAGACAATAATTCATAAAGAAAGCCTAAGCTACTGCTTAAATTTTTTTTAAATATTGATAAGCAATGAGCGATTTAAAACTCCTTAGAGATATTATACTGTTTCTCAATATACAATTTAACAGGTCCCAGCAATCCAGATAACATCAAATCATCATTTGCCTTCCATGCCATATAAGTTGTAAAGGTTCTTGGCTGATCAATGGTCGAGCCTGGAAATCCCTCTGGATATTTTTCATCTCCTACAAGCCGGTTCCACCAGGTATTTGTAATCCTTATTTCAATTTCGTTGGAGCCCTCATGGATTGCCCTGGTTATATCTATAGCGAAAGGTTTTTTCCATAGGATCCCGAGGTTTTGTCCATTAACGATAATCTCGGCCATCACCATCACATCACCAAGATCAAGGAATATGTCCAGGTCAGGCCCGATCATATTTTCCGGAATCTCAATCTGATTAAAATACGAGGCTGTTCCGGAAAAGTGCCTGATCCCTTCATCCTGATGATCAGACCAGGAAATGAGATGATCAAATAATGTATCAGTTGGGGTGTCCCAATTGGCCGGAAACCGGACTTTCCATGGATCGTCGAATTCAGGGGGAGAGGGGATCTCGGAAACATCAAGGCTTTTTTTCTCCATATCAGAGTACGCAAGGGTGTAATTCCCTTCTTTTCTTGTTTGAAGTAATATTTTACCATTATCAGAATAGATAATGTTTGATGGATTTATTTGATTATTGAATTCGGTTTCTAAGGCCGGGGTGTAAGCTACGTTATGAATTACTTGTTTTGCAGTACCTTCCCTGAAGACGATAAATGTTGATCCATCAACATCGAGTTTTAAAGGTAAGGTAATTCTGCCTGCGTCCTTTTTGAAATATGCCATCTTGTACATTTCCCCGGTTGCCGGATCCCATATTTCCGGGATCTTCCCTTCGATCCTGAAAGAGATTTCGATTTCTTTAGACCTGGCTTCCTGGTTGGAAATAAAATATATATCTGTTCCTTCTGTACGACGGTGTGTCCATCGAATGCTGGTATCCTGGACAATTACATCCGGTTCAACTTCCAATTTGTCCAGCACATCGGAAAGATGCTGTCCGCAAAACAATTGACCTTTACCTACTGCATGATGGATTTTCGTTTTTTCTTCCAGGTCTTCCCAGATTTCTTTAGAAAGGGCATGAATTTCCTTATCGGCAGATGGGTAGTTTTCAAGACTAGGGGATTTTATAGGGGGAGGACCATATATCCTGGCTCCCTGTATCAATAATTCCCTGATCTTCTTTAACATTTCCGGCCGCATGGTCTCAAGTGGGGGCAGAACCATCAGTTCATACGTTTTCCCATCAGGAAGCGAAAGCAATCCATTGTTTACTGACAATCTTGTCATGATAACATCGCTGTTTATAAAATCATAATCATAGCCATCAGGCAATCCTGGTTCCAGTATCCCAGTCATTTTAGGGGCATCTTCTCCAATGAAATAACAGATATCCGTTACAGGAAGGCCTTTTTGCAGCATAAAATGGCACCTGCTGAGATATGTATTCCAGGCACGACTTTGTTCAAACCAGGTATTATGCCTCTGGTAACTCATACCGAACCATGCAATCACGCCGGGTATCCGGTCTTCCCAGGGTTGATGGATATAGACATGCTGGACCATATGGTTAATGCCTTCGCAGAACATTTGATCTCCTCTTGATTTCATACTGGCGGGGTATTGTTGGAAATTGAAACCTGCTGTAAAAGCTTCGGCAAAAACTTGTTTTTTACCATAAATATGTGCGGCGGAGCTTGCGGCCCTGCATTCCAGGGGGCCCAGGTCCCATAAGTGATTTTCATACCAGAACTCTCCCGATACTTTATCAGCCCGCCCTCCGTATTGAAGAAACTCAGCCGGGAAACCCCAATGCCCGTAATTTTCCAGCCAGAGTTCAAGACCCTGTTCATTACACATTTCCCTCAATCGGTTTACATAAACATCAGATATAAGGTCAGCCCCTAAGCGCCGTAAGTCCCATAGGAACCGGTTCGACTTGTCTGTATTTTCTACTATCCTTCCAGTAAACACAGGCATCCAGGGTATTGGGTCGTACCCATATCTGTCCTGGAATATTTCCCGGAAATTACCTGTCCAGTTCTGAGGGCCAACTTCATAGCTGTCAATAACCACCGTCTTGAGCGATGTACGCTTTTCAGGGGGTACTCTTTCAAGGAAATTCCCAATGAATCCATCAAAATGTGTTTCAATAGCTTCGATGGTAAATTTGTCACATTCAAAACCGGTAGCCTCAGGTGGTACCGGAACATTGGTGGCACCCGTAGGGACCATACCTGATTGTAAAATGATCCAATCCCCTTCAGGTACTTCCCAATTCAGATTACCATTTGCATCGATCCTCGAAGTAAGGTCAATAACCTTTTGGGGATCTATGGCGGATTGTACCTGGGATGTATTTTCATCATCCCATAAATACCCGTCCCATGGTGGCAAGGGGCCGGAATACATTTTACCCAGTTGTTTTTCAATTACCTGATCAACAACCGCATCTTTTTTAAACTGGATTTCCCGCAGACCTGCCCCAAAATCGGAAGTTAAATTGCTGAATCGGATCCTGACCTGATCAGTATTGATTTCAGGAAGAGAAAAGGCAGCAGGTTGGTATCGCATCGGGCCTATCTCAAAGTTAATATATCTTCGGTCGAGTGTAAAAGAGCGCAAAGGTGAGTAATCTCCATTCGGTTCCTTAATCAGAATATCAATCTGGACTTTAAAAGGGACAGGTAAAAAATCAAATTGTATGGCATGAATAGTTTGTGGATTATCTAAATAAAGATCCATTATCAGATCCCTTTCATTTCTCAGGCTAACAGGAAAAATGAAATGTGTGGACTTATTATTGTCAAATAGATTATTTAGCCTATCCACATTAATATCACTAACTATGCTTTTGATTTGCGGATCAGGGATAGATTTAAGTTCTTTTTTGATAGGGAATGCCTGAAGCGTAACCAATTCGAAAAGTGAATCCGGAGGCGATATATTCTCTTTGAATATTGACGGACCTGATACCTGGATTTCATGACTTACGATATGCCGCATGGCCTGATTCTTTTTGATCCAGGGCCCCCCCGACTGGCTCCAGCCAGGTCCATTGAAGAACCCGATATCCACACCCAGTCTTTGCCCTTCGGAAACCGCATGTTCGACCATTTCCCACCAGTTATTACTCAGGATTTTTACATTGCCACGTTGACCTCCTGGTGAAACATGACCGATCAGTGCCTCTCCTATCCCAACACGGGCCATTGCTTCAAGGTCCCGGGTAATGCCTTCCTTTGAAATATTTTCATCAATCCAGTACCAGTACAACCAGGGTTTTGTCATATGAAGGCGGATCCTGAAAATCTGAAGCCAACTGATCCTTAGCTTCATAATGGCATGAGATTAAAATTAACAGGGGGACAAATAAATACAGACAATTTATAATGTCTTTACTGAATTTTGTCAGAATCTGATGGCCTCTATTTAACATTATTTCCTTCTGGTTCAGGCACTGTTCGATGTTTTCGGATAAAAGCAATTATTCATTCTTATTTCGCCAGTATTCATGCCATTTAGTTCCCCATGCAGGCCGGTCTTTCAGATCGATATTCACATAAATGATGGTATCAGCCTTTGCACCAAAAGGTGCCTGAAGTACTTCCGAACCATCCGGGGCATACACCAGCGAGCTTCCAATACAATCCCAGTCTTTCCATGGGCCGGCTTTTATTTTACCCACATTACTTACTCCGACTATCCAGATTTCATACATCGAACTGGCAGGCTTATAAACATTTCTCCAGGTATCCCCATAAGGAGTTTCCTCATTATTGAAATCAGGGGGCACTGCCCAGGCACAGGGTGATAATATGATATCAGCCCCCAATAATCCCAGGGAATTGGAAAGGGCATTCCCGGGGGCGGTAGCGTCGGCGCATATATACAATCCCAGGGTACCTAAGGGTGTTTTTACGACATTGAGCCTGTCACCCAGATCATAAAGATCATGGGCGATATCCAGCTCATTGATTTTCCTGTGTTTCAGGATGACCTCTCCTGAGGGATCTATAATTACAGCTGCATTATAGGTTTTATCACCATCCTTTTCAATGATCCCGGCACATACATAGATGCCATATTCTGCGGCAACATTCCTTAGCTTAAGGCAGGTTTTTCCATCAGGAATTTCATATGCCATGGTTTTAGCCGAAGGATCGGTCCAGCCCAGGTCCATGACTTCAGGGAGCAAGGCAATATCTGCACCGTTCTCCGATGCTTTTGCTATTCTGTTTGCCGCTCGCTCAAGGTTGGCGTCCGGATTTCCAGCTTCCACTTCCATTTGGATCATAGCGAGGATATATTGCCTGGAAGAGACCATTTCTGTTTGTTCTGTTTTCTTTTCTGTGCAGCCGAATATAAAAATAATCGAAAGATATCCAATACAGGCAGTCACATAAATACGCATCATAAATTGATTTTATAATTATTATTGAATACTGTAAATCCAGCAAGACTTTTCATAAACACCTTTTACATCAATTAAAGTGATATTCCTTACTTATAACCCATTTATCGAATTCAAATCCATCCTCACGCATAGAAAATGAGATCGTATGGATACCTGGTTCTTTAATCTCGAGGTATATTCTTTCTTCTATTCCGCAGTGTTCTTCCGGCATTCTTTGTTTGCTGGCCAAGGTCCACTTGTCTTTGTCTTCACACCACTGCATTCTCTGGCCACTTTCCGGCCATTCTCCGTTTAATCCTACATGCAAACCATTATCTTCAGTACCGGTTGAGAATGCCCTGACCCACACATAATATTTCCCTGGATTATTGATCTTAACCTTATAATTAAGAACACCCAGTTTACCGGGTTCATTCGAAAAATTTTCTCCTGCGATGAGTGTATCTTCGTGGGTCCTGCGTGTATCCGGTAATATTTCCATATAAGCCTGTCCGCCAGCTGTGGTAAAATGGTTACCATCCCCATCGGGCTCAACGCTGACTTCATGATCAGCATCTCTTAGATACCATTTCCGGATGTTGGTTAATTCCTGGTTTTCAAAATTTTCTGCTTCCACTTCCAGAAAACCATTGATCTCTTCATGGTCAAATAATTGGCTTGTAGGATTGTTACAATTTGTCAGGACGAGTATTATGAAGGTAAAAAAATATTGTATGTTAAAAACCATGAATTTAGAGGCTAAAAAATCTCGATTTACAAGATCAAAAATAAGAAATATCATTAAATATCCTTGATTTTGAAGAAATATAAGGTGCTGATTGAGAACAAAATAAGTGCTAAGGACAAATAAAAAGGAAAGAAATAATAATTCGATATTGCTGAGAAAAGAAGGAAGGTTGCTAATCCGGGCACGTATAAGTGAAACATGCCTAGTGATGAACCGTAATAATATTCCCGTGTTATTGATGATATATTTTGGCAGGTGGGGAAAATGAGTTTAAATTTAACATACAATTAAATTCATTTTTTTAAGCAGCACATCATGACACATAAAATTATTTTTTTCATATTTCTCAGCATAGCAGGACTTTCTGATGTATATGGAAAGGCCAGCCAGGATAATATTTACGACCCGAAAGATTATGGGGCCATTCCTGATGGGCAGACTTTATCTACCGAGGCCATTCAGAAGGCGATTGATGAATGTACGGAAAATGGTGGGGGTATGGTTAAGCTAAATGGGGGACAGTTTCTGACAGGTACGATTTTTATGAAAAGTAATGTGCGCCTGGAAATTACTGAAGGAAGTACCCTGCTTGGCTCAACGGATTTAAAACACTACCCAAAAACTCATTCAGATTTTCGGTCATACACCGATAATTATACGGATAAGAGTCTGATCTATGGAGAGGACCTTATGAATATATCCATTACAGGGAAAGGAACAATCGATGGGCAGGGTTCATATTTTAAAGGGGACTATAAGAAGCGGCCGTATGGAATCCGGTTCATTAGCTGCCGCAATATATTGATCGAGGATGTCTCAATGAGAAATTCAGCTATGTGGATGCAGCATTATCTGGCTTGTGACAGTGTTGTGATCAGGGGTATAGAGGTATGGAATCATGGCAATAAGAACAACGATGGTATTGACATCGATGGTTGCCATCATGTGATCATTGAGGATTGTATGATAGATACTGATGATGATGGCATTTGTTTGAAAAGTACTTCTGAACGATTATGCGAGGATGTGATGATAAGAAATTGTATTGTAGGAAGTCATTGTAATGCCATAAAATGCGGTACGGAATCAACAGGGGGATTTAAGGATGTAATCATTCAGGACTGCAAGATAATACCATCTGAAGAGGAAAATGTAATTTATGGAAGAAGATCAGGGCTAGCCGGGATCGCTCTTGAGATTGTAGATGGGGGTACAATGGAAAATGTAAATGTTTCGGGGATCCATATTACCGGAACCACGGCACCTATTTTCATGCGTCTTGGGAACAGGGCCCGCTTATACAAGAAAGGGCAGAAAGAGCCTGGTGTCGGTACCATGGAGAATTTAAGTTTTTCTGAAATCGTATCAGTTAACTCGCGCAATACGGGATGTATGATCGCCGGGATCAGTGGCCATCCAATAAAGAACCTGACCTTCACTAACATTAAACTATCCTTCGAAGGAGGAGGTGTTCCCGAGGACGGTACACGGCAATTTGATGAAAAGCCAGACCAATATCCGGAGTGTACGATGTTCGCAGAACGCCTGCCGGCTTATGGTTTTTATTTCTGGCATGTTGATGGACTGATTCTTAAGAATGTAGAGTTGATCACTGAGAATGATGATCCCCGGAATGCGATACTTTTTGAGGAAGTTAGCGACATACTCCTTAATGGGAAACCATTCGTTTATTAGAATGCGTAAATGATCTGTTTTACTGATTAATAATTTTTAACCTCTGCACATTTTTAATCCTACAACATTAATTTCCGGCTTAAGAATTAAACGTTTTTGAACCTTTATTAAGCTTTTAGAGATAATTGTTAGTAATTATAATTCAATCTCATGCGCTTCCTTGGCGCCACGTGGATAGCGTATGCTTTCAACCAGTTTTCTGATATGTTTAGGTGGAGAAGGCGTAAATTTCATCACTACGAAAGAGACGATAAAGTTCAGTATCATACCTATAAATCCGATACCTTCCGGTGAAATACCAAATAGCCAGTTTTCCGGGGTATTTGATTCCGGATTGATAAACTTGAAGTTCACGATATATGCTGAGGTGAAGGCGATGCCTGTGATCATCCCGGAAATGGCCCCTTGCTTGTTCATCCGTTTATTGAAAATGCCCATGATGATGACTGGGAAAACTGAGGAGGCTGCCAGTCCAAATGCAAAAGCGACTGTTGCCGTCACATAATCCGGTGGATTTACTCCGAAATGACCGGCAAGTATAACCGCTCCACCGGCTGCTATACGGGCAATAATCAGTTCTCCATGATCTGAAATGTCCGGTTTCAGCTGTTTTTTAATCAGGTCATGTGAAATGGAAGCAGAAATAACCAATAACAATCCCGCTGCTGTTGATAAAGCAGCAGCTAATCCCCCAGCAGCCAGTAATGCCGTTCTGTTATTGATAGATCGGATATATTCTTTATTTTGCCTAAATTCAGTTTTAAAGCCACTTTTTATTTTTTGGTCTTATATTTATGAAAAATTTTGAAATTCAATGAAGAATCGTTTTTTAAGCGTATTGCGTGAGCCAATTGTGTTGTTTTTTTTACTTGGCTTCCTGTTATTTATATTGTATTCTTTGTCGAATGAATACTATAACCAACACAACAGAAAAATTATAGTCACCAGGGGACAGATAGAACTTTTAAAAGAAACTTTCTCGCAAACCTGGAACCGCCAACCAACGGAGCAGGAACTCAATGCGCAAATTGAAAATTTTATAAAAGATGAGGTTTTTTACAAGGAAGCTGTTGCCATAGGGCTTGATAAATCAGATGTTGCTGTTAAACGTAGATTAAGGCAACTTATGGAGCTTATAATGGATGATATGGCTTCAGCCTATCCTTCTGAAGATCAACTGAAAAAATATCTTTCCGAGAATCCTGATAAATTCAAGGCTGACCCGATGATCAGTTTTCGACACATCTATTTTTCAACCGATAACAGGGAGAAGGCGGTTGAAGTACTGGGTAAACTTAAGGAAATGCTGCCAGTTGATGCAAATAACTTTGAAGGATTGACGTTGATTCCAAACGAATTTTCAGGTGAAAGTTACCGTGCTGTGGAACGACTGTTTGGGAAATCCTTTACCGACGAAGTATTTACCCTGGAAACTGGATCATGGCAAGGTCCGGTTGAATCGGCATATGGTTATCACCTTGTTTATATCAGTAAGAAAGTGGAAGGGTATGTACCGGAACTCGTAGAAATATGGGATGAAGTGGAAAGGGAATGGGCGCTGGAAAGAAAGACGGAATTTAAAGAAAAGCAATACCAGCTGATAAAAGAAAAGTATTACATTGTATTTGCCGAGAATGAGTAAGATCCCGTCCTTATACATGCGATTTCATTATGGATTTCCCTTTATCAGGCGACATTCTATTGGGCAGAAAAGTTGTATTACATTGCTCAGGATCTCATTCATCTTATTATCGATCTTTCTTTCTGGATATTTTAATATATCCTTCGCAGATGATCCGGGCATTACCAAAGTCCGCCTGATCCAGCAAACGGATACCAGTTATCTGCTTGAGGCTGATGTCCCGCAGGTTCTGCTAAATACAATTATAAGGCCTGTTTTTCCTGAGCGATTTGAGATGACGGATTTTGATTTCACAAATCAGTCAGGATGGATCACTCTTAAAATGACCATTTCGACTTTAGGCCCCGGCTTTTCACCTGATGACGAAATTCTTTTACCCTGGCTGAGGAGTGGAATTGATTTTACCGCTCAATGGCTTGATGGGTCGACCTATAAAGGATTGTTTAACCGTTCCCTGAATGGCATACATATACCGCTATCTGAAGTAATGCCAACCACGAAAACTACTAGGGAAGTGCTAGTAGAAAGTTTTCTAATGGGAACACGTCATTTGCAATTTCATTTTATCCATATCCTGTTGATCTTTTTATTGATATTCAGTTTCAGAGACTATTCAGTTTTTAGATACCTTTTATGGTTCTCATTCGGACAGGCATCTTCCATGATCTTTACTGAATTGGGAATAGCTGGGTTGGATTTATTATTCAGCGAGCTATTAATTTTACTTCTGGCACTGATGTTTGCCTATGCATTAGCCTATAAAAGGGAATTTGAGCATGCTGGAATTGCTCTGTTCATTGCCGGCCTGTTTCATGGCATTTCTTTCATATACGAGATATCCAATAGCGGTTTGGAACCTATTCAACGAATTCAGGCCCTGTTTGCATTTAACCTGGCCATTGATTTGCCTCAATATGTGCTGGCCTTAATATTGGTTTTGACTTTGTCATTATGGAAAGGGGTATTTGAACAAGGGAAAAAGGTGGGAATCGCAGCAGGGACTATTTCGATATTCCTAATGCTACTGATATATCAGGAAAATATCCGTACCGGACTGACTCATATCCTGGATCTTGAAACATCTAAATCCTCAATCAGCGTAAATATACCAGCTTCCTCAAGTGCGTCTAACAGGCAGGTCCAGCGTGGAGCCGGTATCATGAATACACCATTTATGCTCTTTCTATCAGTTGAGCCTTATGAAGTTAGGCAGGAGATCCTTATGGAGGCTGAGGAAATTGTCCGAATTTACGATCCGGAGTATTCTGAAGATGACATCTCTGTTGTTTTTCAGGAGGAATTGAAGAGGGAGATTAGTCAGCGGGTCATAGAGAATACGAAAATTAGGATTAATAACCGGGAAATCCAGCCGGGGGATATGAATGCTAATTTTGTGCATTTAAGCCGGGGAGGTGTCTCCATTCGAGAAAACCCAATTATTGAAAATATTGACGATGGCATTTTAGGGATCACAATCATATATGATATAGAGACCTTACCTGATTCGGTAGGTGTAAGTTGGTCATTCTTTACGGATTCAGTCAGCATGGTTGAAGCTTCTGTCGTAGATGCACATGGCGCATTTACAAAGGTGCTGAACCCTGATGAACCCGAAATCCAGTGGAAAAATCGCTTGTCAGGTTATCAGGTGCCAGTGATTGAGGCCGTTCTGGCAGAAAAATATGCTTTCCCGCTGGTGTCATCTATCTTGTTCCTGGGCATACTTGTTTATGTAGTGGTATTATTTGTTGTGGGTAGAAAAATACTGTCGACCAGATTGATTGTAATTGTTATGATTCTCGGGTTTGCCCTGTATCCCTTCGTCCGTACTGCAACATCTCTTCCATTTGTTTCCCAGTGGAAACCATCGAAAGAACGGACCGGAACTTTGTTAGGGGATCTTTTAACTAACGTGTACCGGGCTTTTGACAGGAGACAGGAAGATGCTGTTTACGATCGACTGGCTTTGAGTGTAACAGGTGATCAGCTAACTGATATTTATCTACAGAACCGCCAGGTGATGGCTCTGGAGAATAGGGGCTGGGCTCGTGCAAAGGTCGATGAGGTGAATATACTAGAAGTTTTAGAGGTTAATCGATCGGACGATCAGGGGATTATTACCGATGTCAGCTGGACTGTCAGGGGTTCTGTAAATCATTTTGGGCATACCCATTACCGGCAGAACCAGTATCGGGCGTTTGTTTCTTTTGTGAATGAAGACGAAGTATGGAAGATTAGTTCCATCGAACCGATCGAGGAGATCAGGATCTATTGAAATTGTTATTTTATTCTTTGTTCTTCCTACCAAAAAGATTAATCATAAAGCCAATAGCAAAAAAAGAAAAACCAACAAGACTGATGGGCGGTAATCCACCATGCCATCCTGATATATCCATCCAGCCTTTATATCCCATAAAAAATAAATGTGCTCCGGCAAAGAAAAATGAGACCAGAAGCACTGTCCTGTTATTAATAAAGCGGACCAAATCTTTGTCCTTACGGAATTCGGAGTTAAAGCTAACATTGTAAATCCAGAGAAAAATAAATGCCAGTACACCACCAAGCATGCTTAATCCAGCATAAAGCGTCATCGTCCCGTCCGGCTCAAAAAATTTTGTATAAATAGTGGGCTTGAAGAGCATGAAACTCATAATCAAATGAGTAAAGGCGAAAGTAAATCCTATTATACCAACTATTCTTCTTGATCTCATCCAACTATTGGGTATTGATATCCCAAGATTTTTCAGTGGACCGAAGGTAAAATTGAACGTAAGGAGGATTAAAGCAGATAATGATATCCCCTTATTCAATATAAAGAAGGGAAGATCTTTCCAGGGAACCGTACCCACAATATGATACCTGAGAACTGCATAGCTTATCGATAAAAAACAAGTCCAGAAAATGATGGAGCGGGCTGGATTTTTGAGTTTTTTAGTTTGTTCCATGAAAAAATTAAGTAAAAAGTGAGGCTAAGATCAAGATTTAGTGTTTAAAAATCAAATTTGGCTAATCAGAAAGAATATTACGTTGTCATTCATGATTTTTATTTAAAATTATAATACTGTGCTCAGTCACGAAAATTGAAGAAGTTTATATGTTGAATTCTTTTTCGATCAGAAGGATCGCTTCTTTATCCAGATCATAAATATCTAATAATAAATCAGCTTGTTCTTTGATCGTTTCTATAATCTTTTTTAGATCAAACGTATCTTTAATATTTTCTGATATTGAACTGGCAAGCTCCAGGTTGTTAACCATCATTTCATAATTTTCCTGTATCTTATCCCCATTGTTCATTTTATCTAAAATATCAGAGGCGGTCAAATATTTGAAAGCAGAACGTCGAGCATCCAGTAGTGCATTCAAAATGATAAAATGAATTTCCATAGTATGTTGAATGTCCTGTATATTGTATCGATCCAGCAGTTGTTTGACTTTTGAGATCCACTTCTCATAAGCCGCAAATCCATTATAATACTCATCGAATTTTTTCGTTTTAGCCAGTTTTGCAGCTATTTCTATCGATTTGAGAAACAGGTCATCTGATAGGAAGGATTGTTTTTTTTCACCAATAAAGAAATTCAGCCAGGGCGCACGCTCGGCCAGGGAATATTCTTCGGTTTTATCGAAAAAAGTTCTGCACAATATTCCTGGTTCTTTTTTCAAATAACCTGTTATGATCCCCCATTCCATTTGCCCCATTAAATTAATCGCTACGAGAGGCCTGCTCAGGTTTATTTGTTGTTTGATTTTGCTATATAGGGACTTGATGTCTTCAAAGCTATGGTGATTGATTTTTTCGAAGTCATGCGTATATCCCAATGATTTAAAAATAGTGCGTGAAACATCATACCCACAAGTAGGATCAACCGAACTGGGGCACCAGCCTGGATCAAAGTGCAGTCGAAAAGCCGCACCGGAAATACCCATTAAATATTCATATGAAAAATTTTCTCCAAGGGCATTCAGGCTGAGCTGCACCGACCTTATAAAGGTATTGTCTTTGTTCTCACCATATTTCATCGGCGGGATGCCGTCGATGAAGATTCTGTCATCAGTTTCAACAATATCTGCGGCCATGGATGCAGGAGGCTTTATAAATTAAACAGTTTATATAAAAAATAAGTTCATTACATTAAAATGATATACAATCAACCTCTGCCATAGCGTAGTTCGTTCATATTTTTTTACAGATTTTCCCAACAGCTATTTATTCAAAGTACGAAAAACAGATCACCAATGTGTTTTTCTATGCATTAGATTCCGAAAAGATAATATGGTTCAAACCATTGGTTAAGAAGTTAAATGTCTCCTATGGTGGAAGACCTGATTATTTAAATAGTCCTTATTGGCAGATCAGTTAAAAGATACCCATGATATTCGCTTTGATTCTTAATATGAATTTCGTTAAATTGAAATCCGGGCCAATTAAAAATCAAATCTTATGAATCGTAGAGAAATTCTCAAGCAATTGTCGGTGATGCCTCTGGTGGGTACTACCATGACGCCAGAGCTTTTTGCCAGCCAGGTTTCCTCTGTTACAGAGCAGGCAGAAGACAACATTTACCGCTCAATAGGTGTGGAACCTATCATCAACTGTAGAGGCACCTTCACTATTCTGGGGGGCTCTGTTGAAAGGCCGGAGGTCATTGAAGCGATGAAAGCCGCCTCGGGATATTTTGCACAGTATGATGAACTTGCCTACGGCATTGGCCAGAGACTGGGTGAGTTGACGAAAACGGAGTGGGGTGTGGTCACAGCAGGTTGTGCGGCCGCCATGAAGCATTTCACCGCTGCTTGTGTAACGGGCGGAAATCCGGAAAGGTTAATTCGAATTCCCGACCTTTCGGGTTTGGATAAAACAGAAGTCATCATTCCAAGATACTCCAGGAATGTGTATGATCATGCGGTACGTAATGTAGGTGTGAAAGTCATCACCGTTGAAACACCTGAAGAAATGCAAAAAGCCATCAATGAACACACAGCCATGATCTATGTATTGGCCTGCAAAAACTCCCAGCCGGGGCAGCCCTTCTCCCTGGAGGTAATCGCTGAGATGGCAAAACCTTTAAATATACCTGTCTTATTAGATGCTGCGGCGGAGAATCTAACCATACCACCCGTACATTTTGCTCAGGGTGCAACCGTCGTAGCCTATAGTGGCGGTAAAGCCATTTGCGGACCGCAATGTGCGGGCCTGTTGCTTGGTAAAAAAGACATCTTAATATCGGCCTGGCAAGCGAGTTCACCCCACCATGGCCCGGGACGTGATAACAAGGTAGGAAAAGAAGAGATGCTGGGAATGCTGGCGGCTGTGGAAGCATGGATTAGCCGGGACCATGAAGCAGAATGGGAGCGATGGTTGTCATGGCTTGATCTTATATCCAAGCGAATGCTTACTATCAAGGGCATTGAAACCAAAGTTACTATGCCCGAGGGCCTGTCCAACCACGCACCGGTATTACATGTTCAGTGGGATCCCGACCAGCTTAACATCACCGGGGAAGAAGTGGCGGAAGAAGTAGCCAGAAATAAAATAAGAATAGCCATTGGTAGCAGAACCAATGACGAGGGCACCTCTATTAATATCACACCCAACCAGATGCAACCAGGCAATGCTGAGGTGGTGGCTGAACGTCTTCATGGCATCCTCTCACAAAAACGGGCCCCTCTAAGTGACAGTTTAAAACCTCCAAAGGCAGATTTGCACGGTCACTGGGATATAGAAGTCTCATTCCCGAGCAGCATAAGCCAACATAAACTATTCATTGAACAGGATGGCAACTGGATCCAGGGGATGCATCAGACTGATTTCGAGTTATTAAACCTGATAGGTATGGTAGAAGGTGACGATATAAAACTGAGAAGTGATTATCGGATACCGGGCAACTCATTGGTCTACCTGTTCTCATGTAAGCTGGAAAATGAAAAGCTGACCGGATCGATTTTTTTGGGTGAATACCTCACTGCCACATTCACCGGCAGCCGTATTGCCTACAATAAAAAGCGAAGGAAAATCACAATACCAGGTGGGCCCCCTCTGGCCACTTAGAGCCAAATGATATATGTGTCAGGACCTGGGGATTATCATTTTTTTTGTTCAAATAGATGCTGGTGAACAATCCAGCTGTTAACTTAACCTTATATGCAGGAATGATTAAAAACGACATCTCACGCCGGAAATTCATTTCAGGAAGTGCTGCCCTGGCAGGTACCGCCATGTTTTACCACCCTTTGCTCGCTATTGAACATGCTTCAAAGAAAATACGGATGGGCATTGTAGGTGGCGGATTTGGCAGGTCCTTTCAATGGCATGAACATCCCAATTGTATGGTGGAGGCGGTCAGTGACCTGAGGCCCGAACGAAACAAAGCCCTGATGGAAACTTATCGCTGCAACAAGTCCTATCCTTCTCTGGAGGAAATGGTCAAAGACAAGAATATTGATGCTATTGCTGTATTCACGGAAGGGCCTAATCATGTAAAACATGCAATAGAATGCATGAAACATGGCAAGCATGTGATCAGCGCTGTACCGGCCTGCTGGGGCACAGTTGAAGAGGCCGAAAAACTTCTTGAAGCAGTAGAAAAATACGGATTAACATATATGATGGCAGAAACCAGTTATTATCAACAGTTTGTAATTTCCGTACGTAAAATGTTTGAACAGGGTGATTTTGGAGATCTGTATTACTGTGAATCAGAATACCAGCACGATGGTCTGGAGGCACTGTATATGGAGGATGGGAGAAGGACATGGCGCTACGGCGTGGCTCCTATGCATTATCCCACGCATTGTACGGCTCATATTATCGGAATCACCGGAGAACGGCTGACCGAGGTGGTCTGTCATGGCTGGGGTGATGATTCCCCCTATCTGAAAGATAATGCTTATAATAATCCCTTCCATAATGAATCTGCCCTCTTCAAGACCAGCAAAGGAAATAGTTTCAGGGCCAATATCTGGTGGAAAGGGTCCCATCTTGGTGGTGAACGGGCCAATTGGATCGGCACCGATATGAGTTTTTATGCGGGCAATGGCCGTAGCGGTCCGGCTACAGTTAAGAAGGCAAAAAAAATGGCTACTGATGATGCTGGATTTGTTCAAAGCAGTCCGGAACTGGAGAACTACGATCAACCGGAATGGTGGAAAACGGATATGCTGCCTGAGCCATTGAGGCATAACAGCGGTCATCATGGATCCCATACTTTCCTGACCAATGAGTTTATCGATGCCCTGGTAAATGAACGGCAGCCTGCTGTTGATATATATGAGGCGCTGTCGTATACCGTTCCCGGGATTATTGCCCATGAATCTGCATTGCAGGGAGGTGAGCTGATGAAGATCCCACAATATGTTCGTTAGGTAATTATTAATTTTATTTATTATATTAATAGGTTCAGAATTGTAAAATATGAAAAAGATGTGCACCCAACGAAACCGACGATTATTCTTTCCTATTATTATCCTGTTGTTTATGTCAACTGCGTATGCGAATGCCCAGTACGACATGCTCCTGAAAGGGGGCCATCTGATCGATCCAAAAAATGATATAAATGAGCGGATGGATATTGCCGTTTCAGAGGGCAAAATTGCAAAAGTGGCAACCGATATAGATGCGGATCAGGCTACTCGTGTCATTGATATATCCGGCCTTTATGTCACCCCGGGTCTCATCGATATGCATGTTCACGTCTTCATGGGGCATGAACCAGGGGCATATATTGCCGATGGGGCAACCAGTGTGATGCCGGACGGATTTACTTTCAGGTCAGGGGTAACTACGGTGGTGGATGCCGGATCTTCTGGTTGGCGTAATTTTGAACAGTTTAAGGAACAAACCATTGACAAAGCCGGTACGCGTGTTCTGGCCCTTCTAAATATTGTAGGAACAGGCATGAGTAGCCGGTATGAAGAGCAGGATGTCAGCGATATGAATCCTGAAATGACAGCCTATATGATCACCCGTCAGTATCCGGAGATACTCGTCGGCATCAAGTCCGCCCATTATTGGGGTGATTTCACACAAGTGGATAAGGCGGTGGAGGCCGGTAAACTTGCCAATGTGCCGGTCATGGTCGATTTTGGGGAACATGACCCACCTAATTCAATTAAATCACTTTTTCTTGAACATCTGCGTCCCGGAGATATGTTCACCCATACATTTTCATATGGGCCTACTCAAAGGGAGACCATCGTAGACGAAAACGGTATGGTAAAGCCTTTCGTGTTTGAAGCCCAGAAGAGAGGGATCGTGTTCGATGTAGGACATGGAGGGGGTGCTTTTTCCTGGCGGCAGGCCGTTCCGGCTATAAAGCAAGGCTTTATGCCCACAGTCATCAGTACGGATTTGCATACGCAAAGCATGAATGCAGGTATGAAAGACCTGTGCAATGTGCTTTCCAAATTCATGGCGATAGGCTTGACCTTGGAAGAGGTGATAACACGGGCTACCTGGGTTCCGGCACAGGTCATTGGCCGCCCTGACCTGGGACACCTGAGTGAAGGTACGGAAGCGGACATTGCAGTACTCAACCTCAGGGAAGGGGATTTTGGATATGTTGATGTGCGTAGAAAAAGAGTGGACAGCAATCGGAAACTGGAAGCAGAGATAACTATACGTGCTGGTCACATTGTATGGGACCTCAATGGCATTTCGGCAAATCCTTTTCAGCCGGAATGATTAGCCGGGTCTTTACGAAACTTATAATTTTATCCTGCATCCTGATATATCTATCAGGTTGTCAGTCGCATCCTGGCCTGCCTTCACCCGATCCAGATAATGGTGGACTTATTCTTCCGGGTGGATTCAAAGCACTGGTCGTTGCGGATAGCGTAGGCAGGGCCAGACATATTGCGGTTCGTGATAATGGGGATATTTTTGTTAAATTGAGCTCATCGGACTCAATCAGGGGAGGTATGGTAGCTATGAGAGATGTCGATGGAGATGGGAGGATGGATGTCAGGAGAAGATTTGGAGGGGTCCCCCGGGCCAGCAGGAGTTATGGAAATGCCATGACCATACATGATGGGTACATCTACTATAGTTCGGCTTTAGTGCTTTATCGTCAAAAGCTTAGTCGCAATGGGCTGGTTCCTGCCAGTCCACGGGAGGAGGTGTTGGTGGATGATCATTCCCATGGTGTGCATTGGCACATTACCAAACCTGTTTCTTTTGACAACAAGGGATATATGTATGTACCATTCGGTTCACCATCCAACGCCTGCCAGAGCATCGATGTTACACCCAACGGAGCTCCCGAAGGTGTGGGGATAGATCCCTGTCCCGAGCTGGATAGGCATGCCGGCATCTGGCGGTTTGAAGCGGATAAGATCGGCTTAAAACAGGAAGATGGTTACCGATTTGCCACAGGAATCCGGAGTGTAGTAGGTATGGACTGGCATCCAGAAGATGATCACCTCTACGTGATGATGCATGGAAGGGATAATTTGCACAGTCTCTACCCCAATCGTTTCAGTGCATGGCAAAGTGCTATGCTACCCGCAGAGGAGCTTATCCGTGTTACTGAAAATTCAAATTATGGATGGCCCTATTGCTATTATGACCAGCTTCAGGGGAAAAAGGTCCTGGCACCTGAATATGGGGGAGATGGTATTCTGACAGGTAGATGCGATAGCATGGCCCTCCCTGAATTCGGATTTCCGGGACACTGGGCACCGAACGATATACTTTTTTATCGTGGCGATCAATTCCCTGAAAGGTACAAATACGGAGCCTTCATCGCTTTTCATGGTTCAACCAACAGGGCTCCCTATCCTCAGGCAGGTTATTTTGTTGCTTTTATGCCTTTTGAAAATGGCAGGGCTACCGGGGAATGGGAAGTATTTGCGGATGGATTTACGGGTGTATACCCTGTCGTCAGTACGAGCGATGCTTCATACAGGCCAGTAGGATTGGCGGAAGGTCCGGACGGTACCTTATATATCACCGAATCAAATCGTGGCAGGGTATGGCGCGTCATGTATACCGAGGATCGAAATCTGTTTGGTGCGGACCAACTGGCAGCTATGGAGACCAGGAAATCTTATCCTCATATTAGGACGCCTGATGTCCTGGAAGATGATTTACAGAAAGATCTTAGCGAAAGCGAAAGACTTTATAATACACACTGCAGCCCCTGCCATCAGCAGGATGGGAAAGGGGCAACTGGTCGTATTCCACCTCTGGCCACTTCCGAATGGGTGGTTGGAGATAAGGAAATACTAATAAACTTGGTACTCTATGGCATGAATGGGCCCTTGGAAGTAAAGGGAGAATTTTACAACGGCCCGATGCCTGCATATAATTTCTTAAGTGATGAAGAGCTGGCTCAGATCCTGACCTATATCAGGCAAAATTTTGGGAATAATGCCAGCCAAGTAAGTGAGGAAGAAGTTCAAACCAGGAGGAGGCCTAAAACCATGAATCCCTCTCCATAGGGATAATTCGGATGAAAAATCAATCTTTCTTTTTGGATCAATCCATTAGACATCCATTCCTCAGGTTTAATAGAGGCACAATATCGCACCCATGAAATATTGTTCATTAACCTGGAGAAACTGGGATTGATGACTATCCGGGAGATCAGGTATATAAAACCATTTCCCTTTCTGCATCCCAGTGCATGCCTTTCACATACACATTATAAATCCCTGGTTGAGAGAATCCGTCCCATACGACTTCATGCTTCCCGGGTTCAAGCCCTTCTGCTTCCATACGCCAAACAACTTCACCATGCCTGTTAAGAATATCAACATATACATCTCCCTTTTCCGGAACGGAAACCTCCATGACCACTTTTTCATTCGCATTCGTGCCTAGCCCTCTGATAGAAGGTATATCCTGCTGATTGACCTTCCCGGTTGCTTTCCATGAGCTATAATCGAAGGGTTCATTACACATGTGATACTTGTCTTCGTCTTGTCCATCATTGTTTTTTCGCAGATAACTGGTAAGAAGCGGTGTCCTTTGAATGGATTCCAGATTTATTTTTTTTGCTTTGCCGTCTTCCCAAAGATAAACCGGGATGTCGAACGGGTCGAGAACATCTGAAAGGCCCCGTTCCATGCCAATATGGAATAACCCGAAATTGCCCGGCTCATGGCCAGCAAGCCAGTGGGTAATAATGTCCACCCTGAATGCATCCTTTCCAAAAATCACATTATTACTCATATAGATCCGGCCTTTCCCATCGTGAGGGCCACTTGAAAATCCGTTGCCATCGAGGCCATAGATACCTTCGACTATATTTATTCCGGTTGGGGTAGCGCTGTACGAATCAAGCATGCGCTGAACCCATTGCTCCATAAATAAGCCACCCCCGTAAGGTGGCCTGTCCATCAATGTATCCCAGCGTGGTATGCCATTTTTCATATGGATTTCATGAAGCTCCTGAATGGTGGTCATATAATCCGGTTGGAAAAACTGGTGATAACGTTTATCGTATGATTTAAATATATTAAAGTGGCCGCCGCAGAACTGATGGAATTTTCTGCCGGTTATCCCCTGGAGGTTTTTGATCGCACCCGTGATGCCCATCTGATGGGATTTGAATTTTGCTATATTGATCAGGAAGGTATCCTCAGCATTCATGGGGGCCATAAATCCTATCTTCTTGAATACTGTGCCATCAACCTCCTTGAAGATTATTTCATCAGGTCCGAGATCCCAGTAATCCTTAGAGGAAAGGTCTCTCAGATCAAAATTGTTTCTTTCCGCCATCCCTGTCCAACCGTTGGCATCCCAATTTTGGGGACAGGCGCATTCTCTCAAATAATAATTCTGGGGACCCTTATTCTTGACACCATTCAGATAACCTTCAATAAAATGGAGATCTGTAGTTATTCCAAGGTTCGAATTGGGATCAGGCTTGGGCTTGCCAGTACATGTCCAATTGGGTTTACAGGTTATTTTCGTTGAGTTAGAATAGCCTTTTCCCTTTTTGGTTTTAACGAACATCTCGTTGGAAAGCTTGAATGCCGTATCATAAATTGCCCTGGCATCGGTCTTTTCTTCGACCGAGGTGAGATTTATAAAAACAGCTTCGGGATGCGCTTTGATAAAAGGGTGAAGGTCAAAACCATCAGCTCCTGAAGGTGTTGCATTAGCTATGGTTGTATCTCCTGGACCCATCAGTCCAACGAGACCTGCTGCAGAGGATACTTTTATAAAATCACGCCTTTTCATCTTCATGACATCAAACTTACCCAATAATATATAAAACCCGATTTATTTTAGCAAGCTATTTTTTTTCCATTCTTTCGCTGCCAATCCATTAAGATCCCAGACAACCTTCCCTTCACGAAGGGTTAATTCAGCTTCGAGCTTTCGGTCGCCCACGATTTTATTGCCTCTGGCATCGATAAAGCCAAAGTTTCCTGTTCTTAAATTTAAAACAACGATGTCTGCCACTGCCCCCTCACTTATATGCCCCAGGTCATTCCGTTGAATGGATTGGGCAGTGCTCCAAGTGGCGCGAAATATGACATCTTCCAGGGCCATTCCCAGATTCAAATATTTTGACATAATGTTGAGCATGTTTTTCATGCCCGCATTCATACTGTACCGGTGAAGATCTGAGCCAAAAGAATCCGGCGAAAGTCCCTGTTCCATGGCGGGTACTGCTATATCAAAATGAAACATAGCGCCTCCATGCCCAACATCAAACCGTACACCTTTTTCCTTAGCTTCTATAACCTTAGGCCTGATTTTCAGATCGTTATCAAGCAGGCAGGTCCTGTCGGAAGCCGTGCAAAAAGAATGGCTGTAGATATCACCCGGTCTTAAACGCTCAAGTATCCCTTCCATGGGAAGTAAAGGAAGATGGCACTCCACAAAAAGCGGGACATCGGCGATACGCCCTGCTTCAAGGGCCCTTTCAAATGGTGTCCAATCATTTCCACGGTAATGCCCTATTTTAACGCCAACGATGATATCCGGAAATTGCTCTATGACGAGGGCCGTCATCCGGGCATCCATATCGTTGATATCCTCCTCAGATGGAAATCCCGTCATTCCTGATCCCGCAATATTCAGAAAAGACAACACACGTGTTTTTGACCGGTCAATTACATTCTTCTTGAATACCGGAAAATTCCGCCATCCAGAGGTTCCTGCATCCACAACCGTTGTAATGCCTGCTTTTAGGGTTATATCATCAGGAGATACCGAGGAAAAGCCGTCGGCAAAGCCAGAATTACTGCCAACAAAAACATGGGTATGAGGATCTATTAATCCTGGCGATACATATAGACCAGTGGCATCAACTACTTGCTTAGCATTTTCTACAGAGATATTGGGGGCAACTTCGAGAATCTTCCCTTCGGCAATGGCTACGTCCATTTTAGCATCTATGTGGTTTTTTGCATCAATGACATGCCCCCCCTTTAATAAAATATCGATTTCCTGTGCCTGCCCCGCATGAAATGAGGTTAAAGCCAAACTAAAAAACAATAGAATAATAAAAGAGTTTGGTGATATTACTTTACTGGTTTCTCGCATGACCATTTTGTTTTAATCTATAAAATCACCTGTAGCCAAATCAGAGAAAATTCTGATATTTTTATCATAAAAAACGCAAAAATGATGCTTGATAGCTAAGTAAATATACAAATCTTAACCAATATCCAATCCTTTTTTATCGGCAAATGTTACCGGAATATCACATAGAAGGATAAAAATGTGAGTCAAGAAATAGCAATTTTGAGTGCGTAATGCAAATGCTGAGCAGCTATCTGTCATGCTGGAGTTATGCAATGCCTGAATTGGGTATTAGTGAAAATCCAAACCAATTTGAGGTTAGCAAATTTGACATTTTCACTTAAAGTCTGGAATTGCAAGATTAAGTCGAAGGCAACGAAACTGTTCCTTGCATAGGTCCTGATCTTTGTGATTCATTCTTTGGCGAATAATCACTTTTTTTACCTCTGGTATTTCGTATATTTAAAGCATTACTATTATATTTCCTCACTATGGATGAAAGAAATAACGGGAAACTTAGTCTTGATCAAAGTAATCTATTAGCGATTGCCTTTATGCTTATAGTGCTCACGGGCATCGGGAATATGTTTTCTGTTAATCCCCAACCAAAAAAAGGTCAGACAGCCTCAGATCCGGTTGACCTCCGGGAGTCTGCCCTGGTTATAAATTCAGAAGCATTAATAAAAGCAGGGATGTCCCCTATGGATCATAATGTTAAAATGGGGAAGTTGATAAACAGCCCTGGGGATCAAGGCAGGTTGTCTTATTCAGAGGATACCCTGGCGCAGGAATCTCCTGATGCATCGAATTCAGATCAACAATCCGTTAAAGAAGAACTTTCAGTATCAAATGTTAGCTCGATATATGTATGCAAGGATAATATTAAATGGTTTATTACCGATCAGGGGATGCTAAGTTTTGATGGTGCTGAATGGAAGGTTTATGATGGGCTCAAGAATTTGCCTTTTCAGGATCTGAAAGGAGTTGCTTGCGTAGTTGATACCGCAGGATCGATACTCTGGATCGCATCACCACATGGTGCAACAGTAGTCAGACAGCCAATGGACAGCCAGGCAGATGCCCGTACCCTTAATCCTGAAAACTCAGATATATTAAGTGAAAATGTTATTGATATTGTTTCCGGAAAAAATTCCATCCTATGGATAGGAACGGACATAGGTGTTTCTGCTTTAAGCGATGAAGCATGGCTTACACCCGATTATCAGATGCATTACACAAAAAATATGTTCAGGGATTTCCCAATAACTTCCATGGCTACCAATCCTGAGGGAGATTCACTTTATGTAGGCACTGCTGGTGCAGGGATTGCAAGAGTTTACCGCGATGAATTAGATGCTATTTCCGGGGCATCCGTATATGCGGAATGGGGACCGATTATCATGCCCTCTGACCATATTCTGAGCGTTTACATTGCTTCTGATGGAATGAAATGGTTCGGGACTGATAACGGTATTGCCAGTCATTTCGGTAATGAGACATTGGATAACTGGACGGCATATACTACGGAAGACGGCCTTATCGACAACTATGTTCAGGCCATTTGCGGTGACGTAAATGGGAATATTTGGTTTGGAACCAGCGCCGGAATATCTGTTTATAATGGTAAAGAATGGATCTCCTATTCGATGGAGGATGGATTGCCCGGTAACCATATACTTTCCCTGGCCATGGACAATGATGGAATAGTCTGGATAGGATCGGATGTTGGTATTGCCAGTTATGAAGACGGTGAATTTGTCATTTACTGAAAATCAAGATAAAACCTCAAAGGGAAATATAATGAGTATGGCTGGTCTGATGATACGGATTTTCTATTGTCTTTGAAGGGGTTTTATCTATTTTTATACCTGATGAATTACTCCTGACTTCTTGAAGGGATATTAAGCCCGGTACACAGCGATCCGAAATCCATAGAATATCCGCATCATAGCTATGAATTTGAGTTTTACCCGATTCCAGACTTTTTGTAGCAAGTAAAAAGATATCTTTTATTGGCAATTTGGTTTAGTGCAACGCTGGATTGAAATTCCAAGGGGACGGGAATAGGAAGTAAGTTTGGTCAGCCAATGGCTGAATTCCGTCCAATATTTCAGATAATGTATAAACAAATTTTTCAGCCGGATGTTTGTCTTGTATGGATATTTTACGAGTTGGGCAACCTATTATAAGGCCCTTATTTCTTCAATATTTTTAAAAACGTCCAGTATTTATAGGGCTGTTTATTGGCTACCCGGATTGTGTTTAAGATGATGACGATCATACTGTAAATGCCAATAAAAATAATTATAGGTACAGTAATGAGAAGGAAAGCAAACATG
The DNA here is from genome assembly GCA_963820995.1 of uncultured Cytophagales bacterium. Lineage (GTDB taxonomy): Bacteria > Bacteroidota > Bacteroidia > Cytophagales > Cyclobacteriaceae > JAGTVG01. The sequence goes on along the minus strand of CAWGCL010000012.1, from coordinate 23,398 downwards.
CCACAAGGGATCAGGATCACCCACATACTGATCTGAAAGTTGATCACATCCACACCTTGTTCCCTGACCTCCTCGATCTCGTCTTTTTTAGCCAGCCAGATGATGAGAGGAGGTATGAGGAAGACAAAAATGCCGCTAAGATGCAGCATAGGTACCCAGAAATCCCGTTGTCGTGCAATTACCGGATCGAGTTCCTCATCACGAATATTATTGAGTAATTCAAACTCCACTTCAAGTGCAGAAGCAAGGGTTTGTAGTGTATACGCCCGGGGATCCACTTCCCCGTTTTCAATGCGCTGGATGGTTCGTGTGCTGAGGTTCGTTCTTTCAGCAAGTTCTTCCTGGGTCATGCCCTTGTCCAGCCTGAGTTTTTTAATTTCCTGACCGATTTTCATGTTTATTTTTTTTCTGCTAATATCAGTCATATTTAGGCATTTTTGTAGCTACAAGAGCACGACATTTTCACGACAATTTTATGAATTTAATACTTAGGGGTCATTTTTCATAAGGATTTAGGGAATTTGGTGGCGGGATAATAGACCATAAATAAAGCAGTACATTGAATTGCTTAATTGTAATTTCTTTATTCTGCATATAATCCTTCACTCTTGTTAATCCATAAAGCATGTTAACGCCTAATTGCCTTAATTTTTAATGTTACTTTCCAATTAACCTCTGATATCTTTCATTGAGCAAATCACTATACTTAATCTTCATGTCATTATTTAGAAAAGATATATTAATTAAATTTGCAAAGGCTTCCTTTTTCTCAAATAAATTTCTTTCCTCTGCAGCTAATATCTTATCAGTCAATTTCAATTGATCCTTTCCATAATAATCGTAAAGAATTTCCCGGGTTATCTTTCTCTTTTTTCCTGCGAGAGGCAATGCCATTTCTTCGGTAACCTGTTCCATCGAAATTGTAGTATTGAGCAAATCATAGGCCGGACTTAATTCAGTTATATTATTCTTTGTAATAAGGCTGAAATTCTTGAGATGCATATCTTCATTGCCAGTTATAAAACAAAATATTGTCCGGCGAAATAGTTTTCTTTTCTCAATCATTGGGAAAGTGCAATAACTGTCAATTACAGGCAGAAGTTTTTCCATAGACCAATTGTATTTAGTGTCCCTTGAATTGCCCGTTAATTGTGCAAAATCCTCCAATGCATATTTTTTATTTTTCCCATATCTGTCAAACCTCTTAACAAAATAGCTTAAGCTCCTGTCCTTTGAATAAAGTAATCCGGTGAGTGGTACCAGTATGCCAAAAGTAGAAGCCATTTTCATGGTAAGATCTTCATTTTCGGGAACCTGAATATATACATCACTTTGGGGTTTGATGATGTAATTTCCACCTTTATCAACTATTTCAAAGCTTTGATTCCCTGGGGAAAGTCTTGTGCTTATCTTTGGCTGAATTCCCTGGATTGACATTTTAGCTGATCTAACTGCAGCCTCCCTTCTTTGTTCCTTCGCTGAATAAGGAAATTCCTTAAGATAGATAAGTCTTGTTGACAATTTATTTAAACCCTGATTACTATAAAGGTTATTGCCACATGGTTCATATGTTATGGGGCACCTATTCATCAGTTTCCTGGATTGCACTTACAGTTACCGCACCTACTAAATCTGCCCCAGTAATGATCAATTGTTTAAAGTAATCCTCCCTGTCGACTTTATGAATTTTAAGCAAACCTTCCAGCTGAATGCCTTCCGACAATAATCCCTCAAAAAAAGGGGGGAATTTCTCGAAAATATAGGGTTCGGGTTTAACTGGTATGGTCAAGGAGATAGACGGACCCTGATAATCTTTTTCATATTGAAATATATAGCTATTCCGGTTTTCTTCTAAGAGGATCCCAGCTTTCACGTCATGCATCTTAACCAGAGCTTTTCTCATAACTTTCAATTAACGGGCTTTCAAATTTTACCTTAACATTCAAAGCTGTCAGGACAGACTGAACAGTAGACCATTTTACAGTTTCTTTTCCTTTTTCAAGGTCATATATCACTGTCTTACCAACACCAGCCAGGTCAGCCAATTCCATTCTACTTAACCGGGCCTGTTTCCGGTGAAAATGAATAATTTCATGTAATTCATTAATTGCTGCCATAGCGGTAAAAATACAGAAACATTTTCGTAAATGCAATAATATTGATTAATAAAGTATATTAATTGCTGCTATAGCGGTAAAAATGTTCATATTTTTTGAATAACGCCAATATTATTTATATGAAGATTAAATAATACCGCTTTAGCGGCAAAAAATATAATACATAGTTTTCGGCCAGTTATATAAGCGAGGAAACATGAAATATTTGAATATATTGCCAATACATATAATCTGAGAAGATTGATCAGGTATTGGGAATTGAATTTCACACATGATGATTCTCTGCTTATGGCTTCAATGAATAGTAGAGATTTTAAATTATAATCTTTATATTGAGTGATTGTTCAAGCAATGAGCAACAGATTTTTTAATGGAAATTCCATCTATCCATGGCCCGGGAAAGAAAGTTAGCTGCCATCATGTTTACCGATATCGTCGGGTACACTTCCCTGATGGGAGAAAGCGAGAAGAAAACCTTTGAGATTATCAATACCAACCGGTTGATCCATCAGAAGCATGTCGAGGCGCACCACGGCCGGATCATAAAAGAATTAGGGGATGGACTATTGACTGTTTTTGAAAATGGGACTGAAGCTGTGTTATGTGCTGTGGAAATTCAGAAGGAAGCTAAAAAGAATGATATTCCATTGAGAATTGGGATCCACGAAGGAGAAGTGGTTGTTGAAAATAAGGATGTATTTGGTGATGGGGTGAATATTGCCTCAAGGATCCAGGCTGAAGCTGCCCCGGGAGGAATCTGTCTATCAGATTCAGTGTACCGGATCATCCGGAATAAGGAAGGCTTGCAGGTAGGAAAAATAGGCCGGGTATCCTTAAAGAATGTCAGGGAGCCATTAATCTTATACCAGGTTATATCCCATGACCTGTCTGTCCGTCCAAAGAAGAAAATTTTTAAACAGAGTTGGGGATTTTTCCTTTTAATCGGAATAGTTGGGATACTGATCGGGATTTTCTTGACTCAACGGTATCTTAAGCATAACAATCCCTTGCAGATAAAGCATTTATCTATAAATTTCCCGGATCACGCGCCTTTAGATAAAACGATGTATCGATCCATAAATAATTCCTTTGCGATATCACCTGATGGGAAACTTTTAGTATATATGGGGAAAACAAACAATTCAACAAACCTATATAAAAGACCTTTAAATGCGAATACCTGCGAAATTATTCCCGGTACTGAGAATGCCCAGAATCCTTTCTTTTCACCCGATGGCAAATGGATTGGGTATTACGCTGAAAATGCGCTTCGAAAAATTCAATTGACAGGGGGGCAGTCCACCGTATTATGCTATGTTAAGGAGAGTACAAAATGTACATGGCTTCCCAATGATTCTATAATCTTTGGAGGGAATCAGATGGAAGGCTTGAAGATCATTCATTCTTCAGGCGGTACTGAAAGGGTGCTGACCCAGTTGAATTTAGAAAATGAAGAGTTGATGCATTCCTATCCATTTTACATACCAGGTGCTCACAAAGTATTGTATTCAATTCAATCCGTGTCGGAATTTATTTCAACAAATTCTCTGGATTTGAAAACGGGAGATATAAAGGTGCTTGTTAAAAATGCCTCAAATCCTAAATATACGCCTGAAGGCTATCTGACCTATGATTTTCAGGGATCATTAATTGCAAATAAATATGATCCTGAAAAAGATCTGTTAAGTGATGATCCCATAATTATTATTGATAACACAAAAAACAATACATCATTCTATGGGATTCAATACGATTTCTCAGGTGATGGGACTCTGCTGCATATGGTTTATCAAATCATTATAAATGGCGAGTTGGTAGAGGTGGATATGGAGGGTAATATAAAAGTGTTAATTACTGAAGATAATTCCTGGATCGTAGGGCCAAAGTATTCACCCGATGGTAAAAATATTGCCTTCTGGATAACAAAAGAGGAAGGTTCGCATGTGTGGATTTATAATCCTGCCAGAGATCATTTAACAAGATTTACTTCTGAAGGCACTAATGCCTGGCCAATCTGGACCCCGGATGGCTGGAATATCGCATTTCCATCTATTCGTGGAAGCAGCGGGGATCTGAATATGTATATTAAGCCATTTGGCAGCACACAAGCCTCTGAAATTCTAATCAAGACGGATAAGACACATACAGCCCAAGGCATGGACTTCAGATGGTCGTATCTTGTTGTATCACCAGCAGGAAGAAAGCGTAAAGGGCTGGGGCATATATATGCTGAATATGGACAACATGCAATCCGAACCCTTCCTCAATGGGGATTATGATGAACGGAAACCAGATTTTTCACCGGATGACCGGTGGGTGGTATATGAATCCAGCGAAACCGGGGACCTTGAAGTATATGTAACTGATTTTCCCGGTAAATCCGTTAAGCATCAGGTTTCCATATCAGGGGGATATGAGCCATTGTGGTCTCCATACGGTGACAGGATCTTTTATAGAAAGGGCAATGATTTTTATGAGGTCCAGGTTGGTATGGAGCCAGAGATCAATTTCAGTAAGCCAGAGTTTTTATTCCGCGGTAATTACAGGTATATCGATGGCTGGGGCCGGAACTATGATATGTCGCCTGATGAAAAACACTTTGTTACTGTCCGTGATGTCTTTGCGGATACCACCCGGGCTTCCATCAATGTGGTCACCAACTTTTTTGAGGAGATCCGGCAGAAGGATAGGGGAGAATGATCCTTTTAGCTATTAGGAAATCATTCCTGGCGTACCAGTACAATCTTTTTTAGACGGGTTGTCCAGTATGGTTTTGAGTATTTGGTTCTAAATCATACTATCCTTTTTTATCAGTTCCTGTATCTTGGGGCCCTTTTTGGTTTGGTAGTTTTCCTAGTGTTCAGGTGATGGTTAACGCGGTACCGAATGCCGATGCTGATAGATCCGTTCCGGACTTTCGCGTCGTAGTCTTTGGACGGCATGGTAGTCAACCCGCCATTATACCTTAAGAATCCAACCAGGCCTGTAGGTTCGTGAGTATACGATGTGCCGATATTGAATCCAAATGGTTGGTTTATAATTTAGCCTGGGTGGCTTTAAGTTTGCCCTGCTCCAGTATAATATCATATTTATAACCAGCACCAAAGTCTTTGTTGAGGGCGATCACGCCTTCAAAGGTTACAACCTCGTTAAGCTGTACATTTTCCGAAGTGGTAATGGTCAGGTCCAGCCCATCCCCGGAGCCATCCTGAATGTGTACCCAGTTCCGGCCCATGATCATGGGATTCACTTTTACACATTTTCCGGTTACCTGAACTACCTTGCCTTTATATTTTTCCCGGTCAGAAAACAATTCAGCCAATTGAATGGAACCTTCTGCTGGCGTAACATCTACAGAAACTTGTGAAGGTGTTCCCTGATCCCCGGCAGCATGCGCAGCAGATGTACCAGAACCCGCGGAATGTGAATGAATATCTGATACAAGATAAATGGTTTCAAACACTCTGTTGTATTCCTTGCTTTCAAAATTTTTCTTTAACAATCCGCCGGTATAGTGATAGGTTCCACCAACTTCAACCTCCATCCTGGGAATGGCGATCCAGAATTTTTCACCATCTTCTGAAACATATAGATATGAATACTTTTCTGTATTGAGTACTTCCTCTACCTTGACATTATGCCCTCCGGAATGACCGTCAGCCATTGCAGGTGCCTCAGTTCCGTCATGTACATGACCGGCAGCATTGCTTCCATCCATCATGTCCGCTTCATAAAGTTTAGGCTTTGGATGACATGAAACGATTAAAAGGAAAACTAAAAGGCCTATCCAGATATTAAATGTTTGTGTTTTCATAATTGCTTTTAAGTAAATTTATTTGATCAGGATATCTAAATCCTCTAAAAATTTAAAACCTTTGAATGATTTTGGCATATACCTGTTGATATCTTATGTCGTGATCATCAAAGGTTATTTCATAATTCAGGTATAAAGATAACTTCTTTATTATATTCCACGACAAATTAGCCCCAACGATATTTTGCCGGGATGCTGTTTCGTAATTCAAATAGTCATAATCCACCCATCGGTATTGAATGTCTCCATTTAATTTTCGTGGTACAATTTCCTTTGATACTCTTATCCCGAATATCTTACTATTTATATAGTTCGTCCGCAAGAAGTTTGCTGTTAACGTTGTCCTGATATTCACTCCTCCAATGCGGTTAAATGTCAGATAAGTGTTCAGGTTCCTGGAAAGATTTCGCTCACTCTTCTGGAATCGCCATCCTGTATTTAATCCCCAGATTACATTCTTGAAGATCCGGTAACTGGCGTTAAACCTGACCCCCTGACGTGTTTCTTCATCGATCAGCCTGTCAATAAAATTCTTGTAGGTCTCATAATAATAGATGTTTCTCCTGTTATCATAGGACAATGAAAAGTTCAATTTCCTGTTAATCCTGTACCTAATCGATGCATACAAATTCATTAGATCCAGGGTATTTTTGGATTCGTCATTGATTTCTTCATATAAAGACACCTCCATCGAGGCAAAAAGATTTAGGTTCTTAGCCAAAGAGCTGGAGTGCTGAAAGTAAAGGAACCGCCTGTCAATATTGGAATTATTTCTCTGTTCAATAAAAGCAATGGTGTTATCCATATACCTGGCTTCAGATTTATATGAATGGCTTAAATACAGGCTATATTGAAATAAATCGGTATTCAGGCTATAATCCTGATAGTCGGGCCTGAAGCCAACGAAAGTGCCCAGCGTGAAATTCCCGATTTCCTGCTCAAACTGAAGGCCATCAACAGCCCCGATGGATGAAATTTTCCGATTTATATGCCTTCCTAATAAGACCCGGGTTTTTTTACTGAAATCATACTTCAATGCCAGGGAATATACTTTAAGAGCATCGTTAACATTATCTTTCACTTCTTCCCATTCATCAAGTGTATGACGGAAGGTAATATAACTCTCAATAGATAATCCTGTATTACCCAGATGATCCCCGCGCATAAAAAAGGTATATCTGAACCTGTTCCAGTTCTTTGAATCCGTAATGGTATAGTAAGAAGCGGCGGATACCCGGCCGGTAATGTTCTGCCGGTAGGCTGGTTCTTTCTTTTTATTATCCATCTGGCCAGAAACAAGATCATTATTTTCCCCAGACTGGTTCTTAGTATCCGATCCCGCAAGAGAAATGCCAACTGCCGCCCCGGCTTGATCAGATGCTAATGATGAACTATCCTTCTGCGCTGATCTTTGCTGGTCTATTTGTGCAGTATCCAGATCTTTTCGCCGGAAAATTATTTCATCCGAAACATTAATCCCACTGGAGATAATAGGAGTGCATACACATGAAATAGAAGATTTATTGTTAACGACCAATGAAGGAATCATTTCCCCCTTCTTGTTCAGGAATAATGTGTCACCTATTTCTATACGTTCGGTCGATTCAAATTTTACATAAACATTTTGCGAGGAAACATAGGATACTTTTCCTTTTTCAAGGCCATCATTATCCTGCGCTTGCACAAGAGATGCGATTGCTGCAAAAAAGAAAAATAAAAAAAAGTACCTCATTTAGATCTACAATTTAATCTGCATTGCCTGTAGGATGACAATCAAAACATCCCTGGCTGGTATATGTATAGTCTGGTAAATCACTGTGCTTATCGGCAAGATCGGCCTGGTTGCTATGTTCGTGGCAATCGATACAGGCAAAAACCGAATAATTCCCTGCATTGGTATGGCAGTCGGCACATGAATTCCACGCTTCTACGTGCTTTCCACTATAGATTGGGAAATATTGCCCGTCATGATCAAAAGTGGCTGGTTCCCAGGCGTTTTCCGAATGACAACTTTCGCAGTCTGTCGGGAATTGCGCCGCCAGGTGATTGGGATCTGTCGTATTGTTATAATCACTTTGATGGCATCCCATACAGGTATTAGGCGTATTGTTATAATCACCATTATGGCAGACAGCACAGTCATTTGCAATAGTTGCATGTGCCCCGTTCAAGGCATGGTAATCATTGTGGTTTGCAAACGTGGCAGGATTCCATTCAGGCTCAGTCGTATGGCAGGAAGCACAATCCATTGATATTCCCAGCGTATTATGGTTCGGATTTGTAGACTGATTATAATCTGTAGTATGACAGGCAGCACAATCCGTCGGTGTTCCAGCATATCCGGATTCATGACAGCTGTTACAATCGGTCGTTATATGTGCCCCTGTTAATGCAAAATTGGTTAGGTTATGGTCAAAAACAGCCGGCTCCCAGGCGTTTTCCGAATGGCAACTGGCACAATCCGTTGAAAAGCTGAGGGCTGTATGGTCTGGATTGGTCGTATTGTTATAATCAGTCTGATGGCATCCCACACAGGTATTAGGCGTATTGTTATAATCACCATTATGGCAAATGGCACAATCGTTTGCTATAACTGCATGTGCCCCATTCAAAATATGGTATTCATTATGATTCGGAAATTCAGCAGGATACCATTCCGGTTCTTCTGTATGACATGAAGCGCAATCCATGGAAAGACCAAGGGCAGTATGATTCGGATTAATGGCCTGATTATAATCTGTTGTATGACATGAAGCACAATCCATGGGTGTTCCTGCATAACCTGCACTATGGCATTCTATACAATCTGTGGTTGAGTGAACACCTGCTAACCGGAAATTGGTCAGGTTGTGGTTAAAAGCGTCTTCACCTTCTCCCATCGGATGACAAGCCAGGCAAGCTGTACTGTTGTATGAATATCCGGGAATTCCTTCATGATCGCTGGTCGTTTCGGAATTTGTATGACATGTCAGACAGGTAAATTCGGCATAGTTGGATGGATTGGGATGACAATCCTGGCAGAGATTCCACTCTCCATTATGCTCCCCACTGTATATCGGAAAAAATTCGGCATCGTGTGATACAAAACTGGCAGGTGTCCAATCCGGATCGGTGGTATGGCATAGCATGCAATCAGTAGGAAAGCCCTGACTTTGATGATTTGGATTGACAGCAGCCATGTAATCCTGCTGGTGGCATGCGTAACAATCTGTTGGAGTATTGCTATAATCACCTGAAGTATGGCATTCGGCACAATTTGCTATATCATGTCCTCCTGTCAAAGGGAAGAATGCATGATTTATGTTTTCAGTTGTCCAGTCAAATCCATTCACGCTATGGCACTCAATACAGTTGGTTGAAAAGCCTGCTGAAGTATGGTTTGGATTGGTCGTTGCAGAATATTCATCCAAATGACAATTCACACAATCATTCCCTATTCTCTCAAATCTAAGATCTGTTTCCGATACGTGGCACTCATAGCAGCTCGTTATATAGTGAGCCCCTAAAAGTGGGAACCCGTTATCGTAATGAAGTTGAGTGATATCAGCGACCAGCCAGTTTTCCGAGTTGTGGCATCTGGCACAATCAAACCCCACCGTCTGGTTGTGCATATCTGTATGGCATGAATAACAATTTGTCTGCGCCTCTGAAAAAACCAAAGACTGGTGACATTCCCTGCAGTCAACAATGGTATGCTGCCCTTCGAGGGAGAAATCCGTGGTGCTATGATCAAATCCTTTGGTTGTATAAGGTATTTCAAGCCTCATATTATCAGAAATTACCTGTTTTGAGGGATCATTATTTTCCCAGAACTCAGGGGGTATTTCCCATCCGTCGGACGTATGACAGGTCGCACAGTCTGTTTTGAAATCAACACCGTGCGGGTTCTGGGCAAACAAATTGACTGTTAGGCCCAGCAACAATATTATTGGTGACAGTCTATGCATTCGAAATTCTTTATCTTGTAAAAAACAAATGTTTCACCCTGTTCCTCTACTTCTTTGTGGCATGATCCACAATCCACTTTTTCATGTTCTCCATCAAGTTTAAATGCTGTTTTGTTGTGATCAAAGTGAACCGATCCCCAACTTTCATAGCTATGGCATTCCAGACAATAGGTTATTCCATCTTCTGCGAATTGCTGTCGGTGTATATCATCGTGACAACCCACGCAATCCATGGACAAATTTTGAAAATTTTCATATCTATTACTATGACTTATATCATCTGTGCCATGGCAAGCCATGCAAGCTTGATTCGCATGAGCGCCTACCAGTTCAAAATTCGTAAGATTATGATCAAAATGATTTTCCTGCCACCGGGTTACTTCATGGCAAGTTTCACAGGACTGATTGGGATAATATTTTTCGTTGATATATCCCGAATGTACGTCTTCATGGCAATCAACGCATCTTTCGCCAATATCCCTGAAGCTCCACCGGGTTGTTTGCCTGTGACAAGCAAAGCATGGAGTGGCCATATGAGCACCTTCCAATGGGAATTCACCTTCATTGTGCTTTTCGAGGGTATACAGGCTACCACTAAAACTATTGACGGTATGGCATTCCGCACAATCTGGACTTACCCTGTTCACGGCAAATTCTCTTTTATGGTAATCAGAATGACATGAGGCACACCGGTTATGGGGTAATGGATTCGTAAAATTCACTTTATGGCATTGTTTGCAGTCAACATAGCGGTGACGCCCGGTCAGCCTGAATCCAGTCATATTATGATCAAAATTTTTCGTATAACCTGCGACGCTGAAGGACTGTTCACTGTGGCATTCCGTACAGTTCTGGCCAAACTTATTATTGTGAACATCTTCATGACATGAAGTGCAATTCTGGAAGGGGATATCAGTAAAACGTTGAAAATCCTTGCCATTCCGCTTTTCCATCCGGTGACATTCGATACATGCCACATTGCGGTGTTGCCCAACAAGGGCAAAGTCCGCATTATTATGATTAAAATTAGATGGTGGGGAAAATCCCTCTGTTGAATGGCAACTCGCACAATCCTGGGGCAGTGTTTTCTGATGCACATCTTCATGGCATGAAATGCAATCCGTTTCTAAACCAAGGAATGTGCTTTTATTTTTCTTTAACCCACTGTCAACTATAAGGTCAGGCGTATGGCACTGCCGGCAATCTATTCTTTGATGTTGACCTGTAAGCTCATAGCCTGTCAGTTGATGGTTAAAATCCGCTTCATTAATACGAACCATCTCGAATTCGCGTCCATGGTGATCACTATGACAGCTGGCACAATCTTTATTGCTTACCTCACTGGAAGCATGATAACCTTTATTCTGATTAATACGGATCTTTAACTCCTGATGGCAATCCAGGCACTTTTCATTCGATACCCCTCCACCCAGAATATGGCATTCCGTGCAATTCATTATTCCTTCCAGTTCAACATGCGAATTAGCCAGGTCCCCAGGCGAGATTTGCGCCTCAACCGTGGTTCTTACCAGAATAAATACCAGTGCAATATGTAGGAATCTTCCCCTCATTCTACAATTAATGGATATCAGGATTTATCTATTATCCATATTTCTTCAAAGTATATCCAAATCTTTTAGTAATCCTGACACCGGCTTTTTCAAGAAATTGCGTAGGTAATTCGCCCCCGGCAAAAATGTAAACCAGGTCATTCTTAAGATTTATTTCTTTATCTTCTACCGCCATGGTAACATGCTCCTTTTCCACAGCCAGTAGGTTGGACTTATATTTGATATTTAAAACACCCGTTTCAGCTGCCTTATGTATTAATTCCCTGTTCTTGGGTTTTATTCTATTGAAAGCCTCACTTCTATAGGATAACATTACCTTATTTTGTTTAGCCAGCGATAACGCCGCCTCTATAGCCGAATCCCCACCTCCAACGACGATTATATCTTTGTTTTGTATATTTTCAGGCTCCAGCAACCGATAGGCTACCTTTTCGGATTCTTCGCCAGAGATATTCAGCTTTCTTGGACTGCCTCTTCTTCCGATCGCTAAAAGAATCTTCTTCGTTCTGAATTCCTCATTTGTGTTTGTATTCACTTTAAAATGGTCCCCTTCATAGGATATCAATTCAACTTTGGTCCTTTCTTTTATCGATATATTGTTTTCTGATAATACCTTTTGCCATAGTTCAAGCAGTTCCGACTTAGTGGTATTATATAGTTGTACTTTACCATGAAGCGGTAAATTCATCGGGGAAGTCATCACAATTTTAGTCCGTGGGAAGGTAAATACTGTACCCCCAAGGGAGTCTTGTTCAAGCGTTAAGAATTTTAAATTGTGTTTTTTAGCCATCAGGGAAGCAGAAATACCTGCAGGCCCAGCCCCAATGATTATTAAATCGTGTGTAGAAGGATCATCCACAAAGCCAGACTTTATCATATTTTCAACTGCATTCTGGCCTTGTTCCACACTATTCTTTATAAGTCCCATGCCGCCTAATTCTCCCGCTATATAAATACCCGGAACATTGGTTTGGAAATCCTGATCGATATGCGGAAGATCCACACCCCGCTTTTCAGTTCCGATCACGAGGGAAATAGCCTCAACCGGACAACTATGAAAACATGCTCCATGTCCTATGCACTGGGAGGCATTGATCAGCGTAGCTCTGCCATTCATGATCCCCAGGATGTCCTTTTCAGGGCAGGCAGTTATACAGGCCCCACTTTTTATGCATTTGTTTACATTTATATCCGGATACAGGGAAACTGGTTCAAATAAGCCATCCTGTTTTGCCTTTACTACTTTTTTCTCAACGATCCGGGATTCCCTTTTCATCTTTCTCAAATATATGAATAGGATAATCGCGCAAAACAAAAATACAACGGCATATATGATGACCTGTTCTGACATATTCTTTAATTTAAAAAATCCATTTGGCACCGAAAGCGAGTGTTATCCCTACATGAATGATCATAATAACCAGCATAATAAGGGCAAAAGGTAAATGTACAATGTGCCAGTATTTGAACAACCTTTGCATTGATTGTAATCGCTGTAATTTTTTGTTCAGGGAAATTTCATTTTTAATGAGCTTGACAATACCCTTTATGCTTGCCTCAGAAAGTCTATATGTTCTTAGAGTTTTCTTCAGCCGCCTGATGCTTATTTTATTTTCTTTATTCCTGCGGATCATCCGGATATTTTCATCTCCATTCTGATCCTGAGAATTAATACTGGTGTATTCCAGTATGGCGTTATAGCTCTTTTCATCGAGTTTAAACCGGTTCTTGATATGTGCATTCAGGTTGCTTTTCATTTCCCTGACTTCATTCAGGCTTAATTCCCGGCCTTCCATGGATCGCGGTATCTGGAGATAAATATACCTGCCAATAACCCCGCTCGCCACTACCACGATCATGCTCCAGAAGCTGATGGAAACTATTCCCCCAAATTTGAACGCTGTATGGTATAAAATCATAATTGGTCCGAGAATACATAGAAAGATATGAAATTCCAGCCAATATTTTAACCTGCCGAAACGGGATAGAAAGCGGTATCTTTTCCTTGCCATATAAGAAAACACGCCAATTACTATTAATAATGTACCTATTATGCCTAAACCATGCCCAATCAGTCCGCTCGGCTTGTATAAATCATGCTCTGAATGATAAAACCTTTCGGTTAAAGGGGTGTTATAATAGGAAATCCCCATTATGAACAGTGATATCGTGGTCAATACAACAATACTTGCCAGGGTTGAAATATATATGCGATGTCCCGTTTTTTGCATTATGTTTTCTTCGCAGATCTCGTAATAAGTAACTTATAATAACGATTTGATACAAAATATATTATAGAAATATATTCCAAATTACTTGCATTATCCTCATAATTAGAAATTAGAAAAAATGAATCTCCCTCATAGCCCATACGTGTAATATTTATATGTAAAAATGAGAATTTTTAAAGACTAAAATATTAATATCAAGGCTTTTCTCAATGTAAGGAATTTGGCTTGAGAAGTGTTTATTTACGTGCTTATAACAGCATATTGGCATATTATCTCAATGTATACCAATTGAGGGTAGGTGGTATTTATCAGGCAATGACTTCCTCAAACAATTCTGACTTGATCCTTTCCATTCTCCTGGCTTCTACTCTTACTTGCTTCATGTGCCCGTAATTCATCGGCAGGTATAATTTGGGATTATACAAATTGCCGGAAAGTCGTCTCAGAACAGATGGTAAGCTATAAAATTTTTTCCTGGCATTGATCTTCCCCATCTGAAGCTCAAAAGGGGTCATATTTTTGGGTTTAAAAACCACAGTATTGTGATCATAATACTTCCAGTCAGTTGTCGTCAACCTGTCCTCACTTTTCAGCTCATCATAGATTTTGGTTCCTGGGTAAGGCGTTAACACATTAAATGATACGGTGCTGACTTTATTCTTGATCAGGAATTGGACAGTTTCATTAAATATTTCTTTTGTGTCGTTATCGAATCCAAAAACCATGGAGGCATGGATCAGAATGCCCATTTTTTTAATCTTCTTAATTGCGCTTTCAAGATGTTCTATTTCTTTCAAAGCCTTTCTTAAGGTTTGCAACTGATCCACCGATACACTTTCAATGCCGAAAAACATGGCTTTGCACCCACTGTCTGCCGCAAGCTGCATCAGTTCATCATCGGCAACCAGCAAGGATACAGAAGCCTGTCCTACCCAGTTGACTTTAAGGGGTTTTATGGCCTTAAACAAAGCTTTTGCATACTTTGGATGGCCAATTATATTATCATCCAGGAACATGATGTTCTTTGCACCTGAATCCAGGATATCTGAAACGACATTTTCGATTGGAATATGCCTGATCTTTTTACCAAAAAGGTTCGTGACACAACAAAATTCACAATTATACGGGCATCCCCGGGTGGTCATGACCGGAATCATCTTAAACAACCTGTTTTTAAGAATTTTCTTAAAATCTTTACGGACATATTTTGCCAGATCAGGTTTTGGTTCATGATATCTCTCTTTAAGTTCATTTTTCTGGAAATCTTTGAGCAAAGTATCCCATACGCCCTCAGCTTCACCCACCACCACGCAGTCAGCATGCTCCAGGGCTTCTTCCGGGAGAATAGTTGGATGAACCCCTCCCAATAATACAGTTTTTCCTCTTTTTTTAAATTCACGGCAAAGTTCGTAGGCCCGGGGTGCATTGGCGGTCATACAACTTATCCCTACCAGGTCGCATTCCTGCTCCAGGTCAACAAGTTCTGATTCTTCTTCAATGATGCGTATTTCATGTTCTTCGGGGGTCAATCCTTCTAAGATATATAGGGCCAACTGTGGCAACATAAGCCCTTTGTTGGTTCTTTTTTCGGCGTCAACCGTTGGGGAGATGAGTAGTATTTTCATAATACTTACTTTAGTTTCATGATGAAAAACGTTAAATGATTATGGTTGAAAAATAGACTAGATGATGTAATATGGTTTATAAAGGTAAACAATCTTCGCGAGTCGCTTTCTAAATTCGTTAAATTGATTATGTAATTGCCTCCAAAAGGTGTTAATGATTCGAGATTTTAATGTTGAGGATCAGCAGAAATCTGAAAAACTGATATTAAAATGGTGCCTTTCCTCTTACATTGTCTTCTAGCATCAGGGTATTCTATCTAATGATTTGTGCATATTGTTAAGCAGATTGCGGGAGCGATCCTCTTCGCCAAGACATGATCGGTGATTTGAAAATCAGAAGTTGAATGTGATATCTATCGCGATTTGAGATTTATACGTTGTTATTTAGCGTAATTATTATTCTGTTTTATTTTCTCCAATCAATTTTAAAGTATATTCTAAAGTGTAGTGTTTATCATTTAGTAAATCGTCTAAGGTCGGTGTAACGTAATAGTCTGGTAATACGCCTTTCATCGTTTCATTATTATTGCATGGCATGTAAATCTTTGAAAGGCTGGTGTAGCAGGCCATTTTTGTGTTAGTTAAGAAAAATCTATTCAAGTCACCATTGCTCAACAATGGTTGTCCTGTCTCTTCTCCTACAATAATTGCACTATGAAAACATTTTGCAGCCGCAGGGAAACATGTTCCGGTAGAATATGACAATGGTCCTGTTAAAATATATACTGTCCCACTAAATCGATTGGTTCGACTTTTGTGCGGTAAAAATTCCTGTATAAAATAATCATCTCTTATAAGTCCTTCAGATTTTTTACCGTCTATTATATCTTTAGTTAACGGACTTATTTTCGTCATTTTCTTCTCGAATATACAGTATGGGTTTTTAGAAAAATAAGACAGCAATGTATCGATATCTGCTTTTATTAAGATTGGCTCAAATAGTTGGGCTGTCTCATTTTGCCCGTATACAACTGCTGGAATTATTAGAATGTAGAGAATAGATAATTTAATCATTTATAGTCTTGCTCTCTCTATTGTTGATGCCCCATACATAGTACTCGGAATATAATTTCTTTCCTATAAATCTATCGCTGCCAATATCCGTTCCGGTGTCATTGGCAATATATGCAGCCGGGCTCCAACAGCATCAAAAATAGCATTGGCAAGCGCCGCACCAACTGTCGTGATCGCGGGCTCTCCGCAACCCTGAGGTGGCACATCCGGATTTTCGACCAGTATAATATCAATCGGTGGTGCATCGGTAAATCTGCTAATCCGGTAAGAATTAAAGTTTCTCGTCTGTATTTTTCCACCACTGAATTCAACTTCTTCGGACAGTGCGGCGCTAAGACCCATAGTAATTCCGCCTTCGATTTGTAATTTCGCGCCTTGTGGATTAATAATCTCACCCATGTCCTGAGCACACACCACATTTTCTACTTTCACTTTGCCAGTAGATTTATTCACAGATACGTGTGCAATTGTTGCCACGTAAGAATTCAAATAATTCGTACAAGATATGCCGTATCCCATGCCACTGGGACTTTTATTAAAATTATGTCCAAATTTATCCGCAGCAGTTTTGAGCACACGAATCATACGTTCGTCCGTTAAGTTATTCATGCGAAATGACAGTGGATCCATTCCTGCTGCCTGCGCAAGAATATCGGTATGCGATTCCATAGCAAAAACGTTTGTGTTGCTTCCAGGGCCTCGCCAGGCACCTGTTCCAAATGGATGCACACTACTCTCACTCCGCGTTTTTACACGAAAATTCGGTATGTTGTAAATTGGCTCGGAACTTCGCGAACCGGTAAACAGGATATCACACTCCCAGAACGTAATATGGCCTTCCGCATTTAAGCCTGATTCCAGTTGAACCACAGCCGCCGGACGAAACGCGTCATAAAAAAACTCTTCTCTCCTTGTCCATGCAAGTTGTACAGGATGCCCGGAAATTTTCGATAATTTTACTGCCTCGCTGATTTGTTGACCTGATTTCTTACCGCCAAATCCCCCACCCAAAAAAGGGGTTATTACGTGAACGTTCTCTTCCGGTATCTTCAAAGTCTCTGCTACTGTTTGTTGCACGCGAAATGGAGCCTGTGTCGACGCCCAAACAGTTACTTTTTCATCCTCTACATGTGCCAATACCGCATATGGTTCTATGGGGGCATGAGCAACATATGATTATAAAATTCCGATTCAACTCTCTGTTTCGTCGCAGCATACCCATCCGGAAGGCTGCCTTTTTCAACATGAACGCGGCCATCGGGTGCAGCTTTTTTAAGATAATCGAAAATGGATTGATTATCCACTTTAGGATCAGGAACATCCCATTTCGCGGTAACTAATGCGAGTACCTTTTCTGCCAGCTCCGGTTTTTCATGCAACACTGCAATCAGGCCATCTTCTTGAATCACAATCGCACCCTTAATATTCTGAGCTTTGGAGACATCAACAGATGCTAATTTGGCATCATGGGATGGTGGTCGAAGGACTTTTGCGTACAACATACCCGGGAGTATAATGTCAGAAGCAAATTTAGCTTCACCCGTCACTTTTAGCCTGGCGTCCATTCGCTTTGTCGACGCCCCGGAAACAGTATGTTCCGAAATCGACTTTATCGGAACGTTGGATATATGCCGGTCAATCTGCTTTCCTTTTACCAACTCTGCGTATGTCACTTTATTTGCTGCATTCATTTTATCGCTAACGACACCATTTTTAACGACCAGATGATCAGGTGCTATATTCAGTTTTTCTGATGCCATTTGCAGCAATATTGCCCTCGCTTCAGCTCCTGCCCTTCGAAGTGGCGGCCCAAAAAATTTCGTACTGCGTGAACCAGTAGTGCCACTATCCCATGGGCACAGCATTGTATCTCCCATCACCATGTCAATCGAATCAATCCTCACATCAAGCTCTTCGGCCAGCATCTGGGCCATTGATGTAATGATCCCCTGACCCATTTCAATTTTACTACAAAACAGAGATACCCGGCCATCATCCCCAATTTTCAGATAGGCATTGAAATCGGTAGGATAACCTCTGTCGCGCTGTTGCACAGCAATCGGACTTAATGTTCCTGCCGTAAAGGATATAAAAACGCCACTGCCCGAAATCTTTAAGAAGTCACGCCGTGATAACTGCCGGCTAGCCATGTCAGCATTATCACTTAACTGAAAAAATTGTTCATCATTCAAATTTATAGCCCTCCTTTAAAACATTTGTAGCCGTTTTGATTGCCTTTTCGATTCGTTTATAAGTTAACAAAAATTGTCTATATCCCCTAGAATTATGAGGGATAAGAGCAACCTCATACAGTTTATTTATCTTACGAGTTGTAGATTCCCGGCATCATTTCGGTCTGAGCTGTAGATTTTGGTCTCATTTAATGTGCGAGTTTGTCTTCTAACACACATTCAGGGATCAATCATTCTAAGATATATAGTTCTAACTGGGCATCATAAGCCTTTTATTGGTTCTTTTTTCGGCATCAAACGTTGGGGAGATGAATAGCATTTTCATAACACATACTATAGTTTCATGATAAAAAGCGTTAAATGATTACGGTTGAAAAATAGACTTGACGATATTAGATGGTTTATTAAGGCACACAATCTTTGCAAGCACCTTTCAAAATATGTTCTAAATTATAGATTATAAATGGATTCGGGAGGTATTAATTGTTCAAAATATTAATGCCATGGATCATCCCATAAACAAAAAATTGAAATTATAATGGTTATATTCGGAATCAACTCATTAAACCGATCAACTCGTAATGAATAAGAACCTAATCAACACAAAGTTTTCACTCCCATGCGGAGCCACGCTTAAAAACCGCCTTGTAAAATCCGCTATGACAGAACGGATCAGTAATCGAAAATTTGAACCCACAAAAGGACACATAAGATTGTATGAAGATTGGGCTGATACTAATGCAGGTCTGTTGATTACCGGTAATGTTATGATTGACCATAAACATCTGGAATCAGCCGGGAATGTATGTTTTGAAGAAGAGATGTTGCCCCAACTGATGCGCTGGGCAGAAGCTGGCAAAAAGAACGGCAATCACTTATGGGTGCAAATTTCACATGCCGGAAGGCAAACCAATAAGTTCAATACAACCAGGCCGATGGCCCCTTCTGAGGTACAACTGAAGAAAATCGGACTTTTTGGAAAGCCAAGAGCTATGTCTGAGGGTGATATTGAGGAGGTCATCAAAGGATTTGTTAAAACCGCGAAATTAGTAAAAAAAGCAGGTTTCACAGGCGTGCAGGTCCACTCCGCACATGGATATTTGCTCAGCCAGTTTCTGTCGCCGGCAACTAATCAGCGGACTGACCAATGGGGAGGCCCTATCGAAAACCGAAGCAGACTCCTGCTAACCATTATCCGGGAGATCAGGAAAGAGGTAGGATCAGAATTTCCATTATCGGTAAAGTTAAACTCATCTGATTTCCAAAAAGGCGGATTAACAGAAGAAGAATCCCAGGAAGTTGTCAAGATGCTGGATAAAGAAAAGATAGACCTACTTGAAATTTCTGGAGGGACATACGAAAAAGTAGCCTTTTTTCTGATGAATGAAGACCAGGGTGAAGTTAGGGAAAGCACAAAGAGAAGGGAAGCTTATTTCATTGATTTTGCCAGAAAGGTAAGGGCGATAAGTAATTTACCTCTGCTGATCACCGGGGGATTCAGGTCATTTGACTTCTGTAATGAGATATTGGAAAATGGTGAACTTGATCTGATCGGTATGGCACGTCCATTTATCACTGACCGGGAAAATATTCCAGGATTTCTTAGAGGTGATATAAAAACGCTGGACAATTTGGTCATCAGGACAGGTATTAAGCAATTTGAGGATGCGGCTGAAGGGGGTTATTATGCCAGGCAACTCATCCGTTTTTCAGAGGGAAAACCATTTGAAAGGGATCTTAGTCCACTTTGGAGCTCCAACTTTTTAGTCCTTTATGAGATGAAAAAAGCCTTATCAAGGCGGTTGACCTTCTAAATATCATTGAATGGATCAACTCAAGTAAATCAATTGAATTCTGTTGTTATTTTTGAAGATATCATATGCTTTCATCATAATTTTCCAGGATGGATATGATAATGGAGTTCCGTCGACGTACATGATTGCATTAGAGCTTCTTTAAGCCACAGACATGTTTATTAAATTATTCCATTGACGGTAAGGTCTTAAAATCCGGGATATCGACGAGGTATACATTACAGTATCCAGAAATATCAGAGGTGTACAGTACCTTTGTCCCATCTTCATTAAATCTCGGGTGCGGATGAGAGTGCTGTGTTTGCATACTTGACTTGTGCTCTGTGAGGATTCTGGGCCCATCATATGTTTCCCCATTCCATTTCCACAATTTAATCACACCTCCGCCATCACCCACAATTAGTTTCTCATCATTGGAATGAATATGCCCGGTATGTTTAGAAAAATCCCGCTCGACGAGTTCTGTATTGTCATATCGAACATGCCCCAAAAAAGCACTACCATCCTCCCTTGATCCATGAAAACCAATTGTTTCCCCATCGGCATACCAGTATTCATGTCCCACACTTTCATTGGGATGGGTGCGTGGACGGATTTTCCATACTTCTTTAGTTTCTACATTAAGGCACCATATCCTGTTGTCAACTTTATGCCAGGGCCCTTCATGACAAAACGTGAGCAAATCACTGCGCGTTGGAGACGTATTCACATGCCCGATCCAGTATTTTTCCTCGAAGACAACCTCGTTATATGATCCATCCGTTGCCACCTTAATGATCTTACTATGAGGTTTAGCTTCCCATGTTTCATCAAATCCCACATATCCTCTTAGAAGGTCGACTTCAAATAAATGAGAAAGGTCCTCCCAGGTTCCGAAATAAACATATTTGCCGTCAGCAGAGCAATTGGACATAGAGATGTTCCAACCTTCCTCCAACTCATATATGGTTTTTGATTTCATTGTAACAAGGTCGATGGCCTTTAATTCCCTGTCATGCCAGAAAAATGCCTGATCTTTAACCGGATTTTTACAAGCTCTGAAGAATTCCACCTCCCTGGGTAATGGAACCGGTTCCAGGTCAGTAAGTTGTTGTATAGAATAATCAGTTAGATCTATGCTGAATAGATTGGTACGGTTATCCCTGTCTGAGGAGAATAATAATTTGGATCCATTACTATACCATCCCGGGTTGGTAAAATAAAAATGATGGCTATGCCCTTTATAGTTGGTGAGCTGTCTTACAGGCACTTCAGTCTTCCGGTCAGTGATCTCTTTCATCTCAGAAGCATAGTTTGATAGACTATCGGATTCATTTTTATCCTGAAGGCAAGACGTAATAATTAAAAGTAGTAAGATGTTACAAATGTTTGGCGTGTATTTCATAGGATTAGTCAATTATATTTTCAATCAATGTTTCTTCATCCATAATATCAATCTTCATTTCAATCTTATAAATTTCAGGATCACAGACAATAATTCGGGCAAGTCATTCCGAACAAAACTCTGGATTCATTCCTTTGGCACCTGTTGATACCCGATAAGATCATTACAGTTCCCATGTATATTGGAATGTATACACATGGAGGTGTAAATATTTAGGATTACCAATCAACTACAGAACCATCGGAATCAAGATAGGATTCCCTGTTCCTCCATTCATGCCCCAACTTATCTTTTAGAGCATCTTCATCAAGTTCAATTCCCAATCCTGGACCCTTCGGGATTTCTATATGGCCGTCATTTACCACGAACGGCTTTTTTAGATATCCTTCCCCAAGCGTCACCTGTTCCTGACATAAAAAATTTGGAATGCTGGCTGCTAGTTGCAGGCCGCTGGCCAGAGATATCGGCCCTAATGGATTATGAGGTGCTATTGAAGCATAATATGCCTCGGCCATCCCTGCTATTAACCGACCTTCAAATATCCCTCCAGCATGGCATAAATCAGGCTGAAGGATACTGGCAGCCTGTTTTTCAAGAATCTCCCTAAAACCCCATTTTGTAAATATTCTTTCCCCAGTTGCTATTGGAATATATGTCTCCCTTGCCAAATTTGCCATAACATCTACGTTTTGGCAGTTAATCGGCTCTTCAATAAAGAATGGCTGATAAGGCTCTAGTGCGTGGATCAATAAGCCTGCATTTTGAGGACTTATCGCCCCATGAAAGTCGATGCCAACATCCCCATCTTTTCCTGCTGCATCTTTCAATTCAGCGAAGGCTTCCGTTGCTTCCTCAACAAATTTTTGGGAAGCAATTGTCCCTGATTGGGTGGCATTTTTTACGCCGGTTTTAAAGGCTGTAAATCCCGCAGCTTTTGACTTCTTTATTGCTTCAATAGAACGGGCATGGGCATATACCCGGATCCTATCTCGGGTAGGTCCACCCAGTAACTCATATACTGGAACACCTAGTGCTTTTCCTTTTATATCCCAGAGCGCCTGTTCAAGTCCACTCAATGCACTGGTAAGTATTGGACCACCCCGATAGAAAGAATGCCTATAAATAGCCTGCCAATGATGCATGATTTTCCTGGCATCCTTTCCTAATAAATAGGGTTCCATTTCCTTAATAGCCGTCGCACAAGTATCTGCCCTGCCTTCGATAATAGGTTCCCCGAGACCAGTGATCCCCTGGTCAGTATGCACTTTAAGAAAAAGAAACCTTGGCTTAACTTTAAAGGTTTCCAGTTTGGTGATCCTTATGGTTTCACGTTCTCCATCAAAAGACAGATCTTTTTTTGAATCACCATAGGCATTTAAGCTATATATGCCTGTAGTGCCCAATGAGATTGAAGCAAAAGCATGTTTGAAAAACTTTCTTCTTGACTGGGAATTTTTATTTTTTGGATTTGTCATAAGACCATGTAATCATTGGAATGGAGGTTGTCAAATAAGGACGAAATATTTTATAATAATTTATGTCATACAATTTAACAATTCAAATGATGAAATTTTCTTCTTTTGATATTGTTTTTATCGAAGTCATAATTTTTACAGTAACCTATCGTGCAAAAAAATGCGATAAATTTTTTTTCCAGATTGGAATTGATGATCTAAAGTGCTTTTTCTT
>CAWGCL010000011.1:322500-340683 GCA_963820995.1 uncultured Cytophagales bacterium | reverse complement strand
CCAGTCCATCTTCAAATCGATCTGTAAACTCGCTGACATGGGCCGCTTTTGCAGCATGAGACAGTTCCTCTTCAGTGGCATCCGGACGGGGGAATAGAATATTTTCCTTTATAGTACCTTCAAACAGAAAATCATCCTGCATAACGACGCCCAATTGCGCGCGGTAG
The DNA here is from genome assembly GCA_963820995.1 of uncultured Cytophagales bacterium. Lineage (GTDB taxonomy): Bacteria > Bacteroidota > Bacteroidia > Cytophagales > Cyclobacteriaceae > JAGTVG01. The sequence continues at coordinate 340,516 of CAWGCL010000011.1, read as the reverse complement.
CTATCCAGGGTCACTGTCGAAAGATCCACACCATCAATCGATATAGTCCCCTCCTGCGGTATAAGAAAAGATGCAGAAAGTCCCGCTATGGTGGTCTTTCCGGAACCGGAACTACCAACAAGGGCAGTTACTGATCCTGCAGGACTATCAAATGAAATGTCTTCGATTACTTTTTTCCCTTCTTCATATGCAAACCCTACCCCGGAGAATTTCAAATCTCCCCGAATCTTTGGAATTTCTATCTTTCTCTTTGGATCATCAATTTCCCGTTCCCTGTTTATTATTTCCTCAGTCCGGTCAAGTCCGGCTAAAGCTTCTGTCATTTGGCTGCCAATGTTGCTCATTTGAATGATCGGTGCGATCATAAAACCAAGATAAAGCGTAAACGCAAAAAAGTCCCCCCAACTGTGATTTCTTCATTAATGATCATATATCCGCTGATGCCCATGATACCTACAGTTGCCAGCCCCAGTAGTAAAGTGGCCGAACTGGTAACAAGACTGGTAGATGTCAGGCTTTTACGAACATTTCTGAAAATTCGTTCCACTCCATCGGAAAAGTTATTGATTTCTTGCTTTTCCGCATTGAATCCCTTAATGATACGTATACCTCCCAGGGATTCTGTGAGCCTCCCTGTAACCTCGGCATTGATCTTTCCTCTTTCCCTGAATATCGGCCGGATATATGCAAATGCCTTAAGGGATATAAAACCAAATATGGAAAGTGGAATGACTACATACAAAGTAAGCAAGGGGCTTATATTAATCAGAAGTACAAGAGCAAGAATTGACGTTAAAACACCACCAAATAATTGCACAAGCCCGGTGCCAACGAGATTGCGGACACCCTCCACATCTGTCATGATCCGGGAGACCAGTTCTCCTGATTTGCTATTGTCAAAGAACCTCACAGGTTGATAAATAATATGTTGCTGAACCTGCGATCGTAATTTCGAGATCAGATGCTGTGCCTCCACGCTCAATAGTCTGGTAAGAAAAAAGGAAGTGGTAGACTGGATGATTATCGCACCTGAGACTCCCAGCAATAGCAATTTCATAAATTCCAGATCTCCCTTGGCAATGACTTCATCGATAAGGTATTTGGAAGCTCCCGGTAAGACCAATCCGGAAAGGCGGTTGATGATGATGAGGACCAATCCTAACAATAAAAGTCTTCGCCTTGGCCAGATAATAGTTCTAAAAACTTTTTTAAGTGAAGCACGATATTTTGCCATATTTCAGATTATTTGATTCGCGAATTAAATTTAAAACAAGTGAATATAGAACCTGCAAAGTAATTCAATTTCTATCAGCTAATAACATCTATCAGCCATAAATGTTATTTTTCTTCAGGTTTAACTAAAATTGATTGAAAAAATACCAAGATCAACGTTTTTCAAGTACTTTTAAACTTTCAGGGATGAACTTATGGGGAAAATTACATCGAAGGAGAAGATAAAAACCAACAAAGAGATCATATGTTTCCACTGTGGCGATTTGTGCAGGGAAGATCATGTGGTTTTTGAGGAAAAGGACTTTTGCTGTAATGGTTGCAAAACAGTTTATGAGATATTAAAAGAGAACGATCTCTGCAATTACTACGACCTTGTTAACAATCCCGGGATTACTTTGAAAAGCAAAGATTTTGGGGACAAATATAATTATCTGGATAATTCCGAGATCCAGGAGCAGGTATTGGATTTTAAAGACGGGAATACCGCCAAAGTAAACTTCTATATCCCTGTGATCCATTGCTCTTCATGTATATGGCTGCTGGAAAACCTGTATAAATTGAAAGAAGGGATCCGAATATCACGGGTAAATTTTACCCAGAAAAGAAGTCTACATCGATTTTAATCCCAATGAAATAAGCCTCAAAGAAGTGGTAATGACCTTGACCACCATTGGCTATGAACCCTTTATCAGCCTTGAACAGGAAGAAAGAAAGACCAGGAAGTCAATCAACCGCAGTTTGATCACTAAAATTGGAGTAGCTGGCTTCAGTTTCGGGAACATCATGCTGCTAAGTTTCCCTGAATATTTTGGTTTTGAAGGGATTGATGATGTAATGATCCAGAAGTTCATACTCTGGCTTAATGTTTTACTGTCGATACCTGTCGTTTTTTACTGCAGTACGGATTATTTTAAATCCGCTTTTGCAGGGCTGAAGCAGAAATACATCAATATAGATCTACCGATCTCCCTTGGGATCATCACATTGTTTCTGGTAAGTTTATTTCATGTCATTTTGGACCTGGGCCCTGGTTATTTTGATTCCTTATCCGGCCTCTTATTCTTTTTATTGATCGGTCGATGGGTTCAAAACAAAACCTATGAAGGATTGTCATTTGAAAGGGATTATTGCTTTATTTCCCCTTGCTGTAAATCGAATTCAAAATGGAAAACGAGGCCGGTTGCGGTTAAAAACTTCAGAAATCAGATATTATAAGAGTAAGAAATGGCGAGATAATTCCGTCGGACAGTATCCTGGTCAGTGAAAAGGCAAATATTGATTACAGTTTTGTAACAGGGGAATCTAAGAAGTTCCAAAAGAAAAAGGCGATCTTGTATACGCAGGAGGGCGTCAGCTGGGCACCTTATTCTTCTAGAAATGCCAAAAGCCTGTTTCACAGAGTTATCTGACTCAGTTATGGAATAATGAAGCCTTTAAAAAAGAGGAAAACAGCGAAGTTGAGACCCTTGTCAACAGGATCAGTAAATACTTCACCATCACTGTATTGTTCATCGCACTGGCTGGTTTATCGGTATGGCTTTCTATTGATATGGACAAAGCATGGTTTGTATTCACCGCAGTTTTAATAGTAGCCTGCCCCTGCGCTTTATCCTTATCTACCCCTTTTCACCCTGGGCAATACCATGAATGTGTTTGGCAGGAACCACTTCTACCTTAAAAACACAATGGTTATTGAAAAACTAACTCATATTTCACATATCGTATTTGATAAAACCGGAACCCTGACTGAAAATTATACTGGCAAGATTTTTTATGAGGGCGTCAGCTTAAATGAAAAGGAAAATGCATGGGTGATGGGCATGGCTGCAAATTCCACACATCCTATAAGCCGGAAACTAATTAAAGAACAGAAGGGTATTTTAGATCTTTCCCCACTGAAGATAAGAAATTATAAAGAAATTAAAGGCAAAGGGATTCAGGGCGAAGTAGACGGGCATCAAATTAAGATTGGGTCACTACTGTTAATGAATGGCGATGCTTCAGTCGCGTCCCCATCATCCGGCAAAAATATGGAGGGTGGTAATGTATATGTTTCTATCGATGGAAAGATCAAAGGTGCATTCAGGATAAACAATGTATACCGGAAGAATATAAGTGGATTGATCACTAAACTTGCCGATAAGTACAAATTCAGTGTATTGTCAGGTGATAATGAAGGTGAACTGGAATCTTTAAAGAATATTTTCCCTCAGAAGACTTCTATGTTATTTAACCAGAAACCGGAAGACAAATTGAATTATATCAATACGCTGCAGAAAAACGGGGAAGATGTGCTGATGCTTGGGGATGGCTTGAATGATGCAGGAGCGCTGGTAAAAAGCAATACTGGAATTGCAGTAACAGAAGACATTACTTCATTTACTCCAGCCAGCGATGCCATTCTGGATGCCAAAAGGATATCTGACCTTGACAGGTTCCTGCAATTCTCACAAACTTCCAGGAAGATCATATATCTAAGCTTTATCATTTCTTTCATGTATAATATAATAGGAATGGGCTTCGCGGTATTTGGCAAGTTAACCCCCATCATAGCCGCCATACTTATGCCCGTCAGCAGTATATCCGTCGTATTTTTTGCTACATTTGCAGTTAATACCATGGCCAAAATCAGAAAATTGATCTAATGTCTGTAATCATTCTGCTCATAATCTTCAGTGTAATTGTGGCCACGGCTTTTCTTATAGCATTTATATGGGCGGTCAGATCAGGTCAGTTTGATGATACGAAATCTCCTTCAGTAAGGATCCTGTTTGATGAACCTGAGATAAAACCTGACCAGGAAAAGAAGCCAGAAACAGGGAAAAACAGCAAAAAAAAAGGTTAAATATTATGCCAATCTCAATTGATGTTTTAAGAGTAGGACACCGTTATACGCTCATAAATTATGGGGAAACTACAGTTTTTGAACTTCTTCGTATTGAAAAAAAGAATGACTACATAATACGAGATCTAAATAGCCTGGAAGTATATAACCTGAAGGTTCTTACTGAATATGGAAAGGGGAAAGATTACGATTTATATGAATTAGAGGAGGAGTAGTCAGCCTAAAACTGCTGCGGCATATCATCCAACTTATGATCCCTTTTCATATAAGTATCTACAGAAAACCGTCCAGGGCCCCAGATGAGGTAAAAGATTAATAATACGAACATGATGATCGAAAAGGTCAGGTCTGAAAAGACACTAAAGAAACCCTTATCAGCTATACAACAGAATATGGATCCAAAAAACACAGGCAATTGAAAAATAATTGCAATCCGTGTGATTAGGCCAATGGCTATTAATATACCTCCTACCAGGTATGTAAAGGCCACATGATGTTCTACAATAAAAGTCCATCCGGAGATTTTGCTATTATCAAGGATTTGTATCAAGGCCTCGGGATTATGAATAAAATATATACCTTTTATAAAAATTGCTATCCCCAATATTATCCTGATTATGTCCATCCAACCTGGATGGTGCATATCGACAAACTTTTTAAACGATTGAATTTGTTGTGTATGGCTCATGATGTTGGTCTTTTATTGTATAACAATTTCCAATTAAAAAAAGTGCCCGAATGGTGGATACTAAATACCTGAAGCATTAATTGAAGAAATATAATGTCTGGATTTGAACACAAATTCTGTAAATAAGACTTGATTGTTTGAAGCAGGGATGAAAGCTGGAAGCGGGTGATAAATGCTCGATGTTGAAAGTGATTCCTGGAATCGCAAAGCAAAAGCTGGTAAAGGAAGGCGAATCCTGGAATCGCTAAGTGAATGCAATAAACAAAGAAACAAAATCTAAAGGGCGGGACCGAAATCCGGGAATCGGAATACGAATTCTGGAATCGCAAATTGAAAGCTGGAAATTTAACCTGATCCTGGGAATCCGGAATTGAACAAGATCGATCAATTCATTATGTTTGCAGATCCGTGTCTTTAAACAAATCCTGTAAATGCGCCTGATACTTCTTCTACTGATTGCTCTTGGCTACATCCTGTTCAACCTGATGGATTTAAAAACCAGTAATGAAGAACTTCTTGCAAATCTAAAAACAGATGCAATCCGAACAGAAGTAAGCACTTATATTTCAGATGGCATAGAAATGCGGTATGTGGATATAGGAAATGAAGCAAATCCATTGGTGATTTTTATCCACGGAGCACCTGGCTCGCTTGATGCCTTCAATAAATTCCTGAAAGATCCGGACTTACGTAGAAAAACCCGGATGATCGCTATGGACAGGGCCGGGTATGGACAATCAAATTTCGGGATACCTGAAACGTCATTACAAAAACAAGCAAAACTGATCGCACCTCTTCTTGAAAAGAATAAAAACAACCAGAAACCTATCCTTGTTGGTCATTCCTTTGGAGGAACCATAGCAGCAAAACTTGCCATGGATTACCCTGAGAAGATAGGTGGTTTGATCCTTGCCGGAGCGGCCATTGATCCTGAGCATGAGAAGTTTTTCTCTATAGCCAGGATCATAGATATTCCCTTCCTGCATAAAGTAGTTCCGGAATCGATGATGGTGGCAAATGCAGAGAAAAATACCCACGTGGAAGAGTTGAAAAAAATGCTTCCATATTGGCCTAAAATCACCACAATGGTCACTATTCTTCATGGGAAAAAAGATGGATTGGTTCCTATAGAGAATGCATATTTTGCTGAAAAGGTTTTGCAAAACGCAGAGGTTAAAATGGCGATTTATGAGGATTCCGGGCATCTTATCCCCTGGACAAGTCCTGAATTACTTAAAAAGGAGATTTTATCTTTAATTAAATGAATAATTGAAGTTCAATTGATTTCTCATATTAATTTTTACTGAATCATTATTATTTCTTGTCAGCATAAAAGGCTTAGACCTATAGGAATTATCCTTTCATTTTCCTTATTTTCCAATCATTACCATGTAAGGTACAATGCATTTTAAAATCAAAAATAATAACATATTACGTGTATTTTTTATTTTTTTTTCGGAAATTCTGGCCTGAATTAAGAAAGGTGACATATGTCATAAAATTAATCTTTCGATCTGCCTATTTTGCGCAAATTTTAATTTAAAATCTACTTTTCGTTATGAGCCTGGAGAAGTTTCAATACGACAACAAAATCGTTAAAGCATTTATCATCGCTTCGGTTATTTTTGGTTTAGTGGGTATGCTGGTTGGCCTTACTGCTGCCACTCAATTATTTTACCCACAGCTTAATCTGAACCTACCCTATACGACATTCGGAAGGATCAGGCCATTGCATACCAATGCGATTATATTTGCTTTCGTCGGGAACGCCATGTTTGCCGGCATTTATTATTCCATTCAACGTCTGCTGAAGGCAAGGCTTTTCAGTGATCTGCTTAGCTGGATTAACTTCTGGGGATGGCAACTCATCATTCTGTCCGCAGCTATTTCTTTACCCCTGGGGATCACAACCAGCAAGGAATACGCAGAACTGGAATGGCCCATTGATATTGCTATAGCCTTGATCTGGGTTGTTTTTGGCATTAATCTGATTGGAACAATAATTAAACGGCGTGAACGGCATATGTATGTAGCGATATGGTTTTATATTGCCACATTCGTTACGGTGGCGGTATTGCATATTGTAAACTCCTTCGAAATGCCGGCCACCTTATTTAAAAGTTATTCCTGGTATGCCGGCGTACAGGATGCACTTGTGCAATGGTGGTATGGGCACAATGCCGTGGCTTTCTTCCTGACCACCCCCTATCTTGGATTAATGTATTATTTCCTTCCCAAGGCTGCAAACAGACCTGTTTATTCATATAAGTTATCGATCATCCATTTCTGGGCACTAATATTCATTTACATATGGGCAGGACCACACCATTTGCTGTATTCCGCACTTCCTGATTGGGCGCAATCACTAGGCGTGGTATTCTCAATTATGCTGATTGCACCAAGTTGGGGTGGTATGCTAAATGGACTCCTTACACTGAGAGGTGCCTGGGATAAGGTCCGTGAAGATCCTGTTCTTAAGTTCCTGGTTGTAGCCGTAACGGCTTATGGTATGTCCACTTTTGAAGGGCCTATGTTATCTCTGAAGAATGTCAATGCGATCGCTCATTTTACTGACTGGATCGTTGCACACGTTCATGTCGGAGGTCTTGGCTGGAACGGGTTCCTTACCTTTGGCATGATGTATTGGCTTGTTCCTAAAATGTGGAAAACCTCCTTGTATTCTAAGAAACTTGCTAATTTCCACTTCTGGATTGGAACATTAGGAATTGTCTTCTATGCCCTGCCTTTGTATTTTGCAGGCTTTACTCAAAGTTTGATGTGGAAACAGTTTACAGATCAGGGTGTTTTGTTATATCCTAACTTCCTGGAAACGGTTACACAAATAATTCCGATGTATGTACTCAGGGCGATAGGTGGCACGATGTACCTGATCGGTACAATTGTAATGACCTATAACCTGATCAAAACAGCAAAAGCTGGAAAATTCGTCGCTAATGAAGAAGCTGAGGCTCCGGCACTTGAAAAAGTTGCACCAAAAGATACTTACTGGCACAGAATACTGGAAGCCAAGCCGGTAATGTTCACAGTATTGGCATTGATAGCCATTTTGATAGGAGGTATAATAGAATTTGTTCCAACCTTCCTGATCAAATCGAATATTCCGACAATAGAAAGTGTAAAACCTTATACACCGCTGGAATTGCATGGTCGGGACATATACATACGTGAAGGCTGTAACAATTGCCATTCACAGCTTGTCAGGCCATTCCGATCTGAAGTGGTACGGTATGATCCCAATGACATGGAATATTCCAAAGCAGGGGAATATGTCTATGATCACCCATTCTTATGGGGTTCAAAACGAACGGGTCCCGACCTTCACAGGGTAGGTGGCAAATATCCTGATTCGTGGCATTATCACCACATGCTGGACCCAACTACAATGTCACCAAATTCTATCATGCCTCCATATGAGTGGCTGTTTTACAATGGTATTGATTTGGATGCTACAGCAGGAAAGATAAAGGCGCTCAGAACGGTGGGCGTTCCATACCCTGTTGGATATGAAGATACTGCCAATGAAGACCTGTTGAAGCAGGCGAATGAAGTAGTGAATACGCTGAGCATGGATGGAATTCAGGTCCATCCGGAAGGCGAAATAGTTGCCCTGATCGCATATCTGCAAAGACTGGGCAAAGACATAAAAGTTAAAGATGAAACCGTTGAGGAAACTGAATAACCATGTATAAGCAAATTCTTCAATCGATACAAAATGTAGACATCTGGCCGGCTATCTCCCTGGTTATATTCTTCTTATTCTTTGTCGGAATACTGATCAAAGTGGCACTGATCGATAAGAAGTTTATTAAGAAAATGGAAGATATGCCATTGGACGACGGAACCGTAAACAATAAAAGTACAGAATAAATTTAATTGAGTATTGATCATAATTGACCATAGATATGTTTAAGAAAATAATATTCACCATACTCTCAGCTATTTTAACGTCCTCAGTATTTGCCCAAACTGAAGCAACGGCTAGTCAATCCGGAAACCTTGAAACCCTATTATATTTGGTAATTGGACTGGTCCTCTTGATTTCCGTATTGGTTCTGCTGGTTGCTATCTATACATTATTCGTAGTACGAACCATTTTATTGCAGGAACAGGCAAAAGCTGAAGAAGAGGGGGTAGAAATAATTCCGGAAGTAAGTATCTGGACGAAAATATCCAAATCACTTACCGGGGCAACCCCCATTGAAAAAGAGGCCGATATATTACTGGATCACAATTATGATGGCATCAGGGAACTTGACAATCACCTTCCTCCATGGTGGAAATGGTTATTTTATCTGACAATGGTCTGGGGTGTTATATACCTTCTTGCATATCATGTCTTCGATGTACTTCCTTCATCAGATCAGGAATACAACAATGAGATTGTACGCGCAGAAGCTGCCCTGGAAGCCAGAAGAGCGACCTTGACTGATTTGTTTGACGAGACGAATGTAGAATTGACAGAGGAAGCTTCAGCACTTGAAAATGGTGCAAGTATTTTTACAAGACAATGTGCCGTTTGTCACCAGCCTGATGGCGGAGGAAATGTCGGACCAAATATGACTGACGAGTACTGGATACACGGTGGAGACATTAAAGACTTGTTCAGGACTATTAAATATGGTGTTCCTGAAAAAGGAATGATCTCATGGGAATCACAATTGAGCCCTTCTGACATGCGTGATGTGGCAAGTTATATCCTTGTTTCACTTCAGGGCACAACACCGGCAAATCCAAAAGCTCCAGAGGGCGAACTGTACGTACCGGAAGAAGCAGTTGAAGTGGATTCCACAGCTGTTGAATCGGCTTCAGTAGTGACCCCTGCAGAAGAAGGATCTACAACTGAATAGTAGTTTTAAATAGTGGAAATGAGGAGAATTTGATGGAGGATCTTTATCAATTTGACCAGGAGTACCGTGATCACATATCTACAGTAGACGCAAGGGGGAAAAGAATATGGGTTTTCCCTAAAAAACCAAAAGGAAGATATCATACGCTGCGGGCCATTGTAGCTATCTTTTTGCTTGTTGCATTGTTTAGCCGCACCTTTTATCAAAGTTGACGGTCATCCCTTCATTCTTTTAAACATAATAGATAGAAGGTTTATAATCTTTGGAACACCCTTCTGGCCGCAAGACTTTCACCTGATCGCTTTAGCCTTAATATCACTGGTTTTATTCATTGTTCTTTTTACAGTGATTTACGGACGGGTATGGTGTGGTTGGGCATGCCCCCAGACGATCTTTATGGAAATGGTATTCCGGAAAATCGAATACTGGATTGAAGGTGATTCCAATAAGCAACGGAAGCTTGACAAAATGCCATGGAATTCTGAGAAGATCTTTAAAAGAGGATTTAAACAGATTGTTTTCTTTCTTATTGCATTGATTATCTCTCATCTTTTTATGGCCTATATCATAGGTGTCGATCAGGTAAAGGAGATTGTTACTCAATCACCTATGAATAACCTTGCAGGCTTTGCAGGGCTTATGCTTTTTACTTTTCTTTTTTACTTTGTATTTGCCAACCTGCGGGAACAGGTATGTATAGCTTTATGCCCATATGGAAGGCTACAGGGTGTTTTTGTTGGACAAAGTACCATCGCTGTTATGTATGATTGGCTTCGTGGGGAACCCAGGGGGCGGATAAGAAAAAATAAAAAGGAGAATGAAGTCCAGAAAGGGGATTGTATAGATTGCAAAATGTGTGTTCATGTTTGTCCAACGGGTATAGATATTCGAAATGGGACACAGCTTGAATGCATCAATTGTACTGCCTGCATGGATGCATGTGACGATGTGATGGAAAAAGTAAACCGGCCAAAAGGTTTGATCAGGCTTGCATCATATCAAAGCATAAAAGAAGGTGTTAAAAACTTGTTTACCACAAGGGTTATTGGGTACAGCATTGTTTTGATTTTCCTGGTCGGGCTTCAGATTTACCTGTTAACTACAAGGGAACCAGTTGAAACCACTGTTGTCAGAGTACCTGGAATGCTATATCAGGAACAGGAAAATAACAGGATCAGTAACCTGTACAATATTCAGTTTGTGAATAAAACATTTGAAGACATTACACTTGAAGTTCGATTGAAAGAATTTGAAGATGGCGAGATCAACCGCGTGGGTGGAGAAGTTTTATCAGTAGCATCCAATGAGAACCTGAAGGGTGTATTTTTCATAGAACTTCCGAAGGCATCATTAACGAAAACCAAAACGAACCTTGTTATTGAGGTGCTGGTAAATGATGAAGTTATCGATGAAGTAAAAACAAATTTCCTGGGACCAATTGTCCTTAAATAAATTATATGTCATTTTTGAACTGATATGAACTGGGGATGGAAAATATTTTTAATGACAGCCGGATTCGTCCTGTTTATTCTGTTTATGGTCTTTCGGGCGATGCAGCAGGATTTCCACCTGGTTTATGAGGATTATTATGATAAAGAAATTAAATACCAGGGGGAAATTGACAACATAAAGAATGCCCGGAACCTTAAGGATGGATTGAAAATTGAATATTTATTAAGAGAGGGCAAAGTGAAATTTACCTATCCCCCTGAACATAAAAACAGTATAAAAGGGGCTATATATTTTTTCCGGCCGTCTGATTCTTCACTCGATACGTCTTTCCCTATTCAATCCGAATCCGATGGAACGCAATTTATCAGTGTTAGTAGTCTGAAAAAAGGGTTATGGCAGGTAAAAGTGAATTGGACCTATGGTAGCCAGGAATTTCAGGAAGAAAAAAATTTAACAATACAGTAATGATTTTGTGGACAGCTTTTATTGTTGGTTTATTTGGTAGTTTGCATTGTATTGGGATGTGCGGTCCCATTACCCTTGCCTTACCCGGATTCGAGAGTAATCTACCTAAAGTCATATCTTCAAGAGTCTTATATAATTTAGGTCGGACGATCACTTATGGATTTATGGGCGCTGTCATCGGTCTTGCCGGTGAAGGCATTTCCCTGGCAGGTGCACAGCGATGGGTCTCTATTGGTTCAGGAATATTATTGATTGTTATTGTATTGATTCCCATGAGTGTATCCTCCCGGTTTCAATTGCTAAAGCCCGCCTATCATTTCACTGATTATTTGAAGAAGAAATTCGGAAAGTTGTTAAAATCCAAATCGGTAGTTTCAGTTTTTTATATAGGTCTACTAAACGGTTTTTTACCCTGTGGTCTTGTATATGTTGCTATGGCAGGGGCTTTGGCTACAGGTTCTCTTAGTACAGGGCACATTATATATGGTGTTTTTTGGTTTGGGAACAGCTCCTTTATTGTTTACTTTTTCAGTATTTGGTCAGTTTGTGGGGGCTGGGGTAAGAAGAAAATTCAACAAAGTAATTCCTGTTTTCATAGTTGTTCTCGGGGTGATTTTCATTTTGAGAGGCATGAATCTGGGGATCCCTTATCTCAGTCCAAAACTTGGTGATGGCGGGATGAACTCGCATCAAACTGAAGAGCCGGCTAAATGTCATTGAGGGGGATCTTAGATTTTTTCTAATCGAAGCCGTGAATACAGTGATTTTATTCTTTAATCAAGATTATTTAGGGAATTCAAACTAAAGCTGCAATGCTGGAGAACATTGAACGTACATCATGGGCGAAAACTTGAAAGGGGCTAAATTCGTTCAATCAATTTTTTTTATTTCCTGGAGACCCAGATAAAATGCGACTGTAAAGAGTATGGTAACTACGATACCCATCATTGGAATTATGTCAATCATTTTCTTTCAATTTTTAACAGCTTTAGATAGATTGCAAATCCAAGGATTGAAGGCACCCAGAGACCAATGAACAAAGATGCTTCCTTATCTCCTTTGAACCAGAGGGTCTCTGATGTAATAAGAGATAAAAATGCCAAAAATAGCATTATAAGATCGACCTTACTTAATTTTCTAAACATGATTATAATTTGATATTTTGATAACAGTTTTATGGCTAAATTGTTTAAATTGAATTTTGAAAACATATTCTTTGATATAGATTATATGGACGAAACAATATTAAGCTATATCTGTTTAAGTTATCATGGCCACTAACGCAATATTAAGTATCATTATCGCTCTAGGGATCTTTAACGTCTGGATATTTAGATTTAACAAACCCTCGGATTACAGAGCTGGAAAAGCCAAAAACATGAACGAAGAATTTTCAGTTTATGGACTTTCCGGATCTTTTATGAAGTTCATTGGATTTCTTAAGATCACACTATCAGTGCTATTGATTGTTGGCATTTGGTTTCCTGTTGTAAGCAGACCCTCAGCGATTGGAATGGCCGTCTTAATGATAGGAGCTATATTCATGCATTTCCGTGCTAAAGATCCACCAAAAAAATCCTTACCGGCATTTACGTTGCTGGTTTTATCCCTTCTTGTCGCATTCCTGTAGCATTTTGTTGTTCCGAGACATGTATTGGGTTCCGACAAAAACCAGATCAAATAGATCGGGGTACTCATTTAAAGTATTTTTAAATAATTAAACCGACCGGTTTGTACAACTATAACTGAAGGAAAAAATAATAAGCATCTATGTGTTTATTAGCATACTAGGCCAACCGGTCCGATTAAATACGGGATATAAAATAAAATAAAAAAGTCTCACTGTGTGCGATTAGTGAAGCATATAATTAAAAAAGCTCCGTTCAAAAGAATCCGGGTAAAATGATCCGGCCGGAATGGATCCAGGAAGCCTTCAAAGTAATCTCACAAGAAAATATCAGAGCACAAAAATCCCATTGATTCGGATTTAGGTAACTTTCACAAAAAGCCTCATGAGAAAATTGAGACAAAAAAATCCTGTCGATACGGGTTTTGGTAGATTTTATAAAAAAAGCCTCACTGAAGAACAGCGAGGCTTTTAATTCCCGCTGATAGCGGGACAAGAAGAAACTGGCGACGACTTACTCTCCCACATTTTATTGCAGTACCATCAGCGCGGGTGGGCTTAACTTCTCTGTTCGGAATGGGAAGAGGTGGACCCCACCGCCATAGTCACCATAAGGTCTTACCCGCCGAAGCTTAACGCGTAGGCGGGACTTAAATATTTTCAATGAATCAGAGAACCGTTTGTTTTCTGATATCCTTTGTGAGCCATACCTGCCTGCCGAAGCTTTAGCGAAGGTAGGGTCACCATAAGGTCTTTGTTCCGCTGGGTTGGGATAGCGGAACCGGATTTTTCATATAACCAGCTAACCAGTAGCCGGTGATGTTAAAAACCCTAAATATTATAAAAACATGTTGCGACAGCAGTAGTATCAAAAAGATATTGAGTGCAGTAAAAGATAAATCTTTAGTGGTGCGGGCTGCCGGGACGGAGCATAAACCCATCCCGGCGCCAACAATATCGAAGAAAGTATACGGGTAATTAGTACTGCTCGGCTTTGCCATTACTGACTTTACACCTGCAGCCTATCTACGTCATCGTCTATAACGACCCTTAAAGGAAGCCTCATCTTGAGGTGAGTTTCGCGCTTAGATGCTTTCAGCGCTTATCTCATCCGCACGTAGCTACCCAGCAGTGCGCCTGGCGGCACAACTGGTACACCAGCGGTACGTCCAACCCGGTCCTCTCGTACTAAGGTCAGGTCCTCTCAAGCTTCCGACGCCCACAACAGATAGGGACCGAACTGTCTCACGACGTTCTGAACCCAGCTCGCGTGCCACTTTAATGGGCGAACAGCCCAACCCTTGGGACCTTCTCCAGCCCCAGGATGTGACGAGCCGACATCGAGGTGCCAAACCTCCCCGTCGATGTGAGCTCTTGGGGGAGATCAGCCTGTTATCCCCGGAGTACCTTTTATCCTTTGAGCGATGGCCCTTCCATACGGAACCACCGGATCACTATACCCTAGTTTCCTACCTGATCGGCTTGTAAGCCTCACAGTCAAGCACCCTTATGTTATTGCACTCTACGCATGATTACCAAACATGCTGAGGGTACCTTTGGAAGCCTCCGTTACCTTTTTGGAGGCGACCACCCCAGTCAAACTACCCACCACACACTGTCTCCCGAACAAGCGGGATTAGGCACTAGATAAATAAAGGGCGGTATTTCAAGGACGATTCCACAACCCCTAGCGAGGCCGCTTCATAATCTCCCGCCTATCCTACACATTATTTACCCAATGTCAATGTGAAGCTGTAGTAAAGGTTCACGGGGTCTTTCCGTCCCGTTGCGGGTAAGCGGCATCTTCACCGCTACTACAATTTCACCGAGCTCATGGCTGAGACAGTACCCAGATCGTTACACCATTCGTGCAGGTCGGAACTTACCCGACAAGGAATTTCGCTACCTTAGGACCGTTATAGTTACGGCCGCCGTTTACTGGGGCTTCAGTTCAGCGCTTCTCAATCCGAAGATCGATAACGCCCCCCCTTAACCTTCCAGCACCGGGCAGGTGTCAGGCCTTATACATCATCTCTCGATTTCGCAAAGCCTTGTGTTTTTGCTAAACAGTCGCCTGGGTCATTTCACTGCGGCCCCGCCGAAGCGGGGCGCCCCTTCTCCCGAAGTTACAGGGCCATTTTGCCTAGTTCCTTAGCCATGAATCACTCGAGCACCTTAGGATTCTCTCCTCGACTACCTGTGTCGGTTTACGGTACGGGTACCTGTATACGTAACGCTTAGAGGTTTTTCTTGGAAGTTTGATTAGGACCATTATCCACGCTCCCGAAGGATTGTGGTACTATCACCATCGGCAAGCCGTGCGGATTTTCCTGCACAGCCTATACCTACCGGCTTCAACCTGCTATTCCGTCAGCAGGCAGGCCTTTCACTACTCCGTCACCCCATCACTGCATACAGGTAGTATCGGAATATTAACCGATTGTCCATCGACTACCCCCTTCGGGTTCGCCTTAGGCCCCGACTAACCCTGATCCGATTAGCGTTGATCAGGAAACCTTAGTCTTTCGGTGGGCAGGTTTCTCACCTGCCTTATCGTTACTTATGCCTACATTTGCTTTTCCATACGCTCCACCAAGCCTTACGACTTAGCTTCACCGCAGAATGGAATGCTCCCCTACCAGATGTCATCCGAAGATGACAAATTCATAGCTTCGGTAGTATACTTGATGCCCGATTATCATCGATGCCCTGTCGCTCGACCAGTGAGCTGTTACGCACTCTTTGAATGAATAGCTGCTTCCAAGCTAACATCCTGGCTGTCTATGCAACTGGACCACCTTAGTTCAACTTAGTATACATTTAGGGACCTTAGCTGTTGATCTGGGTTCTTTCCCTCTCGGACAAGGACCTTAGCACCCATGCCCTCACTGCCAGGTATATCTGATAGCATTCGGAGTTCATCTGGATTTGGTAGGATTTGACTCCCCCTAGTCCAATTGGTAGCTCTACCTCTATCAGAATCACCCTGACGCTGCTCCTAAAAGCATTTCGGGGAGTACGAGCTATTTCCTGGTTTGATTGGCCTTTCACCCCTACCCACAGTTCATCCAAACACTTTTCAACGTGTACTGGTTCGGTCCTCCATAACGTGTTACCGTTACTTCAACCTGACCATGGGTAGATCACCAGGTTTCGCGTCTACCTCCACTGACTATGCGCCCTGTTCAGACTCGCTTTCGCTCCGGCTACGATCCTTTCTAAATCTTAACCTTGCCAATGAAGAGTAACTCGTAGGCTCATTATGCAAAAGGCACGCCGTCATCCCGCCTAGGCGGGACTCCGACCGCTTGTAAGCGTATGGTTTCAGGTACTATTTCACCCCCTTATTCAGGGTACTTTTCACCTTTCCCTCACGGTACTAGTTCGCTATCGGTCTCTCATTAGTATTTAGCCTTACCGGATGGTGCCGGTAGATTCAAACGGGATTTCTCCGGTCCCGCCCTACTCAGGATCCTGCTATGTTTAATAACCTTACCAGTACGGGGCTATCACCCGCTATGGCCTACCTTCCCAGATAGTTCCTATTCAGTTATTAAACAATGTTGCAGTCCTACAACCCCCATGCAGCCGTAACTGTATGGGTTTGGGCTATTCCCCGTTCGCTCGCCACTACTTGGGGAATCACTATTGTTTTCTCTTCCTCCGGTTACTTAGATGTTTCAGTTCACCGGGTTCGCCTCCCAGCCTAAGCCAGGATATCACGCCTTCAGCGTGATGGGTTGCCCCATTCGGATATCTGCGGATCAATCCGTGTTTGCCAGTCCCCGCAGCTTATCGCAGCTTATCACGTCCTTCTTCGCCTATGAGAGCCAAGGCATCCTCCATACGCCCTTGTTAACTTTCTTACGGTCACCAACGACTCACCTTTTACCCACTCTTTTACCTTTATGATTCTACTACTTGTATTGTTCAATTGTCAATTTGTCTATTGTATTAATAAACGTCGCAACATGTCAAAGAACTTTTTCCCCTGTCTGTATCAGGACCCACCCTAGCAGGCTAGCTGAGTGGCATTCCTATTCGATACCGACCACAAGGATCGCTGTTTTATCAACCCGTCGACAGGTCAACTAAACATTTTTCTTCATTTTCTCAATCTTTAACTAAAACCGTTTGTCTTAGTCTTTCTTTTTAACCTCTTATCAGAACCGTTTGTTCTGACATCTTAATTGTATTCTTTACTATTTTATTCAGGCCCTTCTTAATTCAAGCCCTCTTTTTATTCCTCCCCCGCTCGTTTCACTTTCCGGCTCCTCGCTAAAATGATCCACCGGATCATTTATTAACTTGGCGGGATCTAACGCTCGGCCCTGTGGAGAATATTCCCGCTTTCAGCGGGACAGGCTCCATTGAACCTGATAAACTCCATTATCTGTGGAGAATATCGGAGTCGAACCGATGACCTCCTGCTTGCAAAGCAGGCGCTCTAGCCAGCTGAGCTAATCCCCCAACAATGTTATTTAGTGATTTGAGTGATTTGTTGATTTAGTGATTTTTAAATCACTATATCAACAGATACCAAATCACTAAATGCTGTCCGTGGGCCTGCGTGGACTTACCGCCATGGCGGGATAGACTTCTCGTCCACTCAAACCAGTGGGCCTGCGTGGACTTACCGACCATGTCGGCATAGACTTCTCGTCCACTCAAACCTGTGGGCCTGCGTGGACTTCCGAACCACGGACCTCTACATTATCAGTGTAGCGCTCTAACCACCTGAGCTACAAGCCCCTTTTTTTTAAGTTAGGACTTGTGATTCTTGTACCCTGCAGGTACATAATAGAAGTGTTTTACCACTCTATGACCCTTAGCTCCCG
>CAWGCL010000011.1:0-320000 GCA_963820995.1 uncultured Cytophagales bacterium | reverse complement strand
CAATGGCTTCATTATTATTAATGCTATTAACGGATCTAAATGGAATGCCGCGGTACCAGATCCCTAAATTCAGGGAACTGTAATTCAGGTAAGCGCCAACGTCAAATTGCATAGCCTCTCCCTGTAAACGATAATTCAAGGCAGGATATAGATTTAATTCTTTTTGATTTCGGCCACCGATCACTTGTTGCTGATATCCACCGCGCAAATTGATCTTATAACCAGCATGAACCGAATACTTTCTTGGCATGCGGTCTTCCAATCCCTGGGACTCATTAAAGAATGACAAATTAGGTTTGGTTAAATGATGGATTGCAAACCCTACCCATAAATTGCTGTTGTAAAACAAGAATCCGGTTGAAAGATCAACATAATTCACATTCCAATCCGTATCGAATACTTCCCCGGTAACAGGACTGATCATGCCGGAATCATCGAATTGATCACCGAAGGTCAGTTTTGAGAAGTCAAGATCTCGTATATAATACCCGGCCTGAAATCCGGCTCGTAAAGTCCAACGGCTTGCTACTGGCAACTGATATGCGTACAGGGCAGAAATCCCCTGGTTCCTTAATCCGGCTAAGGTCTCCCGGTCCGATAAGACCATCAATCCTACGCCGCTATTCGCTCCTATAAAATAATGATCGAAAGTTGCCATATATGTTACGTAGGAAGCGTCAATAGAAGGCCACTGATTTCTGTAATTAATACCTGCACGAGTGAGTTGCGTAGATCCGGTAAATGCCGGATTTAAATATAACTGGGCTGCATAGAATTGTGAAAATTGAGGATCCTGGCCTTTTACAACCCCGGCAACCAACATCACAACCACCAATATTATTGTACGAAAGCCGTTTCTCATCAAATTTTTTATAAAATGCCTTTTCTATATAAACCCTGAAAATATAGAAATAGTTGGTAAATTTTACATAATCCTGGGAATTTACCAATATTGAGAACGACAAAATCGTATCTTTAAGTATAATTTATACCAAAAAAGATATAATAAATTACGTTTTTTACGTATTAATTATGTGGTTAGATTGAAAATCCAATAATTGATCTGCAGATGTATTATAAAAACGCAATGAGGAGCCTGGGAATATGTTTGATAATTGCGATTCTTTCCCCTCTCAACCATAAATTAAAAGCCCAAAATATCGATTACTCAGATATTTTCTGGTTATACGGGCAATCAACCTATGGCATCACTTTCAGAAAATCCGATTTTACAGCTGAACTGGATAGTATTCAAAACCCGAACTTTGGCATTGGTGGAAGTGCTGTTGCAACTGATCCGATAACTGGGGACCTGCTTTTTTATAGTGATGGTGATGTAGTATATGACAAAGGGCATCAATTGATATCAGGTTATACTGCCTGGTTTAAATGGAAATACGAGTGCAAATCAACCAGTGGCTGTCACTGCATTGCCGGGTCAGACGGACCAATATCTCATCATTTCAAATTCTGCCAGTTTTTCTGCTGGAGGGACTATCTACTCGGCAAGGGTCGATATGACAGTCCAGGGAAATGCTCCCAATGCACAAACTCCCCCATTTGGCAGTATGCTTAGCCCGATAAATACCGGCCTTACTAATAATGCTTCTGAAGGGATGATCATCATTGGAAACGCCATCGGCACCCAATTCTGGCTGATCACGCATGAAAGAAATACGGCCACATTTTTTATTACACCCATAGATGGAACCGGTCTGAATACCGGTGGTTCCACTTCAGTTGATTTTGGATCGAACGGTATGCCCAACATGATAGCTGCTAATTTATCCTGGAGCCTGGCGGCCGGTAAAATAGCAGTATCCCCACAGGACACGGCAAGAAATGTTCATCTTTTAGACTTCAGCATTGCCACCGGTGCATTGTCATATGATTCTCCGGTATTAAATTCAGCTAATTTTGATCCTGATGCTGTAGCAAACGACATTTATTCCATTTATGATACGGAATGGTCACCTGACGGAACTAAACTATATATCTCCAGACATGGAAGCAATGGAACGGAAGGTATGATATACCAGTTTGACCTGAATAATCCCGGTGGAACTTTACAGCCCATTCTGCCATCTCCTGTTTTCAGGAGTTATGGATTGAAAAAAGGACCGGACCAGAACATATATCACCTGTTCAGGGCCAATAATGGCGGCCCCTTCCTGCTTGGGCAAATCTCCGATGCGGATAGCATTTCAAGTCTGGTGATCTATCAGGAACCATATTTTGGGCCAATAAATTTTAATGGAAGGCAGTTCCCGGAAACGGCCCCCTACAAACTGCCTGAGTTTGATATGTTTGGAATTGAAGTATTAGGTACTTGCTATGGCACCTCTACGAAATTCTATCCAACTATTGAACCACAGGCTGATTCATACCGCTGGGATTTTGGGGATGGTTCATTTTCTAACCTGATCAGCCCCGTCCATGAATATCAGCAGGCTGGTCAATACGCGGTCACTTTGTACGCTAACCTGAATGGTAGAGACAGTATTATCACAAATCAGGTTCTCATCCTGGAATCGGACACATTGGTTTTACGAAGTGAATCAGGAACCGAACTTCCAACTGACACAGTCATTTGCGTTGATGAAACATTATTACTGGATGCTTCCCAGCCTCCAGCCATTGATTACAGATGGTCGATACCTGGTCATATAGATCCAACATATACAGTTGATACTACAGGATATTATTGGGTAGTAGGAACCTATAACACACCTACGGGCACTTGTACCTCTTATGACGCAATCAATGTAACAGAATATGGAGTTCAACTTCAGGTATATAATAAATGGTATTTTGGTTTTGAAGCCGGGATTGATTTCAATGAACAACCACCCATCGCATTAACCGATGGGGTAATGAATGCCCCGGAGGGGTGTACAGCCGTATCAGACCGAAATGGGGAGATCCTGTTCTATACTGATGGTGAAACAGTATATGGAAGAACAGGAGAGGTCCTTGGACAATTCATTGGTGGTGAGCAGACTGCAACCATGTCAGTCATTGCTATACCTTTTCCTCAGGACGAAACCATGTATTATATATTTACTACGCGTGAAGTATATAATGGTGAGGATGATTTCTTTGTATCTTATGCCATATTAGACATTAAGGAAATCATCGGCGCTGATCCCGGAGAAGTTAAACTGGATAATCTCCCACTTTTTGAGAGAAGTACAGAACGAATTACTGCATTGGGTGGATATGGAAACAACGCTGTATTATTGGCACATGAATACGGGAACAACACATTCCGGCTTTACCCTATCACGCCTCAGGGAATAAATCCTCCTATTCTGCAAAGTATAGGATCCATTCATAATTTCGGGCAGGAAGAAGCTTCGGAAGGATATATGAAGTTCTCTCCTGATGGAACCAGGCTTGCAGTAGCCTTATCTTCAAATGGACAAAATATAGTAGATCTATTTGATTTTGCGGATACAACCTTGACGCTGAGTAATCATCAGATCCTCAATTTTGATGAGCTCTTCCCGGAATATCAGGTATATGGTGTGGAATTTTCTCCCGGTGGAAATAAATTATATGTTTCACTGACCGGAGCTACATCAAGGATCTATGAATTCAGACTCGATTCAGCAGATATCAATTTTATAAATCAAAGTAAAAACCTCTTGCGGGAAGAAAATCTCGCTTTTGGAGCCTTGCAAATGGGACCTGACGGGCAGATTTATGTGGCCATAAATGGAAGTGGAGTACTTGCAACCATTTCGCCAAACGATGTGCCGGACCAACCGTCAACCTATAACCCTATCGGTTTCGATCTTGCAGGCAAAACAAGTGGTTTAGGTTTACCAAACTTCATACAGACGATGTCTACAGATGTTGGGGGGCCCACCGCCTCGGTAACTGGATTATGTGTGGGCCAGGAAACTTTCCTGACGGGGCAGCCAACATCAATTATAGACATGTATGAATGGAGTATAACAAAAGTAGGTGATAGTGTAAGTCTATTCTTCGATACCAATATTGCTACTTCATATACTTTCCTGGAATCCGGAGATTATAATGTTGATTTTCATATTTATAACCGATGCGGACTGGATACAACGATAAGCCAGGTTGTATCTGTTCTCGATCCTCCTCCTCCAACAACACTACCGGAAGTATTCGCGATATGTACAGGCGCTGAGCTTCTTGAAGCATATCCTGCAGGAACAACAGGTTACAATTATCTATGGAGTGACGGGACAACAGACAGAACCTTCCCTGTTACGGAACCAGGTATTTTTAGTGTGACTGTATCTTATGTGAACATCACAGTTAATGGATGTACAACAACTGATACCACCTTCGTCGCAGATGGCAGGCCACAATATGATATTGGTCCTGACTTTACGGTTTGTCAGGACGAAGCCGTACCGGACCTGCAGACAGGATTGCACCCGGGAAGCTATTACTTCGATTGGAGGATCAATGGGGCATTATCGCCTGACACTACCAATACTCACCCGGTAGACACTTCTGTACCAGGTACGTTTTTATACACGGTCAACGTACAAGATAATCTGACCAATTGTTTCCTTGGAGACACAGTAACAATCACTGTGAATCCGATTCCGGATTTTCCTTATACGATAAATCCAAGTACTTGCGGATTAGCCAATGGATCGATCAATATACCAAATCCACCTTCAAATACTCAGATTGAACTATTTGATTCAGGCAATAATCCAGTTGGACTGACCGGTTTGCCTAGTGGAACTTATTCCCTTGTAGCCATAAGCGAAATATCTGGTTGTGTAAGAACTTATAATGTTGCCATACCTGATTCGGGAACACCTACGATCACTTCTTTTCCAATAGATGGTTGCGATGATGGAGAAATTGAGGTAACATTTGGGGCGGGTGTGATTTATCCGGTAAACTTTAGCCTGGTCGATATATCAAGTGGCGCGGTAGTTGATGGCGGACCGATCACAGCAGTTGATCCTGTCCCATTCCCTATTTCAAATGTTCCATTTGGGACCTATAACCTTGAAGTAGACTTCAGCGGATTGTATAAATATCGATACCGGGATTGTGGTTAGTCAATTACCGGCAGCAGGGTTGACATTTGACTGAATACATAAATTGTGAGTCATCTGTTATAATAAATCCTGATCCTGGAGCAAGTTATGCGAATCAGATATATGAATGGAATGGCCCTGGTGTGTCAGGCCAGATTTCACCCGTATTTGAAGCGGTTCAGGCTGGCACATATACAGTCACTGCAATTGACACCACAGGAGCAAACTGTCCTACAACAGAATCTTTCGATGTTGTGGTATTGGGCAATCCTGATGTACAAATTGATATTGTTGGCGACGGATGCGGTACTTCAGTGCAGCTGAATACGGCAATTGCTCAATCAAGTGCCAGGCACCAATTATTCATTCCTATGGACTGACGGTACGGTTGGAGGTGTTAATGTATTGCCAGCACCTACCACAGGTGAATTTATTGACTATCAGAACCTGTCAGTGGTTGTAGTGAACCAACAAACAGGATGTGAAGGAAACGACGGTCCAGTTGATGTACGGACCTACCTGGATTACAGTGTATTTCTAACATCTACTATTGCCTGTGATGACGGAAGTCCAATTACCTTAACGGCCAATATATTGAATATTTCCGCTTCAAATATCGACACTTACGATTGGACAGGCCCGGAACCTGGACTTGGGAATTTGAATACACAAGCGGTAATCATTAATAATGAAGGTGCATATGAAGTAATAACAACCTGGGGAGTATGTCTTGAAACAGCCAATATCAATGTCGCCCGTTCACCTACTACTGACGCCAATATTGAGCCTTTATATCAGATATGTTCTGAACCACCTGCAAATGAAGTGGTAATTCTTGAGCCAGGGAATTTTGTAAGTTATACCTTGATAAACGAAACGACTGGTCAGATTCAGATTGAAATTGATCCGGGTGTATATGAGTTATATGAAGAGGGGATTTATAATGGCCTCGGGATCAATAGTTTTGGATGTCAAACAGCAGATACTTTTGCTCTTGAAATAGTATGTGTCCCTCAGGTTTATGCACCAAACGCATTCTCGCCTGAATCGACAATACCTAAAAACCGTAGTTTCTCAATTGATGGGGCCTATATTGGTGATAATTTCCAGATCATTATCTTTAACCGTTGGGGAGAACCAGTGTTTGAATCAAATGATAAGAATTTCGAATGGGATGGAACAAGATTAGGGGAACCGCTGCCGACCGCGACCTACGCTTATGTGATGAAATATACAAGCATTACGGACAGTGATCCAACGATCTATGAGAAACGCGGGGGAGTCACCCTTCTCAGATAGGCTTCAACAGTTGAGGGTTCTAGTTTTCATGGCTATTACTGAAAGATAAATTCGAGAAATACCGTTCTTGTCAATATATTCCTTAGGGAGACAGACATATTTATCTTTACCTTTATATGATTATTGAGCATGAGAACTTACCTGCTGGCCATTTTACTAATTATAGTCTTCAGCAATTGTTCCACGAAACAAAGTGACAAGGTTCAGGGTAATTCTTCCCACACAAAGGATATCTCTGAAGATTCACTATTGACTTTGGTTCAATATCAGACTTTTAATTATTTCTGGGAGGGTGCTGAACCAATATCAGGCATGGCCAGGGAGCGGATCCATATGGATGGGATATATCCACAAAATGATCAAAATGTGGTTACTTCCGGAGGTTCCGGGTTTGGTTTAATGGCAATTTTAGTGGGAATTAGCAGGGGTTTTATCACCACGGAGGAAGGATTGGAAAGATTCCGGAAAATCGTAGATTTCCTTGAAAATGCTGACCGCTTCCACGGTGTATGGCCGCACTGGTGGTATGGTGATACTGGTAAGGTAAAACCTTTCAGTAAAAAAGATGATGGTGGGGATCTGGTTGAAACTGCCTTCCTTATCCAGGGACTTCTCTGTGTCAGACAGTTTTATAAAGATGGTAATGAAGAAGAAAAACAACTAGCCAGAAGAATTAACAAGTTGTGGTTAAATGTTGATTGGAATTGGCATACAAAAGGTGATGAAAATGTGCTTTACTGGCATTGGTCACCTAACTATGGCTGGGATATGAATTTCGCTGTCAGGGGATATAATGAATGCCTGATCATGTATGTATTAGCCGCATCATCCCCGACACACCCGGTTGATCCGACGATATATCACCAGGGCTGGGCCAGGAATGGAGAGATTGTGTCTGATCGGAAATACCTGGGCTATGAGACAGTATTAAATCATTATGAGACAAATGACTCACCTGTAGGTCCTTTATTCTGGGCCCATTATTCGTATCTTGGTCTGGATCCTGGGAAGCTTGATGACCAATATGCTGATTACTGGGAACTCAATAAAAATCATGCTTTGATTCATTATACGCATTGCATGAAAAACCCAAATGGATATAAAGGATACGCAAGCAATTGCTGGGGTTTGACTTCCAGCTATTCCATTAATGGGTATTCTGGTCACAGACCTGATCATGATCTGGGCGTGATATCTCCAACAGCTGCTTTATCCTCCTTTCCATACACACCGGAAGAAAGCATGCAATTTTTAAAATTTCTGTATCTCGATGCTGATTCGCTGATCGGCAAATATGGCCCATATGATGCATTCAGTATAGAGAAGAGTTGGTACATACCCCGGTACCTTGCCATCGATCAGGGACCTATCCCTGTAATGATCGAGAATTACAGGACTGGTTTTATCTGGGATCTGTTTATGTCATGCCCGGAGATTCAAACGGGTCTTACTAAATTGGGATTTAAGGATTAGCTTGCCGGATAATAATTATACAATAATGTATAGTACGATCAACTTGATTCATCCATGATTCCACAAAACTCAGATTTCCCAATAGGTAATTAATAATGAAAAAGGTAAAATGAAGAAAGTAAAATGGCTAAGGTTAAATGAGGAATTAAAAATTTATTTTTAAGATCAGTTTTTTTTCATCATTTTTAATATAATCAATCACAAATCATTTATTCACAAATCAATCATTCACAATTCTATCATTCTTAATTGTATTACAGCGCTCCCAGGATCTGGGCACAAATGATCATGATCACCAATGCGAAAGGATATACAGTTGCATAGGCAATTGAATGTGCATTTGATTCCGTCAGTGAATCGACTGCGCTCAATCCTGGTGTGCTGGTCATCCCCCCTACCAGGGTGCCAAATACCGATAAAACATTCGTTTTAAAAACATAGATCCCAATGAGTGCTGCGATGAACATGGGCAATAATGTCAACAATATTCCGACAGATACCAGAATAACTCCGTTTGCCTTTACTGTTTCCACCAATGTCGCACCTGCCTGAGTACCCACTGCGGCCAGGAAAAACAGTAATCCAATTTGTCGTAAGAGTTGATTGGCTGGTCCTGAAACATTCCATATAATGGGTCCTGTTTTCCCTATTCGGCTTAAAATAAGTCCGGATATTAATACGCCTCCGGAAAGTCCCAAATTGAAAACACCACCACCGGGAATGGGTATATCCAAAATACCTAATAGAACTCCAATTACAATTCCAGCTGATATTGGAAGAAAATCTGCTTCGTTGAGACGTTTTACATTATTCCCAAATAATTTGATGACAGCAGGCATATTTCCTTTAGATGACGCCACCATAAGCTTATCTCCAAACCTGATTTGGCTTCCCGCATTCGGAGTAATATCAATCCCGCTTCTTCTGATCCTGGTAACTGTAGCCATATAATTATTAAATAGATTCAGTTCCCCAAGTGTTTTCCTTACCACCTTTTTGTTTGTTACCAATATCCACTGTACATCAAACTCCCCACTTCTAGGCACTTCCATTTCAGTCTCTTTCCCAATTAGCAATCCAACTTTTTTCAGAGATTGTGCAGTGCCTACTACTTTAACCAGGTCACCTTTCTGCAAAACAGATTCTGAATCGGGTGCAACAGCCATTCCATCATGCACAATCCTGGATATATTAGCACCTGTCATAGACCTGATCTCGAGATCACCGATCGAAGTGTCAACAATGTTTTCATTTTCAACAATGAAATTCTTACTTATAATCTCTGGATAGTCCTCAGCTATGTCTTTTTCATAATCCCGCTCTGCTTTCTCTTATGTCGAATTTAAAGATCCGTGGAACAAGCCTGACAAATAGAATAACACCGATTACACCGAAAGGGTATGCAATACCATAGCCTATTGAAGCCAGAGGAGAATTCGAACTTTCAATAGCCGCAGCGAGACCGGGAGTACTTGTCAGAGCACCTGTGAACAACCCTACTACTAATTTATTATCGATTTCCAGAAAATAGGATGCCAGGAAAGCAAATATTGATCCGGATATTACTACCGTCGCAGCTATCATGATCAACTGAAATCCCTTCTTCTGAAATGACTCAAAAAAACCCGGGCCCGCTTGAATGCCAATTGAATATATAAAGAATATCAGTCCGATCTGCTGGAAAATATCCGGAACGCTGAAGCCATAATGCCCGAAGAAAAGAGCAACGAAAATCACAGCTGATGAATCCAGATTGATCCCAAAGATCTTTACTTTGCCTATTAAAATCCCGACCGTAATGATCAGAAAGAGAATAAAGTATTCGCTACTTAAAATATCCATTGCGTGTGGCCACTAAAACGAAGAGCAAATATAGGAAGGTATATTCAATAGTGTGTTGGGTTAAGGTATGAATTTACTCTTTTCCAGAAGATGTTGAAGGTTTTCCCAATGTAGCCAGCATCCCTCCATCTACATAAATGATCTGACCATTCACATAATCAGAAGCTTTTGATGCAAGAAATAATGCAGCGCCCTGAAGGTCTTCAGGCTTACCCCATCTACCTGTAGGTGTTCTATCTATAATAAAGTCGTGAATAGGGTTTCCGGGTTCAGCGATTGGACCAGTCGCATCAGTCTTAATATAGCCGGGTCCTATGCCATTAATCTGAATATTAAATTCTGCCCATTCAGTTGCCATACTCCTGGTGAGCATTTTTAAACCGCCTTTGGCTGCGGCATATGCCCCTGTTGTGTCCCTGCCCAATTCACTCATCATAGAACACATATTGATGATCTTTCCCTGCCGCCGTGGGATCATCATCCTGGCAGCTTCCCTGGCAATCAGGAACTGTGCATTCAGGTTAATATTGACGACCTCCTGGAAATCCTGGAAAGAATAATCAATCAGTTTGATCCTTTTATGCACAGCTGCATTATTGATCAATATATCCAATGGTCCAATTGAATCATGGATATTCTTCATATTTTCTAAAACGGACTTTTCATCTGTAATGTCAAATAAATAGCCATGCACTTTTAAATTCTCGGATTCACATTGATTAAGGGCATTTTTCAGGCGTTCAGGAGTATGCCCATTTATTACTATTACAGCACCTGCATGTGCAAGCGCTTTGGCCATCGCCAGGCCTATACCGTGTGTTCCTCCAGTGATCAGGGCTATTTTACCGGATAAATCAAACAGATCTTTAATCATGAAAATATTTATATAAATTCGTTAATGTTACCTATTCCCTCCCTTAGCACAGTAAATGATTCGTCCGTGCAATCTACTACTGTGGATGGTGAATTTTTCCCAGGGCCACCGTCTATAACAATGTCAACCTGGTTTTTATACTTTTTAAAGATTTCAACCGGATCTGTCAGGTACTCCACTATTTCATCCTCATGTCGAAGAGAGGTTGTAATTATCGGATTACCCAGTTCCTTTACGATATCCCTTGATATATTATTGTCAGGGATCCTTATCCCCACAGTCTTTTTTGTTTTATGAACAAATTTTGGGGTATTACTACTTGCGTTCATTATAAAGGTAAAAGGGCCTGGTAAAGCGCGTTTTAAGACTTTAAATACCGGAGTGCTCATATTACTTGAATAATTTGTAATATCGCTAAGGTCATAGCATATAAATGAGAGGTTAATTTTTTTGTTATTCAAACCTTTAATCCTGCCTATCTTTTCAATCGCCTTAGCATTAAAAATATCGCATCCCAGACCATATATGGTATCCGTCGGATATATGATAACACCTCCATTCCTAAGAACATCCGCGATATGCCTTATTTTGGATACAGCAGGGTTTTCCGGATGCATTTTCACCAATTCGCCAGCCATATTTTATTAATTTTTTTATGATCTTCATTTTCAGCATTGAAGTTAATACAATTTGTTATTTTTGTCCCCTATATGGACAAAAGAAAAATCTTAGTAGGCTTTATCCTGGTATTTACGGTAACGCTCTCATCGTTTTCTTTTTATTTCTGGCAGGTAATTACAGCTCCAAATATATTGGTTGACCAGGAAAGCAGGTTCATTTATATCCAACCGGATGCCACATTTAAGGATGTGCAAAATACATTATATAATGAAAAATATGTGAATGACCTTGTGGCTTTTAGCTTTCTTGCCAAGTTGATGGATTATGATGAGTATATAAAACCGGGCCGGTATTTATTGCAGGCTAATATGAGCAACAGGGACGCAATCAGGTATTTAAGATCCGGTAAACAGGAACCTGTTAATATCACATTCAACAATGTACGGCTTCTTGAAGATCTGCCTCCAAAGATATGTGCAAATATCAATCTTAAGCCTGCAACATTCCAGGCAACACTTGAAGACTCTACACTCTGGGCTAAATATGGATTTAACAATTACACCTTCAAGTGCATGTTCATCCCCAATACCTACCAGGTTTTCTGGACGATCACTGCCGATGAATTATTAGATAGGATGTATTATGAATACGAGCAATTCTGGAATGATTCCCGGAAGGCAAAAGCCGATTCCATTGGATTGTCACCTGTGGAAGTCTCTATTCTGGCTTCAATTGTTCAGGCTGAATGTAGCATGACTGATGAAGCGCCTGTTATTGCGGGCTTATATCTAAATCGTTTGAAAAAAAATTATTTGCTTCAGGCAGATCCTGCTCTTGTATATGCTAGTGGCGATTTTACTATCAAAAGGGTATTAAATAAGCATAAGGAAATTGATTCTCCTTATAATACATACAAGTACGGAGGTTTACCTCCAGGACCTATTAACGCACCTGAGATCAGGTACCTTGATGCTGTACTGAATTATGATGATAACAACTACCTGTATATGTGTGCCAGGGAGGATTTTTCAGGTTATCATAATTTTGCAACAAATCTGCAGCAACATTTAAATAATGCAAGGAAGTATCAACAGGCCTTGAACAGAGAAGGCATATACCGATAATTATGTATCAATTTGAAACGAACATAAGAGTCAGATACGCTGAAACAGATCAAATGGGATTTGTTTATTATGGCAATTATGCTACGTATTATGAGGTGACAAGAGTAGAGGCACTTCGAGCTCTTGGCATATCCTATAAAATCCTGGAAGAAAATGGCGTTTTGATGCCAGTGCTGGAAAACTGGTCGAAATATATCCGGCCTGCAAAATATGATGATTTGCTTACCATAAAGCTTTTCCTTAAAGAAATGCCGGCTATGAGAATAACTTTCGAATACGAGGTTTTTAATGAAGAGAAAAAATTAATTAACTTAGGATCGACAACATTGGTATTTCTTGATAAAGACTCTGGAAAACCAATACCCATACCGGGAGTAGTGCTGGATGTTTTGAAACCATATTTTTAATGATCCTTGATTATTTAAATTATCTTGACAGATTTAAAATCTGGAGACGATTTACTTCTATCCTAGATCGCGTAGTAGTTGGGAAGCATAAAACCTCCTTGTACGACCTTCTCAAGATTTTTTTAATCAGTCTGACAAAAGACGATATCCTTGAAAGGGCAAAAGCCATTACTTACAACTTCACGCTGGCTATATTCCCAGGCATTATATTCCTCTTTACCCTGATCCCTTATATCCCCATACCCAACCTGCAGGATACGATTATGAGTTTCTTCGAAGAGTTAGATCTGACCATGATTGAACAAGTAAGGAGCTACCGTTGAAGACATTATTTCCAAACCCAGAGGAGATCTGCTGTCTTTTGGGGTAATTTTTGCTGTGTACCTGGCAACTAATGGGATGCTCTCTCTTATCACCAACTTTAATTATTTCTATAAAACGAAATTCACCAGAGGATTCTTCAAAAACTATCTCGTAGCCTTTGTCCTTACAATTTTGCTTATACTTATATTGACACTGGCTATGGGATTGTTGATAGGTGGGCAGATAGTATTGAATTTTTTACTGGATATCGGTATACTAAATCAGGACTTTCTCTTTATTATGATCATTACCCTGAGGTTCCTTATTCTGTTTATCATTTTCCAACTGATGATCTCTATCATTTATTACCTTGGTCCTTCTGTAGAAGACCGATGGCATTTTATGAATACGGGATCTGTTATCGCTACCCTCCTATGTATTGGATCAAGTTACCTGTTTTCATACTATCTGACGAATTTTGCCAGTTACAATAAATTCTACGGATCGATCGGGGCAGTTATTGCTTTCATGATCTGGCTTTACCTGCTATCGGTGATATTGCTGCTCGGCTTCGTAATAAATGTTACCATAGACCGTGCCAGCAGTGAAAATTACGAGATATAGAGAACATCAATAATTATAGATTTGATTATATAATTAATTCTATAGTTACTAAAACAATTAAGGTCTTATAATATAGAGTGTAAGATCGGAAAACTTGCCGTGACTATTTAATGGTTATCTTTTTAATCTTTTACTAGAAATTATTTTTTATTCGGAGTTTTAATTACAATCCATTGTAAAATAAACATTGGGACTACCGTTCGTTTCTAATTCAAAATCATCAGGGGGGAATGGCATTTCATAAAAACAGACCTCAAACTAGGAAAGCATATCGATTAAATACAACTGTTCTAAAGGTAGCATTATTAGAAACATTCATTTAGCGCTATCGGTTTTTATCACAATCCAACAATCTTAAATCAATATTACTTGAGACATCGGGTGTGGTTATTTGATTACACCTGCATTATTACGATTTTA
Source organism: uncultured Cytophagales bacterium (assembly GCA_963820995.1). Lineage (GTDB taxonomy): Bacteria > Bacteroidota > Bacteroidia > Cytophagales > Cyclobacteriaceae > JAGTVG01. Next base: position 305,971 of record CAWGCL010000011.1, on the reverse strand, counting down.
AAGCAATAATATTAGATACATCAAAACCAGCAAATTGGTTCCAATTTCTTTTTAGTATTCTATTTTGTAAATTCACAATGAAATGTAATCCAAATCTGTGAATCTATTTTAGTATATTCATAGCAATATAGATAATTTAATCACATTTCAGTTTTAATCTAATTAGGAAATTACTAATTGCAACCTTTAATAAACTGGACATGTAAATTAATTTAATCCTCTTTAGTTGTATTTTTCGTTTAAAAAACTTATCTTTGCAGGTTGTTTAAAACCGAAACTATGAGGCAATTAACAATCTCACAATCAATTACCAACAGAAAAGAAAGTCACACAATTGAAAAGTATTTCAATGATCTAAGTAAAGAAGAAAGAATTACCCCTGAAGAAGAAGCCGACTTAGCAAGAAGAATCCGTACAGGAGACAACGTTGCACTTGAGAAATTAGTAAAAGCAAATCTGCGATTTGTGATTTCCGTAGCAAAGCAATACCAGAATAGGAACATTCCTTTTAATGACCTGATTAATGAAGGCAATATAGGTTTAATTAAAGCTGCTCAGAAATTCGACGAGACTAAAGGTTTTAAATTTATATCTTATGCTGTATGGTGGATACGACAATCTATTTTACAGGCTATCAATAATCAAGTGTCATATCAACCAAATTAAAATTCCTGATAGTAACTCAAGATATATACTTATACTTAGTAGGGAGAACTGACCTCTATACAATTCTTATTTATAAGAATTGTGATATGATTATTTTTAATGTAGCCTCATAGAAATATGTGGCTTTTTTTAACATTATAAAGAATTTAACCCATAAAATCTAACCTAACCTCCCGAGGCATGAGCTTTGACATAGGATCGATGCACCAATTTGCTAAGCAATTATTGGGCAAGAATAAAGAATATGAAATTGTAATTACCGAGTTTAGAAAAGATGATTATTGCAATGATGGCCCCTTCTTTCTTTAAAATCAATCTCAGTAAAAACTTCGATTCCTTATGAGAGATTTCTATTGAATTAGGATTCTTTTAAACATCTTGAAAAAATTCATAATTGTGGTTAAGAATCTGCTTAGCTAAATCAACAAGCCTGTTTAAATAAGAAAGGCAATTAATATATGTTGAGGTATATAAAATAAAGCTGAATAGATCCTCAGCAGAACAAGCAATGAAAAAACATGGGACGATAAATATTAAAACAAGAGTTTCATCTTTCCTATGTAAAAATCACTCCTGTTTCTCAAGGTATTCTGAATAACGGTTCATCATACAACAGGAAAGGTTTTGTCATCTCAATCCATTTTTGCTCTGCGTCAATCATTTTTTTACGGATCTCATCTTCATTGCCCATTCCGTTCAAATATCTTAAAAGATCATCATCCCCAGCCAGTAGTTCTATCGCGGGTCTATCAGAACCAGCCTCATAGGGACCTTCCAACCATTTCATTGCCCCTGCACTTTCTTTAAGAGATCTTAACATTTTCAGACTATATGATAAGACATGGATCTGTTCCCCCGGATGCAACTGAAATCCGTAACACATTTGATCTCTATATTTGTGAAATGTTGGAACAAACAGAAGTGGTCTAAGCACAGCCTGCGTATTTTCATTGTTCCATGCATCAACCCAATCGGTTGACAAATCACTTAAGGAAGGGGGCACCGAATATTTCAAATGGCCTTGTTGTTCCCCTGCCTTCACTTAAGTTAGTTCCTTCCAGCAGACATTGACCTGAGAATATCCTGCAGGTATTTATATTAGGAATATTTGGAGAAGGATTCACAGGCAATGTATCCGTTTCTTTCTTTATAATCTTAAGGGGAAACTCTCCTTTATATTGAAACCTAAGGAAATTACATAGTTCTCCAAGGGTTAAACCATACCTGTGTGGCAATCCCGGCAATCCTATCAATGAACTATACTCTTCTGCCAACATAGTGCCTTCTATCTGCCGGCCAGCAGGATTAGGCCTGTCAATAAGCACAACAGAAAGTTGTAAGCCCTTATTGATTATCAATTTAAATATTTCTGCAATGGTAGGCAAAAAGGTATAATATCTTACACCAACATCCTGTATATCGATGATCAAGGTATCGAGGCCACTAGAGGCTATCCGAAATATTGTCCAATTTTTCCCGGGTATTGATATATAGCGAGACATATCTCGCATTAAAATCCAAATGCTGATATGTATGTATATTTTCTACAGGAACCTGGTCCTGTTGCTCAGCAAACAAGCCATGCTCGGGCACAAGTACGGTCAAAGACCTGCAAGTAGTTGAAAGCATCTGAAAGAGATATTTGCCTTCTGAAAAGTCAAAAGACACCTGGTTGCAGAATAACCCGACTCTCTTTTTCTCAATAAGATGTCTGTATTCCTGGAATAATCTCTTGTACTGATTTTTCAATGATCATTCAGCAAATAAGGTGTAATCGGATACCCAGGTTTCGCTTTCTCCCGGTTCAATTTTTAAATCAATAAAATTCTCAGGGCAGTAAGTCGTTTGACAAGCCCAGAAAACCATTTTACTCAAAGGCTTATCTATACCAAATCTGAAGCCAGCACCTGATTTAACATTTCTTACAGTCACCAGATGATCATCCAGATCTTTACTATAGCCTTTTAATTCCATCCAGATAGACTCTCCCTTTTCAAAATCTCTAACGAACTTCAGCATTGATCCATCAATCTGCATTTTACCACTCAGGTCATTTTCAGTTGAAATGGCATATGGAAATTCAACTTCAATAGATGGTCCTGAGCCTGCTCCGTCAATAATAAAGAAATTATGATTATACTGATCTGTTTCAATGGTTTTATCTCCTCTGATTTTCAAGAATATGAGTTATTTTAAAACCTGGTTTATCAGATTTCAAATCAATTCTTTTAGTATATACATACCCGTATCCGATATCACTCGACAGGCTTTGTTGAAAAGAAATCCAATCATCCCCTTTTTTAACTTCCCATTCACCGTGGTCGAAGATCTTATAGGTTTTAAAAGTCTCATAGGGCTTATCATCAGGTCGCTCCAATATACCAACCCCTACCCGGATGAATTTTCCTCCCGGTTTCGCTTCATCGAATCCCAGCCCTGGCATGTTAGAGGATTCAGCAGGGCCACTTAGATCTTCATGAATAAGCGGATTATGGGTATTTTTCCAGTATTCGATATATTCATGATCTTTATACCTCAAACTCGAAATTATACCTGACCAATCAAAGCGTGTAGCCCTGTAGGAACCTTTTTCCGGATCTGGCAGCAATAATTTCATAGTAACGTGATCATTTGAAATCTGTGCCTGGGGATATTGAGAAAATTCTTCTAAGGATAATGTCTGGCCCATAATTGTAGTAGTTATTCCAAGTAAAAAAATAATTGATATAGTCTTCATATGATATAAGGAAAAATTACTTTTAAATTTATCACAATTTAAATAAAATCCGCAAAGAGATGTCTATAATTGAAGAATTTGTATCCTCTTTATTGGGATAGATCAGCGCATACCAGTTCGCTGTCGCTTCGAATAAATACATGTTTATTGGCAAAACCAGGATGCGCCCATGTAACTCCAACCCCGCTTCGGTTCAATTGAGCAGTCGTTGGCTCGATGAGCTTGGCCCTGCTGATCTCATTGTAACCTGATTCAGATAATCTTGCTATAATCAATTCACCGTGCTCATTAAACATATAAGTCAGATCATCATTCTGCACAAAATGAATGTTTCCCCACCTTGCTCTGTTAACTGCTGTCTGGTTCTCCCAAATTCTGTCACCCTTTAAAAGATCAAGGCATCGAAGTTCTCCGTAACTGTCTACTCCATAGATGTAGTCATTTAAAATTACCGGAGTTGAAATGCAGGAATGGAGGGCATCGGTATTTCTTTCATCCTTCCCAATCCTTTTCCAGACTACAGAGGACTTAAGCTCATCCTCGTCCAACTCAATTAATATCGAACCGTCATAGAAGCTGCTGAAAAAAAGATAATTCTTATATAAAACAGGCGTGGAAATATTTATGGGCATATTTCTTGGTATAAATTCATGTATCCAGTATACCTTGCCACTGTCAGGATCCAGGCCGGCGATATTGGCTGCTGTCCAGACTACAAGAACCTTCCGGCCGGCCTGTTCTACAAGAAGTGGTGCGGAATAACCTGCCTCATCGTGAAGATTTCGCCAAACCTCTTTCCCATTCTTTTTATCCAGGGCCACTACACCAGCATTATCCTCTCCACCAATAATCAGTATGATATTATCATCGACTATTATTGGAGCAGAAGCTATACCCCAGATCGGCATTCTAATTCTATATTCTTCATTAAGATCCTTACTCCATATTACACCGCCATTTTCTTTATCAAAACAGAATAAATTCCCCATTGTACCTAATGAATATGCATAGGGTCCCTCAATGATCACTGAGGCCCGCGGACCGGCCGGATAGCCAACTCCTACGTATTCACAATCATATGTATAGGTCCATATCTCGTCCCCATTTTCGGCATCAAAGCATAAAACCCTTTCAGCTTGCCTGGGTTTAGTCAGGCGATCGGTTAAATATACCCTTCCACCTTGTATTGAAGGTCCACTGTACCCTGTAGAAACCGGCACACTCCACTTGATTTTAAATTCATCAAAGTCGAACCGTTTCATTACACCTTTCTCATTCCAGGTGCCATCCCTTGAAGGCCCCCTCCAGTCAGGCCATTCATCACCTGAAGGCGAATTTATTTTTATAGCGAAAAAGGAGATTAATAAGTATATTAGTATTATGCTGCATGTCTATGACCTTAATTCTTCATTTTTATTATTATAATAATTATCGACCTAACTCAGAAATCGGATTAATCAGTCACCTCATTCCCTCGTCAAAAGATACCACAAAGTCTTATGCTGTGAACCTATATGTAGCACCTGTGTTCTTTTTTTATTCACAATTTTAACTTCACTTCCTTTGTTTCCGGCAGGGTCAAGGATAAATAACCTGAATTTATCCATTTCACGTAAAGTTATTTTAACCGGGATTCCCTCAGCAATCGTTGGAGCCGTTCCCCATTCTGTACCAACGCTATTCATTTCCTCATTCCATCCCATACCAGTATTTTCAGCTCTCCCTGCGACCACCAATAATACATTTGATGATTCATTAAGAGGTTTGCCATCAAGAGCTGTAAGTGTAACTGTTCCCCAGTTATTTGAAATGGTATCCATAGCAATGGTGACATTCCCTAATTCGATTGTTTTGCCACCAATATAACCTGTAGCAGCCTTTGCTGCAGGTGCATTCACTGTGAATATAGATTGTCCGGAATCGCGGTTATCCCACATGATCTCACCCGTTTCACTTACCCAGGAACCATCCGGATCGGGTACCTGTTCAGAAAGAATTAATTCATCCCCATTAAATTCAACCTCTGATCGTCTAAGTACAGTTAGGGCATCACTCCAACCGGCTTTCTTCCAGACATAGTCTGTATGTTGTGCATTAACGTTTTCTTTTTTATTAAAAGCAATTAACTGGTTCACAATTTCATTTTCCGGAACGCTCAATGTAACGACAGAAGGTCCGACTGAAATGGTTGGCATTCTGAACAGGATAGCACCGACTGGAATGAATACCTGCTTCAGTGGGTGTCCTGAAGATGAAAAATAACCATTAATCTCCCCAATTTTAGAGCTTGGGCTATAATTAAAATGATAAATACCGTCCCAATCCTGGAATGCAGCAACTGAGTTCATCATAGGATACATTTCCGCACAATAGAAAGTAGGTGCCGGATGGTCATATTCACTGATAGTCAAAGGCATCCCCTTTACACGATGTTGTGAAAATCTTTTCAGAGTGCCTCCTTTTTCATCAGAAGCCATGGAAGAATTACCTATTTCCCAGTTGTTTCTATCCCATGCTCGGCCAAGCCATCGGGGATGTTGCCAGTATGCGTGCATATCAATAAAATCCGCATATTTAGCTTCCCGGTATACACCGACCATTCCACTGTATGATGCCTGGGATTCGGAGACCGGCATTTTAACTCCTATGTCATTCTTCAGAAATTCGATCATTTCCTTTGCGTAAGATAGCTCTGTTTCCACCAGAAACTTCCAGAACATTTCCTTTTGTTCAATAGTGGATTCCGATTCAAACTGGTCCATGATCTTATATATATCCCAGTTGTTATTGCCCATCCCATTATTTGCTAAAAAATTATTCCACATATTGGCCAGGGCACCCTGTGATCTCCTTTAAGATCCGATAAAGCAGTCCACCTTGACAATATCGAGTTCTCATTGTTGACCTCTACGAAACCAACAGCGGGTTCATTGGCATAGGAATTTCCGGTGTATGGATTTTCATGCGTCAACAGCATTCTTGCATACTCTTTTTGCATTTCAATATACGGACGGTAAAAGTGATCAATTCTCTTTCCGAATACGAACGCCCTGTTTTCCCCATATTCCACACCTGGATAAATTCTTGAGACATGCAGGTTCAGGTTCGAGTAGATCCCATTTTTCTTCAATTGGTAGATCAGCCAGTCTAGTTTATCAAGTTGTTCGGGATCGAAAGCATCCATCGATTCATTCCAGATCCCACCGGGAGCTGAACGATTATCCATATGATGAAAACGGATTACATTGTATCCTAGTTTTTGAAATCTTGCAGCCAGGATGGTTGATGTGTCCTTTTCCTGAAAGCAACCGCCAAAAGTTAAATTGTCCCCAAAGAAACGAATTGGAAGGCCGGCTCCGGTTACGAAATGACCATTCTTCACCGAAATAAAACCAGTCTTGCCAGCTTCCTTTTCATTTAAAAACGACATATCTACTACATTATGTGTAGTATCATAATCCGGAACTACAAATTCAAACCAGCCATATTCTCTGGTTACCTGTTCTGGGAAAATATCGCATGAAAACAATGAAAAGCAAGTCAAAATTAAGATCGCCAGGGATACTTTTCCCGGAGCAATAAGGATTGAAAGTTTCATTAGACATAGGTTTGGTAAAAAAATTACATTCAATATAAAAACTGCTTTCAATTTACGAAAGACAACTCATAAATTTAGATTATTGTTCAATAATTGGTAATCTTATAGAGGAATTTGTATATATGATCAAGCCTTCAATTGTTTCATTCAGAAGTCTACAGGAAAATCTGTTGTATGCTGATATATATACCTATGCATATTATGATCCACCCGGAAATAAGTGGGATCCTCTTCTGCCACTTATTGCTCAAAAATCTTCTTCCTCCCTTTTCTGCCATCACCACAATTCCAATCAATGGCAATGTGGCTCCCATACTGTATATCAGGGGAAATAAAATGAGCTGATTATGTTGAATGGTCAGGGGGATCAGTATGCCAAAAAAAATGGCTGCGGTAGCAGGACAGAAACTTAATGCCAGCATAGCTCCCATTGGCAGTGAATAGAAACCCCCCCATCTTTTTTTTTTCAACCATATAAATATTTTTCCTGAATAAAAACGATTTAAGTGGATCAAATCAGCCAATACCATCCCAACAAGAATTAATACCGGGCCGAGTAAGAGCCTCATACTGCTTTGAAGGTATAGGCTAAGTGAAGACCTGGCATATACCCCTGCAGAAATTAAGAAGGCAATTAGCATGAATACAGCAACGTAACCTACTATAAACAAAACGTAGGGATAAATATTTTTCCTGTATTTGGATGACCATCCGGATAAAAGGGAAACAGCTGCGATATTGGTAGCTAAAGGGCAGGGATGAATGGTAGTGATCACACCCAGGAAAAAACAACTTGCTGCAGCTAAGAATATCCCTACCATATTATTCAGTCAAAAGTACATCCAACTCATTCGAAATCAACTCTCTGAACATAAGTCATCCTCATGATGCTTCCAAATGTCACGCAATATAATAGTATCCTGTTCCTCCTTATCCACCATTTTTACAATTACGACTGAAGCAGTATATAATCCAAATCTATCAATCAGGTGTTTATTCTCAGGCTTATTCATATCTACAAGAAAAAACTGGATCTGTTTATCCTCAACCAATTCTGCATATTTACCCGACAACAGATATTGAATATGCTCTTCCATATTCAGGCACATGGCGCACCTTACTCTGTTGTGAAAAAGAAGGACCAGTATGGCGTCATCATTTACTACTGAGAACTGTTCATATAATGAATAGTGTTCATTTAGGCTTGAGGTTATTTGTCATTTTCAGGATGGCAAAAACCAGGCTAGCAAAGACGAATCCCAGTAAGATCCATTTAAGCAACGATTTATATTTGGACTGACCCGATTTTTTCAGAAGTTGGTATACCTTTTTCCTGATTTCCTGATTTTTTCTGAACTGAATATCCTCATCACGTACGAAAATCTCATCTTTGAAGGCATAATAACTTACAGGACAAGCATTACCATAAACCTCCTGGGAAATAGCACTCAGAACTCCTGCTTCAACAAGCCTATTGGCTTCACCCACTTCATCCGACGGGCAACATCCCATTTCATCTGTTGGATCACTACCTGTTAGAATAAAATACTTCCGGTCTTTTTCGATCAGTCCCATCAACCTGGGCAGAAGTTTCATAGAATGATAATCCAGTTCATTTAAATTGGTCTCTTGAACAGCATTTCCCTGATCCACAATTTTTCGATCCCTTTGAAGGCACCTGGGGCCTATCCGGAGATACTCTTCCTGAAAAAAAACAGGAGTTACATCAGTATCCGTTTTTATTTTTATGAAACGATCACTTTTTACCAGATCTTCTAATTCCGATTGCGGAACACTATTGACCTCACCCCTATTTATAATGGTTCCATCAGTAAGAATCAGGCTTTTGAAGGGGCCAGGATAAAATGCAGCAACACGGTCTTTTTCCCCGCTAATATTTTTTAACTCGTCGTTCAGGATATTTAATTCATCGTCAAGACTGTATAAGTCAAATTTTACCGGTGCGGATCTAAGTTTCTCTATCAGTTCCTCAGATCCTTCGCTAATACTGATCAGGCCATGGTATGGTGAAAACTTGTAAATGATACCGGTTTTTTCACAAATAGCACATTCTTTTCCTTTCGTTAACAAATGATTATCATCGTCAAAAGCAGCCAGGGCTGACCCTTTATATGTGGCTTTCATCCCAGTATTGAAACATGGCCCGTGCTTTCCTTTGAAGCCACTTACAGTAACCCATTTCCCTTCCAGCGTAAAATACGGCATTTCGATTCCTACAAATCCAATCACTTCCAGCTTTTGTAAAATGGTGGTTAAGTTATGAGGATCAACCTCAATTAGAACATTACCACCCTTGGATAGTTGTCGATAAGCATCATCCAACTCATATTCAGAGGGCCGTGTTAATTGAATTTCTTTCAACTGATATTAATATTATTAGCCAATATATTCTATAATTGCTTCCAGTAATCCATCCAAGGATTCCTCAGTAGTCCCATAACCCATACTGATCCGGACAGTGCTTGTAGCCTCATTTTCATTCAGACCTCTTGCTAAAATGATCCTGGAGGGTTCTTCCTGGTTGGCATGACACGCTGAACCGGTTGATAAAGAGTATCCTGATAGTGACAATGCAGCTACAATTTCATTACCCTTCATACCAGGAACACTGATAGATATCAGACCGGGCAGGCCATTTTGCGGAGAATTGACAATTACACCTGGTATTTTATCCTGGATTTGCCTAGTAAACCTTTGCCCTAAGGCATTTAATCGAGTCATTTCTGAAGACTGGATTTCAAGGTTTCTTTTAAGTGCTGTTTTTGCTGCCGCTAGTCCAGCCAGGTTCTCTGTTCCCCCACGCATTTCCCATTCCTGCATCCCTCCAAATAACAGTGGATCAAAGTTACTATCTCTCATGAATATCCCCCCAATTGACCTTAGACCACCAAATTTGTGTGCAGAAAAAGTGTAATAATCGCAGGGAATATCGTTTAAATTCAATGGAATATGGCCAACTGCCTGTGTTCCATCTATCAATATTTTGATCTCCCGGGATTGACATATATATGCCAGCCTATCAACATTATGAATTGTTCCAGTCTCACTACACACATGATTTAAACATACAAGGACTGTGTCCTTTGAAAGGGATCTAATAAGTTGATCTTCATCTATCTTTCCATTCGGATTAATTTTTAAGACAGATGTTCTTTTCGGATATCGGTTAATAGCATACCAGACAGAATCGTGAGCATCCTCCGCAATCAGTATTTTCTTTTCCGGAAACCGTCGAAGACACCCTTCAATAATCGTATTATTTGCTTCAGTTGCTGAAGAACATAACATCAATCGACCATCATAGAAGTGAAGAAGATCACAAAACTCCTTTTTGAGTTCAAACAGCAATTTTTTGGCCTTCCTGCCCTGTGAATGGATGGATGAAGGATTGGCGAAATATGACTGGGATATTTTAATAAAACTATCCAGTGCCTCTCTAAATGGAGGAACGGACGCAGCGTAATCAAAATATTTTGGATCGGGCTTATCCATTTTGTGCAAAATTTCGAATTGAAAAAATTAAAATTATGGATTATTTACGATTGTGGGTTAGAAATTCAGAAAAAAGATTGAAAGAGTTTCTGGTGTTTATAGAATAAGGTGGTTAATACAATTATAAATCATCCTGTTTAAAAACTTAGAATTTATTGGAAGAGCAATCCGAATATTATTATCTTCACCTAAGTAACAGATGGGTGTACTTTTTAGTATAAAAAGAGGATATGCCTCCCTAAAGTAGCAGGCAGGTATACTTTCAGCCTAAAAAGAATATTGCTACCCTCAAGAGGCAGGTTGCGTACTTTCAGTGTAAAAAGAGCATCTGCAACTATTAAATTTTTACTGAAATATAAAATTAATAAAGTATGAAATACAGAAAACTAGGACGTACTAATTGGGAAGTCAGTGAAATAGGATATGGAATGTGGGGTATGGCTGGCTGGACCGGGTCAGATGATGAGGAGTCAATGAAATCAATGCAGAAAGCAGTAGATCTTGGATGCAATTTTTTTGATACTGCCTGGGGCTATGGATCAGGTAAAAGTGAAAGTTTGCTAGGAGAATTGATACGAGCAAATCCAGACAAACGATTGTATACTGCTACAAAAATTCCCCCTAAAAATTTTAAATGGCCAAGCCGTCGTGAACATACCCTTGAAGATTGTTTCCCACCTGATCATATTCAAAGGTTTGTAGACAGCAGTCTGGAAAATGCCGGGATAGATTCTTATGATATCATGCAGTTCCACACCTGGGAAGACCAATGGCTTCAGGATGACAGGTGGGTGAAGAAAATGATGGATCTGAAAAGTCAGGGATTGATCCATGCGATTGGCATAAGTATAAACCGATGGGAACCATGGAATGGCGTTGAAGCTGTTAAAAGTGGCATAATCGACACAGTTCAGGTAATATATAATATCTTCGATCAGAACCCAAAAGATGAGTTGTTCCCGGCATGTAGATCACATAATGTAGGTGTAATAGCCCGCGTCCCTTTTGATGAAGGAACCCTGACCGGCACCCTGACAAAGGATAGTTCATGGCCTGAAGGCGACTGGCGCAACACCTATTTTGTACCTGAGAACCTGAATTCAAGTGTTGAACATGCTGAACCTTTGAAACCTCTGGTCCCGGATGGCATGACTATGCCGGAAATGGCATTAAGGTTTATCCTGGGGGAACCAACGGTCAGCACAATTATTCCTGGCATGAGGAAACTGAATCATGTGGAAGCCAATATCGCCACCAGCGATGCCGGAATGCTTAGCGATGACCTGATGAAAGAACTGGAAAAACATCGCTGGGACAGGGAACCCACGGATTGGTCTCAGTAATGTAAATCCTGTAGGCAATCGGAGCCGGAACTTAATCCTGGATTGACAGAAATAAGAAGTTATAAATTCAATCGATGGACAAAAACCTAGGCCTGGTTGGTATTCATTAAAAGTTCCGGATCAATTGTAACAAATAATTGCAACGAAAGTTAGAAATTAAGCCATGCAGGCAATTTAAATAAAGTCCTGAACGCAATGGAAGTCTGGAAAAGAATAGAATGACAGGAACAAACAACAAGGTGTTATGAATTAACCAATGTTTTCGATTATGAAAAAGAATTTTATTTCAATTTTCACCATATTGCTCTTATCTGGATTTTATCTTTTACTTCCTTTGGTCAGATACGATCCTTAGAATATCTGTTTAAAAGTGGCACGGATGGATATCATACCTTCCGGATTCCTGCCATAATTACAACCACTGGAGGGAATATCATCGCATTTGCTGAAGGCAGAAAAAATGGCAGCTCGGATACGGGGGACATAGACCTAGTTATGAAAAAATCATCGGACAATGGAAAAACCTGGAGCGAGCTAAAGGTGTTATGGGATGATGGTGATAATGTTTGTGGCAATCCGGCACCGGTTGTAGACCGAATCAGCGGGACCATTTACCTCCTGAGCACATGGAATCTCGGAGAGGACCACGAATCAGAAATTATCCATCAAACGAGTACGGATACAAGGCGAATTTTCGTAATGGAATCATCCGATGAAGGGAATTCCTGGTCCCTTCCAAAAGAGATAACCTCTTCTGTCAAAAAGGAAAACTGGACATGGTATGCAACCGGCCCCTGCCATGGCATTCAGGTCAAAAATGACAAATTCAAAGACAGACTTATCATCCCATGTGATCATATTGAAGCGGGAAACAAGAAGTATTTTTCACATATTATTTATTCAGATGATCATGGGAAATCATGGCAGATTGGAGGTTCTACACCGCAGGACCAGGTCAATGAATGTGCAATTGCCGAACTTCCCGAAGGAAATTTAATGCTGAATATGAGGAATTATGACCGTTCGAAGAAAACCAGAAAGATCTCCTTAAGTGAAGATGGAGGTTTGACCTGGGGAAACATTTATCCTGATAAAAGTCTGGTCGAACCAATATGCCAGGCCAGTCTTCTGCGATATTCTTTTGCCGAATCCGGTATAAGCAGAATCCTGTTTTCCAATCCCGCAAATAAGGAAAAACGGGAAAACATGACCCTGAGGATCAGTTACGATGAAGGAAGCACATGGGAGAAATCAATTGTACTTTTTTCAGGACCTTCAGCCTATTCAGACCTTACAAGATTACCTAATGATAATATTGGATGTTTGTTCGAGGCAGGCATAAACAATCCTTATGAGGGAATTGTTTATCGGGAGGTTAATTTGACAGATATAGAATAATATCATATCGATAATTTCATATTTACACTTCATTTTTATTTAATTATAAATCTATCAGCTATCATATCTCAGGCCATCTTTTTTATCAATATTCTTGAGTAGCATTCTAAAAATATTTATATTGCTCTATTCAAAGCATGTAATATGGACATTTCAAAGAAGATAAAAGAGAGAAAACAGATCACTGCCGGCACGCAAACTTTGTTTCGTGTAACCTATCGAACCCAGATAAATCTGATTCGAATAGCCGACACAAAAGCCAACATGATTCTGGGTATAAATGCTATGATTATATCTGTTTTGATAGGTATTATATCCTCCTCTTTATTATTTTCCAATAAAGAGGTAATTGAAAATGTTGAATTGGTTATCCCTGTAGTCACGGTGATGCTTACGGCTGTCTTTAGCTCAGTATTTGCTATCCGGGCCGTACAACCAAGGCTTATCCTTTCAAAAAAGGGGAACTTGTCAACTGACCAAGAAAAAAGAAGTCTGCTGTTTTTTGAGAACATTTACGGGCTGACACTGAATGAATACCTTGATACAATGAAGCAGATCATTGAAACAAAAGGCGATGTATACGAAAATATGATCATTGACATATTCAACCAGGCCACGGTTCTCCATAGAAAATATGCTAAACTCCGCACTTCTTACATCATTTTTCTAGTAGGATTTATTGGCTCAATACTCTTATTCCTGTTTACTTGGTTGATGTTTTAATTATAAAGCCGATTTAAATACAGTTTCATGGCTTCATTTTTCGTATATTAGATCAACATTAATATTTTTTAAACCGTTAAAATGAGCATATTCCAGCGCAGGAATATCTTAATTTAGGAATAAGATATGTTCGCATCATTATTCGGAAAATCAGAACCAACAAAAAGTTTTAAGCTTTCCAGAGAAGATAAAATACAGTTATTGAGATTCGCCCGAAATGCACTTGAATTGTATATCACTGAAAATTCGATTCGCAATTATGATGAAGCTGAAATAAATCCTGCAAATCTTAATCAAATGGGCGCTTTCGTTACTTTGTATAAAAATGGTGAGTTGAGAGGTTGTATCGGGCATATAGAATCTGATAAACCTCTTTATAAAACCATACAATCATTAACAATATCCTCAGCTACGAAAGATTACCGGTTTAAATCGGTTAAACAGGATGAACTTTCAAGTATTGAGATTGAAATATCGGTATTAACTCCTATGAAGAAAATCTCATCTATTAACCAGATAGAAATTGGTAGGCATGGGATTTATATTAAAAAAGGCTTTCAAACCGGAACCTTCCTGCCCCAGGTTGCCAATGAAACTGGATGGAGTGTAGAAGATTTCCTTGGGCGATGTGCAAGAGATAAAGCTCATATCGGTTGGGAAGGCTGGAAGGATGCTGACCTTTTCACATATGAAGCCCTGAAGTTCTCTGAATCAGACTTTAAGGATTGATCATTTGCAAAAAATTCAACCGGGATAATCCTTCAAACATGCATTTTTGTCAGACAGCATTTCGGTTCTTTCATTCCAACATGGCGGATCTCCCCCAAATCCCAGCTTTGAGGAACCATGCTGGTTTTATAATTTAACAGAGTTTATATCGTATAAGGCTTCCTGTATTTTCGTGAATATAGTTTATTCCCTTCCTTATCATCTACCTTGCCTTTCACAGGATCCCAGGAGACTGATTTCTTCATTCGAATAGCTATATCACCCATATGACTTATAGTATCTGATATTATGGCCTCATCCAGCGGACATATTTCTTTAGTTTTTCCGTGAATAACATCAAGAAATGCCTGGCCCATGGTATTATTTCCCCTTGAATACTGATTAAGTTTCTGGTTTATATCTGGAATATTGCTTTCAACAGATTCCCTGCTTAAGGATATCCAGCCCTTAGTTCCATAAAAAGTAGTCCCGTTATAGGCTTCTACCTTCCTTTCTTTCACCATATCTTCAAAAAGATCAGTAGTCACAAAATGAACTTTCAATCCATTTTCATATTCATAATTAACATCCCAGGAATAGATATTATCATACATACCCCCTTCTGACCAGAAAGTCCCGTTTCCCTTACAAGAATACTGTCCAGATACCTGATCTTTCAAAGCCCATACCATTATATCGATCGGATGAGCACCCCAACCGGCCAAAAAACCGATGCTATAATCATATTGAAACCAGGAACTGTTGTTCGTAACCCTGTCAGGACAATAGGAATTCAAGGGAGCAGGGCCTGTCCATTTATCGAAATCAAAGGTGTCGGGAACCGGGACTGCCTTACATTCCGGAGAAGAAACAGGATTTTTCCCGGGACACCATATATCTACTCGTTCTATATCTCCGATCTTTCCTTCCTGGATCATTTCAACACCTGCTTTCATATGTTCAAATGTTCGTTGTTGAGTAGCATAATGAAAACGAACATCATTTTTTACAACAGCATTGCTTAATTTTTGATAATGTGGATAGCTTAAACCAAGGGGTTTTGCCAACATGATATGCTTACCCGCTTTTGCAGCTTTTGTTGCGGCTGCCACATGCCAGTGATCAGGCGTAGTGATATGTACGGCATCGATATCACTACGGTCAAGGATCTCCTCCAAATCAAGATATGATTTGCATTCCGGTGCTTTAATGTCTTTAGAAGAATAGTAATCATTTACTTTTCTGGTCCAGTTCTCACGCCTGTCCAGATGAACATCGCACATAGCCACAGAGTATGAACCTTCCAAAGGAAGGATATAATTATCAAGCTCATGGCTGGCCCTGGACCCAAGACCGATCGAAGCCATTAATATCCTGTCGTTAGCGCCTTTCCATTTAATATTAGAAGGCAAAATAGTTGGCATAAAGAGTGCGCCAGCCATAGATTGCATAGTTGTTTTAGCAAACTTCCTTCGACCGATAATGTTTTTCTCAGATTGTTTCATGTAAATTATTTATTTTTTATATCACCATTTCAGTCATAGATATAGTGATGGAATTTTTCGGCTAAAATTTCGTCAGAAGCTTCTGACAATACCCATACCCTGTATTTCAATACCAGAGAGTCTCCCCGGTTTAACTTATATTTACCATCATAAAGAGCCGCCGGGCTGTAGAAAAAAAATGGATGGTTCATATCTGTCAAATAATACCAACGGGTTGTTTCGGTCGTATAATCCGGATGCTGAAGCATGGCCACCCCTGCCTTTTCACCTGTAAGGGAGTTGAATCCCATATAGAACCAGTCATTTTTCGGATAGTCCGGATATATCACAGCAGGTATTGTTTCCGTTTCTGTAAAATCCTGGTTGAATCGAATTGATAAACCGCCATACCCACCCCATGATTTACCATCGGGTTCCCCAAGGATCGGTGTGCGATCAAGGATTACATCGTCAAAATCCGCAATAAAATGATGTTCATAATCTAAATAATATTGCCCGGAATTGTCCTGTGGAGAAATATAGATCTTTCGTAATTCTTTTAACACGGGATCTTCATTCTGAGGGCGATATAGAATATCAATCTCTATGTTTGCAGAATAATCCGGGTTTTTCTGAATATCGATCGATTGAATTCCTGTAATTCCCTCGGACTTATATCCCGTTTCTTCCGATTTGAAATCATCCAAATATTCCCAATAATTAAGTCCATTGATAAATTTCCATGAGAACCAGAGCCCATAATGCCAGGGGTGATCGCTTGGACTTTCACTCGTGAGTCTTGTATAATTCAAATAGATTGGATGAAAATAAGGCTTACCAAAACGGTTCCTGAAATTATACTGCCACACAAGCTTTTCACCATTAAGAAGTTGAAGTGAGGTGTCAGATTCTATCCATTTTAAATTCTGGTTGGCTGATTCGGAGGGGATTTGCATATCCTGGGGAATATTCATGGTCACATCCCCACTTGCAGCCCATTCTGTGGCCCTTAGTAATAAAGTCTTAAGTCCAGTATTAAACAATGCCCTTTCATCATGCCCCATTATGGTATAAAAAGTCCGCCCTTTTCCAATCTCCCTTACGAATACTGCATCTTCACTGATCATATGGCCATCTTCCTCAGATTTTCCTGTCATTCTTGCTAAAACAAGTGCACCCGGACTGATATCGGTATGTTCCCAGATCTCATCAAGAATGTAGAACTCATTTAATCCTTTAGTGACCGGATGTTCCTGTGACAATTGTACGATTTTACCTTTTGTCGGCTGTCCATGGGAGGTTTCTTTTCCCCATTTGCCAATACCCAATTTATGATAAATCTCCGAAGAATAATAAGAAGAGGCCCCTGCGTGAATAAAGACTATTCCACCCCCTTCTTCAACATAATCCAGGAATGCTTTCTCCTGAACAGGATTCCATGCGATATCATTATCGGGCCAGTTATTCCAGTTACTTATCAACACATCATAATTCTTAATTTCTTCATAGGTCAGTGATTCCGGATCTGCAGTAACATCAATCTCATATCCGGGAAGCTCTTTATACATCTTCAGTAAAGCAGCGGTAGTTTTATCCCACTCGTGGTTATTTTGCCCGGACAGGATCAGTGCTTTTCTTATCATTTTTTCATTATTCCCTGGATTAGAACATCCTGACAAAAGCAATAGAATCAACAGAAAATTACCTGCTATGATTAAAAAACTATGAAAGCTATGCTGTTTTATAAATCTCAAATTTCTCAACATATTATTTTTTAGAAAGAAGATCATCATGACAATCACTGCATGAAACAAAATGAATATTATTCGGACTGGAAGCTGAATAATAAGAAGTATTCATTGTTTTTACATCGAGATTGCAATTACTGATTGCCGGATGGCATTTGTCACAGGAATTTCTCTGAAAGTTTGAGTGTTTCTCATGACAGGTCGCACAGGAAATCCCTTCATGTACCCCGACTGGTGTATGATCATCATGAGATCCAGCCTGGTGCCAGACAGAAGGCGCATGACATTGAACACAAAGTTTATAAACAGGATCATCCGGTGTCTTAACAGTATCTTCCTGATTCAGGATCACAGGTCTAGGCAGTTGTTCCAGCGGGAAATGCATCAGTTCGTGCCGGCTATAAAAACCTACAGTTTTATTTTCCTTGACCCGGGCATAAAAAATACTGTCCGGAGTGCTATGATCCGGGGCCGTGGAAGGTTGGCCTTCCGAATGAACCTTATGACAAGTCATACAAAGAATTGTAGCCTGGTCAGCTTTTTCTTCATCGATAAGAGACCATGGCCCTTCAATAGAAAGTGGAGTAACCAGGTCATTGATTGTGCCTTCATAAAACATCCCATGACATCTCAAACAATCGAAATTAAGTTGTTCGGTCTTGTTATGCGTTTCATTAAGAAAGATATCCGAATAAGATGCGGAATGACCGCTGCTGTTCCACATAAAATATTCCGTTTGGTGACAATTACGGCACCTTTCCATGGTTTCAAGCCTCTGAGCTTCACTCAGTCCTATATTTTCATGCAGCATTTCCTCTTTATAGTGTGAAAAGACCATATTGACCTTTTCCGAAAGGCTATGCCAGCCATTACTCAATGCTGTACCATGACAATTATCACATTTTATTCCTCTGTGGGCTGAAGCTGCCCAAGTGTTATAGGAAGGGCTTATCTCATGACAGCTGTTACATGTTTTTTCAGGATCCGAGGCATTCCATTTCTTATATCCGCCAAACATAGTGATCACCAATAAGAAATCCAGCGGCTATAATTACCAGGGTAACTTTATATCCTTTTCCTTTTTTCATTTCACACCTCCTTTGGTAAATGTCCCACCAGCCCAGTTTGAAGCGATATGTCCGCCGACATGATAGCCTAAGGCTAGAATTGTCAATGCCGGATTATATCCACCATTCGTCACATGTAAACTCCCATCTGCAACAAACAAGTTATCGATATCATGGACCCGGCCATATTTATCCGTTACAGAGGTTTCGGGATCATTCCCCATCCTGGCCGTACCTGCCTGATGCTGATCACCACTTAATCCTCGTCCTCCCACGCCTTGCCAGGTCGCAATTGCACCCGCTTCTTTTAGAATTTCTTCCGCCCTGTCCGACATGAACTGGCATCCTGTTCGATCATATGCGTGTCTTTGTCCGGATAATCGGGCTACCGGGATTCCCCAATGGTCTTTAACTTCCGGATCCATAGTTACCCTTGCTTCAAAATTTGGTATTTCCTGAAATGGTCCACGTACGTGTACCATTCTTTTGTAATTTGTACGCTGAAATTCCTTATGCTCTATCCCCCAACGCTTTGATCCGGGAGGACGCTGCCTTGTGAATGCATATGGAGGGGTAAAGAATCCATTGCATAGTGCTCCTCCTCCTATAATCCCATCATTGTCATGGTTAAAATCACTGATCGCCCAACAGGCCCCGGGCCAACATCGTCATATATATCTTCAGCAAATAAACCGGAGGCACCGGTGTAAGCATGTCCCTGAAGGTTTCGGCCTACCCAGTCGTTATTATTTCCTGCACCATTCGGGAATAATTTGGATTTTGAATTCAACAGCAGTCGGGCAGTTTCAATAGCAGCGGCTGCGACAACTACGATATCTGCAGTCTGAGTCTGACCATTATCATTTTCATCAAAATACTTGACACCTGTTGCATATCCCTTCATCATTGACCATCACCTCAGCTACCTGGCAATTTGTACGCAACTCACAATTGCCAGATTTTATGGCAGTTGGAATTACTGTATTGTGTGTTCCGCATTTTGCATTGACCGGACAAGCAAATCCGACACAAGTGCGCATCCGGTAACATGCCGGCCTGCCCATATATGGGACGGAGTTACGTAACATGGGAATCGAAAATGGATTCAGTCCCAGTCTTTTTGCAGCGGTATGAAGCATTTCTCCCTCCCTGTTGTATTGAAATGCGGGCATGGGAAAAGGTTTTTTCCTTGGGCCCTGGTAAGGATTCCCGGTATGATCTCCTGAAACACCAATTTCCCATTCTGCTTTTTCATAACTCGGCTCCAGATCTTCATAAGTGATTGGCCAATCATCCAGAGTAGAACCTTCCACATGACCATAGGTAGACTTCATGAGAAAATCCTTTTGCATAAACCTCCAGGCCATTGCACCATAGCTGACAGTTCCGGATCCTACACAGGCTGCATTATTACTAAACGCATATTCAAAGGGTAAAACGATCCGGGAATTTCCATCCGGACCTACAAATACCCTGCGGTGCCTTTCGTTATCCGGCCCAAAGGGATTTTCAAATGGATGTGTCCTTTGGGACATGAGTTCGTCGTCATTAAAAGCATCATAAGTGGCCCAATCACCACGTTCAAAAAGCACTACGCTTAATCCGGCCACAGCCAGTTCTTTTGCTACTACACCGCCACCTGCACCAGCACCTACGACTATTGCATTTACATGTTTATTTCTCATGATGCCTTCTTTTTTGATTGAACACCTTTACTCGCTGCACCATATCTGTTCTGCCCGATGATATGCGGGTAATCTATCTTCATCATTTTATAACTGACATAATCGCAGTTCCCACCATGCCTGGGAGACCCATAGAAACCTTGCATGGTATGATCAAGTATCAGGTTAAAAAATGTTTTCTGATCAACCTCTTGCCAGTTTTCATCAGGAAGTTCCCCTTTCTCCATCAATTCAAGAATTTGAGTTTGATCTTTCGGGTCAATCTCCTGGAATAATCTTCCGAATAATTGCTGAGCTGATAAATCAACACTTCTCAGTGCATTTCGATAGGTTTCCTGATGTCGCACATAGTAACCAGTTAGTTGTTTATCAAAAAAATTGACTACCCTGGCTTCGGTTGCCCCGGCATCCTGATCAGCAGGAATAAATTGCTCCGCTATCGCTTCTATCAACCTGGCTTCCTCCTCTGAGAGAAACCGCCACATTGAAATTTTAGTTGTACAAGCGGGAATAAGTGTTATACTTCCACATGCATAACAGAGCTGACGTATGAAATCTCTGCGTTTAAGTTCCATTTTATTGAATTGCTTTGGAGGAAGCACATCGAATGCTACCCCTTGTATAAAAAATTGTAATAATAATGACGGAATAGGTTTTTTCACCTGAAAAAAATGGAATCACCCAGACAGTCATATTTCCAAAAAACTTAGAAAATGAGTTATAGTAAATTCGGACTTATGATATATATCATTTTCTCCTATAAATTTAAGAAAATACTATGGTTATTCCTTCAAAAATTTTTAGATTTAGAATATAGGGATAGTCAGATTACATTCCTTATTTCCTTTTGAAGGTTTAATAAAGTGCCGAAAACAGATTTTTTAATTATGAAAACAAGCATTAAATTAAAGACCTACACCCTTGTAATTTTAACAGCATTGTTTTTCAAATGCAGCAGTTCTGATGAAACGACTCAGAAACTTGACATAAATGCTGATGTGAAACGTGTATATATATCCCATGGTGTCAATTTCAGTTTGAATAACCCAAGCGGAATTACAGAAGCTTCCTGGTTTTTTGAAGGTGGTGAACCGGAATATTTTAATGAGCTAAATCCTCCAACGATTTATTATGGCAAGAAAGGTGTATTTTCGGTTACTTTGAATCTGGTAGTTGGGGGGCAAAAACAAGTTATTCAAAAGGAAAATTTCATTCTTGTCCAGGAAGAACCTGATGGAAGGTTTGCTTTTATCTCCATAAATGCTGAAAAAGATGCCATCAAGGGTGGAGAATCTATAGAAGTCTGGGTTAACGCGGTTGGAGATGACCTTCAGTATGTCTGGTCATCCAATACTGGCTCTTTTAAAGGAGAAGGAGCCAAAGTAGAATTTTTCACCGGACCTTGTTTTGATGGGATAGCTGAGGTAAGTGCTCTGGTAAGTAATGATTATGGTTCTATGGAAAGAACTGTGAAGATCAAGGTAGAAAGGGCTGAGAGTTATTAAGTGAAATCCTGAAATACTTCGACAAGATTGTTGTTAAGCTATTGATTCAAAATCCCTAAAAGTTTTCATTCGGAATCCCTAATAGAATATATGAAAAGGGATTTGAATGTATTCCGCACAAAACATGCGGTTTACTTAATTTACAGGCCCTGAGGGTATTGGAAGAAAAAATCCGGGAATTATGTTAAAGAATGGCTTCAAAGTTTTTTATTAATCAAGATCCAGTGGCTACTGTTGCTGCCACGGCCGCAGCCTGCATTTCCTGAATTACTTTCTGCACTTCTTTTGAGACAGAGTCATTCTGTACCCTTTCCTTTATATTCAGTTTTACTGTCTTAAGAGATTCTTTATCTTTTGTGATTAGTTTATACGCTTTACATCCATCAATTATTCCCAAAAGACAAGCCATATCATCCCCAGGTGCTTTATTTTTTAACACTATTTCACTGATTTCCAGGAGGATCTGTTTTCTGAAGTTTTTATCAATAAGAAAAGCATTTTTGTATGGGAAAAACAAAAATCTTCTTTCTTCAATCCTGACTTTACCTTTTAAAACCAGATCCCTTAGAATCATATGCCTGAATTTCCTGCTGTTCCAGGCAAAAGTGGCGATCCAGGTTTTAATTCTTTTCATCTTTTTTGATGCTGCAATTTTACTTAGTAAAATATTATGAGCCTCTGATGTCTTGGTATAAGAGGAATGGGCGATTATCCTTTTATCCTTAAATTCAATTTTTTCTTCCAGGGAGAGATCCATCAGAATGGCTCCGAAAAGACCCGGATTGATCTTTGTTTCAGGTATGAGGTACCTGGATTTTTCGGGATGCATGATAATTAATAAGAATTTTTCAGCGGTATTTAGTTCCATAATCAGAAATTTATTTTACCCAGATCGTGTCGTTAAATTGTTTCAGTTGTTCAAAAAGGGATGAATTGAGGCGATCCAGCTCATTACTCAAGGTTGACTCCTCGGCCAGATTTCTGGTTTCATATGGATCTTTCACCAGATCAAACAACTGCATATGCTCCTGATCGTTCACCCGATATCTGATCAGCTTGTATTGGGTATCCCGGATAGCACGCTGATTAGCCTTGTAGGTTGTAGTAATGAACTGATGGTGATCCGCCCTGGGATTTTTCAGGACATGATCAAAGCTCAAGCCATCCACTGATTGGGGGACAGATATACCTAACATGTTGCATAAGGTTGGATACATATCCGTCAGGTAAACGAATGCCTCAGATCTGGCATTGACCGGAATTCCCGGCCCGGATATGATCAGGGGGATATTTATGCTATGCTCATAGAGGTTCTGTTTTCCAAACAATCCATGCTGCCCTACAGCCAGGCCATTATCACCAGAATAAATAATGATTGTGTTATCGTAAATACCTTTCGCTTTCAGGGCTTCAATAATGTCCCCTAGCCGGTCATCATTATGTGAGATCAATGCATAATAATCCCTCAGGTGTTCTTTTACAATAGGTTTTGTTCTGGGGAATGGGGCCAGCATCTCATCCCGAACCTTCATTTCACCATTGTCAAAAGGATGCTGAGGCATGAAGTTTGGTGGAATGCTTATGTTGGCCGTATCATACATTTCAATATATTCCTGATGCGTAGTCCTGGGATCATGCGGAGTCATCAAAGCAGTATACAGAAAGAACGGCTTTTCGGAGTCGTAATTTTCAATAAAATCAATGGCCGTTTCCGCAAATATATCGGTACTGTGTTTACCTCCATACATATATTCCCCCAATTCATAAGTAATTTCCTTTTTATAGAAAAAGTCATTGATCACCGGCCTCATTTTTCTCTCATAATGCTCGATAGATTTGTAGGAGTTGAGCGGAACATTCCACTGGTCATGCATACCTCCGAAGAATATATTATTGCCGTCATTAAAGATCCGGTAATATGACTGAGGTTGGCTATGGTATTTACCAATACCATAACAGTTATAACCCGCTTTCTGCAGGCTCTCCCCCAGTGTCGAATCGCTTTCGGGTATAATCGATCCATTCCTGGTCAGGTTGTTCAGATATTTGCCGGTTAAAAGCATCATCCGGCTGGGTAGGCAGACTGCACCGGAATAGGATCCCATGATATATGCATTTGTAAAACTCAAGCCTTCGGAAACCAGCTTATCCAGGTTCGGTGTGATGATCTCAGCATTACCTAGTGCATGTATGGTTTCTCCCCGCTGGTCATCCGCCAGGACAAATACAATATTCGGCTTAACCGGATCAATGATCTCCTGTTCACACCCTGCCAGGGCAAATAATACTACAATGGATAATGGAAATAATAAATTTCTAATGATAATCATGCCTTCATTACTATGTTTACAGGATCTTATCCAAACGTTCAATTGATTTATTAAAGTATCTTTTATTTCAGGGAACTCCAAGGAAAGGTCACTAGATTCTTCAGGATCATTCAAAATATCATAGAGTTCAAAAGAATCAATTAATGTTGAATGTATAAATCTCACCAGAGATCATAATCTTGGATGAATGACCACTGCCCGGTATTGATAGGCTCCCGGACTCAAATCTTCCAGAGTGACTTTATATTCTCCTGGTTTATCAACATCCGTTGTCTCCGTCAGTATCCATTCAGCGCCCGCCACCCTTTCATTCAGTGTAGTCGGCGCTTTCCGGTACTGAAAGGCTATACGCACTGCTTCAGCATCACCTAAATCTTCCAGGCTGACCATAAAAGTCACATTGCTACCCTCTTGTTTGACATCTTCAATTGTCCGGATAAAAGGTGGCTCGAGTGCCTTTTCAACATTATCCAGTTTAAGCACAATAGGATTGGGCCATTTGTGGTTATTGTATATCCGCTGTGCCCTGACAACGGAAATGTTCAGACCATCTGAATTCTGACTGAACTTCGAGGCAGGATCCACACTCATATATTCTACAATTTTATCATTCTGTCCCAATACGCTGACTTTTGTTTGGTTAGTGGCTTGCACAGAATTAATCTTAAATTCTCTTCTATCTCCCCTTGTCCAATTTTTCTGATCAAAAAGAAATGCATATACGGTTTGACTATCTTTTGATTGGCAAAACCATATATCTCCTTCATTGGTGATGATCCAGGGCCGAACATTATCTATTGCTTCATGATTTATAAAATACCAGGCAGCCACCTCGCGCAAGTTACGATCCTGTTCAAAGGGGATGTTACCGTAGGCATCCGGACCGATGTTCAATAAAAGTGCTCCTCCCTTCGCCCTTGTTTCAACCAGCATTTTGATGATCTGTGCCCCTGATTTATAGGACTCATTGGTCGGTTTGAATTGCCATTGCGTGCCCATGGTTATACATGACTCCCATACACGTTCCGATGTGATCCCTGGAAGATATTGCTCAGGGGTTTGCAATTCCCCTCTCGTAATTAGTAATTCAGGATTAATTCCCCAGCAGTATGGTTTTAAGGCTTTTATGAGGGATCCTTCTCCACCGTCAAAGAATACAACATCGACGGGTCCATATTTGGTTAACAATTCCCTGCACTGCCGTTGGTTGTATTCGATATATTTTTCCATCAAATCATCCGGAATATCATCTATATTACTCCTTCTGATCAGCTCATCATTCTGGTAAAGAAACCAAAAATCCTCCGGGGAGAAGTACAAGCCAACTTTGAGGCCATGTTTACGACAGGCGCTAATATAATCCTTTACGATATCCTGTTTATAAGGCGTATTCATTATATTGAAAGGCGTTGTTTCCGTATCCCACATACAGAAACCGGAGTGATGCTTAGCCGTAAAAACCATATATTTCATACCAGCCAACTTAGCCAGTACCGCCATTCTATCCGCATCAAAGTCAGTGGGATTAAAAGTTTCTGGCAATTCATTAAAATAGCGGTTAGTGTAATCTTCAGATGCTCCGACGGTGGAATGGCTGATGACAATCCCCAGTTGGGAGTCCATACTCCAGTGAATGAACATACCGAAACCTGCATCTTTCAGCCATTCTTCCATTTCAGGTTTATTCTGGGAAAATCCTGTGTGGCAAACAAGAGATAATATCAAATAAAAAGATATTCTTTTCATAATGTATTTTTTATCATGACATCCAGCCCGGACCGCAAATTGATCAGTATATTACCCGGTTATAACAAATCTGTGTATCAAATCCCTTCCAAATAATGAAATCAAATTGCCTTAATTCTATTTTATCGGTAAGCATATAATAATCGATTGATAAACCTGAAATCTGAAGGGATTTGTCATCTCATATTCTGAAAATATAAAAATATTATCCTGTTGATTCCTCTAATCCAGCCAGAAGATCTTTTGCTTCCCTGGCCAACCCAAATGATTCATCCGCATTTTCCCAAACCTTATTGGCAATCAGGAGGTGCTCTTTTGCTTTTGTTTCATTTCCCTCTTCAAGATATATCTTTGCTATAGACAAATGTGCTGAAGCCTGGTATGGATTCAATTTAAGTCTTTCTTCAAGAATTTCCATGGCTTTATCAGGCTTATCTAGCTTGACATAACAATTGGCGATCTTGCTATCCAGCATTTCTTTAGAAAAAAACACATTGACTGCTTTGAATTCAAGGTACTTATCAAGTGATGCTTGATATTCTTCTTTTAAAAACATGATCTCAGCGGCGTAGTATTTATCAATATTGCCTGAAGATCCATATTTAGATATATATTCTTCAACCCGCAGTAATTCTTCCTCGGCCTTTTCAATATCTCCCAAATTCATATAATAATTGATATAACCATAAGCTGTAACATTTTTAAAAGAATCACTTAACTTCCCTTCTTCCCGTTGGATGATCTGCAAAGCCGTATCAGCCTGATCGATCATAAAATACCAGTATAACCGTGTTATTCTGTATATCGATATCACAAAGGGGGGATATTCCCTTTTACCCATATCAAGTGTCTGTTCCCAGAGCTCTATTACCTTCTCAATTTGACCATGTGCCTCAAAATATTCCATCATGGTAGAATATACTGTCATACTGTCCCCTGTAGTTTTTGCTTTTTTCAATGCAGAGGCCAATATGTTTTCTGCTTCCTGAAAGTAACCTTGCCGTTCTTTAATAATAGCCATCTGTCCTATGCTATTTATATTGCTCTCTGACAATAAAACGGATCTTTCATAGTTTTTCTCAGCTTCATCGTATTCACCCTGATTAAAAAAGTAATCTCCCAGAAGCCTGAATGACCGGGAATGAGTTGGATAACGTTCCGCATACAAATTATAATACTGCAGTGCTTCTTCATTCTTACCCTGCACCATTAATACCTCAGCAAGATCAACATAAAAATCACCCCGGTTATCATCTATTTCCAGGGCCTCTTTCAATATCTCTTCTGCTTTTATGGGTTCACCGGATACTTTATGGATCTGAGCGAGGAAATTGTAGGCATTCACATTTTGAGGATACAACTCCTTCCACATTTCCAGGACTTTGATCCTTTTTTCCTGCTCCTCATTGATATGATAATAAAGGGATTTTGCAAGAAACTGGTCCTGTTCAGGAAGCATATAATCCTTTTCTATTACCTTTCCTATGTATTCAGAAGCTTCCTTCATCTGGCTATTAAGCAGATATACAGCTGCCAGGTTGAATGCTGACGACATAAAACCCGGATCTTTTTCAAGAGAATTAAGAAAATGTTCAATACTGCCATTATAATCGTTATTATAGCTGGCTGCTACAATCCCCATAATAAAATCCTTATATGCATCCATATCAGTTGTCAGGATGCTGGAAACAGGAAGGTCCTCCACCGACTCTAAATAATTCTCCGGCATCTCCAGATCTTTTTTCAATTGAACAGTAAGCTGATCAATAATGTTGAAAACATCTCTCCCTTCATATGAATGTTCTGATATTAATTTGCCATTTTCAACCTGATGCAGTTTTGTTTCAACCTGATACCCTGTTTCTGTAATGTCGTATCCTCCTGACAGCATATATTCCATTCTGAAATCACTTGCTATTTTTCTCATGAGATTGAAGTCAACATTATCCAAATCATTAACCCCGGCTCCTCTCAGTTCATCAACAAACAATTCAGTTCCTTTTGGCTGAAAAAATACATCCTGTCCAAGATCTATCAGAATGGCGGTATTAATTCCTGAGGAAAGCCACCCATGCGTATCGGGATCCCCGAAATTCTCGAAATTAAAAACAGCAATAGTTTTTATAAATTCATTCTTGGGAACAATCCGTTGTAAAGTCTTTCCTTCCTCATCCTCTACGATTACCTCCCTGGTCGTTGCTCCCAGATCTTTTCCCTGGAAAAGAAATATTAGGATTACAGCCGATATGGCCAGATTGGCTGAAACAAAGATCTTTTCTCTTTTAATCCATTTATCCATTCCGGATTTGCCATGATAATAGGCCATGAAAGCAACGCTGGGTAACAGGGATAACAATAATACCCATGTCAGGTCGAACCAGTTCGGGGACAGCATAAACCTGTTGACGACCCATGATACGATCTGAACAATTAGAAAGGAAAACAGCAGATAGAGCACAGAAAACTGAAGCATTCTTCTTGCCCAGATATCCTTCAAAAATGCGGTTATGCTATTGCCCAAAGGTTTTGCCGGTGGTTCAGGCAGGCCCTCTCCAGCCAGGGCATATACGTTGATCGGTCTTTCAACATTTTTCAGACTCCTGGTTCCTACCAGAACTGCATTGAAACCAGGCTTATTGGCAATATCTTCATATACCCGGTCGGTTATATACACCCCCCCGGGGGGTGCAAGGGGTTCAATCCGGGAAGCTATATTTACTCCATCACCAAAAATATCATCTTCGGTCAAGGTAACTTCACCAACATGGATCCCAATCCTGACCTTGAAAGATTCTTCTCCCAGGGATCGCTGAAAATCAATAGCACAATTTACTGCATCAACAGCACTTGAAAAGCTTGACAAGGTTCCATCACCGATCTCTTTCTGCCATTTCCCATTATATTTTTCGATCAATGGCTTTAATACATCCCTTACCACCTGGATGGCTTGCAATGCATCTTTTTCATTTTTCGACATTATGCTGGTATATCCCACGATATCAGTAAACATTATGGCAGCAAGTCTTCTCTGTTGCATATCAGGTCTATTATATCACTTTGAACGCTTGAAATATAAGTATTATTTATAAAAATAATATTCAAATTGATTTCATAAAATATCCCGTTTAGAATATTTATCTTGAAATCACACTTATTTATATGTCATGAGTTTATCATAATTAAATAAGCGATCCCGCATCATAACACAATTGCGATTTTTACAATATATACTGAACTTTCAAAGTAAAATCCAGACATATATTGAGATTTAACCTTGTAACGGTTTGGTTAAAAGCAAAGATCTTTCATATCGTAGTGTATACACTTGTTTTGTCTTTGTTTCAATAATCGTAATGCAAATGATTCAGAAGTATTGAAATGCTTTGATTTTATCGATTAAAAACAGAATTTAGAGGATTCTTTTAACTGCAAAATAATACTTTAACCTAAGTCTTATAACAAATTATTATGAAATTAAAATCTGCTTTTCCACTTATGCTCATAATTATCTTTGGCTGGTCATGTCAGCCGAAAGGAGACAAACTTGAATCAGAAGACGATTCATTTGACAAATATGGCCAGGAATTCAAAGGCAAGATAGCCGAATCTTATGAGGATTCTGAAGAATGGTGGCCATCATCGCCAAAACCAAGCGCGGGAACACCCAATGTATTGTTAATATTACTTGATGATACCGGATTTGGACATTTAGGAAGTTTCGGAGGGCTAACCGAAACAACCCATATTGATAAACTGGCAGAAAACGGATTGCGTTATACCAATTTTCACACGACTGCTTTATGTTCGCCATCCAGGGCATCCATTATGGCAGCCAGGAATCACCACCGCATTGGGCTGGGGTCACATTCATTAACCGCTATGGGATTCCCGGGTTATAATGCTTATCCGCCCGAAAGTAGCAAATCCATTGCAAAACACCTCCAAAAGGCCGGTTTTGTAAATTATGCCATAGGAAAATGGGACCATACACCGTTGTATGAAGTATCAGAAACAGGACCATTTGATCGCTGGCCCAGCGGTGAAGGTTTTGATCATTATTATGGTTTTATGGCAGCTGACGCCGATTGTTACAGATCACTGGTTTGGAGAGATCATTATCCTTTGGAGGATTGGGAAGGGAAAAAACAGTATCACTATATGGAAGCGATGGCTGATGAGGCCATCAGGAATATTACCGGACATATTTCTACTGCTCCTGACAAACCTTTCATGATGTTCTGGGCACCTGTAGCCATGCATTCACCACACCAGGCACCCCAAGATTATATTGATAAATATAAAGGCAAATTTGACATGGGTTGGGACAAAGCAAGGGAAACCATCCATGCGAAACAACTGGAGATGGGCATTATACCTCCAGGTACCAAGCTTACTGCACGAACCGAGGCGATCCCTGCATGGGATGAGCTGAAACCCGAAGAGCAGAAGCTATTTGCCAGGCAGATGGAGGTTTTTGCAGCCATGCTGGACCACGTGGATGATCAGATTGGAAGGATGGTGGATCTTCTGGAAAGGACAGGACAACTGGACAATACGATCATTTTTGTAACCGCTGATAATGGTTCTTCCGGTGAAGGCGGATTATCAGGCAGCTTTAATGAAACCTATGTGTTGAATGGATTACAAACTCCATTTGAAGCGAATATGGAACATTATGAAGGCTGGGGCGGTCCGGATACCTATCCGCATTTTCATGCGGGATGGGCACTGGCTGGAAATACACCCTTTCAATACTTTAAACAAATCGTTCACAGAGGCGGAATCCAGGATCCCCTGGTCATTCACTGGCCTGCTGGTATAAAATCCAAAGGAGAGATCAGAAATCAATATCACCATATCACCGACATAGGTGCGACCATCCTGGATGTGACCGGCACGCCTTTCCTGGAAGTACTTGACGGAGAGGAACAAATGGACCTGGATGGAAAAAGTATGGCTTATTCTTTCGATAATGTAAATGCAGCAACCAATCATCCGGAGCAGTATTATGAATTGTTCGGGAACAGGGCAATCTACAAAGATGGCTGGAAAGCTGTTACAATTCATGCTAATCGGATGCCATGGGATCTTAATAAGGTTCAACCCTTTGAGGAGGATGTCTGGGAATTATACTATATCGATGAAGATTTTTCAGAAGCGGTCAATGTTGCTGAGGAATATCCTGAAAAGCTTGATGAATTGAAGGCAAGATGGGAAGAACTGGCCTGGGAGAATAATGTATATCCCCTCTATGATGACATGATCATGCGTGTTGCTAAACAGCAGGACAGGCTCTTTGGAGATCGTAAAGAATTTATATATTATTATCCCGGAGCTCAGCGTATTGCTGAAAAAGCCTCACCTCCAGTAAAAGCAAAATCACATTCCATTGAAGTTACACTTAATCTTACCGGTAAAGAGGAAGGGGTCATCGTTGCCTGTGGTGGATTCACAGGTGGATATACACTCTTTATCAAGGATAATAAAGCCTATTATGATTACAATTATTATAATGGTTTATACTATACCCTTGAATCCCCGAAATTAGGGGCCGGTGAAGTCCATATCAAGTTTGATTTTGTCGAAAAAGGAAGTCCGAAGCGGGGAATACCAGGAGGTGTTGGCACTTTGTCAATAAACGGAGAGAAGGTTGATGAAACAACACTCGAGGAAATGCACGTTTCAACCTTTTCTTTGTCTGAAACATTTGATGTAGGTGTAGACGCAGGAACTCCGGTAAGTAACAAATACGCTGTCAAAAATCATTTCCCTTATACTGGAGAACTTGATAAAGTTATTGTAAAACTGACTGAATAAATTATATTTACTTTAATATTCTAGAGCCAAATGAAAATCAAATTATTAAAGTAAAAAAAGATTGTTAAGAAAGAGAAGATTTGCTTTTGGAAATAACCGGATGCCTCCCAGGATTTTTCTGGCAACTCTTCTCTTTTTCATTGTTATATGGAAGCCTGGGAAAAGCCAGGAACTGGAACCGAGAGCGCTGACCAATGTTCCGGTGAAAATGAATTTCGCTGTAATAGGATATGGTTATTCCCAGGGGAATATATTATTGGATCCTGCTGTTCCGATTGAAGACGTTAATGCTAAACTTCATCAGGTGGCCGGAGCATATATGCGATCCATAAAGCTATTTGGACTTGCCGGGAAAGTGGATGTTATTGTACCCTGGGCATCGGGTGACTGGACTGGGAAACTGAACGGAATCGATACTTTCAGGTCAGTCAGTGGCATGGGGGATGCAAGGATAAGATTATCCCTGAATTTTGCCGGAGCTCCTCCACTTTTCATACAGGATTTTCGCGGTTACACTCCCCAAAAAATTTCCGGTGTCAGCCTTCAGATATTCACACCCACCGGACAATATGATCCAGAACGTCTCATCAATCTAGGGTCCAATCGCTGGGTATTCAAACCTCAATGGGGTTTTGCAAGATATTTTCGGAATTGGATATTTGAGACCTATCTCAGTGCATATTTCTTCACTGCGAACAATAATTTCTTTGGCGGAAATGAACTTAAGCAGAATCCCCTTGGAGCAATAAAAATTCACGGTATACGTACCTTCCCCAAGAACTGGTGGCTGGCCCTGGATGCCGGATATGGTATAGGAGGAAGAACAATTATTAATGGCGAGGAAAGGGATACCCGAATATCTACTTTTCGTTTCGGGTTAACCTTCGCAGTGCCTATCGGGCAGCATCATGTGGTTAGAGTAAACGGCACTACTGGAATTCGTATTGAACGCGGATCTGATTTTAATGCTGTTAATCTTATATATCAATTCAGGTGGATTAGATAAGAATTTAAATCCAGTCAATTCATCATCAAATCGAATTTTAAATGGAATTCTTCAGATATCTATTATTAAACTGATCCAAAAAGTAGCTAATTTTATCCCCTCTGTTTGAATAAATAAAAATTAGAATTTAACAGATCGGCGGATTTCCTGTTCTTAATTAAAATTAATAGCTCAAATGATTTCGGATTTTATCCTGATTTTCTGTAGTGGTCTTACTTTTGCTGTTGGAAGCATAAACCTGGCGATAGGATCGATATGGGTAAAAGACAGGTCATATCTGTTTTTTGGATTGATCAGCTTATTTGCTAGTGTGTACTTAATATTACAGGTATACCAAAAATCAGATTTTGTTGCAATAATTTCTGTTGATATACTCAGTATTATAGTAGCAGTAATTTTTTATACCTTATTCCTCTGGTTTATTGGAGAATTTACAGGATATATAAAAACAGTAATCCAGATCATAATTTCTCTATCGGCTATTTTATTGATCCCGCTATATATTTTTGCAATAAATACCCTTGTGTCAAAGCAATTCTGGGAGTTGATGTCTCATCTGACAATTTTGATGATAAGCATATATGGAATAATAGCAGGAATTAAAGGAATAGCTGGAAAAGATAATGTCTGGAAAACAATTTATTTGTTTCTGATGATTCTTTTGTTTTTGACTACAATCATTTGGGGGATCAATACTATATTCAATGTTACTATTTTTCTTGATCCAGCAAAGTATCTTAGTCCGCTTGATTTCTTTCCTGTATTCTTTTCTATAGTCGTTGGATCAAAAATGAGTCACGATATTATTCGAAGTTATCAACTAGACAAAGAACTTAATGCCCGTGAGAAGAAATGGAGCTCATTGATGGATAAAATAAATCTTCTCGTGATTGAATACAACCTGAACGGGAAGATCATTTATGTAAATTCATATTTCAATTCTTTTTCCGGATATACCTCACAGGAAGTTAATGGAATGGACTGGAACAGTTCATTGCTGGATATAGAAAAAGACTCAACAAAAGCCAATACATTTCATGATATTATTAGTGGTAAAGACATACCCTCCCATCAGAATAAGATTCGAATAAAATCAGGTGAGATTAAGCATGTACAGTGGGCGAATTTGCTTCTAAAAAATATCGATGGACAACTCGATGGATTTCTAAGTATTGGAACGAGATGTAACAGATAGGGAAACCGCATTAGCTGAAATAAATAAACTAAAAAGTCAGCTTGAAAAGGAGAACTTATTGCTTAAGGAAGAGATACATGGTCTTGAGCTTACCAGGGAAGACATCATAGGAGAAAGCGATTCTCTTAAGTATGCTTTAAAAAGGGCCATTCAGGTATCAGAAACCGATTCAACAGTGCTATTGGAAGGTGAAACTGGTGTTGGAAAGGAACTTTTTGCAGATCTCATCCACAGAAAAAGTAAACGTACACATCGTCCATTTATAAAAGTGAATTGCTCAGCAATTCCTAAGGAATTGATTGAGAGCGAGTTTTTTGGTCATGAGAAGGGTTCGTTTACAGGAGCTATTAAATTAAGACAAGGGCGATTTGAACTAGCTGACAAGGGTACAATTTTTTTGGATGAGATTGGGGAAATACCCTTTGAATTACAATCCAAGCTGCTGAGGGTACTGCAATCAGGAGAATTTGAAAGAGTAGGCAGTGAAGTAACAAAAAAAGTAGAAGTAAGAATTATTGCGGCTACAAATCGAAACCTGAATAAAGAATCTCAGGAAGGATTATTCAGGCAGGATCTGTTTTATCGGTTAAATGTTTATCCAATAACCATCCCACCCCTAAGACAAAGAAAAGATGATATACCTACATTGGTCAGTCACTTTGTAGATAAAATTGGCCGTAAAATGGGTAAAAAAATAAAGAACATTTCAAAGGAGGATCTGACGAAACTTCAAAATTATAACTGGCCGGGAAATGTAAGAGAATTAGAAAATGTAATTGAAAGGGCAATTATAAACAGTTCACACGACACCTTACGAATAGATGATGAACAGCTAAGATCACAATTTCATTTTGATGGTGATATTAGCGGAATCAGTGAGGATTTGAAACTATCAGAAACACAAAAAGCCCATATTAAGAAAGTACTTGAAGAGTGTAATTGGAAGATAAACGGTGAGAATGGTGCAGCCAAAGCACTTGGGATCCCACCGAGTACGCTTCGTTCTAAGATGAAAAAATTAAATATTGTACGACCTGATTAGTTATGCCATGTTTCCCGATTCCAGCATGGATTATACTAGCGTTTTTTTGATAAGTCAAATCTTTTACCTATAAAGAACCTTAGCTGTTCTGTCGCAAGATCTAATTCATAACCCTTGTATTTAAAACTCCTCCAGATAATGGTACCTGTAACTCCAGCATAAAAATATCTGGTTTCAAATCCTAATGCACCTCTTGCTGCCAATTGTCCGGCAGGTGCATATTCCGTCGACTTTTCTCCTGTTATGGTCTCAAGATTTATGGCTTGTAATCCAAATCCCGGTGTAGCACCAATATTTAGAAAGAACTTTTTTGAAATAATCCATGTGTACAAATAACCAACAGTGACACCAGCAGCTAATGTTTTAAAAGCTTTCAAATCAAAATTCGATCGAATGCTGTCCGGAAAATCCTGTGGAATGAATCCCTGACCCGTTTCAGCAACATCGAGTTGACCGAATAGCCCCGCGGTAAAACTGCCTGTGCTTTTCAGTTGTACCTGGTTTCTGACAAATGCAGCTTTATAGGAGAATTTATCTGAATTAAAGATGTAAAACGCGTTTAATCCGATAGAGTAAATTTTCATATCAGGAAGCTGTGGATAGTAATCGTTTTCCCACTCCATAAAATCTTCCGGATTAGCAACATAATAGCCCTTATAAAATTGAGCAAATCCATCTATTCCAATCTTTTTGCCATATACATTTACCTGAAGATCAAACCGGTTTGTCTTGCCATATTTTTCATTACTGGATGCACTTTTAGGAATACCGATGGCTATACCCAATCCATATGATTTATAGTTAAATCCGATACCAAGTGCCGTAGGACTGTTCGGTCTAAGATTTAAGGTATTGTCATCCTTGATAATATCAAGCATATTCCATTTGGTATTGGTGTAGATCCTGAATGCCAGTAAGTTAGAATAATCTAAATAATAGATGATAGAGTCCTCCGGATCAGGTTGCAGTTTATTTTGGTCTATTTCTCCGAACGTCGATGCATATATTCCGAATATTAAAGGGATGGCGATAGTCCTGTATAAAATAACCTTTGACAATAACATGGAAGTAAGTTAGACAAACAATTTAAATACCTCAAAACAAATACTTAATACTTGGCTGAAGAATTATGGCATTGTAATTGGAATTATTATACCAAACAATTTGTAGCTCGTGTATTCAATAATTCTAACCGGATATATTCCTGATCAAAAAGTAAAGGAATTTAGACAGCATATGAAACAGCTGTCTGGAAGGCCAGAAAATCAAATCTTTCAATTGGATGTATTTCAGGATATACTTCATGAAGATCTGTACAGTGTAAAATTGACGTTTGAAGACAAACAAGATATGTTTTCGTACATGAAATCTGAAAATTACACTATGATCCCAGGATCATTTAAAACACTGGGAATATTGCGAGATCAACATATTGAAACTTTTTCAGAGCTAAAGGAAAAAGTAAAATGAATGTGAAGTATTATATGAACTTATAATTCAAATGTCGAAAAACAAGTGTCGATATTTCGTCACTTATCGCTATATCGTCACAGAATGGTTAAAATGGATGCAGTAGAAAAAAATATTCCTTCGAATCGGTTAATAACTGGGGCTATAGTATTTATAGTAGGACAATTGTCGCCCTTGCTGATACCGTTAGTGCTTTCTTCAGATCTGGGAAGTGGGATTAAAACAGCACTTTCGGGATTTCTGATGCTTGGGGTTCCCGAACTGGCCATCATGTTATCCATTGTAATTATGGGCAAAGCTGGTTTTGCTTTTCTGAAAAGTAAGGTTGGCCAGTTTTTCAAACAATACGGACCGCCTGAAACCGTATCGAAAACCAGGTACACCATCGGATTATTATTATTTATAATACCATTTATCATAGGCTGGTTGCTACCCTATTTTGAACATTTAATTCCAAGGTATGATGAATACCATCTATGGATCAATATTCCCGGTGACATCCTATTGGTGCTAAGTTTATTTGTTCTGGGAGGTGATTTCTGGGAAAAGCTTAGAAGTCTATTTATTTATAATCAAACCTCAATTGTTGAATCAACACAAAATTGAATCAAAATATTATTATAACCTAAAATCAAAATTATAATGAAATTAATCAACAATAAATAAATCTCAGCATGAAAATAATACCTATTACTATTATCGCTCTATTTCTGGCATCAGCATGTATAGTTGATGCCCAGGAATCTGAAGGTAGATTTTTATTCAAAGACAGTAAGGTCAAACTATCTACTTTTTATGCAGAGATAACTCCTTCCACTTCATTCTCGGTGCTGAACGATCAACTTGTCAGCATATCAGAGTTTTCAGGTGGATTTATCCTGAACAACAAGTTTTATCTTGCTTTTTTTACAACAGGCTCACCTAAAATCAATACAACCACAATTCCAGAGCCTGGAACAGACGAATATCAGGATTGGATTGATGCCGGTGTAGAAGTAGACAAGATCAGCTCCAATGCAGAGTTTTTATACGTGAAATATAAGCATTCGGGGTTACGATTCGGTTATATGCATAAGACAAATAAAACCGTTTTCTGGAGGGCAGGATTTCAATTTGGCTTCATGGGTGGCCTGAACATGACCGAAGACCAGACCTTCCTGGGCCTGTTCGATAATCTGGTGTTTGAGTCTAGCATCATGACATTTGAACCGCACTTTGGCGTTGGCTTTAATTTTCTGCCATGGTGGAGGGCACACCTTGATTTGGGTTACCGTTTGATGAGCGTAGATACACGCATCCTGGATGCTACCAAAACTGACAGTTTTACGTTTAAACTAGGTTTTGCCTTCGGAAATTTTAAATACAAACAATAGAACATAAAAATTTGAGGATGAAGAAATCAATTTTAACAATCAGTATAGTTATATTATGCTCGATGGGTTTTGCACAAACTGCCGATGATTATATTGAGGTAGCCAGAGAAGTTTTAAAGACAGAAAAAAAAGCGGCTATCATGGAAGCTATGGTCCTCACTGAGGCAGAAAGCAGTCAGTTCTGGGAACTCTATAATGAATTCAACTTTGAACTTTCTAAAGTTCAGAATATGCGGATTAAAGCTATCAAGGATTTTGCCGATAACTTCGAAAACATGACGGATGCAAAAACCGATGAGATCTGGAAAAATGTGTTAACACATCAGCAGCAGCTTTTAAAAGTTAAAAAAAGCTATTATGGTAAGTTTAAGAAGATCCTTCCAGCTGGAAAAGCAGCGCGTTATTTCCAAGCTGAAAATAAAATCGAAGCCTTGATCAATGCCCGGCTTGCGCTTGATATACCCTTGATTGAAGCGAAATAATTAGTCCATGAAAAATTGTATAAAAAATACATTCTCTATTTTATTAATCCTGTTAAGTATTCCTGTTTCTTTTTTGATTGGGCAGGAAAAACTATGCGATCAGATCTCGGTTCCTCGTGCTGATTTCCAAGTGCGGACCGATTTTGCCAGGGTGGCTACAAAATGGTATCCCGAATGGTTGGAAAAAAAGGGAGGTGAAAAGGTATACCCTGATCCACTCCCGCCTCTTCAAAAATGGGAACATCCCGGATTCAACAACAAGCTTCCAAATTCCATGCATGAAGACTCCCATTCTTCGGATGTAAGTAACTATCCAGGCCCCATTCCAGAATGTGTTGATGTACAATACTTTCATGTACTGGAAAAAGGAGGTTCGTTTTCAGGAATGGCTCCTGCATTTAATTTCATTTCAGAGGATACCTTGATCACCCTATCGTTTGGGCGAAGTAAGACCCACCTGATCCTGGTTTATGTGGGCGACACGATCAAAATGCTGGATGCAGTGGAAGTACCGGGCAGAGGATATTCCGCTTTGTCACTGGCAAGTAAAGAAAAACGAATGGCCCTCTTCAGAAATACGATGGGAGGTGCCTATTCCTACCTGTCCAATGACCGTTATATGTATATCCCGGGAGCAAACAATGATATCATCCGTGTTCCTGTCGGATATGGGAAATTCGATCTGGACCACGTCGATTACATCAATATGACCCAGCAAATGGAGGATGGAAACATTCTGGATAAAAAATTAAGTGGCCGGGATCGCAAAAATAATCTTACGGCCATTATGCCTGATGCTCAGGGAAATGTTTGGTTTACCTCCCAACAGGGAATTGTTGGGATCATTCATCATTCAGATAGGACTGAAAATGGATGTTCCAAGGTTTATTCTGATATTATAACCGGATTTGGACTCATCGAAAAGCTTAATTACTTTGTGAATACTGACTACAAAAACTATGAGGAATTGCCTGATTTCATTCTCAATTCCAGTAGTATAACGCCTGAGCTACGAGAACAATTCAGAACCTATTACCAGCTGGATAAGTCCAACTTTGAACAGATACAGAATTCTTTTGCAGTAGGGAAAGATGGAGTTTATATAGTTACTGATCTTGCTTTATATAAACTGCGATTTAATGAAGATAAAAAGGAGATCGAGTTGGATTCTAAATGGGAAGAAAACTATGTGACTGGTGGGACAATTTATGAAAATGATGGCACCCGAAAACCCGGGCATCTGAATGCCGGCAGTGGCACCTCTCCCACCCTGATGGATAACCGGTTTGTGGCCATCGTGGATAATGACACCAGCCAGGTGAATATCTGTATCTTCTCTCAGGAAAGCGGAAAACTTATCAACAAATTTCCGTTGTTTAATCCTGATGCTAGTGCCTGTGAAAATTCAATCATCGCTTATAAAAACACGTTCATTGTAGCCAATACATATGGTTACGTGGATCCATTTGTCTTAAATGAAACACCAGGAAGCATCAAGCGCTTTGACTATGATGAGGTAAAAGGTGAGTTTGTTCCAAATAGCGACTGGCCACCGTATCAGGAACCTTTCGATGCGAAAACAGCTACTCCGAAATTATCTACCGCCAACGGGCTGGTGTATGTATATAACCGCGATACAGGGGGCGGCCCCACCCCGCATGATGACTGGCAAATTACCACACTGGATTTTGAAACAGGTACTAGGGTTTTTTCAATCAAGCCCTATTTTGAGGAAGGAGAATTCAATGACAATGTAAAAGGTTTGATGCAGAAAATGAGCCTGGGGAAAGAGCAATATGATCGAAAAGTTTTTAACAACCTGTGGGGGACCTTTGCCTTTGGGCCAAATAATAGCTTGTATATTGGTGCGTACAGGGGATTTGTACGATTTAGGTCTTACGAAACTGAAAATGAATAATAATCTTACTTTAAAAAAAAATAAATAATTCACTAAAATTGATATGAGATGAAAAAACTAATTTTTAAAACATTTATAGTGTTCATATTTCTTGTAGGAATATTTACTAACTACAAATCAGTCCTTGCACAAGCTTCGGCTGATAAACCCAACATCCTGGTGATTTGGGGTGATGATATCGGTTGGGATAATATCAGCGTTTATAATCATGGCATGATGGGTTATCAAACCCCTAACATTGATCGTCTGGCTCATGAGGGAGCTATGTTTACCGATTGGTATTCACAGCAATCATGTACAGCAGGGAGAGCCGCTTTTATTTTAGGCCAACATCCTTTTAGAACAGGATTATTAACCATTGGAATGCCAGGTGCCAAGCAAGGTATTCAAGACAATCAACCTACAATTGCTGAATTATTGAAAAACCAGGGCTATACGTCCGGCCAATTTGGTAAAAATCACTTAGGTGATCGGGACGAACATTTACCAACCAATCATGGATTTGATGAGTTTTATGGCAACCTCTACCATCTAAATGCTGAAGAAGAACCGGAGACCTATTACTATCCAAAGGATCCGGCATTTCATAAGGAATTTGGACCACGTGGAGTCATTCATTCATACGCCGATGGAAGAATTGAAGATACTGGACCACTAACAAGAAAAAGAATGGAAACAGCGGATGAAGAATTTACAGGTGCTGCCATTGATTTTATTGAAAATGCCCATAAGGCGGGTAAACCATTCTTTGTTTGGCTAAGTGCAACTCGGATGCATGTATGGACCCACCTCAAAGATGAAAGTAGTGGAGTAACTGGAATTGGATTGTATCCTGACGGGATGGTGGAACACGATAAAGCTATTGGTACTGTTCTGAAAAAATTAGAGGATCTGGGAATCATTGACAACACCATTATTATGTATTCTACTGACAATGGTGCTGAAAAGTTCACCTGGCCTGATGGAGGTACCACACCTTTTGCTGGAGAAAAAGGAACAACCTGGGAAGGGGGCTTTAGGGCACCTTGTGTTATTCGTTGGCCTGGTGTCATTGAGCCTGGAACAAAACACAATAGTATTTTTTCTCATGAAGATATGATGCCAACTTTACTTGCCGCTGCAGGAGTACCTGATATCAAAGAAAAATTATTAAAGGGATATGAGGCAAACGGTAAAACTTTTAAAGTTCATTTGGATGGGTATAACATGTTGCCTTATCTAAAGGATGAAGTCGCAGAATCACCACGTAATGAGATTTTTTATTTTGATGCCGGTGGAAACCTGAATGCCTTGAGGTACAGAAACTGGAAGATTCACTTCACCATTATGGAGGGGCCCATTAATGAAGCCTACAGAAAAACTCCATCATGGCCAGTTGTTATCAACTTAAGAGCTGATCCTTTTGAAGTTTCATGGAAAGCATCCATGTACTTAAGATGGTATGC
Organism: uncultured Cytophagales bacterium; assembly: GCA_963820995.1. Lineage (GTDB taxonomy): Bacteria > Bacteroidota > Bacteroidia > Cytophagales > Cyclobacteriaceae > JAGTVG01. Next base: position 263,972 of record CAWGCL010000011.1, on the reverse strand, counting down.
AGATAATATGTGGCTATTCGTACCTGCACAAGCTTATACGGCAGAATTCTTAGCCACTTTTAAAGATTTTCCACCAGTAAGCGGAGGCTCACTTGGTGTAGATAAAGTAGTGCAACAATTAAGTGTTAAACCTCAAAACTAAATCCGGGAGAAATGATGATCAGATGATATATCACCTGTGAAATAAGGCCTTTGATGATAAAGCACAAATAAAAATTAAATAGTTAATTATGAGCCTTTTTGTACTGGGAGGTGATTTTTGGGAAAAACTCAGAAGCCTGTTTATATATAATCAAAAGTCGATTATTGAATCATCATAAAATTGAATTAAGAATAATAATTAAAACCATGCAAATTAAGATCCTTTTTATGTTTGTACTCATTAAGGATAACAAGGTGTATTATGATTATAACTATTATAATGGCTTATACTACACCCTTGAGTCACCTAAACTGGGTTTCGCTTTCGGAAATTTTAAATATAAGCAATAAATCATATGAAAAGTACTTTGAGAAAAGGATGGAATCGTTAATTCGGGAGCCTCTAACACATTTTTTCATCATTGATGGTATCATTTTCCTCCAATAAATTTATTTGGATAGGAAGATTCCCAACCTGAAAATCATGTGCCAATGGAGTAATTTAAAATATTGTATTTATGAAGAGAATTATCTGGCTTTTTCTAATTATTATTGTGGTCTACGTAAACTGTAACTATAACAAAGAGCCTAATCATTTACAGGAAACCGATCATGCTGAGGAACTACAAACATTACCCGGACTGGATCATGGTTTGATCCAATCACCGGTAAACATCCTCACTTTGAAGGCTGCTGGGTCTGGTATGCACGAAATTGGAGTTACGACCTCGGATAGTACTGTAGCCAATGACGTCGTCAATACCGGTCATTCTGTAAAGCTGGACTTTAATACTGGTACTGTTATTAGATTTGACGGGAAGGATTATCGTTTTCTACAGGCACATTTCCATACTCCATCGGAACATCAGGTTGATGGTATCATCTATCCAATGGAGATCCATTTTGTATGTATGGTGGATCTACCAAAAAACCAAGGTGATCCGGAATACCTAGTTGCAGGGGCATTTTTTAAAATGGGGGAAGAAAATGAATTCATACATAAATTCTTAAACCGTATACCTGAAATAGAGCATGACACCACGTTTTTACAGAATAACCCGGTGTATATTGATGACTTGCTCACACCTGAAGAGCCTTTTAATGATTATTACTTTTACAATGGCTCATTGACAACACCCCCATACACCGAAACCGTCAAATGGGTGATTATGAAAAGGATTTTGGAATCATCCCCTGAGCAGATACAGAAAATCAATGCCCTGGAAGGAAACAATGCAAGGCATGTACAGGCACTTTTCAGCCGAGAAATAGAGAATAACTAAAAACTTAATTTATATGAAACGTACCATAATTTTAATTTTATCATTTATCGTATCATTTGGAATTTATAGTCAAGAAGAAGAATCCTCGGCAGAGGATGAACAGAGCCGTGAATCCATGGCTGTTGATGCGACCGCTACACAGTGGAGTTTTCAGTTGGCTTATCAGGACATGCCTAGCTATTACGATGATATAGTAAATGGCGAACCACGACCTGCGGGATTAGACAACTATTGGCAGTTACGTATAGTTGCCCCCATACCAATGAAGTCACTAACCCTGTTACCCCGGTTAACCTTTCGACACTACGAAAATCTGCAAAATGGTAAATCTGGTTTCGGGAATACAGAACTTTTCGCATTGATTATTCCCAATGCGACAAACTGGGGAAGTGGTCGTGCAGGAATTGGCCCGTTGGTTACTGCTCCAGGCAACAAGGATGTAGCTAAAGATGAATGGGGTTATGGCTTCGCTGCGGCAATCGTGAACAATTCAGGCAAGTTTTTTTATGGTCTGTTATTCACCCAATCATGGCGGGCAATTGATCCAAATGCATTACCGGAGGGCTCATCAGATACCAATCCACTAGGCATTGCACCCTTTTTAAATTATCGATTTGGTTCGAAGGGCTTTTATGTGCAAACTGCGGATATAGTCGCATTGTATGACTGGAATACCAGCAATTTTTATATGCCGATAGGAGCTCGCCTGGGCAAAGTATGGGTGCTGGAAAAGGCTTCATGGAATTTCTATGTAGAATATAAAACAAGTGCCATTTATAAAAACTGGGAAGGTCCGGCAGTAAAAAATTCATTTCGAATAAATGTATCGTACACAATTCCAGTTGGAAGTAAGAAGTAAATTGTCGATTCAGTATGAGTTAAATATATTTATCAATATGTTCAATTATGGTCCACTTTAACGTTTTTGAGAAATGCAATTAATAAAGAAAACCGATCCAACCAAGGCTCAGATTGAGCGCGGTGAGGGATTATTGAAGAGCATCACAATAGTTATCAACGTACTGTATGCCTTATTGATTTTTCAGGTATTCCTTATTCTTCCCCGACCTGGAGATCCCTTACTGGAATACCAAACATTAGGCCAGATTTACAGTGAAAATGCAAGCCAGTTGTTGGTTATTGTCGTAGGCCTGATTCTTATCATACTTTATTGGATTCAGTATAACAGGCAATTGGGTAATCTTATCAGGAGTTCTCCCATACATGCTTCTTTGTTGGTTGTTCAGATGTTTTGTCTAATGATATACCTGTATTTTGTTCGCTTTGATATGGAGTTTGACGGGATGACGCTTGCCTTGCAAATGGAAAGTATATTTTTAGCCTTGGCGGGTTTCATAGCGGCATATAGTTGGCGTTACGCCCGGAAGAATAAGCTTACCTCAAATCAGATAGACGATACTGAAGAAACCAGTATTTTTTATAGTCTTTTACCTGAGCCGCTTGCATCCTTGTTTACCTTACCGTTTGCTACCTTAGGACCCATGATTTGGACGATTTCATTTTTATCGATTATTCCGATTGGGTATGTGTTAAAATTAATGAGAAAAAGGTTGGAAGCAAAAAGAACTAATTCGTAAAACTAAGTAGCAGCATGCCAGGTAATTCTACAACAAGACTCATTCATGGGTATTGTACCTATGCCATTTCATAATATTAAAATTGATAGCGATGGCAGAAAGCAGATTTAGGATTTATTTCCTTAATTCCTCACTCAACAGTGCCCAAGAACTGGTCCTTGATAGTAAGCTCGTTATGTATGATATACAGAAAACTATCAGAATCCGGACAGAATACCTTTTTATAATTGGACTATATCCTTACTAGTTGTCTGTGCATCTACCACAGCGATCGCCGCCATGTTTTCTATCTCACGTACCGAACTTCCCATTTGCATCACATGAATGGGCTTTCGAATCCCTACCATAATGGGGCCTATCACTTCTGCTTCACCAATTTCCTGCATCATTTTATAAGCGATATTTCCAGAACTCAGATTAGGGAATATGATGGTATTCACATCATGATCCTGCAGTTTTGTAAACGGGAACTTATTCATTCTCATCTCCTTGTTGAAGGCATAATTCGCCTGCATTTCTCCATCCACGATAAGATCGGGATAATCACGGTGTAATATTTCTACCGCCTCTTTCGCCCGCGCAGGGCTTCCATCCCGAACACCTCCAAAATTGGAATAGGAAACGATTGCGATTTTGGGAACCATATTGAATTTCCTCACCTCATTGGCTGTTAAAAGGGTGGTATCCGCAATGGTCCTTGCCTCGGGCCGGATATTCACCGTCGTATCGGCAAAGAAGAAAGGCCCCTTTTTTGTCATTACGATGTACATCCCCGCAATGTGCTTGAGGCTGTTATTAGTACCAACGATTTGCAGTGCCGGTTTTATAGTATCCGCATATTTGGTCGCAAAACCGCAGAGGAAACCGTCTGCATCCCCTGTTTCCACCATCATGACCCCAAAATAATTCCGGTTATACATCAGATCATGCGCATCCTGGTATGTCAATCCTTTTCTCTGCCTTTTTTCGAAAAGTATCTGGGCATATCTTTCAATGCGCTTTGCTTCCTTATGAGATCGATTATCGATGATCTGAATACCTGAAATGTCGACCTGATTCTCCTCTGCAATTCGCAAAATCTCCTCTTTGTTGCCCAGCATAATGGGATCTGCAATACCCTCCAGTTTAACTACCTGAACCGCTTTTAATACAGTATAGTGGTTGGCATCCCCAAAAAGAATTTTCTTGGGATTAGACCTTGCCTTAATACGTATGCTTTTAATCAGCTGATTGTATAGGCCCATACGCTTCATCAGTTCAATTTTGTAGGCATCCCAATCCTTGATCTTATGCCGTGCGACACCCGTTTCGATAGCTGCCTTTGCAACTGCTGGTGTCACCGTAGTAATCAAACGAGGATCTAAGGGTTTGGGGATAATATATTCTTTGCCAAATACAAGGTTTTTACTTTTATAAGCAAGATTTACTGTTTCGGGTACATCTTCTTTAGCAAGGTCAGCGAGGGCATAAACAGCGGCTTTTTTCATTTCTTCATTTATGGACTTGGCTCTAACATCTAGCGCGCCACGGAATATAAATGGAAATCCAAGTACATTATTCACCTGGTTGGGATAATCAGACCTTCCTGTGGCCATAATTACATCATCCCGTGCATCCGTTGCATCCTCATAAGATATCTCAGGATCCGGATTGGCCATGGCAAAAACAATAGGATCCTTAGCCATGGTTTTTAACATTTTCTTAGATACCAGACCTGCTTTTGAAAGGCCCAGGAATACATCCGCCCCCTTCAGGGCATCGTCCAAGGTTTTTAACTTTGTCTTGCGTGCAAACGGTTGTTTATATTTGTTCAGATCATCACGGTCTTCAGATATCACACCTCTGCTGTCGAGCATAAACAGGTTTTCAGGCTTCACACCCAGGCTGATATAAAGATTAGAACAGGCTATCCCGGAAGCTCCTGCCCCATTCACTACAACCTTAATATCTTCAATTTTCTTTCCGTTTAATTCCAGGGCATTCAACAAGCCAGCAGCGGAAATAATGGCCGTACCATGCTGATCGTCATGGAACACAGGAATATCCAAATCCTTCTTTAACCGCTCTTCGATCTCAAAGCATTCCGGAGCTTTAATATCCTCCAGGTTAATGCCTCCGAATGTTGGAGATATGGCCTTGATGGTTTCTATCATATCTTCTACGGCTTTGCGGTCGATCTCGATATCAAAAACATCTACGTCTGCAAATACTTTAAACAGCAATCCTTTACCTTCCATCACAGGCTTCCCGGCTGCAGCACCGATATCTCCCAATCCAAGCACCGCTGTACCATTGGATATCACAGCCACCAGGTTGCTCTTGGCCGTATATTTATACACATCATCGGGATTTTCCGCAATTTTCTTACAAGGCTCCGCCACACCTGGAGAATAAGCGAGCGAAAGGTCGTATTGGGTACTGTACGGTTTGGTTGGAATGACTTCTATCTTACCTGGTCTTCCTGTTTCATGGTAAATTAAAGCATCCTTATTCATCTGATTAGCCATTGTATTATATATTTAGGTCAGTTATTGTTCGAATATTGAAATATATAAAAAGATATAAAAAACATAGCATGAACATAAAATATTAAACCCTGTTAATTACATCCAATTTATTAAAAAATTATCAATAATACCTAGTTAAGAAGGGCTCATTTTTATGAAAATGAAAATATTTTACCCCTTTTATTACACAAACAACATTTGGTGTTCCAATAATTTCAGATCTTTTTATTTTTTATAATTATGAGTATGTAAATTTTCGTTTATGGTACATTATTTTTCTTAAACACTTCTGAATTTGAGTATTTTTCGTAACCTTAGATCAATGGATAAATCCGAAAAATCAGAACTTTTCAGGGATAAGAATATTTACATCATTTTTAGTATTACCATGTTGGCCATCATGGGTGTCGCGAGTCTTACACCAGCATTTCCGGAGATCATAAGGGAGTTTGATATTTCAGCCGAGGAGATCGGACTACTGATCACCGTATTCACCTTACCCGGTGTGATCCTCAGCCCTCTGATGGGGGCTCTGGCCGACAGGCTGGGTCGAAAAGCAATTCTGATCCCTTCCATCTTTGTTTTTGGGATCAGCGGATTTCTATGCGGCTTTATGACAGAATATTCCCATATCCTCATCCTGAGGTTTATTCAGGGTACTGGTGCTGTGGCACTGGGAATGATCAACATTACACTGGTAGGTGATATCTATACAGGTAACAAAAGGGCAACAGCCATGGGCTATAATGCCAGTGTCCTGAATGTAGGCACAGCAGCATATCCTGCTATTGGTGGGGCCCTTGCCGTGATAGCCTGGAATTATCCATTTTACCTTCCCTTGCTAGCTATACCGATCGGATTATTTGTCATTTTCAGACTAAACAATCCCGAACCCTATAAAAAGCAATCCTTTATTGAATATTTAAGGAACACCTGGGTATCCATCAACAAAAGGGATGTCTGGGCATTGTTTGTTATCAACATTCTGGTTTTTATCATACTTTATGGATCATTGCTTACTTTTTTTCCACTGTTTCTGGAAGAGAATTTCCAGGCCAACGCATTGCAGATCGGCATGATCATGTCGGTGATGTCGGTCATTACTGCCTTTATATCAGCACAACTGGGAAAACTAAGCCGTAGGTTCAGCTCCAGAACTCTACTAATTTACAGTGCTCTTTCCTATCTCCTGTCCATGTTGATCATACCTGCTTCAAATTCCTGGATAATGATCCTTGTGGCCATTACATTTTTTGCCATTGGACATGGCTTGCTCCTGCCTAATATCTTCAATCTGCTGGTCGGATATGCTACTATTAATGAGCGGGCAGGATTCATGTCCATAAACAGTATGGTATTACGTATCGGCCAGACGGTTGGGCCCCTATTCGTTGCACTGGTGTATAACCTGCGTGGGATAAATGCTACTTTTATTGCTGGTGCAGTTGTAGCCGGGCTGATGATCCTTATTATATTAACTATGATATCAAAAAACAAATGATTATGAATTGGAAATTAAGATCCTTAAAAATTTATCTTTACTCCCTAGCCATGTTGACCCTTTTAATCCCTTTGAATTCATGCGCTCCGGATTCTCAGAAGGTCATTGAGATCAGGGGAATCTATGGGAATCCAAAACCCTTCTGGGATAAAGGGATGAACCTTCCGTCACTTGGTGCTAATGCCATTTTTGTTCACAGTGGTTCAATAAATCACGACATGATGGAAAGGGCCAGGTCAGAAGGCTTAAAGGTCTATGCTGAATTTGCCACATTGAATGGCAAAGATTATGTAAAAGAACATCCGGAAGCCTGGGCGATCAATGAAAAAGGCGAACAAGTGATGGCGGCTTCCTGGTTTATGGGAGTTTGCCCCACAGAGCCTGGTTTCCGGCAGTACCGCATGGATCAATTGCGTGGCCTGTTAACGAAATTTGACCTTGATGGTATATGGATGGACTACGTTCACTGGCATGCCCAGTTTGAGGAACCTGAGCCCATCCTTCCGGAAACCTGTTTTTGTGATCATTGCCTGGAGAGGTTCGAACAGGAATCCAACCTGCAAATCCCTGATGGCACAATACCTGAAAAAGCCCAATGGATTTTGAATAATGTTGACAAGGAATGGAGGGACTGGAGATGCCAGGTAATATACGGTTGGGCATCGGATATGAAAGCTATTATAAAGGAGGTAAATCCCGGGATCTACTTAGGTTTATATCATTGTCCCTGGGATGATGATGAATTTAATGGGGCCAGGCGTCGTATCCTTGGGCTAGATTATGACCTTCTTAAAGAAGTTATTGATGTGTTCTCTCCAATGGTTTACCATGGAAGAATGGGGCGTAAACCTGAGTGGGTAGAAGAGAATATCACCTGGTTCTGCAATCGCTTGGAAATCGAACCAGGTACTTATCCTAAAGTATGGCCCATCGTACAAGCCTACGATGATCCTGAAAAAATCTCAGGAGGTGAGTTTGAAACAGTCTTAAGAGGCGGGTTGGCAAGTAAATCGACCGGTGTGATGATGTTTACTACTTATGCAGTGGCCGAGGATTCAGTCAAGACAAAGATCATGGAGAAAGTGTATAAAGAAATCCTAAAATCACATAATCCTTAGGAAAATTATATTATTAATAGAGGTTTTCTTTTAAGATTTATTATTTGAATGATAAATCAGCGCTTCAAGGACGGGGATCATTTCGATATTGTACACATTTACTGATTCCGGGGTCTTCAAAATAACAGGTGAAAAGTTCATTATCCCGGTTACTCCACAATTCACCAACTCATGACATACTTCCTGGGCCGCTATTTCAGGTACGGCTAGAACTGCAGTTTTAACCTTATACATTGATATAACCTCTTGAAGCATGTCAGTCCTGTATATTGGCACATTATATTTTCTTTTAAGCTTTACAGGATCGATATCAAATACTGCAGCAATCTTGATGTTGTGCTTTTCAAATCCGCTATAATTAATCAAAGCCTCTCCAATATTCCCCGATCCTATAATTATTATATAATCGGTGACATGTTTCTCAAAGATCTGATTGATCTTGTCCAGGATCTCATTGATATTATATCCCCCTTTTTTGTGTCCGGAAATTTTGAATTTTGAGAAGTCCTTACGGATCTGCTCTGAACTTAATCCACTTTCTTTGGCAATGGTATATGAGAAGGTTGTCTCCCAGCCAAATCGTTTAAATTTTTCAAGGCACATCCGATATCGAAGTAATCGGCGAATAGTATCGCTTATTGGCATCTTAAAAATTTAAAGAAATTTAAAGAAATATTAAAGACAATCAAAGTAAAAAAGAAAAGTAGTGATTCAATGATTATGTTCAGAATGATTTTTTGTAGGAGTGTGTATGTGATCATACCCCTTTGCATGCATCCTGTTATGTAAAGTACGATGTGATGATTCCAGTACAAGCCGCATTCGCTTGTAGGCTTCATCATCAGCTCTTGTGCCTATGGTTTCAAGATAAGCCATGGCGCCTTCAATTTGTTCCAGTATGGTCAATGCATCAGTTTTTACCAACATCTGGTTTTCTTTTACTGAAAGCATCACAGGTGATGTATGAGCTGCAATGATCTCAGGCTTATCTTCATAATGTCCCCTAACCAAAAGTGCAATCCACGAGCTGTCATTAATCTTTACACTCCAACTGCCTCTGCCCTCCCACTTTGACACTTTAGTGCTTTCCCTTATTTCACCATTTACAATTAAATCCACACTTGTCATTGGTACTGTAATGCTTGCTACCTCCCAAGAAACATCTACATTGCCGCCATTGCCGGACATTTTTATCCGGCTTCCTGCTGGTTTTCCATCAACGGAAAACTCCAGAAGTGGTCCGTAGGTCACAAAAGTCTGTCCTTTCCTAATCGATTCTTTCCAATTTTCATAATTGAATTCCACGCTCTCATCGATTTTAGCGTAAGTGCGAACTGCTCCCACAGGGGTACCGGCGCTCATCTTATCTGTACCACCGACACAGGCGATAAAATAACCACAATTCAGGTATCGATACCAGTCGGTTAAGGAATAAGGATCAATTCCTCCATAAAGGTTTCCCCATGAAGTCATCTCCACCCCATCGATGCCCCCATTTACAATGGCTAGCTGCATTTTCAAGTCTGGGATTTGGAAAATGAGGAAGCACAACGACTCCATTCTGCTTCTTGCATTGGGATGCCCATTCGGTTAAAAGTGTTTCGATAGGATCGCCAATAGCTGATTCATCTACGCCCCCGGTAGTCATCGGAGCTATAATATTACCTTCATATCCCAACAAAGAAATATGCCCCATTACATGTTGTCTGTTTTCGGTTCCAACCCTTACCAGGTATTCGCCCTCACCCCCAGCTTCTTTTGAACCATATGTCGTTTTGCCATCAAAATCACCCACATTGGTCATCAGTTCACCCCACTGGCTGGCTAGTAAATTGACGATATTAACACCTTCGGCAGATCCTTCCAACTGGGCTGAACTGGTGGACAGAAAGTGTACGTGAGTATCTGCAGTAACCCACCCTTTTTCCCTCCATTTTAACAACCTCTCTACTTCAATGGTTATTTCCTCAGTATTGGCTTGAACTTCGACGACCTTGCGAATTGGCTTAATTTCAAATCCTTTTGAGATTTCAAGAAAGATCTTACCTAATGGGACATTAATAAGCGTTTCCCCTGGTATATAGGTACAAGCATGAGAGCCCTGGTGAACGAAATCCACACTATAATCTTCGAACCAGGCCGGATTAGGCCACCGGTGCCTGTCAACAGGAGCGAGATATTCATCCGACTCACCATGGGCATGAAATTTTACAGGGATTGGCTTACTGCTGCCCTTTTCTACTACCTTGATTTTGATACGCTTTTCAGCAGGTGCGATCTTTTTGAGATTTCCTAAAGACATGCCTTTTAAAACATCAGCAACGGGTAAAGTAAGTCCTCCGACCAGATGAAACTGACCGTCCGGGTGTGCAGAATATTCAACAATTATCTCTTGTTTAGATCTATCGGCTACCTGATTGTTATAGGATTGGTGCCAATTATTATCAGGATATTTTAACCTTCGATTCGCGCTGATCACTTGCCCCAAATCCAGCTTGATCTGTGAAAAGAGTCCATGATCATCCAGGTAAGGATCAAAATCCGTTCCAGAAGGTAAAGTAAAGATTGCTTTCTGTCTTGACGCCCAACGCAGTGGATTAGAATTAACATTTCCTGCTGAAATAGCCGAGAGAACAATAGGAGAACCTATCAAAGGTTCAAACCGTAAGCCTTTAATAATTTTATTGGGATTTGGATTTTTCCATGCCCATAACCAATTGATCCAACTACCTCTATCATCCAATGCTACCCGTGTTTGTGAGCCTCCCCAAAAGCCTGAGGTCTGGAGATGGTGGAAGTGAATTGGTCTTGGCTTGTGATGAGCCACTGATTCGATACAGTTCTCTCCCCATACCTGCTGGAACATGCCAATATGGTAACGTTGGTGTACAGGAATACTTGATTCTGTACCATCAGAATATAGAATAACGTAATTGGCGATATGTTCATTCAAGTGCCCGATCCCTTTGAATGGCTTTTCATAAAAACCATTTTCCTCTTTTTTTAGTGGCATATGGTCAGAAGTATGCAAAAAAACCAACCAATTACTTGTAACAGGTGTGAATTGCACATTGACCACCTCATCCTTCAGATAAAGAATGTTGGAATCAATATTAAAGGGAATCCCCCAGGAGGTGGTCTCCCCAACCGGGGCATCCATAACAGCTGTATGCATTTCTTCAGAAACCTCCGACTTCGTAAGACGCGAGATACTCCGGTTTCCGGAAAATGAAATAGTCTCAAATAAAGGTGAAGCCGGTCCATCCTGGAATTTCAAGGCGGGTTCAGATGAAGAGATTTGAACATCCTTACCGGAGATTACTTCGTTCTCAGTGACTTGTTTATCTTCAATAGAAGCTGCAAAAACAGGAACGGAGGTAGTCGATATTAAGGTTGTTGTTGAGAGCGTTTTTAAAAAATTTCGACGGGAACTTGGATTGTAGGTCATGATTTGTAGACGATTATAGATTGATTATGAAATATGCAAGAACAAAATAATTAAAAAAATAAACTTATAAAAGTATTATCTCGACATCACCTGGACTTACCTCCTGCTCAGGTCTTTTAATTCTTCCTCTGCCTCCATTTTGCGAATCTACTCCCGGATCTCCCTGTTTTTTTTAAGAAGCCTCAGAGCAATAGCTTCGTCTTTACTCATTAAAGCTGTAAGCCCGCTACGTCGGTGAACATAATGGATGCTAAATTCCTCCTGGAAGATGATGAAGTTCGGTATTGCTTTGACATAAGCTCTGAAGATAATGAATATTATAAGAATAGTACAAAGTGGATGATCAAAGAATTTTATCCTGGATAAAATATCTATTTATCATAATTTTCACTCTGGACTTGATCTATGCCACTTAGTTATCTTCAAAATCGTTTATATCCATAAATTGTGTCAGATTTGCCGACAAGCGTTGTTGGATTTTCCGACAACAAAGGTTTGATTTTTCCTTTAAATTGCTGTGAATCAGGATTATATTTACGTGGCATATATTTTGTAATTTGATGATAGCAATAGATAAATTTTTACTTTCGATCCAGTTTTTAATATATATGCTGCATTCAATAATAAGATCCGCTTTAAGAAACCTTCAAAAACGAAGAGTCAATACCCTTTTATCGATTGTTGGATTAACTGTTGGATTTACTTCCTTTATTTTGATCAGCATGTTCATAAAATATGAACTGAGCTGGGATTCTTACCATGAAAACTATGACAGGATATACCGGGTCCAAACTGATATTACTTCCCAGGACGAAAAGATCATGCAGACCTCACCTGCGCTTTATTCATATTTGAACAACAGATTTACAGACATTGAAAAACATGGAATAGTAATGTCTGACCAAAAAGTGTTTCTCTCCATTTCAGAAAGTGATGAATCCATTGAAGAAAAAGGACAGTACGCCGACCAGGGATATCTGGATATGTTCACCTATGAATTTATTAAAGGATCAAAGGTAGATGCCTTGAGGGATCCTATGTCTGTTGTCCTCTCTACCAGTCTTGCCACTAAGCTCTTCAAACAGGATGATCCAGTTGGTAAAATGGTGCTGTTGCAGAAAAAACAAAATCTTAAAGTAACTGGCGTCTATGAGGATCTGCCAGAAGATTCACACCTTAAGCCTGAATTTATCATCTCCATCTCGACGCTTGAAATACTTTGGAACAGAAAGGATATTTTTGATCAATGGGACTGGAATTCTTTCTATAACTATGTACTGCTTAAGAAAGGGGCTGATTTTAAAAATGTAGATACTGGTATTAAATATGTTCTGAAGGATAAGGTGCTCACAGATTACAGGGAATTATACTTGCGCCCTCTTTCAAAATTGTACATGTATTCCACGAACGACAATTATCAGTTCATTATCAATATCCTAAGTATATTTTCTTTTTTTGTTCTCATCCTTGCTTCCATTAATTATGTTAATTTATCCATTGCTTCCAGCTCATTACGAGGCAAGGAAATTGGGATTAAAAAAGTTATAGGTTCTTCCCGCAGACTATTAATGGCCCAGATATTTATTGAATCCATGTTAGTAACCGTATTTTCTTTCATATTATCCTTGATCGTAATTGAATTATCTCTTAATGCTTTTAACCATACTACTGATAAAGATCTAACCTTCCTGTTATTGTTTAAGAATGGATTGATTGTTTTCATCTTTATGTCAATCTTCCTTATAGGTATAGTATCAAGTGTTTACCCTGCATGGATTATAACCAGATTCAAATCAATAGATCTGTTCAAGAATAAACTGTCTGTAAACAATAAAGGAATTCCCCTAAAAAAGATACTCGTTGGATTTCAGTTTACGATTTCTATTATACTGATCACACTTACTGTTTTACTAACCAAACAGATCAGCTATACCCAAAACATGGACCTTGGATTTAATAAGTCAAATCTATTGTTTGCTGAGATACTGCCAACTGAAGGTAATGTAACATTCAATCAAATAAAAAATAGGTTAAAAAACATTCCGGAGATAGAATATATATCTGCTTCGGGGGGATTTCCCATTCATTCTTCAAGATATGTAAACCGGGACATGATAAACTGGGAAGGTGGTGCCAGAAATGATGTAAAAGAGGTCAAGTCATTCTGGGTAAGTTATGATTTCATTAAGACTTTGGATCTTACAATAGTGGAAGGGCGAGGATTTTCAGAAGACCACCCATCAGATTTGAGAGACAGGTATGTCATAAATGAAACTGCTGTCAGGCAATTTGGCTGGGAGGAACCAATAGGCAAGTTTTTAGATAACCGGGAGATGCAGGTTATTGGGGTAATGAAGGATATGCATTTCCATGACCCATACAATGTAATTAAACCTCTCGCCATCCAGGTCAAAAATGGTGATTCAGTAATTACCGGTCCGGTATTTTTTGCCTTTAGGCTGAATTCGAATAATATAAACAAATTGAAGGGTGAAATAGAATCTGTATTATTGGAATTATTTCCCAGAGATCCATTCACAATCAAGATCTTTAATGATCACTTTAAAACCGCTGAAATATTTAAAGTATATAGTACTATAAATTCTGTATTTTCATTTTTCGCATTAATTGCTATCCTATTATCCATTTTGGGAGTTATCGGCCTGATCACTCATACCCTGAACCGGCGAACTAAGGAGATAGCTATCCGAAAAATCAGCGGATGCAGTAGTGCTTCTATGTTTGCCTCAATAACATTGGAATTCGTTTTGATCATTTTTATTGCATCAATTATCGGATCCCTGGGAGCGGGATATTTTTATGGACTTTTCCCGATTTACTATCCAATCGAATTATCATTTTGGGATTTTCTGGTCGGCGGATTGCTTATTCTGAGTTTAACTTTACTATCGACAGGGCATAAAATGTGGAAGGAATCTATCCGTAATCCTGTTGAAGCACTTCGATACGAATAAAAGAATATCTGGTGTATCCATCAAGGTTTGTAACCTGCTCAAAACATGTGATCCTAATCAAAACCAATCCAGCAATACGGGTTTATCTAAAAATTTCAGAGTGTTTGGACTTCATGATTGCTGCAGGGAATTAACGAATAAATTTCTTCAACAAATTAATATTTTAAATTTCAGGTACTTATAGGAAAATATATTGCTAGATCGCTGATATTCAATTCATTTTATGTTAAATTAAAATAAAAAAAGAATATTATGCTTCAGTGGATTAAAAACAATGATTCCATTGGTACGTACAACCGTGGAGTCCCGGCCGAATCCGGCCTCTGCACACTTTGCCTGGCTTCCTGTAAAGGCAGATGTGAAGCATGGTTATCATCTATGGTAGGCAGAGCACTTCTTTATCCAAGGAATTTTGGTGAATGTACTGCAGGTGCTTCCAACATTACCTCTTTAGGTGTTGGTTACCATGCGATTCGCATACAGGGCTACGCTTATGGCGCTCAAGGTTTGGGCGAAGGGCAGACAGCAAATGCAGATCATTGTCTGTTTGCAAATGCAAATGTGGAAACGAGCTTTGGTTCAGCGAAAAAGTTAAATGCCGGGTACCCATTATGACAGGGGCACTTGGATCGACTTTTATTGCGGCGAATTATTGGCCATCCTTTGCGGTCGGATCTGCCTTATGTGGATTTCCAATTGTTATTGGCGAAAATGTAGTGGGGGTTGACAGGGAATCTATCATCAATAAAGGGAAGATAACCAAAGCTCCTGAACTGGATCGAAGAATTGAATCATTCTTCAGATATTATGATGGTTATGGTGCCATAATAGTTCAGCTTAATGTTGAAGGATTTAAACATGGTGTCGCAGAGTATATCATGGATAAATATGGCAATAAAGTAATCATAGAATTAAAATGGGGACAGGGGGCAAAAGATATCGGTGGTGAAATACAGGTAAAAACGATTGAATATGCAAAATTTTTAAAGGACCGCGGATACCTGATCGATCCTGATCCATATAATCCAACAGTAGAGAAAGCCTACAAAAACCGTGCAGTAAGTTCCTTTGCACGACATAGCAGGTTGGGTAATACAGATAAGCCTGCTCCGGAAGATGTGCAAGAGGAGTTTATGAATTCAGTAGCGTATTTACGAAAGATAGGTTTTACTAAGATTACTCTGAAAACAGGCGCCTATGGAATGGAAGCACTCGCCATGGCGATAAGGTATTCGGCGGATGCTGATCTGGACTTACTTACAATTGATGGTGCTGGTGGAGGTACCGGCATGAGTCCCTGGAATATGATGCAGCACTGGGGAATACCCAGCCTGGAATTGCATTCTAAAGCATATGAATATTGTAAGATCCTGGAAAATAAAGGATTGAAAGTGCCAGACATATCGTTCGCTGGTGGCTTTGCCCGTGAAGACCATCTCTTTAAAGCCATTGCTCTGGGAGCACCTTTTACCAAAATCGTATGTTTGGGCCGTGCACCAATGATCCCAGGATTCCTTGGCAGTAATATTGAAGGTGTATTCTTTCCTGAAAGAAGGGCTGAATTAAATGGGCACTGGACAGAATTACCATCTTCAGTAACAGCATATGGAAAATATCCAGAGGAAATTTTTAATGGGTGGGAAGAAATTAAGAACAAAGTCGGAGAGAAGGAGATGGAGAATATACCCTTTGGGGCAATTGCACTCTATACTATGGTGGACAAATTAGCCTGCGGCTTACAGCAATTTATGGCAGGCGCCAGGAAATTCAGTCTCGGTGATATTAATAGGGACGATCTTATCGCTGCCAACAGGGAAACTGCTGATGTATCAGGTATATCTTATATGCTGGATGCCCTGGAAGATAAAGCTCTGGATGTCTTAAACAAGTGATTTGTATATGGTAAGTTTCAGTAAGGATTATCAACGCTAGTACAGTCAGAAGTAAGACCTATCCATTCCTGAATCCATCGATGATCCAGAGTATTACGAAAACAATACCCCACCATATAATAAAAGAAAGGAAGAAAAATATTAGGGTATCTTCAAGTACCCATTCCATGAAATAGGTTTTAGGATTTAATAACCCCGTAATGACTATGGCAAATAGAATTCCGGCTTCCCATATAAATAATTTCCAGCCAAGCCTTAATCTACTGTAGAGTTTTATCATATTTAAACCTTCACAATGGTAAAAAGTATTCGAAATTAATGAAAGAATTTGAATTCTTCAATTAGATCAAATAACAATTATGTCCTAATTCCCAGATTAATGATAAATTGTAATCTGATAATTTGTATTATTTCAGATTGTCTTTAATCATATATGTCATTCCATGCTACTTGACTACCTCAAACTCATAAACTCCACTACCCACTTTGCAAATTAGGTAGTTGTTTTGTCTTTCTATAAATTGAATATCTGGTACTTCCAAAATGTTTTTACCTGATTCGAGAACCTTCTGGTCATCATTTGCCGGAACATGGATGGTAGCTTCACTGCCTACTGGAACAGTAATACTCATTGTAAATTTCTCATTTTCATTTTTCCAGGTTATTCCAGCCATTCCATAGGAAGTATTGTTGGTATAGGTTACATAGGTTAACTCATTTACCGGTTGTGGACGAAAAATAATATGACGATACCCGGGCATTTCCGGATCGGCATTCATCCCTGCCAGTTTCCTGTAAAACCATACCAGACCACCTCCAAACATGGGATGATTATGTGAACCTCCAGTACTCCATTGTTCACGTGTGGTAGTGGAACCTAGCTCAAGCCAATGTCCGTAACTCGGTTCGGATCGTTGATTCATGACTTCATAGGCCAGATCCTGCATTCCATGTTCGGCCAGAATCTCGAAAAAGAATTGTGTGCCGAATATCCCAGTATCTATATGCCGGTCATTCGCTTCAATATCCGTTTTAAGCGCACTGATTACCCGATCATACTGTGCTTCAGGCACACCCATTCTTAATGCGAATATGTTACCTCCTCCTTTTCCGTAGCTTCCATTTTCTTCATTATAGTATTTATTGAAGAAGGCCATTTCGGTTTTATTGGCCAGTTCTGTGTAATGATCCGCTTCCTCTTTTTGATTCAGTATCCGTGCAGCTTGGGCTACCAGATCGGTACATCTCCAGAAATAAAAGGTATGCACCATCTCATCAGGTACAGTTTCCCCTGGCGCAACCCATTCTCCGAGGTTAAACCACTTCAGAACCTTCCCATCCTTACCTGGCCGTTGAGAAAACATGATCCCTTCTTCATCTACCCAGGTTTGCATATACCTGACATATTCCTTCATCCCTTCGTAATTATCTTCGAGCATATCCAATGATCCATAATGGAGGTAAAACTCCCAGGGCATAATGACCATTGCGGCTCCCCAGGCTACTCCTCCACCACAACCAGGTTGCCATGGCGCACCATTGGGCACATATCCTGTTTCAATATTTTGAGCTCCCAGTATGTCCTGTATCCACTTATGGTAGAAGTTCTTTGCATCGTAATTATGCATTACGGTCACACAGGCCACCTGCCCATCGCCGGTATACGGGGCCCTTTCCCTATGTGGACAATCACTGGCAATCCCTCCATGCATATTATCCAGCTGACTTCTTTTCCAGATCTTATTGAGATCATTAAACAGTGTATTTGAAGTTTCGAAATGAGCTGATTCTTCAATAAATGTATTCACCGCCTCAGCAGTCAGATGCTCTGACTTTAATTCGCCTGGCCAATTGGATATCTCTACGGCACTGAAAACAAACCAGTTAAACCTTGCTGCATAAGACTCCGGGCCTTCCCCTCTGAAAATATATGAATTATCACCGGAATACTGATTGCTGAGATATTTTATCTCAATTTTATGCCCTTTGGGACCTTCTACATTATGTAATCTCAACCAACCTGATATTTCTATCCCAAAATCTACCTTATATTTATTGTTCTCCAATTTTTCGATAGTGACAGGGGACAGTCTTTTAGTGATCTTATCAGGATAGGCTGTATGGGCCACAAGCCGGCCATAGGGTGCTTTACGAATAACCACTTGTTTCCAGTTCTTGTCATTAAAATCTGCAGTACACCAGCCAGGTTGTTCTTGCCGCGCGTCATAATGTTCCCCATGGTAGACCAAATCCATCATTATAGCACTTTTGGATGCTGTCCAGGTCTCATCACTTTTAATTATTTCTTCCGAGCCATCTTCATAGGTTATATGAAGTTGCCCGATAAACCTGGGTGACCCATAGGATCCAGCCCAGTATTTCGGAGCATTATAAAATCCATTCCCTAAGATCGAGCCTATTACGTTTTTTCCTTCTTTCAGTAAGTTCTTAACGTCATAAGCAAGGTACATTACTTTATAATCTCTGAAATTGTCCTCAATGGGAATATTCTGATCAATCAAATCCGGTCTTTTCCCATAATTAGTCTGGTTCGGTACAAGTACGTCATCACCTACCCTATTGCCATTCAGGTATAACTCAAAATAGCCCAGACCGGTCACGAATGCCACAGCTTTTTTCACCTTCCTATCTATCGTAAATTCCTTCCTCAACAAGGGAGCGGGAGGTGGATATTCAGTGGGTAAGGCATCCGGGCCGCCAGGAGGTTTCGGAAGCGCTTCTTCTCCCTGCCAGGGAACGCCGATCCAATCGGCTTGCCAGTCGGTGGGATCCAGTAAGCCCATTCTCCAGAATGCCGGTTCACTCCAATCTGAAACTACATCGTCACGATCCCAGACACGAACCTGCCACCAACACTCAAGACTGGAAGACAATGTCTTACCTGAATATTGTACCCTGAAAGATTGATCTGAAACGACCTTATCACTATCCCATAAATCTGGCGATGTCAGTCCAGTCTTCGAACTCGCCACTCGAATCTGCCAGGCTGTTTGCTTCTGCCCTCTTTCCCCTTCTTGCGCCATGTTTATCCATGAGAGGCGAGGAGATTGCACATCAACCACTGATGGATTTTCGAGATATTCACATGTCAATTTAAGGGGTAAAAGCCCTTTCATCTCAGGAGAAGGATTACATGAGAAAATGATAAAAATTAATAAAAAGATCTTTGGTTTCATGGACTAAAAATTAACGTTCAAAAAAGTATATGAGCTAATGAGATTCATCATCATAATACAGGAAAAAGCAATATAAAAAATGATTCCATTGAAAAACAGATAAGCTAAGATTTTTTCAAATTGCAGATCCGGGAATTTTTATAAAAATAGACCGGGTATTAAGCTAACATATTTTAGCTAGCAATTTGTTTCTATTATTTTTTAACATAACTTCTCTCAGATAATTCTAATTTCACCTTGGAGGAAAAGTCGAATAATATATTGATCCTTGGAATAGGAAATGACATTTTAACAGATGATGCGATAGGTCCAAAGCTTGCCAGGGATCTTCAAAAGGATCTCACCAATGAAAATATATCCTTCATGACTGCTGCTGCTGGGGGACTTGAAATTTTAGAAATGATCAAAGAGTTTTACCGGGTTGTTATAATTGATGCGATCAAAACAAGGGGCGGAATACCTGGAACTATATATTATCTCACTCCAGCCAATTTCAAAGAAACCTTACATATCTCTAGTTTCCATGATGTTAACTTTCTTACGGCACTTAAATTAGCTGAAAAACTTGAAATCTCAATACCGGAACAAATCGATATCATAGCCATAGAGATTGTAGAAGATCTTACCTTTTCTAACGATTTCAGCAAAGAGCTCGCCAGCAGATACGAGGATATATACAGGGAGATAAAAGGATTTTTGGAAGATTCTATTGAATAATAGCTTACCTGTCAATAAAACTTTAGCAATAAATTTTGACAAAAAATCTGCCAATGCAGGTTTTGAGAACATAAATAAACCCCGCTCTCACAGATTTGGAATCTATAAAAGCAGGGTCAGGGAGATGGAATAATATAAAATCCCGGAAGGGAGATTTATATTTGTCCTATATTACACAAAAACTATGTTGCTTCAGCCGTTTCGGCATACTCTGCCTTATTGAATATTCCCTCAATTTGTGCCAGCACCTGTTGATCTGTGAAATGTCGGCCCTTTATAGCTCCTGATGGACAGGCTGCCACGCATACACCACAGGATTTGCACAATGCACTGATCACATGACTTTTCTTATTCTCTTCGTCGAACTCGATAGCACTGTATGGGCACATCACATTACATATACGGCAACCGCTGCATAGATCTTCATTTACTTCAGCATAAACAGCATCGACTTCGATCTTTCCCTTGGAAATACGGGCAAGAATTCTTGCTGCTGCAGCCCTTGCCTGGGCGACTGTATCTGGAATATCCTTTGGCGCGACACATGTTCCGGCGATAAACACACCATCGGTTGTGGTCGCTACCGGTTCCAGTTTTGGATGGCTTTCAATAAACCAGCCATCCTTATCCTGGCTTATGTTGGTGAGGTGTGCGATTTCATGAGAATCTTCACGGGCTTCCATCCCTACCATCAAAACTACAAGATCTGCCGGAATTTCAATATGTTCCCCGGATAATCGCTCATGCACTTCAATGAGCATTTCACAATCATCCTTAGGTCCTGCTTTATGAATGACAGGCCTGTTTTCCTTATCATACATCAGGAATAGTGTTTTTGCCTGAGATGACTGCTTGTAGAAATCTTCATGACCCTTGCCAAAAGCATTCATATCGATATACACATCCGAGACATAACATTTTGGATTAGCAGATTTGATCTCATGGGCATATTTCAGGGCAGTCATACAACATACCCTTGAACAATATGTATGAAATTCCTTATTCCTGCTTCCTACGCAATGTATTATGGCCACGTACTTAGGGATATTACCTTCCTTCGTTTCCACTTTACCTTCCTTAAGCATACTTTCAAGTTCAAATGAAGTGATTACATTAGGAAGTTTTCCATATCCATAATGTGTTATTCTTGAAGCGTCAAATTCCTTATAACCTGTACACACAGCTACATTCCCAATAGCAACTTCCTTAGCTTTCGTTTCACTTTCCGGCTTTCCATTGAGATGTTTGATTTTGGCTGCAAAGTTTCCTATAAATCCGGATAATTCAGTCAACTTCGAATTTAGATATACCTGTATGTTTTTATGTTCCCTGGTACGGGTTATTCTATCGGTTAATAAATCACGTGCTGAATAATAATATGGAGCTGTCAGATCGACCCTGGCTATGTTTCCACCAAGGTGGTCATCCTTTTCAATAAGGTGAACAAAATTTCCTGCATCTGCCATCTCCAGAGCGGCTGTCATCCCAGCAATGCCCCCTCCTATTACCAAAACACTGGGATTCATATCTACCGACATACTTTCCAGTGCTTCATGTTTCAAAACACGTTGAACGGCTCCGCTAACCAGGGCCATAGCCTTCTCTGTAGCAGCTTTCCGGTCTTTATGAACCCAACTGCATTGTTCACGGATATTGGCCATTTCGAGCATATACTGGTTCAAGCCGGCCATGCGTAAGGCCCCACGGAAGGTTCGTTCGTGCATATTGGGGCTACAAGCTGCAACCACTACCCTGTCAAGACCATTCTCCTTTATATCCTCAGCAATCATTTCCTGGCCTGGATTGGAACACATATACTTATATGTTTTTGCCAGGCTCACATTAGGAAGCGTGGAAGCATATTTGGCCACTGCTTCAGCGTCAACAATTTTGGCAATATTTGTACCGCAATTGCAAACATATACGCCTATTTTATCATTTTTCTTTTCCATGATTACTTCATTGTTATTGATAAAGGATCAACAAGTTTCTGTTGCCTGACCACTGCTTCCCTTTGAATCTCTGCATAATACATAGCCAGTGGACGGTAAATGAGATGTGCCCATTTACTGAAGGGCATCCGGAGTAACCAGGGAACAACAGCCATCATGTGTATAACATATGTGATATTGGCTGCTTCCAAGAAACCTGTTCTATGAAGGATATGTTGAACGATACCGGAGACAACAATTATTATAAGTAAGATAACAAACATCCAATCCGTACTATGCGTTTTTTTATACTGCACATGTTTCGTTTTTAATATCCTTTGCCTTATAAAATATATACAACCTGCAAGCAAACCAATTGTAGCCAGGTATCCGAAAATATGCACTGACCACCTTATTTCCGGTCCAGCCTGAAGTGGTTCAACAAATACCATTATAAGTACAATCATGATAGTATAACCCATCGCAAGTCCAAAATGTATCAACCAGGGCATATACAATTTTGATTCACCATTATTTTCACATTCTGCATATCTTTTCTGCGTTAAGAAATGAAACGGAATTTCATATAGTTTTTTAAAATAAAGCCACCATGGTACCGGTATGGACATTCCTTTTACCATTGTGAAATACCACATCCGCAGGGCTCCTATCCAGAGGAAAAGAAACATAATCCCTCCAACGATCAGATCAAATGAATGAATAAATGAACTGGGCAGAAAAGCCCCTTCTCCGTCATACACTTGAAGACTACCACCCGAGAATCCATAAAACATCAGGTATACTCCTGCAAGTACAGCGATCAATGAAACTGTGATGATTTCACTGGCTTTGGATTTAAAGAACTTATCTGCAATTCCAGTAATATCATACCGTGATATTAACCATCGCCGCAAACTCATCATTGTTTCACCGGGATCTGCTTCACGGGGGCATTGTTCAGAACACTGTCCGCAATAATAACACAGCCAGGGTTCGAGAGAAGTTTCTATTTTCTCCTCCAGTCCCATTTGCAGCTGCCGCATGGATTTCCTCGGAAACTTGAAGATGTCATCTGCATGGGAACAAACTGTAGAACAGTCCCCGCATTGATAACATAATTGAACATCCTCTGCTCCGAATTTGTTGAGGACATCTATATAACTTGGATTTACTCTAATAGCCATAATAACCTCCTTATAGGGTATGAACCGATTTTGCTTTTTCTTCAATTTCACTTAAGGAAAGGCTGCTCATGCTACCTATCCCCCTTTCGTTCGTTAAGCTGCCTAAAACGCCAGCAGCCACAGCTGATGCCTGTGCAACAGTATCCGGGATATCTTTAGGTGCCTGACACATACCAGCCACATAAATACCTCCTTTATCTGTGTCGGTTGGATTTCCATTATAATCCAGTTCTGACAACCAACCGTCCGAATCGCTGTCGACACCCAGCATTCTACTTAGAGCTTCAGTGCCGGGTGATGGAATTAGTCCTACAGCCAACACGACCATATCAACATCAAATTCTACCAGCCTATCATTGAAAATGTCTTCTCCACGAACAACCATTTGATCGCCATGCATAGATACATCTGCTGAATGTCCCCGGATAACATAAGTTCCTTCGGCTTTAATACGTTCAGCAAATTCCTCATAGCCTTTACCAAAAGCACGCATATCAATATAAAATTCGTATACATTTACATTGGGGATCTTTTCCTTAATGAGGTGTGCAAACTTCAGCGAATACATACAACAAACCCGTGAACAGTAGGCATTGTACTTTTTATTCCTTGAACCCACACAATGGATTATAGCAACATTCCTAGGTGGAATCCCCTCCGGGGAGAAGATCCAGCTTTCCTCCTTGGTCTTGCGGTTTATTTTCTTCGTCTTTGTAACTATCCTTCCTCCAGTTGATCCTGAGGCGTTGGTCAGTCTTTCAAATTCCAATGAAGTCAGAACATTCGGATATCTACCATAACCATATTGATCGATATGGCTAATATCCAACAACTCATACCCTGTTGCCAGAATAATATTACCAACCTCAATGTCAAGAATTTGATCCTCTTCATCCAGATTAATGCAGTCTTTGGGACATTTCTTTACACAATTCCCGCATTTTTCACCATTGGATGTAACATACCTGCAATTCTCCCCATCTATCAGATAGGCATTAGGCACTGCCTGTGGAAAAGGAATGTAAATCGCTTTCCTAAAAGAAATACCGGCATCAAACTCACTTTCAACCTTAATTGGACATACTGCAACACAATCATCGCAGGCAACACATGAATTTTCATCTACTCTTCGCGCCTCCTTCCTAATCTTAACCCTGTAAGCTCCTGGTTTTCCACTCACTGAAACCACTTTTGAAAGGGTCATCAGATTGATCATATCATGTTGTCCAACATCCACCATTTTAGGTGTAAGGATACAGGCCGCACAATCGAGGGTGGGAAATGTTTTATCAAACATGGCCATATGACCACCAATTGTCCCACTTTGCTCGACAAGGTATACCTGTTTCCCGGCATTGGCTATCTCCAGGGAAGCCTGAATCCCGGCAATACCCGCGCCGATGACTAAAGTAGAGTGATTTACCGGGTTACCACCTGGTACCGCGGCTAGTGAAAACGGGACACCCATTGTGGCGCAGGCAACGATGGCCTTGGCCCGGTCAAGAGTATGTCCATTTTTCACTCCATGTTCCTGAAAAGAGGCTAAGCGAACCTCACTGGTATTTCCACCTGACTTTGCCATGGCTTTGGTAAAAACAGGTTTAAAAAATCCCGGCAAGTCTCCCGCAACCACAATACGTTCCAGGTTTCTGGATTTTATACTATCACTCAAATTAATTACATCGATTTCGGGGTTTATTCCCAGATTCTGTACTGATTCGACTTCCGGAAGATTTAATGCATATTTTGCTATGGCGTCAATGTCAATTTTCGATTGATCATCAACCTGGCAGAAAAAAACTCCGGTACGCATATTTATTGATTTTTTGTTTTACAGTTTTTTTAATTTCTCTGGATCCTTTGCAGTAATTTTCCATCTGCATCTTTAATCTCAACAATCATTGGCATATCGCCTGGCAGACTGTGGGTTGCACATGAAAAGCAAGGATCATAAGCCCGGAAAGCCATTTCGATCATATTCAAAATTCCGTCGGAAACCTCCGTGCCCTTTTTAATCAGGCCCTCAGCAGCTTTTTTGATCGACATATTGATGGCAGCATTATTGTTTGTAGTTCCAACAATAATATTCACCTTGGTTACAACGCCTTTGTTGTCTGTCCAATAGTGATGTGTTAAGGTACCCCGTTGTGCTTCAACTGTGTCGACACCTTCTCCAACTATCTTATCAATTGGTGTGCGAAGTTCCTTTCCGGTTATATCAGGATCCTGCGCCAGCTCAAGGCAGTGTTCCGAGGAATACAATAGCTCAACCAGTCTTGCCCAATGCATTGCCAAGAGTATTATGCACAGGTTTACCACCCAGAACTCCATACATACGCTCATACTCTTTCTGTGCCAGTGGGGTAGCCATGCCATCAGCGGCATTTAGCCTTGACAATGGTGTCGCATGATATACACTGGAGTCCTGTCCATCGATAAATCCTTTCCAGCCAATCTGTTTCAGATACGGAAACTTCAGGTAACTCCATGGTTCTACATGCTCTGCCACATAATCTCTATAGTCGGCTGGTGCATATTTATGCATTTCATCCCCTTTGGTATCCACAACCCTTATTTTCCCATCGTAGAAATTCACAAGGTTATTTTCATCTACAAGTCCCATAGAATGAAGCTTCAGGGAATACGGGCCATTCAGGATAATATCGACATAGGTTTCATTCGCCAAGGACCACGTCCTCAAATATTTTCAGGGAAAATTTTGAAAACTCAATAAAATCTTCAGCTTTCTTAACAATATCGTCCCTTTGTTCTTCCGTCAGGCCTTTTCGAACACCCCCTGGTACATTCATCATACATTGTGTTTGATGACCGGCCAGTAAAGCCTGGATCTCCTGGGCAATTCTTCTTTGCTTGATAACTTCCTTACCTATATCGACGCCAACCTTACCAATGACTCCAAGTATATTGCGTTCGGCTTTGGGAGCATCAGGTCCTACGACAAAATCAGGAGCCCCAAGGGCATAAAAGTGGGCAATATGGCTGTGAACAAAGTGGGCCATATAAAAAAGTTCCCTTAGTTTACGGGCCGTAGGCGGGGGTTTTACTCCGAATACAGCATCAACTGCTTTTCCTGAAGCCATATGATGACATCCCGGACAAACCCCACAAATCTTAGTTACAATATATGGCACTTCCTCAACAGGCCGGCCTTCACAGAACTTTTCGAATCCCCGAAGTTCCGGGACCTGAAAATATACATTCTTTACGTCTCCTTCATCATTAAGGAAGATCTCAATTTTGCCATGGCCTTCCAGTCGTGTTATCGGATCAATAGTGATTTTTTTCATGACATTGTCCTCCTTATATATGATGATGGTAAACTGTAACGGTAGAAATAACCGGCCGGATCAACCAGGTCATCAAGGACCTTATCGATTGCAGCAGGTTCTTTCTCATCAATGACGCTGGCTACTGCCGACATCATTTTAGCTCCCGGATCTACGGCATCAGGGGTAGGTCCATAACAGCCTCTGCAAGGGGCATTTCCTACTATACATCTGAAATCACATCCTGTCCGGGTAGCAGGCCCCATGCACAGCAAGCCCTGCTCCAGAAAACAAGTCTCACCATCATCAACTACCTCCCAGGGTCTGTAAAATTTTTTAACTCCCTTATTTTCAGACTTCTTACGACTGCATTCATCACATTGGGCCTTATTGCCTGCGCCTATTACACTACCTGAAGGTGGCAACTCAGCTCCTGAAACTATAGCGGTAAAAACTTCCAAGAGTCGTGCAGTTTGAGGTGGGCACCCAGGCATAAAATAATCCACATCAACTACATCGGCCAGAGCTCTGACGTCATTATAAAACTCCGGAAGGTCAAGGATACCTTCTGCAACTTCATATTCTGTCTGCGGGTATACCCTTTCCGGATTAACAGTAGACTCAGTATCATGATAAACTCGTTCAAAGAGCCTTTCTTTTGTAGTAAAATTAGCAAGTCCGGGTATGCCTCCCAGATGTGCACAACTGCCATAAGCAACAAGAATCTTACTTTTCTGCCGTAACAACTTTGCCAGCCGTTCATTTTCACTATTCCTAACAGCTCCATTATAAAGTGTAAGGTCTATGTAGCCATCAGCCATTTCTTCTACGTCCTGGTATTTTGTATCCAGGGCTATTGGCCAGAAAACAAGGTCTGCTGCTGCTACAACATCAAACAAAGCTTCATGTACATCAAGTACCGAAACACAACAACCACCGCAGGCAGAGCCCCAGTAAACAGCCATTTTTATTTTTGGTTTTTTTTCAGCCATGGTGATAAAAATTTAGGTTAATACTTCCATGGTTTCTCTGATACGGCATGGACCAAGTTCTGTTATGGTTTGCGTAAAGCTATTTATAAGCTCAGCATACTGCTTCCCTTCACTAGCACTGATCCATTCCAGTTTTATTCGTTCCGATTCGATGCCCATTTGTTTAATATATCGTTCCAACAAATGAAATCTCCGGAGGCATTTATAGTTGCCTTCCTGGTAATGACAATCTCCTGGGTGGCAACCACAAATCAATACTCCATCTGCTCCCTGTTTAAAGGCCTTGAGCACAAAGGTGGGTTCAATGCGTCCTGAACACATAACCCTTATTGCGTGTACGTTTGGCTTATACTCCATGCGTGATGTCCCGGCCAGGTCTGCACCCGTATATGAGCACCATTTACATAGAAATGCCATAATTTTTGGATTGAATTCCATAAAAATCTCCTTCCAGAAATATTAATATGATTTTGATTTGGCTAAATGCTTTAATTCAGATAATAAGTAAAGACGAGTGGCTTTTAATGCTAAATTTAGATTATTCTGCGCGTAATGCCCGTCTCCCTTACGATACGGATAGAATATTCTCCACACTGAAGAACAATATCCTTCTTTTATTAACTCTAAGCTTATCCCATTTATTTGAGATAAATTTGTATCATTTTAATGCATTTTTATCACATTAAATGCACTTGTAACATAATCATTTTTTTATGTGAAAACAAGTATTTGTAATACTTTATAAGAATTTTACCGTTTTATTTATTGTGATTTTTATACATATTAATCATAAATACATTTCCTTATTAAAGTATTATACGTATTTTAAGATAAATAATTGACCTTTAGGTAAAATAATATTCTGCATATTATTGTTCTATAAACAATTTTAATTTTTTAATATAGGCTCAAATTCAATACTCGTAAATTCATAATATCGATTATAATTTTAATGTGATTTAATGAACATTATCTGATAATATCGTAAATATATTCGAATATTATATACAATTAATCTTTTAATGTGACCTATATTCACAATATCATGCAAATTAAGAAAAATATAAAACGGCTGTTGCTGTATAGGCTATGTCTTGTAAAATTCAAGGAAATGGGATTTAAAAGGGTATATTCCTATAATCTTGGTCATGAAGCAGGTGTTTCAGCGGAACAGATAAGAAAAGACTTTTCCCATTTTAAAATAACAGGGAATAAAAAGGGCGGTTATGACATCGATAGTGTATTAGATAAGTTAAACTTTATTTTCAGAAAGAACGAACTACAAAAAGTAATTATCGTTGGAATGGGGAATATTGGAAGGGCATTATCGCATTATGAATGTGGATTTACTGAACGCCGCCAGTATATTGTTGCTGGATTCGACATAGATCCTGTTAAAATAAGGAAAACATATAATGTCCCTGTATATCATATGCGTAGTATGGATGAATATATCAGGACCAATAATATTCAGATAGCCATTATGGCTGTACCCTCTATTTCGGCCCAGGAAGTTTGCACCATTCTTGTTGAATCAGGAATTAAAGGGATCATGAATTTTTCACCCGTTTTATTACAAGTACCTGAAGATGTTATTGTAAATAATATCAACCTATGCGATGAACTGGAAATTGTTATTTACACAGCAGTAAATTCATATACATTTAATGAAAATATGATTAATAATTTAGCCTCACATGAATCCCTGGGAGATGGGGAATAAAAGTACCAAGCGATTTTTAACAGGCTGTTTTTTTAAAATTTGAAGTTCTTTATTCTATTTTTTTTATTTATCACTAAAAATACCCCAATATTAAACCTGTAAGTGGGGGCCAACTATGTACCTGTAACGTGGGCATAGATTGGCAGATCTGCTGAGAAATTAAGGGACAGCGTTGATGTGATAAAATAGGTAGCACCTGGTGTTATGAAAAGAAAATGACCACCGGTATTAGGCAACTCTCTCTCATTAAATTCATCCACAGCCTGATGCCTGTATCTGAGGGTAAGTCCAAGATCGAAAACCTGTTTCCTTAAGTTGAACTTCTCAACTACGGCTATCTGCCCAAGGAATTCATTCCCGAATTGATATGATTGACCATTAAAATAATCAGGATTTATACCATTAAAACTATTCACAACCGATACAGAAGATCCCATTGAGGGCCGAAATTCAAATGAACGGTTATAAAATCCATACAATAAAGCATCCCAGGCCCCACTTCCAGGTTGACGATCGGCATTGAGAATAATCCCATCCTCTCTGGTAAAATCAATGCGCCCAGTTGGAATTTTCGGACCAACACCGATCATCAGATTCTGTCGGGTATCTTCCGGATTCGTGATGCAGTATTTAAGGAGAAGAACCATGTCCCCCAACCCATGCGTAGAAATAAAATCGGTCTTGCCAAATTGATTGATTGTCCTTTACTGGTTAACATAGGACATCAAAACATCTGCCACAATTCGTTCTGTAAAGCCATAGCTTACTTCAGCAAGAATCGACCTGGTAATCCGTTCACGGTAATTGTCTCTTAACTCATTCGAGCCCTCTTTTAAAGTTCTAAGCACATTTTGATCAAAGTATAAATTAAATTGCCAGGTGCCTTTATCCCCGGGGGTAATCCCAGGTTAGTAGACAATGGCACACCCCCGGGACAGCATGTCTGAGCTATTACTTCTATCAGGGGAAAAAGTAAAAGGAACAATATCGGCATAATCCTTAACATAGATATCAAAAGACGATAGGGGTATTTGGCCCTTACAGTTATTAGTGACAGATCCATTAAATGTAAGGCATGCGACATTTAGAAAATGCACCGGACTGGCATGATATGTCTATTGATTTGAAAGACAGCTACCATTTCCATCCAAATCCCGTCTGGAGTACATAGTCCAGATCCGTTGCACTTTCAGGTGGTTGATTGTCATAGTTCATGGAATAGCTGAACTTAATATAAAAATCATCATCAAACCACATTTCATACCTCGTTTCTATTTTGAAATCTACACGCCAACGACCGCTTTCCGTTAAACTGGGATAGGCAGTGAGGTTCGTCAGGAGATCAAGGTCGCCTACATTGAACATATTATATTCAGTACTCAAAAATGCCTCCATACTTTGCCTGTTTGGTATGGGTTCAGCGCCGACAGAATCTGCGAAATAATGTTCATTATTGTAGTTGCCCCCTGCTGCAAAGCCCAAGTAAGATTTATTGGTATGGACCAGAAATTTACCCATACCAATCTTTGCGGTTGTCCTTCGGTCAAGATTCAGCTCAGTACTCATCAGTAAATCAACTGAAGCCAAAGTATACCAGTCTTTGGGGAGAAAATAACGATGACTGATCCCTGTTTCAGTTCGATCAATGTTTTCCGTCTCATCCTGCCTTGAAAATAGTATATTATAGTATGCGTCAAGCCCCCACCTTCTGGCACTATATCCAAGCCTTGTATTTGTTGTAAATTTTTTAAAGTTATTTGACCGGGTCATTTCAAAACCCAGATCAATGGAAAATGACAATTGGCTCCAGAACCCCTTGTCCAGGTCATCGAGAAATACAATATCCGAATGATTTACACCTACAGAATCACCCTCATCAGTGATTATGCTTATTCTACCCGGCGCATTTGAGAAGATGGTCCCATTATATCGATTTCCATTGGATAAAGTGATTAAAAAATACGTATTGGTATATATTTCCTGAATACGATTCCATTTTATATTAAAATCCTTGTCACTGTATGGCGTTTCAACTGTCACAACATTTCTGTCCATTTTCTTTTACTTTTCCCACCAGATATTCGCCATTTCTAAAGACCAGGGAATCTTGTTGGGCATTTCCAAATTCGAAAATGATTAACAGGACGGTCAGGGTTAAGAATACTTTCTTCATTATTCGTGGTGTTTATTCAAATATAATATAGGATTACAATTACGGTATGTTTTTCTCAAAATATATCCGGATTAACAATCTGAATAGTTAAACCAGATCTACTAGATTCTGTTAGTCAAAAATTGACCTAAAAAGGTAATTATTCTTAATAAGATTTCAAAATTATTCGTTTTTGACTTGATGGCTATTCACTTATGGATTATATTCACTATCCAAAATTCAGGCATATTTTTTAACTGATTTTTTAACTGATTTTTTAACTGCCGTTATTAAGTACTTTTTTTAATTTTTTACTATGGATAATTCAAAAGACGAGTATCACATTAGCTTTTTTAAGCCCACAACACCACAGGCCGTAGCCAACAGGAATATGGTGGTTTGGTTTGTATTGATCTGGTTTACAGCAATTTTCGGATTTCAAATTCTGTTAAAAATTCTGGAGAAACCTACTCCGGAGGCCTCCTTCATTACTTTGAAAAAGTCTGGGAGGGTGTCAATTCAGGCAATGCCGGTGAATCCGAACTACAGGAATTTGGCCAATCTACTTTATCTGTATTGGGCAAAGTAATGATTGCTCCGGCTGAAAGAGCGACACTGGATAATGCTCTTAGCTGGACAATTACTCAGTTAACAGCAGATTCCCTGCGTACCGGATTGGTTGAAAAAATCCGGGATTTCGAATCCCTGAAACTTCTATTTCCGACATATCCGATCCAGATTATATCGCTGCTAAGGTTAATTTATCATCTGAATTAAGCCCGAAACTCGGGCTTTCTCAAAGAGATGTTCGCTCCAAAATATTACCACTTGAACTATCTGCGGAACTGTGAGAAAGTTTAACTGAAGAGACAAAAAATACCCTTCCAGGGATCATGAAAAAGTATCTTGTTCATAATCAGTCTTTTTTAACTGATTTCAAGTTCCTAGGTTTTCCTTTTCACTATTTCTATACTGCTATTTTTCTGCTGATACTTTTTGTTGGGCTTTGCTGGTTATATTGTGTTAGAATAGATAGCCTGAATAAAAAACTCAATATTGTAGATTAACCATTTTTTAAAATACAAATTAAGACATCATGAAAAAAATATATTTTTCTTTATTACTTCTGACCATGCCGTGCTATGAGCTTTGCTGCCACAGGTGCTACACAACTGGAAGGCAGTTTTAAGGTAGGGCCTGCCATTATTCTGATTACCATTTTAGTCCTTTTTGTTTTGGTAGGTATTCTTTTCAGGGCCAAGGATACTACCGATTTTTATGCTGCCGGAAGAGGTATTTCAAAAGTAGGCTCAGGAATGGCCATCGCTTCAAACTGGATGAGTGCTGCCTCTTTCCTGGGTATGGCAGCTCTGATGTATGGATCAGGATATCATGGACTGGCCTATGTTGTTGGCTGGACCGGCGGATATGTGCTGCTGCTTATCCTGATGGCAGGACAAATCAGAAAATATGGAAAATATACTGCTGCTGATTTTATTGGTGACCGGTATTATTCTCAAACACTAAGGGCAATTGGAGCCATCATTGCCATACTTATTTCCATCTCCTATTGTGTTGGTCAATTTGGTGGAATTGGTCTGATGTTTAAATGGGTGATGGGTATTGATTATGCCTGGGCTGTGATCATTGGAGGGGCAGTAGTATTGGCATATACGCTTATTTCAGGTATGCTTGGTGTTACCAAAAACATGCAGATCCAATATGTGATCATCATTATTTCATTTCTAATTCCACTTGTTCATCTTCACGTTTAAATTTGATTATTTCTGGTTCTTGCCACAAATAGGATATGGCTCGGTGGTATCTGATGTTGTTACTGGAATTCCATTGGCAGAATCAAAACAATTGCTTAATTCACTTGGGCATGATTTTGCCATTGTTCCTGCTCCTGAATTTGCCATGCCCTGGGATCCTGCTACAGGAAAAACATTTTTTCAATGGATTGCCATTGCATTTTCACTGATGATTGGTACGGCTGGTTTACCACATGTAATTCAACGTTTTTATGTAGTTCCAAAGGCACGAGATGCCAGATGGTCAGTTGTATGGGGATTGTTCTTCATTTGCATTCTATACTGGAGTGCTCCTGCTTATGCGGCTTTTGGCAAAGATTCTTTCTGCACATCCTGAAGTAGGTACACTGGCTAAAGATGCCATTGTAGTTTATACTGCCCAGCTTGGCGATGTGAATCCCCTGATTGTTGGTTTCCTTGCAGCAGGTGGAGTTTCAGCGGCATTTTCAACGGTTTCAGGATTGCTGGTTGCAGGATGCTTCGGCTTTCTCTCATGATCTTTATGTGAAAGTGATCAATCCAAATGCATCACCAAAAATACAACTTTGTATGCAAGGCTTGGCACCATTTTGATGGCGATGATTGTAACGGTTATTGCCCTGGCAAAACTGGCATTGATTGGTCAATTGGTTGCTGTGGCGTTTTCACTGGCAGGATGCACTATTTTTCCATTGTTCCTCTTGGAATTTGGTGGAGTGATTCGAACAAGCAGGGTGCTATTGCCGGCTTGATTGCTGGTGGATTGGTTTCAGCTGATTGCTCTGACCTATTTTATTGCAGGAAAATACGGAGTGACATTGCCCATGCCATGATTTTGTGGATTACTGGCTGGGTGCATGGTATTTTGCATGGATTGGTGCTCCACTGGCAATTATTGCAAATATTGTTGTTTCTAAAATGACGAAAGAAACACCTCTTGAAATTCGTAAATTCTTGATTGAAAATGTTCATTCTAATGAATTTATTAAAAAATAGAAAGACAAGAGCACTCATTTTCATTATGTGTGCTCTTGTTTTATCAGTGGAATGATATTTCTCACTTCTATTATAAAAGTGTCAATGAGTCCGTGGATCCCAGAATTGTGGAAGCAAGGAAGCTGTATGAAAAATATAATCATTTTACACAGAACAATGATTTGATTCCATTTTCTGGTTGATGGATTCTATTGAATCTATTTCTACCCTAGCACTATCAGAATTCCTATGAAGTAGGTGTGCTGTACAACAACCGGGCTGCAGCCTGCATTACGTTAGGCTATTTAATGAGGAGATGTAACTTTCAGGATTCTCTTCTGGAACTGGCAGAAGAGTGCAATCAATAATAGCATTAACATCTATGAGCAACTGGCTTATAGATTTGATGGTAAAAGTGAAATGAACATTGAGCATTATATCTCAGAAGGATTTTTTTGAAGGGCTTGAAGATTATGATGAGGTGAGACAGAAAAGATTTTTAGATAAGAAGAATCAAGGAAATCATTGAGGCCCAAGTCGAAACAAAAAGAAGGCTATCTGTGAGCTATACCAATCTCGGTGGTCATTTATCGGCTATAGGCAAGACTATGAATTAGCAGCAAATTATTATCAAAAGGCCATTGATTTGTGGGATAGAAACCTAACTGCCGAGAAACAATCTGAATATATTTATTGGGAAGGCCATAAAGAAAAGAAATCTTATTCAAAAACTATTTCCTCCAGAAAGAGATACAAAACTAAATGCAATTTTTTAAACTAAATATTATGAGAAAGTTTATACTAATAATAATCGCAACTGTATTTCTGATCAATGGAAATGCAATGAGCACAGGAAAAAGCTGAATTGAAAAAAGAGCCTCAACAATACAAACCTATAAAAATAAATGTCACTGAAGACGGCTCATACTATTTTAGGCTTCTTACCTGGGCGCAAATATGGACCAACTTTGTTGACAATAATCCCGGCACCATAGGTTACGATTTAACGCCTGACAATTCATCCACCAACATCGGTATCCGCAGAGCACGAATGCTGTTTTATGCTCAAATGGGGCCTCGCTGGATGATTTTGACACACTTCGGCATAAACAATCAAACCTTCAACAAAGGCGGGTATTCAGGTGGAGCCGACGGCAAAAAGCCTCAGCTTTACATACATGATGTATGGACAGAATTTACTATTATCCCAAAAAAGCTTTATGTAGGCACGGGCCTTCATTACTGGAATGGCGTTTCCAGGATGGCCAATGCTTCCACACTCAACTTTATGACTTTGGATGCCCCCATCTTCAACTGGTACACGATTGAAACCAATGACCAGTTTGCCCGCCAATTTGGGTTTTACGTTAAAGGACAACTCAACAGGCTGGATTATCGATTTGGCTTTTAATCAACCCTTTCAGAATGGCGAAATCCATATATACGGACTGAGAGAACCACCACGGGCTTCAATTCCGATCTGGCAGCAAAAAATGCATATACAAGTACCTGGGCACAGGCTGGTTATGTGAAATTTATGTTCAAAGACATTGAAAAAGACAAGCTACCCATATGAAATAGGGCTTTGTATGGATGGTCAGGAATTATTTAATATTGGCGCTGGTTTTTACAATCATCCCAAATCAACCTATACGCTTGATCCTGGCACCGGAAGTGATTCTCTCAAACTATACAACCAAACTATTTTTGGTTTGGATGTGTTCTATAACCATGCAGTTGGCAATAAGGGCTATTTAATAAATACCTATGTTTTGTTTCAAAATATGAACTATGGCAAAAATTACCTGAGAAATATCGGCGTATTCAACACATCCACCGTTATTGGTAATGAAGAGCAGTTAGGAGACGAATATGCCAACCGCAGTGTAATGGGAGCTGGAAATGTACAACCAACATTGGGTACAGGCAACATCCTGTACGCTCAATTTGGATTGAAGTTTCCATCATTTGAAAATGGCAGTGCCTTCATGCCCTATATCACCGGTACATATAAATCATTTGAGGCGATTGAAGCGCCATCGTTGCAGTATGATCTCGGGTTGAATTATTTCATTAATAAGCACAACGCAAAAGTCACCTTGCAGTACAGCACACGCCCGATATATAAGTTTGATGCATCACAGTCAAACGGAATAGCACAAAATGGATTGAAGGGACAAGTTACCCTGCAAATCACATTTGGTTGTAAATTGAGTTTCTTGGCGAAGCATTATCAATCAGGGTGTTTACGGGTTGATTTCGATCATGGGTATTTTATCATATTTGTTATCTTGATCATGAGATTAGCAATTATTACAGACATTCATGAAGATCTTATTAGCCTTAAAGAAGCACTGAGAGCAATTGAGAAGTTCAGCTGTGATGAAATCATCTGCCTTGGGGATATCTCCGGATTTAGTGTTCCATATTACGATTATCTCCATTCACGAAATGCACATGAATGCCTCTCGTTGATTCGGGCAAATTGCAGTACAGTTATTCTGGGAAATCATGACATTCATGCTGCCAGCATCATTCCTAAACACTGTAATTTTTTTGACTTTCCGGACAACTGGTATCAGTTGAATTATCATCAAAGGCATCAAATTGGCCAACAATACCTTATGGCTTCATGAAGAAAACGATCTTAATCCATTTACAAGGAGGATGACCTTGAATATTTAAGGTCATTGCCTGAGTATCATGTTATGGAAGCAAATGGGTACAATATTCTCTTTACCCATTATGTTTATCCCAATATTTCCGGACTTAAAAAAGAGTTTTATACATACCGAGATGAATTCAGTCAGCATTTTCAATTTCATGGATACATTGAATTGTTCAGTCAGCTTTACCGGACATACGCATCTCAAGGGATTTTTTACAGCCACGAGAAATAAATTTAAACAATACAGGTACAAACGATATAAGCTAAAGGATAAACCCATTTGTTTCGGATTGCCACCAATTACTAACCAGAATAAACGAAATGGATTTTGTATATTTGATACAGACAACAACATCATAAAAGTTATTAAGTTGTGATTTTTTCTTAAAATGCCTGGCAAGGATCTACATAAGTTTTATTTAAGTATCGTTTTTCCTTCTATAGCCGCCATTGGATTATTTATTCTTTCCATGTTATTTTTATCATTCCTTCTTTTGAAATGAATATCATGGAAAGAAAAAAGAGATGATTAGTGAATTAACCAATACGGCATGGAGTTTGCTGGAAGAATATGATAACGAAATATAAAAATCAAAACATAACCCGGGAAGAAGCCCAAAGAACAGCCGCAGCAAAGATCGAGCAAATTAGGTATGGCGATGAGAATAAAGATTATTTCTGGATAATAGACGAGCATCCTACCATGATCATGCATCCGTATATATCAGAATTAATTGATTCAGATCTCACTGAATATAAAGATCCAAAGGGTAAGAACTTATTCGTTGAGGCCACTGAATTAGTCGCTCAAGATGGTGAAGGTTATATTGATTATATGTGGCAATGGAAGGATGATTCTACCCGGATCGTTCCAAAATTATCTTATGTCCGGGGATATAAGCCATGGGGTTGGATTATTGGCACGGGCATTTATCTTGAGGATGTTAATGAGGAAATCAAAACCATTCGAAAGAGACTGGTGAGGATTTCTCTTTTAATTACCCTGTTTATTTCCGTGGTTATTTCATTCGTTATCCGGCAAAGCCTGAATATCGAAAATAAGCGGAAGGATGCCGAATCTGAACTTTTATTATCCAAACAAAAATATAAATCTCTAGTGGAAGCCAGCACAGAGGGTACCTTAATGCTACTAGGGCAGGCTATAATCTTTTCAAATATTAAGTTTAATGATCTGATCGGCTTTGACTCTTCAACGATTATGTCTCTTAAATTTGAAGATATCTTTACTGCAGATTGGGACCTTATCTTGCTTCATTTGAAGATCCCAAAAAATCAGTATCGATGGAAACGCAAATCATTTGTTCAGACTAATGAAAAAGATGTGATGCTATCTGTTTCTGAAATTAATTATGGCGTATGACAATGGCTACATTATAGTTACTAAGGAAATTACTCAGCAAAACCACTCGAAAAGGAAACAGAGCAGCTTCTCAAGAGCTTCAAACTTCTCTGCTTCTCATGAATCAACCCATTAAGAATTTATTTTGAGTTGTTTTAACGCTGAGTTGAAACCCCTATTCACAAGGCGGCAACGCTGATGTCCGCGAAAAATAGAAATGCCATTTTTATCCATAGTGAAAATAGATGATTGGAATCATCAATGATAGTGATTTTTTGAAAAAACGAGTAATGGCTTAAAACCTGGACACAGATAACTGTAATGGAAATCATGACTTCGCCAGTCATCTCCATTTCAGAAAATGCTCTTTTGTACGAAGCACTATTCTCTTAGAATGAAAAAATTTCACATCTGGCTCCAAAAATAGAATGAAAAAATCATCGGGTGGTGAGCTATTCGGATATCGTGCGATGCAACAAAATTAGGTCCGCCATCTGATTAAGGAGATCGAAATAACACAAGATATCGATCAAATCCTTAAGATTTATAATCGTGTACCGGTGTTGTTAACGCACTTTTTAAAGCGGAGACAATACCCATAATATTAGACGAATAATCACTTCGGTTTCAGACGCCATTGCAATATAGTAATTCTATCTGGCCTTCGAAAGTCTTGGAGAACCTCCTTGCGATTTTGTATTTATGGTTATGGGAAGCGAAGGCCGAAAGGAAAAACCTTGAGCACGATCAGGACAATGCAATAGTTTTTGAAATTGTAAAAGGGAAAAAACTTGTTTAAGGCATTTGATTATTTTTTGAAATTTAGGAAGAATGTGTGCGATGATTTAAACGCCGTAGGATATAAATTTTGTGATGGGAATATTATGGCTCGAATCCAAAATGGACTCAACCTTTGTCTGTTTGGAAATCTTACTTTTCAGAATGGATAAATGAAAGTGATCCTCAAAGCGTTATGGATGCCACTATATTTTTCGATTTTAGGGGAGTTTTTGGAAATGATTCTTTTGTGACGGGCCTCAGCGCAGTATGTGAACAAGAAATTCGAAGGGAAATCAGGATTCTTTTATCATATGGCCCAATCGATTATAAAATATAAAGCCCCTTTGAGTTTGTCTGGAAAGATCATTGATAAAGACCACTCAGGGGATCAAGTCAATCTGGATATTAAGAAAGTACTATTGCCGATTATGAGCTTCATCAGACTGTACTCACTTCATGACAAAATGACGAAACGAATTCACTTAGAATAAAAAAACTTTAATTCAGCAGGTGATTCGTAAATCTATGTATGACGAATTTGTGCTTTCATACAACTATCTGATGCATATTCGATTTAGGTTTCAGGCCATAAGCATTTCACTAAACAGGGCGCCCGATAATCTCATTGACATTAAAAATCTTACACACATCGAAGTTAGTACAATTAAGAAGATTTTTGGTCGAGATAAGTAACCTTCAGACAAAGTTGAACTTTGATTTTAAGGGTACAATATAGGTTTCATTTTTATAAAAAACTGAATTCTGATCAAAAAGACAGTTATGGGGTTGTTTATAATTAGCGGAAAAATTCATTTAAATAATTACCTCTTAATAAAATTTTCTTATATTAAGATGATTTTACATTCTTTTCTGGGAGATGAATCTACTAATCTAACACACAAAATTTACTAACCATGAACTTGCAAAAAAAACTAACTGCTGAGTTTATCGGCACCTTCTGGCTCGTTCTGGGAGGATGTGGCAGCGCTGTTCTTGCAGCTGCATTTCCGGAAGTGGGTATCGGACTTCTAGGCGTATCATTAGCTTTTGGCCTTACTGTCCTGACCCTGGTCTATGGGTTGGGGCATGTTTCAGGCGCACATTTTAATCCGGCTGTCTCGTTTGGCCTCTGGGTTGGCGGAAGATTTGAAGGGAAGGAATTATTGCCATACATCAGTTGCTCAGGTACTGGGGGGTATATGTGGTGCCGCTGTACTCTATTGTAATTGCCAGTGGCAAGCCTGATTTTGAACTGCGGTGGATTTGCCTGCTAACGGTTATGGTGCGCATTCACCCGGCGGGTTACTAGTCTTACGGCAGCACTGTATATGCAGAGGTAGTAATGACGATGATGTTTTTAATGATCATTCATGGGGTGCAACTGACAAGAGGGCTCCAGCGGGTTTTGCACGGCATCGCCATCGGTTTGGGTCTGACCCTTATTCACCTGATCAGCATTCCTGTTACCAACACCTCGGTAAATCCAGCCAGAAGTACATCATCAAAGCTTTGTTTGTAGGCGATTGGGCAATAGGACAGTTGTGGCTGTTCTGGGTGGCACCAATAGTCGGCGCTATCATAGCTGGGATCATCTACAAAGCCGTCTTTGAGAAAAAGGAATAGGAACCTGTAATCTATTTTGGCCTGGATTAACATTGATCCTAGTCGTACTCTGATCACGATATTCAGGTGGAGGAATTGTGCCTGATCTATTTTGAATTGATCTGCAGAAAATAGAATAAAGACACCCGGAACCCGGGAAGCCGGTTATCCTTCCGGTTTTAGCTGATTAATGCACAAAAAGAATCAACTTGGAAAGTTCATTATGCTCTGAAATGCATTTTACGATGTACATACCACCTCCAACGTGCTCAGGATTCCAATAAAAATGATGTTCCCCGGGTTTAAGCGTATGGTGAATTATATCGGCGACTTTCCTGCCAGTTATACTATAAATAATAATAGAGACCAGCGAGGGCTCATGGATTCTCAGGTTTATGTTCAATTGATGATCAAAAGGATTGGGATAGGCAGTAATCCATGAATTATCTGACCCATAGAGGAGGGTATCGAAAGTACATTCTGATTCTCGTATGCACCCATATCAATTAAGGTAGATCCTTCCTGGGGTCGCAAGTTCATATCCATATCCGTTTCCGGGGCATATATGCAGGTCCCATTAATATCCAGCGAATCAGTTCCTGCATCAATACATGGACTTTCATCCTGTAAACGATAATCTCCGTTATTCGCATCATAGAACAAGGGTTCCTCACTGATGTTCCCATTACCCCAATATAGTGCTGCAAGAGAATCCACTTCAATGGAATCCTTTCCGTGCTGAATATTGCTATGGTTCACATACAATTCAGAAAATGCACCTTCACGAATTCCCCGAACAGCAATCTGCTTCGGGATGTTATTCCAGAATATGCAATTGGAGACACTAGCTTTGCCGTCCCGGTGTACGGATAACGCGCCTGCATCTGAGGCGGAGTTATTTGCAAAAGTACAGTTGATGTAATGTATAAAAGAACCATTGCTTGCTCCTGAAGCCCCGGGATTGCCTGAGGCAGAATGGTTTTCAGCAAAAAGACAATTTATAACCTGTCCGGTGCATCCCAGTGCAAAGGATGCTCCGCCATTCCAAAGATCCGTTCTGTTCAGTATAAACTTCGTTCCAGTGATACTAAAATCCTTGAATTTTCCCCGAATCAGGAGCCCAGCCACCCTTTCAGCATGATTTGATTTGAATACACTTTTATCGATCCGGATATTGGCAAAAGAAGTGTCACTATCCGGCTGACTGAATTTAACAGCGCCAGCCCTGAATACAGCATCGTTTCCTTGAAAATTACTCTGTTCTATGAGCAGTTGATGTGGACGATCGAATACCAGGGTATCCGCATAGTTAGCCTCAATGGCACCACCCTCATTATCTGCCAGGTTACTGATGAAG
Source organism: uncultured Cytophagales bacterium (assembly GCA_963820995.1). Lineage (GTDB taxonomy): Bacteria > Bacteroidota > Bacteroidia > Cytophagales > Cyclobacteriaceae > JAGTVG01. The sequence goes on along the minus strand of CAWGCL010000011.1, from coordinate 221,791 downwards.
TCAGTGGCGGATACCTTAAGATCGCAGTTCCAGAAATGTACTCCCCCCATTGACCGCTGAATTTTCAGAAAAAGTTGAATTACTTAAAGATAATTGACTGAAATCAGCATGGAGGCCTCCGCCAAAGTCAGCCCGGTTGTCATTGAACTGGCAATTGTCCACCGTAAGTGTATCATACCAGGCATGGATGCCCCCGCTCATGCTGGCAGAATTGGAAGCAATTGTTGAATTATTTATGGTTACATGGCTGAAATCTGAGGCTATTCCTCCTCCCAGATTAACCGCCGTATTTTCCTTAATTGTACATTCGTCGAAACTTGCCTTTATTCCCGCTAATCCAAGTCCTCCTCCCCAGGGGGCAGAGTTTCTGTGAAATTGAACACCATTGAAGTCAATAACAGATTTATCCCAGCACATTATTCCTCCTCCAAATTCTGTGGCTTGATTGTTAATTATTGAATCTTTATAAAATGTAGGATTTGATGAACTTCCAACGGAGATGCTCCCTCCTTCTCTTGCCAGATTATTTGCAAACAGGTTTTGGCTGAATTCAGGATCTGATTCATGCATTTGTATAGCTCCACCGGATACAGCCTCATTATGCTCAAATTTATTCATTTGAATCTTTATATCCGACCATGCCAGATGTATCGCGCCTCCCGAAGGGACTTCAGTTCCTGATGCCATATTATGTGTAAACAAACAATTCGATACGCGAACTTTATTAAAACGAATGATGCATAAGGCTCCTCCTGAATTATCGTGCCAATAGTCAGCAAACGCTTTGCCATATTGAAATGAACAATATTCAAATATCGAAGAATCGTTTTCAGTATTTATATCAATGATTCGTATACCACCCCAACCGCCATCATTTATGGCAGGATTTGAAAATCCTGTGGTATCATTTACGGTGAAAAAAATACTGTCTGAAGCTGTTCCACTGGCAATGATATTTCCCTGGACTTGAAAAGCATAGTGCCCTTGAAACTCAACCTGAACACCTCCTTCTATGTTCAGTGTCGAATCATCCGGGATAGTCACATGGTCAAATATCCGGTAAGGAGAACCTTCCAAAGTCCATACGCCGCTGACATTTCCACCGTAAAAGTCGGTTTGGGAAAATATCATATTCGGAAAGCATATCAATGAGAGAACAATGATCGATTTTAAGGTGTGGGTTTTCATGATCCCTTAGTTTGAGTTGCAAAATGAACGATTATAAGGTGTGGCCAATATCCGGCTCTCCTGATGGAGAGAAATTCCTTTAAAAAATATCAGCCTTATATAATATATAATTCCAGGATTCATTAAAAAGTTCCAGACACGGAGGATTATCTTAATCTCTTAGAAATCTATGCCCTTTATAAAAATTCTGCTGTTTACTATGTGAAAATATTCAGTATAATATATATGAACAGACCGGTCGGTCTAATTATGCAAAAGACAATCAGATGTAATTTGTCATTTTGAAGGATATTTTATTTCCATTAGGTACTTTTTATCCTGCGCGCTCGCATATAACTTCCTGGACATAATGCAGTTTAAAGAATCCCAATAATCGTTTTTATCCATTTAAAACACTTTTTTCATGTATTTCCTTTCATAAGAATATTTTTTTAAATGGGGGTTTTGGCAGGGTAAAAGCATAAAAAAGGCCTCCTTGCAGGAAGCCTATATGATTAGATCAATGTTAATTTATGATGCAGAGATATTGAATTTCTCCCCAGATTATTCCATTCTTTGGTACGTTTCATCCCATGCACTTTCCGTATAATCATTTATTGCCTCAATAAAAGTGGCCCAGGAATTATCGCCATGTACTTCTTCATACTTTTTCCAAAACTGCATATCATCATCAAAAGTAGCCCAGTCCGGATATTGCCATACAAGGGCTACATCGGCCTCTCCGCCATTCGACCAGTTATCATAAACTCCCATGCTACTTTTAAAACTATTGGCATCATATACTTTTTGAATAGCATTCAATAGATGCCGATACTCTTCATTTTTTCCTTGCTTAAGTTTTACATATCTCACACGCATGATTGCTCCCTGAAAATCTTCAGACGGCATATGGCCAAAATCATTCCACATCTTCCAGTAATTTCCGTCTTTCATTCCATGGGTATTAGACATTACATTACCCATCCAATCTTCATCATGACCTCCTTCACCTGGGCGATTGTCAAGGTCAGCGAAGGTAAAAGGTCCCATAATCCAGGAAATTAGCCCGGTATGTTCTCCAGTGATCACCTGCCATGTACTGGCAGTATAAGGTCCTTCAGCATGGTACTTTTCATTGTGAGCTTTCATGTTTTCACTCAGCTCTTTAAGATTTTGGGTATTGGGTTTTAAATATATTGTCTCGAAGACAACGTTCTGTGCTTGACACAGGTAAGGCTCAGTAAAGCCATAAGGGTAATACTTACAATAAAGGGTTTTTTCATGGTTATAAAGTTTAGTTTAATCTGCAAAATTAAGCAAACGAAATCAATATTCCTAAAAATACCTTGAATAAGAATCTTCCGTTAATAATTCACGGAACAAGATTTAACCAGAATGTTTAGTCACGTTGTGAGTAAGCTCGATAATATAATCCAATATTAGGGTTCCGGGGGTTCATCCTTATTGATTCTAAATTATCAATAACTTTTGAACATAAACTCACAATATATAATAGAATCTTGTAACGATACTACTATTCTGTTGAATAATTAATAAAACAAATTCTTATCTGATTAGGAATTGAAATGTGTTCAGGAAATAGGCAAATCCTTTATAAATATTTATTTTTAAGTGCGGAAAAAATCTCGCTGATTTTTAATTCTCATATATTTTTATGTAAATCTGATACCTGATCATTTAATTACAAATTCTATGAAAAACAAATCCAATCGCCGTTCCTTCCTGAAAAAAGTGGGGGCAGTAGGTGCTACAGCAGCAGCTGTACCTGTTTCATTTGCAGAGGTTACTGAAGAGAAACAACATCTTACAAAAGAACAGTATTCCCCAAAATTAAAGCACACAGCTAAAAGAGCCTACAATAGTCCTTATGAGGGAGCATATAATAACCGCATTGCCTTCCCCATTGGGGGAATGGGTACAGGGATGTTCTGCATGGAAGGCACTGGAGCTCTATCACATATGTCCCTACGTCACAAACCCGATTTATTCAATGAGCCCAGCATGTTTGCGGCCATATCAATCAAAGGTCTTGAAAAAGGAGCAAAAGTATTGGAGGGGCCAGTGCCCGATTGGAAGAAATTCGGCCAGAGAGGGGCTGGAAATGGCCTGGGTGGTAATACATACGGATTACCTAGGTTTAGTAATATGACTTTCAAAGCCCGATTTCCTTTTGGCATCATTCAGCTGGAAGATGAGGATATCCCTTTAGAAATAAAAGTTACCGGGTGGAATCCATTTATCCCGAATGATCCTGATAATTCCAGCCTGCCAGTCGGTGGATTTGAGTATAATTTTAAAAACACAAGCAATCAAGCCCTTGAGGGTACTTTTTCGTATAATGCTAAAAATTTCCTGACAGAAAGAGGAGGTGAAAATTCAATTAACGAATTGAAAAATGGTTTTATTCTTTCTGAAAAAGGGACTAAAGATAATCCTTCTCTGAAGGCGGATTTTGCTATTGCATGTAATGAACCAGGAACTGTTGTCGATTACTGCTGGTTCAGAGGGGGATGGTTTGACCCCTTAACTATGATTTGGGAAAGTATAAAAAGCGGGGAATTGAAGCAGGTTGATCCGGTTGCCAAGGATGCACCCGGGGCATCGATTTATGTACCATTCAGGATTGGTGCCGGTGAGGAAAAGACCATCCGCGTTCTAATGGCATGGTACGTTCCTGATTCTGATCTCAAATACGGAAATGACGAAGGGGCAGAAAAAAATACAAAATGTGATCCGGAGTCAGGATGTTGTAATTCTCCTTCAGATAAAGGCCTGGATCCCTATGATAAGGATTTCACAGGACAATATTATAAGCCCTGGTATAGTAGCAGGTTTAATAATGTGGAAGAGGTTTTACAGTATTTTGGATCAAATTATGATAACCTCTTTAAGAAATCTAAGGCCTTTACGGATTCTTTCTATTCCAGCACACTCCCAGACGAGGTAATTGAATCTGTGGCAGCCAATTTAACCATTCTGAAGTCTCCAACGGTAATGCGACAATATGATGGACGGCTCTGGAATTACGAAGGTTGTGGCGATAACTGGGGTTGCTGCCATGGTACCTGTACCCACGTATGGAATTATGCCCAGGCCATTCCACATTTATTTCCATCTATGGAAAGAAGCCTTAGGTACACTGAATTTTGTGAAAGCCAGAGTGTGGAAGGCCATCAGACTTTCAGGGCTTTCCTGCCCATCAGACCAGCGGATCATGGATTTTATTCAGCGGCAGATGGACAGCTGGGTGGCATTATGAAAGTTTACAGGGAATGGCGCATTAACGGCGATACCGAGTGGTTGAAAAAAATGTACCCTATGGTCAAGACCAGTATGGACTATTGTATTTCCACATGGGACCCGAGGGGTCATGGTGTGCTGGAAGAACCGCATCATAATACCTACGACATAGAGTTCTGGGGGCCTAATGGCATGTGCACCAGTTTCTACCTGGGAGCTCTTCTTGCAATGACTGAAATGGGAAATGTTCTGAATGAAAGCGTATCTGAGTACAAAAAACTATATAAAAAGGGCAGAAAATTCATGGAAGACGAGCTATATGATGGTGAATATTTCTATCAGAAGATACAGGTAGAAGGCCTTACTGCACCTAATCCGATTGAAGCATCAACGAAATCAATGGGTGGTCATTATTCTGATGAAGCCAGAGCGCTTCTGGAGAAGAAGGCCCAAAATATCAATATGGAAAAGGCTGTATCTCAGATGGTGTCTTAGGTGTATGGATCGCCAGAATGTGTGGGCTTGAAGACCCTGTAGATCCTGAAAAAGTAAAAAGTCACTTGAACGCAGTCTATAAATACAATTTGAAGATGATCTGACCGACCATGCGAATCCACAAAGGCCTACTTATGCTATGGGGAATGAAGGTGGCTTGCTGCTTTGTTCCTGGCCGAAAGGAGGAACAACCTTCCTTACCTTTTGTGTACAGCAATGAGGTATGGACAGGTATAGAGTACCAGGTGGCTTCGCACCTTATGCTTGCAGGCGATGGTGGATGAAGGACTGGATATTGTAAGAGCATGCAGGGAAGGTATGACGGCAAAGTAAGAAATCCTTTTAATGAATATGAATGTGGTAGCTGGTATGCACGAGCAATTGCCAGCTATGGCTTGATGCAGGGTCTTACCGGGTTACGTTATGATGCAGTTGACAAAACACTCTTTATCGATTCAAAGATCGGTGATTTTACCAGTTTTGTATCCACAAACTCTGGATTTGGAACGGTCAGTCTGAAAGGAAAGGAATTAAGCCTCAATATGGCGGAAGGCAAACTTGAAATTGACAAAGTGATATTTTCAGGAGAACCAGGGAAATTGATTTAACAGTCCAGAAAATTCTTCCCTGAAAGCTATATTCCCCAAATTTATCATCCATAACTTTGGGTTGCTTTTGGAGCCCTGTTATAGAATAAGCCAATCGGTATAGGTACGGTTTAAGTGGCCAAACTGTTCCGCTTCTTCGAGAACCGGCTTCATTTTCTTAGCAGCCGCCTGCCCGAATTCTGTTATGGAACCATCGTCATTATAATATTGGTTACGGATTTCCTCCGATTCCACTATGATTATCCAGCCATACTTATTCTGATTTTCACCTCTAAGCCCTTGAGCAAGATAAAGTTGCTACCCTGGATAGTTTTTTTTGTATTCAGGTATAAGTTTGTTAACATGGAATTTCTGGAATTCGCTCATGGTAATCCCTTTTTTCAATTCAATTGTAATTACATGAACGCCAACAAGGTTTCCGCTTTGCAGTGTCTGTCCAACAATGGATCCAGCCAATAACTAGAATGTAATAGAGAAGATTAAATTTTTCATGGCTCTTTGTTGTTGATTAGTATGTTAAGTATGATCCGCTCTTTTATTTGAATATTCTAAACTTTAATTAAGGTTATATATAAATAACATCTGATCGAATTTTAATGATTAAATTCTTAAGGTTAAATGAATGAGGGTAGAAGAATAATTGGATCTTCAATCTAAAATTGAATTGATCTTAAATACTTATAATGAATTTTCTCTCAAAAGGACGGAGATCATCCATCTCGAGGAAAGGTTCAGTGGCATGAATGGTCTTAAATGACAAACAGGAATATCTGTATAAGTATTTGAGTTCCAATTGTTCTACCGTATCTGAGCTATTACCCCTGATCTCGTGATATAAATCGATCATTTCCCTGAGTTTCACCGGATCAGACGCAGCCAGATTGTTCTGTTCTCCTATATCATTTTTAAGATCATATAACTGATATAACTCTGAGTTGCCCAGTTCTATGTTTACCTGTGCAGCAACGGCAGGCCCATTATATGGAGGGATCATTACCCAATTGCCTTTCCTTAATGCTGTCCGGGTAGTAGCCTCCAGGACAAGCTCATCTCTACCCTTCTGACTTTTTCCTAAAAAAACATCCAGTAATTGCTTACTGTCCGGTGCTTCGACAGGACTATTTGCAAGCTCTGAAAGCGATGCAATAATATCAATCTGTGATACAAGGGCATTTGAGAGAGCAGGTTGAATGTTTCCTTTCCAGTAGGTAATAAATGGCACGCTGGTTCCGGCTTCAAATAGGCTATATTTTCCCCCCTCCTAAAGCCCCCAGGGCTTATGTGCACCCAATTTCTCAACGGCATCATCATAATACCCGTCGTTTAATACAGGACCGTTGTCACTGGACAGGATGATCAATGTGTTATCTAACAATCCCTGTTTTCAAGTGTTTTGACCAGTTCCCCGATGCACCAATCCGCTTCAACGATTACATCTCCCCTTGGTCCCATACCAGAGGCTGCCAACAAATCGGTCATGAGGCGTGCGAGGCACATGAGGCTGTTGTAAAGCATAGTATAGAAAGAAAGGTTATCCTGATACCGCAGAATGTATTCTTGTGCTTTGGCCAGAAATGCATCGGCCATTTTCTCGTCTATCCACTTGGCTTTTTCACCACCCTTCATATAACCTATCCTTGGAATTCCATTGACTATGCTGTTATTATGCCCGTGATGCCATTTCATTTTTAATAATTCCGGATTATCCTTTCCTGTCGGCTCCCCATGAAAATTCTCCTTATAACTCACCAGGATCGGATCATCGGGTCACTTCCAACCCCATACCATTTTCAATATAAACAGTAGGCACTCTTCCTGGGTAGCCGCCATGATGTATGAATAATCAAACCCACTCTCATTTGGCCCGGGTGATATCCTTTGGTTCCAGTCCACATTTCCATCTCCAAGTCCTAAATGCCATTTCCCGACGATGCCGGTACTATATCCCCTGAGCTTTTAACATCTTAGGGATGGTCATCTGAGCGAGTATCTATCAGCAAAGGAGCTGTACCTGATAGGATTTTCGCCCGCTCATTCCTCCATGGATAGGTCCCTGTCAACAAGGCATATCGGCTTGGCGAGCAAGTGGCCGAGGCAGCATGTCCATCTGTAAACCTGATCCCACCATTGGCCAGTCTGTCAATATTGGGTGTTTTTAACATCAGAACCATAGGCACCCACGTCTCCATAGCCCAGGTCATCCAGGTAAATGATGACAATGTTTGGCAAGGTTTCTGGCGATTCCCGCATCTCAGGAGATTTGCATTGGGATATAAATAGTATAATGTAGAGGCCCAGTATTATCTTTAAAAATTTCATGATTGAATGATTTGTACTTTAATGAAATAAAAATGTTAATATAAATAAATTGACCCTGAATTCCCACACCACAGAAATTCTTAACAACATTGCTAAACCATTTTTTAAATGAAAAATAACTAATTTTTGATCAGGGATTGGATGGCATTGAATCATCAAATCGCATGATATTTTGTCGATCACAGGAAATATTCTTAATATGTCAAACCCGACTTGAATACTTCCAGCAGGTTTTTATCGTCTTTGGCAGATTGATCGAGGCACGCAGCGGGGGGGCTCTCTTCACAAGTAATCTGATCTCAAAATTTCAGGCCCTTATTTTTAGAATTACTTATGAAAGAAAAAATATCATCCATTGTGAAGTCAGCAATTCTGTCCATGATAAAATTAATCTATTGAATAATCAACAAAAATCTTTAACTTTTAAACAAGATTTCTAAATATAAACAAGTCATGATAAGACCAATATTTTTTATTCCGCTATTATATTTTTTATAATGACCGAACTAAGTGCTCAGGAAAACACAACAAATTACAAAAAGAACTGGCCGCAATGGCGTGGTCCTGATGCGACGGGATATGCATCAATTGGAAATCCTCCCATAGAATGGAGTGAAACGAAAAACGTTAAATGGAAAATTGAGATCCCCGGGCGTGGACATTCCTCGCCATATATTTATGGAATAAAACTGGTGTTTGTTCTTACTGCTGTTAAAACGGATCTTCAGGGGATAGAGAAAGACGAAACGGCCGAGACAAGAATCTACTGAAAGACGCGGTCCTCCATCCAACGGATGCAGAAAATATTTTTGATTTTATTGTAATGGCGATTGATGCAGGACAATGGACATATAATATGGAAGACAAAAGTATGTGAAGAACAACCCGCCGACGGTACACATCGAACAGGGACCTGGGCCTCCAACTCACCAGTAACTGATGGCGAGTTTCTTTATGCTTATTTCGGTTCCCGGGGATTATATTGTCTGGACTTTGACGGTAAAGTTGTTTGGAGTCGTGATTTTGGTCAAATGAAGAAAAAGATGGATTTTGGAGAGGGAAGTTCCCCGGCATTATATGGTGACAAACTGGTAATCATATGGGATCATGAAGGCGATTCGTATTTATATATTATTGATAAAAAAACCGGTGAAGATATTAAAAGAATTCCCCGGGATGAAGCCACCTCTTGGTCAAGTCCGCTTATTATTCATGTCAATGGCAAAGACCAGGTCATAACCAATGCAACGACAAAAATGCGCAGCTATGACCTGGAAACCGGTGAAATCATTTGGGAAGGGACTGGAATGACTTATAATGTCATCCCTAATCCAATAGTAAACAAAAACATCGTTTATATGATGAGTGGCTTTAGGGGTAACGCACTTCAGGCAATTGATCTTTCAAAAGCAAAAGGAAACATTTCCGGAACAGACGCCATTCTCTGGGAATACAATCAGAACACTCCATATACACCATCGAGCACTGCTCATCAACCAAAGACTTTATTTTCTGAGGGCTAATAATGGACAATTAACATGTCTTAACGCTATGGACGGATCAGCCCACTATAGCCTTCAAAAACTTGAAGGGACCGGAACCGTATACGCCTCCCCGGTAGGGGTTCAAGGCAGGATTTTATATAAGCTCTGAAAGTGGAATAACCTATGTGGTAAAAGACAGTGAAAATTTTGAAATTCTAGCTAAAAACACGCTTTGATGATGGTAATTTTTTCATCCTTTGCTATTGCTGGTGATGAACTTTTCATTAGAGGATTCCAATTCCTGTATTGTATTTCTAAAGAAAAATAAACCGATAATTATTGAAATGACATTTATAATTCAAAAAATCTCCGCTTCTCGCATTGTTTATAGTATTATTATTTGCCTGTAATCAGGAGAAAAAGGAATCAGCAGATACTACCAGCACTTTTCGACTTATTCACCTATAATGTCTGGTATGGATTTACAAAAGTTCCCGAAAGGAAAGCCCGCTGGATTGAGTGGATGCGAGAGCAGAATCCAGATGTGGTATCACTCCAGGAACTAAACGAATACACTCCCGAAAAACTGGCTGAAGATGCCTCAAAATGGGGACATCAATACACTGAATTATTAAAAACTGACGGGTTTCCTACTGGCGTTACCTCCAAATACCCCATTGAGGATGTGCAACGATTTTTCGAAGGATTCCATCACGGCTTGCTGCGGGTAAAAATTCAGGGAAAATATATTTACATCATTCACCTTCATCCTAGTAATTGGGAAACAAGGAACAGGGAAATAGATTGGATAATTTCTGATGTTAACAATCTTCCAAAAGGAACTCCTGTAGTCCTGGCCGGGGATTTCAACACTTTTTCACCGGATGATTCAATTTTCTATTCTAATAGCCATTTGGAGCCATTTTTTGATGCCAGGGATAAAGCCTATAAGGAGGTTTAATCTCCGCGATGGCCGGCTTGATTATTCAGTAATAGAGAAATTACTTGAATATGGATTCACCGATCTCGAGAACAAAATGCGCTCCGAAGATTATCAGTTTACAGGCAGTTTTCCAACACTTATCGAGAAAGAAGGAGAACATGGGGATCAACGACGGCTGGATTATATTATCACTGACGGAGAAACAGCCACAACAGTAGTCCATGCTGAGATTATAGCAGATGATGTTACCTTGAAATTATCTGATCATCTTCCTATGATCGTCGATTTTGAGTTCGTGAAATAATTTTAAAGTCGATCCGGATATCAGCCAAAAGGTAGCAGTCCTGCTATGTAAATCCTCCAACCCGGATCAGGATTTGGTCATATCAGATAAAATCTCTGATCATGAACATTTTAAAGTGTTGTATTTCCTGCATACGGTTATGGGCATTGAAGATTCTGTTAATTCCGAATCACTGGATAACTACAGGATTAGATATGAGAATGGTGAGGAAACAATATTTATCAAGACTTTTATAATGAGGTTATCTTAATTCTCAGGCATAGCCATACTCAGGGCTTTAATAATCTCAAATTCCGTATCTGCGTATTGCGGATCCCAGGGTGTGCCTCCTGATTCTGTGTTGATCTGTTTTGCAATTTTTTCCGCCTGCGTTTTATCGCCATCGATCATAGCCTTACACCATTTCTGAATAGGATCACGTGGATTGGCTTTCTCCCAAGCTTGCAGGTAATTTTCCACTTCTTCTGATCTGCCAAGGGCGAGCAATGATGTTAAATACAAATAATCCACAGAACTGTATCTTGGTTTTATATCTTCATTGAATTGTACTACTTTCTTATAGAATTGATTTGAAAGGTCTTCTTCCTCCTTTCTATCGTGGCACACAGCTTCAAAATAATCTTCAATTCGTTCATCCACATTGAATGGCTTACCTACACCCAGGTTTTCAGGCCATAATCGGGCATTACTAATGGATTTGATCGCCGAATTGTATTTTCTCTTTTTGAAATGATCAATGCCTTCCATCAAACAAGCCTGCCGATAAGTTACCCTTCCATATCTTGCCCCTTCGCTGGGTAATATAACCGTCTCAGCCAGGGCTTTCCTGCAAGCTTCATATTGGCCATCCGCTATCAGGCATTTGGCATATGTATACTTTAATTCATTATTTAACGGAAATCGTTTGATTGATTTCTTAGCAGCGTCCAGAGCTTCACTGGTTCGGTTTTCGGACAGATAATAGTCAATCAAACCGGCAAATGTTCTCCACTGGTCCGGATCCAGGAAATTTGCTTTATTCAGGTCATATTCCGGATCATAATTCTCGTGATCCCTGAAAAAATTAGCTTTTGCCATATAAAATGGAGCATAATCAGGCTTGTTGCCACACTTAATGAACCATTGAATGGCCTGATCCTGATGGCCAAAACTCCAGTGTAACAGAGCAAGATAATACTTTGGTTTCCAGCTATCAGATTTCTTTGTAGCCCATTGTAAAACATCAACGTGTTCGGGTCGGAAGGGGAATACAAAATCAGCTGGCATATCCAGCGTTTGATTCAGATAATTGTCGGCCTCATCATCCTGGCCGGAAAGCTGCAGTAAATATGCGAGCTGTAAATATACAATTGGATTTGAAGGAGAAAGTTTTAGTATTTGTACCGCTTCATCCCTCCTGCCTGATTCCAGGTACCATAATGCTAATTCCATCATGATTTCATGAGGTAATTCGCTTTTGATATCTGCAATGAAGGCTTCTTTAGAGGCTTCATTTGAATTTAAAATGTATCTTTCAAAATTTGCAAAATGACTAATAGGCATTATCTCTTCTAAATTGTCAATGTGCCGGCCTGCATTCCCGGAAGAACCTTCAAGTCTGTTTATTACAGCCATTAACTTATTACCTTCAATATCATCAGGGGAAATCTTCAGTATCTTTAGGGCATGATTTTTCGCTGATTCCATCCTATCCCGGGTTAAAGCCAGTTTAGCCAATTCCGTATACGCTGCTTTTCTATATGAAGGCGTTAACAATGTTACAGAGAAACCATCTTCAGCATCTGTGAATTTTCCTATCTTTTTATTGATCAGCCCAAATACAAAATTAGCCTCCGGATCATAGGTATTAATGGAAAGAGACGTTTTTATATACTTCAATCCAGCTTCATATTCTGCATTGCGGTAACATAAAACTGCAAGCTGGTTAAGAGCCGGCGCATAATTAGGGTCTTTTTCCAGGCATTTTTCAAAACTTCTTCGTGCAAGCATATATTTCTTTTGAAACACCCAATTTTGGCCATCCAGGAACAAGCCATAAGTGGAATTCCATTCAAAATCTTCCGGAGTATACATCGGCCGGCTTGAAATGTTCTCTTCTTTCATTTCGGAATATATCAATTTGTTATCTCCCAGTACGACTTTCAACGGAGACCCAGCATCATTAATTGGTATATCCATCGACCAGGTTTCCAGAACATCAAGATCAAGATCTATTTCTTTTTCCAGGCGGTCTCCAAAAAAGATATATATTTTTCCATTGGTCTTCTTCAAAGGGCAGAAATAAACAACCTGGTTTTCACTGGTTTTCTCAACATTTATTACACCATGGGGATTTGCCTTCAGCACACCCTTGGTATTCAATATTGGAAACCAGTATTCTTTAAATACGTCTGTAGCATAGGATTCAAAGCCGAAGTGTTTAAATGGTGTTCGCGTGCTGTTTGATCCGGGTTGATTGAATAACCTGCCAGATTGGAGTTCCACATACTGCCCATCGTTATCTGTTAAAAGATCCTCCCAGATACCACCCGATCGACTATGCGCCCATTGAAAGACTTTCATTCCGAGTTTTTCTCCATACTGGTTATAGTGACCAGAACCGAAATCCAGATCATGCCAATATCCTGCATAATATTCGCTGATCCCACCAAGCACATGATTGGATTTGCTACCTCCAAAACTGTTGTTTTTATACCAGGAAATGTCTCGTCCTTCCGGATCAATAGGCCAGTCATGGGCACGTCCGTCATGGCCTATCCAATGGCTGCCCGGGAAGCAGAATTCAAGATCTCCTGCTACCTGGTATGCAGCATTCATCCACTGATAATAGGGTTGTGTTAATGGTGTGGGATTATGCCAGGTTGTAGTAGTTGTAAAATAGGCTTTATCTTTTGGTAGATTAACCTCGGTAATCCACCTTGTTCGTGTAAACAGATCAGTAGCGCTGATAAAACAGCTAACACTTCCATCCTCTTTATTCATGATCTTGTAATCCACAGGTGTGGCACTGGTAGGTGCGTGACCGATTATGCCAAAATTAATTTCTATTCCCCCGGAAGTCCATGCTCCACGCATGGCTATGTCCCTGAATTTGACCACAGAATTATAATACAGGAATTCATTACCAGTTGATTTTTCGAAAGCACCCAGATCTTTCCTCCGATCTCCGGGAAAATGGATACTTTGATATACTGGTTTTCCATTTCCACGACTTTCCACTCTTTATCTTCGGATTCAATTGCAAATCCGTCAAACCGGAAATATGGATAATAATAGATAGTGGGATAAGGTATGGGGTTGGGATCTGAAAACGGATAGGTTTTCATCGTTTTACGAATCTCTGAAATTTTTGCATTGTCCTGTGAAAAGGAAGGGAATATAATGCAAATAAATACAATTGATAATAAAAAGAAACTTCTACTCATTTTTCAAAAGGTTATTTACTTTAAGATATGGAATCTAAAATTATTCACTATAAACAATAACGGGAATTTTTTTCTCATCTTTAAATATCTTATATGATGTTTTAATTATTCCATCAAATTATGAAAAATAATATTTCATGTTAACTCTTTTAACACATCTAATCATCAAAAAATTTCAACACATAACTCACAGTACTTTCACCCCCTAATATGTTATATCCCGGTTCAGCTACAGCAACCCCAACATACTTCCATTTGTCAGCGAATGTATCTTTTATGCTTTCTGATTTATTGTGGGTACTGTTTTGACCACAGGAAATTAACAAAACCAGGCTGAAAAGTACAAGGTATTTCATAAGGATGTTCTGTCAATATTTAAACTCTGCATATACCGGATAGTGATCCGACAGATAGTAGTTTTCTTCCCCGTTACATACCTTCGCGTTAATACAATTATCAGCCAACTCAGGAGAGACCATGATATAATCGATCCGTTCCATACGATCAACAAGTTCCTCTTCCGATTCATTGTGTAAATCAGCCAGCACACGACCCGGGAAAGAACCACGCTCCTTGATTCCACTAGTATATTTCTGGCAAACGTCGATCATTGGAAAGGCCAGGAAAGATGACATCACTGCATAATCGAGGTTTCCATGGAAAAGATTGCCTTTTAAGGGCTTATCTTTATTCGATTCACGTAATCTTTTGAGCAAAGTGCCTCCCGGATCATACAGATCAGCATCCATTGGAGACTGACTATTGAAATCTCCCAGGACAATATATTTGTCATTGTCAGCTCTCACTCCTTTCAATTTTTCCAATACAATGGCTACTTCTTCACGCCTTCTTTGGAAACTGCCAGGATGAAAGTGTATAACAAAAACATCGATACCCTTCGTCTTACAGTGCAATCCACCGTGGTGCATGCCCTTCATTATCTTTTCTTTTAGTTCAATAGGAAATTCCGATGTTATACCTACAGAATATCCGGTAGTTTTAAGAAGAACTGAATATTCATGGCCCCAGGACCGGGCATCTTCAGCTAATTTTTCATCAGTATATTTACATAGTTCCTGAAGGGCTACAATATCAGGATCTTGATTTTTGATCCAGGTATTAACACGGTTTCTGCGGTCTTCATCTTTCCCCCAATCATATCCGTTCCAGATATTATAAGTAATAACCTTCATAGAACTTTCCTGAGCAAATGCGTTCAGAAATACTCCGCAGGTAAAAATTAACGTAAATATCAATTTCATCTCCTAAAGGGTTTTTACTTTAAATTCATTTAGATGCTTCAATCATATAAGTTTCTCCAGGTAGCGTGTTAATAATAATTGCACCTTCATCCATTAAATAATGATGGTTTTTGATCTCAAAATTATTGTTATCAAAAGGATTTTTCAATCGAATTTGGCCTCCCTTTTCTGAAACTACAATTACCTGTTCTACCTTTCCGTCTTTCAATTTTGCTGAGACAAGGAAGGCTCCCTCTGTACGAAGGTTATTGAATTCTACATTACTCCAGTCTGCCGGAATGGCCGGGAAAACATGAACTGTACCAGTATGACTCTGGATCAGCATTTCTTGTATTCCTGATGCAAAGGCGAAGTTACCTTCAAGGGTAAAAGGCCTGTAGGTCATACCGGAATAGCCTTTCCCTGACTGATCCCCATTCACATGAAAGCTATTAGGGAGGCAAAACGCTTCTGCAAAGATCCTCAATGCTCGTGCTGCTCCTTCTCCATCAAGAGCCCTGGCTTTCAGATTACCTTCCCAACTGTATGAATATCCGGTCCAATGAACAGGTCCTTTTGCATCTAGATTTATTATTGTATTGTCAATAATCTTCTTATCATTCTCTCCTTCTGACACATCGATCAGACCAAGTGGATGAATAGCCATTAAGTGGGAAAAGTGCCTATGTGACTCAAAGTAGGGCACATTTTTAGAAAACATCAGTCCTTCATCCTTATGAACAGCAAAATCGGGCCATTCTTTCAATTTGGCATCCCATTCGTGGCTTCATCACTCAATTCCAAGTTCCCGGGCCAATTCCGCAGCAGTAGAATAGGTCCACTCTGATCAGGGCGAGATCGTAATTGGTTACTTCATCGAACCAGGCCTTTTTTGAATTGTCGAAAATCTCCGGGCTTGAGCTTAGTGGAAGTTTTCGCTTACCATCCTCTCCCAACACTGACAATTCATCAAAGAAGACTGCCACCTCCCGCATCCAGGGATATGCCTTTTCTACCAGAAAATCCTCATCCATCGTATATCGCCAATGTAGATAAAAGTGGTGCCCCAGCCAGGCAGAAACAGTAGGCCCAAAAGAGTATTGTATCCACCCACCCATAGGTTCCCCCGTGAGGGTTGTTACACCAGGCACATTCAAGCCTTCGATCTCATAATATTCCTCGGTATATTTTTCGAAGGTTTTCTTATGTTTCCATAACCAGTTGATAAAACCTTCTTCCAGGTCCATTTGATTTCCCCGATATGCCGGCCAGTAACTTAATTGGGTATTCAGGTCATGGTGAAAATCCCCTTTCCAGGGTGGGATCTTTCCATTATCGGCAGTCCATACTGCCTGAAGTGAAATAGGTGGTGCATCACTTCTCGCAGCAGCCCCGAACTTATACATCTCCAGGTAATATTGCTTTTCAAGCAAAGGATCAGGAAGATCAACACTTGATCTGCTCCAATAATTCTTCCCACCAGGCCAATATGTTGCTTTAACTCTTCTTCATATGGATAATATCAATATTTTTTGATACAATTGTCATCAGCATCTGGCTTTTCATCCCATCCCGGGAATTCCGAGCTAATACTCCAACAACCTGTAAGCACATCTCCAATTCTTCTCCATGAAACCTGTATCTGGTATTTAAATCCACCCCAACCCTCCTGTGTGTACGTGTACCCATTATTGGTAGAAATAACTTGTCCCTGATCATATCCAAGCCGCTCCAGATTCTGCCCAGTCAACTGAGTTGATATCCTTTGTTCCGGCTCACTGCTTCCTGTATGCCGGAGGAATCAGTTCAGGAATAAAATCATCCTCAAAACCTTGAAATCTGAACCAACCGATTGGTTTTGAGGCATGCACGAAGGTTTGCATACTTTTACCATCATCCCATTTCACTTCACATAAGGCCTTTCAAGGTGAAGACGGACAGCGTTGGACTTCCATATGATCCCAAATCAAATTCAAGGGCTCCTGCAGGTATTTTAGTGGGTGCCGGTAACTGATCATATGGTTTATCAAACTGGTTTTGCACATTTTTGTATTTATTGCGCTTCCATTGCTCATATACCCAGCTGAATTTCCATTTATCTGTATTCAGGTTTTCCATAGGACGTAGATCCCAAAGATCAGCCCTATCAAGGGAAAACCGCAGTTTGCCTTCCTTTTCCCATATCAAAGCACCTAACATGCCATTTCCAAGTGGGATGCCTTCATCCCAGGAAACCGGAAGTTGATCAAATTCCAGATCATGTGCAGGTTCCTGGGCCACAGAACCTGACAAAGAGGAAAGAAATACCAGAAAACATGAGATGATCCATTTCATATACACTCTTCGTTTAAACTCATATCTATTTAAATGTTAGTCAAATTAGTTTTCTAATCATCAAGATAGAGGGTGAAAGTTTTGATCTCCCCTTTTCCAAATAAGATCTCTATCTCATCAAATAATATCATTCAAAAAAATCCAATTCAGCAATCGCAGCAATCTGGCTTCCACCTGCACCACGGTCAGATTGAATTTTTATATAACGTGTTTCGACAGGTTCCTTAAAAACATATGTTCTTTTAGTCGGATCATTGATCAGGTTTCCGAATTCGAAAGATTCAATCTTCTCCCATTTTTTACCCTTTGAACTGATAAAAACAGAACCCCTTTCAATCATTCCTTCCTTATTCTCCGTTTGTGGGGTATAAGCAAATCCTTTAAGGAATGAGTCATTTCCCAGGTCGATCGAAATATTTTGAGGTAAGGTTGGCATTCTCTTTTGACTGCCAATATGTATCTAGTATCGGCTATCGAATGCCAATATCCCATCTTCCTCGTTTTCTGTAAGCTGCTCACTTTAATAAGTTTCCAGCTGTTTTTCAATAAGCCGAACCTATTAGAAGTCTCTCCTCCTGCCAGATCATGTTCGAAAGCCACAACCCGTATTTCCCCTGATGTTAACATAAAAGGTGCGGTATAAATGTCTGATTCGGTTGTCGGTTCAGATCCGTCGGTTGTATAATGTATCTCAAGGTCTGTATTAAGGTTTTCCATTGGATTGAGCCCATGTGATTTCCACATGAACTGATGTTTCTCCGGGCTTAGTGTAACCATTCCCATCTTATCCCTGGAGATTTGAATCTGTGGAGGGCGGCTCTTATAGAAATGTGCTGAAACTTTCGATAGGGTAGGCTGTAAACGGGATTTTAGAATCCTTATCCTGAACTTGTTGGTTTGAATGGTAGGGAAACGAAGTATTTTTTTATATCCAACTGTTGTACCTGCAGCAACCTCAACCCACTCGCCTTCGATCATGGCGTCTAAAGCGTGTTCTTCAATCCGCTGGCTGTGTGTTGAAATGGCTTCCTGAATAAGAAACCGGTTAGCTATTATTGTGTTGGGCATTTCAATAACACATTGCAAAACACCATCGTCACCGCCAATAATAAAACTGAATTCATCATTGTCAAGAATCTCAACAGGACCCTTCGCCCCTGTTAGCAAGTCTGTCCCATAAGTTTCCCTGATCCTGTTTCCAACTTCTTCCAAGTACGCCGACGTCTTCAGCTGAGAACAAACCATTACGATTGGGGGGTATGTTCAGCAAAAAAGTAGAATTCCCTCCGACGGCACGCTCGTACATATCAAAAACATCATCGGCATTCCGAACTTTCTGGTCCGTTTCATCCCGGTAAAACCATCCCTCGCGAATCGAGGTATTAGTTTCAGCTGGAATATAATGCAGGTAATTACCAGCATACAGGTGTTCCCTGCTTCCCAATTCTCCTGTCAAATCAGAAAATTTGATCATTACATTGGGATCTTCATCGAAAGGGATGATATCCCATTCGGAATCACGGGTTTTACCACTTTCATTTCCACACCACCGTACATCCTCCCTGCCAAATATCACAGCATTTGGGACAAGGGTTCGAATGAGTTTCCGCCATGCTGTATAATTGTAAGTCTGCCCACCTTTACGTTTTGGATGGGCTCCATCAAACCAGACCTCATCAATTGGGCCATATTCTGTCAACAACTCAAACAATTGATTCAGAAAGTATTCATTATAATCATCCACTTCAAACTGAAAAGTTGTTTTGTTTTCAAAAGGCCGTCCTTCAACCGGCCTGGGGATAGTTCTCATAGTATATTCACTGAGGTTGCCATATAGGCCAGTTTTGCTTTCAATCTGGTACAAGTCGGCTGGGGAAAGATATACACCCAGCTTAATGCCATATTTCTGGCAAGATTCTGATAGATCCTTGAGAATATCACCTTTACCATCCCTGAAAGGGGAAGACATAACACCATGTTTCGTATACCTAGATTGCCAAAGCACGAAGCCATCGTGATGCTTGGCAGTGATTACCACCAGTTTCATGCCGGCTGACTTCATTGCCTGGCACCATTGGTCAGTATCCAGATTTTTAAGATCAAAGATTTTTGGATCTTCCATACCCGATCCCCATTCCATTCGAGTGAAAGTATTTGGCCCAAAATGAACAAAACAGGTAAACTCCAGCTTCTTATAGTTGTACTGGTTTTCTGTTGGTATTACATGAGCTGCCTTCCTGATGATCTCTTCATGTGAGTCACCTTCAATCTTTATTGTATTCGATGGTGTAATCGAATCCTGACCATTCAAAAACACATTATTCAGCATGAAAAATGCCAGAAAGGTCAATTTGACCATCATAAATCTATTCATAATATAAAATTTCAGAATCTCTAATTTCCCTTTTAAATCACTTTTATTTCGAAAATTGGTTTATCCCCGAAAGTCTTGGAACTATCCTAAAACTGCGTTTTAGACTAATTATACTTGGAATGACTTCTTCCAGGTCTCTATATTTCTATATCAATAGAGATGAAATATTTTTAACGTATCAGATAAATCTAATATTCATCTCCCAATGCAAACTTGGGTTTTCGTTTCATCCACATACCTCTGGTGAAATCCGGGATATCAACAGGTTCGCTACCATGGGCTATCGATATTTCCGATAATGGAGCGATAGAACTCCATGCGGCAGCATCATATGCATCCAGGGGTGTGTTCACTTTTCTTTTAATTGACTCAACGAATGCGTGATCCACAAAGAAATCCATGCCTCCATGTCCACCCCCTTCAGCTTTATCTGCGTAACGCTTCCATAATGGATGGTCATATTTCTCAAGATAGGCCGCAGCAGCTTCCCATTCATGATTTGGGCTCTTACCGTCAAGATAGATTGAGCTGTTTACATCCATCCATAAACCTTCGGTACCCTGTACCCTGAATCCAAGCGAATACGGCCTCGGCAGGTTGGTATCATGCTGTAAAGTGATGGTTTCATCATTGGAAGTTTTGATCACAGTTGTGATAACATCTCCCAGTTTAAAGTCAATTTTTGCATTTGGATGATCTTCACCTGCAGTTTTAACAATATAATGGTGCAATCCTCTAGCCTTTGAAGCTGTGGAGGTCAGATACATAAAGCGATTTCCATAATTGATGTCCAGCATAGAGGCAACAGGCCCCAGACCATGTGTTGGATAAACATCCCCATTCCTGGATATCGAATGCTGAGTTCGCCATCGGGCCTCTCCTTTTGCTCCCGGTCCGAATTCAACCCCCGGATTGAACTTGACATCCCAAAGGTTGTGCTGATACCCGCATTCCATATGAATTAATTCACCGAACATTCCCTGCCGGACCATGTTCAGAACTGCCATGATATCCCTACGATAATTCACGTTTTCCAGGATCATACAGGGCGTACCTGTCTCTTCATAGGTGTTTACAAGATCCCAGCATTCTTCAAGTGTATTGGCTGCAGATACCTCGACCCCGGCATAGATGCCAGCTCTCATAGCGGCACAGGCCATTTTGGTATGCCATACCCAGGGAGTGGCGATTATGACGCCATCGATATCACCTTGTTCCAACATTTTCATGTAGATCTCTTCATGTTCACTATAAACCGGAACATCCTTATAGCCGGCTTTTTTTAGCATTGAATTGGTCAGTTCAATGGCCTCAGGATCGATATCACATATGGCTTTCACTTCCACATCGTCCCTATCAAGGCAAAGTCGTAAATGCCATCTGCCACGTCCACCAAGACCAATAAAGGCCATACGGGCTTTACGATCATCATTCCCAAACAACATATTTGGGGTAAAGATTGTCGTTCCGGCAGCAAGTGCAGCCGTCGTCTTTATCATTTTTCTTCTTTTCTGATCCATGATCTTTTTGATTTTATATATAAAAATAATTCTCTAAAAGTTTAAGCGGGAGACTAAACCCTGAACTTAATTAACTACAAAAATAATTACAACAATACACGCTTAAATGATGACAAAAAACTTAAGTTAACGCCCAAAAAGGTATAATCTCGATATATACCGCATGATTGTTCTATAAACATTATTTTAATTCAAAGACCGACACTACAGCAGCATGATCAGACGGAAACATAACCGGATGATCATCTACAATTTTTGATTCCACCAGGGTCAATTGTCTCCCCTGATAATATATATAATCTATTCGGTCGCGTAAACCGTATTTGTCAGAAGAAGTAGCGGCTCGTGGTGTCCAGGTAAATCCTGGATCTTTGAGAGGATCGATATGAAGTTCCCTGTAACTGTCAACAAATCCAACATCAGCCATTTCAACACTTACCGGCCAATCGATTTCATATCCATAGTGAATTTCTTTTGTGCGATATGTCCAATCCAGATGAGAGCCACTATTAAAATCTCCGGACATGATAATGGGCACATCATCAATCGCATCAAGCAGTGGTTCAATTTCAGAAATGATCTGTTTTATTTCATTATGACGTGTTTCTGATTCTGCATTGATGAGTTGTTTTACTGTTTTTCCCTCTTGTATGGAATTTGAATAATCCGGGAGATAATGAAGCCAGGTGTTTAAAAACACCAATTCTTTTTCTGGGCCCAAAAGGATCCTTGCCCCCCCAAAATTAAATGGCCTGAAAGCCTGAATGGTTTCGAGAATTGGATACCTGCTTAATATGGAAAGATTTGAACTGATCAGATAGTAATAATACCCCAGGGAATCAGCAATTTCCTCTCCTGATCCATATGTTTCAATGAGTCCTATTATATCTGCATTTGACGATCTGATGGTCTCTATTACACGCTTCAGCCCAACTGCCTGGCCATATCTGTGTCCCCCATGCCATATATTCCATGCCATTATTTTAATTTGTGATGGAGGTTGCCAATCTACACTCACCTCGTTTTCAGCAAATTGAGAATATGCTGAGGAAACTTCTATTGGAGATATAACCCTGTTCCATATCTTAACTTCATCAATATATCCGTTGAAAGCATTCCATTGACCATAAGATCCATATTCCCATTTTTCGTCGGTTCCTCCTATTACAAATCTTGAGTCACTATCAAGGTTACGAATGCCTGGGATATTGATTATTGCTACATTCCTGCCATCAAAATACAACCATGCTTCCTGTTTCTCATGGTTCAATGAAAACGACAATAAGTGCCAATTACCATCATTTATCCTTTGCCTGCCTGGCATTGGGATATATTCTATCCTGTTTTCGCCATCTTTCAAAGTCAGAGCCCAGGCGCCATTTTCCTGTGTATTTATCAACCATCCGGATTTAGCCGGTTCTTCAGAAATAATATTCCCTGCTACTGGTGTCCCCATTAATGCCCCCGGCATGGTTTTTACCCATATTTGAAAAGAAAATGATGTTGATTGATCATACATGTCAACAGAAACATCTTCAATTATTACTGGTGATCTCATTGTGGCCTGTTCTGAAAGATTTAGCGCCATGCCAGAAATACCTTTAGAATATTCTGGTTGTTGCAGATCAGTTACGTAAACCGCATCTTCTTTATTTATCAAAGGCTTTATAGAAGATTTTGATCCCGGCTCTAAAAGCAGATGTAATACCGGATCCTGTCCAAAGCTATTCTGAATTATATTAAAACTAAAAATGGCTATTATCAAAAAATATCTATTTCGCATTGCTAAATCACAGATTTGAAAACTCAAAATTAAAACCCGATATCCTCGGTACTATTGGATCATTATCTGCAGTCGCAGGTCCGCCCATTTCATCCGGGCCAGGGCCGACAAACTCTGTGGATCTTGGTTCCAATGATAAAAAGCCGGCAGGATCAATTTCAAGAAAAGTAAATAGTGGATCCTTATAAGGAATAGTGTATTTAATCCAGGGATAATTCTTGTCAATCTCCTCACTGTAACGCACATGTTGAAAGTCCTCACCAACCCAACGGTAAGATGCGCTATTGATCTGTATATAATAGATGTCGTTTATATTGGTCATATAGTCAGTGTGGTGATGACCGCTGAAACAGGCTATTATTTTATTATCACTTTTTGACACATTAGCTTCTTCAAGAATTTTCCTTATCTCGAGGAAGTTGGCTACACCTCCTTCTTCATTTTCAATTGTTTGATGTGAAAAAACAAAGGTGTTTAAATCCGTTTTTTCAAGATCTTGACGAAGCCACTCCTGCTGATCGCTATTGATATAGCGGTTGTACCCAGACCAGGGTTTGGGATTAGCATCATTTCCATCCAGGATCACAAAGTGAAAGCCACTGTGATCAAAGGAATAATATCTCCTTTTCATTCCCCAGAATTTCATGGTTTCTTCCCTGGAAAATCCTCCATCCGTATCATGATTGCCCAGAATGTGGTATGAAGGTCCCTTGAAACTCCTATAACTATCCAGTAATTCTATATTTTTATCTTTGGGAACACAGAAATCCCCCATTTGAATAATAAAATCAGCCCCGGTAGAATTGGATTGATTTATGAAACTCAATAATCTTTCCATACTATCATGCATGATGTCATGATGAAGGTCAGCTATAAGCCCAATCCTCAATTTTTTATTTGCAGTAAGCCCATGTGCTAAAGAATTTGTCCAGGGCAAAAGGATGGTGCCTCCAAAACACATTGACTTATGAATAAATTCCCGGCGTTTCAAGTCTTTTTTTCCCATAGCAAATTATACATATGATCTATCAATGTATTTTTAAATATGCGATTAAAATAAATAAAATTTTTATCTAAACATGAAAATCTGTTCCTGGCGATATATATTTATAACTAATTATAATCCTTTCCTGAAATTCCCTATTGCTTCACTTGTCAGTAAAGCCCGGTCATACATCCGCAGGGATTTAATCCGGCCTTTCAAAGAAGGGCCGATGCGCAAATTTTCCATACCTATTATTCCACGATAATTAGGACTAAACCTTCCCCATCCAAACTGACGGTATTCACCACCATCGCAAAGTATGCCATCAACTACAAAAGTGATAATTTTTGGCCCTCCGTCTACAATTACAATAAGATGATGCAGATTATTCTTTTCAATCAAACCAGGATCACAATCCCAGCGGTTTTCAGTCCTGCCATCGTTCAATATAATTTCCACCGTGCCTTTATCCGTGGTTTGCAGGGCAACTCCCTGCCCATTAGGGCTACGGTTATCGAGCAATATTTGCCCGGATTTCAGGGAATTCAATTGAAACCAGATATCAATGGAGAACCCATTACGCATATCTTTGGAACCATGATCTGCACTATTGGTGTTTCTTTCAATAAATGAATTAAACTTCGGCATTTTTATTTCTTCTGGCATTTTAGAGGAATTATCAGATAAGGAAATCACCAATCCCGTTTTAGCGACCTCTTTAACATCAAGCTGACTCCACAGTTTGTCAAGCATTCCGGGATCGATCTCATGTACACGTGCCACATCTTTCTGAGTTTCGGTCACATAATACTTTCCACCATCTTCAATCAGATCAGGATAACTCATGCGAATAAAAGGATCATCGTCATAGAGAAGGATTTCAGGTTGTGTCCAGATGATTATTTTTCCCTCCGGTCCATCAGATTCAACTCCCCCGCAAATCCAAACAGGATTCCGGTCATTATAAGTCATGTTGACGTCCGGAAATTCGCGAATAAAGGGTCCTCCATGATTGTGGAACCAATATAAGTATTTTCCGTTGCTGCATTTCCAGGCGAAGTTTGCTGCACGGGGATGTTTCATCAAACCTCCACTTGCGTATGTTTTATACTGTGGCGGAGACCAGGTATGACCACCATCCCTGCTATAGGTATTTACAGGATATCCATCTATGGAACGATATACACAATAAACCGATCCGTCACTTAGTACGGAGTAGCTTTGCTCAGCCGAAATAGGACCTCCACCTTTAGGTGTTCGCAATCCTTCGTCACCATCCGGAAGTGTTTCCCACCTGATCTTCTCCGGGTCTTCTTCGGTCAGGATATTGTCACTCATTAAAAGAACCCCCTGATTACTTGTAAAAAAACCTTTTCCAAACCCGCCGACTTTATGAAGAGGCACATAACCTTTCCCATTAAGGGTAAAAGCTTTTCCCACATTCCAGAAAAACTTAATTTTTCCTTCATAAACATTTCTGCGGTCTATTTCGAATTCCCGCACAGGGATAGGATACCTCTTATCCGACCAGGTCTTCCCATGGTCATCACTGTATTTAAAGACAAAATATCCCTGGCTGTCTACCCGTCTGATCACACCTCCATCGATTGTTTTAATTTCACGGGTATTATCTGTATTGTGATTATAAAAAATATAGACACGTCCGGATGGTACTTTTAACATGACCGCATAGGATGCCTCCGGACCAGATGGAGGCTCGATCTGTACCATGTCTTCCCAGGTTTCACCCATGTTCACACTTCGCTGGGTGATGACGATCTGACCG
Source organism: uncultured Cytophagales bacterium (assembly GCA_963820995.1). GTDB lineage: Bacteria > Bacteroidota > Bacteroidia > Cytophagales > Cyclobacteriaceae > JAGTVG01. The sequence continues at coordinate 195,762 of CAWGCL010000011.1, read as the reverse complement.
GATTGTCCTTCATGACCTGCCCCTGTGGTAAGACAGCATAACCATGCTCCATCATCTGTTTTAACAATATAGGGTTGATCACTATAACTTAAATCAGGTATAACGCTTCCTGTTTTAATATTCCGACTATCCGGTATGTCTACTTGGGCAATACAAATCTGAACAGAAGTAAAAAGGGCGATCAGGAATAGTCGTATCAGCGATTTTTTAATATTCATCATAAACGCGGATATAATCGACTATAAAATAATCAGGCAGTTTGGCTTCTTTCAATTCAGGGGATGGTGATCCATTTCGATATCCTTTACATTCAGCGGAGACGAGGAGAAACTGTTCCCGGTGGGAAACAGGTCCTGAAATTCTCCATGTTTCTTTTCCATCTACATAAAAAACATAACCAAGAGGACTCCAGTCCACACCATAGGTATGAAAATTTCCATCATTCAACTGCAGATCAATCGGACCGGAGCCTGCCCCCTTATGATTCTGACCATAACCGTTCCAATGAATATTATGGCTGATAATCCCATCCCGGGTAAAGTTCTCCATAATATCGATTTCAACCCCGGAATCTAAGGGATCCAAAGATGCGCCAATTGTAGGGGATTGCATCCAGAAAGCCACCCACCAACCTTCCTGAGTGGGAAGTTTGCAGCGGATTTCATAATATCCGTATCTATGAACAAATTTTGGTTTATTCAATTTTGCTATTGGCCACGTAAGTTTTGTGCTTCCATATTGATTACCAGGGCGATCCATATAATTACTACCTGTCTGAAGCTGTGAGGTATAATACTCCCCCTCTTTTTCATAGACTTTAAGCAAAAGATTCCCTTTACCATCCAGTTCATAAGCATCCTTCGTCCAGGTCTCATATCGGGTTTGCATGATATGGAGCCGAAAATCCCATTTTGAAGTATCCAGATTCGCTTTATCAAACTCATCACTCCAAATAAGCTTCCAATTTTTACCTTCTGGCAATTTACTATCTGAAATTGCAATTTGATCTTTTTCATTAAGGGTAGAAACCTCTAACTTCTGGGTTTGGGACTGGCAAATGAAGGCTAGAAGGAATAGTGTTAAATAAAATTTAAGATTGATCTTCATAGGAATTATACATTCATAGGTTATGCAAAAAATATTCAATACTTATAAAATGGATCATTATCAATTGGAAAATTGAAGATATGTAAAAAAGAAAATTTTATAAAGCGATATCAATAAACATATTTTTCCTCAGAGTGAATTATCATGAATTCTAAAAAAACAAAACCCGCATTATAGCGGGTTTTATATACAGGTAATATTTTAGTGTTTTTTTATTCCCATTGACCTGGGTCAGCATATTCGAATATCTCCACAATCTTCCCATCCTCGAAACGTTTAAACTGCATCAAATCGGCTTCTACGGATTGACCTTCCATTGTTCCGGTTCTATGGAATGCTGTTGCTACCCAGTTTCCTCCCGCTATCTGGCGACTTATAGTATCTTTCATACTCGTATTATTGCTGATAAAATTAAAATGGCTTTCTTTATCCCATGTATGATTTGCATTGAGATGACCAATGAAATCATTGGTAAGGATATTTTCAACATTTTCGGGCTTCAATTCATGATAAAGAGTCGACGTCTCCCAGTTTTTATTTACCCTGTCATAAGATTCGGTTCTTAAGATGGACATATATACTATTTTCCACTTACCATCCTGTTTTTCAAGAAACTGATCATGTTTACTGGCTGAAGTCAATTCGCCATTTTCATCGTAGGATTCATTATCATAACTAGCCCAGGCAGCTCCCTGATAGACCCGGATCCTGTAATTTTTCTTTACTTCCGTGTTTTCAACCGGATCAGGATTATTCTCAAAAAACTCTTTAAATTGAGCACCTCCATCCCATTCTGTTGTATAACCGTATCCCCCTTTGGCAGCATTAAGGTGAGTTGCATTTCCATCAGCTGGATAAACAGCATTTAAGCGCTCAGCGTCCCGTGCATAAAAGGCATCAGTTTCTTCTTCAATTACAGCAATAATTGCCGCCTTTTCCTTTTCGATATCCACAGTGTCAGTACAGGAAATGCCGAAAAAAAGCAGGCTTGAGAAGAGCAATAAAGTTAATGTTTTCATGGTTGTTTTTTTTTGGTTAATCGAACAAGATAGGGGCACAAATTTGATTATCCTAATTATTATAAGATTATAAACAACGAATGATATGAATAAGAGGGAATTTTTGTAAGAAAATACAAAGAATCACTAAGGTTTTAATCAAGCAATCTGACCAAAAAAATAACAACTATTTTTTACTCGATTCCAGGGTTACAATTTTCGGATCAGCCATAAATTCAGGACCATTCAGATTTCCTACTACATTATAAAATCCTGCATCACTCCAGAAAACAAATCCTGCCAACTCAGGATAACTATTTTCAAGCTTATCGAGAACATCCATGCAATCTCTGGGGGGTTTATTGCGATCGTTAATACCCAGCTCTGCCCACCATATGATCTTACCCTGTTTCTTCTTTTCCACGGCCCATTCATATTCAGGAAAATTCAGGTCCGGTCCGTAACCGGATTTGCCCAATATATCGACGTATTCATCACCGGGATAAAATCCTTCCAGTGCACCATCAGATTCGCGGGTATGATAAGCCCAAATAATATTATCCAGACCTTTGGTATCCGTAAAATAATCATGAACCAGTCTGTATAAGTTAACAGCATTCTCCCTCCCATCCTTTGCATGCCATTTTGAATTGTTGTCGTCCTGCTCGACAAATGGTGTATAAATGACAGGAATGCCCTGATCACTTAGCCATTGCAGGTTAGCGGCCATCCTATCCATCTGGCTATAGAAATTTGTTTTGGTTGGGTTCGTGCCTGAGTCAAATATGGGATCGATATCACAAACTTCCCGGAAGGCATTTCCTCCCGCAGGGTTGGCAAAAAAGTTATAAACACCAGGGATCAATCCTTTATCCCACATTTTCTTTACCCCCCTATTCCATTCCTCATCAGAGAATGGGTCATCAGTGAAATCATATGTAATCACCCCATATTTTGGCATCAGGTCGGTATGTTTATAAACCTTGTTGAGCCAGTTACTGGGATCGTCCATATCCGGATTCTCATTATGAACCCAGGTAGCTACCTGTCCGAACAGATAGGAACCATTCCCCAGGCTTTTAAGATAATTCAATATTTCCTCCTTCGGGCTGTTTTTGGGTTTAAAGGCAATAAAAAGAAGCAATAAGGAGAGGAGGACCAGTCTCGCTTGATTTGGAGTTAAACCTGAAATTTTCATTGACCGTTTTGTTCTGTTTTTGGAATTATTTTCTGACTTCATCACTAAAAATCAATATTATAAACTCGATTCAACCAAGATAGAAATATTAAGCCCAATATTCCAGTGATTCATCATATTTCAAATAAAGTAAAACTGATAGAAGGTTTTGCTTAAAATCTGTCAAGTTATTTTAGGAAGAAAAAATACATAAAAACAGTCTCGAATACAAAGAGTGCGATCACGAGTACAAAGAGTGCGGTCACGAGTACAAAGAGTGCGGTCATGAGTACAAAGAGTGCGGTCATGAGTACAAAGAGTATCGTCACGACTACGAAGGGTATCGTCACGACTACAAAAGGTATCGTCACGAGTACAAAGAGTATAGTCTCGACTACGGAGAGTGCGGTCTCGAGTACAAAGGGTGCGGTCACGACTGCAAAGAGTGGAAAAAACACTTCAGAAGGTGGAAAAAAGGGGTAGCATCCACTAAACTGGGTAAATGAGGGCAGTTTCAAGCTAATTACTCATTCCTTGTCAATCTTTACGAGATGGATGCGATCCAGGATAAAATCACACTTTTCTTTCTCACCTTTCATCCGAAAAGTTAAAGGCGCTTCCTGCTCGCTAATTTCGATTTTTCCAGACAACTGTTTCTCCACATATTCCAATTCAGAAGAATGGATATTGAATTCATCTGAAATGGGCTTCTGCCTTTGGAAGATCTGTAGTATCCCACTTTCAGGAGATTTAAAATAAGAAAGATATAAATTATAGGTACCTTCAACTCCTACTTGCAAATCCACTTTCACATAACCTATTATCCGAATGGCTGTGCATTACATAGACCTGTTTGCCATTCACTCTTTTCCGGATTAGCGTAAATTCATCGGGAGGAAATCCAAACGATTGAAAACTGAAATGACTCACTGGCAATATTTCCATTTCTCTTGGGGGAGTGAAATCTCCGGAAAGATCAATTATTGGATCCATACCATTGTCAGTAGGAATATCACCATAATAAAATGCCAACTGAGGCATAATCAACTTTCCAGTTGTTATTCTCCGGTCCATGTTCAATCGTGAGTTCAAAGCTTTTTTCAAATGATTCCTTATCACCAACTAAAAACCGATATCCACCGGTACGTGCCAGAGGAATTGAATATCCTAAACAACCGTGAAGTTGAAGACTATAAGCCTTATCCCAGCGATCACCTACAGCATACCAGCCCCCATTGAAGTAATCTTCTGACCCGGTTCCGTGCATCCTTTGTTCGCCATCAATAGTTGTGATATCATCACCTTCAAAAAATATGGTGGAAATATGACCGTTAAGGTTCTCTTCAATACCCTGGCACATTAAAATGGTTCCCACATAATGCCCCTTGCCTTTGTGGTTAAAAATCGTATAAGGTGTTCCGATTTCCGGTTTTTCTCTACGCCAGGAAGTATAAAATTTACCTTCGTTAGAAATATCCCTCTTATCCGGCAGAACAAATATCTTTGATGAAAACCTTACTTCAGCTTGGTCCTGCCCTCTTTCTTGCAGATAGCTTAATTCCACATTGGCTGATTTGTCAAAAGGCATTGGAAAATTTATATAATGCAAATTTCCCTCTGCCCCGATCAGCATGGATCTCATAGGTGATTTCCTGAATGCATAACCAAATAAATGTCTCAATGGAACATTAATCGCATAATCCAATTCTTCATCCCATTTTACCTTTAATATTAGATATGTATCCGGATCATCAATTGAGGATAAATCCTGGAATTCCATTCTGACTATACGTCCTCCTTCCTTAATATCGGCAAGGCTTATTGTTTCTCCGGCTTTAATTAAAAATTCTTTCCCAATAATTTTTAATTCGCTTTCATCAATAAATTCCAGGGGATTATATTCCTCCCATCTTTTGAGGGTATTTTGGAGCGCTGCTTTTTCCTCAATACTAAGATTTGGCGAGAAGGATTTAACAATTGAGTTATCAGGAAATTTTCGATGCTGGATTTGGTGAAACTGTATTCTTTTTCCCAGGTATACGATCTTACAGCTCTTTTCATAAGGAATTGGCAGGTAGCAATAATATCCGCCTACTTCATTACCTACAAGGGGTGATTCAAAAGGGTGTACTTGCGAGGAAAAAAGGTCAATAAATCGTATACTGATCCTCGGAATCTTTTCACCATCAAAATAAAACTGAATCGTATCCTCGGTGGGTGTGGGCGTCCAGATGCGCTGAATAACACCTGGGCCTTTTAGGTCGGCTATGACCAATCGATTTTCTCCTTCTTTGCGTAAATAAGAATATTTACCTGAAAAACCATCATCATTTCCACCTGTTGTGTCATATGAAGATTCCATCGCGACATAGGAATTTGGACGATATTCTGGCAGATATTTTAATTCCGATAATTGCTCTAGTTCCTTTTTGAATGTGTTTATTGTAGTTTGTGTATTTGCTGTAAAATTTCTAAAAGTAATTAAACTAAAGCTAATGAGAATATATGCTAATCTAGACATTATGGTATAATTTGGAATTCAGGGTATCAATTAACATCAGATTTTCTGAATGATTGAAATAATTTCGATGGAACCTTAAATTAAGTTTTATTCTTCAATTTGTATTGTTCCACCGGCAAAAAATAACAGGATTGATAAAATAAAGGGAGATCCGCTTATAACGCACCCAAAATGAAAAGCCCGGCACTTTGTACCGGGCTTTTGTCTTGCAGAGGGTGAGAGGACCGAGTGATCAGAAAATGTCCGGTGGAGATTTTCAACGAGGGGCCGGAAAACGAAGTGAGCACGGATAGCTCCCGAGCCCTCTGCTATTCTTTCCCTTCTGCTCCTTTTTATCAAATTTTAAGATACTTTGCATAAAACACTTAATCGTTTATGAGCAATTTAATCAAAGTACATCATTCTGAAAAGTTATGATATTATGACGAAAAAAACAGTACAAATACTTAGAATAGTAATGCCCATCATCGCAATCCCTGTATCAAAATGATCGTTTAGAATTAATTCGAAAGAACGGATCGAAATACACTGAGTTTAGTTTTACAAGTTTTAAACTCACCGATATAAGAGCTGGTCATATTAATCGAATAACAAATGATCTTGAGTACTAATAATATTGCCAACACGGTATAACCGCAATCACAGCAGAATTCAACTCATTCGACTTGCCGGACTTTCCACTATCAACTTTCCTTTTTAAATCAGACCTCCTTCCTCCAGCTCCTCTTTTAGCCTGGCCTGATTTTCCCAGAACTGATCCTTTATCTTCTGCATGATGCCCTCAAACTCAGGGTGATTTTTCAATGGTTTAAACAGAGGTTCATCTTCAATTAACAAAAACCAGTATTGATAATTATCTGTTTCGGAAAATACTCTGAGTTGCTCAATCGCCTTGTCGAACTTCTCCTCGTAGACGTATTTCACAGCTAGATTAACACCTCTGTAAGAAGAATGATCCTTTTCGCAATACGCTGAATATTCACTAAAAAATTTCTCAGCTTCTGTGTCCAAACCCATCTTTCGATAGACCAGCGCAATTTTGATGTTTTCCTGCACATTAATGTCCAGACCATTGTCTTCCCTGGCTTTGACAAATTTTTTATAATAGAAATAGGCACTGTCATAATTTTCCTCCACATAATACAATTTGCCGATATCTTGCAAGATGTCAAGGCGAGTGGTATCCTTATTCCATTCCATTAACAGCAAATTCCTGGTCCTCTCAATATTACCATCCTTGAAGAAAAGAATAAATGCCTTTAAATGTGGTGCAAAATAATTCTCCGCATAGTAATCCAGAGACATGTGGATGTATTTCAACGCCTCATCTATAAACCCGGATGACACCAGGGCAGTACTCAGCTGAATATAGACATAGCTCTGGGTGACAGAATCATTGGCGGCAACATTAAGCTGAACTCCTTTCAAAGCGTACTCCAGGTATTTGTCAGAATTTGGAATCAAACGAAAATGGAAATCCGCAAGCATTTGCACCGCAAAAGAAGAATTAGGATTATACTCCAGGGCTTTTTCGAGATGCGGCAGTGCAAGTTGGTAATCTTTTGTGTGTATATAGTAAAAAGCCTTAGCGATTAGACTTTCAGCAGATTTTGAATCATATAGCAAGGCCTTATCTGAATAGCTATTAATCTCTTCGGTGTACTGTTTCTCAATTTGAAACATATCGAGAAGGTAGTAGGCTATAGCAATGTCGGCATAAGCCAGGGCGAACTCCGGATCTTGTTCAATAGCTTTTTCAAATAATTCAATGCCTTTCGCAAGTCCTTCATTTGATCTTGATAAAAATGGATCAAGCGCCTGTAAAAAGTAGTCGTAAGCCAGTAGATTTTCCGTTGGTTTTTTCTCTATTTGCTCAAGTTCGGCAGGGGTCACAATGGCTTCAATTGAGCCTACTATTTTTAGGGCCACTTCATTCTGCAACTCAAAAATATCCACGACTCTACGACTGTATTGCTTTGCCCAAATCTGTCTTTCGCCGGAAGCTTCAATCAATTGAATATTAAGTAAAACCTGATCTCCAATCTTCTGCCCGCTACCTGCTACAAAGTAGTTGACTTTGAGTTCTTCAGCCATTTCCTGAATTGTCTTATCTGTGTTTCTGTATCTTTCTACTGAGGATCGGCTGATCACTCGCAGATCTTTGATTTTCTGCAGGTTGCTTAACGTAGATTCCATGAGACCGTTGACAAAATAAAGATTCGAAGAATCACTGCTCTCATTCTTAAAAGGTAACACTGCAATGGACTTGTCAACGATCCCCGCTATGGAATCAGAGCCTGATTCCCGATTAAAGAAACCGGAGAAATAAGTGAAGATCACAAGGAAGATTACAGCGACAGTAATTATGAACCATTTTATAAATGAACTACCTCCTGAACCTCCCGCGACTATTGTATCCGGCGTAGAAATGCTACCAAGCTCATAATTTGAAACAGCATAAACTTCCATGGATTTTGTAACATTCTTCAGTGTATGAACGCCCATGGAGGTCGTTAGCAGTTCAGGTTGATTTTTGATTTCATCGTACACCTTTTCAGAGATGTAAACGCTTCCTGTTTTAGCTAATGCCTCAATTCGGGAAGCCACATTAACTCCATCCCCGATAACATCTTGATCAGTCACAATAATGTCACCCGTATGGATACCAATCCGGATTGGTATCCTGGGTTCCTCCTTCCTGAAAGCAAGCTGCATTTCAATTCCACATTGCACAGCATCAATGGCACTTGGGAATGTGCTTAAAGTACCATCACCATAATACTGAAGGATACGTCCGTTAAATTTCCTGGTTGTGAAATCAAAAACTTCTCTGTGTCGGTCTCTGTAAGCAATAGCTTTACTTTCATCCTTTTGCATGAGAGAAGTATATCCCTCAATATCGGTGAACATAATGGCAGCCAACTGTCGCTGTCTGGCAGTTGGGACACCCTGACTTTTAGCAACATCTCCTCTCCTACCAACCTCACCGGGCGGATATCCATAATATTCCCTGAAACATTTGATAAAATAGGAAGTACTCCCAAAGCCAACATTGAATGAGACTTCCGAAACAGTCAACGTAGTCTGTCCAAGTATCTCTATACCTTTTTCCAAACGAACCTGACGAATGAACTGACTTGCTGAAAGCCCGGTGTCTATCTTGATCTTTCTGAGCAGGTTGGAACGGCTCGTATTCATTGCTTCTGCCAGTTCAGAAACACCGAATTGTTCATTTGAGACCTTCTCCAGGATGATGGATTCGGCCTGATCCACAAAGTTCTCGCTGTTGAAAGATGCGTCTGACATGGCTTTTGGGTAAATTCAAAATTAGCAAAATTTATAGCAAACCTACACTATTCGTATTTTTATCTTACGGTGAAGATTCAATGTTTGCGCCATAATTTATATCCCGGCTCCATAGTTTTTACGATTTCCGCAAACTTTATGGATTTGGCTGCATAGCTCATAGGTCTCACTATCACTCCTTCCTGACCTTTGTAAAACAAAAATATAAATTCAAATGCAAAAAATTAAGATCATGAAAACACTAAGAATCAATTCTCTGAGAGTACTAATGAACCTGGTATTGGTGGCTATTCTGTTACCAGCCTGTAGCCAAAGCATCAAGGATCCAAACAATACATCCGGAGTAGACAAACCTGAAATGGACATTCAAACAGCGATAATGTCCCACAATCTCGAAATCGTTAAACAACATATAGAAGCAGGAACCGATATCAACATAAAAGATCAAATGAGCGGCTCAACACCTTTAATCTCTGCTGTGGCCTTCGGCAAAACAGATATTGCAAAAGCATTGATTGATGCTAAAGCAGATCTGACCATTAAAAATAATGATGGGGCTACAGCCTTGCACACTGCCGCATTTTTTTGTCGGGTCGAAATCGTACAGCTGCTTATTGATGCCAAAGCAGATAAGACTGCAAAAAACAACTTTGGTGTGACACCAAGAGAAAGTGTGATGGGTCCATTTATCGAGATAAAGCCCATCTATGAAATGCTCCAACAACAATTAAGTCCGCTTGGATTGCAACTTGATTTAAACGAAATCGAAAAAACGCGTCCGGTTATTGCCATGATGCTACAATAATTAATTTAAAAATAATGCCATAATGACATCAGAAAGAAGACATGATATCGATTGGTTACGGGTTATTGCGATCGGCTTGTTATTAATTTATCACATCGCCATCATTTTCCAGCCTTGGGCAATGTTCATCGGATTTATCAGGAGTGAAGAGCTGATGGAAAGTTTGTGGAAACCAATGACCTTGCTTAACGTATGGCGTATCCCTTTCCTTTTCTACGTTTCCGGTATGGGCGTTTATTTTGCCATCCGGAAACGAAACTGGAAGGAATTGCTGTTGGAGCGTAGCAAGCGGATTCTTCTACCATTCCTCTTCGGAATGATTGCCATCGCTCCCTTGCATTTCCTGGTGTTTCAGGAATACTATAATCTTCCTTTAGGCTATAATGCACATCCGGCACATTTGTGGTTCCTTGGTAACATTTTCATATATGTGCTGTTGCTGCTTCCTCTCTTTTTCTACCTGAAGAAAATTGAGGAGGGCAGGTTCATGAAAGGGTTATCATCTTTTATGAGTAATCCAATAGGGCCTATGTCCATATCGGTCTTTTTTGTCCTTGAAACCATAGTTGTCAGGCCCCAAGTCTTTGAAATGTATGCTCAGACGTGGCATGGCTTCTTCCTCGGGCTTCTGGCTTTCTTTTTCGGTTTTCTTTTTGTGTACAGTGGTAAGACTTTCCGGCAAACCGTTCTGAAGTGGAGGTGGCTTTACATCGGTATAGCTATAGCTTTGTACATCATACGGTTGATGGTATTTGAACTGAAATCACCCGGTTATCTCATGGCCATCGAATCCAATTGCTGGATCTTTGCGGTTTTCGGGTTCGGGTACAAATACCTGAACAAGCCGGGCTCTACTTTAAGCTATTTAAGCCGGGCTGCCTACCCTGTGTATATCATTCACATGTTTGTATTGTATGCCGGGGCTATGATCATTTTACCGATGGACATACCGATAATGCTAAAATTCATATCCATCATTGTGTTTACCGGTATCGTGTGCTTCCTGATTTATGAATTCATTGTCAAGAGGATCTGTTTCCTGAGGCCTTTGTTTGGGTTAAAATGGAACTTCAACAAAACCGGAGAAGCAAAAATTCGTACGAAATCTGCCTAATCAACCGGTTATAAATCGACTATTTGCTAACCGTCTAATTTCCAATAACTTTCAGAATCCTCTTTCTTAGAAATCCGAAACTTGAATACAACTGTTCGACAATTAATCAAAATAACCATGCCTGCTCTAGCAATTGCCTGTATCATAATATTTCCTTCCATGATAAGTTACCAGTAAAAACTATGACTAGTTACCATCTTGGTGTCATTTGATTTGCATTTGATGGTAATATTTGGTTGGCTAAAAAATAAAAAACCCCTTAAACGGTTAAATTTAAAGGGTATAGTAGCATATTATGTTTAAGATGCAGAGGGTGAGAGGACCGAGTGATTAGAAAATGTCCGGTGGAGATTTTCAACGAGGGGCCGGGAAGCGAAGTGAGCAGGGTAAGCTCCCGAACTAATAGATAAATAGGGATTGCTCCTCTCCCGCTTTGCGGGATTGAAGCGATCCCTTTTGGTGAGGAGCTTAAGACAAAAGCCCGGCACTTCGTGCCAGGCTTTTGTCTTGCAGAGGGTGAGAGGACCGAGTGATCAGAAAATGTCCGGTGGAGATTTTCAACGAGGGGCCGGGAAGCGAAGTGAGCAGGGTAAGCTCCCGAACTAATAGATAAATAGGGATTGCTCCTCTCCCGCTTTGCGGGATTGAAGCGATCCCTTTTGGTGAGGAGCTTAAGCCAAAAGCCAGGTTCGCTTTGCGAATCCTACTTTTTTAATTTCATCTGTTTATGCAAGCAAGCTTGCAGCACATCTTAAATTAAAAAAGCCCGGCACTTCGTGCCAGGCTTTTGCCTTGCAGAGGGTGAGGGATTCGAACCCCCGGTACCCCGAGGTACAACGGTTTTCAAGACCGCCGCGTTCGACCACTCCGCCAACCCTCTGTATTGAGTAAAATTAAAGCTAGAGCTTTATGATCGAGGTGCAAAGATAGATAAAAAAACAATTTAAATCCCAAATCCATATTCAGAAAATTAAAGCACATTATATTGATCAAAAACTAAATTCTGCTATATTGCCTTACGTACAATGCAAGCTCTAAATGGCCGAAAAACATAAGGTACTCCTAAGAAGATGTGATCATTATAACCCGGATAAAATCGCAGGGATCATAAAGGAAGGGATGGAGGAACTGGGCGTCAAACCATACGGCAGGACCATGCTCAAACCCAATGTTGTGATAGCCCATAAGGAATTCTTCCCTCATGCTTTTACAAGAAGTGAGTTCCTGGATGGAGTTTTGGGTGGAATTAAAGCCCATTCTTCCGGAATAGAAGAGCTGTCAGTTGGTGAAAGATCCGGCATAACAATTCCTACCCGGTATAATTTCAAACAGGCTGGTTATCTTCCGGTTATTAAGAAACACAAAGTAAAGGCTTACTTCTTCGATGAAGAAAAACAAATTCCAGTTCGCTCTGAACAATGAGAAAGCTATCCGAAAAAATGTATATATCCCTAGATCGGTAACCGAAACTGACTTTTTAGTTAACCTTCCCAAGTTTAAAGCACATCCCTGGACCCGAATGACGCTGAGTCTTAAAAACTATATTGGTATCCAGGATGACAGGCACCGACTGGTCGACCATAACCAGTTCCTGGAACATAAAATTGCCGATCTTCAGGAAGTGGTCCAATCAAAGTTTATAGCAGTAGATGCCATCATCGCAGGAGAGAAAATGATGCTGACCCCTGATCCCTTCCCTATGGGAGTAATCATCATGGGCATTAACTCATGTGCTGTGGATACTGTAGGCTGCCATATGGTCAATATCGATCCATCTTCAGTATTACACCTAAAGCATACCTCAGAAAGAGGCTATGGCCCTATGGATATAAATGACATCAAACTGGGAGGAGATTACCCCCTGGAGGAACTGCAAGAGAAAAATAAGAAGTTTCAATTTTGTCTTGAAAGAGTTGATAAGTATTTTAACAATAAAGGAAATTTGAGTTGCTCGGTTGGTACATTCCCGGAAAAACACTCAAAAGAATATTGCTGGGGAGGGTGTCCGGGGGCCCTGCAGGAAGCAATACACATATACAAGACTTCCCAACCTGAGATCCTAAACCGAATTCAATAGCATACGCTATGTTGTTGGAAAGTTGGAAGGTGACCTAAATTTAAAAAACGGGGAAAAAGTACTATTCGCAGGTGATTGCGTGAGCTTCAACGGAAAAATAAACGGCAACACGGTTCATATTGAAAGTAAATACAAAACAGCAGATCAGGTAGATGAAAAACATACCAGATCAAATGACATGATCAGGAAAACTTTCATCGCCCTGAAAAACGTAATTGTCAATAGGAAAAAAAGATACCTAAGAGCCTATGGCTGTCCGGTTTCCGTGGGAGACCATGTTCATTATTTATCTAATCTGGGAGGTATCAGAAACATGAACTTTCATCCCAAACTAATGCTTGGAGTAAACCTGGCGTATTTAAAAATGAAATTTCACAGATTCGTTAACGTTCATTTCTAAGAGGGAGTTAATGCCTCATATTTAGAAGTGCAGGACTTAAAAAATATCAGCGATTAATTTAAAAGATATAAGGTATCAAAAGAAGTAAAAAGAAATCCCAAAGAAGATCCTGATTTAGCAAGCTCCGAATCCCATGTTTCGCCCAAACAGTTTTCTATTTTATCTGACAATTATTTCATCCGCAAAAATCCAGCTTGGTGTTCCTGCCCCATGATGCCATACCGGAGCCATCCCCATATTATCAGCTACTACCTTTACATACCGCGCCTTAACAGGATCAAATTCAACAGAAAATGATTGTATATCATTGATCTTACTTTCTTTAGTTAAAGGTTTTTTATTCAATGCCTTATCAAGAAAAATGTAATTTTCACCATCCTGGGAATAATAATAACTGACCTTCACTGGAAAGAAAACAACATGATTCACTACCTGTAAAAAATCACAAGACAAATGATCAATCTCACTTTCATTTTTCAAGTCAATGATGGCTTCCAGGTCATTTCCTTCAAATCCCAACCAGTTTGCATAAAAACTGGTCCCACCAAAAGCTCCATCCGTTAGTGTTAGCGGATCTTCATTCGCATATTTTTTTGGTAGTTGTAACAATGTCACTTCTTTATTTACAGCGATATTATCTTCTTCGGCCCTTTTGAGTGTATAGCTATAGAAATCGAGATATTCTTCCACTGTAAATCTCGTTTCATTCATATATGTTATATCCGAATCTTTACAGGTCATGCGAAACCTGTTCAGTCTTTCAAGAATGTCCTGAGAAATCCTCTTATTACCGGTTTCATCATCATAGACAAGATTATATGAATCCGGATCATTCAGCCTTGCAGCCTCAAGGATCGCATAATCCACGCTTAAACGCGCCTTTCTCACTCTTTTGATCAATTCTCGGTTTGCCTTTCACCGCAATTTCTGCATCATTATACCAATCATCATACTGTTTCAATAATTCCGGCCTTAGAAAAGATTTAAATCCCTGGGCCGGGTCACCATACAAAAACAGGAAAAAATCCGGATCTTTTTCCAATTCCTCATGAACGGTGGCTATATAATTCTGCACGAAAGGAGCAGCTTCTTCATAATAAGCATTAAGAAAATCTGTTAATATTGAATCCTGATTAATGTCGGGATTCCATAGCAGTTTTGCCGTAAGGTATGACCTTAATTCAAATAATTCACTTGGATTATGACTGTGTTGCTCAAATATCCATTTGGCGTTGTTTTTCCTGAACAATTGTATGTTTGGCTGGAGGGTATATATATTCGGAAATGGCGCCAGAAAATTCGTAAACTGAGTCGTATAGTCCCAGATCCTGACATTATCTGTAAGCTTTCCCCAGGCAATCAGATCTTCCGCAAAATCCCTGCATTTTTCAGCTATTGGTGCGCTTCGATCACATTCAATCGAACATAAGGTAATAAGCACATTCCTAGCCGGTTTAACTTGCTCCAGGTGCTTTCCTTGTATATTGATACGCCAGGGTCGAAATCATTTTATCAGGAAACTGTTCCGCCACTTTATTCACAAAATGAATCATAGTTCCTGAAGGCGACCCTTCTTTTTCATCGATCATCATACAATTCTCGCATTCGCAATACTGCTGATTATCATCCTGGCTGACAGAAATTACCTCTGATTCCGGAAATTCTCCAACATCAAGGCCACTTTCCCAGATACGATCCTTAATACATCCGGATTTGGTAAGACATAGCTGGGTTGGTATTCGTTTCCCATTTCGTAGGCAAAATATTCAGGATTAGATGTATAATATTCATCTGCGGGCAAAAAACGATGGAAAGTATGCACTCTGGCTTTGGCACGTAACGCGGAAAAGCCTCATATGTCGTCTTTCTTTTATCTGCAAAATTATGATTTTCATAATAAAGTTTTGAATGGACTGTCCTGGTAGTTACCGGAGGGACGTATTGATAATCTATATTCCCAGGCACAGATACCCTGTCCTTTTTTGGTATGTATTCAACTTCAGGAGTAAGGAACCTGCATCCAAGATAATTTTCGATAAATGTATAAACAGCATATAATGTTGATCTTGAGTTACCTCCAAAAATATAAATATCATCACCCTGGACTTTGATCACAATCTCCTCAGGTTTAATTTCCTGGTCCACCATATTTTCAAAACTGCCGATAAAGATGCTGGGGCTATTAACAGCCATGTTTTCTCCTAAAATCGGTACCTGCACCCCACTAATCTTCTTCAAATAAAGCGGAGTTCGTCAGCAGCCTTTACTTCATTGCTGTCAGCTTCATTGGGCAGAATGAGGCTATAAGTTGTTGTACCATTCTGAATAATTTCGATATCTGAACTAGTACAACTTAAAAATCCCAGGAATATCAGAGAAAAAAACAAAAAATTAAGTTTCATAATGAAGAACGTTATTAAATAGAATTTAAAAGGTCAGAATAACTAAATAAAGATATACTGAATTATGGGGATTTGAAATTATAAAATTCAATTTGCTCATGCACATTAATACATGGCCGGAGATTATTCAACTGAAAAGTAATATTCCTTTTCGATTGGAATCCCATCATAGGTCATTCCTTCTATCTTTACCCTGTATTTTGCCCGTTCATCCGAGGAATAGAATGAAAAATTAATATTGCCCAGATTATCGGTTGTCAGAGATGGATTCCAATATAATGTCCGACGAAAATCAGGCTTTATGTGTTTTTCTTCAGGCGTTCCATAATCTGGCGTGTAAAACTCCCTGGCACGGTAATATCCTGGAAAAGTAAAGTTATGAACCCAGTCAGATTCTTCGGTGGCATAAATAGTTGATCTCTGTCTTGTAAAAACCACAATGGCCCCACCCATTGAACCGGATCCATATATTGAAGCACCTATTGATGACAATACGTCAATAAAATCTATTTCAGAAACCGGGAAATAATACATGAAATCACTTGGTCACCTCCTGCCCGTCCAGGATTATTAATGCACTACTGTTCTGAGCTATTGACCTTTGTCCCCTGATAACAATTTCAATATCAGGAGGGGAGCCTCTATATGATACATTCCGATAATATTTCCTGACTAACTCAAAAAATAATAATCCCTGTTCGGATACGGGGATTGAATCCATCACAATTCTTCGTAATGGCTGGCCATGCAGTTTACCCGGCCTGTAAAAGGGATCGTCCATATCTATTTTCTGATCTTCTACAAGTACCTCATCCAGCATAATCGTTCTCCCATCAAATGAAGAATCGATTCTGAATATTATATCATTCAGCTCATAATAATCGTTGTAATTAATGCTTTCATTTGTAGGAAGTTCAGGCCACAGATCTGGTTGTAAACTAGCATATGACTTGGGATCAATTTCAATAGCCAGCTTATTCTTTATTTCTTCCGACTTCTTTTTGCGCTTTTTACCTCCATCTTCTGAAGATTGCCAGGCCTGCATAACTACCTGGGTGGTATCATGAATATCAATCCCAAGGAACTTAAAACGACCTTCATCATCCGTATCAATTTCATTGAAATAAAACTGCCCCTCATAAATGAAAAGTCTCACTTTTCCCTTTGAAGGTTTTGTCAACTTTAGGTTTTCAAATACTTTTCCTTCAAAATCAAATCCGTATTCTGAATTGTATTTCAATTCCAGCATTTCATCCCCCAGAATATCCTCCCAGACAAATCTCCTCCAGCCGTGGGTAAGCAATAAATTATCCAATAACTCTCTCCTGTCATTATTCCCTGGATCAAAATAGTATCCCGGATTTTCAATATACCCCTTCAGGTCAGATTCCAGGTTGAAATAACTTGAAATATTCCCACTGTATCCATTTTCTTTAAAAATTGAATCATTTACGATGGAAACAGAAATATTTGTTAATGGATATCCACCATCATGGTCTTCGCAATGAAAATTAAAATCAATTTTCTCGCGCCGTCGATATTTATTTTTAGGGGTATCAATTGAAAAATCAACTACATCCGCATCATTTTCAGAATATACAAGTCGCTCACAATGCGGTATTCCAGCTGCATCAAAAAATGTGAATTGAACTATTCCATTCGGTATGTCTTTTATACTAAACACAGAATATATGAAATCATGGTCGGGTTCGGAATGAATCGTGATAAAGGGAAATCCCCTGAATTGGCCAATAATAAAAGAATTATCCATCTTGATTCCCATATTGTTCCGTGCCCATATATATATTTTATCACCGCTTGATTTTATATGCATTGTGTAACCCATTTCCAAAGATTCAGGTAGTGCATATACATACTCTTCCCCCTGAAATCCAATATGTGCAAAATAATTTTTTCCGATTTCAGGGGTGAAAGAAAACAATCCCATTCCAAATTTCTTACTTTCGAAATCAAGTATCTCCTCACCTTCCCCACTTTTCAGAACACCTTTCACATCTATCCCCCGTTTACCATCAATTGTACTCTTAAAAGCCACAAAATTCTGTATCCCTTCAACCATGTTTCCACCTTCAGGAAAGAATTCAATCGAAAATGGCTTTTTAATAGTGGTTTCCTCATTAACAGGCCTCAAAGGGTTAACGTTATCCGATTGTAGGTTCACATCTTGATTTTCAGATATTATACTTATCGCTTTTCTAAAGTAAAAAGCCTCATCAAAATTCATCATGTACCTGGTATATGCTTTCAGCACATATCTACCAGGACTACTTGTCCTGGGGATTAAAAAATCTCCCCATCCAAGGCCATCCTGAATATGCAAGGATTGACGGTTGATAATAGTACCCTTGTCATTTATCAATTCGACATATAATACCTCCGTAATACTATCAGGAACATGATTGGGCCCCATCATCAGATAGGCTTTATACCATATATCCTCTCCTGGAAAATAATCTGTTTTGTCAGTATGAAGGTATACTTTTTCCTGCGGCACGTTCCAGGAATAATCTAAAAGACGTTCAATAATGTCCTGATCAACCGGACCACTGTTAAAAAGAATGGTAACAAAAAGCAATATGGAATTTATACTATTAAAAATCATATATGTGGAACCCAAATTTTGTTAGTTCATAGCAATAATTCATTCAGAGTATTAATATATGGAATATTTTTTAATTTGGGGCCTGCGGGTGAAATGAATTAGTTGGCGCTGGCAGAGAATTCCTTAGTTAACGTGAAGCTATCTTTGGTTTTCCCGTATTCATCAACGAAGACTCCGAGCAACAGATTATCCCGGATCTCAATGGACAAAGATCCATGACAATTCCCCTTACAGACTGCCATAGCCGGATGATCGCATGTACCTACCGGAGGGCGACTTCCGGAAACCCCACAAACAATATAGACAGTACCATTATTATCTTCTTTTTTAAGGAAGGCCGACTTATTTTTCTTTTTTTCATTATCATACTTGATTATCATCGAGTCGGGATCGAAATCTTTTGAATAACCATAGTGTCCTTTAATCAGATAAGACCTTTCATAAATGTGACTATGCCCACTCAATACCAGGTCAACCCCATATTCTTCCAATATTGGAAGAATATTTTCCCGCATTTCTTTCAGCCTTCCACGGCTGTCCATGTCTAAATCGGAATTATGAGTCCCTTTTGTAAAGGGTGGATGATGAAAGAAAGCAATTTTCCAATTATGATCATCCTTTTCTAAGTCTCTTTGAAGCCATCTTGCCATATCGCTAAATACCTGCCGGGGTGTATCTTCTGAATCCATTGAAATAAAATGAATATCTCCATAATTGTAAGAGTAATAGGCCTCTGTACCGGAAGGTTCCCCGCCTGCTTCACCGTTAGTTGGTAATGTAAAAACATCATAATATGGCCCTGATTGTGTTTCAGAATCTGCACTTCTCATGTCATGGTTACCCGGTGTTGGCCACATCACAGTATTCCTCATCATATATTTGTAGGTGCCTCCAAATAAACTTCTCTGGAATTCCTCTTCTTTTCCATAATAGTAGGCAATATCTCCCAACATTAGCCATACATCTGTATGATGCCCTCTTCTGAATTTCATATAAGCATTCTTTACGTTTTCAGGCACCTTATCCCCAGTACCGAAATCCCCAGTCGCCCATATATGAACGACTTCACTATAATCCTGATCAGGAGACGTTATAAAATAATAGGTTGTGTCATCTTCAATAAGCATTTCTTCCTTGGTACCAACGGCATAGTAGTATTTGGTATGTTTTTTTAATCCTTCAATCATAACCTCATGATCGGTAACCCTTTCGTTGAGGACAACTGACTTATGAAGATTATTGGAATGAGTGCCGTATAATACTTTGCTTGAGGAAGGTTCGCTGGTCCTCCATTTGATGATCATACTGGAAGTAGTACCCGATTGAAGATAAGGTCCACGCAGGATCCGGATCTTTTTTGAATCAGGATTTACTCCCAGTGTACGGGTATTTGTAACTGAAATAATAAACAGAAAAATTAACGTCAATATGGACGTCCTAAAAATCATCACGGCCGGGTTCGGTTTCTGATAATCAAGATACGATAAAAAAAAATTAAATGCTTCAAAAATTAACCTTATTATAGGAGGTATTTCAGGCCAGGAAAATTTCACTTCCTTCCTTTGATAAATCAAAAATAACAGCTGTATGATCATAACCACTTGTAATAAATAGTTTCCCATCATGATATATACGCGCCAGGCAATTGATAAATGGTGCTTCAGGATGAAAGGTTGGTGGATCGAGGTATCATAATTTTCCGGAACTTGTAAAAGTATTTAAACTATCCCACTGAAACGGATAATAATCGTTCCGAAAACCAAAAAATATTTATAATTTGTATACGGTAAAAATAAGAATTGGATATCATTTTTCACAATATTCACCAAAACATAAATTTCTCACATTATGCTTTTTAAATTGTCTATATCATTCGTTGTAATACTTCCTATATTTCTAAGTTTCAATTCAGAAGAAAATATTTCCCCGGAAAGACAATGGTCTCAATACAGGGGATACGATTCAAATGGCACATTGGATAACGCGAATTTGCCTGAAATATGGGATGTGTCTGAAAATGAAAACATAAAATGGAAAATAGAAATTCCAGGGTTGGGCTTATCAAGCCCGGTAATATGGGGTGATAAATTATTCATTACCACAGCCATTAGTGAAAAAGACTCAGAAGGGCTTAAAACCGGCATTTATGGGGACATTGGATCAGTCAATGATGATTCGGAGCATGAATGGAAAGTAATATGTATAAACAAACAAAATGGAGAAATCATCTGGGAAAGAACATCACACACAGGGATACCGGAACAAAAAAGACATCCGAAATCTTCTCACGCGAATAGTTCTGTTGCTACGGATGGTAAGCATGTTGTAGCCTTTTTTGGTTCAGAGGGCATTTATTGTTATGATATGGAAGGGAACCTCGTATGGCAAAAAGATTTCGGTTTGTTAAGATCTGTTTTCTTTCGTGTAGAATCAGCGGAATGGGAATTTGCAAGTTCTCCTATAATTCATGAAGGTGTGGTTATTGTGCAATGTGATGTAATGGAAAATTCGTTTTTAGCTGCATATGAAGCTTCCTCAGGGGAAGAGCTTTGGAGGAAATCAAGGGATGAATATCCGGGCTGGTGTACACCGAATATCTACTCAAACAATAGCAAGACATGTATTGCTGTAAATGGATATAAGCACCGAGGTGGTTACGATTTTGAAACAGGCGAGGAGATCTGGTCGATGTCAGGTGGTGGAGACATTCAAGTTCCTACTCCTATTGTCGGAGATGACCTGATATATTTCAATAGTGCTCATGGGCCCTCTTCACCCATACTAGCCGTTAAAAAAGAAGCTAAGGGTGAATTAAATATGGAATCCGATCCTTTTATAGCATGGAGTGTACCAAGACGCGGGTCCTATATGCAAACGATGCTTTTATATAAGGGTCTCTTATATAATCTTCGCTGGAATGGCAATATTTTATGTTTTGATGCACTAACAGGGGAAGAAATATATGATGAAAAACTTGGTGGGAAGAACAAAAGTTTTACCGCCTCGCCGGTTGCAGCTGATGACAGGATCTACGCAGCAGGCGATGATGGGACAGTCTATGTAATACAAGCTGGTAAAGACTTTAATCTATTATCAGAACACGGTCTTGATGATGTTTGCATGGTCACCCCGTCTATTACTGACCACATAATTTTCTTTCGAACCCAAAGCTATCTTATTGCAGTTGGGAATAACTAAAGATATTTAACTCGCTATTCTGTTCTTAAGGATTCCAGCAGATCTTTTCTCAGGCTTATTCTGCCTATAAGGTAGATCCATAAAAATCCATTGACCATAATTATGAATATGATGACCAGGGCTGTCTGCCATGAAGCATCGATATATTCAGAAAATACCGAGGGTATTGTGGCCACAAAAGCTCCAATTGTCCCGATCAGGGTGCCCAAACCGAGTAATATAATATGCTCTCTTGTGAGCATTCCCATTATCTGATTTTTCCTGAAGCCAACGGCCCTTAAAATTCCCAGTTCCTGCAATCGATCCTGTATATTGCGTATCAGCGACAAACCTAATCCTACTGTCCCAAGAATCATCCCCAAACCACCAAGCAAAAGAAATATTGATAAATACGTGTTTTCAACAGAATTGAATTCAGCCAGGCGATCTGCAGTATATACTAACTCAAGACCCGTATTTCGAAAAGACCTTTTCAAGCTTGATTCAAATGTTTCCAGACTGTCAGAATCGGTTTCTACCAGGAAAACATGAATTCCGCTGCTGGAGGGAAAATGTTTCAGAAATAATTCTTCATCGATCAGAATATTTCCCTGAAAAATAGAATTTGCAAGCCCTCCTATAAGTTTGACATACATCTCGTTACCATATTCGTCGGTATATACCAGGGTATCTCCCACCGCTAATCCCAGTCCCCACTGAATCACAGTCTGATCTGCTATGGCAGGAACTACCCCACCAGGTAATTCATATTTTAATGACGACCAGTCGCCAATTGATTCAAAATCCCCGGAAGTTTTTATAAATGAAAATCTTCCAATCAATTTCTCAGAGGGAATTCCCAGGATTCTTGGTTGAGATATGCGGTTCAGATTAAGGCAACTTGCATCATCACCTTCTGTTTTCCGCATTTGCACAAAATTTGTGTTTTCGCTTAAGTTCAAATCGGCTTTGGTAGATGGATTGTTCAAATCATGCAAAACAGGCATTGTGGTCTCCCCATAGAAAAGAAATCCGCCTGTGCCACTTGATTTACTTATTGCATCAGAATACAAATCCTTGCGATTAAGGCCCGTAGAAACAATTACGAAAGTTCCCAGGGCAAAAAGGATAATGATGCGTAGGCTTCTGGCCTTATTTCTTTGAAGATTTCGCAAGGATAACGCTGGTATTGAAAGATCAAATTCTGAATTTTCATTCTCTTTAAATAAAAATCCACTTGAAAATAAAATAAAGGCGAGGAGTAGAAGTCCACCTGACAAAAAGAATATTCCAGAATTCATTCCACTTGAAAATAAAACCTCTTTTATTATAAGAACGGATGAAATTATAAGCATTAACCAGGCTATCCAGTTTAAATATTTACCGGAAATTTTATTCCGCCTTATATTCAAAGCTTTTTGCAAATGGAGGGGTTTTGACTTTAACCTTCTATTGATGTTAAAGAAAACAGTAAGGAATACAAGGACGAAACTTATAATAATTCCCATCAGAATCGTACCATAACGAATATCTTCAGCAAGGACGGAAGTTCGTACTATTGCGGACCATACTGTATTAAGGGCCTTAAATATCAAACGGTTATACCAGATGGCCAATATACTTCCCAACAATACTCCAGAAAAGACTACAATTGCTGTTTCTGATAACACCAATCTTCGTACCAGTCGGTCAGAATATCCTAAAGCCTTCAAGGTTCCGAACTGCGACATCCTGTTTTCAAGATGTATATTAAATAATAGTGCAAGCAAGGTCAAACCAGCAATCAAAAGGAAAAAACTCATTCCAAAAAACAGCTCTGAAAAATCAACCCCTCCCTGGGCTGCTTCCAATCCTTGTTGCTTTAAATTTCTTAATTGAAACCCCAGATCTTCAGGTCCATGGTACTTTAACAGGTTTTCCGAAATTTCCCCTTCACCATGAATAGCGGCATTCAGGCGTACCAGGGTACATGCACCAAATCGGTTCTGCCATATTTTTTTCCCTTCAGAATATGAAATATATGCTTTGGGTGTTCCTTTCCATTCATTCCAATATTCCTCATCCTTGTCACGTATCTTTTCCAGATCAATGGGTATGCCTGTTTCCCAATCCCTGCAACTTCCTGCATCTGACAATCCTGGAAGAGTCGGCATCAATTTCCGGTCAGCATATCGGCCAGATAAGGGAACAACCTTTTGTACAATAAACCATTGTTTATTCTCCACCAATTGCCTGAGTGGCCCGATAGAATAAAACTTTAATAAAAGACTGTCTCCTACCCTGGCATCGAGATCTTCAGCCAACCAGGAGTTTATAATTATATCTTTTGAATCCATTTCCTGGCCGTCAAAGAAAGGACCCGCTGAAACGAAGGAATAAGGTGTTTCCTGATCTTTCTTTTCAAGGGAATTGGCCAGGTATGTCAAAATCAAAGAAGGTCGATCCTCAAACTTATAAATTGCATTGACAATAACTGAATCAATAAATACACGGTTCGATTCAATATTCCATTCCTTTTTATCATCAGTGAGGCTTATTTTTAATCCGGAATCCTCAAGGCGCCAGTTCTTTGAGATAACAGACAAGATGTAATTGTCCTCATATTGAGCTTCATTACTTATTAAAAGCTTGTTTGCTTTTCCCTCCGTCTCCATTCTGTTATTAAGGTATTCAAGAGATAAGAACACATTATAGGGGGCAGTCTGGGAGGTTTTCAGATTGAAGCGCCCAAGTTTTTCTTTTGTAAGGATTTTTCTTACTGTAAGCCTTATTGAAACCTGATTTTCATCATCCGAAATAAATGGCGCATTTTTAGGGATCAGGCTGACCTTATCTACACGAAGTAAAAAAGAATCATCAATTTTAAGCCCCAATCTGTCTGCCAGGTTTTGACTAATGAATGCTTCATTTCTCCCGGGGATCTCCTCCAATTGATTTCCCGGAACCATATTCAGAAAATTATTGTCAATACCTTGAACATCGATGTTATTTACCCGCATCTGTCCTCCCTGAGATGAAGCTATTCCTTTTACCTGCATCATCGAGGTAACTGGTATTTTTAATTCTTCCTGAACTTCTTCCGCAAGATCTATCCTGAAATAACGATCTATACTTGAAAATGAATATCCAACATTTCCCAGTCGCAGTTCTGCAGTCATGGCAAGGCTATGGTCGACAGAATCTCCTACGATCAGCGTTCCGGTCAAAACCATAGAGCTGATAGCCACACCCAGAATGATGGTAAGATTTGCCTTTTTATAGTGAAGCAGGGACTGAAGAATGAAAGTAAATTTACTCAACACAATATCAGGTTTTCAGATTCAACTTTCCATTCCTTAATTCGTATTGCTTTTCCATTTTCCGTCCAATCTCCTGAGAATGGGTAACCACGATAAGAGAAGTTTCAAACTTCCTGTTTAAATCAAGCAATAGCGAGATCATTGAAAATGCGTTTTCTTCATCAAGCGAACCTGTTGGTTCATCCGCCAATATTAACTTTGGCTGATTGATCATGGCTCTGATCAAAGCCACCCGCTGACATTCTCCTCCAGACAGTACCCCGGGCTTTTTATCTTTATGTTCCCATAAGCCCACAGTTTTGAGGAGATCCTCTCCTACATTCAATCTTGATCTTTTAAAATCTTTGTCTTTTACCGGAACAGCCGGAATCAAAATATTTTCAAATACGGTGCACTGCGGCAGAAGATGATGCATCTGAAAAACAAATCCAATTTCCCTGTTACGCAAAGAGGTCAATTCAACTTCCGACATTTTGCCCAAGGATTGACCATTAAAAATTACATCTCCTTGATCGGGTTTGTCCAGGGCGCCGATAATATTCATTAAAGTGGATTTACCAGAACCACTTGGCCCCTGGACGGATATGGCTTCACCTTTCTTCAATTCAAGGTTTACTCCATCCAGAACAGTTCTGGATTTAGCATTGCCTTCAGTTTTAAACGTTTTGAATATCTCTTGAACACTTAACAGCATGTCAATTCTCTTTATTTAATTTGATCTGCTTATAAAACTTCATCATCCTCGAGGCCTGGTCGTGTATACTAAAATGTTGAATGATCCCTTCCCTGGCCTTTTTACTTAATGAAGATAATTTCTCTGCATTCTTATGAAGATCCACTAGTGCATTAGCAAGTTCTTCGGGTTTATTGGGTTCATATATCACGCCTCCTTCAGACAAATTAATAATTTCCGGGAAAGCACCTAAAGCAGGTTGAACAACGGGAACCCCGGAGGCCATTGCTTCAAGCAGGTACATTCCAAAAGCCTCTCCTTCCAGAACAGGGACAGAAATCAGAGATACTTTACTGAAAAACTCATGACGCCCCTCATTTTCAAAATCTTTATGAAAAATCAAGTCCTCCATAATACCCGCCTCTGACATTTTCTTTCTTATCCTTTTCAGGAATACCTGGTCATCACCTGTTGAGCCTCCTGTAATGATCAGTTTAACATCTTCTCCCCCAGGTATCTTTTTGAATAAAATAAAAGCGTCTATCAGAACTTCAAGGCCATTTTCTTCACACATCCTGGAAATGTACCCTATTGTAAATTCTTTTTCAGAACTATGGATATATGTATATTCCTCCGGGTCCACGCTAATATAGGATGTATATAATTTGCTGTCAGGAATGCTCATTTGTTCCTTCATGACGTCGGCATAGAATTCGCTAACTGCAAAAAAAGCATCAACATCTTCAGCTCTTTTACTCATAAGGTCCCAGGTTTTTTTGCGGAAATGATCGTCCATGGCGTTTACCCAAACATCTTCATCCTGAAGTGAGCATACTACGAGTACATCGAGTTTTTCCTGGAATTTCTTCGCCAAGCCAATCAACAAAGCATTGGACAGGTGGATAACATCTGCTTTGCAATGTTCTGCGATCCAATCAACCATTTTATCCAACTCTTCTTTTTGCCCACCCTGTTCACCCAGCAACATGGAAATGGTCATATCTTCGAGACCATGCGCACGGGTTGATCCTGACATTTTTGCAGCAAACTTAAGAGCCAATCCCGAATTCAGGATCTTATCAAACCATATGGGGGCCTTTCTAAGTATCGGGTATTTATGTTTCAGATACAGACTTATAGCTCCGTAAAATACAGGTATATCCGACAGATCATGCTCATCAGAAAAGATCGGCAGATACATAGGAATTTTTAACGCGTCAATTCCTTCTTTCCGTAAAGCCTGTACGTATGTACTATCCCGAAGGCAGTTACCGCAATAAAAACTACCCCCCGTTCCCGGAACAATGTGAATTACCTGCATTTTTTCAGCTTATATGTTTTAACATAATTAATAAAATTAAACCAATTTCAGGATTGTTTAAAAGGAGTGCTCAAGATTTATTCTATTTTAATCCAAAAAGGTTGGAATTATTTTCCAAGGCAATATATATTTCCATCTCTTGCACCAAGTATTATATACCCATTGATGACTGCCGGATTATGCGTTATGGCACTGCCAATTTCGTACGACCAGGTCTCCTGCCCACTATTGAGGTCAACAAGATATAGCATTCCGTCCATGGTAGCCGTAAGAACCTGATCCCGGATAATAACAGGAGAAGCATCGATCCGCCCTCCCGCATTGTATGACCAAAGAAGTCTGCCACTGGATCCATTAAAACAATATAGTCTTTTATCCTGACTACCGATCACCACTTTATCTTTATAAATAGATGGTGAACCTAAAAACGGCAGGCTATTATCCGGATTTTCCCATTTCCACAAAATTTCTCCTTCCTTGATATCGATACAGGTAAACTGCCCGTCATAATCGCCCGTATACGCCAGGTTATCTGATACAGCCACGGAACCGGCTACATAAGTAGCTACTTCTATCTTATCTTTCACCTTCCCTGAACCAAGATCAACCACGTGTAAATATCCATCACATCCACCGAAAAGGGCCACATCGTTGCCAACGGCTGCCGCGCCATTTACAAAATTATCGGATTCATATTTCCATATAGGTTGCCCGATCTTCGCATCAACACAATGAAGGTAGAAATCATAACTGCCCACAATGATGAAATGCTTGTTGTTGAATTCGAAATGATTCGGAGAACCGGAAATCTGGTTCTCTGTCTCATACTTCCATATCAGACTTCCTGTATCAGCATTTAAGGCGTATAAATAACCACTTAGGTTACCACAATAGATAATACCGTCATAGTATAAAACCGGGGCTTCTATGGTATTGTCTGTTTCAAACTGCCAGAGCAGTTCTCCTTTCATATCCAGGGCATATAATATGCCGGCAGAATTTCCGGCAAATATCTTCCCATCTGCAACTATTGGTGCAGCAGTAATTGCATCATCTGTTTGAAAGTTCCATAGTATAGATGGGTTTTCAGGAATCCTTGCACGCGTATATCCGGAAAGAGATGGGTCTCCTCTGAAAATCTCCCATTGATTATTCTGCTGCCCCATAATCTCTAAGCCGGTATAGACTATGAGTATAAGACTGAAGATTATTTTTTTATAAATTCTCATCATTTTTTTTCGCTAAAGCACCAGTAGGGCAATTATCAGCACAAAGTAATGCCGTTTTCTCAAGGGCATTTACATTTTCATTATCAAATGGAACTGCTACTTCTACATCAAATCCCTTGCCAATAAAGGTAAGTCCAAGCTTTTCTTTATACTCGGAAGTAATTCGAACGCAGATGCCACATTTTATGCATTTTTCAGGTTCATATACTATTGGTTCGTGCTTGAATATTTTTTTTACGTTTTTCCTCTCCTTGGGGAAATATCTTTTTTGCTGGGCTGCATATTCATCAGAATAATCCCTCAATTTGCAATTATGTTGCTTCCGACAATCACAGTGCATGCATCTTGCTGCTTCTTTTTGCATTTCATCATGGCTGAATCCTTTTGTCTCTTTAATCTCAATCCGAGCCCCGGGATCAGCCTCAAGCATATATTCAGCCAATTCACCATTTAATAAGCGTCCGAACCGCGAGTTAAAAATCCTTTTTTCACCTATAACCGGTTCATTATTTATGTATTGGTCCACGGACAAAGCCACTTGTTTACCATGGGCAACTGCCCTGATGGCTACGCGCCCGGGTTTAACGGAACTTCCAATTGCAAACACCTTAGGATCTTTCGTCTGGTGTGTATTCCGGTCAACAACAAATGCATTTGATCGCTTATCTAGTCCTGTGAAAACGGCGTTGTCTTCACCGGTAGCAATAATTACAGCATCATAGCTAGATTTCAAATCCTTTAGATCATCCTTCCCTATTTCCTTTTTCAAATTAAATACTGCACCCATTCTGGCAATAACTTCTATCTCCTTATCAAGGACAACTTTAGGCAGCTTTTTGTTGGGGATGGCATATCTAAGCGCACCCCCTGGCACAGGGTTCTTATCATACAAATCACACGCATATCCCTTTTGTAATAAAAAGTATGCAGCGGATAAACCTGCTGGCCCTGTCCCAATAATGGCCACTTTTTTGCCATTTGACTGGGTCACTGAAGGTATAAAGGAATCTGTCTGACCCAAATCATAATCAGCCGCATATCTTTTCAGTTTACATATTGAAACTGGCGAATCGACAGACCGGCGGTGGCAGGCCCTTTCACAGGGAGCAGGACATATTCTACCAAGAACGGCAGGCAATGCTATATCCTTCTTCACAACCCGTAATGCTTCTGCTGGTTTTCCCGCGGCAAGTAACCTGTTCATCAAAGGAATATCCATATAGGCCGGGCAATTCGTCTGGCAGGGAGCTTCACAATCCCCTACATGATCACTAAGCAAAAGTTCGAGACCTGTTTTTCTGGCTTCAAATACTTCTTCATCATTGGTTACGACCTCCATGCCCTCCTGAACAATGGTAGTACAGGAAGGGAAAAGCCTGCCTGTTCTGTTCTCCTTCACTACGCAAATCATACAGGATGGAAAATGATCATGCTCATCAAGGTGGCACATCGTAGGTATATCATACCCCTGGTTCCTGGCTATTTCAAGAACCGTCGAGCCAGATGGCACTTCAATTTTTTTTCCATTTAAACTTAAGCTGATCATATCCATTTATGATACCGTAACACAATCTTCCGGACATACCTGCCGGCAACCGTCACATTTTATACATTTTTCCTGATCTATAACATGGATTTCATATGGCGTAAAGGCGATCGCATCGACCGGGCAGTTTTGCGCACATTTCGTACACCCTATACAAGTTTCTTCTATATGATAACTTACCAGGTCCCTGCATTTACCTGTCGGACATTTTCCATGTATATGTGCCTCATATTCATCTCTGAAATATCTTAAAGTTGACAATACTGGATTGGGGGCCGTTTTTCCCAATCCGCACAAGCTGCCTTTTTTCGTCCACCCTGACAGATTCTCAAGTTCCTCAATATCCTTTGGTGAACCCTTACCGGTACATATCTTGTTTAAGATATCAAGCATTCGTTTTGTTCCTACCCGGCAAAAAGTGCATTTTCCACAAGACTCACTCTGAGTGAATGAGAGGAAATATCTGGCAATGTCAACCATGCAGTCGGTATCATCCAGCACCACCAATCCTCCTGATCCCATCATAGCACCTGCTTCCTGCAGCGACTCGAAATCCACCGGCGTATCCATCATCCAATGCGGGATACACCCTCCAGAGGGCCCCCCTATCTGGACAGCTTTTAGTTCCCGGTCACCCGCTACGCCTCCACCGATATCTTCGACAATCTCTCTAATGGTGATTCCCATAGGTACTTCTATCAGGCCTCCCCTGTTAATTTTCCCGGCAAGGGCAAAAACTTTGGTCCCTTTCGACAACCTCGTGCCATGGTTTGTAAATTCAAATACCCCATTTTTTATAATGTAGGCAATCTGAGCAAATGTCTCGGTATTGTTTACCAGGGTAGGATGACCCCAAAGTCCACTTTCAGCAGGGAATGGGGGTCTTAATTTGGGGAATCCTCGATTCCCTTCAATTGAAGCTATAAGGGCAGTTTCTTCACCGCAAATAAATGCTCCCGCTCCTTCAAATATCCGGATATCAAAGGAAAAGTCCGTACCCAGAATATTATCACCGAGATATCCTCTCTTTCGACATACATCGAGTGCTTCCCTGATCCTCTGTACAGCTAAAGGGTATTCTGCCCTGATATAAAAATATCCTTCAGTTGCACCCGTGGCATATGCCCCTATAACCATTCCTTCGATAACACGATAAGGATATGATTCGAGGATCATTCTATCCATAAAGGCACCAGGATCACCTTCATCACCATTACAAATTATATACTTTGTATCGTTAACCTGATCTTTTACAATCCGCCATTTTTCACCTGTACTGAATCCTCCTCCTCCACGGCCCCGTATCCCACTTTCTGTAATACGTTTCACTACTTCATTGGGATCCAATTCATTCAGGCAGATCTTCATAGCCCTGAACCCACCACTTTGCTGATATTCCTCAATATCAATGGGATCGAGCACCCCTCTATGTTCGGTTGCAATAGGCACCTGACGCCCGAGAAATGAAGAAACCTGTTTTTCCCTTACGTTAAGTTCAAAGCGTTCCACACCTTCCCAGTTATGATCTGTTTGGATATCTTCAGCCAGTTCTAACAGGGAGGACTTTACCCGGTCCCATAAACCCTTAGGTTTGAAATGTTTTTTGATAATGGCATTTACATCACCAGGTTTTACATGGGAATATAATACTGGTTCTTCCCCATTCGGGATCATTTCCAGAAGAGGGACCTGGTGGCACATGCCAACACAGCCTACTTTCTTCATGTTTATATTGAGGCCGTTGGATACCACTGCCTTTTCAAGAGATTTTTTAACCTCCTCACTTCCGCTTGCAACGCAACATGATCCTAATCCAATTCTTATCTCACCCTGATTGCCTTTCAATTGATTACTTAAGGCCCTTCCTTTCTTAGAGGGATTATTCAAATTGTTTTCAAAAGTACCAATTACCTCATCAACATCTTCAATCCCAACATGTCCATAGGTGGTATCATCAATCTGAACCACAGGGGCAAGGGTACAACAGCCCAGGCAGTTTACTTTTTCCAATGAATATTTCCCCTC
The DNA here is from genome assembly GCA_963820995.1 of uncultured Cytophagales bacterium. Classification (GTDB taxonomy): domain Bacteria; phylum Bacteroidota; class Bacteroidia; order Cytophagales; family Cyclobacteriaceae; genus JAGTVG01. Next base: position 163,962 of record CAWGCL010000011.1, on the reverse strand, counting down.
CTGATCTGTATTCTTTCCATCAGGAAGGTTTAAAGATCTGCTGAAGGCATCATATACCAATCCCGCTCCTTTTACATGACATGCTGTGCCGGTACAAACCTTAATAATATGTTCGCCTGCTGGTTCCAGCCTGAACTGGGTGTAAAAACTAGCGACCCCCATGATCAGGTCAGGTGTGATATCTGTGGACTCGCATACCCGCTTTAAAATATCTTCTGGTAAATAGTTGAATTCATTCTGTATTACCTGCAATATGGGTATTACGGCCTTTTTCTCCCTGCCTTTATCCTTAATTACCTGATCTATGTTTAACTCTGCCATTTAAATTCCAATACAATACAAATACTTATCACCCCGTAGATATATCCTGCCTTCTGAAAAGGAAGGGGTACTCACTGATCCCTCACCCAATTCAGGTTCACCCAGGAGGGTCATATTCTTATCTTTTTTGAAAATATGCATTTTTCCGCCCATGTCAAGGAAATACACCTTATTGCCGGCAATTATTGGTGAGGCATAAATACCGTCATCACATTCATATTCCCACAGAAGCTCGCCATTTGCTGCATCATAGCAAACGATCACTCCATAGCTTGTACCTATAAATACCATACCATTATCCGCAACCGGGCTTGCCACCTCAGGAAGATATTCATTCGTTTCCCATATTATTTCAGGCTGGCTTCCAGGTTTAATTGCTGCGAGAACAGCGTACTCATTGGTTACATAAACCATACCATCTGAATAAGCGGGAGATGGCCCCACTTCTCCCATCAGGCAATCAATAGACCATAGTTCCTTTCCCGTACGCGGATCATATCCGGCAACCTGGGGGCTGCTTGATAATATAAGCTCCATATGGTCCCCCATATTGGCCAGAACCGGAGAAGCCCAGGATATCTTAGAAGATCGAAGGGTTTCCCATTTTGTCTCACCTGACATTATATCCAGACCTAACACTTTGCCTTGCTGATTTGTATCAAATTGTATAAGAAGTATTCCCTCATAAATGAGTAATGAAGATGAATGCCCATAATGATTATCAGGCATTCCCAGATTTTTGGCCCATTTTCTATTCCCATCCATATCTACACAGACCACATCACCGGTAGCAAAGATGGCACAAAGATTTTTGCCATCAGTCGCCATGGTAGGTGCTGCAAAACCCGTATCATCAGTAACCCTGGGGACTTTGCTGGTGTTCCTGGGCACATCATTTACAGGGTGCTCCCAGATAACAATACCATTGGTCCGATTATAACAATATATAGTCTGGGAAGTACCATTGGCACCTGAAAGGAACAATTTATCCCCCCAGATTATGGGTGAATTATAACCTGGCAATGGGACCTCTGTCTTCCACACTATGTTTTTCCCCGAGGCTCCATCCCAATCAACAGGGACGTTCTTATGGTTTGATAAGCCCAGACCATATGGTCCCCTGAAAGAAGGGAACTGGTCTGTAAACTTTAATGATCCGGTTTGAACATCAGCTACCGGAGTACTAGGGATCGTTTCTGAATCCACCGCTTTAGACTCAACTATTGTTTCTTCAGTTTCGGATTGGGCCAGATCTACATCCGTTGTATTGTCATTTGTTATATCTTCGGTTTCCGGTTCAAGTTCCTGTTGTGCAGGCTCACTGGTAGTCCTGATGGCAATCTCTTCCACATTAGGTTCTTCTGTTACGCTTTCGGCAATATTATACGGGTCGTCAAGTTTATCATCGGATAAATAAGCAGCAACTAAAGCCAGTCCAAATATGGCAACAACAGAATAAATGATCCATTTCTGGGCAGCGATCAATTCCTTACCCAGGTGCCGGTCCTCACTACCTGGCTCATCTACCTTTTCACTATAGGACTGATACATTCTTAGGGATATCACTAGAACGACAAGACCACCTATTAAAATAAAAGCCCCTGCACGTATTTGCCATTGCTTTGTAAAATATGCTTTACGCACCATCAAATCGAGGCGCCTGATATCTTCCTTCAGCTGTTCGTTACCTGAATCCTTCTTGAGCTGTTCAACAAGGCTTACCAGCAATTCATTCTCCAGTGGTTCCGATCTCTGGAGCTGCCAGTAATTCAATATCATGATAATGCTGACTATTGCTGAAAATATTCCGGCAATAACAGCTATCCTCCAGGTTATTTTTTGTTTTTCTATAATGTTCACTTTATCTGTTCCATTATTTTGTCAAAATCGGGTTTGCCAACAGGGCAATATTCCATACATCTTCCACAACTCACACAATTTCCCTTATCCGGTTCGTAGTCCTTTCGGTTCCTGTACAATGTTTTGGCCATAAATATTAATCCAAATGCCAATCCTAAAAATCCTCCCATGATCCAGCCACCATAATAGAATTGTTCCCGAATTGTGGCAGCCTCTTCCAGCAAAGTCTCCATGGTCTTTCCAGAAGTCAGAAAGGTCTGCACATCAATATGGTCAGGATCATTCTTTAGTTCCGGATGGGCAATTAACAGCTCCGCAAGGCCTACTGTCGGATTCGCCTTCGATAAGTATATATGTGATTTAGAGCCAACATATCCTCCGATCAGAATCAAAATCGGAAGTACTAATACCGACAACAAAAATTTATTAATGTCTTTACTTGTCGAAACCGGTTCAATGACTGGCTTATTAATAGCATCCACAGGACAGGAGTGCGCACATAACTTACAATCCACACATTCAGATGGGGTTATGCTTAAATGCCATTTTGAGACCTTTGACATCCAATTCAACAAGACACCATAAGGGCAAAGGAAGCGGCAATATGGCCTTGCAATAAACATCCCCAGAATTAGAAAACTTCCTCCTAATATGAGCATGTCAAAGGTAGCATCCATCCTGAAAATCCCGATGAAGGGATCATAGCGGCATATAATAAAATCCGTATTGGTTGCGGCATATAATATCGATAGCCCCAGGTAGAGATAAGGGATCAATCCCAAAACCTTTCTGACAGGTGAGGGAATGGAGATAGGTCTGAAAATAATAAGCTCCTGAATGGCCCCAAGCGGACAGGCTGCCCCACAAAACACACGGCCCATGAAAAGGGCAAAGATCAATGGCAAGATAAAAAATAAGAGTGCAGTAATGGAAATGGCATAAGCGGGGTTGAACAAGGTCAGGGTTACATTTTGAATGCCCCCAATAGAACAAATACATCCATTCCTGTAAAAACCGAAATAAATAAGTGTAAATACCGATAAATACAAGATGCCCTGCCTGGAACGCTTTTTTATGGCAAACCATGAAGCTAAAAGCATGACGATCAGTAAGATGACCACATCCAGGATCTCCATAGTAGCCCACCTGGGTTCCGGCGCCAGAGGAGATGGAACTATATAATCTGTTTCAAAATCCGGTCTGGGGAAGCGCTGTTGTGCATAGGAAACTACTGATATCAGCAGGCCACTAAAAAATGTCAGGATCGCTATTCTTTTATTCTTCAAAAGTCTCTCTTTAGCTCTTTGTAAAATCTCCTTTAAAATTGTACGGTTTACTGGCTGGCGCCCTGGTTATAGCATCTGACGGACACTGCCTGGCTATGGCACATTGATTGCAGTTGAGGCACAGGTCATGCCGGATCTGTAGATGCAATGATCCATTGCCAAAGGCGGAACACCCTTTTACACATTTCCCGCATCCGATGCAAAGGTCTTCATCAATCGTATATTCAAAAAATGGTTCTTCAATAAAATCTCTTTTTATGGCAGCTGTTGGACAAAGTTGGTTTTCAGCCCCGGTATGAAGATCAATTACTCCCGGTTTAAAATACCCCCCGCAAAGGTCACAATACCCACAAAGATCAAAAGCATGGACACATTTCACAGCTGAAGGGGTTAATACACATTCCTCTGCACATCTGCCACATTGGGTACATTTAAAAGGATCGATCTGCCAGACCCATTCCTCCTTGGTGGATTTACTCAGTGCAAGTCCGCTCACACCCCCTATACCCAGTGCAAGGGTTATACGGGCCGTAGAACGTATAAAATCCCTCCTTTTATTTGCTTTATTGTCAGGAGACTTTTTCATTTTCTTTTGTTTTTATATCAATGACCTTTTGGCAGGAATTGAATTTGCCGCACATTTTACAAACCTCCGAAGCAGAACAATCTTCTGTGGCCCTGATGGTCCTATGACTCACCAAAAAACCTACTGAGGAAAGCAATCCACCTAATAAGGAGTATCGTGTAAAGTTCTGTATAAAATTTCTTCTATCCATTCAGTTTATATTTCTTTCAAAAATCCTGATTTTCTCTTTCGTAATGTCGAGGGCATATATTTTCCCATATTCATCAACAGCTATATCAGCAGGTTCATTTTCATCTTCAAAATCCGCAGGGGCGGCCACAACGCAATCCAATTCACCCGATGCCTTATACACTTTAATCCTGGAAAGACCTTTTTCACTAGTAACGAACGACCCATCTTTCATAATCGCAATGTGTGCCGGATTGCAACAGCCGGTAAACCCTTCTATCTCAAAGGAAGGTTTCCCCCAGAAAGCCCGGACAGAACCATCGTCTGTATAATTTTCCACCTTTAACAAACCTGAATTCACTACCCACAATTCATCATCAGGATCTACTTCAAGATCAAAATAAGGGCTTGGAAGAATAAAACCGTAGTTCCCATCCAATCTGCCGGTTCCATCGAAGGAATCCAGTAATTGACCTTGCTGATCCAGACGAAATACAATCCGGTTCCCGGCATCGGCAACAATTGCCATAGAATCCTTAAAAGCTATTGCGGTAATCAAAGTTTTTTCTCCAAAGTTCTGCCAGCGTGCTATGGATTCTCCTTCCATATTGATTATCTCTATCGAATTCTGACATCCCAGATAAATGTACCCTTCCGGGGAAAACGATACAGCTGTTACTGGTCCTCTGACTGATCTGTTTATTATTTCCAATCCAGAGGTATCTATGACCTGCAGATGATCTTTAAATCCAATTGCGATTAAATTATTCTTTATATCGATGGCTTTTGGATCCGGGATACTCAATCCTATCCTTCTGACCTCCCTGAATTTTATCATCGATTGATCCACAGCTTTATACTCGTCAAATTCGTAAGCATAAGGATTTTTTGCAGTGTCTTTGATCTCACCAGACATAAAATCGCCAAGGATTATCACAAGGATCAGTAATCCAAGTACTATCACTATGATATAGATGAAGATCTTTTTCATATTATAGATTTACATTGTTCTAATGTCCATACAATACATATTATTTGCATCCCGCAACAAGAGATATCCATCAGCTATTGCCAGGGGTGCCCAGGCATCATGCCCATCAAAAACTTTAATCTGATCAAGGAGAACAAAATTTGTCTGACTTGGCTGAACTATCGACAAAGTTCCGTCATCATTCAATATAAAGAATTTTCCATCGGCAATCATATAAGGGCCCAATCCAAACCGGTGCGTTTTGCCACTGGCCCAGACTACTTTCCTGGTATCCTGGGGGTCCACGCAAATAAATTGATTCCTCATGGCCCCTGCATCTTTTGGTAATATTCCATACAGCATGCCATCGTGAAATACAGGTGTCTGTTGCTCACATGCCAATCCATCTTTCGGTTTATAGTCATACAATCTGGTTGCCGAGAACCCATCATTCTCATAATTGATTTGGAAAACCATACTCCCCGCACCGTAACCGGCAGTTAGAAAGACCTTGCCGTCCGGCAGACAAACAGGTGAGGGTGCCACGACAGAGCAGCTCCATTCATTTGATTGCCATAAAACCTTACCAGCCAGATCACCTTCAGCGCCTATTGCGATAATTCCCCCTACAGCACTATAAACGTACATTTTAATTCCCTGATAAACCCAGGGCATAATAGAGGAATGCGACATTTTCCAGGTTCCCGGATTGGGTGCTTCCCATAATAATTCCCCTGATGCACAATCTACCGCAATCATAACAGCACTTCCTCCCGTTGCAATAATAGCTTTGCCATCGTCAATCAAAGGACATTGACCGGTATACCAGAAAGGTATTTCAGTTCCATATAATTTTTCAATATCCATCCCCCACCTTAGATCACCAGTCTCCCGGTCAAGGCACATAACATGTGAACGGGGTCCGATAGTTAAAATATAATCTTCCGTGATGGCCGGTACGGTCCTTGACATGCCGTGGTTTCTTTTAATGTTCACATTATACCATCTCCTCCACAATTCTTTCCCATCCCGAAGTGAAAAACATTTCAGCATATCTGCTTTTACCTCTTCATCATAATCGAGCAGATATACCTTTCCTTTGTATATAGATGGACCGGCATGTCCTTCTCCCAATTCAACAGACCATTGAATTTTCGGATCATTATTAAACTTAGATATCAATCCTGATCCGGATTTCTTAATATTATCAAATTCCGGGCCCCTGAATCGTGGCCATTCTTCATTTAACTCACTATCCGAATTAGAAAAAAGTTCAAAAAAGGCCCCAATATTGATAACTTCATTTTCTCCACCCGCATCACCACCGCGGTTATCCATGCCAGGTTCACTTGTATTAAAGTCAAGTGAAGGTCCGGAAAGATTCCACCAGATCAAAGCTGTTAAAAACAGGAGACCTGTTGTATATAGAAATATGTTTTTCGGAGTAAACAAATTATCCTTTTTTATCCTCTATATCAAATACCATTACAACCTCACCATGACGGATCAGCAGTTTTTTATCAGCAATATATGGGTGCGCCCAGTGTGGGCCGGATCCATATTCAATTTTAAATGTGCTAATGATATCAAATTTCGTCGGTGCGGGTTTAACAAGGGCTACATTCCCGCCCCTTTCTTCATAACAATACAGCAAGCCATCCGCAAGGGCAATGGATCCTTTAGTATTCCATTTTTCATCATACATAACCTCACCTGAATCCCAATTAAGGCATACCCAGTTTCCGGTTGAATTACTGTGCCAGTTAGATCCATATAGATAATCACCAACTTTTACATAGTGCCCGTGATGGGTATCCAAAACACTTGTTCTCCATTTCTCCTCCACTGAGTTCATGTCGGCTGGAAACTTTAAGCATTACACCATATTGATCATAACCTTTTGAAACAAATATCTCATTACCGCTTGATATGGGGGAATTGGTACTGTTTGTTGCACCACGGCCTCCAGCACCTTCTGGCGGTAAATATTTATAGTGCCATGCAATCTTTCCATTTTCAGGCACTATGCCTAATATATGGTGAGCGGTTAAAGCCACTATCAATTGCTTTCCATCCTGTTGATAAATAACCGAAGAAACATATGTCCGTCCTCCGCCAAGACTTTCTGCCTGCCATTCTATTTCGCCTGAATGTTTATTTAATGCGATTACTGAGGCTTTGTTGCCACCACATGTGTATAGCACCTTATCGTCTATTATAAGCGGTGATTCTGCCACTCCCCATCGATGGATCTCTCCCTCAAATAGTTCATTAGCATTTACAGACCAATTAATAGTCCCATCACTTGTGTTCAGACAAACCACTTCACCAATTCCACTTATCACATAAAGCCGGTCGCCATCAATTGTCGGAGTTGAGCGGGTTTCCGGGTATGATTGGTTCCATGAAGATCCATATTTAACCTGGTACTTGATGTTACCTTCCATATCGAAGGCACTCAAATAGTCCTCCTCCCCTTTCTTACCAGTAACATATAACACATCTTCAAAAAGTACAGGAGAGGAATACCCCATACCAATACCTTCAACTTTTAGAAGCATTTCCGGGCCATCTGCTGGCCATTCTTTCATTAATCCCTTATCCGGAAATTGACCATTTCGTTCAGGCCCGCGCCACTGAATCTCCTGGGAAAATATGGATGTAAAAACAAATTGAAAAAGTATTAGAACGGTTAATTTATTCATACCATATAATTTAAATTCGGCTACGGGAGAAAGATAAAATTAACAATAGCCCGTCTGTACAGCTACGCTTCCAGCGCCCTATACAAATTTAAGAATTAATACGCCACTAATTATATGATATAAATCATATGTTGACAGGTTGTTAAAACAGCCTATCAGCGAATTTTATAAGCTAACATTGTATTTCCATGCCGGACGAATAATCTGCCATTATTGATGGCAGGATGCGCCCAATGCTGTCCACTTCCTGCATTTATTTTAGTTTTACTGACCACCTTAAAGGAAGAGGCTTCAGGTTTCATTAAAGCGAGTTCCCCACGCTGGCTATAAGCATATAACATTCCTTCTGCCGCAATCACAACCCCGTTGCCAACTTCTTTGGACTCGTAAAGAACTTTGCCGGTATTCCAGTCAATACATTGCCATTCCCGATTGGAATCACCGGAACCATACATAAAGCCATTATGATATACAGCCCCACCCATCCGGCTATCCATGGTTTCACTATACCATATTTCGTTTACCTGGCTACCGTCGTCGTTCAATTTTAGCATAGCGCCTCCTTTTCCGTAACCACTAAAACAAAAGACCTGTCCGTTGTGATACAGAGGGGTGTTTGGGTGGACAGAGTACCTGTTTGGATGTGGATGGTTCCATAAAAGTTTTCCTGTATCAGCATCAACACCAATTACATGATCTGCCATATGTGTAACGATCAGGTTACGGCCTCCAATTTCAATTAAGAGTGGTGAACAATACGCTGAAATTTCACCCATAGCTTTTGTTGTCCATATAATATCTCCATTTGATTTATTAAATGCCACCATATTATGTTCACGTCCACCCGGAGTGCATATGAGCTTATCGCCGAGTACCAATAAGGTCTCTGCAAGCCCCCATTCAGTATTCCGGCCGCCATACTCTTTAAACAAGTCTTTTCGCCAGATCATCTTACCTGAATTTGAACTCAAACAGGATAAATGCCCTTTCCCACTCAGCATATAGAGTTTATCCCCATCGATAACGGGAGTTCCCCTGCTTCCAGGATAACTTTCATAGTATTCAGTGCCATATGGAGCTTTCCAGATGAGTATTCCATTTTGTTCAAGAGCATATACATACCCGGTTTGATCTTCCATTCCGGAAACATATATCCGGCCATTTCCAAATGCAGGTGAAGAATATCCCTCCCCTAGCTTGTCATATTGCCATAATATCTCAGGTCCGCCAGCAGGCCACTCCTTCAGCAGGCCAGTATCCGGATAATATCCGTTTTGATCAGGGCCTCTCCATTTGGTTGGTTCCTGTGAGAAACTCAGAACAGGGATTAAGATTAGGAATATTAATAGGTTATAAAAATAATTTTTCATTTTAATAATATTTACTACTTAATAGAAATCAATTTGAAATCAGGCTAATGATCTAAATTTTCACTGCAAATTTTAAGCCACAGAGAAATTTACCAAATATAATGTATCGGAGCTATTCTATTATACCTGCATTATCCTTTCCTTAATAATTCGCTTAATCGGGAGGCAACGATCCTTTCCTGTCCGGGCTGCATCATCCAGGTTGTTATACCTACAGAGTTTGATCCTCCGACCGTTTCAATTGAGGGGTGCCCGTCCCTGAGTTTTTGTCGCAACTCATCAGGGGTCATGTTAATCTTATCTTGATCCCATGAAAGTTTCAAAGATGGTACGTGATTGGCGACTTCAGGCACATGTCTTTCAGGCTCAACACCTGGAATATCAGCAATAGCATCTATTATGGTTTTGATCTGCATCTCCCATAAGTCCCAGTCTTTTGCGTGATCCCGCGTCAAATACGATTCAATAGCCGCATACATTCCCAGGATCTCCTCTTTATTTACTTTCATGCCTCTTCCCACTGTATTTCCCCGTGGGGCAGCATGCAGTCGTGCCGCATCAATGTATTTCTTTTTCCCGATCAATAATCCGCCACTCTGTGGCCCTCTCAACCCCTTTCCTCCCGAAAATGTGACCAGGTCAAAACCCATATCAGTATATTTCCATAGATTTTCAACAGGGGGCACATCGGCTGCACAATCATTAAAAGAAGGGATCTCATGTTTTTTACCTATCTGAACGAATTCTTTGTCTTGTATTTTGCCTACAAAATTATTGCCATTAAAGAACCACATCATGGCCGTCTTTTCATTGATGGCATTTTCCAGTTCTTCTCTGGTCTCTACTTCTATGATTTTAACACCACAGTTTCGAATGGCATGTGCATATCCTATCATATGTGATTTTTGAATGATTACTTCGCTTTTCATACCTGTAAGGTCAGGAATCTGGACAACTTTCTTTTCATCCATTCCGGATAATATGCCTGCTGTCCCAAGTGTAATAGCTGATGCGGCTCCGGAAGTGATGGTTGCTGCTTCGCAATGTAATAATTGTGCTATCCTCTCTCCCACTTTATCCTGAAGATCATCCAATATCACGTAATCATTAGTGGCATAATTATATGCATCGATAACTTCCGGCCTCATCAATGAGCCCGTCATGAAAGTGTACGTGCCAGCGGCATTTATAAATGTCCTTACTCCCAGTTCCTTGAAATAATCCCTGCGTGCCGGATTTCCTGAAGCTATACCCGGAGTCAATATCCCCGCTCCAAATAAACCCCCTAAAAGTGGCATTCCGGCCAATTTCTTCATCAATTCCCTTCTGGTAATCATAATTTTGTGTTTTTAATGTATAAAAAAAACGAAGCCACGGACCATTGAAATTCAAATTTCCAGGGGTCCGTGGTCTAGTACTTTGAATTAATTTATTGATCAATCCAATGCTGCGATACAATCGATCTCAACTAATGAGTCCCCGGGCACACCACCGAACACAGCGACAGTAGTTCTAACTGGAGGATTTTCCCCAAAACGCCCCCTGTAAACATCATTCATACCTTGGTAATCATTCAAATCATGTAGATATACATTTACCTTCAGCACTTTATCCATAGAGGAACCATGTTTTTTTAATTCTTTTTCAAGCTCATTCAGGACATGGTCAGTATGTGCTGCAATGTCCCCTTCAAAATGGGCCCCTTTGCCAGCAATAAAAACTAAGTTCCCATAAGTTACGCCTCCGGAGAACAAAGGCACATCATTGGATTTGGTAATGCTGGAGACTACTTTCTTAGATGATTTAGTTTTACTTTCAGCAGCACTTACCTGGCTGACTCCTATTCCTGCAGCGGCAGCAGCCAAAACACCTTTTACTGCTTTCCTTCTTGAATTTTGCTTTTTTTGTTCCATAATTAGATCATTTCATGTGTTTATAAAAAATTAAGTCTTATTGTTATTTCTCCCATTTTGGAGATGCAATTCCGTTTAGATCCCAAACTACTTCTCCTTCCCTGATAGTCAATTCACATTCCAGTTTTTGATCTCCTTCTATCATATATCCTTTAGTATCAATGAATCCAAATTCACCTTTTTTTAGACTGAATAAGGCAATGTCAGCACATGCTCCTGTACTTAAATGTCCCAGTTCTTCATGTTTTATAATCTTTGCAGGTGCCCAGGTGGAGCGATCTATCACATCATCAATTGACATTCCCAGGTTCAGCATTTTTGACATCACGTTCAACATATCTTTCATTCCTCCATTCATGCTGCCTGTATGAAGATCTGTACTTATTGAATTAGGCAGGAACCCCTGTTGAAGTGCCGGGACAGCCTGGTCGAATAGAAAACTGCCGCCACCATGACCTACATCAAAAATTAATCCTTTTTTTTGTGCTTCCCATACATAAGGTCGCACTTCCCCATTATCATCGACTATAGCTGTCCTTCCCCTGACATGTGCAAAACAATGTGTAAATATATCTCCCGGCCTCATTTCAGTCATTAAAAGTCTCTCCAGGGACAACTCAGGCGTATTACCGCCAAAGTCGATCATTGTAGGGACATCTGCCAATTTCCCTGCTTCCACCATTTTAAGAACCGGATCCCATTCAGGGCCACTATAGTGAGCCAATTTTACGCCAACAACAAACTCGGAATATTTCCTGACAACCATTCCTGTTAATTTCGGATCCATATCAGCAAGGTTTTGTTCAATGGCACCTCCTTTCATGCCGGAACCAACAATATTAAGAAAGGCAAGCACTCTTGTTTTTGATTGATCAATGGTTTGCTCTTTAAATATCCTGAAATTCCTCCATCCCGCACTCCCCGCATCCACAACCGTAGTCACACCAGCCCGAAAAGTAAATCCATCCGGAGGAAGGCTGGTAAAACTATTGCTGATGTATGCATCTGGTTTTGTCCCCCAGAAAACATGCACATGAATATCGATCAGCCCTGGTGTAACGTATAGACCGGTAGCATCAACTATTTTAGCAGAAGTTTCTCCTGATATCTCTTCAGCTACTTTAACGATTTTTCCTTCGGATACCGCAATATCCATTTGCTGGCTGATACCATTTTTGGGATCTATAAGATGACCATTTTTAATAAGCAGGTCATACTCCTGACCGAATATTTGATATACAGCACCAATAGAAAATACAATCGTGAGAATACTCACTTTATAAAAACACTTCATAACCTTTAATATACGACTGTTAAAAAATTAGATTTACTGTTCCGGTATGTTGCATGCCATCGACATTAACATACCAGACATATACTCCTTCTTTTACCTGAACTCTGTTATCATTCTTATAGTCCCATTCGAGCCGGGTTACCGGTGATGATGCCGGCATTTTATTAAATGATCTTATCACCTTTCCGTCAACTGTCTCTATCCTTGACTCAATGGATTTGGCCTGTTTCGAATTGTCTACGATCACCTCCATATTGCACTTACTTTTTTCGCTCTTTACCTCACTGACTAAAGAATGGATTCGATCTGAGGCTTCAATTTCATATTGCCCGGAATCGTCTGACAAATCGATCAATCGGAGATTATCCTGTGACATGCTACCTAATTCATGTCTTTCAGCTGTAATTCGAAGGAAGGAAGCGTTGGGATGCCCATCAGCTGTTCTACCATCTTTAATGTCTATAATTGAATGATCTCTTTCTTTCCTGGCCTTATTAAGAATATTCAGTAAATATGAATCAATCGCAACCGGATCCTTACTTACTGCCAATGTATTTGCATGAAATACCTTTCCTGATAAAGGTCCTCCATCATATATTCCCGTAATAGCATCCATCAAATGCAGGATATAAGGTGAGTGCAGATCAACATTTTTATGGAAAACAGGTATACATAATCTTGTCCCGGCATACGGAGTGTCTTCACTATTCCATTCATTTCCATGTGTACCAAATGGATTGTCGGTGCAACCATAATTGTTTTTCATGGATCCGGTTATCCCGGCAGCCCGATGGTCTTTGGCAATTGAATAATTGATCAGAAAATCGTTTTGATATATTGCAGAATAAATTTTTTGTGGAGCTTTATATTCTCCCTTAAATTCTGGTGCGGCAATAAATTGCGGAGCATCATCAGGTAATTCCAAAGGGTTTGTGGAATAAATCCAATGGGCTGAATAAGTCCCTGACCGGCTATCCTTAAATATCCCATCACTATTTGCCGTTACGGGGCGATATCCCTGAATAACAGGGTAGAATCTCCTTGTTCCGGCGAGATACATCCTTTCGATCAAGGTGATATTTTCAACAGGGAAATTTCCATCCATCATCTGGCTGAGTCCGAGGACAATGGCATTAGAAACAGCAGCTTTTGTACCAAAAGGGCAATAGGTTTTTGCCCAGTTATTTTCCTGGTCGTTACGCCAGTCCCCATAAGAAAAATTTAATTTTATTCCAATCTTAGTATCCTTATTCGGATGCCCCTTAGGAAATAAGGATTCCCAGGCTTTACCTACACTTTTTTTATTGGTTAACTCCATAATGGCCGTATCAACCATTTTGGCAACCCTGGTGTTGATGATGTCAAAGGATAATACTTTGTCTACGATAATCCCATCTGAGTTTACAACCTTACCTGCCTGGTATTCTAATGAAGAAGCGTATTTATCGAATACACTAACTATAGGTGAGGCATATGTATTCGCATAAATATGAGAATACTTACTAAATATTAAAGGCGCTGAGAGTAACGAACCAGCGCTATATTTCAGGAATTTTCGACGCTTCATACCATTGAATTATCTTCCAATCTAATCATTTTTTGGATTTTTACAAAAATCCACTTGTCTCACGACTTCTTCAACGATCCTTTCCTCAAGACCATGCTCCCAGGATCCCCGGTGTCCATAAACCCACATAGAGGTTTTCCCTTCATACCCTCCCTCTTCCAATACCCGTTCTGAAGGAATGTATGTCATTACATCATTGGAATAACCTATGAGCATAATATCATTCCCCAACAATCCCCGTAGCCTGACAGCATAATCGACCACTACTTCTCCACCCAGAATGATCACGGTTTGTTCACCCACTTGCCATCCCTGTACAGGATAACAGGGATATGAATCTTTAAGTTTCTCTCCAGCTGCCTGCTTCTCTTTTATCATCATCGCCCATCTTCTTTCCCATTCAGCCCCGTTCTTAATCACCTGATCCAGTTCGGCCTGATCAGGTGGAGGTGCTATTTCCAGTTCAATTTCCTTATAAACCGTTTTAAGTGATGGTGATAAGTCCGTCATATCTCCTTTTAATACCCTTTCAACAGATACGGCCAATTCCTTACCATATTGTTCCGATTGCAAAACTCCACCCCGGGGAAAGGGATTTTGGTCGGCTCCAAATCCTGCAACAAACATGGCCGTTGTCATTGGATACATCCTTTCCAACTCTATTTGAGCGAATCCCGGATAATCACCTGACCATTTATTAATGGATAAACTGGTGGCATGACAGGCATATCCGAAAACTACTGCTGTAAGTCTATTTTCACTATCAGTAATTTTTAATACCGGAACCGAATGATCAGATGGCCCTTTTACATCAGGATTATACAGAATATCCCCGTTCCAGCCACTTTCACGTCGATTGACTGCAAAACGCGATATTCCTACACCTCTTGAGATTATGGAAGGGGAAAGACTATTTATGGCCCTTTCCGCAGCGATCAATACCTGTGTTTCAAGAAATTGCTGGTATCTGGTTATCCGGTTTTTCTGTTCATCCTCAAATGGTGGATATATCCCATATAAATTATTATTCAATACCGGGCCACTATGTGTATGCGAACTGCTCAGGAGTATGTCTTTTCTCTCCAGTTTAAATTTCTCCTGGAGCTGATTGCATATGGACTGTGACAATTCCCTGCTAAAACCGATAATATCTGAAGTTATCAACAATCCCAGGCTTCCCTCTACATCTTCCAGCGCCAAAGCTTTTACCCAAAGATCATGCAATTTCCCATCCGCCGGCTTGTCGCGGGCTGCGAATCCTGCCATCCACATGAATTCTGGCGGTGTAATGACTACCCGGGCAACGCCAGCTTTCCAGCCTTTTTCTGCATTGGTAGGGAAATTTAATTCCTGTGCATTGAGCTGATAATAGAATAGTATCGCACTCATAAGAATGCAATAGCATACAGATTTTAACATATGATAATAAGATTTTTATCCAGCTTGTCAGAGCAATTGTTTTCTATTTTCATATATTTTTTCAACTGCGTTTATTATATCATCCATATCACTTTTTTCGCCCAGCAACATATTCTGGAATAGCCAGACTGCTTCCGCGGTTAATTGATCATTATCCGGTAGGTTCTTCAGCTCCTCCCTGTAAGTGTTCAACCTTTGTTCAGAAAATAATCTTTTATAACCTCTGGAATTCAAGGCTTCTTCAATTAAGTCATCATTATATTGTGGACCATAACCACCGGCACAGGTTATCCCTTCTGCAGATAGTGCATTAAGAAATTTACTTCTTGGTAAATCGTCAAAATATTCCTTTTTGTATCTGAAAGGATAGAGGTGATATGCTGAACGATCTGCACCATTGGATAATTTATAAGGTATAATACCAGGGATGTTTTTTAATTTGGAATCGAGGTACAAGGCATTTTCCAGGCGCTTATCGGCATCGGCCTTTATCCGGTGCATCTGGTTCATCAGGATTACAGCCTGGATTTCCATCATTCTCATGTTACCACCTCTACGCGGATAACCATTGAACTCCCCTTGAGTATTTCCAAATGCCCGGCCACAGTTGTGATAGGAATGGCATAAATCCATAATGCTGTCATCATTTCCTACAACAGCCCCACCTTCCCCAGATGGAAGGTGTTTTGAATTCTGAAAGCTGAAACAACCCAGGTCTCCCAGTGTTCCACATTTCTTCCCATCGTATTCTGCCAGCCAGGCCTGACAAGCATCTTCGATAACAACAAGGTTATGTTTCCTGGCAATAGCATTAATACTGTTCATATCAGCAGGAAGGCCAAGAATATGAACCGGTAAAATGGCCTTGGTACGTTCATTAATTTTCTCTTCAATCTTATCAGGATTAATGGTAAATGTTTCCTGATTGGTATCTGCAAAAACAGGTAATGCTTTCGCATTAAAAACAACATTATATGTGGCGATAAAAGTATAGGGAGATACGATTACTTCATCACCTGCATCTACCCCAAGTACATGAAGTGCAACTTCCAGGGCGGTGGTTCCACTGGCTGTTGCCAGCGCTCTTTTAGAGCCTATTAATTCAGCATACTGCTTTTCGAATTTTGCAACCTGGGTTCCCCACTCTCTGTACCACTTACCGCTTCGAAGTACAGATAAAGCCGGATCCTCAGCTTTGGGATCCCATATAGGCCAGGCCATCCAGTCTTTTGTCCGGACAGGATCGCCTCCGAGGAAAGCGAGTTTATCAGATGTCTTGTTCAAATTTCCACAGGAAGCAGCGGTAGCTGTAAAAATTGTGCCTAATGCACCTACAGATGTAGTTGCAATAAATTTGCGTCGGGATATGTTCAATTCTTCCATGAATGTATATTTAATTTAAAAAATTATAACTCCTGATCAACACCCTCGAGTAATTTCTGACCCAAAGGATTAATTGTTTACTTTGATTTCAATGTAGTTATTTTAAGTGTTTTAACAAAGTCTTCGATTTAATTAATTCTTTGTCAGCGGCATACTCTCAAGAGTGAATCCCGGTAGCAGAATTGAACATTGAAAAATAAAATTATGTGATAAATGGAAGCTTTTGGCCTGATTCTGCCCCTGTCTGACAAAAAAAATGCTTTTCAAAACATGAAAAGCATCAGGGTGAAATTCCAATAAACGTTTTACTACTTATTTGTTGTTTTTATTTATGAATTTAAAGCTCTCATTATCCTAAAATCTGATAAATGCTTCCCTGATTCCCGCTGGTTGCTAAAGAGTTTCTTTCTATGGCTCGATTGAAGAAACCCCATTTGCTACAGGCGGGAATCTGAGAAGGATATATCAAAAATATTATTAATAATTATTTTCAAAAACGTATACTGCGCCAGCTTCGGTTCCTGTATCCATATCGCCGACATGTCCGACGAGCATCCACTGATCAGAAATATCCATAGATATTCCAAATCCATGGGATACCAAATCATCAGGCGGAGAAATATAATGAATATTCACCCATTTTGATCCTGAGTATTTGTAGACAACCCCACCGCCAATATAGTTTGAATTATTACCTCCGACGATCATATAGTCGCCTTCCAATTTTAAGGTAGATCCGAATTCATTAACTTCATCACCTGGAACTGAATTAGGATTCAATATCTTTTCTCTAAAAACCCAGGTGTTACCTTCCTGTAGTTCGTAGTGATATACAGCACCCAATCGGTCCTGCAAACCACTTAACGGATATGTCGGTGCTCCTATCATCAGGTTGGATCCATCTACCTGAATAGATTTTCCAAATCGTTGTTCAAATTCTTTTTCGAGAACATCGACTGGTTCCGGGCAAAGATAACTATGAAAGGCCCACTGACCTTCAAGATTGCTGTATACATATATTGTATCTTTGCTACCGCCTTTTACAAAAGCAAAATTCCCGGATATAGCTACTTCCCGCCCAAATCCATCATTTTCCATAGGAGGATTAGCATCAAAATCTGCTTCCAGTGTCCATTGATCACCATTCAGCTTATATATAAATGCTTTTCCAGGATCACTATTGGTTCCGCAATTTTCACATTCATTCCAGGGCGCCTTTGCACCTACGATCATATAATCTCCCGAAACATCAATTGCGGATCCAAACCTGTCTTCCTTTACATTAGAGTGGATTTCCTGTATGAACTCAATTTCTTCATCTCCAAATCTGAATACATCTACTTTTCCAGAACCATTGGCATATTCTGTTCCTATCAATATCCAATCTTCCTTAAAACAAACATCCCCAATGCCATAGTTGGCCCTTAGTTCCAGTTTTTCAAATTCCTTCCATTGGTTTCCGTCATTCCTGAACACATAAGCACCATTTTCTTTTCCACATCCTATAAGGGCATAGTTTTCCCAGATATCGATATGACGTCCAAATTGCTTGTGTGAACCGTAGTCGCCAGGATATAATTTCCCATCTTTAAATTCCACAGGATATGGATCCTCTATCATGGATACTTCCTGCATAATTTCACAACTCCAAAATACTAAAACCAATATGACCATTAATAGGGTAGAAAAGACAAACGGTCTGCTAGCTGGGCTTTGGTAAATTTGCTGCATAGCCTAAAAATTAAATTATCCTCCAAAATTTTGATTTGAGGATCAACTGGTTGAATTATAATGCCAGTTGACAGCGTGGACTTTACGGATGCTGATTGAAATTTCCGAATAGCCCTCCCAAAGCATTTTCATAAATAAATCCTATGGATAACGAAAAAGTAACTCAGGATTGCACTAAAATATCACTCTTTTTTTTGCGTAATCTTAAAAAGTCGCGCAACTTATTGATAATCATCCGGTTATACACAAGGTTTTATTTAATGTTTTTTTGACGGAATGAAGACAAATGGCTTGCTGTCTCTCTTACAATACGTTGAACAGCCAGGCCATGAGAAAGATCAGGCAAAAAAGAGCCCCGTGAATCACCAGTCAGGAAAATATAATGTGCGTGGACCATAGCTCGGAGCCACCCCGGTGGCACATGTCCTGATGGGAAACCGGTTATTGGTTTATAATTGCTTCCAACTGCCTGTTTAATACATTTCTGATCAGATTCAATATAATACTCATAGATGTCTGGGCTAAGGGAAGAATATTTTATATATCCGTTTTCGGCAAATATTTCCAGATTTACCCAATCACCTGTACCAGAACTTATGCGACTTGCAGACATATTTCCAACTGCTCTGGATTTTGGATCTATAAGCGAAATGGAACTGAAAAGATCAGATTCTGGTGGAACATCATCAAAACTCCCGGCCTGAAGGGCATTTAATATTTCCAGATCATTGCCAAAAAATGCCATTAGCATGCTTATACCGTGAGAGCCCAGGTCTGCCATTGCCCCTCCATCCGGTGCAGGTGTTAACCTTGTAACGCGTTTTTCTCTATATCCAGCCTGTAGATAATCACCATGATAATATTTAAGATCAAAATGCAAGGGATTTCCCAATATCCCTGACTTCCAGAAGGTCAGTGCTTCTCTTATGGCCGCGGATTGAATGAATTGAAAGCCTACCATTATCCTTTTATCCCCTGGCAGCTTAGAAAGCAGTTTGTGCATCTGTTTCTCTTCATCATATGTAGAACAAACCGGTTTTTCAAGGTAAATATTTTTAACTCCAGGCATTGATAAAGCGATTTCCAAATGATCAAAGTGTACTTTATTTGGTCCCAATATCAGAACCGTATCAATTGAAGGGTTTTCAGTAAATGTTGTTATATCTTCAGCCGTATTGAAGTCGTATTTGTTGGCAAATTCAACACGACTTTCCTCTCGGGCGGAAGTTACAGATTCAAATACAATATCAGGGATAGAATCATAGTAAAACTTCAGGGCATTCAAAGCATAAGCATGGGCTCTGGCAATTCCTCCTGCTCCCATAAATCCGATATGTACTTTTGGCATAATTGTTTGTTTTTAAATAAGGTTCTAAAATAAAGAAAATCTAAATTATTTGAATTGAAATAAATATTTCTTCATTAGAATTGCTTCCTTCAGCCTCTATAATACAATTTTTGATCTTTTTTTAATAAATTGGGGGCAATTACTATAATTTATTCCGTGCTTAATAAAAGCATATTTCTTAAATAAAATCATATTGTAAACATGGCAGGCAGACTAATCATATTATCGGGTCCTTCTTGTGTTGGTAAAAGCCCATTATCAACCGCTTTAGGCAGATTTTATCCTGAAATTAAAGCATCACTTAAGCCCTTGGTCCTATACAATGACAGAAGTCCCAGACCTGGAGAAAAAGATGGTGTTGATTATTACTTCCGGTCGCGTCAGCATATAGAATCTTTAAGATCTGAAAGTAATTATATCGTACTGGATGTCCGGGGAGATCTTCAAGCCCTTGATATGGAAGAACTTAAGGAATTATTAAATCAGGACGATGTGTTTTTTGAGGGAAATCCCTTCGTAGGCAGTATTCTTTTAGAACAGGCTCAGGCCCACAATATCCCTAACCTGAATATGTTCATGACGCCGATCTCGAAAGAAGAAATCATGTTTCTGAAAAATTCGAATTCGAATATCGAACTACCAGACCTTGTTACAGATATCATGCGCAGAAAGCTGCTTCGAAGGACGCGAAAGCAAAAAGCCGAATTATCTTTAAAAGATCTTGAAAATATTGAAAAAAGGGCTTCCAGTGCATATCGGGAACTGCGTATGGCTTGCGAGTTCAAGCATGTTATACCGAATCATGACGGTGAGGACAGTGAAAACTGGGATGCATTCTATTACCCCTTAGGGGATGCACTAAAATCCCTTAAATCTTTTATATCCTTATACAGAAATGAAAATGCCGATTATGTTGAAACCTGGGAAAAGGACCTCTTACCCTACATTTCCTAATAATCCTTTCATCATTTCACAGGCATTTCTTGCGCAATATTCTGCATAATCGATCCCGACCTTTTCACCATCTTTAACAGGTAATGGGTGACACAACTCATAACTATAATACCCATTATATCCAATGCTGTTCATTGCCTTGATAAATGAGGGATATATCACCTCGGGGATAGGTTTCCCATCAGGACCTAGTTCCCTCTTGTATACCTGTATATCCACTACATTGCCATCGGTATCTTTCCCATATTCACCTCCGAAATGGGTGAGAACCTGGAGATCCCCAGCTGCCTTTGAAGCTTCCATCATATTTTCAGGACTTTTATCCTCCATAATCGGGGCATCGAGGCATACTTTTAAGTTTGGGGAATCGATCTCTTTGACCATCCGCATCATATCTTTCCAGTTGTTGATCACTGGCTTGTGGTTTTGTAATGCCAGAGTAACCCCATAATCGGAAGCATATTTAACGCTTTCAACCATACATTCGGTGCACCATGCCCAAATCTCCTCGGGGCTGAACTGATAATGCGTATGCTGCCAGATATCGCTTGCGATAGTATATTTTCCCCCATCAGGATGGAGCGTTACACCCGGCCAACCCAGGAAAACCCTCAGGTTTTTAACGCCAAAATCAGAAGTCATTCTGATAAGGTCTTTCATATAAGCAATCTGGCATTCACGATGTTCCGGAATTGGGCTGCTAAAATCATTATTTGCAGAAACTGCATATATTTCCTGGCCAATACCATCTGCTTTCTTTACAAACTCCTTACATTTTTTGGTGGGCCAATCTAATGGATTGCCATGGGGTCTTTTTCCATCGATCTCAATTCCATCAAAACCCAGTTCTTTTGATTTCGTCAGTACTTGGTCCATGGTTAAAGCCGGGCCTTTATACCAGACACCCAGGAAAGTAATACTATACAATCCGACTTTCGCCTGGGCATCCTTCTTTTTATCGTCTGCCAGCGAAGGTATTGCTGGTGCAACGAGGCCAAATGCGGCCGCACTTGCTGCAGTATTCCGGATAAATTCTCTTCGATTAATGTTTGAGTTTTTCATGATAGATAATTTATAAGATATCCTAAATTAATTTATAACAATTTTTTCTTTTTCGTCATCCCAAAACACTTTCTTTCCTTTCCTGTACGATTCGGTTGCCATATGCGAAGTAATGGCTTCCTCAAATCCTTTGTCGATATCGCAGCTTGGTTTTTTACCATTCCTTATACAATCTAACCACTCAGCCAGGTGCAAATGTGTAGTATCATAGCGTTTTCCGTCCTGATATGTATACATTAATCCCCGGTCTGCAAAATATTTTGAGGTTGCTGATGTCAATCCATCTATTTCCAGATTCTCCCTGCTATAATTCACCATGGGTTTGCTGGGATCGATAATTCCGGCTTCAATTCGATTTTTATATTTTGTCGATTCTGATTCAGCCCAAACCCTTAAAGATTTCCCTAATTCAAGTGTTGCATCAGTTCCCATAATTAAGGTCCCCCTGGGTGTTCCATTGGCAAGGGTACCACTATATATTAGACTGAGTTTCTGATTTTCGTATTCAAAATTTGCCTGAAACACATCCGGAACATCCCTTCCATCCCGATAATGATATATTCCTCCGGAAGCTACGGCTGAACTGGGAATCCCAAGGTTCAGAATTGAATTTAAAGCATCATATTCATGTGTAAATAGATCACCGGCCATGCCAGTTCCATAATCGTACCAGCAGCGCCACCTGAAAAATCGTCCGGCATCAAATGGCATTTTATTTTCAGCCGGCCCCTCGAACATCTCCCAATCGATTGTCTTAATGCTTCCATCTTCTTCAATAGGCCACAGCCAGGCTCCGAAAGGGTTATTTCTGTTGGTAGTCGTTTCCACCAGGGAGATTTTACCAAGAGTTCCCTGGTCAATGAGTTGTTTGGCTTTATGATTTGAATCACTCTGTCTACCCTGATGTCCCAATTGAAAAATTACACCTTCTGTCTTAATGATATTGCGTAATTGCAATGCTTCCTCTGCAGTACGTGTCATACATTTTTCAAGATATACATGTTTACCAGCTTTAGCTGCATCAGTAGCCATGGCAGCATGCCAATGATCCGGGGTAGCAATGATCACTGCATCGATTGTCTTCTCATTTAGAAGTTGGCGGTAATCGCGATATACTTTGGCTTTTCCGCTAAATGCCTGCCCTCCCCTTTTCAGCCTGGCATCATAGACATCGCAAACTCCTGCGATCTCCACTCCCAGATCATTCAGATCATAAAAATCTTTCAGTGTTGTATTGCGCGGTTCCTTAACGGTTCTCGATTTTTGTTCTTCAATCCAATCCTCAGTGGCAAATCCCATTGCCCGGGCGAGTTGTTCCCCCCTGAATCCAAATCCTATAATGCCTAACCGAATTTTCTCATCAGTTTTTCCCGTTTCTAGTCCTTCTTTGTTTAGTTCAGTCATTGAGGGATCAATTTGTCCCGCAAATGTCAGCAAGCCCATGCCTCCTATAAATTCCCTGCGCCCAAGAAGTCTTTTGTCTGTTTTATTATTTCTCATGTACGGACTTGTTGAAAAAACCCGATCTTGTGAAAAAATTTCTACTCAATTTAGAAATTAAATCCTTCACTTTCAATTTCAAACATTAATTAAAAATAAGAATGGAAGATCATAGAGAATTAATCTGCCGTTTAACATAAATTTAATGTACTTAAGATCATTTATATGTATTTTGCTTTTCTTTGATAAAGAACAAATATGTAAATTCGTTTTTCAATTAAGATTCAGTGGAGTATACACCCAACAATGAGGTTTCTTCCGGACGAAAGCTAGCTGCTATAATGTTTACAGACATTGTGGGGTATACTGTTATGATGCAACAGAACGAGGAAGATGGCCTGAGACGGGTTGAGCACCACCGGATTATACTTGAAAAATATATCAGCCTCAATAATGGGAATATCCTTCAGTATTATGGAGATGGCACCCTTTCAATATTTGAAAGTGCCTATGACGCAGTTTTATGTGCCATTGCCATTCAGAAAGAGCTATCCCAAGAACCAACAGTTCCTCTAAGAATTGGTATACATCTTGGGGAAGTCGTCGTTAAAAAGAATGCGATATTTGGAGATGGGGTTAATGTTGCCTCCAGAATACAGGCATTAAGTGTCTCCGGGGGAATTTTAATTTCAGATTCAATTTTTCGGCAAATAAGAAACCAGACCGAATTTAGATTTAAAGAACTTGGAGAATATAAATTAAAAAATGTTGATTTACCTGTAGGTATATATGCCATTTCAAATAAAGGCTTACCAATTCCCAATAAGGAATATATTGATAAGAAAGCGAGTAGTTCACTGAAAATTTCTGGTATAAAAAAGCTCCCAACTTTCGCCAGATGGCTGGTATTAATGGCTTCTGTTATCATCATCGGATTTTCAATCTATCTTATCAGACAAGTTTTCTGGGGAGAGGTCGAGTTTAATCCATCCCCGAAATCTATAGCTGTTCTTCCTTTCACCAATTTGAGCCAGGATCCGGAACAGGAGTATTTCAGTGATGGTATTACAGAGGACATTTTGAATCATTTATCTAAAATATCCGGGTTAGAGGTAAAATCAAGGACTTCTACTTTACAATATAAGGACAAACTCATACCGATTCCCGAAATTGGACGCGAACTTGAAGTAGCCAATATACTCGAGGGAAGTGTTAGAAAGGAAGGAAATAAAATCAGGATTGTAGCCCAGTTGATCGATACCCAAAATGACATTCACGTCTGGTCTGAGACATATGATCGTGAAATGACAGAACTTTTCAATATACAAAGTGAAATTGCTATTGAGATCGCTAATGTTCTACAAACCAAATTATCTTCCTCTGAAATGCGTTACCTGCAGTCCAGCCAATACTCTGCAAGTGATATAACAGCATATGATTACGCACTCAGAGCCAGGGAAATCCGTAAAAACTGGAATAATGTCAGCGATCTTGAAAATGTACTTCAATTGCTTGAACAATCCGTCGAGCTTGATCCTAACTTTGCATATGGATACACCATGATTGGTTTTGTTCTGCATTTTGATATGCGTACCGTCGGGGTTCCCACCCAGATATGGATCGATGAAGCTTTGCATATGGCCGAAATTGCCATAAACCTGGACTCCACACTTCCTGAAGCATATTTATTGAGAAGTTATGCATTAAAATCAAAATTTGGTAAAAGTAAATCCGTCCATGCCGATCTCTGGAAAGCATATGAACTGGATCCGGGAAATCCAACCGTTATGCTTGTACTTGGATCAAACCTGATCGAAGACGGAAAATATAATGAAGGAGCCTCAATGATCATGAAATCCATAAATCTTGGTTTTACCAAAAAAGATACCGATTACTATATACAATGGGGGCATATATATGAGTTAATAGGAGATTTCAGGAAAGCAGAAAAACTGTATATACAATGTAAAAACCTCGCACCTGGCTGGTCGGAAGCTTATTCAATACTTGGCAGGTTATATTTAAATTGGGGCAAGTATGAGGAGGCGGTTGAAATGTTTTCAGAAGGTTTGAAAATCGTGCCGGAAGACCCGATGATGATAGATAATATGGCATGGACCTATTTTCATATGGATAATCTGGACAGTGCATCATATTATTGGTCGCAATACGAATCGCTTGAGCGAAATTTCATGGATAGAACGCAATATGTTCCCTTCAGGCACCGGTTAGCCTATACTAAACTGGAATCGGGTAATGAAGATGAAGCACAAGCTTTGTTTGAGGAACAAATCCAGCTGGACATGGAACAACAGCAAGGACTCAGGGGATACGGTGCCTGGAAAAAAGGAAGCCACTATTATGATCTTGGCGTTGTAAACGCTTACCTCGCAAATACGGATGAAGCCATCATGTGGTTGGACAGCGCTGCAAGTTACGGATTTCTGGATGTATCTTTTGCGAATGATGATCCATTACTCGATGGCATGCGCAAAGATGATCGTTTGCAGGCCCTGATTGCAAAAAAAGAGCAAGAACATATGATGTTGGTCAATGCCTATAAGGAAGAGATGAAAAACCAGAAACAAAATCTTCCTAAGTAAATTTCACATCCCTTTATTGATGATCTCAAGTACAGAAAGACGAAGTACTTTGATTCAATTGGTTTTTAAGCTAAATTTATTATTGATGATTCATGATCCGGATTTTTCCTAAACAGGCATTTTTGTTTCGAGATATTGTTGAGAAACTATTACATTTTTTAAAAAATATTTATCGCTATGAAAACTATAAAAGCCAAATTAATTCTCTCAATTACAGCAATCTTTTTATCAAGTTTAGCCATATTTCAATGCCAGCCCGAAGAAGATAAACTAGAAACAAGACTAAGGGGGGCTATTGATGAAATCGCAATTATCAACACCCATGAGCACCAACGTTCACCACATGAGTTACTTGATGAGCAATACGGATTTTACCACCTGCTTGAATTCAGCTATCTCGCGTCAGATGTTCGTTCTTCCGGAGCGGCAGGACAAAGGATGGAAGCATTAGATTCTTTGAGCGCTAAGGTATTATGGGAAAGCTATGGGCCGGGATTAGATTTTAGTAGAAATACAAGTTATTACAGCCATTTTGTAAAGGGATTTAATAAACTTTATGGATTTGATGCACTTTATTTCACAGAGGAAAATATACCTCAACTTTCACGTCAAATCGAGGAAAATTATCAGGATTATGGGGCCTGGTTTGATGAAGCATTTAATAATGCTGGTTTTGAATTGATGTTCAATGATCAATACTGGGATCCGTTTAATTGTGATTTAAATGATAAGTATTTTGCTCTAGTATTCCATATCAATCCACTGGTAATGGAGGTAAGCAATAAGCCCACCCCTGGAAGTGAGAAGAGCAATATATATCAGCAGGCTGAAAATGATGGATTTTCCATAGCAGATCTTGATGAATATCTGGCCTACTGTGATTATCTGTTTACAAAAAATTTAAATAACAATGCGGTATGTGTTAAAAACTCCATGGCCTACTCAAGATCACTCGATTATGAGGACATTTCATATGAAGAGGCCAAAGATTTATTCAGCAAATCCTCTTCTAAGTTGAGTAAGGTTGAATCCAAAAAATTACAGGATTTTATGTTCCATTGGGTTATACAAAAATCTGCGGAACATGATCTTCCGATTCAGATCCATACGGGATATCTGGCAGGGAATGGCAACGTTCTTGACAATGGCAAACCGGTTAAACTGAATAATCTTTTCCTTAAATACCCCGAGGCAAAATTCGTACTTTTTCATGGAGGATTTCCCTGGACAGGTGAATATGCTGCTTTAGGTAAAATGTTTCCTAATGTATTTCTTGACATCGTGTGGTTACCACAAATCTCAAGAGAAGAGGCCGTATCGGCCCTGGAAGTCATGCTGGATTGTATGCCATATAATAAATTCTTCTGGGGAGGGGACTGTGCATTAATTGAAGAATCTACCGGATCACTCGAATTTGGTAAAGATGTGCTCGCAGAAGTACTCGCGAACAGGATTGAAAGGGGATTATTAACAGAGGAAGTAGCTATAGATATTGCAAGAAGGATGTTCAGGGAGAATGCTATTGAAACTTTTCAATTGAGCAAAAAACTGAACCAGGATTTCGAGCGAATGAAGATGTGAAGTTGGATGTTGTAAGATGTGTATTTAAAATATCAGGATACAAAACTGAATCTTAAAAAAATGTTCTTGTTGCATTAGTAAGGATCTAATCAATTATATGGCACATCATACCTTAAAAACAGGTTATTCGGATTTGGTCACGCGGCTTAACAAATTTCCTCAGGGGGCACCGCCTGACAAACTCCTTTACCAGATTCTTGAGATGCTATTTAGTGAAAAAGAAGCCAGGCTAGTTGCCCTTTTACCAATAAAACCTTTTAAGGCAAAAAAAGCGGCCAGAACATGGAAACT
This sequence comes from uncultured Cytophagales bacterium, assembly GCA_963820995.1. Classification (GTDB taxonomy): domain Bacteria; phylum Bacteroidota; class Bacteroidia; order Cytophagales; family Cyclobacteriaceae; genus JAGTVG01. Next base: position 136,110 of record CAWGCL010000011.1, on the reverse strand, counting down.
GGATTTGAAAACCACACAGAATATTCTTGACAAATTGGCTGACCGGGCAATACTTGTGGACATACATCAAAATGGTGACATTGAATATGTACTCCCACCTCCTATGGCCGGCTTTTTTGAATTCTCTATGATGCGAATTCGAAATGATATTGACCAGAAATTGCTGAGTGAACTTTTTTATCAGTACATGAATGTAGAAGAGGATTTCATTAAAGCACTTTTCACAGAGGGACAGACACGATTAGGACGGACTTTTGTTCACGAACCAGTTTTATCGGAGGAAAACGCCCTGCATGTTTTGGATTTTGAGAGAGCATCTAACATAATTGAAACAGCTACACATATGGCAGTGGGAACCTGCTACTGCCGACATAAAATGTTACATATGGGTCAAGGCTTGTGAAGCCCCTCTCGATATATGCATGACCTTTAATAACACAGCCGCTTCTCTTATTAGACACAATATAGCCAGAACGGTAGACAAAATTGAAGGCATGGACCTATTGGAGGAAGCATACCAATCCAATCTCGTTCAATTTGGTGAAAATGTTCGTGAAAGTGTAAATTTTATCTGTAATTGCTGCAGCTGTTGCTGTGAAGCAATGATTGCAGCAAGAAGATTCGCCATATTAAATCCGGTTCATACTACAAATTTTTTACCTGAACTATACAATAGCCAGTGTAATGGATGTGGGAAATGTGTGGATGTATGTCCCGTTGATGCAATGACCCTGACATCGGCTAATGTTCCTCAGAAACCAAAAAAGAAAAAAGCAAACCTGAATACAGAAATATGCCTGGGGTGTGGACTTTGTGCAAAAGTTTGTGATAAAAACCATATTGTACTTAAAGAAAGATCAAAAAGAGTGATTACCCCACTTAATGGAACACATAGAGCTGTAATCATGGCCATTGAAAGAGGAAAATTACAAAATCTGATTTTTGATAACCAGGTATTGTGGAGCCATCGGGCATTGGCCGGGATCCTCGGTGTAATTTTGAAATTGCCACCGATTAAGCAAGTCATGGCTAACAAGCAGGTCAAATCCAGATATCTCGAAGGATTGATCCATAGAATGGAGGAGTGATTGGTTTTAAATGCTTTTCTATATAAAACCCATATAAATTAATTCTCGCGTCATGGCTGATTTAAGGGCATAAAGATATCCTATAGGATATTAATCTGATCCTGAAAATTCTTAAATTGTTAGTGTTAATTATTTGAATTAAATTCGGTAGGATTTTTTTATCATATTATAAAGTCTTGTCTCGGGCATTTTTTATATTATTATTGAATCTCTGTTTCCCGTCATTTTTCTTATTTGGGGGCCAGGAAGAAGATATTTTGCATATACCAAAGACAACGGAAACGATCAACTTTGATGGCATCTGTGATGATCCTTTATGGAATTCGATGGTTCCCCTAAAATTAAAAATGTTCAGGCCCAACCACGGGCAGTCGTCCTCAGAAAAATCTGAAATATTTATAACCTTTGATGACCAGTATTTGTACCTGGCCGGTAGAATGTACTATGAAAATGGGGCCCATGTTATTGCCACTACAAAAAAAAGAGATCCGAACACCGGGGGGAGTGATAATTTTGGGATACTTCTGGATACCTTTAACGACAATGAGTCGGCCTTATGTTTTGAAACCGAGCCAACCGGGTTGCGATCAGATTTTGCCATTTCAAATGATGCACAGGCTATCCCTCCCGCGAGACCCTTTGAAAGAAGCTGGAATACTTTTTGGGATGTAGAAACTACCATCCAGGGAGATGTATGGCACGTTGAAATGAGAATTCCATTTTCCAGTCTTCGTTTTCAGGATAATGATGGGGAAGTGATCATGGGTATGACCATTTGGCGGATGATTACCAGCGCCCAGGAATTTGCAGTTTATCCACTTGTAACGAATGCTTTCGGGACTTTTGGCATATGGAAACCCTCTCAAGCTAAAAAGATCTTATTAAAGGGAGTTAAAAGAACCAAACCACTTTATTTAACACCATATGTACTTGCAGGTTTAGAGCAATATACAGATATGAATGCCGACGAATCCCAATATGTTAAACACGACGATTATACACTAAATGCGGGGTTGGATCTTAAATATCCCATAACCAGCAATATGACCTTGGACCTGACCATTAATACTGATTTTGCCCAGGTGGAGGTGGATGATCAGATGGTAAACCTGACACGTTTTTCATTATTTTTTCCTGAAAAAAGGCAATTTTTCCTGGAAAGATCCAGCTTGTTCACCATTAAACTGGCTATTTAGACCAATTATTTTACAGCAGACGCATCGGATTATATGAAGGCGATATCATTCCAATCTTCGGTGGAGCAAGAATTGTCGGACGTGCCGGAAAATACGATATTGGGTTTATGGATATGCAAACAGGTGAGCATGATTATTATAATGAAGATGAAGACTCCATTGAACACATCCCTTCAACGAATTATGGTCTTCTACGCCTCAGAAAGCAGGTAATCAATCCCAGAAGTTACTTAGGCGGAATGGTGACCAGTAAAATCGATGTAAATGGAAAATACAACATCAACACGGCAGTAGACGGCATTTTTAATCCCTTCAGGAATGATTATTTAACTTTTAATTATATACAGACATTTGATACGGATTTTAATTATAATAATGACTTTTTCGATCATGGAAAATTTTACATTAACTGGGAGAACAGATCAAATGTTGGATTGAGCTATGAATTATTCTTATCGCGTGCAGGCGAATATTATGATCCTCAGATGGGATTTGAATTAATGGAAGATTATTCCAGATTGTTTGGCAGTTTAAGTTATGGCTGGGTGTATAATGAAGAAAACAAGAAAATGCTAAGTCAGCAAATTATGGGATGGATATGGATAAATAAAAGAAATTCAGATTGGGTAACTGACGTTCAAAAGATATCCGCAGGATATAATTTCTCTATGAAAAGTGGATTCCGGGGAAATCTTATGCTGATTGATTCTGATGAAGAGCTTGATGAAATTTTTGAACTTTCTGATGATGTATATTTTCCAGTTGGAAAGTATCATTATACTACTTTGGAAGGAAGTTTTAGCACACCTTCCAATACATTAATATCTATTAGGACTATGTTGAATGCAGGCACATATTATGACGGGAAGATACTGAACCTGGGGCCTGCACAAATCACCTTCAGACCATCGTCAAGTGTAAACCTGGGATTGGATTATCAATACAGCCTGGTCACTATAGAAGAAAGGGGCCAGAGATTTACCTCCCATCTGGCCAGGCTCAGAACAGAATTTACTTTCACAACAAAAGTGTCGTTATCTATGTTCTTTCAGTATAGTTCAAATGATAAATTTGGAGTCAACAATGTACGGTTCAGGTATAATCCAAGGGAAGGGAATGACCTCTACATAGTATACAGTGATGAGTACAATACACATCTTAATCGTGAAACCCCGACCCTGCCTTTCGCTGAATCCCGTAAGCTGGTTGTAAAATATACGTATACCTTTATCATAGGAAATAAACGGGATAAGCGGGAAAAGCACATTATCAACTACCGGCATAACTGAACGTCCAGATTTTTCCTCCCGTCTATAAATTCCATTTATTCATCCCGTAGTGTGTAAGCCGGGTTCAAGGTAGCCGCACGTAATACTTTACCTCCTATGGTGACACTGCTGATAATTAATAAGACGAGAATAGATATAATAAATGCTATGGCCCCGATCGGTACGTAATAGGTCCAGATGCTAGCCATCAGTGCATCGGCCAGGAAATATGCAGCCACCGATCCCAAAACAGAAGAAATTATAAAGATGATCATGAATTCCTTGCTGATGTTATTAACTATATTCATTAAGGAAGCTCCGAGCACTTTCCTAACGCCAATCTCTTTCATTTTCTTGATAACATTTAATGAAACCAGGCTAAAAAGGCCAATTGCAGATAAGATGGTCGCAACAATTCCAAGGAATACAAATATGATCTTAATGTTGTTATTTACCTCTGCAGAATCTTCCCGGGTCCGGTCCATGTACCTTATTGTATGCAATTCATCCGGAAAAAGTTCTTTCCATTTCTTTTTCATGAAATCATGAACTTCTGTAATATTTTCAACATCTGTTTTTACGGATAAAAAACGATAGTTTTCAGGAAGTGTGTATCGCATCAACATAGGTTCAAGAGGGTCCCATAATTCCCCATCGATATATATATCTTTGACCACTCCAACCACATATAATTCGGTGGTATCTTTCAACACAATACGTTGCCCAACAGGTTTTTCCCAACCCAATATCCTCACGAGCTCCTGGTTTATAATTACGGAATTTCCCACATCATTTTGACTGTCCTGTATAAAATCCCGCCCTTCCAGAATGGTAGCATCAATTGTATTCAAATAGTTGTCACCAATGTCCAGAATAGAAACATCTAATTCATTCGATTCAAATTTAATTGGATCTGTATACCAGGATGTTGACGCATTATGGGTAGATCCGGCTATTTCCTTGATCATTGGATATCCTGTTATTTCATTTTTCAGCTGGTTATACCTGTTTTCATCTCCTACATATGCAAAAATAACCTTCTGCATATCAAAGCCCATATCATAGTTATTCTGATATTCTGCGTTTTGAGCAAAAATGAAACCTGAGATTATGGCGACCAGTGAGATAGCATATTGGAGGGTAAGAAGTATCCTGGTAAAATTATTGGTACCTCCAAACTTTAAGGTTCCCCGTAAAATGCTGGAAGGCTGGAAGGAACTTACATAAAAGGCCGGATAGCTACCAGCAATTACTCCTGTAGCTAAAAGCAGGAATACTAAAAAGCCAAGTAATGCTACATTTTCAATCAGGTCCAGCTTGATATCCAGGAAAGGCCACATTTCACTATATGCCGGAACCAATACCATTGATATTAGCAATGCAACTATCAGAGCAAAAAAGGTCAGGAGGATGTTTTCACCCAAAAATTGTGCGATCAGTTGCTTTCTTGAAGATCCCATAACTTTTCTTATACCGATCTCTTTTATCCGTCGGTTGGCTATTGCAATAGAAGTATTCGTGAAATTAAAACAGGCGATAAGTAAAATGAGTATAGCCATAATCCCTGGGGCTACTGCGGCTGCAACTGGCAGACTTTGATTAAACCAATGGTTCCAGATATCCTCCCTTTCGGATCGAATAGCCATTCCGGCAAATGGATCCAGATAATATTCAGCTACTTTATAATCTTCTTTAGCCCGGTTCTGGATCTCTACATAATCCTGGAGTTGATTCTCTATTTCGGGAATATCATCCGGGTTATTTACAGTAACAAAGGTGCAGTTAAACTGCGCCCAATCATTTTTATCCCAGCCTGCCACATCGAAAACATTATCGTAATGCACGTAGGCATCCGCAAAAAAGCTGGAGTTCTGTGGTTGTTTCTCAAAAACACCGCCTACTATAAATTCTACCCTTTTTTCACCATTTATATAAGTTATCAATTCACCTACAGGATCGCTGTTATCCGGGAAATGTTTTTCCACAATATCCGTACTAATAAAGATCCGGCTTTTATTACTGAGTTCTTCTTTATTGCCTGAGATTATATTGAATGTGAAGATATCAAAGAAATTAGGATCTACCGCACTGACCCAGGTTCTAAACAATTCATCCCCAACCTTAAAATTTCCCCCTACAGGATAATACCTCATTACTTCCCCGATCTGGCTGATGCTTCCCTTGATCGCTGCGCCTAGTGGGGCCGGGCTATCTCCATTTTTAATAGGCTGGCCATTGGTGATCCGGATGAAGTTGATCCTGTAGATCTCCTCTGAATTCAAATGATGTGTATCAAATTTAACATTGTAGTCCCAATTGAGATATGCGACTATACAACAAGCCAAAGCGATACCGAGGCCAAATATGTTAATGAAAGTAAACAATTTGTTCTTCATTAAACTTCGGAAAGTGATCTTTAGGTAGTTTTTGAGCATATGAAATTAATGTCAATTGTTTTATAATAAGACATAAATATTATTGAAAGGTTGCATTATACTAAAATCTGAACCCTATAACCCGAATTTCTACTCTTAATTAAAGGTATCAACAACCTATCCTTCAATATCAATAGATAATGTCAAATATAAGCGATGAAAATAAACAAATAATTAACTTTTTCAACCAGTTTAATGTAAATGATATGTTTCACAATCAGCTGTAATAAAACGTACATAATATATGTAAATTGATTTTAAAAAAATTGCCATAGCAGAAATGAAACAAGCCGCGAAGTGAATCAAATACTATTTAATAAAATTAAAAAAATAGAATTAAGATAAATTGAGACCAATAAAACACCGAATGTTTTATCTTTGACCATGTGTATCACACGGAGTTGAGCTCCCGCCAAAAAGAACTATATTTTTACTTGATGCAAAATACATTCATTTCAATTGATTTAGGAGGTACAAAATGTGCCGGTGCAGTCATTGCAGAATCTGGAAAGATCTTATATAAATTGAAAGATAAAATCTCCGGACTGGAAGGCGATGAAGTAGGTTTTGCAATACATTCCATTATTCTTCAACTAAAAGAAAAGCTGCCCCCTGGACATTCAGTGCAAGGTGTAGGTATTTCCATACCTGGAATCAGTAACCAGAAAAATGGGACAGTCTGGGCACCAAATATTCCCGGCTGGGATCATTATCCTTTATTAGCATACCTGGAGGATAAATTGGAGAGTGAAATGGTCATTCATATAGACAGTGACAGAGCCTGTTGTATATGCGGTGAAGTATGGCAAGGTGTGGCGAAAGGATATAAAAATGCAATATTCTTAGCCTTTGGGACTGGAATAGGAGCCGGTATATTAATTGACAACAGGATCCTGAGAGGTAATAGTGATATTGCCGGGTCAATTGGATGGCTTGCCCTTGACCATCATTATCCGGAAGGATACAGAGATTTCGGGTGTTTTGAATACAATGCCTCTGGTGACGGGTTGGTTCGTCTTGCCTTTAATATTTTTAATAAGGACAAACCGGATACCAGGCTGAATATATCAGATCTTAAGGCAGAAGATATTTTTGTTGCTCATAATTTGAAAGATCCACTAGCTCAGGCAACCATCGATGTAGCTATTGATTATTGGGCAAAAGGAGTTGCTAACCTTGTCAGTATATTCAATCCAGAGATTATCATATTCGGAGGAGGGGTATTCGGTCCCGGCCTTAAATTTTTGGATCAAATTTATGAGCGATCTAAAAAATGGGCCCAGCCAATAGCAATTCAGGAGGTAAAACTGGCAGGCGGACAACTTGGTGTTGACGCTCAGTTATTAGGCGCAGCCAGGTTGGCCATGGATAAAGTAATGATTTAAATCAAATATTATTAATTATATATAAAGAAGAAAAAAATGTTAGCTAAAGAATGGTTAAATAACGCCAGAGATGTTATGAATAACATCGAAGATACACAAATTGAAAACATACAGGAAGCTGCTAAGGTGATGGCCGATTCCATTGAGGCCGGACGATGGGTCCACACATTTGGTTGCGGGCATGCCACCCTACCGATAGAGGAGATGTACCCCAGGATTGGAGGATTTGTTGGATTTCATCCAATGATTGAACTTCCACTTACTTTTTTTACAAATATTGTTGGAGGAATGAGCGTTCAGCAGTTTGTGTTTCTAGAAAGGGTGGAAGGATATGGAAATGAGATTATGAAAGGGCATAATTTTGATCCAAAAGACACGATGTGGTTGTTTTCACATACTGGAATAAATGCTGTAAACATAGATGTGGCACTCGAATCAAGGGAAAAAGGCATGAAAGTGATCGTTTTCGGATCGGCTGCTGAAGCTAAAGACAAGAAAAGCCGACATAGCAGTGGAAAAACCCTTTTCGATCTCGCTGATATTGTAGTAGACACCTGTGTGCCAGTGGTTGATGCATCAGTACCTTTAAAGAATCATTTTGACAAAGTAGGCCCAGTCTCGACAATGGCGTTCGTAACGGCAGTTTGGATGACGGTCACCACTGTTGCAGAAATCCTGGCAGACAGAGGTGTTAAATTGCATATACATCCATCCCATAATGTTCCTGGCGATACGACTGCACATGCCAGGCTTGAAGATGCTTTGCAGGAATATAAAAGGAGGATAAAAGGCGTTTAATAAAACTCCCGGATATTTACTGAGAATTAGAATTTTAAGAGGCTGTCTTTCGGACAGCCTTTATACTTAGTGCATTTTTTATCATTATTTAAGGAATTGCTATAAACCAACTATGCCATTAAAGATCTCATAATATACAAATCTAATTCCTCGTAATCCCTTGCGTCAACACATTTGGATATAAAGGCATCATCAAGGCTTCTGGATATTTCAAGCAATCTTTCAAATACAAGTTTGCTATTGGTCAGATGTTTGGTAGCCACTTCCTCTTTTTGTGTTCTCATGGCTTTCACATCCAGGCCTACCCATTCTCCATTTTTGCCATAATCATGTTTATCGAGAATTCTTACCTGGTTAAATGCCCTGCGGAGATCTACCGATCCAAAAGCTTTGTCCTGGTCAAATTTCAATCCATTCTGATCATTTAAATGGACAGTCCAGAGTTTATTATGTGCTAAAGCAAATCCCATCTCATCTGAGGGATCAAGCCCGGCCAGTATAGCATGTGCACTTTCAATATTTACACCTACCCTATCTGGATCTTCAGTAAGCATTCCCAATGCCAGAGCATGCCCGGTCGTAGGAATATATGCATGATCCATAGGTTCATTTGGTTTCGGTTCAACACAAATCCTTACCTTTTCATCATATTTTAACATGGCATTTACGGCTTCAACCAAACGTTCCGTCGCGACCTTACTGTCTTTAGCTTCCCGAATATAGGTTCCTTCCCTAGCCAGCCATAAAACAAGCAGGTCTATTCCAAGAGCCCTGGCAATATCAATTGAGATTTTCGTACGTTCGATGGCATATTTTCGGCAAGCAGGATCATTTGCTGTGTATCCTCCGTCAATTGTCCTGGGATCTTCCCAAAGCCTGGGTGCAACAAATTCAGCAACAAGGCCCATATCATCAAGCCGTTTCTTCAATTCTTCAGCTTCTTTAATGATCTGACTGGCGCTTTTCCCTTCCAATTCAGGAACCGCATCATCATCGTGAAACTGAACCCCATCAAATCCAAGTTTTTTATAAAATTCGAGTTTTTTCTCAAAGTCTAAAGTTTTACGCACAGGAGGGCCAAAAACATCAGCGCCTTCATGTATATTCCAGGGTCCAAATGTAAATCTAAAAGTACCGGCCATAATATTATATTTTATTAATTAGTAAATTGATTAATCTCATTTTTCTCCGCGATTTTCACTACATATCAGAAGATGTTTATCAAATTTCAGATAAGGCATTTAAAACTCTTTCCGGTGTCATAGGCAATTGAAACAATCTGGCTCCTGTTGCATCAAATATAGCATTAGCTACCAATGCTCCCATACATATAATCGCAGGTTCACCACCTCCCTGTGCCGGTTGTCTGGCAGATCCAATAAAGCTGTTTCTATTTCAGGAGTCCACGAAAACTTAGGTAATGTATACGAATCGAAGTTCCGATTATTCACTTTTCCCCCTTCAAATTGAATTTCTTCAGTTAAGGCATACCCCAATCCCATTGTAATACAACCTTCAACCTGTATTGTGGCCCCCTGGGGATTGATAATAAGACCCATATCCTGAGCACAAGTCACTCTTTTGACACGAACAGCGCCTGTTTTTTTATCCACATCCACCTCGGCGATATGGGCTACATAGGCACCCGCATCAATTCCACATGCTACTCCATACCCTCGTCCACTTGGCGATTTGGCTGGAGTCCAACCTACTTTATCGGCAACTGCCTCAAGTACCCTGATCATTCGATTATCCTTCAAATTCTTCAGCCTGAATTCAACAGGATCAATGCCAGCTTCAGCAGCCATGATATCGATCTGACATTCCCTGGCAAAGGTATTGGTATTATTTGCCGGAGCCCGCCAGGCGCCAGTTTTCAGAGGATGTACGCTCAACCCCATCCACCCTCATCCATAAACAGTTGTACTATCATTTGGAATATCATAAAAATGCCGGGCTCCCCTTTCACCTGCCGAAAACACACCGTAATCCCATTTGGTTATCTTCCCCTCATTGTCTATTCCTGAGGATATTTTCACTACAGCGGCTGGACGAAATGAATCATAAAAGAATTCTTCCCGTCGTGTCCATCGAACTTGAACAGGTTTATTGGAGATCTTGGTTAATCTTGCTGCTTCCAGGATCTGCTGGTATTTCCTCCAAAACCACCCCCAACAAAAGCCTGTCTGATCCGAACCTGACCCTGTGGAAATCCCAGATTTTCTGCAACCTCAGATTCAGCACGGGATCGGTGTTTGGGTAGAAGCCCATATCTCTATTTTCCCATCGGTTATCCTTGCGGTAGCAGCATGGGGTTCAATTGTGGCATGGGCCACATAACTATTATAATATTCTTTATCAATTATCAGATTCGTCGCTTTTTCACCGTCTTCCAGGTCCCCTCCCTCCTCAGCAATTCTCCCTTCCGGGGCATTTTCCAATAAATAATCAAAAATATTCTTATCATTAACTATAGCGTCAGGTAATTTGTACTCCGCCTTTACTTTTGAAGCTGCCTTTTCTGCAATTGCCTTTTCCTGATGAAGTGCTGCAATAAGATCTTTTTGATTGACGATCAGAACGCCATTGATTTTTTCTGCCTCAGAAGTATCGACACTTACTAATTCGGCGCCATTGGAGCGGGTGGCCTCACAATGGATGCATAAAGCATCCCTTCAAGTCAGCGGCAAACTGTGCTTTACCGGTTACCTTTACATATGAATCCTGTTTTAATACCGGTTTCCCAATTATTTTAAACTCCGATGGCTTTTTTAAGGGTGGTTTTTCTGATACAGTTTTAACAATTCTCTTCCCTTTGCTTAACTCTGCATAGGTTATTGATTTCGAATTATCATTTTTAACGGACACGATACCCTCGTTCACGGTCAGAAGAGATGCATCAACTTTCAAAGCGGTTGAAGCTAGTTGCATTAAGGTCGCTCTTGCCTCTGCCCCTGCAGCTCGTAAAGGCGGTCCGAAGAAACGCGTCGACATAGATCCGAATGTACCCATGTCCCAGGGACATAGCTCTGTATCTCCCATCACCATATCAACATCTTCGAGTGATACGTCAAGTTCTTCAGCTAACATTTGTGCCAGGGAAGTAATTACCCCTTGCCCCATTTCTATTTTTCCAGTATAACAATCAACCCGGCCATCTTCTTTGATCCGAAGGTATACATTCAGATCTTCCGGCATTTGACGACCCTGGAGGATATCCCCATGAACCTCAATAAATTCACTGAGGGAAAGAATTATGATGATCCCTCCACCCAGTCTTTTCAGAAATTCCCGCCTATCAATTGGAATAGGAGTTTTGATGTCGGTAAAATCATACTGCAAATAGTCCCGGGTTTTCATATGGCTGTATTTAATTGATGTTGATGAATTTCAATTTTTCAACCACTTCCCATCCATACTGAGTATATTCCCAATCCAGTTGATCGTCCTTGATCTTTACGAGAACGAACCCTTCTTCCATCGTACCCCTCGGGGCCCTCCCACCAACTTGCACTAACAGCACCACCATTAATAAAGTGGGTTTTGTTACCAACATAGATATCCTCAAGAAAATGCAAATGGCCTTGTAAGACCAGCTTAAGGTTATATTCGTAAAGTAAAAGCAATACATCCCTGGCGTTGGTAATCACCAGGCCCTCATCATTAGGTTCCAATGATCCTTTAGTCAGCTGGGTCATGGATGTAATAAATGGTATATGAACCGTGATGACAATAGGTGTTTCTTTTGTGATTTTCTGAAGGTCAGATTTTAGCCATGCAATTTGTTCCTCATCAATATGGCCGTAATAGTACCGCTCAGGTTTAACATCAACAGCATCCAGCACAATAAAATGCCATCCTTCATGATCGAATGAATAATATCTCTTCCAATTCTATTTTCATACATTTTTTTATCTACTGTTCATGTGTGACTTCTATCCCGCTTTCTTTCTCTCCTGTCACTTCCGAAGGTTTCGTGGTTCCCAAACGCATTATATACCGGCATTTGAAATTCCTTACTTATTTCATTGTAAAGAGTATACAAAAAATACACCCCCTCGAAGGATACACCTAAAGCATCCATAATCAGGTCTCCACCGGTAATTACGAAATCAGGATTAAGTTCATTTACTTTTTCAATGGCTTTTTTAAATCCATCAGTAGCATCCTTTTCGGGTTGCAAGTGAATATCTGTAAGAAATGCAAAGGTAAATTGCTTGGTTGATTCAATTTCCTGCTGCTGTTTTTTATCAGCATTACAACTAAATAGCAGAAAGCTTATTAAAGAGAGTATTATAATATTTTTCATATAATTCAGATATAGTTTTAAAAAATAGAAATAGGAAATCTTAAATATTCCCATCCCTGATTAAAAATTCACTAATTGAAATATTAAATGTACAGGAAGCATTAAGATGTTTCTATTCTCAAACACTTCCTGTTTAAATTGTTATGATTCCAGTATCCTTGATGATATTACAAATCGATAATCCGTCGTTCCAGTCATGCTCCTCCTAGTGCCAGGTTGTTTTTCCAGGCATGAAAAGAAAAAGGCTATTACCTGAATAGTCGGCCAGAGGAATACCGAATTACTCAATGCATTATCAACTTTTTCCCAATGCTGCCAGAATCCTTTCAGGAGTTATTGGCTGCCGGTTTACCCTTGCTCCGCATGCATCAAATACAGCATTAGCGATTGCACCTCCTACACAAATGATGGCCGGTTCTCCCCCTCCCCCAGGCGCTGCATCCATTTTATCGGCAAATACAGATTCGATTTTAGGTGTCATCGAAAATTTGGCAAATTGGTACGTATCGTAATTCCTGGTAATGACCCTGCCCCAATCAAATTCGACTTCTTCTGTTAAAGCATACCCCAGGCCCATAGTAATACCGCCTTCAGTTTGGACTTTTGCTCCATGTGGATTCACAACCTGACCCATATCCTGGGCACAAACAATCCGTATAGGCTGAACATACCCTGTTGCCTTATCAACCTTTACTTCTGCTATCATTGCTACATATGTTCCGGCATCCCAGCCCAAGGATATACCATAACCGTGCCCCTCAGGTTTCTCCTTATTCCAGCCAAACGAATCAGCTGCCATTTCAAGCGTAGCTTTCATCTCAGCATTCACAATATTGTTAAGCCTGAATTCCAAAGGATCAATACCCGCCGCATGCGCTGTAGCATCAATATGAGATTCCCGTCGCGAATGTGGTTGTGTTATTACCAGGGGCCCGCCAGGCACCTGTACTGAATGGATGTATGCCATCCTTGTTGAAATTTCTGGTCCTGTTATTTGGGATATCATACAATTGGGCTAAACCTGTCCCCCTGGAACCTGCACAATAAATATCGAATTCCCACAATTTCAGTTTTCCATTGCTATCCACACCCGCTGCTGATTTAACCACAGCCGCCGGCCTGAAATAATCATACATAAACTCTTCACGCCTGTTAAACGCCAGCTGTACAGGTTTGCCACTAAGTTTGGCAATTTTCGCTGCTTCAATAGCCTGTGGATTGTATATCTTACCACCAAAACCCCCACCGAGGAAAATCTGTTTCATATGCACCTTTTCTTTCGGCATGCTGAAAGTTTCAGCGAGTGCCTCCCTGGTTCCAAATGGTGTCTGGGAAGATACCCACATCGTCAGTTTATCGCCTTCGAAATAACAGGTTGCAGTATGAGGTTCAACAGGGGAATGTGCTTTATATCCATCATGGTATTCCAGCTTCCACAATGGTTTCACAAGCTTCCCTTCCAGCAGCAAGATTACCGCCCTCCTCAACAACATCACTTTCCGTGATATTATCAACAAAGTATTTAAAAATAGTCTCGGTATCGGCTTTGGACTCAGGAGCATCCCATTCCACTTTTACCTGTTGTGCTGCTTTTGCTGCCACTTCCGGGTCCGGATGCACTACAGCCACCAGATCACCTTCTTCAACAAGCTCAGCCCCTTCAGAATTGTCTCAAGTCCTGAGGCATCCACACTTACTTTTTTAGATCCCCAAACCCTTGGTCGTACGATTGTAGCATACACCATACCAGGAAGTTTAACATCACCAGAATAAGCTGCTTTACCAGTAACTTTATCTACTGCATCAATACTGATCACAGATTTTCCGATAATATCAAAATCCTTTGCCTTTTTCTGTCTCCGGCATCTTCTTGAGCTTCTGAACAATTTTCTGTCCTTTAGTCAGGTCGGCAAATGAAATCTTTTTGCTTTTATCGTTCTTGTCAAATACAAATCCTTCGCTTGCTTCCAGTTGCTTTTCAGAAACACCCAGTTCTTTGGCGGCGAGGCCAATAAGGATCTCCCTTGCCTCTGCCGCTGCGGCCCTGATCACAGGACCTTCGAAGCGGGTAGTCAGGGAACCCCATGTTCCTGCATCATATGGGCAAAGGTCTGTATCGCCCATAACCATGTTAATAGATTTAAAAGGTGCTTCGAGCTCTTCTGCAATTTCCTGTGCAAGGGATGTGATGACGCCCTGTCCCATTTCTATCTTACCCGTAAGGCAATCGACGCTACCATCTTCCTTGATATGCAGATACGCATTGAAGTCGGGTCTTTCTTCACCTTCCTTAGGCGGTTCACAACCGGTCAATAAAGATAACTCGCTAAATGAGAATATAATTATTATACCTCCACCCAGTCGTTTCAAGAATTTCCGACGATCATAAGTCGTTACACGGTAATCAACATCGCCAAAATATAATTCATTGATTTTTTCTGCTTTCATAATTACATTCCTCCTTTCATTTCTTTTCCTGCAGTTTGAATAGCATCAATGATGCGCATGTAAGATCCGCAACGGCAGAGGTTATCTTCCATGCCTTCGATGATCTCTTCCCGGGTCATATCCGGCTTTTTAAGCAATAGCCCGGTGGCATTCATAATCATACCGGGTGTGCAATATCCGCATTGGAGGGCATCGTGTTCTACAAATGCCTTCTGAACAGGATGCAATTCTTCGCCCTTTAGCCAACCCTTCAATGGTAGTAATTTCTTTACCAACAACGTCCTCAACATAAATCATGCAGGAACGTACCGGCTCCTTGTCAATTAAAACTGTACAGGAACCACAGTGCCCCATCCCACAACCATACTTAGTGCCGGTATGGTCGAGGTAGGTACGGATAACGGTCAGCAGGGATTCGTCACCATTTGCTTCAACCGATACAGGTTTGCCATTTAAATTAAAACTGATGCTTTGTTTCATTTTTTACCTCCTTATATTAGTTCTCGTTTATAATCTTCAATTGTATCTATATCTTTTAAAATAGTGTTTGTTTCGACTTCTAATTCATGGATATCCCCTGAACATTCATCCATCAATTGTCGCAATCCAATACTGTGATCCAATTGATTAATGCGAGGGATGTATTTAGTGTCAATCAATACCGGATGGCCTCTCTTATTGTTATAAAAAGGAATAATGATACCTTTTCCAGTCTTTTCATAACTGTCAATAAGTTTATTGATGACCAGAGTCTGTACCATAGGCTGGTCGCCCAGGAGTATCATGCCTGCCCTTGAAGTTGACGACAATGCATTGAACCCGCATTGAACAGAAGATAACATTCCTTTTTCGAAATCTATGTTTTCCACAATCTCTATGGGATGGTCTTTTATCAGATCTTGAATTTCATCGCGATGACTGCCGACAACTACTTTCACTGCAACTGCTTTTGAATCAAGGGCCTTTTCAATTATATTCTCAAGTATTGTCTTTTCTCCGTAAGGCATCAATAGCTTCTGCTGACCCATTCGTTCCGATTTTCCTGCGGCCAGAATAAGGATCTCAATATCTTTTCCGCTTATGTTGGGAATTTTTCTCCTGCCTTACTTTCACAAGTTCCCCTGCTATACTGATGGCGATTTCCTGAACTGTCTTTGAATTAATATCCAGGCCAATAGGTGCATAAATTGCCTCAATCTCTTCTTTTGTAGCCCATTTATTGGCCAAAAACTCTTCTTTCATCAGCCTGGTCTTCCTTTTGCTGCCAATCATCCCAATATATGCAGCCTCAGAATGGATTACCTGCCTTAAAGCAACACCATCCTTTTTATGTCCCTGGGTTACAATGACGATATAACAATTCTCCGTAATGTGCAAATTCTTAAGATCTTTTTCGATGTCATTCGATAGAACGGCATCTGCATCTGGTAAATTTTTATGGTTTGCATACTCCGGTCTTTCATCTATTATTGTTACCCGAAAATCAAGTAATTTACCGAGGTGGCTTAATGCTTTTCCAATATGGCCGGCACCAACGATGATCAGCTGAGGATCAGGAAAAACCGGTTGATAAAAGACCATTTGATCTTTGTTCTCAGCTTCATCCAATACTGGCTTTTGACTGTTAAGAGCTTGTATAAGTTTATCAGAATTTATTGAAATCCCACCTGTTGGATTATAAACTGAAGCGTCAGACTGAGATATCCAGATCCTCTTTCTAATAGAAAATTTTTCAGGATCTCTTTGCATAGTGGTTACAAGTACCCCCGCCTGATTAGACATTAAGCATTCATCCAGTGTTTTAAACACATCAAGACTAAGTTCCGGCTTTGCATCCACCAGAATTGTTGCATACCCTCCGCATATCGGGCCTGCATCAGCAACAATACTTGAATCGAGGTTGTATTCTTCGACGAAGTTCTGTTTAGATACAAGGCTTAGAATTGCTTTCGATACTATTACTCCCTCCATAATCCCTCCACCAAGGGTTCCATGCAAGAGGCCCTTTTCACCAATTATTGCCGATGCGCCCGGAACCTGTGGCGTTGATCCCCTTGTGTTCACAAGGGTAGCTAATGCAAGAGGTTTCCCTTTGTCCAGTTCCTTAACCAGATGCGAAAAAAATAGCTGCATACAAAAAAGTCTAAATCGCTTGTAATTATTATAAGCTTACCGATACTCCGGATTTTCACTTTAAAGTACAAAATCATTAGAAGACTTCCTTTAAAAAAAATTGATAATTTATCCAAACCTGATATATATCAGGAAATTGATATTATTTGTTTAATCTGGCATGATCAATGATCCGAATAATGGTGGTTGAAAGATAGTTATAGTGAAAGCTTTTACTTTTTACCAGTTCTTAGCAGGATGTTTCCATTGTATTCGTTTATAGATGAGATATGTAGTTGCCGGTTCTCTTCTAGTAAATTAAAGGTTCTTGCTTCGTCTTTACCCATTAGGGCAGTATATCCGATAATGTCGGTAAACATAATCGCAGTAAGCTTTCGACATGGCCCAGACATAGTTTTCTAAGATAAGGAAAAAGAAAGATATTTTACAAATTACTTTCAGCCCTGAGGCCAGTACTTCAGATTATTGAATACGTAAAGAGGTGTGGCGTATTAATTTCTGATATACTATACTAATTGGTAACGCGTCTCCTTTCATCCTCAGAGCCAACCGCGCGTTTCCTAATACCTTTTATCTTCTTATTCCCAAATTTCTGGGTATAAGTCAAAGTGAATATTCGCTTTTCAAATTTAATATTACCATGAAAAGTGAAATTCGTTTCATTCGCAGAATCCCACCGCATCTGGCTGGTTTCAAATATGTCATTACAAGCAAAACGCAAGGCCCCGTTGTTGTTAAATTCTTTCTGAATGCCCAGGTTCACAAAACCCCGCGAAAACCAGTTGAAATAACCATTAATTGTCGGTGATATATAAAATCCTGACAATTCGATGGTAAACTTCCTCGGCAAGCCGAAAAGTTTGGGTAGTATTGATTTGAAACCCACTTCTGATCCTTCTGGCATACATACCTTGTTCCAACCTGTGTAGCGATCCTTGACCAGTTACCACTAAGGTTGTTCTGCATTTCCCACCAGTCTGTTAACATGAAAGGGCAGGGTAATGGTTGTGGAAACGGTTTCCCGCCGGTCTACATTATCAGTTTGTAATACCATCACGTTGGTTTCAGGATCATAGACGGGTTGAAACCTGAATATTACATTGTTGTCATGACTGTACTGAAGGGAAAAGATGAAGTTCTTGTAGGAGTAATCCCCCCGTATACTGTGCGTATAGGTGGGCAGCAGATTGGCATTTCCAGCTGTATAGGTATATGGATCCATAAATAAAACGAATGGTGCCAATTCGTTGTAGGTCGGACGGGTGATCCTTCTGCCATATGAAAATTGCAAAAGATTATTATCGTTTATTTTTTTGGAGAAAAAGAGCGTGGGGAAAAAATCACCATATACACGGTCCACAACACCTTCCTCTTCCTCAGTATTGAGGAGTGTTGTAGTATGTTCATACCTCAGGCCAGCACTGAGAGAGGTCTTGTCATTAAATTTTATCATAAAGGTGGTAAATGCGGCCAGTATATTTTCTGACAGATCTGCATAATTGCTGAATTCCTCACCGATGATCCAGTCTTCACCAATTTTTTCTTCAAATATTATATCATTGATTAGGTTGGTAAAGGTGCCTTTCACCCCTGTTTCCATTGTAACCTTTTTCGCCAGGTTCATTGAATAATCTACCTTACCGACCCAGATATCTATTGGGGTCTCCTTGGAAATTCTGTTATTCACCTCCCTTACCAAGGTTTCCTGGTCATCAAAATACCTGTTTTCATAAGTTGTTGGATTTGAATTATCATAAGTCAAATAATCAAGATTTAAATTGAGCATTTGACCATTCTTGAATGTATGTTGCAAATTAAGGTTCCCCATTAAATGTCTCCAGTGGTTGTTCTCATTAATGTTGATCAGGACCGTGCTGTCCTGTGATATTGAATAATCAAAAGTTGCTTTAGTAATAGAATTCATGCGCCAGTGATTGTCGTAACCACTCACCAGGCCTCCAATCACTGTCTTGTCAGTGATATAATAATCCATGCCAAATTGAAAATTGTGTGTCATGCGGTTTGGATCTCTCTCGGCCTCGCTTCCTGAAGTAATAGTTTCAGTCTCGGTGGTTGCGTTTCTGTACATATTTAATACTCCTTCCTGATCTGCATAGTTAAAAGAATAGTTGCCATAAAAGCTTAATTTTTTTGCCTGATGGCTTAAATTTAAACTTGTTCCAGCCCTTGGCCCGGATCCATATCCAAGATTCGCCATTACAGTACCATTCGTCCCAACATCACTCCCTCTTTTCATAACGATGTTGATAAATCCCGCATCGCCATCGGCGTCATATTTAGCCGGCGGTACAGACATAATCTCTATTTTTTCGATATCGCCTGCATTCAATCCTTCCAACATCTGGTAAACAGCCTGAATAGGCATCCTGCTTCTTTTCCCATTCATCAATACGATCACCCCCCCCTTTCCATTTAATGCCAGAGTATTATTCTGCCGGTTTACAAACACCCCCGGGGACTTTTCCAATACGTCGATAACAGAATGTCCGGCAGAGGTAATGAGGCTGGGTACATTCACTACCATTTTCCCCATTTCCATTTCATAAAGAGGCTTTTCGGCTGTTATCACTACCTCTTCCAATTCCTGCGATTCTTCGGCTAAAATTATTGGATCAAGCTGAATATTAATTCCTTTTTCCACATATAACAAGGTTGAATAGGATTTCGAAAATCCAATCATATAAGACTCAATCAGGTAGGTGCCGGTTGGAATATTTGCTAAGGTATAATATCCATCTTCATCTGTAACAGCGCCTTTCACAAATGCAGAATCATTGCCATTAAGAAGCAATACATTGGCAAATGCTACTCCATAATCGTAGTTGTCCATTATCCTGCCTTTTATAGCGGATTGAGCTGAAGCAGAAAATGAGGATTACTGAAAGAAGAATCAGCAGAATTTGACCTTTCATGGGTGTTGCGTTTGGTTTACCAGTTAAGAATTTCTTAAGCTTAATTTGAGATAATGACCTGTCAAGAGCACCTAAAATGCGGTCATTCCAACAAAGTCACATTATCCCAATTTGCTAAATTAAAATAAATATTGAACTAATCCTATTATGAAGAAAATTACTAAAACAACAGGATGGTGCAAGAGAAGGCATTTCCTGTCGAAAATTTCCGAATAAAATTTATACCGAATTTAGTAGGCTATTTGAAACTACTCTCCTTACTAGGATCTCCCTTTCCATCATAAACAGCTGTTCGGGGATAGGGAAATAAAGGTCTGGACAAAACAACTTTCCCCTTTTGGACTTTATTTACCACTAACCTGTCAGGAGCCTCTCCTTTTTCCACCCAAGCCCGGATCACATTGAGCCAATCAACCTGGTCTGGTCCGGGTCCGCCACCACAATGCAAAACGCCGGGGAGAAGGTATAATTTTGTAAAATCGTCTGCATCAGGATTTGCCTGAAGGATAGATTCGAAATGGTCTATTGTGGCGAGAGCTGATAGTGCGGCATCCTCCCAACCATGTGCAAAAAGTATTTTTCCCCCACTTTTCTTATAAGCTGAATAATCCGGATTGATAGCATTAAGATATGAAGCTGCGTATTCAGTTTCTCTGAAAAAGTTTTCAAAATTATATATTGAATAATCCCAGTCAGGATCATTAAAAACGAGGAATTTGAAAATTTCTGTTCCAAATCCAAATTGAAGACTTGGGAAACCAAGAGGCTTCAAGGATGCTTCAGGACCTACAATCCAATTATTCCAACCCCCACCTCTATTCTCTCCACCAAGAGGGAAACCAGGATAAATTTCCTTCCCATCAATGTTTACACCAGCATAAATGGTCTTTATCACTTGAATTTGTTCTACTGTGAAGCAATTGTCTCCTGCATTCCCATCCGGACATACTGGCAAATCTTCCGGATTAAAATCACAATTCCTTGGATCTGTAATTAATCCATCTTTCAGGCCGTCTATTTCATCGCAGGTTTTTAGAACTGTTTCCTGAAGTAATCTCTGATTGTCTTTTGTCAGTACTGGGCTTTCGAGGTTTTGGGGATCAGGATACAAAGCTTTGGAGTTCTGGATGAATTCAGCAGCAATGGCCGGCCAGTCAAAGGCAGGTGCCATTGCTAAGATTCCATCGAAATCTTCAGGATAACGCTGGGCTTCCATCATTGCCTGCCCCCCACCTCTGGAACATCCAATAAAATAGGAATACTCCGGATCAGCACAGTAAAAATTAAAGATCAGGACTTTGGAGACTTCTGCAGTCTTATGGATGGCCATATGCCCAAAGTTCAACTGTCTCTCCATATTGTTCAGTGCCCAATCCGCTTTAATTCCATTCGCTTTATGACCAGTATCAGTTCCAGCTGTTGCAAATCCCTGGTTGATTGTATACCTGGCCATATTTTGAATATTCCCAACAAATCCGCCACCACCTCCCATGGCAAACCTTCCATTCCATTCTTCTGGCAGCAATAGTTCAAAGTGAATTTCTTTCCCTATCCTGCCTAAGATCTTGCAATGAGCCTTATCGCTTGTTTTCAATTCTGCAGATTCTGTATTCACAGCAGTTGCCTCCAGAATGGTAACATCAGGCAGGCGCAGATCTTTTATCTCTGAACACGGGATGCAAGAGTTTGCTATTGTGAAATCATTCGGTTGTGCTATGGCTACTGCCAGGCTAAGTGTAAACAGGATTAAGACAGATCCTGATTTGGATATGTAGGAGTACATTTTGAGTTTATTAAAATGATATTATGCAAAATACAAAATATTTGAATTTGCCATTTATCATATAAGAAAATTTATGTAATAATATGTTAATTACATTTAAAACCAGAATTTACTGTAAATTACAACACAAACTATCTCATCAAATTTTACTTAAAGATTATTATTTTTAAATTTCAGTCCTTTTAATTGAAAATTATAAATAGGAATATAACTATAAATTTTTCGTAAAATGACCAATAAGAAAAAATCGAAAAGAAGGGATTTCTTTAAAAAAATTGCCCTTACTGGTGTTGGCCTTTCCAGCCTTCCTTATCTTTCTATAGCTAAACCTCAAAATTCCAGAAAAGATATTCCAGAGAATTCAACGATCTTGTTCCAGGGAGATTCCATAACTGATGCTGGCAGAAACCGGGGTAACTATTATCCAAACGATGGACGGGGATTGGGAAGCGGTTATGCATTCCAGGTTATTGCTGATTTGTTGGGAAATAATCCTGAAAAGGGGCTAAAATGTTATAATCGAGGTATTAGTGGCAACAAAGTTAATCAGTTAGCTAATAGATGGGATGACGACTGTCTGAATCTCAAACCGGATGTATTGAGCATACTGATTGGGGTTAATGATTTCTGGCACACTTTAACTGGAAATTATGGAGGTACCGCCAAATCCTATAGTGATGATTTCAGGGCTTTGCTCGACCGAACTAAAAAAGCAATCCCTGATGTTAAGCTTATTATAGGGGAACCTTTTGCTGTTAAGGGAGGTTCAGCTATTACTTCCGAATGGGATAATGACTTCCCAGACTATCAGAAATATGCAAGGCAGATTGCCAAAGATTATGATGCTGCATTTATTCCGTATCAGGAAGTATTTAACAATGCTCTAAAAACTGCTCCGGTCACGTATTGGTGTCCTGACGGTGTGCATCCATCAATTGGCGGGGCCTGGCTTATGAAAAATGCCTGGCTGGAAGCGTTTAATCAAATTATTTGAAGTACATAGTTCAATGCCCTTATAAGAGACAATTTTCTAAAATTGTTTGCCGGTATATTTGGACAGGTTTTATAGTCATTTCCAATAGTGTTTTTTAATTGACAACAAATGTTAATATACATTATCATGTGCGTTATGAATAGAATTAAAAGCAAATACCCTGTCATCTTTGCTAATAAAAGTGCTGGAATGACTGTAGCCTTCCCTTTTTTTCGGACCACATTAAATTATACATTTTTGATTTAATTCCATTGTTGTTGAGCTGTTAATTGTAGTAAAGTTAAGGGCTGGAATTCTGGGTTGTACTTTTCCACTATTCGCAGTATTATTAATAATATATAACAGGAGGTATTCCATTTAATGATTTATGAGGATGCTTGAAATTGTAATCCTCTTTCCATTTTTGAATTAGTGTCCTTAATTGGTCCAAATCTTCAAACCAGTAAGCATCCAATATATCTTCCAGGCGTCATTGTAATTCTATTATTAGTTAATGTGAAAGACATTATTTAAATTTAACTTGCACTATTAGATTATATACTCACTTAATCTTCAAATTGATAAAATCATGAAAAATTATTTGCAAAAAGTTACGATGGTTGTAGCTCTTATTTCTTTTGTTTTCTTTTCAGCTACAATTTCAGCCCAAGATGACAAATCCCAAAGGCCAAGCCCGCCGGCAAAAGTATCTGGAAATGTTGGTAGCACATTAGTTACCATCGATTACAGTCAACCTTCCGTTAAGGAAAGAGAAATCTGGGGTGGATTGGTACCCTATGGGAAAGTATGGAGAACAGGAGCAAATGAAGCCACCACATTTGAAGCAAGCACTGATGTAAAAGTTGAAGGAGAATCTTTAAAGGCAGGAAAATATGGATTGTTTACCATTCCCGGTGAAAATGAATGGGTAATCATTTTCAATTCAGTATCAGATCAATGGGGTGCATTCAGTTACGATGAATCTAAGGATGTGCTTAGGGTAAAGGTTAAATCCGAACAAGTTGCTGATAATACCGAAAAGATGACATTCAAAATCAGTGATGATGGGACGGTTTCCCTGATGTGGGAAAAGTTGGTTGTAAATTTTAATGTATCCGGAAGCTAAAGAATTTCAAGACATACGATCAAAACCTATGAGTCCGGTATAACCGACAATATCGGTAAACATAATTTCCACGAGTCTGCGAGCTTCGTGCATGTTTGAACACTAACGGTTTTAAACATCCAAATCTTTTACCAGATGCAATAATAAAGTTAAGTGTATGATGAAATAGTTTATTGAGATGATAATAATCACAATACTTTTAGAGATGCTTTATTAAGCATTTAGAATGATGCTATTACATATTTTTAAAACCGAGATCGTAGAAACACTTTAAAAGTCAATTTTCTCTATGCATAGTAAAAAGGAATGCATCAGATGCTTTCTTTTGCTGCTGATCAGTGTAATGTGAGTAATCTTGTAATTCACTAATGTATGTACCATTCTCCATGAACGTTCTGCCTGTCGTTCACAGACATCCACTTATGCATATGTATGGCACATATCCTTCCCTTTGAATAAGTGATACTGAATATGAGCCTTTGTCAATCCATTTTCTTCAGGTATTTATACAATTCGCTGTCTGTAGAAATAAAAATGGATGTTTTATTATCAAAGGTTTTCTCAAATGTTTCCATTGATTTCAGAAAACTATACAGATTCCTCGATTGACTTGATTGATCATAAGCCTGGGCATATATCAACGCGGCAGCGGCATCTGCTTTACCTTTTATCTGTTCAGCCTCTCTGAATGCGTTGGATTGTATGCTTTTAAGTTCCCTTTCCTTTTCACCATTAATACGGGAAGCTTCTCCCTGACCTTCCGATCGAAATTTATCAGCGATACGGAAACGCTCACTTTTCATTCGTTCATATACCTGGTCCTGTACTTCCTGCACATAATTGATGCGCTTAAATCGAAAATCCAGTATCTCAATTCCCAGGTCTGCTGTTTGTTTGTTAGCGGATGCCAGGATTTCCTTCTGAATCTTTTCCCGGCCTACATAAATAACGGTCAGAGAATCACTTATGATTTCACTATCGGATGAAACAGGGGTTCTGTTACTGGTTCTTACAGCTTCTTCGATATTATTATTGGCAATAAAATTTCTTGTATCTCCATCAAGAATATCATCAATACGTGATTGAGCCCCTCGTTCGTTTGTAAGTCGTTTAAAGAATTGGAGCGGGTCAGTGATCTGCCATCTTGCATAGGTATCGACATAAATGAACTTTTTGTCTTTGGTTGGAACCTGGTTCGGATCTCCGTTCCATTCCATATATCGTTTTTCGAAATAATTGGCAACTTGTATAAAAGGAACCTTAAAGTATATGCCGGGTTCGGTCAGCGCTTTTCCAATGGGTCTGCCGAATTGAGTTATTACTACTTGATCTTTTTCCTGCACAATAAATGCGCTTCCCGACAAGCCAATAATGATAATAAGGGCTAAGAATGCCAGTAATATTATTTTAGTTTTCATTATTTTCTTTTTTTTCATTCATCTGCATCTGTAATAGCGGCAAAACATTGTTGCCTTCTTGGTCGGTAATGACTACGTTCCCGATTTTGGGGATTACATTCGACATCGTTTCAAGGTAAATCCTTCTTTTAGTCACTTCCGGGGCCTTAACATACTCACTATAAAGGGCCTTGAACCTGGCAACTTCTCCTTGTGCCATGTTTACCCGTTCTGTAGCATACCCTTCAGCCTTTTGAATGGTTTCTAACGCCTGACCACTTGCTTTGGGTATTACCTTATTATATTCCGATTTAGCCTGGTTAATTAACGTTTCCTTTTCCTGCTGGGCTTCATTAACAGCATTGAAAGCGGCTTTTACCGGTTCGGGTGGATTGATATCCTGGAGTACTACCTGTTCTATTTTAATACCCATTGAATATTCCCTGCAAATGGCCTGGATCAGTTCTTCAAGTTGGCTTCCTATTTCCGTTCGGCCTACAGTCAGCACTTCATTCACGGTACGGTCACCAACGATTTGTCGCATTGCTGCCTCGGAGATATCACGGAGCGTGTTTTCGGGATTGCGGACCTTAAAGAGGTAATTATATGCATTGTCAACCCTGAATTGAACAACCCATTCCACTTCGGCAAGATTAAGGTCACCTGTAAGCATCAGAGATTCATCTTTTGTAGTTGACGAATGGCTATATTCAGAATCGATTCCTGCACTTGAGGTCCGGAATCCAAACTCAAGTTTCTGCTGCCGTTCCACCGGAACTTTGAAAACGACTTCAACAAAAGGAATTTTCATGTTCAAACCTGGTTCTACTTGACGTACATACCTGCCAAATCGTGTAATAACGCCTACTTCTTCAGTGCTAATCTGAAATATGGATGTCCATAATATGATAATTAAAAATAGCACTGAAACAATGAGCCTCCAGGAACTAAGTATTTTTCCCAGTTCAGGAGGCAAGTTTAATTGTTCATTAAGAGGATTAGCCATTGATTATTATTTGATTTACTTAAAGGTAGACCTTATTTCTACAGAAAACCTTGATTGTTGAATATCATTCCAGGAATGGTTTATCTGTTCCTGTTTAATATAGAAATGCCTAATATATAATTCTACATTTTTGTTGACTTTACCCACTCCTATTAGTCAAATGAACAATAAGTTTTAGATAATTTTAGTTCCTTAATCAGTCCACATTACTTTGATGGGAAACATTGTCTTTCATGTGCACTATCGTTCCTCGTGTATGTTGTCGTTTGGTGCTTCGGGGCACTTGTTTTTCCAACCGCTCCTAAACTTAGCGAAAGAAACCAAGCCATAATTTTGTATGATCCGCCAAATGCACTATACACGATGTTGTGCCTCGTTTTCTTATAATTTTAATTTTATTTTTTGTTAAACATTACATTGATCCATATTACTCATTTTTTTTCAGTAGATCAATATAACATTGCTTCCGGTAAAATTTATTTGACATATATGCAGTTAATATCTTCTTCTATTGGGTTGCTAAAATTATATTGAGAACTTAATGTTTTTGAGAAATCAACTAATTGATTAATTTCTTCAAATATATTTAAGCCATTATTTTTAAAAGTGAATCCAATTATTTTGTTTTTACTTTGATTAGGAACGTAAAATATCTTTTTGAGAAGACTGCTCTGTTAAGATGGACAAACACATATTACGCTCCCCGCCTTCATGGTTGCTATATTGCGATTTAGTGTCTAAAACTTGTAATGCTCCTGCATTTATTTTTGCCACCTTCAAGATACCTCCTATATGTGGTGTTTGTATCCAAACCAATTCTACGATCCCGTCATTGTCAAGGTCGTTTATCGTTACAATATTCAACCATTTATAAGATGCTCCTATCTCAGGAACATATGCATATTCAAATAAGTGTTCATTAAATATTTTATAAATGACAATTCCAGCTCCTTTAGATACATTTGTTCTTATTGTGATAAATTCCAGCTTATTATCGCCGTCCACATCATATAATCGCGGGCGAATATCTTCATAAACATAATCACTTTGCAGTGTGAATTCATAAAAAACACCATCAACCACTGCCACCAATTGCCCTGCTTCTATTTTATCTCCCAAAACCCCATGGCCGTACTTCTCAGTTGGCATAGCATATTGTGCATAAACACTACTATCCAAACTACTGGTTATTAACTTTTCCGCATCTGCACATAATTGGCAGCTAATTGATATAAAATGGTCTGATTATCTATATTTTGATTAGTCTCCTTTTCATTATTACAAGCAATTAATATCGAAAGAGAGAATATTTTTAATAAACATTGTTTCATTACTTTTTTTTAAAGTGTAAGTATATTCCTAAAAATAATTTATTCTGCCTTTTCATTAATGAGGTACAACTTGTTTATAAATGTACAAAAAGTTCCTATATCTCCTTAAAAATGGGGGATAAACTCGTATAAGGACTTATGATTTTTGAGACCTATTGAGAATTCGACTATATTATGTTTTTCAAGCCTGAAATGGTTTCTGCTAATAGAGTGTATGACTATTGCCCCACATCCTAAGAATGCATCAGGTGCTTTACGCTTAAGGGTCACATATAGCGAACCAACTATCAACAATATCCAAGATATCCTTTAGCCGAACCTTATGGAATTCGATTTATTATTAATAGAATAAATTTATATTTTATCTAATTCCTGGAATATTCAGTACAGAGCAGAATTATTTTTAAGATAATATCGATTTTATAAAAAATATTGAATTACTAAAAACAACTAATTAATGAAATCTCTAAAAATTAGAGATTTCCCTAATCATACTTTTAATCCACAGTATAAGAATGCATCAGACGCTTTCTCTCGTAGGTTGTCAAGGTTTTTAAGCCTGAGATTGGGATTTTTGGTTTCACGTGCCTCCCTGGCTTTGTAATTCATAAGATCATTGGCGGTAGATGCTGTTTCCATTGTATTAAATTTTGGGTAGTTAAGAATAAGGTTTAGAGTCATTGGATTGATATAATGGATCCTTATACAAATCACCTTTACCATTATAACAAAAGGAATTCCCTAACAGTTCATTTTTACTTATGGTAAACATTTTTGCTAATAGGTAATTCTTGACTTTCATCAAAATTCCGTAACTTGTAATAAGATAGGTATTAGTGCGGCTGATTTTTATTTAACCACAAACAGCCATGTCACAAAGACGCTTAGCAGCCATCATGTTTACTGACATTGTCGGTTATGATTCCTTATTAAAGGAAGATGAGAAGAAAGCGTTTGAAATCCTCAGAAAAAACCAGCGAATCCACAAGCGATTAATCAAAAAATTCAATGGCCGATGGTTGAAAGAAATGGGTGAGCGGTATCCTGGCCAGCTTTAACTCCAATATAGATGCTGTGATGTGTGCAGTCTCCATTCAGAAAGCAACCACAGAAGTTCAAATTCCGGTGCGCATTGGTATTCATCAAGGCGATGTGATCTTCGAGAAAAAAGATGTGCTGGGTGATGGGGTAAATGTTGCATCCAGAATACAGAATGCTGTCAGTTCTAATAGCATCGTAATATCTGAAACTGTATACAATGATATTAAGAATAAAGAAGGATTAGAAATTGATTACTTAGGAGAACAACCTTTAAAAGGCGTAACAAAGCCTGTTGGTATTTATAAAGTTACCTGTCAGGATGAGAACCTTCTTGATTTTTCCTTCGATACTGGTGAACTGGTTCGACCTTTGAGTTTTGGAAGAACTACTATAGTAGTTGGAATAATAGTCATAGCCTTAGTAGCTTATGCATTGTATCATTTTCTGCCAAAACTTACTAAATCCTCCTCTGAACCTGGGACATCGGTTTTAGTTTTGCCATTTAACAATTATCTTGGAACAGATACATTGGATTATTTTGTGGCAGGTATGCATGACGCCCTTATCAGCGATATTGGTAAGATCAGTGCTTTGAATGTAAAGTCAAAAACAACCGCCAATGCCATAAAGAACATCAATAAGTCCATTCCGGAAATAGCTGAAGAGTTGGGAATTAATACTTTCATTGAAACGGGAGTGCTATGTATAGGAGATAGTGTTTGTCTTCAGATGAAAATATTTGATCAGGAAGAAAATGAACTCTTGATTCATGATTTCAAGGCGGAAAGAAGCCAGATTCTTAATTTGTATAGCAAGATAACCAAGGATATTGCTAATAGGATTAATGCTGCCTTAACTCCCCAGGAAGAGCAATTACTTGCCCGATCAAGAACAGTTGACAGGGAGGTGTATAATTCATACCTGAAGGGATTTAGTTACATGGAGGATATGAGCATGGAAGCGGTGTACGAAGCCATGGAATTATTGAACAGTGCTATTGAGAAGGATCCTGACTGGGCACCTCTATATACCGGTCTGGCACAAGTCTGGATAGCATTCGCAACGATGGGCTATGAATCTCCTTCTGTTGCCTATCAAAATGTGTACGACAATCTTGATAAAGCGCTTGAACTGGATCCGAATGTTTCTAATGCTCATCATATACGGGCTATGAGTGCCTACCTGTACGAATGGAAATGGGATGAGGCAGAAAAAGATTTCATAAAAGCCCTTGCTATTAATCCTAACGACGTCACGTCAAGGATCTTTTATGCACACTTATTAAGTATCCTTCAGAGGTTTGATGAGGCATTAACGCAGGGCCAATTGGCGCTTGACCTGGATCCATTAAATCCATTGATACAGGCATTATATGCGGCACTATATCAATGTGTTGGCGATTGTGAAACTGCTATGACTTATTATGAAAAAATCCTGGCTAATGATCCGGAACACGCTCTTGCCAATGAAAATTGGATACTTGCAACTTACCAATGTGGGGAGTACGAACGAGGATGGAAAGCATTGAAACTTAATTTAATTCAGAAACAAATAATTGAAATAGATGAAATAAACAAAATTGACGAGATTTTTAATAACCAGGGATTTGTTGCCGCACATGAAGCAATGGTACACCACCTGGAAGGTTTGGCTGAAAGTGGTTATGTTTATCCCATCAACTTAATTAATCCCGCCGATATGGCTTATTACTATTATATGGTAAATCAGGATGATAAAGCAATCAAGTGGCTAGAAAAAGGATTTGAAATGCACCATCCCATTATGCCATATGTATTTACTAGAATTTGGGACTTCAACAGATTACGGGAAAATCCTCGTTTCATCGATATTGCGAGGAAAATGAACCTTCCTAGTCCTTAAATTCTTACAATTCACCAAAAGTATAAATACCTTTTTCAATTTTAAAAAGTTGATAAACTGGACTATGCTTTATATAGCAGTCATCCGTTACTCTTCAAAATAATGATTTAATAGAGGGACGTTTCTAACCTGCTGATATTTAAGTAATTAAATATGGATTTTTAGTCCGAGAGTCAAACCTTCAAATGTTTCACCCTGAAACATAAAAATGTTTTAACATTTCCAAAATATATGGCATCAAGATTCATTTAAAGGCATAAAACCTGATATTCATTTAGATTTGTTCTTCTTTATATTGTGGGTTTGTTAATTGTGAAACGGCAAGGGAAAGTTAATGGTTACTGAATTCTATTCTATAAGACATTAATTTAAAGAGTTACTCAGAACAGATAGAATCAGACTTTTAGCGCGATACTTAATTGAATTTATTTAGTTCGCAATGATGAAGTATGAAAGAATAAGTTATGGCAAATCTATTCGTGGATTGAAAATGGTTTCAAATATAAGAAAAAGGTGTTTTTGTTGAATATTCAAAAAAGAGAAGGCAGTATTGGCAATTGATGGATGGTCATACTTGACCGAGGTATTCGCGGATCTGCATTTCTGACTTTTCTGTTACTTCCTCTGCACTTAATCCATCTTGTTCAAAAGGATTTAAAACAGCATATTTCAGTTTAATTCCAACCCCTAGTGGAAAGTCCCCATTTTCCTGTAACTTATAATTACCATCAATCACGAAAGGAACAATCAATGCTGATGGCGCGTTTTCCAGCAAGGTTTGTATCCCTCTTACCTTAAATTTTTTCAATTTCCCAATCCGGCTCCTTGTCCCTTCCGGGAATATTACAGCGGAATAATTATTCTCTTCTATTTTTTTACCAAGATTGCTTATTTCAACTACTGCCTGCGGGGGATCTTTTCTGTCAATTAATACCGAGCCCCCTTTCCTGAGGTTATACGAAATGGAAGGGATACCATGACCCAGTTCTTTCTTTGATATGAACTTGGCTTGCTGCCTTCTAAATCCCCACACAATGGGAGGAATGTCAAACAAGCTCTGGTGGTTTGATATGATGATCAATGGCCTGTTGACAGGCAGTTTCTCAAATCCTTCGAACCGTACCCTGGAACCGAGCAATGCCAGGGATCGGATTAAGAATAAATTAAGGATCTCAACCGAACGTTTATGGGCAGTATAACCCCAGAAATTCCAGCAAATTACCTGGATGGGATGAAATATGCCCAATATTAATCCAAATGCAAAATAAAATATAGGTGTTAAAATAAACCCCAGGACCTTTTTCATTATTTCATTAGTCAGAAGGGCAAAAATAAGAAACTATCTTAATTTGAGGTAATTAAATACATACTATTGATCTCTCGGATCTCCTGTATTATATATAGAAGCTGAACTTTGATCCATACTTCCAAATTCGACCTTTAATTCGGCCCTTCGGTTGATTGAGTGCTCAATCTCCTGACAATTTACCCCGTCCACACAGCGGTTTATGATCAGCAATTCACCAAATCCTCTGGTATCTATCCGTAAGGGATCAATCCCTTTAGCGATCATATATCTCTTTACTGAATTTGCTCTTCTTTCCGACAAGGCCTGATTATATGCATTGCTGCCCCTGGCATCAGCATGGGCACCGATGGAGAACCTTGTGTCTGGATATTTATTCAAAAGATCCACCATCCGGTTTAAGTCAGGATAGAATCTTGATTTGACGTTGCTCTTGTCAAAATCGAAATACACAAATACCTTTTCAATGAACTCGGACTCCAGAACGAAGTCATTTAATATGGTTCCCTCCTGAATCCGGTTAGTCATCACTGGCAATGTGTCAGCCAAATATCCCTCTTTATCCGCCATCACTTCATAAGACTTGTCCGGCAATAAAGGAAACACATATTTCCCCTGGTCATCAGTAAATGTTGAATCTATCACATTGTCTGTCTGGTTATGGAGCATAACCAATACATTTGGCATGGGAATATGGGTCTCATTATTAAATATAATGCCCGCAGAAAACAATTCGTGTTTCCACATATAATAATCCGGGCTATCAATTCCTGATTTACGGTCTAAGGTTGATAAATGAATATACTCATATTGGGTATACTCATCCTTGGTCAGTTTAATGGTATATTCAGAATCGAAGGGCAATTCCATTTGAAACCTGCCATTTTTGTCTGAATACCTTTGATCGATGGTGTCCCCCTCTATATTGATCAGGGAAGCCAGTACTTCCGGGATCGGCTCCTTCCGGAACAGTTCCAACACCCTGGCATGTATCTTAAATGATTTTACATTAAAAGCATAAATATCGTCGAAGCCTTTACCACCTTCGCGGTCGGACGAGAAATAACCACTCCTTTCCTTTTCATTAATTACCAGTGCAAAATCATCCTTATTGGTATTGATTGGGAATCCGAGGTTATAAGGACTTATAAAAACACTGTCATGACCAAGTGCCCTGAATATATCCAGGCTTCCAAAACCTCCCCATCCATCTGATGCAAAATATAATGTGCTGTCGTCCGAAATATAAGGGAACATCTCATCACCAGGTGTATTTATTTCAGGTCCCAGATTGACAGGTTTACCCCATTTTCCGTTTTCATCAAAAGAAACGTAAATATCATTTCCTCCTATACCGCCAGGCATATTTGATGAAAAATATAATCGTTTATTATCTTCCGACAGGCTTGGATGGCCATTTGAAAATTCAGGATTGTTGTATTCAAACGCTTCAATTTTTTTCCAGTTGTTATTATCATCCATCTCTGCCGTAAAGAGGCCTAC
The DNA here is from genome assembly GCA_963820995.1 of uncultured Cytophagales bacterium. GTDB lineage: Bacteria > Bacteroidota > Bacteroidia > Cytophagales > Cyclobacteriaceae > JAGTVG01. The sequence goes on along the minus strand of CAWGCL010000011.1, from coordinate 102,770 downwards.
ATTTAAGATCCCCAGGGTACTTCTTGTTTTTTTACCTTCATAATAATTATTCCTGGTGAAAATCACTTTTTTGTTGTCAGCATAAAATGCCAATGGCCCTTCATGGAACCTCGTTTTTAGCTCTTTTTGGAAATGAGCCGGTTCCTGGTAGTGATCAGGCGAATCTAAACCTACATAATACAGATTTAAAGGGGATTCCTTTTCCGACATCGCTGATTTAGCATTATTTGTCAGCAATACCCGCTTATCCCTTGAAGAGATAAATACAAAACCGGAATCATAATATTTAACGCCAAAATCAGAATGGTCAGAATTGAAAGGCAGGACGATAAGCTCATAAAGATTGGAATCACTCAAATAATAGTCCATATTATTCAGAAACTGGATTTTATCCATATTTCTTGAATCTCCAGGGACAAGAACTGCATATAGCTCATACCAGGATAATGCTTCTTCATATCTATTAGTTGAAGAAAGCACCTGCGCATAATTATAATAGTGTTCAGGATCTATTTTGGATGGATCATTAACTGTTGATATAATCTTATCATACCAGACAGCCGATGAATCAGGATCTTTCAAAATCATATATAATTCAGCCAGCCTAAGCTTGGATTTGAAGTGGCTGGAATCTCTTTCCAATACCCGTTTATAAAATTCTATGGCGTTCTGGTATTGAAGTTTACTGTAATAATTATCGGCTTTACGAAGATTACTTTGGAAAAGCGTAGAGATATTAGAACTCTGCCCACTGACGGAGTGACCCAATATAAGCACAAAGGCCAGGAATAAGAGTAAGTTCTTCATATCAGCTTAGAAATGTCTTGGGGTAACGATCCCGGATTTCGGATATTTGAACCTGTAGTTGATCATGAATTCATGAGACCCGAGGTCAACTCTTTTAATACTACTTGTTCTGAAGGCATAGGAATATCCTATACGCAATTGGTTGGTTATTTGTACCTCTGCCAGAAGGTTTACAGCGCTTGATACTTGATAGGAAACACCCAGCCATAGAACATCATCAAATGAAATATTGGCATTCAGATCTAATTCAACCACTTTTTGGTCCAACAATTTTAGCAGAAAGTTAGGCCTGAGTTTCATCAAACGGCTTAAGGTAATCACATAACCCGAGTTCAATATGATAGGATTCGATTGTACAATGGTTTCAAGTTCGTTACCACGGTCAAATACATTATACATTAAATTCGGGGCACTAAGTCCAGCATAGAATTTTTCCGAATAGTAATATATGCCAAAACCAAAGGCGGGCATGGTCTGGTTTACATCTTGGGTAAAAGACGGATCAGTAGGATGATAAATATCAAGTTGTGAATATTGGGCCCTGTACGTACTTACTCCTGCCTGAAGTCCGAAGGAAAGCACTTTCGGACTTTGATTATTTGAAGACAGGAACAATCTATATGCATATATAGCATTAACACCCACCTGGTCAATAACCCCTATCTTGTCATGAATGATCAGCATACCGAGGGCGATCCTTTCATTATTAAGAGGAGAATGCGCTGAAATTGTTTGTGTATTCGGGGCTCCCGGCACTCCGATGGATTGATATCGAAATAACGCAGTGGTGCTCAAGGAACCGTGACTTCCCGCATATGCTGGGTTGATCGCCAGTCCATTGAACATATATTGAGCGTAGGTAGCTTGCTGTTGAGCACTAGAAACGCCCGCGAAGATCAATATAAAAAAGAATAACAGTAAAGTTTTCTTCATATATTATTCTACTTTTAGCATTATAAATCCTTTTAACAGAGGCGTTCCTTCCCCTGGATTCAGTATGTAGAAATAGGTATCACCCGGCAAGTCTTTTGTTGACATACCTTTATTTGCCTGTCCAACCCAGGTGACATTATTATTGTTATAACCTAGTGTTTCATAAACCAGATTATTATATCTGTCATATATGCTCAGTAAGTTATCAGGGTAATACTCTATGCCCTCGATATACAGAAAATCATTCAGGTCATCTCCATTAGGTGAGACAGCATTGTAGACTTTCAAGGGCACTTCTTCGACCGTTATAACCACATCAGCTGAAGCGCATAAGGATGGATTACCATCATCACAAACTATATATGTAAACCTGTCCTCTCCCAGATAACCTGGATCGGCAGTGTATTCGAAATTTCCGTTAGGGTGAAGGACCACGGCACCATGCATAGGGCCGGCTTCAGGATTTTCATTTACAATCAGGTTATCCCCTTCAATATCGTAGTCGTTATCCGTAACATTCCCGGTTAGGGTATAGTTACTGATTGCAGTTACTGTATCATTCACAGCAACAGGCTCGTCATTAACCGGTAACACATCTATAATAACCACTACACTGTCACAGGCTGGAGGGACACTGTCGTTACACACCTTTATAATCCAGCTTGATTGCCCAAAGAAATTTTCTTCAGGTTGATAAACAAAGCAATACGGTCCCTCATCATTTTCATTTAAAGTGCCATGGGCTGTGCTATCACCTGCCTCTGAGATACTACCTAATCCCAACTCCTCTCCCTCTGGCACATCCACATACAGGCAGAATTCAAGTGCAACATCTTCATCAGTTTCAAAATATACTGTATCAATTGTTGTGCCTGTAACATCTACTATGTATGGTGTAGCATCAGGTTCAGGTTCCACATCTGCAATTACAATAACTGTATCACATTTGGAAGGAATACCGTCATCACATACATGAACCGTGAGTGTGTCAGTACCAATAAAGTCCAATGCCGGGATAAAAGTAAAACACAAATCTATTAGATCTGCTGCCGATCCATTCCCCGTATGGGATATTACTGTCGAAATTGCGGCTATATTTCCTTCCGGATCCCTCGCATCCACACATACATCAACCGGGACGTTTTGAATCGTAGAAATATATATTGTATCGATGGGAGAACCATCTTCTCCAACAATTTCCGGAGGCATATTAACCGGCAAGATCTCAATTTTTTTATAATGAAAATTACTGCGAACATCATCATCCCATACCTTAAATCCTACTTTTCTTGTAGAAGGTTCCGGGTCAGGATTGGTATTGATATAGGTGACCATCGACATAATATCTTCATATTCATGTATTGGGGCCGGCCCGTTGATATGAAGATGGGCAGATGGCACATCATAGGTTACAGACAGGCCATATTTTTCTGCTACGTCTATCAGGTCTTCTGAGATCTTATAATTATTACTGATCCATATGCGGGCCCTTTGAATTAAGGTGTCATCAACATCTATAATAGATATCATGGTATCAATTTCAACAGCTCCACTTCCCGGCGCATATAATAAAACCGTTTCTGACCCTGATATTACAGGAGGATCATTGACTGGAACCACATCAATATAGATCGCGCTCAAAATTGTGGCTGTCCGTCCCATCATCAGCAAAGAAATTTACCTTTCGGCGTTCTGCGACCGGGTCCTCGCTGATATTAATATAACCTACGGAAGAAAGGGCTCTCTTATAGTCTGCCATAGATGCCCTGCCTCTTAGCATTAACTTTCCTTCAGAATGATCGTATGTCCCGATTATGTTATCCCGGTCATCAAATACAAGTGAATCCTGATCTGGATTAAAATTCTCATAAATATGAACAATTGCGCCTTCAAGATAGGAATCGGAAGAATTACTTAAGGATATATCATCTTCAATCGGACAACACCATCATTCTCATAATATGTAAGAGTAGTGCAAGCAGTCCCTTCAATAAATCTCTTTTAACCCAGTCTCATTATTTGATAATGAAAGGCTTGGACACAATTTGATTTTGGGATTCAATGTTAGAATTGGTCGTTGGATCAGATACAGAGATAGGTTCAGTCACCCGTTCATCAGGATCAGTGGATACTCCACTTTGGCCATAGACGATAACTGATGCTAAACAAAAACAACTAGCGACAAAGGTTCGAATGCTTGGTTTCAAATTCTTACTCTTATTGTCAGAAGAAATAACTTAATTTCTTCACCCATGAATGTGCAAAAATACACAAAATAATATTTGTAAAAGGGGTATAGAATTATTTTGCAATATAGAAAATTTTTATGATTTTATGGTACTTTTTAAATATAAAATATAATATATATAATATAATTGATCGTTATTCTGGAGATTTATTGCTCTTATTCAATTTTTTATGATCTTGATTTTATACAAATCTTAATGGTGAAAATGCGCTCAAAAAACTCATCAGTTATGGGTATACATTTATTAAATTAATTTTATATTAATTATAATTTTTTAAAGATTTATCATTAAAGTAACTCTTTAAAACAATTGGCTGATTTTACTCATTCCGACCTACTATAATTTAGATTATAAGAATTATGGATAAACTATGAAAAATATGGCAAATTTTAGATTCGGGGTATGAGAGTCATTTATGAGATTACAGGCAAAACATCCTGGTAAATTGCTAAAAGGTCAGCCTTAATATTATTCAAATTACTGTTAATGACATGATTCCAGTTATTTTTCAGGAAAAAATCGAAAATTTTTTAAAAAAAATTAATCCGCTCCTTAAAAAAATTGAAGTTTTTATCTTAATCTCTACCGATTTCTCCTGCAAAATCTAAAAAATTTATCGACTATCAGAGCTAAAATTATTTATACCAGGTCATATTACCTAGAGCAGATTATTCCTTTAACCATAATATTAAGATGAGATTTTCAGATTTGAAATGCCGTATCACTGGCACAATTAATACAAAAAGATTTCTAATTATCATCTTTTATACTTACCAGTAAACTTGAATATAAAATATACTATATATTTATATTAGAATTGTTGTGAACATATGGACACCATATATAAGATTTTTTTACCTGCAATTTGCTTTTGCTTTATTAGTTCTTAATGCCTATTCACAACCCTCCTTCAAAGCTACCCATTTCGAAAATATGCCTGTCGTTGATGGTCAAATCAATGAAGCTGAATGGATAGTAGAAGATTCCATTACACAACTCATACAATTGGAACCAATTAAAGGACAGCCTTCATCAAGGAAGTCAACAGTATACATTGGGCAAGATGAAAAGAATATCTATTTTGCTTTCAAATGCTTTTCAAATGGAAGAGATGAGATTGTTGGCAAAATTCAACGAAGGGACATGGCAGATGACAGCGATGATGTTATTGCGGTTTTACTAGACACCTATAATGACAATCAGAATGCCTACCTTTTCATGGTCAATCCTATAGGCACTTTAACCGATGCAAAAGTAACGGATGATGGAAAAAATATAGATTTCTTCTGGGATACAGAATGGGAGGCAGATACCCATATCCATGATTGGGGGTGGACTGTTGAAATCCGCATACCTTTTGAAAAGATCCTGTATAATCCCAAATCAGAAATATGGGGACTTAACCTGGGCCGGGTAATTAGGGAAAACCTTGAAACATCTTGGTGGACTGAAGTGAGTGAGAACTTTAGAATTTCACAAGGTGGCAAACTTAACAGGTGTAAATCCGAAGGGGTAGGAAAAAAAGTAATATGACCTTATTCCCATACGGTACTTTAAGGTATGAAGATAGTGATATTACAGGTGTTGACCAGAAGATCAAAGCGGATGCAGGGGCTGATCTCCTCTTTAATATTGGTTCAAATCTAGCCACAAATCTGACGTATAATCCAGATTTCGCAACAGTCGAGGGAGATAAAGAACAAATTAACCTCACTCCCTGGGAACTCCGTTTTCCGGATAAAAGGTTGTTCTTTCAGGATGGAAACGAAATGTTTCAAACCAGGATTCAGAATTTTTACTCAAGACGAATTGGGGATATGCAATATGGAGGGAAGGCCATAGGAAAAGTAGGGAAATACCAATTCAATGGTCTTTTTGCCCGAACTGAAGAGATCCCGTCTACTGAAGAACCCAAAGCATGGTTTAATTCTATAAGGGTTAAAAGAGACATTTTAAATTCTTCCAATATTGGCTTGACCTATGCGGATAAAATATGGGATGGAGGTTATGTCAGGTCCTTAAGCCTTGATTACGTCCTAAACCTTGGAAAGACCTGGAAGTTTACCGGTCAATTTGTAGGTAGCGCCCCCGGTGATTTTTTATCCCACTCGGCATGGTTTGTACGTTTCGCCCGGGAAAACAATATCTACCATTATCATATCCGGTACTCAAGTTTTGGTGAAAACTTCAGGGATAATGTAAACCAGACAGGTTTCATCAGGGATGATGACAGGCATGAACTTGATGGGGATATCAGTTACCGGTGGTGGATCAAGAAAAAAATATCATATATACAGGTATTTGGGAGAAATAATGTTTTCTGGAGCCAGACAGGAATATTGAGAAGCTGGTACCTGACTTATGGGGCCCGGATGTATTTGAAAAACAGATTTAGTTTTGACTTTGACTACAACAACGAGTATAAACTCTTTGACAAAGATTACTATAATCATTTTTATAAATTCGAAATTGGATACAATACCGATGAATGGTCCAATGCCAGTGCAGGTTACACATTTGGCCATAACTTTGACAGGGATTTTCAACTCTGGAATGCCGCATTCCAGGTCAGGTTATTCAAAGATCTGTCTATTTCATATGATCTTAATGTATTGAAATACTCACCTGATCCATCAAATAGCAATACCTTTATTAACGTTCTTGCCCTTGATTATTTCTTCACCAAGGATCTTTGGATCCGGATTTTTACCCAGAATAATTCTTCTATCAATAAATATTATTTCTATGGATTGTTTGGATGGCGTTTTAAACCACCTTTTGGCGCAGTATATTTGATTGTTAGTGCGGATAAATATGATGAATATGAGCCGGAAACAACTGAGATAAACTCTAATATTATCTTTCTTAAATTAACCTACCCAATCACCATCTTTAAATGATTTTTTATCAAAAGGGATAAAATCTTATAGCACAATCTGACAAACAGAACATATTTAATTATATTCTTCTCAATTGATTCTAATGATGCATTTCCTTTCTTAAAAAAATCTTGAGACCATATTCTATAAAAATTCTTTTCAATAAATCTGAATATCAAATTCCTATTTCAAACTAACCTCGAGAACATAATCAATTACATTCTTATTAATTTTAGGAAGTTTAATCTTCACATCAGTGCCATCTAAATCAAATCCAATCTCAGTGTCATCTGTCATAGAACGAATGCCCACAATTTCTTCTGACAGATCAGGCAGTATGATCTCTTTCACTGGCTTCAATACATGCAAATAAATTTTTTTCCCCCTGGAAGTAGTCACCCCCCAGGCCTGAGGTTGGGTTGGGCCTCCCCTTGTCTCATAAATTGCATCTCCATAATCTTTAAGCCATGCTCCCATTTCACGCAGTCGATCAGCCTGTCGGTCTTCAATTTTCCCATCTGGCATCGGTCCGACATTAAAAAGAAGGTTTCCGTCACCCCCTGCAGTTCTTACCAGAGTCTGGAGACATTCTTCAGTCGACTTCATTTTATCATTTGGTTTCCAGGCCCATTGCTGGCAAATCGTTATACAGGATTCCCAGGGGGTTAAGAGATCATATCTGCCTACTTGCTGCTCCGGGGTCGCGAAATCACCTGCAAACTTATCAGATAAACTAACGCCTTCCATTCCTTGTCGTCCCTTATCCACCCGATTATTAATCAATATCTCATCATCAAGACTCCTTACATATTTGTACAGGTCCATTCCCATTTCATGTGTCCAGGGCTCCTCCCATTCCCCATCAAACCAGAGAATTTTGGTATGGTATGTCTCTACGAGTTCCTTTAACTGAGCCTTCATATATTTTATATAATTATCCATGTTTGCATTTTCCCTCCTTTGTGGATTGTTTTGTTCCACCGGGTAATCAGGATGTCTCCAGTCGCAAATAGAATAGTAGGTGCCGAATAAAATCCCTTGCTTTTCACATTCCGTAGAAAGGTCCATTAAAACATCTCTTCCATATGGGGTGGACATAATATTGTAATCTGTTGTTTTGGTATCCCACATAACGAAACCATCGTGGTGCTTAGAAACAAAGATCAGATATTTCATACCTGCATCTTTCATCAATCCAACCCATTCGGCCGCATTGAAATTTTCGGGATCAAATTTTTTGTATAGATTGTCATATTCTTCAAATGGAACAGGATTACCCCTTGACCATCCAATTTCAGTTCCTTTCAGGGACACAGGCCCCCAGTGAACAAACATTCCGAAACGCAGGGCCTGCCAGTTTTGAAGAGAGGATTCATTGGTATGCAGGTCCGGGTATTTCTCTCCACCTCCCTTAAGGTTTTGTCCATACGAGTTAAAACAAGCAAAAACGACAAACCAGAATAAAATATAAAACTTCTTCATTTGATAAAAAATATGGATGCTTATTGAACGAATTTACGAAACAAAATTGAATCATAATTGATTTCCATTGACCTAAATCATATATATGCGGTATATATTGGAAATCAAATTGATATCCACATAATGACTCATTGCATAAACCAATAAATTACACTAAAACGCATATTGGCTCCATTTTAAAAAATTAATATCCAGTATTTATTTTTAAATTTTAATTCTTCATCGTTAATTGCCCTCATGGATCTTTCCATTATCATACCGGTATATAATGAAGGGAATAAAATAGATAAAGACATACAACTGGCAGCACAGTTCCTCCATTTAAGTAAGATGTCAGGCGAAATAATAATATCTGATGATGGAAGCACAGACGACACTGTGAATCTTTTAGAAAATATCAGGAATGAGCTAAGCACTCCTTTAAAAATAATAGCTAATAAGGATCACAGGGGTAAAGGGCATGCTGTAAAATCAGGTATTCTGGAAGCACAAGGTAAACTGGCACTCTTTATTGACAGTGGTGCTTGTGTCCCCTACGATGATATTTTGCCGGGAATTGATATGATAAGTAAAGGACAGTGTGAAATAGCGCATGGTTCGCGGTTTCTGAAAAACAGTCTTATAACCAGAAAAAAGCAGTGGTACCGGCGTCTCATGTCTTATGCATTCAGAATGTTCATTCGTTTATGGGCAAAAATCCCTTATAACCTCACTGACACACAATGTGGATTAAAGATCTATAAAAGGGAAGTAGCTTTTGAACTGTACCGGCAATGTATCACAGAAGGCTTTATGTTTGATATAGAGATAATACTGCGAGCAGCGAAAGCAGGATATAGGATTGAGGAATTCCCGATTTCCTGGACAGCAGATCTGGACAGCCGATTATCAGTCACCACTACATTCTTTCAAATGTTTTCGGAATTAGTAAAGATAAAAAAGAAGATCGAATACTAGAAAATTCAATCGTTCACTCACTTGATCTTTGGGATGAAAGATAATCCTGCCTTACAAATGCATTTAATAATACCCCGGGGCGAAGTTCGGTAGCTTCATCAAACAGGGGCACATAAAGATATTTCTCTCCCGGTTTTGGTTGGGTATACATTTTTTCAATCAGTGGCTCTTTTAGATCGGGCGAAACCACGATTAATGGGGCCAGTGGTGTATCTGAATAAATTTTGTTCCACCACCCCACATTGTTAAATTCTCTTAAGTACCATGGCAAAGGCCAATAATCATCTTCACTACAAATAACATGAATGTACAAATCCTTCCCTTCAGGGTTAATATCAGAAACGTTTTTAATCCTTGCGACCATATGGAATACATCTATAGAAGTATGACCGTAAACGTAAGGATTTGAAGGATGGGCTGAATATTTATAATTTGTATATATAACCTGGGCAATAAGGTACAACGAAACCACGGTCACATATATTAAAATGGTAGTGTGGATCCAACCTTTCTGAAAGGTATTTAATGCCTGGGTGATGCCAAATCCTGCAAGCAATATCATTCCAAAATAGGAACTCAATATATTCCAGGGGGTTTTATAGGGCATAATGGAATACAGCACCATCATCAAAATTGAAAATATTGCAATAATCCTAAAGAATTGTTCCCCAGCAGTGTTACCTTTCTTAAAAAAGGCAAAAAAGATGCCCACAACGGAAAAAATAAGGACTGGAAGCTCAGTCCAAACTAAGCGCCCTGGACCTTTATTCCAGGCAAGGATCTTGAGATAGTAGTACCAGGGATGTTGATGAACTTCATTTTGACCCGCTTTGGTAAAATAACTTTCATACGTCGTTATCGAATCGATAATCCCCTGAGGATTTTTGAAAATAGAAGAAAAAAATAAAATTGAAATGAAACTGGCTATCCCAAAAAAGATTACATATTGATACCATTTCAATGATTTTATCACCTGGAAGCAGGATATCTCGCTGTTTCGCCAGATCATCTGTTCTAAAAATAAGGAAACGAATAAGACTACAACAGATAAAATAAATGTTTCTTTAGTGGTATGCATCAAACCCAGAAAAATGGCTGATAACATTAACCAACCATTTTTCCGGTGATTAAAATAGACAAATAGTGATATAATAAATCCGAAGGTAAAAAACACAAGCAGTGTTTCATGGATATAATAACGGCTATAAAAGACCATTGCAGGAGATAATCCACCTAATAGCATGCCTGCTAATATGGCCCTCCAGCCTGCAATATTGCCAATCCATAACAATAGGAGCAAAAGTCCGATGCCTGCCATAGCAGGCACCAACCTCAAATGTCTTTCATTAAGTTCAGAAAAATTTTGCACACTGCTCACCCAGGCAGGGATCAATGTCAGGTAATATATGATCGGCCCATGGAATTCAATTTTATCATAGACATATTCTCCTTTCTCCAGCAGATTTCCAAACTTGACAGCATTCACCGCCTCATCGTTGTGCATTGGTCTTTGAGGCAAATTGGTTAGCCTTAGGACACTGCCACTAAGGATTATCGCTACTATGAATAAAAATTTTATATAGCTTTTTTTCACTTTAACGGGATCCCGTGAACTTCAACTTCAATATAGTGGTTAAAATCATTTGAAGTATTACCATTACTATATAAACGAACATATTGTCCATGCACTCCCCGGCAATCAACAAGCTTTCCCTCATTAGTTTCTACATAATGAAGGTCCTTTCCTACACCCAGACCTGAAGAGTTATCATTATCATTGTTAAATAATGTTTCTACGCCAATAACAAAATCAGGATCATCCGAAATCTGAACGATAACATCTTTATATACACGTGCCTTTTTATGAAAATGCCATATCAATATCGCATATATCTCGCAGGTGGTTTCCAGATCTATGGTAATATGTTGTTTTCCAGGGCCCAGTTCCACAAAAGATCCATCATAAGCCTCATTATCTCCATCATTAATTAGTTCCATTTCACCCACAATGGGTTCATTATCAGTGCTTTCAATAAATTTGTCCAGCGCAATGTTTTTCGTGCCAGCAGGTGCGAGGAAAGGAGGCCTGGCACTTCCGAGAGGATTCTCGAGGTTGGGGACATCAAAATCCGACGGTGTACCCACAAACATTGGATAAGGCAATCGCACTTTAATGGGCTCCAATTCCTGAGCGTTGATCATCGCAGAAAGCAAAACTAATACGCTCGTAAATATCATCTTTAATATTACTCTTTCCGGACACATCCGAACAGGGAAAATTATTATCATATGCTAAATTTAATTTATTATATCTTATCTAATCCATCCATTTTAGAATCTCCTCAAGACGCTCTTTAAATTCCGGATCCTCCGTTGTGCTGATCAGCTTTCTCAGTTCAGTCTTAGTATATTCTGGATGGATGCGACCTAAAGATCCGGCCATACTCGATATTGCAGCTTCAGCTTCAGATTGCAATTCCTGATCTTGAAGCAATCCGATAGCCATCTGGAAAGCGCCTTTTGACATGATTTCAGCCAGTCCCGATACCACAATCTTCTTTTCATCCAGACTGGCAGTAAGATCATAGGCATATTTACAGGCCTCGAATTTCTGATCTTCAGTCATTATATTATCAATCTGAACCATCCTGATATAACCACGCAGGGCCAGATTATGCGCCTTAACATCTTCGGAAGACTCAATCACCTGCTTCAATTCATCCAGCGGAGTTGAATCAGGCCAGACGGATAAGGCCTTTATGGCTGCAATCTGAACATCGGCATTTTCATTTTTTAAATAATCCTGAATTATCGGCAGGGCTGATTTACTTCCAATATTTCCCATTGCCTGGATCAACATCACCAGGGAAGCATCATCCTCGACATCCGGTAAAACTGCCAGTATTTCAGCTGCCCGGTCATTTTCATTTTGAATTTTTAAAGCGATCAGAGTGATCGTTCTTTCAGCCTCATTACGCTCGGCTGAAGAAGTAGCACCTAAAGAGACATCTATAATATCCTTTAACTTATCCGGATCAGCCAGCTTACCCAAGACCTGGTAAGATTCGAGCCTGACCTTTCTGTCTTTATCCTCCAAAGTGCCAAGAACAGGATCAATCGCCAGCTTTCAGGTTTCGTTCACCTATACCACGAACACATTCAAGCCGGATCCTGGGATCCGGATTTTTAAGACCTTTTATAATCTCATTATCCACCTCATCACCTTTTATTATTGCAAGGCATTCCCTGGCCATATCTCTCTCCCTGCCCCGGGAGTTAGAGGCAACTGTAGCAAGAAACTCCACATCCGAAGCGGAGGCAATATTCCGCAAGGGCCATTAAAGCCGCTAAACGAATATCAGGGTTTTCGTGAGTAACCGCTTCTTTTACTAAATCTTTAACAGAAAGGTCTTGCCTGTCAGCCATTACGGTAAAAAGCTGCATTTGCTGATATTCTCCAAGCTGAGGCATAATCTTGAGAAATTCTGACAAATCAGATTCCCAATCAATGTCTCTGATTACGGGAATGATCAATGTCTGCATTTCGGGACCTTCGCTTACTAACAGTTGACTCAAGTGGGTTATACCATTTTCAGGATCACATTTTATAATACCCCTTAAAGCTGCAAAAAAGATAGAAGGAGGCGCTTTTGATTCATATATTTTGTTATATATAGGAAGTGCATCATTAATCCTTTCAGGAATCATGTTATCTGCACAAACTAACAAGGCATCAGCTAATTCCCATTTCAAAGGACCTTCTGACATCAGAAACGCTCTTTCCAATGATTTGCATGCTTCATCAGTACCAATTTTACCCAGTGCAAATACGGCTGATCTGCCGACAGGAAAATCTGCATCAAAGATCAATTCCGATAAAGGATCAACTGCATTTGGACTTTTTCTTACAGCCAGCACATTGATTATCCCTTGTTTTATCAATCCTTCAGCAACAGATAATTCTTTCAGCAGGGCTTCATCTGCTGCCTGATCGGGAATTTGCTGCAATACAGACAATGCGGATGCGGATAAATGCCTATCCATTACCATTCCTTTAAGAACCGGCACTGCTTTTCCTGAGGCTATTGGGCCCAGATAAGTACATATCATTTGTTTTGCAGCAGGCAATGCTTCTGTTTTTAACGCCTCTATCATTAGGGATTCTATTTCAGCATAGATTTGAGGATTATTATATACCTTGGTCATCGTTTTCTGGAATTCATCTAACCAGGCATGAGTTTTTCCATAGTCATACTGTTTCACCAGGGCCAGAGTTGATTTGAAATCTGTGATTATCTTCTCTGGGTCTTCTGTCTTACATTGCATGCATAGTAATAGAAGCAACACTATAAGGCCATGTGATACAATATATTTGATGCTATTTAAAATTCGAGTCTGCATTGTTATATTTTTCAAATTCAAATTATTTAAATGTGCCATGGACTGCGCATGTGACCAGTCAGCATTTTATTGGCTTCTTCATCGTTTGTAAATTTTTCGTTTTCAGGATCCCATTGAAGTTTCCTGCCGAGCCGTATGGCTATGTCTGCCTGATGGCATACAGCGTCTGTTCTTGCTGCTATATCTGACAGGACACATTGGATCTCTTCTGGACTTTACAGAGTCAAGAAAGTTTCTGCGATGATCATTGCTACGGGGAAGTTGAATTTCATTGGGACCGATAACGGTTTTCAACAGAGACTTGGGATGGGCTTCAATAAATCCCCTCTGTACCATAATGTGGCCTTCAGTTCCGACAAATACAATTCCCATTGAATTCAATTTATACAAAGGTTCTTTTTGACGGGCCGTGATATGGTCCATATAGACCAATTCGACACCATTGGCATATTTATGTCTTGTTTCCCACTTCAAAATGGTATCATACAATCCATCATTTGAGATATCACCAGTTCCTTCCACTTCAATCGGGCCAGTTTCATCCGCATCTACTGCCCATTGGGCGATATCCACATCATGGATACCGTAAGCGCCTGAAATACATCCCAGGGAATAATCATAAATAAGAGTGAAATTCCGCGTACAGCGTAATGTGGTGAACGGCTTCCAGGGTGCAGGACCCAACCAGAAATCATAATCGAAACCTTCAGGGACAGGTTCAATGGGCTGAGGTCCTACCGGCGGGTATCCTGCTGACCCAATGATGATCTTCTCCAGCTTACCGATCTTTTCATTTCTTACCAGTTCCGTAGCGAATCTGAATCGCCAATCGGACCGTTGTTGAGTGCCATGCTGAAAAATAACACCATACCGGTTTACAGCCTCCCGGATAGCTATTGATTCATTAAAATACCGGCTCAACGGTTTTTCATAATACATATCCTTATGCTGCCTGGCCGCTTCCACGCCTACCAAAGCGTGCCAGTGATCAGGGGTTGCTATAAAAACAGCGTCAATATCATCGCGTGAAAGAAGTTCCCTGAAGTCGTTATAGGTCTTACAATCCTGGTTTCCATATTTTTCGTCTGCCAGGGTTTTGGCCCTGTCACGGTGCTCCTTTCGCACATCGCATATCCCAACCATCTGAACATCATCATATCCCATAAAAGACCGGACATGACCTGTCCCCATCTGGCCTACACCTATTGAGCCCATAACAATTTTATCGCTGGGGGCTGTTTGTAGGGTACCAGCAATTACTTTGGAAGGAACGATCATTGGAAATCCTGCAAACGCCAGTGTACTGCCAAGCGAATTTTTTATGAATTTCCGTCTGTTTATTTCTGGTTTCATTTCATGCAATTTTTAACATTTATTTATTTCGCTAGTTTGATTGACATATCATCAAAAAAAGATTTTGATTGGGTTATTTCAGGCAATGAACTACCCCAATTGTGTGCATACTCTAATCCGAAAAATAGCGGCTTTATTCCTTCAGTTTTCAATTTCGATAATATACCCTCTAAATTACATTCTCCTGTTCCCCAAGCCACATCATGCCCCTTTTTACCCAATTTATTTAAATCATGTACATGCAAGCTGATTAACCTGTCCTTTAAAATATCGATGGATTCCTCAATATCGAATCCAGCCCTTACCCAATACCCCATATCCCCGCATACGCCTATGTAGTGGCTTCGATTCTCACAAACTTTCGCAACAGCTTTTGGATCCCAGTAAAAGGGTGAAATATCTTTTGTGTGATTGTGAATGGCAAGACTGATATCATATTTTTTGCAATATTTCTCAATAATATCCAGAGCCTCAGGATTTGGCTCCGAAACAATAGTCTCCACCCCCATTTTAGAGGCAAAGGCGAATATTTTTTCGCATTCATCCTCATCAGCAGGAATATCATGGATATAATAATTGATCATAGTGATACCTGCTGAAAGAAATTTTTTCTGAATGATGTGCAGTTCTTCGTCATTCAAGTTATGATCAAACTTCTTATTTATTTTTTCGCTCACTTTCTGGCTAAACAACCCACCCATATATAATAATCCTAATTCGGCCGTATGATCGATCGTCTCAAACAAGGTATTGTCTTTAAAGGTCCATGCAGAGATCCCGAATTTCCAGTTCAGATTTTCCCTCGCCTCAATCGCAGGTGATAATTTATTATTTGGTGTGGCTGGTGCATCAAGATCACCCAGTGCATATTGTATACCCGCCATGTCATGATGCAATATTCTTGTATCCCAGAAAATATGAGGATTATCTCCAAAAGAGGAATAAAAAACATGACCGCGGCCATATCGCCGGACCCAGCTAAGAGCAAGGTCCATATCTGCTCTCCTTTCCGGGAGGATGCGTCTTTGTCCGCTAATGTCTGTTCTGGCTGTATCAATCTTTAGCAGAATTCGTAAATTATCTCTTGTATAGGGTTCTGAAAACTGGAATACTTCATCACTTATGTCAAAATTTTCATAAGGGAAGAACTGGTTGATGGGATGATCAGGCTCTTCCACCTTTATGTTGATCCACTCATGATCCATCCAGGGGTGTCCTCCATTTTCATATCCACCCATCATAACTCCAAATTCAGGGAACTGATCATAGACGGGATATTGCACAAAGGTTGCTCCTGCTGCGTGAATACCTATAAATCCCTTCCCGCTATAGACATAGTCAAGCAGATTTTGCCGCAGTTGCATATCTTCAAACAAGACACCAGCTGTGTTATTAAAGCATATCGCATCATATTGGTTAAGAATTTCTTTTTGAAAGACCAGCGTATCGCTGGAGAAATATGCCTGATATGCTCCCGTCTTTTCTCCAATCAGCTTGATCGCATAATTTGCGTAGGTTATAGAGCTGTGTCCGGTCAATACTTGTCCGTTATTTACATGCAGGTTTAGTACCAAAAGTTTACGCGGCTTTATTGGAGTAACGTAAGCTTCCGGTGGAATTGCCATTTCAATCTGCTTCCTGAATTCATCCGATACAGCCTCATAGTAGGAGGATGCAGATTCTCCAGTTACAATTTCTTGCGCATTTACATAAATAGGGAGGATTATAAACACTGTTGCTAAAAGGGATAAATAAAAACCAGGACTTTTTATTGTTCGAAAAAAGATCATATCTGTTGTATTAAATTGTTAAAAATCAAAATTTGAATTATAAGCTATGCCAAACCCAGACCATTCCGCTTTGAATTAATTCCAAGTTAATGATCATAAAAAATGTCGGACGAATTAAAAATCTGGTTACACGACAATAAAATGAGTAATAATTCACAATTTATAAAATAGTAGTTATGAATGAAAGAAATACATTTCGAAATGGAGAAGAGATTTCTTACGACTTTCTATTAACTTAAATTATCCCTTTAATGATCTGTTTAAATTCTAAAAGAGGACTTGTTTGACTGGTCTTTTCAGGTTTATTTAAACCCATTTTAAATTTTGATCATTTTACCAGCCCCTATGGTAACAAAATCATTTCCATAAGCTTCTTTAAACATCATAATTGCGTCTTCTCCTGTGCAATGTGTGGCCCCACATTTTTGAACACTATGTTTCAGAAATATATCGATTATATCCTCAACTTGTTCGGGACTATGGTTTAAAAGATGAAATCCCCCGAATACCATATAAATTTGTTGATCTGATATTTCTGAGGCTTTTTCAACAATGTTCTCTATTCCCTGGTGTGAACAGCCTGTAAGGATCACAAGGCCCTTTGGCGTATCAATTAGAAGAGATTGTTCTTTAATACTTACCCCCATTTCACCGGTTGAAAACACACCTTTACAAATCTCAACTGGTTCTGTTACAGGAATAGTATGCTCCTGAAATGCATTAAATCTGCTCAAAAAAGCGTCCTCTACTGAACCTGGAATATATAATGGCAAATCAGTTTCCTGCTCCAAAATGATTGGCAAGCCGCCTGTATGGTCACCATGATTATGGGAAATAACTATTAAATCAATATCCCCGATATCAATACTGAGGTTCTCCAAGTTTTTTTTGAATATTTCTGGTTTAGTCCCTGTATCAAATAAAATTGTTTTTTCCATTCCTTCTATCAAGCAGGAAAAGCCCCAATCGCCTGTGCATTGTTCTGAAGAAGAATAGTTATCATAAATCACTGTAAAAGTAACTTCATCACCTTCCTGTTGATTAAATGAAAGCGAAAGAAAATAAATTGAATAGGATAAATTGAATATATAGCTAATATCGATCATGATAATAGTGGGATTATTTATACTGCTATAATTAATTAAAGTTTATTTTAGTTCCCGCGAAAGCTATAAAATTACCTGGCATATAATTCTTATTATTAAATGTACTCATTAATTATACGATTCTCTATTCAAGGTATTAAGAAGATCTTTCGAAATAAAGTTCATAAATAAAACAATTTTGCAAATTTGTGATCAGGAAAATCGTATATCATAGAGTTTATCCTTAAAAACAAGTTTATGAATTAGAGATATTAATTCTTCCGAAATATTACTTAATTTACTTTTTGAATACCATTTCTAACATATAAATCATTCAAACTCATGAAACGAATTTTTACTTTATTAACACTTGCCTTAATGGCTATCCACACTTCTGGCACAGGAATATAGAGCAGATGACCGTGTTCCGGAGGGATTTGTATCCCTATTTAATGGAAATGACTTTACCAACTGGAAAGTACCGAGAAGGGGATAACGGTCATTGGAAAATCATTGATGGAGTAATTGACTATGATGCTGAAAGCGAGGCTGAAGGCAATAAGAGTTTATGGTCAGAAAAAGAATATAAAGATTTCGTTATGCTTGTTGACTGGAGGATCAAGGAAACCCCATGGAAAAACCCAAGTGTACCCTTTATCCTGCCAAGCGGATTGCACAAACTTGATGAAAATGGCGAAGAGATACGAATAGTGGTCCCCGACTCTGATAGTGGGATCCTGTATCGGGGAGAAGAAGGAGATCAGGCGAATATCTGGTGCTGGCCAATTGGTTCCGGTGAGGTCTATAGTTATAGAATGAATAAGGATATGCCACTGTCTGTGAGACGTGCTGTAACACCAAAGACAAACGCTGACAAGAATATAGGTGAATGGAACCGGTTCAAGATCACATTAAGAGATGATTTCCTTACGGTTGAACTTAATGGGATCGAAGTAATCCAGGATGCATATCTTCCTGGACTGCCGGAAAAAGGAGCTGTAGGGCTTCAACATCATGGCAGTAAAAAGGATGGTGAATGGACCAGTCCACCCAGCCTGGTTCAGTTCAGAAGGATCTATATAAAAGAGTTATAGCCTTAAATCGAATAAGGATATACAAAATTGGAAAGGCCTCGATCTTAGAGGCCTTATTTTTTATTAATTATTTTACCGGATCATGCAACCTTTGCAGATTAAAATAATCCTTACATTAAAATTTAATAAGAATTGAATATGAAAAAGATTTTATTGACTCTCTCAGGATTATTTATTGTACTATCCGTTTTTGCCCAAAGTAAAGAAACCCGGAATTTAAGTTCATTTTCTGAAATATCTGTAAGTGAAGCCATTAAGGTTGAATTGGTCAAAGGAAATTCAGAAAAAGCAGAAGTTGAAGTGACTGGCACAGATGCAGAAAATGTATTGACTGAAGTTTCCGGCGACCGTCTTAAAGTTCATATGGCCAGTGGAAACTGGAGAAATGTTAATGCATTTGTAAGGGTTACCTATAAAGATCTTGAAGAAATTGATGTAAGCTCTGCAGGAAGTATCACTACCGAAACTGCGATCTCTGGTGACAGAATGGAAATCGACGTATCAAGTGCAGGCAAAGCAGATCTGATCTTCAATGTCGGACAGATGGAACTGGATGTAAGCAGTGCCGGAAATTTTAATGCAGAAGGATCTGTGGATGAAATTGAAGTTGATGTAAGCAGTGCCGGTTCAGTAAGTGCCTATGACCTTAAATGTAAAAACGCTGATTTATCAGCCAGCTCAGCAGGGTCCATTAAAATTACTGTCACAGATCAAATCGATGCCCGGGCCAGTAGTGGTGGAAGTATTCGATACAAGGGTAATCCGGATAAAGAAAGGGTTAGCAGCAGTGCTGGTGGCAGCGTAAAAGGTAATGACTGGTAGACTGGCAAGGCAAACGGATCATTATCGCTTAACTATCTCTGGTATCAGGGAAGCATTGGCCCGAATTATGGTATGGATTGTAGCTCAGGGATTCAGAAGGACAGGATGCCCTTTGACTAACCGAATAAAAAAAACAGGTGATATTCGATTGCCGCTATCATCGAAACGAATTGGACCTGTTGCAGCGTCTTTATAATCGATGCCTTTCAATGCATCCCTTATACCGGGTCTATCGGGACCGGCTTTTTCTACGGCCTCTATAATTAAATTAATGGCATCAAAAGCATAGGAGGCAGAAGGATTGGGCATCATACCATACTTTGCATAAAGCCATCTTTAAATTTTTGACCAGAAGTTGTAAAGCAAAATTTAGATGACACAAAGATTCCCCCTTCACATCCTTGTGTATATCTTGATCCGATCAAACCGTCATTGGTCATATTTAATGATCCGAACACCTGTATGCCGGGATTTTTATCTATGATCATATCCAGGATTGGTTGAGCAGATTGGAATGAACCGAATACGATCACTGCTTCTGTATTCTCTTTGATATCAGCATTAAAATCTTTATTAGAGGAAGAATAAGTCGACTGTCCGGAAAGTTTAAATCCACGCTTCTTCAATCGTTTTTTAAATGAATCTGCCCCATTTTCATAATCATAGCCTTCCTCATTCAGAAGATAAACATAGCTGATTTCTTGCTGAACATAAATTTCCTCAATCAATGCATCAGCCTGCTGCCTGTCATTTGGAACGATCCTGAAAAACCAGGGCACGTATGCTTGTGAAAGGGTTTCCTCGGTGGCACGCGTGGCTATTTGAACAACCTGTGATTTTGATGCAACTTGTTCAGCAAGATGGGCATTCCGGCCATCAACTGCAGTAACTATTGCCAACACATTATCATCATGTACAAAATCAACAGATGCCTTCGAGCCTGCGCCCCACAATCCATCAGCAGTGCGAACCACAATTTCAAAACTATCACCTTCATATCCACGATGAGCATTAGCAATCTCAACGGCCAGTTCAGCTCCCTGCATAGCTGATCATTGAAAGGATATCTTTTTCCGGTGAAGTTTGCAGGAGAAGTCCAATCTTTATTTTATCTTTTTCACGGCCCGGTTCAACAACCATGTTTTCTTTGAAAGATGACTTATCTCCTCCCCCTAATCCCATTGAGGGACCATTCATACCCATGACCTGAAATAACAATTAGGGCCGCCAGTATAGGAGAGAGGGTTTTAAAAGAATTCATACCTTGAATAAAGATCAGATAGCGGTCTCAGACATGTACAATCCTCTACCCAGGGCCTTTGATAAAACCTTCAAATCTTTCATCATCAATTTGAACTGGTCAATGGATAGTGATTGTGGGCCATCGCATAAAGCCTTTAGTGGATCATTATGGACTTCTACAAGTAATCCATCAGCCCCAACTGCCACAGCGGCTTTTGCCAGATCAGGCACCATCCAAGCATGGCCTGTTCCATGACTAGGATCCACAATAACTGGGAGGTGGCTTAATTTTTTCAACATCGGGACAGCATTCAGGTCAAGGGTATTCCGGTAAGAAGTTTCAAATGAACGGATACCCCGCTCACACAGGATGACATTTTCATTACCACCATTCAGAATATATTCGGCAGCCATAAGATATTCATCTATGGTCGCATTCATCCCCCGTTTTAACATAACAGGCTTCCTGCACTGTCCAACCTCCTTCAACAGGGGGAAATTCTGCATATTTCGGGAACCCACCTGCAATATATCTGCATAAGCGCAGACCATTTCAACCATGCGGGTATCCATTACCTCAGTAATGATAGGTAAGCCTGTCTGTTGCCGGGCCTTTTTCAATAATTTAAGGCCTTCTTCCTCAAGTCCCTGGAAGCTGTATGGTGATGAACGGGGTTTGAACGCCCCACCCCGCAGAATATTTCCCCCCATATCCTGCACCGCATTTGCTATAGTTAGAAGTTGATCTTCACTTTCAACGGCACATGGACCAGCCATTATTACGATCTCCTTACCACCAATTTTTACACCATTAATATCGATAACCGTTCCTGAAGGATTATTATGTCTGCCAGCCTTTTGATATGCTAAGGTATCAAAGTTCCACTGATCCGTACTACAACTTTCATTTTCCATGGACCGAATTATTTATCTGAAACATCTTTAACACTACTGCTTGCCTTCTCTGATTTAAATTTTGGCCTGGGGAAATACACGAATTCTCCTTCCTCAATTTTAACCATAAATATTTCTCCAATATCATTCCAGGAAGGATCGAAATACATTGTCCCGGTAACTCCCTCATAACCCTGAAAAGTCTCAAGATCCAACATTACATCCCTGATCTTCGCGCGATTCAATCCTGAAATTTCAATGGATTTTATAACTATGTTCATTCCATCATAGGCATGAGCTGCAAACACATCTGGTTCCATTTCAAAACGCTTAACATAAGCATTGTGAAAATCCCTGTATTTGGGATCATTCATGTCTGGCTTATACTGTTTCGTTGACACTATACCTTCTATATTTTCTTCACCAGCATATTCAATAAACTTAGGATCAACAAGCCTGTCACAGGCAAAAACAGGGTGTTCCATACCCAATTCCTTCATTTGTCTAACGATCATACCAAGTTCCTTAGGATTCCCCCATAACACAACAGCATCAGCAGATGACTTTTTAATATTTTCAAGTTGTCCTCTGAAATCTGTTTCTCCATCCGTAAATCGAAGTTCAAACAATACCGGATATCCCATTCTTTCAGAAGTCGCCTTGAACTCACCGGTGCCAACACGACCATACCGGCTATTCGTCCTCAAGACGGCTGCCCTTTTTAATCCTTTTACCTGGTACATGTAAGTTGCAAGAGCATAACTACTTTGTCTGTCATCACTAATGCAACGGAGCAACCAGGGAATATTTGTTTCGGTGAGGGTAGGATCCGGGTCGCCTGTATTGATCATGGGAATTTCTACCTTAAGCGCAACCCGCAGTGCCACATGCGTATTGATATCGTCAATAGTCCCCAAAATAGCCCATACCTTCTCATCATCCATTTTTACTACTTCATTCGCAGCAGCACCCCACAATCCTACATCATTATGTGGCATTATAACATAAGGAAGCCCTTTATATCCGCCCTTCGCATTGGCTTCTTCTATAGATAGGGTTGCACCCTGCAGCATTTGGGTACCATAATCAATAATATATGATCCTTCCATGGGTCCAAGAAATCCTATACGGACTTCCTCAAGATCGGTTGGTTCCGGTTTATCACGGTTAGGACCGAGGTATTGTTGTGGCGGATATACGAAATACCGTTTATATGGATCCTGGAACCTGCTGAATGGGAAGATCTCATCCGGCGTATTTCCATAATTCTGCTCCTTTTTTTCCTCTTTCTCTTTATATCCCTGTGCTTTTAGAGCAGCCTGGTCAATAAGAAGAAAACAAGTTATAAACGCAAGAATGATCGTATATCGTCCGGTCATAGTTTTTTAGTTAGATTTACTGATTGCAATGGCTTCAATTTCCACCAATAGAGTTTCCCAGCAAAGTCGTGCCTGTATTCCTGTACTTGCAGGAAGCGGATCCAAGCCAAGCCAATGATAGAATGAAGTTCTGATCTTATTAAACTCGGTATAATCTCTTTCAATATCTCGGAGATAATTGGTAGTCCTGACAACATCATGCCATGTCATATCCTCGGCTTTCAGAAGATTTGTAATATTTCTATAAGTTCTCCATTGCTGAGCCTTAAAATCACCTATATGTTCTGGTTTGCCTTCTTCATTCACACTGGCTGTACCAGATATCAACAATACCTTATACTCGCCAAAATCAAGTCGCAAGGCTCTTGAAAATGAAGATGGCTTCTTATAATCGTATGCTTCATTGATCACACTTGGTGCATGAACGGCAAATTTTTCGATCGGGGGTCTATCCAAATGGACTTCGGGGTATTTATATGCTTTAAACCGGTTAGATTCGGATAAAATGCCAAGTTTCATCATCTCTTCCTTTTCGCCATCTGTAAGATTTTCCAGATCGATCAATAATTTCTGTGTCTCTATCATCTTTTCTAATTTAATTTTTTTTCGTTCTTAATTTAATCTGCTTTTGCCATTAGTTTTCCGGATGCTTCACCCTTACTCAATCCCTTAGCAGAAGCTATCCATACAATATCATCCTGAAAGTCCATGCCCCATAAAAAATTATGTGATATGGTGCTCCCGGTAATTATGGTTTTTTTAGATTCTCCCTTAGTTACAATCACTTCACCTTTTTTACTGTTTTCTACAGGCCTGTATGTGATCCAGGTTTCCCCGTTAAAATTACTCAGACCATTATCAGTGCATAACCATACCGCTTTACCCTGGGCTTTAGTGAAGTTTATAAAATTACTTGCTAATCCACTATCATGGTCAAAATATCCTTTCCATCGGGCCCCATCATAACGGCTCATGCCAAAATAAGTCCCTATCCATAAGATACCTTCTGAATATGATGATCCGGTCGTAATATCATGCACAATACCGTCGTCAGGGAAGAGGTCAATTTCCATCTCTTCATCCGGGTCTACATAATCCCTCATTTGGCCTGTTTCCATTTCATACTCGATAACACCTCCACCCCAGGCAGCTATGTAAACTTTTCCATCACCTCCGGAAATTCCATATGTCCATGGTTCATGCATCGGTGCATTTTGCTCTGTAAATATTTCCCACTGCTTATTATATATATCATAACATCCTGCACCACCTCCTGTAGCAACCCAAACATATTTATCCACACAATAAACCTGGTAAACAACATCGTTGGGCATTCCACTATTGAACTGGTTGAAGGTTTCGAATTTGCCAGCAGAAAGTCGGTTTAACCCACCCATCGTTCCGACCCATATATCACCGGTTGTTGGACTGACCTCTACACTAACCACATTATGGTGCGCAAGTCCATCCTCTTTGGTATACACTTTGGATATTTCATTGCCCTCCATTAATGCCAGGCCTTTATCTGTTCCAATCCAAAGCCGGTCACCATCCACGCGGACACAATTGATTTTATCTGATGGCAGGCCTTGCTTTGTTGTATAATGTGTCCAGGTGTCATAAATTTTCAATTCCTGAGCTTCCTTTTCTAAATGAACAGATCTATTGGTGCTTGAATTTTCAAAAGCACTGAAATTACTATCTTCAGGTTTATGATTTACATCCTTCAAATTAAAACCCAGCAATAGGCCGCCTGAAATAAAGATCACGGCGACAATTATTATCTTCAGATGTTGTCTGAGGTATCTATTCATAATTTGCATATTTAGTATCTAATCCTTTATAAGTATGTGCAGGCCCAATACTTTTCAGATATTCAATAAGATCATTAAGTTCCTGTTTTGTCAAATCATTTATATACCCATGGGTATCTTTCTCTGCATAGACCGTCCATATTTCTTCCAGGGTTTTTGCCCTGCCATCATGCAAATAAGGAGCAGTTTCTGCAATATTATTCAATTTTGGCGTATCAAAATATTCTTCCCTGTCAGTTTCAAAGCTTGAGCCAACATCGGTCAGGGACCGGTCTGTAAAATATGGAGGCGGATGACAAGTTATACACCTGTCTTTATCGGGGATCTCCCGGCCATCATTGGTCATTGTTCTTTCAAATATGACGCGTCCTCTTTCCTGGGGTTCCGTCAACCTACCATCCGGAAGTTGTTGTACATTAGGGGGATTCTCAAGTTTCTGGAACATAAATGCGACCACAGCATTTAATTCTTCAGGGTTGAAAGATTCAGTGCGTGTAACAAACTTCGAAAAACGCATGCCACACTGCATATACACACTCACATTTTTCCCATTCCATTTGAAGGGAGAAGTATTGCTTAATTCACGCAAGGTGATTGTATTTTCAAGGTCCCTGCCAGTTCCGGTAAGATCATAGGTCAATCCATCCTCACTTCCATCCGGATGACAGGTAGAACAACTGTACTGATTCTGGAAAGTACGCCCTGCGTTAAAGAATAACCTACCCCCTTGTCGCACCAAAGTTGTTGTTTTTGGGCCACCCAAGTCCAGGTGATCTTTAATTTCCAGGGATTGAACATCCAATACAGACACCCGGTCGGCAAATCTCTCCGCGATATATATATTGGATCCATCAGGAGAAACAGCCATGCCTTTAGGATTTGGCCCTGTTTCAATACGATCGATAACAAACCTGGAACTCATCCCCAGATGATTTGCGTACAGGGAAAGTTGCTCTTCTGTACTTTCAGAAAGAATTTTACGCAAAGCATCAACATCAAGAACTGAGATATAATCGACACCAGCATGGGAAACAAAAGCTTTCTTCCCATCGTGGAGAGATCACCACATCATAAGGATCCGGAAAATACCGGTTTGGTTCATCCAGGAGCAATTGAGCAACCTTGCCATTCTCACCAGTTTCAATAATCCCTATCCCTTCAGTGATCATCCAGCCTTTCTCGATCTGGGTTGAAGGAACCAGGTTTTTTGGTCTGATCAGGGTAAAAATGGCCAGATCACCGGAAGGAGTAAAAGAAATGTTCTCCATAATATGGGCAGAATGCATTTCTTTCCTTTCCGTAATCCGCTTATACTTAGTATCTATTATGGCTACTTCAGTTATGGGTGGTTTTCTGAAAGGAACCGAAACTGAGCGACGATGTGTTACAAAAACTTTTTTACCATCAGGAGAAATATCGATCCCTATTGGAAAATTACCTGTAGGGATCCTTCTAACTTCCTTTTCGTCTGACAACTCGATGATAGAGAGGTTCCCGTCAAAGCTATTATTCACATAGAGAAATTCTCCTTTATTGTCTACTACCAGATCAGATGGGCCGGACCCAACTTCAATTGTGCTTATGACTTTCTGTGCTGAAAGGTCGACGACAGATATATTCATAGACCAATGATTACTGACATAAGCTTTGGTTCCATTTTTATCCAACGCAATGCTATGAGGCCATATCCCAACCGGTATACTTGCTTTTATTTTTTTATTTTCTAAATCATAAATAATGAGATGATTTCGCTCATGTGCGGTGATCAGGAGATCTTTGCCATTTGGTGTAACCTTCAATTTGAAAGGAGAAATATATTCTTTATCCAGGAAACCAGCTATTTTGGAATCCTGGTCCAGGTATGCATGACAGGAAAAACAATTGGCTGGGTGGGGCGCGCCTCCGGTCATATATTTGGCATGCTGAAGTCCCCATTTATGGCCAGCATAAAATATAATACTTATGGAAAGTCAAGGGTATGCCAATTAAAAGTATTTTTCGTCCGATCCTACTCTTCATCACGCTTCTCCTTTCCATTAATTTTTATCGCCTCAGTTCTATCTCCTTTCGGGAGTTTTGTCATTCCGGCATATAATGCGTCGGGAACCTTATTATCCGGTGAAAGTTCACGATCTTCATGACATCCTATGCAACTTCTTTTTTCGTTCGGCCTGACCCAGATCCAGGAAGATGGCCCCCGGAGAACCTCACCCTGATCATCTACAGTCTGAAAGCGTACAGGAATATCAGCATCAATTTCGATATAAAATGAACCATCTGCCTCAACCGGCACTTCACCGATCATCTCATTTAAATCAAATATTTGAACCTTTGCAGCCTTCCTGCTATCCTCCATTAAAGATCCATTACCATCCATTGAAAGATCCACATTGAGGCATAATAGCCTGCCTTTATCTTTGGACTCATCAACAATCTCCGGCAGTTTCATAGGAACCTTACGTACACTTAATCAATACCGGTTCTATAATATGAAATTCGGGATTTGAATATTTTACTTCCGTTAATTCCTGTTTTGTAAGATCGAAAGTACGCAATCCAAATGTCTGATCTTCATTTTCCCTGTAAGAAACAAACATATGTCCATCAGTACCCGGAGATAAAGAATTAAACTCTCCTGTAATATTTTCAGTTAGATTATTGAATGAACTAAGAGGATGTCCCTGGTTCACCGAAACCAGACTGGCTTTCTTAGAATTCTGATGGTCCTTTTCGATGAAATATACATTTTCGCCGGCTTCCCATACTTTCCCAATTACCTCTGCTTCCCGCTCGCTTTCGTAAAACAATTCGGATTTAGTTCCGTCAATACGCAAAGCCATCAGTTTTCGCCTACTGCTTTGCGGAAATTTCTGCTCATCTAATACAATAATCCGACCATCCTGGAAAACTGAGGAGGCAAACGATGAATTTGGATTAAAAGTCAATTGCTTCAAATCTTTACCATCCTGTTCACATACATACAATCTGTGAACCGGACCCGCTAATACATCCTCGTTCTCCATAGAGAAAGCTATCCTTCCATCGGGCAACCAAGTTGGATCAGTGCAATTTTCATTGCTAAATGTTATTTGGGAAACCTCAAGAGACATAAGGTCCATTGAATATATATTCCAAGTATCGCCCTGGCTCTTCTGTCCTGAAAAGGCCATTTTTTCTCCATTATAAGAGATCTCAGGTGCACGGGCAGAATAGAATTCCTCAGTTAAAAGCTCAGGTTCAGCCATTTTCACCGCGGGATCCATTTTCAAGGCGATGATCTGTGCCCCCTGGATATACCTGTTGTCGGCACCCAGCGCCCCTTGAGTCAAATTAGTGGCAGCTGGGACAGCAGTAACAATGACCATCCCTTTTTCCAATCGCGAATCCGGTTCAAGCCAGAAAATACCGGTGGCCAGAGCTACCAGGAATATGGCAATTATTCCTATTTTACTTGTTATCTTCATCTTCCTTCACATCAGTCCTCTTCGATAACCATAATTTGATTTGCATCTACATTCTCTAAGACCTGCACTTTCCCGGCAGGCCACATAACTTCAATCTTTTCGACTATTTCTGCAGCCCCAAGACCAAAATGCAACCTGGGATCATTTTGTGAAAGGTAACCGCATCCGCCTTTTTTCTGATCAATCTGGGCCACACCATTTACTGTTACTTTTACACGAGCGCCAATGGCGTCCCGGTTGCTTTCAGTACCTTTGAGGTGTAAGATCAACCAATTATTCTTATTTCCGGCATCATTTCTAAGCAATATCCCATAATCATCCAGGTTCACTATATAAACATCGATATCTCCGTCATTATCATAATCACCAAAACAAGCACCACGACTTACCTTTTCCTGCTGGAAATGGGGCCCGCTCTCTACAGATATATCATTGAATTTTTCGACATCCACATTTTCAAAGAGTTGATCTTCCTGTCCGTATAAGTGCTTCAATTCTCCATTTACCTTAAATATATCTTTATCGCCATCATTATCGAAATCAATAAAAGCAGTAGCCCAACCCACATGCTGACCGCTAGCCTGGGCAATTCCAGCGTGGTAGGACATCTCATTGAAAACGTTATCCCCCTGGTTGGCAAAAAGTGAGCAATATCCATCATCCGAAACAAAAAGGTCAAGCAGTCCATCACCATTAAAATCCGCAAAGTCAACAGACATACTAATGGTAGCCTCTCCTACCTGGTTAAATGCAGTACCTGTAGCCACACCAACATCTTTAAACTTTTCCCACCCTGGTTTTCATACAAATAATTTACCATATGGTCATTTGCCACATAAATATCCATCCAGCCATCGTTATTATAATCTGCCGATCCAACACCCATAGCCCTGCCTTCAGGATTAAAGATCCCCATTTGCTCGGTATAGTCCTCAAAGGTGCCGTCGCCATTATTGTGGTATAGACGATCAGGCTGACCGTCATATGCCATTGGACCTGGAAATCCATCCGGTGCATAATAATATTCATATTCCGGATCAAACTTTATGTAATTCCCAACATAGAGATCGAGATGGCCATCATTGTCATAATCAAACCAAACCGCACCAACGCTTGTTTCATTACCATCGACTCCTGCCTTTTTTCCTATATCCTCAAAGGTGCCATCTCCTTTATTTCGATACAATTTGTTTGGTCCGTAATTACTCACATAGATATCAGGGTAGCCATCATTATTGAAATCGCCTATTGTCACCCCCATTCCATATCCATCATCACCGACCTTCGCCGTTTTCGTGACCTCTTCGAATGTACCATCTCCGAGATTCCTGTATAATTCATTAACAGGCTTATATTCCAATTCCTCATCCTTAGCGCTCAAGTCACTATTATGAGCCCCATTCACGAGATACAGGTCGAGATATCCATCCTGGTCATAGTCAAAGAAAGCTGCTCCCCCACCGACTGATTCCACCAGGTTACTTAAATGATGATCTCCAATAGTATGCTTGAAATTAACTCCTGCTGGTCCCGTGATATCAATGAAAGAATCATTCCCTTCTGGTGGCATTTCCATATTACTTGTTTCTCCGGATCCTTCCTGGGTTTTATTTCCCTTCTCACATCCCGAAATCAATAAAAGGGCGGATATCAAAATGCCCATTATCCAACTATGCTTTCCAATGACCCAATTTTCGGCTTTCATTATATACGTTTTCTTCTCTAAAAATAGCTTTTACCCCATTTAAAAATTTCAAGCTGCAATGGTATTGAATTTTTTTATAAGCTGCAATGTCAAAAATCATGTAATCCAAATAAATATCTTAATACGATCAATTGAACACACTTAGCCCGCTTTACCTTGGCAACTATAATTAAAGACTACATTTCACTTACAAACCCCTAATTCAGGTACTCTTTTTTTTTATTCATATTTACTATATAAATTAAGGGATTCAGTATGAAGGATATGAATCAATAATCTTCAAAATAAAGGTTTAATCAATATCATTTTATATTTTTACCATTCGTGTTTATTCAATGAATGTAATGAACAAGCGCATATTTCTATTTTTAGTTGGCATCTGTTATTTTTTTAATGTACAGGCCCAGGATACATCCGCCTATGATCTGAAAAGGTGTATCTCTTTTGCGCTTCAAAATAGTTATTTGAACAAATCTGATAAAATTGAAGCTGAGGAACGCTATGCAGAATATCGCACAGCCAAAAGCAAGATACTTCCCCAAGTCGACTTCTACCTCGATTATCATAAGTATTTTAATGATTTACCAACCTATATATTCCCAACCGATGAGGGATATATTCTCTCCGGTGGGACTAGCAACGGGCCTTATCCTGTAGGTTTGGGATTACCTCATAACTTAAATGCAGGAATGGATATTAACCAGGTCATATTTGACCGTAATTTTATTCTTACGGAAGATTTAGAAAAGAATTTAGCCAAGCTTGACCAATTACAAAGCCAGTTGAGTCGGGAAACCATTATTTATGATATTACTTTAAACTATTATAAGCTCGCTTCGCTTAATGCTAAGAAAGAACTGTTATTATACAATTTAGATAGACTTTCCAGGATAGAAAATCTTGTTGATATACAGATTGAGAATGGGTTTGCAAGGAGTTTTGATAAGGGGAAAGTTGAAATTAACAGGACAAAACTTTTATCAGGGATCGACCAATTGGATGCAGGAGCAGAACAGTTGGAAGCCTATCTGAAGTTTTTAATGGGCATGCCAATTGAGACAGACATCGAAATAGTTATTGAACCATTGGAAGTAAATCCGGGCATGATAAGTGAAAATTATCCCGATTCCCTATCCTATACGCAACAGGAATTACTGGATACTAAGATCGATCTATTGGAACTGCAAAAAGATAAGATTAAGGGTGATTATTTTCTCAAGCTCAATGCTTTTGCCAAGTTCCGGCTACAAGCTCAGCGAGAAGCTTTCAACTTCTTTGAGGGTAACCAGGACTGGTTCCTAATAAATTTATTTGGAGTGCGGCTTGATATCCCAATTTATCGCGGGGGTGAGAAAAAGAAAAAGATGGAGACTTCCACCTTGAAAACCGAGCAGGTCCGGTTAGACAAAATCAAGCTACAGGAAAGTCTGAAAATGCAATTTGAAAATTCCAGAATTGAATTGATTAACAGTCTTAAACATATTGAATATAGTCAGAGAAATGTAAATACTTCAAAAGAAATGTATGAGCAAACAACAGCGCTATATGAAGAAGGATTAGCGATGCTATCGGATCTTTTAGAGGTTGAATCTACTTATAGAGAAGCAGAAAACAACCTGATAACTTCAAGATACGGATACAAAATAGCTGAGTTGAATTATTTGAAATCTACTGGCAATTTATTAACATATTCCCAAGATCTTTAAATACGGCACTGCATCATGAAAAAATATATTATTCTGATTGTTTTAATTATTCTCATAGCAGTCATCACATGGGTATTGATTGGGAATAAAAATACATTGGAAAAGGAAGAATTACTGTCGGAATCAAAGGTTGAAGTAATCCCAGTAATGGTAGATGAAATAACCCGGACAGAACTACACGAAAGATTTACTTTTTCAGGAATTTTAAAGCCGGAAAAAGAGTTAATGGTTATTTCTCAAACTCAGGGTGAGGTTAAGGAAGTACATTATGAACTAGGTGATTATGTGAAGGAAGGATCATTAATCGTCCAGGTCGATAATGAAATGCTAATGGCTCAATTCATGTTAGCTGAGGCAAATTACGAAAAAGCTAAAAAGAGACATCGAACGATTTGAGAAGATGGCTGAACTTGATGGCGTGACACGCGATCAACTGGAAAAAATGCAGTTAAATTTGAAAAATTCGGAGGCCCAATATATCACTGTAAATAAACGATTGAGTGATACTTCTATTGAAGCTCCCTTTAGTGGCCATATTAATCAGATGTTTACAAAAAAGGGCAGTATGCTGGGGCCTGGGGTACCTGTATTTGAAATAGTTAATATTGATAAATTTAAAATGACCATTAAATGTACTGAAGATGAAATCATACACATCAGCAAAGGGATGAATGTACTTATTAAGCCAAAATCATTGAATGATGTGGAGCTCAATGGCAAGATCTCAAAAGTATCTGTAAGTGCTGATATGGCTCAACAATATACCGTAGAAATATCCATAAGTAAATCATCAGATCAGCCCCTGAAAGGTGGCATGGTATCGGTGGCTGAAATATTAGGAAGCGAGAAATATGATATTATTGCAGTGAATAAAAATAATATCATTTCTATAAATGGGAAAGATTACGTTTACAGAGTAATTGACCAAAGGACTGTTCAAACGGAAGTGATAACCGGTATCTCAGTCAACGATAACGTAGAAATAAAGGAAGGACTCAATATTGGTGATCAGGTAGTAACTTCCGGATTAAACCTGCTATCGGATGGGGAAAAAGTAAAAATCGTGGAATAGAGATCAATGAACATTACCCGCATATCCATAGAAAGACCAACAATCGCCATTGTGATTTTTTCATTGCTGATCATTCTCGGCGTGATGAGCTACAGGTTTTTAAATTACGAACTGGTACCGGAGTTCAATCCTCCTGTTATAACGGTAACAACCGTCTACCCGGGGGCCTCACCCAGGGAAGTGGAAAACAGTGTCTCGAAAAAAGTCGAAGATGCCCTTTCATCTCTTGAAAATATAGAAACGATCACCTCAACCTCTATGGAAAGTTTTTCTCTTATAAAACTTGACATGAAGGCTGGTACAGATATTAAAAATACTTTAAGGGAGGCAGACAGAAAAATAAACGGGATATTGGGAGAGTTACCTACCCAGGCCAATAAACCAACTTTGACTAGGTTCGATTTTAATGATTTGCCAGTCATGCGGATGGGAACATACTCGAGTTTATCATCTGAAGATTTCTATGATTTTGCCAGGAACCAGATCGTACCCGCATTAAATCAAATCGAAGGGGTCGCACAGGTACGACTTTTAGGAGGAGTAGAAAGGGAAGTACAGGTAAAAGTTGATCCCCAGAAAATGGCGGCTAATAATGTATCCCTTCTCCAGGTTATACAGATAATACAACGCACAAATCTTGAAATTCCTGCAGGAAAAGTTGAATCCAAGGAAAGACAGAATTTTATACGTTTCAGTGGAAGGTTCGTGTCTGTTGATGAAATCAAGAACCTTGTGGTTTTAGAGATTCCTCAGATAGGTAAAAAAGTATATATCAAGGACATTGCCGATGTTTCCTTCTATAGAAAAGAAAAAACAGTGATTGCCAAAATTAATGGCAAAGAGGCCCTGGCTTTGGATATCCGAAAGCAGAGCGATGCAAATGCTGTCGAGATGAGCACTACGGTTCGTGAACGATTGGATGAACTTTCTGATAAATACCAGGATATAAATTTGGTTTTTGATATTGCCCAGGATACTTCTCAATTCACCATAGAAGCTGCTGATGCAGTGATAACCGACCTTATATATGCAGTGATACTGGTATCACTTGTCATGTTGGTTTTCCTTCACAGCCTCAGGAATTCCCTGATCGTGCTGGTTTCTATCCCTACCTCAATCATATCTACGTTCACAGTGATGTATTTGCTGGGGTATTCATTGAATTTATTGACATTATTGGGTTTATCGCTTTCTATTGGTATACTGGTTGACGACTCCATTGTTGTCCTGGAAAACATCCACAGACATATTGAGATGGGTAAGGACAGGGTACGTTCAGCTTATGAGGGAAGGATGGAAATAGGATTTACTGCTCTATCGATCACGATGATCGATGTGGTGGTGTTTTTGCCAATAATCTTTTCTACCGGATTGGTGGCAGATATGCTGAGGCAATATTCGGTAGTTATTGTTACTTCTACCCTTTTCAGTCTGTTTGTATCTTTTACAATTGTGCCCTTATTGACTTCCAGGTTTTCAAAGCTTGAACGGATAAAAGGAAAGACCATCTTTGGGAGAGCCATATTAGGTTTTGAAGCCTTCCTGGAACATCTGATTGATGAATTGATCAACACGCTTCGTTTGGCCTTCAATCACAAATACCTGGCCCTGTTTATTGCATTTTTACTTTTTTCAAGCAGCTTTCTGTTAATATATTTTGGTTTAATAGGTATTGAATTTACTAAAGCCGGCGACCGTTCGGAGATCCTGATAGAAGTTGAACTTCCTAAAGATGCAAGTCTTGCATGGACAAATAAAATTGTAAACCAGGTAGAAGATTATCTGAACACCCGCCAGGAAGTGGAGAACATATTTACTACTGTTGGCATTACCAGCAGTGGACGGGTAGAGTTCAATACTTCATATCTGGCAGAATTGAATATTCGTCTTGTCGATAAATCACAAAGGGAATTGTCGACCAGCTTATTCGCCAGGAAAGTCAAGTATGATCTTGAAAGCAGGATACCAGGTATTATTATTCGGCCTATGGACATTAATCTGATTGGATTAAAGGATGATGATGCAGTCCAGGTTACTATTAATGGAACTGATGAGGAAACCTTGCATGCCTTTTCAAAATCCGTTTTTGATCTTTTTAACAACATCAATGGCACTATAGAGGTTCAATCTTCCCTGACAGAAGGCAGAACCGAATATACTGTAAATCCGGACGAGGACATCATGCAATTGCTGGGTATTTCCAACGCTCAGGTAGGGATGGTTTTAAGAACAGCTTTTAATGGCAATACGGATTCCAAATTTAAAGATAAGGGATTCGATTACGATATTAATATTCAACTTAGGGAATTCAATCGATCCAATATTGATGACATCAAAAATCTATCAGTTGTCAACAAAGATGGACAGGTGATCCGCATCCGTCAATTTGCTAATATTGAGGAACAGGAATCATATGCTAAACTGGAGCGCTCAAACCGATCGCCATCTGTGACCATAAAATCACAGGTCATCGGCCGTCCTGCAGGAACCGTAGGCCGTGAACTACAGAGAAAGATGAAGGAAATGGTGGTGCCTGCAGGTATTACATATTTTTTTGGCGGTCAAACAAAACGTACTATGGATGGGCTCAAGACAATGATATTTGCACTTATCATAGCTATTCTTCTTGTATATATGATATTGGTCGCTCTATATGATTCATATGTATATCCATTCGTAGTGTTATTCTCTATTCCATTGGCTGTGATTGGCGCTTTATTGGCTTTAGCCCTGACAATGGAAAGTCTTAGTATATTCTCTATACTAGGGATGGTCATGCTGGTTGGCCTTGTCGGAAAGAATGCCATACTGGTTGTGGATTTCACGAACCGCCTCAAGGAAAACGGTATGAAGTGGAAAGAAGCCTTAATTACTGCCACAAAGCTTCGTTTCCGACCCATTTTAATGACTAACATTACGATGATCATTGGATTACTGCCAATAGCGCTTGCTTCTGGTGCCGGTTCAGAATGGAAAAATGGGCTTGCCTGGGCTCTGATAGGCGGACTTACAAGCTCGATGTTTCTAACTCTGATCATTGTTCCGGTGGTTTATTATATGGTGGAACGAATGCTGGAAAAGTTCGGTCTCAGTAATGTCCGGAAAGTTCGGATCCCTGAAGATGTAATATAAGCTGCTGCTTCCCCCATTTTACGGTATTTTTTACATAATTTCTCTCCTGAATATCATTTTACCACTTTCTTTAAGCGGCATACGATTTGCATTATCACTTTTGATTTTTAGGTCAAAAATTCAAATGTGATGAAACGAGTGAAACATTATCTGAACGATAACAATTTTTAATCGCAATTTCCATTTGTCCATTAACAACAAAAATAATTCTACAATGAAACGTATTACTCTACTGAGTTTGATGGTCCTGAGCTCAAGTTTTTTTGCTTTCGGACAATCCGAAGAACCAAAGGTGGAAAGATCTTTGCTTAGTGTTTACTTTATTCCATTGAAAATATCCTATGAACAAGGATTGGGAAAATCAAATACCCTGGAAATAGGAGGAGGTCTCAATGGGGTTACCTGGCTGGAAAACACAGGTGATTTTGATGAATTTCGATTTGGTATCGCTCCATTTGCAGAAGCCTCTTTCAGAAATTACTACAACCTTGAAAAAAGGCAAAGAAAAGGAAAACGAACGGCAATGAATTCCGGGAATTACTGGGGAATACATGCCCGGTATCGTCTTTGAGCCTATTGCAGGAGATACTGGTGACTGAACAGTTTAGTTCCGTTTTCATTGCTCCCGTCTGGGGATTTCAACGCAATTACAACAGTCATTTCAGCCTGGGAATGGATTTTGGACTGGGGGTAGGATTTAATAATACGGTGCTTATTTCAGTCCGCTCTTCGGCTCAAACTAGGTTTTGTTCTCTTTTCTCATGCTGGAAAAAAATAATTCACATTACATCTGACGATTTAATCCCTTGGCCTTTCATAAAAAGTCAAGGGATTTTTTATTAATTTAATTATATATATTCTGGCCATAGAACTTTATAATATATTTGATGTACTATCAATAGTTATAAGGATTTTTTTTAGTTTTAGCAGTTACAACTTTTTTATATTTTAATAAAATTATGAAATTAAAGGCAAGGCGTTCAACATCATTTTTAATTCTAATCTGGACAATCGTATTCATATCTTGTGGGTACAGAAGCACACCCGAAAATATAGAACCGCCCAATGTTATATTTATTCTTGTTGATGATCTGGGCTATGGTGATTTAAGTTTCTATGGTCAAAAAGTATTATCAACCCCTGCTATTGATAAGATGGCGAAGGGAGGGATGCATTTTACAAATATGTACACCGGCTCTACGGTGTGCGCCCCTTCCCGTGCTTCCTTAATGACGGGCAAACATACAGGGCACACCTCCGTAAGAGGGAATTTACCGGAGCAATTACTGGGAGATGATGAATTAACACTGGCTAAGGTCTTTAAAAATGCTGGTTATAAAACCGGAGCGATAGGAAAATGGGGAATAGGACATCCCCCACCTCCGGATGATCCTCAAAAGAAGGGATTCGATTATTTCTATGGATATCTGAATATGTGGCATGCCCATAATTTTTATCCGGAATTCTTATATGAAAATGGTTCAAAAGTTCAATTGAAAAACAAATTGGAATTGTTGGATGGCGAAAATCCATGGTTAGACAAGCCGGAAGGAACCGGAGTGGCTCAGGTTAAAGAAGAATACGTTCATCAATTGTTTGACGAAAAGGCAATGGAATTTATTGAGGGAAACAAGAACAATAAGTTTTTCCTGTATATGGCTTACAATGTTCCCCATGCGAATAATGAAGCTGGAACTTTAAAAGGTGACGGGATGGAAGTCCCTGATTATTATGAATTTTCTGATGAGGACTGGCCACAACCTGAAAAGGGATTCGCTGCCATGATTCGAAATATTGATCGGTCGGTCGAAATGATTATAAATAAAATCAAAGACCTCGGACTTGAAGAAAATACCATGATCATATTCAGTTCAGACAATGGACCGCATCAGGAAGGAAATCATATGATGGAGTTTTTCAATTCAAATGGAAATTATCGCGGCTTGAAGCGTGATTTCTATGATGGTGGAATTAAGACGCCTTTTATTGTGCAATGGCCAGGTATTATTATGGAAAACTCAAGTTCGGATCAATTGCTGGCATTCTGGGACCTTTTACCAACATTTTCAGATTTGGTAAATGCTGAAAGGCCAATGGATACAGACGGGATTTCTTTTCTTCCATCATTAACGGGAAGAGAACAGAATGAGAAACACGATTATCTTTATTGGGAATTTTTTGAATTGGGAGGCAAACAAGCCATTTTAAAGGATAACTGGAAGGCGATAAGATTAAATGTTCGTGGTCCGGCAGATGAGGTTGTTTTTGAATTGTATGATCTGCATTCAGATCCTGAAGAACTTACTAATATAGCGAGTTCACAACCGGAACTTGTAGTTTATTTCGACAGCCTTTTCAAAGCTGGCAGGGAAGAATTTACAGTTACTCCTTTGTTTTCAGTGGATGAACAGGTAGTTGAGACTCCTTTTTAAGACTGGATTTATACCTAGGTCAATTCCACATGGATTCTCTATAATCTCACAATGACAAAATAACTGGCATTGATTTCAGATAAACTCATATCATAGTACCTTTGGGGAGGTATTTTATTTCGATCACCTTTTTGGAGAGATGCCGGAGTGGTCGAACGGGGCGGTCTCGAAAACCGTTGTCCTCTCACGGGGACCGAGGGTTCGAATCCCTCTCTCTCCGCAGTATAAACCTAACCCCGCGAAAGCGGGGTTTTCTATTTCTGAAGAGCACATCAAAGCTTGCTTTAGAATGTGTTCGTAGGAAATAGAATAAATATGAAATGTTAGGTTTATAC
Organism: uncultured Cytophagales bacterium; assembly: GCA_963820995.1. Taxonomy (GTDB): domain Bacteria; phylum Bacteroidota; class Bacteroidia; order Cytophagales; family Cyclobacteriaceae; genus JAGTVG01. Next base: position 63,743 of record CAWGCL010000011.1, on the reverse strand, counting down.
TGTTGGTTTCCCCATTAGGGATCGCTCAGCTAGAGCGGATGCGAGAGCTGAGCAATCCACGAAAATAGATACAGGCTTTTGTATTATGCCACCATATAGGGATCGCGATCCGCAGAGCGGGATGAGCAATCCCGAGGAATTTGTTTTCAATCGTCTTTGAAAGCAAGATGCAAATAGCGATACGCGAATCAGGCTTTTGTCTTAAACCACCATAGTGGGATCGCGATTCCGCAGAGCGGGATGAGCAATCCCGAGGAATTTGTTTTCAACCGTCTTTGAAAGCAAGATGCAAGTAGCGCTACGCGAATCAGGCTTTTGTATTAAGCCACCATATTGGGGATCGCGATTCCCGCAGAGCGGGATGAGCAATCCAAATTACTATGTGTATTTATGTCAGTTGTCATAGATTCTATTATACACTAGGTTTTTTGTCAAGTTTACTTCCGTGTTATAGTTTCACAATACCATATCCAATAAACAATCATACCTTTGAATAACTGAAGAGTATTTTCTAAATTCAAGCAAAGTTTTTTGCCTTAAATATGATATCGCACATTTTTTATAATCATCATGATATGGCTTTGAAGAGCGGAATTATACACGCCATTCTTTTCTTTATTTTAATATTTTATGCCAATAGAGCTGCGATTGCCCAAAAAACAGATACCATAGTTCATATTAATGGAAATATACTCACAGGAGATTTTAAGAAAATGGCATATGGAGTTATTACCTGGAAGATGGATGGTATGGGAACAATAAGCCTGGAAGAGGTTAAGGTGAATACGATTAAATCTAAAAAGCAATTTGAAATAAAAATGAAAGATGGCTCTATCTATTTTGGTTCAATGGACTCTTCCAGGATGGATCGCAGAGTAAATATATTAACAGAAAAAGGAAAGGAATTGATCAATATTGAAGATATCGTCGAAGTTTATCCTATCAGAAGAAACTTTTGGATGCGGACCAGCGGGAATTTTAGCCTGGGTATCAACTATTCAAAAGGTAGTGATATTGCTACTTTTGCATTTTCGGGTGATCTGAGTTATAGAAAAAAGAAAACATATTTCGATTTTAACTGGGATAACAATAATACATTCCAGAGTGGTTCACTATCCTCAAGTAATATCAATACTGTTTTCGGGCTGGCAACGATTATTAAAAAAGAGATGGTCAACCCTCGTATCTGTAGGAGCGAGTCAAAACTCTGAATTAGGAACAAAACTCAGATTAGCATTAAATGTAATCGGTCTCAGAGATATAACATACAATATTTGGAATCGGTTATATGCAGGCGGTAGGATTAACAGTTGTCAGTGAAACCCCTTATGATGACTACCGGTGATACGGAAGACCTTGCAGGATTATTGCAGGTTGCCTGGAAAGTATATAAATATACCATCCCGAAAGTATGGGTCGATGCAAATATCAGTTTTGTACCCTACCTGACTGATCCAGGTAGGTACAGGGTAGTTATTAACCTGAATCCAAAAGTCAGTATTTTTAGTGATAACTTTAAGATTGGATTTACTTCCTATTATAACTTCGATAATCAACCACCTTCGGATGTAACAACAACCAATGACTATGGAATTAATCTGCAGTTGACTTACACTTCCATTAAATAATTCGTAAACCCCTTGAATTTCATTTAGTTGAAATTCCTAGATTACGATTAATTCCAATAAAATATATTTGGTCCTTACCTGACGGGTCCTCTCAGGATCTTTCATATTGCCGGCAGTAATATATCTCCATTCCAACCTCAAGTTCTTATCCCGGGTCATTGAAGAAAATTTTTGATTGCAGTATGAGAAAAGCTTTCCTGATATTGTTTCTTCTTCCCATCTTCACAGTATGTTCCGATGAAAAAATCTATCCGAATAAATATACTATGCCAACTCAATTGGTCGCTTCCAGGAACGCTGATTGAATTTTATTGGAATGGCAGGCCTACGCACTTGCATATTCGTCCTCCTATATATTTACACCTGATGTTGTGTTCGCCGATAAAATCCAGATACTGCACTCGCAAGATGATACATTAGATTTTAAGATCATTTTCGAAGGGGAAAGAACCGCCCAATATTTATTTGAGACAAAGGATCCCGGATCTGATCATTATTTCAGGTTAAAGGCCATTTCAAGTAAAGGGAATCCATTTATAAGCCCTCCATTGCATATACAATATCGATCAAATCCAACACAAGAACGATTGATTGAGCTACCTTATGATTATAACCTGCAACTGGGCAATTTTTCAAAAGATGGCACAGAATTTCTATATTCAAGATTATTTGACTGGCGCCAGGATGGCCGTTGCTGTGAGGAATATTCTGCAATGGAATTCAATCTGACAAGTAAGCTGGAAGAACTTCTGCTGCCGAAGACTTTTTACGCATTATGGTCACCGGAAGGCGACCAAATCACATTTCACTCTAGTTTTATCGAAGATTTTAATACTGATGTTTCAAATATAGGTCTTTATATACCAGCCTCTGATTCGGTCATCCAGTTAACTTCAGGCGAAAACAAATTTGAAATCCCGGTGTGGCATCCCGATGGTCAGTCGATTGTATTTCTTTCATACAATGATAGCAGATATTCTTTATGGGATGTGTATTCTCTGGATCTGGCATCTCTTTCTTATAGCCCATTTTCGGGTAATCCGGAGTTCAAGGCTTTTCATGAAAGAATGAGTTTTTCTCCGGATAATAGCATGCTAGCCTTCTCGAGGACAAACGATAATAGTTATCAGAATATATATGCACTTAATCTGGAAGATCAGCAAATAAGCCCAATAGTAGAGTCGATCTGGATTGATCAGCATCCGTCTTTTTCCCTGACGGAAAATATCTGGCCTTTCTGTCATTCAGATCAGGTAGGGATGAGATATGGATCAAAGATCTATCTTCGGAACAATTGATCCAGGTTACAGGAGATCTGAATGATTATATATTTGGAGAAATGTCCTGGAGCCCGGATGGGCAATATCTTTATTTCAATGTATACCGGGATGAAACTTTTGGCATATGCTACACAGAAATTAATCTATAGAAAACGAAAAGCACCACGCCAAAACGCGGTGCCTACACAATCCAACTTTACTTGTATATATGCAAAATTCTAAACTTTAAAACTCATCACCATCGCCACCGCCTTCATCGCCATTTCTCTTTCTCTTATAATTATTGAAACGATAGTTAACAGTAAGCCTGACTTGCGGCGCTTCATTATAATATTCACTTCTGGACATAAAATCAGTTCCCATCGATTCCCGATCCCTGACTACTTTACCAAACATATCACGTACCTGCAGGATGGCGGTCATCCTTTTTTTGAAAAATTCCTGACTGACTGCAATATCTGCAGTCCAGTAATCTCCCCTGGTTCCCTGAGCGGTAACAGTAGCACTGTTGTATCTGGAGTTCAACTGAATTCTTGTTCCTTCTCCAAACCTGAATGTATTGCTCAACCTGGTATTCCAGTTAAAGCTTTGTCTCTCAAAAACAATTTCCTCATATTCACCTTCAAGCCGGTATTGATAAAAGTTTCCGGAAACATCCATTTTCCACCATTTAAACAGGCTCAAACCTAAAGCCAGTTCACCACCAAGTGCAAAATCCTGGCCTACATTCTCCGGCTTCGATAACATCACATTTTCCGCATATACACTTCTGAATGCGTTCTACTTTATTATTTGTAATGCGATAATATCCTTCAAATGAAAGTGAATGCTCACCAAATCCTACCAGATAGGCCGCTTCAAGTGCATCTATGTATTCCGGCTTCAAGTCCGGATTTCCCTGCCTTACGTTGAAAGCGTCTTCCCATGTAATAAATGGTTCAAGATACCAGGATCTTGGCCGTTCAATACGCCGGGAATAGCTGGCCATGACCTGCTGCTCTGCTGGTAATTTATAGGAAATATGAATTGATGGAAAATAATCCAACCGCTCGATATATGATTTCTCAACAATCTTAGCAGATTCAATTACCCTGTATGTGTATTCCCCGCGTAACCCAACCTGATATCCAAATTTTCCTTTTTCTCCCCCATATATCGCATATAATGAGTGTATATCGCGCGAATAGTCTGTTTCATTACTGAACTCAGGCTGTTTCTCAAATTCGCCTGATGCTTCATCATAAACATATAGTTCTGTCAGATCTGTACTTCTTCCCAATACGACTCTGATATCCAGTCTCAAATTTATTGGCTTCCCCAATAGGAAGGACATAATCAAGATTTAATTGCAACACGTGTCCCGGACCATCTTCCACATTTATCTGGCCATTGCTTATGTTGCCTGCACTATCCAGTAATTGGTTTGTAGAAGTGTCCTCCCCTTCCCGGCTTCTATATGAAATACCGGCGGAAAGATTATGACCTGGTGTTTGAAAGTCGTGTTTGAAGGTAGCATTTATAGAATAGAAATTACCTCCACGAAAGGATGTTTCCTGACTAAGATACCTGCTGATTGCTGAAGAGCCAGGCTCTATCCATTCTTCATAGTTCTGGTTGGCGTAACTTTCTCCACTTCGATAACCATAATTAAATTCCACATTGAACAGATCATTTTCAGAAAAAAGATAATTGAATCCACCCCGGATAACCCAAAAGTCCCTGGTTCTGTTCCTGTCGCCCTCAGATCGTGTAAAATATGTAGTATCATTTTTTGTAGTTACCCGCTCACTCGATGAAAAGCCGGGCCGATCACCTTTGTTATAATCCCCGCCAAAAAACAGACTCCATTTCTTTTTAGTATATGTGGCCAGCAAACCAACTCCTAATCGGCCATAGGTTCCAGCATTTATATCTGCCGTCCCGGAGAGTCCTTTCAGCCTGTCTTTCTTGGTAATCACATTGATAATACCTGCTGTCCCATCCGGATTAAACTTAGCACTGGGATTCGTGATTATCTCAATGTTTTCAATCGAATTGGATGGTATCTGCTGCAAAGCTTCAGAAGGATCCAAAACAGAAGGGATCCCATCGATCAATACCATAAATCCGCTGCTACCTCGCAGAGCTACATTGCCATCTATATCCACAGTAATGGATGGTACGTTCTCAAGAATATCAACTGCCGTACCTGAGGCCGCGGTTAACTGTTGACTAACATTTATTACTTTTCTATCAATTTTATACTCTATACCCAGTTCTTCAGCAACTATCTCAACTTCATCAAGCTGATTTGCTGCACGCGGCAGGATGATGTCTTCAATCTCAATATGGGTTCTGCCAGAATTAATATTGATATCTTCTACCGAAGCTTTATCATAACCTATGTATGTAACCTCAAGGTAGTAATCTCCAACTGCCAGGCCCTTGATCTCGAATATTCCCTCTTCATTGGATACAGTACCTGTAACAAGGGATTCATCAGGAGTATTATAAATGGCAACAGAAACAAATTCCAGGGGCTGCCCATCTTCCTTGTCAATAATCAACCCTTTTACGGTCCCGGAAACATTGGCTTTTGAGATTGTAGATATTATTAAGAAAAAAAACAGTAATATTAAAACATGAATTTTTCTCATTTACCTTTATTTTATGTTTTTACAAATAAAAGCACGGATTCTGATTAAAATTTGTAGCAAATCTGAAGCAATTCTGAAGTTCGAATTTTCTTACTTAAATATTAAACTTAATTGTACTTCAATTGTTTAAAAATCAACCATTTGGGTGGTAATGGATTACTAAAAAATATTTAGAAATAATAAATTATTTGTTGATAATAGTGGTTGTAAAATGGTGATTCGCAAGATATCTGTGCAGGGAAAAGAGTTTAGGGATTCTATTTTTTATATTTCACCTTGATCATCATTCCTGGCCATTGAACTTCCATTCCATGGACCATCTTTCCATCATACAGAGGGGTTTTTCCTGTAGCTACTGTATTTTGACCGGATTTTAATATACCTATGTTATCAAATTGATGCAGATGGACAAAGTATACATATTTAGGCCCTTCGTGATCCAGAATTTCTATATCATTCACGTAAATCCCATTGGCATAGCCAGGGCTCCAGCTAACCCATGATATCTGCCAGGCAACAGCTTTTTTCAGGTTGTTGTCAATATCAAAATGTGTATAAAAAGAATCTTCCCGGGTAACAAAATTTTCAGGGACATCATAGGTTTCATACAGTGCAATTTTAAAATGCCTTGAAGGCATATCATATGGTTTTTCTGATTTCGAAAAATATATCAACCCATCCTGATCAACTACTCTGGCGCCAATTTCTATTGGATTTTCCTGGTCAGGAAGCCATGATAAATCCCAAAAATAATGAAAATGTACTTCCAGCTCCATTCCCAATATGGTTGATGACCTTACCTTTATGATAGTGATAATGCCATTGGTGAAAAACGCCATCTCCTTCATAATTATAATCTGTATACAATCCGATATATTCGACCCTATTAATTTTCTCAGGATCACCTTCTGCTACAATCTCCAGTTGAAGTTCCTCCGCGACTCTCTTTGAATACTACCTCCGTCCTTTGCTCAATTTTTGTGGCCTTATAATAGATCCTGAAAACCAGTCCATAGAAAATATTTTGTGGCCAGTCCCACTTCTGTTCCGGGTCGACTTTTAGTTTTATCGTATTATCAATCCCATGGTTTAAATATTCAAGAGGAATATCTACTATGGGATAATAGTGATGCATATAAGCGGATTGTGGTTCGGGAATACCCGGTGCATCAGGAACAGGTAACCATTCTTTATCATTTATCTGTACCTGTAAACCTTTTGTGTCTTCGTGAGATTGTACTTTTTCTAGAACCAGTTCCGCTTTTATTGCCTCTACAAGGTCCAGGTCCAGGCCTAAAGGAATATGCCCATATTTGTGCCCTTCAGCAGGAAAATGATCCACATAAATTTTATAATCGAACCGGCCTCCCACACGCAGAAAATGTTCCTCTTCAGCAACCATATCAGGAAGCCATATATATTCTCTAAAAACATCACCCGGCTTGGGTTGTGCTATAGAAACGGCACAGATAAGACTAAACAGGAAGTATAATATAAAATTTTTCATTTGACAGGATTTACATAGATATTGCCAAAGGTGACATCCGTATTGTGGGCAATGATGAGCGCACTCCCAGATTGCATATCCCTAGGGCCTTCAATAGAAGTCAGATCCCAATCCTCTGGCTCTGGCTCATTAAAAGACCATATTTTCACACTATACCGGGTAGAGTCCTTATCGATCATATCAACACGTGATTTTAGATTGTATTTATTCCCTAGTTGTATTGGAAAAAGCTGCGTATCATCCTCCTTTTTTAAACGTTGGCCACCAAGGATCCTCCATCTGCAGCTATCCAGATCATCCTTCAACTGGAATTCACAAGTCGCCCCAAGCGGATACCATTTCCGGTGAGGTTGATAGGGGTCCAGATCATGTCCGGGCCATCTGGAAGCCAGTGCTGCATGAGACACACCATAATTAGGTGGCTCCTTAACTGGAGAGGTATACCCATGAAAGATTACAGTGGTAGTTAGTTCATAATTTCTCCAGGCACTATCTCCAACTGCAATTACCCTGTCATACCATGGATCTTTTGTTCTAATCCCCTCTGAAGATAGTTCCCAGTTTCCATCAACTATCTGAGCCACATCCTGTATATTTGACACCTCAGACCAGTTAACAGAATAGGGCAATGGCCAGGATGATCCGGAAATTAGATCGAAGGTCATTCTTTCAAAATAATGATGTCCGGCGGAATCTATAACTGATACCTCTACGGAATTGTCTCCAACTTTTGCCAGATTCAATATTGATATCAATATTAAAATCTCCATTGTTGGAAAGCCTGTGCTTATCCTGCCCCCAGCTAAGCTTGACCGTATCTTCTTCGTTTAAGGAATAATAAAGTGTTTGTATCCCATGAACAGCCTTAACATTTCCCAGGATATTGATCCATTTTTGTGCTATTCCTGGCTTGCCGAACACCTGGTGCTTACCATACCAGAATTCTATTTCCAGGCAATCGTAATTTTTAACCTTGTCTGATTTGCAGGAAGCGATAAATCCGAGCTATCAAAAACGAAGAAGAGTACAATCTTTTTGGAGAAACGCATTTCTAGGGGATTAATCAAATTCAATATTTTTATAACGAAATCCCGGTTCTAATTACCTTCGTTGATCCAGATATCCAGCCTCGGGGATCTTCCAGGAATACGGCTTCCCCAGAATATCATAATCCCCATCGCCATCAAGGTCTGAAACCCAGGATTCATGGTTGCCATAACCTATATTAATAATGGTTTTTATGAAATTGCCCTTACCATCACCTAGTAAAATCTGGGCTTTACTATCCGGATTCCCTTCCCCGAATCTCATTTCAGCACTGAAAAGATCCAAATGTCCATCCTGGTTAAAATCAACTGCATGCAAAGTATGACCATTATCCACTTCTTCCAGAATGCTTTTCCCAATCCATGTTCCATTTATATACTCATACATCACCATTGGAGCAATTCCATCACCCACTACTAAAATAACTTCCGGCCTTCCGCCTTCAATGAACTGTCCGGCTGCTGATCTTGTGAATGTATAACTGGCATCGATAATATTTTCCTTGAATCCATTTTCTCCATCGTATTTAAACCACCTTCCTCCACCAACAATATCCTGTATTCCATCACCATCAATATCGGCCATCGCCAGACCCTCGTGCTCGTTTGTTCCTTTCCATCCAGGATACCCTTCCTGTCCCAGTTGCTGCATTTCGCTGTCATCATTATAGGAATAGATTACTTTCAGATCCCATTCTTTAACTGATTTTGGATTTTCAGGTATCTCTGCCCAGAACAGTTTTTTCGCATTCTGATTCCAGAAGGCTAATTCGTCTTTTCCATCCCCGTCATAGTCCCCAAATAAGCTGGTCATGATGTTTGTTTTCTCCTGAAGACTTAATATTATACCGTTTCCAGGGCTTTTCGGGATCATAATCGGGATAAGGGTTTTCCCACCACCAGACTTCATTGCTTCTTCCTTCTCCTGCAAATACTATATCATCATCTCCATCCCCATCAATATCATTAAAAGTCGATCCAGCTTCGATACGTAGATTTCCAGCATCAACAATATATCTGTCCCACTTATAATCATTGAATTTATACCATGTAACCGATGGCGCATTTGTTCGTTCGGTTATTACAAAATCATTTGTTCCGTCTTTATCGATATCCAGAACCAGCGATGCAGTCTGTTCCCCGCCTTCATTCGGAACATGCATATCTCCATTCACGCTTGAATAATGTGACCATTTAACTGGCTTCGGAGGAATTGCATCATTTCGCCACAGATGAACAAATTTATAATTGTCCCATCCTATGCTGACAATATCCAGATCGCCATCACCTTCCATGTCCGCAAGCTGAGTACCAAGATGGCTTTCCTTTCCAAAATCCACTGTAACCTTTTTGAAATTCCCTTTTCCATCGTTTTCCCAGATCTGGGTTTCCAGGTCTGGCCCTTTATGTTCATTAGTGACCAGGTCAATATCACCATCTCCGTCAAGATCCGCAATATCCAGGTTGTTCATGGAATATTGGGTGACAATTCTGTTTCTCTTCCAATTGCCGGCCCTGGGATCACCATGCAGATTCATACCAGAACAGATTACCATCAGGCTCTAAGCCAGGATACCTTTCTTCTGTAATTATTATATCTGCTTTACTATCCCCATTGAGGTCGGCAATCTCAACCCTGTCAATTGGATGGTTCGTATTTCCGATTTCGACAGATTCCCAGTTTTCCTTCAAACTTCCCGGATTTTCAAACCAGACAACGATCAGGGGTTCAGGTCCATTTTCAGGTCGCCTTCCCGTTGCTAGATCAAGATCTCCATCCCCATCAATATCTCCAAGTCCAATGCCTTCATCAGAGGTATTCCGTCCAATCAGAACACGTGGCCATTCTCTTTTCTCAGGTTTATCAGGAACTTCAAAGCAATAAACATTGCCATCACCGGCAATCAAAATTTCCTGGGTTCCACCAGCAATAATCTGACCTTTTTCGAATCCCTGGCTATTCTTATGGCTGGTGGCAGGAACTTCTCCGATCTTTTGAATTCTCCATTTAGTCCCATCAGCGACTTTCCGATTCAATCCAATACACATCAGGCAATGACTGGGCAATGATATCACCGAATTCATCCCCATCAACATCCATAAATAGTATAGCATCCACATTTTGCCCCAGGTCAATCTTTTTCCACTCTCCCTACATGGAACCTCCCGGATTAATATAAACATGGCGTCCGGTAATAATATCCAGAAAACCATCCGAACTGACATCTCCCATATCCACGCCAAAATATCTTAACCATTCGGGTTCTCCGAAATCACCATATTTGGGATTAGTATCATCAACTTGGATATATTCCCATTCATCAATATAGGGTATCTGAGAATAGGTTTTTGTATATGCTGAAGAAAGAATAAAAAAGAGAATTAGTGTTAGTAATGATTTCATATAAATCTAAAAAGTTAGGTGAAACGAATGCATAAAAAATAAAAGATTAATAGTAAGGTAAAATAATCGTAAACCTGATTTTTGTAAACAGGGATGCTTTTTGAAAATGATCAATTAAGCTAAATACCGGATGATCCTTAAGATCTAAAAAACGCCTTACTCTAAGGGAATGTAGTTCATAATTCTATTGATGCTGATCATGATTCGTAACTTAAATATATTATTCTATCAGAAACCGGTCCATCAAAACACCAAATTGGCTATGACCTTCAATGGATGATATGTTCATTTCCTCAAAACCAATCACGAACTTTTGGCCTACATCCTGAAAAAGTGTTTTAGCTCCTTTATCCCGACCAAATCCAAATACCACCATGCCATCCGGGGAAATTACACCTTCACCGGTATTTCCAAGATAGGAAAAGGTATCGATCAACTGATCGGATTGCTTATGTATAATATAAAATACCCTGTTAACCGATTCATCCCCAAAATACACCCATTGCCAATGATCGTATTCTGCGTTATTTAGGAAATAGTCAGGGATACTTTTATTCAGGCCTCCCTTGTCTGTCCCCCAATATTGATATTGAGGTCTGAATTTACCTCCTGGGATGCCTTCATAGAGAAACCAGTATGATTGTTCAGGATCAACCTTCTCAATCACCAATTCTGCATAAATCGGATGAAAGGTCCAAGTCCATTCCCAGTTCCCAGAATTTGAAACTGTCTTGATCTTGTTCCCGGATAGTAATGTACTTTGACATTGATAAAACCCGGGATGCCCTGCTCCATTATCGTGAGATCCAAAAACCAGGTTAGGCAGCCCCCTGTATTCAGAAGCTGCATTTTCAGGATATCCCTGTACACTATCTTTTCGAAAGCCAATCCAATCATTACCCTCCTTATCGATAATACTTGAGAATCCACCGGCTGCCTTCTGGTAATATAAAGTTGCATTTTCCAGTTTTATTTCAAAGCATTCCTGCCCTTCATCCATAACACCATCCACAATTTTTACCTTATTGCAACCGGAAAGGGATGTCAGGAATAAAAATATAGTAAATGAAAAAATTATACGCTTTATCATAAATCCAACTTAAAGATTATCCTCTTTGTCTTGATTTTACATATTTTTCAAGCCATTCATCCATCTCCCACAACATGTGCAGAATTGATTCTTCAGACCTGTATCCATGACTTTCATTGGGAAGTATTACTAATCGTGCAGTTCCGCCATGTCCTTTAATGGCATTGTAAAAGCGTTTGCTTTGCATTGGGAAGGTGCCTGAATTATTATCTGCTTCACCATGTATCAACAATATAGGTTCATTTACTTCCTCCGCATGCATAAAAGGTGACATCTGAAAATATATCTCCGGAGCCTCCCAGAATGTACGCTCCTCTGCCTGAAATCCAAATGGCGTAAGGGAACGGTTATAGGCACCGCTTCTGGCGATCCCGGCTGCAAATAAATCAGAATGGGCCAATAAATTAGCAGTCATAAATGCCCCATAAGAATGACCTCCGATAGCGATCCTGTTTTTATCTCCTATTCCCATTTCAACTAACTTATCGATGGCTGCTTCCGCATTGGAAACCAGTTGAGGAATAAAAGTGTCATTAGGTTCTTCGTCATCTTCGCCAACCACAGGCATACTAATATCATCAAAAATAGCATACCCTCTGGTGACCCAGAACAGCGGGGAACCATAGGATAATCTGATGAACTGATAAGGTGATCCCGTTACCTGTCCGGCCGCATCTTTACTTTTAAACTCATCCGGATAGGCCCACATAATTACAGGCAGCGGACCATCTTCCTTTTTATATCCTGGCGGAAGATAAAGATCGCCTTTTAAAGGCAGTCCGTCGGCGCGTTTATACTAAATTACTTGTTTTTCAACACCATCCATAGCTTTATATGGATTCGTAAAGTCAGTTAATGCAGTTAATCCTCCTTTTTTCAGATCCCGAATAAACACATTAGCGGGTAAATCTGAAGATTCCCTGTATGTAAGCACCAATTCTTTCTTTATGTTAATCAATTTTAATGGTCTTTCATACCAGGGTGCCTCACTTCTCCATAACCTTGATGTTGATCCTTTTTTTATATTATACATGTCAACAAATGGTCTGTTACCTTCCGGTGAAGCTCCCGTTCCAAATAGATAAAGTATGTTGCCTTTCGAATTTGTCAGCAATACCTCCTTTCCATAACCATTGTATTTTGTCTGGAATGTACCTGGATCGTTATACCGGTCTTCATATGACCTGTCAAATATCGTTGTTTTGGATCCAAGTGGTTGTTCAGGATTAAACCTGCTGGTAATGATTTGCCTTGTCGACCACCAGTACTCATTTGTAATAGCGATATCCTCATTTCCCCAAGTGATACCACTATACCTGAGTTTATACTTAACTGAAGGAATCGGATCATCGCTGAAAGGAATCGTTTTATGAAATAACTGGTCCCTGTATTCAGCTTCATTAGATGGATCACCATCATCCAGGGCTTCCACCCAATACAGATCGGCTGGCATATCGGATCGCCAGGTAAATGATCTTGGTCCTTTTCTTACCGCATTAAAACCTATAGGGATCTCTTCAGCTAATGGGATATCTGCAATTTGCTCAACAAGTGCACCATCAGGACTCCAAATTTCAACCATCAACGGAAATCGATAATAAGGTACAAGATAGGAGAATGGTTCGTGAATTTTCTGGACCAGTAGATAATTCCCGTCAGGTGATGGAGAAACTGAATTCAAAATCCCCTTTTTCCCTATTTCTACATTTTCACCACCTAAATCTGCTAAAACGAGTTGTGAGCTGGTATAATAATTAAAAAGGGCCTCGTCATATTTATTCTGCAGAAGGTCCTGATAAGTTCTTGAAGGGGCCTTCCGCCCGGTGGTTTCCTGAACGATTGGGCCAGTTGGAATGCTGTTTTTTTCCGGTGGCAATTCCCTGGAGACATCAATTTTTTTATAAACCATCCGATAACTATCAGAAAACCATTGATAAGGATTTCTTCCAATGGCATCATTAACATTATTTTCTGATATGGTGATCAATAATCTTTTTTCCAGGTCGTATACATATAAAGAAATTCCCTGGTCACCAATGGTAGTGAAGGCAATTTTCTTGCTATCAGGTGACCATTGTAAATTGTCTAGCTGTATTTCACCTTTGAGTTCATCAAACTTAAACTCCAATTGTTCATCAGTTTTACGGAAGGTAATTCCTGAATAATGCCTGGCCCGGCTAGGGCCGTTGTTTTTTGGATTTATCCTTAATCCAGCAATTCTTAACTCTGGTTGTGATAATTCAACAATTGATGGCATTTCGGGTCTTTCAAGAATAGCCAGCCAAATCCCATCCGGGCTTAGCATTACAGCAGGTGTGGCAGGAGCATGAATAAGGCTTTTTATTGGTTCGGGTGGTTGTTGATATTCCAGATCTAACTGTGCTTTCGCCTGGTTTAAAAATAATAAAAGGGCAAAGAAAAAAGGAGCATTTCGTTTCATAATCGTCAAGATATTTGGTGCTAAAAAATTTCTCTTAATCTATTTCGGCTGGATTAAAATTAATCTTTTCTGGCAACAATTATGAAATAATATCAATTTTATCCCCCATTTTACGTGATGGTAAAACGTACGGTTTTATCAATGTGTCCGATAAATATCGTTCATTTGTGAACACTCGCGAGAATTGCAATATCTATAAGTGCCTAGGAGACAATAAAATATAGAAACTGGCATAAAATTCGTCACTTTATAGGCATAACTAAAGATATTATGTCAAAATTACGAGTTTTTACCACATTTATCGCTATTGCACTATTCAGCGCAACCTTTGCGTTTGCTGATGGCAACGATACAAGGACAGATGAACTCATTGACAAGCACCAGACAATAATTGCAAAAGCTAACGTAAAGGATTGGAAAACTTACGCTAACTGCGCCAACGAATTGGTTTCCATGAAGATAAGCAATGAGGAGATTTTATCATGGATCAATAAATCAATTGAGATAAAGGAAACCGTCTTCAACAGAACAGTAAAAGGGGATTTTCTTGTCCTTGCAGGGCAATATATAAATGCGAAAAAAGAATATATTAAAGCTATCAGTTTAGCGCAGAAGTCTGGTGAGAAAAGTAAAATTCCAGACCTGCAATGGAAGATCCTCGTCACCATGGGCGTAGAGAATTATAACAACTTCCATTCAAATCATAAGTAACACCACACTCAATAGTAATATATCTCAAACGCCCCGGGCTTATAAAGTCTGGGGCGTTTTTTTGAAGTTTTTATTTATGGATTGAATCAATTAATTTATGCATCAGATCCCGTCCATAATTGATCCCGGAAAATCACATTTCAACATTTAATTCTACAATTTCTTCATAACCAAATATCTCACTTAATGATAGCTCTCTTACACTACCATATTCTTCAAGATCCTTAAAATTGATTTTGTCCCTGGATCCGATCAAAATCGTAACAAATGGTTGATCTTTAATATACTTTTCGTGGAATGATTTAAGATCCTGAAAATCCATCTCCTTAACCCGCTCATAAATATCTTTTCTAAGGTCATAATCAAGTCCAAGATCTTTGGCCCGCTCATAACTTCGCAACACCGAGTACTTTGTGATCCGTTCACTTTCAATCTGGCTTAATATTGCATCTTTGGATATATTAAACGCTGTTTCAGACTCTGGCAAATTATTTAACAGGTTAAGCATTGATTTCATAGCCTCAGGTTGCTTATCTGCCTGAGTTCCCACATATGTAAACAGGTAATTTGATTTATCTTTTTTGGTCCCAAGTGAATACTGAGCATAAGCAGAATATGCCAGGCCCTGTGATTCCCTGATTTCCTGGAAAACCACGGAGTTCATTCCGCCCCCAAAATATTCATTAAAGATCCTGACTTCCGGGACGATCACTGGATCATATTTAATGCTTTTTGAAAGCATCATAAATTCTGTTTGGACCATATCGTAATTTGTCCAGAAAACCTCAGGTTGGGTATAATCCTTTTCGGTAAACACAAACAACTCTGGCAAGGGTTTCAATTGTTCAGGTAATATACAGTGTTCATTTAAGACTGATACAAGTTCTTCAGACGCTTTTGGACCGTAATATAAAATTCTATGTTCCAAGGAGGTAATCCCTTTAATAATTTCAACCAGTTCTTCTGAGTCCAGGCTTTTCAATTCCTCATTTGATAACACATTTGTATAGGAAGAATTTTCGCCATATTTTGCATAGCTATACAATCCCCCCATCAGGATATTCTGCTTATTTTTCATATTATCACTCCGTGCTTTCAGCAAACGTCCAACGAGCATATCCAGGGCCTCCTGATCCGGTTGCGGATTGATAAGTAGTTTTTCAAAAAGGTCCATGGCCTTACCCATGTTTTCATCAAGACCGCTTAAGGTAACTGAGGTCCGCTCAGCGGAGGTATTAACTGAAAAACTACACCCAAGTTTATATAGTTCCTTCTTAAAATCTTCAGCAGTTAATTCAGGAGTGCCCAGATACTCAAGGTATTGAATAGCAATACCCAATTTAGGATCATTGTTGCTGCCAATATCGAGCAGGTAATTAAGATTGAACAATTCATTTTCAGAATTTACTTTTGAAAGAACCTCAATATCCAGTTTCATTTTGTTTTTGTCAATGTCAGTGTTATAATCAACAAATACCGGGGTTAATTTCGGGGCTTTCACCAATTCAATTTCTTTATAGAATTCACTCTTGTTATTGCGGTTAACATCGACCTTGGTGATTTGTGGTTTCAATATTCTGACTTTATTTGGATCCTCCCCGTTGCGTTTATAAACCACCGCATAATTATCCTGATAGGTTCGGTTCGCAAATTCTACAATTTCCTCCTTGGTGATGTTTTCCATTTGACTCAATTCACTCACATAATCACTCCAGGCAATGTCGTTAGCAAAGGAAGTGACCATATGATCACTTCTGGCATAGTTACTTTCTAACTGACGCATTTCATTTTGTTTAAAATCAGCTATAACCGCATCGATCAACCAGTCTTCAAATTCTCCTTTCTTAAGTAAATCGATTTGTTCCAATATGAGATCTTTTACTTCTTCAAGGCTTTGTTCATTCTTTGGTCTTCCGTTGAACATATGTATTGAATATTCCTTCATAGCCAAAGGACTGCACCCGGCACCTAGAACAAGTTGTTTTTGTACCAGGTTAAGATCAATCAAACCTGCTTCTGAATTGTTCAGGATCATATCAGCTAATTGCATTAAGAGATAATCTCTGGAGTTCCTGCCATCAATTCTGAATCCCATAAATAATAACTCAGCTTGTGGCCCAAATACTTCTTTAACAATTGGTTCAGAGATAGGAGGCTCCGGATTAAATTGAACAGGCTCAACGGGTACCTCATCCCATATACCCAGATATTTGTCAATGAGTTTAATTGTTTCTGTGTAATCAAGGTCCCCACTCATACAAACGGCCATATTGTTGGGAACATAATATTTATAGAAATATTTTTTGATCTCAGTTATAGAAGGATTTTTCAAATGCTCAATGGTGCCGATTCCTGTTTGTGTACCATAAGGATGTTTTTCAAACATACTTGCCATTAAGGTCTCATATGTTTTATAATAATCATTATCCAGTGAACGATTCTTCTCTTCATAAACCGTTTCAAGCTCAGTATGGAATAGTCTGTTGACAATCTCATTAAACCGTTCACTTTCAATCATAAGAAAGCGTTCTATTTCATTGGCGGGGATATTTGTCATATAAACGGTCATGTCTTCTGCCGTATAAGCATTAACACCCTCACCTCCTATCATTGCGAACATCTTATCCACTTCATTTGGAATAGCAAAAGCAGATGCTTGTTGGGATACCTCGTCGATCAATGCATAATATTCAGTTCTCTCTTCCTGGTCGGTAAGGGTAGCATAATGGTTGAACATTTGTTCTATACTATCGATATAGAGCTTTTCTTCAACCCAGTCTAATGTACCAAATTTACTGGTGCCTTTGAACATCATGTGTTCAAGGTAGTGGGCAAGGCCCGTGTTTTCTGCCGGATCAAATTTACTTCCTGCTTTAACAGGCATTAATACCTGTATTCTAGGTTCGTCAGTATACCTTGACAAATAGACTTTTAATCCATTTTTAAGGGTATAAATACGGGTATTGGTTGGATCATTTGTAACATATTCATAATCATAACCGTCTTCAGACCCAATTTTTGTTTGATATGTATTTTCTGCTGTACCGGTACATCCATAAATACCCAGCAAGACAACAACAAAGGTGTAGAAAAAGAAATTCCGTTTCATTCTAATCATATTTTATTACTTATTAAATATATTTTTTTCTTTAATTAAATTGTCTGCTTCTATCGATAGCCTCTATTAAAATTCGTTCCTGATTTTCAAATTGGTCATCAGACCATCCGAATTTTTCCTTAAAGGTAGTCAATATTCCCTTTTTATACTTTTCAACTGTACCTATCCAGAAGTACAATCTTCCTGTTCGCCTTTCCAAAAAATCAAGAGGCTCACATACCATTTCGGCATTTAAACAAAAAGAAAGTTCTGAATTCAACAGTCTTAATTCAGGATCGTTATCGGAAAAAGAATCCAAGGCCTTCAGGATCCTATCTGTTTGTTTTCCATAATTATGCACAAGATATGGAGCATACTCCTCTGGAATCATATGTGTTTCAAGTACTTTTGAGATCTTTTCTATATAAACTGAAACTTCCCTGGAACCTTTAAAATCATTCCCATTCAATGGGATCCTCAAAGTCAGGCATTTGGGATATTGTTTTCCAGCACTTTTTGACAGCTTCTTAGCAATCTTGTCAACCACCTTCTCCGCCATTTTGCGATAGCCGGTCAATTTACCCCCCGCCATGGACACCAGCCCCGTTGATGAAACAAAAATTTCATCTTTCCTTGAAATTTCAGAAGCTGATTTTCCTTCTTCATGGATCAAAGGCCTTAGTCCTGACCAGCTTGACTCAATATCTTCCAGATTGAGTTTGATATTGGGGAACATTTCATTTACGGCCTCAATCAGGTAAGAAGCATCTTCTTTACCAACTTCCAAGACATCTTTATTCCCATTATATGGGGTATCTGTAGTGCCGATATAAGTAACCTGGTCACGTGGTATTAAAAAGAGCATACGGCCATCCTGTACCTCAAAATACATTGAATGATGTACGGGCAATTTCTCTTTTGGCACAACCAGATGAACGCCTTTAGTAATGAACAACTGTTTCCCTTTTTTAGATTTATTCAAAGCACGCATTTCGTCCACCCAAGGGCCCGCAGCATTTATAATATGTTTCCCTTTAACATTGAAAGAATTATTTGAGAACACATCATAACATTTTATCCCACAAACTCTACCATTATCATATAAAAAGTCTTTTGCCTCCATATAATTAATGCAAGCAGCCCCATACTGATATGCTGTTTTTATAATTTCAATCGTCAGACGTGCATCATCTGTTCTGTACTCTGCATATAATCCACTCCCTTTGGTCTTTTCAGGCGGAAGAAGTGGTTCTTCTTTTAAGGTTGATCTTTTTCCAAGCATCCTCCTTTTATCATCCCCTTTCACACCGGCAAGAAAGTCATACAACTTAAGGCCAATTGAGATGCTGAACATACCCATTGAACTATTTTTCAGAACCGGAAGCAACATTTTTTCGGGCAATACCAGATGTGGTGCCAGTTTGTGAACAATTCTTCTCTCTTTCCCTACATCGGCGACCATTTTTATATGAAATTGTTTCAGATACCTCAAACCGCCATGAATCAGTTTCGTAGATTTGCTACTGGTGCCGGAGGCAAAATCATGTTTTTCAACCAATGCAGTTTTTATTCCCCTTGAGGCAGCATCGAGAGCAATGCCAGCTCCTGTTATTCCCCCTCCTATGATAATTAGATCAAAATGATCTTCCTGTAACTCTTTAATTAGTTCAGGCCGCTTAGAATATGAAAAATCATTCACCAGGATATCGTTTATACCTTAACAAAAAATACAACATTAGGTTTTGCTCCAATTCATTGTGCGTTGCACTGCCTTTTGCCATCCACCATAAAGAATATCTCTTTTCTCCTTTGAAATGACTGGTTCAAAAACAGAATTTATTTTCCTGTTATGGAGAATATCTTCCTTTTTCCAAAGACCTACAAATATACCTGCCATATATGCAGAGCCCTGCGCAGTTGACTCAATGATCTCAGGCCTTTCAACATCAACCCCGAGGATATCAGACTGAAACTGCATTAAAAGATCGTTGGCGGCAGCTCCGCCATCTACTTTCAAGGTTCTTAAAACAATTTCAGAGTCTTTTTCCATTGCTTCCAGAACATCTCTTGATTGATAAGCGAGTGACTGTAATGTAGCCTTAATGATATGGTTCTTTCCTGTATCGCGAGTTAAACCAAAAATGGCACCCCGCGCATACATATCCCAATATGGCGCACCCAAACCCGCAAATGCAGGTACCATATAGACATCGTCATGACCCGAAGCTTTGTTAGCGAAAAACTCAGTATCTGAGGCCTGATCAATCAATTTCATGCCATCCCTGAGCCATTGTACTGCTGCTCCTGCAATAAAAATACTCCCTTCAAGTGCATATTCCACCTTTCCATCCAGTCCCCAGGCAATGGTAGTGACCAATCCCGATTTTGAATTAAACATTCGATCGCCGGTATTCATCAAAACAAAACATCCTGTCCCATAGGTGTTTTTTGCAGCTCCAGGTTCGAAACAAGCCTGTCCGAATAAGGCTGCCTGTTGATCCCCGAGTACACCAGCTATGGGAATTTTATACCCATTCAATTCAAAGTCACCAAAGTGAAAAGATGAAGGGCACACATCGGGCAACATGCTTTCGGGAATATTCAGGAATTCAAGCAATTTCTGGTCCCATTTAAGGTCTTTAATATTATATAATAATGTTCTTGAGGCATTGGAATAATCTGTAGCATGGACCTTTCCTTTAGTAAGCTTCCATATCAGCCATGTGTCAATTGTGCCGAAAGCTAGATCTCCTCTTTCTGCCATTTCCCGGGCTCCTTCTATATTTCTTAGGATCCAGACAATTTTTGTGGCGGAAAAATATGAGTCAATCACCAAACCGGTATGCTCTTTAACATAAGATTCAAGGCCAGCTTCTTTCATTTCCTCGCAAATATCAGCGGTTCGCTTATCCTGCCAAACAATCGCATTTGCAATTGGCTCACCTGTCAACTTGTTCCATACAACAGTTGTTTCCCTCTGATTGGTAATTCCAACACCTGCAATATCACCAGCCTCTACATTGTTTCTTCTAAGCAATAAACTTAATACATCATTCTGGCTACGCCATATTTCATCAGGATCATGTTCAACCCATCCTGAATGTGGGAATATCTGTGTGAATTCCTTTTGAGTGATATCAATGATCTGACCGGTTTGGTTAAAAAGAACGGCCCGGGAACTGGTCGTCCCCTGATCAAGGGCAATAATATATTTCACGTTATTTCTTACTTTTAATGGTGATAGAATAAACCAAAATAGCTGCACACAAAGCTGAGAAAATCCAGAAAGCCACCCCAATATTACCATTAAATATGGCCTGATAGAATAGAGTTCCGTACATTCCGCCAATTATAGGTCCTACAATAGGTATCCAGGAATATGACCAGTCAGATGATCCTTTACCTTTGATGGGCAATAAGAAATGAGCTATACGGGGGCCCAGGTCCCTGGCTGGATTTATTGCAAAACCGGTAGTCCCTCCAAAAGAAAAACCTATAGCACTGATCAGTGCACCAATAACAAGCGGATTCAATCCATCGGCAAATTTGTTGGCACCAATAAAAGAAAGACCAAACATGAGTATAAAAGTGCCGATCACTTCACTGGCAAGGTTGTTCGGGAAGGATCTGATAGCAGGAATGGTTGAGAAAATTCCAAGTTTAGCAGACGCGTCTTCCGTTTTCTCCCAATGGGGATAATAATGGATCCACACTATTGCAGCACCGGTAAATGCACCTGCCAGCTGTGCTAATATATAGCCAGGTACTTTTATCCATTCAAATTCGCCAACAATAGCAAATCGCAAGTGTTACTGCAGGGTTAATATGGGCACCGCTGATATTACCAACAGCAAATACAGCAAAAGCAACTGCCAGACCCCAAGCTAGAGCTATATTTATATATCCCCCCTTTTCAGCACCTGATTTCTTTAAACTCAAATTGGCAACCACTCCAGCCCCAAAGAGGATCAGGATCATTGTACCAATAAATTCTCCCAGGTATACAGTCATACGTTAATCAATTTATGTTTCTGAATATCTCAATTATTGTAAGCAAATATAAAAGGCTGGCTGAACAATCTGATTATAAATGTAAATAACAAAATCAAAATCGCACTTAATTTCTCTGAATTATTTCCAATAAAAGATTTTTTTTTATAGTATCATATTATTCTTTTCAAAAATGGACAGTATGAAAATTTACTTTGCTGGCTCCATCAGGGGTGGCCGGGATGATGCAATCTTATATCTTAAGATCATCAATGAACTGAAACAGTATGGACAAGTGCTTACAGAACATGTAGGTGATGAAGACCTGAGAATTTCAGGTGAAGAAGATAAGTCTGACAAGTTTATACATGACAGGGATATGGATTGGATTTTTGAATCGGATGTGATCATTGCAGAAGTGACCACGCCATCTCTTGGCGTGGGATATGAAATAGCAATGGCTATTCAACTAAAGAAACACGTTTTTTGCTTCTTTGACAAAAGTAAAGGGAAAAGCCTTTCAGCAATGATCAGCGGATCAGATTATACCAAGATTTATGAATATGACACTTTCGAAGATATTCAGCGATCCTTATCAGAAATTTTCATTCAATGAAAAGGTAATTATATAACATCCCTTTTCAGCACTAATAAATATCCTAATCTTTTAAACTGATTCCGGCAGTGTATAGGGCGAACGGTATGTTTTACTTAAATAACTATCAGCTTCTCTATCGTCAATGAAGGTTTCAGCATGCGGATTAAACTTCAGAGATCTTTTCAATCGGCATGCAATATTTCCAAGATGACATAAGGAAGATGATAAATGCCCTTCCAGAATATCTGCTTTCAGATCCTGCCATCTTCTTGACCTGACACATTCAATGAAATTATTAAAATGATTCACGACTGCATCTTTTGTCGCAGGATCCTCCGACGAAAACACCGGCCCTTCTTCCTCCTTATATGAAGAAAAGCCACTTTCCATTAGTTTAATATCGCTGTAATAAGTCTTGCAATTCCCTTCTTCCTCACTGGTTATGCTCATCCATCCTTTTGATCCGAAGACCAGGTTCCCAATTCTCATACCTGCTTCTGCATTGGTACCTAAACCTCTTACTTCAAAATGAAGTATGGAACCATCTTCATATTCAAATTCAAGCATTTGAATATTAGGAGTTTCCTGGTCAGAGTCCCATACAAAAAAGTTACCTATGCCATTAATCCTGACAGGGTGTGTATACTTACCTAATGCCCACCGTCCAATATCTGTCTGGTGAATCCCCTGGTTGCCCAGATCACTATTCCCGGTATCCCAGAACCAATGCCACTTATACTGGAACCTGTTCTGGTTAAACGGACGGTAAGGAGCAGGTCCGAGAAAGGCATCCCAATTTACGCCTTCCGGGATTTCGCTATTCTTAACATGTCCTATGCTTCCCCGGGGTTTTAAACAAAGTCCTTTTGTCATATAAACCTCACCAAGGCCTCCATCTGCCAGGAAATCTAATGCCTGCACGGTAGGAATACTACTTCTTGCCTGGGTACCAGTCTGAACAACCCGATTATATTTTCTCGCAGCCTCAACCATCTTTCGTCCTTCTAAAATCGTATGGGATACCGGTTTTTCGACATATACATCTTTGCCAGCCTGGCAAGCCCAGATCGTCTGTAGCGCATGCCAATGATTTGGCGTGGCAATGGATACGGCATCAATTTCATTATCGGATAATACTTTCTGGTAATCATTTACCGTCCTGGGTTTATGGCCGGTTAACTTCTCCACTTCACTAACAGCTTCGGGGAATAATCGCTCATCTATATCACATAATACGGCTACCCGTACATTAGGCACCTTTGCAAGAGCACGGTAATGGTCTTTACCCCTGCTACGAATTCCGATAACGGCAATATTAATTGTATCATTCACATCAAAGCGTTTTGAGGATTTCGCAATCACCGTAGGGGCAACTGCGACACCTGCTGATGCTGCCGTTGACTTTTTCAGAAATGTTCTCCTGTTAATTTGTTCCATATTAGTTTATTTATTTTTAATCGAATACCCTTTTATAGTTTTCAACCAGGTAGCCGGAGAATGGCTTCACCCTTGCCTCCAATGATTGCATATCAGTTTTAGAAAGGTTTTTAAGGCCTTGTAGCACCTTAATATTGTCTTCCAACCGCTGTAAAGTATCACAACCACTGCACAATGATGAAATTGGCAAGGCATATACATACTGGTGCAGTTCTGCATAAGATATGGGAGCGTTTTCAACCACGTTTGGAATATCCTCAGTGGCTATATCCCTGGGTGTTGTATCAATTCGTTTACCCATCATACTCCCTCCTGCCATTGTTTTCATAGCAATTACACCATATTCACGTTCTAACAAGGCAGGCAAAGCACCATATTGAAAGGATTCGAAGTTGGGATCACATACATTTAGTGGCATTTGGCATGTATCCATTTCCAGCCCACGTTTTTCCAGGAGGTCCAGAAAATGCATAATCGTTGAAGGATTCTGATGAGATGTAAACCCTATATACCTGGCTTTCCCTTTTTCCTTAGCTTCCAGGAATGCATCAATTACACCATTATTGAAGCGTTCATCTACATCTTCGCTGGTTGTAACCGTATGTATCTGCCAAAGATCTACATAATCAGTTTTCAGGGCAGACAATGACAAATCGAGATCCTTACGCGCATCATCTGCGGTTTTTGAATAACTTTTGGTCATTACAAAAACCTGGTCGCGATATTTTGGGATCAGGAACTTCCCATACAATTCTTCAGAATAGCCCTGGTGGTATACTCGGGCATTATCAAAGAATCTAACACCCATCTCAATGGCCCTATCGACCATTTTT
This sequence comes from uncultured Cytophagales bacterium, assembly GCA_963820995.1. Taxonomy (GTDB): domain Bacteria; phylum Bacteroidota; class Bacteroidia; order Cytophagales; family Cyclobacteriaceae; genus JAGTVG01. The sequence goes on along the minus strand of CAWGCL010000011.1, from coordinate 39,046 downwards.
TCAGCCATCTTTTCATTTTCAGCAAGTCCCAGATGGTACCCTCCCATACAAAATGAAGTGGTTTTTTCACCATTTCGAATAATTTGTCTTTGAGGCAGGACTGTGCCCAACTTATCAGATGTTGTGCATGAAGTAGCCCAGTTAGAAAAAATACCATAGGCTGTAAGTGCAGTTGTTTTTTTTAAAAATTCACGTCGTGTTCCCATGTGCGATAAAAAATATAATTTCAGTTCAATTTTAGGTATTACATAAATTTAAGAAAAAAAGAAAATAATCAATGACATGGGAGAATTATTTCCATTTAAAGGAATAGAAATATTAAGGTTTTGCCCAGCTTATTTCGTATGAGCAGAAACCAATTGAAGATATAATCAAATCGTTTTTATCATCTGCCATTACGCATACCCAAGAATATCTGAAGTACTAGTGCGTGCTGTCTTTTAAAGTCTGTGATTATTTGACGAGAATACTACAATTTCGAATAGGAACAAGATTCGATTAATTATTAGATCAAATTCTAATAACGGAAAATCAAGGTTATATTTTAAATCAATTCCTTAATTTGTTATTACAAAGTATACTGTCTGACAACAACCTCATTTAACTTGCCTTCAAATAAATCATCGAGTTCGTGGAGGCTTTTAAAACCGAAAATAAATGATATGGCTATTGGGCAAGCCCGCCAAAAGGTATGCCCTTCATAAAATCCATACCTCATAATATATTGAGGCTGCATTTCACCCACATTTAAATAGCTGAGTCTGGCCTTAAATTCTTCCATCTCCTCTTCAGCGAGATGTCCGTATTTTTCTTTTAAAAAACTTATTTCATTATTACTAAACTCATGCCACAATTTAATATGAAAAGCCCCTTGAATGCTATCGTTAAAAATTGATCTCTGGCCTCCTTTCGTATCATATGCTTCTGTATGTACCTTACTTCCATTATAATAAAAGGAGGATATATTATCCCATCGATGTTTGGCCATATTCCAACGGTCAAGGGAAAGATCCATATCCATCATGTTCAATACATAGAATAAAGGTTTAGCTAATTCCGGATGTGTTAGATCCAGTTTCATTACAATGCGGTTATCAGCTCTTATCACGGACAGGATGTCCTCATCCGCAGCCATAAATCCACCATGAGAAAGCCTTTCAGGCCGGCCCAAATATGTAATAGTATCCAGAGGCCAGCCAGTTATGGTCTTTATTTGGTCCAATTCATTTTCAGCATGCAGCCCATATTCTGCTAGATTCGGGAAATCCAGGGTATCAATAATCAGTTGTTTGCATATGCCCCTATCATTACTTAAGGTAACAGGTATAATAGCAAATGACTTATCCTTTGTGATTGCAATTATATAATCCTGATTTTCTCCGGTAGTGAAAGGAGAAACCAGATCAGGTCTATTACTGTTTACTTCAGGATATATTTTATATGGATGTGAATTTAAATCTATCTTTTGACTAGGTGAAGTGCATTGAACCAAAACACTTGTGATCAACAGTATAAGAAACAAATTCCGGTTGACGTTCATTTTTTGATTTACATTTTCGTTGAAAAAATGATGTCAGATAAATTTGAACATTGCAAGACCAAACTAAAGGATTACCCCGCTATATAATAAATCCTCAGGATTCTGACTAATTTATCCAAAGTTTTCAGGCAGAATCGTCTATGGATTTATAAACAGAAATGCACAAACGGCACATAGGGATTCTCCAAAAAGATTAAAAAAGAATCTGAGGATTCAGGAATTTACAAAATACCTGTTTTTAAGCCCCCATGCCCTTTCTACAGAAATCCATACATTTGGTTACTTCTTTAACCGGATCTGATCCCTCCGGCACTTCATATTCCAGTTCTATGGTTGCTGGAAAATTATACTGATTTTTACTCATCAATTTCAATGCCTTAATTATTGGTGTATCACCTTCACCCCATGGAAGATTACCTTTCCCATGCTTAGGATTCTGTCTGTCTTTTATATGCATACTTTTAATCCGGTCATGTTTTTCCTTGATCAGGTCAAGTGGATTAGGATTACCTGCTGCCACGTAATGACCAAGATCCAGGTTCATGGCATTGTATTCAGACTGTCCCAAAGCCGTATCCCACCAGGTAGGTGTTTGTTGCTCATGCCCGTGATAAGCAATATATATCTTATATTTAGAGCCAAATTCTCCAAGTTTCTGCGTATGTGCATCATTGCCTGGTAATTCGAGGGTTACCTGGTTGGCACCTAAAGCTTTAGCTGCCCTGAATCCATAGTCAATTTCTGCATCAGAGTTTCTCACACCAAATGCATTAGGCTTAAATGCATAAATGCTTACCCCGGCGTCTGCATACATTTTCTTAAATTCAGTAAACTTATCCATGGACACTTTAGTACGCCATTCAATAACACTTTTATTATAAGCATCCATTTCTGATTTCAATTCATCATATTGCTTTTGTTCATCATCGCTTAACTCTCCTCCCCTGGCTTTTCGCATTAAGCCGAAATAGGTACGTCTATCAACGCTAGTTTCAGGCATTCCCGCAAAACTTTCAGCAGGCCCACCCATCAATTCAATCGCACTGATGCCACAATCCTTAACATATTTAAGCGTAGCTTCTGCACTCTGGTCTTCCATGCTTCTAAAAGAATAGGTGATCACGCCAATCTGAACACCTTTGATCAATGAATCATGTTTCCCATAAAATTTTAATATACCTGGTGCTCCTAATACAGCATTTGAGGTTGTTACCAGACCGGCCGCAATTGTACCTGAAGTTGCTAAAAATTTTCGACGTGAAACGGATAATTTATTCTTTGGATTGCTCATTTGAATGTCTTTTATAAATTAAAAAATGATAAACATATTCTGGAACAATATAAATCTAGACTCTTATCTGTAGAATGAAAAATAATTGAATTAAAAAATTTCCAGCCAATCATAAAATTAATTTATTGGTTTTGGGTTTATACCCGTTTATTTCACTTATAAAAAAACACAAATGAGGAATAAAAAAAATCCAATTGGTTATATCAAAACCATCATTTTCGATAAATTAGATAAAATGAATATTTATCTGTTAAATAAAACCGGAAAGTTGCACGACACACATACAGAGGACTATGTGTTGGCAGAAAGAATCAGTAATGAATGGATAGTTGCAGCTGTTTTTGATGGTTGTTCCAGCGGGCAAGAATCCTTTTTTGCTTCCGCTTTGTATGGGAAAATATTGAAGAAGGCGTATAAAATGTTTCTCCATCTAGAAAGAATTAAACCTGAATTCAGCTTACAGGTGGTTGATGCTCCATTTATTGGAAGATTTTTATTGAATCAGGTCTTCGAGGATCTCAAAAAGTCACATCATCTTCTAGGCACCGAATTGACCGAAATCCTTAGCACGATCATTTTGTTAGTATATAACATACCTGGCAAATCAGCCTGGATAAATATAAGTGGCGATGGACTGATTGTTCATGACAAAATAATAGAAGAAATTGATCAGCATAATATCCCTGATTATATAGCCTATCATCTTGACATACCCTTTGATCAATGGATAGAACAATATACAAAAACCTTTACTTTTGAGAACCAATCAGATATTTCAATATCCACGGATGGGATCTCAAAATTTTATCCCATTACAGAGAAACGGCAACAGTCCATTGATCCGGTGCGATATCTCCTGATCGATGAAACATTAAAGGACAGTGACAATATGCTGGGACAAAAATTCAAAATTCTGCAAGAAGAACATGGACTGATGCCTTATGACGATTTAGGCATAGTCAGAATTATTAATTGATGAATTTCTGAAATTTTATATATGCTGCTTTTTGCATATTCAGTTTATTTGAATCTTTAAACCTGTACACATCCTGCTAGGAATTAAAAGGATACAGGCCAGGCTTTATCTAAGACGGATATTTTTTCAACTTAGACCATTCAAGTTCAATGCCGTTCTTTATCAGAAGTGATTGAAATTCCAATAATTCTTTCTTTGTATTCCGAACAGCTCTCGGTAGTATTTTTTTTCTTATTACGTAAGCACAAAGTTGACCTGCCGCTTCTCCGATAGACCATTCTACAGGGTGCAATCTATAACAACCATTCGAGATATGAGTGGTTCCAATATTCTTACAACCTGGAATTAAATTTTCAATTCTTTCGGGTATCATGGCCCCCAGAGGAATCTGAAATGGCACACTAGCCATATCGATATAATTATTCCCTCCTGTGCTGGGGTGAAGATCAAGATGATAATAACCTATTCCTACAGAGTCATTAAAGGGGCTTGCCAAAACAAGTTCATCAGAATTTTTATATGCCTTTGCCCTTTCTTCAAGTGAAAGGTGCTGCTCATAAACCGTAAATTCTGACTTTATTCTCCTGGACTCGCGGATGTAAGGATATTTTGCCAGTCCATCATTAGTGTCGAACGCATCTTTTCTCAATCGCAGACCTTTCCAGCCTTGTTTCCCATCCGGCCGGGGAGCTTCAGTTTGAAGCCAATACAATAAAGACAAACTGAGTTGTTTAGCCTGATAGAGGTTTCGCTTTCGTTCTTTTTCAGGAACATCAGTGATATTCCCAATCATATAGTCATTTTGGGGCCAGTTAACCAAAGTTATATCACTTTCAAAAGAACCGGTTTGGAAGTTACTTTTATCAATGACCCTTCTGTAAAGCCACAAATTCAGTGATGGTGTAGGAGGAGCCGGCTCCGACTTTGAAGGCGGCACAAATGAAAGTGCCTTTGCTTCCAGGGTTCTTGGATTAGAATAACTCAGGGACAGCAATTTCCCTGACCACGGTGGATTTAATTCCGGGATATGGTCTTTCCAAAAATCATAAGTATCCGGTTTTTCAATTGTATGGTCCTGTCCTTCCATATGATCTATGGCTAAGCACCAGGTCAAAGCCTGAATATTGCCACTATTTGCTTTCTCGGGTGCATGAGGCTCCTTTGTCTGGAGTTGTGATTCTGCTCCCAGAACATATTCAGTCCCAGTCAAAGGCAGTAAATCTCCTTCTTCACTGGCATCAATAAACATATCCCCGTAAAAAACAATTTCATCGCCAGAAAGAACATTTACGCAGGCCACTGCCAGAACCTTATCAGTATCAACAAGGGCCCTTTTGGGCTTTGTATCCAGAAATATCCTGAGTTTGCCAGATTTAATAAAGGGTTGAAGCATAGATTGAAGAACAGCAACCGCAACTTTTGGTTCATGACATAACCGGGAAACCATCCCATTCCCGGGATTAAAATATTCGGTTTTCAAAGCCGTGCCAGTCAACTGATAATTTTCTTTATAATAATCCCTGATCAAGGCACGAAACCTTGCATAGTTTGCTGTACGACCAAAAGATTCAATCCATTGATGTTCATCTGGCGGAACCCCCTGCTGTGATACCTGCCCACCAATCCAGTCCGTCGGTTCTGTCATAATCACGGATACCCCCTGTCCACATGCGGCAATGGCTGCAGCACAACCACCTAAGCCTCCACCTATAATGACAATATCAGTTTGATGTTCTTCGCCAGCCCCAGCACGATCAGACAGGTTCGAACAGGAAATAAGATAAGAAGGCAACGCCAGGCCAATGCTGGAATATCCGCAATTATGTAAAAAATCTCTTCTTTTCAATCTTATTTGAAATTAAAAAAAACCCTGTCATCCAATTAATACAGAAATCACCTCATGATATATAAATATTTTTTAAATTGAGATATAATAATTAAAAATGAAAAAATATCAACACTTAATTTCTCCGATATTGGTATTATTGGCAATATCCTGCCAACCTCCATCAGTTAAAATATCAGCTGATTTTGACAAAGGTGGCATAGGGAATTTGACTGAAGCAGGTCCCAACTTCTTTACCGGAACTACTGATCACTGGTTAAAAAGAGACAGTATAGGTGATCAGTATTACTGGTTCTATTTTAAAGCTGAGCAGATAAAAAATAAGCGCGTGACCTTCGAGCTTAGAAATTTGATAGGTGTATACCGTGAAACGCCGCATATAGTATATACGGATTATACACAACCCGTCTACAGTTATGATCAGGAAAACTGGAAGAGGATCACTGATGTAAAATATGATAGTGCATCTTATACTTTTCAATTTACTGAACTTTTCGAAGAAGAGTCTGTCTGGATCGCTTATGCTCATCCCTATCCTGTTTCGAGAATTAATGATTTTTTAGAACGGGTTAAATCATCAGAATACGCTAAAATCAACCAATTGGCAAAAACAAAAGAGGGAAGGAATATTTCTCTTGTCCATATTACTGATAAGAAAGTACCTGATGATGAAAAGAAGACGATTTTAATACTCGCATTACAGCATGCGGGAGAAGATGCAGGGGGCTTTATGGCGGAAGGATTAATTCAGTTTCTTTTATCTGAAGATGAGGATGCTGCCTCAGCCAGGAAGAGGTTTAATTATTTTATTGTTCCCATGATGAATCCTGATGGAATATTTAATGGGACGAGCCGGTATAATATGGAAATGGAAGACCTGAATAACATCTGGCTGAACGATGAAAAGAAACAACCAGAAGTTACTGGAGTTAAAAACTGGGCAGAATACTGGCTTACGGCTGGAAATGAAATAGATTTATTTATCGATATTCACAATCACACCCAGTTTCACCAATATAATGTCTTTGTCCTCGAGGGCCATGAGCTGGACAGCCTGGCTAGTGTTATGGATAAATACTGGCCCATTCGCAATTGGCATTCTGAATTCAAAGGATCCTCTTGTTCCTATTTTTATAATAAGGGAATCCCTAGCGCCACCATTGAATTATCTCAATCTCACCTGGCAGATGGGAAGTATTTAACAATAGATGATTATCTATCCTTTGGGAAAGGTGCTGTAATGGCATTAAATGAATTCTATACTGACTGAAAGAGTACCGGCCCCTGAAAATGGAACTGAATAATTAGGTCGAACCCTGTAAAATCCTTTTAGAGATATATTTAAATAGGTATTTCTGTAACTTATTTTTCAAAGTTAGGTGCCACCTTAAGAGATTTCTCAGTGGTTACCCTTCTTAATTTAATCTTCAGAATAGCCCCTTCAGGCGGTAAAACAGAATGATACAGCGCATCTCCATTCCATAACCTTGTCTTTTGCCATGTGCCGTTTTTATAAAATCCCTCTTCAGCACTTACAAACTCTACTGTTGAATAGTCCGATCCGTATTTTGGTCTAAATATGAATTTTGAATCAAATCCAAGCACCAAAAATTCATCTTCAGCTAATTGTCCGATCAAAACCCTTCCTGTAACATCGCCAGGTTTTTTGAAACGGGGATATCCGAATTGAAATAATACATCATAATTTTCAAAACTGAGCAGTTTTTCAGGCAATCCATGCTCTTCTACTGCTGCCTTAAGGTTTCCGGTACCCTGCAGTTCTAATATCTTTTCAGAAGCCTTACTAAACAACATATAGTTTGCTGCTATCCCTGAAAACACATTATCGAGTTTTTCTTTATCTCTTTTTACGCCCGGATCAATATGAAATGGATCCACTCCATAAGGTGCAATCCCCATGGCATCGTAATCCCCAAGTGCATAGAATTGATACCGGGCAAAATTAATTCCATTTCCCATTTCGGGGATAAAAAGTGGATTATCTGGTCTTTTATACTTCTCGCACAGATATCTGAAATCCATATAATTTTGATGGTAAATATCAACGGCAATCGTGAACAGTTCCGGAGCTGCAATTTTCCATACATCGATCATGTTTGTAGTAGGACCTCCACTGGGGTATTCTCCAGGCCTTTGAAAATAATTTTCTTTAATCCAAACATTAATGTACATCGGCAATGGGTATACTTTTTTCCCTGCTTTGGCAATTTCATCAATGTATTTGGCTATATAAAAAGCATTAAAAGCCTCTGCCGCTTCAATGCCAAATACTTCCTGCCAGGTCCCGGGTTCCTTGTTCAAACCTTTTGTCAATTCCACAGGCACCAAATCAAAAAATAGCTTATTGGCTTCATCGCTATAATCACGATCGGTTTGAAGACTTCCCGGTTCATTTTCGGGCTGGACCATAATAACCGTCTTATGTTCTTTATCGATTTCCCTGACATGTTGCATTACTTTCACAAAAGCATTCTTATCGGCTTCCAAATTTGTTCTGGATATAGCAGATAATACATAAACGGGTTGATTGGAAGAGTTTCGCATTCGAGGGAACTTGTCCGGATTTCCCCTTACCCAGTCTGGCGTATATTCCAGGCTTCCATTTTTATATGATCCAAACCATAATAAAATTAATCTCAATCCATTTTCCCGGGCACCATAAACTAATGCGTCTAATTCCTTAAAATTAAATACTCCAGGCTCAGGTTCGATATCCTGCCAATATATTGGTGCCTCAATAGCATTACTATTCATCTCTTTCAATTGAGGCCAGATACCTGGCAAAACATCGCTCCATGCACTGGAATTCCATAACTGGGCACCGAGAACAAGGAAAGGTTTGCCATCCACATAAAAGGTATATTTCCCATTTTCTTTCTTTATTTCAGGCATGGGACTATCCTTTGTGTTTTTTTCAGCAGGCCCCATTTCTGAAAATGAAGATCCGAGAAACGCTATTACGATAAGAAGTGGAAGGAATACAGGCTTCATTGTATGATTATTTTTTGAATTTATAATTTAAGTATTTATCTGTTCGACCAATTTCTCTATACAAAATATAAAAAATATTTGTTCTGATCCGGAAAAGTGTTATCACCGGTATTCAATACGGATCGGTTCAGCTTTGGAATAGATTCTTTCCGCAAAGAATGAATATGGCTCAGTCCACTGGTAATCATTCCCTTTCCTTCTTTCCTGAATTGTATAAGACATGATCTCAATCCCTTTATTGATATCCCTGTCAACCATATCCATGCTTATGGCAGTATGACCTGGCATCAATATATCATACTTGATCGGTTCACGTACCATCAACCTTCCCTCTTCGTTATGCACTTTCCCTTCAACGGCAAAATTCTTTAATTTCCAGAGTGAATTAATATAGGCTTCGTAATCTACATATGGATGTCCCATCCAACCATGCTTTCCATTATGAAAAATGGTGTCACCGCTGATCAATATATTTTTCTCCTCTTTACGAAGATAGAAACAGCTTGATCCTGGTGTATGGCCTGGAGTATGACATACAAAAACCTTTAGACTTCCAAAATCGATAACATCTCCATCTTCAAAGGCAATCAGATCTTTTTTAACAGGTGGAAAGTATCGGTCCTTTTCATCATGAACCGTCCACCATGCAGTAATTTCATTTCCTGTAGCAATGGCATTGAAATCATTTTTATGGATAAGTATTTTCGCTCCATTTTCACTCCAGAAAGAAGCGCTTTGAGCATGATCAACATGACAATGGGTCAATAATACCCATCTTACATCGTTTTTCTCATAACCCAGCATTTGTATTTGCTCAATTATCTTAGTTGAGAATATCTCCATACCCGGATCTATCAATACTAATCCTTTATCAGTGGCCAGAACATAAATATTTTGTTGTCCATCGACATCAATTAACCATATCCCCTCAACAATCCGTAACGGGCCTTTTCTTACAGGAATTACACCATCATCTATCTTTTTATCAAGTTCCTTCGCTTTTTCCCTGATCTCATTCCACTCAAAGCCTTCCAACCGCCATTTATAATTATTAAGATCAATATAAGAATATCTGTCATAGATCACACTTTGACCCCAGGGCGCTTTCATAACATCAGGTTTAAACTCATTCCACGTTCTTTGTTTTAATACGTACCCGCTAGGATAGGAATGATCAAGACCTTTGAGTTTACTTGCCTTTGAAAATGCTACTGGTGCTCCAAATACAAGACCGGAGTATATTCCCATGCTATGAAGAAAAGTTTTCCTATTCATAATTTATAGTATTAGTAGATTTTCAATACGACGATTTTCTGGAAGATAGAAAAACAAGGCATTTAATAGTCTTAAATTAAAAAATTCCAATCTAAATCACTGATTTCCCTTGGAAATTGTGCAATTTATTAAAAACGCAATTCCCCAAAAAATTCCGGTCGGTGAAAGTCAGGTGTGGGATTGTCAATTGGAGCCCAGGTCAGCCAGTGTGGATGAGATAGATCATCTCCACATTTATAGAAATTAGCCCTCCAAACCGTTCCGGGACCGGGTTTGTCGAATTTATGGTATTGTTTCAATATTGAGAACGGAATTCTATATGATACCTGCCAACTCACATTTTCATCCATTTCGGGATTGATTACCCCGGTTAGGCTAGTTATGACCTTCACTTTTTCGATATCACTTTCATTGATTGCTACCGCATTTTTCCGTGGAATTTTCTGATGATGGAACAACATAGTGCCAATACAATTCATCTCCAGGTTAAAATATCCTTCTGTAACGTCTACACCTGGTGTAAAGAAAAATTCAACACAGCTATCTCTATATACCGGATCCTGATGATTGGTATAGATTGCTTTTACATATCTATCATTAACTTTGAATTTAACATAAATAGCATTTTCATCATAGGCCACTTTCACCTGGGTCGGCGGAAAATGACTGGGCTTGTCACCCATGAAATTACTGATGTTAATCGCCTCAATTTCCTTCCAATCCGAATCTTCCCATTCATTGCTAAAACCTGATGTTTCACTTATTGGACTTACTTTATATATCATATTTCCTGATTTATCATCACAAGATAAAAGTAAAATTATTATAATAGTAAAAACTAAATTCCTGTTATTCATTTATCAATATCCTCCAAGCTTTTTAATTATTAATGCCGGCCTGTTTCCCGTTCTTCCCAGCCACTTCTTCCCTCGTCAATAAAAATTTCATGAACTGTTCTTGACACCCGTTCATCTACTTCTTCTACAAGCCTGATTTTTAAAGGATTGGTGAGCCTTTTTTGCCAGGATAAGACCTCTGAGAATGGTTCATCCCCTTCCGCTATCTCATAGGTCAGGTAGGCCCATTTTTCAGCGAAGAAATTGCCCTTAAATGCCGGGATCATCTGCTGCATATTTGAGGCAAGGAAACTAAGAGACAAAGCACGGGCCCAATAGATCCATGGTCCCCCGGTGATGTACATATAAGGGTTCAACAATCTTGGTTTTGATTCCAATCCTGCATTTAAATATTCAAGTTGAATTCCGCAAAATCCAATTCCTGTATCTTCATTAAAAAAAGTAATCCAGGGCACATCGTCTTCCATTAACAGATCTGTTAAGTCGGGCATTTTCGTAACATTATAAACGATAACACTGTCTCTTATAACATCATACCAGGCTGCATGCGTAATCTGCTCACGTTTAAATACAATTTCCGCATTTCTTAAAGCTATACAATCGATTCGTTCATTAATTCGCATGGAGGTAGTACTTATGAAGTAAGGCAGGCCTGGGTAAAATTCATAACGAACAGAGGCGTCCACTTCCGGGATCTCCCTCAATTGATCCCAAACTTCTGTTAATACCTTTACCGGGCCTGATACGTAATTTACATTGGCCGGAGGTTTCCAGTCGGCGGTATGTGTCCAGGGCCGGGGGGGCGAATAAATACCCGGATTCCAGTGAATTGCTCCATTGGTCTCCATTCGATGAAACAATGGAAAATCAGGTTTTCCTTTAAGAATGATCTGGTCCAGATGTCCTGAATTAGGGTGTAGCGATATGGTATATATGTCATTATCTACCTGAAGGCCAGGCGCTTCTCCCTGTACATGAAGGTCTGTTTTATATGTCTTTGTTAAAGCCTGCTCATTATTATAATAGACCAAGTATACCTGACTGGACTTTGCTTTTATATCAGCCAGAAAAGCAAGCCTGCAAGTGACCGTTGGCATCCACAGCGGGACCTCCCTTGTGGGATTTCCTTCTTCGTCCGGTTGCAGATCATCTTCTTCAAGATATTTCTTGATATCGTAGACCTGGCTCGGAACCTCTTCAATATCATAGGTAACCGGGTCAACAGAAACTACTCTGATATCCCTGGTAAGTTGTTGTGCTTCATCCGGGTAAAAAGGGAGTAATACTTCTACAGGATCACCATCACGATCAATCCCAGCCGTTTCAGATAATACAAGGGCTTTATAGTTTTTCCATGAACTGTTGAAAACAGGAACTCCTTCCGGGGCCTTAATTTTCCTGGTTGCTGAAAGGAATTCATCATCTTCACTCCCATGAATGCTTTTCTTCATACGTATCCGGATCCGGATCTCATATTCTTTGCCAGGTTCCCACATCATCCATCCCACAAGGTGGGGATGATCATATAAAGTGCCATCCTGCGATAAGCCGTAACCTGAAGGTGGACGATGACTGATGATTGGCCGGTTCATATCGGTAATTTCATCTGCACGATGCAGGTCTGTGAAACGCAGTACTTTCCCGTTCACAGCTGCCTCTACTTCTATAATGGAGGAATGAGGTAATTCTATTTCGGCTAAAAAATGATAAAAGGGTATTGCCGGACAGGGATACCCGATTTCAAGTTTTGTTAATTTCAACGCCGAATCTTTGTTGGGGCTGGCATATAGATTAATTCCCTGGGTTAATATGAAAATTATGAAGAGTATTACTTTAAGCTTATTCATGATTGTATTTTATCGATTTCTTTTTCATTCATTAAAATAATCTAGTAGCATCCAATGGATGCTCAGTATTTATTATCAAATTTTAATAGATCTACTATTAGTCTTTCATTATGGTAATCAGGTTTTTACTTCTCAGATAGTCAAGTCCATTTTCCCATTTCCCTCCGGATCCATATAGAAAATATGTAAAGTACATTGTACTCTTTTGATATATAGGTGTCCAGGGTTGAAATTCAGCATAATAATGATGCGCATCTGGATTCCTTGGATGATTCATCCACATATGCAGGAATAAAGGTTGGTCGACAGGAAAAGCACCGATGAAGGTAACATCCTCTTTTGTGTCGTAACCCGCATTCCATCCTTCTTTCAAATAGAACAATCGTCCATAATACTTTTCCGGCTTCATCCGGTATTCATGCAGTCCATCCAATTCCGGAATAGTATACACATCTTCGGTCCAGTGTTTCTGTCCTAATACCAATATTGGTTGTGGCCCCAGTACATTGGCTTCCGGGTTTCTAAAAGTTAATGCATACCGGACTTCCAGTATTGGAGAATTACCATATAGAGTAAATGTTTTTTGGAGGCGGTTCCCGAAATAATCGGTCCACATTCTAACCCTAACCAGTCCTCTTTCCTCAGTTTCAATCTCAGCATTATAAACCTGATGGGTTTCCATACTACCCTGTCCAAGAAAATCCTCAAAACCCCCATAAGGATAATATCCTTTTTTTCTGAACGGGCGCTTATCATCGATTGCCTTCTCAGGCCATAATTTAAAAAGCACATTGTCATTGCGACTTTTAACAATATATTCTATCACCCTTGCTCCTGTTGCTAATAGAGTGATCTGGACACTGTCATTTTCCATTCTGTACTCATCAACCCCATCACTATTCAAGTCTACCTTATAAACATATGGTTTACCTTCAGGTTCACCCACACCCAATTGGGAAGTATAGTCATCGCCAAGCGCTGAAACGCTTACAAGATATTTTCCAGCTGGCACGTCCAAATCAAAATGTAAATCTTTAAAATCTGCCTGCTGAACTTCACAATTTTGTTTGGATTTAAATATTACCTTATTGCCATCTTCAATATCCAAAACTTTAACATTTACAGGGAAGGACGACTTGCTGGTAAAATTATGAACAGTAACAGAATAACTTACCTTAGGTGCATGCGCATATAAAAGCCGGGGCACGGAAATGGTTTGTGGCAGGTCGAGCATTGTAAGTGTACTCTTTTTCTTTTCCCCCCATGAGAAATGGATCGCTACCGGGTTCGTTTTTCCCATAGCTGCCATTGTTGGATTAAGTTTAATCTGCATGCTCTTTTCACTTCTACCAGGAAGATTCAGGGTATTGGATAATTTATCCTGAATTTGTAAAGATTCCGGCAGGGATAGATCGAGATTGCCAGAAATTGGAACAACAGAGGTATTTCTTATCGTTATTTGCAAATTATAATCAGTAATAGAGGCTGATAATTGAATATGATCACCAAAATATTCTTCAAGCATGATCCGGTCCAGCAAAAGCATCTGTAAGGTGTTTCGGTACAATGCAGGGCCCATCATTTTCCCATGTTCCAAAATGCCCACTTCCCTCCGGGAAAGAATTGCCTCCCACATATTATCACGATTGAGCGGATCTCCCTTGTCAATAAAAAGAACCATACTGGACAACATATTGTCATCCAGTTTACCGGAACTCAATACAAATGGTACATCTTCATTGTCAATCTGCTCTTTATTTCCTTCTTCAGCCAGATAGCCATCATAATGCAACGGATCAGCTAATGTATCCCAAACCTGACGGAAAACATATCCACCCTTCTTATGGGCATAATCGATCCAGGATTCCTTCGTAAACATACTCTGTACCTGAAGTCCATCGTAGTCTTTGCAACCAAAGATCGGCAAAAATCCAACATCCGTAACAACAGGAAGTTGTACTTCAGACATCCAGTTTTCAAGTTCAGATTTGGCCAGAAAATCCATGTATCCATTGAATACAAACCAACTATTTCCTTCATTCATTCCTGTTCCAATAAGCTCCAGGGGATGCCCATCCGTGCAGGTAACACTTTTCAATAATGTTTCGGCTCCGAACCACCCTTTATACATATTGTACTGTTCGAAAACCTCTAAAGTACTGGATATGAGATTTCGCATCTTTTCAAGCGCCATTTTATCCGAAGAACTGACCACAAATACCTTGTGATCACCATTAATCAGATAAAAAGCCCATATTTTCTTAATCTCGGCTGCATTATACTGGTGACTTCCTATTTCTTCAAACCAAAAGGGATCTTCACCTAAATGATCCATGGCCCATTTTCCGAGCTCTGAATCAGGACTGGTAAAAACAAGAATATTTTCAGAGGCTACTTTCGAGTTTAGCGCTGATAATTCTGGCTGTTCCAATATAGAATAAGATTCATTAATCAATCCATTAATAAATCCCTCCTGCATGATCAATCCCGGCACGCCCATATCTTCTGCAATATCCACTTTGCTTTGTAGAATTGTTTTTTCAATATCCGGGGAAGCCATCTTAAACAAGTTCCCATATCTATACAGTTTCTGGTAAGTATCATGCCAGTAATTTGTATATCCATTGAATTGGTAAGGGGTCATAATTGCATTATCAATTGTACTGCCATCGGTTGGAGAATGATTAAAATCATCCAAATTCTGCCCAAACGAAATCCCCCATAAGAAAAGAAGCAAGATTTGAAATAGCACTTTAAAGAGACGAGAGGCCATTTGGTCTGTGTTTGCATTAGCACAATTTGTAGATTGAAATATTCTCATTTTTTAATTTTTATTAGATAAAAGATATAAAAAGTAATTTAAATATTAATGAATAATGATCTATAATAAAAAGTATTCTGGAAAATCAATAAACCCAATTTAAAAACAAATTTCATAAGATCAAATGATCTGAGAATGCATAAAAATTCAGGATCCTATAAAAAGGTGAATCATAAATTACGACCATTCCTAATCCGAATTTATTTTAACCAGTTAATTAGATATTGATTTATGGTTCCCTGATTCGTAACAGAAGATTCCAATTGTAAATTATCGATAGAGCCTTTTTCAGAAAACACTTTCAATGGAAAGGCCATAATATTATCCCGCTTTTCATCCTCGAGTTCAGAACCATCCCCAGACAATGGATTTAAAATAATTACCTTTCGGTTATGTAATCCGGCTATCAGGTCAGTCAGATCATATTCGCTTATAGCGCCAGCTACTGAGAATGGTATAAATTCCGGATTATAAAACCTGGTGGTCGCCATTTCTGCATAACTAATAATTGGTCTGAGCATGCCAATCCGGCTTATAGCTGGTTCAAGAATAGCCGCATGAAGTAAGTCACAGTTTACAGGACCAATTGAAAGAGCTGACAATTTGGAGATATCATGTAAACTGCTTTTTGCGAAGTTGATAATTCTAAGCAGGTCTTCAGATCGAAGTCCAACATTCGATCTGCCAGCTAAAATTGCAGCAAACCACTGATTATAAGAAATACCCTCAATATAGGAATCACCTTTGAGATAACCGGGCCCCATACTTCCAATTCCAGGTAAATCGCACAACAAAACTGCATGTCCAGCTCCTACTAAATCTTGCACAAGGCTGTCCTGATACAGGGCAGCATCCAATCCTTCTGAATGTAAAATTAATACCAAGTTGCCATTCATATTTTGTATGGGCTTAAGTAAAACCGCAGGCAGAACATAATCACCACTTCCGGGAATTAAAAATTTTTCAAGTGAATAATCATTTCTCATAAATCGTCCTGAAAATACTGCAGGTGCAAAGTCATCAGGGTATTTGAAACCTGCATATGAACTTGCCAGCCTGGGCAAATTATTTAAATATTCCGAATAATCTTTTCGTTTTGAATCCAGGTTTTTCAGTTGAGATTCAACAATTGTTTTATTAAGGGAGAAAATAGACTGGGCCTCAAATGTGGTAGTGATTTGCCCGGATTCGGTAACCCGTAGTTCTTCAGAACCAGGTACCTCCACTTCCATATCCTCTGGACTACCGGGGTTTTCAAGGTATTTCTGAAAAAATGCATACATTGCCTCCCGGTTTTTTTTAGTCGATTTGTGAACCGTATCATCAAGTACCAATGATACATTTTCTTTATATCCCAGGCTTTCATACATCTTCCTTGCTTCATTATAAGAATCAAGAACTCCCTGTATGCTGAAAATATCACGGGTTGTGCCAATAATCATTGTGGGCTTTGGTGCCCTTGCTTCGATAAAATCTGCGTGATCCAAGCCTGCCTGAATCATTTTATAAAGATTTTGTTCAGCACACTGTGGGCCTATAGACTTATAGATATATTCATAGCTCGTAATATAACATTCCGGGGCAGTCGCAAGAAGGCGATCATCCATCGCCCCCAAATACGCGGTTATATTTCCTCCACCAGACCGCCCGGTCATCCCAATACGATTTGGATCAATCTCTTTCCTTGTAAGCATGTAATCAATCCCTCGTATAGCATCCCAAATAAAATACCTGGCTGTTGAGTAGCCAGAGATCAGACATTGCGCCCCGGCGTACGAATGTTCATGATCCGGGATAGGTAGTCGTGGCTGATCGGTTTCTTTATCCCAGTATTCATATCGTTCACCCTGGCCCATAGGATCTATTGTAAACACTACAAATCCCTTTTTTACAAGGTTTACAATTATATGCTGGTAGATACTGGCCCTGAATCCATCAACACTATGACCGCAGACATAAAAAATCGCAGGAGCATTTTTTTTCACCCCATCGGGAATATACATGGCAGCCGTAACGAAATACCCCGGAATCGACTCATATATCAATTTCTCAATCATGAATCCGTCTTTTTTTAATTTCCCTGTAATTTTTGCATTTAAAGGCGTTTTTTCAGGAAAGGGGCCAACAATGTCCTTTAATTTGTCAAGTACGTGTTTCTGGCGGCTCAGCCAGTCTTCTTCGCTATCCAGATTATTAATTTCTAACTGCCTTCTGTCTAACTGACTGAATGCAGTTGTACAAAACGTTTTATACAATGAATTTTCATTATCGGAATAATACTGCCAATAATCTAAATGATTTGTATAATCCTGCTGATAAGATATGGTTGGTATAAAAAATAAGAATATCCAGGAAATCAATCGTTGTTTATTCATGACATTGAAAAATTATAATTTGATATGGAAAGATTTTAAAAGTATAGAAGATCCGCCTATTTTCCAATGTTATTATTTCACGGATTATCTTACAGGCAATCAATAACGTAAAATTTTATACGCTAAGGAGCCTCAAAGTACTTTCCCCCTTAATATAGTAACGAAAGACATTGATCTGCACCTGATTTATTTTTACATTTACTCTTATTATGCCAATGTCCACCGTATTTTTTTCAATTTACTAAACAACAGCATAAAAATCCTCCTTGGCAGGAAAAACCAGGGTAACATTGAATAAATAAATACGAATGAGATAAATATAAATATCCAATGAAAAACAAATTAATATTTATAGTAACAATCAATTGCCATATTCCTGGCATGTAATACTAAACAATATCATCAGGTTGAAGTTGAAAATCCAGTTTATATTCCAAACACGGCGTTTCATTCATCTGAGGACCTCAGTTCACCAAAATTCCAGCACCTGGTTACTAAATATCAGTTGGATTCTGTTTTTAAAGGAGAAACAGATGAGTTCAAAAGAATATTATTATTACGACATTGGATAAAATCTGTCATAAAGATCGACGATTTTGGAGATCCATATCCCGGGGAAGGATATGCAGAAGGTATTCTGGATGCGGCATTAGAAGGACATGGCTTTCATTGTGGTCATTTTATGACTGTACAAAATGGCATAATGAATGCCTATGGATATGTGACAAGGACTCTTGGAGCCGGGCCGTCGTTTGAAGGGGGACCTGACGGTCACCATGGGATCAATGAAATCTGGCTGAACAGCTATAATAAATGGTTTTTATCCGATGCTAAATACGATCATCACTTTGAAAAAGATGGAATTCCCTTATCTGCTTTGGAAGTACGGGATGAATATTTAAAAAATGAAGGAAAAGATTTAATTCTTGTGGATGGCCCGGATCGGATACCTATTGAGTTTGATGAAGAAACTGGCATAGCAAAAAAGCGATATGCACAGACCTATACATGGGTAGAGTGGCACGCATATAATGATATGTTTACCAACTGGGCGGAATATAAGACATTGATGCTTATGTATGAAGATGAATATTTCCAAACCCACACCTGGATCTGGGATGGGAAACCACACTGGGCGTATGGTACTGAATATCTGGTAACCGAAAAAGACAGAGATGCCATTGAATGGACCCCCAATGTTCTTAGTTCAACTGTAAATATTGAGGGGAATAAGGCCATAGTTACTTTGATTTCAACCACCCCCAACCTTAAAGAATACCAGATGAAAGGATCTATTGAGGATAGCTGGCGGCCAGTTACGGATACAGTAGAAATTCCTCTTGAAAATGAAAGGAATGAAATCGTGTTTCGTGCAGTTAATCTTGCTGATATCCCGGGGCCAGAACATAAGGTGCTAATTGTAAGTGACTAAATGCTTAAGTTAGGATCTTCCCAAATGATAATTAATGATTCTTAATAATTTCTAGAAATACATCGAAAAAATAAATACTCACTAATGCGTAATTTTTCAAATAAATTCTTCAGGAATATTTCCATATTGTTATTTCTCACAATGCTTGTTGGTTGCAACAGCCCCATTAGCAAAAAAACTGAAAATACTGACAATTATTTGAGTCGTGAATATTTGGTTTATGAGGAATCTCCGGATCCAAATCCTTCTGATCCCCAACTCTGGGTATCCGTCTCCAAATCCCTGAATGGCAGTTTTGGCACAACCGATATCCGATATGACAAAAGCATCCCACCAAAAATCCAGGAAGGCAGTATGATATGGAATGTTTACGCCTGGCGGGGAGAGCGTGTTAGTGCTCAATTATTGCTATGGAGTTCAGCTGATAAAGATAAATTAAGTTTTGAATGGTCGGAATTTAAATCAGATGAAAACAATATACTTCCTGCCTCCAGCCTTCAGGCAAGATTTGTCCGGTATGTTTTAACCGATGAGTACGCCGGGGGATGTACACCTCATAAAGTAGATGGTCTTCAAGTCTCGCTAGCTGCTGATGTGATCGATGAAGTTGACGAATTAACATACAAAGGTAAAACTACTCAACCGGTGTGGGTATCGATAGATGTTCCAGGAAGTATCCAACCAGGTTTATATTCAGGCAGCCTGTTTGCCCGATCACAGGCAGGAGATAAACTGGAGTTTAAGATAGAATTAGAAATAGGAAATGCGGTATTGCCTGATCCATCAGAATGGTCTTATCATCTTGATCTATGGCAAAATCCCTCGGCAGTAGCCCGGTATCATCAGGTAACACCCTGGAGTAATGAACATTATGCATACCTTGAGCCGTTAATTAAACGATTGGCAAATGCGGGTCAAAAAGTCATAACGACAAGTATCATCGACCGCCCGTGGAATGGCCAAACACAGGATGCGTACCGTGGGATGATTGATTGGCATAAAAAGATGGACGGTTCATGGCATTTCGACTATTCCATTTTTGATCAATGGGTTGAATTTGTTGAAAAATGTGGCATAAATGATCAGATAAATTGTTATACAATGATTCCCTGGGGAAACCGATTTCTCTATTACGACGAGGCAAAAGAAATAGTAGATACCCTTGTTGCAAAGCCAGGATCCAAGGCGTATGAAGATCATTGGAGAGATTTTCTACTCGATTTCTCATCACACCTGAAAGATAAGGGCTGGTTTGAAAAAACTGCCATTGCAATGGATGAACGTCCGGTTGAAGACATGGAGAATGTAATAGAATTTGTTGGCAAAACGGTTCCAGGATTCAAGATCACATTAGCAGGTGGTTATCATCCGGAAATTGAAAATGGCCTTTTTGACATGTGTGTTGCCTCTAATCAGAAAATTCCAGAGGATGTAATGAAAAGAAGGACTACAGCCGGAAGGCATACGACATATTATACTTGCTGTGTAGAAGCTTTCCCAAACAATTTTACTTTTTCTCCACCAGCTGAATCAACCTGGCAAGCATGGCACGCTGTAAATAAAGGATATACCGGATATTTGAGGTGGGCATATATGAGCTGGGTATTAGAACCGCTGCTAGATTCCCGGTTTAGAAACTGGCCGGCCGGGGACACCTTCTTTGTATATCCGGAAGCCAGGACATCTATTCGGTTTGAACGTTTAAGAGAAGGGATCCAGGATTTCGAGAAGATCAGGATCATACGCGAGAAACTCAAGGCAGAAAATAGTCAGGAAGTCAGAGAAAACCTACAGCTAATGGAAGAGCATATACAAAAATATGAGATCTCATCTCTTGAAAATATACCTGCAGGATCTATGTTAAAAGAAGGCAAGAACATACTTAACAAAATAAGTAAGGAGAATCTTTAATAAGAATAAAGGTCTACATATTAAGTATATACAAAATGTGATCTGAGTTAAATGAACTATTAGATCAAGAGTAATAATTTATAGTGTATGAAATAAATTACAAACATGAAGATATTTCAAACAGTCCTCACTTTATCAATTGTATGTGTTTTTTCAGGATGCAATTCAGACAAAATCTATCACCTTCCAAACCCCTTTAAGGTAATCCCTCAGCCTCAGAAAATTGAAGTATTTAATGGAAAAGGATTGAAATATGGCGAATTAACAGCCATTATGTTATCGGGATGCCAGAAACGTCCTGTGATGGGCGATATACTCAGCTTGATTCCGGAAAAAAATAAAGGAACAAACAAATCAATACTTACTCTTGTTCTTGATTCGCTCGATCCTGTAGTACAAAATCCTGAAGGTTATTTGCTTACAATAACAGACGGGAATGTTAAGATTGAATCGGCTGGTCAGTCTGGCTTGTTTTATGGTTGCCAGACATTGGAACAACTTTTAGAGGATTCCAGGGATTTTAATACGGAAATACCTCCATGCAAAATCACAGACTACCCTGCATTAGAATATAGGGCAGTCCATTTTGATGTAAAGCATCACCTGGATCATATGAATTATTATTACGAAAGTATAGACCGTCTGGCCAGGTATAAAATAAATGCCATAATTTTCGAGGTAGAAGATAAACTTCGCTATGTAAAACGACCCCTTGTCGGGGCTCCGCAAGCTATCAGTATTAACGAGATGACCGCATTAACTGACTATGCTGCTGATAGGCACATTGAAATTTCTCCTTTAGTACAAGGCTTAGGCCATGCTACATTTATATTAAAAAATCCTGAGTATGAATATCTAAGAGAAATCCCGGACAGGCGATGGGTTTCCTGTTCAGTGGAAGAAGGCGTTTATGAACTATATGCAGATTTATTCCGGGATGCATTTAAAGCAACCCCTGGTTCCAGGTATGTACATATAGGCGGTGATGAAATTGGAGACATCGGACTTTGTCCTCGATGTAAAGGTATGGCGGAAGAAATTGGTGAGGAAGGGCTGTACCTATACTGGTTGAATAAAATATGTGACATTGCGAATGCGAACGGGCGTATTCCAATCTTCTGGGATGATATGCCCTTGAAAATGGCAGGTGTATATGAGAGTACATGGAATGTGGAATACAGTCAGGATCAATCCGCCAAAGATTGGGAACTTGGAGAACCAAAATTGGATCAACTAATAAAAGGTTTTCCTGATAATTGTGTCTATATGCGTTGGAATTACGAATTAGGAAAGCTGCCGGGGAATATAAAAACCTTAGACTGGTACCGAAAAAATAACATGCAATTTATGGTATCAACAGCTGCACAAACAGGAGGACATTTATTCCCGAAAGATGATCGGACCGGAAGCATGTCTGATGGGGGGCCTGCAGCGATTCGAAGCTTCTTGCAATTGGCTATTGAGAAAAATGCCGATGGGATGTTAAGCACAGCATGGGATGACCATTCACTGCATTTCGAGACGTATTGGAGAGGATTTATCGCATCCGCCGAATATAGCTGGTCCTCGAAGGGAATAAGTCTTGAAGATTTTGACCTGGCCTTCCTTCAAAAAGAATTTAATATTGTGGAACCTAACTATTATCATCTATACAAAAAGCTAACCGAAGCATCAAATTTCTGGGGTATGGCTTTCATGAGAATTGGTGACCGCAGCGATATCAGAAATGCGCTTATTAATTTACCAGGATTGGCGCACTGGATTCCCGAGGCTGAAAAAGATAAGCAGCAGGAAAAAACGGATTTTACTGATATAGTTATTGAGCTTCCTCGATTGGAAACTCCGGGAACATGGATTAAAAAATATGAAGATAGATTAGAAGAAGCTGCCATCATCCTTGAAAATTATAATTCTACTTCTGAAAAAATTGATGAATTATATACCCGATCTCAAATAAACCGATACCATTGGGAAATATTTAAGGCGCTAAATGATTTTCAGGTATCGGCTCCTGTATTGTTGCTTGCTATAAAACAATGTGATACAGCTGATGAAAACCAAAGAAATCTAGGTAAAGAAAATATAAAGGGAGCCCTGGCAACATTTAATGAATCCTGGGAAAATTTAAAAACAGTCTATTCAAAAACCCGCTTTATTTCCTATCCCGATAATTACGTTCCTGACAGGTACTTTCATTTTGCGAGTCAGCGTGAAGATCTTAGTTGGATGATCCAGGCTGAAGAATTATTCCATGAAATGATTAACGCCTGGATGAAAGAATTTTAGCATTTTTACTAAAATATAAATATTAAATCTCTGGTTCAGATTAAGATCAAATACAATTAGGAAAATAATAAGGATTCCTAACTATTTTTCTTACACGAAACTATCCTTTAGGATTATTCTCAGTAATTTCTTCATTCTTCTTGTCCCAATACAGTTTTTTGCCTTCACGGTATGCCCGGGTTGCCATAATTATCCCGATAGAATGCCAGTATCCTGTCATGATATTTCCATTGGTATTTGGATTGCGATCTCTCATGCAGTCAATCCAGTTATCCAGATGGGGTTTGCTATCATCACTCATTACAGTTGGAGGAAGTGCCCCATTAAATTCCGGAACAGTTATTAATTCAGCTACACCACTTTTTACAGCGTCTTCCAGACCTTTATAAAAATCAAATCCAGCGGGCAAATCCAAATGTTCAGGAATGAAGAACCATCGTGGCCCACTTTCGCCGGCATGTGCATATAAAGTTCCTTCCTTTCCTCGAATGGTTGTATTATCACCAAATTTATTGGCGTAACTGGATGCATAGGAATAGAGGAATTTTTCTTTCTCATAGGTAGCGAGGGCTTGAAAAGTATCTGGGTTTTCCCGAATATCCGGCCATCCGAAAATTCCTCCATTGGCTACCATGGAATCAGGAATTTCAGAATCCGTATAAAAATGAACAAGACCAATCCCGTGACTCATCCATTGTGAAGTGATCCCACCTGAATACGCTTTAAATATCCGGAACTCAAAGTACTTCCAGGGATCAAATGATTCATAGGGTTTTCCCAATAACCACCGTTCCCAATCTGTATCATTTTCCTGTATGGCGGCTACATCGGGATCGTTCGGATCATGCCAGCGATGGTTATTGTCGTTCCAGCACTGTTCAATTTTTGTGATCTGCCCAAGCCTGCCTGACCTGATTATATCTCTAATTTTTATATGAATGGGTTCGCTTACCCATTGGGAGCCCATTTGTACAATTTGTTTCGAGCTTAATACTGTATCGCGGGCCAGTTTAGCTTCTTCGATATCCTGGGCCATAGGTTTTTCACAGTAACAATCTTTACCTGCTTTTACAACCTCAACCAGGATTTTAGCATGCTGGTGGTCTCCGGTTGCTATCATCACAGCATCCAGGTCTTTATACATCAACATTTCCTCTGAATACTTGAACTGTTTAACCGATGTTCCAAACTTCTCTTTGCAATCAGCTGCAGCTTTTTCCCGGTTTATTTTCCATATATCACATACAGCTGTTACATTAAGGTTTTTGTCTTCATAAGAACCTTTTACCATACGTCTATGGCCATAACTTCTTGCACCGGTTCCCAAAAAACCAATATTTATCCGGTCGTTTGCTCCCATAATCTGGCTATATGAGCGGGCACTCATCGTTGCAGAAAGTCCAGCTAAACTGACAGCAGAAGTTCCAATAAATCTTCGTCTTGATATATTCTTTTTCACTTTAATATTTTTTTGCAATCAAGTAATCAGTTTAAATACCTATTAAGCTTATAATCCCAATTTAGGTATTTTACATTGGAAATTAAAAGATCCCTGTTTTGGTATTGTTTTCAGTCTGGAAGAATATACTCTCCAGATTCTCAGGAAGTTCCCTCCCAATATCTTTGCGATCTCTTCCCTTTTATAGCCTCGATTTTCAAGGATCCCAATAAATCGGGCCCAATGGTCCTGCATGGATTGTTTTTCGACTTCACCCGGGGGTGATTCTTCAGTGAAACCGGGGACCTGACCTACTCTCGGATGTCCGATATCATGTCCAAGCCATCCTATACCAATATGGTCAATGCCAATCAATTCCACCATATAGTCTATTTCATCCGCCAGCATTTCGTAGGATGTCTGCCCTTCAATATAGCGTATACCAATGACTCCACCCGTGGATGCAATGGCTTTAAGTTCCTCATCAGAATGCTGTCGGGGGGTATTGATAAATTTCTGGATGTTCGTATGTGTTGAGGCAATAGGTTTTTTGGTAATTTCTGCAACATGGAATATCCCGTTGGCCGAAAGGTGTGAAACTCCGATCATCATGCCTAATCTATTCATTTCTTCTACTACTTCCACTCCGAACCTTGAAAGCCTACTTCCCATCTTACCTTCAGCCACGCCGTCTGCAAGCTGGTTTCGTCCCTGGTGGGTTAACTGCATGCCTCTGACTCCCAGCCTGAAAAAAGTCCTCAAAAGGGCGAGTCGTCTGTCAGGATGATATTCTGGTTCAGGTTCAATCTCAATAGAACCTCCTCCTTCGAGGTCCAGGAAAAACTTCACATGATCCTTGAGGGGACTACTTGGAATATCCGCTTTTGTTTTAACAATTGAAGCTTGCCCACCTGTCTTTTCGATTTCCGATAATAACATATCCACCACACGTAAAGACCCTTCGAGGAGTCTGTCACTACCTCCCCGCTCAGGTACTGAATCTCCTCCTGCCGGCATGATCACAACATCCACCCCCCCATCAATCAACCGTGGCAACAGAAAATCCCTTAATGGGGAATGCTGATTCCTGTCATTTAATGCAAACCGATCATTGAATTCCCAGATATCCCTATGACCTTCAACAATAACATATTCATGGGGATTACTGGCAGTCAAGACAGGCTTATAATTTAAGCTCATAGCTTTATGACTCATAAATATTCCTGCCAATCCCCATACCGGAATATGAGAGGAATTTCCTGCGGTTTATTTCATTTTTCATATGATGCATTTTCTTAATCATTAAGTACACA
Source organism: uncultured Cytophagales bacterium (assembly GCA_963820995.1). Classification (GTDB taxonomy): domain Bacteria; phylum Bacteroidota; class Bacteroidia; order Cytophagales; family Cyclobacteriaceae; genus JAGTVG01. Next base: position 12,826 of record CAWGCL010000011.1, on the reverse strand, counting down.
AATTATCAAAAAAAAACATGATCGACCAGCATTTTTTGCCTATCCTTGAGAATCACGAAGAAAAAGGAGTTGGCGACTTAGTTGGTACTGCATTCAAACCTGGAAATTCATTATTTAAAACAACAAATTTCGACGAATAAATTCTTCTTTCTTGAAATAGTCATATGTCGCTGAAATATAGTTTATGTTCGTTTTCAAAGAATATTCTCGCGCTAAATGCATAACTCCAGACTTAATAACGGAGCTTATCAATTTTCAAGAATTATAAACAAAACATATTCTTTCCCAAATACTATTTTCAGATACAAAAAAGATTAATTACTTTACGGATGGTATGCATGTATATTTAAGAGTCACTTTCCTGAATCTCGCCTTTTTGATTACACTATCTGGCTGTGAGACAAAACCAGGCAATATCATTTCGTCTCCAGACGAGACCTGGATAAAGATCGCACCATTTCTTCTCCCCTCCATCGGAGTTCGAGAACAATTTTGGTCATTATCGCTCGCCTCTACATTTTTATGATGGAACACCTGTTGAGAATGATGATGATTGGAAGAAAAGGCGGAAAGAAATATTGGATCGATGGCATGGTCTGATGGGAGAATGGCCAGCATTGATCAAAAACCAGGAGGTGAAGGTCCTTGAAACCTTGCAAAGAGAAGATTTTATTCAGAAACGGATACAATTTATGTGGACACCCCTCGAACAGACCGAAGGCTATATGCTTATCCCGGAAGGTGAAGGGAAGAGACCTGCTATTGTAGTGGTCTACTACGAACCTGAAACGGCTATCGGATTGGGTAAGCCGCATCGTGATTTCGCCTATCAATTAACCAAACTGGGTTTTGTGACCTTATCAATAGGCACTTCACAGGCTACCAAAGACAAAACATATGCACTATACTATCCGGATTTAGAAAATGCACAGGTACAGCCCCTATCAATGCTGGCTTGTGCAGCTGCAAACGCATGGCATGTATTGGCTGACCAACCTGAAGTGGATTCTGCCCGCATCGGCATCACTGGACATTCTTTTGGGGGCAAATGGGCCATGTTCGCTTCCTGTCTGTTTGACAGGTATGCCTGTGCTGCCTGGTCGGACCCCGGGATCGTATTTGATGAATCCCGGCCCGATATCAATTACTGGGAACCCTGGTATCTGGGTTATCATCCGCCACCCTGGCGACCGAGAGGCATTATTACAGAGGATAATCCCGCCAGGGGATTGTACCCCGAACTTGTTGCCGGAGGGAATGATCTTCATGAATTACATGCACTTATGGCGCCAAGGCCATTTCTTGTTTCTGGTGGTTCTGAAGATCCTCCCGGACGATGGACCGCACTCAATCATACGGTAGCCGTGAATAATCTATTAGGTTATGAAAACCGAGTGGCCATGACTAACCGGGCAGCGCATACTCCCAATACCGAATCCAATGAAAGGATGTATATGTTTTTTGAATATTTTTTAAAAGAGGGTGGGGAATATATCAAATAGAGGCATAAACATGTTAGATCAAGGTTATTGAATGACCAGTACACGAACAAAGCCTAAACCGAGTAGTAGTACTACCAGAAGCCCTAATATCCCTGCAATGAGCGTGGAATTGTTATTTTTGAGATCACCCATGTAACGATGGTTGCTTGAAATAAGAAGAATAAATACACCAACGATGGGGGCCACGATCATCGTAAGGGCTTGCGCAATTACAATGAGCTGCAATTGAAGATGGCTGAAAGCTATTGAAATGATCGCCCCTACCACAATAACAAGCATGATAAGTAGTCGAAGGGGTAAATGCAGCTCAATTTATTTCCCAAGGATAAAGCATCCGCCAACACGGCCCCACCCAGTGTTGCATTACCCAATAATGAAGAAAATGACGCTGCAAACAACCCTATCATAAAAACAGTAGAGGCTAAATTTCCAAAAAGAGGTTCAAGTGCAGTTCCCATTTCAGCGGCAGAATTTACCTGAATACCCTTAGGAAATAAAACAGAACCCGCTGCTGCCATAATCATAAACGTTATCATTCCCAGGATAATTATCCCAGTCAGGCTCTCATATTGGCACATTTTGAGTTGATGTTTCTTCCATCCTCTTTCCTGAACCAGGTAGGCCTGGTAAAAGGCCCCAACCATTGAGAAACTGGAAGCAATCAATGCTATAACCAGTAGTTCCGATCCACTTGGAAGGGTGGGTTTTATCCCCTTTACTATGGCCAGGATTTGAGGTCCAGAAAGGATCAAGGTGATCAAAAAGGAAAAAACCATAATACCGATCATTCCCACCATAATTTTCTCCAGAATCTTGTAGAAAGATTTTAAAAATAATAAGGCGATGGCCATCAACGAGAACAATAGTATCCAGGGAACAGTTGATGTATTAAAAAGCTCCGCAAACGCCAATCCAGCTCCTATTGAGTTGCCAGATTGAAAAGAAGCCGTAACAAGAAAAACCCCGAACCCAATAATCATTGAAAAAGCTTTTCCATATTTTTCCCTAATTGTAAGTACTAAAGATTTTTCTAAGGATATTCCTATTCTGGCCCCCATAAGGGTGAATATTGCCATGAAAAATGTTGTCAAAATTACAACCCATAACAACTTGTACTCGAACCCAGCACCCAGCTTCGAAGCAATTGTTAGACTTCCGGGCCCGAAAACTAAAGCAGCCGTGATGATACCTGGTCCTAAAATTTTTAACCAAGATCTCTTGATGTTTCTTTCCCTAAATTCTTTATCCCTCATAAAGATGAATGAAATAGTTATAATCGCGGCAATGTAAAAACATTTCTTTAAATTAAGATATTTTTAGAACTATACCTTATTGATTTCTCCCCGTAAAAAGGAGAATTCAAATAAGTTGGAATTTTTATCTCGTTTAAATCTTTAAAAAATGAAACTTTTAGGAATTTTTTTTAGAATAACAACCCTAATCTTTATCACTTTCAATGGGTATACGCAGACCCCGGATTGGATTCAAACTGCCCGGATTTTCCTTCTGGATGCATATCAACCACCTTTTAAACCAGAGTTGGAGTTTGATGCAGAAAAAATAGCCCAAACCATGGAAGACATGAATGTAAATGTAGCTCGTATTTCAACTATGGGGACCTATGCCACCATACAGGGCATCCGCTTTAGCACGCACCCTGACCAGGGTGGGCGCGATTTGCTTGCTGAAACAATAGAAGCCTGCAAACCAAGGGGTATTAGGGTACTACCTTATATTTCAACGGGGCATAAACTGGCATGGTCAATGGTAACGGAAGATTATCCTGAATATGCCCAAGTCACCAAACCTGGAGGGGGTCCCACAAGAGACCATATGTATGTAGGCGAAGACCATGGCACAGTCTGCTGGAATACACCCTATCGAAAAGCTTATTATGACTATATTGAACATGTTGTCAGGGATTATGATGTTTGTGGCATGTATTTCGACACCTGGTTCCCTTTCTACTTTTACCCGGGGAAAAAAATCTGTTATTGCAATGGATGCCGGAAAGGATTCAGGGATTTTTCAGGATTGGAACTCCCCTACCATGAAGATGACCGGGATTATTCTGAAATTGAACTGAAAACAATAGATAAATATCATGACTGGTACTATGAGGAACTTGTAAAAATCCTCTACGAAGTCCGTAGAATCATCAAATCCCACAAAGATGTACCCTTGATTTACAACATTAACAACCCGGACAAAATTGCAAACGAAGATCCCAGGGTCATTCAGGCAATGGACGCCTTCCTGTACGAACGTGGAAATTCAATGCTGGAACGTGCAGAAGGCATTAGTCTGGCGCGGGCTATGGGCATAGGTGTGTTCCCTTACATAGGGTCCTATAATAACTGGCCCAGGGTGGTATATAATGGATATGATTTCCAACAGCAAATTTTCACAACAGTTATGTTTGGAGGTGCACCCATAATCGCTCAACCCTATCCATATATCAGGGATAATAAATATCGGGATTACGTAAGTTATCCCTTCTCTGTCATAAAAGATAACGAAAAGAGATTCTCAGATGTTGAGAACTATCCTTATGTGGCTGTTATATATGCCAATGAAAATCCTCCCGGACATGCAAAATCATCCTGGTGGTGGAAAGCTGATACCCGTACATCCACTCTTGGGGCATTTGCAGGATGCCTTTACAGGCATGTCCAGGTGACATCGGCCATGGAAACACTGCTTGATGATCCCAACCAATTAAAAAAATACAAAGTTTTATATCTAGCTGATATTCCTTACATTTCCGCTCAAAGGATAGAAAATATCAAAAATTACGTTAAAAATGGGGGCGGGCTCATTGTCAGTTATGCAACGTCTCTTTATGATTCCACTGGTGCCTTGCAAGATCATTTTAGCCTGGAAGACCTCATTCAGGTAAAACTTGCTGAAAAAACACCTGAATTGACTAAGCAAATAAACAATTATCAATGCATGGTGGGTGGCCCCAATGATCTATACCTTTTATCCAGCCGGGAAAGTAATCAGTTCTCTGGTGAATGGCAGGACAAACTTATTCCATTATGGTTTTATATACCCGTTGAATTAACTGAAGGGGGAGAGATTATTATGGATATTGTTACCGGGGACGGGCAACGACCTTTCCTGCCAGGTGTAACCATGACTTCATATGGTAAGGGTCGGGTTTTGTATTCTTCCTCTTCTATTGAAAGTTTGTTTTATGAAACGAATATTGATGTAACAGGTGACTTGATTCAGCAATTTGTAAACATCGTTTCAGAGGTACCGCCACCATATCAACTGGATGCTCCTTCCACCCTTATTGCAAACATGGCACGGAAAGATGATAATCATTATGTGATGCATCTTTGTAACTGGACCGGGGAGAAATTTGAGAACAACGACAGATACACCTATTATCTGGCACCCCTGGAAAATATTCATCTGAATATAAATATTCCTGATGGGAAGAAAATGGCCTCGATTTCCGCATTCCCTGAAACTAAATTTGAGCAAAAAGTTGATGGTAACATCGTCGATATTGTCATTCCCAAAATGGGAGCCTATCAAGGTTTTGATATCCAATTCATTGACTTAGATTACTAAAGCAACAAGGCGTTTTTATTTCAGGATTTTTGTTTTAACAAGAGATTATTTGAACTTCCGGTAAAATGGGGTTTTACACTATAAGATGTAGAAGATAATAGATTCAATCAGTTAATACAATAAGACCTGGAATTCACTAAATACCTCGATCTGCTGGACTCCATGCATTCTGAAATATTCTTTCAGCATTTAACCGGTAAATTTTGTCTACCACACTCTTTTCCAGGTAGAGACCTTTAATTGTTGCATCCAGTTCAGGAACAGTCATCTCCTGCCCGGTATTCAGGTATTTCCAATCCAATAACCATCTTTCATTCATAATTTTCTTTAATTCTTCCGGATCCGTTTCCTCCAATTGTTGAAAATCCGTACCATACAATATTCTATCCTGATATTTGATAAAGAAATCCCTGACTTTTTCATAATCCGTTAGTGATTGATATTGTAAATGGCTTAATCGTTCAGCCAGATCCACTGAAGCATTTGGGAATCTGTCCAGAAACTTAGAGATTTCTGTCACACTCCATTCCAGGCTTGCCAAATGGGCTCCAATGAATGTTATCTCAGGATTTTTTTCCAACATTCTATCTCTGGCTTTTATTTGATCTTCGTATGAAGGTAGTTCCGGATGGAGGTACATATGAAATTCGGGATGCTGACTAAAATAATTATAGTCATTTTTCACTGTCATCTCATCAAGGGGTAGCCAACAGTTTTTAGGTTCTCCGGCATGACTCAAAAGTACCTTATTCTGCTCTTTTATAAATTGGAAGACCGGATCGAATTTAGGATTATCAAGCATAATAAGTTCTCCATTTTTATCCCTTGCATCCATACCAATATTCTTCCACACTTTTACACCTAGCGCACCGTTCTGAAAATCTCGCTTTAACTGAGCAATTACATTTTCCGACCAATCCGGATCATCCCAATCCTCAAGGGTAAAAGCTGTTGCAAAAGTAAAAATATCAGGATCCTCCTGATGATGTTTTACTCTTACACGAAGTTGTTCCTCCATGGGAGGATATTCCGGGACCACATCAACAGCCATAACCATTAATTTGAAATTATTTGAGCGAGCCTCATCTATCATTGTTTTCCCCTCTGTATTAATATGGGCATGCGTATCGATCTTTGGTACTCGCTTAAAATCTTCCATTGAATAGTATTCCGCCTTCATTTCTTCATTATTTGTCTGTTTCTTGTCACATCCTGATCCCAGCAGGAATAAGGCAAGTAAGATAATAGTAAAACAATATACTCTAATATTCATTTTCAATTTTGCTATTAGTTAAAATCAGAGATATTTATCATTCGTTTAAATTGGTATTTAATAATAAATCATTAATTAGTAAAAAATTATTATTAATCGGTGATTCCTGTTTTTCAAGCCGGATCATTTCACTTGTATTAGATTCTGTCACACCGTGTTTCTCAACATCTATTATCCATTTAATGTATTTACTATCAGGATAATCACTATTTGCTTTTTCTAACAATTCTTGCGCAGCTTCTGTATTTTTGGTATTTTCAAGTGATAAAACCTGAAGATACAGCAATGCATTATCCGCGGAATTTTTAGATAATTCATAGTCCGAAACCTTCTCATAATATGTATTCGCTTCTGTTTCTCTGCCTAATTTCTCACTGCAGTATGCCAGAATATAATTTTCTATTCTTTCATCAGGATCATAAGGTTTACCGGAACCAAGATTTACCGGCCACAACAATGCCTTTTCGGCATATATAATGGCAGCTTTATACTTCTTCTTTTTCATTTCCTCAAGAGCAGCCCTGACAGATGCTTCATGATATACATTCCTGCCCATGGTAGCTCCTTCAAATGGAATTAATTCAAATGATTCCAAAAATGAAACACATTTTTTGTATTCTCCCAGGTTCAGCAACGCAATAGCATAGTTTAATCCCAAAACTGATCTTTCCGGATTTTCCTTAAATGACTTTTTAGCCAGGTCTGCTGCAAGCGCATATTCTTCATCGATCAAATACTCTTCGATCCAGGCATTATTTACCCGCCAATTATCCTTGTCAAAGGCTCTGGCCTTTTCCAGGGAAGCCTTTCTCATTTCAGCATTATCATTGAAAAAATCCGCTTTTGCAAGGTAATACGGGGCATAGTCCGGTTCTTCAGCGTTCTGTATAAAGAGTTCTTTTGCTTTTTCACTACATCCTTTCTTCCAATAGATCATTGAAGTATAATACCTGAGTTTCCAATGGTCACTGACCTTGCGCAGATACTCAAGCATAACAAGCGTCTCATCCCTGTAAGGAAAAACAAAGTCGGCTGATGCATTTAAACCAGATTCCAGCAATTCCTGCTGATGCGCAGTATCAAGATAGGCCAACCATAACGTGATCAGTGCATTCTCAGGCGCTGATTCCAGGATCTGAATGCTTTCTTCCGAATATCCGTAATTATAGAATTTTAATGCCAGTTCAATATACGATTCATAAGGAAGTTCATTGGTAATGAGTTGTTTAAGATCAGAAAGATCACCATTCATATTCCTAATTTCCATGTATTTATGGAAGGTACTGGTCTTGTCCAGTTTATATAGTTTTTCCAGAATTTGAGATAACATTTCTCTGATCTCCATGATGCCAGGATACAAGTGCCAGAATTTCAAGTGCACTTACATTATACTGGTTAAAGGCAAGAGCCTTTATAGCATTATCTTTGGCCTTCATATATTTCCTTTCCTTCAAATGCAAGCTGGCCAGTTCTGTATAAGCAGCTGATCTATACAATGGGGATTGAACTGCTATTGAAAATCCGCTTTTTGCATTTGCATTTTTATCGAGTTTTCTATTGATCAGACCAAACAGATAATTAGCTTCCGGATCATAAGTATCGATGGCAAGCGATTTTAAAACATAGTCCAGCGCTTTCTGGTAATCGACTCTTCTGTAATAACTTAGAGCCAATCTGTTCAAAGCCGGAGCATACGCCGGGTCTTTTTCAAGACTTTTCAGATAATATTCATGCGCTGACCTGTTTGCATTTCTGTCGGATGTATAAGATTGCTGTTTCTCCAACTCCAGGCCCAGAGTATATAAGCCCACAGCTGAATCCCAGTTAAAATCTTCATTTGGATAAAGTGGTCTATCAACAATCAGATCTTCTCTTTTAGATGAATAAAACAACAATTCTTCACCTAGTTCAATAGTAAAATCTGCATTTTCATCTAATGATATGGTGGCTTTATAGAGTTCCAATGGTTTTAATAATACTTCCTCCTGTTGCACCAGATCAACGCCGGAGTTAATCGTTATTTTTGTATCTAAATTTTGCAGAGCACTTAAGAGAATTTCTATATGCTCCTTCTTCCTAATTACATTTAACACACCATATTCGGAAGCAGCCACCATACCACCGGTTTCTTTCAGTGGGTACCAAAGCTCTGTGGTAATATCTGAATCATAAGGCACAAATTCACTGTGCTTAAATGGAGTTAAACTGCTTAAAGTCATAGCCTGATTAAAAGATTTTCCGGATTGGAATTCGATATACTGTCCTTTGGTTTCTGTTAAAAGGTCTTCCCAGATCATCCCCTGTTGGGACAGCCCCCAGATCCAGAGTTTCTTTCCTGGCATATCCGCATAATCTACCAGGTGCCCAAAGCCAAAATTATCATCATGCCAATATCCGCCCATATAATCCGAGTAGGCATTCAAAACGTGGTAGGACTTATAAGATCCAAAATTATTATTTTCATAAAAAGATACATCCCTGCCATTATCAATAGGCCACTCCCCTACATTTCCAGGATGGCCTATATGATGACTTCCCGGATAGATAAACTCAAGATTCCCTTTTGTTTTGGCAGCCGCGTTCATATAATGATAGAAGGACACTGGTATATTGTTCGTATTAAACCAGGAAGCTTTGGTTTTAACAAAAGCTTTATCTTTAGGTAGAATAACTTCGACATTCCATTTTGTACGGGTATGCAGATCCATAGCACCTATTGTACATGATACACTTCCATCAGGATTTTCAGAAATAACATAGTCCTGAGGTGTTGCACATGTTGACACATGGCTCATAATCCCAAAATTATATTCAAGACCACCTGATGTCCATGGGCCCCGGTGAGCAACATCCCTGAATTTCACCACATCATTAAAATATAGAAATTCGCCACCTGTTGATTTTTCAATAGCACCCCAGATTTTGCCTCCAATTTCGGTAGCTATGTAAACCTTAACATAGGGATTTTCCATAATCACCATATTCCACTCTTTGTCCATCGCCTTATTGGTGAAGCCATCAAATCTGAAGTAAGGATAATTTTTAGACATATCCGGGACCGGATTAGGATCAGAATACATAAAGGTCTTCATCTTGACTTTCTGTTCGGATATAGTCGCTTTTTGGGCTTGGACATTAATGCCAATAAAATAGCCAAAATATTAATAATGCAAATACTGTTTTCATTTTTATTTTATTTCAATTTTTATATATAAATTGTCAAATTTACTTTATCCGAGCCACTTATCAAACCAATTGAAAGCATCTTGCTGCATCTGAGCATCAAATTTATGTTCTCCATCATAAAAAACTCCTTTATATTTTTCCGGAGCATCAGATTTTATAAATATTTCCCTCAATATTTTATCCGCTTTTTTCATTTCCGGAAGGGTATAAAGTCCATCCTGATTATTACTTAATGTCATCGTAGGCAGGGGTACCCGTAATCCCAGGATTTCAGGAAAATCCAGGTATTTAGGTAACAAAGGTGCATAGGTCATCCAGGTATGCGTGTAGGATTTATTTAATAGGAAATCGGACCAGGTAGTCATGAAACCTACACAGACAGCACATTTTATTCTATGATCCAATCCTCCAAGATAAACGGTTCGCAAGCCACCCCCAGACAAGCCAGCACAGCCAATTCGTTCTTTATCCACCCCATCTAGCGCACTTAACACATCCAGTGCACATTGGTCTTCAAAAAGAAATACACCTGGCCATGTTGTACCAGCACAAAACAAGGATTTTGACATAATATGCTCATGTTCGCTCGACCAGGTATTATATATATTAATGTTCTCGATTTTTTCAGGATTTTTGTCAGTCATTCCTTCAGTTTCACAATGTCCCCATGGAATTTCTGACATGTTTTGGAACAAAACCCGTCGGCTTCCAAATGCAAACGTATCATTTACCAATACAACATATCCTCTTTTGGCGATTTCATTTGCCCATGCATGCCCTTCATAGTAATCCCTTTGATGATCTATCATCATTGGATGCATGTCGTCACTTGTCTTTGTAATTTTCCGTTTCCCAAAATATTTCATACCGGCATGATCATGAAGTCCCAGTATTGCCGGGAGTTTACCCCTAGCTCCAATCGGCTTTAGTAATAAGGCTTCCGTTTTCTCTCCATAGGGCAATTGCCAGCTAAGTTCCTCAATTTCCAATCCATCATACTCATATTTTTTATTGGACACTACATTCGGTGACCATTGGATATCTGGGGAAGATACAGGTTCCTTTGCTTTTTGTAATGCTTTATCGCGCCAGGATTCAACACTTTCCCATTCATCATTCCTGAAGGATAGCATTGGAGGATCTCCAACAAGGCCATCAGCCCAGGATCCATAAGCACCTATGATACTTTTTTCTGTTTCCATATTTTTTGACATTCCAGCATTTCTTATGATTTCTATATCTGCAAGTGATTCAGGAACTAAAGATAATCCACCCATTGCAGCAGTTGATTTTAAAAATTTTCTTCGTTGGCTGAGTAATAATTGTTTTTCATAGATTGATTAATATATAATTATTCCACGGTCGGTTATTGAACTCAATATACCCATTAAAAAAACTATATCGTTTCTTTGAGATCATAATTCTCAGATTTTTAAAATCAACTAATTAACATTCTTCTATTCAATTCATCGTATATCATAAGACAATTATTTGCAGAATAGCCTGATTCAAGGTGAAGAACAAATTTCAGGGGACCTCCCTGATTTTCTTCCAAAGCTCTATCCAACCAGGAAATTAGTTCAATTTCTGATTTATCTTTTAACATTAATTTCACCGGTGGTTCTATGTTAATCTCAAAATCCAGACCCTGTATTTCCCGGATTTTAGCAATGGACGTATTTGACCCCGTATCAATTATATTAAGATTACTTATTTCTGAGATGGCCTCAAGAATATGATCCGATAAGCCACAGGAATGTAGCCGGATATTACCAAAATCTTTTCCTAATTGAGAAACATAGGGTGTTATAAATTCCAAATATTGATCGTTGGATATCATAGTACCTGAACATTCTCCTACATGAACAGATGTTATCGGTATATTGGCCAATTTAGCATAGTGATTTATTAAAATTCTATATGCATCTGTTATCCACTGATGAACGGAATGAAGAAGATCTGGATCCATTATAATCATCATCATGGCCTTATCCCCTATCAGTTTAAAGGATGTTGTTATAAGCCCATGAATGGTTGACCGGCCGGAGTTGTCCCAGAAAAAGGGCGGTATTACCTCCAACTCCGGATGCGTTTTCTGAATATGCAAAATCAGAGCGTCTAATTTCTTAATAAATGGGTGACTCAGAATTTGTTCCATAGAAGGAAGATCCGCAGATGAATTAATATGTTGCAACGGATTCCCTGATACATCCATATCCTTATCCGGATAATACACAAATTCAGAACCTAAAATATAGGCCAAAATCAGGTTAGGCTGAATGCCCCCTATCAATACCTGATTTTCATTGGTATAATCAGCTTGCATGAGGTTGGCTTCCATATTATATATTGGGTAATCAGGAAAAGTTTTCATGACAAAATCATTCATTTTTTTATCCCGAATTTGTCTGTTAATCGGATCAATATAATACTTCGAATCAAATACAAATCCGCCTTTTTCATGGAGCCACCCTTTTGAAACACTTGCCTGGAAAGAAATCACCATAAGATAGTTTTAAATATGATTACTAATTTATAAAGGTAATCACTGAATAATTTCCTAGGAAATTCATTAAATAAATTTAACCGCCATGATTAAAAACTTATCAAAAATATTATGTACAATTTTATCCAAGAAACTATAAGATGATTTGTTGTTTCTGCCAAATTAAAATCCTGAGAATTTAAGGCAGACTTTTAGTATCTAATGCCCTAGGATGAATTGAAGTTTTACCAAATACCTGATAAATTTCATCATTCGGGAGCTTCATCATCTTGAAATTATGTAACCAGCTATTGAATTTATCAGATTTTTCGGTATCTGGAAATTCTCTGTATAAGATTCCATCAATCCCTCGCTCCATTGATTCCAACGAACCGTCAGGCCTGGCAATGCAAGTCGGCCAGGATGAGTAAAAACCTGTAGAATTATTAGCGATTACCCACATATTATTATCAGAAGCCCGGACACGAATTTCAGCCGGAATAATTTCATCCAATATCGTTATCCCTTCATGGTGTGCATTGTAAAAAGAATGAAACATTAGTTTTACCTCATTGTGCCTGTAAACATTATACATCTCCGGATAGCAAGAATCATAGCAAATCAAAAAACCCATTTTATACCCCTTTAGCTCTATTATTGAGATGTGGTTTCCTGCGGTATAAAAATCTGCATCTCCTCTGGTTAACATCGACTTATCGTACCGGTCAACGATTTCTCCCTTCAGCAGAAATAATATACAATGAATTGAGTGGTTTTTCTTCCTCACTTATATAA
>CAWGCL010000010.1:0-99458 GCA_963820995.1 uncultured Cytophagales bacterium | reverse complement strand
TGAGCGGTACCAAGGATAACCCATATCTTATGTTTTTCTGCATGCCGCATTATACCATGAGTTATTGCCCTTAATTTATCCCAATCAAAATTTTCAAAGGAAGGAATATCCTTAGGAGGATACCCTGTGAGTGCGGCCTCAGAAAAATGGATAATATCAGCATTATTAAATGCGGCCTCTTCAATAAATTTCATAATATAATCCGCATTGCTTTTCAAGTCGCCTGATACTGGAAATTGGCATGTGGCTATTTTTAATTGCGCCTGAGCTATACCCAAAATACATAAGCTGGTTAACAATACTATTATTGCTGACGCTAAAAATCGTCCTGTGGATCGAACATGAAAATAATCATTATATATCATTTGTGTACTTTTATAATTTATAGGTTGAAATGTCCGGTGCTTGATAACCGCAGTTAATTTTCATAACCTACCTGATTTTTAGCTTTTTCAATAAAGGCCAACATATTTTCAAGAGGGACGTCTCCTTCCACATCATGTGAGGGGGCAAAAATGTAAGCACCTTTTTTACCCATGTCCAATAATCGATCACATTCTTGTTGTACCTCTTTGACGGTTCCAAAGGGCAAAATCCGTTGCGTTGAAAGGCCGCCATGGAATGTCAGGCGACCCCGGTACTCCGGGAGCAATTGATAAATATCCATTACTTCCGGCTGAAACGGATTAAAGTTATTCAGTCCAATTTCTATCAGTGAATCAAAGAGTTCATCCACATCACCGCAAGAATGGATAAATACATATTTACCGGCCCCTTTCACTGCCTTAAAAATTTTTTTCAGATAGGGCTGAATGAATTCATGCCAGAATTCCGGCCCCATGATCAATCCACTCTGTTGTCCCCAATCATCCCCTAATTTTACTGCATCGATATCAAAAGTTAAGGCATGCTTTATTTGCCTGATATTATAATTTGTTATGGCACTCATTAAGTCATGAACAAATTCCGGATTACTTACAAAATCCATCAACAGGGCTTCCATACCCCGTAATGTCCAGGCCCTTTCATACAATGAAAATCCTATCTGAAACACCCTGAAACAATCCGGATATTTATTTATTAGAGATGGTATATCTTTAAAATACCTGTTGTCTATAGGGTCCGGAAAACTATATCCTTCCATAGTAGGTTCCGGTATAACCTGCCCTTCTACATTTCCAATATCTTTATCAATAGTTCTGTCCCATATTACACCAAATACGTCTTTGTAACGGTCATTCCCTATATACTCAAAGTATCCAATTTCATCACCCAGTATAAGATGATGATTATCCAGGAGACCCATCAGATCATCTGATCCGTAATATTCAATCAATTTCTCTTTAGCTTCAGCTGTAAAACCAAAATGCCAGGGAACATATGGTGGTACTTTATGATCCAGAACATTTTTAACTACTTCCCGTTTTGTCATTTTCATAATAGCAACACAATATTTTCCAATAATCGTCTGATAATCATAATATGGATTAAATGAAATAATTAATAGTGATATACATCCGGACGCAAGCCCACAAACCATGGATTCTTTTCCCGGATTTCTGGGACTTCCCCGGGATACACATCTGCCAGGACGACACCTTCCTTATCCCATATTTCATCAATCAATTCACCTCTTGCTCCGGTAATATTGCTTCCACCGGGACATTTATATCCTGTTTCGTTTAATCCACAACAACAGGCGGCAGGAATAATCATAGAGTTCCGGTAAGCAAGATCTTTCACTTCATCATGCCCTCTGCTCCCCCTGTTATTGATCCAAAAAAGCATTTTACATCCAAGATTTGCATATGAACGTGTCATTTCAGGGAAATCACCATCATAACAGATCATTATTCCACTTTTATATCCTTTTACATCAAATGTAACCAGCCTATTCCCAGGTTTATAAAAAGTGGGTTCATGGCGTAATCCTTCTGCATTCCACCAGAGGTGTGTTTTCCGGTAATTAACCAATACACCATTTGAAGATATAACCGGGGCCGATATAAAGTAATTATCTTTATCCTTTTCTGTTAATCCGTAAATGATGAGGGTATCGGTTCCCTGCAACAATTCCTGAAAAGCCTTACTAGTAGGGCCATTTAAGGGTTCAGCTAAATCCAATGCGTTTTCAACATAACCAACAAGCAGTTCTTCATGGAACAAGATTACATCAGCATTTTTGTTTAAAGCCTCTTCAGCAAATTTTAAGGCCTTTTCCCGATTAACCTGGACTTGTCCCGGGTTTCCATCTTGTTGAATTACTGCAATTCGAACTTTTTCTCCATTTGAAGGCGAATCCTGTATCGCATTCGTCCCGTGATTTCCATATACTACAGAATTCCCTACAGTACCCAAAGTGTAGGTTGCTAAGGCACTATTCTTTATAAAAGACCTTCTTTTCATCAGTTTATATATACTTTTTTTTGAAAGTCAAAAATGTTTATGTCAAGCATATCTGATTTTTCCGAAATGTTTCTACTGTTTTATGGATGCCTGATGAATGAATTTTCCTAGTTCAAGCCTCTTTTGATCCCATTGTTCAGGATTGTAGCTCCATACATCCAGATTCCCGATTGAGTTTTGGCCAAAGGGTTGTTTTATTATACTATTAACAATTTCATCAGCTCGTTTCTTATTGCCATCAAGTTTTGACAAGAGGCGTAAATACTCATATTCCTGAACACCATTCCTCAAGGCTTTCAATCTTATGGATGGACAATCTCCATATACATTAGGGACAACGCCGCCACTGTATATCAACATTCCATTACCATTCAACTTTTTAAAGTTATGCCCGGCATCCGAATCAGCTCCGACTCTATAAATATCCTTCCAGGTTTCGGGATCGTACCAGGCGCCTACCCAGCCAGCTCCAACACCCCAGCTGATCCAGGAATAGGTGTTGTATTTCCATATACTCCAACTTATAGCCCGGTCATTCAACAGGGGTAAATCGATAAAAGTCAAACTTCCCACCCAGCTGTTTACCTTTGCTTCATAAAGCATTGGCCCGTACAACCAGTCCTTTATTCCCATTTCCTGATATTTTTGGACCTCATCATAATCATAATTAATTGTATGTGCTGCCCAGGAGCTGATTGAGTTCTGTACCACTTCCATTGCTTCCTCACTGTAGCTACCATCAATCCGGAAACTAATCTCCGGATAATCTTCCTTGAAAATATCACCAAAATACACCATCCTATCCCAGGCTTCAGGGAAATAGGATTCATCCAATCCATTCAGATATACAAATAACTCTGTTTTCTCAGGATCGACCATGGTCTGCAGGTGTTCGCGGACCTCTTTAATAACTTTTCTATACAAGGCAATATTCTCCGGATTTCTTTCCACATCCGGTTTACCTATATCAGGCCAGCCAGTATCTCCATGTTTGCCAAAAACATCAAATGGCAAAATATATGTTTCGATCGGCTCACCATAACTCGGGCCATAATCATAACCATATTTTGAAGTAAAAGCTTCACCGGTAAAATATTTCTTCAAACGCTTATCTAACAATTCCCATCCAATCTGAACCTCTCCATTTTCCTTGATCTCAAGTTCAGGTTCATACCGTGGATCCATTAAACCAATCCTATTCCGCTTAAAAAGCTGATAGATTTCCAACTCATGTCTTTCATCCTTTCTGCTCAAAAAACCTTCATGTTGCAGACTGGCCTTCAACAGATTTTCATTGGGTATAGCAAAATCCCAGACATTTAGTTCTACGGGAATTTCTTTTTCCTCCTCTCCTATTGCTACTGTTATATTGCTCCGATATACTCCTGGTTCGGCATCTTCTAAATGAAAAGGGATATACTGATCAACCCAGACTATTAAAGATTTCTGGTCATCGATCCGATTATTGAAGTCTGGAAGTTCAAGCGGATATGTCCAACGATGCCTGACCTCATTTGAATCCATCTGAATATATTTAAAAGGGATCAAAGCATCAGGATACCATCCCTTACCGAGGGAAGCTTTAGGATAACCCGTACTTGGAGTTTTTACCTCTACAGACCATTCCAAAAAAAGTTCCGGACCGTTTTTGAACTCTGAGTTATCCCCTTTAAAAGAAGTCATACTAATGGCAATCCCTCTTAATGAAGTTTCTGAATTATTGGTAAGCACAAGTTGAAACGAAATATATTCGCCCCTAGCTGCATGGAGTGAGACTTTTTCCCCATCATAGATCCAATTCTTTTGCAATATGTTATTTGCATAAGCATTATCCTGAGGGATAGCATCAAATTTCGAATCTATTACTTCATTTGTTACCGGATCTAACCGAACGGAAGCGGGTATAACGCTAATAACCCAGCCAGTTTTATCAGATTTTGTAGTTTTAGAATTACAAGCCAATAAAAAAATGCTGATTATAATAAATGCCAGAATGTTTCTCATATCTTAAAAATCAAAATTGTAAGTAATTGAATTTAAATAATATATAGATTATATCTACCTATTTCTTACACTTTAAATTATAATATCAAATTTATTTCGTAAGATTCATGAAAATCTTCATGGTTATATTTTAAGAGATTCCTAAGGCATTTTTTTGATCTCAAACAATTTACCCTGGTACTTCTTTTCCATAATGATTTCAAAACCTTCATTTTTCAACTGATCGCCTGTCATTTCAATAAGAATTTTGCCGTCAATAGCATCAATCACCGCATATTTATTATCAGATATCAGCCAATCGATTGTTATCAGTCTGCTTTTTTCAACAGCTCCCTGCCTGAATACTCCTATTATACCACCTTCCTGAGTATCCGTATTTATTCTTGCCCAGCCATCCCAGTGCCCTTCCGTTGGTTCTCCAAAGCAGGTCAAATCCTGCCGGAAAACCATATAATTATATCTATCCTGCATTTTTCTTAGCCAGTTTGACCATGATTTCAACATATTCCTTTCATCAGGAGTAAGCTTTCTTGGATCGCCTAGCATGATAGGTAATGTTCCCACCGTTGACAAAAAATCAAATTCCAGATCTTTACTATCTAATCGCAAATTACCAATAACACATGCTCCGGCAGGTATAACAGGTGTCCTCCACCAGGCCATGTTTCTGACCCTTAGTGCACCCATCGGCGAAGCTGTTTCAAAATTTGAGAGCCAGTCTCCTTCGGCATGTTTAACTGTAGCGTAATCGATTAGCTGAAGTTTACCAACTGTTTCAAAAGTGCAGTCTATAAATAAATGAGGTGCTTCCTTATGTAAATCATCGAACATTTTTAATAATCGCTGGTAATTGTTCAAATAAGATTCGTTAACGCCATTGTGATAAGGATGGTCAGTAGCATAACACCCGCTTCTCTCAGGGTCAACAACATAGGCACTGGTAACGATGGCAAAATCTAGTTTTGCGTATTCCAAACCATGATTTTTAACTAATCCAATAAGTTTTGATTTGATATAATCCGGCCAGTCAGTTGAAAAACATGAAGTACGTATACCAGCATCCCAATCCCCATGAAGGTTTGCTAAATTCCCATCCTTATCTCTCACGAACCATTCATTATGGTCCGTATACACTTTGGCGTACTCATGGGCAGAACCAATACTCATCCATAGTCCAGGCTTCATCCCCTTATCTTTTATGTATTGAAAAACCGGAGACAAACCATTTGGAAATTTAGTCTCATTTATCAACCAATCGCCTACGGGTCCCCCTCTATCTTTTCCCTCAGTATAATTTCTTTGCCAGCCGTCATCAATAACAAACTCTTCAATTCCGCATTCTGCACCTGCATCGGTCAATTCTTTAATTAATTGCTCATTAATATCATGTCTGAAAGGATTCCAGGTATTATACGCAAAAACCGGTTTGGTTTCTATCTCCATTAAACGAATGCCCATATGATTCCTGATGAAATCATTAACAGTACCATTAATCACATTAAAAGCATCCGGTGAATTTTCATACGTTGCTATAAATACTTCAGGACTTGTCCATTCTTCGTTTGGTAATATCCATTTTCGAAAACCAAAATCCTGATCCTTATGCGTTAATCCAATACTTATGTCGTCATAAACAGTATGATACGATGTTCGTTTTGTTACACCGGGCGCTTCATTTCCAAGGGCAATTCCTTTTTGCCCACGATAATCGTGTAGAACTACCAGTGGATCGTCCCAATCTCCAATATAAGTACCCAGATGTTTTTGCCGGGCGTAATTTCTAAATATCCATGAATGAGTATCTCCCCAACTAACGATGAGATTTTCAACATCCAACGACTCCAATTTAAAATCTGTATCACCTGTATTCCGGAAGGTCAGGTATTTTCTTATTACAGGCAGGTTTGGATACAGTATATATGTGATATCTATTTCTAATGAACTTAAATCACCCAGTCCTTTTAGAGTAACAGTTAATCCCTTACCTTGATTATCATCTGATACAGCTATGTGTTTTACGTGCTCCCATTTATTTTGCCCAGTATAGGTAATTCCATTTATTTCGAAGCTAAATTCTTTGGAAGCTTTAGAGGAAATAAAATTTATCTCATTATTTCCATGAAAGATCGACCTTGTCTCAAATGTTAGATTTTCTTTATCCAATACGATGGTTCGTTCAATTACTCCGTTATCTAAGATAAGTTTATCCTCTTGCCATCTAAAATTGGATTGGGAATTAACTGTTCCAAGTGAAATTATAAGAAATGAGAAAAGTATTGCTATTAAATGTTTCATATATAAGCTTATAAATAAGATCTGTGGTGTTCAAATTGTATTCTTATTTGATTTAAGTTCTAACACCTACGACAAGATACTCAAAGTTTATAAAGGTTTCTCATATAAATCGTTTAGTAAATTTCCAATTTTATTCCTGTATTGGATCAGAGATTGTGGATCCTTGTTATAATTTATCGGGCCCTCTACAAATGATTCCGGGATGTCCAATAATTCTCGTGCTTTTTTAATCAATTTCGTATTTTTGTTATCGTTTTTGCTGACAATAATATCAAGTAATTGCAAATACTCATAATCTTCAATCCCATCACGTATATTTTCAAGCCTCAAGCAGGGTATGGGTCCTTCCAAATATTTTTTTGAATGATCATTGGGGTTCCTGTTGGGAGGATAAAGAAATCGTCCATCTCCATTCCCCCATCCATTTTGTTTTCCATACGGTAAACCATAACCAACAGTATATGCCATCGGGTCATCCCATGGATTCTGAAGATAATTTTCAGGTGATGCAGTCCGGGAATTCCAATAATTTGCTGACCACACCAAAATGCCTTTCATTTTAAATTTAAAAGATAACCAGAGCCACATCCGCATGTTGATTGCATCGTGATCAATAAAAAGACTTAAATACGGAGCTTTGGGACAACAACACACATAGGACCAGAATTCTCTACCTTGCGCCACTAGATCTTTAATTATATCCGGATCAAGCTGACCAATAACCGTACAACTTATCTCACTAACATCCATAATATCCGGACCAGGTTGATGTTCTGTAATAAAACGGGTTATTTTCGGGGCCGAATTATGGATGATCTCCATTCCTTCACGCACAAAGGGATAGTTCTCTGTATTTGGTTCATCAAACCAATACACATAGTCCTTACCTAACCATCCTTTATCTTCAAGATGGTCCTGAACGATGGATAGATATTCTTTCATTAAATAATTATATTCTGAAGTCCCCTGAGCAAATCCATTGAATACCCCTCGTCTCTGTACATAGAAGCTACCTGATGGCAATCCTTCCAGCGGCAAATGATAGGCATTAAATCCCATATCATCAAGGTACTTCCGGCCTGCTTTGTCAAACTCTGTAAAATCCACATTAATATCAAGATCTTCAGGATCTACTTCAAAATCACCCTGCTCAACAAGGTTTTTTTTATTTCCGGTGCTAAAGAAGGACACATCATCAAACCATGCAAAACCAGTCTCTCTGCCGGTTATATCCCGAAATACCGGGAACAGATGTATGGATACATATTTGATTTCTTTTCGCAGTGGCCGGATGTTTAATGTATCCTGATCCCAGGAATCATGGCCAATGAATTCATCAAGCCTGTTTTCAAATAGCATAAGCTGCTTATCAGAATCATAGCATTTCAGCAATACGCAATATTTCTGTTCAGGAAGTTCAGTTTTTATAAACCAGCTGAGTAAGTAGGATTCAGTATAATCAACCGGGATCAGAGAATTAGTATATGCTTCGCTACCTGATTCTACATTGTCGTCTACTATTTTAAGTGATTTTTTCCCTGAGTAAGCGACCTCATCGGTGATAAGACCTCCTGTCCAGCTTAATCCCTGAACATTAACTTTCATGGGATACAAGGAAAAGGGATTGGTAGGGCCAATTTTATAATCACTTAACATACTATAGTATTTATCTGTCACCTCAAGAAGTTCTTCCTCTGATTCAAGATTATGGTATTGTCTTATCCCTTCAGTTCCAATGCCAAAAGCAGAACGAACCATGGGTTCTTCAGGTAATTGAAAATTCCAAATATGGACTGAAACGGGTATATTTTTCTCCCAACCATCCGCATTCAGATCTATTGAGCCAGTATAATTTCCTGGAACCGTATTAACGGGGATTTTAACTGTAATATAAAATGGATGGTTTATGTTTTTTTCAATATCGGTGGATTGCTGGAGCAAAGGTAATGGATCCGGGTACCATCCCGGCTTACCATAGTCGTCGGTAGGACGGGTTACATGCACAAATTCAACCTGTCGTACAGAGAATTGCCCAGCTGAAATAACATCCCCAGACTTCGACTTAAAATCATTTACGGTTATTGTCAAGTTAAGAAGGGTTTCGTGAGGAAATAAAACCACCTGTATTGACTCATATTCGTTTGAAGCAGCAAAAAGCTGTACCTCATTAATTTTGCCATCCGGGACAGGATCTTGTTGCATTATTTTATAGGCCCCTTCAGCCCACCAGACAGAACATTTCTCATCATTACCAAGACTGTACCCATAATCTGCACAATATGTACTATTTACATGCAATAAAAACATTATGATTACGCCTGATATAACAGGATTTAAAAAATTACCTTTCATGATATTGAGTTTAGTATACAAATTGAATCCATTTATTTCTTTACTAAAATTTCTCCCATGGGATACCAGCCATCTTCATTTATCCCACTTATGGCCAATTTTACCTTTGGTTCATGCGTGTTTTGGGATACAATAGCCAATTCCAGGCTATATTTCCCCTCTGGCATATCAATCGGTAGAAAGATATTGTCGTCATATATGATGTCTCCAGGCAACCATTGAAGAATATTTGCATCTGTGATAAACACTTCTGTTCTTGTTTCATTTTTTAATCGTAAGGCTAATTTGAAACCTTTATATATTGGAGCAACTCCTTTATTTTCCCACCAGGTAGTGAATGCGATTCTTCCCTGAGGATTTACAATTTCCGGATAAGTAAATTTTCTTAACACAAAACGATATCCCATTTTCTTCAACCATTCGTCAACCAGAGATTGCCATTTCTCAGGTACAGGAGAACTCTTTGCGTTAAAGGAAGAAATATGCCATTTGAGGGCCTGATCAAAGATATACTTGACATTTTCTTCAGTATAATTCTGTTTTTCCATCCATCTTAGAAAAGTACCACAAATCTCCATCGTAACAGGGGCCTTTTTCCAGGCATCACTCATTCCGCTTTTTATAATATCCTGGGGATATACATCTGTCATATGATTCCAGCCCCATTCAGGCCAAAAGTCCATATCTCCCAGGCAATCAATTCTCCATCCCAAATGACGCATTTGTAGACCAGCACCATTATTACGCCCATCCGGCCAATAAGCAGCTATTGGCAATCCTTTTACCAAAACTCCAGGATCAGGGGCATCGCCGTTTAATGGCTGAAAAATCAAATGTGTTTTTTTGAAATTATCCAGATATGCATTTATGAGACCAAACCGGGTCTTATCAGTTAGCAAATGACCGCCATCGCCTTCCCCCCAATAACCGATAAAGGAGATATCTACAGCTTCCAGATCAGGGTGACCATCATAACGTTCCCCTATAGCTTTGATCATACCCCCGAAATACTGAACATATCTGGGATCTTCAGGATCAACCCGCCAATGTTTCCCCGATCCAGCATTTTTATCCGGGCCTACCATTTCCCTGTACCATGCCGGAACATCTTTATCATCGCTTGCTTCATAGGGGGAAATGCGAAGCATCAATGTCTGTCCTCTTTCAGCAGCGGTTCTAAGGGCTTTGTCAATCAGCGGCCAGTTATAAACACCTGGTTCCGGTTCAATAAATCTCCAGTTAATACGGTGATAGGCTATAGTCGTTTGAGGATAATTTATATTGGTCAGGTCTCCGTCGAAATCCTGGTATACAATTGGTAATCCTTCCGTCCATCCCTGTCCAGGGTTTAAAGTATCTCCATTGAACCTTTGAAAGGTCATAAATCCGATACCCGGATTCAATAGTACGTCCTGGATTTCTAAGGGTCTTACGTTTATGATATTATCCACCTCCTGTGCAATAACATTCACAGAAATTAATGCAATTAACAGTACAGAAAAGGAAAGTCGCTTTGTCTCAAATATTTTTTTCATATTGTTAAATAAGATCAAAATTTTATACCTGTATATTTTTACTTTCTCTCTGTTACATGCCTACCTTGTACCAAAATGATTTCAATCAAATTCAATGATTTTAATATAATACACTCAGGCACTCTTATTAGGCATGGTTTTATATTCTCGATTCAAGAAATCCCTTATATACTGAATGTTTTCCAGAGGTACATCCTTCATTAAAATCCCTGTACCTA
Organism: uncultured Cytophagales bacterium; assembly: GCA_963820995.1. Classification (GTDB taxonomy): domain Bacteria; phylum Bacteroidota; class Bacteroidia; order Cytophagales; family Cyclobacteriaceae; genus JAGTVG01. The sequence goes on along the minus strand of CAWGCL010000010.1, from coordinate 88,648 downwards.
TTAATAAATTGGTTTTATGGCCAATAATTTCTTTTACTTTCCTCAAATGGTTGCCAAGTTGCACCAGGTTGCTCCTGGCTATCAGGTCAGGATCAATATTAATTCTAAAAGCAAGTTTGTATTTTTTTATTGCTTTCTCCATCTCCCCAAGTGGAATATTATAGTCCAACAATAATTGATTGGCTCCCGTTCCAGATAAAAATTCCAAAATTGGTAGCGTATTACCGCCCATAATCAATGGTCTGATCTCAACACCTTCATCCTGTAAAAAATTATAAATATTTTTGTGAAATGGGAATATCAAGTCCCTGTAAATCTCCGGTGAAATCAAGGGTGGTGATGCAAGTGAATCGAAAACCACAACATCCTGGTTCTTTTCCAAATACCCTCTTATATAGGTTAAAATAACTTCCGTACAATATTCAAGCAATTTAGTCACACCCTGAGGATTCAATATTGTATCCAGGATTAACTTTTCTTTATCATAAATACGCCCTGCCAGAGAAAACGGGCCACTGACAGCACCCCGGAAATATACCTCATCCTTAAATTGATCTTTCAATGTTTTTGTAATATCAATATATAAAGGCATTCGCCCTTTGAGTTCGGTAAATACAGGGAGTTTACCGATATCATCAAGGTGATAAATCAAAGGTTTTAAAACTTCCGGAAATATATTTACTTTATCCCTGATAATTTTTGATCCCAAAGCTTCTGCTTCAACATTATAAATATCATAACCGCATGTTACAATCTCCGAATTCAGAGCACGAATCTCTTCTTTAACGGCATTGATAAATTCATCTTTATCCTGACCAAATTCATGCACTTGTGCGTTTGAAAAATTTACTTTATAATCATAAATCGCAGGACAAAAAACAGGAATATCATAGTTACTGCAATTTATGGTATTTATAAATTTCTTTCGGGCTGGCATAGTAGTATGAAAACAGAAAAAATAATACTGATATTTTCATTTAAAAATTTCACATCATTATGAAATTTGATAAATAAATAAGATATTAAAAGTATATACATAATTTATAATAAGCAAATATAAGTTATTATGAAAAATTATTTAGTATTCCTATGTGGATCCTTACTTTTCTTTATGATATTAAACCAATCGGATGCGCAAATTCGGAAAGTTAACACAGTTACAATCATTGACACTGTACATTTCAGCCAGGTATTCAATGAAGAACGGAACTACAGGATTTTTCTCCCACCGGATTATTATAATGATTCTGAAAAACGTTATCCAGTGATCTATTATTTTCACGGGTATGGCGGGCGTTACAACGGTCCGGCTAATGGAATTCAATCTCAATCAGCTGAATCCCGCTACTATGATGAATTTAATGGTAATTTTGACAGATGTGGTCCCGATACACTGGACAATTTTGCTGAGTATGTCCGTACGCATGACGTGATCATTGCAAAATGGGATGGATTTGTAAAAGACCAGTATCCACGCCCTTATGATGTTGGACCTGTAAAGGATAACCTTCAATTTGCACTTTATTTCCCTGAATTCATCCGGGCTATTGATAACCACTATCGTACAATAGCCTCGCGGCAGGGACGCGCTGTTTCAGGTTTAAGCATGGGTGGATTTATGTCCTTATTTATTGCCTCAAAATATCCTCATTTAATTAGTAGTGCATCTTTTTTCAATCCAGCTGTTGGCTTTGCAATTGGGCCAAAGGAATTGCAGATCTATACACCATTTGATGAAATGGGCAGGAGCTACATTGGATTACCCATTCGTATGCATGTAGGCATGAGAGATTTTCTTAGACAACATAACCGCGATGCCTACAATAATTTCAACAATCTTGAACTCTTTTTCGAAAGTTGGCACTATGGGATCAACTATTTCAATGGTTACCACTATGTTGTAAATGTGGAAGGTCAATTTGACTTTCACTTGAAGCATTTCAATCTTCCAGCGACACCTCCCCCATTATGGTACCACATAGAAGTTTATCCAGATTTCGAAATATGGGGATATCGGTTTGAAAGCGACCGAAAAATTCAGGGATATACGGTTATTGATGAAGCTGGGAAACAGGGAATGAAAATCACGACAAAACGCTGGCTACCTGATGGTCCATCAATTCCTGAGACTAAAATAACTGTGGTCACAGATGCATTGTATGAATCGAACACTGAATACCATCTGATTTCATTGAGTCTTGACGATTTACAGATCCATCAAAAAGAGACATCAAGTGATCCGGAAGGGAGGATCCAGTTTCAGATGAGTGGGGCTGCAACAGATATTGGGATCTACCATGATGGAGATCCCGGGTTTATTTCCGTACCTGATTATCGACTGGATACAAGTTTCCCAAGGGCATTGGAGGAGATTAAATTTACACCTGTTCTATTTAATAAGGGAGGTGAAACTGTTAACAATGTTGAAGCAGAGCTTTTTAGTTTGGATCAGGATCTTGAGATAATTGTGGATGTTTCAAGCATCGGATCAATAAAACCGGGAGAAATATCTGATAATGCCACTTTTAAAATTCGCGCCCGTTCGAAGGACCTTGATAGGGCAAGCCTTAAATTAATCCTGAAGTATAATGACCGTGAGGGCAGGTTTCTACTTGATGTTCCTTTTCATAGTTCAGAAAAGGTTCTGGAAGATTTTGAAATTGCCGATGGTCGAAGATTTACAATGGATTCAGGTGAGGAAATCCGGTTTGGAGAAGGCAATGGAGACGGGATAGCAAATCCCGGAGAGCGAATAAGTGTTTTTACTCAATCTGATTTGCGTGATGATTGCTGGTACGGATTCAAGTTATATTCTGATGACCCAAATATTGACAAATCAAAGGAAAACCAAATATGGAGCTTACGTGATACGTATATTGGGAACATGCGGCCAACATCAGAGGTCTATATTCGTCCGGATTGCCCGGAAGGACATGAAATCGAATTTCAGGGCAAGTATGATTTCCAGAAGCGTGGCAACCCTGCCGGTAATTTTCAGGCATCTCAATCCTTTGTTCATGAAACGCACCGGGTTAGTTTCCAAGTGATGGTAAGCAAATAAGGATAACAAGTGTTGTATAAAGGATTTTTCCGGAATAGTTGACCATGTACTATTCCATACAAATAAAAGACTAATATATTAATGAGAACGAAAATATAAAGATTATGAAAACCGACAGCAAAAGTAAATCTGATTTCCGTTATGATACCGGAGAAGCTGTAGTGCCATGGGCCGCAATCGGAGAAAATCTAATACTCGAAGATATTTCTTCGATTATAGAATTCTTAATTCCACAAGGAAAACATAAAACCGCCTATGATCAGCAATTCGAAAAATTAACTGTCGAGCTAAACAAGTTGTTGGATTTAGGTCAGCAAACATCGAAACTGTCTCTTGGCAACAACGTGAAGAACCTTGAAAATGCTGTTAAAAAGTTTCTTAAAGTTAAGCATGCCTGTTTTATCACAAATGCAACAGCCGGATTTGAAATTGGATTTAAATTTTCCGGTTTGAAGCCAGGCGATGAAGTTATTGCTCCAGCTATTACTTTTCTTTCTACCATTACCTATCCGTTACAGATCGGAGTAAAGGTAGTATTAGCTGATATTGATCCGGTAACTTTGAACATTGACCCTGAGGATATAGCAAGAAAAATTACAAAAAAAACCAAAGCAATTATTCCTGTTCATATAGGTGGTTATCCATGCAATATGGAGGCCATCATGAGATTGGCAAAGGAAAATGATCTGATGGTAGTAGAAGATGCGGCGCATGCATTTGGAGGATTTTATAAGGGTAAAGCTATAGGAACCATAGGAGATTTTGGATCGTATAGCTTCCACGAAGTAAAAAACATAAATTCACTGGGGGAAGGTGGCATTGTAGTCACTAACAGTGAATATGGAGCTGATTTTGCAAAAAGCAGATTTGGTGGATTTGATATTGCCAACCCCATTGACAAATGGTTATATGATGTCGTCGCCTTAAAAGGAAAAGGTGATTACTTTACCGTTGCCGGGAATCATTCTTCTACTGAGATCCAGGCAGTGGTCCTTTTAAATCAGCTAAAAAGACTCCCTGAGATTATAAAAGTAAGGAGAAAGGCTGCAGAATACCTAAACGAAAGGTTCAAAGAAGTTCCAGGTATCATTCCTTGCCCTATGGATACCGGTGAAATTCAGGGAACATATCATCTTTATCTTTTACAATTGAATCCTGATAAATTAAAAGGTGATATTCAGGATTTTAAACAGAAGATCACTAGCCGGGGTATAGTTCAAATTCCACATTTCGCTCCGCTATATAGATTTTCTTATTTAAAGCAACTGGGATATGATACTGAAAAGATGAAAAGAACTTGCCCTAATGCTGAGAATGTTTTTTTATCCCGGTTTACACATTTACCGCTTTATCCTTTAACAAGTGATCAATTAAGATATATGGCAGATAATGTAATTGAATGTGTTAAGGAAATGCAAAAATAATGTACCATAAAATTGAATATTGCAACTATCATCTTATATTGGGCTTGAAGCCTGTGGGAGCATTATAATTTAATAATTTATAGTTTATAATTGAAAGACCTTGAACCTTAGCTATTTAGATATTGGGATTATTGTGACCTATCTCATTCTGATCTTTTACTCCGGATCAATCATGAAAAAGTATGTCGGAGGAATTGGTGATTATTTAGTAGCCGATCGATCAATGGGATTCAATTTGGGGCTTCTCTCTCTAATGTGTACTGAGATCGGCATGGTCACCTATGTTTATTATGCAGAAATGGGCTTTAAAGCTGGATTTACAGCTTTAATTGTTGCCTTTCCTACATCTATTGCTTTTTATGTCGTTGGGCGGACAGGATTTATCATAAAGCCTTTGTTAGAGATGAAAATCATGACCATCCCCGAATTTTTTTCAAGGAAATTCAATAATGGCATTAGGTTATATATTGGTGTGCTTATGGCGATAGGAGGAATATTGAATTTTGGTGTGTTCCCAGGGGTTGAAGCCAACTTTATAAATATTGTTACAGGAGTACCACAGGAATATGTACTTCTGACCATGGTAATCATGTTAACTGTGGTCTTATTGTATACTCTAATGGGTGGAATGGTATCGGTTATTCTTACCAACTACTTACAATACGCTTTGCTCAGTATTGGTATGATTTTCATTACTATTTACGGAATTATCAAGATTGGATGGACAAATATTATAAATGCTGTTACATCAAACCTAGGAGAAAAGGGAATCAACCCTTTTTTCCCTTCAGCAACTGAAAGTGAATTTGGTATAGGTTTCATCATCTGGCAAGTTCTGTTATGGGTATCAATTATCGTAAGCTGGCAAGCCATATCTATGAGGTTATTTTCTTCCAAGGATATAAAAACTGGTAAAAAAATATATTTATGGTCAAGTTTAATGTTTTTATCCAGGGCCATTCTCCCGGTTTTCTGGGGAATCATGGCATTGGCTTACCTGGGTTCATCTATTGATTCCTTAGAAGCATTGCCATTACTGATCATTAAACTGCTTCCAAAGGGTGTACTGGGCCTCCTGCTGGCTGCACTCCTCGCTGCATCAATGTCAACTTATTCAAGTTATTTGTTATCCTGGAGTTCTGTGGTTTCACAAGATCTGATTGGTACAATAATTAAATTATTCACAGGAAAAGAGCTTAGTTCAAAAAGACAACTCCTCATCAGCAGGTTTACAATGGCAGCAGTAATGATCTTTATAATATGGTGGTCACTTTTTCATAAAATTGAAGGATATCTCTATTTCTATCTCAATATGACGGGGATGTTATTTATTCCCGGGACACTGGTTTGTCTTACTTTTGGAATTTACTGGCGTAAAACAAGAAGTACCGGGGCCTTTCTAGCTATTACATTTGGCGCTATTCCTCCTGTATCCTATTTATTATTATCAGAAGAACTGAAAACTGCATATGCTTCTGAGATGGGTTGGGGAGGATTTTTACTTGCATTGATTGGAATGCTCATTGGTAATTTCCTGCATGATATACTTGGATTTAAAAAACAAAAACAACAAGCATGAATGGTTATATGATATTTTGGGGTGCAATTATTTTCTTTTCATTACTTTCATTTATAATAATGTCATTCATTATGCTCATTAAGGGGATACCTGAATTGAAGGAAATGTTTAAACAGCTTGAGAATTCAAAAATGGATAGAACGAAAAAAAGTCCTTGATTCAAATTCAATATTCTCTCCTCTTCTTTTATGACCAACCGGGCAGGCAGAAAATATCAGCATGTTAATTTCTCCATATCAAAAAGCCTAATAGTCAAGAACATTTTATTTAGAACCTTATTTATTTACCTGCCTTCACTTCATGAAAGTATTCTTGCAACACATCTGCTAAAGGGTTTGCATCTGATGAACAAAAACCAAGGGGGTTATGTTGGCGCCATCCTTCTGCAAATTTGAACTTTTTTGACAGGTCACCCATTTCATGTGCATGGCTTTTCATGGTATTGAGGTATGCATCAAATCCCTGGCTTACATCCAACCAGTTTTTTTGACTTTTATGTTCGGCGAGCATGACCGTTTTTTCTTCTAATACTTCTGTGATATCTATAAAGAAATCAGGATGGACTATTTTATTCAGTTCATTTCTATTCCCATGTGGTTGTGCGTGATAGATTGCCACCTCATTTGAAACAGGTTCAGTTGGCGGATCGACGATGTAATTCCGCATACCGCGTACAAAGGCTGCAGAAACTGCCAAGCGGCAAGCATTCATATGATCTTCCATGTAATCATCAGGGGAAGGGACCAGCAAAATATCAGGTGCCACCTTACGGAATATTGATGCCAATTTCAGCAGGATCTCCTTAGTATAATAGATTTCAAGGTCCGGAACCAGTGGATTATGAAATACTGCGCCCAAATGTTGAGAAGCATTTTTAGCTTCATTTAATCGCATGGAAACGATGGTTTCCTCATCGTATTCAGCCGTACCACAAGAACCATTAGCAATATTCATATAATGGATGTCACATCCTGCTTTAGCTAATAAAAACATAGTTCCACTCATCCCAAATTCGATGTCATCCGGATGTGCGGCTATGGCCATAACCCGATATTTCATCATTTAAAAATTTTATGTTTCATTGATCGTAAAGCCACAACAAGTCAATGCATCTCCACTTCACAAGTCCCCAAACCACCTTTATAATAATTGAACTGTACATCCGGATGATCGGCCAGCAAGGACATAGGGACAGAAGAATCTGAAATTCTCTTGGATATCATCAAAGCAGTCAATCTCATGCCAAATGGATTATCATGATGCCCCGGATGCCAGATAGATACTTTTTCGGCTTTCCAGGTTTCAAGAGGTCCTACTGTTACTGCCTGATGGGGTACATTTTGCACAGCTCCTCCTCCAGAAGTACGTGCATTTTGCATGAGGGTAAGTGGGTGAAGATCTACAACCCGGGTTCCAAGCTTTCTATACTCTTCAGGAGGGGGAGGATTATCAACAAATTTTCCGGACCGTTTGGGAGGATCATTAAAAGCCCAATGCTTTACTTCTCCCTGACCACCCTGCATAACTACACAACGCGCCTTGTTCCAACTTTCGATATAATCGGACGAATCTGCCGCTGGAAAGTGTAGATTTTCTTCCGGCATAGCCAGTTCAGGCCTAATTCGACCAAAACATAATTCCATATCCGCCTTAGCAAACCCTAAAGGAAAATCCATTGATACTTCTTTTCCATCAACCACCCATTCATCCATGCCCCAGAAATGGCAATTTTTCAGCGATATATTCAACTCATTGACCAATTGTGCTACCAAAGGTAGTTGCTCTGTCGGACCAATCGGCCCACAGATACCGGCAGGTTCGCTTTCCGTTGCTTGCTGCCATGCATTTATATATTCTAATGCTTCTGCCAGGAAAAATTCTTCAAGTGTATCATACATCCGAACTTCAAAGCCGGACCGTGATAACTGTAAAATATCTTTCTCTGTCAATAAGGCTGCATCATCGAGGATCTTTTTGTCAAGCGTGGTATAATCCCACCATTCAGGAGCCAACTTGCTATAATTTCTCATATCCTAAAATATTGATTTTATATTAATTTTAATTATTAATCTCATTATGATGAAGTAAAATTACCTATCTTGTTTTCAATATCCATATTTATACTGACTCCTCATTCAGTTATCCGCTTTTCTTCCAATCATAATTCTACCACCTTACCTGATCTGGCTGATTTATAACAGGCTTCAATCATCCTTTGATTTTGCAATCCTATTAATGCATTGTTCTCCGGCACCCTTCCTTCAAGTATGGCTTTGCTGAACTCGTCGATCTCCGCCTGGTAGGTATTTATCGGATCAGGGGAGATGACCAATCCATCTGCCATATCTCTTTTCTGCTCCGCATCATAACCTGCATCATCAGTTTCCAGGTAGGCAATCATCTCTCCGGCATCACCCTGCCCGATAGTGCCTTTAGCCAGAATGCTTCCTTTTGAGCCATAAAGCTCCAGCATATTTTTACTGCTATTATCAGGAATGCAGAAATATGTATCCACTGTCGCCATAGCACCATTCTCAAACATCAATGATAACCACTGCGCTGTCCTCGGATTGTAAGTCATGTACGTTATTATTAACGAAGCAACTCAGGCTTTTTTAACGGGTCCGTAAAACATTTCCAATAAATCAATGCAATGGCTACCCATATCGACCAATGAACCTCCCCCTCCTGTTTCGGGTTCTGTCGCCATGCACCGTCCATTGGAGGATACCAGCAGGACAATTGAGCTCTCGCATATACCGGTTTCCCCAGTTTGCCTTCCTGGATGAATTTCAATGCTTCCTTATGTTGAGCCATGAAAGCGCATCATCAATCCAGTCCCGAGAAATACACCTTTTTCTTGACATGCGTAGATCATTTCCTCTGCCTCTTCAACTGTTAAACCCAATGGTTTTTCACATAATATATGCTTCCCGGCATTGGCACAAGCCGTCACATGTTCAAGATGCAGCTGATACAGGCGAGGCCATATACACCGCATTGATCCCTGATTCCAGAAGTTCATTAATACTTTTTGACCGCCATGGCATGAAACTCTTTGGCTACTTCTTCATTGACTTTCCGGTTAATATCATAAACCGATACTAACTCAGCCTGATCTGATTTTGTAATTCCTTCAGGGATAGTCCTTCTTCTGGCAATCCCGCCAGAACCAATAACTCCCCATTTAATTTTATTTCCCATTTTATCAATATTTATGATGAGTATGCTATTATCACTTTTCTTAAAGCATCACCTATCTGTTCGCAATTCTCGGCAGTGTAGGTTGGAAAAGCAAAACAGGTAAATGTATGAGATTCATGCCAGAGCGCATTAGGTACTTCAACTTTAGAGTATTCTATGCTATCCGGATTTGTATATTCCTTAGACGAAAATGGGAATCCACTTTTGCCAAATGCATTGTGATTCAGGAAAGCCCCTTCAGTATGACATTGTGGCCAGAATACTTTCCAGACTGTTGCCCCTTCTGCGACAACTGCATTCACGAATTCTTTGATGTCACATTTCATGTTTTCAATATCAAGGGAAAAAGCCATAGTATACCATCCGTTAACGCGTTCATCGGTATCAATGGGCTTGTACAATACCTGGGGGAGGTCTTGTATCTTTTCAATAATGATTCGTGCATTTCGCCGTCTGTTGGCTAAGTTCCAATTATCTATTCTATCAAGTTCTGCAAGTCCAATAGCTGACTGCATCTCTGTCATTCTGTAATTAAAGCCAACCATGTTATGGATATACGGTAGTTTCTGCTCAAGTTCAAGCAGACTCATACGCTGTTTCACATCGTATCCGTGGTCTCTGAAGCTTCGGGCCAACCAGGCATAGTCCTCATTATCTGTGGTAACCATACCTCCTTCACCTCCAGTTGTAAAGGTTTTATTCTGACAGAAGCTACAACCAGCAATATCTCCAAGGGTGCCGGTTTTTTTGCCTTTATAAAATCCTCCAAATGCTTCAGCATTATCTTCAAGTACAAGTAGATTGTGTTTTTTGGCAAAGGCGTTTATTTCATCCATCTTACAAACATTTCCATATAAATGAACCGGCATGATCGCCTTTGTCCTTTCATTAACAAGTTTTTCAGCAGATTTCACACTGATACAATGGTCGTCTAAATTGACATCAGCAAAACGCGGTATAGCACCTGCCTGTACTATTGAAAAGCTGGATGCAATAAAGGTATAACTGGGTACGATCACCTCATCACCAGGACCAATACCGAGCGCCGTAAGAGAAACATGTAGGGCGGCCGTTCCGGTAGCAACGGATATGGCATATTTGCTACCCTGCCACTCCGCATACTTTTCTTCGAACTTCATACCTTTTGGGCCTGTCCAGTAATTTACCTTTCCTGAACGCAATACCTCTTCTACTGCCTTAATGGCTTTATCATCGAAATTTGGCCAGCCCTTAAGAGTGCTAGTTACAACCTTCGGGCCACCTTTTATTGCTAGTTTTTCAGACATGATCAAAAATTTTTATATAGTTAGCTATAATTATCAAAATTTTTAAAATTGGATTCTCTTCAGATGTCACCGATCAACAGGGGGCAATCAAGAAATAAAATTGTATAAATTATTGCTCTCCTGATTTATTTATTAGAATGAAAAAATGCTTCTAATCATCAATAAAACTAATAAAATACCCCTTTTAATATTGATACAATTCATTTAAATAATGGCACAATAATTCACCTGATTTTTTAATCAATACAATAATATGCCTGGCATCGAATTTTAATTCCAGTTTCAGAAGATGGTTCTGGTTACTGGATGAATGTGGCCAATAAAATTTCTATAATCTGAACTACCAAAACTAATACATTAAATTCCTGAATTAGTAGATAATCATCTCTCGTTTCAGGTTTACAGACTTCCAGAAATCATTTTAAAGAATAAAGAACCAATTATTGAAAAAGAGATTCAAGTGAAGGTAGTTTTTCACCAGACTTATATTGACTGCAAATTTTATCCATTCGACGCTGTAATTCCAGCCAGTATTGAAATTCCAGATCATATTTGCCTAATCCCACACCTAATCTAAAGTATTGGTATTCGTTCAACCATGCGCGACGGTACATTTCCTTTAAATCTATAATTGCATCAAGCATATCCTGGGTACGGGTGTGGTATTTAAATGTTACTTCCATCCGCAGCCACTGTTGCATTTGCATTTTATCCGGATGCTTTTCCAATTGATTCCAGAAATCTGCAATTTCACCCGCATAAATATATTTTAAGGCAACATAATCCAACATTTTAGCTCCAGTCAGCATTGCAAATAGTGATATGGTATCCTGATTATGTCTGAGAGCTTTCAATATATGGATTTGGGCTTTCTCAGCTAGAAGACGCCCGTTCCTGAGATTGTCTTTACCAGAATTAATAAGGTTAAGGTTCTTACCGGTAAAAGGATTGTCAAAAAAAGCAGGATCTGTTGCACCTACTGTTTTTCTTATCAGGGATTCACTTTCTTTTAAATAAGTAAGCGCTTTTTCTACATCAACTGCAAGTTCATTTGAATATAGAGCTTTTGCATACTTATCGAAAAACACTTCCTGGTCCAATTTTTCATTTTGCCAGGAAGCAGCAGATCCATAAGCAAGATCAGGCCAGCTCAAGCGCATGATGGTTTGTGTATCATCGGTCCATCCTGAATTAATAAAACCAATCGCGTCGTATTTCTTACCTACAAGAAGTAATAAATCAGTATTCTTAAAAGATATCTCGAATGCGGGGTAAATCCAGTTCCAGTTAATCAATGCAGATTGAACGATCATAGGTATATCATTTGATTTAAAAGGAGACAACAATGGATCGTAGGCTTCCTCTTCCTTGGGAAAATAATGCCAGGGAACTGCAATGGTTTTCTTTGATACTTTGGGTATGATGGAAGGATATTTCTGTAACATATCCGCCCACACCAATGGTACTTTGCCCTGTTGCTCAACCATATCCGTAGTCTGCCTTAGCATTTTCAAGTATAGAGTTTCAGGGGGAAGGTCCAAATTCTCTGCTTCATTTTTAATAAGCCAGGTTTCATCAAATCCGATATGAAAGAAAGGACTTGGAAATAATTCAGCAATCTGAATAATCCAATCATCAATAATCGGTTTTACACGTGGGTCATAAGGTTTGAATTCACCTCCATGTGGCACCACTGCAAGATCAGCATAATGTTCCAACCGGAATAAATCATGCAGATGGCCATATAACTCCAGGTTTGGGATAACGTCTATATGCCTAGCCCTCGCATATTTTATAACCTCTTTGACCTCCTCCTGCGTAAACCTTGTATTTGACATTAACAGGGGATAACCATCAAGTTCGATACTGGCTTCTGAATAGAAATAATACTGATTGCTTTTCCAGCGGGCTAAAAAATCGATTTGTTTTTTTATCTCTTCAATCCGGGGTAATTGGGTGTGGCTCATGTCCATCATAAATCCCCTGTACGGTAATTCCGGCCAGTCCCTTATCTCACATTCCGGTAATACGGCATCCTTACCAGATCCTTCAATGATTTGTCTAATGGTCTGCACAGCATAAAATAATCCGGCCGTTGATTTTGAAGTGATCCTGGCATACCTTGGATTAATCTTGATTTGATAAGCTTCCCTGGAATCGGGTCCGGACCTTTCACCTGGTTGAGGTAAGGGATCCACATCTCCCGTTCGTTCGAGAATTATAGAATGTTCAGAATCTCCATTGTCACTTATATTAATCTCAGAATCACTTATTCCAGACAAAATGGAAGAAAGTTGGTCTGCAACAAAACGGTCCTCTTCCACAGGAGAACTAAGGAAAATTATGGTGATTCCTTCAATTTTCAGGTGATCAGTGCCATAAGAAATTTCCTGGGGTTGCGGGAGGATTGAATTCTGTGCATAGGTATTCAGAAATAATCCAAAAAAAACAAATCCGAAGTATCTCACACGAAGCATAATCTGTATATTTTAATGAGTTTATGTTAATTGCCAGAAATTGTATTTTAACAAGTACTACAAGGTTCGTCATAAACCAATTTCATAGTCTCCAAATCCAGCAAATCATGTTTCTGATAATGCCTGATAGACTGCTGAGGCAATTTTAATTTCCTAAACCACCACACCTGTCAGATCAGCTAAACTTAATTGTTCGTCTGATTTTCATCCCTGCCTGCAAGGAACAATATTTTTTAAATTACCTGCGCACATCAAATGTACGAACAATTGTTTTTTCATTCTGACCATTTTTTGCTTCAATAATCACCTTATTTTCTTCTTCAGCCAATTTCAGGTTCCAGAGAAACAAACCTCTGTCACTTAATCCAACATCCTCTCCATTAATTTTAATTCTTGTACCGCTTTCTGCCCACCCAAATATTTCTACCAGATAGGATTGTTCCTTCACTATTGAAGAATTTATTGGTGGATTGGTTTGGACATAAACCCTGGGTGAGGTCTCAAAATGTAAAAGTTCATCTATAATTTCCTTCTTTGCACCATATAAAATGGCCGGATCATCTGAATGATCCAGAAAATCTTTTACAACATAAGATGCTATCTCTTTACCACGCTGTTTGGGATCAATCCAATTAAACCGGGAACCCAGGGAATCTTTTAAAGATCCGATTTTATTTTCAAGTAACCAGAAATACTCGTAATCCTGTATCCCATTTCTCATTTGTTCCCACCGTGGAGAGTTTAATACGCCATCTTTAGTTGGATATACATGCCAGCCATCACCTATATGCATTCCTACTTCTTCATAGGGATTTTCGGTCCATTGGTTCCAGCCCCAATGTAAAAAACCCTTCAAATCATATTTATAGTTTATCCAATGGAGGACGCGATTGTCAATAACTGGCATATCGATCGTTTTATTTGGATAGGACCTGGCCTGATAGATTCCAACGGTATAATACCAGAGCTCAGTACCATGCCTCGCTGCCTCCTGATATGTGTTGTACCATCCGGCGAGATAATCAAGTTTAGGCACGGCAATTTCAATATCATCAAAGAGATGGGTACTTTCAATTGCGTCGATACGAATAAGATCCGGGGCATATTTATGTATTAAAGAAGATGCCTCCTTCCATGCTGTTATATTTCGAAGGGTTGGTTCATCTTTCACATGAAAAAGTGTTTTTTCAAGCCACCCCATACTTCGCAGATGATTTTCAAAAGCTGGCAACAGATGGGGAATAACCTCCATACCTGGCAGTGTTTCTGATTCCCCTTTTTGGATATTGTTAACATTAAAATCTTTAAAGGTTATATCTGTACTAAACCAGACCCCTTCTCCGAATTTTGCAAGCTCTCCAGTCTCCAGATAATCCATTTTTCCCGTATCCCAGAAAACCTGGGCAATTTGATCAAATCTGGAGAAATCAAAACTTAATTTTCCATCCTCCATGAGGGAAATCCCAATTGAGTTCATAGGTACCTGAAAAATATTTTGTCTGTGACTTACCAGGTTATCTGCATATATGCGCAACATATTAAACCAGGCTTCAGAATATTTTTCTTTGATTCCATGTAATTTGTCAAAATTCCGTGTATTGTACCATTCCGTTACTTTTAGGTGACGTTCAGCTGGCATTGTTAATGGATACACGGTAAGGTTCACTGGTATTGATTGTTCAACCGTACCACTTAATATAATTAATCTTCCAGAATAGTTGCCTTTATCTGCATCCCCGGGGATGTCTATGGTTAACCAGATGGGTTGGTATATTCCTTTTTCTATATCCAATTCATTATTATCCATGAGAAAATCCGGGAATCGTGCAGGTGCTTTTCGAACCAAAACATTCTCCAGTTGATTAGGTGCATTTTCTGAAAGCGGTATGCTTCCAACAAAGTTCCTGGTTATATTTTCCTCAGGAATTGTATAACCTGTGAGGGTATTCTTCAGCGGACTTAATTCAATTTCTACATTTTCCAGACTTTTCTTTGAATGTAAAACGCACTGTCCTGAAACAATTTCGCTGCGTATACCAAAAATCTCAATAGTATCACGTTCTTCAGGAAGATTGTATCCATCTTCGAATACCTGTACCAGGTCACTTACAGCAAACAATCTAATTGTTTGAGCATTAACCTGAAGTTGTGTTAATGCATTTTGAACTAAAAATAATATTACAAAAATGTGAGCTTTGTAAATCATGGTATGATTATGTTAAAGTTAGCTAAATATGGTTTTCTTAAACCTCTGTAAAATCAATATTTATTGGTTTTTCTTTTACGTATCGCATCCGGATAAAAAGATATATTAATCCGGCGGCAAACCACACACCGCCCATTATTTTCGCAGGCAATGGCAAGCTGATCCAGATTGAAAAACAAATAATAAAGCCCAATATCGGGAGTATGGCATCCACAAGTATATTTCTTTTTTCTCCCCGGGGTCTCAGGAAATAAAACTGACGAAAAGTAGCCAGATTCACCCCCATAAATGCAAGGAAAGCTCCAAAATTCAATAATTCAGCAGCACTTTGATATCCAAGTACAATGGAACCTATAATAGTAAGAATCCCCATGATCAGGATATTGTAGGTAGGTGTAGAGTTGTTCTTATCGAGATGCGAAAATATCTTTTTCGGTAAAACGCCATCTCGACCCATTCCAAATAATAATCTGGCCGCGCCAACCTGACCGGCCATTCCACTCCCAAAGCATGCAATAAATAAAATGGCTGCAATTGCATTAAAAAGCGTTTTTCCTCCAACTCGTTCAGCAACATCATAAAAAGCAGTTTCCAGATTTGGAAAAACATTAAAGTCCGGCCAAACCTGTTGTGCCAGATAAATCTGGAGCCCACCGAACAGGCCCGTAAATAAACAAACCATAACGGGCGCGATCAACATATTACGCCTTGGATTTTTAACATCCTCTGCTAGGGTGGTTACCCCATCAAATCCAATATAAGTTAGTACTGCAAATGATGTGGCGGTCATCACAAGGCCGAAATCAAATGTATCAGGATTGTAGATTGGCTTGGAAGAAAGCAGGCCTGCCCATCCCTGGTCATTAAGAATATACTTAATAGCCAGGATAATAAATATCCCAATGACAAAGACCATTATAAATAATAAGATCTTATTAGAACGATCCGTCGTACGGATCCCTCTCAGGTTTAAAACTGTAATGGCAACCACAAAAATTATGACCCATATTACGTAAGGTACAGATGGTATCAATCTCTGAAGTGTTAAGGAAGCATAAATGGTGTTTATAATCGGCACAATCAAATAATCCAGGAACATGGCCCAACCTGCCAGGAATCCCAGATGTTGATTAAGCCCTCTTCCTACATAAGTATATGCCGATCCAGCTGAAGGATAAAGAGAGGCCATCCTTCCATAACTGAGGGCAGTTAGCATCATGGCAATCATCCCAATAATGAGGGTTGTAACCATATGACCCTGTGATGTCTTTGACGCAATGCCAAACAATCCTATTGCTGCAATGGGTTGGATTAAAACAATTCCATAAAAAATGACATCCCACAGACCCAGCACTCTCTTTAAATGTGGAATATTGGAATCGTTATTATTGTTTACTTGTATACTCTGGCCCATTGTAAGCTATGAAACATTTAAAATCTACAATAAAGCTTAAAATTAATTGGCTCTTCAGATAAGAGGACATCTTAAAAGATCAAATAAATCAATTTAAGGAGATCGCCAAGAATTGGCAATTAATAATCACTCCTTCATATCTTGCAATTGACCCAGTGACGATTCAACGAGTTTCTCGCCCTCTCCTTCTGCGATCATACTGACTTCCACTTCATATGCTCCATATTGAAAAGCATCCTTATTTGGAATATAGCCAATAGAATTATTGGCCAATGTCAGGACAAGCGTATTCTTGTATGGCGAACTCTCCTTGATCGCAAGGCCCAGTTCTACAAATATCTCTCCAGGGAGGGCTACAATAGATGCATCTCCAAGTCCAAAAGTCAGCACTTCAGCTTCAATGGGTTGATTATTCAAATTGTGTATTCTGAGGATCTTCATTGCTTCCCGTATTTCCGGAGTGGAAGCAATCTCATCTGATTCCTTCTGCGCATTGATTTTAGCCTGCTCGATTTCTTCTTCTGTATATTCAGGTATTTTTAAATATACTGTCTCTGATTCAGAATTCAGTTTGTTTATATTTTGTGTTTCCAGGACTGGGATTTCACGGATTATTGCCGCAGCAAGGGCGTAGCCTATCCTTTGGGCCCTTTCATACCCTTCTGTTGTATCCGGTTCCTTCACATTGATATGGTTCACATTTCCACAGGTACCAAAACCGAAAAACACCATAATGTCATCGCCAAGAACCTTTTTCAAGATTTCTCCCATGAAGTATGGAAAATCAGCCGATATTTCGGTACCTCCAATGGTGTCTAAATGCAAAGCAAAGTTCGCTATTACAGCAAGAGGTGTTCCATTGATACTTTCAAAATAAATAATTCCAACGCCGGGATCGACAGGACCCATAGGTTTAACAATGTCCGGATTCTGCCTCCCTGGATTGAATCGGACGGTACCGTCTTTCATCAAAAATCTTCTGTGAAAAGATATGTCTTTCGCTTCGCCGGTTCCTGATTTGATTATTGCATCCTGAAGGTTTTGAGAGGCTATCATAACCGCATCAAATATTTTTATTGCTACTAATTCCTCATATTCAGGTGTAAAACTTGGTCCGGTATGTGTATGTGTAGCCGAAATTATAATGTTAGTGGCAGGCACACCTAATTCCTTACTTATTCGATCTCTTGCTGCCGGGAATCCATATGGTGCAACATCGATCAAATCTGTAACCACAAACACCAGAGTTTTTGTTCCGTCCTTTAATACCATTGCCCTGGCAAATAACTGATCATGAACATTTGAAGCCAGTCTTTCAATATAATAGCCATCCATGGGACTACCCAAAACAGGAGTGATATCAGTCTTTCCAACACCCACCTGTACCTGCGAAAAGGATGTAAGACTCATGGAAATAAATAGCAAGAATATTGAAAATCGAATTAGTGAATTATGTAAATACTTCATAGAAAATCTGTTAAGTCAAGTGAAACTGTTAAGAATTATTTATGCACTATTAATCAATTTTTAGAGTTGAATTAATATAATACATAAATGATCAAAGACCAGATGATAAATCTAAAAAATTACTTATGTTTAAATCAATACAAATCTTTGCAATTATGGTATGATAATTCATATATTGAGAATAATTTATTAACCAATAGCATTTAAGTCGAATATTTATACCATATAGTTTAGATGAAAGTACGTGAAGTAAGGTTATTTAAATCCCCAGATCAATCATTTATTTTTTTTCATGACACCAGCTCATTTACGACCTGGCATCATCATCCAGAATATGAGTTGGTATTTATAAAAAAAGGGAAAGGAATAAGATTGGTCGGTGATCATATTGAAAGGTTTAAAGAAAATGACCTGGTGTTTCTGGGTTCGTATCTTCCACACGAGTGGAGATGTGATCCCGAATATTATTCACCTGAAAAAGAATTCCTGGGTGAATGTATCGTAATACATTTTCTTAATGATTCTTTCGGACAGGGTTTTTTTGATCTGCCGGAGAACAAAGGCTTGAATCATTTTCTTTCAACAGCCACTCAAGGATGCAGATTATATGGTGATACAAAGAAAAAAATAATTCCACTAATGGAAGATATGTTAGATAAAAATGAGGTTGAAAGATTTTTTATACTTTTCTCAATTTTCAAAATTTTGGCCTTGTCTGATAACTACAGGCTCCTCTCGAGCCCTGCATTCCATATCCCTTATAAAACCGATGATGACGATCCTATGAAAAACGTGATACAATTCATTCACCAGAATTTTCAGAAGGAAATAAAAGTGAATGAATTGCAGGAAATATCAAACATGTCGAATACTACTTTTTTTACATCGTTCAAGAAAAGATACAGAATGACTTTTAAAAAATATCTTCAGCATATAAGGATCGGATATGCATGTCGTCTTTTACTTGATGGATCATTTAACATTTCACAGATTGGTTATGAATCCGGTTTCAATAATTTATCGAATTTCAACAGACATTTCAAGTCAATAAAAGGTTGCACTCCAAAAGAATACAAAAAGCAACATAATGGCCAGCGAGCCTCTTAAATCAAATTACGAGAGATTTATCTGTTAAAAACATCATTGTTTTTTAAGGTTGCTCATTAACTCTAGTACTGCATCAGCAAGTCTTTCCCCTTCTCCCGGCCGTATTTTAGCTACGACAGCTTCATAATGTCCTTCATTCAAATATTTTATTCAGTGGGAATATAACCAAACCAATCGTTGGATAACTGAACGATCATGGTATTTTTATAAGGGGATTTCTCTTTAATAATCAATCCCAACTCAACTGAGATCTCACTGGGTAATCCAACAAGAACCGTCTCCGAATCAAATTGAAATGCCTGTAGAAGAGCCTGAACCGGTCCGCCGTCATGGCGGTCATATATTGATGCTACCTTTCCTGCATAAACTACATCGAGGAAATGGAGATCAACTCTTTCAAGGGAGTGCCATACTTCCCTCTGTTTTTTAATTTCTTCACCTGAAAATTCCTGTAATTTCAGGGGTACAATCATGGACATTACTTTTAGATCGGGTTGCAGAGGTTTTCCCTTGTCAGAAAGAATCTGGAGAATGGATGCGGCCAGTTTATCACCAACTACCATTGCCCAGTCATGTCCTGATTGTTTTTCAGGGGTGCTTACATCTATATGGTTCACCTCACAGCATGGTGGTTGCATAAAATGGGTAAATAGATCAGGAGATATATTAGTTTTAAGATTTTCCGAAAGGTAATAAGGATAATCCGCTCCATAATTCGCGTCATCCAGAATAGCCAGGTGCAAGGCATAACCTGTTAATATTGCTGAAGGGACCTCAGGGCTATCCTGATAAATGGATATCAAGGGCAGGCTTTCATCAACAGGACCCAGAGGTTCAAGTATTTGTGGATTTAATTTCCCTGGATTCCATCCAATGCTTCCATCATTCATTCTAAACCGTCGATTGAAAGCAATTCCTTTACATTCTCCAAAGGAAAATCGTATTTCTGATGGCTTAGTAGCGCTATCAGCCGATAAAATAGCTTCAGTAATTCTGTTAACCAGGAACACATTATAATCAATTGGTTCCGTCAGGTCATTACCATATTTTTTCATTGCCCATGCATGAAAAACATCACGAAATTCCCCAAAATAATCAGGGCCGTTGTGTGTTTCGCTCCCGTGAATCAAAATATGATCAGGGGGCAGTCCTAATGCGGCTACTCTTTGGCGTACAGCATCACAAATCTCAGGAAACACCATAGCCAGGTCACATCCGGCAATGGCAAATTTTTCCTCTCCCTGTTCGAATACAAAGGCACGTACAAAAAGTGAATCATGAACACCTTCCGCCAAGCGCTCCTCAAAAGTCCCGCATAATCGCATACCAATTGGTGGAGTAATATTTTCACTGGCAAATCCAACGCATAAATCTGCGGCATTTTCCTTGTTTAAAGTCGCTTGACTTTTCTCATTATCTTTATGGGTGCAGCCATCCAGTATGAATAACAAGGCCAGGACCTGAATTAAAAAAACAGAAGAATTTCTTATTCTGAGACAGTTGATTAGTACTAATGATTTTTTTATGAATGTCGTATTCAAAAGTTTTTAGTATTACATATTAAAATTTAATTATCTAATTCAATCGATTAAAAAGTATATAGACTGTACGGTAAAAATAAACACTTTGGACAGGAACTTTAGTCAGTAAATCATTAAAATTCTTTGCAATTATTATTTAAAAGACTATTTTATTCCAGACAAAAGAATAGGATCCGGTATTTGAAAGATCAATAGATATTTTATGGGCAGGATCACAACGATTTGTGTTCTCATTTTACTTTTCACCATCAAAACGGTAGTGGCACAACATTCCATAGCCCGTCAATGGAATGAGGTACTTCTGGAAGCAATTAGAAATGATCTTGCAAGGCCTACGGTCCATGCCAGGAATCTGTTCCATATATCAGCAGCCATGTATGATGCCTGGGCTATCTATGAAGGATCAGCAAAGCCATATTTTCTTGGTGATACAGTGGGTGGCATCTACATTTCATTTAAAGGATTGCCACAGGTTATTGATAAAAAAGCCTCACAGGAAAAAGCAATGAGTTATGCAGCATACCGGATCATCAAATTCCGGTTCATCGCCAGTCCGGGCTGGGTAAAGACTTTTAACCTGGCAGATTCATTGATGAATAAGCTGGGTTATGATCCAATCATCACATCGATGAATTACGTTGATGGTGATCCGGCAAAACTGGGGAATTATATTGCCCAGAAGATCATTGAGTATGGATTGCAGGATGGTTCCAATGAACGCAGGGGATATGGAAATGCCTATTATGTCCCTGTCAATGAACCGATGGTCCTGACAGAGCCGGGGAGTCAGGGCATTGCTGATCCGAACCGGTGGCAACCACTGACCTTTGTAACATTTATTGATCAGTCAGGGAATGAAATACCAGCCGGCACGCCTGAATTTCTTAGTCCTGAATGGGGAGATGTGGTTCCTTTTTCATTAAAAGAATCAGACCGGGACACGTATATCCGGGATGGAGATGCATACCAGGTTTATCTGGATCCTGGACCGCCCTGTTACACGGATGTAAACGGCAATGGCAGTTTTGAAGATTATGAATGGGGATTTTCATTGGTTTCCTATTGGTCAGCACATATGGATGCTGGTGACGGTGTTTTCTGGGATATTTCTCCAGCTTCAATTGGAAATATTGGCTTTACTGACCTTCCTGAAGGGTATGAAGGATTGAGGTCATTTTATGATGAGAAGGAAGGTGGGGATATCAGCAAAGGCTATAGCATAAATCCTGCTACAGGGGCGCCCTACGAACCTCAGGTGGTACCGAGGGGAGATTACGCTCGTGTGCTTGCCGAGTTCTGGGCCGACGGGCCTGATTCAGAGACACCTCCCGGCCACTGGTACACGATTCTGAATTATGTTAACGATCATCCGGAATTACAGAAAAAGTTCCGGGGAGAAGGGCAATTGGTTGACGATCTTGAATGGGATATAAAAAGTTATTTCATCCTTGGCGGAGCGATGCATGATGCGGCTATCAGTGCATGGAGCATCAAAGGATACTACGATTATATACGGCCTATTTCTGCCATCCGGCATATGGTAGATCTGGGACAGTCCAGTTTTGATTCGTTAGCGAACTACCATCCTGCAGGAATTAAACTGGAACCTGGATTGGTTGAAATAATCTCGAAAGACGATCCTTTGGCCGGCGACAGCAGTGAACATATTGGTAAGATCAAAGTTTTCGCCTGGAGGGGGCATGATTTTATAGAGGACGCCACCACAGATGTGGCTGGAACAGGATGGATCCTGGCAGAAAACTGGTGGCCATACCAGCGGCCTTCCTTTGTAACACCGCCATTTGCAGGTTATGTATCCGGACATTCCACCTATTCACGTGCAGCAGCTAAAGTATTAACAATGCTTACTGGAGACAAATATTTCCCGGGCGGAATGGGTGAATTTTCAGCGCCAAAAGATAACTTTCTTAAATTTGAAAAAGGTCCCAGCATGGATGTCGTGTTGCAATGGGCTACTTATTACGACGCCTCCGACCAATGCAGCCTTTCAAGGATCTGGGGTGGTATCCATCCTCCAGTTGATGATATCAATGGAAGGCTGATCGGAGACAGGATTGGGCAACAGGCCTTCGACTATGCTTTGTCGTACTTTGAAGAAAATACCGTACTTGGTATTGACAATGTGGAAGTAGCATTTTTTTCTATCTTCCCGAATCCTGTTCAGCGGGGAGATCTACTTAGGATCGAATCTGAACAGGTTCCACAGATAACCAGGCTTGAACTTATCTCGGTCACTGGTCAAACACTTTATGATATGCCATTATCCTATGAAAACAGCTTAAGACTTTCTATTAACACTGAAAAAATTCCTCCTGGATTGTATGTGTTAGTTCTGCATTCCGGTGACCGACCAGAATCGAGGTTGATCAGCATATTTTAGCCCAAATGGTGCGGATTTTCTTTTTTTAGATACTTTACAGTTTATCCTGGGATTCATCTTGCATTCCTCATGCAAATCATTATCGTCTTTCCTATATTTAAATCAAGTGACTGTAGTATTAACGAAGGTTGAAGATCTTTCCGGAATATATAAGATCGCCGATTCTAAGATTATAAATATACATGCCTGGAGATAATCTTGTGCCACTAAAATTCACCCCTTCCCATTCGATATGGTTCCTTCCGGGGACCATATAAGCGGGTATTAGAGCATAATGAATTTTCCCATGAAGGTCAAATATTTCAAGGCTTACTAAGGCAGGTTCAGTGATTTCAAATCCAAACCTTGTTGAATTTTCAAATGGGTTTGGAAAGATTTGTATATGATGGTCATATATTCTTTTGAATTCTTTTCCTATTCCTGTAACCGGGGGCTCCATTTCCCCAATAAATCCCTCGTGTTCGATAACCTGGACCGTCTGGTTTGCCGGGATATTATAAAACACTTCCGGTTCACTATTTGGCCAGGATATGACCAGTGAATCCAACATTTTATTTTCCCCCAGACCGAAATGAACCGGAAGCAGGTTCTGTGATAATAATCCCGCTCCATGATAGTAACGATGGTACACCTTTTCCCCTGCATATACCTTGAGAATAGTGCCCAGTCCGTCTCGGTTGGACTTTGTTCCTTCCAACTTGATCTTCAGCCAATTCTTTTCCGACGCCATATCCGGGCGTATGGTAAGATTTTTATACAGATAAGGGGCATTGTCTGTATTAGAAACCAGCATGTCCAGGTCGCCGTCATCGTCATAATCAAAAGTAGTCAGGCTCATGGCATCTGCAGGACCGTCAGCCCGTGATATTTCCGACCGGTCATTGAACCCATTAGAACCTTCCACCAGCATATTTTTATAGAACTTGTTTGTATGATGGCTGTAGTCATGCCCATTAACTACGTACAGGTCTTCATCTCCATCCAGGTCAGCATCAAAGAAGGAGGCACCCCAGGCCCAGCCAGCACTGTCCACCCCCATATCAGCGGCATCGTTTTCGAATACGCCAATGGCTTGAGCCGTAAACAAAGGATTTGATGCAAATTCAGCAATATTGGTTAGGTAAATATCAAAAAATCCATCATTGTTATAATCACCTATTGTAATGCCCATGCCATTACCAAAATCTTCCAGCCCATAAGCAGTGGTAGCTTCCATGAAGAAATCTCCGTTTATGTTCAAATAGAATTTATTCCTGAAATAATCATTGGCCAGATAAAGATCAAG
Organism: uncultured Cytophagales bacterium; assembly: GCA_963820995.1. Taxonomy (GTDB): domain Bacteria; phylum Bacteroidota; class Bacteroidia; order Cytophagales; family Cyclobacteriaceae; genus JAGTVG01. Next base: position 64,196 of record CAWGCL010000010.1, on the reverse strand, counting down.
CCAGCCATCATGGTTCGCATCAATGGATATACTGGTCCAGGTATTCCCCTCATCGCCCAGGTTAAAATATTCAGTCCTGTTGGTAAAGGTGCCATCACCATTGTTCTGGTATAGTCTGTTCGATTCCTCCCAATCGCTGATATACAGATCAAGATCGCCATCCTTGTCTGGATCCCACCATAAGGCACTGCTGTTGTAACAATCATAACAATCTTCAATTCCAGCATCGGAGGCAACATCCTTGAAAGTACCATCCCCATTGTTCCTGTATAATTCAACCTTCCGGTAATGCGTCAGCAAAAGGTCGGGATATCCATCGTTGTCATAATCAGCCCAGGCCGCTCCCATCTTCTGACCTTCAGAGCCAGAATCACCAGGATTAGTATATTGGAACTGGAATCCAGCGGTTTGTGTAACATCTGAGAATGTTTCGTCACCGTTATTCCGAAATAGGCGACTCCATGTTGAGGAATCTGATACAGAAAAGGAGTTCAGGGCTACTATGAAAATATCCAGGTCACCATCCAGGTCATAATCCGCTATCGCATGGCCGTTGTTATTTCGGGTAATGTCAAGGTTTGCCTTGTCGGCCACCTCCTGAAATTGCTGAGCCTGTACAATACTACAAAAAGCAAAAATCGGTGGGATTAACCATATTTTGGATGTTTTGGTCAATTTAAATATCAGACTATCATTCATTAATACAGTGATATCTTTCCTTCGATTAACAAGATAAAATAAAAATACAATTATATAAATATCATACCAATATGAATTTCTGATCCAGGGTCTTGTTGCTATACATGATTCTATATTTTCTGCAATGGTGCATGATTTTAATTCTTTTTAATGGAATGTCAGTCCTATCAGCCTTTTCACTAACAGATTCCAGCATGCAGGAAGACAAGATTCCGGATTAATTCGTACAATTCGGGCAAAAGTGGGATTCGACAATGTTATTTCTTAGATCTTACACAATGCAGGGCAACTTTTCAGATCCGGCATTTTATTTCCTCTTATGAATCCATATCTTATGCATGCCAATTCCAGGAGGGATCCTAAGCACTTGTTTCTGTTGGACAGGAGCGTCCACGGCATTGCCATCAATGACCAGAGAAGAATTTTCCTGTAAGTTTTTCAGAAAATGATCGGCCAACTCTAAGGTCCAGAAGGAATTATTCTCTATGAAATGCCTGCAATAGTGATCATCATAAATTAACGTTATTCCACTCTTCGAAGAACCGGATATTTTAGTGTGGAGATAGGCACAGGTTTCATTGAATCCCATCCAGTGTTTATCTTTCCGAGTTTCAATCCAGTCGAGATTATCTCTCAGGTTTATTCTTCTCCCCCCGGCTATTTTCGAGGAAAGAAGTTCTTCTGTGGTCATCGACAACAAGGAATCCCATTCTACTTCCATCCGGTCAGCCGGATGATCCGTCTGTGCTGTAAGATCCAGGTCGTGACAGGTGAACTGTTCCGGCATCATCATGCTGAATTCTATGGTATAATCAAATCCCACATAACATTCGCGGCTAACCCCAAGGCCGGCAATAGCCGCTACCCTGCCATTATCATACCCACCCGGGTAACCGCTCTTCACAGATGCTCCCGGGCGCACCTCTGCAGCCAGGGGGATTACACCAAAAGATCTAACTATCGCATCGATCCCTGTTCTGTACAGAAACAACAGGTCATTGGAAGGTACCGGGACATGTCCCCTTCTCACATCCACAACTTCGTTGTACCAGTCAGTTACCGCAAGTTCACCGTCAACAGGACTGCCCCACCAGGGACCCGGCGGGGAATCCAGGTCCCAGTTCATATGTGACCATGCCCGGTGTGGCTGGATCTCGAATACACCTCTTCTCAAGCCTTCATCAAGGCCTTCCTTGGTGGAAGGATAATCCTGCCAGTTACCGAAAATATCCTTGAAAGGTTCAACAGACCAGGGGGATTCAATCATCTTGGTCTCTGGATTTGCATATCCCGGCGTGATCATCTGAACCATCATAAACCCGTATTTCTCGAGCGGCTCGATGAGGTATTTGATCAATGTATCTTTTTTCGGTGTTGGATAGTGCCACCTGAGGCTCCAGGCATGTTCACTACAACCGACATCATCCATGATAAAAATGAATCCATTTTCAAAATTATCATTAAATACTCCGTATCCTATAGCATATACCAGCGCCCTTCTGAAAATCGTTCTCATAACAGGATATTTCCGGAACCAGTCCCTGCCTCCCCCTATCCAGATCACCTTGGCATCCTGATCCACGTCCCTGACTACAAATTGAGGGATAGAACCCACAGTGCCCAGGATGGTTATCGAATCACCGGCAGTGCATTCGACTACAGTGAAAGGAGCAGTATCCTCACCGGACCTGGAAGCAGCAGGAGTAATCCCATTTGCTGCAGGCATACTGATACCTGCAGATAATTCCCGTTCCGGCAGTTTTACATCCTCCATTCCTTCTGTTATGAAATGATTCCCGGAAATAGTCAGTTTATTTGTCGGACTGCCTGGCAGAGCCCCTATGGTACCAGTATAATCAACACCGGCTAGACCAGCAATATCCTCATTTTTAATATTATCAAAAAGTGCGATCATACTGATCCCATATTCATGGATCGCCCGCTGCAGGGTTGTGTAATACGCCGAATAACCATCAAGCTCATCCGGATTCGCCATCCATATGATGCAACCATAGTTGGCTTCTGCCATCCCGTTCAGGAAACGGTTAACCTGAAGCCTTTGCTCATCCAATCGTAAAATGTCAAAAGGTACACCCCAGATCTTCAGCATAGTTACTACGTCCAGAAATTCCGTTCCTTCCACGCGCGTGGGATCGATGTGGTAGCTCATGGGATCTTTCCACTGGTCATCGATGACGATCAACACGCGGAAAGGTTTTAACTTAAGATCTTGCGGCATTTCGCTGGCTTTCTGATCCCCGGAGGATCCCTTATCAGATATTTCACAACCGGCAACTAAGATGGCTAATACAAACAATATGCCTGCCAGCGAGGCGATTTTTTCTTGAATAAACTTCATTCGTATAATTAATTTCTACATAAATGTCGGTCTTTAGCTGTTTATAGACCGCAACAATAGTGTAATAGTCATTCAGATCTTGATAAAGGTTTCTTTACGGTACATCCAATACAACAAGAGCCAGATGATCACGACAGCAGCCAATGCCTGAATGAAATCCCCCCATTCTCCGAAGTAAACGGCCAATCCCCCAACGAAGACATTACCGACTAATTTAAAATCAAAAATACGGGTGCCTACATAAACTGCAATCGCATTCATTCCGATAACCACAAAAACAAAAGCCCACTTTTTATATCCCCAAACATCTATCACAAGATAAAACATGGACAATAACAGAAAACAAAATCCCCCCGCATAAAGAACCATTGAACTGGTCCACAGGTGGTGTATGATCGGAAACCAGATACCCCAGATCCTGCCGGCCAGAACACAAGCGATACCGGTTATTGCAAGCAAAGCTACTTTCCTCATCGGAGGGAGATCTGACTGAAGTATATACCCCGCAAACACACCCAGCATTACGGAACAGACAAAAGTAAGGTTGGTGATGATATACGTCCATCCAAATCCTTCCTGAAAATGTCCCAGTACAGCATCATCAACATACAATGCAAGGTTCAATTCAGGCTGATAAATTCCTGCACCATGTCCGGGGATTGGTATCAGAGCCATCAGGCCCCAGTATAACAACAGAAAAAAACCGGTGATCACGACCTGCCATTGGAGCTTGAACTCAAGGATCAGAATGGAGCTCACCAGATAACCCATCGCAATGGCATGTAGTGTGTCAGTCCACAGGTGCATTTTGGAAATATCGAATGATAGAAGGTGACCGGAGGATACTAAACCAAGAATATAGAGTATGATTACTCTTTTAATCATGTGAAGATAGAGTTTATGCTTGCTTTCACCCCTGGCCCTTCTTTTGCTGAATGCCACCGGCATAACCACGCCTACGATAAACAAAAAAAGAGGCATGATCAGGTCGTAGAAGCGGAATTCACCCCAGGTATGATCAAAATGGAGAGGGAGGCTTTGAAGAATATCCAATCCGCTGGACTTTGCTAAAGCAACCATCAGTTGGCTGCCTCCGATGATCCAGAACATATCAAATCCTCTTAACGCATCCACGCTAACAAGTCGTTTTTCTGCTATCTCTGGTTGAATTTTAATATTTTCAGTTTTCATTTCATTTGGCATGCCCAAAATAATAAAAATATAGTTATGTTGAAAGGGACTAAATAGTACCTTAATGAAACAATATGTTTACTTTTTCTTTCTTTATATATCTATAATAAAACATCCTGACACAATTGACCTGTTCACTTGTAAACGTGCAGATCTGTCCGTTTTTTTATCTGAGCATATAAAATAATCTATTCGGTGTAAATCTGGAATAAAGAAAATTTCATCCGCGTGTAATCTCAAAAGATAAGGAATTATATAGACCATATTTATTATAAAAAAGGATAATTATTTGTAATCAATATATCAGATAGACTTCCGGCGGATATGAAACTGCTTTATTTCCATTCTTATCTATCGATTCAATTTCCAGTTTGTAGAAATAGGCTGATACTTGCGGTACTTTCTTTGCAAAAACAAAGTCATCCGGAATCCGGTCACCACGTGTGCCATCATCATATAAAACAATGATTTTTTCTCTTTCTGGCTCCTTTAGGTTTACGTAATCCAGACCCTTTGTATCATGAACAGGGATCAATCGTGCTGTTACCTGCTTAATCTTTGATCCGTCTATTACCCTGGTTTCAATTGTATTGTTACCGGAAACATGTGCCCATAAAAAGGTGGGGGATGTTGTATCCTTACCTGACACCGGGATCCGCACTTTCTTCTTGACGATTTCCCGGGAATGATTCGCCCGATCTATAGGGATCCAGTAATTGATAAAGAAATCTATCATATGATCTGTCGGGCAATCAGAAGATATTACAGGTAAGGTTATTTTAGCTGATCCATTCACATAGTCATATCCTGCCCAGTTATCTGATTCTCTTAATTTAATTCCGTAGGGATTCACGTGAGGATCTGCGGTCTCGGCCTCAGTTCTCCAATACCTATCCTGCTCCTTTGCAAGGATCACAATGGTCTCTCCAGGATTCGCAACACCATCTCCATTGCCTTTCCCAAGAAATAGGGTTACTGAATCAATACCTGATCTGGCCACCGTATATTCTGATCCATCCGCAATGACAAAATCACTGGTAAATTCCACCGCATCTTTCAGAGGGATTTCAAAATACTCAATCCACTCATGTCCGGTTTTATCCTTTGAGGCAAGTTTAAATTTAGCCATCTCCGTACCTTCCTTTATCACTTCAAATTCAAAAGGATGATCCAATATCTTTATTTGCCCCGGAAGTATCCTGTCTAACTGTGAGTCAGATTTTGACACTTCAATATAATCTTTTAAAGCCGATAACTTTACTATGATGCCTTCAGTACCCATCGTTCCCAGGTTCATGATATCAACATGCAGTTTGACTTTACTTCGGTTTACGGCGAATCCGCCATCGTTTATTCGAAATGAACTCAAACGAATATTTGGAGCACCTTTAAGATCATTGATCCCTATGTAGTGTGGTGAACCATTAAAACCGATATTCAGCCGTCCTGATTTATCAGATGTTACAGTATCCATCCTGCTTGACCGGCCTTCTATATCGACAATGTTTATTACATACTGTGTATTTTCTTTATAAAGGGATGATGTAGTCAATGTAAAGTTCACATAGGGCATTGCCGGCCCATCTGGAAGAAACTCTTTTGCTGTACATTTAAATCCCATTTTATCCACTTCTTCCAGGATAGTAAACCCAGGGCGGTATCGGTCAGAGGAAACCTGATAATCCCATACCGAGAATTCAGGATACACATCGATATGGTTCCATTTCTCCGGAACTTTTTGAGGATTGTTGAAGGTATTGAGTATGAAATCGAACATCTCTCCCAGGCCGCAGGTTGAATGCCTGGCATCAAAAACTTTGTAATCATAATTATCCATTACCTCGCACCAAATCCTGTTCATATCCTGATGGTAGAACCTCAGGTTGTCCTTGTCACCATAATGCATGCGGACCTTCACGCCTCCATAGTTGTTATATATATCCATATTCCGATATTCCACTGGGAATTTTGCCGGTCCTGCATGAAATTCGGGTGATCCGCAGAAATTCCCGGCAGCCGAGACCAGGTGCGGGTATTTACCACTGATCCAGAAAGTCATGAATCCTCCCATGGATAGTCCGGATACTGCCCTTTGATTTCTATCGGCCAGTGTTCTGTATGTAACATCAATATGATCCACAAGTTCCGGAAAGTATATAGGAAACTGCCTAAAAGATTCTACATCACCGATATTATAGGGTGTAAGATTATAGTTCTGCAGATTTTCCCCATTGTACCCATCACACTTCACAATAATGACATCATTGCGGGCAACGTAATTCGCCATGTTATCGCCATCATTATCCTCCCCCTGGTCATAATTTGAATAATCATCTCCCACAGGTCCGAAATATCTTTGAGACCAGCCGTGAAAGAAATAAATGACCGGATATCGTTTTTGTGAATCCTTGAAATATTCCGGCGGGAGAAAGATCCTGTAATTTCTCACCTCTCCGAATACCTGGCTATAATGCCATGAATTGAGTATGTGTGTATCATTCTGTGTGTACTTTGCTATGTTTTGAATGGATGAACCAACTTTAGTGGCACTGAATAAAATCAATATGAGAACATTAATAATTAGTAATGATGTACGCTTCATGCGTTTAAAATTTATTTTCAAAGGTCGGATTATAGAATTTCGTCAATAAGGCCTCTATCCCCCTAAATCAGGACATTCTTCCTAAAGGAAAAAACAAATTCCTCTTTGCAAGACTCTTTACATATTATAATGTATATTATTCAAAATCAATATAACAATTTACTCTTGTATTCATACTAATATCCCAAATAGCATATTTTCGTACAGCACTGTCACTCAGTTCGTATCGGAGTTATACTTGGAATGAAAATCTTAATTATGGCCCAATTTAGCATATATACTATAGAAGCAATCATGAAGATCAAAAAATAGCTACCGGTTCCATCCAGTATCCAACCGACAAAGGTGGCTGACAGGGCGCCGCCTACAGCTCCTGTAAATCCTGACAAGCCTGTTACAGAAGCAACCGCTTTTTTAGGAAAAATATCGGAAATAATCGAAAACATGTTGGAAGCCCAGCCCATATGGCCGGCACAGGCCAGTGATATCAAAGTTACTGCAATCCACTTACTGGTCAGCAAAGGTACCGTCATCACTGGTAGAACGGTCAAAGCACAGATTAGTATCGCCCTTTTCCGTGCAATATCGACTGAAAAATTCTTACTGATCATCGAAGAAGAGATCCAGCCTCCTGCTATTCCTCCCGCACTCGCAACTGAATAGATCAGGATCAATGGCAGAACAGTTTCCATGATCTCAATCCCATGGGTCTTATGCAGGAAATCGGGTGTCCAGAACAAAAAGAACCACCAAACCCAGTCAGATACTATGCGGGTAGCGCATAAGGCGTAGGTCTGCCTGTATTTAAACAATGAAGCCCAGCTGATTTTACTTTCTTCGTTAATTCTTTCATCCCGATGGATGTAATCAAATTCCTCCCTGGTCAGCCGCTTATGTTCTTCAGGTTTCTGATAGAAAGCCAGCCATAGTGCAATCCAGATAAAGCCCAGTGCTCCCGTTATAATGAATGCCCACTGCCACCCAAAAGCAACGGTTGTTCCTGTAACGATGATGGGTGCTACTATCGCACCTATGGTAGAGCCCGAATTGAACCATCCGGTGGCATGGGCACGATCTTTCTGCGGGAACCACTCAGCCACTGTTTTAATGGCCGCAGGAAAGTTGGCGGATTCACCCAGGCCGAGCATAAAGCGGACAACTACAAACCCATACACCGACCTGGCAGCCGCATGCAGGATACCGGCGATACTCCACAAGGCTATGGCGACCGAGTATCCTATCCGGGTTCCGTACCTGTCCAGCAGGGCACCTGAAACAAGCAAACCAATTGCATAAGCCACCTGGAACGCAGTGACAATGAGTCCATAATCCAGTTCACTCCAGCCCAGATCATCAGCGATAAATGGTTTCAGGATCCCAATGACCTGCCGGTCGATATAGTTAATCGTGGTGGCAAAAAAAAGCAATGCCAGCACCGAGTATCGTATCTTTCCCTTCTTATATGTCATATATTTCTATTCGAATTCATTATTCCATTTCCCTGAAATGCATCCATGCGTCCCTGAAATGAAGGATCGTATTCCAATTTGTGTCGATAGAGGTATTGCAACTCGATGAGAAAATAAACCTGTTCCGGTAAGGTAACATTTTCCTGAATAGCTTTTCTACATAGTCGAAAACTTCCTTTTTCGTTTTCAGGTTCCTGGTTTCCATGGCACTGATCCCACCAGTAATAATGAAGTCAGGGCCGCTCAATTGCATCGCCTCATCGAGTTCCACATCTCCAAGGGGAGGGAAAGCGACGCCTTCAAGCCCATCTACCCCACAACCGGCAATAAGTTCCAGATTCGCCTTCTGCTGCCCGCAAGCATGGATAAAGAAATAGGCATCATTATCATGACATATAGCGCTTGCTTTTTCATAAAACGAGGCGGAATAAGCACTGACATAATCCGGGGGATGGAACATGGTATCGAGGTTGTCCATAGCCATGACCACCTTAATGCCTTTCTTTACACAATGCCTGATGCTTTCAAGCTGTGCTGCCTCATGCATTTCGATCAGTTCCTGTGCCTGGGCAGGGCATTCCATTAGGAAATATACTGAGTTTACAGGACCCATTGTAAGGTGCAACATCTTCAGCGGACTGAAGAACTCTCCTGCTACTATTACCCCATGCTCTCTAAGTGATTCAGTCAACAGTTTGTATTTCTCATCATCGAAATCCCAGTGACGGGATTTCACGAAGTCCCGTAAAATTGGGAATTCATTTTCATAATCGGTAATGAGGAATTTCTTCTGTACAAGAGTGGATTCATGATGTTTAAAAACCAGCTCTTCAGATAGCTCTCCGCTGGCACTGCAGTATTGCCTTCGGATAATTTTATCCTTCCCTGATGTCTCAGTCTTTTCCAACACCTCGAATCCGCTGATGTATTCCCGGCATATCCCGCCGAACCAGTATTTTTCCGCATCAGCGTAGATATTCCTGCTGAATATATCCACACCCAGATATACATAAAGATCCTGCAATGTCCGACAATGTCGGATCTCCTCCGGAAGCAATCCATGTTGTTTATAGTGTGTAAACCACTGCCAGTAGTTGGGAGAGTAGATGAATCCTGACGGCATCTGACGTGACAGGATTCGTTCAATTTCTGATTTTGGGGTTCTTTTCACGGAGTATGGATTCTATTTTACAACTGATGCAGGAAATGCTGATATCTCAAAACGATTCTATTTTAATTCTTTCAGGATCACATTTTGCAGTGTCTCACCAGATATCTGATGGTTTGGCGCAGAATTATCGATTGTCAAATAATATTGCCCTTTGGCTCCCAGATAAGCAAGCCTATCTATTACACTTTTTTCAAACGTTTGTACATCAATCAGATAATCTCTTCCGGGGTCATGCTGGGCTTGCCCAAAACAACAATCGTCATTATGGTTAAGCACTTGTATCTGCTTCCGGCCATCACCGTAGGCACCAAGTATATATAGATCGGGATAACCTGCAATATCCCTGTAAAATTCCGGAAGGTACTGCTCAACATCCCCGATTGATCCTGCTGACCTGTAGTACAATGGCATGGATCCTGCAATGGAAAAGCTATATTTAACCCTTACATCAATGGCTGCTATCAGGTTTGTCGTCCACCCTCCACCGGAAAGTCCTACCATACTCACATCTGTGTATGAATTTTGCTCCATAAGATAATTTAGGCTGACAATTGTCGGATCAAGAAAAAACCTTAGCCCATAAGTTGCCGGATAACCTTCAATCTTTAATGCTGTATTGAATATAGCACAGTGGTCAAGATCACAATCTGTTTCCGAAACATGTGGCATGTACACTGCCAGGACGTCATAACCTGCTTCCAGCAATCTCATAATCGTCATTTCGGTACCATAATCTCTCCCAGCATCAGGATCGGTTTTAAAAGTACATAAATGTCCGGGGTTAAATATAACCAGTCGGTTGTTTTGTTTTACCGGGATAAAATGATAGGCCAGATCCATAATAGATTCATTGTCTGACAGCACATATGGATCCATAGGTATTTCTATCTTATCTACTGCAGCCAGTGCCGGACAAGGATTCAAAGGATTTTGAATCCCTTTAGTAACCTGAACATCGTTTCTAACCGGTAAGTTATTCCCTCCCCAGATTGCAGTTATTATCTTTTGTCTCAAGCTACTTATTTCATCGGTGTCAGATATCCTGATATACCGGTCATCGATGAATACAGGATCACAATCAATGGCATAAGTGTCTTTGTGTAGAACATCCGTCGCCAGTAGATTTTCTTTCATGTAAACCAGAGAATTATTTTCATTTGATATCGGATCCAAAGTACTGACGAAGTCATTTCCATTTAAGGTAATGTATTCACTTGCCGGCCCTGTCAGAAGAAGAAAAGGTGTATCCTCCCACAAAATGCTTGATGTTATCATAGACTTTCGGACTCCTTTAAAGACCAGAACAGGTGAAATCAAATTTGTCCGGGCATTGATCCCTTCTAATTCCAGCTTCCCGACGTCTTCAAACAGCATGGCGGGTCTTGCTTCCGGTTCCATAAAGTCAAGTTCAATGGAACGGAATTCTATATTTTGCGCATGACGGACATAAAATCCGTACGCCGGCAACATACCAAACATACGGTATTCCGGATATGCATCCGGCAATTCCTCTATTTTACGATCTATTAATTCCTTTATGCCACCTCCTTCATAGGTTATGCGTATATTTTCCAGTGTGATATCCTTGACAGGATGGTCTTGTAAGCCGGCAATGACACAACCAACATTACCAACATTCTTAGCCTGGATATTGCTGATGATCACATTGGACAACTGACCCATTCCTATCTTTGTTTGATTATCCCCATAGGGCCGGGCTCTGTCTCCAAGGCGGAGGAAAATAGCTGTCCCTACTCCGTTCATTACCACATTTGACACATTCACGCCGTCCATGGTACCTCCGTCAACAATCTCAAGTGCAATACCGGCCAGGCGGGTATCCTTTATCGTGCAATTGTTTAATATTATATTCTTGAATCCACCGTTGGTCTCTGTTCCCAATTTAAAGGCATTGCAATCTGATTTGAGGATACAATTCGTTATAACCACATCCTTACATGATTTATCCAGGGTACTTTTCAGAACGATTGCATCATCACCACTATCGATATAACAATTTGAGATCCTCACATTCTCACACCCATCAATATCGATTCCATCATTATTATCGTTGACATGACTGATCACCTCAATGCCATCAATATTTACCTTCCTGCAGGCGAGATAATGCTGGACCCACATCGGAGAATTGATGATCTTTACATCTCTAAGCAGGATATTTTCACAATTGACCATTCTGATCATAAATGGCCTCGACTTGTAATAATGCCAATTATCTTTACTTCTTAGTTTATCATCATTATCCATCCGTTCGACCTTGAAAAATGCACCATTCCCATCTATAGTGCCTTTCCCGGTTATGGAAATGTTTGTCAGGTCTTCTGCATAGATCAAGCTTTTATTGGTATAGTTATCCGTATAAGACCGAATTTTTGTGATGGTAATGGGGTAATCATTCAGGTTTTTGCTGCCTTCCAGAACTGCTCCAGATTCGAGATGTAATCCGACATGACTTTTCAGATGCAATGTTCCCGACACATACCGTCCGGCGGGGAAATATACAGTACCTCCCCCTGAATCAGCACAGGCATCTATCGCTGACTGAATGGCTTTGGTATTCAGGGTCCTGCCGTCGTTCAATGCACCAAAATCCATAACATTGAAAAAAGGTGATTGTGTGAGCGCAATTAGAGGCAAAATCATAATGAAAAATGTGATGGCGAAACATCTTTGGCGAATTTTATAAATTCTCATAATTAAAAAATTTCAGAAGATCCTTTTTTATCAGTTGATCTAAAAAACCGAAAGGAACAATAAATTAAACTTTTTATAGATACTAGACAATGCTTTAGTAGATAAATTCCTTTAGACATTTTCAAGGGTTACCATATAATAATAAATTCGTGATCATTATTATATTTGTCTAACTTTATATTTGAAACAAACGAACCTGATTTTTAACGTTTGAAAATACATTTTTTAAATTTTTTAACATGATACATCTAATATTCGCAACGCTGACATTTATTATATTGATCAACTCTACTGGCTCGGTGACCGGTGATTCTGAAAACAGACTGGGAGAGATGATCACGATACCGCCAGGAGACTTCCTGATGGGCAATACAGGAAATGAAGGATATGAGTATGATGAAGAATTTCCTCAACACAACGTTTATGTGCCTGAATATCAGATCGGCAAATACGAGGTCACCAGAGGACAGTTCAGAAAATTCATTGAATCGGGAGGTTATGACAAGCCTGAATACTGGTCAAAAGAGGGCTGGGAATGGAAAGAAAGTTATTATATTGTATATGCCGGAATGTATGGGAAATACGACAAAGTTGAAAGACCGGATAAAGACAAGAAACGAAATGCTCCATTATACTGGGAAGCAGAACAGGAATGGATCGGGCATAATTACGGGCATCCCAAATTCATACAATCTGACAAACACCCTGTAATCGGTGTAACCTATTACGAAGCCGAAGCCTATTGCAAATGGGCCGGGGGCAGGTTACCTACAGAAGCGGAATGGGAGAAGGCAGCCCGCTGGGATGCAGAGAAACAACATCCGAATATCTGGCCCTGGGGAGATGTCTGGGATCCGGAAAAGTGCAACAATCCCCAGGATACCAATCCGGCAGGTGGCGGACACCTGGTAAACCAGAGTGCTCCGGTTGGCAGTTATCCGGATGGCGCCAGCCCTTACGGCTGTATGGATATGATGGGCAATGCCTATGAATGGGTAGCAGATGAGGCGAAGTCTTACCCTGGGAGCAAACGATCATTCCACCACGAAGGATATCATTTTGTGAGGGGCGGTTGCTGGGATGACGGGCCTGCGAATGTGCGGTGTGCATTTCGTCTCTGGTATCTGCCCCGAAGCAGTGGTGGGGTCGGGCCGGGTGACAGCGATTATATCGGGTTCAGGATTGCTAAGTAGTTGAATTTATTTGTGCATTTAGAAATACCTTCCACTGCCAGTAAACCAGTATCGGGACAAAAGGTACTTCGATAAAAGTAAATATGATCATAGGAGTGGGTGGATATCCAACCATGAACATTGATATAATTCTGCCAATTCCTCCAAGGTATGCACAGAGCCACATTACCCGAAACAACAAAGTCCGTTTTTCAATAGATGGGATTATCCAAAGCAGAGTCAGGCCGATACCCAATCCCAGGCCACCAAAAAATCGATGGTTACTGTCCAGGGCCGGAAAGTCGGGAATATCAATTGTGCTGTATATGGGACAGTGAACGCCAAAAACCAAGCCCATACTGGCCAGCAATATTGTTAAAACAGCTATTGCTGCATTGACAATTTGGAGTAAAGTTCGTTGTGTATTAGCTATTCTTCACGTATGATCACATTTGCTCTTATTGAGTTATAACCGGTAGATGCCTCCCACACATTCTGATTGGCAAGACGAATTGAATACCTCGGATCGGCATTCAATGTCGGTTCGGGATCCGGCAGGTTCAGGAGCACTTCATATTCCCCGGGAACGAATGATGCCGGAACGGTCATGCTGAAATCCACTTCTATCTCACCGTCATCCGGTAACCACCTTCTGGGATCCGCATTGATCTTAAAACTGTGGATAGTGTTGTCGGTTTTGGAGCGTAAGATCAGTTCCAGGTCCCGCGCATTATAAGGTGTAGCATAACCATCGTTCTGAATGGTAAAGCTGACAGATAAGGTCGAATCAACCGGCACAGATTTAGGAATTTCGGAGCGTACAAGTCTGAAGCGATATCCCAGGCGTTTTGCTACCTCATTATAACAACCCTGATCCACCCAGCTGTCCAGCACACAGGCTATGAAGTCCTTATTTAGTGCACTCCAACGCATTCTTTCCAGTTCTTCCAATGCTTTAGGACAATCTGATCCTGGCGGATTGCAATTGCAGGTTTCGCCCTCCTGTGGCAGGTATTTATTCTCCTGGTTCAGGTAATCCTTCTGAGCATTAAGACTTTCTTCGTCAATTGGCCAATAGGTTCCCCAGTCATCCACATCAGCTACAAAACAATCGTTGTGATGCCCGGTCCTGGAACGGTTACTCTGATCATAGGCCTGCGCCGGCCCGATGGGTTCATCCGTTCCATAAATATCCTTTTTTGCCTGCTGGTATCTGATTGCCACGGTTCTGGTTTTAGGCAGGGCATCCAGTAGTTTGAACAATATAATCCTCATATCATCAGGATTTGCCAGACCATTGCTCGAAGTATGCCATTCTCCCCATCTTCCTATAAAACCGCCTTCCATCAGAGCAATCACATCTGCATTTTGCTGTAGGATGGGTGCCAGTTGATCTATATGAGATAATACAACATCCAGTGGAGCATCCAGGTGGGGTTCCGGTTCATTAAAGGTATATGCAAAACGTAGCACGATCTTGAATCCCTGTTCCCTGATCAGATCCATATCATCCCGGATATGTTGTAAGTAATCTTCTGAAATTGGATCAGCCCGAAATGTGGTCATGCTGTATAACCTTCGGATCAGGGTAATATTCTGACTCCTTAATTGGTCAAAGTAACCGGGCCACAGTGCTAATGGAGAATTGCTGTCCGATAGTTCCTGTCCATAAAATCCCCTTTCGGGATTGGCAAAGTTTGATTGATCCTCAGCATATTCCGTATATGTTATATTTTCGTCCTTCGGATCAGCATCCTCCTTGTTGCAGCCTGACAGGATACCGGTCAACGTTGCTGATACCAGGAAAAATGAAACAAAATAGATCTTAGTTTTATTCATCTTTTTCAAATTTACTTTTATAGGTTAAATATTATATTTCCTATCTAAGGGCCTCTGTTCTCTATTGTTGAAATCAGAATGGTTCTGACGGGCAGTTCATGATTATTTATTTAATAATTAAAAACTATTGTTATTCAAAACACTCTTAAATACCATACTCCTCATTTCAATTTGATTCTTAACAGATATTTCCTGGCCGTCAAATACAGATAATTCCCTGCCTCATCAAAGGCACAATTTGCAATAAACTGGCCCTCTATACCAGTAGTTATCGTTCCAAGATGTTCACCCTCAGGCGTCCAGATCCACAATCCTCCCGGACCTGTTGCAAATATTATCCCGTCTTCCCTTACTTTCAGACCATCGGGAAAGAATCCTTCCGATTTTGCCTCTTCCAGTGCATCGTAAAATATTTTTCCTTTTCCCAATGATCCATCGGGATAGATTTCATATTCCATCCAGAATATATCATTTGCTTCCCCTGAATTTCCAACATAAAGCTTCGTTTCATCCGGGGAAAGTCCGATCCCATTCGGCATGGTCTGCAATGGGCTGGTCTTTAATAAACTCAGTTCGCCTTCAACCGATAGTTTAAAAACACCGGCGAAATCCAGATCTATATCAGGATCCTCAAAGCCTTTTTTTAACCCATATGGAGGGTCGGTAAAGAACAGATCGCCCCGGGAATTATACACCGCATCATCAGGACTGTTCAAACGCTTTCCCTGCCAGTTGTCAGCCAGTGTGACAAACACAGGTTCAGGCTTATCCAACGGAGCCTCCATACGTGCTACCCTCCTGTCACCGTGCTGACAAAGCACAAGCCGTCCTTCTTTATCCAGCAAAAGGCCATTGGAGCCTTCATTCCATCCTTTCTTTGTGGTGTCCGTATAGCCTGAAGGCTTAAGGTAAAGTTTAACGCTATCTTCTTCCGACCATTGATATACTGCGTTTGCATAGATGTCAGAGAAAATCAGGATGCCCTGTTCGGGCAGCCAGAGTGGACCTTCGGTGAAACCGAATCCAGCTGCAAGAATTTCAGGCCTTACACCTGGAGGGATAATATCATCCATTCCTGGATCATACCTTATGACAGATCCGGTCTCAGTATATATTCTTCCATCTTTATCAAATTGAGCATGAGAATCCGTTGTCGGCCGGTAATTAAATGAACTTATAAATACAACCAGAAAAATTATAAACAGCTTACACAAATAGGTTTGAATCAGTTCAAATTGGTTTATTCCGGAATTTTGTAACAACAGGTTATTCATAAGCATATTTATAAAAGACGGATCTCATCACCTACACTGATCATTCCACTTCCGGAATGGACAACATTTCTTCCGAAGTTTATTTTACGATCCTGGGTTCTATAGCCAGCAAGCGTCCTGAGGGGCTCTTTATCTTTACCCGGAATTCCTCTTTCCGGATCAACATTTGGAATCGAACACCTGGCACAATTTTCAAGTCCTGTAAATCTGACCTGATTGATGGAAAAGTCTTTAATCTCATCTTCCTGGCAAGGGTACCCTCCTGAAAATACAATATTTGGCCTGAATCTTTCGATTGTTACTGGTTTCTCAAGCCGTTTATTCAGATCGTTCATTGAGGCTTCTCCCAGCATCATGAAAGGATAGGCATCAGCAAAGGAAGTGAGTTTACCTTCAGGTTTATAACCTGAAGTGGTATCAACAGGGCGTAATGTTTTATCCGGCATATAAACCAGTTTACAATTGGTTCCAAGTATTTCACTGAACCATCTATCCACGTCTCCTCCTACCCTTCTCGCATCACAAGTCGCATTCCATATGGTCACCTTTTCCCAACCATTCCCGAATGTATCGAATGGTATTATCAGGTCATCCATACGATATTCCAGAGACCGGATCCTGAGGCATTTCTCTTCCACGACCGGCTGCAACAATGCCATTTTTGGAAATTCCCTTAAAGTTAGAAAACTATTCTCTTCATCCACAAGCATCCATCGCCTGTCATGTTCCAGACCCCTGTCCGTCACCCGGGAGGAAGATACAGAAATGCCGCGGATCGATTTGACCGGGTAAATAAACAACTGACTGAGTGTTAGCATATCAATAACATTTTTAACATTTTATCAAATCATCTTACCGATCAAATCCAGAAGTTTGTTCCTGATCTTACTTTCAGCATTCCGTTCAAGGAAGCTGCTTCTGGCCCTCCAGGTTTCATACCCTCCCCTGTCAAATTCATGTGCTGGCGGAACATATCCATCGTAGGTGTTTGCAAGACAGACAGTAAAGTAGTTTGTAGCCGGTACGCTACTTTTTAAACTTAATCCTGTTTCAGAGAAGAACTCACCTCCTAAGGCACCTATGATCAATTCACCGACCTGTATCGCCTGCACAGAAGCCGGAGAAGTAGACGGATATTCTTCCAGTAATATTTGTTCCCGGGCATAAACCATCAACATTCCTTCATGATTGATCTCCAGGTTATTAAAATCATTTTCCTCAAGCCGTTTTCTAGCTGTATCGAGCTCATCCGGGGAAGGTTTCCTTACATCCAATTCCAATTCTTCATATCTTACGTTTAGAGCCGGATTCTCATCCCAATGGACAGTTTGCAAGGCTTCAGCCACTTTATCGGACAAATCACCGGCGATAAGCCTGGTTTTTGCATAAGACTCTTCAGGGTAACGGTCAGGATCCATAAAATCCCAGATATTCACGTCTCCTCCCGTTCCATAGCTCATCATTCCTACAAATTCATTGCCGGCGCCCAGTTTTTGATGGATCTGCCGTGAAAATTCTCCATAATAATCTGCTGTGATGGAATCCACATGCCAGTCACCCACATAATGAAGACAATAATTACCCAGTAAGGCTATCCAGCTTTCATCCATTCCTTTTATCGCCAGAAATCCTACACCCGGATCCACTGGTTCTGCCGGTCGTTCTATAAATTGTTCAACCCCAAAAGGATTGGTCTTAATAAGATCTACCTCACCCGTAACAGGATTTAGCGGGCTGTATTCCTTTTTCATCAGATATCGTCTGCATAAGACATGCTCCGGGACTTCTGTAGATCCGGTAGCCACTTTTGCCGGTTTCATTTTCCCAATAGCCAGATCTACGGCCTTCACGATCAAATCAGGGATCTTTGTCCGGTAAGCAATATCCACACTACCACAGAGTAATCCGGCAACATTGCCGGCGCCGTGGGTATGGGTGCATGATAACATAATGTTTTCGGGTTGAACGCCGGTCTGCTGGTGGATACGGGATTTGATATCAGACATCAGGTCGCTTGGCATAATACATATATCAACGATCACGATGGCGACCAGGAGCCCATCGTTCTCAAAAACCAGAGCCTTGGCATGCAGTGGATCATGAATAAACCGGGCATAATGGTTGAAAAAATCAACCCCGACAAAAGTGCCCTGTGGCGGTGTGATATCAACCCGGGCGGCACCCGCTTTAAAGGTTTTTTTATTGATCATATGCGGATTTATTGATTTTTAATCATTTGAATTTTTTACAGTAAATAGCTACAATTTATTCATAGTCTTTCTTTCCTCGACCGGTTTTAGCTGAGGCCTCCAACTATTCAGCCGGTAACCCCAGGACGCAAATCCAAGAATCACCAGATAACAGGGTATCAGTAATAAGACCGCATTCTGTGGATAGTCATTATGGACATCCAGCAATCTACCAAAAATAAGTGGGAAAATACCTCCCCCAATAACGGACATCAAAAGCATTGCGGCCCCTTTTTTGGTATACTTACCAAGATCCCTGATTGACAATCCCCATATGGTTCCCCAAAGCATTGATGCGCTGAATCCAAGCAACATCAGACTATATATACTATACATTCCGTCTGTGGCATATGAAGCAAGAGTAAATATCAATCCCCAAACCGCTGCGAATTGCATGGCTCTACTTTGCGAAATGAACTTCGGGACAAGAATGCTTACTGATAAATATCCCATCAACATAATATAAAGTGTGTAGGTACTGAAATGCCGGCCCGTTTCAACTGGTATTCCCAATGATCTGCTGTATAAAATGATCCCATCGATAGGAATTGTTTCACACGCCGAGGCAACAAATAAAGAGATGATCCCCAGCATCAGATAGGGATAGTAAAAAATACTCGCTTTGGGCCTTACAGGTATTTTCTCCTCTTCATTCAATACTACAGTTTCATCTACTTCCGGAAGTCTGGAAAAATAAATGAGTACTGCAACTATTAACAGGATTATGGTTATAATTATATAGGGATCAACGATTTTCAAAGCATACATATCCAAGGCTCTGGATTTTTCCACTCCACTGAGTGTCTGCACATTTGAAACCACCTCATCCGCCTGTCCAAGAAAGATCTTCCCCAATACAATAAGACTTAAAATACCGGCTGTCTTGTTGGCGATGCCCATTATACCAATTCTCTGTGCCGTACCTTCTATGGGCCCGATTATGGCAATATATGGATTAGCTGCTGTTTGGATCAACGCCAATCCTGTAGCCGTGATAAAGAGGCCGGTAAGAAAAACTGAATATATCCTTGTGTAGGCCGCAGGAATAAAAAGGAAAGTACCCAATGCCACGACGATTAATCCGAGGGCCATGCCATTTTTATAACCCGTTGATTTTAGAACTACTGCAGAGGGAAGTGCCATCGCAAAATAGGCAAAATATGATGAGAAAGCCACTAGTGTTGCCTGAAAGTTGCTGAGTTCCATACATATCTGAAAATAGGGTATTAGGACCCCATTGATCCACGTCAGAAATCCAAATATAAAAAAGAGGATCCCGATCACGAATAGTGGGTACAAATATGATTTTGATCTTTTCATCCCCCTGCGCCCCTGATATGCCGCATGACTTTAAATGTCTCTGATTGTGATTACTGAGTTTTATTAATTTTGAACAAAACAGATCCATGTGGTGGCACCTTGTATGAAATCGATCCCTCGGCTGTTCCCACATCCTGTTTTTGCCATAAGTCCCGAATATGAACACTTCCGTCCATACCCATTTCTTCCAGGGAAACCATGATAGGTGTTTCCGGATCCTCTCCAAGGTTGAATAAGGCTAAATATTTATCACCCGATCCCGGAACATCAGCAATCCAGGCCACATGGTTGCCTCTTCGGAAAAGCTGATGGTTGTTGGTGCTGTTCTGGTTGACTTCCATCACTTCCTCATTAGAAAGAAGCCTTAACTCCACAGGCCGCATCATCATCAGGTCACCGCCATACATCATGGGAGACCGGCCGATCGACCAGAGTGTCATTAAAGTAAACATTTCAATCTCTTTAAAATTGGACCTCCTTTCAACTCCATGTCCAGGTCCTCGTCTGTTCAACAAACCTATCGGGATCATATCTGCATCAGGCCAATGTCCGGGTCCGATAAATTTCTCCCATTTATGCAGCAGTTCAAATTGCTCTTCCAACTGAGGCCAGTCATCCCAGAAATCAGCGGATATGCGCCAAAGGTTGGCATGCTGCATTACGTGCTTGGCCTGTTCTCCCGGTGTTTCATCACCCGGAGATAAACTCAGTACGATAGGACGTCCGCAATTGTCAATGGCCTTGCGAACCGCTTCTATCTCCTCCTTGTGATACGGTGTTGAAATGTCATCAACTTTCACATAATCCACTCCCCATGAGGCGTACATCTCAAAAAGTGAGTTATAGTATTCCTGCGCACCCGGTTTCGACATATCTACACCGTACATCAGATTCAGCCAACGACAGGTGCTGCCTGTATCAGCGATCTGGTCCGCTGTATAACTGGTCCCTTTGACCGGTAACTTCCTGGCTACGGCTTCACGCGGTATGCCACGCATAACATGTATGCCGAATTTTAGTCCCAGGCTGTGGATGTAATCACCTATCGCTTTAAATCCCCTGCCCTTTTCAGCTGACGGAAAACGATCAACGGCAGGGAGCAGCCTTCCGTATTGATCCATCGGCAGCGCAGGATCGAACTCAGGTGTTTGTGGTGGATTATTAAAAGCTCCGACATAGGGGTAATACCAGCAGTAATCGATAACGATATATTCCCAACCCACTCTTTTCAGATGGGCAGCCATCATATCCGCATTGCCCTTTACTTCTGCCTCGTTTACCGCAGCCCCGAAACAATCGTAGCTGTTCCAACCTAAAGGAGGTTTCTCTGCCCACTTATAAAAAGTTTTGTCCTGGGACATGGTTTTCTGACTAAAAATGTATGCCGTCAGGAACATCAAAATGATAATAATTCTTTTCATCTTCGATATAATTAAATTTTATTCATTTTTTTCAATTACGACATTCAAAAAAGGATTCATCACCCTATTTATTCGTCTCATTCCAATGCGTTCAATTGCCCGCTGGATCAGTTATCAAATATTATTTTGGCCATATCCAAGTTTATGTTCTGGCCCTCACACCTGTTGTAGCTCCGCCTTCCAGTGTCATGTCATGTGGTTTGTTATGTTTCCAGGCACCTCTCGTGAAATCAGGAACATCAATGGAGTTGGACCGGTTTGCCACTGACCATTCACTTAGTGGAGTAATGCAACTCCATGCAGCTGCATCGTATACGTCCATATCCAGAGGGAGTCCATTTCTCAGGCAATCGATCATTCTCCAGTCCATAATGAAGTCCATGCCACCATGCCCACCAATCTTTTTGGCGATGTTGCCGATATGTTTGACAATCTCCGGAGTATATTCCTCTTCGAGCTTACGCATCTCCTCATCACTCACCCAATCATGTCCTGTCGATATCCTTGCAGGTTCAGGCCATTTTCGCGCGATGCCTTTTGTGCCACTTACCAGGTGGATCCTGGAATAGGGCCTTGGTGAAATAATGTCATGCTGTATCATGATGGTCTTTCCGAGATCGGTTTTAACAACTGTCGTATTCATATTCCCTTTGTAACTGACACCGGCATACTTTTTATAAAAATCATCCGAGGCGGCCAGTTCCGTTGCTTTTTTTGCGGTCTGGAAATCGTTGGACGACATGGATGTAAGATAATCCATTTTATCGCCCCGGTTGATGTTCAGGACCTGGCACACCGGTCCGAGGCCATGTGTCGGATACAGGTTCCCATCACGTTTATTTTCCTCAAGCCGCCACATATCTGAATACTGGTTCTTGTTAAAAAGCATATCCAGTAAAGTATGGATATAGGACCCTTCCACATGAACGATCTCTCCAAAGAAATCCTGGCGAGCCATATTCAGTGTTATCAGTTCGAAGAAATCATAGCAACAATTCTCCAGCATCATACAATGTTTCTTTGTTTTTTCTGATGTCTCAACGAGTTGCCAGCATTCATCGAGCGTCTTTGCTGCCGGGACCTCCGTGGCAACATGTTTCCCCTGCTCCATTGCATATACAGCCATAGGTGTATGCCAGGCCCACGGTGTGCATATATAGATCAGGTCTATGTCGTCCCGTTCGCACAATTTTTTCCATTCTTCCAGGTTCCCATAATATTCTGCAGCCTCCGGCATCCCGGCTTCAGCAATCAGTTTCTGAGCATTCTTAACCCGATCCTCATGCTGGTCAGATATGGCCTTAATGACCAGGTTATCGATTTGCTGGATCCTGCGAACCGCGCCACTTCCACGGCTTCCAAGTCCGATCATACCCACACGAACTGTCTCGATTTTCGGCGCAGCAAAACCACACATATTAAAAATCTGTGAACCTGTTTGGTTTGTTTTTACAACGGCTTTATCTTCACCATTATCTGATGGAGCACAGCTGTTCAGTCCCATGGCAAGCACACTACTTCCCAATGTTACCTGCTTCAAAAAATCCCGACGATTATTTGGTTTCGATGTTTTCATATTTTTATCTATTAGATTGATATTTCAAAGACCTGAAAAAGTGTTGAGTTTTATATGATCATATAATTTCGTTATTTAATCTTCTATAATAAAATCACGTGTGACTTTTTTATGATCAGTTCCATATATGGCTTCCACTGTGATCTTACCCTCAAACGGGATCTTTAAGGGATCGATCTTTTCGCCACCGCATTGGTCCAGGAACAGACCCTGCTTGCTAACCGGGATTTCTATTCCATTAATCAGGATTTTTGTACCTGGAACCGTCCAGCCGTAAACGGCAACAGAAGAATGACGGGTCAGAGATGTACCTTCTTCAGGATCTGTCTGTACATAGATCCGGGGCGCAGTATCCAGGCTAGTGAGTTCTTCAATTACCTGTTTCTTCGCATTATACAATGCTGATGGATCCTGGGTATGATCCCGGATATTCAAAACGATCCTGCCGGCAATCTCCTTGCCCCGTCGTGAAGGATCTATCCACTCAAACCTTGAACCCAGTGAATCCTTCAGGTTGCTTAACCTGTTCTCCAACAACCAAAAATATTCATAGTCCTGGATGCCGTTCCGCATTTGTTCCCAGCGAAGTGAATTCATCAAGCCATCTTTCTTCGGATAAACATGCCATCCATCCCCAACATGCATGCCTACATCATTAAATGGATCACCTGTATGCCACATATTCCAGCCCCAGTGGAGATAGCCAGTTGCGTCATACTTGTAATTGAGCCAGTGCAGGATCCTGGATTCTATCAGGGGCATATCAATGGTTTTATTGGGGAGCCATGCACCCTGGTAAATGCCAACAGTATAGATCCAAAGCTCATTGCCATCATCTGACCACGCTTTAAACGAATCATACCATGACCTGAAAGCATCCAGTTTTGGTACTGGAACTTCTATCATGTCCTCATCCAGCAAATAAGCTGTTTCGATGGCATCGATACGTCTCAGGTCCGGGGCAAGGCTATGAAGGTAAGCCGACATTTCCCGCCAGGCCAGTGCATTGTGCAGCGAAGGTTCATCCTTTACATGCAATAATGTCTTCTCCAGCCATCCCTTCCTTCTGAGATGGTTTTCAAATGCCGGCAATAGCACAGGCACCACCTCTTCACCCGGAAGAACTACCTCTTCTCCGGATTCGCCCTTTTTTACATTAAAATCCCTGAGTTTCAGTTGGGTTGATGCCCATCCCTCGCCATCGAATTGCACCAGTTCCGATGTTTCAAGATAATCCATTTTTCCTGTACTGAAAAAGATCCCGGCGATCTGGTCAAAACGTGAAAAATCAAAATCCAAAGAACCATTTTCGAATTGTGTAATTTCAATGGTAGAAAAAGGTACCTGGAAAATATTCTGCCTGTGGACCACCATGTTTTCGGCATATATTTTCAGCATGTCGAACCATTCGTCTGAGTATTTTTCCTTGATACCATGAAATTCTTGAAAATATCCTGTGGAGAACCATTCTGTCACATTCAGGTGCCTCTCATCAGGCATGGTGTAAGGATAGACTTTCAGTTGAACCGGAAGGTTTTGTTCACCCTGATCACATTGCACATTAATCTGACCGTTATAGATACCCGGCTCAGTGGATCCGGGAACGTGGATTGTCAGCCAGACGGATCTATAGGTTCTGCCCTCGATATCAATCTTTTCTACCTCTGACAGATAGTCGGGGAACATGCCCGGAGCTTCCCTGCACAAGGCTTCCCGGGGTTGATTTGGTACATTTTCGTCTACCCGGACACTGCCAACAAAATTCCAGTGGACAAATTCATCCGGAATAATGTATCCGCCGCCATCTTTGACCAGCTGGCTTGTTTTTACTGTTACATTTGTAAGGTCTTTTTTTGTTTGAATCAGGCACTGACCGGATATCACTTCTCCACGAATTCCGAATGTTTTCAAGCTATCCCATACTGGCGGAAGGTTATATCCGTCTTCGAATACCCTGACAAGGTCGCTTACAGCCTGTACACGAAATTGCTGGGCTCGGGTTTTCATTGTAAAAACTAAGCACAATACCCAAATAAGAATAACTACCTTCAGGTTTCCTCTCATGAATAAGCTCATTTTTTATCTTTCTTTGCGGCCTCCTCCCTGGCTTTCTCAAGCATTTCTTCTACTTCAAAACCGAGTGGTTCAACCCGTTTAATCTTGGTCCTGGCTCTTTCAAGTGCTTCAGCAAAACCCTCCGGAATGTTTTTGCCTGTCCACCAATTGGCATCTTCTGTATAAAGCCAGATATATTCATCCGATGTCTTTAAGGCGTAGTACACATTATGCTCAAACCACAGCGCACGGTCTTCCGGAGTCAGTACCGTACCCTGTCCAGACAGACGGTAAGGAAACCCATTCAAAAAACCCGCCCAATTCCCAGCGATATAG
Organism: uncultured Cytophagales bacterium; assembly: GCA_963820995.1. Lineage (GTDB taxonomy): Bacteria > Bacteroidota > Bacteroidia > Cytophagales > Cyclobacteriaceae > JAGTVG01. Next base: position 38,748 of record CAWGCL010000010.1, on the reverse strand, counting down.
TCAATTGATACCGCATGGCCGAGATAATAATTTGCCTTGAATTTCTTATGTAGTCCGGCAGGAATAAGTGCCCTTGTATCATTAAATATCTCATTCCTGACTTTGTAATACTCAATGGCTGACGTATAATAATAAGCTTCCTCATTCCCGTCTATAAACACCACATCATCATCAATCGCATCCAGCATGCCTAATATGAAGGGCAGATGAAGTGCCCACCAGGCGCCTTCCAAATCGGATCTTGCTTGTTCCTTGTCTCTTAGAGGCAGGATCTTCTGGGAAAAAGGAGAGGCAGTCTGGTAATCCGATAATTCCCTTAGAGAAAGTATCGTCAATGCCGGAAATTCATCTTGTATGGCTTTTATAAATTGCGCACCCCGTTTTCTGACCTGCAGGTAATAGTCATAATAGGTTCGTTCCCCCCTATCCGGCTGTTCACTCATCCTCCAGGGATTTTTACCCGGTTTATAAGGCTCGGGATCCCAAAGAATACCCTTGAATCCGCCTTCTTTAGCCAGATTAGCGGCAAACCGTATTTGTGATTCCGCTATCCGCCATTGTTCATCTGAAAACCAGTCCATTTGCGAACCAGCATAAAAGACAAGAAAATTATCTTTTAGTGTGGATCTTTCACGGATACTCTGTATAGTCTCATATTCCTTTTTCTTCTCTTCATCCGGAATTCCAGGCCACTCCTCTACCATAAAGATATTGCCTCTCCCAACTTCCTTAGAAAGTTTCACGCTGATGCCATCAAAAGGTCCGGAATCGTATAGTTCAATATTCTGGTTATATTCTCGGGTATCCGGTGAAGCCCAGCTGAATTCCATTAATTTTTTCTCCGGAGGGTTATAGATAACCTGAGCGGAAATCATTTTACCTGTTAAAACAAGTAATGCAAAAAGTAAAAATCTCATGAATACATGTTTCATAATTGAAAGGTCTTTTATTAAAATTGGTTTATAACCATATCAAATGCACAATTAATATGTTTTGCAACATATCTGAGATAACTCCCAGGTCTAAAAAAACAATCACTTTCTGATATAACGGCCTGGAATAATCATTTAAATCTACACAAATGAGGCCATAGGATTTGATACAATTCTTTGAAATGATGATATAAATCTATGGTAAACGAAGAAATTTATTGATGATATAAAATACTTCATTAAATTGAATGAAAATGTCACAATCAGGAAACAATCCAAAAAGTACCATGAACAAAGTAACAGAGAATATGAACATCTTTCGGGTAACATTATTGTCATTTTTTGCCGTGATCCTTATCTCGGGCTGCACGAACGATAGCAAAATGAATCCGCTTAGTACCACCGCAAATGGACGGAACGACAACTGGGGATTCGTAGGTCCGGGAGGTGGAGGGGCCATGTTCCACCCGGCGGTCAGTCCCCATGATCCGGATTTTGCATTTGTAAGTTGCGATATGACAGGATCCTATGTGACGTATAACGGAGGTTATTCATGGCGGATGTTTAATTTACGGGGTGTGAACCGGTTCTATGTATTTGATCCGAACGATCCCGATGTGGTATATGCGCGTTCCATGGCTTTATTCAGAAGTATTGATAAGGGGAATACCTGGGAAGTCGTTTACCCGGCCCCGGATGAGATACTGGGCGTTGTTTCCAAAGGAGACCATGCTTCAGAGGTTCTTATTACAGGAGACAGTACTGAAAGAACAGTACAGGCCCTGGCGATAGATCCTGAGGATTCAAAAATGATATATGCTTCAATTAATATTGAAGGTGAGAGCGGATTATTTTTTTCCCGGGACTGGGGAAAAACCTGGTCAAAGGAATTGGCACTAAATGAACCGGCAAAAAACATTTTCATTGATCCTGCCTCTCCGGTCATAGACAGGAAAATTATTATAACAGGGAGTTCCTCGATCACTTTAGTCGATGGCAAGGATACCTATACCTATAACCCACCTGAAGATGTACTGCGATTTACAGAATTTACTGCAGGTTATTCTTCAGTAAAAGGAAAAGTTCTGATTTATGCCATTAAGGGGAAGTCATATTTTGATCCGGATGGCGGACAATCCGGTATTTACCTGAGTGATGATTATGGAAAAACATGGACCAATATCCAGGAGGACCTGGTCTCCAAATGCCTGCCAGGTGCTGAACTCCCGGAATGGCGAGCCATAGCTACCTGTCAGAAAGATCCGGAGGTAGTGTACGTTTCCTATGCGGATTTCAGGACCAGCGAGGATTCAGTCTGCATCGGTGTAGCAAAAAGCAGTGATGCAGGAAAAACCTGGAAGTTGGTCTGGAAAGACAAAGCAAATCAGCCTGATGCCGGGCCAGGCACCAATTTTGAAAGTGGCTGGTTGAATGAGCGATTCGGACCGGGATGGGGTGAAAATCCCTTTAATATGGCGGTCGCTCCAGGGAATCCGGATATCTGTTTCGGTACCGATTTTGGCAGAACGGTAAAAACCAACGATGGTGGCAAGACCTGGAAGCAGGTTTATACGCTCAAAAAAAATAATGGAGGTTGGATATCAACAGGATTACAGGTGACCACCAATTATATGCTGGCTTTTGATCCCTTTGATTCAACCCATATCCTGATGGCAAACACTGATACCGGTATGCTGCAAAGCGGGGATGGAGGGGAAAGCTGGTCCAGCGCCACGCACAACAACGGGGTGCCACGTCCCTGGTACAACAGCACCTATTGGATCGCATTTGATCCGGAAGTGAAGGACAGGGTATGGACCGTTATGAGCCGTAATCATGACCTCCCCAGGCCTAAAATGTGGAGGCGATTGCGGCCCGACCAATACATGGGAGGAATACTGATCAGTGACGATGGTGCGAAAAGCTGGAAACCTGTTAGTGAGGACATCGGAGAGGCGGCGATGACCCACATTCTGCTGGATCCTGAGAACAATGCCGATGCCCGCACCCTGTATGCATGTGCCTTCGGAAAAGGTGTATACAAATCAGAGGATGGCGGCATAAACTGGGAACAAAAGAATAATGGAATTGAAGGGGATGAACCTTTTGCATGGAGGATAACCCGCAGAAACAGTGATGGGATCCTGTTCCTGGTGGTTTCAAGGAGAAGTTCAGATGGCAGTATCGGAAATGAAGGGGATGGTGCCCTTTACCGCTCGGTTGATGGAGCCAATACCTGGGAAAAAATGACACTACCCGAAGGCACCAACGGACCGACCAGCATCCTGGTAGATCCAGCCAATCCCGAGAGGTTATTGCTCTCTGCATGGGGAAGACCTACCCGGGGAAAGTTTAGTCCGGATACTGGTGGTGGCATATTTTTATCAGTAAACGATGGAGAAAGCTGGGAACAGGTCATGGAAAAAGACCAGCATATCCATGACATCACCATGGATCCTCGAAATGATGTCTTTTATGCCTGCGGATTCAACGCTTCGGCTTACCGTTCCGAAGACCGGGGTGCTACATGGAAGAGGATAATGGGATACAATTTTAAATGGGGCAAACGGGTGGAACCAGATCCTCAGGATCCCGAAAAGATCTATATCATCACTTTTGGTGGTGGTGTCTGGCATGGACCGGCTAAGGGAGATCCAGAAGCAAGAGAAGATATTATAACCCCTATTCTCTCCTATAACACTAAATAGATAATATATTAGAACATATCAACCAAACCAGAATAACTGCGTACTGATCCTGGATCCGTTGTGATCTTAACCCTAGGTTTATAAGGATTCAATATATTCCGCCAGTATAAAGAGGTCCTCGCGATTATCGAATTTGATTTTATTTAGTTTAAGAAAGGATTTGATCTGTTTCTTTTTATCCGGGAAAAGCTGATTTAGGTTTCCCTTATTAAATAAGAAAAATTCACCTTTCTTCCTGGAAATATAATATATTTTTGACCGCTTATATATCAGATCCTGATTAGCTGTCAATTTATAGTAATCGGTTCTGGTCGGCAACGCGGAATATGATGTTGATGCACTACCCGGACTGGAGATCCCATAAGGATCCTTCTTCTCAATTTCTTTAAGTTCATATTGATCTTTCATCCCGATCTTTACCATGCCATTTCGGATCTGCAATATGTAACCATGGTCAAAATAAAATGTGTCCTGTTCTATTACCACAGATGCAACATCTTTTTTATTGCCGATGCCCATTGTGTCTGATTTGGAGATGAATTCCAATTCTCCGTTCAGATAATTATAATTAAACTTCCGCTGGCTGTAGATCCCTGTTTTCATGTAGGCTTTCCCCATAATGAAGTCAGGATACAGATACCATTCCGAGGGTTCGATATAATCCAACATGGAGGAACCTGCTTTGACTGTAATGGTCTCGGTCTTTTGTGCCAGTGCGGTTGTACTCGTTATAACAACAATTAATAGTATCAAAATTCTATTCAAAAGGCAAAATTTAATCCAATGATAACAAATCTAACTTCTTTCAATCCATTAAACCTCTGGATGTAAATACAATTAAGTATAATATTTCAATACGAGTGTTTTTTTCAAATAATATTCTTAATCATATAAAGTAATAATCTGACATTTACCGGGCATGAACGGGACCTCTATGGGTACTGTTCCAGCCATTATGGTGACTGTATCCTTATTCCCAGCAAAATCTGTTCTTCTCACCAGGACATGATCCTCATGTATCAGACCAGAAATAATCGTACCAGGCTGGGATGGAATCTCAAAATTAATCGGTAATCCATGATCCAGGAATTCTCCATATTCCTGCGCTGCTGCAAATACCTCATGGACAAGGCGGACTTCAACTGCATTTTCGTTGGGACTGCACCACATGGCGAGGGTATTGGTATTCCTCAGCAGCATATGCCACAACAGTTCCTGATAGTTTTCCTCACCAAATTGTATGATCGAATCATCAGGTTCATCCGGATAGAAAATGGTATTCCAATGCACCCAGGTGATCACCGGGATCTCCCTTGGTGTACTTTTGCCTGCATTGCTTGCAACAAGGAGCATATTGTAAAACCACCGGTAATCTGTATTTGCAAAGTCATACCAGTTGAAAGTCCTTGCCCAGGTATAAGAGACAGGCATACCGAAGTTGAAGCCGGTGCCAGGGAAATCCTCGTACCATTGTCGATACATAGCTTTCTGATCCTTTATAGCCGGCTGTCCCTCTACATAGTATTCAAAATAATCATACCAGTAACGGTATCCATCAGCGGGATAAACCGCATAGTTCCCAACAAGAGCCTCCGGAAAACGGGAAAGCACCGGCTGGCTAAGGGTATAATACTGTAGATAAGAACGCATCTCCCTCAAGGTTTTCCGGAATGAGAGGTAACCGGGATCTATGCCCAGATGTTCGATGCATCGTGTACATTTCATAGAGGTCTCGTAGGCATTGTTTACTTCCAGCGGGCCATCCACTTCCCAGTCCACAAAGATGAGATCAATTTCAAGCCCTTCTTTTTTGTAGACATCCAGGTAAAACTCAACTCTTTCGCGAATTATATCTTTCCGGAAATCAATCGCAAAGGGGCATCCCATATCCTTTTTTCTGCCAAAACCCTCATCCCAAAACGTGTTTCCATCTGCATCGATGTGTGCAGTTTGTTCATCGCCGTTGAAGAAAGAATACAGCAGGTCGATGGCATTGATATAGATCTCAGTGCCCATTTTTTTCTGGGTTCTACCAATGATCAAGGCCTGTTCCAGGGATTCTTCCCTGTTCTCTTTGGTCCATTTAGCGATCAGGGCTACACCCCGCTTATCAAGTTCCGGAACGAGGGTCTCAGCTTGTTCCGGTGTCAGTACTCCCGGGTCAATCAGCGGCCACAGGGTCAGGGGAAGCCTGTCACCCCGGTCGTATTTCAAGGGTTTGGTATTATCCAGAACCACCTGAATATTTTCAGGATACATCGTCTGACCGAAGGCATTCGAACCCAAGACAAATACTAAAATCATGATTACAAACATCGAATAGACATTTCTCATTTTGAATTCTGTTTTATTTTCAATTAAATACATACTTATAAATTCTTTATATCAATAACATACGCTATTTAAAAACAAATATCTGGTTCCTGGATATCCCGGTTGCTGTATAAACAGGCCCATTACAGGGCATGGATACTTTAATGTCAACTTTTTCATCATTGGGTAAACCGAAATGAGCAATAGCTTCATACCCCGAACTATACCCGTTAGCCACGGAGATTACACTGCAACCAAGCCGGTGTTCATCTTTTCCCAGCGATCCGGCCCTGAATATTTCTACTCTGGCACCGATGCCATTTCGGTTTGCGGCACTTTCCAGTTCAAGTTTGATATCGATATAATGATCTGCACCTTTTGTTACATTGAGAAGGAGGGGTGAGGCTACTGAAGAAACCCACTCCGGACCAAAAAAATCGATCCGCCCATCCCGGTTAATATCCGCAAAGGAACCTCCGGCCCAATACCCTAGCCCACCTTTGATCCCTGAATCATACGGTTTGTCAAATGTGGGAATACCATTATCAATCCCCAGGTTCCGGTAAACAAATGCATTGCATTTGCTCGTCATAATATCCACTTTGCCATCGTTATCCGCATCCAGCAATTGCATATGGATCAGCCGGCCACCCGGATTCATGATACCGGCCTCTGCTGAAATGTCCCGTATAACAGGATCTCCATTGCTGTCATTTCCCTCATTCAGAAATACAAAGAGATGGTGATAATCTCCATCAATTTTATAATGATCTCCCATAACGAAATCCAAATCGCCATCATTGTCGAGATCTCCTGTATTCGCCCCGCATGTCCAATCCATGTTCACAGTGGAGGGAGAAGCTATCTTTTCACTGACCATATTATACTTTTTCTCATGAAAGGTGCCGTCTCTGTTATTGATGAACATCCTGCAACTGTGTGCGAAGAATACGTCAGGCCAGGTATCCCCGTTTATGTCATCAACAAAACCACCCAGGCCCCATAAACCTTGCTGGAAGCCCACCGGAAATCCTGCCGACTCTGTAACGTCACGAAATTTCAAACCTCCCATGTTCTTCATAAGCCGGGAATTTCCTCCTGAGATATCTCCCAGTACGAAATCTTCCTGCATGAAGATATCCAGAAGACCATCACCATTATAATCCAGGACAAATGTGGTCCTGCCAAGGAATGGATATCCAAAGTCCAGTCCTGTTTTCTCCGTAATATCTGTCAAATTTCCTTTTCCATCATTTTCAAAAAACCGGTTGCGCTCTATAGCTGAAGCAGGCAGGTCGTTGGGCCATACTCTCAAATGGGACTGATGCGAAATGACCAGATCCAGGTCACCATCATTGTCAAAATCAGCGAAGGCTCCCCCTGAGTTTTTTCCATAAATCTTTACAGGGCTATCTTTAACTTCCTTAAAAGATCCGTTACCCAGATTAATAAATATTTTATTAGGTTCCTTACCGGTTGTATGCCCCCTCTCATTGTAAACACTGTCATAAAAGTGGGTGAAATTCCCTACGAAAAGATCTGGGTAGCCATCATTATTGATATCCCCGAAAATAGCGCAATGCCCGGCCATTCCCTTCAATGGTTCTATTAATCCGGCCTTTTTTGTTACATCCCTGAATTGTATTTGCCCTAAAACCTGAACACTCATACAACTGGCCAGGAAAAAACAAATTATCAGGTTCATTTTATAAAATTTCATTTGCATAAAATTTATTTTCACAGGTCAGATGGAATCCACACGATTCGCTAAAAGTGCTCAAATGAACAAAATGCCAAAATTTATTCATCGACTTCGTCCCACGCCGAGGGCGCGGGAAGGTCACGCTCAGAGCGTGAGACATGGATTTCATATGACATTATTTAATCGTTATTTCTTGTTTCTGCAACGGCAAAAAATTCTCCCCTTTTCATCAATTTATAAATTCTCTCACCGGGGTGATTATAAAACAGGATCTGAAGAGTTGCCTCCCTGTACGAGTTGATGTACCAGCTTCCCATCATGTACACCCTCCCTTGGTTATCGGCGGCAAGCGAGTTGATCATTCTCGGTGCCCGGCCGTCCTGGTCCACAATCTTACCATGGTCAGTAATGGTATGATCGCGGCCCGGAACAATAGAAACACTTCTCAGATGAATGTCATCATCATATCCTTCCACATCGGGATCCTTGTCCCTGTTGAACTCAGCCATCTGTGTTCTTTCAACCTGCAGATCATCGTATTGCACAAAGTAAAGTCTATCTCCTCCGAGGGCTGTCTGCAGAAAAGTAGATCCGATATGGGCAATGGGCTTGAATGCCTTACCATTAATTATATCCCCGGCAGGATCAAATATCCATAATCTTTCATCACCGCCGCCAGTATTCCCCATAGTAAAAAGACATTTTTTATTTCCCGGCAAGGCCTGTGCCCAGGTCCAGGCACGGCTTTTCAAATCATCTTCATCAGTTACTGTTGTTCCGTCGAATAATTCACCTTTTGGCAGGACATCGGAATAGGTTATAATCTCTCCCTTACTGACGTTATAACAATATAAATTTCCTGAATCATGTTCGTATTTTCTGTGATATTTCCATAGAGTGAACCAGCAATTCCCCACATTATCGACGAAGAACCAGAAGCATGAACCGTTTTGCCCATTGGTGATTTGGCCGAGATCCTGTTTTTTACCTGTCTCAATGTCAATACTATACAGGTGGCATCCATCCTTTTTGATCAGTTCATCATGAAACGGAACAACAAATACATAGAGTACTTTCCTTATCGGATCAATATTAATGGCAGAATATATGGAATATCGCGGTTTAACAATTCCAAAATCCCTGAATTTTCCGGTAGCAAGTTCATAACCGATCACATGTGCGCCTGTATAAACCTCAATACCTTCCGGCCAGTAATTGGAAAGATGGGTTGTAAAATACAACCAGCCATCAAATTCCACAATAGGACTATGTATCTTCCCCTGCTGAGTCTCTGTCTCCCCTTCGCCACAAACAAGGGTCATATCTTCCGCCAGTACTGTATGAGATCCAGCTTGGGGATTATATCTATGAAATCCTGCTCCATGCCCCCTGGAATGTGTTGAGGTCCCGAAATAACAATTCCCATCCGAAGCAACAGTTATACCCTGCCATTGCCCATCCCATTCCTTGCTGATCCTGTTCATTGAAAAGGAAGACACCTTGCATATTTTTCCCTCAGGTGGATCAGTCATCGGTTTCTGCGCCAGAACATGAGCAGTCCAACATAAGAATGCCATTGCTGGGAACAGCATCATAAAGAAACGATCCTTTTTATATAGTTTCATCTGCAATAACTTTAGTTTTTAGTAGTGGAGATGTAACATTTTCAATTCTTTTATTTACGCCATTAAATTTCTATCCGGATAATTAAAAATACCACTGTTAACTCTAATTCCTATTCATCCTCTTCAGCTTCTACCGGAGCCGTGTAATACCTCCTCATGAAATTAAAATATATGTCCGTTTCATAGATGTGAACACCGTATTCATCGAAATCATCAGTCCATGAAATATTGTCTGTTACATCAAGCTCTCTTTCTTCAGTCAAGGCCCTTACCTTGGTTAATTGCGCTTCATTTTCGGCCAAGAGATTGATTGTAACATTCTGTAATGGTTCAGAACGTGTATTTACTACAATGACCACCACCCTGTCCTTTAGAAGCTTGATCTTGCATTTCAAATGTTCCGCTTTTGAACCGTCTTCTTTAAGGAAGTTTATTTTTTCAGGCAGTAATTCATTAGGACAGGTTAATACCGGGTATAATTCCTTTAATTCAGAAGCCATGTCTTTCAGGTTCTTCCAGAACTCAACATGGTTCTCATCCGATTTCGTATCGAAGGGGCCATACCAGATCAGTCCGGTTGCTCCATGAACAATGGCATCATAAGCCATATAACGCATCTCATGTTTGGATGGCGGAATAAAATCCTTTGGATTATTGAAAACCTCAAAATCACCCCATCCGAATCCCTGTAACACCATCCAAATTGGTTTATGTTGTGCTTCGTTTATTGATCCCATTTTTACAAGTCGATCTGTATGTTCACCCACGAGATAGGTGTTGATATTATATCCCTGACCCTCTTTACGCTTTCCATCCGGAATGGGATATATATCTTCTGACAAAACATCACAGGCCTCCAGAAACTCATGAGCTGAATTATAATGCTTCCTCTCAGTAAATGATGGGCCTATATTCAACCATACGGGTTTCTCAGAATACTTCTTTATTGCTTCATACCCTTGCCGTAAAACAGTAGAAGTAGGTCCGAACCAACTGGGTTCATCGGGAGCATGCCAACAGAGCATGGTCGGGTCGTTCTCATTTTCCTCCAGGAAGGATTTTAATTCCCCCAGGAAGCTGTCATCCCTGTATAATTCCATCAGGTTGAATCGCTGTCCGTCGATCTCTTTCCATGGAATGGGTTTGGAAACATAAATGCCATGCCGGCCGGATTCATTTGATAAGAGATAATTAAATCCCGCATCGGCCACCTCCTTCCAGATACCATCGTCCGTGCGTTTGTCTGGCAGATGGTACAATCCGATTGGAAAAAAAGGTTTATAATCAATACATAAGTATTTCCCTATCGCCTGGATATCTCCCTGCGGTTTTACAGGGTGGATAACTGCTAAGAACATTATACCTGTCAGCCAAGCGATAACAGGCATGCGTCCTGGAATTATTTTTTTCATAAGTATAATGTGTTAATCAACAAACAATTTATAGTCAAAGGTCCGATGTTATATATCCATCCGGACTGATTCAATTTAGCTATTTTCTCAGTATGATCCCATGTCCATATGAATACAGATCCGGGATAGTAACTGATAGTTTTCCGTTAATTTCAGCCTCCCCGAACAATGCATTTGCCGCAGCGATCTGTCCCGGCCGGTGTTTGTCATACCCGTAAAATTCCCAGGTTGGTTCTGAACATACCATATATCCATCCACATCCGGGAATTGTGAGATCAGGTAGGGACTGCCGAAAGACACGACCATGACCGGGGTTTTGGCACTAGCCATATCATTCAATAGTTTTATGAATTGTTCATGGACCACACCCGCTGAACCACGACGTGCCATTATTCGTGCGAAGAGGCCAACTACAATTATATCCGCTTTTTGGGCATCCACCATTGCTGCCTGAAAATCTTCCATTTGTGTTTCGGGGTTCGCTGACCAGACAGATACAATATTTCCACGAGATCTCATTTCCCTGATAAAGGTATCTCCGATGTCCGGATGGCCCTTATCATCATTGATCGACAATACAGCTACTTTTTTATTTCCAAGCGGCACAAGATCTCCCTCGTTTTTAACCAGTACAACCGATCTTTCATACATCTCTTTTGCTTTCTCCTGATGTTCATCAGTCGCCACCTTTGATGAGATCTCTTCGACAGCCACAAATTTATTTTCATGTATTCCAAGTCGTGCTTTCATTTCGAGGTTCCTGCGAACCGACCTGTCCAGGTGCGATTGAGTTATCCTGCCCTCCTCCACTGCATTGAGGAGATATGGAACGACAGTCTCAAACCGCGGATCAGTCCAGAGCAGAACGATATCGTTTCCTGCAAGCAGTGATTGTGTTGCAGCTTCTTCAAAAGTCCCGGATCCAAGAATGCCTCCCATGTCAAAGGCATCAGTAATAAGCAAACCCTGGAATCCCAGCTCATCCCGGAGTACATCCGTCATTATGATCTTTGATAAGGTAGCGGGAAGGTCTGGTGTCGGATCAAGGGCAGGGATGGATATGTGTGCCGTCATGATAGACTTAAGGCCGTCGTTGATGATCGTTTTATATGGCCGGAACTCTATGCTGTCCAGACGTTCCCGGTCAGCGAATATGGCCGGCATCTTACTATGCGAATCTACTGCGACATCACCATGTCCCGGGAAATGCTTGGCAGCTCCTATTAGTCCATGGTCATTCAGGCCTTTATAAAAAATGCTGCCCATCAGGGTTACAAGTTCCGGATCATCGCCAAAAGACCGAACATTAATTACGGGATTGTCTGCGTTTATGTTCACATCCAGTACGGGGGAATTGATCAGGTGGATACCGATCGCCCTGGCTTCTTTGGCTGTAATTTCAGCCCAATCGTAGGCCAGTTCCTCAGATCGCGTCTGAGCTATTCCCATCGGCCAGGTAAGGATCGTGCCTCCGTCGAATTTCGTGCCGGGACCACATTCCAGGTCCGAATGGATTAGCAGCGGTAATGGAGAGGCACGCTGCATGTCATTAATAAGCTGGGCGGTCTTTTCCGGGTCCATTTTGCTGCTGGCAACATATACATGACCAATCTTATATTTATCAATCCATTCAGCAACCTGGGCGAGGATCTCTGCATTCTGCCCCCCATTCGAGGGTCCTATCGCAGGTGCGATCAGTTGCCCAACTTTTTCTTCAACAGTCATTTCGTCAAGTGTCCGTTCCACCCAGGCGACCTGGTCGTCAGTAAGTTTCCAGTGAAGGGCCATATCGTTTTGAATAATTTCCTGGCCCTGGTCCGGGCTTTTCTCAGTCCCGCATGAGAAAAAGAGAAGGATTAAAACGAGTCCATATAATCGAGAATTTATCATATTGGTTCCTTATAAGTATATATTTGATTTCTATTTTTTAAATGCTATTGAATCACTGATTTCCTTTATACGATCATTTGATCTTTTCGAAATAAGGGATCCGGTCTATCGGCACATCAATCTCAATGGTCCTGCCACCCCGGTAGGTCTGACCGTCATCTGCCTTCCATCGTCCCTTTGGCAGGACCACAGTTCTCATATTAGCCCCATCTTCCGTGATCGGGGCCACCAGGAGCTTATCGCCAAGCATAAATTGGTCCATGATATCCTCATAACCATTACCGGGAAAGACATATTCCATACTGGCAATTATCGGATCACCGGTTTCTGCTGATTTATTAGTCAGTTCCATAATTAGGGGTACATGTTTTTCCCTGATCTCAACCGATTTTGCAATTGCCTCGAAGTGCACTTCATCCAGGATGCGCCATGGCGCTACGGAGAACTGCATCATGGGCATCAATGCATGGATCTGTGCGGACCGGACTACCTGAGCCTGATCGATCGTTTCCAGGTTCAGGAAACTTACATAATTCCCACCTCCTATCATGTCAGGGCATGAGAAAGTATACCCGACCAGGCCTTCGGTGAGCATATGCGGGATAAGCTTCTGTACATCCACCCATTCATGGTTTTTATCGTGAAGGCGCTGTGCGATGGGTAATCCGGCCATCTTCCAGCAGGCCCGGTATTCGTTCAGCGGAAACCTCAGACCAAACTGAGCATATAATTCACTTTGCCGGTTTGGTGTCGCCTCTACCATGCTCAAGGCATCAGGAGGGTAAAAATCCATATCCCCGGCATCCAGCTTGAAACCATCGACACCATATTCCTCCGCCAGTCGATCCAATTCCCTGTTAAACCATTCCACGGCTGCAGGATTGGTAAAATCGAGATGGGCTGAATACCCGTTCCACCATGGAATGATTGCCGGATCCCTTGCTGTTTCCCAGGTAGGTGTATCCGCTGTTTTCTGCAGAAGAAAACCTTTACCTTTCATGATCTCCCGAACGACCAGGGCCTGATCGGCACTTACAAATGGACAGATCCACAGCATCACCTTGAAGCCCATCTTATGCAACTCATTCATCATATATTTGGGATCGGGAAACCTGCCCGGATGAAAATTCCAGAGGCCATAGTCCTCCTGCCAGGTGTCATCGATCATAAACACACCGGGGGGGAAGCCATTGTCAAGGATAGCTCTGGCATATTTGAGTACATCATCCTGGTTCTGATTATATGTCAGCTCGATCCAGGTATTGTATTGAGGTGCGTTGAACAGCATTTCATCGGGAATCTTGCCAGAAGGCGGGAAAAAATTATCGGAAGCATATTGCCTGGCCTCTTTCAGGGTAGTACCGTTCCGGCCCGATTCAATTTCACCCAGATTCTCCGTAATGATGATCTTATTATCCTTGATCTCGAAAGCATAGGGTTCTTCACTCCACACATACAATCCCTTGTTGCTCAAAAGCAAAGGCTGCAGTTGATTGTAAATGTTATTGGCATAAAAATTAAATTTGTAGCCATTGTCAAAAGGCATCTTATGTCCCTCTTTGATGACCCCCGACCAGATCTTTTCACCTTCCATTAGGGGAATTTCGATCCCGTTCTGGGCTCTTAGACTGGACATACAGGTGATCATTGTAAGTATAATTATCAATTTCTTCATTGGTGAATTTTTTATTTATCTATATTCATATTGTTCATCTCTCCTCCGGTATTTGGTTAAATATCCACCTGGCAAGGATAAATGTTTTTGGTGAAGGTTTTAAGTAACATATTGCTCATTAGACAAAAAATCTCATTACTAGAATATAATAAATCATATCAATTGTACATGGATAATTAACTATTCCAATTTATAATCCACCCCAAAGTTTGATTTCAAGAACCTGATCACTTCGTCATCGCCATTCAGTGCATTTTCAGGCATGGGATTCTGTTCATTGAAAACGCTCAGATCATTTTTATAACCCAGTTTTACGAAGTCTTCATTAAATCCATTGTTATAGGGCATGGTATGCTGGTTCAATCCAAGGTGCTGTCCGAAGAAATTATACATTACAACCCTTTTGTCATACCCGTAATCATGAACCTGTTGCGGGAAGTGGGCATATTCGATCTTATGTTCAGCATCGTACTGGGTATATACTCTTTGGATATAGGGATACTCAATCCTGGGTGTATTATGGGTATAATCAGCACCATCTGATATCAGCAGCATGGGCTTGGGTGCGAACAAGGCTGCGATCTCAACATTGTTGGTCTGATGATGATCACTTTTATGGATTGGCATCCCGCTTTCGCATGAACACCCACCAAAAAAGTGTGCAGACACCTGCACTGCAGGAACTGATACTTTTACTCTATCATCAATGGCGGCAAACACAAAGGTTTGTGTGGCGCCACCGGATGCGCCTGTTATGCCGATCCTTTCCTGATCTACATCAGGTCTTGATAGCAGGTATTCGAGCACCCTTTTGCTGTTCCAGGTCTGTAGGAGCAGCGCAATGGATATATCATGGTCTACCTGCAGTGACTCCCCGTAACCTATCATATCATAGGCGAATACGATGGCGCCCATCCGGGCAAGCGTGGCACAGCGTTTCTGCACCTCCTCAGAAAACCGGCGGTCATACCAGTGACCATGGGGTGACAGGATGGCCGGATGTTTGCCGCCTTCGCTCTTGGGGCGGTAGAGATTTCCGGTAATATAAAAACCCGGAAAGCTTTCGATGGCAATGTTCTGAACAATATAGCCATCCGTTTCAATATATCCATTAACCTTTACCGGCTCACTGATAATGGGATTAAAGTTCGTTCGGATCCCAGACATTTTATCAATCTGCAGTCCCTCAAGAATTCCCTGCCGAATAACCTCTGCCCGCTTTTCCCAGGTAGCTTTGTCATTCCATTCACCGGCGAATTTCTTCATTACCAGGTTGGCTTCATCCTCTGACCAGTAATACCCGCGGCAGAGCATACTCTCCTGGGCAAAAATATTTTGCGAGATAAAAAGCAGAAAAAGGGTCAGGAATATACCGGCCCTATCGAGTAATCCTTTGTTGAATTTTTCCATATTCTTAATTTTGTTCTTGTTATGACGATAGAGTCATTTCTCCATTCATTGTAAGAAAATTTTCATTTACTTTATAAATTTACTATCGGATCCGCAGGGGTCATTTACCATTCGCATTTAACCTCCTCTTATTCACTTTTTTTCTCTTCCTGGTTTCAAATTCATATACTGAGCACCAGATGAGTCCTTAAAAAGATATCCATCCGTACCTTTAATATATTCATTTCCCCAGTTTAAATATCCCCAGTGACGCAGGTACATGAAAGTCTGGCTCTTCCACTTCCGGATCAAGCCAGGAGGCATATACATGGACCACCATTGAATCCTGACCATAGTGGAAATCGGCACGATATAATCCCGCATAGAAAGCGTTATCCTTTATAACGCCCAGATCATCCAGGGCCTGAAGTGATATGGCCGCCTCAACCAGGTATCCCTCATCCGTAAACGAACCTTTATGTTCCACATCATTGAATTCCCATGAAAAATCAAACTGCCGGTGAAACCGCCCGATATAATCCAGCCTTCGGTCTTTTACATCCATCTCAATGCAATAGTACTTTTCCATGGAATCATCCTTCCCAACATATATCTCCACCCTGTCCTGTTCGATCAGATCCTGCTCGTCCAATATATTGTCAGGAGCAATGATCACATCATCCACCATCTCATAAGCCAGATAAATGAAGTTCCCGTCATGCAGAGCCCTGAAAGTAATTGGCTGACTGCGGTCAGAAGCCCAGGGATACACGAAGCCTTCAACAACATTGGCTTTACTCCATGCCAGCTCAGACAGTTCTCCATCAACCGTGATCTCGCTGTCAATCTTATTTACATTGTATTCTTTGGTTTTCTGCCCATTGCAAGCAGCCAGTAGTCCAATAAGGATGATGAGAAAACCACATTGAGGCATTCTTGAATTCGATCTAAATAAAATCATAACAGTAGCTCATTCCTAATTATTATTCCTCTTAAGACTGAATTTATGAAAAAAAATTTAAACCCTGCTCATCATACCAAATTTCGACAAATTGCCTCAAATGAAGTAGTACAAATCCTTTCTATTTACATTGTTTTATTCATTAAATCTGTACAATCCGAATGTCGGAGATCCTCAAGACGTCCTCTCCGGATATAGGCTGGTCCAGGAATGGAAAGAAATTAGTCAGGATATCCTTTTTAGTTCAGGCTGTATGATTGATGCGGGATGAGGAAATCCGTCAATCCCTTTGATAATGTTGATATTCTAAGGAAATTGTACTAGCAGAAACAAGATAAGGAACATCATGTCCATGAAAGAAGCAGGGCAGGATTACTTCCATAAGTAACTATGAATTAAATCCTTCATTTCTTAATTATCATGATTCAGTACATTAAAACGAAACTTTTCCCGGTTATTCTTTTATCGATCCCATTTTATAATCAAACAGCCAGCCAGATCCCATATCCGGGACAGGATCCGGGAAAAGCAGGCACAAAGATTGAATCCGGGAGCAGAGTATTCCTGGAAAACAATGTTCTCAGTATGGAATTCCGGTATGATGATAAAAACATATGGATAGCTGGATTTGAAGATGTAATGGGAAAATATAGTCTGCAAACAGATTCGGATCCATTTTTTGAACTGATACTCCAGGATGGAAACCGACTTACATCTAATGATTTCGATTTGACCGGACCCCCAGCGATCAGAGACATAATGGGAGATAATAGCTCAACATCTTTTGCCGACAGGCTACCTGGAAAACTATATTCAGCCAACCTGGAAAATAAAAAGACCGGAATTTTTCTTCACTGGGAAGCTGAACTACGCGATGGTGCTAACTATATCCGCCAGCATTTTAAATTCAAGGCGGATAATCCGGAAAATGTCGTAAAGGTGAACCTTATCAGAGTTCCTGGCCGTAACGCCATCATAAAAGGGATAGTTGACGGTTCGCCGATCGTCTACAAGAATATGTTCTTTACCCTTGAATATCCTCTTTCACAGGTCGAACAACGTGGCAATGCGTTAACTGCCAGCCTGTCGAGGTTGCAGGATGAGTTATCAACCGTTTGGGGGGTAACTCCGTCTAATCAGCTGAGGAGGGGATTTCTGTATTATGTAGAAAGAGAACGTTCACACCCATATCATCAGGTCTTACACTACAATTCATGGTTCGACATCTCCTGGGAAGGACCATTTTCGGAAGATGAATCACTTGACCGTATTAAAACATTTGGTGACAGCCTGATCAATAAACGAAAAATCCCTTTAAAAGCATTTTTGCTGGATGACGGCTGGGATGACCACAGAACGCTTTGGCGTTTCCACGAAGATTTTCCTAACGGATTCGATTTGGTAAAACGATCGGCAGATTCATATAATTCAAGTATTGGGGTCTGGCTATCACCGTTCGGAGGTTATGGTGAGGCTAAACGCCTTCGTATAGAATATGGCAAAAAGCAGGATCCGCCTTTTGAAACCAATGAAAGGGGATTTTCCATGGCAGGGCCGATATATTACGAACGGTTCAGGGATGTCACTTTTGATTTTATCAGGAAATATAATGTTACCATGTTCAAATTCGATGGGCTGGGGACAGGCAGTGATGCTAAGGACATATATAAAAAGGATGTAGAGGCATTTCTCAATCTGATGCGGGACTTACAGACTTTGAAACCTGAAATTTACATCAGCATAACCACGGGGACATGGCCATCCGTTCACTGGCTGCAATACGGGGATAACATCTGGCGTGGAGGTATGGATACGCACATGACCGGTGAGGGTTCTTTGCGACAGCAATGGATCACCTATCGGGATGCCGACGTATATGAAAACGTGGTGAAAAGGGGTCCATTATTTCCCCTGAACGCGCTGATGTTGTGTGGGATCTGTATTGCCGATGAGGGAAATCCCGGGACATTTGAAATGAATGACAAAGATATATCCGATGAGATTTGGTCATTCTTTGCCACCGGGACAAATCTTCAGGAGTTGTATATCAATCCGCATAAATTGAACACAAAGAACTGGGACTGTCTTGCCGATGCGGCTAAATGGGCCAGGGAAAATGAATCTGTTTTGGTCGATACCCACTGGGTGGGCGGTGATCCGGCAAAAGGTGAAGTATATGGATATGCTTCCTGGTCAGAAGAAAAAGGTATTCTCTCGCTTCGAAATCCTTCATCTGTTGAACGGACTTTTGAGGTAGTCATGTCCCAGATCTTCGACTTACCTGATACGGTTAAGGACAACTATGAATTATATGATGTAAGAGCTGAGAGAGATGACCATAAGATCCATGCCGCCTATTCTGGTAGGTCATGCAAGATAACCCTCTCATCTTTTGAACATAAGATCTTTCAAGCAATCCCAACGCAATAAGATTATTAAACATTATGTCATAGGTTCAATTCATAATGAATTTTTTATATTTTGAGAAACTGAATAACGCACTATGAAAAATCTGCGATCAACAAAATTATTTTATAAAAAGATTCCATCTATTTTGTATTTGAAAATTAACGGATACAGCAGGATTCTACCTGGCATTTTATCTCTATTTCTATTCGGTATATTATTTTCCTGCAATCGCGGGAACATAGAAGTGAGCAGTAATATTACTGAGCTGAATGCTTTGCGTTCTTTTCCTGGGGCTGAAGGATTTGGTTCAACAACCCCCGGAGGTCGAGGTGGGAAGATCATTTTTGTAACAAACCTGAATTCAAGCGGCCAGGGCAGCCTTCGTGCAGCATGTGCGACCAGTGGGCCAAGAATCGTAATTTTCAAAGTCGGAGGACTGATTGAAATTGCCGATAACATAATGATTTCAGATCCTTATATCACTATTGCAGGTCAAACTGCTCCTGGAGATGGGATCTGTTTAAAGGGTGCCGGCATTGGAATTAATACTCATGATGTAATAATCAGAGGACTCCGCATCAGAGTTGGAGATTCAATTGAAGGCGAAACCCCATCCAACCGGGATGCATTATCTATCAATAATAATTCAGAGCTTCCACATAATATTATCATTGACCACTGTTCATTCAGCTGGGCTATTGATGAAACGGTGCAGCTCTGGTATCCTTGCAAGAACATCACGGTACAATGGTGCATTATTAGCGAAGGTTTACATAACAGTTTACATCCGAAAGGGGCACACGGAACCGGATTGCTGATTGGAGATTATGCCAGATCCATTTCCGTCCACCACAACCTGTTCGCACACAATAATGGCCGGAATCCTCTTATGAAAGGTGGCACAACATCAGAAATAATCAATAATATTATATATAACTGGGGAACCTGGGAAGCCACCGCTACTTCCAATTATGAAAACATCAATGCGACAATAATGTCCAATATCCTGTGTAACTATTATAAGCCTGGGCAGGACAATTCTCCACGGAAACCATTAATTCTGGATGATGAAAGACTTAAACCAGGTACAAAGATATATTTTAAGGACAATTATGGCCCGGGCCGTATGAATGATGAAATTGATGACTGGATATTGGTGGATGGAAACCAGCGTTGGAAAGTGGATGAACCTGCCTTGCCGTTATCAGGGATTACTACTTTATCAGCTCCTGAAACGTATGAAGCAGTACTTAATAATGCTGGTGCCAACTATCCTAGTTACGATGCAGTGGACAAACGGATCATTGATGATGTTATAAAAAATACGGGTTGGATTATTGATTCTCAGAATGAAGTTGGTGGCTGGCCGGAATATCCTCCGGGAGTAAATCTTCTTGATTCTGACAATGACGGTATGCCCGATTCATGGGAAATTGCAAATAAGTTGAATCCCTCCGATTCATTGGACGCCTATGGTACGGACCTAAGTAAGGAAGGATATATGAATCTGGAAATGTTTATAAACAGCCTGATTCCCTTGGAAGGAATTGATCTGGTCAAGTAATCAATGGAACCATTAAACGAAAGATCTGTAATCTGATCCCTTCTCAAATCAGGATTTTAACATTGGCCATAAACAGGTAAAGTTATTCCAGGAAGGCATGTTACAGACGAAAGGCATCTGTGTCTATCTAATCCCTACCTCGAACAATTCCCCATCATATTTCTGATTTAATATTACATCGAAACCGGATTCAGACAATTTTCTACCGGACATTTCAGCTATGACTTGACCCGTAACACATTTCGAGACATAATATTTTTTTTCATCATCTAATCCTGTTAAACGGATCTTCCTTTGGTTCTCATGTCCTCCCTGCCGGAATACACCGACAATACCACCGCTTTTTGTATCATTGTTGATTCGTTGAAATCCGTCCCATGCACCTTCCACAGGTTCGCCGAAACCAGGTAGGTCCTGGCGGAAAAGCACATAGTTGTGTTTCTCCTGCATTTGTCTCAGCCAGTCAGAGAGTTGTTTATATGTTTTCCGTTCTTCTGTAGAAAGTTTTCTCGGATCTCCCAGCATAATAGGCAATGAACCTGCCAGTGACTTGAAGAATAGTGCCGGATTGGGATCGTCCATTCTTGGGTTGCCGATAACCAGGGAGGATGCGGGTATGGCAGGCGATCTCCACCAGGCCATCTGCCGCACCCGAAGACTACCTGTGGGAGAAGGTTCTTCAAAATTGGAAAGCCAGTTGCCTTCCGCATGCTGGCACATGGCGTAATCGATGAGTTGGAGTGCGCCCATGGTCTCAAAAGTGCAATCAATAAAAAGATCAGGTGCTTCTGCGTGCAGCTCGTCAAATGTTTTGAACAACTCCTCAAAATTCATAAGAAGGGATTCTTCCCGGTCTTTGTGCTTATGGTTAGTCGCATAACAACCCGACCGCATTGGATCATAGTGATAAGGGCTGGTAACCACGGCCAGGTCTAGCTTGGCATAGGCCAGTCCGTGTTCACTTACGAGGTCGAGAATCACCCTTTTGATATAATCCGGCCAGTCTGATGAAAAACATCCGGATGCATTCAGCTCGTCATTGGCCACGTGCAGGAACATATTGCTGCCGTCAGGATGGACCGTCCAGTATTCCGGATGCTCCTTATAAACCTTTGAGTTTTGGGAAGCATTTCCCAGGCTGATCCAGAGGCCGGGTTTCATGCCGAGCGATTTTATATAGTCAAAAACAGGTTTCAGACCGTCTGGAAATTTCTTTTCATCGATCAACCAGTCGCCGCATTCGTTGAACCAGTTATCATTGGGATCTTCCCAACCGGAAGCATTCCTATACCATCCGGCGTCGATAATGAATTCCTCCACACCGCATTCAGCAGCCGCTTCAGCTATTTCCCGGATCATTTTGTCATTGATATTGCCCATAAACGGATTCCAGGTATTGTAAACAAACACTGGTTTCTCCTGTATTTCGGCCAGTCTTATGCCCATATGACGGCGAACGAAATCGTTGACCTCACTGCTAATGGCATCAAAGGGATTGTTCGTGTCTTGGTAAAGCGCAATGAAAACATATGGACTTTCCCAGGATTCATCAGTCGATAACCACCTTCTAAAGGGGTAAGTTTGACCCGGATGTGTCAGCCCTGCAATCAGGCTCATCCCGTTTGTCATGACCGTAGTACGTTTTAAAACGCCCGGAGCTTCATTGCCTATAATGATCCCCCTGCTCCCAGTCACATCATGTGTAGCCACGACCGGATCATACCAGTCCCCGGTATAAGGCCCCAGTCTTTTCTGCCTGCCATAGTCAGCCTGTACCACGTTATGTGTTTCCCACCAGGCCAGGTTTATGTGTTCAATATCAAGGCCTTCTACTTTGAGTTCCTTGTCACTATGGTTAGTGATAGATATTTTTTTTCGGATCAGTGGCAGTTCTGGATACAACATATAGGTTACGCCCAATTCAACGCCCCTTATTCCTTCTTCTCTTCCCGCGAGTAACAATTGAATGCCCTGACCGCTGTGATCATCGCTGATATTACGGATATCTATCACGTCCCAGCCACTTTTCCCTGAATACAGTTTTTCATTGATAATGACATTGAATTCAAATGATTTTGGCCTTCTGATTCCTGTATTTTGTGTTGTTTCTTTTTGGCCCGTAATTTCAATATCTGTCAGATCGTAATCCACTCCTACGAAGTTTTGCATACTTCCTGCTAAAAATAGTCGTTCTGTATAAATCTGTTTGTCTAGGACAATTACCCGTTTAACATATCCATTATCCAGGATGATTTTACCTTCTTCTTTTTTTACAAATTGCCCAAAGGCTGAATTGAAGAAAAACAGTAATAAGATGCTAATTTTAATTTTCATCTTTTATTCTTTTTAAAATGAATACGGTAGGTTTGGATAAATGATTTCTGTACTGCCAGGCATTGTTGTCAACATGTGAATTGATATTATCATGTTCTTTTTCAATCCCTGATACCGGATCGATCTCTAATAATGTGAAACGGGCATTACCGGGCAGTGTAACTCTGCAATGCTGATTTCTGGTATACAACAGATATTCTTCCCCTTCATTCGCGAGGCAATAATTTCCATAGTTCGTTAAATGGTGCGCAGGTTGTAATTTGTAATACTGGGTTTTTTCAAAAGTGGTTTTTATTATTTTATAATAAGAGAGCATAGTCATTTTATTATTTCCCCTTCCATTTATCCAGCCACCGCCAGTGTTTTCACCGGCTCCAGTACCAAATTCTGCTGTTTCGCCCGTGGTCTGGTAACCACCGGCCATGTATATCTCCCAGGCAAGCATTGCCCTGTTTATTGCCGATCTGCCATCGGGTTTTTCTTTACTTGCGGTTGGTCCGCAGCCCCAAGGAGGATAATGCCCTTCATAACCATATTCTTCATTAACAATGGGTTTAGGTAATCCCAGATTGAATTGGTCGGCCAATGCTTTTGTAATAAAATCAAAGCCTCCACATTCATCCCAGCTCTGAAACATCACTACATCAGCCCATTCCGATTTTCTGAACGGGAAATCGCCACTGCCATGAACGGAAATCAAATGATTATAAGGATCTTGTTGCTTTACAAAATTACCCATTTCTTCGGCCCATTCAGGAGTTCTGAAAAGATGGTATTCATTTGCTATATCCCACATAAGATTGGGATATGATGCAAATCTGTTAATGGTATACTGATAATATAGCTTTTCATACTCATTGCCCATTTTTTCCAATTTAAACGGATCACAAGCATGGTCCAAGCCGTCAACATAAAAGATCAATGAAACGACAATATTCAACGACCTGGCTTTCTTCATTATTTGATCAATAACCTGCCAATGTTCCACATTCATACGACTAACATCGAATTCCGGATTGTCCAGAGATTCAGGATACTTTGCAATCCATGGATTAAGTTTAAAAGTGAAATTTTCGGATTCAACTACATTCGGTTCAGACCATCTTTCTCCACCGTGTGAACGCCCGTTTATAGCCACCCTGATTCTATTGATGCCATAGCCGGCAAGTCTTTCCAGAGCGCTGTTAATTATGTTAATATCTTTCCATCCTGAAAGCCAATAGGCTGTTGTTCCATTCCAGAAATAATATAAATCACTATTTCTGTATTTAAAATGGGTTGGATATTCCTGACTTACATCAACAATACTATTAATATGAGAATCGGAGGCAGTGAATTTCCCTTCAAATTCTTCATTTAGATCTTTTAATCTAATTTGAATCTTGAATGAATAATTACCCTTAAATTCGGGCATAAATCTGAGGCGGAACTTTTTCCCATCCTGACTATCACAGAAACCATAGATTCGTTTGTGCACGCTTTGTTCCAGGTAAAAATCACCTGTTAATTCGACCTCAGTGAACGGATTGATTTGTTCTGGAGGATCCTCTAGATCAATACTGAACTCAATAAAATCATTAACCGGAATTTCTCCCTTGGTAAAAGAAAAATCTATTTTCTGTCCAAAGGATGAACAAGGAACTAAAGCTATAAAAATTAATATTATTAGCAGGTGTTTAATCTTCATTTTTAACGAATTAAGAAAAAAGGGTTTCATTCTATTATGAGTTAATTTTTATGTTCAATTAGCCTGGCTGATAACTGAATAAAATGATACATTATTCTCAATTTTCAAGTATAATACGCCCTTCGCCTGGAGCGATCAGGAATTTTTTGCCTTTTTCTCCAGTCAGGGAATCGTGACGAGACCGTTCAAACTCGATTGTATAATCGGATTTTGCACCTGGCAGGTTGACCACTACCATCGCCTTTTCATATTTTCGTATCCATACATAAGGGTTCATCCTTTTCCCTTCTTCTACAGGCATTCCTATTTTGATATCATATTCAGGGTACCAGTCATGGCGGTGGCTGGTATTATCTGAAAAAAGGTAGTAAAAATCCCCAATTGTCAGAGCATAACACAGACTCCAGCGCCTTGCGGCCGGATCATCAGGTGGTTTCTGACCCCTTTGAGGATCCCCAGGCCAGCCGGCCCTGCTCCTTGTCTCTTCAAATCGTTCGATCAGGCTTATCTTTGGTTCACGTAGTAATGATTGCGAATACTGCATCTGCTTGATCGTTTCATCCCAGTCGGTTCTATCATGACTCCAGCCGGACTCATACATCACACCATTGATGAATGGATAGGCAAAATTGTAGGTACCAACATCATAACCGGCATTGATTAAGATCAGGAATTCATTGCCAACCGCTTTCCTAAGATCAGTCAGAAAAGCCACCCAGGGATCAGGTTCATTCCGCAAGTTATCATAAAATACCCCGTCCACACCAATAGCTTTCAGTGACATAGTTTGTTTAATCACTTTTGCCCTGTAATCCGCATTATACCAGTCCATGCGGTGCGTTCCAGGCCAGAACTGCTGACGTTCCCCATTCTTGCGAAGCCACCAGGGATGATCTTCGGGCAGCCACTCATCAGGATATTCATAAAATAAAAGATCAGCTATGATCACCGCATCTGGATTAATCTGCCGGATTTGCTCAACGCGTTTTTTCGCAATTTCAATAGACTCTGTTGTAAATCCTGTTGCTATTCCAATAGGTTCATTATCCGGTTTTAATCCAAGTGAACCTTGTCCAGACATTATTAAATCATGCCGTGCCATACTCTCTACACCTTGCGCACCACGAATTGCACTCCATAGCATCGCAATGCGAGGATAAGGAGTCTTTGTAAAATCAGCCTGCAGCATACCATGTTCACCGGCACTACTAGGATATGATCCATTATCAGATGATCCCCCATCTAACGCAAGTATTTGTATGGCTGCTATCATAGCCACGGCCAACAGTACGATAAAAGCGTATATTATATGTGTTTTCATATGATTATATATTGATTTGTCAATTGAATTATATCTTTAGAAAAACTTTCTGGCGCCACAGGTAATACAGGAATAGCCATTTTATCAGACCAGCAACTATAACGATCATTAAGGCCTGGCCCTCGCCAAAGTCGAAAGCACCAACAAACACATCGGCGATGGCATTGAATCCGATCAGCCAGCCGGCCACGTAAATGGTGATCGGGTTCACACCTACCACTACCAGGAAAAAGGCCCATTTCCTGTAGCCTTTAACATCGACGATCAGGTAAAAAAATCCGAGTAGGAAGGTACTTATTCCACATGTCAATAGATGAAATGAGGGTGATCCCAGTTTCTTATTGATCGGGAAATCCAGGTGAACAAGCAATCCTGCAAGCATGAAAACGACTCCGGCAATCAGAAGCCATTTCGCCTTTTCCATTGGCTCACGATTTGATCTCAGCCAGTGACCTGCCAGGACACCGAATAGCGCATTGGACACACTTGGGATCAGCGAAATACTCAGATTATACCTAAAACTAGGTGACAACCACCCGGAAATATGATTGCCTATGTAGGTGGTCAGGTTTCCTTCAGGGCTGAAATCTGCAATTCCATATCCTGGTACCGGAACAAATCGCATCGCCAGCCAATGCCCGATAAACAAACCAAAGGCCCAGTAGATCTGACCCTTTATACCAGTATTCATCATAATAATGGCGGCAAAGAAATAGCAGAAACCGATCCTGTACAACACACTATAGTATCCATAGACCGGGTGTGGTCCTCCAGGGCTGCGCCATAATACAAGGCCAAGCACCATCAATACTATGGTC
Organism: uncultured Cytophagales bacterium; assembly: GCA_963820995.1. GTDB lineage: Bacteria > Bacteroidota > Bacteroidia > Cytophagales > Cyclobacteriaceae > JAGTVG01. Next base: position 12,007 of record CAWGCL010000010.1, on the reverse strand, counting down.
CGGATCAACACATGTTTAAAAAGTTCCTTTTTACCACCATCCTGACCAAGTCTTCTCGAAAATGAAAAGGGCATGGCCACACCTACGATGAAGATAAACATGGGGAAAACAATATCGTACATGGTGAATCCCGCCCATTCCGGGTGTTCACACTGACCCGCAAGCCAGGTGAACAATGCATTGTCGGAAACTTCCGGCAATCTCAAAAAAATATATGACAGGATGGTCAGAAAGAACATGTCCAGGCCTCTCAGCACATCAAGGGACATCAACCGCTTGCTTTTATTCAGTTCCATACATTAGAATTCAAAATTTCTATATTAATTTGGGATCCCCGAAGGGTCTATGTAAAAAGTATAGGTTCCCGATTCAATCGCAAAATCCACTTTCAGGTATTTCAATTCTTATTTAATAAAACTCTATTCTGACACGATCCATTCAGCCTGTGGAAATCACCCTTACTCATATTATATCCACTGCTATTCTGATGCAACAAACTTATCCCTGACCTCGCGAACCATATTGATCCATTCTTCCGGCATCTCACCAGGGATCAACCAGGAATCACTTTCAGTATAATACCAGACATATCTATCTGCAACTGTTAGCGCATTCTCAAGTGTGGATCGCATGATATCGACATCCATTGGATATTCAGGAATCCACTGCCGGTTATACACCCCAAAAGCAATGCTGATCTCATTGGGCCATTTTAACCGCAATTCATAGGGAATGAACCAGGAATCCGTTTCTTCAGAGGCTATTTCATATTTCCGGACATTGTAAGAATTCTTAAAATCTCCGTATGTACGATATTGATATACTTCTCCTCCGTCAATTATGGTCGCTTTTTCACCCTTACCCAGCATCATTCCAACAAAAAAAGGCCCCAGTAATTCGTAATGGTCCCAGCTGGCTGCCTGTCTCATAATAATATCGGGAACCCGGTAGTTGGGTTCCGACAAATAAGGCCCATGGTAGGTAAACACATCTATTTCCGGAAATTCACTGACCATCGCTTCCATCACCTGTTTTCCTCTCAAAATAACCTGGTCACGGTGTTGATTCAGGTCATAATCATGATTTTTATAACTCTCTCCATAATTAAGCCACTTTTTTTCAAGGTATTCTTCATTATCGTAGACTATGCCTGCGAAACCAAACTCTTTCGCCACCCTGGCCATATTGCCAAAGTTTGCGGCGGTAATCTGCCAGGCCTCATCATCCCAGAAATCACCGGGAAAATGTATGAAGACATATATAAAATTATGTGTGAACTTCTTGTAAGCACTCTTTAATGGACTCAATTCCTCATATATCTGTTCATAACTTACCGGATCACCATTCATTAACCGCCAGCATACCGGTGAATTGATAAACATCCCATCGAAAGGCATGGATTCAATATATTCCATATGTTGGGAAATAACCAAAGGATATCCGGCTGGAGTAGGTCTCTGGGCCATGATCAACAACCGTTCTGAATCCTGTTTCGGAGCTACTACTTCGTCTTTTACCAGGGGAGAACCTTCCTTCGAACATCCTGAAATAATTAATAACAGCACGACAAACACAGATACGCTTATATATTTCATCGTTTAATCTTTAATTTACTATCATCAGTATTTTTCGGTCTATTTTTTATTCCAGGATTTTCTGTAATTCCTCGATGGCCTTAGCCATTCTGTTTCTTGCCTCCAGGAACCTTTCAGGTTGGTCCGGATACCGAATGGTATTTTCCTGAGTCATGGTCAACTCCCTGGGATATTTTATCAGCATATAGTCTTCCACCCTCAATAATTTCCGGAACTCAGTCAGATCTACATCCACCTGCTCAGCTTCACATTTTTCTATCAATTCCCGCAGCTTATACAAATACTCATAGTCATCCATACCGTCACGGAATATCTCCAGCCGCATGGATGGTATGCATACACCTTCTGGTCCAGGATACACCAGTTGCCCCTCTCCATGAAAATTCATATAGGTCCTGGAATCCCAGAGCCTGTTGGGCCATTTTTCGCTAAGAGGCTCACCGGGAAAAGTATTTCTGGAATAAGAATTCGTGCTCCAGTGTTCGAAAGCATCAATCCCGAACATCCAGCTATGCCATGCAATGCTCCGCTTAAAAATGGGATCGGTTTCAATATAGAAATTGGGTGCATTACTTCTTGCGAGGGTGCAGAAATAAGACCAGATCTCAGTGCCTGTGGCCTGTGATTCCGGTGATTCAACCAGCGGCCAGGGCGCCCAGATATCAATCAGATCAACCAAACCATATTTTTTAGCTTCCGGGTCCCAGAAGTCGAATTCTTTATGCCCGAAGGCAAAAAGCTGAAGCGTAAGGTCAGGATCCATCTCTCGCAGGTCCTTTGCACGCTGGATAACTGCCGGAAGCCGGACTATGGTTGGTTCATCCCAGACTTCGATCAAAGCACGATCAAGCCATCCTTTTTCTCTCAGGAATTTTGCATATTCATGAATGAATTTATATACTTCTTTTTTCTCCTTCTCCGTGTAAAACCCTTTCCGCATCTGGATCATACTGTATCTTGTTAAACCCTGCTCCATGCAAAATTCCAGTACTTTCGCTACTGTACTAAAGTCGTATTTTCTCCTTTTCCCAGGGTTCTGATCAACATAGTTTACACCGGCAAATCCAGGACTCATTTTATTTTTTAACAATACTTCACAGAAATTCAGATACCACTCCAAAGGGACCTCTTCCACGTTATAGAACTCAGCCATCGTCTCCAGTCCGTCCCAGGTGTGCGTCTTGAGATGCGGCTCAGTTGGCAGGTCGAAATCCCACACTTTCAGAGCCACCGTCACAGAAGGTCCGCTTCCATCTTCCGTATTACATTTTACCACGCCCCGGTACATACCCGGGGCAGCATCCTCAGGTACAGAAACGGTAACCCAGAAAGGACGACTTATTTCATTCCCCTTTACCTCGAGAGGAGCGTTGATGGGCATCAGAGGATCAGGATACCATCCCAGATCATCAATCAGATAGCTGGGTTGTCGTTCGATCCAGTTGTATTCCACAAAAGATATTTCAATGGAAGATCCCGGTATTATTCCTCCATTCTCACCAACCAGGTCAGAGGCAGATACAGTTAGCCCTGTAATATCCTCGCCAAAAGGAAGCACCACCAATTGAAAAGATTCAGATTCATTCCTTGCAGCCGAAATACTTATTTTGTTATCTAAGGGAAAGTTATACTTTTCATCTCTCCTGATCTTGTTCAGTGAATGAGTGGCTGTTAGACCGAATTCATCATCATTTTCCCAGTTAAACAAAGAGGCATAATGCAACTGGTTCAGATACTGATAAACTTCTATCTGAGATATGTTTATTTCTGCTGTCAGCTTTTCCCAGGCTCCGCTATTCCAGTCATCCTCCGCACCGGATAGCTTTTCTTTCAGCACTTTGAGCAGGTTTTTGCCCCTGGAAGATAATGCCTTGGCTGAATTTGAAGTTTCATACTGACAACCCGCTATACCTGCACTAGTAATTTTGATTAATTCCTCGAGATGGGACCGGTTCGGGCTGATCTCGAACCAAAATCCTCTATTCCTCAATAGGACCTGCCCGTCGTCTGAATAACATGTTGCCGTTGCATAATAACTCCCTTCATCATTTAACTCATAAGCTATATTTTCTTCTTTTTCCAAACCAGGGCCAACATCGATCAAGCCTTCAAAATGCAGAGGGGCCTTTGTCAATGGAAGTATAAACTGGGTATTGGATCCCTGTCCTTTCTGATTTATAAAATCCGGTCTGCCTTTGAAGGGGATTAACTCCAATACATATCTGATGGATTTATTTTCCTGTCCAGGATTCTTTATTTTGAATTTCAACTCGTTTGTACCTGGTTTTGGATCAGGCCATTTACCAAAGAAAGGGAAAACAGTGTTAGATCCAACAAATGTAACTTCTCCATTCCATAGAGAGGTCCGGCCATCTGCAGGATGGGTCCTCCCCAGCATTAAATTCCAGGGACTGTCAATGGGGGGGCCATCAAGATCCAATTCACTGAAAGGGACCTTAATCTCTGCAATCCAGTGGTCTTCATTAATTTTTGTGGCAAACTCCCAATCTCCATTCCAGGCCATATCCCCATTCTTGTAGTCAGACCTCGAAAGGGATGGTGCGGCCATCAGGTGAATTGATACGTCTGCATTGCTCAATTGAATGCGCACATTATTCCGACCCCACAAATGGCTGTCTATGGGTTTTTTTTCTTCATATCTTCTTTCCCACATCACCGGGTCGCTGTACCAGCTTTTAAAGGCCACATATAAATTTTCCTCGTCAAATCCGAGAAAAACTGTGACCGGATCATGTTCATAACGGTCGAGTGTCCAATAAACGAAATCCGACACTTCCTGGCATTGATTCCATTCTCCATCCTGAAGCACACCATCAAGTTCTGGCGCTATACTCATTTCAGGAATTTGAAAACGGGCTGGATACAGATCGGCAAATCCCTCTAAAGGCATTATAAATGTCAAGAGAATAACCATCCATTGATAATTAGGGAAACTGAACTTATTGAATTTCATGTCTGATAAATTTAAAATAAAGCAATGTTAGAATGATATGGCTTAATTCCTTTCATAATAAAAAAAATCTACCCATGACCGGGGAATTTTCCGGGGCATATTATTTCATATTACAATCTAAAAATTTAGTCGGGTATAAATTGATACTAAGGCATTAAATATTAATACAATTATTCAAATTACTGCAGCAGAATGCATATCTCATTATCGTTAATAAGATTTTAATACAAAACACTGCAAATAAAAGCGCATTTTGGCAAGATCTGTTAACCAGATAAATACAAATCTTCTAGACAAAAGTCCATACTGCTATTAATCCAGCATCATTTATAATGATTTCACAAGTCAGTGTTTCATACTGTTTTCTGAATGAAAAAATACCCGGATCTGTAATACAAAATTCTTTAAGGGCTTTTGAATAATTGCTATATTAATATACCTTACAAACGTTTAAAAACAGAAACGAAAATATCATACAAAAGAAATTTTTAAACAAGCGTAAATACAAATAGGTAGTACCCGATTACAAATATTCCCATATCATGAAAACGCAAAACAAATCAAGAAGGGATTTTTTAAAGAAATCAGTGTTAACAACAGGTTTGGCTGCATTTGGATCCCAATCGTATGCAAGGAATTCATCCTTTAAGGAAGACAACAATCAAAAACTCCCCAGGGAAGTATGGATTGCTGCAATATCGCAAATGGGCTTACAGACGGCAACATCTCAGCTAATGATGGATGAAATATTTCGGATCCTTGAAAATGTTAGGTTTTATAAACCTGATGTAGTTTGTCTTCCGGAAGTGTTTCCAACTTCAAATATTGATGTCCAATTAGATCTTTCAGACAAACTGAAACTACATGAAAAACCTTTGATGCAACTTTCTGATTTTGCCAAAGAAAATAAATGCTATGTTATTTGTCCCATTTATACGACTGAAAATGGTAAGGCATATAATGCCGCGGTTATTCTTGACCGGGAAGGTCAAAAAATAGGAGAATACAGGAAAATCCATTTAACAGAGGGAGAAATTGAATGGGGCCTAACCCCGGGCCCTCTAAATCCGCCGGTATTTAAAACAGATTTTGGAATAATTGGAGTACAAATTTGCTTTGATATTGAATGGGATGATGGTTGGACAAGATTACAAGAACAGGGAGCCGAGATCGTATTCTGGCCATCTGCTTTTGCAGGCGGTCAGGCAGTAAACTTTAAAGCCACCCAGCACAAATATGTCGTAGCTACAAGTACGCGGAAAAACACAGCCAAATTATGTGATATGACCGGAGAGGTTTTAGCTCAAACAGGTATATGGGATAAAAATGCCTATTGCGGATCTGTCAATCTGGAGAAAGCATTTTTACATACATGGCCTTATGTCCAACGGTTTGACGAAATCAGAAAAAAATATGGCAGGAAAATTAAAATTACCAATTTCCATGAAGAGGAATGGTCGATTATAGAAAGCCTTTCATCGGATGTTTTTGTGGCTGATATTTTAAAAGAATACGAGTTGGAGACCTATGAAAAACTGATAAATGATTCTGAATCGGCACAAATTAAGGCCAGGAAAGGATAATGAAATAATACTACCTGCATCAGGTCCTAAGGGGTTTTTTAAGAAGGCGGGAGTTTTGATGGATCGATTCAAGTTTATTAACCAGTAAACCCACATATACAATCCGCGTTTAATCCATATCAATCTTGGATTAGCTATAAAAATTTCAAATCTGATTTCTTAAAGTCATTTTTTCAAGATGTCTGCAATTTTAGGAATCAGTGCATTGGCAATTCTATAAGAACCCAGATCATTTGGGTGGCTACCATCAACGGTGCATTCATAATAGTCTTCCCCAAGAACGGTAGAACCATCCAGAAAGTAAATGTTCATATCTCCTTTTTCTTTTCGTTCTTCTACAAGATTCTCCTGAAAATCGCGATTCTGCATCAACAATTGATACGCAGAACTTCCAGAGCGAGCACCAGCATACCGGATTTTGGACATGATCAAAATAGGTGTTAAGGGATGCTCCTGCCTCAATATCTCAACAAAGAGCCCTAAAGTATTCATAATGGTTTCATTTGCATTGGCCTCATAGTCCAGAATGATAAATCTTGTTCCTGAAATTTGATTAATTAAATGAGCCAACGCTGGCTCACCTCTCCCATTCCCGGAAAATCCAAGGTTCACAAATTGCACATCCATATTTCGACTGATGATATTTGAATAAGCCATCCCGGGCCTGGAGACACAACCTCCCTGGGTAATGGAAGTCCCATATATCACAATTTTCCCTGGAATTTTGAATGGTTGGGGAGCTTCCAATGCAGCCCCTTCCTCAATTCCAATCTTTACGGAATTCACCCCATTATATAATGGAAAATTTAAAGTAAAGGACCGCATCTCTTCCTGAATATCATTAAAGAGTTCAACCTGATACCTGAGGGTGTCATGGGGGAAACGTGTGGTTTTTAAATACCGCTGAACTCCGGATTCCAGCAGGTATAAATCGAATCCACTTTGCCCTGTTGCAGGCATATGGTACATCCCGGATCTTTCCCGAAGTTCTACTCTTACCAAAATTCTTTTACTATTCGTTTTGAAACGTATTTGCCCCCCGGCAGTATGATTGGCTAGATGATCAACAGCTTCCCTGATTTCCCATTCCGGATTTACAGGGAGTCTGCGATAAACACCGTCTTCCCTGATCCATTCGAATCCTAAAAGCTCAAAAGGTTCCTCTTTTGGATCAATCCAGGCAATCCCCTCTACCTCAACTTCTTTTAAAGACATATTCTTATCAAGTTTCTGGGCCGTGGGAACCTGTGCCATGACATTTGATAGTAAACAGAAGATAAAGATCAAATATTGAGTTGTTTTAATTAGCTTAATCATCTATAAGGATTTTAAAGTATCTGAACCAACATATCTAAATTTATAATAAAAATCAATAATGCCAACCATTCAGTTGCGAAGTATTTAAAAAGCACAATTTTATTTTTTAATAAGATGATTGGTTTCAAGAAATCGGCTCTGAGATATAAGGAAAAAATTCAATTAGTCGATTAGTATTGTTTGATATACCACTAATTTAAAATTTCATCCGGTTTAGGAAAATATTATTTATTTCTTCTCATTTGCATGATACTGTCTATATTGCTAGGCAATAGAATAAATATTATTTTATAAAATGAGAATTACAACCATTTTAATTTTTCTATTCCTGATTTTTTTTTCGCCCGCCTGCAAGAAAGAATCAAAGAAAGACCAATCTTTGACTGTTGAGGAATATATGGAACTGGGCTTGCCTGATAATAATGTGATATGGAGTTACAATGACTATGTGAATACATGCAAGATCCTTTCAAATCTGAGGGTTTTTTATCCATTATCTCTACCTAAAAAAGACAGTAAAAAGTCCGGAGAATATTTTATGCGGATAATTGATCCTGAAAATTTTTTATTTTTACTGGATGAGACCATCCCTCTTCATGAACGTGCGGAAATGATCCAGAAATATGTAGATATCCAGGGATCTCTAATTACTTCATATACTGATCTCGATAATGTTAAACAGAATTACAACAGGGAGTTAATTGATCTATATATATTTGGACTTACCATAGCCCAGAATATGCTTGATCTTGGGGAACGGATAAATGAATCCGTTGATGAGGATGATATAGATATGCAATATGGCTATCTCTCTATTCAGCATGTGTATATAAAAATGATCCTGTTTGTATTGGATAACCAGCGTAAATCCTATTTCTTCATAGAAGCTGATCTTGAGAAGCTATCCAAATTCATATCTGAATCTATTATGTTAAACAAAGACTGGATGGGGGCTCCTGCCATAGAAGATATAGAACAAGGCCTCCGGAAGGTGATAATTAACACCTCCTCTGGGCTCATCAAGGAAGAATATCAAAAGTTGATTGAAACTTTATAATTTATACCAATCAAACATTTAATTCATCGCTCTTCATTTCCTGAAATTTAGCGTAAAGAACAGAAACTTAATAAAAGTTATATTCTTAAAATCCAGCTAGCAACAATTGTGTGAGAATTTACGCAACAAATTTCATTTAATCCAGAGACTCTATTTTCATAGCCATTTTTTCCCTGACCTGATATAGGAATTCCGGATCTTTGGAATAATTCCACCATTCAGGACATACTGCATCAACCATTTCTTTCATAAATTCTGTTTGACCTTTTGCTTCAAGAATGGCGAAATACTCATAATCCTCAAGACCCTCGCGGATATTTTTTAGGCGAATGGTAGTAACCGGACCATCAAAACCAGCCTCAATCCCGGGATAAAACAGCATACCGCCTCCATTGAAATACCTCGCTTCATAATGCCCTTCACCTATCTGGCTATAATGAACAAAGCTTGGCACCAACCAGGGTCCATGTTCGTCATACCATCCTGAAGTAGTCCAGTATAGCAGTCCGTTTATATCATATTGGCGATTTATCCAGGTTGGAATGCGATAGGCTACTACCGGCTGATCTATGTGCCAGTAAGGAGGGTTTTTATCTTTCACTTCCTCATAATCGGGATGATAGGATGGAGCCGGCTGTACCAATGCAGAATATGACCATACTTCATCACCGCTATTGATTTTTTCCTGAATGGTTTCCCTGTCAATGAAGCCAAATAAGGCACACCAAATATCAATTGACTCGTCAAGATCTGGCCAGGAAGGTTCGTGCTTATAAGTTTGTTCAACAACAAGTCGTTGAAGGTCAGGTGCTCCCTCTTCTGCTACTTTGGCTAAATTTATTACCTGGTTATAATCTTTTACAGAATTCGGTTCATCGATAAGGTATATATAGGCCCGCTTGTCCCATCCATTGTCTATAAGGTATTGATACATTTCACGATAATATCTTTTTGATTTTTCAATGGCTAGAGGATCTGTTTGATTTTCAGGAGTTGGCCGGGTACTATTCGAAGTGTTGGTCATAAATGGAGTCCTCGGTACCTCAAAATCCTTGAGATTAGTCTCATTAACATATTTTACCAGTTTTTCATGCTTTTCCGGAACAATAGTTAATGACCCGTCATCGTTTACCACAGGCATCAAACTGTGTGGAACGGGGGGATTTATTCTATGCCTCGCCATCTCCTTACAAAACCTCATCTCAATATCCTCAAATTCTTCAGATTCCCTCTCTACTTCCCAGATTTTGGATATCAATGAAAAATGCCCCAGGTGAGTCCTGTGAGAGGCTACTTCAGGTAGTACAAAATCCCAGACTTTAAGTATAACAGGAATGGTAGATGAAATATTTTCATTGCCCAGTACCTTTATCGATCCTTTATATATCCCTGCCTGAACATCAGTCGGGACATATACATCCACCCAAATTGTACATGGTTGACCTGGAAAAATTTGAATTGGGTAAGGGCTGTTTTTTGCACCTACAAATTTACTCCCATCGGGATAATCAAATCTTTGCAGGTTCTTTACCGAATCACCTGATACAGGATCGATAAATGGCAGCAATGGGTCCGGGAATAGCCCTGGGCCAAAGGCTGACCTTGGTGATGACTTTTTCAAGTGTATATTATCCACTCTGAACACTTCGAGATTCTCTTTCCCAATTCGGCCATTTTCTCCTTCCAGGTCAGTGATTTCAATTTTTACATCTTTTAACTGATTGTCCGGTCCAGAGGAAATGACCACCTGAAATGCTTCATATTCGTTTTTTGCTGCTTTAATATCTACAGTGGATTTACCTGTTACTGGGAGGCCTGGAATAGCACGCTGCAATGAGCTTAGTGCTGTCAGGCGGATTTTATAATCCTTCTCTTGATTCTCTTGTGTACATTGCACAAATAGTGCTAATATCAATAGCAGAATGGCATTCAAAAAATTAAATTTTCTCATGATTGTTAAATTTTGCATATAATGTATTGTGACTTGCTATATTCTCAATCTAAAAAATAACTCGAATAGAAATTGATACTAATAATTGAAATAATGGTATGATTATTCATAAACTATCAACGATACAAATACTGCACTAATAAATATTGAATATTGATATTAGAAGCTGAAATTCAAAAGCAGAATTATGAAGGTCAAATGAAAATTAAGCAATTTCCAAATTATTTCCTGGTGCATTCATTATGTCATTTAAAGCATGACGTTTCGATGAAAATTTCCAGCTTACAATAAAGATTTAATCCAATGAAAAGCTATTAAAACTAGAATATCAAATATTCATCTGTCAGAGCAGAAACATGTTTTCTTTTAATCCAATTCCCTCATGTAAAATCAGGCCTTTAAAAATATTTTCTTTCTATATAAGAACCATAGAAACAACCATTTTATCATTATAACACTAAGTGCAAGGAATAAGGGAGCAATAATTCCCAGGTATTTGGATAAACCAAAGAATAGTGCATTCGCTGTAAACTCAAAATCAATTAACCTTTGCCCAACCCAGATTGCAATGGCATTCATCCCGATCACGACCAGAAATAATGTCCATTTTTTATACCCCTTCACATCAATTACCCAGTAAAAGACCGCCAGTAAGAGCAAACACCAGCCGGCGGAGTATAGTACAAATGAACTCGTCCAAACATTTCTACTAATGAAGAAAAACTGTCCCCAAATCCATCCAACGAACAGAGCAACCAGTCCGGCAACAATAAATCCCCGTGTCTTTTGTTTTGGTGTTTTTTCAGAACGGAGCCAGTGGCCTGCCAGAACACCAATTATTGTTGTAGCAAGTGCTGTAAAAGTAGATAGTACTCCCTGCCTGTCATACAGTCCCAGTCCCAGTGTACCGGGGATGAGCTTCTGGTCTATCCAGGTGGTAAGACAACCTTCCGGCGTGAGTACTCCCGGGCCATAACCCGGAACAGGAATAAACAAGACCGCAGCCCAATAGCCTAACAAAATAATCAGAACTACCAGAGCCTGGGTCCGCCAGTTTGTATGGATCACCAACATGGTAGCAAAAAAGTAACAGATCCCTATTCGACCTAGAACACTTGACCAGCGCATGTTATCCCAGTCAAAACGTAAAAGGCCATAATTAACCAATCCCAGGAAGATAAGAACAAAAGTACGCTTTATAATATGACTGTACAATTCACCTGAGTTGGCACCTTTTTCAATGCGACCAAGAATGACAAATGGTATAAGCACACCTACCAGGAATAAAAAAAGAGGAAATATAAGGTCTAAAAAATAAAAGCCCTCCCATCCAGCATGCTCCATATTTTTAGCTAAAGTCGCGGTAATCGTATTTGGCCATACTTTGTATAAACTGCTTATAACTCCTCCTCCTCCAATGATAAATACCATGGTAAAACCCCGGAGGGCATCCAATGAAACCATTCTTTTTGTGGCAGTTGTGGGAAATCCACCTGGGGAATTACTTATAAAAAACACTACATTAATTTT
>CAWGCL010000009.1:0-634454 GCA_963820995.1 uncultured Cytophagales bacterium | reverse complement strand
GTAGAACCTCCTCCTCTCTTCATTTCGATATCCAGGGTTCGTTGATTCGTTTTCCAGGAACCGCCAGTAAAATCCGGGACATCAACAAAAGCTCTGTTTTTAACAGACCATATGCTTAGTGGTGTCATGGCGCTTGATGTTGCAGCCTGGTAAACATCCATATCCATAGGCAAGCCATTCCGCAAACAGTCAATTATCCTCCAGTCTACCGGACTGGTTTGGTAATAGGAATGGCCACTCTTGTCCAATTGTTCCGCCTGTTTTGAAAGTTCCTCGAATCTCTTATTTATCTCAGGTGTATATTCTTCCAGCAACGATTTTAATTCTTCTTCTGGAAGCCAATCATAATGTCCCCATCCTGTATGATTCTCACTGGTTGAAATTCTGTCCGGATGTGAAATATAAACGGCATTTGTTCCGCTTAACAACCGCCTTCCCCTGGGCCTTGGTGAAGTAACATCATGATTCAGTACAATGGTACGTCCTTTTACAGTCTTCATGGTGGTTACATTCATATTACCCCTGAAATCCCTGTCAATATATTCTTCCCAGTAAGGATCTTCCTCAGCCAATCTTTTCGCTGTATTATTCATTGAAAAATCTTTACTTGAAATTGAACAACAATAGTCCATCCTGTCGCCATAGTTGATATCCATCATCTGCATGATAGGGACGATACCATGGTTCGGATAAAGATTGCCAGTCTTCCCGATGTTTGCCTTCAGCCTCCACATATTGTGGTACATGTCCTTATCAAACAGGTAAAAATCCAATAAGGTATGAATATAACACCCTTCACCATGTATAATATCCCCAAAAAAACCTTCCCTCGCCATATTCAAAATTACTGCCGAGGTTCCCCCACTGCAGTTGGCAGACATTTGGATACAGTGTTTTCTTGTCCGTTCAGAAGTCTCAACCAATTGCCAGCATTCTTCCATTGAAGTTGCGGCTGGCAGCTCAGTATAGGCATGCTTATCATTTTCCATAGCATAAACACACATTGGAGTATGCATATGCCAGGGAGTAACTATGGCAATAAGATCCAGATCTTTCCTTTCAACCATTTTCTTCCATTCATCTTCGTGACCTGAATAAAAATCAGGTTTATGCCCTAGATGACTGATGTTATCTGCTGATCTTTGAACTCGATCGGGTTCCAGATCACATAATGCCCTGATTTCAACACCCTCAATGCCAGCAAGCCTTCTAACAGTACCGGTACCTCGATTTCCTAGTCCTACTACACCAATCCTAACCAAATCCAGTTTTGGTGCTGCATATCCCGACATATTGAATTTCTGTTCATAGGTTTGAGGAAGTGGATCAGAATTTTCATCCTGTTTACTACAAGCTGCCATACTGGCACCAACCAGGCTTGCACTGGCTATGCTCGTTTTTTTTAAAAAATCCCTTCGAGAGTTTTTCATGATATTATATTTAAAAAATTGTAGTGTAGATATTTATTCAACCTCAAGTTCACTTAAAATATACCATCCCTGGGAATCGCGACCTTCGATGGCTAATTTAACTGCCACTTCTTTTGTATAAGGATCCAAAAGGGCAACAGCCAGATTATACCTTCCTGGTTTTATATCCGGAGGTATCATCATATCCAGATTCAAGTTATGTTTACCCGGCAACCACTCTTTTATATCAGTGTTATATGACGGATCCTGTATTATTGACACTTTTTGGTCTGCGATCTTTAGGAATTAATTTGAACGCAATAATATAATTTCTATAAGCAGGCGCTACTCCCAAATTCTCCCATTCACTTTCTATGTGCAATGCTTGGCCTGATTTAACGGTCATGGGTAAAGTGATATAGTTAATTACAAACCGATATCCCATCTTTTTAATAAATTCACTCATCTCGCTCCACCATCTTGGAGGTATGGGTGATGATTTATTATTAAAGATCGAAATATGCCAGCGCAAAGCTTCATTTATGATAAATTCTACATCATAACCCTCGTCATCCCATTTTTGCATGACTCCACAGGATTCAAAACATACCGGAGCATATTTCCAGGCATCATTAGCACCGGCATTATCCAGGGACTGCTGGTAGGAATCCTTCATATGATTCCAATCAGGGCCCCAATAACCAAGATCGCCCAAACAATCAGCTCTCCAGCCAGTCCCATTTTCAACAGCATAGGTCAATTCCTCACCACCTCCGATAAGCATGATCAAAGGTGTTTTGTCAAAGTTGTCCAGATAAATATCCACCAAAGCTTTCCGGATCTCAGGTTTGACCTCCGGACGTGGCTCGATGAATCCAAAATGCCATTCGCCCCAGTGCCCTAATGAGCGCATATCTATATGATCTATATCCGGATGGCCATCGTATCGTTCTCCCATTTCCTTGACCAGTCGACCCATATATTCCAAATACAATGGATCATTATGATCGGGCATCCAGCTTGTACCCCCACCACGTTCAGGAGTATATTCAAAACCAGCAGCTCCTAAGTCCCTATACCATTCAGGCGCAGAACCGTTCGCCGGCATGATTCCGAGGGCTACACGCTGTCCGCGGGATTTTGCAGTTTCAATGATATCATCGATCCTATCCCATCGATATTTGCCATTCTCAGTTTCAATTTCACTCCAATAGAAACGCCAATATGCTATCCTTGATATAGGGTATCCTTCAACATCTCCTTCAAATGAATTGGCTGTGGTAATTCCTTTACCGGGATTATAAAGGACATCGTCGATTACTTCAGGCCGGACGGTATGTCTTCCTGGATTACCACGAAATCCGGTTTGTGCCTGTGCATTCAAATTAAATACTATCAGCAGGAAAATAATAATTCGGATATGCATATGATAAAAATTTAAACTATTTCATTTATTAAAAATACCTTCTGTTCTCCTATTCGATCCATGGACTATTCAAAGGACTTTGATGATCATACAGGTGCATTATTCGTTTTACTGCGACCTTATATGGCCAGATTTACAAATTCCAGAATACTTTGCCATGAAAATGGCTACTTTTTTAATAAATGTATTCTTTACAGTCCAATTATATATACAATGGCAATATTCCTAAAAAGTGATACCCATCTAAAAATAGTATCTAACATTTGATATTTTTAATTAGCCCCCTTGAACAAAGCCAGAATTTTCAGCGCATTTTTATTATATATTTTTTCCAATACCTCATCAGGCAGATATACTCCATAGATCATCCAGCGAGCCTGGAGGTGGTGCCCACCGGCGGGGTCAATATACTCATCGTCTGTTTCAAGAAATCGATAATAAATGCGGTAAGATTCTGCATTTGGCTCTGTGTCCGTCCCAAATAACACCCGGTCCTGGTACTGTATTAAAAATTTTCGTGCAGTCCTGGGTTGACGCCCCAAATCGCTGATGCGTGCATCAATATCCACATAAAAATTCGGGTAAATATCCAACCACATGGCTACTGTATGCAACTCCTCAGGTAATGTGCCCATGTGTGCTCCTATGAAAATCGTATTTGGATGCCTGGCAAAAACCCGGTTGCGTTGGGCAAGGATCTCATCTTTTGATGGAAAATTGTCACCGTAAAATGACCAGTTAGGGTGAGCACCTAATTCATCATATCGTTCATTGTATTTATCAACGGGTGTAAAGAAGGCTTTAGGATCCGATACATGTATCATTACCGGTATGCCAAGTTCTGCACATTTTGCCCAGATGGGATCAATTCGGGGGTCATCAACAGGAATAAGTTTTCCGTTTTGATCTTTCTCGGTTAAACCCAGGTTCTTGGCTATTTTTAAACCCCTAGCACCCATCTTCACCGCTTTTTCAAGCCTTTCAGCCTCCTTTCGGCCATAATCGGGCTCATCAATTTTGCTGAAGTCGGGGCGGAAAAATACCAGGAAGCGGTCTTTCGAAACAGATTGAGAGGCTTTTAGATGATCAATAAAAGCATCATCTTTTGAATTTCCATCGAGACTGACGCATTTCCAGACTCCAGCTTTATCCATCTCCTCTAAATATTTCTCTGTATTTTCAAGATCACCCAAATGGTTGTGGATATCAATGACCGGGTATTTGGGCTTAAGTACCTTTGTTTCTTTGACGACCAACTGGCTTTTCGGACGCCAATCAAGAAGTTTAAGATCTCCGGATTGAGCAGCAATCAAACCCGGAAAAAGAACCACTAGTAAAAACAATATCACTCCTTTTAAATGTATCATGCTTTAATTTTTAAGCGAATAAGATAGATCAGTTTAAATTGTTAAGGTTGAAGATCTCTTTTGAGGCAGGTCAAATTAAACTTACCAAAACACCTTTCACCCAAAGCAATACTTCTACATATTTCAGGAACTAAAAATAAATCGAAATGCTTTAAAAGATCAAGAGCCTTCATTTCCTTATAGGTAAATATAAAAAAATACAATATTTATTTAAATCATTTTCACAATTTATTATCCTCCTTTTATGGTTTTAGGGTATAGAAAGCATACGAGTGCAGGTCGATTGATTATACGTTCTCCGGAACTGTGAAAGGAGCTCTATATTGACGAGTCAGTAAAGCATCAGCCTCTTTATCATTTATAAATTTCATTGATGAAGGATCAAAATCCAATGATCGGCCTAATCTAAAAGCTATATTTCCCAGGTGAATTAATGCACTGCTGTAAAAGCCATCCCGGATATCAGCTTTCGCTAAGCTTTGATCATTTTTTCTGATGGCTAGAATAAAGTTTTCATAATGATCCCCAATACCTTCTCCTGTTTCACCCGGTTTGAGGTCACGTCCTTTATATACCTGCCAATCATTTAAATTCTTGCTCATATATCCTTCAGATCCATAAAAAAGATTTCCAATGTTATTCGCAGCACTTGTCATATAGGCATTATTTTTATCTTCAACACGTCTTGACAAGCCTTCCCTGTTGCTAATCCAATGCCGTGTTTCAAATTGCAATATTCTCTTTTTATCACCTTTCCCTTCAGGATTTGGAAATTCAAATAATGCCATTAGTGTATTGGGAGTATTTTGAGCATCCTCAAAAAGAAAATGCCCCCCCATTGTTGTAATTTTAATTGGCAACTCCACATTAAGCCCCCATCGCGCAATATCCATTTCATGAACACCCTGGTTGCCCATATCACCATTGCCATAGTCCCAGTTCCAATGCCAGTTATAATGGAACCTGTTACGGTTGAAAGGTTTTTCCGGGGCTGGACCCTGCCATAAATTATAATCTACATTTTTAAGGTATTCGCGTGTATAAGCAGGTTCATAATTGGTGCTGCCAACCGTGTAAGCAAACTTTTCATTTTCCTGCATTGGTCCATCAGGGTAAACACCTATAGAATCTCGCCATTTATAGCACATTCCTTTTGCCATGTATACCTCACCCAGTTTCCCCGAATGCAAGTAATCTGCCATACTTATTGCACAGGGATTGCTCCTTTGTTCTGCACCATCCTGTACTATTACATTGTATTTTTGTTTAGCTTCAAGAAGCTTTAATCCCTCATGGATATTATGACAACAGGGTTTTTCTACCGTAACATGTTTACCTGCCTGAATGGCCCAGATAGAGGCCAATGCATGCCAGTGATTCGGAATTACTACCGATACGGCATCAATTTCCTTATCTTCATATAACTTTCTTAAATCCTGGTATAGCTTTGGTTCACGCAAACCTTTATCTGTAAAATGCTTTTTAACAACACCTGGAAACAGGTTTTTATCTATATCACACAAAGCACGTACTTCTACATTTTCAAGATTCTGATATGACTGTATATGACTCTGTCCCATCCCATGAATACCAATAACCGCTACATTTACCCGGTCGTTTGCTCCTTTCCATCCTTTTCCCGTAAGGATGTGCGGCATAGCAAGCATACCCAGATTACTAACAGAAGCAGTTTTAATAAATTTCCTACGTTTCATCATTTTTCTTATAAGTTTATATTAAAAAGTCAGTATTTTCCATATTCCTGTAATGCTTCCCACATTGCCCAAAAATTCTCGGGAGAAACATCATCCTGTATATTATGAACGGGCGCAAAGACGAACCCTCCCCCGGGAGCCATAATATCTAGATTTTCTTTGATCGCATCTCTGATCATCTCCGGAGTTCCGGAATTCAAAATGGTTTGTGTGTCTATTCCTCCACCCCAGAATACCAGATCATTCCCGAAATCTTTTTTTAATCCCTTAAGGCCCATACCACTTGCTGTATATTGAACAGGATTTAAAATATCGATACCTGCATCTATCAGGTCCGGGATTAATTCGCGAATGGCACCACAACTATGAAAGAACGATTTAACCCCGGGCAATCGTTTCTTTATATGACTGAACAGTTCCTTTATGCGCGGGATCACCATTTTCCTTAAATCGTCCGGGGCAATTATCGTGGAACTTTGCGATCCAAGATCATCACATTCGGATATTACATCGATTTGCTCCTGGCATTTATTATGTTTAGCCCAGTCAATTAAGACATCCCAATACCTGATCTTATCTTCAAGAATTCTATCCAACAATAATTCTACCCCTTTTGTATCCATTATGGTATCCATATACCATTTTTCATATCCCCTGATGCGAAGTGAATTTTCTGTAAATCCGGCAGTATTACGATCAGCAATACAGCAATAGTCATAGGTTGATTTAAATTGTATATTCAGATCCTGATGAAGTATGTTATTGTATGTATTCCTATCGGGAGTTCGAATATATTGAACACAATCTGACAGGACGGAATATTTCTCCAAAGGATAAGAAACCTGATTAAAGTACAGGTCTTTATCCTGAACCCGCTCCCAATCACATCCATAAAAATCAGTTACACTTTCTATCTCTCCTTTGGATTTTTCTTGTGGTTTATATTCAGGAATTCTTCGTGCGCCAATTCGTCTTGTATCTGAATTCAGTTTTATTAAATTTTCTTCAACTGGCGTTACAATCTGTTGAATGGGATCAATTATAGGATTCTTATATGCTTTGGATAGTCCCTTATATTTCATCGCATGCATATAAGCATTGTATGTAATTGAAGTCACTGTTGTTCCTCCCAGATCATATGGAACCCTGTCCGGTTCCAAATGATTAATGCTTTTCGATACCCTTTCTTTACTGTTCATTGCGGATCAATCAAATGTCAATTACTTTTATGCGTGGAATCATCAATTGAATCAGCAACAGCGCAATCAGATAGGCACATCCGGCTACCCCGAAGGCTACACTATAACCATTCAATCCAATATCCTGTAATAAGCGGCCAACTGTGTAAGCCACAATTGCTCCCCCTATGGCTCCTGCAAAACCGCCAAATCCAGCAACAGTTGCCGTTGCTTTCCGCGGGAAAATATCTGTCATTAAGCTGAATATATTGGCTGACCATCCACAATGACCACCAGCCGCAAGAGCAATTAAGCAAACTGCCAGCCACATATTGGAAACATGTGGAACCAGGACAACAGGGACAGCGAATAGTGCACAGGCCAGCAAACTGAATTTCCTTCCTTTGTTTAAGCCCAAACCCATTTTCATCAAGACAGATGAGAACCATCCAAGCCCTACCCCAATTCCCCAGGATACCAGATAAATGGTAAAGAATGGCAAGCCGATCTCCTTTAGGTTCACCCCATATTTCTCATTCAGAAATTTGGCTCCCCAGAAAAGATAAAACCACCATACAGGATCAGCCATGAACTTTGCTATGGCAATAGCCCAGAAGCCTCGATGGGGAAGTATATCTCGAGATTTTACTTTTTGTGATGAATCATCAGGAACACCGTCCGAGTTAATGTAATCTCGTTCCTTTTCAGACACATATTTTGATCGTTCAGGTATATTGAAAAATTTCCACCAGAGAAATATCCAGGTCAAGCTAATGGGAAATGTCCAGAGAAATCCTATTCTCCAATCATCAAGGCTTAGTACAAGGACAGGAATTACTAAAGGTGCAATGATGGTACCCATATTTGATCCACCATTAAAAATACCAACAGCCAGCGCCCTGTCTTTTTTTGGAAACCATTCCGCCACAGCTCTAATCGCAGAGGGGAAATTTCCGGATTGTCCAACTGCGAGACTGAACCGGGCCACCGCAAATCCAATCCAGGAGCGGGCCAGAGCATGTCCTACAACGGCAATACTCCATATCCCGATTGATATGATGTATCCTCTCCGAGTTCCCAACCAGTCAACTATCCTTCCCATGATCAGAAAACTTGCGGCATAAGAAAGCATAAAAACACTGTTAATAATTCCATATTGTTCTTCTGACCATCCAATCTTATTCTGCAGATATGGAGCAAGTATGCCTAACGCAGAACGGTCTATGTACAGGATTACAGTAGCAACAAACAACAATGTCAATATGATCCATCGGTAACCTTTCATATATTATCGGTTGATCTTCTTAATTACTGCCCACGGAACTAATGATCTTATATGGACTATTCAATATTTGTGGTTGAAGTCATATAAATGTATGGTTAAAAGTCAATCGGTCTTTACTAAAAAATAGACACAGCCTAGGGAAATAGTGAATTGAAACAAGAGACTATTAACAAATTAATCATTCATATATTGCTCAAAGAGGTCCTCAATCTCATCGACCACAAGTTCACCTTCGTAAATGATCATCCTGAACCTGAATTTAGCAGTATTCCCTGCAGGTATAGTAAAGTTTAAGGGTGTCGTATCCTGGACACCTCTTCCCTTCTCAAAGACCTCTCTACCAAGAGGATTCGCTGAAAATAACCCATATGCCCTGGCATGCCAATAAGTGGGATAGTTTACACTTGATGGATGGTTCATAATCAGGACACCGATTGTTTTCCCCTCATGGTGACCATCTAAACGAACCCATTTTGAAGGTTTTCCCCATATATTTTCCTCGGTTTCATCCCCTTCAGAGTTTAAGTAAATTCCATTGCCATTAGCTTCAGATAACCAGTCTGCTACTCTAATGGCAAACATTCCCTCCTTGGTATCATTGAAAACAACATCCTCATTGTATGCTTTTAATTCAATTAAAAAATCAATAATGTTTTTTGTTTCATCTCCCTTGAAGATCATAGTTCTTTCCTCTTCAAGCACCAATTCACCCTCCTGACCGATCCATTCAGCTTGTATACCAAGAATTGCAAAGTCCGGTTCAGCTTTCATTTGAGTTACCCTGGCATGCCTGATTTTTGTTGAACCTTGTTGACCGGCCCAAAAATTGTTGCCGTTTACCTCTCCTTCTGTACCATAAGTGAAAGAAAGACCAGCATGATGTGGATGATCGTGGCTTTCTCCTTCTACAATTAATAATGGATATTGTCGCTGGACCCGGATTCCCGATGGTGAATAAACGGGATATAGGATCGGTTTTAGCCATATGGAATCATAGAGGTAAGATGTAAAATGCCTGCCATTCTTTAAAATATGAATTTGATTATAGGATTCAAAGATCTGAAAATTTGGTGTATCACTGCTTGTTTTTTCACTTGATCCACATTCCCATGTAATAGCTGAAAAAATAATTAATAAATAAAAAATGTGTTTCATACAATTTGTTTCACGACATGGCTCGACTACACTAAATCTACTAATTATATTCTTTTATTCAAATCAAAAGAATCGAGAATAATTGCGTCTCTTTAATAATGAGTCAAACTTATTAGAATTAACTATCAACAATAAGCAGGCAGCAAAACATCGACAAACATATTCCCCAATGAGAGAACGAAGAAATCACAAATAAGACGAATAGAATATATTGTTTTTGATTTTGACAAACAGCTCAATTGATATAAATTGTAGAAAATAATCAGAAAATGGCAGGAATTGGCGTCATCGTGCTATTTTTCAATTCGTGTGTCTTTATTTATTTCAATTAATTATTATAAGATATGGATAGGAGCAAATTCCTCAAAACAATTTTACTCACACCTGCAATGGCAACAGGCATTGCAGGCAGCGTGGCACACACTTTCCAAACAGCAGGTTTACGCCGGCTTTCAGCCAGCAATTACTTCACTGTATGGAAACCACTGATGGAACCGGCCTATCATGTCAGTATCGATGAGGTTGTCATTGTTGAAATGTCTCACGGAATGCCCGGACTTGTTACAAGGGATGGTGTATTCAGAGAACCGAACCAGGACAGCGTAATTAACCCCCAGACCGGACCGATTTTTGTCGAAGGTATTGAACCTGGCGACGCAGTGGCAATCGATATTCTTGATATTATACCCGGTGATTGGGGATACTGTGCGGGAAGGATCTTTGAGTTGCGTGACGGATTTGCAGAATTCTCAGAGTATTTGAAACTTCCCCTTGAACCTATGCTCGGCTGTGTGGGTGTGGCTCCTGATAAAGGCACAGTTGATACACGTGCTCCAGGTGATACCGGAGGGAATATTGATTGCAGGGAAGTCCGGCCGGGGAGTACAATAGTCCTTAGATCAAGAGTAAAAGGAGCTCTTGTAGGCATGGGAGATACGCATGCGTTACAAGGAGATGGTGAAATAACAGGTCAGGGTATAGAGACTGATTCTGAAGCAATAGTACGTTTCCGTAAGCTGCCAGAGCCACTCTCAGATGCCCCTGTGATAATCAGGCCTGAATTTTTTTCAACCCTCGGTGCTCATGAAGACCTGGAGGAAGCATCATGGCGGGCAACAGAAGATATGATAAAACTTCTTCAGAAAAAAACCGGTCGCAGTGAGAAAGAAGCGCGTCTGCTTGTCGGACTTACTGGAAATCTGAAAATAAACCAGATAGTCGATCCAACAAAAGGTGCCAGGATGGAAGTCCCTTCATGGGTTTTTGGAATTAAAAATTAAATACTATGGTTAACTGGATCTTTATTTTGTTCTTACTTATAGCCTGTTCAACTCCTTCAAATGTTGAGTTTAACGATCAGCAGCTCGCATTTTGCGATTTTTCAAACCTGAAACAAGGCAAGTATGGAGACTTTGCTGCCAGGGGTTTTCCCGAATATCATTATATCCCGCGTGAGTTCACAGATGGCTGGGATATTGTCAATAACCGTGGTCCTGAGGAATGGAAAGTTCTCGAATCGGATGAAAAGAATTCTCTGTGCTATCTTGGATTTAATGCCGAAGCATGGACCAACGAATTCACTTATCCAATTCTTTGTTATGGTGATATTCTGTGGAAAGACTATATACTTGAAGTCACGCTCACTCCTATTGATCGAAGTGACCTGAATGGAATCCTGTTCCGTTACAGGGATGGACGGCACTATTACTTATTCGGACTTGATAAGGATGAGCAGGTAACACTACGTTACCGCGATGGAGAAAAGGGATTTCGTGAAGACGGTTGGCATGAGTTGGCAACTGGTAGTTTCCCAACCGATCCCATGAAGTCCTATAATCTCCGGGTAGAAGCTTCCGGTACTAAAATCCTTTGCTTTATAGACGAAGAATTGATTTTCGAGGTAAATGATGACAGATACTCTGCTGGAAAAATTGGGCTTTTTGCTACCTCACCGATTGCTTTTCACGAAGTCACCGTATCTACAACCCCGGAAGACAAAAAGGAATACCTCAGAGAAAAGGATGACCTCGAAGAAGAACTAGAATCTTTAAGACTTGGGAATCCCAAGTGTGTACTATGGAAAAAAATTGATACTCAGGGATTCGGTGCGGCACGCGCCATCAGGTTGGGAGATCTTAATAACGATGAACAGATTGATTTCTTGATTGTACAGAACATGCCGTTTTTTGGCAACAACTATAACCGGATCACCTGCCTAACTGCACTCGATCATAGTGGTAAAATGTTATGGCAATCCGGGAAACCAGACCCGGAACATGCCTGGTTGTCTTACGATGTTGCCGTACAGATCCACGATCTTGATGGGGATGGGAAAACAGAAGTTGTAATGGCCCAGGATAACTGGATCAAAGTTCTTGAAGGCCATAGTGGCAAAGAGAAAGCCCGCTATCCTGTCCCTTCATCTGAGATCCTACCGGAAGAAACCTCCTGGCTTGAATACAAGCACTACTACCGAAGGGATCTTCTTCCATACCTGAATGTTGATTGTATCTCATTCGCTGACTTAAGGGGGACAGGTAAACCTCAGGATATTATAATCAAAGATCGTCATACTCGTTTATGGGCATATACCAACCAATTCGAGCTGCTCTGGACGGCTTCGGCTAACCTGGGACATTTTCCGTTTTTCCATGATAGCAATGGAGATGGAAAAGATGAAGTATATATAGGCTATTCGAAATTTGATCCCACTGGCAATCTGATCTGGTCACTCGATTCTTTACTGGGAGAACATGCTGATGGTATTTATGTAGGTGACCTCACATTGTCAGGTGATCCGGAACAAGTGTTTGTAGGCGGAAGTGATGACGGAGTGCTTATGTTGGAAAGCAACGGAAAGATTCTGAAACATCATCGCGTTGGTCATGCACAAACTCCAAGTATTGGACAGTTCCGCCCGGACATCCCAGGTCTTGAATTCTGCAATATCAACTTCTGGGGAGAACCCGGGCTGATAACCCTTTACAATTCTTCTGGTGATGAGATTATCAATTTCGAGCTTTTCCATGCGGGCTCTCCTGTTTTGCCTGTAAACTGGAGAGGTGATGGAACAGAATTTATCTTTCTTTCACCAAATATAACTGAAGGTGGACTGGTTGACGGATGGGGACGTAGAGTGGTGATGTTCCCTGACGATGGCCATCCCGATCTTGCATGGATGGCACATGACCTTACCGGAGATCCCCGTGATGAGTTGATCGTATGGGACCTTGAATCGATATGGATTTATACTCAGGATAAGCCTTTCACAGGAGATAAAATATACAAACCGGAGAGGCAGCCGCTGTATAACGAATCAAACTATGCCACTGCGTTCTCAAGGCCTGGATGGGAATAGAAACACTTCTTAAAAGCGGTCATCAGGATTTGGCATATCATATGCACCACAATCGTTATGGAGATTGTTGAGATGAGTGCATTTAATGAATTATTATGAAATAAATGTGGTCAATAAATTTTTAAATGACACAACAACTTATTAATCCAATCTTATTCTCTTTTCTGATCATTTTTACCTATTTTTAATATAGCACACGTAGTGTCGAATTTTTCAATCCATTATCCGAATATTTAACAAATAATACAATGAGCACTAAGATTAAAGTTGGAATTATCGGGATAGGATTTATGGGATCCACACATTTCAGGATATATAAAAATCATCCTCTGGCTGAAATAAAAGCCATAGCGGATGTAGATGAAGCTAAACTCAGGGGAGACTGGAGTAAAATTGTTGGCAACATTGGAGACGCCGATAACAATGTCCCCGTTGATCTCACTGGGATAAACACATACTCTGACGCATATGAATTGATCAATAATCCAGAAGTTGATCTTGTGGATATTTGTTTGCCAACTTATTTACATGCGGAATATACGATCGCAGCACTTCGTGCAGGCAGGCATGTGCTTTGCGAGAAGCCCATAGCCCGCAATGTACAACAAGCACGAGATATCCTGATCGCTTCTAATGAAAGCAAAAAATTCCTGACGATCGGAATGTGTATCAGATTCTGGCCTGAGTACCAACATGCTTATCAGTTGGTTAAATCAGGTAAACTTGGAAAAATAAAAACAGCCACCTTTAAGCGCGTGTCTCCAAGCCTGGCAGGCAATAGCTGGGAAGACTGGTTTATGAAAAATGAATTAAGTGGCAGTGCACTTACGGATCTGCACCTTCATGATACAGATGCTATACATTATTTCTTTGGCAAACCAAAAAAGGTAAGATCATTTGGCCTGAAAGGATTTCGTTCTGATTCCGGTATAGATCATGTTTTTACTAATTATGAATTTGAAAATGATATGCTGGTATTTGGTGAAGGCGGATGGGCAGCTGCAGGTGCAACTCCTTTTGAAATGAGTTTCATGGTGGTGGGAGAAAAAGGGACAATACGGCTTTCAGAAAGCGGATATAAAATAATCTATGAGGATGGCACTACTGAGAGTCCCTCCCCTGCCAAACCGGGACTACCCACTGGATGGCATGTAGAGATCGATTATTTTCTGAGGTGTATAAAGGAAAATAAAAAACCTGATGGGTATCTAACGATCGATCAAATGGTTGATTCTCTGGCTATCATCGAGGCAGAGAAAAAATCGGTCATTGAGAATAAAACTATTGAAGTAAAATATATATAAACAGAATACAGATATGTACTATAAAGCCATTAACTACTGGGTTTTAGGTGGTTTTGCTGGGGAAAAAGAACCAAAGCAAGCAATTGACGATGCTGCGGATATGGGCCTCGACGGCATAGAATTGACCTTTGGAGAATCTATCAATGAAGATATTACTGAGGAAGAATGCAAAACGATCAAAAAATATGCTGATGAAAAAAGGATTGGACTTAAAACCATGGCCAGCGGTTTTTATTGGGGATGTTCGATTGCCTCACCCGATGAAAATGAAAGGAAAAAAGCCATGGACTTTTCTAAAAAGTATATCAATACCGCAGCAAATCTTGGTACCGAAACGATCTTATTGATACCTGGAGCCGTAGATGTAGCCTGGGATGAAAGCCGGCCTGTTATCCCCTATCAGGAAGTCTGGGATTATGCTTTTGCATCATTGAAAGAACTGGCTCCTTTAGCTGAAGAAAAAGGAGTCAATATTGGCATAGAAAATGTGTGGAATAAATTCCTTCTGTCGCCGATGGAATTGAAGATGTTTATTGAAAAGTTGAATTCTCCAAGGATAGGATCTTACCTGGACCTGGGTAATGCCCTCATCAATGGATATCCTGAACATTGGATTACCCTCTTAGGTGAGCATATTAAAGCCATACATGTTAAGAATTTTGAGCGCTCTGATTGTGGGGGTGTCTTGCATGGCTTTGGCGAAAGTCTGAAAGAAGGTGACCTTGATTACGAGAAAATTAAAAATGCTCTGAAATCGATCAATTATAAAGGTCCTCTTACCGTGGAAATGATCCCTTTTAGCCGGCTCCCGGACCTGGTTCTCCCTGACATGGAATTGGCACGAAAGGTAGCCAAAGAATTATTGGAAATATTTTAGTCATGAACGACCGATAATGGATTTTTAACCTACGGTATTGACCTCATTAAATTATCAATTGTTTGGAATATTGAATGCAAAAATACTGCTCGTTTAAAACTGCTGTTTAATTACATCAAACAACTCATTGTCCTTTCTTGGTAATGGAGGATTTTCTCCCTTTTCCTTAGCTTCCCAGTATTTCCATCCCAGACCTTCAGCTCCTAGTTCATAGTCATAACCGTCCCAGGCATCTTCCCGGAAAGAGTAAAATGCCCAATGAAATCCATACTGATTCAGGAAATTAATAATATCCTGCAGGTACTCTGCAGCCCCTTCATTCTTTCGCATACAACCAAACTCTCCACATACGATGCGATTGATTGGAATATCATTTTCATCCATCCATTTGAAAAAAGGTTGAAAGTATAATTCCGTTGTATTCTTATCCCAATATATAGTATCCTTCCCGAATGGAACCCTTCCCGGATAAACATAATTATTCTTTTCTTTAAAATTTTTATTGGAAGTGAATTCATAGGGCTCGTACATATGAAATGAATATAGAATGTTTCGATCTTTAAAAGCTGATGGCCAGTAGCAGAAGGCACCTGGTTGGCCATACCATCCGGCATCCAACATGATCATTTTATCGGCATCAACTTTCCTGATCTCTTTAATGATCTTTGAATAAAACATGTAAATATCCCTTGGTGTATCTTCTATCTTATTGTACCATACGATAAATTCAGAAACATCACCAGGACTGTAATGTTCCTTAACTCCGGCACCCAGTTCTGGAAAAGGTTCGTTAATCAGATTATAAGCCACATGATCATAGCCCTTAAGTTCATTGGCCAGGTCAATCCAAAATTGAATCGCCATGTCCTGATATTTGTAATCAGTCCACAATCTTGAATCCGGTTTGTTGCCATTATTTTGCCGGTATCTGCTCCCTGGCAAACTCAATGGTGATATTACTAATTGGATGCTGTATTTTGTCCGCCCATTCTACAGCTTCTTTTAACTGATTCAGGTCTTTTTCCACTAGACCTTTATAATCAGAAGCATTCCCAACTAGAAAATCACGCTCCTCTGATTCCCATTTATCATAAGCAAGACGGACCCATTCCAGACCCAATTCCTTAGCATCAAAGAACCACTGTTCGGTCATTACCTCGTTAAAACAATTACCTCCTTTTCTTTGAGTATTCCAAAAGTCATTCTGACCATAAATTACAGAACCATTGCAAGATAAAATGTATATTAATAGGACTGCTAAATTTTTATTCATTGTTGTTATTTTTTGAACAGATAAAAGTCAATTTCGACAGTACTTTTACATCCCCTTAACAACACAAATTGATCCTTTATATTGGCTGTTCCCGACGGATCAACAGCCTTACCATCTAAGATAATATTAATAATTAGAAACAAAAAAATATTTAAATAGGTGATTCTTATGAGGTTATATTCTTTGAAGCAAGATAAATATTCTTTAAATTGAATGAAGAGGAATTTTATAATGAAAAAGCAGATTATTACCATGAAAAAAATAATAAAATACTTATTATCAGGCATATTGATATGTTTTATAACCTCAAACAATGCTTTAACCCAGACCCGGATATGGGCTACCGGTAGCACCGAAAAGGTTCAGCGTGAAAACAGATCAAAGCTACCCCATGACAGGATCTGGGACGAGTCGGCAAATACCGTCAAAATCACTGGGGTCAAAGGAGAACATGTCCCTTTTCAAATTGTTGTTACCGCTGACCAGGTGAACGTGTTTGGAGTTACTTTAAAAAAGACCTCCATGAAAAACGGGAATGATATTTTATCAGAAGAAAACATTCAACTATATTTCGAGCATATCATCAAAGTGTATGCACCATCCGGCACTCATGGGGAATATGGCTGGTGGCCGGATGCTCTTGCACCTCTTACCCAATCTTTCGATATCCGTTCAGACAACCGGGGCAGACCTCTAGAACTCAGGAACCAACCCATCTGGGTGGATATTTTTATACCTCGGGATCAGGCAGCAGGGATCTACAAAGGTTCTATTACTGTCCTCTCGGATGACGGAGAATTAGGAAATATCAACATTGACCTGGAAGTAGTAGATATCACATTACCATCTGAAAGGCATTTCCCTGCTTTGATGCGAATTGGGCCTAATGATGTAGCCAGGGCCCATGATCTGGATAGAGAAAGCCCTGAATTCAATGCCCTTTATTACAAATACCTGGAACAGGCCTTGGACAGCAGGATAGATCCCAGATACCTTTTATCTTATGGTCTGGAAGGGAAAGTTGTAAATGGCGATTATAAACTCAGCTGGACCGACGACAGCATGGAAAAATTCTTCCTGGAAAAGGGCTTAAGTTTTTTCCAGATTGATGCTGAACCACCTGGCATACCACATGAATCAGGAGAAAAGCCTTTTTCTGAGGAATACAAGAAATATGTCAAACAATATATTGATCAGATCATAGCTTACGCTACTGAAAATGGCTGGTATGATAAGCTGGCATTCCTCTGTCCGGTAGACGAACCCCGTACAGCAGATGAATATGAAGCCATTAGAAGATGGGCCACATTGGTGAAGGAGGTCGATCCGAAGGTTAATTTCATGGTAACAGAACAACCGCTACCCGAAAATCCGGAATGGGGATCATTTGTTGGATTTGCCAATTATTGGATCATACATGGTAACTATCTGGCATATGATGAGCATGTGAAGGCCGTAAATGAGCGACTTGAGGCTGGTGAAAAGGTGATATGGTATATCAGTTGTGATCAGGAATATCCCCAACCGAATTATTTTATTGACCGAGAAGCGGCAGACTCCCGGATGGTTTCCTGGATCACCTGGCGGTATAAGCTTGGAGGAATCCTGTACTGGACAACTACCTGGTGGCGGGAAGTAAAAGATCCCTGGATGGATCCGGTAACCTGGAAGTGGTCTGAATGCAACGACCCGTTGACCGGTGAAGGCTCTTTGATCTATCCGGGCAACCTGGCAAAAACCTATACAGGGCAGGATAACGTATACGGTCCTGTCAGTTCAATACGTCTTGAATTGCTGCGGGAAGGCCAGGAGGAGTTGGAGTTAATGAATATGCTCAAAGAAATGGGAGGAGAGAAAGAAGCTGACAAGATCGTTGAATCAGTATGCCGTGGCATCAGGGATTTTACACGTGATCCGAATGCAATTGATGAGGCCAGAGAAAGCATCATAAAAGAAATTATAAAGCGAAAATAAAGAGCAAAAACATTAGGCTTTCTATGATCTTTTTCTCTGTTGTCAGGTTATGGGACAGCAGCCCTTTAGAATTGATTACTGTTGAAAATATTGCCCCAGGTAGGCCCAACGGGTCAATTGCTCCCTCATACCCTGTTGAATAGTATACTCATTCATTGCGGGATAGCCAACATACCTGAAGTACAGTTCCACAAGAGGCCAATCGCGAATATCTGATGGCTTTAATGCATTAGCATATCCTTTGGCTCGGCGTTCATGCCAGCCCCATACATTATCCGGAGGCAATGGATTATCCAGCCTTACGGGCCCATATGCCGGGATTCCTGCTGGTATAGGCAAACCTGTATATTCATAATCCAGGTAAAACGGTTCGATAAAGCGTTGACCCATTCCGGTAATATAGCACAGGTTCAGAGGGTTTGCTCCCATCGAGAAAAGGCTGCATTTTAATAATCCTTCAAGAAATTGTTCTTCACCGGATAAAATATGTGCTCCAATCAGATACTCTGAACCCAACTGTTCCACAATACTGAAATTCACCCGCTGCCCCCTGGGCCGAAGCAAGAATGCACTGTTTTCATTCATCCCTTCCAGCAGTATTTCAGCATATGATATAATATTATTTTGAATCTTTTGTTGCAGGTCCTTATCCGCATCTTCGGAGGACATGAGCGCATAGCTCAGTACTGGATAGGGATTATACCGGTTTAAGGATCCTGATGATCCATCCGGGTTCCCCCAACCCTCTACAAAAAGATCATGCCATGCCGGATCACCGGTAAGCTGGAAAAGATAGACTCCCGCATTCATCATATCATCTGTACTGGGCTGAAAATCCTGGTAAAATGGATGATCAAGATTGTCATCTGCCCAGGCCATGGCCCTCAAAGCACTGGTTTTGTACTTCTCAGCCATAACCGTATCATAGGAAAGCAAGGCCATGGACATTCTAGCAGCCACACCAGCCCATTTATAAGCTACAGCCGGAGTACCTGGTTTAATGGATGTTGGTTGTGAATCCAGCCAGGATGATTCCCCCCTTTTTGGGTGTGCAACGCTTTCTACACCTTCGATAACTTCGCCATTCTCAAGCTGGGTGCGACGGAATAACTCGGTACACCACAAAGCTTCGTCAAGGATATCTGGAATATTATTAGAACTTTCCGCTTCCGGTAAAGGCAATGACCATTTTTCAAAATATCCGGAGTTAACCTCATACAGGAATAACATCGCCATAACGGCACGTAAATGAGGCACCCTGCGGTCGTAATCAGCGGCGTCTGCCCAGCCACCATAGGCTTCGGGAAGATTTGTATCCAATAACATACTCTTCTGCAACCGTATAAAAGGGTTGCTGGCTTGCCACTGACCTTCACTGTATTGGTCCCGGTCAAAATAAACCGAGCGGTCAACATCGTGAATATAGCGGTCATCCGGATGGAAATTTCTTGGTCTTAACCAATTAGAGGCAGGGGGGCCCAGAGGCATGCCACTCCGCTGGTGGTAAAAACCCATCATCTGAAGCCGTGCCGATTGGTCCCAGATATTCCGACTAACAGGGAAAGGAAATGAAACACCGTGGCCCGGTACATGAATCCGGTAATTTCCCGGCCTGGTCAATGAAGAAAAGTCCAGGACATATACATACGTTCTGGTAAGGCTGACCGGCCCATTTTCCTCCGTTGTATAATCCGGTTCCCCGGGAACGTAGATACATTGCGGCTTACCTTCCAAGACGACCTTTCCACTACTTTCTTCTATCACAGAAAAGGTTTTAACCTGGCTATAATCCACAACACCGCCTGGCCCCATCCAGGTTGAAAGAAAGCCGAACTTAACAGGCTGCCCCGGATGATAGCCTGCCTGGCTTACTTGAATTGCTTCCGTCCGTAAATGCCTATCATCCAGGAGGACGGTGGCAGTTTGTTGTTCAAGACCAAGGTCGGAAAGATCAAGAGAAACCTTTTGACCGATAGGCAGTGATTCATCAAAATGAAGGTATATCTGGTGCTGATAACATAAATGAGAACCATATCCCGGACCAGCATTACTTTTACCATGAGGTTTGCTTTTGCGATAGACCGCCTTTGGAATGATGGTGGCCTTTTCATCTTCGGATCCTGTAAAAGAGGCTTTGACAGAAAGCGGATCTTCTTTCTTTATCCGGCCCCATGATTCTCCCAATACCGGTTCCACAGACCAAAGAAGCTTTCCTTCTCTGCCTACCAGGTGCCCCAGGGGTTTTTCATCCCGGTAAACGAACCGATGATGGCCGATGGTTTCCCGGTCACCATCCGAATCACTAAGAAATGGTGTAATCCCCGCCTCATCCCATACCTTCCGGATGATTTGCTCTCCATGAAATG
This sequence comes from uncultured Cytophagales bacterium, assembly GCA_963820995.1. Classification (GTDB taxonomy): domain Bacteria; phylum Bacteroidota; class Bacteroidia; order Cytophagales; family Cyclobacteriaceae; genus JAGTVG01. The sequence goes on along the minus strand of CAWGCL010000009.1, from coordinate 613,767 downwards.
TAACTTTATCTTCTGGTTCGGGTTGATAAGGTGAAGATCCTTTTCTTACAAAACTAAATTCATCAATTGTAAGTGCAAGAATATTGGGTGCCACGAGATATGCATGACGTAATACAGGCGGCCCTGTTATCTTTTCTCCGTGGGCACCTTCTACCAATTCCGGCTGTATCCCTGAATAGGGTAAAAATTCTGTGATGCCATTCAGATCTATTGCAGAGGAAACCTCATTACTTTCATTTTCTGTACAGCCGGAATAAGAAATCATGGATACCAGCGACGTATAAAAAGTTGCTTTAAACAAAAAATTCCGTATCATCTGTTTAGAGTTTTTAGTTTGCATAGAATTTGTGAAAAAATTTAACCTGCATTTAAAAATCCGTCCGCTACCCCGGGACTGATTTCATATGTATATTTATACTCTCACCGATCAGATGAAATCCCTGACTACACAGGGCAGATCAATGATCTTCAATAATACTAAACATTATTAAATCTTTAGAATGATCAGGGTTTTAACCAGTTCACCAGAAAAGGAATACCTGTCTCGATCCTCGCTTCATGCCCTCCTTCGAAGATTTCTATTTCTATCCGATCCGCGATTTTTAATTTCTCATAATGAGTCCTGGCTATATTAAACTCTTCAATAACCTGTGGCCAGTAAGCGATCCGGTCACTTTTACCATGATGGATCAGCAAGGGACGTGGACAAATCAGGGATACGACGTCATGATCGGAAAACTCCGTCAACCAGCCCCTGAAAAAGGCATGCTCCTCATCAACGACCATAAAACTGACATATCGGTCGTCCGGAAGTGCCATTTTATTGCGCCTTTGATTGAACCAGGCACTCACTACACCAGCTTTAATACGAGGTTCCAATGGCATCCAGAACATAGTAGCCATACCGCCAAGCGAAAGACCCCACATCCCCACACGTTCTGGATCTATCCTTGGGTCGGCAAGGACAACATCCAGAAGATGTTGCATACGAACTAACTCAATGCCGGGAAGCGTTGTATCAATGAGGCGGCACAATCGTTCTATGTAGTTGCGATATCCCATTGATCTTAAATTCATAGGTGCCAAGACAGCAAAACCCGCCTTTAGTAATTCCCTGGCGTAGGCATGATACAATTCATTGTTAAGAGAGAAAGGTGATTCTGGATAGGATCCAATCCCGTGTTGAGCAATTACAATAGGTACCGGATTGTCTTTGCTTGCATTTTCCGGAAAAACCAAAATCCCCTGTGCTGTAACAGGACCCAGTGGAAGTTCAACCCATTCTGCCTGAATATCGGTCAAATAAGCATGCGGTTTCCTTGTAAGAGGGCCTGTCTTACGTAAATCAGGAGGATTTAAAATCTCTCTCCACCTGGTACGATTTGGTTCAACACTTCTGTTGAAGGCATCGATACTACTATAATCCCGGTCCCAGGCTTTTTCAGCCCGCTTCGGATATTCCTCAATTAACCAGTGCTGCAGGTATTTCACTAATTGATCTTTATATTCCAATGTGCGCTCTTCCTTCAGTTCGTCCGGCATTTCCTGAATTGTATTTTCTTGTGAGGACAAGCATCCTGAGTACAATAGGAAAACCAAGAATGATAGGATAACTTGGGGTTGGGGAATTAATTTTTTCATTGATTTGAATTTTTTATAAATTAAGGTTAATCTGAGTTCATTTTTCTCTAATCAGCAATCTCTGGGAGAAGAATTTCAATTCCGAAAATCCTTCACTATGTTCAGGAATCGGTCAGCACCGTGCTCTGATTCCCACTGGAAGTGAGATGAAGCCTATTCATTAGTATTCATTTGTTCAATACTTTTCAGTACAGATGGAGCCGTTACATGTACAACTGAAGGATATTCTAAAAGTTCAGCAATATACGTGGCCATTTTCCATCGGATTGCATTGAACTCTCTGGAATGCCACATGTCAGATTTTAAGTATAATTGTTGAACTTTAATTGAGCGCCATACTTCCTGTAAATATTTTTCGCTTTCATCAATTAGATCACCACATTCGTCAGAACCTCTACGTTCTTCAATCGCCTGTTGTAGCGTGTATATATATCGCATATCATCATAACCTTCCCTGATGCTTTCCCAATAGATGGCAGGTATAATATTCCCATTTTCATCCATTCTCATACCGCAAGGAGCAGTCGATCGAATGTACTCGAATTGATCGTCGGAAGTAATCCATCGCCAATGCCAGGGGATCAGGAGCGTAAAACCACTTCGCCACAAACCGAATCCATAGGTCATCCTACTTCCTTTTAGCATAATTAGCCGATCCTTTTTTTCACCAGTATTATGGTTTGGATAGCTCCAATACTCGAAATCTCCGGTAATTGCTGTCTCATAAGAAACATCATAGGGCTGCGAGCACCAGGCATCTACATACTCACCATAATCTCCAGCATCTTTAGCTGTTGATGATTTTGTAATATAGGTTTTAATTCCTGCATCCTTGACTGCCTTATAAACTTTTATACCAAATTCACGTGCGACGGGATCAACCTCGTCAATAGGGCAAAGGTAAAATTCTGGCCAGCCTTTTTCTTCCCACATCTCCCTGAAATCAACAAAGGCATTTGTAATCTTCAAGTAAAATTTATCCGAAGGCAATTGGTCTATCTTCCAATGGGGTTTATACATTATTCCTTCGTGTTTCTCAATAATTGATTTAATCGTACCCCCCGAATAAACCGGTATCGGCCCTGAAAAACCCATTTCCAGCATTTTCTCCAAAAGTTGCTCCTTTTTGCTGCTGAGAATTACATGATCTCCATCCCCTTCTAAATAAACAGTTGGTACAATGTCGAATCCATAATCTAACATGGCTTGCAACTCGTTTTGAACGGCGAACTTATATAATTCACCAGACATAGCACCGTATTGCCGTTCAGGTCCATTGAAATATGCCGTAAAATGTTTTTTAGGATCTTTTAGTAATTTAAAATTAAGTACCCTGAATTTGACAGGTACAGAAACCGGTTCTTTCATTCTGTCATGTAGAATACTCACCACACCTTTATAAATTCCTGGTTTGGCATTTGGTGGAACATGGACATTGATCCAATATCTTTGACATTCAGATTTTTTTACATTATTAACCGTCACTTTTTCCAGAAGTTCAGGAACATTTCTATACGTACCTTCTGTCTCCCAAAATGGATATCGTATGTTCCAATAGGTTACCAACCGCAAGTCTAGATTTGATTTTTCGATTTTATTTGACCCACTAACTAGATCGGAAATTGTAACCCGCAGATCTTTTAGATCATCAGAAGGGTATATGCTCAAGGTAAGGGGTTCAAATTCACCCGGAGTTGCGAAGGCTTCCAGAAATTTCACCCGTTCATGGGAATGTGGTTTGGTGTTTTTATAGACCGGCTCTATAGCTGGTCGTGAAAAAAGCAGAAATTTCATTTGATTTTCTGCCTCTGTAAGGACAGGTTCAGGCGCACTCTCAATAAAGGGTTGTTCTACCCATCCTTCGGGTACTGACGGTTGATTCCGTGCTCTCAATTCCTGCTTGTCCGGAATAGATTGACAGGAAATTAACAGATAATTTGACAAGAATAAAAATATAATTATCCTGAAAAAATCATTAAATACATCCATATTGGTCCATTCAAGGTTCTAATCTCAATATACACGAAACCTACTCTACTTCCATAGCACCTACATCATACCATCCATCATTGGTTTTTCCTTCATTGGCAATAGGAACCAGACGATCCGGAGCACTATGAAAAACCAGACCTAGTTCCAGCTTATATTTTCCTACTAACAATTCATCAGGAAGTGGGTATCCTACATCAACAGATGTACCACCGGGTAACCAGCCCCTGATAGACTGATCGGTAACATGCATACCATGAATAACATCCTTACTGTCTCTAAGTCGAAATGCGATCCGGTAGTCACGATATGGAGGGGCAATCCCCAGGTTCTCCCAGTCCAACTTAATGGCTAAATCAGATCCCGGGGTAATTTTCTGATCGAAAATAATTTTCCTCAGGACCAACCTAAAACCCAGTTTCATGACCAGTCGTTCAACTTCTGTTTTATATTCCCCGGGAATATAGTCAGATTTGTTATGAGCCAGTGAAGCATGCCAGGCAATAGCATCATCAATGATCTGGGTTATATCGGCACCATCGGAAAGCCATTTTTTCATGGTCCAGCAAGATTCCATTGCTACAGGACCATTCTTCCATGCTTCTGGTATCAATTGGTGTGCCGGCCAGTAGGAATTTGCGTGATGATTCCAACCTTCACCTTCCGGCAGGTGATTGCCCCAGCAGTCACCCCGCCATGCACTTCTTCCTTTATTAGCCGCATATTGTATCCCTTCTTTATCATCAACCAGGGCGACTAGTGGTGTATTGGGAAAGGATTCATAATACAGATCTATTATAGCAGATCTTTCCTCCCGGCTTGGCATAAGTTCAGGGTGACAATACATATGCCATTCTCCCCACATACCTACCGATCCGATATCCACTGAGCCCAGGTCAGGATGTCCGTCATAGCGTTCACCAAGCGCCTTAATAAGCTTTTCATGGTGTTCTTTAATAATTGGATCTTCAAGATCGGGGCTGTAATAATCATGGCCTTCACAATTCGTTAAGCGTAGATTCACCCCTTTATCAACAAGCCACTGTGGTATGCCAATTTCATATTCTGCAGGCCATTCCAGCATAATCCTGAATTCCAGTGTCTGATTGTTTTCACGGGCTCTTTCTAAATGAGTATCTATCAATTCCCAATTGTAAACTCCTTCTGCAGGTTCAATTTCCAGCCACATCCATCTAAAATAGGCTGATCCCGATTTAAAAGGCATTTGGGCAAGGTTAACATCTTCATCTTCAAATCTGCCAAATGTTTGAAAACCAACACCCGGAATTTTAAGAAAACCTGTATATTCAATCAAATCATGAGGATCGGTATCCACTTTCTCATCTTTTGAGCAATGGACATTGAATAAAAGTAATATAAATAGCGATAATGATACCACTATTGTTCCCGAGTTTTTAAATGATCGTATCATGATGTGTTAATTCATTTTAATCCTTTAGTTATATGATATTCGTCATTTTTAGATGATACGTATAAAACAATAATGACAAATCCTTTTGGAACCGAAAGCACATCCCAAGAATTATTTTTCAGTTCCAAAAAAACAATAAACCAGGAATTTTTACCCCTGTATCACTTTGTAATGATAGGACATCCGGCAATTCACAGGCCGTTAAATCCGAATAAAGATCTTTCTTTTGTACATCCAATAGACTATATACCACAGCAGAAAGAGTACGACCAATCCCGTAAGAATTCCCATAGCTACATCCCCTGTCCAGGAGAATAATAAAATTGCAAATGGATGTATAATGTTCTCAACGAATCCTCCCCCGCCAACATGTGCAAACAGGTAAATAAATAATGGATTCATTCCGACGATAGCAAAGAACAATGACCATTTTTTCTGTTTCATTATATCGATAAGCCAAAATGAAAAAGCAAGGGCTAAAAATGTCCAGCCACCACTGACAAGAATAAATGATGAAGTACAGATCCGCTTTATAATTGGAGTCAATGGGTCAAGTGCATATCCCGCCACTACTCCTATCACGCCGGCAATAATCAGTATTTTAAGTTTTTGTACATTTGTCCTTTTACTTAACAGTAACTGTCCGGCCAATACACCCCAGATGGTATGCGCTGTGGTTGGTATTGCATTGAATGACACCCAGTGCCCACTTAAATCCGCACCGCCATATTGCATATCGAGCCAAGTGCCGAAATTCTCATTTGCCACGAAAGGATGATTAAATCCTTCAACCGGAAAAAAGCGATAGAGGGCTTCAGTAATCGCTAAAAGAATTAAAGAAAAAATAATCTGAGTTCTGGCTGGTTTGTTCATAACCAGAAATGCCAGGAGATAAGTGACAGAAAGCTGTGCCAATACATTCTGGAAATAAAACTCGATTTTCCCATGACTTATACAATATAAGTACCACCCAAGAAATAAAAGAATAAGAGAACGCTTGATAGTATGAGTACGAATCTGGGCATAAGTCTGCCCACGTTTCGTCCGGTTAGCAAAAGAATAAGGCATGGCGACCCCTACAATAAACATAAAGAAAGGTTGGATCAGGTCCCAAAAACGCAATCCATGCCAGGGAACGTGGTGAAACTGAGTTCCTATTGTGTATATTAGACTCCCTTCGAGTTCAGGGCTTGTCAATAGATTATAAATACCAGTAGCTTCTGCAACCAATAAAAACATGGTAAACCCACGAAAAAAATCAAGTGAAAACAAGCGTTCTCCGATTTTATCAGTATTTGGAGTAAGTTGTGCCATAGTAATATTTTTTATTTGAAAAAGTACTCTTTACTTCCTGAAATTAATTTGTATAAAATAAGCAATATGCTTACATTTCCTTTTCTATAAAAATAAAAATATTTTCTTATCTTTTAAGGTTACTTTCGTTTTATTTAAACTATGCGTATTCAAAAAAATATGATAACGGATATTTTTAAAGAAAACATTCCTGGTTATCGTACGATTTTTAAATATTTATTAATGTTTCATTTATATAAGATATTTTGATTTTCCGTTAAAAATCAATCTCTAAGAGATAGCATAATATATAAACACATTGAAAATGAAATATACCCTTTCACTTGCCTTAGTTTTATCAGCCTTTTTATTCGCATTTGATGTGACATATGCAGAGACAGTCAGTAACCTTCCATGGTGCAGATCCCTGGCATATGATGGAGGAGGATATTGGAATGTGCGTGTACCTGTCACGGTCAAAAATTTGATGTCAAATCCCTTGAAAGGCAAACAAATTCGCATTGTTCTATCCGATAATGATCCCACTTCTACTCTTATAGGAAAATCTGTGGCCAGTTTAAGGGTAGCTGATAAAAATGAGGTCGAATTCTTGTTTGAACTGAAAGATCAGAATGAAAAGCGAAAAAGGGAAGGAATATTATCATCCGGTGATATTGTGACATTTCCAGTGGAGGCAGAAGCTGACTCTACAGCGACAATATTCTTTTACGCAGGTAATTCCAAAGCATGGCTCCCACCTGATATAAGAGATTTTACAGATAATCCGGAATATTTACAACGAGCGGTTAACGAATGGCTTGAAATCAGGGAAACGGACCCTCAGGATAATAAGGGAATCGAAGTACAGGTTAATTCAGCTGAATTTATGGAACTATCACATGAACATACAGACTTTTCATGGATACCGGGCATAAAATGGGAATACAGGATTCCGATAAATATTCGTAATTTCGGTAAAAGACATATTCCTGCCGGCGCGATTACAATAAATACCCGCCATATAAACAATCGTCTCGGCAAATTATTTGGATTTAATGTTACACCTGCTTTTAGTCTTATTGATCCTCAAAATCCTGAAGTTCCCCTGGATATTTCCGGTAAATTGTTCGAAAGTATTCGTTTCATGGTTAATATAAATGGGGAAACAGAAAAAACGCTCTGGCTTTATGTAAGTGGTAATCCGGAAATAGAAAAACAAAGTAAAATGGTAGATATGTTTTCCGGGATCCATAATCATCCTGATCTGGATGGCCTTGCGGGAGAAGTTGAAACCAGAGAATCACAGAACTGGCCTATTACAGCCTGGACCATTAATCCTCTTGTTAAAGTATTCCGTCAGGATATAATGCCAAAGAACCCGGTAAATGAGATTAAAGTATATGTTGCTCGAAATTCATGGAAATCTTTTCAAATCGCCATACGATGTTTGGGAAACATGAATGCAGAAATCAGCGTTACGCCGTTAAAAAATATACTTGGGGAGGAACTTCCTCAACCAAAAATATATGAAACCCGATTTATCCCAGTCGATTTTCCGGTAAGATATTATAGAACACCAAGGATCTCGGAATATACAAGATTTTATCCGGATCATCAGGGATCAGACGGCTGGCGGGATTGGTGGCCAGATCCCCTGGTCCCAATAAAAGATAAGGAGTCATATAAATTGCTTGCATTCAATACTCAACCTATATGGTTTGATTTACATATACCAAAAAACACTTCTCCAGGGGTTTACCGGGGACACGTGGTTGTTGAATCAGAAGTTGGAAAGATCTTTATGCCCTTAGAAATCAAGGTTTGGAATTTGATTTTGCCAGAAAAAGGGAAATCACGGCCATATATGATTTAAGAACGGGTCCTGGTAAAAGTCCATTCGGAGGTAATATGCCCGACGAGAAAGGCTGGAGCAGATACCTGGCTGAATACAATATCTCACCAGGGATGTCTGCTGAACCGGAATTTACGTATAGAAATGGCAAAGTGACTATGACAACAGAAAAATTTGATAAAATTGCCCATTTCATTTTCGAAGAGCTTAACATAGCGATGATGTACACGCCGGGGTTCTTTTATTCTGTTGGTTGGTATTCCGGCGCTAAACCCATATTTGACCTACAACCTTATTCTCCAGAATATGTTAAAGCCTGGAAAGACGCATATGGGATGTTTATCGATCATATCACTAAAAAAGGCTGGCGTGAAAATTTTGTTCTTTATTTATCAGATGAACCCCGGATTCCGCTCGCTTTTAATGCCATTGCACGTGTTGCGGATATGGCTAAAGAAGTAGCACCCGATGTCCCCATATATGTAAGCTCCTGGGATTATGTCGAAGAAATTGCAGGTCATATTACTGCCTGGGGAATAGGTGCACAGGGGCAATTTCCTGTAGAGTTAATTGAAAAAAGGAAAAAAGCAGGTGACAGGTTTATATATACTACTGATGGGCAGCAATGTATGGATACTCCCTTTCCGGCAACAGAACGACTAATGCCCTGGTTTTGCTTCAAGTATGGAGTAGAGGCATTTGAATTCTGGGGATCAACGTGGTGGACTTTCAATCCATGGAAATATGGGTGGCATGCTTTTGTAAAAGAAGGTGGCGGGGAACAGGTAAAAAATCCGGTTAGATATCCCAATGGAGATGGATATCTTGTTTACCCGGGTGATGAAATTGGAATCACCGGGCCGATTCCTTCGATCCGGCTTATCGCAGTTCGTGAAGGTGTAGATGATTTTGAAATATTTCATGCGCTTGATGAATTTGCTAAAAAAGGCAACCAGGATGCCAAGGAAGCACTTGATCTTGTTCGTTCACTTGTTATAAAACCACATACAGGTGGAATGATTTCTACAAGCTTTATGCCTGATCCGAATGCTGTGTCTTATTCCCGTATTTTAGCGGGAGAAACATTAGACCGGTTGATTATGATTAATGATTGAAACGAAAAAAATGCTCTAGAGGAGGGTTTTATTATTCTTCCAGTAAAATTGAGATCTTCATCTGGTTCCAGAGGTAATTGACCGTGTGAGATTTTCCATCTTCGTTTTTCATAGCATCTGACCAGATCAGTGTCATTTCAACACCATCTTCACTAATCCATTTTGGCGATAGTTTAGGTTGATAAGTTCTGTTTTTCTCATCATCCACAATCCAATAATCTGTATAGTAGAATTGCTCCCACGGTCCATACGGATTTTTCGAATACCAGAAGCCAAGGCTGCCTGTTTCGGTATGCATCCAACTGTCATAATAATCCTTATCGGAATCCGTCATACCATGGCCGGCATATGTGCCTCCATTTACCATGATATATAGTCCCAATCCCTCATTCCAAACCACAGATGGCAACCAGGAATACCATCCGAAATATTGTCCTTTAGAACTTTTGACAGGAAATTCATATACATATCCACGGTTGCCAATATCATTAGTCCAAACAGGATTATCATTATCATCATAATTTTTGAAATATTGCCATTCAGTTCTGATACCAAGCTCATCTTTTTGCACCCTCGCCAATGTTAATTTGTGTGCATCTGCACCTTCGGGTGAATAGATATATAAGTATTCATCCCTGGCTTCAGCGTTATTTTGACCATGCTGGACAAAATCAACAAAAGAAAATGGATATGCATGCTGTTCTTTATGGGGCATTCCATTCTCTTCGAGGGAAAACATCTCTGTTTCATTTACTACATTTCTCAGGCTGTCTTTCGGGCCGAGGTACATTTCATTTCCGTCTCTGGTAACCCGGTACCATGAACTGCCATTATCAGGTGATTTCAATAATTTGATGCCTGTGAAAGGCCCTGACCAGCTTGTCCCGGGTGTTTTAGAAGCAGTGGCATATATGATCTCATCCACCGATATGATCCCATATCCAAACCAACTTCCTGATTCACCCCTAAAATCCGGATAATTAGGAATATCTTGCCTTTTAAAATCATCAGGATTACCAATTATTCTATAAAGATGGTTATGATATCCTCCTCCTGGGACGTTCAGCCAATTCCCATCGCACATGGAAACGATCTGTGATCCGTCTTTAGCCCATGTAATACACCAGTTATCACCATGATCCCCTAAACGTTTGAGTGTTTCAATATGAAATTGAACACTAATTGGTTTTATTATTTCTTTTTCAGGGCTACAGTTATAAATAAAGGCTAATATTATTGCTGAAACAAGTGCTGATTTTATTGTTTTCATTCTTAAATATTTACTACTATTCTATATTTAATTTCTTCTGGATTTCTTCTAAGGAAATACCTTTTGTTTCGATCATTTTAAAAATTACCCATAATAATTGCAACACCATACAGATAGCATAAAAGGCAAATGTATATCCTCCGGATATTTCAGCTATTAAAGGGAAGGTCCATGATATCAACGCAGCCGCTACCCAATGAGTAGTAGCCCCTAATGATTGTCCTCTGCCCCGAACTCGATTCGGAAATATTTCACTCAGATAAACCCAGATTACCGATCCCTGACCAAAGGCATGCGAGGCAATAAACAGAAATACGCTTATCAATACAATCTTACTGCCTGCGTCGGTAAAATCATTACCATAGGTAAAAAAAGCCCATGCTATAACACTCAAACTTATTATATAACCTATGGAACCAACGATCATAATTTTTTTTCGTCCCATTTTGTCCATTACAGCCATGGCCGCCAGTGTAAAAATAAAGAAAACACCACCAACGCCCATACTGTTTAACAAAGCTGTGCTTTTACCGAATCCTGCCATGTTAAATATGTCAGGCGCATAATAAAGAACTGCATTTATTCCGGACAGTTGATTAAACAATGCCAGAAAAAAGGCCAGCATAATTGGAGTTCTGTATTTCTTTGTGAAGAAAGGTTCTTTTAAGGAGTGGCGTTGCAGGTCTAAAGATTTCTTAATCTCAACAATTTCTTCTTCAATATTCCCTGTATCAGTACCACAATCATTAAGGACTTTACGTGCTTCATCAACCAGGTTTTTTGCAACCAACCAGCGGGGACTGCGGGGTGTGATAAATAAGAACAAGAAAAATAAAGCAGCGGGAACGGCTTCAACTCCAAACATCCAACGCCATTCAGTCTCACCGAGCGCTAAATTACTAATTACATAATTTGACAAGTAGGCAACCAGCATACCGAACACAATATTCAACTGGGTAACTGCTACCAATCTGCCTCTCAATCTTGCGGGAGATATTTCAGCAATATACATAGGTGATACCACTGATGCTCCCCCTACACCTATGCCACCAATTAACCTAAAGAAGAGAAAACTATACCAGTCCCACGCGAAACCAGAGCCGATTGCAGAGGCAAAATAAAATAGAGCAAGAATAAATAATACGAATCTTCTACCATATTTATCACTAATCTTTCCTATCGTCAATGCTCCAATAATGGTTCCTATGAGAGCACTGGCTACCGTAAAGCCCAATCCAAATTTGGACAGATCAAATACGGTAGAAAGCCATGTGGTTGTTCCCGATATAACAGCTGTGTCAAAACCAAACAATAAACCTCCCAGAGCTGCAACTATTGTTGAAAAAATCAGCGTGCGTTTCATTTATTCAATTGGTGTTAATTACTGTTTAAGATAAGCCTGAACTTTTGCATGTTCCATTTGTAATGAATGGTATAGCCCTGAGTGCAGATACCCAACAATGAAACAATACCTGTTTCCCGGTGTAAAAATTGCCATCCCCACATATTGTAAAAAACTATATTTAAAATGAATTGCCCAAATCTCACGAATCACTATTCCATGATCCGAAAGGAAGGGATACGGGATATTCTAATTAGGTAGTTCTACCCCTATCTATAATAATTGCAAAAATTAAGTTCACTTTATTTCCAGGGTTCAATCTCTCTTTTCAGTACTTTACTGATGCCCAGCAACATAATTGCATTACTAGGTAAAGGCTCAGTGACAACACGGTCATAAACCGGTTGAACTGCCTGGTATTGATTGGAACCTATCAGGTTCACTTCTTTTATTTTTTTACCATAACGCGTATTAATCCATTCATAGGCATAAAAATGGATTGGTTTATCTGTCATATCCGTAGAACAATCAACAATATCCGCCGCATAACAATAAGCGTTCTGGGGCGAGCCTGTGTCCCCCTCTGCTTTATCAAGTGATTTTTCGCCTCCCGGATTCCATTCCAATATATTTACACCATATTGAATCGGAATGATTTCTTTATAACCATCTTCATATATCACTTCATACCATCCGAGTAAATCCGAAGTGTCAAAAGTATTGTAAATATCAAAGTAGGATTTCTGGTTCCCGGCAGGCAATGCACAGGCATGTAGGAATATCAGACTACTTACATCTTCGTCGATATTAATGCCATTCACCTCCTGAATTAAAGGATTTTCTCCCTCCCCCTTCACTCCCACGGCAACCAGTGAATTTTCTTTTTTATTATCATTTGCACTTAAATTGAATTTTTGATTCCCAACGTCTAATGCTCCTGATTTTAATGATTTTAATTTAACGCCAAATACATCTGAATTAGAATTGAAATTAAAATGAGGAGATATGTCCACAGGGATGACAGGATCACCATCAGCACTTGGATGATCGTAACCCCTAAAATTTCGTCTGACGACTGGCAATTGCTCCCATATATATCCAGTCAAATCTTCGTGCTGTATTGTATGCTTGGACCACAATATATTGGCACATCCGAGAAAATCCAACACCAGGTCTTTACCGAAAGTTAATTCATTCGTAGAAATCCATGCAGAAGGGGCTCCACCAACTATATCAATATCCAATATTCTGTTCTCCCAATTGCTGATGTTTGGTTTAAAATTGCCGTATATCTGTGTGAAACCAAAGTTGTGAAGTTCCGCGTCCAGTTCCTGTTTCCCCCAAAACCAGTTGAACAATAATATATCTTTGGGGATAGATTCCCGCACCACTTCTGGCCTTAACCCACCTGGTGTCTGGTATTTAAACCCTGTTTCCGATGTCCGGTTGTGCGGGCCTTTACCCCTCACACTTTCCAGGAGAAAATCGCCCCACATGGCTACTTTAATATCTCTTTTCTCAAGATAGCTGTGAAGCATGTTAATATCATTGGCAAATAGATCTGAATAGTCCTTCCCTTTGCATCGGGGGCATACATCCAGGGGAGCACCCCGCCATTCATCATGCCCGATATGGATCATCTTTGGATTCATCACCTCTATATATTCATCCATCACATCAAACATCAATTCATAAGATTTTGGATTTGACGGGCAATAAGTATCCGGCCAAATATCCGCTTCATATTCCGCAAGTTCGGGATGACGGGTCAATAAATAATATCCATGCGTAAGGGAGGGTATTTCAGGAATTACCTCAATATAATTCTCATTGGCAAAATCAACGATTCTTTTTACATCATCCTGTTCCAGAATAAATCCATCTCCGGCATCCTGATGCCCGGAATTCCTGGTTTGACCATGAATTCCAAGTAACTCACTGGTGCGGGTATATTTCATATATTTGGCAAATTCTATCCATCCCGCATTTACTTCAGGATGTCGGTTCAGTCGCATGCAGTTTACTTCAATAATCACTTTATTGAATTTGTACAATGCCATAAAATCTCTCAGGAACCGTCTGAAGAATGAGATATGCTCTGGTCCGGGTATATACAGTCTTACCCCCCTGAAGGGCATTAGTGGCCAATCACGTACTGTAACCCCTGTCAGTTCAAAGACCTCCTTTTTACGAACTAATTGCCTCAAAGATTGTAATCCGTAAAATGCTCCTCTTTCATCCCATCCTGCAACAACTGCCCTATCATTTTTTACGACTAACACATATCCTTCATTACCGGGGCTACTCTGAGATACTTCAATTTGGTTATCAACACAATAGGCTTTAATCAAAGGATTATCTATAACTCCCATGATGATATACCTATTGCCATCATCCGGCACTTCTGATACATGTTTAATGTTTAAAGCGATACTGTATTTATCGCTACACTCCCTGACAAAAGAGCGTGCAAGGTTCAAATCATTATGTGTTGCATGCTGAGGGATTAAGATGTGCACTGTTTCATCCAGAATAAACTTCTCTCCATTCTTTTCAATTTCCTGTGGTAATGGAAAAATAAGTGTTTTCTCCTGACTCTTTGAAGTAGATATATTAAACAATAAAATAATAATTGCAGCGAAAATGAATTTGCTATAAAAAGCAAATTTTAATTTCGATATCACGCATATTTGTTTACTTTCCATTATTTCAAATATTTACTTCACTTCTTTAATATATCCAATAATTTATCCCGCATCTCGTCATAAGCATCTCCATTTTGAGGCCAGTAAACTTTATCATTCATATCAATTTCATCCATGGCTTTCACAACCAGTTCTCTTGCCATGGCTTTTGTATCATCACCGCCTATCTTTTTCTCAACCAGCCACAACAATTCGTAATCCTGTTGCCCTCTTCTAATATTTTTCAATCTGATGGAAGGCATAATCCTGTTTATCCCTCGATTTTCTTCCGGTTGATGTGGCATTCGTCCAGGATAAAAAAGTATACCGTCACCGTTACCCCAATTAAGGTCTCCATTTATAAATGTCAAAGGTTCATTAAATACTCTTTGCTTCAGTCTGCCTTTAGGTCCCTGTCCATTGTGGGTCCAGTGCGTGCTTTGCCATACAAACCAGGTATTGATATTAAAAAGATATTTTATCCAGCCATTTACGCGCAAATCTACTGCTGTGCCTTCGAGTATTACTGAGCCATACCTAGGCCTGTTTCCATTATAAAACCAATAATCTTTCCCTTCAGCCCAAAGTCCTTCAAGCATATCCACTTCAACTCCATTGTATGCATCCCATATGTCAATGGCATTTTTAAGGTCTTCAACGTATCCAGTAGTAACCTGCAATTTCAGCTTCTTTCCCGGACCTGGATTGGATTTGATCCATTGGGCTTGTTCATTGATGAAATCATATTGTGCAGGGCCCGGTTCGTCAATCATATATTTGAAATAATTAACCTCAGGTGCATTTTTTTCAAACCAAATTACCCATTTATCAGATTCTTCCTGCATTTTTTCTTTGGTATTCCCAAGGATCCTGCCACCATACATTCCTACTGGAAACAGGTTTTCACCCACTCCTTCCCCAGGGCCGTGATAACCATTTCCCGGTGTATAGGCCGTGCCATCCAGATAGGGTTTATAATCCAATAATATTTCCTCATCAAATACAGTCTGGTGCGCTTCAAATCCTCCAACAAGGTCGATCCTGTGCCTATGAGCTTCATGCTTGATCAGATCACGGATTTCCTTGCCATCCAATCCTGGGAAATATATGCCAAGCGATTCCACACCAGAGTTATACACCCAAACATTTGAGTGGCATTCATCCGGCATATAGGCATCAATAAGTTCGAGGTCAACTGGTATTACGGAAACGATTTCACCGCTCTCCCAAACCTGTATTTCAGATGTATATTGTCCAGGCGGGAAATTTTTATCTCTTGGAAGATATAAATCAATCCAAAAGCCCTGGTTTATACTTACTCTCCGGGGTAAAATATCGACAATATTCTGGTGTCGGTATACCTCTGCTTTTGTGGGAGGTATGGTTAAAGGGAAACCTCCCTTACCTACCAGGGCATCGGATGGAATAAGTGCATCTGGTATCCAACCTATCATCCTGGCTGGTGCACTTTTTTCTGAACCATAAAACCAGTTGGGTTGAGTAGGCTTTTTTACATGCAAATAATGCTGTGAAAAGAATTCTATATACCCGTGATCACCATATTTAATAGCACCGCTACCGGCAATTACGGAACCTGATTTCTTGTTTACTGGAGTGCTCATAGATATTTCAAGACCCTCTGCTCCTGTACTGTCCACTTCAACGATTACCTGAAAGCCAAGCACTTCATTGTACAATCCACGAAGACTGATTTTCTCACCGTCCCATATATTATTTTTCTCCTTCGCAAAGTGATCAGTATCAAACTTAAAAACTTTTTCACCATCACCAATCGCCCACACACTCAGGACCTGCGCATTTGAATAGAATGGATGAAGAATTAGTGCCAGTAATAAGAAGGTGGCTTTCACCACGAGTCGGGATTTTATTTTACAGATCATAGGTATTCAATTCAGGATTTATTTTTACGCGAGAAACCAAACAAAGTATTGGAAAAATATCAAATTATTTTTTGGCTCTCTTAATTATATTCAAATAAAGTGTATAATCTACCTCAAGCTATTTGAACCAGCATCAAGATACAATGTTGTTTTACTGTGTGTTTGCAGAACCGAAGCCGGCACTTCAGGACTGACCTCCCCGTCAATGACATTCTTAACGGCATTGGCTTTACGTTCATCCGGAACGCTGCATATAATATTATCAGATTTTAGTATATGCTTAATGGACATACTGATTGCGCGTGTAGGGACTTCATTAAAATCATTGAACCATCCTTCTCCAAATTGTTGCATTCGGCACTCTTTATCGAGATCGACCTGAATATACGGATCATCAATTTCAAAATCGGCTGGTGGATCGTTAAATGCAAGATGTCCATTTTCACCTATTCCAACAAATGCTACATCAATTGAATACTGCCCGATAACTTTGTTCAGCCGATCACATTCCTCTTGTACATCAACCTCTCCGTCGATATAAAAAAAATCTTTCAGTGGAACTTTACTGACAAACCTCTCTTTAAGGTACTTGCGGAATGAAGCAGGATGATCAAAAGATATGCCAATGTACTCATCCAGATGAAAGGCTGAAACTTTAGTCCAATCAACATTTTTCTTGATTAAATTATCCAGCATTTCAAATTGAGAGGCGCCAGTGGCCACAATTATGCTGGCTTTGTTCCTTTTTGAAATTGCTTCATTTATAAGATATGCTCCATAATCAGCCGCGGACTTTCCAAGCTCTTCCTTGGTATCAAATACTTTTACTTTCATTTATATTAAAAAATATATTTTCTTTTAAATAATTATATATAAATATAATAAACTTTTGAAATCTTTCCTTACACTTTTATTTAATTGTCTTTACTTATAAATCGACTGGTTCAATTAGCTCAGCCCTGTCAATATCCCTGCTCTGCAAAGACAATTTCCCCAGCCACAATGGTTTTATGAACTTTAATTTTACCCGACCTTATAGTAAAAAATATCAGGTCGGCTCTTTTGCCCGATTTTAAAATGCCTCTATCGGCAATACCCAGGAGACGGGCTGGATTTCTGCTTGCCATATTAATCGATTCGGCAAGCGAACAAGAAGTGTATTTCAAAACATTTTCAATTCCCTTATGTACTAATAAAGAGGCCCCTGCTTTAACATTTTGAGCTGGAAAATAAACCATCCCTTCTTTGGTTAAAACCAGGTCGTCATACTTGCCTGGTTTCAATCCCCCAAGTTTGCTTACATCGGAAACCAGGGTTATATTATCAGGCCCTTTAACTTTTAAAAATACCTGTACTTCCTCCTTTGTAAGATGAAATCCGTCCACTACCACACTAGCCATTATTCTTTCATCTGCAAGTTGAGGCCAAATCGGATTTTCATGATGGTGAATAAAATTGGCGATTCCATTTCCTAAATGCGTGGCAATCCTTGCCCCCGCGTCTATCGCTTTTTTAATAATTTCAGCCGTACCATTATGATGCCCCAACCCCACTACTATATTTTCCTTACAGCATTTTGATATAAATTCAATAGATCCATTAAGTTCTGGTGCCAAAGTTATCTCCCGTATATTTCTCCCGGAGGCCTCATATAGTTCCATAAATTCATCCCAATCGGGATCCCTGATCCATTTCTTTAAATGGGCTCCATAGAATTCATCCACTGGTGAAATATACGGGCCCTCAAGATGAATCCCCGGTATAGATAAACCGGTATCAGTATCTTCGATAGCCTCTGCAAGTATGGCAAGGTTCCGTAGCAATAGTTTTCTGCTGCTTGTAATCAATGTTGGATAATAACTGGTAACTCCATTTTCTCTGAGTTTTTTAGTAATTAATTGCACCTTCTGAACATTCAGGTCCTGGTCTACAAAAGAATGTCCAATATATCCATTCACCTGATGATCAATAAAGCCTGGTGCGATAAAAACTCTGGGACCAACCTTAGCAGATGGTTTATCATTTTTTGAAATCAGGTTGATAATACTGCCTTTGATATCGATAGAAATCGGAAGCTTATCAATATAGGATAATCCTTTTACAAGCATACTTAACTCATTTTATGTCAATATCCAACATTTTTATGCAAGACCTTCGGCAAGATCTCATCACGATAAAATCTTAACCAAATTAAATTTATAGAGAGAATATTTATTTTTCTTTTTGTAAATTTTTTGATCTTTATCTCGCTATAATTTTTGGATTAGGCTTTACGGTAACAATGCTAATCTCATCAAAAATATTCCTGGCGGTGGTTATGCCAGCAAGAGGCTGAACTATTTTTCCTTCCGGAGTATTCTGTATACTCATACCCGCAATTTCGGGTACAGTTACATTCCCATCAACACCATTAATTTCTGCTCTATACACAATTGCCGGTTGTCCTGTACCATATACATCTTCTTTTTGCCTTATCGGATCGTATTCCTGAAAATAATCATTATAATCACCGGAAAGGTTGACTTCAATCCAGCATATCCAGTTGCTGCCGGTATTTACCCTTGCCCTGGTCGTAAAATAGCCTGGCTTGGGAGTAGCACCAGTTATGGCGGCAGGTGCCGGATTTTTATAATTTGGAATATCATCTATCTCATGTTCAATCTTATATATTTCATACCATAATGGTAAAGCGACTGGTACTTCTGCTTTTCCCTCCCAATCACCTTCAGCGGCCCGTCGAGTGGCAAATACTGTTTGCCTGGTGCCTGATAAAGGGTCTTCAAGCCAGATGGCAAACGTCGGAGGTTCTCCAAAAGTAGATTCCCTGATCAATTGTTCGTTAATATGAATTCTGAACTCTATATCTGTCTTTCCCCAGGTATCCCTATAAGCAAATAGTACAACTGCCCCGGCAACAACCACTAATAAAATTAAAAATATTAGGATCTTCCTCATAAGTTCAAAAATCTTTTAGGTCGAATTATACTTCTTCCGGCAATTCAAAAGCTTCTCTGTATGCCCCTTTAGCCAGAGCCTGAGCTTCCTGATCATTAGTAATCTGTTCATACTCATCAGAAAATAGCAGTTGTTTTTTGTTCATCCTGTAAGAATAATTTGCCAGATGTAAAAGCACCGCACTCTTGTGCCCCTCCACAATATTTCCATTAGGTTGACTGCGTGTTCGGACACAATCAATATAATTGCCCAAATGATCATTTAGTGGAAACAACCCGGTCTCCTGAGCAACAATTTTACGGTCTTTATCAAAAACCTGCCATCCTCCTCCCATTCTGCCCACATACATGACTCCTTCAGTTCCATAAATTACTATTTTGGTTGAGTTTTGCTTCCATTCCGGGAAACCTTCGCCATATCGTATTTCAGGACTCGTCTTGAGCATATATGGAGTAAACTCGCCTGTTTGCAGCGTCATTACAAAATTTCCATAATCAAATGTGGTCATCTGGTAATCCGGGATATCTCGCTGGTCGTCGAAAAGATAACGGCCTCCTGTACAATAGACTGACTGTGGAAATCCAGGATTATCCAATACAATTCGTGCCAGATCCATTTGATGTATTGATCCATTGGCGAGGGCATAACCTCCCGAATAGTCCCAATAATATCCCCATGATTTATTCCGGGATATACTGTAAGGAGCTATGGGGGCTGGTCCCAGCCACATATTCCAATCTATGGTATCAGGAATTTCTTCACCCTCTTTCTCATTAAAAGGAACAGGGCCATTCAATAATCCATTAACATTTACAGCCACGACTTGTCCTAAATTTCCATTCTTAATATAATCCCTGGCGTTCAGCGCATAGGTGGAACTGCGGTTCTGGGTTCCACATTGAACAATACGTTCATATTTCATAGCAGCTTCAATCATTTTCTGGCCTTCCCGTATATTAAAAGAAACACACTTCTCAACGTATACGTCCTTCCCTGCCTGACAGGCCCATATGGTCGCTAATCCATGCCAATGTTGCGGTGTAGCAATTATCACTCCATCAACTTCCGGATCATCAAAGACTACTCGCATATCTCTTACTCGTTTCGGGCGGAAATTCTGTAGTTTTTCAAGTTCTGTTATAGCCCGTCCACCTCTTGTGTCATCAACATCACATACATATTTAAACAGAACATTTTTATTAATTCCTGCAAGGCTAAGGGTGAGTGTTGTACCCCAGCCACCCGCTCCGATGAGTGCCAATATCACACGGTCACTGGCATTTTTCCCATTATTTTTTGCAAAAGTGGTTTTAATCTTTTTTCGATAAGCAGGGATTTCTTTAGAGAATTGAGATTCATTTTCATCAATTTTACCGGATTTATCATTATCTGGAATATTTGAACAAGAGCTTGCAAGGCTCAATCCTGCTACACTCAATGGCAGGTTGCTGAAAAATTGCCGTCGTTTCATTTGTGTAATATTTAATTGAAATGATTAGATATATAAGCCATAAAAATTATTGTCATAATTAACTCTTAAAATAAAAATCACCATTTAATAAGCTACATAGCTTTTCATATTTTCAATACTTTGCATATGAAAGTTTTGAATACTTCTATGTCTCTGTATTAATCTTGTCTTTCCTTCTTTACTTAAAATTTATTGTCCTTGTTTCACCCGAATATGAGGTAATCTTAATAAAATCCACATCCCCGGACACCCTGCAAACACGCGATGAGCTAGAGAGATATCCACTACCATAATAGAATTCCCTGCGTTCTTCAGCACCGCTTTTATATTGTATAATAGCGTTCGCATCATCTTTTCTTATCCTGATGATCTCACCATCTGAACATGCAGTTTCAAATACTTTCATTTTGCCAGAGTTCTGAGCCACCAATATCAGCGGCTTACCACCCCTATTAATTAGTTCAGCCATTCCTTTAGCATCTCCATCAACAAAAAAACCGCTGGATCTTCCAGGTACCGGATTGAATTCTCCGGTTCCATCTCCCTGAAGAAATAATCCAATTGAGGCGTCATATTGACCATCGTCAACATTTGAAGAATAAGAATTCCCGGCTAATAAAATATCGCAATTTCCATCACCATTGTAATCATTTGCCAGTAAACCAAACACCGGCGCAAATTGAGCATCAATCGGCAGTGGATTAATCCGGAATGATCCTCCTCCCAGGTTTTCTACATAAACTGTATTAAAGATCCGGCTATCCGCATGGTAGGCGTCTGCAATTTGGTCCTCATTGAATATGTCTTCCATCGTTGCTTTGGCATATTCTTCATATGTATTATATTTAACCTTGATAAAAGGCATCTGATCGATCATCAGGTTACGATGATAGATCGGGTAACTTTTCCCCTGAACATAATAACTACAGACTGGATCGATATATCCATTCTTATCAAAATCTTTCGCAACAATGCGCATCGGTTGATCTTGTGAGACTTTGAACCGGGTATTCAGCCCATGATTTCCAACCACATAGTCGATATCTCCATCCATGTCAAAATCAGCGCCCACAATACTATTCCACCATCCGGTATAATCCGATAATCCTGAACTTGAAGTTCTGTTTTCAAGGTGACCCTCAACATTCTTAAATACCGTTATGGGCATCCATTCCCCGACAAGGATTAAGTCAGTCCAACCATCTAGATCATAATCCGTCCATATAGCTGATGATACAAGGCCAGTATATTGTAAGTCTTCAGCAGATTCTAGTGTTATATCGGTGAACCGAATAGCATCCGGTCCTTGACTGTCGTTCCGAAGCAGAAAGCTTCTTTCAGGAAATGGATATTTCTCCAATTTAACCCGCCCACAGATGAAAAGGTCAAGGTCACCGTCCTTATCAAAATCTGATGCTGAAACCTGAGATCCACATACCCCTGTTTCCGGTAAGGCTTTCTTTGCTGGCAAAAATTCACCATTACCATTATTATTATAAAGCCTGTCTGAATAAAATGGATTGCCAGGAGGGAGGCCAGTTCCTCCACTTACAACATACAAGTCATCATCTCCATCACCATCTGCATCGAACAATAAAGATCCCATATCTTCATAATTTGGATTATCTGGTAGCAGGTAGGGATTAAACGATCCGGTTTTTTGTTGTATGAAAAATGTACCGAAAGATCCTGTTGCCCCACCTACATAAAAATCATCCAGGCCATCAGAATTAACATCGCCAACACTAATGCCTGGCCCTTCTTTTGAGTACATATGAGGTAATAGGGGCTGTATATTGAAATCAACGAAATCTTTTTCTTTGTGATAAAAAACAATGCTTTTTTGATCAGACACCTCTTTAAAACATTTTATGCTTTCCTCTTCAGTATTTTTCGTCTTCTCAGAAAAAATAGCCTCATTGTGTTTTAGGTCAAGAACCTGATCCGCCTTTAGGTTGTAGAGAATCTGCTTTTTACCATCAGGCCACCAAACAATAAGTGAGTCGATTTCTGATACAGTTCCCAATCCAAAATGGATCACAGGATCGATCATAGATTGAAACCCCCTGACTGGATAATTTTCGTGATACTGTTCACTAGATTTAGAATACAACCATATTTTCGCTCCAATACCCCTATTATTATTTTGGGTTCCTGATAAGTGGATCTTTAAAAAATGTGAAGCACTATCCGGTCCCAGATTATCTATCAATTTGTTTTCATATATAAATGCCGGATCATCAATGTTGTTCAAAACCAGGTCCAGATCACCATCATTATCAAGGTCCGAATAGGAAGCTCCAGTGGAATAGGATGGTTTTTTCATTCCCCATGCAACAGATTTATCCTCGAATAGAAAATTTCCATTATTATGATAGATAACATTTGGCTTTTTAACATTCCCCAACTTAAGTAGTTCATCCCTAAGGATATTACCAAGAATACTGAATGGCATATCCGGATCTTCTCTTCTCTGGTTCTGAACAATGGTAGAGAAATCCATATTTGATAAATCCTGAGGAATGCCATTCCCGATAAACAGGTCCCTGTAACCATCGTTATCAAAATCTGCAAACAATGGAGCCCAACTCCAATCAGTTTCGAAAACACCGGATAACTGACCTATTTCGCTAAAGCTTATGTTCCCTGATATCTCCCCATTATTCAACTGCAGCATATTCCGAATATATTGGTGTGAATATCCCTTTTCCAGTTCGGCCTGGTACCGGCGATAAATGCGCATATTCCCAGCCATTATTCTCTTACGGAAATAATCTTCCGGTAGCATATCGAGGGTAAATATATCCACCAGTCCATCGTTATTGATGTCTGCTATATCCATGCCCATCGCGCTGTAACTGGTATGTTTGAAATATATTTGAGCACTTTCTTTGAATTTCCCATCACCCTGATTTATATAAAGAAGATCATTTGTTATATAATCATTAGCTATATATACATCCGGCCAGTCATCCTGATTTATATCGCTTACGCAAATGCCCAGGCCAAAACCATCCCAGGTAATTCCGGCTTCATTTGAAACATCAAGGTAGACCGGTATATTGGATTTGGGATCAAATCCATTGTTTTTATATAATCTATCTGTATTTCTCATGGATCCATCCCCCTTTGGGCCCCTGATGGAATTTTTATTTGGAATATTCATCGAGGAAGTAAGAATATACACATCCAGGTCTCCATCACGGTCATAATCAAAAAAAGCTGCCTGTGTTGAATAACCATCATCATCAAGCCCTGCTTTTTCAGCTTGTTCAGTAAAGGTTAAATCTCCGGATGCCCCATTATTTATATATAATAAGTTGCGATAATCATCAATAATATTTCCGCCTACACAAAGATAAATATCTAGCCAGCCATCTTGATTCAGGTCGACCATATTGATCCCAGTCACCCAACTCCCTAAAGTATTTATACCAGAGGATTCGGTTATGTCCTCAAACAGGAAGTTACCCTTATTCAAATAAAGTCTGCTTTTCTTCATATTTGCACCAAAAAAAATATCGCTTAAGCCATCATTGTTAATATCTCCTATTGCCAGGCCGGCTCCATTGTAATAATATTCATAAAAAATAGAATTAAATGTATCGGTCTCATGAAGAGCGTTTTCGAAATAAATTTGGGTATCATCCGGTTTATGAAGCTTAAAAAGAGCATGATCATCCGTTGATTCAATCGATTCTGAAAAGTTACAGCCAGTCAGGAATGTAATCAGAAATATGGTAATTAATGTAGCTAGTTTCAAAGTTTATAAACTTTTTTTAAAAATGGTTCTCAAAAAAGAGCTAATACTGATTATGTGATACATATTACCTAATCATTAATATTCAAGGCTTATTTTTTGAAATATATGAAAAAGCTCCAGGCCTATCAAACCCCAATATGATAAATTAATATAAAACCTCTCATATTCCAATATAAATATTCCTTTTAAAGGAATTTCCCAGATCAAAATGAAATAACTGAAAGATGGCGGATTCAGTGGATCTAAAACCAGGGAATCAAGTCATTTGTTTGGAGAGTAATAGAGGAAAAACAAAGATTTTTTTGTCATGATTTACTTCAGGAAATCCAATTTGATTTATTAAATATAAAAAAATTAAGCCGTAGATAAAAATTATCTACGGCTTAGAAAACTTCCATGCAAATTAGAAATATATGATATTATTCCCCAGTGGCATATCCGGGATTCTGTGTCATATTTTCATTTAATCTTAAATCTGCTTGTGGAATTGGCCAGAGATAATCATTCTGATCACAATTCGCCTCTATGTCCTCTCTCTCAGGCCATACATCACACAGGATCTCTTTTCTGATCAGGTCATACCAACGGTCGTATTCAAAGAACAATTCAAGGTTCCTTTCCTGGATCACTGCTGCATCAAAGTCTGCTTGTGACATCGCAGTAGTTACAAGGGGATGATCCGGATTGACAGCACCGGCATTCGCCCTGTTAATGATCTGGTTGACAGCATCCACAGCCGCCTGGGTTGGTCCTCCGTTCACCATATTTTCAGCTTCTGCAAACATCAGCAATACATCGGCATATCGAAGTAATGGAATATTTGCCGTAGAAGTCAGTCTTTCCATGGTCTCCTGGTCATTATAAACAAATTTTCTGACAGGTGGTGACCCTCTCCAGCTAACTTCTTCTCCCGGGTCTGCCATCCCAGTCTTCCAGGATCATATATGCTTCCTTACGAGGCTGCATTGGATAACGTTCTGCCCATGTTCTTTCCGGGCCGAAGTCGTTCCAGCCAAAAGCCATTGAACCCGGTAACCAGATCTGTGGAGGTGTTGCGTTATCGTCATCTGTCGCATTAAAGGAAAAGATATTTTCCGGACCCAGTTTATTTTCAATCTTAAATACATCATAAATATCAGGTATCAAAGAATGCTCAGTATTATCCATAATAAGCTTTGCCATATCCCGGGCATTTACTGCCTGGGTAGCATCCTTCAAGGGCGCAGAAGCCATAGTCAGATAAACCTTAGCCAGAAAACCTCTTGCAGCGTCTTTTGTAGGACGACCTGGAGCAAAAGATGGATCCCAGGCTTCCGGCAGATCAGCCAGAGCAGTTTCCAGATCCGAAATGATCAAAGTATATACATCCCTGACAGGTTGCCTTTCTATAACATCATTTACCAAATCTGTTTCCTCTGTAATGATGGGGCAATCGCCATAAAGCCTGACAAGGCTGAAATAGTTAAATCCCCTCAAAAACTTCGCTTGTGCCATCAATTCATCTTTTGCTTCCTGCGGAACCGTCGGTCCGAGATTGTCATCAATCAGGGCTTGAATAACGTTATTCAAGTTTGCAATAGCAACATAATGTATCTGCCAGAACCCATTACCATGACTAGCAGTAAAGGCCAGGTTTGAATTACCATTTGCATCATCGTGAAATGAACCCCATCCATAGGAATAATTACCCCACTGCTGATAGAGTGGATCCATAGCACCGGCTAATCCAGAAATAATCTGGTCTTCTGTCTGGTAGAAATTATCCGGAGCAGGAAAATCAATAGGATTCTCATCGAGACTAACACATCCGAAAGTGATCAGAATGATAGTAATTCCCAAACCGATTATTTCTTTCAGTTTTGTTTTAATTATCTTTTTCATCGATATATATGTTTTCATTATTATCATTAGAAAGTCAAGTCAAGACCAAAAGTATACGTTCTGGCAGGAGGATAAGCGCTTAAATCAACGCCAATCGTAGCATCAGAAGATGTAAAGTTCGCTACTTCAGGATCATAACCAGTATAATCGGTCAATGTCCACAGGTTTGTACCTGTAAAGTATAACCTTATATTTTTAAATCCGATTTTGCTCAAAACCGATGGGCTAAAGTTGTAAGCCAGCGTTATGAGTTTCAACCTGACGAAAGAGGCATCTTCCACCCATTTGGACATTTCACCACCTCTTCCATTACCAGCCACAAATACTTTTTGTTCCAGAGCTTGAGCCTCAACATAAGCACCGTCATATAAAGCAGGAACATCCGTATCCTGATTGTCTTCTGTCCAGTAGTTAAGAACCCGTGGATCATTTGCTTCATAAGATTCCCTTCTGATCCTCATCTGGTTAAACAGGTTTACGCCCTGCATTCCCATAAAAAGGAAGCTTAATTCAAAGTTATTATAGGTTATCCGATTCGACCAACCCCATGTAAAATCAGGGTATCCCTGGCCGATATCAACGCGGTCATCATCATCCACATCACCGTCACCATCCGCATCCAGCAAATGATATTGCCCCGGAAGCTGCCCATAGCTGCGGGCTTCTTCATCTTCATCGGACCCCCAGAGTCCGAGGAATTGCCATCCCCGCATGGTACCATAAGGCTGTCCGACTTCAAGTATCATAAATTCACCCATACTGTATCCTCCAAAACTTGCAGAATAAGAAAGCCGCTCATCAGTACCTAGATCCAGGACTTCATTTCTGTTCATGGTAAAGTTAACGGAAGTATTCCATCTTACCTTGCCAACTACCGGATCACCACCGATTAATATTTCCAATCCTTTATTTTCAATGGATCCGATATTATCCAATACGCTGCTTACGCCAACATATCCGGGCAATTCCCTCGGCATTAACAGATCGTCGGTTACTTTTCTATAGACATCAATGGTAGAAGTTAGTCTGCCATCAAATAAGGAAAGATCTATACCGATATCAGCTTGTGTGGTCGTTTCCCATTTCAAATTTGGATTAGCCAATCCTCCGATAGCAAATCCGGTATTGGTCGGGGAAAGACCGTTGTATGGATAATTTGTTCCGTAATCCCCAGGTCCAGAATATAATCTTGCCAGTGATTGATATGGGCTGATACCCTGGTTACCGGTTATTCCATAACTAGCCCGTAATTTAAGTTCGGTTATGGTAGAAGATCCATCCAGGAACGCTTCTTCAGATATTCTCCACGCTACTGATCCTGAAGGGAAATATCCCCATTTATTATCCGCTCCGAAACACGGAAGATCCATCTGCTCTATATGTAAATGTAGCGAGGTACCTGTCATCATAACCATAATAAACACGTCCCAGATAAGAAAGCAAAGATCTATCCCCAGAATATGATGATGTTGTCAGTTGCTGAGCACCAGCAAGATTATTGAATCCAAGCTGGTCTACAATAAATTGTCTTGCTTCGGTATTTGATCCATGCCATCTATCGTATACTTGTTCCAGCACAGCTGTTGCAACCAGCGCATGTCGCTCTCCAAAAACATTATCATAAGTCAGGATATTACTGTTCTGCCATCTTTCCGTAGTACTATTATGAATATTTGCCTCACCATTGTTTGAAAAACCACCCATAGTATTGAGATTGTAATAATCCCTTCGCTCAATATTAGCGATAATTGCACCACCCGTTATTTTAAAGCTTAATCCTTTAACAATATCAAAATTCAGCCAAAGGTTGAGATTATTCCTGTAAGTCGGTCGATCCATATCAGGCTCTATGGCACTGGCAAGAGGATTCCATGTGTCGCTTGGCCCATAATCGGTATTAATAGATCCATCCGGCTGCAGCCCATGACGTTGATAATTTCCCTTCTGAATCATAGACCGGTTCTGTAGGTGCCCAACGTGGTGCAACATTAATTGCCATAGCCACAAATGCAACATCTCCTCTGAAATCCGGGGACTTATACGTTTCCTTTGTGAAAGACTCGTTCAATCCGAATTGAACAACTTTAGAAATATCTGCAGTTAAATTAGTCCTCAAAGAAAGCCTGTCATAACCAGATCCTTTCAGAATACCTTGATGGTCAAGGTAGTTGCCTGATACCATGTACTTTAACTTTTCGGTAGCACCGCTCACACTCAACTGATAATTTTGAATAACCCCTGTTTCATAAATGACATCCTGCCAATCAGTTCCTCCATCCCTTTCGAAGCGAGCTATATCATCCTGCGAAAATATCGGTACCGGAACATTTCCAGCACCTGTCTGTTTGGATCTCACTAAGTTCTGATATTCTGCATAGGATACAGCATCCATCACGTCCAACTTTTTAGCCAATTTCTGCATCCCGACACTGGCACTGAAATCTATAACTGGTTTACCCATCTTTCCAAGTTTAGTGGAGATCAGGATGACCCCGTTTGCTCCCCTGGATCCATATATGGCTGTTGCAGAAGCATCTTTTAATACTTCCATTGATGCTATATCCTGCGGATTCAGTGTGCGTAACAATTCCTGTCCACCCTGAAGGCCATCAACAACAATCAAAGGTTCATTTCCACCGTTGATGGAATTGAGTCCCCTGATCCGTATAATTGTTTCACCGCCTGGTGAAGCATCAGAGTTCAATACATATACCCCAGTTGTCCGGCCTTGTAAAGCCTGGTCTGCCCTGGCTAATGGCAGCTCCGTTAATTCCTTTGGAGCAATCGAAGTGGTAGCACCAGTTAGGTCTGATCTTTTCTGTGTGCCGTAACCTGTTATAACCACCTCACTAAGTTGTGATACGTCATCCTCCAGCTGAAAATCAATAACAGTTTGAGATCCGACTCGGATGTTCTGACCTTTAAATCCTATATAACTAATTACTAAAACAGCATCAGGGCCAGGTACATTAAGTTGATATGTCCCATCTGTAGCTGTTACGGTACCGGTGGTTGTACCATCAATCAGAATATTGACACCGGGAAGCGGATCACCTCCAGATAACGCAGTGACTGTACCTTTTATAAGGGATTCCTGCGCACTTAAATCAGCGATAAGCACTATGTTAAAAAATAAACATAGCGCCAGCAAGCCAAAGAAAGATGATCGCTTCGGCACTTTTGCAAGTTGTAGTAATTTTTCTTTCATAATGAAAAATTTAGTTTTATAAAAAATTAATTATTAAAAATTGAATCTTATTTATTGAGTATTTGCTACTTAGCCATTATTATGCATACTTCTTCCCAAACCTTGAAATTGAAATTTGAAATATTTTGTTTATGGGATTCTAATAACATCTAAAAAACAATAAATAACACAAACTTTTTGTTTCGTTTAATTAATATAACTTAAAAATAATATACTATCCATCAATAAATCAAGTGAAACAGTAACTTTATTTGGATTTATTAAGGTTTTATAAGTTTTATATCTTTTATTTAATTATTTAATTTCCCTAAGAAAGTATTTACATAAATAATTAAAAGATCCAGATTTTATTAATAGAAATATTAATTTATCCAAATATTATCACCAATCTAGAGAATTTATGATTTTAATAGTGATACAAATATTTGAAATTATGACAGGATAATTCAGGTTTTATAAGAATTGGATTTAATTTAGGGTTACAATAGGCTTTAAAGCCTTTATCCTATTGCTTTTGTTGAATAATTCCCTTGTTGATTAAGAAATACTATTTTACGTCATGCAATAATTACTTCCACACCAAGTTGTTCTAATCTTGTCCTGTAGTTCGGGCTGAGCCCATCATCGGTTATGAGAATATCTACCTTGGAAAGTGGGCAAATAACCCCCAAACTACGTTTCTTCACCTTACTTGAATCAGCAAGCACGATGACCTGCCTTGAAATTTCAATCATAATTCTATTCAAATGTGCCTCCTCGATATTTGGAGTAGATATTCCAAATTCAAAATCCAGTCCATCGACTCCTAAAAATAACTTATCACAAAGATAATCTTTAAGGGCTTTTTCAGCAGGGCTCCCAATCATTGAAAGAGCATCCTTTCGCAAGAAACCACCAGGCATAATAACCTGAATATTATTATTATAAACCAGATTGTTTGCTATATTTAAAGCATTGGTTATAACAGTAAGCTTGCTATCGGGATGTAGATTTTTAACCATTTCCTGAGTAGTAGTACCTGAATCTATAATTATGGTGTCCCCATCGTTCACCAGTTCCGCCCCTACTTTCCCAATTTTTTTCTTAAGGTCCAGATTAATTTTCTGCTTTTTAGATAATTCGAAATCCACTCCAACCCTGCTAACCTTAATTGCCCCTCCCCGAGCCCGAATAAGCATGTTTTTCTTTTCTAATTGCAGAAAGTCATTTCGTATTGTTACCTCACTGACGTTAAATTGATTACTCAATTCAGTTACATTTACCTGCCCGTCCGATTCTAATTTTTCAAGTATCTTGGTTCTGCGATGAACCGTTGACTTTATTTTAGTTACCATAACAAATAATTTAGTCCCAAAAATATAAGATATATTAGAATTTATATGATTAAAACAGAAAATCTCTTTTGCTTTATTAATTTCAAATAAATAGAAATTAATAAAACAATTATTATGGAAAATAACTAATTATAAAATATAATGAAAGGCATTTAACTTGTTTTTGCTTTTTAAATTTTGTTATTCTATTGCAAAACCTTTGATTTTATTATATTTCTCTTAATTTTGTTAACAGTGAGCCACAATTATAAATAATTGATTTATGGCAAATAAAGCCTTTCATAATTATTTAAATATTGGAAATGCTATTTCGAATACTACTTCCCTTGAAATATCCTCACAACCTGAATTATGGAAAAGAACATTCCAAACCATACAAGATCAGAAAGAACGAATTTTAAAATTCCTTAATAAAGTATACAATCAAAAAGGAATTAATATCATCTTAACAGGTGCAGGATCCTCTGCTTTCATAGGTGATTCCATACAAGGTCCATTTCAAAAAAGCACAGGGATCCTTACAAGATCGATAAGCTCAACAACGCTGGTTACTCATCCAGAACTCTTTCTTCAAAAGGAGACTCCAACTCTACTAATTTCATTCGCGCGTTCAGGCGACAGTCCTGAAAGCATTGCAGTACTGAACTTAGTTCATAAAATCTGTTCTAATGATTACCATCTTATTATTACCTGTAATCCCTACGGAAAACTGGTTACTGAAATAAAGATACCGAAACGCCTGGTCATCCTCTTGCCGGAAGAAGCCAATGACAAAGGATTAGCTATGACAGGTAGTTTTACATCTATGCTTATTAGCGGCATTTTAATCTCGCGCATCAACGAGCTGGATAAACTTAAACCACAAATTAACAGGCTTATTTCCTATGGTGAAAACATTTTGAGTAATTATACTGAAAAATTAAAGAAAGTAGCCTTAATGAAATTTAATAGGGCTGTATTTCTTGGATCCGGACCATTACTAGGGATAGCAAGAGAATCACACCTTAAATTACAGGAACTCACTAACGGCAGGATTATTTGTAAAAATGATTCTTATCTTGGTTTTCGTCATGGGCCAAAATCTGTGATTGATAATAAAACCATAGTTATTTATTTATTTTCAAATAATAAATATGTTGAGCAATTTGAAGATGACCTGGTAAACGAGATCTGCAGACAGGAATTGGCCATGTATTCCATTGGAGTACTTGAGAGGCCAAATAAGGATCATTGTTTAGATCTAAATATAATCATGAGTGAATCCGGGGCGGCACTTGACGAAGCTTTTCTTGCCATTTGTTATATTTTGCCTGCGCAGATCCTGAGTTATTTTAAATCAATTGAACTGGGATTGAATCCAGATAATCCATCCGAGACCGGGGTCATTTTAAGAGTAGTCCAGGGTGTTAATATATACTCTTATGACTAAAAGCATAGGTCTATACTCCAATCGTTCAGCAAATCGAATTCTGATAAAACAGTGATAATATTATCAGATAGATTCAAATAAAAGAAAAACTCAAATTAAACCCGATTTCAGCATTCTTAAGTTAATTGATATTTCCCTGGCATAGGAACAGCTGGCATAGGCATATCTCCAAACTCATATTTTGCCAATGTATAATCCTGGTTTGATTCCATTAAGGTTTCCCATGTGATTTCCCGTCCACTATAAGCAGCTTCCCTTCCCAATATGGCCGTAAGTGTAGATTCCGCAACCTGCCTGGCCTCATTTATTGGATTCCCATCCCGTATGGATTGAATGATCTCAAGGTGTTCCAATTGATAGGAATTGTTCTTTTCACCTCTGAAACGCCACTGATCTCCATTATCTTTGACAATAGAGGATGCATATCCCAGAGTAGCCTTTCCATCACATCCAATTATCAGATCCTGTACCCTGTTTGTACAGCCATTGATCTGCCTGTCCATACAAAAGCCAAGAACACCGTCAGGGTATTCATACTGGACAGACATATGATCATAAATATTCCCGAATTTCGGATCGGTTCTTACCTGCCGCCCACCTAATGCTATGGCTTTCACAGGATGATTCCCATTTACCCAATTCATCGAATCAAGAACATGAACATATTGTTCTACAATCATATCACCCCCCAGATAAGTGTAATAAAGCCAATTCCTCATTTGATATTCCATTTCTGACCAACCAGGTTCCCTGTCCACAGACCATAGTTCTCCAATTAAAAATTCAGTATACATTGCCTTCACTTTTCCTATTTCCCCATTGTGAATCTTTCGTATAACTTCCCTGATAACATTGTCACGTCGACGGTTTGTCCCAGCTCCGA
Organism: uncultured Cytophagales bacterium; assembly: GCA_963820995.1. Lineage (GTDB taxonomy): Bacteria > Bacteroidota > Bacteroidia > Cytophagales > Cyclobacteriaceae > JAGTVG01. The sequence continues at coordinate 580,324 of CAWGCL010000009.1, read as the reverse complement.
TAGCCAGCCCCTTTTTCTTCGCCATCTCACCGGATTCTATTACTGATTTAGCCCCCAAAACATCCACAGAAGCTGGTTTTTCCACAAATGCATTTTTATCAGCCTCAATCGCGGCGCGAAGATGCATCGGATGAAAATGCGGAGGTGAAGTGATCAGGACGTAATTAATTTCATCAATTTCCAGTAATTTCTGGTAGGCATCAAAACCAATAAAGCAGTTTTTATCCTCTACTTCCACACCAACTTTCATTAGCTGAGACCGGCAAGCCTCCAGACGGTCAGAAAATGCATCGGCTAGTGCAACAACTTTGATGTTTTGAGCCTGCACCTTAGCCCCTTCAGCAGCATCCTCTGTATGGTATCCTTCCATGGGATATATAATCTTAGTAGCAGCATTCAAAACATCCAGAACGGCACCCGTTCCACGGCCACCACAACCAATCACACCCACTTTGATTTCCATATCACTTATTGCAGGTTTTGCTATCACATTTGGAAAAGTAGTAATGGCAGCTGCGCCGGCTAATCCAAGGCTGGAATTTTCAATAAATTTTCTTCTGGTTATTGGGTTTGACTCTTTTGATTTTCCAATAGTTTGTCTCATAGTAGTAAAATTAAAAAGTGATTTTTCAATATAGCCAATAAATTATTCAGATTCAATCTGTATTATATCAAGATTAAACTCCTGGATTATATTTAATTCAGTAAAATCAATATATTAATTATGATTACTCAAATTAAGTCTTAAGATTGCTAATGTAAATACCTCTAACTGCTATTGTGATCTCCAATCACTAATCTACTTTTGATTACATTTAACTAAATCCTTGTCAAAATTCAAATTTGTTTGGCATCTGTTTCTAATCTTATGTATATTCTGGGAAATTTTCAAAATTATAACCTATGAAAAACCGAAGAGAATTTATAAAGAAAATGGCTGGTTTGACAACGGCTATCATGGCACCACTCCCATGGACCAGCGGTTGTAGTTCAAGCATCGATGCCGATCGGCTAGGTGAAATTCTACCCAAACGCTTGTTAGGCAAGACAAAAAAGCAAGTAACCATGTTGGGTTTAGGCGGCTACCATATTGGATGGACAACTGAGCGGAATGCCCAGGAAACCATTGAAACTGCCCTTCAGGGTGGAATACGGTTTTTTGATAATGCGGAAAGTTACGGACCACATACCAGCGAAATAAGGTATGGGAAATACCTGACTCCCCAATACCGGGATCTTGTTTTTTTAATGACGAAAACTACCGCGAAAGACGCAAAAACTGCAAAAGAACACCTCGAGGCGTCATTAAAAAGAATGAATACAGATTACGTTGACCTCTGGCAAGTCCATGCGCTTAGTTCGCCTGGTGATGTAGATGACAGAATAGCAAATGGGATCCTTGACGTAATGCAAGAGGCAAAAGCAAGCGGTAAAACAAAACATATTGGTTTTACAGGACATCAGAATCCATATGCCCATGTACATATGCTGGCTGAAACAAAGGGTAATGACATCTTCGAAACGGTCCAAATGCCAATTAATCCAGTGGATGCCGGCAATAAGGATAGCTTTATTGGCGAAGTTATACAAGAGGCAAAATCCAGGAATTTTGGAATATTAGCCATGAAAACACTGGCCGCCGGGAGGTTTTTCTCTGAAACTATAATTTCAGATGAAAAGGTATGGGAATCTGAAGATCCTGTCGTACCAGCCAGAATAGCCCTAAAGGATGTGTTGAATTTCGCATGGAGTCTGCCCATCAGCGTTTTGATTACTGGAGCAGAAAACAAATCACTAATTTCTGAGAAGATCGATATGGCCAGGAACTTCAGTAAATTATCAGAAAAGCAGCGCATGGAAATTATTGAAAAGGTAGGGGATCTAGCCTTGAATGGGAAAATAGAATATTATAAAGATGTTTAAACCCCATTTGATGGAAATTGATTCGTTCATAATTTCTTTGAAAACTGATTAAACAGAAATTGAGATCATGAGCGCCGGCACCAAAGAAATATCGATTAAAAGGGCTTTTACATATTTTGCCTTTTTTGCTTTGATGCTATATCTGGCCACTAGACAGGCAATTCCTATGTTAAATGAATGGGGGTTTCATCCAGCAGTATCCTGGTTTATCTCAAGCGGACTTTTGATTTTTGTACCTCTTTTTATTATTGCAATTAGAAATACCAGAAAGGAACTTCAAACGCATAATAAAAAGTTAATTCTGGACAGGTTATGGTTAACAAAGCCAACATCCAAAGACTGGGTATGGGCCATTGGAGGGGCTGTTTTAATCATTATCTTAACCGGGATCATCATGTGGGTAGCAGAATGGACCTCACAAGCATTATTCGATAAACCATTTAATACTTCCCCATCATTTATGCATTTCGAACCTTTAAAATCCGGGCAGTACTGGATATTAGGCGTATGGTTGATATTTTTCTTTTTCAATATATTCGGTGAAGAAATTATGTGGCGGGGATATATTCTGGCTGGCATGTCCGACAATTACCCTAAAACGGCCTGGTTATATAATGCCGTCTTCTGGATGATGTTCCATATACCATTTGGCATAGAACTAATGATTATGGTACTCCCGACCTTTTTCTTAGTCCCTTATCTTGTCCAGAAAAGACGCAATACTTGGATAGGGATCATTATACATGCCGGCCTGAACGGTCCGGGCTTTATCCTGGTTTCATTAGGAATTTTAAACCATTAAGCTGAGCATAATGAAAGCAATGCTTTTAACACGGGTCTCAGATCTTCAAAAGGAAAAGAAACCTCTTGAATTTTCAGAGATCTCTGAACCTGTGCCAGGTCAAAAAGAGATACTCCTGAAAGTAAAAGCATGTGGCGTATGCCATACCGAATTGGATGAAATTGAGGGCAGAACCCCGCCCCCGGTTTATCCTGTAATTCCAGGTCACCAGGTCGTTGGAAACGTCGTTGATATAGGCGCTGATGTCACAAAGTTTAAGATCGGAGACCGTGCAGGAGTAGCCTGGATATTTTCATCTTGCGGGAGATGTGAATTCTGTCTAAATGGCCTGGATAACCTATGCCCTGAATTTAAGGCAACCGGCCGTGATGCTCATGGAGGGTATGCAGAATATCATGAAGGTCCAGGAAGATTTTGCATACCCTATACCTGAATATTTTTCAGATTACGAAGCAGCGCCTCTTTTTTGTGCAGGGGCAATCGGCTACCGGTCTTTGGCATTGACCAATATTAAAAATGGTCAACCATTGGGAATGACTGGATTTGGAGCATCCGCACACCTGGTATTAAAATTATCACAACATCTGAATCCGCAAACAAAGGTTGTAGTTTTTGCCCGAAGCGAAAAAGAAAGGGCTTTTGCGCTGGAGTTAGGGGCTTCCTGGGCAGGTGATATTGGAGAAAATCCACCTGAAAAACTTACAGCAATTATTGATACTACCCCAGTGTGGAGACCAATTCTGACATCACTGGAGAACCTCAAACCAGGTGGCCGGCTTGTGATCAATGCGATACGTAAAGAAGAAGGTAGACAAATCTCAACTGCTTTCATTGCATTATGCCAATCATCTCTGGATGGAGAAGGAAGTTAAATCCGTAGCCAATGTATCCAGAAATGATGTTTCAGAATTTCTTAAGATTGCAGCAGAAGCAAAAATAAAACCTGAAATTCAGACTTATCCTCTTGAGGATGCAAACATAGCCCTGATCGAATTAAAAGAAAGAATAATCAAAGGGGCTAAAGTTCTGACGCTAGGTTAAGCCAATACATTCTTTGAATCATATTTAAGTCTCATTCTCTTGCAGTTAGATAGATAACTTGGTATCTTTCACAGTTCCGTAATAAGAAACCGGAACTTGTAGTTGATGACAGACGGGAACATTTTTTTAACACAAAATCGGCTCGCAGCCCAATTTCTTTCAAAATATCAAAGTTCAAGCATAGATCCCATTTATACCGGAGTCAGAAGACTGTTTATTGTCGTTCATCTGATATTATTTACTTCTTTACCCTTTTATCTGACTGCTCAAAATCAGGTTGAGGAACAGGATCCCGGGATTGAAAGTAAGGCTTTTACCAGGGCAGTAAACTTATATCACGATACCTTCCACAACCATGAAAAGATCTTAACCGGAAAATATTATAATGATACATACAAGGGTGTAAAAGGTCACCCTTACTATAATGACATTATCTGGAAAACAGCGAGTATTGTATACGAGAAAGAGCTATACGACAATGTCGATATTAAATACGATACATATACAGATCAGCTACTTGTAAAACATGTCGACCTGCTTGGATATATAAGGCCAATCCTATTGTACCGTGCAAAAGTTCGCACATTTCAAATCTATGATCATCAATTTATAAATGTGAAAGGTGATTCTTTGCAAGATAATATTTCCGGTTTTTACGATTTGCTATTAAGCGGAGATAAGGCCAGTGTACTGGCGAAACGCAGGAAAGAAATAAATCAGTCAACTACACTGACCAGCCTTGAACAACGATTTATTATTAATGATATGTTGTATATCTATCTCGGCCAGCAGTTTTATGAAGTAAAAAACAGAAAGTCGATACCGGAGATCTTATCGGACAAAAAAAGCGAGCTTAAATCATTCCTAAAACTGAATAAAAGAGAATTTAAAAATGATCGGGAGAAAGAACTCGTGGCTGCAGTAAGATATTATAACTCAATTGTAAATAATACAGGTTTATGATTCTGCGGCTTTTCCTGATACTAAGTTTGCTTCATTATGCAGTTCCCGGGACTGCACAACAGGAAAAATTATACATAAGTGGGGATTATAAGCTGGTTTCATTTCCCGATTTTGCTATTGACGTTGAAAAGCAAATCCCGGTCAGGTTTATGTTCCATCCTGAAATGGTTGATAGTGTTTTTATCACCGCCTCCTTTGAACAGGCAGAAATAGAAGATGTATTAAAAACCGTATTCAAAAACACCAACTGCGATTATTTATTTAGGGGAAATCAAATCATTCTTACAGATAACATTTCAATGCAGGCTCATTTGCCAATAAACTTTTTCATCAGGACTGAATTGGCAGCGGATGGTGGTGATAATTTGATTTTTGAATTTGAACAAGAAGCTGAAGAGGAAGCAAGCCTCATAGATACTAAAGAAAACACCGTAATTAAAATTGGTAATGAATCCCTGATTTCAGGCAGTGGCCGTGCCAGCATAGCCGGCTATATTAAAGATGTTAAAAACGGAGAACCAATCATAGGTGCATTAATATATATCGAGAATCCTCAGATTGGAGTTGCCACAGACCAGTTTGGCTACTATTCCATAGCCATCCCCAAAGGCAAAAGGGAATTGAAATTAAGAAGCATGGGATTTAAAGATACTAAAAGACAGATAATCCTATATAGCGATGGTAAGCTTGATATTGATATGGTGGAGGATATTATACCTTTGAAAGAAGTTATCATCGAGTCGGAAGGTGATATCAATATTAGCGGGGTACAATTGGGTTTAGACAAACTTGACATACAAGCCTTGAAGAAAGTGCCTCCAATCCTTGGGGAAGTAGATGTTTTACGAATAGCGCTAACCTTACCGGGCGTTCAGTCAGTCGGAGAAGCTGCTAATGGATTTCATGTCCGGGGAGGTTCTGCAGATCAAAACCTCGTACTTTTCTACGAAGCCCCGGTTTATAACCCGACACATTTTTTTGGATTTTTCTCATCTTTTAACCCTGATGTAATTAAAAGCGTAGACCTGTACAAAGGCAGTATACCTGCTCATTACGGTGGAAGGATATCCTCTGTATTAGATGTTCAGGCAAAGGATGGGAATAATAAAAAATTCTCCGGAAGTGGGGGGATAAGCCCTGTTACTGCAAGGATAACTCTTGAAGGACCAATAATAAAGGATAAAGCATCATTTATTGCAGGCTACAGGAGTACGTATTCAGATTGGCTACTAAAGCAGCTACCCAATGCCAGTCTTAATAATAGTTCTGCATCTTTTTATGATCTTTTTGGAAAAATATCATTCGATCTCAATGAAAACAATTCCATTTATGCCGGGGGCTACTACAGTAAGGATGGTTTCAGTTTTAACTCAGATACACTGTATGGTTATACCAATGCAAGTGCCACTTTTCAGTGGAAACATATTTATAATAATAAGATATACAGTGTATTATCCGGTGTATATAGCGACTATTCCTACAACATAAGTAATGAGAAGAACGAAGTCAATGCTTTCAACCTTGATTACTCGCTTGAAAATTTTATAGCCAAAATGGATTTCAGTTATTTCCCCACCAACAGGCACAAAATTGATTTTGGGATCAGCTCAATAATGTATGGAATTGAACCCGGAAGTTTAACACCTAAAGGGGAACAAGCCCTCACTGTTCCGGAAATCCTTGAGCCGGAACAGGGTGTTGAATCTGCTATTTACATAGGGGACATTTTCGACATCAGTCCTGTCTTTTCACTGTACCTGGGACTCAGATATTCTATATTCAACTATCTGGGACCAAAAACCGTCAACATATATGCAGAAAATACACCTCTCGATGACGATAATGTGGTCGATGTTATAGAATACGATGATTTTGAAAATATTAAAACGTATCATGGACCAGAAATCAGATTTTCTGCCAGATATGATCTGGGTGATAACAGTTCATTGAAACTTGGCTTTAACAGAATGAGACAATATATCCATATGTTATCGAACACCACTTCCATTTCTCCTACGGATATATGGGTATTGAGCAATAAATATGTTGAACCTCAGATTGGTGATCAGATATCTCTGGGATATTTCAGGAACTTTAAAAATAATGCCATAGAGAGTTCGGTAGAAATATATTATAAGAACATAGAAAATTTACTTGATTTTAAGAATGGGGCTCTTCTTTTATTGAACGAAAACATTGAAACTGAAATAATTAAAGGAAACGGCAGATCCTATGGAGCAGAATTTCTTATAAAAAAGAAAACAGGCAAGCTGAATGGTTGGATGAGCTATACATACTCCAGGGCTCTTATTAAAGCTGAATCGGAATATTCCGGAGAATCTATCAATAACGGAGAGTACTTCCCTGCAAGCTATGACAAACCCCACAGTTTCAATGTTCTGTCAAATTATAAATTTTCAAGAAGGGTGAGTATTTCAGGATTTATAACCTATAGTACCGGCAGACCAATAACCTATCCGGTTTCAAAATACTACCTTGGGAATTCCGCCCGACTGCATTATTCGGATAGAAATCAGTTCAGAATACCTGATTATTTCCGCTTGGACCTTTCAATTACCCTTGAAGGAAATCATAAGACCAAAAAGCTCAATCACAGTTCGTGGACCTTGTCAGTTTATAATCTAACAGGCCGTGACAATGTATATTCGATTTACTTTGTATCAGAGGATGGCAAAATAAATGGTTATAAGTTATCGGTGTTTGCAAATCCGATACCGACCATAACTTATAATTTCAAATTTTAATTTTATAATGAATTTAGAAAAATATGTTTATTTGATTTTCACACTGTTTCTGTACAACAGTTGCATATTTGAATTCGACCCACCATCGGAGGATTACGAGAATCTATTGGTTGTTGAGGCATTGTTGAATGATGGCGAAGAAGCTTTTACGGTTAAAATTTCAAGGTCAATACCGATTGATACCAGTGGTTTTATTCCGGAAAAAGGTGCAGAAGTAAGTATTTCTGATAATACGGGGAGCATAGATTATCTGAGTGAGGTATATCCTGGTCTGTATTCAAGTTCGCCTGCTTTCAGAGCACGATCAGGGAGGAGTTATCAATTACATATCCAGATCGCACAAGGAACACGCTATGAATCGGATTCGGTATTCCTCAGAGAAACACCGCCGATCGATAGTGTATATTATAGGTATGAAGAAAGAGTAACGACTGATGGCCCGGACAAAATACCTGGATTACAGATATATCTTTCTACGCACGATTCAAATAATAACACATGGTACTATCGATGGGAATTTGAAGAAACCTGGGAATTCAGATCTCTTTATAACTCACTTCAACTCTGGAATGATGGGGATATAATAGACCGCACCGAGCAGGTCTACAGGTGCTGGAAACGAAATTCATCAACGAACATATTAGTATCCAACTCAAAAAACCTGAATAAGGACATTATATCCGAATTACCGGTTGTGTACATCTCCAATGCTACGGACAAATTAGGAATAAAATACAGCATTCTTGTAAAACAATATGCACTTAGCGAAAGATCATATACGTATTGGAAAGAACAGGAAAATATCAATGAAAGTCTTGGTACATTATTTGATCCTCAACCATACGTAATTAAAGGAAATATATATAATCCTGATGATGAGAACGAGGTCGTATTGGGTTATTTCGATGCTTCTTCCGTTCAGGAAGAAAGAATTTTCATTTCTAAAGGTGAATATCCTCCGTTTACGACAATTAATAACTATGCGCATTGTTCTGATACAATTGTAAGTTATTTTCAGATACCATCCCTTCTTAATGAAGGATTTATGCTTGTTGGTGAAGTGGCATCCCAAACCTCCAGTACAAGATATTTATTGTCATACCCCACATGCCTTGATTGCACTTTTTATGGAATCAATATCGAACCTGATTTTTGGGAATGAAAGACACGAACTATTTATAAAATGAGATTGAGAATTACCATAGGTTTATGTTTACTCATCTTTCTTTCAGAACTGAAGGTTTACAGTGCTGATTCTGATACTGTTTCATCTGTCAATCTCACTAATTTTAACATCGGGCAAAATGAATACCGGGAAAAAATCTATGTAAGCCTTGACAAGAACTTTTATCTATCCGGCGAGCATTTACGATTTAAAATATACTGCCTGGATGCAAGTACTAAACGCAGCTCAGCCCTCAGCAAGGTAGCTTACCTGGAATTGCTGGATACCGGCAATAATTCAGTAATTCAAACTAAGATCTATCTTAGAGACGGCATTGGATATGGAGATTTTTTTATCCCGTCAAATTTTAATTCCGGCAACTATATTTTACGGTCCTATACAAAATGGATGAAGAATTTTGGAGCAGACCAGTTCTTTCATTCTATCATTCAAATTATTAATCCTTTTAAAAAGGCAGGTCTTATGCCACTATCAAATTCCGGCAGGATCATTCTAAAGTTTTTCCCGGAAGGGGGTAGTTTAATATATGGTTTGAAATCGAAAATTGCGTTTCGGGCCACTGACCTTTCAGGAAAAGGGATTGACTTTCAGGGTGCAATAATTGATGATTCAGACAGCATTATACTCAAGTTTTCCCCATTTGAATCTGGACTCGGCTCATTTCTTCTCAAGCCTGAAATTAATAAGTCATCCCGGGCAAAGATCATGTTGAAAGGACAGTTTTGAGATCATATATAAGTTACCTGAAATTAAATACCAGGGATATTTAATGCATGTTGATGGCCTGAATGATCAGGCTATTACCATTGAAGTAAGATCAGGTGATCCTTCGAAAGATGAGAAGCTTCAATTAACGGGGAAGGTAAATGGCATAATCCAATTTAACCAAAAATTGGAAATCAGCGATGGTTTAGGAAAAATTCGAATTAACCCTGATAGAAATTGAAGCGGGTATATTGCAGATAAATCTTGCAGACATGAAGGGTAAATTGTTAAATCAACGGGAGGTCCTGGTTTATCCAAAAAAAGAGATCAATCTAGATATCGAAACGGATAAGGAAACCTATATGAATCGCGAAAAGATCACAGTAAAGCTAAGCACGAAGGATTTAGAAGAAATGCCAGTGAATATGGATCTGTCAATCTCTGTTTCCGCATACAATGCTGATTTCGGGCAGTACAGGACTGAAATAAATCCATTTTTCCTTTTAAATAATGAATTGAGAGGTTTGCTAGAAAATCCCGTTGATCATTTTGAAGCTGGAGACGATGGCTATAAGATCGTAATGGACAACCTTGTATTAACCCGTACCAATTTTGATTCGAAGCATGAAGATCCGCAAGATCATTATAATTCTATAAAATATATTCCGGAATTCAGATATCATATAATTACCGGAAAGTTAACAAACAGAATATCAAAACTCCCTGAACCAGGTATTATCACATATTTATCCATTCCATCAAAATATGGCAGTTTTTTTGCGGCGGAATAAAGTCGGATGGAAAACTGTTTTTTGAGATTTCTCATCCTGAACACTGGAGCAAGGTGATTCTTCAAACTGATTACTCCCTGGACAATAATTATGTTATTGAACTTGAGGATCCATTTTCAAAAGATTTTAGCAACATAAATATTCCCCGGTTTGACCTCAATGAGGGATGCGGAATTTTCTGGAGAAAACAAGTAAAAACATGCAAATTCAGAACGCATATGTAAAATATGCTCCCTCTTATATAATAAATAGCAACAATGACAGTTTAACTTTCTTCGAACCTGATGCAGTATACTACCTCGATGATTATACAAGATTTCCTGTAATGGAAGAGGTGATGCGTGAGTATATTGGTGGTGTATATGTCAGGCGTAATCAGGATGGTTATCACTTTAAAATTCTTGACCTGGATAGAACAGAAACCTTTCAGGAAAATCCCCTGATTCTGCTCGACGGGATTACTGTATTTGATGCCGATGAAATTATGGAGTTTGACCCCCTTTTGATAAAAAAAATGAGACAGTTAGAAAAAGATTCATAAAGGATGGATTTCAATACAGTTAGATAGTTAGTTTTTCTACTTATAATGGCGATTTTAAAGGCTACCAACTGCAGGATAAAGCGCTTGTAGTTGAATATGATGGAGTCCAGCCAACAAAAAAATATATCAGCCCGGAATACGTGGCATTAGCTGATAAAATTTCACGTCTGCCGGATTATAGAAATGTTTTATATTGGAATCCGGAGGTCAAAACAGATGAAAAGGGAGAGGCCATTCTTGAATTCTTTGCATCAGATGACATCTCAGAGTATGAAATACATGTAGAAGGCATTAGCAATGACGGCAGGGCGGTTTGTGGTACCACGATGATACAGGTTGTCAATGATTCGGAATAAGCGTTACAATAGAAATATTTAATACAAATTATGACACTGGATTATTTTTGTATATTATCGAAAGGTTCTTGTCAATTATATGAGCTTTAGTCAAAGCGCTTTCCCGCTAGGTTTATTTATGATACCTCAACTCAATACCTGCCAGCACATTAATTCCAGGCATTGGATAACCCCGGTCAATTTCATATTGGGTATCAAGCAGATTATTGCCTTCAAGGAATACATTCAACCATTTGGTGGTCTGCCAGTTTCTTTGAGGTTCAATAAAGTGTAATTAATCGTCGTAACTTCATTTGGCCCGGTAAATGTATTCAAGCCATTCACATATTTCAAATACAACATAAACGATACTGGATTCAGGTTATAAAAACCATGAAAGTTGATCTCATTCTTCGGAGCATATTTAAATGCTTCTGAAGTATTCAAATAAGTGTAATTCAAGCTAAAGTTCAGGTTATTCAGAATATGGTAATTGGTCGTAAATTCTATCCCTTTATTAGTAAAAGCACCAGTATTTTGTTTTACAGGTGGTGGAGTGGTGATCAAAACCTCCTGGATCATGTTTTTCCCATCAATGATATAACCTGTAATTTCAAAATCCAGTTTCCCTTTGAGGAAGGATTGACCCCAGGTTAACTCATAGTTCCAAAGTTCTTCCGGATTTAAAGTATCAGTACTCGTTGGGAACAAGAACAGATCAACGATGGCAGGACTTCTGAAACCCTTTGTGGCAGAGGCTTTGACAAAGGTTTTTGGAGTAAACCTATAAGATATTCCTGCAGCTGGGACATGCTGGCTACCATAATTGCTATTGTTTACAAACCTGTAACCAAGATCAAATGAGAATTTTTTAATGCTTTGCTGGAACAATGCGTAAATATCGTTTTCTGTGATCTCATGATCTGTATCATATCCTTTTGGAATAAACTCAGGAGTATATATATTGGTTGCCCTACCTCCGAATTTTTAAAATCATATCCAACAGTAATTACATTTCCCTCGAAGAATTTCAGATTCTGATAAAATGTCAATCCATAATTGTTGTCATTTGATCTGAAACCATCTGTAAAGGCATGGTCTCCATAATTATAGAAGAACATAAATGCTCCTTCAATTTTTTCAAACCTGTTTTCCAGGGCGAGAGCTGTCCTGCTGCGAAGATAATCGCGTCTTGCTGTATCCTGTGGCATTTCAAGGGATCCCGGGAAGTTATATTTGGCGTCGACGATATTGCCATCCAGTGAAATATTCAGGTTTTTAGAGATCTGGTAATCCAGTTTAAGATAACCGGTGGTATTTTGAAATGCATCATTTGCATCAGAACGGCTTCCGTCGGTTTTTTCATGGTTGACAGATCCGAATACATTAAACTTATTCTTGTTAAAACCAACAGAACCAGTAAAAAGACTTGTATTATAGACCCATAGGCCGCTTTCCATATAACATCAATCCTTCTTCAGGTTGCCTCGTAATCAGGTTTATCGCTCCTCCCATAGCATTTGAACCATACAAAATGGATCCGGGGCCTCTGATCACTTCAACTCTTTCTATGTCTGATCCGGTGTAAGCATCAGAGATAGGATGACCAAAAATGCCCATAAATTGAGGTTGGCCATCAATTAACATCAAAACTCTTGTATTTGGCGTACCGCTTACTCCTCGGATGCTTATATTTCCGCCAGATTCCGGGCCAACACCATAGCCCACTATATTTCGTTCATTGACAAACAATCCCGGTACTCTTGAGCCAGAATGGGAAGTATGTTAACTTGCGTATTATTTTCTATTTCCTTTCTCGATATTACACTTATGCTGGCCAACTCACTCTTCTGGCGGGTAATTCGTGTACCTGTAATAACCACAGGATCCATCTCGTAAGTTAGTGTACTATCCCTTCCTGGGCGTGTAAACAAAAACTAATAGAAATCAGAAAGAATAATGCTACCGAATGTTTGTTAATAATAAAAAATAAGTTCATTGACTATAGTATTTTTTCTCCGCTTATATCATCATAAACATCAAACATATACTTTCTGTTTAAATTTACCCATAATTGGATCGACATTTTTATTATTGCATCAAAATATCGGTGTGAACCATAGCCAAACTTATTTGTATTATACTGGATCTCTGATCGAATCATCCGAATAGCTTCCGTTTTCAGTTCTATTCGTATTCTTGCCGAATCTTCATAAAAACAGCTTTCGGAGTGCTATTTGTTTCTATAGATTTTGGATCGTCCCTCGACCCAGACTGGCGCCTGTAGCAATCTGGAGGCCATCTATAAGACAACTCTCCGGTGGATTAGATCCGGTATATGCAACTACGTTCAATTCATCCAGATCTGCCTTCAGTAACTCCCTGGCTAAAATTCCCATTTTTACGCCAACAAGGGAATAGGCTCCTAAATGCCTGTGCATTTCATTTGTAAGAATAGCTGCTTTCCACTCTTCCAGCCCATGAATGCTAATTAAGGTATCAAGATAATCCGCCACATCGTCTCTGAACAATTCTTCATGAATTGGATATTAGTTAAAGACTACACTTGGGCGGGATGTTAAGATAAAGCCATTTTCTATGAAGTCTCTGTAGGCTGATTGTAAAAGAAAAATATCCATATCTTCAAGTGCTTCTCCGGTATCAGTAGCTTTAAATGTAAAGAACTCCGGGTATTGTATGAAGAGGGGTAAAAGATCATCATAAAGAAACATATGAATATTCCCAGCTTCAGAATCGACCTTAATATTATGGATTTTTTGAACAATTGTTCGATACCTTATTGTTGGATTTTATAATCATTTCAATCAAGTCACTATTGAAGAATAGGTCAGATCCCGTAGACATATTCATTTCGCAAATGTTCCTATAAGAATTGAATATAGATTTACTTGCCTGGATATCCCTTTCCGTATTCCAGGATAATATTTCATTATTTGTTGAATTACCTGCAAATATTATTTTATTTATCTTATTAAGGAATTCAGAATCATTTTCGAGTATGAAATGCAGATTGGATAAAGGGCCAAGGCAAAGGTAAGTTATTGATTCATCTTCCATTGAATCAGCAATCATTTCATAAAATGTATCGATTTCCCGGACTTTGAAATTATTATCAGGTGTTTGAAATCCAGAAAAAGCATTCATCACCATAGGGCGAAAAGAGGGTGCCGGTCCATCAATAGAAGATCCTATACATATTGGGATTTCTTCCCTCCCAAAATACTCAAGCACGGCCTTCAGGTTATGCAGTCCATTTACCGGATCCATTGCACCGTCAGAGGTAATTATGCCTTTAATATTTATATCATGCATTTCAAGTAACCATGCTAATGCACGGGCATCGTCTAAACCCATATCGGTATCAATAATCACCTGTCTTTGATGAATATCATCTCCTAAGCAGATATTTAAAAACAACAAATTCCGGGAAAAGAATACAATAAAAAAAATAGTTAAGAATTTCATGATTCAGGTAAAAATAGTATAAGGTTAATTTCAGTGTTTAACAACCCACAGTAAATTCAAGTAAAAATGTATAATTTCAATTAAACTGCAAAATGCAATTTGGATACATTGAAATTCCTGAAATATATTTACCAAGGTAAGTGCTAAAATCCTGTCTCGGGACAAAGACATAACAAATTCGTCCGAAATATCTTATATTTGTATATATAATATTAAAATTCAGCCAAATTCAGGAAATATTAACAAAATTGGTATTTTCAAGTTTAATTTGTTATTCGAATAGTTTGGTTTATTATGGTAAGGAGCGCGAGTATATTTCTCCTGTTTGGATCATTTTATTTTTCCCGTCATTTGCTGAAGCACAGGATTATCAGAAAAAACTGAAAAAATATTACCAGCTGCCCCAGGGTGCAAGCAGTCAGGATTATCATAGTGGGATAATAAATGTAAAATTAAAGCCTCAACACAAATACGCCTTCAAAGGGAATAATCAAATCAATCCCAAAACGTTACGGATTCTGGAAGATCTAGGATTTGAAAGTATAGAACCTTTGGTTTCTGGTAAAGGTACTCGGAGCCCACTGGCAAGAGCTGGTAAAAAACCTAAATTTGACCTCGAACTTTATAACAGATTTCGCTATAATTCAAATATGCCGCTTGAAGAGGCGATAAACTTATTTTATAGTACAGGACTATTTGAAATCGCTGAACCTGAATATGTGCAGATATAATTTTGATCCAAATGATTCACTCTTATATCAACAATATCATCTTGAGGTTGTGAAAGCATTTGGAGCCTGGGACGTGTCCCAAGGCGACACTTCGGTTGTTATAGCAATTGTGGATTCTGGTGTGGACATTCATCACCCTGATCTTAAAGATAATTTATGGATTAATCCAGATGATCCTGTCGATGGCTGGATAATGATGGGAACGGCTATATCGACGACATCCATGGCTGGGATTTCGCCGGGGCACTTTCAAATGTAAATGATGGTGATAATAATGTCGATATTATTAAAGGAGGAGGACATCAGCATGGCCTGAGCGTTGCCAGTGTAGCAGGTGCAACAACCAATAATGGAATGGGTTTTGCAGGTACCGGATTTAACTGCAAGATCATGGTAACCAAACATTTCGCAGACAACCAGCCTGAAGATGCTTTGTCATATGCAACAAATCCCTATTTAGGTGTGATATATGCTGCAGAAAATGGCGCCCATATTATTAATTGTTCCTGGGGAAGCACTTTTCGAAGTCAAATAAACCAGGACATTATGAATTACGTGAGTGAAGATCTTGGTGTACTGGTGGTGGCATCCAGCGGGAATTCAGGATTGGAGGAAGCCCATTACCATCGGATTATGACCATGCCCTTTCGGTTTCTGCTGTAGACCGAAATCTTAAAAAATCATATTTTACGACCTACGGGAAAGGTGTGGATATAACTGCTCCCGGCAGCGCAATAAGGGTGCATGAAATCGATGGCGAATACGGAGTTAACCGGGCACTTCGTTTTCATCCCCGATGGTGGCAGGTGCCGCCGGGCTGGTAAAATCCCTGTACCCGGAATTCAGTGGAATACAGGTTGGAGAAGTTTTGAGGGTTAGCGCCAATGATACAATATACGACATCAATCCAGCAGTACTTTCGGAATAAACTTGGGTAAAGGTGTTCTTGATATGCAGAAAGCGCTAACCAGTCAACTTCCTTCCATTAGAATGGAATCTTTCAGACTGTTGAACGATGAAGGAAAATCTCCATCTCCTGGAGAAGAGGCTAATTTCTACGCCAGTTTTAAGAATTTCTTATGGCCAAGCACCAATGGACTGAAAGTTAAATTGATCAGTAAATCAGGTTTATTGGAAGTACTTGAAGAAGAAAGTGACCTGGGGTGTTATTATGATGGGGCAGGTTACCACCAATGAGCGCACCCTTTTCGAGTGAAGATCAAAGAAAATATTCCTTCAAATTTGAAAATTGACTTTGTCTTGGAATATGAGGATAATGAATATCAGGATTATCAGTTTGTTTCAATCGTATTAAATCCCACTTTCTTAAACATCCAGGAAAATCTTATTTCAACCACTGTTGCTGAAAACGGACGTATCGGGTTCCAGGATACCGATCAGAGTCAAGGACTTGGTTTCTTTTTGATGATAAAAACACCCTTTATGAAATGGGATTTATGGTCGGCAATTCCGGATCACAGGTATCCAGCAGTGTCCGATCAATCGATGGTTCATATGACGATGATTTTTATTCTTTTAAAAGAATATCAGAATTAAGGCCTGGCGATTTCTCTTCATCGGAATATTAGGCGAATTCAATGATAGTAATGCGGGAGACAGTGCATCAAATGTTAAGATCAATTACCGGACGATGGTCTGGAAAGAAGAGCCGAATGACAAATATGTTATCGTTGAATATTCGATCAAAAATGAAGGAGACAGTGTGCTTAACTCTCTGGTCGCAGGATTATATGCGGATTGGGATGTTAGTAAAGGAACAGGGGGTGATGGCAGAAATGACCGGGCCGACTGGGATGCAGACTTGCTTTAGGCTATGTCTATAATATAGATTCATCAGATCAATACTTTAGTGATATCCAGGTATCGGAAGCCCTCCAAACTATTGGGCGATTGATAACAACGCTAATGTGGAAGGTAATCCCTGGGGTGTATATGATGATTTTGAGGATAAGGAAAAATATGTACCATGTCAAGCGCGATCGGAAGACAACAAGCTGGCTTTGCCAGCGAAACAGGAAACGATGTTAGCCATACTATAGCTGCGGCCTTTTGCATTAGACCCGGGTGATTCCATTACCGTTGCCTTTGCTCTTCATTCAGCTTCTTCGCTTCAAGAACTGAAAGCATCTTCCCAGGCTGCTGACACCATGTATAATTTTACATTAAAAGAGCTGCCCCTGTATAAGTGATATGGAAATATGTTATGGCAATTTAGCCATTTTAATAGCTGGTGGTGCCACAACGTACAGTTGGTACACTACAAAAACAGATGGGGATCCTGTATTTGAAGGAGAACCGTTGTAACGGAAAATCTATTTACGGATACATTATTCTATGTATCAAATGCTGAATACTCCTGGGAGAGTGTAAGAACTCCTGTAAAAGTGATATTAAAAGCAAATCCTACCATCACCATGTCAGGTTCTCAGGTGTTTTGCGACAGTGACACTACAACACTTATTGTGGCTGAAGCTGATTCATACCTGTGGTTCCCAGGCCGTGAAACTTCCCGGCATTTAAAGGTCACTGAATCCGGTATTTATAGCGTAACAGTAACTTAAGATCCTTGGGATGTACTCCTTTTCAGAACAAATCGAAATAATCAATGCTGATTCACCCCTGGCTTTATTTGTATTGGACAAAAAGGAAGTGCACAGAAATGAAAACATCGAAATTATTTTAACCGACCAGTCTGTCGATGCGTCCGGTTGGTTCTGGAAACTCAGTGATGGCCAGACAAGCACAGAACAGAATCCAGTATTTACAGTCAATACTATTGAACCTATTGAAGTTATCCTTACTGCTACTTCCAATACGGGCTGCCAGGACCAGGACATCCAGACCATCGATGTTATTACCAGTCTGGATGATGAAAATCCACTTTCCGAATCTTTAAAGTTCTATCCGAACCCTACTAATGGCCATATAAAAATAGAACTGGCCAATGAGTATACCGGAAAATATGAAATTATGGTGTTCAATACCATGGGGAAAATGGTTAAGCATTACATTTTTAATAAGGAGGGAGAATTCGCCCAAGGGACCATTGACCTGAACGGATTGTCAAAAGGAATGTACATGTTGCAGATCGATCAGAACCCCCTTGGGAGAAGTACTTCGAAAATACTATTAAAATAAATTCAGGAGAATTTGCCTCACTAAAAATAATCCTTTATGGGTATTTCAAAAATTACTTTCAGAAGCGGCAAATTATTCCCATTTCAATTTCAATATTTTGGTATAGTGCTATCTATTTTCACCTTATTGTTATTGTTCCTTCATCCCTATTTTTCCCCTTTACCTTTGATTCCTGCACTGATCATCTTTACCGGATCTTATGGACTGGAAATAAATTCAGTAAAAAAAAAATACCGGACTTACAATTCAATTTTGTTTATAAAGACAGGACATGGAAATCATTCGATTCACATTGAAATGATCTTTCTGACTTCAAGCTCTCAGACACAAAAAGTATATACACGGGTAACAGAGGGACCTACAATACGAAAGAAATATTATAATGCCTATTTGAAATTTGGAGGTGGTTATAGGAATTTCTCATTGCAAAAAAAACTAAAATTCCTTAATCAAAAACCTAAAAATTCAGTGATCAAGTTGGACTGGAAATAACTGATCATACTGACTAATTAGCTATAATTTTATTCCCCCCTTTCACGCTTTTTGCTTAATTTTAATCTTCATCATTTTTTCTGATTCAAATGCTAAGACGAACTTTTTTGAAATCCTCCGGAATCACAATTCCTTCCTTTTATGTATTTCCAAGACATGTTCTTGGAGGCAAAGGATTCCGGGCACCCAGTGATAAATTGAATATCGCTTCCGTAGGCGCGGGGGGTGTTTGCAAAAACTATATTGAAAATTGTAATAGTGAAAATATAGTTGCCCTGTGCGATGTTGATGACAACAGGGCTGCTGAAACATTCAAGATCTATCCGGATGCCAGGAGGTACAAGGATTTCCGGATCATGTTTGACAAAGAAGATAAGAATATTGATGCTGTAATAGTCGGCACCCCAGATCATACACATACGACCCCTGCCATCACCGCCATGCGTATGAAAAAGCACTTATATTGTGCCAAACCTCTGACAAAGACAATATATGAATCAAGGTTATTACTGAAGGTAGCGAAGGAAACCGGTGTTGCCACTCAGATGAGTACGCAGCAGAATGCCTCTGATGATCATAGATTGCTATGTGAAATGGTATGGAGCGGTGTAATTGGGAATGTTTATGAGGCCCATACCTGGTCAAACAGACCTATTTGGCCCCAGGGCATGGAAAGGCCCGAAAATCCTGAAAATGTACCCGATACCCTGGATTGGGATCTTTGGCTGGGTCCGGCAAAAAAACGTCCTTTCCACTCCGAATACGTACCGTTCAAATGGAGGGGATGGTACGATTTTGGAACAGGCGCTTTAGGGGACATGGGTTGCCATCAGTTCGATCCGATCGTTAAAGCTTTGAAGTTGAAACAACCAGAACGAGTACAGGCTTCTTCTTCTAAATTATTTGATGAAACATTCCCGGTTGCATCTATCGTACATTACGATTTCGAAGCCAGGGAAGATATGCCACCCGTAAAAGTGACCTGGTATGACGGCGGTCTAAAACCAAAAAAACCTGATGAATTAGATCCCGGTATTGAATTTGGAGATTGGAATGGGGGATTGTTACTGATTGGAGAAAAAGGTAAAATATTATGCGATGCAGTAGGGAATAAACCAATGCTTCTCCCTAAAAAAAGGCAGGATGAATATACCCCTCCACCACAAATATTGCCGCGATCTGTTGGGCATTATCAGGAATGGATTGAGGCTGCTAAGGGAGGCAAACCTGCCGGGGCAAACTTTGAATATGGATGTCCTGTTACTGAGTTGGTATTGCTTGGCAATATTGCAGTACGAACTCAGGAAATCCTGGAATGGGATTACGACAACATGCATATATCCAATAGCTCTAAGGCCAATGAAATGATCAAGGAGGAATATCATAATGGATGGACTTTGGAGCAATTATAGGTGTCAAATCATTATTTCTAATAGATTTCAAACATGATAAAAAAAATTCTTGTTATGGGTCGTACACCAATGCTGGGGTTTATAGCCATCATATCTTTTAATTCTAAATTAAAATTTCTGGTAGATCTTATGCGATATTTTGATTCCACACCGGAGAAGTATGATCCTAAAAACTTACCCAGCATACTTGGATCGCTGATACAACACTGGATGAATGGTTCAAGGGTTAAAATTCTTAATGGTCCGGATTCAATATTAAGGTATTAAAATACTTATTCCAAAATATGGAAAACATAGAAAAAACAGACAGAATACAGCTCGGACAGTTGATCAGGTTTAAAGCCCATATGCTTTGATGTAGCCACAAAAACCATTCATATTGATGCGGAGGCAAGGCAATCAGATCTTGAGGAGTTGAAACAATTACTAAAAGAGTGGAGCGATCGTGGTTATCCGGAAGGCCCGGATTTCAAATGGGCAAAGCAACGAATTCAAAACTTCGGGAATGTTAAAGATAATGATAAAACTGCGGTTCGGATTCCCGGGATGAAAGATGAGAGTGACATCAGTCAGGATATTTTTTCAGTAATCAAAAACAGAAGAAGCGTTGGTTACTGGAAGAAGAAGCCGATCCCGAGAGATGTTGTCCGGCGTATCATCGAAGCCGCCACTTATGCACCGACGGCCTTCAACAGGATGGAATGGCGTTTCTATGTAGCTGAAACACCATTGGAAAATATGGAAAAAGGAGATGCAAGTAATGCGAGCATGTTTGTAAAGCGCCCGTCAGAATATTTATCGCCGCTGATGAGCGCTTATTCTTTGAGAAATACTCAGGGGCTATGGATACGGGTTTTGCCTTACAGAATTTAATCCTAGCAGCTCATGCCCTTGGAATAGGTACCTGCCTTATATACCAGGGAGAATTCGTGGATCCTGAATTGATGAAAAAACATTATAACATTCCTACATATATGAAAGTATATTGTGCAGTAACATTGGGATATCCGGATGAGAACCCTGAAACACCTGCAAGAATGGATGTTGATGAGGTAACCGAATTCTTAGGTATAATACCCAATCCTGATTTTTAAATTGGATTCAAAAATTCAGTGAGACAACAATTCTTGAATCTACCCTAATAACAGATTATAATGGATAAAGAGGATATAACTAAAATAGAAAAGATCATTGCCGATCGAAAGAGAGCACACCAGTATTATTCCAAAAATCCGAGGTCTATGAGTCGTTTGTACAAATGGAACAGGTCACCTACGCTTCGGGGTATCTGGATAAGAAATACAAAGAGATGATCGCAATCGGGATCTCCATCAGGATCAATTGCGAATCTTGCCTGGAATGGCATATTAAACAAGCATTAGATCATGGAGCAAGTAAAGAAGAAATAATTGAATCCATCGAGGTGGGGATTGAGATGGGAGGTGGTCCGGCTACGGTATCGAGCCGGTTCGCATTGAGTGTTCTTGAGTACTACACCAAGAACTGAAATAGAATGGATATTACTGCTCAACAATGAAGTTTAAATAAGAAGTAAAATCACATCGTCCGATTTTATCTATAATCGTAAATTTTCTTACAATTTATAGGTGTAAAGATTAGATTTGCACTTTTATTTCTTTTATAAGTGAATACGTAGTGGATAAAACCAAAGTCATTAGTCTCTATTTTTAAAAAACATTTCGACATTGAAGTGGAGAAAATTGCGGCTTTGCCAAGGTCAGGTTCATACCGTAAGTATTACCGGCTTAGAGGTCAAGGGAAAACAGCCATAGGTGTGTATAATAATGACCTTAAGGAGAACAAGGCATTTTTAAGCTTTACAAGGCACTTCTTATCCAAAAGACTCCTTGTGCCAAAGGTATACGAAGAAAACCTGGATGAAAACGTTTATCTGCTTGAAGACCTGGGGGATACCTCCCTGTTTTCTTTTTCTTAATAATCACAGGGATAATGATGACTTCCCTCCTTCTGCCATAGAATTATACAAAAATGTTCTTGAACAATTACCTGCCTTTCAAATAAAAGGCGATGAAGGCCTTAATTATTCAGTTTGTTATCCAAGGGAACGTTTCGATAAACAGTCGATGATGTGGGACCTGAATTACTTTAAGTATTATTTCCTAAAACTTGCGAAAGTACCTTTTGATGAACAGGAACTCGAAGATGATTTTGAGACTTTCTCTGACTGGCTTTTATCGGAAGATAGTGATTATTTCCTTTACCGTGATTTTCAATCCAGGAATATAATGGTCCACAGTGGAGAACCCTATTTTATCGATTATCAGGGTGGAAGAAAAGGCGCATTACAGTATGACGTAGCCTCATTATTATTCGATGCAAAAGCGGATATCCCTCCATCGATCAGGGAGGAACTACTAGACCATTATCTGCACCACCTCAGACGGTATACCTCAGTAGACGAAAAGAAATTTAGAGATTTTTATGCCGGATTTGCTCTTATTCGTTTAATGCAGGCAATGGGGGCTTTTGGGTTTAGGGGATTCTATGAAAAAAAACCACATTTCCTGGCAAGTATACCCTTTGCTATCACAAACCTGTCCTATATACTTGAACATTCTGAGCTTCCAGTAAAAATCCCCCACCTGATCAGCGTGCTTGGATCTTTACAAAATTCACCTGAGTTAAAACAGTTCGGCGATACCAGAATAAACAATGATAAACTGGTTGTTGAAATTAATAGTTTTTCCTACCGTCGTGGTATTCCAATAGATCAGTCGGAAAATGGAGGAGGATTTGTCTTCGATTGCAGGGCCATTCATAATCCGGGCCGCTATCAGGAATATAAGGACCTTACCGGCAATGATGAAACTGTAATATCGTTTTTAAAAACCCAGAGCCAGGCGGATCAGTTTGTGCAGAACACTTTTAACTTGGTGCGACAATCTATTGACGTATATCTTGAAAGGAACTTCACCAACCTGATGGTTAATTTTGGATGCACGGGAGGGCAACACAGGTCAGTTTACTGTGCAAACAGAATGCGTTCCCTGTTAGCGAATGAATTCGGGGCTTCGATTGATATATTTGTCCATCATCGGGAGCAAGAATTAAAAGAATTGGGTCTATGAAAGCAATGATTCTAGCAGCCGGTCTTGGTACCCGGCTCCGTCCATTAACTAAAAATGTCCCAAAGGCCCTGGTGGAAATTAATGGCAGCCCCATCCTGGAAATCATAATTCTCCAGTTAAAAAGCTATGGATTTAGTGACATCATAATAAATATCCATCATCATTATAATCAGGTAATTGATTTTCTCAGGGCCAATGATAATTTTGGCGTAAACATTCAGATCTCCGATGAAAAAGATAAGATCCTTGATACAGGAGGTGGAATTAAGAAAGCTTCCTGGTTCCTGAACGACATTAAACCATTCCTTGTCCATAATGTGGATGTTATCTCTGATATAAACCTTAAAGACATGTATGATTTTCATTGCAAGCGTCATCCATTGGCTACACTTGCGGTGAAGGATAAGGATAGCAGCCGTAGCCTGGTTTTTGACCATTCTTACAGACTATTTGGTTGGGAAAATTCATCCACTGGTGAATCCAGGATTGTTTCCGCCCTGGAAAAATCTGATAAAACCAATATTGGGTTTTGTGGAATTCATGTAATTGATCCTGAAATTTTTCAGCATATGAACAGTAATGATAAATTCTCCATAATTACTACCTATATGAATGTTTCATTGGAACACCCAATAATCGGCTACCCGGTCGAACAGAACCTCTGGATGGATATTGGTTCCTTTGAAAAACTTGAACATGCGCAAACGATTGATCCTCAGATCTATCTTAAACAATAATTACATGAGTAAAAAAGACATCCGGGTCATTAAAGGGCATGAACATATATCCTATCGACCTGAAAAATACTCTGAAGATGAAATGGATGACAGAGCCAGAAGTTTTTATGAACTGGCCGAAAGGAGAAGATCCATCAGGACATTTTCTGACAAACCGGTACCCAGGGAAATAATGATAAATATAATCAAAACAGCCGGAACATCCCCTTCCGGGGCGAATAAGCAACCATGGACCTTCTGCCTCGTTTCTAATCCCGCAATTAAGAAAAAAATACGTATTGCAGCTGAAGAAGAAGAATATCAAAGTTATCATAAGCGGATGAGTGAAGAATGGCTTAAAGATCTTAAACCAATGGGTACGGACTGGAACAAACCTTTTATTGAAAAAGCCCCCTGGTTGATCGTGGTGTTCAGAAAAATATATGATATTGACAAAAATGGCCTGAAGATGAATAATTACTATGTTACTGAATCAATCGGGCTGGCCTGTGGCATGTTATTGCTGGCTATTCACAATGCGGGTCTATCCGCCCTGACCCATACTCCCAGTCCCATGAATTTTCTTTCCTCCATTTTGGATCGGCCCGAGAATGAAAAGCCCTTTTTATTGATCCCCGTAGGTTACCCTGAGGATGAGACTTTTGTTCCTAATATCAAGAGAAAAAATTTAGATGAGATTTGTGTAAGGTATGAGTAAAAAAGTATTTCATATGCATCGTACCCCATTTTATTGTATAGACACTATAGGTACTGAAATCGTTGGATCAATATTTTTGAAGAACAGATCGATTAACCTGGAACAAAAATGTGTTTCATTCAGGGACTTATCGTTGTTGGAAGCTTGGTAAAAAAATACCTGCTACCATGCATCTCGCGCTACCCCCTCCATATTTCTCAATTTCAGGAATTGGAACAGATAATAATTCCCCAAACTCTGATAACTTCATAATCTGGTCATTGCTAAATGAGTCATATGCACTTTCCGACATGACAATTACTGATTCTTTGTCGCGGTTTAAGACTTCTATCATATTTCCTGCAAAGTGATTCAGTTGTCTGAAGTTAATATCTATTATCTCATGTCCTGTCTCTTCAAAGGAATGAAGTAGTTTCAATCGCATCGATTCATCTGGAATGGCATCCAGGCAGATGACGACAAATTTGGATCCAACACACATCATGACATTCGTATGGTAGATATCTATCCCTGAAGGATCTATTGCATCAAACAATAGCCCTTTATATTCCAGGTCAGAACATAACTTAATGAAAACAGCTTCGTCCGTTCTCGGGGATCGGATAGCATATGCAATTTTATTTACATAATCGAATACGACACTCCCTGTCCCTTCCAGGTATTGCCCATCGACTTCATGATTGGTATAATCTAATATTCTTTCAATATGAAAGCCAAATCTGTTTTGCAAAGCAGGAAGAATATCCATTCTTCGTTCCAGCCTTCTGTTTTCAGCCATCATCGGGTACAAAACGACAGTACCATTATGATGAAATGATATCCAGTTATTTGGGAAAACAGAATCAGGCAACAGGCTTCCTTCAGCGTCGTCAAAAAATATGGCATTGATATTGGCTTTGGAAAGGAGATCATGAAAGTGATCAAATTCATTTTGTGCAATCCGGCTGATTTCCTGTGGTGTGGCTCCTATATCAGATACCTGGAAAGTATTGCTATTGGCCGTTAATGGATTATATCCAAAATTTGACGGCCTGATCATCATAATAGATTCCGGGGCCTGGGCATTCATAATGCTTATTTATGACGGGATTCTAAAACTCCCATTACTTCAGAAAGATCAATTCCTTTTGCTTCCAGTAAGACCAGGTAATGAAACAGCAGATCCGCAGCTTCGTTCAGGAACAAGTCTTTGTTATTGTCTTTACTCTCAATGACAAGTTCAATAGCTTCTTCACCAACCTTCTGGGCTATTTTATTGATGCCCTTTTCAAAAAGGGAACTGGTATAGGATTCTCCGGTGGGATTCTCTTTCCGGTCTTTAATAACCTTTGAAAGGTATTCCATAAACTCAGCACCTACTTTATTTTCCTCATTAAAACAGGTATCCTTTCCAGTATGACATACGGGCCCAGCAGGATTCGCCTTAAGGAGAATGGTATCATTATCACAGTCAACATTGATCTCTTTAACATGAAGGTAATTTCCGGAAGTTTCACCCTTTGTCCAAAGTTCATTCCTTGACCTACTGAAAAAAGTAGCCAGTTTAGTATCAAGGGTCTTATTGTAGGCTTCCTCATTCATAAATCCCAGCATCAGAACTTTTTGGGTTCTGTAATCCTGCACAATTGCAGGTATTAATCCATTTTGTTTATCAAAATCCAATTCCATCCTTTTCTCTTTAAGATCAAATTCTCATTGGTATGCCATACGATGCAATATACTTCTTTAAATCTGGTATATCAATCTCGCGGAAGTGGAAAATACTTGCAGCCAAAGCAGCATCAGCCTTTCCTGAATCGAAGGCATCCACGAAATCGTGCATGTTTCCAGCTCCACCAGATGCGATCACTGGTATGGATATCATGGAAGACACTTTTCTTGTCAAATCATTTGCAAAGCCGTTTTTGGTCCCATCATGATCCATGCTGGTTAATAAAATCTCTCCAGCGCCTCTGTTTTCTACATCCTTTACCCATTCCAGGGTATTTATTTCAGTTGGAGTACGTCCTCCATGAATATGGACCTTATCCTCCTTCCCGTATTTTTTGGTATCAACTGCTACAACCACGCACTGGCTCCCAAACTCCCTGGCAAGTAAATCGACCAGTTCCGGATTGTCAATTGCGGCCGTATTAATAGAGATCTTGTCTGCCCCGGCATTAAGACACACAGATACATCTTCGATGGAAATTATTCCTCCCCCCACAGTAAAGGGAATGTTTATCTCAGCTGCAACCCTGCGAACAAGTTCCACGAGGGTTTTCCGTTTTTCAACAGTAGCTGTTATATCCAAGAAAACAAGCTCATCAGCTCCCTGCTCAGCATAAAGATTACCCAGTTCTACAGCGTCGCCTGCATCCCGGAGGTTTACAAAATTTACCCCTTTCACGGTGCGTCCATCCTTCACATCAAGACAAGGTATGATCCTTTTAGTAAGCATATTCTTAGTTCTGAAATTTTATCAAATCATCCAGTTTAACCCGGTTTTCATAAATGGCTTTTCCGATTATTACCCCCCACACGCCGGTTTCCGCCAGTTTCTCTACATCCTCTATAGATCCTACTCCTCCACTTGCTATTAAATGGATCCCTGGAAAATCGGCCAGGAGCTCTTTGTAAAGCTCAATTGCAGGCCCTTCCAAAACACCATCCCTGGATATATCCGTACATATTATAAATTTGATGCCCTTCTTTGTATAATATTTCAAAAATGCGATAATATCCTGATCCGAAGTCTCCAGCCAGCCCCCAACAGCGATATGGCGGTCTTTAACATCCGCACCCAATATGATCTTATCAGGCCCATATTGACTGATCCACTCGCCAAATAATTCTGGTTCCCTAACTGCAATACTACCTCCTGTTATCCTCGAGGCCCCTGCCCTATAGGCTCGTTCGATGTCCTCTTACTTGATTTTACACCTCCCCCAAAATCCACGATCAGGTCGGTTGCGTTTGTGATATCTTCGAAGAACCTGAATATTAACGATGTGTTTTGACTTGGCCCCATCCAGGTCAACGACATGCAAGTACCTGAAACCATGATCTTCATATCTTTTAGCAACTTCCACCGGATTATCATCATAGATCTTTTTTTGGCCGTAATCTCCCTGTGTGAGCCGTACGCATTTCCCATCGATGATGTCTATGGCCGGTATAATATTCATGTCTAAAGATTAAGAAAGTTTTGTAAAACGATCTGGCCGTCCTTTCCACTCTTCTCTGGATGCGCCTGTATCGCATAAAAATTGTCTCTTATGCAAAGCGGCGCTAAAAGGAAGAATGTACTCTGAGGAAGCTATGGTATCCGGCCCGGTTTCAGCATAGTAACTATGTACATAGTAAAAGAAAGTATGTTCGGGCGTTCCTTTGAACAGTGGGTGTTCATTCATATCAAGCCTGTTCCATCCCATATGGGGGACTTTATCCTTTGGGGGAAACTTTTTAACATTCAGGTCAAATATGCCCAGGCATTCCGTGTCATTTTCTTCTGAGTACCTGCACATAAGTTGCAGTCCCAGGCATATGCCAAGGAATGGATTTTTTAGATCTGTCAACACCTTGTCGAGGCCCCTTTGCCTTAAATAGTACATGGCGGTACTGGCTTCACCAACCCCGGGGAATATCACCTTGTCGGCTGAGGCAAGTTTCTCAGGATCATCTGTAATTTCAGGTTCAACACCAAGGCGGTGCAGGGCATTGGTAACAGAAATGACATTACCGGCATTATATTTTACGATGACCGTTTTCACAGCCCAAAACTATATAAAATAGTTAGAAAAGATGCGCTATAAAAAAATATTAACCGTGTGCTGGACAGAGCATATATGGTTATTGGCCAAAAATGAAATATTTTGATGATTTGGCCCCTTCACTTCTCCAATAATCGAGGCATAATTACCGTCGTTCCCTGGTTCAATTCCATTATGTGAATAAACCTGAATCGTTCCAGATTTCCACAGGGCATTTAAGTAGACATAAATTGCACACTAGATCCTGGATAAAATGATGTTTTCTTCAGATATTATTCAAATTTAACCATGGGCATATAAGTAAAAATCCATCCAGACTAAAAGATCTGGATGGATTGATCTTACCCTGTCAGATGTTCCTATAAGAGGACGGTAAAGGCGAATCCTATAAGAATGAAATCTGAAATAAACAATTGTATAATTGCAGCCTATTCAACTATTGGAATTGTTTCAGACATGGGGCTAGATGGAAATATAAATCAATAACTTATCACACCGCCACCTTCGTGGGACCAAACCCCATTAACATAGTCAATTACACCATATAAGGTATATGACCCCGTGGCACCGGTAAATCTTCCTGTACCATCTATAAATCATATAATCCTGGTAAGGCCCTTTTTCCGGATCTACACCAGCACCTGTAAGAACTACAAAGATCTGGTCTCCGTTAGAAGCGGTACCTGTGCCCATTACATCACTTAGCAAATTGCCGTCCATGTCCATGCAATAGCCCAGCTCGACCGTTATATTTCCCATGTGGGAACCCTTTCCGCTACCTTCAATGACTGCCTGAAAATTGCCTGTACAATCCCCGGTTCCCGGAACATAATATATGGTTCCTTCCGTGCTGAATTTAATAGGTCTTTCCACCATATTACCTCTTCTATTATGCGAAGCAAAATTAAGATCAGGATTTGCTTTGTAGGAGATCAATGGAGCAAAGATTAATTCGGCCTTTATCTGGTCCTGTTCAGATGGCTTGATTTCCTCAATTTGATTGCTGTCCTGGCATCCAAAGAGGATTAAGATCGATACAATTGAGATGCTGATAAAATTTTTCATAGTTCAGGATTTATTATTGAATTAATAAGTATTTAAATCACCTTCACAAGTTATATGATAACCTGAACCGTTGTTTTCGTATTTATCTCAATTGTTGTCCTATTTGTCTCAATAGGTGGGAGGCCGTGTTACTAAATGTTGACCTTACTGGGATTTATACCAAATTCCCGCGTAAAATGCGTACTGAAATGGGATACACTTTTATATCCAACCTCAAAGGCGACTTCCGATACAGTAAGATTCGTCGATGACAATAGTTCCTTCGCCTTGTCTAATCGAACAGATCTTATATACTTGCTTACAGTTTGGTTTGTAAGCGCTTTAAATTTTCTATACAATTGGGCCCTGCTCATGGTCAATTCCCGACATAATTGTAAAATTCCGAAATCCTCATTCGCTAAGTTGTCTTCCATGATACCACGGACTTGTTTCATGAAGGCCTCCTCAAGCGGCATAGTTCCGATATTTGTTTTATTTTGTGATTGGGGGTATAGGGTAAAATGTTCCTGAATTTTTTTCCTGGACTCAATCAGGTTTTCTAATCGAATAAATAATTCCTTTTGATTAAAGGGTTTTGGCAAAAAAGCATCACTTCCTTTAGTAAATCCTTCAATTTTTGAGGTATTGTCAGCTTTTGCTGTTAGTATTACGAATGGTATATGGCTTGTCCTGATATCAGTCTTTACTTTCTCTAAAAATTCATACCCATCCATGACTGGCATCATAAGGTCACTTATTATAATATCCGGAATTAGCCTTATCGCCGTTTCAAGACCCTCAAGACCATTGTGAGCAATTTCAATTCGATATTTATCTTTTAAGATTTCAAACATGTAATGAATAACATCTCTGTTATCCTCAACAATTAACAATATTGGTTTTTCATCTTCATACGATTCTTTTATAAGATCCGGGTATGAATAGTCATGATTATGATCATGATCTAAATAAGGTGTAATAGATTCTACAATCCCTTCATAATTAATATTTGATTGTAGAGTTGTGGTATTTTCAACAGGCAGCATAACGGAAAAAGTAGTCCCTTCCATTAACCGGCTTTTAACCGATATATCTCCGTTTAAAAGATGTACAAATTCTTTAGTTATTGAAAGACCAAGTCCAGCACCACTTGAAGAAAATGCCCCGGTATCATTTGCTCTGTAAAAACGATTAAAAACATATTCCAGATCTTTATCATCAATACCTATCCCTCCATCCTCAACTTCAAATATAAAAGATTTTCTTTGTGCCGGCTCTTCTTTCACCTGGGTACGCAGGATAACTTTCCCTCCATCTTTTGAATATTTCAATGCATTGGACAACAGGTTTGATACAATATACATCAGTTTATCCGGATCATAGTCCATATTGAATTCCTGAAGCTGAGAGGAGAATTCCAATCTTATATTTCTGCTTTCAGCATAAGATTTGAATGATTTGGTTAAATACTTTAAATAAAGTATGATATTGCCATTTTTAAGAACTTTATGCATCATCCCTGATTCCAGTTTGGACAGATGAGCATTTGATTGATCAAATGGAGCAACTTCTTCCCTTTTGCCCTGATTTCCAGGAGCTCCTCAGTATAAGCATCTCCATGTTGCTTTTCTATAAGATCGACCATGCCCAAAATGATGGTTAAGGGTGTCCTGAATTCATGAGTGATATTAGTAGACAACCGGGTTTTGGCTTTATCAAGCTCTTTCAACTTATTAGACTCGGCTTCATCAATATCACTTTGCTGTTTGATATAAAAAAGATAAACATTAAAATAATTCCGGATATCCAAAGAATATTTAAGACATAAAATAAAAGGTTGTTAGTTGGAGTGACATAATCAGGCACTGTTAAAAAGGGTTGAAACAAAGCCGTGAGCAGAATAGTTAAGGAGTAAACAATAAAAAGAATCATGGTCAATCTTGAATTGTTCAAAAGTACAGATGAAAAAGCACAAGTTAAGCCCACAAAAATTACGCCCATCGAAGTAACAATCCCACCAAGCAGGAGCATTGATACAAAAGCTACAAGAATGATTGACAACAAGAACAGAAAATTAATTGTTTGAAGATTTCTGCTTTTTGCTTGCAAAGGCATATAAATCAGATATATACAGATTAGAACAATTCCAAACCAGTATATGATCGAAATGTCTAAAACATAGCCTAATATTGTCAAGCCACAGATGCAAAAGAATGCTGCCAGGGTCATATCCACATCCATTTCATCTGCAGGCGCATCTTTGAAGGGAGGTCCTGGCTGATTAATATTTGACCTATTTTTTCTTTGATATTTAAGTGGAATGATTTGAACACAAAGGCAAGTTTAAATCAAAAAGATTATTCATAAAAAATGCAAATTTCTCAGGCCTGTTTTGATTAAGAATATTCACAAAACACCTTAACTTCCATCATTTAATTTACAAAAATCAGAGTGAAAATCAAATGATCCGAATTCTATATTTATATGTGGTTGTCTACTTTTTACTCATCCCGTAAAATATAGGCTGGATTCGTATTGGCGGCCGATAAAATAATAAAAGTAGTGGTCAGGAGGGCTACGATCAACACGCCCAAGGCTACCGAAAATCAATGTACCAATGCCAACATCAATATGGAACCTGTACATGACGCCCAAAATCTGATTGGTAAGGATATAACCCAGCACCCCACCAGTCATGATGCCAATAACAGGGTCCAGAAAAACCCTGAATTAAGTTGTATAAGCAGATTTCGACTTGACGCGCCCATTACTTTCCTGATTCCAATTTCCTTAAATCTTCTTGAGACAAACAGTGAAGATAGCGCAAAGATTCCAGTTATAGATAATATGCCTCCCAGCACCGCCAAGGCAAAAAATATCTGACGCATGTTGTTGTTTTCCTGGATGGCATTGCCAATGCGAGGTCATTTTGAAACCTGCCGGTAAATGGTCTGTCCGGGTATGATGCTTTTCCAGGTCTCTGCCAGGAAATTGAACACTTCCTGTTTATTTTTCGATTTTGCTTTCACGACCAGCATATTATATTCTTCCTCACGTACAGGTATATACACTTCAGGTACGGTTTTTCCGTCACTCCATATATCCCTGATGATATCTTCAACAACCCCGACAATGTATCGCTTATCGTCAACCAGGTTGACCATTTTTCCGATTGGTTCGTCGATATCGAACCTTTTTACATATTCTTCATTTACAATAATGGATTCATCATAATCCGTATCGCTATCTTTATTAAACAACCTTCCTTCTTTCAGTTTTACTTCCATCAAATTCAGGTATTCATCCCCTACGCGCAATGACCTGATCTCAACATTACCGGAGTCGAGAACAAGATTGGTGTCTTCATAATTCCATCCAAAATGATTATTCGTGCCTGGTAAATTAAAATATCAGCTTGGTTCTGCACCTATCTCTCAGAAGTCTGAATTCTTCCACATCATTTAATCCTACGATCATGAGATCTTCAGATTTGTAGCCCATGTCAAGCATTTTGAGGAATTCAGCATTCTGGGAAAAAACAATTCCGGCTACCAGCATGGTTATTGAAAGGGAAAACTGCAATCCATTCATTATCCGGGAAGCAATGCTTGTTCCCTTCAATTTCACCTGGTTCCTGAAAATATCTGAAGGATTAAACCTTTTAGAATAAAAGGCAGGATATAAGCCAGAAGTAAGTGTAGTCAGCAGGAACAATAAGACAAAGGCAATAAAGAAATTAAGTTTACTAAAATATGTAAAATGAATCGGTGCATCCCATATGGAATAGAACCAGTCAGCCATCCAGGTAAAAACGGCCATTCCAACAATTATAGCGAAGTAAACTGGTAAAAGACATTTCCATCAGGAACTGAAAAAACACTTGTGTCTTACGACCGCCCATTACTTTCCTGACACCGATTTCACGAACCCGGGTGGCCATTAGCGACATGGAAGTATTGGCCAGGTTAAAGCAGGCGATCAGTAATATCAGTAATGCCATTACAGAAAAAATAACCAGGACCTCAGTACGCAATCGGAGAGTTTGCATTGCTTCCATCTATCACCCCCTGATTTAAAAATGCTGGCGTCTTTGAATCCCACCAGATCAAATTCTGATATTTTCCATTCATCCCTGGCTTCATTCTGTATATTTACATATTGACCCAGTTGAGATTCTACCT
Organism: uncultured Cytophagales bacterium; assembly: GCA_963820995.1. GTDB lineage: Bacteria > Bacteroidota > Bacteroidia > Cytophagales > Cyclobacteriaceae > JAGTVG01. The sequence goes on along the minus strand of CAWGCL010000009.1, from coordinate 546,471 downwards.
GTTCCGGATCTACCCCTGTGTTCAATCGAAGGTACAGACTGGCTTGCTGCCATGGTGTCCAGTCATCGGGATTCATTTGATTCTCATAAGTAAAATGATCTATGCTGGTCAGGGCATTGAATATAAAACTCGAATTCATAGGGATCTTCTCAAAAACCCCGGCAACCGTTAATTCGACAAATTTACCTGTTTCGTAGTGGATAGGCATCCTTTTATCAAGAACCGGTTCGTCCCCAAAATATTTTTTAGCCAGTTCTTCGGTCAGAAATACGCTGTTTTTATCTTTAATACTTGCAATTGAACCCGTTTTCAATTTTATTTTGAAAAACTCGGAAAAAGTTGGAGTCAACATAAGCTATAGATTCGCGAAAGAGAACATCCTCATATTTTAAATTCCCTCCCCAGTTGATGTAACGGGTTTGATCTGCAACTCCACTTACCTCTTTCGGTATTCTTGGCCCCATCACAATCGGCGCAAGTTCAAAGCGCGCCGGAACTTCCTCCGGAAGCATCCTGTTTGAATTCGTGAACCCGAACGATATCTGATACGTCCTTATAAAAATTGTCAAATTCATTGTTGTAGGCATATAAAAGGTATATGGTCAGACAAAAAGCAAGTGCCACACCCATTCCTGCAACATTGATCAATACATAAATTTTGTTTTTTATAAGATTTCGAACGGCTACAATGAGGTAGTTTTTAAGCATAGGATAATTATTTAGAGTTACTGACCTGATATTATAAGACGACTATAGTTGGCACAGAGTTACAGGCTGGAGGGTAATTCAGTAAAATGTTTATAAAATTTAATTTATATTTGATTAGTAAAATTACGTAAAGAACCAATAATCCTCCACGGGTTCCTTGTGCCATTTAGATAGTATGTCTCTGATATTTATCCGTTCCTCAGGTGCGTTTACTACTATCAATATCTGTGGGCTCTTAAAAGATCAGTTATTGTTTTATAGTGCTTCATGTGAATTCCATATATTTCTTTCCCGATCTTATTTTTATTGTCGCATACCCAGGTTGAAACATTTTCCTCTTTTTTAATTATCAATCTTGCCAGGTCCTTGCCATTTTTACCTGTACCCCATAATACCAGAGGCCGGCCAGGATCACGGTCTATCTCATAAAAATATCTCAGTTTAAGTCAAAATACCGATTGTCCTCATAACAATCCCACGTCCTCGATATTCGAATCGAATGGACTCTCCAATGGTGCAAGATCTTATCTATCCCAACTATCTTCAGGCCCTGCCTGTAAAAACGAAAGCAAAGGTCATAGTCTTCAGGATAAACTACAGGATCAGAATCTCGACAGCATCGAAATCCTCCTTGTGGATGATCCAGCAATGAGAAGGAATCACGCATTCCTGGTAGACCTCTTCATAATGTGCATTTCGACGGGCAACATCGTTCAACCACCTGTCATATCGTTTAAATCCTTCCCCTACTTCCCCTTCTTCACAAAATGTTGTGTGCCTCCGGCAACAATTGTCCTTTTCCCGTGTTTGATCCATTCATTAACAAGCACTTCCAATTTATAATCCGGCATATAATCATCTGCATCCATCCGGTTGATGAAGGTTCCGTGACATCGCCGGTAAGCTTCCTGTAGTATTGGGATAAGCTTATGATGTTTTCCTTCAAACGACCTTATCCGTTTGTCCTTATGGCATAATCGTTTAGTATTTCCATAGTCTGGTCTATGGAATGATCGCTTACCGCTATTATTTCCCAGTTATTCTAGGATTGAGCGATAATAGAATCAAGGCATTGTTCCAGGTACAATTCCTCATTCTGTACGGCCATGACTATTGAAACCAACGGATCGTTTTTCCTCTTGTATGCATTCAGGGTATGGAAATTCTTCTATTGATAAAGATAGGTCGTATATCCGAAAAATGACAGTTGATCACGAGTCTTGCTCAGGTCCGGGAAAAATATCACGCATTAGATCCCAAGGATTATAAGCTATTTGATCCTCTACTATCTCATTCAAAATATAGAAGGTCCCATTCCTCCTTCCATCTGATCTCCAGTTTTCCATCAACGATATTTATGGGCAACCAGACATACCTGCCATCAATTGGATTGTCGGGTGTCCATCTGTCTCCCATATATATAAAAGCATCCTTTTAACCTTGAAAGGCAGGATATATGTGCTTTGTGAATGAAAGGTCAGTTCGGCATCTTTCCCGACACATGGATTTCCCAATTGGGTCCATGGCCCCGATATGCTGGGAGCTGATGCAGACCTTGCGGCATCGGAGCCAGCCTGTGCAATCGGATCCAATGAAATAATAATTACCATCATTGGTCTTAAAGATTGTAGGAGCTTCCATATACCGGTTGGGGAAAAATCTGGCATATTTCCCTGAAACTGTAAGAAAATCATCCGAGAGCTGGGAGATATGCAGGGTACTGTTTTCCTTTAAGAATACAGACGGTAGGCTGTCCCATTGATCATCAACGAACAGGTTCATATCACGCGCCATTTGTCCTTGTTCAAAATCGCGGCTCAGTATTTTCATGAATCCACATGGGCAGGAAGACAACCAAATCCACCACAATATTTTTCTTTTACGGTATCTGCGACAGGTATTTTATGATAATCCTGTACGTTGACAGGCCAAAATCCGGCATTTGGCCGCAAACTGTGTATAAAAGTGAAAGGACCAAGGGGATTATCAGATACAGCAACGCCCGAGCGTGCCGCGTCATATCCCATACCTTTCAATTCCAGGTGGAACCACATCACAAATTTTCCAGTCCTTTCATTATAGATCACTTTAGGCCGTTCCAGGGTACAACCCTGGGCGATATCGTGGTATGGATCATCCTTGACTACTTCCAGCGCAATGCCTTCATCCGTCCAGTTGTATAGATCATTCGAAGAATACACATGAACACCAACCTGTGCTTGATTCCCTGCCGGTCCTTTAATTTTGTGTTCCCCATACCAATAATAGGTATTGTCATAGTATAAAATACCCCCGCCATGTGCATTGATATGCACGCCATTATTATCCTGCCATATTTCACCAGGTTTAAAAACAAGATCTTCTTTTTTGCTATCACAGCTAATATTAAAAAGGAGGAGGAGCAGATAAAAAAATAATTTTCGCATGGGATTATAACTTTGTTTATTTTAAAATTAAAACCAAAATTAATGAATTCGATTAATACCTGAATTTTTAAATAAATCTATTGGAATGGCCAAATCTTCCAAACAGTCAAACATTATGCTGAGAATGATTAACTTTAAAAATCATAATTCATTATGAACAGAAGAAAGTTTTTCAAATCAAACGCTGTAGCTGCAACAACAATTATGGGATATTCCTTTTTTCCACAATTCCTTGAAGGATCAACCAATGCAAATGACAAAAAATCATATGCTGATTACCTCAGGAAAAGTGCCGTCCCGAAAGAAGAACTGGATGTTTTTCTGAATGAGAATTCGTGGGCACAGTTTGATCCTGAGGTAGGGTATATTATGGGCAATTACATGCCCCATGATGGTCTGGATGACAGTTATACAATTTCCACGGTCCGGAACGATGGTAGCCGTACCAGTCAAATATATGCTGACAAACCCTGCAGGATAAATACTTATGGGAATAGCTTTACACAATGTCACCAGGTGAGTGATGCTGAAACATGGCAGGAATACCTTGCCGGGCACCTCGGAGAGCCTGTTCGGAACTTTGGTATGGGTGGTTTTGGCGTATACCAGGCGTACCGAAGGCTTATCAGGCGCGAGAAGATAGATAAGGATTCAAAATATGTAATCCTGTATATGTGGGGTGACGATTATGTGAGAAGTGTTTTCAGATGCAGGTATGCCACATATTATACCCGGTGGAATGATTATGGAGGATATATGTTCCACGGGAACTTCTGGTCAAACATTGAAATGGACCTGGAATCAGGCAAAATGGTGGAAAAGCCAAACAGGATATCACGGAAAGAGGATGTGTACCAGATGTCCGATCCCGAATTCATGTACGAGAACCTGAAGGATGACCTTATGGTCCAATTGCAGCTGATGGCAGGAAATATCGTCAATTCTGATATCGATGTAAAAGGATTGAGCAGGCTGGCTGATATACTGGGTATTTCGGGCATTGACTTCTCTTCCGAAAAAAGCATGCAGTATTCAGCAAACGGATTAAAGAATAAATATTCTTTTGAGGCCACAAAATATGTTTTGACCAGGACCAAAGAATTTTGTGATAAATCAGACAAGGAACTTCTGCTTATCCACTTTGATCCCTATGGTGTATTCCGGCCCATGATTGAGGGGAAATCGCGTTATGATCAGGAGGTGGTTGACTTTATTAACGAGAATGATTTTCGGTACTTTGACATGAACAAAGTGCATGTTGAAGATTTTAAGAAATTCAACTTAAGCCTGGATGAGTATATCCAAAGGTATTTTATCGGACATTACAATCCTTCCGGAAATCATTTTTTCGCCTATGCACTGAAAGATACCCTGGTTGAATGGCTTGATCCGAAACCGATTACCTACCAGCAGAGTGATGATAAACTGATTCGGTTCAAAGGTTATTTACAGGAATAGTCCTTAGAGTTTGGTATTCCCTTACTCTGGATTAGGCCAATTATTAAATGGGTATTCGGTCCATTCTTTTAACTAGAGCTAATAATTGGGGAAATTTAAATCAGCATTCAATTCATATCGATTTAAAAATTTCTTTACGTTCGGTGGAATCCCTGTAATTTGTCAACTTCATTTTGGAGTTCACAAAAACCTTTTGTTAGAGTTCCCCAGAAAACTATATTTAATCTTCCATGGCTTCAAGCATTGCCGAATAAAACTTCCTGGCATTATTCAAACGGTCAAGGATGCCCTGGTCCAATTCAACCGCCGCCATGATCTCATCATCTATGATCTGAATGGCGCTCAACTGTTTATCGATAATAGCTGGCGCTTTCTCAGGATTCCATGTTGGCTTTCCATCCACAATGAAATAGATGGGCGAAGTATGAGCTATAGCCCCATTACCACAATAAACAGCGGCTGTCATCCACTGGCTTTTCATCAATTTATGTTCGAAATTAATAATAATAGAATCCGACTTTTCTGAATTTAATTTCTTTTGAACCAATCCATCAGTATTGTAAATTTCTACCCTGTCTATTTTGCCGATATCGGGATGTGAATATGCGCGTACGTTAACATTGCTTGTAAATCCCTTATTTCTTGTGATCTCCCGACCGGGTAAATTGCCATCAGCTTCCAAAAACAAAGCTGGCCCGTTAGAGACAAATGTTCGTCCTGATTTCAATCCTTCGAACCAGTAATCAGCCGAAAATGAATCTCCGGTATATACGAACGTTCTTACTTCACCCAGTGTCGAACCCCAGGGGATATCGCTTCCAGCGGCGGCTGTGATCCGGAATCCAAGATTAAGGTAATCATAATAATCCAGGGCATTAATTTTTGAGAACTGCAGCAATTCAACAAAGTCAATATCCTCTGTGGTAATATACCATGGAAATCCTCTTGGCAAGTCACATCCATTCCAGGAAAAGTGTGCAAAACCAACTACAGCGCCTTCCTGCATCTGCAGTTTTCTAAAGATCAGGTCATAGTAGTTATATTGTGTCGTATCACGTTCCATTCGATTAATATTCAGGCCAATGATGTGGCCGTAGGTACTTCTTGGCCCTTCCTGGCCTGATACCAGGCATATGTCACCCTCACAGGTTCTGCCCATTTCACCAAAACCTGCCTGTTTGAAGTCCGTCCCGAGATGATGCCCCATTTCCAGTACATTGACCAGGTGAATATCTTCAGCTTTTGCATATTCCATCAGGAATTGTTTGAATGCCGGCCTGGTTGTAGGATGGTGAACATGCACATCGCCTGAGTACCATCCTTTTGCAGGAAGGTCAATCCAGCGTTTTAAAGTAAAAGTCTTATTGATCTCTTTTTCATCCCCGGCAATGATCAGTTTTTCCTTTATCGGTATAAATTCCATGCCATGTTCCAGGCTGATCTGGTATTCATCAGGTGAAAGTGCAATGGAAAACTCACCTGTTGTTTGATAAAGGACAGGATCTTTCCAATGTGGTATGGAAGAAAGGTCTTCATATACATAACTTCTATCCTCGTTGTCTCCCCTTCCATTCATCCTTCTAACCGGGCCTATCCAGTTTTCAACAGATTTGTATTCGATGCCTTTGTAAAAAACAGGCGTAAGGGAGAATGAATCAACTCTTGCGCCATCGGGTGGAACAAAAGCTACGCCATCATTTACTCTACTAATACATGCCATAATCGGTGTGACCTGATTTGTTTCCTCATCCAGAACCTTTATCTTAAGAAGAACCTTTTCATTTTGACTCTCCTGTTTTACTGAATATCCCTGAAAATGAAAGGTTCCATAAATCAGAATCAGATTTATCAGGACTATTTTGATAGTTTTCATAAAAATCTAATTAATGTTTTACAAAATTATATTAGTATAAAATAATGGCCCTAAATGAAACATCATTGATCACAGCCTATCTATTTTCACAAAGACTTTGGTTTATCATACGTCCCAGGTATAAACGGGAATTTTTTTTCTATATCATCAATCATTTCAACACCCAAACCTGGTTTATCTGGCAAGGTAAGATAACTATCTTTAAACACAAGAGGCTCTTTAAATAAATCAGTTCTTAATGGGTTATATGTCTGGTTGGATTCCAGCATGATGAGGTTCGGTATTCCTGCTGCCAAATGACCATTGCTAATGGTTAACAATGCCCCATGCCAGTTATGCGGAGCGCACAATTGCCCTTGCAGATGTGCCATCCTTGACACATACCAAGACTCTGTCAACCCCATAACTCCCGCATCCGGTTGCACAATATCCATCGCCTTCCGATCTATCCATTCTTTATAGTCAAAGCGGTTGTCCATCACATCCCCTCCATAAGATAGTTTAACATCTTTTAGAGATTCTTTTATCCTGATATAATTCTCTCTGGCCTGAGGCCCAAGCCTTCTTGTTGGGTCCTCTATCCATATAAGTTTCATCTTTTCTGCCTCCGGAATAAACTGCATCACCTGGTTCATATCCCACTGCGCATTGCATTCCTGGATTAAACCGAAATCCTGCCCTACAGATTCCCTGATTTTCCACACTCCTTCAATATATTCAGTCATATTCATCCCGCTCACCGACCAATGGGTACCCGGTCTGAATTTATAAGCTTTAAAACCTTTTTCCTTTAATTTAAGTGCTTCATCAATCAGGTTAAAAGGCCATACATCACCATCATACATTTCGCCTGCGCTGGCATAAACAGGAATCTTTGGATCCGGGTCATGATCAATCGCTAATAACTTATATACCGGGATTCCTTTGGCTTTTCCAATAATATCCCAAAATGCTGTGTCAACACCGGCCCAACCTACCATGGGGCCTCTTTGTAAAACTCCGGAAGTAAGGAAATCAATATCAAAAGGATTTTTCCCGATAATGGCCGGCTTGATGACCGTCTCAATATATTCTTTGACATTTGCCGGACCTCCATATTGGGTAGCTCCGCCAATCCCTTGTAAACCTACATCTGTAAATACTTCGACGAGAATGCTGTCTGTTTTCCAGCACTTATACCTTTCAGGAATCCAATCCAGATACCATTGCTCTTCGGGTGGTAGTTCAAAAGACAACAAGGTAACTTTCACATCTGTAATCTTTATTTTTTCCTTTTCCAACCCATCCAGGGGATGATTCCGGATCAGGTGGTCGTTTTTTTGGGCTCCCTCATCCTTACATCCTAAAAATGTCCCCGAAGAAAGTATACCCGCTGTGGCAATAGCCGGATTTGAGAAAACTTCGCCTGTTAAATTTTGACTTATTCATGAGCAAATATATTTTTAGTTTGCAGCTAAATTCCAGATTCGAACCGATTTGGGCTGAATCTCAGGCAGATTATTCGATGGTTTTTCATAATAAAAATATGCTGCTGCCGCAACATCGTCAGATCTGTAGAAATTTACCCAACCATCCGGTAGATCAGGATCCTCAAGGTCAACCACCTCGTCAGGTTTATAGATATGGGTAAAAACAGGTGCCTGATGAATGGTAATCGGGATGAGATCTATTCCTTTCTTCTGCAATGCCAGTACATCTGATTTTTCACTTCCGCCAATTTGCTGCAATGTCACTTCACAATCAGTTTTAAAATAAACCGGATCAGGTATGTGAAATCGGTAAAAAGTCCATTGTAGGTTTTCAGGATCAGCAATTGGACAACCCTGGTACATATTGTAATACTGGCCCTGTCCCCAGGCTGTACCGATATAATCTTCAGTACCGGTTCCTACCAGTGTTGGATAATCCGTATCCCCGTTAAGGTATATTTTAACCTCTCCTTCTCCCCACCAGTAATCTTTATAGGCAGGATTGGCATGAACACTTACATTTGTTCCAAGGAACCTTCCTTTTCCTTTGATCCCGGGAAGTATCCTGAAATCTTCGGTTAGCGTGGTTGCCGTATCACGGTGCCAGTAACAATGAAAATACATATACGAATCATCCCATTCTTTTAAAGATTGAAGATTAACATCGTAAAAAATCATCGGTAGTTCTTTATCTGATTCGTTCACTATCTCCATTCGTGCTGATTCCTTAAAAGGCATTTGAATATTGGTATTAAAGGAACGGCCTTCAGGATTGGAGAACAGGACATTCTGGAATGCAGCGGTCCTGCCCAGACCCAGGCCAAAGAAATCACCAAAGGGTACAGAGACAGCAGGTTTTGCTGAGCCATCCCAGTATATTTTGATCACAAGGCTGCGAAGCATTTCAGGGGACCGGTCACTTATGGTTATCCACATCCGGTTTATGAGGCCAGGCCCCTTGAAATCCAATAAAGTTTTTGTTTCACCCGCTTTTATAAAATCACAGGGATGCCCTTTAGCGCCAAAGTTTTCCTTGCCCCCTATACCTTTTTCACCAGTAATATTTTCGAAACTCACCCAACGGGGTTCAAAATTATCAGTATATTGAAAAAGTTGATTGGGGATTTCGTTTGAATGATTCTCATTGGAATCATGATCATCACATGCAACTATTCCTGTTATCAGAAACAAAACAACATAGTTAAGAATTTTCATAGTTTGTATTTTAAAGTAATTTGTCGCAAAATATTGGACTTAAATAATATCTGACAATTTTTCAAGTAATCATTCAACATCTATTTAAATCTAAGAATTCCACCAGGCAGATTCTGAATGCAAAAATTAATAAGCCACAGCCTCTGGGTAAAAATATAATATAGACTTATGTCTTCAATATAATGCCTATTGAGTTATGTGTATACGCTCTTTTTGTATTAGTCAATTATTAAATAGCTTTTAGCTTTTATGGTTTCCCCCCTGTATGCAAATGGTTGATCTCCAAAATTGCAGATTATTGTGTCGCCTGTTGAAAACGAAGTCATTTCAACAGTATAATTTTCGTCGAGAAACTGGTGATCTGTCATTTCTGCAATCCCGATTTTTTTATGCCATTGATCGACATGATCAAGGGACTGGAATAACTCTTCCTGGTCCCAGTCTGGCCCGATAAAAAAATGAGGGAGATATCCCCAGAGCATGTCTTCCAGCCATCCCGGATGTCCTTCAATACTACCAACCCCTCCATACCGGGTACAAAATGCAGCATCATGGAAAACCAAAGGCCATAAAGGTATCGAAGTCCCTTGTACTCTTTTATGCCTGTTCTCAAACCAGTCTATAAAAGGAATGCCAAAATCAGCAGCTTCTTCACTGCCAAATACAAGCCCCTGCGCCTTATAGAACTTCATGAGTTCGATTTTTGCTTCCAGGTCTTCATGCTTTGTTAATTCATCACCCGGTTCAAATGACTGGTAGAGCTGCATCGCGGTGATAATATCCACAAACATGGCTTTGGGATTAAGTGTTTTGATCTGCTCCCAATTCCGTTTCGCATATTCCAAACTAAATTTTGAATTTAGGATATAAGCCTGTCCACCTGCCCAGACACCGCCGGTAAGCAAGTCTCCATCAGCATTTCTGTTAACACCCTTTGGAAAGCTGGGTGTATGTTCATAAATATCCTGGTTGTTATCATGCAAAGCGACCAGCAGCGGACTTTCTGATGATAGCAGGGATTCCAACTCATCAATCGGACCAAGTTTGGGTTCTGGCGGCCATACATCCTGGTGAGAATAATCATACCCTCCATTAATCCATCCCCCTAATTTAATAAGACCTTTTTTCAAGCCTAATTCCTTTAGCCTATGTATCATGTCGTCCATTTCCCTGTAAGTGAATACAATATCAGTAGGTTCCCCATCATCGAAGGGATATTCCCCTCTTAGCATAAAGTCTTCAGCAGTACTTTTTTTACGGGAAGGACGGGCAAAATTAATCCAGAATGCACGTCCGCCTAACAGGCTTTCAACATTCGGATTTGATCGAATCTTTTCCTTCAATGAAACGAATTTCCCTTCATCGATTGTCCATTTCCGGAAAACTTTTGCCAATTCCACATAATCTCCCTGAACAAATTGCATTCTGTAGGTAAATTCATCCTGCCATTTATTAAGAGATCTTGTCATTATCGGTGTAATGGTTTCATTTGCGATTAAACCTGACACATTTTCAAATCCCTCATCAAAAATCCCAATCCACCCTGCGTCTTCTTTTAAACCGCCGATGAACCTCATGTTTAAGCGGGTGTAAAATGGATAAATAGTTCGCGGGTACATTGCACTGGTTTTGCTTTGATCGCCTGTGTTCCTAATAATTTCACCAACCCCTTTTGGGATAATGATGGCATCAGACTTGATCGGTGGTGGATACGCCAGGCTTGGAATAGATTCGTCAATTTCAATGATTTTATATACGAGCCATTCATCTTCCAGGGAAATATTACACAGGAAAGTCCCAATAACAAGGTTTTGCCTTCCTACTAAGGTAAAGCGTATGTTGTCCCCTTCCTTTTCTCCATAAAAGTGCCCGGGGTATTGATGGGTCAGGCTCCGTCCAGTTCTCATCCATACCTCGCCTACCTCAACCATGCCTTTATCTTGAAGTGCGACAGACCAGGTCTCCCAGTGCTTACCATTATTAAGGTCTTCAATCTCAGTAAAAGAATTTGAATAGATTTTGACTGACAGGAAATCATTTTCCAAAACCTTCAGAATAGTAACAAGTTTATTCTCTTTCATATATTCTGAATAACGAAATGAGTGCTCCTTTTCAGGCTGACAACCTGAAAAAATGAACACTGTAAATAAAATGACCAAGGAAAAGGTTCTTAAAAAATTCATTGTGATAATTTCATTTGAGATTTAAAAAATCTAGATTCTGTCAATTGTGATCCGGACTCAATTTAAGAAAAAACTCCTAAACAAAGAATGTGGTACAGGATATATATCAAGACCTATAATTGAAAATTGTATCTTAAGAAAAATATTTCCAAACTAATGTAACATATTGGACTTGATCCTATCTAAATAGTTAAGATTCTCGAAATTATGAAGGCATTGACTACTTCGTTAAATGAAAAAGACAGAGTATAACTTTTCAAGGCTTGTGGAGGAAAACAAGGATAAGATATACAGGATTTGCTGTTATTACCTGTCGAACGATGAGGACCGAAATGACTTGTATCAGGAAACCCTGCTGAACTTATGGAAAGCATTTAAATCTTTCCGTGAAGAATCGGCTTTTTCAACCTGGGCTTTTCGCATTACGGTAAATACAGCGCTGCAATTCATAAGCAAAGAAAAAAAGTTACACGCTAGTAAAAGGGCTTATTCCAATCAGGATATAAGTCAGGAAGATGTAAGTAGGATTACTGAACAAAACGAAATTGAAATACTGCATAAAAGTATTCTTCAACTCCCAATGATTGACATGATCATCATTTCGCTGGTATTAGAAGAAGTGCCATCAAAAGAAATAGCAAAAATTATTGGTCTCACCGATTCAAATGTCAGAGTAAGAATTCATAGAGCAAAGAATGCATTAAAAAATATTATCGAAGGAGGTGAATCATGAAATACGAAGAAGTTATAAACAAATCAAAAAATATTAAGGCTCCAGATCTCAGCCATCAGGCAGGTGCAAAAATCCAAAAACATGGTACTATGGAAAGTATATTAGATCTTTTAAAGAAAACAGATTCAAAAACACGTTTGGGGATCAGAGTATTACAATTGATCTACGTGGCCATGATCCTGGTTGCCATATCGTATATCCTCTCATCATCAGATCTATTTATAAATCTTGGGATTTGTTCTCTTATTCTGGCATTTACGCTGGTAATATTTGTTCAGCAACTTCGGTTCAGGGCATATTCAAATAACTATACCAATAATCCGGTCATTAATTATTTACATGAGGCAAAAAAAAGAATGAGAGTATTTACTCCAAGAACATATTATGTTATCCTGATCTGGTTGTTTATCGATATCGGAATTTGCCTGATACTCAATACAGTTCTCGCAGGGATTACATTATATTTGCCAGCGGTTATCCTCCTGCAGGCGGTGTTAATCATTCTTGTGATCATCGACTTTTATTCTGCCTGGCTCCTGTGGAAAAGAGATCACCAACCAGTAATTAAAGAGATTGACCAGATGTTGGAGGAGATTGAAAATTCCCGAGCCTGAGATCCGTGAATTTCGTATCTATCTAAACAACATTCCGATAAATCAAAGATGCCACTTTAATCAATATCATTCCGGTCAGAATAAAAATATTTTGGATCTTACAACTGATATGATAATTTAGTCGTCTCTTTCTTGGAACTAAAGCTACAATTCATCTGAAATGCTAAAAAACTATTTAAAAATCAGTATCCGAAGTCTCATCAGGCACAAACTTTTCAGCGGCATAAATATATTGGGGCTTGCCCTGGGCTTATCCGCTTTTCTTCTGATTCAGGAGTATGTGAACTTTGAAAAAAGTTATGATACACATTACAAAAAAGCAGATCAGTTATACCGGGTTTCAACTTTTGAGGTCATCAATGATGTCGTTGAAGCGAAAGACGCCATGGCGACCTATGGTGCCGGGAAGGTATTAACAGAAGAGATCCCTGAAATATTGAATTACACCGTTACCCTTAAATTTGAAGAACTGGTATTCCGGAAAGGTGAAAATATGGTCCACGAAAGAAAAGTCATTTCAGGTGATTCCAATTTTTTCAAATTATTCACCTATAAAGCATTACAGGGAGATATTGAAACGATGTTGAATGAACCGAACTCCCTTGTATTGACAAAAAGCAAGGCTGAAGATTATTTCGGAGATGAAAATGCCCTGGGCCAGACCATCGAGATCCTTGGAGACTTCAACCGGTCATTTGTTGTTACTGGGGTAATTGAAGACATACCGGACAATACGCATTACAAATTTGACCTTATTATGTCAGATAAGAGTATTGTCGACAGGTTTGATTATAATGATTGGGATTGGAACAATTATTATGTTTACCTGCAACTGATTCCGGATTTTGATAAAGCTGCACTGGATGAAAAACTGGCGGCTATAACGAAAAAGTATGATGGGGAAGAAAGTAATTCCCTCTGGGATGTACATCCTGTTTCGGGCATTCATCTTACATCCGACTTTACGTTCGAACCGGAAATGCCCGGCAATGCAAAAGCGGTTTCGTTCCTAGCCATAATATCCATATTCATACTCATTATAGCCTGGGTTAATTATATCAATTTATCAACAGCCAGGGCTGTGGACAGGGCCCAGGAAGTGGGTTTGAGAAAGGTAATTGGTGCCTTTAAAGCACAACTTATCCTGCAATTCCTGCTTGAATCATTAATGATCAATTTACTGGCATCCCTTCTCGCATTAATAATCCTCGAGGCTGCCCTTCCATTTTATCACGGGATTATTGGTACGGTTATTATTGATCATATCTGGAACCATACTCCAATTCTTATTAATCTGGGGATTTTCTTCATTGCAGGCACATTTGTATCAGGCCTATACCCGGCCCTGGTACTATCATCCTTTAAACCGGCTTACGTTCTTAAAGGGAAATACCAGCATACACGGGGAGGTATATTCCTGAGACAGGGACTGGTTGTCGTGCAATTTGTCACTTCACTGATTCTAATTGCAGGCACATTTATTGTATCCTGGCAGGTAAGCTATATGCAGGGAGCTGACCTGGGGATTAACACAGAATATGTTATTGGATTCCCCATGCCATCCGTGGATGATGAACAGTATGAAACGCATGAAGCGAGTGTGGAGACATTCAAAGAGGCGCTCAGAGATCATACAGCCATAAAATCTGTAGGAGGCACTTCAAACCTTCCGGGGGGCGATGGAGCTGATATTAATTCCACGACCGGCGGGATACGGCTTGTCGGAATAGCTGACAGAGTTGAAGGAACTACGTATGTTCAGTTTATTGATGATCATTTCATTGAAACCGTCGAAATGGAGCTTATTGCTGGCAGGGATTTTGACAGAAAAATGCAATCAGACTCTGTTGCCGTAATTGTTAACCAGGCTTTCCTGAAAAGATACAATATATTTGATTATGATAAAATAGTTTATGAAGAGATACAATTTGGCTCAGAGGAAAGGGGGGATAAGCGGACCATCATCGGTGTTGTAAAAGATTTTAACAGAACATCCCTGAAATCCACGGTAGAACCCTCATTATATTTTCCCTGGATGAATCCATCTTCCACAGTGGTTTCATTCAATTCTGACAGGTACAGCGAGGGTGCACAATTCCTGGAAAAGCAATGGGCTGAATTTTTCCCGGATGCGCCACTTAATTATGTTTTCCTTGACGATCGCTATGAAAGGTTGTATGAGCAGGAGAGCAGGTTTGAAAGGGTATTCGGTACTTTTTCAATACTTGCCATTGTAATTGCCACCCTGGGACTTTTCGGGCTTTCAGCTTTTATTGCTATCCGCAGAACCAAAGAGGTCGGTATCCGAAAAGTGTTGGGTGCTCATATAGCGGGTATAATTGGATTGTTTTATTATGATTTTCTTAAACTTATAGGCGTATCGATTTTATTTGGAATTCCTGCCATCTATTATGGGATGAACCTCTGGCTGGCAAACTATGCATACCGGATCGATTTCCCATGGCTGGCGGTTGTTTTATCCATTTTCATATTGGTTTTATTCGCCTTTCTCGCTGTAGGTTACCAAACGTACCGGGTAGCCATATTGAATCCTGCCCAAACACTTAAATATGAATAATACACGGCATTGAGATATTAAATCTTAATGCCCAAAATCCCAGGGTTTGTAGAAATTTTCCCACCTTTCCTTGTCAAATGCATTCCAATGGGATAGACCGGCATCTATCAGGTCGAACAGATATAATGAGAGGAAGTTTTTCCACCGATATATCATAAGGAATGCGAATGATTTTTATTCCGTTTACGGAAGTTGATACCAAATTATTGAAGAAATTATTGAAGAATGATCGGTGTTATAATCGTTTTTATCAATAACTCGTATCGTCCAGTTGCACTTTTCCTTTGAAGGTGCTATACACAAATATCGTATAGATCAGGACCAGGGGTGTTCCAATTGCCGCAATGGTCAACATAATGCCAAGGGCCTTTTCTGAAGAGGCCGCATTATATATGGTAATATCATAAGCCGGGTCAATTGTTGAATACAACAGTGTCGGAAAGAGCTCAATGGCCACCAGGATCAACAGGAAGCTCATGGTCAGTGAGGAGAAGATGAAAGCCATCCTGTATTGCTTTTTGCTGACCAGTCTGGGAATGTTGGCAATGCTCAGGAATCCCAACAGGGGAACGATAAAAAGCAATTTTTCACTCTTGAAAGTATCTGACAAATGCGGGATATACAGAAGGGTATATAAAGTAGTTATGCTGAAAGTAACAATGAAGAAGATCATCCCTTTCCGCAACAGGGCGGTTAGTTTCTCATACATCCTTCCTTCTGTTTTCATCAGCAAATAGATAGCGCCATGGGTCATGAAAAGTGCCAGTGAAGTAAGTCCCACCATGAGGGCATAGGGATTTAAGAAGGCGATCAATGCATTCCCTTCATATTGAAAATCCGGTCCTATTGCAATCCCACGCAATACATTACCCAACACTACGCCCAACAGAAAGGCGAGCATGACACTGGAAACACTGTAAGCAACATCCCACATTTTACGCCACCAGCGCATTTTTTCCTTACTCCTGAACTCAATGGATATGGCCCGGAAGATGATAAATACCAGAAACAATATGAACGGAAGGTACATGGCTGAAAACAATGAGGCATACAGAACGGGAAATCCGGCAAAAAGGGCCCCTCCTCCAATAACCAGCCACACCTCATTACCATCCCAGACAGGCCCAACAGCATTCAGGGCAATTCTCCTTTCTTTTTCTTCCTTGAACAACAAATGCCAGGCTCCGGCGCCGAAGTCAAAACCATCTAATATCGCATATCCGGTGAACAATCCCCCGATTACCAGGAACCATATAGTCGGGTAGTCAAATCCTAGAAAAGTCTCCATATTATTATCATTTTCGGCTTACAACATCTACCATATCACTTTGTAATGGTCTGTCTCTATCCAAACCTTCATCATAAGGTCCCAATTTGATCTTTTTATCCAGTAAATAGAGAAACAATAAAAAAAGTATCAGGTAAATTAAGGTGAACAGAATCAAGGAGAACAGCACCTGATCTCCGGACACGGAGGGCGACAACGCATCGGATGTTCTCAATAATCCATACACAACCCAGGGCTGGCGGCCCATCTCTGCAGCGAACCATCCAAGCTGGTTGGATATCTGAGGCAGCAGCACAGCAACCACAAAGATCCCTAGTAGCCAGGGTTTATCGAAGAGCTTGTTACGCCATAACATAAAGCTTCCAAAAAGAGTCAGGGCAATCAGCAGCATGCCAATAACCACCATGATATGATAAAACTGAAATACGGCATTTACTTGAGATGGCCTCTCATCTACCGGGAAGGCATTCAAACCTGTCACTGGTGTGGTAAAGTCATAAAAAAGTAATAAAGACAGTCCTCCTCTGATCTTTAATCCGGTTACTTTTTGCGCTTCTTTATCCACCCAACCGAGGAGGTACAAGTCAGCGGGTGCTTCTGTTTCAAAATGACCTTCAAAGGCAGCCAGTTTAGCCGGTTGGTTTTTTGCTACGCCATCGGCCGACCTGTGGCCACTTAACAACTGGCCCAATGAAAAGATGGTGGCCACGACCAGCGCAAGGGTAAAAGCTTTTTTGGAAATCTCGACATAGCGTCCTTTGAGCAAATAATAGGCATGAACACTCATCACTAGGAAAGCCCCAGCGAGAAAAGCGCCGAACCAGACATGATGCAACCTGTCGATGCTGGAAGGATTGAAGACCATAGCCCAGAAATCCGTGATTTCAGCCCGGGTTTCTAATCCATTGGTTACAATATGATAGCCCGCCGGCGTTTGCTGCCAGCTGTTGGCCACGACGATCCAGATGGCCGAGAACATCGATCCGAAGAATACGCCTATGGTAGATACAAGATGTACCCAAGGTTTCACCCTGTTCCATCCAAACAACAACACGCCCAGGAAGCCGCTCTCCAGGGCAAAGGCAAAGATACCCTCAGCTGCCAATACACTTCCAAAAACGTCGCCGACAAATCGTGAGTAGGTCGACCAGTTCGTACCAAATTCAAACTCCATCACAATACCTGTGGCAACACCAACGCCAAAGGTCAGGCCAAATATCTTGGTCCAGAATTTAGCTAATGTTTCGTATTCTTTGTTTCCCGTACGTATGTACTTCGTTTCCATGATGACCATCAGCAATCCCAGACCGATACTTAAGGGGGGATAGATATAATGGAATGCTATGGTAAATGCGAATTGTATTCTTGATAATATTTCAACATCCATGATCGTCTAATAATTATGAGGGAAAATCAGTTACGGTCTTTTTATCCATAAACCTGGCATGTGATCGTTCAAAGAAATTGAATAACTACTATACTATTAAATTACATATTCTTTTATCGAATTGCATTAAATCAGCTCGTTAAATTCCGTTTTTTATTCAAAAAAAAGCTGGCATTATCCTGAAAAATAGTTTAGCTTGAAATACCAATTTTTTTACCGGATCTCAACTTCTTAATCATCATGAAAAATTCTACAAATCCATCGATTTATACATCAGGTGGTTATACGCGCAGACAGTTTATCTCCGCCTGTGGTGCTTGCACTGCCTGTTTTACCACTTCTGCTTTTACCGGTCTGAATTCCCTGACCTCGTCTACACCGAAGGAAAAGACCAGGATCAGGATCGTTTATTCCCTACATGCTGAAAAACAGGCCCAACCCGACTGGCCCAATACAGGGTTTGATTTCCTTCCTTTTATGGACCGGATCAACCAGACCCTGAGTGCGCAACTTAGTGACTTTGAATTTGTATCCTCTGCTGCAAAAGGCCCGGAAGAAGCTGCAAAAATCCTGGCCCTGGATAAAGAAGCCAGGATCGATGGGTACCTGGTCTATCAGATGAACTGTTGGAACCAGGTGGTTCAAACCCTCGCCAAATCAGGTAAGCCTGTATTGTATGCTGATTTTCAATATGGTGGAAGTGGTGGTTTTCTGGTGTATACGGCCGGATTTCTTCGAAATACGACGCCTAATATCGGATTTGTCGCCTCATCCCGTATGGAAGACTTGATAGCGGCGGTCAAATGTTTCAATATTATTAAAAGAGGAGGTTCCGCCGGAGATTTCGTTGCTGCAACAACCAGGGTACGCATTCAGAATACCCCGGCCTCCGGAGACCTCAGCTATCAGTCTGATCCTATGGACCTGCTTTCTACCTCAGATTGTATGAAACAATTGAAAGCATCCAGGATCCTGGCGGTGCGGGATACAGATTCAGGGCTTGAAGATCCGATCATGACCATCCCGGTTGAAAAGGTCCCCTTTGCAGAGGTCAACGCCGCATTCGAAAAGGCCGATAAGGATCAGGCCACTGAAATGGCTCGTCAATGGGTCAGCAACGCCACGGATGTGATCGATGTGCCTGCTGAAACCATCGAAGCCTCGGCAGCCTTCTATCTTGGCATGAAAGATGTGCTGAAGACCCATAATGCCAATGCCATCACGATCAATTGTCTGGGTGGTTTCTATGGCGGACACATCCATGCCTATCCCTGTCTGGGCTTTCACCAGCTGAACAATGAAGGTTTGATCGGAGCTTGTGAATGTGATATCGAGTCTACGGCTACTATGGTGGCCTTTACCAAGCTTACTCAGGGACGGCCGGGTTATATTTCCGATCCGGTCATTGACACCTCAAAAAGACAGATCATTTACGCCCATTGCGTCGGTTCCAACAAAGTATTTGGTCCGGGGGGCCGCACCAATCCGTATTCCATAATGACCCACTCCGAGGATCGCCAGGGTGCATCTGTACGTTCCATCATGCCGGTAGACTATATGACCACTTCCTTAAAAGTGAAAAGGGACCGCAAGGAGATCATCTTCCATCAGGCTAAAGCCGTTGATAATGACCCTGATGACAGGGCCTGCCGTACCAAACTATGTGCCGAACCAGTCGGTGATATAGAGAAGTTGTTTTCCATGTGGGACCAATGGGGTTGGCATCGGGTAACTTTTTACGGGGATTTGAAAGAACCGGTGTATGAGCTGGCGGATGCCATGGGGTACAAGGTCATCGAAGAAGCCTGATTCCATTATGGATCAAGTTAATGCCGTCATCTATCAACCAAGTGGAGTATTGCTTGAGAAAGATGAGCTCAAGTACCAACGTGATGTTGTGAAATCCCAATCTGACGCCGTCATGGATCAAGCAAATGGTAGCCTGCATCAACCTGATGTTGCCAAGCATCAAACTGGTTTCGTCGTAGAACCAGGATCAGTGATGCTTAAACGTGATTTCCATGCGCATCCATCCGGTTTTGTGAGGCTTCAACCCGGTAATGTTAAGGATATACCTAGTGTCATGATATTTTAGCATGATTGGTTCAGATCCACTTTATGTATACATGCATCAATATGATATCTGATGCACACCGTTAAGAAAATTATTATATACTAATGAAGATAAACCGAAGAAAATTCCTGGAAATCGGATCTCTCGTTACGATCTCCTCCCCTTTATGTTCCAGCGTTGCACGCCCGGATACGAACCAGAATATCAAAATGGAGATCTATATGATCTCTTCAAAGATCCCACTGCTTCAGCCCGCCCCTTCGTCAGGTGGTGGTGGAATGGTGATAAACTGACCGAAAAAGAGATCCTCAGAGAACTTGACCTTTTATTAGATGCAGGTATCGGAGGCGTTGAGATCAATCCAATACGTTTTCCGGATGGATGTGATCCAGTAGGCTATAAATCGCTGGAGTGGCTGAGTCCGGAATGGCTTCAGATGCTTAAGGTCACGCTGGATGGAGCTCACGAACGTGGAATTATATGCGATATCATTGTAGGATCCGGTTGGCCATTTGGCGGCGAGTTTTTAGAGAAAGATGAGCAGACACAGCTGATGACTTTTGAAACCATTAACCTGGAGGGACCAGGAAATTATACATTTCATCTCAATGAACTCATTGAAAAAGTCGATCCAGGTATTCATTCAAAAAATGAAACTGTATATAAAGAAATAGAGGGCATAAGATTATCAGGATATGAAATGAACGAATTTGATCCGGGACTAGAACTTATGGATCAGGTTCAGGATGGAAAAATCACCGTTGAAGTTCCGGAAGGAAAACATGTTTTATATTATCTTGTCAAATTAACCGGCTTCCAGGCAGTTATTAATGGGGCTCCGGGAGCAGCCGGGCCGGTTCTCAACCACTATAATAAATCAGCGGTTGAAAAATACCTTAACAGAATGTCTGATGGATTATCAACAATAATGGGCAGCATGGGTGATCATTTCAGGGCCATGTTCTGCGACAGCCTGGAGATGGAAGGGGCCAACTGGTATGATGACCTTCCTGATGAATTTGAAAAGAGGAGAGGGTATTCTTTGTTGCCTTACCTACCTTTTGTATTATATAAGATCGGACATATGGGGAATCCTGTTGATGAAGAATATGGTTGTAAATTCTCAGATCAGGTAGAGTTGGATTTTCAGCGTATACGGTATGATTTCTATATCACAAGGATGGAACTGTTTAAGGAAAGGTTTATAGATACCTTCAATACCTGGTGCCATCAACACCAGGTAAAGTCAAGGATCCAGGCCTATGGAAGAGGATACCACCCTCTGGAAGCCAGTATGGATATTGACATTCCGGAATGTGAAACCTGGTTACGGGAAACAGTTGGTGATCAATTTTCGGAAACCGGCTGGTGGGGTAGGGCTTATTCAGAGATCAATAAATTCGTAGCATCCGGTGCCCGTTTAAGTGGAAACAACCTTGTTAGTTGTGAGGAAATTACGAATACTTCCATGGTTTTCAACGCCACCCTGGAAACCATCAAGGTGGCTGGTGACCAGAGCAATCTATCTGGAGTAACCCACTCCATATTGCATGGATTTAATTATAGTCCACCTGAGGCACCATTCCCGGGATGGGTACAATACGGAACTTTTTTCAATGAACGCAATCCCTGGTGGCCTTATTTAAAGCTCTGGACAGATTATAAGGCACGACTTTCCCAGGTGTTTATGAATTCAACCCCATATGCAGACATCGCCATCATGCATCCCCTGGCTGATATGTGGATGAAGTTTGGCCCACAGCGGGATCCGTTTCCGGTTATTAAATACCCCCAATACCAGCACAATGTTTGGGAAGCCATACAACAGAATGGATTTGGATGTGATTATGTAAGTGAAAAGATCCTTCAGAATGCAAGTTATGCGGATGGGCATATGGGCTTTAATTCAAGAAAATATACAACCCTGGTCCTGCTAGAAGTTGAAACAATCCTCCCCAAAACGGCCATGGCACTTGAGCAATTTGCTGAAACCGGTGGAAAGATCATTTTCATTGAGAACACACCTTACCAGTCACCTGGATTTATGGATTTCGGCAAGAACGATGCCCGGGTAAAGAATACAATTGACAAAATTTTAACGAATTATAAGGACAAGGTTGGCATTCATCCAAGACCGGATAAGGATTTGATATTGTGGTTTAAAGATATTCAGGAACGATTCGGGCTAAAATCCTATATGGATATTTCCGATCCCGACCGGTTCATCAACCAGAATTATTATCAGCATAAGGATATGGATATTTTCTTTATTTCGAATTCAAATGCACACGAATCAAGAGAAACCAAGATCAAATTTGATTTGCCCTTAAAGCGACCATGGCTTTGGGATGCTGAAACAGGAAAGCGGACTATATTGCAGGATAATTCAGGCGATTCTATTTTGAACCTGCATTTTGGGCCTGCAGAATCAAAACTCATTGTATTTGAAACCTTTAATGGGGGAAGTTCGGAATTATCGAAGCTAAAGCCTGATGTCTCATTATCAGAAAGCGATGATTCCATTGAGCCCAATATCCTGGAAGGCCCATGGACACTCCTCCTCGAGCATGTCGATGGCAGCAACGAAAGCATGGAATTATCTAACTTGCTTGATTTCCTTGATGATACCAGGTTGAAAACATTTGCTGGTGTCGCACATTACAAGATAATCCTCGAAATTTCTGATCCCAGGGAATATTCTACTATTGATCTCGGAATAGTAGAGGGGGTTTCTGAGGTTCTGGTAAACGGGAAATCTTTGGGTATCCGGTGGTATGGAGATCATTCCTATTTATTGGAGGAAAATCTCCATACTGGAGAAAACGAACTTCAGATAAAAGTAACAACAGTTTTAGGCAATTACCTGAAGTCCCTGGAAGATAATCCGGTGGCCAAGAGATGGATTAGATGGCAGGAATATAAAAGCCAGGGTTTGATTGGTCCAGTGAAGTTGATATAGATCAATGTCCGTCTAACAGATTCTGTATTATATGCTCTATCGACTATCTCAAAAAACTGTCGGAGACAGAGATATCATCAATAAACAGATTTCCACTAGCAGAATTTTCATCGAGGTTAAGGATACCAATGCGCAGATTTCTCACAGCCAGTCCATCCGTAAACCGGTTGGTTATACAGCCCTCACGTACCCCATTGACCCAAAGTTCTGCCCCGCCTTTCTTCTTATGGGCGATGGTTCTCAGGTCAATCCTGATCCACTCCTCCTTTTTTATGGGGATATAGCTCAATGGGTAATCCCCTCTGGATCCTGGAATGGAGGCTTGGTATCCAGTATTATCTATGGTGGAAGCATAAATATGAAATCCAATGTCAGATTTAAATCCCATGGATACCTGTGCGACGAAGTTTCCAGTGGCATCCTGGAGTTCAAGGATTTGAAGATTGCCACTCTCAGGAGTAAACCGGAATTCAGGACTTAATTTCAGATAAAAGCTTGTAAAAACCTCTTTTTCCTTAGAAACATTCTCCTTTGACAAATAAGGGGTGCCTCTTTGCAGGTCCTGCAAATGACATTGCATTCCCAGTTCCCCAGTCATGGCTGCACGCTCCGTCAGATAGATTATGTTTTTATCTGATCCATTCCTGGTTTGTCTTTTTGTCCATTGGGATAAATATCCACTATCGAAATTTTCACTAAATGAAATATAATCAGGGATCGCATTTACGATAAAACCATCGGAGGCGCTTTCAGAAGAAAGTCCAACGCCGTTTACCGCTTTAACTGTTACATAATACTTTTCCCCTCTTACCAGCGCCAGATTGGTTCTTGAAGTAGAAAAGGATCTTACCCTTCCATTGTCGATCCAGTCCAGGATCTCAGATCCTCCCGGTGAAGTCCCGATTCTGTACCAATACCTCGATATTCCGGATTCTTCATCTGAAGCAGACCCCCAGTTGGCAGAAATCATATTTGTAAGTGGTGAAGAATCAATATCCTGCCCGGTACCATCGTTGACTATTACCTTGCCTGGAGGAGTAGTATCCATAGTGGATGACAATAATTGAATCTCTCCCCTATTCGGGATGGCTTCATACATCACTTTACCGGAAGCTACTGGATATATTCCCATCATGTCCCCTTGAATTACTTTACAGTATTCCCATGAGTCTGGCACTTCTGTGATCAGGGATAGAGGATAATCAAACAGCTCCGGTTCAACCTGAGAGCTTAAATTCAGTTGGATAGATCCTTCATCTGTTTTTATTATATTTATTTCTGCTGACTTCCTTTCCAACACATACTTATAAATATCTCCTGCATTTCCTACCCACATCTTATCTTTTACAGATTCAAGGTAATCCAGCAAGGCCTCGAAATTGGACACTTCAAATCCAAGCCATTCCAGGTCCGGACCAGTACCATGTGTTAATACTATATGCCAGGTATCATCCTGCATAGCCTTTTTAGCAAAGCCTATCAGTTCATTTCGATCATCTTTACCGTTGTACCTGACGGTCTCGGCGGAATAATCTGCAACTGGATATTTACTTTGGATGGCCTTGCGGTAACCATCCGGCCATTCCGTTCCGCCTCCACGATTGAAGGGGTACAATTTGCTTTTATCTGAAGGATACAAGTTCCAGATCGTGCTGAAAGATTCTCCAATTTCGTAGTTTGCTTCATCAAAATCTCCTGCTCCAATGTGGTTCATCGTATGGGGGCACATCTCTATTCCGATCCTGCTCGCCTGGCTTTCCCAGACATCGATGCCATAACCATACCGGTTGGTGGCTGGATTTAGGAAGAACGAACCAACCAGTCCTCTTTTGACCAGGTTTGGTACTGTATGATCCTTATGCGACATCATGCTGTCATCGAAACGGAGGGTATAGGCACCCTTTTTATTGTCTTTCCATTTGGCGATGGTCGTATTACCAATATCAGCAATCGTTGTATGCACCAGGAAAAATGTTACTGTGAAAAGGCTAAATAAAAATATTCGATATGCTTTCATTACAATCTGGATATGTTGAGAGATTTAAGGTAAACATTTATCTCAATTTTTTCAAAGAATAGGCTTCAATTACTCAATTATAATACAACTTGAAAGAAGTGTGAATCCATGGTTGGATCAGTTTCGAAATTTCATCAATTATAATCATTCAAGATAAAAATTATACGTATATATTATGGAAATTTATACGTATAATTATGTCTTTTTTATTTAAAGCATTTATAGAATTCAATTCAAAAAACAAACACCTGGAGTATGATAAAAGAATAAGATTATTTTAAATAAGTGCCTAAAATCCTTAGTCAAGATCGAATTTCTTCTGTTCACTTGCTGACAATGGAAATGGTTCGTTCCAGCTTTTCCAATCTACGAGCAGTTGTTGGACAATATCAGGATACTTTTCCGCGACATTCTCTTCTTCTGACAAGTCATTTTTCAGATTGAACAATTGTACATCAGTTGCAGAAGAAAATATCATTTTCCATTCCCCCGCCCGTATAGCACCCTGGTTATGTGTCATCCAGAACAGGGTATCGTGAGGGGCTTCTTTTTTCTCACCTTTTATATAAGGAAGCAGATCAACTCCATCCAGGTATAGTTCTTCAGATACTTCCCGGTTTGTTGCGGTTAAAAATGTTGGCAGAAGATCCATCGTGCTGGTCGTCTTGTCATACACTTGTCCCGGTTTCAATTCACCCGGCCAACGGATAATAAATGGTTCCCGATGACCGCCTTCATACCGTTGACCTTTATTCCCTCTAAGTTCTCCAGCTGATCCAATCAATGTTAAAGGCCATTCTTCGGGCCATCCCCGGTCATACGATCTCCAGTATGCAGGTCCATTATCACTTGTAAATGCGATGATGGTATTCTGGTCAATCCCTAATTCATTTAGTTTTTGAAGAAGTTTTCCAATATTTTCGTCAACAGAGGATACCATACCGGCATAGATCCGGTTGGGTTCGTTCTCCAGGTGTTTAAAAATCTCTTTGTACTTGATATCTGCTTGAAGAGGCGTATGTGGGGCATTGTAGGCGAGGTATAGAAAAAACGGGCCTGACTGATATTTGTCGATGAATTCCATAGCATGTCTTGTCAACCTGTCCGTAAGGTATTCATCTCCTGGTTTGGGTGGTCCCCATCCATTGGGTTCCTCTCTAAAATCCGGACTGTCTACACCCAGATATACTCCGGTATCATTTGGATAATATGCCCCTTTCCAGTTCATCAAATCATAACATTCATCCACATATGGTAATGCTTCCGGAGTGACATTCCATTTACCAATATGGCCAGTTGTATAACCCGCTTTCTTCATCACCTGGGGTAGAAGTAAAATACTATCAGGGGGGCCCCAGTTGTTCCTTTGCCAGAGATCCGGATTCCAGTATACTCCCATCCGTTGTTGGTACCTACCTGTCAGAAGCGCCACCCGGCTGGGTCCACAGACGGAACACATGACATGTGCATCTGTAAAACGTACACCTTCCGAGGCCAATCGATCAATATTTGGTGTAGGGATATTTTCACCTCCATAGCACCCAATATCGCCATATCCGAGATCATCGACGAGGATCATTAATATATTCGGCTGGTCTTTATTCATTTCTTCCTGCCTCTGAGTTTTCGAGCAACCAGCGAACAGGGTAATCAAGAATAATATGATCATTAAATAAGTTTTAGAGCCTTTAGTGGTACTGATCAATCGGAAGCGCATGTTTTTAAAAATTTATACGATTAAAAAAATATCTTCTCATGTTTTACAATTTAGTACTTTTCAGGAATTGTTTTTTTAAAAAAGATCAAAAAAGTGCTCCCTCCCTCCCAAGGCATTGATTTTGATTAGAAAAAATGTTAATTTATAAGATTATTCTAAACTAAAACTATAACAACTATGAAGATTAACAAAGATGAGCTTCCGATAGTTATGGAAGCACCAGGAATTGTAATGCGTGGTCAAAAGGACTGGGGTGGCATGACCGTAGGCTATAATCAATTGCCGGGCGGCGCTGATTTCACACCTTTTTTGGAGGGATTAGAAAATGACAGGTGCCATTGCCCGCATTGGGGATACATTTTAGAAGGATCCGTAAAATTAGTCTATAATGACGGGACTGAAGAGATCAATAAAGCAGGTGATCTTTTTTACTGGCCCTCCGGGCATACCGCCATCGTTTTGGAGGATACCAAATTAATGGATTTCAGTCCGGATAAAGAAATGGGTGAATTGATGGCCAACATTAATCGGAAAATGTCTGAGATGGGTGGTTGAAAATCTCCTTTAATATTATAAAGTCATGAAATCAAACATTCTGGAATCATGACTTTATATTGATTAAAAATTCACTTATTGAAGTTATAATAAAGGGATCAAATTCTAATATTAAATAGGGCAAAAGCTATCAATCGAAGTCCATTTCACTAAGATCCATCTCGAAAGTTGTTATGCCAACAGCTATAATTGCAGCGGGTATACCGATACATACTGTTGCAGTTATTGCTCTACTCGCAGTTTTATTATATAGATGAATCTCTTTAATACTTCCAGGGATTATCTTTATTTCTGTTTCCTCACTTTTTTTCGATTTATCAAGAATTCCAAATAATTCATCATTCTTGTAGTATATGGATTCGAAGAAAAGCTTTCTGTCATCTCCAGTTATGATCTTTATTCTTCTCTGTTCCGAGTAGACAGCTTGTTCAACTGTTACCGTATTTTTATGGTATACGGTACAAAACTGCAAAAAGAAGGGTATAATAAGTGCTGTGACAAATAGTTTCGAGTATTTATTAAATGTTGTGACCATGATATTTCAATTTAAATCATTGATTTCTTATTAATTATTACCATTCTTGCCAACACCCCTGCCCCCAGCAGTCGGTAGCTAATGTTAAAATCGTAAATAGCAAAAGTCCTGTGGCTAGTGATCCTACAGTAAGAAAAACAGTCCCCGTGGTACTTTTCTTTGTATTGTATTGATATATGCCTTTTATATCCTCTGAATATAGAATTTCCTCCTTCTGCCGTTTGATATTCATTTTCCCGTAAATTGTATCGTTTTCCAAATAATAGGTGTCGAACCCATATGTCCTCCCATCCTTTGTTATAATTAGATCTTTTGAAATATTAGGATCAGTACCAGCTTCAATGACATCAATCTGGTCCGCTGGAATCATTATGTTCATCGTATCTTTTACCCTCTTGGCTGTTAAGCCATACAGAAATCCATCATCCTTGTAATAAATATTTTGATAGATGGATTCCCTGTTATCAAGGGTAACGACCTTTACTTTTCTACCATCTTTAACTTCGTCAATATTCACTGGCTTCTTATCATATATTGCACAGCTCTGTAAAAGAAAAACCAGGGATAACAGCAAAGTGGCAATTTTTCGTAAATCAAAACGTGAAATAAATATTTTTCTCTTTTCCATGGTAATTGGATTATTTGATATAATTAATTTACAAGGATGGATGAATAAATCGATATTGAATTTTACCATGGAATTCCGAACTTTTTGCAGATTTTGCAAAAACGGATCACTGATAGTTGATCTTAATGAAAAAGTAATAAAAAGAAGTTTAAATAATAAGTTGATCTGGATTAATACTAATAATAATTCGTAATTATAAGTCAAGGTAAACTTTGATAAGATATAAGAAATCTCTATGAATATAGGCGTTTAAGAGGAGGTAGAATGGTTGTTAAATAAATGGGTGCTGTTTATATAGCAATAACTTGAGATTAAGTGTTCAATTTCTTTGTGTGTGTTACTAATGTTTCCCTATTAAATTTTCAGCTTTATCTTCAGTTTCTCCAGACCTCCGGTGATGGTGACGATCAGGAGGGCAAACAGCAATGATTTGAAGATGCCGATGTACCCGGTTCTCAGGAAGATAGGAAGGGAAAATCCAATAATAGAATAAAATCCATAATAGAAATAAGGGACCAGGTAACAGGTAAGCGTGGACCGACCGGCCGGGCCAATTATTGAAGCCCATTTCCTGACATTCAGGATATCAGCCAGTATGTAGAGAATGCCAAAGCTTGCAAAGCCAATTCCAGCACAAATAGCACTCCAGGACGGTGTTCCGCCCATTTTCTTTATTCCCCATTCAGGACGCGTAAGGATTCCAAAAGCAATGAATACAAGAGCCAATGCTCCCATCAAAACCAGGAACTCCCTGATCTTTTCTTTCTCATTCAATTTGACATACAGGACAGAGGCAAGCAATCCACAAGCTACAAGCACGTAATTGGAAGCACCGATAATGATATTAATATCGGGAAATCCTTCATATAGCTTGATCTCCTGCTGAATATTTAGAAGCAGAAATGCCAACGTAAGCAGGGATAGCCATATAAGTCGACTACCCACCAACAGATAAAGTGTGGCCACCATTAAGTAAGCCCAGCCTATTAATCCCAGTATTCCCCACCAGTGGGGCCTCATCCAGTGTGGATTTTCTACCGTACCTCCTGTATAAATTGTGGCCAGATAAATAAGTATTAAAATCCCGATCACTTTCATTACCCACTCTGGGATCTTTTTGAAAGCTTTCCCATCTGGATATAAATTCCAGATCAAAACAAATGCAGTGGCCATCAAGATCTGATAAACTGGTTTGCTGATGCTCAAAAGTTCCCTGTTGATGTTTTCCAGGTTAACCATGAAGAATCCCATTACAATCAGGGCGAGACTTCTAACAAAAATGTGTTGAAAGATCTGAAAATCAGAATCGCCCTTTTTACGACGTGCTTTGAAGGCAAAAGGAATAGAAAGTCCGACAATAAATAAAAATAATGGGAAAATGATATCTGCAAAGCCTAACCTGTCTTCTCCTCGACCTGCATGACCAAGCCATTCCGGGATATCTCTTAAAGTCCACAAATCATTGACAAAGATCATGAAATACATGGTCAGTGCCCTGATGATATCAATTGAGGCAATTCTATTCTTTGGAATCATAATATTTCTTTTTTAACCAGAAGGCAACTCTTACCAGGATTATCAGCGCCGGGACTTCCACCAATGGACCAACGACACCTGCAAAAGCCTGTCCCGAATTTAAACCAAAAACCGCTATGGCCACAGCAATGGCAAGTTCAAAATTATTTCCGGCGGCAGTAAAAGATACTGAAGCATTTACATCGTATTTTGCGCCCATGGCTTTACTGAAAAAAAATCCAACAAGAAACATCAGGGCAAAATACACCAATAATGGAATCGCGATCCGAACCACATCCATTGGGATATTGACTATTAACTCCCCTTTCAGGGAGAACATAATAAGGATTGTAAACAATAATGCGATCAGGGTGATGGGTGAAATCGTGGGTATAAATTTAGATTTGTACCATTCTTCTCCTTTGATCTTTACTAAGATGATCCGGCTCAACAAACCTGTTAAAAAAGGAACCCCCAGGTAGATCGCTACACTTTCTGCAATGGTTCGTATAGAGATATCCACAATAGCTCCTTCGAATCCAAATAAGGTAGGTAGCTTGGTGATGAACAACCAGGCATAAAAGCTGTAGGCAAAGACCTGGAATATGCTGTTTAATGCAACCAGTCCGGCACCATATTCACTGCTGCCTTCAGCCAGGTCATTCCATACCAATACCATGGCAATGCATCTAGCTAAACCGATCAGAATTAACCCTACCATATATTCCGGGTAATCCCTCAGGAAAACCATAGCCAGGATGAACATTAAAATGGGACCTATAATCCAATTCAGAATTAGGGATATAGAAAGGATCTTAACATTTTTAAAAACTTTGGGTAGAAGTCTGTAATTTACCTTGGCCAGTGGAGGGTACATCATCAAAATCAATCCTAACGCTATGGGGATATTTGTTGTCCCACTGCTCATGGAATTAATTTTCGAAGCTACACCTGGCATAAAATAACCCAGCCCCACACCTATCGCCATAGCCAGGAATATCCATAAGGTTAGATACTGATCCAGGAAAGAAAGACGTTTCCGCTTTATAGACATGTACTTGTTCTCTTCATAGGCAATTTCAAAAAGTTATTTCTATCTCCAATTTTGGTTTGTGCTTATCATCCTTGGCAATAATCCCGAAGATAAAAAAATCATTGAGTTAAAGCAACAATGTTCCAATTCTCAATATTTAAAGCACAAATTAGTTCTTTGAAACACCCAGTATATAATGGTTTACATTAAAGCGTTTATTTGTATGATAATATATAAAGTCTTATCTTGTTAGGATTATCCGGAATTAATTAGAGAAATAACACTTACTCCCGCTTCTCACAATAGATAGCCATTCAATAAATGAGGGATTGCCGAATGTTATTCGGCACTTAAAAAAATGGTTCATTTAAATCATTCATTATGAAATATTACTTAAGATTGTTCCTTTTATTATGTTTACTTTCTTTCTTATATTCAACAGGTTGTCAAAATAAAAAACCTGCTCAAAATCTTGATTTAGCTTCAATTGAACTGCTTAGAGGTGAAATCACATTGTGTGGAAGCGGCGAATTTGGAGAGGTCAATTTCTCCTTTTATTGCAATTACGAAACAAAAGAAACTTTTGATCTGGCTTTATCATTATTGCACTCATTTGAATACAATGAAGCAGAAAAAGCTTTTGTTCAAGTCATTGATCAGGATCCAAATTGCCCAATGGCATATTGGGGAGTGGCCATGAGTATTTACCATTCTCTTTGGTTTGCCCCCAGTCATAATGACCTTGTCAAAGGATCCAATATCCTTAAACTTGCTGAATCTCTACCCCAAACAGATAGGGAAAGGGAATATCTCCAGGCAATTGCTGCATTTTATAATGATTGGGAGAAAGTTGACCATAAAACCAGGGCCTTACGCTATGAAAAAAAGATGGAACAGATCTATATAAAAAATCAGGATGATACAGAAGCAGCCATATTCTATGCCCTGGCATTAAAATCTACTGCAGATCCAAATGACAAGGACTATATTAATCAGAGAAAAGCAGGGCAAATTTTGGAGTCCATCTTACCTGACCAACCCAATCACCCCGGGGTCGCACATTATATCATTCATAATTACGACAATCCGGTACTCGCTCATCTGGCATTGCCCACTGCCCGACGTTACGCAGATATCGCCCCTTCTTCTGCACATGCGCAACATATGCCATCGCACATATTTACCAGATTGGGTCTGTGGGATGAATCGATTATTTCAAATATACATTCTGCCTCTGCAGCACAATGTTACGCTGAAGAAACTGAAATAGATGGACATTGGGATGAAGAAGTTCATGCCATGGATTACCTGGTATATGCATACCTTCAGCTAGGTGACAATATAAGGGCCAATCAACAATATCAATATCTTCAGACTATTGATAATCTGGTCAGTCTCACCGGACCATATAATTTTGGAGCTATTCCCATACGTATCGCTTTAGAAAACAAGCAATGGGATAAGGCTGCGAAATTAGAACAACACCCTTCAAATATTCCCTGGGAGGATTATCCTTGGGAATTGGCATTAACCCACTTTGCCAGGGCACTGGGCGCATCAAATACAGGTGATATTACTTCTGCTGAAGAAGAATTATCCATATTGAGATCTTTGAATCGAAAACTCGTGGAGAAAGGAAATACGTACCAGGCCAATCAGGTATTAATACAGATAAGATCCTCCGAAGCCTGGCTTGCCCTTGCTAAAGGAAATAAGAAAGAAGCATTGACATTAATGCAAGAAGCAGCTGACATGGAAGATAAGACAGATAAACATCCAAAAACACCCAGTGAAGTTTTACCCGCAAGGGAGCTCCTCGGTGACATGCTTCTGGAACTAGATAATCCAGATGCAGCCTTGGAAGCCTTTGAAAAAGATTTAAAAGATCATCCTAATAGATTCAATGGAATATATGGTGCTGCCATAGCGGCTAATAAAATGGGAGATACTAAAAAATCTTCTTTCTACTATAAACAATTACTTTCATTAGTTGAAAATTCCGGGAGCGACCGGCCAGAGGTAATTGAAGCAAGGAAATA
Organism: uncultured Cytophagales bacterium; assembly: GCA_963820995.1. Lineage (GTDB taxonomy): Bacteria > Bacteroidota > Bacteroidia > Cytophagales > Cyclobacteriaceae > JAGTVG01. The sequence continues at coordinate 513,467 of CAWGCL010000009.1, read as the reverse complement.
TGTAACCCAAAATGAAAGCAAATTGGTTTCCTTGAGTCAGTAATCTTCCTTTACAAGATCAATTACCTGATCCAATAAGGTTTGCTTCTGGTTTCAACAAACATACTGTCGGGATTATAATGGGCATTCTCAGAGCTTGTAGGTGCTTTCATCTTATCCATCCAGGCATGCAATTCAGCCAATAATTCAACAGTTACGTTGGCATTGCTCTTACTTAAATCATTAGTTTCGCCAATATCCTCCTTAAGGTTATAGAGTTCGATTCTATGACCAGGTACATATCGATTATCAACATTAAACCTGTCGCCAAAAAACTCCATGAGTTTATAATCACCCTTGTGAATGGTTGCACAGGGTGTCAGGCCCCATCTGAGATCATAAAAAGGGTAATACTGAAAAATAGCCCTATTTTCCAAGTTTCTGTAATCTCCTCCTGACAAAAGAGGACTGAGGTCTTCTCCATCCAATGGATGTTCTGTGCTCACACCCGCAATACTAAAAAGAGTAGGTGCTATGTCAATTGCATGCATAGGTGTTTCGACCACTGTGCCAGCTTTAATATTCCCTGGCCAATGAATAATACATGGGACCCTGACTCCACCTTCATAGGCAGATCCTTTTCCTGCTCTTAGAGGAACATTGTCATATTCAATAAGATCTGGATGAAGTATTGCATTATGAGGATTCGGGACAGGAAGTTCCTTAAAACCTAACCTCTGATCAATTCCCCCGTTATCGCTCAGAAAAATAATGAGGGTATTCTCATCCTCTCCAAGTTCCTTCAATCTGGCCATCAACCGGCCAATAGAATGGTCAATATGTTCCAGCCCGGCCAGATATACTGCCCTGTTGGGACCTTCATCCGTATATCCCTGTTCGCGGTATTGCTGCGTTAATTCTTCGGGAGCCACAACTACGCCATGGATCATGTGGTGCGAAAAGTAGACAAACCAGGGTTTTTCTTTATTATTTTTGATGAATTCCAATGCTTGATCTGTTAAAGTATTTACTCCCCGGTCCGCTCCCTCTGCAAACTCATCAGGGGATAACACGGGAGGTGCATAGTCGAAACCATAATAATGGGAGGCTTCAGGATTCAATCCCATATAATGTCCATCCTCATTGGATGTTAAATGCCATTTTCCGAATATACCAGTACTGTATCCTGCTGACTTAAGCCCTTTAGCAATGGTGAAAGTAGTTCGTGGAAAATGTTCGGCAAATTTGGCTTCTGTCATCCGTGCATTCGGATATCCATACCATGGCAACACATGCCATAATCCATGTCTTGCTGTATACTGTCCGGTCAAAAGAGTTGCCCGTGTGGGAGTGCATTGCGAAGTGACATATGCATTTGTAAAAAGAGCACCTTCTTCTGCAAACTTGTCCAGATTTGGCGTTGGAACGATTTTCCCCCCATAACATCCGAGTGTTGAATATCCCTGATCATCTGTTAAAATCAAAAGGATATTGGGTTTTTCTTCATTTCCGGCATTCTCATTCGACAAAGGTGTGCAGTGTAGGTTTAGGAATAAGCAGAGGGTAGCTAAAAAAATCTTTGTATGCATTGTCAATATTGTTATTCGGACGATTAAGCTTTCTAATATAAAAATATTAAAGGAATTTTTATAAATCATGCCATAATAGCTGCAAAAAGACCAGAGAAACTCAATTAGTAATGATATAGATTATTTATTAAATAGACATTGGATGGTGAGTTCCCCTGATGCATTTATTTGAATATATGAAATTACCAAAGAAAAATAAGCACATCGTTTAATGATATAAGTGGGTTAGTAACTGCAAGGAGTTTTCAATTTATGTTTCCAAAAAAATTTGAGTTTCCCTTAGCCTGATTTATCATACGATCTAATTCTACTGTATTATAATTTTTTATTGTATCTTACAAATTGGCTTAAATTTTAATTCAATAAAAATCGCAAAATCAACACCTTAATAGCACAAACATGACCTATAAAAAGTTATTCATCCTATCATTGGCCTTACTTCTTATTGACAGTGTTTATGCCCAGGATCTGTATCAAAAGGCAAATGAATTCCTAAATTCACTATCACCCGAAATCAGATCAAAAGCATACTTTACAATGAATGATCCTGAAAGATTTAATATTCAATTCGTTCCTATCGCAAGAAAGGGAGCCAGTTTTCACGATTTCAACGATGAACAAAAAAAACTAGCTTTGGCCCTATTGAAGGCCTCACTAAGTAAAGAAGGATACAGAAAATCCACTCAAATTATTCAACTGGAAAAAGTTTTGATCGTGGTAGAGAATAATAAAAACAAAATGCCAGATGGAAGTCCCATGCGGGATCCATTAAAGTATTATTTATGTATTTTCGGGGATCCTTCAAATAATAATTTCTGGGGTTGGAGATTCGAAGGGCACCACCTATCCCTAAGTTTCACGTCAAATGACAACCAGATTGTATCGTCCACCCCATCATTTTTTGGTTCCAATCCAGCGATTGTTGTTGTTAAGGGATTTGATCACCAGGAAGTATTGAAATTGGAAACAGACCTGGGTTTTAAACTGGTGAATTCTCTTAATGAAGAACAATTGGCTATTGCCCGGTTTTCTGAAACCGCCCCAAGGGAAATAATAACCCGTAACAACAAAACAGCTGAAAACATTGAACCGCTGGGGATATCCATCAATCAATTTGAAGACACACAAGAAGAGATATTTCTTGACCTTCTGAATGTATATATTGATAATTATGAAGCCGGTTATTCAGAAACACTGCGAAAAAGAATTCAATTGGCAGGTGTGGAGAATCTTACTTTTGCCTGGGCAGGCAGCCTGGATCCTGGTGCGGGTCACTATTATCGCATACAAGGGCCTATGTTACTTATTGAATATGATAATACTCAAAACAATGCCAATCACGTACATAGTGTTGTAAGAGACCTGTCGAATGATTTTGCAGAGGATCTGTTGAAGGCGCATTATCAGAATGATCATTAATATAAAAGCCGCCTTTTAAAAAAGAGATATTTTATTCGAATTACTAATAATTATTCTGAATTGACGACCAGTAAGTTCATCCTGGAGGAAAAGCCAGATCTTAATGACTGCTAAATAAAACGGCTGCAGATTTTCCATTTTAAGATAATCGCGGCCGGTTTATCACATATCAATATTATAAGGAATCTCCAAAGTCTTCTTTAAACTTAGCGATCAGTTTTTGAGGCCAATCTGAGGTAGGTGCAAGACGACCCATAAAGAAACGAAGGACTGGTGGTTCATCCACAAATTTCAATCCGCCAACAAGTTCCCGGTTATTATACAACCAATTCACCCTGTCTATCAAATATTCTGTTTGCGATAAGGTAAATACCCTTCGCGGGAAGGCTAAACGCAACAATTCCACATCCGCAAGAATATCATCTCCATTTTCATCACGCACACTAGAGATGGTACCTCGCTCCATTCCCCTTATCCCGGAGATTATAAACAATGCAGCAGCTAATGCACCCGCCGGATATTCCTGCTGAGGCACATGGCTTAGGAAATCCTTGGCATCAATATGACATCCTAACGCACCGGCGGGCATCACAACGGGAATACCAAACGAATCAAGCTTTTCGACAGCGTATTTAATGAATGAAGGAGACTGGTTTATGACCGTCTCATCAGTTGTTTCATATAAACCTACAGCCATAGCTTCAATTTCCCTGACTGACATACCTCCATAGGTAAGGAAACCTTCAAATAAAGGAACCAGGTCCCGCATTTTCAGGAAAATGTCATTGTCGTCTGTACAAATACCACCACCACGGGTAGAACTCACTTTCCTGCTGGAGAAATATAAAAGTTCGGCCATCCCACACATAGTATGCAGGATCTCTTTGATGCTCGCATCCTTAAATTCCTCTTCACGCTCTTTAATAAAGTAAGCATTCTCTCCTATCAGACTGGCATCCAATACAACCATGATGCCATGCTCATCTGCTATCTCTCGAACTTCCCTCATATTCTGTATTGAGAAAGGCTGGCCACCGATCAGGTTAGTTGAAGCTTCCATCCTGATAAATGCAACGTGTTCCTTACCATATTCAGCGATCACATCTTGCAATTTCTGAATATCAATATTTCCTTTGAACGGAAAGTCACTTTTTATCTTTAAGGCTTCGTCTGTATAGATTTCAAGTACCGTACCTCCATTGATCTCCATGTGTTCCTTGGTCGTGGTAAAATGATAATTCATTGGTATCACGTCCCCCTCTTTTATGAATACCTGTGAAATAATATTCTCAGCCGCACGGCCCTGGTGTACCGGGAGGACCATCTTCTTATTGAAAACATCCTGCAATGCTTTTTCCATTCTGTAGAAACTTTGCGAACCGGCATAGGCATCATCTGCCCGCAGCATAGAGGAGATTTGGTTATCGCTCATGGCGTTGGTCCCGCTATCAGTAAGCATATCCAGGAATATATCCTTCGTATTGAGTAAAAAAGTATTGTATCCGCCTTCTTCAATGGCTTGAAATCGCTCTTCAATCGGCTTTAAAAATAACTTCTGGACCATTCTAACCTTATGTAGCTCCACAGGTAGTTCCTGGCCGCTAAAAAATTTTATTGCTTTCATAAATTTTCTGATTATGGTTTACTATGACTTATAATGCATATTTTATGTGTACTAGTTTCTATAATAGAGACTTGAGAAACAACAGTAAACTTTAAAAAATGCTGAAAGGCCCTGTTTCCTATCATTTGATATCCGGGTATTCAGCTATTGTAAAAAATTTCGCCCAAATATGAGCATAATTTTTTAAAGCATATATTCAAATCCATGATATTTATTATTTAAAGCAGCAAAAATCCCTTTTTCATATACAAAAAATTAAAGTAAAAACATCTTGTAAAAAGGGTAAAAAGAAATTTTGCTTGAGTTCAGGGCTGTTCGCTGAATCTGATTGTAGATATAATTTAAAATTTCTAGTCTTTAGAATCCTTTTTAGATTCTGTTTTTACCGCTGGTTCCTTCTTTGGTGATTCGGATTTTGAAGTACCTTCACTATCTTTCTTACTTCTGCTGCGGCCTACATTGTCAAAGCCAATGAGTGCAGGAAGAGATAACATCTTCTTCATTGGTTTATTACAATCATCACACAGGACCTCAATTTTCCCTATCTCACTGACGGAATGCTGTACTTCTTTCTATTGTGCCACATTTAGAACATTCGTAATCATATAAAGGCATATTCCCGAAATTTTAAATCAATTTTCCTGCAAAGATATGGGTATTACACATAAAGCACCAAATCCATTCACAGATTTACTTATAATTATCCTGAATCTCCTTAATACTTTATCTTTTATTTTATAATAAATATTTTCTTCTGACGAACAAATTATCATTCAAAATGGACTTTCACAAAATATACGGCTACATTTATGTAAGTATTTTTTATAAGGATCATTCAGTTCACATACATTTTTTAAGATGAATATGATTGGAAATCGATAACCCGGTATAATTCGCTTTTTTTCTTGCATTTACTTTTTTGGTAGCTGCAGATTGTCAAGCCCAAAGCTCTGCCGAATCCAAGACGGAAATCCCCGATGCCTTTTGAACAGAACAGGCGTCTTGGTGGTGGGGCGAATGTTGGCAGCATACTTTATAGGTGGGATAACTGGGATGAAGAGCGTGAAAAAGAAGAACTGGATAAACAGAAAAAGCTTGGTATGAAAGGCGTTCGTATCAATACACGCCCTTTCTCCACGCGGAACAAAGGCCTCCCTATACGCTGTCACAAACATTTTTCGATCGCCTTGACTGGCTTGTTAAAGAATCTCTGGAAAGAGGATTTACGGTTATCATCGACCAGCATCAGTACCGCGTGATGGGGAAAGACCCTATGGGCTTGAGGGATATATTTAAGGAAACCTGGCGACAAATGGCAGAACATTATAAAGATTATCCGGATAACGTATATTTTGGCCTGCTTAATGAGCCGAATAATAATCTGACCCCCTATTTATAGAACTACTTTCTAATGGACGTCTATGAAATTCTTCGAGAATCCAATCCAGCCCGAACCTTTGTGATCGGACCGGGAAACTGGAATAAAATATATGAACTGGAAACACTTGAACTTCCCGAAGAGGACCGCAATATCATTGTAGAGATACATTTTTATAATCCACATGCCTTTACCCACCAGGGTGTGGATGGCCGGGAATCAGGTATAATCTTGCCAGCATCCGAGGAAGAAATACAAGCCCTTGAGGATGAATTTAAATTCGCTGCAGATTGGGGTAAAAAGCATAATCGCCCGCTTTTTCTGGGTGAATTTGGAGTTACAGGGCCGCAGACCAGGAATCTGCTGTACGATGGTTGAGGAGCGCACGAGAACAAATGGAAAAGACATAATATGAGTGGTCGATGTGGAATATGAATGGGTTCGAATTTTGGAATGTATGATGAGGAAAAAAAAGAATGGATTAGAATTAGAAGAATGCAGTATTATTGGTAAATAGAAATCTTATATACCCATTGAAGATTCGAATTTTAGAAGATCTCGTCGATTCTGCTTAATCTATGTATATACATCGATAAATTGAAACTTGATCAATGATAGGTGAGGTATAGATTAATCGATTCCAATAATAAAATTTTAATTTTTATACATGAATTACTAGTTCAATCTTTTTAACAACAATAGCATGAAAAATAATCACTTACCTCTTTTAATACCTTTGCTTTTGAATTGTTGAGGAAATCAGGATAATTTAAAATAAACATACTTCAATTATTCACTTGACCAACAGGTTACCAATGAAAAATATGGAGGGATTGGATTTCATGTTATTTTTCACTACCCGTAAACCTACCCAATGGCGCTATAACAAGTATTTGCCAAGAGATGGCGTGAATTGAATCCTTCTTTTGCGAGGGTAACGGACAGTCCAGGATGGGGCAAAAGGAGTTGATGAACATTCCAATATCTTGAAGTAATGAAAAATACCAATACGGAGATCTATCTAACTTCATTTGGGGTAGGATCGATCAATGAATACGACAACGAATTGGATTATGTAAAGAAGGAATCGGACAATATTGAATACCTAATACAAAATAAAGGATTTGATAATATCAATTACTATTGTATGACCAACGAATTATCCATGGATGAATGGGTCTCGATGGTGAAGAATAAAGAATTGGACCGATTTAAAAACATTCATCAATTGTTTTATGATGAATTTGGAGAGAGATCTTGATGTTAAATTACTTGCAACAGATGCTTCCCCCTTCTAGTATTGGCATACCATTGAATGGGCAAGCAGAAAACATGGACTAGATCACAGGTGTATACGGTGGCCACCACTACATCAACAGTTATGACCTTGATGACCTTTCATTTTATGATTTTTTTCCTCTAGAAAATGAAATGGGGTGCAAACCTGGCCAAAAGTAAAAATAAAAAATTCATTATGGGTGAATTTGGTCGAAAGCAGGGAATCCTTTTTCATGGATTCTGTCTTTTATGATGGTTTGATCTATAATAATACACCTTTGGAACCCTATGTTGGAATTCAAATTGCAGAGGCGATTATGGCACAAATCAATGGGGGAATCCAACGCCAGCAGTTACTGTACATTTTGTGGGATCTCCCTGCACCCCCCCCAACGTGTGAGTTTGGTTACCTGGTGCTTAAACAAATGGGGAGTATTCAAATGGTATTTTGATGATCATAACACAAGACCAACTTATTATGCCCTGGGTTATTGACCCGGTTTTTCAGGGGTCCGGCTGAAGTTTACAATGTGAATTCAACTGACACCCTTCTCCGTGTAAGTGCCATTAAAAACCTGGAAAACGGATTGCATTCCATCGCAGTCATCAACAGGCATCGTAAATCGCAACCATTTGAACTTTCATTTGAGGATCAGCTTACAGACAAAGATTTAGGAGAAATATGTATACGATCCCGAAAATGTTCCATTCAATTATTTTGGAGACATGCAGGGTTATAGTAAAAAAATATCTTTAAGTGATAAGCATTTCACTGATAGTGTTCCGGAATATCACTCGTAGTATATACTACCAATTACGATGAGGAAGCTCCGGCCAAAGTAGAAGGCTTACAGGTAACCAAGCGGGAAGTTGATAAGCGCGAAAGCAATATATATTTGTCCTGGAATGCCAATATGGAAAATGATTTTTGCTATTACCGCATATACAGATCACTCAATGAAAAATGTGGAAATCGTTCTCCGGAATCAGATTGTATCGACTGTCAGCACTGAACATGCCGACAAGCGAATTCGTAACCTGCCGCAATATTACTAGAAGTGGTTGCGGTAGATAAATCCGGGAATTGCAGTAATTGAGATGAAAAGAATGAAGTAATTTATGAAATAACAAAAAGATTTATTTGAAATATATAATCGCAGAAAAGGGGCTTTGTTTGTATTCAATCCGAAAAAGGTCTAGCTACAACCTGAAATCAGGAGAACTGACGAAAATTAAAATTAAAATAATATTATAATGAAAAAAACATAATCTTCCAGAGACCACCCACGAGATGATTAAGAAATCGACACGTAGTGGAGGCACAGCGATGGCTCTGAAATTTCGCGATTATTATTAATGGCCTATGCGGTGCCTGACGAGCAAATCAATATAGGACTGATTGGATGCGGGGGCAGGGGAACCGGCGCAGCGCTGAATGCAGTCCATGCTGCTACAAACAGCATATATCCCGATTCGGGCTATCATACTGAAAATGCAATTGATGGTGCCAAAGCGACACAAACGAATGTGAAAATCGTAGCTATGGCTGATGCCCTGGAGGACCGGTTAAAATCCAGCCGTCAACAGTTTATAAAAGTAGGCATGGAGATTAAGGATGAAACCAGTTTTGTTGGTTTTGACGCCTATAAAAAACTACTGGAGATTCCTGATATCAACTACGTGATACTGGCAACACCACCACATTTTCGTCCGGTACATTTACGGGCCGCTGTTGAAGCAGGAAAAAATGTTTTCATAGAAAAACCTGCAGCCGTCGATGCTACCGGTGTCCGCTCCATTATAGATTCCGGTGAAATCGCTAAAAAGAAGGGATTAGCTATTGGAGCTGGTACGCAGCGCAGGAAAGATAATTCTTTTAAAGAAGTTGTAAAACGAATCCATGAAGGTGAAATAGGCGATGTCCGGTCAGGAGTTACACGCTGGTTGATCGGCGAGCTATGGTATCTGGAGCCAAAGGCTGAGTGGTCAGATATGGAAAACCAGCTAAAGAAACTGGATGTATTATGAATGGCTATCAGGAAGATATCTTCGTTGAACAATTCATACATTCTATAGATCTGATGAATGGGTATGCCAGTCAACACCAACCAAAGCTATAGGTCTGGGGGGAAGACAAGTCCGTACAGGAAGTACATTCGGCAATGCGTACGATCATTATTCCGTACAATATGAATACCCAGATGACATAACCATTTTTTTGTCTTGACCGACAGATCAATGGATGTGCTAATTATATAGACGATGTGTTTATTGGTGCCAAAGGTCGTGGAAATTTCTCCTATCAACATACTGGCATTACGCTTAAAGATGGTCAATACTTGGATGCGATAGAGGAGATAAGAACAATGCCTACCAGACAGAACATGATGATCTGATCCACAGCATCCGGATAGGGGAACCTATCAATGAGGCGAAACAGGTGGCTGAATCAACAATGACCGCCATCATGGGCAGGGAAGTAGTTAGTGGCAAAGAAATAACATGGGATATGGCAATGAATTCCAAACAGGATTTTACCCCGGATAAGTATGAATTGGGAAAGCTGCCGGTCGCTCCTGTACCGATGCCGGGAAAATATAAATTTGAGTAGGTTCTAATACTGGAAATGAGCCGCATAGATCAAATCCGATCATTACCTTCAATAATCGGATTATAGGCTATATATTAAACTCAAAACAATACTCAAATTAGTATAGAATAGTCATTTTTAGGGGGGCGTAGAAATAAATTTATTAGATTGTTACAACAAATCATTTTTTCAATTCTGTAATATTTTTAACATATGGAAATCACTGGTATTGGAATAGTAGGGTGTGGAATCTGGGGAGCGATTCATGCACAAACCTTCTCATCTTCTCCGATTCCTACTCAAATTGTATCTGTTTGCGATCAGGATAAGGACAGGGCTGAGCAATTCTCCCGGAAATATGATGCCAAAGGCTTCACCACAAACTATAAAGAAATTCTTTCTATTCCAAAAATATCTGCAGTATCTATCGCTACCCCTGACCATACCCATACACAAATCGTTTTGGATGCGCCAAAGCAGGGAAACATGTACTGGTTGAAAAACCTTTGGCCACTACCGTCGAAGAATGTAAAGAAATTCTGGCCGCAAGAATGGTTCCGGTAAGATTTTGATGGTGGATTTCCACAATGAGTGGAACATCCCTTTTATAAAGGTAAAAAAAATGATTGATCGGAGAACCGGGAGAACTACAAATGATAAATGTCAGACTGAATGATACCATTTACGTACCATTGAAATGCTGAGTTGGGCATCGAGTTCATCTCCGGTGCATTTTCTGGGTAGTCATGTAGTTGACCTGATTCGATGGATAACTGGTGAAGAGTTTATCAAAGTGTATTCAGTTAGCCGGTCCGGAGTATTCAAGGAACAAGGCATAGATACACCAGATTTTTATCAAACAATTCTCAATTCTCCGGTGGTGCTACCGCTTATGTGGAGAACTGCTGGATTGTCGCTGAAAATTCGCCGAATGTCTTTGAGTTTAAAGGAGATTTTATAGGATCCAAAGGGAAGTACTTTTGTCAATGTAGGCCATCACCGGATGATGGAAAAATATACGGAAGAAGGAGCTGGTTTTCCTGACGTTACGGGATGTTGTTGACCGGTATGGAAAAGCTCCCGGGTTGTGTACTGTATCCTATAGACCATTTTATAGAATGTGTCCAGCACAAAATGAAACCATTTGTTTCTGGGGAAGATGGACTGATTGCCACTCAGGTGGTCCAGGCCATGGAAGAATCTGCAGAACAGGCCTTCCCGTTAACCTCCAACCCGTAATTGATTGAGAGTCAGGATGACAAATACTTTTGGATTCATCGATTGGGCTTTTGTCATTGCATTTCTGGTGATCAGTTTGTCGATCGGCCTGATCGCCAGAAAACAAATTGGCACAAGTCGATGATTTCCTGTTGGTCGGAAGAAAGCTACGATCATTCCGTGGTCTCACCACCCTGGCCAGTACGGAAATGGGACTGGTAACCATCATATACTTTTCTGAAGAAGCTTACTCAAATGGCTTCGTGGCCATCCTTGCAGGGATCATTGCCGCTCTGACCATGTGGATTATTGGTCGGACCGGATTCGTGATCAAACACCTAAGATCATTGGGTATAAGAACCGTACCCGAATACTTTGAAATACGTTTTCAGCCAGGTGTGAGATGGATTTCCGGTGTGTTGATTTTCCTGACCGGCATTCTGAATATGGGTATCTTCCTTCAGGTGGAAGGAAAGTTCCTCTCCATTGCCATGGGATTTCCAGCCCATACGCTCCCCGTAATAATGGGAATCATTTTAGTTGTTGTCGTGTCCTATACGATGCTTGGGGGGATGCATTCGGTTGTTATTACTGATGTCTTCCAGTTTTTTATTCTACTGGCAGGTATTGTCTTGATAACCTACTTTGCTTTCGCTCATGCGGGTGGATTCAGCGGAATGGTGACAGCTGTCCAGGCACATTATGGTGATGCCGGATTTGACTTGTGGAAGGCTCCCAGGTACGGCTTATTATTCATCATTTGGACAGCTCTCTATTATACGAGTGGATGGTCTTCGTGGCAGCCGGTAGTTCAGCGGGTGTTCAGTATGACGGATGTAACGACCGCCATGAAACTTTATCGCATCAGCAGTGTTTTCATGTTCTTCCGGGCCTGCCTGCCCATGCTATGGGGTATCGCTGCACTAGCTGTGATCGGCATAATCCCAGAAACCCAGACTGCTCTTCCTCAAATGTTAGTCCGCATTATCCCTGCAGGTATGATTGGTTTCGTAATGATCGGTTTTCTTGCCGCATCGATGTCAACCTATGACAGCTATTTATTATCGTTCAGCGCCATCTTGGTGCAGGATATTGTCACTCCTGCTTGAGGAAGCCCATTGATGAAAAGAGGCGCATGTTGCTCATGCGAATTGGCATCATCGTTATCGGATTCTTCATCTATTTCTGGGGCATTTACTATGAGTTTTCAGCAACAGTGTTCCGTTACATTGCCCTCACGGGTTCCCTAGCATTTGCGGGCACGCTAACCGGTCTGGTTGGCGGGATCTACTGGAAAAAAGCCAGCTCAACCGGAGCATATCTTGCCTTTGTTGCCAGTGCGATCCCTCCCATCATCTCCCTGTTTGTTCCAGAGATAAGTCCAACCAATGCCGGATTGCTCAGTTTTGTGCTGGCACCTTTAAGCCTGGTAATCGGATCACTCATTTTCCCGGATGGTAAAATTGCGTCCTGACAGCAGGGACAATCAAATGAACATCTTATCTGATTTGAAGAATACTACCCGGATTTAGAATGCATGATGATTATCAATGAGTTATACAATTAGGGTAGGCGGTTGAGTAGGTTAAAGACCAAATTTATGATGCCAAAAAGATCGCTTATATAAAATGTTTTTGGGTAAAACATTTGAAGGCCTGAGATTCAGACCTAATTTTAGTGGTTAATGTATTAGATCTCAGCTGGTTAGAGGCTTCCTATACCTCAATCATAATTTTGCAGAGTAACAAACAACTAATATTGAATAGAAAATACTTCTATTTGGATTTGCGGCATTTATTCAAACAATAAGTTCAGCCGCTGATCCCCAATTTATTTTATTAATTGGATTATTTGAAAATATTGTGACTAAGAGGATGAAAATCAAACAGCCTGAACGTTAATTGCCTGCTAAATTCATAAAGGTTTTCTCGTGTAAATCCTGGCATCACTTGTGAAATCATCTACCTCGACTGGCTTTAGGTCATAAAATGGTTCTATTTTCAGGGTTTCTTCATCTAGCATTTGCAATAGGTATGTGCCCCTGGTATGAGATTCACTATTATCATCTAAATCACTTATATCCCGGAGAACAAACGTGGAATCAGTTGGCTGAAGCCAGTCAGCAAAGAAAAATACTTCATACTTAATTATACCACTTTCAGGTCCTATAGTTTCTGGTTTTGGTTCATTGCCTAGAACAGCATAGGTACCAGACACTCCAAGATCATAATTGGCATACCCATCACACAAAGCAATACGGGACGGATGCATACTTTTATAAGCAATTCCTAAATGCTGGGCGTGTACATCATTATATTCACCTGTGTAATACCAGATGCCTATTATCTTCCCGGCTACATCATAATCCACCTTTCCCCAACGAGGTGCTTCTTCACGAATACACTTTTCAAGAATAGCACTACGAAGCGGTTCCCTGTAATACTCAGTAAGGTCAGCTGAGTATCGATTTTCAGGACCAAGTACCTCCGGATATAAATAATTTAGCTCTTGAGAATTATCCATAAGTAGAATATCCAAAGCACTATAACTAAAAGTCCAGGCAATGGTATCCCCTGCAGATATTGGAATAGTTAAAAAATTATCGCTTCGCTCGTTTAACGGTGGCATTTGCGCAGATATTTTCTCCGACAGTTCACCTACATGACCATATCTGACGCTTAGTGTCGTACTGTATTTGATGACCAATATATGTTCTGCCAAAGGCCCCAAAGGGGTATCAGTATAGTATTTTCCGGCCCCTATGATTTGCCCATCCGCCATTGCATAGATAGGAGTAGTGGTGGAATACAATCCAAAATGTTTAGGCATTGCGCCGCCATGGGGTTTAGGGATTACATCAACACGACCTCTTGGTGCAAACATTGATGTACCTTCCAATCCAACGGGAGGATAAGTAAAATAGATCTTGCCTTCTGGATATGGATAGTCATCGAAATACGGATCCTCATCCATTTTGTTTTCTCCGCAACCTGAAAAAAGTATTACCAACCCAATTGAAACGATATAATAAAATCTCACTGCTATATTTCCCATTCGGATCATTCGTATATTGTCTTTATTGTTGCTTAAGATGGTAAAAAGAATAGGGATAGGTTCTACTTAACAAGTAACGTAGCAACATTGCTTTGAGATAAAGCACGTATAAAATGCAATAATTAAATCTTAATATTCACATTCTTAATATCCAATTCTATAATATGATAACCGGCAAAAGAAAGGGTCGGATGCGTTCTTGTTCTTTATTTATATTAAAAAAATAATGATATATAATGTTATTCTTCCATTTATTCAAGCTGAAACGAAAACAATCCCAAATTCGTTTTATACTTATATAGCTTTGACAACATGAAAGTAAAAAACGTTAAAAATTCAATTCTTATCCTTTTTTTCCTATTAGGAATTATATTTCCAGTGGGAGGTTCAGTATCAGTCTTTGGCTATATAATTGCCTTTATTGGATCGCTTATAGTTGGAATGTGTTATCCATACCTCGCCCAACTTGATTTCGGATTATATAATTATATTATAGAAAAACCTGAATGGTCTCAACCAATAGACTATAGAAAACCACTATCATTTGCTCAATTTTTAGGATACTTTCTTAATTTTTTGTGGAAGCCGGGATTCTAGTTGGAGAGTTATTAAAAACTTTTTCAGTAAATGTTGTTGCAATCAGTCTCCTTTCTATTGGTCTTGGTGTGATTATAAACATACCAAACGCGGTAAAAAATAAAAAATTTTGGTCTCATCAGCGCTAACTGCATTTTTTGTACTATTATTTTAGTTATATAACCCTATCAAAATATTCCCCCACCCCAGGCTTAAAAACCTTGAGAAGCTACGAGAGATTTGACTCCTACCAATGTCGATGATTCTCCAATAGATAGTACCTCCGGAAGTAGTAAACATTTCTTATTTTTTATCGAGAACGAATTAATTCCCTATATTGACAAGAAGTATCCATCGACAAATTACCGAACCATAGTTGGCCACTCACTTGGTAGTTTGTCAGCTAAAATAAAACTTAAGAATTTGCAATCGGGAAATATGTAAATACTGTTTCTAATTTCTTCTATTTATTTTGAAATTCCAGTTTGAAAACTATAGATCTTTTGAAGGTTGGCAAAGACATTCTTCCATCATTTATTTCCTGTGTTGACCAGGTATCTGTCCAGGGATCATAAGCCTGGGAATTATCTATGTTTATCAGGGATATATGTTGAAGATCAACTGAAAGTTCTCCAGTAATTCCGGTTTTTGCCCTTCTCAAATTCTGTCCGCCAATCGTTATTAATATCCTTACACCAGGCGATCAGGGTATTATTTCCTTTCAGTGCATATATCCGTAGTCTTCGTGGGGTATCATAAATGGTTCAAATCTTTCCTTAACCGGATCTATCCCCTTTACAGCCTCAGCAAACCTGTCAAAAAGGTACCATTGATCAAACTTGTCAATAGACTGCCTCCACCACCATGCATTTCCTGTACCTGCAGCTCCGGCAAAGAAGGGTGCAAACAGCTGATCATGATTAAGAACACCCACTGTATCAAGATCATAGATCTCAGAATACCCTGTATGCTTGGCTTTACAGCTCCTGTTTCTGCTAATACTACAGGTTTCCCGGTATTAAAGTTCAGTATTTCCCTGACAGCTTCTGCAGCAAGCACATCGGCCGGGCCATGGCAAACTTCCCAACGGGCACCCAGGTCAAGATAACGATGAACCTGAGCAACATCATTGGTTTCAAGAAGGCACATCGGCCGGTACATTTCCTCACGGTATCCTTCATAATCATTCTTCCAAGGCTTTGAACCGCCATGTTCTTTGGAAATAGCATATGCAATTCAGGCAACATCATCTTCGTCCAGGTCAGATAGTCTCCTTTCACACAGTTGACTTCGTTCCACAGTCCCAGGCGAAAATTTCAGGACGATCACCATACCTTTCCTGATAGAACTTTATCTTTCGTTTGAAATGTTCATGACCTTTCTCGCTATCTATAAATTCTTCCATCGACTCGTAATAACCTCCATTCGCAACATTATGAATTATTTTATCAGACCATCTGTTCTTTTCAGCAGGACAATCCCTGAAATATTCCAGGCACATTTTCACCTTAATCCCATTTTCATAGCACAATTCCAGAAACCGGTCCAGAATTTTCGCCTTTTCCTCATCATAAACACCACTTTTCTCATGTTCTATGTCCCAGAGGGCAAGCCAAGCCACACCCGGCAATAATTGATTCGATTCTCTGCCATTGTCCGGACCACCTCTTCCAGTTCATCTTCTTCAGGCGGATTCACGAGGTTAAAGCCATTGGGAATATATGTCGAGCCATTGCTCAATTCGAAATAGGCCGGGTTTTCTTCACTTACCTGAACATAAGCATCCTTATCGTCTATCTTTTCAATTTCCTCTTTCACCGGGCTACACATCAGCAATGGAAGCAATATGAAGAGTAAACAATTCTGGCAATGGATCTTTTAAAGTACATTTCTAAAAAGTTTAAAATATGAGTGTTTCAAAATGTGAATTTAAAAAATAAAATCGCCTGGAGGAATAATATGGATCAGGCCCTCCAGGGTCGTTGTCTGTTAAGATCCAATTTAAGACGTTCATGGCAATGTTAACATCATCGACGATCTGGAAATCATACATCCCAACACAGATAAAATCAGCGCCATTCTCAAAAGCATATTTGAAGCCAACCTCAGGATGTATCGCTCCTGCAGCTAATGTCTTGAAAGCAATCCATGGAACATCTATAGATTTCATATACTCAATAGTGTCTTCCGGATCAGTACACCAGATATTGTCATGCTGGTTCTCCTTGTTTGCAGACCAGTAATTGGTATGATGAAGGGTCTTCATCCAGAAATCAGGTTTTAATCCGTATTCCACACAGGCTTTCACAGTTTCAAGTTTATGCCCACCTATCCCGGCAGGCAGGCCATTTGCCTTGATCAATTCTAATGTCTTACCAATTTCCTCGATTCTGCCCTGTTCTACCATGAGGTCCGCTGCCCCACCATGCACATAGCACGCACTGGCTCCATTATCTATTGACATCTGGGCACCTTTTATTGTGTCTTCACCCCCGCAGTCAGAAATGAACTTTATATTTCCAATCTTTCTTTTCCAATAGGTGTTGATTACACGGCATAAAACAGGATTTGTTAGGAAGGCATTTATCCCACATTTTTCTGCCATTAAAAAAGTCTCATATACTTTGTCATCGTGAAAATATGACTTAACCAATTTTGATACGTAAATCAGATCCCTTGCATGTGCCCATCCTCCAATCAGGTTCCCACCAAGTATAACGCGGCTGAATTCCTGTCCAGCAATTTTAGTATGTGGTACTTTTGAAGTAAGATCCTGTAAACTTGTGAAATTGTATGATTTTATGGTAGCACTCGTGATAGCGTCGGTGTCCTGAAGGAATTTCTCTTCATAGCTGATCCATCCCTTTTTCTTAATGGCAGCAATTACAAATCCACCAAAAATGGGTAATGTAGCCAGATTCTTGACCAGTTCTCTACGGCTCAGTTTTACTTCATTATTATCTGAAGTTTCTGTTTCCGATGCCCCATCTTCCTTTCCCTGTTTATTTTGTTTCATTACAAGACCAATTAGCCTGTCCAAACCCGGAAGACTCTTCGGTGAAATAAACAGAAAAACGCATAACGCCATTAGCTCGATAAGGTTTTTATTGACGATCAGGTACTGTCCTTCTGCCGGAACACCAAAATCCATACCCAGGAAAGGAGGATTTGCCACATAATACAAGGACAACATTATTATCCCGAATGCAGAAGCATACCTTGTTAAAATTCCGAAGAAAAGGGAAAGTCCTATAAGTATCAGCCCCCAGATATTGAGAAAATCGACAATCTCCAGGGCTTTCGGATTGGCGGCAAGATTTTGAAAAAAATCCGCAAATATCCACTTGGATACAGATAGAAAATTATAGGATGTCCAGTTTGGATTGAGCAGTTTAGAGACTCCTTCATATAAAAAATGCCATCCTATGACTGTTCTGAGAAGAACCAGAAATATCTCCAGGCCTCTTCTGTTCAATAGCTTAGCTTCCATTTTAAAAAATCGGTTTGAATGATAATACAATCTAATTAATTCGTGATTTGATTCAAACTATCTGGCAAAAAACAGTTGACAGACATTTTTTGTTTAGCTAACCTTATTTATCCATAATAATTCGACCTTCAACAATTTCAAACTTTTATTTTGAGAGATGTAAAACATTGAATTTGGGAATCCAATTTATCATTTTCAATCCCTACACTCTAAATATTTAATCTACTCTTCAGAATCTGGATCCAGTTTTTAGTCATTTTATTCGCAAAAGGAAAAGAAAAATATTTTAGAAAACATAAGTGTCCAAAGTTGCTTTATCGTATCCTGTTATCAATAATTTGATTAGAGGTCAAACTTTAATAGTGTAAGATTAATAGTAGTTTCTTTGTAATGCGGATTGTAATTATTGCTGATGTGAGTATTATGCTTTATATTTCGAACAAATGGTTTTAAACGATGACAGAGATCTTTACCTGGGTAGGCATATTTTTTTGTCTAACCCAATCAGCTATGTTTAGCGGATTGAATCTAGCATTTTTCAGCATTACACGTTTGCGTCTAGAAATTGAGGCTGAGGCATCTCATTCCAGGGGCGCTAAAAAAGTACTCAAAATGAGAGAAGATTCGAATTTCTTGTTAACAACAATTCTCTGGGGAAATGTTGGAATTAACGTGCTATTAACACTTCTTTCTGATTCTGTAATGGCTGGAGTAATCTCATTTCTGTTCTCTACTTTTGTGATCACCCTTTTTGGAGAGATTGCACCTCAGGCATATTTCTCCCGCAACTCTTTGAAAATGGCATCGTTGCTATCACCTGTCTTACGATTATACCAGTTCATTCTGTATCCTGTAGCAAAGCCCAGTGCTTTGTTGCTGGATACCTCGTTGGGGAAAGAATCGGTACAATATTTTGCCGAAAAAAACCTCAAATTATTTTTACGTAAACACGTGGAAGGAACTGAAAGTGAGATCGACTTTATTGAAGGGACAGGAGCTATTAATTTTCTTTCACTCGATGACATCCCGGTTTTGCAGGAGGGAGAGGTAATTAATCCACAGAGTATTATTTCACTACCTGTAAAAAAAAATAAAATTCTTTTTCCCAAATTCAAAGCCATTCCTGAAGACCCTTTCATTCAACGAGTAAACAGCTCAGGCAAAAAGTGGATTATAATTACCAACGATGAAAATATACCTTTTGCTGTTCTGGATGCTGATAACTTCATTCGTTCAGCCTTATTTTGTAAAGAATGTGAAGCAATCGAAGATTTTTGCCATTCACCTCTGATAATTACAGATAAAACAACAAATCTAGGTGAGGTTATAAAGGACCTTCGAAGTAAAATAGATGATCATGAAGATGTTCCGATTGAGAAAGATATTGTTCTTTATTGGAGCAAGGATGAAAAACGAATTATTACTGGAGCTGATATCTTTGGTAGATTATTAAAAGGCATATAAACCTCAAACAAAAATTATATTATTGCCAGGATCTTCTCCTTCAAGTATTAACGCCTGCATTAAAATATAATGCCACAGGGAAAGTATAAATCACATATTATATTAGTGATATTATAATGCCAGGAGGTGAAATGCACCCTAGAAAACCATACAATTTTCTAATGAAATTTTAGCTTATTTTGCTTGTTTAATCGATTGGCTTTTGATTGTAATTGATGTATTTAAGCGGAGATTTCAGTTAATTACCAGGACAAGCTAAATTACAGGTTTTTCTTAACTTATATGTTTTCTCTGCAGCGTTATATAAGTCAGCCGCTTCATTGAAATCGAGGGTTTGCTGCCCATCGGAATATGCTTTTTCAGGTTATCATGAACCTCCACCATGATCCCATCGGCTCCGGCCATAATGCTGGCGAGTGACATTGGAAGAACATAGTCTCTGATCCCGATGCCGTGAGATGGATCAGAAATAACGGGCAGATGTGTTTTATCCTTAAGAATAGGGATCGCATTCAGGTCCAATGTATTCCGACTGGCCTTTTCATATGTCCTGATGCCCCTTTCGCACAAAATGAGTTTTTCATTTCCGCCTGAAAATACGTATTCTGCAGAGTACAGCAATTCGTCTATGGTTCCTGAAATTCCCCTTTTAATCATAACCGGCTTATCCACCTTCCCCAGTTCATCCAACAGGTTAAAATTCTGAGTGTTCCTTGCCCCTACCTGGTAAATATCGATGTAATCATACATTGGCTCAATCTGAGATACCTGCATAACTTCTGTAATGATCTTAATCCCAGCTTCCCTCGCGAGTTTATACCAGATTTTCAATCCATCAAGACCAAGGCCACGGAAAGAATAGGGTGAACTACGTGGTTTATACACTCCACCACGCATGATCTTAACATTGTTCTTCTTAAGGTGCTCTAATGTTGATTGAATGTTTTCTTCCCCTTCTATAGAACATGGACCAGCCATGATGGAGAAGTTATTCTCTCCAATAAATATCCCATCACCCAGATCGATCAGAGTTGGATTTACCTTCCATTTTCTGGACACCAGTTTATAACTGTCGGAAACAATGTGTATATCTGCAATATCCCTGGCATGAAACCCAATTCACGAATATCAAAATTTGACTTCCCGATACCTATCAAATAGCTTCCTACCTGGGTAGTGACCTCATTGGCACTATAATTTATTGAATGTAATTTATTTATTATTTCATCCTTCTGATCAGGCTTGATTCCATTTTTTAACTGTATGATCATGTTCCCTAATTTAATTTCCTTTAACACTACGAACATAGGCAACAATATCCTCTTCAAGATTGTTGCTGTTCTTTAAAACATTGATGAAAGCGCTTCCAATAATAGCCCCATTTGCATAAGTCGTGGCCTGGGTAAAGCTTTGATGATCTGAAATGCCGAATCCAATCAATAATGGGGATTTCAATTCCATGTTTTGAACCCTTATAAAATAGTCGATCTGATCCTGAGTAACGCCTTTTTTAGCACCGGTGGTTGAGGCTGATGATACCATGTAAATGAATGAATTGCTTATTCCGTCAATCTCACGGATCCGCTCCTCACTAGTCTGAGGTGTAATTAAAAATATATTAGCTAACTGGTGCTTCTCGAAAACTAACTTATATTCATTCTGATATTCATTAACCGGAAGATCCGGGATAATCAATCCACTCACACCGGCTTTCTGGCAATCCTCGCAGAATTTCTTAATCCCATATTGATAAATTGGATTTAGGTATCCCATCAGTATGACCGGGATCCGGATTTTCTCTTTTATTTCATTTATTTGTACCAGGATCTTTTTCAGGGTGATGCCATTATCCAGGGCAATTTTGTTGCTTCCCTGTATGGTTGGCCCATCAGCCACAGGATCTGAGAAAGGGATCCCCACTTCAATCAGGTCGGCACCCCCTTCCTGAAGGGCAATCATTATCCGGTGTGTATCTTCCAGTTCAGGATATCCAGCTGAAAAATATATGGAGAGCACCTTTTTACTTTTGTCTTGAAAAGTTTTTAATAATTTATTCATTTCAAATAATATTAATATCCACCCCAGTTAATAATAGCTTCCAGGTCCTTATCGCCCCTTCCGGACAGGTTGACCACAACTACTTCATCACGTCTGAATTCCAATTTATCCAGGATGGCCAGCGCATGAGCTGATTCGATGGCTGGAATTATACCTTCAAGCCGACTTAGAAGAATACAGGCCTGCATGGCCTCATCATCAGTCACGTTGTAAAATGATGCCCTGCCCGATTCATGCAAATGGGCGTGCAAGGGTCCTATTCCCGGGTAATCCAGTCCGGCTGAAATAGAATATGGTTCAATCACCTGGCCATCTTCTGTTTGCATTAGCAGGGTTTTACTTCCATGCAGAATACCTGGCTTTCCTAAAGCAGTAGTGGCAGCAGAATATCCGCTGTCAATACCTTTCCCGGATGCCTCTACAGTGATTAGTTTCACCCTTTGATCATCAAAATAGTGATAAAAGGCCCCTGCTGCATTACTACCGCCGCCCAGGCAGGCCACGATGGTATCGGGATATTCCCTTCCTTCAGATTCCATCAACTGCCATTTCATTTCTTCACTTATCACAGACTGAAAGCGGGCGACCATGTCCGGATAAGGATGCGGACCAACGACTGATCCTATAATATAATGCGTATCCACCGGATTATTGATCCAATGCCTCATGGCTTCATTTGTAGCATCCTTCAGGGTTTTATTGCCACATTCTGCAGCCCTTACCTCTGCACCCAGGATCTTCATACGTTCCACATTAGGCCGTTGCCGCTCTATGTCGAGAGAACCCATGTAAACGATGCAGTCCATGCCCATGAGGGCACATACAGTGGCCGTAGCTACTCCATGCTGTCCGGCACCGGTTTCAGCAATGATCCTGGTCTTCCCCAATCTCCTAGCCAGCAGGATCTGTCCTATTGTATTGTTGATCTTATGTGCCCCGGTATGACTCAGATCTTCTCTTTTCAGATATATTTTACAACCTATCCTTTCAGATAATCTTTCAGCCAAATATAATGGAGTCGGCCTTCCCACATAATCTTTTAATAATTTGTAGAACTCATTCTGAAAGGATTTATCCGACAGTATCTCAAGGTAATTCTGACGAAGTTCTTCCACGTTAGGATATAACATCTCAGGAATGTATGATCCGCCAAAATGTCCGTAAAATCCATTTGGGGCTACATTAAAACCCGTGTTCTGATCTATCATATTTATATTCTGTCAAATTTCTCTCTAAACAATTTAACCTTTTCAGGATCTTTAAGACCCGGCGAAACTTCCAACATACTGTTTGCATCCAGGGCAAATAAAAAAGAATTTTCTATTTGAGGAACCAGGTCTAAATTTTCAATACCGATACCGCCACCGAGAAAAAAAGGTATTCTGAAAGGATATCTTTCTATTATTGCCCAGTCAAATGGAATGCTGTTTCCTCCGTAATATCTACCCTTGGTGTCAAACAGGAAATAATCCACCTGCCCAATATATGGTTCCATTACTTCAAACTCAAAATCCTCAGCTACTGAAAAAACCTTAACGACCTTGAGACCTGATGTTTTATACTCCTCACATTCTGATACAGGTTCATTTCCATGAAGTTGCACCAGATCAAGAGACATTTCTGAGCTTATGTGTTTTACTACATCCAGTCTCTCATTGACAAAAACACCTACTTTTTGAATTGAAGGAGGGATATCCGCTGTACTCAATTTTCCAATATCATTACCTGCATACCTGGGAGATCCTGGATAAAAGATGAATCCTAAATAATCAGGTCTGTATTCTATTACCTGCCTGATGTTATCAGGTTCTTTCATTCCGCATATTTTTAACTTCAAGTCCATGAATACCAATCAGGTTTAATTGTCCATACGAAGGAATCAGCTACCGGCGATCTTTTCTTTAAGTCTCGTTATAAATTCAGCACAGCCCTTTTCCGGTCTGCTTTGTTTCATAAAATGCTCCCCGATCAGAAATCCCTGAAAACCAAATTTCTTCAGATAAATGATGTCTTCCGGATCATTTATCCCGCTTTCTGAGATCTTCACATATTCTGATGGAATTTTCTCTGACAAGGAAACAGAAGTTTCCAGGTCTGTTTTGAATGTCTTAAGGTCCCGGTTATTCACTCCAATAATGTCCACTGAATCATGGATATTATTCTGTAACTCTTCCTCATTATGTATTTCCATCAACACTTCGAGACCAAGCTGGTGGGCTTGCCTGGATAAATATTGAATTTGATCCGGTTCCAGGGCAGCAGCAATTAAGAGAATGGCATCGGCACCAATAGATTTTGCCTCGATCACCTGGTATTCATCAACAATAAATTCTTTCCTGAGTATTGGGCAAAAATTAAATTTCCGCGCTAGTTTCAGGTCATCATTCGAGCCACCAAAATATTTTTCATCAGTCAGAATTGACAAAGCAGAGGCCCCGGCCTGCATATAACCGATAGAGGTTCTTTCTATAGATACATGTGGATTAATCAACCCTTTTGAGGGGGATTTTCTTTTAATTTCCGCAATAATGCCACATTTATCCTCCCTGAGCAGATATTTTTTCAAAGAGACTACCGGCGCTTCATAATGAATACTTTTCTCAAGCAATTTAACCGGGTAGAGTTCCTTTCTTTGTTCTATATCTTCCTTTTTGTAGGCTATTATTTCCTCAAGTATATTCATATTCTTTTTTCTTTACTCTTTTAAGCAGGCAAGCTAAGTCCTGTTCACTTCAATAAATTTCTTAAATCTCTTCAAAGCTTCTCCAGATTTAAGGGCTTCGGTTGCCTTATCTACAGCTTCCTCAAGAGATGGAACAAATCCTGATCCGTATAATGACATCCCTGCATTGGCTATCACCACATCGCTCTGGGCTGTGCTTCCCTTCCCTTCCAGGATGCCGGAGAATATTTTTGCTGCCTCTTCGACATCCTTTCCACCATACAATTCTGCAGGATCAACTTTTGACAATCCCAGATCTTCGGGATTGAGAATGAACTCATTATTTCTAGTAATCATTTTAAAACCACCTGTTAAGGATATTTCGTCATATCCATCCAGGGCATGAACGATGGCAAACTGACTGTCGGATCTCTGATACAGATAGGCATAAAGTCTGGCAAGCTCAAGGCTGAAAACGCCTACAAGTTGTTTCTTTACAAAAGCCGGATTTACCATCGGGCCAAGCATATTGAAAAAGGTTTTTATCCCTAGTTCCTGCCGTATTGGAGCCACGTTTTTCATAGCTGGATGAAAAAGAGGGGCATGAAGATAACATATTCCGGAGGATTCAATACTTTTTTCAAGCTGTCCGGGATCATGTGCTAAACTTTACCCCGAAATAAGAGAGGATATTCGAAGATCCGCAAACGGAAGATACGCTGTTGTTTCCATGTTTTGCTACTGGCTGCCCGGCTGCTGCTACAAGAAAAGAGGACAAGGTTGAAATGTTGAAAGTATCTTTGCCATCTCCCCCTGTACCGCAAAGGTCAATGGGATCATAATCAGACAAATCGATCGGAATGCATAGTTCGAGCATAGCTTCTCTGAATCCTTCAAGTTCGTCTACCGTAATGCTCCTCATCAAATATACGGTAAGAAATGAAGCCACCTGGCTGTTGTTATAGGCCCCCTGCGCAAGGTTCTTCAATATCTCCTTGGCATTATCCTTATTCAGGGATTTATATTCGAACAAGTTATTTAGAACTTCCCTCATATTATATTTAGTGATTTAGTGATTTGGTGATATAGTGATTTGGTGATATAGTGATATAGTGATTTGGTGATTGGATGATTGGGTTAATTCTTGATAATTCGATTTACAGATTTGACCATTTAATTTGAATTTTGTCCCCAATCCAAGATTCTCAATATAATAGTTCCTTTTTTTCATAGTGTTTATTCATCAATAATTACAAGTATAAATTCCATCATTTCATGAATAGTTACAACAATAAATTCAATCATTCCATCAATTTTTCAACCAGTTCTCCACCATTAGCTTCCCATGTTCTGTCAGGTAGGCTTCCGGATGAAACTGCAAGCCCTTTACGTCAAATTTCTTATGACGCAAGGCCATTACAACGCCATCATCATCCGTGGCCATAATTTCCAGGTCACCGATCACTGTTTCCGGAACAACTGCCCAGCTATGATAACGGCATACCCTTATTGTTTCAGGCACCCCATTAAACATATAATCGGCAGAGTCCAAAATCCTGGCTTCAGTAGTTACGCCATGAAGTACAATAGGCATATTATAAAGTTCGGCATTAAAAACTTCAGCTATACCTTGATGTCCCAGGCATACGCCCATAATGCTTTTACTGGGGGCATATTCTTCGATCAACCTTTCCATGATCCCGGCATCTTTTGGCACACCAGGCCCCGGAGAAAGGAGGATCTTATCGTATGCCTCGATCTCCTCTATTTCGATCTTATCATTCCTTACGATGTCCATTTCTTCCCCAAATCCCAACTCCCTTATAATATGGACCAGGTTATAAGTAAAGGAATCATAATTGTCAAATACGAGTATCTTCATCTCCTGATTAGTTTATAAATTCACCTGCATCTTTCAATGCTTTCCTTAAGGCCGCAAGTTTATTATTTACTTCCTGTAATTCGCTTTCAGGATTAGATTTTGCAACGACCCCGGCACCTGCCTGATAATATAGGGTGTTGTTTTTGCTAAAGAATGACCGGATCATTATGGCATGGTTAAAATCCCCATTAAATCCAAGATATCCGATTGCCCCGCCGTAATATCCTCTTTGTGTTGGCTCATATTTATTAATCAACTGCATGGCCATATGCTTGGGTGCGCCCGATAAAGTGCCAGCAGGAAAAGTATCTGCAACGATCCGAATGGTTGATGTCTCTTCCTTCAGGTTTCCCGAAACTTTGGATACCAGGTGGATTACGTGTGAATAGAACTGGATCTCTTTGAATTTCTCCACTTCTACATCAGATCCGTTTCTTGACAGATCATTCCTTGCCAGATCAACCAGCATCACGTGTTCAGAATCTTCCTTTGGATCATCCGATAACTTGCGGGCAAGTTCAGAATCATAGTTATCATTTCCACTCCTTTTAAACGTCCCGGCAATAGGAAAAATACTTGCCCTGTTGTTTTTAATAACGATTTGGGCCTCCGGCGAAGAGCCGAATATTTTGAAATTGCTATAGTCAAAATAAAAAAGGTAAGGTGAAGGATTGATGGCCCTTAAAGCCCGGTAAACAATAAATTCATCTCCTTTAAAACTGGATTCAAACCTCCGGGATAGCACGATCTGAAAGACGTCGCCCAGAAGGCAGTGCTCCCTGCCCTTTTCGATAACCTTTAAAAAATCTTCATCTGTAAAATTAGAAGCTTCATCCGCATCAACATGGAATTCATATGTTGGAAAGTTCTTACTGCCAATAAGCGAAATAAGATCCTGTACATTTGAATTGGAATCATCTTCCTGGAGTTGATGATCAAATATAAACAACTCGCTTTTAAAATGATTTACGACCAGAACATTCCTGAATACTGTGTAATGGATCTCTGGAATATCGTAATCCGCCTTATCTCGATCATGCAATTCGATATCTTCAAAATGCTCAACAGCATCATAGGATATATAACCAAACAATCCATTGGTAATAAAATTATAGGATTGCTCATCTACTTTAAATCCGGAGATAAACTCACCCAGCAGATCGATCACTTCAGATGGTTGTACAAGCTGGATATCATCGCGTGTACCATCGGGATAGGTCATGACCACTTTGTTCCTTTTGAGTGAGAAGGAGGCTATTGGGTTGCAACAGATATACGAATAGCTGTTATCTGCCGCGTGATAATCTGAACTTTCAAGCAAAATGGTATTTGCAAACTTGTCGCGCAGTTTAAGGTAGATGCTGACAGGAGTCACTACGTCAGCGATCAGTCGTTTCGATGAAGTTTTAAATGAAAAGGTTTTCAAAGCAATATCATTTTTATGACACAAAAAAAAGCTCACTGTAATCAGCAAGCTCTATATATTTTTAATATACCCGTACTTCTTTTTACAGCTGAAAAATAAATTTCTCAGGCCACCACCAGTACAAAGTATTTCTGTTTTCTTTCATTTCGATGACAAATGTAGAAAGTAAATTTA
Organism: uncultured Cytophagales bacterium; assembly: GCA_963820995.1. Taxonomy (GTDB): domain Bacteria; phylum Bacteroidota; class Bacteroidia; order Cytophagales; family Cyclobacteriaceae; genus JAGTVG01. The sequence continues at coordinate 485,606 of CAWGCL010000009.1, read as the reverse complement.
ATTTTGAAAACATCAAGCCATAAAATTTACAATATTTTTACTTACAGGCCATAATTTTATGATAATCACATCTAAATCGGGCAATAAGCCTATACAAATGCGGAAATTCCAGTTATTTCTTTCCCTAATATGAGCAAATGAATATCATGGGTGCCTTCATAAGTTATTACAGATTCGAGGTTCATCATATGTCTCATGATCGGATAATCACCAGTTATACCCATTCCTCCAAAGATCTGTCTTGCCTCACGTGCAATTTTCAGTGCCACATCCACATTATTTCGCTTTGCCAAGGAAATCTGTGCCGAACTGGCCTTTCCTTCATTCATCAATCCACCAAGCCGCCAGTTCAGCAACTGGGCTTTTGTGATTTCTGTAAGCATTTCGGCGAGTTTTTTCTGGGTTAGCTGAAATGAGGCAATAGGCTTATCGAACTGGATTCTTTCAGCCTGCATATTTTCTGGCCGATTCATAACAGTCCATTGCGGCACCAATAACACCCCAGGCAATACCATACCGGGCTGAATCAAGGCAGCCCATAGGAGCGCCTAAACCATCCTTTCCCGGAAGGATTTGCTCTTTTGGCACAATCACATTGTCAAAAACCAATTCACCAGTACAACTGGCCCTCAAAGACCACTTCCCATGTGTTTCAGGAGTGGATAATCCTGCCATATCACGCTCAAGGATCATGCCTTTTATCCTGCTTTTTTCGTCCTTTGCCCATACGATAGCGATATCCGCTTCAGGTGCATTAGATATCCACATTTTAGATCCATTCAAGATATAATGGTCCCCTTTGTCAATGATCCTGCTTTTCATACCTGCTGGATTTGACCCATAATCCGGTTCTGTCAAACCAAAGCATCCTAATATCTCTCCGGAAGCCAACCGTGGCAAGTACTTTTCCTTTTGGGCTTCAGACCCATACTTGTAAATCGGATACATAACCAGGGATCCCTGTACAGAGGCGGTTGACCGCATTCCTGAATCTCCTCTTTCAATTTCCTGCATGATCAGGCCATAGGAAATATAGTCCATTTCACCACCCCCATATTTTGCCGGGATGAAGGGGCCGAATGCACCGATATCTCCAAACTTTTTGACAATGGTCGAAGGAAAAAAGGCATTTTGTGCCCATTCCTCGATATATGGCGTTATCTCTTGTTTAACAAAATCGCGCATCGCACTTCGTACGAGAATATGTTCTTCAGTTAATAGTCCATCAATCTCATAAAAATCCGGAGATTCAAAATCATCAAAAAAAGATGATTGGGGCTTGGAATGTTGCTCAGACATGGGATTATGTTGTTTTAATGAATTATATATACCAAATTTACAATTATATTGTTATAAGAAAGTAGCAGGTAAAATTTTTTCAGGTGTATGTATAAAACAGGCTGCCTTCAGAACGTTAAAAGTATGTTGGCAAAAGGCAACCTATGAGGTCTATGTTAAGAACCCTTTCTTTAAGCCTAATAATTTTTATCGCATGTGGAAACCTACTGTATGCACAGCGGGTTACAGTTAACACCTATTTTGAAGAAGGAGACACCAGAATAAAAGAAACCTTTATGGTCCTTGAACATAATAAAAATATACTTGATGGAAAGTATATGTCATATTACCAGAATGGGAACATAAAATCTGAAGGTTTTTACCAGAATAATGATCCAATCGGATACTGGAATTATTATTATGAAGGTGGGAAACTTAAAATGCGTGGTCAGCTAAAGGGCAATTCAAATTATGGTTTATGGAAATACTATTATGAAAATGGTCAGCTTAGCATGGAAGGGAATATTTACAATGGAAAAAGGGAAGGTGAATGGAGGTTTTATTTCGAAAGTGGGGTGAAGAAAAGCAGGGGGAATTTCAAAAATGGTGAAAAAATTGGGATATGGAACCATTTCTATGAAGACGGCACTTTAAAAGCCCAGGCTTTTTATGAAGATGAAATCGGTTTTTATAAGGAATTCTACAATAATGGCAAAGTAAAAGTACAAGGCTACAATATTAATGGCAAGAGTGATTCGACCTGGGTTTACTTTTATGAGGATGGAGGGAAACAGGCCGAGGGAAGATTTAAAGAGGGTTTACGGTCCGGATTATGGTCATATTATTATGAAAATGGCAGTATTTCAGCCTCTGGATATTACCAGGGAGGAGATAAAAATGGCCCATGGACTTATTATCACGAAAACGGCACTAAAAGCTCAGAAGGGATTGAACAAAAAGGACGCAAAGAAGGGAACTGGCGGATTTACGATAATGAAGGGTATATGAAGGGCGAAGGATTATTTCATTCTGGATCAGGGGAATATAAAGAATTCTATGAAAATGGAAATCTGAGGGTAATCGGAGAGATGAAGAATGGCATTCATGAAGGTAAATGGTTGTATTACTATGAAGATGGAAGCCTTGAAGGGGAAGCGGAATTTGTGAATGGAGAAGGAGATTATACTGGTTTCTATCTGGATGGTAAAATCAAAATGCGAGGTAAAATTAAGAATGGGAAAAATGTGGGGAATTGGGAATTATATAAGGAAGATGGTAGCGTAGCCGGGTACTACAAGCCAATTTATGAGGAAGATAAGCCTGTTTTCAAGGTAAGTGATCAAACAATGGCCGAAGAAGTTCAGGGGGATTATATGAAACCGGACTACAAATACAAGAAAAGGCATAGCAGGTATTTTACACCTGTTATCAATGAGTTTAAAGGCATCATTATAGCTACAGATCCTTTAGCAACCATCCTTGGGAGTTTGCCACTTTCCCTCGAATATTACTTTCAGGAACGAATGGGTTACGAAATTATGTTCAACGTTATCCGAAATCCGTTCTATAAAAGCAACAGTTCCATCCCTCCATATGAATTATATGACAGGGGATTCGGGATAGCTTTCAGGCAGAAATTTTATCATCCGGAAAAAGGCATCGGAATGTTATACTTCGCGAATGAGCTCAGGTATACTTATATACAATACCAATTCAATGCACTCGATTCGGCAAATCTCTCGAACCAGGGTACCTATGCCGTAAATAGCACCGAACAATTGTACGAGTATTCGTTCATAATAGGAAACCGATGGATGAAGCTATTTGGTCAAACCTGGAATATTAAATCTAAACAGTCGGGGATAACGATTGATTTCTATTTAGGTGTAGGTGTGGGATACAGGAATTTCAAGAAAAATTACGACGACAATCCTTTTTATGACAAAAAATTTGATGATCTTCGCCAGGGAAGTTTTTCTATAAATCCTCGTTTTGGCGTTAATATTGGTTATGTGTTTTAATTAAAGTCAATCTGATTTCTTAGAGCTATGTATTTAAAGAAGTATTTAATTACTTGTTTATTCTATTTTTTGGCATCAGCGTCTTTCGGCCAGATCCCTTCCACAATCTTCTCAAAAGTAGAAGTACGGATAGATACAATGGTTTTCAACACAAGGGACAATCTTGTTGTATACAATGGGGAAAACCATATGTATTTCCAATTTAACAGTGAAAACCCCATTTGTGAGGTCAGGATTTATCCTTACAGGGACGATCTTTTCTCGCGCTTAAACCTGGTGAGATCAAATGATTTTACGGTATTGGATTCACTTTATAACTATAATAATGAATATTACCGCTTCAAAATCAAATTCCGGGACCTGTATAACGCAGATTTTCTGAATTTCACATTTACGGTTTCAAGTAATGACTCATCGAAATTTTCCACAGAAGTTATTCGGCTGCTCCCTGTAACCTCAACAAAAGTGGAGTTCATTCCTGAAAATAATGAACTTTTCATTGGAGAAGAAAAGGTATTTCCCTTAATCACTGATAATATTCACAATATCCGTATCGATAATATCTGGACTTCTGATAACACGATCAATTACAGAATGACTGAGGAGGCTGGAAAACTTTATTTACACCTGATCTCAAGCAGTTATGGTTTTCACAGGTTTGATCTTTCTATAAAAACAAAAAAGCCATTTCTAAGTGAATTTGGTACCTTAAGTTATGACATACCTCTTAAACAACAGGAATTTGTTGTCCGAAGAAGCCGGCTTCAGTTTTTAAAGATCGATAGGGAGTATATCATCCATGATCCTCAAAGTCAATCCGGTAATGAGATTCAGTTAGATAACAATTCAGCCCTGAATCCGGGTCATACTTACAGGATAGAGAACCAGGAAGAACCTGGGGGTGCACTTATTGCTGAATTATTTATTAAAAGTCATATCAACAATGGGAGAATGCTTTGCATCCTGCGTCCTTATTCACTACATCGAATTAATGAAGGATATCTTTACATAAAAGATAACGACCAGTCACTTTTTATAACAAATCTGAATATTATTCCTAAACCCCAGATAAAGAATATCAATTTATTACGAGAAGGAGAAGACTGGACCTCAAATCTATCTGTACACCCAGGTGAAACGGTAGAATTAAGAATGGAAGGGGAATCTCTTTCAAAAGCTTCATTCGAATTCGAAGGATTGACCAATATTGGGCTCGACACACTCATCCATAATGAATATGTAGCCACCTACATACTTAAAATCCCAATAGATATATATAATCGCTCTATTCCAATTTATAACCACGGTGAGAAAACCGGTTTTGAATTATTAGTACAGGAATATCGAAGGCCACGTGAATTCGATTATGTTAGCATAGAAGGTAATGGATTTAAAAAACAATTCAATGCAGTCGGTAACACAATACTGACGCCACAGGTCATCCAGTATCTTACCATAAAGTTCGATAACAACAAAATCGACTCGGAGGGGGAATTGTACGGCCAGCAGCATTTGAATATCCGTGTCACATTAAGAGGCAGGGATAATGAATTACTTGAAATGAAAGATTTTGAAGATATAGTAGTTTGTCCGGGGCCTTTTTCTCCAAGGGATGGTTTTTATAGGGGTAATTGTTCTTCAAATGTAATCAACGTTAATAATTATCTAAATAAAAAAACCTACGATATAGAATCCTGGTCTAAGATAACTATCGAAATCTCCAACGATAAGACTGTATATGGTGGAGCTGGGTTTAAAAAAACTGTTGAGATTATTTATGAGAAATACTGGCGGTTTGATATTGAAGTGTCTTTTCCTGCTGGACTGGTCACTTATGGCAGTGAATCGGCTGGTAATCTGACCGGGATCAGTATGGCTATGATCGCTCAATTCAGCTTTTATCAGAAAAACCGGATTAATCGATTGCAGCCCTTCAAAGTGGGTGCAGGATTCCTTGCACTGGATGCTTTCAATTTTTCTGAAAACGACGACAACCGAGACCTTGCAATAGTGATATTGGGATCATTATATCCAACCAGAAAAGACAAAAAGCTTACCTTCCCTTTGTACTTCGGCGGTGGGTATAAGCTGAATGCTGAAGAATTCTTCTTTCTGATCGGACCGGGCATCAGAATCAGCTTATAATGATATTTTACATAAATTAGGAATTCAAAAAACCTTAAATGTTCTGTTAAAACCAATAATATAATACCTGCATACAGAAATTTCTTTTCAGGGGTGAATCTTTAATTATAAAACCAGCCGGATAATTTCAAATATCAAATGAGTTGAAGCTGCTTAGTATTTTATACAGGATGAAGCAAAAGTGCCCGCCTTAATTTTAATTTCATGTTAAATCCAATATTCTTTTCTATCTGCAAGAGGTATTACTATCGATTTGGCTAAATTTGTTACCTTCATAAATTACTGAGATTGCTCAGCAGAAGACCCAAATTTGAACTATAATCATAATGACAAAAAATAATAAATTCTTAAGCCTTGGTGTACTTACAAGTGGTGGTGATTCACAAGGCATGAACGCTGCAGTCAGGGCGGTGGTAAGAACTGCTTTATACAGGGGCCTGGATGTATACGCAATATTACAAGGATATAACGGCATGTATAAAGGAGGTAAAATGATCAAGAAAATGAACTGGGATTCAGTCAGTGGCATTATGCATAAAGGTGGCACTGAGATCGGGACAGCCAGAAGCCAGGAATTCCGGACTCGTGAAGGTCGTTTGCAGGCTGCATTAAACCTGGTGAATGTGGATATTGACCATCTGGTTGTAATTGGGGGCGACGGAAGTCTTACAGGGGCAAACCTTTTTCGTGAAGAATGGCCGTTACTAATAGCGGAACTGGTCAAAACGAAGAAAATAACCAAAGCGAAAGCGGAACAACATCCCAGATTGAAGATAGTCGGATTAGTGGGATCCATTGATAATGACATGTCGGGAACAGACATGACCATAGGAGCAGACACTGCCCTCCAAAGAATTGTTGATGCAGTCGATATGCTGGGAGATACCGCAGCAAGTCACGACAGGACTTTTGTAGTTGAGGTTATGGGAAGGAATTGTGGATATCTGGCATTGATCAGCGCACTGTCTACAGGTGCTGATTCCGTTTTTATACCTGAACATCCACCTGCAGTGGGTTGGGAAGATCGTTTATGTGATATCATCCGCACCAACCGGGATGCTGGGAAGAACGATAGCCTTGTCATTGTAGCAGAAGGGGCAAAAGATACGAAAGGGAATCCTATAAAGCCCCACGATATCAAGCAGATCCTGGAAGAGAAGCTGGGCCAGGATACGCGGATCACCATACTCGGACATGTACAACGAGGGGGGGCTCCAAGTGCCTTCGACAGGTATATGAGTACTGTTTTGGGTTATAGTGCCGTCGATTATATTCTTAATGCGCCGGAAGACCAGGAACCTATGATGATCGGGATGCGTCGGAATAAAATAAAACCCGTTTCCTTGATGGAAAGCATAAAAAAAACACATTCTATATACGAATGCATCAACCTGGGGAAATATGATGAAGCAATCAGGCTTAGAGGCGGGAGCTTCAAAGAAGCTATTAGTACCTTCAAGACACTTAGACAGGCTTCCCCAAAGCCGCCACCGAAGGGTAAAAAACAACTCAAACTGGCAATTTTAAATACCAGTGGCCCATCTCCCGGGATGAATGTTGCTACACGAACTGCTGTCAGGCTTGGGCTTGACGCCGGACACAAAATGCTGGCCGTGAAAAATGGATTTGACGGGCTGGTAAATGACCACATTAATGGAAATGAACTGGAATAGCGTTACTGGTTGGACTCATTTGGGAGGAACAATGTTGGGGACGAACAGGAAAGCCCCGACTGACAGAGAATATTATCCTATAGCCTTCACACTGGACAAACATCAGGTTGATGGCCTGATAATTATTGGAGGATTATCCGGCTATCAAGCAGCCTATGATCTGATGAACAATCGCGATAAATATAAGGCTTTTGATATTCCAATCGTCTTGGTTCCTTCAAGCATCAACAACAACCTGCCAGGATCTGACTTCAGTATTGGTGCGGATACTGCCATTAATAATATAGTTGATGCCATCGATAAAATTAAAGAATCAGCCGTTTCTTCAAACAGGACCTTTGTTGTAGAGGTAATGGGCAGATATTGTGGTTATCTGGCATTAATGAGCGGACTGGCAACAGGAGCGGAAAAGGTATATATGCATGAATCAGGAATAACCTTACAAGACATGATGAATGACGTGAATACATTGAAAGAAGGTTTTCTGTCAGGACAAAGGCTGGCACTGGTTATCAGAAATGAGTATGCAAACCCTATATACACCACTGAATTCATTTCAAGCTTATTTGAAGAAGAGGGGGGGGCGATATTTGATGTAAGGAAATCGATCCTGGGCCATATTCAGCAAGGAGGCAATCCAACACCTTATGACAGAAATATTGCGATCAGATTTACAACAAAAGCGATCAACAAATTGATCGACCTGGCCGAAAAAGGAGAAAATGATTGTGCTTTCATAGGATACGACAACGGGGAGATGAAATTTACGGATCTGTTCGAATTCCCACGCATGGTTGACCTGAAGTATTCCAGGCCGAAAAAAGAATGGTGGTTGAACATTCGTGAAATATCTGAAGTGTTTGAAAGATTTCATGAATAATATTATTTTAACAGGTCTAAATAATTCATAATTGTCTTATACCTCAACGGAAATAGTACCGCAAATTGCCCAAGGCAATAGAAATGCATTCGAATCGCTGTTTAAAAGCCATTATGCAAATCTTTGTGGCTATGCGGTAAAATATGTTTGGGAACTAGACCAGGCTGAAGAAATTGTGCAAGACCTTTTCTTCAATATATGGAACAAAAGAAGCGACCTTTATATCTCATCATCTATTGAGTCTTACCTTTTCCGGGCTGTCAGAAATGCCTGTTTAAATTACCTAAAGCATAAGAAGGTCCGTGATAATTATGTCTCAAACGTGCTGGATTCATATAATCCGGGGCAGGGCTTGGATGATAATCCGGTTGAAACACTGGAGTTACAGAAAAAAATCGATGACAGTATTGAGATCATGCCGACTGAAAGAAAAAAGATATTTCTTATGAGTAGGTATGAAGGGCTGAAATATAAGGAAATAGCCGAGAAACTTGGTATTTCAGTAAAGACCGTAGAAGCCCAGATGGGCAAGGCATTAAAGTTTCTTCGTGAGGAACTTAAAGAATTTATGGTAATATTAATATTGATAGTTATAGAAATACTTTTGTTTTTTTACAAATAGCGTATAGGGTAAAACCGATTTAGGTTGTCATAATATTGAAAACCTTGAATGAAGGATGAAGAGCAACATATTGACTATGATCTTTTAGGTAAGTATTTATCAGGTGAAAGCAGTGCTGAAGAAACCAAGGCTGTTGAATCCTGGAAGTCCTCCTCAAAGGCAAATCATGAAGAATTTGACCGGATTGCCATGTTATGGCGCAAGGCGGATTCCTTGGTTGGCCATGTCCCCGCGCCAGTAAATATGGATGCTGCCTGGGACAAATTGCAGGGAAGGATTTTCGGCGAAGAAGAAATTCAGGATAAACATATTCCTGGAGAAGAATCAGATGCAGCGGCAAAAGACATTATTGGTAAAAAAGAAGAGCAAGAAGTACCGGTCAGAACAATTGCCAAAGATTCGAAGGTCAGAAGTCTGTATTACTATGCCAGTAGAATAGCTGCAGTATTTGTAGTGGGCTTCCTGATCTACGCTGTTTTTTTTATGAGCGGTGGTGAACCTGATCAGGTAGAAGTATATACTGAAAATGAAATAACTATAACTGATCTTCCGGATGAAACCAAGGTTACTTTGAATGAAAATTCGAAAATTGCCTACCTGGAAAAATTCAAATCGGAGGAAAGGGCTGTTGAGTTAACCGGTGAAGCCTTTTTTGAGGTTGAACGCGATGAAGAAAAACCTTTTGTTGTTCATGCACATAATGCAGTTGTAAGGGTGCTGGGTACCTCATTCAATGTCAGGGCCATTGAAGAAGAAAAAGAGATATCTGTAACTGTCGAAGATGGAAAAGTTAGGTTATCAGATGAAGAGGACATCGCCTTTGTGATCCTGGAAAAAAACGAAAAGGGAATTTTTAATCGTGAAACCGGTCACATAGAAAAATATGAAAAATCAGAGGGTGGTGAAATGTTCTGGAGGTCGCGGACAGTAATGTTCAGGGACACTGAATTGTCTACAGTTTTTGACACCCTTGAGAGACTATACGATACTGAGATTTCAACAAAGAACAAAGACATTTTATCCTGCATGTTATCTGCCAAATTCCAGGATATGAGTATAGAAGAAATACTGGATAAAATTGCCATTAACTTTAATCTAACCATAGAAAAAAACGACAATACTTTTGAGATATCTGGCGATGGCTGTTAGGTCAATCAAAGAATTGATCACCATACTTTTTTTATTTTTATTTTTTCAAACTGCATATTCCCAGGTTCCGGTCCTGAAAAGGGAGGTAAATATGTCATTGGAAGATGCCACTCTTGAAAAAGTATTAATCATTCTGGCGAATGAAGCTGATTTTAATTTCTCCTATAATTCCAAAATCATCAATGTAGACACCCTGGTATCGATCCATGTAGAAAACTCAACCGTAAAAGACGTTCTGGAAGTAATTCTAGATAAAGAAACAACTTATAAAGTCACTGGCAACCATTTAATACTGATCAAGGAGATCCCAAAGGGTGAAAGGGATAAGAAAAACATCAAATATGAAATCAAAGGATATATATATGATTCTGAATCAGGTAAAGCCCTTATAAATGTATCTGTGTATGATCCTAGTGGCCTGGTGGCAGCTTTATCTGACAGTATGGGGTATTATAACCTGATTGTTCCAAGTAAGTATGAACAACTGAACCTGTTTTACAGCAAGAAGAATTTCTATGACACACTCATCATAGTAAGGCCTTCAGACCAATCAATCAATATTGAATTGGCAAGGCAATATCCGGATTACGATATCCCCCCCATAGAAAGCATACAGCCTGTCACCTATGCTCCTGTTGAAGATGTTGGGATCGTTCAGAAATTCGTCGCCAGAGATCAAAGGGTTCAGGCTGAAAATATCGATATCGTTGAAACCCGTATCGGTCAGATTTCCATCTGGCCAAATGTAGGCACTAATCTTAAAATGTCGGGGCAAGTAGAAAACCGGTTCTCATTAAATATTCTTGCAGGATACTCGGCGGGTGTAAAAGGTGTCGAAGTTGGGGGATTGGTAAATATTGACCGTAAAGATGTCTCAGGATTGCAGATTGCTGGCATTGGCAATGTGGTTGGAGGCACTACAACAGGGGCTCAGATCAGTGGAATATTCAATAATAACCGTCAGGATGTAAAAGGGCTCCAACTGACAGGTATCAGCAATGTGATACTTGATACCATGAAAGGTGTACAAATTACAGGTATCAGCAATGTATTGCGGGGGACAATGCATGGCTGGCAGGTTGCAGGTATCAGCAATTTCACCACTGAATCGGTTGATGGTGTCCAGATCTCCGGTATATCAAACTATACTAAAAAAGACGTCGACGTATTGCAAGTGGCAGGAGTATTCAATATAGGTGAAAACGTGAATGGATTTCAGGTATCCGGGTTGATCAATGTGGCAAGAAAAAATGTAGGCGGTTGGCAGATCGCAGGATTATCCAATTATGCTAAGACAGTGAGGTTAAGTCAGTTTGCTGGTTTAGCCAATATCGCTTCGGAACGGGTAAAAGGAGCACAGATCGCCATGCTGTTCAACTACTCGAAATACGTGGATGGGGGCCAGTTCAGCTTCATAAACATCGCTGATTCCGTTGGAGGGATACCCATAGGATTCATTAGTATTGTCAGAAAGGGTTATCATAAGATAGAATTATCAGCGGAGGAAGTACTTTATGCTAATTTTACCTATAAAATGGGGGTTAGAAGGTTTTATAATATTTTCACAGCCGGTATTCAACCAGGTTCTGATAGTCCGATATGGGGATTTGGATACGGAATTGGAGGACAGATAGGTACACGAAGGGTAGTTGTCAACCTTGACTTAAAAGGAACCCAGATTATGGAAGATGTCGAGACTCAGGCCTTTAATGCTTCCTTCAGATTTAATCCTTTGGTAGGGGTAACAATTGTTAAACGGCTATCATTTTTCGTTGGACCTGCCATCAACTTACATGTTTCCGATCTGAAAGATCCTGCTACAGGAGAATTTTTGACCAATATTGCTCCTGAAAAAACGCTACTTTGGGAAGATGTACCCGGAACTAAGACCCAGTTCCAACTTTGGTGGGGAGGTAGTTTTGGGTTGAGAATATTGTAAGGACATGGATAAAGAAATGTTGAGGCTACTATTAAGTCGGGGATATTGATATATTGAGGACATCCTAAGGTTGAGCATATCATAACATACAAAATTACCAGAAACTTACTGCGTCTTCATGATTTTCGTTTTTTTGAAACTTATTAAAGGATATTGCAACAGATCATGAGGGAGTGTATAAAAATGTTACCAATTTTTGAGATGTTGAAAATTACCATTTAACTTTAGGTTTCAACATAAAGCAAAATAGACCTTATTTGAATTTTTCAAAACCTAAAATACATATGAAATTCAGATTTTTAGTACTCGCATTTTTTACCTTTATTTCCTTCTCTTCATTTAGCCAGGTAAAAATAATATTTGATACAGATATCGGAGGCGATTCAGATGATCTGGGTGCGCTTGCGATGCTTCATACATTTATAGATAAGGGTGATTGTGATTTATTGGCCGTGATGTGCTGGCAAACAGAAGAGTATGCTGTTTCTGCGATCAATGCAATAAATACCTATTATAATCACCCTGATATCCCTATAGGATTGAGAAGTGGAGACTATCATCATGATGAATGGTACTATAACAAACCTATTGCCGACAAATTTAATCACTCAATGCAGAATAAGGATGCCGAGAATGCGACACAGCTATACCGGAAAATACTTTCTGAGAGTAAAGATAAAAGCATAGTAATTGTCACAGTAGGGCCACTGAAAAACATACAAGATTTGATCAAATCAGGATCAGACGAATACTCAAAGCTGAATGGAAAAGCACTTATAGAAAAAAAGGTGAGGGAATTTGTCATGATGGGTGGAGGTTTTCCTGAGAGTGAAAATGAATGGAATTTCAATGGAGATATGCCCGGTGTTACCAAATTTGTTATCGAAAATCTTTCTGTTCCGATCACATTTTCAGGATTCGAGGTTGGACTTGTGATAAAAACAGGGAAGGTTTTCAATAACATAGATCCAAATTCTCCTTTATATGTGGGCTATTTGCACTTCTCGAAAAACGCCCCATGGATAAAAGACCAATTCAAAGGTGAAATTCTGGACAATGCCAGTTTTGACCAAACGGCAGTACTGTATGCAGTCAAAGGTGGTTTAGGGAAATGGTGGGAAAAGGTTGACGATGGCCAGTGTATTCCTGATAACAATGGGGGGAATACTTGGCAAACAGGGAAAAAGGCTGATCATTCCTACCTGAAACTTACGATCGATCCGGAAGAAATGGCAACCCTTATAGAGGCCATCATGCTCAACAATTTTTAGGTGAAATAAAAAATTCGAATAATGAGTAATAAGAAATTTTTCCCCGTATTACTGCTTGTAATTACACTTTTTATTTCTTACTCTGGATCCATAAAGGCTCAAAGCAGTTATGATGAATACATAAATTATTTCAAAGATTTTGATTTCAGCAAACGAGTTGTCCCTGTCATTCCACCAAAAGATGAACTGATCAATGTGATCATTGATGCCGATGCAAAAAACGAAATTGATGACCAGTGGGCTCTAACCCTGGCTCTTCTTTCACCTGAGCGGTTTAATATTCTGGGTATTGTCGGAGCTACTTTCGCCTGGGCAGGCCCTCATAGTATCCAGAAATCTGTAGATGAAATTGATACCCTTCTTATACTCACCAAACAATCAGGGGAGATACCGGTATATCCTGGTTCACATCCCTTAAGATACAGGTATGAACCTTCCCATTCCGAAGGGGTTGATTTTATAATAGAGAAAGCCATGCAGGCGTCCAAAGAGAATCCTTTGTGGATCATTGGTTTAGGTGCGGCAACAGATATAGCCTCTGCATTTCTCAAAGAACCGGCAATTGCTGAGCGGATCGTTGTGTTCTGGCATCTGAGGACAAAATGGCCTGATAAATGTTGGAATTTTAATGTTTTTGGAGACCCCCATGCTGCCAGGTTAATATTTGATTCACCTATGTCGTTTGTATTATTTGACACAGGCACTTATCTCTATTGTCCAATGGAAGAATCCGAAGAAATGGTCAAACCCTATGGGGCTATAGGAGAATATATTCATAATATTCGTATCGGAAGTGACTATTACAGTTCTCCCACCAAAGGATTTTTTGATCTGGGAGATATTGCTGCCCTTCTCGATCCCGGCTTAGCATATTATGAAGAAGTTAGCTGCCCGGAGGTTGATTTTGACCTGTCTTATAAGTTTACGGGTAAAAAGGGCAAGATCCTGAGATGCTACCATGTGGACCGGGATAAGACTTTTCAGTTGTTATATGATAAATTAGAGGCAAATTACGGGACTTATGTTTTTTTTAATTAAGTCAGAGATTAATAGCTCACCGATAAATTTACAGGAGATCTTAGGTATTAAGGCCATCTGCATAAATTTCACCTGAGTTATTCGGGAAATCATTTTTGATTTTCCAATCTTTTAATTTTCCAGTTCTACAGATCGCCAATTCTTCATCTGCATAATTTCTCGGTTCTGCAAATCCACAATTTTCCAATTATACATTTCTATGGTTCTTCAGTAGCCCTTATTTTCACCTTTTCCCCTGAATTTTAAGTTCTCCTTTTCTACATAGTTATATTACCTGAATCCCTCAATCCTAGTATTCCCCGATTCAATCTTCGACAATATATCGATTCTTCAGTTGTACTATTCTTCAATTTCTCATTTATCCACTTCTTACTCCCACTGTTAATTAGTCCACGGTTCATCAATTCTCCGGTACATCCTCACCGGTTTTTCAGTTCGTCACTTTCACATTCTCACAGTCCTCGTATTCCTCAAATCTCCATAAAATAAATTTCCAAATCCGATAGGGGTAATCTCCATAATGATTGTCCTCCTATTGAACATTTTTAAATTATCACGCAATGAATACTAGAAATAAGAAATTTAAAATAATCATTTTGATTGTAGGAATGATCGTTGGGGTCATTTCGGTTTACGCTGAGACTGGCGATACAACAAAAATTCAAAGGAAAGCACAGGTAACTTTCGCGCATCCCATAGGGACAAATGGCGATGAGGCGGCACAGGTGATCAACAATTTTTCTTTTAACCTCCTTTATGGTGTTTCGGGAGGGGTAAATGGTGCGGAAATTGGAATATTGATCAATAACACTTCCGGGAATATTAAAGGTTTCCAGTTTGCTGGAATAGGCAATAGTGCGAAGGGAACAACAAATGGATTTCAGGCTGCCGGATTATATAATGTAGTCATGGAGGAAGTAACAGGATTTCAATTTGCCGGGATCACAAACATCAACAGACAGAGTGTGAACGGTGCAACCATCTCAGGGATCACGAATTTAATTCGGGAGGATGCAAGAGGCTTCGTGTTTTCTGGTCTGGGTAATAATGTGAGAGGTACCGCCAGGGGTTTCCAGGGAGCCGGACTTTACAATCTTACAGAACACGAATCTGATGGCGCTCAATTTGCAGGACTCGCCAATATTAATTTGAAGGATACCCGGGGTGCCTATTTTGCAGGTCTGGGGAATGTTTTAAACGGTGACAGTCGCGGTGCTCAGTTTGCAGGGCTTTCAAATATTAATACTGGGAAAATGAATGGGGCCCAGGTAGCAGGTCTGGCAAACGTTAACATCAAGGATATCCAGGGCGCTCAAATAGCAGGGCTGGCCAATGTGGCAAATGAAACCTCCCAAACCCAAATTGCCGGATTAGCTAATATAGTGGTTGAAGAAAGCAGCGGACTGCAAATGGCAGGATTGGCAAATATATCTCCTGAAGAACACAGGGGTTCTCAAATAGCTGGATTGATGAATTACACCAAAAGAATGAATGGATTCCAGCTGGCATTTGTCAATGTCTCCGATACAGTAAAAAGAGGGGTTCCTATAGGGTTTATTAGTATTGTCGCCCATGGATATAGAAGGATAGAAGTTGAAGGAAATGAGGTTCTATATGTAAATTTCAATTTCAAAACAGGAACGACCAAATTTTATAATATTTTCTCAGTTGGATACCGCCCCGAAGGAGAGAAACAAAACTGGGGAATAACCTATGGATTCGGAACCCTCGTCCCAATTAGTAAGAGATTCAATTTTAATATGGATCTTACAGCTACACACCTGAATGAAGATGAAGCATGGACCAATGAATTAAACCTGTTAAACCGTCTGAAATTCAATGTTTCATATTTGATAACCAGAAGACTCGAAATTTTCGGAGGTCCGTCATTAAATGTGGCCGTGTCAAAACTGACAAACCCCGAAGGTGAAGTAACTGGGAGTTCGATCGTGCCTTCCTATGGATTCTATAATGAAACCGTCCGGGGAACCAATGTGAAGATGTACATAGGATTTAACCTGGGAATCAGATTCTAAACGAATTAAATATTCATTTTTTAAAGAGAACACCGTATGAAATCAAAATATAAAATATCCTTGCTGATAGCTTGTGCGCTAATCCTGAGCACACTTTCTCTTAATGCTCAGGAACTGTTCCAGACCTTGAGGGGGACCATTATTGACCAGGATTCAAATTTTCCAATTATTGGGGCCAATGTAATTATCATAAGTTCTGATCCATTGCTTGGATCAAGCACTAACCTGGAAGGTGAATTTTACATGGAAAGTGTGCCGGTTGGAAGAGTCAGTCTTAAGATCTCCTGTATGGGTTATGAAGAGATTAGCCTGCCCAATTTGCTGATCACTTCCTCTAAAGAACTTGTTCTTGATATATCATTGACAGAATCAGTAGTAAAAATGGAGGAAATCGTGATCAGGTCGAACCCTGACAATGGAGCAGTACTCAATGAAATGGCAACTGTAAGTGCCCGTGCTTTCTCTGTAGAAGAGACGAAGCGTTATGCTGGTTCATTTAATGATCCGGCGAGGATGGTAAGTTCATTTGCCGGGGTTATGCCAAGTCCTGAAGGAGATAATTATATAGCCGTCAGGGGAAATTCCCCCAAAGGAAACCAGTGGCGCCTGGAAGGCGTTGAGATACCAAATCCAAACCACTTTTCAGATGAGGGAGCAACCGGGGGCCCTATCAATGCCCTTAACAGTGCCATGCTTGACAATTCTGATTTCTTTACAGGAGCTTTCCCTGCTGAATATGGGAATGCTTTTTCGGGAATATTCGATATGAGACTGCGAAATGGCAATAACCAGCAGAGGGAGCATTCATTCTCCATTGGAGCACTTGGAATTGATTTCACTCTTGAAGGGCCGTTTAAGAAGGAAAGCAATAGTTCATACCTGGTTAACTACAGGTACTCCACACTTGCCCTTCTGGAAAATACAGGTATTGTAAATTTTGACGGTGTTCCCAAATACCAGGACCTATCTTTCAAGGTTAATTTGCCTACACCACATGGAGGTGTATTTTCTTTCTTTGGTCTTGCCGGAAAAAGCAATCTGAAGCATGAGCTACCTTCAGAGGAAAATGAAGACATCATTATTTCCAAATTCAATGTATATTCAGAATTGGCCGTTGTTGGTTTGAATCACTCTATCCCTTTAAGTCGAAATACTTTCATTGAGTCTGGAATATCTGTCTCAGAAAATGGCAGTTTGTATGATGAATCCGATCTTGTGGATACAAATGAATATCAATTGCTGGCAGATGAAAAGCTCAGAAAATATACAATGATCGGAAAAACCTCATTGCATAGCAAAATTAATGCTCAACATAAAATATCCGCCGGGATTGTATATACACATTTCTTCTATGACTTCTTTACTGAATACTGGGATAAGCCTGCAGAGGAGATGATGGTAGAGCAGGATGAACAGGGAAATTCCGGATTATTGCAAGTATATGGGAATTGGAAATACCGCATCAATGATAAGCTAACTTTTGTGGGGGGATTACACTATCTGAATAACCTATTAAACGAAACACATTCAATAGAACCAAGGGCAGGATTGAAATGGCACTTTACACCCAGTCAAAGTCTGAACTTTGGATTTGGAATTCATAGCCGGATGGAATCCCTGCCTACCTTTTTTGTTCAAACCATGGATGAAAACGGCATAATACAACAGCCTAACTTCTGGCTGGGATTCCCAAAATCCAGACAATATGTTATTGGATATCAAAATTTTTTCACATCGAACCTGATGATGAAAATAGAAGCCTATTACCAGGATTTATATGATATCGCTGTTGAAAATGATCCAAACAGCTCATTTTCCATGTTAAATGCCGTTTCATGGTATTCCGATCAGAGAACTTATAAATAATGGCAGCGGGTATAACTACGGACTTGAACTTACTCTGGAAAGATATTTCGCAGATACATACTACTTCATGTTCACAGGATCCCTGTATAATTCAAAGTATAAAGCAATGGACGAGGTAGAAAGGGATACGCGTTTCAACGGAAATTATGTAGGGAATTTCCTGTTTGGGAAAGAATTTATCTTTGATAAGAAACCAGGGAAATCCAAGATATTAAGCATTAACGCTAAAATCTCATATATTGGTGCAAGAAGGTTCTCTCCAATCGATCTGGAAGAAAGCCGCGAATATGGGTATACACGTGTAGATGAACGACAGGCCTTTACGCTTCGGGGTGATGACATCTTTATTGCTAATCTTGGCATAGCCTACCGTATCAATAAGAGAAAGACGGGTCAGGAGATCAAACTGGATATACAGAACATTACAAATGCAGATGGGATGGTTGACCAATACTATAATAGTGCAATTGATGAAATCGAATATGTATATCAGTTGGGTATGTTGCCAAACATAATGTATACCATTGAGTTTTAAGTATTTTGATCATCATTGATATATTCAGCCCATGAATTTAATATTGGGAAATAGCTGATTGAATTCTATCCGAATTTTAGTACCTTTATGCCCCTGTTGCTCTTTCAGGATGGTTTCTAAGCCATCCTGAAATTTTGTTTAAAAGTAAATCAAAAATATTAAACAATATCCGGCGTAGTCGGTTATAATACATATAATGAAAATTACGGTATGCAGAAAAGAACAATTTAATGCCGCCCATCGTTTATATAATTCTGATTGGTCAGATGAAAAAAACGAAAGGGTGTTCGGAAAATGTAATAATCCGAATTTTCATGGGCATAATTATGAATTGATTGTTAAGCTCTCCGGTGAACCGGATCCAGATACAGGTTATGTATATGACCTGAAGATGTTAAGTGACCTGATCAGGGATAATATCCTTGAAAAATTAGATCATAAAAACCTCAACCTGGACGTAGAGGAGTTTAAAAGTATAAACCCCACGGCTGAAAATATCGCCGTGATGGTTTATGACAAACTAAGAAAAAAAATTGATAATAAATTTGATATAAAAATTATCCTTTATGAAACGGAACGGAACTTTGTTGAATACCCGGCATAATGGGTTTTCACATGATGAGATAGGTGATGAGCATGTATCGACATCTGTTGAAACACCCCTAAGGACTGATGCATTTGAGATGGATGAGGAACTCAAAATGGAGCTAATTGAAAAACATTTCAGTGAGATTATGCACATCCTTGGATTGGACCTCGAAGATGACAGCCTGAAAGGAACGCCTTACCGGGTAGCAAAAATGTATGTTCAGGAGATATTCAGTGGATTGGATCCTAAAAACAAGCCAGACATCAAGTTATTTCAAAATAAGTACAATTATAAAGAGATGCTTGTAGAAAAGGATATATCGTTCTACTCTAACTGCGAACATCACTTTGTTCCGATTATAGGAAAAGCGCACGTAGCTTATATATCATCCGGATACGTCATTGGTTTATCAAAGATCCACAGGATTGTGAATTATTATGCCAAGAGGCCTCAGGTTCAGGAAAGAATGACAATGCAGATTGCAAATGAATTGAAAAAGGTTTTAAAAACTGAAGATGTAGCAGTGGTTATAGATGCCGAACACCTTTGTGTTTCATCAAGAGGGATTGAAGATACAACTTCAAGTACTGTTACTTCTCATTATTCCGGGAAGTTTTCCGAAGACACTCATAAACAGGAATTTCTTCAACATATTTATCAAAAA
Source organism: uncultured Cytophagales bacterium (assembly GCA_963820995.1). GTDB lineage: Bacteria > Bacteroidota > Bacteroidia > Cytophagales > Cyclobacteriaceae > JAGTVG01. The sequence goes on along the minus strand of CAWGCL010000009.1, from coordinate 465,900 downwards.
TGATTTGGTTGGTGAAGTTGGTTATCAGGTAAAGTCGGCTCCCTTGGAGCCGGCTTTTTTTATACTGTTTTTCAGGAAGGTGCAATTCAAATTCTTTTATGTAAAAGATTGAATATATATTAATTTTTATATTAAATACATTACCCTGAAACTTATAAAGATCTGTTAGATGTCCTTATCAGATTGAGCGTGTATTCCATCCATGGATCGGACTTTCGTATTAAATCCTCCAAAGATACATCAAGGGGATAATCAACTATGAAAGGTTCTCCCATTTCATACCCTTTTACAGCAGTCTTAAAAGTAGTTTGTGGAATATTTACTTCAATCCGGGTATTGGGTAACTTATACTTTTTGCTGTTGTCATTGCAATAAAACCAGCTACCTGGTTCTTCTCCTATGAAAACGGCACGCTTGTTATATCTCAATAATGATATCAGATGCCCAGTGGTTGACAAAGATCCACCATCCACAATTACATAACATTTCCCAGTGAAATTGGGAGTTGCCGCCTCCATAGGTTCATATAGTGGTTTGAATTCGGGAACCTGTTCATTTTCCTGAAAGTATATAAAATCGTTTGAGGAAAGATGGGCGTACAATATGGCTGCAAATATTGGATGCCCTCCAGGGTTCCCCCTTAAGTCAAGAACGAGGTTCTGAATACCAGCTTTATGGATGGCCTGAAAAATACTATCCATCAGACTTAGGTATTCATTAACATCAGGTAAAGCGAATGATGGGATTTCAAGTATGGCTGTGCTTTGTTCAATAATCATGGGATGCAGGGTTGGCAAGAAAGGCATATCGATAGTATTACTTGAAGAGTATGATAAATATGGAACAGCTTCGATATTTATTGAATCTGCTTTTTGGTAACCTGGTTTAATATACTCGATCAGAAATTGTTCAGAATTATTTAATAAGTTAAAATATGATCCAAAATCCTTGTTTAACTCATAGTATTTTGTGGTTTTATTATATCCTTCGGCAGGAATGAATGATAGCAATCTGGCTATTATATTTTCAACAGGCACATGATTTATCCGGACTATTTCAGAGCCAGGTTCAATATAATTCTGATCATTATCCCCTGTCAATGCCCAGGCTTTATCATCCATTATAAATAATTTGAGCGGGAAATAATGGTAATAAGTTTGCTGAGCCATAATATAATTCTCCGGCAACCTGATCCCGGTATGACTGCATCCTATTTTTCCAACTATTGGAGAAGTCAAATTGTAAAATTCCCTTAATGCTAAATCCTTATCCAGATTTTTAATAGCAGTATGATACAAGGCATCGAAGGCTTCCTCTGAGGTATATAAATGATATTGCGGGTGAATTTCTGAAAGGTGGCGTCTCAGGAACTGCAGGTCTTCCTGAAGTTGTGAGGGTGAATACCTTTTCTCTAAAATACTCCCATCCATTGATGTCAAAGAATTTTCAACCAAAGTGCTTGTGGTTTTCTTCGCGGCATAGACTGGATGATGGCTGCCGTCAGGGAAAATAAAACCACCGTTCAATTCTGTAAGATCAGGATTTAAATGACCTTCAAAGGCTGTTTCTTTTGCAGGGATAAAAAAGGAAAGAGATTTGTTCTCATATCGAATATTATTGATCTCATCATCCTGAATTAAAAGAGATTCATCATACATTTTTAACTTCCCGGAAAAACTTTTATCCTCATTTACAGAAATGAGAATTTCCATTCTAAACTGCTGCATAAACATGCCTTCCCAATGCCCTTCTATATTATCCTGATAACAAAAGGACTTAGAACTTATAGCGAAAGATAGAATTACCAAAGAGATTCGCTTTGATATTTTAAGTTTTGCATTCATGACCTTAAATTTTTTGTTCTTGTATGGTGTTGTTATGAATTTCTGGAGAAATCCGCAGGTATTATTATTAGTGATGTATGATCTTACTTTCTGACTGGCAGATAGGTTAAAAGTAACCACGCAAGTGCAGCAAGCATAAATGTTGCTAATCCGAAGATTGTTGTTCCGAAAGAAATTTTTATCCCGGTCATAACGATATCAGGATTAATATCGCCGGCGGCTTTTATAGCATCTATAGCATCCCAGATGCCGGTGATCTGCCCGACCATTCCTAAAGCAAGGTTAAAACTACCGACCACAAGAAGGGTATTAAGACTTCTTTGCAAGGCCTGATGATCAGGTTCCGCTTTACGAACCTTCAAATACAATGTGTAAATGATCAGGATCAATACGATCAGGAATATTACGGCAAGCGGAATTTTGTATGGCCCTAAACTTTGAACTATGACATTATCTAAGAATAAAAGTATCATTTGATTTTAATTTTTTTTAAACCATTAAAAACTTGATTAAAACTAAACCAAACAATTCAATAAAAATTTTTTAATAGACCGTGGTCCCATTATGACCGATACATCCCTTTCAGATGAATATAGATGTCGTTAATAGATCAGGATCGGCAGTTTTCCCCTTTTTAATTGTAGTTGGTCTATAATTCATCATTCTTACTACTTGTTTCAATATATAATTATAATTTTATTAAAGAAACATTTAGGAATTGAAAGGAATACCAGAAATATTAAAAAATTCAAAAATCAGGGTACTGATCCATATTATTTTCTGGATTGCTGTTTTAATTTATTACACCTTTTTCTTTGGCCATCAACAGGGATTTTACCTGATCACATTCAAATTTGTTATCCTTCTGATGCCTATCACGATCGGTACAACGTATTTTTTCAACTATTACCTTATTCCCCGTTTTCTGCTAAAGAATAAAATAAAACTTTTTATCCTTTTCAGTGTATATGCATTGATCTTTTCATTCTGGATTACTTCGCTTATCTTTCTTCCCACCTTAACACTTATCGGACCCGGGATGGGTACATTCGACAAATCATTGATCGATCTGTATTTTGTGATTGTAGGGTTATATTCTGTTAGTATACTGGCTATATTGATCAAACTCCTGAAATACTGGTATGAACAGCAGCATATAGCAATTCAATTATTGAAAGAGAAAACTGATGCTGAACTGGCGATGCTGAAAGGACAGATTAATCCACATTTCCTGTTTAACACCCTGAACAATATATATTCACTTGCGCTAAAAAAATCCGACCAAACTGCCGAAGCTGTCGTAAAACTATCCGAAATGCTGGATTACCTCCTGTATGAGTGCAATGCTGAAATAGTAGATGTGAAAAAGGAGATCAAACTGATCCGGAATTATATATATCTTCAGAAAATCAGATTTGGGGACCGCTTAGATATACAATTCAATGCTGATAATACAAATGATCAACAGATACCACCTATGCTCTTGCTTCCATTTATCGAAAACAGTTTCAAGCACGGCGCTGGAAGGCAATCTAATAAAGTTTGGATAAAAATATATTTAAGAGTTGAAAACAATAAATTGGATTTCAATATCATAAACAGTAAATCATTACAAAAAGATCTGGATAGAAAATCCATTTCCGGTGGTATAGGATTAGAAAATGTAAAAAAAAGACTTCAACTTTTGTATCAAAGTGATTATTCCCTTGACATTGAGAATTTATCTGATACTTTTAGTGTTCAATTATCGATACCAACAGGAAATAAAAAATGAAAACCCGGTGTATCATAGTGGATGACGAACCCCTGGCAATTGAAGCCATTCAAATGCATGTTGAAAAATTCGATAGTCTTAAACTTGTGGCCACCTGTTTGGATGCTTTCCAGGCCTTCGACATATTGAATAAGACCAGGGTAGACCTTATGTTTCTTGATATACAGATGCCTGAAATTACCGGATTAGACTTTCTTAAATCACTTAAAACCCCACCAAAAGTAATATTGACAACAGCTTACCGGGAATACGCAATTGATGCTTTTGACCTTAACGTAATTGATTATCTCTTAAAACCCATTTCGTTCGACCGTTTCATGCAGGCAATCAATAAATTCTATGAACAAAGCAACAGCGAACTGCTGGTGCCTGGAAACACACTTCAGAAACACGACTCGAATCCTGACCATATATTTATAAGATCTGACAAAAAGAATGTAAAGATTCGATTTGACGAGATCTTGTATATAGAAAGCATAAAAGATTATGTTAAGATCATTTGTAAGAGCAGGACAATCATCTCAAAGATACTGATCAGCGAATTGGAATCTAAATTACCAGTTGAGCTATTTCTGAGGATTCACCGTTCTTATATTATATGTATCCAGAATATAGAAGCCTATTCACACACCCATATTGAGGTGCCAGGCAAAGAACTTCCAATAGGCAGGAATTACAAAAATGAAGTTATTAACACCTTACAGAGAAAATAAATTATAATTATCCTCTTAACAATAATTATTCCTTAAGCCAGGAAGTAATGTTTTCTGAATTCCTTAATTAATTGCATCAAAATATTAGTTAAATAGCATAGGTGGAATTACATCACAGGTTGCAGTTTTGCATTATCCGGTTCATAAGTAAAAACAACCACTTTGCCAGATATTTTCTCCAAAATGGGCCGCAATACTTTTTCAGCATTTAAAGTGGTCTGCTCGAGTATACCATTTTCTAGTGCACTGATACGGATCTGATCTTCTGCTTCTCGATAAGCATTGTCCACAGCCCTCGTTACTTCATCATCGTCCGGGAAAATATTACTCCAGAAACCAGACCTTTCAAAATCATATACCCTCGATTTTTCAAGATCAAGTTTATGGTAACATAATTCAGATGCAGGAATCTTAAAGAACAGCGTATCCCCTGAGATTTTCACACTGTTCAGCTCCATATTTCGAAGGTCGATACAACCCACAGCTTCCCCGGATGCGATCAGGGCTACTTTTAGGTCTGGATTAAAATCGTAGGTTTTCAATGCTGTACTGCTATTGATCTTTCCTTTGCTTATGGCCTGGTAATCATAAATTTCCCTGAAATTATATTTCACCAGTTCCAGTTTGCCCAACTCCTCAATCCTTTCAACAATTATTGTTGTATTCTGAATCTCAACAATTTCTTTATTAAATGACGGGAGTTTAATTCCAAGCGACCATAATAATAATACTATGAGTAATAAGATCCAGGGAATGAACAATAAAGCCAGTTTATATCTTTTTAACATATCTCTAAATCAAATCATTTAATTCCAGTTATCAATATCAGTTTCTATCAGCAATTCCGGATCAATAACCACATGCTTTATCTTTAAACGATCCCAGGTGTACAAAATATGAATCAATCCGTCACTTGATTGAATGACTGCTGGATAGGAATACTCTCCTTTCGTATCTTCCAGGACAAGACCAGCTTGCCATTTCTTTCCATCTTCTGAAACAGCAACATTTAAGGGATACCTCTTCCCTCCCCATTTCCCTTTGGGAGTTCCGGTATGATTGTATACCAGAATATGTTTTCCGTTTTTTATGGTTACCGCATCTATACCAGAATTGGGATTAGGCAGTTTTGTGGCCTCCAGGCTACTCCAAGTATTCCCATTATCCTTTGAGAATGACGCAATAATATATCCTTCCTTGCTTCGGCATAAGATCATGATCTCGCCATCGCTGGCTTGCAGGATAGTTGGCTGGATCACGTTAAATTTTGAGGAGTGGTCGACATATACCGGGTTTTCCCATGAATTTTCAGCAGGATCATACATTTCCATTTGCACTTTCCAGCCATCATGTTCTGTACTAGACGGGCATAAAAGCAGGTTTCCCACTATGGATACAGGTTTGTTCTTAATTGGCCCTAATATCCCCTCCGGAAGTCTGATTTCTTCTGACCAGGTATTCCCATCATCATCGGAGTATTTAAGCATCCCCCACCATTCGGATGGACTGGGTCCTACCTTATAAAAAAGATATAGTCTATTGTCAGGGGAGTAATATAAAACAGGGTTCCAGCAAGGGTATCTTTTATCCTCAACAATTCCATTCGCTATAGAAATGGGGGTGCTCCAGGTATTATCTTCCTTTTTACTAATCCAGATTTCCACATCTTTATGTTTCTCATGAGTACCGCCAAACCAGGCAGCGTACAAGCCAGATTTTGTTTCTGCAATAGTAGAGGCATGGCAGGACTTGAACGGGGCTTCATCATAGATAAATTCTTCAATTTTAACGGGATTCTCCTGGCCTGACAAATTCAGGTTTAGAAACATCGCAATTCCAGGTATTAAAAAAATCCTAAGCATTTTGTCAAATGTTTAAACAGGTATATTTATATCGAATTGTGTATAGCTCCCTTTTTCACTTTTCACTATGATATTTCCATGCAGCTTATCAAGAGCTGTTTTAACCACATAAAGGCCCAGGCCATTTCCATGGGGCCTTTCGTTAGACCTGAAATACATTTCAAAAATCCTTCCATAAAATATTTCATCAATCCCTATACCTCTATCTTCCATCTGGATATTCAAAAAATTTCTATTCTCTGTAATCTTAATTGAGATTTCCGCGTGTTTACCCGTTGGTAAAACGAATGGCATTTTCAATCATATTGGAAAAAATGATATCTATCAGGCTATTCTTGGGATCCATATCATCGTACTTTTTCAGATTTATGACTGTTTTTATGATATGTCCTTCTTTTAGCAATTCATCTTCATATTTCTCAACAATAGCTGACAGGGATACCAAACGTTTTTCTTCCAAATAATGGCTGATCTCATACAGATTATAAAACTTCTTCAGCATATTGTCCATACTACCCACGGTTTGGTTCATCATTTTGAACAATTGCATAGTATCTTCTTTGAGGTCCATTAACCTGGCCACTTCATTGATACCCATCAGGGTAGTTAAGGGCCTTCTGAAATCATGCGAACTGCGGTAAAACAACCTGTCAAGTTCTTTATTTGCCTTCTTAAGTTCTATGGTCCTTTTATTGATAGTATTCTCCAGATCAACATTACTTTCTTTGATCTTATCGTATGTTTCAATCAATTGCGTGGAAAGTGATTCGTATTTTCTTTTAAAGTTCAGGATCAGATATCCTCCAATCGCGAAAAGGAGAACTACAAATATATCGGATACGAATACTTCCATTGCCGGATCGAGGTACTGATACCTTAAATCCGTATTGATATTTTCAATTATGATAAGTGTAAAAATATTTACTGATGTAAGAACGATCAGATGTGTCCTGTACTTTTTGGGTATGATCAACAGTGAAATGATAAAGATCAGGAAAAAGATTACAGTATCACTGAAGTTAAATCCGCCACCCTGAAAGAACCAGGATAGATTAATTAATAGATACAGGATTAAAACAAAGGGCAAAACCAGTTTAGGATATTGCTTTTCATTCTTCGCCAGGTAATAAAAAATGCAAAAGATAACAAAACCTGTTAAATCCAGGAAGATGGACAGGGTATGTCCGGTTACAAAGATATCAAGAAGAGCTATGGTCAGGGCCGCTGCAGCGCTGATGACGCATGCAAGGTTAAATAACTGATATTCAAGTTGTTGAATTCTATTTTGATGCACTTCCATCAATCCATTTTATAGTTTCAGAAATTACAAGATAGAAAGCTATGTTAATTAATCAAAACTCAATAATAAACAATAAATTAATTATGCTATTTCTTCATTTTAGAACTGGCAATAGATCATCTTCTATTCTTTTCAAACAAAACAAATAATGGGATCTGGCCCGAGAACTACGGATATTATCTTTCCTTGATTCAATCGACTTTTTTATGATTCTCAATTCTTCGAGCGCCATGGCCTTCAAATCTGTTATCCCAGGATTTTCTTTATCATTCGCATCTGTTTGCTTATTTAAGATTTGTGAGAGCCTTTCAATCCAGGCGACCTGGAGGTTCCTTTTATAAACATCTGTTGAAATGTTTTTATCCAGATCATTCCAAACGCCATCCCGTAGGTCCTGCATCATTTGCTCTAAGCGTATAGGAGTCATAATCCATAAATGATTCAGCTTCCACCATTCTGCCCATCCTGTCTGTATCCAGTAATGAATTCAATAAATCCTTCTGAACGACAGATATCCGGTTAACTTCCCCGGAAGGTTCTATTCTTCGCAGAATATTTTCATTTATGATCCATTCCGGAGTATTAAAAACATGTTCGTTTAAATACTGCATGGATGCGGCCTGAATATCCGAAGGGACATAAGAATATACAAGTCCTTCCTGATCTGTGGTTTTAGGTGTCTGATAAACGCCACCAACATTATTCAATACATGTTTAGAATACATTCCCCAGGTTTTGACCAGACCGCTATACAATTCCGTCAGATCTGAATAATCTTTACCTTCCTGAGAAGTCCATTTAATTAAATTGTCAGAAACTATTTTCAGATTACTCAAACCATAAGTAGAAGCTTTGACAATATCATCTCCAATATTCTCAGTCTGGGCCGAGGGGTCGAATCCCCCCCGACCGCTTCCAAAACGATATTTAGGGTCACCGGTCTTTTCAAGTATCCAGGAATCAAGTGTAGCTTTCTCCTCTTCCGGATGATCCACATCAGAGATCCAACGGTATCCCCAGTTTATCGAATAATGGTCATAGGGTCCCATCTGCCTAACAAATCTGATATTCTCATCTCCCGGTTGGGCTACATAATTGAAGCGTGCATAGTCCATAATTGAAGCCGCGATGCCATATTCTTGTGTGAAGGTACCTGATCTCAGGGAATCTACCGGGTAGGCTGAAGATGCTTTCATATTATGTGGCAATCCCAAGGCATGTCCCACTTCATGGGCTATGACCATTTTAATCATTTCGCCCATATCCTCTTCCTTTGTATACAGGGTTCTGGCAGAAGTATTTACTGCCCCGGTTTCAATCATATACCGGTTTCGGTATGTTCTGAAATGATTATGATACCACATAATATCACTCTCAATGATTTCTCCTGATCTTGGATCAGACACACTGGGTCCCATAGCATTCCTTGTGGTAGATGCCACATATCTAACTACGGAATACCGCATATCTTCCGGTGAAAATTCAGGATCTTCTTCTTTTGTAGGAGGATCTTTGGCAATAATTGCATTCTTAAAACCTGCTGATTCAAATACCCCTTGCCATAATTCAATCCCGGCTTTGAAATAAGGGCGCCATATCTCTGGTGTGGCCGGATCAAGATAGTAGACAATTGGTTTTACAGGTTCTACAAGTTCGCCTCTGGCATAAGCCTCTTCATCAGAGGGTTCCAGTCTCCACCTTCGGATTATTCTTTTCGTTTCAGCCTTTAATTCAGTAGAGCCATAATCGATCTGACTGAGTGTAAACCATCCTACCCTGGGATCATAATACCTGGGCATCATAGGTTCTTCCGGAAGGAGGATCATTGATTGGTTCATCAGCATAGATATTGCTCCTGTGGAATTATTTGATGGCGGCTCAGTTGCAGTATAGGTCAATTCATGACGCACCTCGACATTTTCGGGATAACTGGCTATCCCCTCAATAAATGACCGGTCCTCGTCCAGTTTAGTAATTTTATAATCTTTTCGTAAATCTGCGGTTAATCCACTGATGGCCTGAATATCGCTGGTGTAGAATTTCGTAACATCTATTACCAGATTACTTGAATCAGGATTATAGGTTTCGATATCAAAAGCATGGATTACAGGCTCATAATTATTGGTTTGAACCGATAAGTTTATGGGCAGGTTCTCATCAGCCCAACTTATATAAGACTTTGTCCTCAACAGGACTTTATTATATTTCTTTTCCCATCTGATAACTTGTTCATGCATTTTTGTACCGGCATTGATGTAGCCTCCCCCCAACCCATTGGGAATCTGTGCAATTCGGCTGACCAGAAGCATATCTTTATTGAAAAGATATTCAGGAATCTCAAAATAATATTTATCATCTACAAAATGGACAACAAATAATCCGGAATCAGTTTTTGCAAGTGGAGTGATTATATTATAATACTGGATCTCATTCAGTAACTTTTTATCCTCTTCGGTCTGCTCGGATTGTTCGTTTTTCTTTTTAGATCGTTTCTTATTCTGGCCAAATCCTTGCTGATTGGATATAAACAACACTAGTAAAATCAGGATAACTATATTAAATGAAGGCAAGAAAAATCTCATTTTCAGAATAATTATAAGTTACAAAGCCTGAAGATAAAAATAATTTATCATCTGCGAATACAATCTTTTACAAATATTAGAAGCACTGCGTTGAATATAGTGCATCTAAAAATGTTTCAGAAATAACAATTTTTCAGGAATTAGACTGGGGTGAAGAAAAACCCTTAAGGGCCAGGTGCCAGAGATTATTTCAAGGGTTTGTCGAAAGGAGTTTGTCGACACCTGGTCACATAAGAGCTACAATTTTTCAGCGATGCTAATAAAAACTGCAATATTGTAAATATCTTGTGATTAAAGCCAATTTTATTACATTATCAAAAACAAAGAACAAAGGACTTTTTGACCTTACAGATTTATTAACCTAACTTTCTGTACGAATATAGAGGGTTATTTCAGAAAAATAATTCAAATAGCATAAAGGAACTTACATCAGTAATAAAATATGAATATTACCAGACCAAAAGTAGGATAAAAAAATATTTATATATTTCAATGTCCTGATTATAAGCAATTTATGAGAACGAAATATATAACTTTTATTAGGTAAGAAACTGGATGCCCGAATAAAATACCTCCTATATCCTTCATTTAAATAGACAGTACTCAAAAACCTGTCATGAAGGATAATTTGATTTTGTTGTGATTTGACCTGTATTTAACTTAAAAAAATCAGATATTAAGGTAATTGTTATAATGGATTAAAAAAAACTACGGGAATAATTTAAAATTTCATTTTTTTAATATAATTTTTGAAATTGAATTTCGGACATTCGTTTATTATTATCTATCTGATAAATTAAAACTAATTTTTTTTAATCTCTCATAGATATTCTTACTGGCTGAAAATATGAAATTTTTTAGATTCTATCATTTCCATCCTGATATCCGGGGCACTGGTTTATTCATTAAACCAGAAAATTGGAAGTATCCCTCCACTTGGAAAGTTACTTGATCCATTTCATGGTTTCTGGCAAAATGCGGAGCATGATCCTTTCGAAATCGGATATGATCTTTCACTCGCGCAATTGAATAATGAGGTAAAGGTTCAATATGAATCCAATCTTATCCCGCACATATTTGCTAAGAATGAATACGACCTTTATTTTACCCAGGGATATATCACTGCTTATCACAGGCTATGGCAGATGGAATTTATCACTTTCGTAGCTTCAGGACGCATAAGTGAAGTAATGGGGAAAGCAGCAATTGATTTCGACAGGTTCCAGCGCAGGAAAGGATTAAGTGAGGCCACAGAGAGAGCCGATGATGAATTAAAGAAATATCCGGATGTCTACGGAGCAGCAAGTTGCTTATTCAGATGGGGTAAATGCCTTTATTGATCAGCTTAATTATAAAGATCTTCCTTTGGAATATAAATTGTTAGATTACCTGCCGGAACGCTGGAGCCCGTATAAGTCATTACTTACGCAGAAATACCTGGCGAATGATTTAAATAGCGATCGTGATCTTCAGAATACAAATATGGTTAAGATTTTCGGAAAGGAACGATTTGATTTTCTTTTCCCTGATTTCACTGAAGACGTTGATCCCATTATACCGGTTGGGACACCCTGGGATTTTGAACCCATTGAAATATTCAGTCCTGATAACCATGAAATAAAAAATTCCTATTCAGTAAGCCTGCAGGATAACTACATTAAAGGAATAGGAAGTAATAACTGGGCTGTTTCAGGATCAAAAACAAAAAATGGCCATGCCATACTTTGCAATGATCCGCACCTTGGATTAAATCTTCCAATGATCTGGTATGCCCAACAATTACAAGCTCCCGGAGTAAATACATTTGGGGTAACCGTTCCAGGGGTTCCGGGCATATTGCTTGGTTTTAATGATTCTATCGCCTGGGGTGCAACCAATGCAGATCGTGATTTAAGGGACTGGTATCAGATTTCTTTTCGGGATGACAGGAATGATGAGTATTCATACGGAGGAAAATGGCTAAAAACACAGAAGATAATAGAAACTATCAAAATCCGGGGGCAGGAAGATTATATTGATACCGTAGTATATACCCATTATGGGCCGGTAGTATATGATAGATCTTTTATGGGTGACAGTAATAGAGTAAATCTAGCTTTGAAGTGGACAGCCCACAATATTTCCGTGGATTTTAAAGCGTTTTATGATCTTAACAGGGCAAGTAATATAAACCAGGCCATAGAAGCATGCAAATCACTGGATTGTCCCCCGCAAAACTTTGCACTAGCTTCAAGGGAAGGCGATATTGCCCAGGTAGTACAAGGGAATTATCCATTAAAATGGAAAGAACAGGGAAAATTTATAATGGACGGTAGCGACCCAAATTATGAATGGCAGGGATATATACCTAAAGAACATAATGCACGAATTATTAATCCGGAAAGGGGATTTATCAGTTCAGCAAACCAGCACCCTTTTGATTCAGATTACCCTTATTTCTATCATAGCCGTAATGAAGAACATTTCAGGAATAAACGAATAAATTCTGTTTTAACAGCTGCAGAGGGAATTACCATTGATGATATGAAAACATTACAGAATGATAATTACTTTACCCTTGCTTCCTCCATATTACCAGTAATGCTCGATAGTTTAAATAAGGATGAATTATCAGACGGACAATTACAGATTGCTGAAAAGTTGAGAGGTTGGAATTATATGGCCGATCCTGAAATGATAGAACCTTCCTATTTCCGGGCATGGTATATTAAGATGTTTAGATTGTTATGGGATGAATTTGAGGTGGAGGTTCCTATTGAATGGCCAAATGATCATACGACCATGACTATTCTGACCAAATGGCCGACCGATACTGCTTTTGATATATTGGAAACCAGGGAAATCGAAAGCATTAATGATATTGTAACGACCTCCTTTACACAAGGGATTGACAGCATCGATACATGGATGGAATTGAATGATGGTTTGGAACCGTTGTGGTACCGTTTTAAGAATACAAGATTAACACACATGACAAGGATAAAGTCATTCAGTTATTCCAGAGTACCGATTGGTGGATATAGAGGTATTGTCAATGCCACAGCTGAAAATTGGGGTGCATCATGGAGGATGATCGTGGAGTTGGGCGATGAAATTGAAGCCTGGGGAATATATCCTGGAGGGCAGAGCGGAAACCCTGGCAGTACGGGTTATGATACCTTTATTGATGATTGGGCGAAAGGCGATTATTTCAAAATTGCCTTCTGGAATCAGTATAACGAGGATCGTGAAGGCGTACTTAATATTTCATTTACTAAAAAGTCTGAAGAGGTTAATTGACATGAGATTTTATATTAAAATAATCATAATAGCTGCTCTGGTATATTTCGGAGGTCCGCATTTCGGATGGTGGTGGATCGCTGTTTCCGCTTTTATTGGAGGCGCCATTTTGAAAAGCACTGGATTTCAGTCTTTTTTTGCCGGAGCTTTTGGAGTAGGACTGGTATGGTTATGGATGACATTAAAAATTGACATTGCTACAGAGTCGATATTAACGCAGAAGATTGCTGATTTGTTCAATCTTGGGCAGTCGGGATTAATAATCGGGATTACCGTATTAATTGGCAGCCTGGTTGGGGCTATAACCTGCTGGACCGGTCATAATTTCAGGAAAATGTTTGAAGGGAGAAAAAGAAAAGGCTATTACGTATAAGATTTGGAGCAGGAGATATTACAGAAAGAATTTAAGATTATCCACTTCGCAAAAATTAACTTTTCAATTAGATTTCACAATAAGTAGGACTATCTTAAAACCATCAGGATGTTTTTTATAATACTCTTGCCACATTAACTGTTTGGTGACTCCTGTTTTCTTCAACTCCCTTTCCATATAAGGGAAAAAATCATAAACAGCTCTAAGTTTGGGTGAAGGATTTACAGTTTTGTTATTGCTAAAAAGTTCTTCAAGTTCTGTATCGGTTTTTTGGTTTATATCCTCGATATTCAGATTGAGCAGTTGATACAGTGCGATATACTTTTTGACTGTATTCCTTGAAAGGGACAGATACTTGCTTATGATGACCTTACTTTTCCCCTGATGATGTAATGTGATTACTTTTCTTACTTTTCTCATGTCGATTAATTTATTGGCCATATCTCACACATTTTTTTTGAAAGGCGTGAAAATACAGCTTCGAAAACAAGAAAAAGTTCCTTTTAAGGGGTGGTCAATTTAGTCCGGAGTAACATGGTCACTTTATTCTGAATTAGGGTGGTTAGTTTGGACCGGAGAGCCTGGTCACTTTACTCCGGTGAAGGGTGGTCAATTTGACCGGTTTTTTCATTCTTCTTCTTAATCTTTTATCTATAAATGAAAAAACAACTAACACATTAGTTGTTTAACTATATTTTTAGTTGTAATATTATGAGGATGATTTACGATGAATAAATATTCGCATTGAAAGATGATATGTGAATTAATCTAATATGGCAAAAACATGTTCAGATATTTTTTAAAATTAAGCTTAAGAAATCTAAACAAAAATAAAAGCAACACGCTTGTCAATGTTTTTAGTCTCTCATTGGGAATAACCATTCTTTTGCTGATAGCAATCTTTGCTCGAAATGAATTAAGCATTGATAATTTTCACACAAATTCATTGCGGATTTTTAAAGTATCATATGGCAAGTCAAGTGGCACGCCTGGTCCACTTGCTGAATTACTCAAAAATAATTTTCCTGAAATTCAGAAAGCTACCCATATGGAAACCCATCAGTTATTCGCTTTATCACCTGTTCTAAATTACAACAATGATATATTCGAAATAGAACATTATTATTCTATCGATTCTAATTTCTTCAATGTTTTTGACTTTCAAGTACTACAAGGCGATATAAATAATGCCATAAATTCACCATTCTCAATCATCTTGTCTGAAAGTGAGGCTTTGCGAATGTTTAAAAATAAAAATCCTATCGGAGAAACAATAATATGGAGAACTTTTCAGGATCATACATTTACCGTACAAGCAATTGTCAAAAACACTCCACAAAATTCTTCGATACAATTTAATGGACTAATTTCAGAAGCATCAGTAAAAAAAATGACACCTTATTATGCTGATAACTGGGGATTTAGTGTTTATGAAACCTATCTGCACTTAAATCCTATTGTTGATCCATTAAAATTTGAAAATAAGTTAAAAACTTACCTTATTGAATATTACAAAAAGAACCTTTCTAACGAAGCCTGTCATGCCGATGCTCAATTAACTCCTTTAAGCTTACATCCGATAAAGGACGTTTATTTTAATAAGGACCTTACAAATGATACTACAAATCGAGGGAATTTGTTTCTAATACGAGTGTTAATTGCAATAGGTATTGTTATCATGTTATTGTCCATAATAAATTATATTAACCTCTCTACTGCAAGGGCATCGCTTAGAAAAAAAGAAATTGGTGTACAAAAAATTATTGGTTCGAAAAAGTCCACACTGATTTTACAATATTTAACAGAAACAATTATTGTCAGTTTAATTGCATCAATAATCGGTTTTATTGTTGCGATGTATTTATTGCCCGGCTTCAGCCAGTTTATGAACGTTAACCAAGGATTGAAATTTTCATATTCTTCTCTTATTTTGTTGGGACCCGGGATTTTATTGTTAGGAATAATCGCTGGAATCTATCCTGCTTTCTTTTTGTCTTCCCAAAAAGCTATAAATATTTTTAAAAAGGATTCTGGGCAGTTGCACAAAGGAATAACCCTTCGTAATTTCCTTGTTATCTTTCAGTTTTTTGTCTCAATTACTTTAATTGCAGTCACTTTTCTAATTGTTAAGCAAGTAAATTTTATTAAAAATAAAGAGCTTGGGGTAAATAAAGAGCAAATAATATTTGCAAAATTGCCTTATCAGATATTTCGGGGGGAAAAGAAATTTTTAGAGAGCGTTT
Organism: uncultured Cytophagales bacterium; assembly: GCA_963820995.1. Taxonomy (GTDB): domain Bacteria; phylum Bacteroidota; class Bacteroidia; order Cytophagales; family Cyclobacteriaceae; genus JAGTVG01. Next base: position 449,930 of record CAWGCL010000009.1, on the reverse strand, counting down.
ACATACTATAATTGACATACAGAACATAGCATTCTCAAGTACAATATTTGGTAAAATAGAGGATTTAAGTAGTCAGGAGGTAGACGGGAAGACCATTAGTTTTGCTTCTCTGTGGGTTGATGCAGAATTTGCTGATTTGTATGACCTGCATTTAGTTAAAGGCAGGTTTTTTTCAAAAGAATTGAGGAGTGATGAAAACTCTACTGTTCTTTTAAATGAGGCAGCGGTGAGAGAATTTGGTGTAAAGGATCCTTTTCAAATTGAAATACGAGTGCCTGGTGGAAAAGCCAAAGTAGTTGGGATTATTAAGGATTTTAATTATAAATCCCTTCATAACAGAATTGAACCAATGGCAATAGTTTATTTACCAAAGCAAGGTGGGTATGTAAACATAAAATTATCTGGCAATAATATTCCACAAACATTAGATCAAATAGGAAAGATATGGGACGAACTTGCTCCGGGATATCCTTTTAGTTATCATTTTTTAGATTCAAGTTTTGATCATTTATATAAAAGCGATGAACAACTAGGTAAAGCTGTTTTATATTTTTCTCTAATAGCCATTACAATTGCGATTCTTGGAATTTTAAGCCTTTCGATTTTTATATGTGAAAGCAGGATAAAAGAAATTGGAATACGAAAAATTATTGGTGCAAAAGTATGGGAAGTAATATTAACTTTAAATAAAGGCTTTATATTTAACTTATTGATAGCATTTATTATTGCTTGTCCGATTGCTTGGTATATAATGAGCAAGTGGCTTGAAAATTTCGCATATAAAACAAATATTAGCCTTTGGATTTTTATAGGTTCTGGGATTATTGTTTCAATAATAGCTTTAACTATTGTAAGTTGGCAAAGTTGGCGATTTGCTACAAAAAATCCAGTTGACACTTTACGATATGAATAACACATTAAAAATAAAGACTAATATTTAGTTAAAGTGTACAAAACACCCAGCTTATAACATACGGTCATAAAACATTGGCGGTGAAATGGTTATTCGAACAAAATCACTCGCTTCAAGATTTCTATTATCTTGATTTAAAAGTAACTCCAAACTCCACAATGTTTCATACCGCCGACCGGTAAAATGCTTACCTAAACTCGTTCCAATTGCATACTATTTCCTCATTCACTATCTTTAAATCAACAATAGTTTTAAACTTTAACCGGTACGTCACTTTACCGGTGAATAGTAGTGATTAATATTGGTAAGACACTGCTCATATAAGTTGCTGATATGAAATTAGAAGATTTAGGTTATAATGATAAACTTGAAAATTTAAGGACTGAGAATAACCTTAAAGACCTTGAGATTGGAAGAGTCATATCGGAGCACAAGGAAAGATATATTGTCAAGACAGAAAAAGGGGAATTTGAAGCCGAGATAACAGGGAATTTGCGTTTTTCGGCGAAAAGTCGTGAAGATTTCCCCGCAGTGGGCGATTGGGTTGCATTGACAACTTATGATTCTGATTTTTCAATTATTCATAAAATACTACCACGTTTCTCGATTATTTCAAGACAGGCTGTTGGTCAATTTGGTGAAATACAAATAATAGCAACAAATATTGATTATGCGCTATTAGTTCAAGCTGTTGACAGGGATTTTAATATCAATCGACTTGAAAGATACCTGACTATTTGTTATTCATCTAAAGTAAGTCCGATAATTGTACTAACGAAAACAGACTTAATAGCTGAACAAGTAAAAGCTGAAATTATCGAAAGTATAAATCAACGAATAAAAAATATACCAATTTTTGCAATTAGCAATGAAACACAAGATGGATACGAAGCCTTAAAACTGACAATTGAAAAGGGTAAGACTTATTGTATGCTTGGTTCTTCTGGAGTTGGAAAATCTACTTTGTTGAATAATCTCTCTGGAAGGATAATAATGAGAACAGATGCAATTAACCAAAGTACGAGCAAAGGGAGACACATAACGAGTCATAGGGAATTAATTGTGTTGGAAAATGGCGGAATACTTGTAGATAATCCTGGAATGAGAGAAGTCGGAATCGTTGATACAACCTATGGATTGGAGAGCACATTCGATATGATATCCAGACTTTCTCAAAATTGTAAATTCAAAGATTGTACACATACCAGCGAGACAGGGTGTTCGGTTCTTGCAGCCGTTGAAAAGGGAGAGATAGACAGAAATTCATATGAAAATTACCTGAAAATGGAAAAAGAGAAAACCCATTTTGAATCATCGGTTGTTGAAAGACGAAAAAAGGATAAGGATTTTGGAAAAATGATGAAAAACTATAAAAAAGACATGAATAAAAATAAGTACTAAGTACGACATCATACCATCAACCTTTATGGGCAAGTTAAAAAAACAAAACAGTTTGCAAAAGCCAAAGAGCTAACCACTCAAAGTAAAGAAAACAAAAAATGGAACCCAAAAACCACTTTAAAAACGGGGTGAAACTACCAAACCAAATGAGTAGAAAAATTAAAAAGAAAAAATTATGAATTGGTATTTAGCAGTATTAAAAAATTACGCTGGATTTACCGGACCAGCAAGAAAAAAAGAATATTGGATGTTCTTATTATTCAATATGATTTTAGACAATGTTCTTGGAATTGCAATGGTTGGAGGACATCGACAATGAACTTTGTCAAATGGATTCAAGAAGGAATTGCACATCCTCGGGTAGCCATCTACCTGAAGGTTGTGGCGATCCTGATGCTCCTGAGTGCCTTGTCCCATTTAGGGAGCATTATGGGCATAATAGGCGGCTCCTGGATGGCCAAGCCCTGGCTTTTCCGATTAGCTGACCTGCTGTTGCTGCCTATCAGTTTGGTCTTGACCTGGGGACTTTGGAGGACCATGTTCTGGGCGGTGGTCGCCTGGCTGGCGGCGGTAGTACTCTTTCAGGTCGTTCCGTTCCTGTTCTTCGGTAAGTTCTTCGCTTCCGATCCAAGCGAGCAGACGATGCACTACGGCCAAGTGGTATTTCATGCCATTATGTTGGGAATCCTCCTCTTACTTCTACCGCGTAAGAAGGGAAGTTGACCTAAGCAGCCGTGAGGGGCTGGCAGGGGAAATGAACAGTATGGTGTTGGCATTAATTGGAACAATTTGGTTTTTTGTTCTTTTCTGCACAGATGGAGTTGCAGTTCAAAATGAATATGAAATGAACTTGAAAAAACCAGCCCATAACAAAAGCTATTAAAAAATGGCGGGTGAAGCATATTAATGAAAGTCCTCAAAATACGTTAGAATTAGTATTGGTTGATAGGATCATATCACGCAAACAACCACTTTTCCACGTACCACCTACGTGATTGAGTTACCCTCCGTACTTTACTACATTTGAAGGCCGCTGTTGGGGAGAGGGGATTACGATTGTTTGTTATATTAAAATTTAATAAAGATTGAAAATTACTGAATATACATCATACAAAACCAATTTACTGTAAAATTTGTTAACTGCGGACGTGAAAAAAGTTCCGTTTGGTGATTCATCAGTATTACATGAGGACTTTATTTAATTTCCGTTCTTCCAAAATTAAATCTTGGGAAATTTGGAACTAGACATGCTTTCCAGTATCATCCTAATCAAACTGTTCAGCCAAACCAACTTTTCTTTGTAAGTTTATAAATTCCGATTCAGATTTCAGGTTTTCAAATTCCACAAATATGTTCAATAGGAATAAACTATTACTTCGTTCTTCATAGGACTTATCAAGCCAGGACAATGCCTGATCTTTTTTATCCAAAGCGGCATAAATTACTGAGATCCAAATCATGACTACAGAATTCTGCTCTGATACGGATTCCAATTCCTTAACAATATTTAGTGCTTTTTCTGTTTCACCAGATTTTACATAAATAAGTCCCAGTGCTATGTCAGTTAAATAATTACTGCCTCCAGCAAGGTTTTTTGCTTTGTTAATATATGCTATTGCTTCATCAAACATACCCTTTTCAGCATATGCATTTCCTAAAAATATATAGGCCATCATAAAATTTAGATCTAATTCAATTACCCTGTTTATTTTCTCAATTGCTAGGTCATAATTTCCATTCAAAAGGTAAATCTGACCTAAATGTAAGATTGAAGATGTAGAAAATGGATCGAGATCAATACTCCTTTTTAACAAGTTCAAACTTTCATTATATTTTCCTCTTGCAAATAAGTAATCCGCATACCATTCCATACTCAGCGTGCTGTTACTATTAATTTCTAGTGCTTTTTTAAATTCTCGTTCAGCAGATTCCCAATCAAAATCATAGACCATTTTAATCCTACCCAGGGAGGCGTGGGCGACATACAGGTTATCATTTAGGGTCAAGGCTTTTTCTGCAGCTTCTCTTGCTTTTGAATAGGTCTCTTTTGAAGATTGTATACCGAAATTTCCAATCTCAATGTATGTATAAGCCAACCAAGCATAGGCATCCGCAAATGTTGAGTCTATTTCAATGGCTGATTGCAAATATTTCAGACTTGTGAACAGACCGTGTCCTGATTTATTGTTGGCATGGTACACTCCTTGTAAATAGGCTTCAAGTGCTTCAGGTTTCACTTTCGATCTGTCCATTATCCGCATTTTTTCCTCCGGAGCAATGGCGATTTCTATTTCATCGGCTATCGCCTCTGCTACCTCACTGTACAACGATAATACATCATCCAGATCTCTATCAAAGGTTTGTGCCCAAATATGCCTTTCGGGAAACGCCCCAATCAGTTGAGCCACGACACGTATTTTATTCCCCGCCCGAATAACTGAGCCTTCAACTATTGCATCGATTTTAAGTTCATTCGCGATCTCCGGAACTGATTTTTTAGTATCCTTGTACCGCATTACTGAAGTTCTAGAGATAACACGCAGCGCCCCGATTTTACTTAATTCTGCGATAAGTGCCTCAGTCATACCATCACTGAAATAATCTTGTTGAGGGTCATCGGAGATGTCCGCTAATGGCAAAACGGCTATGGAATTTATTGTTTCACTCTTTTGATTTTGTATAAGAAAAATTCCAGCAATTGATAAAACAGCAATTAAGGCCATTCCCACAACCCATCTAATCCTTTTTTTTGGGCTTCTGGTTATTGATTTGGAATCAATTTTTGGCGGGTCAATTTCCTGTATTTCCTCTTCAGGCTTGATTGGTTCAGGTATTACAAGACCTTTATTGATAATGGCAAAAACTTCAATTGGTTTATCAACATTTTTAAATGTAAAAGATTGAAGGGATTGAGTTTGGATAGCTGTATGATTCTTTATCTCATCATACACTTTGCCAGAGACAAATACACTTCCCGGGATAGCTATGGACTCAATTCTTGAGGCAACATTAACGCCATCACCTATAATTTCCTCATCACTGAAAAGAATATCACCTGTATGTATGCCTATTCTTACAGGTATTGATGGGTGTTTTTGAAATGCAAATTGCATTTTCATTCCACAATTCACTGCATCAATAGCGCTATCAAAAATGCTAAGTGTGCCATCACCATAATACTGCAGAATTTTGCCATGGAATTTTTCAGTTAGTTTATTAAACACAGCCCTGTGTTTTTCCCTTATCTGGATTGCACGATTTTACTCCTGCTGCATCAACGCAGTATATCCTTGTATGTCCGTAAACATAATTGCAACTAGTCGGCGGGTCTGATTTGTGATATTGTTGAAAGTTAGGAAATTATGGATAGAATTTCAATTGATGCTGTCAGTCCATTATATATTTGATTGGACATTCCGATATAATACTTCGGACTTAGATTGACACTTTTTTAAATTTTGGATTTTACTGAATTAGTATTTTATGACGGTTAAAAAGAAAAGAGACATCAAACGTTACAACCTTAGGAAGTACTCATAAGCAGAGAAAATCAGAATTAATATCTAACCATCTCAACGAGAAACAGGAAAAGAAAGCATCTGATGCATTCTTTTACCATGTATTAGAATATACCAAGGACCTCAGGCCTAAAAAAATATAATACCTACGTTAAGCAGCATTTATGTCAATCAATGGTCTAGTAATGAATGAAAAGAGAATCGATAAACTCCAAACAATTATTTAGTAAAGTAGTGTTATCGTCAGAATAAATCCAAGAGATTATAGACACGCTATTGTAGTAAGAGCAATCCTTTTTCTTAGCTTATTCCCTCTGATTAGTTATTAGCCAGAGGATTTTCTTTATCACAACAAAAAAATTCCCATTCATCAAAATATTATGCTTTAAAGTGCGATTATTCACTTTAATTTGAAGACACACACCCTTTTGCTGACTTTATTGCTGTCTTGATACTAAATTGGAATATAAAACGGCCCAGCGTCTAGCATAGGAACGTTGTGCGTCATATCAACCCATCACTCATATTTCCACGAACTTGAGTAAAATGGCTTCCTTGGCTTGAATAGGTAGCAGGCAAGTGTAAGAACTTTGAATAAGTGCGAATTATCCATGATACTGGCCCTCTGAAAAAGTAGTTTTCAGGAAATGCAATCTTGTCAATGTCCTTCTTGTATTTCTCAGCAGTTCCTTTCGAAAGGTGAAATTGTAATTCATCACTAGTTTCGAAAGTCTCATGTATAATCAGTGCATTTTCGCCTATTACACGAAATACTTCAAATCGCACCAGTCCTTTTTCCAGATCATAGGCATCTGTTCCTACGCGTTGCCACCAATAGATCAAATCATCAGTTTTCCCTTCTTCTTTGCATGTCCATTTTGCCGTTACTTGAATGGCGTTTTTCGGATCAGGTCGCTTGTATTCATTTTTGACGTAGCCAAATAAATATTCTCCAAAATTCCCTTTGACGTTTTTCGCAGACAAGGTGTTCTTGACATTTTCGTTTAGCTTCACTCCTCTAATCAAATGAGTATCAGGGTTAGCTACAGCTGCTAAAGTTGCGGCATGCTCTGTTGCAGTTGTGTTGAAATAATTAACTAGCGAATCAGCATTTTGAAAAACGTGATGTACCAAAACAGCTTCTTGCCCGATTGCATGATTAATTTCTGTAGAAAGCATTCCATTATGGTTTCTTGCTCCCTTGTGAATAGCCTCCCATTCTTTTGTCATTTCTTTCGACTCGGCAGACTTCCTAAACAATCCTCCTTTCTTTGTTGGCACCCATTTCCCGGTAATACTAATCTCATCTCCAAGCCTTGTTGGTTCTTGCATATGTACAGGTAATTCTGCTTTTAATTCAGTCATAATTTTGTTTTTTATTTGTTTGTCAAATTGATTACACAACAAATTTACGTCTTTTTTACATCCTTTATAGGTGTCTATTACGACATTATGTAGGGTTGTTTACGACAAAAATAATATGTATTTTTGATCAAAAATCTCGTTAATGAAACACACAAGCGTCATAGTTCCGCAGGGATCAGCTGTCGTTGATACCGTTATAGGGTCGTACAACTTGCTAAAAATGGCAAACGGCTTTTTGAAGCGATCGAAAGGGCTACATGAAACCCCCTATAAAATAGAACTGGTTGGACTCAACAAAGAACCAGTTACTTATGATCGACTAATTCAAATAACTCCTGAAAAAAGCATTGACCAAATTGATAAAACCAATCTTATTATAGTATCCGCTATTAGTGGAAATATGGAAGATGGCATTAAGAAAAATGAACCATTCATTTCCTGGATTAAAAGTCAGCGGATAGAAAATGATGCTGAGATAGCATCTCTCTGTAAAGGTGCATTTCTGCTTGCAGAATCGGGATTGATCAATGGCAAATCTTGTTCTACACATTGGACAGTACATAATGAATTCAGAATACGATACCCAAAGGTCAATTTAATTCCTGAAAAGATTATTAGCGAAGAGAATGGCATCTATTCAAGTGGAGGAGCCTATTCTTTTTTAAATTTTATGCTTTTCATCATTGAAAAATATTACGGCAGGGAAACAGCTATTTGGTGCTCAAAAGTCTCCGAAATAGATATTGATCGATTTGAGCAAAGTCATTTCATAATATTTAATGGTCAAAAACAACATTCAGATGAGGCCATTAAAAAAGCTCAGATTTACATTGAAGGAAACTATGATCAGAAATTGACTCTAGATGAGATAGCAGGAAATGTACATATGAATGTTCGCAGTTTTCTTAGAAGATTTAAGAAAGCTACTTCTAATACGCCGCTAGAATATATCCAACGTGTAAAAATAGAAGCAGCAAAAAGGAAATTAGAATCTACTACCGATACAATTCTGGAGGTAATGTATGCCATTGGCTATATCGATGAAAAAGCATTTAGAAACACATTTAGAAAATATTCCGGTTTATCACCCTCGGATTATCGAAGCAAGTACAATCGGGAAATGGCTCTTTCATAACTTTTCATAACTTTATAAACATGGATTTGTAATGGATGCGAAGCACAACAATGAACTGTGGTAAAAATCAAATATATTTCAATGTAATTTCTCTATTATCTTTAGTTCAAGCTTGGCTTTATACTTCTGTATTCCGCATCATATACTAACCGTTGGCAGTGTTTCCCTTTAAAATAATGTGGACTGATTTAGGTAAAAGGTTAAGAGTCAATTAAATATTTTAAGAACTACATTCCATCACAACCTCAGGATTAAACACCCCCGATTAGCAGCAAATGTACTATCCTCTTAAAGCTTGTATTGTATAATATAATTTGGTCATTTAAGATTTCTTATTTTCATAGATCTTACAATGCCCGTATTAGCATCTATTTTGAATACCTTAAAAGTCCTTTGTTGTCCTACTTGAAGATAACTTAATGGAGTTATCTCCATGTTTTCATAGCTTAAAACTATATTCCAGTACTTATCATCATCTGTAATTTCAACTTCTTCAAGTTGAACTTTTTCAACAGTAGGATAAAATTGTTTTAAATGTTCAACTGCTTTTTCTGTAGCTTCCTTTACATCCATTTCAAATTAATATTTGGCTGTTGGAAAATTTAAATGTATAAGTAATTTAATAGAATAGTATTATTTTAAATTTTATAATGCTTAAAGAATATAAATTTAAATTAAACAAAATGATTTTTATATTCTAGTGAATATAAAGGTTATACTCTTTAATTTTTAAGATTTTTTGGAGTAAAGTAAAAATATCAATTGTTCTATTAGATTAGCACGGGAAAAATCGTTCAAAAAGTGGAATTAATTTTTTACAGAATTGAAATGCTTAAGATATATTAGAATACATTCTGACCTAGAAATCATTTTAGCATTAAAAGTATAGTCACTCTTTACAATCCCCCGACCCACCCTAACTTAAACACCCACAACAACCAGCAAAAGAATGTGCCTGATGCATTCTTGTTCTTTGAATAGCTTTTGTAAATGATTTTAAATAACACTATATTATAAGATTAAACCCATATCTTGCATAAACACATTACGTTTATACGCGAACGTTAGCGGCAAGTGCGCCGTGTATAAATCAAAACCTTGAAAGACTATGAAAAATAATCTGCCCTTGAAAATCGTCGTATCCGTTGGCTTGATGACAATAGGTTTTGTAACTGGTACTTTTTATAGTAACTCAAGTGAGGTTAGTAGCACAATACTTACGAGCGGACCTGAGCGTGATATGATACAGGAAGTAACAAATGAATTTGTAAACGCATGGATAAAAGGGGATGTAGAAGGATGTGCCAATACCTATTCCGAAGATGCTGTTTTCATGGTTCCTGGCCAACCATCTTACCTGGGAAGGCAAGCCATTGTGGAATGCTATAAAGCTGAGTTTAAAAGCCGAAATGACTCCACGAATACGGAAATGGAAGAGATAGTCAACGAAGTAATCTTCTTTGATGATTGGGCAGTAATTAGAGGTTCAGGCTATGAGAGCCAAGATTCAATTGGGCCAAAAGACTCTTATAAATGGATAATCTTAAGTAAGAAACAATCAAATGGAAGATGGGAATCCGTTTGGGATATACTAAATTATGATGCAAAATCTCTGTAAATTGATTATTAGTATTAAATAGACCAGCCGCTAACATTCACTAAAAATCCATAGGTTATGAGCTGTTTAAAAGCGACACATGAATCTAATGCTTATATATAAGGAGATGGCAAACCTACGGATTTCAGCTATGTCGTTGTAGGCAAGCCAGTCAGAACCATCAAACAAAATAGGATGATATGAAAAATAAAAAAGTACTCTTATTTCTTGCTCAAGGATTTGAAGAATATGAAGCAAGTGTATTTACCGATGTGATTGGATGGAGTAGGATTTTTGGACAGGAGCCAGTTGATTTGATTACTACTGGATTGCGACAACAAATAAAATGTACATGGAATTTTATTGTTCAGCCAGAGATAGATTTTGATAAAATAAATGTGAGTGATTTTGATGCATTAGCTATTCCTGGCGGATTTGAAAAAGCTGGATTTTATGAAGATGCTTATGATGAACGATTTTTAAACCTGATTCAGGAATTTGATAAACAAGGAAAAATAATTGCTTCAATATGCGTTGCTGCATTACCTATTGGTAAATCTGGAGTTTTACAAGGAAGAAATGCGACTACATATGATTTGTTAGATGGATTACGAAGAAAGCAACTTTCAGATTTCGGGGCCATTATTCAAGAGGAGAGTATAGTAGTTGATAAAAATATTATTACTTCAACTGGTCCATCAGCAGGGATAGATGTAGCATTTAAACTACTGGATATGTTGACAAGTTCAGAAAATGTTGATTTAGTTAAGAAATATATGAGGTTTGAATAAAAATAATGGCCAGCTTACAACAATGGATAAAAATCATAGGGCGAACAAGGATTTCCGAAAGGTTTATTCGCTCAATAAGCTTACTTTCGGCAGAAAAGCAAACGCCTAAAAATGCTCTACGATATCTTAACCGAGACCGTTATGGGCAAGGCAGATTGAATGAAATATTATTAATACAGAAATAAATAATCATGGAACAAATTTTAGAATCTACCTTTTGGACAGAACTTTTTAATAATGGCCTAAACTGGATAATTAATGAACTGCCGGGTTTATTAATTGCGTTAGTGCTATTTTTTTTAGCGTTTAAAATAATTGGTATTTCTCTTAAAAAGTTAAAAAAAACTCTTTTAAACCGAGCTGACAAGAATGATACGCTAGAAGCAGATGAAGCAGAAAAAAGGATTCTTACCCTAACATCTATTATTCATAGTTTAATAAAAATTATTCTCTGGGTAATATTTATAATGATTATACTGCAAAAATTCGGCATTAATATTGCCCCAATATTGGCAGGTGCTGGTATCATTGGATTGGCTGTTGGCTTTGGAGCACAAGAACTGGTAAGGGATTTTATTTCCGGATTTTTTATCATTCTTGAAAATCATATTCGTTCTGGTGATGTGGCAATAATAAATGGAACAGGTGGATTGGTTGAAAAGATAGAGTTTAGAACTACCACCCTTCGTGATTTTTCAGGAGTGGTACATATTTTCCAAAATGGCAAAATTAGTGACATATCAAATATGACAAAAGATTGGTCTGCAATGGTATTTGATATTGGTGTTGCATATAAAGAAAATCCACAAGTGGTGATGGATTTAATGAAACAAGTTGGAGACGAACTACAGAATGATCCGGAATTTAAGGATAAAATTATTGAACCAATAGAGATATTTGGCTTAGACAAGTTTGCGGATAGTGCAATTATTATTAAGGCCCGTTTAAAAACTAAACCAATTCAACAATGGTCAGTAGGTCGAGAATACAGAAAACGCCTAAAATATGCTTTCGACCAGCATAATATCGAAATACCATTCCCACATACAACTGTTTATTGGGGTGATAGAATAAATCCTTTAAAGTTAGACGTCAATAATCAAATGTTAGATAAATTAAAATAACTACCATAACTTGTCACAATTGATTTAAAGGTGCTTTAAAATGAATAATACCCAGCCCATTAGGCATAATATAGCAAATGGCGGGGAATTAGTAAATTCGGGCATTCTAGCCCGTATCAAACTTTTTCTCGATCGATAAGAAGGCACTTCGAAAACCACCACTTACTATATTGTCAACCGTTAGGCAACATTTATAAATAAACAAAAATATGGAAAAATTAAATTCAAAAGATGCAAAACAAATCGGTGACGATCTTGGTATTGACTGGAATGAAGTCAACCTTAAAGAATTCACAATGGGAGTAAATGTAGAATTAGAGCATGGGACCAGATATCCTGAAACCAATGTCACCAACAATGATAAAGGCTTGACAGGAAAGATTGCCTGGGCACACCTTAAGGAATTTCCAGACTACTATACAAGATTAGAAGAGATGGAGAAGAAAGCAGAAGCTTATTGGAAATCCAGAGATTAAGATGTGAAAGGAAGAAAGTAGCGATTGCCCAATAAAGTTTAAAGATCATAGCCATCCTGTTGAATGACAACGCTTTTTAGCGGTGACTGTTGCCTTATAATAAAAAATGACAGGGTTTGCAACCCAATTATTGAACCTCATTTGTTTGAGTTTTCATAGTGTTTTGAATTCATACAACTTTTTCAAACATTTTGGTGCGGTCTCATAAAATTTTCTGTGCAATACTTCACTTTAAAAAAAAGCCAGCTCTCTTGGACTGGCTTTTTTTAACTAAAGAATCATTCATAATACTTTCAACAAACATCATCTGTAATCATGCGATGTTTTAATTCAATCTTATTGATATATTAAGTCAAATCTGTCTAACTTCATCACTTTATCCCATGCAGCAACAAAGTCACTGACAAATTTTTCTTTGGCATCACTGCTGGCATAGACTTCGGCCAAGGCTCTTAATTCAGAATTTGAACCAAAGATTAGATCTGCACGAGTGGCAGTCCATCTAACTTCTCCGGTTTTTCTATCGCTACCTTCAAATTCTTCTTTTGTATCTGAAGTAGCTTTCCATTCAGTACTCATATCCAATAGATTAACAAAGAAATCATTGGTAAGGGCATCCTTTTCAGTGGTAAAGATGCCATGCTTAGAACCATTGTAATTCGCATTTAGTGCACGCATACCACCCACTAATACCGTCATTTCCGGAGGAGTAAGCGTAAGCAACTGTGCCTTGTCAAGCAGCAATTCTTCTGTAGATATGATATAACTTGTTTTTAGATAATTGCGGAAACCATCTGCCATTGGCTCAAGAAGGGCAAAAGACTCTACGTCGGTTTGTTCTTGAGTAGCATCCATGCGGCCAGGGCTAAATGGCACATTAACTGTGTAGCCAGCATTTAGAGCGGCTTTTTCTACCCCTGCATTACCTGCCAATACAATCAAATCAGCAAGAGACACCTTCTTGGCATTTGATTTTGTATTGAAGTCCATTTGGATTTGTTCAAGGATACCTAATACTTTTTTCAATTGTTCTGGATTATTTACTTCCCAATCTTTTTGAGGCGCCAAACGAATTCTTGCTCCATTAGCCCCCCCTCTTCTGTCAGATTCACGGTATGTGGAAGCTGAAGCCCATGCCGTGGATACCATTTCACTGATAGATAATCCGGAGTTCAAAATAGTTGATTTTAAGCCAGCGATATCTTTTTCGTTGATCAATTCATGATTTACAGCAGGGATTGGATCTTGCCAGATCAGGTCTTCTGTTGGCACTTCCGGTCCTAAATAAGTAGTGCGTGGCCCCATATCTCTATGGGTAAGCTTAAACCAAGCACGAGCAAAAGCCTCGTCAAACTCTTCCGGATTTTCCAGAAATCTTCTTGAGATCTTCTCATAAACAGGATCAAATCTTAACGATAAATCGGTTGTTAGCATGGTAGGCTTATGCGACTTTTCTGAATCAAAAGCATCCGGAACCATCATTTTTGGATCTTTGGCCACCCACTGATGAGCTCCTGCCGGACTTTTGGTCAATTCCCATTCGTTTTCAAACAAATTAAAAAAGAACAATTGACTCCATCGCGTTGGTGTGGAAGTCCAAATTACTTCCAGACCGGAAGTTATAGCATCAGCTCCTTTACCGGATTTATAAGTACTCCTCCATCCAAGACCTTGTTCTTCAATATCTGCAGCTTCCGGCTCAGGGCCAACATGAGAGGCAGGACCTGCTCCGTGAGTTTTCCCTAGCGTATGTCCCCCGGCAATCAAAGCAACAGTTTCTTCATCATTCATACCCATTCTGCCAAAAGTTTCGCGAATATCTTTTGCAGCAAGAACTGGATCAGGATTGCCATTTGGACCTTCAGGATTCACATAAATCAATCCCATTTGTACAGCAGCCAATGGATTTTCAAGTTCGCGATCTCCTGAATAGCGCTTGTCATCCAGCCACTTCTGTTCAACACCCCAATAAACATCCATTTCAGGTTCCCATACATCTTCTCTACCTCCTGCAAAACCGTAAGTTTCAAACCCCATTGATTCAAGGGCAACATTACCCGTAAGGATCATCAAATCTGCCCATGAAATTTTATTCCCATATTTTTGCTTTATAGGCCATAACAGGCGTCTTGCTTTGTCCAGATTGGCATTATCCGGCCAACTATTTAGTGGAGCAAAGCGTTGTTGCCCTGAACGGGAACCTCCTCGTCCATCGCCGGAACGGTAGGTGCCTGCGCTATGCCAAGCCATTCTTATGAACAAACCACCGTAGTTACCATAATCCGCTGGCCACCAATCCTGTGATTCTGTCAATATTGTGGTAATATCTTTTTTCAGTGCCTCATAATCCAGGCTTTTAAATTCCTCAATATAATTGAAGTCCTGCCCCATAGGATTTGAAAGCCGTGAATGTTGACGAAGAATACTCAGATTTAATTGATTTGGCCACCAATCGCTATTACTGGTAGCTTTCATATTGGAAAAGCTCTTCATTGTAGCTCCTGAAGCAGCCTCCATTTGTTCAATTCTTTTCCTGACATGCCGGAATTAATGCACTTATAACTAATATCCAGCAGAATAAAATTAGTTTTTTCATAGTATGATATTTTCAATTAAGGAGAATTTACTCTAAGATACCCAATTAATGATTGGCTATTATTTTGTATAAAATATTTTTTTGTGATCATCTATAAGATCCATTCAAATAAATGGTTTTTCGTGAATTCAGAATATTAACAGACCAACTGCTTAATAAGCATCTCCCCTTTTCAATAGCCTTCCCCTATTAAATGAAAATCACTTTATCCAGTCATGGCACAAAACTTGGCACAGGTACAATTTTTGTGCTAACCTTTGCCCAGGTAAGGTGTATCACATACTTACTGAGCTGCCAGCATATAACAAGCACTTATAGTGCATACCTTTCTACAAATGATTTGAAACTTCACAGCCTTTTCCTAACTTTATCATCGGTAGATACATTTTATTTTCATCACGGCACGCACTCTACCTGCTGACCGCTGTAAATAATTATAAACACAAATTGTGAAGTACCTGTTAGGCACTATTATTTTGATAACTGCAATGAACGCGCAAATAATTTTCGATTTTAACAAGAATTCTAATATCCAAGGCTGGAAAATTGTTGACGATATTGTTATGGGAGGAAAGTCATTAGGTAGCTTTAAATTAAGTCCTGATGGTTTTGGATTATTTGAAGGCCATATATCTTTGGAAAATAATGGTGGATTCTCATCTGTACGCTACCGGTTTAAAAAATTAAAAGTAAATGAAGGCAGCAATATAATTATTAAACTAAAAGGAGATGGTAAGAATTACCAATTAAGGATAAAAGATGATTCGAGCAATTATTATTCCTACATCACTTCTTTCGTAACTTCCGGTGTGTGGCAAGAAATCGAAATTCCCCTGAAAGATATGTATCCTTCTTTCAGGGGAAGGAAACTAGACTTGCCAAATTTTTCACATGATTATATTGAAGAAATAGTTTTTTTAATTGGGAATAAAAAACCTGAAAAATTTAAACTATTGATTGATAAAATAGAGTTGAATTGATTTTGGATTTTTCTCAAACATATTCTTATAAACCAGACAAAAAATTATTTGAAACTTAGCGAAAAATTATTAGGAGAACTAAAAAGTACTCCTAACAAAAATTTGTAATCGTGCCTAATGGTTCTAGATTAGGAAGCTGCTGCTATCAAATTTTGGCATTAGACTTACTCTTATACCATCTCGATCATGTGATTAATTACATGACTGTGCTGCTGTTGGACTGAACATCACGATCTCCGCATCTGCATTAACCTTTACATTATGTCCCGCCGGCCAGTAAAACAGTTCATTTGCGTTCACGCTCTCCTCGATGCCTTTCGCATCCGTGGTAGTAAGTTGGCCGCTCAAAACGTAAGCCCAGTGAGGGCACTGACACAAATTTCCTTCAAGTCCCATAAAAAGAGGTGCCGTATCCACTCCTTTAGAGAGACTGAAGTACTCGCCGCTAATTTTACCTAATCCGGTAGCATCGCCAAAATCAGTTTTCTGACGGATAACAGCTCCAGGAATCTCCATTTTGACTTCAATGTCGTCTTTTGCAATTTTGATAATTGTTTCTCCTCGTTATTTTGGATGAAATTATCCCAGTTGGAAAGATATTGCTGCACCCTTTTCAGACAATGCTGGAAAAATTAGCACATATGAATAACATAATATAATGACAAATGTTCAATCTGAGTAAAAGATTGACAAAAAGGATACAATTTTGCTACTTGAAGAAGAAAAATCCATTAAATCAAAAAAACTTAATTCTGTTAAGAATTTTCTGAATAACGCTGCCTAACAAACACATATACACCTCATCTTGGTCCTCGGCTCATCAATTCATTCCCTCCTCTTTTGCCTCTCAGGCAAACAAATTTTATATTGTTATTAAAACGGCACAGTGTATAGCTGCCACCCGTCAGGCCTATGAGGCGCCATCTCAACCTTACTACCCTTTTTCTGGCTTTATTGGTAACTCGATACAATATTGGGCAAAAAACGGCCTGCCGCGTATCGCCGGACCATTAGCAGGAATATCCTCCCGGAAAAAAAATTAACCCACTTACGACTAATGTCATTAAAGAAAGCGAAATATTGCGCGTTCATATAAACAAAGGAATAACAGGTTTGCCTAAAGCCTTATACATGGCTGAGCGCGACTTGAAACCAGAATTTGTCCCAATCCCTTTAATGGATAAATGATTACTTTTCTGATCTTTTAATAGGGGCAGTACTTATTCAACCCTGTAATTATTCATCCATTCATTGAAATTTAGCCCAAAACGCTCCCTTAAGCAGGTGGATATGCTTCCTGCAGAAATTTGTATCTCCTTGGCAAATTCATGAATGGCAAGGTTTTAATTGAGAAAAGATTCCTTACCCTCCATTTCACTTTTAATTTTATCGCAAATTTCTTGATCAATGGATTTTAGTGATTTAAGGGAAATTACAGGTTTAGATTCTAAAGCTCCCAATATATCAACGGCATACAACAATTGGCTATAAGCCATTCCTGGTCGTTCTGCACGACAAGCCGATTTTGACATCTTAATCACTTTTAAAAGATTGTATAAAAAAACAGACCACGGCACGGCTCAAAGCATTGTACGTTAACAACAAAGAAAAAAGTTACAACATTTTTTTTACCTCGATTATGGTTTTTCAACCGGAATTAGTATATTTGTTTTATTCTTATAAGATAATCATTCTTATATAATAATTATTTATGAATATAAAAGAAATCGCAAATAAACTTTCAGAAAAAGGACTAAGAGTTACGCCACAACGGATTGCCATTCTAGGTGCAATAATTAAATTAAATAATCATCCTACAGCAGAGAAGAATTATAGAATACATCAAAAAAAACCATCCGAATATTTCAGTAGGAACGGTGTATAAAGTATTGGATTCTTTTGTTGAAAACAACCTGCTGAAAAAGGTAAAAACTGAAAGTGGCATCATGCGTTATGATCCATCACAGTCCAACCATCATCACCTTTATTGCAAGGAAACGGACAGAATTGAAGATTATGAAGACGAGAAACTAGATGAACTTATAATTGATTACTTTAATAAAAAAGGAATAAAAAATTTTAAAATTCAAGACCATTCAACTTCAAATAACAGGAACATTTAAGCATTAAAAATTATGGAAAATTCAAAAAAAGGAAAATGCCCAGTGATGCACGGTGGGAATACTTCATCAGAGTCGTCAGTTATGAATTGGTGGCCCAATGCGCTTAATCTGGACATTTTACACCAACACGACACCAAAACCAACCCTTTAGGTAACGAATTTTAATTATCGCGAAGAGCTAAAAAAGCTGGACTTTGAGGCTTTAAAGAAAGACATGCATGTCTTGATGACCGACAGCCAGGAATGGTGGCCTGCCGATTGGGGTCATTATGGTGGATTGATGATACGCATGGCCTGGCACGCTGCTGGCACATATAGAATTTCCGATGGTCGCGGCGGCGGTGGCACTGGCAATCAGCGTTTTGCTCCTCTAAATTCCTGGCCAGACAATGTAAGCCTTGATAAAGCAAGACGCCTGTTATGGCCTATTAAGAAAAAATACGGCAACAAAGTAAGTTGGGCGGATTTGATAATTCTGGCAGGGACAATTGCCTATGAAAGTATGGGCCTTAAAACTTTTGGATTTGGCTTTGGACGGGAGGATATCTGGCACCCTGAGAAAGATATATACTGGGGAGCTGAAAAAGAATGGCTTGCCCCAAGTGACGAACGTTATGAAAATGTTGATGACCCATCGACTATGGAAAATCCCCTGGCAGCCGTTCAAATGGGATTAATTTATGTCAATCCAGAAGGTGTAAATGGGAAACCCGATCCTATGAAAACAGCTGCCCAGGTTCGGGAAACTTTTGCACGTATGGCAATGAATGATGAAGAAACCGCAGCTTTAACTGCAGGCGGGCATACCGTAGGAAAGACCCACGGTAATGGAGACGCAAGCATTTTAGGTCCTGCTCCCGAAGCTGCCCCTGTAGAGGAACAAGGATTTGGATGGACTAATCCACACAAATCAGGCAAAGGCCGGTATACAGTAACCAGTGGACTTGAGGGTGCATGGACTAAATATCCGACAAAATGGGACAACGGCTATTTCGAAATGCTGTTTAACCATGATTGGGAACTGCGGAAAAGTCCTGCAGGTGCCTGGCAATGGGAACCAGTGGACATCAAAGAGGAAGACAAACCGGTAGATGTGGAAGACACTTCGATTCGACACAACCCAATGATGACCGATGCCGATATGGCAATGAAAGTCGACCCTGTTTATAAAGAGATCTGTCTGAAGTTCATGAAAGATCCGGAATATTTCTCTGAGACTTTTGCCCGTGCCTGGTTCAAACTAACACATCGTGACATGGGACCAAGATCGTGTTACTTTGGACCAGATGTGCCACAGGAAGATCTGATTTGGCAAGATCCAGTTCCGGAAGGTCGTTCTGATTATGATATAGCTGCAGTAAAAGGAAAAATAGCAGCATCTGGCCTTTCTGTTTCCGATATGGTTGCCACAGCCTGGGATAGTGCCCGAACTTTCCGCGGTTCAGACATGACGAGGTGGAGCCAATGGTGCTCGAATTCGCCTGGCCCCGCAAAAAGACTGGGAAGGAAACGAACCAAAACGCCTGGCCCATGTATTATCTGTCTTAGAGCCTATTGCCGCTGAATTTGGTATTAGCATGGCCGATACGATTGTTCTGGCTGGTAATCTTGGTATAGAACAGGCAGCAAAAGCTGCAGGATTTGATCTTTCTGTACCCTTTGCACCGGGTCGCGGAGATGCTACAGATGAAATGACGGATGCAGACTCTTTTGCTCCGCTTGAACCACTGGCTGACGGATATCCGCAACTGGATGAAAAAAGATTATGTTGTGAGTCCCGAAGAATTAATGCTTGACCGCACTCAGCTGATGGGTTTAACTGCACCGGAAATGACAGTTCTTGTTGGCGGCATGCGGGTATTAGGCACCAATTATGGAGGCACAAAACATGGTGTTTTTACCGACAATGAGGGTGCTTTGACCAACGACTTTTTCGTCAACCTGACAGACATGGCCTATGACATGGAAACCAGCAGGAAATAACCATTATGAGATCCGGAATCGTAAAACAGATGAACTTAAATGGACGGCTAGCCGTATGGATCTGGTATTTGGCTCTAATTCTATTCTCCGATCGTATGCCGAGGTTTACGCACAGGATGACAACAAAGAAAAATTTGTAAATGATTTTGTTAAAGCTTGGGTGAAGGTGATGGATGCAGACAGATTTGATCTGAAATAACATTTATGAATCCTATCAAACCCCATTACATTTATACTAATCTTTGTATCATGTGTGTGGGGTTTGGTTTTTTAGATCTAACAAAAAAACGAACGATATTAGATTATACCCGATATCTATTGCGTTCGTCTGAACCCTTGGCCTACAACTTGATCTTACCAGTCTTTTTATGACTTATTGCTGACAAGATAATGTGTTGGTCAAAGAACCGACCATTTGTATAGTAATCCCACACACATTAGTAAGAATGCAATACCAACATTTAAATTCCTTTCATTGGCAAAATCCAATATTTTATCTAATACCTAACGTATCCCTTCTCAACAAACATTGTATATCATAAGTTTAAAAATCAGATATACTCAGTATTCTTTTCGATTATGTAGCGGATGCGGAAATATTTCTTAATATTTTTAATCTGAATTATAAAACGCAGGGTTTAGAAAAACAGGAAATTTCAAAAAACAAAATTTCAAGACAATAGATTTTCCAACTCAAATTCAAGAAATAAGGAAGAAGATAGACCGTATTGATCCTGTCAAATATGCCGCTACCAGGAATTTTGGTGATGGGGCAGTTACTTATTTGAGTCCATACATTTCGAGGGGGGTAATTTCGACAAGGAATGTCTATGATCACATTATATCCTTAGGTATATCATGGCAAAAGACTGAAAAGCTTATACAGGAATTAGCCTGGCGGGACTATTGGCAACAGATCTGGATTGCAAAAGGTGACCTGATCATGTCTGATTTTAAGAATAAACAAACACCTGTAATGCACTATGAGATTCCAGAAGCTATTGTGAAAGCGAATACAGGTATTGAAGCCATAGATAACGCTATTGAAGAACTCTATAAAACGGGCTATATGCACAACCACATGCGCATGTACGTGGCTTCAATATGCTGTAATATTGCGAAATCACACTGGCTAATCCCTGCAAAATGGATGTACAGTCATTTATTTGACGGGGACCTGGCCAGTAATCACCTTAGTTGGCAATGGGTGGCTGGAACCAATTCAAGGAAGAAGTACTATGCCAACCAGGATAATATCAACAAGTTCTTTCATGGTTCGCAGAAGAATACCTTCCTGGATGTTGAGTACGAGCAGTTCAGTAGCCTGAAGACTCCGGATGTGTTATCCGATACTGTTCCCTTTAACCTTGAGACATCACTTCCCAAAATCGAACGACCAATTCTGGAGTATGAAAAAACCACACTGGTCTACAACTATTACAATCTCGATCCATTCTGGCATCCGGAAGAAGATGTGCAACGTGTTCTCCTGCTGGAAACTTCTTTCTTCAAAGAAAATCCTGTAAATAAGAATTGTATAAATTTAACTTTTGATCTTGCTAAAAACATTAAAAGTATTAAGGCGTTCATTGGAGAATTCCCGGAGTTGATGGATCAGGTTAATCCAGATCGAATAATTTTCAAGGAACATCCAACGAGCAGCCATTATCAGGGAAAAGAAGAACCTCGAGACTGGCTTTGTGGTGTTACCGGGTATTTCCCATCATTTTTCGCCTTCTGGAAAAAATGCAAGAAAGTATTAAAGCCATGAAGAAAACAATCAACCTCATTTTTCCCAACCAACTCTTCGCTGAAAGTCCATTGTTACAAAATGGTCATGAGGTATACTTGATCGAAGAATTTCTTTTCTTTAAACAATACCGGTTCCATAAGCAGAAAATCGCTTTTCACAGAGCCTCTATGAAATACTATCAGCAATATATGGAAGAAAAAGGTATTACTGTGCGATACATTGATTCAGATAGCGATGTATCAGATATTTCCCGATTTGATAAGGTAATAAAAGAAAAAAAAGTCCATGAGATACATGTAATTGATCCCGAAGATAACTGGCTGGAAAAACGGGTCAAATCAATGGCTGTGGATTGTGAACTTAAGATATATGCGAATCCTCAATTTCTCAATACTAAGGAGGATCTAGCAATATTTTTCAAGACCGACAAAAAGTCTTTTTTTCAAACAATATTCTACAAACAACAGCGTAAAAAGCGGGGGATATTGATGGATGAAGCGCATCAACCCATGGGTGGTAAATGGACCTACGATACGGAAAACCGCAAGAAATACCCTAAAGGGAAAATACCACCGCAAGTTCATTTTCCAGGATCATCCGATCTTTGGAATGAGGCTATTGATTATACAGAGAAGCAATTCGGAAACAATCCCGGACGTATATCGAAAGAAAGGTGGTACCCAGTTACACATCAGGAGGCTGCAGAGTGGTTCGATCAATTCCTGGTATTTCGTTTTTATGATTTCGGTGTTTACGAGGATGCGATAGTTAAGGAGCATTCCATCCTTAACCACAGTGTACTTTCACCTTTGATCAATGCAGGTTTGATTCTACCCGAAGAAGTAGTCAACAAAAGTCTTGCTTTTGCCGGCAAAGAAGATATCCCTGTAAACTCTACAGAAGGATTTATCAGGCAGATCATCGGCTGGAGAGAATTTATCCGGGGAATGTATATATCCAAAGGGAGCTATTCAAGGACTCGAAATCTCTGGAAATTCAATCGTAAAATACCAAACTGCTTTTACGATGGGACCACCGGTATAGATCCCATAGATCTAACGATCAAGAAAATTCTGAAAACAGGATACTGCCATCACATAGAAAGGCTAATGGTAATTGGTAATTTCATGCTTCTGTGTGAATTCGATCCCGATGAGGTTTACAGGTGGTTTATGGAGATGTTCATCGATGCCTATGACTGGGTGATGGTACCAAATGTATATGGCATGAGCCAGTTCGCAGATGGTGGAACCTTTGCTACAAAACCATATGTAGGAGGTTCAAATTATATCAAAAAGATGAGCAATTATGCCAGGGGTGACTGGGAAGAGATCTGGGATGGGTTATTTTGGCGCTTCATCGACAAGCATCAGGATTTCTTTCATTCGAATCCAAGAACATCTATGCTTGTTAATACTTTCAACAGGATGTCCGTAGATAAGCAAAGAGATCACATTAAAAATGCGGAATTATTTATCCAAAATAAACTAAAGTTTGAATAAACCGTTAAACGCTGAATTAAATTTTAATTATCCAAATGATTGTTGTGCGGAATATTTATTAAAAAAGATTGATGCATAATCGTTAATTATTGATATGTTGAATTGAGGACATCTTTATGAATATTTTATGGAAAGATGGAATAAACTCATGGCTCATAAATACACTTAGGATTCGGCTTTTAGAAGTCCAATGAGCATTCAGGTAAACAATACTACTGCTAAAATGGATACCCGGGCCAACCTATCTTTGTTTGTATTTTATCAATGACTATCTTTAAGAAAATAAAAATTCCTGAGCACAACCCATAGGTCATTTTCCCTATGATTGGATTTAATTAAATATAGCTACGAGTTTTGAAGTATTTATTTGGTATCATTATTTTAATATCTGCAATGAGCGCGCACGTAATTTTCGATTTTAACAAGAATTCTAATATCGAAGACTGGAGAATTGTCGACGATGTTGTCATGGGAGGAAGATCATCAGGTAGCTTTAGCATAAGTCCGGAAGGTTTTGGGCTTTTTGAAGGCCAGATATCGTTGGAAAATAATGGTGGATTCTCATCTGTTCGTTACCAGTTTAAAAAAGTAAAAGTAAATGAAGCCAGCAAGATAATCATCAGACTCAAAGGAGACAGCAAAAATTATCAATTCAGGGTTAAAGATAGTTTGGGCACTTATTATTCATATATTTCTTCTTTCCAGACATCCGGTGTTTGGGAAGAAATCGAAATCCCACTAAAAAACATGTATCCTTCTTTCAGGGGCAGGAAGCTGGATATGCCAAATTTTTCACATGATTATATTGAAGAAATAGTTTTTTTAATTGGGAATAAAACTCCTGAGAAATTCGAACTACTGATTGATAAAATAGAATTGAATTAGATTTTAGTTTACTAAAACTGAGATTTTATATCAAAAAATATGCGCCTTTAAAACAGGCAATTTTTAAAATCATATGTAAACAAATATACCAATCAAAAGAATAAAGCAATGAGTTCACACGAAATTGACTACACTATTCATGGGGATGACATGCAGGTTGTATCTATTGAATTGGATCCGCAGGAAACCGTCATCGCTGAGGCAGGCTCAATGAACTGGATGGATAGAGGCATTAAATTTGAGGCGATAATGGGCGATGGATCGCAGCCTGATAAAGGAATTTTCGGTTCGTTATTAGATGCCGGAAAAAGAGTTCTTACTGGAGAATCCATTTTCTTAACACATTTTACAAACGAAGGACAGGGAAAAAAAGAAGTTAGTTTTGCCGCACCATATCCGGGAAAAATCATTCCTATAGATTTAAAGGCCGTAAATGGAGAAATCATCTGTCAGAAAGACGCGTTTTTATGCGCTGCTAAAGGAACTGAAGTAACAATTGAATTTAACAAAAGATTAGGTGCTGGTTTTTTTGGAGGTGAAGGATTTATACTTCAAAAGTTAAGGGGTGATGGTCTGGCATTTTTACATGCCGGAGGAACAATAATTGAAAAGGAATTAAAAAATGAAACCCTGTTAATTGACACAGGTTGCATTGTAGCTTTTACCAAGGGATTAGATTACGATATTGAAAGAGCTGGAAATTTAAAATCTATGTTTTTTGGAGGAGAGGGCCTGTTCCTGGCAACAATTAAGGGATCCGGGAAAGTTTACTTACAGAGTTTACCCTTTTCCCGTCTGGCAGATCGAGTTTTACAACACGCTCCAAAAGCAGGTGGTTCTTCAAAAGGTGAGGGTTCCATTCTTGGAGGATTGGGAAGATTACTAGATGGTGATAATTAAATACCATCGTTTGCAAACAACAAATATTGCGCATTAAAAACATGCCTTATTCAAATTGCAGGGAAAAATAAAACTAAATTATTCGTATGGTATTCCAAAGAAGGATATCAATATGAAGAAAAACGCCAGTGTATTCTTATCCTAATGTATTGATTTTTATCAGAGAATTTTATCATGAAAATTAAAATATCTTTATTGCTAATCCTTTGTTCAATTTTTTCGCTTGCCTCTTGTATAGATCCTGTGAAAGACACCCACACGGTTAATTATAATATTCATACCTTTTATTATAGCTGGTTCGGGATACCTGAAGTTGACGGAACATATAATAACTGGAATCACCAAATCATACCGCATTGGGCAGATTCCGCGTGGGACAACTTAGGCAGTTACGCCGGCGGCGATGATATCGGTGCTAACTACTTTCCACAAATTGGTTGCTACAGCTCCAATGATCCTGAAATCATTGATCTGCATATGAAGCAAATAAGACAAGCGGGTATTGGGGTGGTAGCCGTAAGCTGGTGGGGTAAAGATTCTTTCTCAGATAAATCAATAGGAACCTATTTAGATATAGCCCAAGATTACGGACTGAAGATCGCATTTCATATAGAACCAATTTATAAAACAACTGATGAATTCAAAGGACACCTTGAATATATTTTGGACAACTATTCAGATCATCAGGCCTTTTATAAACTAAATGGAAAGCCATTTTATTACATATATAACTCCTATAAGTTGAATTACCAGAAATGGCAAAGCATATTAAATCCTGATAGTGTATCAAGCGTACGAAACACCCCGCTGGATGCGATTTTTATAAGTCTGTGGACCCTTAGGAAGGATGGGGAATTTGCTTTAGTATCGGGTTTCGACGGTGTTTATACCTACTATGCCAGTGATGGTTTTCATTTTGGATGCACTACTTCAAACTGGCCAGATATGGCCGGGTATGCGGAAGAAAATGACCTGATTTTTGTACCTTGTGTCGGGCCGGGATATATCGACACAAGGATCAGGCCATGGAATGAAAAAAATACCAGAAGCAGGGATAATGGAGAGTATTATGAAAAGATGTTTATGAATGCAGTCAATGTTAATCCTGATTTTATAGGTATAACCTCATTTAATGAGTGGCATGAGGGCACGCAGATCGAACCCGCCATACCTAAGAAATTATCCTCATATACCTATGAAGATTATGGTGAAAATACTGACCCATTATTCTATATCCACAAAACAAGAGCCTTAATTAGTGAATATGAAGAAAGAGGTGAATCTCCATCTTCTGATTAAATACAGTATTTGATCATTCCTCAGGCAAAACAAGTCTTCAAATACTTTTAACAGAGTTCAATAAAATAAGGTACTTTTAGTTCCTTGTCTGATAATTTGACAAGACAAAGTAAGTTATAGGTGGTAATTTATTTATTTATGGGCTATATCAATAACAGGAACGAATGAAAAACTATAAAATATATCTTGTGTCGATCGGAATTATAACCTTGCTGATAATAGGGTATTTTATTACTGACAGCTTACTTTTCGATGGAGTAAAACCGAGGATCATTAATGAAAATGGGTTCCAGGGGAATTATTTTGTAAAGGAAGTTACGGAAAATAAAGCCGCAGTCATTTTAATAGGCGGCGGAAATTGGGGAGATTACTGGGGAGTACAATTAGCCAATAAAGGGTTTGCAGGTTTGTCGCTGCCTTATACCGGAATGGAAGGCTTACCCAAACTGCCTGAAGAAATAAATCTGGAATATTTTGAGAATGCTATGAGATGGCTAAAAACACAGCAAGAAGTTGACTCTCAAAAAATAATTGTAGCTGGTGCCTCAAGAAATGCTGAATTGGCATTAATTCTAGCCTCAATATTTCCTGAACTCATCCACGGAGTCATAGCCTATGCTCCTAGTTCTGTTTCCTGGTCAAATGTGGTTTTACCCTATAACTCAAACACCCTGAAACCCAGCTGGAAATATCAGGGAGCAGATATTCCATACGTACCAATGGATAAAATTCCAGGAAACGATTCAGATAAAATAGAAACTCTGGGATATTGGGAAAGTGGTCTGGCCAAAACAGATTTTGTCATCGAGGCAACAATTAAAGTAGAAAAAATAAATGGGCCAGTTTTACTTTTTTCCGGAATGGATGACAGGATATGGCCATCATCTTTAATGGCGGATATGATAGAACAGAGACTCGAAGAAAACAACTTTCAATTCTCATTTCAGAATATAAAGTATGAAAATGCGGGGCATCTAATTTCGAGTAATCCGGAATCCAATTACGATTACAGAACTGGGATTATGAATATTAATGGCAAAGACTATGAGTTTGAATTTGGCGGAACAACTGAAGGAGATAAAAAAGCCAAACTGGATGCAAAAATGAGGTTCCTGGAATTTATGGAAAAATTATGACGCCAGAAAAGGCTTCGCTGAAAAAGGTATATTAAAACCTTTATGTTTATTACTTTTATAAAGTAAATATCCAATTTTAAATGAAGAAATTAATCTTTTTACTTGTTGCAATTTTTATTCTTATTAGCTGTACAAATAAATCAGGGCCTCAAGCCAGGGAAACCGAATCTGAAGAGGAGAATATCGATTTATTTTCCCTGGAGGGAGATCCCGAAAAACCACTTATAGTTTTTATTACCGGAGATGAAGAATACCGATCAGAAGAAGGCATGCCCCAGATCGCCAGAATCCTGAACCAACATCATGGATTCAACTGTAAAGTACTTTTTTCTCAGGATCCTGATAAACCAGGAATAGTGGATCCAAATTACCTCCACAATATACCCGGCCTGGAAAACTTAAAGGATGCTGACTTGATGGTCATTTTTACGAGGTTTCGTGCACTTCCAGATGCGCAGATGAAATTGATTGATGACTATCTGAGAAGCGGCAGACCAGTTATGGGGATCAGGACAGCAACACATGCTTTCAATTTTACGGAGAAAGATTCACGCTCCTCGTATCATCATTATGGAAACTACAATAGCGAAGAAGGACCATGGGAAGGTGGATTTGGCCGGTTAATCCTGGGTGAAAAATGGATCAATCACCATGGAGATCATGGAAATCAAAGTACCCGGGGACTAAAAGCACCAGGTGCTGAAGACCATCCAATATGGAACAGTATTGAAAAGGGATCTATTTGGGGACCAACAGATGTTTATGGGATCAGACTACCTCTTCCCGGTGATTCGCAGCCTATTGTGCTGGGACAATCTATTGATCGGTCAATGGAGTATGATGAAAATGATCCCAGGTTAGGAATGCGTCCAACAGATACTGATTTACCCGGAAAGATTGAAAGGATGGGAAAAATGATAGACCAAAATGATCCCATGATGCCAATAGCCTGGATAAAAAGCTATCAGATACCAGATGGAGAACAAGGTAAGTCTTTCACATCCACGATTGGATCTTCCTCAGATCTTATGGAACAGGGAACTCGTAGATTAATTGTTAATGCTGTTTACTGGCTATTGAATTCTGATGTACCTGAAATGGCAAATGTGGATATCGTGGGAAATTACAACCCAACAAGTTTTGGCTTTAAGGACGATGACTATTGGGATAAGAAAAATATAGTCATTGCTGACATGAAGTAGGATGTACTAAAAGTAACTAAGGATATAGCATATACGTCTACGTGGTTATTTGAACCTACAGAGTAAAACAATTACTTTAGTATAAATTTGAAAGTCTATAGACACGTATCATATATGGATCCTTATGTCAGTTTATTTAATAAATTATGAAACATTTACTTATCCCGCTATTGATATTATTTTCTTTTTTTCCATTTGAAAGTAATACTATATATGCCCAAAATATGGATGCCATTAAGTCAGATTTAAAAGTCTGGATCGACACTCAATTTGCAGAAGGAATGGATTCCTTTAACATTCCAGGGGCAACCTTTATTCTAATGCAGGGAGATTCTATACTCCATATGAATGGATATGGTATGGCTGATATTGAAACCAATACCCCTGTGAATAGTGAATTTTCTATTTTCGGTATAGCCTCCATTTCCAAAACTTTTGTAGGCTTAGCTATAATGCAATTATTCGAGGAAGGGAAGGTCCAACTTGATCAGGATATTAATAAATATTTAAAAACATTTCAAATAGAATATAAATTTGGAGATCCAATCACTATAAAGCATCTTTTAACCCATACTGCTGGTTTTGATGAGCGTAATATTGCGACTGCTGTAAGGACTGAAAAAAATGTAATTTCATTAGCTCAGTATTTAAAAAAAAGGATGCCTCCACAAATCCGACCTGCTAACGAGGCTTTAACCTATTCTAATCATGGTTATGACTTACTGGGACTTATTGTAGAGGAAGTATCTGATTTACCTTTTGAAGTGTATGTCAGAAAAATGATCTTAAAACCATTAGGTATGAATTCCAGTGGTTTCAGGCGACAACCTGCACTAAAAAAAAATTACGTAACAAGTTACTTGCAAAAGGATAGCCTGCGGATTCCTTATAAACTTAATTTTCAGCTTGGTTATCCATCAGGTAGTTTTAGTTCAACTGCTTCAGATATGGGACACTATATATCTATGTATCTCAACAATGGTAGCTTTCAGGGGATTCAAATTATAGATTCTGCAACTGTCTTAAAAATGCATGAAACAGCCTTTAAAAACTATGAAGAATCTGAAAATGGATGGTTAATGGGTTTTTATGAAGATCGATTGAATGGACTAAAAATAGTTACCCATGGAGGTGATGTTCAAGGATTTGCCAGTGAATTAATGTTGATTCCGGAAAAGAATATTGGATTGTTCCTTTGTGTAAATGCTTCAAGTATTCCCGGTAGTAAAAGTAGAATATTTATAAGAGGTTTTATTGATAAGCTTTGGGTAAAACTTATGCCCGATATTTTGGATGAAAAAGAGAATTCAAAAATTATACCGGAAATAGGGTCTGTAGCTGAACCAAATGCAAAATTTTCAGGCACTTATCGATATACACGATATGCACGAACAACCATGGATAAACTGGCCGTTTTGATTGGTTTTGCTGCGGAAGTTAAAATTATACCAAATGGTGATACACTTGAGATGGTAGAGTGGAATGATAAACTTATCCCAATCTCTGATTTAACATTCTACTCAACAAAAAATAATAAACTCATGGCTTTTGGCCGGACTAATAAAGGAGAGATATCTTATTTCTTTCCTAGTGGCACAAGTTCATTTCATAAATTAAAATGGTATGAACCGGTTAAATTCCAAATCTACTGGATTGGTAGTATCGTTCTGATTTTATTGATTTCAATAATTGTTAGTGTGATACGTAAATTATTTGTTCGCAACAAAAAAAGCCACTCAATAAAAAAAGTTAATTTCTCTATTGCTTTATTGATTATACTTTTTCTTGTATTAATTGCGTATGTTTTAATGAAAACCGATCCTCAAGAATTCTCTTATGGAATACCTTTACTACTTAAAATTATATTGGTTCTGCCCTTTATATTCATTCTCCTGGAGATTTTTGCAGTATGGTTATTGATAAAAGTTTGGCGAACAAAAGAGCTGGTTATTTTTGATTTAATTTATCAATCTATTATTGTTGTTGCAGCATTAGCTTTTATACCCTGGCTTATGTATTGGAATTTAATTGGATTTAATTATTAAAGAGATAAGAACAGAAAAATCTAATCTACATTCAATTGCTGATTTTTTAAACCTAATAAATATGATTGCTCCATTTAAAACTCAAATTCTATTTCTGGTTTTACTGATTACTTATAATATATCTCCAATAGGTGCTCAAACAAGTTCGATACCTGATACGCTAAATCAGTCAGACTTACAATTATACTACAACAAATTAGACGAGATTGAAAAAAAACTAATTGTTGATTCACTTCAAAGAGTTGAAATAGAAAGAAAGATAAACTCTTTAGATACTCTAAAAGAATCAAATAGCCAGGACCAAGAATTTGCTGAAGAAAAAGCTAAAATTGATTCGCTAAGAGCCTTTACAAAAGGCTATCCCGTTAAAGGACTTCTGTACGATACCTTATTTCATATTTATGCAATGATTGGAGAATCTACCCCCCAACAAAGAGCAACAAATATTTCTCAAAGAATTAAAGAATTATACAAAGACGACTTCCTAAATATAGATTCTATAAAACCTTTTATTTTAAATAACGCAGTTGGCATTGCTTATAAAGAAGTTCTTATAATGGGGATATCTGAGATTGATGCCATCTGGGCAAAAAGTTCGCAGGAGGAACTAGCTAAAACCTATACAGAAATTATTAAAAATTCTATCCGTATTGCAGTAGAAAATAACAGCCTGCCTAAAATATTAAAAAGAATAAGCTTAATCATCCTTATTTTAGTTGGAACATGGCTGCTTCTATGGCTTGTTGGTAAAAGCTATAAGAGAGCACAAAAAGTTTTTTATTTTAAGAAGGAGAAGTGGCTTAAGGATTTATCCTATAAAGACTATACATTTCTATCTGTTCGACAAGAGTACAGGTCCTTACTTTTTGTATTAAAAGTTTTTAAATGGTTTGTTATTGTCCTCATTCTTGATATTTCTATCCCATTACTTTTTAGTATTTTTCCCTTTACCAGAGGTTGGTCTAATGCATTATTTAGACTTATTTGGACGCCGTTTCGAAACATCTTCATATCTATTTGGGTGTATCTCCCTAATTTATTCAGTATTCTAGCCATCTATTTCGTAATGAAATATTTTATACGATTGGTGAAATACATTTTTTCCGAAATTGAATGTGAAAAACTAAAAATATCCGGATTTCATGCTGATTGGGCCATGCCAACTTACAGCATCGTACGATTCATTCTTTATGCCTTTATGTTTATAGTTATCTTTCCTTACCTGCCTGGTTCAGATTCCACCATATTCAAAGGGGTTTCAGTATTTGTTGGCATACTTTTCTCTTTGGGTGCATCATCTGTTATTGCTAATATAATTTCCGGGTTGGTAATTACTTATATGCGTCCATTTAAAATTGGAGATCGAATTAAGATTGGGGAAATATCGGGAGATGTATTAGAAAAAACCTTACTTGTAACCCGAATAAAAACTATAAAAAACGAAATAATTACTATTCCAAATTCTTCTATTTTAACAGGAAACACTACAAACTATACGTCATTATCGAAAACAGATGGCTTAATTATTCATACTACCCTAACCATAGGTTACGATGTGCCCTGGAATAAGGTGCATGAAGCCTTGATTGAGGCTGCTTTCAAAACCAAATTAATTTTAAAAGTGCCCAAACCTTTTGTACAACAAACAAGTTTAGATGATTTTTATGTGGCATACCAATTGAATGCCTACATTAATGAACCAGATAAACAAGCTACCATTTATTCAAATTTACATGAGCATATTCAAGATGTATTTAACGAAAAAAAGATAGAGATTCTATCACCTCATTACAGAGCTGAACGAGATGGAAATATGACAACTATCCCGTTGAAGGAATAACAATCATTTTTGAGTTGAATACTAAAATTGATAGCATTTTATCTTTTGAAAATGATAATTGTGATTTCTCCATAAAAAATACAATACAAGGTAATTACAAAAAATAAAATTTGGGTTACAGTATTTGGGAACGATAGAAAAGGATTTTCATATATTCAAATTAAACAGTATCAAGAATAAAAACACATAACAACGAATAATAATGGCGGTGATGGAAATGAGATTAAGTATTTTAGCCAGCCGATTTTTTTTTGTAACCTGATATTAAAATGACCCGGAATCGATTACTATCCTTATACTCAATGTTGAGGGTTATTTAAATGAACGAACAACAAATCATAGAGTAATTACTTGAAGGTGATGTTTCTATCCAATATCAGGTGAATCGGGATTTGTTGGGAGATGACAGAAAAGATCTACAAGACAGAATAGCCTATGATGGTTGGGGTGAACGTTATTTGTCCAAGTGTAAATCAAATGCACATTGGGGAAGAAAGTTCTATCAACCCAAATGGATCTCTTCTCATTACACTTTGCTAGATCTTCGCAATTTGAATCTCAGCCCAGAAAATTGGATTGTAAGAGAAACCATTCCCAGTAACCCGGATTTAGATTCAGATACCTCTGAGAGAATGGTTAAAACTACAATCGATGGCAATGTCTACGAATTTGCTTAGGGTGGCACAATGAACGGGGATAATAATGCCAAAAAACTCGCAAGAATAAAAGCATCTGAATTTATTGATAAACTATAATTCTTAAACAACTCGCGTACAAAACTGTTTCTTACTATGGTTGTAAGTCATAACAGCACAAAGGCAATATAAAAGGCAAGCTCAGCCAATAATAATTCGATGCATTAGGATTAACAAATCTACAAATAACAATGCGCTGTATGCAAGACCTCTGATAAGGGGGCACAACCTTCTTACTTTTTTATTGGCATTATTACTCAGGCCGTACTATATTGGTGCAAAACGGTTCGACGCTTAGCGTGAAACCGTGAGCAGGAATTAGACAACTATGGATTTGCACTGAAAAAGCCATGACAAAAATACTTTTATACTTCTCAATCCTGTATTCAATCATGTCATTTGCCTCATGCGTTGAAAAGGATAAGGTTACGACTCCAGTAAATTATAATGTGCACACTTTCTACTATAGTTGGTATGGAGTCCCGCAAATTGACGGAGAATATAACAACTGGAATCACGCTATTCTACCTCACTGGGCAGATTCTAGTTGGAACAATTTGGGCAGTTATCCTGGCGGGGATGATATTGGTGCAAATTATTACCCGGAATTAGGTTGTTATAGCTCTAATGACCCGGAAATTATTGGCTTGCATATGCGGCAAATAAGAGATGCCGGTATTGGTGTAGTTGCCATTAGCTGGTGGGGTAAAGATTCTTTTTCAGACCAATCAGTCAGAAATTTTTTAGATATAGCAGATAAGTACGGTTTAAAAGTTGCATTCCACATTGAACCTATTTATAAAACAACCGATGAATTCAAGGCACACCTTGAATATATAAGGTCTAATTACTTAGAACATCCCGCTTTCTATAAACTTCATGGTAAACCATTTTATTATTTATATAACTCTTATAAATTAAATTACCAGAAGTGGCAAAGTATAATGAATCCTGATAGTTTATCAAGTATAAGAAATACCCCTCTCGATGGGATTTTTATAAGTCTCTGGACACTGAGACTTGATGGGGAGTTTGCTTTAGTATCGGGATTCGATGGTGTTTATACCTATTACGCCAGTGATGGCTTTCATTTTGGATCTACATCTTCAAACTGGCAATATATGGCGGAGTATTCGCGGGAAAATGATCTGATTTTTGTACCATGTGTTGGGCCAGGATATATCGATACGCGAATAAGACCATGGAATGAAAAAAGTACCAGAAGCAGGGATAATGGCAAATATTATGAGAAGATGTTCTTCAATGCGATCAATATCAATCCAGATTTTATAGGCATTACATCATTTAATGAGTGGCATGAAGGCACTCAGATTGAACCAGCTATACCAAAAAAATTATCCTCATATACCTATGAAGATTATGGAGAGGATACTGATCCATTATTCTATATCAGGAAAACAAGAGAGCTGATTAGTGAATTTGAAAAAAGAGAAGAATATTCAACATCTGAGTAAAATTGAAATTAAACTATCACCAACATTAGTTACAAGCAAATACATTATTAATGAGTAGCTAAATGAAATACACAAATCATATTCTGAAGGCAATTTTTATTTTCACATTCATTTATTCGAGTTTTATATCATTTGGATAGGCTTCAAACTCAGGATATATAGGATTAGATAATGACTCTATTTCCCATGAAACTGCTGGATAGTTTCGATAATATCCACGAGGAAAATATTTATCAGACAACTGAAGATCTCTACAAGATCTTTTTTAAGAATATAACTGCAAAGACAAAAGCATTAGATATGCTATATAACATGCAAACCATCTACTAATCACATAATAAGGTACTATACCCAGGGCCTTTGGATCACCATCAAAACCTTAATGTAATTTTATTGGCTTTATTGCCAACTCGATACTATATTGGTACAAAAACGGTCCGCCAAATAGTACTGAACTGTTAACTACAACAAAAATAAACAATGAACATTCTTGATGGGATTAAATCAGTCGATATAAAAATTACAAAAGAGGTAAAATATCTGAGTGATATGGTCAAAGACTCCGGCATGTCAATTGTAGACCGGATTGAGGCTTTTGAAGATATTATATCGATTGAGATTGGGGATACTTCCCTGAACAGGGCACGTAATCTTGAGAGGGAATTTAATATTCGCCAACTATATATAAAATATGAAGGTGAAAATCCATCAGGCACACAAAAAGACCGCATTGCTTTTGCACAGGCACACGATGCCTTACGCAGGAATTACAGCATAATTTCGCTGGCTACTTGTGGCAATTATGGTGTTGCAATGGCTTTTGCGTCCTATCTGGCGGGCATAAAGTGCAAAATATTTATTCCTGAATCCTATCATACTGAACGCATCAAGGAGATGAAGAATTTTGATGCCGAGATAATCAGGTTACCGGGTTCTTATGAAGATACTGTATTCGAATCAAGCAATCTCGCCGTGCAAAACAAGTGGTATGATGCCAATCCCGGAGGAGCCAACACTATGTTACAGATAAATGCTTATGAAGAAATCGCCAAGGAAATTTATGATCAATTGCGTGATGCACCTAAATACATCGCTTCGCCGGTTTCGAACGGCACATTGATAGCCGGAGTGTATCGTGGTTTTGTAAGTCTTTTCAAACGAGGAAAAACATCGAGGATACCTAAGTTCATTGCCGGATCAGCAGCTTATAAAAATCCTATTATTATGTCTTTCAAATTGGGATTAGACAACTGTAAAGACATTGATCCGAAAAAAGTTAAAGAAACCGTAATCAATGAACCTTTAATTAACTGGCACAGCTTTGACGGCAACGAAGCATTATATGCGATAGTCCAATCTGGTGGTGAAGCATATCACATTACTGATAAAAAAATGATGGACATGAGCCGTTTTCTTTTAAAAAAAGAAGGTTACCGTATCTTACCTGCATCAACCTCCGGCTTGATCGCTTTGCTTCAGATCCATGAAAAAAATGAACTGATTAATGACAGATATGTCGCCATTTTAACTGGAAAATACTAAATAATGAAAACGACAATTGATGGAAAAACTCCTGTATATTATGGTGGAGCTATCAATAAAAACAATGAAAAAACAGCTCATGCCCTTGTTCGGCTTACCGAAAGATATCAAGTAGTTGGGGTTTTTGATCATCAGTACGCCGAACAGGAAGTTGGTTTGGCGCTTGACAGGAAAATAAATAGCATCCCCATTTATAAAGATTTGGAAGAGGCTTTGTCAAAGCCTAGAGCAGAAAACAGACCAGCTTTTGAGGAACTAACATATGGCGCTGATAAATTGGTTGGACTCGTGAAATCTTATATAAAATGATTACGCTGGATTCCTTCAAGGTATTAAAGAAGCTTTCGATAAAGAATATACATATCGAATCCAAAAAGGTTAAAGCCGCTTACTGCGTTGAAAAATTTACAGGCGAAGCTGTTTCGTTTGAGTTGATTTATTCATATGAGTATGCTTATTTCAGCAAGATAAACCCGGTAGATGTGAACCTAGCTTCGATGATGCTTGCTCAGGTAGCCCTGAACTATGGTTTATTTTTCGAAAACATTGAATTCGATGGCCTTTATGATAAAACCGATCAGCAATTTATCAGAGACATGATGGAAAACACTTCACGTGAAATCCTGACGAATAAGCTGCTTATTAAAAATGAGTTCTTAAAACCACCTTATGACAGTTTGCCAGCTGGAAAAAGAAAGCGATATACACAAGCAAAACTGGTTTTTACAAATACCCTATTTGATCACCTAAAACTGCAAAAGGATAAAACAGAAACCGACCTAAATAAATTCGCTATCCTGAGCAGTGGTGGCAAAGACAGCCTTCTTACTTACGGCATCATCAAAGAAATTGGTCAACCTTATCCTGTTTTTATCAATGAAGCAGGCAGACACTGGTTTACAGCAGTAAACTCTCATCGATATTATAAACATACTGAACCAAATACCGAAAAACCCTGGTGCAACAGCGACAGGCTATTCAACTGGATGCTGAAGCATTTTCCGTTTATCAAGGAAAATTATGCAAGCATCAGGGCTGATATTTATCCTATCCGACTCTGGACAGTAGCTGTATTTCTGTTTGGGGTACTTCCTATTGCCCGAAAAAAAAGCATCGGGAATATTTTAATAGGAGACGAATATGATACCACTGTAAAAGGAAATATGGCTGGTATTACCCATTACAATGCCCTTTACGACCAAAGCAAATATTTCGACAATGCCATGACACGCTATTATCGAACAAAAGGATGGAAATTGTTCCAGTTCTCATTATTGCGGAGTCTTTCGGAATTACTAATCATGAAAATATTGATCAAACGTTATCCCGAACTGCAAAAACAACAGGTTTCCTGCCATGCTGCACACGAGGTTGATGGCAGGATGTTTCCGTGTGGTAAATGTGAAAAATGCAGACGTATTATCGGTATGATCAAATCACTTGGCGAAAATCCGGAAAAGTGTGGTTACAGCGAAGCACAAATAAAAAACGGACTAGCCGCTTTGTCTGCAAAAGCAGTAAAGCAAATTGGCAGCGATGCGGCACATTTATATTTTATGATGCTTGATAAAAACTTGATTGAACGAAATGATTTCACCCGGAAAGCAGCAAAAGAGCATTCTGAAATTATGAAACTACGGTTCGACCAGGAAAGAAGCAACCTGGAGGATTTGCCCAAACATGTACGAAAATCTTTGTTTGATATTTTAGGTCAGTATTCGGAAGGTGCTGTGAGAAGAATTAATAACCAATGGGTTGACATAGAAATAACGGATGGTTTTTTAAACGATACAAAATATAAGTTAGATGAAAAATAACGAAAAATACCCCGAATATATGTGGGCGACTTTAACTTGGCCTGAAATTGAAGAACGACTGAAAAAGGTTGACACAGCCATACTTCCCTGCGGGGCTATTGAACAACATGGCCCTCATTTACCGCTGGATGTGGATTTTTTCGATGCATATTATATGGCCCGTAAAGTAGCCGAAGCATGTCAGGATCCAAAGCCATTTGTAATACCACCTATTCCTTATGGTGTATCGTATCATCATAGCCAGTTTAAAGGAACATTATCAGTTACAAACAACGCTTTATCAGCACTTATTTACGACATCGGTATGAGCCTGGCTCACAACGGTATAAAAAAAATTATTATCCTGAATGGTCATGGTGATAACTTACCAACGCTTACTTATGCTGCACAAATGATCAACCGGGATGCCAAAATATTTGTTTGTGTTGAAACCGGTGAAACTAGCGATGTTGACTTATATAACCTGATTGATACACATAATGATATTCATGCCGGTGAGATTGAAACTAGCACTACGCTGGCAATAAGGCCCGAACTGGTTGATATGGACAAAGCAGTTGATGGTACGCTGGATTTAGACAATGAGTACCTTGATTATACCTCTGAACGTGGTGTAAGGTGGTATGTACATACCGAACGCCTCACGAATTCAGGAGTAATGGGTAATGCTAAAAAGGCCACAGTAGAGAAAGGACACCAAATGTGGGAGATCATGATCCGTAAAATGGCTGAATTTGTAGAATCCATTAAAAACACACCTTCCGATAAATTATTTCAGAATAGGTACTAAAATAAAATATC
The DNA here is from genome assembly GCA_963820995.1 of uncultured Cytophagales bacterium. GTDB lineage: Bacteria > Bacteroidota > Bacteroidia > Cytophagales > Cyclobacteriaceae > JAGTVG01. The sequence goes on along the minus strand of CAWGCL010000009.1, from coordinate 411,036 downwards.
CACATTGAATATTTTAGGTTGGATATGCCACTAGCGATTCCTTATACATTGGTTGAGGAAAAGGTGAGTAAAATTACCAACGATATTCAGAAAATAAATCTGGATTTAAATATTACTCAATTTCCAGAATGGGAGTAATGATAAAGAATAATGAGATGAATATTTTCAATTACTATCTATAAACAAATATAATTTTAAAACATTGACCTTTTACGTGAATTACCCGGGAACTGTTATTGCAAATCAAAGAGAAAACAGATATTATTATATCAGGAATTAAGCGTATGAAGAGAGGATTTTTAATAAAAGTAATATTGCTGGTTATATCCATCGGTGCAAACTGAAACTCAGTTACCCTGAAATTCACACAACGGATATTCAGTACGATGCTAAACATATAATTAAAAAATGAGAACTCTGTTTTATTTACTTATCACTACAATATTCGCATTGAGTTCTTGCTCAAAACCAGAACCTGTTCTGAAAATCGGGTTGGTGGCTGATCCTCAGTATGCAGATAACCCTGCTGCGGGCAAAAGACATTACAGAGAATCGTTGAGGAAGTTAAAAGAGGCTATTGATACTTTTAATTATCAAAATGTCGATATTGTTCAAAACCTAGGAGATATTATAGATATGGAGTGGAGAAGCTATGATTCGATTATTCCTATCTATAAAAATCTTGATCCCAATATTGATAATTATCATCTGCTGGGAAATCATGATTTTTCGGTTGATTCATCCCAATCATTAAATTTACTTGAAACATTGTCAATGCCTGATTATTATTACTCATATGAAAAAAAAGGCTGGCGGTTTATAGTGCTGGATGCTACAGATTATTCATATTTTTCAAATTCACATCATAATCACGATATTAACCGGATTAATACCTATTTTGATAATACTATTGGAAAATCAAATAATCACCGCTGGAATAGTGCTATTGGTGAAATACAGCAAAGTTGGCTTAAAAAAGAACTTGAAAATGCGGAGTTATCGAGACAGAAAATCATAATTTTTTCACATATGCCTATTAGGCCCTTAAGCTCTGAGCATAATTTGTGGAACGATCATGAAATTGTTGAAATCATTGAAAACTCTTCAAACGTAGTGGCGTTTATTAGCGGACATAATCATGCGGGTGACTACGATTTCAAAAATGGGATACACTATATTACAATATTCGGAATGGTTGACACTATGATAAGCTCATATGGAATTCTTGAAATATACAATGACAGTTTAGTATTAAGAGGTTACGGAAATCAAAAATCATTCCGCTTGAATAATGAGTAATATATTCAGTAACCCTTAATAGATAGTAGCCAGTTAAGTCGAAAATTCAATGAGTGCACTTCGCTTCAATAATCATATAAATGACAGGAATTAATCCAGCGGTACAGGCCCTGGAACCTTTTTTAACTTGGTTTGAAACCTTGAGTTTATATATTTTTATAATCTATAGGAAAAGCTCTGCAATTGTAAACTTGTAATTTAAGCCGGTCAATTGGATTTAACCAGACAGAATACAAGATTGGGCATAATTAGCGGAAGAGTAACCCTGAAGGAAGTTGAGACGAATAAAGGCAAAAGGGATTGGAAAACTATTTAATAATTACATCGGTTTGGTGGCAATCCCCCGAATATGTGTATATACCGCATTCATCCCGGCAAATGGTGAAACATTTACCAATTCATCAATATGAAAGTTTGAATCCAGTATGTGTTTTTCCATATCACGGGTAAGCTGGCATCCACAGGCAACGACCTTACTCAAACCATTTAAACGTAATTGCCATTTCCTTATTTTATTATCCTTCGAAATCCCATGCTCCAGGAAATGGAGCCGACCACCAGGTTTTAATACGCGATAAGTTTCCTTAAGAACCATATCAACGTTTTCTACTGAGCATAGAACGTCCACAAGAACCACCGTATCAAAACGTCCATCATCAAATGGCAGTTTTTCGCCAATCCCCCGATGCCATTCAATGATTCGTCCTGCTGCTTCTGCTTTACGTAATGCTCGTGGGCGCATTGCATCTGATGGCTCCAGCCCTGTCACAAACTTGATATTTTCCGGATAATAGCATAGGTTCACCCCGGTCCCAATTCCAATCTCTAATATATGACCACTAACATCTTTAAGGAGAAAACGCCGCTGTTCGGCCATTTCCTCAGGTTCTGTTACATCAAGTACCCATGGAAATATTTTGTTCGCATATAAACCCATTTGATAATTTTTATACTTCGCTGATTAACTTACAGAATATGATATTAATGTATATTACTAATTAGACCGTTATTAATCAAATAATTCAGAAATAAATGCAAATCTTAAACTGTTACTATTGGATTTAATTACAAAATATAATACCTGATATTGGGAAAACAAAACATCCAAATTTTAACAATCAGGATCACTCATTAACATTATGCATTAATATGGCTTTCAATAAGCCTTGCAAACCTTTCTGGCATTTTTCTGGTTTGTTCAAAACAATGATATTATTTTGGCTAAACTAAAATCTGCCATGTGGCATAAAGCTGCATCCCTAAAAGCAGAACTTAAATTCATGCCATAGATCAAATTTTCAAAAGAGATCATGGGGTAAATAACATTCTATGTCCATTGTCTTATCTTTATTATTGATTCAAATTTTTATAGATTTAAAAAAGTTATACAGAGGCGAATGCTAAAATTAAATCAGGATCTGCAGATAAAAAATTGGAAGTGTGAGGGTGTTCAATAGACCTGGCATGACAGACCAACGACTTTTAAATAAATTGGACAGATATTATATTGATAATCAACTTTTTGAAATTTTAGATAAATGATGAAGAAAATAAATTATGTAGTCATATTCCTGTTTGTAAGTATTGAATTATTTGCTCAAAATGCTCCCAATTCTGGTTATCTAACAGATGATGGAGGATGGTGTTGGTTTTCCGATCCACGCGCCCTCTTTATAAACGGACAGGTAATCACCGGTTGGGTAAAGTCTAATGGAACGGTTGAATCTGCATTATTTAATATTGCAGAGAATTCAGTTCAAACACATGATCTGTATTTTCGTCTTGAAAAAGATGACCATAATAATCCTGCCTTTGTTAAAACAGCTGATGGTAGCGTATTGGCTATGTACACCCGGCATTCATTGAAGGATTTGTTCATTAATGTGCTTGATCCGGATAATGCTGAATTTTGTATTAAAGGTCCTCAATTAATTCATCCCATAAGTAATGAAGAGCTTCTGAAGTTTCCCAGGGAAACGATAACCTATGCTAACCCATTTCGTTTGGAGGAAGAGAACAACCGGATCTATTGTTTTGGTCGTTGGACAGGTTTCAAACCAAATATGATGTGGTCGGATGACAATGGGGCTTCCTGGACAAAAAGCAAGGTATTTATCACGAACAATCCTTTTGATCCAGGCAACAGACCATATGTGAAATACTTTTCAGATGGTAAATCAAGAATTCATTTTGTATTTACAGACGGGCACCCTCGTGTAGAACCTACCAATTCGGTTTACTATGCGTATTATGAAAAAGGAAATTTTCACAAGGCGAATGGTAGCAAAATTACCAATATGGAAAATATACCCTTTGAACCGGGCGATGCCTCTGTAATTTTTAAATCGAATGAAGAAGAAGGGCGAGCCTGGATAGCTGATATTGGGCAAAGTCAAGAGGGGGATCCGGTGGTTTTGTATACTAAAAGCCCTGAAGAAACAGATCACCGGTATTGGTATGCCCGTTTTGATGGAGAAAAATGGTTGAATTATGAAATATGTAAATCAGGAAAATGGTTCCCTCAAACTCCAGCGGGACAGAAGGAACGTGAACCCCACTATTTTGGGGGGATGTCTGTACTTCCGGATAATACCGACGTGATATACTTATCTCGTCAGGTTGAAGGCATATTTGAAATTGAACGATGGGAAACTACTGATTCAGGAGAAACATGGATAAATGAAGCCGTTACCCAAAATTCAAAATTCGATAATGTACGTCCGTTTATTCCGCGAGGATTAAAAACTAATAATCAGGAGATTGTCTTATGGATGGAAAATCAGAAATACATACATTACACGGATTATAAATCATCTGTTAAATATCACGTCAGAAAAAAGTAGACGTTTTAAATCGATGCAGATGTAAATGGCAATACGATACTAGTTTGCCGAAAAAGGATGGATAATATCATAAACTATTTATAATTACTGAAAAATTATCATATGAAAATCTCATACTTTAAATTATTGATACTGGTTTTCTTAATTGCCTGCTCCAAGAAAGAAAGCATTAATACAGAAAACACAAAAAAAGAAAGCACAGAATACAACGTTGCTGCCTATATCTGGCCTTCATGCCACCATGATGAACGTTTTGGGGACATGCTTTGGCCTGAAGGAATGGGTGAATGGGAAATTATAAAGAAAGGAACTCCTCGTTTCGAAGGGCATTATCAACCCAAAGCCCCTTTGTGGGGATATGAATTGGATGATGATCCGAAGGTTATGGAAAAATGGATCGACGTGGCCACTGATCATGGGATCAATACATTTATCTTCGATTGGTACTGGTTTGATGAAGGCCCTTTTCTGGAAAGTTCACTTAATAACGGATTTCTAAAAGCAGCGAACAGGGATAAAATGAAATTTTATCTCATGTGGGCAAATCATGATGTTAAAAGAAACTACTGGAATGTTCATAAGTTCAAAGATGATGAAACTTTGTTATGGGACGGTGCTGTTGACCTGGATAATTTTAAAATAATTGTCGACAGAGTAATAAACAAGTATTTCAATCAACCCAATTACTTCAAAATAGACGGGATGCCTGTTTTCTCAATTTTTGCTATTTGGAATCTTTTGGAAGGGCTTGGAGGTATCGAACAAACAAAGGAGGCTCTGGATTATTTCAGGGAGGAAACCAGGAAAGCAGGATTTCCCGGGCTTCATCTTCAATTAATTGTTTTCGGAAACCCAAAGCAGGATTTGATAGATAATATAAATGCTTTGCAATTTAATAGTGTCACAAAATATAACTGGGGATGGTCTAAAGAACAGGATTATATCAAATGGGCTACCAACGCTGTTGAACAAAGAAATCAATGGGATAAAAGTGTATCGGTGCCTTTCTTCCCAAATGCTTCTATCGGATGGGATGACACGCCCAGGTTCCCTGGTAAAGGAAAATCCGATATTGTTCTTTTCAACAAATCACCCGAAGGCTTTGCCGCATCCCTTGAGTTAGCCAGGAAGTATTGTGACAGCCATCCTGATCAACCCAAATTAATCACTATTTTTTCCTGGAATGAATGGATAGAGGGTGGTTACTTGTTGCCTGATGTTAAGTATGGATTCCAACATCTTGAAGCAGTAAAAAAAGTTGTGAATCGTTCATATGATCAATTCTCAAAAGATATGTAGATAGTTTCTACCGAGTTTTGTATTCGATCCGCAGGACATATTTTGCAATACCATAGCTCCCATATTCGCAGTGATTGCTAGTCTGACCCTTTCCTGGATTCGCCGGAAATATGGAAAACCAAAATTAGATGTAGCAAAAGGAGGAAAGTAAAAACTCTCGAACAATTATCTGAAAATATTTCAATTTAATTTCGAAATGTATTAAACTAACAGATTGAAAACTTCATAAAAGGATGCAAAATATGTAAGTCTCATAATTATTTTCCGGAAGAATTATTTGATGGATTTACCACCTTGAAACATTTAAGAAATAAGAGCTCAGCGTAATGCTGGATTTCCAGGCACCTAAATTAACAAAAGAATGGTTCATATGAAGCACAATGCAGTTATTGACTGCGAACCGGATATGGTATTCAGTGCGATCACTACAAAGAAAGGAATTCAAGGTTGGTGGACGGTTAACACCATCATTGAACCAGTGGTTGGAAGTACTGCAGAATTTATATTCGGTGATAAGTATCATAACAAAATGGAGATAAGGGATCTGATAGATAACAAGCGGGCGGAACGGTATTGTTTGGAAGGTGATAATGAATGGATTGGAACTGATTTCATTTTTAATATTGAGCGGTTCAATGGGAAGTCGTTACAGAGGTTTGGCCATAATAATTGGAAAGGGCTTACCGATTTTTTCGCACATTGTAATTTTCAATGGGGCAGATATATGGTCAGTCTTAAAAACTATTGCGAAAAAGGAGCCGGAATTTCATTCCACCCTGAAAATAAATCAGGATAGATAAGTCATTCGATAGATTAGTATTACAATGAAACTGATCACTTCAAATTTAGGCTAAGGCAATGAAATTTCTTAAAGATCGACATAAATAAAATGATATTACAAAAGTGTTTTAAAACTAAAACCAATACTTTATGCAACCTGAAAAACAGAAAGGCAAAATCATTCAAATCATCAAACTCAAGTCTGAGTTAAACGAAGATGAAATCCTTAGGATAGCTAGGGAAAGGGAACCTCAGTTCCGGGCTATTCCCGGGCTATTGCAGAAATATTATGTGAAGACTAAGCCACCCTACCATGTTGCAGGGATCTATGTCTGGGATTCGATGGAATCTTTAAAAACTTATCGCGAGTCTGACCTGGCCACCAGTATTCCGAAAGCGTATAAGCTCATCGAACCACCTGATATTGAAATTATGGATGTAATGTTTCAATTGCGGGAATAATGAAGGTATGTATTATTGGCGCTTCCGGAAAACTTGGCCGATATATGGTGCAACATGCACTGGATCGAAATTATGATGTGGTAGCTGTATGTCGTAACAAAAGCGTTGTGAAGTTAAAAGACTTTAAGGACCGTATCACCATAATACCAGGCCATACTAACGATCCCGATGTCATTCAAAGAGCTGTTAATGGCTGCGCTGGCGTGCTGACCGTTCTTGTTCCATGGGGTATTCATGGATATTCCTCTGGTACAGCTCAGGCAGTTTTAGATTGTGCACCTCTCCAGGCCCGTCTCATATTCTCTTGTGGTTGGCATATTTCGCGTGATGGGAAAGATATATACTCGAAAAAATTTAAACGACTGGTAAGTGCGTTTACCTTGCTTGGAAGGCTAACAAGATCAATTGATATCAATGACCAGGTTGAGGCTTGCCAAAGAATATTTGCCAGTGATAAACGGTGGACAGTCGTTCGTGGAAGCGACCTGGAGGAAGGCGAAAGTCAGGGTTTACCAGTATGGAGTCAACATGTTGGTGATCCCATATTAAAAAGCAATATTACCCGTCGTATAGACTTTGCATTGTTCATGGTTGAGGCTCTGGAAAATGATGACCTCGTTCAAGAGGCACCCGCAATTGTTGGATGTAAGACCGAATCTGCAATAAAATATAGTTCAATTGCAGATGAGACATTGTAAAAGAATCCTGGATCAAACCACCGCCCAAATAATTTAAAAAATATTTCCCGCCTGAATATTTATAATTAAATAATCAATAGTGCCAGAATATCAGGTTTTGAGAATTTGTTAATGTTGGTTAAAAGTTAAAACGATAACAATATATTAAAAACGTTGGTTGTATTATTGTCAGGTAAATATATGAACAGGAATATTTTAAAAGTACCAAATTTCAATATAGATTTTCAGACAACCTGATTTATTCCAGATACCAAATGCGTTTCAGTCTAAGAATATTAAATAAATATAGTCTTTTTACATGGATTAGCTTAATAGGATTGGCAATTGGCATCTCTTCATTCTGGTTTATAACCGACTTTGTCAGGAACGCCCATCAATATGATGCTTTTCATAGCAAGCATGATAGAATTTATCGGTTAACAATGGAGGTGACTGCAGGAGGAAATACAGATCATTATGCAACTACTGGTCTGCCTCCCGGGCAACATTTATATGAAAATTTCTCCGGGATCAGCGCCTTTGCTAATTTTAAATTTCATAATGCAGTTGTTAAGATCAATAGTGAAGTTTTCAAGGAACAAAATTTCTTTGGTGCAAATCCAGAAGCACTTGATGTTTTTTCTTTTGAGTTTATTGCGGGCGATAAAAATACCTGCTTTTCGAATCCAAACTCAATTTTATTATCAAGGCTTTTAGCTGAAAAATACTTCAATACCACTGACATAGTGGGCAAACAAATCATAGTTGGTAATAATCAATATTCTATTACAGGAGTTTATGAAAATTGGCTTCACAATTCACATTTAAATTTAAATGCTCTGGTTCGTTCGACAGAAGCCAAAAGCTTTGAGGTACAGGATTGGTTTAATCTTGAACATTATAACTATGTATTGCTTGATAAGGAGATCGATCTGGATGAATTAAATGATAAGCTGGATGAACTTTCAACCAGTCACCTGGCTCCTATGATTGAAGGTTCCGGTATTGATATAAAATTCAATGCTCAGCCACTCAGAAGCATATATTTTTCACAAGGCTTGATTGATGATGTTCTAAAAGGAAATATAATCTACGTTAATGCTTTAATGTTTACAGGAATACTGGTTTTATTGATCGCCGGTTTTAATTATATCAACTTAACGCTTACAAGATCCTCCAAACGAACCAAAGAAATCCTGATGAAGAGGCTATTTGGTATATCCCGATTTAGGCTTTTGCGCCAAAGTGCTATGGAGTCAGGTATCATGACCATCATGACCCTGATTATTTCCTTCATTATTATTCACATATTTGATAAATTTTACTACGGTTTTTCCGGTTTTCATGCATCTGACTTCACAGGTTTATGGCCTGATATTATTGTTTTATTCCTAATAACCTTTATACTTGGGCTTCTGGGGATAAGCTATCCCGGGATAAAAATGTCTTTTTCCAGTCTGATGGTTAAACATCGTGGAAAAGCTTTTAATAACTTTCAAAAAATACTTCTTGGATTTCAGTTTGCGATTGCCTCTGTTATCTTAATAGTAACTCTGGGAATGCACAAACAAATTGATTTTATAAAGAAAAAAGAACTGGGTTTTTCCAAGGATGAAATAATGATTGTTGGCCTGCCGGATAGTGAGGAGTTGAAGGACAAGTGTGTTCAGTTCAGGGATCAAATAAAAGAACATGCTTCAATAAGAAATGCCTCTTTGATCGGTGGGGGTGCATTGCCTGGAGAGGAAAATGGAAAAGATATATTTTTGGTTAGTCAGGGAGGGGAAAAAATCGAAAAGGTGTACAACATGTATCGGATCGATGAAAACTACTTTAACTTACTGGATATAAAAATTGGGACAGGCCGAAATTTCCAGGAAGCAAGTTTGAATGATCAGAACAATTCGGTAATTATAAATGAATCACTAGCCAATTCACTTAACTGGTCAAATCCAATTGGCAAGAGTATATGGTACGGTGATAAACAAAGAGAAGTTATTGGTGTAGTAAAGAATTTTCATAACAAATCCCTGCATAACATAATTGAACCAATTGTTTTCTTATACGACGATAATTATCCTACAAACCTTCTTATCAAATCTAAACCTGAAAATTCTCAGATCATCAGATCCGAATGGGCAGATGTTTTCCCTGAGGAACCCTTGACTATAGAGTATTTTGATCAATTTATAGAAGCAATGTATGCAAAAGAGGACCAACTCGCTATGCTATTATCTGTATTCACATTCATTTCGCTGGCCCTGTCCTGTATGGGTCTATTTGCGATCTTTTCATTACAGGTAATTCAGAAAACAAAAGAAATGAGCGTGAGAAAAGTGCTGGGAGCAAATGTCCTGAATTTGCTGAGCGTATTAACAAAAAATTACCTGATAATAGCATTATTCTCCTTATCAATAGCTATTCCACTTGGTTGGGTCTTTATGGACAACTGGTTGCAGGAGTTCAGCTACAGGGTTCAAATTGATCCGTTCATATTTATCTTATCGGCAGCCCTAATATTTTTTGCAGGTTTTATAGCCATAATATATCATCTTCTTAAAATATTGACTGTTAATCCAGTTGATTCACTGAAATATGAATGAAGTTGAGTTATGACTATTGAATATGACCAGATAACCGCTTATCACTATTCCGTTTACAGACCTCCATTGCACCATTTGATACTAAGCAAATGCATTACTATTGACAGTAAGTTAGATATTGGCCTAGATTTCGGGTGCGGTACAGGTCAATCTTCCATAGCACTGACTAACTATTGTGAAAAAGTAATAGGAATTGAGCCAAGCGAAGAAATGATAAAGAAATCAATCAAGCATTCCCAGGTTCGATATTTATTGTATAATGGCATAGATTCGAATCTTTCAAAGGATAAATTTGATATCATTTCTTTTGCTGGGTCTCTATATTATGCTAAGTCCCAGAAATTACTTGATGATGTTATTCGTGTTAGTAAGCACAGGGCTAAGATAATCATTTATGATTTTGATATAAAATTAGAAGAAATACTGATGAATTTGATTGGCAGGTCTAAAACAGGAAATGATCAGAAATATAACCATCAAGAAGATTTTTCAGGATTGATGCAGGGAAATTTACAAAAAGAAAAAACATCGAGGGAACACGCTCAACTTAAAGTATCTAATTCGGAGGTAGTTCATTTACTATTGGCTAGAAAGGATATTTATTTAATTCTTAGTGAAAAATTTGGGAAAGACCATCCTGAGAAAAACATAAAAACAAAACTCGAAGAACTTTTTCCTATTGGTATTATTGAGTTAAAAGTTAATATTTATTATACAGTATATGGGGTTATTAAATAATTAAATGGAGATGAGATATAGATTGAAATTATACCCTAAAAGATCCATCTATGAAGATATGGAACAGCAGTTGCCCATACTTTTAGGATTTCAGGATTGGAATATTAAAAATTAAAGGAAGAGTAAAAAAAAAGAAACTCTCAATTTGAAGCCTATCACATGTATTTTTCCACGCGAGATATGACCAAAATTGGACAATTAATGTTGAATGAAGGCCAGTGGAATTGAAATCAACTTATTTCAAAACACTGCATCACTAAAACTACGACAACTGTAACACCTTTTGAGACAATGGAGTAACGATTTGGACCGGCTGATCCTAATTTGCCACATATGTCATATGGTTATATGTGGTGGCCTATCAATGATTATCTGGGAAATGATGCTTATAATGGGGCCTCTGCTGCTATAGGATATGGCGGACAGTTTATTACCGTTATCCCGGGGAGGAAAATGTTCATCACTGATAAAACAAAACTGAATATACACAAAGTGCTGGGTATAAGGTATATAGCCACGGAAGATCCGATATTTTTTACGATTGTAAATAAGGTGGTAAATACCGGGAACGCAATTCAGGAATAATTTGATAATTGCAATTTTATCCTTTACATTAGAAGATTCAAGAGTATTTAATGGTCTTGATTTCTTTAGTATCTTCCGCAATCATTAAAAATTAGTAAAATGAATCCGATAGTTAGAAATATTTTAGCTGTGATCGCAGGTTTAGTCGTTGGCAGCGCAGTAAATATGGGAATTATCATGATAAGTGGTTCGATCATCCCTCCTCCTGAGGGTGCGGATGTTACCACTATGGATGGCTTAAAGGCTTCGATGCATCTTTTTGAACCAAAACATTTCATATTCCCTTTTTTAGCACATGCTCTTGGAACACTTGTTGGAGCGATCATCGCTGCCCTTATTGCGGCGACTCATAAAATGAAATTCGCATTGGGTATTGGTCTCCTTTTTATTATTGGCGGCATCATCAACGTATTTACACTTCCCTCACCCCCATGGTTTACTATTTTGGATCTGGCAGGGGCATATATTCCTATGGGCTGGATTGGCGGAAAGATTGCAAGTAGTAAAAAATGATTTAGGTGGACTGTGATTAATGATTCCTGTTTTTCGATACATCCTTAAAATTTAAGCCGCTTGTAGTAAATAATAGGAAGCCGTTTTTGCTTTTATTATCTTTATAATAGATAATTGATTTTTTTCAATTATAGCTTTCAGATTATTTTTTAATTGAAGCTAAATGTTGACTGGAACTTATAAAAATGAAGGCATTAGTAGTTAACAAATATGGCTCCCTCGGTGATCTTGAACTAGATGAAGTTGAAAAACCTGTACCAAAAGGTAATGAGGTTCTGATCCTTGTGAAGGCTACTTCTATAAATTATAATAGCCTGATCTTTACAAAGGGAGAACCTTTTGTCGGCCGCCTTTTTACTGGATTAATTAAACCAAATCTTAGAATACCGGGGAATGATGTTGCTGGTGTCGTTGAGGCAGTTGGCAAAGATGTAATGCAGTTTAAGCCAAAAGATGAAGTTTTTGGAGATCTGGCAGCTTGCGGATTTGGCGCATTTGCCGAATATGCTACAGCAACAGAAAAATCCTTAATGCTGAAACCTGAAAATTTATCCTTTGAAGAAGCTGCTGCTGTCCCAGAGGCAGGACTTGTTGCATTGCAGGCACTCAGAGACTACGGTAAGATCCAGGCTAAACAAAAAGTTCTAATAAATGGTGCTTCAGGTGGAATTGGCACCTTTGCCGTACAATTGGCAAAATATTTCGGAGCCGATGTAACTGCCGTATGCAGCAGCAGGAATTCTGATCTGGTCCGATCTATTGGGGCTGATCATGTAATTGATTATACGAAAGAAGATTTTACGGAGTATAAACCAGGATTTGACCTGATTATTGCAACTGCTGGATACCGCCCAATACTGGACTATAAGAAGGCACTGAAACCAAATGGAATTTATGTTACCACTGGAGGCACCATGTCTCAAGTATTCCAGGCGATGCTGCTTGGGCCTTTGGTATCCATTTCCGGCGGTAAAAAGCTGACTACAATGACTGTGAAGGTCAATAAAGATCTTGATTTTATAAAAGAACTTCTTGAGACTGAAAAAGTGAAGCCTGTTATAGACAAACGTTTTTCGCTTGACAAAATAGTTGAGGCATTAAAGTATTATGATCAGGGTCACACACGAGGAAAAATAGTAATTACTGTTTAATTAAATCAGGAATTGAATAGGCAATGAAATTTGGGTAAATCAATATTAGACTTGAGAAAAAGACGCACTAACAAGCAAATGCTGAACATAATTATCAACAAATGGATCAACCTGCAAACTGGACCGTTATAAAATATTGACAGAAAAGAATGTTGAAATGACATTTTAGATTTGATCAAATAGCATTTTTTTTTAAAATAATAAAGATGAAATCAGAACAAAACATAATTGATCCGCCGTTAAAGAAATCGTTAAGGATCTGGCCCGGGATCGGCCTTGCCATAGTATTGTTATTACTAAGTTATGTTATCCCATATATCATACCAGATGCGCTTATTGTTGGCATTTTTGGAGGATTATTAATGGGATTGGCCATTATTATCTGGTGGGTGTTTTTTAGCCGTGCACCAAAGATTGATCGATGGTTGGCCATTATTCTGATAATCTTTTCGCTAGTCTTAACCTCTCTTTTTAACCATGTTTCAATTGCCACCGGAGGACAGGGGAGCATGTACTTCTTATTTGCCATTCCGATAATCTCCCTCGCTTTTGTTGCATGGGCGGTGATCACTAAATCCCTTTCTGAAAAAGTCAGACGAATTACAATGGTCTTTACAATAATAATCGCAAGCGGATGGTGGTTACTTGTAAGAAATGATGGGATCACGGGCGATTTCAATCCAGATTTAAGATGGCGCTGGGCAAAAACACATGAAGAGCAACTTCTTGCCCAGGAAAAGGATGAACTAATTAGCCTCTCTGACATCGAGGTTTTAAAAAACTCAAAAGCAGAATGGCCTGGTTTCCGGGGGGCTGGTAGAGACGGTATCGTAAAAGGTGTAAAAATCAATACTGATTGGAAATCTACTCCACCGATTGAATTATGGCGAAGACCAATCGGCCCAGGATGTTCCTCTTTTGCAGTGAATGGGGATTTAATATATACTCAGGAACAACGCGGAGAAAAGGAACTAGTGGTATGCTATTATCTTAAAACCGGAGAACCTGTCTGGAAACATGAGGATAGTGCCCGTTTCTGGGATTCACATGCTGGGGCTGGACCCCGGTCGACACCTACATTAAGTAAAGGTCGCATTTTCACACTCGGCGCAACCGGGATTCTAAATGTTCTGGACGCAGGAGATGGAACCGTATTGTGGTCTAAAAATGCTATTTCGGATTCAAATGTGAAACACTCTGGTTGGGGCTATGCAAGTTCTCCCCTGGTAGTGGATGATCTTGTAATCGTTGCTGCAGTAGGAAAACTGGTTGCATACGAAGTTGAAACTGGTAACCTGCGTTGGATGGGACCAGATGGTGGAGACAGCTATAGCTCACCCCATTTGTTGACGATTAATGGAATTGAACAGGTAGTTCTTATGAGCGGTAAGGGGGCTACAAGCATTTCACCGGATAATGGCGAAGTATTTTGGGAATATAATTGGACAGTTGGTTCCCGTATTGTTCAACCTGCGATGATTACCAACGGCGAAATACTGATCAGTTATGGAGAAGGAAAAGGTTTACGCCGAATAGCTGTTAGCAACAAATCCGGGGATTGGTCAATAGAAGAATTGTGGACCTCAAATCAGCTGAAGCCCAATTTCAACGATTTCATAATACACAAAGATCACGCTTATGGTTTTAATGGTCCCATCTTGGTTTGTATTGATATAAAAGAAGGCCAGCGTAAGTGGAGGGGCAGGCGTTATGGGGGCCAACTCATCTTGCTTGCTGATCAGGATCTAATAATAATTTTAACTGAACAAGGTGAACTTGTTCTGGTTGAAGCCAATCCGGATAAATTCAAGGAACTTGCAAGACTAGAGGCAATTGAGGGAAAGACCTGGAACCACCCGGTAATTATCGACGGGGTTCTGTTGGTAAGGAATGGTCAGGAAATGGTAGCCTATCAGGTGGCTGTGAAAAACAGTTAAAAAAAATTCTGGTTTGGCATTAAGATGACATTCTTATATTAACTGAATATTTGCAAATAGCCGTTATTCAATTTATAAAACCGAAAATAATTGATTATGAAAGCCTTTGTTTTTTCAAAATATGGTCCGCCGGAGGTACTAAAGTTAAAGGATGTGCAGAAACCTGTTCCAAAAAAGGATGAGATCCTGGTAAAGGTCCGCGCCACAACGGTTTCCGCAGGTGACTGGCGCATGCGAAAGGCAGATCCTGTTTTTGCTAGGGTATTAAACGGATTGTTTAGACCCAGAAGAATAACAATTTTGGGAATTGAACTGGCAGGGATCGTTGAAGAGCTTGGAGAAAATGTAAGTCGGTTTCAGAAAGGTGATGAGGTATTTGCTTCATGCGGATTTAAATTTGGAGGGTATGCAGAATACAGGTGCCTTCCTACCAGGATGAATGATGAAAAAAAAGGATTAGTTGCATTGAAACCAACCAACTTGTCATTTGAAGAAGCGGCAGCTGTACCAGTTGGAGGACTGACTGCCTTAAATATTTTGAAGAAAGGAGGTATTGAATCGGGTTCAAATGATCAGAAAAATCCAAAAAGAATTTTAATATATGGAGCTTCCGGAAGTGTCGGCACATATGCAGTTCAGATTGCAAAACATTTTAATGCAGAAGTTACAGCAGTTTGTAGTACTTCAAATGTTGAGATGGTTAAATCAATAGGTGCTGATAAGGTAATTGATTATACAAAAGAAGATTATATAGAGACTGGAGAAACATATGATATCGTATTTGATGCCGTAGGACAAATGATGGCCGGAATTTCAAAATCGCAGTTTAAAAAGGCAATTGCCCCAGGTGGAACATACCTCACCGTTGAAATGGGACATAAAGACACGATCGAAGACCTGAACATGCTTAAAGAACTCATTGAATCGGGAAGCATAAGACCTGTCATCGATAGACAATATTCGTTTGAAGAAATACCTGAAGCACATAGGTATGTAGAGAAAAAACACAAAAAAGGCAATGTCGTTGTATCAGTCAGCAAATAATATCCAGATGTTGGCGTATCGGTGAACAGGGAATATCGGGAGTATCACAATTTGAATCCTCATCCTCTTTACCTATATTTATTAATTAATGAATCCATTCTTGTTTCTATCAATATGAAATAGCTGGAATTAGAATGATCAATTTTTTCTAAAATTTATATCCATCTTTTTAATCAAAATAACGCTTATAGATGAAAAGAAATATCTTCGCTTTAATTCTTATTCAATTACTTATTTACGGCCCAACCACAGTTTTATCACAAGAAAACCGGCCTAATATCATGGTGATTCTGTGTGATGACCTGGGTTATGGTGACTTATCCTGCTTCGGTCACCCTCACATCAATACCCCAAATCTCGATAAAATGGCAGCACAGGGTATTCGCTTCACGGATTTTTATTCAAGCGCCCCGGTTTGTTCTCCTTCGAGGGTAGGATTATTAACTGGCAGAAGTCCAAACCGGGCGGGTGTATATGACTGGATACCACCTGCCGGAGATCCCCAACCAGATGCCCGCGAACAGGTTCACATGCGGCAAAAAGAAATCACAATCCCAATACTCTTGAAGCAGTCAGGTTATGCCACTGCCATGGCTGGGAAATGGCATTGTAATTCAATGTTCAATTCAGAAGATCAGCCACAACCTGCTGATGCCGGATTTGACCATTGGATGGCGACGCAGAATAATGCCTCTCCTTCACATGAAAATCCTGAAAATTTTGTGCGAAATGGAGAAGAACTAGAGGAAATCAAAGGATACAGCTGCCAGATAGTAGCAAATGAAGGCATCCAATGGATGGAAAACCATAAACGACAGAATCCTGAACAGCCGTTCTTTTTGTACCTGGCTTTTCATGAGCCCCATGAACCAGTGGCTTCCCCTGCAGATTTAACAGAAGGTTATATGGATGTAGCCGATAATAAAAAGGAAGCTACATATTTCGCGAATGTAGAAAATGTTGATCATGCAGTTGGGAAAATTCTGGAGGCATTGAAACGTTTGTCAATAGATGAAAATACACTTGTGATATTTACGGCGGATAACGGACCTGAAACGCTTAACCGATACCCAAATGCAAGTTATTCTTACGGATCTCCGGATCCCTTAAGGGGCATGAAGCTATGGACAACCGATGCTGGTTTCAGAGTAGCAGGCATCATGCGATGGCCTGGAAATATTCAACCCGGACAAACCATACATCAACCTGTTTCTGCCCTAGATTTTTTACCTACTTTTTGTGAATTGGCAGGAAAAGAACCACCAAAAAATGTTGCACTTGACGGCGTGAGTTTTCTGCCAGCACTAGAAGGGAAAAAGATTAAAAGGGACAAACCATTGATTTGGGCCTATTATAATGCATTGAATGAGCATCAGGTAGCTATGCGTGATGGGGATTGGAAAGTACTTGCAAAATTAGATCTTCAAGTCAAGTATCAAAACCTCAATGACAGGAATATTTCAGAGGTCAGATCTGCTAAATTCATTGATTTTGAAGTGTACAAGGTCTCGGAAGACATTCATGAAGACAACAATTTGGCAGGAAACAATAGCTCAACGGTGAATAAACTGAAAAAGAAATTAGAGGAAAATTACAGAGAACTTCTGGAAGGTTCGTTTATCTGGACCGTTAAACAATAAGGGTCACTAGATACACTGGCCAGTATATCCTGAGAATGAATTGTATGATTAGTTTTTAAGCTATAAAAAGTAATATTGAATTTAAGATTTCTTAAATTTGATATATAATCATCATTTTTTTCAGTCATAAGCAACAAAATGCAATAAGAATTTTTTAATCATAATAAATTGTAAAATTCCCCATGAAAACATCAAGAAGAGATTTTTTAATCAAAAGTAGTCTGGCATTAGGTTCAGCGTCCATAATTAGCCCTTTAAGCTTCGGGTATGATCTGAAAAATAAAAATAAAGTAAAATCTTATGGATTTCAGGTCTGGACGATTCGAAAACAATTGATTCGAAGATTTCGCGGGAACCCTAAAATGATGTCGGATCTGGGGTACAAAGAAGTAGAAATGTGCTCTCCTCTTGGATATTCCGGTTCTGGTTTCAACCACTTAATAAAATGAGTGGTAGCGAAATGAGAACCATCATAGAAGACCAGGGACTTATATGCAGAAGTTCTCACTACACATCCGGGGAACTGAGGGAAAGTCTTGATAACAGAATTGAATGGTCTCAACAGATGGGCATAACACAGATCATCCTGTCAAGCTTTGGATTACCAAAGGACGCTTCTGTAGATGACTTCCGCAAAGCAGCCGATGAACTCAATAAAATTGGTGAGAAAACCAAAGCTGCTGGCATCCAGGCCGGATTCCACAATCACCATGGCGAATTTGAAATGAGAGGTGATGAATTAATCTATGATGCTCTGCTTGATGAGTTGGACCCGGATCTCGTAAAAATGCAATTCCAGGTAGCTGTAGTTAATATCGGATACAATGCCTCAGATTACTTTCGCAAATATCCTGGTCGTTTTATTTCAGCTCACCTGACAGACTGGTCAAAACAAGAAGATAAAACCGTTCCAGTCGGACAAGGTATTATAGACTGGAAAGATTTTTTTAAGGCTGCAAAGACTGGTGGTGTGAAGAATTTTTTCGTTGAACAATCTCCTGACATGTTTGATGGAAGTGCTAAGTTTTTATCCAAACTTTAGAATTGAGTTGATGTAAGACGGGTTAATTTACTTATCATTCTATCAATTTGCATTGAAACAATTTGAAATTTTCTTACATTGTACAATACACTTTTTGTGAATAATGTTCACATTCAGGTGGATAGGAATATGATACATATTAACAATCTTGATAAATTGCGTTCTATAAAACTAGTAAAATGAATAAGATAAAAACTTTTCAAAGCTTTTCACCCTTGCATCACTTTTCGTTTGTGCAGCTACAATTGCACAACCTGTAAACAACAGTGGACGTAATTTGGAGACACTCCAGGAAGATTTTCTGAGTTGGAAGTTCGGGATGTTCATCCATTATAATATGGGGACTTATGCAGGTGTGGAATGGTCTGATGGCAAAGAAGATCCACTCATATTTAATCCTACAAATTTGGATTGTGAACAATGGGCAGATGCGGCCGCAGCTGCAAAGATGAAATACGCCATACTGACGGTAAAGCATACGGGGGGATGGTGCCTGTGGAATAGTGCCCATACTGATCATGACATAGAGATGTTTAAAAACTACAAAGGAGGGAAAGGTGACATTGTAAAGGAATTTACTGAAGCTTTTCGAAGTAGGGGGCTAAAAGTTGGATTATACTACTGTTTCCCCTTACATGATCCTAAGTGGGCACAATATAGTACATTACCAGTCGAGAATTATGAAAAAGGCACAGCCGATGCTTTAAATTTCATAAAGAGTCAATTCAAGGAATTATTGACCAACTATGGTAAAATTGATATTCTATGGGTTGATCAATACGCTTCTCTTCATGGTGGTCTAAAATTAGGCGACTGGCTTTTGGTTAAAAGTTATATTCATTCATTGCAGCCCGATTGCATTGTAATTGCAAATAATTCAAAAAATTTGGATTATACAGATATCGCCGGTTATGAATATCCATGGAGCAAGACTCTGCCTCCTGATGGAAATACTAAACCTGCTGAAGTTTGCGATAAACTCCAAAACGGGTGGTTTTCGAGTGTCCCCTTGGGAGAGGATTCAGATCCGATAATAAATGTCGACTACATAGTAAATAAAATGCTTATACCAATGAATGCCAGGCATTCAACTTATTTACTGAATTGTGCACCAAACAGCAAGGGCATTCTCCCTGAATCAGTAGTCCAGGTTCTAAAAGAAGTTGGGGAAATCTGGGAATAATTAAGCTTAAATCATAAAATTAATAATCGTCCAAACCTAAATCGCAGGAATGTCAAAGAAATTATTTTACCTCATTATACTACTACAATTCTCAATTGGCCTGTGTGCTGAAGAATATACTCTTCTTTCACCGGACAATCAATTGAAAATAGACCTGCAAATTGATAAAAAAATCAGCTTCAGAGCCTTTTATCAAAACGAGTTTTTATTCAGGATAAATGATATTTCCCTGCATTTAAAGAATGATGAAATACTAGGCAAGAATCCAATCGTTAACAGGAGTGTAAATACGGAAATCAACGAATTGATAAATCCTGTTATAAAAGAAAAAGAATCTGAGATAAAGAACCACTGCAATGAGCTGACCATTTGGCTTCAGGGAGATTATGGTCTTTTTTTCAGGGTTTATAATAACGGTATAGCCTACCGTATTTTCACAGAAAAAGAAGCTGCAATGACAATTGTGCATGAAAACATGGAATTACAAAGCCCGGAAAATGACTCCGTATGGTTTCAGAGCTCAAGAACTTTTAATTCATCTTATGAAACACCTTATGAAAAAGAAAGAATAAGTAATATAAGTGATGGCAAACTTTGCAACCTGCCCTTGCTGATTATGAAAGAAAATGGACAGAGATTATTAATTGCAGAATCAGATCTGACTTCCTATCCGGGATTATGGTTACAGGGGACCGGAAAAGAGAAATTGATTTCTACGCACGCAAAATATCCCGAATCTTATACTGAAAGCAAAAGCCTCTATGGCTACCATCAGGTTAACACGACTAAGGATTTCATTGCTCAAACCATTGGAAGAAGAACCTTTCCGTGGCGCATTTTTGCTTTTGCCAGAAATGACGGGGATCTACTGAAGAATGATCTGGTGTATTTACTGGCTCCGGAACAAAGAATAGCTGAAACAGACTGGATAGAACCTGGAGTGGTGGCATTTGACTGGTGGGGCCGTCGAAATATATTCGGAGTAGATTTTGTGGCCGGAGTGAATACTGAAACAGCTAAATACTTTATTGATTTTTGCGCAAAATATAGTTTTCAATATTTCCTTTTTGATGATGGCTGGTCGCCTTTACACGATATATTAAATCCTGTTAAAGAATTAAATATGGAGGAGATATCCTGCGTATGCCAATGAAAAGGGAGTTGATCTAATGCTTTGGGTACATTGGTACGGTTTGAAAAAAAATATGGAAACCGCCTTAGATCTTTTTCAAAAATGGGGTATAAAAGGAATAAAGGTCGATTTTATGAATCGTGATGATCAGGAAATGGTTACATTCTATGAGAAAGTGGCATTTGAATGCGCGAAAAGAGAGATGGTCGTAAACTTCCATGGGGCTTATAAACCAGCAGGTTTACGAAGAGCCTATCCTAATGTACTTACCAGAGAAGCACTTATTGAATTTGAATATAATGGGATGAATAAAAATGACAATCCAATTCATCATAATTTGTTACCCTATATTCGATTAGTTACAGGCCCTATGGATTATATTCCGGCAACTATGCGAAATGCGACCAAATCAAATCATAGAATAATAAGCGACTATCCAATGGGGCAAGGAACAAGAGCGCATGCATTAGCATTGTTTGTGATTTTAAGTAGTCCTATGACTATGCTACCTGATAGCCCTTCAGATTATTACTCAGAAAAGGAAGTACTGATTTTATCTCTAAAATACCAGTAGAATGGGATGAAATGAAGGTGCTGCAAGCTAAAATTGGAGAACATACAGTTTTGGCCAGACGAAAAGGTAAAATTTGGTATGTTGCAGCAATTACGAACTGGAACAGATAAAAAGATAAACATTGACCTGGACTTCCTGGAAAATAAGAAATATACATTAGAGTTCATTGAAGATGGCCCTAATGCTGACCGAAGAGCTGAGGATTATATTCTGAAAGAGGAAATTGTCACAAATTCTCATATCATTAAATATTAATATGGCTTCAGGAGGAGGCTGGATCGGGCGACTAAGTCTAATTGATTAAATACCAATAACGCAAATAAAGACTTGATTACGATTGGTTAATAATGAAAGCAATAGTATATACAAATTATGGACAGCCAGATGTTTTACATCTTAAGGAAATAGGAACACCCATTCCTGGGGATTCTGAACTCCTGGTGAAGGTAATAGCCAGCACCGTCAATCGTACAGATTGCGCAAATTTACTTGCAAAACCATTTATAATGAGATTTGGGCTAGGTCTTCTCAAACCAAAAAATCCAATTCCCGGAACTGAATTTGCAGGTATGGTTGAGGCTGTTGGTAAAGCCGTTACATCTTTCAAGGTAGGAGACAAAGTTTTCGGATTTGATGACGGTGTCTTAAGTTCCTATGCCGAGTACCTGACAATTTCAGAAGATAAAGGATTGGCCGTCATGCCGGATGATTATTCTTATGAACAAGCTGCTGCAAGCTCTGAAGGAACACACTATGCATATAATTTTATCAATAAGGTGGACATGAAGCCAGGACGAAAAGTGCTCGTTAATGGCGCATCCGGAGGCATCGGCTCGGCTGCGGTTCAACTGCTAAAATATTATGATGCAGAAATAACGGCGGTGTGTAATACAAAAAACGTGGAATTGATAAAATCCTTAGGAGCAAACCGGGTGATTGACTATTTAATGGAAGATTTTACGAAGGATAAACAAAGATATGATTATGTTTTTGATACGGTAGGAAAGAGTTCATTTGGCAAATGTAAATCTTTGCTTAAACCTGGTGGTGTATATATCTCCTCTGAATTAGGCTGGATGGTTCAGAATCTATTCTACGCAATTGTTTCCGCAATATTTGGAAGTATGCCAGGTCAGGAAGGTAAAAAAGTCAAATTCCCATATCCCCCAAACATAAAGCGAAGTGTTCTATTTATTAAGAAACTTATTGAAGAGGGTAAATTCAAAACAGTAATAGACAGAACATATCCACTGGATAAAATTGCAGATGCATTTACTTACGTTCTAAAAGGGCAAAAAACAGGAAATGTAGTGATCAGAATTAGACAATGATGCACAATAAAATTATTTGACCCTTTGCTGCATGCACTTGATATGTTCCTAATAAGTTTAAATAGTCACCACAACACATAAAATGTATATATTATACTATCAAACCCATACATAACAAAACGATAAAAATATGTTAGAGGTCTTTGAAAGAATATATTGGAAAAAGAACATCTGGTAGATTTATTGACAAAAATGTTATTCATTGATTTATCATCTCAGGAAAAGAAACTATAAGAGCATATAGAAAATGAAGGCAGTCATATATCGTGAATATGGGAGCCCTGAAAAATTGGCTTTAGAGGAAATTCCTAAACCCATACCAAAAGAAAATCAGGTTTTGATCAGGGTGCATGCTGTATCTGTAAATTCATGGGACTGGGATCTATTAAGGGGTGAGCCCATACTAATCCGAATGTGGGGGCTTTTTAAACCAAAATACCGGATACTTGGATCCGATATTGCCGGTGTAGTAGAAAATGTTGGCCAGAATGTGAAAAACTTTAAACCAGGCGATGAAGTATTCGGGGATCTGTCTGAATGCGGATGGGGCGGATTCGCAGAATATGTTTGTGCCCCCGAAAATACACTTGCACTAAAACCACCTAACATGACATTCGAACAAGCAGCCTCAATCCCCCAGGCAGGCGTATTAGCCTATCAGGGACTTTTTGACTATGGTAAGGTTGATGCAGGGAAAAAAATCCTTATCAATGGTGCAGGTGGAGGTGTTGGTACATTTGCCATACAGATTGCTAAATCCATAGGTGCTGAAGTAACGGGAGTAGACAGTTCTGATAAACTTGAGATGTTAAAAGATCTGGGTGCTGATTATGTTATTGACTACAGGAAGGAAGATTTTACAAAATCCGGGAAGCATTATGACCTGATTATTGACAATGTCGCAAATAGGTCCCTATCCGACTATAAGGGTGCTTTATGCCCTGAAGGCATATTTATAATGGTAGGTGGTTCCATGTCTACCATATTACAGGCTATGTTATTCAGCAAATTTCTATCTGTCTTTGGAAGTAAAAAATTAAAAATTCTTGCACATAAACCCAATAAAGATTTAAATGCATTAATAGAACTCTATAATTCTGGTACCTATCAACCCATTCTTGAGAAAATATATTCGCTCTCGGAAACTCCTGAAGCGATGCGACTTTTAGGGGAAGGACATGCCAAAGGAAAGGTTGTAATTAAAATTGGGAAGTACTAATATAAAATTACTATTGAGGTAATTTGGAGGAATACACCTCATTTCATATATTTCAATTTATATAAATAATAATTTGGAATATATCTTTCAACCTGATTAATAATTGGTCAGCAGAAGCTGAAAATTGAATTTAAAGAAATCGTCGAATTTATATCTTATTATTATGGCTTACAGTGATTATTTGGTTGAACGTGTACGGCAAAGATTATCTTCAGCTAACATCACAGAAGAAAAGAAAATGATGGGTGGTTTTGTTTTTATGGTCAACAAAAAAATGTGCGTGGGAATTGATATTGACAAAACGACGGGCAAGGACCGTTTGATGGTAAGAGTAGGTAGAATTCCCTATGAAAAGCTTCTTTTCAAAAAAGGAAGTCGCCAAATGGATTTCACAGGAAATGTTATGCGGGGATTCCTGTTTATTGATCCGGAAGGATTCGATGCAGATGAAGATCTTGACTTCTGGATTGAAAAGGCTCTGGAATTTAATAAAGAAATGTAAGCTTAGCTAAACAGATATCTCTGCACATAGCAGTAAGAAATGTGAACTGAATAAAATAGAATAGTTCACTAATTTTAATCAATTTTAAGTAATATACTATGGAGGATTTGAAAACAGACTTAAAAAAAGAGGTTTTACCAATGAAGGCTATTTTTAAATATTATCCTGAGTAATGAATATAAATCCATATATACTTAGCAGATCTTTATGAAGCCTACTATATTATTTTCAATAACTTATTCACCTTTTTGCTCTCCTGTAATAAATCAAAGCCTGATCGCGATATGGAAAGATGGAAACAAGAAATAGTGAATACAGAAAAAGAATTTGCTGATATGGCCAAGAAGGAAGGAATACCAAAAGCTTTCATAAGCTTTGCAGATGACAATGCTGTTTTAATGAGAAACAATACACTGATTATCGGAAAGGAATCACTCAAAACAAGCTTTGAGAAACAGGTCCAGGGATCTGGAAATGTAAGCCTTACATGGGCGCCAGACTTTGTTGACGTATCAGCCTCAGGAGATCTTGGATACACTTATGGGAAGTACGAATACTCAGTCACTGATTCGCTTGGAAATGTGGCATTAGATTCCGGAATCTTCCATACGGTATGGAAAAGGCAACCCGATGGTTCCTGGCGTTTTGTATGGGATTGACAGGGGAAATATAACTGGAAGAGCTGGTATATTTTTCAGATAGTTAATCGACTCCTCATCAGGCTTTATGACAGGTAATAGTCGTTATATAGTTAGCTTATTCGCAGCTCACCTCAAATCAAACCTTTTTCTTTGAGGGATGCCCTGATTCGATTATGATAATCCCAGAATTTATCATCGATCTTTTTCATTATTATCTTGAACTCAGGCAGGTCTTTAATATTATCAGCTACGAGGATCCATTTCGGTAAAGATCAATGTCCAATAGAAATAATGATCTTCTTCTGAAAACAGTTCGAGGTGTTCAATAGCCTTATCTGTATCTCCCATATATGAATAATACATAGCCAGATTCATATGCTCATAAATGGAGTGATGATTTTCGGCAAATTCCCTGTACTTATTAAAATATTTTTCAGATTCTTCCTTCAAGCCTAATTTATCTAGATACGACACCAATTTTCATATCTTCAGACTGGTATATATCCAGTTTCCAGGCTTCTTTAATCTCAATGAACTTTTTATAATACTTGTAGGCGTTATCATAATCTCTTAAGTAATAATAGATTTTCGCGAGTTCCTGTATGATATCAAATCGTGTCGTATCCTGATTCAATGCATCAATTACAAGATCCCTGGACGCTTCCAGATTTCTGTTTTTAGCATATAATATATACGCTTTTACATATGCTGAATATAGATTTCCCGGTTGATAGTCTAATGATTTTTCAATGTATTGCTCAGCTTCATTAATAAAACCGGATTGAATAAAGGCATTGCTGACATGTAAATAATAAATACTTGCTATGGTTGAATCATACGTAGATACATCAATTTGAAATCCTCTAAGTGCGTATTCCAGGTATTTTTCAGTATCAGGAAGATGATTAACATAGATGTCTATCAGATAGACGAACACCAGATCATAATTAGGTTTGTATTCCAGAGCCTTTTCTAAATAAGGAACTGCCAATTTGTATTCTTCATTTTGCATGTAGAATAAAGCTTTAGCAATTAAACTTTGTGGCAAGGTGGCATCAAGCAATAGGGCTTTATCTGCATAATATTCAATTTGATCAGAATATTTTTTCTCAGCCTGACCTTCATCCAGATAGTAATACGCCATAGCTATAGCAGCATGGGCACGTGCAAATCCAGGGTCATGTTCTATGGCTTTCTCGAAATAGGGAATGGATTCCCTTGCTTTTTCCCGCTGAAATGTATTTATTAGATCCAGCCCCTTTAAAAAATAGTCATAGGCTACAAGGTCATCTGTGGGAGGTTTACTGATCCTCTCTTCTTCTTCCGGTGTAATGATAACCTCAATTTGATCTGCAATACTTTTTGCAACCTCCATTTGTATTTTGAAAATATCGCTAACTTCCCTGTTGTATTGTTCAGCCCAGAGATGCCTGTCTGTTTGCGCTTCGATCAATTGTATGTTCAGTAATATCTGGTCACCGATCTTCTGTCCGCTACCTTCTATCAGATAGCCTACATTCAACTCTCTGGCTATTTCAGGACTTGTTTTGGAAAGGTTTCTGTATTTTTCAGTGGTGGTTCTACTGATTATCCGTAGATCTTCAATATTCTGCAGGTTATTAAGTATTGCCTCCATCAAACCATTAATTATATACACGTTGGAAGAGTCATTACTATCGTTCCGGAAGGGCAATACAGCAATTGATTTTTTAGTAAGTTCCTGATCAAAGGATGTATCCACCTGATCAGGCTTTTCCAATCTGGATGTAGTGAACAACAAGTACCCAACCAAAATGGCAGCCAATATTATTGCAATCCATTTGATAAGCACCCATTTCCCTTTTATTATTGATGCTGAATCTTTATCACTTACATCCTGTTTCAGTTTACCCTTTATCTGATTTTTTTCCGGAACAATAAGTCCCGGATTGGCAATAGCAAAAACCTCTAACGCTTTACTAACATTTTTAAACTCGAATTCTCCAAGTGAAACAGCTTGAATGTCTGATTGATTTTTGACTTCATCATATACTTTCTCCGAAATTAACACACTCTGTGGTATGGCGAGGGATTCGATTCTGGCAGCTACATTTACGCCATCACCTATTATGCCATCTTCTCTGAAAATAATATCTGCACTATGTATCCCGATTCTTACAGGAATTCGAGGTTCCTCACGAAAAGCCAGTTGCAATTCTATTCCACACTTCACAGCGTCAATGGCGCTGCTGAAAGTACTCAAGGTACCATCTCCATAATATTGCAGGATTTTACCTGTATACTTTTTAGTAATTTCCTTAAATACTTCCCGATGCCGGTTTCTGAAAATTAGGGCTTTTGATTCATCCCGTTGCATCAATGCTGTATAACCTTCAATATCGGTAAACATGATGGCTGCCAACTGATGTAATTGAGAGGTATTTTCTGAATTTACTGAGTCCTTTTCTTGTAATTCCTGTTTCCCAGTTTCTCCAGGAGGGTATCCATAATTATCCTTAAAGCATTTTATGAAGTAAGAAGGGCTGCTGAATCCCACTTCATAGGAAACCTCAGAAACGGTAAGCGAAGTTTCTTTCAACATTTCCATCGCTTTTTTCAGCCGGACCTGATTGATAAACTGGCTAACCGAAAGATTGGTCATCTTTTTCACCTTACGAAGGAGGTTGGACCGGCTCATGGCTATCTCATTGGCAAGTTCGGAAACACCAAACTGTTCATCGGATATATTTTCCTCGATTACTTTTGTGATCCGATCTAAAAAATCATTTTCCATGAAACGGGAATTGAAATGGTATTCAATTTGTATGTCGAAAATAGAAATTTTTTAGCTGACTTCATCATTTGCGTCATAATTTATACCCATGCGTCATAATTACAATCTACTGCTGAAACTTGATATGATTGTCCGCTTATTTGATTATTAAGGCCACTTAAAACCACTGAACTTTACACTATTCAATTAAAAATGAATCTTTAAAAAATAAAATTATGAAAACGCTCAAGACAAATTTATTGAAAGTCGCCGCTTTAATAATAATGGTTATAGCCCTGCCGACTATGAATTCCTGCAATGGAAAACAAATGGCCTCAGCTGAAGAGGTTAAGACTACCGCAGAATCAGAATCTCAGGTGAAAGCACCAGAGATGGATATTTTCACCGCATCATTATTTGGTGATCTGAAAACAATACAGCAGCATATCGCCGCCGGTACAGATCTTGACCAAAAAGATAGTTATGGATCAACTGCACTTATCATAGCAGCTACCTTTGGAAAAACAGAAGTAGCCAAAGCGTTGATCGAAGCGGGTGCAGATTTGAATGTAACAAACAATGATGGGGGCACAGCCCTTCACGCCGCTGCATTTTTATGCAGAACTGAAATTGTCAAAGCCTTATTGGACAAGGGAATTGACAAGAACATCAAAAACAACTATGGATCTACAGCCCGTGAATCGGTATTGTCTCCATTCGAAGTCGTAAAACCTATTTATGATCAATTCAGCAAGGATCTTGGCCCACTAGGATTGAAATTGGATTATAATCATCTGGAAGAAACACGGCCGGTCATAGCGGACATGTTGCAATAGTAAAGACCTGATAGAATATAGAAATAAATAAGTATATAATTATGGAAACTTCCGTTAGAAGATACGATATAGACTGGCTAAGAGTAATAGCGATAGGGTTGTTATTAATATACCATATCGGTATAGGATTTCAACCCTGGGGCGTATTCATCCAGTTTATTCAGAATAACGAGCCTTTAAATGCACTCTGGATACCTATGTCTATGATCAACATATGGCGGATTCCGCTGTTATTCTTTGTATCGGGAATGGGGGTCTGTTTTGCATTAAGAAAGAGAAATTGGTGGCAGTTGATATCGGAACGGGCAAAACGGATCCTCCTTCCTTTCATCTTTGGGATCATTTTCGTGGTCCCAATTCACATTTTCATATGGCAGATGTATTATAAACAGGATCTGGTTTATTCCCCGCACCCTATCCATTTATGGTTCCTGGGAAACATATTTATTTATGTTATTTTATTGTCTCCTATATTCTATTACCTTAAAAGAAATGAGCATGGCAAAATTCATAAATGGCTAGAGAGATTGTTTAGGAATCCTCTGGGACTTCTTCTTATAATAACAATCTTCATTCTTGAGGCTATACTAGTCAGACCGGAAATCTATGAAACATACGCTATGACCTTACATGGATTTTTGCTGGGATTACTGGCTTTTCTGATTGGTTTTCTCTGTATATATTCCGGTAAATATTTCTGGGAAAACGTGCTGAAATGGCGATGGATATTAATTTCTGCAGCCTTGACATTATTCCTGCTCCGGTTATTCGCATTCGAGCTAAAAGCGCCAAATTATTTGTTATCCATAGAATCCACCTTATGGATCATGGCACTATTTGGATTCGCCTACAAGCATCTGAATCACCCTGGCAGATCCTTGAGATATTTAAGTCAGGCAGCGTATCCTGTATACATTATTCATATGGTATTCTTGTACCTGGGCTCTTACTTCATTATGCCTCTTGAAATTCCGGTTATATTGAAATTTGTCCTGGTTATCTATTTACATTTACAGGATGCTTTATATTTTATGAATTTGTCATTAGAAGGATATGGTTCATTGGACCACTGTTTGGATTAAAAATTAGTAAACGGAGTAATCTGGGAATATCATAATTGGCAAATCAGGAAATTATGGATTGGCTGGAAAGATTGATAGTAATTAAAATGATTAAATGAAATGATAAAAAAAATTCTTATACTCTCGATTTTATCATTACTGCATCTTGGTTGCCATATTGATACTTCAGGTCAATATTCGTATCTGCCTCCTGAGAAAATTAAAGATGGATTGGATGTTGGCTCTTTGAAGGAAGTGAGTATAGATGTTAACGATATTGAGCATGTTGTAAATCTTATTAAGGCAGGCAGATATAAAGAAGTTCATTCCATGCTTATTTTCAAAGATGGTAAACTTGTTTTTGAAGAATATTTTGAAGGCCATAAGTGGCAATGGGATGCTCCTTATCATCACGGGGAAAATGTTTTATGGGACAGGAATATGATACATAATATTATGTCAGCTACTAAAAGCATTACATCGGCCTGTATTGGGATAGCTATTGATACGGGATATATTGAAAGTGTTCGTCAATCCATTTTTAATTATTTACCTGATCATAGGTATCTCAATATTGGTGGTAAAGAAAAGATTACCATTGAACACCTTTTAACCATGACATCAGGACTAGAATGGAAGGAATGGTCCGCGCCATATAGCAGTGCTGAAAACCCAACGATCGGTGTCTGGTTTCAGGAAAAAGATCCTATCACTTTTATTCTGGAAATGCCCTTGACCGGGGAACCAGGGAAGAGTTTTAACTATTCAAGTGGGAACATGATACTTCTGGGTGAGATCATTCATAATGCCACAGAAATGAGCATCGACGAATTCTCTAAAAAATACTTATTTGAGCCTCTGGGAATTGATACAGCCGTATGGGCAGTAAAATTTGAGAATGGAGTTGATGCAAACAATTTAATGATAACACCAAGGGCCATGGTTAAATTTGGCGCTACTTTTCTGAATAAGGGAATGTGGGATGGGAAGCAGATCATTCCTGAACATTGGGTTGAAAAAAGTGCCATTCCATTCCCCGGGAACTATAGAATAAATGTTCCAGGTGAGACTTCCGGTCGATTGGGATATTCTTACTCATGGTGGACAAAAACATATTACAAGTCCGGCAAAAGGATAAATATGTATGCTGCCTCCGGCTTTGGGGGGCAACATATTATGGTTTTTCCTGAGTTAAATACAGTTGTGACTTTTACAGGTGGTAATTACCTGACAAAAAGACCTCCGTTTAAGATCATTGAAAAATACATTTTGCCATCTATTAAAAATTAAAATAAGATTTTGTATAGTAGATTTTTCAATGACAGGCATACTTAAGATAAATGAAAAAAAATGTGACGAAAAAAAAAGAAATTAAGTTAATCTAACAAAACATTGATCCGATACATTTCCTGTTTTCCAAATTCCTTAGGTAAATCAATAATCCCGACATATTCAAATTCATATTTTCGAAAACATTCGATCTTTAACACAGAAGCAAACTGATCACTTGCATAAATGCTTCCAGGCATGGTCACAGGTTCCATCCGGGCTGCCCGATTGATGTGGTTGCCGAATGCGTTTTTACGTTGTGTTACCGGGTCATCAAGAAGAAAACCGGCCCGGTATGAAGAGCAATTCGCATTGATACATGGGAATCATCCTCTACCATTCTGTCCCATGTTGTATCAGATTAGCGTTCTTCTGGAGGGCAAGGGCAAATTCCATCATCTCCTGATATATTGGAATAAACGGCAAATATCGAATCTCCCCAGGTATTCAAAATTTCAGGTTTATGTGATAAAGTCGATATATTCGCTGATATATCCTGCAGGAGATTTTCAACAAATAAAGGTGTTTTATCTTCGCTCAGTTTGCTATAACCCACTACATCAGCAAACAAAACATGCCTGATCTTCCGGTTTTCCACTTTTTTTGAAGGTTCCTGGGTTTTTAACTTCCTTAACAATATTAGTTCCTGCCACAGGTTTGATATAATGACCAGGATCTATAGAATAAACATTGTTTTTAAAAGGCCACTTGTCAACCAGATACTCAGTCCCTCCCAGCTGGACCTGGTTTTTGTTTTTAGCAGACTTTAATACCGTCAATAAGGCTGGTTCAATACCAAAGGATTCTGCCCTTAGAATACTTTTACCAAATAGCACGCTCCCCAAAAGCGCATGCAAATCATCATTGCCAAAATAACCTTCTTCTGTAATATAGTTGATTGATGATCCTCAAGTATCTTGTTGAACCTGTCCATCCATTGGGGACCTGCAAAACTTACACTTGATTCAATGAAGTCAATCATATTATACGGTAAAAACAGATTTACTTCGGCATTCCTTCGGATCATTTCTTCAACAAAAAGAATATCTGCTCCACATGCAAGCGAACTATAGCCAATGCCAGCGTCCAGGGTTTCTAAAGTTCCTGAAATTTCTTCTGCAATCAATCCTGATATGCTATCTGGAAAGCGAGGACTGGTTCTCTCAGGATGATCAATCATATGACCAGTAAAAACAACAACAGAAGCCGGCTTAAATAATTTAAATAATTCGGAAGGGACATCCATATGATCCTGTAAAAGCACCAATTGGCTATAAACACTATTGAACATCCCGTGGTCCCGGTCAATTACATTCCTGGCATTTTTATAGGTTTTAAATGCAGATATATTGTCACCAAGCAACAGATAGGCCTCTCCCAAAGTTACTTGTTCCCAAAAATCTTCAGAACCAGAATTAATTTCCCTGGTAATATCTTTGGCTACTTGTGAGGCTGTTTTTTGATCCCCAATGACCACTGACATCGAAGCGGCATTGATCCCTGTATAATAACTTTTATTTTTCCTGTAATTCTCAAGGTATATATCTCTTGACAGAATGGCATCATTTCGAGACCTGCTCTTTTTATACATGCCCTTTAATACACTTCCCAGAATTCCTGCAGTTTCGGGATCATCACTATAGTTTTGATAAAGATCCCAAAGGTAGGATTTCGCTTTTTCCAGCAAACCTAGCTTGGCAAGGGCTAAACCATATTGCTGTTTTATGTTTACATTTTCCGGATCAATTTGGAGAGATTTCTCAGCAAGGTTATAGGCTGCCAAATAGCGTCCTTTTTTAAGAAAAGCCTTGATTTTAATATGAGCTGAATCTGTCAAGATAAGCCAGGAATAATATTATTTGCCGTATTTTTCAATAAACTGCTCGTATTGGCTTTTAAACTCTATGTACCGGTCAACTTTGTTTTCCTGATTTTCCTGCCCGGCTTCCGCTTCCTGAATCAATCGTAAATAACCGGTAGGTGTGTCGCCGGAATACATCCCTGGGATCAGGTCAGCATCTCGAAAAGTATAAAAGCTGAATATCATTATTATAGCTACAAAAGCAATAGTCGTTTTGTTTTTTAGATTCGATGTAAAGGTAAATAATGTGAAATCCTCTCCGTTAATAATCATGCCTTTATATACCAGGCCAATTATTACATAAACTCCCAGGAGAGCAAAGCCAAGTACTGCCATTACAACACCTTTATCCGGGAATAATATTCCAACTATAAATGTAATAGAGAACAGGATCAAAGAGGCGTAATAAAACATTAAACCATACGCTGGGATTTTATAAATATGCCATAACTCCCTGACACTTTTTTGAGTAATATACACATAATTCCCTATCAGCAATAAAACGATTAGTATGAATACCTCTTCCGCAAAAGGGAAAGAAATCAACAGGCTTCTCATAAAAAAAAGTAAAGATAAAATGGTTAATAAAACCAGTTCGAAGCTTAATGTTTTTCTGTTCCAGGATTCAAGGTCTTCTCTCTTTCTTATTCCAAATACTGCCTCATGAAAAAACGCCAATGCAAAACCCAAACAGGAAAATCCAATCAATTTCATTCCATAAGTATTTAAGGCCATGGAAGAAAAAGCTCCTGTTATGATCAGAACAAACAACAAATAATATAATGGGTTATATTTTTTCATTATTCAAGCTAATTTTTTAACCATCTACGAAGAAGAAATAATCCATGTCATATGCCATGATAAAATCCATAGGCTCCCAACCTATATGAGCGTTACCATTATCACTTTGTTTACAGGTCTCCCAAAGCAGCATACCATAACATTGCAGTTCCTGGGATTCAGTTAATGTTTTCGGGATTGATGAAACCGCATTATAATAATTTTGGTCGGCCGTAGCTCCCCATACATAACTCAGGATTGCATCGAACTTATCGTCCTCTGTTATATCCCTTAAAACATCTTTGGCCATTGTATTCAGCCGCTCTCCACCCATCTTGCTCAATACGTGAATTAATTTAAATCGATAATCTTCATTGAAGGCCAGATCTGATAAATTCTGTGTCTCCATTTTTGAGAATGCTGAGTCTAAGAATATGAAAGAATCTGGGTTGTAATCCATATTGTAAAGTTTATCAGCATTATAAATGTAACTGATAATTTTGTGTGAGTCCTTCTTGAATTTCTCGCTCACCATTACCGATTCCTCTATCCTCCCAATACTTGCAAGATGAAATGAAAGTTTCTTCATCTGGTTCAGGAAAAAAGTCTGGTTTAAATATTCATAACGGGTAGAAGAAGACGCATATGGTACCCATATTAATCAGTTTATAGTGCTTTATCCCGTTAATCGTATCGCCCCTGCCAAAGGCCCTGTTTGCAAGTATTATTTGCAACAGGTTCTGGTCAAACTGTTGTCCTTCAGGGTGTTGGTCTACAAACTCAAGTACGCTAAGCAGCACCTGCGTCCGGGAGCGTATATGAATTTGTAAATGTTATTCCAAAATTCGGCCATACCTCATGTGCCTGGCTGATCCATAAATGCATCATTTCCAGATCCTCCTGTGTAGTATACAGATCCTCAAGAAGATCTTTTTCCCGCAGGTATTCAAAAAAGCCATCCGTCTGATAGGTCAGGCTGAACCATCCATCCATATAATCAGGATATATATAAAGTTGTTTTCTTGGGAATTGCTTATTCCTGATTCCATCTCCCCAATAGGG
The DNA here is from genome assembly GCA_963820995.1 of uncultured Cytophagales bacterium. Classification (GTDB taxonomy): domain Bacteria; phylum Bacteroidota; class Bacteroidia; order Cytophagales; family Cyclobacteriaceae; genus JAGTVG01. Next base: position 376,160 of record CAWGCL010000009.1, on the reverse strand, counting down.
ATGAGTAATCGACATTTCTTCATTCAAATAGCTTTGACTTACCTTTCGGTAATACTCCATTGAAGTATCAAACCATTTTTCCACTTCAAACGGATCCAATTGGGAGCCCCTGTCTTGATGGTATTTATATTCAAAGACCCCAATCCTCTTCAGATTAAAAGCCATCAGGAAGTTTCTTTCATCCCTGTTACTGAGTTTGTTAATTTCTTTTTCATAATCTTCCACAATTTCCCGGAATACCTTTCTATCCCCCATGCTAAGATTCACATGAAAATACCCCTTGTGCGACCTTACGAAATTTTTAATGAAATTTATAGGGTAGAGTGCAGGCATATAACCTGACCGGATGACCATATTCCTGTAGATTGTAGTTGGCGTATCTGAGGGGTAATGAGCGTTGATCCATAGTATTAATTCCGGAACACTGGCCCGGTGCTTGTATTGATACAGGTACCCTAATACATTATTGTAATTATTAAACAGGCTTCCTATAAAGTATTGTTCATCAAGATTCTTAAAACATGAGATAATCCCATCAATGTCACCCAATGAAGCATATAGTGTAGCCAGCATATGATAGCCGCCACTATGATCGTTCGATAAGCGACCATTAGGTTCATAACTTCCCTCTTTATAATAAACCTCAAATGCAGCTTTAGAGCTTTCTCCAGCGAAAGGGGATATGGTATTTATCAAATGTTGAATTTCTTCAGGTTCAGGATTACCAAAGGTTAACCAGAGACTTATTGCTTCATTTAATTCAATAGAAACAGCGGATTTGATCAATGATACATCATTATAGAACAGGGTAACAAAAGATGGGATATATTCAGTGACTGAAGAAATAGCCTGTTTGATCTTTGGATCTGTAATATAATAATCATCATATGCCAGGGTGATAATAAACTTATTTAATTGTTCAAGAAAGTATACCTTGTCCGTCCCATTATTATGATAATCTTCAAGATCCTTTAAAATGATTTCAATAAGATCGAATTTTATCTGTTGATCGAACTTCTTATCGATAAACTTCATTATCCTATATACATTGACAGATAATCCCAGCCGGTTTTTCAGATCTTTTATGCTTTGCAGGTAGGATATTAATGATCCATTGTATAGCCGTTCTTCCGTAATCAGATACATTGACTTATCAAAATCATCAATTTCCGGGCTATTTAAAAGTAATGAAGCCTTATCCCTGACTTCTTCAAGAACACTTGTGTTTTTCTTTTCTTCAGCATCATACCAGTAAAACCCACTCAAAGCCAGCATGATCAATATAGCTGCAAAGGTTGCTATCTTCTGAGCACCGTATTTCATAAAGGCCCTGGATACCATAACTTTTCTGGCACTTCTTTTCAGGAATTCATGTGTATCGTTCAATATATCCTTTGATTCTTTCAGGGATTCTTCTGCCGACTTTTCCTTATCCCCATACCTGTTAATCCACCAGATATTCGGCTTGCATTGTTCATACCAGTCTTCAAAATAATTTAAGGGCCCTATGGGGAGTAGAAATGACCGGCTTTTGCCATGATCGCGCCACCGGTTCAACTGCTTCTTAAAAGTCAAGGAAGGTAGAATAAAATTCGATACTCTTTATTGGCCCATTTATTTAAAGATCTCCAGTTACGGATCAGGCTTTCGTGTGTTATATCCAAAACTGAGTCAGCAGAAAGAGATTGTTTTTCATCATCGTCAGTTATAAATGGACGGATGAATGAATTCCCCTCCTTTCTGAATATATTGACTATCTGGCTGACGACCTCTTCAGTGATCCCGGGCTTGTTTATGATATTTGTAATCTCGCTGACCGTCATGCGGTTTCTCACAGCCCTGCTATTATCAATCTTTGTGAGGCAGGCAAAGGTCATGGCTACAACATTTTTTCCATCCTTCTGAGAAATCGGATGCTCCGGATTTAAAGCATTATAGTTTTCCCATGCGCTTTCATACAGTTTGCTTGCATGAATTTCTATGATCCTGTTTAAACCAGTTTCATGAAAGAAACGGTGTTGATATTCGGGGATTGTTCTATACCATGAAAGGAAATGTTCTCTGGTCTTCCTCCGGGAGTTCCTTAACAGGCATACCCCCTACCATGGCATAATGGATCAAATCCATCTCGGCATTTCCCTGGTCAGCCGCAAGCCATATCTGGCTTAATGCATGCTGGAGAATTGGAAGTTGATCAATTCCCTCTGAAATATCATAAACAAGGCGTTCAACCAATCGATTAGATATTCTATTTCCACTCAGCAATGCGGGTTCTTCGATTACCTGCTTCAATTCCTTTCGTTTCAGCCGGGGGACAAAAAACTGTGAAAAGCCAATATGTTCCGGTAATCCCCTGAAAGAAGAACATTGCCCAATGTAATCCGACCGCATCGTAGTAGCCACATAGATCGGCAAATCATTCTGAAGTGAAAGCTTTGAGGTTTCGAGAATGAGGTTCACGACGATCTGTGCATCGACTGATGTTTTTCCATTTAAATAGTTTTCCGGATTTGTGAAGAACTCCTCAAACTGATCCACCAGAATTAACAAATTCGCTGCAGATCGTTTTCGATTCAGTTTTTCAGTTTCTTCCAGAGCCTGCCAGCCTTCATTTTCTTCATCAATATAATAATCAGAACTTCTGTACAGGTCAATAAGTGAGGAATACCCTCTTTTCAACTCGGTGCTTACAATTTCCTCCTGATAACCTAGTTTGTCAGACAAAGACCTGGATAAATTGCTTAATGGGGATCTTTCCGGCCGGAAATCTACTACGATCCAGTTATTGTATTTCGCTTTGAAGAAACCTGCTCTTGCATTTGGTATCAGTCCTGCATAAACAAGGGAAGATTTACCTTCTCCGGAAGCCCCGGTGATCATGAGAAATTTATTTTTCTCAAGCAGGTGGCAAATCTGATCAATCTGCTCATCCCTTCCTTTAAAATACAGGGATTCCTCCTCAGTAAACGACCGGAGACCGGTATATGGGCATATGTTAAATGAATCAACCAATGTCATTGTTATAAATTATAAGCCTGGTAAGCCACCAGGGATAATTTTCATTATATATTTTCCAATTTTCATCAAGCTCCCCGGCAGATAATGAATATCCATACATAATGTTCCATAAGAATATAGTTATGTCCGTATCTGAGATATTACCCGGTATCGTTTCATGTGCATCGAACATATGCTGATGATAGGCAATAGATCTGGCAATACGTTCATAACCGACAAACTTAAAAGGAACATTTTTGATAACCTTATAGGCTTTTTCTAGGTCCTGTTTATTATTCTGAAGAGCCAGGGCATAAGAAAGCATTGTCCGGTTTGGTTGTCCGGTAGTCAGGTTCTCTATCTTATTTATCTCAGCATAAGATGAATCAATAAATACTCTGATGGACTCTGTTGAAAGGTTTTGATACGATAATTCCTTAGCTACAAAGGCGTAAATTGAAGAACGGTTTATCGGATTATTTAAAGCATTAATCAGCGAAAAAGACTCCTCTAATTTCCCATACCTGACCAGTTCACTTGCTACCTGGGCCAGCAACCGGAAAGAATGAATGTTTATTTGGTTGTTAAATGCTCTGTAGTTGAAAAGGTTGTTAAAATTATTTGTTTTTATCTGGCGGTAACAATACAATAGACTATCCGGATTATCCCGATTTGCCATTTCAATGCCCAGATACAAATACAATAAATTGATATCAGAAAACTCAGATGCCTGACGATTCGCTAATTCCCTTTCGATTTTGACTAATGTTGAAAACTTTAAAGGATCCCTAACGAAATAATTCGGCTGGAACATGATCTTATTATACTCACGGAACCAGGAATCGAAATATTTAATCTCCTCTTCTGTTTTATAAAGGGTATTAAATAATCCCTCATCAATAACATAATCTATAAATACGCCTGAAAAATAATAGAAATAATAGGCGCGAGGTTCCAGAGGTTGTTTTTCCAATCTTATATCAGGATATAAAAAGAGAAATTTCCTGGAGGTATTGAAATCCTGGGAACCAGTAATACTAATGTCAATGTTTATATTTAGGTAGGAATCATCAACATTATTGTATAATTCCAGCGCTTTTTGAAAATATGAATCTAATAAATCTTTACTTACCTCTTTCCCAGTAGATTCGATTTGCATCATTTCAGTTATACCCTGGTTCTTATAGGATAAGGCAAGGAGAAAATTCTTTTCATTGTTACTCCCCGCATGTTTTAACACCTGCTGTCTGAACACTTCATAAAAAAAGTTTTTCTGTTCCATGCTTGATCCCTGTAGATTCAGGTTACCGTAAGCCAGGGCAAAATCATAGAGATCAAGGCTACTGAGAAGGAAGACAGTTGGAATGCTGTTACCGAGTAATTCTTTATAGAAATCTATGGTAGTTCTTGATGTCTTTTGACAATATCCATCCACAAATGCATGCATCTCATTTTCATGTCCATTCAAATAAAAAGTGGCAGCGATATTTGTGGCATTGTCAGCACTACTTTCATATACATTCCCATAGTAATTATCATTATAAAATATTAGACTATCCATACATGATAATACTCTGGAGGAATTCCCTCTGGCTGCGTATAAATGAGCTAAAATATGATATAATCCGTTGAATTTGAAACCATAACTCTGGCTGCCCCGAATAAGCAATTTATCGGCTTGATAGTTATTTTCAATCCAATCTGACCTGTTTTCATTTTCAAAAGGTGAAAGATCTCCAACTAAATCATCAATTTGAGTATCTGATAGTTTTCTATGATTCAAGGCATATTCCAGTGCCAGGTTCATATGTGAGATATTTGTAAATTTCTCAGGTTCCTGTTTTAGTACATAATTCACCCAGAAAGCAGATCTGTCGGCATGTTTTTGAATATATTTCTCAATGTTCTGATCGGGCCTGTAATAATGAGCAATCTCAAGTATTCCTCTGAAATTAAAAATTTCAACAAACAGCTTATCTAAATCAACTTTGTCATTGACCTGATCCTGGATTGCTCCCAGCAAGCTGTCATTCTGATGAATACCGTTAAGAATGAAATCTGCAGGTTCGTACTTACCCTGGAGGAGAACCATGGCAATAATACCGTTTGTGATTCGAGCCTGCTCAAGGGGTGATTCAATAGAATTTGTTATTTCTGAAAGGGTCAGATACTTCCCCTTAATTGACTCAACAAGTAAAGTTATCTTCTCCTGATGAACTACCTTAGGATTTGACAGCAATGATAGCGTCTCATCCTTGATGGTGTCCATTACAAATGTGTTCTGTCTTTCCAGGTAGTTTTTAACCATAAAGGAACTGAATACAATAAAAGCTATCAGGGCGAGGGTGGCGGCAATCTTGCGTGCACCATATCGCATCACAGTTCTAGTTACTATATGCTTACGGGCACTTCGTTTAAGGAAATCATTAGCATTATTAAGTGTTTCCTCAGACTTTCTATACTTTTCATCAGTTTTTTCATCGTCCAGATACCTCGCGATCCATGAAACGTTGGGTTTGGCTTTGTTGAACCAGTTTTCAAAAAATGTCAGGGGCCCAATGTAAAGCAAGAAAGAATTCGATTTACCACTTTTTACCCACCTGTTAAGCTGTTGTTCAAAGTCAAGGAAGGTTGTGTAATTGTCATATTCTTCTTTTGCCCAAAGACCCAGGTAATCCCAGTTACGGATTAGACTTTCATGGGTTATATCCAGAACAGAGCTTTCTTCGAGCTTATCATCCTCCTCGATATATGGTCGCAGAAGAGTATTCCCGGTCTCACGATAAATGCCAAGAACGGTAGCAACTTTCTGTTCATCCACATTTTCGAGGTTTATTATTGAGGTGATCTCGCCCAGGGTCATGCGGTTTCTTACAGCCCTTCCGTCGTCTATTTTTGTAAGGCATTTAAAGGCTGTTTTTATGATCAATTTCGCTTCATCTTCAGATAAGCCTTCTCTATAGACATCTTCAAGACTATCATAACACAGGTTAAAAAGCTTATTGGCATGTGTATTCAGTACATTTTGTAATCCCGGCTTGTCATAACAATCCCTTATCTTCTTAGTTTGTTCATTAAACCACTGTCTATATTTCAGCAAGCTGTCATCAGGTAATTCTTTACCATCCATCCCCCCAACCATGGCATAATGGATCAGATCCATTTCATCTTTACCATTATCAGCCATTTTCCAGACCTGGTTCAATGCATGCTGTAAAATGGGTAATTGATCAGTTCCCTCTGTGATATCCAGTATTAATCTTTCAGTTAATCGCCTCGAAATTCTATTTCCACTCAACACAGCTGGTTCTTCGATAACTTCCTGTAGTTGTCTCCTGTTAAGGCGTGGAACAAAGAACTGCGAAAATCCAATATATTCAGGCAATCCCCGAAATGAAGCACACTGTCCTATGAAATCAGATCGCATGGTTATTATCACATAGATAGGCAGATTTTCTTCCAGGGCTATTCTTGCTGTTTCCAGAAGGAGGTTTGTCACGAGGTTTGCTTCACTTGAGGGAACACCATTATTGTAATTCTCAGGATTGGTAAAGAATTCTTCAAACTGATCAGCGACTATCATTAGATTAGCCGCTTTACGCTCAATTGATTTTCTTTGTATTTCATCCCCATTTAGCCATTCGGGATCATTTGGATCCAGATACAGGTCAGATGCCTTGTAAAGGTCGACGAGGGAAGAATATCCATGGTTCAACTCAGATAGTACCGTAGAGACATTTGAGATCCCCAATTGATCAGCAATGGCTCTGCTGAAGTTCATTAACGGAGACCTCTCTGGCCGAAAATCAGCGATTGTCCAATTTGTGAAATTTGACTTAAGAAATCCCGCTTTTGCATTAGGAATAATACCTGCATATACAAGGGATGACTTTCCATCACCTGAAGCTCCCGTTAATATCAAAAATTTATTATTACCGAGTTGTTTTGTGGCCTGGTCAATATGCTCATCACGGCCTTTAAAATATAAAGACTCCTCCTCCGTGAAAGGCCGTAAACCTGTATATGGACATATATTAAAATCGTCAAACATAATTAATTCTCACTTTATAATTCGAGGACTTTTATATATACCTTTTTAATTTCTTCCGGAATGGTGTTTTTGGGAACGATCGTGGATACAACCTTAGGCGCCTTGAAGGTTCTGGCAATATTGGATATTGGTTCGTCTTCGCCAACCAGTAATATTGGGGTTGGAGAAGAGGCCCCTCCAATTCTTTTCCAGATCTGCTTTATGAAGGGCAATGCCCAATCGGCTGCATATTTGAAATATATTACTGCCAATTTGCTTTTCGGTATTTGCTGTGTTGAAATTTCCCGATATTGATCTTCTCCGTCCGGAAGGATATTCATTGTTTCAATAGGATACTCATTACCCAGTATATCGGTAATGTATTGTGCATCCGGAGCATCCTGTGAATTGAATATAAAGAATATATCAGTATCCTTTGTATCCATTTCCTTCTTTGATTCTGTAAACATTACTGACCTGATATCATCAACAAGCTGCATTGTCCCAAGGCTGTTGGAGAACATCATATTTTTAGAAATATTATTTCTTATATAGTTTATAAACTTCTCCTGGGAAGGTTTCATTTCTTTTCTGTCGGGATTATAAAACCACACAAATGTTTGAAAATCCGAATTTTCTGACAGAGATTTTGCTTCATCAAACTGGTACTGAGGAAAGCTTAATTCATCGTTCTCCTCAAATCTTCTCCCAAACTCATTACTCAGTATATGCAATGAACATCCTGAACTGGCCAGGGCCTCTTTTGACCGGTTTCTGAACTCCTGTTCATCTGATGGGCAATCCAGATTGGGCACAACGTTAAATCCGGCCTTATGAAGGGTGATTACCATTTCCTCCCTGACAGGTTTCAGATCAAATGAAGTCCATGCTAAAAATACTGTTGGTTTTTCAGAGTTTACAACCTTAAAACTTATATGATCCGGTAAAGATGCGCTAACCGATGAGGTTGTCACCTGGTCAATAGTTGAGGTAATTGTGGCAGCAGCATTATGAGAGGGAAAATCTGGTTGACCTGAAGCTTTATGCTTTATTCCATAGATCAATTCCTTAATGGCATTGGCTACTTTATTGATCTGGTTTCGGTAAATTGAAGAATGGGAATTCTCCATCAGGTCATCATCAATGGGCCTTAATGGCCTGTTTACACCGGCTGAACGGTAAATAAAATCAATCGACCTCAAGGCACCTGCAAGTTCCTTTTCAAGTAACCTGACATCCTCCAAATCTATGTCGTGAATTTTAATTGGAAGGATACGGCTGGTGAAATTTCCGTTGGGTAAACGTATATCCAGTCCGTATTCATCATCAATGGCCTGTTCCTTAAAAGGAAGAAACTCCTGCTTCCATGCAAAACTTTTTGTATCACAGTATGTCATGGAAACAATTGGAATAAAGATCAAACACTTTAATTTGCCAGATAATGATTTATCGACCTGGTTTGTTTCCAAAATACCGTCCTGGGGATTTTCATCAAAATAAATTGACAGCCTGTCCTTAAGAGTGGCCTCAAGTTCAAACTTTAATTTACTTACAAACTCTGTAACCCATTTATCGTATTTATTGTCATTCTGACGGTAACTGATGAATATGTCATACTCATATTCTTTAATGACTGATGGCATGCTTTGATTTAGTGATTTAGAACCCTCTTTTTAAATAATAACTTCTTTCCAACTTGCATTATAACACAATTTTATGGAAATGCAAAAAGTTGAACTTTTTAAAAAGAAAAAATTAAATATTGCTGTTCAAAATTTTTAACTTCAAAACAAAATCAACTACGAGGACTTATGAAGAAGTTTTTTTTAATCATTTTCTGTTTTACCTTTCTAAAATTACAAGCGCAACATGAAAACATCAGGATAAATCAATTAGGATATTATCCAGATGGGCCCAAAATTGCAATCGTAATTGACGCCTCTAACGAGACTGATTTCGAAATCGTCGACAAGTCCGGAAAAACTATTTTTTCAGGAAGTCTTAGTGGGGAGATTTTCTGGGAAAAATCTGGTGAACATGCAAGAAGAGCAGATTTTTCTTCCATTAGAAAGCCTGGTGAATATAAGCTAAAGGTGGGGCAGAGCATTTCCTGGCCTTTTGAAATCAGGGATGATATATGGAGGACAGTATCTGTGGCTTTAATGAAATCCTATTATCTTCAACGAGCCTCCTATGAACTGAAGGAAGAATATGCCGGAATATATAAACGTCCATTGGGTCACCCGGATACGGCCTGCACATTACATCCTTCCTCGGGGAAATCCGGCAAATTGTATGCTCCGGGCGGCTGGTATGATGCCGGAGATTTTGGCAAATACATTGTCAGTGCCGGGGTAAGCTTAGGCAATATGATGAGTTTATATGAGTTGGTTCCCACAATATTTCCGGATAAAAGCGTGAATATTCCAGAATCCGGAAATGGGCTGAGTGACATGCTGGATGAAGTAAAATATGAATTGGATTGGTTCAAATTTATGCAGGATGAGGATGGTGGTGTATTCGTAAAAATAACTTCAGAGAAATATCCTGACATGATGTTTCCTCATACAGATCCATTGGAACGCAATGTATATGGAAAATCAACAGCATCCACCTTGCATTTTGCCGCTGTAATGTCAATAGCTGCAAGGCTCTTCCCGGAATTTGATCAGGCATGGTCGAAAGATTGCCTGAAAAGAGCTGAAAATGCATGGAATTGGGCAACAACTAATAATCAGGTCATATTTAGAAATCCGCCAGGTGTATTATCCGGCGCTTATAGTAATCGAAATATGTCCGACGAATTTTTATGGGCTGCTGCTGAATTATATACTACAACCGGGAAAGATAAGTATAAACAATATCTGATCGATCATAAAGAGGAATTCTGGAAAATGGAAGAATCAGGATGGGCGAATGTAAATGGTTTGGCAATCACAGGACTAGCTATCCGCGAGAATAGCTTGCCTGATGATATCAATTCAATAATCCAAAAATCTTTAATTAACTGGTCTGATGAGCATATCAGGGTAATGAATGAATCAGCATACAAAATACCTGAATTCAAACTAGTGTGGGGCTCGAATGGATTTATTGGATCTATGGGATTATGCTTTGTTTATGCATATAAAGTTTCGGGAGATAAAAAATATTTGCTTGCTGCAGCAGAAGTAGCTGATTATATCCTTGGTAAAAATGCTACCGGTTATTGTTTTGTAACTGGATTCGGATCAAAGAAGGTAGTTAACCTCCACCATAGTGTGTCTATTGCCGATGGGATTGATGGATCACTTCCGGGATTTGTACCTGGAGGCCCAAATCCGTCAATGCAGGACGCAGTGACCAGTGAACATGGACATGGGGCGCATTATGAAAGCAAATTACCTGCAAAAGCATACGTTGATAGTGAGTTGAGTTATGCTTCTAACGAAAATGACATATGCTATAGCGCTCCGGTTCTGGCTTTAATTGCAGCGCTGGATCATTACCTGGGAAAACCCTACCCAGAGGATTGGAAGGAATACTATAATTTACCTTAAAATGTAGCAACAGATTGTTAATTAGTCCCCAAACATTAAACTTTTAAAAATGAGACCGGTATTGATATTTTTTCTGATATTTCTTTCCTGCACAGGTCCGGAGGATAAAAACACCCTATCCAGACCAGACAAGCCAAATGTGCTTTTCATTGCTGTGGACGATTTAAGACCAGAGCTGGGTTGTTATGGTAACGACCATATGCATACTCCAAATATTGACCGATTAGCATCAAAAGGCATGATCTTCAGGAATGCTTATTGTCAACAAGCGGTTTGCAGTCCTTCCAGAAACAGTGTAATGACAGGCCTTCGACCTGATTCACTAAAAATATATGACCTTGGAACTAATTTCAGAACATATAATCCTGACGTTGTGACTGTTTCGCAGTATTTCATGCGACACGGATATCATAGTGAGTCTATTGGTAAAATATACCATATCTGGCATGGCAATCATGATGATTCACTGAGCTGGAGCATAGATCCATGGAATCCCTGGAATGAGCCATTAAATATTAAAAGCATAACCCGGGAAGATACAATTGACCTGCATACCTCCTACCCAAAAGTAGGCGATAAAAGATTAGCCTGGTATAATTCGGAAGTCCCCGATAAAAACCTTAATGACACAAGGATTACTGATCATGCCATCAAACGCCTAAAGGATCTTAAGGACACGCCGTTTTTCATGGGGGTTGGCTACCTGAAACCCCACCTGCCATTCGTTGCGCCACAAAGGTTCTGGGATTTATATGATCCAGCTGACATTACAATACCGGATAAAAATCCTCCGGAAGGATCACCTTCATTGGCTTTGAATAACTCGGGTGAGTTGTTATGTTGTTATTACAAATTTGACTCAATGCCTGTGTCAGACGAGGTAGCCAGGAATCTAATTCATGGCTATTATGCAGCTGTCAGCTATATCGATCATGAGATTGGCCGTCTTGTCAATTCACTGGAAGAACTGGGATTGATGGATAATACTATTATTGTTATGTGGGGTGACCATGGATGGAAACTGGGAAATTACGGACAATGGTGTAAGCATACCGCCTTTGAGTATGATGCCCGGACAACGCTTATTTTTCGAACACCCTGGATGAATCCTGAATACAGTACCAGTACCTCGCTTGTTGAATTGCTGGATATATATCCCACGCTCTGCGAAGAGGCGGGGCTTCCTATCCCTGAGCATGTCCAGGGGAAGAGTTTAAGCCCATTATTAAAAGATCCTGAAGAATCAGTTAAAGATTTTGCCTTGAGTCAATGGCCAAAAGGGGATATTATGGGCTATTCACTAAGAACAAAGGACTACAGGTTCGTAAGCTGGCAAAAAAACCAGGACCCGGATTCTGCTGTAGCTTTTGAACTATATGATCATAGAAACGGATTTGAAGAAGCTGTAAATGTCGCTGAATCGCCTGAAAACAAAGGTGTTGTTCAAAGATTAAGTAAAAAACTGAATGAGGTCAGGAATTCAGCTCGAATGAAATAAGTAAATACCTTACAGATTTCCATTCGTTTTCTCCTTTTCCGGCTCCAAGATCTCTGATCAAATCAATATAAAGTGGCTCTACATGCAACACCTTGTCCAGTTCAATTGAATCTTCAACAAAAACTGATTCCATTCTCTATGACCCTTTTTTTGGTATTAAAAGACCAATTTGATTAATTTCAAAACTTTATTTAAATCTAAAACCAGGAAATATTACTTATGGCAAATATAGTGTACGTAGCAACAAGCCTGGATGGCTATATTGCCAGAAAAGACGGGAACGTGGACTGGCTCATGGAGATACCCAATCCGGGAAAAAGTGATTTTGGATTTTCGGATTTTATGCAAAGAATTGACGGGATAATTATGGGCCGAAATACTTTTGATCTGGTATTGAAATTTGGACAATGGCCATATACTAAGCCGGTATTTGTGCTCAGTAAAACGATGAAAGAAATCCCTGTGGACCTAATGGATAAGGCAGAACTCATTCAAGGCAATATAAATACAATCATTGAGGAATTAAAAAGTAAAGGATTCGAAAATCTGTATATTGATGGGGGTAAAACAATACAAGGATTCCTGAAAGAGGATTTGATAGATGAGCTCATCATAACGAGAATCCCTATTATTCTGGGTTCCGGGATCTCCCTATTCGAAGAAATGGATTCAGAATTAAAACTAGACCATGTCGAAACAGAAATCCTCGGTAATATACTTGTAAAAAGCAGGTATCTAAGGAAAAAGGATAATTAATTATGTTGTTGATAATATTAGCAATAGTTGTATTTGTCATCTCAATATATCTTATCAGAAAGTATATTAAAAGAAAGGTTGAATCAGGCACTATTGAACTTAATCCGGAGGTGGAAGGAAAAACACTTCTGGCAAAGGAAAAAGGTATCCTAAGATTAGAAATTCAATCCGGGAAACATAAGCTATGGGCAAATTGGCTGGAAAATAGCAAAGATTCTCCGTCTATTATCATTTTTCATGGTAACGGAGAGAGCCTCAGCGATTGGGTAGAAACCCAGTTATTGCTATTAGAGCTTGGATTCAACTCCTTTGTATTCGACTACACTGGATTTGGAAGCAGTGAAGGGAATCCATCAGTTGACATATTAAATCAGAATGCAATTTCTGCCTGGAATTGTTTTTGTGAGATCTCCAATGCGAATTCATCTAGGATTGCATTAGGACATTCTCTGGGGGCAGCCATATTACTTGGATCTGTCAGTCGTTTTAATCCAAAGCCAGATAGACTCATAGTGCATGCCCCCTTTTCTACGGCTAGAGAAATAGCGGTTCATTTTGGTTCTGCAAAAAAAAGTTGGGTATGGATGATGCCCGATGTATGGAATAATAAGAAGAATGTAAAAAAAATATCCAATCACATTCCGATTGACATATTCCATAGCAAAGCTGACCAAAAGATTCCCTTCACAATGAGTAAGAAGATTTCTTCTCACAATGGATCAGCAAAACTGCATTTGATAAATAATTTTGGCCACAATGCAGTTTATGAAGATCCTCAGATTGAGTTCTGGAAAAAGATTTTACGTATCGGTTAAATTAATTCTGAAAAGAATATAAATTACATATTTGGAATAAAACATGAATAGTGTACATGGTTTTTATCCTGTTCTGTGCACCTCAAATTTTTTATAAAAGATGAAACGGAAATATTCTATAGTGTTAATTGTTACTTTTTTAATAACCGGGACTTCTGTAATCCAAATATCATGCGATAGTCTTATATCATCCGAGGAAGACCTGAACCCTTCACTTGTTCTGTGGTATGATCAACCCGCATACGACTGGACCGAAGCATTGCCGGTTGGAAATGGGAGGTTGGGGGCCATGGTTTATGGTGGCATTGAAAAGGAAAAGATCCAGTTTAATGAAGAGACCCTATGGTCAGGACAACCACATGATTATGCACATGAGGGTGCCTATGAAGTTTTGGATGAATTGCGCCGGTTGTTATGGAATGGTAAACAAAAACAAGCCCATAAACTGGGAAACGAAAAATTTATGTCCCAGCCATTCGGACAATTATCTTACCAGCCTTTCGGGAATATCCTTTTGGAATTCCCGGGGCATGACGATGCTTCAGGTTATATGAGAAAACTAGATCTGGAAAATGCTGTTGCTTCACTGATCTATAAATCTGAAGGCATAACTTATAAACGGGAAATAATAGCTTCTTCCCCTGATCAGGCAATTATTATTCGATTGGAATCATCAAAAAAAGGTGCTTTAAGCTTCAGCATAGGCATGAATTCTCTCCATAAAGAGTATGATGTTCAAATTGCAGAAAATGTAATTATTATTAAGGGCAAAGCTAATAATTATCCGGAAGAACTGGGTCGGGATGGCAAACCTTATCCAAAAAGCAAATTGATATTTGAGGCAAGAATCAAAGTAATAAGTGACGGAGCTGAGATAGTCAAACAGAATGAGAAAATTACTGTAGAAAAAGCTACAAATGTTACCCTTCAGCTGGTTGCAGCTACAAGCTTTGTAAACTATAATGATATAAGTGGCAATCCATCTTCCAGATGCGATGAATATCTGGATCATTTAAACGGCAAAACATATAAAGAGTTAAAAAATAGTCATATTGAAGACTATCAAAGACTTTTTAAAAGGGTAAGTCTTAATCTGGGGCATTCTGAGATCTCCTACCGGAACACAAAGGATAGACTGAGGACCTTCGAGCAGGATGAAGATGTTAGCCTGGTAGCCCTGCTTTTCCAGTATGGCAGATATCTGCTGATCGCATCATCCAGAGAAGGGACACAACCAGCCAATTTACAAGGCATCTGGAATGATCGGCTGGCACCTCCATGGGACAGTAAATATACGATCAATATTAATACTGAAATGAACTACTGGCCGGCCGAGATCACAAATCTGTCAGAATTATCGGATCCTTTGATCAGAATGGTAGAAGATCTTTCAATTACAGGCCAGAAAGTGGCTAAAGATCATTATAATCTGAATGGATGGGTTGCACATCATAATACGGATATCTGGAGAGGTGCAGCACCGATTAATGATGCAAACCATGGCATATGGGTAAGTGGTGGCGCCTGGTTGTGCCAGCAGGTATGGTGGCATTATCAGTTTACCGCGGATGAGGAATACTTAAAGAACAGGGCTTACCCAGTAATGAAAGAAGCCTCCCGCTTTTTCATTGAATACCTTGTCCCAGATCCTGATCATCCGGAATGGTTGGTGAGCGGCCCCAGCAACAGCCCTGAAATTGGGGGATTGGTAATGGCTCCAACTATGGACCACCAGATTATTCGGAATCTTTTTGCAAATACCATAGAAGCTGGCGAAATTCTGGAAACGGATAAGGAATTTGTAGAGATTTTAAAAGAAAAACGTTCGAAGATAGCTCCTAACTTGATAGGACAATATGGCCAGCTTCAGGAGTGGTTGGTAGATAAAGATGATCCTGAAAACAAGCACCGGCATGTCTCTCATTTATGGGGGCTGCACCCTGGGAATGAGATTCATCCATTAACAACACCTGAACTGGCTGAAGCATGTAAAGTTACCCTTTCACAGCGTGGGGATGGGGGCACCGGATGGTCAAGGGCCTGGAAAATTAACTTCTGGGCAAGATTGCTGGATGGAGATCACTCTTTCCTTTTGTTAAAGAATCTGATGGTTCCATCAAGAACCAACGAGACCAATATGCAGGATATGGGTGGGCTTTATACTAATCTCTTCGATGCGCACCCACCATTCCAGATAGATGGCAATTTTGGAGCGACATCAGGCATTACAGAAATGTTGCTGCAATCCCATTTAAGGGATACAAACGGTGATTATTTCCTGGATATTTTACCAGCTCTTCCTTCAGCATTCCCTGAGGGTGATGTGGCAGGAATAAAGGGACGAGGTGGATTTGAACTGACAATTACCTGGAAGGAAAGCGAATTAGTAAGTGTTGAAGTTCTATCATTGAATGGGAATAATCTGAACTTAAGATATAAAAATGAATTAATTTCAGTGAAGACTATAGCGGGAGAAACCTATAAATATTCCTCAGACCATTTCCATTAATTCATCCTGTTTAGTTAAAATGACTCTAAAAGATTTAATGAATAAAATGCAGAGATTAGTTTTTGGTATATGGCTTATTTCTTTTCTTGCAGCGAACACAATACAGGCTGCGGAAACTATTGATTCAGAACATAGGATTACCAGGACAAATTGGAAGGGATACTCCAGACTGGATTTTATGTTTGATGACAGAGAAGCCCGGATGATCCTGCCTGATAATCCCCATCCAGGCAATCCCTGGGTATGGCGTGCACGTTTCCCTGATTGGCATACAGAGGCAGATAGTATTCTTGCTTCAGAAGGTTTTCATATTGTTTATATCAATACCGATAATAAATTCGGGAGCCCTTCAGCTATGGAGATTTGGGATAAATTCTATAAATTCTTAATTGAAAATTACGCTTTACAAAGTAAGGTAGCGTTGGCAGGTGTAAGCCGGGGTGGATTGTTCATCTACAATTGGGCCAAAAGGAATCCTGAAAAAGTTTCCTGCATATATGCGGAAGCCCCGGTATGCGATTTTAAAAGCTGGCCGGCTGGTTTTGGTGAAGGAAAAGCAAGTCCGCAGGATTGGAAGACATTAAAAAAAGAATATGGCTTTGGTTCTGATGAGGAAGCAAAAGCATTCTCAAATAATCCTGTCAATAATTTAGAAAACCTGGCAAGATATAAGATCCCGTTACTTCATATGATTAGCCTGGATGACAAAATTGTTCCGCCAAACGAAAACACCTTCCCTTTGGTCGACACTTACCTTAAACTCGGTGGACCAGCAACTGTAGTCCCATGTACAAAGGGTGAACATACACTTGAGGGACATCATTTTCAAATTGAAACCCCTCAACAGGTAGCTGATTTTATAAAATACCATACATTGAAGGGAATACAAATCAGTTCATTGAGCTTTCAACATATTCGTTCCGGGCTTCAAAATTGTCAAATAAGATTTGAAAAGGAAAAATTTGGCAGAGTTGCATTCCTGGGTGGGTCTATTACATATAATTCAGGATGGAGGGACAGTATCTGCCACTATCTGATAAGGCGATTCCCGGATACCAAATTTGAATTTATAAATGCTGGTATTCCTTCTATGGGGAGTACTCCAGCCGCTTTCAGATTGGAAAGAGATGTTTTATCGAAGGGCAGGATAGATCTTTTATTTGAAGAAGCAGCAGTTAATGATGCATCAAATGGACGTACTTCGGAAGAACAAATCAGAGCAATGGAAGGAATTATACGGCATTTACGGTATTCAAATCCAGGCATCAATATTGTGATGATGCATTTTGTTGATCCGGATAAAATGAAGGATTACAGAACTGGTGAAGTCCCGGTAGTTATACAAAATCATAACAAAGTGGCTGAGCATTATAATATACCTACCATCAATTTGGCAAGGGAAGTTACGGAAAGGATAAAGAATCAGGAGTTTAACTGGGAAGATGACTTTAAGGACCTGCACCCCTCCACTTTTGGGCAGGGAGTATATTCCAGGTCAATAATATCATTTCTTGAACATGTCTTTATCGATAAAGTACAGGATGACTCTATGATCACTTTATTCGACCTGCCGAAAAAACTAGATGATAATTGCTATGACAAAGGTCAATTGACAGATATCTCAAAATCTGATATTATCAATGGCTGGTATATAGAAGATTCCTGGACTCCAGAGGATGATGCAGGAGTCCGCTCTAACTACTTCCGGGTACCAATGCTAATTAGCAATGCTAGCGGGAGTTTGTTAAGCTTCAGGTTCATTGGAAAAGCGATCGGAATAGCTGTTGCCGCCGGCCCTGACAGTGGAATCATCGAATACCGTATCGATAATGGGGACTGGCATTATCTTAATTTGTTCACTCCCTGGAGTATGCACCTGCATCTTCCATGGTATTATACCTTATCAGCTGAATTACCTGCAAAAGAACACTTGCTCGAATTGCGGACTTCTCAAATGAAAGATGTTCGAAGTAAGGGTCATTCTTGTCGAATAAGGTATTTTTTTGTTAACAAGGATTGAGTAAAATACCAGGCAATCTGAAAAATTTCGTTTTTAAATTCGATTCTTTTCAATACATTGAAATAAAATCAAATTTTTAATCATTTTAAAAAAATTAATCTCGAAACTTGATTGATCTATGAAAATTGGCATTGTAGGAGGTTCGATCGCAGGTTGCTCTGCAGCGATTCTTCTTTCAAAAGAAGGTCATGATGTTATGGTTTATGAACGATCGAATAAGGCTTTGGTTGGCAGAGGCGGCGGAATAGGTACAATCCCTTCTTTAATGAAGGAAATTAGCCTGACTGGAATGATTGGTGATGATTTTTCATCTTTCAGGATTGGAAAATTGCCATTTATCGGCAAACACCCGGATGCTGAACCTTTTGGCAAAAGAGCTGGTGCCATAGATATGAATTTTGACGTGTTTCAATGGAATGAACTATGGAATCATTTAAGAAGTAATGTTCCGGATCATACTTATCAAAAGGGGATAAAGGTTACAAGTGTCAGATTAACAGAAGAGAATTTGGTGGAACTTTCTTTTGATCAATCTCACTCGCAAATATTTGACCTGGTTATATTTGCTGATGGGTACAATTCCCTGGGCCGCAGCCTTATGTTTCCTGATAAAAAATTAAAATACAGGGGATATGTTTTGTGGAGAGGATTACTACCGGAAAGCGAAATGAAAGGCATATGTCCTCTCAGAAATGAGATCCTGAGATTATCTTATTCCGGGCAACCCGGGCATAATGTCGTTTACTTTATTCCGGGGCTGGATGGTTCTACAAAAGAAGGTAATCGAATATTTAACTGGGCCGCCTATGTTGCAATAAAAGAAAAAGACCTGAACAATTTGATGACGGATGACGAAGGGAAATTATGGAATGGGACCCTCCCTCCTGGCAAATTGAACAAGCAGAATGAAGATAAACTAAAAGATTTTATATCGAAGAATACCCCTGATTACTATGCTGAAATAGTAAACAGAACCGCAGATAGTTATATCCAGGTAATTTATACTTTAGACCTGGATTCTTATTATAAGGATAAAATGTGTTTAATAGGAGATGCAGGAATGGTGATCCAGCCATTTACAGGTTCAGGGGTATTCAAAGGGTATAATAATGTTAAAGACCTGATCTCATTTTTAAACAGCGGCGACACACTTGAAAAAGCATTATCTCAATGGAGTGAGAAGCAAGTGATTTCCGGTAAAAGGCTTCTCGCCCTTGGCGAACAAATGGAGAAGGCCTTTATCTGGGATCAACCCGATTTTGCCAGAATTAACGAGAAAACACTTCTTGAATGGTGGAAAAGCTCTATTAGCTTTCCGGAAAATTTCAATTATCAAAAATAAGGATTTATTGTCTTTCAATTTATTTAAACGATTATCACGAATGAGAAAAATATTTTTAACAGCATCTTTAATAATACCTGTTTTATTATTTTTTGCATGTAATGAACAGAATCAATCAGAATCACAATACGATATCATAAAAGCATATAATCTGGATTTCAATTGGGGAGAAGGTGGACCGAATGCATTTGCTGAACCTGGATTATGGGCGGATGCTGTGCCGGAAGAACATATTAAATGGTATAAAGACCTGGGAGTGAATGTAATACAGACTTTTATTGTTTCATGTAATGGATATGCCTGGTATAAAGATGGTGTAGTACCTCCACAACCCGGTCTGAAACATAACTTTCTTCCGGAAATGGTAGAACTGGGGCATAAGGAAGGCATGAAGGTCATGGGATACTTGTGTATAGGATCCAATACGCGTTGGGGAATTGAATACCCGGACTATAGTTATGGTTATCCTGCGGACCGGCATATTCCTTTTACTCAAAAATACCTGGATTATCTTGATTCTGTTATCAGGGATGCAATTCAAAAAACAGGTGTTGACGGATTTATGATCGATTGGTTTTACCAACCCAACAGAGCCAGTCTGGATGGCAAATGGCTGGAAAGTGAGAAAGAGAGGTATGAAGAATTAATGAATGAACCATTTCCGGGTGAAGACCAACTTACCGACATCCAATACAACACATACAGCCGGCGGGCTATCGAAGCTTGTTGGGAAGTAATACATAAAGCTGCCAAAGAAACTGATCCAAACTCTATTATCTGGCTGACAGCATTTGATATTACGCATCCTCATTATATAGATTCGAAAATGTTCAGAGAAGTAGACTGGCTGATGAATGAAGAAGGGGATGTATCGAAAATTGATTCGATCAGAGGTATGGTAAGTACAAATACGCAACTCATTACCTGTCTTGCAAGTTGGAATAAAAAAGATGCCAGGAAGGTGGTGGCTGATGCGCTTAAATCTGGAGTAGGATTATATGGCTTTAAAAAACCAGATGCCAATTCACTACTACCTCCAATCAATCACTATCTCTCCTCTCCCATCGAAAGCTTCGACGGTGACCATAGGAATATTGCCACTTTCGCACGAGTCTATAATAATTTACCATTGGAATATGAAAAAAAATAACCGATTTAAGATCTGAGAAGATAATGATGAAGAGGAAATTAATCAGGAAAATACATCGCTATTTGGGACTATTCATTGGGATCCAATTTATTTTCTGGACAATAAGTGGTTTATACTTCAGTTGGACAAACCTTGATGAAATCCATGGTGACCAATTCAAGGAGATCAATTATAAATCAGACTATTATACAGATCTGATTCCTATAGATTCACTAAATATTTTAAAAGGCATAAATAGCATAGAATTACGAGAGATAGGTGCCACTCCCTTTTACTGGATCAACAACGAAACCTTGTACAATGCACATACAGGTACAATAAAAGATGGCATAACAGAAAATGATGCCCTGAACATTGCTGAAAAACATATAAAATCATCCTACATCGTTAAATCAATAGAGTTAATCAATGAATCAGGTAGCCACCACGAATACAGAGACAGAATCCTGCCTGCATATGTAATCAGTTATGATGATAAAAGCAGGCTGAAAGCATACATATCAAAGGAAGATGGCAAATTTCAAACAGTCAGACACCGGGGTTGGAGGTGGTTCGATTTTTTGTGGATGACCCATACCATGGACTATGGAACGCGTGATAATTTCAACACTCTGCTTCTGAGAGCCTTTTCACTTCTTGGGTTTTTTACTGTACTAAGTGGCTTCATATTATGGATGATCACATCTGGTTCACTAAAAAGAATCCGGGGCCAGGAAGATTTTTGAGATTAAGCCATTATAAATAGCTATTTGCCATTTAAAAAAAAGGTAAATCCTTTAGGTTGTTCAAGAGAAATATGCCAAAATGAGACAGACTCCATATTAGTTTGGACAGATCAATTTTTAGGAAACCTTTTTGCTCCTAAAAATTTAACCCTTAAATTGATCAATGTTATTGAGGATTTGCAAATCTCAATTTTTTGAAATTTTTGGTATATGAACTACAAATCCTGTACTTATATTTTTTTTATTGTAAACAACTCAAAATGATATTGATATGCTAAGAAGAAAATTCCTTCAACATACTGGAAAAGGCATCCTCCTGGCAGGTAGCCCTGGATTGTTAGTCTCATGTCAGGATTCTAAGGAAAAAACATATGAGGATAACCTAAGGCAAATGTCTGTTGCAGCATTTGAGAGATTTGAACAGGTATGGAATTTCAACGACTTCTGGAAAAGAGGGAATACGTTTGACGCTTGTCTGACTTTCGTAGATGCTATGCATCAAAAATGGCCTGATGACGAGAACATTACCTCAATCCGGATCAGGGTAAAGGAGATGCTGGTCGAGAATCTGGATTTTTTCAACCAGTTCGACCCGGGAGGTCTATGGGCTGATGACTTTGGCTGGTGGGGCCTTATGGCATTGAATGCAAGAAAACACCTTGTAACTCTAGGTGAAAACAAATTAGCTGAAAAATATCTTCAACTTTCAACCGATCTCTGCTGGGAATACAAAAAGAACACTGCTTATGATCATTCCTTAGAAGCAAGGCCTGTTACCCATGGCTGCAGAAATGGAGATGCCAATGGAGAGCATCTGGGAGTTAAAAACACAGTCACAAACGTACTTTTATTTCTTCTTTCGTCCCGGATCTATCGACTGGCGCTTGAAGAAAACCTCCCGGATAAGGAAAAATATCTTGATATGGCATACCGTCAATGGCTATGGTTCGATCAGTGGTTTGAACTTGAGGAATATGAATATCTGAAGAAAATTTCAGCGACCTCTGCCCTTGTCCAGGAAAGACCCTTGGCTTTCTTCGAAGGATCAACCTACCAGGATAAAGTGCATCCTCCCTGGGCTGAGGGTTGGGTATGGACCGGCGATCAGGGCATGTTGGTTGGTGCCTTATCTGATATGCTGGGATTCGGACATGAACTCGAAGAATTGATCAATTCTCAAAACGTGGATCCTGGTTTTAAGAAGGCAGAATTTGAAGAGAAAATTTACAGATATATCCGATGGATAGGCGATGGTGTAAAGGAAGCAATGATCGGACCAACAGATGAAATTATCAGGGAAGCACCTTGTTTATCGAGCTTCGGGCCCGTTCATGGAAATGATTACCTTGCTGGTCGAGGTATCATGATGCGATATCTTGGTTCCGAAAAAGAAAAATTGCTAATTGGCGTTGATCTGAGTAGTAATATAAAAGCAACAGTTAAAGCAATATGGAATACACGCGACACTACAACAAACCAGTTCCGACCTGAATTCACCAGCAGGGAAAATGACACATTGTATATCGAAGAATTCAGAAGATTATGGGGAATTGCAGATGAAGTTTATACCTGGGACCTGAAAAAAATGAAGACTCAGAATAAGCATGGGGTTTGCCAATCAGTTGGTATGGACATCCTCGGGGCAGCGATTAAACTGCTGGTTTAAGGATGATCTATGATACATATTAGGTATAGACTTATAAAAAATTATATGAATAGCGTTTATTTTCTAGCATATAGTATAGGCGGAGGAGACGACCGTGACACCTGGATGTGGACAGATGTAGATGTACGCAAACGTTTTGACTGCAGCAAACTTGAATATACATATATGCTAAAGATATGGACTCCTATCTTATTCTTTAAAACACATATTACTTAATAAAAAGACTTTTAAAGCACAGTTCTCTTTTTTTTGTATTTCAAGTAAGGTATCACATCTTCATTTTTAAATCCCATAGTCCCATCATATTCGATAGAAACGACCGGAACCCCAGTTACTTCTTCTATCCTTGAGGTCATGGCTTCAGTAATTAGTGATGGACAACAATAGGATGGATTGGTTTGAATAAACAGACCCAAATCAGGATACTTATTAATTAAACTGTAAATTTTAAGTATGTTTTCAATGGATTCTCCACGGTGCAGCACATTTAATCCAAATTTATCTAACCATTCATCAACTAAATCTGAAGAGGTTGATGTTAATTCACCCTTAAATGGTTGGAGGTATTTGTTATATTTTTCTTCAACGAGTGGAATAAGTGAACTGAGAAATTTGACCTTTACATAGTCAAAATAATTTCTTTCTTTTAGGCTTCTTTCGGTATGAGGATCGACAATAATCTTAATGTATTCGCTATAGGGTGTCGTGATCACTTCCCCTCCATTTTCTTCAACAATTTTTACGAGATCCTGATTAAATAAGTCATTGTCGCGGACATATAGATCACCAAATATAGCTACCTTGGGCCGATCTGTCTTCACCGTCTCGATCGCTTTAAACTCATTAATGATTTTTTCAAGGACTGGCACTTTTGGTTCCCCATTAAGGAAAGTGTCATATGATATTTTTAAGACTTTATTTACTAATTTATCTGTGCTTCCAACATGTTTTTCATAGGGTCGAATGCTGCAGGCAATTTTTCGAATATAACCTCCAAACATATAGGCCAAATATGCATTTATTGATGTGTTCAAAGAAAAATCATAGAAACTTACATCGCCTATATAAACCGAAGTTTGTTCCATCCCTTCACCATAATCATTAAGCAATTTCTTCATATAATAAGGAAACATGGTTAGGTTACATGACAGTTTCGATTTTGTAATCCACAAAGCCGTATCGGCTGGATTTAATTGCTTCGATTGTATATAGTCGATTGCGTTCTGAACAGTTATGTTAAGTGGTAAACACTGACCGGTATTGTAGCTAAGACTACGTTGTATCGATTCATGCGTAGAATCTACTGAAAATGCATTTATGCCACTATTTTGTAACACGGCTTCGAGCAAGGGGCCAATATAATGATCCCATGATGGCAGTAGTAAGGTCTTGTTCTTTAAATTGTTTGATCCTTTAAGAATTGAATTGGATACATAGTTTTCCTGTGTTTCAAGTTGTTGGATCTTATTGCTAAACAATTTAAAATCAATAGAATGGGATTGAAGTATTTGTGAAGCCTCTTCTACCAGGAAATTAATATGGTGATTCCATTTTTTCTTTGAGTCCTTAATGTAAAATTGATCAGGCTGGGTTTTTTCAATCCTATCTTGAAATTCTACAGAATCAGTTGGGTTTTTTCTTGCCTGATGATTTCGGAAGGCTCTGATTCCTGCCTCAATTCTTGTTTCATATCCTACTGTTGAATCATGTTCGTCTAATTGTAATATTAAATATGGCTTTTGGTAGGCATCGAGTATTTCTTTAAAATATTCAACAACAAAAGAATCGGGGGAACACTTGAATGAAGAAATCAGAACAGGATAACAATTTTTTGTTCTTGCAACCCTTTCTGTAGCTTCGAGAATTTTTGAACCAAATTTCCATTTTAATGTCTTTATGAGATCTTTGGCTTTAGAAATCTCGGTATTTTTTGATGGCATCATGTCCATATAGAAGGTTTTAACACCCATTTTTTCAATAATTTGAGGAATATTATTGTTCATAATTGGTGATAATACCGTATATGGTCGACCAAGCAACATTATATGAATATCATCCTGATCTTTAATTTCATTCTGGTATAATTCTTTCCATTTTTTATCTACTAATTCTACGAATTCGCTGGCTTTCTGATATGCTTGAGAGAGGCTGTTAAAGGAAATGCCATACAATCCTGCTGATATTAGCATTCGATGAAGTTCGAGTTTAACGGTAAGCTCATTTTGAGAAAATTTCAATAAGGGCGTGAGAAATTTTTCACGCGGTTTAAAATTCGGTTGGGTAGTGATTACAGAAGAAGAAAACTGAGTATAATAACAATATTGATCATTCATTTTAGTTCCCAGGGATTCTTTCAGATATACAGGAAGAAAAATAAAATCAACTTTATCCATTAGATAATTTATATGCCCGTGCAGTGCGGCCATAGGCGCGCAAAACTCGGCCGCGCTTAAATTCTTCCCATCCTTTACTACTTTCGAATATTTCTCACTAGTAACTGTTTTTATCGCAAGAAGGTCGAAAAACTTTTGCCAAAACAATGTTTCTTCAAAAAGGTGCAGGCCTGATGGTATACCAATAGTAAGCTGTTTCTTATTTTTCGAAGCTTTAAACCTATATAGTTCTTTCCTTTTACTCATTAACTGGAACTCTAAGGATTGGTTTTTTACATATTTTTCAGTCTGATAATCGCGGCCACACAAAAATCCATAAGCCTCATATTGATTTTCAACTTCTGCTACTTTTAGCTTACAATGATTTGTGCACAACTCACATACTTCAGTCCTGACGGGTATTGATTTTTTATACAGGTCGAGCCCTCTGAAAATGGAGTTGTTATTCTGAAGATCACACAATTCAAGGGCAACACCAAGGGCACCGGTTAGATGACAATACCTGGAAACCATTATAGGTTTTTTGAGTTTTTGTTCAAATGCGGCAACAAGTGCTTTGTTTTTTGCTGTAGCACCCTGAAAATAAATCTTGTTCCCAATATATCCTTTCGAAGCAACTTTCGTCAGATAATTTTCACGGGTTGAGTGTAAAACAGTTGCCAATATTTCATCCGTGGAATAGCCTGCCATTAAATAATGATTCAGATCGCGCTCCATAAAAACTGTACACCGGTCACTTGCCATTGGTGACTTAACTTTTTCGGCCCGGCGGGCATAATCTTCGAGTGGACATCCCAGTCTTTTTGCTTGTTCTTCAATGAAACTACCGGTCCCCGCTGCACAAACGTTGTTCATAACCGAAAAAGTTACCATGCCATTGCGCATAATGGTGAATTTTGAATCCTGACCTCCTATCTCAATGATGGTATCTGTTTCAGGATTTAATTCAAAAGCTGCCTTGGCGTGTGCGGTTATTTCATCCAGGATGATGTCTGCTCCCACAATCTTTCCTGTAAATTTTCTTCCTGATCCAGTAGTGCCTGCTCCCAAGATTTCTAACTGAGCATTCCGTTTTTCAGCAAAATCATTAATACATTCAAAAATAACCTGAACTGCTTGCAGAGGTTGCCCTGATGTTCGTGTATAAAATCCTACCAGAACTTCCTTATTTTCATCGATCAGGACAGCTTTAGTACTTGTTGAACCAATATCAATTCCCAGATAGACTTTTTGTATATTCTTATTTAATTTTTGAGAATATGCATCAACTTCAACGGCCTTTATCGATGGAAACCTGGTAGAAATATATTCATACGTCTGATGAGCATGAAAATCAGGATATTCAGACCACTTCAACTCTAAAGGGGGATAAAAATATTTTTTCTCCTTCTTAATTGAAACCACAATATCATCGACTTTTTTTATCGATCGATTTAGACCAGGACCTTCATCTTTTGCACAGAGTGCAGCTCCTATAGCAGCATAAACATGAGCATACTTATCTGTCGATATTTTCAGGTTTGTGAGATGTTCTATGTGGTCGATAACTGCCTTGTTCAATGCGACTCCACCAGCTGCAATGATATTTGAAGATGCATCATTATGGTGAAAAACAGTATCAACGATATTTTTTGCAAGCCCATAAGATAATCCATCACATATTTCTCCTAAAGAATACCCTTCCTGTTGGGCATGTATTAGATCGGTTTTAGCAAATACGGCACACCTGGAAGCAATTTTTGGGAAACCGCCAGAATTTTCATAGGCCAAATTGCTGAATTCACGAATATCATTTAGGTTAAGTCGCTCGGCCTGCTGATCAAGAAAATTTCCAGTGCCGGCAGCACATGAGCTATTGGATTTATAATTTCGATATTCCCCATTCTGATCAAAAGTGGCCAGCCCAAATTTTTCTGCCCCGATTATTAATAAAGATTGTATTTCTGGATAAAAATGTTTGGCAGCTGAAATATAGGCGATCCTTGAGTCAACGGACAAGCCGTTTTTTATTATTGGAGGTGTGGAGGAAGTATATGCTATCCCCTTGATTCCATTTAAATTGATTTCATTGAGAAATCCTGATAACTTTTCTTTTATCTGTCCTTTATGAAAATCATAGTTGGTGTGAATAATTTGGCCTTGATCATCAGTAAGGGCAATGGAAATGGAAACAGACCCTATATCTAATCCTAGAAAGTAAATCTTCATATAATGATGAAAGCAATTAAAAGTGTATTATTCGATTAATACTGTAACTTTTTGTATTTATTAGAATGAAAAAATTAATCTATATATCAAATATAGACTCAATTTAATGATAAAAAATTCCGTTTCCTATAAGGATCTTAACTGCAGTAATACAAACATCGACTAAGCACATACATTGCTCATTTTATTGCCTTTAATACCGACAGGCATTATCTTGTCAGAAATATACTAAAACGTCATCTTGTATGCTTATTTAAAATTTAACTAATGATTAAAATAAGATTCACCCTGTTGCTCGTCTTTTTTTGCACCAGCATTTATGCTCAGGAAGATACCATCGTTTCCAGTTTAGAGAGAATCGCCATAATTGAACAAAAGATAATGATGCCAATGAGAGACGGAATCCGCCTGGCAACAGATATCTACAG
This sequence comes from uncultured Cytophagales bacterium, assembly GCA_963820995.1. Lineage (GTDB taxonomy): Bacteria > Bacteroidota > Bacteroidia > Cytophagales > Cyclobacteriaceae > JAGTVG01. Next base: position 348,084 of record CAWGCL010000009.1, on the reverse strand, counting down.
GCCAAAAACCGATAAACCTGTCCCCGTTATTTTTTCAAGAACACCCTATAATTTTAATATATGGCAGGATGGGGAAATACAATATCATAGTATACAGAACGGCATACGAAATGGTAAGTAAGGGATATGCGTATGTGATACAAAATGAAAGAGGTCGATACTTTTCAGAAGGAAATTGGGATATCCTGGGGACTCCAACATCGGATGGATATGATGCATTTAGCTGGATGGCAGAACAATCCTGGTGCAATGGTAAAATAGGCACCTACGGGTGCTCCTCAACTGCCGAATGGCAAATGGCGGTTGCATCGCTTAATCATCCTGCCCATGCAGCAGCTGTTCCAATGGGCTTTGGAGCGGGAGTTGGCCGGGTTGGAGAATTCTATGAGCAGGGAAACTGGTATAGAGGGGGAGCGCAACAAATGTTGTTCACTGTTTGGCTATATGGGGTTCAGCAAGATGTATTAAGACCCCGGCTGCCTGAAGGAATTTCTCAAGAAGACCTTTTAGGACTCCAAAGATTCTATGATATGTCAACAAATATGCCTTCTATTGACTGGAAAGAAGGATTAAAACACCTACCTGTAATGGATATCATTAAAAATGCGAATGGCGCAAAAGGGATTTATGAAAATATGATTACCCGGAAGCCCAACGATCCGGCCTGGTATGAAGGGGGACTCTATCATGATGATATGCCCTATGAAATCCCAAGTTTCTGGTTTGTTTCCTGGTACGATGTATCAGTTAGCCCAAATCTGGTATTATATAACCACGTTCGCAATAATGCAACCAATAAAGAAGCAGCAGAAAATCAATATCTCGTTATTGCACCCACTTTACACTGCGCCTATAAATACGCCTCGGAAGAAACCATTGTAGGTGAACGCAATATGGGAGATGCAAGACTGGATTATGACAACTTAATATATAACTGGTTCGACCATTGGCTAAAGGATAATGAAAATAGCAGTCTGAAGAAAATGCCACATGTCAGATATTATACTATGGGAAGTAATCAATGGCAATCCTCGGATACATGGCCCCCTGAAAATGCTGAAATGATTACCTATTACCTGAATAGTAAAGGTAAGGCCAACAGCCTTTATGGGGATGGCAGACTTTCAGAGCAAATTCCCGGGAAGAAAGATATCCCTGATGAATTCACATATGACCCATTCAATCCGGTCCCATCTCATGGTGGCGGAGTTTGTTGTACCGGAAATGCCGTACAAGGCGGGTCCTTTGACCAGCAGAGTATTGAAGCTAAGAGCGGATATTTTAATCTATACTTCTGAACCCCTGGGAGAAGGAATGGAAATTACCGGTTTTATTGAAAGTACACTTTATGTATCTTCGGATGCGAAAGACACCGATTTTACCATCAAACTGATTGATGTATATCCTGATGGCCGGGCCTTTAACCTTGATGAAACCATTCAAAGGGTTAGATACAGAGATGGCTATAGCAAGGAAGTATTTATGCAGGAGGGAGAAGTGTATCAATTGGATATGTCGACTATGGCAACAAGTAACTATTTTGAGAAAGGTCATAGAATCCGTATTGAGATCTCAAGTAGTAATTTCCCTCGATTCGAAAGAAATTTAAATACAGGTGGAAATAATTACGATGAAACAGAAGGAGTAATCGCAAAAAACAAAATTCATCATTCCAGGAATTATCCCTCAAGTATAAGGTTGCCAATAATCAAAGAATAAAATCCAGAACAGGAAGGATATTATAAGGATTTGCAATTATTACATAATAGAAAGCGTAGTACGGAATGTAAAATTTTCTAATTATATTAATCCCAATGGTATTGCTTATACTTATTTTTCATTGCCTGACATAAAATATAGACCATGAAAACTACCTTCTTTACGTTTTGCTTCTTCTCTTCAATCTTCGTTAATGCTCAGATATCAGCTGTAGATACAGATAAAGGTTCAGGTGAAAATCAGGTCACAGACATCGTGGTTGTTTTCAAAATGCATGTAGATATTGGCTACACCAACTGGGCAGAAGGTGTTCTCCAAAAGTATAGCACGACGATGCTGGAGGAAACTTTAAGGTCAATTGACAAGACATCTGATCTCCCGGAATCTGAACAATTTATCTGGACAATTCCAGGATGGCCGTTAAAGTATATGCTCGAAAACAGCAAAACTGAAAACAGGGAAAGACTTGAAAAAGCCATAAAGGAAGGACGAATTGTGCCTCATGCTTTGCCCGCAACTTTTGAAACAGAAGCCAGTGATCTTGAAACTCTTGTAAGAGGATTGTCAATAACCTCTGAAATAAACCGAAAATTCAATTTGCCCGATGCCAGGGATGCTAAACTTACCGATGTCCCCAGCCATTCCTGGGCACTCCCTACTGTTTTAAAAAATGCAGGAGTAGATTTTCTCCATATCGGATGCAATCCTGGCTCAGCTTCACCGGATGTACCCGTACTTTTCTGGTGGCAGGGGCCTGATGGCTCTAAACTGTTAACCTTTTACTGGGCACAGTACTACGGTTCAGGTATACTCCCACCAAAGGATTGGCCGCATAAAACCTGGCTTGCTATGATCCATACGCATGAAAACACAGGGGCGCCTTCACCTGAAGAAGTTGCAGAGTTATTAAGATCTGCAAAAGAAGAAATGCCTGATGTAAATATAAAGATCGGGCGCTTATCTGATTTCTATGACTTATTTATGAAAGAAGATGCTAAGATCCCAGTGATCACCGGAGATATGCCGGATACCTGGATACACGGATATCTGTCGAAACCGAGGGAAACAAAACTGGCTAAATTTCTGCAACGGGAAACATTTAATACCGAGATTCTAAACACCCAATTAAACCAATGGTCAGGATCAGATATAAATATAGATTCCTATGTACAAAATGCAGCGGAAAATATAATGCTGTATGATGAGCATACATTTGGACTTGCTCTTTCACATGGAAATCAACACCACTGGACCTGGGATGATGAATTTAAAATAAATAAAGCACTGGGATATTACGACTATCTGGAAGGATCATGGCAGGAAAAGGCCAACCGCATCCAAACCGCTGAAAGGATCCTGATACCAGTGAGAAATCGAACCCTGAAAAATCTGGCGGCAAATGTTGATGTAGCTGGAAAGCGGTTTGTTGTTTACAATCCACTCCCCTGGCCAAGGTCAGGCCGCATCAATATGTTTGCAGGTATTTACCAGAAAAAGTTCCAGATCTATGGTCTGAAAGATGCTGAAACAGGCAATGTTATACCAGTATATAATGATTATAACCTGGTTTCTTTCGATACTGACATTATACCCTCAATGGGCTATAAAACATATATACCCCTGTTGGAACCCATTGATCATAAATTTTCACTGATTATTGATGAAAATGAGAACAGAATTGAGAATCAGTATTTCAGGCTGGTTCTGGACCCGGTAAACGGTACTGTAATTTCATTAATCGATAAACAAAAGCAAAAAGAACTGGTGATGCAGAATTCAGGAGAAAAATTCGGACAGTATATTTTAGAACGGCCAGGATATAATAAGATCAAAGCATACAATAAAGCCTATATAAAACCCGGAGCAGAAAGCTGGGCAGAACCGGAAATGATCCGTCCCCGCATACCTAATGATAAAAGCCTTGATTATACCGGGGCCTGCAAAAAGATAGAATACCAGGATTTGGGTAATGCGGCTCGGGCTACTGTATTTGGAGAATTGAATGATCCGGATGCTCAGAAGTATTTAATAAGCTATACATTGTATGAGAATCAACCTTATGTAGAGATCAACTGGGCTGTGGATGGGAAATCCCCTAATTCACTTCCTGAAGCCGGATGGCTGGCTTTTCCATTCAATGTAGACAATCCGCAATACAGGCTTTACCGAACAGGTGGAATTGTTGATCCGGAGAAAGATTTTATCGACAATACCAATAAAGATTATTACTTTCTGAATACTTCAATGGCATTGTTTGATAAAGAAGGATCAGGAATTGGATTGAATAGTCCCTCTTCTCCCGGGATAAGTTTGGATAGTCGTGGATTATTCCAATTCTCGGGCAATAAGCAATTGGAAAACAGCAAGGTATATGTCAACCTTTATAACAACCAATGGGGCACTAACTTTACCGAGTGGATAGAGGGTTCCTTCTCATCCAAATTGTACATATGGAGCTATGAAAAGTATGACTCTGAAGCTAGTTTTATAACCCCTTCTGAAGAGACAAGAGTTCCTCTGATGGGCGTTTATTCTGAAGGTAGATAATGGGGAAATACCTGTAACACTAGGTGGATTGTCATTAGGTAGAGAAGGTATTATTAATTACCTCTTATCAGGAAAATAAAAGAAGGTATGGAGTTACGGCTCATGGGAACAATCAGGTAACGGGTTGATTGCTAATGTTAACCTGCCGATCAGGATCAAATTATCAATGGGCTTATCCTTCAGATTTAAGAGGTAAAATTATAGATAACGAAGGCATCAAAATATCTGATAATTCTTTTCCAGTGATTATAAAAGCGAACCAACCCTTGAGTTTCATTTTAAAATAGTGGAATAGCTTTTCAAACAGATTTCAATAAACTAATCCCTTTTATATTCAAGAATATCGGCAGGTTGACAATCAAGTACCTCACATATCATCTCTAAAGTCGTAAATCTTATCGCTTTCGCCTTACCCTTCTTTAATATAGAAAGATTCGACATGGTGATTCCAACCTTTTCAGATAATTCAGTAAGCGACATTTTACGTTTTGCCAGCATTACATCAAGATTTATTATTATAGACATTTGATACTTATATGGTAAGATCCTGTTCTTCCTTAAGTTTAGCCCCTATACGAAACACCTCTGCAATCACCAAAAATAACAATGAGTTTATCACCGTTTCAAAATTCATAATAAAATAAAGATTGATCCCTGTAAATTTAATGCCTGAATATTCGATATGAGTACTTAAATAATTCGCAATCACATAAGAAAATGTTTTGTCAACAATGAAAAGAGCAATTCCCAGTAATGCAATCCATCGCAAGCGCAATGCATTTTCGATTAGTAGAAACGATTTGTCTTTTACTGTTTTTAAAATCTTTATTATCAGCCTTATGGAGAAAAGCGATAAGATGAAGAGTGCTAAAGCCATTAGGCAATATAAAGCGATAAATCCGTTAGGGGCATTAGACAATTTTATACTCCCCATTGCATAATTTATTGAGAAATTAGTATTGCCACCAACACCCCAGTTTGCTACACCTAATTCCTCATTAAGTGAAAAAAATACAGTAAAATCAATCGGGATCGGGAATCCAGATGGATCAAATATCTTACTTAGAGAAATAAACTCTATCACAACTACTAATACTAAACTAAACCATAGTATATAGTAAAAGGCACTGAAAACAAATATCAGGAACTTGATAAGCCCCTTCCCGGTAATTGGCTGTTGAGCATTCATGTCATTATTTTGAATTTTGTCGTAATTTAATATATTTTTATTGTTTATCAATATATTTTTATCTTTTTTCAATAAGTATTTGAAAATTTACTAATGTTGACACTTCCTTAAATCAAAACAGATTTGTAATATTTGACAGGAGACAAAATGTTCAAGCGGAAACATGATAAGGTCATGTTCCCCATTTAATAAATTAAAAATGATTCAAAAAAAATCCACGTCTTCTTTCTATAACTTCCATGGTGATTATGTTGCATTTGCTGATGGAAAATGTAGAGTCTGGCTTCACTTGAAATCCTCATCTATTTTAAATACATTGCGTTATTGATAATTGTTCCATGGAGCACCAATGACAATTGTCAATTAAACAGCAAAAATTTCAAAGACATATGCATATCATTGATTCTGCGGAATTATATGATATCATAATTATGAGATCGGGAGCTGGGTTGTGGAATGGCTGGTAAGATCCTGTTTTAACCAGATTGCAAAACAATTAAATATCCAATATTAAAAGACCAATATAGCAATGAAGCATTTTTTGAATTTTCTAATAGTCCTGGGAGGTCTGATCGCCTTTTATGCATGCTCAAACCAGGAATCCGCAGGATCAGGTGAAGCCCGAACTGATTCATATTCCAAGAGCTATAAACCGCATTTTTTTGAAAATGATAACAGGGTTAAGAGTTTAAAAGAACTTGCCCCGGAATTTCAGCAACTGATTGAAAAACGGGCAGAGGACAGGCATATCCCAGGCATTGCTTATGGGATTGTCGTTGATGATGAACTTATTTTGGCCTCCTCAACCGGGTTTATTAACCTCAAAGATAGTGTACCAGCCACAACCGGATCTGCTTTTCGTATCGCTTCCATGACGAAAAGTTTTACAGCTATGGCCATAATGATGTTAAGGGATAATGGCCAGTTGCAATTGTCTGACCCCGTATCGAAATATATCCCTGAAATGGGAAGCCTGGAATACCCAAGCAGTGATTCCCCTCCTATTGATATAGAGAACTTGCTGACCATGACGGCCGGCTTTCCTGAAGACAATCCATGGGGTGACAGGCAACTGGATGAACCGGACCAGATGTTAATCGATCTGATCAATGAAGGTATCTCATTTTCCAATCCACCTTCTTATAAATATGAATACAGCAACACCGGCTTTGCTATCCTTGGGAATATTATTTCTCGTGTGTCAGGGATCCCCTACCAGCAATATATTCGTAAGCATATCCTGGAGCCATTAGGTATGAACAATACCTACTGGGAATTTGAAGATATAAATGAAGATCAACTTGCAATAGGATACCGTTGGGAAGACGATCAGTGGAAATTAGAACCCATTCTGCATGATGGTTCATACGGTGCCATGGGCGGTTTGATCACTTCGATAGAAGATTTCAGCAAGTACGTAAGCTTTCACCTTTCAGCCTGGCCACCAAGAAGTGCCCCTGATGATGGCCCTGTAAAAAGAAGCACCCTCAGGGAAATGCATACACCTCAATTCAGCAGATTATATGCCAATTCGGAAGACTGGAATGGCGAACCTTGTGCCGGCCATTCAGGATATGGTTATGGATTAGGAATATATAATGATTGTACAGGCATCCTACAGGTAGCCCATGGAGGTGCCCTTCCCGGGTATGGAAGCCATTACGCCTTCTTTCCTGAATACGGTGTTGGCATTATGGCATTTGGGAACCTGACCTATACCAGGCCGTATGATTATGTAGAAATGCTTAAAATGCTATTTGAAAAAGCTGATATTCAACCAAGAGTTCTCCCCACATCTAACATTTTAAGCAAAAGGAAAGAACAGATCCTTCAAATGATACAAAATTGGGACCAGGAACTGGAAGCAGATATATTAGCCGAAAATTTCTACCTCGATAAATCAAGGGAACACCGTAAAGCCGAGATCCAGGAAATTTTTGAAAAAGCAGGTGAAATACGTAATGTTGAAAAAATTGAACCGATAAATCAACTGCGCGGTGAATTTAAGATCATTGCAGAAAATGGGAGTGTCAATGTATTCTTTACGCTAACGCCCGAAAAAGATCCTAAAGTACAGGCACTTTATCTATCCTTTAAGGAAAACAACTCAAAATGATCCAAAAGAGACATATTGACCAAATGCTATAAAAAAACAAAATAATTAATATTATGCAGGTTAAACTCGTTATTGGATTCCTGTACTTAGGATTTATGTCCATATCCTGTAATACAAATGAAGGACTTAAGAAGCCCAATATTGTAATAATAAATGTGGATGACATGGGATGGAAAGATCTGGGATATATGGGTAGCCATTATTACGAAACGCCTAATATAGATCAATTATCGGGATCCGGCATGGTATTCACTAATGGTTATGCCTCTGCTGCGAATTGTGCCCCAAGTCGCGCCTGTTTAATGACTGGAAAATGGACAACAAGGCATGGAATTTATACGGTTGCCTCAAGTGAACGGGGAGAATCCAGGTACCGGCAACTGATCCCAACCAAAAACGTAACAATATTATCAAAGCAGTTTCCAACAATTGCTACCATATTAAACGAAAACAGCTATATAACCTGTCACTCCGGAAAGTGGCACTTAAGTACATCTCCACTTGACTATGGTTTTATGATAAACATTGGGGGAGGTAAGAATGGACATCCGGGGAGTTATTATCCTCCGTATGGAAATGTGAATATTAAAGCGAAACCCGGGGAATATTTAACGGACGCCATCATGTCGGAAACATTGCAGTTTCTCGACACCGTAAAAAGTCCATTTTTCCTATACTATGCTCCTTATGCAGTGCATACTCCTATTCATCCGGTAAAAAAACTACTCCCTAATTATAAAGATAAACCAGCATGGCAGGGACAGAACAATGCTGACTATGCGACAATGGTAGAAAATCTGGACAACAATATTGGACAATTAATCTCGCTTTTAAGAAACCGGGAATTATTAAAAAATACACTGATAATTTTCACATCCGATAATGGGGGATTATATGGAATCACAAAACAAAAGCCTCTTAAGGCCGGAAAAGGGAGCTATTATGAAGGTGGTATTCGTGTTCCTTATTTCTTTGTATGGGAAGGGAAAATAGCGAAAAATTCAGTGAATGATATACCTCTTACAAATCTTGACCTGTTCCCAACCCTACTTGAAGTATCAGGAATTGATTCTTCTCCTTACTATCCTGATGGACAAAACCTCCTGCCAATTCTGACAGGAGAATCTGAAAATCTGGACAGACCTCTTTACTGGCATTTCCCTGTTTATTTGGAAGCTTATAATGTGCATGATAATGAAAACAGGGATTCACTGTTCCGAACACGCCCGGGATCTGTAATACGCAAGGGTGATTGGAAGCTTCATTATTATTTTGAGGATAAAGGCCTGGAATTATACAATCTGAATCAGGATATCTCTGAACGCAATAATCTGGTTAATGCAAATCCTGAAAAAGCCCAGGAATTATTTATGCTGCTTCAGGATTGGTGGAGTAAAACTAAGGCCCCTATCCCCAGGGAGTTGAATCCTGATTTTAAGCCTGATAATTAAAAAAGTAAACCCTTTCAAATTCTATACGTCTATATTAAAGTTGAACCACTGAAAGGATTACAGAAATTGAATCATTTAATACCAAATTCATAAAGAAGAGATAAATCCTGTAAAAGTTTAAATTTCATTTAAGAATTAATTTGAAAATTTCAATTATCTTTCGAAGATTTTTCAACAATCCGAAATTTAGAATTGAACCAGGTAATTTTTTAAATAATTTAAACCTAAAGAGCAACTTTCATTATACATGAAGACCGGTATAACCATAAAGGAAATTAATTCGAAATCTGACCTGAGAAAATTTATTCGCTTCCCTGAGAAATTGTATAAAGGTAATAATAACTATGTGCCTGTACTGAGAAGTGAGGAATTTAAAACCCTTTCATCAGATAAAAATCCGGCACACGAATTTTGTGTATCAAAATACTGGCTTGCATATCGTGATGGTGAAATTGCAGGGCGTGTAGCGGGTATAATTCATAACAAATATAACGAAAACCGAAATATAAAATACGCAAGGTTCGGATGGCTTGATTTTATTGATGATTATGAAGTACTTAATGCATTAGTGCAAACAGTTGAATCCTGGGCTATAAAAGAGGAAATGGAATATATCCATGGTCCTCTCGGATTTTCTTCCTTTGATGGTTCGGGTATACTTATTAAAGGATTTGATGAAACTCCAACTGCATTTTCTCACTACAATCATCCGTATTATCCGGAACTGCTGGAGAAAGCTGGGTACAATAAGGATATTGATTGGGTAGAATATAATGTAAAAGTACCGGAGCAAGTCCCCGAAAAGGTTATACTTGGCGCAAACCTGATTAAGAAAAGATATGGCCTCCACAGTGCTGAATTAAAGAACCGGAAAGACATTCTTAAATATGCGACTGGGATATTTGACCTTTTAAATTCAGTATATAGAGGAATTTATGCTTTTTCACAATTGTCAGAAAAACAGATAGATTGCCTTAGAAAACAATTCATTTCAATACTGGATCCCGCGTATGTATCTATTATTCTTGATAGCGATGATAAAGTGATTGCTTTTGGAATTACCATGCCTTCATTATCACGCTCCCTTCAAAAATCTAAGGGTAGTCTGCTCCTATTTGCCCTTTTCAGAATTTTGAATATATACCAGAAAACTAAGACAGTAGACACGCTTTTGATAGCAGTACAAAAAGAATATCAAAACAAGGGACTTACGGGAATTATCTTTAGCGACATCATCCCGGTTCTGATCAAAAATGACATAGACAGCATAGAATCAACCAAAGAAATGGAAGATAACCGAAGTGTTAATAATTTGTGGCACAGCTACGAACACAAACAACACAAACGGACCAGGTGTTATATTAAAAAGCTGCAGTAAATAATTTTCTCGGTTTAGTTTGATTTTTACCCATTGGCCGGGATATGCTGGCTGATTGGTTTTGGACAAATAGGAATTAGATTAAAAATGTTATATTTGAACCGCCACGAGATAACTTTTTAATATAACTGATGAATAAAGAAATATCTACAAATACGGCCTATTTCCAACAGGAGGACGTAATAGACACACTAACAGATAATTAATCCCAGTAGATTCTGCAGCAAATGATGAGTAGATAACGAAGCAACAGGATATTCATAAAGGTGAACCAGGATCCCTGCATAAATTGATGAGAAAGAAAAAACTTGAACTAGCATAGTGTTCATTTGCTGAGTCTCCGATTTGCATAAGGCACTTATTGCATTATAAAAATCAAAATTCTCCTTACCCGTTCATTTCGACTTATCAAAAATTGTATACATTATCATTTTTTTCTTCCATGAAGGCATAATAATTTATATACTTTCCTAAACAGCAGTATCAATTCAATAGGATGAATTAGCCTGATTTACTATCTTTATCCTTTATCCGTTTTGATATGTTAACAGCTCATCAGGGCTGATTACTTTTTTTTGTTATGAACATCAAATCCTGATTTCAAAATTTTTAATAAACCCTATTATGAAAGCAATAAAAATAGTTTTTCCCCCGACAGAAATATTCAAAGCAATTTGTATAAAATCAAAAATATTCCAATATACAGGTAGCATTCTGATTCTGATAATCTTGCTGATTTCAGATCCTTCATTCCTGCACGCACAACGATTATCAAGAGATTATGATGTCCATATTCTCATCAATCAGGCAGGTTATACACCAGGATCAGATAAAACATGTGTGGTTCCGGGCTTACTTGAAAGAAGTTTTGATGTTATCAACACAATTACTGGAGAAGTAGTCTTCACCGGTAAATTCGATCCAATAAATGGAGATTTTGGCGATTACGCCAGGGGGGATTTTAGTGATGTCACCACTGATGGCTCCTACTTTATTTTATCGGATACGCTCCGCTCCTATCCCTTTAAAATTTCCAATGATGTATATGACCTTCCAATGATCTCGATCCTACATTATTTTTCTAAACAACGATGCGGGGGGAGCAGTACGGGGTATCTTACTCCTTGTCATCTGGATGACGGGGTTAGAATGGATAATGGCAAGCACCAGGATGTTTCAGGTGGCTGGCATGACGCAAGTGACCTGCGCAAATGGGTAGGTGCGACGATCTATGGCATGCTTGGAATAGCCAAAACGTATGAGCTATGCCCTCAGATAGGAAAGGAAAGAATGCTGGAAGAATTACGCTGGGGCAATAGATATTTTCTCAACATGCAGGAACCGGAAGGATACATCATGAGTTATGTAGGAGGTGATGTCCTAAAACATTCTGACAGCAATCGCTGGACTGATAATGTGACAGGTGATGAGGAAGAAGGAGAGCCGTATTTTACCAAACCAAATGCCGGAAAATCAAATGCAGATATGTTGATCATTGGCACCAAAGATGACAGGGTGATTAAGACTGATCCCCTGGACCTGGTGGGACAATACAATTTCATTGCTTCCGAAGCAATTTTGGCAAGAATAACCAAAGATTCAGATCCCGATTACTCAAGCCGATGCCTGACAGCAGCAGAAAAGTGCTTTTCCTGGTGCAATACATCAGATAAGTCTCCAAATCCAGGCATAATAGGTGCATCCATACAAGCTGCTCTTGAATTGTTTAAAACAACAGAAGAAACAGTTTATAAAGATTTTGCTATTGCCCAGGCTTCCATTCTGGAATCTCATCAGGAAACCAGCAGCAAATATGGGATTAGTGGTTATTACTATATATCAAAAGATAAAAAAGAACCCTATAAAAATATTTGGCTAGGTTGTAGTGAATTTTATGCCGTATGTGATTTGATAGAGCAATTCCCTGAACATAGTGATGCGTCTAAATGGAAAGTGATGATCACTATGTACGCACGGGATTATCTTAAGGAGGTTATTGACAGAAATAGTTTTGGCATTGTTCCTTTTGGCCTTTATACCGGCGAAGATCCCGGAGGGGATCGAAAGGTCGGGAACCTTTGGTACAGGTACTTTATGCAACCAAAATTAAGCTGGTGGGTTGGAATAAACTCCAATGTTGCAGCTGCAGGGATTGGCCTGTTAAAAGCCTCTATCATTTTAAACGATAAGGAATTGAAATCTTATGCACAAAAGCAGTTGGACTGGATCATTGGTGTCAATTCTTTTAACAGTTCAACTCTAATAGGAACAGGTTATAATCACCCCGAGCACTTCCCCGGCAGCACATTCTATCCGACAACTCCGGTCATTAATGGTGCTGTAATGAATGGTTTGGGTGGCGACAAGGACGACCAGCCCGATATTGGTGATGGATGGTGGCAATATCTGAGTACTGGACACCTATGGTTGCTCAAACATTATGGCTCATGGCTGAGTTATCGGCTGTAAATGATTAATTCTCAGTGCTAATCAATTTTTAAAGATTAATAATATTCGCTGATATGATTAAAAACACTTTCCGGGTACTATGTATCCTGCCCTTTATATTTGGGTGCAAAGTAGCTCCTTATAATATCGTTGATTCATATATTTATGAGCAAAACAAGGGTAGAGTAAATTCGAACTGGGAAGTGGTCTGGGAGGATCACTTTGAGAACCCTCAGCTGGACACAACAAAATGGACCAGGATACCACCTAATAATGCAGACTGGGGTCGGCATATGACGGTTGATCCCATATGTTACAATATTGCCGACGGAAAATTGTTGTTAAAGGGTATCGTTAATCCTGATACGCTTAATGATCCAAGGCCATTCTTAACGGGTGGTGTATATACTAAGAAGAAATTTGCTTTCCAATTGGCAAGATAGAGATACATGCTAAGTTGGAATGTGCACAAGGAGCCTGGCCGGCTATGTGGATGCTTGCAGAAAAGAATAAATATGGCATGTACCCAAGAAATGGAGAAATCGATATAATGGAGCATCTTAATTTTGACAATATTATTTATCAAACCACACATTCATATTATACTCTGGAGCTGAAACAAAAAACCAATCCACCTTATTCTTCCACAACAAAAATAGATATTAATCAATATAACACTTTTGGCCTTGTTTGGTATCCCGATAAACTTGTGTTTACACTGAATGGGCAAGAAACATTCACCTATCCAAAAGTGGAGGGCGTAATCCAAGCCAGTGGCCTTATGACCAGCCTTTTTATATTTTAATAGATCAGCAATTAGGAGGATCATGGGTTGGTAAGTAAACCCCAGGATTTGCCAGTGCAAATGATCATAGACTGGGTAAAAGTATATCAATAATATTAATTAATGGACTTTCAGAAATTATTTCAATCCTCTGTTAAACCAGTATTATACGAGCCAGGTGATGCCAAAATGTGGACAGATCCGTATATTTCGCAGCAATTACTTAAAATTCATCTGGACCCGAACATTGATGCTGCGTCCAGAAAACCTGAAAGTATTAAAAGAACATTGGAGTTCATTTATAATTTCTGCAACAAATCAGGAATACATATTCTGGATCTTGGATGCGGCCCAGGTATCTACACCAAAGAAATAGCAGCAATAGGTCACGAGGTTACCGGCATGGATTTTTCAGAGAATTCCATTGCTTATGCAAAAAAGCAGGCTAGTATAAATAATCAGAATATTGAATATATCTGTCAGAACTATCTGGAGTTGGACTACGTTGAAAAGTTCGATTTAATAACAATGATTTATGCAGATTTCGGCGTATTAATCCCGTTGAAAGAGAAAGGTTATTGCAGAATATCTTCACAGCATTAAAACCCGGTGGAATGTTTATTTTCGATGTTTTAAACGACAAAAATCTTGAAATTAAATTTCCTGACCACAAATCATGGAATGTTTCGCTGGGGGGCTTTTGGAGGGAACTACCCTACCTGGAACTTATAAACGGATTTCACTATGAGGCGGAACATGTGTACTTAAAGCAGCATACCATCATTGATCAGGCAGAAATCTGTACTAAATACAGGTTCTGGAACCATTATTTCAATTCCACTGCCATTATAACTATGATTTCTGATTATGGATTTGAAAACATTGATTTATACGACAATGTATTGCCTGAAAGTGATATTTGGAATGGTGATAATGTAACCTTCTGTAAAACAAATAAACCTGAATAAATAAGAAAACTAAGATGAAAGCCTGGATTACCATACTTACAATAATTTTCAGTAGCCCATATTCTATAGCACAGGAGCTATTTCAAAAACCAGAAGGGATTCAAACCCGTTGGGCAAGTCCGGAAAACCCTCGGGCAGAGAAAGGCAAAGGTGGCCTGGAAAACTATGGAAGAAAGGGAAGGGCCCATGTCAGCCTGCTCCCCAAGGATACTTTAGTCCTGGCTTATGAGCCTGAGGGCATTAGCGGCACTGTACGGCGTATATGGATGACCATCAGAGAACAGGATAAGAAGATGCAATTGGGATTGAAAGTGAATATGTACTGGGATGGGAAAACAAAACCCGCTGTCTCAGCCCCAATAGGTTATTTCTTTGGAATGGGTCTGGGGGAAATGTACCCTTTCGAATCGGCATTGTTTTCTAATCCTGAAGGGAGAAGCTATAATTGTAGTGTACCGATGCCTTTTAAAAATGGGATGAAGATTATATTGATCAATGAGACGGATACGGCCCAGTCAGCAATTTTCTATGATGTTGATTATACCATCGGCGATGCTCATAGTAATGACCATTTATACTTTCATGCCTATTACAGGGAGAGGACTCAACCGAAATGAGAAACGATTACGAATTTTTACCAAAACTTGAAGGATCCGGCCGATTTCTAGGTGTAAATTTTGGAGTGGAGGCCAATCAGGAAATTTTCCTGGATTCATGGTGGGGTGAAGGTGAAGTAAAAGATCACCTGGATGGAGATTCTGAAAATCCAACTTTATTGGTACCGGTACGGAGGATTATATAGGAACCGGATGGGGCCAGGGTAACTATAGCCATCTGTATCAGGGATCTTCCTATACTGATGCTGAAAATATGCGATATTGTTTCTATAGATATCATGTACCTGACCCGGTATATTTCAATACAGATATTCGGATGACAATCCATCAGATCGGATGTTGCTACACACAACATAAAGAAAAATTTCAGAATAACGGAACCGTTCTGTATGAAGCCGGGAATAATGATGAACCTACCGATTATGAAAATTATAATGGCTGGCTGTTTGAAAGATATGGTGATGACTGGTCAAGCTGTGTATACTTCTATCTGGATCAACCCATTAGCAATCTTCCTGAAATTCAAAGCTATAAAGAACGGATTAAAAACATTAATGGGATAAAATAGTTAATCAAGAAATTAGTCTTTAGCACAATAAATAATAGCTCGCGAAGGAATAATCTTAAATTAGATCCACAAATTTTGACCTAATCACTTGAAAACGGCATTTGAAATCAAAATATATCAATCCAATGTTATGATTATATTCAAAATCTCAGTATTATAATTCTTAAATTACCATGACACCCCATATTCTTATCCATTATATAATTAAAATCCGATTATTTTCTTATCTCTTCAGTTTCCTTATTATAAGCTTGAGCTTAAATACGGCAGCCTGGGGCCAAAAAGTTGCCATTCCAAAGGTCCTTTCTAATATTGATGCTGACAATCAGGGCTTCTTCCTACAAGACAAAGGAAAAAAGATCTTAGAGGCCCCTCTCCTTCAAAGCTATTCGCAGGATAATTTCACAAGCAATATAACCGGCTCGATCAATGGCATCAAATTTAATTTTAAACAAAAGAATTTTTATGGTTTGTTGTATTATGGATTTATTCCGCTGAACGATTCTAAATACCCACAACCGGTATACTTTTCAAGTGTCGAAACCATCAAGGAGGGATTTGCTGAGATCAGGATAAAGGACATGAAGGGAAAATTTGATATGATCGACTGGACTAAAACTGCAATAGGGATAATGGGTTACAGGATCATGGATAGTTGGAACAATATTCTTTATGACGGGAAAATAAACTTTACCGCATATGACTTCCTCGCAACTGATGAAGTTAATAAAACTATAGCATATGGGGAGCAGGTTCAAGTAAAACCCGATCCTTTCAAAGTAGAGTTATCTATTATCGAAGGCCCTTTCATTGCGAAATTGGGGCATGAAGAAACAACCCTGCAAATGAAAACCATTTTCGCGGTAAGGTCCTTCAGATGGCAAAGTTCTCCAGTAAAAACAATACAATTCATGAAATAAAATTACTGGTTTAGAATCTGATACGGATATAACTACGAACTTATATATGGATCCTTTTCTGAGAGTATTCTTTTCGAACTGCCCCCGCCCCGGGAAGCAGAACTGCTTTTTCATTTGCCTATACCAGTGATTCACGATCAGGAAATGGAGGCGGTGAGAGAAACTTAAATGGTGTGAATGCCTATATCATGAAAAAGATTATGGCTTTGAATATGCAGGAAAAAGTGCGTTTTATGCAATTTACAGGGGACATGATCACCGGATATAAGGAGAATACAGACGCTATACAATTAGAATATGCAAACTGGAAAAGAGCTATCGAACCTTTCGCCAGGTACATCCCAATAACAACCATGGGTAACCATGAAGCGGCTGTTAAGACTTTCTTTGATCCTGCGAACAATTACAAATACCAGGTAGATAACTTTCCATATGATATAGCATCCTCTGAGGCAATATATCAAAGGGAGTTTGTGAATCCTCTGAATGGCCCGGATAGCGAAGATGGCTCTATGTATGATCCAGATGAGAACGCAATCGACTTCCCTTCCTATAAAGAAACAGTTTTTTACTACATCTATGATAATTTGGCGATGGTTGTTTTGAACTCCAATTACTGGTATACCCCATCAATCAAAAGCATTGATGTTACTGGTGGCAATATCCATGGTTACGTGATGGACAACCAATTGGAATGGTTCAGTAATACCATGGCGGAACTCGAAAACAACTCAGCCATAGATCATATCTTTGTCACCATACATACTCCCCTTTTCCCTAATGGAGGACATATATATGATGATATGTGGTATAATGGTGATAATTCATTCCGGCCTGTTATAGCTGGCAAAAAAGTAGAAAAAGGAATTATCGAACGTAGAGATGAATTACTTATATCATTGTAAATCAAAGTAAGAAAACTAAAGCCATTCTGACCGGCGACGAACACAATTATGCCAGAACGCTGATTGGCCCCCAGACAATTATTTATCCTAAAAGATACACTGCTGAGACGATATCTATAAGCCGGGAATTATGGCAAATTAACAATGGGGCAGCTGGTGCGCCCTACTATGCCCAGGAAGAAACACCATGGAGTAAATACGTAGAAGGGTTTACAACTCAGAACGCACTCGTAATTTTTGACATCGATGGAACAAGCATAAAGATGCGGGTTTTAAATCCGGACACATTGGAAGAAGTAGATGAACTTGAATTTTGACCTTGCCAGCATTCGTACCAGTTTTAACCATGCAAATCCAGCACCAACAATTATGATCCGCTTTTTATTATTCTTTGGAAGATTAAAGTTTCTTATCAAGAAAGGCAATATAAGTTTGTAAATGCTGGTACAAAATCTCATTCAGAGAACACTTGAAATAAGAAGATGTGGATTAAATTAGATACATTAATAAATGAATAATCAATAATCCGATATATCATGAAATTTTTCAAATCTATTATCCTTATTTTTTTTATAATCATGATCATTCCTCCTGGATTTTCCCAATACCTGAAGGTAAGTGACAATGGTCGATATCTTGTCAGGGAGGATGGCTTCCCTTTTTTTACCTCGGTGATACGGCCTGGGAGCTGTTTCATCGTTTAAGTAAAGAGGAAGCTGGTCAATTCTGGAGAATCGTGCGAAAAAAGGATTTACTGTAATACAGGCTGTTGTTCTTTCACAAGTGGGTGGTCTGGATGTTCCTAATGCAGAGGGGCACAAACCTCTTAAGAACAATGATCCTGGCACTCCGAATGAAGATTACTTTAAACATGTAGATTATATTGTTAAGAAAGCTGGATCTCTGGGTTTGGTGATCGGAATGCTACCCACATGGGGAAGTTACTGGAGTTCTTTGAATCCGGAAGACGTGATCTTTACCCCTGAGAATGCCTATACTTTCGGAAAATTTCTGGGCAAGAGATACAAAAATGCTTCTTTAATTTGGATCTTGGGAGGTGATCATAATATTCATACTGAAAGTGAACGTCAAATAATTGATTCCATGGCCAAAGGACTCCAGGAAGGGGATGATGGAAATCATTTGATCACATTTCATCCTCGTGGGCCAGGTTTGAGTTCAGATTATTTTCATACAACTGAATGGTTAGATTTCAATATGTATCAGTCCTCGCATGCCGCCCATGACCACGACAATGGGCTATATGCTGAACACGATTATGCGCTTGACCCGGCAAAGCCTACCCTTGACGGGGAACCCAGATATGAAAACATACAGGTTGGGTTTTACTGGGGGATTCAACAGGCAGGACCGGTTCGACGATTATGATGTTCCCACCGCTTACTGGTCTATTTTGGCAGGGGCATGTGGGAATACCTATGGCCATAGCAGTGTTTGGCAAATGTACGATACAGGACGGGAACCAATTATCGCGGCAGTAATGCCCTGGTATGTCGCCTTGAATCATTCTGGAGCTTTCCAGATGCAACATGTTCGAACTCTTTTCGAAGCCAGGTCATTTTCGAAGCTTATACCAATCAGAGCATGATCAAAAATGGAGCCGTAACAGGTGGCGGGAAAATCAGAGCTTCAGTAGCGGATGATGGAAGTTTTGCGTTGATATATTCCCCGCGAGGTGAATCCTTCAGTATTGATAAAAGCAATATCAAAGCACGGTATATTAAAGAAATATGGTATGATCCAAGATATGGTATTTCTTATCATATCCATACCGGGGATACTAAGGGAATACAAACCTATACCCCTCCCACTTCCGGCCGGGGGCAGGATTGGATATTAATTATTGAAAATGCCAATCTAAATATGCCTATGCCTGGTTTTCACTAATAAAAAGCTCTATATATAAAATAAAAGAATCCCTATGACAGACCCAAGAATTGTTGATCTCACGTCAAAGAAGATGCTGGGCATGAAGATGATTACATCGCTGTCAGAAAATAAAACCCGGGAATTATGGGGCAAATTCATGCCCAGGGTCAAAGAGATCAAACGGAGGTCCGATAAAGATCTTTATTCCATCCAGCAGTACTCCAAAGATTTGAAGATGGAAATGTTCACCCCACAAACGAAATTTATAAAATGGGCAGCTGTTCAGGTTCTTGATTTTGAACAAATGCCTGAAGGAATCGATCAATTGATAATTCCGGTTGGTCTATATGCTGTATTTATTCATAAAGGGCCAGTTAGCACCTTTCAAAAAACCAGTGAATACATATATGGGTACTGGATACCTGGCTCTGATTACATGCTAGACAATAGACCTCATTTCGAGATAATGACTGAAGATTACTTAGGCCCTGATCATCCTGATTCAGAAGAGGAAGTCTGGGTCCCAATTAAGCCAAAATTATAAACCTGCAAAATAGGGAAATACTTTGGCACCCAATCCCTGAAGCGCTTTTGATAATTCTTCATTTGGAGTGCCATACAATTCAATGGACATTTCTCCTAACTCCATTAGTTTTTGGAGAAGATCCCCAACATGGGCAACATGTTCAAGTGCAGCGTTGGAATCAGCATAGTCTTCGAGAACTGAACATTCCAAGGTGTCCTTATTTAAATACCAATCGTACATTAAAGTTCCCTGATCCTTTTCCTTAACAGTCGAAATAAATTGGGATACAAGTTGCTTGAAGGCTTCGAGTTGGCCTTCATTAATTTTAAATAGTGCTCTTAACTTAATTAATTTCATTGATTGCAAGTTTTTAGTTTCTCACAATATATATATTATTTAGTATTAATCAATATTTCAATCAAGAATCCTAAAATCATTTAATATTCCACATAAAAGTGTATCTATTTAGTTAATTTAATGGAGCATTATTATGAGATCTTTAATATCGACTTGTATGATCCTGATCTTTCTTTCTCCACTATTAGTGAAAGTGTGGATTTTGGTAGATTTTAAGGTACATCAGGATTTTATAGCCAAAGCATTATGCATTAACAAGGACAAGCCTATGTTGAATTGCAATGGCAAATGCATTCTGGCACAGAAGCTAAATAAAGCGGAAGAACCGCAAAAGAAGGAATTACCCGCTGCATTAAAAGAAAGATTGGAAATCAACTTGTACCTCACAGATAAATTAACCGAAATTACAGGATCTCGAGTAGTGGCCGAAAACAATATACTCCTATTCAAAAACGATCCATTTTTTAAATCCAATTTCAGTACTGATGTCTTCCATCCTCCCAAAGGATGAGTTTCTTAAATTATTACACATTTTATTATAAAAGATAAGTTCATCGGACTAGGGAGATATATAGTCTCTGATTGAATACCTGAGATATGGAGAATTCCCTAACCTTAATTGATCCAAAATGACTTTTCGAATTATGGATAATCAAGGAGGATTAAAGGAATTCAGAAATTCAATCATCTTCTTCTTTATCAGGATTATGAATTCGGCTTATAAGCCATGAGATGATTAAGGATTTAACCTGATAATAGAGTCATTTGGGGTTTAGCCAAATCATTAGATAAAAATGGTTTTAACCATATTCCAGAATTTGATTCAAAATTGCCAAAAAGTAGGAATATAAAAGATGCTGTTCCTTTTCCGGCTTGATAAACTAAAAGCAAATAAGGGGGGCGTTTCATGATCCGACGAACTTGATATTTTCACTTTTAATTGATATTTAATGAATTACAATAAAACAATTTCGTGTATAATCGCTGTATTTATAGTTTTTCACCTGATTACATCAGAAATATTTGCACAAGAGTCTGATGCCTTTCGTTTACTTGATCAGTCAACGAATATGCCAATTGTTGGCGCTACTTTTCAGTATGGTAATCAATCAGGGCAATCAGATGAAAAAGGAACAATTAAGTTCAACTTAAAGGAAGAAATTGATATGGTATTATCTCATGTCAGTTATGGAAAATGGAAACTATCTTCCTCAGCATTAAGGTCAGCAATTGGTTCGGGTGTATCATATAAGGAAAGTAGTGCCGTAAATCTTTATCCTGTAACGATTATAGCCCTTAGACCTGCAATTGATGAAACAGAAACACTCAGTCTGGATTACGAAGAAAAAATGGCTTATGACGGGGGTGCATTACTTAATCAGATACCAGCAATTAACAGCATTAGAAAAAGCGGGGCCTTTGGCTTCGACCCGGTTCTCAGGGGATTTAAATACGATCAACTAAATATCGTTTTGAATGGTGCCCAGAGTGCCACAGCAGCATGTCCTAACCGAATGGACCCTCCTACAAGCCAGATGGCACCCAATATGATGGATCGAATAGAAGTTCTTAAAGGGCCCCACGCTATGAGATATGGAGGAACGGTTGGAGGCACTATAAATTTCATCCCAGCTTCATTGCGGTTTTCAGATCAAAATCAGATTTATGGCCGTTTATCCGGAGGATATGACGGTAATGGAAACATAATCCGGAGCGAAGGAATGCTTGGATTTAGTGGCAATGGTTATGATCTAGGAATTTTTACTGCCTGGTCGCAAGGAAGCGATTATAAAACGGGAGATGGCCAAATAATTAAGGCGAATTTCACCCGTGGCAACTTTGGATCAAATCTTGGTCTAAAGCTATCAAAGAATCAACAGATTAGGTTATCTGTCAGTAACAATCTTGCCCGGGATGTGGATTATCCAGCCCTGCCAATGGATCTGAGAAAAGACGATACCTGGATGTTTAATGCAAGACATGACATTACTGTTAATAAAGATCATCTTAAATCATGGAATACTACGGTCTACGGATCATTTGTGGACCACTTGATGGATAATTATTCCAAAATACTGGATCCCAGAATGGTAAATGCAGAAACACATGCGAATACCAGGAATTATGGGGGCCGTACTGAAGGAGTCTGGGAATTTTCAAAAGCAAAACTTTTCAGTGGATTTGATATACGCATTGAAGGAGCAGATGGAACCAGGACCCGCGAATTCATGATGGGCCCAAATGCCGGAAAAATTGTTAATGATAATGTATGGCAGAACGGCCAGATCAGTAAGACAGGAATTTTTGGGGAATACCATATAAGTAAGTATCATTTTGAATGGATATTATCTGGCAGACTGGAATTAAATATTTCGGGCATTGATGATTCAGCACCAGAATTTACGGAGATATATGATGAAACATCATCAACCCAGATTAATCCAAGTTTGAGCATTGGAGGAATTAAATCTTTTGAAAATGATATCTCTCTTGGATTTTGGCTTGGACGTGCTCAAAGAAGTGGAGGACTGACAGAACGATATATCAACTACTTCCCTGTAGGCCAGGATCCTTATGAAATGATAGGAAATCCTATGCTGGACCCCGAGGTTAATAATCAACTTGACCTGACCCTTGGATGGAATACAACAGTGACAGCAATTGATATTGATGTTTTTGTATCGTATTTACAAGATTATATATCTTCTGTAATTGATACAACTTTGAGTCCAAGAATGCCTACAAGTCCTGGCGTCCGGCAATTTGTCAACATCGATCAAGCTTTTAAAACAGGGTTTGAATTGAGTTGGAGCCAGAAGATAATCCAAGGGCTATACCATCAATTAAGTATGGCCTACACATACGGTCAGGATCTCGAATTAGCGGAACCTTTGCCGGAAATTGCTCCACTTGATTTTCGATATAAATTAATGGGAACTTATTTCAAAAATAAGCTGAAACCGGAAATAGCTTTCAGATATGTTCTAAAGCAATCCAGAATCTCGACTGAATATGGAGAAACTGAAACACCTGCTTTTACCGTGGTGGATCTCAAGCTCTCCTACCATGCATTGAAATTTCTTGGGATGACAGTTGGAATCCAGAACCTGTTTAATCAGAATTATTATGAGCATCTGAACAGGTCAATCAGAGGAAGTGCGATTCCTATATATGCTCCCGGACGGAATTTTTATGTCTCCTTAAATTTTAATTTCATGTAAGGTAGGAATACGGGATCAATCTGCGCAAAGGAGGATATGCTTTTATGACTGAACCTAATTAACGTCAAGATGTTTTTAGTTTCAGCCGGTGAGGAAGATTTTAAATTGATAATATTTTTATGAACTTTGGAAAAACAGGAAAAGAAGCATGGAATATGACCAGAACATTGATAATTATAATTGCTATTCTTAGTCTCAATTTCAATAGTCAGGTAAAAGCCTGTTCTGTGATTTACTATTTAGACTCAATTTCCGGCAAAATCTATGTTGCCAACCATGAAGATTTCTGGTACGAAACGAAAGCATACATTCAAATTAATCCAAGGACTAAAAATAAATTGGCCAGGTTATGGTATGGTTGGGATGATTTTGCACAAGGTGGCATAAATGAGGCAGGATTATTTTTCGATGGGGCGGTTACTCCTGAAGACAACATCCCCTCAGGATACCACAAACCAAAAGGGAATCTGGGTGACGACATTCTTGCCACATGCAAATCAGTCGACCAGGCGATTGAACTATTGGAAAATAAAAAAGTTGCTTTAAGCAATGCTCATATTATGTTTGGTGACAGCCTGGGAAATGCTGCCATCATCGAATGGATTAATGGTGAAAAACAAATCATTCATATAAAGGGTAATACTTTGATCATGACAAACTTTCTATTATCGGATACCTCAAAGGGTAACTATCCTTGTTACCGTTACAATTCAATAGCCGAAAGAACAAGTCAGTTAAGAGATCAAAATGAACCGGTTACATTGCTTCAGGTAGGAAACTTGCTTGGGGGTGCTGCCCAACCCCCAAGATTAAACAGCGAAAATCGGACCGGTGGCACCCTGTACTCATCTTTTATCAACATTAGTGATATGGAATTTTTCCTGGTATACAAATTGGATAATACCAGACTGAGTAAACTGGATTTGATAAAGGAATTTGAAAGTAACAAAAAGAAAAGGATCGAGCTGGAAAATTTATAGTGTTCATTCCAATACAAAACTTTAAGACAATATTGTCCAGGAGGTCTCTTTTGTTTTTATCTGGACTAATATTTGAAATAATAGACGATCAACGTCTATTATGTTCAATCAAAACATCATTCAGTGTTTTAATAATCGGTTTAGGATTCATGTCCTGATCATAAAAATAGGGCTCATTTGGTTTCTGAAAGAACCAGTTGCCATCCATCCAACTATGTGCATCAGTAAACCCCCAGAATGTAATTCCTTTGCAGGCTTGATTTTCGAGACAGATTTCCAGTAGTTTGCCATAAAATTCTGCCTGTGCTTTGTACGGATCATCTGCATCCTTGAAAAGCATCAATCGGGCATCCACTTCTGTTAACTCAACCTCAAGACCCATTTTTTCGATCTTCTTTAAATACTTACGTAGATTTTCGGGATCAGGAAGCTGAAACATCATGTGTGATTGGAGACCGATTCCATGAATTGGAACACTATCCGCCTGCATTTCACGGACAAAATCAAGCAGCCCTTCAGCCCTTTTATCATGATAGTTTACCAATAACTCATTAAGATATAATTTGATAGTTGGATCAATATCATGAGCTAAGCGAAATGCATCTTTTACATAGTTCTTCCCGAGATATCTGAAATAGACGTTTTCCTCCATTTCGCCTTCTCCGAATATCTCGAGGGGTTCATTGACAACTTCCCAGACCTTAATCCTGTCTCTATAATGATTTAGTACAGTTGTAATATGTTTTATAAAAAGTTCCTTCAATTTTTGGCTCCTCTCATCCTCAGGAAATGCCGACAGGTACAGATCAAGATCAGGATTCTTAAAATAATGTGACAATTTTCCCCATATGAGTGTATGCCCCCTAACCCTAAAGTTATTACTCAAGGCAAAATCTACTATTAAATCGCTTTCTGAAAAATCATATTCCCCTACAATTCCGCCTTTAAATACACCTTGCATTTTTAAGGCATTTTCGGGAGTTATTGAGTTTACAATTTTAGCAAATTCAGGCCGGGACATCATTTTAACATCCCCGATAGCGCCGATATAAAAGTTTGCTGAATCTGCCATAGATTTTATCTGGTGATTCCTGTATTCATCACTTTTCGAGAGATAACTCCGTTCAAAACTTCTGGAGGTAAAGAATGCCAGGAATGCAACAATAAAGAGAATAATGATTGTCAACAGGGAGATAAGGCCTATTAGCCGGAAGCGTTTGAAAAACAAAGAAATGATGGTCGACAAAATCACCAGAAACAGAACCACCCCTACAACTTTCATCACTGATATAAAAAATTCCATATCAATTGTTTTTATTTAACAGCTTTAGTTTACGAAATAGAAACAAAATGCAATTAATTTGAATTTTATTTCAATAAAGAAGTGATTTTAATCAATAAAATGTAAAACCTCCAAAAATATTGATTAAATGTAGCTAATGGATCAATTTAAAAATATGTTCCTTCTCCCCAATACAAACTTTATGAAGATTTTGCCGTTCAGATCGCCGGTGGTGATCTGGTCTAAAAAAGTATTATTTCATAATTTTTCACTATTTGCACAGTAGATAAATCTAATTCCATGGATTAAAAAGATATTAAAAATTAAAATATTAAATTATGCTATGATTTGGCAATTTTAAATCTCGGTATTACTCTTAATCCTTTTTTAAATGCGTGAGTAAAGTAGTAGAAAAATAACCCTATTCATGGGTATTCAGATTAAAGAGTAAGTATTTTGAACTATTGCCAGATCTTTAAACAACATTATTTTTTTAAGAACTTTAATCTCCGATAAAATGAAAAAGCATATCCTAACGTTGATCCTCTTTTTTGGTACTTATTGTCTTATTGCGCAAAATCCTTCATCTGTATGGACTGAATTGCCAATGACCCATTCAGAGGAGTGGAACCTGGCAGATTCTATAGAAAAGTATCGCACGGGTGTAATAGTCGTTAAAACAACTCCTAATACAAAAATTGAGTTAGAACAGCAAAAGCATGAATTCTCGTTTGGATCCGCCGTAACGAGTGCGGCATTCAATGGAAGCCTTAGTGAACAGGACGCAGAATATCTATAAACAGAAATTTATTGAGAATTTCAATGTGGCTGTTACGGCGAGTTCTTTAAAATGGCATCATATGGAGCCCGAAAAAGGAAAAGTGAATTTCCTGACTACGGATAACATACTTACCTGGGCAGATGAGAACCAGCTTCCCCTAAGGGGGCACGAATTTTTATTGGGGAATATACTACGTACAGGATTGGGTAAAAGCGCTTACTGACGAACAATTGTACGATGAACTACATAAGAGGGCTAAAACCATTGCTCCAAGATATAAAGATCGCTTCGTGGAATACGATTTTAATAATGAAATGATGCATGGTGATTATTACCAGGAAAGGCTTGGGCCTGGTATTACCAAAACAATGGCAGATTGGATAATAAAATACGATCCGGAAGCAAAACTTTTTCTAAACGATTATGATATTCTTACTGGTAGAATGTTACAGGAATTTTCAGATCATATCAAGGATTTGCAAGAGCGTGGGATGCAAATAGATGGACTTGGCATACAGGGGCACCTTCATGCTGAGGACTTCAGTAGAGATACCCTGAGATATGCTCTTGATGTACTTGAACAATTTGGACTTCCGATTAGGATCACTGAATTCAATATGCCTGGTCAGCGATCCAGGTTCCTGTTAAAGATAAGTAGTTGATCCCTACCAAAAAAGAAGAAGAGCAGTTCGCCCAGAATCTTGAAGACTATTATCGCATCTGTTTTGCCCACCCGGCTGTAGGAGGGATCTTGTTATTAGGGAATACTGGGAAGGACTAACTGGATCCCGGCTTCATCCTTATATAGGAAAGATTGGACCCCAACTCCATCTTTCAATGCATATCGATCCTTGGTTTTTGATGAATGGTGGACAAGGTTTACTGGAAAATCAAATGATGACGGCTATTGTATAATACGCGCATTTTATGGAATCCATAAAATCAAAGTGAATGGTGAAGAGAAAATGATAAAATTAAGCAAACAGGAGAAAACAGCATACATAGAGTTTTAAATAATCCAGGAATCACAGATTCAAGCAGAAAACATAACTTATACTACTTCAAGTTACTAAATATGCTCCATATCAGTATGATTTTGCTGATTGGATTGGCAATTCTCTTTAGAAATATATTTTATATTAAATTGATAACCAATCTTTCCACCAATGAAATCTTCACTTCTTTCTATCCATAGAAGATACTTGGGAAAATTCTTCCTATATTTAGTTTATTGAATAATTATTTGGATTTGATTTTTTAAAATTAGCAAACAAATGAAACTTCCTAAGCAACTTCTTTATGCATTGGTATTTTCTATTGGCCCTATGATGGCAGCTCCTGGTGTAATACATCCGTGGGAAATGCAGGAACTTACTTTTACTGCCGAAAATTCCTACGAAAATCCATATACTGAAGTGATCGTGTGGGTAGATCTCAGCGGCCCCGGCTTTAACAAGCGCATTTATGGTTTCTGGGACGGTGGCCAGACATTTCATCTCCGTCTTGTCGCTACTGAACCAGGTAAGTGGACATGGAAAAGTGGATCCAATCCGGAAGATCCGGGACTGGCCGGCAAGTCAGGATCTTTCACAGCAGTCGCCTGGACAGAGACTGAAAAAATCGAGAATCCTGTTCGGCGTGGCTTTATTAAAGCTACGGAAAACCAACATGCACTTGAACATGCTGATGGCACTCCGTTTTTCATCATTGGTGACACCTGGTATTCTCTTGGGGCAAACCGCTTCATGTGGTACGACGATGACGAGGAACACCCTATTGGCCCGAAAGCGGGATTCAAAGATTATGTACGTCTCCGCAAATCACAGGGATACGTTTGGGTCAGGTCAATTGCTGCCTTTCCCAAACTGGATAACGGATGATAAACCATGGCATATCAGAATGGATGATTCAGCAAGAACCACTGTACGTTCAGCCTGGCTTGAGTTCGGTACCGGAAGTGCCAAGAACATGGACAATGAAGGAGGGCGACCGTTTTTCTTCCCTGGAAAAGTCCCAGGGTACGAGGACTATTTCCCTGAACATGGATCTCATCAACCCGGAGTACTTCAAGTACATAGACCGGAAAATCAATTACCTCAATGAAAATGGGATCATACCGTTTATTGAAGTTTCGAGGCGTGATGCCGGATTGTGCTGGTTCCAGTATTATGGCTCCGATTCCTATGTACGGTTTATTCAATACGTATTTTCACGTTATCACGCAAACAATACTGTGCTGAGCCCTATCCACCTCGATATTATTGACGAAACGGTGAGCCCGGACGATTACAGTGCTGCTGTTGAGAAAGTGAAAAAAATTATACGGTCCCCCACCCTTTGGTACCTTGCTGTCCTCCAATGCGAATCCATCCACACTTGAAAACTGGGGAGAAGGTTCCTGGGTAACACTGCACCAGATCGGCAACATGCGTGAACACAACAACTACTGGTATCTCACGGAGATTTTTAACCTGAAAGAACCAAAGCCTGCACTTAATGGAGAGCCTTATTATGCTGGGTATAAGGATAATCGAGGCCAGGGAGCAGTTAATTACTCCCGGGGTGCAGAAGGAGGTACCGAAATGGATAATGCTTTTGTTAGATCAACGATGTACGGAAGTTTTCTTTCCGGCGGCCTAGCAGGGCATGTATATGGGGCAGAAGGGATCTGGGGTGCTGACATTGAACCAACTGCACCTACACACATGTGGGATGCTTTCCTTTGGGGATCCGGTGCACAGATGCAGCATTTAAGAACATTTGCTTTGTCCATAGGTAAGCGTTACCAGGAACTCGTACCTCTGGCAGACCTGGTGTCTCCCAACAAAACTCATGATATACTTAGTTATCAGGGCTGGGCATATTGTGCACGTACCGATGACAAGAAAATATTTCTCGCTTTTTTCGAGCTCGGATGCCCAAGGTCCCAGATAAGGGGAGCACAGCTAGACAGCTTTTTATCGTGCGCAATGGTTTAATCCACGTGATGGTACCTGGATAGATGCTGGGGACGGCAAACTATTTGCAAATAAGATAGGTATCATCAGATTGCCGGACTTTCCAGACGATACAGATTGGGGTCTCCGGTTGATTTTAGATGAATCGGAGAAATAAACGGCGAATATACACCAATTGTTGGGGGCTTTTGTTGTCATGCCTTCCAATACAAAGCTTTCTAATATATTACCCGGTAAGTGGTCGGTGCTGATCTCTCCTATGATCTCAACGAGATAATGCAATACCTGACGGATGTCCATAGCCGGCAAGTCATCACCTGAACTTGCTAGAAATATTGTTCCTTTCAGCAAGCCCTGAATCAGTCTACTTTGTTTTGAATGAAAACAATTACCCTTGATAGATAAAATCTCAACTAAGTATTATTCATTTAAATCTTCCAGGAGTTTCTGATATCCTTTTTCTGAACTTAATGATGAAAAGTTATTCTCTAAATATACCTTATTTGAAAATCCTTTCTGAACTGCGTTTTTTAAATGTATTAAGGCCGAAGAATGATTGCCTGATTTTACATGGCAATTCGCAGATCTGATCCAGGGAATATAAGATTCCGGCATTATTTTTTTCATTATATTATCATACTTTATTACAGCAGTAAACTCCGATTTATTATAACTGATCGCCCCATGTTCATAACAATTTCTCCATAAAAAATCCTGTAATCTTAAGCCCATATTCCTTTTTTCCAATGACTTGCTTTTAATAAAGCTATTTATCATTTGGATTTTAAAATTCCACCAGTCAATCGGTTCCAATGAAATATCTGGTAAATTTGAGACCCCTCTGTTCCCGATTTCAAAAACCATTTCTTTTTGCTCTGAAAAACACATCCCGATAGTTTTCAAAGGATTTGCTTTTCTTTTTAAATGTCTTATCTCGTTGAATGGCAAGAAGTTTATCAGAGATAGTGTTTGTATCAATTTCATCATGAAAAGATTCAATAAATGCCTCCAATTGGTAGGCCTGCACCCATCGTTCAAAATTTTGACTGTTTTGATCAATAACCTTTCGATATAAGTTTAATAAGTCATTGATAGTGTATTCATTTTTACTATCAAAAAAAATGATCCATTTCATCGCTAAAAGAAGAACTGAATCAGGTGGCCAGGAATGTCCTCCATTAAAGAAAAATATGCTTGATCTGTTAAAATATCTTTTCAATTGCATATCCAGATCAAGCATTTCATAGAAGTTCATGTCCGTAATGCCTGTATTCCTACATATCCAATTTCCAAATCATTTTTTATATTCATATTTGAAGGCGTACCTGCCCCGCACCCTATCATAGCAAGCACCTTATTCTTATAATATGTTGAGATTCTGAATGCAGCCCTTGATCCACCGGAAAAACCGCTCAATATCAAATTCAAAGTGTCATAAGCGAATCTTTCCTTACTGTCACTCAATACGGCATTAAAAATAGAAATATTGCTATCTATAGGTCCGTTTTTAGAATCTTTTGAACAAATCAACATGATATTCAATTGATCAGCTATTAGTTTAAATTTGTTAATTGCCAAATCACTTCGACCTGCCGGATCAAGTATATAGATCATCTTTCCATTCGAATAACCATCAGGTTGATAAACGGAGTAGGTCACTTAGGATTATTTTTGCAGATAAGGGTATCAAAATAAGCTTGTTGTGTAAAGCACTCTGATATGCATATTTGATAAATCAGAATAAATATAAATAAATATTTCATGCTTACTTTCTTCATCATATATTTTAAGCAAGATTATCAAAAATGAATTATTTTCAAAGCGGGATATAAATTGCAATATGAACTAAGGTCCTTTTATCTCATGCACGAGAAATATTTTAAAATTGCCTATCCCCCCTTTTTCATTAACTATTTTCAGATACAGATTGAAATACAGAAAATCATTATTTGATATTTTCTTTAGTTTATCGTGACGATTTTGTGATACATTAAAAATATTATAGTAGTGAATTTAATTTTCATCTTAAAATAAGGAGGTCAAAATGTTAAAAATTAAAAATTGGTCAGGAATATTCCTGTTTTTTATGATTTCATTAAGCGGATGCAATCAAACTGATGAAATCAATCCAGAAAAAAGTCAAGAGTTAACAGCATTTCAGCGAGACGTATCCGAATCTTCAGATAAGAAAGGTGTCGAATCCGGGGTGTTAACTGCAAACGGTTGGTATGAGGAAGAAGAGATCTACTACATCCTCGGTGGAGTAGAAGAAGGTGTTACAGAACGCGGCAAAAATCAACTATATCTTGTTGGTGGTGACAGACTATATCAAGCGAATGTTGCCCTATTTATTCCAGGTGAACCAGGGTATTCAGTGCATTGGAATGTAAATGTTGTACATACCGCTCCGGGTAAAACTCTGGCTAACATTTTGGCATCACCTTATGTTTCCTCACACTATCCTGAAGCACTATTTGATGACGTTGTAGACATCCTGGATGCTCAAACTGCCGGATTGGTGATCATTGATCATCCGGGTGTGGTGGTAAATTGCCCGGTTATCTCTGAGAAAGGTGCCGAGGCTCCGGGTAATCTCCGTTATCAGAGGATTTCCCACCTTTCCCAAACACATTCTAGTCGACTTCAAGGTCAACCTCAGAAATATTACTTAAAACTGTATAACACTTACGTAGAAAGAGAGACTACCAAATCCCCTTTGTCTCTCTTTCTTACATAAATCCATCTTAAATTTGATTGAATTATGTTTACTGGTCCGCCTTTAAATTTAATTCTTGTTGTTAAACGATTTGAGATTACATTTTTTTAATTAATATCCAGTGAGTTTTTGAGCTGATATGAACATTAATAACTGCATTAAGATTTTATCTGGCTTTCTTAAATATCTTTGGAGGATCAAAAAATATATTATTTCAATGCAGAAATAATAATCAATATTCTTAAAATATTGATAATCTATCCCAGAAAGGTGATCTGTCAAATTTCCACTTGATGCAAACTTTCACACATACTAACAAGTTATCTGATCGTTAAAGCGATAACCCGAACCCCATGTAGTTAATACATAATTGGGTTTTGAAGAATCGATTTCAATCTTGCTTCTTAAACGGTTAATATGCGAACTGATCGTATGATCATATCCGCTATATTGATATCCCCATACAATATCAAGTAATATATCACGAGTATATATTCTACCTGGGTTGGAAGCAAGTAAGTAAAGCAAATCAAATTCTTTATGGTTAGAGAAACTCTTTCCCCTCTGATAGTTACTTTTCTTTTTACCGCATCAATAAGTAATTCCCCGTATTCAAGTATTTTATGCCCTTCCTCCTCTTTATTTATCGCATCAATTCTCCTAAATATTGCCTTTACCCTGGCAAGCAATTCACGAATGCTGAAAGGTTTTGTTAAATAATCATCGGCCCCAATTTCCAGGCCAATTACCTTATCAATTTCTTCGGAATGGGCAGAGAGGAAAATAATAGGGACATAATTATTCATTTTTCGTACTTCTTACAAATCTCCAATCCATTCATACCAGGCAGTAATACGTCAAGGATAATAAAATCCATAATCCTTTGCTTGACAATTTCAAGCCCCTTCTTGCCATTTGCAGATTTGATAACTTTATATCCGAGTTGTTGTAAATGCATTTCCAGCAGATCTGATATTTCTTTGTCAGCTTCAACTACAAGGATCTGTTTTTTAAAAAAAGAATTTTCAGACATAATATTATAAATTGAAAATTACAAAATTGTAATTATGCAGTATTCTAACCATTTATTTTATTCATGCTAGCGAAAGTAGATACCTGATTGAAAATAAAATGTGTGCTAATTCACATTTCATAATTATATATGTAAAATGTCAGGATTATGACAGTTGTGATGAATCATTGAAAATATTACCAGAAAGCCCTCTGAAGTGACCTCTAAAGTGATTCCGCCGAGGAAGTTGAGGATCTGGGGTGAATGTCTTTTATAGCAAAATCCCGGGTCCAATATCTATTGAACTTTATAAATTGATAATATCGGGAACTAATATATAATAATCTATTGATTATCAATTAATTCCAAATCCACATAGATGAGGTACTAAAAAAGGTGGAAGAGCACAGCACACATCTATGTTTACAGAAATGCTGATTAATAGGTTTAAGATTATAAAAGGAGATACAAGAGGAAGATCAATGTCTTCCTCTCGTATTACTGTTTGACTTTCCTGACCGTCCGGAATTTGAATTACCGGATGGGCTGGAGGATCGTTGGATACCAGATCTATTCCCGGTGGATTTATAATTATCTGAACTTCTTATGGTATTACGTGAGCTCGAATTTCCTGAAGTCCTCTCATAGGATTTCCGTGCGTTTGAGCCTCCTGAGGAATTGCGGAGATTTGCATTACTCCCTGATCTTTGCTGTGACCTTTGAACGTTCCCTATCTTTCTCTACCTTTAATTAGCATTACTGCTCGATCTTCCGGATGATCGCTGAACGTTAGTACTATTGGTAGATCCACGATAAGTACTACCATTACTGGATCTTGTATCAGGCCTCTGTATATTGGAATTGCCAGAAGACCTTCTCATATTAGTATTAACCGAAGATCTCCCTGAAGATCGTTGCGTATTTAAGTTATTTTCAGAACTTCGCGAACGTGCATCGATATTTGATCTTTCAGTGCTAATCCGTGTATTGTAATTGTCAGCGTATTGTTGACTGTTTCTACTTGATCTTTGCGTGGCGTTTCCACTTTCCCTCTTAATGATGATCGGCTCTGATTTATACTGTTACTGGAGTTAGATCTCTGAACATTTTTTTTTATCACTGTTACTGGTTAGTTAATGATGAATAAAACGCGCATTATTATCTGATATGATCCGGCCATCAGTATTATATCGTACAGCATCTACACGCTGACCACCATTGCGACTCACGCGTGGTTGGTAATGTCCTTCCCTGTCAATATATGTTGATCTATAATTATTGATCCTATAATGATGTCTATTATGCACGATCATGGAAGTCGTTCTGTACGGTCTGTATATTCTATGTGCATAAACTATTCTGTGGGTAAAGCATACAGAATAATGCCATCGGTAAGGTCTCCAGAATGTATGGTAATCGTAATATACAACAGGTCTCCATGGTGTCCACCAATATGGCCTGTAGCTCCATCCCCAGGGTGATACCCAGACACTGTAATAGGGCCCGTATATATATCTTACCAAAGGCCACGACCAAACATTCACAACCACTCTTGATCTATTGACCCCGGCGTAAGTTCTTACCTCTGTTGTTGGTTCAATAATTGTTTCAACACCATAAATATCGGCATCACCGGTTATTTGCAGGATTGCCTTCCCATTTGCAAGTTTTTCCAGGGTAATGACGGCTATATCCTGACTTTCTAATTCCGATATTGCAGCTTGTAAAACAAAGGTATGTACATTCCCCTCATACATGTCAATTACCCTGATATAGTCAATATATCCATCTCCATTCAGGTCAAGATTATTGATTCTGGCATCCGGATCATTGAGCATTCTTTCGAATTCTTCCGGTGTCGATGATTTCTTAAATATCTCCAGCGCGCCTTCAAGGCTGAAGTTATCACCCGGAACTTCCCACTGTTGCTGTCCCTTCACAGTCATCCATCCCAACATCAGGATGAAAAGAAAGGTTATCCGATTAATTAGTAGCGTTTTCATGACCTTACTTTATTAGTTTATATAAATAGTGCAAACAGCGGGCCAAAAGTAAAAAAAGGCGCTGAATAGTGTTTATTAAAGGTTCTGGCATCCTTCTATAAAAAGATATTTCGATAATTGAGATTGACCTTTTATCTATTATCTTTATAGGTTAGATTATTCCAGGTAACGAGACCTGTATTCACATATATTCAAAATTGATTGACTAAAACTATTGGCGGTATGATTAACATTCGCTTTATTCTTCTTGGATGTTTATGTATGATGGCATCCTGTCATATGGGTTCGAAAAATGAAAAAGAAGAAAGTCAGGGCAGTCCTGATCCCGTCGCAAAAAGAGTGGATATTTCTGAAATTGAGGCAGGTATAAAATCCTATATTGATGAAAAGATTAGGGAAGGTGAAGGCTATTTCCATTTTGCAAATGATGAAAAGGAACTCCACTTAAAGCTGGTTCGAGTGCACACGGAATATCTTTCAAACCTGGGGCCAAACCGTCATTTTGCCTGTGTCGACCTGGCAGATGTGAGCGGAGATGTCTATGACGTGGATTTTTTTCTTGAAGGCGCTGCAGGTGACATGAGCGTAACTCAAACGACCTTACATAAGTTAAATGGCAAACCATTTTACAGTTGGAAACAGCGCAAGGATAAGACCTGGTATAGGATTCCAATGGATGAAGCTACGACTGAATTACTGGGTGTTATTGAAGGGAAAGATGAATTTGAGTTTAATTATCAGGTTACTTTACCGGTTATTTCCGGGGAGGTTCAAATATGGTTGCCATTTGCTGTGAGTGACAGTTTTCAGACAGTTGAATTACTAAAACTTAGTGCTCCAGCTAATCATCAAATACTAAAAGAAACGGATTTCGGTAATTCAATCCTTTATCTTGAATTAAACCCGGAGAACAGTGGTGACAAAATAGAGATCGTATATAAGGTAAAAAGGAAAGAAAAAGGACCCTATACGGCAAATAATGCCATGACCGATCGATTTTTAAATCCTGACAAACTTGTGCCGGTAAATGACCAGTTCAGATTAATTGCCCTGGAGGCCATTGGGGATAAGTACAAAGATGGAAAACTGGTCCAGGCACGGGCACTCTATGACTACATTATCGACAATATGCGTTACATGAAATTTGGCAACTACGGGAATGGAGATGCCGTTTATGCCTGTGACTCGAAGACAGGTAATTGTACTGAATTCCATTCATTTTTCATCTCCCTGGCACGATCAGCGGGAATTCCTGCCGTTTCATCAATAGGAGCTTCCATTCCTGCGGATAGAGATGAAGGAGGAATTGATGGTTATCATTGCTGGGCGGAATTTTATGCTGAAGGTAAATGGTGGCCAGTGGATATCAGTGAAGCAAATAAATACACCGCACTAGCCACGTATTATTTTGGCCGC
Organism: uncultured Cytophagales bacterium; assembly: GCA_963820995.1. Classification (GTDB taxonomy): domain Bacteria; phylum Bacteroidota; class Bacteroidia; order Cytophagales; family Cyclobacteriaceae; genus JAGTVG01. The sequence continues at coordinate 311,333 of CAWGCL010000009.1, read as the reverse complement.
CATCCTGCTAACAGGATAGAATTAAGCAGGGGACGCGATCTGTTAGTCAATCCGGGACCACAATCCGGACCTATCAATTTCCTTGCATACCCCATTCTGGAAATAGACGGACAACAGGTAATTCCAAAAATTGCTTTTTCATTTACCAGTAAAATCGACCTAGGAACCTAGTAATTCGTCTTTTCAAGGTTATGATAAAAGAATCTAAAAGGACGGATTCCGTATGTTAAGGAAAAACTATTTCTTCATTCATTCAGAGTTTCCTGAAAATTTTTCATCCTTCCCTGAAGGCCCTATAGTTCAACGGAATTTATAAGTCCTATTTTATTCAGTATCTGTGCTGTCAGATGTGGGATGTTCTTTATCACCCGTGGGATGTTCTTCATCACCCGTGGGATGTTCATCATCACCCGTGGGATGTTCATCATCACCTGCGGGGTGTTCCTGAAACTTCTTCAGTCGTTTGTTCAGTGCTTTCAGTACTCTTATTCTTACCGCCGCATGAGTTTAACATAGGAACTGAGAAAAAGAGCAGAACCAATAAGGCTAAACTAATGGATGTAATTTTTTTAATGAATTTCATAGGAGTAATTTTTTTTAGTTAAAAGATATCCGGCCGTCTGTAAAATAATCGAACTTTAAATATACAATAAATTGTTTTTTTATTGTCTTTAACAATTCTTCTCATCCTAGTAAAACCAGTTATCTAGGCAATAACAATTATTTTAAGCTTACTCTCTTCTACATTTGAATTTATTACATAATATCCCAATATTACCTGCAAACGTAATCCTGGATAATTTTTTGAATTAATTAATGCATTAACTGAATAAAATGAAATTTTTAAGCTATCATCTCTTTTTATTGATTTTCTGCTTTTTACCTCCTGTAATTCTTCCAGGAAAAGTGAAACTTTGGCCAATCCTGGTAAACCGAATATAATCTGGATCGTGGCAGAGAACATAAAGCTGGACCTGGGTTGCTATGGTGCGCAAAATGTTCAAATTCCAAATATTGACCTTCTCGCCAGTTTAGGCATGAGATATACCCATGTTTTTTCTACTTCCCCGGTATGTGCTCCAAGCCGGTCAGCATTTATGACGGGAATGTACCAGACTACTACCGATACACACAATATGAGATCACACCGGGAAGATGATTTTCGATTGCCAGAAGGTGTACGCCCCATTACACATCGCCTGAAGGATGCCGGGTATTATACTGCAAATATTTCTACAATTGGAGATTCTATTGTTGGCACCGGGAAGCTTGACCTGAACTTCGTCAACGAAGGGCCGCTTTATGATACGGATAACTGGGATCATTTGTCCGGACATCAGCCCTTTTTCGCCATGATCAATACCCCAGAAGCGGAATACGATATCTATGACCGTAAATCTGTAAAAAAGAAAGAGTCAAGTGGGTTGGAGAGGATGAGCAATCCCAAATCGCTACTCCCGAAAACGTTAATCCCCCACCCTACTATCCTGATCATTTAATTGTCAGACAGGAATGGGCCAGGTATTTGAATTCTGTATCAGGAATGGATCGACATGTTGGAACAATTATCAGAAAATTAAAGGAGGAAGGACTTTTCGAAAATACAGTGATAATGTTCTTTGGGGATAACGGTCGCCTGGAGGCACGTGGTATACATTGGCTTTGGGATACTGGAATTCATGTGCCCATGATTATTTACTGGCCGTCAGAATATGCGCCGCCTCCGGAATTTAGCCCTGGTACTCTGAATAATGAGCTAATCAGTTTATTGGACATTACAGCAACAACCCTTTCTATTGGGGGAATAGCAAAACCATTGGGTATGCAAAGTCAAATATTTTTAGGTCAGAACCGAGATAATCCCAGGGTGTATGCTTTTAGTGCACGAGATCGGATAGATGAAACTGTAGACAGGGTCAGGTCTGTGCGTGGAAGCAAGTATCATTATATTCGTAATTTTTTGCCTGGGAAAGGATTCCAGTCATTAAACAGATATAAGGAAAAATGCTTCATCGTCAAGCCGCTGATGAGGCAATTGTATGACCAGGGAAAATTATCAGGACCTGCAGCTGAACTTATGGAATCTCCTCCTCCTGAAATGCTGTTCGATACGGAAAATGATCCGCATGAGATTAATAATTTGATCTATTCTGACCTGCCTGAGCACAAAAAGATACTGGTAGAAATGCGATTGGCCTTAGATGACTGGTTATCTGAGACCGGTGATCTCGGAGGTAATTTCGAGCCGGATTCTGTAGTTGCAATATTTGAGAAAGAGATGCATGACTGGTTTGGGACACCAGATTGGTATACAGCGGAATAAAAAAGGATTAATGAAACATTTTTTCATTTATCTATCGATTATTTTATTGATGGGATGTTCGAATGAGGATCCCCCTCAATTTGAGTTTTCAAATCGACAAATTGAGATCATAGTAGAACACGCATCTGAATTTCCGGATAATACCCAACTTTCAATCTCTATTATTGAAAATTCGCATGCCAATTTTAATGGCACAATTTTGAAAGGGGATAGTTTACAATTTGTTGAAAATATAGATTCTGTTTTTGAAATAGGATCGCTTACCAAACTTTTCACCTCAGCCATGCTGGCAAACCTTCTACTGGATGAAAAGATCGATCTGGATGATGAAATCGATCCCTATCTGCCATTTAAATTACATGAGATTGAAGAAGAATATGGTGCAATCTCTTTCAGGACCCTTGCAAACCATACATCCGGCTTACCCAGAATGCCTGACAACTATGCCTATTATCCGGAATCAAGTCATGATGCCAGAGCTTACAGACTTGAAACACTTCAGGAATACCTGGAATCTGACCTTGAATTGATAAGCAATCCAGGTGAAGATTACATCTATTCCAACCTGGGTTATGGCATTCTTGGATATCTGGTATCGTTGTTTACAAAAAGGGATTATGAGAAACTCCTCCAAAAAGTTATATGCAAGCCATATCGAATGAACAATACGACCACCGAGATTAATAAGATCGGATCTTTACTCGTTTCCGGGAAAGATAAAAATGGCAATTCAATCGATAACTATGATCTTGGTATTTTAAGCCCTTCCGGCGGCGCCTTTTCAAATATTTCCGATCTGACAAATTTTATTCAAGCCAATTTCAATGAGGATGCATTATTGACCTTACAACGGGAAGAGACCTACGGCTGGGGCAATTTTGGAGTAGCGTTGGGATGGCACATATTAAAAATCGGTGGCAGTAACTGTGAATGGTATTTTCATAGTGGTGGTATGGAAGGCTATAGATCATCCGTTTATATGGATACAAGATCAAAAAGAGCGGTAATCGTATTATCGAATGTATCTACCTTTCATCCAAACAGCAACAACATCGATCAACTGGCATATGATCTTCTGAAAAACGAGTACATGGGAGATGAAAATAATGATCATTGCATTGCGCCTTTCATTGAACTGGCCATTGAAAAAGGATGGGGCGCAAATAAAAGGGATAGCCTGGAATTGATGCGATTTCCAGACCATTCAATATATGGGGTATGGCGACAGGTAAGTAAAAACCGGCATATAACCAGAACATTTTTCCCGGATAATAAAGTCCAGACAAATTTTCTGGGAGATGACCAAATTGATGTTTGGGGATTCTATAATGTGGATCAGGATAGGATCATATTTAATGATATTGGCGGCGCGGCATGTGTCCCTGAGGGTCTTTATACTTTTGCTATTCGCAATGACACCTTAAGTTTCCATGAAATTCAGGATCAATGTGATGGGCGAAAAACTTCATTACTAAATAAATGGGTAAGACAGATAAATCCGGATAAAAGTGATGCTTCGAGAATAAGTTTAAAAGGTAATTAACAATTTGATTTTTCAAATTAGTTAAAAAATTGATGTCGATTTGTAGTTTTTTCAACTTGTAAGCGACTAACGTGAATGAAAGAAAGCATAAAAGATGAAATGTGATAAAAATACATTCGCAGAGATTCTGGAAAAGCACAGAGGGATAATCCATAAGGTTTCAATGCTGTATACCAATAACAAAGAAGACCAGGAGGACCTTTTCCAGGATATATGCTTTCAAATTTGCAGATCCTACAACACCTTCAGAGATGAAGCCGAATTCTCCACCTGGTTGTACAGGGTAGCACTCAATACAGCTATCAGCCAGGTTAGGAAAGACAAAAGAAAGACTGCATCAGAAACTTTTTATGAGAATATCCATTATGCTCACGGCAAAGTGATGATGGTGAAGGCCAGGTTCAACAATTGTTCAAGGCAATATCAATGCTGAATAGGATTGACAAAGCTCTTATTCTGCTTTGGCTGGAAGAGAAAAACTATGAAGAGATTTCTGATATATTAGGCATCAGCAAATCTAATGTCAGCGTAAAGCTGGTAAGAATTAAACGAAACCTGTCAGAAACAATAAATGGTTTAAAGCAATGAAAGACGACGAACTTAAAAATATCTGGAACATGATCAACGACAACACATTAGGCTTTGAAGCCCTGCATATGACAAAGGATCAGATCATTAGCAGCCGATCTGGATCCGTCCAAAATAAGGTGAGAGCTATGCTTCAGAATGATCTGATACTGAAATCAGTTAGTGGAATTGCTCTATTGATGAATCTTGTATTTTATTGGGGTACTACGGAGGTTATATTTATTTGCCTGGGAGGTATTCTATTCCTTGCGATTATGACAACTATTGAGTGGAAGACCTTAGAGGGATTAAACAGGATATCAGATCCCGGCCTCTCCACCCGGGAAGCCCTTTCAAATATCCTGATTTACATCAAAAGAAAAGCCAATCTTTATGAAATTTCTATAGCATCCTCGCAGGTGCTGATATTTGTCCCCGGATTACTGATTTATTTTTACCTGGTATACGGTCAGGTAAAACCTATGACGGGAATTAGTTTTATGGTGTTCACCACTATTGCACTTATGGGGACATTCGGATCTTATGCAAGGATCAGGTCTCAGCTCAAATATCACATGCAATATTTGCATATAGCGCTATCCGACTTAAATGAAAACTCTTTACAATATGCATTTAATACCATTGATAGCAAGAGAAGGCAGGATAATATAGTGAAAACGCTAGTTTATTTTCTTGTCATTTTTGGATTTGCAATATTAATGGGTGTATTAAAATCAGCATTGGGTTAAGCTAAGCTCTGGTTTATTTGAATCCTTAAACCCATTCACTATCTTTAATGGATTTGAAGATTGAATTAAATTGAAAGATCACAAATCCATCTTTCAATTTATATAAAGCATATTGTAAAAAAAATTCATGGATTTGACCTCGGACAGGATCAGGGAAATCTATACGGGCCGTGTGGTTGGCAGGCCCGCTTAAATCCTTTCACTATTTACATGGCCAAGAGATTTGGAGGTTCCTATGAAGGGCATCAAAACAGTCTGGAGCTGATTTCAATGATGGAAAAAGACCTGCAGGGACTAAAGAAAACTGAATTGTTTTTCAAGGCTTAATATTATTGTATTGGAAAAATTAAATGATATATGTTAAGAGCTTATGTGAATCCGGTTTTAACTTTTTTGGCGTTGTTTATATGCAGTTTAGCGGCAGGGCAAGATGATGTTTTGATTACTTCTGATTTTCCCGGGGGAAATATTAAATTATTGAGTATAGATCAGGATACGATTCGATTAAAACCTGATAATTCCTATATCAAAGGCGAATGGTTCTATTGGTACTTCAAGGCTTCAAACATAGCTGGCAAGAAAATTACCTTTAAACTCGAACAGGAAAACGTCATCGCCAGATATGGTCCGGGGTACAGTATAAACAATGATCGTACCTGGAAATGGTTTGGAGAAGGAAGGATATTGGACAATAGTTTTACATTTTCTTTCTCTGATGAAGACAGTATTGCTTATTTTTCTACTGCATTCCCCTATTTAGAAAAAGACCTGCACCAGTTTTTATCCACTCTGGTAAACCGTAAATATTTAGAGGTAGATACTTTATGCTTTTCCCCTGAAGGGAGAGCCATTGAAAAGGTCCTGATCAAGCCTGATTTAGCAGATCCTGATCATAAGATCCTGATCACAGCGAGGCACCATGCCTGTGAAATGATGGCCGATTATGTAATGGAAGGAATTATAGAAACTTTATTGAATGACAATAATTGCAACCAGGTACGTGATAATGTGGAATTTATGTTTATCCCCTTTCATGGATAAGGATGGGGTTGAGAATGGGGAGCAAGGTAAGAACAGGATACCAAGGGACCATAACAGGGATTATGTCGGGGATCCGGTCCATCATTCAACAGCCGCATTGCGAGAATTAGTGCCTGAATGGGGAGATCAAAAATTAGCTATAGCTATAGATCTGCATTGCCCATGGATACATACCAGTATAAATGAAACCATATACGTTGTTGGAAGTTCCGATCCTGAAATTGAGAAGGGCCAGATAATGTTTTCAAAAATGCTGGAGTCAAATGCCAACGGCGACTTGAAATTATATCATAAAGATTTCATTCCTTTCGGAACCTCGTGGAACACTTCAAGTAACTATTCCGCGGGAATGAGTTTCGCTAAATGGGCAAGCACTCTTGAAGGTGTTCAGTTATCCTGCACTATAGAATTCCCTTATGCCAATGTTTCAGGTATCCCGGTATCCAAAGATGGAGCCAGAGCATTTGGAAAAGCAGTAGCTTATTCGATAAATGATTATCTGCAATTCTTAGATCAGTAATCAGTCACAGAATGAATTATAAAACATCCGGTAAAGTTGAAGATCTGGGTTTCTTTTATAATTGGATAAAAGGAAAAGATTCGATACTGTGCGCAATACTTAGAGGCTCAAGGGTATCTCACAATCCAGAATCTGATTTTCTATCAGATTATGATATCGAACTTTTTGTCAGTGATATAGAAATATTCAAAAACAATGACGAATGGTTGGGCGGTTTTGGCCCCATAATGGTTCGGTGGCCATTAAAGCCCAGGCCAACCTTTAATCCGAACTGGATTACACGGTTGGTATTATTTCAATCCAGGATGAGAATAGATTTTCAGATCACCACACCTGATCATTTTGATCCTGGCAGTTATGATGATGGCTATCAGGTATTGATAGACAAGATTGGGCTAACTGATGATATTCCCCAGCCTACATTCACTAAATTTAATGTCACTAAACCGACTATTGAGGAATATGAGGATCGCGTTAATGAATTCTGGTGGGAAATTACCTATGTGGCTAAATATCTTTGGAGGAATGAATTGCCTTTCGCAAAATATATGCTGGATACTTCATTGAGATATTCACATTTGCATACAATGCTGGAATGGTATATTGGCCTTAAAAACAAATGGACAGTTGGTACAGGGAAAAATGGAAGCAAATTCAGGACTTTTCTGGATGAATTAGAATGGGAGGAATATAAATCGACATATACAGGCCCCGAAAAAGAAGATAATTGGCAGGCACTATTCAATATGACAAAATTATTCAGGCGGTTAGCTAAATTTATTGGCAGGGAACTGAGATATAACTATCCTGATGGAACAGATAAAGCTGTGGTTGAATATTGTGAAAGTATACGCAATAAGAAGCATTGAAAATATAAATTAACTTTCTGAAAAGCATGGCAGAGAAACAATTCACAATTAAAAACGAACCCCCCAATGAAGTTCGCATTAAAGAAATATTAAAGGATAAATACCTGGTTTTGGAAGATATACGAAAATTTATTCGTGATAACATTGGAGAGACTATTGAAGAATGGAAGTATTACGGAGTTAAAAATGGATGGGTATTAAAAACTTTTCTGAAAAAGCGAAACCTGTTCTTTATAGGCATTTATGATAATTGCTTTAGAATTTCATTCGTATTTGGGGAGAAGGCAGTTCAATCAGTATTAGAATCAGATATCTCGGAAGAATTAAAGAAAACGCTTTCCGAAGCCAGAAAATATGCTGAAGGCAGGGGCCTATCAATTGAAGTCTTTGATAGCAAAAATTTAGAGGATATACAAAAACTGATTAAAATAAAGGTGGAATAATTAATTGTACTTTCATTTAAAAAAAATTTCAACATATTTAATCTACAAAAACACAATTTATGGAAATCAATGAATCAATTTTAATTAAGATTTATGAAACCTATAATTGACCATATTCAAATTACAGTAAAAGACATGAATGTCGCAGAAGATTTTTATGACAAATTTCTTCCTATTCTAGGTTTTGATATAAACAATAAGGTAAGTGCTTTTATTGAGGAGCATGATTTTCATGTAATCGAATATTCCCACTCGCTTTTATCCTTTGCCATTACTTCTCCAAGACAGGCTTTCAAGAATGATTCTGTGCACCGAAGGAAACCAGGTGCTTTGCATCATCTGGCTTTTAAGGCAGATTCACGAAAAGAAGTTGACAATGCCTATTTGGAGTTGTTGAAAATTGGGGCAATCATTGTATCTGAACCTCAAATTCACCCGGAATATTCTGAAAATTATTATGCTGTTTTTTTTAAGGATATGGAAAATATAAAATATGAAATTGTGTGTGACCAGAAATAAAAACAAACCACTACTAATTTGCGCATATTATGTATCAGAGAATCATAAAAACAGATAATTCCAAAACTACAATTATCATTCGATTAATTGTGGGGATTGTATTTCTCTCTGAAGGTATTCAGAAATTCTTGTTTCCTGCCATACGTGGAGCAGGCCGTTTTGAAAAAATAGGTTTACCTTTCCCTGATTTCCTGGGCTCTTTTGTGGGAACCTTTGAAATTCTTTGCGGGATTTTAATCTTAATCGGATTATTGACACGTATAGCCAGTATTCCTACTTTTATCATTATGGTTATTGCCTTAGCTACGACAAAATTTGAAATTCTATCCAACGACGGATTTTGGCAAATGATGCACAGCAGCAGGACTGATTTGGCAATGCTTCTCGGAAGTTTGTTTCTAATGATAAAGGGTGGAGGGAATTGGTCTGTTGATAAAATGTTAATGAAGAATGAGTAAAGAATAAGTGATACACCTATATTATTCTTCAAACCAGAAAACGTTGTATTTGACAGAGGGACGAAGAAAAAATTCTACCTGTAACAATTGAATTAAACCGATAATATAAACATACATGAAATCTGTAATTTTCAAAATAATTCTATCAGGCACGTTTCTTTTAAGTTATCATAGCTCTATTCGCCCAAGAAACTAATTACCCTGAAAATTTATACATCTATCCCTATCTTCAATATGCTACTCCTACATCCATTATCATCAAGTGGGAAACAAAAACTCAGGTAACAGGATCTGTAATATTTAGTGAGGATGATAGTTTCGCCAATACGGTGACGGAAACATCTCCGGCAAAAATTCATGAAATTAAACTGAAAGATTTAAAACCAGCAACTAAATACAATTATAAAGTGAGCTACGAAAATACGGTTTTAGAAGCAGCTTCATTTACAACTGCCCCTGTACCTGGTACGCCCAATTGGAGAATGGTTGCTTATGGGGATAACCGTACATTTCCTGAAACACATAAAAGGATCGTAGCCCAAATACTTAAATTAAATCCAAGCATGGTTATTCACTCAGGAGACCTGGTATCCAATGGCAATAATTATGAAGAATGGAAAACTGAGTACTTTGATCCTATGAAGGGCTTGTCGGAAAATATCACAGTTTTCCCAAGTCTTGGAAATCATGAAAGAAATTCACCACATTATTATGAATATATGTCTTTACCAGATGAAAATGGCGAATCATTCTATTCTTTTGACTACGGAAATGCACATTTTATCGCTTTGAACAGCAACGCAATGGAGGCCCCATTCGATTTAAATTCTGAGCAGACCCAATGGCTTATCGAAGACCTTAAAAAACATGCAGATGCAGAATGGAAAATTGCATTTTTTCATCATCCATTATTCAGATGCCAGCCAACCAGAGGAATAGAACCACAGCGCTGGGTATGGCAGGAAGTCTTTGACGAATACGGAGTCGATCTTGTAGTTAATGGTCATGACCACTATTATCAGCGGACCTATGCGATCGGGAACTACCAGGGTAAGCCAGGCAGAGGCATATATCATATTATTTCCGGGGGCGGCGGAGCAAATAACTACCCCATCATGCCTAAAGTGCATGCAGCGAGTAGACGGAGTATTCACCATATAACCGTAATGGATTTCTTAGGCGACCGGATTGTTGGAAGAGCCATTGATGATGAAGGAAATGTATTTGACGCGTTTGTAATCGATAAAAAGGCTGAAAATTCCCCTGAAGAATTTATATCATTTGAAATATTTAAAATAGAGCGCGATCTGTCAGAAGCGATCATAAATCTACCTCTCACAGAATTAGACCGGACTATAAATGTTGATCAATCTATAGAAATTGAAAATCCATTCCTCCATCCTGTTTTGATGACATTCTATTGGATGCCCTCAAGTAATTGGACAACCAATCCACCTGCAACCAATATCCTTCAACCTGGTCAAACTATTAAAATAGATTTTTCAGCAAACTCTGAAAAGAATAATGTTTATCCTCCACCAAAAGCTATTTTACATTTTCAGACACCTGAAGGTAAAATGGCATTTAAAAATAATACCATTGAATTTTTCCCAGTAAAAATCGGGCAAAAGAAAAAAGTGAAGCCCCTTATTGTTAAAAAGTCTCCTGTTATCGATGGGGATATATCAGATGCAAACTGGGATAAAAATGTTATTCTGGACCAGTTTAATGATGTTCAGGGAGATCCGCCCATACAAAAGACCGAGATAGTTGTTAGTATGAATAAGGAAAGAAGCAAATTATATATAGCGGGAAAAGTTGAGGCTTCTGAAGAATTTGCCGGTAAAGGCGTTAGCGAAAGAGACGATCGATATATTCGACGGGATGAGCAAGTGAAAATTCATATTGGTGTGGGGGCGGAAGTTTATACATATATTGTAAATCCGAAGGGCGCCCTGCTTGACACTCAAGATATAACAATCTTCTGGAATCCTAATGCAAAAATCTGGAATAGCACCGCAACCGCTGCTGCAAGAGTCAATCAGGATGGATGGCAATTCGAAATTGAAATCCCATTAGAGGAATTGAATATAATGAATGGCAAGACCACTATTAATTTTTCACGTAGAGATGTTGAGAATAATACTGAATATGAGTACACCCTTACTTATGGAAAATCACAATTTGATCATCGAGTCCCTATGTATAATTCAGATTGGTTCGCTGTTGATCGTTTTGCTGAGTTAGTATTATAAATTAATTCACTTTTCATATGATAAGACTGCAAATCATTTTAAAATTCCAAATACTCATTATAGAACAAATTACATGTATTATCTACCTATATCAGGAGTAAATAACCAGAATTCTCCAGAATATCAGATGCTCTATTTTTAGCATGTGGACAATTTCAATTGATCAGGGATTCACTTTGTCTTGTAATTGTCATTAAATAATGATTTATGGATTAAATTCGTTCTATGAAAAAATTTCTGATTTTAATCTTAATACTTCTATTTAGTGATTTTTTATATGCACAAGATCAGAAAACTGTAATCGTTAAGGCAGGAACTTCACTTCTTGATTATTTTACAGTTCCGGAGAGATACCTAAACCCGGAATTCAAACCTGGAAGAGTTTATTTTAAATCAAATAATTATTCGATAAGGCAACTTAACTATAATTACCTGGCTGGTGAAATCGAATTCATCCAGGATTCGGATACGCTCTCCTTAGTTAGTAAAAGTGACATAAAATCGATAATAATTCAACAGGATACTTTTTATTATGATAAGGGATATATATTACAGATAAAAAGTGGTCCTCCAGAATTTGGGGTAAAAGAGGCATATGAGTTCAAAGAATTACAAAAAAAAGATCCTTATGGACTTTCCGGATCAGGAGGTGCTACAAATACCTATTGTTCCTTGCCATCTGATGGAAAACACTATGAATTGAAGTCAAATTATGACATGAAGTTTACAAGAACTAAAGTGTATTATATTTCTATGTTGAACACAATTTTTGTCTTATATAATAAAAAGAATGTTTTTAGCTTATTTCCCGGGAATAAGGATAACATCAAGTCATTCTTGAAAAAAAATAAAACAAAATTTGATTCGGAAGAAGATTTGCTAAAATTGACTGAATTTTTAGGGAGATTTATAATTTTTAAATAGGCCGGATTAAAAGGAACCGAAGGATCAATGATTTCTTTTATGCATTAACTTAGAAGTAATGCAATTAAAACAGATCCAAATCTGACTGCTAACCACAAATTAAATCGAATTTGAAATGAATAAAAGAGGATTGGCAAGCGATAATTATGCAGGAGCTCTTCCTGAAATGATTGAAGCTATAGAAGAATGCAATAAAAAACATGCCAGATCTTACGGTTACGATACCTTCACAAAAAAAGCGGTTAACGAGTTTAAAAAAACCTTCGGTTCCGGAATTGATGTAAGTTTTGTTTTCAATGGTACAGGAGCCAATGTGTTGGGGATCAGTTGTGCCACACAATCTTTTAATGGGATCCTTTGTGCCGACACCTCGCATCTCTATGTAGATGAATCCACAGCACCGGAAGTTTTTACCGGTTGTAAATATTTCCCTTTAAAAACGAATGAAGAAGGTAAGATCGAACCCAACACCATTAGAAAAGCAATAATCAGGAAAGGTGATGAACACCATCCACAGATAAATGTCCTTTCAATAACCCAACCAACGGAATACGGAACAGTTTACACGCTTAAAGAGCTATTTAAAATTGGAGAAGTTCTTAAAGAAAAGAACATGATTTTTCATATGGATGGTGCTCGGCTGTACAATGCAGCTATGAGTCTTGATTGTACCTTCCGGGAGATGACTAAAGATGTCGGTGTGGATATTCTTTCTATGGGAGGCACCAAGATTGGCTTACTTTTCGGGGAAGCGATAGTCTTCTTTAATAGAAAATTATCAGGAAACCTGAAATACAAACAAAAGCAGAGTATGCAATTGCCTTCCAAGATGCGATTTATTTCAGCTCAATTTCTTCGATTGTTAAAAGATGAGGTCTGGAAAAGATCGGCAAGCCATTCCAACAAAATGGCTCAAAAACTATACAATGAGATAAAAGCCGTCTCAAGAATAAAAATCACTAAACCTGTTCAATCCAATGTCGTATTTGCCACTATCCCAAAGGAATGGAACGCTCCATTAATAAAACATACCCCTTTCTATGTATGGAGGGAAGAAACCAATGAAGTAAGATTGATGTGTTCCTTTGATACAACTGATAATGATATAAAAAAATTTGTGGAATTGATTAAAGAACTGGCAAAAAACGGCCGCTCCTATGGCTAAACTAATAATCATTAATGGCATGAACCATATCTTCAAACCATCATCTTTCGACCGGCAGGAGAATATTGCCACGTACAGGGATCCTGACCTCCCCATTATGCAGAAATTAGTTATATCGATCACAAAATTTATTTTTGACGTGGAATAAAATCTCAAAGACATAAAAAAAGAGGCCGTTAATCTAATAGCCTCTTGAATTCTGATATTGATATAAATCAATCACTAAATCTAGCCTGCCCGATAGCCCTGACTTCATCATCATCAAGTACTATGGATGTATCAAGATCCATAGCATGGTTCCAGTTAAGTGCCCAATTAGCAAGCGCCTGAGGATCGTCGCACTCAACAATAGCCACACCTTCAAACCTTGAAACATCATGCCATCTACCAATTAATTTGATCTTTCCACCCAGATCATTTTGATGATCACTGTCTGACATCATAGAAAATCCCTTCATAACTTCATGACGGAGCTCCGGGAAAACACGCCATTGTACCATAAATTTCATTGGATACCTCCTTGGTTTTTAGTTGTAAAATAGTTTGGATAAGTTAGTAATGTAAGGAAATAATATTTTCATTCCTATCAAAAACTATTATAATTAAGAATATTAACTGCAGTGACAATCCAAAAAATTGATGAACAGGTGGTGGCATGTAATATGCCTCTTTATTTCATTTTATCAAGAATATTTTTAAACCGGTCCAATTCCCTCAGTGAATCCAGGTTGCTGTCATGAACATACCATGCCTTTTGGGTTAATCCACTGTTTGCTGATTTCTCAAGACAATTCAATGCCTCATCGGGCATATCGCACATGGAATAAATGCATCCGGCATTATACAACAACATAGCATCTTCCGGATCTAAAGTTAGCGCCCGTATGTAACCAATCAAGACCTTTCTCATTTTCCCCTAGTGCGATCAGGCTATTAGCTCCCATATAAAGGGCTCTTGTATCTCCTGGATTGATTTTGAGGTGATTTTCAGCGATCATGACACCCCTTTGCCTGATCTCTATAGATTTCACCAGGTCTCCCAGGTCTTCGTAATATTGACCGGCAAGGCATAGGCTTTGGTAATCTTCTTTCCGGACACTGTTGGCGCTGATCATCAATCTGGCAGCCTGGTCAATTTTTCCGGTAACCAACGACATACGACCATACTGGTAATATGCTTCGAATAAAGTAGGTCCGAGTTCTACAGCCTTTTTAAAAGACTCTTCCGATTCATCGTAATTTTTACTGAGTGATAGAACCATTCCCCTTGAAACATAGGCTTCCGCCAAAGAAGGATTCAATTTTACAGCATTCCGGCTCGTCATCTGAGCCATTTGAAGATTATCTTCGGTGGCTTCATGGTACATATAAAGATATGAATAGCAATCCGCCAGGCCACAATATGCCAGGGCATATTTGTAATCAATATCAATAGCCTTTTGAAACATCTCGATCGAATATTTGATGCTTTTCAAGCTGTACATATCATAATATCTTCTTCCCTGAAGGTAGAATTCGTAGGCTTCGATCTTACTTGGGTGGGGTGATGAGGTCGTTTTCCTTTCTGCTTTTACCCCGAGTATATCGATCACGTTGGTGGCAATATCGTCCTGAATGTCAAGAATTTCCTTCTTCTGCCTTTCATATTTATTTGACCAAAGGCTAATCCCATTATCCACTTTTACCAATTCAATATTGATACTGACCTGTTCATCAAGAAACCGCATACTTCCATCCAGAACAACTGAAGCTCCGAGCTGCTTACCTATTTCCACAGGATTGATATTTTTACCTTTAAAAGAAAAGGCGGTAGCCCTGGATAAAACTCTAATACCACGTATCCGTCCAATACTGATAATAAGGTCCTCCGTAATACCATCAGAAAAATAATCCAGCTCGGGATCATTGCTACGATTTATTATGGGAAGCACACCGACAACGGGTATCTCAGTATCTGTATTTGGTTTTGGAAAATTTGAGGGAAGACCCCGTAACTACCAGCTGGTGTAATTCTATAGGTTCATCAAAATCCCTTAATCGATAATTTCCAAGTACATTAATCGAAAAGTTCTCGGGCAGAGTTTCCTCCAGTTTTTCTATAAGCTGACCGGAGATCAGGATTTGTCCACCATGACATGAATTACAAATGCGGGATACACGGTGTATTTCAAGGCCGGTATATAAATCGCCGACGGGATAAATCTGGCCAAAATGCAAGGCGATCCTAACCTTAAGATCAACACTGAAAAACCATGATATATTCTGGAATCCCAACTGAACATTTGCAGCTGCTTTTAGTGCTGATACCGGATTTTCGAAAATGATAAAAAATCCATCACCTGTCCGGTCAATGATCCTGCCACCAAATTTCATTATCTCTGATGTTATGATCTCGTTATGCTTGTCAAGAAGAACAGCATAATCCTGACCTAATGATTTAGCAATTTGTGTTGATCCTTCAATGTCGGTATAGAATAGGATAAAAGAAGCTGTATTTGATATCTCCATTTGCATAACTCTCAATTCTAAATATAACCATCAGGTATAAATATTCCTACAGGTCAATTTGAAAAAATCTAACACAATCATCATACCGGGTATCATCTTGAATTATAATACTATTCCCAAACAAATGATCTTACCAATAATTCTGAAAATCGTTTTGTTTATTTATATTACATTTTAGAACAGTTAATTTGTCAGTATGTTCATTATTCCATGCCGCAACAAATGAATTATGAAACTGGAAAGCATTGACCTGATAACTTTTGTTGTCTTTATCCTGATAGTAGTAGCCATATCCTTATATGCCAGCCGAAAAGAGGAGAATTCTGAAGATTATTTCCTCGCAGGCAGAAAACTGACCTGGTGGTTGATCGGATTATCGATTATTGCCTCTAATATCTCCTCAGAACACTTTATTGGGATGTCAGGAAAAGGATTCAGCCTGGGCCTTGCTATTGCCAGTTTCGAATGGATGTCGGCATTTACGCTCATCATTATTGCAGTAGTGTTCCTGCCAACATTTCTGAGATCCGGAATATACACCATGCCTGAATATCTGGAATACCGCTATAACAGGTCTGTGCGCCTTCTGATGGCCATATTTATGCTCTTTTTTTATATCCTGATCACGCTAGCCACTGTCTTGTACTCCGGGGCACTGGCACTTCACTCGATTTTTGAAATCGACATGATTACGGGGATTTGGGCAATTGGCCTGGCTGCAGGTCTATATACTGTTTATGGGGGATTAAAAGCGGTCGTGTGGTCTGACCTGCTGCAGGGTGGCACCTTGTTAATAGGCGGACTTATTGTAACCTTCCTGGCATTACAAGAGGTAGGCGGTTGGGATAATTTTGTTGCAGTTTCCGGAGACAAACTCCATACAGTTCTGCCATGGGATCATCCGGAAATGCCCTGGGTGGCAGTATTCATCGGCGGACTCTGGGTGCCACATATTTTCTACTGGGGGCTCAACCAGTTTATCACGCAACGAACCTTGGGAGCTAAGGACCTTCATGAAGGACAGAAAGGAATACTATTCGGAGCAAGCCTTAAGCTTTTGATCCCATTTATTGTGGTTTTCCCAGGGATTATGGCATACCAGTTATATGGAGATGCCATTACCGATGCCGATGGCGCATACCCATATTTGATAAAACAGATCTTGCCAGCAGGGATGATAGGAATCATGTTTGCCGCTCTTTTTGGAGCTGTCATGAGCACCCTGGATTCATTATTGAATTCCTCAGCCACTATTTTTACCATGGATATTTATTCTTCATATTTTAAAAAAGATAGCAGCTCTTCACACCTTGTAAAAGTTGGCCGGATCACGACACTGGTTTTAGTAATTGTTGGCTGTATCTGGGCACCTATTGTGGGCAGCTTTGATAAAGGAATATACTTTTTTGTCCAACAATTCTGGGGTTTTATCCAACCCGGAGTAGTCGCAGCATTTCTTTTCGGAATTATCTGGAAAAAGGTACCTCCGAAGGCGGCATTCTGGGGTATGCTTTTAAATTTTCCAATTTATGGACTTCTGCTATGGTTGTTACCAGATGTGGCCTTTTTACATCATATGGCCATAACCTTTATACTAATATCTGTCTTTATCATATTCTACACATTCCGTTTCCCTGTAAAGGACATAAAACAAATGCCGGAACGATTTAAAGTATATACCAGTATGTCAAAAACAGTGAAAATCTGGGGGTTTTTAATATTTATTGCAACACTTTTATTGTACATCATATTTTATTGATCCATAATTTTTATACCAGGTTGATTTTTATAATTTTATGTAGACAAGGATGGCAGAAAACAAGAGTCTATTAACAAATTTCATCAGAAGAAAATGCGGGTTTCGACAAGCACATTGTTTAAAGATTGCTATGGCAAATACGGCATTGCTGCAGTCAATGTTTTTTCTGCTGAACAAATTCACGGATTGTTCAGGAGTGCACAAAAAGCGCAAGCTCCGTTTATTGTACAATTGACCCCTGTAGCTAGAAATTATGCACATCCCCTCATGCTTTCAGCTATGATCGAAGCAGCAGACAGGATATATCCTGAAACCATCTATTCTATCCATCTGGATCATGGCACCCTGTCACATTGCGAGGATGCAATTAAGTCTCGTGATTACGATTCTGTGATGATAGATGCTTCCCATGAAGAATTTCAAACCAATATTGACATTACCTCCGGGATTGTTGAAAAGGCCCACTCTGAAGGAATATCTGTAGAAGCAGAGCTTGGGGTATTAAGTGGTGTTGAGGATGATAAAAGTGTAGAAAATTCAAGGGCCCTTTATACTGATCCTGAGGAAGTAGAGACCTTCGTTAATCGAACAAAATGTGATAGTCTTGCTATTGCAGTGGGAACAAGTCATGGTGCTTATAAATTTTCTGGACAAGGGGGCATTCAATTTCAGATACTTGAAGAAATAGGTAATCGATTACCTGGTTATCCTCTGGTCCTCCATGGTGCTTCGGCTGTTCCGATGGAAGAGGTTGAACGCATAAATAATGCTGGCGGCACTTTGTCAACAAAAGCGAAAGGGGTTGACGAAGCATCTCTGAAACAAGCCATTGAACTTGGCGTTTGTAAAATTAACATAGCTACGGATATCGATTGATCTGGGCCAGGGTTCACAGAGAATTCTTCAAAAACTCCCCGGAACTTTTTGATCTTGTTATACCCGGAACAGAATACATTAAAGCATATGAAGATTTTATGATCCGGAAATTCGAACTTCTGGGCGCAAATGACAAGGTAAAAAATTTAAAAATATTATGAAATTATGAATATAGATCCTAAATATCCATTACTGGTAAAACCAAAGGATGGACCCGGGGAGTATCAGCATATTACATGCCAGGAAGCTGGCTGGGAAATGTTGAATTTTGGAGCCAGAACAATGAACCGGGGAGAAAAATGGAAGCATAATACCAGTAAAAGCGAGATGTTGATCGTATTGCTGGGCGGAAAGTTCTCTATAGAAACTGAAGTTGGATCCTGGATTACGGATAAATCGAGGAAGAATGTTTTCAGTGGATTACCACATGCCGTGTATCTATCAAGGCACCAGGGATTTACCCTTACGGCAAAGTCCGATTTGTTGGATATTGCTTATGGTTGGTGTTTAACGGACCAGGATCATCCGATTCAATTCATCGATCCCCATAAGGTAGAGGAATTAGGGATCGAGATCAGGGGCGGCGATAATGCGACCAGGCAAATTAACAGCATATTGCCACCAGGGAGTGATTGTAATCATCTCGTATCGGTTGAGGTATATACACCTTCAGGGAACTGGAGTTCTTTTCCTGCACATAAACACGATACCCGGAAATTGGATGAAAATAATAAGGTATTGGAAGCCAGGCTTGAAGAAACCTATTTCTATAAAATAGACAAGGCCCAGGGCTATGCCATTCAACAGGTATATACTGACGACCGATCTTTGGATGAAATTGCTGTTGCAAGAAATAATGATATCGTGATGGTTCCAAAGGGTTATCATCCGGTGGTTGCCGGACATGGATATAATGTATATTATCTCAACTTTCTAACAGGCAGCGATCAGTCCCTTGCAAATACGGATGATCCCGACCATGCCTGGATATACAACTCCTGGAAAGGCAAAGATCCACGGATTCCAATGGTTGGGATCGAAATGAACAAGTAAACTAAATCTTATGGCTAAAAAAAGATATGATGTAATAACTTACGGGCGTTCATCCATCGACCTGTATTCCAATAATATTGGAGCTGCCTTTGTCGACATTTCAGAATTTGGTGCTTTTGTAGGGGGATCGCCCCTGAACATATCGGTAGGATGTGCCAGGTTGGGACTGAAAGCCGCACTACTTACTGGGGTAGGTGAAGATCAGGTAGCTGATTTTATATTAAATTTCCTGAAAAAGGAAAATGTGGATACCAGGTTGATCCCAAGGATCAAGGGATCCAGAAGCAGTGCAGTAATTCTTGGTATAGAACCACCTGATAAATTTCCACTTGTATATTACAGGGATAATGCTGCTGATAGCCAGGTGGGGATCGATGATGTAATTAAGGCAGATATTAAGAATTGCAGGTTACTGGAGATATCGGCAACAGCGTTGAATAAGGAACCCAGCCGCAGTGCAGCATTTTTTGCTACGGAAGAAGCTGTATCGGCAAATGTCCCTATAGTTATCGATCTCGATTTCAGAGCTGATCAATGGCATGACCCAAGAGCGTTTGGGATCACCACCCGGGCTATTTTGCCCAGGGCAAAGATTGCCATTGGCACAGAGGAAGAAATTCTTGCCACGGTGCTGAATGACCCTGAACAGATCACCATTAAACATCAGCAAATATCTGCCCCGAAAATTAAGGGAAACATAAATATCGGAATAAAGACCATTCTCGACCTGGGAGTAGAAGTACTCATTGTAAAGAGAGGGGCTGAAGGATGTTCTGTATTTGAAAAGGGCAAAAAAGAGATGAAAGTACCTGGATTTCCTGTAGAAATATTGAATATTCTGGGTGCTGGAGATGCCTTTGCAAGCGGCTATATCTATGGATATTTAAAAGGCTGGGACCATTATAAAGCGGCTCGGATGGGTAATGCCTGTGGCGCTATTGTAGTTACCCGCAAAGGATGTGCTAATTTCATGCCCTACGAAGTTGAAGTTATGCAGTTTATTGAATCAAAAGGTGGATTTTAAACATGATGAAAACGAAAAAGCTTACGGTAGCGCAGGCTACCATTGAATTCCTGAATAATCAATATGTGGAACGGGATGGTAATACAGAGAAGTTCTTTGCAGGTTGCTTCGGCATCTTCGGGCATGGAAATGTAGCCGGTCTGGGCCAGGCCCTTCAGGAGCATCCGGAATTTACCTATTATCAAAGCAGGAATGAGCAGGCTATGGTTCATACCGCTGCAGCCTATGCTAAGATGAAGAACCGGCTCTCAACCTTCGCCTGCATCTCTTCTATCGGTCCGGGTGCCACCAATATGATCACAGCTGCAGCAGCGGCTACCATCAACAGGATCCCTGTCCTGCTTATGCCCGGCGACATCTTCGCACGACGAAATGTAGCGCCTGTTTTGCAGCAGCTGGAAATGCCTCATTCACAGGATATCTCAGTTAATGACTGTTTTAAACCGATCTCCAGGTACTGGGACCGTATAAACCGGCCCGATCAACTAATCACAGCTCTTCAGGAAGCTATGCGCGTTTTGACTTCCCAGGCTGATACAGGAACCGTTACCCTGGCCATGCCTCAGGATGTACAAACAGAAAGCTGGGACTACCCTGCCAACCTGTTTGAGCCACGACACTGGGTTATTGCCAGGCCAAGACCAGATAAGGAGCTGCTCAAAAAAGCAGCATCGTGGATCAAATCCTCCAAAAGACCTATGATTATTTCAGGTGGCGGTGTAATTTATAGCGAAGCCACTTCAATACTTAAGGACCTGGTTGGGAAAACAGGTATCCCGCTTGCAGAAACTTTTGCCGGCAAAGGCTCCTTACCCTACGATGTACCCGAAAACCTGGGCGCCATAGGGGTTACCGGAACACCTGGCGCGATTGCTTATGCAAAAGAAGCTGATCTGGTAATAGGCATTGGGACACGGTATAGCGACTTTACCACGATGTCAAAAACAGCTTTCCAACATCCTGATGTGCGGTTTATAAATATCAATATCGCTGAATTCGATGCATTTAAACATGCTGCCCTTGCCCTGGTGGGTGATGCTAAGGTAGCTCTTGAGGAACTTTCTGGCTTACTGGAAGGATTTCAGGTGAATGAAGAATATAGACAAAATGCAGCTGAGCATAATGCGGCCTGGGATAAAAAAGTAAATGAGATCTATAACCTGGGACATGGTGTTCCAATAAGCCAGGGTGAAGTAGTCGGAGCTGTTAATGAAATTGCAGGCCCTGACGATGTTGTGCTATGTGCAGCAGGAAGTCTGCCAGGTGATTTACATAAGCTCTGGCGCACAAGGGATCCCAAAGGTTTTCATCTGGAATATGGTTATTCAACCATGGGTTATGAGATCGCAGGTGGACTTGGGGCTAAAATGGCCGATCCTGAGCGGGAGATATACGTAATGGTCGGTGATGGCAATTATCTGATGCTTTCGCAGGAGATCATCACTTCTATACAGGAAGGCTTCAAGATGATCATTCTCATCCTTAACAACAATGGCTTCGCCAGCATTGGTGGTCTCTCCGAATCGGTAGGCGGGAAAAGATTTGGAACGGAATACCGCTTCCGGGATAAAAACACAAAGCAACTCACAGGTGATCAATTGCCTGTTGACTTTACTATGAATGCCAGAAGTCTGGGAGCTTTTGTAATAGAATGTACTGATATAGCATCTCTTAAAGAAGCATTAAAAGAAGCAAAAAAGCAGAAAAGCACCACGGTAATAACGATTGAAACGGACTTGTATAAAAATGTAGAAGGTTATGGATGGTGGGATGTG
Organism: uncultured Cytophagales bacterium; assembly: GCA_963820995.1. Lineage (GTDB taxonomy): Bacteria > Bacteroidota > Bacteroidia > Cytophagales > Cyclobacteriaceae > JAGTVG01. The sequence continues at coordinate 288,962 of CAWGCL010000009.1, read as the reverse complement.
GCCATCTCAGAAGTTTCCTCTGAAGAAAGCGTCAGGGAAGCTTATAAAGAATATATGAAAGGAAGAGAGAAACAACGCTATTATTTATAAATATGGAATTGCTTAAAAACTATATAAACGGGTCCTGGTCAAAGAGCTATTCTTCTGAAAAAATCGATGTTACTGATCCAGGTACACAGAAAATATTGTGGGAAGTCCCTCTGAGCAATAAGCAGGATATTGCCATAGCGGTTAAAAGTGCTTCAGATGCAGCAAACAGCTGGCGAAATACCCCTGCTACTGCGAGAATTCAATATCTTTTTAAGCTGAAAGGATTACTGGAAGCTAACCGGGAAGAAATTTCCAGAATATGCACCATGGAATGCGGAAAGACCCTGGTTGAATCAAAAGCAGAGATGCAAAGGGCGATCGAGAATGTAGAAGTGGCTTGCGGCATACCCGTTCTTATGCAAAGTGAGTTTTCAGAGGATATAGCGGTAGGTATAGATGAATTTATTATTAGGCAGCCTGTGGGTATATCTGCGTGTATCGCACCTTTTAACTTCCCGATTATGATCCCTTTCTGGTTTCTGCCTTACGCAATTGCCTGTGGGAACACATACATAGTAAAACCTTCGGAAAAGGTGCCAAAAACCATGCAATTGCTTTTCGAACTTATCGATCAGCTTAATTTACCAGATGGTGTTGTTAACCTGGTGCATGGAGGTAAAGAGGCTGTAGATTCGATATTGGATCATCCCGATATAAAAGCTGTCAGTTTTGTAGGTTCTTCAAAAGTGGCGAAATACGTATATGAACGTGCAGCGGCAAACGGAAAGCGTGTACAGGCGCAGGGAGGAGCCAAAAATCCAGTCCTGGTCCTACCGGATTCTGACATGGAAGTCACTACAAAGATCATCAGTGACAGTGTATATGGCTGTGCCGGACAGCGTTGTCTGGCTGCTTCCACAATAATTCCGGTGGGTGATCATAAACGGGTATTTACCGATGCTATCGTCGAGGCAGCAAAAACCAGGGTAACTGGATATGGGCTGGCCCCAGAAACGGAGATGGGTGCTTTAATCAGCCGGGAAAGTAAAGCACGTACTGAACATCTGATCCAAAAAGGACTTGATGAAGGCGGGAATTTGCTTCTCGATGGCAGGAATGCGAAAATATCCGGGTATGAAAAAGGAAACTATATCAAACCAACTATCCTGGAAAATGTAAATCCAGCTGGCGAGCTTAACAAAACTGAGATATTCGGACCTGTTATGGGCATCATTCATGTCGAAAACATCGAAGATGCCATCCGTCTTGTAAATGAAAATAATTATGGGAACGCAGCTTGCATTTTTACAAGTAATGGGGCCTATGCCCGCAAGTTCAGGAATGAAGCCAATGCTGGAAACATAGGTATCAATATAGGTATCGCTGCTCCGATGGCTTTTTTCCCCTTTAGTGGCTGGAATGACAGCTTCTATGGAGACCTGCATGGACAGGGAAAGCATGCAGTGGAATTTTTTACACAAACCAAGGTAGTAATAGAACGTTGGCCAAAGGAATGGACCAGAAAATTTTAAAATCTTTATATTATGATACAAATAGCAAATGCTCCCTGCTCATGGGGTGTGCTTGAATTCGATCTTAGAAGGAGAAGCAGCTGGTTATGAACAGGTACTTGACGAGATCCGGGAAACTGGTTATTCCGGTACTGAATTAGGCGATTGGGGATTTATGCCTACGAATCCTTTCCAGCTAAGGAAAGAAATAAGCACACGGGAACTTGAATTGCTGGGTGCTTTTGTGCCTGTGGCCCTAGCTGATCTTTCCAGTCATGCCCCTGGAGCTGAAGTTGCAGTTAAAACGGCCAAACTAATGATGAATGCAGGATATTCAAAAGCTTTTATTGTATTGTCCGATGACAATGGCAAAGATCCTGTCAGGACCCAAAATGCCGGAAGGGTGAAACCAGAAATGGGCTTAAATAAAGCTCAATGGGACATATTTGCATCAGGTGCCAATGAAATTGCGCATAAAGTAAGAAAGGAAACCGGATTACGTACTGTATTTCATCATCACTGTGCCGGATTTGCAGAGACCTACGAAGAGGTAACTACGCTGATGAAGATGACAGATCCATCCTTATTAGGGCTTTGTCTTGATACGGGGCATTTAAGATTTGGCGGTGGCGATCCCTTGAAGGCACTCAAAGAATTCCGGAATAGGATCTGGCATGTGCATTATAAAGATTGTCAACCAGGTATTGCTAAACAATCTGCCGAATCCGGTTGGGATTATTTCGCTTCCGTAAAAAATGGGGTTTTTTGTGAACTGGGCAAAGGAGAGATTGATTTTGCGGACATTACCAATGAATTGAGGGCAACTGATTACAATGGCTGGATCGTCGTAGAACAGGATGTGCTACCGGGTATGGGCTCACCAAAAGATTGTGCACAAAACAACAGGGAATTTCTTAGATCTATTGGGCTTTAAAAATTGATAAATATGAATACTTTAAAACTGGGAATTATAGGGGCTGGCAGGATCGGAAAGGTACATGCCACAAGCATATCACAGCGCATTGAGAAGGCAGAGGTGATAGCAATTGCAGATCCTGATATTGTAGAAGCTAAACATCTGGCAGAAGAATTAGGGATCCCAATGGTTTCGGAAGATCCTATGGAGATTCTTCAACATGCGGATATTGATGCTGTCGTTATTTGCTCTCCAACAGATACCCATACGAATTATATCGAGCTTGCTGCAAGCGAGAAAAAGCATATATTTTGTGAAAAACCAATCGATCTCGACCTTGATAAAATTAAACACGTTTTAAACGTTGTTAATTCGGCTGGTATTCAAATGATGGTGGGCTTCAACAGACGCTTTGATCCCAACTTTGCTAAAATAGAAGCACTTGTTTCCGAAGGTAAAATTGGAGATCCTCAGATCCTGAAGATCACCAGCAGGGATCCTGGGCCTCCTCCTCCACATTATATTAAAAGTTCGGGAGGTCTATTCCTTGACATGGCGATCCATGATTTTGACATGGCGCGTTTTATAGTCCATGATGAAGTTGTTGAAGTTTATTCGAAAGGAGCCGTAATGGTAGATGACGAAATCGGAAAACTTGGGGATATTGATACAGCCATAACCACCCTGCAGTTTAAGAAAGGTGCTATGGGGGTAATTGATAATTGCAGGAAAGCAGTGTATGGCTATGATCAGAGACTGGAAATATTCGGTTCCAAAGGCATGGCGAAAATTGACAATAATTTACCAGAAAATCATGAGCTATTTGATGGTTTCGGATCACATAAATCTCTTCCCCTGAATTTCTTTATGGAAAGATATACGGAATCCTATTACAGGGAAATGCTAGAATTTATCGCTGCCATCTTAAAAGGAGAGCCATTGAGCGTTTCTGGAAACGATGGATTAATGTCCGTTGCAATCGGACTTGCCGCAAAAAGATCCGTTGCGGAGAAAAGACCTGTCAGGATAGAGGAAATCCTTTGAGTTCCAGATAATACTCATATTTAATTAGAATTTACCCAGGCACAGGGAATCCTTGAAAATTTTTCAAAAGCTCCCTGAAATAAAATTCACAAAAAATTGCATTTCCTTCAGGAAAACACGCCTTGACTGCCATTAAACAATGGACGGCAGGCATGCACTTTCAACTTTGCGGAAATTAATTATCCAGTTTAGAAACTACACTTATTGAAGTTTTAGCACCTATATTCTTTAAAACATCAACCGACCAGACATAAGGATCCGGTAACTCGCCTAAAAAAAATATCTTCGTGGGATTGAGCAATGCCGGAACCTGATAATTATCCGTGATCTGAAGTGCATTCAACATTTCAAAAGAAGCATCCCTCCCATCGCTGGCGCCAGGCAGATCCAGTGTCGGTGGTGTATCCTTAAGAATCAAAGTATGACATTCCCCATCCAATAAAGCAGCATACATAGCGACAACACCCATCTCATTTCGTCCAGCGATCCCAATCTTAGAGGCATCTACATTGTCCATCGTTCTGCAAAACTCAAGGCATCTTAAAACATCATAAATACGCATAGAAGCTATAGTCCTACCCGTCCAGGCGGAAGCTCGTCGAATGTGCCACTGGAGTTCAGGAGCCCAGCCATTTTCTCCAACACCCCTTGTCTCAAAATATGCAATATTCCAGTTTTCATCTAGGCCGGATATAAAATCTGCGGATTCCCAACGGGATTCACCAGGATTTTTCAATACGATCATTAATGGTTTCTTTTCATTTTTTGGATTCTGCCATCGAAAATCCACTTTTAATCTCCATCCTTCTTCAGAAACAAAACTGTAAATATCACTGCCGTACCGGGCGCGGTCGAGCGTCCTGAATTCCAAAGTACTATCGAAAGGAATAGGTTTATCAGGAAATTGATGAAAGGTCTTTTCTTTTAGCATGTCAACTACCGTTTTCCGATGCTCATTCAAATCTTCAATATCTTGTATTTCAGGAGGATCAGGCAGGACGATAAATGAATCCTGTATATATTTAGTGCGGTCGTTAACTGGAATCCCCTCCTGAAACACCATTAAAGTTTCATTATCAAGCATTGCCTCAGGTGACTCATCAATATCTCCGACTTTTTCCGGGGAGACATCTTTACCCATAAGATGCTTCATGAAAAAGGAAAATATTCCTTCTCTTGAATTTTTATGGTATGAATGTCCTCCCGGGGTAGAAATAAAATCAATATTTTCTTCAGCTCCCATTAGTGAATAAAATTCACTTAGCTCAGTATATACTCTTCTTGAGGACTCAATCGTATTAAGTCCGTCTCGGTCAGCTTGTGCTATATAAAGTGGCCGGGGAGCAATAAGGGCCCCAATATCCTGAAAATCCCATCCGTATGTGTTGAGGATCATCATACAATCACAATGACCATCTATAGTTCTTTTAGAAATTTGATCATCAAGGGTACTATTGCCACAAACAGGGGCCACCACCTTGACCCTTTGATCTGCAGCTGCGAGGAACCAGCTTATTGCCCCGCCACCGGATATACCTGTGATCCCCATCTTTTCAGGATCAACCTCAGGCAAGGTGCTGAGGAGATCAAGTCCCCGGATACCATTCCAGACTTCCACACCGGCTGGAGTATAGCCCCTGCTGTACCAGTTGAACCAGCCACGGTCATAACAGCCCCAATGTTCACCCCATACTTCTCCATATTGTACAGTTTCAACAATCAGGCATACAAAACCAAGTTCTGCAAATTTCCTGGGATGTGCCTGATAGTGTGTTTTTTGGGTCCGTGCATGACCACAGAGGTAAAGGACAGCAGGTACTGATTCTGTTATACCGTCAGGTATGTACAGGTTGGCCTGTACATACAAGTTTGGCAAGGATTCGTAAGACAATTTCTCGATGCGGTAACCATCCATCTGTATGGTTCCTGTATATTTTACATTCAAAGGAGATCTCTCCCCTTCTATTGGCATACTCACCAGGCTGACCATACTTCGGAATTCGTCCAGCTTCTTTTCCCGTATACTTTCCCAATCCTGGAGATTATTAAGATTCAATGAGGCATTATTCGTCATTTCACTGGCTACCCTGGATAAATAATGGCGGATATTATTGTTATTCCGGTCTATATCGTCAACCTTTTCAGTTTGGCCCTTTTCAGGCTGGCATGAATATGAAAAAGATAATAAAAGGGAAAAAATGATGAATCGGTACATGTTTGTTTATGTTTAAATGAAATGAGCAGTAAAGTACTTCAAGATAATAATATGCTGGATTATAAAAAAATTCGAGAAATATTTGAACACTTAGAATTGTTGCTTAATGGAAAAATACTAACCGATAATGACCAGGTTATTGCGTTCGGAGGTTCTTTCTTTGACCATCCTACATGGGCTTGAATTGCATGCCAGACGATCTCCACTGACTGGCGGATGGTGTTTATCCTGGATTCAGGAATGTTGTGGAAGTGGAGAATTCAAATTCGAGGATAATTTTAATTATCTTTATCAGGATTTACTATTGGATTGATATTTCATCACATGAGACTTTTTATTTTCAGATATACAATTCACGTTGCATCGATACTTGTAATTGGCAATTTCTCTGAAGTAACCAAAAAACGTTATTTTAATGCTTAAACCAGGGTATATACAAAACCTGGAAAGGAAACATCTGATTGCTCCATATATCCATGATTTCCAGGATTCAACTTCTTTTAAATCCGGGGATAAAATCAGAGTGGATGCAAAAAAAGGATGGTTGTTAATTCTCGGAAAATAGTATGATCTTTATCTTTAAGAAATAATTCTGCAAAAGGTCATTTTTTTAAATCCGTAATATGATGCTTATAAAGAAATTCAAATATATCCTGATCTTAGCTATTATGATTATCCAGGGCTATGTAGTAAATGCCCAGGAACAAACCAATGAAAGAGCCAAATGGTTTGTAGAATCCAGATTCGGGATGTTTATTCACTGGGGTGTTTACAGCGGCGCAGAAGGCTATTGGAAAGGTGAGAAATTACGCTATGACAATGATTATGCTGAATGGATCCTTTACCGAAACCGGATAAACAGAGAAGAATACCTTACCCTTCTTGACAAGTTTCGCTGGGATGAGATCGATCCGGAAGAATGGGTACTGATGGCTAAAAAAGCAGGCATGAAATATTTGACCATCACGGCAAAACACCACGATGGATTTGCATTATGGAACAGCGAGGTGAGTGATTACGATGTATACGATCACACTTCTCCTCATAGAGATATTATCAAGGAGTTATCGGATGCATGTCAAAAACATGGAGTTAAACTGGGACTATACTACTCTCATTGGGTTGACTGGGAGCATCCCAATGGCTGGGATCACTCCAAAGAGATCTACGGTATCTCGGAGATAGATTATGATGATTACTGGCAAAATAAAGTAATCCCGCAGATGCGTGAGCTATTAACCAACTATGGACCGATTGGTATTATCTGGTTTGATATGTGGATCCATCATTCCAAAACGGTGGTCACCAAGGCACAATTGATACAACTCAAGGAAATGATACGGGAACTTCAACCCGATTGCCTCATTAATTCCAGGCTTGGATTATCAGTAGAAGAAGACAGGGATATTGATTTTCAAACGCTTGGTGATAACCAGCTTGGGAGTATGAAAAAAGACCATCCTTTTCAAACAGCTGCCACAGTTGCTCATTCCTGGGGTTTTCATTCTACCGATACGGAGTGGAAGTCGACCACTACCCTTCTAAATTCATTGATCAATAATGTTAGCCTGAATGGGAACTTCATGTTGAATATTGGCCCTAGGGCAAATGGGGATGTCCCATTTGAAATTGAGGAACGATTACTAAGTATGGGTGAATGGTTGAAAATCAATGGGGAATCTATATATGGCTGTCAGGCGATTGACCTTCCAATGGACATGCATGACTGGGGAAGAATCACAACAAAACAGATTGATGATGATCAATACAGGTTATATCTGCATATAAAGAACTGGCCCATCACCCAGGAAATCCACCTTACCGGAATAAAATCCCGACCGGTAAAGATCTATCAACTTGCTGACAAACAGAAAAAAGCACTGGATTTTGAATTTAATGACGTAGTTACAGCAATTTCCTTACCACAACTGCCACCTGATCCATATATTTCAGTGCTAGTTGTCGAATACGAAACGAAACCGGAGGCGGCGATGGGAATAGTGGCAGAATCTGTTTCCGGCGGATTTCTACTGACTCCCAGAAATATATCATCTGCAGAAGGTAATACGAATATTTCTTTAACTCAGAGGTTTGGCTCAATTCCGGAGCACGTTGAGATTAGCGGGAAATCGGATTATGCCTGGAGAGTCTATCTGGACAATCCTGGGAAGGTTTTTGTTGATATTTCATATAGCTATCAGGGGGAAAACAGTGGAGGTAAGATAGATTTGACGATTAAAGGGTCCAATTTGAATCAAGAGTTTCATCCTACAGGGATGTTTGTAGGGGAACCGAATCAAAACTGGCAAATTGAAAGTTATAATGCTTCGAGACTTGGGGTCATTGAAATCACTGAAAAAGGTTACTATAACGTTAATTTAAATATTGAACCAAAAAAAGGGGAAGTTGTCAAGTTTCAATGGGTATGGTTAGGTGTTGAATAGAGGATCACCCTTCACTTAGGATATCTTCAAAATCTTCCTTCAGAGCCTCATAATTGATAAATCCCTCCGACACCATCTCAACCTTTTTTTCGCGCTCAAGCAATATTGCAGGGTAATTGGTTGCACCCCATCCTTTGACAAGGTCAAAATCTTCTTCTGTAAACCGTTCGTACATCGGGTCTTCATATCTGTCCATAAAACCGAATTTATTCACTCCGAATTGCTCTGCAACCTTGAAGTATGGCCGGATATTATTCAGGTCCATCCCGTCAACATAATGGGTTTTTTGAATGGCATGGGCTATATCAAATGCAAGATCAGGCCTGAAAGATTTAAACACATTAAAGGCGATCGATGGGGGAATGGAGTTGCTGACATATTCTCCTTCATCAAGAAGTTTAAGAAATTTTTCTCCGAATTTAATACCAGAGATCCTTTCCACACTTGGCAGAGATTTTTTCAGGTATTTCGCCTTTTCAGAGATCTTGCATATTCTGTTACCGATAACTAATCCTCCGCTTTTAATCTCAAATTCCAACTGTTCAGAATACTCTTCTTTCAATTTCTTTATCACGGCATTAAAACCAAAACACCAGCCACATAATGGATCAAAAGCATATATAATTTTTTGTTTATTCACCTTTAATAATCAAATTGCATATGAAATTTCAATTTAAGCTGTTTTATACAATTCTGCCTAACGTTTTTTAAATAAGATTATTAGATTTTTTGTGTATATGAAAAGACATTGGATACTTTCAATAGCCTTACTCAGTTATTTGGCATCGTCCTGTGTGCGTCCATCAGATCAGGATCAACGTAAAATGATCAACTTTGATCCTGTCAGTCAGTTAAAATTCAAGCCAAATATAGTTTGGATTGTTGCGGAAGATCTCAGCCCAATTCTTCCGGCATATGGTGATTCAACTGTAAAAACGCCCAATATCGACCGCCTGGCAAAAGAAGGAGTGGTATATACCAATGTATTCTCTCCATCGGGAGTGTGTGCCCCCAGCCGCTGTGCTATTGCTACTGGCATGTACCCATCCAGCATTGGAGGTCATAATATGCGGGTCCAATATGTCAAATCCCATATGGACCAGATTGGCCTGGTCCTCTATGAAATTGTCCCTCCACCAGAGGTTAAAATGATGAGCCAGGTTCTGCGTGAAAATGGATATTTCTGTTCAAATAATGACAAACAGGACTATCAGTTTAAACCTCCGGTTACTGCCTGGGATGAAACAAGCCTGAAAGCACATTGGAGGCATCGGGAAGAAGGTCAACCTTTCTTTTCAATCTTTAACATTGGTGTTACGCATGAAGGACATGTTACAAGGCCTTATAGGAAACAGCTACTGCGCTATCACGATCCTGAATTTCCTGAATCAACAGGGAATCAAGCTAATTTTGGCGAAATGATCAGAGAGGAGAATTGGCCTTTAAATATTCCTGAAGATATGAATGTCCCGGTTCCACCTTATCTGCCTGCAACAGATATTGCTTTAAAAGATATCAGAAGGGTATATTCAAATGTTATCGAACTGGACAGACAAATCGGAATCATCCTGAAACAACTGGAAGAAGATCAGTTGCTGGATAGTACGATTGTCTTCTTTTACTCCGACCATGGAGGACCGCTCCCGCGTCAAAAAAGGTTGATATATGATTCTGGAATAAAAGTACCGATGATTATCAGGTATCCCGGTCAGATAGGAGCAGGACATTTCGATGATGAATTGATCAGTTTCGTTGATTTTGCCCCTACGATATTTTCTATTACCGGAACAAAAATACCTGATTACATCCAAGGAAGGGCGTTTTCCGGAATTCACAGATCGCGCAATGAGCGAAACTATATCCATGCAGCAGCTGACAGGCTGGATGCCCAGGTTGATATGATCAGGGCTGTTCGTGATGAACGATACAAGTATCTTTTAAATTATTATCCTGAAAAACCATATTACCTCCCCGTAAAATATAGAGAACAAATGGGCATTATGCAGGAGTTGCTAAGGCTGAATGAAATTGATAGTCTGGACACTTACCAGTCACAATGGTTCAGGGAGAAAAAGGCTAAAGAAGAATTATTCGATACCTGGGAAGATCCCTACGAATTGCACAATCTTGCAGAGAATCCTGATTATGCAATGAAACTTGAGGAATTAAGAGAAGAGTGTACGAAATGGATGGAGTCTATTAACGACATGGGTGAGATCCCTGAAGCAGAGATACTGGAAAATTTCTGGCCTGGACGTGAACAACCTATAACCGCACTTCCTACTTACGAAGTAATAGATGGTGAATTGATTTTAAGCTCTGAAACGGAAGGTGCAAATATTGGATATAAAGTTTACGGATATGACGAATCAGTTCCTGAGAAATGGGAGGTATACACAAAACCCCTGACCATTAAAGTGGATACCAGGATTGAAGCTATAGCTCACCGCCTGGGATACAGATCAATCCGAATCTATCAAGATTGAATTTCGATAAAAGAATTTAGGATATATTGAATAACATGTCAGAGAAAATTCTAATTACGGTTTAGGATTCTTAAATTGTTAGAGTAATACATCTAAAACATATAATCACCATTTTGCGATGAAGAATTTATCATTCTTGTTTATCCATGGAAAAAGAATTTCTTTGATAATAGCTTTAATTTCTGTAGGTAGAATAAACGTATATTCCCAACCAGATGTCTCGCTGTTTAATTATTGGAAATACTTTTCTGACCATCAGCAAACCTTATATAACAGCCTTACTAATATAGCTCTCGATCAGTTAGCACAAAGATCAAACCAAATCGCCAATATGAAAAGTGAAGGAGATTGGGAGCAAAGACAAGCAGAAGTTCGTGTTAAACTTGATCATATTATTGGAGAATTCCCGGAAAAGACTCCTTTAAATCCCAGGGTAACAGGTCTTTTAAAAGGAGACGGATTCAGAGTAGAAAAGGTGATCTATGAATCACAACCCGGCTTACATGTAACCGCCGCCTTATTCATACCTGATGGTCTGGAGAAAAAATCTCCTGCTATATTATATTGCAGCGGACACACCTGGGAAGGATTCCGGTCAAAGGTATATCAGCATGCGATCATAAATTATGTAAAGAAAGGATTTGTCGTACTGGCCTTTGATCCTGTCAGTCAGGGAGAGACGGCTGCAATATCTGAACAAGAAAGGTAAAAAATCGAAATATGATACCCCAACTAAGGAACATTCCTATGTTGGAGGACAATGCTTTATCAGTGGACACTCCCTGGCTAAATATATGATCTGGGATGGGATTCGAAGTATTGACTACCTGGTTTCAAGAGTGGAGGTAGATCCGGATAGAATTAGGCATTACCGGAAGATCCGGAGGTGGAACACAATCGGTATATATCTCAGCTTTCGATGATCGTGTCCTGGCTTCTGCACCAGAAAATTATGTAACCAGTTTCAAATATCTCTTGGAATCCATTGGGCCTCAGGACGCGGAACAGAACCTGCCCTTTCTTCTGAAAAATAATCTTGATCAGGCCGATCTTCTGGAAGTTCGTGCACCTAAACCTACATTGATCATCAGCTACTTTAAGTGATTTTTTCAGTATACAGGGGGCACGTGAAACTTATACTGAGGTAAAATCGGCATATAAGATGCTCGGTAAAGAAGATCTCGTTCAAATGATAGAGGACGAAGGGGAGCATGAATCTACCCTGAAAAACAGGGAACGGGCCTATGCGTTCTTCCAGAAGCACCTGAACCATCCTGGTGACTCGACTGATCTGGATGTGACCATTTTTAGTAAGAAGGACCTTCGGGTAACGGAGAGTGGACAGGTATTAACTGACTTCAATGCTGAAACTATATTCTCATTAAATAAAAAGTCAATGGAACATGATCTGGAAAAGAGCATGGATAAGAGTGATTCCATCTTAATAGATCAGGAAAGGTTATACGAATCTGTTATCCATGTCACTGGTTTTGAAAATATTATAATTGGTGATAATTATATATTCTCCGGGACAGAAGATTATAATGGATTTACCTTAGAAAAATACCTTATTAAAAGTAATCATTCCAGAAATATACCAGTTGTGGTTATGAATCCTGATTCGATCAAATTAAACAAAGGCATACTGATTCTTAATCCTGACGGCAAAACCAAGGAACTTAAATCAGGATTACCGGTATATCTTGCTAAAAAAGGGTATCATGTAATACTCCCGGATATAACCGGAAGTGGCGAATTGGCACCGGATGATGAAGCAGGCGATTCATATATCAGCCATTCTTCCTACAATAAATGGTATGCTGGTATTCTCACCGGAAAAAGCATTGTTGGGCTTCGAATGGAAGATATTGATAAAGTTTGCGCATTTGTTTTTGATCAATATGAAATAGAAAATGATATGATATACGGGATCGCCAGGGGTATTTTTACATCAGATCTTTTGCATAACAATATCGTAAGTTCCAATTTCTCCAGACTTGCACTAATCGATCCGCTTATTTCCTACAAATCAATTGTTATGAATAGAGATTACGATCCGATCCTTATCCAATCTTCCCTTGCCGGTGTATTGCCTCATTATGATCTTCCGGACATGGTAAGTACACTTGCTCCAGCAAAAATGTTACTGGTCAATGTAAAAGACCAACTGGGGCAGAATATCGACCTGTCAGCTGAGAATACTGACCTGAGCTGGATAAAATATGTTTATACGCAAAAGAATGTATCCGAAAACCTTCAAATCCGACTGTGGTCTGAGGATAATCCGGATATTATATTCAACAAATGGCTTGAATAAATACAGCCTGAGAGGTATTTTCTTTTACCTGTTTCTCTTTTTCATGGATTCTAAATAAGCTTCTAGAAAGGCGTCATCATTTTCTTTGCTGTCTCCGTACTTGTCGCGCATTTCGATCAGTCGTTTATGCATTAATTCCTTAACCTCCGCATATTCAGGATCATCATAAATATTCTTCATTTCCTGGGGATCCTTTTCGAGGTCGTACATCTCCCATTCGTCAATATCATAATAAAAATGCATCAGTTTATACCTGTCTGTCCTTACACCATAATGACGCTTTAACCATATGTACTGAAGGATACTCATAGTAAGTATAATAAATGGCGTCCCGCCATTCTGACTGTCTCACCACTCACAATCTTCCGGAAGGATTCCCCCTGCATTTCGGCCGGTATTTCTACCCCTGCATAATCCAGAAAAGTAGGAGCAAAATCCAGGTTCTGGATTAGTTCATTCACTACTGTTCCGGGCTCTATTTCCTTTGGATATCGCATCAGGATGGGCGTTCTGAAAGATTCTTCATACATAAACCGTTTATCGAACCAGCCATGTTCACCTAGGTAAAATCCCTGGTCTGAGGTATAAATCACAATGGTATTTTCTGAAAGACCACTTTCGTCAAGGTAATCAAGCACCTCACCCACTCCATCATCCACAGATTTGATGGTTCGCAGATAGTCCTTTATATACCGGTTATATTTCCATATTGCAAGGTCTTTTCCAGTCAGGTTCGCGGCCTTCATTGCATCATTTTTTGGTGTATAAGCGGCAAGCCACTGCTCTAATTGCTCTTCATTAAATCTATTCAGTTCATTATTGAATCTGGTATCCTCTCCTTCCGGAGAAGTTCGCATTTTAAAATCATGACCCCACATCATATGGCCATCAATCTTCATTTCCTGTTCCTTCGCTGCACTTCCTCTTCCTTCGTAGGTATCGAAAAAGTTTTCCGGAGGCATAAAAGTTGTATCGTCAAACAGAGTAAGGTATTCAGGTGCTGGCTTCCAGTTCCTGTGAGGGGCCTTCTGATGATAAAGCACACAGAATGGTTTTTCAGGATCTCTTTTATTCTTCAGCCAATCCAGGGTAGTTTCGGTTATAATATCCGTTACATACCCTTCGAATCTTTTCCTTTCCCCTTCAATCAGGAAATCAGGATTATAATAATGCCCCTGCCCGGGAAGGACCATAGAAAAATCAAATCCCTGCGGGATGCCATCAAGGTGGATTTTACCAATCATTGCGGTCTGGTATCCATTCCTTTGGAGAATTTTAGGAAAGTTCTCCTGATCCCAGTTAAAAGGATGAATGTTATCAACTTTTCCATTGATAAAACTATGCTTCCCCGTGAGCAGTACTGCCCGGCTGGGTGCACAAATAGAATTGGTAACGAAACTCCTGTTGAATATCGCACCTTCTTTTGCCAGCCGGTCGATATTCGGGGTTTGAAGGTGACTGCCACCATAGGCACTGATGGCCTGGAAAGCGTGGTCATCACTCATGATATACAGGATATTGGGTGGATTAGCGGGTTCACTTAGCGGTTCACATTTATAAAACATGAGTGATATGAGAATAATTCCGCTTAATGCCAAAAAGATCTTTTTCATAATATTAATTATTTGTTTCTTGAAGTTTTCCTATTTCCCGGGTACCGCTGCCCGATTCTATTCCTACATTCAGATCGCCAAGTTCTTCCCTTGCTTTTTCACCTACCTGAAGCAGTGATTCTACAATATCCGGGTACATTTTTACAACATTATATTCCTCTCCAGGATCCCGCATCATATTATATAGTTCAAGAGAGTCAACAGTCATACGAATACGCGGTCCTCCTCTGCCATCATTTCCGGGTTCCGCATGGTAAGAATCCCAATCATGCGGGAAAACCAGTTTCCAGTTTCCCTTACGAACGGCATTCAGATTATTCTTGCCGAAATAATAATATAATTCTTCCCTTGGAGTTTTATCAAAGTCACCTTTCCATAGATCGAGGACGCTAAGCCCATCTATATTATGATCAGGCAGTTCGCCATCCACAATTTCAGCTATGGTTGGAAGCAGATCAATGGTGCATGAAAGTTTATTGCAAATCAAGCCTTCCGGGGTCGTTCCCGGCCACCTGATAATAAAAGGTACGCGCTGTCCACCTTCCCAACTGGTGGTCTTACCTTCCCGTAATCCCCCGGAAGATCCGGCGTGGTTCCCAAAATTCAGCCATGGGCCATTATCTGTTGTGAATATTATTATTGTATTATCTTCAATATTGTTATTTTTCAATGCCTGCATGATCTGCCCCACAGACCAGTCTATTTCCATCATCACATCACCATACATGCCCTGTTCACTTTTACCCCTGAATTTGTCAGACACACCCAGAGGAACATGGGGCATGCTGTGCGGAACATATAAGAAAAAGGGATTTTCAGCATTCCTGTTAATAAAATCGACTGCTTTTTCGGTAAAAAGAGTGGTTAACTTATCCTGCCCGGCATAGGATGTAATCTTTTCGATGGTCTCATTCCCTTCGATTAAAGGAAGGTCCGGAAAATTTCCCCTATCTGTTCCGGGAGGATCCTTCTCCCCTTTTAGGTTTATCGGCCACATGTCATTGGAATATGGCACACCTACATACTCATCAAAACCATGTTGTAATGGAAGAAACATTTCATGATGTCCTAAATGCCACTTCCCATAAATGGCTGTCGCATACCCTTTAGTCTTTAACATTTCAGCTATCGTTAGCTCCTCCGGATTCAGGCCAATTTTATTGTGGGGAAAAAGGGCGCCTGAAATACCAATACGGTTTGGATAACAACCAGTTAATAGTCCGGCTCTCGATGCGCTACAAACCGGTTGGGCGGAATAATGGTTGGTAAACCTTATTCCCTGGTTTGCCAGTTTATCAAGATTTGGGGTAGTATATCCAGTGGCCCCATAACAACCTACATCACCATAGCCCTGATCATCGGTAAAGATTATGACTATATTCGGTGAACCAGTATCTGGTTCTGGTTTATCCTGAGCACACCCTGTAGCTATAGTTATTAATAACATTAGTACCGATAAACTTAAAAAAAATCTTCTCATAACTTTAATAATTTTCTGCTTAAGGATCCTAAAATATCAAAATACAATGTAATATCAACTTTTTATAAATCGTTTGAAAAAATTCCAGATTTCCTCTGCTGCTACAAAATCTTTATTCCCCCAACTCCCTGGCCAGTCATGTTTGCCTCCTACAAGGGTGTACAACCACACTTCATGACCTTCTACACCATTTGAATACATTTCACGGACTACATAACTCTTATCATCCGTGTTCAGATCCGGAAGGATATCTCTTTTGACGTTAGAACACTTATTAAGATCCACCCAGAATTCGAAGGTTTCCCGTACACCTTTATAACCTCCATACACTTCAGAGTAATTCGCATCTCCGTACCAAAAGGTAATGTCATCTTCGGTGCCATGAGTTTCAAATACCGGAACAGGTTTCTGAGGCTTGCAGGTATGAAAAGTACTTTCCATCATACAACCGGCCACAGGGGCAATAGCTGAAAACACTTCAGAAGCCTTACATGCCAGTATGTAACATATGTCTGCCCCATTTGACATGCCTGTACCAAAAGTGTTTTCTGAACTTAGTTTGTATTCCCCTTGCAGATACCTGGCCAGGGATGTAAGGAATTTAACATCATCCACATCCGGATTGGAATACCCGGCATTCCATGAATTCTTTTTATCCTCACCAAACACACCCTGGGGATAACAAACCATAAATCCATTTGCATCAGCTACCGTATTCATCTTAGAATATCCTATCATTTCCTTTGCACTGCCCCCATACCCATGAAACACAAAGACAAGGGGTGCATTTTCGGGAAGATTTTCAGGGATATGCAGGTAGTAAGCCCTTTCCCGGCCATCGATAGTATAAGTGTACTTTGTAGTATCAGTTTCCTGACAAAGAATATTTGTCGTTGCCAGAAATATCAGAATTCCGGTTGTAATTAGTTTATTAATTAAAAAATGCATTATGCATAATTAGATATTAAGAATATTTTGGTTTTCTGAAGTTCCTTCCACCCTGTTGTAGAGGCAAAAAATTATTTATCCATAAATGTACTTACAATTAAAAAAGTGC
Organism: uncultured Cytophagales bacterium; assembly: GCA_963820995.1. GTDB lineage: Bacteria > Bacteroidota > Bacteroidia > Cytophagales > Cyclobacteriaceae > JAGTVG01. The sequence continues at coordinate 271,849 of CAWGCL010000009.1, read as the reverse complement.
GCAAGACAAAATCGCCGTATTTAGAACGGCGATCCGGGAAGGATAATATTATGAAATTAAACCCAGTAGGCTCTGAATCATTTAAAAGATATCTGAAACATTATTCGTACCTCAAGGCCTTTGTAGGATTGGCTAAAGCAGCGCGAATGGACTGGTAACTGACCGTTAGCCACGATATAAGCAATGCACCAAAACCTCCTATCACAAAACTCATTACACCCAGATTTGTCTTATAGGCAAAACTCTCAAGCCACCAATTCATAAGAAAGATCACTGCTGGTACTGCGAAGACAATGGATATCAACACCAGTTTTGTAAATTCTTTTGTTAATAGCAATACGACAGTTGATACATCTGCTCCCAATGCTTTTCGTATACCTATTTCTTTAGATCTCTGTTCTGCCATGAATGTAGCAAGACCAAATAACCCAAGGCAGGCTATAAATATGGCTAATGAAGTAAAAATGATAAAAATATCTCCCAACTGCTTTTCTGATCGGAACATGGCATCAAAATTTTCATCAAGGAAGGAATAATCGAAAGGTTCGCCGGGGGCCATCTCTTTCCAGATCCCTTCAATCTCAGTTATCTTATTGTTAACGCTACCGGCTTCAAGCCTGACAGGTATAAGACTGCCCCAGTCTCCTAACATGAAGATCAAAGGCTCAATCTCGTTATGCAAGGATGAAAAGTTGAAATCCTCAATAACACCAACTACATCATGAAATAACAACGAGCCGTCTCTTTCAGGTTCAGCAATTCGATGTCCCTCATGACTGGCCCATCCCAGTTCTTCCATACCCTTCCTGTTGATCACAACTGCAGAAGAATCCGATGGAAAATCCTCCGAAAAGAATCGTCCTGAATACATTTCAAGACCTATTGTTTTCAGGTAGTCATGATCAGAGTAGATCTGATAAAATAGAATACCATCATCCTTTATCCCATCCGGAAAAAACACGCTGTTGCTGTAGACATGAGGGGGCACATAACTGCCAATACTGCTATGTTTCACACCAGCCAACCCTTTTAATTTGTTTTTAAAAGCCTGCTTATTATCTCCTAGAACCCTGGTATTATCAATTATCAATACATTCTCTTTATCAAAACCAAGGTTTTTCTCCTGAACCAGCTTCAGTTGTTTATATATGATCATTGTACTTATGATCAGGGAAACAGATATGGCGAATTGAAAAACAACCAGCGTACTGCGTATCCAGCTTCCTTTTGCACCTTTGCTTAACGATCCTTTCAAAACCATACCCGGCTGAAATGAGGTCAAATAGAAAGCAGGATAACTTCCTGCAAGAACACCGGTCAGAACCATAATGATGGCTATTGAAAGCAATGCATTTCCCGAAAGTATATATTCGATGCCTATACTTTTTCCGGTCATTTGATTTAGATAGGGTAAGGTAAGCCATAAAACCACAATAGCCAGTGCCGTAGATATTATGCTTAATAAAATGGATTCCAGTAAGAATTGAGTTATCAATTTTCTTTTTGTAGCACCTACTGTTTTTCTAATTCCGACTTCCTTAGCGCGCCCGGTTGATCTTGCGGTGGCGAGGTTCATAAAATTAATGCAAGCGATCAGAATAATGAAAATTGAAATGGCTGATAGCAGATAAACATAAGCGATATCGCCTGGAGCTTCAATCTGACCATCAACATCTGAAAATAGATGAATATCCAGCATAGGTTGAATATAATATCCATAATCACCGCCTGAAGCTCTCCAATCCTCAAGGCTCACCCCTATAAATTTTAATATCTCAGGGCCAACATGACTATCAGACATGGCTGAAACACTTTCCTGGACTGTAACGGGATCTGCTTTATCGTTTAGTTTGACATAGGTATGCAAGTTATTACTCGTCCAATCTGGCCGCCTGCTGACATCCCATGATACCATCGAATAGATCATATCAAAAACAAAATGAGAATTTGTTGGTGGATCTTCGACGATACCAACCACTTCACAATTCGTTTTGTTAGAGCCGAACTGTACCATTTTACCCAGAGGGGACTCACTCTTCCCGGCTTCGTAACCAAAATATTTTTTTGCACTTGTCTCCGTCAATATAATCTGGTTGACCTCATTCAAGATGTCATTTGGATTTCCTTCTTTCAGCTCAAAAGTGAAAAACTCAAAAAAATTCGAATCTGCAACTAGTATTTTCTTTTCTGTATATATTTTATCCTCGTATCGTATAACAATATCACGCCAAAGATTTATTCGGATGGCCTCTTCAACTCCGGGCACTTCCTGTACACTGGCCGCAGCGAAAGGCGAGCAGGAATTTGCACCGTTAAATGGTTTTCCCTGGAGTACACCCCTCATATTCACTTGATAAATACGATCAGCATCTTCATGAAAGGTATCGTAACTCAACTCATCAAACACGTAAAAGGATATAAGCAAGCTAACTGAAATCCCAATGGTCAATCCAAAAATGTTGATGAAAGAATAAAACTTATATCTAAAAATATTCCTGAGAGCAACTTTAAAATAATTCCTGAGCATAGTTATTCAATTAATTACTATATATTAGATGACAACATAGCCTTGAAGGTTGCAGGAAATTCAGAAATTAATTTGGATGGTGAATTTTCTTGATGTATGGTTAAAAAACTAGGGCAAAACGAACATCAATAAAAAGGTCAATACACTGAACACAAAACCATACATAAAGATCAGGTAGGCTATACTTAATAGGTGGTATTTCCGCTTAAGTACTTTCCCCTGATTATAAATATCAATAGTCATGTTCTTATATATAGAATCTCTTGATTTCAGGAGATTGTCCATCTCATCCATATATTCATCCATTGTTTTTTTAGATATAGTTCCGAAAAACAACATGCTGGTATTCTTGGAAGTAACATCAACCTCTCCCTTTTTATTCCGGATAATGTGCGGACGTGCTGCCTGAATGGCGTAAACAACGGACATGAGGCAAGTAAGAACGATCAATGTAATGGGTATTGCTATATCCGCTTTGTTATAATCTAAGCTTTCATTCACAATCCCAAAACCTGTTATGGAAACAATAACAGATATGATAATGGAATTAATGCTGATGATCATATTGGCTTTATTATCTGCAATCTGGATCAGGTTGATCTGGTTTCTAAAGGTTACCCTGAAGAGCGTCTCCCTTCCCCGCCCTCCAGATTTACCACTCTTATAGGAATATGACTGCATAATATATTTGCAAATAGCGTTTGGTGGCTAAAATTAGTCAATAATTATATTATTGATAAATTTTTTAGTAAATCTATTTATTAAGTATTAAATAATAACTCCGGTCACAATAGAATATCCCTCTCAATTATGTTGAAGAAAGATATATTTTTATATAAGATGATCCCTTCTGCTGATTTTTTTGTTTACTGTATTATGGGTCTTAACTGAATATTTTTGTACATAACCTTGTCATGATCTCCCTGCAAATAAATCGGTCCGGGTTTTGACTCGTCAGATGTAAGGGCCCCGCCAGTAATTCCTTTCACCGCTTGGTTATCAATTATGGTTATGCCGTTTAGAATAACAGTTAAATGCCTGTCGCATAATGTGATGTCCATAGTCTGCCATTCACCTGCTGGTTTTTCAGCGTTTACTGCCGGTATGATCCTGCTGTAAAGCGCTCCCATATGATGAGAATTCTGTGGCAATCCATAACTATCATACACCTGGACCTCATAAAGTCCACGAAGATATACTCCGCTGTTCCCATTCTCAGGAACATTTACATCCAGCGTGAGGTTAAAATCTTCAAATTCCTGTTCTGTTCTCAGGTTACCATAGCTTATGTGCGGCTTGCCTTCCTCCTGAACCGGATCATTGATCATGACCCCATCCTTAACAAAAAAACCATTCGTAGAATTTGGGGCCACCATTTTCCATCCGGTAAGATCTTTTCCATTAAACAGGCTGACCTTATCACCATACTTCACATTTGCAAGGTCTGGGGCGGGCGGTAATTGAGGATTCTTTTTACCAGTGATGGGTTCTTCCCTCACTCCCAATCCATCATATTCCGGGGTATATATTGTGCCGGTCATTTGGTCTCCGTCAACGGATAATACCATTTGGGAGGTGATCTTATGAACCAATACAGTTTCACCAACTGCATTTTTCTTTCGTATTATTTCCTGGATCCTGGTTAATACCAGATTCTCACCATCCATATATACATTATCAAGAGGAAATACACTGGCCCATCCCCAGAGCATATCACAAACGAGATAGCCTTCTTCCTGACGTACCTCGATCCATCCTGGCACATTGTTTGGCAGTGTTAATGCCCAGCTACCCAGAAAGGGCTCAGGATCATCAGATGCTTTAAGAAAGGGGGAACTTACAACGAGTGTAGCTACTACAAAGCCAAGGATCAAAAAGGATTTTTTCATTATGTATAAAGGTTTATCAATTAAAATTGAGTTCTAAAAAATTTAAAAAATGCCCTAAACGATCAGGAATATCAAAAATAACAATTCCACTTCAATAATTAAAGAACTGGCCAGGAAGAATTGTATTGCTTAATTATGCTTCATTCTGTAGTTTACCTGCTATTTTTTCAGCTTCCTCCCACACCCGAAGAAAATTGCCTGACCATATCTTCTGGATATCTTCTTCAGTATATCCTCTTTCAAGCAATAATTTAATCAGATTCGGATACATTGAAACATCCGTAAGTCCTTCAGGCAAATTACTTACACCATCATAATCAGATCCAATGCCTACATAATCTATTCCAACCAGTTTAACAACATGATCAATGTGATCAGCCACTTCTTCCATCTGTACAACAGGGACATCGTTTTCTATCATATATTGTTCAATATATGCTGATCTTTCTTCTGCAGTCATATTGGATCTATCAATTTTATCCCAGGCTTTCGACATTTTCTGCTGATGGTCTCCATTTATAAAGAATGAACCAAAATTGATCTGTATAACTCCCCCGTTCTCCGCCAGCTTTTTGATCATATCATCACTCATATTTCTTTCAAATCCCGGAGTGAAATATCTGCATGATGAATGTGTGGCCACCAGAGGGGCTTTGGTTATTTCAAGAACCTGGTAAAAAGTACTGTCACTAACGTGAGAAATGTCTACCAGTATACCAAGGCGGTTCATTTCTTTTACAACCTCCGTTCCGAAAGGACTTAGTCCATTCCAGTGTTTATCAGGATCATAAGAAGAATCACATATCTGATTCCAACGAGAATGGCACAAAGTAATATACCGAATACCCCTTTCATAAAAATATTCTATATTATTAATATCATCTTCAATCGGTGCTCCATTTTCCATACCCATAGGCAAAGCTATCAGGCCCTCACCGAACACGTCCTTTACATCCTTTGTTGAGTATGCCATGGCATATTTATCCGGCCATTTCTGAGCGAATCCATATACCATTTCAATTAATTCATCTGCCTTTTCTTTAGCACCTCCTGTATCCTGATAGCTCGCTCCTACGTAAATCGACATAAAAGGCACATCCAATCCCCCTTTTCTAGCTCTTTCATAATCAAAATGGCCCTTTTCTGTACGGGCAGAAATGTCTTCCCACTCTTCTACCAGTCTGTAAGGAACATCAATATGTGTGTCGATAAGCATGATCTCCTTACTCAATCGATCGGCTTTAACACTTATTGATTCTGAATCATCACCCTTTGCCTTTTTTACAGGAGATTGACAGGCTAAAAAACACAATACGGGTAACAGGATTAAAACTCTCTTCATTGGATTGAATTTCGTATTCGCTTGCTAAAATAATGAACCCGCAATTATACATATTTTTTTTAAGAGTTTTTCCTGAAGCCTTAGCTGAATCTTCTTATTCTAAAACATATGTTATGTAGAACTTTTTACCGGGACCGTTATGGGCAATTTTCGTTGCTTATTAAGCAAAAATAAATTATATTGATTTATTGTAAAAACCTACAATTATGGAAGCCTCAAATATTAAACACAAGAGGAACCGCAGGCAATTTTTATCCAAACTTTTACCGGCAAGCATGATCCCATGTATTTGCTGTCCCAAAATGCTAACTGCGGCCCAGAAAGATCAATTGAATGAAAGCCTGAATCAGGATGATCTTTATAAAGAAAGATCAGAAATGTCGTATGAATCGATTTTTAATTTTGCATTCAGAGATTACTTTATCCCTTTGCTAAAAGAATTATCGATAAGATATCAAAAAGAAGAGTTTCTGGATATGATGAAAGAAGCAGCGTCACAGGCTTTCAGCCAGAAAGAAGTGATGGATAAATCGAATAAGAACCTTAACCATGTATTCTGGCAACATGTTATTGAAAGGGAAGTAATCGAAGACAGCGAAAAGGCCTTCGAATTGAAGATCACCGGGTGCTTATGGGAAAAAGTTTACCGTGAAGCCAATGCGACAGATCTGGGCTATGCGATCGTTTGCCATACTGATTTTGCCACTGCTGAAGCATCTAACCAAACTCTCGTCCGGACAAAAACCCTAATGCAGGGAGATGACTGCTGTAACCATCGCTGGATTTATAAAAGTTGAGATTATCTTTTTACCGCACCAATTCCTATTAATATTACTCTATATAAGATCAACGATCGCAAAATAGGTAGTTATCAAAGAGAATATAATAACGGCAAGTAATCCAATCCTTAATTTTAATTTTGCCCTGTTCTCTCCCATTAGGTTCTTGTCCAGAATTAAAAACAATATTGGAATAGCCACGGCAGGTAATATCATTGCCTGAAAGGCCTGTGAAAATATCATCATAGCCGGAGGCGTTTTTTCAATAAAGATCAATCCAAAGCCAAAAAGAAGGCCAATTCCGCCCAATATGCGAAACATGGGAGATTTAATATCCCGGGACTTCCCGGTAATGTCCGAAATCAACCAGGGAGCTATTAAAATAATAGGGAACACGGTGGATAATCCAGCGCCTACAATACCAAGAATAAGTATAAATGCGGCGACCCTCCCTCCCAAAGGTTCAAACAGCTGTATCATTTCAACTGTAGTATCAAGCGACATATCCATGACGAATAATGTGCCTGCGGAAACAGCCATAATTATCCCACTCAGCAACAGCATCACGGTAGAAGAGACGAATGCATCCTTTTTCTCATCCTTCAAATTGCTAATGGTCCAACCCTTTTCAACAACTACAGTACTTCTCACAACGAAAACAGCTGCTGAACATGTGGTACCCGCCATGGCAGCGATCAGTTGCAAAGCGCCCTTCTCTTTTGGGATACTGGGGATCATTCCTTTAGCTATTGCCCCAAAATCCGGCTTCACCAAAAAGAAAACAAGGATAAAACACAATCCCATCAGAATTACAAAAAAAGTAAGGATCTTTTCAAAAATCTTGTATTTGCCAAACCACAATAAAGTAAATAATCCTATAACCAGAATAACGGTAATCCAGAAGGCATTTGCACTACCCCAACCCATAAGTCGGATGCCTTCAATGATTAGATCAACAACTATCCCCATAACTCCCATTACGGCAAGCAATTCCCCGGTAACAAGGGCAATTAAGATATATATGGAAAGTGCCGGCCCGATCATAAAATTTTTACGAATATTATATAAGGCCGTTTTTCCAGTCACTAGTGTTACCTGACCGTAGGCAATCATCAGGATATAGGTGAAAAAAGCGGACAGGATTAGTGCCCAAAACAGTGTCATCCCGTAATTTGCCCCAGCTTTGGCCATAGTGGTAATACTTCCGGTTCCTATATTATAGCCAATCAGGAACAACCCAGGGCCCACTGCGGATAATGCGATTAGAATTTTTCGTTTCATATTTTGATCTATATCTTATAAAAAATTTCCTCCGGATTTTGGAATAAAAGTCAGTATCTAAAATCACTAATCCATTTTCTGATACACTACTTTGCCTTGTAAAACCGTTTTTTGAATGACCATTTCATTGTCGACCAGTGTAAACAAGACAAAATCCGCACTTAAGCCCTCCTTCAAGGAACCCCGATCCTCAAGTCCATACACTTTCGCAGGTGTACTTGTTGCCATTTTAACAGCCGATTCCATGGAACACCCTGCCAATACCATCATGTTTTTTATGCCCATCCTTACAGGGAATGATGCACCCGCAAGCACATTTTGAGCAGGGTATTTCAACATTCCGTCTTCGGTCATTACCACTATCTTTCCGTTCCAATCATATTCTCCAGCAGGCATCCCAGCCAATTCAGTGGCATCAGAAACCAGCATCAGGTTATCCGGACCTTTAACACTATAAAAAACCTTAAGTTCTTCCTTTCTTAAATGGTGCCCATCCGCTATTATACTTGGCGTTAGGTATTCATTGGCCAGTTGGGGCCATATTGGATTATCATGCCGGTTGATCAAATTAGCACATCCATTCCCGAGGTGAGTGGATACCCTGGCTCCAAGATTTACTGCCTCTTCGACTTGAGCAGCTGTACCATTGTGATGAGCCAGGGATACAACAATGCCCATATCATGACACTTCCTGATAAAATCCATGGCCCCTTCTACCTCTGGGGCTACTCCAACCTGGATGATGTTTTCATTCGCCGCTGTATAAAACTTCTTAAACTCATCCCAGTCAGGTAGACGGACCCATTCCTTTTGATGTGCCCCTCGGAAACCATCAATAGGCGATATATAAGGCCCTTCAAGGAAATATCCCGGGATGGAATGTGATAAGGCCAGCTCATTTTCAACAGATTGTGATAGAACTTCCAAATTCTGAATGATCAATTCCGAAGAATTCGTGATAATGGTTGGGAAAAAAGTAGTCACTCCTTCTTTCCACATTGCTTTAGTAAGGGTTTGTATTTTCTCGACTGTTAAGCCCTCAGAATTGAAACTGATGGATGCATATCCATTTACCTGGGTATCGATAAGACCAGGTGCAATAAATAATTTAGGACCATCCTGATCAGCCTTATCAGAAGGAATAATTTTTTCAATCTTCCCGTCTTTTACTTTTATGTCAACATGTTTTTGTTGATCTGGCAGATACCCTGAAAACGTGATTTTCTGCGCATTCAGACTGGTGTAGTTCGCTATTAACATGACTATTATTACTAAATGAAATATTCGTGTTTTTAGATACATCATTTTCATTATATCAGATTTTTTGGTTTGGTAATTCAATTATAAATAATGTCCCTTTATCAATCTTTGATTCCACCCTTATTCTTCCACTGTGCTGCAAGATAACAAATTTAGAAAAACTCAATCCAATACCTGATCCCCCATCCCGGGTAGAAAAAAACGGAATAAAAATTTTCTTAAGTACTTCTGCTTCAATTCCTTTCCCATTATCCTTAACCTGAAACATAACTTTTGATCCATTTTGGGATACATTTATATCTATTTTAGGATCAGGTTGCTCATCTAAAGCGTACATACTATTCGTCAGGAGATTTATCAATACCTGTTCAAACAGCATTTTATCACATTTCAACTGAAGATCAAGGGGATCTATTGACACATTATTGTTGATCTTTCTCTTTTTAAATTCAGGTTCCAGAAGGGATAAGACGGAGTCCATCAATTCCCGAATCCCGATCTTTTCAAATTCGGGATGTGGGATATCCGTTAATTTTCGATACGCATCCACAAATTGAAGTATTCCTACTGTTCTCTTTTTGATGGTATTAACCGAAGACCTGACATCTTGGATATTCTCATCTGTAATATCTCTCAAATTCTTCTGTGAACCATTATGGTTTTCGAGAAGCATTAAAATCGTATCTGTCAGTGAAGTAAGTGGTGTTGCTGAATTCATGATCTCATGAGTCAGGATCCTGATCAATTTATACCATGCCTCTATTTCCTTCTGTTCTATCTCATCCTGAATGTCATAAAAGGTAATTATCCTGCAATATTTCTCCATCAAAATCAGGGTATGGTTATAAACAGATAGTTGTACTGTTCCTGATCCATTTCCTAATTCAACCAGCTTTCTACCATCTTCCACCATATCTGCCACCTGCCTGGTAAAATCTTCACTGTGTTTCTTAATATAATTCCAATCTTTTGTGCGCTCAATTTTCAAAAATTCAAGAGCAGCTTGATTCATTAATAAAACCTCTGCATCCTCATTGAAGGCTATTATTCCAAAACTGATCTTATCGATAATTGCCTGTAATAACATAAATTGTGATTCCTTTTCAATTTTCACCTTATTAAATGCAGTTATTACTTCCCTGAATGAATCTGCAAGATCCGGAAATCCCTGCCCAGTTTATCATCCGAAAAATTCACAGATACATCCCCATATTTTATCGCCAGTATAAACTTTGTTAATTCTTTATTGGATCTGCGGGCAAAACGGATCATTTCAATCATCTGCAGGAATATTACAGAGCCTACGATTAACTGTGAAAAAAAATATTCCGGTTTTGCGAAAATCATCCCGAATAACAGGCTCATTAAGACAAGCAGTAGTACTCGGATGATAATATATATCGTGAAACGATCCATTTCGTTTCTAAATGCCGAATTTTTCCATTTTCCTGTATAATGTGGCCCTGGTGATCCCCAATTCACCAGCGACCTTTGAAAGGTTCCCTTTGTTTTTCTGAACAGATCTTTCGATCATGATCTTTTCCATGTCCTCCAGGGTTATCGGTTCTTCCGACTCCGGACCTGTTTTAGCTCGATCCGCAATAATACCCCCTGATCTTCAATCCGTTTTCCATCCGATAATATTACGGCTTTCTCAATAGCATGTTGAAGTTCTCTTACATTACCCGGCCATGAATAAGAAGCCATTTTTTTTAATAGCGATGGATCTTTAAGATCTTTCTTGCCATATTTATGATTATATAATTGCAGGTAATACTTTGCCAATAATGGAATATCTTCCTGCCGGTCTCTTAGTGAAGGAACCCGGATTTCTACCGTATTGATCCTGTACAACAGATCCCGCCTGAACTCTGTTTTTTCTTTTTCAGCCATTGAGTATAATGGCATATTTGTTGCACAGACCAACCTGGCATCAATTGATATCTCCCTATTTGAGCCAACGCGTTTTATGACTTTATTTTGTATTGCAGTTAATAATTTTGCCTGCAGGGGCAGGGATAAATTTCCGATTTCATCCAGAAAAATGGTGCCGCCACTGGCCAGTTCAAAACTTCCTGCACGATCGGATTTGGCATCTGTAAATGCACCTTTAACATGTCCAAATAGCTCGCTTTCAAATAATGTTTCTGTCAATGATCCGAGGTCCACTCGAATAAATACCTCTGACCTCCTGGAAGACATTCGATGAAGTGCCCTGGCGACCAGTTCCTTACCGGTTCCATTTTCACCAAGGATCAGTACATTGGCATCAGTATCCGCTACTTTGGTTATCAGTTCGAATACCCGGTTCATGGCTGGAGAATCTCCTATTATCTCAGCAAATGGCTTATCGATATCTTCAGCTATCCGTTCCTGGGCTCCTTTTAATTTCTTCAGGGCAATTTTTGAGTGTTTTAATTCAAGGGCGGAAAGTATCGTAGCATATAATTTTTCGTTTTTCCAGGGCTTAAGTAAAAAGTCGGAGGCCCCTTCCTTCATAGTCTCAACGGCTAGTTTTATATCACCGTAAGCTGTTATCATGATCACTGTTACTTCCTGGTCTACCTGCCTTATCTTCTTCAACCAGTAAATTCCTTCTACTCCTTCCATATCCCCCTTCCTGAAATTCATATCCAGTAATATTACATCATAATTTCTGATTGATCATTTTTTCAACCCTGCCGGATCCTCCACGCCAGTTACATTTTTAAATTTCTGCTTCAGGAACATTATGGCTGTGTTTATTACGTCCCTGTCATCATCAACAATCAATATGTTTCCATTAATTAATTCCATAGGTATTACTAAAGGTATTTCAATATAAAAAGTGTTTAATAATTAAACAACGGATTGTATAATTATTATACAATTTCTTAGTTAAATAATATCTCATATTTTTGTATTTGTCTGATATCAGTTATTTATATATTATGGCACGACATTTGGCTTAAGAGGCATATACACATGAAAATAAAATGTATAAAACCATTGATCATGATAGAAACTAAAAAACTTAAAAAGGTATTTCAAACTGATGAAGTTGAAACCACGGCTTTGAATGAGATCAGCTTAAAAATAGAGAAAGGTGAGTTTGTTGCAATAATGGGTCCTTCCGGATGTGGCAAGTCAACGTTATTAAATATTTTGGGATTATTAGACGGACCGTCAGAGGGAGAATATGAATTTGGAGAAAACAATGTCTCAAAATCAAATGAACGACAGCGGTCCAGCATCCGAAAGGGATCCATTGGTTTTGTTTTCCAAAGCTTCAACCTCATAGATGAGTTGACAGTTTTTGAAAACATAGAACTTCCTTTATTATATTTAAAAGTAAAGCCAGCCGACAGGAAGAAAATGGTTAATGAAGTGATGGAAAGAATGAATATCGGACACAGAAGCAATCATTATCCTCAACAGCTTTCGGGAGGACAACAGCAAAGGGTAGCCATTGCAAGGGCTGTGGTCAGTAACCCGGATCTTATTTTAGCTGATGAGCCAACAGGAAACCTGGATTCAGCCAATGGTGAAGAGGTTATGAACTCTACTGAAAGAACTGAACCTTGCAGGAACAACCATTATCATGGTGACACACTCTCCTCATGATGCCTCATATGCAAATAGGATAGTTAATCTATTTGATGGAAAAGTTGTAACTGAGAAAATAAACGAAGAATTTCATATATAATCGTAAATGCAATCCTCATGTTAAAAAATATATTCAAAGTAGCCCTCAGGAATCTTTTTAAGGATAAGTTCTATTCTTTTCTTAATATAATGGGTTTGTCCATAGGAATTGCAGCCTCATTTCTCAATAGTGTTGTATGTTGTTGATGAGCTAAGTTATGAACAATCATTTAAAGATAAAGAACGTATCTACAGAGTTGCTACCGCTGCCAATTTTGGGGATGGACAATTGACCCATATTGCAGCTCCTCAGCCCCATTGGCAGGTGGATTTAAAAGCCAGATCCCTGAAGTGGAAACTATCACAAGGTTTCAACCAATTATACTGTTACTATAACTCACTGGAGACAAATTTTATAAAGAGGATAAAGTCATGTTCGCCGATTCTACCTTTTTCCAGGTTTTCAGTTATGAAGTGATCGAGGGTAATCCGGAAAGCATTCTTAGAGGAGCCCAATTCACTGGTAATTACAAGATCTATGGCAGTAAAATACTTTGGGGAAGAAGCCCTTACAGAAGGAAAAGTTGTTGGGAGAGATCCTGGAGACAGATCGGGGAACATTAGCCATTACAGGTATCCTGGAAGACTTTACAGGGAATTCTCATATTGATTTTGATATGCTGGTATCCATGTCAACAAACCAGGATGCACTCAATCCTGTATGGATCAGCATGAATTATTTTACCTATTTAAAACTTATTCCGGGGACGAATCCGGACGACTGAAGATAAATTAGGGATCTGATTATTCAATATGTTGTCCCTCAGAGTTGTTCAATATATGAGTTTTCCGGAAACTGAATTAACACCCGGAAAAAGTAGACCAGAGTTTCAGGTTCTATTTACAGCCTTTTACTGATATTTATCTTACTTCCAACTTATATGCCGAATTCAGTGCCAACGGTAATATTCAATATGTTTATATTTTTTCGGCGATCGCAGTATTTATCATCATTATCGCCTGTATCAATTTTATGAACCTGGCGACGGCAAGATCCGCAAAGCGGCAAAAGAAGTAGGGATACGCAAAACGCTTGGATCCAGCTCCAGAATTATTACCAGCCAGTTCATGCTGGAATCTTTCATATTTGTTTTTATCGCCATGCTGATTGCGCTTGGACTGACTGAAGCTTTCAGAATCCATTTAATACACTGCCGGGAAAAGTTTATCTTTTAATATATTCCAGAATCCCTGGATCATATTTATGATCATTGGATTCACACTGGTCATCGGATTACTTGCTGGCAGTTATCCTGCTTTCTATCTGACCAGGTTCAAACCGGTTGATGTATTGAAAGGATCCGTCATCAAGCGGAAAGAAAAATTCATTTTTTCGAAGTATTCTCGTTGTTCTTCAATTTATTATATCAATTGGTTTGATTGTGAGTACCCTTCTGGTATACAAACAAATGAATTATATTCAATCCAGGAACCTGGGATTCGACAAAGAAAATGTGATCGTATCTTAAAAATGCATCGAACTTCGGAGAGAAAATGGCTCAGTCACTGAAACAACTGCTGAAAGTCAGAGTGAAGTGATCACCGCGAGTTATACCACGCATGTACCTTCACAATCCTATTGGTCGACTGCATTTAAAACAGAAGATGATGATGCAACGGACCACGTATTATTTTATGGATTTTCAGATTTCGAATATGATGACATCATGGATTTCAAAATGAAAGCAAGGCAGGTATTTTTCAAGAGATTTCCCTTCTGATTCAAATGCTATTGTGATCAATGAAGAGGCAGCCTTTGCTCTTGGTCTAAATGGAAACGACTGCCAAGGATGCTATTGGTAAGAAAGTTGGAAACATTAAATTTTGATGGTGCCAGGATCAAAATAGAAATTATTGGAGTGGTGAAAAATTACAATTTTAAAAGCCTGCATAGTCCAGTGGAAGGAATGGTAATTCGCCTGGGAATTTTGGGGATAACCTGGCTGTACGTGTAAAACCGGGGGATCACAGGGCCACATTGAAAAAATTCGAGGAATTGTGGAAAGAAAATGCACCTCCCTTCCCTTCGAATACTCATTTCTGGATGAGGATTATGAGCAGATGTTTGTTAAGGAATCCAGGATGAGCAACATTTTTACGATTTTCTCAATTCTGGCTATCGTCATTGCATGTATGGGATTGTTTGGCCTGGCAGCCTATACCGCCGAGCAACGAACAAAAGAAATTGGCATTCGTAAAGCGATGGGGGCAAGTTCCTCAAGTGTTGTCAAGTTGCTAACCAGGGAATTTACGAAACTGGTTGCCATATCTTTATTAATCGCGACGCCATTGTCATGGTATTTAATGAAACAATGGTTCAGTGCTTTTGCATATAGGACATCAATGGGCGTATGGCCATTTATTTTAGCCGGGATAATTGCCATATTGATCGCCTGGTTTACAGTTAGTTATCAGTCCATCAAAGCAGCCATCGCAAACCCGGTGGATTCTTTGAGGGACGAATAGATTTTTTAACTAGGCAGCTCCCGCAAAGGGTGGGAGCTGCTTTTTATCAAAATTTTTACAGTCATGTTGAAGAATATCTTTAAGATCGCCATCAGAAACCTACTGAAAGACAGATTTTATTCTTTCTTAAACATCTTAGGTTTATCAATAGGCATTGCAGCATCACTTTTAATCTTACTATATATTGTCGATGAACTCAGCTATGATACCTTTCATAAAGATGCTGATCAGATATACAGGGTAGCTGTGAGAGGAAAATTTGGTGAAGAGGAGGTTGCACGTATGGCCGTAAGCTGTGCACCACTTGCCAATGGGTTGTTGAATCATATTCCTGAAACTGAAAATGTAACAAGAGTATGTACAGGGGTTATCATTTTTAATCATAATGAAGAGATTTATAAGGAAGTGAATCTGCTTTACGCGGACTCCACATTTTTTGATGTATTTAGTTTTCAATTATTGGAAGGCAATAAAAAAGAGGTATTAAAAGATCCCTACTCATTGGTATTAACTGAAGAAAGTGCGGTTAGATATTTTGGGCAGGAAGCATTTGCAGAAAGATCTGTAGTAGGGCGGCTTATCAAAGCCGGAAACGAAACTTACAAAATCACAGGAATTGTTAAAAACATCCCGCATAATTCCCATTTGGATTTCGATATGCTGGTTTCCATGTCAACAAATTCAGATGCCTTGAGCCCGATATGGATCAATATGAGATATTTCACTTATGCTAAACTTCAAAAGAATACAGATCCAGATCAGTTGGAAGGCAATTTTAGAAATATGGTAATGCAATATGTGATACCACAGGTTGTACAATATATGAACTACCCTGGCCAGAGTTTTACTGAAGAAAATGTAGATGAAAACTTTAAGTTTTTTCTGCAACCTTTGACGGATATTCATTTAAGATCCAATCTCATATCTGAATTAGGATCAAATGGCAATATTCAATATGTATATATCTTTGGTATTATCTCAGTATTCATAATACTTATAGCCTGCATAAATTTTATGAATCTATCAACGGCCCGGTCCGCCAAAAGAGTTAAAGAGGTAGGTATACGTAAAACATTAGGTTCCGACAGGAACAGGTTGATTTGGCAGTTCTATCTTGAGTCATTCATATTTATTATTATTGCCATGCTGATTGCCCTCGCATTGACAGAAGCTTTCCGTGGGCCATTTAATATAATAGCAGAAAAAAATCTTTCTTTCAATATATTTTCCCAACCCTGGATAATAGGCGTAATAGTTGGTTTAACAATTGTCATTACCTTTTTAGCTGGTAGTTATCCTGCCATTTATCTGACCCGGTTTTCTCCGGTCAAGGTATTAAGTGGGAATCTAAGAGCTGGTTCCAGAAAATCAATATTCAGAAATGGACTTGTGATTTTCCAATTTATGATCTCTATTGGTTTAGTTATATGTACTATAATTGTTCATAAACAATTGAACTATATTCAGCAGAAAAGTTTGGGTTTTGAGAAAGAGAATGTAATTATTTTAAATAATGGCTGGGATGTTGGTGAATATAAAGACGTATTAAAACAGGAATTCTTAAATAATGAAAATGTGATTTCAGCCAGTTATGCGAGTCGATTGCCTTCCGATGCATTCTTTTCAAATGCACAGAGAGCAGAAGGTGAAAATGAGCAGGATCACAGGATTAATGTGTCCTGGGTAGATTATAATTTTGCCAAAACCCTTGGAATCACTATAAAACATGGACGGTTCTATTCGGAAGATTATCCATCGGATTCTACAGGAATAGTTATAAATGAGTCGGCTGCACGTATCTTTGGATTTTCAGACAATGATTGCGCTGAGGCAATAGGCAAAAATGTTGAAGTAATTAATTCAAGTATAGGAGATAGAGATATTTTTCATGTAATAGGTGTGGCTGAGAATTACAATTTTCAGGGATTACAAACCGAAATTGAGCCTCTATCCATATTTCTTTACCATAATACCGGATTTCTTACTGTCAGATTTAAGCCTGGAAATACGGAATACATTCTATCCGAATTGGAAGAGATCTGGAAGAAAAATGTACCATGGCTTCAATTTGATTATAATTTCCTCGATGAAAAGTTTGAACGGACTTATGAAAAGGAAGCCAGGCTTGGTAAAATATTTTCAATTTTTACAATTCTGGCCATTCTCGTTGGTTGTCTGGGATTATTCGGTTTAGCAGCTTATACAGCGGAACGACGAACAAAAGAAATAGGGATCCGGAAATCAATGGGAGCAACTTCAAATAGCGTGGTGAATATGTTGAATAAAGAATTTACCAAACTGGTCATTATAGCATTTGTCCTGGTAATACCTGTATCATGGTATTTTATGAATGAGTGGTTACAGGATTTTGCCTATAAAACGACTATAGGATTCTGGCCATTCATAGCTGGAGGCTCCCTTGCATTATTGATTGCCTGGATAACTGTCAGTTATCAATCCATAAAAGCGGCTATAGCTAATCCGGTGGATTCCTTGAGAAATGAGTGATATGATATAATTCCTTTCTGAATACCCTGTCCTTCAATCCTGAAATCAATAGATTACGATAAAGGACAGGTTTTCAGTCAACTGTAACCTAAATGGAGATGCTAACGTCATAATAAATAGTACTTTTTTAATTTATATTTTTTCATATATACTATATTTTTTACGATTTAAATTTTTTTTTAAATGAATCGAAGAAAGATGCTTAAAAGTTCCATGCTCATAACAGGTGGGATATGCATGTGTCAAAATTCATTTGGATTTGACAATCCGAAATCTACTTGCTGTTATACCCCAGACATTGAGCCGGAAAGCATCACTCAAAATAACAATAGCATAATCATTGACCTCTCAAAAGCACTTTCAATTGCTCAAAAAGGTGATGCAGCTTTTGTAGATAGTCATGATGGAGATCTGAAAATTATTGTGGTTAGGGCAAAAAAGAATGTATTTTATGCACTTTCCAGATTTTGCACTCATGGTCGGCAGGCAATTAGTTATGTGGCAGAAAGAAAACTTTTACAATGCAATAGTTATAACCACTCATTGTTTGACCTGGACGGAAGTGTTTGGAAAGGACCAGCCCCAGAACCAATCCAAGCTTATCCAGTAGAATACAGGGATGGAAAACTGGAAATATTCTATAGTTAAATCAATGGAAGTATGCGGTTCATTTTATTATTAGTTATCACACTTTTATTAAATTCTACTCTCAGGGGGCAAGAATCTGCCTTAGGAAATAAGCTTTGGACCAACCCCAAGGATGGAATGACCTTCGTTTGGATCCCTTCAGGCAGTTTTGAAATCGAGATCCCTTACGATTCAGCAGGGACAATAAAATATAGCATAGAAAAGAAATCTTTTACAGAAGGATTCTGGCTGGGTCAAACAGAGGTTACTGTAAGACAATTTCAAAATTTCGTAAAAGAAACCGGGCATGTCACCGATGCTGAAAAGGATGGAAGCTCTTATAACTGGAGAAATCCAGGATTTAAGCAAAAGAAGGAACATCCTGTTGTTTATGTTAGTTATAAAGATGTTGAGGCATATACACATTGGGCGGGGGTGGATATCCCGCATGAAAATGAGTGGCTGTATGCCTGCAAGGCAGGTATTTCAAAGAGGTTTTACTGGGGTGATGAATTTGATGAAAAATATGTCTGGTACCGTGGAAATTCCATGAATGGCACAAAACCAGTAGGCGAAAAACTGCCAAATCGATGGGAATTATATGATATGGTCGGCAATGTCTGGGAGTTTGTGCATATATGTGACAGCATTGTTGGACTACGGGGTGGAGCATGGACCAGGTGCAATGAAGCTAGTGGCCGGACAGGATCAACCTATGATAATATTATTTATGGTACCGTTAGCCCTCGAATGATGCGATGTGTTAAAACCATTTTCCAACCAAACAATCTTGATGACGACAGGGGATTCCGATGTATTAAAAGACCGGATCCGGAATTTTCAAAATCCAATTAATTTATTCTAAGGGCTACAGATAATTGTTATTTATAAGTCAGGCTAAAGGTCCTGATAAAACTTTTATCCAACAATAATGAGGCCTCAAGAAAATAATTTTTTAATTTGGAAGTGCTTTCAGTTATATTAAAGTTTTGAATTTCGATTAAATTTCATGGAATTATCTTTTCGACGAACTCGGGTTGAGGATTATCCGGCATTGATCCAATTATACAAAGACGTTGCGGAATTAAGTGGTGGTATAATTCGGATTGATGAAGAGATCAATTTCGATTATATCAATACATTCATTGAGAACAGCTTAAAAAAAGGTCTTAGCCTTGTTGCTGAAAAGGATTCAAAGATCGTTGCTGAAATCCATGCCTATACCCCAAATATCTTTGCTTTCAGGCATATGCTATCCGACCTGACCATCGTAGTTGATCCTGATTTTCAGAACCAGGGTATTGGGAAAGCTCTATTTACTGAATTTTTAAAGATTGTACAAAGTGAATTCAGGCATATCTTACGAATTGAATTATATGTCCGTGAAGAAAATAAACCCATAGTGACGTTTTATGAATCCCTTGGATTTATTAATGAAGGTCGGCAGGTTAATAAGATTTTGAACACCTCAAATGATCTGGAAACGCCCTTACACATGGCCTGGTTTAATCCCGGCTACAAATCTCTACCAAAATAAAAGAATGAGCTTATTTATAAGATTATAACTTATATAATCCGCTTCTATAAGCGCTGATAATCAATGACTTTTTAAATTCCAGGCACTATTGTTCATAAACCAATTCCAGATCATCAACAATCAATAGACTTCCTACTGCTCCTGCAAAACTATTCCCATCGAAGCTGGAAGAACCTACGAAAGTAAGATGTGTTGGCAATATAAAACTGGCTGAATCCGAACCAATATATTTCCCATCGGGTGGCTTAGCATAATCCGGCGCGTCAGGCGGAAGTTCCCCATAGGTAAAATTAACCTGCAAATCTGTTAAACTTTCAACAGAGTCATCCGAATTGAACCAGGCAGTAGCCAGCCTTCTGGAATCTGATCCATTTCGAACCTCAAGAAGGATATAGATAGTACAAGCATCTCCATAGGATAATAAATTTCCGTTTTTATCCTTATTTTCAGGTCCTGGCACATAAGAATACTTTATTTTAAAGCTTCCAGGTCTTCCTGCAAATGGTGTCCCAAATTCTATAGCTGCTGAGGGATCACTTAAATCTATATTTTCAGAATTGAATTTTCCTGTAAATATGGAGCCAGCCGAAATAGGCGCTCCAAAACTGGCGGGTAAATTTCCATTGAATAAGGTTTCCATCCTGACCGCCAGATTATCTTGTTCAATCTCAAGGGGTGTGGTGGCATACAAACCGAGCAGCTTGGTGCCTGGATTACCCGTACCCCAGATAGTTGTAGCAGCACTTTCCCCTGGTTCATAATAACCATCTGCCGTCTGATACCAGACGTTGAAATCGCTATCTGGCAACTGTGGATTACTGGCAGCCACAAAAGCCTCAATAGTCCAATTTGTAATTGTGCCATCCTCTGCTGTAATATTCACAGGTACCACTTGGGTTAGATCGATACTATCGCCTGCATTTTTATCTGAAATAGCAAAGGAAGAAATTGTTAAACTTCGAATTGTAATATTCGTTAAATCAACACCTACCGGTATTTCAACAGACACTGTTTTTTCCTGGCTATTAATAACTGCCTGGCTGGCCTGGTTACTTACCTCAATAGTCTTAATTTCTCCAAAGGAAGAAAATCCAAAAAAACCTTCATCAACACATTGGGTAAAAAGAAGGATGTAACTGAGAAATAATAATATTTTCTTCATCTTATCTGGTTTTTTTTGCCCCAAAATAATATGCCAACCCTAAATTCAATGTTAATAAGTTTATGTTAAAATTCACATTATGAGTAACAACCTTTGATTCTTCAGAATCATTGGTTAAAGTGTTTGATGATTTTAAGGTATAACCTATCAGGTTATTCAGTTGTATTTCGAAAGCAAAGTTCTCGATAGCAAAAAAAGTAATGCCGGGGCTAATCCCGGTAGTAAATACAAATTCATCCGAATAGGATTTGTGAATTTCATCTTGATTCCTGATGTCACGGGTAATAGAATTTCCAATTCCAATACCCAGCCCTATTTCATTAAAGAAACTTAAGCGTTTATTTTTAGTAAGAGGGAAGGAAGACCTTATTGAAGCGATAACAGTTCCAACACTTCTGATGTTATTTCTTTGAATTGTATCACTATCCTGAACAACTGTTCCTGTAAATTTGTCCCTTGAATAAATGAAATTCCCGCCTACGGCAAAATAATCAACCAGGTAATATCCGCCCTTAAATGTTAGATTATAATTAAGACTGTTGCCATCAAGAACCTTTTCAAATATCCTTGCCTGATTTGTAAGTTTCTGATCCTGAAGGGAAAAGGCGAATCCCAGATACCAATTGCCCTTATCGAATGGATTAAACTCCTCTCCATAATATTTTGACATCAATTCATATGGATCCTTTTTTTCTTTGCTTTCACTTTTCTCCTGCGCCAAAACAAACAATGGCATGAAAAAAGACAGAAAAAGGACATTTAGAAGGTTTTTCGAATTCATAAGAATGAACTTTTATAGAATGTAGGTATAAAAGAAAGATAAATATAATATTAATCTTCTTGTTCGCAAAGCTCCTTCAGATTGAGGAGGGTTTTGTACGGACCGCTGACAATGAACATATTGACGATCCACATCGGAATACCGCCACCGGGATCGCTTAAAAACTGATGTTCAATTTCAACCTGGGAATCATTGATTTTTTTAAAAATCCAATTCCCCTGGGATATAACAATTCTGGTATGCTTGTCATTTTCCGGCACTGCTTCGGGCTTAGAGTTCAGCATGGCTTCAAAATACACATCAGTTTGCTTTACCACTTGAAATTGCAGGACAACATCCCTATCTGTCAATGGCCAGGGTACCGCCGTTGTTAAATATTCAATCCTTGTGGTATCGTTTAATACCTCAACAATTTCAGCTGATTGACAATTGGCTGTCCAGGAAGGGTAATTCTCTACATCATGAATGATATGAATTAGCTTTTCTATATCCGTATTTATTACAACCGTCGCTTTGTATTCTAGAATATCATCCTCTTTATGTTCCTTTGTATATACTTTAATTCCACCTTTGTCTTTTCGTAGCTCCCATTCACCACTATCATCCATATTTACAATTGGATTACCATTAATTACATTGATATATGAGCTAATCAATAAGAATCCAATAAAAAAAGTTATATGTCTCATAAGCAGAAATCCTTCAGCCAAACAAATTTCAGTGCACTAAAATATCTCCATGAACAGCAGTCACAACCCCCGTTTTGGATATATATTCCAAATTTAATGTATGTTTTCCAGGTTTATCAGGATTTATTGAAAAAGAGAAAGGGGGT
Organism: uncultured Cytophagales bacterium; assembly: GCA_963820995.1. Classification (GTDB taxonomy): domain Bacteria; phylum Bacteroidota; class Bacteroidia; order Cytophagales; family Cyclobacteriaceae; genus JAGTVG01. The sequence goes on along the minus strand of CAWGCL010000009.1, from coordinate 249,171 downwards.
TTAGAAATTGTTTCTATTTTGTTAAATCCAATAAATAAATGAACCCTCTCAATCTGATCATCGTTTTCCGCAACTGCCTGAACGGTAATTGGGATTCCTGCCCGAACTTCAAAGGGTTCTCCATTATCAACACCGAATAAAAAATCAGCTGTGGCTGAAGAAGGTTTAAAAATTGCAGTTTCTCCTCCATCTTTCTTTAAAACCATACTCGTATTTTTTAATAAGCTAACGTCTTTTTCTTCAGGCAATCTATGAACGATCAATTTTGTCATTTTTTCAATCCCTGCCGATGCACTACCTAAAGAGGTCAATTCTATATTCAGGACTTGCCGTCCTGCGGGTAAAAACAAAATATCAGAGTATGCGGAAGAAATATTTTGTACGATAAGCTCAGCAGTATCGTATTGTGTATAGATTCTAAATGTTGAACCAAGATTTGTCTCTTTACAGGAATAACCTAATTCGACCACATATCTCCCAGCTTCAACCACATCTATCTCAAAGTTGATCCCACTTTCCGGGGAAGTCCAATTGCCAATCCTGAAGCCAACCTGATTGCCTTCAGCCAGCGAGCCCCACACATCACGTGCCCCATCCAGATTGATTGGTGAATTGGGTTCCTCCCAGTTGCCAACCTCATATACCGCCTGGCTGAATGCCCGGCCGTTTTTCAAAACATTATTATACCAGTTCTCAATTTCGATGATCAATTGGGCTGACATATTTATATCCATTTCCACGATATTTTCAGATTCCATGGGATCCTTTTCCAGGTCATACAATTCATAATACACTGAATCTACTCCCCCATAAAGCGCATTATTCCCCCTGATCAATTTATAGTTTTTATAATGTATTGCAATATGGTGCATCTGTGGCTTTTCTGTATTAATATTTTTCCTGGGTCTCTGATAAAAATTCGAATTATCGAAATACCTTCTTTCTTCCCAATCAACAGGTGCATTGCCATTGATTATCGGCCAGATGCTTCGTCCATGAACAGGAAGTGTGCTGTTTTGATATTCTATTCCACATATGTCAAGGATCGTTGGAAACAAGTCGATAACGCCCGAAAGATGGTTATAATCCACGCCAGCCTGAATTCTGTTCTTCCACTTAATATAAAAAGGCGTCAGGGAACCTCCCTGCCAAATGGACCCTTTTCCTCCACGGTGTTCAAGGGCCCAACCCCGCTTGCGCTCAGCTTTTTCTTCATCATTCATACGTCTGCCGCTATAGGTAAGATCAAATCCCGGTGAGGGCCCATCATCATTTAGGAACATAATAACGGTATTTTCATCCAACCCAAGTTCTTCCACGGTGTCCAGGATCTTGCCGATATTATTGTCAAGTACCTCGATCATCCCATATAACCTGGCTACATGATCCGTAAATCCAGCTTTTTTATACTTCTGAAAAACATCGGGTGGACAATTATAAGGTTCATGAATGGATTGAAAAGGTACATATGCAAAAAATGGATTATTTTGGTTCTCTTGTATGAACCTGACCACCTGGTCTCCGATCACATCGGTGATTGGACCATCTACATTGATCAACTTGTTGTTGTAAATCACCTGGGTATCAAAATACTGGTATAGTTTTGAATGTATACCTACGTCAAATCCCCGGTTCCAGGAAAAGTACGGCCAGGTTTTACCACTGTGCCATTTACCAAACGCACCAGTAGTATACCCATTTTCCTTCAACACATCTGCAATGGTCGTTTCATCCCGGCGTATGAAATCCCGTCCTGCATGCACACCCCAAACACCCGTCTCCAGATGATAGCGTCCGGTTAACAAACTCGCCCTTGTAGGCGCACAAGCTGCACCGCTTTGGTAAAAATTTGTAAATCGAACTCCATTTTCAGCGATCCGGTCAATACCTGGAGTCTGGATCTGAGTATTCCCCTCGAAACTGATGTCCGCATAACCATAATCGTCAATAAGAAATAAAATAACATTTGGCTTTTCTTCTGAATTATCAGGTTGGCAAGACAAAGTGAATAGAGGAATAAACAATACAAATAGAATGTATCTGGTTCTGATCATGATAAAGAATATTAATTATTTGGATGTTTTGAAGATATGAAAAAATAGACAGGATATTCAATAATAATACTAAACCTTCATGGCCCTAAAGAAAAATTTAGTATAACATCCTAATCTATAAGCCATTCTGGCCTCAATAGCATTTTTTTCTTATATTGATCTCATGGTTGCTTACGTATACAGATTCCCATCTTGCCTGTTTTTAACCTTATCCCTGATTTTATTAATTCCGGCTTGTAAAGGACCTAAAAGCCTTATTAACGATACAAAATACGATCTGGATTGTCCGCAGGTGATCAACTTTGGACCATCCAATACAGATCCAATTGAGATTACACAATTTGATCCCATTTTGACAGTAAACTACTCTTTTAATAGTCTGGTTATGGCAAATGCTTATGGATTGATAGATGATTTAACTAGTTTAGAGAAGCTTAAGGCCTTAACACTAACGCTTGAATCTTATGATAGTATTCGAATCGCCATTCTTGAACAGGAAAGGCAAATCGATAAAGTCCTGGATATGGCTTTTCTTGAAATAGAATCCTATGAAGGATTTATAGAATGTAACATATTAAACCTAGTAAGAATCAGAAACCTCCTGACGGATGCCAACAATAAGATTAAAAGCAAGTATACTAATGGCGCCATCATAGTTGGGGTGGTATCAGCAGGGATTGTGGCTGGAATTGTATTATCGGAAAATGAAGAATTAAAAGATGGCGATGCAATTGACTGGATCGGAATTGGAGGCGCGGTAGCTGCTGCTTCTTTGGCTGTATACTCCGAAAGAATTGATAAAAGGGTGACTCTTAAGTTAAATAAAAACTTGATTAATCCCATTTGGACAGGTGAGCATTCCCAAAGTGTTTTTTCAGATCGCTATTGGTATCTTTTGAACCATGATCATTTCTCAGATTCTACAGAAGTAACTGTGAGGGAATATATTGTCAATACCTGGGAACAATCAAACGAACTTTTAGGTTCGGATAAGAACAAATCATATTTGCCAATATTCCTGGCTGATGAAGCAATCTATTCTGAAGAATTATTGATGTTGCGTATCGACCTGCTCGAAGAATTAAAAATTGGCATCGACCATCTGGCCAGATCACTTTATGTATTGAACTTCGAGATTGATTAATTTGCTAATAGTTGTAAAGGCTGGTGAAAAAGACCTTGCAAATAATAAATAATTAACATCCAAGGTCTCAAGAAGTAGATATTTTTATATAATTTAATGCCTGATATCAAGATAGAAAAACAAGAGAATTAATTATAATCCATTACCATGGCAAAAAAAATAACTCCCCAACCGACAATTAAAATTGAAGACGACAGAACCGGGCTTGAAATTCCAACCTTAAAAAGGGCATTCCTCGACAACCTGTATTACCTTCAGGGCCGGATTCCTGAGGTCGCGACAAAAAATGACTATTATATGGCCCTGGCCTATACCATCCGGGACCGTCTGTTACACAGGTGGTTGAACACGAATAAAATCTATATCGAGAGGAATGCTAAATCGGTATCGTACCTTTCGGCTGAATTCCTGATGGGACCGCATCTGGGCAATAACCTGATCAACCTGGGACTGTATGAAAAGGTAAAGAAAGCTATGGCTGAATTGGGGCTTGACCTGAATGACCTGCTTGACCAGGAAGAAGAACCTGGCCTGGGGAACGGCGGACTTGGCAGGCTGGCAGCTTGTTTCCTGGATTCACTGGCTACCCTTGATATTCCTGCTACAGGATATGGAATCCGTTATGAATTCGGGATCTTTGATCAAAAGATCAAGAATGGTTGGCAGGTAGAGGTTACGGATAAATGGTTAAAGAACGGGAATCCCTGGGAAATACCCAGGTTGGAATTATCACAACATGTCAAATTTGGCGGCCAGACTGAGATCATATATGATAAGGACGACAGTTTCAGGGTATTCTGGTTACCGGATAAAATTGTGAAGGCCGTTCCGTATGATACACCTGTCCTGGGATATGATACCAATACGGCAGCTATTTTAAGATTGTGGAAATCTGAAGCCTATGAGGCTTTCGATTTTCAAAGTTTTAATGAAGGTGACTATTATGGTGCTGTTGATGAAAAAGTGGTCTCTGAAAATATATCAAAAGTACTTTATCCTAATGATGAACAGATCAGGGGGAAACAATTACGTCTTGAGCAGCAATATTTTTTCACTTCTGCTTCACTAAAGGATATTTTACGTATTCATAAGTTATTGGGGAATCCCCTGGAAAACCTCTATGAAAAAAATGCCATTCAACTCAATGATACCCATCCGGCAATCGCTGTAGCTGAACTCATGCATCTATTGGTAGATATTCACCGTCTGGAATGGGCTAAAGCGTGGGATATTACATGTAATACCATTAGCTATACCAATCATACATTGCTACCGGAAGCACTGGAAAAGTGGTCCATGGGCTTGTTCGCTTATCTTCTACCAAGACATCTGGAAATCATTCTGGAGATCAACTACCATTTCCTGACAGAGGTTCGTACAAAATTCCCAGGTGATGAGAAAAGAGTGAAACGCATGTCAATTATCGATGAATCCGGAGAAAAATATATCCGGATGGCCAATCTTGCTGTGGTGGGTAGCCATGCAGTCAATGGTGTAGCTGCACTGCATACAGATTTATTGACCAAGGGGATAATGAAGGATTTTTATGAGCTCTGGCCGGAAAAATTCAGTAATAAGACCAATGGGGTAACGCCAAGACGCTGGATTGTGTTGAAAAATCAGGGACTGACTTCATTGATTACCAAAAAAATAGGCAAGAACTGGATCAAAGATCTTAGCGAGCTTAAAAAACTGGAAGATTTCGTTGATGATAAAGCCTTTCAAAAATCATGGATTAAATGCAAACTTGACATGAAGAAAGAATTGGCAAGTTACATTCAGACAAACCTAAAACTTGCAGTCAATCCTGATTCGATGTTTGATATAATTGTTAAACGGATCCATGAGTATAAACGCCAGCATTTAAAGGTTCTTCATATCATCACGCTTTATAACAGGATAAAAGAAAATCCAAACATCGACATCGTTCCAAGAACTTTTCTATTTGGCGGAAAAGCAGCACCAGGATACTATATGGCCAAACTCATTATCAAACTGATCAATTCTGTTGGGGAGGTAGTAAATAATGATCCTGATGTTGGTGACCGTCTGAAGGTAGTTTTCCTCCCTGATTTTAATGTTAAGAACAGTCAGCGGGTATATCCTGCAGCGGATCTGTCTGAACAGATCTCCATGGCTGGCAAAGAAGCTTCAGGAACAGGTAACATGAAATTTACCATGAATGGGGCTCTGACCATAGGGACACTGGACGGTGCCAATATCGAGATCCGGGAAGAAGTAGGAGAAGAAAACTTCTTTTTATTTGGCCTCACGGCAGGAGAAGTCAAAGAGTTGAAGAACAAAGGGTACAATCCCTACCAATTCTATAACACCAATCCTGCTTTGAAAAAGGTCATTGACATGATATCTTCAGGATACTTTTCAAAGGATAACCGGGAATTATTTCAACCCCTGGTAGATTCCCTGATCTTCCATGATGAATATATGCTTCTGGCTGATTACCAATCTTATATAGATTGCCAGGATGAGGTAGACAAAGCCTATCGTGATCAGGATCGGTGGACTAGAATGTCTATTTTGAATGTGGCCCGAAGTGGCAAGTTCTCAAGCGATCGAACTATTAAAGAGTATTGCGATGAGATCTGGAAGGTTAAACCCTTAAAGGTCAAACTACCGGAATACCACCCTGCTGACTCAGAAAAGATTAAACTGGAGTTTAAGGACTGGCAAATATTATAAATATTGATCTTTGTAAAAGATTTTGGGAATAATATATTGGAGAGTGAATTCTCAAGAACACCTAAAAGAATTCAATAAAAAGCTTTAAGGAATGTGGATTAAGTCTTGGCAGCACAGACGATAGTTATTCCCAAGGGAACCTTTTTAACGATTATAACATTATATTAGCACAGGGTATCATTATTTTTTTGTAAAATGGCATTCGAAAAATACCCCTTACGAATTGTCTTTTTATCCAATCTATTAAGCTTTTTGATCTATGCACCTGGGATCGTGATTATTCAGAGGATAGGCTGGATATATGCAGGCCTATATATTGTCTACATAATTATATTTGAAATCAGATTGTTGAAATTTCATTGCCCTGACTGCTATTATTATGGAAAGGTATGTGCATTTGGGAAAGGAATAATTAGCAGTCTGTTTTTTAAGAAAGGAGATCCCACACGGTTCGTCCTGTAAAAAATTCACCTATAAAGATTTGATCCCAGATATCCTTGTTTTTATCATTCCAGCCATTTCGGCCATTGTACTACTCATACTGAAATTCGATTGGTTCATTCTATCTTCCTTAGTCATTCTGGTTTTTCTAAACTTTTCCGGCAACGCATATGTCCGCGGACAACTTGCCTGTAAGAATTGTAAACAAAAGGAATTGGGTTGTCCGGCCACAGACTTTTTTGAAAGTTCAAAATAGAGATCTGCGGCCTAACGCTTGATTGAACCCAATCATAATCGCCATCAACTGTCTCTTGTTCCCGGATGAAGTTCTGGAAGAATTTTTCAATCTTATTTACTTTGATTAGCCTGGCAATTTAATATATTTTTCATATACATCCATAATTAATTCTTAAATGATTTAGAGTAAAAAATGGGAAATAAATATTTATATTGGCATACTAAAAAAGTGAATTTCCATGGATAAATTTAAAATGGAAACTCTTCAATTATACCGCTTATAATTCTCCCGAAAGGGATTATATTTGACTACTCTTTTTTTTAAAATAATTTTTTTATTCCATGAAGAATATACCCGTATTATGTGTTGCAGAGTCTTCACTTGCTAAAGCCTATGAAGCCGCCCTTATTAAATTGTACAATGAAGGCACCCGCTTTAAGACCCAATATGACAAACCAGGAGATCCTTTAAGTATTGATTGTACAATGAACATCACCATCGAAGATCCGGAAAGTGATCCGCTGATCCACCATGCCTTTCCGGGTGGCATTGAAGATCTGAAAGAATATGTTCTTGAATTGAAAGGCTTTAAAGATCACTGGGTTAAAAATATGAACGATCCAAAAGACACCAGATGGGAATATACCTATCATGGCCGGCTCGCTGCATATGGCAGCTGGCAGGAAATGTCTGATGGCCAGGGAAGTAAAAGTGTAGATGTTGGATTTAAAATTGACCAGATTGAGAATGTGATTCAGAAACTTGTTGATCAACCTTTTACAAGGCAAGCACAGATGATAACATGGATGCCAAATATGGACATCAAGGTATATGATCCGCCATGTCTGCAATCCCTTTGGTACCGGATACTCGAAGATGATGAGGGAGTACAGTGGCTCAACTGCAATATCCGTTTCAGAAGTAACGACGCATGGGGCGCAAGCTTTATGAATATGTTTGGTTTCATACAGTTTAATAAAGAGATTATTGCCCAGGAAGTTGAAAAGAGAAGTGGAAAAACAGTCAGGTTAGGAAGGCTAAACTGGCAGGCTGATTCCTATCATATATATGGGAAAGACATCAAACAAGCCAAAGAAATGCTTTTTGACCGTGTTGAAGATATGGATTTTGAGAACAGGGTGTTCAATTTTAATGACCCATTCATTAGAGAGATGTATGATAGTGCCGAATCTATGGTAATCAATAAGATTGAAGAGTTTGATAAATGCCACTAAGGGCAATACACAACTATTTCATAAATTATAAAATATTTATCTTCCAGTAAATCCTATAGATCAGGGGACAAGTTTTTAGAAGTACTTGCAAAGTCTTCTCAGCACATTCAATTCGGATATTCGAAGCCCAATTAATCGCCTATTTAATTGACATATTCTTATATTTTTTGTATTTTATTTATATGTGCATTTTTTAAATAATTAGGCATTTTGATAGCATCGTATATGATCAAATTAAAGAATTTACGTTAAACAAAGATCGGGATAACAGAGATGAAAATCCGGATTATACATATGAACATGATATTATGGTAAAAACAAAACAAGAAAAAGAAACAAAAAGAATTAGTGCAATATTTGATGACATCAAAACATATGTTTCTGAAGGTGCGAAAGCCCTTAGTGAAATGTCCGCTGAGTTGTTCGAAGAGGTAAAAGAAAAAGCTGAGGAACTTTATGAAGCAGGTTATGAAAAATTTGAACAAGCTTCAGGAGTTGTCCAGGATTATATTGATAAATATCAAAGTAATAAAGAAATCAAAGCCCTTACGGAAGAAAAAATGACACTTTACATCAGTCTTGGAGACAAACTATTTCACGAATTTAAGAAGAATGACAGGATCTCAAAGCGTTTCCTCAGCACAAACAAAATGAGCACATTATTTTCGAAAATTGAATCCGTAGACAAGAAAATACTTCAGATAGGCAAAGAATTAGATAAGAATAAAAAAGCATAGATTATGATTAAATTTTTAAAAGTAATACAAGCTTCATTGGTCGTAATCTACATCCTGGGGAATATATATTTAATGATACTAAACTGGGGTGTATATACAGAATCAATGGAATTGAATTATGGTTTTGGTTCCTTTAGCGCACCATTGTTTTTAGTAGTAGAATCTGTTGGATTGATCTTAATATTTTTATTGTGGCTGACGATCTACTCAAAAGACTTGAGATACGAAATAAGTAAACTAAAGAGAGAAAGAAATAAGAATAAGGTGCCTTCAGAGAATGCTTCCGATAATTCGGAAGGGTTGGAAATGGACATAAATCAACAGATTTCACAATTGCAAAAACAGATGGAGGACTTAACCACACTTTTAAAGAGCTCCCAAAATCGCAAATCCGATATTTCTAAAGAGCATTCTCTGTAAAGAATTTAAAAAGTAGAATGAAGTCTTCGTCTCTGTTATTCTAAAGAAAGAAAAATCCATATCGTATCAGAAGAATTCAAATCTGTAGAGTTATCAGCATCTATGATACTAGATGTTGACTTTATTTAAATACAGAAAATAAATATTTTTGGAAAAAGAGATCAATAAGAAAACCCTTTAATTAGGAAAATAATAAAAAAGGTCATAATATAAAATTTAAATCAAAGGATAAATTATAGAAGTTATTAATAGATCCGATACAATTTATTCATAGGAAAAGCATCCTTACTTTTTAAATTATTTACATGAGAAACCGTGGACAAAAAATTAGATTGGGTATCTTCCTGTTAATAAGCAGTAGCATCTTACTTTTTATTATTATCTTTTTCACAGCACGAAAACTTTTTGAGAAAGAAGATATTTATTTCGTGGCGTATGAAAACATCTCGGTAAGCGGACTTGAAGCAGGAAGCAAGGTTAAATATTTGGGAATTGGTGTTGGGACAATAAGGGATATCATCATCGATCCGGATAATGTTGCCAGTGTCATTGTAGAACTCTCATTGAAGCATGCCACTCCAATCAAGGAAGATGCACAAGCTGATATCACCTCGCTAGGAATTACTGGATTAAAAACTATAGAAATACGAGGTGGAAGTAATGAGGCAGCTTTTTTAGAACCCGGTTCATACATTCAACCTGGTTCCTCAATAACAGAAGAAATTACGGGAAAGCTGCGATTATTGCAGAAAAAGCAGAGAAAGTGTTGAATAATTTGCAAACCTTTACCGATCCTGAAAATCTTAATAAGATTACTGAACTTGCTGAAACAATTACAATCCTGGCACAACAGGCAAACGCTACCATAGTAAAAATTGATACAGTAATTTCTGAAAATCGTTACGACATACGACATACTGTTTCCAGCTTTAAAGCCATCACCGATCGATTGGATCAACCCTGAATAATGCTGCTTCCTACAATTGACAGGATACAACAAACGGTAGAAAGTCATACTCTCGATCAAATACTTGGTAATGTCAGAGATGTATCGGTTGCATTGAAAGAGGCTGATGTGAACGCACTGATTGAAAATGTCACTACCGTAGCCAGCCAGACACAGGAATTATTAAAAAAGGTTGATAGTGATCTTGATCAGAGCAGCCAGGATTTTTCTGAAAGTATAAGACTCCTTAAAATGACATTGGAAAATCTGCTCGAGACTTCCAGAAAAATCAATGATAACCCTTCCATTTTAATCAGAGGGGTAAACCAAAAAGGCATACCGGATGAAGATCTTAAAGATTAGATTATGAATAAAATAGGTATATTTATTTTTCCACTATTGGTTTTTTTAGGGGCTTGTGGAAGCCAGAAAGTTGTCGCTACCAAATATTATATTATTGAAATACCGATGGATAGCATCCTGGTTAAGAACAAGGGCCTCACACCATTATCCGGTCAAAATTGTGAGATTGCCGCTGTAGATGTTAATCCTGCCTACGCAACAACGCAGATCGCCAATAGAAGCAGCTCGAGAGCCCTGACCTATTATTCACATCATCATTGGGCTATACGACCTTCGACATCCTTTTCCAGGCTGATACTGGACTATTTTATTCATGTGCCAATCTTTAATAATGTATCTGATCGATTCTGGAGGATTCAGCCCGAATTAATACTTGAAACTACAGTTTATCATATGGAGGTAGTCCAGGATAAAGATATCTTTACGGCACATCTGAATCTTGAATTCCGCCTTAAAGACACAAAAAATGATCGCAATATAATTAGCCATAGAGCCGACCGGTATATGGCCCTGGCAAACAATGATCTAAACTTATTTGCTACAAGTATAGGAGAGATTTTTTACCAGGAATTGGAAAATTTATCTGAGAAAATCCGATCAAACATAAATGAGTTGCCTTGATTTCCCGCATATGAATTTTAGTGAGCTGAATGAATGAGAAGACCAAAAAACAATAATGACCATGATGAAAATAACAGCAACTTCACCGTTGAAAAAAGCACACTATATCTGAAAAATTCACTTTTATTAGCTGATTTAGATCAATGGATACCAACCGTAAACCGACAAATAAAAAAAATCCCTGATCCAACTATTAAAATTGACCTGAATGATCTTAAAAAGATCGATAGTGCTGGCGTAGCAGCTTTGTTTCAGTTGAAGGATAATTTAAATAAAAGCAAAAAGAAAGTCACCATTATTGGGGGAAACGCTTCGATACGTAAGAAACTCGATCTATTCTCTTTTATCAGAAGTTGATTCCCCCGAAAGAGAAACAGAAGGCATCTTATTTTGAGTTCATTGGAGATTCCTTCTTAAATTTTCTTCAAAATTATTTGGCGACCTATTTTAAACTAGCTGCAGATGTCATATTTTGGTCCGTCACTGATATTTTCAAGCCGCAGGCACAAAGAAAGGGAGAGTTTTACAATCAGGCCGTACTTATTGGCGTAAATGCGGTGTACATCGTATGTATGTTGTCCTTTATTATAGGCTTGGTAATCGCATTGCAATCGGCCGCCCAGCTAAGAAATTTTGGCGCGAATATTTATATAGTCGATTTGATCGTCATTTCAATGATGCGTGAAATGGGGCCGTTAATTACTGCCATTCTGGTGGCAGGCAGAAGCGGGTGCCGCTATTGCAGCGGAAATCGCAACTATGAAAGTAACCTCTGAATTAGACGCCATTAAAACAATGGCCTTAAATCCTATCCGTTTTACGATTGTACCAAAAATGCAAGCCAGTGTGGTCACCATGCCCTTTCTAACTATATTGGCCAACGTTATGGGCATACTTGGAGGAATGCTAATTGCATATCTATATTTGGATATTGGCCCCACGGTATTCATCAACAGGATGGAAGAATCTTTGTACAACAGGGATATTATGATTGGGATATTAAAAAGTGTGACCTTTGCCATTCTGATTGTTCTTACTGGTAGCTTTTTTGGTTTAAGTGTAAAAGAGGGCGCTGAAGGAGTAGGGAAAGTTACAACCCAGGCTGTAGTGATAGCCATATCTATTGTCATAATTGCGGATAGTATCATAGGTATAATATTTTATTGAATACAGATATGGATCAAAAAAGAATTGTTGAAGTAAATGGACTATCTGCAACATTTGGTAACCGAAGTGTTTTAAAGGATGTAGCCTTTAATGCTTACGAGGGCGAAGTCACAGTGATATTGGGAGAAAGCGGTTCCGGGAAGACTACCATTTTGAAACATTTATTAGGCCTGTACGATATTCAGGAGGGTTTTGTATCAGTTCTTAATAGAAACATTGCTGAACTTAATGAAACGGAGCAAAAACAACTATACCTTCAGATGGGGGTATTTTACCAGAATGGGGGATTATTGAACTCATTGACCGTAGGTGAAAATGTCTCGCTACCCCTTGAACAACATACTAAAATCAGCGGGGAAATCATAAAACGGATTGTATTGACGAAGCTCCAAATGGTAAACCTGGTGGATGTTTATGATTTATATCCTTCCAAATTAAGCGGAGGGATGTTAAAAAGAGCGGCATTAGCCAGGGCGATGGTCAGGGATCCCAAACTCCTGTTTTGCGACGAACCAGGTGCCGGTCTTGATCCGATATCTCTGGCTTCTTTAGATAAACTGATACTAAATCTAAGGGAACAGTTGGGCATGTCAATAGTAATTATTACCCATGAAGTATCCAGCATTTTAAGAATAGCCGACAGGATTGTATTTATTGATAAGGGTAAAATTATTTTTAAGGGTGAACTAAAGAAAGCGCTCGAAAGCAATAATAAGGAAGTCCATGAATTTTTTCATATAGGATAAAGGACATGAATCTTTATAAAATATCTGCGATAAGGTAAGCATTCACATAAAACATCATTCCCAGGAATAGTCCGCTTTTCCCCTAATGATTGACCCTATCCTACTATAAAGTTACTTTGTAAAATTGTTTGCAATTTTTGCGACTCTTTCACCCAAAGCAGCCCTTTTGTAAAAACTGCGGTCAATTTCTATTTCCTCATTTTCCGATCCAAATGGTTCTTCACCGGTTACAGCTGAAGCTCCGAATGGCTGATCCCAGGAAGGTCCACCTATGATGATCATATTGAATACCATCAGCGTATGGATCAGGTTCATCTGGGCTAATTCTTCTCCAGCGGATATGCCTCCACCAGTAACGAACACAGCACCTATCTTATCCTTAAGCTCCTGCCCATTAAAAGGCCAGGTTCTGATGAATTCCTGTACAGCTGCTGCTACATTGGCGCTATGTACCGGACTTCCGACAATGATGGCATCAGCCCATATCAGGTCATTTGCAGAGGTTTTGTCTATCGTCAATAGCCGGACTTCCGCACCTGAAATTTTTTGGGCTCCGTCAGCAACTGATTTTGCCAAGAGTGATGTGTGCCCTGACTCACTGTAATAAGTGATTAGGATTTTCTGAGCATAGACTGAAAATGTAGTAAAACAAAAGCAAACGAGGAGGAACACGGTTTTACGAACTGATCTAATTGTTTTCGACATGATTCTGGAATTTAATAATTATGCGTTAATCTGTTTATCCAATAGGATTATTTTGTGCTTCGCAATGTAATAAAGACCAATAACAACATTAAGGAAGCGGATATTACGTACACTATAGGGAAAGTTACAATGGTCCATACTTCAGCAGCAACACCAGTCATGTAATTGATAACAATATTCCCTATTAAGGCTATAGAGAACACGACACCGAATGCTGTACCGGTCCAGGATGGGAAACGGTCACCTACCATGCCAAGAACGATTGGGAATCCGGCGGAGAGGCCGAATCCTGTACATAGTAGACCAACTGTATACAGACCTATACTTCCGGCAATTATTGAAATAATACCCCCAGTTAAAGCAAGTACCACAGCCGCAACCAAAACAGTTTTTGATGACATAACCTTTAGTAACAGCCCTACAACTAATCGCCCTACTGTGAAAATCCCCACATAAATTGTAAGCGTCAATAAAGCTTTTTGCCCGTCTACTTGAATCACTTCAATCAAATAAGATGTAGTCCAGTTATTGGTTAAACCTTCTAAGGCCGACTGGAAAAAGAGAACAAAGCCAAATAGAAGTAATATCTTATTTTTCGCCAAGAGGAAAAACTGTTTTAATGCAATTGACTGGGCCTGTTTTGGCTTTGGGAAAGTTAACATCAAATTGAGGAAGAGTGGGGCCAGCATAGCAATACCAATCCCGGCAACAATGTATCCGGTTTCATATCTTTCAGAAAGAAAGCTGATGATTACAGGCATTCCTAAGGCACCCAGGCCAAAAAATACCCCAAATAAACTTAAGTTAGCGCCCTTATTCTCGCCATGATCTTCGCTGATATCAGAAACAAGGGCACTTGTAGCCCCGTTGATCATGCCCCCTCCCCAACCAATCAGGAAAAAGGCCAGGCCCAGTAAAAAAAAAGAGTTCGCCCAGGCAATTAACTCCAGCCCAAGAATGTTCAGAAATATCGAAATGCTTAAGAGATTCTTATAGGAATATTTATCAACCACCGGACCGAATACGAGCGACCCTATCAATATTCCTAAAGGCAATAAAGAGGCCAAGAGTCCCCTTTGCCAGATCATCCAGGGCAAACTTATCTGTAAGATAGGGTAAAATGGAACCCAGACTGATCACGCCGATTCCAAATACCAGGATGTCAACACAAGCGGCAGAGAATACTAACTTTTTATTATACATTGAGAATGTCTTGTTTTATTTTGCACTAAATTTAGAAAATCATTTCAAGAAATTATTTTTTAAGCTTGTATTCTTGAAATCTGAATGGGAATTTTTAAAAAAATATTTATATTAAGCACAATGAAACCCTTTTTCACAATAATATTTTTTTATGTTTTTCTAATCTTCTCCCTGGGATGTAATGAGAAACGTGGTTCAATCCCTGCCTTTATAGTTGACGACCATGGCGCCGTTGTCAAAATGGATACTACGGAAAAAGTGATTTATCTTGTATTTACCGCCCATGAGTTTGCTGATGGTTTTTCAGTTGTTCGTGAAACTTTATCAAAACATGATATCAAAGCCTCTTTCTTTTTCACAGGCGATTTTTACAGGGCTCCGGAATTCAGTAATTTAATAAAAACACTAAAGAGCGAAGGGCATTACCTTGGGGCGCATTCTGATAAACATCTATTATACTGTACATGGGAAAAAAGAGATTCCTTACTGGTAACTCAAGAGGTCTTCAATAAGGACGTTTTAGACAATTACGCTGAAATGGAAAAATTCGGGATATCAAAAGAAGAGGCATTGTATTTTATGCCACCCTATGAATGGTATAACCTTCAAATATCGAAATGGACAAATCAATTAGGGTTTACCCTTTTTAATTTCTCGGGGGGCACCTCTTCAAACCAGGACTGGACCTATCCGGAACTGGGGAAGTCCTACATTTCCTCAGATGCAATCTATAAGAAAATCATAAATTATGAAGAAAATCATGGGATGAATGGATTTATCTTCTTATCTCATATTGGTACAGATCCAAGGAGAACCGATAAATTTTATAACAAATTAGATCAACTGATCAATTATCTGCAGAAAAAAGGATATTCCTTCCGCAGAATTAAATAAGGATCAAATTTATTTTAAGCACAATGAGAAACTATTTTTTAAACTTTATCGCTTTCAATGTATTAATATTTCTATTCGGAGGAACGATTATTAAAGCACAGGAAATTCCTTATACACAGAACCTGAGTTGGGAACATGAAAGGCATTCCTGGATCGCCTCCTGGATATCACCTGTAAATGAATCTCTTAATGATTACGGAGTTTTTTTGTTCAGGAATACTTTTAACCTAAAAACTATCCCGGACAGTTTCACCATATATGTATCAGCCGATAACCGCTACCGGTTATATATAAATGGGACGTATGTGAATGCCGGTCCGGCAAGAGGCAGCTTTATGTACTGGCGTTACGAAACTCTGGATATTTCATCATATCTGCACCAAGGTGAAAACATCATTTCAGCAGAAGTAATAAATTTTGGAGAACATCGCCCGGTAGCGCAGTTTTCACATCAAACGGCTTTTATTCTTCAATCTGAAAAGATGGGAGAAATTATTAATACGGGAACAGGCAACTGGAAAGTGATCAAAGATCTTTCTTATAATGTCAGGCCTGTAACATCAGATATGACCGCAGGAAAATATTATGTTGCTGGTCCCTGTGATAGCATTATATCTGTATATCACCCATGGGGATGGAAACAGGAAGGCTTTAATACAGAGAAATGGGTAACTCCGCAGATTATTCAGAAAGGAGTTGGACGTGGGTATATGCATGGCACCCCATGGATGCTGGTCCCAAGGGAAATTCCCTTAATGGAAGAGAGAATTGAACGCATACCTCGAATTCCTAGGGTAAGAGGTATTGAGATTGACCCTGACTTTAAACTAGGGGATGAACCTCTGGTCATTCCACCTGGAACAAATGCAACTATATTACTTGATCAGACATACCTTACCTTTGGTTATCCCTTGTTTAATATATCTCAAGGGAAGGATAGTAAAATAAAAGTGATCTATTCAGAAGCAATGTATGCGAAGGATGGAAGTAAAGGGAACCGGAATGATATAGAAGGAAAAGAAATGATGGGATATTCAGATATAATTATGCCCGACGGAGGCCATGAAAGGGTAATTATGACCACCTGGCTGAGGACATACCGATATGTACAGCTCGAGATTGAAACCAAAGATGAGCCATTGAAAATAAATGATCTCTATTGCATTTATACGACCTACCCATTTGAACAAAATGGAGCCTTTGAATCTGATGATCCTGAACTCTCACAGATCTGGGATGTTGGATGGCGTACAGCAAGATTATGTGCCGGGGAAACCTATATGGACTGCCCTTATTGGGAACAACTGCAGTATATAGGTGACACCAGGATACAATCACTGATCTCTTTATATGTTTCAGGAGATGACCGTCTAATGCGAAATGCTATAAAATTGGCGGATCATTCCAGGATTCCGGAAGGATTGACACTCTCCCGGGGACCATCCTATATAAATCAGATCATTCCAGCCTTCTCTTTATACTGGATCGCTATGGTCCATGATTATTATATGCACAGAAAGGATGATGATTTTATTAAATCATGCCTGCCAGGTATAAAGGCAGTACTTGGATGGTTTGAAAGACGGATGGACAATAATGGAATGCTCGGTGGATTGGAATGGTTTAACTTTTCAGATTGGACAGATGGTTTCCTGGTTGGAGCTCCGGCTGGTGTGGACGATGGAAATTCGGCATTGATTACACTGAATTATGCCTATGCTTTGGATCGAGCAAGCGATCTTTATGCTTATTTTGATTATGATGCGGAAGCCGAAAAGTATAAGAAAATGTCGACTGAAATCAAGTCATCTGTTTATGAACAATGCTGGGTAGAATCCTCTGGCTTGATGGCTGACACACCGGAAAGAAATGTATTTTCCCAACATACCAATATATTCGGTATCCTCACGGACTGTGTTCCTGAAAAACGGCAAAAAAATCTAATGATTGAGATCTTAAACAATCCTGAATTAATTCAAACAACTATTTATTATAAGTTTTACTTGTTCGAAGCTTTATATAAGACAGGGATGGCCGATCAGTACCTATCCATGTTACAAACCTGGGAAGATATGCTGGAAGACGGGTTGACAACATTCGCAGAAGGAGATTATGCTGATAGATCAGACTGCCATGCATGGAGGGCAAGTCCACTGTACCATTTTTTATCGAGCGTTGCCGGTATCCGGCCAGAAACTCCAGGTTTTAGCACCGTTCGGATTGATCCAAAGTTCGGACATCTTAACACAATTAAAGTCAAGATAGCCCACCCTCAGGGCATCATCAGCATGAACCTGATAAAGCAAGGTAAAGGGATAAAGGGAGATGTCGAACTGCCAGAAGGATTGCAGGGTACTCTTTACTGGGCGGATTACAAGATCAATCTTAATGCTGGCAGGAATGAAATAGGTTTATAAGCTGTGTGCTTTTAATAGAACACTATAAAAGACTATATTCTGAGGAAGATATCTCAATAATTTGGGATTTGCATTATTCGTGCGTTACTTTTGTAGATTGTTAGTTAACCGTCTTTGATTTATCTGACCATCTTTTGGGATTCCCACAGATCATCTACTTCCAAAGCATTTCGGATCGATCATTATAAATCGCTAATATTTTAAAATTTAAACGCTTAAAAATGAGTGAAGCAAAAAAAGACAATTTGGTAAAAGTCCATTACACAGGTAAATTAGACGATGGTCAGGTATTCGATTCATCTAAAGATCGTGAGCCTCTTGAATTTAAGATTGGTGAAGGCAAGTTGATCCCCGGATTTGAAAATGGGGTCATCGGCATGAAATTACAAGAATCAAAAACAATAAAGATACCATTTACAGAGGCTTATGGAGATAAAAGAGAAGAATTGATGATTGAAGTTCAGAACCAGCAGCTTCCTGAAGAACTTAAACCAGAAGTAGGTATGGAATTAGTTTCCAAAAGTCCTGATGGACAAGAGCAGATTGTTAAGATCGCTGAGGTTAAAGAAGCTTCAATAGTTGTAGACGCCAACCATCCATTGGCTGGTCAGGACCTAACTTTTGAAATAGAGTTAGTGGATATTCAATAATTCTGGCAGGGCCCAATAATTACACTATCTGCTAATCAATGTTTGATTCTGGGATCGGGAGTTTTCTTCCCGATCACTTTGAAAAGGAAAAGAAAGACAAGGAATTCTTCTGATATTAGGCCAATCGCTTTTTTTTTAATTAAGGACTTTGAGTTTCCTTTTTAATAGGCTTTCTCTGACCTGAATAGCGTTTTTCAAGTTCAGGATTTGACAATTTATCCTCCCAGGTTAAGTAATAATCTCCAGTATCGGATTGAAGTAGAAAGTCTTGTGCCTGTCTGACACAAAATGCGATCGTATATCCAATTCCTTGTTCTAGTCAAATTTCCCTACTTATGTTACTGATTTTGAAATTAATCCCTTAAATTTCATAAGCTGATATTTTAAAGAGTTATATATAGCAAATGGAACTGATAAAATGGGTAAATGAACATTGGGGGATACCTCCTGCTATACAGTGGAATATAATTTATTCTGTTCTGGTAATTGTTGTCACCGGGATACTCCAATCCATCATTTTAAAGGCTATTCATTTAAGGGTTAAAGATATAAAAAACAAGTATTACTGGGGTAATGCCATTAGATACACCCTCTTTATTCTGGCATTTATAATCATTGTTGGTATATGGTTGCAGGAATTTCGATCTGTTGCCACTTTCCTGGGTTTATTGACAGCAGGCCTGGCAGTAGCTTTAAAAGATCCCATCGTTAACTTGTTTGCCTGGATATTTATCCTGGTTCGTAAACCTTTCACCGTTGGAGACCGCATTCAAATCGGAGATCATGCCGGGGACATCATCGACATACGGGTTTTTCAACTTACTTTGAATGAGATCGGGAATTGGGTCGAAGCGGATCAAAGCACCGGGCGAATTATCCATATCCCTAACGGTAAAGTCTTCACTGAGACCCAGGCCAACTATACCCAGGGATTCAGCCACCTTTGGAATGAGATCAAAGTTCTGGTCACTTTTGAAAGTGATTGGGAAAAAGCAAAAACAATTTTAGATGATATAATAAATAAGCATACCTCTCAATACACTGCCGCTGCTAAAGCACAACTGATCGAGGCCTCCAAGAAATTCATGATATTTTATAATACTCTGAGTCCTAACATTTACACATCTGTAAAGGATAGTGGTGTATTATTGACCATAAGGTATATATGTGAACCAAGAAAAAGGCGGGCCACAGAACATGTGATCTGGGAGGATATTCTAAGATCTTTTGCCAAACACGAGGATATTCAATTCGCTTATCCAACACAAAGATTTTATCTCGAAAATGATGAAAGTAAATCCGCCCCTATAAAAGATTTAGGAAATCCAAAAAGCACAAAATAGATTAGGATTGTTTTATAGCTTTTAAAGCTACTTTTCAATATCGATATTTCGCTTATAACCACCCGCCAATTCATTAAAAGGCATGCTTATTAACAATTCATTGTCTTCATATAATGCTTTGATCTTTTTGATGTTTACATCAAATGGTATGAGCACATAACCGATATTAAATGGGATCTGGTCGGTTTCAGTATATAGATATGTATTATCAACTGAAATATCATGAAATAGGAATAGTTTATCATTCTGAACTTCAACACGCATTTTTTCAGGATCAACACCTGGAATCCGTGCTTTAACAAGGTATTGCTTATCCTGTTTCAGCATGAGGACAGTAGGTTTACTTATCCCCCCGTTCAGGGTGTTCATTACATCAACCTTTCTGAGTACTTCTTTCGATATGTGAAAATCACTAAATCTCATGATATTCGCCTTTCAAGCTATGTAATGCAATTTGCATACCAGTTTTTTTTTACAACCTCCTCTACTCATTTAAACGATATTTTGATAAGCGTGATTTGTTTTAACTGCATTTTTGGCAGAATCTGACGTTTTTTCATTAAAACCTTATCTATTAAATCGTTGTTTGTTTTAAGATAAGTGCTTATTTTTCTTTCAAATAATGAATTGATCTATGTATACATTTTTAATTTACCTTCATTCCTGGCTTCGTTGGGTCTTATTGATCCTTGGTTTAATCGTCATCATCAGGTCATATATTGGCTGGTTCGGCAATAAAAATTATCTTAAATCGGACAATACCATGTCAATAATTCTTGTTTCACTTTTTCATATTCAACTAATACTGGGGCTTTTATTATATTTTATTTATAGCCCTATGGTGCGATCGGCTTTTCAGGATTTTGGCATGGCGATGAAAGACAGTCAGTTGCGGTACTGGGCAGTTGAACATATATTTATCATGGTATTTTCTATTATAATAGCACAATTTGGCAGGATTAGAATAAAGAAAGCGCATTCTGCGATCAGTAAATACAGGAATTCGGCCATCTATTTTACTTTGGCATTTATTTTAATTATATCCAGAATACCATGGGACCAGGGGGTAAGACTTTTTCGCGGAATAGTTGAATAAACTGTTATTAAAAATACATTAAGGGCAAACGACTGTTAATCAATCAGTTTTGTCTGGACTATTTTTATTACCAGAACCTTTGGATGGATTCTTAAAATAAGAAGGGATTACAATTAATCCTATAGGAACAATTCTAAATGATCAGGTTCAATCCAGAAAAACACAGGGAATTTTAGACAAAATTATCCTGTAGTCCTAAGGGCTCCGGCTATGGCATTAATGGTCAATAAAAGACTCGTAAGTGTATCTTCTGCCCGGGTTGTATCACCTTTAAGTTTTTGATCCCGCCAAACCTTTAACAATTCTATTTGCTTTCTGTGAAGGTCCTCCATGGCAGTAGCCCGGATTACATTTGAATACCAATGTTGTGTGCGTCGATCGCTAATAGGTCTTTCCAGAATCAATTCGAACATCTCTCGTGTTCTTTTCAATTCAGCCAGGATCATATCCATCATGGTTTTTCTAACATTATCGTCTTTTACGAGCGATGCATATTGTCCCATGATCTTTTCATCGGTTGCTGCCAGGCTGGTATCTACATTGGTCAATACGTATCTGATAAAAGAATCATATACCACACCCTTTTTAAACCTTTCAAACTCTGAACTATCCGATTCCATAAGATCGTAAAAGGTTTTGCCAATTCCATACCAGCTTGTGATATTGAACCTGGACTGGCTCCAGCTGAACACCCATGGAATGGCTCTCAGGTCCTCAAGACTTCGTTTACCAGTCCTTCTGGCTGGACGCGATCCAATTTTACTGGACTCTATTGCATCTATTGGTGTCGCTTCACTGAAAAAAGGCAGAAAATCCTTATGCTCTATCAGCTCCCGGTAATAGGATTTACTTTCCCTGGCCAGTTTGTTCATTAACTCACTGAACTCATACTGTTTATTCTTGGAACGGTTAAAAAGAAGTGTGGCAGTAGTTGTTCCTGCCTGTAACAATTCCAGGTTATAACTGGCATTGATCTTATTGGCATATTTCTGTTCAATGGTCTCGCCTTGCTCCGTAAGCCGGATATCTCCCCTTATAGACTGATAAGGCAGGGCCTTAATGAACCAGTGCGTTGGACCGGCTCCCCTGGAAATGGATCCCCCTTTGCCATGGAATATCCTTATCCGCACACCTTCTTCCTCCCCAACGGCAGCAAGCCTGGCTTGAACCTGATAAAGTCCCCATTGACTAGCAAGTATACCCCCATCCTTATTGCTATCGCTATATCCAACCATAACCTGCAGGACCAGGTCTTTCTGATTATTCTGCTTCTTAAGATACTTCAGGCTCCTTTTAGTATATGGATGTTTCAGGAACGAACGTACAATTTCAGGTCCGTTTTTCATGTCATCAATGGTTTCCAGCAGTGGGACCACGGGCAACATGCATACCGGTCCTTCATCGGTAGTTTTTGTTAAACCAGCCTCACGTGCAAGAAGGTAAACTGATAGCAGATCTGACTGTGACCGGGTCATACTGACGATCAGTGAACCCAATCCCTGCGAGCCATATCTGTCAATATGATTGAGTAGAACTTTATAGCAGGATGTCACTGCAGCTGCATGGGTATCAAGATTCATAGCTGGATGGGTAAAAGGCCGGTTTGTTTCCAATTCTTTATTGACGAATTCCAGCCTTTCCTGTTCAGCTGCATTAAGAAACCAGTTCCCATCCAAAGATGCACCGTCCATCAATTCCGCAACCGCTTTTTCATGAAAATGGCTATTCTGACGGATATCAAGATGCGCCAGATGGAATCCAAAAGTATTCACGAGGCGAATCATCTGGTTCAGATCCGCACTGGCAATGGTATGCGCTCCAAATATTATAAGCGATTCTTGCAGTATCAGCAGATCATCGATCAATTCCTGGGCTAGAATATAGGATCCTGGATGTTCATGTAATGCGGTTGCATGTTCCCTTTTTATATCCAGCGGCAATTTTACGATCATCAGATTGATCATTTGACGGAAGGCCTCCCCTTTATTCCTGTCAAAAGCTTTTTCCCCTTCGGCTCCTAATTCTGTTCGTAATTCTGATATCCTTTCCCGTAATTTCCTGTCAGCATCTTCATAATCAAGAGAAAAACTCAGGTTTTTTACGAGTTTAGTAAGCTCCCTCCGAATTATAATGAAGGCATAAAGCCTCAATGTTTTTAAAGTTTCAGATGTAACTTTAGCTGTAACAAAAGGATGTCCGTCACGGTCACCTCCGACCCAGTTCCCAAAGGATAATTTTGGATAATTCCTGAAATCCTTGAGGTATTTTACATCCAGTCCGACCTCCTCCCATGCCAGGTATAGTCTTCTATCCAGTATACCTAATACTTCGGGGAATACATTTGTGAGATAATGCAGTACATTTCTTAATTCTGAAGGGACATCTGGTTTCTCGGTGAAGATCTCTCCGGTTTTCCAGAGTCTGTACAGTTCAAGTTTTATCTCCCTCCTGATCTCGTGTTGTTCCTTTTCCGTATACATCTGATTCTCGCGTTTGACCATCATCAGATACAAATTCCGATGGTGTTCAAGTACGGTTGCCCGTTTTGCTTCTGTGGGGTGAGCTGTCAAAACTGGCTCTATTCGTATTTCAGGCATAATGTTGGCAATTTCCTGATCAGTATATCCTTCTTTGATCAGATCCTGAAGATTTTTAGCCCACAATCCATTGACACTGGCCATTGAATTCAAGTCTTCCTGTTTTCTTCTGTTTTGAACGGCGCCGTTCACTTCAACAATATTCAAGAGTTGGAAAACCATCGAATACAGCTGAATATATCGGATATTAAACGTTTCCAGATCTATTTCATGGTTTGTGTTGATCCATGGGATGGCCGATGCTATGGTTTCTTCCCCGTTTTCAATTAATGACTCCTTTAGGCATTCCAGTAAAAACTGAAGATCAAAATAGGGTTTGCCCAGCTTTTCCTGAACCAGTTGTAAAACACTCATCTTCTATTGTTTGGTATTAAGTTTTTATTAAAGAAGGAAAATTACAGAATATACATCATAGTTAACCAATTTACGTTAAAATTTGTTGCGGGAAGTGATTCTCAGTCCCCAGGGGCTTTCTTTCTTCCAGGACTGATCTTAATTTAAAAACCAGGCATTTTCAATCTGGCTTTTTATTAACCTTTCATTAATTATGTTTTTATTAATGAAGGATTCATTTATATAACACATACTTGACTACAAAAATTCAAAATATTTCTTTCATAAGAAATTGATTTTCACTAATTTATCTATCCCAAAAAAAACTAAACCGAATCATCTTTTTCTAAACCTTAAAAATTTACAATCATGCCTATTATTAAAGACCCAATTCACAATCATCAACAAGGCCAATTTGGTGTTGTATTCGTAGAGACTTTAGGTGCAAAAGGAGAATTAGCTGTTTATGATAAATCTTCCAAAAATGATCTTAGGCCCCTGCCATCAGGATGGGAAGTAACCTTAGTGCGGAAGGAGTATCCTGAATTAGATAAACCATATTTTTGGTGCAATATACCTATAAAGTATCTTGTAGAAATTGTTGATATCGTACCAGTGGAAAATCAGGGACCAATATCCAAAAAGGTAAAGAAACATATTGAAAATGACGCACATTTTGGGTCTGAATTAAAGAAACCAGATAGCAGTAACAGTATTTACCCCTGGAAAGATTAAATTTTCTCCTGATCATCTAGTTATTATTTGAATTCTAAATCATGATACTTTTAGAAGTAACTCAAGATTTGTCGACTGGGATAGCTTATTTATGGGTTGTACTAGGAATACTAATAAGCTTTATAATTCCCGTTTTAATGAAATTGCTTAAAGCCAATCCTCTAAAAAAGAATGAACGCGGTAAATATTGGGAATTGATTAAACCTTATGTAATTATATTGGCAATATCACTTGTTGTAGGAATTTTAGTTTTGGCTTTATTAGGAGATACTGATATTACCTGGCAAGTTGCACTAATCGGAGGTTATACCTGGGATTCTCTCCTTCAAAAATTTGGTACTTCGTAATGACATCAATGTAATATCGTATAACTATGGATAAATAAAAATTAGATTCTAAGATTGAATTTATTAAGAAATCAAGTAGGAATCGATCATGTTGATTCCCATAGCTGGTTGAAGACCCTCACCACTTTGGCGGGGGTTTCTTTTTGGAATAATAAAGGGCAAATAGTAGATTTTATTAGTTATTCAAAAGGGAGATTCATTTCCTCAATAATAGATATGATTCTGGGATCATTTTTTATATCGTCAAATCCAATCTCTGACATTGTAATGTAGGGCATCATTTGTTCATGCATCTCATAGGCTTTTACATACCATTCAATTGATTTCTCCAGGTTACCTGCTTTCCAATAATATTCACCCATATCAAAATGGTTTATGTAATTTGTTTTGGCATATTCTTCCATATAGGAAAGCATAGTACGAATTGCCTCTACATAGCCCTTATCCTGGAATACGGCCATTATGTCCTCCCTGGCTTCATCATCTAATCCTTGGAGGGTTTTAAGATCTGTTTCGATAGAAATCTCATAATCACCATTGAAATACGCAGCTTCCGCATAGGCGCACAATGCAAAATGGTGCTCCGGATCTATTTCAAGAGCTTTTTTGCATTTTTCCAATGCCTGCGGGGTTCTGAGACTTTCATCCACCATGGCACTTAATCCCAATACCAAAGGATTCATGGGATCCAGTTCAGCCGCCATTTGTGAATGAAAATATGCCTCATCATATCTTTTCAGGATATATAAGAGATGTGCATAATAGATCCTTGACCATACATCGTTCGGGTTTATTTCAAGGGCCTTTAAAAACTCCATTTCACCCTTTTCCCAGTTCCATTCTACCCATACACCAATTATTGCCTTTGTATAATGTGAACCGGGATAATCCGGATCAAGTTCTGTTGCTTTATCCAGGAATTCGAGGATTTTCGGTCCTGCCACTTCAGGAACTTCAAATCCCAACTGCGCCAATCCAGCCCAGACCTGCGCGAGCCCGTCATAACAAGGGGCAAAGTCAGGATCCTTTTCAATGGCCATGTTCAGATATTCACGAGCGTTGTTGAGGGATTCCTGGCTAAGATCATCCCAATGTTGATAACTCCTGAGATAGGCATCATAAGCTTCCCGGTCAACGGCTCTTGATTTGACAAGTAATTGCTCTTCTTCAGGTGTTAATATTACATTTATCTCATTTGAGATTTCTTTCGTCACCATATTGTACAAATTAAGGATCTGGCTCTTTTCTACTTTAAAATCATGCACCCATAGTTGTCTTTCTTGGGGATAAGCGCCCATAACTTTTATTTGTAAGCATACACTATCCCCCAAACATAAAACAGAACCTTCAACAAAAGTGTTGACCCCCAATTCCTTCGCTATTTCTGTTAGAGACTTATCAGTATCTTTATAGGCATTGGCTGTAGTCTGGCCCAAAACCCGCAGGGCACTAATCTTTCCTACATTACCTATCAAAATTCATCATGCATCCCTTCAACAAAATAATCCAATGTATCACAAAACGGTATAATTTGTCAAATGGAAGGACCAGAACCGATTGATTCTGTTCCGATGGTGGATTTATGATCTTCGGTAAAAATAATACAAGGCAAAGGCAGCTATTGCTACTATAACTCATTATTCCTATAACTATCGTTACTCTTCTAAATCTTAGAGGTTGAACCAGTTCTCCAGTATCAATGGAAAAATCCAGAAGAGTATCATCACCGCAACTAACTTTATAAATACCAACAGTTTTGCCAACACCTTTTAAGGTCTGTTCGCCAAGAAACTCAAGTTCTAATCCTTCCTTGTTTCTAATGTCGTTATATACTGTATCAGATATAACAATTTCATTCTTTTCAGCAACTCCCTGTATACGGGAGGCAATATTCACACCATCACCTAACACATCGTTTTTCTCAAATATTACTTCCCCCTGGTGAATGCCAATGTGTACCGGAATTTTCAATTCTTTACAAGCCTTTTGTATAGATAAGGAACACAACACCGCATCAATGATAGAATTGAAGCTGGCAAGTATACCACCTCCCATTACTTTCAGCCATCGTCCTTTGAATTTTTTGATGAGTCGTTTTTGGATTCTGCGATTATTTGTGAGGAAATCAAACGCTTTCTTCTCATCTTCCTTCAACAGGGAGTCATAACCGACGATGTCAGTAAACATAATGGCGGCTAAGCGTCTTTGTGACATGTTTTAATCGCCTAAACTTTATTGAAGGCGATGTATGTTATTAAATAAAAATCAACCGCACGAAAATCTATCTTATTACCCTCCTTCTTGCCTTCGCGAAGCTTCGGCGAAGCAAGTCGATAAAGCTATGTAAGGTAATACAAGTTTAGAAAAATCGAATAAAGTCAAATAACAACTTGAGACTTAAAACCCTAGATAAGCTACAAATGAAAGCGTCCGATGTATTCTTTTTCCGGGGGATATAATCAACGAAAGAAATTGACGTTGTTTTACAATACTAAATTGATATATTTACAGATACATGAAATCAAAAATCAACAGAAACGATCCTTGTCCGTGCGGAAGTGGCAAGAAATATAAAAATTGCCACGAGAATAAAGAGAATAAAACCTCCAGTAAGGTTCCTTTGATCTTTGGGACCATATTTATTATTGCGATAGGGATCTTCTTTCTTAAACCAAATCAAAACCTCAAATCAAGTGGCGGCAAACCGGGTCAGGTTTGGTCCGAGGAACATGGCCACTGGCATGATGCACCTACCAGAAGCTCCTTTGCCTACTGCTCCAGTTGAAAAAACACCATCCTCGAGTGAATCTAAGCCTGGTAAGGTATGGTCAGAGGAACACGGTCATTGGCATGATGCACCTTCAGCACCTGCGACTTCCAGTACACCTGAACAAGTAAAATCAACCCAGCCTTCAGGACCGGTGCCAGAGGGCAAAGTATGGTCGGAAGAACATGGACACTGGCACAATGCACCAGCAACAGAACAGTCGCAAACTCAATAATAATTCATCAGTGCTGACAGATTAGGTTAAAAAAAGCTCCATTAATAATAATAAAGGTTAATCGAGGCCATGCCTATACATGGTTCTATACAACTTTTACCGTAGAGAACGCAGATGGTTCCCGGTTAAATTTTGCTTTATAATGGCGAAATTCCACCATTTGCATAGTATAAAACTATCATTTATCTTCAGCCTCAGTTATTTTAACTTTATTTGACGATGTGCTGACATGATGAATTTATTGTCTCTGGCAGACTGGATTGTCCTAGGTTTATTTTTTCTTTTACTCATAGGTGTTGTGATCTGGATCTTTATCCAAAAAAAGGAAGATACCTCTGATTATTTTTTGGCCGGTAAAAATGTAGGCTGGTTTGCAATTGGCGCATCAATTTTTGCTTCAAATATTGGTTCAGAACATTTGGTGGGCCTGGCGGGCGCAGGTGCTTCTTCCGGGGTAGTCATGGGGCACTTTGAACTCACCGGATGGATGATCCTCCTATTGGGGTGGGTATTTCTGCCATTTTACCTGAGAAGCAAAGTATTTACAATGCCAGAATTCCTGGAAAGAAGATATTCATCAGCTTCAAGGTGGTTCCTGTCTCTAATATCCCTTATAAGTTATGTGCTGACAAAAGTTTCAGTAACTGTATATGCCGGAGGAATTGTGCTTGAATCTGTTTTGGGAATAAATTTTTGGACCGGAGCTATTTTAATGGTTGTTGTCACTGGGATCTATACAATTTTTGGGGGCATGAAAGCCGTTATGTACACGTCCGTAATTCAAACGCCTATTCTGGTGATCGGATCGCTTATGGTAATGGTAATCGGTTTAATGAAGTTAGGTGGATGGAGTAATATGGTTGAGATAGTTGGTCCTGAAAAATTGGATATGTTTAAGCCAGCTTCCGACCCTGATTTTCCATGGACCGGAATGGTATTTGGTGTTCCTATCGTTGGGTTATGGTATTGGTGTACTGATCAATACATAGTTCAGCGTACTTTATCTGCAAAAAGTGAAAAGCATGCCCGTCGAGGAACCATATTTGCAGGCTATCTGAAAATGCTGCCATTATTTATTTTCATTATACCTGGGTTAATAGCTTTTGCTTTACACCAGAAAGGATTGATAAGTATAGAATCTTCAGATCAGGCATTCCCTACCCTTGTTCGAGAATTGTTGCCGTCTGGATTTAAGGGCCTTGTTATAGGTGGGCTTTTTGCAGCATTAATGAGTTCGTTATCATCCTTATTCAATTCAAGTTCAATTCTTTTTACGCTTGATTTTTATAAAAAATTAAAGCCTGGTTCTTCTGAAAAACATCTGGTGAAAATTGGACAAATTTCAACGGCAGTAATTGTAGTCCTTGGGATATTATGGATACCTACCATGAAGCTTATTGCAGATGTTTTGTACGAATACCTGCAAAAAGTACAAACACTCATAGCCCCTGCGATTGCTGCAGTATTCGTTTTAGGTATTTTTTCGAAAAGGATCAATGAAATAGGAGCTTTTGCAGGCTTGCTTTCAGGTTTTGTGATTGGAATGCTCCGGCTGGGACTGGATATAGCTAAGGCTGATCTTATGGAAGGAAGTATCTGGTTGAAATTTGTGGAGATCAACTGGTTGCATTTTTGTATATACCTTTTTCTGTTTTGCATATTTGTTATTACACTGATTAGCCTCTTGACAGCAAAACCCTCTGAAGAAAAGATTGCGGGATTAACTTATTCTTCCCTTTCTGAAAAAGATAAAAAGGAAAGCCGCAAATCCTGGGATATGATTGATATAGTCCTGTCCTGTATTTTAGTAGTATTAACCATTGCAATTTTTTTTACATTTAGTTAAAATCAATAAAGATGAAGCATCGTGAAAGAGTCATTAAGGCATTAAACAATGAGCCCACTGATAGGCCTCCTTTCCAGGCTACTTTTTGCCCTGAATTTGCAGACAGGTTACGAAAGGTTTTTGGCTTGAGTATTGGCCAGCCTCATGATCCCCATAACGGCCGATGGAATGGCTATGATCTGGAAATTCTTTCAGGACATGATGCATTGCAGTGCAGCATCGGCTGGTTTACTGGATATTACCTGGACACAAAACCATATGCTGATGAATGGGGAGTCACATGGAGGGTTGACAAATATACCACTCCATACGGAGATGGTGTATTTACAAATATTGACGGGAATCCTCTTGAATCTGATGAGGCAGTAGACACCTACAAGCCTCCTGACCCGACCCGACCCGAATTGTATCAAAATTTGGATAGATTAATCAAAGAATATAAGGACGAATACTATATTATCGGACGATTGCACTGTACAATCTTTGAGTCCGCCTGGGCATTGCGAGGATTTGAAAAATTATTAATAGATTTCTATTTGAACCCTGATCTAGCAAACCGGATCTTAGATATTACAGAAAATTACCATAAGGCCATTGCAATTAATATGGCTAAGATGGGGGTAGATATGATTTGGCTTGGTGATGATATGGGAACACAGGATGCACTACTAATGCCTCCGGAATTATGGGAACAATTTCTTAAACCCGGAATGGCAAGAATAATAAAAGAGGTCAAGGCGATAAATCCTCAAATAAAAATTGCTTATCATACTGACGGAAATAATTACGATATATTACCCGGGCTTATTGAAATTGGAATAGATGTGTTAAATCCCATTCAGCCGGAAAGTATGGATCCGGCACTTTTAAAGGAAAATTATGGTGGAAAGCTTTCATTTTTTGGATCGATAGCGGTACAATCGACCCTTCCCTTTGGGTCGCCTTCGGAAGTTGCTGAAGAGGTGAGGCTAAGAAAAGATACGATTGGTAAAAATGGAGGTTGGATATGTGCACCAACGCATCATTTACAATTGGACACACCCATGGAAAATTATTTTGCGCTCTTAGAGGCGGTGGGGATTAATTTTAAACCAATATCACTGCTGTAATTATTTCCTTCGGTATACCAGGCTATTGTGAACTTATAAATCCTGCCTTTTGTTATAAAAGTATAACAGTAATAAATGCTAAGTTTAACACAATAAGCCATTTGTGGCAAGTCATACCCACTAAATATGTACAGTCATGAAAAAATTAATTTTAACCGCAATTATTATCCTATTAGCTGAAATCGTTTTGGGGCAAACTTTGCAAAAGGGAAACCTCGTAGGAGTTCATGTAATATATATTGAATTGAATCCTGGAGTTACTATGGCTGAATTTCAGAAATTCCACACAAATGTACTTATCCCTGAATATGAGAAGAATTACCCGGGATGGCAGTTGTTCCTGGCAAAAGGCATAAGGGGTGAAAATCAAAATACCTATGGATGGATTATTATAGTAGAGTCTGAAGAAATTCGTAACAAATATTATAATGATGATGGAAGTATTACTGAATTCGGCCAGGCTGCTGCCGAGAAAATGAAACCCATACTTGAGGACGCAGAAAAGTATGGCAAACTCAAACGAACATATACTGATTGGATTATAATTTAATATTTCGAGAACTTATAACATATAATCCCAATACCCTCAGGTTAAAAAAAATATAATAGCTTTACTCTCGATAGGAAATATTTACTCACACACTTTCACTCCAATTCAGGTATTTTATCATCCCATAAAGCACATGATCGTATAAGGCTATATTTTTTTTGGCCAAAAAAGGAGGCTGTGCGTAAAATTTATCATATCCCGTACAATAATACTGTAAAATCAATGAGAATATCTTTTTGCTGAAAAGATGTTGAGAAAAAACAATAAAGAACAAATTACTTTATATTTATATTGAAGTAATATTGATCAATATTAATGAAATAAAATAAGGAGTATAACTTACAAGATAGGCTGTTTTAATGAAAAGTAATTTTGAGAATTGTAACCCGCTTCCAAATTTTCCTAAGGTGATAGTACACTGATAACTTTAACTAGCCGGGATGGTGTAACATGCAATGAGTATGCTGTAAAAATATGTAAGAAATATGAGATAGAGCTAGAAAACAAAAAAGAAAACATATATGAAATAGGATGGAAAATAAAAAAGACATACAAGCGATTGATAATATAGAGTTGGTATTTCTCAAAAATGAGGATTATCGAAGAGATTAAAAATGCGATGATTGAGGCATATTCAAACATGCCAAATGCATACTGGAAAGAACATCATATTAAGACCTTGATAAACAGTTTTCCTGAAGGGCAGGTGGCCATAAAAGTAGATGATGAAATAGCAGGATGTGCATTATCAATAATTGTAGATTATAGTAATTTTGATAATAAACATACATACAATGAAATTACCGGTAATTATAGTTTTAATACTCATACTGATGATGGAGATATTTTATACGGGATAGATGTTTTTATCAAGCCCAAATATCGAGGATTAAGACTAGGACGACGTCTGTATGACTATCAGAAAAGAACTTTGCGAGCGACTAAATCTAAAAGGAATTGTTTTTGGTGGACGAATTCCTAATTATCATAAGTATTCGAAACAATTTCACCCAAAGAATATATTGAAAAAGTAAGAAATAAAGAAATTCATGATCCTGTATTGAATTTTCAGATGTCAAATGATTTTCATCCTGCAAGAATTTTACAGGGCTATCTCGAAGGGGATAAAGAATCAAAAGAATATGCAGTACTTCTGGAATGGGATAATGTGTATTATGAAAAAACTCAATAAAGCAGCTAAGAATAAAACAATTGTTAGACTTGGATTGATTCAATGGCAAATGCGTTTGTATAAAAACCTTGATGAGCTGATGCAACAAGTGGAATATTTTGTTGATGCAGTTTCGGGATACCGATCTGACTTTGCATTATTCCCTGAATTTTTTAATGCCCCTTTAATGGCGGAATATAATCATTTATCAGAACCAGAAGCCATCAGAGAATTGGCAAAATATACCGAAGAAATTGTTAAAAGATTTTCAGAATTGCTATTACATATAATATTAATATTATTACAGGAAGTATGCCTGAAGTTGTTGAAAACAATCTGTATAATGTAGGATATTTATGTAAAAGGGATGGCGGTATTGAACGATTTGAAAAACTTCATATAACACCTGATGAAGCAAAAGTGTGGGGATTGCAGGGAGGTAATACATACAGAACATTTGATACCGATTGTGGTAAAATTGGAATATTGATTTGCTATGATATTGAATTTCCTGAATTGAGCAGACTTTTGGCAGAAGAAGGAATGAATATTCTTGTTTGTTCCCTTCTTAACTGATACGCAAAATGGATATTCAAGAGTAAGAAATTGTGCACAGGCACGGGCAATTGAAAATGAATGTTATGTGGCTATTGCAGGAAGTGTAGGTAATTTGCCTAAAGTGCATAATATGGATATTCAATATGCTCAATCTATGGTTTTTACTCCTTGTGATTTTTCATTTCCAACTAATGGGGTAAAAGCAGAAGCAACACCTAATACTGAAATGATTTTAATAGCTGATGTTGATATTGATATGCTTCGAGAGTTGAATCAATTTGGAAGCGTTCGAAATTTAAAAGACAGAAGAACTGATATTTATTCAATAATAAGAAGATCTGGAGAAAGTAGATAATCAATGCCACGGATCTTTCTTGTACGGCTAAAAAAAATCATAAAAAGTATATTGTTAGAATCAATAGAAAATCTATGCTGAAAATTCTTGCGATTATCTTAGGTGCTGTTATCGGGACAATTATCATATTAATGGTCAGGATTATTACCGACGAAATAAAATGTTCTCCCTCAGAATTGATGGATCCGGCTACTCCGGAAGAAAACGTCAGATAGGATAAGTAAAATAAGTTTTTTGGTTAATTTTTTTCAGCCCTTTTTTGGATTATTAACAACACGCTCTAGTCCAAATTGAGAGGCAGAGTGGCTTGAAACAGTAAAAAAATATCTGAGAATAGTGAAGGAATAGCTCGATAACTTATAACATACTGAATTTCTACGTTTGTCAGAGATAATTCTAATTGATGTTTCTTTAATTATTCATAGCTCTATCTTCGTGAATTAAATATCAAGTATATGCCCACAATAAAAATTAACGTCAAATCTTATCATTACCTTATATCATACTTTATACTTTTAACTTTTCTAATTACGAATTCCTGCAAAGAAATAAAATCAGAGAAAGCAGTCGAAGAGGATAATGAGACTATTACTTTCAAGTATCAACTCGTTGATTCTGCAGGAGTAAACAATCCATGGGCCAAGATGATAGGTGATATTAATGACGATGGTTTACCGGATATTATCATCGGTGGCCAAAATGGACCACTTGTTTGGTACAGGAATCCGGATTGGGAAAGTTTTTATATTACTGATGGCGGATACGATACCGTGGACGGTGAAGCTGGAGATATTGATGGAGATGGAGACCTTGATATTGTGATGGGTGGTTTGTTCTGGTATGAAAATCCAGGCAGTCACTCAGCAACCCCGGGACCAGTTTGGGAGATTCATCAGATTGCAGATCATCCGACCCAGGATGTGGAAATAGCAGTTTTCAATATGACGGCTTAACGGATGTGATCACAAGAAATCGAATCTGATTTTGGCACTTTGAAAGGCAATACCATTCATTTGTGGAATAACATGGGCCATGATCAATGGAATGAAAAAATTCTGAAATGTGAGCATGGTGAAGGATTGCGTGTGATTGATCTGGACGGGGATAATGATCCAGATATCGTAGGAGCCGGTTTCTGGTTTGAAAACGTCCGGATGCAGACAGTTGGGTACGGCATGATATTGCCCCATGGCATGCCAGCGCAAACCTGGCTGTCGCTGACTTTAATGATGACCATCGCCCGGACATCATTTTAACGCCGTCTGAGCTAAGAGAACAGTATTATAAGATTTCCTGGTTTGAACAACCAGAAGATATTTATAATAATGAATGGACAGAGCATAATCTTGTCGATTCTATAGAATGTGTTATTCATGGGGTAGCCGTTGGTGATTTTAATAATGATGGATCCATGGATATCGTATATTCGGAAATGCACCAGGGAGTGGAGATCCTGATGAAGTCGTTGTTATGATCAATCACAGCGCAATGGCGCGGCCTGGGAAAAAGTGATGCTGTCACAAAAAGGATCTCATAGTATAGAAATAGATGACATTAACGGCGATGGCCTTCCTGATGTCTTTGGCGCCAATTGGAGCGGGGATTATCAGCCAGTGGAATTGTGGCTTTCTGACAATTGACATTTCCTCCGAATTCTTTACTCAAAAAACCAAGTTCAAATACCCATAAGGCCAAAATGTATTTCATCTTACAACCCAACTGATTCTAAATAAACGTTTGTAAATGCCTATTTTTCATTAAATTTATTAATTGAACTGCCTATACCTGGTATTTATCTATGATCTCTAGGATATTCATATTCTTTATAAGTATAATTCTTCTTAATCATAGCGTATGGGGTTACAATGAGGATGAAGATAAAAAGGTTGATCAGGTTATCTATATGATTGGCAATACCGGAAATCACAAAAAAGAAGTCAATTATACCGCTTTAAAAGGTTTGGCAAAGCAGTTAAAAGTCGATCAGGATTCATCCACGGTTCTATTCCTTGGGAACTTGTTTCACCGAAATTTCTTTCCAAAAAGCATGAACCAACCGGAACAATATCTCGACAGTGTTGAATTTGTTGATATTCTTAATGATATAAACAACAATTCTAATAATGTCTTTGTTAATCCTGGCTCAATGGAATGGTCACTGGGTAAAAAAACGGGTTACCAGGCTGTAGTCAGCTATGAACAACTCATAGAAAATTATTTATTTGAAAAAAACTCTTTTCTCCCGGATCTTGGATGCCCCGGACCGGAAGAGATTGAAATTGGAGACAATACGGTACTCTTATTTATCGATACACAATGGTGGTTAAACAGGGAGTTGAAGAATGTTGACTGGCAAAACCAGGAATGCCAGTATGAAAACACCGGAGATCTATTGCTCCAACTGAAAGATGCTATTAATTACCATGAAGGAAAACACATCATCGTGGTGGGGCACCATCCAATAATGAGTTATGGAAAACACAATGGCTATTTACCAGGATATATCCATCTGACACCTCCAATTTTTGGTTCAATCCATGCATTATATAAAAATGTTGTCGGATACCAGGAGGACTTTGCCAATCCGGCCTATAAATCCCTTATTACAGGATTGAAGGCAATATTCGAAGGTGATCAGAATATTGTCTATTTATCAGCACATGAAAGCTCCCTACAATATATAAAACAAAAATATATCCATCAGGTCATAAGCGGAACGGGCTCCGAAACCAAGTATGTCAAAAAAACAGAGGAGGCATTCGCCAAAAGTGTTCCAGGATTTATGAAACTGGTCATTTATGATAACAGAGAAGTTTGGCTGGAAAGCTGGCAAGTAAATGATAACCTGTCGACTGAAAAGATCTTCAATACGTATTTGTACACCCTTATACCTCTGAAATTTATCCAGAAAGACTATGATATGAAAAAACTGGAAGGAGAAAAAGTGCCGGTACAGGCTTCAACTTCATATGGTCTTCCTAAAAAACGGCCAGGGTTAATGGGAAATAATTACAGGGCGGAATGGATCCAGGTAGTCAAGAATATTGATTATCTGGATATTGGCACAGTGCATGGCGGACTAAAGGTAATAAAACGCGGTGGGGGCATGCAAACAAAATCCTTACGATTTGAAAATGACAAGGGGCAACAATATGTTATCCGTTCGGTTGAAAAATTTCCCGAAGCAGCGGTTCCTGAAGAACTGAAAAATACAATCGCAGCTGATCTGGTTAAGGACTTTATTTCTTCTTCACATCCTTACGCAGCCATGGCTGTGCCGTCTCTCGCAGATGCTGTTGGTGTTTATCATACGAATCCCAATATTCTTTATCTCCCTAATGAGCCTAAACTGGGTATTTATGAAGAGGAATTTGGGGGAGCATTGTACCTGTTTGAAGAAAGACCTATGAAAAAACTGAAAAAGTTAAAAAGTTTTGGGGATTCTGAAGACATCATCAGTACATTCAAGTTAATAAAAGAATTAAACGAAAATAATGAGGCCCATGTAGATCAACTGCACACTCTAAAATCACGCCTTTTCGATATCTGGATTGGTGACTGGGACAGGCATGAAGACCAGTGGCGCTGGTCTGAATTTGATGAAGAGGGAAAAGATAAAGTATACCGTCCAATACCTCGCGACCGTGATCAGGCATTTTTTTATAATGATGGATTTATTATAAAAGCAGGAGCCAGGCAACCTGGATTAAGCAAATTCCAGGGATTTGACTACGAGATCAGGGATATCAACGGCTTTAATTTCAATGCAAGATATTTTGACAGGTCATTCCTGACAGAACCTGATTGGGAAGACTGGTCATCCACAATAGAATACCTTAAGAATAACCTGACAAATGATATCATTTATAATGCCATTAGTACCTTCCCGCAGGAAATTTATAAACACTCCGGCGATGAAATCATAGAAAAACTAAAAAAGAGAAGGGATGATATGGAGATATATTCCA
Organism: uncultured Cytophagales bacterium; assembly: GCA_963820995.1. Lineage (GTDB taxonomy): Bacteria > Bacteroidota > Bacteroidia > Cytophagales > Cyclobacteriaceae > JAGTVG01. The sequence goes on along the minus strand of CAWGCL010000009.1, from coordinate 211,480 downwards.
GAAAGTACTATGAATTTTTATCAGAAGAAGTCACTGTTTCGGGAAGTGACGAAAAAGAACTTTTTGAAGTGGAACGATTATCTGATCATGCAACGAAAATAACAGTCTGGGACTTAAAACAAAAAACGAATAAACCTGATTATAAAATGTATGAACGGACTTTTGATAATAATTTGACGAAGGAGGTTCGACTGTTCGGAATGGGAGATGACGACATATTCACTTTGAAAGGAAATGTTCATCGAGGAATCAATATCAGGATTATTGGCGGCTTTGGTGATGATGAGATTACAGATAGATCAAAAGTTAATGGACTTACCAAAAAAACAATTGTTTATGATACGAAGGACGGGATAAGTATTGATGGAACGTCTGAAACAAAAGATAAAACATCCAATAAGCTAGGCATAAATTATTACGATAGAACAGCTTTTAAATACGATTACTGGGCACCACTCGTATACCTGGACTTAACCCCTGACGACGGGCTATTCATAACCGCTGATTTTAACTTTTATAAATTTGGGTTTCGTAAAGATCCCTATAAATGGCATCAAAAATATTCAATCCGCTATTCACCTTCTGTAAATTCATGGAAATTCAAATATGAAGGTGATTATATTGATGTGGCAGCTGATTGGGATATTAATGTTAAGGCAAACCTGTTTTATCCACGGTATACTGATTACTATTACGGACTTGGAAATGAAACAACCTTTAATGATGAAAGCAGGGAAGAAGAATACTACCATTTCCGGTTTTCATGTATTGAGATAATCCCGGTTTTAAGATACGACTTCGAGAATCGAAAACATTCCTTTGAAATTGGCCCTTACATTAATTTTTACAGGCTAAATGATGCAGGAGATGAAGAAAGAAAATTCCTGGATGATTTTCCGGATTCAGATACTAATGAATGGGAACCTTATGCGGGGGCGATAGCTGCCTATAAATATGACACCAGGAACGACAATCACTTCCCTTTGCATGGCATATATTTGAAAAGTTCGATTTCGCCAATTATTAATACGCGAAATGACAGCATATTTTTCACCAAGTTAACTACAGACTTTTCATTTTACCAAAGTACCGGCGGCACCTTAAATACTGTTTTTGCATTGCGGGCCGGGGGTGCTTTTAATTTCGGTGATTATATGTTTTATCAGGCTAATGACCTAGGCGGTAAAAACAATCTTCGGGGGCACCGGCGAATGCGCTTTTCCGGTGACCATACCTTGTACCTGAATCTGGAAGCCCGGATGAGGTTATTCAGATTCAATATGCCACTGTTCCCTGGAAGTGTTGGATTGTATGGATTTTTTGATACTGGAAGGGTATGGTACAAAAATCAGGCTGGAATAGATCCAAGTGCTCCCTCGGGGGAATCAGAGATCTGGCACGCAGGATACGGAGGGGGTATCTGGGTTGCACCGCTGAAGCGATATGTATTTTCAATTGATGTGGCCAATTCCACAACAGATAATGAGCTTTTAATATATTTCCGTTATGGATTTTTCTTCTAGTATAACAATTTTTTTGAACCAATAACGATAATTAAATGGAGCGCAGAGACTTTGTGAAAACTTCTATCATGGGTGGCACTTACGCCCTTATTTCTTCAAAATCCTTTGGTTTAACTTCAAAACCATTTGGGTCAGACGACAGCTGGTTCGAACGGCCGATGCGTTGGGCCCAATTGGTACTGGTTGAAAATGATCCGGGCAATTTCGACCCTGACTTCTGGCTGGATTATTTCAAAAAAGTCCATGCGGACGCAGCCTGCCTAAGTGCAGGAGGTATAGTAGCCTATTATCCAACCATGGTCCCTCTTCATCACCGAAGCGCATGGCTGGGTGATAGCGATCCATTTGGTTATCTGGTCAAAGGTTGTCGTGACATGAATATGTCAGTTATTGCCAGGACTGATCCACATGCTGCTTGGGAAAACGTGAACCAGCAACATCCGGATTGGATTCAGATGGAAGCAAATGGTGAAAAACGAAGGCATTGGTCGAATCCTGAACTTTGGGTAACATGCGCCCTGGGACCATATAATTTTAAGTTTATGAATGAGGTGCATCAGGAGATCATGGAATTGTATGAGATTGATGGGATTTTTTCAAACCGCTGGGCCGGACACGGCATCTGCTATTGTGAACATTGCCGGAAGAACTTCATGGATTTCTCAGGCTTGGAATTACCAGTTACCAGTGATCGCCTGGACCCAACATACCAAAAATGGACTGAATGGAGAATTGTCCGCTTAAAAGAATTGTGGTTATTATGGGATGGGACAATACGGGGTGTAAAATCTACTTCCAGGTTTATTCCGAATGGATTCCCCGATAAGATCGTTACGGGTGCCCAGTCAGATATTTTCTTTACGGACCATCAGGCCAGAAGGGGCATGATCCCTCCCTGGTCTAATGGAAAAAGGGCGAAAGAGCTAAGAGCCACCATGGGGATGAAACCATTGGGGGGAATATTCAGTGTGGGTATTGAAGAACAATACAGATGGAAAGATTCCGTGCAGAATGAGGCCGAGATCAGGATCTGGGTAGCTGAAGGTACGGCAAATAATATGCGGCCCTGGTTTGTGAAGTTTTCGGGGGTGAATTATGACAAGCGATGGCTTGGAATCGTTGACCGGATCTACCAATGGCATTATGAAAATGAAAAATACCTTAGGAATATACGCTCTTTGGCAAGGGTAGCAGTGGTATACTCTGAGCAAACACAACGTAACTATGGAGGTAAGGAGTGGCAGTCCAATATAGACTGGCATGAGAAGGGAATGTACCATGCGCTGATTGAGGCTCGAATTCCATTTGATATGGTGAATGATCGTTTACTGGGCGCCGAACATCTTGAAAATTACAAATTACTGATCCTTCCAAATGTTGCCGCGCTTTCTGATACGCAATGTGAACAATTGCTTGAATATGTAAACAATGGAGGAAGTATCATCGCCACTTTTGAAACATCTTTATATGACGAAAAGGGGGATCCGAGAAAAGACTTTGGGTTGGCTGACCTTTTTGGACTTTCCTATGCAGGCACAGTCGAGGGGCCTATGAAGAACTCCTATCTGAAAATCAATCCTGAAGCCGGCTCTTCCGATTATCATTCTGTGTTAAATGGTCTTGAAAATGCATTTCGAATAATTAACGGGGTGTGGCGTTTAAATATAGATCCTAAAATGGATTTCCCCTCCCCTGTCACACTCATCCCATCCTATCCTGACCTGCCTATGGAGCACGTATATCCACTACAGCCAGATACAGATATCCGTGAATTATACCTCCGTGAATTTGGAAAAGGTAGGGTAGCCTATGTCCCCTGGGACATCGACCGGACCTTCTGGAATATAATGAACGTGGATCATGGCAAATTACTTCGTAATGTATTTAACTGGGCACTTAATGAAAGTCCTGTGGTCGAAATAAAGGGTACGGGTATTCTTGATATTACGGTTTGGGGACAAAAAGAATCTATAGACGGCTCACCTGGTAAATTTCACAAACCCGATGATGATGAAAGGACCTTTCAGGGAATTATTGCCACTTGGGGAGCAAGCTGTAAGCATAAAAATACCCGCAGGTAAAAGTGTGGGGGAAGTTAAACTTCTGGTTTCAGGAGAAGAACCAGAATATGATATTTCCAAAGGAGTTTTAACGCTTAATATTACGCAAATTTTAGATCATGAAGTCATTGCCATAGATTTGACTTGATACAATATGTTTTTCAGCTAATTTTCTAAAGGATCATAGGACATCCAGTCAACTTCCAACTCATAAGGATTTAATGGCTTTTCAATTGAGTTAGGATTGGTTTGAACTGACCAATTATTGGTATGCCAGAAATTTAAACGATAACGCGAGGGGTTTGGAGGGATTCCCAACTTTGAACCCTGATAATCCCATAATACAACTGTGTCTGCAGAAACCGGATGTATCATCCACCAACGTATACGGTCAGGATGCCAGTCAAATCCATAGGTATAAAACTGCGATGACGCATCAAAGCCTTCCAAAGGAGGAATTGAATCAGGTAGATTTTGCATTCCGGTCAAGGAGCTCCTTTCACCCTGATGTCCTTCCCTGGTCGATGTGCTGTAGATGATTCCTTTGGCCATATTTATAGTTCGGCCAATTCTCCTCAATTTTCCCCTTGGGCCAGTCCAGGTGCCCACATAGATGATTTCCGGATCAGCCACTAGCCATTCAAAATCGATTTCACTTAGTCCCTGTTCCCGGTCCATATGATACGTGAAATAGCCTACTACTGCACCGACATCCGGTTGGATCTCCCGGACATCAGGAACTTTAAGGCGAGCCGCATAGGTGCCAAAATGGGTAAACTCATTCGTAATGATTTCTGGTCCCCGCCCTGCTCCCGCTGAATCCTCCGGATCAATTTTGAAGGAGAGAATACTTGTTCCCGGATACGTTGGGGAGTCAACTCCAAAGGCCCAGGTAAAATCAGCTCCTCTGCCACTGGAATGATGCTGAAAGTATTCTGACTTAGTTCCGTTAAAATCTTCGAAAAAAGATTTATGATACGAATCCTTTTTTGTACAGGCAGACAAACCCGCAATAGAAATCATTGCAATTAAAATAGATTTTTTCATATTATAACTCTTCTTTTAAAGTGAATACTGTTGTTAAATATATTCGAAACCAGATTACTTTACACAAGAGATGTCAATTTATAATTTAATCCTGAAAATCCTCTAAACATTTCAATCTTATAATTGGTAAAGTATTGCCATTTTGAATCATGGGATTTTCATTTTTTTGCCAGGAACGTATATTTGAACAGAATTATTTGCATATTGAAGCAATATATTACACAGTTTTTCGAATAATCTAGAGCCTTAATCAAAAAATAAACCCTTTAGCCATGTTACACTATCTTTATCTGAAAATCAGTCTGATTTTTACTTTGACTCTGTTTATAAATATTCCGGTGGATGCACAGTCCGCAAATACTCAGAATAATATCTGGCAGGAACCATGGGAAGGTGTTCCTGAATACTACAGGAAATGGACTTATCCCGATTTTCAATTTCCTGATAAACTATCATCATGGAAGAAAGAACGAAAATCCGTTAAGGAAACCCTTCAGAATCTTCTCGGTGAAATTCCACCTCGTCCAAAACAGTTAAAAGTAGAAACTGTATTCAGAGAAGAAAGAAATGGGTATATCCTTGAGAAGTTTATAATTGACAATGAAGTTGATTCCTGGATCTCCGGCTACCTTGCCATTCCTTCCGGAATAAAGGGTAAAGTCCCGGTAATCGTTGGTTTACATGGGCATAGCAGCAGTAAAGAAAGTATCTTCGGTACAGGTACCAACACATCCCAGGATGTATTGGCACTATTAATATCCAACGGATTTGCTGTCATGGCGATAGACAGTTATTTTAATGGAGAAAGACGAGGGCAGGGTCCGGCTGGTAATCTGGAAATGCAGGAAAGAAGTTCCGACCAGGAATTATCCCTGTTTAAGATAAATTTATGGTTTGATCGATCTTTATGGGGAATGCAGCTTCGTGATGAACAAATTGCTCTTGACTACCTGATATCCCGCCCTGAGATTGATTCCGAAAAAATCGGAATTGAAGGAATGAGCATGGGAAGTACCCGCGCATGGTGGCTTGCAGCTCTGGATGACAGGGTACAAGCTGTTGTAGGCGTTGCTTGTTTTACGCGTTACAAAGAACTTATTGAACAGCGGCAACTACGTGCTCACGGTATATATTATTTCGTTCCCGGGATGTTAAATCACTTTGATACGGAAGCAATTATGGGACTTATTGCGCCCAGACCATTCCTGGTACTCACTGGCGACAGCGACCAGGGATCTCCTCTAAGTGGCATGAAGGTGTTGGAGGGAAAACTAAATAATGTATATGGACTCTACAATAAAAAAGATGATTTCAGAAGCATAATCTACGAAAATACCGGGCATGTATATACCGACGAGATGAAAATGGAGATGCTTAACTGGTTTGTGAACCACTTGAAAAATTGAATCAAATTGGGAATAAGGAGGGTTTTATTGCATGTTTGATTTACTAGAAATTACAATAACTCAAAAGGATAAAGATGTATTAAGTAAAAGAAATGATTTTTTACATGATAGAATACCGTTTGAAAAGGAAGAATCAGGACTCAATACCGAACTTTATTCTGATTATCAATGTTATATGTGTAAGCATTATCGCGAAATATCATCTTAAAATTTCCAAATATCTTTTTAACTCATAAATTTCTACTACCATGATACACAATTTTCAACGTACATTAGGTAAATCAGGTATTCGAGTCAGTGCCATGGGGATGGGGTGCTGGGCTATTGGGGGTCCTTTTTCAGGATTTGGTGGGATGCCTATAGGATGGGGCAATGTGAATGACAAAGAATCCCTGGAATCCTTACAGTTTGCTTTTGACAATGGAATTAACTTTTATGATACTGCCGATGTATACGGGATTGGTCACTCAGAAGAACTTCTAGCCAAGGCATTCCGAGGAAAAAGAGAACAGGTGATTATTGCAACTAAATTTGGAGGCGTCTACGATGAAAAATTAAAGGAGATGGTCGATCAGGATGGGAGTCCTCAATATATGAAAAAAGCTCTTGAAAACAGCTTAAGGAGACTCAATACTGATTATATTGATATCTATCAGCTTCATGTCAAAGACTGGGATTTAGATAAGGCTATTGAAACTAGAGAAGCATTGGAAAGTTTAGTGACAGAAGGCAAAATTCGGGGATATGGATGGAGTACAGATGACTATGAACGGGCATTACTTTTTTCTGAAGGACCCAATTGCGCAGTTGTACAACACCAGCTTAACATCTTTGTTGGAAATGAAGAAATACTGACATTGTGTTATGAAAAAGACCTTGCCAGTATCAACAGAGGGCCATTGGCCATGGGCTTGTTGAGTGGAAAATTCGACAAAGAGCAAGCAATATCCACAAATGATGTTAGAACAATAATGGATTCCATGCAGGATCCATATTATATGTATTTTCGGGAAGGTAAACCTATCCAGGAATTATTGGATAAACTTAATGCCGTGCGTGAAATTTTAAGAAGTGGTGGAAGAACCCTTGTTCAAGGGGCTTTGTCATGGATTTGGGCTAAATCGGAAAAAACCATTCCAATCCCTGGATTCAAAACGGTAAATCAGGTAAAAGAAAATATTAAAGCGCTTGATTTTGGACCCTTAACCAGAGAACAAACAGCTGAAATAGATGAATTAATTCACCATCAGGATGGAATGGCATAGTTTAATTTTTTTAGGATAATTCTTGATGAAATAATTTAAATAGCCATTTATTTTCCCTGATTTAATGGAGAAAGTGGTAAACGGCATTAAGAGTGGAATTTCCGGTGATTTATTGGCCATGGACATCCGCCAGGCCCTTCATTACCTTGGCGAGATCACCGGTAAAATCACTACCGACAACCTCTTAGATAATATTTTTAGTAAGTTCTGTATTGAAAAGTAAAGGTAAAATAATGCCCAAAACTCAAACCGTAAACAGATGGTTTTTGGTTATACCAACCTTGGACTGGAGATTCATACTCTATTAAGCTGGATGGTACAGATATATTATCCACTTTTTTACTAACTTACATTGCATCTTTTTAGACAAAAAATAAATCTTATGAAAAAGAATTTTTTAATGACTCTCGCCTTCGGTTTAATGGTGTTAATGATGACCGGATACAGGCTTCAAGCCAAATCTTCCAACCTGGAAAACCACCTAACAGAAGATTCAGTGGAGAACAAGTACCATGATCCGGGAATGGAGAAAGTAATTCAAATTGCCATCGTGGTCGAAGACATCGAAACCGCTGCAAAACGCTGGGCAGAACTATTGGGGAAACCGGTTCCTGAGATCAGGACTACGAGGCCGGGGAAAGAGGTGGATGTAATTTACAGGGGCAAACCTTCAAACGGACAGGTAAAACTCACATTTTTCATTCTTGGAGAGGTAGTAATTGAACTGCTTGAGCCCATCAATGAAGGAACAGCCTGGAAAGAATTCCTGGACGAAAATGGAGAGGGTGTCCAGCATATCGGATTCAAAGTAATGGATGTGGAGAAAACTTCAGCTGAGCTAGAAAAGGCAGGCTATCCAGAGATACACAGAGGCCGCTATGATTCAGATGACGGGACCTATATTTATTATGACACACAGGATGCCCTGGGCGTAGTTATAGAATTGCTGCACTCTGACGAAATAAAGTAATAGATTCTTAAAATATCCAACCAGGATAAATGCTAGAAAGCTAATTGGAAGGATAACATAGAACTTGAAGGTATCGGATTTAAGTCTCAGCTTTCTTAACCACACCCATGTGATGGTATTTTCAAACGACCGTATTCCTCCTGGAGACTGAATAAGAGACTTGAACCACTGTAAAAATATATTTCAGACGAATTCCGGCGAGTTTCCGGGATCTGACATATACAGAAGCCTATATTAATAATAGGAAAATCAATTCATTATTCGGCTTTCCCGACCAGATAGATTGGGGCGGTATCTGATAAGTAGGCATCGTCTGTGGGACTTAACCTGTTATATTCCATCAGGGATTTAAGACCTTTTACATATTCCTCACCCCGTTCTGAATACCTGGTCAGTTGTTCAGCCAGTTCTGACCCGGTTAACTTCTGTCCCTTTTTCCGTAGTTCAGCCCTTCTATTTCGTAAATCCGCATAGGCATTATGCGTATTGAGATTCAACATATAACCGCAAATAGATTCCTGCAGGGAATTGAATGAGGCAATCCCATAATTGCCCAGTTCCTTTCGCTGTTGTTCAGGTACCATTGCATTTTCCCCCCATGTCCATTGTCCATATATGGCATTGCCCTCTGCAGCGAATCGGGAAGTGCCCCAGCCGCTTTCCTCTGCTGCCTGGCCTAAGGCAAGAGATGGTGGGACAATATCTACCTTCTTCCATAATTCATCAAGAAGCGATTCGCTTACCTGTTCATCATTAGATTTAACCTTATACAATTGAGCAAGCTTCCTGATCCATATCCGGTCCATTTCAGTAACCGACTCATTTCCCGACACTTTGGCCCTGATCTTCTCCAGTCTATTTCTATCTTTCATAATCAATTCGTTCGAATGCAGAATGAGTGGTGCCAGTCCACGAAAAAAAAGTTGTTTTTTAAGAAGCACGTCAATTTCTTTGGTAGTGGTATTTCTCCACCGATCCCCGATCCCGGTCAGATAGATACGGGGAATTTCCCGGATCCCTGCCTGCCATGCTTCAGGTGTGTAATTATGGGTTTGAAATAATTCGAGCATATCTTTGTAGGAATCGATCCCTACTTTTTGAGAATCATCACTTGCTTCTATTGTCCCTGAATAATTAAATGGAACAGAGTAAATTAGTGTATCTGATTCAATTGAAGCCTTATCGGAAGGCTCAGAATCAGAATCGTCACTATTTTTTGCGTTTGTGCAGCTTGAAAGTATGATCACTACATTGAATGAAAAAATAATTGTCAGCAGTCTCATAATTTTATTCTTTTTAATATATGGAAAGATAAAAATTATAAATAGAAAAGAAAAAATTGAAATGTATTAATAGCTGGTATCTGCCTTATAAGAAATTTTCACTTTTCTTAAAATATTCCGTTCTCAATGTTCACGTGTGCATAATTATTACCTATATTTGTATTCATCGCATTCACATAAATCTTTAATCTCGCTCTATGGCATTAAATTTTGAAGAGCTAAAAGGTAAAACCTGCATAATAACTGGCGGTGGAGGCGTTATCGGTAAAGCGATGGCAACTGCCCTTGCCGCTGCAAAATGTAATGTGGTCATACTGGATTTGTTTAAGGAAGCAGCTGACAAAGTGGCTAAAGAAATCAAATCTGAATATAATGTAAAATGTGAAGGTATAACCGCCAATGTACTTGACCGCCTATCCCTTTTAAAAGCCAAGGAGGAAATCATTGCCAGTTTTGGTAAATTTGATTTTCTTATTAATGCAGCAGGAGGGAACCATCCAACAGCAACGACTAAAAAGGAATTTGTTGATCCGGATGATCTGACCAATCTTCAGGATACTTTTTTTGGCCTTAATCTCGATGGTTTCAAGCATGTATTTGATCTGAATTTCATGGGCACATTATTACCTACGCTTGTATTTGCAGAGGATATGGTACATGCCGGAAGCGGCGTGATAGTAAACATATCATCCATGAATTCATTTCGTCCATTGACGAAGATCCCGGCATATTCAGCAGCGAAAGCATCCATAAATAATTTTACGGAATGGCTTGCGGTACATTTTGCCAAGGCAGGTGTCCGTGTAAATGGTATTGCACCAGGTTTTTTTATCACCAAACAGAATAAGTTTCTCCTCATAGATGAGAAAACCGGAGATTTTACCGAAAGGGGAAACAAGGTCATAACGAATACACCTATGGGGAAATTTGGGGAACCTGAAGACCTGCAGGGAACTGTTCTTTTCCTGCTTTCTGACCTTTCAAAGTTCATCACCGGCGTAACCATCCCTGTTGACGGAGGTTTTAACGCCTATTCTGGAGTATAATTCGATTTTTTAAATATATAAACTCATGGCAAAAAATGTAATAGTAGCTCAATCAGGTGGACCTTCCCCTGTTATAAATAACTCCTTACGGGGAATTATTGAAACATGCCGAAGATTCCCTGAAAAATTTGGAAGTATCTACGGCGGGTGGCATGGGATAGAAGGCGTTCTAAAGGAAGAACTTCTGGACCTCACAGCCCAGAATGAAGAAGAAATATCTCTTCTCAGAACAACACCTGCAGCCGGAAGCATAGGAACCTGTCGCTATAAACTGAAAGAACACCAGGACAAGGATTTTGAACGCATCATGGAGATCTTTAAAGCCCATGATGTTGGATATTTTTTCTATATCGGTGGAAATGATTCACAACATACGGCTTTCAAAGTTAGTGAACTGGCAAAAGAACATGGTCTCGATGTTATTGGGACCGGCGTTCCAAAAACAATTGACAACGATGTGGGAGACAGCGAATTCAAGCTGATCGATCATACCCCGGGATATGGAAGTGTGGCCCGGTACTGGTCACATATCATTCAGAATGCCAATGAAGAGAACATGGGCTCCTCTCCAGCTGATCCTGTATTGGTGATCCAGGCCATGGGTAGAAAAATAGGTTATATTCCGGCGGCTTCAAGACTGGCCGATCCTAATCGGGAAATGCCACTCCAGATCTATCTAACTGAATCTAATATCAACCTTGACCACTTGACAGATAATGTCAATGATCAGTTGAATAAAGATGGGAGATGCATACTGGTCATCAGTGAAGGATTTGATGTTGGCAGCATAGGTGAAGTTAAAGATTCGTTCGGGCATACCGTTTTTGGGGCAAGCCAGATCTCAGTATATCAGACGGTAGTAAACCACCTGAATGCGAAAGGATTTAATGTGACAGGAAAAGCTAGAGGCCAGGTAATGGGTACTGACCAGCGGGATACTATGATCTATGCAAGTACTGTTGATCTCGATGAAGCCTATAAGGTAGGACAAAAAGCGGTAGATATTGCCATGAATGAAGGCAATGGCTGGATGGCAACGATTCTGCGTGAACCGGGCATGATCTATAATGTGAAATACGACAAGGTACCGCTTGAAAAGGTGGCTTTGTCGGAAAGGACCTTCCCATCAAAGTGGATAGCTGATAACAAATTCGATGTAACAGATGAATTTGTCGAATATGTGCGTCCGTTGATCGGTGAGGATTGGGTTTCTGTTCCTGTGATAAACGGAATACAGAGGTTTGCCAGGCTGAAACCTGTTTTTGCAGAGAAGAAATTAGCCGCTTATGTTCCTCAGGCATATCAGGAATAACAGGCAATCAAAATAAATTGATTAATAAGCATATCAGAACTAATAAATATAAAATCTATGACAAATGATCCACATCAGGTACTGAAAGATCTGGTACCTCAAAAAGAATTTTTCGTAGGCATTGACTCGGATGGTTGCGCTTTTGATACCATGGAGATCAAGCATAAGGAATGCTTCTGCCCGAATACCATCATGCACTGGAACCTTCAGGTGGTTTCTAAATATGCCAGGGATGCATGGGATTTTGCTAATTTATACTCCAAATCACGGGGTGCTAACAGGTTTCTTACTTTGATCCAGATCATGGACCTCTTGCGTGACCGCAAAGAAGTCCAGGCCAGAAACGCAAAGATCCCGGACCTGAGCCCTCTCATCGAATGGACACAAAAGGAATCGAAATTGGGAAATCCTGCACTGGAAAGATATGCGAGTGAAGTGAATGACCCGGTAATCGAACAAGCCTTACGCTGGAGCAAGGCTATCAATGAAACGGTAGCTGAAATGGTGCATGACATCCCTCCATATCCTTTTATGAAGGAGTCATTAATAAAGCTTAGCGAAAAAGCGGATGCAATGGTAGTCTCTTCTACTCCGGTTGAAGCTTTAAAAAGGGAATGGGAAGAAAATGACATGGATGGCTATATGAGATTGATCTGCGGGCAGGAATATGGTTCTAAAAAAGAACATTTAGCCTATGCAGCTAAATTCAAATATCCTGACAATCATATTCTTATGATTGGAGATGCTCCAGGCGATATGAAAGCAGCCAAGGCAAATGGCGTTCTTTTTTATCCGATCAATCCCGGACACGAAGAAGATTCCTGGGAGAGGTTCCATAATGAAGCCATGGATAAATTCTTCAATGAAGAATATGAAGGTGCTTACGAAACAGCACTGATTGAAGAATTTGAATCCTATCTTCCGGAAATACCACCCTGGAAATTATAATTTAATAAAAGCCAATCGAGTATGTTGTACTTTGAATGGGGCAATAAGGACGGGGCCATTTCAAACGAAGATCTGAAGAAGTTTCTATACAGAACCCTCGATGATCTGGGTATAAAAAGAAAAGTGCTGGCCATCCCTCCGGATTTTACCCGCTTTCATTCATTTGCCGGGAAGATCACCGAATTCAGCTGGGCGTATTATTCTGATTCTTTAAAAGATATACTCCCGGCCCTCGGAACCCATTCACCTATGACACACGATCAGATCAGGACGATGTTCGGTAAGACACCTGCTGATCTTTTCCGCTCACATAACTGGCGCAGCGACCTGCATACTTTGGGGGAAGTGCCTTCTGAATACATTCATGAGGTATCTGAAGGTAAGTTAAATTATAGTTGGCCGGCACAGGTAAACAAAATACTGGTAGATGGCGGCTATGACCTGATCCTCTCCATTGGCCAGGTGGTCCCACATGAAGTGATTGGAATGGCAAATCATAACAAGAACATATTTGTAGGGACCGGCGGAGCCGAAGGTATTAATAAAAGTCATTTCCTGGGAGCTGTTTATGGAATGGAAAGGATCATGGGTAGAGCCAAATCCCCGGTTCGAGATGTTTTGAATTACGCCTCCAGGAATTTTGGGCAAGACCTTCCGATTGTTTATATCCAGACGGTAGTAGGAAAGGATGACGATGGACAATTGTGTATAAAAGGCCTGTTTATTGGAGATGATGAAGAATGCTTTGAAAAAGCTGCGGAATTATCACTTGAGGTGAACTTTACAATGTTGGATGAACCGCTTCAAAAGGTAGTGGTTTATCTTGATCCGGGTGAATATAAAAGCACCTGGCTGGGAGATAAAAGTATATACCGGACAAGAATGGCCATTGCTGATGGTGGTGAATTGATCATTATCGCTCCGGGCCTGAAAGAATTTGGGGAAGATCCGGAAATTGACCGCCTGATTAGAAAGTATGGGTACCAGACGACGGATGAGATCCTTGAATTTACAAACAACAATAAGGATCTGCAGCAGAATTTAAGCGCGGCAGCCCATTTGATACATGGTTCATCAGAAAACAGGTTCAAAGTGATCTACTGCCCGGGAGAATTATCCAGACAAGAGATCGAAAGTGTTAACTACGGGTATGCCGACATACATGAAATGTCAAAATTATATGACCACAAGTCCTTAAAAGATGGATTCAATACAGTAAATGGAGAAAAAATATTCTTCATTTCAAATCCGGCCCTGGGGCTATGGTCTACAAAAAAGAGATTTAAAAACGTATAAAGAATAATAAAATCAAATTTAGATTATGGAAAATTTAGCTGATATTGGACTAGTTGGACTGGCTGTTATGGGTGAAAACCTGGTGCTTAATATGGAGAGCAAGGGATTTACTGTTGCAGTTTATAACAGGACAACTGAAAAAGTCGATAAGTTCATAAATGGCCGCGGAAAGGATAAGAATATTATAGGAACCCATTCCATTGAGGAACTCGTTAAAAACCTCAAACGTCCCAGGAAAGTAATGCTCATGGTAAAAGCAGGTAAGCCGGTGGATGACTTCATTGACCTGGTCATACCCTTTCTTGAGCCTGGAGATATCATAATCGATGGGGGTAATTCACACTTCCCGGATACCAACCGAAGGACAAAATACGTGGAAGACAAAGGTCTTTTGTATATTGGAACAGGTGTTTCAGGCGGTGAAGAAGGCGCTTTGCTTGGCCCGTCTATTATGCCTGGAGGTTCTAAAGCTGCCTGGCAACATGTACAGCCAATCTTTCAGGCAGTGGCCGCCAAAGTTGAAGATGGCACACCATGTTGTGACTGGGTTGGTGAAAACGGAGCTGGTCATTTCGTGAAAATGATCCATAACGGCATTGAATATGGTGACATGCAGTTGATCTCTGAAGCCTATTATATTATGAAAAACCTTCTTGGTATGTCAGCAGATGAAATGCATGATGTACTCAAGGAATGGAATGAGGGAGATTTGGACAGTTACCTGATCGAGATCACCAGAGACATATTGGGATTCAAAGATGAAGATGGGGAGCCTATGGTTGAAAAGATCCTCGATAAGGCAGGCCAGAAAGGAACCGGAAAATGGACAGGTATCGCTGCCCTGGATCTGGGTATTCCATTGACCCTGATTGTGGAAGCGGTATTTGCGCGTTGTCTGTCTGCCTTAAAAGATGAAAGAGTGGTTGCTTCCAAAGAAATCTCAGGTCCTGTTGTTCAATTTGCTGGCAATAAGAAAGAATTTATTGAAGATCTCAAAAAAGCGCTCTATGCCTCCAAGATTGTCTCTTATGCTCAGGGCTATGCTTTGATGCGTGCTGCAGCTGAAGAATATAACTGGGACCTAAATTATGGAGGAATTGCCCTGATGTGGAGGGGTGGATGTATTATCCGTTCAGTATTCCTGGGTAAAATAAAAGAGGCATTTGATAATGACAAAGGTTTGAAAAACCTGATGCTTGATCCGTTCTTCAAGGAGAAAGTGGAATCTTCACAGCAGGCCTGGCGCAATGTGATCGCTACCTCTGTAACCAATGGAATACCAATCCCTGCATTTTCAGCAGCACTGGCATATTTCGATGGCTACAGAAGTGAGAACCTTTCTGCCAATATGCTTCAGGCCCAGCGGGATTACTTTGGAGCACATATGTATGAAAGAGTGGATAAGCCAAGAGGTGAGTTCTTCCATACCAACTGGACAGGACGGGGCGGTGACACGGCCTCTTCAACCTATCAGGTATAAGGAAGATTTGAATTTGGGAACTAAGATATTTACCTGTATGTAAAAGATTCTTCATTTCGAGGATGGCGTTTAACAGTTTATGATTCGAAGTTCCCGATTCGTAGAATGTGGTTTGCGATATGAAGTTGACAATTTGCGGCTCCAGGTTAAAGATTAACGATTGGCGTTTCAAGATTTGCAATTTTAGGTTCGCATCAGGTTCCAATAGATTGTTAGTGCTTCGCAATTTCGTTTTGAAAATTGGTGAATGTGGTTTACAATACGTTCTTAACTGCTCGCATTTTACGATTTGAGGTTAGTGGTTTGCCAAAATTCAGATTTGGAGATAATTAAAGATTAAGTCCTGGTTCAATTCAGGATATGAATCAGGAACTAATTAAAATATTGATAATAAGAATGCTAAGGCTGTGTTGAGATCTTATCAACATCAGAACCTGGGAAAAACCAGAATGATCAGATCAATTTTACAGCCTTTTAAAAATAGCTATAGAAATACTTAGAATGAGTGTTACGATCAAAGACATAGCTAAGATCATTAATATGTCACATACAACTGTATCGCGGGCCTTGAATGATAGCCCCCTGATCAGCGATGACACCAAATCTAAGGTAAGAGCTATTGCTAAAAAGTATAATTATACGCCAAATGTAAACGCAAGGGGGCTTGTTCTTTCAAAATCATATAATATCGGTCTCTTCTTCTCAACAATCAAAACGGGGACATCTGCTGGCTTTTTTATGGATTCGGTCCGGGGTGTGAATGAAGTTATTAAAGACAATTACAGTTTATCGGTCGAAGGTGTTGATGATTTTAAAGATCTTTCCAAGGTATCACCAAGGTTTTTCGATGGCATTATCCTTATGAGCCAGAGCCAGGAAGATAACCGGTTCATTAAACACGTTATTAAACAGGATATTCCTTTTGTATTATTGAACAGGGAAATAGAAAACGCAAAGGTTACGACCATATCTGGCAGATGACCTGAAAGGTGCCTTTAAAGCCACGGAATGTCTGATCAGAAAAGGGCATAAAAAGATCGGCATTATTGAAGGTATTCCTGAGTTTAAAAATACGCAGAGACGTAAGGAAGGATTCCTTGAGGCAATGGACAAATATAAAATTGAGCACTACCCCCACCTATCGGTTACGGGCAATTACGATCTTGACGGAGGTTATACGGCGATGCAGGAAATACTCGCCTTGAAAGATTACCCTACAGCCGTATTTTGCTTTAACGATGATATGGCTGTTGGTGCTATGAAAGCCATTTTTGATAATGGATTAAAGATCCCGGAAGATATATCCCTGGTTGGTTTTGATGACAGTGAATTTGCCGCTTACCTGAGTCCGGCTTTGACCTCGGTAAGCAGACCAATCGAACAAATGTGCATAGAAGGTGCGAAAATCCTTCTTGAGGAAATTAATGGCAGCAAACAAAAAAACATAACAATATTTTTGAAGACTGAATTAAAAGAAAGAGATTCGGTCCGTAATTTGATTTAACCCAAAACCCTATGGAATTACGTGTGGATCCATCTGCAAAAGCCTTGATTTTTGACCTTGATGGTACATTATTAGACTCCATGCCCCTGCATTATCTGGCATGGAAAGAAATATGCCTCCTTAAGCTGAATTACGATTTTACTGAAGATTTTTTCTATGCGCATGCAGGAGTATCTTCAGATAATATCTTCAAGGAGATTAAAGAGATCACCAACCTGGATTTTATTCCCGGTGATCTGGCCAAACAGAAAGAACTGTTGTATGAAACTAAGTTGGATCAATTGACGCTTGTTGAACCCGTAGTAGATATTGCCATTGCGTATCATAATAAGTTACCAAAAGCCATTGGAACAGGCAGTCCAAGTGAAGGTTCCTGGATGGCCATCAGGGCCATGGGACTGGATAAGTATTTTGACATTCTTGTTTCGAAGGAAGATGTTCCAAACCCAAAGCCTGCCCCGGATACTTTCCTGAGATGCGCGGAACTTATGGGTGTGGATCCTAAGGATTGCCAGGTTTTTGAAGACGGTGATCCGGGATTACAGGCTGCACGGTCTGCAGGAATGATCGCTACCGACATACGACCTTTTGTCAATGGCAGAGGATAAGCAATTTTTATTGTTCAATCTGTTTGCCATCGGCAAAGATTAAGTAAACCCACCTCTCTTAGTTTTAATTTCGATTTGAAATCAAATTTACTAGATACGTCCTATAACTCATTCGTAATTCAAAACAATATCATATTTATGCAACTTAATTGCATTTTACTTATATTTGAAATCTGAATTGGTTCTAAATATTTGTATCCTGAATCATGTCCTGGATATTTGATTACTGAAACGGCCCTGGATCTTTGAATGCTGTAATGGTTCTGGACAATTGAAACTAATGAGGTTAAGGATATTTGACAGCCCTGACCTTTCACAAAATACTTGGATCAATTTCATAGGTTATCGACAGAACTGAAATTTTTTTAATAGAATGAAATATAGTGATTACAAAAAATTGCTCAAAAACCACCATCTCAGGATAACTGACTGCAGGATAGATGTGCTTGAAAAATTTTACAGCACGGATCATGCACTCAGTTTTAAAGACCTCGAAGATGAACTTAAGGATTATGACCGTGTAACACTTTACAGAACCCTTAATTCATTTATTGACCAGGGATTATTGCACCGCATCCCCAATGATAGTGGAATTGCAGCATACGGACTTTGTACGGCAGACTGCAGTGAAGAAGCCCATCATCATGATCATGTTCATTTCAAGTGCAATGTATGCGGACATGTGGAATGCCTTCCCAATTATCATACCCCACTGATTCATCTTCCGGATTATGAAATTGAAGAAAGTTATTTGATCCTGAATGGAATTTGCAAGGCCTGTCGTACGGAATTGCAACCTGCAGAATAGAAATGTCAGATGTGAATATGCACGATGGTTCTGCTAATCGTCATGTTTCCTTGTTCATCCCTGACTTTCAGGTTCAACAGCAAATGATCAATTCCTTCACTGGTCAGTTCATCAAGCTGTTGTTGGGATAAGGTAAAATCAATAGACTCAAATACCAGATCCAATTGTATGATCCCGTCAATCATAAAAACCTCCAGGTCAGATCCCTCATAATCAACATCGATCAGGTTACTGTGTTCATCCTGTTCAATCCTCCCATGAACATGGTCATGCGCTTCTTCATGATCTTCGCCAAGAAGAACTTCCATCGAGTGCATGCCGGCATAAGTACCAGTTGTGGGATCGGAAATATCTCCTTCAACGATAAAACGTGCTCCGCTTTCAATCTCCAGCTCACCTTCCACAAGATTGGTAATATTTACAACAGGCTGACTATCATTCATTATCAATACTTCGAATTCAACCGTACTGCCATCCTGGTAGTTTGTGGCATTACCTGCCTGGTCAACTGCCTGAACTACAAAATGATAAGGTCCTGCCATGGAATTTTCCGGCAACCGCTATATCGTCATCATGTTGCGCCACAAACATGATATATCCTTCAGGAATGGAATAGTTTTTCTTATATATCCATCGTTCAAGAGATGGATCATCATTTGGTTGGGAAATTCTGCCATGCCCGTGCCCATCCAGATTATCATGAACATCCAGGCTGTAACTTCCCAGTTCGAGGTCATCCATAAATGTCGCTTCAAAATCAACAAATCCTCCAGCTACTACTGAATCCCATGCCTGAGGTTTAAGCACGTCTATTTTAGGTGCAGTAATATCCACCAGATCGCTTCCGCCGAATATACAACTGGTAAAAAAGATTGAATTGATTATCAGAATAAGGATTTGCCTCCGCCACATAATTACTTTCATCAGATATTATTGCAAAACTAAGTCGGTTTCGATATAAAAGCAACACTGTTGCAAAAATAAACCTGAAGGACCTCTTAATTCACCTCCTATAAGTCGATCAGTAAAACAATACACGCTCAATTGAAAAATTTTTTAACCTAAAATCAGACATAGACTAAAATTACTCACATACAAAAAATTACTTCTCAATTACCTGAAGTTTTAGTTCATACCAATCCGTCCTGCCTCCTGCTTCATTGATCAACTGAAGCATAGTATTATGATTAGTATCCCGTTCAACAATTTTCAATGTTTTCTCTCCCCTCTCCACAAGATGCTCATTGCCCCATTCCATAAGTGCAATAACTACCTTGATCAGGTCCCAACCCATACCAGTTAACCGTACTCAAAACTGCTTCTCTTCCTTCATCCCTGTACTGTTTTTATACAGTAATCCCCTGCTTGATCATTTATTCAGTTTCTTGATGAGTACTGATTTGGAATACTCCAAGGTTCTCATGGAAATCATCAAACTTTTTAAATCCAAGAAAGCATTCCCTTAGGATCAACAATATCCACCTGTCCCCAACCTCCGATATGGTTTTCATCACCGGGCATTGATCCCTGCTTAATTCAGTCGGTTCAATATTTTTCATCCATAAATATAAATAATCTATATCTGGGTTGCAAAAAAGAACCCAGATAATTATATTTGAGTTCTATTTTAGAACCTAGCTTGACATTGTCAGGCATATTGCTGCGCATATGAAAGCTCTCAGAATATATTTTAAGTTCCTGGATCTAATGTTTCCATCAATAGCAGCAAAAAAGATCTATTATATTATGTCAAATCCCAGAATTCACAAATTACGGGAATTCGAGGAAAAAGCTTTAAACCTGGCTAAAAAAGAGATGATAAGGTATAAGGGATTTAATATCCAGAAGTATTCATGGGGAAAACCTGATGATCCAATTGCACTCTTAATTCATGGCTGGGAAGGGCAATCAGGAAATTTCGGAGCAATGATTGATCTTCTCCTAGGAAAGGGATATCAAATCATTGCTTATGATGCGCCTTCTCATGGAAACAGCAGCAGGGGGAATACCAGTATGTTCGAATATGCTGAATTCATCACGGAAAGGACAAAATGTCACCAGCCGGAGATCATCCTCAGCCATTCCTTCGGCAGTGTCACGGCAGCTTTTGCCCTGAAAGAAAATCCAGACGTACAAATAAAACATTGGTTCCTTATAACCACGCCCTATCATTTCAAGGACAGGATCAATGAGATGGCCGAATTCATTGGAGTTTCCGATAGAACAGTGTACGCCTTATATCAAACCTCGAAAAAGAGATCAATATCCCACTCGAAAATCTAAGCATGAAGGTTTATGGAGGAAATTTAAACAACCTGCAAAAAGCAACTATAATCCATTCGAAAGGCGACCGGGTGATCCCTGTCGAAAAATCAAGAATGACTCATAAAGCTATACCTCAATCGGAACTCATTGAACTCGAAGAATTAGGTCATTACAGGATACTATGGTCTGAACAGTTGCTGAACATACTAGATGAAAAGCTCTGAGATGTTTTATTTAACATTCCAGGGTAATGCCAGAGCCTCAATTAAATATTCACTCGGCGACTTTGACACACATCATCCGGTCTTTATCACGGATCAAGAGTTTCCCATCAGCAAGCGCTATAGGTGCCCAGTTTTGAGTTCCATATCTTCCGGCCCTGGGATTATCCGGATCAAGTTCCGCTTCAAGCAGGTCTGACTTGGCCAGTACTTTGAATCCTGAAGGATCCGGTTCTATCAGATACAATGTTTGCCACCATCGGTAGATAAGATCAATCCTTCAGCCAGAATCATACTGCCTTTATTAAATTCGGGATCATTCCCGGTTTTCCACATGATCTCGCCTTCCATGCTCATGCATACCAGGCCATCACGCCGTTCATTGGTTCTGTAATGCGCGTAAAAATAACCATCATGAAATAATGGTGGTTTGGTATGTGATCCGAAATCAACTGTTTTAAAGAGTTCAGTAACACCATAATCATTATCAGCCTTCTTCTCAACTTGAATCATGGATACACCTGCCTTATATCCACCACTAATAAGTACTTTACCCTCCCCGGCATCGTAGGCACTGGGTGCCGGGATAACGCATTGCCAGTTTGTATAATCCCACAGAATATCTCCGGAAAGTGGATCTATGCCCACTACCCTGCCGCCAGTTTGAGGTTCTCCCCGGCCTCCCTTGGAGGCAGTTATCATTACGACATGGTCCTCTTCATCCACTTTAACGATGGCTGGACTGACATATCCAACCGGTCCGAGAGCAGGTGTTTTCCATTTCACTTCACCAGATAGTTTATCATATGCCACAACTCCTGCTTCAGGCGCCTGTGAAGCCAGGATTAGCAAATCACCGTAAACGAGAGGACACTGAGTGATGGCCCATCGCGGAATTTCATCACCCCCGAAATCTTTCCATATGTTTTTAGTCCAGACCGGCTTGCGTGTGTTTATGTCAATGCAATACAAATCCCCGTAGGGCCCAGCAGGAATACACATAATTGCCGTCTAATGTTGGTACACTACGGGACCCGGGAAACATAACAGATCCCGGAGCTTCATATTCAAATTTCCAGAGCTCTTCACCGCTGGAAAGATCAAAACACCTCAATTTATCGCCTACTTCGTCATCCCTGTCCAGCAAATAGACCTTTCCATCTTTAACAACAGGTCCACCGTAACCAATACCTACATTTACCGTCCAGAGAACTTCCGGTCCATTATCCGGCCAGGAGCGCAAAATTCCTTTTTGATCTGATACGCTGTTTCTATAGGGGCCAAGATACTGGGGCCAGTCCTGTGCATAGACATTCGCTATACAAGCCAGAATGACAATCAGAGGAATAATCGTCTTAATTTGATGTATTTTCATTTCTGTTTACAGTTTGTTATTACAATATCGAATATAAATCTGAAGAAAATCTGAGATAAGATGAACCCTTGCTGCATACAAGGCAAATAATTAAATACGATTTCAGCATTAATAGGCCAATTCAATCTTTTTCAAATACACAACTGAGATTTCGATATCTGCCATTAGGTATTCCTATCTCCAATAATATATGTTATTAAATTGCCCCGATATAGCAGATATATTTATCTGGCTCTTCCTTCACCGCGCAAGGTTTTAAATAATTATTTTAGATTATATGATTGAAAAAAACTCTTCAATTTAGATGCTGCCTGAGAAAATCAATGACTTTTTTTCTAACTTCATCAGAATCAAACATTACTCCAAAATGAGGAGCGTCCTTTACAATCACAAGTTCATTCTGAACACCTACTACACTCAACCATGAACTCAATAACTGGGAATGTTTTGTCGAAACCAGTTCATCTTTCTCTCCATGAATGATCAAGAAATGGCGGATCATTTTTATCAACGTAGGTGACCGGGCTAGCCAGCTTTGGCTAAATCGGGACGGGCCAGCGGGAGCTGCGCCTATCAACAGGCCTTCAGGTGATTTTTCATCACCGGCACCTGGAAACAATATCAACTCGGCCGGTCCGTAAAAATCTACCACAGCTTTGAATCTAAATAATTTACTGGTTCCGGGCATAAAAAAAGTATCGACATCATTATTTGCAGATAATCCCAACATTGAGGCCAGATGTCCTCCTGCCGAAAAACCCATCACCGCAAAGCGATTTCTGTCAAAACCAAACTTATCCGCATTGTCATACAGAAAAGAAACAGCACGGTTGCAGTCCTGGATCTGAGCGGGAAAAACGGCCTGTGTACTGAACCGGTAATCAATGGATGCAAGGGCAAAACCATTGCTGATGATCTCAGCTACGGTCTTTTTCATATAACCCATATCGGCATATTTATCATTGCTTAACCAGCCGCCGCCATGGACAAAAACCACCAGGGGTATTTTTCCATTGGCATCCGGCGGCAAATAAATATCCAGTAAATGTTTTTGCAGGGTATCCTCGTTGTAAGGTATATTCCCGTGCAATATGGTGCCCTGTGGAAAAATATCGATTACAGGATTGGTTTGTGCACATCCCTGGATCACCACAATAAATAAGATAACGAAAAGCTGAACACTAAATATTTTCATACTGTAATTTAATTTAAACTTCTTTGCAGACATAAATGCAGAATATTTTTGATGGATCTTGAATAAACAATATTACATAAGAAAAATAATGTATAACCAACCACTTTAGAAATCCCTGTACATCCAACAGGTTTCCAATCTGTTCTAGGCTACTGATAATAGGCAATTTTAATTGCCGTCTGTTTAAGCCGGGACTGTCTTGTGAATAGGCATGATTCTCAATACTTTTTCCTGCTGACTTCCATGCTGTATACAATTCCGCAGCCTTCGAGGCGACAAGTTCGCTATCCTCTGCATGAATTCCTGAGAATTCTTTTGAAGTTCTGCTTCCGTTTGCACGAATAGCTACCGGATGTCAAACAGGTTATTTTATGCGATAAACCATCAGTACATCCCCATGTCTCAGATACATATTTCCTTCATACAGATAAGGGTGTGACCAGTGCGGGCCTGTTCCTTTTTCAACCTGAAATGAGCTGATAAGCTTAAAACCGGATGGATCGGGTTCAACAAGACCCACATTCCCATTTTTCTCATCATACACATACAGCATGCCATCAGCGTACACCATTTGCCCTTTTGAGTTCCATTTTTCATCGTACATCACTTCACCTGTATTCCAGTCCAGGCATGCCCAGTTCCCGGTACCGTTGCTTATCCAGTACGATCCATACAGGAAGCCATTGTGTTCGATAAGCCCATGGTGGTGATTGTCAAGCACGTCGTTGGTATATACTTCTTCCAGGGAGCTTACATCATCGTTTATTTTAAGCATTTTAGCAGGATAGTTATATCCGATAGAAAGGAAGATCATGTTGCCTTTCACTACCGGAGAATTGGCCCAGATAATACCTTTGGGCTGCCATTTCCACAAGGAGGAGTCGAAATACCTGTAAGAGGCTTTGATGTCACCATTCTCCGGATCTACAATGAACAGGTCACTGGCAGAAGCACCCAATATATACTCTTTGTTGTTAAAGGTATGCAGGATGGGCGATACATAAGAGCGCTGCCCGTCTGTGCTGGGTGTTTTCCAGATTTCTTTACCGGTCATTTTATCAAAAGCGACAAAAGTCGTCAGGGCACCGGCAGCGGAAGAGATGACCTTGTTGCCGACAATCAGCGGGGATTCGGCCACCCCCCATTTATGCCAATCGGCCTGGTAATCTTCATCCACGTTGATCTTCCAGTTGATATCCCCTGTTCCGGCATTCAGACAGACCAGTTCCCCCATTCCGCTCATGATGTATATCCGGTCCTCCTCAATAGTAGGGGTGCCTCGTGTATTAGGAGTGCCCTCATTCCATGACCGTCCATAGGCAACCTGCCATAGCTGATTGCCTTCGAAGTCTATGCATGTTAAATGGTCCATGTCTCCGATTTTCCCAGAGGCATAGATATACTTCCCGTTTGAAATGACAGAGGAATATCCTTCACCAATGCCTTCATATTCCAGCAGCAGCTGTGGACCGCCTTCCGGCCACTCTTTCAGTAAATCGCTTTCGGGAAATTTGCCATCCCTGTCCGGACCACGAAATTGATAAATCTGAGCATCGGTCGACAACACTATTAAAACCAGGATGTGAACTAATAGTACTTTCTTCATGGAGTTTTTGAATTACATTAAAAAATTAATTTTACAGAAACTAAGGTTCGCAGAGGAACCAATCCGAGAATTGGTGCTTTCATACAAATATAATAAACAATCAAATAAAGATTGACTACATCGAAAAAAGGTTCCCCGGAGCTCGCTCCGGGGAACCTTTTCCAGGCTTTTTTATTCAAACCGTTTATTCTGATAATCTTTAGATGAACGTTGATTTTCTGTAAGATTCACAATTCTCCTTTGCATAACCTTTCAATCTAAATACCACCGCGTGTTTGTATCTTATCCCTAGACTTGAAGGCCTTTTCAACTACGTCCAGTCTCGCTTTCCTCGGAGAGGGTTTGCCGACCGGTTTACCGTCGAGTATCGGGCCCGAATAGGTACGCGGACCTCCCTCGCCATCATTTTCCTGACCTCCATCCACAATCTTCTCTACACTCAGGTCACGCAGTTTTGTCAGTGCGGCTGCATCAGTACCCTCTATCCCATGTTTGCGGGCAAAGTTTATCCGGATGGTTTCCGCAGAAAGGGGGTAGAGGGTACTGATTTGCCAACCAATTTTACTAAATCAACCACTTGAATCAGCTTTTGCTTGAGTGTACCTGCCTAACCTGGTCAGAGCAAATTATATCTTAGTTTCGTGTATATCAGTCGATAGACAGCTCAACACTAACCCAGGTAAGAGATTCATTTATCAGAGTAAAATATCTTTCAAGGACTATTAATTTATTCCGGTTATATTATTTAAATAATTATCGGCATTACCAACTGCGTATATCAAATATGATAGGTTTGTATCAATCCCCACAAAATTATAGTGATTAATGTGCGTCAGAGAAGAACTTCCATGTCAGCCTTGCTCCAAACATCCTGGGTGTACCTGGTACATATGTGGGTACGCCAAACAAACTCCCGGTATTTCCGGCACTGGTTAAGAATTGTTGGTTAAGTACGTTTGTGCTGAAAAAACTTAAAATAATATTTGGATCTGTAAGTTCTACGCCAAGATTAACATACAACATACCATAAGCGGATTGATCCAATCCTGGTGTATTTGCATCTTCAAAGTAGAAATGACTTTTATAGGCATATGAAGGGGTGATAAAGACCCTAAACTTCGATGTCAAATTCGCGTGAGCGTATAATCCCAGGGTGAAAGTATGTTTTGGAGATAATCTGAAGAAGTTTCCAGCATATTCCTGCTCTGAGCCGTCCTTATTATTGTCGTCGAATGTGGCATGCAAATAGGCATAATTACCGAATAGTTCCAATCCCTTAATTAGGGAAGCGTTAAGGCTTACCTCTGCCCCGTAAGAAGTGGCCATGCCTCCGTCAATTGACTTATAATTGAACTCTCCTGTCTCCGGATCGGCGACCCATGCCCGGCTCTGAAAATCTTTATATTTCTGATAGAAAGCAACAGCATCGATGAATACTCTACCCGATACCGATGATTTAAATCCAACATCAAAATTATCAATGCGCTCTGCAGGCAGTTCTTCCGCTTCACCTGCTGATGTATATTGAAGCACGACAGGCCGACGACCATTCGAATAGTTAGCAAATATATTCGTGTTTTCGTTGATCCGGTATTGCAAGCCGGCCTGCCAATTGAATGACAGGCTATTGTTATTCATAGTCTGCAAGGAAGTGGGTCTGAAAAACATATTTGGATAATTACCGGTTATCAAACCCAGTGTGGATGGCTGACCATCAGTGAAAGCTGCTTCGTTGCTTAGTTCAAAATTTTCATAGGCCATTCGTAATCCGCCCGTGAAGAATAATTTGTGAGTCAACTGATAAGTTGCATCAATAAAAGTTTCCAATGCCTGGTTGGTGGCCGAACTGTAATTATTTTCCACGTGGTAATCAGGTAATGGCATACCGGCCAGGGGGCCCAATGCAGGATCGTCAGGCAGGGCAGGTATTAACAGAGGTTGACCATCCGGAAGAATCAAAAAATCAGGATTGAAGAATAAAACGGCTGTGCTTTGTTCATTTGGGGAAAACCAATAAGTCTGATCCGCTTTTTCATACCAGTAGCTGGCTCCGGCTGATCCGTTGAGTCTGCTTCTCCAGGAAAAGTTATACCTAAGCTCCTGGTAAAACTGATCCGCTCCGGCGTCGTCCCAGAAATCCAGCGCAGGTGCAGCGGTACCATCCCCATCCCATCTTGAAGATGAGGAGATTTTTCTGAATGAGCTTATAGAAGACCAATACGTATGTTCATTGATCATATACTTATAATGAAGCGTTGCATCAAAAAGTTTTTTGCCCGTGTAGAGGTTTTTTCCTTGTTCTAAAGAGGCACGATAACTAAAAATATCGGTATCCCCCTCGGTATTTGGAAATTGTTTACTCATAAATGCAATCCCTGGCGTATCATCATTTTGATAATTCAAAATCAAATCCAGCTGATGGTTCTTAGCAGGCCGGTATCGTAAAGATAAACGTCCCGCAAGGGTATTTTTACCATTCAGGGTTCCTCCAAAAGTATTTTCCACATAACCGTCTCGGAAATCATAAAGTCCAGCAGCACGGACAAACAGTTTATCTTTAATCAACGGTACGTTGATGGCTCCCCTGAATTCTCTTTGGTTATAATTGCCAATTGCGATAGAGGCATATCCTCCAGTGTTATTACTTGGGCTGTTACTTATAAAATGGATAGCCCCAATTTGGGCACTCCTACCGAAAAGTGCATTCTGCGGGCCTCTTAAGACTTCCACCCTGTCCATATCATATAGCGCGACAGAAGCTCCGTTAGCGCGGTTGATGGGCACATTATTTTGATAAACAGAAACCCGTGGTTGTGCACTGGGGCTCACCTCTTCGCTGGTCAATCCTCGAATAACAAAAGTGGGACGGTTGGCGCCCTGCTCAATGATATTTAATCCGGGAACATAATCGGAAAGCTGACCTAATTCGACGATGTTGGCATGCTCTATGAGATCAGATCCAACCACATTAATTGCTGTTGGAACATCAAGTATCTGCTGCTCTCTTTTTTGTGCATTAACTGTCACAGGCTCCAGATGAACAATATTTTCAACGAGCGTAAAGTTCAATTCATTTGGCCCCGGCTGAAGTACAATATCAACAATTTGAGTTTTGATAACCCATAATTGAGGCTTGTATACTTACTTTTTCAGACCATAGTTTATCAAAATAGAATTGTCCACTTTCATTGGTATTAACGCCCTTTTCCGTTCCAATTATTACTACACTAGCACCTTGAAGTTCATTATTGTTTTCGTCAATGATAGTCCCACGCAAACTGGCAGGTTGTTGATTTTGAGTTGTATTAATCTCGCCGGAATCGGAAGGCGTCTTATCGCCTTCTGGTGATTGACCATACAAGGAAGTTGTTATCAGGATTAGAGTAAGTATAATATTAACTGTTCGACGCATTGTGCTAATGTGTTTGAAAATTATTTTAATTTTGATGCTGCAAATCTATCATATTTTAATAATATGATTTACTCGATGGCTATTAGTGCCTCCTATGAGTACCTTTTCACAAAATTATATTTCATTACTAGATTGATTATCTCCCCGTCATTTTCTGTAATTGTTCAGGATAGCGGTCTCCCTGTATCTTGATTCTGGAAGCCATATCATCAATTTCACGGAGGTCACTGGATGTAAGCTCAAGAGTAAGACTGCCAAAATTCTCTTCAAGCCGGTTTAGCTTGGTTGTACCTGGTATAGGAACAATCCAGGATTTCTAAGCAAGTAGCCATGCCAATGCAATTTGTGCGGTTGTCGCATTTTTTTCGTACTGCGATATTTTATGATTGGTCAAATATATCGGGCAAATCATGTTATGGGAATTATATCGAGGATTGGAAAAAGCAATTGCAGAAACTGGCAGTTATTTTATTAAATTTTCCGGGAATTTTAATTCGATTCTGTTTCGGGTATGTGAAGGAATAAGTCTACTTCTTCGGGGAGGTTCTTATTCTCTTCAATGGCCTTTATAATGCGTTTATTCGTTTTTGTTCTCTTTCAGCCAAATTGTTCTTTATCCTCCGGAATTCTGTTGTATTACGTATATTTCTCAGGAGCGGATCATTCTCGAGGTACCATAGATTGATGAAGCCCCGTTGATAGGCACTGTCAAGCCATGCCAGTGCCACTTGCTGATAAAGGAAAAGTTCATCTGGTCGTTTCAGCTTTATCCTATTCAACAGTTTTCTATCTGCTGGCTAAATTTGAGGATAAGCAGGTAGCTAAAGAAAAATTGCGCAAATTAAAAGTTATTGTTAAGACTTCTGATTTGACTGATAAAGTAATAGACAAAGGACTTTCCTCTAAATTTTCGGATTTTGAAGATACCCTGCAATATCATTGTGCGATAAATATGGATTGCAAAATATTTATTACCCGAAATGAGAAAAACTTTAGAGATGCCGTTATTCCGGTTATGACACCAGATGAATTTTTAACAAGTTTAAATGAGAAATAGACTTAATCCAAACAGCCAATACAAGTAAACCCGGAGGCATTAGTATAAGTCATTACATTATAATCAAAATAGTAAAGGTTTGACAGGTTGGTGACCAGAAAACTGAACTTATAAATTGGCAAAGCCTTAAAGTAATGTATCAAATACTTAATTGCAAAATTTAAAGCAGACCTAATCAGTCTATCCTGTGAATCGACAAAGCCAATTCTTTTTCCGGAATATCGATACTGATCCTGGCTTTCCCTTCCTTTACCTGCAACTCTTCCTCTTTTACAATCTCACCATTAACAGTGTTCATATGTTTAACAATATAATTCCCGGAAGGTATATTTGCCTGAAGTTCAGACGCATCGGTTACAGACTGAAGGAATATGGCATATTCCTGGCCCGGATTGGAGAGCACATATGGGATAAGCCCGGGTGCATGTACGACACTGGAATAGTCTGGTGTCAATGAAACAAGGTCAAAAGAATGAATGAAATTGCTTAAGATTTTTAACTGCTTTCTCAGTGTCACGCTACCCCCGCCAGGTGCGTCATTTTCCAGGGTCCCATCTTCGTAACCGCTGAAGAAGGAATAATCCAGGTTATTGAATAGCCCACCACCGGAAAGTATAAACCTCCAGGCCTGCTTCCGGTACACTTTGTCGCCCGGTCCGGCAAATCCGGATTCATCAAAACCTATAACCTTGTTGTATCCATAATTCCAGACAACCGATTCCGGCCAGTTGTAATGGAAATTTATGATACTGATATTATCTTCCACAGACGGTATTGGAACCTTAAAGTTTACATAATTCTGGGCGATAAGATGCTTTTTCGCCAGACTCTGTTCTTCCTCAACGATAAAGGAAGCGATCTTCCTCTGCCAGTCCAGAGCGGATTCATCAGCCAGATGAGCATTGTAGGACCAATCCGACGGGCCAGGCAGATCCTCTTTATTAACCAGATTAAGAACTGGTACCTGGTGATCCGACCAGGGTTCATTCTGAATTTCAAAAAAGAAATTGTCAAAAGCATTAAGCTCCTTCACCATTTTTTTAACGAACATTTCCTGAAATTGCAGCAAAGTACCGTTGTTCAGGGTCTGCGCATCAAAACGATCAATTTCATGGGAAATGTTTATATTATTTTTCGGATTCTGTGGTGAAATGTCCCAATGTTCATCCCGGTAGATCGAGGAGAACAAAGTCACCTCTACGATCACATTGTTTTCAGCTGCCACGGTCATCAGATCTTTCAATCGTGCAAAGTAGGGTTCATTCCAGGTCGATAGGTCATATCGGTATACACCAGATAAATCATCTATCACCATGGCCCAGGGTGTAATCACCCGGTTCTTTTCAGGTGCCAGCGTATTATACTTTATACTGAAACTTTCACCCGGGATCTCAAAATAGGAACCGGTAAATATCCGTGTGTAATTCATCCCCTCGGCACCCAGGGTTTCCAGGTATTTTTTATAATCAAAATCAAGGTTCAGAAGGGCCCCGTAATGCTCTGCAGAGGTTACCAGAACCATCGGATTGCCTTTATATAAAAAGTAATGGGGGTTCTCTGGATGCAGTTGAATGGGTCCACTTTCAGGGATATTTACATTTGCTGATCCATCCTTAGATCCCTGGTTGAGATCGGAACATGCTACAGAAAATATAAAAAGTGCAATGATTAAATGTATTGGTCTCATAGTATTTTTTATATAAAAATTATTAGAAGTTCAATGAATTAAGAATCTTGATTAAAAAGTTCCTTCAAGAAAAAAATCAGTCGTATTGCAGTAAATTTCTGAAAAATATCTGAAATCTACCTTATTTGTTTCAAGTATTCTTTGCAAACATAAAATGGCTGATCCTTCCTTTACATTAAGGTATTCGCTAAGCTGCCTGGTAGCATTCCTTGCCATGATCCGCTGATTACCACCAAGGACTTTGATCTGATATGATGTCCTTAATACTTCAAACAGGGACTTATTTTCAAATGATTTCTGTATGAACCGGGGAATATAGATATTAGGGAGATAACTGATCTCATATAAAACAGCATTTCCATCAACGATCCGTTGCCGCTCTAATTTTATGCACCCGACTTCAAGTTCTCTCTTATTCAGGTCAAAAAAGAAATTATCCGGCCATGCTGAGATCAATGGCTTTGAGATAGTTCTTGTTTGCAGATTATGTGGCCCTACCCCACTAGTGGTTCCATGTATGGATAATATTCCAATTCCTTTGGGCAAGGCCCTGACTATACTTCCCTTTCCCTGATGTTTCTTGATATATCCATCGCTCACAAGTTGTGCTAAAGCCTGGCGTACGGTCGGTCTCGTTACATGATGCAGGGCACACATCTCATTTTCAGAAGGCAAAAGATCGCCCTCTTTATACAACCCACTTATGATATGTGTTCTCAGCAACTCGTATAATCTCTTGTGTTGAGGAAGACCACCTTCCGCCATAATATTTTTTTTATATTTTATTTTTAAATTTTGAAGAATTACTTGTAATTACAAGTTAAATAAATTTATTTTACAAAACATAATTTTTAAGGATTTTTTGTGTTTTTATAATAGCTTGTATATACAAGTAAAAATAAATAAAGAATAATGGCTACACCTGTAATAATGCCGCGCCAGGGCCAGTCGGTCGAAAGTTGCATCTTCAGTGAATGGTATGTAAAGACTGGTGATGAAGTTAAAAAAGGTGATCTTTTATTTGCCTACGAAACAGATAAAGCTGCCTTTGAAGGAGAATCACCGGAAGATGGGATATTGCTGGAGATTTTTGCTGAACCGGGTGATGCCATCCAGGTACTGGAAAATATTGGGGTCATTGGACAACCGGGTGAAGTGATCGACCAATTCAGGCCGGAAAATGCAGAGGTCGGAGAAGCGGGAACCGGGACTGAGGCGGAAATGATTACGGCAAAAGCAGGGATAGAAAAAACAGGTGCCGGGGCAGGGAGCGAAAATATAGGAGCCGGGACTGGAAAGGTCATAGAAATGAGCGAAACTGGTGCTGTGACTGGGACAAAAATTATGGTAGATGACAAGTCTTCTGTCTCAACAAGCCGGAACAACTCCTTCAACCGTAAGCCAGGCAACAACAATTCGCTGATCAAACCTCTGTATCAGGTGAAACCAGAATATCGCCAAGAGCGCGAAAAGCTGCCGAAAGCCATCATGTCAGCTATACAGGCTTAAAAGGATCAGGACCGGAAGGCAGGATAATTGAAAAGGACATTCTTAATAAGTTAAAAGACCTTCCAAAATCAACCCCGCTGGCAAGGTCTATATCCTACCAGAACCATGTGGAGCTGCCCTACAAAGGAAGCGGACCTGGTGGCAAGGTAATAGCTGAAGATGTTAAGCATTCAAGATCTGGCATAACAAGCGGTGGATTTGAAGATAAGAAAATATCCAATATCAGGCGCATTATTGCAGAAAACATGCATGCCTCCTTGCAGAACACCGCGCAACTTACCCTTCATGCAAGTGCAGATGCCCGTAAGATAAAATCATTACGAAGCAGGTTTAAAAAGGAAGCGGAAGAAGGGATCAAACCTAACATTACGATAAATGACCTGGTATGTTACGCTACAGTTAAAGCACTTAGACAGCATCCTGAAGTAAATGTCCATTTTCTGGGAGAATCAATAAGGTATTTTCGTGACATTCATCTGGGTTTCGCGGTGGATACTAAAAGGGGCCTCATGGTTCCTACCCTGAAAAATGCCAACCACCTTAAGCTGGAAGGATTTGCCATCCAGATGAAGGAGCTGGCTGCTCAGGCCCAGTCAGGAAAGATAGATCCTGAATTACTAACAGGTGCGACCTTTACCATTACAAACCTGGGTGCTTTCGGAATAGAGATGTTCACTCCCGTACTTAATCCACCTCAGATTGCAATCCTGGGTTTGAATACAATTACTATGCACCCATCTCAACTGGAAGATGGCAGTTTTGGTTTCATCCCAAAGATCGGCCTGTCCCTGACTTTCGACCACCGGGCTATCGATGGTGCCCCGGCGGCGGCTTTCCTCAGGGATGTAATACAAGAAATAGAAAATTTTGAAATTATTTAAAGCAATATAAGATGCCAAAATCAGAGTTTATTGATCCAAAGATCGTTCGTAAAAAAAGCGAGATCCGTTTTGATCCGATTCCGGTTAACCAGTATGATAAAAGCATACAGGAGGAAAAGATCCGCTATTCAGCAGACCAGTTCCTGAATATCTACAGAGACATGGCCGTGATCCGGGAATTTGAATCGATGCTTAACCTTATAAAGACCACTGGTGCTTATAATGGGATTGAGCATAACCATCCTGGCCCTGCACACTTATCCATAGGGCAGGAAGCCGCCGCCGTTGGGATGGCCTTTCACCTGGATGAGAACGATTATATATTTGGTTCCCACCGGAGTCATGGTGAGATTTTGGCCAAAGGGCTGTCTGTTATTGAAAAAATGGAGGATGACCGCCTGATGGACATCATGAAAAACTATTTCAACGGGGATTGCCTGAGAATCGTGGAGAAAGACCACAAAGGAAACGTTAAGGAGTTGGCCATCGATTTTCTGCTCTATGGCACCCTGGCTGAGATATTTGGAAAGGAATATGGATTCAATAAGGGAATGGGCGGATCGATGCATGCTTTCTTCACGCCTTTTGGGATATATCCTAACAATGCCATTGTAGGGGGCTCCGGAGACATCTCCGTTGGAGGCGCCTTGTTTAAGAAGGTAAACCAGCAGAAAGGAATTGTTGTTGCAAATATAGGAGACGCTTCAATGGGCTGCGGCCCTGTATGGGAAGGCATGGCATTTGCTACCATGGACCAGTATACTCAGCTCTGGGAAGGGGATTATCAGGGGGGCTTGCCTTTGATTTTCAATTTTATGAATAATCAATACGGTATGGGCGGTCAGACTTGTGGCGAAACGATGGGTTATAATATCCTGGCAAGGATAGGAGCAGGTGTAAACCCTGAGCAGATGCATGCAGAGCGCATAGATGGCTATGATCCATTGGCAGTGATCGATGCATTTGAGAGAAAGATGAAAATTCTGAAAGAAAAGAAAGGACCGGTATTGCTGGACACTTTAACCTATCGGATCAGCGGGCACAGCCCTTCCGATGCCTCATCGTACCGTTCTAAAGAGGAAATCGAAGCCTGGAACCAGGAAGATTCAATTATTGCCTATGGAAAGAAACTGATTGATGCAGGCATTACGGAACAAATCACCCTGGAAGAGGTACAATCAGTCATTGTCAACCGTACCGAAAGGATCCTCAGGCTTGCTGGAAATGATGACATATCACCCCGGTTAAACCTGATCGATAATCCAAATGCGATCGGTGAATATATGTTTACCAATAAATCCATTGAGAGATTTGACGACAGATCCCCGGAAACAAATCACCCACAGGAAGAAAATCCCCGGGTAAAACAAATTAGCAAAAAGGAACGATTTGGAATTAAGGATGGCAAACCGGTACCAAAGATAAAGGCATACAACTTCCGCGATGGCGTTTTCGAGGCCATTTTCGACAGGTTTTACAAAGATCCCACCCTGGTCGCTTTTGGAGAGGAGAACAGGGACTGGGGAGGTGCTTTTGCCGTATACCGGGGTCTGACAGAAGCTCTTCCATATAACCGTCTTTTCAATGCTTCCATTTCAGAAGGGGCAATAGTTGGTGTAGCTACTGGATATGGAATGTGTGGTGGACGCGCTATTCCGGAACTAATGTACTGCGATTTCCTTGGCAGGGCCGGAGATGAAATATTTAACCAGCTCTCAAAGTGGCAGGCGATGAGTGGAGGATACATAAAAATGCCGGTCGTTCTCAGGGTATCCGTAGGCTCTAAGTACGGAGCCCAGCATTCCCAGGACTGGACATCTATTGTATCCCATATCCCGGGATTAAAAGTTGTTTTCCCTGCAACCCCATACGATGCAAAAGGATTGATGAATGCCGCCCTGCAAGGCTCCGATCCGGTTGTATTTTTTGAAAGTCAGCGCATTTACGATATCCCGGAACTATTTCATGAAGAAGGCGTTCCTGAAGGGTATTATGAAATAGAATTAGGTGATCCTGATATTAAGAGGTCAGGAAAAGACATCACTATTTTATCCATTGGCGCTACTTTATACAAAGTCACTGAGGTAGCTGATATCCTAGAAAAGGAATACAATCTGTCAGCTGAAATAATTGATGCAAGAAGTATCGTACCATTTAACTATGAGCTGGTGATTGAATCCATTAAAAAGACAGGGCGGATACTGCTGGTAAGTGATGCATGTGAACGGGGTTCTATATTAAATGACATGGCAGCTAATATTACTGAATTTGCTTTTGATTATCTGGATGCCCCTCCTGTAGTGGTTGGATCTAGAAATTGGATCACACCGCCTTATGAAATGGAAGAATATTTCTTCCCGCAGGAAGGCTGGATGCTGGATGCCATCCATCAGAAAATACTGCCTCTTGAAGGCCATAAGGTAAGGCATGATCTTAGCAACAAGGAAAAACTCCAGAGAGCGAAAAAGGGCGTTTAATTGAAGAAAATACTTTTATTCGGTGCAGGAAAAATTGGCCGGTCATTCATAGGCCAGCTATTCAGTCAGGGTGGGTACGAGGTAGTATTTGTGGATATAAACCGGCACCTGATCGATGCTTTAAACGATAACCGCTCATATCCTGTAGTGATTAAATCTGACAAGGGCGATGAAATTCAGCAGATCAATAATGTGAAAGGGATATATCTTAGCGACCCTGAAAAGATCTATAGTGAATTGAAAGATGTGTCTTATATAGCTACAGCAGTCGGGAATCAAAATCTGAATGGAATAATTCCGGTTATCGCAGAAGGGATCAAAAGAAGGTTGCAAGTTGAAATATATGTCCCGGTGGATATCATAATTGCAGAAAATCTTCGAAATGCTTCTGCTTATTTTGAAGAACAATTGCAAAAATATCTTCCCCAAGACTACATCAAAAAATACATCGGCCTGGTAGAAACCAGTATTGGGAAAATGGTCCCCATCATGACAAGGGCAGACCTTGAAAAGGATATTACCCAAGTATTTGCTGAACCTTACAACACCCTTATCCTGGACAAAACAGGATTCAAAAATGATCTGCCTGCAATCTCTGGTTTAGCTCCAAAGGAAAACATGAAAGCATGGGTGGACAGAAAATCATTTATTCATAACCTGGGGCATGCTACTGCCGCTTATTTAGGATTTCTCAAACATCCAGAACGGGTATACCTATATGAGGTACTTGCAGATGAAGAGGTAAGGCTAGTTACAAGGAATACAATGATAGAATCCGGGAAGATCCTGCAGAAATTATACCCGGGAGAATTTTCGAACACCGATATAATAGAGCATATTGATGACCTGATTTCAAGGTTTCAGAATAAAAGCCTTGGGGATACCGTTTTCAGGGTTGGAATGGACCTGAATCGAAAACTCAGCAAAGAAGATCGCTTGTCGGGTGCGATTCATCAGGCCTTGAATCTTAAAATGCCATTTTCTAACATTCTGAAAGCGCTTGTATATGGAATGTATTTCAGGGCAACAGATGAGAATGGTC
This sequence comes from uncultured Cytophagales bacterium, assembly GCA_963820995.1. Classification (GTDB taxonomy): domain Bacteria; phylum Bacteroidota; class Bacteroidia; order Cytophagales; family Cyclobacteriaceae; genus JAGTVG01. The sequence continues at coordinate 174,197 of CAWGCL010000009.1, read as the reverse complement.
AGCTTTATGCGGGTGATGCCCGTTTTGCTGAAATTTTCATACAATCTGGCGTCCAATATATTCTTGAAAATATATCCGGATTTGATCCGCTAATTCATCCAGATGTATTTACTTTATCAAAAAATTATAATATTGAAGTTTTATCAAGATTAAATAAACACTAAAGCATGCTACTCTTAAAAGATCTCCCCAATGAAGAAACTTTACTTGAGGAATATTTCAATCCTTTTGCAGATCCGCCATTGCTAGCTAATGCTCATTTCCACACACCCTATTCTTTCAGTGCATTTAATAATATGACAGAGATATTCAACCAGGCTGATAAAGAAGGCATAGATGTGCTAGGCATTAACGATTTCATTACAATGGAGGGCTATGATGAATTCTACCGCCTGGCGTGTGAACACAAGAAATTTCCTTTGTTCAATATTGAATTCATGGGCCTGATGAAGGACGAACAGAAAAAGGGTAAACTCATAAATGATCCGAATAATCCAGGTCGCATTTATTTCTGTGGAAAAGGATTATCTTTTCCGGTATACATATCTGAAGCGATACGGGAAATCCTCGAAACAATAACCAAAAATAGCCTGAGTCAGAATGAAGAAATGGTTTCTTTATTGAATAAACATTTAAAGAAAATAAAAGCCCCATTCAGTCTTGATTTTAAAGAGATCCAGGAGAAATATACCCGGGGCCTCGTCAGAGAAAGGCATCTGGCCAAAGCGGTAAGGATCAAAATGTCTGAACACTTCAAGTCCCAAAAGGACATGGAAGCATTCCTGAAAAAGTTATATGGGGGAAAGAATTGTGAGGTCAATATAGATGTCCCGGGGGATTTGGACAATGAGATCAGGGGCAATCTTTTAAAAAAGGGAGGAATAGCCTTTGTCGAGGAAGACAATGATGCTTTCCTTTCACTCGCTGAAATGAAGGATATAATACTCGGTGCCCAAGGTATACCTTGCTACCCGGTGCTCCTGGACAATGCTGCCGGCAAGTTTACCGATTTCGAAAAAGATTTTTCAGAACTTCTTAAAAGCCTGACAAAAAATCGCGTTTTTGCGGTTGAGCTGATACCTGGAAGAAATGATTTTTCAGTTGTTAAAGAATTTGTTTCTGTCTTTAGCGAAAAGGGATTCATCATCACTTTTGGCACTGAACATAATACACCGGATCCCGCCCCTTTAAAAGTTACCTGCAGGGATAATGTAGAACTCGACAATGACCTTATTGCTGTAAATTATCAAAGCTGTTGCGTAATAGCAGCTCACCAGTATTTTGTGGCCAGGGGAAAACCAGGCTACTTGACTCCGGAAGGATTTCCCCGCTTAGAGAAACAGGATGATTTTATTGCTATCGGCAACGCGGTAATTCGTAATTTTATTAAAAAGTAAAAAGATATCTGTATGAAATCGAGGAATAAATCTCAACGTCTTATAGAGATTATACCAGCCATACGGGCTTTACTGACACATTCCAAAGCCAGTCCGGTTATTTCATTTAAAAATTCCAAAACTATTGATGCCATCGTGGCCGATAAAAAAAGGTTTTTAAAGGCATTAAATGGAGAGTCAGGCATATTTGTAAAAGTCTCAAAAGACAGCTCGGTCAGCATAAAAAATTTCATTAAGGAACAGGAAATGAGTGGCTTCCAGGAGGGATTGATTTGTCTGGAAAACACAGGCATACTTGGTGTTGGAAATTCCTGGGAATTAGCGAATCATTATATCGACCAGTTATTGAAAGGCAGTACCATTTCAGTTGAAGATGATTTAATGAGAGGAGGTAGAGTACAAAATAAAATATTCATTGTGACCGGCGGAGCGCAAGGTTTCGGTAAAGGCATTGTAGAAGAACTTGTCGATGAAGGCGGCTATATTGTCATTGCAGATAATAATCCTGAAAAAGGGAAGAAAACGGCCGATGAAATCAATGCGGAAAAGGGCAAAAAGCATGTTGTTTTTGTCCAGACTGATGTAACCAATGCCATATCGGTGAAAAACATGGTTCAAACTGCAGTCTCGGAATTTGGTGGCCTTGACGTTTTAATAAGTAATGCTGGTGTGCTGAAAGCAGGAAGCCTTGAAGAAATGCATGAAAAAACCTTCGATTTCGTAACGGATGTGAATTACAAGGGTTTTTTCATATGCTCAAAATATTGCAGTGCAGTTATGAAGATCCAGCATTCTTTTAATATCAATATGTTCATGGACATCATCCAGATCAATTCCAAGTCGGGCTTGCAGGGAAGTAATAAAAATTTCGCCTATGCGGGAAGCAAGTTTGGATCTATAGGACTTACACAATCATTTGCTATGGAACTAATTCAATACCGCATAAAGGTAAATGCAATCTGTCCGGGTAATTTTTTTGAGGGCCCGTTATGGGCTGATCCAAAGAATGGGCTTTTTGCCCAGTACCTCAAGACCGGCAAAGTACCAGGTGCAAAGAACATAGAAGATGTTAAGAACTTCTATGAGGGGAAAGTGCCCATGCAGCGAGGTTGCCAGCCAAAGGATGTTATTAAAGGGATATTCTATCTTATCGAACAGGAATATGAGACAGGTCAGGCATTGCCTGTCACTGGCGGACAGATCATGTTAAATTAAAAACAATAAAGTATGAAGACCCACGCGGTTAGACTATATGGAAAAAACGACCTGAGACTGGAGTCATTTGATTTACCGGGGATCCAGGATGACGAAATACTGGCAAAAGTGATCTCCGACAGCCTTTGTATGTCATCCTTCAAGGCGACAAAACAGGGAGAAGATCACAAACGTGTACCAGATGACGTATTTCATAACCCGGTGATCATTGGACATGAATTTTCAGGAGAAATTATCGAAGTTGGTAAAAAATGGGAAAACCAATTTAAAGTTGGTTCTAAGTTTTCTATTCAACCCAACCTGAACTATAAAGGCAGCCTGGATGCACCCGGTTACAGTTTTAAATATATTGGCGGGGATGCCACTTATATAATTATCCCAAGCCAGGTAATGGAAATAAACTGCCTTTTACCATATGATGGGGATGGTTTTTTCCCTGCATCACTTTCTGAGCCATATTCCTGTGTTGCCGGCACATTTCATGCCCATTATCATACAAAACCCGGTGTTTACAAACATGAAATGGGGATAATCGAAGGTGGCAAGATGGCCATCATGGCAGGAGTTGGACCTATGGGACTTGCTGCCATCGATTATATCATTCATTGTGACCGCCGACCATCCTTCCTCCTCGTAACGGATATTGACCAGGCCCGCCTCGACAGGGCCAGGAAAATTCTTCCCCTGGAAGAAGCAGAAAAGTATGGGATTGAGATGCAATATTTGAATACCTCTACTATCCCTGATCCTGTTAAACATATGCGGGAACTTACCGGTGGTACCGGATATGATGATGTGCTTGTATTTGCCCCTGTAAAGAAGCTTATTGAGGATGCAGATGCTATTCTTGGCAGAGACGGCTGCCTTAATTTTTTCGCTGGCCCTTCTGACACTGAGTTCAGTGCCGAGCTCAACTTCTATAATGCCCATTATATCTCTACACATATTGTAGGTACAAGCGGCGGGAACACAGATGACATGATCGAATCGCTGGAAATGATGTCTAAAGGGCTGCTCAGCCCGGAGATTTTAATAACTCATATTGGTGGGCTGGATTCAGTGATCGATGCTACTAAAAACCTTCCCGATATACCAGGAGGGAAAAAACTGATATATACAAATATTAAACTTGAATTGACAGCGATATCAGATTTCAGAAGTAAGGCTGACAAGAATGGATTGTATGCCGGACTGGCAGACATTTGCGATAAAAATGACGGATTATGGTCTATTGAAGCGGAAAAATATCTTATGGAAAATGCTGAATATCTATAAATAAAAAATTAGCTTTGTTTTGCTCGCTGATTATACATTTTTACAATAAAAATTACTTTTTCTATGAATCCTAAGATCATTAATAAGTCATCAAATACACTACGTGCTTTGTCTGCAGCTATGGTTGAAAAAGCCAAATCCGGTCATCCAGGAGGCGCAATGGGCGGTGCTGATTTTATCAATGTTTTATACTCGGAATTTTTGAATTTTGATCCAACTGATTTGTCATGGGTCAATCGTGACCGTTTTTTCCTCGATCCCGGCCATATGTCTCCTATGTTATATGGGATCCTGCATATGTTCGATATATTTTCAAAAGATGATATCATGAATTTCAGGCAATGGGGAAGTCCGACCCCCGGTCATCCTGAATTAAACATTAACAGAGGTATAGAAAATACTTCCGGACCGCTGGGCCAGGGCCATGTATTTGCCGTAGGTGCTGCCATCACTGAAAAATTCCTGCAAGCCAGATTTGGCGAATGGTTATCACACAGGATATATGCTTTTATCTCTGACGGAGGGGTACAGGAGGAAATATCTCAGGGCGCCGGAAGAATTGCCGGTTTCCTCGGACTTAATAACCTGATTGTATTTTATGATTCGAATGACATACAATTATCCTCCACCACAGATGTTGTATCCAAAGAAGATACGGCGAGGAAATATGAAAGCTGGGGTTGGAAAGTTATTATGATCAATGGCAATGACCAGGACCAGATAAGAAATGCCCTGAACCAGGGAGTGAACGAAAAAGAAAGGCCCACTCTGATTATTGGCAAAACCATTATGGGAAAAGGATCCGTGACCGAAGATAATGAAAAGTTTGAAAAACAGGTCTCCACCCACGGTATGCCATTATCAAAGGCCGGAGCTTCTTTCAACAAGACCATAGAAAACCTTGGTGGAGATGCAAAGGATCCTTTTGAGGTTCCTGAAAAAATCAAGGAATACTATAGAGAGATCATCCAGAAAAAGATCGCAGCTGCCAAGGAAAAGAAATCTGAAGAAAAAAAATGGAGAAAGAAGAATCCTGAATTGGCAAAAAAATTCGACAGCTTCTTCACACTTCAGGTCCCTGAAATTGATTATAATGGAATAGAAATGGGCGAAGGGATAGCAACAAGGGCCGCCTCAAAAGCTGTTCTGGCTACATATGCCGATCAGGTTGAAAATATGGTCGTAGCATCAGCTGACCTGTCAAACAGTGACAATACCGATGGATTCCTTAAGAAAACAAAACCTTTTAAAAGAGGTGATTTTTCAGGTTCCTTCCTTCAGGTAGGTGTATCAGAACTCACTATGGGAGCCATCGCAAATGGAATGGCACTACACGGCGGAGTAATTCCAGTTTGCGGGACATTCTTTGTCTTTTCCGATTATATGAAACCAGCAGTACGGCTGGCCGCATTAATGAAGCTGCCCGTAAAATATGTCTGGACACACGATGCATTCCGGGTAGGAGAAGATGGACCTACACATCAACCTGTTGAGCAGGAAGCACAGGCCAGGTTATTGGAACAGTTAAAAAACCATGCAGGGGAACCAAGCCTTCTGGTTTTAAGACCTGCTGATGCCAAAGAAACAGCTGTATGCTGGAAGATAGCATTAGAAAATCTTAAAACACCAACAGCATTATTACTTTCAAGGCAAGGTATACGTGATCTGCCTTCAAAAGGATCATCAAGATTCAAGGATGCACTTGAAGCAGCAAAGGGAGCCTATATTGTTCAGGATACAGAAGGCAGTCCTGATGTAATACTCGTTGGGAATGGATCAGAAGTATCCACTTTAATAGATGGAGCAGAGAAATTGAAAAATAAAGATTCCTTAAAAGTCAGGGTGGTTTCAGCCCCTTCAGAAGGATTGTTCCGCCTTCAATCCAAAGATTACCAGAATAAAGTCCTCCCCGAGGATATCCCGACATTTGGCATGACCGCCGGATTGCCCGTCACCTTAAAAGGGCTCGCAGGGCCTAAAGGAAAGGTATTTGGGTTGGATCATTTTGGTTATTCAGCCCCATATAAGGTTTTGGATGAGAAATTTGGATTCACAGGCGATAATGTCTGTCAACAAGTCCTGGCTTATTTAAAGGAATATAAATAATTATTCCGGGCAGGAACATTTCGCATATCTTATGTTATACATTTAAGTAAGGTAGTCCGTATAAATTTTCTAAATTGTCCGCAACTATGGAAAATTATCATATAGCTGTATTTGACATCGGGAAAACCAATAAGAAACTGCTCATTTATGATCCCAATCTGAATATCCTCAAAACTCAAAAGGTCAAGATCGAGGAATTTTCAGACAAAACATTTAACCATGATAATATCCCTGAGATTGAAAGATGGATTATCACGAGTCTTAAGAATAATGCATCGGCATATAATATAAAGGCAATATCGATATCGGCTCATGGAGCCACATTTACTTGTATCAATGATCAGGGAGAGCTTGCCATTCCGGAACTTTCTTATACAACAGATCCCGGAGAAGCATTTCATGAAGCATTTTTTAAGGAAATGGGATCCAGGGAATCTTTACAGGATGAAACATGTACCCCTGATTTTAATGTCCTGCTTAATGTGGCTAAAGGGATTAAATACGTACAAAACATATTCAACAAACAATTTCAACAAGTAAAATACATCCTTAATCTCCCTCAGCATTTTAGCTTTAAACTTACCGGGAAGGTCTCTGCCGATCCGACCTATATCGGCTGCCATACTTATTTATGGAATTTCCGGGAAAATAAATGGTCAAGAGTAGTTGACAAGCTCAATATCCGTTCAAAATTACCCGATATGCTGTTGAAACCCTGGGATGTAGTTGGCACAATAAGCAAACAGATTGCAATTGAGACAGGTTTGTCACCAGATACTCTGGTTACAACGGGCATTCATGATTCCAATGCTTCCTTCCTGCCCCATATAATTTCTTCCAGCGGACAAGACTTTATATTGAATTCGACTGGAACATGGTGTGTGATCATGCATGAAAGGAAGAGCGTCAACTTCAATAAGGATGAATTGGGGAAAGTTGTATTTTATAATCTCAGCGCCTTTAATTCGCCGAGTCAAAACAGCAATTTTTATGGGGGGACTTGAATTCGAAGCCTATGATGAATTGCTCAAGGGTGAAGCAGCTGACAATTGCATTTTCTTTCCGGAATTGTATCAGAAGATCATTTCTGAAAAGAATTGTTTTATTTTACCCGGGATCACCAGAGGAACGGGTCAGTTCCCGAATTCCAGCCCAAGAGTCGATTGACTATGGGAAAGCTTATGAATATGAAGATATAAAAACATGGAAAAGTGGCCCCGAAATGTTTTGAGGATCCAAGAATAGCATATGCTGTATCTAAACCTGTCACTTGCCATACAGACAAAAATCTCCCTGGACCGCGTGGATATGCAAAACGGTCTGCCAATTTATACCGAGGGTGGCTTTTCAAATAATGAAGCATACAATATTCTGGTAGGCGGGTTTTATCCGGATTCAGATGTTTTCCTTACCAACCTGAAAGAAGCCACTTCATTTGGGGCAGCATTGATGGGCAAGGCTGCTATTGAGAAAAAACATCCCAGGGACTTCAAGGATTTGTTGGAAATTGAAAAAATACCAGTTAAAAAGTATAAATTTGAAGGCTTTGAAGAATATACCAAAGAATTTCTTAAACTGATTGAGTAAAACTAATTGTTTATTAATTTTCGAGAATCCTGAACTAAACTCCATAATTTATAGTTCCTATAGGGAACACTAAATCTATTTCAATAAAAATCATCTAATTCATAATCAAACGAAATGAAAAATCTTAAAATTCTATCAGCTATTATTATTGTTTTTATGTTTATCATTAATGGCTGCTCAAACAGATCTGCTGAATTGCAGGTAACCATTGATGAATTGAGTGCAGAAAATGCAGACCTGGAACGCCTGGTTAGCGATTTACAAACCCATCTGGATGAATCAACTGATAAATATGATAATCTTTCAGGAGAATACCAGACCCTTAAGAATTCAGCAAAGCCTGTTACGAAGAAACCAACATCCGAAGAAAAGGAATTGATCGATTTGGTTAAATCATTGAATTCAGCTTTCAATAATCTGCTTGGTCACAAAGGATATTCAGACTGTCCTACGCTATTTCAATGAGGAATTTACTTCAAATGTAGTTATGGTAAGTCTTTATGACATAGTTAATGTTCGCAGAGGGGACGCCATCACTTACCCACAGCAATTGGAGCATATTCTGATTAATAATGATAAGATACAATATATAGAATTAGCCCTGGCTGATATATACCATATCGAAGTCCGGAAAGGTAATCTGGGGATTATATACTTTGAAGATGATCTGACCATACTAACCAATGACAGCAAAAAAGTTACTTCAAGAATATTAATTCAAATTGTAGCTAAGAAATATGAAGGAAGCTGGAAGGTAGGAAACTACACTTCCGTGAACATGGCGCAGTACCAAGAGAATATATAAATTATTGGCGCCTCAGGGCGCCTTTTTATTTGTATTTAATGATTGCAGGCCTCTCCGAACGGGTAAATCTTATCTCCTTCCAATTGAATTTTCCCTCTCTGTAACATAAAATCAATCATATCGTTGATCTCAAATTCATTTTCCGAACAGCTGGTAAAACTGATATCTTCCCCGAAATTATTTATTACCTCCTGCTTCAATTCCTCAATAGTGAATACCTTATCACTATTATATATGATATTTAATACTTCGTGTATGTGTAATAAACCCATATTAATTTGTTTTGATACAAAGATGACCTTATAAAATTTTTATATTTATGATCTTAATCATGTGCTATGAAATTAATCAAGCACTTCATTGATGGATTCAGCGAGGCGTTGGATCCCGATTTCTATCATTTTTTCATCTACGGAGGAGAAATTCAGCCTTAAATTGTTGGTGTCTTTTATATCATAGGTATAGAAAGGATTTCCCGGCACAAATGCCACTTTGTTTTTTATAGCTGCCTCAAACAATTGAATTGAAGAAATGCCTTCCGGCAATGTTATCCATAAGAACATCCCTCCCTCTGGTTCTGTATACTCTACCCCTTCCGGAAAATATTTCCTTATGGCGTTGATCATGGCATTTCGCTGACCACCATACCTTTCGCAAATGAGCTGTATATGTGCATCAAAATTATAATCAATTATATATTGAGCAATTATACGCTGACATAAATAATTAGTATGCAGGTCTGAGGCCTGTTTGGCAATGATCAACTTATCCAGAATCTCCTCCGTGGCCACGATCCAGCCAATCCTGAAGGAGGGTACTACTGTTTTCGAAAATGATCCCAGAAGGATTGTCCTTTCAGGAATGATGGTTTTGAAGCTTGGCTGATGCTCACCAAAAAACCTGAGGTCACCATAAGGATCATCCTCTATTAAATATAACCTTTGATCTTTGAGAAGATCAGCAATTGATTTTCTTCTTTCATATGAATAGGATATTCCTGTCGGATTCTGAAAGTTCGGGACAGTATACATGAGTTTACACTTATTGGCTAGAAGCTGATGTTCCAATTCATCTAACTTCATGCCTCCATCATCCATTTTTACCGGACAGAAGTTTGCCCGGTGGACTGAAAATGCCTGGATAGCCCCCAGATAACCTGGTTCCTCAATAATCACATTATCCCTTTCATTCAGAAAGGTCTTGCCCAGCACATCTAGCCCCTGTTGAGAACCGGTAGTGATTAAAATATTTTCTTCTGACACCTCAACGCCCTTCCTTTTATACCTTTCGGCAATAATCCGTCTAAGTTCTAAAAACCCTTCTGAATTGGTATACTGGAGTACTTCCCTGCCCGCTTCCTCATATACCTTTATTGTGGAGTTCTTAAGTTCCTCTACCGGAAAGAGATCCCTGTTGGGGAGGCCTCCGGCAAAGGAAATGATCTCTGGGTCAAGCGTCACCTTCAGGATCTCCCTGATAAAAGACCTGGGAACATCAGAAATCCGGTCAGAAAATATATTTTCCATTAATTTAAGATTAAACCTATTTATTTTAAAAACTATCGACCTCAATTACCATGTCTCTGTAATAAAGCCATGTGGTATCAAGCGGTCTTTTCATTTTATCAAGAAACTTCTCAACAACAACAGGCTTTCCTGCATCAGGTTCCGCAAAAGCCGTTCCGGAAACAAATACCATATCACCACTACCTTCTATTCATCAATCTGAAGACCGAAGTTTTGAAAAGGTTCTTTTTACTAATCCAATAAGGTTTCCTGGCCAATAACAGCCTCCTCATTGTGGCAAAAAAGTGTGCCATCTTCTATATAAGTGGTTACCACATCCTCTCATTTTCCTGAACTTGCAACCTGTAGCTACTTTTTCAATGTCTCATGAATATTCTCCTCATGGGCTGCAGAAATCCCAGAGGCAATACCCCTCTGGCATCCGGTCAAGAGAATCAAAATTAAGACAATAAAAAGATATTTCAATCTTCCGGGTTCAATTTATATCAAGATTGTCCCACTAGCCTGCATTTTCATAAGCTTGTTGCAACCATGATATAAGTTCACTATCAATATCACCCACATCTGCTGTCCTCACCCTGTGAGAACACATTGCATTAAAACTTCCTGAGGCCTCCAACCTTGTTGTAGTATCAAATCCCTTGAGGTTTATGCCTACATCTAAACGCGTTTTTGTTGATGGTTGCAGGAGGGCGAACTGCTTCTTTCGCCGGATGCTTACATAGGCCCGCTTTGGGGCAATTTCTACATCATTTCCAAATTTTTTCAACTCTTCGATCAACTTCATATACACTGGATATAAAGCCTCCTTATCTTTGTATTGATCAGTTACAAGGCTCTCCGTACTTTCTGCTGAACCTGAATCTGTGCCTCTGGATTTTAATGCTACCAGGTTGGCGAATCCATGGGTAAAGCCATGTTCTGACTTAAGGAATTTAATGATCTCCCCATGTTTTTCAATTCCCGCTTTTTTAACAACTTCTATCCATTCCTCAAGAGACTTTCCGTATTTCTCCTTCAGGTTCTTTAACATCGTATCTTCCATAATAATATATTTAGGATCTCAAATTAACATTTACAAGCCTTCACACATCAGGCAAAGCTTGAAAATTATGAAAACCATACCTTACTTCAAAAGAAATGGAAAAATATATTAGAATAGATCAGCTTATCAATGTGAGAAATACAATTTATTCTGCCGGACCGATCAGTTCGATAAAATTACCATCCGGATCCTGAACCAGTACAAACTGGCGGCCATCTTCAAGGAATGTTGGCATTTCTTCTAGATGCTCTACATCATGCCTTTCAATACGCTCCAGGAAAGGCTTCATAGATTTTACAAATATGGTAATATACTGCATGCCGACATCATCCTGAATGTATTTTTGAGGCGGATGGGTTGCTTCCTTACCGAAACTCAACAGTTTCCATTCTGCTGCTTCAGGATCATTTTTTAATTTCAGAACTGTAACATCTATTGGTAATCCCCCAGTCAATCCGGATTTTGCTCCGAACGCTTCATTAACTGAGAAGGCCCCTGTCTTCGTCATACCGATAACCTTGGTATAAAAGTCGATAGATTTTTGAAGATCTGAAGTGATCACGCCAATCTGAATAGATCCCATTGGAAAATCACTTACATCCTCAACAACTGCTGGTTCCTGAGTATCGACTGATTTTTGAGGTTCTGAACAACTTGATAAAAAGATGGCCAGCACCAGGCCAGTATAAAAAACTGATAAATTATTGCTCTTAATTTTCATGATTAAAATATTATGTAAAATCTAAGAAAAACTAATGGATGAATGCATCCTTTATGTTCTGAAGTTTAGCATTAAAAAGTTTTTCGGTAATATGGTTCAATTCCCTTTCATCTCCCTGAATATGATAAGTTTGATGAATATGTGTAATTTGCTCTCCCGGATGTAATTCTGAAACAGGAGAAGAAGTTTCAAGTTCATAAAAAGGTCCGAGGGGATCTGTATCAGGATCTGGTTTACCGTCGTTGTATGAGTTAATTACGTCACCATTGTAAGGATCATCCATGATTTCCCACATGGCCTTAACATATTCTGACTCTTCTTCGGGTTTATTGTATTTCACAATGGTTAATACTTTCTGATCCGGGTCATAACTTCCAAGAATATCTTTAGCCCGCAACCAGTTCATCCCTATCTTACTCCTATGTTTTCCATCACCTTTAAAATACACGACACCACGGCTTGATTTAAGTCGATTTGCTGGAACCTGGCCAAAATAGCTGTCATTGACCACCTCGCCCAACGAGCCTATCCCACCCTGGTAATATGGTAATACAATGACTACGTTATCACCTGGATTATACATTCCAAGAATCCATAACGACATAAGTCCTTTTTCTTTACTCCAGGCAATCGTATCAGTATTTTCAAGTAGGTTCCTTGATTGAAAGCCTACAGCACTACAATTTTCAAGACTTTCAAGGCCAAGGTTTCGTAATATATCTTCTTCTGAGAAAATACTTACTTCCCTGTCGATACTCACTTTAAAGCTCGTATTTGAATAATTCGATATGGAGAATTCCGCTTTCATATTTACTGACCTATCCGTTTTCGAATCAACCTTGAAAGGTATCCTGTCCACCTGTGGGGGGACAAACCAATTATCGAGATCGAAAGCTCCTCCAGGTTTGTGATATAGTGAAAACTGTCCGCCTTCAGGACCCAGCCAGAAACGATCTTCACCTCCATAGGCATTGAAACGATCGCTAACTTCTTCTGATTCAATCAGATCGTAATTGATCCAACCAAAACCAGGCGCATCTTCACCTTTCAGGGTGCTTGTCATTATCCTTCCCTGATACTGAGGGATAATGATAATCTGACTTTGTCCGTTGGGTGCTTTTAAGATAAAGGCATCCGTGTATTTCTGAAGAAATTCAATATCGTCTTTAAAAGATTTTCCCATATTTTCATTCATCGACTGTTGACATCCTGAAAAAAGTATAACAGGGCACAACAATAAGAATATGCAATTTCTCATATTTATTTATAATAATCATAATAATTTCTACTTATATAATGGACCGTAAGTATTACATGCCCTGTAATCCGATCCTTCAGAATCCATTCCAAATGCATTCCATGCACTTGGTCTGAAAATCTGTTCATCAGGTACATTATGCATACAAACAGGAATTCTCAGCATTGAAGCTAGCGTGATCAATTGCTGACCATAATGTCCGTAACTGAATGCACAATGATTGGCCCCCCAGTTCGCCATCACTGAATATACATCTCTGAAAGGGCCTTTGCCTGTAAGCCTTGGGGCAAACCATGTGGTGGGCCAGGAAGGATTGGTTCGGACATCAAGGGTTTTATGAACGTCTTCAGGCAGATCCACAGTATAACCTTCGGCAATCTGTAATGCCGGCCCTAATCCCTTTATTATGTTGATCCGCGCCATGGTCACTGGCATTTTCCCAAGTGTCAGGAAGGTAGAGGAGAATCCCCCACCCCTGAAATATTCTGTTATAGCAGGCCCCCAGGTTGTGTTTTTCAGACAATCATCTGCCTCCTCCTGTGATATTTGCCAATACGGTTTCATGGCGGGTACGCCATCAACCTGTTGCCTTCCGGTACCATCCAGGCTTGCCGATCCGGAGTTAATCAAATGTATGATCCCGTGTTGAGCAAGACCTTCAAGTGTATATCCTGTAACCCGCTTTATCGAATCGGGGCTCCAATATGTACGTACGTCGCAAAATACCTGCGCACTATCATTCAGTAAATGTCCAAGAAGCATAGTAGCCCCATTCAGCGAATCATTTTCTGTGGCAACCATGAAAGGCTGTCTTATCCCGTTCCAGTCAAAGGAACTATTCATTATTGCCTCAGTAAAATCACCATTAGGAAAATGGTCGGTCCATTGTCTTTGACCCTGGAAGCCTGATATCAAAGCATTGTGCCCAAGAGCTTCCTCCCCATAGCCAATATCTTCCAGCTTTTTATTCCCTATCATAAGATCCCTTGCGATCAAAGTCATTTTCACAACCCATTCCCATTCTTCATCTTTCCTTGATCTGGATTTCTGCCGCCCGGGCGGATTATAATCAATTCCCTCTTTGCAATTGTTTTTCACCCACTTCAGGGCTTTTTTATATTCATCCGGATCAAATATATTTCTTTCGATCCGCCTTGTAAATTCAGTCATATCTACCGTCTCTGTCCTCATACCAAGAAATTCCTGGAAGAAATCCTGATCGACAACCGAACCTGCAATCCCCATAGATACTGATCCCATAGAAAGGTAGCTTTTCCCTTTCATGGTTGCCACAGCCAATCCGGCCTTTGCAAAGGAGAGTATTTTGTCCTGAACATCAGATGGAATACTTTGATCGTCACTTTCCTGTACTTCCCGTCCATATATACTAAAGGCGGGCAATCCTTTTTGACTATATCCTGCAAGTGCAGCCGCAAGATAGACTGCTCCCGGCCTTTCAGTACCATTAAACCCCCATATGGCTTTTGGAATATGCGGATCCATGTCGATCGTCTCTGTACCATAACACCAGCATGGTGTAACAGTGAGAGAGACGCCAACACCTTCCCTCCTGAATTTTTCAGCGGCCATGGCCGACTCAGTCACACCTCCGATAGTGGTATCGGCTATCACAACCTCCAATTCACTGCCGTCAGCATGCCTGATATTCTTTTTCAAAAATTCAGCCACATTCCTGGCCATCGCCATGGTCTGATTTTCAAGAGATTCACGTACACCGTCCAGCCGTCCATCAATAGTCGGACGAATACCAATTTTAGGAAGTCCACCCCTTAACCTGTTCCCTGTGATGCTATTAACCATATTCTAAAAAACTTAAAATAAAAAAATAATGAAAATGAATTTAAAAGTTCTGCTAATGAATGACAATACAGCGGGGATAAAAAAAGCATATCTCAACCTGGATTAATCGTTTCATTCTTTGAAATAAGCCCTCAATATACTAAAAAAAAAGGACAATATTGATGGTTGAATGTTCAATAATGAGGGTAATTATTCAATAAATACATGTATTGCGTCAGCTACCTGTTCTGCAAGTAATTGGCATCCGAAATCGGTAAAATGGACACCATCTTCCTTCATGATCTGGTCCTTTTCACCCTCCATAACGAATTTATAGAGATCATTTACAGGCAGCCCGAGGCGATTCACCAAATCGACGCTCAAATCATTGTACCTGATCACATCTTCATTGTACCTGCTGAAGTCATTGGCTTCCTTATGGATGGCATTTGCCTTCTCTTCATTGACTGGTGTGGTTGTAGCCCAGATCACCATGCATTCCGGCCAGCAGTAATGAATATATTTAATGATTCTTTCAATATTTTCAATGTATAACTCTTCGGAAACCAGTTTTCTTCTGCTGTTATAAGGTATATTTTTAATATCATGTAAGCCAGAATTTAGGTGAATGATATCAGCGGGTTTGTTTTTGATCCACCCAGGTGCATTGGCCATAAGATTAACGGTATGCTGGGTGTTCCCTTCAGGTCCCCATACATTATTGCCTTCCGGCATGTAAAGTCCTACATATGGTTGATAACCTTTCCGTATAGAATCACCGAGTAAAGTAATATTTTTACCTTTCCATTTCATGGATAGTGAAGCTGAACCTATGAAACCAAGTGCCATTGTTCCTGAGTACTTTAAAAAGGTTCGGCGGTTGCTGTTTAAGGGCGACATAATTAAAATATAATTTGATTCAATTTAATGTATTTTTGCGAGAATTGTTTAAACGGATCCAATTGACTTTATAAATGCTTTTAGTAAAAAACATTTTTGCGAAACCGAATATCTTTAGAATATTGTTCAGCAAGTATTCTATATTATTCTATCTTTCCATATTTGCAGCCATAAATGTTCATGGCCAGGTTAATGGACTGGTTATTGATATAAGTAACCGCTCACCACTTCCAGGTGCAAGTATTATGCTGAATGACTCTATAGCAGCAATAACCGATATAGATGGAAAATTCAGGATTGATCCGAAGGTTTATCCAGTTACCATTACCGCTACCTATATCGGATACGATCCGGTTTCAGTTCAGCTAAACCAGGACACTGAGAATATGACCCTGGAACTTAAAGCATCAAATTACATGCTTGGAGAAGTAGTAATTTCAGCATATGAAGGGAAACAGAGAATAATAGAGAGCCCTGGAAGTATAGCTATGCTCCCTCAAAAAGAAATGAAGATCGACAATGATATATATTTCATTCCTTCACTTAACCGGGTTACAGGTATATATGCTCATTCCGGGACCTACAATACCAACAGAATAACCATTCGCGGCATAGGCTCCCGCTCATTATTTATCACTTCCAAAATAAGGGCTTATTATGACAATATCCCCCTTACTACAGGCGATGGGGAAACTACTGTCGAGGATATAGACCCTAATTTAATTGACAGGATGGAAGTAATAAAAGGGCCATCTTCAAGCTTATACGGGGCAGGTCTTGGAGGAACTTTATTGATCCGGTCGGAATCTCCATCAAACCAGGAAAAATATTTGAAATACAGTATTACGGGTGGCTCTTTTGGATACTTAAAAAATGATCTTTCATTTGCCTACGGGAATGAAAAGAATCGCCTGGGAGTGGTTGTAAATAAAATCAACAGCGATGGGTACCGTGAAAACAACCAATATGACCGTTTTACCACCGGTATAAATTTTAAATCGTATCTCACAGAGAAAACAACCTTGAATTTTCTTAGCACTTTTATCAGTTTGAATGCACAGATCCCCTCATCCCTGAACCGGGCGACTTACGAAACGAATCCAGAGGCAGCTGCAGCAAACTGGGCTGAGGCTGAAGGATTTGAAGATAACCGGAAAATCATCTCAGGACTTGGAATAAGTCATATTTTTAATGAAAATTCGAGTATTAATGCCAGCATTTTCTATACCTGGAGGGATTTATATGAAAGAAGGCCCTTTAATATCCTGAAAGATAATGTTAACACAACGGGTACCCGTATAAATTATGAGTACAAAAACGAATGGAAAGCATATAAGCTAAGCCTTGTCGCTGGGGGTGAATATTTTATTGATTTTTATGAATGGCAAACCTATGAAAACAATGATATGGAAATGGGAGATCTGCTTAGCGATAATAAAGAATCCAGGGAAAACATCAACGGATTTGTTAAGGCTGACCTGCAATTTCCTTTTAAAACATTTCTAACTGTAGGCTTGAATATAAATAGTACCAACTATGATTATCAAAGTTTATATTCGAGTGATGGAACCGATAATTCCGGAGATTATAGTTTCGGAACAACCTTGTCACCCCGTATAGCCATTTCACATCCAATAATACCAGATATCTTTGTTTATGGCAACGTAAGTCATGGGTTCAGCCCTCCATCTTTAGCAGAGACATTAACTCCTTCAGGTTCGATCAACCCAGATATCAAACCTGAGAATGGCATTAATTATGAAGCCGGTACCAAGGGGATGATATTTAAAAACAAATTATTTTATGACATTGCTTTCTTTTCCATGCATATAAACGACCTGATCGTGGCACAAAGGGTTGGTGAGGATGAATTTATTGGCGTAAATGCCGGAAAGACCGTTAACAATGGCCTGGAGATATCTGTTAATTACAACTTCCTGCCTGTATTCAGGCAGAACTCTGAATTTACAGGATTTGTTACCTATACGCTGGCGGATTACACTTTTAAAGATTTTGAGGAAGCTGGTAATGATTATTCAGGAAATGAGCTTACCGGGGTCCCAAAAAACGTATTTAATGCGGGATTGGCATTCAAAGCGAGAGTCGGCCTGTATGGCAATTTGAATTATCAATTTGTAGACGAAATGCCGATGCGGGATGATAACTCGGTTTATTCGGAGGCCTATCAGCTGGTAAACTTGAAATTGGGTTATATGAAGCACATATCAAATCATTTTGAGATAAATATCCATGGAATATTAAACAATGTTTTCAATGAAAAATATGCTTCAATGATATCTGTGAATGCATCAAGTTTTGGAGGCAATCCCCCCAGGTATTACTATCCCGGATTACCACGTAATTTCTTCCTGGGTGCCGAACTCAGGTACAACTTTTAAGTATGCTTCCTGAATATGTAACACTTAATAAAGTTTTTATTCTCCCTGCAATTCCGATTGGCTCTTGAATATCTTCGTCAGCATGCTTTCATCCGAGAAATAGGCCTTTGGATTATAACTGGAGTGTAGAATATACCCATATAGCGGGTGTGAATAAGCTTCAAGTTTCACCTCTTCAGACATACCATTGGCCTGGATCAGAACGCTAAGTGCCGGATTGATCAATGCTGCTGGTTCTACATCATCAACAAAATCTGAACCATTCAGATATCGTAGACCGGATAAAAACGAGGCGGTCATAGCTGAATCTGCCTGATTATTACCTATATACCATTGGTCCATCGACTTGTTAAGGATAAATGCAGAATCACCCGGATAATTGAATGTTACCTGAGTAATGGAATCACTGGTGATTTGCAGAAATCTTGAATTTCTGAATCCCTTTGGGTCACTTGGGAATGATATTCCCATAAAATCATTTGCAGCGTATACTTCATCATCCTCAAACAATCGGACAAATGTATGGAACTGCTGTTGTCCATGCACACCGAATCGCCCCAATATCAGGTCAAGCGTACTGGCATTGTTTTCAAATACCTGCACCCTGGTACCTGATGAGTCCACCTGATAATCTACCCATTTTTCCGGATCTTTCGTGGCAATGCGGTCTGGTTTTATCCTGAGCAGAGAACTTAATGCATTATTTACACTACTGGCTGTAGCGTCGACCTTTTTATTTCCTGGTATTGTGACCTTCCACTGCTCATTTTCCTTGCTCACTTCAAAGGAAGATCCTGACTTGCTTATAAGAATCTTGTCAACCTTCGAAGTATCGATCACTACAAGTTCCTCCCTGAAAGATTTACTTCGTCCTGTATTTTTAAATAGCTTCAGTCCGGCATATACCACAACTAAAATTACCAAAACGGCTATTAATCTGATGTTTTTTACACTTCTGAACATAATGCTTTAATTAATAATTGCCCTGGATCCATTTTTGCTTTTTGGCTGAATACCTTTGTTTCCTGATAAACCCTATGACCAGGATTAATATTATAGGAATAACTACATTCCCATATTTGATCAATGATTTTTCAGTATCTTCCAGCTGATCTAAAGGTCTATTGGTCACCCCTTTGGTTCTCAGATCAATTAATCCTGTATCGTCCGAAAGCCAGTCTATCGCATTCGTTGCTAAATTCACGTTATCCTCATTAACCTGCTGTTGTTGTTGACCTTCACCATTAAGTGCAAACTGTCCGTTTGGGATCAGCACCATTTTTGAATTGGCTGTTCCGGCGAGAGGCCCTTCTGCGGCAATGGCTATCACCTGCTGACCATCTCTAAAATCGTTCTCATTCCAGTCTTTATTAATATCAACATATGCCGGGGGGCTTATCACTCCTGAATTTTCTGAGGTAAATGCCAGCGGCATAATATTGACAGCTGAATCCTGGGGGGTGAAAGTGATCGAACTGACGAATGGCAGGATCACAGATTCGAGCCCCTGAGATGCCGGATGATCACTGAAATTTGTAATTATGGGAAAATATGGAAATTGTACCTGGGAATTAATCACGAAAGGCCCCTGCTGCTGCCTGACCGTTACAGCTCCACAATTCGCATCTACAATATAAAAATCGTTCATAGATATACCTTTCCCCACAAGCCAGGATTTCAATCCAATGTCAGGCCCCGCCTGAAGGTAGGCATTATTGAGATTACCCTCTAAATTGCTGTAGGCAATATAAACGGCTCCTCCTGTTGATAAATAATTGTCAATCTTCCGGATATGATCTTCCGGTATGGTATCTTTTGGATCAATAAGTGCTAAAGTCTTATAGTATTTAGGAATTTCAGCCGTATCGGTAATATTATAAGGTTCTATATCATATAGAATGGACAACTGCTGAAGCAACTGGACCGAAGCGTTTGGAGATGGTTCTCCATGGCCCTGAATAAAAGCAATCTTTGGTTTATCGATAAGGGAAAGTTTTTTTATAGCTGTCGTCAAGCTGTATTCCATTCCTGAACCAGGTTGTATGACAGGCACAACTTCCTGCTTATCCCCCATTTGCATGATAACCCCCATATAGGCCCTCATCTGCTTCACCTGGTCTCTTTCACGTACATTAACCATAATTGGGCTAATTCCAGCCTGTTGGGCTTTCATTTCATCCTCTTCACTTTGATTCGGATTGATGAATTCATATACAATATTTCCATTTGACCTGTTTTCATATTCGACCAGGAGGTCCACGAAATCCTTCCTGCTTTTAACCAACTGTGGCGGCAGGTCTTCAGAATAATAAGCTGTGATAGTGATCACATCATTTAATTCTCCTAACAGATCCTTGGTGGCCTGGCTGAGGGTATACTGCTTGTCAGAGGTAAAATCGAGCCTGAAAAACATTTGCTCAGAGATCAGGTTGACAACCACAATTATCGCCAGAAAAATTAAAAGTTGAGTTATTACGTTTCTTCTCTTCATCTTTACAATCATTTAAATCCTTAATGTTGCCAGTTCCTTTTTGAAAGCATGGTTTCTGACAATAATAAACCAGCAATTATGAAAGACAAATAGTACAACAGGTCCCTTGAATCTATTACCCCCCTGGATAAAGATTCATAATGGGTTCGGGAACTCAGAAAGTCTAAAACACCTCCAACCGTTCCTGTAAAACTGGTCGCCATCACATCGAAAAGGATCTGAAAGAAGATCCCTATAAACAGGGCCAGTAAAAACGCCACGATCTGGTTATTTGTCAGGCTGCTTGCAAATAACCCGATACTTATGTACATGGAACTCATCAATATCAATCCAAAATATCCTCCTAAGGTGGCCCCGTGATCGATATTCCCTAAGGTGGCTACCGTAACATAATAAGGAATTGTACAAGCCAGTGCTATTATTACAAGGATAAGGTTAGCCAGGAATTTACCAACCACGATCTCCCGGTCGCTTACTGCTTTGGTACTTAATAATTCAATGGTCCCGGATTTGTTTTCTTCAGCAAGAGACCGCATGGTAATTGCAGGGATGAAGAAAAACAGGGTCCAGTATGATATCCCAAAAAATACCTGAAGGCTTGCCTGGTTGATCAGAAAGATCGAACTGCCAAACAGCCAGGTAAAGAACCCGCTCATCCCCAGAAACAGAATGATCATAACATAAGCTATGAGCGAATCGAAATACGATGCAAGTTCTCTATTTGCTATAATCCAAATTTTTTTCATTTCTCTTTCATTTTAGTTGGTTACTTCCCTGAACACATCCTCCAGCTTGGTTTCTATACCAGTCATTTCAAGCAGATACCACTTGTTCTTCACACACAGGTCAAAGATATCTTTGCGTGAAGACAATTCTGGTTTGCTTTGCACAAGATAATATCCTGTTCTATGCTCCTCTTCGTTCACTTTCTCTACAGTAGCCAGACCTAAGAGCGCCTTTTTAACTTTCGCTTTATCCCCTTCAATATTCACCGAAACCAACTCCTGCCCCTGGGCCTGTTGTCTGAGAGTATCCGAAGTGCCATCTGCGACAATCTTCCCCCTGTTGATTATCAGGATCCGGTCACAGGTAGCTTCAACCTCTGAAAGAATATGGGAGCTTAGTATTACTGTTTTTTCCTTTCCCAGTTCCTTGATCAGGTTTCGTATCTCAACAATCTGATTTGGATCAAGCCCTGAAGTAGGCTCATCAAGGATAAGGACCTCCGGATCATGGATCATGGCCTGAGCCAGTCCCACCCTTTGCCTGAAACCTTTGGAAAGTTCAATGATCTTTTTATGCCTTTCAAGATTCAAACCACAAACATCAACCATTTCGTGGACTCTTGAATTCACCTCTTCTTTGGGGACACCCTGAATCTCAGCACAGAATTTCAGGTAGTCTATGATGGCCATATCGGTATATAAGGGATTATTTTCCGGAAGGTACCCGATCCTTTTTTTTATCTCTTCCGGATGTTCATCAGCCCTGAATCCTTCCACTGTTATCTTCCCGACTGTTGGAGCCATATAACAGGTAACCATTCGCATCGTGGTACTTTTCCCGGCACCGTTAGGCCCAAGGAAACCAACGACTTCACCTGGCTTTACATCAAAGGATATATCATCCACGGCCTTCTGGTCGCCATATTTCTTTGTTAGATTCTCAACAACTATTGAAGCCATATTATCATAATTTTCCGGTCGCAAATTTGCTTACTGATATGCAAAAAATCAACCTTTTTTAATAGGTTTTAACATTTTTTAAGAAAAAACGAATTGTAAAGTAAAAATCATCCTTGTTTGCCGGGATGTTAAATTTACGGATTTGAAAACAGGTTTATATCCCAAACCACAGGAAGGAAATATCTCATGGCAAACACAATTATAATGATTGAAATTAAATTCATCCAGAATCCGGTTTTAACCATATCGGATATTTTGATGTATCCTGAACTGAATACAATGGCATTTGGCGGTGTAGCTACAGGCAACATAAAAGCACAACTGGCCGCAAGGCAGGATGATATCATCAGTCCATATGGATGAAAACCAAGGGCGGCTGATATCGAGGCCATAATGGGCAATAAGATAGAAGCAGTAGCTACATTTGAGGTTATTTCAGTAAGGAAATTTACAGTAGTTGTAACCACCAGAAGAATGACCATGTACTGGGTCCCGCTGATGTACTGGATCTCATTCCCGATCCAGGCAGCTAATCCCGTTTTACTGAATCCGGCAGCAATGGCCAACCCTCCCCCAAACAACAGCAAGATCCCCCATGGTAACTTTCTGGCTGTCTTCCAGTCAAGTATGGTATCATTATCCCGTGCCGGTATTAGAAATAATACCAGGGCACCACAAATGGCTATGATCGTATCATCAATCGCGGGAATGATTCTGACAAGAATAAAGGATCTGGTAATCCAGGCCAGAGCGGTTAAGCCAAATACGATTATGATCTTTTTTTCCTCGGTTTTGATTACACCCAGTTTCTTCAATTCATTATTGATGGTATCTGATACATGCGAGAAACGTTGGAAAGCAGGCCGGAATGCTATCATCGTAAGGTAGATCCAGCAAATGATCAACAAAATCATAGAAAGTGGCAGGCCAAATTTCATCCATTCAGAAAAAGATACTTCTGCATTGTAATATTCTTTAGCTACTGCTGAGAATATTGCATTGGTAGGGGTCCCGATCAACGTGGCCATACCTCCAATCGAGGCGGCATAGGCAATACCGAGCATCAATGCCAGGCCAAATTTCCGTTCTTCTGCTTTTGCCTTTTCTCCCGCTTCAAGGCTGAAAAATTCCCCAAACTGTCGCGCCACTGCCAAAGCTATAGGAAGCATCATCATGGTAGTTGCAGTATTGGATATCCACATTGATAGCAAAGCGGTAGAAATCATAAAACCAAATATGATGCTTCTTATATTGGTTCCAACAAGTTTAATAATGCTAAGCGCAATGCGCTTATGCAGGCTCCATTTCTCCATGGCCAATGCAATCATAAACCCCCCCATATACAGGAAAACCATTTTATGACCATAAGAACTTGTCGTATCCCCAATGGATAAAGCCCCTGTAATAGGAAATAATACAATAGGTAAAAGAGAAGTGGCAGGAATGGGTATGGCTTCGGTGATCCACCATACAGCTATCCATAAGGTACTCCCCAGGATTGCTACACCATCCCGGGATAAGCCTTTCGGATGAAGAAAAAAGAATACAAAAGCAAAAAGTAAAGGTCCTGATATCAGACCTATAAGTTTTCGCCTATTGAAATCAGTGAATATCATTTGAAAAAGGTACCTTAAGCAATCAAATTTTTTTCGGATTTGCAAATTATCAGCTATTTTAACCTTAATTTTCGGACATAATCTTCTGGATCCTTTAAAAAACCAGAATACTAATATGATTAAATGCTAATTTTCAAAAAATATATTTCATGAACAGGTCTGAAGTCAACCAGATTGTAAAAGATGCCAGTGCAATGTTCAAAAACAATGGCTGGCATTTACCACCTGAGCCAAAATGGGATGTTACGGATTTTGGCCTTGGTGATTTTAATTCATACGGGTTGGTATTGGTAAATCTTGCGGAAGAAGCAGAATATTGTGAGAAACTCATGTATGCTAAAAAAGGAATGACCACACCCTGTCATGCACATAAAATGAAAAAAGAAGATATTATTGTCCGAAATGGCAAACTGGCGATACAAATATGGAAGGGAAAGCCAGGTGAAGACAAAAAGGGCCATCCTTTTAAAATTAAAATTAATGGTCTTTTCAGTAAAGTATATTCAGCTGATATATTAAAATTGTCTTCCGGTGAAAGAGTTACTTTAGTCCCAGGCGTATACCACGAATTTTACCCGCTTTCTGAGGAATGCATTATAGGAGAAGTATCCACAGCAAATGATGATTTGCACGATAATTATTTTATAAATGAAGATATTGGCAGGTTTTCTAAAATAATCGAGGATGAACCGCCTATTGTTAAACTTATTAGTGATCCGGCATGAAAGAAAGACATGGAATAGCATCAGCTGGTAATTGGATACTAGATATTACCAAGGTCATCGATGTATACCCGGAACAGGACACACTTTCCAATATATCCGGACAATCGTCTAATAATGGGGGGGCACCTTATAATATTCTTAAAGACCTTGCAAAATTGAAGGCCCCTTTCCCTTTATATGGGATTGGTCTTGTGGGAGATGATGAACCTGGCAGGCAAATTCTGGAGGATTGCAAAAATCATACAATAGATACCAGTCAGATCGGATTTACATCTGAAGCAGGAACATCATACACGGATGTAATGTTGGTCAGGGATACCGGGCGGAGGACTTTCTTTCATTACCGTGGAGCCAATGCATTATTTGATCTGCAGCATATAGATCTAACCACCCTCCAGGCAAAGATACTTCACCTTGGTTATCTATTATTGCTTGACAGCCTGGATGATGTAAAAAAGGATGGCCGGACGAATGCTTCGGTATTGTTGGAACAAGCAAGAGCGCTTGGCTTCATAACTTCTGTGGATCTTGTTAGTGAGCAAAGAGACAGATTTAAGAAGATCATCATTCCTTCCCTGCCATATATCGATATACTGTTTTGTAATGAATACGAAGCCGGAAAATTAACCGGCTTGAACCTTGTTGATACTAACCTTGACTTAGCGCTAGTTAAAAATGCTGTAAAACATCTTTTGAATCAAGGTATAAACGGATGGGTGATATTGCATTTCCCGGAAGGATGTGTTGCAGGAAACAGAAATGGCGATTTCATTTTACAGGGCAGCATAAATATGCCTAAAGATGCCATAATCGGAACCACGGGAGCAGGTGATGCCTTTGCCGCAGGTGTTCTATATGGTATCCATGAGGATTATTCAATGGAAGAAAGCCTGAAAATGGGCATGCGTTGTGCTGCCTCCTGTCTGACCGATACAAGTTGTTCAGATGGAATTGTTGAATATGATAAATGTATAAATATGACAAATGAATATGGCTTTTCTGAACTAATCATTTGACGATATATCAAATATTGTATTTGGAGTGGTAAGACCGGGCTTCCCTGATCCTTAACAATGCAAAATTAATTTCCGGAGAAATTTTATAACAAATTATTGATTAATTTAGAACGAATGCTACATTCAATATGAAAAATACTTTTGAAGTAACATAAATAATATATTGATTAATCCAGTTTATTTTTTATTACTTCCACTGATAAATGTGTCATGATTTAACAAGAAATACCATATGTCGATTATAAAAAACATTATAAACAAAATAGATTTTACTCACCTGATACCATTAGCTGTATTCATTCTGACAGTAGTAATTTATTTTTATCCTATTCTGGAAGGCAAAGAAATTATCCAAACTGACAAGATACAATTCAGGGGCACAAACCATGAATCAATAGAATACATGGAAAAGGGAGAGGATATACTTTGGACAAATTCTTCTTTCGGTGGGATGCCGATATTTAAAAGTTCAGATACCAATGCCTATTTTCTCATCCACAAATTTAACCGACTGATACCGGAACCAATAATATTGTTAATCTGGGGTTTCATTGGCTTTTATGTTTTCCTTACTGTATTTAAAATAAATAAATGGATTGCCTTTATCGGCAGCTTTGCTTTCTGCTTTTCGACCTTTAATTTTTTAAGTATTGAAGCGGGTCACAGCAATAAGGTATATGATGCTATGCTGATGGCACCAGTATTAGCTGGCGTGTTCCTTATATACAAGGGAAAAATATTTAAAGGAGCAATTTTAATGCTGATATTTCTCGGTCTGGAAATTTTCTACGGTCATATACAGATCCAGTATTATTTATTGTACATGTTACTGGGTATAGCCATTATGGAATTGGTAAAAGCTATTCAGACCAAAGAGATTAAGCCTTTTATAATACGATCTTTATTAATTCTGGTAATTGCCTTAATATCCATCGGTCCCAACATAGTCAGGTTATGGTCCCTGGCTGAATTAGCTCCCTCTACCATAAGAGGGGGCTCTGAACTGGAAGATAATACATCAAATGGATTAGATTATGAGTATGCATTTCAATGGAGTAATGGCATTTTAGAACCTTTCACTATTGCCTTTCCGTATTTTTATGGTGGCAGTTCGACAGAACCTTTAAGTCAAAATTCCAAGACATACGAAGCACTTATCAGCAGGGGAGTATCCCGACAGCAATCTAACGAATTTCTAAACAGGATACCCCTGTACTGGGGTAAACAGCCTTTTACAGGCGGCCCGATTTATTTTGGAGCCATTGTGTTCTTATTATTTATTACTGGAATTTTCCTGATAAAAAGTCCGGTTAAGTGGTGGGCGATTTCTTTTACATTGTTATCAATAATCCTATCCTGGGGAAGTAACTTTCCTCTGGTCACTGACTTTTTTTATAACTACGTGCCATTGTATAATAAATTCAGGTCCGTCACCATGATAATGATCGTAGCCCAGATCTCAATGGTGTTTTTTGCATTTTATACATTAAGAGAATTATTGAATTCTGATATCAGCCTACAAAAAAGAAAAAGTGCTCTAAAGAAAGGCTTTTTTGTGGCAGCCGGCATCGGAGTATTCTTTCTGATTTTTGGAAGCACAATATTTAACTTTTCGGCTCCAGTTGATGCCCAGTTACAAGCTGATTGGTTGGCAGATGCGATCAAACAGGACCGGAGAGCTAAATTTTTCGGAGATATTATCCGGACATTGGTTTTTATATTTATTGCTGCCGGTTCTTTATGGTTTCACTATATAAATAAGATTAAATCCGAGGTAGTTCTTTATTTAATTGCTTTGTTGGTAGTAGTTGATCTCTGGACAGTAAATAAGCGGTATGTGAACGCCGACGATTTCGAAAATCTAAAAAGATATGAACGGAATGTATTCATGCCCACCGAGGTGGATAAAGAGATCAATAAAGATGATGACCTCTATTTCCGCGTTTTTAACTTAACAAGGAGTGCTTTCAGTGAAGGGATTACCTCCTATCACCATAAATCTATCGGTGGTTACAGTGCGATAAAATTACAGCGTTATCAGGATATAATAGATTATCATCTCAGTAAGAACAATATGGCTGTGATTAACATGCTGAATGTAAAATATTTTATCCTGCCTGACAATGAAAGAAATGTACCAGTGGCAAGAATAAACGATGCATCCCTGGGAAATGCCTGGTTTATTAAAGACATAATAATAGCAAAGGATCCGAAAGATGAAAATGAGAAGCTGAAAGATTTTGATCCGGCCAATCAGGTTATTCTGGATGAACATTTTAATCAAAATATGGATAATAAAACCTTCTCAGGCGCAGGAGAAATTAGTTTAACGTCCTATCACCCCGAAAAATTAATATACAAAAGCAGCTCTGACCAGGAGCAATTCGCCGTATTTTCTGAGATCTTTTATCAACCTGGTTGGAAGTCTTTTGTTGATGGGCAGGAATCGGAACATTTCAGGGTAAATTATATATTAAGGGGTATGATTATCCCCCCCGGAGATCATGAAATAGAATTTAGCTTTAAACCTCCCTCCTATGCCATTGGAGGAAAAATATCCCTGGCTTTTTCAATTCTGGTTGGACTTGCACTATTGGGTGTCATCATACAATCTCAAAGAGGCAAAGAATCATTTACAGATCAATAACTATTTGTCCATAATTTCATTGTACAAGTCGGTATATTGCTTTGCAACCTTCTTTATTGAAAATTCAGTTTCTGCCTTTTTACGGGCCTTAACTGAAAATATTTCCATCTGATCCCGATTTTGAAAGAAATAGTTTAAACCTGTCGCCAATGAGGAAGGATTTCTGAATTCAGCCAAGAATCCGTTTTCATCATGAGATATCATATCAGGTATTCCCCCCATCTTAAATGAAACCACTGGTGTACCACAGGCAAGAGATTCTAATATCATGTTCGGCAAGTTATCATCAACAGAGGGCATTGCAAAAATATCCGCTGCATTATACAGCTTAATAAGCTCATTAGAGTCTTTTATGAACCCTTTATAATGAAAAGGGACAGGCAGGTGGTTCAAAATAGAGGTGTCATTGCATTTTCCAAATAAGACCAGTTCTGAGTTATGGATCAATCCATTATTATTTGATTTCAGATCCTCCAATGCCTCAATTAAATAGTTCAATCCCTTTCGCTTGTCGCTGATATTATGCGCACCGAACAAAATATAGAATTTATCCGGATCTAAATTATATTCCTTTAATATTTTTTGCCGGTCAATGGGTTTGAATTTATCTGTATCCACAGGATACGGGATGTAGAATATTTCATTATTACGACCCAGCGAGGATTCTTTTGCTGCATTATACAACCATATACTTGGACACACCCATTTTATATTTGAATGCTTGTAAATACTTTCCTTTTTTAACCAGATTTTATGAGAGACATCATCAGCATTATCACCTTTTAAAAACGGACAATTTCCACAGTTTTTCATATAATGATCACATTCGCCGGCATAGAAACAACCACCGGTAAATGCCCACATGTCATGAAGTGTGTGAACGATTGGCTTTCCTTTTGCCGCTAACTCGCTTAATCCTTCCAATGATACTAATCCCTGACTAATCCAATGCATATGGATAATATCGGCCTCTTCTATTTGATGGTTTTTCCTAAATGATTTGCCAACACTTGCTGAATCGAATTCAAATTTGGAATTTTTATTTTTCAGTATAGAGAATAATTGAATCTTTTCTATAAGAAGTCGAAAAAGCCCCGGCCAGTTTCGCCAGTTAGTATACAGATTTGCCTCATCAAATTGATTGATGATATTTAGGGTAAAGTCCGTATAAGTTTGTAATGCATGGTATATCCTGTTGCAGGCTTGAGTGGCCCCTCCCTCGTTTTTAAAAGTATTTAAAAACAGTATTTTCATTTTCCCAAATATACCTGATATTTCTCATTTGATTGATCAAATTTCAGGCTGCCTGATAAGATTAAAAAAGATATTTTATAATTTTAATCCCTGAGATGATTAAGTTGCAATATGCGTAGAGATTTAACCACCTGTTATTATTGATTTAGCCTGAATTATGAAAGTTATTTTTACATTTGGTGGATTACCCCATTATTATAATTATGTGCTAAACAGATTAAACAAACTGCCGGGCTATGAAGTAAAGGTTATAATTCCTTCCGGTAAAAGTAACAGTTTGGGAAAAGGGGTTCATCAGACATCGAAAGATATTGATTTCGGCATAATTGAATTAGAAGAAGAAAAAAGATGGTACGGGAAACATAATTTCAGAAATCTGACCCAGGTTTTAAAAAAGGAAAAACCTGATATTCTGGTTGTCATATGGCCCTATGTACTGGGTTTCGTACTTATGCCAGGCTGGTACCGTACCATAAAAAAGTTGGGTATAAAACTGGTGTATAAGGATATCCCATTTAATATACCTGAGTATACTAAAGCCCTGAAATTTTATCGTAAAAATCTTCAGGACGAAACCCGGCATCTTAAACATCAAAATTGGGGGATGCCCCAGAAATTGTATTATTCATTAGTGCGTGAATTAATAAAAAAATACCTGAAAAAAATGGATGCCCATGTATATTATACCGAACAAGCATACGATATAATTCCCACATATGGTATCCCGCCAGAAAAAATCCATATTATTTATAATTCTCCGGATACGGATCGATTATTCAGAATTCGTGAAGAAATTCAAAACGATTCTGCGGAGCAATCTGGAAATATGAAACAAATCCTGCACGTGGGAAGACTCGTAGCCTGGAAAAATGTTGATCTGTTGATCGAGGCATTTGACCTGGTTCTGAAAAAAATACCCATAAGCCGGCTTATAATTATTGGTACCGGCCCGGAAATGGATAAACTTCAGAAGCTCGCAGAAAAAAAAGGGATCTCCGATAAAATATCTTTTGAAGGTGGTGTTTATGATGAAAAAACTCTTGCCAGATATTTCCTGGCCTCATCTGTATATGTTCTTGCCGGTATGGGAGGAATATCAATAAATGATGCCATGTGTTTCGGCAAGCCTGTAATTTGTTCAAAAGCTGATGGAACGGAGAAGAAACTTGTGAGGGACGGATACAACGGGTATTACTTTGAGGAAAATAATGCCATTGACCTTGCCGAGAAAATAATTAAAATTATTTCTGATCCTGAAACCCAGAAGAAATTCGGAGAGAATTCTACAAATATCATCAAAAATGAAATTAATATACATACGGTGATTTCAAGATATAAAAAAGCATTTGAATATGCTTTAAATGCATAATGTTATGATCCTGTTTTTAAAACTTTGTTTCAAGAACCTTTTTCGTTTCTTTACTGACTCAAACTACAGAACCTTTCTTTGGTTTGTGCTTATCTATAGCGGGAAGAGCAATAATAAGACTTTTAAAGTTAGGCTCCATGGAAAAGAATTGATCGTTCCACACACCTTATCCTTTATCTGGCAATACTATGAAATATATGCGGATGAATTCTATAAGTTTGAGACAGACAGAAAAAAGCCGCTTATTGTCGATCTGGGTTCAAATATAGGATTAAGCATTATTTATTTCAGGGAGAACTATCCAGGCGCAATGATATATGCCTATGAAGCAGATCCGGATATTTTTAATATCCTGGAAAAGAATCTGCAAAATCGGGGAATTGTGGATGACAGTATAATTCTCCGTAACAAAGCTATCTGGATAAATGATGAGGGGGTTTATTTTAACAGTGATGGGGCCGATGCAGGCAGGATTATAGGTTCAGAACATGGCGAAAAGAATGAAAAGATTGCTACAGAAAGGTTAAAAAACTTACTGGATAATATAGATCATGTTGATTTTTTAAAAATGGATATTGAAGGTGCTGAAGTAAAAGTACTCGAGGATAGCTCTGATAAGCTTTTAAAGATCGATCAAATGTTTATTGAATATCATTCATTTCATGCGGAAGAGCAGAAACTTGACACTATTCTTTCCATTTTAAGCAGTTCAGGATTCAGGTACCAGATCCATTCCCCATTCAGGTATAAGAAGCCTTTTTTCAAAAAAACCCTTCAAACCACCCCTGAGATGGATCTTCAGATCAATATTTTCGCATACCGCCAGTAAGAAAGCCATCGCAGTGATAAATTACAAAACCCTGATTTTCGGAAAACAAGGTGTGAATTTCCTGTTAGTCCCATGGAGTTAGCCCAAAGAATTCATGACAAAATTCTGAAATGAGAGAATTGAAAGTATATTTACCTATTATTTTCAACTCCAAATGACAGAACCCAGTTTAAATTGAAGAAGGTTTTCTTTGACATCTATTTGTTTTTATTTGGCCGGTCAATTTTTTACAGATTGAACAAGGCAATCTTTATGATGGGGCTGAAAGGAATGGGAATCCTTAATTATCAATCCAGTTATTTAAGCGGAGAGAAGCACTTTATAAATAAATTAAAGAGAATAAAGGGGAATAAGATAATATTTCGATGTGGGTGCAAATGTTGGGAATTATTCTAAATTGATTTTAAGAAACATCAAATGACGTTAGCATATATGCCTTTGAACCCAATTTCATATCTTTTAAGAAACTGGATAAAAACATTTCATCAATACAAATTAGCAAATATAATTTTGGATTCTCTGATCAACCTGGATCCATCATTATTGTATGACGATAAGAATAATCCAGGATCATCACATGCCAGTTTACATTCTGGAGTATTTACAGATCTTGAATCAAAACCATTTACCGAGCAAACTATTCAGCTTACAACAATAGACCAGTTTGTCGATGACAACAATATATCAAAAATTACTTTGTTGAAAATCGATACAGAAGGTAATGAATACAACGTACTAAAAGGTGCGGAAGAATCCATTAAAAAAGGAATTATTGATATTATTCAATTTGAATTCACGGAAATGAACCTCTTTTCACGCCATTTTTTTAATGATTTCTATGAATTGCTGATTAAGGACTATAAAATTTATCGATTGTTACCCAATTCTCTTCTTGAAATAAAAAATTATCATCCGCCTGTATGTGAACTGTTTGCATTTCAGAATCTAATAGCTATTAAACGGGATGTGGATTTGTAATTAATACTTTTTACCGAAAAGATACCGCCCGGATAAGAATCGAAATACTATTACTACATGCGCAGTAAAGGGTTCGAAACATTCCAAAATGGCCCCGCAATATTTTAAATCTCTCCAGCCAGCACTTCTTCATATTCTTTTGGGAATAACCACCAATTAAAAATTTTGAAATAATCTGATGCGAATTTACCGTTAGCCGGCTTAACTTCAAGACCTTTATGCACCAGTCAATATCGGAACTACAGGAGTATGCCAGGTCGTAATCAGGCACTAATGATCTTTTAACAATTATGGATTGATGTGAAACCACCATTCCCTTTAAGAAATCATCAGCTTTCAAATTCCTTGTCAATTTCCGGGTAGACAATTTCGAGCGAACGCCCAATTCTTTTCCGGAACTGTCTGTCATCATGGTTTCACCATAATACACATCAGCATATTCGCAGGACTTAAAAACACTACTCAGCGTCTCATCATGATAAATTTCATCACCGGAATTGATGAACAATACATAATCACCAGTAGCAAATTTCAATCCCTTATTCATGGCGTCATAAAGGTTTTTGTCCGGTCCACTAACCCAATGATCTATTTTTTCTTCGAATTTCTCTATAATTTCCAGTGTCCCATCATTTGATCCCCCATCAATAACAATATACTCTTTATGGGAATAAGTCTGTGAAAACACACTGGAGATGGTTTTTTCAATTCCGTTTACATCATTAAACACGATAGTTATGACACTTATAATTGGAGGTCGCTCCATAAAGACAGATATATTTATGAGATAATTATTTTGTGATTAAATTTATACTCTGGAAAATTATTCCAAATTAAAATATTTTAATAAGCGTATGCACATTTTACTTCATTTTTTAATTTGACGAGCTAAATTGGGAACGATCAAACAACAATCCATTATCTCAACCATTTACATTTATCTTGGTGTAGTAATAGGATTTGTGTCAACGGGCATCCTGATGCCGAGGTTTCTCAGTGAAGAACAGAATGGGATTATAAAACTCTTAGTTTCCTATTCAATGATTTTTGCTCAATTTGCCTCATTGGGTTTTCAAGTAGCTACTATCCGCTATTTCCCCTATTTTAAAGATAAAGAGAAAGGGCATAATGGGTTTTTTCCTTTACTTACACTGGTTGGGATCCTGGGATTTGGCCTTTTCATTGTAGTATATTATTTAATCAAAGGTCCCATCGTAGATTATGAGTCGGATAAGAACTCTGCTTTTGCCAATTACTTTTTCCTGATACTTCCTCTGACATTCTTCTTTTTGTACTTTAATCTGTTTGATATTTATGCCAGGGTTTTACTAAAATCAACAGTTGGCACATTTCTGAAGGAGCTCTTTCAAAGATTATTGATATTAGGGGCTATACTGTTGTATGTCTTTGGGATCATTGGTTTCCGGGAATTTACCATTTCCTATGTAGCATTCCTTTCCCTGCCAACAGTCATTCTTTTCTTTTACCTGATATATAAAGGCGAGATCTTCATAAAACCCGATTTTAGTTTTTTAAATAGTAGTCTGGTAAAATCGATGACTAGTTTATCTCTTTATGGCGTTTTTATTGGATTCAGTCAAATTGCCATTTCACAGATAGACAGTATTCTTATTAACTTTTTCAAAGATACGGCACATACGGGAATTTATGCAATTACATTTTACTATGGCACACTGGTCATTCTCCCTTCACGAGCCGTATTCCGAATAGCTCCATCCTTCATCGCTGAGGCCTTCAAAAAAGATGACATGGACCAGATCAGGAATATTCAATTTAAAAGCTGTCTTAACCAGTTACTTGGTCGGTACCGGAATATTTCTATTACTCTGGCTCAATATTGATAATGTTTTTATAATTCTTCCAAAAGAATATATCGCTGGTAAATATGTGATCCTTTTTATTGGCCTGGCCAACCTGATCAGCATGGCCGGGGGGATGTCATCGCAGATCATAACGAATTCAAAGTATTACAAGTATAATGGACTTTTTGTTATTATTTATCTGGGGCTGGCTATATTGTTGAATATTATCTTCATACCAAGTCTGGGGATTAAGGGCGCAGCACTTGCCGCGATGGTCTCAGTCCTAGTATTTAATTTCCTCCAGTTCATCTTTATTTATAGAAAATTTGAAATTCAGCCATACAAACAAAGTCATTTGAGGATAATCCTCATTGGTGTTATTTCTTACATTCTTACCGCATTATTTACTTACCCAGATTATTTGACCCTGAATATTTTACTGAAGTCCTCGCTTTTCAGCATTTTATTCATAGTTCTGAATTACCTTTCAGGGACTTCCCGGGATTTTACCGAACTGGTAGAAAAGTACATCCCCTTTCTGCGCAAGTAACGATTATTGGCTCATTAGAAATGCTTTTATAAAATCATCCAGATCCCCATCCAGAACTTTCTGTACATCTGTCTTCTCCACAGCTGTCCGGTTATCTTTAACAAGTTTATATGGGTGAAGGACATAATTCCGGATCTGAGACCCAAAATCAATCCTCTTTTTCGTACTTTCTATTTCGGCTTTCTCAGCATCCTGTCTTTCCACTTCAAGCTGATAAAGTCTCGATTTCAACATACGGATAGCCTTCTCTTTATTCTGTAATTGAGATCTTTCCTGCTGGCATTCAAGTACAATTCCAGATGGAGCATGTCGCAACCTTACAGCCGTTTCAACCTTATTAACATTTTGTCCGCCTTTCCCTCCAGATCTGAATGTTTCCCAGGTAATATCGGCGGGATTCACTTCAATTTCTATACTGTCATCGACAATCGGATAAGCAAAAACAGAGGCAAAAGAGGTATGCCTCCGGCCACCGGAATCAAAAGGCGATATGCGAACAAGCCGGTGGACCCCAATTTCGCTCTTCAGATATCCATAGGCAAATTCTCCTGTGATCTCTAAAGTTGCGGACTTTATACCAGCAGTATCCCCTGGCTGGTAGTTCACTTCCCTTACTTTATAATTGTGGCTCTCGCCCCACATAATATACATTCGAAGCAACATCTCCGCCCAGTCCTGACTTTCAGTGCCCCCTGCCCCTGGATTTATATCGATCATTGCGCTGAGCTGGTCCTCTTCACCACTCAACATCTTTTTGAATTCCAATTCCTCGATGGCAGATTTTACCTTTTCAAATTCAGAATCCATCTCTTTTTCATCGACTTCACCTTCTTCGTATAATTCGAACCAAGTTTCCAGGTCAGCGAGAAGATCTTTGGATCTTTTGAAACTATCAGTCCATATTTTCTTTGATTTGATGGATTTCAGAACTACTTCAGCAGCCTTCGGATCGTCCCAGAAATTCGCCTGGGCGGTAAGCTCTTCTTCTTCTTTTATTTCTTTGATTTTATTATCGTAGTCAAAGATACCTCCTCAAGGCATCTACTCTTGCCTTTAAATCTTTCAATTGGTCTGTTGTCATAAAAATATTATAATTTGATTGCAAATTTGGATAAATCAATTGGGATAAACCCGGAATTCTTCAGAGAATTTTTAATACATCACAAACGTTCTTATCCTTTTTCTTTTACCCGCTTTGAATTTCCTGTATTTAAAAGTCATTAAAAGTCCGCCTAACCTACCAGAGAAGCTGAAGCAATAGCAATCCATTGCTGAACTCATAGGAATTATTTTGAACTACAGTCTGGTTCAATATATCGATTGCAAATAGCGTTACGCCTGCGATGATCAGTTTAGGACCATTACTTGGAGACAGAAAACCCCTCGTATGTGTTGTTTTAACATAGTAAATACCATTGACATGTACAGAAAAACTACTAAAGGTTATCGTGCTATCTGAAATATCGGATATCTCTTCGCGAATGTCATAGTCCTCTCCTTTCAATCTCAATATTATCGGATCACCTATTTGATAAGTAATCCGATGCTTAGAACCAATCTTATCCAGGATTAAAAGCTTTGATGGCTGTCCAAATAAGGTCTGGACATGGAAAAAGGCAAATGATAAAAACAAATATCCCTCTGCTTAACATTTAATTTCCTCTGATATTCAGAGAAAAGATAATATATTATCACTAAATATCTAAAAGCCAGTTGTATTTATCTTCCGTTCTTGCCCTGTGAAGCTTAAGCAGATGGTTAAGGATTTTATTGGATATGCTGTCAGATGGAACCGGTGGCAGGTTATAGTTAACACCCTTATACCCTATAGCTTTGATATGGGTTATAGTTGCTGCTGTGCCTGTCCCAAAAGCTTCTGTCAAATAATCCATTTCTGATCCCGTCTATTACTTCTGCTACAGTAACATCTCTTTCTTCTACCTTAACTCCCCAATCTCTGGCAATAGTGAGAATACTGTCCCTGGTTATTCCCCTTAAAATCGTATCACCAGTTTGGGGTGTAACTATAGCATCATTGATAATGAACATCAGATTCATGGTACCTGATTCCTCAATCCGCTCATGATCTTTGCCGTCAGTCCATATTAATTGCTGATATCCTTCGTTCATGGCTTCCTGTGCCGGCAATAGTGAAGCGGCATAATTACCTGCTACCTTGGCATATCCTGTTCCACCGGCAGCTGCCCGAACATAATTCAATTCTATCTTCACCTTAAGGGCTTCTGAATAGTAGGGCCCTACCGGGCAGGTAAATATGATGAATTTGTAATTATCGGAAGGTTTAATTCCAATATATTCATCATTGCCAAACATCAATGGTCTTATATACAAAGCAGTTCCCTCCTCTTCAGGAACCCATCCCTTATCGACTTCAATTAATGCTTTTATTCCATCAATGAAAATCTCTTCCGGGATCTTTGGCATGCAGAGGCGACTGGCAGATATATTCATCCGTTTCAGATTATCGTATGGTCTGAAGACATGGATCTTGCCATTATCACCTTTATATGCTTTTAATCCTTCAAAAACCGATTGTCCATAGTGAAGGGTAAAATTAGCAGGGGGAATTTTTAAATTTTCATATGGTTCAATTGAACATCGCGGACCATTGCCCATCAATAAAATCAGCTACAAACATATGATCAGAATACACTTTACCAAATTGAATGTTGCTAAAATCCGTACTTGGCAATTTAGAATTTCTCTACCTTTTTAAATTTAATATCCAATGTATTTATGACATTCATATTCAAAAATTAAGCATGCTAAAATACTTATTAATCAAGCGAATTACAATAATCGACAGAGATCAAGGTATCCAGTTAATCTCTGGGATCCCTTTATCAAAACCTATTTTTCTGGCAAGGACAAATAAAAAATCGGACAATCTATTCAGATAACGGATGATTGCCTCCTCTACTTCTTCCTCTTCGCTTAATAAAACAATATATCTTTCTGCTCTTCTACATACACAGCGTGATATATGACACTGTGAAATGGCTATATCTCCACCGGGTAAAATAAAATTTTTAAGAACTGGAAGTTTGTCTTCCATATCATCAATGAGTGTTTCTATTTCTATTATATCAGAATCCTGTATCCGCGATAAATTATACTGATCAGGATCAACCTCACAGGCAAGTATAGACCCCATTTTAAATAAATCATGCTGGATTTTTAATAAGTTGACTTTAATATCATCAGAAATATCATAATCCTTTAGCAATCCGATATTGGCATTCAATTCATCCAGGGTCCCGTATGCTTCAATCCTCATATTTGATTTAGATACCCTTTTCCCTCCCAAAAGAGAGGTTTTGCCTTTATCGCCCCCTTTAGTATAAATTTTCATCTGTTTAAAATTTTTTGCTTGCAGAATTATCTGCAAAAAATTTGTAATTCATTATTCCCTTAAAAGTGAATTTTTATTCGTGTTCATGAACCGCAAACGGTTTCAGGAATTCACATAAAAAATTTAATCATTCCGGTTGGTATATAAATGCTTAAATTTTCTTAAAGCTATAACAGAAAAAAGGAAGATTGGTTTAATATGGAAAAGACAGAGCCTTATCAATGCACACCATATATATTTTCATTAACATTATCCGATTCAATCAATCCATCCCTGAGCTTAACAATGCGATGCGCATAATGTGCAATATCATCTTCGTGAGTCACCATGATTATGGTATTTCCTTCACTATGCAGTCGTTGAAAGAGGTCCATAATGCTGTATGATGTTTTAGAATCCAGGTTACCTGTAGGTTCATCAGCTAATATTATACTGGGATTATTAACCAGTGCACGTGCAATGGCTACCCGCTGCCTTTGTCCCCCTGATAATTCGTTGGGTTTATGGCTTGCCCGGTCTCCAAGGCCCACGCTAGCAAGTGTTTCCAGAGCCCTTTCTTCCCGATCACTTTTCCCTATACCAGCGTATATTAGCGGAAGAGCCACATTTTCGAGTGAGGTCGCCCTGGGTAAAAGATTGAAAGTCTGAAAAACAAATCCGATTTCCTTATTCCTGATCTCTGCCAGCTGGTTTTCTGTGAGGTCACTCACATTGTTATTATTCAGAATATAAGTCCCGGCAGAAGGTGTATCTAAACATCCCACTATATTCATTAAAGTCGATTTTCCTGATCCGGAAGCCCCCATAAACGCGACATATTCTCCCCTGTTTATATCTATGGTGATCGATTGCAAAGCTTTAATGACTTCACTACCCATTTGATAAATTCTTGAAATCTTCTCGGTGCTTATGACTCGTTCCATAACAATAGGATAATATATTGAATTTAACTGTGTGAAATAACTAAATATATCTGTCCAATAAAAAATAAATTATATGAACGGACAGTAACGTATTTCTTAGGCTTAAATATAACTAATTTTATAAGATTAGAATCCTTTTAGCTACCCCAAGCTTGTAATTCTGATTCTTTTCTTCTAATGATTGCATCCATTTCCTTATAGTATTCCCTGTATTCCTCATTCTCCATAAAAGACTCCATAAAATCAAGCCTGTTTTTTGCAAAATCAACTAATCCTTCCTCCAAACAGTATTTAATGAAATATTTATTCAATGGAATTGAATAAGAGTTAACAGATAATGCATTTACCAATAAATTGTAACTGTAGTTTGCCTGCTCTCTTTCATTTTTGAAATATTCAGTCGCAGCCATTACCCCCTCTTCAAAAAATGGATCCCAGGTGGCCAGTTTGTTAAACACAGAATCCAGATTTAATGAATCCTGCTTGCCTGCATTTATTTGTGAATACAATAATTGATCATATAGAAACAAAGGATGATCCGATTTTAACTGCCCTGTTTCTGGTATTTCCCGGTTATCAATTAATCCGTTTACCGCCAACACGTATTTGATCTTTCCATAGTCAACCTTCAGTGCCGGTATTAATTGCGCGGTTTCAATAGCAGAAAAATATTTAAATGCTAACTGGGATTCTCTTACTCTTATCATATCCCAGGCCTGCTCCAATCTGATCAGGTCCTTAATGGAAGGATTTCTAATTGAAGCCAGAAGATCTGCAACTTTAGATGTATCCTGTTTATTAAGCATATAGTGATAAACTAAATATTTCTTTTCATCATTTATGGAATCCAGATCAGCATCACTATGCAAATTGTACAAGCTATGGTATTCCCTGCTAACTGTGCTTACAGAAGCATCTTCCGAATTTATGAGGGATTGAAAAGCCTCTTCCGCCTGGCCTAACATACCAGATTCTAAATAGGCAATCGCCAGGTTCAACCTGTATTTATCATTAATTTGAGTGCTGGTCCTTTCAAAATAATCTACGGCTAATCTGGGACTGTTCACATCCAGGGCTAAGATCCCCAGCATATTAAAATATTCATCATCAAGGACCGACATCTCGCCCAATTCATATAATAGCCTGAAGGATTCAGTAACCTGATGGTTAAAATATTTATTCAGAGAAGTAAGTACTCTTATCCGGCTGATATACAGGTCAATACCGGAAGAATCAGCATAATCCAACAGATCATTAAAATATGCTGGATTCTCTGACTTCAGCATAGTGAGCCCTCTATTGTACAAATAGGCAAAACTGGCTGCATCAAAGTTATATTTTACCTCTTGAGGATCTGAAATAAACTGATTATTTGGGTTTCCAAATTGGTTTTGCAAAGCCAGTTTATTTGCAACGCCTGCCAAATCGTCTTTTAAAGGGTATATGCTTTCCAATGAATCAATGGGGATATTGATTTGAGCTTTTGCAAGTAATCCATAAATATTTGAGGCGGGTACTGTAGCATTCCATTTGTTTTTATCAGCCAGGTCAAAATAATAGAAGGAAGAATCGGTTATATCTGTTCTTGAATAAAAGTATCCCAGATTATTTAAAATATGATACGAATCAGGATATTCCGACAGGGCGTCTCTTAGTTCAAATAAACCATCAAAGTACTGATCATTCTTTAAATAGATATTACTCAGGTTCACATATGAAAACTCAGACGGTTGTTTTAATAATGCATTTCTAAAATAAAATGCTTCCTCATACTTATCATTTTTCATCCTGGCCAGTGTAGCCATGGCATAATTTGACCTGTGGTTCTGATATTCATAACTTGAAGCTTCATTATAGTATTCTTCAGCAAGATCAAGCCTGTTTTCAATCATGAAAAGATCTCCTACATAATTATAGTATCCTGCCATGGATTGATAATATGGAAGAAAAAATGAACTGTAGAAAATAAATCCAGATACCACAAGGCCGCCAATTCTGAAGACAAAAAACGGAAGGATCCTGCTTCTATACGCTATCTTTGAAACTTTCATATTTTGTAACAACAGAGGACTAAAATTTGCGATCACATATATGAAAAACATAATACCAAAGCCGATTTGGCTATATAGGATCACATCCTCAAAAGTTTCCATCAGAGGATCATTACCGCTGGCAAATATATAGGATAACGTATTTATGGAAATAAGCCCAAATCCCAGGTAGAACAAGCCACCAACTGGATAAAACCTGAATATTTCTTTAAAGAGATCCTCCCGCTTTTTATATCCCCAGATGCCAATGACAAAAGTAATACCCGCAAGTAAAAATGGATTCAGGTAGATGAGGTCCCAAGTGATCTGTTTGGTATAATGCATATATGTGACCCAGACATATGCTAAATAAAATAAGGATATAAAAATAAAATGATATAAACTGTTTTTACTTCTAATGGTATTTGAATTGGTGATCAAATGAAGAAATCCATAGATTACTTCATGTGCAATAAGAATGATAAACAGGATTGTAATAATTATCGAAGCAAATATCCCATAATTTGCTATGTACAGAAATGGATCTGAGACGCCTGCAAACTGAAAGAATAATATCCCGATCAGAATTGAAATCACACAAAATACCATAAATCGTTTGAACAAATCGATCTTCGGATTTATCTCCTTAAAAAAATAACCTGCCGACAAATAAAAAGCTAAAACAATGATCATTCCAGTTCTGTCAATTTGCCCAAACAGCATGATCTGGTCAATGTTAAGTAAGACTACAAAGCCTATGAATCCACCCATTCCGGCATAAAACCATAGCTTGGGCATCGAAGGAAGTACAGCCATTACGAGGTTCACTGCAATAACCAGGAAAACAAGGTATATGTATCCATTCAAGGCATTTATCTGAAGATTAGATCCTTCAAAATATTGAAAGACAACGTAATTATCGACAGGAATGTCGAATCTAATATTTCCGGCAGTTACCGTATGAGCAATAAGTTTTAATTGATCAAGTTTCCCTATTGATTCCCAATGAATCACATATTCCAAGCCAATAAAGTAATTATATATTGCGATGAGCAGGGAGAAAATAAATAGTACAAAAAACAGCCAATATAATTTTTTATGTGGCTGAGTCCACTCTCCCCAAAAATAAAGTCCTCTCATAAAGACAGATCAATCTTTTACCTTTGGCACCTTAAAAAACGAAGCATCTCTTGAAGGTGCATTAAATAATCCCTTTTCGCGGTCAAGATGGGCACCTAT
Organism: uncultured Cytophagales bacterium; assembly: GCA_963820995.1. Taxonomy (GTDB): domain Bacteria; phylum Bacteroidota; class Bacteroidia; order Cytophagales; family Cyclobacteriaceae; genus JAGTVG01. The sequence goes on along the minus strand of CAWGCL010000009.1, from coordinate 131,615 downwards.
TTTGTCTTCTCTAAGTGCATTTACTTCCATTGACATATTCGTAAGTGGATCAACTTCATCAGTATCCAACTCATTAAGTTTTTCAACCCAGGTCAGGATCTCGCTTAAGCTCTTCAACATTTCTTCTTCCTTCCCTTCATCCAATTCAAGCCTTGACAGATGTGCTATTTTCTTAAGTGTCTCTTTATCAACCTTCATAAGCTAAACCAATATGAAACGAATACTAAAATATCCTTTATAATTAGATCTTATGAAGATATCAATAAAATCAATTTAGTGTGGATACTTTCCTGAATTTCAGCAATTGCAAATTAACATAAAAACATTTCAGGATTGTTAATAAATAGTAGAAAACTATAAATATTCGTTAAACAGGGTGATTACATATAATGGATCAGGATTGATGCCTGGCAATTTAGATAATTCTTTAGTACAAACATTAATCGATATTTAATCTTGCAAGGCTAAGTTTATTAAACCGAATATACAGAAGGACGGCAGCTATCGTAAGACCAGTCAATAGGCCTATCCAAATCCCAAATGCTCCCATATTCAGTGAAAATCCCAAAACATAACCCACAGGTAAAGCAAGTATCCAATAGGCCACAAGGGTAATTAATGTTGGAATTTTTACATCAGCCATGCCTCTGAGTGCACCTAATCCAACAACCTGTATTCCATCGGAAAGTTGAAAAACAGCTGCGATGAAGAGTAGAGAGGAGGCTATCTCAATTACCTCAGGCTCATTGATATATAAGGTTGGGAAAAAATGTCTTCCAGTTATCAGGATCAAAGCATTAAATCCCATGAAAATAGCACTCATGTAAAACCCGGTAAATCCAACCATTCGCATTGACCTATAATCCTTTCTTCCAAGTTGATTTCCAACACGGATTGTAGTAGCGGTAGCCAATCCACTTGCCATCATGTAGGTAATCGCTGCGAGATTAATAGCAATCTGATGGGCCGCCAATGAGGAGGCCCCCAACCAGCCGATCATGATCGCAGCCAGACTGAATGCACCAACTTCGAAAATAAATTGCAATCCAGAGGGCAATCCGATACTCAGTATGTTACGAATAAGACCTTTATCCAGTCCTTTTTTCCTGAATTCCTTCCAGTAGGGTTTGAAAATTTGGGCATAGGCAACAAAGAAGATCATTGCAAAAGCCATATATATCCTTGAGATCAGGGTAGCAATACCTGCGCCTACTAAACCATAGGCAGGAAATCCAAACTTTCCAAAAATCAGGATGTAATTAAAGAATACGTTTAAAATGTTTCCGGAGATGGTAATTATCATAGCCTGCCTCGTGAGCGATAAACCCTCTGCAAATTGCCTGAACACCTGAAACACCATAAAAGGGATAATAGAAAATGAAATTACCAGGAAATAGGGCTTGGCCAATAAGATAACATCTTCAGGCTGATTGAGGTATGGGAAAATATATGATGTAAGGAAAAGGAGCGAAAAAAGGATCAGGCCTGTAATGCCGTTCACAATGAAACCATGTTTCAGGACTTCAATTATTTTTTTGTTATTCCTCTCACCATCAGCTTTAGCTACCAGTGGAGTAATGCCATAGGAAATCCCGATTCCAAAGGTAAGGAACAGGATAAAAATACTGTTACCCAGCGAGACCCCCGCTAATGGAGCAGTACCCAACTGACCAACCATAACACTATCTGAAACCCCTACGAGGATCTGTCCTAATTGACTGAGCATAACAGGATATGCCAGAAGAAATGTAATCCTGGATTGCTTTAAATACCTGCTATCTATCATTTAAAATGATTTTTTAGGCCTATAATCCCAGGTTTTAGTCTTCCGTTTTATAAAGTTCCAATGCATCAAGCCTTGATAATAGAGGCGGATGGGAATAATTAACAAAAACGTGCCAGGGATGTGGAGTCAAATTACCCAAATTATTTACAGAAAGCTTTTTCAGGGCTTCCTGTAACGGTTCGGATTTATAGGTTGTCGCGGCATATTTATCTGCGGCAAATTCATTCTTGCGGGAAATCACATTCATGATAATCCCTGTTATAGAAGATATGGGTGAAAATAGAATAAAAAAGGCCAGAAGGTTCAGATGAATGCTTAACTGATCTCCACCAAAGGCCTCAGAAAGAAGCGGATTGAAGATCATTAAGGACATGATGAACAACATAACACCGGCCTGGAATATTGAACTTATCAGGCCCATTATTACATGTTTTTTCTTATAATGACCTACTTCATGGGCCAATACCGCAACCAATTCATCAGTACTATGATTCTTTATAAGTGTATCAAATAATACTATTTTTTTCTTTTTCCCTAAACCGGAGAAATACGCATTGGCTTTAGTCGAACGCTTAGAACCATCGATCATAAATACATTATCGAGTGGAAAGTTTACTCCCTTGCTGTAGTCCAGGATCGCACCTTTTAACTCATCGTTTTCGAGAGGTACCAGCTTATTAAATAGCGGAACGATCAGGGAAGTATAAAAGATGTTCATAAAAACAGAAAAAGTAGCTATTATAAGCCAGAAATAGATCCAGAAATGCTGTCCCATAAATTGGATCAGAATGAGAAGAGCGGAAATCAAAATCCCTCCGATTACAATAGCCAATAAATAGCCTTTCAATTTATCTGTTATATATGTCTTTGGAGTAGTCTTATTAAAACCATACTTTTCTTCAATCACGAAGGTATCATATAAAGAGAATGGTGTATTAAGCACATCTGAAGCAATAAACAAGATCCCGAAAAACACAAGGGAAATTAAAATCTCGTTTTCGGCAAAGGTTCTGATCCATCCATCCAGGGTTCCGAAAAAACCTGTGACGATCAATATCACTATTAGTAAAAAACTAATTATGGAAGTAAATAAACCAAACCTTGCATTCTCCCGGTTATAGGCAATGGATTTGCGGTACTTTTCTTCCTCGTATATCCCTTTTAACTTATCAGGCAAATCATCTTTCAGACTCCGATAATTTAATAATGCAAGCACTTTCTCAAAAACAAACTCTATTGATATGATCACGAGAAAAATGATCATCAGGGTTGTTGGACTCATCTGATATATTTAATTTTTAAATGATATGATCAGGGAATTCTCAAAACTGTATTTTTCCTGTCCGGACCTGTAGATATTATTTCTATGGGCACCTTTAGTTCAGCTTCCAGGTAATCCACGTAATTTCTCAGTGTTTCCGGCAAGTTTGAATACACCGTGTTGTCCCCAATTTCCGGCCAGCTATCAAATTCGATCATTTGTGGCTCGATCTTTAAATCGTTGATTTCATATGGTATTTCTTCGGTAATTCTACCGTCTGGTAATTTATAGCTGGTGCATACATATATTTTATCCATGCCACTCAGGACATCAGCCTTCATCATAAACAGTTTGGATACACCGTTGATCATTATAGCATATTTCAGGGCAGGTAGATCCAGCCAGCCACATCTTCTTGGCCTACCGGTTGTCGCTCCATATTCATGTCCTTCTGCACGTAATTTTTCACCCAGGTCATCTAAGAGTTCAGTTGGAAAAGGTCCGCTACCTACTCTGGTGCAGTATGCCTTGAATATACCAAAAACATGTCCAAGTAATGACGGCGCAATTCCTAAACCTATAGCTGCACCTGCTGCTGTGGTATTTGAACTTGTTACGAAGGGATAGTTCCCGAAATCGATATCCAGCAATGATCCCTGGGCACCTTCTGCAATAACTGTTTTATTATCTTTTAGCTGAGATGAAATAAAATACTCTCCATCTACAAGCTTATATTCCTTGATGAATTCTAAAGCATCAAAAAATTCTTTTTTCAGATCTGTGAGGTCATAATCGAAATCCAGAGAATTGAGAAGATCCTCATGTTTTTTACTTAGTTTCTCGAACCTCTCCTCGAAATCTGCCCTTAATATATCACCCACCCTTAAGCCAATCCTTGCCACCTTATCCTGGTATGCTGGACCTATTCCTTTTAATGTAGATCCTATTTTATCTTTCCCTTTCAACTTTTCATAAGCTGCATCAAGCAATCGGTGGGTAGGCAGTATGAGTTGGGTTTTTTTCGATATATACAGATTATCAATAGGCTTAAGGTTATACTTGAACAAGGCTTCAATCTCTTTTCTCAAGATCACAAGGTCAAGTACGACACCATTTCCAATATAGTTCTTAATATCTTTCCTGAATATTCCTGAAGGAATTTGATGTAATACATGTTTTATACCATCAAATTCCAGGGTATGGCCAGCATTAGGCCCTCCCTGAAACCGGGCAACAACATCGTATTTTGGGGCCAGATAATCAACAATTTTTCCTTTCCCTTCATCTCCCCATTGAAGACCTAATAATACATCAACTTTCATTTCGAATTTTCTTTTTTAATTAATCAAATTGTGAAAAATGCTGAATAGCTCTGTTAAATCGCTTTTAACAAATCAATTGCTTCCTCTTTGCTTTCTACAATTGAAAAAATATTATTCAGTTTAGTTATAAGCAGAAGTTTTTCAATTTTTTCTGATGGCTTCACCAATATCATTTCTCCTTCCTGATTACGGAATTTAGTCAAAAGAGTAATCAGAACTCCAATGCCACTACTGTTCATATACCTAACATCGGATAGATCAACAGCACAAAGGTTAAGATTATCATGTAACCGGTCATTGACAACATTGACCAGTTCAGGACCGTTATTTTCACCTATTAAATCTCCCTTTAGGGTTAGAATTAGAATATTATCAATGATGGTATATGTATGCTCCATGAAATTAAATGAAATTATTTACTTACTGATTTACTTTTTGCAAAAAAATACAGGGAATGATGAGTAATATCAATTTCAAACATCTCTTCCAGGGTATTTTTAATATTCTGGATCCTGGGATCACAGAATTCTATTAACTTGCCATCTTCAAGCAAGATATGGTCATGTTGTTTGAAACCATATGACTTTTCATATTGAGCAAGATTTTTACCAAACTGGTGTTTGCTGACAAGGTCACATTCTACCAGAAGGTCAAGAGTATTATACACAGTAGCCCTGCTTACCCTGTAATTTTTATTCTTCATACTTATGTATAAAGATTCCACATCGAAATGTCCATCACGGAAATAAATCTCTTCGAGTATAGCAAACCTTTCCGGGGTTTTTCGAAGATTTTTATTCTCCAGATACTGGGTGAATATCCTTTTTACTTCAGAAAAAATCTGTTCATTCATGGCATTTATAATGACCTACCGTGGTATACAAATATAGAATATATATGCTTTAAAAGCTGAGTTATCAGATGATTTATCAGACGCAATTATTCTTTTGTATCAAACCTGATCACCTTAACAATTCCATTAACCTTTCGAAGCTTATTGATCAATAATTCAAGGTGTATGGTATCATTTACATACAGCATAATCTTCCCTTCAAAGATCCCGCTATCAGTATCTATGGATATCGACCTCATATTAACCTTTAATTCACTGGATATGATTGTTGTAACATCGTTAATAATACCTATCCTGTCAGTCCCGATCAATTTCACCCCTGCAAGAAAAGCAACTTTCTTTTGGGAGGTCCATTTGGCCTTTATAACACGGTGTCCATGCCGTGACATCAGTTCTATTGCATTCGGGCAGGAAGTCCTGTGTACTTTAATGCCTTCATTCACTGTGACAAAACCAAAAACATCATCCCCTGGAATGGGATTGCAACACTTAGCAAAAGTATAATCGATGATGTCCATGTCTTCACCGATCAGGAGCATATCCCTCGATTCCCCTGTTGCTTTTGTTAATTGTTTTTCAAAAGTCTGGGCATCCTGGACTTTTGGCGAAATTTCTGCCTTTCTTTTCTCCTGGACCTCCCTGAATTTTTTAATCTCTTTATGGTCGATCTCATTATTCCCGACCTTATAAAAAAGCTCATTATTTGTATTTGCATCAAAATAAGCCCTAATCTGATTATAAACCTCATCACCGGGATTTAGCTTCATCTGTTTGAGTTTCCTCAAAACGACCTCTTTCCCTTGTGCGATAACTGATTTTCTCTCACTCTTCAGAAGATCCTTGATCTTAGATTTAGCTTTAGAAGTAACCACAAACCGAAGCCAGTCTTCACTGGGCTTTTGTTTGGTGGAGGTTAAAATTTCGACCTGATCTCCATTTTTCAGCGTGTGGTTCAGGGGTACTAGTTTCTGATTAACCTTAGCACCTATACAGTGTGCCCCAACTTCCGAGTGAATGTCAAATGCAAAATCCAGTGCTTTAGCACCATTAGGTAGAATTTTGAGATCCCCTTTTGGAGTGAACACAAAAACTTCTTCGTTAAACAAGTTTGACCTGAAATCATCTACAAACTCTATTGCACTTGTATCATTCTGTTCAAGCATATCTCTAACCCGGCTTATCCATTCTTCAAGCCCGGATTCAACAGAGGCTTTATACTTACTGGGCAGGTCTTTGTATTTCCAGTGAGCAGCATACCCCTTTTCAGCAATTTCATCCATTCGGCGGGTCCTGATCTGGACCTCTACCCATAATCCTGTGCGACTCATTACCGTAGTATGGAGGGATTCATACCCATTGCTTTTAGGCGTGCTGATCCAGTCACGGAGCCGGTCTGGATTGGGTTTATAAAAATCGGTTACTATGGAATATACCTGCCAGCATGCAGCTTTTTCATGTTCGGGGGCTGATTCCAGAATAATCCGGATGGCGAAGAGATCATACACCTCCTCAAAAGGTATATTCTTTGATTTCATTTTACTCCAGACTGAATATATGGATTTTGGTCTTCCTTTGATATTGAATCTGAACTTCTGGGCTGCCAACTCCTCCTGAATAGGTGCTATGAATCGTCGAATAAACCGGTCCCGAATGGGTTTATTGATCGCCATTTTCTCTTCAATCTCATTATAGACCTCATTATCAGAATATTTCAAATAGAGGTCTTCCATCTCGGTTTTAATAGCATAAAGTCCAAGACGATGGGCCAATGGCGCATAAAGATAAATGGTCTCCGAAGCGATCCTGAGCTGCTTGTTTCTGGGAAGACTGGATAGCGTCCGCATATTATGCAGCCGGTCAGCCAGTTTAATCAATATCACACGCACATCTTCCGACAGGGTAAGGAGCATTTTCCTGAAATTCTCGGCCTGGGCAGAAGTGCCATAATCAAATACACCGGAGATCTTGGTTAAACCATCAATTATTTTGGCAATCTTATGGCCAAATTCTCTCTCAATATCTTCAATTTCGAACTCTGTATCCTCCACCACATCGTGTAAAATGGCAGCTATTATGGAAGTGGTTCCCAGGCCAATTTCATCAACCGCGATCATAGCTACTTCGAGAGGGTGGTAAATATAAGGCTCACCGGATCTTCTTCTCATCCCCTTATGCGCCTCCATTGAGGTACTGAACGCTTTTTTGATCAACTTAGCATCGCCATCCTTCAAAAATGGTTTCGCATGCCTGAGCAATCTCCTGTATTTCCGAATTATTTCTTTCTTTTCAACTTCTTCGTCAGTAATTATCATTTCCCACAAATAAAGTGCTCACTAAAATATACGAATTATTATGGTATTAAGCCATAAATTATTACCTTTGCATTCCGTTTTTCATCCCTGTTTCGGATGAATGTCAAATATCGATGTTCCTTAGCGATTCATTAATATTTGATAATTGACCAAAGATTGCTAAATATACAATCATCTGACAATAAATATGCGGATGTGGCGAAATTGGTAGACGCACTAGACTTAGGATCTAGCGCCGCAAGGCATGGGGGTTCGAGTCCCTTCATCCGCACGCTGTAACCCTCTTTACCTCTTGATTTCAAGATTGAGGGTTTTATTTTATAGTTTTTAATATAAATATTAGAACCTTGGATATCGTATTAGATAAAAGCACGGCCACTGAAGGCCAAATTAAAATTACACTAAAGGAAAAAGATTATCAACCCAAAGTTGAAGAAAAAGTAAAAGATTATTCAAAGAAGGCTAATATCAAAGGTTTTCGTCCTGGCAAAGTGCCCCCCGGATTAATTAAAAAATTATATGGGAAATCAATACTTGTTGAGGAGATCAATGAAATTCTTTCAAAATCTATTACGGATTATATCAAGGAAAACAAGATCAAGCTAATAGGCGAGCCTTTACCTAACCATGATAAAACAGCTACTATCGATTGGGAAAATCAAAAAGATTTTGAATTCGAATACGAAATTGGCCTGGTAGCCGAGTTTGACTTAAATCTTGAACAGAAAATAAAAGCTTACGAGATAAAGGCAGATAAGAAAACCATTGATACTACCCTGGAGAGCATAGAAAAACAATATGGAAATTATTCCGAGCCTGATGAATACCAGGAAGGTGATGATTTGATGGGAGAACTGACCCAGGAATCAAGTGCATACAAAGAAGAGATCTGGATTACCGCAAATCAATTGAAAGCTAAAGAAGCAAAAAAATTCGTAGGCCACAAAAAAGAAGAAATCGTAGAAATTGATCCAAAAAAGATCTTTGTGGATGATGCGTCAGCCTCAACAGTATTAAGAAAATCTGAAGAGGAAATTAAAAAATTCAAGGGCTTATTTAATTTCAGGATCAATAAGATCAATCGGGTAGAGAGTGCAGAATTAAACCAGGAACTATTTGATAAGGTGTTTGGCAAGGACGCAGTTAAGACTGAAGAGGAATTCATGAAAAAGCTAAAGGAAACCCTTGAAAAAAATTATAATCATGAAGCCAAAAGCTACACACAGAAATTGATACAGGACAAGCTTCTGGATACCACAAAAATTGAGGTTCCAGATGCCTTTTACAAAAAATGGATACTGATATCCAACCAGGATAAAATCACCGAAGAAGATTTAAACAAGGATTTCGAGAATTATATAAAGGAGCTGAAGTGGAGCCTGATTGTAAATAAGGTCGCGGAAGAAAATGACATAAAAGTTGAACATCCTGATGTCGTTGCCAGTGCGAAGGAAATGATCAAGGCACAATTTGCCTCTTATGGCATGACAGACAATATGACTGAAAATCTTGATTCTTTTGCTGATAATTACTTACAGGGTAATGACGGACAGAATTATATGAGTACCTTTAATAAGGTACGGAATGACAAAATCATGGATTACATTTATGACAAGACGGATATTTCCTTCAAAAAAGTGAAACCGGATGAATTTTCTAAAATAGTCTCGAACTAAATGAGGATCTGAATTGTTTATATGTAAAGTCCTTTTTATTGAAGGGCTTTTTTTTTATAATTGGAGCAATAAAACAGGCAATAACATGTTAAATAAAGAAGAATTCAGAAATTACGCAGTTAAAGGCAAAAATGTCAGCGGAACTGCTTTTGACAAATATGTTCAATCAATAGATAATATGACCAGGGCGGTAATAGAAGAACGACCAACCAATTTCCGTGAAATTGATGTCTTCTCAAGGCTGATCATGGACAGAATCATCTTTCTTGGCCTTCCGGTAGACGACAATATTGCCAATATCATTACAGCCCAACTGCTATTCCTCGAATCCGTAGATTCACAAAAAGATGTCTTGTTGTATGTGAACAGCCCGGGAGGCTCTGTTTATGCCGGATTAGGCATTTACGATACGATGCAACTCGTTACTCCGGATGTAAGTACAATATGTACTGGACTGGCGGCTTCTATGGCTGCGGTATTGCTGGCGGGAGGAGCCAAAGGGAAACGATCTGCACTTCCTCACTCAAGAATTATGATCCATCAGCCAATGAGTGGTATGCAAGGACAAGCTTCAGACATGGAAATATCGTTGAAACAAACGCTTTCAGTTAAGAAAGATTTGTACAACATATTATCCAAGCATAGCGGAAAAACGTATGAACAAATAGAAAAAGACTCTGATCGTGATTTTTGGCTTAAAGCTGAAGATGCTAAGAAATATGGATTGATTGATGAGGTATTAGAGCAGCGTAAATAAACAAATTAACCATGGCACAAGTATCCTGTTCATTTTGTGGGAGGAGTAAAAAGGATGTTGACCTGATGGTCTCGGGAATTAATTCCCATATATGCAATTATTGCATTGACCAGGCCTATCAGATCCTGATGGAGGAAAAGAAAATAAAGGAGGATGGACAAAAACCTACCTTCAATTTAATTAAACCTTTCGAAATGAAGGAGTTCCTCGATCAGTTCGTGGTTGGACAGGATGAAGCTAAAAAGGTAATTGCCGTAGCTGTATACAACCACTATAAGCGGTTGATGCAACCTATAAAGGAAGATGAAGAGGATGTAGTTATCGAAAAGTCCAACATCATTATGGTGGGTGAAACCGGAACCGGGAAAACTTACCTTGCCAGGACCCTTGCCAATATGCTTCAGGTACCTTTCTGCATAGCTGATGCTACTGTTTTAACCGAAGCGGGATATGTAGGCGAAGATGTGGAAAGTATTCTCACAAGGCTTCTTCAAGCATCGAATTATGATGTGGAAGCAGCTGAAAGAGGGATTGTTTATGTTGATGAAATAGATAAAATTGCCCGGAAGTCAGACAATCCTTCAATAACACGGGATGTTAGCGGGGAAGGCGTTCAACAGGCCCTTTTAAAACTCTTAGAGGGTACCGTGGTTAACGTACCGCCCCAGGGCGGAAGAAAACACCCGGATCAGAAAATGATCGCTGTGAACACAGAAAACATCCTGTTTATATGCGGTGGAGCATTTGACGGCATTGACAAACATATCGCCAAAAGAATTGACACCAGGCCATTAGGATTTGCATCTAAATCAGATACCAGTCTCCGTCATGAAATTGATAAGGAAAACCTTTATAAATATGTAAATGCCGTTGACCTGAAATCATACGGCTTGATTCCTGAATTGATTGGCAGATTGCCGGTTGTTGCACACCTTGATCCCTTAGACCGGAAAATACTTCGAAAGATCCTTACAGAGCCAAAGAATGCACTGACAAAGCAATATAAAAAGCTGTTTGATATGGAAGGCATTAAACTTGAATTCCAAGCTACAGCCCTTGATTATATCGTAGATAAATCCATTGAATATAAGTTAGGTGCCCGTGGCTTAAGGTCCATTTGCGAAGCCATAATTACTGATGCTATGTTTAAACTTCCATCCACGAAAAATGTGAAGGACTTTACAATCAGTAAGGATTACGCGATGGAGAAATTTGAAAAATCTAAATTCAAGAAATTGAAGGTCGCCTAGGCTTACTTGTTTTTCAGATACTTTATCATCAGATCAGCTGCTTTATCCGATACAGGTTCATTGCCTAAAATATTTCTGATCTCTGCATAATCGTTATAAATACGGTCTCGATAGGTAGTATCATCCAACAATTTTAGCATTTCATCATTGAGATGCTCCCTGGTAAGTTTTTCCTGGATCAGTTCCCTGACCACCTCACGACCTGCAATAAGGTTTACAAGAGAGATGAATTTGACTTTTATAACCATCTTGACTATTAATACCGTAACTGGAGAATTTGACCTGTAGATCACTACCTGAGGAATATCCCATAGGGCTGTTTCCAGGGTAGCAGTCCCGGAAGTTACCACGGCTGCATGAGAAAAGGCAAGCACATCATATGTGCGGTCATAAACGATTGTGATATTAGGAACATTTTCTACATCTGAATACAATCCCTGAGAAATAGATTTTATCCCTCCAAGAATAAATTGTGTTTCAGAGAAATCAGAGGCCATTTTAACCAGGTTGGGAAGAATGCTTTTTAACTCCTGTTTTCTGCTTCCCGGTAAAAGGGCTACATACTTTTGCTTGTTAAATATTCTTGGATCTTCTAAAAAGGAAGAATCCGGTTTATGCTGGTTTACTGCATCAATAACCGGGTTGCCGACATAATCCACCTCAAAACCATACTTCGCATAAAACGCCTTTTCAAAAGGCAGGATAACGAACATTCGGTCAACATTTCTCTTGATCTTTTTAGCACGACCGGTATACCATGCCCACACCTTGGGAGAGATGTAAAAATAGGATTTTATGTTTTTCTTCTTTAAAAAGGAAGCTATTTTAAGGTTAAATCCGGCAAAATCTATTAAGATAACGACGTCAGGATTGTAGGTTAAAATATCCCTCCGGCAATGTTTCAGGTTCTTAAGTATTTTCCTGAAGTAGAATAATATTTCAATGAATCCCATAAAAGCCATATCATTGTAATGCACCACGAGCTCAGCACCAGCCTCCTCCATATATTCACCTCCCCAACAGCGAAATACAGCATCAGGATCTCTTTTTTTAAGTGATTTGATTAAGTTGGACCCATGCAGGTCTCCGGATCTTTCTCCGGCTATTAGATAATAGCGCATTAGAATAATTCTTTAACTGCCATAGTATTCAGCGTAACTGGTCGGGGTTTCATACAGTTTTAAAGCGTGCAGGGAGGCCCTTCCTTTAGATTCTTTATTAATTAGTGGGTTCAGTATATTCCAGAACTCAATAATCAGGTTTTCACAGCTTGTAAGCTTATCCTTCATAAAAGGCACATCAAGGTTGAGATTCTTATGATCAACTGCTTCCAATACTTCCTCTTTTACGATCTGCTTCAGATCTTTGAAATTCATAACAAATCCGGTATCCGGATCTAGGTCTCCTTTTATAGTAACAAACAGATCAAAATTATGACCATGCCAGTTTTTGTTAGCACAGGGTCCGAAAACTTCTTCATTCTTCTCTTCGTTCCATTTCGGATTATAAAGCTTATGTGCTGCACAAAAATGAACTTGTTTGGTGATATAAACCATTCTAATTATATTTTTGTAATTATTGGTGCAAATATACGAAGAATCATAACCACCAATTATTCATTTTTATAATCTAATAACAAACATTATGATTATTGTTACCGGTGCAGCTGGATTTATCGGAAGCCAGCTTATTAAAAAGCTGAACTCAGAAAATTTCAATGCAATTATCGCTGTTGATAAATTTGACAATCCTGTTAAGAATGAGCACCTGAAAGAACTTAAAATATTAGAGCCTGTTGACAGGGATTTGTTTTTCGACTGGATTGAAAGAAACTATGAACAGGTTGAATTTATATTTCACATTGGCGCCAGAACGGATACCACTGAATTTGACAGGTCGATATTTGATTCATTAAATACAGGTTATTCTAAGAAAATATGGAAATGCTGCATCGATTATCAGATACCACTGATCTACGCTTCTTCTGCTGCTACATATGGCTTGGGTGAACATGGATATATCGACAGTGAAGAGATCATTCCTTCTTTAAAACCCCTTAATCCATATGGTGAATCTAAAAATGATTTTGACGCCTGGGCAATTTCGCAAAAGGAAAAACCTTTTTACTGGGCAGGTCTGAAGTTCTTTAATGTATATGGACCACACGAAGACCATAAGGGCCGTATGGCCTCTGTTATCTGGCATTCCTTTCACCAGATAAAGAAATCGGATAAAATGAAACTCTTCAGGTCGCATAATCCTGATTATAAAGATGGTGAGCAAAGAAGGGATTTTGTTTTTGTTCAGGACGTTGTGGACGTTTGTTACTATCTGATGCACCTTAGAAAACACTCCGGGATTTATAACCTGGGAAGCGGCACTGCCAGGACTTTTCTTGATCTGACCAGGCAGGTCTTCAGATCTATGGGCATAGATGAAAATATCGAATTCATAGATACCCCTGAAGATATCCGGGATAAATACCAGTATTTTACAGAAGCCAATATGGATAAACTAAGGTCTATTGGGTATATAAAAGACTTCACTTCGCTTGAATCGGGGGTTGATCAATATGTAAAGGGATATCTGATGCCCAAATATGCCTAAATTTTATATCCACAGATTTCTGGCTCTTCAAGTAAGCAATAAAATGCTTCATTTGATATTACACTTCGAACATTTGCTATTCATCTGGCAACGAGATACATATTATTAACTATTTGATTTAATATATTCCTAAAGTTTCAATTTTGTTTTAATTTGTATTACATTTTAAAGTACAACAATTAAAAACATTCAGGATGAGACATTTTATCAGATACCTGATTTTCATATTACCCATATTCACCTCATTATCTCTTTTTGCTCAATTCGATAAAAGAGAAGGCAGAGTTGTGAATGACGGGTACCCAGGTGGAGTTATTGAAACAGTCAACCTGGAAAAATCGAGCGTTATCGAGGGATCTTTTTTCATAAATGACGATTGGTCAGTAGGAGATGTGCTATTATATAATGGTAAAGCTATTACAAGCATGCCCTTGAAATACAATCTCAGGGATGAGATGCTTCTGTTACTTGACGCAAATCAAATCTCACGTGTAATCAGAGATGATGAAATAGAAAAGTTTGAATGGTTTGATGTGAATAAAAAACTGAATGTACTATTTGTAAATTGCTTGAACTATAAATTGGAGGGAGTTCCTATTATTGGTTTTTTTGAAGTCGTAACTGAAGGTCAAGTGGACTTGCTGCTTTACAGGACACTTATACTTGATGAAGGGTATTATAGCGTGACACATGATGCCGGACGACTTAATGATGAATATAAAATAAAGGAAACCTTATACTTGTCCTCAGACCAGAAGCTATTTGAGGTTAAAGGGAAGAAAGAATTATTCAATTATTTCGGCGAATATAATGAGGAGATAAAGCAGTTTATGAAGAATAATAATTTAGGTCTGAAAAAGACCATCGAACTTGCCAGGGTTATCGACTATTATAATAAATTACTTCTACAATAATTGGAAGGATATCCTAAGAGGTTTTGAGAACACCTTTCTGTGAATAAATTTGTTTAATGAGCTGTTCCTGCTCATATCTTTTTCTCAGATCTTTCTTCTCAGCAGTTTTTAAAATCGCCTGTTTCAACGATGAATTCAGAGCATCAAAGTCCCCTATTTGATCGGGGGAAAATTTATAAGGCTTTTTGTTTGATTTATTTTCAAGTTCATAGCCATATTCATCCAATAATTTCCCGGCCGCTTTTTCAAAAAGGTCTATATCTTCCGGCAGGAGCTCCTTTTTATATTTGTTGAAGTTATTTTTCATCAGCGGTTTTGACAAGTTGTGCCACATTTCTCCTGATTCGGCAGTTATTTTTGAATCTTGTGATTCATAAAACTTGAGGATGTTATTTGAATATTCCAATCCGATAAACCGGCAAATACGTTGTATCTCCTGTTGTGGCTGATGCAATAAATCTTCATATTTCACCCGTATTGCTCTTGTCGACCCAAATTTCTCAACATAATAATTTGATAATTCCTGGTCCTCCCGCCATTGTTGTGCAAGGTGATACATGTGTTTTTCCCCAACGATAGCTTTCCTGAAACTTAAAGCCACATCACGGCCATCACGAATAAGGTGGATATAATAGGGTTTAAAACCTTTCATCTCAAAATATTCAATGAAATATACATTCTGCATGCTTTTGTTGAACCAGAACTTGGCTCTATTGGCGGAGGCATTCACCTCATGTATTGCCAGGTAAGCTTCCAGAAGTGTTCTTTCCCTTGAATATTTAAGAATAAGCTCAGGGTCGAACCGACTATTCAGCCAGGGTACTGGGTTTCTCTCGACGAATTCACAAATATCAGATACCAGTTCTGTATAATTGTCAATATCATCAAGGTCCCCGTAAAACCGGACAATAGGATCAAAAGTCTTTAATATATGTGGTGGATGTGGGGCAAAGACACCATGCAGCTGATTAAGCATGACCCTAAGAAGGTTGGAACCACTTCTTTGTGTACCAATAATCTGTACTGGTACAAGATCTCTGAAAACGTCCTTACTAATTCCCCTCATATGGCTCCAAAGAGTATTCCTGCTAGACCAGCGACAGGGATTACGATCAATAGATCCACCTTCAACCAGAAAGTCAGGATAAACGAGAGCACAAAAATAATCAATTGAAGCCATTCATGGGGCATTGACTGGATTATTATAAAACAGGCGGCAAAAATCATCCCGATCACCACCGGATGGATACCTTTAAATACCGACTTCAACACTGAAGAATTCTTGAAGTAATCTATAAACCTGGAACATATCATAATCAGAATTCCCGGGGGTAAAAACATGGCTATGGTAGCCACAACTGCACCAGAAATGCCAGCGACCTTATATCCTATAAATGTAGCGCTGATCATTATTGGTCCGGGGGTAATTTGCCCCATTGCAATACCGTCAATGAACTCTTTATCAGTGAGCCAACCCAGGTTGTTAACTACCAATTCCTGCAACATAGGAATGAATACATATCCCCCACCGAACAAAGTGACGCTTACCAGACTCAAGGTCGAAAATAATTTGTTTAACAAATAGAGCTTCTCAGGCAACACATCCCGGGGAATCCATGTGGCTGTGATTATTACTACAATAAATATGAGTAAGGCGGTAAACCAAAAAAGATTGTCTCTTATTTCTTTTCGAAGGATTTCATTGAAAGAAATTTCTTCTGCCTTTTGTTTGTTTTTAGTTTGAATAGCTGGTCTGAATAATATGATCCCGGCGATGCCTCCAAGGAGGACAAGGATCAGTGTAATATAAAAACCTCCGATAAAACCAACAAAAATAAAAGCTAAAGCAGCCAGGATATACTGTTTGTAATCCCGTATATTCTTACGCGTCATATTTATGGATACTGCCAGGATAATGGCTGCAACGGCAGGCAATACCCCATCGAAGAATTTCTGGAATTGGGTAATATCCCCGTATTTATAGTAAAGTACTGATAATCCCAATATCAGGAAGAATGAGGGTAGTACGACAGCCAGCATACTGATTAACCCTCCTTTTACACCCCTTAAGCGATGACCGATAAAAGTGATTACATTAACGGCTATTGGACCGGGAAGTACAGTTGCAAGGGAAATCCCATCAAGGATATCTTCATCTTTAATTGTTTTTTTCTTTTCAACCAGTTCTTTCTGAACAATGGATATTAGCGCCATAAAACCACCAAAAGCAGTAGATCCGATCTTTAGAAACTTAAAAAAAAGATAGGAAAGACCTGGTTTTTTTTGCGGATTCACCCTGAAATATTAATTTTTAATTTTACCTGTACGCATTATAATAAAAATAATATTCATTATAAAGAGGTCGTCGGAATATGGGTATAAAATAGAACATGCAGTGTTATAAAATTAGACTGACCCTGCAATTGTTTATTAATAAATAAGTGGTAATATAATTTGGACCTGCAAAAATGGTTAAAATGGTATGATTGTGTATTTTTATACAATCCAAGACGGTGAAAATGGTTGTGAAGGGTTTCAAGGATAAATTCGATTTGATTCTATACATTACTTCAGGATCTTTTTTTTTGAAGGTATTTTCATTCTTTATATTTCTTTCTACCATCAGTCTGAATTCCGGATACGGACAGCACTCTATAGCACGTAAATGGAATGAGGTATTGTTGGAAGGGATACGGAATGACTATGCCCGGCCTACCGTTCATGCCAGAAATCTATTTCATACTTCAATAGCTTTATATGATAGCTGGGCTGTTTATGAAGCGGAGGCAAGCACATATTTTCTCGGTAAAAATATTGGAGGATATAACTGTCCTTTTGGCTGGTTCCCAGTATCAACAAATAAAAAAGCAGCACAGGAGGAAGCAATGAGTTTTGCGGCATATCGCTTATTGAAACACCGGTTTGGCAATACGCCTGGTGCCGCATACACACTTAATTTAATAGATTCTTTATTTTCTTCGCTAGGTTTCAATCCAGAATATACCTCAACTGATTATACTACTAATGTTCCGGCGGCAATTGGTAACTATATGGCAAAATGCATCATAGAATTCGGTCTCCAGGATGGCTCCAACGAATTAAATGACTATTCAAATCTCCATTATGACCCTTTTAATCCACCTTTATTCCCGAAATATCCCGGAAATCCTGATCTTATCGATGCAAACCGCTGGCAACCTTTATCGCTGGATGTATTTATAGATCAAAGCGGTAATGAAATTCCTTTTAATACACCAGAGTTCTTAAGTCCGGAATGGGGTGATGTGATTCCCTTTTCCTTATCACAAAATGAACTTACATATGGCAATCGCAATGGTGAGGAATACCGTGTTTACCATGATCCGGGGCCTCCTCCACAGCTCGAAAAGGATGGAAGCGGTTCGACTTCTGAATATATATGGGGATTCACAACGGTTGCTCTCTGGTCAGCCCATCTCGATCCTACTGACTCGGTTTTATGGGATATTTCGCCGGCTTCTATGGGAAATATTAAAGAATTCCCAGTCACAATGGAAGGATTAAGGGAATTCTATAATCATCAGGATGGAGGAGATCCTGGAATTGGTTATAGTGTAAATCCAAGAACTGGACAACCTTATGATCCACAAATTGTGCCACGCGGAGATTATACACGTGTTTTAGCTGAGTTTTGGGCAGATGGCCCCGATTCGGAAACACCGCCCGGTCACTGGTTTACCATCCTGAATTATGTAAGTGACCATCCTGAACTGAAAAAACGATTTAAGGGGGAAGGACCTGAAATCGATGATCTGGAATGGGATGTGAAATCCTACCTCGTATTAGGCGGTGCGATGCATGATGCGGCCATATCCGCCTGGAGCATCAAAGGATGGTATGACTATATCCGACCTGTTTCGGCCATTCGGCATATGGCGGACCTGGGACAAAGTTCGGACCCAGATCTTCCGGGATTTACCGTTAATGGAATTCCACTAGTTGAAAACTTGATTGAACTGGTTAATGATGGCGATCCACTTGCAGGAGCGGGCAACGAAAACCTCAACAAGATTAAATTATATGCCTGGAGAGGTCCGGATTATATTGAGGATCCGGAGACGGATGTTGCTGGCGTAGGTTGGATCCTTGCCGAAAACTGGTGGCCTTATCAAAGGCCTTCTTTTGTCACTCCTCCTTTCGCAGGTTATGTTTCAGGACATTCCACCTTTTCCCGGGCTGCAGCAGAGGTTTTAACTCTGCTGACAGGAGATCCATTCTTCCCGGGCGGAAAAGGAGAATTCAAAGTGAAAAAAAATGAGTTTCTGGTCTTCGAAGATGGCCCAAGTGTTGACCTGACTTTGGAATGGGCGACCTACCGGGACGCTAGCGACCAAACGAGTCTTTCAAGGATCTGGGGGGGCATTCACCCTCCTGTTGATGATATTCCGGGAAGGATTATCGGTGAAAAAATTGGCATTCAAGCTTTTGAATATGCTGAAAATCTATTTTCAGGAAAAGTGACTGGAATAACTTCATATGAGGATAATGTATCTGATATTATCAAAATATATCCTAATCCTGTATTGCAGGGTGAAAAAATCATAATTCAATCAGGAGATAAACTAATACAAAAGATCCATGTCTATGATCCCAAAGGGAATCTTGTGTTTAAATGTGTTGACAGGATCCCAGGTAAAAGACTGGAAGTTAATATGGATAAGTTAGTTCATGGGATTTATTATCTTTCCATCGAAGTAGAGGGTCATTTAGTAAATAAAAAGCTGATTGTGCAATAATCCGGACCCGACTCAATTTAATTCTATTAATCCGGATTTTTATTTTATCCACAACTTCCGGCTGAACGTTCCATTTTTAAAAGTACCCTGGATAATATAAATGCCAGGATCAAGTGAATCAAAATTAAACGGAAGTGGCATAATTCGATCGGTGATTTGAATGTGTTTAGAATCTATAATTGAGCCGGAAAATGAATAAAGTCTTAATGATAAATTTTGCCTGAATAATTGATCATCAGCTTTGATAAATAAATCCTTCTCAGAAGGATTTGGGAATATTGTAAAAGAATAAGATTCTGTATCAATACCTGTTATAAGGTTTACCTCAACTTCCTTAACTATTCTGCATCCATTCTGATCTCTTACTTCAAGTGTATGTACACCCGGGCCAATTCCGGTAACGTAACTGGTATCCCTTCCACTCACACTCCATAAGTATTGATATGGAGATGTCCCGCCGCTGACTATCACCTCGATTGAGCCATTGTATTGATTAAAATCAGCCGGCTCAATTTGAACCTCAACTTCAGGTAATTCCAGGACCTCGATGTTTACAGTGTCAGAATAGGCCGTTGTTCCCTGGTCATCAATGATTTGCACAAAATAATTACCTGTAGATTTCACCCGGATACTTCTGCTGGTTTGTCCATTACTCCATAGGTAACTATCATAAAATCCTGTTTCCAGTATTATTGAATCCCCTTCACAGAAAGACAATTTATCTGAAAAATAAATTCGAGGTGGTAATTGAGTACTTCCCTCGCGAATAATAAGGGTCTGGTTTGAAGATATCTTTCTGATAATATCTTCCTGTCCACTGGGCCACAAAACCTTTAATGAATCAATGGTCTCAGTATTACCGAGTCCAATCATATTGTATGAGGAATTCTGTCCCAGGAATCCGTTTGCCGAGCCTGTATAATGCATAAATTCTGATCCGGAATAATATATATAAATAAAAGCGCCTATACCGTCCCGATTAGAGCTTACACCTTCCAATTTAACTTTGATCCAATGATTATTGCCTGCAGAATTCTTCCACAGCATGGATCGATAATTATCATAATTATTGACAATGATATCCGGGAATCCGTCATTGTTGATATCTCCAATCGCATTGGAATAACTTATCACAGTATCACGGCTAAAACCAAGGTCTTGATAAGTAAAGTTTCCCATTCCTGTATTGGTGTACAGGATGCTTGGAACCTCATCAGACCCTTCAAGCATACCGCTTACATACAGATCCAGATCTCCATCATTGTCATAATCAAGAAAATTTGCCCCCCAGGCATACCCCAGATAATCAACTCCCGATTCCATGGCTACTTCCAGAAAGGATTCATCGCCATTGTTTTTCAGTAGTTTATTCCCTTCGGGAATATTTGTAATATATATATCCAGATACTGATCATTATTGAAATCTCCTGCGGTCACACTCATCCCATCCATCACAATATTTGAATTTGAAGTAACACTAATATCTGAAAAAACACCCTCACCCATATTTTTCAGGAGCGTATTTGTTGCCTTTTTATCCTGGGCTATATAAATATCCGGGAAAAGATCATTATTTATATCTACGAAGGAAGCACAAAATGGACGTTTCATAGAATCCGCTGTATAGCTCGATAAAGTGATATCCTGAAATTTTCCATCCCCAAGATTTAAATATAGATTGTTTATGTTGATTTCATCATCAGTTCGCTTATTAGTAACATAAAGATCAATCCAGCCGTCCCTGTCTATATCTCCCCAGGTTGCGCCATATGTCTTCAACTTAGCCATTGAAAGCCCGGATTCGTCTGTCACATCAGTAAACACCATTTTATGATTGTTATACAAACGATTAACATCCGAAAGACAGGTCACAAAAAGGTCTTTATCCCCATCATTGTCATAATCAATCCAAAGAACCTGCTTTGATTCACATAGATTATTAACAAGTGCTTCAATTCGCTTGAAAGTGCCATTGTCATTTTTGTAAAAATAGATAGGCTTGCCTCTCTCAGTGGTAAGGGTGATGTCATCCCAGCCATCCCCGTCA
This sequence comes from uncultured Cytophagales bacterium, assembly GCA_963820995.1. Lineage (GTDB taxonomy): Bacteria > Bacteroidota > Bacteroidia > Cytophagales > Cyclobacteriaceae > JAGTVG01. Next base: position 110,055 of record CAWGCL010000009.1, on the reverse strand, counting down.
AAATCATGAAAACTGACTCCCCCTCCGGTTGATCCCAGCCCGAACATATGATCTATTCCTTTCTGAATTGCCACTTCCTGGTAGGTTTGCGCATATAATTGATCCTGGATTAAGATAAGTAATAATATAAGATCAATAAGTCGTATGATATTTTTTTTAGTAAACTGCATGCCCGGTCAATAACTCGAATCCTATCTTAAGGGGTAAAAATACTAAATATTGGTATTATATTCTTTTGCTATCTGGTTATGCGACCTGAATTCCAGGAATATGTTATATTAAGCAGTTTAAATCTAAAACCATTTTCTGTGTTTTATAATCTCGGGATCAATATAAATGGCCCGGTAAGAACTTTTATTTGAAACGGCATTCCATAGGATTTTCCCTTCTTCATTGATGATCGATATTTGCATATGACGCTTTGGGCTGCTAATTAATATATGTTCATCATCAATATAGCGGGCACTGCCCATTCTGAAAGTATGGTGGTCTTTATCAAGCTTAATATTAAGAACCGGTTGCCATTGCTTTTTTGATTCGTCGAATTCTATGGATAATATCCTCGAGAATCCTCTGTCATTAATTCCGTTATCAAACATCATTAAGTGCCCAAACCGATTTATATGTACATCATGTTGATGAATAAAATCCAATTCGTTTGAATGGGAGGTAAAATCTCCATGGATACCTGCTTTCCATACTACCCGGCCGGTTTCCCTGTTAATTTTCCAGATTTGATTGAGATTCCTGAAGGATATCAGCAAGTTGCCATCCACATCCAGGTTTATTGTATTGGCATGACTCCAATCGTCTTTAAGATAATTTATACTGTCGTCTTCCATTGGATCAGCATGGTCAAATATATCCCAATCCCAGATCCTTATCCCCATCCGGTGATATAGCAACTATCCCATCACCCACAATGGTGTCATTTTTCAGACCACCCTTTGAAGAAAGGTCAACAATTTTGTGGGTATAGGTGAGTCCATATGTGAGTCCCGCTGAATCCATTAATATATCATGGTGCAACTTCTCAATTCCAAGTGGTTTTGTTTTAACCTGATTTTGTATATTTCCGAATAAATCGAGGTATTCAATGGTCGAACTATCTGTCAGGCTCAGGATCTTTTGATCAGGAGAAAAATTAAAGGCCCTGACCGTTGTCTGGTCATACATGTGGTACCACACTACCTCCGCATTGTTATCTATCATTAGAACTGCACCAGGGTCAAAAAATGTCTTTAGTAAAATATAACCATCAAAGGAATAGTTGTTTTTGTTCAAGGTTAATCCGGGCAATCCTTCCGGCAATGCACCTGTTTGAAATTGGCCTTGTCTTACTTTGAATTTTATTGCCTTCAATTTTTGAATGTACTATATATTGATAATTGGTTTCAGGCTTAAGTCCAATAAGATTAAATATAACATGGTCTGTATTTTCGTATAAGGAAGTATAAAGCCTGTTTGTATCCCCCTCTGCAAAATATTCAATGAAAAGGTCTCCGGCTTTTTTCAGTTTTACGTCAACCTGATATATAAGGGAGTGGTTCTTAAAAAACTCTGCTTGTTCTATCATTATGCTGTCGTGAGTATATTCAGAACAGCCATATATTAATATGACAGAACAGAACACCAGTATTGTTCCAAAATTTTTAAATCGAATAATTCTTGCTTCCACTAAAGAATCTTAAATTCCAGATGATTTTCTAGTCCAGGAATTGATATATGGTGAAAAGATTTACTCTTTCACTGAACTTAACCAATCCACTTTTTCTATATAATTGGCCCGATACACAGATTCTGAAAGTTTTAAATGCCATAGAATATTAGCTTCCAGGTCCGTAATGATAATACTTTTTTTAATGGAACTGCAAATCAATACCTTATCCTCATCGATAAGATAAGCACTCCCCTGTTTAAAGGAGAATAACGACTTTGGCAAAAAAACATTGACTTTTCCAGTCCGGACTTGTTTTGTATCCGGGTCAATCCTGTATGATATGGCCCTTGAAATCATACGCCCTGGCCCTCCATTGTCAAACAGCATCAATTCGCCAGATGCATTGATATGAGCAGCATGTTGAAGATAGAAGTATTGATCTGGTTGCATTGCAAAATCACCATTCTTTCCCAACTTCCATAAAACTTCACCTGTTTCGGAATGGACCTTCCATATCTGATTAAAATGCCTGAATGATACCAGATAATGTCCATCAACATCAATGCTTATAGAGTTAGCATGAGACCAATCCTCTTTGGATCTCAAGATATCAGGATCCTTCAATGGGTCGGTCCTGTCAAAAATATCCCACTCCCATATTTTTTCCCCGGCTGAATTAAAGACAATAATCCCATCCCCTTTTATCGTATCAGAGGCTGAACCGCCGAGGCTGGAAAGATCGAATACTTGATTCTTCCGGGTTAAGGATAAGATATTATCATCCTTGTCTTTCAATATCTCATGATGCAAGAGCTCTGTAAAATCCTGTTGGCCATATTTAAAGTCGAGAACAAGCTCTCCTTTCAGATTGATTTCGTGCATGGCTTTATCGCTTTTAAGGGCCAGAATGGTTTGATCTGAAGTCCATGAAAATGGCCTAAACAACATTGTGTCGAATACATGATACCATACAATTTGCCCTCTATTATCGATCAGGATCTGTTGCCCAGGTGGTTGAACATTCCTGATTAAGATATTTCCGTCAAATACATCTCCACTATCTTTTACAAGCACCATATCTGGGAGAAAATCAGGGAGGCTATCTGTTAGGAATGTTTTTATTTCAGAGCGGATAATTCTTTCACCGGACTCCATAATAAACTGATGTTCATACATGGTATGTGGTTTCAGTTTTAACAAAATGATCCTATGATTGGTGTTATTTCTGGAGGATTGACTTAGAAGATGTTGGTCTGAACCAGCTTCCCAGAATTCAATAGTTACAGTTGCCGCACTCTTTGTTAAGAATGAAAATTCTGCACGAAGTGCATTTGAAAGGTCTGACTCTAAATTTAAAATTTCATTGGATGGCCCACAACGAAAAAGAATGAATAATAGAACAAGGGTTATATTTTTTTTAACAAAGTTCATTAGATGTAAAACACGCTCAATAACACTAGTGTAAAAATCAGTGTTAAATTTTGATAATAATAAGATCTAAAACAAAGCACCGATCAAAAATTATAAAAAAAATCCCGCCTTCCAGTTTTAAACTAGGCAAGGCGGGATTCAATTAATAAAGTCTACTTATCTATTGTGGTGTAAGAATAGTTGTTCCATAATCACCATAAGTATTTTCCCATGCTATGGTAATGGTTCCATCACCATTATTGGTTACTGTAGAGGTTAAAGTATCACCCCATTGATCTCCTTTTGTATCGATGGAATAATTGCCACATACATCTCTGAATGTACCGGCTTCCTTTTCACCGCCCCAGAACAGGTTATAAAATTCTCCTGTAATTTCGTCGATATCGTATACCCCTTCAACAGCAGTTGTTGAAATGGTTACAACACCCACGCCATCCCAGAAACCACCAGGAATGGTGCCACCAGCATAATTGCCAGCTCCTGTAGTGGAAGCATCATATGTTCCGGCAAGATCTGATGGGCAAGAGAATGCAACATTGGTCGCACTACCTATATTCATAACCCGGCCGTCAGACAGGGTCATCTTATAATTTAGCTCCCAGTAATCCCCTGCTGTAAGATCATCTTCGGTAAGGACATTACCTCCAACAGGTACATCAGCAAACAATTGCTCTTTTGTCTGGGTGAATTGATCACCAGCGACATCTGATGTTACGGGTTCTGAATCGCCATTAGATGTAAACAATTGCTTGGTCACATTTACAGCTGAAATAGTAACACCCTCATTGGCAAAAGTATTCAGGTTAACTGTAACTGATTCGGTTACCTGATAAAGGTATGCCACATCTGATTCCGGATACATATTTGCACCTAATGCGCCGCCATTGGCAATGTCAAACGGCTCCACTTCACATCGTGTAAATACCATAAAAACCAATATGATACTTAACGGTAAACTGAGTATTTTATATTTCTTCATTTTCTCTCAATTTTAGTTTAGTCTGCAAAAGCCCACATGTCATCGTCAAGTAATTCTCCTCCTTGCCGTGCAATAGCAGCATCGACATTTTCAGTATTCGAGAACTTCTCATCATTTGGATAGATCCATCTTCTTGGGATCACACCGCTTGGATTAACACCATTTACTCCATCAGGATTAGGCGTAAGTGCAGGATACCCTGTCCTTCGGTAATCTGTCCAGATTTCAACCATTCCCTGTGCATACAGAGCTACGTATTTTTCTTCCATAATACGCTCCAACCTTTGTGCATCTGTTGTTGCTCCACCGAAAGAACCCCGGTCGGCTACATACGCCGCATAATCAGCCTCATCAATGCCAAGTTGCTGCATATTGGCAACAACTGCATCTGCAAGAGTGGTCTCAGCAGAACCAGCATCGCCATTTCTCAATTGGGCCTCAGCCTCGAGGAACAATTGCTCCGTATAGGAAATTAAAGGAAGTGGTGATGTGTAGGAAGACCAGAACAAACCATCAGGACCCGTATAATAAATATCATTGGTTCCATCATTTGCCATATAAAGCGGTTTCCTCGGATCGCTATTGTCATCCATCCAGGTTGAAAACCCTGGAAAAATCACAAGTGTATTAGGACGCTGCGCACCAAACTGTCCATATGGATTGGCATCATTGGCACCCTGACTTCCAAATGAAGTGAACATAGATTCTTCAGCATTGCTTGTATAAGCACTTGTTAAAACACCTAAAGCTTTAGTATGCGCTGAACCATCTCTTTTCACCAGATGCATAAAATACCTTGCCTTTAAAGCATTTGCTGTCATAATCCAGCCGCTGGGATCACCATCGTACATCAGGTCATCATTGCCCGGTCCGCCAGCGATAGCTGGCTTGTTTAATTCGGCAATGGCCTCATCCAGCAACTGCTGTACTGCATTGTAAAGGTTTTCCTGAGTATCAAATTCAGGCTGGAAGAATTCTTCCCCTTCAGTTGCAAGAAACGCCTGTGAATATGGTACATCACCCCAGCTTTGAGTTGCTGTTGCCAGGTTTACTGCCATAAGGATTTTCCCTATACCTATATAATAAGGTTGTTCTTCCTCGACTGCTTGTTTGATCAAAACATCAGCTGCAGTCATGGCACCAGCACCATATAGTCCAAATGACCAGAGGTTGTTGAACGTATTACTACTGAAAACATAGTTCCCCATCTCTTGTTGCTGGGCTTCAAGACCCAGATAATGCTGCATGATCAAGCCACATGCCCTTGCATTGCTCGCACCCGTATTGAAAACTGTTTGTCCAATAACGAGTGGCAATTGATCTTTCAATTGAGCAGTGGCAATAGCGTTTGGATCAACATTTATATCTCCAAATTTACATGATGTGGTCACGAATATCCCCGTAACGAACATCAATATGAATAATTTAACTTTTTTCATTTTTTAAAATATTTAACGGTTCTGTTAAATTAAAATGTCAGCTGAACATTCACAGCATAAGACTTTGTATTCGGCATACCGAAATACTCCAAGCCAAATCCATTTGAGCTACCTGTAAGGTTAGCTTCCGGATCTATACCTGTATAATTGGTCTTCAGCCACAAATTCCTTCCAGTGAATCCAACATTAACTCTGACACTCTTTGTCAGGGATTCCGGGAAAGTATATGAAAGTCCAAGTTCTCTTAATCGAATCCAGCTTGCATCATTTACTTCATTCTCAGAGAATCCAAATCCATAACGGACCCACTTATAAGTACCAAGTCCATCTTCCGGATTTGCAAAATCTACTGGAGTACTGTTCTGCTCCCATACTGGACTTTCTGCGGTTCCAGTGTTTACTACACCATCATATACATATCCTTTGACATTTCGATCGTCAGCTGTTTCTTTTGTCATTCCCCAGTAATCCATAACACCAGCTGTTCCATTCCACATATCTCCACCTTGTCGGAAATCAAAAAGGAATGATAAGTTAATGCCTTTCCATGTGAAAGTATTACGTACACCCATCAACCAATCCGGATTAGGATTACCCAATGGTCCAGCATCAGCATCTGCCAGTGGCCAGCCGTCTGAACCAATGATCAATCGTCCATCATTTGCACCTCCATCAACTCTCTGATAACGGTTACCGTAAATTACACCGTAAGGCTGTCCTGCAATTACACGCGATGAAGTTGAGACGAATCCAGCTAATGTGATACCACCGGCACCAATACTTGGATCCAGTTCTTCAACAATAGTTTCATATTGCGTAAAGTTGGCATTCAGATTCCAGTTGAAATCTCCAGCGCGTACAATGTCTGCATTTAACATGACTTCCCATCCTGTATTGGAAATCTTTCCTGCGTTTTTCAATACAGATGTAAAACCAGATGTTGGAGCCAGGTCTACATCTAATACCTGTCCATTTGTTTCAGAATCGTAATATGTTACATCAATTCCAAGTCTTCCCTGGAAGAATTTAAATTCTCCACCAAATTCCAGCGTACTGGTTAACTCAGCTTCCAGTTCAGGATTTCCTAATGAACTTGCCTGCTCAAACGCATTCAATCCAAATGCTGGGAAGCCTATACCATTGATAAAACCATCGCCACCGATAAATGCGGATGCAAATGGTGTTGTTGTTGAATAGACAGGAGCATCATTTCCAACCTGTCCCCAGGAAGCTCTTAACTTACCATAGGAGAACCATGCGTTAGTTGACATGCCAAGGGTTTCAGTAAATGTCCAGGCTAAACTAACAGCAGGATAAAAGAATGAATTGTTTTCTTTTGGTAAAGCAGATGACCAGTCATTTCTGGCAGATAAATTCAGGAATAATTGGTTTCTCCAACCCAACCTGACATCAGCAAATACACCATAAATCTGCTTCTCTAGAATTGTTTCACCAGAAGTAATGTTCGTAGCATTACTGATGTGATAGAATTGCGAAGCACCAAGGGTCGTTCCTGTGGTGGTCCTTGATCTATACCTTGTATCCCATGAATTTACACCTAATGTTGCATTCAAGTTGAAATCCTGAGCAAACTCTGTATTAAACAGGAACAACAAATCCTGGTTAAGGTCAGTATTTGAGATATTTCGCATTTGTACCTGGCCTTCAGGAACATTAGCTGAAAGGATATCATTTCCTGAGATCCTTGAATCGCCATATGTATCTAAACCAAGCTTATAAGAGATTGTTAACCATGGTAAAGCCTCGTATGTAAGGCTTAAGTTACCAATTACACGGTTTACATTATCTTCGAATGGGTTCCTGTTGACGGTCCAGAACGGGCTGTCATAAACACCATTTCTATAACTCCTTTGGGTACCATTAGGGAGTACGTATACATCCGGATCATCGGCAGCTTCCCTGCCATCGGTATAACCATTGGCTATGTCAAATGTAGGTGTATTCCTCATCAGTCCTAACATCACACCAGAGATGTTGGATCCCCTCTGGATCCTTTCGCCACCTGAGTTAATATAGTTGGCCTGGAAGCCAAGATTCAGGTTATCGGTAAGATCGGCAGATATTTTTCCAAGTACAGAAATACGCTGCCAGTCAGATTTTGGAACAATACCACTCTGGTATAAGTAACCGGTAGAAACATAATAATTAACGACATCATTCCCTCCGCTTATAGAAAGGTTGTTATCAGTTGATTTACCTGTTACGAAAAAGTTATCATTGTTCGCATAAGCTCTGGCCGGATTACCGTTTCCTTCACCTGCTGGTACAAGGAATCCATTATTGTCATACAAATACTGTCCTTCGGGAGAAAAATCTCTTGCCGGAGGAGCATTTGGATTATTAGGATCCTGGTCGAATTCCAAGTCAGCTATTGCCGGGCCCCATGAAAATCCTTCCTTATCACCAGGACCTCTCCATGTTGGAACACCTCCAACAGGTCTGCCCTGTGCATACATCGTGTTCATTTCAGGCAGTTTATTTACCTGACTTGAAACATAATTGGAAGAAAAGACAACCTTAGGTTTGCCTTTCTGTCCCTTTTTAGTCGTAACGATAATGGCTCCATTCGCAGCACGAATACCATACAATACCGTTGCAGCCGGACCTTTCAACACCGTTAATGAAGCAATGTCATTCGGGTTAATGTCAATAGCTCTGTTTGACTGGTCAACACCATCTACAGCATTTCCCACTTCAGAGTTATCTATTGGAACACCATCCACTACAAATAGCGGACTGTTTCCAAGAGAAACTGATGTATTTCCCCTGATCCTGATACTTGCTGAAGCACCTGGTGAACCAGCTGACTGGTATACCATTACTCCTGCAGCCTTCTGGTTCAATGCCGAAACAAGGTTTGTCTCAAGAGAATTCTCTATCTCCGAAGCATCCACTTGCTGAATTGAAAACCCAAGTGTTGCAGCATCGCTTTCTAAACCTACTGCAGTCACCACTACTTCACCCAGTTGTCTGATATCAGCCGTCATGACCATATCAATAACTGTCTGTGATCCGATTCGTACTTCCTCAGTCGCAAGACCAATGAAAGAATAAACCAGGATCCCTCCTTCCGCTGGAACATTCAATTTGTAGTTCCCATCAATATCCGAAACAGTACCAACAGTGGTACCCTTAAGGATAACGTTTACTCCCGGTATGGGTGTGCCGGATTCCTCCGCAATTACTCTACCGGAAATCGTCTTCTCCTGCGCCAGTACGCCGGTCGCAAAAAAAGAAACAATTACCACACTCAATAGTAAAAATCTCTTCATAACATAAAAGTTAAGGTTATTGAAAAAGATAAAAATTTATTTAAGGCCCAAACTTAGAACAAATTATCCTTAAATAAAACTGGCTAATATAAATTTTTCAATTTTTGAACACTTACAGAAGATTATTGAAAATTTCATTTTAATCCCCCAAAATAGGGGAATATCCTTTTCATTTTTTAAGAAAAACAGAATAATCTTTGCAAATTTTAATGTGAGACTCCAGCTCTATGTATAATTATTCGCATATTTAATTGTATTATGTGTATAATTTTAACGAATCTGGCTAATTTATTTCATATTTTATTCTGGCAATAGGGGCAACACCTACGATTTCTAAGCTAAAATGTTACAAATTGCACTATTTTAAGATGCTATTTTGAGTCGAAAATATGCTAAGAACGAAATTGAATAATACATCATTATATTTAATGAAAATGCTATAATTAAACCTCCACTTTAATGTATTAATTATAACAATTTATGAATGAGCCATTTGTGAATTATATCAATATTTCTGAGAAGATTTTAGTTCCGATAACTTAGTACATAATAATTTTATTAAAAAAAGGAAGATAATTCCATTGAGAATTAATTGACAATCTTAAACTCAATCCTCCTATTCTTACTTCGATTCTCATCAGAATCATTAGGAAAGGCTGGCTGGGTCTGCCCATATCCCCTGAAACTAAGAATATCTTCCTCGATCCCCTGTGATGTCAGATAGGTATATACAGCCTCGGCGCGTTTCAGGGAAAGTTGCTGGTTATAACTTTCAGTACCCACATCATCGGTATGCCCACTGATCTCGATCTTCAATCCAGGCGATCTTTCAAGGTAACCTACCACTTTGTCCAATTCTGTAAGAGACCGTTCCTGCAATTCGTAACTGTCTGTTTCAAAAAATATATTATTTAATGTTGTTATAGCACCCGTTTCAGATTTTCGCAAGAAAAAATCCATTATTACAGGTTTCTGTTCGCTGCCATGCGGTAAATTAAAATTACGGCTTTCAAAAATATAACCGGCCTTCTCAACATATAATGCATATTCCGAACCTTCGGTCAGTATCATGATATATTCGCCAAAAACTGAATCCGAAGACACAACCGAGATCAGCTCGTTCTTATTTACATCCCTGAGCTCTACCCGGGCCTTCAGTGGCATTTCAGTTTCTGCATCCCTGATCTTACCTTTTACATAAAAACTCCGGTTGCTGACTGAGATCTCCGGAGGTATGTCAAAATAATATATGAAACTAAGAGGCAAACCGGTCCGGTCGTAGGAATCAAGCGAATAATAGGCCCTTTCCCCGCTGGTTGTGACAAAAAGGGATATCTGGTCTTCCGGAGTATTTACCGGGTACCCCAGGTTCCGGGGAACAGACCATTCCCCATTTTTATATTCTGTGGAAAAAAGATCATAGCCGCCAAATCCAGGATATCCTTTTGATGCAAAGAAAAGGGTCTGCCCGTTGACGTGAATAAATGGCGACACCTCATCCCTCCCAGTATTTATTGAAGCGCCCAGATTAACAGCTGGCAGCCATTCATTATTTTCATTGAGCTGACTCAGCCAGATATCGCGACCGCCTATACCCCCAGGTCTCTCCGAGACAAAATACAATCTCCTGCCATCAGCAGATAAAGAAGGCTGGGAATCCCAGTGTGGAGAATTTACATTGGGACCAAGGTTTACCGGCATGCTCCAGTCATTCCCTTCCCTGAATGAAATATACAGGTCACAGCTGCCCAGGCTCCCTCTTCCCTGGCAGGAAGTTAAAATCAAAATCTTTCCATCTGCAGAAATAGTGCAGGTACCTTCGTTACTGGCTGTGTTTATATTAGCTGATAATGAATATGGAGGGATCCAGTTCCCCTGATCATCCTTTTTGGACATATAAATATTTTCATCATAGCGCGGATGAGCACCCTGCCTTTTGGTAAAGTATATCTGCTCCTCATCGCCGGTAAGTACAGGAAAGTACTGCAAAGGCCCGGAGTTTATAATCTCAGGTAGTATCACAGGCTCAATATCGAGCGGTTTCATTATCGCATCTTTGGCAAAATATACGTTTCGGACAAGCCATTCAGCTTCCGGAATCAGGCGTTGATTGATCCCCTGGGATTTGAGAAAATCATTAAGAACCTCCAATGCCTTGTCATATTCCTGTGTCAGGTAATAGGCCTCTCCAAGCGAGAAATAAACATTCAGGTATCTTTCAGGAGTCTGTGCATATTTGAGCACATCCTCTAAATGACGCTTTTGGCCATCAATATTGTTTAATAGTTTATAACAGAAAGCAATCCGGAGATGAGCTTCCGTAAATTTGTTGTCCCGCTCCAGGGCAAGATTCAAAATATTAATGACTTCAATATATTGTCTTCTGGCCATATAGTGCTCAGACTCTTCATACAGTTTTATGGCCTTTTTGCTATTTGTAGAATATACCTTCTGAGCCATAAGCCGGCCATCAGCAATGTCCGTTAACAAAAAAAACAGTACAATATAAAGTATCCTGTGCATCATAGATTTATGGAATATCCATGAATTTATGAATTTGCAGGGAAACTTCCCATTCCGGATGTCTTTTAACATAATCAATCATTAAGGGTAATACTTTATCGGATCTTCCCCACTCAGGTTGCAAATACAATTTGCATGCCGCTTTTACCTTCTCTTTATAAGATTCGGCCCATTCAAAGTCACTTTTATTATATATAATTATCTTCAGTTCATCCGCTAAAGGATAAATAGGTGACAGTGAAGGCTTGAATTTTTTTGGCGATAAACAGATCCAATCCCAATCACCAGATAAAATATGGGCACCAGAAGTTTCTATATGAGTTCTGAATCCTGCTGATTTTAATTCATGAGTTAGTGACCCCAGGTCATACATTAATGGTTCACCGCCTGTAACAACCGCAATATCAGATTCATAATGTTTTACTTGTCTGACTAATTCAGTGACTGGCACAACCGGGTATCCCTTCAAATCCCAGGATTCTTTCACATCACACCAGTGACAACCCACATCACATCCTGCCAATCGAATAAAAACAGCCGCCTTACCCTGATGAAATCCTTCACCCTGGACAGTGTAAAACGCCTCCATTACAGGCAAAGCATCCATAGATCTAACTATAAATAGCCTTTTGGGACGCCATTAGGGTATTATATAACAATGAGGCAATTGTCATCGGTCCTACGCCACCTGGTACCGGGGTTATATAACTGGCTTTTTCAGATACTTCATCGAATTTTACATCGCCCTTCAAAGCATAACCTCTTTTTTTGCTGGCATCCGGGACACGGGTTACGCCAACGTCGATAACCACAGCCCCTTCTTTAACCATATCAGCTGTTAAAAATTCTGGCTTACCTAAAGCGGCAATCACGATATCAGCGTTTTTGGATAGTGCCTTGATGTCCTTGGTACGGCTATGACATAAGGTAACGGTGCAATTGCCTGGGTATGTCTTCCTGGAAAGAAGATTGCTCATGGGTGTACCTACGATATCACTTCGCCCGATAATTACACATTCTTTCCCTTCAGTATCTATCTTATAGCGCTCGAGTAGTTTCAAAATCCCAAATGGAGTAGCCGATATGTAAGCGGGTAAACCCAGAACCATCCGGCCAACATTAACAGGATGAAACCCATCGACGTCCTTTTCAGGTTTGATTCTTTCTAAAACTTTCTGGGGAGATATATGTTTTGGCAAAGGAAGTTGGACTATATATCCGTCAATATCATCTTCATTGTTCAACTTGTCAACTACCTCCAGCAATTCAGCCTCGGATATATCGGATTCAAATTTTAGCAAAGAAGATTTGAATCCCACATACTCACATGCCTTCACTTTTCCATTAACATAAGTTTGACTTGCCCCGTCATCTCCTACAAGCACGGCCGCCAGGTGGGGCACCTTTCCTCCGTCTTTAACAATTTGTTTTACTTTTTCAGCGATCTCATCTTTGATAGCCAAGGATGTTGTTTTACCGTCGATTATTTCAGCCATTTTTTAATTTTTATTATTTAATCTAGTTTTAATACCGCCATGAATGCCTCCTGTGGTATCTCTACATTACTGACACTACGCATTCGTTTCTTTCCTTTCTTCTGTTTTTCCAATAATTTTCGCTTCCTGGTTATATCCCCGCCATAACATTTGGCAATTACATTTTTCCTTAAAGCCTTAATCGTTTCACGGGCAATGACCTTCGTGCCGATGGCTGCCTGGATAGCTATTTCAAACATTTGCCGCGGAATCAGGGACCTAAGCTTCTCACATAGTCGTTTTCCCCATTCATAGGCCTTATCCCGGTGGACAATGGCTGAAAGTGCATCTACTTTCTCACCGTTCAGCATGATATCCAACCTTACCATAGGCGATACCTGGTATCCGTGAAGTTCATAATCCAGTGAAGCATATCCCCTTGAAATGGTTTTCAATTTATCATAGAAGTCAAAAACGATCTCAGCCAGTGGCAGTTCAAAAGTTAGCTCTACACGGTCACTGGTAAGATATACCTGGTTCTTAATGACACCTCGTTTATCCATACAAAGGGAAAGGATATTCCCGATAAATTCTGCTTTCGTAATGATCTGTGCCTTGATAAACGGTTCCTCAATATGGCTTAATGTAGTTGGATCAGGCATATCAGAAGGTGCGTGGACCTCCGTGGAATCTCCATTGGTCAATACGGCCTTGTATGATACTGATGGCACAGTTGTAATTACCGTCATATCAAATTCCCGTTCAAGACGTTCCTGTACGATCTCCATATGCAACATCCCAAGGAATCCGCACCTGAATCCAAATCCTAAAGCCGCTGAAGTTTCAGGTTCCCATACCAGGGAGGCATCATTTAATTGAAGCTTTTCCATGGAAGTCCGGAGTTCTTCAAATTCGGAAGTTTCCACAGGATAGATCCCTGCAAATACCATAGGTTTCACATCTTCAAAACCCCTTATAGCTTTCTCGGCCGGATTATCGGTATGGGTAATGGTATCCCCGACTTTCACTTCACTGGCTATTTTAATACCGGAGACAAGATATCCTACATTTCCTGTCGAAATTTCCGGTTTTGGGATATTCTTCAGCCTGAGTATCCCCACTTCATCCGCATCATAGGTTTTCCCGGTATTTATGAATTTAACCCTATCGCCCTTTTTAATGGTGCCGTTAAAAACGCGGAAAATTACTTCGACACCACGATATGAATTATATACAGAGTCAAAAATCATGGCCTGTAAAGGCCCATTTGGATCCCCCTCAGGTGGAGAAACACGGGTAACAATCGCTTCGAGGATATCTTCGATCCCTAATCCTTCTTTTGCAGATGCATAAATAATCTCTTCCCTGTCAATAGCCAGTAAGTCAACGATCTCATCTGCCACCTCTTCCGGCATGGCACCCGGCAGGTCGATCTTGTTCACTACAGGTATAATATGCAGGTCGTGTTCCATAGCCAGGTACAAATTGGAGATGGTCTGGGCCTCTATACCCTGGGAAGCATCAACAATCAGCAAAGCCCCTTCACAAGCCGCAATAGACCGGGAAACCTCATAAGAAAAATCAACATGCCCTGGTGTATCTATCAGATTTAAAGTATACCGCTGGCCTTCATATTCATATTCCATCTGAATGGCATGGCTTTTTATCGTGATGCCCCTTTCACGTTCCAGGTCCATACTATCAAGCAATTGTTCCTGCATGTCCCGATCGCTAACCGTACCGGTAGCCTGCAATAACCTGTCAGCTAAGGTGCTTTTGCCATGATCAATATGAGCTATAATACAAAAATTCCTATATTGTTCCATTCCCACTATCTCTTGAGGTATTTATTTTGTACCTGGAAATTCTCTAATTTTCCCACAAAATTAGTTAAATCTCTTTTCTATGTCTCTGAATATGATTTTTTTATTCGTTAAAATAATTACGGATTGGTTTTATGATCAAATGATAAACCTTATTTTTGGCTCTTTAATTTTAAAACAGAATAATCCTGCGGTTCGTAAAGGCCCGGTATATTTATGATTTGCCGGCATAAAATCTTTAGGCCAAAGGATCATTTTCGGAATTAAAATCAAAATGGCAGGTTTCAATGCCACAACTAGAAAACAAGTTAAATAGTTATATATGAAAAAATCGCTAATAAGCACAATCATCATCCTGCTTTGCATATCAACCCTTCTCTTTGGACAGAAGCGGATGAAAAAGTCAAAATCTTCAACTTCAACAGCCAGTTTGATCACGTACGATTCAGCCATTTATAATGGTATGGAATGGCGATGCATAGGTCCATTCAGAGGCGGCCGATCTGCTGCGGTCACAGGGGTTCCTGGCCGGCCGAATCTTTATTATTTCGGATCAACCGGAGGCGGTGTATGGAAAACCGAAAACGGTGGCCAAACCTGGGAGAATATTTCCGATGGATATTTCGGCGGATCAATTGGTGCTGTGGAAGTCAGCAAGTCAGATCCAAATGTTATTTATGTTGGGGGTGGCGAAAAAACCTTGCGGGGTAATGTATCATATGGATATGGCGTGTGGAAATCCGTAGATGGAGGAGAAACCTGGAAAAATGTTGGTTTGAACAATTCCCGCCATATATCACGCATCAGGATCCATCCGGATAATCCGGACATTGCGTATACTGCGGTTATAGGTGATATTTACAAGCCTACGCCTGAGAGAGGAGTGTACCGGACAACTGATGGGGGCAAATCCTGGGACAGGGTGCTGTTTGCAAATGACCAGGCTGGGGCTGTAGATCTCATATTAGACCCGAACAATCCAAGAATTATGTTTGCGAGTACCTGGCGGGTAAAAAGAACGCCGTATAGCCTGGAAAGCGGTGGAGAAGGATCCGCCCTCTGGAAAAGTACAGATAGTGGGGAAACCTGGACCAATATTTCTTCATCAAAAGGCCTGCCAGAAGATTTGCTTGGTATTATAGGCATAACGGTATCTCCCGTAAACTCAAAACGGGTGTTTGCCATTATTGAAGCCAAAGACGGGGGTGTATTCCGCTCTGATGACGGAGGAAAGAACTGGAGCCGTGTCAATGAAAGCAGAAGTTTGCGCCAGCGTGCGTGGTATTATTCGCGGATATATGCCGACACTAAGGATGAAGACATTGTTTATGTCGTGAATGTGGCTTATCACCGGTCAAAAGACGGCGGGAAATCTTTTGAAGCATTTTCTGCCCCGCATGGGGATCACCATGATTTATGGATCGCCCCTGAAAACAACCAGCGGATGATTATAGGGGATGACGGTGGTGCCCAGGTTTCAGTGGATGGAGGTAAAAACTGGAGTACCTATTATAATCAACCTACTGCGCAGTTTTATAGGGTCACTACCGACAATCACTTCCCATACAGGATATATGGTGCCCAGCAGGATAATTCCACGGTCCGGATCCTTCACAGAACGGAAGGCGGATCTATTGGTCCGGATGACTGGGAGCCTACCGCAGGCGGGGAAAGTGCACACATCGCAGTTGATCCAGGCAATAATGAGGTTGTTTATGGAGGCAGTTATGGCGGATTTCTGACAAGGGTCGACCACTCAAACGAACAGGTCCGGGCAGTGAATGTATGGCCTGACAATCCCATGGGATATGGCGCAGAAGGAATGAAATATCGATTTCAATGGAATTTTCCCATTTTTTTCTCTTCCCATAATCCGAAAAAATTATACGCCGCCTCCAATCACCTCCATACATCTACAAATGGGGGCCAAAGTTGGGAGGTAATCAGTCCTGACCTGACCAGAAACGACTCTTCAAAACTTATCTCTTCAGGAGGACCGATAACAAAAGATAATACTGGCGTAGAATATTACTGTACTATTTTTGCAGCTGTTGAATCTTTGCATGAGGAAGGGGTTATCTGGACTGGTTCCGACGACGGGCTGGTATATATCACGAAGGATGGCGGGCAGAACTGGACCAATGTAACTCCATCCGGCCTGCCCGAATGGATCATGATAAACAGCCTGGAGGTAGACCCATTCAATAAAGGCGGGCTCTACCTGGCCGCTACTATGTATAAGTCAGGCGACTACAGCCCTTATCTGTATAGAACACTCGATTATGGGAATACATGGGAAAAGATAACAGAAGGCATCGATAAGGGACATTTTACGCGCGTAATCCGTGCAGATCCGGGACGGAAAGGATTGCTTTACTGCGGTACCGAAAGTGGGATGTATATATCCTATGATGATGGTCAATCCTGGCAAGTTTGGGCAGTTGAATTTACCTATGGTTCCAATTACTGACCTTGCGATCAAAAATAAAAACCTCATCGCCGCTACGCAGGGCAGAAGTTTCTGGATAATAGATGACCTGACACCCCTACACGAGTTTACCCCGGAAATGGAATCTATGAGCAGCCTTCTTTTTACCCCTTTACCAAGTTACCGAATTGGGGGATATCAGAATAAGAACATCAAGGATGCCGGGACCAATCATCCGGGAGGTGTTATGGTTAATTTTTATGTCAGGGAAGAACCTGATACTACCACTAACCATAGCATTGAAGTTTTTTGATGCTAAGGGTGAGTTGATCAGGGAATTTTCTAATACTGCCAAAGAGAAAAAAGATAAGCTTGAGGTCAGGAAAGGATTTAACCAATTTGCATGGAATATGCGGTACCCTGACCCGGAAGGATTTGAAAACATGATTATGTGGGCTGTAAATCTACAGGGACCTGTGGCACTTCCGGGGGAGTACTCGGTTCGTATGGTTTGCAACCAGGATTCGATGGAATCGAAATTCTCCATCCTTAAAGATCCAAGGTCTGACACCTCAGATGAAGCTTTAAAAGCGCAATTTGATTTTCTTGTTGAAACCGGGGCCAAGTTTACAGAAACTAGTGAAGTGATCAAAAAGATAAGAGAGGCCAGGAAACAGCTCGATTTCCTGAGATCCAAACTGGGAGAAGATAATGAAAACGGAGAGAATGATGATAATAAGGAGCTGATCACATTTACCGATTCAGTTAGCAGGAGTTTATCCAGAGTTGAAGAAGCATTGTATCAAACCAAAAACCAAAGCAGACAGGATCCTTTAAATTATCCGATCAAATTGAATAATAAACTTGGTCATTTAATGACCCTTACAAGCATTGGCGACTATCAGCCTACTGAACAAGCTCTTACATTCAAGGATGAAGTGTTTGGTGAGATCGATAAGGCTATAGCTGAATTTGATAAGATTCGTGAACAAATGATCCCGGAATTAAACCGAATGGTGAAAGAAGCAGATATTGAAGCCATTTCAACGAATTGATAATGCCCAGTGAAAGAGGCAAACATTAAAGCAGTTTCAATGGATTGATTATTGCCCTGAAGAAAAGCAGATGTTTGAAGTTATTTCAAGGGATTGATTCCTGCCTAATGAAAGAGGCAAATATAGAAGTTGTTTCAATAGATTGAAGGCAGCGTTTTTAGGGCAATAAATTAAAAACCTGGTCAGAATTACATTTCACCTGACCAGGTCTTATTTTGCTTCGGGCCAGAATTATTTTTAAGATCTGAATTATCCTTCAGACTTGATGATTCCCAGGTCCCGGTGTTCAGTATTTTTGATATAATACATCTTTTCAACGTTACTGGCTTCAGCTTTCTTGATAAAGATCTCTGCTGCATTCCTATAGTCATCGTCCCGCATAGCATCATTTATCAATAGGTAGCCCATGATTATATTCCCCGCCATTTCCACCAGCCTTCTTGCATGAAAATCAAGATACTCCTCATCTTTCTCTTCAATAATACGTGCAGCCACTTTTTCATATTGCTTGGTCATATGAATAAGCCTTTTCTTCATAAACTCCAGTTCAGGTTTATAATCACGCTGTTCATATTCTTTTATCTGGTTTAAATATCCGCCTGTTGTAACGCCCCTGATCGCCGCAACCACCTGCAATTGGGATGTCCCTTCATAAATTGACGTGATTCTGGCATCCCGGTATATTCTTTCCACCGGAAAATCCTTCATGAAACCCGTACCCCCGTGGATCTGAATAGCGTCATAGGCAATTTCATTACAATATTCACTTGAAATCAGCTTCAGCAGTGGTGTATATATATCAGCGAGCCGCTGATATTTCTTCATTTCTTTTCTTTCCTCCGGTTCAAGGGCCTGTTCAGTCATAAGATGCCCATATGCTTTGTAGATGTCCACGAAACGCGCTGTTTCATATAGCAACGATCGAATCACGAACAATTTCGTCTTTGCTTTGGAGAGCATTTCATATACCGCCGGGAACTGGATAATTGGTTTCCCGAACTGGCTCCTCTCCACGGCATATTTATACGCTTCGCGGTAGGCTGCTTCAGCTATCCCTACAGATTGTGCGCCTATACCGAGACGGGCTGCATTCATCAGGCTCATAACATACTTGATGAGTCCCATTTTTCTGTCACCAACCAATTTTGCCGGCGCATTTTTGAAGACCAGCTCACAAGTGGGAGAACCTTTTATCCCCAATTTGTTTTCAAGTCTCCTGATGGTAACTGCCCTATGTGTACGGTCATATACAAACAAGGAAAGTCCCCGGGCATCCTGTGTGTCTTCTTCTGACCTGGCGAGAACGAGTGAAATATCCGCATCACCATTGGTTATAAACCTCTTTACGCCATTGAGCAACCACTCATCTTTTTCCTTATCGTATGTGGCCTTAAATTGAACAGATTGCAGGTCTGATCCTGCATCAGGTTCTGTGAGGTCCATCGCACCGGTAGCTCCCTCCAGTGCAAATTTTGGCAAGAATTCTTCCTTCAGCTCATCAGATCCAAATTCACTTATAGTTTCAGCACAATCCTGCAAACCCCATATATTGGCAAAACCAGCATCTGCCCTTGATACGATCTCAGCAGCCATTACATAAGGTATGGTAGAAAAATTAAGCCCACCATATTTTCTTGGCAGGGCCATACCTACCAATCCCGCCTGCTTAAGGGCATCATAGTTTTCCTGGGTACCTCTGGCATATTGCACTTCATTATCAACAATTTTAGGCCCTTCCCTATCGACATCCTCGGCATTGGGATCGACAATATTTGCAGAAATATCTCCAACAATTTCAAGAACTTTTTCATAACCATCTATGGCATCCTCATAATCAATGGGTGCATAATCGTAAGTATCTTTCTCCGTAAAGTCTTTTTCTTTCAAGCGGATTATCTTTTGCATATCCGGATGTGTAAGATGAAATTTGAGATGCTTATTGTCAGTAAAAAAGTTTGCCATTACAATAATCTTTTAGAAATTTTTATTTGGTGTTCTTCTTGTAGTATTTGATCATTTTAGGTAGGATAACGCCAATGTCACCAATGATGGCATAATCCGCTATTTTGTTTATAGGTGCTTCCGGGTCCTTATTGATGGATATGATCATCGCAGATTGATCCATTCCGGCCCTATGCTGTACCGCTCCTGAAATCCCGCAGGCTATATATAATTTGGGCCTTACGGTCACTCCAGTCTGGCCTATCTGTCTTTCATGTGTAATATAACCGGCATCCACTGCTGCCCTGGAACCGCCAACTTCCCCTCCCAGGACATCAGCCAGCTCAAACAGGAGATTAAAATTTTCCCTTGGACCCAACACCATATCCACCTGAAATAATGATCTGGGAGTTTTTTATATTTACCTTACTTTTCTCAATATGCCGCTCTATGATTTTGACGACAAAATCTTCTTCCCTTACATATTTCTCCACTTCCAGCTTAACGAGCTTTCCTTTATAGGACATCGATTTGACTTCCTTCTTCATAACGCCTTCCCTTACCGTGGCCATTTGCGGACGGGTTTCAGGATTGATTATAGTAGCTATGATATTCCCTCCAAAGGCCGGCCTGATCTGGTATAAAAGGTCCTTATAGGTCTTCTTATTCTTTTTATCCTCATGCTCGCCTATTTCAAGACTGGTGCAGTCAGCCGTAAGACCACATTTTAAGGCAGAAGCTATCCTTGGAGCAAGATCACGCCCAATTGGAAGTCGCTCCGAATATAGCGATCTCAGGCTTGATATCTTTAAAAAGCTTGCTTACAATAGAAGCATGGGGTAATGTCTGATATGGATACAGACGTGGATCTTCAGCCACATACAGATTATCGACTCCAAATGGGTAAACCTGATGCTCAATACCTTTAAGGTCTTTCCCTATGACGACAGCATCCAGCTGTACTTTTAGAAGATCGGCCAATGATCTGCCCTTTGTGAGCAGTTCCAGACTTACATCAACAATGTTGCCATCTTCAATTTCACAATATACTATTACATTATTCACTTTAGAAAAATTTAACTCAACATTAATAATTAGCCAATGGTGTGGTTTTCAATCAGATCCTTCATCAGTTCATCCATTTCCGCATCCGTATCACCCAATACTTTCGCCTCTTTAGCAGTAAACACCACATTAAACACTTTCTTCACTTTTGTGGGGGATCCGGATAAACCCAGATAAGTTTCTTCAGCGCTCAGGTCGTCGACTGACCACTCCCGGATGTCCAGGTATGGCCTGTCCTCATGAAGCTGAATATAATCCTCCGTATCCTGCTGCATCTCCGTCCAGGTTTTGGCATGCTTATACCTCAATAGAGATTTCGCATTTCTTGCCCTGCAATCCGGCGCTGAACCATGGACAGTAATAAGTAGTGGGCATTGGGCATTCAACGGTTTCCACACCCCTTTCAAGTCTTCTTTTAATTGTAATCTTACCTTTTTCGATCTTATCGATTTCTTCCGCATAGGTTACTTGGGGAATATCAATTTTTTCCGCTACCTGCGGCCCAACCTGTGCAGTATCCCCATCGATGGCCTGACGACCGCATATTAAAAGATCGAATGGAGCCAACTTTTTAGCAGCAAGGGAAATGGCATAAGAAGTAGCCAATGTATCAGAGCCGGCAAATTTCCTGTCAGTGATCAGGTACCCGTCATCAGCTCCCCTGAAAAGACCTTCCCGAATGATGTCTGCAGCTCTTCCCGGACCCATAGTTAGTAAGGTAACGGTAGTCCCTGGATATCTGTCCTTTAAACGTAATGCCTGTTCAAGAGCTTTTAAGTCCTCGGGGTTGAAAATTGCAGGGAGTGCTGCCCTGTTCACAGTACCATTCGCCTTCATAGCATCCTTACCTACATTCCGGGTATCGGGTACCTGTTTAGCCAGTACAATGATTTTATATCCTTTCATTAGATAAATTTTTAATTATGATTATCTCATGTGATTGCTAAATAAATGATTCAATTTCTCACAAACATCGCGTAAAAATATCATTTTAAATACATTATATTGAGAAATCAAAAATGAATCTGCATATAGAAATTTTAAAAATGCAAACAAAGAAAGATGTTAAAAACCGGATAAAAAATGATAAATATCAGGAGTTGTTTTCTCCTACCGGGTGAAGATAACCATGTTCGTCATAGTACAATTCCTCAGTATCAAGCATAAGCCGTATAACCATGATCCAGTCCTCTTTCTCCAATTCAGGCACTTCATGCAGCAGCTTTTGAATGGTCTTGCCTTCCTGATGGATCTCTTTAAAGATCTTTTTACGGATTTTTGAATCATACTCCATTCTGTTCAAAGGCTTTGATTTCTCAATGCAATAATCACATATTCCACAATCATGCGCCGATATTTCTCCAAAATAATGCTGAATGATTACTGATCGACAGGTATTTTCCCGTAAAACATAATCTATCACAGAATCTGCTTTTTCTATATCGATCCGCCTTCTTTCTTCCAGGTATTTTGTGTTTAACGGTAATTTGCTGGCATCATATCTGGCAGTGGTGAAAGTAATTTGTGGTGTGTCTTTTCTTTTATCGTAATATATTACATTTTGATTATGCAGTCCATTCAGTTTTCTTTCAACTTCAACCAGGCTTAACCTTAGGAATACGGCAATTTTCCTTTCGGAAATGATATGGAAATTGCTGTACAATTCACCTCCGTAGATCCTGAGCAAGGCCTTTATCACAGGTTCATAGGCTTGGTTAGCCACCTCATATTTATATAATTCCATATGATCAAGCAGGAATTTCACTTTTGAAGGATGGTAAAAACTCTCGGCCAGTTGAATAAATCCCTGCTCCTCTAATTTTTTCAATGCATAAAAAGTCTCGAGGTAATCCAGTTTATAAGTGTTGACAAATTCAGAGATGTCAAAATCATAACTTATCAATAGGCTACTTCCTGCGGCGATCTTGTAATAATTGGCGAGCGATTGATATATTTTTTTGAGTGTTTCCGGTACCGGCGAAGATATACTGATCCTGTTCATCAGATCTTCCGTATCCTGTTCATGGTATAATTGAACGGCATAGGATTTAATTCCATCCCTCCCTGCACGGCCTGCTTCCTGATAATATGACTCCAGGTTGTTGGGCAAGTCAAGATGTATAACCACCCTTACATCAGCCTTATTTATACCCATCCCGAATGCATTGGTGGCCACAATGATCCTATAGGAATTATTCATCCAGGCATCCTGCTTTGTATTTCTTTCATTATGGGACAATCCTGCGTGATAAAAATCAGCGCTGACACCATATCTGATAAGGAATTCGGCAATTTGTTTCGCACTTTTCCGGGTTCTTACATAAATAATTCCCTGCCCTCTTACTTTTTCAAGTATCTCAATCAGTTTTGCTTCTTTATCTTCCACTTTTCTGACAAAATAAGAAAGATTCGGACGGGCAAAAGACTGAACAAAAACTTTATATCCCTCCCTTAACTGAAGTTTATCGATAATGTCTTTCGTTACCTCCTTTGTAGCGGTAGCCGTAAGAGCGATCACCGGGGCATCGTGAACATATCCCTTAAAATCATTTATCTCGAGGTATGAAGGCCGGAAATCATATCCCCATTGAGATATACAATGCGCTTCATCGATAGCAAGCAATGATATATCCATCTTTTTTGTCCTTTCAAGGAAAAGTTCAGACTTCAGTCTTTCCGGAGATACATATAGAAATTGTAACTGCCCATGTGCCGCATTGTCCAGTGTTACATCAATTTCCTCGTTTGACATGCCTGAATAAACTGCAGCTGCCCGCACGCCTTTTTGCCTCAATTGCTCTACCTGGTCTTTCATCAGGGCAATGATGGGTGTAACCACCAGGCATATCCCATCCATACACAGGGCCGGCACCTGAAAACACAATGATTTGCCCCCACCTGTCGGCAGGATGGCCAGTGTATCCTTTTTTTTCAGTACAGTGGTGATAATTTCGGCCTGCATTGGCCTGAAATCAGTATATCCCCATATACTGGAAAGCGCCTCATATGGAGTGGCAAATTTCATTTATATATTGCTTTGAAGCGTAAGATAAAATATTGCATTGATAAATACAATTTGGCAAAATTTTCGCTTCTCATAATAAGAAAGTACTTTTGTGCGTATGAAGAGGGTTTCATTAGGAATATTCATTATTCTTTTCAATTGGTTATCAGGGATTTGCACAGGAATCGATCATTCTGAAGGGAAGGGTAATTAACTCTGACAATGAAACTGCCGTGAGTTTCTCGCACGTGGGTTTGTGCGATAAAGCAATCGGAACCGTTTCCAATGAAGACGGCGTATTTGAGTTTAAACTTGCCCCCTACCTGATCAATGATTCGCTATGCATTTCAGCCATAGGGTTTATTACATTCCGGGAACAAATCAGTAACCTGATGGATATAGACTATCTGGAAATAAATCTGGACCCGCAAACCAGCGTTCTGCAGGAAGTGATCATTTCTGATCATAAGATCACAGGGCGAAGAGTGGTGGAAAAAGCTATATCCAGGATATATAGGAACTATCCCATAAAGCCCTTCGTTCTTGAGGGCTATTATCGAGATTATATGAAAAGAAATAATGAGCTATGACGCTTTTCTTGAAGGGGCTATTGCCGTACAGGATATGGGCTATAAAAAATCGGATGAAAGAACCAGGGTTAGAGTAGATCAATTGAGGTTTCAGGAGAACTATCAATGAAAACTATGAAAAGTATCTTCATAAAGACGATGATGATACCCTGAAGGAAGTTATGGCGGGTGTATCAACGGAATTTTTTGCAAATGAGTTTTATAATATGAGATATCATAATCCCGTACGGAACCAGTATGAGACTATTGCCCTTTGTTGGTGTATTTCATAATTTTCATGAAAGTAATTATGATTTTGATATCGCTTACTACACTTATGTGGATAAGACGAAGTCTATGTGGTCCGCTTCAAACCTAAAGGCTGAGTATAATTATCTGCACATCAACGTAAAAGGTGAGATATTTATCCGGGTTAAGGATCATGGAATTCTGAAATTTCACTATTCCTTTTATGTCCGGGATTTTACCAAGGAAAGAAAAGTGTATGAATTGAATATGGAATACAGGGATTACAAGGACAAACTATTCCTAAAATATATTTCTTATGTCAATTTCTTCAAAATATATCTAGGTTATGAAATTGGGGAGATCAGTAAATACCGTGAATTTTTTGTGACAGACATTCATTATCCCGATTTTGAAGCCATTTCCAAGGAAGAAAGCATCAATAATACTATTCCGCTGCATCAATTAAGTATTGAGGGAAGATCCCGAATTCTGGAACAATTATAATTTAATACTTCAACAAACGCCGTTATAGATTAAATTTACAATTGGTCCTGTTTTACCGACACAATATTAGCTTTGGTTTTTACAGTTTAAACTTCGGAAATATTTAGGCTTCGCAGGCATTCATCTTTAAATTCGCAACAGATTTTGAATCTGTAGACTATGAGTAATGATATACGACCCGGGAAGAGTTATCCTTTGGGTGCGACTTCCTATGATCACGGTGTTAATTTCTGTGTTTTTTCAAGAAATGCAGAAAATATAGAACTCTTACTTTTTGACCATGTTGATCATTCAGAACCAGCAAGGATCGTTAAATTAGATCCAAAGGTGCACAGGACATTTTACTATTGGCATATATTTATTGAAGGATTGAGACCAGGACAAATATATGCTTATCGGGTTTATTGCTCCGAATCAACTGAAAAATGGAACCAGTTCGATCCAAAAAAAGTGCTCACTGATCCCTATGCGCGCGCTATTGTAAGTCCTGAAAATTATTCCAGGCAAGCGGCAATTGACCCAGGCGACAATTGCGGACAAGCCATGAAAGGTGTTGTCACCCCTCCTGACACCGTACGACTGGGAAGGTGACGAACCTCTTAATATTCCCTATTCTGAATCCATAATCTACGAGCTTCATGTAAAGGGTTTTACAAAACATGAATCATCCGGTGTTAGATCTGAAAAGCGTGGAACTTATGCCGGACTTATTGAGAAAATTCCTTATCTCAAACAACTGGGCATTACTGCAGTAGAGCTAATGCCGGTTTACCAGTTCGATGGACAGGATGCCCAGGGTGATTTAACCAATTACTGGGGCTATTCTCCGGTTAATTTCTTTTCCGTGCATAACGGGTACGGATATGAAAAAGATCCACTGAAGTTGATCAATGAATTTAAAGATATGGTAAAAGCCTTCCATAAGGCAGGAATAGAAGTCATTCTGGATGTGGTCTTTAACCATACTGCTGAAGCTGGCGAAGATGGACCAGTGTTCAATTTAAAGGGCTTTGGCAATGATTCATATTATTTATTAAAATCAGATGGAGAGTACAGAGATTACACCGGATGTGGCAATACCCTCAATGCAAACCATTCCATAATCAGAAGGATGATCAGGCATAGCCTGCGATACTGGACTGAAGTGATGCATATAGATGGCTTCAGGTTTGACCTTGCCTCAGTGTTATCCAGGGACGAATTCGGTAAACCTTTGGATAATCCACCTGTTCTGTGGGAAATCGAATCAGTTCCTTCTCTGGCGCATGTTAAATTGATCGCCGAAGCCTGGGATGCAGGCGGCCTCTACCAGGTGGGCTCTTTCATTGGTGAAAAATGGGCCGAATGGAACGGGCACTACCGGGATGATGTACGAAAATTCGTTAAAGGGGAAAAAGGGATCGTTAAAAACCTGGCATCCAGAATCCTTGGCAGCCCGGATATTTATCCGGATCCGGACAGAGAGCCCAACAGAAGCATTAATTTTATTACCTGCCATGATGGATTTACTATGAACGACCTGGTTTCATATAATGATAAACATAATGAAGCTAACCTTGAGGAAGGCAGGGATGGCTCTGCATTCAATGACAGCTGGAATTGTGGTATTAGAAGGCCCATCAGAAAATCCAATGATTGCATCATTACGATCTAAACAGATCAAGAACTTTTTTACCCTCCTTTTCATATCACAGGGTACACCCATGCTGTCCATGGGGGATGAAATCAGACGTACCCAGAAAGGGAACAACAATGCTTACTGCCAGGACAACGAGATTAGTTGGATGGATTGGAACCTACTTGTTCCCAACAGTGATCTTCATACATTTGTTAAGAACCTGATATCATTTATTAAGGAAAAGGCGATCTTCAAGCTGGAGAAAATTCTGCCTACCAAGGAGGTAATTGGTGAACCCCATTTAATGTGGCATGGTACAAAGCCAAATCACCCCGACTGGCAATCGTATTCCAGAAGTCTTGCTTTCAGCCTGACATATCCCGAATACAATGAATTCCTATATGTGATTATGAACTCCTACTGGCAAGGGCTTACCTTTGAATTGCCAAAATTGAAAGGCCCCCTGAAGTGGCATCCGGTCATCGATACGCATAAATCCTATCCTGAAGATTTCTCAGACCCTAAAAAATCGAAAGGTCTGAAGGAAAATTTATATAAGGCAGCTCCTAGATCAGTGGTGGTTTTCTGGGGAAAATAATAAGATATAATTTAATATGTATTCAATATTATGCCATATATAATACATTTTTTGCATTAATTGACAAGTATTGATTTGATTTTATCAACTTTGTAACCGTGAATAATTATAAATTTGGCAATTGTTTAAATTGCGATTGAAGGAAATTATTCGGATAATTGCAAATTACGTTTTTAACGCTTGGGATATTAATATAGGAATATAAATATTTTTTTATTATTTTGCACTATAAAAAGAATAGAGTTCGTCGATAATGAATAAAGAGCAGATCGGTCAGGACGAAAATGTGACATGGTATAAAGATGCCATCATTTATGAATTACATATTAAGGCATTCAGCGACAGCAACCATGATGGGATCGGAGATTTCCAGGGCTTGATCAACAAACTCGATTACCTCGAAGAACTAGGCGTAACCTTAATATGGCTGCTCCCCTTTTACCCTTCTCCCCTTCGTGATGATGGATATGACATTGCGGATTATTATAACATTAATCCATCATATGGCACCATAAGAGATTTTAAAAGACTAGTAAAGGAAGTACACAAGCGTGGGATGAAAGTACTAACTGAACTTGTATTGAACCATACTTCGGATGAGCATGAATGGTTTAAAAGAGCAAAACGTTCTGCACCTGGCTCAGTCTACAGAGATTATTATGTCTGGTCGGATACGCCCGACCAGTACAACGATACAAGAATCATATTTACCGATTACGAAACATCCAACTGGACCTGGGACAAAGAAGCCAAAGCCTACTTCTGGCATCGATTTTTCTCTCATCAGCCGGACCTGAATTTTGACAACCCGAAAGTGCAACAGGAAGTCTTTAAGATCCTGGACTACTGGTTAAAAATGGGGGTTGATGGATTCAGGTTGGATGCGATACCCTATCTATTTGAAGAAGAGGGAACAAATAATGAAAACCTCCCTCAGACCCATGCCTTTCTTAAAAAACTCCGACAATTTGTTGATGAAAAGTTCGAGAATAAACTTTTCCTTGCTGAAGCAAATATGTGGCCTGAAGATTCTGCCTCTTATTTTGGGGATGGAGATGAATGCCATATGAATTACCATTTCCCCTTGATGCCCAGGATGTTTATGGCTGTGAATATGGAAGACCGGTACCCGATCATCGAGATCATGGACCAGACACCTAAGATCCCTGAGAATTGTCAGTGGGCGACTTTCTTAAGGAACCACGATGAATTGACCCTCGAGATGGTGACCGATGAAGAGCGGGATTATATGTACAAAGTATATACCAAGGACCCATTGGCGAGGATAAACCTTGGAATACGCAAACGCCTTGCAACCCTGGTTGATAATGACCGAAACAAGATCGAACTACTGAATATCCTTTTGTTTTCCCTGCCTGGCACCCCTGTGCTATACTATGGCGATGAGATAGGCATGGGCGATAACCATTATCTTGGGGACAGGGACGGCGTTAGAACCCCAATGCAATGGGATCCTGGACGTAATGCCGGATTTTCCGATGCCAATCCACAGCAGCTGTACCTGCCGGTAATTATAGACCCGGAATACAAATACGAAAACATAAATGTAGAGAACCAGCTTAAAAACACCAATTCCTTACTCTGGTGGATGAAGAGCATCATCCATATGCGTAAAAGGTATAAAGCCTTCGGTCGTGGTGATATCAAATTTCTGGAACCCGCTAACAGGAAGGTCCTGGCTTTTTCACGCAGATATAATGACGAAAAGATCCTGATAGTTGTAAACCTGTCCAGGTTTTCACAGGCTGTTGAACTGGATCTGGCTGAATGCGAAGGCTATTCACCTATTGAATTATTCAGTAGAAACAAGTTCCCTGTTATTAAAAAACAACCTTACGTCATCACGCTTTGACCCCATGGTTACTACTGGTTTGAGATCTCAAATGAACAAGAGGTCCCAATTGAGGAAGCACCGATTGACCTCTCAGTTCTTCTGGAGGTAAAGAAATGGGAAGGCCTGTTTGTAAATAAGAAAAGAGAAATCCTGGAAAGCAAAATATTTCCCTCTTATATTACGAAAAGAAGGTGGTTCGGCGGAGATAAAAAAGGCATCGAATCACTCAAAATACATGAGAACATAAGCATTTCCAATTCGAGAAAGTATAACCTCCTACTTTTGGAAGTAAAGTATTTCCAGGGCATACCTGAACTTTATTTATTACCGGTCGGTTTTGCATGTGACAAAAAAGAACAGGAGATACTGGAGGAAGCACCTAAAAGCATAATTTGCAGGGTTAAAATTGGTGAAAAATCTGGCATTCTTTTCGATTCTGTTTACAGCAATGAATTCAGAAAATACCTGATGGAAAATCTGGTCAAAGGTAAGAAAATTGTAGTTAACGGATGTAAAATTGAAACTTTCCCAACGTCCAGGTTAAAATCGATCTGCAAGGATCCTGAAGTGACCAACAACTCAAAAATGATCGATTCGGAGGAAAGTCATTCCGTTATTGTCTATGGCAATAAAGTCGTTTTAAAAATATACAGACATATCCATTACAGCTCCATCCGTGACGTGGAGATATCGAGGTTCCTTTCCGAAACCGCTAAATTCAGGAACGTACCGGAATATTATGGAGATATTGAGTTTGCAAGGCCGAAAGCTTTCCCAGCTACTCTGGGGATCTGCCAGGAATTTATTGGAATGGCTGTCACCGGTAAAGAATACCTCTCTGATGGTTTCAAAATGTATTATGAGAAGATGACTTCTTTTGGTCCGAAAGGGAGGTTGCCTAAACTAAAAGGATCATTATCCAATCCGGCTTCTTTCTATGACCTTACGCTGGAGGGCCAGAAACTTCTTGGAGGGGCATACCTGCAACATGTACTTCTTCTGGGTCAACGCACTGCCGACATGCATAAGGCCCTGGCGTATGCTCAGGATAAAGACGATTTTAAATACGAAGAATTCTCCCTTCACTATCAGAAAAGCCTTTATTCAGGCTTCAAAACACTTATTCGTACGACATCCAAGGTACTCAACAGCAGCATGGACACACTATCGGATGAGAATAAAAAGCTGGCCAGGGAATTCTTTAAATATACCGATCTGCTTGAAAACAGCTTCAGTAAGATAACCCAATTGAAACTGGACCTGCAAAAAATACGAATCCATGGTCATTATCATCTTTCCAGGGTATTATTCACTGGTAATGATTTCGAAATTATAGGATTTGAGGGTGACCTTTCCTTTTCATTCCATCAGAAGAAAGTTAAGAAATCTCCCTTGCGTGATCTGGCAACAATGATCTATTCCATCCACAGGGTAGCCCAATTAACTGGCCTCAATAACGAGTACGACATGAAATATCCCGTAAGATGGTTCCATTATATCAGTGGATTCATGGTAAATTCTTATATAGGGCATGCCAAAGGGGAACCCTTTATGCCAACGAACAGGGAAGATTTCAATATGTTACTTGAAATATTCATATTGGAAAGGTGCCTTACTGAATTAAGGTATGAACTTGACAGGAAGCCTGCAAATATTAGAATTCCAATCCGGCTGATCAGATATGTTTTTGATCAGTACACTCAATAATTCTTTATGCAACCGGCAATATTAAGTTCCACATATAATGTTGCACCATTTCATTTTCTTATAAAAAATGTAAAATTTGACAAAATGTATTGTTGGAACTATTATATTTCGCATATTTTTTTAGAAGACCGATCATTTAATCATTATGATCCTTTTCTGTTGGGCTTATCAAAAGTATAAATACTTAATTTCCAAGTTGTTAATTCAATTTGTAATCAATCTAACTTGCACCTGGGATATATACCTGGAGTAAACTGACAAAAACCGACTTTGGATTGGAATTGATGAAATTGTTTCATCCAAGCTTGGGCTGAAATATATGATCGGGTTTATAAGAAGATTAACTGAATGATGAATATCTCCATGCAGTTCATAAATAAGGGTAGAATAAAGCTACCATTCAAAACTATTGGCATGAAAAACTATACATATAAATTGATACTTTTCCTGGCTTTTTATGCCTTGATAATACATAATAATTTTGCTCAAAGTGGATCGCACCCACTTGAATCCTATAATATTGATTGGAGAACAGGCGGACAAACTGACTTCAGTCTATCTTACCTGCTCGATAAACCTGCAGGCAAAGGCTGGTTTTGTTCAGATTAAAAACGGTCATTTTTATACTGCCGATGGCAAAAGACTCAGGATCTGGGGAGTTAACATGACGGGTGGGGCAGGTTTCCCTGAAAAAGAAGATGCCTCTCAAGTTGCAACTTTTCTGGCAGATATGGCATCAATGGAGTCCGTTTTCATTTTCTGGATTCTGAATGGGGCCCTGACAAAAGTATATTTGATTATACCCTTGAAAGCAGAAGGGTATTCAATCCTGAACAACTCGATAAACTCGATTATTTCATTGCAGAACTTAAAAAACAAGGGATATATTCGAATCTCAACCTGAATGTTGGCAGGAATTATAAATCAGAGGACCAGGTTCCTGAATTTGAATACCTCGGGCTGGCCAAAGCAGCCACTTTATTTGATGACCGCCTGATCATGCTCCAAAAAGAATATGCCAGGCAATTACTTACCCATAAAAATCCTTATACGGGTAACCGCTATGTTGACGAACCTGCTTTGATAACCGTTGAGATTGTTAACGAAAATTCATTAGTGGAAGCCTGGTTCGGAGATCGATTAATGGGGAAAAATCACTCTAAAGATCCATCAACCTGGTCAGACATTTCCCCTTACTATGCCCGCGAACTGACCATCAAATACAATCAATGGCTATCGGAAAACATGTCTGAAAAACAAATCGAAGCCATAGCGCTTGAAGCGGGAAGAGATCAGGAGGGATTTATCCACCGCTTGGAAAGCAGCGAGTTCGATGATGCTTCTGAATTACGTTTTCAGACGGAAGCTTCTTTTATCATTGAAATGGAGAGAAGATTTTACTCAGGGATGCACCACTTTCTTAAATCTACTCTTGGATTAAAAGCGCCTGTTGCAGGCAATAGTGATCACAATCATTATAAAAGCGGATATGCCTTATTATCTTCCCTTTCAAAGTTGGATATAATAGATGGGCATGTGTACTGGCAACACCCCAATTACATAAATGACCAGAAGACAGGGAAAACCTCCATATCATTTAATCACTCACCAATGGTCAATGATCCGGAAATCAGCACAGTTGTTCAACTCTCCAGATCTGCAGTTGCAGGTAAACCTTACACTGTATCTGAAACCAATCATCCCTTCCCCAGTGAATTTGCTTGTGAAGGAATACCCATTCTGGCAGCCTATGCTCTTTTACAGGATTGGGATGGCATTTATTATTATACACTTGAACATAGTGACCCAAAAGAATGGAATGAGAAAGCGCCTAATCCCTTTGATATTTACTCAGATCCCGTAAAAATGTCAAATATGGCAGCGGGAGCACTTATGTTTCTTCGGGCAGATGTTAAACCAGCGGATAGTGTCATATTTAGGGATTATAATCATTATGAGATCGTGGAAGGCATTAGAAAGGATCCAGGCGAGATGCCATATTTTACACCTGGGTTCAACTCGGTATTATCCTTAATATACGGCACCCGTATCAGCGGCTTTTTCAGGGAACATAATGCATATGAACCTTTTAAAACACCAGATCCAATTGTATCAGAAACCGTGGAATTGATCTGGTAGCACCGGGACAATCAGGGGCTTTTTTCAATCAATACCGACCGGACCAAGGCTTTGGTGGGTTTTTTAAAAAGTGAGCACCCTGACCTTAAAAACCTGGAAGTGGAAGTTGACAACCCGTTTGGCTCTATAATTCTTAATTCACTGGACCAATATCCAATAAACCAGTCATCCAGGTTAATGCTCACGGTAACAGCTAAACATGAACTAACCGGTATGAAATATAATTCCTGACCGAACAGAGCTTATTGAATGGGGTAAAAAACCATCACTGATTGAAAATGTCAGAGGTCGGATCCGCCTGATTGGACTGAACGGGGCCAGACTTGTGGAACTATCTGCCATTGGCGGGGATGGGAATGTGATAGAAACTACTGAAGTTAATCCTGATGATTCCGGAAATTATGAGTTCACCATTGGGAAAATAGTGACGCCAATATATATAATTCAAATAACCCGATAAAATATTTCAATATTAAGCTGGGAAAAATATATCCTGATTTAACTCGCTCTCAATTTCCGTGAATCTGAATTACAGCAAATTGGGAAATTGTCATAATGGAGTATTTAATATAGGAATGACAACTTTTTAAACTAATAAACATGATACAAAAGAACCAGAATTTAATTAATCTCATTGTTATAACATTTGTTGCTGCCCTGGGAGGGCTTCTCTTTGGTTTCGATATTGCAATTATAACAGGAGCTGTCCCTTTTATCCGTGAACATTTTCAATTGAATGAGTTACAACTTGGTTGGGGTGTGAGCTCTTTACTTGTAGGATGTGTTTTCGGTTCAGCCGTAGCGGGACGTGCAGCGGATACCTGGGGACGTAAAATTATATTATACTTCGTAGCATTATTATTTGCAGTAACGAGCATTGCAACTGGTCTCGCCTCGAGCTTCAGTATTTTTGTAATGGCACGATTCTGCGGAGGGATAGCCGTCGGGGCTGCTTCAGCAGTCTCCCCAATGTATATATCTGAAATTGCCCCATTCAACATTCGTGGCCGTCTTGTTTCCTTCTACCAGCTTTCGATTGTTATCGGGATCATCCTATCATATTTCATAAATTACATGCTTCATGATATTGGGCCGGATAACTGGCGCTGGATGTTTATCTCAGGAACATTTCCATCGGCATTATTCTTTCTCCTTTTGTTTTTTGTTCCTGAGACGCCCCGATTCCTTTTTAAGAACGGCCATAAACAAAAAGCTTTTGAAGTATTGAAAAGAATTGGAGGAGAAGAAAATGCAAACTATGAAATGCAGCAAATTAAGGAGAGTCTGCAGGATAATATAAAGGTAAAATTGAGCGACCTTCTAAAAAAAGGAAATCTGAGAGCACTGTGGGTCGGGTTCGGACTGGCGGTCTTTGTTCAGTTCTGCGGGATCAATACCATCGTTGATTATGCCCCAATCATTCTCGAATCTGCTGGTTGGAAAATTGATGCAGCCTTATTTGCAACATTTGCTTTAGGCGGGGTTTTTTTATCATTTACATTCGTTTCCATATGGCTGATAGAAAAAGCCGGACGAAGAATTCTTTATCTGATCGGTTCAGCTGGCCTTACAGTGATATTAACTACCATCACCATCATGTCACTGCTAGGTAGATTTACAGGTGATATAGCCCTCTGGCTTATCATAGGTTTTATTGCGTTTTTCTCTGCATGTGTAGGACCCGTTTTCTGGACACTTGTCTCCGAGATTTTTCCCAATAAGATCAGAGGTACCGCCATGTCCATCCCTGTATTTACACAATGGATAGCAAATGCTATTGTAGTTGGATTATTCCCCTGGATGCTTGTTAACGCAGGTTCCGCAATAACATTCGGAATACTGGCTTTCAGTTCCGGATTAATGCTGCTCTTCACCTATGCTTTCGTACCGGAAACAAAAGGAAAAACACTGGAAGAAATAGAATCTATTTGGATAAAAGAATAATTAAAACATAATAAATAACCTCTTGGTTTTAAAAACAAAAAAATCCCGCCGAAGCGGGATCTATTAATAAATCTTAAAAAATGTATTTCAATCTAAAAAAAGACAAAAAAATATCTAGCAGATCTTCGCCATTAACTCATCGCGTTCCTTTTGAAGTTTCTCCATGTCGTCAAAATGATGAAGCTGTTTGGCTTCTTCAATCTTATGCTCCAACTCGACTATTTCTAATGCCCGCATTGCACTCTCAACATCTACGGCATTTTTGTAAGGCGATTCAATCTCGCATTTCTCCAGATACTTCATCGCCTTAGCCAGGTACTCCATTGATTTTTTCATTATAAAAAGCTTTTGATATAAAAATCAGGATAAAGAAATAAAAAATCTATATGATAATTTATGACTTTTGTCAGGTTTAAAATAGGATTGATAAAAATCATGTGATAAATTGATGATGAACAATTAAAATCTCAGAATTTCCTCAGATTCCTTCGCTATTTTTATATTTATCAGGAGAGGATGAACCTTTAAAAATGAAACTGTTACTTGTTGAGGATAACCAGGAACTTGCAAAAAACATAATCACTTATCTGAAAACTGAGGGGAATATATGTGAGCATGCATCCACCTTCCGGGATGCAATTGATAAAGTGGTAGTATATGATTATGATGTAATTGTTCTGGATATAATGCTTCCGGATGGAAGTGGCCTGAATGTATTGAAGGAACTCAGAGAACATCAATCTGATGCCGGGGTATTGATCATTTCAGCCAGGGATTCACTTGAAGATAAAATAGAAGGACTTGACCTTGGAGCGGATGATTACATCACCAAACCATTTGACCTTTCTGAACTGAATGCAAGGATCAAAGCCATTTACAGGCGGAAAAACTTCAAGGGCAATAAGGAAATAATTTTCAATGAGATAAAAATAAACATCGATTCAACTGATGTATACATAAATGAAGATCCT
Organism: uncultured Cytophagales bacterium; assembly: GCA_963820995.1. Lineage (GTDB taxonomy): Bacteria > Bacteroidota > Bacteroidia > Cytophagales > Cyclobacteriaceae > JAGTVG01. The sequence goes on along the minus strand of CAWGCL010000009.1, from coordinate 73,785 downwards.
ATTAGCCTTACCCAGAAAGAATATGAGTTGTTGATCTATTTTCTTTCTAATCAGAACCGGGTAATAACCAAACAATCAATTGCCGAACATTTATGGGGTGACCAGGCCGACATGTTCGATTCATTTGATTTTGTATACCAACATATCAAAAATCTCCGGAAGAAGATGATCCAGGCAGGGTCAACGGATTACCTTGATACGGTATATGGCCTAGGATACAAGTTCAATACAAAAAAGATATGAAATTTTTACTAAGAACAACCCTCTTTTATTTGTTTATTACCCTGATCGTTTTTGGTGTTGGCGGGATCATTACCTACAATATTTTCATTGATGCCATCCAGCTGGAAACAGACAGATATCTGATCGAACGTTATCGAGATATAAGTATTTATATGAAGGAAGATCCGGGATTTTCATCCATCAGTGACAGTAAAATAAAGATAATCGAGATAAATGAAATGCCGGAATCTCCTCCTGGCAGGCGTGGCAGGTTTCAATTTACCGATACCCTTGTCTGGCACCAGGGTTTAAGGAGGATGGAGAATAACCGGAAACTGACCTCCTTATATTAGTACCCAAGAAGAAAATTACAGGATCGAAATTCATGATGTGATCGTGGAACGGGACGATATATTCCAGAGCGTGTTCAAATCACAAACCCGCTTGTTTATAATACTTGGGGTCGTGATGGTGATTAGCAGTTTCCTAATATCCAGTTGGATGTTCAGGCCATTTAACCTGACGCTGGAAAAAATCAAAAATTTTAATATTAAATCCTTACAAGCCTACAGTATTGGGTAAAACAGGAATAAAAGAGTTTGATATATTGAATGGCTTTATTAACCAGATGACTGAAAAAGTAAGTTCAGATTACAGGAACCTGAAAGAATTCACTGAAAACGCATCGCACGAATTGCAGACACCACTTGCCATCACCAAGGGTAAACTGGAATTGTTGCTTCAGCAGGAGAACCTTACCCAGGACCATATAGATCTTATTGAATCCTCGTATGAGTCAATAATACATATGTCAAAATTAAATAAGTCCCTCACTTTACTTTCTAAGATTGAAAATGAAGAATTTTCCAACAAAGAATCTATAAATGTTTCATTAGAACTCAATAAAGTACTTACTGATTTCAATGATCTAATAAAATTGAAGAAACTGAAATTGGAAAAAAGTATTCAGGATAATGTGGTTCTGGAAAATGACAAAACGCTTATAAAAGTATTATTGAACAACCTTCTTCAGAACGCAATAAGACATAATAATGAAGGAGGAAAAATAATATTGAATCTTGACAAAAGCACATTGATCATCAAAAATACTGGTAATGACCAGGATATCCCCGGCGAGCAGATGTTTGAAAGATTTAAGAAAGGCAAACATTCAGAAAAAAATACAGGGCTGGGCCTTTCCATAGTGCAGAAGATCTGTGAACTAAGCCATTATGGAATATCTTATGACATCGAAAAGGAATGGCATAAGGTTACCATCACCTTTTAAAAAATACGGCTTAAAGATCTCGCTGATCATAATTCAAGCTGCAGGCATGAAAATGGGCAACATCCTTAAGCCGTATTATGCGGAATACCTGATCCGGTTATTACTCGAGTGTTGCTACTCCCGGTAAGGTTTTACCTTCCATATATTCAAGGAGGGCGCCACCGCCTGTAGCTACGTGCGATACTTTATCGCCGTAACCGAGATTGTTGATCGCAGAGGCAGAATCACCGCCACCTATCAGTGAAAATCCACCATTTTCAGTAGCCTTAACAACTGCTTCAGCAACCTGTATGGTACCATTGGCGAAATTTGGGAATTCGAATACTCCCATTGGGCCGTTCCATAGAATGGATTTGGAATTTTCAATTACCTCTGAAAACAATTTAATGGTATCCGGTCCGATGTCCAGTCCCATCCAACCATCTGGAATACTTCCAGCCTCTACAGTTTTCCTGTTGGCATCGTTATTAAAATCATCAGCTATTACCGTATCCACAGGGAGTATTATTTTCACACCCTTGGCTTCTGCCTTTTTCAAGAGGTCTTTGCAAAGATCCACCTTGTCAGCCTCCAGAAGTGAATTTCCCAACCGTTCCTCCATTTGCCACTGCAAAAGTATAAGACATACCGCCACCTATAATCAAGTTGTCTACCTTTTCCAGCATTTGCTCGATAAGAAGTATCTTATCAGATACTTTTGCACCTCCCATAATCGCAGTAAAAGGCCTTTCCGGATTCTTTAAAACCTTATCAGCATTTACCAGCTCAGCCTGGATCAGGTATCCACAGATCTTATCCTCAAAAAAATCAGCAACGATTGCAGTTGAAGCATGGGCCCTGTGTGCTGTCCCGAAAGCGTCATTCACATAAACATCCCCATGTTTTGATAATTTTTCAGAAAAGTCCTTGTCTCCCTTTGTCTCTTCTTTATAGAACCTTAAATTCTCAAGTAATAAAATATCTCCCGGTTTCAAACCCGCAGAAAGCTCGAAAGCGCCCTCTCCTATGCAATCGTCAGCAAATTTTACTTCCCTGCCGAACGTATCTGAAAGATTCTTCACTAAGTGTTTTAAAGAAAATTTTTCTTCAGGACCTTCTTTTGGTCTTCCAAGATGGGACATCAGAACGACAGATCCGCCATCATTAAGTATCTTGGAAATTGTAGGTACCGCAGCTTTTATCCTGGTTTCATCGGTTATCTCAAATTTTTCGTTTAAAGGAACATTAAAATCAACACGGATCAATGCGCGTTTACCCGAAAAATCATACGTATCAACTGTTTTCATAGGAATTGTATTGGTATAAAATTAAAAATAGATTAGTCATTATTCTAGGTCGTAAAGGTAGCCAATAAGGCGTCTTTTAACAAAGAATCAAAACAATTTGAAATGCCGGATGAAGGAATTTAATATTAATATTTTCGGTATTTTAAAGCGTTTAATTAATCATGATCTTAGTATAACAAGTGGACATGACTTCTGGTGATTTAACATAAATTGTGCTGCATGATTTGAAAATACGATTTAACGAGGTTATGTTATAAAATTTAAGTCCTTTGTATAATTCATGAATTATGCTGTCTGGTCAACCTAGAGGATCAAAGAGGGTTCCAATCTAAATCATGATTGGATTTTACAGACTTTATGAAAAGAAAAGTTAAATCCGCTTGCAGGATTAAACAAGGTCTGAGGATATATTATTAGCTTGCATTGAATATTTATGAAAAGTTCGCCCTAATCCACTAGTTTACAAAGCGGGATCTCATCACATCTTAAATATTAATATTTCGATAAGTCACTGACATCTAGGAGGTGGCTGCAGCACGGTGTAATCGGTCATTAATGGCACGACCTAATCCTATTTCAGGTACGGATTCGGCTATTACATACTGAACATTCATTTCATCCATTTTGCGTAAAGCGGAGAAGAGGTTCTTAGCCGCTTCCTTCAGGTCTCCGGATCCTGATAAAATAATCTGGTTCTTTTCAGGAATCCCACGGTATAAGTCCATGAATCGTATCAATCCGATTTGTTCCGGATCTGCTGCGGGATCCAGAGAGGTAATGTTTTTAAGCTCTACCTTTTTACCAGGTGCATAATGGCTCTCCAGGGTTCCAGGGGCTGCTGGTTTCGAAGAAGAATGATTCTTCACCCCTACTTTACCAATGACTGATTCTATATCTTCAACAGCTATCCCCCCCAGCCTGTATATTTGTGGTTTTTCATCTTGAAATCCGATAATTGTGGATTCGATCCCGACATGACAATCTCCTCCATCAAGGATATAGGGTATTTTATCCCCTAACTGATCATTCACGTGCTTTATGGTTGTAGGGCTAACATACCCGAAAGGATTGGCACTGGGTGCAGCCAAAGGAAATCCAAGACAGTGGAGTAATTCAAGAGTGATGGGATGATCAGGTATCCGGATTGCAACTGTATCAAGCCCTGAAGTTACTATATCCGGGATAATCCCCCGCTTCCTTAACAAAAGGGTTAACGGCCCGGGCCAGAATTCGCAGCAAGCTCCTTTGCCTTTAAAGGAATATTCAGAACCATTTCTTCAGCCTGCTCAATAGAGGCAACGTGTACGATAAGCGGATCGAAGGAAGGACGGTTTTTTACTTCGAATATCTTAACAACCGCCTCCTCGCTGAACGCATTCCCGGCAAGACCATATACCGTTTCCGTAGGGATGGCTACCAAACCATCCTGCTGAAGAATATGTATTGCTTTTAGTATGTCTTTGCCAGATTCAGCCACTTCATTGTTCTTATTTTCCGGATGCAAAACTAATCATAGATATTTTTATATGCTTTCAAAGTATAGTCATATATGAAAATATTCATAAATTAGCATTCAATGCCTGCATAAGGTAAGATTGGAAGAATGCATAACATAAAATCAACATGAACAATAAAACCAGAAAAATCCTCAGGGCCATATCCATTATCATTGTACTGGTCGCCGTTTTTATTCAGCTGGATTTCATAAAACTGAACATCTCTGTAATTACTGAAAATATAGTCTGGCTTATGATCATAGCCTATGGCTTATTGCTTGTAGCATCCAGAGGATAAGAATTTATTAAATGCTTCTATAATTCATCGATATGTACGATTGGATCTACCTGATAACGGGATTGATAATAGGATCTGCTGCAGCATTTCTCATAACCAGGTTTTACATACAAAGTAAAAGGGTGCTATCGCTGGAAGAAAAAAACAATCTGGACGAATCTCTCAAAAACCTTGAAATAGAAAACCGTGTTCAGATCGATAAATATGAGGGCCTGTTTGCGGAATATAATGACCAGAAGAAGGTCCTTGACAGGGAAAGACAGACTTCACTGGATCTAAGCAACAAACTCACTGCCAGCGAGCGCGATTACAAAAACCTGCTTGACAAGCTGAATACCCAGAAAGAGGATATTCAAAAACTCCAGGAAAGGTTTAGCATAGAATTCAAGAACCTCGCAAATGAAATACTGGAAGAGAAAAGCAAAAAATTCACGGATCAGAATAAGGTTAACCTGGGTGAGATTCTGAACCCGCTAAAAGAAAGAATCCTTGAATTTGAAAAAAAGGTAGATTCTACTAATAAAGAATCGATCCACAGAAATGCTGCTTTGAAACAGGAACTTAAGATCTTAAGTGACCTTAATAAGAAGATCACCAAAGATGCTGAAAACCTGACCAGAGCCTTGAAAGGTGAATCCAAAACACAGGGCAACTGGGGCGAATTCATACTCGAAAGCATTCTGGAAAAATCAGGGCTGGTAAAAGGTCGTGAATACATGGTGCAGGAATCGTTTTCTTCAGGAGAAGGCCGCCTTCAACCGGATGTTATTGTACATCTTCCCGAAGACAAAAACATCATCATAGATGCAAAACTATCATTGGTTGCCTATGAAAGATATGTGTCAGCAGAAGAAGAATCAGAAAAACAGGCATATCTTAAAGAACATATCACTTCCGTGAGAAAACATGTCAAAGACCTTAGCGCCAAGAACTATCAGCAGCTTTATCAGGTATCTGGTCTGGATTTTGTGCTTTTATTTATGCCTGTGGAGCCTGCATTTGGACTGGCCATCCAGTACGATGACAAACTTTTCATGGAAGCCTATGAAAAAAATATTGTTATCGTCAGCCCCTCCACCCTGATCGCTACATTACGCACTATAGCAAGCATATGGAGACAGGAAAACCAGAACCGGAATGCAATTGAAATTGCGCGGCAGAGCGGTTCACTGTATGATAAATTCAAATCCTTTACCGATGACCTGATCAAAGTGGGTGATGGGATTAAAACCACCGGTAAAAACTATGAACTGGCTATGAATAAGCTTACCGAGGGGAAGGACAATCTGATAAGGAAAACAGAAAAGCTGAAGGAATTGGGGGCCAAGGCTTCCAAATCGATCGATCAGAGATTGCTTGACAGATCAGAATAAATTGCTTCCTGAAATAATCATGCGGAAGCCATTAATCTATTGTGATCCAAAACCTCAAAAAGGTCGGGAAAGGCAATTTCAACCTGTAAATTCGGACAAATGAAAGCTTAAACCTACCCTGAAGGTCATCAAATAAGAGCCTCACGTATTTGCTTTTCAAAGACTATTAACTATATTGTAATTATAGAATTAATAATATAATTAATTATAGAGATAATTATATATTTATTGTAATCGATATTGACATGGCTAATCGAAAAATCAGTGAGCGGCACATCCGCAGCCTGAACAAAACAGCTGGCGGAAGAAGTTATATTATTACACTCCCGATTGATGAGATAGAAAGTCTTGGATGGAAGAGTAAACAAAAACTCGTAGTTAAAAGATATGGTGAAGGATTAATCATTCAGGACTGGAAAAGTTCAAAGGATCAGGGTTAATTTTCCCGGATGTAACGGAAATACCTTTCCCGGGTAACGATTAATGACAATTATTAAGGATATTTAACATAAAATATCGAATCCGAGATTAAGCTTCACTATGTTTTTATCTTTCTTTTTTTTAAATTGTAAAAAATATTTTTTTCACCATGGGACAATTTCATATCGATAAAGATATCCCAGCAGAGCCCGATAAGATCTGGAGTATCCTCACTGATTTTGAACTTAAAAACGATCCGGATAGCAATGTGGAAATCATAGAACCAGGCGACCCGGAAAACCATCAGCAAGGTCTGATTCGAAAAATGGGAACAGGCAAGGATTCTGTTACTGAAAAAATCCTGGTTGTCAAACCTAAAGAATCAATTGAATATCAACTATTATCCGGAGCTCCTGTTCATGACTATTATGGCACCATATTCCTATATCCTGGAAGAAATGCAACTACCATAAGATGGGTCGTGACTTTCCGCCCAAATTTTCCCTGGCCGGAATGGATGATCAAAAAAATCGCTATGAAAAAGATCCATAAGGTACTTGATGAAATCGCCGTTAAAGCGACCAGTTAATCTATTCTAAAGAAAAAATCAGGAATCTTAAGAATATTAATGCAAATTAGAACCTCACCCGGTATCCTTTACTCGTATCTCAGGGTTTTGGCAGGATTGATCCTCGCTGCCTTAAAGGATTGGTAACTAACCGTCAGAACAGCCACAAGTAGGGCGAAAACGCCACTCAATAAAATGGTCCATATGCTAATATCCACTCTGTAAACAAAATTTTCCAGCCATTTGGAGATGAAATAATAAGCAGGAAAAATCGCAACTATGAATGCAATACCAATATATTTTATAAACTCTAAGGATAGTACTTGCATTATACTTAATATCGAGGCCCCCATGACTTTTCTGACCCCGATTTCCTTAGTGCGTTGTTCTGCGGTAAAAGCCGCCAGGCCAAAAAGCCCAAGGCTGGCAATAAATAAAGCCAGGATGGTAAAAATGCTGAACAACAAACCCAGTCGTTGTTCGGCCCGGTATAATCTGTCAAACTGTTCATCCAGGAATGAGTATTCAAATGGGGCATCTGTGGCAAACTCCTTCCACGTAGTTTCAACAAAACTTACTGCTTCCCTTGGGTCCTCAAACTGAACACGCACTGTCATATCATTTCCAAAATCTCCAAGCCGGATCATTAATGGCCGGACTTTATCACGTAATGATTCAAAATTAAAATCTTTCAATACCCCCACAACAGTTAATTCCAGAGGTTCTTCCCCGTTAAAACTTATCAATTTCTCACCAATCGGATTATCCCAGCCCATTTCATCTACTACAGCCTGATTAACCAGCATAGCTGTTGAATCGGACAAAAAATCCCTGGAGAAATCACGTCCCTGGTCTAATTCAAAACCCATAGTCTCCATATGATCATGGTCAGCAAAATAAACCCCCACAATATGGTCTTCATCAAGTCCGGGTTTTCTGAATATGGTGGTATTGTTCACTCCCGGAATAACACTATTCGAATAACTGGCTGCAACAATTGAATTATGGCTCATCAGAGCATCTTTAAAAGCTTTCCGATTATTTTCAAGACGGCTTACATTGGCAAGAACCATTACATTCTCTTTATTAAATCCAAGATTTTTCTTTTGTGTATATTGAAGTTGATTATATACAATTGCTGTACAGATAATGAGTAAAATTGAAATGGAAAACTGAAGTACAACCAGGAAACTTCTCATTTTACCACTTTTCATTCCCTTGGCAGCCTGGCCTTTCAATACTTCGGTAATTTTAAAGCTGGTCAGGTAAAATGCAGGATATGAACCTGCCAGAAATCCCACTATGATCACGAGTGATATCATGCCAGTTATCATCACTGGTTGCAACAAGGTATCGTAACTCAAAATTTTACCAGATATCAGGTTGAATTGAGGTAGTAATAAAACGGTGGCAATTACTGCAAGGACTACCGATACAAAGCTGTAAATAATAGATTCAACCAGGAACTGTCCGATTAGCTGCCGCTTTAAAGATCCAAAGGTTTTACGCATGCCGACCTCTCTTGCCCTCCCCGCTGATTTAGCTGTTGAAAGGTTCATAAAATTAATTGAAGCAATTATCAGGATAAACAAGCCTATTGCAGTGAAAATATAAATATAGGAAACATTCCCAGGGGGTTCCAACTCACCCTCTACATCAGAATACAGGTGAATGTCTTTCACGGGATTTATAAAATATCCATATGCTCCATCTTGTTCAATAAATTGTTCGATTGTCAGGCCCAGAAACTGCTGCAATTGAGGCCCAACATATTTGGGAATAATTTCATTATTAAGCTTGGATTCAATATCATCTATATTTGCCTGATCGTGCTTAATGAAATAGGTATTGAGACTATTGCTTAACCATTGATCTGAAACTCCAAATTCATTAGATGAAAATGAAACAAGATAATTGAACTTAATATGAGAATTGGATGGTGGGTCCTGTACTATTCCGGTAACTTTCATCGCCTTCTTATCATTACTGAAGATAAGGATCTTTCCTAATCCATCTTCCTCACCAAAGAACTTCCTGGCAGAGCTTTCCGTCAAAACTATGCTATTAGGTTCTGTCAATGCTGTTTCAGGGTCGCCTTCAAGGAGTTTGAAACTGAAGAAATCAAAAAAAGTTGAATCCGTATGGAAGATTTTATCTTCTGTGAATACGAGGTCTTCGTAACTGATTATCACATCACCCCATTCCCAAAGCCTGACTGCATCCTGTATGCCGGGCACATCATCCTTCAAAGCGGCTACCAGAGGAGGAGGCGTGGAAGTTACCCTTATATCCTGTCCCCCTAAGCGGCCATGCAGACCGACACGATACATATTGTCAATATTGGTATGGAAACGGTCATAACTAAGTTCATCAGCAACATATAGTATGATAAACAGGGTGGCAGTAATACCAATTGTAAGGCCAAGGATATTGATAAAAGCATAGAATTTTTGCTTGATAATGTTACGGAACGCAACAAGAAAATAGTTCTTCAGCATAGTATTTCGAATTTAAATTCAATTATAAGATGGTTTTTTATGCCGGAAGGTTACACAACATGGTTCAAAAATGGTCTCTCATTTATTAGCGGTAAATACAAATGATGAATGGCGGAGGAAATATACACGGTTCTATTCCTGCAAGACAAAGCAGAAAAGCGCTTTTTAGAAATTGACACCTGATGATCCCAATACTTTTTTCCATAGAGAAAACATCTCGGATGGAAAGGCTATATCAAATGGAATTACAGATAAAAGAGGGGCGGATTCCCTTTACTGAAGGATCTGGTTGGAGCAAGGAAGTTTATGCGGAAAGTTGAAATTGCCGATCATCATAAAAGCGCCCTTTAATCCTCAAGAATTTCAAATTTAAACCGGTCAATTTCAGAAGCCTGATGCTGTTCCGACATAATACGCTCTATTTCTTTCACCACCTCCGGATTTTCAGAGGCTACATCCCTTGTCTCACCAATATCTGAATTGAGGTCATATAATTCAATATCCAGGTTCCCTTTATGCAAATTCCGCCTGATGCCTTTCCAGTTATCCATTCTTATGGCCTGCTGCCCCCCGGCTTCAGGGTATTCCCAATACAAAAACTCATGTTGGTCTGGATGACCTGATCCTGTAAATACTGAAACCATACTCAATCCATCAGTTTCTGCCTGTTTATCTATGCCCGCCAATTCACATAATGTCGGGAAGAAATCGTAGAAGGCAGCCTGATGATCTGAAGTACTACCCGGCATTACCTTTTCAGGCCATTGAACGATAAATGGGACACGAATTCCTCCTTCATAAACCGAGCCCTTCCCCCTGCCACGTATGCTGCTGAAAGGGGCCGCACTATCAAAGAACCGGGAATCCGCCCCTCCGGCATATGTTGGTCCATTATCAGAGGTAAACATGATTATGGTGTTGTCATATACACCCAGATCTTTTAGTTTCTGAACGATCAGGCCCACCTGGTTGTCAAGATAAGTGACCATTGCGGCATAGGTGGCCCTTGGGGTGAAGGTTGGAAAATAGCCTTGATCTCCCAGGTAAGGATGCTCTTCCCCAAATTTATCCCGGTAATAGTGTGTCAGTGAATCTGGTGCCTGCAATGGAACATGAGGAATAGGTGTTGCAAAATATAGAAAAAAAGGATCCTTATGATTCTCTTCAAGGAATTGGATCGTCTCACTAAACATGAGGTCTGGTGCATATTCTTCCAGGGTATAATTGGCATAACTGTTTTCATCCAATGAATCAGCACCTTCCTCCAGCTTAGTGCCGGGCACCACAAGTTTATTTGATAGCCAAACCTTTTCTTCATTTTTCCAGAGATGTTTTGGATAATACGTATGCGCCTGTCTTTGGCAGTTATATCCATAAAAAAGATCAAATCCCTGGTTATTTGGAGCACCCTCAGTAAAGGGAGCACCCAGTCCCCATTTCCCAATGCAGGCTGTAGTATACCCGGCTGACTGCAGCAATTCGGCAACGGTTATTAAAGAATCGGGTATCGGTCTCTGACCCTCAAGGCCAGGATCCTCAACAGCTTTTGCGAAGTCCCACACATCACCTCTTATCCCCCATTCATCATTTCCACGGATATAAGCATGCCCGGCATGTTTTCCTGTAAGAAGGATACAACGGGCCGGGGCACAGACCGGGGCTCCGGAATAGAACTGGGTAAAGGTCATGCCGTTCTTGCACAATTGATCAATATTGGGTGTTTCGATATGTCTCTGGCCATAGCTCCCAAGTTCTGAATAGCCGAGGTCATCAGCAAGGATCAAAACAATATTCGGCGGTGCTTCTTTTTTACAGGCTGCTAAAGTTATCGTAATAAGCAGACTGATAATTATCTTTTTCATTTTTGTTATACCTGCTACTTTATAATAAACAAGATTATTTCAACTCCAAAAATGGAGCATATATCGATTTAATCAATTTTGAATCTTCAATAATACTACAACACTAGTTTACTTCCAACTCGTCTTTTTCCGGAAGTTTTGGAAATGTATTGTGCGGTTCTGCCTGGTACCAGAAAGCTACAGAGGCAATATCATCTTTTAAGGGGAGGTATCTTCCTCCACTACGCCAGCCAAGGGCCTGAATAGTTACCTTCAAGTCTTTTTTAAACCGGATCGGATCTGTGATATGCCATCTGTAAAGCCCAAATCTTTGTTGAGCCTGATAAGAACCATCAGGTCTGATGATCTGCGGCAAGCCTGCATATGCGGTGGAATACTCTTTATATGTTCCACCGACATCAAAATTATAGGACCCACAGAAATAATCTTCTGTGCCGGTTCCACAGATGGTCGGGAATTTTTTATCTCCATCCATGAAGAACTTTATCTCACCTTCTCCCCACCAGCCATTATTATTTACACCCCAGCAAAGATATGTGCCTACATAATGTCCTTGTCCTTTTATATCATCGATGATGGTATATACCTCTTTATATTTTAATGGATTTACCCTTCTGAACTGGGCATGAAAATAGGCCGCATTATCCGGAACCTCTGTAAGGGAATAATCTATCTGGTAATATAAGCGCATAGGCTTCTCATCAATGTTTGTCATGGTAATTTTGCACTTCTTACGAAAAGGCATTGTCCAGTAGCAGTTGTATGCACTACCCGGATTAACCGTTACTGCCAGTGAATTGACATGAGCATATCCGCCCCATCCATTGGCAAAGAAATCCCCCACCGGCACTTCCACGGAAGGACTTTCCTCATCATCCCAGTAGATCCTGAAAATGCTGAATCTCCTGTTCCCGGTTGGTGTCATCCATATATGCTGAATAGCACCCGGACCATCAATTACCGCCATAGTAAAAGTCTCGCCAGGTTTAATTACTACAAAAGGATTTACCTTCCATCCCTGTCCCAGGTCCCTGGCCGCATGGGAAGCTGATCCTTCATCCAGGGTAGCCATTCCCCCTTTTCCTTTCTCGCCTGTGAAGTTTTCCGGACTAATAGACCGGGTTTCAGCATCAGATAGCAGATGAAGATTATCCATATTCACGCTAATGCCATTGAATGCATCTGACTGAGCATACCCGGCGTGAAGTAAAATCAGATTAAATAGTAATAGAAATGCTTTTTTCATGATTTGAGGCTTTAAAAAAATTATAATATAATAAAGCTTCAATTTAAGATAATTAAAGAAATTTTCATTCGCAGCCTCTATTTTTTTATGCTGGAATTTAACAATTCATCCTGTGAAAAAGATCCTGGTTTAGGTGTCTTTTTCAAAGGATGAACTAATGGGTAAGGTCAAATGGGGAATATTCAGACAAATAAGTTAAAATACGACATCAATCCATTAACTGGCCGCCGTTGATCTCAATAGTCTCTCCAACTATATAGGCAGCATATTCCGAACAAAGAAAGAGAATTGGCCAGGCAACTTCTTCAGCAGTACCTGCCCGTTTCAGCACAACGGATTCCTTGAATTTGTTAAAAATCTCCGGAGTTGTAAACCTTTCATGAAAGCGGGTATCGATAATACCCGGCGAAATGGCATTAACGATTATACCGTGTGGTGCCAATTCTTTGGCCATATTCTTAGATAAAGTGAGGATCCCGCCTTTTGAAGCAGAATAGTGACCTGCACCAACGCCTCCTCCCACTCTGGCTGCTATAGAGGTCAGGTTTATGATTTTTCCATATTTCTTAGCTTTCATCACTGGAATTACGGCTTGTGATACCAGGAATATGCTCTTCAGGTTAACATCCATAACTTCATCCCACAAAGCTTCCTCCATGTTTTCCAGGGTTTCCCTTTTTATCAAAGCGCCGGCATTGTTGATAAGTATATCAATTGTACCAAACCTTTCTAGTGTGGCCTGCACAAGGGCTTCCACTTCTTCTTTTCTGGATACATCAGCCTGCAGGGCCACTGCTTCGCCACCCTCTTTTCTGATCGCGTCTACGACGGCTTCAGCATCTGCCTTACTTACATTATAATGAACCACAACTTTAGCCCCTGCTTTTGCAAATTCTCTGGCTGAGGCCCGGCCTATTCCCGAGCTTGCTCCTGTAACAAGGGCTACTTTATTGTCAAATCTGATTTCCATATTTATTTTTTATAGTTGCTACATTATGTTAAAAAGTCCTCCCGGTGTGGGCTGAAAGCATCAATCACTACGCCTGCTTCATGGGCAATAACGCTGTGCGTAATACCTGATGGTACGTTAAACCCGTCGCCTGCACCCAGCACTTTTGTTTCGTTTCCAATAGTAACCTCAAAACGGCCGGATTCAATATACGAGCATTGACTATGAGGATGATCATGTGCCGGCGCTTCAACTCCCTTTACAAACCGGACTCTTACAAGCATTAACTTTTCATCATAACCCAATATTATCCGTGTGATACCAGGCCATACTTCCTCCCAATCAGAACCCGGATCCTTAAAAAAACGTTTATTTTCTATAGTCATATTCAAACTTATTTATTCGAAATCAGAAAATCAAACTATACTTCTATTAGATGATCAGTTGTTTGAAAAAACCGGGTAATAGACTCCCTTCTCCATAGACGATCTGTTTAATATTTAGTATTTTTACTTTATACAATTTTTTGACCCGAGATAATGAAAAAACTTTTATTTCTATTTATCGGCATTTTATTCTTGTTTGATGAAGCTGATTCACAATCCTACAGAATATTCGGGAAAGTCGTAGACGATTCAACCATGAGCTCTATACCATTTGCTAGTGTTGCCATAGCTGGATTGAACCTCGGCACTTCCACAAATATTGATGGTGAATTCCAGATTAAGGTAGATTCACTCCCGGTAGATTTGATTTTTTCACATGTAAGTTATGACAAAAAAGAGGTCAAGGTACAAGCCCCGGATTACATTACCATCTCACTTACCCCCAGGAAGGTAATACTAAAGGAACTCGTTATTAATGAAAGGGATAGAACTGATTTTCCCTATAGGCTTTTAATACAGGCATATAATAAGGCATTCAATAAATCAAGGGATTGGAAATATGGTTTGGCATATTATCGGCAAACCTCCAAAAATGCTGAAGACTATTCGGAATTATATGAAATATTCTATGATACCCGGTATTCAAGCCAGGGGATCCTTGAATGGGATATCCAGGAAGGTCGTTATGCAATGAAATCTGAGAAGGCAGTTGAAGATTATGTGTTTAACAAAAACTTCACCTTGTTATCGCGTCTGGTGACCATGTTCCAGCCTGAAACGGATAAGTTCATAATGCCTGTCAATGAAAAGGTTCGTGAACTGTATAACTTGTATATCAGTGAACTTCTTGATGTTGAAGGAAGAAAAGTGGCTGTTGTTAACTTCGCGCCAAAAGAAGAGATCTATACGCCGGCTATGTCGGGAAGATTATTTATAGATATAGACAGCTATGATATTTTAAAACTCGAAGGACAGATCAGGGATGATAACCTCGATATTATCGCCCTGACAAATCCAAAAGGATCATGGAAAGATTATGTGCTGAATATTGATATAGCATATAAAATAGCTGAAGATGAAATATTGCTGGACTATATTTCCATGAGTCAGACATTTGAGTACCTGGTTGAAGAGGTGCCCATTCGTACCGTTGAAACCAATTCATTTCTCACATATTACGAATATTATGCTCCGGAAAAGTTTAAGCGTCTGGGGGGAAGGTTAATGAGAATGAGACAAAGTGATCGTGAACTCCTGGACAGGATAGGCTACAATAAAAGATTCTGGGAAGAAAACCCGGTTGTAATGCGAACGCCTGTTGAAGATAAGATCATTTCTTCTTTTGAAGCAGCTAATGCTTTTGGCACAATTTATCTGAATGACCGGGAACAAATTCAACTGGATAAGGATGAACTGGCTAAAGATCCTTTCGTGCAACAACTGATTATTGACCTTATGCAGTCTAAAATTGCCAAATTTGGCGAAAAGGTGTATTTGCATATGGATAAACCCTATTATGCCAATGGTGAAACGATATGGTTCAATGCCTATATTGTGAATATTGGCTCACTGATCAGGTCAGATCAGAGCGGTCTCTTATATCTTGATCTTATATCCCCGGACGGTGAAATTATTGTGCATAAGAGGCTTTTAATAGATAACGGTACTTGTGAAGGGAATATTGACATTCCCCAGGATCTTGAAAGCGGCAAATACAGGATCAGAGCATATACGAAGTGGATGAAGAACTATGATAGCGATTTATTTTATGATAAAAGAATTGAAATATTCAATGTGAATGAGGATCTCTATAGCAATTATGCATCAGACTCAAAAGATATTGAATTCGATGTACAGTTTTTCCCGGAGGGGGGGCATATGGTTCATAACATTACCAGCCAGGTAGCTTTCAAAGCCATCGATCAAAATGGCAAGGGCATTGAAATTGAAGGAAAAGTCGTAAATGCTGATGGGAAATTGGTAACTGGTTTTGAAACACGGCATGATGGTATGGGAAGTTTCTTTATAAGTCCTCAAATAAATCAGGGGTACAAGGCCATTGCTAAATACGGAAAAGTTGAAAAAGTATTTGAATTTCCTGAAGTCCGGACTGAAGGATATGTTGTTACCGTCAATAATCTAAGAGACAGGAATATTCAGGTAATGATTAAAAATTCTCCTCCTGTGGAAAACGCAGAAATGTACTTAATTGCCCAGGCACGGGGCATTATTTTTCATAGGGAGAAAGCTGAATTGAAGCGTGGAGTGGCTGTTATATCAATTCCAAAAGCAAAATTTCCTGATGGAGTTGCCCAATTAACCCTTTTCAACATGCAGGAAATACCGGTTTGTGAAAGACTGGTATTTATAAACAATGGACAGAGCATCGCAGCAAGTGTGGAAACAGGGAATGAAGTTCTTACTTCACACCAAAAAATCTCATTAAAACTACAGGTAAAGGATCAATATGGCAAAGCTGTAAGGAATACTCCTTTTTCCCTGGCCATTACAGATGCGGCACATCTCATCAAAGAGGAAACCAGGGAAAACATTAAGAGTAATCTGTTATTGACTTCCGAACTTAAAGGTTCTATCTCAAATCCGGGTTATTATTTTATTGATGACGACCGGGAAACAAGAATTGCATTAGATCTGCTTATGCTTACACATGGCTGGCGCAGATTCACCTGGCAACAAATTCGTGAAGGAGAAATTGGCGATGTATCTTATGTTCATGAAAATGGGATCAACATAAGCGGAATAGCGTTAAATAAATCAAACAAGCCTGTTCCCAATGCTTTTTTAAGATTTGTTCCATTTAATAATGAGTTTTTTGGGCTTTGGGAAACAACTACCGGGCAAAATGGAAAATTCGAATTGAACGGCCTGATAATTCCGGATTCAATTAAAGTAATTGTAAAGTCTGTGAATGACAGGGGTAAAGATGAGGATGCAATACTAATCCTCGATCCTTATGATCAGATTCCACCGGAGATTAATTCCGATACTGCAAGTTCTCCGCTTTTAGTAGACGATAACATATTGAATTATTTGGATTTACATAATAACCGGCAGAAGATCTATTCCTTAACTAATGTACAAGATAAAATTATCCTGAAAGAAATTGTTGTCAGGGATACTGAGATCAGACCTGACCGTATATACGGGGAAGCCGATAATGTGCTTATACTTGATGAGTCGATGTGGAATGCAGATAATATTTTTCAAGTATTACAAGGCAGGATCCCGGGTGTTATGGTAACGGGTTCCGGTATGAATTCCTCGGTGAGAATTAGGGGTATAAGTACTTTTTCGGGAAGCAATGAGCCGCTTTTCCTCGTAGATGGTATTCCATTAAGCACACCGGGAGGTTCTTTTGGTAACGATTCTACTGCAACAGACAATTCAGATGTAATTCTTAATTCTGCATTGATGTCAATCGTGCCACGGGAGGTTGACCGCATTGAAGTTATTAAGAATTCCGGAGCTGCCATGTTCGGAGTTCGTGGGGCAAATGGAGTGATTGCCGTTTATACAAGAAGAGGTCCCAGAGGTCCTGATATAAATGATATGGGAATAGCTGATGATATTTTGTACCTTCCCGGCTACCATGTCGTGAAGGAATTTTATTCCCCAAAATATGATAATCCCGATGAAGATCATTCAGATCCTGATATAAGGACCACTTTATACTGGGATCCTTCAGTAATGACGAATAACCTGGGAAATGTTGAAATTGATTTTTTTAATTCTGACAAAGGAAAAAGATTGCAGGTTGATCTTCAGGGTATTTCAGATTATGGTGATCCGGTTTATATGACCACCTTTTTAGGAGAAGAAATGATAAAATAAAAAAAGGCCATCTGAATCAGATCAGAGGGCCTTTATATCTTTTATCTTAGTATATCTAATACCAGAGGAAACCTACGTTGAAGCTCATCCATGAATAATTACTCACATCTGCAGACCCGTTCAATCCATAATTATACTTCACATTAACATAAAAATTTGAATATAGATTTATCGGGATTAATACGCCTACTTCAGGTGCAATTCCAAAGTTCCATGTGCTGTAGGTATCAGCGAATAATCCCATCTGGGTTCTTTGCTCAACCCAATACGTACCAACACCTGCTCCTATATATGGTTGTGTATCCCCATCTGTTCCAAAGAAATAATCAAATGTGAAAAGCATAGGCCAGATATTCAACCACGAATATTGAGTACCCGTTCTTGTGAGGGTACCCTCAGTAAATGAACCGGATTCACCCTGATACATGGTATTCCAACCGGATTGCCACCCCAGTGTAACCTGATCACCTAAAAAATATTTTCCTTCAATGGTCACTCCGCGCCATTGATATTTACTGATTATATCACTGGTCTCACCCATTGGTAAAGCCATGCTGTATGATAGTCCGTGCATACTCTGACTGTATGAATTATATCCAAATACAATCAGTGCTATTAATATTATTATTTTTTTCATTTTCTACTCAGGTTTACAGGTTATTGATTTGATTTAAGATAAGATGATTGTTCAAAGGCCTGGTTGATTCCTTTCGTAACACCTGCCTGGTTGTTATTTACATTACTTGATAACAAACCATCCAATCCAGCGAACCAAACCAGGTTTACTTCATCATCCTCAAAATCAATAACTCCATCAGGCCGCCCCATCTGAATGATCACTGTTCCTGTACTATAGGAATATCCCACGGGATACCATCCAGGATAATACCAGCAATACCAACTCCAACACGGACTGGGAACCCAACCCACTCCACTGTTATTTATGGCAAGTGCGGATACACCCAATACTAAATCAGGTTTTTGAGCGCCGGAAGTATCTATTCGTTGATAATCTCTGGTCGACATATTTGCCTCTATAGTTTCAAGAATAAGTTCTTGAAATTCTCTGATCCTCTCAGCATCAGGATTTTCAACATTGGTTTCAAGGTAAACTGTATCGGGCATGTAATATGTTTTTTGTGCGCCGAAATCAAACTCCGGTTCATAATCTGTTACTACAAGACTATAGTCCGATGTATATTCAGGACCTTTCGGATAACATCCTGATAACATGACGATAAATGCCACTACCAGGCCATGTAAATAATATTGTTTTGATCTAAGGTTCATAATATTATTCAGTTGTTAGAATATCATGTGAAACGCAAAAGTAAGGTAAATGTTAATAAAATGTATTTTAATTATCTATAAATGATTATTAGACACTAAAAGTAGCTTCCAGGTTGTAATAGATCCATTGTATATTAGTTCAATGATCCTACTTAAACAACCCGGAATTCATTTTTATCGCATCTTTTATAAAAAAGGGATGCCACTTTCGAGGCACCCCCTGGATTTTAACTATTATTGTGTATCTTAAGCTTTTGGAGCCGTATTTTTGACCTCTACTGAAACCTGGTCTTCAAACTGCTTGAAGTTCTCGTTAAACATGGCAGCCAGCTTTTTGGCCTGAACATCATATGCCATCTTGTCTTCCCAAGTGTTTTTCGGATTCAATACCTCATCTGGTACATTCGGACAGGTTTTAGGGACCTCAAGACCAAAGATCGGATCTGTTTCATATTCCACATTGGCCAGATCGCCATCCAGCACAGCATTAATCATTGCCCGGGTATGCTGTATTTTCATTCTGTGACCGACACCATAGGGTCCACCCGTCCAGCCAGTGTTGACCAGCCAGCATTTAACCTGATGCTTTTCGATCTTTTCACCTAATAATTCAGCATAAACATTTGGGTGCTGCGTCATAAATGGAGCTCCGAAACATGTACTGAATGTCGCCTGTGGTTCTGTCACACCCCGCTCAGTTCCAGCTACTTTGGCAGTATAACCTGAGAGGAAATGATACTTGGCTTGCTCTGGTGTGAGTTTAGATACCGGAGGCAATACACCAAAAGCATCAGCAGTCAGGAAGATGATATTTTCAGGATGACCGCCTTTTCCATCTTTTGATGCATTCGGAATATGTGAAATAGGATATGCCGCCCTTGTATTTTCTGTCAATGATCCATCATCCAGGTCAACACGTCGTGTAGTCATATCTATGCCCACATTCTCAAGTATTGTTCCAAACCTTCGGGTTGTATCATATATCTCTGGCTCTGCTTCAGCGAGATAACTTGATCACCTTTGCATAGCATCCACCCTCAAAGTTAAAGACACCATTATCGCTCCATCCATGTTCATCATCACCGATCAGGGTTCGTGAGGCATCAGCTGAAAGGGTTGTTTTACCTGTTCCGCTTAATCCAAAGAATACAGCGGTATCTCCTTTTGAACCTATGTTTGCGGAGCAATGCATAGGCATTACATTTTTCAATGGCAGGAAGAAATTCATGGCGCTGAAAACAGATTTTTTCATTTCACCGGCATACTCAGTCCCACCGATCAGTACTTTTTTCTTTTCAAAGTTTACCAGTATAAAAATATCTGAATTGGTTTCGTCTACCTCTTTATTTGCATTGAAACCCGGACAGTCAATTACAACGAATTCTGGTTCAAAATCTTTCAGTTCCTCAGGCTTCGCCTGGATAAACATATTTCTAATAAACAGGTTATGCCATGCATATTGGGTTATAATTCGAACAGGCATCCTGTATTCAGGATCTGCACCACACCAGCAATCCTGTACGAATACGTCTTTTCCCTGGAGATATGATGACATCCTTCTTTCAAGTTCTTCAAATTTGTCTTCATCATAAGGCCTGTTAACCTTACCCCACCATATCTTATCTTTGTTCGTTTTTTCTTCCACCACGAATTTGTCGTTAGGAGAACGGCCGGTGAACTGACCAGTTCGCACTACTAAGGGACCAAGGTGAGAGACTATTCCTTCATTTCTTTTCAATGCTTCTTCGTACAAAGCAGGAGTAGGTAAATTCCAGTATTCACTTTTTAAATTTTTCAATCCAACTGTGTCCAATCCTATGGAACTTTTTGGGATAGAATTAACATCTGCCATAATTTTCGAGTATTGTTTAAATTTAGGTAATTAAAAATTTGCTTCGACTAAACAGTAAAGCATTATTATAAAATTTTAAAGTCTTATAAATCAAATTAAGGACATAGCTGGTAGCATCAGTAATTATTTAATGATTCCGGTTGATGTCATATACCCTGAAATCTTTAAAATATCCCTTATTAAGAATCTTAAAGAACTATAATCATTATATTGAACCTCTAACTGATCGATTCAGTTATCATTCAAAGAACTCTTTACTTTTTTATATATAACAAATTTACGTTATTAAATTTACATATTATGTTATCTTCATAACTTTTTATCAATTTTTTTACATCCTTATTATGGGTATAAATTATAATATGATGTGACAGGGTTCGCAAGGTCAATAGCGGATACCACATCATAATCTTTAGATTGTTAATGAAATCAAAAAATCCCTCCATTAAAGCATTTAAAAAAAACTGCAGGTCCGTTTAAACCCTTTATAGCAATTGAGTGTCTATCTATTATAACTGGCCTAAGATCAATGATTGACAAGTTATTTTTATTCACTAATCAGGAAATTCTATTTACTGTTACGTATATCGGCATACTGTTTGCCAGCATGTATGTCAGTTTAAAACATAATATACAACCGATCTTATCCCTGTTGCTCCTTTTCACTATCTCATTGATTTACCTTACATTAACGAGCGTATTTAAAGCCGGTTTTCTTCATTATTTCCCAGGAATGGAATCCCTTGACAGCCTGAGTGTCTTCCCAGGGGTATTTGGTGTATTGATCGCGATAAAACTTATGAAGAGCACCTTCCGGATCCCTTATGTAGTTATTGATAAAATTCTTGGCTTATTATTTATTGTCTTTGCTGTGTTTCAAATTAATGAATATTTGCTGAGTAATACATTTATGTCATCATTGATGATTGAGCTTTCCCTTCCAACAACTATGGGACTGTTACAAATGAATTCAATGTATCTGTCAGCGTCCATGTTCCCGGAATTAGTGCTTAATAATCCGCTAATTTATACCTTAATAATTACCTTTTTAACATCAACAGCATTCCTGTATATTTCATCAAAATTCAAATATCCGGGGAATAGCCTTATGTTTACGATGGTAGTATTAATGGCCATTCTGTTTATGCATTTATTCCGAACTTATCCTGCGGAACTTCCAGCCCTGAATGACAGAATGATGGGGCTAAACGTCCTTCAGTGGGGTTTAACATTAACGATTGTATTGATGACAGCTTTTTTGATCGCTAAGGAAGGCAATAGTAACCAGCGAAAAAAGGAAATACTGTTTAAACCTCCCGGAGAATATAAAGTGCTGATAATCTATCTTTCGATATCCCTTCTTGCACTGCAGGTTTCTCCCATACTAAATGATCTGTATGTCAAATTGCTCTTTATTGGATACTTTATTCTAACAAGTTACATGATATTCTATTTCATGAAGAAAGTTGAGCGACATTATTTAAAATATGGAACAGTATCGATCATTATGCTCATATTTATATTTTTTCTTCTGGCACAGAATCCTAAAACAAATCAGGCTGAGATCAATGCTTCTGAATATCCCATAGACCTTGGGATCAAAACAATCCATTCCCCGGAAGGAAGCGATGAAAACAATAACCTTATCTCATTCGTTCCTGCTTTGAACTATACAGAAGCAGGTCAGTATATAATACCTCAAGTTATAGAATAGTACAGCAGGTACTTTCTCCATAATTCCTGAATCACGGATTAAGATCCGGGTATGCATGATCTCCTTTGCTATATCACATTTTAGCGATCAATCATATCCCGTCATAATTTTATCTCTGATTGATATTTTATCTTCTCTTCACTTCTAGGCTTTTAAAATTATTTTACCTATTTTATGCCATCACAATTTTTATATTAGAACTATGAAAAAAACACACCGAAGAAATTTTATAAAGATTGCAGGATTAGCCATTCCTGCCACATTTTTACCCAAAGTATCAAGTGGATCAACCCGAATACTTGGCGATAAAAAAATTAAACTTGGGATAGCTTCCTACACTTTCAGGGAGTTCAGCCTGGATGAAACACTCAAAATGACAAGTAAAGTAGGCATCAACAACATTGCATTGAAGAGCATGCACATGCCACTTGAGGACACAAATGATGAAATTTTAATTGCTAAAAACAAAGTGGAAAAAGCGGGGATTCATCTTTATGGCGCCGGAGTTATATACATGAATAACGAAGATGAAGTGATAAATGCATTCAGGTATGCAAAAGCAGCTGGACTGAAAACTATAATTGGAGTGCCAAATCATGATCTCCTGGATCTGGTTGAAGAAAAAGTGAAGGAAACAGATATACAAGTTGCAATTCACAATCATGGACCAGGAGATGATGTATATCCCAGCCCCGAAAGCATAATCGATAAAGTTGCAAAAAGAGATAAAAGGATCGGAATGTGTATGGACATTGGCCACACGCAACGAATAGGATTAGATCCTGCAAAAGAAGCGCTAAAATATTTTGACCGCTTGCTGGATGTACACCTGAAAGATGTCGATAAATCAACTGCTGAAGGAGATACGGTCGAGATTGGAAGAGGCGTTATTGATATACAGGCATTTTTAAAGGTTTTGGTGGAAAATAAATATTCGGGAGTAGCCAGTTTTGAATATGAGAAAGATGAAGAAGATCCCATAGCCGGTCTTGCTGAATCTATTGGCTATATAAAAGGTGTTTTATCATTACTATAAAATAAATATACTATGAGAAGGATATTATTATTCATTAGTTTTATTGGCATATTAACAATAAACTCTACCATGGCACAACTATCCGTTTATGGCATCTTTGATGGGCAATCTGACATTGGGGATGTCAAAATTGATGGCTCAGTGGCATATGACAGGGGTACCGATGAATATCTCGTAGGAGGATCCGGAGAGAACATATGGTTTAATTCTGATGAGTTTCACTATTTATGGCGGATTATGGAAGGGGATTTCATCCTTTATGCCAAAATGAAATTCATTGGGGATAATCCGGAACCACATCGAAAAGGGGGTTGGATGATTCGCCAGGGACTTGACCCTAATGCCCCACATGTTTCAGTTACTGTTCATGGAGACGGTTTGACTTCTTTGCAATACCGTGAGAAAATCAATGGGGAGATGGCAGAGATAAGAGCTCCCGAGGAAAATCCGGATATAATACAATTGGAAAGAAAGGGTAATACTTATACTATGAAGGTTGCAAAAGAAGGAGAAATACTTAAAAAAGTCGGGGAATATACGATGGATATGAGCAGTAGCGTTTACGTTGGATTATTTGTATGCTCACATAATGAATATAACTTTCAACAGATCATCTTCAACAATGTTAGAATTTCAGTACCCGTTGAAGCTGGAAAGGAAAACTCACGGGAAGGGGTTACCAGCAGACTTGAGGTCATAAACCTGGAATCATTAAATCGACGTGAAATTTATACGAAAAAGGATCTTTTTGAAGCGCCTAACTGGTCATTTACCGAACAGAAATTATTATTCAACGGAGGTGGGAAACTCTATAAAATACCAGTTTCCGGTGGAGAACCCTACACGGTCGAAACAGGAGAACTCAGTAATTTCAACAATGATCATGGGATCTCTCCGGATGGGAAATGGATTGCAGCCAGTAACGGTGACAAAGACATAGGGAGCCGCATTTACTTAATCCCATACGAAGGGGGCAATCCTAAACTTGTTACTGAAATGGGACCTTCCTATTGGCATGGATGGTCGGCTGACAGCAAAAAGCTGGCATTTGTCGGAGGAAGAGAAGTCAGTAAACATTACGACATTTATGAGATCAAGAGAAATGGCGGCAAGGAAACTCGACTGACATCTTCCAATTGCCTGGATGATGGCCCGGACTATAGTCTTGATGGGAAATATATCTATTTCAATTCATGCCAATCCGGATCGATGGAGATCTGGAGAATGAAAACCGATGGATCTGAACAGAAACAACTTACTTCTGATGACTTTCAGAACTGGTTCCCTCACCCATCTCCTGATGGGAAATGGATTGCCTTTATTTCATACGTGGATCCGGTGGCACCTGGAGACCATCCTCCTAACAAAAATGTAATGCTGAGGCTTATGCCGACTGATGGCGGTGACATAAAGGTCATTGCCCACCTTTATGGCGGACAGGGAACGATAAACGTACCGTCCTGGTCACCTGACAGTAAGGAAATCGCTTTTGTTAGCTATACCTATTAATCTTTAATGAATGTAAATTAACTGGCAAAAACCTTAAATTCCTTATCCCGATAGCATTCGTCCTATCGGGATTTGATTTTCTTTACCCATAAATCCAACATATTTCCCTCCACCTTTTTAAGCTTTTGAATCGGGATGATGTATGATTTATGTATCCAAATAAACATGCTTCCGGGCAAGGTTTCTTCAAGGATCTTTAAAGCTGCCAGTGCAATAATTCGTTTTTCATGCGTATAATATGAAAAATACTCCCTAAGGCCTATAATATAAAGAATATCATCCGGTTTAATCCTGTATATTCTGTGATCCTGGTTGAATAAAAATTATTCCTTTAGCTAAATTTCTTCCATAGAATAAATTCTTAGATAATAAACCTGCACGCAGGAGATGAAAAACTATGTTAGCTCTATATTATGGTAGTTTATAGGGTGTTTTGATACTTTCTGTAGCAAATGACTTATTTCAAACTACCCTGAATCCGAGCCCTTGTCTCTGCGATCAGATCCGGCATGGTATCTTTAGAATATTCATTTATATTTATGGCCGGATGAATTATGATCTCCGCTTTGCCAGGCAACAGGTTCATAGTCCCGGAAGGCAGAATTTCCCTGGTCCCATTAATGGTTACCGGAAGAATTGGCAGGTTCAGGTCAAAAGCAAACCAGAAAGCTCCTTTTTTAAAAGGTAACATTTCAAGTGTCCGGCTTCGGGTACCTTCCGGAAATATAACAAGGGAAGTCCCCTCTTTAATTTTTGATTTTATAGAATTAATGGTTTCAATTGCTGCCTTGGTACTTGACCTGTCAATAAAAATATGGCCAAGAGCCTGACTTCCAAAACCTATACCGGGTATCTTTTTGATCTCTTTTTTCATCACCCATTTAAAATCAATGCCAAGCCGGGCGTTTAACACTAAAATATCATAGGCACTTTGATGATTTACAACGATTATATAGGATTGATTGGGATCGATATTTTCTCTTCCTTTAACTTTTACAATAACCGGTGTTAAAAAACAGTTTAAATTCGCCCACATTACCCCTGCCTGAAAATTGCCAGTTTTTCGACTTGTCAATAAAGAAATTATTACAGCCAATATTCCAAAAAATACGGAATTGACGAGGAAGAAAGGCAAGACAAACAACCATTTATACAACTGATACAGGAAAACAAATATCTTTTTCATCAACTCCGGTGTTTTTATCCGTTCAATTCATTGTTGCGCAATATATTAAATCCCATTTTCATTTCAAATGCCATAAATCTTCCAGTGATATATATTAGAAACAGACTCGGAATCCGGGTTTATCCTATTATCAGTGCTTGATTCATTTTTTTAATTGGCCTTCAAGCCCTGCTCAATGTGGTTTTCCAATTCAATAATGTTTGGCTCATTAGGAAAACTTGACTTTAAAAGAGGCATATACGAATTGGCTTTTGCAAATGATCCCTGCTGGACATACAGAATTACCAGGGCATAGGTAATGTCAATATCATTCTGATTCATTCCCAGTCCTTTTAGGAAGGTGCTTTCTGCTTGTTTTATTTCACCTGCTTGCTGATAGGCCAAACCAAGATTGTAATATGCCCTCATGTTATTTGGATTGACATTGATGGTTCTTGCAAGGTACTGTATTGCTGATTCAATATCTCCTGTTTCTGCATACAACAATCCCAGAGAATAATATGCGGGATCATACTGTGGTTCCATTTTTATCACCAGCTTGAATAAATCGATGGCTTCCTGGTTCTTCCCCTGGTTATGGTACAGGTGGGCTAAATTAATACGCCCAACATTAAAAAGTGTGTCAAACATCACAGCCTTTTTCAAAGCTTTCTCAGCAGCCTCCGGTCTGCCCTGCCGTTCATTATACCTAGCAATCATTGCCTGACCTCCTGTAAAATCAGCACGCATATCAAGCATGGCTTTGTATTCCGGTAGAACTTGCAGATAAGTTTGTCGTAAATCCTCACTAAATTGGGTCATTGGAATATCAGTTAAAGCATCCAGGGCCATAGTTCTGACTGATCGGTATGGATCATTTAATAATGGGGCAAGATATTGATATCGGATCTCTGCAGGAAAAGACTGCATTATCTCTGCAACAATATACCTTACCTGAGGTGACGGATCCCCGGCAGCATTGAAAATGGTTCGGTTAGATAACTCAGTATCGATAAATCCGAGGTACCATACAGCAGTTGCCCTGGCAATGGCAGGTTGTGTTTTATCATTTATTAACCTGACAAGATCAGGTACTGCCTCTTCTGTTCTGGTACTTCCCAAACACAATACATCCGCATAATTTTTAACTCTTTCCGGTCCGTACCATTCAACCACCCAGTCGCTTGCCCATTGATTGGTACTATCGGTATGACAACTTATACAGGCATTTGGCACACCATAATCTACTGACAGATCAGGCCTGGGGACTCTGAAACTATGGTCCCTTCGATAATCGTTGACCATATAATACCTGCCATCCATATGACAGTTAATGCATAAAGCGGCCTCTGTATTCATTTCGTGGAAATGGTGTTCATAAACATCGTATTTTTCAACCTCATGGCATTGAAGACAAAGTTTATTCCCTTCGTATTTTAGTTTGGTAGTATGTGGATTATGACAATTGGTGCATTTTACATCATTATGATACATTTTTGTCTGCACAAATGAACTATATACATAATCCTCCTCCAGGATCTGTCCATCTGGGAAATAAAGGTGGTCAGCAAGAATTTCACCCATATAATGATCTTCAAATAAACCATCATGATTATATGCTTCCGTAAACTGAACCCTTCTGGAATGACAGCGGGCACACTGATCCACCTGCTGCTCAGAGGAATCCCTGCGGGTTAAAAATAAATGCTGATAGGCATCATACGCGTCTGATTCATCATAAAATTCAGAATTGATAAAGTCGTTGTGGGCTTGGGATGGACCATGACATGCTTCGCAACTGACATTGATTATAGTAAACTGGGTATTGAACGAATCTGGTTCATTGAAATAGTTCTTTCTGAGATTTGTTGAATGACAATCGGCACAGGCGGTGTTCCAATTCATCCCGCCCCCTGTCCAGTGTATCCATTCCTTATTTGAAACGACAAAATCCGGATACAGGTCAAACCACTTACTCGAGTCTGTATCCCAGGCAATTCTAAGACATTGAAAGCTTCCACGGGGAAATTCGACGATATATTGCTGCAATGGTTCTGTCCCAAAGGTATACAGGATCTCATAATCATGATACGCTCCATCATCCCCCTCAGTATTAACCATATATTTTTCCCCCTCTTTGTAAAATCTGGTATAAACCCCATTCTTGAAGAAGGTAACATTATTGAAATCCCCTTTAATACTGCTGTCACTGGCGACCATCATAGATTCATCGTGATGGGATCCAAGCCATTCATAATACTCTTTCTCATGGCATTCAATACAGGATTCAGTTCCAGCATACTGGCTGTCAAGCAAAGCCTTAGCTACTTCAGGCTGAAAAGTATCCTCTTCAACCATTTCGACGAATTCGGCTCTCCTCTCACATTGCTGAAAAAATAAAAATGCCTGAATAGAGATCAGCACTAAAATGATCCATGAATAAGATCTCTTGCTCAACCCTGAAAAATTGCCCATCTGTACATTTTAGATTAAAAATAAATGAATAAGCAAGGTAAAAATATTGTCAGGAAATAAAAATGATTAAGATATCCGCTTTGGGTATATTCCTTTCTCAACCAGATTTGATATACCGCCAGTGACAATAGGCTTATCCTCCCTATAGGTTACCCCCAGCCATTGTTCATCCGTACTCAATACCTTTACCTTTGATTTTCCTGC
Organism: uncultured Cytophagales bacterium; assembly: GCA_963820995.1. GTDB lineage: Bacteria > Bacteroidota > Bacteroidia > Cytophagales > Cyclobacteriaceae > JAGTVG01. Next base: position 44,796 of record CAWGCL010000009.1, on the reverse strand, counting down.
TTTTAACATAACATCTACAAAAGTAGGTATATAAAATTCAGCTTTGGGATTGCTATAGTTTTCATCAAGAAAATTCTTGAATGCAAGGTCCAGATCATCAAAGATATTTGGCATGAACCCCCAGAAATTCATTGAAACCAGATCTTCCGGTTTAAGGGGAAATAACTGATCCCCTTCCTCATAAAATATTCCCCCGTCCTTTTTCCCAATCTTCGTAAGCTCCCTTACATCCACCAGGTATTTATCTTCGTTAACGTGACAAAGACCCCTTGAAACTGTACCATGATCGGATAAGGTATTGTATAATTTGTAACCCAGGAGGAACAACTGTTCTGGGTCCTGATTTCCCTGATAAGCGCTTCGGCCATGGTGAAAAATGCACTTCTGCCATAAAAGTCATCCGCATTGATTATGGCAAATGGTGTATTGACCTTATCATGTACTGATAACATTGCATGCCCGGTACCCCATGGTTTTGTTCTTTCTATTGTGTATTTATCTTGATATTTCTTAAACTCATCCTGGTATACGTATTCAAATTTGATCTTTCCCTTAAAACGCTCTTTGTAATGATTATCGAATGCCTCCTGAAGTTCTTTTCTAATAATAAACACTACCTTGGTATATCCGGCATCAATCGCATCATATATGGAATAATCCATGATGGTTTCCCCTGAGGGACCAATCCCATCAAGCTGTTTGACGCCTCCATATCTGCTGCCAATACCGGCAGCCATAATTACTAATGTTAAATCCATAGATAAATAAGTTTTTAGCGAAAATAAAAAAACCACCTCTCAAAACTGAAAGGTGGCTTGATTTTATTTTATAATTAAATTAATTCGCTTTGAGCTTATGCAATGATTTAAACAGAAAATACGTGCCTGCCATGGCAACTACAGATAATATCACTGCATTCATTATGTTTCCATATAATATATTTCCAATGGCAAAAAGGCTGGAGTAGATCACGATACAGCCAATAAATACCAATAAGATCTGGATTGGCATCTCCCAGGGTTGTCCGTGTACCTTCTCATCAATCATATCACCATCTGCCCTGGCCTCATCTACAACTTTTTTCCAGCCAGGTCCACCGGGAAGTGTTAGCCTGTAGAAATCTCTTAATGTCTGAGTATTTTCTGGTTTGGTGATAAAAGTGGTTAATATCCATGCTATGGTTGTAGCTAAAACCGCAATAATCAATTTTATCGGGAATACAGTACCTGACAATGCTTTCTCGCCCATGGAAGCATAATCTGCAGGTAATGGATATAAACTGCTGAAGGTATCTGCCAGCCAGAGGTCATTTATCCAGAATACCAGGATCACTGCATTTAATGTAGCGACTACCATCGCCACCAATTCTGTCCATGCATTTATTCGCCACCAGAACCATCTTAAAAGATAGATCAAACCTGATCCCGCTCCTGAAAGAAGCAGGATATTAAAGGCCTGGGTAGCATCTTCAAGGAAAAAGAGAGATAGCAAACCGGCAAGTATCATTAGTATTACTGTTGAGATCCTTCCGACCATCACCATACTCTTCTCAGAGCCTTCGGGATTTATAAATCTTTTATAGAAATCGTTGACAAGATAAGAGGAGCCCCAGTTAAGGTGTGTGCCAATAGTCGACATATAGGCGGCTATGATAGAAGCAACGACCAATCCAAGCCAACCCGGGCTGAGTTTTGAAAGCATTACCGGATATGCCACATCATCTTTAAGATACTCATTTGTTATGGCAGGGAATTCTGCTTTAATGGAAGCAAGGTCCGGATAGATAACTATAGATGCCAAAGCCACGATGATCCATGGCCAGGGTCTTAATGCATAATGTGCAAAATTGAAAAGCAAAGTAGCACCAATGGCATTTCTCTCATTTTTTGCAGCCAGCATTCTCTGTGCAATATAACCTCCTCCACCTGGTTCAGCTCCAGGATACCACACTGCCCACCATTGTACCGCAATAGGTATAATGAGTAAAGGCACATATACCGATGCATCAGTAAATTCAGGCACAAATGATATCTTCTCAAGTAGCACAGGATTCGTTAAAAGACCTTTAAGGCTCCCAATTTCCGGTTGCTGGATGGCAACTACGGCAGCCAGTACTGCACCAAACATAGCTATGGAATACTGAAAAAAATCAGCCCATATAACGCCCTTAAGTCCACCAAGTGAGGAATAAATAACCACAACTATAGAAGCACCTAATACTGTTTGCCAGGGTTGCAGGTTCAACATAACAGCTCCAATTTTGATAGCCGCAAGGGTCACGGTCCCCATAATCAATACATTGAAGAACAATCCCAGATAAACTGACCTGAATCCCCTTAGGAATGCAGCAGCTTTCCCACTATACCGTTTTTCATAAAATTCAAGATCGGTCATAACATTTGATCTTCTCCAAAGCTTGGCATATATGAAAACAGTTACCATCCCTGTTATCAGGAATGCCCACCAGGCCCAGTTTTTGGCTACCCCGTTTTCCCGTACCATACCAGTAACAAGGTTTGGAGTGTCAGCTGAAAATGTACATGCTACCATCGATATACCTAATAACCACCAGGGCATGCCACGGCCACCTAAGAAAAACTCTGAAGTATCTTTCCCTGCTGTTCTTGAAGCTATCCAACCAATGGAAAGAACGATTATAAAAAATATGAAGACAATAGACCAATCTAAAGTATTAAGTACCATCGTATTATGCTGTTAAATTAAAAATTTTGAAAAGATAGTATAAAATTTTTAAACTTCATTGATAAAGAGAAACTGAAATGATTAAATTTGATATTCTTTTATTTAATCTAAATAAAATTACTTTGATAGCCGAAAAACCTATACATAAAACCATTGAATGGCTGGAAGAGGGAGAATCATGGGTCCGCTACCGCACAAAATTAGACCTGTTACTTTCTGACAGCAGGGATCCTATTGTTTTACATGAATATACCAATCTCATATCCGATCCTAAGATACTCAACCTGATCAAGGAAGTGGAAGAATGGCCCGGCAAAGCCATTACAAATCACAATGATCCCAAATTACTATTGCATAAATTATCCTTCCTTGCGGATATAGGACTTACTATTGAATTTAAACCCATTCAAAACATAGTTGAAAAAATCATAAAATACAAATCAAAAGAAGGTCCTTTTGAGGTGGTACTAAATATTCCTGAACAAACTGGTGAACCCGGCAAGGACGAACTCAGCTGGATCCTATGTGACGCTCCCAGCATCTTATATGCTCTCGTTAAATTTGGTCTGGAGGATGATAAAAATGTACATAAGGCATTAAAATTCCTCGTTAAGAAATCGAGAAACAATGGATGGGGATGTACAGCTTCAAGCTCATTGGCAGGAAAATTCCATGGCCCCGGTAAAAGGGAAGAGACATGCCCATACGCAAATTTATTAATGCTCAAGGTATTGGCTCACACGAAAACCTGGAAATATAGCACTGCCGCCCATAACGGAACCGAAACCCTTTTGGACCTCTGGGAAAACAGCTACAATAAACATCCCCATCTTTTCAAAATGGGATCCGACTTCAGAAAACTAAAGGCCCCCCTGATCTGGTATGATCTTTTACACGTTGCAGATGTCTTGTCCCAGTTTACATGGCTTAGAAATGATCACAGGTTCCTGGATATGATCAATGTATTAACAACAAAAGCAAACAGGAGCATGCAATTCACGCCAGAATCTGTATGGACAACCTGGGAAGATTGGGAGTTTGGCCAGAAAAAACATCCTTCAAGATGGATTACATTTCTTGTTCTTCGAATTTTAAAGCGTGTGGAAATGGGATTAGCTGCCTGAATTATTTTATATAGGCAAAGGATTAAAATATTTTTCCTTAGGTAGGAATCTCTGAAATCAATCACTAAATTTCATCATTCTTGAAAATAATTTTTTAATATGATGATCCGTAAAACCATCTTAAGTCTGCTCTTCCTGATTTCAATCTTTTATTCCTGTGATGATAATGCTGACCAGGCACCTCCGAATATCTTGTTTATAGCAGTAGATGATCTTCGACCGGAGCTGAATTGCTTTGGGGCAGGCCATATTGTTTCACCAAATATTGACCAGGTTGCTGAAGCAGGCATAATCTTCAGGCAGGCTTATTGTCAGGTACCTGTATGCGGTGCTTCAAGAGCAAGCTTATTGACTGGCATCAGACCGAATATGTCCAGATTTATAGATTACGATACCTGGGCTGATATTGATGCCCCCGGGGTGCTTACTTTACCTGAGCATTTCAAAGCCAATGGATATCATACCATTTCGAATGGAAAAATATTTCACCATAAAACTGATAAAATAGACAGCTGGAGTGAAGCACCCTGGCTTGCGGCTGACGATATAATCGGCAAAAAATACTGGAGGGATTACCAGAAAAAAGAGAATATTGAGATAATGAAAAATAATGATGGGGCCGGACCGCCTTACGAAAACGCCGATGTAGACGATAATGCTTATTTTGATGGAAAAGTGACGGTCCGCAGTATAAATGACTTGAAAAGACTTAAGAATATGGGCAAACCCTTTTTTCTGGCTGTTGGATACTTAAAACCACATCTACCCTTTAATGCCCCAAAAAAATACTGGGATTTATATGATCCCAGAGAGATTGATCTTCCCCCCAATCCACATATTCCGGAAAATGCTCCAGCAGCTTCCATGCATAATTTCGGTGAATTACGGGCATATTATAACATCCCACCACAGGGGCCTCTCCCTGATTCGATGGCTCGAAAATTAATACATGGGTATTATGCATGTGTAAGCTATACAGATGCCTTAATTGGAAAATTATTGAAGGAGTTGGAACGACTTGATCTGGATAGGAATACCATTGTGATTATCTGGGGAGATCATGGCTGGAATCTGGGAGAGCATGGGCTTTGGTGCAAGCATTGTAATTTTGAAACCTCATTGAGAGCACCTGTAATCCTTAAAGTTCCCTGGAAAAAAGGGGGGATAAAAACAGATGCTATGGTCGAGTTTATAGATGTTTATCCAACCCTTTGCGATCTGGCCAGGATAGATATTCCGGATCACGTCCAGGGTGAAAGTCTGGTAAAATATTACGACAATCCCAATCACAAGGGAAAGTCATTTGTATACAGCAGGTTTATAAAAGGTGAATCTGTGAAAAATCAAGAATTCCGGTATACGGAATGGCTGGATAGTAGTCAATCCAGATATGCTGAGATGTTATACAATCACCGTACTGATCCTGATGAGAATTATAATATATCGGGGAATAACGAGAATACTGAGATAGTAAATGCTTTAAGAGAAGCCAATTTCAAAAACAGGATTCAATCAGGAAATGCTATTGAAGTTAATAAATAGAAACAATAAGAATATTGATGCCTACTTGAATATTACTTCTTTAATCTCCGGATTGATTGCTTTGATCATTCTTTCAAGCTCCTTCTGATCATATCCGGAAAAAGAATTATAGGTTTTATCGTGTGCTATATCTGCATCAAAATCCTGAAGGCAATACCTTTTACATCCCACAATGGTATTACAAATATCAAGGATGTCATGAAATGAATGTTTTTGTTTAATTAAGGTCGTGCGTATCTCATATTCAACTTTTGAACGTGTTAAGATCCTTATCGATTGGTTGATTTTTCCCAATTGGGAAGTGCTGATGGTAATGCCAGCGATATCTTTATATTTATCTTTTGCCAAAGGTGCCTTTACATCCATAGCTACGTAATCAACCAAGCCATTGCTTACGATCTGGGACAATACTTTAGGATGGCTTCCGTTGGTTTCAAGCCTTACTATTAGACCCATCGCTTTTATTTTTTTCAATACATCCGGCAGATTCTTGTGTAAGGTAGGCTCTCCTCCTGTCACGACAACAGCTTCATATTTTTCTTTATTTTCTTCGAGATATAAAAGTATCTCATCAATTTTCGAATCGGATACTTCTTCAGGATCAAAAATGCGGGCTGATGGGGAATTATAACAGTAATGGCATTTAAAATTACATCCCTGGGTAATAATAACATATGACAAAGCCCCAGGATGATGGCTTTTACTTTCCTCAATGATTCCCGCAACCTTCATATTTTATAGCTAATGTCCAAGTGAATATACTACATTATATTAGGAAATACCACACCCATATTCATTAAAAACCGACTAAATCTTCAAATGAAGAACAAATCTATAAAAAATATGTCGATAATCTAGGGTTTAATATGCCCATCTAAGATAAACAGAGCCCCAGGTAAATCCTCCTCCAAAAGCGGCAAGGATTATGTTATCACCTTTTTTAAATTTCTTTTCCCATTCCCACAGGCATAAGGGTATAGTTGCAGCCGTGGTGTTTCCGTATTTGGCTATATTCACGGTAACTTTTTCCATCTCAACTTCCATTCTCTTGGCAGTTGCTTCTATGATCCTGAGATTCGCCTGATGAGGAACGAGATAAGCAACATCTTTCCCTTGCAGGTTATTTCTCTCCATGATCTCCACTGCCACATCGGCCATACTTGTTACAGCATATTTAAAGACTGATCTGCCATCCTGAAAAAATGTATGATATCCCTTGTCCAATGTTTCATGGGTTGGAGGATAGGCTGAGCCACCTCCTTTAATAAGGATAAAATCTTTCCCGACACCGTCGCTTCTCAATATGGCATCTTTGATAACAAGATCATCTTCTGCGGGTTCAAGAAGCACTGCTCCTGCCCCATCTCCAAATAGAATACAAGTATTCCGGTCAGTATAGTCAATTATGGATGACATTTTATCAGCACCTATAACAATAACTTTCTTCATGCCTCCGGCCTTGATAAAGTTATTCCCCGTTTCGAGGGCATATAAAAATCCAGAACATGCAGCAGCCATATCAAAACTCATGGCTCCTTTTATTCCTAGGTTTTCACAAATTACATTCGCCGTAGAAGGAAAAAACATTTCAGGAGTAACCGTGGCACAAATCAATCCATCGATCTCATCCGGACTAGTATTTGTTTTTTCAAGTAATGACTCTACTGCCTTAGTTCCCAGATGGGCTGTTCCCAATCCTTCTCCTTTCAAGATCCTTCGCTCGCTAATACCTGTTCTCGTTCTTATCCACTCATCATTTGTATCAACCATCTTTTCAAGTTCTGCATTGGTTAATACATAATCCGGCACATATCCAGCTACACCAGTAATAGCTGCCCCTAATTTGTTCATCGTCAATTTTTTAAATTAAAATATATCTTGAAAAAAATATTCCTGCAAAAATATAAAATTATATAATAAGCTTTGAAATTTAGACAGGCTTTATCCAGTTTGAAAGGTATTTATTGAAAATTAAAGGGCTTCAACGCTGTTTAAGTATTTTCTCAGTAAAATATTTCCCATTTGTAAATCCCCTGATAATATAAATCCCTTCTTTAAAATTGCCAAGATCCAATTCCATTGTCGTCTCAGAACCAGCGATATCGATCAATGTATTGCCAAGCAGATCATAGACTGTAAGTCTCTCAAACATTCCTTCTATACGTATGATCCCATTGGTTGGATTTGGATATATCCTGGGTTTCACGAAAGTTTCTTCGCTAAATCCGGTTGGCGCATTATCCCCAAAATATGGCCTTATCATAAGGCTGCCATGATGATCTGTATTTGGGATCCATTCCCCCATAACATTATAAAATATACGTTCGCCGGCATCATGTTGTTTATCGAATCCTATTGACATGAATGCATTCGTCAACTGCTCATATCCAATATAAAAGGTATCGGTTACAAATACATCTGAAAGGCGAATGGTTTGAAACTCATTAAAACTTGATATGGGTGTAATGGATGTTCCTTCCCGTTCAAAGAGCAAATCATCAGGATTATCTGTAAGTCGCCTCCAAACCTTTAAAGTGAAAGCTGTCCCTGCCTGATCCCGACCGATATTTGGAAAATGAAAATCAACCCTGTTCAGGACATCAGGCTCATCTAACACAAACATATAGGCCAACTGTGCGTCGAGTTGTTCCATACCCAGTCCAAATTCAGCAGTGCCATCATCAGTTGCAAAATAATTCGTAATTGCATAGTCGAAATGGGTAGTATCATTTACCCTGTAATCAATAGCACCCTCTGATATCGTATCACCCGAACTGATATAGAAATCCATAGTAAGGAAAAGAGAATCCGAGTTGAGGTCAATTTTATCGGCATCGATCTCATCGGTGTATAAGGTTCTTCTCTGAAATCCCTGTAAAGGGGGATTTACTTCTGTATTAAAATTCAATGTATCGATGATCTTACTCTTATCAAATGTATCCCTTATAATGGCCGTATATTCTATCGGCTGGATCAAAGCATCCAGGTTATAAATATCAACTTTGGATGGAATGATAAATTTATCAGGGTTGGTCACAAATTGATCAAGCGGAACAGCAGAGTATCCATCGAATATATAATCGGGCGGATGGGTAATAGCCCTGTCCAGATAAGCCTCCTCAGTAATTGTCCGTCCTTTATTCAAATAAACATAATCGATATGCCAGGAATCGTATGACCCGGATAAACGGGCTTTATTCTCAAATTTGAATTGAAAAGCTGTATGAAGAAAGCGGGGTTCAACCTTATATATCACCTGTTGGAAGGTATCGCTGGCTATCGCCCGGTCCCGGTTAAAAACATCAATTACTTCCCATTCATTCTGTTGATTCTTAAAGAAAAGCCGCAAAGAATCCTCAGCATCCGGGATTTCAGGAAATCCATAGAATTGCCAGAAAAAACTTAAGTAAACTGAATTTATCTCAGTTGGGCCTAATGTACCAAGGTTTATAGGTTTAGATACCAATGAATCGGCGATACCAACAGCTTCAGGTTCCGGATTATAAATACCTCCATTTGCAGTCGCTCCATCAAATGTAGCTACTCCGAGTGTAGGTGGACGTATACCCAGGGAGTAATTTATTTGTACATTGGGGCTGTTTATCCATATATCCGGATTGGGCAATCCCCCCGAGTAGGAAAAATCATCCCATATGGGCAAGAATAAGGTATCCCCCTCTTCCATTATCCTGGACATACTCTCAATGTCATTGTTGGATAGGGGCTGAAATACCGGGGATAATTTTAATTGAGCCGCCCCCCTGTTATTAATTAAGAACAGGATTAATATCACTAAAAATATATTCCTATATTTTTTCAGGATAATCATTCCTCATTATTAGGCAATTCTTCTGATGGAGCTTCTCCAGCAATCCACAAATTGACTTCACGCCCGATTCGGACCATAATCTCAGGTTTTGGGCTTTGACTGACAACAGTACCTGGTACTTCTTCAGGAGCATCGATATAATTGATCTCTCCCACCTGCAGGTTCGATCCAAGAATCAATATGCGGGCTTCTTCCAGGTCAAGACCCTTAGCATCAGGCATCTCAAAGATCACCTTCCCGATTCCATCTCCAATTACAAGGTCTATCGTAGATCCTTTAGGTATTAAAGTCCCGGGTTCTATAGTTTCCCCGTTAAGCTGTTGATCCAGAACAGCATTTCGGGCCGGGTCAGCTTCATAAATTAATTCCCCTCTTAATAATCCATAACTCTCCAGTACCCGTTCGGCAAAACTCAACGTGCCGTCTATAAGGCGTGGCATGCGAATACTTGGCGGGTTTAATGCATTTAAGGTTAAAAAGATCTTCCGATTTTCTTTAACCTTCTGACCTGGCTCAGGATACTGTTTTAATACTGCAAGAGAGGGATAAGAGCTATTATATCCTGAGTCTTCACTAACTTCAAATCTGAAGTTGCGATCAGTTAGGAATTCATCCAGGTCATCATAAACCAATCCTACTATATTTGGAACAGTAATAGACTCCCCATGATGAGAAGAAACCGGCAAATAGAAATAAAAGACAGCTAAAACTATCAGGAGGGTTATAATCCCAATAAACACAAGGTGTTTTATAATGTCCTGTATATTCTCAGCTTTAAAAATGTTCTTTATTAATTTCTTCATAATGTCTGAAATAAGACCCGGCAAATGTAATGAATCTATTTTGTCCTATATTATAAATATTACGTCAAAAGATCGAAAATCATATATTATTACAAATTATTTTAAAGTGAGGAATCGAAATCGCGTTTTATGCGGTTCGCCCTTTTATACTTTTCAAAAGCATTTTCAATCAAATCTGAAATCAAATCAGTATATGAAATGCCATCCAGTTTCCATAACTGAGGGAACATGCTGATATGTGTAAATCCTGGTATTGAATTTATTTCATTAACATAGATCTCGCCGTCCTCTTTTAAAAACATATCGACCCTGGCAAAATCCTCGCAATACAGAGTTTTATATGCTTTCAGAGCAATATTCTGGATTTTATGCTTAGTACTTTCCTCCAAATTCGCAGGCATGTCTAGCTTTGCGCCACTATCATCTACATATTTCGCATCAAATGAATAAAAATCATAACCGCCAACTACGCTTATCTCTCCAGGCTGTGATACATCAGGTTTTTGATTGCCCTTGACAGAACATTCAATTTCCCGGCCCTTAATATATTCTTCAATAAGAACCATATTGTCATATTGGAAGGTATCTTCAACAGCTGCTTCAAAGGATTTTTCATCAACCACTTTTGAAACGCCAACAGAAGAACCTGAAGCTACCGGTTTGATAAAAAATGGCAAACCCAAGGTTTTTTTAATATGGTTGAAATCAATTTTATCTTTATCTTCAATTGAATAAGCCAGGAATCTGGCATTCTTTATGCCCGCATCCGTTAATAATCGTTTTGAACATACCTTATCAAATACAACTGCCGATCCTAATACACCTGTACCGACCATTGGAATATTCACTGTGCGCAAAAGGCCCTGAATACCTCCATCTTCCCCGTCATTACCATGGAGAACAGGAAAAAAGATGTCAATGTCAACTATGGCCTTGCCATCTTTCCAGGTAAAAAAAATATCACTACCCTGGTTTAATTTAACAGCAAGCGGCTCCCCATCCTCAATATTAAATGTAAAATTTTTCAGATAATACCAATGTCCTTTCTGACTTATCCCTAACAAGATAACATTATAAATGTTCTTGTCGATGTTATCGTAAATGTTCTTTGCCGACCTCAAGGATACTTTGTGTTCAACAGATTTGCCCCCAAATAATATGGCAACGGTTTTTGATTTGGTCATTTGACGTAAAATTTTACCTATTTAAAAACACCCTGGTTGTTTCGTTATATGTATCTCCTAAAACTTTAAGAATGTAGATCCCGCTCTCTTCCTGAACAAGATCAACTTCATAAGTCTGATTAAGTACATTTTCCAATTCCTGATTGTAAATAACCTTACCTTTCATGTCAACAATTTGCATAATTACATCCTGCCTTTCATCCGTTTTTACAGTAATGTAAAAACTACTCCCTTCAGAAGGATTCGGATGAGCGAGAATAGTGTTCTCCTCTAGTGTAATGTCCTGAGTGAATCCCGTTACAAACATTTCGATATTATCCAGAAAGAGGTTGTTCCCATTCAGGTTTGTTGTAATAAAAGCCAGTCTGACATTTTCATTTCCTGCAAACTGTTCCAGGTCGGCATATCCTTTCTTCCATTCTGCTGATCCGCTAGGCAGCCATGGACCGTCGGTAGTACCTGTGGCAAGTTGCTCTCCAGAAGCACTGAAAATAGTAAATGGCCATGTTTCCCCGCAATCTGTTGATACCCGAAGTTCCAGAATATCTTCAGTTATAGCTCCAACGGCATAAGAAAAGTCAAATGTAATATTGGCATCCATTGCCCCACCAAGATCCAGTACAGGACTGATCAACCAATCACTCTGCCCAATTTTAAGATAATAATACATCTGCATCCCTGCAGCCCGGTTCTCTTCAAGATTTACCGGGACATCTTCTATTTCCCATGTTATCTCATTATCAGGGTTATAAACAGACCACAAAGTCATATCGAAACCGGTTGATTCGAATTTTTCAATCGAAGGGGCAATATCCTCTTGAGAATTGGTTAAAAAGTACTTCTCAATATCAAATTCAGAGAGGTCTATGGTATCTACTCCATTGGTATTGCGGATACCAGTTTTTATATAATATTGTCCATTATCAAGCTCAATTGTACCTATCTGATTTGAAAGGTCCAGTACCCGTACAGTTCCCGGCATTATTGTATCCCCTTCAAACATGATGTTATATTCCGTTTCGTCAAGGCTTAATACAACCGTAAAAGAGGTAATGTCATTAGAGCCACTATTCTGGACTGAAATAACCGGTAGAAACATATTCTCACAGGTTATATTGGTTGGACTGATGATTTCCCTAACAATCATCAGGTTCTGATTGCCGGGAGGTGGATTAAGGCCAGGCGAACTTAACAGACTGAACCTGCGTGGGCTGTTTTCCATTACAATACGCATTCTTTGCTTCTGATCATCGGTAAATATATTCATGCAGCGGTCGTAGGAATAATCCAGAAAATTCTGAAACATGTCTTCCGAATCACATGTGAATGGATCAATATTGCTACAGGAACTGTAACTGTCATACGCCTGTGGTGTATCGTCACAATAATCTGTTCCATCACAACCTATCACATCCCCCCAGATATGTCGTAATCCAAGATAATGACCGACCTCATGTGTAGTAGTCCTGCCCCTGTCATAACTGTTGAATAGATTAAAACTTCCATATGTCCTGGATCCGAATGCCATGTAATGGATAACCACGCCATCTGTTTCGCGATCGAACGGAGGAACTGATCCGGGAAGACTTGTAATTGGATATTGAGCATAGCCCAGGTAATTATTTGCCAGGCTTGTGACCCAGATGTTGAGATAATCCTCAGGAGGCCACATACTCAATGATTTCAATTCGATATTATCATCGGAATTTGTAGCATTCCATTCTGATTTCGTGCCCTGAACTCGTACAATTCCGTCCGTTTCCTGACCGTCCGGATCCCTTTCTGCCATCTGAAATTCAATATAAGTATCTGCGGCGACTGGCTGGAAAATTTCAGGAGTATTAATGGTATCTCCATTTAACCTTCTGTAATCTTCGTTTAAGACCTGTATCTGTGACAGGATCTGGTCATCAGAAATATTTCCACCTTGTCCTTCAGCTTCTCCGTCATGAATAACATGGATAACAACTGGAATGCGATAAACCTCTTCAGCTGAAGTTCTGTTAATCCGGGGTAATGACTCTTTACTACGTATCTTTTGATCTATCCACTTTTCAAACTCGTCCACTTCATAAAGGCCATTAAATTTCTGATTTAATACTTCATTATATGGGACTGTGGCACATCGTTCCTGTGCGCTTGTTATCAACCCGGTAAAAACAAATATACTTGCTAATGCAATCCTGACAATTTTCATACTACTCGTCATCCCGGCAAAATTAGTCTTTATCTGTCATTCCTTTAAATATTTATCAATAAAACGTAAGAATTGATTAAATCATATATAATCTGAATAATGGGGAATTTTGCAACACCATTTCTTCAGTTCTTTAATACAAGATATAAAGGTAGATGTAATAGCCTATGGTTGAATAATTTTTATAAATACTCTAAAGGGGTAATATTGATAGCTTCAACTGATTTAATTTCCGGGACAGCCCGTTTCACAGCCTCCTCAACACCTGCTTTCATGGTCATAGTAGACATAGGACATGATCCACAAGCGCCTAACAGTTCAATCATGACCACATTGTCGTCATTGATCTCTACTATTTTTACATCGCCACCGTCAGCTTCCAGATAAGGCCGTATTTTATCAAGGGCGGCAAGTACCTCAGAATATAATCGATCCTTTTCAGTTGTATTAGAGTTCATGTCTTCTAATTTTTAATTTCAACGACCTGAGTTTTATCAAGTGTTGCATTTCTTATGGCAACCCTTCTTGCTAATTCCTGAGCAAGATCAATAAATGCAGCGCCGGTTATATCATCTTTTAAAACAGAGGGATAGCCATCATCTCCACTTTCACGTATTCCCTGCACAAGCGGGATTTGTCCCAATAAAGGCACACCATACTTTTCTGCAAGATTTTTACCCCCATCCTTTCCGAAAATATAGTATTTATGGTCAGGCAGCTCAGCAGGTGTAAAATAAGCCATGTTTTCTACGATCCCAAGCACTGGAACATTTATCTGTGGTTGTTTGAACATCTGGAATCCTCTTATTGCATCAGCAAGTGCCACTTTCTGTGGGGTAGTCACCAGTATAGCTCCTGTCACAGGTACTGTCTGGACAAGTGTCAGGTGAATATCACTCGTGCCTGGAGGTAAATCAATTAACAGATAATCCAATTCCCCCCAGTCAGCATCTGACATAAATTGTTTTAAGGCAGATCCTGCCATAGGACCACGCCAGACAATGGCACTGTCCGTCGGTGATAGAAAACCAATTGAGATAAGTTTAACACCATATTGCTCAATAGGTACGATCATGTTTTTCCCATCCTTCTGGATCACTTCGGGTTGTTCCTTCTCACAGTTGAACATAGTTGGAATTGAGGGGCCAAATATATCCGCATCTATCAAACCAACCTTGGCGCCGGATTTGGCTAACGCTATTGCTAGATTTGTGGTTACTGTAGATTTTCCTACACCACCTTTTCCTGAGGCAACCGCAATAATGTTCTTTATATTAGGGAGTAGAGGAGATTCATTGATCGCTGAAGTTACATTGGAAGACATATTAATGTCGATTTCATAATCGTCTCCTGACACTTCTTTTACAGCTTTTAAACAATCGCCTCTGATAATTTCCTTCAAAGGGCAAGCCGGGGTTGTCAATTCAACTGTAAATGAAATTTTTCGTTCAACAACTTCAACATCTTTAATCATTCCCAATGACACAAGGTCTTTCTTAAAATCGGGATCAATGACCGTGCTTAAAGCTTTTAATACATCTTCTTTTTTTACCACTCTATCAATCAATTTTAATGAAATGTAAAGTTAATTAAATTTAATCTAAATAATAATAAGCATTCAAAGGCATTTCATCGTCCGATAAACATTTATCAAAAGATAGATGATCTGCTTAAAATCAAATGAAAGAACAAAAAATTCCAATATTTCCTCCTATTAGGAATACTTGTATGAAAATGAAGTAAATTGCAGGCTAATTTAACTTAGTATGAAACCAATAATTGTTAAAATTCTTTCTTTATTCATTATTTTCTTAGGTTTTGTCCTGCTAACCGGGAGTAATGTATTTACGCAAGATAATAAGTCGGATCAGGCTGAAAAATTGAAAAAAATCATGATCATGTACCTGGGATCTAAATATGAAAACAGAAAGACAGTTGAAAGTGAAATAACCTATTATATTAATGACAGTGGATTTGAAGCCCTGCAAAGTTATAAGTACTTCACGGTTACGCATATTCCAGAACCAGACACCATTATTATGGCCCTTGAAGATAATGGATTTGATGGCCTCCTGGTGATTGAAATAGTTGATGTGGCCCTGAAAGAGGAACGGGTAAATGCAAAGATGACCTACGGTCCTGCCCCTGGTCCGGGCACACCCTATCTTTATGGCTTTTATAATTATTTTTCGATATACTTTCGTTACAGCGAAGGATATGAAAGAATCGATACTTCATTTGAGCTGGAAACTTCCCTGTTCCGACTCGAAGATAAAAGCCTGATATATTCCAATACTTCGAAGGCCTATGATAAAGGGGATATTGATATTGCATTGGAGGGCTTTGCCATAGACACAGCAAAGAAACTGAAGAAAAGCAAGACCTTGCTGAAGACTAAATAATAATAAGACCAGTCCGCTGGGATTTAGTAAACTATAAAAATATTCTTATATTCTCTTCTGAAATTTTCATTCTCAGGGAATAAATTTAATTTTGCCCTTCCACCTAATCAGGTTGAAATTTGAAGATCAGTGATGAATCAATACGGGAAATAAAAGCACGCATCGATATTGTTGATGTGATAGGTGATTTTGTAAGCCTAAAAAAATCAGGGAGCAGCTATAAGGCCCTCAGCCCATTCACAAATGAAAAGACTCCATCATTTTTTGTCTCCCCTGCAAAAGAAATTTTTAAATGTTTCAGTTCCGGCAAGGGTGGTGATGCCATCAATTTCGTGATGGAAATGGAGGGGATCAGCTATATCGAGGCATTGAAATATCTTGCAAAAAAGTATGGGATCCAAATCGAAACTAAGGAAGAGACAGATGAAGATATACAAAGGCAGAATGAACGGGAAAGCCTTTATATAATTACCAACTTTGCCAATAAATACTACATAAATACACTCTGGGAAACCAGGGAAGGCCAGTCAATAGGGTTAAGTTACTTCAAGGAAAGAGGATTTACCGATGATGTTATCCGAAAATTTGAATTAGGCTACAGTCTTGATCAGTGGGATGCTTTTTACAAAGAAGCTATTGATAAAAAATACGAAGAAAGCATAATCGAAAAGGCTGGCATGATCATAAAGAAAGATCAAAAAGTCTATGACAGATTCAGGAACCGGGTCATATTCCCGATTCATAATTTAACGGGCAAAGCAATTGCTTTCGGGGCCAGGATCCTTACAAGCGAGAAGAACAAACCCAAATATGTTAATTCACCCGAAACCCTTATATATCACAAAAGTGATGTGCTTTATGGTCTATACCAGGCACGCCAGGCTATAAGACTAAAAGAGAATTGTTATCTGGTCGAAGGATATACGGATGTTATTGGCCTTCATCTTGCCGGAATAGAAAATGTGGTCTCATCTTCCGGAACTTCGCTAACTGAAGGACAGATCAGCTTGATCAAAAGACATACCGATAATATCACATTCTTATTTGATGGGGATGAAGCTGGCATAAAAGCTTCAATCAGGGGAATAGATATGGTTCTGGCTTCAGGTTTAAATGTCAGGACTGTTATCTTCCCTGATGGCGAAGATCCTGATAGTTACGCCCGTAAAATAGGCCCTGTGGAATTTAAGAAATATCTTGAAACAAATGTTAATGACTTCATCTCATTCAAGGCTGAACTATTCGCAAGGGAGGCCTTGCATGATCCCATTAAGAAAGCGCAGACCATCAAAGATATAGTCCAGAGCATATCTAATATTCCAGATCCGGTTCTTCGATCCATTTATATCAAGGAAACAAGTGTTAAATTAAAGATCGATGAATCTGTATTAATTGCGGAATTAAATAAAATTCTCATATCCGAAAGAAATAAAAGGAAAAATCTCCCTCCCCCTCTTCCAGATATAGATTTGATCGAAAAAACAATCGAAGTACAACAGGAACCTGTCAATAAAGTTCAAGAGAGCATCAAATTACAGGAAAAAGAAAGTATTCGGCTGCTGATCAATTACGGGCTAAATAAAATCGAAGAAGAACACCAATTGTATGAATTCCTGTTGCAGGAACTTGAAGATGTTGAATTCCAGACTCCGATTTATAACGCTATTCTTGAAATATTTAAAAATCAATTAAAGGAAGGGCATGTCATTGATTCAGAATTTTTTATTCAGAACGGCCCGGAAGATATTAAAAATGAAATTATCAGCCTTATTACCCAACGATACGAGATCAGCGACAATTGGGGTAGTAAAAAAATATATGTACCCAGGGAAGAAGAACTCCTGAACCGTTCTGTTTACGAAAATATCATTCGGCTGAAACATAAAATAATTAAAAAGCTTCTGGACGAAAATATGAGTGAAATCAAACGACTCAAAGATGCTGATGAGATCGAGCGCTTACAAAGGGTTAACATAGAATTGAACAAAATAAAAGTTGAACTAGGCAAGAAACTTGGCATCATAGTAGGCAATTAAATGCCTTTCACAACTATTCTATCTTTTCAAAATGAGCTGTAAAGTGCCTTAAAAATTCCGGTTCATATGTGATCCTGAAACCAGATGCATTCTCTTTATGCTCTTTTACAAAACCAAATGTTTCAATTACATAATCAATATGGCTTTGTGTATAGACCCTTCTCGGAATAGCCAGCCTCACGAGTTCCATTTGTGCCGGTATTAGTTGTCCGGTTTCGCTGTATTTCCCAAACATAACAGAGCCAATTTCAACGGATCGAATTCCTCCATGTACATATAGTTCGCAAACAAGTGCCTGTCCGGGAAAATGTTCAACGGGAATATGAGAATAGAATGATTTAGCATCTACATACACGGCATGTCCTCCAACAGGCCGAACAATCGGAACACCCATCTCCAGCAATTTATCTCCTAGATATGTGGTACTTCTTATTCGGTAATGTAGATAATCCTTATCGAAAACTTCAATGAGACCCTGGGCTATAGCTTCCATATCCCTTCCTGACAGGCCTCCATAGGTTGCAAAACCTTCACGAATTATAAGAAGATTTATACAGGCATCAGCCATATCTTTATTTTTCAGGGCAATAAAACCACCCATATTCACCAGACCATCCTTCTTTGCGCTCATTATGGTTCCATCTGCCAGGGAAAACATCTCAGCAGCTATATCCCTGTAAGGATGCTTTTTATATGCGGCTTCCCTAAGGGCAATGAAATAAGAATTCTCAGCTATCCGGCAACTGTCCAGCAAATACAGAATGTCGTATTTTTTACAAATCGCCTTAACATCCTTGGCATTTTGCATACTGACCGGTTGTCCACCCCCGCTGTTGTTTGTAACTGTCAGGATTACTGCCCCAATATTCTCAGGGCCAAATTGTTTAATATTCTGCTCAAGCAGATCTATATCCATGTTCCCTTTGAATGGATAGGTTGAAGAAGGGATCTTCCCTTCACTTATGACACAATCAATTGCCGTGGCTCCGCTGTATTCAATATTTGCCCTCGTTGTATCAAAATGTGTATTACTTATGAACACCTTATCCTTTCCACCAAGCAATGTGAAAACGATGCTTTCACCAGCCCGGCCCTGATGAGTAGGTATTATGTAAGGAAATCCCGTCAAGTCATGAATGACTTCCCTCATTTTCACCCAACTTCTTGCCCCGGCATAAGATTCATCACCACGCATAATCCCTGCCCATTGTTCAGAACTCATAGCTGACGTGCCACTGTCGGTCAGAAAATCTATAATCACTTTATCACTTGCGAGGAGGAAGGGATTATAATGTGCCCCCTTCAGATATTTTTCCCTTTGCTTTTGCGTTGTCATCTGAATGGTCTCCACCATTTTTATCCTGAACGGTTCTATTATTGTCTTGTGTTTCATAGGGACATATGTTGGATTTACCAGGTGCATAATGGAAAGAAAAACGCGAATAATCAAATACTGTCACAAAAAAAATATTTGGAAAATACATCATGGGTAATTATAGTTATCAGGCTATCAATACAATAAAAAACTACCTGTAATATAGTCTTACAAAAGGCGTGTTAAGGTTATAAAATTGGACTTTCCCTGAACATTGTTTAATTTGTGGCCGAATATTTATGAAATCTTTCCTAATTTTGATCGTAGATATTAATATCCATTCAGATATTTTTTTGATGTTCGATTGGCATAAATCCAAATAAAAAGTGTTTTGGCACCAAATAAGTTTATAAATATATTCAATCAGTTTATTGATGTAAAGCTGGGAATTATTGGCGCTTTGTTCATGGGTAGTGTAGTTTTCTATATCAATGCTGACCACGGTCCATTCCTGGCCTCAATTGCTGCATTTAAGCAAGGACTATATACATTTTTTATCGGCGGGATCATACTTAAGATCCTGGAATTCATTGTGACTGGTATAAATAATAAGACTCTGGCCTATATATGTTCAGTTGTAGTGGCTACAGTCATCACGGTTGGGCTGGTTTACCTTGTACATAGTATGAAAGGAACACCAAAACCTTTTGAATCCACCATCCCGACTATTATACTTGCTCCTATTGGATATATCTATGTAGCCAGGATGAAAAGGAATAATAAAACCATTCCGGGATTTAGAAAAAATCGTGATAAAAATTTCGAGCGTGCATAGTTTTTATTAGTTATAAGCCATTGGAGCAGACCCCGGCATTGGGGTTTTTTGTGTGTCAATCAATTTAAATTGTAGCCTAAATAATTTGACAAAATGCCTGCGCAGTTTTAAACGATCAGAAAATGCCTATTTTTTCAATTCGTCATTTACTGCCGGGGTCCGTCCGCTAAACCTCAATGGCTATACCAAAATAAAAACCTAAAAGAACTCATTTACTTAGATGTCCAACTAATCTGGAAATATAAGCTGAACAGCATTATTGTTAATCTCATACGAAAACTGTCCATCCAACCCAAGCGCTTTTAACACACTTTCCAGGTACTCATTATTAAAAGCGCCAGTATAATTCCAACCGCTTTCCGGTTCCCCGTCCCAGGTAAATTCCACACCATACCACCGTTCAAGAGAATTTACAACAGTTTCAAAATCAGCATGGTGAAATGATAATACGCCATCTTTCCAGCAGGTGTAGTCATATGAATCCTGAATATTATCAACATTAAATAAGGATTCCCTGAGAGAATAAATGGCCTTATTTCCTGGCACAAGGATAGTTTTTAAAGGCATTCCGGGAATAAGCGAAGAAAAAAGATTTTCTATCGTTAATTCCCCTTCATCAAGAACAATTTCGATATCACTATTATTAAAATAAGTATTCACGTTAAAAGATGTCCCGGTAGCTGTAATGGCTACATTACCTGATTTTACCAAAAAGGGTTTCGACTGGTCATGCTTTATGTCGAAATATGCTTCTCCGGTAAGGGAAACAGTACGGGTCTTCTCTCCATAATTTGAGAAATATTGCAACTTGCTGTCAGCATTTAGCCAGACTAGGGAACCATCGGGAAGGAATACCTTTGAGATCTGCCCCATAGGGCTGAATTTCTCAATCATTACGGGCTGGCCGTCTATCTGAGAAATTTCCTGTTTGATAACCAGCTGCCTGTAGGAGAATACGCTGAGAAGGATCAATGCCAATCCTGCGGCACTAACAGCAATCATCTTAAATACAGACAATCCAATTTTGTAATGAGAAACTTTTTCAGAGGTTTCCTCTGCTTCCCAGACTTTCTCAAAGGTGTCATCTGTATTTAATAATTTTCGCTCTTTGAATCCTTTTAATGCGGATTCCTGAATAATTTTAAATTCCAGATAATTCTCATCTTCTTCAAGGATCCAGTCTTTTAACTCCTTCTCTTCCCTGTTACTGGCATCACCAGCAAGGGTTCTGGATATTATACGATCAATATTTCCTTTATTGGGAGTCATATATTCTTAAACTGTGCTCTCTACTATACAAGACCTCGATTTTTAACCAAACCCCTAAAAACGATTTAAATATTTTTATGTTTGGAGACATTTCCGCCAAAATTTACATCATTTGATTCTAAATATGTTTTTATACTACCGCGTAATGTCTTAACTGCCAGCGCGAGATGATTTTCAATGGTTTTTACTGAAAGATCCAGTATTTCGGCCGCTTCCTTATATTTAAGACCATCAATAACCACCATTTTATAAATGATCTTGCGCTTTGGCGGGAAATTATTAATAATTTCTTCAATCATTCCTGCAAGTTCTTTGGTAAGAAATTCACTTTCGGGATTTATGATCTCATAGGTATAACCAGTTTCTTCCCATTCAATTTCATCAATCGAAACTTCATCCCTTCTCTTTTTGAAATAACTTATGCACTGATTCTTTACAGATTTATAGAGGTAATATTGTATATCCTTAATATCCTCCAGTTTACTCTTATTCCTGAAAAGTTTTAAAAAAACATCTGCCACCAGGTCATTCGCCATACTTGCGGAGGATATATATATGGCAGCGAACCGGACCAACTTCGGGTGAAAAATCTCAAAAAACTCCCTGGCGGCTTCCTCATCAGAATGTCGTGCTATTTTAACCAACAACTTATGGATATAAAGTTTATCCACAACGACTAATAATTAATATGGGCTTATTAATGATTTTTCCTGTTACAAGGTACAAAAGAACGGTCAAAATGTATAAAATGTAAATTAATCAGATTTAAATTTAATTTTCTTTATATTAACGAAAGTGGCAATTCCTTAAATTCAAATTGGAAAAAATGAATACTCAAGCTTCTGAAACAGAAAATACATCTCTGAGCGGATGGCGACAGAAAATGAACGTTATCATATTCGGGACTGATACGTTTTGGGGGAAAACATTTGATGTTGTTGTTCTTATCGTAATTATACTCAGCATTATAACGGTCATGCTCGAAAGTGTAAATAGCATTTCCATCAATTATGGCAAAGAGCTGAAAATTATTGAATGGGTCTTTACGATCATGTTCTCTCTTGAATACATTGCACGTATAATATCCTCTCCAAAGCCCTACAATTACATCTTTAGTTTTCTTGGAATTATTGATTTTCTGGCGAT
Source organism: uncultured Cytophagales bacterium (assembly GCA_963820995.1). Classification (GTDB taxonomy): domain Bacteria; phylum Bacteroidota; class Bacteroidia; order Cytophagales; family Cyclobacteriaceae; genus JAGTVG01. Next base: position 22,411 of record CAWGCL010000009.1, on the reverse strand, counting down.
CACGCCTACTTTTCTGAACATATTCTTTAAAGGGAGTCATGCTGTAATTGTGATACGATCGATCCGCCTGATCCGGATCTTCAGGATCTTTAAACTGGCGAGGTATATGGGTGGCGCCAGGACAATCTTAACAGCATTAAGAGCAAGTATTCCCAAAATCGTGGTTTTCCTAGTCGCAGTGGTTAGCCTTACCATTATATTGGGCACATGTATGTATTTATTTGAAGGAAATCAGAACGAGGGTTTCTCAGATATCCCAACAAGTATTTACTGGGCTATTGTTACATTGACAACTGTCGGATATGGAGATATTATACCCATCACATTACTTGGAAAAATAATGGCTTCAGTAATCATGATCCTGGGTTATGGAATAATAGCTGTGCCAACAGGAATTGTTACCGGGGAATTTATCCAGGAGAAAAAATTAAAGGATCAGATGGCATGCCACAATTGTCATAGATCCGGGCATGATACAGATGCTAACTATTGCAAATATTGTGGTACAAAAATTGAATTATAATCAGTGGTAATTCAAGCTATAAATAAAAAAAGGATTGATGCAAATTCTTTCATAAACTATCACACGAATAGCAAGAAAACCAGGTAATACATCAGCATAATATTCAAAGGAAAATTTGGTCATTATTTATATTAATGAAGGTCTTAGAGAATGCGCTTTTGGCGGTACCAAACTAAGCTATAAATTGGCGTAAATACTTAGAGTTATTTTTTGACGTTAGCAAACACCTGAACGACCAGGGAATCCATCCATAAATTAGCGTAAAGATCAAGAGAAATTTCAGATACCATTTATTACCATAATTGACAGGAAAATTAAACCATATAATGGCTCACAAAAAAAATAATTTAATGTAATAATTGAGGCAAGAATCGAACGTAATTATCGCCCATATTCCCAGAAAAATAAAGGCATAAAAAAAAGACTTGAGGAGATAGAAGGGGTTTCTACCTTCACTCAAGTCCTTTGTTCAACCAGCTATGTTCTACAAATTTAAAAAAAAATTTATATTCCAAAAATTTGAGGACATTTTTTTACAAAAAATTTACAAAAAAAATCAATTTTTTCAGGTTTTTAAATGCTATTTTTTCAATGATATCATATATTTATTACATTATTTATATTTATTTAATTTTATTCATGAAATATTTTTATTTAAATGCTCGTTATATTACATTTGTTGAAATTTTAAAAAATGTAGGGTGATGAAATAGGCAGCCATGCCCTCCTGTCTCGAGGGTGGGGAAAAAAAGGACAAATTACGTAAGTTCGTGACTAACTACCCCATGAAGGTTCGAATCCTTCCCCTACAGCAATAGACTGAATAATTGAATTTTACTTGTTAACACATAAAGTAATACTTTATGGCTTTGCATAGAAAATCAAGGTGATTGGAAACGTGTAAAATGATGAGATATATCAGACATATTACACGTGTAATTTTAGCTTCATTTTAGCCAATTTTGACGGCCTTTTTTACTTGATTTAAGCTCCCCTTTACTTACCCGCGTTCAATGCAATATGAGTGAATTTCTCACATTAATATCTTAAAATATTTCGCCTGAATTTGGGCATAAACCCTGACCCTATCCGGTCAAAAAAATTAGCCATAAAATAAAGCATTATTCATACTTCAATGTCTGTGCTGGATTAGTATTTGCAGATCTCCAGGTGCGGTAACTTACAGTCAGCGTAGCAATAAGAAAAGCAATGATACCGGAAGCCAAAATCGTGGTCATCTGAACGTTGGTATGATAGGCGAAAGTGTCCAGCCATTTCGTCATCCCCCACCATGCCACAGGGACCGAGATGACTATAGCTATTACCACTAATCGAAGGAAGGCAGTATTCAATAATAGAAGTATGTCTGCCACTGAGGCACCCATTACTTTTCGTATGCCTATCTCCTTTGTTCTTTGCTCAGTGGAATAGGAGACCAGTCCAAATAATCCAAGAACAGCAATCAGTATGGCAAGCCCTGAAAAATATTGTATCAATTTACTCAGACGGTCTTCTGAGTTATACTGTTCATCAAAATTCTCTGAAACATAATAATAAGTGAAAGGATAGTTAGGACGGAGCGCAGTCCATTCTTCTTTTAGAAAATCAAATACCTGACTTTTTTCACTTTCAAGAAATTTGACCATTACACTTCTCCTGCGCCCTGAAGTAATTAGAAATATCATAGGCGCAATTTCCTGGTGGAGAGATTCAAAGTGAAAGTCCTGCACAACACCTATCACCCGGCCAGCTGTATTCCCATAATGAAACTCCCTGTCGATTGCATCTTCAGCACTTTCCCATCCTATTTCCCGGACTGCGGTCGCATTCAATATATATGCCCCTACAGAATCCGATGCCAATTGATCATCAAAATTTCTCCCTGCCACAATATTGGCACTGAGTACATTTAAAAAATCGTGATCGACATGAATGTCAGCCACCCTGAATGGAATGGGCTTAAGTTCGCCATTGACCTCTGCTTTAGTTGAATTGGAATCCAGTAGGCGACCCGAGGGAACTCGACTGGTCATCGCCACTTTAGTGATGCCGGGATGTTCCAATAATCTTGACTTAACAATCTCATATTTATTGTATATTTCATCACTCGTAGGCAACACAAGGATATTTTCCCTGTCAAATCCAAGCTCCTTGGACTTTACAAACTGAAGCTGATCATTTATAACGCCTACGCCTATAACCAGTATTATTGAAATAAGAAATTGAAATACAACCAGTAAATGCCTGAAATTCAGGGTACTCTTTTTATCTGTAAGTGTGCCTTTGATTACTTTGACAGGATGAAAAGAGGACAGGAATACGGCCGGATAGCTGCCTGCTACCAAACCGCTCAGCAATACGATAAGGATAAAGACAACTAGTTGTTTTGGCTGTACCAATAAAGCCAGTTCCAGATCCTTTTCAATGAAATTATTAAAGTATGGAAGTACTAATGCAGATATGATCACGGCAATGACCACAGCCAGAAAAGAATAAATGACGGATTCAGCAATAAATTGATTGAACAAATTAATCCTGTATGCACCCATAACTTTTCGCAATCCCACCTCCTTGGATCTTTTTAAGGATCGTGCAGTGGACAAGTTCATGAAATTAATACAGGCAATAAGCAATATAAACAAAGCTATCGCTCCATAAATAATAACAAAGGTAATATTGCCATTGGTCTCTAGTTCTGTATCCAGGTGTGAATGAAGATGTATCGATTCAAGAGGCCAGAGATTCAAACGGGTCCAGTCTGAGGCTTTCACATCAGAATTATCCGATTGTATGTGACGGTTTAGAAATTCCGGGAATTCCGTCTCAAGTTTAATAGGATCATAACCTTCCTTAAGTAAAATATATGTGGCGTAATTATTACTGCCCCAATTTCCCATCATATTTTCCCGCCCGAAGAAATTCTCGACAGTAATAAAAGAGATCAAACAATCAAAATGGAAATGAGAATTTCGTGGAACGTCCTTAGTGACACCTGTAACCTTCACATCCAGCATATCATCATAACGCATGGTCTTTCCTATCGGATCAATCCCTTTGAAATATATATCCGCAAACGACTCTGAAATGACAATACTATTTGGTTCAGTTAGCATGGTGCTTTTATCCCCCTTAACCACTTCAAAGGAGAAAATGTCAAATAATGTCGGCTCGGCAAAAAATACATCTTCCTGTTCCAGGTGGATATCCTCATAACTTATCAGAGAACCCCCGGAAGGCAGTAACCTGACTGAATATTCAACAACACCTTCAAAATCACCATCCAGCAGAGGGCCAAAAGGCGGGGCAATCTGTCCCAAATGTAAATTCGTAACCCCATCCTCATTTAAAAATTCCCTGGAAATCCTATAAATCCGGTCCGCATGCTTGTGGTATGTGTCATAACTTAATTCATCCAGAATGTAAAGACTGATCAAAATGCAGGCGGCCATCCCGAATGCAAGACCGGATATATTAATGAATGAAAAAACCTTATTTCTAATAAGGTTTCTGTAGGCTACTATAAAATAGTTTTTAAACATACTGCTATATTCTAATTACTTTCTGAAAATAATATTAAATATCTCTATTCATTTCGGAGTGAATCGACCGGATTTGTTATGGCAGCTTTTATGGAATGATAACTGACCGTTAGAAATGCAATCACAAAGGAAACTATCCCTGCTAAAAGGATTACTGTTGGATAAACTGATGCAATTTTTACTTTATAAGCAAATCCTTCAAGCCATTTATTCATCCCCAGGTATACAAGAGGAACAGCAATCAGGAAAGAAATTATGATCAATTTGGCAAAATCCTTCGAAAGCAGAGTGATAATACCACCAATAGATGATCCCATGACCTTCCTAACGCCAATTTCTTTTTTACGCTGAATTGTGGTGTATGCGGCAAGCCCAAATAATCCAACACTGGCAATTATTATGGCCAGGACAGAAAAGATCATCATGATCATTCCAGAGTCATTTTCAGCTTCATATAAAGTGTTTAAGTTCTGATCCAGGAAAGAAAATTTAAATGGATCATCTGGCACATATTTCTTCCAGAGTTTTTCCAGTTCTGCTAAGTCAGAGGAAAAATCCCGTGTATTCATTTTAATGTTTATGTACTGTGCATTGTTATTGGCATACCACAAGGTTAATGGTGTTATCTGCGTATGAAGCGATTGAAAGTTAAAATCTTTAATAACTCCCACGATTGTGAAAGTTACTGGCGGCATTTCTCCGTTGGCGGGCGTTATAAGCCTTGCACCAATGGGTTCCTCGATCCCAAATGCTTTTACAGCCGTTTCGTTTATAATAAGTGACAGGGAATCTTCAAAATCCTCATCGAAATCCCTTCCTGCTATCATTTCAAGGTTTAAGGTTTTAATATAGTCCTCATCAATGACCATGTTCTTTGTTGTAAGTGCTTCTGAGCCTTCATTGACCTGGAAAAAAGCACCAAAAAATTGATCCCTTCCTGGAATTGAGCTGGAAACGCCCAGGCTTTTTACAAAATTGAAAGTGCGCAATTCATCTTTGAATGCATCAAACTGGTCATCAAGGGCAAAAGCCCGTTCAATGATGATCACATTATCTTTATCAAATCCAAGCTGTCTGTTTTGCAGAAAGTTTAATTGTTTATAGATAATCAATGTTCCGGCAATCAAAACAATAGAAATGAAAAACTGCACGATCACCAGGCTGTTCCGCAACCATAGACCCTTTTTCCCGGTATCAAATCGTCCTTTTAGTACATCTGAAGGTTTGAATGAGGATATGAAGATGGCAGGATATAAACCGGATAAAACACCTACAAGCAGGGCAAATCCAAGCAAAACAGGGAGAATAAGACTTTCCAGGTATAATTCCAGATTTTTATTCGCCAACTGACTAAAATAAGGCAAAGACGAACTTACAATTACTACCCCGATAACCAGGCTGACAAGGCTTATAACCACGGATTCTATCATTATCTGAAAGATGATCTTCTTTCTGGAAGATCCAAGAGTTTTTCTTACTCCAATTTCTTTTGCCCTTTCGGAAGACCGGGCTGTAGCCAGATTAATGAAATTTATACAGGCAATCAGTAAAATAAATACCGAAATAGAAATAAAAATATAAACGATGGTGATATTCCCGTTGATCTGCATCTCGTTTTCAAGTTGAGAATGCAAATGAATGCTGGTCAGGGGTTGCAGAAAATAATTATAGCCATTACCTGCTGCAAGATATTCATCATATGATATATTCAGGTTCTCCTGGATTTGGGGCCCTGCATATTTTTTAACAATTTCCGGCATTTTCTCTTCCATCAATGCCGGATCAGCTCCATCGCTAAGGACAATGTATTGATATGCAGAAAAACCAGTATAGTTCATGACATTGAAGAATTCCAGTGTATTCAGCGATCCTATGATATCAAATTTGAAGTGAGAGTTCTCCGGCAAATCTTTACAGATACCGGATACCGTAAATTCTCCTGCACCGGTAACCAGGATCTTATTTATAGGGTCCACATCGCCAAAGTACCTTTTGGCAGTAGATTCAGTCATAACAAGTTTATTAGCACCCCGCATAACTGTCTCCCTGTCTCCCTTCAGAAGAGGCAAGGTAAACACCTTAAAGAAATTTGAATCGGCAAGCAATACATGTTTTTCCTCCATACTCACCTGTTCCCCATTCTCCTTCTCATATCGGATAACAACAGGATTAACAAAATTAAATAGTCTGACCACCTGTTCTACTTCCGGAAGTTCCTCACCCAATATTTCTCCAAAAGAATGGGGAGTTATAGCATAATATGTCGAATGGGTAGGATATTTTCGTTCCAGGGCCAGCCTGTAAATATTATCTGAGTTTTCATGAAATTTATCATAGGATATCTCATCCTCAACAAATAATCCAATCAGGATACATCCGGCAAGACCAATAGCCAATCCCAATATATTAATGGCGCTGTATACTTTGTTTTTTATAAGATTCCGGATCCCAATCTTAACAAAACTTATAAACATATTATATGAATTTTATTTGGAGCAATATATAGGCATACCAATCTTCCTCAGTACTTATCTGACAGACTTAAAAGCACAAGATATATGCCAAAGAGATAACCATCTGTATATCAAATATTTGCAAAAAAAGGGAAAGAAAAAAGATTGTTCAACATCGGGCAAATCTGTCCGCTCAAGAACAAAATCCTAATTAAATTTCGTGTCAGGGCTATTATATTAATGATATTAAATGGCCTTGCGATTGCGGGGAATTGATTCGTTTATCTGATACCTGATCTCATCGATTTCCTTTTTATGTTCCTCGATGAACTTCTTAATCCTTTCATCATATTCACCATTAAGCAAATCCTGCATTCGCTCATGTAGTTCATCCATTTTTTCTTTATCAAAAGGCATTTCTTCTAAATTTTCTCCGTTGAAATTAAAACCGTGAAACTGAAACTGGTCATCCTTGAAAAACTTTTTAAAATGATCCTCGAAAAATGTCGAATCCGGGAAATTAAATTCGAAATTTTCCTGTATATCCTTGAATTTTTCAAGCGCTTCATCATCAAGGTAAAACTTTGACATAAACTCTTCTCCAAATCCCTCCCATCCCTGGTGGAACTGCTTGAAGTTTTCTTCAAAATTCTTAAAAAACTCTTCATTAAAACTTCCCTCATCAGACCACTTCCGGGTATAAACCGAATCATACCGGGACAGGTTGCCATTCTCATCATACTCCTTTCTTGTTTCTGTTTTAACTTCGGGTTCTTTGCTTTCAGATGCATCCTGATCTTTATCCTGCCCAAAAACTGAAATTGAGAAAATAAAAATGATAAGAAATATGCCTGAGGTTTTCATAGTTTTGAGAATTAGCTTTTCGTGCCTAATTCAAATAAACGACAAATTAAAATTCAGGATAAATTATTTAACAATTTTTAACCAGATTTAACGGTTCTTAGGTGTGATCTGTATCCGCCAGGTCAATCCGCCATTTATTTTATAATCTCTACTGAAGTTCCCCATATTTATAGCCAATCCCAACCTGTCAGAGGAATCTATATAGGCTATTGGGGATTCCTTGGTCACTTCCCCAAAAGTATTCACAAAAGGGAGGTCACTTTTATGAACCAGACCATCGGATTCATAGATCTCTACCTGCAGAAGGTCCCTGCCCGAAATCTCTAGCTCATCACATAGAGACCTTGGGATATTTGTACAGATGTTACCAAATGGATATTCTATCTTAACGATCATTCCTTCGATCGCTTTATACTTCACAAGTGCTTTCTGAATTGGCAGGGTAATGATAGGATCTTCCATCTTGAATCCAATATCTTTGATATTTACCTGACCGGTAGCCAACCTGCCTGCATCATAAGCAAATATGTCCCGTCCATGGAAAGTATGAAACTTCTCAGATCCCGGAAGTCTGTTCATTGCTTCAGAAATAACCCGGATATCCTCTAAACCAGGATCATTACATATCTCTGTTAAGATCCCATTATCCGGGCATAATATGGTATGTCCGGATCTTGTTTTAACAGCCAGTGATTTGCGTCCCATACCTACACCAGGATCGACAACCGCCACGAAAATGGTGCCTTCAGGCCAATAATGGATGGTATCAGATAGGGTATAGGCCGCCTCCAGAATATTTTGAGGTTCGATATTATGAGATATATCAAAAATCCGGATATCGGGATCAAGATTCAGAATAACTCCTTTCATAGATCCTACAAAATGTCCGCGGTCACCAAAATCTGTGATTAATGCAATTATTTTCTTATTATGCATATGATATTGTCTTGACAATTTGTTTGCAATTACCCATTATTTATATTTAAAATCAAGCAAACAGGAATTTAGAAAATAACCAAGCCACCGGTGTAAAAATTTTATTATAAGATAATTAATAAATATGTTTACTGAATATTCAGCTTATTGAAACTTTAAACTGATAATATACACCCATGAATGCAAAAACAGTCGAATTTGAAGTACTTGAGGGAAGGCGGGAAGAGATGATAGAAGCCATTGAGATATTCACAAGGGCAGTACACGTTTCTGAACCTGGATCCAGGTTATATGTATCCTTGCAGGACAAGAGCAACCTGAATAAATTCACCCACATCATGGCATTTGAAAATGAAGGTGCTGAATTGAAACATAAAACAGCCGGGTACACAGAAGAGTTTGTTCAGATTTTGGATAATTTTTGTAAGAACAAACCTGTCTTCAAGGAGTTTAATTATGTTGGAGGATTGTAAATATGGAATATGTCATTATTGCGGCGGTGGCCTTCATCGCTTCTCTTCTTTCTTTCTTTTCCGGATTCGGTCTGGGCACCCTTTTGATGCCCGCTTTTGCGATATTTTTCCCCATAGATATCGCCATCAGTCTTACAGCTATTGTACATTTTCTCAATAATATTGTCAAATTTCTACTGACAGGCAAGCAAATTAACTGGCAAGTATATCTTCGATTTGGGCTATCTGCGATACCTGCAGCATTTCTCGGGGCATTCCTGCTCGTATATCTGACAGGCATACAAAAAGAAATTTCAGTAGAAATTCTCGGATTGCATTTCAGCATAATACCTGTAAATGTTGTTATCGGCACACTTATGATCTTTTTCGCCTGGATGGATTTGAATAAAAATTTGAAACAACTGTCATTCCCTAAAAATAAATTGTGGATTGGCGGATTACTGAGTGGATTCTTTGGTGGATTATCCGGTCACCAGGGAGCATTGCGTAGTGCTTTTCTGCTAAATTTCGGACTATCGAAGGAAAGTTTTGTGGCTACCGGGATTGCTATTGCCCTGACAGTAGATCTGGTTCGCATGAGCATCTATACGGCAAAATACACACAATCCGGGATTACAGATCATATGTCTATTTTGCTGGTTGCCCTGCTGGCTGCTTTCTCAGGAGCGATCGGCGGAAGAATCTTACTGAAAAAGATAACGATTGGTTTCATTAGAACAATCGTAGCTATTTTGCTCATTGCAATTGGCATCGGCCTGATTACCGGATTGATATAAATTGTATCTTTATCCCAGATCAGGAAATGAAATTTTTACACATTTTATTCAATTATAGCAATTCAAAAAATACTTTTAGATCTATATGGATATTGTATTAATTATTATCGGCATCATCCTTCTTTTGATAGGATTCGTGGGATGTATTATCCCTGGAATTCCAGGGCCCCCAATCGCATATATTGGAATGTTGATACAAATTTTTAAAACTGAAAATCCCTTCACACCAAAATTTCTTGTCATCTGGGCATTCATTGTAGTGGCTGTATCGGTTCTCGACTATATTGTCCCGGTTATTGGCACAAAAAAATTCGGAGGCTCGAAAAGGGGCATTTGGGGCAGTATAATAGGCCTTTTTGTGGGAATCTTTTTCTTCCCACCTATCGGATTAATTATAGGACCATTTCTGGGTGCTTTCATTGGGGAGCTTACCGGAGGTAAAGAAACACAAAGCGCATTAAAAGCTGGATTTGGTTCCTTTATTGGTTTCATAACCGGAGTTGTTTTAAAGCTGGTAGTCACTGGTTTGATGGCATATTATTTTTTCGGATCATTTATATGATTTGATATGTTTTCTAATTTTATCGGGAAACTTCAAAATAGTTTTTCAGTCGGGCAATTTTTTTCAATCCAATTCCCTTGAGTTCATAACTATTGCCGTAATCTGATCCTTGATGGAAATCGATAGAGAAAAACGCAAAAAAGAACCAATGATTTTGCCTCTGATCATGCATCAAACAACCCGATATTGTTCCTTTTATACCAATAAATAAGTTTTTTAGTCCATTTTGTAACAAATAGGCTCTTTTTATCCCTATCTGCATTCTTTCTATCCGATTGAATCTCCAATAAAATATATTCGTACAGCAGCCAATTGTTATGTGCAAATTTTTAATTGCGGTTTTATTTTTATTTTTTCTAATCCTCCCTACCGATGGGCAGGGTAATCCGCCTAATACTCGGACTGAATACATTATAATAGACTCGATTAATGTGATCAAGAACTGGCGTACCCGTGATGCCATCATACTGAGTGAACTTGATTTTAAACCAGGCGATAGAGTGAGGAGAGGCGAGATTGATTCATGCATGATCAAGGTGTATAATATCGGGAACTTTGCACGGGTTGAATATGATATCGATACCATGGCAAATGGGGGAAACCTGCTGGTCATTACAGCCAAAGACGCTTTGACCATAGTCCCCATTCTCTCGTTTTCCGGAAACCGTGAAGACTGGCAATTAGGTATGGGTTTTTCAGATCATAATTTTCTGGGCCGCAACATAAAATTAAATATTGAGGGTACAATTGGAACAAGGGACCGGAATTTTCAGTTAAGGTTCAACATTCCCCGGCAGCTGATGTATAAGAACATGTCAATCGGTGGCGGGGCTTTATATGGGAACAGCCGGGATTATATCATTGAGGATGGTGAAAAAATAGCTGGCATAGGATATCTCAGGAAAGAGATAGAATTCAGCATAACAAATCCATGGCATGAAGACTTCAAATACAGGTTTTCACCCAATCTTGGATGGAAACTTTTTCAACATAAAACTGATTCTTCATTAATAAATACCGACGTCCCTAATGCCGGAAATTACAGCATCAACTACCTGAGCTTAACCACTAGCGAGTCTATTGGATATATTCAACATATTCAGCATCAGGAGAAAGGCTACTCGGTCCATCTTGGGTTTGGAGTAGGTATCGGACTTGATGTTAACAGTCCCTCCTATTTCAGTATTGGCGGAGGTGCATCGTACCATAAACTTTTCAATCCGGTTGTTCAATGGAGTACCTCTTTAAATACATCATATACAACCTCGGACATGCCTTCATTACTGTATTATCTTGGGGGAGGGCAGGTGAAGGGCATCATAACAGGTGAAATATATGGTAAGGCTGTTTATTATGGAAGCACGGGAATTTATCTGACCTATTTGAACCGGGACTGGTTTGCCATAGAGCAATCGGTATATGTGAATGTTGGAAATGGCAGTATGGTGTATGCCGATCTTTTTAAAACCAAACCGCTTGCTTCGGTGGGAACCGGATTTAAGTTCTGGTTGCCCATGATCCCCTGGCTGGCGGTGAGCGTATATTTTACCTATTCAAAAAACAAATCCAATTGGTTCCAGCTCCAGTTTTAGATTAATTATGAGATCCATCCGATTCTTCAGGACTTTAATGTTCCTTTTAAGAAATTTTGAACACTAAGGCTCAACTCTATCCCTTCCCTCAGAAGTGGATCAGGTTCAGGTTCCTGCATCGTAAATTGTAAAGGAATTACACCCGCCCATACATCCAGGTTATAGTCTTCCCTATCATCAATAGGTGGCCCTGTCCGGACCTTTGCTGAGGTTTCATCAATAGGTATACTCAGTACCGCTGTGGCTTTCAATTCCTTCTCATTTGGAATTCTAACCTCTTCCCATCGATCCTTGAGTACCTGATCTGAGACTACCTTCAATGCACGAAGCTTTTTCTGAGGATCAGTGATCAATGCAGCAGTTCCAAACAATACTACTGAACGGTAATTCATGGAATGGTGAAAAGCCGACCGGGCCAGGACAATACCATCAACCAGGGTGACGGCTACGGAAATCTCAATCCCCTTCTGGAGGGATTTCAGCATCCGGCTGGTACTTGCCCCATGAATATATAAGTTATCACTATCCCGGCCATATAAGGTTGGGATCACAACCGGGTAACCTTCATGAACAAATCCAATATGGCAGAGGAAATGGGCATCCAGTATGGAATGGATGGATTCTTTGTCATATTTTCCCCTGGAAGGGACTCTTTTAACTCTTGTTCTACCAGTGGTATCCATGATTAATTATTCATTTGGTTATAAACGGTTTCAAAGGTATAATATCCTCTGATATATAAATATGCCGATGCCAAACTAAATGTGGTTAAAAAAAGATAAGAAGGAAAATCGAAGAGTAATAGTAAAACAAGCAGGATGCTTCCCCAGAAAATCCTTGTAATGTATTGCTGAAGGTCAATATTGTAATACACCAAATAAGCAAATAAAAAAAGTAGAACCATTAACCCATTCATTACATTCATGCTCAAATCCCAGATTGAAATCAGGCTTGAAAAGTTCCTGAATATGATAAGGATCTCAGGTAAATTTAAAATGATCATGATCATCAGCGATTGCAACAGGATAATCCAGGGTTTTAAGGGCAGGTTTCGAAAAACATTCAAATCAGTGTTTTGAAATTTAAACAGTTCATAAGACAAAAAAGCGTTCGATATAAATATGAGAGTGATTACGACCGACGCAAATCTTTCATAATTATCGATGGTTTGAATCAATAAGATGAAGACCATTAAGGTGCCAATTGACAAGGTCTTACTCAACAAGAAACTCAGAAAGCTTTTTGAAAAAAAATGTTTTATTGAAAAAATAATAACTGGAAAATTAAGGAATCCGGGGAGCGTAATTCGAAAGATCCGATTGTATTTTTTCTCAACAGGAAAAAGCAGGAACCGGTAAAGTATAAATGTGAATATTGCCAATTTGAAAATTGATCCGAAAATGATCACTAAGGATACCGGAATCTGCCCCGAAGCCAAAGCCATCCCAAGCAGGAATAAAGAATAGGCAATAACAGGAATATGCAAATACAGAATGATTATTCCCAAAATTACAGTCCTGGGCCTGCCTGAGACATAAACAAGATCCCTTAAGAACATATTTTTTTGTTCAGATATCCACCTAATGCTGAAATGCAGGGTCAGGAATTCATATAATAGCAATCCGAAATATGGATATGCCAGATTTTTTACATCGCTGGTAAAAAATTTAGCGATCGCCACATGCTCTTCACCTTTCAAAAGACCGGCAGCGAATAAAAAAACCACAAAAAGAAATCCCGCATAGGTTCTGTAAAATGGATATACCCATGATTTTACAAGGAATTTTATCATTTTTCTATCTGCAATTGTGTATCCCTGATTGAAAAAATTTTACTGAATGCAAATACTTCCTGATCAAGCTCATGATGGGATGTTATTATGAAATTGACCTCCTGTTCAACTTTCAGCTTAATGAGATGCATGAGCTTTTCTTCAGTTTCACTGTCAATGAAGGCAAAAGGTTCATCCAGCAGGATCCAGGAAACCTCTCCACAAAATGCCATACATAAAGAAAGTTTTTTAAGCATCCCTGCAGAATATCCCCCGATTGCCTGATGTTGAAATTGACTTACACCAAAATAATCCATAATCTCATCCAATTTCACCTTACTGTAATTTCTTGTCTGTGCTACGAAATCAAGGATATCTTCGGCAGTCAGAAAGACCGGATATGCAGGTTCCGCCTCACTATAAGTAACCATCCTTCTCGATTTCACAGGATCGCTTTTAATACTATCTCCGTTGACCTGAATTTCACCCTTAAAAGGAATGATACCGGCTATGGATTTCAATAAGGTTGATTTCCCCGATCCGTTTACACCTTTGATCCAATGGATCCCATTTGGAATTTTAAGTTTGGGAATGGACAGGACTTCATGCCTGCCGTATGCTTTATGATAATCTAAAAAATCAATCACAATGATTCTAAATACGATTATTCAGCAAAGAAGGTTAATAGTAATCTTGTTTAGTTCATTCACGTATATAAAAAAACTCAAAAAGGAGAGCTGAAAGAATCCGTAATTTGATCCTTAAAATGTTAAAAATAATCGATCATCAGATGTCCTTTTCAATTCAAAATCCCTGGCATTACCTGTTCGATCTCATCATATCAATCATGGGGCATAATATTCCAAATAGAATAGCAAATTGAAAAGCAGTTCCCCAGCTGCATTCAGCTACGCCTTCTGATACATAATTCCATCCAAATGACACAATAGAAGCAATCACAAAGGTGATCATAAAGATCACCGCAAACTCCAGAATAAAAGCTTTCGTGTTCATGATCTTTACGTTAAGGTTCTATATATATAACATAAAAGAGGAAAAATTAATTCCAGCATATCTTTTAATATAGCTTCATTATATGGATTTTTGTCTTCCACTATGGTACTAGATTATATTTCCAAATCATTGCAAATTACTATCCTTAGGATATTAATTACAATTTTCCTGTTCACTGTTAGGTCTGTAATTTATGCACAGGAACATGAACATGAAGAGATACATGAATCTGAAACTGAAGTGCATCATGAATCCAAAAAGTGGAGGTTTAGCGCTGGGATAGGCCAATCTTATTTGCCAGCGGGTAGTCAAATAGGTAGCGACACAAAGGTTCTAATTATACCAACAATTGGTCTGAGTTTTGGCTTTAAGCTAAGTCCCAGATTTTCATTAGGATTATTGACTGAATTGGAAATAGTATCCTATGCTATTCGTTCAGATGATCATGGTGATATTGAGAGAGAATATCCTGTCCTGCTTATTTTAGCAGGAAAATATAAAATCAAAGACGGATTTGCCGTATTTTTCGGACCTGGGATTGAATTGGAAAACCATGAAAATTTCTTCATATGGAAAGTAGGTTTTGAGTATGAGATAGAATTGGGCAGAAGTTGGGATGTGACGCCGGAATTATCTTATCTCAATAAGGATGGCCAGTTTGGAGCGATAGAGATTGGCGTCGCTTTTGGGAAGTCGTTTTAGGAATAATTAATTGAATGCATTTTTTAGGCAATAGGGCTATTGTATATCATATTCCTTCCAAAAAAATAAATGATCAGCTAAATATGATCCGACAATGCAAGATCTTACGAATCAATTGTTCATTAAGTTCTCTAATGTATCTCAATAATGGCATCAAAAGGGGTAAATCCTGTAAAGTAAACACAATCGGCTTCCAGTTTTAGTAAGGCTCCCTGCAATCGGGACCAGGCATGTCCCGCAAACCGGGCCCAAAAACAATGGCTTCCCTCTCGACATCTATATTCCACCATTTTCCCCTTGGCCGCGAGGCAGGCATTTGAATCCCTTTACTTTCTCTATAAGATCGAACTTCCCTCCAGGCCTGAAGGCAAACTCAACAGCTATCGGAACATTATCAGTTCCGGATACATTTATCGTTAATCGATTGCCTCCTCCTTCCTCCTCTACTTCAACTGTTGTCTCCTGTTCCTGGACCACACTTAAATCCCGTACCATTCTGGTCACTTCCAGCCACTCCCATCCTCGGAAACATTTTCAGACAAGGTTGATAATAGGGTCCGGATAATTTTTGGTACATTTTACATCCATTGTCAGTCTTCCATCGAATTCCCTTTGAACTGTTCCTTTCCAAAAAATGCAGAGGCTACACGAACCGCCTTCAGGGCCGCATTTCCTTTAAAAAAGTAAAGAAAATCGGATTATTCCCGAAATTGTACATCGGAATTTCCCCGGCGTATCCGGACCAGATCCGAACAATAAAATTCTTTCTTATAATCTTCCGTAACGGTTTTGATTCTGGATGTTGTTTTAACAGGAAAGGGCTTCAAGAAAGTATGCGAGCCAAAATATCAGTTTGCCTGGATCCAACTGAATGATATCATCGACAGCGACTTAAATTGTCGATTCCCATCAAGAATAGCCATATATAGATATGCTACAGGAAATTTTCCATAGTTCCCTCCGGGTATCTATCCTGGCGACCGATGATTCTGTGGCATCTCCCATCGGATGAATATAATACAAGGTCATATCCAGGTTCTTCGGACCGGATCAGAAAGTTCAGGCTTTTCTGCTAATCTGGGTATTGTGATCAGGCATCGATTGACAAGGGGAGTATAGATCAAGGAACTTTTTTCCGCATACTGACCATCAGGATCAATATCGATCTTCTCAGCAAGCCACTCATCTATACTATCCAAATAGGCTTATCAGGGAACAAATGATTGAGCCTGGCAAGAGCCATACATATGACCCATCTATTATTAGCCGTATGGATTCCCCAACAGTCAAGGCCTCCCCGGCATGTATCAGTAAATTTTCTCATATTTTCAAAAAGTGCCCCTGCTTCCCCAGATTTTCGATCAGATAAAAGGGAATAAGCAATACACAAGGGCTCCACGACAAAAGCTGTATCGGGAGGGGAATGAAAATCGGGACTGGGCAGGTCAATATTGCCATCCTCATATTGGGCATTCAGAAGATATCCAGACGCCAGCAGTAAGCGGATAAAAGTCTGGGAGAATGGTAATACTCATATTCTGAAGAAACATAAGAGCAACTAAGACTCTTAATAAATCCATATGCTGCCCCGGGTAAAACACTTCGGCATCATTTTTTACACCACGATACCATCTGCTTTGTTTATCTTGCTCCTGCTTCGTGAGTATTCCTGGGATTCGGGACTCATTTTCCTTAATAGCTGAATGATTAATCTTCAATTCATCTTTTACCATAAGAGGATATGTTTTTGAATTTATCAGCGGGATTATTATTTCTGTCCCGGTAATTGAGTAAATCTTTTGTTTCATACAATAAATCTAAGCTGAAATATTCATAAAGAAGTTTTCTTGTATGAAAAATAATTATACTCTCGGTGAGGATCTCATTTTTTCAAAAGTACATTCCGGATTAATGTCAATTATCTTTTCTTTGTGAAATAGTAAATAATAGCAGTGATGATGCTGAAAAAAATTGCCAAAATTGTCCAAATGATCTTATCTCCATCCGACATTCTCTTATTATGCCCTATGTTGTAAATAACCCATATTGCACAACCTATTCCAATTACATATATCAAATTTCCCATTATATATGCATTTTATTTGAAATTAAATGTTCAATTCATAATTCCATATTATGATTATCGGGTTAAAAAATCTAATTCTAGTTAAATTATTTCTAGAACATTATTTTTGTATATCAATTCCTATTTAACAAAGTGAAGAATGATTTTAAATTATACTAATTGGAAATTTAACGACCACTTTTAAACCGCATATTTGGAATTAAATCTCTTCTATTCTTTGCTTAGTTTTATTTTTCATGGGACTATGGTTCCCCTTCCAGGGATCAGCTCAAAAATCGGCAGAAATCTATGTCAAGAATGCGGTTAATTCTTTCAGCGAGCCCTTCGTGAAAATTATAAATCTATCGGACGACAGCCAATCAAAACCTGGAATTAATGGGCTATATAGAGCATCCCCGGGTGACACCCTATCTTTCGAACATTTTATGTACAAGCCAAAAACTTATATTGTCAACGATTTAGATACAGTCCAGATGGTTTCCTGGAATCGCTGAACCTCGAAGACCTTGACCTTTCCAGGGATTCTATTGGAAGAACGATATTCAAACAGATCCAGGATACCATGGAAAGTTAAAAATCTTGAACTATCGCCATTCCTGAAGATGAAATAGTAAATCATTTGACAATGTATGCCCGAAGACAATCACGGAAAAAGAAATTAAAAATCTTGATCTGCAGGACTGGACAAAATTCATAACATTGTCATCCATTGAGGATTATATAACCGAGGGGCCAAGTAAAAACAAACTGCGAGTGAAATACTCCAAACAGAAACAAGGGACTCAACCATAATGACGCAGAATAAAACAACATTGATCCTGGTCAATCTGGAAAATATATCCTATTTATCCGAATACATAACACTTCATAATGCTGAATTCTTTAACCCGCTAAATACAAGGGCTAATAAACGGTATACATATTACTATCTGGGGCAAAATCGACTTTGGAGAGAACATTCTTGATGTCATATTATCTCTTCCCAGAAATCCAGACAATTGCATCAATAAATGCCTTATTATATTTTGACAGCGAAACAAAGCAGTTAAAAGGAAGAAGTCATGTACCTGCAAAATCTTATGGGCTCTGGCAATTGAATAGCTACTTATCACCTTTCCAAAGATGACTGGATTGCAAAATAATGTATATTTTGAGGTTTTTAAAAAGAAAATACCTAAACATAGTACCGAAACATTTGGTGTCTATTATTCTTGAAAACATAAAATCAGTTGTCAGGATATTTAACTGTAATAAAAAATCAGACTTACATATTTTTCAATTGAGTAAAGATAGCGTAATCACAGACGGAACATGAATATTACAACATAGAACCAATCCGGAGAGTGATAAGCTGGAAAACTTTAAGTGGGATTCGACTGACAATAAATATGTGAATATGAAATGGTATAACTGTTGGCGAATGTTGCTTTAGAGAACATTGGCTGGAGGTTGGCGGTGGATATTTCACCAAATATTTTCAAGATCAATGGATATGAATATCTCAGGATTGGAGTAGGTTACCAATCTTTGAACCTGATATCAGAACGACTCAGATTTGGTGGATACCTTGGTTATGCCACCGATCCACAGGGAATTAATGACAATGGCTGGAGGGTAGGATTTAATTCAGGCATTTATTGGGGTAAATGTAAAAGACAATACCTGGAATACAAAGATAAACATGATCCATTAGAACCTGGCCGTACTTTTACCTTAATGAGAAAAAATACCAGGTCCGTAATTTCTTTACTTCAAAAAATGGGACTAAAGCATCTAATGATTTAGCTCATACATCCACTGTAAACAATAACCTCATCTTCAAAATCATCACCGCATCTATCCATCGGATCCTCAATTCATCACTATTTTAAACCTTCTCGGAAGATTCAACTGATTTTTTCAGGTCTTCCTAATCCGAACTTTAAAATGCGAATAGGAAAATACTCAACAATGAATCCAGGATTATCAATATCTTACTTTTAAAAAAAGGCTTTATCCCGATTTTCTATATCAGTCATGAAGAAGGCTTTGATAATTATCTTGATGGGGAATATTTATACCGGAAACTTGATGCAAAGATGAAATGATATAATCCATTGAATGAAAAATACCACCTAGATATAACTTCTGAGGTTGGAAAGTCTACAGAAGAGATTCCTATCCTACTTCGTTCGTGGGCGCTGGTACATCACTGGGCTGGCAAGTACAATGGTCCAGGATGCTTTTCAAACGATGGACCTTTATCGATACTTGTCTGATAGATATGTTAATGTTTCACAACATTTTATGTTATTTTAAAACAGCAAAGAAGAACCGGATGAGACCACAGGCTGGATTTGCATGGAATATGGGTTGGGGAAAACTGCACGGGGATTGGGGTAATCATGTATTTGAAGAAGGTGAAGGCGTCAGGGATTACAGGATGGCTTCTATGAAGCCGGAACATTGTTTACAAACTTCCTGCAAGTTGCCTGGTCGGACTACTGCGGGGAGAATTGGGGATGGGAGGTTTTTACAATGTATGCCTATGAATGAGGATGATCCCTGGGTTGCTTTCAGGGCTACCTATAAAATCACCGCATTTTAGGGCATTGCCTTGTACGATTTAATCAACGATCAACAAATTCATTAAAATCTGTAATCATGTTCTTTTTTGTGTAATAACTTCTTTTAATCTCGTACATTTTGTAGATAACACTATTCATCATCCGGCCGAAAACGACTTGGGAATATCCTTGTCAGCAAGAAATACGCTATCTGGTTGGTAAATCCCTGTATGATAATGCTTTTTCCCAAGTTTCCTAAGCGCTCTTTGTCCACATATAGCCTATCAAGTAACATGGTACTAAATAGGTTCTTTTTTGGTCTGGTACTCTGGAAATTCGGTGTATCTGTAGCACTAGGACAACATGTCATAACATCAATATTCTTTTCTTTCAATTCATAATGAAGACCTTCTGTGAGGTTATAGTCGAAAGCTTTTGTGGCTCCGTAAGGTACGACTAATCGTGTGCCCCATAATCCGGCAAGAGATGACATGATGAGTATCCGAGCTCCTGGCCATTCGGATGCTATTTTAAAAACTAATGATCAAATGCAATGGAGTTCGGCAGTTCAGGTCAATATAATAATCCATTCTTCAGTCTTGTTGTCAAGAAATCCTTTCACCGGGCCATACGCCGCATTATAAATCATCAGGCCGCACCCAAATTCACATTTCAGTTATGAGAGGATCAATACTTTTGGTTTTGATAGATCTGTTACTATTTTTGCAGTCTTTATTCCATAGGAATCTTCCAATTCACTGGCAGGATTCAACGATTTTCATCATTCACATCTATCATAATGACATTGATTCGACAACTAACCAGGATGAAGCATAAGCGGCCCCAATCCTTCGGCTGCTCCGGCAACACCCAAGTTTCCATATCTGTTTTTAATTCATGTATATTTCAAAGGATTATAACTTAAGCACGGAATTTGATGTTTGTGCCATAATCCTAAATTTTTTTCGGATCATGAAAAACAATATACTTCTTTGAAATTTTTCTTTAAATGGTTAAAGCAAAATATACATCCATGTGGAAGTTAATATTCTTTTTTTTAAATCTCTTCAGGCGTTTTAGAAATACGCATCTGAGGATCATCGGCAGGTCAGAAGGTGACATAATCCATCAACGTGTTGTCAGCGGTAAGCGTGGATCTATTTTTGTGACAATTGAAGGTATAGGTGCCGCCTCGCGTATCCCGGAACACCGAGGGACGCTTTTCAACAGACTGAAGGCATGCGGTATTCATCCAGGCTGGTCAGAGCCGGGCTCGAAGCCTATGTCGAATACAGTGACCCTGCTTTCCTACTTTAAAGAATGGTTCATGAAACCGTTAAAATAGGTGCCGATAACCCGGATAACCATTATTTTAATGCCCAGATCAATGGGAAGTATGAATACAGAATCACCGGCAAAAGAAATACTATTCATTATATTGGCTTTTTCACCCAGAATGGAAATTATGGGACCACAGGCGGTTTAGCCCCCTGTGGTGTTTTGGAAGATTTTGATGTAAAAACGGATAATACAGGAAATTTTGAAATTATTCTAAGCAAAGATCCTAAAGGACAGAACTGGTTTAAGATCGAAGATGACACTTCCCTAGTCATGGTCCGGCAAACCTATATGGACAGGGTAAATGAAATACCTATTGATGTAAGAATAGAAAATATGAATGGATAAAAGTACCTGACCCGGTTACACCTGAACAAATATATGATGGATTAAAACAGCCTCGTTGTTTGTAGCAGGAGCCTCTTTCTATTTGCCAGATGGGCAAATGGTTTTCAGAAGCATACCAACCAGCTACCTGTGTTTGACCCGAAAAATCAAATGCTGCAGGTGGAGATGCCAGTATTATATATCATCACAGCCATTGGAGGCGGAATTCTGATGAGGCCTTGTTATAGAAGTAAAACCATTGACTGTGATAACTGGAATTTCCAGTTAAATAATTATTGGATGGAGTCCCTGGATTTACCGGTATTTCCCAATCAGCATCATAAGTACGGCAAAAACAGAAGAAAATGGGACTGTAAAAGAAGTTGTGAGCCAGAAAATTCCGGGAAACCAAATTGGCTGACCACATGTAGCCATTCGGAAGGGACTATGTGCTGGCGATGGTACCGACTGGCTGAGGTGTGGAGCCGGTGGAACCAATGTTCTGTAGTCAAATCATCAGAAGTACTATAATTCCGGTTATGTCAGATGATTCTAGCGTCTGATTTTAATATGATGTCGGGCTGGTTTAGGCCTTAAACCATACATGGAAATTTACCCATCCTTTAGGTACCAGGACCAGGCTCGATAAGGATGACCTGATCAAGCAACAAGAAAAAGCACAGGACTGATGATTTGGTTTAGATTTTTGGGATGAATCTCTGGCAAACCTATCAAATCCATCAATGAAGAGGCCAACTTACATCCGATTGCAATTTTTATATCAAAGCAAAGACTGTCAACCGGCCGGCCACAAGGCTAAAGCCGAGTGGTGGTTTAAAAGAGAACCTAGAATCCTTGAATAACCACTTTATCCGGTAATGTTAATAGCTGGATTACAACGAACGGGTA
>CAWGCL010000008.1:0-496688 GCA_963820995.1 uncultured Cytophagales bacterium | reverse complement strand
GCCTATGGTCGAAGGATGGCCAATATTGAAAACCAGCCTTCCATCCATGGTCATCTTCCATACCCGGCCAGCCTGGCTTTTACCTTTGCCATCCCTGTCCAGAAAATACCCGCAATCCGTGACAAAGAGAAAATCTTCTCCTCCTTCATTACTGATGGTTAGACCATGCCCGCCCGGAAACCATGTACCCCAGCTGTCGAGTAGTTTTCCAGATTTGTCATATATTAGAATGTTATTTCGAGTCTCATCCGTGATCATTACGAGTCTGCCTTTGGAGTCCATTTCCATCTCATGACAATTGATAACCGGGGTTTTGGCCGGATCAAGATTACCCCACTCTTTATTGACACGGTATTTATAATTCCCATGACCTATTATCCCCTGGTCTTCAGAAGCCTTCCCGATTATATTGAAAGCATAGAGGTTCTGAGTAATTCCGGAGGCAGCAAGGAGGGTTCCCGTCTTCTTCATAAAACTTCTTCGTTTAAGATTTTTCATCTATGACTGTATAGTATTTTTATTTAACTAGCGCTTCTTTCAATGTAACCGGCCCCAATCGCGATTACCTTACCCTTTAATATCAGGTATAACTTCACAATATAATTAAAAAATTCATAAAAGATATAAAATTGATTATTCCTATAGTAGTAAACCACCAGGAGGCTAGTATATTTCCGGTGTTGGAACTTTATGGACCAATCTGTTGTTGACTTTGATAGAAGAGGGTTCTATTCATTACAAATTCATGACTTTTTAAATGTTATTATTCACACCGAACATAAAACCATGGAAAAATCACAAAAAATCGGAGCTCAAATTTATGGTTATGCTGTTTGCCTTACAGCAGTCATTACCTTTTTAATATCAGTGACCACATTAGTTAATGCCATCCTTGATCTGGGAGATCCGTTACATGCCGGATGGACTCCTCCTGAAGCCCCAAGTCTGGCATCTTTCGAGAACTATAAAATGGATATCCTACGATCCATTCCAAAAGCGGAGGGAGCTGGACAAACATCATATATTCCAGATGACGCGACACTAAAAGGAATGTTTGAGGCGGCTAAAAATGATAAGATCCAATCTTCACGCCATAATTCGATGCGTAATGTTATGATCGGGGGTATCCTTATGGTCATATGTACCATTTTGTTTATCACCCACTGGAGGTGGATGAAAAAGATCACACGAACATAACTCGATTATATAAGCCCTTATCTTCTGGTGTTCTGTACCGGAATGGGCTGTAATTTCATTATGCCGTTGAATAGATCCTGCCAGGCCTTGATATCTTTGGAAAGTTTCGCCTGCATTTTATTGATCTCATGTTTCAAGTCATTGATCATCTTTCCAGATGTATCTTGGTTCTTGAATTGAAGGTATTTTTCTTTCAATCGCCTGATCTCTGTCATTTTCAAGGAGATTGAATCAAATGTTTCTTTTATTTTTATCTCAAGCTCTTCTTTTTTGACATGAGTTAAATGAACCAGGCGATCAGTTAATAATGTTTTATCATTTTTCAGGATCTGCTTCTTGATCCGGAATTCATCAAATCTCTTCAGATTATTCGCCAGGCCAATTTTATTGAGTGTCCAGATCAACCATTTGGTGGGATCAAAATGATACCATTTGATTCCGTTTCTGTAATCGGAAGCAAAGTAATGATGATAATTATGGTATCCTTCACCGAAAGTCAACATAGATATCAAATAATTATCTACAGCTGAGAGCTCCTTATAATAGCTTTTAGATCCCCAGGTATGGGCCAGTGAGTTTATAAACCAGGTGCTATGATGAACAGCAAACAAACGTACCCACCATACAAGGAAGAAAGCACCTATAAAGTCATTCAGCCACCATCCAACGGCCAGAGAAACCAGCGCATTTGTAAGGAAAAATAAAATATTATAAAATCTGTCCTGAAACACAATCAGTTTATTTTTTGTAAGATCCGCAACCAGACCGGGAATGATAGGATCCCGTTTTTCAAACAGCCACAGTATATGCGCATGCCAGAATCCTTTCTTGATCGAATATGGATCAAGATCTGTATCGACATGTTTATGGTGTAAGCGGTGGTCATTTGCCCAACGGAGTATACTCCCCTGGCCAGCCATAGTCCCAAGAAAGATAAGTGGTACTTCAATAAATTTATTTGTTTTATAAGCCCGGTGTGAATAAAGACGGTGATATCCAGCCGTAATGCTGATTCCCGTCAGCGAAATGATCACAATTGTAATAAAAACCATAGCCCATGAAGGAGGAGTATAGTAGAAATAAAACGGGGCACCGATCAAAACCACTAAGTGATATAGGATAATAAATAAAAATATTGGCCAATAAATACGATTCAAACTCATCATTAATTCCTTAAATTTTTTTAATATATCTACAAAAATAAGAGATAATTCTTAAAGTATTGGATAAATAAGTAATTCATATATTCAATTCAGCTATTTTATTGATC
The DNA here is from genome assembly GCA_963820995.1 of uncultured Cytophagales bacterium. Taxonomy (GTDB): domain Bacteria; phylum Bacteroidota; class Bacteroidia; order Cytophagales; family Cyclobacteriaceae; genus JAGTVG01. Next base: position 494,221 of record CAWGCL010000008.1, on the reverse strand, counting down.
TGAAAATGGATTGGAATGAGCTATTTATCCCTCATTTTAAAGAATATTGACTTCTTGGCCTTAATTTTTATAGATCAATTAGTTCGACTTAGCAATTCGGTTTTATTCGTTTCTTACAATTGCAATTCCAAAAGGCAATAAATTAATATCTGCATTTACCTTTTCCGAATCTTCTGAGTCAAACAGATCTGGATCATACATAAATACTTCGAAGTTACCTTCATCGATTGTTATTACGGTCCCATTATTAAATGGATCAGGCAGTTGTATACTTATGGGATTGGGTTGAAAATTAACCAGTATGAGTGTGCTTGGAGAATTATTCCCCCATGCTAAACCACTAAAATGGCCGGGATGTGATGATTGGACTTTAAAAAATTGAACTGTTTTGTTTTCCAGGATGATTTTGAAAATAAAATATATTGGATATATCATACCTGGAGGTGCCAGGAACTGATCCGGGAATAATGGAGACATAGATTGAATTATACCTTTCATACCAACAGTCTCAAAAAATGAAATGGTTTTAGGTTCTTCCGGTAAAATATTATTCAATAAACCCACCAGCCAAGTGGCGGCAAAAAGTGACATTTGACGCGGATCAACATTTTCAGGGAACTGATTGTTTTCTGGGGAGATTTTTTCTGTTGCGTCGGGATTCCATCGCATTTTAAGTGTAATGGGAGAAATATTCACAGGTTTATTTTCAGAAAATTCCCTGACCGTTTTTATTGTGTATGGTACTGAGAATGTAGTTTCGACAAGCGAATCATTGTCAAAAGCGTGAACCTGGGGATTAATCGAATAGACCAGATAATCCAGATCCTCAGAAGGAAGCCGACTCCGGTTCAATTGAGTGAAAAACGCATTAGTACCTGCTCCGAATTCAGCTTTTGGGAAGACTTCTTTTAGAACTGGCATAAATGTATCCAATAAGTCATTTTTTGTAACAAGCGTATCTTTATTAAATAGATTCACTCTTGATATAGCCGGCAATCCTTGTTCCAATATAGTAATGAATGATACGATTTCATTCTTGACATCATCAAAAAACAAATTTAATTCAAGCGGTAGATTTAGTATGGCTGACTCTTTTTTAATTCGAGCCCAGTCAACCTTCCAATCTTTCTTATACAACTTTAAATCGACCTGATAATGATCAAAGGATATTTTCCTCAGATGATCAATTTGATCATCCGGTATGCATATAGTTTCAGTTGATTGGCATATCCCGATCTTGGGTAAAGTATAATGATTGGTATCGATAGTAACAATTTTGGGCAGGGCTTCCATTTTTGTTGTTTCAAATGTACCTTCTACCTTTAAACTGATTTTCTGATTAACCTCATTGCCTTTTTTTACTTCTACCGGATAGGGTAAGCCCAATGGCGTGCAATAGGTCTTATAGGATTCATCAATCCAGTTTCGTTGATCTTCTGTTTCAAAGATGTCCCCAAACAAATCCAGAATGACCTTGCCGCCATTTATTGACCATTCCATGCTTTTGATGTCAATAAATGGTTGATGAGGACTTATGAGTTCAGGAAAGACATGCATCTCAGGATTACCATCAGCATGAGTTATCTTAACTGGCTGGCCGGCACATTCTTTTATCGGATGTAATACGGTAAAACCAATCCTGTTCCGCTTAAAGTCAGACATAGCTTTACCTTGAATTTTGAAACTCAGACTATTGTCTGCGAATCCTTCAATCCTGCAGTCCCATAAGAAATCGATATCATTCAACCTGGCCCTGGCCTTATATTCAATGGTAAATGACTTGTCTGAAAGATTGATTTTCTCCTCTCTTATCTCAAGAGGGACAGTAGTCCAATTTTGGTCCCTGACCAAATGATTGATCATTCTAAGAATTTCGTGGTTTCCCAGCTTAATATAGCGAATGAATCCTTTTTCATAGATCATATCGAGCTGCCCTGCACGAAGCTTTATTTTCTCATCCAGATCTCCCCTTCGCCCATTGTAAAGGACATTTTTTTTCATTTCTATTTTTTTAAATCACCACTGTTAAATCAAAGGAGGGGGCTTGCTAATCAAGGCTTTGGCAAATTAAAGATAGGAAAATTTACAGGCTTTTAAAAACAATTCATATTTGATCATCCAATTAATATTCAATATAATAAAAGTAGAGGTGAAATAATTCCTTTTATGCATCCTGGTTCATCAATTATGCATGGCAGAATGCTTTCCTGCTACATATCCGTTTATGTCCCTGTAATCATTTTGTTTCAAAGACGGGCATTGGAATATTCTTTAGAATCTATTCCAAATTATCTAACCTGTCCAGCAAATTGTATTTAGCTTGTCTTCTTTTCCATCTTTTTCTGGCATATTCCTGCATATCGGGAACAGTATCTTTTTCATCTATAATTTCAAGCCCCAATAAGGTTTCAATTATATCTTCTAGTGTAACAATACCATCTAATCCGCCATATTCATCTACAATGAGCGCAATATGTTCATTATTATCAAGAAGTTTCTCCCAGATCGAAAATAGTGTAACGCCATTAGGAACTACGATGATCTTTCTTTTGACATCTTTTAATTGCAAATCGTGTTTGTCTTCTGCCAGGTTTTCAAATACTGTTTCTCTAATTACATATCCGGTTATATTTTCTTCATTGCCTGAATAGACTGGAATTCGTGAAAATGTCAGGTAGTCCTTACTTTTTAAAAATTCACTTAATTTCAAATTTTCATCTGCTACTGCAACTACGACCCTTGGAGTCATAATTTCTTTAGCTTTTACGTTTTTTAATTTAAGCAAATTCTGTAGGATTTCAGATTCATTCTTCAATAAAACTCCTTCATCTGTTCCTATGCCCGCCAATGCTGCAATTTCTTCTCTGCTGGTAGTTTTTTCCTGCTTGCTTTTTGCGAATAATTTCGTAATGGCAGATGAAAACACCACAAGTGGATACGTAATGAAAATTGTGATTTTAATCAAATACGAGGATGATCTGGCTAAATTTCTCCAATAAAGTGCTCCAAGGGTTTTGGGGATGATCTCCGTGATTATTAAAATAAGTATAGTCAATATAGCTGAAGCTATTCCGAAAGCTGCTTCACCATATACCTTAACAACCTGAGCGCCAACTCCAGCCGCTCCAACGGTGTGTGCAACAGTATTTAATGATAAAATGGCTGATAAAGGCCGATCTATTTTGGTTTTTAAATCGATAAAAACTTTCGCCCAACTTTTTCCTTCTTCTTGTTTGACCAATAGGAATGGATGGGGCGTGGAAAGCAATACTGACTCCATTATTGAACATAGAAAGGAGATAAATAAAGCAAGAAACAAATAAGTAAATAGAAGTGCCATGCTATGTTAATTGTATATAAGTTTAGCTTTGGGCTTGATAATTAAAACCTATCCTGACTAAAATCAAATTTAGTCATTTTTATCTCACTTTAAAATCAAAACAAAGGTTCGGGCGTCAAGTAAAAATATTAGGGTGGTGTAATACTTGTGCCTGCTACCTTCAGTTAAATATTCAGTTTCACTTCTCTTGTAAGTGAAACTGTTTTGTTCTGAATACTGTCTGATTTCAGTCTTTTATTTCAGAATATTCATTATTTTAAAAAATTCACTTTCAACATCATATTGTATGGAATGTTATTGTAAAATTTTCAGGAAGATCCCACAAGTTCCCTTTTGTAAGAATGCATTAAATTGGGAACGAGTCCAACAGAGGGAATGTGAATGTTTAGGATTTCAGTAAACAGGGCTCAACTTTATAGTTATTAACTAATTCTGTAGCTTATTTGTACCCTGCTATTGTAAAGAGTCGATTTATAACATCGGATACATTTTGCATCGAAAGTGGCAAGATTGAATATCTTTCCTTTTCGTAATCATTCCTCTGCTTTAGATCTGTATAATTAAGTTTTAATCGGGTCAGATTATGTGTGTATTCGTCGAGAGATACGCCCAATCGGGAACTCAAAACCCTTAATAAACAGGTTAATACAGCTTTATATACTTTTGGCCCGCAGTTTGCTCTATTTATATTAACTAATTAAGGTAAGGCCATGAAAACGCTACTAATAAATCGGATTACCTTTCTTTTCATCCTGATGTTGGGATGGATGACAGTAAAGGGACAGCAACAGTGGGAAGTTCCGGGTGATAACTTCAGCCTTGAAGGAGCGCTGGAAATATTTAAAAAATCAGCAACACCGGGAGAATTCGAAAGAATGCTTAATGATCCGGACGCAAGAATCAATAATCTGGACCTGAATGGGGATGGATATATTGACTATATCAGGATCATCGATATGTATGAGGGGAATGTACATGCCTTTGTTTTACAAGCCGCTATATCAGAAATTGAAAGTCAGGATATAGCCGTCATTACTCTGGAAAAACTGGCAAATGGGAGGGCAATCCTGCAAATTACCGGTGATGCCGATATTTATGGCGTTGAAACAATTATTGAACCAACAACAGAGGTAAGAACATACGCCGGTGCCAATACATCAAGGGTAGTTGTGAATGTCTGGTCGTGGCCGTTGGTAAGATATATATACGGGCCATATTACAATGTATGGGTATCACCATGGGGGTGGAGCTACAGACCGTATTGGTGGAGTCCATGGAGACCTGTAGTATATTACGACTACTATACATTCTGGAGACCTTACAGATGGCATTATTCTGTATGCTTTACACACAGAGTAAATTACGCTCATAGAATGTACTGGCCATATAGAACGACTTCCATGATCGCTCATAATAGACATCATCATAGAATTAATGAATATAGGTCAACATATATTGACCGGGAAGGAAATTATCAACCACGTGAGAGCCGCTATAGTAGTCGCCGTGCGAATGCTGTAAGATATAATTCTGATGGCCGGATCATATCAGATGCCAATGCGCGCACCAGTTCAAGATCTTCCTCTAGCAGCAATATCAATCAGAGTCGATCATCAGTAAGACGTGAAAGTGGGAACACCATTCAAAGTTCAAGTCGTAACAGTCAACGATACTCCGACAATTACAATGCTTCCCGTAGCGTTGAAAGATCAAATGGAAATCCTGATCTGAGACGGTCTGAAAGAAGTTCGATTACCGGGCAATCTACGGGAAGACCTTCAGGTAATACTAATATGAGAAGGTCGTCAGGCAGTTCAAGTATCCAAAGTTCTGATGCAAGATCGAATAGTGGGGCTAATAATCGTCAATCAAACGGTAGTGCTAACGTTCAGCGCTCATCTGGTCGATCGTATGGAAATGCTAATATTCAAGGGTCGCAAAAAAGATCAACGAGTAATTCAAATCTCAGTTATCCTTCAGGAGGTTCAAACTCACGGAAATCGTATGATAGAACTTCAGGAAATTCAGGCTCACGTAGTACCTTAAGAAGTTCGGATACTTATAAATCCACCGGTAATAGATCTGGCATCCAACGATCGTCCAGCCGGTCATCCGGTAGTACAAATACAAACCGATCCGGCAGTTCGAATTCAGGACGTTCGGGAAAATCAAACAGTAGTAACAGAGGAAGACATTGATCTTCCTCTTATATCGCCTTCCATGATCTGAAATTTCTTAATCAGCAATATTTTATATCTCTGATAAGTAGAGAAATGCATGAAAATCCATAAGAACATATGCTTTTAAAGTCATCAGATTATTGTATATTTTGTTTCAAGCTTTAATGAAACCACGGACGATAGTACCGCCGACGACCTACTGTGAAATATTTTCGGCAAGTTTTGTATTGGGAAATGATCTAATTATAATTCCCGTTAAATTTGCCTTTTCTCAGATCTGATTGCTGTTATCGTAACAGTTGTTATTTTTCATTCATTTATTCATCTTTCAGAGTAACAGCCGGATTTGTATGAGCAGCCCTGAGTGCCTGCGATATTACGATGAATAATGCAAAAACAAGTGCAAACAATCCGGTAAGTGGGAAAATCCAGATCTGGATATCTATCCTGACGGGATATCTATCCAGGTAGGAATTGAGAAACCACCAGGCTACTGGCGCAGAGATTACAAAAGCTATAATGACAAGGCGAGAAATATCTTTTGAAATCAGTGTAAGAATACTTAATACAGTTGCTCCCATCACTTTTCGAATACCTATCTCCTTAGTGCGTTGTTCTGTAGTATAGGCTGCCAAGCCAAATAATCCCAATCCGGTTATGATAATGGTTAACAGGGCAAATAAACTTGTTAACCTCTGTGCCATGTCTATTGTCTTAAATTTCTCCTGAAACTCAACATCGGCAAAGGTAAATTCAAACGGATAGGTAGAATTGTATTTGTTAAATACATTTTCAATTGTTTTTAGCGATGCCTGTAAGTTATCTGTTTCTTTTATCCGTAAACTCAGAAAACCATTTAATTCGCCCATGATCATAAACAGGGGCCTCACATCATGGTAGGGGGATTCCATTAGAACATTATCTACTATTCCAATTAATTTTCTCTTTTGATTACCCAGAACCAACTCTGTTCCAATCGGATCCTCCAAATTCATAGCCTCTAAACCAGCTTTATTTACAATAATCGCTGTAGAATCACTTATAAAGTCTTCAGAAAAGTCCCTCCCTTCCAATACCTTTATACCCATCGTTTCAATATAATCGTAGTCGCATGCAACGCTCGCAAATGCAACCATGATATCCTCTGGTTTTCCAGGCCATTCCAGGAAACTATTATAATAAATCCTGGTAATTGGACTATTTGAGAATGCAACTGATTCAACTTCACCTGTTTTCAGTAATTCGTCCTTAATCACTTTGAAATTTGTTTTCAATTCATCATTAAACTCTACTGTGATCAAGTTTGCCTGTTCATATCCCAGTTGCCTGTTCTTGACCATTTGCATTTGTTTGTATATTACAACCGTACCAATAATTAACAGTATTGAAATGGCAAATTGTACAGTTACCAGCACTTTTCTTGGCAAATTGGCATTACGACCCATCTGTACTTTGCCTTTGAGTACTTTAACGGGCTTGAAAGAAGACAGGTAGAAAGCAGGGTAACTTCCAGAGATCATCCCGGTAATAGAAACTATTATTATCGAGAATGCCCAGAAAGTCCATGATTGAAAATCAATGAATAATTCCTTCTCAACCATGTTGTTATAGAAGGGAAGTGCGAGCTGCGTAATTAACAAGGAAATGAGATAGGCTATAATTGATGTAATCATGGACTCTGAAATAAATTGAATTATCAAATTATTCCGGGTTGATCCTACACTTTTTCGAATGCCAACCTCTTTTGCCCGTTTTTCAGATCGGGCTGTAGATAGATTAATAAAATTGATGCAGGCAATTACAATGATAAAAACAGCGATCAGACTGAATAATTGAACATAAACACTTAATCCTCCTTTTTCAACACCACTTTCGAAATTGGAATACAATCTCCAACGATGCATTGGATATAAAAACAATTCTGGTTGCATATCCTCCATCCCATGATCCTGTAACATATTTTTAATGCTACTTTCTACATCTGTTTTTCTTGCTGCATCATTTAATTCTACATAGACAGGCATGGAATACCCAATCCATTTATCTTCAAATTCCCGAATCCATGGAACATTTTGTGATGTATACTTCCATGGTAAAAGAAAATCAAAATCAATGGATGAATTATTTGGGATATCTTTCAATATACCAGCTATTTTCATCTCTTTTTTATCATCAACACGAATGATTTGATCCATTGCATCTTCTTCTCCAAATAAGGCTTTAGCGGTTGATTCTGTAATCACTATAGATGAAATATCATCCAGGATATTTGCAACATCACCATGTATTAGCGGGAACTTAAACATATCAAGAAATTGCTCACTGACAGCCATTCCGTTCATGATAATTTTCTTTTCCCCTACGGCAAGCAGGTGTTCTCCACCCCTATCTGTAATTGCGGCATGAATGATATTACTATTCTCAGTTTGCAATGCTGAATAAGTAGGTATTGGCAAAGAGTTCCAGGTATGTATTACATTATCAAAGTCAGTATTAACCATGACCTGATATAGCCGATCTCCATTGGAATGGAATCTATCATAAGATATCTCATCAAAAATCCACAAGAGGATAAGTATAGTGCAGGCAATACCAATAGATAAGCCGATAATGTTCGTTAGGGAATAGAGTTTATTTCTTATCAGGTTCCGTAATGCGACAATAAAAATGTTTTTAAACATAATATATGAATTTAATATTTTGGTTTGACAGCCAAATCAAAATGAATAATGAAGTGAATTAATAAAAGTATCAAATGACAATTGCTACCAAGTCTACGGTAAAAAATAACTCTACAAGTATATCCAATTAATATGCCAGAAGTTAATATTCCAAATAAGTGCGAAATTCTGCTTCTATTAATATAATGACAGGTTAAAAACTGTTCGATTTCGGATAAAACATACCAATATCGGACAATGGCTTTTCTGGATATATGTATCCAATTTAGAATCTGCGAAAAGCATTTTTGATTAGGAATATTATGTGATACGTCATGCCTTCGTAGACTAAATTATCAATTTTTCAGTTTACATTTTAGCATTTCATAGGTTGATTTCCTATTAAATGATCCATGTGGTCTATCAAAGTTGTAATACCTATCCCAATCTTCAGGTTTTTTGTTTAAGTCCACATCATCAGTAATGGAGCATTTGTTAGAGAAGTAATTAAGGACAAATAACCTTTTAGACCTCATTGTAATGATTACAAAAAATATCACCTCGACGAAACCACCGGCGAGATCACAACCGACAATTTACTGGGAAACATTTTTAGCAAGTTTTGTATCGAAATGTAATTTTTTTCTATAGTTATTTAAGATATTGTGAATAGAGAACTTGTTATCCCGGTACTCAGATAAATTTATTCCATTTTATGATTCCTCAAATTACTTTTATACATTCGATCATATTTAAAACCTATTTCATATTTGTCCAAAATTCAGCCTTTTAATAAAATCCGTTAAATCATGAATGCGAAAATTTTTCTTATCATTTTCTTATATTTTATTTCATTAAATCTGTCCTCGCAGGAAAAACAGAAGATCATCTTTGATTGTGATCTGGGAGGTGATATTGATGATGCTTTTGCAGTGGCTTTAATTCTCGCCAGCCCCGAATTTGAGGTATTGGGATTTGTGATGGACCAGGGAGATACCCCAAAACGAGCCCAGGTCGCATGTAAAATGTTATATGAGACAGGCATGCACGATATTCCTGTCGTTGTTGGCAGAAAAACAAACGATTATTTTACCTCTCAATTTCACTGGGCAGAAGGATTTGAAACGGTAAAGCCCGTTAATAAAAATGCAGCGGAATTTATCATTGAAAATCTCCGTAAGTTCCCTAATGAAATCATTCTGTTTACTGTAGGGCCTGTTCCGAATATCATGGATGTTTTAAAAATAGATCCTGATGCCCTAAAGCTTGCAAAGCACGTATATTCCATGTTCGGTTCGTATTACATGGGGTACGATACAGGTCCCATTCCGAGTGCGGAGTGGAATGTAAGGGGTGATGAAGAAGCCGCAAGGATGCTTGCAGCAAGTGGTGCAAATATTACTTATGCTGGTCTTGACGTAACAACATATGTGAATCTAAATGAAGGATATAGAAATAAATTGTTAATGCGCCAATCGCCATTGACAAATGCCCTAAGTGCCTTGTATACCCTATGGAGATATGAGTCTTATGCCCACCCAGATCCAGTTCTGCATGATGTTGTAGCTGTGGGTATGCTTTTATGGCCCGAGTTATATACAACACGAAAGGCCTATGTAAAAGTAATTGAGGGAGGATATACAGTTATCGATGAAAGCAAAGAGCCCAATTGTGAAATAGGCATGTCCATAAAAAAAGAAGAATTTCTGAATCGTGTTATGGAAGGACTGCTGACACAAAATTTAAGTAGAGAATAAATTATAATAGAGATTAAGTAAAACTGTGAAATAAAAAGAACATTATTTCTTGTAATGGCTTTCCTTTGCTTCCAGGCATTTCTCAGAATAATTAAAAGCCTAAAAATTTGAGAAAGGATATTTGAACTAATTAATCGATATTTGCAAGGATAGGGTAATAATGGCTATCCCTTTCTCAATTTTCACCAGTTAATCTTAAGATGAAATTCATTATTAAAACTAAACTATAATTAAGGATCGGATTCAAAATTATAAGATATTTGAAATCTATAATCTTAATATCATTAAACCTATAGAAATGAGTTACATAAAATCAACCATCCTGGTATCACTATTCATAATTGCAGGTTGTGCAGACCAAAAATCAACTTCGGAAAAGCAATGGTTTAAAGGAAATCTTCACACCCATTCGTATTGGAGCGATGGCGATGAATTTCCGGAAGTGATTATGGATTGGTATAAATCGAATGGTTATCAGTTTATTGCATTATCCGATCATAATACCCTTGCTGAAGGTGATAAATGGGTAGTGATTTCAAAAGATTCAATATATCAAAATGCTTTTAAAGACTATCTTGAAAACTATGGCCTTGGCTGGGTTAAATATAAAGTAGACTCATCAAACCAGATACAAGTAAAACTAAAGACTTATGGAGAATATAAAGGGCGATTTGAAGAGAAAGGTAACTTCCTGATTATTCAATCTGAAGAAGTTTCTGATCACTTTGACGATAAGCCCTTACATATGAATGTGACCAATATTCAAAAGAAAATAAATCCTCAGGGTGGTAATAGTGTAGTTGAAGTGCTTCAAAATAATATTGACGCGGTAATTAAGCAGAGAGATGAATTAAATACTCCCATGATTCCGCATGTCAACCATCCGAACTTTGGTCATGCTATAAGTCTTGAAGATATGATTGCCCTAAGAAATGAAAAGTATTTTGAGGTATATAATGGTCACCCTTCAGTAAATAACTCAGGTGACTCACTCCACTTATCAACTGAACGGATGTGGGATTTGATCAATATCGCATATATTGAAAACAATCAGCATCTAATGTACGGACTTGCTACAGATGACTCTCATCATTATCATGTTAAAGGCAGTAAGTGGAGTAATGCAGGCAGAGGCTGGATCATGGTGCATGCTGATTCACTAAATCCAGGTTCAATTATTGAAGCTATGGAGACTGGCCAGTTTTATGCAAGTACTGGTGTTGAACTCAAAGATCTGATTTTTGATAAAAATAAGCTTTCTGTAGAAGTGGAAAAAGAAGCAGGTATTACTTACAAATTCTCTTTTATCGGATGTAAAAAAGGAGAGACTGAACCTGAAATATTTATGTCTTTCGAAGGAGATAAGGCCAGTTTTGAATTAAATAATGAAATCCTTTATGTAAGATGCAAAATCACTTCATCAAAAAAGCATAGGAATCCTATTGAAGATTTATTGTTTGAAACTGCATGGACGCAGCCCGTACGAGCTAATCAGTAATAAAAAATTAAGAGTGCCACAAAATGATTCAAATAAGTGTTTAATATTTACAACATATTATATTTGCAATGCATTGAAATTTATGTCAACAAGAAAAGAAAATCATAGCCTAATTTTTTAACATAATGAAGAATACTAAGAAAAACATCAACAGAAGAAAATTTATACAAACATCAGGTGCTATTGCGGCCGGAACTTCAACATTTACGATCATTCCAGCTACGGTTCTGGGAAAAAATGGTGCAGTTGCAGCCAATGATAGAATAAATCTGGCTTTCATCGGAACAGGGAAACAAGGCCGTATCCTGTTAAATTTTTTCAGGGGCAGGACAACAGAAACCGTCTTTGTAGCTGCAAGTGATGTGGATTCACAAAAACTTGACCGCTTTACTGAATTGGCTAATGAGTCCAATGAATTCAGAGGAACAAAGGTTGATCTATTCACAACAAAGCATTATCGTGAGATCCTGGAAAGAAAAGATATAGATGCTGTGGTCATTGCCACTCCTGATCATTGGCATGCACAAGTTGCTGTTGATGCGGCTAAAGCAGGGAAAGATATTTATTGCGAAAAACCAATGGCCTATACAGTTGCCGAGGGGCGTGCCATGGTTCGTTCCGCTAGGAAATACGACCGTGTTTTTCAAACCGGGAATATGCAGCGTTCAAGCTTTAATTTCAGGCAAGCTTGTGAACTTGTATTGAATGGATATATCGGAGAGTTACAAACCATAAATGCTGGTCTCGGAGGCCCCGTGGTTGCCTGTGATTTACCTTCCATGGAAGCCCCTGATAACCTGGATTGGAATCTTTGGGTTGGCCCATCACCTTATCGGGCTTTCAATCCTGAGCTTTCACCACCAGTTGAAAAGGATATTTATCCAAACTGGCGTCTTTATCGGGATTTTGGTGGTGGTATGATAACTGACTGGGGCGCCCATATGTTTGATATTGGACAATGGGGTAATGGAATGGATCATTCCGGACCTATTGAATATATTCCGCCAAAGCAAGGCGAAACACATGGTTTGAAAATGACATATGAAAATGGGGTAGTAATGAACCACGTTGAGCTACCCGGAGGTGCAGGCGTTGAATTTATCGGGTCTGAAGGAAAAATAGAAGTTAGTCGTGGTTATCTGCGAACATTCCCAAATGAAGACCTGGCACAATATGAGTTTAAAGAAACTGAAAAACGTTTATACTTCAGCGATAATCATTATCAGGACTGGATTGATGCTATTAAAAATCATACCAGGCCAATATCGGATGTTGAAATCGGTCACCGCACAAGCTCTGTTTGTAATATTGCCAATATTGCCTATGAACTGGAAAGACCATTAAAATGGGATCCGAAAAAGGAAAAATTTCTTGGAGATGATTTTGCCAATATGATGCTAACCCGTCCATATCGGGGAATATGGGACTTTACTGATTTTTAGGAATTAGTCTTGGGTTTGATATCTACCTAGTGGATCCTTTCTATTGAGAAATATATTGATTGTAATCAAGGATATGGGGATACTCAATGCTTTTTTCACATAAATCCTTGAGCAGAGTACAATTGCATGCAAACATAGATTGATTTTATGCTTGATTCTTTCACCTAGTTTTCAATATTCCATTAATTAACGGTCAGGTTCAATTCCGGGAATTTCGTATCCTGGAATCCCATTTTTCTATAAATTCCAATTCCATCATTTGTGGAGTGAAGATGAACGAATTCTAAATTCAGGTCTTTCGCCTCATTGATAAGCTTTTCCATCAATACAGATGCGATTCCCTTTTTTCGAAATTTTTTTTCAGTATACATATTTAAAATGTATCCCCTCAGGCCCTTCTTTCCAAGTCCTGAATATGTTGGAGGGGCATGCCATATGACCAGGGTGCTGGTACTGATTATTTTATTTTCGAATTCTGCAATCCATGCTATATTTGATTGATCGCTCAATGAAACTGTAAAATATTCTATAAGTTCCTTCTTTAACTGATCACTATCCTGACTTTCTTCTATCTTGAATACTTCGTTTATAAATATTACCCGAAGTTCTGCAAGGATTTCAACATCCTGAAGCGTTGCTTTTCTGTATGTTATATTTGATGTATTTATCATTTTAAAAAATTATTCAATACTAAATTACTTTTTTGCATTTGAATTTCACTTAGGGAGTTTTCAATATATCTCAAATTTTCAGGACGATCACTGAATCTTTATTCCCAACTCAATCGATCAATACTAACCCCACGGTTTGGCCACTCGACACTTGATATGAACCATTGGTTTTCCTGTTGAAAAATTTCAGGGGCATGGGCATTTAATATGGTGACCGGTTCCCGGTTTAGGAATGCGTCAATCTTTTCGGAATTGTAAACATAGGTTTTATGCTGGTATGCACCCTGGATATCACTTTTATCCCATATTCCGTCCCAGGAACAGACAAAGAGATAGAATGATTTATCTTTAATGACAATGCTAGGTGACTCAGGATCAAAATCAGAAGATTCGTAAATAATTGTTGGTTCCGACCATTGGAATAAATTTTTTGACGTACGCATAGCTACTTTTCTTTCACTGCAATATATCAAATGGTATATATTGTTATAATATGTCAAACTAGGATCCCGTGCCCCTTTTTCTTCTGAAAAGAGGATCCCTTTTAAGTCCCAATTGATCATATCTTTCGAAACTGCCAGCCGTATTGGGCTTGGACCATATAGCATGTAATAGAAACCATCTTTCTGAATGACGAATGGAGCCTGGTTTTCTAATTTTTCCCCGGGTCTATCGTCAGGTGGTAATACTTTTGGCAGATCGATAAATCCCTGATCTGACAACAATCCCTTTTCTGAGGCTTTAGCGTGAAACGATAAAAATTCACCTTCGTGAACATTTTCAGTGGTCGTAACCGGATGTGTAATCCCAAAAATATGCCATATGCCCTCAACATCTTTAACAAAAGTATGGTCATTAGGCACCCAGTCATTGTAATATTTCCCAGCTTCCAATTGTGGTGTTGAAGGACCTGGGAAAATATCTCCTTGGGGTTTGTAAATCCAAATAAAATTATTTTCCTGAACTGGAATTTGAATTTTTCTACGGCTGTTATTGCAAGCTGAAACAAGAATTAAAATGAATATTACTATTATTTTACTGTTTCTCATGGTCTGAATTAAATATAATAAATATTCATCCTTCATAAAATTAAAAAGAATATTCAATTCCCAAGCTAAATATGTACAGGGACACTTTATCTTCCTGGGATGCTATATGAAATGTATATCACTAATAATTTCAATTAAGCGGGATAGAAATTTGCACGTTATATAAAAAGCCCTCAACTTATTAGGGTTTCAAATTAGATGAAACTAATTCGAAAGTGTTTGTGTAGCATGAAATCCAGGACAGAAATTAGATAACAATTATGCCAAATGAATCTCTAAAAAATTTAATATGGGATTTGAAATTGGCAGCTCAAAGAAAGAACAAAAAAAATGAGGCTGCCAGTGAGACAGCCTCGTGAACAAATTTTAAATTGGGAAACAAGTGTTCCCAAAACAAACCTCGAAAGTCTTCTGGCTCCAATTTGGTCTGATTACATAACTCCCTGAATAAAGTGTCCCTCCAAATGGTCCTTTTATGGTTCCCGTACCCCCTAGAGATATGCCGGAGTTTTTTATGGTAATACCGACTGTAGAAGAAAAAGTGCCGACTCCTAAATTAGCCGTGTAGGAACGACTGCCAGTAATCACATATTGACCACCTGGCGATATGGATCCTGATACATTTGCTGAAAAAATGTACAAGTTAATTGATCCAGATAATCTAATCCCGGTAGAATTGCTGGCACTTATTGCGGAGTTTGTAAATTGATAAGAATAGCCTGCTACACTCAGTCCTGTTGTCAGACTTCCGCTTAAGGACACATCCGTTGGATTAAGACTACCACTCATCCTTGCTGTAGCCAATCCTGCCGGGAGTGTGAATGATCCATCTAAAAACACACCTCTGGAATTCGATATGATTAAGGTTCCATTCGAGATAGGCATCGTTACTCCTGCAATATCAATCTCACTGTTAACAATACCTGTTAATGAAATTTCAGTGGAATTGATAACACCTTCTACATAATTATAACCTAGCTGAGGGATATCGAGCTCACCCTTCAGGTAAAAACCTTCATCTGGATCAGAAGATGTCTTCAATGTAAATTCGTTAGAAGGTAGCTCAAAACCCAGGTTCAGGTCCAAACCATTTTCAATGGTTCCTTCAAAGCTTAATTTCTCCTTACTGAATTCAGCTACTACCTGGGCTTCTGTTACACCGTAGGGAAGTGTAATGGTTCCCTCCAAATACACGCCGCGATCACTTGAGATCTTCAGCTTCAAATCGCGTGACCCAAGTGTAACTCCATTTGGAAGTGTGATATCTCGATCATATTCTGATTCAAACTCAAATCCATCCCTCGTTATGGTGCCTTTAAATCTTCTTTCAAATTCTAAAATTCCGTATGTCGGTAAATCAAAGCGTCCCTCTGCAGTAATTTGATCCTCATTTATATAAAAATAAGAATCCGAAAAATCAACATCTCCAATTCCCGGCAGGCTAAAAGTTGATGATGTCTCTACAAATAATGACCAGTCTTCAAGATCATTGCCGATACTTAAGAACATATATCCTTCAGTACTCGGTTGTGTAGGAATAAATTTTCTGATATCTTCATGGAGAATTTCCGCTAGTAAGGGTCTGTTGAATTCACCTCCGAATTTCAGGAAGGAGTTACCTGGCTCCAGTTGATATTGTAGTGTTCCTGCAACAATATCAAGATTTATTTGTTCATTAAATACATTTCCAATGAAGCCATTGGCATTCGGTAAAACACCTAAAATCAGTCCTACTCCTACACCTCCCATGTCAAAACTTCCATTGGAAGACATACGATAATTTAAATCAATATTCGCAGCCGGATCACTAACCCAATCAAGAAACGCCTGTTCTCTTTTTTCAATAATATCTTCCGGAGGAATTGTAAAACTTTCGACTGGGTAGCCAATATAGGATTCAGCATTGATTCGAAACAATGGAAATGGAGGGAAAGGGATACCCGCGGCCTTTTGATACGAATGTGTATTAAAACTTTCAAAACGTTCGTATCCCAATAACTCGAATAGTTTATCATTTTCAAATTCATATTGCTTTGAATTAATTAAGCCCTGGTTTGACCAGGCATATGCAATGCCTCCTTTAATCCCCACATTCGGTATGTTTGCCCCTTTATCAGTGATCTTACCTGCCAATTTTTGAAGGATGCTTTTATCACCTGATGATGGTTTAGGTACAATCAATGGTGCTTTAAAAAATACTGATGGGTCCAGGATATCAATATAGAAATCCACGAAGGAGTATATTACCCCATTTATTGTATTTTTAAGTTCATGACGTTCGCCTTTGGTCTCATCCAGTACCTTTATGTGCAGATACTTTCTATCCTCGGTAAGTGGAAGACCCGGATCATATTCTGATATGTAATAAGACCCTAGCTCATATTCGAAATGAGAAGTTACTGGGGACCAGTCAAATGATTTCAACATTTCTGCAAATATTCCCACGCGCGGGAACTCAGGCAAACCTATACCTGTTATGTTCTCAATTTCTTCACCTGGTCCGATAATAACTTCAAAATCTCCATGGCCAATTTTAAAAGTATCTTCCTGATTATTTTCCGCTATTAAAGATCCTTCGAATGTATAGCCATTGTCATTTTTATTCAGGCTGCTCGCCTCAAATATGAAATTGCCCACTTCAGTTATACTGGCGGGCCCTTTTCCATCATTACCATCATTTCCATCTCCATCGTTTACTACGACAGCAGGATCGACTGTATCCTTTTCACAGGCAGTAAATAGAAAAAAAAGCAAAGCAAAAGATAACATCATATAACTTTGCATCATGTTTTTAATAGTCTTTTTCATGATCTTAAATTTTAGTTAAAGTTTGGATTTTTACTTTAACCAAAGGTGGATTATAAATCATGGGTGTGCCTATCAGATTTGTCGCATATGCTGTAAAAATTGTCGCAAATGCTCATTAATCGTTCAAATAAGGTCTTTCTATAGTGCCTTTACGCTTGAGGATTTTCGGAATTTGCACAAGAACTTCTGAAGGAGGATATCCAAAATGCTCGTGAAAGCATTTGGTAAAATAGGATGGACTACCAAAGCCTACCTGGTAGGAAATCTCAGAAGCAGTGGCAGAGTTTTGTTTTAACAGGTCATATGCTCGTTGTAGTCTGAACTGCCTGATAAACTGGTTTGGTCCGGTGTCAAGTAGCGCAGTTAATTTCCGGTGTAATTGGGAACGGCTCATGCCCAGTTCCTCACCCAATTGCTCCACGCCAAACTTTTCATTTCCGATATAACGTTCTACGATTTCAATGAGCCGGTTAAGGAACTTCTCATCTATGGAGTTAACAGCAATTTCCTTTGGCTTAATTATTCCCTTCTTCTTATATCTCTCTTTCAGCTGGTTTCGTGACTCAATCAAGTTTTTGATCCTGGCCAGTAATTCTCGGGGTATAAATGGCTTGGTAATATAATCGTCAGCCCTGGTATGCAAGCCTTCAATTTTATCTTCTGTGTCAGACTTTGCGGTGAGTAATACAATCGGGATATGACTTGTTTTTTCATCATTCTTTAATACACGACATACTTCATACCCATTCTTTTTAGGCATCATAACGTCGCTGAGTACTAGATCGGGTATCAATTCCATTGCGCTTTCAATTCCCGTTTCTCCATCTTCTGCTATAAAAACACGATAATTATCTTCCAAAATCTCCTGAATATATTTTCTGACGTCCTTATGATCCTCTATCAATAAAATTTGCGGCAATTCTGTGTCCAAATCCTTGAGCTCTTCTAATTCATTACCAAAATCATCATTTTTAATTAATAAGTTTCCCTGAGGAGAAATAACATTACCTGAATCCGGTAATTTAGCCCATTCCAGGTCAGTGGGAATCTGAAATATTATACTCAAACCTTTTCCATGCCTGCTTTCCGCAGAAATGCTGCCTTTATGCAATTCAACCAGTTCTTTGGTCAATGCTAGACCAATGCCAGATCCTTCCTGCTGTAACAATTGATTGTTATCAGATTGATAAAACCGGTCAAAAATTTGATCCATTTCTTTGGCAGGGACTCCATTCCCGCTATCAGAAACCATGATTTTAAGAAACTCCCGGTCTCCGGATGACTTCTTCATACCATAAATCTCTGATTGAATGTGTATTTTTCCATTATCCGGAGTGAATTTAAATGCGTTTGAAAGGAGGTTGATCAGGATCGTTTCCATCTTTTCCCTATCATAGTTCATCTGAAGTTGTTCTGGTAATACATCCAGCGTCAACTCAATATTTTTTTGTTCTGCTATGGAATGAAAAGACATAGAAACACCTTTTATCAAAGAGATAATGTCTGATCTTGAAATATTTAGCTTCAATTTGCCTGATTCAATTTTTGAAAGGTCAAGAAGCTGATTTACTAAATCTAATAGCCTGCCTGCATTTCGCTTGATCACCTTTAACCGCTTATTTAAATCGGGAGTTTCAATTTTAGAAATCATGTCATCAAGAGGGCTTAATATCAAAGTAAGGGGGGTGCGGAACTCATGAGATATATTGGCAAAAAACCGGGATTTCAGGCGGTCCATTTCCTTTTCTTTTTCCAGTAATTGCTTGTTTTTGCGATTCCGGAGCCTTTGTTGGTTATATAGAAGAAGTAGAAAAAATGAAATAGAAATTCCGATAAAGATATAGGTATTTCTCCTGAATTCTGCTGATTCTTTTTGTTCGGTCAACAACAGGATCTCTCTTTCCTTCTTTTCCGTTTCATATTTGGTTTGGAGCTCATACGATTCACGAATTTTGGCACGTTTATATAATGAATCCTTAACATTTGTAACAATCTCATAGTAATAAAGTGAACTATCATATTGACCCAACTCCTTAAATATCATTATCAATGACTCACCTGCCTTTTGTATTCTTTGTAAAGCATCAATTGAATTGGCTATCTGAAAGCTTTTTTGTGCATGATATAGTGCATTATCCAATTGATTCAGCTTGAAATAGACATTGGCCAATCCAATATGTGAAAAAGTTAAACCTAGATTGTCTCCAACTTGCGTATCAATTTTGAGGCACTGTAAATAATACGATAATGCTTCTTCGTACATACCTCTATTCTCATAGATCAGTGCAATATTGTTTAGATTACCTGCCAGGCTATTTGTGTTATCATACATTTTATTGTACTGGGCCGCCAACTCATAGCAAGAAATTGCTGAATCCAATTGATCATTTGAACCTAGTGCTATAGCCAGGGTATGAAGCATATCAGCCAGATCAAGTGTGTCGTAATCAGTTTCTATAAGTAGGGTATAGGCATTCTGAATATTTTCCAATGATTTAACCGGTTCATGATACTGATAATAAAGGTAGGATATCCCTCTATAACAAAAAGCCAAAGCTCTTATATCATTAGCTTCCTCTGCCAGTTTACTTGCCTCAACATATAAATTCATAGATTCAGCATAATCGCCGGTTTCCATTTTTATATCTGCCAACATCTTTTTAATCCATGCGGTCTTTGAATAATCTTGATTATTATGAAATATATCAGCTGCATTATTTAAGTGAAGTTCTGCATTCTCAAAATCCCCAGCAATTTTGTATAGAAATCCATATCTTTCTTCTGCCAAGCCCATTTGCATCGGGTTTTTATTTTTTTGAGCTATGCTCATAGCTGAATCCGCATATTCATGTGCCAGTTGTACACTGTCAGGAAAGTGGCCCTTACTAAGGGCCATAAATTCTCCGAAGCGGACTGAGTCAGCATTATTCTCCCCTGTTTTTTCTGATTTTTCGATACTTTTTGTGTCGGCAATAACAGAAATTACTGCGAATGTGTAGATCAAGAAAGTTATTACTGATCGATTCATTGAGAAGATTTTTTATAGCCGTAACTACCAAAATAATAAAAATTATTTGATTTCTAATTTTTATTGCGAATTTATCAGGCGAAAAATTGCAAAAGATGCCGCCATCAGGCGTACTTTTTTGCTTAGCGACTATGGCATTTTGTCCAGACGCACTGGCTCCCCATACAACCTTTATGGACTTTATTTATAGATAAATAAATGGTTTATTTCATGATCTAAAATCAAATAAACTACGCCTCTAAAACCTTTTTACTTATGTTCTCGATGTATTATTTCCATGTGCAGTAATTCATGAGAATCACATTGGATAAAAATGAGAAATATGAATTGCTTATCAATCAACTGAAGCAATAAGGGCTTTATTCATCCTGATAAGATCTTCGTTTAATAAAGTATATAATGGATTACTGAATAAATATACCTTTATCTCCTTGCATCAGATGGTAGCTGGACAAGTTTGATATACTTCTTGGAGGCAGATCAATCTCTAACTTCTTAAAATCTTCATGTCTGCTGATCGGTTCCAATTTGAATCCAGTTTCATTCACCTTCTCTTTTGTCACCATGTAATGATTCAGTGTTTTTCCTTCAAAATTTTTAACATTCAGAATGATAGACTTTGGTTCATTGCCTTTGTTTACCAATACAATGCTGATCTCACCTTTTGGGCTCATCAGGGCTATATACAACAATTCTTCATCTGAGGAGTTTAACTTGCATTCCACCACTTTAGAGTATTTTGATAAAAATCTGGAAATGATTCCAAATCCGTAGTATGCTTCCGGTTCCGGGTTCACTTCAGACAAATACTTTTTATTCCGAATATCATAGGTCTTAACCAACTGCCACTGCCCATCCAGGTCACCGCGATTGGTAAAACTCCAGCGGTTAAAGCCATCAACATTTGCCCTCAATCCACGGATCACATCGCAAGCATTGGAGATGGCCGCATCAAATGATTTCTGATTGGGATCGTCTTTGCCCCAACCAAGATTCATATTCCCATATTCTGTCAGGAAAAACGGCTTTCCCTGTGCATGTGCCCAATCTGCCCACTTCTTCAGGTTAGCTTCACCTTCATCGGTTACGCCATGATAGCTGTGTATGTCTATGGCACCGAAATTGACAGCCATATCCAGGTTTCCTGGCTCAAAAGGTGGCATGTCTGTCCAGTCCGGTCCAGATATGGGAATACTAATATTACGATCATCGAATTCCTTCTTCAGCCTGGCCCAGGCATCTTTGATATTGCCCTCATTTTCTCCGTACTCCCACCAATATCCCCAGGTACCACCGGGAGGCTCGTTGGTCATACAGAAATATTTGATGCATGTATATCCTTTTTCAAGGGTTAAGTATTCAATGAAGGTGGCAATGCTGTTGGCATAATCATTCAGGTCTTTGGGGGCACTGATCAATGGATGGATGCCTTGTAAAGCGTTCCATTCCACATTCATCCACATTTGCTGGAGAAATACATCCACATCATTCTCCTGCGCCCAGTCAAGAATGTTAAACAAAGCCTGCATTTCTTCATTTTTCCAGTCAAATTGATGCCGTTCAGGCTCATACATACGTTGACTCAGTTCAACTCTTACAAAATTCATCCCCAGCCAGGAGGCGTAATCCTTGATTTGCTGCCATGCTTGCTTATCAGTAACGGGCGGATTACCTCCAAATGCACTGCCTCGTGATCCAACTTCACGAACGGGTATGGCATAATTTTCATTGTTCAGTGGAAATTCTGCACTTATGGCATGCCATGAAGCCCCCATTCCGCCTTTCATAGTGTGAAGAGTCTTAGAAGCATCAACTGATATAGGTATAGATTTCCTTCCCGGATTATTAAATGCACTTAAAAAAGTAATTAAAAAGATTAGACTAAATAGTGATCGTTTCATGAGAGTATTTTTAATTTCGAACAAATGTTTTCAAGGTGCCACACTTTTTCCCCTTTATGATTTGCGGTCAATTCCCCTCTCGTATTATTAAAGATTAGAATTGCCTTTATGATTCCCATCAATAAAGTTATATTTCGTGATAATTATATTCAGCATCCCCTGCTATCAACTGGTTTCTGCGGAACCCATTCTTAATCTGAACCTATCTGCAGATTTATTTTAAACCTTTTCCTAATCATAGGCCATTATTGATCCAGGCTTTTATTTTCGAATTTAAGCATTTATAAAATTACTTGTACTCATTGCATCAATTCAGTGTTCTGCTAAGCACTTCCCGCTGGGTTTCTGGCGGTAAATTCACGAACGTTCACTGAAACCACCGACCCGCACAATAAGATTCTGAAATTTTTCAGGATGTTTCATGGCATCCTCAAGTTCGCCTTTGCTCCTAACTGTGAGCATAGCATGGGCACTCCCTTTTCGCAATATTTCACAATTGTGTTTTACCTGAAACATAGTTCCTTTTTATGCCAATTTTAGGTACTTTACATTGAAATAATCTTAAATCTTATTTGAATAAAGCCAGACATTGTTGTGTTCTTACTATTGAATTCAAATTCGCTTAGCCAGGAACTAAAAATCAAAAGGGAGAAACACTGATGAATGAAAAAATCATCCAGATATGAAAATTGCATCGCTATCGGAAATAAAACGGGAATTAAATGAAAGGACTCCTGAAGAGCTGAAAGCTTTTTGTTTAAGAATCGCAAAATTCAGGAAGGATAACAAAGAACTACTTAACTACCTTTTGTTTGAAGCCTATGATGAGGAAAATTATAAGGAAGTTCTGAAAAACGAAATTGAAATTGAGTTTGCTGAAATGAATGCGAGTTCCGTTTATTTAGCAAAAAAAAGCATCCGCAGAATATTACGAACGGTTACAAAACACATCAAGTATTCTAACTCAAAACAAACAGCTGTTGAACTCCTGATCTTCTTTTGTCAGAAAATGCGTGAGCTCAACCTGCCGTATCATGAAAGTAAAGTACTCATTAACCTATATAACCGGCAGCTTCACAATATTCAAAAGGCATTGTCTTTCCTGGATGAAGATTTACAATTTGACTATCAATCAGAGTTGGAAGATATCTCAAAGCCACTTTAAGAACACTGATAATGCAGCAACCTTGACTGAATGCCAGCTTCAATTGAGTGACATTTGTGTCGAAGCGAACATATTTGATGGCAAAAAAATTGATGTTTTAAAGAAAGAGAATTATTATGCATAAATTCTAACCAACAGCCGAAAATTAAAATTATTTTAGGTTATTGGTTTTGAAAGGGATAAAAGAACTAATTGAAATAAATATTTAAGATAATTGTCACTTTTAATTATCATCTAATCCTCTGGTTTTGATTGTTAGAAAAAAGATGCAGGCTATCTTGCTTTAACCGTCCTGGATGTTGATAAACCTCCAAAAACTCGTTACAATGGCTTATTTTTTAATATTAGAATAGAAGGTTTGACAAAAAAAAGATATATGATCATGAAAAAGATAGAAAAATCAAGACGTAATTTTCTGAAAAACGGAATTGCAGCTGGCGCCGGTATTACCATAGTACCCAGTTTTGCCATAAGCGGTCTTGGGTATACGGCACCAAGCGATAAGATGAACATTGTGGGAGTTGGAGTAGGTGGGAAAGGCCATCCAAACATACAGGCCATGAATACTGAAAATATCATTGGCCTCTGTGATGTTGATTGGAGATACGCCTCAAAATGCTTCGGCGACTTCCCAAAGGCCAAAAAGTATTATGACTGGCGAAAGATGTACGATGAGCTTGGTGATTCCATCGACGGGGTTATGGTTGCGACTGCAGATCATTCCCATGCCATGATCGCTGCCACAGCCATTACGATGGATAAACATGTATATTGCCAGAAGCCACTGACACATTCAATTTACGAGTCAAGGTTACTTACAAAACTGGCTGAAAAGCATAAAGTCGCAACGCAGATGGGCAATCAGGGTAATTCAGGCCATGGTGTGCGCCAGGTTTGCGAGTGGATCTGGAATGGGGAAATTGGAGAAATCAAGGAGGCACACACCTGGACTAACCGGCCTATATGGCCACAGGGATTGCAGCGACCTAAAGACGTCATGACTCCTCCCGACAAACTAAACTGGGATTTATTTATTGCTTCTGCCCCAATGCGTCCATATCATGAAATCTACACACCATGGAATTGGCGTGGCTGGTGGGATTTCGGAACCGGTGCATTTGGTGACATGGCATGCCATATCCTCGACCCGGTGTATCAAGCCCTCAAATTGGGGTATCCCGATGCAATCAGCGGCTCTTCCACACTATTGAATACCGAAAGCGCCCCACAGGCAGAAAAAGTGGTGTTTGCATTTCCCGAAAGAGATAGTTTTAAAAAGCAAAAGATGCCGGAAGTTGAACTACACTGGTATGATGGCGGCCTGATGCCAGACAGGCCGGGCTTAGTACCCGATGACGTAAGTTTTTTGAACGATGGGATGGGTGGCTGCCTGTTTGTAGGATCAAAAGATACATTGATTTGTGACACAGGTGGTTTCAATCCTAAATTGATTTCAGGCCGGAAACCAAACGTAAGCCCTTATCTCCGCAGAATTGAAGGAGCTATTGGTTATGTAGATGGACCGCACGAACAGGATTGGATCCGGGCTTGTAAAGAATCACCGGAAAGCAGAACAGAAGGAACGGCAAACTTTGCTTATGCTGGTCCTTTTAATGAAACCGTACTGTTGGGTGTCCTTGCTATACGTCTTCAGGCTTTGAACAAAACACTGAAATGGGATGGTGAAAACATGAAGATCACTAACATATCCGCCAGTGAGGAATTGAAGGTTGTAGATGTGGATGAGTTTAAAGTCGTGGATGGTCACCCACACTTCAATACACAGTATGTCAGCTTAAATGCACTGGAAGCCGCCAGTGAATATATAAAGCATAATTATCGGGAAGGATGGAGTCTTCCTGAAATGCCAGCCTAAGTAAAAGAGGCCAGCGATTTCGCTGGCCTCTTTTACTGTTCTTCACAGATAGAGTGTTGATCAAATGTTTTCAATTTAGAACAAATGAATAATCTTAATAAGGTATCTTTAGATTATAAATAATTAATGAATAGAAATACTTTTTAACTATGAAAAAGGCTTATCAACTGACGAATTTTTTAGTAATACTATTGCTTTTGCTTGCTTATAGTTGTGTCCAGGAACCGAATAGGGAAGGCATTCATTCTGTTGAAGAAATGAGAAAACTGTTTTTCGATCCGCCATCGGAATACCGCAGTGCACCTCTCTGGGACTGGAATGAAAAAATCACAAAAGAAGGGATTGATTTTCAAATGAGAGAATTTAAAAATGCTGGTATTGGTGGTGTATTTGTACATCCACGGCCCGGATTACTGACAGAATATCTATCTGATGACTGGTTTGATCTTTTTGATTATACCGTGCAAAAAGGTAAGGAACTGG
Organism: uncultured Cytophagales bacterium; assembly: GCA_963820995.1. Lineage (GTDB taxonomy): Bacteria > Bacteroidota > Bacteroidia > Cytophagales > Cyclobacteriaceae > JAGTVG01. Next base: position 468,363 of record CAWGCL010000008.1, on the reverse strand, counting down.
ACATGAAAGTATGGATTTATGATGAAAATTCTTATCCTTCCGGATTTGCCGGAGGTCATGTCCCGGCAGAAATGCCCGATTCTTATAAACATGGATCAGCTTTAAGATTAAAGGTCATAGAACAGTTGGGGGATGTTAAACCTGATAATGCAGAGGTGGTTCTCAGAAAAACTGAAAACGGATTCATAGATATTACAAATTCTCTTGATCAGGAGGAAGAAATGAAGGAGCCCTATTATGTTTTTGAGAAAGCTTATCCTGGAAAATCACCATGGTATGGAGGTTTCACATACGTTGATTTGTTGTATGAAGGAGTTACAGATAAATTTCTGGATCTCACGATGACCAAAGGATATGAGAATAACATTGCTGATTTTGGAAAAACCTTACCAGGGATTTTTACCGATGAGCCAAATCTTGAAGCAGCTATGCCTATAGGTTCTGTAATGCGCTGGACGCCTGATTTATGGAAGGTTTTTCAGGAACGATGGGGTTACGATTTAAAAATAAACCTTCCTTCTTTGGTTGAAGAAACAGGAAATTGGAAAAAGGTTCGTCATGATTATTACGAACTGATTCTGGAACTCTTTATTGATCGATGGGCAAAACCCTGGAGTAAATACTGCGATGAAAAAAGTCTGCTGTGGACAGGCCATTATTGGGAGCATGGCTGGCCCGAACCAACACATGGATTTGACGAAGCAGCTTTTTATATCTGGCATCAGCAACCTGGCGTTGATATGCTTGGAAACCGGTTGGACCCTGAAGGTTTGGGTGGACAATTCGGGAATGATCGGGCGGTGCGTGAATTACGCAGTGCTGCCAACCAGGCTGGCAGAACCAGGACACTTAGTGAAACATACGGCGGTGGTGGATGGGAAATGGATTTTGAGGCACAGAAAAGATTGGTGGACTGGCAATGTGTACTGGGCGTTAACTTTGTGAATCAGCATCTTTCCTATTACTCTCTAAATGGGGTCCGGAAGTTCGATTATCCGCCTTCGTTCTCGTATCACGAACCTTGGTGGGAGCATTACAAACTAATGGGTGATTACATTGGGCGTGTCAGTATGGCCATGTCAGTCGGTCAGCAGGTTAATCAAGTGTTGGTACTTCAACCCACGACCTCAGCGTGGATGTATTTTTCGCGCAGGGAAAGAAATCCAGCAATTAACCGGATTCGTAATGGATTTAAGAATTTTGTATACCGGATGGAACAGGAGCACCTGGAATATGACCTGGGATCAGAATATGTAATAAAAACACTGGGAAGCGTTAGTGGCGATAAGTTGACTGTTGGAGAACGCGATTATTCGCTGGTAGTGATTCCGGCAGAAATGGAAAATATGGATGCATCAACCCTGGAATTGCTGGAAGAGTATCTGGGAAATGGGGGTAAAATATTATCGTTCAATCAGAATTTATACCGTGTTGATGGTGAGGAATCGTCCGGAGCACAGGAATTGGCCGCCAGATTTCCAGTTAAATGGACCGATGTTGAGAAACTTGAGGATCCGGTTGCTTTAGAAATGCTCCGTAATGATCAGTTTGAAATGAACGATAAAACCAGGAATGGTATGTTATATCATCAGCGGAGAATGCTTGAAGATGGGCAGTTGTTGTTCATCGTAAACTCGCATCAAACAGAAAAAGCGGTTGCAGATATTTCTGTTCACGGAAAACATGTATTGAAACTTGATTTAGTTACTGGCGAGGAATTCATATATGCATATGAGGCAAAGAAGGGAAAAGTAACGTTTCAGGTTGATTTGAAACCAGTTGGAAGTGCCTTGTTTGTAATTACAAATAAGAAGCCAGACAAACTTAAAAAAATGGTGGATCTGAAAAATGAAAAGCTGGTTGAAAGTGAAGGACCAGTAATCATAAAACGTGAGTCAGATAATATTTTAATGATAAATTATCTCGATTTAAAAACTTCCAAATCAGATAAAAAAGAGATCTATTTTATGGATGCGCTGATTGGCTTGTTTCGTGAAAATGGAGTAGAAATGGGGAACCCGTGGCAACATAAAATTCAATATAAGAAAAACTATTTGGCTATGGATTCATTATTTACTGCCAACTCCGGATTTGAAGCCAGTTATCATTTTCAGATTAATGAAAATCTCAGTTCTGCGGCAATGGAATCAATTTACGCTGTTGTTGAGCGACCTGAATTATGGCAGATAGATATTAACGGACATGTAGTTTCAAAACAAAATGGAACATTCTGGATCGACAAGGATTTTCCTCGATTTGCAGTTGGCGAATTCCTGAAGCCCGGTAAAAATACGATCACTCTGAAGGCTCCCAGAATGCATATATTGGCCGAGTTGATGCCGGTTTATTTATTGGGTGATTTCCTCGTTACTCCTGCTGCCAGGGGATTTGAAATATCGGAGGGTGAGATCAGTTCTCTGGGATCCTGGCGTAATAAAGGCTTGCCTTTTTATTCGCAAAAAGTAGCCTATTCTCAAAATTTCGATGTAAACAAAACAGCCGAAACTTCTTTTAAAGTTAGGTTGAATAAATGGAATGGCTCAATTTCCGAAGTATGGATTAATGGAACAGCTGCCGGGGTGATTGCATGGCAACCCAACGAGTTGGATGTTACTTCTTTATTGAATGAGGGAAAGAATGAAATCATGGTAAAAGTCATTGGAAGCCTAAAAAACACATTTGGCTTCTTCTACCATAATAATGATAATTGGATATTTGCACCTCAGACTTGGAATCGTGCACCCGAAAAAATACCTTCAGCTTCTGAATATTTCTTGATGGACTACGGTTTATTTGAGCCAGTTGAATTGCTTCAATATAAGGCTCAAAAAGCAGAAATTTGAGTTTTTACCCGAATAGGTGTTTAAGAATAATAAAATGATGCTAAAAAAAACATGAAATACCTGTATTCTAAATAAGTCGAGAATTCCAACACCCTGCCTCATTCCTCCAGGTCAGGAATTTTCAGCGCAGGTCTTGCATCAACTCTAAACATACCTAGCGGATTCATGCTATATTCAAACTTTTTGCCTTCAAACCTGATTATGGAACTAAAATTATCTAAAACTTATTGTCCATTTGACCAATAGGACTGGGTAAAGTCAACAAAAGGTAGAATTATATATTCGGCATTTCTTTTTTTAGCAGGTACTGATAAGTCATTCCCGGAATGATATTCAACAATCAAGGTTTTCTGTAGAAATTAGGTTTAACTTTAAGTAAATCAAATAAAAATCAATGGCTAATCCTCTTATTGAACAATTAAACTTGCCTCCTGGTCTTGAAAAAATACTCAGTTCCTGGCGGCTCATTGTCTCAGTGCTATTTTTAGTTATCATTCTATGGGCATCTATTTTTCAGATTAGCACCGAAGAAGTAGGCGTTATTACGCGATTTGGCAGGTATGTACGCCAAGTAGAACCAGGTTTGAATATGAAAATTCCTTTTGCTGAAGTCGTTTTCAAAGTTCCGGTGGAACGGCAGCAGAAACTGGAGTTTGGATTCCGAACCTCAAGAGCTGGAATCGATTCTGAATACAGCCATTCGTCAAGTACAAAAGATGAATCACTAATGCTTACAGGCGATCTTAATCTCGCTGAAGTGGAATGGGTTGTTCAATACAGGGTTGACAATGCATATAATTACCTCTTTAAGGTTCGGAACCCGGAAAACACACTCCGTGATATTTCTGAGGCAGCCATGCGACAAATCGTCGGTGACCGTACCGTGAATGAAGTGCTGACTGTAGGCCGAACGGAAATAGGAAGCGAACTGGAAGAACTGATCCAGACCATTTGCAGGGAATATTCAATGGGTATTAAAATAGAACAGGTAGTGCTTCAGGATATCAATCCGCCCGAACCGGTAAAAGCCGCTTTTAATGCTGTGAATGAAGCCCAGCAGGAAAAGGAAACGTTGATCAACCAGGCAAAATCCGAATATAATAAGGTAATACCCAAAGCAAGTGGCCAGGCCCTGGAAACCATTCAAAAGGCTGAAGGGTACGCTACAGAGCGGGTAAACAATGCGAAAGGGGAGGTTGCCAGGTTCAGGGCCCTTTATAGTGAGTATGTTAAGGCCCCGGAAGTGACTAAAAGAAGGATTTACCTTGAAACGATGTCGAATGTGATTCCCAAAATCGGGAACGTAGTCATTACCGACCAGGAAGGCAATAATGTTTTGCCTCTATTGCAGATGCAGATGAATGAAAAAAAAGAAAATAATGAAAACTAAAATAATATTACTGGCATTCACAGCACTTATTGTCATTATTGGCTTGTCGGGAAGTGCATTTATTGTGCAGGAAAAAGACCAGGTGGTAATAACTCAATTCGGAAGGCCCATCGGTAAAGCCGTAACTGAACCTGGAATATACTTCAAGGTTCCTTTTATACAGGTTGCCAATTATTTCGAAAAACGTTATATGGAATGGAACGGAGACCCGAACCAGGTTCCAACTAAAGATAAGAAGTTCATTTATGTCGATACCTATGCAAGGTGGCAGATCACTGACCCGCTCCAATTCTTCAAACGACTTACAAACGAACGGGGAGCGCAATCGCGTATAGATGATATTCTTGATGGGGATACAAGAAATTTCATTGCCAATAATAATATCGAAGAAGCGGTAAGAACCAGTAACAGAACTCCTGTTTCATCGGATAGTGAACTCATAAGTGATTCCCTGACCGTTATTTATGTAGGTAGGGATAGGATTCAGAAGGAAATCCTTGCATCTGCTAATAAGCAAACAGCAGACCTTGGAATTGAGATACTGGATTTCCGGTTTAAACGCATCAATTATGTTCAGGAAGTACAGGACCAGGTGTACGAGCGGATGAAAAGTGAACGTTTCCGTATCGCCGATAAATTCCGCTCTGAAGGTCAGGGAGAAGCTTCGCGTATTAATGGGGAAAAGGAAAGGGAACTTAAAAGCATACAATCCAACGCATTCAGGGAGGCTGAAGAGATAAAAGGTAAGGCGGATGCCACCGCCGCAATGATATATGCCCAGGCGTATGATCAATCCAGTCAATCAAGGAATCTGTATAGCTTTCTGAAATCAATGGAAACATTTGAGAAAACCTTTGATAATAAAACATCCATCTTCATTTCTACAGACAGCGAATTGTATAAATACCTGAAGAAAATGGATTGATATATTTATATAATTTGAAATAATATAAAATTATATAAACAGGTAGGTAAACTCCTCATCGCTACCCATCAGGGCAGTATATCCCCGACTATGTCAGTAAACATGATGGCGGCTAAGCATCTTTGTGACATGTTTTAATCGCCAAAACTTTAGTGAAGGCGATGTTTGTGGTTAAATAAATATCAGCCGCATGAAAACCTTTCTTATTACAAGTTAACAAAATATCATTCAATTTCCCTTAAGTAATGGCGCAGGTTCCATACAAAACGAATAAAATTCCACAACTTATTTCGATTCATTCCCTTTTACCGCAGAGCACCCCGCACATGATTCATCCCTATACTTTCCAAATACATAGACAGAATGTAAAAAAGTATGTCCGAAACCATGACCCAAAATACGGGAATGCTATTCGCATAATGTATTTTTAGACCATATATTTATTACTTTGTAAAATAGAGTAATAACTTGATTGGTAATGATAAGAAATTATTTATTAATAGCTAAAAGAACCCTGCTTCGTAAATTTCTATTTACCTTTTTAAATATCTCTGGATTGGCAATCGGGATAGCAGCTTCATCATTGATATTTCATTATATCTCGTTTGAAGAGAGTTTTGATAATTATCATCCAAATAGTGAAAATATTTATAGATTAACTTATGGTAGAACAAGTAGTGATGGTAGTGATGTGGAGTTTGCTTCAGCTTGTCCTGTTATTGCTCCATTATTAATTGAAAATTTTCCGGAAATTGAAAAAATTGGCCGGTTAGCTGTGCGGGAAGCAACATTTTCGTATGAAGAAAATAAGTTCATTGAAGATAAAATCTATTATGCAGAGCAGGATATATTGGATATATTAAGATTTGATGTTATCAATGGTAGTTCAAGAGATGCACTAACACAACCATATAACATAATGCTATGCAAAAGTGCTGCTGAACGTTATTTTGGTATGCAGGATCCCATTGGAAAAAGATTAAAACTTAATAATAAAGAAGATTACCAGGTTGTTGCTGTTTATGATGATGTACCCGAGAATTCTCATTTAAAACCAGAGATATTAATCGCATTTCCTAATTTATCGAATTGGCGTGGGGAAGAATATCTGCAATCGTGGGGGCATACCGGTGCATTTACATATTTAATACTAAAGCCAGAAGCTGATCCGAGAAAATTGGAAAAAAGATTTATAGAATTTACTGAATCTCAGATTAGTGAAATGCTTGCGTATTATAATATGGTGATGTACTTTAATTTACAGGCCATAGGAGATATACATTTAAAATCTCACTTATTACAGGAGCAGGAAACGAATGGTGATGAGAAATCGATCAGGTTTCTATATATAATCGGGATATTTATAATAGTTATTGCCTGGGTAAATTATATAAATCTTACCACCTCCATGTCGATGGAACGCGCTCTTGAAGTAGGCATGCGAAAAGTTGTAGGTGCTAATAAAATTAATCTGCTAAAACAGTTTTATACAGAATCTGGAATTATCAACTTTATTGGACTTTTAATTGCATTGGGTTTAATAGAGTTATTAAAACCAGTATTTTGTAGTATCACCGGAGTACCTGTTGATTATAGATTTTGGAGTCAAACCTGGTTTATATTATTTGTGATATTTACCTATATAACCGGAACATTTATTACAGGTATGTATCCTGTATTTGCATTATCATCCCTTAAACCAGTTCTAGTCCTTAACGGGAAATTATTATCGGCTGCTCGAGGTATAAATCTCAGGAGAGTATTGGTAGTATTTCAGTTATTGATATCTATTATATTAATTACCGGGACATATGCAGTTTTCTCACAATTAAAGTTTATGAGATCACAAAATTTAGGATTTGATATCGAACAAACATTAGTTATAAACATACCCAAATCGATTGATTCAACATTAATTCTGCGAAAAGAAACGTTTAAACAAGAAGTAGCTAAACTATCAGGAGTTAAAGGTATAGCATTTGGGACTGAAGTTCCTGGTCGTAAAATATGGTGGGATAATGGAGGAATTTTTAAGGTAGGTCAGGATCCAACTTCCGGTAAAAACTATATGATTATGGGAGTGGATGATATCTTTATTGATCTTTATGAAATGGAGTTTGTAAACGGAAGGAATTTTTCAAGAGAACTTCCAACAGACAAACAAGCAGTTATTATTAATGAAAAAGCTGTTAAATGGCTTGAATTTGTAAGCCCTGATGATGCTTTAAATAGTCAAATAAGTTATTGGGATAATATTTATACTATTATTGGGGTGCTTAAGGATTACAGGCATGAATCACCGAAGGCATTACCTGAACCACAGATTTTTAGATACTTACCTGATGAAAGCAGGTTTGGAACCTTCTCCGTAAAGCTCCAAACTGATAATATAAAGGAGAGTGTGAATGAAATAGAGAAAAAGTGGGGAGAATTATTTTCAGGGTATCCATTTGATCATTTCTTTTTAGATATCTATTATGATGAGCAATTTAAGGCGGATAAGCGTTTTGGTAAGGTGTTTGGAATATTTTCATTTCTTGCCATATTCATTACTTGTTTAGGCCTATTTGGTTTATCGTTGTATACAACAAATTTAAAAACAAAGGAAATCGGTATACGAAAGGTGCTTGGAGCTAAAACTTCAGATATTATAGCACATATTTCAAAAGAATATATTTACCTTCTGATTATAGCATTGACCATTTCAATCCCAATTCTGATTTGGGGGATTAATAGTTGGCTGAATAGATTTTCAGTAAAAATGTCAATTACAGTTTGGCTATTTGTTATTCCTGTAATTATTGTACTTATTATTACCTTGATTTCAGTAAGCGCTCATACAATAAAGGCTGCAAGACTTAATCCTACTGATACTTTAAAATTCGAATAGTCTGAATTGATATTCTATTAATTTGAAGACGCACAAATCATAAGTCTCTTGTTGTAAATCATTTTTTATTAGAATAAATTCAAATATTTTATTATTTAATGTTATATTGCGAAGAAAGATAAACCCTAAATATTGGGGTTTATATAAGAACAAAATATCATGGCAAGAAGTACGTATATTTCTGCAAATATGACTAAATCCCAGATGGATTTACTACTGATGCTGGATGAGTATGAAATGGATATCTTTACTTTGCGTGAATTAAGAGATCTGGCATCAGAGAAATTTGGGGATCTTAATGAGATAATTGAAAATCTAGTTCACAAGCAACTGTTAGCCAGAATTGAAAGAGGTAAATATTGCAGGTCAAATTTCAGGGATGAAAAAGTAATAGGGAGTTACCTGGTTGATGATGGAGTAGTGGGATATTGGTCTGCTTTGAACCTGCATGGACTCACAGAACAGTTTCCTAACATCATATTCATCCAAACAACAAAAAAGAAAACTCAAAAATCAGTATTTGGAGTGACCTATAAGTTTATAAGAATAACTCCCGGCAAAAGGATTGGAATTAAGAAGGAAGGATATGGCAGACATAGCTATCATATTACTGACATAGAAAAGACTATTGTTGATTGTTTTGACCTGCCCCAATACTCAGGAGGCTATGCGGAATTGATAAGGGCTTTTGCTAGAGCCAAATTATCCGGAGAGAAAATGAAAAACTATTGCGAGACCGTAAATAATCTTGCAGCGACAAAACGTATAGGCTTTCTATCCGAGATGATTAATAAAAATGGAATGAAATCTTTTATTCGTTATGCAAAAAACCGTGTTACTCAATCATATAATTTAATTGATCCACTGGGACCTAAAACTGGTTTGCATAATTCCGAATGGAAGTTGAGAATGAATATTTCTCAGGAGGAGATATTAGATTTAATAAGCATGTAGTTATAATGATACTTAAAAGAGAGGTGGAGAAAATTGCTCAACAGAAGCAAATCTCAAAAATGGTTATTGATAAAGACTGGGTACTGGGTCACTTTATTGATGCGATTTATTCAATTCCGGAATGCCGGAATAACCTGATCTTTAAAGGTGGAACATGTTTGAGGAAATGCTATTTTAAAGATTACCGATTTTCAGAAGACCTGGATTTTACTGCAACCGGTCCGGAATTTACCTTGGACAAGGTTTTATTAAACAGGATTGTAAATCTAACAACAGATCGATCTGAAATCCCTCTTCACATTCATGAATTGAAAGATCTTCTTTTCAAAGATGTATTGACTGGATTTTCTGCCATTATTAAATTTTGGGGAGCAGACCATCCCAGAAATCAGCTGCCACCCGCACCACAAAGATGGCAGTCATCAATTAAATTAGAGATCATTCTATTTGAGAAGATGATCTTTACACCAGAGTTTAGGTACATTCATCATGAATATAGTGACAGACTTTCAAAATCAGCCACATCAATTCCATGTTATTCAATTGAAGAAGTGCTGGCAGAGAAGCTTCGTTCCATTATCCAACGATCCTACACTGCTCCACGCGATTTTTATGATATATGGTATCTGTCTAAAAATGTTGAAAATCTTGATTGGCCTAAAATTGTGAATGCATTTCATGATAAAATGGAATTCAAAGGATTGAAATTTACAGGCATTGAACAACTTATAAATAATGAAAATGACAAACGGTTACTTGGGGCCTGGAAAAATAGCCTGGGACACCAGGTTCTTGGAGAATTAGCTGATTATTATACCATTAAAAAGGACTTGCTTACATTATTAGAGCACATTTTATAATATACATTGTAGACTTTCATCGCTAGAAATCGGGATTAGAAATGCCTTGCATATTCAATATTCTTTTTCCCATATACTAATTAGAATCCATTGGTCTTTAATTAATGATCAAAGATGTTCCTCATGATTTTGCCTTGAAACTTCAGCGGCCTTTCCTATCGACTAAAGCTTTATAAAATCTACAATATGATCCCGCTAAGCCGGAATGGGAGATGTTCTATAGGGAGAAATCTGTCTTGAAATACAAAAAAGGTAATTTTTTTCAATCCATGAGAAAATCGTGCTTTTTGTTTGCTCTGTTTATTTTAATAAAATCAAGAGAATTAATTGTTTAATATCAGCACGGAAGGACCCTCAATAGGTGATTTAAAATCAGAAACAGATGTGTTGAGTTCTCCATCTGAAATAAATTTGCCATCAACTGGGTCAAACCATTTATAAATCCCTTGTTCCGGCAATTCCTTTATATTTACCTGACCTCCTTCCGGTAAGTAGACAATAAATAGTTTGCCAGGTTTGGCAAGGCAAAGGTTTCCTTCAGCTAGCTCCGGAAATTTCTCTATATCAGTAATATCCAACCCTTCCATTGCTTTACCCAGATAACCTACATACCTGGCTCCTGGCAAATCTATGGCTTCTTTCCAGGAGACATCGGAGTTTGCCCATGCTTCCCAACCCTGCTCATCGGGTAGAAGTTTCCAGTTCCATAGTCCCCCTGCACCATACACTACACCCATGGTACCACCAGACAAGAACTGACTCCAGGCTTCATGACCCTGCCACCAACCTGCACCATTCATAGCATCACGGATACCTTCATAAGTAGGCTCACCATTGGCCACGGCTTTGGTTGGTTTATTTTCATACATCAACCCAACTTTATGAAGCAGATGCTCACCACCATGACCTGTCTGGCACCACTGAAAATCCAGCCATTCGGAAGCCTGATGCGTCCGGTTCATGTGTGGCTCATAGTTTTGCTTTTGTTCTTCATTCATCCAATCAGGGATTACATCATCAAAAGGCGAGTAGTGTAAACCGGTAGGCTGACTATAACAGTCCCATTTTTCTATCTCTTCACCTCCCTCCGAGATACCCGGAAATTTACCATCGCTATCAGCCCCAACAAGCCACATAGCTGGTTTGGCCCCATATCGTGCAACCAGGTATCGGCAATATCTGGCATATTCTGAGGCATCCATATTCCAACCCAGTAATTCCTTCCCTTTCCAGCCAAATCCATGAAAAACCGGTTGAAAAACTGGCACAATACCATGATTAATCAGAATAGAACAAAGTGAATCCAGATATATAAAATATTCCGGGTTTGGATTATTAATGTGTCCTTCTTTTAAATCTTCAAAGGCGACATCAAACCCTCCGGGTTCTGTTCTATTTCTTGGTCCATCCACACCTCTGTCTGGCATTAAAGACATCAGCAAAGCGGTATTAAAACCAAGCTGCTCACGATTCTGAGCATATATTTTTACAGTTTCAAAGTTTCCTCTCCAGGGTAAAGCCCAGGGTGTATCGCCGATCATCAAAAATGGTTTCCCATCGGCATGGATCACATTACGATTCCCTGGCGACATTTGTAAAAGACCATGAGATATTAGCGAATTTTTTCCGGCATAATCTGTAGCTTGAAAAGTCCCGTATATTCCGTGGAGACCATCATCATTTTTGTTGCTGGCATAGCTTATCCAATTCCAGGTACCGGAATTTGTTGGACAGGCAAAGCGTACCTTCCATAAGTTATCCTTTTCCCAGTATCCCGGTCTTTTCAGCTCTTCACCGTTAGGACCGTTAAATACTACCCAGAATTCCACATCTGTATAAGGATTTAAATAATCAGAATTCGACACGAACTCTATTTCAAATTCTTCCCATTGTTGGACCTTGATTTCAGGAATTCTAAATGTGTCACAGGCGTAGGTGATAAATATGATCACTGCCAGACAGCTGAATAAAAATGAAATTTTTTTAGTCATATTATATAGAAAATTTTATTTTTCGGTTCATAAAGTAGCCAGTGCAGATTTCAATCCATTGCTCGTCTCCATGTCGCAAGTTGTCCTAAATGCATGGACTCATGATTTATGTACATAAAGTTAACTAAATCTAACAGAGTTGGCATGAAACTACTGAAACGCCACTCTATTGGTTCACTTAAAGCATTTTTCTCAATATCATTCAATTGCATCTTTAATTCTTCTCCATCATTTCCACTGAATATTCCAGGTATTTACCATACCATTGATAGAAGATACTCTTATGGATTCAGAGCTCTATAAGTGTCCGATTGACTCCTAGTTCACTGTCCTGGACTATTTTGATGATTTCCATCTTTTTAGCTTGGGATGTAAGGTGTATTTATAATCCTTAAAATCATGTACTGCGTTCATTTTTTCATTTTCTATTTTATTTACTTGTTGATGAAGAAATCTGGTATACCGGAAGTTGAATGGATGAAGGGGTGCCGGATCCATACCAGATGGTCTGCCTGGCTTCGGCCATTTTTGTTGCAATTGTTGCAAGTTCGCAGGTGTTCAGACTCCGGTTGTACCGTGGAAACCACCCTGACGAAATAACCACTCTAAGTTTATGCCCCGGGTTTAACTGGTAGCCGGTTGCCCATACCGAAATTTCGGTTTTTTGCGGTACGGTTTGGCTGAGTTTTACATTGGCGCCCCCTTCCTGAATATTGATGATTTTGCCGTCGGGGAATACATCCTGCAGGCCGACTATAAATTGTGTACATGGTGCATCGCTTGTTAACCAAAGTGTTGCAGAAACAGGCCCCAACAAAACAATGGGCTCATTTTCAATATTCATTTCAAAGGCAAGCTGGTCGGTTCTGCTCACGTTTTCGTTCTGCCTTGCTGGCCCCACACCTTCACCCAGGGTAGTTCCGCCATGACTCGGATACGGGTTAGCCGGGTTGTACACATACCCAACACTGCCACTGTCGTTTATAGGCTGATTGCTTAAATATCCCGATGGGCCGATATAATATGGTGTTACCAGCGTTTCGCGAGGTGGCCATACATCAGAGCCAACGTATTCATTCCGTTCCATCACAAACAGGTTGTACTTTGTATCTTTCAGAGGTTCGGTAAGTTTGCTTTTTCTTCCTTTCAGAAATCGCTTTACATAGTTGAAGATTTTGGTAGGTTTTCCTGTTTTATCCAGTCCGCCGTATTCGTTTGTTTCGCCCATCGAACCATGTACCCAGGGCCCGATAATCATCCTGTTTCCTGGGTTTCCTGTTTTGTTGAGCACTTCAAAATCGTCAATCTGTGCTTTCAGGAAAAGGTCCTGCCAACCAGCCATCGACAGGATAGGAGCCTTTGTTATTCCCCTGAAATCCAATTTTTGCCAATATTCATCGTAGGTATTGTGCGCAACCCAGTCATTATAAAAGTCGATGTCCATGATCGTAGAATCGTCGGCGGCAGAAACAGGGAGAGTCAATATTGCTGATTTCTTCTTTTCGGCGTCGATGGTGTTTGTTTTTACAGAAGCATTCTCGATACTCCACAAATAGGCAGTTTGTAAGGAGAAAAGGCTGTCAGGATAAACAAAATCGTAAAGTCTGGCACCGGTAAGTAAAAGAGTCAGGAAATCAAGCGAATCGGAAATCGCCCATTGCGTAAAACCCACGTAACTGCCGCCCCATCCGGCAACGGTTCCGTCAGACCAGGGTTGGCTTCTTATCCAACGCAGGGTTTCAAGGCCATCTTCGCGTTCGTTAACAAACGGATAGAAATCGCCTTCCGATTTATATTTTCCCCGTGTATCCTGAACTACAACAGCAATTCTGAAAAGTTTGAAGGCTTTTCCCATCCATTCCTCGCTGGCTTTATTATACGGAGTACGTACCAGCACTGTGGGATATTTCCCCCAATATCCCGGGAGAAATACATCAGTAGCCAGATGCACGCCATCTTTCATTTTGATTTTCACTTCTGATTTGCGCGGGCCACCAAAAATATAGTACGCCATAGAGGCAATGATTATGCAAACAACGCCCAAAATGGTAAAAATGATTGATTTTCTGGAACGGAATATTTTTTTCATTTCTGATAAATAAAATTTGTTATTAACTGATTTTTTGATCAGTAAGCTTATTAATACAGGATATTAACTACAACAAATAAAAAATGGTTGATTGTATGCCTGATTCAGGCTTTTGTCAATCAATCTTTAAATTTATCAATTTACCTTAATTAGTATCATCATTTTACAATAAATGTCAAATGATATATGTGAGTTGGTTATTTAGCAAATGGAAGTCCCTGCCCGCCGGGGCCAGGTCCTTCGGTATTCGGGACAACCAGTCGAATAGAAAGCCATTGGATGATGTATAATCCAAAAATCATGTAAATCCATACAATAATTATGTAAAACAATTACAAATAAAATGTGTTAATTTGTTTAAGTCATTTTAAATCAAATGCTTAGAAAAATAATATATATCGCATTAATCTTATTGTGGACCATTTCTACTACTGGTTTCACAATCTCTAAGCATTATTGTTGTGATAGGCTTGTTTCGGTAAGCATTAATAATGAAGCCAAATCATGCTGTGATTCTGAAAACGGTTGTTGCCATAACGAAAATGAGCGATTTGAGTTAAAAGATGATTTCATATCAGCTCAGGAACTTGAAAAAGTTTCAATACCTGAACATGAAATTTTATTCCCCATTATTTATTCATTTATAAGTAACATACCTTTTCTAAACAATTATGAGATCAACAACAATATAGAATCTCATCCACCACCCCTTTCAAAAGCAATTCTATCCGAATTGCAAAGTTTCCGCTGTTAATCATTTTAGTATTTAACATTTCTAAGTAGGGTGATATAATCTATATCCCTTGCCTGGAAGATATTTTCCTCCTGAAATATTTATTTAAGTGATTAATAAACCATCATATGTTAAACAAAATTATAAAGTTCTTCCTTGAGAACAGATTGGTGACATTCCTTCTGCTGTTTGTTTTTATAACCTGGGGAGTAGTTACAGCACCATTTAATTGGAAAACAGACCTGTTCCCACGTGATCCGGTTCCTGTTGATGCTATACCGGATATAGGTGAAAATCAGCAGATTGTTTTTACTGTTTGGCCAGGAAGGTCTCCACAGGATATAGAAGATCAAATTTCATATCCATTAACAACTGCTTTATTGGGAATCCCTGGCGTTAAAGACATCAGAAGTAATTCTATATTCGGATTATCCAGTATATATATCATTTTTAATGATGACATTGAATTTTATTGGAGCCGGACCCGCATATTGGAGAAACTCAACTCATTACCGGCAGGTACACTTCCGGATGATGTAAATCCGGCTTTAGGGCCAGATGCAACCGCCCTGGGACAAATTTACTGGTACACACTTGAAGGAAGAGATAAAGATGGTAATCCATCTGGAGGTTGGGACCCTCATGAATTGAGAACTTTACAGGATTTCTATGTGGGTTATGCGCTTTCCTCTGCTGAAGGTGTTGCTGAAGTTGCATCCATTGGAGGATTTGTGAAAGAATACCAGGTAGACATTGATCCCAATGCAATGCGCGCTCATGGTGTTACCGTGGCACAGATAATGAGTGCGGTTAAAGAAAGTAACCTTGATGTTGGAGCCAGAACCATTGAATTTAATAGGGTGGAATACCTTGTCAGGGCTTTAGGTTATATAAAATCTCTTGAAGACCTTGAAGAAAGTGTTGTTGATGTTCGGGAAAATGTTCCAATTAGAATAAAGGATGTTGCTAAAGTAAATTTTGGTCCTGCATCAAGAAGGGGAGGCCTCGACAAAGGAGGAGCTGAGGCGGTAGGCGGAGTTGTAGTAGCAAGGTATGGAGCGAATCCCTTGGAGGTAATTAAGAATGTTAAGGCGAAAATCAAAGATTTATCCCCAGGTTTACCCAGCAAAACACTTGATGATGGCACTGTTTCTAAAGTAACAATTATTCCATTTTATGATAGAACAGGATTGATCAAGGAGACATTAGGAACACTGGAATCTGCTCTTACTGAGGAAGTAATGATAAGTATCATTGTAGTTATCATTCTGGTTTTAAATCTTCAGGCTGCTTTTCTTATTTCGAGTCTCCTGCCCATCGGGGTCTTAATGACCTTCATTGCCATGAGACAGTTCGGCGTTGATGCAAATATTGTAGCCCTCTCTGGAATAGCCATAGCCATAGGTGTAATGGTCGACGTAGGTGTAGTATTTACTGAAAATATCATAAGGCATCTCGATATGCCATCAAACAAAGGCGCGAAAGGGAAAAAACTATTAAAAGTCATCTATGAATCGACTACAGAAGTTGCATCCGCCGTAATTACGGCTCTTCTAACCACGGTAGTCAGTTTTCTTCCGGTTTTTGCTATGCAGGCTGCTGAGGGGAAACTATTCAAACCATTGGCCTTTACTAAAACATTTGCCATGATCTCGGCACTTATTATTGGCTTAATAATCATTCCTACATTGGCTAATTTGATATTCTCCATCCGGTTCGATAAAAAACGGGTTAAGCGTATATTCAATTTCAGCTTAATTATAGCTGGAATCATCTTCATCTTATTTTTTCAGGCATGGTTAGCCATTGTATTAGTGGCACTTGGAGTAAACGGGCTCCTGGAATATAGATGGGCAGAGAACAGAAAGCGATTTGTCAATTATATAAATATAGCCCTAACGCTATTGGTGATCCTGTTTTTTCTTTCTTCGGAATGGATGCCATTAGGGGCACAGAATAGCCTATTCATGAATATACTGTTCGTGGTTACTATCGTGGTTGTTGTTCTTGGAATTTTAATCAGTATCATTCACTATTATGTGCCAATTTTAAAATGGTGTCTTGACAACAAATGGAAATTCCTAAGTATACCAATTGGGATTATTATTCTCGGAATAGTAATCTGGCAGGGTTTTGATAAGATATTCGGCTCTATGCCTGCTGGGATAAAACAAAGTAGCGTTTGGCAAAAAGCGGATAATACATTCCCCGGAATTGGTAAAGAATTTATGCCAACACTTGATGAAGGATCATTTCTATTGATGCCTACCACTATGCCTCACTCGGGAATTGAAGAAAATATCGAAGTGATCGCAATGCTGGATAAAAAGGTTAACGCAATTCCGGAAGTAGAAAATGTTGTTGGAAAATGGGGCCGTGTAAATTCAGCATTAGACCCTGCACCTACTTCTATGTATGAAAATATTATTAATTATAAATCTGAATATGCACTGGATGAAAATGGACACCGAATGCGGTTTAAAGTCAATAAAAATGATGCATTCATGCTTGCAGATGGCAGCACCTATAATCCAGAGAAGGATGGATTTCGAATCATTATAAAGGATGATTTAATCCCGGATAAAAATGGAAATTATTACCGTCAATGGCGAGATCATATTCATTCACCTGATGATATATGGAAAGAAATAGTTTCTGCTTCCAAGATCCCTGGACTAACATCAGCCCCAAAATTACAACCCATACAAACGCGCCTGGTCATGCTTCAGACAGGTATGAGGGCACCAATGGGTATCAAGGTTTTCGGACCGGACCTGGAATCCATTGAGCAAACTGGCTATGAGCTGGAAAAACATCTAAAAAACGTACCCGGGATTGAACCAATATCAGTATTTGCAGATAGAGTTGTGGGGAAACCATATCTGGAAATAGACATTAACAGAAAAGCTATAGCAAGGTATGGCCTTACTATACAGGATATGCAAATGCAGATTAATACAGCAATTGGTGGGATGAAACTCAGCACCACAGTGGAAGGCAGGGAGCGGTTCCCAATCAGAGCCAGATATGCACGGGAATTCAGGGATAATCCTGAAGACCTTAAAAAGGTTTTGATTCCCACAATGACGGGAGCCCAGGTTCCTCTGGGTGAATTGGCCGAAATAAAGTATTTGCGAGGACCTCAGTTGATAAAAAGTGAAAATACTTTCCTGGTAGGATACGTGATTTTTGATAAAAAATCCCAATACGCTGAAGTAGATGTTGTGGAAAATGCACAGGAATATCTGAATGAGAAATTGGAATCTGGCGAATTTGTGCTCCCTGCAGGTGTAAACTATATTTTCACTGGAAATTATGAAAATCAGATCAGAGCCACAAAAAGATTATTGATTGTTGTGCCAATTAGTTTGCTGATCATATTCCTTATCCTCTATTTCCAGTTCAAATCCGTCATAACCTCCTCAATGATATTTACGGGAATATTTGTGGCCTTTTCCGGAGGATTTATAATGTTATGGCTTTATGGGCAAACCTGGTTTATGAATTTCGATGTCGGGGGTATCAATATGCGAAATTTATTCCAGATGGGAACAATAAATATAAGCGTTGCTGTTTGGGTTGGTTTCATAGCATTATTCGGGATAGCTACAGATGATGGAGTGATAATGGGTACCTATTTAATGCAGGTTTTTAATAAAAATAAGCCAGGTACTGTTGCTGAAGTCAGGTCCGCGGTTGTTAATGCCGGAAGTAAAAGAGTAAGACCTGCAATGATGACCGCTGCCACTACTATAATCGCTTTAATACCTGTTCTTACTTCTACAGGGAAGGGATCAGATATTATGGTACCTATGGCCATACCGTCATTTGGAGGGATGATCATTCAGGTAATGACCATGTTTGTAGTACCGGTATTATATAGTATGTGGCGTGAAAAACAGATTCCTAAAAACGAAATTAAAGCAGTGTAATTATGAGACGAATATATATATATAAAGCCACAATATCTGTATGCATCATATTGTTAAGTTTTTCTGTTAACGCGCAGGAAATTTTAGATAATTATCTGACTGTGGCGGCTGAAAATAATCCTGGGCTAAAAGCAAAATTTAACGAATATATGGCAGCCCTGGAGGAAGCGCCTCAAGTGAAATCGCTACCTGATCCTCAACTGGCATTTGGTTATTTTATTAAGCCTGTTGAAACCAGGGTTGGCCCACAGGAATTTAAAATATCTGCCTATCAGATGTTCCCATGGTTTGGAACACTGAAAACGAAGGAGAGTTTTGCTATACAGGCAGCAAAAGCTAAATATGAAGTATTCGAAGAAGAAAAATCCAGGTTGTTCAATGAGGTGAGGGCAACCTATTATAACTTGTATTTCAATAAAAAGGCCATATCCATTCTCCAGGAGAATATTCGAATATTAAATACTTTCAAAAATCTCGCCTTAATAAAAGTTGAAGCTGGAATTGTTTCACCTGTTGACGAATACAGGATAGAAATGGAAAGAGGTGATCTTGAGAACCAACTTGCTTTACTGATAGATCAACATAATTACCTTGAAATTACATTTGAGAATCTATTAAATACTGAACTGGAATCTATTGACTTGCCTCCAATACTCTGGAATGTTGGTCCGGGTTTACCTAAAAGCATTTTGCTGGATAGCATTAAAACACTTAATCATCAGATAATTGGTCTGGAATTACAAAAAGAAGCCATTAGAATTCAGCAAGATATAGCTCGAAAGGAGGGCAGCCCTAATCTTTCTATCGGATTAGATTACATATTTGTCGGCAAAGGAGAAAATAATCTGGCGGGTACTGATGCCTTTATTTTTCCTAAAATCGGAATTACAATGCCACTCTATCGAAAGAAATACAAAGCCATGATCAATGAAGCTGCATACCTTGAAACAGCAAAAGAAAATGAAAAAATCAATAAGATAAATTTGTTAGAAACCTTATTTGAGAACATTTGGAAGGAATACACAGATGCTGACAGAAGGATTACATTGTATATCGGCCAGTTGAAACTTGCTGAGAAATCAATTCAATTACTGGAGACCGAATATCTCACGGCGAATAGAAATTTTGAAGAAATTCTTCGAATGGAAAGGAAGCAACTTTTTTATGCACTTGAGTTGGAAAGGTCCAGGGCTGATAAGCAGGCGGCCGTATCCTTTATGGCATATTTAATGGGTAGTTAACATGTAAAAAATGAAGTTAATAAAATACAGGAAAATGAAAAATATAATTAAAAATATTAAAGACAATTTCAAGTGGGGTATCATTCTTTTGGGTGTCGGCATTTTGTTAGGATGGATTTTCTTTCATCCTTCTGGCCGGGATAGTATTTCCTTATCCGATGAGCATATTGAAGGTGAACATTCTGAAGAACAGAATACAATATGGACTTGTTCAATGCATCCCCAGATAAAACAAAACAAACCTGGCAAATGCCCGATATGTGCAATGGACCTCGTCCCCTTATCTGATCTTCAGTCAGACCAACAAGATATTCACCCTGATGAAATTCAGATGACTGAATCAGCAGCTAAGTTGGCTGATGTTCAGACAATCGAAGTAAGAAGAGGTATTCCCGTTAAAGAACTGTATTTGCAGGGTAAGGTCCAGCCAGATGAAAGAAGGATTTCTCAATTAACAGCTCGTTTTGGAGGCCGTATAGAGAAACTGTTTGTGAATTTTACTGGGGAGAATGTTAAGAAAGGTCAAAAACTTGCAACAATTTATTCTCCCGAACTGGTAACAGCTCAGCGGGAACTTCTTGAAGCTACTGGCAATAAAGATAATCGTCCAACTATGTATAAGGCAGCCAGAAGTAAACTTAAATTATGGGATTTAACTGAAGAACAGATAGATGCTATCGTTGAAAAGGGAGAACCCCAATTGTATTTTGAGGTCCTTTCACCAATATCCGGCACTGTAACTCAACGGCATGTTTCATTAGGGGATTATTTAAAAGAAGGAACAATACTATTTGAAGTAATCGACCTTACACAAGTATGGATAATGTTTAATGCTTATGAAAGTGATCTCCCCTGGATTCGCATTGGAGATAATGTTAAATATAGTTTACAATCAGTACCAGGAAAATCATTTACAGGAAAGGTCACTTTTATTGATCCGTTTATAAATTCAGGCACCCGGGTTGCAAAGGTTCGGGTGCAACAGAAAAATTTTAGTCTCACATTAAAACCGGAAATGTTTGTGAATGGTATAATAGAGTCTAAAAAGGCAAGTGTCTCCAACGAAATTCTAATCCCAAAATCGTCAATACTTTGGACTGGAAAGCGTGCGGTAGTGTATGTTAAAGTATCAGGAAGGGATAATCCTTCATTTATATCCCGGGAAATTGAACTTGGGCCTGAATCCGGGAGTTTTTATGTTGTTAGTGATGGATTGGATGAAGGTGAAGAGATTGCTGTAAATGGAGTATTTAAAATTGATGCTGCCGCTCAGCTTGCAGGCAAACCAAGTATGATGAATCCCACCGGGGGTAAAACTTCTCTTGCTCATGATCATGGAAATGCAAGTATGGATGACAAGGGAATTCAACCGGATAATTCCCTAAATGGAGATGATTTGGAAGTGCCTATTTCAACGACTATTGATCCGGAATTTAAAAAACAGTTGAATACTGTTTACGATAAATATATTATTCTTAAAAATGCTTTGGTTGAATCCAATCCGGAAAAGGCCGTTGAGGCTTCTGCTGGAATGATGCAGGCATTAACAAATATTGATATGACCTTATTAAAAGGAGATGCTCACATGCTATGGATGAATAGTCTGCCCAAATTACAAAAAGCATTAACCGATATTCAGGAAACTAAAAATCTGGAAACTCATAGAGAAGCTTTTGTAAGTCTTAGTGATGGTCTATATAAAAGTGTAAAATCTTTTGGAATAGATAACTCAGAGCGCATCTACTACCAGTATTGCCCGATGGCAATAGATAACCAGGGTGCCTATTGGCTTAGTGAAGTGGAAGAAATAAATAATCCCTATTTCGGTGAGGTCATGTTACGATGTGGCGAGACCCGGGAGGTACTTCAATAACTATTTTAATAAATATGTAAATGGTTTGAATATTATCGATTCACAAATACTTGTTTAACAACAAAAATTTAATTAGGAATTGTTATATATTTCATCAAAAAAAGGTGTTTTTTTATCTTCAACACACTTTACAGCATACAGGTAAATGGCGGCACTCCAGGTTTGCCAGTCCTGCCCCATGGGTTTCCCATCCTGTGCTTTTATCCATTCATTAAAGCCAAAATGAATATCATTCTTGATGGATTTTTTTATTAATTGTGTAAGCGCAGCGAGCTTTTTTTCAGCTAGTTTGTACCTTTTAGCAGCAACCAGGGCTGCTACATAAAACCCGCATATAAAAGGCCATATTCCTCCATTATGGTATTCCCCCGGCATGTTGAATTTCTTATATCGAGGTAACCAATCGGGGTTTTCTGGCTTAATAAAAGGAAAAAAATTGGGGGGAAGATCAACAGCCAGTTCACCATTTTTATTCATGTTTGCACACTCCTCTTCGATCCATGAAATCATTTCATTAGCTCTGGTCGGCGATGCTATTCCTGAAAGTATGGCAAGACTGTTACCGAGCAGGTCGAATCGTTCGCTGCAATAAATTTTATATGACCAGAAAGCATAATAAGGTTTATGTTTTACCACAAGGCCCTCGTGGACATGATGGTTCATTTTTTCAGCGGTAATGGTAAACCGGCTCATATCGTGGCGCATTCTGTCTGCTCTTTCGTACTTTCCCAATAAGCGGAGATAGCTATATGCCAAGGTGTTCACAAATAAGCCATATCCTATAACCCATTGTTCGTCACGCCAATCGCTTGTTGGCTGCTGGGCAATAAGGTAACGGTCTGAGGGGCTTTGATACTCCATCCAGATCAGGGCTTTTTCAACGGCTTCATTAAGGAAATCCGGTTCACCTGATACTTTTCTGAAAATGCCAACAGCAAGTAAAAATAAAGGAGTTGTATCACTTGATCCACGGTCTTTTTTGTCGTGCACCAGCGAAGTAATATGGCCCCGTTCAGTTTGATTTCGTGCCAGTGTTTCCAGCACCTTTCTGATGCTTTCCAAAAGCTTCTGATTTCCGGAAACAGCAATACCAAAAATTGAAAACATTAAATCCCTTGTATAGGGTTCCGGATATCCCCAGGCAGCAGTCCGCGGCAGTCCTTGATATGGTCCGTGAGCATTATGAATCAGTACCTCGAGGGCAGCTTTCTTTGCCTTTTCTATTTCTTTCCAAGCTGTTGTTTGCATTATAATAATTTACAATTTATCTGATTCCTAATTTATCATTCATTATCTGAACAAATCGTTTTGCTACAACCCTGTAATCAAAATTTTCAACTACACGTTCCCTTCCTGCCTGACCCATTTTATTGCGCAGGCCGTTATCAGTCATAAGCATCATCAGGTATTTGGCAATATCCTGTACATTTGCCCTGTAATCTACGGTCCGTGGTACTTCAAAGTTAATCTTGTGTTGATCTTCAAATCCGGATTCTTCACCAAGCATGACTTCCTTCACCACTATTTTCTGTTCTATAGAGGCCATAAATGCTGTTTTCTTATGAATAAGCGTATCCAGCATTCCCATTGCTTTAATGCTAATGACTGGCTTGCTACAAGCGCCAGCTTCTACCTGCGGCATTCCGAATCCTTCGAGACGTGAAGGTGCAGCATAAATATCACAAGCGCCAAACAGGTATGGCATAAAATTCCTGGAAATAGTATTGGTGGTATATACGACATTCTTTTCTATACCCAGGTGTTTAGCCATTTCCAAATCCAGGAGGTTTTGAGCTTTCGTTCTTGGTTGTGGCCAAACCTTGCATACATATTTCCAATCGGGAGCTTTGGTATCAATGATCGCAAGTGCCTGCATAACTTCCTGTGCTCCTTTTGATGCAGCATCGCCGCCAACGGTTAGGATCATGATCTGGTCGGGTGAAATACCCAATGCTTCACGGACAGCCATAATTTTTGGATCGTCTTTAGGGCGAGGGAAAAAAGAATCGGTATCACAGCCAACAGGCAATACCTCAATATTATCGCTTTTGATCCCGTCGCGGACATACATCTCCTTTACCCAATTTGATGTAACCAAAATAAGGGGTAGTGCATTTAATACCTCATGGTAGTTTGCAATATAACCATCGGCAACCAACCATGGCACTGCCTGTACCCCATAACGCTGCGGATGGAGCACAAGATGGGGTGTATGGCCCCAATAACCTACTCCAACCACAACATCCGGCTCAAACCAGCGATAGTACCATTCCTTTTCCTGTGCCGATTCAAAATGAACTGCATGGGCATCAACGCCCATTTCAAGAAGCCCTTTATAAAGCAGATCTCCCTGGGTTGCAAGTCCTCCGGGTGAAGGGGGATAATCATATAATACCAATGCTTTCATGAGAAGTAATTTATTGATGAGTTAATATATTAGTTATATGGTGATAATTGTTTTTATTTATTATATCGACATTTCATTATTACATTGATTAAGCCATTTTTTAGCATCATCAGGGTCAGTAAATTTCCAGAATGCTTCTGCCTTTGGTGTTGTTTCTGCCTCAAAACTACTTTTTTCAAATCCATACGTTTCCGTAATTATGCTATATTTTTTTTGCCATATCCGTTTTGTAAGTATGCTGTAAATACTAGCGTTTTCAATAGGTTTTGGAAAATATTTTTTATTATCATCCTCATAGGCAAAAGCCCAATATTCATTTGCAGCGATTTTATTGGTATTCCAAAGATTAATTACGGCTTTACCTATTTCCTCATGCCGGATATGCCTGGTGTATTCTCCAGCCGGATTATGGGAAATTACCAGGTCAAAATGTTTTGCAGGCAATAAGTCAAGAATTGCATTTTCAACTTCTTTTTCACTCAAAGGTCTTTGTTCTGGTCCATCATCCAGGTCACTCATACTACCTTTAGCATTTAAAATTTTTAAAGCTTGGTAAAACTTAGGGGCACGATCTGAATCATTCCGCCGGCATAGAGAAACAATATACCACTCGAACGCCGGATGACTTAATATTGTTCCTCCTGCCCATAAAGTTTCATCATCTGGGTGAGCAACTATAACTGCTATTGTCTTTTTGGTTAATTGAGTCATTACTGAAAATTAACGATTAAATAAATGGTTTTATCGTATTCGCCAATATACTTGCTAAACTTATATTTGTTATTTCTATGCTTTTAATCTTTATGTTCAATTATTCTCATTTAAATCAAATTCATATTTTTAATTTTTCCATGGGGGCGATGACGAAATTTGGCTCTTTTGCAAGCTGAAGCATCAGTAAGTATGGCGGTGCTTTCAGATGTGTTAAATACGTGTTGGATTGTCGCTCTTATCATGAAATACAAACGGTTGGCAATATAGCAAGTGGCGGCCTCCGGCCTGCATTATTAGCCACAGAGGAAAAAGTTTGTGCAGGCTGCAATACCGAATTATCTCTTTCCCTGCCATTTGCTATATTACCTGTTATAGGAGGTTTTTTTTCTTAACTTACTTACTAAAATTATAACTAAACCAAGGAGAATTAAAGCACCAATAATATATTTCTCAATATGTTCTATAAGGTTGAGTTATGTTTTTATTATTTCACCAAATAAATACCCAATTGAACAAAATGTCATAGCCCATATCAGAGTGGAAAAACCGGTTAATTGACCACCCTTCTCCGGAGTAAAGTGACCAGGCTCTCCGGTCTAAGTTGACCACCCGATTCCGGTATTTATATATTTTTAAGTATCTGAAATACACTGGATTAATTTATATACTTTAATATTATAATACCTTATTTATCTGGTGTTCAGCGTGTTCGGTTTTGGGTGGTCAGTGAGACCGGATTTTGCACAGATAGTCCTCAATCCGGAAATCCTACCTTATCCAGCATTACCTGCCAGCGGGGGTCAGAATGAAGGGGTTCGAAAGGAGGTTCTACTTTAAGCCAGTACATCTCCACCTCATGATCGGTATATGCTTTATCGAGCCATTCGAAAGCTGTATCTATTTCTCGCATTTCGGCATATGCCATTGCAAGGTAAAATGATGGACTCCCACCAGCATTATCCATACTGTGCAGTTTTAGCTTTTCGATGATACTGGCTACTTTTTCTCCATTTCCAAGGTGGTAATGAGATATTGTCTCTACAGCTAAAATTCTTGGAGATTCGTCATTTGGTTGTTTTAACCTAATCCTATCAATCATATTAAGAGCCTCTTTGTATCTACCAAGATACATATATATACGACTAATGCCACTCATGGTGCTATAACCTAAACTTCCGGTTGAATCAGTAAGTGCTGAATTAATATGGGCAATTGTCTGCTGATATTTACCGGCAAAGTAGGATGCGTTTATTAAGTTTATCCATACTTGAAAATTTGTCGGATCAATATCCATCGTATGTTGGGCTCCCCTAAGTGCTTCTTCGAATTCTCCCTTTGCTATCAGGAAGTCTATCCAGCTCTGATTTGGATAAATCCTTTTTACCTCATTGTATCCCCTTTCTGCACCATTAAAGTCCCAGTCAAACCATAATAGGGAATAAGCTAACCACTGATGTGCCATACCATTATCTGGATCAAGGGATATTGCTTTTTCAATATAAGGTCGTGATATAAGTTTAGCTTTCTGAGGGTCCATTCCCCCATCTGCAGCCTGGAAGGTAGCACCTGCTTGAAGGCGTAATCCAATGGCGGCATAGGCCATGCTAAAATTTGGATCAAGGCCTATAGCAGTATTCAATAATTCCAATGCCTTTTTATTTTCTTCTCCATATACTGATAGTCCACGTGTCTCAAGTAGTAAATTGTATGCATCCAAATTTTCAGTTGGCTGGGATTCAATTCGTAATTTCACCTCAGGTTGTATTTCAGCTTGTAATGTAGCTGCAATGGTTTTAGCAACTTCACTCTGTATTGAAAATATGTCATCCAAGTCACGGTCATAAGATTCAGACCATAAGTGCTTATCAGTGTATCCGTCTATCAGTTGAACAGTTATTCTTACCCTGTTCCCGGATTTTCGGACACTTCCTTCAAGGATAGTGGAAACACCCAATTCTTTTGCAATTTCCGGTATCGATTTGGTGGTACCCTTGAATTTCATCACCGATGTCCTGGAAGTTACAAGTAGATCGCCAATCTGGAAAAGATGGTTCAAGATTTCTTCCATCATACCATCACTGAAATATTCCTGGTCAGGATCATTGCTCATGTTAACAAAGGGCAATACGGCAATAGATTTCTCCCTGGTCTCTTGTTCTGATATTTCAGTATTATCGTTATCCTTACCCAGGTTAACATATACCAAGTAAGCGACTATTACAACTAGTACAATAAAGGGTATGATGAATACAGGTTTTATCCATCCTTTGGGCCTGTTTTTAGCTTCTGACACACTTTCTACAGTGGGAACATCAGGAATAAATATTTGAGAAGCTTCCACGTTAATCTCATAAATCCTAATGGGATGCTTGACATTTTTCAAGATCTCCTCCTTAATGAATTCAGCTCTTATGCCTTTCTTATTCTCTATATTCCTATATACAGATTCAGATACGTAGATACCTCCAGAAGGAGCCATGGATTCAAGTCTAGAGGCAATATTTACCCCATCCCCAAACACATCTCCTTCTTCTACGATCACCTCCCCGAGGTGGATGCCTATCCTGAGTTTCAGATCAGTTTCTGCCTCACATTTTCGCTGTATTTCAACAGCACAGTGAACTGCATCCGAAACGGTCTGAAAACTAGCAAGAACGCCATCCCCAATCTCTTTCAGCCATTTGCCTCCATGCTTTTCTATGAGTGGTCTCTGGACTTTCCTGTTCCTTTTGAGTAGCTGGTAGGCTGCAGCCTCATCCTTACCCATTAAGGCTGTATATCCAACGATATCGGTGAACATGATGGCAGCTAACTGACGTTTTTGATCAGGCATAACTTAGCAATATAAGGAAAATCTGAAGTAATTAGCAATATATTCTGGCTTATTATACTCCTTTTCTCACTGCCCAACGCCTTTTATATATATGTATTATGTTACTGGGTAGTGGATATGTCAATATAGTTCACTGCCCACCAACCTGTAGGTATATAGTAGCGGGCAGTGAGTGAGTGAATTTATAAGGTCACATTATATACCATATAGTGCTTGGAACTTTGATATTGATAGAAATGTTATACGATTAGATATCACTTAAACTGAAAACTATGGCAACATCGAAATTACAAGAAACCAAAGCCCTGGGGGATGTGGCAAAAAAAGCAATCCAAAAACACATTGATGCTATGACACAGGCATTTAATAGTGGGGACCTTGATGCCTTAATGGATGAAATATCAGAGGATGCAGTTTGGATGGTACCTGACTTGCCACTGCTGATTGGAAAGAAAGCTATAAGAGCGTTTTACGAACCCATCATTAATTCTAATACTACCTTCTCAGGAGGGATATTACCAGATAATCAGGAACTATTGATTAGTGGGGATCTTGCTGTATATCGCGCTGTATTAGAAGGAACCATAACTCCTGCAGATGGAACTAATCCCATCAAAATTTCAAACAAGTTCTTAAATGTGATCAGAAAAGAAGCTGATGGATCTTGGAAGCATTTATGGGATATTATGAATCCAATACCACAAAGCTAAGGAAGAGACACTGATCCTAAAGAGCCACATTTTCATCAGGAATTAAGGAAATAGGCAACTCTTCGGATCAGTGTATTCGTTGATTTTATAATACCTAATCAGGCAGTATCAACTCAAAAACCAGCTCTCCTGGCCTGTTTCCAAGGCCTCTGCGATATGATCTGTCAGCTGGAAGGCATTGACTCCACGAGATCAGAAATTTATCGATATACGAAGATTTATTGGCTCCTGTGAACAGATTATACAGCTTCCAAAGGGAGATCGAATCACTACCATTCCTGCTGAAATTCTCATCATTGTAATAGCTGTCTGCAACTGCTGAGACCTGGGTATCTGTAAAGGAAAGAGAGGAATATCCTTCTTCTTTTCTACAGGCAAGAAGTTATACAACCTGGCTCTACCTAGACAGCTGTGCAAACTGAGATTCAGTTAGCTCCAGCTTGTAAACCTCTCAAGTGCTGACAAATGGTTAACTGCATCATACTCCTCTAGTACTTTCTGGACCTCCTTGTATAACTGCTCTGTACTGCTAGCTCTTAATTGATTGCTTTATACCATCCGTCCATATACACAGGTTACAGCAGATCGTATTCTGAAAGCCTACGAAGAAATGGAAGTGCTCTGCTGCTCCCTTGCTGTTGTAAAGGTTGTCTTGGTTGTATGCTTTAATGCCACCAACTGAGAGCTTTAACAGGTTCCATCCATCTTCTGATACACGTTGTCCAGTTCTATTGCAAAGGCCATCCGCTCATAGTATAGCGTCTTCTCCCATTCATTAAGATCTTTTGCAGGTTTGTTCCTTGCTTCTGGAACTCTGCCTTTAATGGGGTGGGAAACCCTGATATCTTCCTTTAGTTCGGGCATACCATAGTATGTACTTGCTACTTCCTTGACAACATCTATAAACTCTGTTTGAGATATGGCAGGTTCGTTGTCCTTAACAAATACAGGGATAATGTGCCTATCCTGTATCTCCGTATATTTCACAGGAATTGTATTAGCTTCGATAAAGGGCTTCCGTTTTGTTGTAGGTTAGCAGGCTCATTGTCCTGCCCGTTATCTCTGTATGTTATTGTCATCTGTTCCATTATCTGAAAGTTTAGTTGTTGAATACTGATTTTGCTGTGCTTGTAGCTCAGCCTTACGCTGCTTGAACTGGTTTAACAGGTCCTTACGTAGCTCTGGAAAAAGATCGTAGGTGTTTACCAGCTCTTTGATAGATTTGCAATCTGCAATCCGTTGTTCTGCTTCTTTGAGATCTGAGGTAGTAGTTCCTTGGCTACACCAGGTTTTGATGATTCTTCCTGTGTCCTCCTCTGGCTTAAACTCCGGTTTATCAGCGAAAAGTCCTGTCCTATCTTTTGAGGAAGTAGCAAAGTGCTTGATATTGAGTTCCAGTACGGTGGTGAACTCATAATCCATGCCGTCTCTTGTAACTCCTTTCAAACCCATCTTCTCAGGAACATACTTTCCATCCTTCTGGTTAAGCACCCAATCCTGCTTGGATCTGATCGTAGCAAGTACATGTACTGGACTTTGCAGTATATGCTGTACAAAGCGGTTGTGACGAGGTGTAACCTTCGACCAGTTAGTAAACGAGTTACCCATCATGTTACCGTGGATATCCAGTATTCCACCATTGCCCTCCCACTCATGTGAGATGCTGTCAATGATTATGACTTCCATTCCTGCTTCTATACATGTAGTGATAGCCTCGATGTACTTCTCTGGGGAATAATGGAGGAGTTATGGATAACACGTTGAAGGATCCCAGATGAGCATATAGGTCAGCAGAGAAGTTCTCTGTGTCGATGATCACGATCTTAGACCAGTCTTCTACCAGACCCTTTGCTATTAGTAGTGATGAATATGTTTTTCCTGAGCCAGATGGCCCCTGTAATGCAAGCCTGATTTTAGCCTGCTTGCGTTCGGCTTTTCGAATGTTGTTCATAGTTTGATGTGTGTTTAAAGTGAAATAAAAAAGGCAGACCACTATGGCCTGCCTTGCGCATCAGAGGACTTGAGTTTATGCAAAAATCTCTTCCTCTTCAACTGCGACCTTCTCCTCTACTTGTCGGATCAGGAACATACTTGTAAGTATGTGATAATTCGATTTCTTCTCCCGATTCCGGTACGGTGTAGAGATAAGGGTCACAGTCTTCTCTCAGAATTGATCCTGGTATTTCCATCCCGATCAACTTGTTTGCTTTAACCTCATCGAAAGTCGATGTGATAGAGCATCTCTTACTCGTTGCATACCATGATCCAGTTTCTTTCGATTGAATCATGGTCAAATCCCCTTCTAATATCAGGGATATGAACGGTTCGCCATCAGCATTCTTACTGATGCGGTAATCTACGATAGTTACCATATTCGTAAAATTTAAGTTAATACTTGACAACCCGGGGGTATCCCAAGTCCAAGATTAGGTAGGGGTCGCTGGCTCAGGTGGTCACCCGTTCTTAGCATATACATCATTTTCGATACCCCGAGGGAAGCTGTAATGTAGTAATAGAACGGGGGTGTTCTTACTTCCCGATTAAATTGCTTACTGCTAGTTTCCTTTTTGCATAGCTCGATAGGATTTTGTAAGTTTAATACTATGCCACTATTGGCAGTAGAATATATGTTAGGCGGCCATATTAATAAGGATTCTTTGTGAGAAACGTTTTACGACCTTCATCAGACAGCATCTAGTTAAGTAGAGCATGAAACTCAGCACATTGATTACGATCCATTCGATTTTATTGTTTCTATTCGGACTAGGATTTCTCCTCGTACCTTCATGGATGCTCTCCGTTTACGACACGTTTACAAATTCAACCGGGCTTCTCATAGCAAGAGTGTTTGGAATAGGAAATATCCAGCTAAGCATAATCATGTGGATCTCCCGAAATGATGTTGGATCCAAGATATTGAAAACATTAGTATTATTGTTATTTCTTGGTAATGCCTTGGCTTTCATGCTGGCTTTACAAGCTCAAATTTCAGGGATTTTTAATGTACTTGGTTGGACAAATGTTGCTCTATATCTGTTATTTGCCTTTGGATATGGGTATTTCCAATTAATACTTAAAGGAGACAAAGACCCTAGTTAATTAATCTCATGTCTATAATATTATTGTGGCGGCCTAACCCCTGCTGCAGTGAACTCTTCAACTTCGCTCAGAGCCGCTGAGCTCATCCGTTATAATATCAAATTCTTCTTTTCAAAAAGCAATTAGGCACAACGTAGGGATAAGTTCCATATGACAATTATCCCTTTCCATTGTAGGTTGTATAAATTATGGTTATTTGATCAGTGAATTGTTTACAAAATAGTCACCTGTATTCAACATAGATATCATTTTCGACACCCCGGGGGGGTAGCTACATTGCAGGAAAGACCCGGGGGTGTTTTTTAAGTGCAGTAGCTACAGCTTTTATGTTATAAGATATTGAATCAGGAAATGCAATGCAATCGGTAAGGGTGTAGGTATAAACTTTACAGGCTTGTTATGCCAAGTTGCTTTTGCAGGTATAGATGAGCTACGCATTGTAATAGAATGGGGGTGAATAGGATTATCATCTCATTTTTCTTACATTAGAATTTATCAGAAACAATCATAATGTTACAACTATGAGTATACAAACTAACTTTTCCAAAATTCACATAGCTATCATTATCCTATCATCTCTTTTAATATTACCCATCTTAACAATTAGCCAGACAAGACAATCTGGGCAATGGTGGCCGAATACAGAATGGGGTGCTGATGATCAGGCTGGTGCTTCGAATAGAATCACTCCTCAAAAAGTAATGGAAGCCCTGAGTTTGGCAACTACTGGAAAAATCTATGAACTAGGCCAGGTTTATGAGCAAGACATGCCGATTCCGTTCAATCGCACCTATTCAATGATACTACTAGAAAAAGGAGCAACACCAGGAGGAGATAACAGGATTGTCGGTAATAGTGAATTTCTGGCTGCTGAGATTGGTCAAGTTGGAACCCAGTTTGATGGACTTGGGCATATTGGACAGGAAGTTGTGATGGACAATGGAGATACTGAATACGTCTTCTACAATGGATTCACAGCGAAGGAGATGGACACAGGTGGAGGCCTACTAAAACTTGGAATGGAGCATGTCAAACCGATTATAACACGAGGTATATTAATCGATATCGCTGGATATAAGGATACTGACCGATTACCAAATAGCTATGAAGTAACGCTCCAAGATGTTTTGGGTGCTCTTAAAAACCAAGGAATGTCTGAGGCAGATATAACAACTGGAGATGCACTTTTATTTAGATTCGGTTGGTCATCGTTATGGACTCAGCCTGAGGCTTTCAATACAAATCCTCCAGGTATCGGGCTGGAGGTTGCACGATGGGTTGCTGAAAAAAAGGTGACAATGATCGGTAGCGACTCCTACGTTACCGAAGTAATACCTAATCCTGATCCAGGCTTGGCATACCCTGTGCATCAGGAGCTAATGATGAAGAATGGCATATTTAATCTGGAGAACATGCGTTTCGATGAACTGATTGAGGACAATGTCACCGAATTTTTGTTTATTGTTACGACCATTCGGTTTAAAGGAGCTACAGGTTCACCTGTGAGGCCTATTGCAATACGCTAGAAGTCAAGGAAATATCAATTAAATCCAGAATAGTTCATTGTCAGAAGAAGCAATTAGGCACAACGGTTCGCCAGTAAAGTGATAAGCCGGTAATAGTTAAAATCTTGTTTGCTTAAAGATAATGAATTGATATCTGAGTTTCAACCTAATAAGTAAGCAGGTATACTTTACATAGGATTATAAAACATTGTTTTGTCGGCATGGTCACCTGTCCTCAACGCAGGCATATTTTTCGATACCCCCGGGGGGTAGATGTACTGTAGGGAAAGGTCGGGGGTATTTAATTATCACTACGGTAGCTAATGCTTTAGTTTAACCCTGCTTGCACCTAACGGTCCGGTATAAAAGCAGTAGCGTATTTAAACCACTATACTGTCAGATAGCACCGACCTTTGATTTACGTTTTTATTTTTCAAAATAGCCTGAACCTGCTATTGCTTATACACAAGGTTGTATGCCCGTACTTTTTCATTTTTGCTTTCTTCCAGCAATGAGGCAGCCATACTCTTTAGTAAGTTTTGGCTTGTATACTGGCTTGTGCGACTTGCCAAATGTGTATGGATGCGAACGTCAAGCATTGTATTTAATATACAGATCCCTTAAAAAGTGAAATCCATTTTCTCCGTGTAAAAGACAAATCTTATCTCCAATTTCTTTAAACCCTTTTTCATAAAGAATCTCTACCATTTCTTCCAGTTTCCCTCTAGAGATATCATAACTAATTTCTTTTATGAATAACTCAATTAAAACTAATCCAACCTCTTCAGGAAAATTATTTATATGTTTTGATAGAGCTTCAATTACTGCGTATCGATCTCGTTGGTTCACGTACGGGGCAGAACTCGACAAAATTTCAAATAATTCCTTATCTATTTCATATATGCTATTTAACCATTTACAGCAGCCTGAAAGAATGTAGCTGTCCATTTCTTCATCCTCAAACTTAATTGCTCTGTTATATATCTCAATCCATAATGGTTTTATTTTATGAATCACCTTCTTTTCAAAAGGAAATTGAGGACTCCAGAAAAAATAAATTAGACTAGAGTGAATATTTTCATTTTTGGATTCGATTAACGCTTTTATGATGTCACCATCAATTTCAATTGACTCAAAGTCATATAAATATGCGGTACAGATTTGTTCAATTAAACTATTCTTTGCCTCACCAAATACTGAGTCTTCCGAAATAGCTTTTAGTAGATGAAGACCTTCTATTAATAATTTAAAGTGGATTCTATTTGGTTTCCTATGATGGAAAAAATAACCACTCATGCTTGCAGACCAATTAGTTTTAGAATCAATAGGAAAAAGTTTGTCAAAATTTTCAATCATCCAATTTTCGTCCAAGAAATGGATATTTGGTAAAAATTGCCCAATTACATAATAGGGTAGAGGGTTATCTTCATCCAAAGCAATTTTTTGGGAGATCAATTCTTTAACATCACTATCCCAGCGATCACTGTCTTTTCCCTCTATACGAGCCAGTCTTAACGAATACTGAAAAAGAGCCATATAGATTTTCCCCCTTGAATTATTCAGAACTGTCATAGATAAATCTGGATTGTCAAAAATGGGGTATGTATCTTGTTCCAAAATATTGAAAAGAATGTCTTTAATTATTTGAAGCTGCTCAGCACTAAAGGCATGACTATCATCACACACTCCATCTTCTATAAAGGAAAGCAAGCTTGAAATAAACCATCGGCTATAATTGTCGTCTGAATTATGAGATTCCCAAAAGTCTTTTTTTTGTATTATCTGCTTTACAACTTGAAATATTTCTTCACATTTAAACTCCTTTTTTTCATCTCTCCAACTTTCGCCAAAGCCCCTTATCCAGGAATACAATATTTGTGATGGTGCTTCAATTATTGATTGACATTGAACATTATATTTTTCTGGATTATGACGTACCGTTAATGTCAGAGCATCAATGAATCCATCGATAGAAGGCCCCATGAAATCATACTCTTTATTGTTAAGGTCTTGATAGAATTCTATCGTTTCTTCTATACTGAGTTTGGCTATTTCCTCTGAGTTAAGCGGTGAAGTATTTCCTATTAAACCAGAGTGCCACGAATCGAACCCAGGGTGTTCAACTTTAGCTTCATTTACAGCATTTAATTCTTCTAACATATTTGTAACAGCTTCTGAACCACTTGGTGTCAATGAAGTAAGCCATTCTTTTTTTCGATAAGCAATGGACTTAGCAACGCTTTCTTCGTCTCCTTTAAACTTTTCAGGGATGTAATATTCATTTATGTTAATCCAATTAATTACCTGCTCAATTTCTTCATCATTGAAAGTTCTCGAATGCTCTTTGAGCAATTCATAAACCTCATGTTTGGCAAGGGGTATGCTTAATGGATTTTGTCCCAGATTCCAGAAAATTTCTCTAAACTCAGTATATCTAACTCGTATGGTATGTATTGCAATACGTCTGAAAATTGGATGTTCACTGACTACTAATTTGTTTAGAGTTTCAATTATATCTTCGGAATTTAACCTTTCTAGACTGTCTCTAATGAGGTAGACTAATTGGCAACCATATTTGTCTGGGAATGAAGTTTGTTCATGGTTTTCAATTGCTGGAATCGAAATATTACTAAATACAGATTGATCGAGTTCAATTACCTCAACGACCTTTTGAATGCCAAGATTCAAAATATCTTTACCCATAAAGAGAATTAGTCTATCCACGAATTCCTCTAGAATTCTTTGAAATTCATGACTTCTAAATATTGAATGTACATTTTCAAAAGTACCTCCATGTTCCCTATGAGTTAATAGCAACTGAACTCCCTGCAATAACAAACCATTATTACCAATCGAAATTAGTCGCTCCAGAAGCTCATTAAAACTGTGACCAATTAGACCATCCCATTTGCTTTGTAGAGCATTATTGATAAATGCAAAATGCCTCTTGTCAAGATATTCTTCCGGGATGGTACAAATAACTTTGAATATCGTATAGTCTGTTCGATAGTTTTCAACTCTTTGCCCATCCGCATTTCTGAATTGACTTATGCTGTCAATTATTCTGACAAGTGACTCTGTTGTGTCTTTTTCGGGGGCCTCTAAGTTTTGATGTGCAATCTCTTCAAGGTAATTTAAGATACCCCAATAAGGCATAGAATAGAAGCCGGGATTATCTGCGGACTCTACAGGTTCAGGATTTTTTGCCCCATCAAAATAGTCTTCCTTTTCTAGAAATAATAGCCACTTTCTAGATTTTAAACCGTTAAAGAAGTACAAGAATCTGGATTCCTCTTTAAGCATATTTGGCAAAGCATTAAGTGCTTCTTTTGAGGGTTCTTCCATTTGAAGTATTCCATCTAAACGATCAGCAATAGCATAATAATTTCCTACTAGGTATTTGAGTATATCTTCAAATTGGTGCCACAAATTATCAAAAGCTTGTCGTTCCCTTGGATTTTTCCATACACCATGGCGATGGGCATACTTAGGAAATTGTTTTGCTACCTTATACCATTGCTTTACAAACTCTGTTTCATTGTCTAACCCTAATGAATTAATGATTGACTCCTTATGACCAATTTTTCTATTTAAAGGCCTTGAACATCCCTCACAGACTTCTATATCTTGAAGACTTTTTGGAGTCAAAACATCCCGTAGCCCACTTTCAATTTCTCTGGATAAATGGCCTAATAAATACGGTTTCGTATCTAAATCCATTTCAGAGATTATCACACCGTCATGATAGAAAGCAGCAATTTCGGTTCCTATTGAGCTTAAACCTTTATGTATTTCCAATTGTCTTTCAGTCATTACAATATTTTGTCAGCGATGGCAAAAAAAACTCTTTTGGTTTTTGGGTTTTGGCATTGAGTATTAGCAATAACCAAATGTGCTATTTCTGCAGCTTGCTCTTTTCAGCATGGCATACAACGGTCAGGCGGTAAGAAATCGTTGCGCGTTTTGAAGATCCAACTTATCAGCCTGCTACACCGTTGATTAGATGTTTTGTTGTTCAAATATATCAATATCCGCGCAATGTTTTTTGCCGCCTGTTAGGCCTCGTAAGAAAACTATTCAGTTACTACCTCTGGTTCATCATGCGAACCATGGTAATGCACTATCTTCCAATCATTTTTTTCCTTTCTACATGTCATAGAAATGGCTCCTGGCGTACGTTCGTGAACACCCTCCTTTGAAATACTAACCCAAATGTATACTATGGTCACCACACCGGACAGTGGAGATAACACAACTGTCTTGATGTACTTCACCTCATGCTTATAGGAATTATAGAAGTCTTCCTCATGAGACATGGAACTGGGAACAGCATACGTCCATTCTATATAATTATCGCATGTATACCCCCCTCCAATAACCAAATGGAAATCTTCCCCTTGAGTAAATAGGGCCAGAGCCGCATCTGGATCATATGGAGGTTCCCAGCTTTTTAAGAAATCCATTGCCATGTTTTCCAACGTCATTTTAATCGCTTCTTGTTCATTAGAATATTCAACCTTTTCATTTGGAAATGGTTGTTTACAGCCTGAAAATAGAATTAATGCTAAAAGGGATAAGTACAATTTTGCTTTCATTGTGCTGAAATTATGAGGCCTAACTTGTATATAAGGTAAATAAAATAGAATATATCTCCCAAAAATTTGAGGGATAAGCACAACTATCTTACTATGTTTGTCATCTCATGGATTTGTAAATTTTCATGTGTTTCTGGCAGTCAGTTGTACATTTCCATCTGTATTATATCTATAGTTGAACATTTTGGTCTCCTTATAGGCTTGAGTTGTAGTATTTTATGCTCTCATGTTGTCGATATTCCTAATATCCTCTGCATGAGTTGTCAGCTTATTCGTTATATTCTTATACTGTTGTATGTTGTTGAGTGGAAAATGGGGGGATGTTGTAGGTTGAGGGGCTGGTTCGCTACGTTTGTTGTACCCTTAAATTAGGGCTCCTGGGGCATATGTATGTATGCAAATTGTATGCAAATAAAAAAGGCAGTCAGTGCTTGATGCATCTAACTGCCTGATAATCAACGTGGGCCCTACTGGATTCGAACCAGTGACCCCCTGCTTGTAAGGCAGGTGCTCTGAACCAGCTGAGC
The DNA here is from genome assembly GCA_963820995.1 of uncultured Cytophagales bacterium. Lineage (GTDB taxonomy): Bacteria > Bacteroidota > Bacteroidia > Cytophagales > Cyclobacteriaceae > JAGTVG01. The sequence goes on along the minus strand of CAWGCL010000008.1, from coordinate 430,252 downwards.
TAAGAGCCCAATAATGTTTAAAGAACAACCCTTAGTGCCGGACAGTGACCCTCCCGCTAAAGCGGGATGCTCTGAACCAGCTGATCCCGCCAATGGCGGGACAGGACTAAGAGCCCAATAATATTTAAAGAACTACCCTTAGTTCCGGACAGTGACCCTTCCCGCGTGCCGCGGGATTACTCTGACCAGCTGATCCCGCCAATGGCGGGACAAAACTAAGAGCCCGAAACGGATTGCAAAAATATATTATAATCTGTTTGATACAAAGGGTTTTAAATGTTTTTTGTCGATTTATTTTTTAAATGCTCCGTAATAATTTTTTCATAAGATATCAGTCAACTACTAACATCAATCTGCGTTCACCACTTGAATAATTAATAAATTTTTGGCCGAAAAGTTCACCCTTTGAAATTCAAATCTGCTGTAACCACCGCATTAAAAGCGTGTCGTGTAAGGTGTAATTTTGATTGTGATGAATTACCAGCTCTTTTTTAGTCAGATTTTGTAAAGCTGAACTCACTGAACTGGATGCACCCAATCCGTGTTGCTGTAAAAATGCCTGACTATAAGGATTAGCAATCTCTTCAGCCCTTGCGATAGCTATTAACAACTGCCATTGAATCCTGGGAAGCAATTTTTGATATGAGGAAAAAAGTGGGATCTCTTGTTGAATGATTTCCCGGAATATTTCTTCTAATATCTCTTTACTAACCTGATCCGTTTTGCCGAATAGTTTATTGCATACTAATTGAACATAATAAGTTTGCTTTCTTGTCCATTTGAAAATAATATCTATATGAATCGATTCTATGGATTTTCCATTCTTTCTAAAGAAAGTTTTAATGAATTTTGAATATTCCGGATCAGGAAGCGGGTCTAATTGCCGCATTTGGGCGCTTCGATAAAAAGGACGGTTTTTCTCACTGAACATCGAAGTCATCATATGCCTTTGACTGCCAAGAAAAATAAACCGAACCATGGGGAAATTCTGTATCCAGGTGCGAAATGTTGCTTCAGCGTGCTTTTCAGGGTAGTTTACAACCTGTTGAAATTCATCGATACATATTATGATCGGCGTTTTCATTTCAAGAAGGAATCCTCCAAGAGCTTCCAGTGATGTTGATATTGATTGATTTTGTACTACACCGAATGTTACCTGTGGAGTCCCCGATATCGGATCTACTCCTATAGTAGCACCAATTGTGCCAAGCATTTTCAATAAACGTTGACCTATCCCTTTTGATAAATTTCCTAATTGTTTAACAATGGCCTCTGCAATGTTTCTATTTGCATCACTTAAATTTGAAGTACCCAGTAGATCAACGAATACTCCTTCAGCCCGTTTGTCCTTTCTAACATTGTGAAAAAAGTGACTTACTAAAGCAGTCTTGCCCATTCTCCGCCAGGAATAAAGGACAATGTTTCGTTCATTTACAAATTGCTCCTGGAGCCAGGATAGTTCTTCTGTTCGATCACAAAAATAAGCCGGGCTATGGTAACCCGTTATAATGAAAGGGTTTACAGGTTTTCTCATTTCGAAAATAACGTTACGGAAATTCCGTTACGTAAATAACGAAAAAATATCTATTAAGTTCAAAAAATGATGTTATTTGTTTATTCACATTTTTAAATATTGATTTTTCATATGAATAATTTTGTATCTGCAAAGTTTATATACCTTATGTTTGGGATGGCATTATTATTTTTCTTAAAGATATGAAAATTATTAAGTTATCATTTCTGGAAAGATTCTTGCACTATGATCCGTGATTATTATATAATATTACAGCAAATTTGTAGTTGAACCTCTACAAAGTGTTTAAAAAGATACGAAATATTGTATTGCTCATCCTGGCTGTGTTGATCATTGTTACCGGCATTGCCATGACTGCTTTATACTTCTACAGGAATGAAGTGGTAGCGTTTTTTGTTCAGGAAGCTAATAAATACCTCGAAACTCCCGTAGAGGTAAAGAAAATTGAACTGGAACTCTGGGAAAATTTTCCCATGGTTTCCTTTAAACTGGATGACATAAAGATCTATGAATCGGCTGATATCACAATGGAATACCTTTGTGATGCAGATAATATGCTGATAAGTTTTGATATTTTTAATATCATTTTTAAAAATTATGAGATCAGTACGCTCAAAGTAAGTGATGCTACTTTTAATATAGGACGTGGTCCCAATGGTGAGAAAAACTATGAATTCATCAAGTATGCTAAAAAAGATTCTGTAAATGATCAGCGTGAACTGAACCTGCCCAATATTATCCTGGAAAATGTCCGGATAAATTATATCGATCAGCAAAATGATGTAATTATAAACCTCGAAACTGAAAGGCTAAGAAATAATCTGAAAGTCCAGGGCAAAAACCTTTTGATCAATTTGTCAGGGATTATTGCAAAAAACCAAATTGACATAAAAAAAACCACGTATGTAAAGGACCAGCTGATTGGTCTTTCTTCTGAATTTACCTATAGCCTTGACAGCCAGGTAGTGCAGTTTGATCAGACAGATTTGAAAATAAATGGCCAGATGTATCAACTTAATGGACACATCCACGCCGGTGAAAGCAAGTTTATAGACCTGGATGTCGCATCGGTAAAAAATAATGTGGAGGCAGTTGTGGCCGTTCTGCCGCAAAACATAAGAAAGAAACTGTCTGAATATAGAAGTAAGGGTAAAATTACTTTCGAAGGGAAAATATATGGGGATTTCGGCAATGGAAAAATACCGGCATTAAAAGCGGATTTTAACTGCGAGAATGTGGAGTTTTATTACCCTGGTTACAGAAGTTCATTCAAACAATTGAATTTTACAGGGAGTTTTACCAATGGAAAGGATAAGAACCTGGCTTCTTCTTTGCTCAAAATCAGGAATTTCAGCGGGTATATTGGTAATAACGAAATCAGAGGAGAACTCAGTATACAAAATTTCAAGGACCTTTCAACAACACTGGACCTTACAGGAAATGTGGATCTGGCATCTTTTCTTGCAACCTTCCCCATAAAACAATTTGACTCAGGGGATGGTGAAATTGAATTTGATATCAAGCTGACCGGCCGTATCAATGACCTGAAGAATAAAAAAGCCAATAACGTGAAAGCCTCTGGAGACCTCTTCTTGAAGCAGGTCAATTTCAAAACGAAATACAGCCCACTTGAGTTCAGGAAGTTTAATGGTAAATTCTTCTTTAATAATCTGGATCTGGCCATTCAAAACTTCAGCGGACAAATAGGAGAAAGTGATTTTGAGATATCCGGGTTTTTCAGGAATATTATATCCTATGTTTTTTATCGGGATAATCCAATTAAAATCATTGCCGACCTGGAATCCAGAAACCTGAACCTAAATGAATTGTTAACACTCGATTTTTCTGAAGAAGAGGAGAAAAATGAAGATGAAGACGCAACATTCCATCTGGACATTTCACCTAAACTGAACATCGATTTTAATTGTGTCGTCGACCGGATAACTTTTAAGCGGTTTAATGGTCAAAAGGCAAGTGGTAAATTAAGGATCATTGGCCAGAAAGCTGTGGTGGATAACCTCACACTTAATACCATGGGAGGGGACCTGATCCTAAGCGGGTCGATTAATGCACAGTCTCCTGTGAAGAGGGAATTTCTTGTGGATGGAAAGCTGTCGGGCTTATATATCGACAGTATTTTTTATGTTTTTAAGAATTTTAAACAGGAATTCCTGATGAGTCACCACCTTCAGGGACAGATCTATGCTGATGTAAATACATATTTCATGTTAGATGACAGGCTGAAGTTCTACAGTAACACATTGACTTCTTTTATTGAAGCGAAAATAATTGGCGGCGAACTCATTGATTTTGAACCTATGCAAAAACTGTCGAAATATGTAAAGGAAGAAGACCTGGCGGAACTGCACTTTTCTGAGTTAAAGAATGATATTCAAATTGTAGACCGACAAGTTATCATCCCTGAAATGGAAATAATATCCAATGCATACCACATCTATGTTTCCGGGGTCCATACTTTCGATCAGGATATAGATTATCATTTCAAAATCCCACTTGACCAGTTCAGAAGACCGGACCGTGATTCCAGGTATGGAGAAATTGCAGATAGCGGTTCCGGGCCACCCAGTTTGTTCCTTTCGATGAAGGGGACGGCCAAAGATTATGAAGTTTCTTTCGATTCAAATGCTGTAAAAGACAAGATTAAAACTGATTTGAAAGAAGAAGGGAATGAGCTAAAAGACATGTTCAAGAAAAAGAAAGCTAAAGAAAAGAAAGAGGTGGAACTGGAAGAAGATGAATACTTTGATTTCGATGGATCATAAAAAACATCACCTGCCTGGGCCCATCCGGCCGCCTTCCTGACATAGTCATTCAGGTGGGGTTTATCCGGATGGGTGATCAAACCTGGCAGGTAGTTTGATTGTGTCTTATAATTCTAATCTTAGTGGCTGAACCCATTTGTCTGGTATAAGAACAAGGACTTGCAGTGATTTCTTCATTTATAATGGACAAGAAGTTAAGAATATCATTGAGTTCTGTAAACATAATCGTTTTTCCTTGTAAGGTACAACTCGATCTCCTGTATCATTCCCATGGTTAAAGGTTTCTGTAAATATCCCTTGATGCATGGAAACTGCTTTGCCTGCTCCCTATCCTTTTCTGCAATAGAATTGGTCAGCAGGAACAAGGTGATCTTGCGTCTGTAACTTTCTTTAAGTTTGATATATTCTGAAAGAAAATCCCAGCCTTTCATATCATAGAGATTAAGATCCAGAAATATAAGATCCGGATAATCCCCCTGTCGCATTGAGCTGTTGGTCTTTAAATACTTCAGTGCGGCCTTAGCTGAATAAAAACTGTCAGCTTTCTCCGCGAGACCTGCATGTTCTACAATTTTCCCCGTAATGTAGTTGCTCAATTCATCATCATCTACGATCATTAATTTATTTACTGGTATCATAGCTTTGAACGTTTTGTTTTAGGTTACAACTATTATATGGGAAAAGCGTGCCAACTGGCATAATCTGCCCCCAATTACGCTAAACGGCAATCTCAGCTTCTTGAAATTTCCTAAAATGAAAATAATTCCCATAATGGGATAATGAATAATGTTTGGGAAAGTTTACCGCCTGGTATATAAGGCTGAGCAAATAACCTGGCTTTAAGTTTGGGGGATTAAATTCTTATCTCAGTAAATACATCTTTCCGAAGCCTTTTGTAAAACCCCGGTCGCCGGATGTTTCCCTGTGCTTGAATTCCTGTTCCGGGGAATTTAGTATTACCCTGTATAGATAAACGCCGTTGGCTAATTGGTCGCCATACTCATCACGACCATCCCAGGCATAATCGGTTATATTGTTTCCTATATGAATAGGCCCGATCTCATCCTGCATGATCTCCCGGACTACCTTTCCGCTGATGGTCATGATCTGGATCTTATATTGATCCGGTATCACGCTCCCGGTAAGGGTAAAAACAAACCTTGTGGAGGTTGAAAATGGATTCGGATATGGGTAAAAATTTGTGATCTGGGATTCATTGATCACCTCAAAACGAACCTGGTAAGGCTCAGTGCCTGATAGATTGCCACTGGCATCTGATGCCTGGACTTTCAATGTGTATATCCCATCTTCAAACGGCGGAGGCTGATATTCCACTTTAAAATCAGCTTTTTCAGTAGCTGGTGTCCAATTCACTGCCGGGTCAGAAAAGGATATTCTTTCGAAAAAGCATTCTTCACAAGGCGGTTTGATCAATATTTCAATGCCTATGGTATCGGTTTTTAGGAGTATTTCATTTTCATCTTTAATGATAATTGAGATCAGCGGAGATGGGGCAACAATATCCCCATCAAGTATATACCTGCCATCAAAAGCCACATCCAGAACAGGATTCGTATTGTCCTTGTTTACTATGACGAAATTTTCAAGGTTCAGGTAATTGTTGTTGAAATATCTCTCCGGAATAATATTCGGATTAGCTGCCACATCCAGGTCATTTGCACCGCCGAGATCCAGGGTATTGAAACTAACTGGGAATTTCTGCTCTTCCCTGGCAATTAATGCTTTAAGATACAAGCTATCGGTTCTTCGAAACCTTCCTTCCTGGTTAAATACAGAATAAATTACTTTTATTGAGTCACTGAAATTTTTATCACTGATGTTCCGGAACGCAAAAATTGCTTCCATCTGTTCTCCTTCATCTTTTTGAATATCTACTACTTCCTGTCCGGCATCGGGATATAGAATGCCTTCCGGCATAGGCTCATAAGTTACTATCCAACCATCCAACTGAGCTGGAGTGACCATAGATGTGTCAGAAGTAAGGAAATTCAATTTAAGGTAGGGATAAATAAGGGGATTAATGCCAGATATATCCAGGTCATCAGCTGTAATCCCAGATTGCAGTATGGTTTCTTCATTGCTCTGGTTGATCCCAACAATCTGAAAACTATATCGGTCATTAACCGGATCATCAATACCTGACACTTGATTGAAAAATGTATACCAGGAATTTGAAGGACCGATCTTTACTGAAGTCATCTTGCCTGAAGTGGCAAATCCATTAATCGTTTCTGAGAGATTGATTTCCTGTTCGTCTGTGGGTGTTCCCGAGGATGCGTCAGCTGTAATTTCAATGGCACTTCCCTCCTGAGCACCTTTGTAACCTAAAATAATATAAGGATCTCCATCATTCAAATTATCTAAAATAGCTGCGGATGCTCCAATTTCAAGCAGTTTGTCTTTAATCGCCTGTGTCCAGGTACTGTATAATACATTACCAATACTAAAGATCAGGACGTGATCACCCGGTTTTACGGCATCAATATATTGTGTAAGATAATCCTGGCTGCCAGTTATTTCATTGTTCAGGAAATTGTTGATGGCCTGGGGTTGTCTGCCACAACTTCTTCTGTCCAGGATGTCATATTTTCCGAACCTAATTACCAGGTAGGGATTGGTGGTCACTTCATCAAAGGCAATGGCATTGATTGAATTCGAGGTACAATATCTGGTATTATATATATATGGAATGTCATTTAACAGGAGCGTAACATCCATATAGGATTTGTCAGGATGGTTCGCTCCATAAGTAGTGGCTTGAAGTGTTGTTTCATAGGTGGCAAAATCCCATTGATCACTCCCTGCATCGTAGCTTATACCTTCATAATTATTCTCCTGTAGCTGATGTACACTTTTTTGCGCCCAGCCCTCCGGTCCGTTTTCTATATAAAGGAAGGAATATGTTGACCAGTTGTCCTCTTCACCCGGTAATACGTCGGCAAATTTTGAGCGCCAGAAAAACACGGTACTGTCAACCTTGCTGAAATTCTGAAACAGATCCGCATCCCATATAGCTATCCCTTTTCTCGAAATTGAGAAACTTTGCCTTATCGGACTGTTAAACCCAGGTATTGTATCCAGTTCAAATAGAAACTGTCTGGCATCCCCAAGGATATCAGTGGCCTGGGCAACCAATTGCTCCGGGCTTATATCTACAATTGAATAATTATACGGGAACAGGTTTTGTGTTCCCAATTTTGGCAGAAAGTAATTGAAATTTATCGTATTGTTTGTTTTTCTTAACTCCGGAATTGAATCAAAAGGATCAATTGTGATCCGGAACTGATTCAGGCCAAAAGCACCATCTATATTATTATTTACTGTGAAATATAAGGTATCCTTATAAAAGACCGGATTAAATAATTCAGGATTCAGGTTATAGATTGTCCCATCCGGCAAGGTACGGTCTACAGTAATATAAAAAGGTATTTCATCGGCCCGGCCAAAATTTTTAACGATAATGGCGATATCAAAGGAATCTGTTAAGGTAGTGATGGGCTCATCATCCATCGAAACAACAGATATATCATTATTCGAAATGGAATAGTCGGGTCGGTCTGCACCGAATAATAGTGCTGCAGGATCACCCTGTAATACGTTCTGCTGAATCTGAGCTACATTCCTTTCAGAGGGAGGTACTATATCTAAAAAGCGCTTAACAGTTTGTTGCAGAATATTTCCTGAAGATTGATCGATATACGAAGAATCCCCATAGGCCGTCCCAAGAAAAGTATTTGAAAATATTTTCAGTGTACTGGTATACCCAACATCTGAATGAGCATAAAAGCATATTGCACCTTTTTGCCCGGTAACAATCCAATCTTCTCCAAATGTCATATAGGGTGTAAAAATATTCCCAGCATCACAACCATTAATATACATAAAAGGATACTTTCCCTTGTTATTATAACCCATAGCCGGATCGGATACATAGCCAATATCGATATCCGTTATGTTTGGTGCCGAATGGCCAAAAAACAGGACGAGGCTTTTACCCTCGTTAATTTCCTCGGAAATGTTGATCAGTTCTACACTATTATTGCTTTCCTTATATATGTTTAAGGTATTTGAACCAAGGTAAAGATCTTCTTCAATCGCTTTAAATTCATCGATGAACTGCCTGAATCCTACCAATTCACCGGCCGAGGTTCCTCCACTGAGCTGTATGATGTCTTTCTTCCACATTTCATCAAAATCAAAAAGCTCTGCTTCTTTTATTTTATCGAGGTAATTGGCCAGCTCTGCCGCACTTTTTACCGTAATCCTCCCTGTAGGAATACCCGGGCCATAAGTGGAACCATTTAAACCAGCCGTTAACAAGACATCGCTTCCCGGATATCCAGCGGTTGGTATCCAATCCTTAACTTCAGTCACCGTTTGCAGTCCACGGTAGTATTGATAATTGGGAGTCAATCCTTTACCTATAAGCAATAAATATTGAAGATCACCACCTGACACCATATCCCTGCAGAAATTACGTATGGCCAATGGGGAATATTCACCATAACTATACTGGTTGAATAAGGTGCTTATCTCAACCGAAAGGACATCAAAGCTGCCTCCTTCCGGGGAGCCACGATAATTAGCATATGCTTGAACAGGATTATTGTAATTTCCAGCTGCCTGCGTAAAATCGGTATGATAGAGCATCAGGTAATTGGCAGTAGAAGCAGAAATACTTCTCAGTGTAATCTTATCAATACCTGATATGCTCAGACTGTTTTCGGAACTTATCAGGGTCTTTTTGACAGTTGTATTAGGTATTATAGCCCTGATATTCCCTGCTGCCGAATCATACCCGATATTTATTGCATTGTATGGATCGGTAACATCCCATAAAAAGTCAGGATTGTCGATACCTGAAATTTCCACATAAGATTTTCCTCCTGTATTTTCCGCCAGGATATATTTTTTGAAAACCTGACCGTTTTGATTGAATTGTTGAGGAAAATTCACCTCAATATAAGATATGGAGATATTACTTAATTCACTGTCCACATAACCTTCTTCAGTTACCTTAACAAATAATCCAGCGGTGGCACTGATATCCGACCAGGCCAGGGTATCGCTATACAGGGCGTTGTATCCATACTGAAACTCCCTATATCCCAGAGCGCGTAATGAAGTACTTTGTGGCCCCACTTCAAACAGGGTGTTATGGTTCGTATTACTCCTTCCTGCCAATAGTACATTTAGTCTGGGACCAGGTCCTGCTTCATACCTGAAATCAAGGCTGTCAAAGATGTATTCCTGCGATTGCCCTTTTCGGATCCTGGATCCGGTAAATCCTTCTCCATAATCGTAATGCGAATTCACACTTTCCGCCGTGACAGAACCTAGTGGGTAGTATAATCCGGCAGAATAATTGTTGGTTAGGATTATTATTCTTTTCTCCCAGTGAAAAGGCTCTGCTGGTAGATTTCCTGTATTGGGTTCAGAAAAATTCTGTATTCGCTTACCATTTAGACCGCTTATATTATAAGTCAGAAAATAGAATGTAGTATCCGAGTATAAATTATAAAACTTATGAGGTTGGGCTTCAACTGGCACATACAATCTTTCGTCCAGCGTGCCATCATTTTTTTGGCCATAGAACTCGATATAATCCTGCGGATTAAATTGTGCATCATCCTGTCCTTCAACATAGATTGCCATTTCCTGGCCCCGGTGAAATATTTGTAATCTTTGTGGATTAATCGAGGAAACCGGAAATCCAATTCCCTGAAGATCATTGTAGCTTATCCTGTATATTCCATCCTTGCCAACAGGTATTTTGTAGTATTCCTGGTTAAAGTCAATCCATTCATTACCAATGGGTTGAGCGTTGACGGCATCTATTGGCAATGCTATATAAGCCAATAAAACAAGACCAAAACCATAACAGATATGGGATTTTGATAAGAAATGAGGAAATATAGTCGTATCGGAAACCAGTCCGATAAATTTCAATAAGCTATTTGATATACTATATCTCATTAATCAAAAGATACTTTTAATGAAAATACATGTGAGTACAATGACTCGGAAAAGTCACCAATATTTACAAAAGCATAATCAATTGAAATGATTTTTATTCTGACTCCCAATCCAAATGAAGGCTGGTAAGACCAGAAAGTGGAGCCGTCAAAATCTTTGATCTCCTGGAAGTTTTCTATTCCCATCCTGAGGAATCCAATCTTTTTATAATCGAATTCTATTCCTAAATGGGGACTTACAGATGCAAAGTCAGAATTTAACGGAACATTTCTCTTCCCATCGAAAGTAATTTCCAGGTCCATGGATGGCAGTATGCCAACCTTATCTTTTATCCTGAATTGATAACCCACACCAAGAATCAGCCTTGGTAGAGTAACTTCAAGTGAATTCTCTGGTATGATGTTACCCGTCTGCGTGTAAACGTCTGCGACGAGTTCAGAATTATGTGTCCAGGCATTAAAAGTGCCGAATACGTCCCGGAATATGGCCCCAAGATACCATTTCTTCAAATTGATCTTTGCACCAATATCTAGACCAAAACCCCATGCATTTGCAAATTCACCTACTTTCCGATGAATAATTTTAAAATTACCTCCCAATGACAGATTTTTTAGTTTGGGGAATTTACGTGCATAGGAAACGAGGAAAGCGTAATCTGCAGCTGTAAAAAAGCTTATATTATTGTAATTGATAGCCCCATTGGCATCATACAGATATCTTGTATCCGGGATATCATCGACGGCAAAGCGGATGATCGAGCCTCCTATATGGCTTAGTGAATCGATGGGTGTGGCAAATCCGATATAGTCATAATTGGCAATTCCTGCAAAATAAGAAGCATGCATCAGGGAGATTTCATATTTTTTTGTGATATCTGTCAGGCCAGCGGGATTCCAGTAACTGCTGTTTACATCTTCAGTGATGGCTACCTGCGTGTTTCCCATACCCATTGCCCGGCCGCCTACACCCAGGTTCAGGAATTCGTTGCTGTATTTGGGAGTTTTATCTTGTGCCGAAAGGAGGGAAGCGGTGCATATCCATACCAAAGCAACCAACAACAAATATCTCCGGACAACCGCCATACACATTATGATTATACTATATGGATAAAAATACGAAATGAGGGATTAAAAATGTAAGATGTATCATTTAAAATGTAAGCTATGGCAGCCATTTAGCCAGCATATAGTAAATTCTAAAACAAATTTATTATGAAAGTGAAATTTTTGATTTCAATGAAATGTTCCAGTGATATAGTTTAATTCAAGTAATAATTTAAATCATTTTATCAAGAAAACTCTATATTCAATCATAATGCTTTTTTTAATTGGAATCATAGGATGTCAACTATCCCCCAAAGAAATCTTAGATGATGAGAGAAAAATAATTATTGATGAGATATCCCAGCAATGGAAAATCATTATAGATGGATTGGAATAACAAGATATTGAAACTGCATTTAGTGGTTTTCTTAAATCTATAGTCATAAGTGCGGTTTCTTAATTAGAGAACACTATTCCTTATAAAAGCCCGGCCGAAGACCAGTTTACGGTCCTATAGTTCACAATTGATATGAAAATTATACGGCTATAATATGATAATACAAAGAAAATATATGATTATAATAAAGAATATTTAATACAAAGTAATGTTTTTTAACTTAGTACTTGGCCATGCAAGGTACTTTACCGTATATTAACCCGAAAGAGAAATATAAATTATGACCGATGAAAGTTGAAAATACACAGGTTCAAATGCGGAAAGGAATACTGGAGTTTTGTATCTTGAACATCATTTCCCGCGGGGAAGTATATGCTTCAGACATGCTCGAGGAACTTACATCCGCCAAGATTATGGTAGTGGAGGGTACCTTATACCCCTTGCTCACCAGACTGCGAAAAGCCGGCCTGGTCGACTATAAATGGGTAGAGTCGACTTCCGGACCACCAAGAAAGTACTATAAACTAACAGATGATGGAAAGGACTTTCTTTCGAAACTTGACGCCACATGGGGAGAATTGATGAATTCAACCAATAAAATTATATCGCAAAAAGATACTAAATCAAAAACCCGCAAGAAATGAAAAAGAATATCAGTATAAATATCAGTGGGATAATCTTTCATATTGAAGAGGACGGATATGATAAATTGAAAGAATATCTGGAAACTATACACAGATATTTTTCTTCCTATGATGACAGCTCAGAAATTATAGCCGATATCGAAAATAGAATTGCTGAAATATTTTTAGGCAAACTTAAAGATGGGATACAGGTTATAACCATTGAAGATGTAGAAGCCTTAAAGGCTACAATGGGGGGAATCAAAGACTTCAAAGAAATAGAAGTTGAGGAGGAACCTGAACTTGAAGCTCAGGAGAGTTATTCCGAAGGATCAAAATCATATCAGCAGACTGAAACAAAAAGGTTATACCGTGATGAGAAACGTAAGATTCTTGGAGGTGTATTATCAGGTATTGCTTATTATTTTTCTATTGATTCACTCTGGACACGATTGATCTTTATCGTATTGTTCTTCGGAGTATGGTTTTTCCCATCAATTCCGGCATTAATGGCCATAGCATATATCATATTATGGATCATAATCCCTGGAACATATGAACTGGATGATCAGAAGAAGGTGAAAAAGATGTTCCGCAATCCGGATGACAAGGTAATTGGTGGAGTTTCAAGTGGGGTAGCGGCTTATTTTGGCATTGATGTTATCATAGTCAGGTTGCTGTTTGTGGTGCTTGCTTTCTTTGGCGGTACCGGACTGATCCTCTATATCATTTTATGGATCATACTTCCTGAAGCAAGGACCATCACCGACAAAATGGAAATGCAGGGGGAGCCTGTTACGCTTAAGAATATTGAAACAAATATTAAAAAGAGCTTGAAAGTGGAGGAAGGTGAAGAATCCGTCTGGATGAAAATATTGTTATTTCCGTTCAGACTTATCGCCACCTTCATAAGTTTTTTATCCAAAGCACTGGGTCCAATAGCCATATTCCTAATTGAGGCCATCAGGGTAATATTCGGTGTTCTGCTTGTTGTCATCGCTATATCTATGACACTGGCCTTATTGATCACCGGCGGTGCAGCTCTTGGAATTTTTACAGGCACTTATTTTGTAGATTATGTTGATTTTCCATTAGAACTTATCAAGCAGGATTTTCCAGTGCTTCCTTTAATTGCAGGATTTTTCGTCTGGTTGATACCACAGATCTTCCTGGTAATACTGGGAGTTTCTGTAATCACCAAAAAACTGATCCTGAACGCTAAAATGGGATGGTCGATGTTTGCCGTCTGGTTAATTTCTGTAGTAGTATTAGTACTGACCATACCTCCTATCATTGGCAGGTATAGCAGGGACGGTGTTCATACGGAGGTTAAGAGGTATGATCTGGCTGGTAAAACAGCAGTACTGAACCTGACGCAAATTGGACTGGAGGACTATGAAGCTACGACCTTAAAATTAAGGGGACATGAAGACTCTGTATACAGGCTTGAACAAAGATTCGAAGCCAGGGGAAAATCAAGGAAAGATGCCATAGAAAATGCTAAAATGGCGACATATAATGTGATCCTGGACGATTCGGTATTCACTTTTGATTCAAATATACAATTTAGCGATGATGCTAAGTTCAGGGGGCAAAAACTGGATATGATATTGTATGTTCCTTACAATCAAACATTTATGATGGATGAGGACCTTCAATACATCCTCCGTAGCACCATTTATTCCAATGGATTCAGGGTTTCCCAAATGGAAGGCAATACCTGGATGTTTACTGAGGATGGTCTGGAATGTCTAACATGCACCGCTGATAAATCCAGTTCCCGGAATACACGATCGTATGATACTGATAATGGAGAACGCCTCAGCTTTGATTTCAGCGGATTTCAAAGTGTGGATGTCGGAAGTATCTTCAATGCCGAGATTCTTGCCGGATCCGATTGGGATGTGGTAATAAGCGGAAGGGACCGGGACCTTGAGGACGTGGTGGTAAAAGTTACTAATGGTGAATTGAACATCAACTTTAGTAAGGATATATCCAAATGGGACCGTAACCGGAAAGAGGTAAAAGTACATATCACTATGCCTGAATTGCAGAGCCTGGATCTTTCGGGTGCAGTAAAAGGTAGAATATATGGATTTGACCAGCATAGTATGGATATAAATCTTTCAGGCGCTTCGGTTACTGAAATGGATGTGAATTTAACGGAAGCAAATATTGATTTGGAGGGAGTATCCAGGTTGAATATATCGGGAACAGGTGAAAGTCTTGATGCAGAAGTATCCGGCGCTTCAAACCTGAATGCAGAAGATTTTTTGGTCGATTATGCCGTTCTGAATGTTTCAGGCGCTTCACAAGCCAGAGTCCATGTTAATAAAGAACTCGAAATTGATGCCTCAGGAGGCAGCTCTGTCCGGTATTCGGGCGATCCAATGATCAAAAGTGACCGGTCATCCGGCAGCTCAATAATTAAAGAATAAAAGGTGAACACAAAATAATTAGACATGAGAGAAAATACATATAGAACGCACCAGAAAATATTGGGCGCTGTTTTAGTAGCCTATGGTGCCTTGAATTTTACAGGGGGAATCGCATTACTGGCCTCTATTAATATAGTAAATATTTTTGTGGATGAAATGGAAGTGATCGAACTGGTTACTTTCTTTAGCAGTTTTCTAGGCGGAGCTCTTCTCCTTACATCTATTCCGGCCATTATAGCTGGTATCGGCTGCATACAGGAAAAAGAATGGTCTAAGATACTGAGCTTGATAATGGGTATCGTCTATTTGTTGTTTTTCCCTATAGGTACATTGATCGGAATATATTCTATCTGGCTTAACGCACAGACGGTTATTAAAGACAAAGAACCGAGGAATGCCACAGATCTGTTAAAGACAAAGCAAATTCTGTGTAAAATATATTGGTATGATCTGCCCCGATCCTCATGAAAAAGGGCAGGGATTTGATCTCCTGATGCGAATAATTAGATAATAGTTTCTATACATCTAATTCTACTTATGATTTCAGGAAAATCACCTGATCGAAGAGGAGTTGGAATCAGTCTTAAAAATGCTATAAATACTTTTTAGATTAAAGTACAAGCAAAGTTTCCATAGTGTTAATGTTGATAAATCATCTGCCTGGTTCTCTGGCCTTTTGAACCGGGCAGCGTTTTTTATAATTTTTTTAGTAGAAAATAATCTCCAGGTTGATAAGTGGATTGAGGCTTGGTAACGTAATGGAAAAGCAGAGACTTCCGAAATAAATAATGGCTTGTTTAAAAACGGGCACGTATAAGTTCAGGAAGAAATAAACCCAGACTTTCGTAATTTAAATGCTCATCATTATGGAAGATGTGGTGATGTTTCTTTAAAAGGAGGGAAGCTTGGTTAACAATAAGATGTAGCTTAATTGTAAAGGAAATAATCACCCAAAGAAGGGATACTTCACAAGATTATTTAACAAATAGTACTCAGGTCTATACGAAAGTGTTTTATACAGAATTATAAATAGAGCAGTAAAAAGATCAGCGGGATAAGGATTCCGAGTCCCACAAACCATTTTCCTCTTCCGGAGAGTCCTTTCCTGCCTTGCAGCATATACAGACCAGTAAAGGCCATTATGATCAAACCGGCTCCATAAATATCAGCAAAATAGGTATATATGAATTTAGGATTGTTGTAATGTAAAAAATTGAATTCGTAAAATACCGAACGCCGGCTTACCAGTTCCAGGTTCCCTTGTCCGGAAGTAAGGCTGAGCGTTACAGATCCCCCTTTTAAAAAAACTTTAAGGATATCCGGCCTGGGATAATAATAGCTTTTATACTTGTTGTCAATATCCATATAATCCAGGACATCTAGAACCTCATCTTTTGTCATACCTGGTTTCAGGCTTTCTGCATCCACCTGAACAACTTCATTTCGGATGTTATAGCTGGGATCCCAGTCATCGATATGGTTTAAGGCAATTCCAGAAAGCCCGTATATTACGGACATACCAAAAAAAAAGTAACCTATATCCCTGTGCAGGATACGGTTAAGCTTTCTCCACTTCATACTGTTAACTTGATTTAGTTGACTTCAAAACTGGTTCCGTCAACCCAATAGCTTACAAGTTGGTCCTGTCCACTATTCTCCAGTCTTTTTCTCATATTGTTGATTTGTTCCGACTCCTCTGCACCTTCGCTGTGATCATGATTTTCTCCCTTGCTGGCCAGTTCATTTTCCCATTTTGACAGATAATCTTCATCTATCACCTGCTTTTGCACCAATCCGGTTATTCGAACATCACTTCCTTCCAGTTCCCTCTGGAATTGATTAATATCCCCGGTTGCTTCAACACGAACCATTTCATTTGTCGCAGCTGAGGTTAAATGCAATCTTTTACCGGAATGTTTGCAGACATGTGTTACCAGTCCTTCCACCTCGATCACCTTCCCAACATATACATCAGGATCACTCATCAGATCAGCTACCAAAACCACAGTTTCGACTACTTCTACATCAGTATTATCAGCTGAAGAACTACTACTGCCCGATTTTTCATTACAGGCAAAAAATAGCGATATAAGAACTAAAAATAAGAATTTAATACTTTTCATTATTATTGGTATTTAATTTGGGTGTTAAATTACATATAGATAATTTTTGAAAAGATGATAATCATCATGTTTTCCAACATAATTGAAAAGATGACAATCATCATGTTTTCCATCCTATAGGATTCATTATGAGAAATTTAAGAAATATTGGATTGGTAATATTTATACTTTTCCAGCTTACAGATTGTAAAAACAGTCAATCTATGCTAAGCCAGGGAATATCACAGGGTATTTCCGGACAGGTATTATGGTATGAAGGCGACCTGATGCCGGGTATTGATAAAGAACCGGCTGAAGGGAAACCCATTCAGCGGGAAATACATATTTATAAGGCTACCACGATAGACCAGGCTGATGTGCTGGAGGGTAAATTCTATTCCAATATTAGCACGGAACTTGTCCTTACAACCAGCTCTGACGAAGACGGAAAGTTTATAGTAGCCCTTGTTCCAGGCACCTATTCTGTGTTTGTAAAAGAGCCACAAGGTTTGTTCGCCAACAGGTTTGACCAGGGTGGAGTCATCAATCCTGTGACGATCAGTCAGAATGAGTTGGTCAGTTTGTCGATCAGGGTTGATTATAAAGCAGCATACTGATCACTAATAATTATAGAATTAATACTATAATTAATTCTATAATTATTTGCTGAGAAATAATAATTCATTATGAATTGTATTCCGGATGATAATCCGGTGATTGCGGAGAAATAAAGTTTTCCGGAAAAATTGAACAAAGTTTATAAATCCAACAGAAATGATGGCGAATCACCAAAAGTTATTTTAATGGATTATGTCTCTAAAAGACTTTTATCAAAAGGTATGGATCGTCCTTCATCAGAGCTTTTGAAAGCGAGTTCAATAGCGTGAATATTTAACAGTGCTTCCTGCGGAGTCACCACTAATTCACCTCCATTTCTAATCGCATCATAGATGTTATCATAAAATGAAAGATAATTTCCTGGTTCTGATTTTACTTTCTTCACTACATGCTCTCCATTGATTTCTGTATTCAAAGTTCCCCATAAAGCTTCCTCTTCGACTCCCCATCCGGGCAATCCGGGCAGATCTCCTACCTTCAGGGCGGCTTCCTGAACATCCAGGCCATATTTTATGAAGGAGCCAAGGGTGCCATGAACGGTAAACCTGGGATAAGGTTCCCTAACCAGGTAAGAAGAATGGAGCCGTACCTTCACTTCCTTATACTGTAAATAAATCTCAAAAAAATCGTCTACCCTGGAATCGGTCCTCATACTTCGGATATCAGCTGCAACAGCATCAGGTGCCCCAAACAGAACTATTGCCTGATCTATTAAATGGGGGCCAAGGTTGTATAACAAACCGGATCCTGGTCCGGTCTCCTCCTTCCACGTATTTGGCTGTATATAATTTCTATACCTGTCCCAGCTACCGTTATATTCAATTACCCTGCCCAGTAAACCATCTTCTAAAATGTTCTGTAGGGTTAGAAAATCACTGTCCCAGCGTCTGTTCTGAAATACACTCAATACCAGCCCTTTATCCCGGGCCAGCCGTATCAGATCCTTTCCTTCTTCAATAGTATTGGTCATTGGTTTTTCGATCACAACATGTTTCCCGGCCTGCAGCGCCATTCGGGCATGTTCATAGTGTGTATCATTGGTGGCATTTACAATGACAAGCTCAACTTCCGGATCTTGTAAAAGCTCATCAATAGTTCGGGCAATCTCAATATGTTCATATTTCTCCCTGGCTGTATCTTTTGTTCTTTGTAAGACAGATTTGAGATGAAACCCGGGATGAACTCTAAGTAAAGGGCCATGAAATACCAATCCGGACATGCCGAATGATGTCATAGCAGCTACAATTTTTCTTTCTTTCTCCATTAATTTATCTTAAAAATCCAGTTGATTAATGACTCTATTTTTTTAGTAGTGTCAATTTGAAACAGCTCAACATTGGTCTGACATTTTTTACGACATTAGTCCAATGATTAGTCAAGGCTACAAGCATTAAAATACCTGGATCAGTTCCCAAACATACTCACAAATTTTTCATATTCAGCATTTATCACCGAATCACCAGGTTCTACTTCGTTGTAAATATATATCCGGTATTTTAAAGTTACGGACTCATTAGTATGAAGAAAGAAATTAAAGGATTCTTTTCCATTCGTATAAGCCTGTGAGCCAAAAGGATTGGCGGAAAAGAGGCCATACCCCCTTGCATGCCAATGTGTTGGATGATTGGGATTATCAGGATGGTCCATAATAATAATTCCTGCAGCTTCACCTTGAATATCTGTTCCCAATCTTACCCATTTAGCGCGTTGTCCCCAAACGCCAGCACCTTCAATCCCTTCGCTGTTCAGGTAATTTCCCTTTGATCTTTTGCCCTCGTTCCCTTTTACCTCTACCGGTGCCAGATCTTCATCAAGTACTTCAATAGTATTTTCTTCCGGAAGTTCCATGGCACGATTGACTCTTATGGCCATCATCCCTTCCTTCGAATCTTTAAATAATACGCTAAGGTCTGTTGCTGTTAATGTAGTGATCCTGTCAATGGTTCTTACATTTTCACTTCCACGGAAATAGTATTTGGTATTTTCTTCAATAATTACCCTTCCGTCCGGTCTTTCCCATTCTGCTGAAACTTCAAGGTATCCGAAATCGTCCCCATTCTTTATGTCTTCAATAGACTGATGGAATATGGTGCCATAATGTGGCCTTCGGTTTTTAGGAATTGAGTCGGAGTTGTTCCAAAAATCAAGGCCATCCGTATCTCCGTGGTTTAACCACATCCCTACATGATGCGGATGATCTATGCGCTCCCAGGGTTGTGGATCGAGGGGGAAACCCCTTGTTAAAGTTTTCCCGGAAGCTGTTATTAATGGGAAAAGGACTGGTTTTTTAATGGATTCAGGATAAATATATGCTGTGAAAAATTGTTGATCAATATATACCTCGACTTTTTTCTCAGCACTGTTCTTGACCAGCTTGATTCTTTTTTCCTCTTTTTTATTTCCACTGTTTTCACTATCCCTTTCATTCGTCCCACAACTCATCAACGATAATGTGATAAGTATAATTGATATTTGTTTCATATTATCCTGTAAAATTTAAAAATTTATGTCATTTGATAATCTTCAAATGCTGCACTACGTCTAAAAAAGTATTGTAACTCATAAAATTGATGAATTGAATGCTTTTTTTAAAGCCATGCAACCTTTTTTTTTTATTTTACATCATTACACTGAATACTTTTCCGGATGAGGTTGAAATTAAATAAGTCAGCAAGCTTGGAAGAACTTGTCAAAGGATGTCGAAAAGGACATTCAAAGGCACAAACTGAGCTGTTTAACAGGTTCTCGGGACGGTTTACCGGTATTTGTCGCCGGTATGTAGGTACTGTCGACCAGGCGGAAGATATTATGATCAGTGGCTTTATGAAAATATTCGAAAAGATACAGCAATATAAAGGCGAGGGCAGTTTTGAAGCCTGGATGACGCGAATTATGGTGAATGAATCCTTAAGTTATATCCGTAGGAATAAAAATATGTGGCTAAGTGTTTCAATTGAGAAGGCCGACAGAGAACCGGATTACAAAATGGCAGATAGTCAACTGGAGGCTGAACAAGTACTCTTCCTGATCGATGAATTGCCAATAGGATACCGTACTGTTTTCAATCTTTATGTCATGGAAGGATATAGCCATAAAGAAATTGGTGATCTATTACAGATTACGGAAGGCGCCTCCAAGTCCCAACTCAGCAGGGCTAAGGTCCAGCTTAAAAGTAAAATTCTTGCTTTGGAAGAAACAATGAAAAAAAGAAATCATGGAAAGAAATAATCTTGAAGGGCTTTTCAGAGATAAGCTCGGAGGAATGGTAATTGAGCCTTCCAACGAAGCCACCGGAAGATTTGCCAGGAAAATCCAGCATCACAGACGCAGCATTATAATAAAGAGATTTAGTATTGCGGCCAGTATCCTGCTGTTTTTATTTGCCGGGATGTACTCGATCGGGATCTTTGATACGGATAGGATCGACCTCAGCAAGGGAGAGTTCTCTGGGGCTTCATTTGAACCTGGAATTGCCATCTTGAAAGATGTCCCTGATCCCCGTGGACTTAATGAAGATCCGGTAGTGCAAAATGAAATAGCACTTATTAAGGAAAATTTTTCAACCACAAGTTCTGCAATTACCACAGCTGGAAACCCTTCCCCGATTGCCGGGGAGAATGCGGACATAGATATAAGTGCCGGGATTGAGAATGAAAGTTTTGCCGTCTTTGATCAGGAAAATGAAGAGTTAATTTCCGGACAGACAGATGAAAACGCTTATATAGAATATTTTGTTGCTGATCCGGATTTAGTTACAAATGAACAAGCAGAAAAAGATGTATTAGTCGGGCAGGAGCGGAAGCCAGTGAAAATTACTATCGAATATATCGCCTCCGGTCAAAAGGACAACCCATCTGACAAGAAACGGGGTAATTTCTATTCGAAATTGGATAACTTGAAAACTATGGATGAAGTCCTGGGTGATATAAGAACTTATAAAGACAAGCTCTTTGCCCTGGATTTCAGGAAAGAAGAAAAAGTCAATAACAAAGAAAAATCAACAGAATGAAAACAATACTTACTACCATACTTATATTCAGTAATTTAGTCTTAACTGCTGCCATTTCACCGGAACTTCCCGGGAGGGTAGTTAAAGATACAGTGGTGATCAATTTCGGAAATAAATCCAAGATCATGATCCTTGTCGATGATCCTGCAGAACTCAAAAAGATCAGTGAATTCGATCTGAACAAAATGCTCAAGGATCTGAGTATCTCAGTCGATACCATGAACAATGATGAGCAATACCTTAAAATAGAAGATGAAACGGGTGAAAAGTATTTAAACGATACGAGTATTATCTTAGATCAGGGGACGGTGATAGATGTTGATTTACTGAAGGAAGAGATCAAGGAGGAACTCAGGGATGAGATGCAGGCCGAATCAAGTAAAGAAACATCTAGAAAGAAGAAAAATTATAAGCGGACCAGAAGTTATTTTAATATTGAACTGGGTATGAACAACTGGCTCGAGAATGGAAAGTATCCTAATGAAAGCAATGCTTTGTATACTGTAAGAAACTGGGGATCATGGTATGTGGCTCTTGCCAATACGAACAGGGTGCATGTTAGCGGATCTTTCTATCTCGATTTTGGGGCCAACATCAGCTGGTATAATTTCAAGTTTGAGAATGACCGGACAAGAATGGAAAAATCTGAGACGGAAGTTACCTTCTGGGAGGATGATCTGGTAGTAGGTCCGATTAAAAGTAAGTTAACAGTTAGTTATATCAATGCAACATTGGTTCCGGTATTCAGTTTTGGTCGTTCCGGCCGGAAGCGGGACTTATTTAACTGGGATTATTATGACAAAGGATTCAGGATCGGCGTGGGGGGATACGTCGGTTATCGTTTGTGGAGTTTTACAAAATATACCTGGAAGGAGAGCGGTACAAAAAATAAGAATCATGATAAGGGAGATTACTTCCTGAATAACTTCAGGTACGGAGCCCGGTTTATCGTAGGTTTCAGGGTCGTGGACTTCTTCGTGAATTACGATATTAATACGATATTTATTGAGGACAGAGGCCCTTCCCTTAACGGGCTGAGTTTTGGCATCATACTATAAGGGTCCTAGAATACGACCGACTATAAGTCAAAGTTTAATTTCTAATAATCTGAAAACTTAAATATGGGGTTGGATGCACTTATCCTGGTGTCGTTATTCACGATAACGTCGTACATAGTAAATGAAAGGGTATCCGGGAAAATTGGGAAGATGTATAACAACTCATTATTGTTCTCCAATAGTTCAATATATTGAGTTTCCGATGATTTTTGAAGTGTACTCACGACGTTAAACTCGCCATTCAGATTTGGAGAAGAGGTAGAACTGGCCGGATATATCAGCAGCTGATTATTGTCTCCGGAATCAATAATACCTACACGGTATTTTTCTGAAGTAGATATTTCATTTATCCAGGTTCTGAATAAGAACAGGAAAAAAAGTGAAAAGGCCAATATAAACCAACGTTTAGACATTCAGATTTCGGGTAATGTTCTACTTATATAGACACCTTTTTTCACAAAAAGGTTTAAAATTCTAAATATTACTAAGCATAAAACATGCCAGAAGGACTAAAAAGGATTTTGACGGTTTTATGAAATTATTGAAAAAGGTCGTAAAAGAACTTATTTCAAGGCATACCTGATATGTACCAATCCATTGTCCAGGTCGGTGACAGAATCTAATTTCAACTCAGTATTCTTTGGAAGATTCAGGTTGTATAACAAAGGTTCGTACTTTTTCCTTGTCAGCAATGGGGCTATAATCAGGCTGATCTCTTTTACCAGGAAAAGTTCAAACACTTTTTTAACCAGTTGGCGACCACCATCTGTTACAATTGTTCCTGAACCATACTTTACTTCAAGTTTATTTAGACAGGATTCCAGGTCAACCTTATCATATCCCTCTGACATGAAATCATAATTCCTTTCATGGAGATACTGCTTATATTCCTCTGATGTATTCCTCGAAATAAGCACAATAACATCTTTACAGTAACCTGCATTCCTGTATACATGCAAAAGTCCCATCAGTTTCCCAGCGCTATCAGGAACTACCCAGTATGGCCGCTTATCAGATTTCTCAATGGCTGGTTTTCTGAAATCATCCGGAGATTCTACGGGGGTGTTTTCGTAATAGGTTTCAATACCAGATTTCGCAGTATTTGAACCCATTAAAATGTATTTTGGATGGAATCCATTTAGAATGGAATAGTATTTTTCCATGTTTACCTCGAATCCAAGAAAAGCCCCGTTCAGCGAAACCTGGTTATGTATGATTATTTCTGATTTCATTGGTTAAATTAATCCATGGATATTTAGGGATAATATAAAAACTAACGATGGAGCAGTACCGCTTATTTAATTTTTTTTCTTGAAATGATGACTTCCCGTTCCTCCCGGTTCAGTTTAAGCTCGCGATTGATCCTGTATATGGTAGGGTAGGTCATGGAGAATGCAACGAGGCATATGGTATAGTAAATCACATAAAACTGTTCGGCAGTCAGGGTCAGCCCAATAAGTGCAAGGAAGGTTGCACCCAATAGGGAATATGCCCTGGATATTGATGCGCTATAATATATATTCAGTTTGTCCCTGATACTCATATTTGAATCAAGGCTTTCCCGTTTTCTTTTAGAAAGTATCAAGCCAAATACGATTAAGATCATAATTGCTGCAAATATGACAAACCTTAGATAGAAGGTGATTTTCTCTCCAAGAAAATCGGGGTAATATGACCTGTTCTCTATTCTAAGGAATAAAATGATAAAACCAAGCATTGGAATAGCTATAAAGGCATTAATATAAAGCTGCAGCTTATTTAGAAATTCCTGACTGTTTGAAAATTTTAATGCCATTGTATTATATTTTCCGATTTCAATCAATTCCCTGCAGGATAAACAGGTAAAAAGGAACCTGGATTAAGTAATTGTTTATCCAGATTCCTTTCTAAAACTTATAGTGCGAATATTATTTAATGTCGATTAAGCGTTGGATATTTCTGATTTCAGTTTATTGAGAGAATCTTTTGCATCCCCAAATAGCATTTTGGTCTTTTCCCCATAAAATAGTGGATTATCAATTCCTGCATATCCTGTACGCATACTACGCTTCATAACAATAACGTTTTTGGCCATCTCGACATCAATGATCGGCATGCCATATATCGGACTGCTCTCATCTTCTTTTGCAGCAGGATTGACAACATCATTGGCACCGATTACAAGAACCACATCGGTCGTAGGAAGTTCACTATTAGATTCGTCCATCTCAAGCAGTTTCTCATAAGGTACATCAGCTTCCGCAAGAAGGACATTCATATGTCCTGGCATTCTACCGGCGACAGGGTGGATGCCATAATGCACCTGGACGCCTTCTTTTTCAAGCATGCTTTCCAGGTCCTGGCAGGCGTGTTGTGCCTGGGCTACAGCAAGTCCGTATCCGGGTACGATCATAACCTTCTGGGAATACTTTAATAAAATGGCTGTATCGCCATGTGTTGCTTCTCTAACCACTTTCTCACGGGAGCTGTCACCTGAAAGCGTTGTGGCACCCAGGCCACCAATGATTACATTGATCAATGATCGGTTCATAGCTTCACACATCAATACGGTGAGGAATGTCCCGGAAGCACCCACAAGAATACCTCCAACGATCATAACCTGATTGCCATAGATCAAACCGGCACCCGCTGCACCAAGACCTGTAAATGAGTTCAATAGGGAAATAACCACTGGCATGTCACCCCCTCCAATGGGCATAACGAAAGTTATACCATATATGATCGAAAGCAAGAGCAGTATCAATACAAAAGTATAATTCAACTCATTTTGAGACATAATATATCCACTTAGGATAATGATGCCCAGTAATAGAATACCATTAAATAACTGCGGAGCTGGTAGTTTGATCGAATCCCTGAGGAAACCATCGAGCTTCCCATAAGCAACAAAACTCCCACTGAAAGCTACACTCCCTATAAAAAGGGAGAAAATTATTGTGAGTACCTGCCCGCTCATATATTCAGTTCCCGGGAGGCAGGGTTTTAAATTCTGTTATAGCAATAAGCATGGTACAAGCACCTCCAAATCCATTGAATATGGAAACCATTTCAGGCATTTTGGTCATTTTAATCTTAACAGCAGCAAAATAACCAATAACACCACCTACTACGGCACCACCTGCTATCCATCCATAGTTATTGGGCGTGTTGCCAAAGGGATAGAACAATGTAATTATTATGCCCAGAATCATGCCTGCAGCAGCAAGCAGGTTCCCTTTTCTGGCTGATTCAGGATGACTTAATCCTTTTAGTCCTACTACAAATAGGACAATTGCGATTAGGTATAAAAAGTCTAATGTTGGATCTTTCACGGTTAATTCTTTTTCTTTTTCTTAAACATTTCCAGCATTCGGTTGGTTACAGCAAATCCGCCCACAACATTTATAGTGGCCATAGCGATACCAAAGAATCCTATGATTAAAACAAAATAATTGTCAGGCTCAGCATTCCTGATCAGCCATATGGCTCCGATTATAACTACCCCGCTGACGGCGTTTGCGCCTGACATAAGAGGGGTATGTAATACTGCCGGTACATTTGAGATTACTTCCATGCCCAGGAAAATAGCCAGGACAAGGATGTAGATCATCACTATGTTTTCACTTATAAAATTTAATATTACGTCCATTTTACTTAGGATTTATACTTTATTTCTCCATTATGAACAATACAACTTGACCTGGTTATTTCATCTTCAAAGTCAAATTCAATCTGTCCTTCTTTCAGGAATATCTTTAAATAATTCATGATGTTCTTGCTATATAGCTGACTTGCGTGAAGTGGTACAGTTGCAGACAGGTCCTTCAGACCGATTATTGTAACGTGATGTTTTTCCACGATTTTACCAGTTTCGGTCAAGGCGCAGTTTCCGCCAGTTATGGCAGCCAGGTCAACGATTACTGATCCAGCTTTCATGCTTTTTACCATCTCGTCTGTAATCAACTCCGGAGCCGGTTTGCCACGCAACAGTGCAGTGGTAATGATCACATCCGATTTAGCCGCATGATCGGCAATCAGCTGTTTCTGCTTTGCTTTATACTCTTCGGTTTGCTCGACCGCATATCCTCCTGCTGCTTTATCATCTTTAGCCCCTTCAACCTCTACAAATTTAGCCCCTAGGCTATGTACTTCTTCCTTAGCTGCCAGGCGGGTATCAAAGGCCTCCACCATAGCTCCGAGCCGTCTGGCTGTAGCAATGGCCTGTAATCCAGCTACGCCCGCTCCCAGGATCAAAACTTTTGCCGGAGGGATACTTCCTGCAGCCGTAGTCAGCATCGGAAAATAACGGGGAAGGTGGGTAGCAGCCATCAGTACTGCTTTATATCCTGAAATCGAAGCCATGGATGAAAGTATATCCATCGACTGCGCCAGGGTTATTCTTGGGATCATATCCAGGCTTAGAGCGGTGATGCCCGCTCACTTAATGTTGAAGTGATCTTTTCATCCACGAATGGCTGAAAGGAGGAAATATAGACCACTGACTTTTTCATCTTACCCAGATCACTCTTTTCAACCGGTGAAATAGATATGATCAGATCTGATTTACTTAATACGTCCCCCCTGGAAACGATTTCCGCACCTTTTTCCTTGTAATTTGAATCCGAATAAAAGGCTTCTTCTCCTGCAGATTTCTCTACAAGGACACTGTTTTGTGCATCAATAAGTAGTTTGACTGAATCAGGTATGATCGAAACCCTCTTATCATCTGGTTCCTTTAAAATACCAATTTGCATTGCTTTAATATTTTAATAAAAAATAAGGCCGGCTTGTTGCCGGCACAAATATATATAAATTAATAAATTATTCAATCCTTAGGCAACCATTTGGTTCTTGATGACAAAATAGGTTTTTGGGATTTGTTACTAATAATTTTTGTTAAAAATTCATGATCATTGATTTGGACTGTAATCCGTACCAACTGATCTCCGAAAAAAGCTTCTGCTAAATAATTAATTTCAATTGATCCTAATCTGTACTTTTGTCTGTAAGAGTAATCGAAATCATCCAGAACCCATTTAAGATAATTGATGTTGTTAACATGATGATTCATATCAAGGTCGCTGTAAACAACCTTATAGGAAGAACCATTACCTTTTGAATTTTCAGATAACGGAATTTTTTCCAGCTCCACATCTTCCTGCAATCTTCCCGGATTCTTTGGTAATAGGTTGCGCATCTCCTCAGGTATCCTGACGGGTTTTCGCAAATTCAAATCGATGAGCATCCATGATGACCTGCAAATACCCATAATATTTTGTTCTTTATTCAGAATATTAAAATCACGAATGGCGATAGTATCGGTCATTCCGGCTGCCCAGGTTTCCACTGTTATCTTCTCATTGAGTCTCGGAATTTTATAAAGTTTGATAAGCTGTCTTGTAAGAACCCAGGCCAGATTTAATTTGATCAGTTCATCATATCCCAACCTGGCCGCACTCGCATGATTAACTGCTGCTTCCTGTAAACAATAAGCCAATCCGTGAATGGAAGCTATTCCATCCGGAGCTACAAGTGAATGAGAAATCCTGAATTTTTCTTTCCAGATAGAAATATCCGCCATAAAACTCCTAGTTAGGTATTTGATCTGTCATTTCAAATTCCAGTATCCCGCCGGTCATAATTTGCTCATGGGTTATGAACAGTTCATTCAATATTTCGCCATTCAGTGTCACAGATTTTACATATTTGTTTTCCGGAGCATCATTTTTCTTCCGGATGATAAAGGAATTTAACCCAGGTAGCTCAATTTCAGCCTGTTCAAATAGAGGTACACCAAGATCATATCTGCCATTCGCTGGATTAACAGGATAGAATCCCAGTGCATTAAATATATACCATGCTGACATTTGGCCACAATCTTCATTGCCACAGAGTCCGGCCGGGTCATCACCATACAAAGAACTCATGATCTCGGTAATTTTTTCCTGGGTCTTCCAGGGCTTGTCAATATAATTGTACAGATACACTATATGATGGCTTGGCTCATTTCCATGGACATATTGTCCGATCATTCCACTAACGTCAAGGGCAGCTTCATCTCCCATGTCAGATCCTATACTAAATAGGGAATCAAGTTTTTTCTCAAATATTTCCGGTCCACCCATCATCTGGATCAGGTCAGGTATGTTGTGAGGAACATACCATGTATATTGCCAGGCATTGCCTTCAGTATAATCATTTCTATAATTTGTATTTATAGGGTCAAAAGGTTCTTTCCAACTCCCGTCAGCAAGCTTAGCCCTCATGAAAAGTGTGTTGCTGTCAAAAACATTCTTATAATTTCCGGCTCTTTCCATAAAATAATAATGCTCATTCATCTGGTTCAGGTCTTTTGCCATTTGCGCAATACACCAATCATCAAAGGCATATTCAAGGGTTTTTGAAACTGTATTGCTCAAATCGTCGGCAGGTATATATCCATATTCTATATACAAAGGGGTATCCCTTATATTCTGGAAAGCGCTGGCTTTCATGGCAGCATATAAGGAATCAGCCTGCAGGTCAGGAAGCAATCCTTTTTTATATGCATCGTAAATTACAGGTATGGCGTGGTATCCGATCATAGTACCTGTTTCATTTGCCCAAAGCGACCAGACCGGTAGCTGACCGGTATCCCTGTAATGGGCTAGCATTGACCGTACGAAATCCTGGACACGTTCCTTTTCAATGATCGTAAATAATGGATGGGCTGCCCGATAGGTGTCCCATAAAGAAAAAGTATGATAATTTGTGAACGCAGTATCAATATAAATAAGATCATCCGGGGAGCGGTATTCGAAGGTGTTGTTGCCAATGCTGTCGCTGAAAACATTTGGTGACAGCATACTATGGTACATGGCTGTATAGAAGGTTCTGAGCAATTTCTCATTATCTGAAGTGATCTTAATTTTGTTAAGCACCTGATTCCATTCATCCCGTGTTCGCCTTCTTGCAAAGTTAAAATCCCAATCTGGCAATTCATGGTTTATACTGATCAGTGCATTCTCTTCACTGACTGCGGAAATACCTACTTTGATCATCAGCTGATCATTTTTGTCAGGCATGAATCTGATAATTCCTCTTACATGTTGTCCTTCAATTGAAGTGGAAGCATCAAAATAAATACTATCGGATGATATCAGATCGTATGAGATAAAAGGTTTTGAAAATCGGATAGCAAAATACGTTTTCTGGTTTTTGGCCCAACCGGTGGAATAGCGAAATCCTGTAAGCAAAGTGTCGCTGATAATTTTAATATGTGAAGACGTTACGCTATCTGTATTTACTGCCAATCCAAGATCAATGAGTACAGAGCAGGTGTCTCTTTTCGGAAAAGAATATTTATGGAAACCGGCACGCCTGGATGCGGTTAATTCAACTTTTATCTGGGAATCATCAAACAGAACTGAATAATATCCTGCTGATGCTGATTCGTTTTCATGGGAATAGGTGGCATAATATGAATCAAATGTGCTCGAAAGTGGATCATTAGAATTATAGTGAACAGCTTCTGCAGCCGGTAATATCAGAACATCAAGCATGTCGCCGACACCAGTACCGCTAAGATGTGTATGGCTGAATCCTACGATGCGGTTATTGGAATAATGATAACCACTAACCCAGTCCCATCCGTCTTATTCCATTATCTGGACTGACCTGAACGAGCCCAAAAGGCATAGTGGCTCCAGGATATGTATGACCATGGCCATCGGTTCCGATCATGGGATCAACGTACTGCGCATAATTGAATATTTGATTTTCAGTCTGGGTTCTTTTCTCACAGGAATTAAGGGATATGAACAAAGGAATTGCAAATACCAATAAGAAGATGTTTTTAATACTCATATGCCAGGTGTAAAAAATTACAAGGTCAATATAAAATTCTTAATGGTTTATTCAAAATAATTATAAATAATGAGGCAGATCATCTGGAAATCTTATTAATTATTTAAATTCTGCGATTACTGGCATGTGGTCAGAAGGATACCTGCCCTCAGAATTGTAATTTATAACTTCTGAAGATAGAACCTTTATATCGCCAGTATAAAAAATATAATCCAACCTTTTACCTGTACCAGGAATATGCGCTTTCCATCCATAAAATGTCATATCTTTTTCTTCCTGTTTCATATTGATGGTTCTATATGCGTCTTTTAATGGTAAGACTTTATTATCCGTTAAATAGGTAATGGGGGCCTGATCTTCTCCTGCGTTCAAGTCGCCCAGAAGTATGGAGGGGAGGTCATTTTTCATTCGCTTTATATACTCTACGATTACCCCTGAGCTGTGGTATCTTGCATCAGCGGACTTATGGTCGTAATGGGTGTTGACTATTAAGATCCGTCTTCTACTTACTTTATGCTCAAATTTTCCCCAGGTAAAGATCCTTGGAAGTGAAGATTTCCAGGATTTTGATCCGGGTATTTCTGGCGTTTCTGATAGCCACATGGTCTTTCCCTCAATCAGTTTCCATCTTGATGAATTATAAAGTATCGGGGAGGCTTCTCCTTTAGTCAGGATCTGTCTCACGGGTAACGCCAATATATTGGTACGCTGTACAATTTTCCAGGATCTCATCGACCTGGAAGATCATGGCTTCCTGCATTCCGATGAAATCACATTGACTTTCCATGACTAACATTAAATACCAGGTCCTTCCTGAATTCCCATGAATTCTCTCCATCATCAGCCGTTCCGTAGCGTATATTAAAAGTCATTGCTTTGATCGTATCCTGGTTATTTTCCATTTTAGGGAATAAAGAGATTAGGCTAATTATTAATAGAATTAGAATGTGTATCATTTATAAACTGTTTAAAATATCCAGCATATCTTTAATTGAATGCGCCTCTTTTTCCAGGTCATTCTTCCTGACCTGCCATATAAATTCCTTTTCATTTTTCCTGATATTTATAGAAACATCCGACACCTTTTCTGCAATTGACCATCCTTTCCGGTTTAGGGCATTCTGTGTAAGGAAATATACCGACTTGTCTCCGGAAAGCGAGCAAAATCTATCCGTTTTACTTTTAATTTGGAATCTACCATGAAGTTTATCAAAAAGTATAGCATCATGATTTATCATTTTGTTAAATGAACCATTGATGATCAGGTCTTCAGGTGTTCCCGTTACCATTTTGTCATTTTTATAGGTCATCCAGATAAAATCCGCGATCTGTAAGCTGAGTTCGAGTTCATGGGTTGCCATCAAAATGGATTTTCCCGTATTAGAGGCAAGGTCTTTTAAAAGCTTTAGTATTATTATCTTATTTACAAGGTCAAGGTGTGCTGTTGGTTCATCAAGAATGATCATGTCGCTATCCTGTGCCAGGGCCCTGGCGATAAGGGTTTTCTGAAACTGACCGTCAGATAACTCACTGATCAATTGATCTTCGAGGTATTGTGTCCCGGTAATCTCCAGAGCCCAGTCAATTTTCTTTTGATCTTCTTTTCTGAGATTACCCAACCAGTTTGTATATGGGTATCTTCCTAGTGCTACCAATTCCTTGACCGAAAGATTCCCGGCATAGATCCTGTCAGTCAAAACGAGACTGATTGTTTTCGCCAGTTCCATTGAGGATATATCCCGCAAAGATCTATGGGCAATGAACACTTCACCGGACAAAGGCTGTTGTACACCTGAGATTGTGCGCAGCAAGGTTGATTTTCCTACCCCATTTTCTCCCACGAGGCATACTAGTTCGCCTTTATGCAACACAGCATTCAGGTTTTGCAAAATCTTTAGCTGGTAATTTCCCCTATTGTACCCAATCGTCAGATCCCGCAATTCGATGGCCATATTGTTTTCTCCAGCCATCATTTGGCAAAGGTTTTACTGAAGTTTTTCCGTCTGACTACTAACCAGATCACCAGGGGAGCGCCGAATACGGAAGTTACTGCATTGATCGGCAAGGTATATTCACGCCCGGGTATTTGAGCTATTATGTCACAGATCAGCATTAGGATAGCCCCACAAAGTACAACCATTGGAAATAATATCTTGTGGTTCGATGTGTTGAAGATCAAGCGGGTTATGTGAGGTATGGCAATGCCTATGAATGCAATAGGGCCACAAAATGCAGTTATGGTACCTGCCAGAAGAGCGGTTGCGATAATGATGAGCAATCTTGTATTGTTTATGTTTAAACCCAAACTTCTTGCATAATTGTCGCCAAGAAGCAAGGCATTTAGTTTTTTGGAAAGCATAAACGAACCAAATAATGTTATTGAAACGATAGGAATAAAAACCTGCAATTCCTGCCAGGTAACACCACCAAGGCTGCCAAAGGTCCAGACCAGGTAGGCCTGAATACTTTCTGCTTTACTGAAAAACTGCAATACAGTAACAATTGCGCTGGTCGCACTGCCGAACATCAAACCGATGATCAGTAATGACATACTATCCTGTACCTTCAGTGATACCAGTACTACGACCAAAAGTACAAGTATGGCTCCCAGGCTGGCTGAGATGGTCAGGATCCAGCTACCTCCAATACCCATCTGTGTCAGGCCGAAACCAAAAGTCATGCCTGCAAGGATGGCTAAAGCTACACCCAGGCTGGCACCTGAACTGATTCCAAGTACAAATGGGCCCGCCAGGGGATTACGAAACAAGGTCTGCATAAGCAGACCGCTTATACCGAGTCCGCTTCCAACCAGGATGGCGGTTATAGCTTTTGGCAACCTGAATTGTAAAATAATATTCTGCCATCCTTCATTCTCAATGGATTGTCCGGTAAGTGTTGCAAAGATCTTTTGAAATGGAATATATACTGAGCCAAGCGAAATATTCATTATGGCCAGTATGACCAGCATGCCTAAGAGTAAAAGTATAATGCCAGAAAGTCGATTGCTCATTGACATGAATCTAATACAATTTTTTATAAAAGTAGAATTGATGAGCCTTCATTTCTTCAGGATGAAAGATTTTGGCCAGATCTTTTAAAATGATATCAGGTCTTGCATAACCTAATTCAAAATAGGCATTGCCGCCCTTATCGCTTACACGTGCTGAATAATTGTATATATCCCCCGTTTTAAATGCTTTGAAATCTTTGTACCTGATATCAGCCTGTTCTATTTCTTTGAGAGAATTATAAGTGGCTGTCCCAATCCAGAAGTCTGCATTGCCGGCTTTCTCATAAACCGATTCGAAACTGAGCTGGAGAATATTGCCGGAGTTATTATCTGACCATATATAATTGCCGCCTGCATCATTAAAAAACCGGGTGCCATAGTGTTTTCCTCCGGGCATAAACCACGTATCCCCATAAACGACTCCAGTAAATATTTGCGGACGTTTTTCTATATTATCCATTGCGGTTTTAGTCGCCAGGTATGCTTTCTCTATTTCATTGAATATGGAATCTGCTTCCAGGTCTTTATCAAAAAATGCCGCTATGAATTTTATCCATTCAGCCCTGCCCAGTGGATGATCTTCAAGATAGTCTGCATTCAGGACCATTGGGATTCCTGATAATTCAATTTTCCTGATCATAGACATTTCATTGCCCATGGTGAATGCGAATACCAGGTCTGGGTTTAGTTCAAGCAATGATTCAAAATTAATCTCATTTGATGGCCCAAGGTCTTTGATCTTTCCTTTTCTGGCCATGTCCTGAATTTTTTCACTATAGATATAATCGATTGTAGGGAAACCGCATAACCGGGATTCTTCATTGATCAATTCCAGAAATGGAAGATGCGTTGTAGAAAAGCATACTACATTTTCAATGGGCTGCCTGATCAGGCCAATCTTAGCATCCCCTTCAAATGAATTTATTACAGATTTATCTTTGGTGATGATATAGACTAAAGTATCTGGTGAACCGGGCCAGGGTTCATTTACTTCAATTTTTTTGTAAGAATCGAAATATGTGATGTTAAACCTCTTTGCATATTTGACCTTCGTAGGTGCCTGAACCCGTATGCCTTCACCTACCTTGTTTTGGTGCACCTTCTTATGATCTGAGCAGCCAAAAATCATAAGGAGAATTGAGTATGCTACATAAAGGTATTAAAGTTTTTCATCGGGAATATCATCCTGCAAGTTTAATAAAATTGTGTCATTCTGTAAGGGAAAAATAGGAAAGGCTATTATCTGGAGGGGGACAAAAATAAATTTTAACTATAAGATTTCCTATGCGATTTTACTTCACTATCTTTACAGCAATACGGTTCCACGCTGTTTCAACAGAAATGGATTAAAAGGGAATCCGGTGAAGTCCCACTTAGGTGGGAAAGTCCGGAGCTGTCCCCGCAACTGTAAGCTGTAAGTGGTTTTCCAAACCTCAGGCCACTGTCCCGGTAACGGGGCGGGAAGGCAAGGAAAGCTAAGCAAGCCAGGAGACCTGCCGTAAAGTACTTTCAAAGCTTCGGGTGAAAGGCTGGGACGCTTAGCAATTCGATTTCTGCTAAACC
Organism: uncultured Cytophagales bacterium; assembly: GCA_963820995.1. Classification (GTDB taxonomy): domain Bacteria; phylum Bacteroidota; class Bacteroidia; order Cytophagales; family Cyclobacteriaceae; genus JAGTVG01. The sequence continues at coordinate 395,253 of CAWGCL010000008.1, read as the reverse complement.
ATCTCAAATCTTACTCCTTGAACGTTTTGGATTAATCTACTTTGTAAGATTTAATTCAACATAATGTTGTTCAGGCGATTGGTAATATTATTTTTTATTTTTTTGGTTCTCCCATCATATGCAGATGATCTGCCTCTTGATGATGATCCTCGTGCCAAAGATGATCTAATTGTAGAAAATGATCTGGAGAGCGATACGATCCATATGAAGGGATTGACCATTCATGGAGAATACTTCGAAAAATTCAGCCCGGGGAGTACAATAAATAATGCAGATTCCATTGATAAAGCAGCATTCCAGGCCTTCAACCTGAACGATATCATCAGCTTTAAAAATCCAATTTATTTTAAATCATATGGAAATGGGATGTTGTCATCCATATCGTTTCGAGGTACAGGGGCTAGCCATACCGCAGTTTTATGGAATGGCATTAATGTTAATCAACCAACGATTGGTCAATCTGATTTCTCCTTGTTCCCAGTGCTGGCTTTTAATAGTGTAAGGGTTGTTTACGGATCTTCAAGTTCAAAATTTGGTTCAGATGCCATTGGAGGTGGCATTTTGCTGGAATCATCCGCAGACTGGAATAAGACCCTGAGTGGCAGTGTTGGTCAATATGCGGGCAGTTTTCATAATTTCCTGACTACCCTTAAAGTTCAGGGTAAAGTTGGGAAGAGGGTATATCTTACCAGTAAGTTTTACAGGCATCAGAATAATAATGATTTCGAGTATATAAATATTACCAAACCCGGAAAACCTGTTGAAAGGCAACAGAATGCTTCAATTTTCCAATATGGTATTTTGCAGGATGTGTTTATTAATACCTCTTCCAGATCTCAGCTGGCCATTAAGGGGTGGTTTAATTATTCCGACCGGGAAGTTCAACCCACGATGGTTAATGAAGATGCCGAAGATACCCAGAAAGACAAAAGCCTAAGGCTGGTAGCAGATTATGGTATTCAGTCCGGGATCGGTTATTTTGAAATGAAAGGATCTTATCTGTGGGACTATATGTTGTACAATGAGGCTTCAGAAATAAATACCAGACAGTATATTGGACAGTTTAACTATGAAAACAGTGTAAATAATTGGGAATTTCGTGTTGGCTCCAATTTCAATCACATCGTTGCCGAGGTTGATAGTTATGACGACCAGACTATAGAAAACAGGACAGATATTTATGGAGGTGTTGTAAATAATACTTTAGACCGGTGGGAGTTCAGCCTGAATATCCGGCAAACTTTTGTTGCGGGATATGATGCCCCCTTATCTCCTTCAGTGGGAGTAAAATACTCAATTATTGAAAAAAGCAGATCTCTTTTGTTTTTGAAGGGTCAGGCCGCAATTAATTACCGAGTTCCTACACTTAATGACCGGTATTGGGTACCTGGAGGCCGGATTGACCTTCAACCGGAGAAAAGCAGGAACCTGGACGCAACAGTCGGATATGAATATAAAGGTCGTGTTCAACTTGAAGCGGCAGTTTCCACATATTACTATAATGTTGATAACTGGATCATGTGGGTGCCCGGCCCTTCCTATTGGATTCCTGAAAACGTCAGAAAGGTGGATGCCTATGGTTTTGATATTTCATCAAGTATGGATATTAAGACTGGATTATTGCTATCGCAATTGAGTCTGAGCTATGGGTATTCAAAATCCATAGTGAAAGAATCCATCAACGAGGGTGATGTAGGAATAGATAATCAACTCCCTTATACACCAATCCATATGGGTGGAGTGGAATACAGAGCAATGATAAGAAACTGGTACGGTAGTTTATCAATGAATTATACTGGATTGAGGTATGTAACAGCGGATAATGAATCCGATCTGCCGTCCTATTACTTATTGAATTTCAGGGCTGGTAAAAATATCATAATAAAGAACCAGGTATTAAATATAGATTTCCGGATAAATAACCTGTTGAATATTTCATATGAGAATATGAAGTTCAGGGCTATGCCCGGAAGGAATTATATGATTGGAATAAATTTTTTGTTTAACAAATAATGCAAATGAAGGTTATGGGAAAAAGCTTTTTAAGTGGATTGATGATAGTTTTCGGATTGATCCTGTTTGTTCAATGTAGTAATGATCCGGAACCAGTGGAGGAGTCATTTTTTAAGAATGGCGTATTTATCGTTAATGAAGGCAATTTTACTGATAGCGATGGATCGCTCAGCTATTATGATTTTGATAGCTCTAAGGTTAACAATAAAGTCTTTGAGGGGATCAATGAAAGGCCTCTTGCTGCAATTTTTCAATCCATGAAATTCTATAATTCTAAAGGATATATCATTGACGGCAATGGTCGGATAGAAGTTGTGGAGGAGAAAGATTTAACATCGGTTGACGTGGTCAATGATGATCTGACGTTGCCCCGGTATTTTGAGGGATATTCTAATTTTGGATATGTGATCCGATTGGGGGCCTTATGATGACAACTGGAGTAGTCCGAACTCCAAAATTCTTGTATTATGATCTGGGTACCATGCAAATATCATTTACGATTGATACGCCTTCAAGGCCTGAAGGGATCGTTGTATTGAATGATATGATCTACGTGGCAAATAGCGCTACAAATCTGGTCACCATTTATGACCCTTCTGACAATGTTCTGAAAGATTCCATCGAAGTAAATAATGGACCCACCCAATTTGTGGTTGATGGTAATCAGGATCTATGGGTCCTGTCTACGGGGGCTTATATTTCAGGTGGGACACTTGCAGCAGATCGATCCGGCAGTTAATGTTGTGATCAAAACAGCAGACATCAGCAGTTCTTTCCCAAACGGCAGGTTCGCAATCAATGGTGCTGGGGATATGCTGTTTTTCATGGGTGAACAGTGGTCGCCTGATTATTCCTATACTGAGAATAAGGTGTTCAAATCAAGCATTAATACACCGGAAAGTTATTACGGAGATCATTTCAGAGAGAAATCTATATGGACTGGGTGTAGATCCTGAGAATGATGCAGTACATGTTACCGATGCAGTGGCTTTCCAGGGTAACGGCAAAGTGTATGTATTTGATTTTTCAGGGAACAAACTCGACGAATATGGTGTGGGTCGCGGCCCCCGGGACTTTGTCTTTAAAAATGTTAAGTAAGACATGGTATAATGTCTCATGATCATCTGAAAAGGGGTAATGCATATCCCGTAATTCATCTATTTTCTATTTTACTTTTTTAACAATTACATATTTTACGTAGAATGGGCTTGAATTTGGAACACTTGATGTCAAAATATCATTTATGAATTCAGGTCAGGTATTTGACCCATTGTGTGGGAAAACTTGTACTAGGAGGAGACTAATATTTTAGCTATTTTTAGCGTATTAACTTATATTTTTGATTGATAATCCTCATTTTTTAAAATGCTTTCTCATGAAAAAGATTTTCTTTAATGTCCTTGGCTTTCTTTTAGGTACCCTGTTACTGGCAACCTCATGCACACCGCCAACCAATTGGGAGTTGGCCAATGCAAATAAGGATTTGTTAAGAGTTTCCACCATCTTCACAGCCCACGATGTGCGGGATAAACTTTCATATAAGGAAGGCCTGGATAGTGCTATTCAGTGGTGCAAGGACGCAGGTGTGACCCGTGTCTTTATTGAGACTTTCAGGGGCTACACCGCTGAGCGGGAAACCCTGATGCATGCGAAGGAGGAATTTGAGCTTGCAGGCATTGAGGCATCAGGATGTGTCACGACAGTGAATTTCGGTAAACCTTCCACAGGTGGTTCCATAGTTTCCTGTTATACCAGTGAGGAAACGCATAAGGAGCTTATCCGGATATTTGAATATACAGCTTCCATGTTCGATTTGATCATGATCGACGATTTCTTGTTCACGCATTGCGAATGTGAAGAATGCCTGGAAGCTTGCGGTGACATGAGCATGAGTCAGTACCGCTGTGATCTTATGAATATGATCAGCAAGGAGTATATCCTGAAACCAGCCCAAAGGGCGAATCCAAATGTGAAAATAATCAATAAGTTCCCCCTGTGGTATGACGACTTCCATCGTCGGGGCTATGAGGTACTCGGAGAAACGGAATCCTATGATTACATATGGGTGGGTACTGAAACGCGGGATAATGATTTTTTCAACAACACGGAGGGATTGAATGATCCACAGTATGGAGCCTATTTTATTATGCGATGGCTCACGGATATAGGTGGCGATAAAACAGGAGGGGGATGGTTCGATGCCCTGGGCACGACGCCAAAGACCTATCTGGAGCAAGCGCGTCAAACCGTACTTGCCGACGCCAGGGAAATGATGCTTTTTTCTTATGGCGGATTGAACCGGGAAACCAATGAATATGTAAACAGGAAAGGTACCGGAATTGCGGATATCGAAGCTTTGAAAGTAGAGTTGCCAGGTCTGTTTGAATTGGCACAGCTGGTAGATGATAAGCCGATCAAAGGGATTCTCGCTGTGAAACCTGCGAATAGCGAGCCACATAGTCAATATGACACGACAAAAACTTTCAGAGGAAGTGATGCCGATGCCTATATATACAACTTTGTAGGCATGCTGGGCCTGCCTCTGGTTCCAAAAGAGAAGATCGATATGACCGCCAAAGCCGCGTTCTTTCCTGTTCAGATTTTAAAAGATCCGGATTGGCAGGATAAACTAGATCAGTTCCAGGCTGATAATACACCGGTTCTTATCACCGATGGATTGGCAGATTATATTGAGAATGTTGATCAATATGAAAATCTTCATATATTGAACGTTAATGTGGATCCGATCAATGTCCTTCGAATGGGCAGGGAGGAACTGAATGAATTGAGGAATAAAATGCTTGCGCCTTTTGGCGTGAAATTCGATGCGCCCAGCATGGTTTCGCTGTATCTGATGGGTGATGACCTGATCGTTATTGAGAACTTCAGGGATGAGGCGGTTTCTGTTACACTGGAGGCAGAATTCCCAATGACAGCTAAAGTAAAGCTGGTTCTTCCAGCTACGGAAGGGGTTAAGAAGGAGTTTACAGATCACATGCTTGAATTTACTGAAATACCCCCCCGGACGTTGGTAGCTATCCAGTATTGAGATGAATTGGTATGGCAAAAGTAGATTTGCTTCAATAAAGTCCGTCATTTTTTCATCCAATCACTAGCGGCAGAAGAATTTCACTATTTAATGTAGATTTTTCACTGAGTTCAGAAATAAGTCAATCCATATGTAAAGTCCCTGCAAATGGGGCAGGAAATAGCCGCGCTCGAGAAGATTTATGCCAAATAAATCTTTGGTGTCGTAAAATTGACAATGCCTGATACAAACCTTCCAATCGAATTGAGCTTTATCCTGAATTTTCATTATCTTTCACGATTGTCTTAAATGGAAATGTATGGAAAATCTAAAGAACTCACTCAACTGGTTTGAAATACCTGTTACGGACTTTGAACGGGCTCAAAAGTTTTACAGTACAATATATGATTATGAAATGCCCTCCATAGTGATGGGAGAAACTACACTTGGCTTTTTTCTTGTGGAGCAGGGAGGTATAGGAGGAGCGATTGCTATGGGACCGGGTTATGAGCCTTCAGGAAGTGGATCATTAGTCTATTTGAATGGAGGAGAAGATTTACAAACAGTACTGGATAGGGTAGAGGCAGCAGGAGGCAAAGTTGAAGTTAGCAAGACAAATATTACTCCTGATTTAGGCTTTTTTGCTATTTTTTCTGATACAGAAGGGAATAGGGTGGCCTTACATTCTATGAGTTAAACCTTCGTTTTCTGATCCCGGCCTCAGGCAGGGGAAGAATCCGCCTCTACTTCTCCTTTTTGAAGAAATGCAGCGACTGAAGAATCCTCAACCAATAGCTCTAAAAATAGAGATACAACAGTAAAGACTCCAGGGAAGATGTCAATATAAAAAACTGCCTTTCGAATTATTCGAAAGGCAGTTTTTTATTGATTTAGTTATAAAGAATAAAGTGCTTTAATCCTCCACACATCTAACAGAAAGGCCATGTATTTCCCAATATGCTCCAGCATGAATCGTTGAAGTACCTGAATCCACGTAGCGCCGGTGGGCATCGGTAGTTCCAGAATATTGGGTGGAGGTCCAAAACTCAGCCCAAATTCCAAGTAATTGAAAAGTTTCTAACACCGATCGCTCCCCACCCGGGAGTGCTGAAAAACCTGAGATATTGGTAGCTCCAGTGTTAGGAGCCACCCAATTAGACGTTCCAGTTTCCTTTATTTTTCCACCTTCATCGGTGCCTCTGGTATTTAAACCTCCCGTATATTGTGCGCTATTCAAGGGCATCCCAAGATTCATTTCAAATATAGTCCACTCAGCACTTGAAGGCAGATGCCAGCCTGTTGGACATGCCTGACTTGCCGTGTTATAGCTATACAGAACACCGTAGGTACCGTAATTTGCAGTAGCGATAGCGTCAGCTACAACGGATCCCTGGTAATCATATACCCAGTAACCACAATCTTCATTAGATGGGCAAACAACATCAGGCAGATAGGCCAGGTTTTCAGCCATCCAGGTTTGGCCGCTTATGGTTATCGTATTATAAGTATTCCCATCCCTGGCATCAGTAAATGATCCGGATACTACGGAAAAACTTCCGGTTGTAAATGTTTTTGCTTCACCATATGAGGTGCCAAAATCATTTCCTGCAAAAGCTCTTACATAATATAGTGTTTCAGGATCCAGTCCTGACAATGGCCCTTCGAATGAATGATCACCATTCTGGTTCATGTTAAAGAGTTGATAAAACCCATCGTAACTATTTATATCCGCTAGATCAAGATTTGCCGTTTTGCCCCAAATAATTCCTACACCATCTAACAAAGTTGCACCTCCGAAATCAGTTACTAATCCACCACCTATGGCTACGTGAGCGTCGATGTTAGTGACATCTGCAGTAGTAACCGAAGGCGGCCCTTCTAATGTGCCAAACGATTTTGATTCACCATATGCAGTACCAGAACTGTTTGTTGCATAGGCCCTAACCCAATAATTTTTTACTGGTTCCAGCGAGGTTATTGGACTACTAAAGGCACCTAAACCATTTCCTTCAGTGGTCATTCCAAGGTTTGTTTCAATTGTTGGTTCGACGTTTGATGTTAAAGTCCATACCAATCCGCGAGCAGTAACAGTTGATCCTCCTTCATCAGTAACCTCCCCGGAACATACCGCTGATTCATGGGTAATATCTGAAATTGTTCCGGTAACTACTGTAGCTATAGATCCTTCGGTAGTAAAGCTCTTCTCTTCTCCATAGGAAGTGCCCTGATTATTGGTTGCATAGGCTTTTACGTAATAAGTAGTGGCAGCCGTAAGTCCAGTCAGATTGCTGGTAAATGCGCCTGTACCCGTTCCATCTTCTGTTTTGCCCGAATTGCTTTCCAGGGTCGGTCCGCTGGCATCACTCCATACCACACCACGTACACTTACATCATTTCCGCCATCGTCTGTTACATTACCGCCGCCGGTTGCTGTGGTCTCGGCTATTTCGGTGATGTTTTCTGTTGTTACTGTAGGTGGTGCACTTTCAGTAATGTTTACAGTAATCTGATCAGTAGCCGTAAGCCCACCATTATCTGTGGCTACTGCCTTCAGAGTATGTTGACCCACCTCAGCATCGGCTGTGCTAACACTTACTGAATAAGGAGGTGAGTTAAAAGAATCCTCTTCAACATTGTCAATGAAGATCTTTACGTTACTGATCGATCCATCATTATCACTTGCTGTCACAGTTATTTGTACTGTTTCTCCCTTTTCTATATCTGCATTATTCGATGGACTCGTAATGTTAACTGTTGGGGGTTTGTTTGGCTCTTCATCATCTTCTCCACAATTTGCAAGAAAAAATACCATAGAGGAAATGCTGAGAAGCAGAATAATAGTTAATATATCTCTTTTCATAATTTTGGTTTTTAGTATAAGATTTGAGTTTAATATATAGTTGAATTTGAAGCCTATGGACCGCGATTGGATATCAAAAAATTATCACAAGATTTTTGTATATAAATTGGACGCTGATCAATAATTATGTCCCGAAACAGGATAACTTTCCTTATGCAATATGGGAATGAAAAAAGCAAAAACATGGGGCTGAAAAAAGTAAAGATTTAAAAAATTCAATTACCGCTTTTTACTATAACAAAAAATAGTATTAGACCATTTCCCCAATTAATAAAATAAGATAGGAATATTCAATTTTAAATGCAAGTTTCCTGAAGAATTATTATTGGCCAAAATTGCTGGAAATTAAGCGTTTATGTTCCTGAAAAGTAAAAATCAAAAATTTAGAGATGAGTTATATACCTGATTTTAAGTAATCAGGTGATTTTTTTCATTTACTCCCCTGGTTTATCAAATAATCGTCCTGTAATATTGGAATAACTCGATTGGAATCCAGGGTAACTGTATATTGAAAATCCTCATCGGATACCAGGTGCTTCAAACGATTTCTATGTGAAGATTTTGAAAGATATCCTGCCAGATCTTCACTGGCAAGCGACCAAAGATCCAAAGCTGCCTTGACCGAATCGCATTCAGTATTAAAATGCCCTCTATCAAACAGTTTCTCAGAAAGTGCGCCGGCAAATAGCGAATCTTCGAGGTTGAACAGGTTTTTCCAGGCCGCACATAAAATAACTACGTTTTTATCCTGTTCAGTTATCCAATCAGCAAGAGCTGACAGGTTTGTGAATGATCCGATAACAATTTCTTCCGCATCAGAAGCCAGGTCTATCGCTTTGGTCCCATTGGTGGTGGAGTAGGCAATGGTATTTCCTTTGAATGAGTCTTTCAGGAAATCAGAAGGGGAATTGCCAACATCTGCGAAATCAAGGACCTTGCCATTCCTTTCACATGCCACGATAAAGCCTTTTTCTTTATACTCCCTGGCTTTTTCAATGCCAGCAACAGGGATGATCTTTTCTACTCCATGATCAAAAGCGGCACAAATAGAGGTGGTTGCACGAAGAATATCCGCAATAACGACAATAAAATTGTCTCTGGTCAGCTTGTGCTCATAGAGTTTTGGTGAAAAGCAGATTTCAACGGTTTTCCGGGTATTGTTTTGCATGCCCTTTCAATTGATCGAATGCAAAAATAGTTCATATGAAGGGTAAGGCAAAATTGAAAGGTGTTATCCCCGGGGCAAAATGTCATCGAGATACAGAAAGGTGCCTTCTTTTAAGTAACTCAGTAATTCAAAATGCCAGGTAATAACTTTAGCCAATTTTTAAAACGCTTGGGAGATTTGTTTATAATCTAATATATCCCGCTGAACTTCAGACCAAGGAAATATGTTCTTGGCCGAGCCGGTCCATAGACATAATTTGAATCCCTGTATCTTCCGGTATCAAAATCATTCTGATAAGCATTCCATATATTCTGTATGCCGGCTGAAAGTTCCAGTTCCTGTTTCCCTTTATTGATCATGATGTCCTGGCTGATCTTGATATTGCTGTTCCAGAAAAGTGGAGAAATTTCAAGCCGGTCTCCATCCACACCCGGGGCACCTCCATAATGGGGTACTTTCATTGGACCGGTTAGGGTGCCGGATAGATTGATGTGGAAATGACCTAAGGGATTGAGGTTTAGGGTATAGAATCCATATTTCTCAGGAGTTCTAAGGTAATCCCTGATACCTTCGATCTCTGATGACCACTGGACCCCGTCAGCATACCGGCTTTTCTGAAAGGTAATGCCAAAATTCAATTCCACCAGATAATTATAGTTCATACGGCCTTCCAGGGTAATGCCATATACTTTTGAATCGCTGCCGTTTCTTTTTTCCATAACCGAATTCCCGTTTTCATCAAATTCCTTATATTCTAGAATAAATGGATCTGACAGGTTTGTGTAAAATCCTTCAATAGTGAATCCATATATGCTGGTATTGGAAGGCTTGTCCCAGCTCAAAGATGTGGTAAAACTCCTCGATTTTTCTTCTACCAGGTCATCAGATAGTTCAATAAAGGATATGCCACCGCCTGAGAAGGCGATATGGAGATCGGTGTCAAATGCCTGGGGTGCCCTGTACCCTGTACCGAAGGATCCCCTTAATTGCATATTGGGAATGGGTTTATATAAAAGACCAATTCTTGGGTTGACCATGATTTTATCCAGGAAATTATGCTTATCCAGTCTCAAACCCGCTACGAGGTTGACCTTCTCTATGATATCCCAATCGGTTTGTCCTATTATACCAATTTGTTGAGTATTCTGATCAATCAGGTAATCGTAAAATGGTATTTGATCAAAAACATCATCCATAAGATAATCAACCCCAAAGGAAAGAGTGTTTGCTTTCATATAATAATTCCAGAAAATTCCTGCATTTAAAGAGTGGTTTCGGGTATCGCCGTAGGCATTCACGCCATCAATACCTGTATAATGCACCCTTAGAGTGTATTGGCCGGCCAGATAGGTGTTTATATTACTCTTCAGGTTTGGAAACATAATTGTATAATCCAGTCCGCCAACATAAATATCATGCTTTCGTTCTTCGGCCTGATCGGATATGTGAGCCTGTTCATTTATTTTATTACCTCCACGGCGATATTCGTAAATTTTAAAGAAGTCGAAATTTATCTTGTGTTTATCCGATGGTTTCAGATGAGTTTTAAATCCAATAGAGTAGTTATTTGCTTTCGGTATTTCTGTAAATCCATCATTATTATGGTCATAAGGGGCCCGGTTTCTACCTGTAGCAAATAATGACACAGCTGCCTTTTCGAAAGTTTTTGTGAAATTCCCGTAGTAGGAAAGATCAGTTGATTCAGCAGTAGTAAGCCCACCAACAGTTCCAATGGCAAAATGGTCATTCTTTGGTTCCTTGGTAATTACATTTACAGTTCCTGCAATAGCGTTTGATCCAAATAGTGCGGATCCGCCTCCTTTAGTGACTTCTACCTTTTCGATCATGTCCGAAGACACCTGTTCAAGGCCATACAATCCCATAAGAGAATTGAATATGGGCCTGCTATTGATAAGCAATTGAGTATATGCCCCTCCTAGTCCGTTAATTCGCAATTGCGTATAATTACATGTCTGGCAGTTCACCTCAACGCGAAGCCCTGGTTGGAAATTCAGACCTTCCGCAAGGTTTAAGGATCGTGTATTTTCCAATGTTTTCGAACTTAAAGTAGAAACGGCTATAGCCGAGGTATTTTTTTGTTTATCTGTTCTGGTTCCGGTAATTACCATTTCATTTAACTCGTTCAAACTGGGCCTGAGTAAAATATTCAATTCAATTGTTTTATTTTCCTTAAGGTTTACTACTTGTGCGTCTTCCATATATCCTATGTGAGAAACCACTATTTCCTGCTCTCCGACAGGGATATCCTTTATAATAAACTTTCCTTCTTCATCCGTTATGCTGCCTATTGACGTATTACCAATCCCTACTGCTGCCCATGCCACTGGCCCATCATCATCCCTGACTATTCCTTTGATATTGGAATGTTGAGCAATTAACTCGCCTGTCACCAGAAGCAAGCCTGTCATATAACATATAGCAAATAGAATTTTGCGCATTTAACAAAAATAATAATTTTGCCTAATAAAAAAAAATATTTAGGCATATCTAAATATTATAATTATTGAATTTGAAGCTTTTTTATCAGATAAGGCAATCCGGACTATGGTTCCAGAGACCTATTTAAGCAGGCTGCTCGAAGGAAAATACACTAAGGTTGGCGTGATTTTCAATTGTTGCAGGAAGGTTTCGATACCATACACAAAGGCCTTCGAGCTTAAATACATTGTATACATAGGTTTCCGCAGTTTCTAGGATTAGGCTAAAGTGTTTTGTGCACCGTGCAGGTTTAAGGATCTTCAGTTATCAAGTCCTAGAATGCCAGATCTATGACTTCAGAACCATTTTCAGTTATAGATTGGATATTATTCAGTAATTTCCACTTATCAGTTCCCGGTTCTCCAACTTTCAAAGTGTATGATCCTTTTTTAAACACTTTAGGATCGTAAGAACTATCGGAAGAGCGTACGGTGTAAATCGGTTCCCCTGATGTTTCATCGATAACCTGAACAACCGGTGGATTATCCAAACCTGATGTTTTTATGGTAGGTAACCATTCGACGGCCTGACGTCCATAATTGTCCATCAAATTAAATGTAAGCGGCCAGTCAGGGTATTGTTGTGCGTCTGGTTCTGAAGGATCCACATGTCTTGGCCAGCATTCAATCACTATTTTCTGTTCTTTTTTATACAACTTCACTATTCCGTATCCGGGAGCACGATCATGTAATTCGGAGGGGTAGACGTTTGAAATATAAGGATTGGAAGCCGCATGGACCGTGATCCTATTACCAAATCCATCGAAATACCGACCCGTATAACCTGGTTTTCTATCCTGATGGTTCAAGCCCGGATTTGGCGGGAACCATCTTCTGGGCCATACATTGGCTACAGAAGGCACACAGAAAGAGATCCCGGCATCTTCCCATGAATTTATACCATGATGAACGACTGATCCCAGATGCTGATCTCCTGCTATCATAAAAGTGTATCCTTTTCGCAGTCCTTCGAGGGCCCTGTTTCTACCTGACTGGGGCCATCCATTTGAATCCATGTCCTTGGCCAGGCTGTAATCTTTTGGAATAACACCCTGAGGAAGTGGCTGGAGCCTTGGGGTACCGGCATCAGTTTTAAACGTATCCGGGTAAGTAGACACGTTGGCAAATATCGTTTGTGTCAGACTCACTTTCATCCAGGTGTTTTCCCAATCATGCACCCATTCATTTATAAAGTCAAGCTGACGTTGTCCCAGCAGCTCAGCATAATCCCGGTCTGCAGTAGTTGCATCGTAACCTTCGATCTGCGAGAATCCATTAATGATCTTATCATCTACCAGGATCTTGGCAGGAGCGGATTTGAATTTCCGGTCTTCCAGAACAGCAAAGCTTATCCCCCCATAGTTAATATTGGTAAAATATACGCCGATATCATTTTTAACTGGTGCCGGATCAACAGGGTCGGGGAGGTTGCTGGTCTGTGTTCTTTCCACCATATTAACAAATTTTGTCCCCATACGATAACCTCCCTGGTCCTGGATCCAATGGCTTTCGAAACCACCGCGGTAATGTTCAGGATATATTCCATCTGCAGGTCCCTCCGGAGGGATCTCACCGCCTGCTCCCCAGAGATTTCCGTGGTACACATCATGATCATCGGGTATAGCTACTGCGGGAATGTCCCTGGTCAGGTCACGATGTGCCCAGCACCATAAATACCATTTGTAGAGATAATCCAAGGTTGAGGAGGGTGCCCTTGACCTGTCAGGTGGGGATGGACTACCCTCATAAAGCTGGTCACCGGAATAGAAAAGAAAATCAGGTTTATGCAAAGCGACTTTTGAAGTCAGATCTTCATGCGGAAAGAACAGCCTTGTCCGGTCATATACATTATTCTGCCAACTTGTATTGTTATTCCCTGTAAAGGCAGCGATTACAAATTCTTCTTTATCAATTGGATTTTTTCTAACGGTTCCTTCGTAAATGGCTGATGTCTTTGCGCCTTGGTTATCAATATATCTATATTCAACCTGGTAATCATAGGATCTTGAGTCGTCCCATTCCTCGATTTTGAATTTAGCTACATATCCGTCAGTATTGATTGATGATCCGACCTCAGGTTCCCAGATATCAACACCTTTTTCCCTGTATTTAAAAAATATATCCTTTGGCTGATTTGATCCTACAGGCATCATCTGGACCGACATTTTAAGAGTGTTACTGCTCAATGTCTGCATGGTTGACACGATTGGCCCGAGAGATCGCTGTGCATTTATTGATAATTTTGGCCCTGAGAGCCTAAGATCTTTAAACCAGAAAGAACCCGTACTTTTTTTTCCTCCTTTGTGAGCGACCATTGCTATATTTCCGGTTATTTTTTCAGCAGGTATTTCGCAGGATATAGTAGTTTCAGTTTGAACCTCGGTGAATTGAATATAAAAATAGTCATCAACCGCTTGAGCAGATGCAGCAATTATCAATCCGGATTGAAGGTTCTTCAATAAATTGGGATTAGGTTCTGACTTAGCAATAGGTTCCAGGTCCTTATCCATATCTAGAATGACAAGCTCCCCATTACCGTTTACCCCGGCAAGTAAGCCTCCGTTTTTACCGGGCAGGTTGAATATAAGACTCCTGCCACGATAATCCATATCAAGACTTCCACCACCGATTAAAAATCCGGCAAAAGCATCATCATCAATTGTCTCATCATGTAAGACACCCAGTTTCAGTTCTATATTGAAACTGGATTTTTCCTCATTGATTTCATGGGTCAGAATATGCACAGTCCTTAAGGCATCTTTTCCATTCAGGCATTCAATACGGCCATTCTTGACATGCCAATCCTGAAGGCGGTTAGCCCAGAATTCCTTCCCCAGGAAAACACTTTCAGCAGAACTATCCCAATTTGAGACCAGGATTTGTTTACTGTTATCATTACATCCATTTAAAAAGAAAATAAGGGCAATTAATGAGAAAAAATAATATCGCTTAAAAGTCATGGTGAATTTATTAAAAGTAATTTGTATATCGGATGCTCAAATTTAGAACTATTTTCTTCAATCTCAATTGATAAAGAATGGGAATCGTATTGGCTCTTTGAGTGACAGTATATAATTTTATCGTCAAAAAAAGATGATTATGGATCATAAAATAAACCTTGCCTTGCAGATCATTCCAAAATCCGACAAGCATGATCTGTACACTCTGGTAGATAAAGCCATTGAGGTCATACAGAAATCAGGATTAAAATATGAAGTCTGCCCCTTCGAAACAGTGATGGAAGGAGGGTATGAAGAAATTCTTGCAGTGGTTAAAAAGGCTCAAACAGCTTGTTTTGAGGCAGGGGCAGAGGAATTACTGATAAATATTAAAATGCAGGTAAGGAAGGATGGGAGTGTAACTATTGAAGAGAAAACAGGAAAGTACAAATAGAATTGTATAATTTCGCAACAGCATTGGAAAGGCCGCTTTTAGGCTATATCAAGAACAGCTTTTAGCCAAACTGTAATTTGATAATTTAAAGATTTAAAAATGGGACAAACGATTGAAACACGCTGGGCCAGTGGTATGGCTTTCGAAACTTATCTGGATGATCATAAATTGGTAGCTGATGCCGGCTCAAAAGTAGGCGGAGAGAACAGGGGCCCACGACCAAAACCTTTACTTTTATTTTCTCTGGCTGGTTGTACAGGGATGGATGTTATATCACTTCTGAAAAAAATGAGGGTTGATATAGAGGATTTTAAAATTTTGGTAACTGGCGAACTTACCGATGAGCATCCAAAATATTATCACAAAATACACCTTACTTATCAATTCAAGGGGAAAGATATTAATAGCAGTAAGGTTGAAAAAGCAGTTAATTTATCACAGGATAAATATTGCGGCGTAAGCTATATGCTTAAACAGGCTGCTAAGATCACCTGGGATATAGAATATATTTAGTTTATTTTCTTTATCCTTTTAAAGGAAGATTTATATCTTTATGATATTGTTTAAATATTAAATAATTAAACTCTCTGTTTGCATTTGGGTCCCGCTTAAGCGGGACCCTGATTTTTTGTCCACCAGCGGACACCCTTCTCCGAAAACGGACGATTAAACTCATCTTCGAATCATTGAAATCATTCAATACGCTTAAATTTCGAAGGTTTATCAATTGGCATAAATCTTGGCAATCAGTTTTAAACGTATGTAAAATATTGCATGATGATAAAACTAATCGATTTAGACAAATATGTTGATAACCGCTATCAGCGAATTTTCATTCTGAAGGGAATAGATCTCGAGATCAACCAGGGAGAGTTTATCACAGTGATGGGACCCAGCGGAGCCGGTAAATCTACCCTGTTAAATATTATTGGCATGCTTGACCAACCTTCCGCCGGAGAATATTTATTTCTGGATCAGCCTGTCAACAAATTGAAGGAAAGAAAAAAATCAGAGTTACACAAGCATCATATTGGGTTTGTATTTCAAGCCTACCATCTGATAGATGAACTCACAGTATATGAAAACATTGAGACCCCATTATTATATAGAGGAATTAAATCATCTGAAAGGAAGGCAATGGTTGCTGAAATGCTCGATCGATTTCAGATCGTGGCCAAGAAAGATCTGTTTCCTGAGCAGTTAAGTGGGGGCCAGCAACAACTAGTTGGCGTTGCCCGGGCGATAATAGGAAAACCAAAACTATTACTGGCCGATGAACCTACGGGAAACCTTCATTCAGAACAGGGTATGGAGATCATGGAGATTTTTACCCAACTTAATAAAGAAGGGATGACGATTATTCAGGTCACGCATTCTGAAAAAAATGCAGCATATGGTAGCCGTATCATTAAATTGGTTGATGGTGGACTGGTAAGTGATGTTGAAACCAAGCGGGCTGCAATATCATAAAGTAAAATATAATTTTTAATTGGCATGGTACGGATTTGGAGTTTTATTTTTTTAGGGATTTGTATGGCAATCCAGGTACAGGCCCAGGATACCTTGAAGTTAAGTTTCCAGGAAGCTGTTGGGATCGGGCTGAAAAACAATGTTACACTACAGCGTGAAATCAAATAATCTGGAAGTAAGTATTGCGAACAGGAGCGAGGCAAAAGCATTATATGCTCCTGGATTTGGGGCAAACATGAGTGCTTCAAAAATAAATGGACAGCAATTTGATCAGGTTACTGGAGGAGTTTACAGGAATAATACAGACCTGGCATATGTAAACCTTGGTGGTAGGTATACAATTTTTGATGGTTTGAACCGACTTTATACCAACAAACAGACTCAATCTCAGTTAGAGTCACAAAAACATCTTGTGGACAGAACAGAACAGGATATAATTTATACAGTAGGTTCTCAATTTTTGCAGGTCCTGATGGATAAAGAGATCCTTAGAATTGGTCTGATCAACCTGGAATCCCAATCCACCACCCTGGAACAGATCAGGGGATTTGTTGAAGCAGGTACCCGGTCATTAAGCGATCAGCTCGACCAGGAAGCTTTGGTTTCTCAAATTGAGGTGGAAGTCATTCGTGCAGAAAATAATCTCAGGGTAGATAAGGCAAGATTTAGCCAGACCTTATTACTTGATCCGGGGCTTGAAATTGATGCGATGGACCCGGATTGGAGTTTTGAGAGTATTCTGGTACAAGAATATGATCTTGACACTTTATATGAAATTGCCATGGTCAACAGGCCCGACTACAAAAAAGCGATCACAGACCAGGAAGCTGCCAGCGCCACCATTAACATGGCCAAATCTTTACATTATCCTACTTTGGAGTTTTTTGGTGGTGTGGGTTCCCGGTATACCTCACTGGCGCCCGAAACCAATTTCACGAAACAGATCTTTGAGTCGAATTATGTATTCAATTATGGCCTGGAATTAAACATCCCGATTTATCAAAAGAATAGAGTTAAAGCGCAAAAGGTAAGGGCGAAGATGGCCTTTGAAAATTCTAAATTACAGGAGAATGACCTTCGGTTGATGATTTTCCGGGAAGTGCAAACAGGGTATTTAAACTTCTCAGCGGCTAAAAAAGAGTATTTTGCAGCTGAAAAACAGTTTAATGCTGCCCAGGAGGCTTATAATATACAAAAAGAAAGATATGAAGTGGGAGTTGGCACACTGGTCGAACTAACCAGGTCAACCTGGACGCTGGTTGATGGAGCAGCAAGCCGGGCACAGGCACGATATACACTGTTATTCCAGAAGGTCATACTTGATTACTACACCGGATTATTAAATCAAGAAAACCTTTAAATACATAATCTTACAACAACTAAATAATCCCACTTGCTAAGGTAATAAGCCCTTCAGGTGGGATTATATTTTTCCCTCGATTCCTTTGATTATCAAAATTTTACTACCTTTGCAGTCCATTCAGAGTGGATGGTCCCGGATGTCGGGATTTGTTATACTAAAAAAGAGGCCTGTTGGCTCAGAGGCCTTATTTTTGAAGAACTGAGCTTTTAAATTTCATTATGGAAGAAAACATTCAGAACGAAGAGTTTATCTGGGAAGACGACGATAAGGGCTTCGGCGAAGATTATTCTCAGGAAGAGCGTGCTAAAATGGAAGAGATTTACGCCAACACCCTTACTGAGATTACAGAAAAAGAAGTTGTAAAAGGTACCATTGTAGGTATCAACGACAGGGATATCATCATGAACATCGGCTTTAAGTCTGATGGATTGGTTTCTGCTGCAGAATTCCGTGACATACCTGACCTCAAAATAGGGGATGAAGTGGAGGTATTCATTGAGATGCAGGAAGATGCCAATGGCCAATTGATCTTATCGAGAAGGAAGGCCAAGATTGTAAAAGCCTGGGAATACATCCAGGGTGCAGAGGACAAGGATGAGATAATTGATGGTTTTGTTAAGAGAAGGACCAAGGGTGGTCTTATCGTTGATATTTTTGGTATCGAAGCTTTCTTACCCGGATCACAGATAGATGTTAAGCCCATACGAGATTTTGATATCTTCGTAGGGAAGAAGATGGAAGTAAAAGTTGTGAAGATCAACTATACAAATGACAACGTAGTTGTTTCACACAAAGTATTGATAGAGAAGGATCTTGAAAAACAGAAGGCTCAAATTCTTGAGAACCTTGAAAAAGGACAGGTACTTGAAGGTGTAATTAAGAACATGACCAATTTTGGTGTATTTATCGATCTTGGGGGTGTTGATGGATTATTGCACATTACCGATATATCCTGGGGCCGCATCAATCATCCTGAAGAGGTGCTCAACCTTGATGATAAGGTAAACGTAGTTGTACTTGATTTTGATGATGACAAGAAGCGTATCTCACTGGGTATGAAGCAGCTTACTGCACATCCATGGGATTCATTACAAAAAGATTTAGAAATAGGATCAAAAGTTAAAGGTAAGATAGTGAATGTAGCCGATTATGGTGCATTCCTTGAGATCCTGCCAGGTGTTGAAGGTCTTATCCACGTTTCAGAGATGTCCTGGTCACAGCATTTACGAAATCCGCAGGATTTCATCCAAATTGGTGATGAGCTGGAAGCTGTAGTTCTTACCCTGGACAGGGAAGAGCGTAAGATGTCATTAGGCATCAAGCAACTTTCAGAGGATCCATGGACCAAGCAGGATGTGCTTACAAAGTATGCTGTTGGAACGAAACATAAAGGAGTTGTACGTAACCTGACCAATTTTGGCCTGTTCATTGAGCTTGAAGAAGGAATTGACGGTCTGGTACACGTATCTGACTTGTCATGGACCAAGAAGATCAAGCATCCTTCAGAATTCGTGAAAGTTGGTGATGAGCTGGAAGTACAAGTTCTTGAGCTTGATGTAGAGAACAGGAGATTGGCTTTAGGTCACAAGCAACTTGAAGAGAATCCATGGGATACCTTCGAAACTGTATTTACCAGGGGATCAATCCATAAGTGTACCATCATCAGTAAAAATGATAAAGGTGCTGTTCTTGAATTACCGTATGGAATTGAAGGATTTGCTACTGCTAAGAATCTGGTTAAAGAAGATGGTTCACCTTCATCTGTTGGTGAAACTTTGGATTTCAGGGTACTTGAGTTCTCGAAAGATGATAAGCGAATAGTACTTTCTCATACTGCAACTTATCAGGAAAGAGAAGAAAGGCCTGCCAGGAAGCCTAGGCCTAAGAAATGTCAGGTGTAAGTAAAGTCAATGCCGGTGTAGAGAAAGACACACTCGGTGATTTTGAAGCACTGACAGAGCTTAGGGAGAAAATGGCCGATGATGGCAAGAAAGCTGCTGAAAAGGCTGCTCCAAAAGAAGAGAAGCCTGCTGCCGAGAAAAAAGTAGAAAAGTCTAAAGAACCTAAGGCTGAGACACCTCAAGAGGAGGCCCCAGTTGTTGCTGAAGAAAAAGCAGAAAAGGTTGAGAAGGAGGCTGCAGCTGAAGCAAAAACTGAAGATAAAGAAGCAGATAAAAAGGTAGAAGAGAAAGTTGAAGCCAAAGCAGAGGCAAAGAGCGAACCAGTGGCAAAAGTAGAAGCTCCTGCTGAAGAAACAGTAAAGGCGGATGAGGTAGAAAAACCTGCCAAGAAGCCAGCTGCAAAGAAAACTACGAAGAAGGCAGAGCCAAAAGCAGAAGCTGAAGAAGAAGTAAAAGAAGAGAAAGAGGAAGCTGAGAAAAAGGCTCCGGCTAAGCCAAAAGCTGCTGCTAAGAAGACGACGAAGAAAGACGAAAAGGCCGACGAAGAGAAAGCTGAATAATCCGTCTTAGGATATAGAAACGGGTAAGAGAATAGCTCTTGCCCGTTTTTTCTATTTGTTTTTTAATAATAACAAATTTATCGTATTTTCGTTTTTACTGGGGGATAACAGGTCCTTCATACTGGGAAACCGGTTTAGAAATTTTAAATATAGGGTCGAGTGGCCGAGTGGCTAGGCAGAGGTCTGCAAAACCTTTTACAGCGGTTCGAATCCGCTCTCGACCTCAACCCCAAACACCCTTTCCGATTTATCGGGAAGGGTTTATTTTTTTGAGCCAATGCAAGCTTGTTTATGATTGGGTGAAAAAAATAAACCAATAGCCCGAAGGGCAGGGTGTTTTGGGTTGCTGGACCACCCCCTTCCGGATCAACGAAGTTAATCCGCTCTCGACCTCCTAGCAAAGAAAAAGGACCCTCTAGGATAAGATTTAGAGGGTTTTTTTGTTTCATATAAGTAAATGCAGCTAAATTCAGTATTCGAATTGCATTTTAACTAAACAATTTCAGGCCTTCAATTTTTTAATGTGCGTCTAAATTTCTTAATATATTTTAAAAAGAGTATTGCATTTGAAGTACAATTATGTCTTTAAATATCTTGATGAAAATCTAATTGTCTTGACCTTGACTAATCCAAAAAAGTTTCTTAGATTGAATTACATTTTTTGAAATAATTTACCTTTTAGACGTATTGAAAAATATACGTATTAAAGTCAAAATGACACTGGGGTCGGTTGGCCTCGCATAGCTGGTAAGCCCTCACCGTTCAGGTGGGGGTTTCTCATTTAGGGAACTAATATTTTTTTTCTTTTGTTCTTATAACACTAACCACTTTAAAATTCAAAACACCATAAAAAAATTATTAGTATTAATCACCTTAATCCTTTTTTCGGGATTTACTTTCAGCCAAACATTACAAAAGGGTAATATGATCGGATTTCATGTTTTAGATGTACATCTAAATCCAGATGTCACACTTAATCAAGTACAGGAATTTACTATTAATAAGCTAATCCCAGAATTTGAAAAACATTTTGGTAATAAGGTATATTCCATTAAGGGTATTAGAGGGGAGAATAAATACCGATATGGCATGATCTATGTCTATGAATCTGAGGCGGCAAGGGATAAATTTTGGAAAGATGATGGCAGTTTTACAGAATTAGGTAATTCAGCTATGGAAAAAATGCAGCCCATCATGGAAGAGTTTACAAATAAATTCGGAGAATTTACTTATAAATACACGGACTGGGTAGTTCAGTAGTCATAAGACTTTACTATTCAAATCCCTTCAGAAATGTTGGAGTTTTCTCTTTTTACATTAAAAAAGCCCTAATAATATGAAAGGGCTTTATGTCATTTCTAATGGTAATTACTTTTACTTCTGGTTATTTCTTTTACTTCCAGGACATACAAATTTGTTAACAATAACGTTTTGAAATAAAGGATCATTGATCATATCCCATGTCATAGATCCTATGTAACGGGTACCAAATTCTCCTATGGCATTGAAATGAAAAGTCACAACCCAATCGGCCTTGGTTAGGCTATTTTCCTTAACCGCAAAAACTTCACCCGTAGCAGCACTTGTAGCTTCAGCAATTGTTCGCCAGCTACTCCCGACTACTTCCCCATTTTTATAATGCGTAACAGACGTCGAGGTTGCCGAGCCTATTAAAACATCCGTAAAACCGTTGCAAACCACAGGTGCCTCATAGAACCATGGTAATTCTGTTCGTACAACAGATCTATTATCAAGAGCTTTTTGGCTTTGAGCTGAAAGCTGAGTCATAGCAATGCCAATTATTAGGCATATACTAAAGAATATTTTTACTTTCATAATAAAGGGGTTTAGTGTGGTAAATGTTTGACTATACTATTGGAACACAGTTGTTTAAAAATTAGTTCCAATAATACTGTTTGACTTTAATTTTCTTTCTTCCTTCCTATCTTCAATTATCAAAGGGAATCTTTGGCAATTCCCAGTTAGGTAAATAAGCGAAAGTCTCTAAGCTTTTAGAGGCTTTCTTTTTTTATAAAATCTTTTAGAACTGGGAACTTTTTAAATCTCAAAATTCTTCTAATTATATATACCCTTTTTTTAAACCAAACCATTTTTATTATGAAAATCTTATCTTATAGTTTGTTCTGTTTTATTTTTTGCTTTCTTGGATTGTGTGATGACGAAGAAGATAATTGTACCAAATTAGAGAAAGAGATCACTGTCAGGATTTATTCTGAACTGGTTGATTTTTCTGAAAAAAAATTGTGTGATAAAACTTTTGCTGTTGATTTTTATAAAGACCATTGTGGAGGTGGGCCGAGTGGTCAAATGAGCTATACCCATCAAGGTTGTTATGATCTTGAAGGCTATACTTATATTAGTAAGGTCGGTATTGGAACGTGGGATATAACTTTTAAATATGAAGAGGATAGGCTTAATGTTAACATTGTGAATCCTAATTCTAAAATAACGAGTGGAAGTATAAGTGGAAAGCAAATTTATGATGAAACAAATGGAGGAAACACTGCTTTAAGAATTTATGGTTTAGTCAATTCTCTTGAAGAAATAAAAATAGGATTTGGTGAAGCTGTACCGCTTGGTAACTAATCCACCCACAGAAAAATTCTATACCCAACAATTCTTATACTATCAATTTACCTTGTGATATTAGTTATTGATGTTTAACGTCAGCATAGCCCGGAGTCCAATCCATATAAAATTAAGAGATACATTCATTAAATCAAATGAATATATACAAAACAGAGAAAGTGGATTTATTTTCCACCATCAAATTATATATGTAGCCGTAAACGAGCTAAAATGTTGAGAATATGTTAAATTGAATTGAATTCAAAGAATTATTTACATTAAAAATGATCAAGTTATCATATCTGTTCTTCCTGATATTTGCTCTAATTCTGAGCAACTCCTGTTCAAACAAAGATGCCGGGTTAAATCAGGACATACCCTTTCTATCCGTCAGTGAAGACGGACATTACCTGCTTAAGGAAGGAAAACCTTTTTTTTGGCTGGGTGATACAGGCTGGTTTTTATTTACGCAACCATCTGAGGATGTTGATATGTATATAAAAAATCGTGTAAATCACGGATTTAATACACTTCAAATGATGGTGACGAACAAGCGTTTCAATGAACTTGAATTCAGAAGAAATTATCGTGGAGATGTCCCTTTTAAAAGTCTGGATCCTGTTGAATTCAATGAAATGTATTTTACGCATATCGATGATATCGTGAGGAAAGCTAAAAAATACAACATGGTTATCGTACTTTTCCCTACCTGGGGTTGGTCATTGGATCAGATGTTCTCGATAGAAAAGCCGGAAAACGCATATAACTTCGGTCTTAAACTGGGAAGTCGATATAAGAATTATAAAAATGTGATCTGGTCCGTTTGCGGAGAATATCATAAGATTGCCTGGGATACTGAACCAAAGAAACCGGACAGCAATCCGGACGAAAAAGAACTTACTCTTTTAGAAAACCTGGCCCGGGGCCTCAAAGAAGGACATGGCGGTGCACACCTTATGACGATTCATCCGGATGGCTGGAAATCGTCTTCCGAACACTTTCATAAAGCTGATTGGCTGGATTTCAACATGATACAATCGTGGAGTATTGGTAAAGGCAACGAGATGGATACCCGCGATGATTATTTTCGGATCCCAGCCAAGCCAGCCCTGCTCGCAGAACCCGGATATGAATTCGGGGGAGCCGGTCATCGGGCCTTTGAGGTGCGCTATGAAGGATATCACTCGGTTCTGAATGGTGGTATGGGATATACATATGGCTGTGAAGGTATATGGAACTTTAAAGAAAGTTGGAAAGAACTGCTCAATAGTGAAGGTTCTTCTCAAATGAAATACCTAAAGAAACTTTTTGAATACAGGTCATTTTCTGAGAGAATCCCTGCCCAGGAAATGATCGAGGGTGAACCCGGTGACTGGGCAACTCTACACAAAGCAATGGCTGGTATAGCCAAAGACAGTACCTGGGCAATCGTTTATTTTCCAAATGATACCAGAAAGCACAATATACGTCTGGGAATTATCTCAGGAAACAGGACGAATGCATGGTGGTACAATCCCCGAGACGGGAAATGTTATACGTCGGAAAATGTAGAAACGGATCATCCATTTGCTGAATTTGCGAGCAAAGGGGATCAAGTTTATGAATTCGATCCACCTGGAAATAGAGGGCCTACAAATGACTGGATCCTTATATTAGATGAAGTAAATGCTGGCTACTTAAAACCTTAAAGCGTTAATTACGAAAATGTACCTGGAGAATAATTCATCCGGCTGGGAGATATTGGCGGGTTGTTTTTATCCCGGAAGGAAGGAGATTTAGAAATCTATTTCCGGCAATTTGTAAAATATGGGTTTAGCACGAATCCAAGTTTACTCACAGGCAGAAAGTTCCACCATCCTGTATTCAAGATATGAATCCTATTTTTTACACGTTATTTGTTTGATTTTTAGTCGGGTTTGAATTGTTTGTATGATTTAATGAATCCAGAGAATATTCCTTGTCATCGACCCCTAAAAAACACTACATTTGATATAATTCTTGAAATCAATTGGTAATGGATGCATTTGAAGAATTAAGGCAGGAAATAGTTAATTGCTGGAAATGTGATCTATACAAACAAAGAAATCATTAGGTATTTGGGAACGGAAATCGAAATGCTGAAATAATGCTTATAGGTGAAAGCCCCGGATATTACGAGGATATGCAGGGAGTTGCATTTGTCGGAAAATCAGGGCAATTACTTGATAAAATCCTGTCTGCCAGTGGTTTAACAAGGGAGGAACACGCTTTTATCGGGAATATTATTAAATGCAGGCCGCCAAATAATAAAGATTCGTTACCAGAAGATAGAGACGCCTGTATACCTTATCTGTATAAGCAAATAGCATTATTGACCCTAAAATCATTATTTTGTTGGGAGCAACGGCCCTTAAGGGTCTCATTGATCCGAATGCAAAAATTACTAAGGTCAGAGTGAAATGGATGGTATGGCAGGGAAGAATGGTTATGCCAACGTTTCATCCATCTGCCTTATTGCGAAACGAAGTGCTTAAACGACCCGTTTGGGAGGATTTCAAAAGTTAATAGCAAAATACAGGGAATTAGTTGACTGTAAATATTATTCCAAATATTACTAATCTGAGTAATTCAGAAATTTTCTTTGCCCCGGGAATGATTAGATCCTCAGATAAAATGCAGGTTTTTTAAAAATGTTAATATTTACAAGCTGGTTGAAAGCCCTCACCGTTCAGGTGGGGGTTTCTCATTTAGGGAACTAATATTTTTTTTCTTTTGTTCTTATAACACTAACCACTTTAAAATTCAAAACACCATAAAAAAATTACTTTTATCATTCTTAGCATTATTAATTTGTTTTTCGTGTAATCAGAAAACTGATACAGCAGCACAAAATGAAGAGTCAATTGCCGTACTTCCATTTGATAATATGAACGTCGATCCTATGGAGGGAGTATGGCAGCAAACAAAATCTTATACTATTTGGGGAGGAGATACTGTTAATTATCAAGAAAATAATAAAATGCATAAAATTTATCTTGATGGTTATTTTATGTGGAATGCTGATCCTGATCCTGACTCTGCTGAATGGCATGGATTCGGTACTTATAAGTATAAAAATGATACCCTTATTGAAAAATATCTATCAATGTCAAATCACATGAAACTGTTTTTGGGATCAGACAAGGAAGCTATGTTAAAAGTTGATCTTGATGAAAACTCCTTTAAACAAGTAATTGAAGGAGTGTATAATGATACTACTTATCAATTGTTTGAGCATTTTGAAAGACTTGAATAGTTACTATGTTTTAATATTCAAACCCCTTCAGAAATGTTGGGGTTTTTGTTTTTGCAAAAAATGCAAAAAATACCTTTTCTGTTGGCAAAAATCGATTAGGAACTACCATAAAGCGTTTCTAAATTTATTATAGCAATAGTAACCCTATGTTTTTCAGCCATGATACGATTTACATTTAAATATCTAAAACCAACAGCATTATTCCTTTCTATCCTTGTTCTGTTTCAATGCTGTAAAGCGTATAGCCTTAAAAGTACTTCCATTGAAGAAGCAGTTGGACCTCAAAAAAAGTATGTCAGAGTTGTTACCGTACAAGGAGAGGAAATTTTATTTGATTCAGTTTATTACAGAAATGATAAATTATATGGACTTATACGGGAATCAAAGAATACGAAAAAAGAAGAGATTGAATTACAGGAAGATAATATTTTACAGGTTCAAACTTTTGTATTAAACAAACAAGAAAGTAATAGAAGGACTCTAATGTTAATCCTGATACCGATTTCAGTTATTGGTGCTTTTGCTTTATTTGTATACATGGGAGTTCGCGCATTATATTGACTTATAAAATGCCCTATGATTAAGTTTACTCATAACTCCTTAAATTTAATCTACTAGACTGTTATTTAAAAACCGTCCAGTTATTTAAGGGGCTAATACCGTTTGAACTCTTTGTCATACATCTTTCTTGGTTTTACCATGACTTTAAGTTAATTGATTTTTCTCTTAACTTACTGTCTGATCTAATGTAGCAGGTCTACTTTCCATACCAATATTTATATCTATCTTAACTTTTAATTAAATTGCCATTATAGCTTAACCAACTACTTTTAACGGATGGACCCAAGTCTGATTTCTTTTCTCTCTTTTCTTATCACCTTCCAGCTTCTATTTGTTGGCATCTTTCTGATCACACATAAAAAAGGAAACCGACGCAACAACATTCTTCTAGGTACGATATTTATCTTGATCGCCTGGAATATGGGAGACCTCACACTACAAATGAATGGTGTGGTTTTCAAATGGGAATTCCTACAACATATCGATGACGGCTTTTTTCTTCTCTATGGTCCCATATTTTACCTATACGCTCAGAGCGTCATTTTTAGAGATTTCAAATTATCCAGAGGGACCCTACTGCATCTGATACCCTACCTGCTGCTTACTATTTTACTCCTGTCCTTAAGAAACCTTACGCCTAGGATATCGGAAGAAATCATTAAGGACGATTTGCCCTGGCAGTTCTACCTGATAAGTGCTTTAATGTATGCCCACTTCTTTGTTTATCTCGGACTGACCTACAAATCCCTACGGAAGTATCGTAAAATCATTAAGGACAAATATTCTCAAATAGATCAAATCAATCTGGATTGGCTTAGTGTCTCTATTAACACCTTTGGCCTAGTCGCTTTTGTATCACTGATTCACAATTTCATAGCCTTGGCGGAAAATAGATCTGTGTTTATGGTCACCTTAGTTCTTCTGCTCATTTTTATCTTTTATTTCGTGAATAAGGTCATCCTTAAAGCGCTCCGACAACCAGAAATTTTTGCAGGCATTGCTCAAAATGAAACAAGCAAATACCTGGGATCGAATTTGACATCAAGTCAAATTGAAGCATACAAGAAGCAATTGTTGGCTTTGCTCAATACCGAAAAATCTTTCTTGAATCCTCAAGTGAGTCTTACCGATCTGTCCGAAAAACTATCCGTATCTACTAAGCATCTGTCTCAAGTAATCAATCAATCGTTTAACAAAAGCTTTTTCGATTTCATTAATACCTACAGAATTCAGGAAGTTCAACAAATCCTGAAAGAATCCAAGGATGATAAACTGACCGTTCTCGAGGCAATGTATCAGGCGGGATTCAATTCTAAATCTTCTTTCAATACAGCCTTCAAAAAAGAAACAGGACAAACACCCACCGAATTCCGAAAAATGATTTAACAAATGCGTTCGACATCCTGAAATCGGTCGATTGTGGTTAAAGTTGTTGAGATACTTGTCGTGTCATTTAAAAACTTAAATTAAAATGAGATGAAAAAGAATAATGTCAAAACAAAAATCTGTTACCTGTTAAATACTAATAAAACAGCAAAAATTAGTGAGATACTTTTAGTATTTGTTTTAGCCTTTGCTCTGTTTAAAATATTGAAGCCTTTTGCCGGAGATAACCTTTTATTGAAAATGGGAATGATTTGGTGTATCAATATTTTAATGCTAATTCTTGTTTGGTCGGGAATCAAACTCCGCGGTCAAAATTGGAGTGATTTTGGACTAACATTCGGACGCATCAATTTTAAAGAAAGCCTGAGAATATTCCTGCTTTCTCTATTAGTATGTGTACTGGGGATTTTAGGATATACATTGGGAACTATCATAATGGCCAATATATCAGGTATGCCGGAAAGTGCAGATATGAGTAATTATGAATATTTACACAACAATGTATTCATGCTGATATTGACTCTTTTGGGTGTTTATATTGTTTCCTCATTTGGTGAAGAAGTCATTTATCGGGCATTTTTAATTAACCGAATTACCGAATTAGGTTTAGATTCTAAATATGGAAAGATGGCAGCAGTGGCCATAAGCGCTGTTATTTTCGGATTGGTGCATTATGAATGGGGTCCAACCGGTATTGTCTCAACCGCATTTATGGGCTTGGTATTGGGAATATTTTATTTGAAATTTAACAAGAACCTGTGGATATTGGTTTTAGCCCATGCATATATGGATACCTTATTATTGGTGCCATTATATTTGGCGAGCAACTGAGTCCTGGCAATATAGCACATGTAATCATGGATATATTTAATTTTACTTTTTGGTGGTCCGATGTTATAGGCAATTTTGAACGCAAGCCTATTAGCATGACAGGAGTAGTCAATCACTTTATCATTAGAGTCATTGTGGTTCTTCTGTCAATAATTTTATTCATTGTTGCCATCAGGAAATTATTGAAACTGAAAGATTCAGCTCAACGATAAACCATAGTCCGGGAGGATATGAAGGAACTACACACAATTAATTTAAGGGTTTTTTTACTCTTAGAGAAAAATAAAAACCGGGTTCTAGCTTTTACATAAAGTCAAAAGTCCCTTGTATTTAAATTCAGGGTGGGATATATTAGATTAATACTATAAGTTGTATAAACCTGTCTGCAGCAGGCAGGCACAATACGTTTTTACAGTAGTTAGCTGAAATAATTCAAATAGTTATGACTAAAAACAAAGAGCTAGCATCTACATTCGTTTTTTTTGAGCCAGGCGATCTTATTGATGGTGATCTAGAACTAAAATTAGTTCAAATATTACAGGCAAACGAATCAAAGAATCATGTGCCTCAGTATAAATTTCATATGTTCAAAACAGGAACCGATAATCTTATGGGAATTATTGGCCTGAGGATAGTTCTAAACGATCACCTGAAAAAATATGGTGGCAACATGAATTATGATGTGGAAGAGGAATTTAGAGGCCACAGGTACGCATCTCGTAGTTGTAAGTTGTTATTTCCTTTAGCCAAAAAACACGGATTGAGTAAGCTATTAATAACCTGTAGCCCAGACAATATTGGCTCAAAAAAAACTTGTGCTGCAATTGGAGGTAAACTAATCGACACTATCAATGTCGAAATTGAACCAGGAAGATTCAGAGATACATGCAGATACGAAATCCCTATTTGAATTACATCAGCAAACAGCGTATAAACGGCTCTCTTCATTCGCACAAATTTATCAGCAGCAACTCCAGATATTTTCAAAATCAGAAGAATATCTCAAAATAGTTGGATTGAGAACAAACTCAGCTTCAACAAAGTCAATCGTTGTAAATGAATATATAGAGAAGTAACTTGGGCTGACTGAAAGGAATTAAGCCAGCAGGTAACAATGTGTAATGCGCCATTTCGCCTGCGATCCCTTTTAAAAGAAGAAGCAAAAGTTTACGCCATTTAAAAGACGCATACACTAACCGTTGGTAAATATTAAATAATAATAATTAACTTTGAAAAAACCATGACAATGAAGTTTTTGTATCTCGTAATCCTGGGTTCATTCATATCTCTTTCCTCATGCAGAGAAGATGCTAAAGTTATGACTTCTGTAAATTATAATATCCATACTTTCTATTATAGCTGGTATGGAATCCCTGAAATTGACGGAGAATATAATAACTGGAATCACCCCATTCTGCCGCACTGGGTAGACTCCACATGGAACAATGCAGGCAGTTATCCCGGTGGGGATGATATTGGCGCAAACTATTATCCCCAGCTAGGCTGCTATAGCTCAAATGACTCCGAAATTATTGATCTGCATATGAAACAAATTAGGGATGCTGATATTGGGGTCGTGGCCATGAGCTGGTGGGGTAAAGGTTCTTTCTCTGACCAATCATTAAGAACTTATTTAGATATAGCTCATAAGTACAACTTAAAACTTGCGTTCCATATTGAACCTATTTATAAAACACCCGGGGAATTCAAGGCACACCTAGAATATATTACAGCCAATTACTCAGAACATCCCGCCTTCTATAAACTCAATGGTAAGCCATTTTATTATTTGTATAACTCCTATAAATTTAATTACCAAAAGTGGCAATCGATATTAAATCCCGATAGCTTATCAAGTATAAGAAATACACATCTCGATGGGATATTTATAAGCCTGTGGACTCTAAGGCTTGATGGAGAGTTTGCATAAAGTATCCGGATTTGATGGCATTTATACATACTATGCCAGTGATGGCTTTCATTTTGGATCTACATCCTCAAACTAGCAACAAATGTCAGAATATGCACAGGAAAATGACCTGATTTTGATTATGTAGAAGTAAACGATTACCTGAAAAAATAAAATTTGTTGCCAAAAATAGCGAGTAGCAATTACCCCGCAAGATCAATCGCGATATGCAAAGCTACAATTACTAGTATGAGCGTTATGCAAAATGTCGCTTATAGTATATTAAAACATCGGATTCTGAGGGTCTTAAATTATCTGGATTAATTAGAAATATTTGCAGATTACATTTATTCTTTTTTACTTTGTAATTCAAAGTACTTTTAAATGAAAGAAAAATACAACCAAGATCTAAAAGAGATCAAAGATATAATGAATCGATCCACCAGGTTCATTTCCCTGAGTGGACTTTCTGGAGTTTCTACTGGAATTACAGCATTAGCCGGAGCTTACCTTACCTACTTAACATTCTTTAAAGATCATGACTATTTGGTTTATCACGCTGTAGAGCTAAACAGTGAAAGTGTAAGATATTTGTTATTAATTGCCATCGGAACGCTGATTGTATCGATAGGAATGGCGATTTTTTTCACTACCAGAAAAACTAAAAAGCATAACCAACGGATCTGGGATCACCAAACAAAAAGACTGCTTATCAACTTATCTATCCCACTAATTACTGGTGGCTTGCTATGTCTTATGCTTTTACTCAAGGGTTTTATAGGTTTAATACCACCTCTAACCTTAATTTTTTATGGCCTTGCACTGGTGAATGGAAGCAAATACACTCTGCCTGAAATAAGAGGCTTAGGATTACTCGAAATTTTGCTGGGATTAGTTGCTATTCAATTTATTGACTATGGCTTAATATTATGGGCGCTTGGTTTTGGCATCTTTCAGATAGTATATGGTTTAATTATCCAAAGGAAATATAAGTTGTGAAGGAATTCCTGAAAGATTTAGACAAGGCATTTGAAAACAGGACTCGAATGGGCATTATGTCTGCCCTGGTGGTGAATGATTACCTAGACTTCAACGCATTAAAAGGACTTTTAGATGTAACCGATGGAAATCTGGCGAGCCATTTAAAATCATTGGAGAAAAACAAATACATTAAGTATAAAAAAGAGTTTTTAGGTCGAAAACCGAATACCAATTATTCGGCCACAACTAAGGGGAAAGATGCTTTCAAAAAACACATAAATGCAATAGAACAATTTTTAAATACATATAAATCGATATGAGTAAAACTCTAAATTATATAAGCACAAGTTTGGGTTATTCGGGTTACCACTTGTGGTTGTCTTGGCCAAGTTTAGTGTTGGTGATTTGGCAGAAAGTTATGGCTTTTAGTATTTATTATAGCTCAAGAGCAGGAAATCCAAACAATTATTAAGAAATTAATCCAAACAATTATGAAAAACAAAAGACTTATCATCATTCTAACCTCAGTGGTAATTCTATTACTCATTCCATTTATCGCAATGCAGTTCACGGATGAAGTTGTCTGGACGGGTCTTGATTTTGCAGTAATGGGCATCCTATTGCTCAGCACAGGTCTCATGTGTGAACTTGCAATGAGGAAAGTAAAAAAAATCAAGTACAGAATCGTCCTCTTTATAGCTATTCTAGGAGCATTCGTGCTCATATGGGCAGAACTTGCAGTTGGAATTTTCGGGACGCCATTCAGCGGACAATAAACAGTAAATCAATAGACTACGTACAACGCTATATAAACGCATCAACAGAGTAAGTGATTAAAATAAAAATCATTGGATAAATTTAGGTTAACAATAGTCCGAAAGTAAGCGAATTAAAACCGCTATTACCTTTATACTAGACTTCTAGAAAAAATTTATGTATAGCCTATGAACCTGGAAAAAAATAAGAATAATGCAATAGCATTCTACAAAACTGCTTATGAAGGAAATCCCAGGATTGCTATAGAGAAGTATGTTGGTAAAGAATACATACAACATAATCCTGATGTTGCCGACGGAACACAGGGATTTATCGACTATTTTGAAAGGATGCAAATCGAATATCCTGATAAGTCAATTGAATTTGTACGTTGTATAGCTGAAGGGGATTTAGTGGCCCTGCATACTCATCAAACATGGCCCGGAAATGATGAATATGTCACAATGGATTTTTTCGGTTTGACGAAAATGGGAAAATATGTGAACATTGGGATTCAATTCAACAGATTCCTAAAATTTCAGCGAATCCAAATAAAATGTATTAAAAAAACGACCGCTAAGAATGTATCTACCACATTGAAACCTGTTATAAACTAAAATTTGGAAATAATTACAAAAAGTATAAAATGAATTTTACAATTAAAATTAAAAAGATACGATCCATCGATAAGATTGATGGATCCTGGACGAGTGAAGATTACATTAATTTGCTTGAACTATTTGATTATCCTGATGCAGCAAACGTTCCTGAAACGGAGTTGTTTGATATGTTGTCTATGGCGATATCCGACTATGAGCCTGATGAGGCTGCAAAAGTCGTCCTGAAATATAAACTATGCAACACTCTGAATGATGGACAAATAAAAAAT
The DNA here is from genome assembly GCA_963820995.1 of uncultured Cytophagales bacterium. GTDB lineage: Bacteria > Bacteroidota > Bacteroidia > Cytophagales > Cyclobacteriaceae > JAGTVG01. Next base: position 361,823 of record CAWGCL010000008.1, on the reverse strand, counting down.
CTATCTCATGAAATGTTAGAGGACAAAGTTTCTGAGGAATATCCGGATATTTCTTTGCATTATCAATTATTTAATATAAACCAATTGCTACACGAGGCCTATAATGGTAAATTTCCACGAACCCTTGCATCTGTTATTGATTTTGAACTATTTTTTAAGAACAAAATAGAAATTACAAAAGAAGTCGTTTTAAGAACTATGAGTGATTTACTATCGGAAAAAAGTTTGTTGAAAAGACTATTTAATACACAACTTGACTCTAAAAAAGAATTAAAAGATGCCGAAAGTATTATTTGGGAATTAAAACCTATTGGAGAAAACAATTACCAATTAATTACATCTGATTATTGGTTAAATCATGAAGATTTTGAAAAGGAGGAGTTTTCGGGAGTGCTGAGAGAAGAAGAAATCAATCATTTCGGATTAAGTAGTGATTAAAGTCAATCATATTTAATAAGACAATAGAAGAGACTTTGTATTAATCATGAATAAACTGGAACAAGATTGATTTTAAAAAAGACATTCGTGGTGTCTGGGAATGTATTTGGACTGATTTAGAGCACGGCGCTTATCGTTATCTTTTTTTGGTTGAAGGTGTAAAAATTTATGGGAACTCACACTTCTGCTGTTTTAATTAATAAAGTACGATCAAAAAATAAGCATCACTAACAGCATACAACAAATAGTAAAACTATTATTACGGGTGTTTATTTGAACTGTTATCAAAAATGCAAAAACCTATGAAAACTTTTCTCACCTTATTAACGATAATTTTTATTACATTTAATGCTATGGGACAGAATAAATATCCAATGAAGATCGCTATGGTTAGCGTATTTGTTGAAGATCCGGTTAAAGCTTTTAAATATTATACGGAAGTACTGGGTTTCGAAGAAGTAATGTATTCTCCTGAAAATTATATTGCTATAGTAAAATCCCCTCTTGATAGCAATGGGACCTCTTTACTATTAGAACCAATGGAACCTGGAGGGATTGAAGTAGCAAAGGAATATAAACAAAAATTATATTCTTTGGGAATACCTGTAATATCCTTTAGCTCAAATAATATTCAAAAAACCGTAGATGAACTGAAAGAGAAAGGAGTTAAATTTAAAAAAGATCTGGTGGAAACTGATTATGGATATGAAGCCATCTTTGATGATTCAAATGGTAATTACATCCAGTTGATTCAATTAAATTAGAATACATTTCAACTTCAACGTGTATAGCACACAGCTTCCTGACGTTCACCCCAACACTTTTCAAAACGTTAGAAGCAATTTTTAACCTTTTATTTAAAAAGAGTATGAATTTTTTAAAGTCATTTCTATTGTTTGTCCTTTCAATAATCCATGTCAATACAATAAATGCGCAAAATATTAACATTGGATTTCAGGATTCTATTGTCTCAACTGTCCTTGATGAACACAGGAAAATATTAATACATTTACCTGATGATTATACAAATTCAGATAAGTCATATCCGGTTATTTATAGGCTTGATGGTGAAGTAGATTTATTAATTGAAACTATTGGTGTCGTAAACAGATTAGCATATCACGAAAAGATTATGCCTGATATGATAGTAGTAATGATTGAAAATACTCATAGAGATAGAGATATGTTGCCAGTGAATACGTTTTTCTATCAATCGGAACCTGGTGGCAATAATTTTAAGAAATTTATAAATTCTGAACTAATTCCATATATAGATGGTAAATTTAGAACGACAAATGAGAGAATATTATGTGGGCAATCTCTAAGTTCAATATTCACATTGTATGCCTTTTTAACAAATCCATCAACTTTCGATTCCTATATTGCCTGTAGTGCAGGATTTCCAGGTTGTGAAGAGTATTTCATGAATTTGGCTAAAGATATGAATAACACTAATTTAAATAGAAAGACAACTTTGGTTTTAACAAATGGGTTGAAAGACCCCCTTGATCCTGAAGGGAAAATGGATCAAATTATTAGAGATTTTACGTCTTTAATGGCACCTATAGATAATATTACATGCGAGTATTTAGCATATAAAAATGAAGGACATGTTCCCTATCAGAGTCTATATCATGGTCTGAAATTCATATATGGAACACAATGAGATATCCATTAGCTAGTACATGAAATTGAAATTATGAAGAAACATTACAATAAAAACAGAATTGAATTATTGGCTGTATTCCTTGTGTTTTTTTTCCTGTCATCCAAAGCTGAAAACATAGTTGTTTGGCAAATTGGGGAAAGCGATAATAGTGATTCCGAATTTGCCCTTGCACCTAATGGTTACGAACAGTTTATTTTAAACGACTTTGGTTGGGAAGATAAGTACTTCCTTATTGGTTCTTCCATTGCTAAAACTGACTGGCCTTATATAATTCCAGGCACTAGTGATACCTGGGGTGGGACCTGGGGTACTTCAGGTTGGAGGTCCAGTACACTGAATATTCTTTTCGGAATAGATAAACTCCCAAAATCAGGTGACTGGAAATTAACCAGTTGATATTCTTGACTGCAATTCAGAGAATCTGCCAATGTTTAAAGTAATCATTAATGGGCAATCATGGAAATACCGGATTCCGGCATTTAATACGAATAAGGTAATAAATGAACTACCTGCCGGCTCTTCGGAGTATTTAATTGAAATCCCAATTCCCAATGGTCTAATTAAAAAAGGAGGTAACGAAATCAATTTGACTACTCTTGAAGGATCATGGCTAAAATTTGACAATATCAGGTTGGAAGGTCCGGGCAAGGTTGAATTGACAGAAAGTAAACAGGTTTATTTACGTGGTATTAAATTGGCTGATTACGAGATCAAAACTGAAGAAGGAACTGCTCAACCTCTATTGATTGATATGCAGCATCTGTCAGGCACTCCTGATTTAAGTGTTCTACTCGACGGTGAGAAAATCTTTTCTGAAACTGTAGAAACAGGAAGATACACTTTTGAAGCACCAATGCCCGCTGTTACTTCTACATTAAACAGTGACTATGAAATCTGGGTGGATGGTGTAAAAATCGAATCTGGAAAGATAACACGAACACCCCAAGAAGTAATTAGCCCTGCTGGATATGTTAATACAAAAATTGGTACTGCCCACTCACGCTGGATGATTGCACCCGGTCCGTGGATGCCCTTCAGTATGGTAAAACTTAGTCCTGATAACCAAAACAATAGCTGGCAGGCTGGTTATGAACCAACTTTCGAATCAATTGGTTGCTTTTCCCATATCCACGAATGGACTATGGCTGGGCTAGGAACCATGCCTGCTAACGGACCCTTAAGAATAAAAGTTGGCGATGAAAGAGATCCGGACAGTGGCTACCGTTCAAGAATAGATATAGCCAAGGAGGAAGCTCCTATAGGTTATTATAAGGCAGAACTTAGCGACTATAATATTACCGCTGAACTAACCTCTACAACCCGGTGTGGATTGCAACGCTACTCATTTCCAAAAGACAGGAAAGGTTCACGTGTTATCCTGGATTTGGTTATTCCCTCAGAATATAGATATAATTTGCTAGAAGCTTATATAAAACAGACCGGTGAATCAACCATTGAAGGATATAGCCATCAACTTTCGCCCAAATACCTGGTCCGGTGGAATCTCTCAAGAGTATATTGTCCATTTTGTTGCTGAATTTGATCAGCCCATATCAAAAATTAGTGTTTGGTCAAACGATGATATCCAGGAAGATACAGAAATACTTCGCATAAAAAATGTTAAGGATGCTGGAGCAATCATCGAGTTTGATACAAAAGAAAACAATGTAGTTCAATTACGGACCGGTATATCATTTGTAAGCATTGAAAATGCCCGTGAAAATCTGGAGAAAGAAATAGTAAAACCTTTTGGATGGGATTTTGAAGCTGTACGTAAAAACAATGTTGACACCTGGGATGAATTGTTTAAGCGGGTAAAAATTACCAGCAATGATAGACGGGAGAAAATGCGTTTTTACAATAATATGTACCGTTCTCTATGCAGCCGGAATATTTTTAGTGATGTAAACGGTGAATGGATGGATGCCGATGAGAATTTAAGAACACTCCGGGACCCATCTTCACCAGTCATGGGATGCGATGCATTCTGGAATACTTTCTGGAACCTGAACCAATTCTGGAATTTAGTGACTCCTGAATGGAGCAATCGTTGGGTTAAATCGCAACTTGCCATGTACGACGCAAATGGCTGGTTGGCCAAGGGACCTGCAGGAATGGAATACATCCCGGTTATGGTTGCCGAGCATGAAATACCACTGATTGTAGGCGCTTATCAATCGGGAATCAGAGAATATGATGTCGAAAAGGCCTATGAAGCAGTAAAAAAAATGCAAACCACAATGCCTGGAGTAGTTGGAGGCGGTTTTGCCGGAAACCGGGATTTAGAAGCCTATTTGAAATATAAATATGTGCCTTACGATATTGGTCGTTTTTCTAATACTCTGGAGTATTCTTATGACGATTGGACAGTATCACAATTTGCAAAAGCCCTGGGTAAAGAAAATGATTATAATCTTTTCCTGGAACGTGGTTATTATTGGAAAAACATTATTGATAAAGATACCGGATTTGCCAGAATGAAAGATTCAAATGGGCAGTGGCTGGATGATTTCGATCCATTCAAGTCAGGGGCCAACCATCATTATGTTGAAGGAAATGCCTGGCAGTTGACATTCTTTGTGCCCCAAGATGTGCCTTCACTGGCAGAATCAATTGGTAAAGATCGTTTTATAGAACGTCTTGACTGGGGTTTTGAAGAAAGTGTTAAAACGCGCTTCAACGGATTGAACGACCAGTATTGGAACTATCCTGTAGTTCAGGGAAACCAACAATCGATGCATTTTGCTTTCTTATTTAATTGGGTGGGGAAGCCCTGGTTAACACAGAAATGGAGCAGGGCCATTCTGGATCGATATTACGGTTACGGAATTTCAAATGCCTATCTGGGTGATGAAGACCAGGGGCAAATGAGTGCCTGGTTTATTATGGCCTCTTTAGGCTTGTTTCAAACTGATGGAGGTTGCAGAGTTGATCCAATATACGAAATTGGTAGTCCGATTTTTGAAAAAGTTGAGATAGACTTGGGAGGACGATATGGAAGAGGAGAAATCTTTATTATCGAAGCTAAAAATACTTCAGCAGGTTAAACAAATATGTTCAATCTGCTATACTCAATGGACAATCTCTTATGGACTTTAAGTTCCCGGCCAGTGAATTGTTAAAAGGTGGAAAACTTGAATTGGAAATGGGGCCAGAACCAAAAAAAGAATGGGGAAAAAATTAATCACACCTATAATCTATGTTATTTTTCTTCTCCCTTTGACCGGTATCTCTGTCGGAGTTGAAATGCTGGCCAGAGAAACAGGAATCTTAGGAGAATATACAGGTGTATTAGATACACCGACTGTCCTAACCTTTTCAAGCAGTGTAATCATTTTCGGCCTTCCACTATTTTGGCTTGCCAATGCTATTATGCAAAGCATTGAAAAGCTACATAATCCCAGCATTTACGATTTCATAAGGCAGTCAATCTTTTTTTTCATGATAATCATCTATGCTATATTAACCTGGATTTTCTGTGGTTTTAGTGGAAATGAGGAAGACGGTTATTTACTGCTATGGTTAGGTATTTCCTTAATTGCTAGTTTGATTAATTACATCTTCTTATTCCAAAAACGCAAGGCAAATAGTGCCTGAACTACCGGTAAAATGCCCACCTGAATATATTCAAATTGCATTGCAATTTCCTATTCATTATCTTTATCAACAAACCATATTTTTAACTTTCATCGGTTGGTTTTATAAAGGCTAACTATTAGCGATACTAAAAAAGCTCATATATAGTAATTCAATGATACTTAAAAAGACTCATAAAATGTTAGAAAGAATGGCGTCAAAGTCTGGAATAGTGTCTTTGTTTTTACTTGCCCATGCTGTTTTACTGTGTATGATGCTGTTTACTTTTCCACGGATCAATGCCAAACTTGGTACTCAGGCGTTTGATTTGCAAACTTTGGGATATTCTCATTCAGAAGCTATAACCATGCTTCAAAATTTGGATCAACCAACAATCGACTTCTATCTTTTTCCACAACTATACCTTCTTGATATATTATATCCCATTTTACTCGCGCTCTTTTTAAGTACACTAATTATTCGCTTATCTAATTTGATAAAGATCAGTCCGGATCATATCTTTTCAAATTTATATATACTGCCATTCATTGCAATGTGCTTTGACTACCTTGAGAATATTATGATTTCCCTGATGATAACAAATCCAACAGATGTATCGACAGGAGTGATAAAAGCATCAAGTATTTTTACCCTGACTAAAGGAACATTTACTACTTTAAGCTGGGTAATTATTGTAATCCTTTTTGTGGTCTGGCTTGTCAATAGATGGACCAATAAAAAACATGCTGAAAACGAAATATAAAAGAAATATTTGAAAATCAGATCCACTAGTTCTTTTATACTTGGCGGTTTAGCTAATTTAAAATAAATATGAATGAAAAAGTTTTTATACTACACTGTGGTACTAATCTTACTAATATCATGTAATAATAGTAAAAAAAGTGAGCAGGATCAGAATTCGACTGAGAACAGGAAATTTAGTGTAAATAGTGAACAGATAATGCCTGACAGTCTAAGGGCCAAAAACATATCTGACATGAAATTTGGGATGTTTATTTGTTGGTCATTTAGCACTTTCTATGGGGAAGAATGGACACCTACTCTGGATAAAGATGCAACCTATTTTAAAGCTACTGGTTGCGATACAGATCAATGGTGTGAGGTAGCTAAGGATGCCGGGATGGGATATATTTTATTTCTTTCGAAACATCACGATGGATTTTGTTTATGGGATACAGAAACAACAGATAAAAAAGTTACAAACAGCCAGATTGGTATTGATGTGCTGGCAAAACTAAGGGAATCATGTGATAAATACGGCATCAAACTGGCACTCTATTTCTCAGAAGGTGACTGGAACTGGCCTGGTGCTGTTGATGGTAAAGGGTATAATGAAGGAAAAGGTATAAATCCTGAAATGAAAAAAGCACAGTTAAAAGAACTTTGTACCAAATATGGCCCTATTGAGTTTTTTTGGATGGATCATGCTGTTGGGGATGGCGGATTAAACCATATTGAAACCGTTGAATGGATACATACATTTCAGCCCAATTGTTTTATTGGCTTTAACCATGGAGAACCAGCCGGTAGATTATCATTAAGAGAAATGGGAAAACCTGGTCCTGTTGGGGATGCAAATGCAAGTAAATATAATAAAGATGCAGAAGCTAATTATGAAGGGTATCTGGTTGCTGAGTTTACATACCCAATTTTGCCTCCTCATGAAGGTGGTGCAATGTGGTTTTATTCATTACCAGTACATGATTCGCTTTGTTACCCGGCAGAAAAACTTTACAAGGACTATCTGGACGCAATAAAATATGAAAATATTTTCTCTATTGATGTCGGTCCGAATTACGAAGGAAAGATCAGAGAAATTGATGTTAAAACACTAAGGGAGGTGGGAGCTTTAATTGGAGAAAACAATTCCTGATAAAGTACAATAACTATAACATCTGCTAATGTGAATAAAACTACCTTTATGACTTTTTGCTGGTAGTATTTATTTAACAATATTATATTGGTAAAAAATGGTTAATCTCATAGAGCATGACTTTTATGTTTCTTACAAAACAACGACTGGGCCCTCATTAGACAAACGGCAAATCTCATGATATGAACGTATTAAGGAAGAAAATTAGTCGGTACCCATTAGGGATATGGCTTGCTCTTTTTGCACTAATTTTGATATTTTTAGCCTGGTTAATGCAAACGTATTCACTTTTAGACTGGGAAGGGGCTGTAAAAATTGGTCTTCAGAATGAAAGTTTTAATGGTGATGCTGCTGAGCAAGCAATAGCAGATGTCGAAAAAGGTATTGCAATTGCTGATATATTATGGGCTTTCCCAATCACAGTTGTTGCATTTATTGGATTGTTAAGTCGAAAATTCATTGGTTTTATTGCTGCAATGATGGTTTTTGCGATTTGCGTATATTTTCCACTTTTCTACGCATTCCGCGTAAGCATGAATTTTGATATTGTGCTGGCAGCTATTTTTATGTGGGCAATTCCATCAATTATGGGAATAATCGGATTATGGATGAATAGAAAGTTGTTTAACATAAATTAACCCCCTGCATGATTGAGACAACTATAATCACCTGGATAATCGCCATATTTGGTGCAATTACCTTTTTGCCTCTTTTTGGTGCACAATTGGTAATGATTTTAAAACCAAGAAGTCAGAAAGCTAAAGATTTAATAATCGGAAAGGGTGAAAATTGGCGTGATAAAACACATTTTAAGTCAGCTCTGGCGTTTGCATGGGCAGATATAATAATTATACTGCCTTTATATATACTCGGAACAGTCTGGGTATTTAATGGACAACCATGGGGTTATATTATATGGATATCTTTAGGTGTTCTTTCAATATACTTTAGCATTCTATATTGGATATTAGAAAAAGAATATACATATAAGTCAGCTGGATGGATTGCTTATTTCACGTATTTCTGGGGATTTTTTTTATATTGGGGACTGGGTGCAATTGCCCATTCAATATTACAGTTGAATAATTAATAAAATATTCAAAAATGCCCGAAACACTATAATGAATTTGCGCTAATGGTTTTAAACTCTGCCATTACTCATATATTCATTTTCAGTTTGGGTAATCTTAAATTAAAATTATTTTTACGCAAATGAAGTAGTCTATACCTACTTCATTGAATAAAATTGTTACATATGAAATACTTGAAAATAATAGGCTATATTCTTCTTTTCCTAATAACAGGTGCGACATTATACATTATTTATACACCTGGATTGAAAATGAGTTTTAATACTGGACCTGACTTTGAATATGAGGCTCTAAATAATGTGAAAAGTGGGCGATACGATAAGATACGGGAATATATCCCCTTGAAGGATGGAACTAAAATAGCCATTACCTCATTGATCCCGAATAATACAAATGAAAATACATTTCCGACCATCCTTATGTACACACCTTATACAAGCAGTCTTGTTGTGCCTGAAATGTCCCTGATTGATCGACTGGGATCCAAGTATTATTCCGGAAACTGGGGACCTGTTTACGAAAGCATAAGCCTTGAGATCCTCAACGCGTTTACAAGCAATGGCTACGCTTTAGCATTTGTGGATATGCGAGGTACTGGCTCCTCCACCGGGCATTCCGGCCCTTTTGATGAGGTATTCATTAAGGATGCTGAGGAGATATTAGCATGGATTGCTGATCAACCATGGTCCAATGAAAAAATAGGTATGATAGGTCAGTCGTATTTAGGCTGGGCGCAATTTGGAGCAGCAAGTACGAAATCTCCTTATCTCAAATGTATTGCCCCAGAAGTGATTTTTTTTAATCTGTATGCGGAGGCGGTTCGTCCAGGCGGAATATTGGCCGAAAGATGGGTGACAGAATATTCAAAACGAACAATTGAATTAAACAATAGAAATCTATGGAATACAAATTATGACATTCCTTCATTTCCATCTGAGCCTGTAATAGATGAAGATGGTGATGGAAAGCTGTATGATGAGGTTCCTATTCTTAAAGAGAATGATCTTCAATCATATACAGGCAAACTACAGTATGCCGATGGCCATGAGAGAGAAGATAGCCCGTATGTGGCCTTGACGAAGGAACATGAAGAAAATATCTGGCCAAGGGAAGTAGCCAACTCAATCAATTTCATTGACGACAAATTTGATTATTATGGCGACATGAGAGGTCTTTCGGTCAATAGCGTAGATTTTATGATCAGCATTTTAAAAGAAACTAAGATACCGGTTCTGCTCATTGGAGGATTCTTTGATGGATTTTCAAGGGGGATTATACAAAGTTATGCAAGTCTCCAGAACACTAATCCCGTATATCTTTTTATTACACCCAGATTTCATCTGGGATTATCTTTTGAATATTGGAAATGGTTGGATTACAAATATTACTCTAGGCATCAGCTCCTTTCTACACAATTACAGTTTTTTGACAAGTACCTTAAAGGGTTGGAAAATGGATTGGATACAAAACCTCCGGTAAGAATTTATACTGCATTTGATGGCTGGAAATTCTATGAATCATGGCCACCCAAGGAAGCCAAATCGATTACATATAGTTTAGGTTCAGGTAATTCGTTATCTAATGATATTCAAGGTGATACAATCTATACTTATGATGTAGATTTTACTCATAGTTCTTCCTATAATTCCAATGAATATAATCCTCAGCTGATGCATAGGATAAATGACTCATTAATGATAAGAAATGAACATGATCGAAAATGCCTGATTTTTGAAACTGGCATACTTAAAGATCCGGTTACCCTGACTGGAAGTCCTGTAATCAACCTTTATATGTCGTCAAACCAGGTGAATGCTGATGTATATATATATTTAAGCGATGTGGATACTGCAGGAATGATTCATTATGTTACCGAAGGTAAGCTAAGAGCTGGCTGGCATAAACTATTTGATAATGATCAAATGGTAAACAACCTTTATGATGTGAAACCTGAATTGCCATGGCATTCCTATAAGAAAGATGATTATGACCTGGCTCCATTTGCTAATGATTCGATAGTAAACCTGAGATTTGACTTAAAGCCACATGCATGGAAATTCAGAGCCGGACATAAGATCAGATTATCCATTGCTGGCGCAGACTATAAGAACTACGAATTTAATCCGGTAATAAGCCCTGAAAACACCCTCGAAAATTGCATACCAACGATGTTCAACATTCATATTGGTAAAAAATACCATTCTTATCTAGAATTACCCATTATAAAATGATACCCCTGTATAGTTATATAAGAAATTGATGAATAAAACTGACATAAATTAAAAAATAATAAAATGAAAAATCTAGACTGGATTAAGACGGCAATAATATTCAGCTCAATTGTAATCGCTGGTTTCTTCATAGGGAATATGCATAAAACCGGGAAAAAATATGACCGCTATGTTCAGGTTAAGGGACTTTCTGAACGTGAAGTCAAAGCTGATCTGGCAGTCTGGCCAATAAACATTACCCTTGCAGGAAATGATCTCGAAGTATTGAAACGCGATATTGAAACTCAAAATACGGAAGTTTATAATTTCTTCATTGATCAAGGATTTGATAAAAATGACCTGACAAAAGGAAGTACTAATATCAGTGACGTTCGTGCTAATCTTTATAATCCTAACTTTCAGAATGCAGAATTCAGATATATAGCGAAATCGGAGTTTACAGTAAGGACAAGTGATATTGACAGGCTTCAAAATGCACTTTCTGAATCTCTCAAACTAATATCGAAAGGGATATTGCTAGGTTCAAAAAACGAATGGAGACCCATTGAATATATTTATACAGGATTGAGTCAACTCAAACCTTCGATGATTGAGGAGGCTACAAAGAATGCCAGAGAAGTGGCGGAAAAATTTGCGCGAGATTCTGATTCTCAGGTTGGAAAGATAAGGATTGCGAGGCAAGGCCTATTTACTATAAATGATAGAGATCAAAACACCCCTCAAATTAAGCTGGTCCGCGTAGTTTCTACGATTGACTTTCAATTGGAAGATTAATTGATGAAAGGGCTAAATTGAAAACTTGTTGTAACTTTTTCAACATTCTGAAATAGATTAAGGAGTAATAAAAAAAATAACAAGAACTCAAATTATTACCCTGTTGCCAAAAGACAACACTACAACCCTTCTTTGATGATCGTGGAAAAATTTAGAATAAATGGCAGCAATAATAACTTATGTGTACTTACTATACCTGAAAAACAGAATGTTTACTAGTGGAATAATGAAAAACATATATGTGCCAATATGTACATCAATGATTGAAACTCCATTTGCCGCAATGCAAACAATTGGTATTATCCATAAAACCTTCGGATAGTTCTTCAATAAGCGTGATGGAATTTGTTCTCCCTGGAGCTCTTGATGCGTTGTAATATACCTCCAAAGAACCAGTAACATTCCACTGATACACAAATGTACAATTGAATATATAAATACTGCACTAAAGTCAAATTCATACATTGTCTTTACTTTGGAAACGAAAGGCAAAAGTGATACGGCTAATAGAAAAAAACCATTGATCCAGTTTAATTTATGAGTTGTGTACTTAAGATAATGAAACATGAAATAATGTTGGACCCAGTATATAAATCCCAATATAAAACTAATGACATAGGCCAGCAATGATGTTTCCAGCTTATATAAAAATGAAATCAGCCCTTCACTACTGAAATTATGATCAGTTGGAATATCAATTCCAAGAACCAAAATTGTGACCACTATGGCCATCACTCCATCTGAAAATCCACTAACTCTGTCAATTGTCAGTTCAGAATAACTTGTGTTTTCCTTGTTTTGCATATTGCCATGATTATTATAAAGGAAGTATATATTTAATAAAAAAAAGAGAGATTCAAAAGTGCCCGTAGATTTGATTTACAGGCATTTGAAACTTATTATCAGATGGATTTATTTATTGATATAAATATATTTAGTTACTTTTTAAATCTTATTCTTTGTTTAGTTACATGCCGGTGATATCACCTTATAATCCGATATAGTTATTGGCTTTTTTCGTATAACGGTGCTAAATTGAGGGAAGGTCATCAGATTCATCCAGAGATTTGGAGTCGTAATATTCCCTCTCTTGACAGGAACTTGAATTTGAAATTAAAAATTATGAGGTAACAAAATGATAGTTAGCGATAAACAGAATCTAGCATGAATCCAAATACATTGCTTGATTTATACTTTAGATATTGCCTTCTTTAGTAAAAGTATAATGTACCCAGCAAGGTATAGGAAAATATGACACTTTTTATATTGACAGTTATTTGGAAGCGATATTAAGAAATTTGATATTTTTTATACTACAATAATTTTTAAACTAAGAAATCATGAAAAGTAATTCCTTATCATTGTTTATTCTGACACTAATTATCGGGACTTCCTGTCAGGAAAAAATCGATTATGAAAAAGAAAAGGCAGCAATAATTGCTGTTTTAGAAGAAGACACAGAAGCCTTCTTCGACAGCGATATTGATCGGCTCAGCGCAGTTCATGTGCAGGATGAAACCAACATCAGGTTAACAGCTACCAAATCTGGTTATACATATGAGGAGGGATGGGAAGAAGTTGAGTCATTTTTCAGGGATTATTTTGAAAATGAAATGGGAGAAGGGGAGTTTTATGAAGTAAAAAGAAATTATAAAATTAAAATGTACAGGGAAAGCGCTTGGGCTGTTTTTGATAATGATTTTTATAATGGCGATGATGAACTTCTAAGCACAAGCATTCATGCTGAGTTTCTGGAAAAAGTTAATGGGAAATGGAAAATTGTATTTTATACATCAATCTATACCTCAACCTGGGAGGATGAAGAAGATAATGAAACTCAAAAAGCGGACGAGGAAATGTAGAATCCGAAGTAAAAGATTAAAATATTTTTACGACTAACGTTTTTAAATCTTAGGGATCAATCATGTTTATATGGATACTATTAAAAAATTTATTTTAATAGCAAATATTTTTTTACCATCTGCATTAATGTGTCAGGACTTTAATATTATACCTTATCCGGTAAAAGTCGATAAACATGAAGGCTTTTTTGAACTTAACTCAAACACAGTATTAAATCCTGGCGAGGATCTCTACCAAAAAGCAAAACAACTAAAAGATTATCTCGATCCGGCCACGGGTTTTGATATTAAAATTGGAAGTTCTAATATTCAATCCAACGAAATAATACTGAATATAAATGAAGACTTAAATGACCTGGGCGATGAAGGTTATACTCTTGAAGTAGGTCAAAACAGAATCCTGATAGAGGCATCTGATCAAAAGGGATTTTTTTATGCTTTTCAGACACTTCTTCAACTTTTACCGGAGGATATATTCAGGCATGCGAAAGTTGAAGATATGGAATGGCATATTCCTAACTGTAGCATTAGAGATACTCCACAATATGAATGGAGAGGCCTAATGATTGATTATAGCAGAACTTTCTGGAATAAAAGGATAACAAGGAAATATATTGATGCAATGGCATTATATAAATTAAACAAATTACACATGCATCTTACTGATGATCAGGGATGGCGTATTGACATCGCAAAATATCCTGATCTCACAGAAATTGCATCAAAATTTGATACGTCTTACCATGAACCTGAAGAAAGAGAAGGTTTCTTTAGCCAATCAGATATTAAAGAAATTATAATCTATGCGGAGGAAAGGAATATCGAGATAATTCCTGAAATTGAGATGCCGGGTCATTCCTCAGCAGTTTTCTCTGTTTATCCGGATCTGTCCTGCAAGGGGGATAAAATGAAAATTCATCCTTTCACTCTGGGCCCCGGGATTCATCAAGAGATATTTTGTGCTGGAAATGATGATACTTTTGTGTTTTTAAATAATGTATTATCTGAAATATCCAGGTTATTTCCTTCTAAGTATATTCATATAGGAGGTGATGAGGCTCCAAAGGATCATTGGAAGGAATGTGTTAAATGTCAGCAAAGAATTAAGGATGAGGGCCTTAAGGATGAGTATGAATTGCAAAGTTGGTTTATTAAGCAAATAGAAACTTATTTATCTGCAAATAACAAAATAATGATTGGCTGGGATGAAATATTAGAAGGTGGGCTAAGCAGGACGGCAACTGTTATGTATTGGAGGGGATGGGAGAAAGAAGTTCCTGAATTTGTCCTCAACCAGGGAAATAATATAATAATGACACCAACTTCTCATTGTTATTTTGACTATACATATGAAACGATCTCTACTGAGAAAGTCTATTCATATTGCCCCATTCCAGCAGGTCTCAATAAGGAATATGAAAAAAAGATTCTTGGGATTCAGGCAAATTTTTGGTCACATCTTAATAGAATTGAACCGGAAATGGATAGACAAATATTTCCCCGACTACTTGCACTGGCGGAGGTTGGATGGTCAAAAGAATCAAATAGAAAATGGGAAGACTTTACACTGCGTTTGAATAACCATTTAGAAATTCTGGATATTCTGGATATATATTATCATGAAATAGGAATACATTAATTCAAATCATATGAAAACAAGGATATTGATTTTTTTAACCGCTCTGTGCTTTCTCTACCATTCTAGAGCTAGTGCCCAGGCTATTAACATCATCCCTCACCCACAGGAGATAGTTATGGGAGAGAACACCTTCACTATTAACAATCGTGTCAAAATAATGAGTTCCTCAAAAAGTCATGACATAGCTGTTATTTTACAAAATCACATTAAGCAAAAGTTAGGATATAAACCAGAGGTAATTGTATCAAAGATATCAGAAACTGGTATCATTCAATTCGAGTTTGATAAGAACCTTGCTAAAGAGGCTTACGAGTTGGTTGTTTCTAAAGATGGGATACAGCTTATTGCCTCCAATAGTACTGGTTGGTTTTATGGAGTACAAAGTTTGATACAGTTGTTTCCAATCCATTCGGATTTAGAAGAGGATAAATCGTCTTTAAAAATTCCAGAACTATCCATTAAGGATGCTCCCCGGTTTTCATGGAGGGCTTTTATGCTGGATGAGGCTCGTTATTTTAAAGGTATGGATCAGGTAAAAATGTTGTTAGATGAGATGGCATTATTGAAAATGAATGTTTTTCACTGGCATTTAGTTGATGACCAGGGTTGGAGAATTGAGATAAAAAAATATCCGCTACTTACTGAAATTGGATCGAAAAGAAAAAGCACGCAGGTTGGGCCACTGAAATGGGATAGCCCCATTCAATCGGCAGAAGTACATGAAGGATTTTATACACATGAACAGATTAAAGAGATAGTAGAATATGCAAAAAAACGACATATAACAATTGTGCCTGAAATTGAAATGCCAGGACACTCTAGCGCAGCCATTGCATCATACAGCTGGCTTGGCACTGCAAAAAAAGAAATAGAAGTCCCTATAAAATTTGGAGTTGGCAAAGATGTATATGATGTAAGTGACCCAAAAGTATATCAGTTCCTTACAGACGTTCTTGATGAAGTAATTGATTTGTTTCCTTCCCGAGTTATTCATATCGGTGGAGATGAAGTTAGATATGAGCATTGGAAATCGTCAGAGTCTGTTAAAGCCTATATGGAAGAAAAAAAACTGACTTCCCCTGCTGATTTACAGATTTTTTTCATCAATAGTATTTCTCAATACTTACAAAGTAAAGGAAAAAGAATGATGGGATGGAATGAAATAATGGGGCACAATCTTCATGAATATCAGGATGAAGCAGATACTGAATCGAATCAACAACTGGCAAAAGAGACCATTGTACACTTTTGGAAAGGAGATGTGATCTTGGCTACACTGGCAGCAAAGAATGGTTATGATATTGTGAACTCCTTGCATAGTAACACTTACCTCGACTATGATTACAATAGTATACCATTGTCAAAGGCATATGCTTTCAATCCTGTTCCGGAAGGACTTGATCCTATATATCACGATAAAGTAATTGGTACAGGATGTCAGATGTGGGGAGAGTGGATTCCAACTAATGGACACATGCACTTTCAGACATTTCCAAGGATTGCTGCTTATGCGGAGGTTGGCTGGACAGAAAGGCAAAATAAGAATTTTGAGAACTTTAAATCAGCTTTGCAAAATTTAAAAAAAGGCTGGGAACAAAAAGGAATTTATTACGCTCCTGAATCTGTTATCGAAAAAGATACTGAATAATGTGAAATGGAGTTTATCCAATGGTCTATTCATTTTAAAACAGATCAGTATAACTGAAACCAACAAAAATTATATTAAATTAAAAGTGGCGAATTCAGAACAAGTGCAACTAATTTAAATTAATACTTATTCAATTAATGGTAATTGATATGAAAAACCAAAACAGAAGATCATTCATAAAAAAATCAACATCTGCAATGGCAGGAGTTGGATTATATTCATCTATGCCGATAGGTTTTGCTTCTACGGCCCCAAGTGACCGTGTAAACATTGGCGTAATTGGTCTTGGATTTGGAGCAACAAATATACGTGTCATGATGGAGGCAAACTCATTTGTGCATTGCACTGCCCTGTGCGATGTTGATCAAATAAAGTTGGAGGAGCAAGCCAAGTTACTGAAAGAAAAGTTTCCGGCAAATGCTGATAAAATAAAATTATACGCTGATTTTCGTAAACTTCTGGAGGATAAAGATATTGATGGAGTAATTGTGGCAACCCCCGACCACTGGCATACCTATATCTATGCGGAAGCCATCAAAGCCGGTAAGGCGGTGTATGTAGAGAAACCTACAGGAAAAACCATTGCGGAGTGTAATTTGATGGTAGATCTGCAACGAAAATACAATAATGTAGTGACCACAGGATTGTGGCAGATCAGCGTGGATTATTTTATAGATGCTTTTAATATTTTAAGGAGTGGTGTGTTGGGTGATGTTTATAAATCACATGCTTGGATTACGGGTGGCACTGATCCTATAATCTATAGTGCTGATCCTGAAAAAAATCCGGAAACGTTGGACTACAAAATGTGGCAAGGCCCAGCCCCTTTGCATCCTTATGTTCAGGACAGAGTGAAGAGTTGGCGACATTACTGGGATTATGGCGGGGGAAGACAAACAGACTGGGTGCATTACCTTGATTCGGCTTTAGATGGCATAGCTGCGCTGGGACATGAAAGAACATATCCGAAATCCGTATATTCTGTTGGTTACAAACACCCGGAAACCATGAGGGAGGTCCCTTCGCTTCAGACTTCTGTATTTCAGTTTGATGATTATCATATTGTATGGGAGCACCAGGTCAGTCCATTGTATAACAGAGGAGATGGGGTAGCATGGATTGGAAGCAACGGAACATTGGTTTGCAATCGCAGAGGTTATGAAATTTTCCCCACCAACGACCGGGATGGAAAGCCTAAGATCGAAGCGAAGAAAAGACAGGGTCCCTATGCAAATCAATATAATCATATGATCAACTGGGCAAATTGTATCCGGGATAACAACGCTAATACAAATAGCCCAATTGATAAAGGTTGCTATGCATCCATATTGGCTAATATTGCCAACATTTCGTATCGAATCGGTGGCAAGAGTCTTGAATATCTGCCTGCTGAACTGAAATTCAACAATAATTCTGAGGCTGATTCATATATATTCCCAAACTACGAGAATAATTGGGCTTACCCGCAAATATAGTATTATTCATATAGGCCCAATCCTGTGGCAGCCCAATAAATTCCACCATATATATGGTCCAGGAATAATGGATCCTTATATAATTCAGACAAATGCCCCAATGCGGTATAAAACGATCTTCCTCCATCGTACTCCTGATACCATGCGATTGGATGAAAATCCCCCATACCTGTATGTCTGTCCTTGTCTTCCCATGTCCTGTCCGGATCATATGTTGATTCATCCACGGTAATTAGGACTTTTTGATTTTCTGTTAGAGCTTCCGTAAATGAATACCATTCATCAGTCCAGATCCACCTGTCTGCAAGGTGCATGGTGGATGGGTGGTTTTTATCTGTCACGTGCATTACGCCGGTCTGCTCTTCAGGATGATCAGTAAATGTACGTCCTACCAGTTTTCTGAACCACTCTCCTTCTTCTCCGCAAGCTGAGGTAGCATGGATTCCCACGAAGCCACCCCCATTGCGAATAAATCTTTTGAAACTTTCAAGTTGTTCTTCAGAAAGATCTCTGGTTGTTGAATGAAGAAAGACCAGGACATCATACTTATCGAGGTTTTCATCGTTAAAATTACTAACCACCTGTGTTACGGTTAATCCAAAGGCATGCTTGTTTGCCAGCTTCTGGAATTCAAGAATGGCCGTTGGTTCCGTTACATTATGCCATTTGTCAGGGCTTAAATAAACCATAACCTCAAACTGATTTCTACTTTGATTTTGAGCAAAAACTGGAACCACGTTCATGAAAATAACTATTATGGCTAATATATGGTTGACTTTTCTCATAAGATTACAAATTAAGTTTTCCGGTAAATTTTTAATACGAGCTCTAAAAAATTTAAATAGAAGAACAATATATAAATGTAATTAAATAATCAATAGCTCAACATCTTTAATTTTGAATTGTATTTCGAATATTTTACTTTTTCAAAGTGATGGCTGCATTAGCGAGCTTATCAGCCATGGCCCTCAGGGAGGACCTGCGTTTAACAAAACGTTAACCTTTTTTATGAAATCGAAAATTAATAATATTCAGGATACATTATTGAGGGAGTTCTGTAACTTCATCTTTAAAATGATATAATCGATTTATGATACATGACTTAAATATAAAAATATTGCCTATTCTAATCATTATTTTATGCCAAAGTCATATAATACTAGGACAAAATGGTTCTTCCAAGCCAAATGATAATTTAATACATCGGACAAAAACAACCAGTGGATTAATCGCATTATGGACTTTCAAAGAACGGCCTGGAAAATCAAGAAAAGCTATCGGTGAGGATAGATTCCCATTAGAAGAGGTCATGGGAAAAGTAGAGAGAATAAAGGAAGGACCTCTTTCAGGTTATTCTATAAAATTAGATGGATCAAATTACTTGAGGCTAGGCAATGTAATAACAGGAAGATTAAACATTTACGGAGAAAAAAAAGAAGTTACCGTAATTGCCTGGATCAAATGGACAGGGGAGCAAACTGGTTTTGTAGGTGGGATGTGGAATGAATATCAAGATGGGGGAAGACGACAATACGGATTATTTATCTCGTTACCTCATTACAATGGGAAAAACCAGGTATGCGGTCATATTTCAAAAACCGGAAAACCAACACCACCATTTCCCTATTCTCTTGATTACTCCGCCAGCAAACAGGAAGTGCCAAAAAATGAATGGTGTTGCGTTGCCTTTACTTACGATGGTCAATATATAAAATCATTCCTGGATGGAGAATTTAAATCACGCGAGCCAGAATTAATAAACAATACGAAAGGATTTGAAGGATTTCCTGACGGTTTGGTACAGAGCAAGAATCCATATTTCTTTCCATATGGGATAGGAAACAATGGATCGGCTTTTACCGTTGGTGCTGTTTTACTTAAAAATGGAATGGGAAATTATTACAAAGGACTTATTGGTGGTTTGGCTGTATTTGATCGGGCACTTAATGAAAACGAAATTGAAATATTAGTAAGATGAATACATCTACAATAGTTAGAACTTTAACTGCTTTGTTGCTAATGGCATTTGCTTCATGCTCAATAGATAAAAAAAATAATTCAAATCATCCCATATTAAAAGTATCTGATGATAAAAGATACCTGGAATATCAGAATGGGGAGCCTTTTTTCTGGTTAGGTGGAACCGCATGGGGGATGTCAGAGTGGCTGACACGTGAGGAGATAATTTATTACCTGGATAATAGAAAAGAAAAAGAATTCAATTTGGTACAGGTATGTGTATTCTGGGGGAAAAGAGAGGAAAATCCTGTTAAATTTACCTTAAATCCATCCAATGCCTATGGTTTTAAAGCATTTACAGTCGAAAATGGGATTCCTGATCCAATGAAACCTAATATTGTAGATGGAGGAACAGTAGAAAATCCAAACGATTATTGGGATCATGTCGAATTTATCATTCAAGAAGCCAAAGAGAGAGAAATGATCGTAGCCCTGCTTCCAGTATGGGGAAGACGATATGTTAACGCAACCTTATCCGGTCATTCTGTAAAGTTTTTTTCTGTTAAATCAATGCAATCTTTTGGTACGTTTATGGGTTCGCGTTTCAAAGATTATAATAATATCATCTGGGTCTTAGGCGGGGATGTGCAGGCTGATTCAGAAGGAGATTTTCTTGGTCATTACAGAGCTATGGCAGAGGGTATTATTACAGGTCTTACCGGTGAGCAAATAAAATGGAATGAAAACTCCCCTTTATGGGATAACGCAATAATGACCTATCATCCGGATGGTAGCCCGTTCAGGAATTCTTCCACATGGTTTCATAATGATCAATGGTTGGATTTTAATATGATTGAGACCTATAAATTCCGAGATTCTGTCTATCAGGCGGTTTATCAAGACTATTTAATTGATAATCCGGTAAAACCAACAGTTATGGGAGAACCTGATTATGAAGGATCGAAGCCTAATATTACTTCAGAAGGAATACATATGAGAAGACAAGCTTTTCACAGTTTTTTTGCAGGGGCATCAGGATTTACCTATGGAGGGAAGATTGACGAGGAAGGCAATGGACCATTATGGAGCCCATATAAAGGGTGGAAAAAAATGCTTGATATGGAAGGTGCAAATTCAATGCGAAATATTAAGAAATTTTGCCTTGACAATGGATGGCCAAATTGGATTCCGGATAATTCACTCATGAAAGGAGGGAATTCAGTTGGAGAATTTCAAAAAGTTGCCGTAAGCAGTAAAATTTCAGGCGATTATTATATATATTTTCCTGATAGCAGCCAGTTAAGTATTGATCTTAAACAAAAGCTTAAAATAGTGGAAAAGGTAATTATACAATGGTTTAATCCCGTTTCTGGGACATATACAAGTATAAAGCAAGTTAATGTTGATAACAGTGTTATAGATCTTCAACCTCCCGAAGGATGGCCTGATGCCGTATTGGTGCTAAAATTTTAAAAACTTGTTATGATATGGTGATGATGAAGAATTATATTTAAATTGAGAATCATGAGCCCGGACAAATCAGATAAATTTGAATTTCTTATTGGTGATTGGAATTTAGAGTATAGAATTCCAAAAAGTATCTTCAGTGATCAGGGGACGGACACCGGAATTGGGTCATTTAAAAAAATTCTAAAAGATAATTACGTGTCATTTGAATATTCAACTAAATCTGGTGGAGCGGCAAAAGGTATTTTTGCCTGGGATGAGAAAATAAATATGTATAGATATTATTGGTTTGAGAATTCCGGAAGTTTTTCAAATGCGACTTGCAATTTTATAAATGATAATACCTTGGCAATGAATTGGCATGATACTTTACTTGTTCAGACTTTTATCAAAGAAGCTGCGGATAGAGTAGTTCTGAAAATGCAACATCCTGCGGAAAATGGGGGATATGAATTGGTATTGGAAGTAAATTTTACAAAGAGATAACCAGGTGATTTGATAAAATATTGAAATGAAAACATTGTTCGTGATATCGGATTAAAAAACGGGCTTGTGGATATAAAAGTATGTGCGGTAAATGAAATTTGGTCAGCATTAAAATTTGTTATTCCATTGAATGACAGAAAAAAATAACCATTTACCAAACGTACAGATATAGTACGTATCATACTCACTAAGACATTCTTAACTTGAAATTAGTCTGGTTTTACATCATACAGATCTAATCACTTATATAGACTTAAATAATTTAATAATTCCAGATAGAAAAAGTCGAGGAATTGCGTGGTATTCCATGTTTAATCAACATTTTTTTTGTAAGTTTAAAAGCCAGACTCGTAGAATTATATTCTTTAATTTATTGAAAATAACTGGTATAATATTCAAATCTTCCTGCATGTGAATATTGTTATATATTGAATCGAACTTAAAATCCTGGAATATGGAATTGAAATTTTTTTTCTTTCGAAGATCATCCCAAGTCTTTTATTTGATGGTTATTTTTCTGTTGATGCAGATGCCAAAAGTCCTTGCGCAAGAAATTGATCTTGAGAAATCCATTGAAGAACATAGAAAGGGAAAAATAATCGTAAAATCCAAACCCGATTCAGAAGTCAACATTGAACAGTTAAGCCATGAGTTCTGGTTTGGATGCGCTATTAGTGATGGCATATTTAATGGCAGAGCATCAGAAAACGATGTCAAACAATACAAAGAAAAATTCTTAGAGAACTTTAACTCTGCTGTAACAGAAAATGCCGTCAAGTGGGGCAATATGGAAAGACAAAAGGGCCAAGTGAACTATGCGGTGATTGATGCCATGTTAAAATGGACAGAAGAAAACTATATTCCATTACGGGCCCATAATCTTTTCTGGGGAATACCGAACAGGGTGCAATCCTGGTTAAAGGAAATGTCAGATGAGGAGTTGGAAGCAACACTTGAAAACAGAGCCGAGACTGTGACAGCCCGGTACAAAGGCCGGTTTGCAGAATATGATATGAACAATGAAATGATCCACGGGAATTATTATGAAGACCGCCTTGGCCCTGAAATCACAAAGAAAATGGCTGAATGGGCAAAAAAGGGGGATCCGGACATCAAGTTATATCTAAATGATTATGATATTCTAACTGGCAATATGCTGGATAAATTTATGGCCCATATAAGACATATGCTAAAACAGGATATACCCATAGTTGGGATTGGGGTACAGGGGCATCTGCACTCTGATAGCTTTGACCGGGCTGAACTGATCAGATCACTGGATTCTCTTGCAAAATTTCAATTGCCTGTTAAGATTACTGAATTTAATATGCCAGGGCAGCGCTCAAAATATCATATAAATAAAATTCGAACCATGACGCCTGAAGAAGAAGATTTCAGGGCAAAGGAAATGATAGATTATTATAAGATCTGCTTTGCACATCCTGCTGTGGAAGGGATTTTAATGTGGGGTTTCTGGGAAGGAGCGAACTGGATACCTGTGTCTTCCTTATATAAAAGAGACTGGACACCAACACCTGCTGTCAAGGCGTATCAGAACCTTATCTTTAATGAATGGTGGACAACGGAAGAAGGAAAATCTGATGAAAATGGAGAGTTTTCATCCTCCGCTTTTTTTGGGAAATATAGAGTTACCGTAAATGGGGAGAGCAAAGAAATACGATTGAATAAAGCTGATGGAAGTGTTGTAGTTGAGTTCTAATAACCAGAGCTTTACTTAGAAAACTAGTCTTGATTGTTTATTTTTGAATGTATGTCAAGTAACATTTTTTATTATTTATAATCCATAATAAATTATACTTTTTAAAATGGAACCAATAAAACGCCGGCAATTTCTAAAATCTTCATTTCTTGGTGGGATGGCATTAATTATGCCTTTTGGATATGATTTGAAATATTTTTCCAACAAATCTGATTATACAAGCGAGGTAGGCCTGACTACTGGGGATCACAGGGCCGATATGGCTTTCCGTGCTCTGCAGCCATTTTCCAATCAAATCAAGCGAGGCATTGGAAATAAGCGCGTTTTGATCAAACCAAATAATGTACTAATCGATCGTCAATTAGCAGCTACACATGTTGACCACCTGGAAGGAATTCTTGAATTTCTTAAATCAATTGGTGTCCATGAAAATATCGTAATTGCTGAATCAGCAGCCAGCGGAGCAACCTTTGACGGGTTTGATAATTACAAATATTTTGATCTTCCGAAGAAATACCCCGTTAAGCTTGTGGATTTGGACCAGGAAAAATATGAGTTGATCCATGTCTTCGATGAGAAAGATTACCGGCCGCATCCTGTTCGTACCTCCAGTCTGATACTGGATCCGGATACCTATGTGATTTCGGCTGCTAAATTTAAAACGCATGACCGCGTTCTGGCTACCCTTTCCTTAAAAAATATTGTTTTTGGGGCTCCTATTAAAGATCCGGGCTTCAGCTGGGACAAAAATAGAAAAGCAGGAACAAAAAATGACAAACCCATTGGTCATGGCAGTGGATTAAGAGCGATCAATTACAATACGTTCAGCATGGCCAAGTTACTACATCCGGATCTATCTGTTATTGAAGGTTTCGAAGGGATGGAAGGAAACGGGCCAAACTGGGGAACTCCTGTCGATCACCGGGTATGCGTGGCAGGAACTGATTGGCTGGCTTCTGACCGGGTAGCCATTGAGTTGATGGGAATCGATTTTGCAAATGTTGGCTATCTGAACTATTGTGCAGATGCCGGTATGGGCGAAGGTGATCTTTCAAAGATCCAGATTCTAGGAGAGCAGTTGAATGATCATATCAGATCTTATAAGCTGAATGATAATATTGATAAACAACTAATCTGGAAACAACCTCCTGGTTAAATAACAAGACTATCCCTTTCCAGTGGCTTCCACATTGTGATTATAATTTAACAGACGGATTTCTGCTTTTTGAAATTCCCTTTCCTCATTGGCAGTCTATTTCGGTGAATACCAGATCGGGGAGGTATAGGCCCTTTCCTGAGTGATCATTTCAGCTTCCTCGGGCATGGTAATCCCATATCTCTTGGCATCATATGCCGTCCATCGGGGTGTTGGTATCTCGATCACCCGTGCATAGTAAACCGCTGGAACATTTGGATCAAATTCAGGATCTTTCCATACACCTATTAATTCCGGATCTCCTATGGTATTTGTCCAGGTTGCTTCCTTAATATTAACCGTATTTCCTACAGGGGTTAATTTGCCATTTTTACCTGTTTTTCGCTTGTCTGCGTCTCCCCAAACCACATCAAACACCTTTTCCTGACGGTTGCCGCTTCCATCAACCCAGCCTTTTACAATCTGGATTCTATCCAGGTTGCCTGATAGAGGATCCTTCAATGCTGCTACGAGAAAAGTAGGAGCAGAATCCTGACCAGGAGCTTTAGCCAGATCTCCACCCATTGGCACGCCTTTAATATACCCGATATCCGCTGGCAACCGGTGCAAAGCATCTTTGTCGGTAAATTCCCAACCACCAAAAAACCTAACCAGCATTCTCGGACCAGTAGTCGCATAGGTCTCTTTTCGCATCATGGCATCGAAAAGGGCTTCCCGGGTATTTTCATGGGCCCATACTCCTGCAAGTCCTGAACTAACCATATTCCAACTTTCGTATGTTCCAGTTTCTGTTTTAGCCATAGGATGAAGATACCTTTCAGGACCAGGCTCGACACCGGAATGCTTGCCGAAGAAGTTTTCTTCTTCAGTAGTTGCTAAACCTGTATGGCTGTCGGTAGAACCTATCATTCCAAATTTATATGGATTGACTCCCAGTTCCTTTTCCAGTTGAAGACCTGTCTGTAAGGCCGTTCTGGCATATTCATATTGCAACATATCGTCTTTTTTAGGAACGCTAAGATCAAGGTTCCCAAGGGCCCAGGTTTCATAATCCGCGAATTCGTCGTTTGGGGAAAGGAAGGGGTGTGCTTCCCCGTCACCCTTTATCTGCGTAGCTTCGTATAACGGCTCCCACTTGCTTCTGGTTTCAGCATATGCCCTGTCAAACTTGGATCCGGAAAACGAATCAAGAACGGGAAACATTATGCCATTGCTAAGATTACCATTATGTGCGATGGCCAGGACATTGCCTCCGGACCTGGTTTCATAATCACTCATCCAATTCCATAGATCCCTTGGATTATCACTCCCTTCAGGCTTTAATGTGGTATAGGGTAATGTCATACTTGCTTTATTCATGTCATCTCTGAAAATCACTACCCTGTGGAGGTTATTTCCCCCGGTGTTGGAGGTCCATTCGTAGCCGATAAACGATGTAAATCTTCCGGGATCATTGTATTTTTCAGCTGCTTCCATGGCCACTTCCCAGGCTGAGAGAAAAGCAGGATCGCCGGGTCTGGAATCCAGAGCTTCTGGAAAAGTACCCTGCGAAAATGCAATAATGATTTCTATCGCTACCTGAACGCCTGCCTGACCACCTTCCTTCACCATGCCATACCATTTTTTACCTGTGGGATCTGCCAGCATTTCAGGATCACCAGCAAATAACCTTGGAAAGAAGCCCATATTATCTGAGTGGTCAGCAACTACTAAAAAATCAAGAGGCCTTGATAGTTTAACCGGAAGGCCTGTTGAAGAAATAAGTTCTTCTCCCCTTGCAAACTGATAAGCATCCTCAGGATCCAGCCTGGCACCAAAAGCGCCAGCATCCATGGACATACCCGTATGTAGATGGGTATCACCCCAAAAAACACTGGTAGGGAAATTGCGTCCGGCATAAGGAGAATATGTATCTTTCTTTTGCATGGGTTCTGTATCTTCACTAGGTCCCGGAAGTCCAGGTGAATCCTGTGCAGGCAGGTTTCCAATTACAAATACAGATAATGCAGTGAAGAACAATAGTGTTTTAAAGGCTTTCATAATTTTAATTATTTGGCGAGGTCTCAATTTTATGAAATTTACTAATTTTTATTTGATAAGTTAATGTTTATATGCGATTTCTCCCCAAGATCCTGAAATTGCTGGCATGACAATTAGAAAACAAAATCCCTGTGCCACACAGGGATTTCCGGATAATCAGTTAATACTAGGTATCAATTTAATGCCATATTAGGTGATAAATGTTCGCACGAAGTATTTTATGTGCCTAACTCGAATTTTTCGATTTCATTCATAAAATTCTGAGCTTGATTGATCTGGCTGCCATTTCCCTGCAGTAGCCAGTTCACCCACTTCTTATGCACATTTTTCGGACTGAGATTCCTGTAGATCCAAATGGTTGGAAGAATGAGGATGAGCGTTTGTGCAATCATCCATACAGGATCAGCCACTTTAATAAGATCTACATTGAGTAGCAACTCAGACAATACAATAATAAAAACCATGTGCAGAGGCAGGATCATTAATGCCATTCTGAGAAAATGTATAATGGCAATTTTCACTTTTTGTAATTGTTTCTGAACAAGGGTAACCGGGCCTGCATAATCAATTTCTGAAATCAGTTTCAGTTGTTTGATTGCTCCATAAGAAATTACACCGGACCAACCAGCAAGTATCGCTCCTGCAATCATATATTGAACTTGCGGCCAATGATTAACCGTATAATAAACGAAGAACCACATTACAAACTGATAAAATACCAGAGTGGATATATTTATCCAGACCAGGCTCATCATTTTGGATCTGGCGCTTTTTACATTCACTCTCTTTAAGAGTTCTAAATTCAGCTCAATGCTTTTTTGAAGTTTTTCTTCATGTTTTGACCATGTGTTCTGAAGATTATCTATATCAATCATTTTAATTCTCTTTAAACTTATTTTTTATTTTTTCTTTAATACGATTTATTTTGGTGCCAACATTACTGACAGATAAATTGAGCACGTTGGAAATTTCCTGATGACTGTTCCCGTCAAGATAAAGGATCATTAAAGCCCGATTCATTTCATCCAGTTCCTGAATGAATATTCTCAGTAGTCTTATGTCTTCCGATGGATTATATTCCTCCGGTATTGAGCTTTCAATAAGATGTTCATTCATAGGAATTGTATACCTCTTACGAACAGTGTCTTTTCGATAATGCGTTATGGATACATTAAGTGCAATTCTGTAGATCCATGTAGTTATCTTATATTTTGGATCATATCTTTCGAAACTGCTCCACAATTGAAGAATAATTTCCTGTACAAGATCCTCCTGGTCTTCTGAAGAGCGACTATAGGCATTGGCAATTTTATAAATGATGCCCTTGTGCTTATCGATCACCTGAATGAAATTTCCCTTTTCAATATTTGTATCCTTATACTTCATTTTGACCAGTCAGACTTATACATGAAGTTTCCGGATATAAATAATAGAAAATAGATCAGGAATCCAATACTCAATTCTTTAAAGTGTTTATTTTGCATAGTTCTTTATTTATTTTGAACATTAGTTTTACCTATTATTCGTATTGTGCCAGGAAAAATCACAGCAAGTAAAGAAATTAATATTCTTATCGTTGAAAATATCTGAGCGTCTGTTCTATCATTTCGAATAATTATTGATCATCCCTTCCCTGCATGGCCTTTTCCATCTATTTATATATCTTTCAACACACCTCGCCTTGTTGCCATAAAATTCAACTCCACGAGCCCACTGCATTTTTACAATTTTGTAGAAGTTCCACTAAATTATTGTAACTTGAATCTAGATCGTACTAATTGCTTACCGTGCCTTATTTTGCACACCGGTGTTGGAAATCCCAACACATAGGAAAATGCACTAGAATTAACTAATTGATTATCAGCTGATTAATTTTTGGTATTCGATTTGACTTTAAACTTTGAAATGTCTGACATATGATCATATATAATTTAAAAATTGCATTTCGAAATATTCTCAAAAATAAAGGATTCAACCTGGTCAATATCTTTGGACTGTCTATTGGTATGATGGCCACAATTTTTATCGGCTTATGGATACTTGACGAACTAAGCTACGATCAGTTTCATGAGTATGCCGACAGAATATACCGTATCGATTGGCAATCTGAAAATCCACAAACCCGGACACCTCATCCTATGACGTATGAGTTGGTGCGGGATATGACAGAGGTGGAAAATGCCGTAAGTATTACACCGGTATGGGGGGATGGGCTGACACGCCCCATGAGAACTGTTAAACAGGGAGATCTGCAATATGAAGAAAGTGGGATTTATGCTGCGGATACTACTTTTTTTGAGGTTTTTTCGTTTCCACTACTTAAAGGTGATCCGAAAACCGCATTGAAGGATGTGGGAGGACTCGTAATTACAAAAGAAATGGCTGGAAAATATTTTGGTGACAGTGATCCTATGGGTAAGATGCTGATCATCAATTTCGGCATGGACATCCCATTTGTAATTACTGGAGTTATGGAAAATATTCCTCGCAATTCACATTTCCATTTTGATTTCCTGATCTCTTATAATTCCACCAAATCTTACGAGTCTGGTGAGTTTTATGAATGGTCAGACTTTGGACATTACAATTATATACTACTGAGTAAAAATGTATCTCCAGATCATCTCGAAAAGAAGTTGTTTGACTGGGTAGGACGATACAGGGAGTGGTCGGAAGGAGCCGCGGAGGAATATAAAAACGGAACAATTGGTTTCAAACTCCAGCCAATAACCGCTATTCATCTGCATTCCAATATCAGGTGGGAGCTTGAAAATAATGGTAATATCATGTATGTATATATTTTTATTTCCCTTGCCATATTTATTGTTCTTATAGCCTGCATAAATTTTATGAACCTTTCAACAGCCAGGGCAGCAAAAAGAGCAGTAGAAATTGGATTAAAAAAGGTGGTTGGGGCAAATCGCAGCCAGTTGATCCTGCAATTTTACCTGGAATCCTTCTTGGCTTCATTTATAGCGATGATTATAGGGATTATCATATTCGAGTCCCTGACACCAATTTTCACAACATTGACAGGGAAAGTTTTCTACCTGAATTATCAAGATCCCATAAACCTATTTGTTCTACTATTATTCGTTATTATCTGTACACTTTTAGCCGGGACATATCCAGCCATAATCTTGTCAAGATTTAAACCCGCAAATATCTTGAAAGGTATAAAAGTAAGCTCCCGTACCCCTGTCAATTTCAGGAATATTCTGGTTATTTTCCAATTTGCCATCTCCACTTTTCTAATCATTGGAACCCTTGTCATCTCTTCTCAACTCAGATACCTTAAAAATCAGAAATTAGGATTAATGTCGGAACAGGTGCTGGCCATTCCCATAAAAGATACTTTAATTCAGGCGAGCTATAGATCTGTCAAAACTGAATTGTTAAAGAACAATGAGATCTTAAGTATATCAGCTGTTTCCAATCTTCCGGGTAAAAATTTCAATCAGAATCCCATCCAATGGAAAGGCGATGATGATCAGCTGAGCGTTTCTGAATTGAGTGTGGACCATGATTTCTTTAAGACCCTGGGCATCCAAATAAAAGACGGACGTTCTTTTTCGCTGGACATGGAATCCGATGAAGAATTTGCTTTTATTCTGAACCAGGAGGCCGCAGATTATTTTGACTGGAACTCAGCCATTGAGCAGGAAGTTATTTGGCACGATGATGAAATTGAAAGAAATGGAAAAGTGATTGGCGTAGTGGAGAATTTTCATTTTCAGTCCCTGCACAAAAACATCGAACCTTTGATCATTCATTTAATGCCGGATGTTTTTAATTATTTCCTGGTAAAGATAAGTTCCTCCAATGTATCCGAAAGTATTGCCTATTTAAAAGAATCTTATGAGGGCCTGGACCCTAACAATGATTTTACGTACTTTTTCCTGGATGATGAGTTTGCTTCCTTATATAAGTCTGAAGAAAGGATCGAAACCATTTTTTCCTATTTTACATTATTGTCCATATTTATATCCTGCCTGGGATTGTTTGGGTTATCAGCCTATGATGCGGAACGCAGGACAAAGGAAATAGGCATTAGAAAAGTGAATGGTGCCACGATTGTTAACATAGTTAGCCTGTTATCACGCGACATTACCAGGTGGGTTATTATTGCATTTCTGATCGCCAGTCCTTTTGGATATTTTATAATGCAGAACTGGCTTAAAAATTTTGCATATCAAACCTCTATATCAATTTGGTCTCTCCTTTTGGCTGGTTCAATGGTTGTCTTAATCGGACTTATAGCTGTAAGTTTCCAGGCGATTAAAGCGGCCATGAGAAATCCAATTGAATCACTTCGTTACGAATAATAAGGCTGGCGTTATTAATCACTGCTAAAAATTAAAAGGAGAAGGCATTATTGACCTGAACTATTTAGTAGTTTTGCCTTCGAATTCAGGAATGAACAGATTGGCTGTTTATTTCCTGGCATTGATCCATATTGCTTATTAAAAACATAAATTAAAAGCATCATGAAAGTCAAATTATTCATACTGGCCATTATATTTCTGCAAATTTCCTGCACAAACAGAACGGAAAGGCAAAGCGAAACCGTTGCTGATCCCAACACCATTGACTATTATTTTGAAGGCATGTATGTGCCGGTCACGCTAAAATCTGATCTTTCTGTATTAACTGATAATGAAAGATCTATGATCCCTATCCTGATTGAAGCTGCTGAGATCATGGATGAATTGTTCTGGATTGAATCCTATGGAGATAAAAATGAATTACTTGAAAAATTGTCCGACGATAAGATCAGGGACTTTGCTGTGATCAATTATGGGCCCTGGGACCGCTTGAAGAATAATGAATCATTTGTGAATGGGATTGGTGATAAACTGAAAGTGGCCAACTTTTATCCCGCTGATATGGGCAAAGAGGAATTTGAAAATGCCGATCTGGATGATAAAGAGAACCTCTATACAATGATCAGAAGGGATGATAATGGAAACCTGATCTCGATTTCATATCATGAATTTTTTAAAGAAAGTGTTAAAAAAGCAAGCGATCTGCTCGCTCAGGCCTCCGAACTGGCCGACGATCCCGGGTTAAAGAAATACCTCGAACTTCG
Source organism: uncultured Cytophagales bacterium (assembly GCA_963820995.1). Lineage (GTDB taxonomy): Bacteria > Bacteroidota > Bacteroidia > Cytophagales > Cyclobacteriaceae > JAGTVG01. The sequence goes on along the minus strand of CAWGCL010000008.1, from coordinate 329,609 downwards.
ATCTCAGGCTCTTCTCGATGATGAATACCAGGCCAGCGATATGGCATGGTTGGATATGAAGGACAATACCATTGATGTGGTCATTGGACCCATAGAAACCTATGAAGACAAACTTTTTGGTTATAAAGCCGCACATGAAGCTTACGTATTGGTCAAAGATAAAGCCTGGAGTCAAAAACTGGAGAAATTTGCTCAGTTCATGCCGGAATTGCAGAGTAATCTGCCCGTTCCTGACGCATATAAAAGAGAAAAACCGGGAAGTGATGCCCAGCTAAATGCATATGATGTGGTATACTATGCCGGAGATTGCAATGCGGGAAGTAAAACGATCGCCATCAACCTTCCAAATGATGAAGAAGTGCAACTTTCTAAAGGAACACGACGATTGCAGTTAAAGAATGCAATGAAAGCCAAATTTGATAAGATCCTGATACCAATTGCTAATGAATTGATTGGTGCTGATCAACTGGATCATATTACTTTCGATGCCTTTTTTGCAAATACCATGTTTCATGAAGTGGCACACGGACTTGGGATCAAAAACACCCTTGATGGCTCAAATACAGTACGAAAAGCATTACTTGACCATGCATCGGCTATGGAGGAAGGTAAGGCAGATATTCTTGGGCTTTATATGATCAATGAATTATTCAAAAAGGGAGAAGTCGAAGGGTCCATAGAAGACTATTATGTAACTTTTATGGCTGGGATTTTCAGATCGGTCCGTTTTGGTGCCGCTTCAGCACATGGCAAGGCCAATATGATCCGGTTTAATTATTTCAAAGAGATGAATGCTTTTGTATTTAATCCGGAAACCGGGAAATATAAAGTAGACTTCGACAATATTGAAAAGGCCATGAATGCACTTTCCGAAAGGATCCTGGTGCTACAAGGGGACGGGAATTATGATCAGGTTAATGAATTTGTCACAAATTATGCCAATATTCCACCTGATCTTCAAAAGGACCTTGATAAGCTCAGCGAAAAGAAGATACCTGTAGATGTACAGTTTATCCAGGGCACTGAGATCCTGGGATTATAGATTCCATGGATACTTAGGTATTTCCATCCAGGTTTAGTAAGATGGGAATATTTATAAAAAGCTGAAATGAGATAAACAGGTAGATCATTAAAGGTCCACTCGTATCTCAAAAGGGCTTTTCCCATGAGATAAATTGACAGCTATTCAATGATTTAGCCGATTCAGAAAGGTGATTCACCGTCGACCAGTAATGTGATAAAACTGTTGGCTTCAGCAAAAAACGTGGCTTCACCATCGCGCACTCTTATTCTCCTGCCCTGTGACATATTACGCTTCTTATTGGTTGTATAGATCCTCATCCATTCTGTCTCAGCAGGCAATCCCTTTATTGTAGCCTGACGTGTGGCCCCATTATTTACCACATGGATCGTATAGAGGCCCTTTTCATTATCTCCCAAAGCAGCGCATATCACATTTTCAGTATCCGCTTCAATGGGCATGGCGTACAATCCTTCCGGCATGTCAGCAATTTGTTTAAAATTCCAGAATCGTTGCGTAGGAGTTAGCGGAATATCATTATTACCGAATACTCCTCCACCGATCATAGGAGAGTAATCTGCCGTCAATTGCCATTGAAGAATGGATTCCGGTTGACAGATCTTGAGAATTCGGGTATAGAGGTTCATTTCTTCCATGGCATAGGTTGATTCGCTGAAGATATCCGGATACCTCCAGGCGCCTGCATCCATGCTCCCTTCCCCGACCAGAAGGGGAAGATTCATTCTTTCTGCTGCTTCAGCCCATTTTTGGAGGTTTTCATCAGTATATCCTCTCCAGGAGTGGAAAGATACTGCCTTAATGTATTTGTGAGTAGATTTATCATTGATCGCGGCTTCTACAAACGGCCAACCATTGGCATCTGCAGTGTCACCCAGTAATAGTTTGGTGTTTATGCCCCTTGATTCGAGATATGCTCCGAGGCCTTTGATAAATTCGGCATGGTCTTCCGGCGTATGCCGAACATATATGCCCAGGTCAGACTCGTTAAATGAAAACATAACGAACTCGAATCCATAGTTATCCTTGGCATATTCTATATAATCAGCAATAGATTTATAGATCTGCTTGTGCTTCTTTTTGTCAAGCGGGTTGCCCCTCAAACCTCCCGGTTGCGGCCCGAAGCTCATTTCTCCTTCAATGGCCCAGTTTGGTGCTGACCAGTCGGATAAAATGACTGGCATTCCCAGTTCATGCAGTCTTTGTGCCATTTTCATGGCTGCTTCTACCCGTGGATGTAATTCTCCGTTATTGGCTTTTGCGATAGGGTCATCCTTTTCTTCCGGGTGCCAGAATCGCCATGGCATCTCAACTCTTCCCCATCTTACATCCATATTTTCCAGGCAATAATCGATAACCGGTGGATCAGCTTCCGGATTTTGAAGGCGAAAGTTACCGCCAAATCCCTTAAACGGATTGCCAAGCGTATTCCTGTCCAGGTTCAAAACGATTGGATTTACATCCGGAATACCTAAAGCCTTTACTGTGAGTGATCTGTAAAATGAACCTCCTTTTACCAGATTGCCTGTCATGAGTGCAAAATATACTTCAATATTGCTGTTTACAGTAGTGTCTTTTCTGACCACGATATCCATTCCTTCGTTGATCGTGATCTCGAGATCTCTTTTCACTCCCTTAATTTTGACTCCTTTTGATGATCCACGCAGAATCTCAAAAGTTCCTGATGGAAGAACATGTTTAATACTGCCAGGTGTTGGTTCTATCAATTGGACTGTAGCATCACCGTATTTCGATTCAGGCAGTTCCATTAAAAAGAATGTGCCGATGAGAGATGTGTCAACTTCGTTTCTGTAATTGATCCGAATGTTTGCAATCCCACCACCAATATCTTCCACTGATTGGTCGTAGTGAAAATCACCAACACTGATCCTTGTTATTTGTGTGTTGCCATCCCGAACATACTGGTATCTGGCCCTCTCTTTTGCTGTTTTTCTAATCTGTGTCCAATCAGATCCAATAATGCAAAATGAACTGTTGAGTTCTATCAATTCTCCATCTACCCTGATACCACTGATATTGCTCCAGGGGTATACTTCAGGCTGAGCGAGAAGAAAAGATAGATTAAAAAGAAATACACATATAAGTGTTAAAAATTTTTTCATGATCGGTTGAGTAAATTTGACTAAAAATGAGTTTTGAAAGATAAGAATTCTTTTAATACAATGGCTTATATCTTTACAATTTAAATACTCTAATTAGTGAAATTTTCATTGGTCTGTGTGCTTCAATTAATCATTAAATTATATTTTGCGGGATTACTCTAAATTCTCATATATTAAGGGAGGTATTATAATTTTCATAACTTTATGTTTCGTTTCTGTTCAATGGTAACAAATGAATAAAACTGCCGGAATTTTTTTAATTGTAGCACTCACGGTATTCGCGATGAATTCTTCAAGAGCGGAGGAAGGGCAACCCAATATTTTATTTATTGCTGTAGATGACCTTCGGCCGGAATTAGGTTGTTATGGTAATTCAGTGATCCATACCCCGAACATCGATAAGCTGGCAAAGGAAGGTTCTATTTTTACGAATCATTTTGTCCAGGTGCCAACTTGCGGGGCATCAAGGTATAGCCTCCTGACAGGTATGCGGCCAAGGAAAAAATCACACCTGAGTAATAATGTTATCGTGGAAGAATTGTCTGAAAAGCCTGAAGAGCAAGTCCCGGAAACTTTCATTCATCACTTGAAACGAAATGGCTATTATACAGTAGGGATAGGGAAGATCAGTCATTCTGCTGATGGCCTTGTGTATGGATATAATGATCCAGTTTCTGCGAAGCGTGAACTACCTCATAGTTGGGATGAACTATTATTTAACCATGGGAAATGGGGTACAGGCTGGAATGCTTTCTTTGGCTATGCTGATGGGGAAAACAGGCAAAGCATGAAAAAGCTGGTGAAGCCATATGAGGCAGGAGCTGTGGAGGATACGGGGTATGCTGATGGGCTTACAGCCGATCTTGCCATTGCTAAGTTACAGGAACTCGAAAAGCAGGCTCAGCCATTTTTCCTGGGAGTTGGATTTTTTAAACCTCATCTACCTTTTAACTCTCCGGAAAGCTATTGGGATCAGTACCACCGGGATTCCATTCCGGTTTCGATGAATCCGGACATTCCTCAAAATATTAATCTGAGAAGCCTTCACGGATCCAACGAATTCAATCAATATCAACTTTCAGATGAATTTGCTAGTCTCTCAAAACCGTTGTCTGACAGCTATGCCAGGAAACTTGTCCATGCCTATTACGCCTGTGTCACTTATATTGACCATCAAATAGGAAGAGTATTAGAAGGAACTTGAATCTACTGGATTAGCTGAAAATACAATCGTGATTATATGGGGGGACCATGGCTGGCATCTTGGAGATCAACGAGTATGGGGTAAACACACCATATTTGAAAATGCCTTACGGAGTGTGCTGATTATTTCAGCTCCCGGAAGCGCTCCGGGAGGAAGCAGGATCGATGATATTGTTGAATCGGTAGATATATATCCGACTCTGATGGAATTATGTAATATAGATGTTCCTTATCCTATGGATGGTGAAAGTTTTGTGGATTTAATGAAAGGCTCCCAAACTCCTGGATCAAATGTCGCTTACAGTTACTTTAAAGATGGCATATCCCTGAGGACTGAAAGATACCGCCTGACGAAATATTTCAGGCCTGATGAACCCACAATAGAATTATATGACCATAGGAAGGATCCCTATGAAACAATTAATATTGCTGAATTAGAAACAAGTATTGTTGATGAACTCATGCCTGTTCTCGAGAAAGGGAATACCGGATTATATCTGGAATAGAAGTATATTCAAGGATCTCTGGGCCTGAGTTTCACTACCATCTTTAAAAGACAATTTGCGAAGACTGATAATTTATTATTAGTATATTACACTTAAATTTTAATTTACAATTATGAAATCAATTCATCGGCGACATTTTCTAAAAAGCACCGCCTTATTTCCCCTTGGTATGGCAATGGGAAATCTTTCTCCTGCTACCGCCAGGGCAGAAATTCAAGCCATTTCAAATACGCATAAAGCTAAGATTAAACTTAGTGTGAATGGGTGGTCATATTATGTCCCATTGTATAAGCATATCAATGGCGAGGAGGGTGGAATGAGCCTGTTTGATATGCTTGAAGAAGCGGCCAGGCTGGATCTGGATGCGGTAGATCCTACAGGTTACTTTTTCCCGGGATATCCTGAGGTACCTGAAACTTCCTTCGTCAATAAATTCAAAAAAAGGGCTTTTCAACTTGGATTGGATATAAGTGGTACAGGAATTCGAAATGATTTCGCCAATCCTGATAAAGAAAAACGGATGGCTGATGTTGAACTGGCTAAAAGATGGATAGAAGCAAGTGCTGAGATGGGGGCTCCGGTATTGAGGGTATTTGCCGGTAAGCAACCGGAAGGGTATACCTGGGATGAAACAGCTGAATGGATGGCGGAAGCATTGTCAATATGTGCTTATCACGGCGCTAGAAATGGTGTTGTGATAGGGGTGCAGAATCATGGAGATATGCTTAAAAGTGCTGATGAAGTTCTGAAGATCCTGGATATGGTAGGATCTGAATGGTTGGGAACCATTGTTGATACTGGATTTTTTCTGACGGAAGATCCTTATAATGACATAGAAAGAGTTATTCCCTATGCGGTAAACTGGCAGGTGAAGAAACTTTTAAGTGACAGGAAAGGGCCGGAAATAGATATGAAAAAGCTTGTTAAAATAATAAAAGCTTCTGAATACAGGGGCTATGTCCCTGTTGAAACATTGCCAACCCCGGGAAAAGAAGATGAATATGATGCCCTGGCTGAAGTTCCGGTTCTTCTTCAAAAACTTCGGAAAGCTTTATAATATTCGTCTTTTATATGACATACACATGAATAGGGCTGTACCTGGACAACCGGGAAGCTATGTTTGCGTTCCCTTACATGAATCTTTAAAATAAAATGACCTAATGCGAACTATACTATTCATTGTATTGATCTTATGTTTCGGGCTAAATGAGGGAATAGCTCAGGTACCTGAAAATCCTGAAGATATATCCCCTCTGCTGATCAGCGAAAAGGTGCCTGATGCCAGTTTACAGTCAATTGAAGGAGAATCAGTTTCTGTCGTCGAGTTACTAAAGGAAAAAAAGTCAGTACTATTGTTTTACAGAGGTGGATGGTGTCCCTATTGCAACGCTCATCTGTCAGCTGTTGGAGAGAGTGAGCAGGAGATTTTGGCTCTTGGATATCAGATAATTGCAATTGCCCCGGACTCACCAGCCCAGTTAAAGGCGACAGTTGAAAAGCAAAAACTGAACTACAAACTATATTCGGATGCTTCAGGAGTATTGATCAAGGCCATGGGACTTGCGTTTAAGGCTCCGGAGAGGTACGAAAAGCGCCTTGACAACTATTCTGATGGGCTTAATCCAGGAATACTGCCGGTACCTTCTTTGTTTGTGGTTGATACCGATGGCACCATTATTTTTGAGTACATTAATCCGGATTACAAACACAGGATCAGTTCGGAAATGTTGATGGCTGTATTAAACCATTTGGATTGAGTGTAATAGAGTCAGTAATTTTTGAAGATTTTCATTGACCTCAAAACTTCAATGAAAACTAATCACGATAAATCACCTTCCGGGGATAGCTACTTACTTTTAACTGTAAATTCTAAGGAATCCTCAATTTTCTGGACCCTATTGAAAGAGTATTTGCCAAAGGACCTCAATTCAAAATCTTTTATTTCAAAGGATTTTTCACCTAGCACGTCGATCCGGACCTTAGTCTCATTACCGTTCTTTTCAAGTACAATTGTTCCATAGGTTTGCCCATTCGCCCAGAAATATTTTCCTTCCAGGGGATTGAATTTCATCTTTTTTTCAACACCAGAATAATGAAAGCCCGTTAATGCCAGTACCGCCCCATAGGCCGTCATAGCCCTTGCATAATGGTGGCCACATTCAGCTTCATCAAACGGACTTCTTTTATTCCCATCGTACCTGTTCCTGATGTTGGTGATCACAGTAAGACCATCCTCCTTCATTCCTTCGAATAACATCCCATTTCCTGCAGTATATTCAAAACCTGTCATGACTTCAGAATAATAAGGGAATGGAACTTCGGGCCTGCCGTAGGGGAAACTTGCCATCAGCAAGGCAGCTTCGTCTCCTAAGGCATAGGACCGCATATTGTTAAAGTGGTCGACCATTGAAGCCTTGTAATTGTACTTCATGATACTTTGTAGTGTTGTCCTTATATGCTCTTCTTTCGCCAGGTACCCAAGATCACAGATGTGAGACATATATTGACCCACTAACTGATCAACCAGGCAGCCTTTTCCTAACTGGAAAGTGGGGTTGCTCAATTCTTTGGCTCCCATTCCTGCTGACAGATATGGAGATACCGATTCAGGATCTTCCGGAGGGCGGATGTCCTGGATATAGTATTCGCCATTATAAATGTTCTCATCCGTCCATTTGCTGCCCTTCTGAAACAGATTATCACAGGTGCTGGCAAATTCTCTATCTTTCATATATGTAGCCATTTCAGATGCTGCCCTTAGCGCACCTAAATACCAGAATTCCATTTGGGGATTTGGGCCAAAATATTCCACATCCATGGTATTGTGCTGGCATCCTTCCATTACGCCATCCTTATCGGCATCCCATCCACCATCGATCCAGCAAAATTCCATTGCTTTTTTTACATTGGGCCATAACTTTTTCAGTAAGTCATCATCCCCTGACAATTGCCAGTCACGGTACATTTTCATGATGGTCCCCATCTGCCCGTCTGCTGCGGCCCGGCCCAGTTTCTGTGCATCTTTAATAGGCAGGTTCACCCGGAAACTCATCAATCCCATTTCATTGGTTGCATAGCCAAACTCGACGGTTCTTTGCAATTTCGCCAGATCACCGAATATAAATGGAGTGGTTTGTTCATAATTCCAGACATGTGTACAAGATCCCATACAGGACCCTACAATATCCATAGTCCCTTCCCATCCGAAAAATAAACCATCAGCCGTTCTGAAGCAGGTTTGTGTGCGAAGTGTACTCATATTGAACAAAGCCGCTTCTTTCACAACCTCTGGGAGGTCTGATTGAATAAAGGCGTTGACAAATTTTATGGTTTTTGCCTCAAGGTCTGGGATTCTCGGGTATGTTTTCCTGATCACATCCCATGCATCCTCATACTGTGTGGTATAGTAATTACCGACAAGGTCTGTAGCCCATGCTTTTCGGTTTGGGAAATGCCAGGTAATAAAAAACTGAAATTCTTTCGTGCCACCTGGCGGTATATTCTCCTTAACTGCCAGTGAGGCCCTGGGTGTATGACTGCCTTCAAAATCCTTTTCTGTCAGGATACCATCAGAACTGAAATCATCCCAGAAATCAAGCAGATCGTTGCCCCAGCCTCTTTGTGAAACGGAAGTCCTGTAACTCGCCGTGGCGGTTTCTGCTGTTGTCAGGGCCATAGTTCCCCAGGTTTCCATATTCTTTTTCACCCCTTCACTGTACATATATATCCCTTTTAAACCATCCTTTTCCCGAAATTCATTTAGATTTCCGGATGCTCCGGTAGGGATAAAATCTCCTTTCCAATCCAGGCGCCATTCGGAGCCATCGGCACCAATGAAGTTTTCCATGGATCCGCTTACAGAAACTTCAACGGGTTTTTCAGTTTTATTGGTGATCTCGTAACGGAGGATAAATATGGGGATCCCACTATCATCCGGATTCGCTGGGATAAAAGGATTAAAGGCTTTCACTTTGATGCTTACCGGCATGTCTTTATCATCAAGATTGACCTGTCCGAAAGGGTAGGCCGCATCATAGCTGCATTCACTAAAGCGTGGCAGCCCGTGATTATTGGGGCCGCGTCCTTCCTTACTTTCATACTGGTTTATGTCGACCGGGCCCATAAGTGCCCTTGTCACAGGTGATTCCCCTTCCGGTTTGGCATAGATAGCAAAGAACGGTGCTCTGTTGCCAGTTGGGGTTCCAACAAATCCTTTGGCCGGCTTATTCATGATCTCCCAATCCCTTAGATCCCCAATGCCACCCAGGGAAATGGTCCCGGTACCGATTCCACCTACCGGAAGTGCGATCTTATTGATGTGATCCTGATCGTAATGCTTAAGTACAGGCCATTCAGTATGCTGTGCCTGAAGCAGGGTAATTTGTGATGCAATTAAAATTATAAATAGAATTATCAGTGTTGTTTTCGAGGTAGAATAGGTTGTTTTCATATCTTATCTAGTTTTATATTCTATTATAAAATATCATGGTCTTTACTTAAAAATCTCCGTAGACTTTCGCAAACAATTTCTTCATCATCGTAACCATGTCCCTTGTTTTCATAAATGTAAATTCTGTATGTACTATCGTCCCTGCCAATTTCCTTTAGGTGTTGATCCAATTGTCTGGCATGCCAAACAGTGGTCTTTTGATCATCTGTGCCCTGGTGCAATTCAAACGCCGGAAGGCGACTGGCAAAATAATAGGGAGAACTGGCCATGATTCTTTTCCTAATTTCTTCAGGGGTGGCATTAGGAGTATAAAAAGCTCTTTGATATGATCCTCCAACCTGCTCATTTTGAATAACTGAATAGTCTAAGAATTTCGTATGTGTTGAAGTAGCAATGATATAGTCAAGTTTATCAGTAAGTCCACCAATTATTAAAGCGACTGTTGCTCCTCTACTAATCCCTGAAGCAAGCACTTTTGTGCTATCGGTCCTGTTATACATGAACTTAACTGCTTCCAGAAATGCCACTGCATCTTCGGCCGCCCCCAGCCATACATCTCCGGAATATCCTTCAGAACGAAAACAAAAATCTTCCCCTCTTAATATGTTTCCACGAAACGAAGGCATAATTGAAATATAATTATTTCGAATACTACTGCATTTCCCTCTTGTGATATCTTCCGTTTTCAAAACATCTATCCCGGTTCCGCCTCCTATGAGACCTAACAATATTGGAGCTTCTCTTATATTAATATCCTTCGGAATACGTATAAGCCCATAATGTTTCATTCCATTTACAAAGTGAGATACTACTTTAATTGAATCGCCGTTTTGGAGCTTTTCTTCATATTCAATCCGGACTTGTTTGGGCGTGAAATCCTTCTCATTCCATTCTTTTATAATACTATTCAATTCACTTTCTGTAGGTTCCTTCAGCAGCTCTTCAATTGGCATGCCAGGATTGGTATTGACTTGATAATCAAGAGCATCCTCATATCCAATGCATCCATTTAATCCTACTGTGATCAGGTAGTTTAAATTTCTGTCTGTATGGATAAAGTAAAAATCAAGTAGAATGAAATAGAGAATAAATACAGTGAAGAAGTGATGTTTCTTAGTATAAACTATCGAAAGCGGCAGGATGACCGCTGGTACAAATCCAAAATATATAAGTGATTTTGTAAGGCCATTGGGTAGTAATTCAGGCATATTAAACCTCATTATCCAAAATAAGATCATAAGTCCAGCCAGGATCACTAAGATCCAATTTTCAGAACTCCGTTCTTTGGATTTTTGAAACAATAAGATGATAAAGAATATCTGATAAAATAAGATAAGGAATACCCAGGAGTGAAAAATAAGCCTCCCGGAAATTGGGATCATGCCGGCTATACCAAAAAGTCCTAGAACGGAGGCAAATGACACAAAAGAACATATTATTATTAATAGCAATCGTTGCCACCTCTTATCAAGTCGACTCGCAAATCGAATGCTGCCCGTAAGAAAAAGGAAGATTAAAAGAATGCCGGCCAGTAAATATATTGAACTGAAGACAGGAACATTACCCAGAAAAGGCATACCTATGGAAATACTAAATCCATGAACAAAAATTACAATAAAGATACCTACTGCTAAAGTGTATAAGAGATTGTCAAACGTCCATAATTTATTTTGTCTGATCGATTGGATGATCTGGGATAAATAAATTCCAGCGATGATGCCTGAAGCAACCAGAACCACAATTGCTCCGAACTTCATGCCAATCCCGATTGTGGAAAGTAATCCAATTAAAAAAGCAATAAACGATATATTTAATAAGGTTAGCTTTATTTTCATAATCTAAATTTAAGGCTCTGATTTGAAGGCAATTGAACCTGGTTCACCAAAAACCACAATCATACCCAATAATCAATATATTTTACAACAATCACTATCTTTTTCAATAGTCAAATTCTTTTCTACAAGTTTAATGCTCCTGGCAATCGGAGGTTTAGATAAGTTTATTGGGTATTTACTTACTGCTTATAGATTCCTTGCTAAAGAAAATGTCGAAAGCCTCAATTATATGATCCGGTAACTTTGCTTCATTTTTCCAGGATTCTCTTCCATATACACCATAGGTAGTATAATCGAATGGTTTAAAATTGATCTTTTTAACAATTTTCAGGTTTTTAAATGAGAAATCACCATTTATTGGATCTTTAAATCCCGGGTCTTGAATATATGATCTCTTATCATACCCATTTTTCTTCCAGTTTTTTAAACTTTCGCTCTAAAAAGTAGACCGGTCGGTCAAAATCACAATATATGTTCTGGTCAATTTTAACATTCATTTCGGTCCATGGTCCCTGGTAGAGTACACCTTCATTATACAACACGATATTATTTGTGAATGTAAAAGAAAGATGGTCTTCCACTCGGGTGGCCTGAAGCTGGAACATCTTGCTATAAGCAAAAATGTTGTTTCGCAGTATATTTTCCCGTCCGTAGTGCTGGTGAAATCCCCCGGTCTTGGTATGGTGAACCAGGTTGTTCTCCAGTATGATATTACTGGATCCCTCATCGGTATACAGTCCCCATCCTCCATAATCATAGGCATAAATGTGGTGAACATGGTTATTGGAGACTTCTGTGCCTTCTGAAGGGCCTAATGTATACACGCCTGACATATCGGATAAGAGGCCCCAGCCAATATGATGAATATGGTTGTACATTATCTTGTTCCCCTTAGCCGGGCTATAATCGTATCCCCATCGCCAGCCAACAGAGACCCCGGTATACCTGAAATCAGATATGTCATTATGGGTGACTGTATTGTCGGCACTCTGCCCGATCCAAACCCCAACTGCCGGCGGGAATTCATGGCCTCCGGAAGTAATGATGTTATTGTCCACCAGGTTAGCGTAAGTTGAAAGATCTTTTTCCTCCCTGATCAGGGTTTCTCCAATCCGGATTCCTCCGGCACCCATGTCTCTCATTAAGCTATGTTTGACTTTACATTGGCTGACGCCCTGGTTCATCCATAAAGCGTAACCGCCGAGATGTGATAGTTGACAATTTTCAAAAACAATATTTTTTGCGCCATTCAGTTCTACCGATGCAGGAATCGCAATAGCTGCCTGGTTGGGTTCGAAACCTTCATGATCCAGGTAATTGGCGGAATGAGTAAACTGAATATCTCTAAATATTATATTTTCTACAAAAGAAGATTTTGCAGGATCACCTTCAATCCGGACCAATTGTTCCAGCACCGGGGCAATAAATTCCGCTGTTTCTATTTTTTCATTAGGATAGGGCATATAATACAACATTCCATCTTCTTCCAGGAACCATTCCCCGGGTTGATCCAGTGCTGCCTTATAGTTTTCAAGGATAAAACGTTTACCTGGTTTCCAGGGATTCCAGGGTTTCATGCCTTGTCCTGAAGTGTATAGTTTATTTTCCTCTGCGTCGAACTTATCGATATGTCTTTTGGTGATATCCCAGTTATGGTAAGCAGTCATAATCGTCCGGGAAAGAGCCGCCTCATCCAGTTTTTTCAGCTCGTTTGAAGCTGCGGCATCTGTTGTTATGATCTGCAGTGCTCGTTCAGGTGCTCTGCCGGTTCCCATCACCCATACTTCTTCTTTTAAATCCTCCATATAAAAAAAGCCTTCATTCGGGCTTTTTGCACGTACAGCCCTTCTTCCATTCACATACAGTTGGTCGAAAGTCCAGTTCCAATATGCAACCTCAGGGATATGGGCTGCCCATAAACCATCGTCTGTTTCATTGAATCCATTCAGTTTAATTCCCCCGCTGATAATAGTACCTGATGCGGAGCCTTGATATAACACAGGCGCGGCTTCTGTGCCACTGTCTTGTGGTCCCAGGGAAAAGGTTGATAAAATCGGATACAAGCCAGGACCTATATGAATACGGACGGTGTCATTATAGACATTATCATTCTTCAATAACCTGATCTTATTACGTGCACCTTCCAGGCTTTTTAGAGGTCGATCTTTGCTGCCATCCCCTCCATCATCTCCGTTTGGAGATACAAATATATCAAGACCTTGTCCGTACCCGATGGAATAACAAAATAACAGGCAGGTAAAAAATAACCAACGTAAATAGTCATTCATAAAAGAGAATTTAAAAATCATGCACTGTATTGACCAGTTCCTTAATATTTTCAGAAGGCGTTTCCGCAGGAATGGCGCATCCGGCATTTACAACCAGCCTTGGAGAATCTTTATATATCTCCAGTAACTCCAGGGTTTTTGTCTTTACAGTTTGAGTCGTTCCAAATGCCAGGACACCTGAAGGATCGATATTCCCGATAAAAAGATTGCTTTTTCCAAGGTATTTCAGGATCAGATGCACATCCGTTTTATAGTCCAGTTCCAAACCATCCGTTCCAGATTTTAGCATGTCTTCCAAAATAATGTCAGTATTGCCGCATATGTGGTTTATGTAAGGCAAGCCATGGCCATGTGCAACTTCCACCAGCTTTTTTTCATAAGGTAATGCAAACTCCCTGAACATTTCAGGAGAGATCATCTCGGGCCCTGCCGGACTGTCGCCGTTCGATACCATATCCACACCTGTCTCCACCATAAGGTCGATAAATTGACAGGAAACCTTTGTGCAATATTCCAGAAGTTGTACAACCTCTTCGCCTGGTACCATTAGGTCCAGCATCCATTCCTGCGCACCTCGTACCATACTTGCAATTGAAAAAGGTGCCTGGTCACAGTTTCCCCTCACATATATTTCATCTCCGAAATGATTTTTTATTATTCTGCAGGTCTCCAGCCAGATCTGCACGCGCTGATTTGTAGAGATATCTACTTCCTCCAATTCATCCATTTGTTCCCAGGAAGAGATGAGGCCTTTTGGAATTCTGGCAGGTTCGTTTTCCGGATAGTCTACAGGGACGCCAATAGCTCCAGCAAGAAGGGTTGTGTCGAAATCGATCATGACGCCATCCAGATCATATTTTTCAACAGATTGGATAAATGCATCTGCTGCATTTTGTGGGTTTTCCCGGAAGGCTTTCATGGAATAACCGGCTTCAGCAGCAGCCATCATAAAATTGTGGAGCATTACCGGGCGTTTGTCGGGCCATTCGCCTTTCAAAGTTTTATTGATTCTTTCAAAACCGTTCATGTCAGGATTTTAATATAGTTTCCATTACTTTTCCGCCATCTAAACGGCTTTCTTCAGCTTTAAAGGCCATCAAATGACTTTCCATAGATGCCTCGATGGTAGAGGTAAGTAGTGTTGTGTCCTGCTGGCTAACCGCCTGGATGAAATCGTGAACAAGACCATGGTCGCCACCGCCATGTCCGGATCCTTCCTTGGCTTTTCCTGGTTTCCAGGTCTCCTGCTTACCTGTCAGGAAATCAGTCATGAGCATCTGACTTTCATCTCCCACCAGGTCTCCCTTGGTCCCAAATATTCGGGTACGCCTACCACCATAATGTGATAATGCTTCCATAGAAAAAGCCACAGTAATATCTTCCTCAAATTCCATATTAACTACCTGGTGGTCAACCACGTCATTATCATTCCGGTATACACATTTTCCATAGGGTCCTTCCTGTAGTGCTTTTAATATCGTTGCATCATCATGATCCTCCAGTGCAAGATGGTGAAGCCATGCTTTTTTTTCTTTATAAAGCTTAATAGCTGAGAAAATGCATTTACGTTCAAATGCACAACCATTCGTACATCTGTCAGTACTCCCAGGAGGGGCATCTTCTTCCCTGAAATGCTTTAAAGAGCCAAAAGAAGAGACTTTTTTACAGGATTTTCCAATTACCCACCTCAAGATATCAGTATCATGGCAGGATTTGGAAAGGATCATTGGAGTTGATTCCATGGAATTACGCCAGTTGCCGCGTACAAATGAATGGGACATATGTATATGTTCTACTGGTTCAAGGTGTTGTACACTTACCACATCACCGAGCACTCCGGATTCCACTACTTCTTTCATTTTCCTGAAATAGGGAGTGTATCGAAGTACGTGGCATATGGCTACAATTTTATCATATTTTTTAGTCTGGTCGAGGATGTCTTTACATTGCTGCCAGGATTGGGCGATCGCCTTTTCAAGTAAGAGGTCGTATCCCAAAGGCAGTGATTCCATCGCTGCGGGATAATGCAGGTTGTCCGGCATGGTAATGATAACCGCATCAGCAAATTTAGGTACCTGAAGGGCATGCTCCCAGGTTACCCATTGCTGTTCAGCAGGGATATTGTACTTTTCTGAGAAACGCTCCCTGCGGAAAGGTATAGGTTCTGCCACACCTACTATTTTCATTTCATCCGGGTATTTTGCCGCATAGGTGGCATATACATTACCCCTGCCACCAGCGCCTAAAACAATGCATGTAACTGGCTTATCGGGTTTTTTAAATCGTGGATCAATAAATAATTCAGGATTCGAAGCGCTTTCTCCAATCACAGGATGAACAACACCAATACCTACTGCAGCAGATCCAAGTGTTTTTAACAAATCCCGGCGATTCCATCTTTTATTAGCCATAGAAATGGATTTATTTGAAAAAATATTCCTATTAAAAATACAAGTAAAGCATTAGAATTACTTATTATTATGTTGAAATTTGCTTCATTTGGTTTTTAGTGAAAACTGCATTTCTTTTTGGTTCCTCATAATTCTGATATTTAGAGCACCCTTCCAGTTATTTCCCTGATAACAACGCATAAGATCAGAAATATTTATAATGCTATTATCTTCACAATGAATGATAACATCCCCTTCCTTTAAACCACCTTTAGCTGCTACACTTCCCGGGGAAACGGACTTTATTAAAACACCTGTGACATCTTTCAAGCCAGCGGCCGACCGCTCTCCCATGGTCTCAATATTTTTTATAATTGCTCCAAGCCATGCTGTGGTTTTAACAGAAACTGTTTTTTCAAATAACATAATCAGATCCGGAATATCTGGCGTCTTTGCGATTTTTTTCAATTCTGGTTTCTGGACACCAAACTGATCCATTGGAAAGTTCTTAAAGCCTAATTCAATTGCAGGTGATCCTTGAGCTACAGTAAAATTACAAATTGAGGGATCAATAAATAAGGGATCACCAAATGCACTATGTTCATCAGTTCCATTATTTTTTGCCTGCTCCAAGGCAAACATGTTTGGGAATAAATTGTAATCTACCTCTTTTCCCCAACCTTGCAACCGGATATCTTTATGATCTGTCATAACAATGTTTCTGATAAATACATCCCCGCTATTCTGAAACCAGACATGCGGGTGAAATCCATTGTTTACCATTATGTTGTTTTCAACGGTGCGGTAAAATCCTTCTCGTAGTTTTATACCCCCGTTCAAACACAGATTATTATATAAATGATAATTTGAAGATCCATCGTCCAGGTCGATATCCCAACCATGATCGCATCGCATACGATTATTCCTGATAATGGTCGTTTGAATTGCATCAAGATACGGCATCATCGGATTATCCTTCATGATTTGATCCATGGTTTTGCGGTCTGGATGCCAGAACCTGTCTCTGCCCCAGGAATTGAAGGCACCATGGTCGGAAGAGGCCAGGACCGTATTGAAAACATCATTGTATTCAATAATATGACCTCCCCAGGTTCCTTCGCTTATATTGATCCCAGCTCTTGGCACATCATATATGCTGTTATGGCTTACAGTAATATTCATAGCCATCGATATCTGTACACCTGCAGTTTGTTTTTCAACCAATCCGATATTGTGGATTAGATTATTATCAACCCGGCATTTCGAAGGATAATTTTCTGTTCTCGGCCCCTTAATTGTATCCATTTCATCCATTGGGACGAACTCATGATAATTGTATGAGGGAGATCTGACCGCATCCGGCAGACCCACAAAGCAAACCGCACTTGCACCGCAATTATGAATATGGTTCCCTTCAATATTCAGCCTTCGGTTGTATCCGGATACAAAGATGGCATTTCCTCCAAAGTTGGTAAACTCACAATCTGTGATTTCACAATCTTCAGTATTTTCAAACAAAACAGCTCCTCCTCGATATATCATCCAGTCGCTTCGCAAGAGAGGCTCATATGTTTCCATAAAGGTCCGCTTGGTATGTTCAAACTTTATACCCTTCAATTTAACGGAAGAAACGGAGGTGTCGGCTTTACCTCCGATTTCAATAAGGTGATTTAATGAAGTAAATTCTACCAGAGCACTGGTAAGATCCATATCTCCGTATGGATACACATACAGAATTGATTTTGAAGTATCAAAATACCATTCCCCGGGAGCATCCAGTTCTTCAAAAACATTTTCCACCATCCGGTATTCCTCGTGCATGGGTGAGGGGCGATTATTCTGATACCCTCCGGAAAGCGTAACCTTTCCTTTCTTATTCACCCCCTCCACTACATAATGAAATCCACCCCACTCTCCACGATGCATGGCGTGAATTATGGCGCCTTCCGGATTTTCCCACTGATTTACCCGTTCTGGATCAATAGCATCTGATGCATAGCCATTGTAATGACTAATCGTACTGTCATAATTAGGATATCGGGCAAGTACCATCTCGATCCCGTCGATATATAATTGAGCATAGGGAGATATTATCCTGGTCGGTTCTTACTTGCATAATATCGCCCTTGTATTTTTCCCAGGTTCCTTTTATTATTTTTGAACCTTTTAGAACTGCATGCTGGGGATTATGGGCTTCAATAGATAGGGGGGCAGTATTTTGATTGATCTGAATTGATTTTTCAAGATAATATTTCCCATCCAATAGGATAATCCTTGAAATGCTATAACCTTCAGATGATGTTTTCTGCGTCAGTGCAATCGCTCTGTCTATAGTCTTTTTTGGAGATTTTATATCCAGTCCTGAATTATTATCATCGCCCTCGGGACTGACATATATCTTTAGCTCTTGCCCACATGAATTAAAAATGAATGAAATCAGAAATAGGAATATGACTTGAAGTCTTAATATATTCTTGTTACGTTTCAACAACAAACTATTTCTTAATCCTCAAAACGTATGCATAACCATTCTCAGGCGGAATGTTAGGGTCAAAATCCGGAAGTTCAATCTCAAGATCATCGCCTTGTTGTGTCCAGTTGCAATCTTCATTATTTGCCAATAAAGTTATATCCGTATTATCTTTCGCTTTAAAATTCTTAATGGTAATTTTTTCCCCGGGCCACTGTGGAAGAATGGCAAAAATGAAATCATCATTTTGAGTAAAGAAAATTTCTTTCACAGCCCATCCCGGCTCGGGGTCTATGGTTTGTTTAAGAATGAAATCTGCACCCAGATAGTGCTGGTCTTCCGGTTTATAGTTCTTTTGTCCTTCTGACCATTGCACAGACCTGTCCCATTTACGGGATCCATATATAGCCTCGCCATTAATTTTGAGCCATTTGCCAATTTCCAGCAGCCGGTCCTGCATGATCGGGGGGATATTGCCGCGAGCATCGGGTCCTATGTCCAGAAGTAAATTTCCGCCATTGCTCACAATATTGACGAGAGTTAAGACCAGGATTTTTGGCGAACTGTAATCCCACGCATCCTCATTCTGATTATAACCAAATGAGAATCCCATACCCCGGCATTCCTCCCAGGGGCGCTGGAATTCAGGGGCTTCTGCTTCATATTCCGTGGTGAAATATCCACCATGGTGTTTTCTGATCTCTTTTCCCCAGCGGTCATTGATTACTACTGTATTCTTCACGGATGATTCGTTAAAGAGCCAGGCCATCAAATCCGCGGACTTCCATTTGTCTGCGTTCATGTCCCATTCCCCATCTCCCCACATGATATCCGGCTGATAACTTTCTACAAGGTCCTTAAATTGAGGCTGGAAATGCTCATCCACAAATCTTTCCCTGTCGTTTTGCCACCATGGATGGAACCACTCATATAAGGAATAGTAAAATCCCATTTTTAAGCCTGCATCTTTGACAGATTTAGTCAGATCGCCAATTAGATCTCTTTGAGCACCCACTTCCATACTGTTCCAGGCAAAACCCCTGTCATTGGCTTCCTCACTAGGCCATAGACAAAATCCATCGTGGTGCTTCGTGGTAATTACAATATATTTCGCACCGGCATTTTTAAACAGCTCTGCCCATTCATCGGGATCATAGAGGTCGGCCTTGAACATAGGCCCGAATTTATAATATGAAAAATCCTTTCCGTATGTTTTTTCATGAAATTCAACCACTTCATTGCCAGTAAATTTGCCATTGCCAAACAAAGTTTTATTCTGTAACCAGTACTGGTACCATTCTGAATATGTGCCTTTGGGTGTCCAGGCGGGTACTGAATAAGGGCCCCAATGGATAAAGATCCCAAACTTAGCATCAGAAAACCATTCGGCTACCGGCCGGCTGTCAATAGATTCCCAATTGGCATCGTATTGTTTCTCCTGGGCAAATAATAAGCATGTATGAAAAAAGATGAACAGAAGTAATACAAAAAGTAAAATTGATCTTTTCATAAGGATAAAGTTTGAGTTAAAAATGCCTTTATAAAAATGTATATAAATGGATTATTATAAAAGTTTAATCGATAGATAATCAAAAAGCATAGCAACTATCCTACTTAAATGATATTTATCGGACATATGATATATATCATATGGACTGGCTTCTAATCGGTCCTCTGGGGGAGTATTTTCACACCTATTTTTAAAACTAAATTTTTTTTAATCAAAAATGACTATGTTATGAAACACAGGTATAATATTTTTTTAGGTATTGCTTTAATGGTGATGATCGGCACATCTGTGCATGCCACTGATGGGTATTTCTCTCATGGGATCGGAACACATTATAAAGCTATGGGTGGGGCAGGAATGTCAATTGCCAGAAGTTCCTTTATTGTTGCCATGAATCCTGCAGGTATTTCCTTCCTGGATACAAGGTATGATTTGGCTTTGGCGATTTTTAGTCCTAACCGGCAATATACAGTTACTGGTAATCCTTCACCAGGCGGTTTTGGATTATATCCCGGAACAAATAAAAGTGATAAGAACGTATTTTTTATTCCCTCTTTAGGTGCAAACTGGAAATTAAGTGAAAAGAGCGCATTGGGTGTTGCTATTTACGGTAATGGAGGTATGAATACAGAATATCCTGAAGTTGGTGGTGCCGGCGTTTATGGTGGCTCTGCCCCAACCGGGGTGAGCCTCAATCAAATGTTCATCAATGCAACATATGCTTTCAGTCTTGGTGAAAATCATGCCATAGGGGCCAGTGCCGTTCTTGGATATCAATGGTTTAAAGCATATGGTTTAGAATCATTTGGTATGATTTCAAGTGATCCGACAAATCTGACCAATAATGATAATGACAATAGCCTCGGTATTGGTTTCAGGGTTGGATACATGGGGCAGATCAGCATTCTTCATTTGGGCGCTTTTTATCAAAGCAAGATCTCAATGGGTGAATTTGGTAAATACGCCGGCCTTTTTGAAGGAAAGGGTAGCTTTGATATTCCATCAAGCTTTGGTTTTGGTGTTGGCGTTGACATTGGAGAAAAGCTGACTTTGTTACTGGATTATAAAAGGATCATGTATTCAGGTGTTCCTTCCATTGCCAATCCATATGTATCACCTTTTGGTCCGGATATGATGCCTAATCCTAATTTTATTCCATTAGGTGCAGATGGAGCTATGGGTTTCGGCTGGGAAGATATGAATGTGATAAAAATTGGTGCTGAGATCGGTCTTTCAGAATCTTTTATTCTCAGGGCAGGATATTCCTATGGAAAGCAACCGATTCCCGAATCAGAAATGTTATTTAATATTGTTGCACCTGCAGTAACGGAAAACCATATTACGGCTGGATTTACGAAAATATTTGGAAGTGACAATGAATTGAATTTCTCATTCATGTATGCTCCGACAGGTAGCGTGGAGGGAATGAATGCTTTTGATCCCGCTCAGTCTATAAAACTAGAAATGAGCCAGCTTGAATTTGAAATAGGATTCTCATTCTAGGCGAAGCACATAAAAGATAATTCTTTACTATTTAGGTTTATATCCCGCCATGGTATGCCATCTGGTCGTCCGGCGGGATTTTTTTGTTTTTTTATATTCTTTGGCTTTTTGAGGCCTTTTTTTTATTTTTAATATATCCCTGATAGCAGGGATGATCCTCAATTTTTTTGTTTTTTAAACTTTTTAGCCATGAACCGAAGAAAATTCATTAAGAACAGTATTGGTGTAACAGTTACCGGGACAACTATTATAAGTAGCCTTTATATGCCCCATGCATCGGCTAACTCAATTTATGATTTACCCGCTATTGATATCCCCAGTCCCCATTTGACAAAGCTTAAAGTAAAACCCATTATGACAAACATGTATCATACCGATGAATGGGAAGGGCCTTGCCGTTTTAATGTGGTATCTACTGAAGAGGAGCAAAAGCGAGCTTATGATTATTTTGGTGTTTTCAGAAATGAAATTGTTGATAACAAAGTAGAATTTGATCTGACGAACGTTGAGGTGATGGAACCTGATCTAGTATTGTTTGTTGAGGATTTCAAAATAAGTGATAAGGAATATCAGAAAATCGAAAAAGATGCCAGGGAATCAGATGTTCTTTTCATAAATCCATCCGGATCTTCCATTGCTGCATATGACATCGCCAGGAAATATAATAAGCCAGTGATCATTTCAACTGACTTAAATTGCAGGACAGTAGATATTGCCGCCTATTGCAGGTCTATGGGTATGGAGGTCTACGCTTTGAATTCAAATGGCGAAAGAAACGAGATTATGACATTGTTAAGAGCCAGAAAAGTGTTCTCTCAGACAAAGATCTTATTTCCCACAGACCGTGGATTGCCTTCAGTGGCATCTCTGGCAGGAATCAATGATCCCGGTAAACTTAAAGAGCAATTTGGTATAGAGCTCGTGACTATTTCCTACAAAGAGTTATCGGAAGAGATGGAGAAAACCCGAAATAGTGAATCAGAGCAAAAGGATGCTGCGGCTATGGCTGAAATAATGCATCAAAATGCTGCACATACTTATCTTGAAGAGAAATATGTGGCCAGAAGTATGGAATTCTACAATACCGTTATCCGGCTGATGCGAAAGCATGAGTGCAATGCTTTTACAATTGAATGCTTCGAGTTCTGCACAAGCAGACTTCCGCAAAAATGGGAAATTACACCTTGCCTGGTTCATACTATGTTTAAAGACCTGGGAATTCCCTCGGCTTGCGAAGGCGATCTTGGAGGCTTGTTGTCAATGCATATGCTTATGTCATTATCTAAAAAATCATCTCATTTGGGAAATATGTTTTATAGGGAGAATGGGAAAATGCAAATCAACCACAGTGTTCCCGGACTTAAAATGAATGGGGTGGCAGAACCTGCATTACCTTACCAGCTGGGGAGATTTGTTGAATCTGGATGGGGAACAAAAGCCGTTGTTGATTTTATGAATAATGAAGAAAAGGAAGTAACTGTGGCCAGGATGAATCCAACTGGTACCGGACTCCTGGTATTAAAGGGAAAACTTGTAGGTTCAGAAGGTTGGGATGAAGACTTGAGGGGTTGTTCCGTATCGGCTTATATCGTGGGTTCGGAAAGTGGGACAGCAGATGAATTTTTACGCAAGCAGGTTGATTATGGAAACCATCTCGTCTGGGTATATGGTGATTATTCAGATCAGTTGAAGAAACTGGGAGAGCTTATTAATGTGGATGTAGATATAATCAGTTAACGATTCTTGGCATTAAAATACCGATCGATGATATATAAAAGGGGATAAATCCTAAGAATATATCCCCTAAGTAAACACAATAACCACTCTTCTGTTATTCCACCGGTGGGATAATTACCTGATCAATTACGTGAACAACACCATTTGATGCCATAATATCTGCTGCAGAGACATTGGCCTCGTTAATTTTGACTCCTTTATTGTTTATATGAACAATAATGTCACTACCCTCTACAGTCTTCGCCTTCATACCATCGGAAAGATCGGTTGATAATACTTTTCCCGCCACAACATGATATGTAAGGATTTCTATCAGTTTATCTTTATTCTCAGGTTTTAATAACATTTCCAGGGTACCGTCCGGAAGATTTGCAAAAGCGTCATTTGTAGGTGCGAATACGGTAAATGGACCATCTCCTTTCAAGGTTTCAACCAGGTCACCAGCTTTTACAGCTGCCACGAGCGTACTAAGGAATTCTGTTTCTACTGCCAGATCCACTATATCAGATTTCTTCTCTTCCGAGCCATCCTCCGCCATGGCACTTCCTGCATACAATATTGAACCTACTATAATCGCAATAAATAATGATTTAAATGTTTTCATAACTTTTAGTTTTAAGTTGATATTAAATAGAAAACAACAAGGGTCAAGTTTTGTTCAATAAATTTAAATAAAAATTAAACAATACAGATTAGCATTAATGCATAAGCGCGTTTAGTTGATGTAATGGGTCTTTTATTAATAATTTAACAGTACGATAAGTCAGCTTTCTGACATTTTTTGTTTCCCGGGACCAATCGATCTGCAATACCTTCTTTTAGAGGTTATGAATCAAAATGGGACACTTCCTGTTTTGGGGAATGCATTCGATATCCAGATTGGATCAATTTTAGTATGGAGTCTATCTTTAAACCACACCAAATCGGATCATGGATTCTCCCAAGCTGAGTATGGCTTCCCTGTTGGATCTTGGTTTCCAGTTGAACATTTGTACTGCCCGGGAATTATCAAATGTTCTCTTACGCCCTAATTCGCCAGTAATTGATTTTACGTCCTTATCGAATAAGCTGTAAAAACGAATAATGAAATCTGGGAGTTCAAAGGTTTTAATTTTTTCAGCAAGCTCAGGAAAAGCATCCTTGAGAGTTTTAGCGATTTCCTGGTACGAACTGGATCTGTTCAGACAAATAAAACGATTACCTGCTGCAGATGGTGTCTCCATTGCCCAGAGATGCATCTCTGCTACATCTCTTACATCCACTAATGGGAAACTTATTTTAGGTAATCCGGGAACTTCACCTGCCATTATTTTTTTGACGATTAATGCAGAATCACTATAATCCTTTTCCAGCAATGGCCCAAATACATAACCGGGATTAATAGCCACCAATTCCGTTTTAACTTCAGGTTGATTTATGTATTTCCAGGCTTCGGATTCTGCAATGGTCTTGCTTTGCACATATGGTGGAAGATCCTTTACCACCCCATTTAAATTTGTCCAATCTTCTTCAGTATATGTCCTGATCTTTTCTTTATGACCGTGGCCAATAGCCGCTATGGATGAGGTAAGTACCACACGTTTTACCTTATGTTTATTTGCTGCTCTTAATACATTCAAGGTCCCTTCTTTTGCAGGTATGATAAGATCATTTGCATCTTTTTTCAGATCAAACGGCAGGGGAGAAGCTACATGCATTACATAATCGATACCTTCCATGGCTTTATTCCAATCTTCTGGTTCAGTCAGTTCCCCTTTCACAAATTCCAGGTTATCAGAAACAGGCGCATTTTCCTTGAGTATTTTGAGAATGGATTCTTTTCTATCCAGATTTCTCATGGTACCTCTCACTGCATATCCGGCATTTAACAATTGAACAGCGATATGGGATCCTATAAATCCTGTGATCCCGGTCACAAGTACATTTTTGTTATTTTCGAGCATTTCAAATCAGGTTTTATTATACTATTTAGAATAAATGATCATGTAAGGTAGTAAAATGGACGATCATTTTCCAATACTATGATATAGTGCCATTATTTTCTATTAGATCCATATCCATTAAGTAATAGGGAGTAATTTGGAGGGAAGGGTAAAGGAATTCACATAAAGTCCGAAAATTAGATCGATATTCCCGTATTGTTTTTCCCTCACCTGCATAATGTTTGTATTGCACATATTTATCTGCTAAAATTGAGAGATAATATTCCAACCATAATGCTTCTTTACGGTTCATTTATTATAGAAATAAAAATGTATTGGGATGGATAAGAAGATAATTTATTTGGTATTGGTTCCTCTTATAGTACTTATTGGTCTAATAAGTTGCAGCGATAATTCACCTGATGAGCAGTTTATTCCAGGAGATGATAATACGAATGTGAAATTAACTTGTGATGGTATAATTATAAGCGAATCGCAATATAATTCTGCTGAAACCAACGAATTTATTGTAAATGATTCAAATATTGAAGGTGACTCACTTATGATTGAGCTTCAATATGGGGGCGGATGCGGTCCGGTCAGTGCAGAATTGTATACTGATGGCCTATTTATGGAATCTAATCCTGTACAATTGAACTTGATTCTGGCCTTTACCGATGATGATCCTTGCGAGATGATCGTAAAAAAGAAATTTTGTTTTGATCTTTCGAATTTAGCCACCTATTATAATGATAGTTATCAAACCACCGGGGGAACTATTATCTTAGTTATTAAAGATTATAACAACCTGACTTACAATTTCTGATCTAGATTCATTAAAAACAAAAACGCGTCAATTCATGCTCCAAAAAGAGTGAGACAGATCTTATCTCTTCTAGTAACCGTGAGTCAAATATAAATGCAGCTTGCCGATTTGGTATAAATTACTTCTCAATCGCTGTGTATTTGATAATCCTTTGCTAAATTGTCATTCCAATAATTTTTTAGCAAATTATGCAGAAAACGATCCTTATATGCCTTGTCGCTTATTTATTTTTTGGATTTATCCAACCTGAACCAAAAAAAGATGTTTTATGGTATTCTGAACCGGCTAATATTTGGGAAGAAGCCCTTCCATTAGGGAACGGGAGGATAGGCCTTATGGTATTTGGAGACCCTGTGACCGAAAGATTTCAATTGAATGACGATTCCATGTGGCCGGGTGACCTGGGTTGGGATGAACCTGAAGGCAATCCTGATGATCTGAGAAAGATCCGGAGATTGCTTTTTAATGGAGAAAATGTGCTGGCCGATTCTTTATTTGTTGAGAAATTTTCAAATAAATCCATCGTCAGGTCCCATCAAACTCTGGGCGATCTTTTTATCGATCTCGGCCACAAGAACATTACCGAATATAAGAGGGAGTTGAATATCAGTGAAGCAACTGCAACTGTTACTTATAAAACAAATGGATATCTCGTAAAAGAAAGGATTTTTGTGTCTCACCCTCAACAGGCTATCCTAATTGAGATAAGCACTGAATCCAAAAAGGGGCTTAATGGTCGCGTACAATTAACCAGACCAGACGATAATGGACATCCAACTGTTACCGTAAAAACTACTGAGGATAACCTTTTAATAATGAATGGTCAGGTTACCCAGTATGAAGCTAAATTCAGATCCGAACCGGCACCCATTACAGAAGGAGTAAAATTTGAGACTCAGTTGAAAATTCTGAATACCGGGGGGAAAATAAAGCGGGGAGAGGATTATCTCGAACTTAAGAAAGTTAATAAAGCCGTTTTTTATATTGTTTCTAATTCGGACTATTATTACGATGATCTGGTCGCTCATAATAAGCACGAGCTTTCGGTACTTGAAGAGAAAGCGTTTGATCAGTTACTAAAATTGCATATAAGAGACTATCAAGGTCTTTATAACCGGGTAAAATTTGAATTATCGGGAGAGGATATGAATAATATACCTACTGATGAAAGAATTGAAAATGTTAAACAGGGAAAACCTGATCCGGGACTCGAAACCCTTTTATTCCAGTATGGCAGATATTTATTGATCTCGTCTTCAAGGGAAGGGACAAATCCGGCCAATTTACAGGGATTGTGGAATCAGCATATAACAGCGCCCTGGAATGCTGACTACCATTTGAATATTAACCTTCAGATGAATTACTGGTTGGCGGATGTGACCAATTTGAGTGAATTAAACGGACCCCTTTTCGATTATGTTGATAAACTGGTAGAAAATGGGAAAACAACCGCTCAGGTAAATTTCGGTTGTGAAGGTTCATTTCTGCCACACGCAACTGATCTTTGGGCACCAACATGGTTAAGAGCTCCCACAGCTTATTGGGGATGTTCTCTGGGTGCCGGGGGATGGATGATGCAACATTACTGGGAGCATTTCGCCTTTACACAAGATAAGACATTTCTTCAGGACCGGGCTTTCCCTGCGATCCATGAAGTAGCTAAATTTTACAGTGACTGGATAATCAGGGACCCTAGAGATGGAACCTTGATTTCTGCACCCTCGACCTCACCTGAAAACAGGTATATCAATGCAAATGATGAACAGGTAGCTACCTGCCTTGGAAGCGCTATGGACCAGCAGGTTATTGCCGAAGTATTTGATAATTATATCAAAACATGTTCAATATTGAAAATAGAAAATGACCTGCTTGGCAAGATCAGGAAACAGCGGGAGCAACTACGACCTGGTTTTGTAATCGGGAGAGACGGGAGAATACTGGAATGGGATAGGGAATATGTTGAGATGGAGCCTGGCCATAGGCATATGTCCCACCTGTATGGTTTTCATCCCGGAACAAGCATTACACAGGAAGGTACTCCCGAGATTTTTGAAGCTGTGAGAAAAACCCTGGATTATCGCCTGGAACATGGAGGAGCAGGAACTGGCTGGAGCAGGGCCTGGCTGATAAATTGTGCTGCAAGATTGATGGATGGGGACATGGCATATGAACATATCCAACTCTTATTTAAGAAATCGATTTTTGTTAACTTGTTTGACGCCCACCCTCCTTTTCAGATTGATGGAAACTTTGGATATACGGCTGGTATTGCTGAAATGTTACTTCAATCCCACGAAGGAAACATAATCCGGCTTCTGCCTGCTTTGCCTTCAGCCTGGGATTCTGGGAGTATTACCGGATTGAGAGCGAGAGGGAACATAGAGGTGGATGTCTTCTGGAAGGATAATAAACTTGAGAAAGCAATTATTAAGGCAGATAAAGGAGGTTCTCTAAAGATAGTATATGGTGATAAAATTTTGCCCATAGCCATAAGAGCAGGAAAATCATTTACTTTTAGACCGGATCAGTTTTAAGTTCCGGACAGGCATTAAAGCATTTTTTATGAAAAGAAGAACATTTTTACTTTCCACTTCCCTGGCGGGATTGGGACCTTCGGTTTTTTTAAACAGAATTTTTAATAGATCATCAAAAATGGAAGAACGAATAAAAACAGAAAATATCAAGCCCCTTGCACTTACCATGTGGGACTTTTCCTGGCTTGAACGCAGGTGGAGTGGTGCCGGTTATGAAGATTGGGATGTGGCCCTCACAGAATTGGTGGATCGTGGCTATAATGCTGTGCGCATTGATGCATACCCCCATCTTATTGCCAACAATAAAAACAAGAATTGGAAACTAATTCCGGTCTGGTCGGCATTTGACTGGGGAAGCCCAATGACAATCCAGGTACAGGTACAACCTGCTTTGAATGAATTTATTGCTAAATGTAAGGATCATAATGTTAAAGTGGGATTGTCGACCTGGTACAGGGAAGATGAGGATAATGTAAGAATGAAGATTGATTCTCCTGAAAAAATGGCAGATCAATGGATTCAAACGATTGAAAGTATAAATGATGATTTGCTGGATAATGTATTTTACGTTGATCTTTGTAATGAATGGCCCGGAGATCTATGGGCACCCTATTTTAAAAATAATCCTCCGGAATTGACATGGGGAGGGTGGTACACAACAAACTCCATGTCCTGGATGGCAAAAGCCGTTGATAAGGTGAAGAATGCTTTTCCGGATTTGCCCGTGGGGATTTCTTTTGAGATTAAGAAGCTTGATGAACTTCAAAAACAAGATGTTTCCTTCGTCGATTACCTTGAACCGCATATCTGGATGAGTCAGCGGAACGATAATGAATTCTACAGGAAGATGGACTTTCAGGATGACACCTTTAGTTATAAGGGATTTGAAACGATGGCAGCTGAAGGTTTTGATCTGTATAATTCGGATAAAGATTATTGGCAAGGTCTATTGACCGGGTATATTAAACAACTGGGTACGTTGGCTGGTGAATTGAATCAACCATGCATGACCTCTGAATGCTGGGCTGTTGTGAATTATAAAGACCTTCCCGGACTGGATTGGGATTGGATAAAAGAATTATGTGCCCTGGGGGCAACTACTGCCGCTGATACCGGGCAATGGTTGGCTATTTCGACTAGTAATTTTTGTGGTCCTCAGTTTGCAGGTATGTGGCGGGACATTGAATGGCATCAGAAGTTAACAGATCATATCAAGTCAGCCAAAGTGAAGAATGATCTATTGGATTCAAAACTTGTCCATAGAATGCAAAAATGAACCGGGTTGAAGACTTTATAAGCGGATTTGAGGGTGATCAAATGCGAATCATGAATTTTTTTCATGATTTATTAACTGAGGAATTTAACCTGGTGCCCAGACTGCAGTATAATTTACCATTTTATTACCGGAAAAGCTGGATATGTTATCTGTTTCCAACAAAAAAGGGAACCATTGAGCTGGCATTTACCAGAGGAAATGAGCTATCAAATTCGCAAGGCATATTAAAAACCAAAGGCCGGAAGCTCGTATCCAGTATAGGATTTAAAAACCTTGAAGATATCCCTGTGGACCTTATTAAAGAGGTTATCAATGAGGCTGTTATTCTGGATGAAACAATACCCTATGTATTTAAAAGAACTTGATTTTTGAATCTTAGTTCATTAAGGCCCAAAGACCTTATCATCTGATCATTTTTTAATTTTTCCAAAATCTGCCAATCTAAGTAATTTAAAGATGAATAAAATTGTAGCTGTAGCCGTATACGTATTCTTTTTTTGCACAGTATTACCAGCCTGCGATAATGAGAAAATACAAGAGACAGGCAAAACAGATCTTGCTCAAGATGTAAGATCACTTATGAATGATTCACTAAAAGCAGCTGAATATGGGGCCGATGAATATGGGATGAAGAAATATGTAATGTCTTTTCTGAAAAGAGGTCCGAACAGGGATCTTGATTCTGCAGATGCTGTAAAGCTGCAAATGCCCCACATGGATAATATCGGTAGGATGGCTGAAGCAGGCAAACTGGTATTGGCAGGCCCGTTTTTTGGAGATGGGGAGATCAGGGGTATCTATATTTTCAATGTCCGAAGTCTTAAAGAAGCTGAGGGTTTAACAAATGCAGATCCTGCAATACAGGCAGGAAGTTTGGTTATGGAACTTAAACAATGGTATGGATCGGCAGGTTTAAGGGCCTTGACAGATATTCGCAAAAAGCTGGCCCGGCGAGAAATTATGGAAGATTAGGGAATTCATGATTGATCATCCCTCAGGCCTGGTCCGAAGGTATTAACTTGCAAATAGGAAAATCCAGATAATATTTTAATCGAGTAGAAAAAAATAAGCGTGGTACTCAATTTGCTATACCACGCTTATCTTTATTTGAATTTAGGCTGTTATTACTTTTTGATTTGTTCCATCCCAACGTAAATAGGCATTTTGACGGAAAGATTGAACACCCATCATACAAACCACTACACCATAATAGCCCAGGTTTTGATCGCATTTCAGGGCTTCTCCTTTACGGATGGCGTTTAAAAGATTGCGATGGTGAAGGGTAACATCTTCCGCACCCGACTTTTTATGGACAATCTGCCCATCTTTATTGACATCTTCTCCGGTTCCGCTGATCACAGAATCCGTTACAGATTTTTGTGGAGTGATCACGAATCCGCTTCTGGTAAATTCAAGAGTTCCCTTGTGCCCCCTGATCAAGTGCCTGATTGGTGTATCATTAGCCAGGGAAGACACGGCCAAAGCAGTTAATTTTTCAGGGTAGTTTACCATCATGTTGAATGTATCAGGAATTTCCCCCCTGGTCTTTTCATAATGCCATAAGCCCCCAGAGGCGACTACTGTATCTGGAAATTTCAGATCTATTGATTTGAGGATCCTTGTAATTCGATGTATAAACAAATCGGTTGCTATTCCCCCTGAATAATCCCAGTATTTCCTCCATTGGAAATACCGTCTTGGATCCCAGGCAACGGTTGGGGCAGGACCAAGCCATGCCTCCCAATCCAGATTAACACCAGGTTTTGCATCGTTGTCAATCTCATAGGCCCAGAAATCATCGCCTTTATAATTCCTTGAATAATCAATATGTGCCATTACTACATCACCCAGTGCACCTTCTTTGATATACTTGTTTGCAGTTTCATATGAATCATCCGACATGCCCTGCACGCCAACCTGTAACTTAACATTAGCTGTTTTCATAGCATCTACTACTTCCCTTGATTCTTCAATAGTATGCGTCATGGGCTTTTCTGTATAGATATGCTTACCTGCATCTATGGCATCCAGGATCATCCTGTGGTGCCAGTGCTCTGGTGTGGCAATAAGAACACTGTCTATATCTTTATCATTTAATATGTCCAGGTAGCTCTTAACCCCTTTGGCTTTGGTTTTTTCCTTAGCAGCATCCAGCCTCTTATCAAAAATATCACATACGGTTGCTATGGCCACATCATCTGTCTCTTTCATCTTCAGCAAGGCATCCATATGGGCATTGGACATTCCTCCGCAACCGATAACTCCCATATTGAT
The DNA here is from genome assembly GCA_963820995.1 of uncultured Cytophagales bacterium. Classification (GTDB taxonomy): domain Bacteria; phylum Bacteroidota; class Bacteroidia; order Cytophagales; family Cyclobacteriaceae; genus JAGTVG01. The sequence continues at coordinate 297,723 of CAWGCL010000008.1, read as the reverse complement.
CCGTTCATTGGCTTTCATGATCCGGGAATAAGATTTTGCCGTGGAAGGGATTACAGAGCCTATGCTTGCAGTTAGACCAAGCCCGGCGCTATTCCTGATGAATTTTCTGCGGGATAAAGATTTCTTTTTCATAATAAAAAATTTGTAATATTAGTTTGAGAATGATTTCAACGAATTATTTTAATCACCTGTTAATTTAATTGAAAAAATATTCAAATGATATCTTTTAGATTAAAACTAACTGATGTTTTGCTATATATTCCGGATCTATATCCACACCCGAACCTGGGCCTGAAGGAACAGTAACGATCCCATTATTGGTACTTAGATCAGATGTTTTACACTCAAATGGGATCTCCGTATTAAAACCCTTAAACTCATGAAAAGGACCCGGGTTTGTAAGAGTGGATACAAAATGCAGCATATACAGGTACCCAAGTCCTGAACCGGAAATGTGAGGTGTGCAATCTTTTCCCAAACTGGCTGCCATTTTTGCTACACGGGTTGAACGGATCATCCCCCCGAAGTAAAATATATCAGGCTGAACGATTTGTAAGGCATCGTTTTCGATCAACCATTTAAACTGATGCAGGCTGCCTTCCTGCTCACCTCCAGCTATTGGAATTTTAAGTGAATCAGCTACTTTTCTGGTCTCTTCATACCAGTCGAATGGTACGGGTTCCTCATAAAAGTCCACCGCATATTCCTCCAGTATTTTTCCTATCCTTATGGCTTCATCTACTGTATAAGAGCCATTCGAATCTGCATAAATGGTCATTTCATCACCAAATGTTTCTCTTACCAAGGGAATCAATGCTTCCGTTCGGCCCGGCGGCTCATCCCGGTTATTCCGCATTCTTCCACCTACCTTGAACTTCAAGGCTTTGGCCTTTGAGTTCTCAACATTACGACTGATATGTTCAATGGATTCCTCAGCGGTTCTTCCGCGGAAATTATTGGCGCGGTATACAGCTATCTCTTTGTTATGGATTGTTCCGATTACTTCCCCAATTGATTTGCCTGCAACCCGGCCCAGCAAATCGAGAATGGCGAATTCAATTGTAGCTACCGGGACCCACAATGCCAGACTTTGAAGTTTATAATTGCTTTGAAAAACATATACTTCTTCGATCAGTGATTCTATATCGCGTGCATCCTTGCCAATAAAAAAGGATTGAATCCGGTTTATAAATATTGGATATAAGGAAACCATCTGCATATTATTGCTGACAGATAATCCTTCGGCTCCGTCGCTTGTTCTTACCCGGCACAGGAAATTGTTTTTAAACCGCAAAAGTTCCACCTTTTCTATAATTAAAGGAGTATAGAACTGCTTCCGGTTGATTACTTCTGCCTTCATGATATCATCGAGATCATTTCCTGTTTCACCGGTTTTGGAATTATTGCAAGCGAAAAGAGGCATATAGGCGCCCAGTGATAGAAGAGCGGAATTCTTAAGGAAGATTCTTCTGTTTTTCGGCATCTTCATGGTAATTTAACTAATCAAAAATATTTTTCTAAAGTTTGCTGCTTTTCACCTGGTCTGGTTATCGTGAGAATCTGATCCAGTCCAATGCCAGTAAGTCTTCCCCTTCTCCATAAAAGTTAATCCAAAGTGCATGCACACCTTGGGTTTGCTTTATCTCAGCAGTATATTCCTGCCAGGTTTTACCATCTCCTTCCGGTATTTCTATAAATCCGACTTCCCTGTGCCATGGCTGATCCAGGGAGAGGGAAATCCTGCCCCCTTTAATGGCTTTTGCATTAACAGTAAAACTCTTTATCCCTTCCTTAAAATCAATATACTTGTAGGCAACATTATCTTTGTTGTTAATTTCACCCAATTCTTCTTTATACTTGTCGAATGCCTGTATCCTGACATTCCCGAACAAAAGACAGGCCCGTTCAGCCTCAAGTTTTTCCATGGCATTCAGGGGAGGCCCTGCCCCCTGTGTAGTCATCTCAGCTTCATTGATACTTCCATCTTTGTTGAAACTTATTGGTTCGACACAAGCTTTGCGCATCATCCGGCTATTATGGGTAGCCCTGTGATAAAATACATACCATTGCCCTTTGTATTCCGCTATAGAGCCATGGTTATTCCAGTTCGAAGGATCGGAATAATTGTTGTCAACAATTACGCCACCATACTTGAAGGGGCCCAAGGGTGACTCACTAGTTGAATAGCCAATACAAGTAGGCCGGTTGGCCCGGCTGATATCTGCATATACAAAATAGTATATTCCGTTCCTTTTGAACATGAATCCTCCTTCATGAAAGTAGTGCTCCTTTTCAGTGACGAGGTCTGTTATAATGGTCGTTGTATCTATCTCTCTCATATTGGCTTTTAACTTGGCTATTTTAGCCTCGAATTGACCCCAGATGTAATAACCCTGACCATCGTCGTCAATAAATACAGCTGGATCGATCTCCTCGATCCCTCTCAATTCTATCTTTTGCCCATTTGTAAACGGACCGGTCGGTCTATTGGATGTGGCAACACCTTCTGTGCCATTTATATCTGAGAGGCAATAGTATAGATAATAAATTCCGTCTTTACACATGGCATCTGGTGCAAATAGTAATGCATCACTGTAGGGTACCTGGTCGTTGGCTCCTTTCGACGCGAACCGGTCTTCATGAATTCTCCAGTTGATCATATTACTGGTCTCAAGTACATGATGTCTCCAGGAGCAATAATACTCTGTACTCTCATCAAGGGAGCCATAGATATATAGTTTTCCATCATCCCATACATGCGCTGAAGGATCTGCAATATATACACCTGCCGGAACTATTGGGTTTTGAGCCAGTGACAGATGGAATGTAAGTAAAAAAATAAAGCTTAATAATCTCATAATATTTAAAAATTTACGATTACTAAAATAGCTTTTTCTGATAATTTTATTAAATGCAATGATAATAATAGGTTCAATAGCTAAATCAGAGATCGTGACAGGAGATTAACAATTGATTTCTTCATTTAAATTTCATCAAGGTCCCTCCTGGTAAACTCACTTTCAATATCACCAGTATTGAGGGTTCCGGCAGGTTCAAAAAGCATTACTGAGACTTCCTCTTCCGCCATGGGCCGGTGTTCAACACCTTTGGGGATTATAATGAATTCATTGGGTTTAAGAACCGATGTGAAATCTCTAAACTCAATTTTCAGGCTACCCTCAAGTACATAGAACATTTCGTCTTCGTGATCATGTTTGTGCCAGACAAACTCTCCCTTTGCTTTTACCAGTTTTACATGTTGCCCGTTTAATTCACCGGCGATCCTTGGATTCCAATAATCTGAAAAGCGCGACAGTTTATCTTTTATATTTACTTTTTGTATCATTTTGGACGAATTTTAGTTTATTCCTCGTTATTGGATTCTTTTTTTTGACAAACAATTCTATCTTTTTTGTTTGAGTAATTGCCAATTTATTAAAAAATGTAAAATGCCGTATGAATGCCGTACAAAATAGGGATAAATTGTTTTAACTGAAAGCTCATTCCTGTTACATTTGAATAAAAGATAAAAACTCGGGCCTGGTGTAATAGGAACAGGTATCATTTTCCTGAAACAATGGAATATATGTCAAAGACTAAATCGATTAACCGATGAAACAACCCCAGCTAGGAAATAAGGTTCTTGAGATTAGAAATAGTAAAGGACTGACGCAAAAAGAACTATCAGAGTCCTGTAATGTAGATATTCGAACGATACAAAGGATAGAGTCCGGCGAGGTGATCCCCAGATGGTCGACTTTACGGATATTGGCTGCGGCTCTTGATTGCGATGAAAAGATCTTCAGTAGTGCTGAAGGAAGAGGTGATATATCCAAAATACAGTCCTTTTTAGTTCTTTCAATTATTATGGGGATAATATATTTTATTAACTGGTTGTTTTACAGCAATTTTATTCCTGGGTTATCATATTCCGTTACAGGAAGCATATCTTTTTACCTATCTATCATTCATATAGTTGCCGGCGTATTGTTTTTTTATGGATATTTTCTTTTAGCCGGGTTCTTCCAAAATACATTTCTTCGAATTACTTCAATCATTATTATGATTACCCTTCCGTTATTTGTACTAAGCAATCTCCTCTTTATGAGTCCCACGTATCATTTTACCGAGCATCTTAACCAGGTTCTCATTATAATTATGGGACTTAATGGCGTATTTTTTGGTATTGGATTGCTTGGAGTAAAAAGCGATAGCGCATTCCTCTACAGACTTTCGGGCATAATACAAATATTAGTAAGTCCTATGTATATTATCCCGGTTTCCTTGATTCAGTTAACCGGATTGTATCTGAGCATTCCCTTAATTATTCTATTGATATGTTCACAGCTGATAACTTTAAGAAAATTCAGATTGGATATGAAATCGCATCAATAAGCTCAAGGAAAGTATAATCCGGGTTCTTATTTTCATCCATATCAACCTGGAGACATCATTTTTAGTGTTGATTATCCGAAATACAGAATATCCCTTAATCTCAAATTTGCTCGAGCTAGAAAACTTTAATATTTTGCATATAATATAAAACCTATTTAAATGAAACAATTAGCATGCATATCAGGCTTGATGTTTATCATGGTATTGAACATAGAAGCACAGGAAGTTGAAATTTTAAGGAAAGAACTTGTTTATAAGCAGGTAGATGACCAGCTGCTATCGGTGGATGTATTTTATCCAAATGAACTTCCGGAAAATCAACAGTTTCCGGCCATTGCTTTTTTTCATGGGGGAGGATGGGTATTTGGAAGCCGTGAAGAGTTCCATGGAGCTTGCGAACGGTATGCAAAAAAGGGATTTGTAACTTTTTCATTTCAGTATAGATTATCCATAAATGAAGATGGTTCTTATCCGAATCCGGATATTTCGCCTATTGAATCAGTAAAAGATGCCAGGTCTGCTATCAGATGGCTCCGGGAGCATGCAGGTGAATTAAATATAGATCCGAATAAAATTATTGTAAGTGGACAATCTGCTGGAGGGCAGTTGGCATTATCTACTGCGTTGATGGATAATATCAATGAGCAATCTGATGATCCAGATGTTAGCCCCGAACCGAACGCTTTGTTACTTTATTCAAGTTGTGTGAATACCATGGAAGCCTGGATTGACCATATTATGAGTGACAGGAGAGATCAGATCTGGTCGATTTCCCCATATCACAATTTAAAGCCTGGTATGCCTCCCATCCTTGCTTTTCACGGCGAGGCGGACTGTATGGTGCTTTTTTATACAATCCAGTTTTTCAATACTAAAATGAAAGATTTAGGGAATTCCTATGAATTGGTTACTTTACCTGGACGCGACCATTATCTGGGTGAGAACGCCGATCCAAAGTATGCAAGGTATTTTGATGAAGAGATTTTGGAAAGATCAGATGCCTTTCTGGAACAATTGGGTTATATGGAATAATTGGAATTATTATTTATCTGAAAAAAGCGTCCGGCATAGGTTACCAAGGACTCAGGTTTGACACTCAGAAATCGAATCTTCTCTAAATCAGTTGACGGGATTTATAATTTTTTCACGTTGCATATCATTTCGACGATGGATTTTAAAGAAGTCACTCTTTTCAATGTCATAACTCTAAAATTGTTTTCAGGTATCCATTATAATTCCTTTTGATAGTAATTCTTTCATTATAATTTCTGTCATGTCACTTTTAAATTTAAACTCATCCCGGATATCAAACACATATGCCTTCACTTTCATTTTCATATATGATCTTTTCTCTTTTATCTCTTGAGAGAACAGGATAGTAATTGGTTTTTTTATATACACATATTTAGAAACACTAACTGCTTCGAATGCCAGTTCTCGTATTTCAGTAGTGTTTATTGAAAGTGGAAGGTAGATCTCAGTGACTACCTGACAATTAGACTCACCTGAATTTGAATTCGCTAATGATTGGTTCATTAGTTCACTATTTGGTACCGTTACCAATGAATCATCTGGAGTAACAATTCTTGTGGATCTAAGTCCTATTTCTACCACCTCCCCGTAGTACTTTCCTATCTCTATTTTATCTCCCACATTAAATGGTCGGTCTAAAAGTATGGTAATTCCTCCAAAAATATTCTTAAGAATATCCTGTGAAGCAAATCCTACCGCTACACCAATGGAAGCTGAGAAAGCTAAAACCGTCGCAGCAGGAGGGCTGAACACACCAGCTATTATCATAAATATAATTAGCATCCAACCAAAAATTTTTATTATTGGGACGATGGTTTTTATAACAAATCTGTGTCTAGGGTATCTTTCTGCAAATATTTCAATTGACCTCGAGAATAACTTTATACCAAAATAGCCCACGATGATTAGAAGTATTGACCAGAAAATTTTTGGAATTGAAATTATATCCTTTAGGGGAGGAGGTCCGATTTTATCTTTCAGGATACTTCTCGAATTCTTAGTAGCGGAATCATTTTCTAATGTAATTAAGGTGTCAATTGCAGCCAATCCTGTGTTCTGCCTAACTGAGTCAACAGATTCCTTTGCATTAATTTGAGCTGAAGTTAAGCTTGTATTAAAAAAGTTGAACAGCAATGCGACTATAAAAACAGAGAATAATTTCATTATTGTATTAAATTTTTACTATTCAATAATTTAATGACATTTCGATAAATCAAAGGATTTACCAGGTACCTTTCATTTTGAATATATACCAAACCATCTTCCAGGAGCATTATCAGTTTTAATTTTGCTTCTTCGAGCGTTATATTATTAACTTTTGATAATTCAGATTCAGTTATGCCATCATGGAGTATCAATGACATAAGTACCAAAATCCGATCCATATTCATTACCTTGACAAATGATAAATCCGGTCTTTGGAAATATCCAATAATTAATTGGTTATCGGTGATCTCTTTAGTGGACAATAGCCAGAACAATAGGGCAAGACTTATATTACTTTCCGAAAAATCAGTCAGTTCTTTAAAATACTTTTTAAATAGTAACAATTGTTGTTCCTCAGGAGATAAACCTTTAAGTTTCTTCCCATTGACCTTACTTTCATCGGATTCAAAAACAATACTCAATCCGCTTATTCTATTTCTTTTTCTAATAATTTCAATAACTTGATCTTCACTTAATTTTTCCATTATGATTATATTGCTGAAATAGTCGTCAATAAATATTGCTTCTTTCAAATAATTCCAGGCATAGATTGTACAACTTATCAACCAGAAAATATTTTTATTGGTATCAACAAGTATTTTAAATAATGATTTTAGTCCTCCGAATCCACTCATAGATCGTAAGAACATTTTTTGAATGTCTTCAATAATTATGATCCTTCGTGACGGCAATTCATTTAAAGCATTTATAAGGTCACTCAAATTGTTTAAATTGTCAATTCCTATTTCCTTCCCAATCATCCGGATAAATTGTGATTCATCATATATACGGTCAGCGAAGCTGATTCTGTAGATTTTAAAACCGAATTGATTGTTAGCTATAAAGTTAGATATCAAAGAGGTCATGCCCCCCCATTTCTCACCTATTAATGCAGTGGATGAATAATTGCCATTTTTCCAATTATCATATGCATTCTTTAGTTTTATCAGCTCATTCTCTCTTCCTACAAACATATCGTTATCACTAATAGGTTGTATTTTATATAGGTTTTTATATAGAATGGGAAGACTTTCTATTTTCTTGTTAGAGTACGATAAAAAGTCTGATGCTTCTCTTGATAATACTGGCTCGGGCGCTGTGAGAAAAAATTTATTCTTAACAAATAATAACTTACTTATCCCATATTTGAGGATATCGTATAATGAATTCCAGGAAGACTTAATCGTGCTTTTTAACTTATTATAAGTGGCTTGTCTAATAGCTTTGGAATGTAAAATAGCTTTATTTTTGACAATACTGATTTTGATTTCCAGGGCATTCTCATTTATAGTGTAGCTTTCTAATTGATGGTTAAATTCATCTACTTTAATTAATATTTGCTCATATTGACCCTGGTATAGATCATTTAAATCGATCTTAATCTGGCTAAGCTTGTTTTTTGCTCTTTCAATTCCTTTTCTCGCTATGTCGATACTTTCAATTTCATTAGCTTCCGGATCTTCAATATTGGTTATTGCAGATTCAATTGCGAAAACTGCAATTTTATCCAGGTCAATAATGCTTTCATTAATGGCAGCAAGTTTTGTAAAAAGTGTATTCTTTAGGTTTGCAAATGTAGTTTTTAATTTGGGTAGTAATTCAAAAGAAATTATATCAATAATTGAAATGGTTTCCAATTCTTTGGTTTCTAGGGGCCTTAAATAATTTTCGGATTTGACAACAACATGAGCGTCCGGTAAATCTTTTGTGTATGTTTCTATGTTTTTTTCTAAACTATTAATTAAGCCTGACAGGTTTTTTTCATTGATTTTGTTTGTTAAATGAGGAATGATTTCTCTATTAAGATGTTTTGTGATATTGTATTTGGAATCCAGTAAAGCTCTTTTAGGATTCATCTCAGCATTGTCTAATTTCAATAGTGATTCATGGAAAACCTCGTTTATCTGATTGAATTCATCTTGAAATCGATAATCATCAGCACCTTGTAAATTCCCGAGTTGACTTACATTCTGAATTATTTTGTTTTTTACAACAAATATCTTTGCATCGCTTTCACAGTCGTCAAAAATGGCATAAAATGTATTGTCCCAGCCTCTATTGTGGGCATTCCATTGCGTATCGACTTTAGTGGTTAAATTCTTTATGTATCCTGCCTTTAACTTCCAGTTTGGATATTCTATTGTGCCGGCAATCAAGCAATCATTTTCAAGATTTTGTATTCGATCTTCTACAATTTTGGAAAGTTCTGTTTGAATTCTATCAATCAGTCCATCAATCTGATTTTGATATTTTTTTAATTGGCTAAGAATATTATCTGAGTTTTCTTCATTAATTGAAGGTTTCACTTCCTTTTGATTCGACATTCTCTTCAGCTCAGAATTTATATATTCCCAGGCACCATTAATTGTTTTTGCTATCTGGCCATTTACAATGTTTCTATAATTATTTAATTCAAGGGCGAATAAATATTCAAAGTGATAACGGAATAATAATTGTAATCGAATGGTATGGGTCCGAAACCGGATCTCAACTGGTTTTTTTTTCAACAAAGACCTTAGCCAATTATACAATTTTTGAGGAATTATGGAAATCCAATAAACTGATTTTTTAAGTAGTTTAAGACCTTTTGTTAATCTAGGATCATTTGGAAGGATATTGTATCTTTCCGGCTTTTGTTCTTCTTTATACTTAGATGGAATTTCTTTAAATATTGATTCAATCTTTTGGCCCAGATTCAAAAGATCCGGCTGAAAGTTCAAGGGAGTGGAATCTTTGCTTTTCTCATTTAAAAGATGAAGAACATCTTCGTAAAATTTTAATTGGATTTTGCTAATGTCATCAGTTAAAGCTCCATCTAATTGTAAAATAGTTGATTTTGAAAGTTCAATTAATTCTTCAATTGTCTTGTTTACACTTCCGATACTTTTCTCCCATTGAATAAGAATATCCTGAGAAATGAATTCATTTAATAGGATTTTAAATATTTTCAGGTGTTTTTTATTCATTTTTAATTAATTACCAAACAACAATTTCAAAATATTTGAGCCTGTACCTTTTGATTTCACAGCCAATAGGGGAACATTTAGACTTTTAATAAGAGTTTCTGATACACTTCCTAAAAATATTGATATTCCAGAGGTTTTACCACGAGCACCAATTATAACAAAATCAATTTTTAATTCCTTAATGACTTTTTGTATTCCGTTTACTATATTTTCATCTACCCTTAAAATATGATCAACTTCAACACCGGTAATCTGGCATTCCTTCAGGAAATCCTCTACTTCTTTTGCAGCATGTTTTTTCAGGATCCCTACAAATTCTTGTTGATCATAGTCTGTTTTCCAGTTGCTGATGTTTGGATGCTCAATTACATGTAACAAGCTAACTTTTGAGATGTTCGCAAACTTTGAAAACAGTATAGCAGTTTCAAGTGCTTCCCTGGAATGGGATGAGAAATCTACAGGTACTAGAATCTTGCTAAAGTGGGAAAGATTCTCTGTAAGGACCATGACTGAACATACCGATCTGCGAACCAGTTTAGTTGCAAAACCGGGCGAATCCGGATTTTGAAGATTTTTTCTATATATAACCAGATCAATTTGTTTCTCTGAGATAAATTTTAAGCAATTATCAAGAATACTTCCTTCGTCAAAGACATTAAAATATATATTTGCTTTAATTTCACTAACATGAACGGTTAGAATATCTTCCCGCAACTTTTTTACTATCTCCTGGTTTACACTAAAGTGATTTCGTGGGTATAAATTTTTTATGTACTCAGGAACGTTATGATGTTCATTAATAAAGTTAATATATATGTTTTCAACACCTGCAATTTTGGCTATGTGATTGGTATACTTGATTGTGAATTTATCCGTATCAGATAATGATAATATGCACAAAAGATTTTTGATACGATCCATTGTAAAACAGGTTAATTTTTGAAGTTTTTATCAATTATTGTATTCGATTAGCTGAAACAAGAAACCAGCACGATTCAAATATTATTGTCTTTGAACTTGAAATAAAATTCAATAGAATAAAACTTCATTTAATAGATTCTAATAAGGATAAAAAGATACGTCTTAATAATTATCAATTTATTAAATTAATACATATTTTATCATTATCCTGGATAAATAAATTGCTGTTTGATAGTTCTTAAGAACTATTCGCAGATTTAGTTTATGGGATTATGCTTCGAACAGTTATAGGTTGTCCCGGCCCTTACTTTTACATATTCGGAGTTGGCTAATTTGACTTTGAGATTTTAAAAAAAACTCAATTATCCGGATCAGATGTGCTGAGTTTGATTTACATTTGCAGGCCCAATTTAGTCAGGTTGCCTTGATCTAATAGGCAAGTATAATAATTCTTTTAGCATTTATTCAAATGAACAGTATGAAAGTACTTATCGCCCAGCCTGAACCTAAAGACCAAAATTCCCCTTATTATGAATTAGCTGAAAAGTATGGTCTGATTTTATTCTTTGTGCCACTAATTTCTGTTGAATCATTAGAGAAAAGAGAATTCAGAGAACAGAAAATAAAAATTCTGGATCATACCGCCATTATTTTGTCAAGCCGGAATTCAGTTGATCATTTCTTCAGGATATGTGTAGAATTGAATATTTCTTTACCCGATGACATGAAGTATTTTTGTCTATCGGAACATGTTGCATATTACTTGCAGAAATATATTGTTCCAAAAAAAAGAAAAATATTCGCTGGCAAAAAGAATTGGGATGACCTTATTGACAAATTCAAAAAACACAATGAAGAAAACTTCTTAATAGTAAGTTCGCAAAATTCTAAAAATGATATCAAAGATTTTTTGGATGGATATGGAATCAATTATACTGAAGCAATATTTTTTAAAGTATCTTCCAAAGATCTTTCCGGATTATCAATAAATGATTTTAAGATCTTGGCATTTTTCAGCCCCGCGGATGTTAAATCTCTATTTGAAAATTTCACTGACTTCAAGCAATCGAATACTATAATTGCCTGCTATGGCTCCAGAACTTGTGTTGCAGCAAAAGACATGGGATTAGAGGTTAACATAGAGGCACCTATCCCGGAAGCCCTGTCCATGAGTGATGCTTTAAATTTGTATTTAAAAAGTTTCTCCAGATAAATCTGAAGATTTGAATTTAAGGTACATGCTTTTTCACGTTCATATCCTTTTTAATATCAAAATAATAAGTAAGGATAGGTCGAAATGCATGATCGTAAATTTCATCAATAAGCAGTCCTCCACTAATTAATCTACGTATTCCACTTTTTTCATGTAGTCCAAGGGCGATCAAGTCTGCTTTTTTCTGGCTGGCAAATTCAATAATACCATATTCTTCATTAGGATGTCTAGTGACATTAAGTTCATAATCCCGCAGTCCATTTTTTAAAGCCAATGTCCTGAGATTATCTAAATGTTCGCTGTCATTCTGATTATTTTCATGAGGGTTTATTTTTAAAATGTTAATATGTGATTCGAAAAGGGACTGGATTTTTTTTAATAATAGAAATCACTTCCAGTTGCTCCAACTTAAAATCTGTACTGTAAACAATGTTTTTGAAGCGATTTTCGCTTGAAATCTTCGTGACTGTTATAACCGGACATGAACTGGTCCGGATTATTTTCTCACATAATGAACCCAGATGCAATTCTTTCCTGTCCATTATGCCCTTGGCTCCAATCACAATCATATCAATATTATCTTCCTCGACAAATTTTACAATTTCATTTTAAGGGTCACCAATTCTCAAGGATTCATTTAATGTAAAGGATATAGATTTATTATCATCACGTATTTCAGTTAACTTTTTTCTAACTGTTTCAATGAAATTTGAGGTATAGATACTCTTTATAATTTCCTTTTGTCTTTCCTTTATAAATGAATATTTATCTATTGGGACCTCAATTAAATGCAACAAATAAATTATTCCTTCAGCTTTTCTTGCAATTTCTTTAGCAAGTTTGAGGGCGTTAATAGAGTATGTAGAAAAGTCAATCGTTACTAGAATGTTCTTCAGTCTCATTTAATTCAATATTAGAATAATTATTAGACGTGGTTTTTATATAAGGTCACAAAAATGCATACTCAAAAATTCAAATTTCATTAGAATGTGTTTTTCGGACCAAATTATCATGATTCGTTCTTAAGATCGATACCAGGGCATCTTCTTTGAGAGATTATTAATTTTCCTAACATTAATGATTCAGGATTGGGAATTTAGTTCGCTATTATTTAATTTATCTTTTCCACTTCAATAAATCTTATTATCATCTATTATTAAAGTAAATATTATGGACAGATTAGATCGCCCCTGGGAGGAGCTTCTTTTTTTATTAGACACTAATGAAGCGGTAAAAGTTCGTGAATACATCGGATCCCTAAGATCTGAAGAAGTTGTTAGATCCATGAGTCATCTCAAAAAAGAAGACCAGCTTAAACTAATGGCTCTTTTAACCCCACATGAGGCGGCTGAAATATTAGATGACATCCCTGATGTACAAGCAGTTGACATTTTTGATGATCTTCAAACGGATGATGCAGCAGCTATCCTGAATGAGATGGACAGTGATGATCAGGTTGATTTATTGGCAGAACTGGATGCAAAAGATGCAGAGGCGATCATTGAAAAAATGGAACCCAGTGAAGCTGAATCTGTACGGAAGCTGATAAAATATGATCCGGACACGGCTGGTGGATTAATGATTTCGGAGTATTTATCTTTTAATAAAAACAATACGATAGGGGATGTAATACAATATTTTCAAGAAAATTCTTCAAAGCTCCAGGCTTACAGCATTAAATACATTTATGTAGAATCGAAAGACTCTTTTATCGGCGTTTTGCGAATGGTCGATCTGCTTTTATCAAAGACGACAACTAAACTTTCTCAAATTGTAATTAAAGACACGAAGACAATAAATGAATATGCCAGCTTAAAGGAATTGATTAACTTTTTCAATGCATATGATTTCTATGGTGTGCCGGTTGTTAACGAGCACAATGCGCTTGTAGGAGTAGTTCTGAGAAAAAGCATCATGGAAGTGGAAATGGAGAAAGCCAACATTGAATTACTTGAGACACAAGGGATTATAGGTGGTGAAGAATTGCGATCATTCCCTGTGTTCAAACGTTCCAGAAGACGCTTATCCTGGCTTAGTGTAAATATATTTTTAAATATTATCGCGGCTAGCGTTATTGCATTCTATCAGGATACGCTAAGTTCAGTTATAGCTTTGGCTGTCTTTTTGCCTATTATTTCTGACATGAGCGGATGTTCAGGGAACCAGGCCGTAGCCGTAAGCATGAGAGAATTATCACTGGACCTGGTCAGACCAAATGAAGTACTTCGAGTATGGTTTCAAGAAATATTTGTTGGTTTGATTAATGGAGTAGTGCTTGGTATACTAATTGGCTTGGCTGCCTTTTTATGGAAAGGGAACATATATCTCGGGCTGGTTGTAGGGGGGGCATTGACCATAAATACTATTGTTGCTGTTTCTTTGGGAGGTACAATACCACTGATGCTCAAGCGAATGGGTATTGATCCAGCTTTAGCTTCCAGTCCTATTTTAACAACCATAACCGATATGCTTGGTTTTTTCCTGGCTCTTTCATTTGCAAGTTTAGCATTGGTAAATATCAGCGGCTAAGATCAATTAACATTTTCGTTTAGGTACAAGATATGATACAATTGATTTGCATTATAAAACTTTGTTAAAGCAATATGGAATTTAAACAAATTGGGGATAAGGCAGCTTTCGGTTCCTCAATTCTCACTTTTTATAACACGGTTGCCAGATAATTCCCATTATATAAAAATTTTGAGTTAAAGATGTGACTTTTCGAGTGAGAGGCCGTCTTATTATAGGTATTTAATATAATAAAAATTAAAGAACTGAAATAGCCTTGTCAAAAGTCATTGATTATGCCCTATTTCAGTTTTTTAATTCATATATTAAGTAAAATTCAATTATCTTGAACATAATCAATTTGCGTAAATGAACCAGTATTTAAAAACGAGAATTCGGCATTTGGAGCGGGGGAGTGGTCCGTTGATAGCTACAGCAATTCATAATGGGCATACCATAAGAGATGAATTACTTCAAAAGATGTCTATAGGTGAAATGGACAGGCTGCGCGAGGAAGATCCTAATACCGAGAAATGGACTCATATCGCAAATACCAGAGTGGTTGGATTGAAATCCAGGTTTGAAGTAGATTTAAACCGGCCAAGGGAAAAGGCAGTTTATATTACACCTGAAGATGCATGGAATTTGAAAATTTGGGAATCACCTCCAAACGATTCAGAAATTGCAATTTCGCTATCTGAGTATGATGATTTCTACGCTGAGATGCATAAGCTATTTTCAGATTTTAAACATCAGTTTGGCCATTTTGTGGTATTTGATTTTCATTCCTATAACCATATGCGAAATGGTCCGGACCGTCAACCGGCTGATCCCGAACTAAACCCTGAAATAAACATCGGCACAGGGACATTGGACAGGGATTTCTGGGCACCGGTAGTAGACCGGTTTATAAATACCTTACGCGATTATAAATATTTTGGCAGAAACCTCGACATAAGGGAAAACATTAAATTCAGGGGAGGTAATTTCCCTTCCTGGACAAATAAAAACTTTCCCAGATCAGCTTGCGCCATAGCTGTTGAGGTTAAGAAGTTTTTTATGGATGAATGGACAGGAGAACCTGATCATGAACAGATAAATATGATTAAATCGGCCCTGGAAGCAACTATTCCTGAAGTCATGGAAGGACTAAAAAAAATATAACATATGCCAGGGAATATTGGATCTGTTGAAAAAATCGAAATATTATTCTAAGAAATCAACAAAACTTAAACTGGACCCTGGTTTTATTGATGAGATTAAAAGCAGGCTTATTGAAGGTAAAAGAATAAGAAGAAAATTACCTAACAATGGATGGTTAAACATTGACAGACAATTGCCCTTTCTTATTGTATACAGACGGCCTCTAAAAGAAAAAGATGAAGGTACACAAAAGCTTGTAAGAGGGTGAGGCTTCTTATTTGATAGTATCGGGGTCAAAATCACAACATGCCTGGCTTTCCCGATTGGTACACACTATTGTTGAAACACAGGTTCAATTTTTTGGATCCAGTTTGATTATTGAAATATGGAGTACTCAGATCACTCAAATTAATCCGATTGATCCTACATTGAGCAGACCGGAATTTAGGATCATTACTTCGCCTAACAGACCACCAACTTATACAATTGAAGCACTGGAGGATGCCTTGAGAAGAATTAAGGTAAATAGAATGAATTCCATAGTTGATATTGTATATGATAAGGACAGAAAACCTTCCCAATTATCACCTTTAATATCCAGCCTGGAAGCCAGAAAGTTGAATTGCTATGTTGTCGGCTTACAAATCGGATCTATGTACAGGGACCAAACAACCGGAGTCGTTTTCCCATTGGCATTACGAAGACTTCATATGGGATTATCATCCGCGATGAAGAAAGCGGCATTTGTATTTGCCCGTAAGCAAACTACTATGCGCCCCAAGCATTCCGAAGCACTTGGGAAAAGAGCATTGGTAAAAGCGGTTTGGGAAATAGACAGGCAACTTGCTGAAATTGATTCTATGTTTAATTTTTTGCTTTTGGTTACTCCAATTAACATAGATCAAGCCTGGCCATTATTTCAAAGGAATAAGTTTGAAAAAGTACCAGCATTTTATTACCGTTTAAGACCGGTAGATCCTGCATTATTAAAAAGAAAATTATATCAGGTCCCTATTGAGGTGGTTGAGGACCCTATAATAGCAAATCTAATGAGGGGAAAAAGAGATGAGATCAATCGAAAATTAACTATGCTGGAAGACCGCAACCTCCCACAATTTTTTCATGGCAGCTTGCAGTTATATGGAGGAATAAATGATGAGCTTAGATCTTTGTCGGAGGAAATGCTACGAAAAATAAGTCCACATAGCAGAAATGGATTAGGGAAAGATTTTTTGGATGCTGAGATGTTTGCAGCCAGGGCTGAGAAGGAATTTGAATATTACAGACAAATTTATCCACAGATGAGTGCTAAACCTGAGATCAGGAACGATATAGTGGGATTAATGGTAGTGTCCGGTAACCTTTTGATTGGTAAAAACAGTAAAATTCCTGTTTCGAGGGTTGAAGCATTGATCCAGCATGAGATCGGTACACACGTATTAACTTATTATAATGGAAAATCTCAACCATTCCGTCAGTTATATTGTGGTCTGCCCGGATATGAAGAATTACAGGAAGGCCTGGCTGTCCTTGCTGAATATCTTGTTGGAGGTTTGAGTAAACCCAGACTGAGACTATTAGCAGGCAGGGTAATATCTTCCAGTTTGATGATCGATGGTGCTAACTTTATAGATACCTTCCGGGAATTAAATCATACTTATGGATTCAATAAGAGAACTGCCTATACCATCACGGTTCGAACATTTCGTGGCGGAGGTTTAACAAAGGATGCAGTATACCTTCGTGGACTTGTCCAGTTGTTGGGGTACCTTCAGGCGGGTGGCGCCCTTGAACCACTATTTATTGGTAAAATTGCCTTGGAACATCTGCCGGTCATTCAGGAATTGCAATGGCGAAAAGTACTTAAACCGTTTCCCCTGAGGCCAAGTTATACTAATAATGAGGAATTTGCCCGGAAATTGAGTAAATTAAGAAATACGAAAACGGTTTTGGATTTAATAACTTAAAACGATACAAATATGAAAATTGGATTTATGGTCAATGATATTAAGACCGAAGAACCAGGCTATACGACCACCCGCCTTGCAATGGCTGCTTTAAATCGGGGCAATGAAGTTTGGTTAATGGGTGCAGGCGATTTTGCTTATGATACGGATGAACATATATATGCACGAGCTAAATCTGTTCCCAAAAAAAACTACAAATCTTCAGAGATATATCTGGCTCATCTGCAGGGTAAGAACGCCGTAACAGAGAGAATAAATGTTGATGATCTGGATGTATTGATGTTAAGGAATGATCCATCAACCGATACTGGATTACGTTCCTGGGCGCAAGGCTCCGGAATAATATTTGGCCGAGCCGCAATGAAGCATGGTGTTATTGTCCTGAATGATCCGAATGGTTTGGCTAAGGCTATGAATAAAATGTATTTTCAATTATTTCCGGAAGAAGTACGGCCACGGACTTTGATTACCAGGGATAAAGCCGAAATCAAAAAATTTGCAGTTGCAGAAGGCGGAAATATTGTATTAAAACCTCTGCAGGGATCTGGTGGGTCAAATGTGTTTCTTGTAAAAAAGGAAGATATGTCTAATTTAAATCAAATGGTAGAAGCAGTAAGCCGTGATGGATATGTTATCGCCCAGGAATATCTGCCGGCCGCTTCAGAAGGGGATACAAGATTGTTTTTAATGAATGGATTACCATTACGATTTAAAAGTAAATATGCGGCCTTCAGAAGGGTTAGAACAGGGGATGATATGCGCAGCAATATTCATGCAGGTGGCCGGCTTCGTCAGGCAGAAATAACAGAAGAGCATTTAAAGCTCGCTGAGATGGTTCGACCAAAACTGGTCCAGGATGGGATGTTCCTGGTAGGATTGGATATAGTAGGTAATAAATTAATGGAAATCAATGTTTTCAGCCCGGGTGGATTGGGAAGCGCACAAAAATTTGAGAAAGTAAATTTTGCACACGCTGTTATAGGCGCATTGGAGCGGAAAGTTGAATATATGTCATATTATCGCCGGAATTTTGACAATGATGAAATGGCCACTCTGTAAACCTAAATTCATCAATGAATTTGGTAGCAGCTCTTGTATTCGCCCTGTCAATAATATGATAATACCGGGTATTAGGATAATTTGAAGTCAAATTTCAGATACAAAAATTAGTGCCTTTAGGTGTAATTCAATTACTTGAATACAAGTGTTTCTATATCCGCAGTTTCGGAATACTCTCATCATATTAGAGTGACCTATTAAATTAGGCACGTCTAACTTATGCGGATGTAATGCATTTAAGCAATTAATATTATGTTGTTATACACAACCATATTGCGTAGTTTAAGAAAAATTACTTTAATTCCATCAATCTTAAAGAAGACCGATAAGATTAAAAAAAAGCATTTGCCAGAACCATTTAAGGGTAAAAAAAAACCTATAAGGAAATTCAAAAAAAGATACCTTATCACTAAAAATTTTAATACTTAAATAACAAGTACTATGAATTCTGATTCAATAGTTGAAACTACCAGCAATCTGGTTAAGGAATTTTATGCAAAATTTCTGGACCTGATCCCCAACTTAATTCTTGCCGCAATTATGTTCATTATTGGATTGGTCATAGCATGGATCACCCAAAAACTGGTCAGGAAGTTTATCCTTTATTTAGACAGAAACATTAACGCAAGGCTGGAGTCCAAATCATTTGGGGTTGATTTAAAAAGTACCGCCATTTTATTCTCAAAAACTTTTTACTGGGTAATAATAATTATCACCATTGCCATTGTAACAAACGTATTGGGATTGCCGGTATTAACCACCTGGTTTGACGGCTTGATCTCATATCTGCCCAATGTTTTAGCAGGGGTATTAATTGTATTTATTGGAATGATTTTTGGTAAGCTTGTCGGAGATCTGATTACTTCCGGGTCCTCACGATCTGGAATTGCAAATGCTGGGCAACTGGGCAATTTTGTACGATACTTAGTGGTGATCATATCCGTATTAATCGCCATCGATCAGATAGGTATTGACATCCTGTTTATAATCATTATTCTAAGTATTTTTCTGGGAGCCCTGCTTTTTGGTGCAGCGCTGGCTTTTGGACTCGGAGCACGTAACTCGGTAAGCAATATACTGAGTTCTTATTATCTACGGAAAACCTATAAGGAAGGGGATACCATTCAGGCGGGAGAAATAGAAGGTGTAATAATTAAAATTAACCCTACATCAGTCATTGTTGAAACCAAATCGGGTCAAATTATGATTCCTGCAAAGGATTTTAACGAAAAGAAAACTGTATTAATCAAGAAAAAATAAATCATGGAGACAGAGAATAAAATCCTTGAGAAGTTCATTACTATTCACACAGATGAAACCCTGCAGGTTATTGAAAAGCTTGGTGAAGGAGAATTAATTGAGTTTCTAAAATCACTTCCAGTTGATATATCATCCTTGTTACTGAGTAAATTGAACCGCTTAAAAGCTGCCCGTTGTATTGAGAAAGCTGATTAATCCTTTGCAACGGAACTATTGGAAACTTGCGCCCCGTCCATATCCGCCAGCATTCTAAGAATTCTTGATCAAAAACTAATCCAGACACTGTTGGAAAGTATCTCATCAGAACATTCAAGTGCCATTCGGCAAATAATTAACTATCCGGAACATTCCGCTGGTGCCTATCTGGATCCTATAGTATTTACACTTAAGGAAAACTTAAATATTGGCCAGGCTCTGGATTTGGTCAAGGAAAACAATATTTATGTTCAATCACACATATTCGTTTTGTCTTCAGAACAAGCCCTGGTTGGCTGTATAGAATTGAAAAACCTGATAACTGGAGATCCTGCTAAACCAGTTCGATCAATAATGAAAACAAACATCCCTGAAATTGTAGCGAACATCAATGTGCATGCCCTTGATCAATGGAAAGATCGAATATGAAGAACTGCCTTTACTACCAATAGTAGATATACATGGTGTTTTCTTAGGCGTTATCGATAAGAAATCCCTTTCGGCTTTAAAGTTTGATAAAGAATCAAAAAGCAATGATGTACAACAGGCAAGTATCGCCCTTGGTGATCTTTATCAAATTGGATTGTCCAGCCTCCTCAGGAGCACAACAGAATTATTATGGAATGTTAAAAACAAATAATATGGCAGTGGAAAAAAAAGATATCAGACAAAATTTAATCCAATATTATTTTCAGCATTTTCCAGGAGAAGCGGCTGAAATTCTTAATGAAGCTTCAACGGAAGAGATATTGTCATATTTACGAAAAAATCCACTTAATATTTCTGGGGATATTCTTATGAAACTCAATAATACAACAAGCTCTGCTGTATTGACACAAATTGATGATGCTTTTTTCGCTGAATTGTTTCCCCTTATCGATCCATATATAGGTGCTCTAATGCTCTCTCGTTTGGATCCAACCTTAGTAGAAAAAAAACTCAAGCTACT
Organism: uncultured Cytophagales bacterium; assembly: GCA_963820995.1. Classification (GTDB taxonomy): domain Bacteria; phylum Bacteroidota; class Bacteroidia; order Cytophagales; family Cyclobacteriaceae; genus JAGTVG01. The sequence continues at coordinate 276,909 of CAWGCL010000008.1, read as the reverse complement.
TCAAAGCAAATTAGGCAGGGAAATAAAAGAAATTTTGACATATCCTCCGGATTCAGCTGGGTTTTTAATGGATATGAAAATTATATCTTTTTATCCGGAAAATACTGTTGAACAAGTACTTGCCGAGTTAAGGTTACTGAAAGATAGAAGAATCTTCAGTGTCAGTGTTGTTGACCGAGAACATAAACTTATAGGGAGGGTGACGGTACAAGCAATAGCTGTTTCCCCTCCGGAGGAAACTTTGGACAATTTAATGGATAAGGCTGTGAGTATTCATGTTATGTCTCCTCAGGAAGAAGCCGTGAATTTAATAAAAGATGGCAAAATTATTAACCTTCCGGTAGTTGATCTTGATAATCGTCTTCTCGGAGTAATTCGTCATGATGCCTTGATTAAAGCTGCGGAATCGGATGCTACTGAAGATGTTCAGGCAATGTTTGGTGCCGGCAGGGAAGAACGGGCACTTTCCAAAGCGTCATTTGCAATTAAAAAGAGACTTCCATGGTTGGAAATCAATCTTGCAACAGCGTTTTTAGCAGCTTCCGTTGTGGGAATCTTTGAAGAAACCATTGCACAAATTACTGTTCTGGCAGTTTTTCTTCCTGTTGTTGCAGGACAATCAGGGAATACCGGTTCACAAGCATTAGCGGTTACTATAAGAGGCCTTGCTTTGCGGGAAATCCGGATCGGGCAGTGGTTCAAGGTTGCCAAGAAAGAATTGATCGTAGGGACTGTTAATGGAGTTGCTGTTGCTTTAACAACCTCGCTGATTGTGTTTATCTGGGCTTCGTCATTAGGATTGGCGATGGTGATTGGCATTTCAATGGTCTTTTCCATGGCAATTGCAGGATTTTCCGGAGCAGTTATTCCAATTCTACTAAAATCAATTGGCCAGGATCCGGCCCAATCTTCCTCAATAGTATTGACAACAGTAACCGATATCGTTGGATTCTTCAGCTTTTTAGGTCTCGCCACAATAATGATAACTATGTTTGGTCTAACCTGATAATTTTTTCAGCCTTTTTTTTGCTTGAGTCTAATAGAGCTGAAAGCAATTCTTTCTTAAAAGGTTAAGAAGGATTGTGCATAAATATTAAGAGCATTTTTGCAGAATCATATATTAGGTGATTTTATTATATAATCGTTATTTAACATTGTCACTTCCTGTCCTATTAGAAGCCAAAAATGTATTGCCTGATGTTAAGGTGAAAAAATCATTTATAACCTTTTTTTTATCAAAAAAATGTGACTAAATGATACTTTTCAAGTCATAATTATAGATTAGGAATAATGAAAACTAAACAACATAAATTATGACAAAAACAAAAACAAAATCCAGCAAATCAAAAATTGACATTTTATGGAATGACTTCAGAGGTAACCTTTCTGAAGGAGCAAAAGTTTTTAGCCAAATGTCAACAGAATTCCTTGAGGAAATTAAGGAAAAAGCTGAGGACTTGTATGAAGCCGGGTCAGAGAAATTTGAACAAAGTGCAGCTGTTGTTCATAATTATATTGATGAATATAAAGGAAATAAAGAGATTAGTCAACTGACCAGGGAAAAAGAAGCTTTAAATGTAATTTTGGGTGACACAGTGTTTCATGAATTCAAAAAAAATGGAACAGTTAGTAAACGATTTTTGACTACTAAAAAGATGACGAATTTGTTTGATCAAATTGAAATAGTTGATCGGCAAATTCTGAAAATAGGTAGAAATCTCGATCATAATAAATAAATAAAAATCATGAATAAGATAATAAAATTCATTCAAGTGTTTTTGATATTGAGTTATACATTTCTCAATATATATTTAATGATCTTCAATTGGCGGGTTTATAATCTGTTATTTGAGATGAACTATGGTTTTGGATCAATAAGGTTGCCAATAGTTCTAATTATTGTTCTGATAGGAATGTTTTCTGTATTATTAATATGGTTGACAATCTATATTAAGGATTTAAAAAATAAAAATATGGAAGAGGAACTTCTTCGATTGAAAACAAAGAAATTTTCAAATGCTTTTCAAGAGGGTGAAATATATTTAAATGAAAAATTGGAGCTTCTTCAGAAAAAAATTGATCAGTTGCTAAATCTTCAGAAAACGTCCGAAACACTATAAGGATAGTCTTCCAAAGAATAAAAATTTAAGTGAATTCTAACAATAAGATTGCTATTTGTTGTTGGTGGAATGGATGATTAATGTGTAAAAAGATAAGTTGCCGCCAATGAATAGTTCTATAATTCTTATCATACCGCATAAGTTAATTTTATATGCAATTTTCTGTCATTTCAAATTGTAAATGAAAAGAGTTGATTTGAACAAATTGACAGATGAAGAAATTGTCCGGTTGATTCTGGATAACAAAGATCCAGAGTATTTTGAGGTCATTTATAATCGGTATGCTCAAAAAGTCTATAATAAATCTATAGGTTTTGTGAAGAGTAAGGTCAAAGCCGAGGATGTTGCGCATGATGTTTTTTTGAAAGTTTTTTTGAAATTGGGCAGTTTTAATTTTAGTGCAAGATTTTCAACATGGTTGTTCGCTATAACCTACAATTACTGTGTTGATTATGTCACTAGGGAGAAAAGATACAAGTTAGAGTATAAAGATTATTCCCTGGAAGAAATTGCTGAAGAGGAAACCACCAATGAGAGTGAAATATTGAAGATCCAGATGGATAGGCTTAAAGTTATTATGGACATACTCCTACCTGAAGAGAAGATGATATTACTTTTAAAATATCAGGATGAATTAACAATTAAAGAAATTGAAGTGGTTGCCAATCTATCTACAAGTGCGGTAAAAATGCGGTTAAAAAGATCAAGAGATAAGGTTATCCAGATATATCACGATAAATATTCCCATAATGTTATTTAGATAATAAAATTATGAAAGAAAAAAAATACAATTCTTTTAAGATGCTTGAATCTAATGAAGAGGTCCCTATTTCTTTAAAGGAAAAAGTAATGAATGATATCCGGCTGGCATATTTATTAGGTGATGTGGCAGAGCTATATACTTCAAGGATGGGAATGACAATTACCAAAATATTAAATAATGATGATGGAATGGATCAAAAATCTCAGGAATAAGAAGACAAACAAATAGTAATACTTAGCGAAATATAAATTTCATGATATCAATTAATTTTCATACCTCTAAATTTTATACACATGAATACTCTTAGCGATTGGACAAAGATTGTATTTGAATCACTATTGGAATTAGGAAGAAGCATAATGTCAGCTTTACCCAATATACTCGGCGCACTATTTTTGATTATTCTGGGTTGGTTTTTAGCAAAATTATTATCATTCCTTGTAAAAAGAGGATTAAAAATAATTGGTTTTGATAAAATCATTGAAAAAGTCCAGCTAGAGGGAATGTTCGACAAGGTAAAAATTACAATTTTACCTTCTCAACTCGTTGCCAGGTTTGTGTACTGGGTTATATTACTAATATTTTTTCTTACCGCCTCAGACACCCTTGGTTGGGCAGTCGTATCAGAATCAATTAGTGATCTTATAGCATATTTGCCAAAACTATTTAGTGGTATCATCATCTTTATAATAGGTTTATATATCGCCAATTTTATTAAAAGGGCACTTAAGGGAGTTTTTGATTCGCTAAATGTAACATCAGGAGGCTTTATAAGTAACTTTGCATTTTATATTATATTAATAATCATAAGTCTTACTGCAATCAAGCAAGCAGGGGTGGATACGAACATCATTACCTCTAATATTTCAATTATTTTGGGAGGGATTTTATTGGCATTTGCTATCTCCTTTGGAATTGGATCCAGAACAGTTTTATCTAATATACTTTCTGCATTCTATACAAGAAATAAGTTTAAATCAGGTCAAACAATTGAGATCGAAGATATAACAGGTACTATTGAACTCATTGATAATACATCATGTATTATTAAAACAAAAGATTACAGGATGGTTATTCCAGTTAGCAAATTATTAACGGAAAATGTAAAGATTATTAAGTAATATAAGGCCTATACAAACTGAAGTTTCTCGCTGGGCAAGGCCTATTTTTTGATCATTAATTGCTTATTAGTTTTCAATGAACACTTCTGTAGGTCTTCAAATTAATGCGAAATAATTCAGACTAAAGTCAAGTCCACCTACTGTGTTTTTCAGATTTGTATAAGAATAGATCTCAATACAAATAATTAAAAAGAGGAACCTCAGATTTATCGATTATGTTCTTCCAAGTATTGTTCAGAAAGTCTGGTTTTGAATATCTGTCACGTAAAATGGCATTACAAATTAAATCGGCTCTAACAATACATGCATAAGCTAAAATGGTATCTGGGGTATTTTTATGATCAATAAATTTTGGAATAACCTGTATTTTTTTATCCATAAAGACCTTGCTTAATTCCATGGGTAATTTATCAGAAATACTATTTATTATCAGCAAATGAATTATTGAATTAAATATCTTAGCAATAGGAAGAACTTTTTCAAAATCCTTTATAATATTCGAAGAAAGATGAATTGGTAATAATATATTTTTAATAGGTACTGATTTTCGCCATTTTGGAATGCATAATACAGGGCATCCTGTTAAGCAAATAATATCATGTATCAATTCTTCATTTGAAAATTGCTCTTTATATTCATTGCTTTCGGAATTTATATCAAAGTTGACGATAATTAAATCATACTCGATATTACCCATCCTTTCAGCGATTTTATAAGCGATTCTATCCGGATTATTGTTTTTTAATATACTGGTTAAATCTCTGACCTGAATTGGCCAGTTTTCGTTATCGGATGTCCTATTAGTTAATTTCACACCGTTACCTTTATCAATAGATTTGAAATTCAAGAAAAACAGGTGCATAAAAGAAATTATTGAATACGGATGGGAATCCTGGATCCATTAATTTAAATAGTTTCATTCTCATTGATTTTTTACGTTTCGATAGTATTTTTGGTATTCATATGACGATATCTTTTCGAAAAGTCACATGTCAGAGAATACAATTTTTTGTTATTTATATAATGACGATAATGAAACTGACTGATGAAGAAATAGTCTTGAAATTAAACACTGAATTTGATCCAGAAGTATTCTCTATTCTTGTTGAAAGGCACAGATCACTGATTAAATACAAGTGTCTGAGGTATGTTAAAAATCGTGATGTTGCAGAAGATCTCTGCCAGGATATTCTTATCAAATTATATCTGAAAATGAACACTTTTAAAAGTGGTTCTCTATTTACGACATGGTTATATTCCATAATACATAATCACTGTATAGATTATCTAAAAAAGAAGCGAAAGGAATTACACCAAGATATCACGGAAAAATTAAGTGGCGAAGTTGGCGAATTACTCGAATATGATGAGATAATATCTGATGAAATGTCAGAAAAATTATTAATTGGATTGTTAAATCAAATAACCCCGGAAGGAAAACTTATTTTATTGTTAAAATATAAGGAGAGAAAGTCAATAAAAGATATACAAATTGCATTGAATATTTCTGAGAGTGCTGTTAAGATGAGATTGAGTAGAGCAAAAGACAAAATTAATCAACTGCACAAAGCCATTAAATAGTTTCCAATTAAATAATAGGTGGTGTAGAATTGATTCTGTAAAAGGTTTTCTGTGAGGTAGTGTAGATTGGATTTTGTAAACGCTAACTTAGAGGTACTTTTCTTAACCTCTAAAATTGAGAAAAGCATCCTCAAAATATTAAAATTATAACTTTTAAACAGTTAGCGATAAAAAAGAACTTAACGTTCCCATGGACTTCTTGAAAGACTTCAAAAACCGGAAGGACTTCGATAAATCTTTTAATTAACTCGTAACCCCTAATCCAACTATTCAATTATCTATTTATGCTTAAATTGTAGTCGTTCTTATAATACTAATTGATCTTAAGTTTTTCCTTTAAATAACTTACTTTTGCCATTGCCGGTTCATAACCTAAATCATTGGAATTGGTATAGTAATCAAGAGCATCAATCAACTTTTGTTTTTTCCTTTTACGAGCAAACTGCATGTGCATCGTGACTTCCTCTTTTCCTTCTCCTAATGCATATAAATATTCCGCTTCTGAAGCTTGGAACTTATAGAGAAATTGAGATTCTGCATATCTTAATTCATCTTCTTTGTTTTCTAATTCATTTTGTGTCGCGAGTAATTCATCATTTGTAATGATCATTTGTTCTTTTAATTGAGTTATCTCCTGTTGAACTAACAATGCATTATGTTGTAATTTTTCAATTTCTTCGTCTTTGTCAGAAATTTTCTTTCGCAGATTTTTTATCTGAGAGCTATTGGTGTTGTTTGTTCTTGACAATTGATTGATCGTCAATTCAGCTTTTTGTACATATTCATTTAAGAATTTCATTCGTAAGACATAATCTTCTTCAGGGATACCTGCTTCCAAGCCAAGATCAATCCTAGTGAGTTGAATATCAATGGAATCCATATATTGCTCAATCTGAAGCAGCAATCCTGATAAGTACTTGTTTTCTTCCTCAACTAATTGCAAAGAATCGAGTCGGGCTAAAAGATATGTATTGTCTTCTTTTAGTTTTGTGTTACATCCAGTGAACAACCATATTGCACAAAGGACAAGGGCTAATTTTTTCATTTTATTTATACAGTTTATGCATAATTAGGACGATAGAAATAACAAAAGTCACATTTTTTTGTACCCAATTTTCTTCAATTAATTGACGGCTTTACCTGATCTTTCATAAGTAAAAATAACTGTGTATTTTCTATTAAGTTGTGTTAATGATGATATGTAAACCCAAGGGATATTAAGAACTTGATTTTTTGATTTTGTTGGCATTAGAGCTATTAATGTAATTATTGATCCAATCCCAAGACAAATTAGTATCAGCAATACTCTTGATGAGCCAACCTTATATAAAGTAATTACCAAACCATATCACCTTACGATGCAGGAAGCATTTAAGGATAAGATTGTAATTGAAGAAGAAGTTGAATATCTTATGTCGTATTTCGAGTATGTGGGTACGGCCACCGCACATCAGGAAAAGCGTGATCAAAGGGCAGCTGGATTTTTGAACTGAATAAAAAAGCAATAATCAACGAATATCTATTGAAAAAATTCTTCATTAATAAACTTTATAAACCATGGGATCTATAAACCGACGTCGATTTATTACAAAATCATTAGCCGCCTCAACCGGCCTTGTAGCAGGTGCTCCAGCATATATCAAGGGATATGCAAAGAACAAACCAAATGACACGATTAATGTGGCCGTAGCAGGTATCAGAAGCCGGGGTGGGTATTATTACGGTGGAACTGGGCATGCTGCCAATTTTACTAAGATCGATAATTCTAAAGTAAGTGTGATCTGCGATGTGGATGAGAATCTTTTTCCCCAGGCAATTGCCGATATTGAAAAACTGGGAGGTGCTAAACCAAGAACAGTTGTCGATTACCGGGATCTGCTGGATGATAAGGAAATAGATGCTATAGCTATTTCAACCCCTGACTATTGGCATGCTCTTCAAGCCATCTGGGCTTGCCAGGCCGGGAAAGATGTATATCTGGAAAAACCCATTTCTTATACCGTAGAAGAAGGACGAAAAATGGTAGAAGCTGCCAGAAAATATGGATTGAATTGTTCAAGTAGGAACACAATACCGAAGCAGCCAGATAGTTCAACAGGCTATAAAAGCTATCCATGATGGGATTGTTGGTGAAGTGTATATGGGCCGTGGGGTGGTGTTCGGACATCGCCCAAGCATTGGACGGGTACCCGACAGTCCTGTCCCTGATGGGGTCAATTGGGATCTCTATAGGGGGCCTGCACCCATGATACCGTTCAATAAAAACCATTTTCATTATAATTGGCACTGGTACTGGGATACAAGCACAACTGAGTTCGGCAACAATGGCGTTCATGTGATGGATGAACTTAGATGGGGAATGAAGAAAAAGGAACAACCGGTCAAGATCAGTAGTAGCGGTGGATTTTATGTATGGGATTCAGATCAGGAGATCCCCAATTTACAGGTTGGAATTTTTGAATTTGCTGATGGGAAGATCATGGAGATTGAAGTCCGGAGTCTCTTTACAAATTATGAAGAAGGCAGTACGACAGGATGTTTTTTCTATGGATCGGAGGGTTGGATGCATCTTACAGGTGATGGTTACGAAGTGTTTCATGGTCCTAAGAACGAGCCGGGCCCCAAAGTGAATAAAAATGACCTTGAGCCAACTGAATTTGAAAAGGCTGATATAGAGTTTCATTTTGTGAATTTCCTTGATTGCATGAGGTCCAGAAAATGGGAAGATCTTAATGCTGACATTGAGCAAGGCCACGGATCAACTTCTATGATGTTAGTGGGGAATATTGCTTACCATACCGGAAGGAAACTGATATACGATGGAGAAAATGAGAAATTCGTCAATGATAAGGAAGCTGATGCTTACCTGACACGTGATTATCGCGAACCCTGGGTATTGCCAAAGGAAATTTGAAAATTTCAAATTCCTGCTGAAGTATAATGATAATTCCAGGTTTATATGTAAAATATCGAGTTTAAGGAATAAGTTAAACATCCATTTCTAAAAATCTTCTAGAGATCCTTAATTAATTGATGTGTAGGATTCACGGCAAGGAAGATGGGATGATTACAATCCTGATCAATAATATGAGGTTAATGTTTATGGTACCCAATGTTGGTTCAATATCAATAGTGTAATCAACTTCACCTAACTGTTGGTCAAGCCACAGGTTCGTTTCACTGATTACATCTGCCATGGGAGCGAGATGATCACTCTCGAACAAGACAAGTTTTTTTTCATCACCGGGAGTACCCAGTAAATTGTACATACTCATGATCGCTTCCAACCCGAAAAGAGAGTCAAACCTGCCATTGATCATTAAAGTTGGGTTCTTAACCCTGGGAAGGAAATAGGCCATATCCGCCTCAGGCCGGCCTCATTCTGTTCAATCCTCCGGCATAGAAGATATTTGTTTTTATTCGTGGATCTACCGCAGTTAGATATGATCCGAAAATAGGCCCCATACTTACCCCGTAGAAAGCGATTTTATCCATGTTAAAATCTTCACGGGTTTCGAGGTAATCCAAGGCACCTTCTATAATCCTTTATTACTCTGGTCAAATTTGTAGTATACTGATGCGTTCCGGGGTTTGCAAACAAAGGTGTTTCTTCCCGCCTTTCAAAAGAACCTTTGAATATCGGGAATACGACCACACGCCCATTCCTGACCAGGAACTCACAAAATGCCGAAAATTCAAAGAAATTTTCAAGATCATCACTTTTCTCAACATTTAATACATTTGATCCGGGTCCATAAATAACAGACTGATAGGGAGGATCAGGTATTTGTAGGCAAGAACATGTAGGTGATCATCCGTTCATTATCATATGCCGCATCGAACAATACCTTTTCAAATATCCAGCCTTTATCATTCTCAGTTTTTAATATAATAGTATCATTCAATTCAATATTTGTCGTAATCGTAATAGGCTTTATATATTTCAAATTGTTCTTCAGAGATGGATTGTGGCAGATTTATCCGTTGATCAAAGGTTTTATATTCCGTATAAGCGAAAGCTATTGCAGGAATTGAATCAGGCTCCGGATATAATGCACAGCGAAATCCGTTTCGTTCTGAACGGTCAAATGGATCCGCCTGGCTGGGTGCCCCAAACATATACGGATTGTCATTCCAGGCACCTCCACGCATCCACCTGCCCTGCACGGACTCATTCCAGCACCATTCACGAACATTCCCCGCCATATCGAAAGCCCCATAGGAAGTTATGCCTTCAAAACTTCCGGATTCAGCAGGTCCATCACCATGAAAATTGCTGAAAGGTGCAAAGATGGCATTTCCTCCAACCTGGGGAACCATAATCAACATAGTCCCTTCCCCTCTAGCCAAACCCCAGTGGTCTTTGGTCGGGATGGATTTGCCAACGAATCGCGCATAGGCATTGGCTTCGTACCAGTTCACACCATTTACTGGAAAATCATCTTCACCCTCAGGATAATTCTGATTCTCCCAGGTTGCGGGCCCTGGTAAACCTGTTTTATCAACAAAAGATTTACTATTTTCTCGGACAAATTGGAAGAATCTCCCAATAAGATGATCATATCTTCCCAGTATTCCGGGTTTTCATAACCGCCCTGATCCAGGAACAATTTATATTTTTGATTGTTCACTTCGAACTTGTCAATGAAAAAATCCCCTAACTGACCAGTATTGGACAGCACCTCCTGGAACGCGAACCATATCAGTAGGATATTGCCTTCTTTGTCTAATATCCCTGTGAAAATCCATGGCCAGTGTACATCTCAGATCTTTTCATCCGGGTCCGGTCTGTAAAGGTATAGGTTAGGGAAGCTGCCAGAACAGTATCGAATCCTTCCTTCACAATCTGCCATCGGACTGCGGTTATGGGCATTTGAATCGATTCTAAGGGAGTTATTCCCAGACTAATCCAGTCATTTTCAGGTTGATTATAAATTTTATAAAAGATCTCTGCTCCCGGAGGATCCGTTGTAATGTTAATATTTACCGAAGTCTGCTTAATCAAGCTTATAAGCCTCTCATTATCAGGAATAATTAATTCTGCCTCTTTCGCCAGATAATAGGCTTCCGTATAATCACACCAATTTACTTCAATAAGATCTTCAATTTCTTCTAGCGATGCTTCAGCCTTGATCTTTTTTGCCCGATCATTGAGATATTTTACAAGTACTACCGAGATCAGTACAATGACCAGGAAGGCAATGATCGTAGGTACAACAGCAAATTTTTTCCTGGGATTTGCAAGTGCCTGAAATCGTTTTAAGAGATGGAAGAGGCAAACTGTCACCCTGGATGGCATAAATGCTTACCCTGTCTTTAACATTTTTCAGTTTGGCAGGCCCAAGCAATTTCCTTTCAAACTGGGCTTCATTTTCCAGGGCATGATGTAAAGCTTCAGATATGTATATCCCTCCCGGATCAGCCAATGATTCTATACGCGATGCAATATTTACTCCATCTCCATAAATATCCCCTTCCTCTATAATGATTTCTGCCCAGTGCAGTCCTATCCGTAAATCTGCTTCGGAGTTGTCCGAAAGGTTTTTCTGTATTTCCAAACAGCACTGTACAGCTTTTTGGGGATCGCTAAAATAGGCCAGAAGACCGTCTCCAATCTCTTTGACAAATATTCCATGATATTTTTTGATAAGGGGTTTTTGAATAGAATGAATTTGATGAAGTAAATCCAATGTCTTTGCTTCATCTTTTCCCATAAGAGCTGTATAACCGACAATATCGGAGAACATAATTACAGCGTATTGCCTTTTTTCCACTTTAATTGGTTTTGTATGTGAGAAATTCAAGAATGTTTCCTCTCTGAGAAACAGACAACTCTTACAATTTATGAATATTTACTCATGAAATCAACAATGCACTAATATAGCTTGTGACAAGATCTCTACAGTATAAAGAATAAATTAAACATTAGACTAATTACCCTTATGCAGTCCGCCATCTCCTACAATACATCCATCTTAATTATACTGGCTTTATCTGAACAAAGAGATACAATCACTAAGAAGAAATGCTATTCAAATGACACCTGAAATGCAATTTATTTGAAATAGCATATGTTTTATTGAGTTATAATAACTTGATTTCAAACCTCAAAATATCTATCTTTCATTATAACATAGAGACCTCCATTTTTTAAAAGGAGGGCAATCATATGACGACCACTTCCAAAAAAAATTAGCAGCCATCATGTTTACTGATATTGCTGGCTATACTGCTTTAATGGGCAGTAATGAGTCTAAGGCAATGGAACTCCTTAAAAATAACCGGGCCTTACAAAAACCATTGATTGAAAAGCATGGAGGCAAGTGGCTGAAAGAAATGGGCGATGGTGTACTCGCCAGCTTTGACAGTGCCTATATGGCGGTTAAAAGTGCTCTTGAAATACAGAAATCAGCTAATGATGATCTGCAATCTAAAATCCGGATCGGAATTCATTTGGGGGATATTACCTTTGAAGCCGATGATATTTTTGGAGATGGAGTAAATATTGCCTCAAGACTGGAAAGCGTTGCAAATCCTGGTGGAGTATATTTCTCCGAATCTGTCATGAAGGCTATTCAAAGCACCGGCGATTTTATTACTGCTTTCGTTGGATCCCTAAAGCTGAAAAATGTAGATGCTCCTGTTAAGACCTATTGTTTGCAGCACAAGGGAATGCCAAAGCCAATCAGCCCACTGATAAAACAGCATTTGGCGGGCAGTAAAATGGAATCTATTGCCATATTACCATTTGATAATCTGTCGGGTAATCCGGATCAGCAGTATTTTGTTGATGGCATGCATGATGCCCTTATTGGTGAGATCTCTAAAATTGGCTCCCTGCGGGTGATCTCAAGGACTTCCACATTAAGGTATCAGAAATACCGATAAAGCAATTCCTCAGATAGCGGAAGAGTTAAATGTAGATGGTTTAATTGAAGCATCGGTGATGAAGGTGGATGATCAGGTTCGTATACAGGTGCAGTTAATACAGGCATTCCCTGAAGAAAAACACTTATGGGCTGATTCCTATGACAAAAAAATCGAAAACATCTTTGACCTTCATTCAGCTGTTGTAAGGGATGTGACTGATAAAATCAAGGTTCAATTAACGCCCAAGGAACAATCTCAGCTGGCAGAATCTAAAACTGTGCATCCTGAAGCATATAAGGCATATTTAGCCGGAAAACATGAATTTGAAAAACTTTCAGAAGAAGGCTTTAAAAATGCCCTGAAATATTTTGATAAATCCATTGAGCTGGATGATACGTTTGCTCCTGCTTATGCAGAACTGGCCAATTATTATATGTTTATGCTACAAATGAGGCTTATTCCTTTAACGGAAGCTTTTCCGAAAATATATAATAATAACCGTAAAGCACTTGAGATTGATCCGGAACACGCTGAAGCCAATTATACGATGGCATTGATGAGTTGGTTTGAATGGGATTGGGATGCCAGTGACAAAGGATTCCGGAAAGTACTTCAGTCAAATCCCAATCATGTATTAGGCAATGGTTTTTACGCACATTTGTTGATGTTGAGAGGCCGATTTGATCAGGCATTTCCTTATATTGAAAAAGCAGTAGACCTTGATCCTTTAAATGATCTGGCCTTGTCTTTATATGGCGTCGTTCTAACCCATGACGGACAACTGGATAAAGCCATTGAGATTGCCAGAAGATCAATGGAAATAAACCCTCAGAATATCCTTACCCTGAGGCTAATGGAATTCGCCTCATATCCTAATGGTGATATTGAAACCTCTGTGCAAATGCTGGATATAGTGTATTCAAAAGTATTTCCTGTTGACCTCGATATAAAAAGGGAATATTCAGAAAACGGTTACGAGGTGATGATCGACAAACTGGCAACTCTTCTTGAGCAAGATTCGAAAGGCCAGGACATTTATATAGCGATGTTCTTTAACAGGGCTGGGAAATATGAGAAAGCCATTCAATGGATAGAAAAGGCTTATGAAAATCATGATGCAGATATACCCTATTTTATGAGGATAATGGAAGCCGAAAACCTCAAATCCGATCCTCGGGTAGCCGATATAGCTAAGAAAGTTAAATTACCCCTGTAACCAAAAAAATCAATTATGAGAAGAAGGGAGATCCTTAAATCGATAGGCCTTGTAAGTCCTTTTGCCCTGGCCACTGGACTTACCCTAGCTAAATCAAATAGTCCTAATGGCTGGCTGATTGAATTTTCAGATAGATGGGAAGTATCAGAATCGTATACAAGGAAGGTTTTCAATGCCATGCCACACACCATCGCGCTAAGGCAATCATGTATTTAAGACTGAAAAATGTAGAGCCACCTAAATACCAGTTTTGAATCTTTAATATCCTATTCTAATGATGTATACTTATAGCAATAGCAACTAGATGCTCAATTTGTTAATTCTCTGTAATTGGCATTAAAGGCAGATCTGAGTTTCCACTTTCACTATGCTAACATCGATTATAATTTTTTCGCTAAAAGGAATTGTCGTTATTACAATTGGTACTAGATCAAAATTTGTTTCATGGACCGAGAAATATCAGGAACCTATATGATTTCCATTTTCTTTCCCATCTCAAGAATGTGATAGCGATCCTGCAGTGGTTTTGAAAGCCTCAGCTTTACCTCATAAGGATACGCATTGGTCCAGAACCGGTTTTCAGGAGTAACCTTGAACGTATCTCTATGCTGAGGGAAAATATATTTTGGCTCAAGGGTATTTATTAAAATTACAGACCGCTCTATATAAGTATTGTGTTCGGTTGGTGAGAAAAACAAAACATCGATGTTTTCCAGGAACAATTGGTCTTCCAGCAAGACTGAGTCGCCCATTTGCAGAAATCGTTTACCACCCATCGTGATCACATATCCACAATCCTGCAGATTGGCTTCATAATAAACAGCATAATTCCTGTTTCCATGAATTGCCCTTACGGCTTCGACATGAACCTCTCCAACATCAAACTCTTTTCTCGGTTCGGCAATCCTTATCCTTTTGTCGGGTATTTGAACTTCTTTCATTGCAGCTTCAAGACAACTTGTGGGCATAACAAAAATGCAGTTCCCATTTTCAAGAAGAATTCTGGAAGTTTCCCTTTCAAAATGATCGCTATGTTCATGGGTGACGAAGGAAATATCCGTTCGCCGGCCAGTTCTTTGGCTGTTACCGGTGAAGGGACTTCCCTTGCTTTTGTTTCAAGGGGAAGGTCGGTCCCTACCAGAATATCGTCAGATTTGATCAACCATCCATTATGCCCGACCCACCAGACCGCAATCCCTTTTTTATGCGCACGGATCTCATCGATAAGTTTTGAATCGATTTTGGATTTGACTTTAATGTTTGGGAGCATCATTCCTGTTCCCAGAATCAAAGAGTTTTTTAAAACCTGTCGTCTGTTCATACGCTACATCTGCTTTGATGAAATGATCAATTTGAAATGTAATGACTAAAGTAATTAAAATGTGGCAATTGTTCATTATCAGATTTCCCTATCGCTCGCTATTTGTATACTTTGATGTATTTTTTGTAAATTGAATTCTTTCAACGAAAAATTATGCAGGAACGTCGTCATGCAGCCATAATGTTCACGGATATCGTGGGATATACTTCCCTTATGGGATCAGATGAGGACCGTGCATTTCAGTTGTTACGTAAGAACAAAGAATTACACCGGCGTTTGCTTAAGCGTTACGGGGGCAAACTTGTTAAGGAGATGGGGGATGGTATGTTAATAAGCTTTGACCTCGCTTCTTCAGCTGTTTATTGTGCACAAGCCCTGCAAATAGAAGCCAAAAGAGAAGAAATTCCGTTGAAAATCGGAGTACACGAAGGGGAAATGGTTATTGAGGGAGCTGATATCATGGGAGATAGTGTGAATATAGCCTCCAGGTTACAGGAAATAGCAGAATCCGGTGGCATCATCATATCCCGAGAGGTATATCGTGATGTAAAGAACAAACCTGGCATTAAGATAGAAGACAAGGGAGAAGAAATACTTAAAAATGTTGACGAGCCATTACGTATTTACGAAGTCCTTACTAGAAAAGGGCAACCAATTGACCAGATAAGAATATTTAAATCCAGAAAAAAGCTTTATTACTACATAGCGGCAGGGATATTATTCATCCTGATAGCCATTATTGGGTTCTTAACCTTTCCTGTCCTGAATCAATTGTCTGGCAGAAATGATATAACTGATGCAGAATTAGATAAATCAATAGCTGTCCTTCCCTTTATAAACTTATCCCATGATCCGCTTCAGGAATATTTTGCTGATGGAATCACCGGAGGAGATTCTCACTCAAATTTGTAAGATTGGCGATCTTAAAGTCATATCCAGAACTTCCTCGATGAAATATAAGGGAACCGACAAGCTGCTGGGAGTGATCGCTTCAGAATTAGGTGTAGCCTACATCCTGGAGGGGAGTGTACGAAAATCAGATAGCAGAGTAAGAATTACAGCCCAATTGATAGACACACAAAATGACCTGCACGTATGGGCTGAGAACTATGACAGAAATCTGGTTGATGTCATAGAGATACAGAGTGAGGTGGCTGAGCAGGTTGCCTTTGCTTTAAAAGCGAATATTTCCTCTACAGTAAAAGAAAACATTGAGACAGTACCGACCAGTAATTATAAAGCATACGATTTATATCTGCAGGGCAATAGATATTTGCGGGAATACAAACCCAGGGAAAATAATATTGCTATTTCATTATATAAAAATGCGATTTCACTGGATTCTACCTTTGCATTGGCTTATGCTTCACTGGCGGGTGCCTATGCGACCAAGGTATTAAGGTTCGGATATGGAAAGATGATGCTGGATTCAGCCGAGTATTATGCAAAATTAAGTTTGTTGCATGATGAATCGCTTGCTGAAGGATATAAGACACTAGGATTGGTTGAAAGGACCAAAAACAACCTGGACCTGGCCATTTCATATACACAAAAGGCTATTGAAATAAATCCGAATTATACCATTGCTATTACCAATCTTGGCTTCTTCCTGGTCACTAAAGGCAATCTCAAGGATGGATTTTATCACTTGAAAAATGCAATACGTTTAAATCCAAGAGATCCGGAACCCTTAAATTATATGGCAGTATTATATTATTTCATAGGTGATTTCCCAAAAGCAAGATCTTATTTTAACAGATCATTAGAACTTGAACCTGACAACAGATTTGCATTATACACTTATTCAATGTGCCTGGAAGCTGAACGGAAATGGGAGGATTACAAACTTTTTTCGGATAAGGTCTTCAATTATACACATGACAGCATAAGCTGGTACTGGAACAGGGGGATATTAAATTATAAACAGTTGAAATATAAGGAGGCTTTGTCAGACTTTAAAAGAAGTAATAATCCGCTTCATGTCGCAGAGTGTTATTTGCAGCTGGGAGATACTGTTCAGGCATATCGGATTATTCATGAAGTGATATCTAAGAAAGAAAAAGCCTGGAATACAAGGCCTGGTTCATGGTCTGATTTCCGTATTTCCTATGATCTTTCCGTAGCGAATTTACTGCTAGGCAAATCTAAAGATGCCTGCAGATGGGCAGATATTTCATTAAAAGAAGGGAGGGATTTCTTTTTTCAGATAATTACAAATGAAGTCCTTTTAGAGGATAAATCCCTCCCAACCTGTCTAAATGATGCTTTGAATAGGCATCGGAAAGACCTTGAAATGCGATCCAAGGGTTATGAAAACTGGTAATTTGTTGAATGAATCTTGATTGGAAAGTTAATTGACGGAATTTGAGTCCTATTTTTGCCTTTTGTTTTGTTATTACCCTTGCCGTTATTCTTAGAATTATTCTTTACATTTTTTTTAATGCATGAAATTCAGGAGGTCCCTGTTTAATTCCCAGTTCTTTAGCCATCACACCACACCCTTTATCTTTATGAACTGTATAAACTGCAACGACCTGGTCTACACTTTTATGTGTTATGCTGGCAATTTCAGCGGTTAAATAGATGTCACCGGCACTCATACCAATTTCAGCAGATAAATAGTCTATTTTTTTTTCTGATATATTGTATTCCATACTGATATCAGTTCTAAATGCACCAAAATCGAGTCTGGTATTCGCGTCAAGCTTGATCAATGACTGATTGAGATCGCAGGATCGCTGGAATAGTGTTGTGCATGTGCAGAATAAACGAACAATACAAGGTAAATGATTATTAAGTATTTCTATAGCTGTAAAAAAAAATTTGGATATTTTCCTGTTTAGATAGGAAACGTTTTTTTTTAAGTAATTATTATAATTTTTATCCATAATCGACTTGGCTGACTTCGTTCTCAACCAATATGTTTAGCGCCAAAAAAGAAAAATATCCTGAAATATAATCAAAATGATATTTCACATTTATTCAATATAGATCAGGATATAATCATCCAATATTTTACAGCCTATCCCAACTGTCTTTCAAGAACCATAAAATTGATGTTAGTTTTGACACGGTTGTAGAAGTATTAAAGCCATTTCCTTTCCCCATGCCGGCAGTATTTGATCCTTTTCCGCTTTTTCATTCTTTTCAAGTAATTCCAGAGCTTCTTCAAACATGGCACAGGATTCGGATGTATCCTGACCCATGTATTGAGCCGATCCATGCTTAAATTGTGCCAGCATTAATACAGCACGTGGATTCTGGTTGTTCAGGGTATAGGCTTCATTAAGAATCATCCCGCAATCGATCCCTAATTCCATACCCCGGTCCAATGAAACCGACATACGGATCATAATCAGGAATCCCTCCAAGGCTAATCTCTCAGAAACATCATGTTCCAGGTTCTCAATAGCATCCAGATTCAGCTGAGCTGCATCAAGAAAAGGGTCTTTTTTCTGAAGATCTGCTTCTATGGAAGCCATCATCACTTTTGCATAGGCTGCATGATACTGCGGAAGCCATTTATCCTCTTCAATATCTCCAATACGGTCAAATTGATTGGCCGCCCACGGAAATCATCAATGTTTGTTGCCTGATTGAGCATATTGAGTGCATCTTCCATGGCCTTCTCATAGGTAGTTTCGCTGTAGGAAAATACCGGGTTCATAATGATTGCAAATAATAATCCTGTTAGTGTTCTCATTTTAAAATTTATTTAGTTTACAATGACCTTAATTGATTCATGACACCATTTTTACTTAGCGTTATGGTTACGCCTATTAAAATAAACCGCCTTGCAGCAGGTATAATTGCTCTTTGATTATATAATCCATCTTCATTTACGGCTGTGCCAAATTCATATCCAAATACATTATTTATTCCAAGCACGTTAGAGCACATAAAGAACAATCCAATATTTTCAGAAAGCATATGTGCAATTGTTACACTCAGATCATTAAAACTCTTTGTCCGGCCCGTATTAAAACCGGAGGTATTGGGATCGTTGTATGGTCTTGGGGAAGCATATGTGTAAGTCCCGCTCAGGAAAGATCTTAATTTTGGAAAGAATTGCTTATAGGCAACCGATATGTTGTGTCTTGAAGCAAAGATGGGTATGGCCCTTTCCGGGAAATCCCGGTAATCCCTTTCTGTATCGAGGAATGAATAAGAGATCCAGTAATCAACGTTTTTCAAACTCCTGTAGCTATCCCTCCAGAATATATCAATACCCTGGGCATATCCGCTTCCCGAGTTATAATATTTTAAGGGATCGTACATGTTTTGAGGATCATATTTGACAAGTTGGTCGTATCGTTTGTAATATCCTTCAATCCTGAATGTTTTCCCTCCATCAATGTATTGATAATTTAGGATATAGTGAGTGGCTCTTTCGTTCCCAAGGTCATTTACGATCCTTAGCATATTCTTCTTGGCTGTTTGCTGAAAGGTCCCGTAGGCAAATGAAGTGCTTGACTTATTCCTAATTTGTAAGCCAGGGAAATGCGCGGGTCAAACGTGTAGGTGTTGTTGAGATTGCAATATTCTGATCTTACACCGATCCGTGCCAGGAAACTGCTGGTAAAATAAATATCTGCTTCCAGGAAGGCTGCCATTATCAATTCCCTGAAGGAAAGCGTGTTGTATATGTCTTCATTAGAATTCGAATAGGTAAAATTATTGTCTTTAACGAAAACATCCATCCCGGAATTCAGGGATATGCGACTATTGATATCACCTGAAAAAGCTAATTTCAACTGTCCTCCCGTGGTATGATCATTCACTGCAACTGTATCAAAAGTATATTCATCCTGGTTAATTGAATATGAAGCCCCTGCAAGGTATGACCATTTTCTACCCAGTGAATTTTTATATGATGTATTAAAATATCCATACAGGTTGTCCAGGTTCATGGCGGTTTTTACAGCGGGTTCATCTATACTGTATTGGTACATTTGTGATGTGGACCAGGTGAAATTTCCATATGCTTTTATTATCCCGGTTTTTCCTGTTTTATTTCTGAACGCCAGGTTTGCATCTACTGATTCCGGAGGATAAATCCAATCGATATTCTGTGGAATTACGGCATAGTAGGGTTTCATGTTGAAGTAGCCCACTTTTCCGGCTAAGGAAGTCTTTTCGCTTGAAAGGCATTGTGCCGCTTCGATCCCGAATGGGATAATAGTCAGATCCGTACGTGTCTGGTCAGCTTTCTCTTTTGTGGAGAGGATTAATGCAGAAGAAAGGCCCTGACCGTATTCAGCCGAGTATCCTCCGGTACTGAAACTGGTCCCCTTGAACATGAAAGGTGAGAACCTGTTTCTGGTTGCTGTATTAGGGATGGTGGTATAATATGGTTTTATTACCCGCATTCCATCAACGAAGGTTTTTGTCTCATAATCGTCCCCGCCACGCACATATAATTTTCCTTCTTCTCCAACAGTTTGTGTTCCTGGTAGCGTGTTAAGCACTCCCGCAATATCCCCGGTGGCCCCTGCGGTCGTTACAATATCAGTTCCTTGAGTATTGTCCGCTTGTTTTCTCCGCCAGCTTCAAATGATCCTGCGGTTATTGTAATCATATCCAATTGGTTGGTCTCTTCAGTTAGGTTTACTTCCAGGATTATGGATTCTTCAGCTATATTTACGGGCAGATAAACATCTCGTAACCCATAAATTTCACAACCAGAGTATGAGCACCTTTATCTTCAAACTCAAAGATGAAATATCCTTCATGATCACTGCTTGAACCATTATAAGTTCCTTCAATAAACACATTGGCCCCTATGACCGGATCGCCATTAGCATCATATATCTTCCCCTGAATTTTTGTCTGGCCTGACAATATGAAAGGATATGCCAGAAATAAAAATATTATGAATGTCCTTATCTTTTTCATCACAGGTGAAATTAAATGACGATACTAATTTGTGTATGAAAAGTGGAAGCGGAAAAAAATATGCTGAGCCGCCAGATAACCTTGCGGAATCGTAATTGTTAGTTATAAGCCGTTTTCAGGTGATTTTATATTTCATGATGGAATTACAATGTTATACCTATAAGCGGAATATGATTATACAATATGAGCAAGTACATTTAATTATAACAGGTCGCATTTTAAGTCCTTATATCGGGCTCGCGAACTGCCTTGACTATCCTTATTTTAAACTCCTTAAGCTTTTCGAGGTAACAGTGGAATATGGATAGGAATGTGCCCTGCAAACGCTATTGTAAAGACCAGGAAGAACATATCCGAATAGATTGTCAAATTTACTTGTTCAATATAAAAATTGCATTTAAATCACTATCTTGGCTTAAGGTATAATTATTGTTTGATTATAATAAACAAGAGCTGTACTGTAGCTTAGAACACCTATTAAATCCTGAACCAACCTGGAATGACCATGAATATATTTAAGACCATCTTCGCATTATGTATCTCAATGGTAATTGGAATTATAGCCTATGGGAAGCTATACCTATAGGTGAAACGATTTTGGTGAGCACTTCATCATTGAAAGAAAGTGTAGACTCCGACGAGTTTAAATCCTATATGTCTAAAGATTTCATGCCGGCCTGGAATAAGGCCACTCCAGGTCCAACCATGTACCTGTTGCAGGCTGACCGGGGGTGATCGAAGCGGCGAGTTTTTAACAATATGTAACGCAGAAACTCAAAAAGACCGTAAAAAACTCCCCAAGAATAGTCCATTTACTGACAAGGCAATGATTTCCGTTGCTGGTGATCTTTCTAAACCACCTTCCTCATTCCTGGAGAATCCTGATGATTATACTGAATACCACCTGATTGGCGGGGATCAGTTTTCCTCGCTTCCTTCCGTAGATCTTCTTGGGATCCATTACCTTCAAGTCAAACCGGATATGGCTAAAGATTTTGAAAAACTCGTTGTAGAGAAATTGAATCCGACGGTTGGGCATTTGGTCCATGATATGAATCTTTATTATTATAAAGCAGTTGCAGGTCAGGATAAAGATTCGTTCATCACTATTTTTGCCATTGAATCTATAGAGGCCAGGGAAAGATTCTGGCCAACCGGTGGACAAGAACAGGAAATTGTCAAACAACTATTCGAACCATACAAGGAACTCGCTCTGGAAACCAAGTTCATACCTGGTTGAAAATTCTTATCTTGGTCCGGAATCAGGTGGTGGGGCTGCATATTTTGAAAGCCTGGAATGGACGGATTTTGTAGTTGTTGATTCTAAATAGAAGGGATAATAGATCCGTTTGGATCTTTAGGTAACAGCAACAAGGTCCCGGATTTGAAGGATATCCAATGTGGGTATTTCATATGTTTCAAGTATGAAATGTCCGTAATTTACCTTAATGTTTCAAATTATTTGTAATTAATACCTGATATTCTTTCAGACAAGGACAGGGGCATATTTTTTGATAGCCAGAGGTCCTACGCAGAATTTTTCCTATCATTTCTTCAATTCATCCAGAATCTCTTTAGCTCCCCGGAGATCGACCGAATCATGTCCTTCAGTAAACCAGTCGTACACTCCTTTCAACAATTCATATGCCTCATCCCTCTTTCCCTGTTTTTCCCAGAGCCGGGCAAGGTCACGTGCAGCCCGAAGTTCATACGTTTTGGCTGATTGTTTTTTCGCCATATCTAGTGCCTGGATGAAGTTTTCTTCAGCGATAGTATCAGGCTTGCCAAGTACCATTAAAGTGAGACCTTTGATCCTTAACAATTCGGCGGTATGTATATGAGAGCCTGTCTTGTTTACGTGATCCAGTATCTTTTCAATCCAACTTAAAGCGGATTCATATTCCCCAATTCGAAAATATTGTTCACCAATGTAGGGAGACATTGTCACTGCAAAAGCCTTAAAACCAATATCATAACAAACATTGATAAGATTTACGGCTGTATCGAATGCTTTTCCATCTCTCTGGAATGCACGGGCGATATAATAATAAACTTCCGCCGTTAACGTAAAAATCGGATCTCCAAACTCCCTGACAATTGGCAGATACTCCTCCATCAATTTTTCAGATGCCTTCCATTCTCTTGCTTCCAACTTATACAAAGCAGGAAAAGTATAAATATGATATAATGTCATTGAATCCTTATGGTCTTTGGCATAGGATAAATGATTATCAGAAAGATCTTTCGCCTGATCCATATAACCTAATATATGAAGAACTATCATTTTCCAGGCTTTTGCACCAATTTCGATATATCCACTGGGCGCTAATTCCCAGGGAAAAGGTAAAGATGGATCGAATATCTCAAGTACGCGTTGATAACTCTGGTTAGCTATCACAAATTCTCCCCTTATAATCTTTGAACCACCCACTAATTGCTCACTTGTTAATTCAAACCAATACCCCTCATTCGGATCTTTAGACAATTTCCTGATATAGACTGACAATTCCTCTGTGCTGAATAGTCTTCTGTATTAAGATAATATGAAAGTAAATTAAATAAGACTAAGGCCAGCTTATGATTAACTTCTATTTTTTGAGCAATATCCCGTGCTCGATTGAAAGTTTCTTTCACTTTAGGATGAGGAAATCCATGCGAAACAACAAAAGTGCCTCCTAAGGTTAAAAGAATATCGAGTTCAAAATTCTTGCGATCTGATCCTGATTTTATATGATGTAATAATCCCAATCCCTTTTCAAGGTGGGAGATGACTTCAGCAGTAGCATTTTTTTGGCTGGCTTGCTGGCCCGCTTGTAACCAGAGAGGAATAGCCTGAATTGGTTGACCGGCTTCGGTATAGTGATGCGCCAGCAATTCAGGCTGTGTATTGGCTATTTCTTTGAATTGATCTTCCAGCACTGAGGCTACCTTTTGATGCATCTGTTGCCTGCGACTTTTTAGTAAAGATTCATAAGCTGCATCCTGTATCAATGCGTGTTTAAATTGATACATTGTCTCCTCAGATCCTCCAAGGTAGAAAATTTCCGAGTCCAATAATTTGAGCATCGAATGTTCCAGGCTGTCAACCTCATCCGGAAGTACAGCGGTCAACATGTCAATTGAAAATTCACGACCCAATACTGATCCAACCTGGACAATCTCTTTTACATCGTCCAGGCGGTCAAGGCGAGCCAGGAGGGAATCCTGCAATGTAGAAGGTATGGCCAGTGTTGATACGGGTCCGGCCACTTCAAAGCCATCGGTTTTTTCTACTAGTACCTCAGATTCGATAATTGTCTTTGTCAATTCTTCTACAAATAAGGGAACCCCTTCAGTCTTGCTGGCAATTTGATTCAGGATCTCTTCGGGAAGAGCTTTTCCCTTCGTTTGATGATGACATATATCCATTATTTCTGCTGAGGAGAGCCTTTGAAGGTTTATTTGTGTAAAGTTGGAACGGCCCTGCCATTCCGCCTTGAAACCAGGCCGGGTTGTGCAGAGTGTTAGCAGGGTTTTCCCTTCTATTTTTTCAATAAACAGATTTAACCATTCAAGAGTTGAAGCATCTGCCCAGTGCAAGTCTTCCAAAACCAGTAACAAATGTTTTAATTCAGCCTGGTATAGCAATAGTTGTGTCAGGCTATCCATGGTTTTTTGCCTTTTTGAAAATGGGCTTATAATCAGTGGAGGATGTTGCTTGGAGGGGATTGAAAGGAATTCAGCAAATAAGGGCATGGCTGAATCGAAATCGAGGCTTGAACCTTTCAGGTATTTTTCTAACTTAACAAGTTTATCATCAGGTTTATCTCCTGCTGTAAATTGGAAGATGTATTGTTCCAGCATTCCTACAATCGGGAAAAAAGCACTATTCTGCTGATATGCTGAACCTCTAGCCACTGCAAGGTTACTATTGGGATCCAATGCAATTTTTTCTTCCATTGTATCGACCAGCCGGGATTTGCCAATACCGGCTTCCCCATGTAACAACATAAAATTGCTGTTTCCCTTTCTTGCCTGCTCCCAGTACTCAATGAGGATGTCCAATTCGTTTCTTCTTCCGACCAGGGGTGAAAGGCGCTTGTTTTTTGCGACATCCAGGCGTGTTATGGCACCACTTTCATGCAGTACCTGGTATAGTTCCATCGGTTCGGAAATACCTTTTAACGTATGTTTACCTATACTTTTAACTTCAAACCAGCCATACACCAATTTATTGGTTTGAGGACTAATAACTATCCCATTATGAGGAGCGAGCCCTTCCAGGCGAGCAGCAATGTTGACTGCTTCGCCAAGCGCAAGATGTTCATCAACCACTACCAGTCCGGTATGAATACCTATACGTACACTCACTTCTGTTTTGCCGGCGGCCACCCAGTCTTTATTTGCATCAGCTATGGCCTCTAAAATACCCGATCCTGTCTTGACTCCTGCTCTTGGAGCATCTTCTAATCCTTGCGGATAACCGAAATAAGTAAGCAAACCGTCACCCAGGTATTGGGCAATATGACCGTTATTTCCTCTGATCACTTTTTCAGCTAGCCGATGATAATCCGTGATCACCTGTCGGTATTCTTCCGGATCGAGTTGCTCTGATAGGGGAGTTGAACCGACCGGATCACAAAACAGGATTGTCAGTTGCCGTCGTTCTGCCTCTTTTTTAGTTCTTTTCCTGGTAATTGAACCCTCAGGCCTTTCCCTTTCCTCATCAGTAGCCAGGCTAAACCCGCAATGGCTGCAGAATTTGGCCTCCAAATTATTATCCATTCCGCATTTGGAGCAGGTATTTGACAATTTAGAGCCACAACTATTACAAAACTTGGCCTGATCGGAATTCTCATGCTGACATTTTGGGCATTTTTTCATTTCTGTGGTAGTAAAGTATTGTATTTTTAGAAAATGTATCCTAAAAGCTATCTAAGGCATTATCTGCGATATACCAATCAATTGGATAAACTATTTCCTACACTGAAACAGGCATTATATAACTTGTAAAATAAGGATTTTTGAAACATAAAACAACCAGTTTCTTATTGGCCTGTTAATCAACAGCAACTAATTAAATGATGAATATTCTGGTAATTATTGATGATATTGAATATTACAATATTATGTTGCTGATTAGATTTATGTTTTTTGTCAACTTAAAGAAAACTATTTTGGAGTATTTTCTTTATGATTCTAATCATAATATTAACTTCGGCAAATTGTAACATTCTTTATAAGGACCACATAGTGCTTAATTATATCTTCCCGATGCTACTGACCAGTTTATATTCACCTTATTGTGAAAAAGATAAAGCTATAGATTTGCCCAACGGAGCTTATAATGAACGTTTCCCTTCTATGTTTTCACTGAATGCCGATCCATATTGGGACATTTTAATTGGAATGGAAGATTTTGATTCCTTGCTGGTCAAAATGAACTTTCACTCCAGATAAATGATCACCTAAAAATCTGCAAAATCAATATATCTTTCAAAGATATATTTTTGCCTCTTTCAAAATAATTTGGTTCGATTGCGACTTGACCTGTCGGATGTATCTTTAACCCATGACAATACCTTGACCTTCTTTATTAAAAATTTTCAACTCTACCAATCAGGACTTTTGTCCTGGATATCTCTATTCTTTTAGTTTAAATTTCCGGCTTGTCGATTTTTCAGCTGTTGGAAAATCATCTGGTATGGCTATGGTGACTTTACCGGTTGCCGCCCATTCGGCACCACGTAAAAATGAAATGATAAATCCCACACTTTCGCTGGAATAATCATCATGCCCAAGTGTAGTATGGAAAATACGCCCTTTTCATAGTTGATTACCATGAGCATTGGTTCGTGTCGGTCTGTAGGGGCTTTGCCTGACATATCCTTGCCTGTTGCCAGGATGGTCATATTTTCAGCAGGACCACGCACATTGCATAGCATTCGTCTTTAGTAGTAAGCCAGTTTCAGGCATGCCTTTCGTAATCGGATGATCAGGTTCACGAACAGTAATGGAACCTGATGCTGAGGGCCATGTGCTCCCGCACTTCCTGGTGAATTATCACGGACCAATTTACCTTCATTTGTATAATATACATATGGGCCATCTTTTTCATTCCGGTCTCCCCATCCTCCAAGACCAATCATTTCATTGTATTCCAGCCACTCTGGGAATGAATTATCAGCTGCATGTACAGCGACAAATCCCCCTCCTTTTTTCATATATTTCTCTAAGGCCTTTTGGGTTTTTTCTGGCCAATCAGCGGCCTTCCATCCAAAATTAGAAATTACCACATCATAATCTTTAAACTCCGGAGTAAAATCGGGATCAGCTTTTGGTTCTTTTAGATCTTGTGTTTCTCCAACACCTGCCAGATGGCAGAAAATCTTTTTCACGTTCGGCTTTCCAGGTAAATTTTGTCCGATAATATCAACCTCGAATAGTCCTGTTTCTTCAAGGTATTGCTTCATCATGATCGTGGACTTTGGCCAAACCACATGATTGTTTTGCCCATCGATAATAAGAACTTTCAGTTTTGCTTCTGCCATCAAAGAAAATAGTATAAAACAAAGAGTAATGATCGTTATGTTTTTCATAATTATTTATTAAAAAATTATTGCTCTACGATTCTTAACGCAAAGGTAGATCGCGATTCGAAAATAATGAATATTATGCTCCACTTAAATAATTTTTAGTTGATATTTCTGTCAAGTTGCGAAATGGCCATTTCCTGCCTTTGATCAGAGCACTTAAAGCTATTGATTCCTTATTCAGGTCATCTTATTACATATTTGATCTGACAGTTTAAATTGATTCTATTCTTTCACAACCTTGTCAATTAATCTTCGTATATTATCGTAATAATACGATAATACGATAATACGATAAAACATGGGATTAAGTAAAGCAATATTATTTTCGGACGAGCAGAACAGGCTCGCATCACTTGCAAAAGTATTTGCACATCCGGCCAGGATAGCTATTATTGAATACCTGTTCAAGAACCGGACCTGCATTGTAAATGGCTTACTGGATGAATTGCCTTTATCACAATCCACCATATCTCAACATCTCAAGGAGATGAAGAACGCCGGCATCATAAAAGGTGAGATTGAGGGATCCAACATATGCTATTGCCTTAATTCTGAAGTCATGATCGAATTATCACTAAATTGAATCAACTTCTTGGAGAAATTAAAAACTGTTGCTAATGAATATTGTAGCTAATCTTATCACATCAAGTCCTGAATCCAAAAACCTGGAAGGAAAACCGGACCTTTTAAATTCAAGTATTGAAACATGCAAAAACAATATTCATAAAGATTTTGGGGAATTTGATGCCCAATTTGTTCACATCATTCTTTATTTAAGAGAGATTCATCAGTTAAAGAGACCAAATGAAGAGTTTACTCTAAAATACCTGGTTGAGTTATTTGACAGGGACATCCCGGTGCAGAATGAATCCCTTTTAATAAAACACAATAAATAAAATCGGATTTTTTAATCTGAGGGATACATTTGAAAGAATCAATATGGAATGTGAAGATTATTTCTGCGAATCTGAAAACCTCTTTGGAATATTTAAACGACATCAGTTCAAGAAAAGGATACTGGAGACCGATTCCGATAAACTAAGACAAGTTATTCAATACCTACACATCACTTTGATTCATGTTAATATTTTACATAGGAAATGCATATCCCTGCCAGCAAATTTAATTAGTGTAAAAAAGAGCGCTTATAATACAATTGAACCGTTTGTAAGTGAGGTTGAAACCTTGCTGCTTGATTTGCTTCATTAATGCTAAATAAAAGATATGATTATATGCAACTATGAACTATCCGGAATTGGCCAAAGCTGTTTATAGTTCCCTTTAGCATCTATGATTAAATAATCTTTACTCTTGGACAGAAACTAAAAATAATCGTTTAATTTTCAGGTTGAATGATAATTATCTATATTCAGGAGCTATAAATTACAGGATATTTTTTTCTATATAATGAAAACTTCACTTCTCATCAAGTTGCATCTGTATACTGGGCTTTTTATTGCCTTTTATGTGCTGGCATTTGGTTTCAGTTCAATAGTAATGAACCACA
Source organism: uncultured Cytophagales bacterium (assembly GCA_963820995.1). GTDB lineage: Bacteria > Bacteroidota > Bacteroidia > Cytophagales > Cyclobacteriaceae > JAGTVG01. The sequence goes on along the minus strand of CAWGCL010000008.1, from coordinate 247,940 downwards.
AGCTGGAATTCGATAATACCGAAGTGACAAAGATATGGGAAACTAAAGTGTCGGTTGAGCCTCAGGTACCGGATTTAGAACTTGCTGAAAGTATCAAGGATGAACTTGACATTATGGGATGGGTACTGCCCTGGGAATTTAAACGGGATAGTATGATATTTCATTTTTCTGTAGTTCACCCCGGAAGAAAATACCATTTGACTTTTGAATCATCAAATAGACTAGTAAAAGTTGAGGAAATGCCTAAAGGATTCCTGGCTGTATTTCATGGGTTACATTTTCTAAATGGTAAAATACCAAATGCCCCATTCTTGATCAGAAGCTGGGAGGTTTATCAATGGCTGGCGTTGTTTTCAATGCTAGTGTCCTTATTTTTAGGAATCTGGCTATGGCTGAAAAATCATTATAAACTTTGGCAGGGGCTTGTATTCGGAAGTCTTTTTGTTGGAACTATTATTCTTATGATATTACTATGAAAATAAGTGGACAACTATATCAAATCATGAGGCAGGTCCACTTGTACAGTTCACTTACAATTGTTGCTCTTTTATTGATGTATGTCATTTCCAGTTATATGATGATATATCACGATTGGTTCCAAGTTGAAACCAGGAATGAATCAAAAATTACTCTTGATATAAAACCTGAGGAGATCAATGAAGATAACTGGGGTAGCTTTTTGAATGAGAATAATATTAAAGGGAGATTGGTTAGGGAAAATTTCGAAGAATCCGGTGATATTGTAAGGCTCTACGAAAGTGCAAAAGGGTATGCTGAGATCACAATATTTAAGAAAGTCGATCAGGTGGAAATTAGATCTGCCGATTTGAATTTGTCAGGAAAGATAAATGAAATGCATCGTCTAAGGGGATTTGGAGGGCCGTTATTGTATAATATTTATGCTGTTCTTCTTGATTTGGTAGGAGTTGGCCTTATTCTATTTGTTTTGACTGGAGTTATCCTGTGGTTGAAACTATTAAAACATAATAAACTAGCCTGGACGATCCTGATCCTCGGGTTTATTTATGTAAGTGCCGTTCTCGGATATCTAATTTTTATCTAAATCAAGATATAGTTCCAGGTCCATGAGTTGGACTAGATAAGTTTTTGGGACATATAGATATTCTTCATTCGATCCTTTCAATCACTTCCATGGCCATTCTTCCGTTATGATAAGGGCAGGTCCAGAAATTGGCTTTATCGGAACCTCTGGGTTCGCCAGATTCCAATACAAGGCTGTACCAACCCCCATTAGTTTGGTCAATAAAATGGCCCTTTGTATAGTTCCAGGAATTCATAATCTTGTCCAAATAAGATTCCTCGCCTGTTATTTCATATGTATTCAGATAACCTACGATAGTTTCAGCCTGTTCCCACCATGATCTTACGGTTACCACATGCCCGGTTGAATAATCCTTTTCTGTCAGCATACTGCCATCTTCATGAAGCCCTTCTGCTGCAGCTTCTGCAATTTTGACACTCAGGTTACGTACACTCGAAATCAATTCAGGATCTTTTAATAAGTTGGCGGCTTCGGTAATTAACCAGGCTGCTTCAATATCATGCCCATAGGAATCAATGGTTGTTGTGGGATTCCATTCCCTGTCCAGGAAATAAATAAGATGGAAAGTTCCTTTATCCACTATTTTATCATTAAACAAATTCAGAACGTTTCGTAATCTTTCCTCCATCCGCTTAGTAGGCCATACCCGGAATAATCCGGCATAGGCTTCCACCAGGTGAAGATGTGTGATCATGGTTTTTTCATCCTCAGGTGAATTTTCATTAAGTAATAGATCCCTGCTCCGTTTCCAATCTCTTGTATAGACTTCAAAATAGCCATTATACTCCTTGTCCAAGGCATGTTCTTCAAGTAATTCAAAGATCTCAATCGCTTTATTCAGAGCTTCCTGGTCCCCAGTTGCCCTGTAATATTCAGCCAGGGCGTATATAAAGTAAGATTCTGTTAATGTATGTTTTCTGGTATCTGCGGGTTCACCCTTCATGTTAACTGTTCTATACCCCCCGCCATATTCTTCATCCAGAAAATACTTCATTATATAATCCCTCGCAGAGGTAGCCAGATGTAGATAGGAGCTGTCTTTAAAGATCCGGTATGCAGATGAAAAAGTCCATAAAATTCTGGCATTCAGTATGCCACCTTTGTCAGCATCGGGATATACCTGTTCATTCGCATCCACTCGTCCGTAAAATCCCCCGTTGATTCTGTCAGGCATTTTTGTAGACCAATAAGGTAGAAGATTCCCGGTAAGGTCTTCCGATATTTCCTTTTTGAGCTGCAGTAGTTTTGGGTTTTGTTCATGCCCATTATTTTTCCTGGGCGAACAGGAATTCTGATTCAGAAAAATAATAATGAGAATTAGAAGTATTAAAGGTCTCTTAATGAGTGAAAGTTCTAAGGGCCCTGATTTTTGTTTGTAGAAAAATGTGTTATACATATGTCCTGGATTTAAGGATAATTTAACACATAAATTTTAAAATAAAATTAGGTCAGGTTATTTTATAAAAAAAGGTATAATTATATGAAATTAGATTCTTCCTTGATATTTTACAAAGCCTTTGATCGTATGTATAGAATATCTATTTCGAGTTGATTAACTATTAAAATTCTAAAATGAGTTATCAAAACAATATTATCGACAATTTTTATTATTGGTATTCTGGGATTTTCATGTCAACAGAATTCTAATTCTACGGGGGAAAGCTCCGGGTTAACAACTATAGAAAAGATGCTGGCCAGAGCGGATTCTTTTGAATTAGATACACCTTATGAACCACCTCCTGGAGATACCTTGTCCCTTCATGCATCCGGATTTGCAAAGATCCTTTGTTCAGCCGTTTTTATAACCGGTTTGGATTTCGAATTTGCGGCAGAAAATATTGGATATTTCACAGCACCATATGAGGTCAGATCCTATTTATCAGATAGAAAATTAGATCTGGAAAATAAGGCAGTTCACATTACCCTTCCAAATGGGGTGGTCCGGACTGCTAAATATTTCGAGGATCAAGGCTGTATATGCCTCCAGGAAGGTACGGATAAGCTCAATTTTGAACCAGTTGAAGTACAATCAAGCCTCCCAGATCCTGATACACAAGCCTGGCCAATGGGGGATGATCTTTCTGATGAAAGTCCCCCTGAGGCGATAAATATGGAACTTGTACAGAAAGCAATAGATACTGCATTCAGTAATCCTGAAGCACTTACGGCTGCTTACATCGTCACTTACAAAAATCAGATCATTGGTGAAAGATACCGGGAAGGTCTTAATATGCACACCCAGCTTGAGAGCTGGTCAATGGGGAAAAGTCTTACAGCAACGCTTGATGGGCATCTTAATCCAGCAGGGGATCTATGATTTGGATCAGCCGGCCCCAATCCCTGAATGGTTGGAAAAGGAAGATGATCCAAGAGCTAAAATACGTATTGCAGACCTTCTTCATATGTCAAGTGGGATCCGCTTTCGTGCTCCCCAGGACCCTGATTTTGATCGTTCTCTGGGCTATCCTGATCACATTTATGTTTACACTGGAGCTGTAAATTCTTTTAAATGGGCTGCAAAAAGGGCGCAACAATGGCCTCCTAATACTATTGGCCGTTACCGGAATTGTGATCCTGTTTTGGTCAATTACTTGGTTAGATTAGGTGTAGAAGGTCAAGGTAAGGAGTACTTAACCTTTCCGCAAAAAGAATTATTTGACAAGATCGGCATCAGGAATATGGTGATGGAGACTGATCCCTATGGTAATTTTCTGCTCCAGGGATATGAATTCGGCACAGCCAGGGATTGGGCCAGGCTGGGGAATCTATATCTTAATGGTGGTGTTTGGATGGGAGAGCGTATTCTGCCAAATGGTTTTGTGGATTTTGTCAGCACACTTGCAAAACCCTGGGTTGATGATGGAAGGCCAATATATGGGGGATTCTTCTGGATTAATGGGGATGGTCAATTCCCAATACCTGAAAACGCCTATTTTATGGCAGGTGCAGGCGGGCAATATGTGATCATCATTCCAAGTCACGATCTGGTGGTTGTAAAATTATCGCATTATAAAGGAGGCAGCATTGGGGCAAAAGATTTTGCCAATCGCTGCGCATGATCGTGGAGGCTGTTCAGAAATAATAAAGGGCAAAATATATTAATGATTAGTGTGGATCATTTCTTACGGATTAACCTGATAAATTTATTATTTTTTCTTGATAATAAGTGTCTTGCTTAATGAGAGAAAAACAGGAAAACTAAATGTTGATTAAATTTAGGCCCCTCAGCTAGTTAGTATGACCTTTTTTCGAATTAATATAATTAAGCCAAATCCAGTTATTAATCCCATTATTATACCTGAAAGCAGAATTTGGTTATATGCCAATGATGCTGCCCATGCAATTCCAGACAATATTATCCAGGAATATGAATTAGATAAAGTTCCCTTAAAAACTATAATTTGAAATATCCCGGTCAATACACCGGCAGTAAAGAAGAACAGAATTTGACCTGCTTCATCTATGTTAAATAATACTGGAAGGGTGTTTCCATTCTCTTCCATCATGATTAATATGGCAAACGGGATTCCAATACATAAACATGGTATTGCTATCCACCATTTACTGATCTTCTGGTATTTCTTCAATACAAACCATTGGGAAATTCCAACTGTGAGTCCAATCCCAAGGCCTAAAATTAAATTGGTTTCCTTCGGATGAAAAATATTAACGACTGTATAAGATAAGACAATGGCTATAAATAATCCAATTGGCCAGGCCAGGAAGTTTGCGATGAGCCACCGAATTAATAATCTTTGGTTGGTTTTAATAATGTTTATCATGGTGTTAGATTTTATGAGTACCCTTAATGTGGTGATTTTAATCTCAGTGTGAAATTGTATTTATGTAATCGGCTACTCTACCCTTAGTTTGTTTTGGTTTTCAACAAGTTACAAATATTTTTCAAGATCTAAAACTGCCTTTATCACATCCAATATATAATATATAGAACTCCTATGTAAGCAGGGATGTAGATAAGGGATGTAGTAAAGAAACATAAGTTATCTAATACCAGAAAGCGCTCTGAAGTTTCTATTCAAAAAAATCAGATATCATTACATCAGACTTTCCTATACCTTAGAGCCAGAGTAGCAAGCATCCCAATGAAAGCGAAAACTGCCAGAAAGAGGAAGTAGTTATGAAAACCAGTTATACCAGGCGAAGCATCAATAATTCTACCGCCTGCGGAATAGAAAAATATATCGGGCGTGAATCCTATCAATGAGATCAATCCAACAGCTGTCCCGGTATATCTTCCGCGGACTTTGGTTTCTTCAATAAGCGCAAAATATACACCTCTAAGGGCATAGACGGCAATAAAAGTGAATATCAGGTTTGCATAAATGATATTCATAAATTTCGGTTCAGGATAAAGGGCCATCAATATGATATAACTGATCATTACTAATGTAAAAAAGATCCCGATTACTCTTTTCGAAGTGATCCTGTCAGCAATGAAGCCAGCCCCTATAGCAGAAAAGGCCCTCAGATAAGAGGCATATGACATATATTTTGCTGCACTTACCTCATCCATGTCGAGGATATCAACTGCATAGGTAGTGTAATAATCGAGTCCTTTATATCCAACATAAGCGCAAATAACGATTATGGCCTGCAACCAGACTGCAGGATTTCTTAATACATATTTTATGCCTGGGAATTTGCCATGTTCAGGTTTTTTCAAATCCAGTTTTGAATCCGGGATGAAGAACCACACCAGTATAGCAGCACCGAATGTTGCCAGGCTATAAAAATAAATGACTGATCGCATTGCAGAAGTTCGATTTTCATTGGTGATGGTATCAAGATTCTCTGGTAGAACATATGCCAACACGATAACTGCCAGAGAAGCAGCTCCTGCACTGGCAAGTCCTCTTCCCCCGTCTAGCAATCCGAAGGCTTTTCCTTGTGACAATTCACCTCCCCATTCTCTTGTAGCTCTGATCATTGCTGCCCATAGCAACAATACGGTTGTAATCCCCCAATAGCCGAAAATCAATGCCAGACCTATTTGTCCCGGAAACATTGCAAAAAATACGCCCCCTAATGCAGTTGCTACTAATGAGAAAGCAATCAGTTTTCGGGCGGAAACCCTATCTGCAATCATACCCCCGGGTAAATATGATAGCATAGCCATGATGCCATAAAGAACAAATGCGTCACCAAATTCTGTATTTGACATGTTTAACACTTCCAATAAAGTAGGGCGGAAGAAGCGTGGAACATGAAACGGGAGGCTGAAAATCATTTCACCTGCAAGGATGAGGCAGAAAATAATGAGCCATCTTGGTGAGTTTTTCCTGGATTTGAGATCTTTTCCCGGCATAAACCATGCAATTAAGATAAAAAATGCTGAAAATCCTAGGTGTGGCCAAGTGGATTCTATGTTTGGAATATTTTGGAAATACCAGGATTCGGATATTAATTTTTTATACTTTTAAATATTTAAAGTATCTTGTCCCATTATGTGGTTGATCCTTTTATTAGTATTGGCGATTTTCTTTATCATCCTTTCTACTTCTGTCTTTAAATGGCATCCTTTCCTCTCACTTATAATTGCAGCCTTTGGTTTCGGCATTTTCTCAGGCACCTTGTCTTTAACTGATGTGGTGACAGCGGTTAATAGTGGTTTTGGTAATACCATAGGTTACATTGGTATTGTGATACTGGCTGGATCTATCATCGGCAAGTTCCTGGAAAAATCCGGTGGCGCTTTTAAATTGGCCACAAGTGCTTTAAAAATTGTCGGTAAGAAAAATATGCCACTGGCCATGAGTATTGTCGGATATATCGTCAGTATCCCCGTTTTTTGTGATTCTGCCTTTATAGTATTATCGCCTTTGTCCAAAGCTCTGGCTCGTACAGTAAAAATATCGTTTGCTGTAATGGCAATGTCTTTAAGCTTAGGTCTATTCATCACCCATCATCTGATACCACCAACCCCGGGTCCGGTTGCGGCGGCGGGGATCCTTGAAGCTGACCTGGGTACAGTAATACTTTTGGGCCTGCCAGTAAGCCTGGTAGGGTTAATCATCGCATGGCTTTTTTCTATTAAATATGCAAAGAAATTTTCAATTGGGATTGATGGAAATTTGGGTTTAAACCACGAAACAAATGCTTCAAAGGGATCAGGCGCATTCGAAAAGGGGGAAGTGGGAAATGATATCAACAGACAAAGTTATAAGGGAAAGTATAATGCTGACCAGGATCTGGAATCAGATTCAGATAAGAGAACAGGTGAAACTATAACTCCGGATGTGAGACCTGACACAGATAAACAAGACAGTTATGACCCGGAAAATTCTATTGATTTTTTTGAAGAGGGGCCATCCCTTTTAAAATCCTTACTTCCCATTTTTATACCGATTATTCTAATTATTTTGAGATCGATAAACGATCTGCCGTCAGCACCTTTCGGATCCGGCATCCCGGCTATGATCATCGGATTTGTTGGACAGCCTTCTGTGGCCCTTATGCTTGGAGTTGGCCTTTCTTTTTTACTGCCGGTAAAATTCAGTAAGGATATGTTGTCTGCATCAGGCTGGCTTGGAGAGGGTATTGTTGCTGCAGCTACCATTATTATCGTTACAGGAAGCGGCGGGGCTTTTGGGAAAGTCCTGCAGGAGTCAGGTATTGCTGAGGTCGTTAAGGAAAACCTGGCTGGTGCGCAGAGCCTTGGAATTTGGTTACCTATAATTATTGCCATGTCTTTAAAAATTGCCCAGGGATCGGGTACAGTATCTATAATTACCACAGCCAGCTTAATGGCACCATTAGTGCCTTCCCTGGGGATGGATTCACCTTCCGCCAGAGCATTGGTAGTTGTTGCAATAGGTGCTGGCTCCATGATTGCCAGTCATGCAAACGACAGCTATTTCTGGGTAGTCACACAGATGTCTAACATGACAGTAAACCAGGGATATAGATTACAAACCGTAGGGACACTGATTCTTGGTATTTGCACCTCATTAGTCGTCTATATTATGAGTTTATGGATCTTATAAGGAGCATAATTGCTAAATCTAAAAAATATTGAGCATTCAGATGAAAGAATTTAAATTAACCAGGATCAATCGTTTTTATCCAGATAATTCCCTGAAGGATGTTGGAAAAACCTGTCGGGATGAACTTCAGAAATTTGTTGGTCATATCAAAAAGAATTCCTCCATTGCCATAGGTGTTGGTAGCCGGGGTATAGATAATATTCAGTTGATCACTAAAGAAGTTGTTGATTTTGTAAAATCTCAAAATGCTAATCCATTTATTATTCCTGCTATGGGTAGTCATGGAGGCGCTACACCTGAAGGTCAGATCGAGATCCTGAACTCCTATGGAATTACAGAAAGAAATGTTGGAGCCCCAATCCGGTCTTCAATGGATGTAGTCGAATTACCCAACATTGGCATTCCAAACCCTGTATTTATGGATAAAAATGCCTTTCAGTCAGATGGGATAATTCTTATAAATAAGATTAAACCGCATACTGACTTTCACTCAACTTATGAAAGCGGACTGGTAAAAATGTCTGTTATCGGTCTGGGGAAGGAACGAGGGGCAGCTTCGATACATCATTATGGGGTGTATGGACTTGCAAGCCTTATACCGGAAGTGGCAAAAGTAATATTTGGCACTGGTAAGATCCTGGGAGGTATTGCACTCATAGAAAATGCAAACGATAAAACTATGCTGCTCCAGGCGATAGTGGGTAATGAGATAATACCTGCTGAACCTGGCCTTCTGAACATAGCCAGATCCAATATGCCCGCATTGCCAGTTGATAAAATAGATGTTTTACTGATCGACAGGATGGGTAAGAATTTAAGTGGTGCTGGAATCGATACCAATATTATAGGAAGGATCAAAATTTTCGGACAACCTGAACCGGGAAAACCTGATATCCGGTCTATAGTGGTGTCGGACCTTACGGAAGAGTCTCATGGCAATGCAATAGGTATTGGTCTGGCTGATGTAATCACAAAAAAGTTGTTTGATAAGATAAACTTTGAAGTGACAAACAAGAATGTAGCGACCAGCAGTTTCCTGGAAAGGGGCAAGATCCCTATCGTAGCGGAGAATGACAAGTCAGCCCTTCTACTTGCCTTACGAAATTGTGGTTTGGTAGATGAAGGTACTGAGCGTATTATACGTATAAAAGATACATTGCATCTTGATAAATTATATGTTTCTGATGCGGTTCTGAATGAATTGAAAGATGATCCTCTAATTGAAGCGGAAGCCAATAAAACGGATATATTTAACGATTCAAATTATTTTAATCCGTTTTAATTATTTCATTCCTTATGAGTTAGATAATAAGGTTCCTTTTTGACTGGAATTTTCCACAAGGGTTGGTACACTTCCTGCTTGATGTGCGAAATCATCATTGATTATACACAGATTGAGAGGAAGGGAGGATAGTAAATTAAAAATGCCTCATTTATATATCGACTAATGGTGCCTGTGAGCTGTTTTTGTTATTGAATGGATAGAGGCCATATTTCTTTCCCTCGAATATTCTTCAAGGAATTGGATCAGTTCGGCGACCGATAAGTTATACTTTTTATCAGGTTGATGAACCTTTTTAACTCCTTTTTTTAGTAAAAATTCATGTGCGTTCATAATAACGAGATCAAATTTTGAGTGATACATTCATGTATATATCTATACTGATAAATCAACTGTGAATGAACGACTTAGGAATAGTATGTGAGTGAGCGGGAAATTATTTGTAATGAATAGGATAAATGTGAAAATGAATGTGAAAGAAAAAGGCTAAATTGAAAGTGTAATTGTGGCGAATTGACCCAAATAAAGTAAAATTTCAATTAGAAATTTTCTAATATTTTGCTAAAATAGCAGTAAAATTAGATCAAAGTGGGAGTTCGCTCCAAAATTATTAAAAAAAGAGACTGCATTTAATGCAGCCTCTTTTTACTATTTTTATGGCAATTTAATTTGTATAAGAGGATTTAATTAATCCCACTGTTTCGTACTTTCTTGTGTTGATCCGCCTTCTTCAGTAGGCGTCACGATCTCGTCCTCTGAACATGAAGAAAAATAACTTGCTGATAAGGCTAATAAGGCTAGAATAATAAATAATTTTTTCATAGCATAGTATATTTAGATTAAAAACTGAAAAAAATTGATTTTTGAATTCGATCTTTTTGTAAACTAAGCCAGCTGGAATTAATACCAAAGAGTATTGTTGTTTCTCAAAATTTCGATATAAAAGTAGTTCCATTACAAGCCTTAAAAAAACGAAAAAATCTCATTTTGTTACCAATGTAACATATGGCCGGAAAAGTAAGAAAAATATTGCTTTGGCTCTCACCTTCAAGCGTTTGTATATGATATAACTAAAATTTTGATCCCGCAATAAGCTACTGATTATACAATCTTTTATTGGTTCATTCGTTTTTAATAAAATAAATCACAAAGGCTATTTGCATATAGAAATATTTTTTTTGTTTGACCATAAATTAAACGTTTTGAAAAAGATTTTATCCAGCTTTATAATATTAATAATTCTTTTTTCTTCATGTGGCCCGAAGCCTGCTTATAAGACACGTGAGGGTAAAAGGAAAAAGAAGTATTATGATATGCACCAGAATGACAGGTATGACCGGGATTATGTTTTAACAAAAGAAATGAATAATCCAAAAAAGCAAAAAAATAAGAAGAAAAAGTACAAGTTCGAATAAATCTTGAATGTTTTGAACCGTGTAGGTTTTTATAATTTGTGCAAAGAATAAGATCCGACCTAAATTATTTGTCCCATTTATCTACTAACAACCAGAAATATTAATGTCATGAAGCGGTTTTATTTGTTATTGCTCTTATTGTTTATTTCAGCACTCGGATTTTCTCAATCCCAAGAGGAATTAGATCAATTGGAAAATGAGAAAGCTGATTTACAAGCTAAAATAGATTCCATGTACCTGAGGATCGATGAGATTGACCTTTTATTGGGTCAGGAGTTCAATGCCGAAGATAGGTTGGAGACCATGATAGAGAAATATGGTAAAAAGAAAGGGCCCATGATCGCTGATGGCAGGGTATGGGTGGGAGTATCTCCTGAAATGGCATTGGATAGCTGGGGTAAACCTGACAGCAAGAAAAAATCAGAGGGTTCCTGGGGAGTTAACGAAACATGGTATTATCCGGATGGGAAATACATATTCTTCGAGAACGGCCGTCTGGCTCAATGGAAAGATTGATCCCGGCTACTGAATCCGGCAGCAACATTTCTTAAATTACTTTCAAAATTTCAAGGATTAAGTTCACCTATACATAGGAAGAATCTTAGGTAATTATTAATCTTCTACAATCCACTTCAATATTTTTCTTATATCTGAGCAATCTACCTCATCGATTTTTTTCGTGGCATTGCCCATTTAATGTTTATAATTTGAGGTTCAGGGAATTCACACTTCTTCTACAGATCTATCAGACTTGTTTGTCAGGAGAGAAATTTTGGTAAATCCGTAAAAGAACAGCAATCCAAAAACAAAAACCAGAATTGTAAACAATAGCAACATTCCTTCCGGCCTTATAATCAGCAGGGCTCCGATAAATTGTGTTATAATTATGATATATAAAAACCAGCTCACAAAATCCCGGGTTTGTTGGTTGATGTAATATGCTCCCATAGGAGCTCCAATCAGAACTACCGGTATGCTGACCAGCCAGTAATTAAATTCTTCCGTTGCAAAATCCTGAATGATGAAATAATGAAGGCAGAATCCAATCAAAGAATTTATGGCCATAACGACTACACTGGTTGGAGTAGCCACTTTTTCTGATAAATGATACCTGATGGTTATGTAAGCGAAGCTGAAGATATCCAGGCCGCTTCCAAGAATAGAACTCAAAGTGCCCCCTGAAAATCCTACAATAAGCAGAAACAACAGTTCTATCCTGGATAAATCTGGCATCCGGTCAAATACCTTTCGCTTGAAGATTACATTTATGTAGAAAAGTATAACTCCAAAGCTGAGCCAGAAGGTAACAAATAGCATTTTGGAAAAAGTGGCTGGCACATATGGGACAACATAAAAGGTTCCGAATATAATACCTATTCCCCCTCCAATACTTGCAGGAATAAGATATTTATATTCAACAGGGAATTTATTTCTTAAAATAATCAATGCGGCTGCAGTCATTCCGATACTTTGGATTGCCAGGCTGAAATTACGGGCCGTATGAGGCATAATATCATATAACAAGGTCATGGCAGGAAAGGCAATGGCTCCTCCTCCCTCGGAACTTGCCCCGGCAATAAAAGATCCGAAAATCATGGTGACAGTCATAAACCAATTGTCTTGAAACAATCCCCATTGGTTTGTGTCCTGCATATAGATCAACCATAATACCAGTAATATCACAATTGGGAAAATACTTCTCCTGCTTAAAATCTTATGTTGTTTTTTCCTTATTCCCTGCATATTCAGTTTTACTGATAGAATCCGTGAATGGAAATGTTCATTTATCAATCAATCCCTGATCAAACGAATTTAGGATTTTACGAATATAATTGATCCATACCGAAGGTTGAAATTGCATTCATCAAAGTTTTGCATTATCGCTTTACAATCAATTTTAACCACTAATGTAAATATTTAGGATTTTGGAATTGTAGTTGATTGGATTTAATTCATATTGAATTTATATTTACCCTTCTGGAATTTAGATCTTTGAAACCTCCAACCATATCATTTTTTATTAATTGCAACCTTAACAAATTTTGTATGATTTTCGAGAAAGCCAAATTTATCATCAGGATATATACTCCAATCCTGTTATTATTAATCCCTCTTTTGTCCCAATCACAGGAGATAGACACTACATTATACAGTGCACTAAAGCCAAGGGCGATAGGGCCTGCCGGGATGAGTGGCCGGGTAACCACAATTGATGTATTGCTGGCTAATCCGGATGTAATATATGTAGGTACTGCCTCTGGCGGATTATGGAAATCTGAAAGTGGGGGTACAGCCTGGGAACCTATCTTTGACAAATATGATGTGGCATCAATCGGGGCACTGGCCATTAACCAGAAAAATCCTGATGTAATCTGGGCAGGCACCGGAGAAGGAAATCCAAGGAATAGCCAGACAAGTGGCAATGGGGTATATAAAAGTATAGATGGTGGTAAGAACTGGGTGCATCTCGGTTTAGAAAATACCAGGAATATACATAGAATTTTAATTCACAGGGACAATCCCGATATCGTTTGGGTGGGGGCCCAGGGTTCTGCATGGGGCGAGAGCTCTGAAAGAGGTGTTTTCAAAACAACAGATGGTGGTAAGACCTGGAGAAAAACTTTATATGTTAATGAAAAAACAGGAATAGGCGACTTGGTTGTTGATCCAATCAATCCGGATAAGTTAATTGCTGCGATGTGGGAATTCAGAAGGTGGCCATGGTTCTTTAACAGCGGAGGGCTAGGATCTGGATTATACATTTCTTATGATGGAGGTGAATCCTGGGAGGAAAGGACAGATAAAGATGGTTTACCTGAAGGGAACCTTGGTAGAATTGGCCTTGCAATTGCCCCTGGAAATACAGACGTCATCTATGCATTGGTTGAATCCAAGAAAAATGCGCTGTACGTATCTAAGGATGGTGGATTCAAATGGAATAAAGTAAGTGATAAGAATATTGGGAACAGGCCTTTTTATTATGCGGATATATATGTTGACCCACTTAATGAGAACAGGATTTATAATCTCTATTCATTAGTCACTGTCAGTGAGGATGGCGGGAAGACATTCGAAACCATGCTTGCTTACGGAGGCAGTTCTACCGACATTCATCCGGATCATCATGCATGGTGGGTACATCCGCAGGATCCGTCTTTTCTTATCAACGGGAATGATGGAGGGCTGGCCATTTCAAGAGACCGTGGTAAAACCTGGCGGTTTGTCGAAAACCTTCCTCTCGCACAATTTTATCATATCGATTATGATATGGAATTTCCATATAATGTATATGGAGGCATGCAGGACAATGGTTCCTGGAAAGGACCGGCATACGTATGGAAAGCAGGTGGTATCAGAAACAGTTACTGGCAGGAATTATTTTTTGGGGATGGTTTTGATGTAGTACCTGATCCGGATGATTCCAGATATGGTTATGCTATGTCACAAGGCGGATTTCTTGGATATTACGATTCAGAAACCGGCCGTACACAAATGATCAGGCCTGTACATCCTGATGGCACCTTGCTTAGATTTAACTGGAATGCCGGAATTGCACAGGATCCTCATGATAATAGCACCATCTATTATGGAAGTCAGTTTGTGCATAAAAGCACAGATAAAGGTCAAAACTGGTCTTTAATATCCCCTGACCTGACAACAAATGATCCTGATAAACAGAAACAGATAGAAAGCGGAGGTTTAACTTATGACGTAACGCAAGCGGAGAACCATTGTTCCATACTAGCCATTGCCCCCAGTCCTGTTGAAAAGAATGTAATATGGGTTGGGACGGATGATGGCAATCTGCAACTTACTACTGATGGCGGTAAAACCTGGGAAAACCTTTCTGAAAAGATTAAAGATATGCCTGAAGGGGCATGGATACCTCAAATAATAGCCTCAGCATATTCCGCAGGTGAAGCTTTCGTAATCGTTAACAATTACAGGATGGACGATTGGACACCTTTCCTTTTTTATACTGATGATTATGGCAAATCATGGAAAAACCTCGTTGAAGGGAATAAAGTCTGGGGTTATACATTATCTGTGGTACAGGATCCCATTACACCAAACCTCTTGTTCCTTGGTACTGAATTTGGTCTTTACTATTCTCTTGACAAAGGCCAAAATTGGAAGAAATGGGGCAAGACCTATCCTACAGTTTCGACCATCGATCTGAAGATACACCCAAGGGAGCATGATTTGATCATCGGAACGTTTGGTCGTGCGGCATATATCATTGACGATATTCGACCCATTCGGGAGCTTGCCAAAAATCGCACAGGGTAGCAATTTAAAAGGAATAAATGTGTTCGAACCCCCTGTGGCCTATCTGAGTTCAAGACAGCAAGCTTCGGGATCCCGGTTTGCCGGTTATGGTATTTTTGCAGGAGAAAACAGACCACAAGGAGGAAGTATTACCTATTATCTGGAATCTTTAAAATCCGACACGGTTGAAATAGATGGTGTGAAAGAGGTCAAAGAAGTACAAAATGATAGCCTTTGGGTAGAATTTTATAATGAAAGTAATGAAAGGATCAGGAAAATCAAGATAAATGCAAGAAAAGGATTTAATCGGTTCTTCTGGGACCTTGAAAGAAAAGGGGAACGATATCCTTCTACACCTAAGCCTGCAAGTAAAGAGGTTTCTGATCCTGGAGGACCAAATGTGTTGCCAGGTAAGTATAAGGTTAAGATTCTATATGGAGAATATGCTGATTCAAGCAATCATAGTTGTTAAGCTTGATCCCAGAATTGAATTTAATGAATCTGCTATAAAGACAATTGATGCGGAACATTGATAAGGCCCAATCACTTGTGGCAACTATCACCAATAAGGTGGATCAGTTAAATGAAATTAAAAAATCTATTTCACTGGTCGAACAAATGCTTTCTGATGATGATATTTCAAAGGATATTAGGGAACGTACTAAAGCTGCCAAAGATACGATCAAATACTTTATTGAATTGATCAACGCCCCTGAAGATATCCAGGGCATTCAGAGATCCCCTGATATCCTGTCAGCCAGGCTCTCAATGCTCAACTATTATATCGGTTCTGCAATTGACAGGCCGAATGAATCTCAGGAAATCTTTTTTGCCCAGGTATCTGAAGAAGCAAAACAAGTCCTCGCCCAGATTAATCAATGGTTGGATGCTGACTGGAAAGAAACACAAAAAATAATTGAAGAGGCCAATTTAACACCGTTTAAAGTAGAAAAAGAAGAGTAATCATTTTAAATCCATTTTTAAAAGTAGAGTTATGAAAAACACATTAAAATTATTCCCTATTGTAATGGTAGTGATCATGCTGTATATGGCGGGTTGCGCATCAACAAAGAAAAGCAAAACCTCCGTGCCAAATTATATCGGGCAGTGGGATTATGTATTGTCACTCCCTGATCAGGAGATTACTGGTTATTTGAAATTCTCTCAGGAAGATGATTCCGTTGTAGGATTTGTTGGATCTGATGAAGGAGAGACTGCTCTGAATGATTTCACAATCGATGAAGAAAAGGTGTCCGGAACTTTTGAAGCACAAGGATATGAGATACAAATGAGTGGGACTTTTGAAGGCGATGTTTTAAAGGCAAATATGTCAGCTGCCGGTTACGACTTCCCTTTTGAAGCAAATAAACAACAGTAAGGGATAGCCATTTTTTCGAAATGGCTGATGCCTCTCTGGATGTTTAGTTTAACTCTTGAGGATATAAAGATCAAAACAAATTAAGACTATTTAATTCTTGCAGAAAAGTAAAAGGCTGTCTTTCCTTCTTGAGATAGCCTTTTTTTATTTTTTAGAAATCCATTTCGGGACATAAATGGTTTCGATAGCCTTAAGGATATCTGCCCTGCTGATCTGTCCGATCAGCTTTCCTTCTTCATTGATAACCAGCAATCTTTTGTATTTCGTTTCGAGGAAAATCTTTGCTGCATCCACAACATTTGCAGAAATGTCTATTACTTTCATTACGCTGGTCATATATGATTCAACTTTAGTGTTGGCAATTGGATCATTATGATAAACACTATCTACCAATAGCCTCAGACAATCTTTATCGTCGATTAAACCCACGACTTCCTTTTTTTCATTTAAAACAGGGGCGCCGGAAATATTTTTTTTAAGAAATGTTCGTATCACCTCAATAATATCTGTGTCTGGTGAGAAGGTGATCAGATTAGTGGCCATATACTTAGTGATAGGCTCAAATTGCTCACTACGTGGTTTCTGGCTTTCCGACGATTCCTTCTTTGTAAACCTGGGTGTAAAACTTTTTACCATAATTGCTCTTGATTAGGTCCTTCCTTTGTTTTATTAAAATTCGTAAAAACTGTTTAATAATATAGCATTTAATAAAAATAAAAACAAGTATTGAATATCAGGATTTTTGGAATATGGATTGTGTGAAATAAAAAATCCCACTCTTGGTGGGACTTATTATTAACCTTAAACTCTTAAGCCATGAAGTTTTCTACTGATACTATAAACGGATATTATGATCCGGAATTAACCGGTTTAGGCAAAACATATGTAAATGGGAATTTTTTATGTTGAACAGGTTCTGCCAATGAATGAAAATGAGAAATATATTAATCAACGTTATCTAAATATTGTACTATGCTTATGTGGATTAAGTGAGTAATTCATTAACTTTCCTGCAGAACTTTCTTACTTTCTAATATGATCCGTCAGAACTTTGTGTCTGTCCTTTTAGTTTTATTGGTTTTTATACTTACTAACTGTTCCTTGAAAAACTCAGAAGAGCGTACAGATCCAAAAGAAACATTAATTAAATACCGCGAATTACGAAATGAATGGAAGCTTGGCGAAGCATATTCTCTTCTTGCGGATACCTGTAAATCATTTATCTCAGAAGAGGAATTTGTAGCCTATAATTACCAACCTGATAGTGTTAGAAATAAATATAAGTTTACAATAACAGCAATTGACACATTACCTGTGTTCGGAAATCCTGATTTTGCAAGGTTTAATGTGAAATATCAAAGTATAAATGTAAGCAGGAAAGACACTCTATTCGGTTCCTGGAGTTACAGACTAATATTCAAGGAGGGATCATGGAAAATAATATGGTTTGGAAGGATGGCCTCCCTTGCATCTAATCATTTGCAAAACCAGCAATATGAACAATCCCTGGTCTTATACTTGCTTATATGCGGTGTAGATCCCTATAATGATATAGCCCTGAGAGGACTGGCCTTATCCTATATAAACCTTTCACAAAATAATGAAGCCATTGGTGCTGCTAAAAGATTGCTTGAACTTAAACCCAATGACCCTAGTGTATACGCTTTCCTTGGCGATCTATATAGTTCGTCAGATCTGTTAGATGAGGCCATTGAGGCCTATTCTAAAGCTATACTGATAAATCCTGATCCTTTGTATTATATTAACCTGGGGAGTATCTATAAAATAAATGCTCAATATGTAGAGGCAGATGATAAATACAGAAAGAGTCTTGAATTGGATTCTCTATCACCCCAGGGATGGTGGATGTTGGGAGAGTTATACCTTTATAACCTGGAAGACAGGACAATGGCAAAAACATTTTATGAAAAGGCGCTTCAACTGAAACCTATGCAGGATTACTATCAGATGCAATTGTATTACGGGTATGCTTTATTACTCTATTCCGACGCTATTGAAAAGGGGCCTGATCCCATATCAGCCGATCAACGAAAATTACTGCTGGAAGCAAAAGCCTATGTTGGTAAAGCCCTGAAAATTGATCCTAGAAGTTCTGATTTCTCCTATTTATCCAATGAGATCAATAAGAAATTAGGAGGATTTTAAAAAGTCCGTTATCGCGACAAACAAACATTTATCGAATATTTCCTTTATTCTTTCTTTTTAAATAGTTTTTTGAAGAATTTCTTTACTTTCCCATCCTCACTAGCCGTAATGCTGTCACTTTGGTCCTTTCCCTTTTCATCTTTTTCTTCCTTTTCTTTATTTTTCTTAAATAAACTTTCAAAGAACCTGTTCCATGCACCTTTTGTCCTTGTCCCGTCACAATCCATCAATTTGGTGTATTCAGAGGAGATATTTATCGGGCTGAGATATGATTTGCGAAGTTCAGACTGACTTTCCATATCCCTGATGATATTCCCGGCAATTGGCAAGGCAAGTGCGGATCCGCTGCCATTTGATCCTTTAGAAAAATGAATCCCTGGATTTCGGGCACCGACCCATACTCCACAAGCAAAATCAGGGGTATATGAGAAGAACCATGCATCGCTGTAGTCCTGGGAAGTGCCGGTTTTACCTGCCAGATCTGACCTGATCCCGAATTGACCACGTATCCTGGCCCCGGTACCTTCATTTATGGCCTTCTGCAGCATTGCAGTAATTGTATTGGCCACATCCCTGTCTATCACCTGGTTGCCGGAATTGCCAGGTATTTCATAGATCAGATTTCCTTCTGAATCAGTGATCTTTTCAATCATTACGGGCTGTTGCATCTGTCCCTGGTTAGCAAAGGTTGCATATACTCTGGTTGCTTCCAGGAGAGAAATATTCATTGTTCCCAATGCAACAGATGGGTTGTCAGCAGGTTTTTCTTCTAGTTCCAGAAGGGAACACATCTCTTCCAGGTTTTTATGTCCGACTTTGAAGTATAAATCAACAGTAGGAATATTCATAGAATGCACAAGGGAATACCACATTGAGGTTTGATCCCCACTGCTGCCATCATAATTCTTTGGCGCCCAGTTGTCGTATTCTTCATATACCTTTTCCTCATTATCCAGATAATCGCATGGCGATTTCCCATCTTTAATGGCCGCTGCATATAAAACAGGCTTGAATGAAGAAGCAATCATCCGTTTTGAAAGGACAAGGTCATAGGGGAGGTAGCGGAAATGATTACCGCCAACCCATGCTTTTACTTCCCCGGTTTTCGGTTCCAGTATGAGAACCCCTGCATTCAGCATGCTTTCATAGTGCCATGCACTATCCAGCTTCGTCATTTCCTCCACTTCAACTCCATCCCAGTACCACAATTCTCTTTTTTCACTTATTGTATTATCAAATAAATCCTGCAATTCAACTTTCTTGTTCTTTACTTCCGGATCAATATTAAATGCCTTTTGCATTTGGCTAAGCTGCTTTCTAATTGATTTTTTGGCAAGGATCTGCAAGCGACTGTCGAGTGTTGTTGTGATAATCAAACCATCTTTTTCAATATCGTATTGTATATCACTTTTATTCTTTAGATTATCGAGGATCTCACGTGCCCTTTTCTCAACCTGAAAAAGAAAATACTGAGCGGGCCCTTCATGGCTTAGATTTGAATAATCCAGGTCAAGCGGTAGCAGAACCTCTTCCTGATACACCTCATCGGTAAGTTTACCCTGTTCATGCATCAGCTGCAAAATCAGATTCCTGCGCTCCAGGGCCCTTTCAGGATGCAATCTAGGATGGTAATAAGTATTTCCCTTAAGAAGGCCTATAAGCATGGCTGCTTCATCAGTGTCCAATTCAGAAGTCGTCTTATTATAATATCTGTTTGCAGCAGCCTCTATCCCGAAAACTTCTTCCCCGAAAGGAACCATATTCAGATATAGAAGAAGAATATCATCTTTACTATAGACTTCTTCGAGTCGAACAGCTATTATTGCCTCCCTGATTTTGTTTACAGGAAGCGTCAATAGACCAAAATCCTCTCTGCCATAAAGGTTTTTAGCCAGTTGTTGGGTAATGGTGCTCCCACCTCCGTATTCCCTGTTACCCATAATAATGGATTTGATAATAACCCTCATCAAACTCCGGTTATCGATTCCATTATGTTCGTAAAAACGAACATCTTCAGTACATATCAAGGCGTCAATTAGATGTTGTGGCAGTTCATCACTGTTAATCTCAGTATGGTTTTTTGAAAAGATTTTTCCTATCAGGTTATGATCGCTGCTATACACCAATGTAGCATTTTCATCCTTCAGGTCTGCCAGCTCATCCGTAGAAGGAAGTGGCCCGAAAGCTCCCATAAAGATCAAGCCCAGAAAACTTCCGAGTACCAGAATAAACAATACAATTCCTGTAAGAAGAAATCCTATAATCACTCTTTTAAAAACACCTTTCTTATTTTTAGCCAATGCCATTTTAGTTTACCAATGCGAAATTATTACAAAATGATAGAATTGTGCGCTACCATTGATATTATTATCTTAGCAACAAACACCTGGACACTGATCCAAAGGATTCAGGTCTAACAAAAATGATATACTTTATTGCTATGAGAAAACATACACTTCTGTATCCAATTTTTAGCCTAATGCTACTTATAGGCCTTATTAGGCTGCGAACCACCAGAACAAGTAAACAAAAACCGCTATCCTAATATTGTCTATATTCTTACTGATGATATGGGGTATGGAGACATCAGCGGATTGAACCGTGATTCAAAAATCTCAACACCTAATATGGATAGATTATTGGCGGAGGGAATGCATTTCTCAGATGCACATTCACCATCAGCTGTTTGTACACCTACAAGATATGGGATTTTAACCGGCCGATACTGTTTCAGAACCCGACTTGAGTCCGGTGTTCTTTTAGGACATGAACCATCATTAATTGAACCAGGCAGGTTGACTGTGGCCTCTATGCTTCAGGAAAAAGGATACAAGACCGCATGCATTGGGAAATGGCACCTGGGATTGGATTTTAAGAAAAAAGATCCTGATAAACCATTGGTAGAGGGTGATATCTGGAACCTGAGCAGCACTGAGAATGTCAATTATACTGCAGAGATAGATGGGGGCCCTGTTGATTGTGGATTCGATTACTCTTTCATTATACCCTCATCACTTGATATCCAACCATATTTTTATATAAGGAATAAAAAAATAGTAAACACAGACATTATAAAAATAGAAGGCGCCGGTGACGATAATTTCCAGGGAAAATTCTGGCGACCTGGTGATGCCTCCAGGGATTTTGATTTTGAACAGACCTTGCCGGTCCTGACCTCAGAAGCGTTAAAATTTATAGAGACACAATTACAAGATCCTGATCAGCAACCTTTTTTTCTATATTTTCCCTTACCTGCACCTCATACACCCTGGATGCCTTTGGAAGAATTTAATGGCAAATCCGGAGCAGGCAGTTACGGCGATTTTGTTACTCAGGTCGATTTTACCGTAGGAGAAGTTTTAAGAATTCTTGATGAAAAAGGAATTGCTGATAATACCCTCGTATTTTTAACCAGTGACAATGGTGCTTATTGGTTCCCGGCAAACATTGAGGAATTTAACCATCGATCGAATTATATCTTCAGTGGCATGAAATCAGATGTTTGGGAAGGAGGACATCATATACCTTATATAGCCAGGTGGCCCGGGAGAATAAAAGAAGGATCGGTAAGTGATCAACTTGTTTGCCTGACGGATCTTGTCGCCACATGTGCGGAAATTGTAGATTACCGTCTGCCTTATAACAGCGCTGAAGACAGTTACAGTCATCTTAATAGCTTACTTGCATTAGAAAGTGATCAGGTACGGGATCAGATTGTCAGTCAATCTGTCAGCGGTATGTATTCTATACGTAAAAACAATTGGAAACTGATTGAAGGCAGGGGTTCCGGGGGATGGACATATGAAGGGAATTCGGATGAGCCGGAAGGTCAACTTTATGATTTGAGTGCTGATATAAGCGAGAAGAATAATCTGTATTCCGAATACCCGGAAAAGGTTCAGGAACTATCAGAAATTTTAAAAATGTTTATAGACGAACGACGATCAAGATAGAAGGATTGAATTAATCCGGATAGGGCCTAGTTTTCTCTTCGCCTTTTCTTCCTGTAGTGCTTTTTAAATTTTTTACCATCGGTATCGTATTTGTAAGCCCCTTTATATTGAATATCATCAGCAGTTTTAACTTTTACTTTATATGTGGTTCTCCGGTATTGGGATTTGTGCGGTTTTGATCCTGGTTTAGATGATGCACAACTTGTGATCAAAGGACCACAGGTGATCAAAAGCAGAAGAAATAACCTGGTTCCGGATATGATCTTATTGCATACTCCTCCCATCAGAATTAATTAATATTATACTAGCATAAGCCGCCTAACAGATCATTCCATCATAATATCCCGGTTTTGAATAAACTAGATGCTGTGATTCAGCTAATGGTGAAAGCCTTTTCTCAAGGTCGAAACCTATCTGACTGGACTGACTTCCTTCAATATAATTGCTGGCGATCTCAATATTTTGTTTTAACGGATCCATACCCGTCATACTAACTACTGAGGTGTGCACACCTTGTTTTCCCCAGGCATATTCAAGCAATTCTTTTGGTCCGGCATAATCGTTAACGATATCTCTCATTACTTTCATAGCAATGGTTCCAAGGTTCTTTTTCCTTGCTGCAGGTAGCGCCACATCTATGAAATTGCCATAATTAGTCGGGTTCATAGCAAGCAAAGTGACATCAAAATCGAGGTTTTCTATTAGTTCCTTTGAGCGTTCAGCACTGTCCATGCTCGAAAAACCTATATTGCGGACCATTTTTTCCGCTTTGAATTGTTCCAGGAGTTTATAATTTCCTTCGGCAATATCAGCTAATTTATCTTCATCAGTTATGGCATGGATCAACAAGATATCGACATAATCTGTTTTCAGTCTTTTTAGACTTTCTTCAAACTCCTTTTTTGCTTTATCAGGATCGCGTTCATGGATCTTGGTTAAAAGTATTATTTTATTTCTATGTGGTGGGAGAATCTCACTAAAACGTGATTCGCTGGGTTGTTCTGCATCAGCGCCATAACTTGAAGCCGTATCGAAATAGTTGATGCCTGATTTTAAGGCCAATTCCATATGTGGTTCCCATTCCCCATCTGGCATTTTCATAAATTGTGATCCACCCCCATAACCCAGGATGGTGATGTTCTCACCTGTTTTTCCAAATTTCCGGGTGGGTATGTTACCGGACATAGGAGAAAGATCACTGGAGCTACTGTTATCAGCATTAGTCTTACCCTTATCTGCATTACATGAACTGATCAAAGTACTGCTGGCAGCCAGTGATCCCGCAGCCAATGAACTCTTTTGGATAAATTTTCTTCGGGAAATCGATTCCTTTTTCATATCTTTTTAATTTATTATTTGCTTCATTCTTTTCCCTATATTCTTCCTGAAGTGTGAGACTTAAGTGATGATCATTTGATTCCTGATGAAAAATCTCATCACATTTTGCTATGACATCACAAGCCAGAAAGAACTTGGGTTTTAAAAAATTCTATAATTATTTGATATAACCTGTTTTTAAATTTATTAAATATTCGAGTAAAACTGTAGTTATTTGAGTCTTTATTAGGCGACAAGCGCTGAAAACTATTTCTCACTAATCAGAATTCCTTTCGTATTTAATAAATATGGATAGCATAATACATGTTTTTTTTTATCTTTGGAGACCTTATTTTTTGATTCATTTTTAATAAACATTAGCCATATGAGTTTTTCGACGCTTGACTATATAGTATTTTTCCTTTATGTGTTATTTATTGTTGTGCTTGGGTTATGGATTTCAAGGACCAAGAAGGGAGAACAAAAAACCTCAGACGATTATTTTCTTGCCAGTCGTTCACTTACCTGGTGGGCCATAGGTGCATCACTGATTGCTGCCAATATTTCAGCCGAGCATTTTATTGCCATGTCCGGATCCGGATATCGAATAGGACTTGGTATAGCTGCCTATGAATGGATCGCTGCAATCACATTGATCATTGTCGGGAAATACTTCATTCCGGTTTTTCTTGAGAAAAAGATATATACCATGCCTCAATTCCTTGAGGATCGATTTAATAAAGGCGTGAGTACAGCTTTTGCCGTTTTCTGGTTATTGGTATATGTATTTGTCAATTTAACTTCAGTAACCTGGTTGGGTGCCCTGGCCCTTAAAGAAATCATGGGCGTACCTCTGGTATGGGGCATCATAGGATTAGCCTTATTCTCGGGGTTGTATTCCATTTACGGAGGCTTGAAAGCAGTGGCATGGACTGATGTCGTTCAGGTGATATTTTTAGTAGGCGGTGGTTTGATCACAACATTCCTCGCTTTGGATGCGGTTTCCGGCGGTGAAGGAATATGGAAGGGTTTTGCTGTGATTTATGAAAAGGCTGTTGATCATTTTCAAATGATCGTTCCGGAAGGTACAATAGTACCTGATGGAAAGGGAGGCACTGAAGATGCTTATTTAAGCCTGCCCGGATTGGCTGTGATATTCGGGGCTATGTGGCTTACTAACCTGGGCTATTGGGGCTTTAACCAGTATATTATCCAGAAAGCATTGGCTGCAAAGGACCTTTCACATGCAAAACGAGGGTTAATCTTTGGAGGATACCTGAAAATATTAATCCCTTTACTGGTTTTAATACCTGGAATAACGGCGTATGTGCTCTTTAATAATCCTGAACTTTTAGAAGGTACAAGTACCACCGGAGAGATAACTATAGCCGATGAAGCATACCCCTGGCTGTTAAAGAACTTTGTTCCAGTTGGTATTCGGGGCCTTGCATTTGCTGCTCTTGTAGCTGCTATCGTGAGTTCATTAGCCTCTATGATCAACAGTACCTCAACCATTTTCACAATGGATATTTATAAGGCTCATTTTAATAAAGAGGCCACAGAAAAACAACTTGTATTTACCGGTCGGCTGGTTTCATTCATAGCCCTGATCATCGCAGTGGCTATGGCTAAACCACTATTAGGCGGATTGGATCAGGCTTTCCAGTATATTCAGGAATACACCGGATATATATATCCGGGGTTGTGGTTGTATTCTGTATGGGACTTTTCTGGCGGCAGGCAACTTCAAATGCAGCTTTGTGGACAGCAATAATTACCATTCCGGTAGGTATTGCAATACGTGCGATCTTCCCGGATATGCCTTTCATACTAAGAATGGGATATGTCTTCATCGTTCTGGCCTTTGTAGCTACATTGATCAGCTTATATGACAAACGGGGAAAAGTAGTGAAAGATGCTGTGATTACCGAACGCTCCAAAAAGATCGTTGCTGTTGGATGGTTTTTTATAGTGCTTGGAATAATAAGTCTCGTTGCTGGTATATTATTATTCGAACCTTACAGATATCTTGGCATTGAATCGATTTTTATGCTTGCTTCTTTGTTTGTTTTCCTGGGTCTGATTCTAATCCTTAATGTGAAGATGAAGCATATCTATAAAAAATCGTATGATACCGATCCGGCTATATACAAGACCTCCCCGATATTTACGATTGGATCTATAGGGATAGTTATAATCATTGTTCTATTATATTATTTCTTCTGGTAATGAATGTAAGTCATGTTAAAGAAGTATTCAGGAGTCTTTATAATAGCAAGGCAAATATATATCTGGCACCTGGACGGATAAATCTGATCGGTGAACACACTGATTATAATGATGGCTTCGTGCTGCCTGCGGCAATAGATAAACACGTAACGTATGGCTTGAAAGAAAATGGATTGAATAAATACCGTTTTCATGCCATTGATTTAGAGGAATCTTTCGAAGTTGAAGTTGGTAAACTGCATCATTCTGACAAGGGCTGGCCAAATTACTTAATGGGTGTTATTGACCAGTTGAATAAAGCAGGTCATGATGTCCCCGGATTTGATTGTATCGTTACAAGTGATATTCCCATAGGTGCCGGCTTGTCTTCTTCAGCAGCCCTGGAAGCAGGTTTAGCCACTGGATTAAATGATATTTACGATCTGAACGTTCAAAAACTGGACCTGGTTAAGTTATCACAAAAAGCAGAAAATGAATTTGTAGGTGTAAACTGCGGGATTATGGACCAGTTTGCCTCAGTTTATGGTAAATCCGGACATGTTTTCAGGCTGGATTGCAGATCCCTGGAATTTGAATATTTCCCATTGATTTTAAATGGCAATAGTATAATACTTGTGGACACCAAGGTTAAGCACTCACTTGGAACTTCCGAATATAATACAAGACGACAGGAGTGTGAGCAGGGGGTTAAGTTGGTAGCTGAGGAGAATGAAGGTGTTAAGAGTCTCAGAGATGTATCCCGGGAAATGCTGGAAGCTGAAAGGGACAGAATCGATCCAGTAGTTTATAAAAGATGTGATTATGTAGTTGGGGAGATTGAAAGGGTTCAGGAGGCTTGCAAAGACCTCCTTGCCGGCCGGATTTTTGACTTTGGGAAAAAGATGTACGAAACGCATGATGGCCTGTCAAATGATTATGAAGTCAGCTGTGAGGAACTGGATTTTCTTGTTGATTTCACAAAAGATAATCCGGATGTATTAGGTTCCAGAATGATGGGAGGTGGTTTTGGCGGGTGTACAATAAGCATTATAAAAGAAGCAGTTTTGCCATCTTTTAAAAAGGAAGTGGCAAGTGCTTTCCTGGACAGGTTCGGGCATCCTCCTCTTTTTTACGAAGTAAAAATCGATGATGGTGTACGCCGATACCTGAATTAAATGTATTGGCAGGATATAATTCCTTGGTCATTCCCTGTAAATAATTTAAATGTAAAATTTATATAATGATTTATTCATTACGGATTTTTGTTTTATTGGGGATTTTCTTCCCTGTTCAACCGAAACATTGAGGCCCGGATATACGGCTCCAATAACCAGGAAGGATTTGAGGGGGTAATCCGGTATCAGATTAAAAATTCCATGGGAAATATGAATCCCGGCATGATGCCTGCCTTTACAGAATATCGTATCAAGGGGAATGACATTATTATTCAAATGATCAGTGATGACGGTGTCAATATGGCCCGGATACTAATCGATGGTGACCAGAGTACTTTTTATATGATAGATGACGAAGCCAAAACAGCCATGAAAGTCATAGTAAGTGAAGAGGCTGAAGAGGAGCGTATTGGGAATGTGCCTGAAGAATTTAAGGAAGAATATGAAAAAGCGCTTAAGGAGGCAGAAAGTGCATTGGAATCCGAACAGATCGACCTAAAGGAAACCGGGGAACTCCATGAACTATTGCGGGTTATCAATGTGAAAAGTTTATGGTAACAGCCGAAAAGGGCGAAGCTTTTATTGAATCTGAAGTATGGCTCACTGATAGGATCGAGGTGAACGTGCCGGACGTATTGAAAGATAAGAACAATCCCTTACTTCTCTTTATGAATGAAAAAGGATTTCCACTGCGGTTTACGGGAAAATCGAGTTCAAATGGCGCATCATACAATTTTGAAATGGTAGCGGTAAAGGTTACTCCCGGAATCCTGGATCCTGGCGATTTTGAAATTCCAGCTGATTATCACGTCAGCGATATGACAGGTTTTATGGAAAGGTGAAAATTATTTTTCTTTAACGAAGTGGTACCCTTCATCAAGTGATGAAATAAAGACATCCGGAGACATGCCCTTCCTCAAGGCTTTCAGAAATATCTTTCTTATGAATTGAAACAATGTAGGAAAGTCCATCATCAGTCTCCATCATATCTTCATTGACTGCTATGAAATGCTCTTTAGGTGCAGAAAAATGCATATTAAGTATATGCTGGATCTGGTATTTACCTGTAGAATCCTTTTTTTCCGATTCCTTTTTGTTATTACCTTCCCTTTTATTGATCACGTCTTCGATTTCCCAGGTGATTTTAACTCCGTCATTAAAAACCATCTTTCCATCTATCCAATGGTGTCTGTATATGTTGCCTGTTTTATTGTTATCTTCCTCATCATTTTCTGATAGGCGTTCTTTGGCTATGGGGTGTGAAAAGTCCATTCTTAAATTAAATGCCTCTTTGACAGTACCTTGTCGCCGGAAATGTTCAAGCATAGGTACAATAAACAAGCGCATATTATTACCTATATCGATTTTGCTTAATAAAAAAAAGGTTACTACAAAATATATGAACAGGATAACGAATCCTATGGGGAAAAAGAAAAGAATAGGCTTGTATAGGGTAAGAATAAAGGTGACAATGGTCAATATCCCAAAAACAATAGATAGATTACCGGATTGTTTTCTTGATTCATCTCCAATTGTATCCATTTCTGCAATTCCATGGAGTTTTTTCAGCCAATCCTCTATTGTGAGGGTATCTTCAATTTTTTTGTCAAGGACAAATTGAAGTTGATCCTTATCTAATGATTTGTATAATCTAAGAACTTTTCTGGAATCGATTGTCATTGTCCTCAAAAAATTGCTCAGCAAAATAAATTAAAAATACGATTTTATCAAGAGATTGAAACTTATTGTATGTTGCCGAAAAAATCTATTTTATTGCTATTTCGATATGGTTATGATAATAATATTTTATCAACTTATATTTGCAGCATGCCAATTCAGAACAGCAGAGATTTTTTTGAGAGATTAGAAATGCGTCTCAAGCAACCTCTTCCAGGCTTAAATGTGCAAAAGGAAATGTCTGCTTATCCACGCGGGAAGACGGGAATTGATTTTAATTTTGACGGTCAACCGAAAGAAAGCAGCGTACTTATCGTACTATTTGAAAGCCAAGGAGATATTTATTTCCCATTGATCCAAAGGCCACAGTATACCGGAGTCCATAGCGGTCAGATTGGCTTGCCGGGTGGAAAAGTTGAGGAGCATGATAAGGATAGGATTGACACCGCCTTAAGGGAAACAGAAGAGGAAATCGGAGTGAGGGCTAGTGATATTAAAGTTCTTGGCAAGTTGACTGAATTGTATGTGCAGGCAAGTCATTATAATGTAATGCCGGTAGTTGGCCATTTGCCGTATCAGCCTCAATATATACCTGATCCGGAAGAAGTAAGCAGGGTAATTGAGGGAGGGGTAAATGATCTTATCTCCGATGAGAAGAGAAAGGTTAAAGAATTGTTGATAAGAAACAAATACAAAATAATAGCCCCATATTTCGATATAAAAAATGAAATAGTCTGGGGCGCAACGGCGATGATGCTTAATGAATTCTCGGTGATATTAAAAGAAATAATAGAATAGTATGGAGCCACTGATAAAAAATGACGCGATACTCTTGGGTGTTTTGATGGTTATTTTAGGATTTATTTTTAAGACTTCTTCCAGTAAAAAACCTTTCTGGCAGAAGTTTTATAAAGTGATTCCCATGCTTTTAATGTGTTATTTTATCCCTTCTCTTCTTAACTACTTTTAAAATAGCGGATGCAGCCAATTCAAACCTGTATTATGTAGCTTCCCGGTATATGTTACCCGCGAGTTTGATTCTGCTTACCCTGAGTATTGATCTAAAAGAAGTGATCAAGCTGGGACCTAAGGCCTTGATTATGTTCATAACCGGAACTATTGGAGTTATTATTGGAGGGCCTCTTGCCATACTGGTCGTTTCAATATTCAGACCGGAGATCGTGGGAGGACTTGGCCCTGAGGCGGTTTGGAAAGGGATGACTACGATTGCAGGAAGCTGGATAGGAGGGGGTGCCAACCAGGCGGCGATGTACGAAATATTTAGACCCAGCGACTCATTATATTCTATTATGATCACGGTAGATGTGATCGTAGCAGAGATATGGATGGCGTTTCTGTTGATCGGTGTAGGGAAATCCGAGCAAATAGACAAGTTTTTCAAAGCGGATGCTACCGCTGTAAATGTGTTAAAGAAGAAAATGCATGATTTTAGCCTTAGCATTGCCCGAATACCCTCGCTCGCAGATCTGATGGTCATTCTGGGTATCGCATTTGGATTAACCGGCCTGGCGCACTTATTTTCTGATGGCCTCGCGAGATTTTTCCAGGAATCTTTACCCTTTCTTGAGCGATTCAGCCTGACCTCGCAATTTTTCTGGTTAATCGTTCTGGCAACATCCTTTGGCTTGATCCTGTCATTTACGAAGGCGCGTAACTACGAAGGGGCAGGAGCCTCCAGGATTGGTAGTCTGTTCATTTATTTCCTTGTCGCAACCATTGGCATGAAAATGGATATAACTGAGATCTTTTCGAATCCCGGTTTGTTTGTAGTGGGAGGGATCTGGATGGCCATTCATGTTATTCTTCTGATTATTGTAGCGAAAATGATCAAGGCGCCATATTTTTTCCTTGCTGTGGGTAGCAAGGCGAATATAGGGGGTGCTGCTTCAGCTCCTGTGGTTGCTGCTGCTTTTCATCCTTCCCTGGCACCGGTAGGGGTATTACTGGCTGTATTGGGATATGCCCTGGGAACCTATGGCGCCTGGATTTGCGGGTTGCTGATGCAAACAGTGGCTCCTTAGGACAACCACCTTTCAAGGTTCTCCTTCACAAAATCATCATCATTTAACTCAGGATAGGAGGTATAGATCCTGTCAATTTCTTCTTTCTGACCTGGTGACAAAGATTCTTTTTCATCGAGTGTCCAAATGCCCTCCATCAAACCCTGTCTTCTCAATACTTCATGAATACCGGCGATCACTCCGGAAAAATTATTGGCAACATCGAAGAAAGCGGCATTTGCATCCGTCACTTTAACTCCCAGGGTCAGTAAAGCATTAATATCCTGAGCGCTTCTGGCAGCATGCACCTCTTCGAGGATCTTGACAGCAGTTTTAGTCCATACTGCCCAATGTCCGAGTAAGCCACCGACAATGCGCTTATGAATCACCTTAGATCCCACAGGGATATGATATTCTGTGAGAAGATCTCCCAGAATATTGTCATCATTGCCAGTGTATAGGGCGATATCTTCAGCCCGTCCTGATTCTGCGACACCACGAACTACATCATGGGTTTGATAGCGGTTGAAGGGTGCGATCTTTATTGCTGCCACATTCTGAATTTTAGAAAAGGCCCGCCAGAAATCAACATCCAGGATCCTGCCACCTACAACAGGTTGCAAATAAAATCCAATTAATGGTATCACCTCAGCAACTTTACGGCAGTGTGCCAATATTTCTTTATTCTGAATATCCTGAAATGCAGAGAGGCTTAACAATGCTGCATCATACCCTGATTTCACTGCAAACCGGGCCTCATTAACAGCTTGCTCTGTTCTGCCAATCACGCCGGCAATC
The DNA here is from genome assembly GCA_963820995.1 of uncultured Cytophagales bacterium. Taxonomy (GTDB): domain Bacteria; phylum Bacteroidota; class Bacteroidia; order Cytophagales; family Cyclobacteriaceae; genus JAGTVG01. The sequence continues at coordinate 216,214 of CAWGCL010000008.1, read as the reverse complement.
TTTACGATTGATTTTCCCGCTTTGTTTGCATAATCCGTCATTTCTTCCGCGGCGATTACCAGTACTTTCTCAAAAAGGTTGAATTCAGGTTTTCGTATTTCGAATTGAGTGGTATGGACACCGGCAGCTATTCCGCCTACTCCAGCATCCAGATAGTACCTTAATAATGCACGCTGCCGACGTTCATCAAGTTTTCGGTCTTTGTTTAAGGCAAGAGGTAAGGCAGGAATTACCACACCTTTATGCAATACACTGTTTATATTTTCCGAAAGTAATGGAAGGTTCATGTTATTTATTATAAATCAATATTTTCCATCTCTCACTTCAAAATGCGTAGGTTTGTTCAGAAGTGCCCTGTCATTGGAAATCCAGTCTGCGATCCATTTCATCATTGTTTCAACACTAATGCTGGGATAACCGAATAGTTTGAAAGATTCTTTAGCATCACTAAGAAGTGCGGTCTCTGATTCTTTACCTATAAACTCTGGTTCAACCCCAAGAAGTGTTCCGAACCGGATGGCCATCTCTTTTACAGATAGTATTTCCTGGCCTGTTATATTTAATATCCTGGCAGGCGATTCACAATATTTCAATGCCTGTAATATCATTGAATTGGCATCGCCCTGCCAGATCACATTGAAATGTCCCATGGTCAGGTCAATGGGCTTTCTATTTTTAACTTTCAGGGCAATGTCCACCAAAACTCCATAACGCATTTCAACCGCATAATTCAACCGTATCAATATAACAGGTGTTCCATACTTAATACTCCCGTATTCAAACATACGTTCCCTGCCAAGGCAGGATTGTGCATATTCCCCAACCGGTCCAGGCTTGTCATCCTCTCTGGATCCTCCATATGATACGGGTACTAAAGGATATACACATCCCGTTGAAAAAGCAACAATTCTTGATTCAGTAAAATGATCGGCTACCAGTCCTGGAAGATAAGAATTAATTGCCCAGGTCATTGACAGGTTATCTTCAGAACCGAACTTCATCCCTGCCAGGAATATGATGTTTTTAATTTTTGGCAGATCATTAACGAATAAAGGATCCAGAAGGTCACCCTGTATTATTTCAATCCCTTCTTTTTCCAATATCTGTATCTGGCTTTTCTGACTGAAACGACTTAATCCAATCACCCGTTTATCAACACCGGCTAGATCAATGGCCCTCCTGGCCATTACAGCCATTGAGATGCCAATCTTCCCGGCAACGCCCAGTAAAAGAATGTCGCCATCCAGTCCTGACATCATCCTGACCAGATCTTCGGTTGGCCTGGATAGCATTTCATCCAGTTCTTTTTCATTCTTAATCTTGTTTAAGGGTGCTTCCATTGATTTACAGATATTTAGCCGTCGTCATCACTTAAATATTGTCTTCAGGAACTTTTTTAAGTGTCCCTCTTGCTACTATAGAAATTACTGTTACCACAAATAATATCACGTACATTCCCAGATCAAGTCTGACACCCATTATGTTTTCCGGGATCAGTTGAAATACGGAGAATAAGAATACGAACAATGCTATGGCTGAGATGATAAGCAATTCCTTCCCAGGGGGTCTCTTTGATATTACACCAACCAGTATTACCGGGGCCAGCATAGAGGTTCCGGCAAAACTCACCCTTGCGAGTAATACCAGCTCATCGCTGATGATCACTGAGAATGCCATAACGATCAGGGCAAATATGAAAAGTGCTATTTTTGTCCTGATCAGTACCGATTTATCTTCCCCTTTCAATAATGACCTGAATTCAGATCCAAGGGCAAATATCTGAGCGTTTGATGTTGATAATACTGCAGCAAATAGTCCGACAATAGCCAGGCCAGCCAGGAAATCGGGTTGATCGAAAAGGAGTGCATTTTGAACAAAATCCACTGTTGAGGATTCTGGATATTTAACAGCCCCATACATTCCAATAAATGCAGTTGCTACAAAAACAATGAATGCCACAATACTGACACCTCCTGCCATCTTATAGGTCTCTTTCATACTCTTCATGACCACTATTCTGGAGGAAAACTGCGGCTGGGAAATAGGTAATAACATAATCGCCAGGAATGAAGCAACCAGAAACTGGGTTGTGAACAATCCTTTGGGTCCGGGAGTAGATAACAGCCTGTCATCCGCTTGCTGAACCTGATTAAATAGTTCCTCAACGTTTCCAAAATGGATCACGCAATTGTATCCGATAATGGATAATACCGTTAGCAGCAGAACACCCTGAACCGCATCACTGAAGACTATGGCTTTTAAACCCCCTAATTCGCTATAAGCGAGCATAATGGAGACAATGATCAATGCCCAGCCCCATGATGGGAGCATTTCCGGGAATATGGCTGTAAAGAACATGGACATTCCGCGGATCTGGATAGCTACATATGGGATCAGAAATAAAAAGGCACCAGTAAATACAAGATATCCGGCCCACTTATTCCCGAAAATATCACGCATCATCCCGGCCATACCTTTATAACCTGTTGCCCTGGCTTTCTTCCTTAGATTATACCCAAACCAGAAGATCATGAAAAACATAATGCCATCAGATACAGGAAGGAAGATCCATGCGCCTACACCATGTACCCTGAAAAAATCAGGTACACCGATAAATATGAAAGCGCTGAAAAGTGCCGCAGCATAAGTGAGAACACCCAATATCGCTCCAATATTGGAACCTGCCAACATATAATCATCGATACTTCTATTTTTTTTAAAAGCCCTGGATGAGGCCAGGATAAGCAGAATAATGAAGATAATTCCGAAAAACCAAAACCACTTAATCATGAGCACCCTCCTCCTTTTTTACTTTAGAATGAGCATATATCCCGATCATAATTAAAACAACATATCCAAAATATGCTAGTATTCCGGCCCATAGCGTATAAGGAAGCCCCATAAATTCAGGCTTATATTCATTCTTGGGAATAACTAGTGGTGTAAAGATCAGTATTGACAGAATGATCACGCCTATTTGGGCAAAATTCCATAGTCTTTTCATGAAAAATTTTAGTTAATAATGTCCTGGAAAGACATCTATTAAAAATAAGATGACTAAAAATACCTTTAACTGTCCTTTTTTAAAAATATATATAGTTTTTATTCCTGTTCAGATCTTTTAATTGGATATATAATCCTGCAATCTTCCAACAATGTAAAAATGTGGATTTCCTTTTTTAAATCATGATACATGTGGTATCTGGAATGATATAAATTAAATCCCTGCTTTTTTTAATAAATTACCCGATTTCAGGGCCGGCGATAGCAAACTGGAGTTCTGGTCTCCCTGGATTTTGATGTTTTCCCAGATGCATCCGAATAAATGGTCTTTGTATTGTAAATCCTATGTCTTTCACAGCTTCCCGGAAGATCTTCTGATCATCTGGAATGTCAATAATAATTGACTTTCCATTGCATTGTTCCATAGCATGACATAATAATGAAAATGCTATTTCTTCATTTTCTGCAACTATCGGCCCTATTTGTTCAAAGTTGCTGCCTGGCCTGCCAAAACAATATCCCCTAAGATTTTTCTTTGATCCGCATATCCAGGCATAATCCCTGCCCATCTTATAAAGTGAATTAAGGATTTCTGCCCGTGGGGCTCCAAATACCTGTTGATCGTATTCGAAGATTTGTGGTAGGTCGCTGTCGGATAATTCCAGGCATTTCTTCTTTTTAAGAAGGGAAATATCATGTGTATAACCATTAATCTCGTACCTGTTTAGACCATACTCATCTTTGAATCCAAGGGTGTCGTATAGCAACTTTCCCTTGGGAGTGGCATCCAACCGGATGGTACCTTTATCTTTTGCTTTAGCAATAGCTTCTTTAAGCAGCGTGGTGCCAATACCCATACGCCTGATTTCCGGGTCGACAAGCAACATGCCTATCCAGCTAAAGCGTCCGGAGTAATTAACTGTTGTTACCGTGCCAATTACCTTATTCTTGTATTCAGCGACCATGCTTCCATCAAGGCTGGATTTGAGAAATAGTTTCCAGTCTTCCTCCAACTGGTTCCATCCTGCGGCATTTTTCAACCGCATACCTGCTGGAATGTCTTCTTCTCTCATAGGCCTTAATGTGTAATTATCTGGCATATTGTTAATCCTTGTTATAATATTTTTACCTTATGCGGATTAATCTACTTCGTATTTAACTTCCAATGGCTGGGATAATTTTTTATAATATTCCTTTATCGCAATAGAAGGATCCTTATCGTGTATTTTAAAAACGAGATAGGCATTTTTTGACCAGTAACGGCTACCGGCAGGAAGAAGGGTGATGTGATCATTGATCAATCTTCGGTTCCAGTATCGGCCATTCCCGGCACTCCTGGTAATTTTGGTATGTTCTCCATAAAGCGGTGAAGGTTCCCCGTTTAGATTTGTATTATCATATTCCAGACGGATACTTCCAAATGCATATTTCTTGTGTTCATTATAAAAATATAACCAGGTTGCATCATCATGAATGGGATCCTCAGCCAGCTGATCGATCGCATCTCCTTCATAAAGCTCTACCGTATTGCCTTCACCATCAGGATGAAGGAAAGTAACATGGGTAAACAGACTATCCATGGTCATTTCATCATTTCTTAGTAACATCAATTCAGTATCTTCTTTGAATAATATTTCAGATGAAAAAGTAAAATATGGAAGTCCGGCATAAAAATGATACGTACAGTTCACCTGGATCTCCTCATAACCGTCCACAGATCCTGATCTGTGCAACGAAAATGTATAGGGCCCTTTGATTACATCCAGCTTATCCGGGCTCTGTATATGTCCAAATGTTTTGTATTCAAGCCCTTCTTTTTGAAAGTTAGGTGCCCAGTGCATATTGATGTGTGTTCTCTGAAGTAATTGATTGTTAAAATGCTTCAATATCAGACCGGCAAGTTGCCCGGAACCCAAACCATTTTCATCAGTTGCCTTCGTATCAGTCAAATCGGCTATAAAATCTGAATTATCAATTTTTATATTTATATCCTCGCCCTGGTATTTTAAAATATCGTTCCGCAATTCTACGGTGCCATGAACGATTTCAAATGATTTTGTTGAGTTTGCCCCTATAGAAACTGGGAAAATACATCTTAAGAACATTTGGCCGGATGGTCGAGATATAGTATCGAGGATCTGCCCGGCAATAAGTTCTGTATTATTCACTTCTTTCAAACATATATCTCCATTTTCCCGGGATTTATCCTTCAAGGGCACCTCTATTTCAATGTACTCTAAAGATCTGTCCATTCCTGCTTTTTCGCTGACAATCAGTTTAAGAATTGCAGTTGGTTCAGACGTACATGAAACGGAAAGTAAGATAATTAAGGTTAAAAGCATCAAAACATGTCTGGATCTATTTATTCCCAAGGTTTGTCTTTTATTTGTTCTGATCGTTTCCCATGATCTCTGGATTTATAATTAATAATGCATGGCAATATACATCAAAGTAAATATTCTTATATTGTATATGCTTAAAATTAAAGACTAAATATCGGAAGATCGAATGCACTATTCAAATCCGGTAATTATCTTTTTCAAGCATCTTGAAAATAATATAATATCAATATCATGTTTAATACTACATTTAGGCTACATCTACCCAAACCAGGTTCTTTGATCTACATAATTTGGATAATCGCTTCTATATTATCTGGTTGTTCCAGTCAGCAGCGCGTGGAAGATGAAGGTACTGACTGGCAGTTTTATGCACAACGGTCAGAAATTGAACCTGCACATTGGGTTGACAGGGATGTTTTATTTGAAGATCAACAAACGCTGGCACTTTCGGGAGAAGGGAGAGCTTATATCAATGGGAGCTGGAAACGTTTTATAGATGTAAAATCCGGACAATATTACGAGTTTATTACCCATTTTAAAGTCGAAAATGTTGAACAGATCGATCGCAGTGTGCTGGCTCAGATTACCTGGTTAAATAAGGATGGCGAAAAGGTAGAGTTCATAGAATTTCCAGCTTTTAAGGCTCAGGCTGTTAATGGCTGGTATCGTATTCAGCAAATGTACAAGGTCCCGGAAAAAACGATAAAGGCAAGGATTGATCTGATTTACAGGTGGGATCCGGATGGAATTGTCTTTTTTGGTGGAACAGAATTCAGAGCTTTCGCTCCTCCTGATTCGAGAAAGGTCCGGGTGGCAGCAATACATCATCGTCCAGAAAACATGAAGAACCCTGCACGAAGTAGAGAATCATTCCGTGAGTATGTAAAAAATGCTGGAGAAAATGGTGCAGATATTGTTTGTTTACCAGAAGGGATAACAATTGTAGGGAATTCTATGAGCTATGTCGAGGTAAGTGAACCTATTCCCGGGCCAAGTACCGAATACCTGGGACAATTAGGAAAGGAATACAACATGTACATTGTGGCTGGGATATACGAAAGGGATGGCCCAGTCGTATACAATACCTCCGTTTTAATTGGGCGGGATGGTAAATTAGAGGGAAAATACCGCAAAACTTCTTTGCCCAGAGAAGAGATCGATGGAGGTATAACACCAGGGGCTGAATTTCCGGTTTTCGACACTGATTTTGGTAAAATAGGAATGATGATCTGCTGGGATGTTTTTTTTCCGGAAGTCGCCCGTCAGATTTCCCTCAAGGGTGCTGAGATCATATTTATGCCTATCTGGGGAGGTGACCTAACTCTCGCAAAGGCGAGAGCAATTGAAAACCAGATCTACCTCGTTTCATCAAGCTATGACATGAAAACAGGTGTATTCGATAAGACCGGTGAACTGATGGTAGAAGGTACTTTGGAAAACCCGGTAGCCATAGTTGATATCGATCTCAATCAAAGGGAGTTGTGGTGGTGGCTTGGAGAGTACAGGAACCGCATCCAGCGCGAAAGACCTGTTGACCATTGTACTGCACAGAACGGTTCCTCTGAGTAGGTTCCTGAATTTACTTAAAATTCACCTAAATCTGATTTCAGTAGCATTAGGCAGGACTGCCGGTCTCTCCTGGTGCGGCTTGCTCTAGCTTGCCAATTTCCTGGTCAATCGTCCAAAGCCCTATGCCTTCTTCACCTATAATATCGAAGAGTTCGAGAGCACGTCGTGATACCATTTCTTCCTCTCTTTGTTCAGAAACATACCATTGCATAAAATTAAGGCTTGCAAAATCTTTAACATTATAGCAGTGCTCAACTATTTCATTAATAGATTGTGTGACTTTTATTTCATGTTCAAGGATCAATTGAAATACTTCACGAAGAGAATCATAACTGTGCCTAAGACCGGTAATTTCCGGTTGTAAAGCATGCCCACCGGCATCATTGATATAATGAAACAGTTTCATCATATGCAGCCTTTCTTCATCAGCATGTCCGTAAAGGAATTTCGCGGAATGACTGTATCCCTGAACATCACACCATGAGGCCATCGACAAATAGTGAGCTGAAGCCTGTGCTTCCATCATGATCTGATTATTTAACATAGCCTCTGTTTCTGTTGAAATGGATCGGTTTAATGATAAATTGTCCTTCATAATAGTACTTTGTAGCGTTTATAAATTATAAAATGTGTTCAAAATTAAGTTTTACAGTTCAAATAATAAATCATATGGACGTGTAATTTCCTTTTCGAGCTCAATTAGACCAATATTCCTTGCTTTTCTAATGTATTCCCGCCCTTCAAAATATATCAAAATTACAGGGACTGTAAAGACCTGAAATTCTGCAGCTATCATTGGATTTTCTGCAATATTTATAAAATGGAGAACCATTTCAGGAAATTTTTGTTCAATCAGTTCCCGTACTTTTGGCTTTAATACCTTGCATACATTGCATTCAGGCGAGGTAAAGTACAATGCAACCGCTTGATTTTCAATTAATTGATCTTTAACCATTTCTGTTAAATCCTTAACGAACATAAAATTATTTCTTTTATTCCTATTTCCATATATTTATATTTGTTTCCAAACCACATTTTTTCGATGAGACGGATTATATTTTTCAGTACCCTATATACATTAATTTTATTAGCTGGAAATTCTTTTGCACAGGATAACGCCAGTTATGACCTGGACAAGTATATAGAAAACCCTTCGATGTATAATGAAAATCAGGAAGACCCACATGTGCCGCTTTGCCCTTTTGAGAAAGAGGAAAATGCCCTGAAGGGGGATTTCAGTTTATCACCCTGGTATCAATCTTTGAACGGCACCTGGAAGTTTTCATGGTATACCAATCCTTTTAATGCTCCACAACAGTTTTACAATCCCACTACCATGATTAGCAATTGGGATGATATAGTAGTACCCGGGACCTGGCAGATGCAGGGTTATGGATACAAGATATATCGTAATATTCCTTTGGAATTCGCCCCTTATGATCCACCTAAAGTCCCTGATCATTTAAATCCGACAGGATTATATGCTAGGGAATTTGAAATTCCTGAAGCGTGGGACAACCGGAAAATATTTATTCATTTTGAAGGTGTAAAGTCGGTATATTGGGTATGGGTGAATGGCATTTATGTTGGTTTCGATAAGGGAAGCATGACTTCCGGGGAATGGGACCTGACAAAATATGTTCACGAAGGGACCAATCGTATTGCGGTAAAAGTGTTGCGATGGTCGGATGGGACATACCTCGAAGATCAAGACATGTGGCGTTTTAGTGGCATCTACCGTGATGTATATTTATATTCCACGCCTAATGTTCACATACGTGATTTCTTCGTTCGAACCGATCTGGATCATAATTATAAGAATGCAGACCTTATCATTGATGCAAAGATCCATAACTATGACAGTGTACAGCATAATAATCTCCTCCTGGATATAAATTTGATAAATGCTGAGAAAAAGACTGTTCTTTCTAAAAACCTGAAAGCAGGCACCCTCCTGGCTAGAGATGAAAAAGTAGTTGAAATGTCTTATAAGTTAAGTGATCCTTTACTGTGGAGTGCGGAAAAGCCCAATTTGTATAGACTATTAATGGTTTTAAAGGACCCGGATGATAAAGTATTAGAGATTATTGAAGAAACGGTTGGTTTCAGGGAAATAGAGATTAAAGACGCACAATTGCTGGTTAATGGAGTGGCAGTGAAGTTCAGAGGAGTTAACCGTCATGAGCATGATCCTAAATTGGGTCGTACTATGACACGGGATTTGATTGAACAGGATTTGCGTCTTATGAAGCAATTAAATGTAAATTCGATCCGTACTTCACACTATCCGAATACACCTTTGTTTTATGACCTGGTTGATCAATATGGTTTATACCTGTGCGATGAAGTGAACGCCGAATGCCATGAAGGTGAGGATTACCTTGCTGGGCAGGAAGGCTGGAAAGATGCCTTCATGGACCGGACCGAAAGGTTCTTTCAACGGGATAAGAACCATCCTTCAGTTATTTTGTGGAGTACCGGAAATGAATGCGGATATGCCCCGATACACCATACCATGGCAGAATACCTGAGAGAGCAAGATCCTACCAGGGTGATTTATCACCAGGGGAATATACCCAATGGCGATGCCCCTTATGCAGATGTGAATGGTATCCGGTATCCGAAACAGGAAGAATTGTATAATGTAGGACAAATCACGGACAGGCCTGTGATTATGGGCGAATATAGTCATGCAATGGGAAATGCACTAGGTGGTTTTGATGAATACTGGGATATTATCAATAACAATAAATCATTGCAGGGTGGATTCATCTGGGATTGGGTTAACCAGGGCCTTGAATTTGACCTGATAACCACACCTGATGGATCGCAGTTTAAGCATCAATCGGTAATTATGGGCCGGACTGAACTTGTAGAAGGTATTCAGGGTAGTGCATTGGCTTTCAGCGGCCTGGATGATTTCGTGGAGGTATATGACCATCCTGTGTTCAATCAATTGGGGGAAAAACTTACGCTGGAATGCTGGGTATATCCCAGAAATTATGTTGATGTCAACCCAATGATCAGCAAAGGACTTAGTTATGAGCTGACCCAGATGCATAAAGATTCTTTATCTTTTATTCTTTCACTGAATGGTGTTTTACACAGGATTGATGGTCATGTCTCAAGGAACTGGAATTTTAACTGGCAACACCTTATAGCTACTTATGATGGAAGTAAGATGACTTTGTATCAAAATGGAAATCTACTGGCTGAGAAAACTGTGTCCGGGAAAATTGACCGGTCTCCCCACCCTGTATGCATTGGAAAAAACCACAAAAAAAATCATGAGAACAAAGGTTGGTTTGTTTCCAACAGCATTTATGACCAGGTCAGGATATATAACGAGTCTATGGATGTCCAGAATCTTCTATTGTCTGTAAACAGCCAGTTAAATTTGCCAAAGTCTATTTTATGGCTTGATTTTGATGATCAGAATAAGGAAGGTACATTTCTGTCCTATGGAGCTACGCCCCAGAGTAGTGGGACCATGGATGGTGTGGTTTCCGCCTACAGGGTTCCTCAGCCTGAAGCTTACCAGATGAAACAATCACATACACCAGTATCTGTCAAAATTAAAGGGCGGGAAATGCGAAAATATGAGATAATAAACAGACATCATTTTACCGACCTTTCGGAGTTTGACATAAACTGGGAATTGTTGGAGAATAATAAAAATATAGCTTCAGGAAGTTTGAAATTGGAAACATCTGCTCAGGGTGTTGAAGAAATTGAAGCACCCTATAAGGAACCTTCTCATAAAGCTGGAGCAACTTATATATTCAGAGTGACAGTAAGTTTAAAAAAGAAAAACCAATGGGCAGAAAAAGGCCATGAAATTTGTTTTCAGGAATTTGAACTTAAAAATTTAAACGAACGTAAGGGTGTATTTATGCAGGAGGAAACCTCGGGGTTCAATGTATCGGAGGAGAGCGAGGACTCGCTGGTTATTGCTGCAAATAACATCAACTTCAATCTGGATCTGAATACCGGACTGTTAATATCTATTCGAAACGGGGATACTGAACTAATTTCAGGATCACCAAAGTTTAATGTATGGAGAAAACCTGTAATGAACGAATGGTCTGAGTGGGGAATTAATGAGGCTGAATTCTGGTACAAATACGGTTTGGATAGCCTTATCCATAAAGCAACAATGGTAGAATATTCAAAATCCGGGATCAATGCCTATGTAAAATTTAAAATTGAATCCAGGTCATTTTCAAACCCAGTAATTGTCTTTTATCATGAATTAAGCTATGATTTTCTTTCAACTGGTGATCTGGTGATAAACCACAAGATCATACCTGATGTAGAGCCTCCTTCATTGTATACGAAGGATTGGTTTCCCCTGGGTTACATACAGAAAATAGGCCTTCAATTTACCCTTGCAGAAGGGATTGAAAAGGTATCATGGTATGGGAGAGGCCCTCAGGAATCCTATCCTGATAGAAAAACGGGCTACAAGACTGGACAATATGAAATGAACATCAGTGATATTAAAATTCCATATATCATACCACAGGATTTTGACAACCGGACGGACCTCAGGTGGTTAAGCGTACATTCTTCAGAAGGAGGAGGGTTGCTGATTACCAGCAGTCACCTGTTTAACTCCAGTATAAATCCTTATAGCAACCTTGATAAGGCCTGGTATCCTTTCCAATTGAATCGTACAAAGAACCCAGTTCTGAACATTGATCATCAGGTTACAGGTGTAGGAGGAACTCCGGTACGGGTTAGGCCTGTTTACCGGACATATCCAAAGAATTACGAATATAAATTACTATTACGCCCATTTGGACGGAATCCGGATTTCTACAGATTGAGTAATGTGGAGTTTTAGATAAGAGGCTAATCCCAAATGTCAATAAAGGTATGATTTCCAAAGAAACCTAATATTGATTGGGTTTTGTCTGATTTAAAACGGCTGCAAATGCAGACAGTGAAACTGTCCTTGGAGATGTCAATGCCTACTGATTGTCTGACAAGATCTTGATGTATAGTATTGATGTTTTAGGTTCTTAGACCTTATTTTCTCCACCGTCTTGCCTTTTGATTTACACGTGCTTATCTAAGTGATAGCTTTAAGTACTGTCCAGACTCTGAAGAGAAACAAAATGGAAACAGAGATTCCTTTTTTACGATATGGATAAAACCTATCTGAGGCTGCCTTCTCTCGTTTCCTAGGTCAAAATGATTAGTCTAACTATTCAAATTAACCTAAATATTCGGTCTGGGACAAAAGTAAAAGAGGTTGCTCTTAAAACAACCTCTTACTTTTATTGCGTATATCTATTTTTTAAGATATCATTCTTTTCTTCTGTAAAAGTTGATATGGGTTAATATTCCGATGCCGGATTGTAATTAACATATGAATATTACCATCCTCAGATTATTTACCCTCTTTCGCTTTTATAAGATTCAATGCCGAACCAGCTTTAAACCAGTCGATTTGGGCTTGATTATATGTATGGTTCGCAATAATTGTATCCTCTGAGCCATCTTTATGGTGTACAACAAGGGTTAAAGGTTTTTCTGGAACGAATGATTTCAGATCTACAATATCTATGTTATCGTCTTCCTTTATCTTATCATAATCCGATTCATTTTGAAACACCAGTGCAAGCATCCCTTGTTTTTTGAGATTGGTCTCATGAATACGTGCAAAAGACTTCACCAGTACCACCCTTACACCAAGGTGCCGGGGTTGCATGGCAGCATGCTCTCTGGAGGACCCTTCTCCATAATTATGGTCTCCAATAACGATGGTAGAGATACCTTTTTCCTTATAAGCCCTCTGAGTGTCTGGTACTGGGCCATATTCTCCAGTAAATTGATTTTTTACACTATTGGTTTCTTTATTGAAAGCATTAACAGCTCCTGTTAAGGTATTATCAGATATATTGTCAAGATGCCCGCGGAACCTGAGCCAGGGGCCGGCCATTGAAATATGATCTGTTGTACATTTACCCTCAGCCTTGATTAATACTTTTAATCCCAGAAGATTTTGTCCATCCCAGGGCATAAAAGGATTTAATAATTGCAATCGTTTGCTGTCAGGTCTTACGATTACTTCTACTCCAGAACCATCCTCTGCTGGTGCAAGATAACCAGGATCATCCACTGCAAATCCATTTGCAGGCAATTCCTCACCTGTAGGTTCTGATAACATTACCTTCTCGCCATTTGCATTGACCAGTTTGTCTTTTATAGGGTTAAACCTGAGATCGCCCGCAATCGCCAGAGCAGTTACCATTTCCGGTGAGGCTACAAAAGCGTAAGTGTTTGGATTACCATCCGCTCTTTTAGAAAAGTTTCGGTTAAAGGAATGTACAATAGTATTCTTCTCCTTTTTATCTGCACCATCGCGGTCCCATTGTCCAATGCATGGGCCACAGGCATTGGCAAAAACACTTGCTCCAATTTTATCAAAAATATTTATAAATCCATCCCGCTCAATAGTGTATCGAACCTGTTCAGATCCGGGAGTAATGGTAAATTTGGCCTTCGTCTTTAAATTTTTCTCAACAGCTTGAATGGCTACTGAAGCTGCTCTTGAAATATCTTCATAGGATGAGTTGGTACAACTTCCAATCAATCCAACTTCTACTTTTGTTGGCCATCCGTTTTTTTCGGCTTCCTCGGCCATTTGAGATATAGGGGTGGCCCGGTCTGGGGTAAACGGTCCATTCAGATGGGGTTCGAGTTCTGTCAGGTTGATTTCAATGACCTGGTCGAAGTATTTTTCAGGATCTGCATATACCTCCGGATCAGCTGTCAAATAAGATTTTACCTTCTCAGCTTCATCGGCAACGTCATCACGCCCTGTAGCCCTAAGATATCTTTCCATGGATTCGTCATATCCAAAAGTTGATGTAGTAGCACCTATCTCAGCCCCCATATTACATATAGTGCCTTTACCGGTACAGGAAATACTCTGCGCCCCTTCACCAAAATATTCAACGATCGATCCGGTTCCTCCTTTTACAGTGAGAATACCTGCTACCTTTAAGATCACATCTTTTGCTGCGGTCCAGCCACCCATTTTGCCTGTAAGCTTAACACCTATCAGCTTTGGAAATTTCAGCTCCCAGGGCATCCCGGCCATTACGTCTACAGCGTCAGCACCCCCGACACCAATGGCAATCATTCCAAGTCCACCTGCATTTACGGTATGTGAATCTGTACCGATCATCATTCCACCAGGGAATGCATAATTCTCAAGTACTACCTGATGGATTATTCCTGCACCTGGCTTCCAGAATCCAATACCATATTTGTTTGAAACAGAAGCCAGAAAATCAAATACTTCTTTGCTGGCTGAAATTGAATTTTTCAGATCTTCATAAGCTCCTTTCTTTGCCAGAATAAGATGGTCGCAATGTACGGTGGAAGGAACTGCAGCTTTTTCCTTGCCTGCCTGCATAAATTGTAATAAGGCCATCTGGGCGGTAGCATCTTGCATAGCGACCCTGTCAGGGGCAAAGTCAACATATGACTTTCCTCTCTCAAAAATGGAATCAGGATTTCCTTTGAACAGGTGTGCGTATAAAATCTTTTCAGCCAGGCTCATTGGCTTACCTAATAGTGTTCTTGCTGCATCTATGCGATTACCCATTCGGGCATATACAGCTTTAATCATATCAATATCGAAGGCCATAAAATATGCGTTTACTTTAAATTGTTAATCTAAGCAAAGTTATAAAAACATGAACACCTAATCATTATTTTCAAAACAGTATTTCAAATAGATTGTTTTTAAACACATATAAGTTATGGTTCAACGGAAAAATCCCATAATTACAATATATTTATTTAGAATAATTCTAAATTGAGACATTAAAAAATTTCTTAATATGAAGTTTTAATTATTTTAAATTATAAATTCATTTTTGTGGATAGTTTTCGGGGGAGGGTGTTCTTTTTCCAGTTTGTTTGGAAATTAGGTTGGTAATGTTAGTTTTGTGCCAATTAATTATTTTGAAATAAATATCTAGTATGTTAGAAGACATAAGCTGCCTGCTTAATAGGAGAGGTCATATAGTTTTAGCATTCATATTATTTGCCGGCTTAATTGTTTCATTTTCAACGATATCTGTCCATGCACAGGAAGCCGCTGACAGTACTGCCATTGTAAGTTCCGCAGCACCTGATGATGGGATCTCAGCTGACCCGGATATTATCGATGCCGGAGAGACCTTATTTAATAATTATTGCAAGGTATGCCATGCTGTGGACAAGCAGGTAATAGGACCTGCCCTTGCAGGTATTTATGAAAGACTTGAAATCCCATGGATTATTACATTTGTACAGAATTCTCAAAAAGTAATTGAGAGTGGTGATGCTTACGCAGTCCAGTTATATGAACAATATAACAAAACTCAAATGCCCTCTCATGATCTTTCAGATGACGAGGTGCTTGCCATTCTTTCCTATGTAAAAGATCAGACTTTAAATCCTCCTGCTGCCGCAATGGATATGGGAGGCCCCGCTGGTGAAGCAGGAGCAGCTCCCGCTGGTTTGTCTATTTCATCAGGATTTCTAATTGCTGCTATGACCGGACTTATCATAGTACTCATCTTAATACTTATTGTTCTTGTGATGCTGGTTCAGACCCTGACCCGGTTCATGAAGCAGAAAAAAGGTCTTGATGAAAGTGAACTTGAAGTCATTGAACAGCGGTTTAATATAGCCAACCTGGTACGGTCTCCAGCATTCGTAGGCTTTGTATCTTTTATTTTTGTTGCCATTATGATGAAATCAGTAATCGACGGTCTTTATTCAGTAGGAATACAGCAAGATTACTCACCGACACAGCCAATCGCATATTCTCATAAAGTACATGCAGGTGATTATCAAATTCAGTGCGAATATTGTCATACAGGTGTGGCTACCAGCCGGCAAGCCAATATCCCATCAGCCAGTGTATGTATGAACTGCCACAGTGCTATTGTAAAGGTGATAGGAGCTGATCAACCTTCAGAAGAGATACAAAAGATATATGATGCCATTGAAAACAACAGGCCGATCGAGTGGGTACGGGTACATAACCTTCCAGACCTGGCTTATTTCAATCATGCTCAACATTATAAAGTAGGAAATATCATATGCCAGGATTGCCATGGTCCTATTGAAACCATGGAAGTGGTACGGCAACAGAATACCCTGACCATGGGATGGTGTATTGATTGTCACAGAGAAACAGTTATCCAGACTGATAATGGATATTATGATCAGTTGGTTGAACTGCATAAGACCGTTAGTAAAGACGATATGGTTGTAGCGGATATAGGTGGTTTAGAATGTTCAAAATGTCATTATTAAAGATTTATTCAGAATTTAATTAATTCATGGAAGAAAATAAAAAAAGGTACTGGAACGGACTTGAGCAACTGAAAAATGACCCGGAGTATATTAAATATGCGGACAGGGAATTCCCTCAGGAATTGCCCATAGGGAAAGAAGACGGTTCAGCGCCTTCAAGTTCAAGAAGGGATTTTCTGAAGATGATGGGTTTCAGTGTAGCAGCCGCCTCTCTGGCAGCATGCGAAGCGCCTGTTCGTAAAGCCATACCTTACCTGAATAAACCTGTGAACCTGGAGCCAGGGGTGCCAAATTATTATGCTTCCACTTATTCTGTCGGAGGTGATTACTGCAGCATTGTAGTTAAAACAAGAGAAGGAAGACCAATAAAGGTCCAGGGAAATACATTATCAGGATTTTCAAAAGGGGGTACAAGTGCACAGGTTGAAGCTTCCGTCCTTTCACTTTATGATAAAGAAAGAATTAAAGGGCCATTGGCTGGTGGGGAGAAATCTGAGTGGGAAGTAGCTGATGTGGAAATTGTAAAACAGTTAAAAGCTATAGCACAACGAAACGGCCAGATCCGGATTGTAAGTCATTCGATACTAAGCCCGACTACAAAGGATATCATAGCCGAATTTATTGAAAAATATCCCTCCACAAAGCATATCGTTTACGATACGGATTCTATGCACGGAATGAGGGAAGCCAATAGAAATAATTTTGGACAAGAATTGATCCCTACCTATAATTTTGACAAAGCGGATGTAGTAATCAGTTTTGGAGCAGACTTCCTTGGGAACTGGTTGAACGCCGTAGGATATAACCGGGATTATGCAAAAACCAGAAAGATCAATAAAGAACATCGCAAGATGTCCCGGCATTTCCAGTATGAATCATTAATGTCATTAACTGGTTCGAATGCTGATTACAGGATTGCCATTAAACCATCCCAGGAAGGACTAATCATTGCAAAACTATATAACCTGATTGCCTCAAAAGCCGGGCAGGGGACCATAAAAGTATCTGATCCTGGTGATATAAAATTCCTTGCAAAAGCTGCAGATCAATTATGGTCCGCACGTGGCAAATCTCTTGTTGTTTCAGGATCAAATGATCCGGATGTACAAATGCTTGTAAATGGCATCAATTACATGGTTGGGAATTATGGAGCAACTATTGATCTTAGCAATCCGGTGAACCTGAAGCAGGGTAACGATCAGGCTATGGATGCCTTTGTAAAAGAACTCGGAGAAGGTAAGGTAGAAGGAGTGATCTTTTATAATGTAAACCCGGTATACAACCACCCGAAAGGATCGGAAATAGCTGAATCCATATCTAAGGCATCCTTATCGATATCTACCTCCGGGGTGAAAGATGAGACAGCTTCTGTCGTAAAATACAACCTGCCAGATCATCATTATCTGGAATCCTGGAATGATGCTGAACCTGTTCCTGGTATGCTTAGCCTCGCCCAACCTGGTATCACGCCATTGTTCAGTACCCGTCAGGTACAGGAATCATTACTGACCTGGATGGAAGAAGAATTGACCGATTATTATCAATACCTCAATAATACATGGGAAAGTAAATATTTCCCTACCCAACAGAAAATTACGGATTTTCAAACCTTCTGGGACCAATGCCTGCATGATGGCCTTTACAGTTATGATACTGGTTCAGTATCTCTTAGCGATTATATGCCATATGAAGGGATTGCCCAGGGAATAGGAAGGAAATATTCAGTATCAAGCAATGGCCTAGAGCTGGTATTATATACAAAAATTGGGATTGGAAATGGTACGCAAGCCAACAATCCATGGCTTCAGGAGATGCCCGATCCAATAACAAAAGCAACCTGGGACAACTATCTGACCATTCCTCAGTCCCTTGCACGTGAACTTGGGATCAGTGCGGATGGCAATCAATTTCCTGTAGCTAATTTAAGCGTCCGGGGCAAAACCTTAAAAGTTCCGGTGCTGGTTCAGCCAGGACAAGCAAGGGGAACTCTTGGACTTGCATTAGGATACGGTCGCAGGAACGCTGGAAAAGTTGCGAACAATATTGGGATTGATGCCTATCCTTTGATGGATAATTCTAGAGGTTTTTGGTCGAATACAATATTAGTAGGAATTAATGTTGAACCGCTTCCTGAGACCTATAGGATCGCACAAACCCAGACCCATCATACATATATGGGTAGAACAAATGTTATCCAGGAAGCATATCTTGAAGAATATAAAGCGGATCCTGCAGCAGGAAGGCATTATGCCAATATAGCTGCGTCCATGGACCTTGATAGAAAAATGGGAGATGGCCACGTTGATGGGAAGATCGATGCAAAGAAGATCTCACTATGGAAAGGCCATGATTACAACAACCATCACTGGGGTTTAATGGTCGATATGAACTCCTGCACCGGATGCTCTGCCTGTACCATTTCATGTCAGGTGGAAAACAATGTGCCGGTTGTTGGAAAGGAAGAAGTTCTGAACCGACGGGATATGCATTGGATCAGGATCGACAGGTATTATAGCAGTGATGCACCGGTGAACGATCTGGTTGGGTTGGAAGAAGCAGCAGAAAATCCGGAGATCACCCATCAGCCAATGATGTGCCAGCATTGTAATAACGCACCATGTGAAACGGTATGCCCGGTAGCTGCTACTACACATAGTACCGAGGGACTCAATCAGATGACCTACAATCGATGCGTAGGTACGAGGTATTGTGCTAACAACTGTCCATACAAAGTAAGAAGATTCAACTGGTTTAAATATCATGATAATGACCAGTTCAGCATGAATACATCAATGCACAACGATCTTGGCAAAATGGTATTGAATCCGGACGTAGTAGTCCGGTCAAGAGGTGTAATGGAAAAATGCTCTTTCTGTATTCAAAGGATACAATACGGCAAGCTTGAAGCAAAATTGGAAGGCAGAAGGCCTTTAGATGGAGAGATCAATGTGGCTTGCGCAGAATCCTGCCCATCCGAAGCCCTTGTTTTTGGAGATCTGAATGACCCAAACAGCAGGATCAATAAAATGATGAAAGTCAAAGAACAGGATGGGAACAAAGTTATCCAGGAAGACAGGATATATACGGTATTGGAAGAGATTGGGGTTCGGCCTAATGTATTTTATACTACAAAAATTAGAAATAAGGATTTAGAAGATAAAAATGCCTAATAACCACATATGGAAGTAGTTTCAACGGTAAGGCCACCATTGGTTACTGGTGGTAAAACAGCATCTGATGTGACCAACGATATTTGCCGGCAGGTAGAGGGTAAACCTTCGAAGTCCTGGTTAATGGGAATGGCCATATCGCTAACAGTACTAGCAATAGGCCTGTATGCAACTGTCGTTTTATTATGGGAAGGAATTGGTGTCTGGGGACTGAATAAGACAGTTGGCTGGGCCTGGGATATTACAAACTTCGTCTGGTGGGTCGGTATTGGTCACGCCGGTACCCTAATTTCAGCCATTCTACTGCTTTTCAGGCAAAGGTGGAGAATGTCAATCAACAGGGCTGCAGAAGCTATGACCATCTTTGCTGTGATATGTGCAATGATGTTCCCTGGCTTTCATATGGGCAGGTTATGGCTTGGTTTTTACTGGGCGCTGCCTTTACCCAATACATTTGGATCCTTATGGGTTAATTTTAATTCCCCTTTACTTTGGGATGTGTTTGCGATCAGTACCTATTTTACAGTTTCAGCAGTATTCTGGTATATCGGACTGATACCTGATTTTGCAACAATACGTGACCGGGCCAAGAATAAGATATCGAAATTGATCTATGGCGCCTTAAGCTTTGGCTGGGATGGAGCCGCAAAGACCTGGTCAAGGTATGAATCTGTTGCTCTGATACTTGCCGGTCTGGCTACACCACTTGTATTATCTGTGCATACCATCGTATCTTTTGACTTTGCCACTTCAGTTATTCCGGGATGGCATACAACCATATTTCCACCTTATTTTGTTTCCGGCGCTATTTTCTCTGGATTTGCCATGGTGATGACATTAATGATCGTAGCACGGCATGTGATGAACCTGAAGGATTATATTACCATATATCATATAGAATTGATGAACATCATCATCATTATCACCGGATCGATAGTAGGTGTTGCATACCTGACGGAATTATTCATTTCCTGGTATTCAGGAGTGCCGGCAGAACAATATGCCTTCCTGAACAGAGCCACAGGTCCTTACTGGTGGGCATACTGGACGATGATGACCTGTAACGTAATATCCCCTCAATTGTTCTGGATCAGAAAGATACGAACAAGTATAGTCGCTTCATTCATACTATCTATTGTTGTGAATATAGGGATGTGGTTTGAAAGGTTTGTGATTATAGTAACATCCTTACACAGGGATTATCTCCCATCAAGTTGGGCCATGTTTTACCCGACCTTTTATGATGTGGGTGAATACCTTTTCTCTCTTGGATTCTTCTTTACCTGCTTCCTGTTGTTTGCCAAATTTTTCCCGGTAGTCAATATGGCTGAAGTAAAGAGTATCATTAAATCAACGGGTTCTACCATAAAAACTTCTAAATAAATGGAATTGAATAAGAACTTTTTAGTAGGTGTTTACAGTGATCCTGATGAGGTAGTCAGTGCTGTGAAGAAGATCCGCTCTAATAATATCAGGGTTCATGAAGTATATTCTCCGTTTGCCATTCATGGTATTGATGAAGCCCTGGGCTATAAACGCTCCAGGTTGCCAATAGCTGCCTTTTTATTTGGTATGACAGGTACAATACTGGCTTTAACCATGCAGTTCTGGATGATGGGCATCGACTGGCCGATGATTATAGGTGGGAAAAACTTTGCCTCACTTCCGCCCTTCATCCCCGTTACTTTTGAATTGACGGTATTGATATCAGCTCTGGGGATGGTAGGTGTGTTTATGGTAGCTTCTGATCTTAAACCATATAAGAAAGTAAAATTAATGGATGTCCGGATTACTGATGATAAACATGTGATAGCCATTGATCTGGGAGCAAATAAGGGGGCTTCAGAAGAAATAAAAAAATTATTGAAGGAAACCGGAGCGGAAGAAGTGAACGAAAAGAATTTTGATTAATCAAATGATTTCGATGAATAGAATATTATCATATATCGGGTTAATTGTTATTGGGGGGATAATAATATCCTGCAGTGCAAAAGATGACTATCAGGGTCTGGAATATGCCCCTAATATGTACCACAGTGTTCCTTATGAACCAATGACTCAAATAACCGATACAGATGCAGGCAACTGGGTAAATTCTGACAGTGATGAATACGGGGAATATTTTAATTCTAACCCCAACAATCCGCATATGATGAATTTAAGAACGCCCCCAGCCAATGTTGTCGCGAGGACCAAAAACGGATTTTTACCTTATAGGATTCCAAAGGACAGCATCGAGAATGCTGGGAAATATATTAAGAATCCTTTGGATTCTACTGTAGAGATGATAGCACAGGGTAAGGCATTGTTTGAGATATTCTGTATCTCATGCCATGGACCAACCGGACAGGGGGATGGACTGGTCGGGCAGGTAATGTTGGGAGTTCCTGCTTATAACGTAGGAAGAGTGAAAGATCTACCGGAAGGATGGATATTTCATACCATCACCTGGGGCCGGGGACGAATGTATCCTCTCGGTCCTCAGATACCGATTGAAAATAGATGGAAAATCGTGAGATACGTTCAAACTTTACAGAATCAACCGAATTAAAGATCAGTACATAATATGAGCAAGGAAGTATTTGTATTTACATCATCGACCAAAAAGAAAATTCTGATCCTTGGATTGGTGGGAATCGTATTGGCTGCATTAGGAATTGTCATCCTGGCATTTAGTGGCCATGGACATGGTGGTGATGCCGGCCATGAAGCCTCAGGTCATGCTTTTCACTGGACATATCGTTTATATACTGATCTTTGGATCAATAATGTATACTTTATAGGCCTTGCGATAACAGGCGTATTCTTCTTTGCAGTTCAATATGCAGCTCAAGCCGGATGGTCTTCTGCACTAATCAGGATACCTCTTTCTTTCGGGTCCTGGTTGCCATTCGCTTTTGTGCTCACCTTAATTGTTTTCTACCTCGCCAACTTTAGCTCGCACTGGCATATGTTCCATTGGCTTGATCATTCTCTGTATAACGAAACTTTGACAGATGGATCCATGAATCCTAATTATGACCCGATCATAGCAGGTAAGGAGGCCTATCTGAACCTCCCGTTTTACTTAATCAGAATGGTTGGGATATTCCTGGTTTGGATTGCCTTCTTTTTCTTGATGAGAAAGGTAAATTTTGCTGAAGATCAGATAGGAGGAGTTAATCAGTATCGCAAGCTGATTCGATTATCAGCCATTTTTATTATATTTTTCGCATTATCATCAGCCGTAGGTTCGTGGGACTGGATCATGTCTATCGACACACATTGGTTCAGCACCATGTTTGGGTGGTACGTGTTTTCCAGCTGGTTTGTAGCAAGTGTAGCCGCCATCACACTGGTAGTTATTTTATTAAAGGAGAAC
The DNA here is from genome assembly GCA_963820995.1 of uncultured Cytophagales bacterium. Taxonomy (GTDB): domain Bacteria; phylum Bacteroidota; class Bacteroidia; order Cytophagales; family Cyclobacteriaceae; genus JAGTVG01. The sequence continues at coordinate 193,442 of CAWGCL010000008.1, read as the reverse complement.
GGCTACCTGCCTATGATTTCTGACAACCATTTACACGATCTTGGAAAATACGTTTTTGCATTCAGTATTTTCTGGACTTATATCTGGTTCTCTCAATACCTGCTGATCTATTATGCGAATATTCCAGAAGAATCTATATATTTTATAGAGAGGTTAAAAAGTGATTTCTACACCCCAGTTTTTTTCCTCAATATTATTATAAACTTTTTCTTTCCTTTCTTAGTTCTTATGACAAGGGATGCAAAGAGGCACGGGGTATTTCTGAAGATTGTTTGTTATGTCGTACTATTCGGGCATTGGTTAGACTTCTACCTGATGGTTACACCAGGAACACTTCAGGAAAATGGCGGGTTTGGTTTCCTTGAGATAGGAACCATCCTGGTATATACGGCGGCCTTTTTGTATGTGGTTTTAAACAGCCTGACAAAATCAGCCCTTGTGCCAAAAAATCATCCGATGTTGCAGGAGAGTATGCACCATCATATTTAGTGAATTTTTAAGCCATATTGATTCAATTCAGGTGGACAGGGATAAAAAACCTTGCCTATTTTGAATTATTGTGTTCAAAATGGCACTAATTCGGATATGTTTTTTGCAAATCCGTGTTTAATGATTAGATTCGAAGTTTATTTTATAAGGAACTATGGTCATAACTGTTATTTTAATAGGTTTAGTATTAATTATTGCGATCCTTGTTGTGGTATACAGGATCCATTCACTTGTCGATGTAGCAAGAGGGAATCACAAGAAAAAAGTTACAGGAAGTAACGGAGTGAATGCAGCCTTGTTGTTCGCTTTCGTGGTAATTAGCATGATCTTTTTCATCTGGTATTCAGTGTCAAGGTTCGATGCTTACCATTTGCCTATTGCTTCTGAACACGGAATATCAACAGATAATCTGTTCTGGGTGACTATGTCAGTTACCGGGATTGTTTTCTTCATTACACAGATCCTGTTGTTTTATTTCTCTTACCGCTATCGGTATAAATCTAAATCCAAAGCATTGTTTTTCACGGAAAACAACAAACTGGAGATGATTTGGACAGTAGTGCCTGCTGTAGTTCTTGCTTTGCTGATATTTTCCGGTCTGAAGATTTGGAACCAGGTTACAGCTGATCCTCCAGAAGAAGCGGAGGTTGTGGAGATTATGGGTTATCAGTTTGCATGGAGAACAAGATACCCGGGAAATGATGGTCAGCTTGGAAAATATGATTACAGGTTGATCGACGCAACGAATGAATTCGGAATAGATTTCAGAGATAAAGCCGCCTTCGATGACTTTACACCCAGAGAGATACATATCCCTAAAGGTAAGCCTGTTTTATTGAAGATCAGGGCAAGGGATGTCCTGCACAGTGTTTTTGCACCTCATTTCAGACTTAAAATGGATGCCGTTCCGGGTATGCCTACCAGTTTCTGGTTTATTCCTAATAAGACAACAGATGAAATGCGCACTGAAACGGGGAATCCTGATTTCAATTATGAAATTGCCTGTGCGGAAGTATGCGGCAGGGGACACTTTTCAATGAGGATGCTTGTAGTGGTGGAAGAACCTGAGGCATATGAGAAGTGGAAATCGGAGCAGGAACCCTGGCTCAGCAAAAACCAGGATTATCTTGCCAAAGTACCCGAAGACCTGAAGGAACTGGCTTTAGTAAAAACAGGACTTAGTAAATAAATTCCTGATCCCTGAACAAAAAGTATAAAAAGAAATTAAAATATAATATGTCCACTAAAAATATTGAAGTAGAAGCCGAGATACATGAGCATGATCATGAACATGAGCATCATCAGAGCTTCATAAGCAAATATATCTTCAGTACCGACCATAAGATTATTGCCAAGCAGTATCTATTTACAGGTATATTCTGGGCCTTTATTGGCGGTTTATTATCTGTTGTCTTCAGGCTACAGCTTGGATTTCCGGATATGGACCTTGAGTGGTTAAGGCCATTTTTCGGCAAATGGATTACAACGAATGGGAAGCTGGATCCGGAATTTTACCTGGCACTGGTCACCATGCATGGAACAATTATGGTGTTTTTCGTCCTCACGGCGGGTTTAAGTGGAACATTTAGTAATTACCTGATACCCTTGCAAATTGGTGCCAGGGATATGGCTTCCGGTTTTATCAACATGCTTTCATACTGGTTCTTCTTTGCTTCCAGTACGGTTATGTTTATTTCATTGTTTATTGAAACAGGACCTGCATCAACAGGCTGGGTTGTATATCCACCATTATCTGCGTTACCGCAGGCGATGTCCGGTTCAGGCCTGGGCATGACGATGTGGCTGACGGCCATGGCATTATTTATCGTCTCCACTCTATTGGGAGGGATAAACTATATAACTACAGTTATTAATCTTCGGACAAAGGGCATGTCGTTTTCAAGACTTCCTTTAACTGTCTGGGCTTTTCTATTGACAGCAATAATCGGGTTATTGTCTTTCCCGGTATTATTCGCTGCAGCCCTTCTATTGATATTTGACAGGAGTTTTGGTACCAGTTTTTATCTTGCGGAGATATTTATCAATGGTGAAGCCTTGCCTAATATGGGTGGGAGTCCAATACTCTACCAGCATTTGTTCTGGTTCCTGGGACACCCCGAAGTATATATTGTGCTTCTCCCGGCTTTGGGGATAACCTCGGAAGTTATAGCAACAAACTCAAGGAAGCCTATCTTTGGTTATAGAGCTATGATAGGTTCCATGATGGGTATTACAATACTTTCTTTTATCGTATGGGCACATCATATGTTTGTTACAGGTATGAACCCTTTCCTGGGATCTATCTTCATGTTATTGACATTGATCATAGCTGTTCCCAGTGCGGTTAAGGTATTTAATTACCTCACAACCCTATGGAAAGGAAATATTGTGTTTACGCCTGCCATGTTGTTTTCGATAGGGCTGGTGTCGTTCTTTATATCGGGGGGCCTGACTGGAATATTCCTCGGTAATTCGGCCATTGATATTCAACTGCATGACACCTATTTCGTAGTTGCCCATTTTCATCTGGTGATGGGTAGTGCGGCGTTCTTTGGGATGATGGCGGGAGTATACCATTGGTTCCCAAAGATGTTCGGAAGAATGATGGACGAAAAACTGGGGTATGTGCATTTCTGGCTCACTTTTATCGGAATTTATCTGGTGTTTTTCCCAATGCACTATATCGGTATTGCCGGATTTCCCAGAAGGTATTATTCCTTCACTAATTTTGATGCATTCAGTACGTTTACCGACCTGAATGCCTTTGTAAGTATCGCGGCCATAATCACTTTTGGTTCACAGATTATATTTGCATTTAACTTCCTTTACAGTATTTTCAAAGGAAGAATAGCACCGGCGAATCCATGGGGATCCACTACCCTGGAATGGACAACACCACGAAATCCAGGACACGGGAACTGGCCAGGTAAAATACCGGAAGTATACCGCTGGCCTTACGATTATAGTAAACCAGGTGCAAAGGAAGATTTTATTCCTCAGAATATTCCTTATTCCCAAACCCCGGAATCAAATCTGCCATTTGAAAAAGAACTGGTCGATAAAGAAAAGGAGGAAAAAGATCTATAAATGACTGCTGAAAAAGACCATAACATTATGTTCAGGAAAACCAGTATGGTTACCCTGGTCGCTGTATACCTGCTGATCCTGGTTGGAGGAATTGTACGGAGTACAGGATCGGGAATGGGTTGTCCCGACTGGCCAAAATGTTTTGGAATGTGGATTCCTCCAACTGATGAAACCCAATTGGCAGATACCTATAAGCAGGATTTTGTGGAATATCGAAAAAATAAAAACATAAGGTTTGCTTCATACCTGGATGTATTGGGATTTAATAATAAAGCGCAGGAAGTTCGTAATGATCAATCTATTTTAGCGGAAACTGAATTTAATGTTTCCAAAACCTGGACAGAATACGTTAACCGTCTTGTAGGAGCTATAATTGGACTTCTTATTATAGTAAATTTTATGGCCTCCTGGAAATTCCTGAAAAAAGAGAAATCAATATTTATATGGTCCCTGTTATTGGTAGTAATTGTTATATTTCAGGGATGGATTGGTTCTGTTGTAGTTTCTACAAACCTTCTTCCCTGGATGGTGACAGTTCATATGTTGCTTGCTATACTTATCGTTGCGATATTGATATACCTGGTATTCCGGGTCCGTAATTCCTCGCAACAGAATACTAAGATTCCCCAAAAACAATTATTGAATGCACTCATGATCATTTCAGGTATTTTAATAATCCTTCAAATACTTCTTGGCACACAGGTACGGGAAGCGATTGATGAGGTGGCTATGTCCTTGAATTTTGAGAACAGGAATAGCTGGGTTAGCCTGACGGGGATTTCTTTCATAATTCACCGGTCATTGTCCATACTTCTTATACTTTCCCAGATCGGGATTTTCTATATCTTATACCGCAATGGTCAATTGAAAACGGGATTGTCTAATTATACCGGGATAATACTTGGCATAATTGTATTGGAAGTTCTTTTGGGGGTTATCATGTCCTATTTTGGAATACCACCATTTGCACAACCGTTACATCTGTTGTTTGCGGTAGTTATATTCGGGTTGCAGTTTTTAGCCATTTTAATTTTAAATGGGAAAGACCGCGGGGTAATTTATAAAACACAAATTGCTGTATAAATGAGTGAAAGTCACATTACAACAATAAAAGTTGAACACGGAATAATTGCAAGATTAGGCGCATTCATTGAGTTATTGAAACTGCGTTTGTCATTTCTTGTAGTATTCTCATCCGCTTTTGGTTATATTTTGGGGAGCAGTGGTGCCTTTCAATGGACCTCTCTGATCATGTTTTGCCTTGGGGGATTTCTTATATCCGGAAGTGCGGTAACCCTGAACCAGGTTTATGAGATCGAGTACGACCGGAAAATGAAAAGGACCAGGACAAGGCCTCTTCCTACTGAAAGAGTTTTTGATAAGGAAGCGTTGATATATGCAGTGATGCTGGCCTTAACAGGGATTCTGATACTATTTTATTTTACCAATATCCTGACTGCACTGTTGTCCCTGTTATCTCTTATTCTATACGTGTTTGTGTATACACCCTTGAAAAGAGTTGGCCCAATAGCTGTACTTGTAGGTGCGATTCCTGGTGCATTACCTCCACTATTGGGATGGACCGCTGCAACAGGTATCATCTCGCATGAAGCATTGATCATCTTTGGCATTCAATTTATTTGGCAATTCCCGCATTTCTGGGCCATTGCATGGATCGCTGATGAAGATTATAAAAAGGCAGGATTTAAATTATTACCGGGAAATGGTGAGAAAAACATGAATACGGCCTTTCAGATTATGATATATACCTTGTTCCTTATTCCACTGGGCTTATTGCCTACCGTTTTTGGTTTGACAGGTGTGGTGTCAGGGGTTATTGCCACATTGTGTGGGGTATTGTTCCTTGCCCAAACATTCAGACATATGAAAAACTGTAACAGGAATTCAGCTTTATCTATTATGTATTCCTCATTTCTATATTTACCGATTGTACAGATAGCATATTTAATTGATAAAGTATGAACAAGGCTATAGATAATATTGAAATAATCAGGGAACACAGAGCTATGGGCATGAACCCGTCAAAGTTCATCGTGTGGTTGTTTATAGTTACAATTGTAATGTTATTTGCAGCCCTTACGAGCGCTTACATAGTCAAACAATCGGATGGGAATTGGCTGAATTACAACCTGCCAGGCATGTTCTGGATTACCTCAACCATTATAGTTGTGAGTAGTATTACCATGCAACTTGCATTGAAATCAGCAAAGGAAGATCGTTTTAATGGATTAAAAGTATATCTGATACTTACGACTATACTTGGTTTGGCTTTTCTTTTCGGCCAGTATCAATCCTGGAAACAGCTTGTTGATATGGATGTTTATTTTGTCGGAAATCCAGCTGGTTCTTTTCTATACGTTCTAACCGGTTTGCATGCCGTACATATAATTAGTGGATTAGTATTCCTGCTTATAGTAATTGGATCATCTTTCAAATTGAAAATACATTCTAAGAGCTTAATGAGGATTGAAATGTGTACAACCTACTGGCATTTTCTAGGTGGATTGTGGCTGTACCTTTTTCTGTTCCTTAAATTGAATCATTAATAAAAAATTAAATATATGGAAGTAACAGCTTCTATCGATAAGGAGAATAATACAAATATATGGGGAGGGGGAACTTCCCCTCTGAAGGCCAGTTATGGGAAGATCATGATGTGGTTCTTCCTGTTGTCTGATGTCTTTACCTTTTCAGGCCTGTTAGTAACTTATGGTTTTCTACGATATAGCTATCCGGCATATACCGGACCAGTGAGCGCTTTTAAACCATCCATGGACTATTGGCCCATTCCTGAAAAAATATTTGACGCTGTTCCTTTCCTGCATGGTGTTCATCTACCATTGTTATTTGTTGGGATAATGACTTTTATCCTTATCCTGAGTAGTGTCACTATGGTATTGGCTGTTGAAGCCGGTCAGCGAATGGACAGGAATGATGTTACGAAATGGATGTTATGGACTATTGTTGGTGGTCTGGCCTTCCTGGGTTGTCAGGCATGGGAATGGTCACATTTTATTTCAGGTACGGAAGAAGGTATGGCCCTGTCAAATGGAGTTATCGTCCATGGCGCCAATCTCCAGGTTAACGAATATGGACCTCCTTTGTTCGCAAGTTTGTTCTTCTTTATTACCGGATTCCACGGGACTCACGTAGCCAGTGGAGTTTTTCTAAATGCTATTATCTTTTATAATGTTGTGGTTGGGACCTACGACAAGCGCGGACATTATGAAATGGTCGAGAAAGTTGGATTATACTGGCACTTTGTCGACCTGGTCTGGGTATTCGTTTTCACATTCTTCTATTTGATCTAAAAATTATTAAACAATTATGGAACAAGTTGTTTCTATTGAGGTTAAACCTGTAAATAAGAAAAAAGTAAGAAAACTCTGGAAGATTGCAATGATTCTGGGTGTTGTAACCGCTATTGAATTCGTAATGGCTTTTACTCTGCCCAGGGGTTATCTTCTTTATGCTGGATTTATTGCTCTCACGCTGTTGAAAGCTTTTTACATAGTTTCTGAATTTATGCACCTCAAGTATGAGGTGAAGGCCCTTATCTGGTCCATTTTATTGCCAACGCTATTTGTGATCTGGTTGATCATTGCCTTACTTGCTGAGGGAGGCTCTATATTAAATTCTCTGTATTAGGTTGATCATTTGGAATATTAAACCTGGGTATAGAATCGATGAAGAAAGGAATTAAGATATTGGTATTAACCATACTTCTGCTCACACCTGCAGCAATTTACATTTTTCTCCAGGTTTTTGGGCATAATGAGTTCGATCTGCCCTATTATTCTGAGGAAGGTAAACTTGAATCATCTTCATCTAATTCAGTTTTTAATCCTAAGACTTTCAGCTTTGAAAAATTGCGGGATTCTAATGGCATTAAGGTTGATGAGGATAGTTTTGCAGGAGATATTATTGTGCTTGAGTTTGCATCCGCCCAATCTGATCATAAAAAAAGAGATTATCAGGTCAAACGCATATCCAATATTTTTCGGAATGAAGGTTCAGTCAGGGTAGTTCGCGTTCTTATTGATGACAATCATTCAGGTGTCAAACAGCTGACTACAACAGCCAACCAAGAAACAAATGTCTCGGTACTGTATACTGACCTTGATGAATTGAATAAAATGACTCAATTCGAAAGGTCTTCAAATGAAAGTACCGAAGAGCGAACAGGGTATGATAAAATGCTCCTCCTTGATAAACAGCATAGAATTCGGGGAGATTATTCGGCTGATGATTTCGAAGAAATTGACAGGTTAATACTGGAGGTTAAGATCCTCTTGAAACAGGAGCAACATGCCTAAAAACATCCAGAATATCATCCTGTTTTTCTCCATATTTATCCCACTCGCTGTGGCACTTCTTCTGTTTACTCCAGGTAAACTGACAGTATCAGGGAATTGGAACCTATTACTCCCCCATATAAATGGAAGTATCAACACAATCACCTCATTAGTGCTTTTGTTTGGATTTGTAGTCATTAAAAACCAAAACAGGGCGTTACATAAAAAAGCAATGAGTACTGCCTTCTTTTTGGGTGTGTTGTTTCTGATATCTTATATACTCTATCATTCTACCACTCCCTCAACTGTATTTGGTGATTTGAACCACGATGGAGTTCTGGATGATGAAGAAGCCTTAAGAATTGGATCATTCAGGTCAATCTATCTTCTAATCTTGCTGTCGCACATCCTGTTGGCTATAATTGTTGTACCCTTTGTCCTTTTTGCATTCTATTTTGCTCTGACTGAAAAGTTTGACAGGCATAAAAAAGTTGTAAGATTTACCTTACCGATCTGGTTGTATGTATCGGTATCGGGAGTTGTGGTATATTTGCTCATCAGACCATATTATTAAGATTATGCTTAGAAAAGTCATCTTTAGTGTAGTTTTATTCATGGGGACTTTCCTGTTCCAGTTAAACTCATATGCCCAATGTTCTATGTGCCGGGCCTCTATGGAGAACAGCATTAGCAGCGACAGCGAACAGTTTTCTGCAGGTTTGAATTTAGGTATATTATATTTATTTATAATGCCTTATCTATTGTTTGGTATTATCGCATATTTTTGGTTCAGAGCAAGTAAGAAAAATGCCCAAAAGATCAAAATTAGAATCCATTCTTCAGGAAAGATGCCCCAGGTGTAGAGAAGGGCACATGTTTGTTTCTGCAAAGTATGATCTGCGGAAGTTTGATAAGATGCACAAGACTTGTGGCCATTGCGGCTTGAATTATGATTTGGAACCCGGGTTTTATACCGGTGCGATGTATGTCAGCTATGCCTTTTCTGTGGCCATATTTATAATAGTTGGTTTTATGTTGTTTATTTTCTTTGACGATCCTGAAATATATGTATATGTATTGACCGTTCTAATGGCCATAGTGGTTTTGTTCCCACTTTTATTCCGATATTCCAGGGTAATTTACCTCCATGTTTTTGGAGGTGTGAATTATAATCCTGATTATAGCAAGTCTCAAACTGAGACCTGAGGTATTAAAGAATTATATTCCCAGGGGGATCAGGGTATATAAATTTTCAAATAACTGGCAGCATTTCACAAAATAGATTATATTTTTTACCTTAGATCATTAAGATAAAGGGGGAATTGAAAAGATTTTTTGAGCAGTACAGCAAGAGGTCACTCTGGATTGCCATCATTTGTATAGCAATTGGGCTGGTTCTGCATTGGCTGGAAGTTCATAAGGTTGATAAGGAAAGTTACTTCTCTGGATTGATCAACCAAAAGATCAATAGAATATATGAAGATGTGGTCAGTGAACAAAAAGCACTATCCGGCCAATTTATCAAAACAGATAGCATTTCATTCTCTGACCTGAATAACCTTGTTGATTATCCTACTTTTATTTTTGAGGGAAGTGAACTGATTTACTGGTCAGACAATAAATTTGTTCCTAGAGATACCCTTCTGGAATCCGGAATATCCGTGAGGTATGTAGATGCCGGGACCAGAAAGTTTGTATGTATTCAAAAACCATTAAGTAACAAGCAACATCAAGTATTATCTCTGGTACCTCTTTACGTGGATTATAATATCTCCAATGATTTCCTGTTAAGCGGTTTCAACCCGGATATTTTTATTAATTCGGAGGTTAGGATATCGGCTGATGAAATATATGAACCAATTGCTTTATCAGACGGCACCTTTCTTTTTTCTATTGAATTTCTTCCCGGATATTTAAGTGGTCATTACTGGATGTCTTTTCTTGTGTTCAGTTTAATAGGCTTTGGCCTTATTAATCTTCTTATCTTTCTGAACATAGCAGCATTTCAAATAGTGAAAAAAAAGGGACTTTACCAGGGGATTGGATTTTTTATGATTTCCCTGATATCATTACGCCTATTGATTCTCACTTTTCAATTTCCTATAGAATATAATTACCTGCCTATTTTTGACTCAAAGTACTACGCATCTTCTTTATTAAATCCATCCCTGGGGGATATGTTCATTAACCTGCTTTTATTGGTCAATTTTGCCTTTTTTCTATGGACATATATTCCAAACCGCCACATCGTCCGGATAGTGCAGAAAGATGGTTTTGTAAGAAAAATTGTGACGGTAGGTGCTGTTCTGCTTCAATTATTCATCTTGTATTTTATCTATAAAATCATTGAATCCCTGAGTACACATTCAAGATGGAGCATGGATGTAACGACCGGGTTCAATTTTTCTATGTTCAGGTGGTTCAGTTATGTATTGTTCGTTATGGGCGTAGCGATTGTACTTTTTATAACCTATTTCAGTCAGAAGATCATTTTCAGGTATACGAGAAAGGAAATCCGAAAACTGTCGTTATACATCCTTGCCGGGAGCGTCCTGTTTATTCTGTCAGGCATATTTATAGATTCCCATGTGATCGTTGTTTGTTTGATCGGGATAGGGTTTTTATATATTTCTTACTTCCTCGATGTAAAAACTATTTTTGTCGACCTGCAATATAAAACCTTCGTGTATATCCTTGCCATATTTATCGTAACATCGCTCTTGGGGGCTATGGCAATAAATAAGGTCAGGTTAACAAAAGAAAAGATCAACAGGGACCGCTTTGCAGAGCAGTTGATGCAGGAGAATGATCCAATGGCAGAGTTCTTCTTACAGGAGGCTTCTGAAAGGATACAAAATGATGTATTTATCAAACAAAGGTTATCCAGCCCTTTTGGAAGTAAAGAGATTATTGAAGAAAAAATCCGTAGGGTACACCTGAATAATTACCTGGATAAGTTTGAAATCAGGATATTGATGTTCAATAGCAGGGGAGAACCTATTGCTTCAAACACCGGGAACTCATACTTTAGTATTCGAAGGAGCTTTGCAAGAGACCGCTACCAGACAGAAAGGGAAAATTTATATTTTTATAATTATGAAACTCCCGTGGTCAGAAAGATCTACCTGGATTTTATCTCCTTAAGCCGTTATAATTCAATCATTGGATATATCATACTTGATTTGCGCTTGAAAAGTATAATTCCCTATAGGGTATATCCCAGACTATTGCTTGATGACATTTTGTCCCTTAATTATTTTGAAGATCAGTATGACTACGCTTTATTCAGTAATTCAACTTTATTGAATACCTCAGGTAATTATAATTATGAAAGCAATTTTAATAGAAAAAACCTTGATGGACAGAAATTATTCAATGGAGGAGTAAGTGAAGGGAAATACCGTCATTTTGGGTTCCGGAGTAACAACAATAAAACCTATGTTATCTCCTACCCGCAATATCCCTGGACTTATTTCTTCGCAAATTTTTCATTTCTGTTTATCATTCTTTCATTTTTCCTCCTGGTTGGATTAATTGGGTATGTTATTTATTTTAATATCAAAGGTCGGGCTCTGAATTATATTACCAGGATCCAGCTATTCCTCAACCTGGCATTTTTCATTCCTTTATTTGTGATCAGTATTACTACGCTTACCCGGTCGACCAGTGATTACAAATCTGAGACCGACAGAGAGTATCTCGAAGAAGTGGAGTCTACCGGCAATAATCTGACAAGTTACCTTGAGCGTTTCAATGAGGATATTCTCAACAAGGAAGAATTGACAAGTAGTATAAATGAGTTGGCAGATTTTACGGAGTTGGATATGGACATTTTCAATGTCAGACAGAACAAGGGCAGGTTACTTGTAGCAACTCAGCCGTTGATATACGATAAGGGAATACTGGCAAATGTTATCAATCCACAAGCTTTAGCTGAGATTAAGGAAATGGGTGTAAAAAGTCTTGTTTTAGTTGAATCTTTTGGGAAACTGGATTATAAAATCGCCTATGTAGGCATAAAATCTCCTAATGATGGCAGGTTGATCGGGATATTGAGCATACCTTTTTTCGGATCGCAGGAAATTATCAACCGGAATCTGACAGGATTGATCGTTAATATCCTGGGTATCTTCACCATCATTTTCATAGGCTTTATCATTCTCTCGTTTATTGCTTCAAATTACCTGACCTTTCCGCTCAGGTTTGTTACCGAAAGGTTGAGAAAAACGACGTTAACTGGGATCAATGAACCTTTACAGTATAATTCAACAGATGAAATCGGTCGTATGGTCTCTGAATATAATAAGATGCTGCTTAAACTTGAGGAAAGCAAGAAAGCGCTTGCTCAGACGGAGAAGGAAGCTGCCTGGAGAGAAATGGCAAAACAGGTCGCACATGAGATCAAGAATCCACTTACACCAATGAAGTTGACTCTTCAGCATCTGAATATGCGTCTTTCAGATCTTGAAGAATCAGAACGGTCAAAGTTTGAGAAATCCATTAATTCGCTTCTCCATAATATTGATACTTTAAGTGATATTGCAACGTCTTTTTCAGATTATGCCCATATGCCCATCCCCGAAGAAGAAAAATTCGATATCGTTAAATTGCTCAAAAAGTCAATCAACATTTATATTAATAATAAAGAGATGGAGTTCTATACTGACATCCCTGATGAAGAAATTATTGTGGTTGGGGATCCTAATTGGATTGGCCGTTCGGTTTCTAACCTGATTATAAATGGGATCCAGGCTGTAGAAAAGGGTATTAAACCAATTATACATTTATCGTTGAAGCAAACATCAGAAAAACGGGTATTAATAACTGTTGAAGATAATGGGAAGGGAATTCCTGAGGAGATCAGGGAAAAGGTATTTATGCCAAATTTCAGCACGAAGTATAGCGGGTCGGGAATTGGCCTGGCAATTACAAAAAGAGCTGTGGAGCACGCTGGAGGCAAATTGTGGTTTGATACAAAAATTGAAATTGGAACTTCATTCTATATTGAATTACCTGTGTTGTCTTGAAAGTGACTAGAGGATTATTAGGATTGTTGATTATTATTATTTCGTTCAAAGCTGTGGCCCAGAAAAGCAATGAAAAGCAAAAGTGGGTTTCTGGTTTTGAAAGGCCTCTTATTCTCGATTCTTTAACGATCGTTCCCGGATCTATTAAAGTTGTTGATTCAACCCTTGAAGCTGATATTCACTATACATTGGAAACAGGTCTTGTGAAGATTCGATCCCACCAAAAACTTGATTCTATTTTGTTGTCATATAAAGTTTATCCATATGCGATGCATAGCAAAGTGTACCATAAAAGTATGGAGGTATATGATAGCACTGCCTTTTTTAAATCCTCTACAAAATCAAGAATTTCACTTTTGAATGAACGCAGGGAAGAATTATTTACTACCCCTAAGCTTAATAAATCTGGTGTGATCAGCAGAGGAATAACATTTGGAAACCGGCAGGATATCTTCGTGAATTCTGTTCTGAATCTTCAATTGGATGGCCGATTAAGTGAAAAGCTGAATATCAGGGCTTCAATAACTGATCAGAATATCCCTTATCAGCCGGAAGGCAACACAAAACTTGTTCAGGACTTTGATAATGTATTCTTCCAGATTTATAATGACAATTTCTCCCTTGCCGGTGGCGATATTGTTTTAAATAATCCTTCATCCTATTTTCTAAGGTATTATAGAAATGTACAAGGGGCAGAAGTTAGTGGAAAATATAACTTCAGTGATCAGATTAGTTCTGAGAGCAAACTCTCTGTTTCTGTATCGAAGGGGAAATTTTCATCCTATCAGCTTGATGTACTGGATGGCATTATGGGACCATACAAAATATACGGTCCGGATAATGAAAATTTCATAATAATTCTGGCCAATTCTGAACGTGTATACCTTGATGGAAGGTTGCTGGAAAGAGGATTTAATAACGATTACGTCATTGATTATAATACAGCTGAGATCACCTTTACGAGCAGAATTATGATCACCAGGTATTCAAGAGTGCAGGTAGATTTTGAATATACCAACCAATCATACAGCAGGACGGTCATTGCGGCTTCACATCAACAGAACATTAAGGATTTAGAGATATCGATAAGTTATTTTCAGGAGAAGGATAATCCTAACCAGCCTATGGCCTTCGAACTAAGTGATCTTGATAAGCAAATCCTTAGTGGAATTGACCCTGAGCAGGGAAATGCTACGATTCCAGGTTGGGATTCGATAGGATTCTCCCAGGAGAGGGTATTGTATAAAAAAGTAGATACTGTGGATATTTCCGGTAATCCAACAACCATATTCAAATATTCCAGCAATTCTGATAGCGCCTATTACCAGGTTGTATTTACAGAGGTGTCTATGGGGAAAGGCGATTATATAAGAAGTTCAAGTGGTTTGAATGGAAAGATCTTTGAATGGATCTCTCCGGTCGGGGGCCTTTCACAGGGGAATTATATGCCCATGCGCGTGGTCCCGTTGCCCAATAAAAAACAAATGATAGCAGTAAATACAGCTTATAATATTGGAAAGAACAATAAGGTTTTTACCGAACTGGCTGTCTCGAATCACAATGAGAACTTATACAATAAAAGTTCTGATGGCTTAAAGGGGATTGCTATTAAAAGTGGATTTGTAACTAAGGATAAAAAGATTGGTTTTTTGCCTGGCTATTACTTTACCGGACAAATCGACTATGAATTTAATAATAAAGATTTCCGCGCTATAGATCGTTTCAGGCCAGTTGAATTTAACAGGGATTGGAGCTATAATCCTCTGAGAGATGAAGGTTTGGCCAATGACAATATTTTTAATGTAAAGGCTGGGATAAAAAAAGACAATAAAAATTATCTGAGCCTCGGTGCTTCACAGAGAAAAAAGGCAGGCTATGTAAATGGCTGGCAGACTTTTGGTGATGGCATATATGACATAAATAGATTCCATCTACAGGCTGACTTCTTTATGCTGAATAATGATAATGGGTTTGACCACTCCAGATGGTTGCGTTACCGGGTTATGTCCTATTTAAAGACCAAGTATCTGTTCCCGGGTTATGAGTATAGAGTGGATAGAAATGTGATAACCCGGTCACAGACAGATTCGGTAATTTATTCGGCAGATAATTTTGAAGAACATTTATTTTTTATAAGGAATAATGATACCCTGAAAACTGTTTTTAATGCCAGTTATAGCATCAGGAAAGACAGGTGGCCAGAGTTTGGTGAAATGGTTACCAGAAATATTGCCAGAACCGGTAACCTTATGGTAGGAACAAGAAAGGGTAAGCTGGGAAGGTTTGATATTAATGTAACCTATCGTGAACTTGCGTATTTGGGCAATAATACAACACCGGATTTGAAATCCCTGTTAGGGAGATTGGACTGGTCGGCAGATTTCCTTAAAAAACATATCCGGTCTGAGATTATGTATGCCATAGGAAATGGACGGGAGTTAAAACGAGAGTATGTTTTTATACCTGTCCCTTTGGGAGAAGGTACACATACCTGGAGGGATGATAACCAGGACGGAAAGCAGGATCTGGATGAATTTTATCTGGCTATAAACAATGATGAACGCAATTTTATCAAGCTATTTACCCCAACGGATGACTATGTATTGGCCTATGATAATAACCTGAATTACAGACTTTCGCTGGATATGCCCAGGAAATGGAAGACTAGTACGGGGATTAAAAAAATCCTTGGGCGCTTTTCAAATAATCTGAACGTTAATCTTAAACAAAAAACTGCCGATGACAGATTTATTGATAACCTTTTATTCAATCATGGCGGCATTTATAATGATAAATTGATCTCTTATAGGGATAATATCAGGAATAATCTGTACTTCAACCGGGCAGATCCAAAATATGGTTTTGAACTGCTGTTCTATCGATTAAGAGTAAAACAATTGCTGTCGGATGGATTCGAAGCCCGAAGCACCTCCAATATGAAAGCCATAAGCAGAATCAGTATTAACCGGGATTATAATTTGAGGTTGTCTCTTGGGAATGGAACCGTTGATAACAGTTCTGATTATCTGGAGAACAGGAATTATTTTATCAATAGTAAAACTTTGACAAGTACTTTTGAATGGCAACCTTCCAACAGTTTCAGGATCACAACCAACTATACTTTTAGCGACAATATTAATGAACTAAGTGAAGAAATAGTAAAAGAGGCATCGAAGATAAATGAGGCACTGATCAATTTTAAATACGCCAAAGCCGCCAATAAGAATATTGACCTATCATTTCGCTATACACATATCGACTTTTCAGGAAAAGAAAATTCAGCTGTTGGATATGAGTTGTTAAAAGCCCTTCAACCAGGTAGAAATATTACCTGGACTTTGTCATGGCAACAGAAATTATTTAATGGGCTGCAAATGAATTTGTTCTATGAAGGTCGAAAATCGGGTGATCTGGATATTATACATATTGGCCGGATGCAGGTCATGGCGATGTTCTAAGGAAAATCAGGAAGATTGTTCCCTAAGTGCCATCATTAGTTTATTGGAATAAACAAAATCCTGCAATTCACGGACATCGGCATTCAGGATGTCACTATTTGGCCCTTCCCATAACATTTGTCCTTTGTACATAAACATTACGTAATCCCCTATTTCCATCACAGAGTTCATGTCATGGGTAACAACAATGGTAGTGATATTGAATTCTTCTGTGATTTCCTGAATCAGGTGGTCGATCACAATGGCAGTTTGTGGATCGAGGCCTGAGTTTGGTTCATCGCAAAACAGGTATTTAGAGTTGTTTACTATAGCCCTTGCAAGGCCTACACGCTTCTTCATCCCGCCGCTCAATTCAGAAGGCATTTTCTTATTTGTATTGGTCAGTCCGAGACGATTCAAAACAAAATTGATCCTGTCCAATTTCTCACTTCTATTCATTTTTGTAAGCATATCAAGCGGAAATCCTACATTCTGTTCCACATTCTTCGAATCAAAAAGTGCTCCGCCCTGAAAAAGCATGCCTATTTTGCGTCTTATATCCTGGATCTCTGATCTGCCTGCATTATGGAAATCACGGCCATCGAAAAACACACTTCCTTCGTCAGGCGTCAGTAGGCCTACAATACATTTTAGAAGCACCGTTTTCCCTGTTCCACTTGACCCGATGATCAGATTAGACTGACCAGGCATAAATTTTCCATCTATATTGAATAATACCTGGGTATTGTTAAAATATTTGCTTATGTTTTTTACTTCAATCATAATTATAATAACAGTTGGGCCAGGAGATAATCAGCTGAAAGTATGGCGATACAGCTACTGGTTACGGCTTTTGTACTCGCTTTACCAACTTCCAGGGCTCCACCAGCTGTATAATATCCCGTGAAGGCGCTTATTGAAGCAATGAGAAAGGCAAATACGACAGATTTTATTAGTGCAAATGTTACATTGAATTCTATGAAGTCTACCCTTATGCCATATATATATTCGCTCGGTGTCATTTCCCCCGTAAGGGTTGCAGCGATATAACCCCCCAATATGGAAAGGTTCCCGGCCAGAATAACAAGCAGGGGATACATTAATACGCAGGCAAGGATCTTGGGTAGAACGAGGAATGAGGAAGAATTTATACCCATTACTTCAAGTGCATCTACTTGCTCGGAGATACGCATGGTCCCTAATTCACCCGCAATATTGGATCCTACTTTTCCTGCAAATACAATAGCAGTAATTGTCGGTGCCAGTTCCAGCAAAGTCATATCCCTGACGATCAAACTGATAACATACCTTGGGATCAAAGGGGTTACAAAGTTGTAAGCTGTTTGAACAGCTGTTACAGCTCCAATAAAAGTTGATATGATCACGACAATAAAAACAGAATCAATTCCGACCTTAATACATTCATCAATAGTTAAGCGTATATAGGTATTGAAAGATTCTCTTTTTACAAATAGTGATTGTAGAAAAATAAAATATTTCCCGATTATCTTCATTTCGTAAATTTAAAAACATAATTTAAAATTTGAACTATAATTTACATATGAAAAAATTATTAATAATATCTGGGGGAACAAAGGGTATAGGGAAGGCTATAGTGGAAGATTTTAGCAGGAATGGATTCGATGTAATAACCTGTTCGCGAAACCAGGAGGACATCGACCGCCTGATCGATGAAATTGAATCATCAGGGGTATCAAATGATGTCAAGGGATTTAAGGCTGATCTTAGCAAGCGGAAGGAAGTTGATGGTTTTGTTAGATATATTAATTCATTTAAAAGGCCGGTAGATGTATTGATAAATAATGTAGGCACTTTCCAGCCAGGGAAAATATCAACTGAAGAGGAGGGCATATTTGAGCAAATGCTGGAGACAAATCTGCATAGCGCTTATCATTTGACCAGGGGCCTGATCGGAGATATTATTAAGAAAAAGGGTGGACATATATTTAATATATGTTCTACAGCCAGTATAATGCCTTATGTAAATGGGGGATCCTATTGCATTTCTAAATATGCGATGTACGGTATGACTAAGGTACTGAGGGAAGAAATGAAAGAACATAATGTGCGGGTTACAGCCGTATTACCAGGGGCAACTTTTACCTCCAGCTGGGAAGGTGCTGAGGTTCCGGCTGATCGGCTAATGAAACCTGAAGACGTAGCTGCTGCCGTCTGGAATGCTTATGAAATGTCATCACGCACAGTAGTTGAAGAAATTATATTGAGACCTCAACTGGGTGACTTGGCTTAAATTTTATAAAACGATTATCGAAGAAATCTTCGGGAAACATCCAGATCCTTCTTTCCGGGTTCCCATATATAAAATCCCTGCCCTGTTTTCCTTCCAAGATGTCCTGCCTGAACCATTTTGACCAGAAGGGGGCATGGCGCATATTTAGGATCACCAAAACCATTGAACATGACCTTCAATATTGACTGACAAACATCCAGTCCAATATAGTCGGCGAGTTGCAGAGGGCCCATGGGATGTGCCATTCCCAGCTTCATGATGGCATCTATCTCCGCTACCCCTGCCACCCCTTCCTGTAGGGCATAGATAGATTCATTGATCATAGGCATCAGTATCCTGTTAGCTATAAATCCCGGGTAATCCTCCACCTCAATAGGGATTTTTTGTATTCTCTTGCAGATATCCATTACCGTTCTTATAGTCTCATCAGAAGTATTATACCCTCTGATCACTTCCACCAGTTCCATCATTGGAACCGGATTCATGAAATGCATTCCAATAACTTTTTCAGGCCTCGAAGTGGCAGATGCCAGATCGCTAATGGAAATGCTGGAGGTATTCGATGCAATGATGGCTTCCTTTTTGGCGTATTCGTCCAATTCGGAGAATATTTTCTTTTTGATCTCGATGTTTTCAGTAATGGCCTCAATTATTAGATCAGCAGTATTAACACCTTCATTTAGTTTCGTACCTGTACTCAGGTTGTCTAATGCCTGAATTTTGTCCTCAGCCTTTATAGTTTCTTTTTTGATTTGACGGTCCAGGTTGCGATTAATGCTTTCAATGGCCTGCTCCAGCGCCATTTGGGAAATATCTATCAAATGGACTTTATATCCATGCAAACAAAAAACATGGGCAATTCCATTACCCATGGTGCCGGACCCAATTATGGAAATGTTTTTCATGAACGTTTAAGAAATTTCAATATAAAGGTGAGAAAATGGAGTAAATATTACAAATATGGCAAACCGATGTGTTTAAAGCCAAAAAAATTAAAAAATACAAAAATATATTAATACATAATATTTTTATTAATCTGAAAAACAATAAAAAACAAAATAATCATACAAATACATATTAAAATAGACCCAAGAAATATTAAAAATGCATAAATAAGACTTATATAAATATAAAATACTTTAAAAAATATAATAAAAAATTAAAAAAATACAATATAAAATTATATCCGATATCGCACACTGCTTAAAAAATTTGTAAAAAATATAATTAATATAATTAAAAATTACAAATAATAAAATTAATGCTCTATTAATGGCATATTGTTATTAATAATGTATAAATATTGCGATATTTTTAAATAGTGTTTGGCTTGCATATTTTTGCCCAATCTGGAAGATGATCCAGCGATGCGACATGTCGACATGACTGTTAAAGTTAAAGCCACATTTGAGTCGATCTGATTGCAGTAATTCAAAGTAGTGCACATGGAATTTATGTTCAATTTTAAAATTATATGTAATGGAAAAACTTTTTACTGAATTTCTTTCAATGCCTTTCATCACAGGTTTATTATCTGAGATGGGGACAAGTGGTGTAGCAGCTGTGCAGGAGGTTGCAAGTGTGTCCCATGATGAAGCAGTTGCTTCCATTAATGCTTTGTTCACGGCAAATAATATATGGATGATGTTAGCCACTGCTCTGGTATTTATTATGCATCTGGGTTTTGCATCTGTTGAGGCAGGTTTTACGCAAGCTAAAAATACGGTTAATATATTGTATAAGAATACGTTAACGCTTGCCATTGGCCTGCTTTCGTATACTCTAATTGGATTCAGTTTAATGTATCCGGGTGAATTCAGCCTTGGATCATGGCTGGGATGGAGTGGATTGGGATTATCCCTGCCCTGAAAATGGCTTAACTCCAGACTATGCTGATGCAGGATATACGTACTGGACCGATTTTCTATTTCAGGCGATGTTTGCTGCCACGGCAGCCACGATTGTGTCAGGTGCCGTTGCAGAACGGATCAAGATCAGCGGTTATCTGTTCTTTACTTTATTTTATGTCGGATTGGTATATCCGATTGTCGGTAGCTGGAAATGGGGGGGTGGATTCCTGGATGAGATGGGATTCTATGACTTCGCAGGATCTTCACTGGTGCATTCAGTCGGAGGATGGGCTGCCCTTGTTGGTATCTGGATATTGGGTCCGAGGATAGGTAAATATGGGAACGGCAAAGTTTCTGATTTCCCGGGCTCCTCAGTGCCATTGGCAACGATCGGTGTCTTTCTTCTCTGGCTGGGATGGTTCGGCTTCAACGGTGGTTCTGTCCTTTCTGCTGAACCTGGCGCAACATCACTGGTATTGGTAACCACGAGTCTGGCCGCCGCCGCCGGTGCCATCGGAGGCACCCTTGGGGGATATATTATGTTTAAGCGATTGGATTTTGGTATGGTACTCAATGGTATTCTCGCCGGACTGGTTGGGATAACAGCAGGTGCAGACAAGATGGGGCCTGGTGCGGCAATTCTCATCGGTTTGATAGCCGGAATCCTTGTGGTATTCTCAGCTGTTATCCTTGACAAGTTTAAACTGGATGATTGTGTAGGTGCTGTTTCTGTGCACCTTGTCTGTGGAATATTTGGAACCCTTGCAGTTGGCATTTTTGGTGAAATGGCCGGTTGGGGACAATTCTGGATTCAACTGAAAGGAGTTGGTTATTATGCTGTAGCTTCCTTCGGTGCAGCCTACCTGATCTTTAAAGTCCTTGACTTGACCATGGGGCTCAGGGTGTCACCCGAACATGAGAAAATGGGTATGGATAGCCATGAACATGGAATCAGGGGATATACAATAACTTATGATGAATAATACTTGAACAGTTCCCGATCAGGGTGAGGAAAACCTTACCCTGATCTAAACCTGTTAAGATAACTTTTTAAAATAATTGATAAACTCAAAATAGAATAGAAATGGAAAAGAAATTAACCTTAATATTATCATTATTGTTGTTTGCAGTGCTTTCTTATGCTCAGGAGGATGACAAGCCGGGATTATCTATTTCCGGATCAGTGGATACCTATTGGAAATACGATTTCTCAGGTTATGTGGATGAAGATGGCACTTCCAACATCAAAACGAGCTTTGCTGATAACCAGAATTCAATATCCATCGGTATGCTGGATATAGCTTTATCTCAAACTGTAGGAAAAGCCAGTTTTGTCGGTGAGTTCTCTTTTGGTCCGCGCAGTTTTAAATCCATTCCAACTTTTCAGCTTGATGCTGAGGATGATATCAATATTAATATTCAGAATTTATACGTCACATATGCCTTTACTGAAAAGATCGCAATGACCGCCGGATATATGGGTACATTTGTTGGATATGAAGTGATCTCTCCCGTTCCTAATTTCAATTATTCCACATCCTACCTGTTTTCAGCTGGACCATTCCAGAATGCTGGTTTGAAATTAGACTGGACCATTCTGGACAACTTATCCGTAATGGTTGGGGTGTTCAATGATTGGAATGTGTATCAGGATTTCAATGGAATATCCGATTTTGGAGCACAAGTATATTGGGCACCGGTTGAAGGCTGGGATATATATGTAAACTTTCTGACAGGCAATCCTTCAGGTACAATTATAGACCTGACTACTTCCTATCAGATCACTGATAAGTTCTTCCTGGGTCTGAACCTGGCTGACTACTCGGCACCGGATAGCGACGGTGGGTATTTTGGTGTTGCTTTATATCCTCAATATGCCTTCTCAGATCTCTTTTCTCTTGGATGGAGACCTGAATACTTTAAAACAAGGAGTGGTGTAATAACCGAATCAAATGAAAATGTATTTGCCAACACAATTACAGGAAACTTCCAGATGGGGCCAATGCGTTTCCTTGCGGAATGGAGATTGGATAGCGGATCGTCAGATTTCTTCGTTAATGGAGATAATGATCCTACTTCTTCGGCTTCACAAATTCTATTGGCAGCAATCTATGCTTTTTAATTGTATGGCTACAATTAATACAGGGAAGGCCTTCTCCGGGCCTTTCCTATTAATTCTATTTCTAAATATATTTTCCTTTCAAATAATTGCGCAAACCATCTCCTTACCAGAAAATAATGAGGGTAAAGTTGAATATCGTAATAAGGTGGATTCTGATTCGCTTACATATCTTACGCTCTGGGATAATGCTTTAAAATACCTGAATACCCTTTCTGTGCCGGATCAGCTGACTAAGGAAGTTCAGGCCAGTGAAGACTTGACGGAGCTATCTCACCAGTTTGGATTTTATCTAATTGTAAAACCGGCCCTTACCAAGCAGGTTGATGGTGTTATGATGGCTGATATTACGGTCAAAGTCGAAGGTTCAAAATATGAATACAAAATCAATAATTTCAGGTTCATTAAATATGCCAGAGACCGTTTCGGAAAGTTTGTCCCGAAAAGCTCGAAAAAATACCCTCTGGAGAAGTATTATCCGGATAATGATAAAAAAACATGGAGGGCCCACTTTGAGGCAATTAATAGTAAAATTAAAAATATAAGCACTGATTTAGAGGTAAAAATGGCAGAAATACGTAAAAATTAAAAAATATGCATAAAAAATGCATTAAAAAAATTATTCTTTTGCAAAAAGGTATATATTTGCTTAACAAATTAGCGGTATATTCTAAAAACCAGCTACTATTTTGTAAAAATGGCATGTATAGGCCTATAATGTTGTGTATTTTATAATCAAAATACGGATAAATTAAATATTTTATAACTAAGAATTCTAATTAAACTATGGCACAAATTCGATTCAAATCTTTGGAACAAGCGGGTAACCGTACTTTCCCAGAGGTTACAGCTCCATCAAAAAAAATATCTGATTATTTTGGAGTAAATGCATTCGGGCTGGAGCGGATGAAGGAAACTTTATCTCCTGATGTATATAAGAAAGTCAATCATTATATTGATAAGGGTAAAAAAATAGATTCCGAAACAGCTGATGCGGTTGCCGCTGCTGTTAAAACATGGGCTATGGCAAAGGGGATCACCCATTATACACACTGGTTCCAACCACTTACGGGTGCTACCGCTGAAAAGCATGATACTTTTTTTGATGGTAGTGAAAAAATAGAAAAGTTCAAGGGCAGTGCACTGGTTCAGCAGGAACCAGATGCTTCTTCCTTTCCTAGTGGGGGCATAAGAAGTACCTTTGAAGCCAGGGGTTACACGGCCTGGGATCCTAGTTCACCAATGTTTATCTGGAGCAATACACTATGTATTCCAACAGTGTTTATTTCTTATACCGGTGAAGCACTTGATAATAAAACACCTCTGCTAAAGGCCCTAGAGCTGGTGGATAAGGCTGCAACTGCCGTTTGTAAGTATTTTGACAGGGATGTATCGAAAGTAAACGCCAGTCTGGGTTGTGAACAGGAGTATTTCGTAATCGATAAGGCTTTATATTTTGCCAGACCTGACCTGGTAATGGCTGGCAGGACCGTATTTGGTCATAATCCGGCACGAGGCCAGCAATTGGATGATCATTACTTTGGTTCTATTGCTCCTCGTATCTATAACTTTATGAGGGACTTTGAGATCGAATGCCATAAGCTTGGAATACCTGTTAGTACGCGTCATAATGAAGTTGCTCCAGGACAGTTCGAAGTTGCACCATTCTTCGAAGAGCTGAATGTCGCAGCTGATCATAACCAGCTTATGATGGATACAATGCAGAAAGTAGCTGAAAGGCATAGTCTGAGGGTATTGTTTCATGAGAAACCATTTGCAGGCCTGAACGGTACTGGTAAGCATAACAACTGGTCGCTAGTTACAAATACAGGTGTAAACCTGTTCCAGCCTAGTAGCAGCGCAAGAGAAAACCTCCAATTCCTGGTATTCTTTGTAAATACCATTAAAGCGGTTTACGAATATGCTGACCTCCTGAGAGCCAGTGTGGCGACCTCCGGAAATGACTATCGGCTGGGCGCCAATGAGGCACCTCCAGCCATTATGTCTGTATTTATTGGTTCCCAACTTACTACTGTGCTTGATGAATTAGAGCATAGCGGTAACATAAAGATCAGAAAGGGTGATAACATGTATATGAAATTCGGTATTGAGAAAATTCCTGAAATAATTCTGGATAATACCGATAGAAACCGAACCTCACCATTTGCTTTTACTGGAAATAAATTTGAATTCAGGGCAGTAGGCGGAGAGGCCAATGTTGCTGCTCCGATGACGGTTTTAAACCTGATTGTTGCTGAACAGCTGAAGCAGTTTAAAAAAGATGTGGACGCCAGAATTTCAAAAGGATCTGAAAAGAGACTGGCTATTGTTAGCGTTCTCAGAGAATATGTAAAATCTTCAAAAAAGGTACGATTTGAAGGAGATAATTACTCTGATGAATGGGTGAAGGAAGCTGAGAAAAGAGGATTGTCTAACATCAATAATACGCCACGGGCATTAAAGGCCTATCTCGACAAAAAGAACAAAGATATTTTCATGAAAAATGATATTCTGAATGAAAGGGAACTGGAAGCCAGAAATGAAACCATGCTGGAGAACTATATAATGAAGATTCAGATCGAATCGAGGGTAATGGGTGACCTTGCTTTAAACCACATTATTCCTACCTCTGTTTCCTATCAGAATAAATTGATTGAAAATGCAAATGGATTAAAAGGTATCGGTATCGACAGTAGTGCAGTTGTAAAGACCATAACTGAAATCTCCAAGCATATTGAGAGTATTAAAGTCGGGGTTAATGAAATGATTGACGAAAGGAGAAGAATAAATAAGATTGATGATTCCTATGAAAAAGCCATTGAATATTGCGACAACATAAAAGAGAAATATTTTGAACGCATCCGCTACCACGTGGATAAGCTTGAACTATATGTTGACAATGACGATTGGCCATTGGTGAAATATAGAGAACTGCTTTTCATTCGCTAATAACATTAAGAGGCTGTCTAAAAAACAGCCTCTTTTACTTTTGGGATTTGAAATGAGTTCCCATATAGATATATATTCTAATTGTTTTCAGGATAAATCAGCTAGATTCCAATCAATTTCATGCATTACGGATTCATATATAGATGTTGACATTTAAAAGCTGCATCTTCTATAGAATGATTGTAAACCTTTCTTTATTCCAATAAAATCAAACCCTCCGGGCCAGCTTCTTTTCACGGGATTATTTAATATATCATTCAACCTCTTTACTAATTTTTACATTTGCATTTAAGCATAATGTTTAAAATAATGTTATCTTTCGATGCCATATCTAACTTTTTAAATAATTGTTGTGCCCTCAAAAAACAGGTACGACTTATGAAAAAACTAATCACATGAAAAATATATTGATTTTAACTTTCTCAACGATCTTCCTGATTAATTGTCAACCCTCAAATACTGAATCTGACTGGATTTCGATTTTTGATGGTCAATCCATGGAGGATTGGACAGCCAGTGAAAATGTTGATACCTGGTCCGTAAAAGACGGAAGTCTGGTATGCCAAGGGGATAGATCTCATCTGTATTATACGGGTGATGTGAATAAAGGAAAATTCAGGAATTTTGAATTTAAGGCCGATGTCATGACCACGCCAGGATCCAATTCAGGCATATATAT
Source organism: uncultured Cytophagales bacterium (assembly GCA_963820995.1). Lineage (GTDB taxonomy): Bacteria > Bacteroidota > Bacteroidia > Cytophagales > Cyclobacteriaceae > JAGTVG01. The sequence goes on along the minus strand of CAWGCL010000008.1, from coordinate 167,217 downwards.
CCATACTGAGTTTCAAAAAGAAGGATGGCCTGCAAAAGGATATGAGATACAGGTCAATAATACTTTCGTCGGGAATCCCGATAGTCCCGAATTGAAAAAAACAGCTGGCCTTTATGGGGTAAGGGATAAATTCCTGACAACGGTTGAAGATAATGAATGGTTCACTATGCATATCGTAGTTAAAGGAGACCGGATCCAGGTCAGTGTAAACGATCAACTGATTACGGATTATACAGAACCTGAAAATCCATACCGGCCTGAGGGCTCGAAAGGTCGAATTCTCGATGAAGGCACATTTGCACTTCAGGGTCATGATCCGGGCAGCCGTGTATATTTTAAAAACATAATGGTAAAAAGCTTATCTGACGATGCAGCTTTCGAACTTAAACAAAGACGCCTTGATCCTGACCTCGAACGAACCATAACCAGGCTTCATGCGTCAGGATTTCCTATAATGGACCTGCATGTGCACCTGAAAGGAGACCTTACCATGGAAGAAGCCCTGGCCCAATCGAGGTACAAAGGAATTGACTATGGAATAGCTATTAATTGTGGTAAAGCAGAGAACTTCCCTATAAACAATGATCAGGAATTGCTTGATTATATAGCTACTGTTCAAAATGTTCCGGCTTTTAATGCCATGCAGGCAGAAGGACGAGAATGGGTGGATATTTTTTCGATGGATGCTGTAAATACTTTCGATTATGTGTTTTCAGATGCTATGACTTTTGTTGATGATAATGGCCAGCCTGTGCAGATGTGGATGGCCGATCAGCTTGATAGGCTTGATTTTTCAGATCCTGAAGCTTTTATGGATAAGCTGGTCGACTATATTGTTACCATCTTAAATGACGAACCTATCGACATATATGTTAATGCCACATATCTTCCTGATCCTATTGTAGATCAATATGATGCTTTATGGACCGAGCCACGAATGAGAAAAGTGATTCAGGCAGCCATTGATAACGAAGTAGCCATTGAAATCAGTGCACGTTTAAAAATGCCAAGTTACACTTTTGTTAAACTTGGGAAGGAAATGGGTGTTAAGTTCACCTTTGGGACGAATAATATAGATTCCAAACTGGGAAACCTTACATACTGCCTCGAAGCCATTGACGGATGTGGGCTTGAAAGAGGTGATATGTGGGTGCCTGGCTGGTAGATGTATATCAATATGGAATATCCTCAGAGAAGATTCCTGCGGAATGTTGATTCTTGAGGTGTATTGTTTCCTGATCAGATACCTTTGATGGTATTTGATGTTTCATGGTGCACAGGAATTTTTTAATAATTGGCCATATGAATCTCCAACTGATTTGTCAAATTATACAATAAATCGATTGTCAAAATAAATTTAATAGTGCCAATTTCAATTTTTGTACTATAACTGAGAATCAATCATTTTTATCTGACATGGGAAAATATAATAAGAAACTCCGAAGCGAAGAATGGTTTGGAAATGATGATAAAATGGGATTTGTCCATCGAAGCTGGTTACGTAATCAGGGACATCCCGATCACATGTTCCGTGGCAGGCCGGTAATAGGAATTTGCAATACATGGTCGGATCTTACCCCTTGTAATGCCCACCTTAGGGATTTTGCAGACATCGTCAAACGGGGTGTCTATGAAGCAGGAGGTTTCCCGCTCGAATTTCCCGTAATGTCTTTGGGCGAAACAATCATGAAGCCTTCTACCATGATGTGGCGAAACCTCGTCAGTATGGATGTAGAAGAGACCATACGGGCAAATCCCTTGGATGGTATAGTGCTTTTGACGGGATGTGACAAAACCACCCCTTCCACATTGATGGGTGCATGTAGTGTTGACCTTCCTACAATCATTGTGCCAGGAGGCCCCATGCTTAATGGGAAATGGCGAGGGAAAGATGTTGGTTCGGGGACGCTTACATGGCAATTGGCTGACGCTATGAAAGAAGGTAAGATTACTAGAGATGATTTAAGGGATGCTGAATCGTGTATGAGCCGCAGTGCAGGTCATTGCATGACAATGGGTACCGCATCGTCGATGGCAAGTGTTGTGGAAACCCTGGGATTGACACTCCCCGGCGCTTCCTCGATTCCAGCTGTTGATGCCCGAAAAAAAGTGATGGCACACTTATCAGGAAACAGAATTGTTGAAATGGTGCGTGAAGACCTGAAATTATCAACCATCCTGACGAGGAAAGCTTTCGAAAATGCCATAAAAATAAATTCAGCAATCGGAGGATCTACGAATGTTATGATCCATCTTACAGCCATAGCAGGTAGGATAGGAGTGACCCTTGATATAGATGATTTTGATCGATTAGCAAGTCAGATGCCCTTGTTGGTAAATTTGATGCCGGCAGGCAAATACCTGATGGAAGATTTATATTATGCCGGAGGTTTGCCTGTCGTTATTAAAGAACTCTTTGAGGTTATCCATACTGACGCCCTTACTATAAATGGAAAGAGTATTGGTGAAAACTGCCAAAATGCTGTTTGTTATAATAATGAAGTTATAGCATCAGTTAATAATCCATTAAAAAAGCAGGCAGGTATTGTAGTACTTAAAGGTAATTTATGTGAAAATGGCGCTGTTATTAAACCCTCTGCTGCAACGGACCATTTATTGCAGCACACCGGTAGAGCAGTGGTATTTGAATCCATAGAAGACTATCATGAAAGAATAGATAATCCTGATCTGGATATTGATGAAACTTGTGTAATGGTGCTTAAAGGGGTCGGTCCTGTTGGATACCCGGGCATGCCCGAAGTAGGGAATATGGAATTACCCCAGAAACTAATAAAAAAGGGCGTCAAAGATATGGTACGTATATCCGATGGTAGAATGAGTGGAACGGCTTATGGAACAGTTGTTCTGCATATATCCCCCGAATCCTCAATTGGAGGTACGCTCGCTCTGGTAAAGAATGGCGATTTAATAGAACTGAACGTTGGGAAGAAATCACTTAATCTTACTGGTTTCCAAGGAAGAATTGGCAAAAAGAAGAAAACAGTGGACTGCTCCTGAACCCGCTTCTGATAGGGGCTATGTAAATTTATTTATCAATAACGTTGAACAGGCGGACCAGGGATGTGATTTTAAATTCCTGAAAGGAGGATCAGGTAAGGAGGTACTTAGGGACCTTCATTAAACAAGTGGTTATAAAGCCACCGACTCGTTATTCAGGCCTTCAATATTTAATAACTTTTTAATAAATAGTCTCTAAATATATTATAATGAAAAACATAAAGATCATTCTGCATCTCATTTTTTTCTTCATCATTTGTTTTCAATATCAAGGGAAAAGTCAGGATTTCCCATTTCAGGATGCATCACTTCCTGAAGACGAACGCATTGATAATTTAATATCTCTTATGACGCTTGAAGAAAAGATCGATCATCTTTCACCTTTTCTTAGGGGAGTCCCCAGATTAGGGCTAAAAGGAACCCGAATTGTTGAGGGATTGCATGGACTGGCATGGAGTGGACCTGCCAACTGGGCAGTAAAAGGAGAATATGCTGCTCCTACTACCACCTTTCCCCAGGCAATAGGCCTGGCCCAGATGTGGGACCGGGTACTCCTTGAGGAAATTGCTGATTGGGAAGCCTATGAAACACGATATTTAACCCAGAATCAGAATTATGGCAGGGCGGGTTTAATTGTCCTGGCACCAAATGCTGATCTGGGTAGGGATATCCGTTGGGGTCGGACGGAAGAATGTTATGGGGAAGATGCATACTTGGCAGGTGAACTCACCATAGCCTACGTCAAAGGACTACAGGGGGACCATCCGAAATACTGGAAGACCGCCTCCCTGATGAAACATTTCCTGGCGAACAGTAATGAGAACAACCGCTTTATTAACACCTCCGATTTTGATGAACGTCAATTTTATGAATATTATGGCTATGCTTTTTATAAAGGAATAGTAGAAGGAGGTTCACGGGCATACATGGCCGCGAAGCTGTAGACCGGCAGGCCATTTCCATGGAACAAGAGGATCTTGTAAAATTGGTCAGGGCGGCCAATTCAAATACGGTTCTCGTTTTAGTATCGAGCTTTCCATATGCAATACCCTGGTCGAAAGAACATGTGCCGGCCATTTTACATATCACGCAATCCAGTCAGGAATTGGGTAATGGGTTAGCTGATGTGATATTCGGTGAAGTGAGCCCGGCAGGTCGGTTAGTACAAACCTGGTCCGCTTCGATTGATGAGCTTCTGCCTATTTTAGATTATAATATCCAAAATGGTCGTACCTATATGTATGATCCACATGAACCACTGTTTGCTTTTGGTCATGGTTTAAGTTTTACATATTTTGAATATTCTGATCTTAAAATAAGCAATTCTTCCATAAAAGATGGCGGAATTGTTGAGGTGTCGTTAGAGGTTAAAAACAGTGGTGCTATGAGTAGTGATGAAGTGGTACAAGTCTATGTCAGATATCCGGAGTCGAAACTTGAGCGACCAATGAAAGCATTAAAAGGTTTTAAGCGCATCCATATTCCTTCTGGGAAGAGTGTGACTGTAAGTATACCATTGAAAGCAGATGAATTGGCATATTGGGATACGGAAAAACATGCCTTCCTGTTGGAAAAAGGAAAGGTCGAACTGATGGTTGGTGCTTCCTCAAAGGATATTAGATTAACGGGATCTATAAACGCTGAATAAGAAGATCCCTCTCCTACGTCGGGTAGAATCCGAAAAGGCTACTGACCAGTTTCTGAGCGAAGTGAAGATCCTGCTTAAATTCTGAAGATCCTTGATAAAAGGGGAACTATATTGGAATTATTTTGTTATTGGTTTTACCGGGTACTTTTTCATGAGTTCCTGAACTACCCGGGGTATGTTTCGTTCCCTTGATTTTGGATTGTCATCTATTTCACCGGAAACAACCCCTTGCCATACCAGTTTTTTAGATTCTGTATCAAAAACGTCACAAACAAGGGTTCCTACATAGTAATCATATTCATTATAGGTAGTCGAAGAAGCACCCATACCCCAGCCCCAGCCTGGATAACCATAGCCGCCATAACCCATGTGGGTGGTATAAGCGGTAGCCCCTGTTTTCTGATCCATAACAATAAAGAGTGATACGGTAATATCTCCTCCTGCTTGCTTGAAGTCCATTCCCCTGTTCATAAATTCCGTGGCAAAAGCACCTTCAATTCTTTCCTTATCAAATTGATTTAAGATTTTATCACTGTCCTTTGCCCAACCATAATAACTCAATGTTTTATACTTGGTAAAATCAACCGTTTTATCATAGTCAGACTTTGAAAGTTGTATCTGAGCAACTTGCCAGTATAGTTAGGGAAAATAAAATTGGAAGTACCTTCTTCATTATAATAGAAATTTAATTATGTTTAGCAATATTGTTATGCCGATTCTAAGCATCACGGTAAATATACATTATTTCTAAAAACAAATATTCAAACTTCAATTTGTGAATTTGGCAATACGACATATCTTATGCAAAAAACGACTAAGATCCGATAAGCAATAAAGATATTTTAAAAACTAATTCAATGATGATAGGAATAATCGAAAAACTGGAATACTACTTGAAAACGATTCCCGGAAAGGTTTTAGAAATTGAAGATACATTAGTGAACCATAAACCCGGTCCGGAAAAATGGAGCAAAAAGGAAATTCTCGGTCACCTTGTAGATTCAGCAATAATTAATCTTCAAAGATTGATACGGGTGCAATATGAACCTGGTGTTAAGATTGTATATGATCAGGATCAATGGGTTAAAATCCAGAATTATCAGTATATGGATATTAAGTCAGTCGTGGAGCTGTGGTATATAATAAACCAACAAATCATTCGTATTGTTAAGAGCTTTCCCTCTGAAAAGATCAACCTTAAGATCGATACCGGAATAGATAATATAGAATTACATTCGGCGGAATTCTTAATAGGCGATTACCTCGCACATATGGAACATCACTTAAAGCAGATTTTTGGATCGCTCGATTAAATTAACCTTTTGAATGAGTCTTTTTTCGGGAGATTAAATAAAACGATCATCCAGACAGCAACAGCAAACACTATAATGGACATAATGAGATAAGGATGGCTTGGCCCAAGATCAAAAATGCCCGGATCTACTAGTCTGAATTTATTCAAATCAACAGTTGAATTAACTTTTGAGAAGAATTGAAATTTAACTGGAGCCAGCAGAAAATAAACAAAAATAGAGGCAAACAAACCAAAAATTATTTTAGGCATCCATTTATTCAATGGTGACTGCACGGCATATTTTTTCCCTGTTGCATATATTTTATCCATGATATTGTTCTCCATATTGCCTGCAGGTTCCAGAAGAACAGTTTTTTTAATTATATCATCAATTTCTTTATCCGGAATATTCTGTAAATCTCTCATATCAATGATTTCATTTCAAATTTTAAAATCGAAAACAGGCTGGCATAGACTTTTTGTCTCGCCCGGTACAATTTCACTTTGGTACTTGAAAGGGACCAGCCAGTAATCTCACAAATTTCAGGAATGCTATTCCCTGACATATAATACAGAGATAGCACTAAAGCGTCATCATCAGGCAATTTATTTATAGCCTGACGAACATATTTCTCTCTTTCCTCCTGCATGACCATGTTCCACCCGTCGAGATCGAAGTTATTATGTCATGTCATGTGTATCAATTTCTTCGTTGATCTCAACCGCGTTTATGCGCTTTTTCTTGACTCTTGTTAGAGCTTGATTGTAAACGATTTTCAGGAACCAGGAGGCAAATTTTGAATCTCCTTTAAACTGATGGATCTTTTTATAAGCCTTGAAGAATGCATCCTGCACAACTTCTTCTGCATCCTCAGCATTTCTCAGAATTCTAAAGGCAATGGAGTAAGCTGGAGATTTGTATTCCCGGATGATCATACGGAAGGCTTCCTGATTCCCGGTCTTAACCCTCTTCAGGGCCTCCAGAATAATTGGATTTTCTCCTTTTGCCACCATTACCATAAATGACAATCATTAAGTAACTTGGTTACAATAAATATAAGAAATAATAAATGGAATTCCATTTGGGAATTTTTGTAACCTTTTTCTGTGCCGCTTTGTCATACGGGTTAAAGAAACAAATTATAAACTTAAACTATATAATTATGGAAGATGTTGCTCCTGCACTTATGGGTCTTAGCCATGTTTGCAACAATTTTTGGGATTGTTTATTTCTATTTAAGTTATAGGAATAAAGAACGACTCGCATTGATAGAATCTGGAGCTGATGCGGATTTATTCTATTCTAAGAAAAAGAAAAAGAGTACCACACCATTTGCTCTAAGTATTGGCCTTGTGAGTATAGGACTTGCTATTGGAATTACTCTGGCATTCATAATTGAGAAAATACTGATAGAAGTTGAGAATAAAGAAGGTCATCAGGAATATCCTCAGATATATTTTGCTATGATATTCCTGTTTGTTGGTATTGCCCTGGTTAAATCATACCAGTTGAGCCGGAAGTATGACAAAGAGGACAATGGAAAGGAAGAATAGAGACTAAATAGAATCTAATATTTGAGGAAAGGTCTGTGACTTTTCCTCTTTTTTTTACACATGATGTTCATTTCTGTAATTTGATGCTGAAACCAAATATATTTTTCGATTATCTCATTATGTGTTAAATCCAGTATTCAAATTTTTAAGTATCTTGCGTGAATTTCTTAGAAATTGCAAAACAATATTCAAAGCGCGAGGTTAAAATTTGGATAAGGAGATATGGCAGACTTAAAAAAGCATACTACCTTCTGCAGAATCTGTGAATCCCTTTGTGGACTGGAAATAACTACTAAGGGCAATAAGGTAATCGAAATAAAACCTGATAAGGAACATGTGGCCTCACAGGGATTTGCCTGCCCTAAAGGACTTAAGCAGCACAAACTTTTTGATTCACCCGACCGGCTTAAATATCCTATGAAGAAGGAGGAAGATGGTTGGAAAAGGATATCCTGGGATCAGGCTTTAAAAGAAATTGGCACTAAGGTCAGAAGGATAGTCAAAGAAAATGATCCTGATTCTGTAGCCATGTATGTGGGTACCGCGGCAGGGTTCGGGGTATTACATCCAGTTTTTGCCCAGGGATTCATGACAGGACTGGGCTCCAGGAGCATGTTTGCTTCTGCCACCCAGGATTGCAGTAATAAATTTTCGGTATCACATCAGGTATACGGATTTCCTTTTACACAACCTTTTCCTGATATACTCAATACAGAATGCCTTATAATTGTTGGCGCGAATCCAATGGTTAGCAAATGGAGTTTTTTGCAGGTCCCAAATCCTTCAAAGCATATAAAAGATATTCAAAACAGAGGAGGAAAGGTTATCGTAATTGATCCAAGGAGGACAGAAACGGCCAAAATCGCATCTGAGCACCTGTATATCCGGCCTAATACCGATGTTTTCTTTTATTTATCTTTTCTACAGGAGGTTATCGAGCAGGGTGGGATCGATCATAAGCGGATCAAACAATATAGCAAAGGCTATGAAAAATTGATCGAGCTTGCACATGACTGGCCATCAGAAAAAACAGAGGAAGTTACTGGAATAACAAAGGATATGCTCAAAGATCTTGTGAAGACGTACCTGAGTGCAGATGGGGCCAGTTTGTACAGCTCCACTGGTGTAAATATGGGAACTAATGGGTCCCTGGCTTTCTGGATCCAGGAATGTATTAATTTTATAACAGGTAATCTGGATAAAAAAGGAGGCACACTTGTAGGCAAAGGGGTGATTGATTTTCCTAAGTTCGGTGTAAAGAATGGCTTGCTGATGCGGCCTGACAGGTCCAGAATTGGTGACTTTCAGAGTGTGAATGATGCCTTCCCGGGAGGTATTCTGGCGGATGAGATCTTAACACCAGGTAAAAAGCAGATAAAAGCCTTATTTGTGACAGGAGGAAATCCCCTGATCACAATGGCGAATTCAAACCGGCTCCGAAAAGCTTTCAATCAGCTTGATTTACTTGTGACTCTCGATATTTTGCCCACTGAAACAGCAAGTGTTGGAACCTATATGTTGCCTTGTACGACACCGTTAGAACGCCCGGATCTGCCATTCATCTTTCCTTTAATGCTTGGATTACAGACCAGACCTTATCTACAGGCTACAAGATCGGTTGTCAGGCCTGATGCTGAACAAAGGGATGAAGGATCAATTTATATAGGCCTTGCCAGGGCAGCTGGATTCCCTATATTCGGTTCTAAATTTGCGCAAAAGTTTTTTGAGTTATTATTGTGGATCAATTCTTTGGGGAAAAGTAAAATTTACCATAAATCTATTCCACAAGTATTCCTGTTAAACCTTTTATTAAAGATTACACGTCAGAAAGGATTCAAACGCCTTCTTAAAAACAGGCATGGATTGTTAAGAAAAGCACATGATGAGCAGGATTTCCTTGATCAGCGAATGGTAACGAATGATAAACTTATAAATCTAGCTCCTGCTAAATTCCTTGAGCAGGCTAAGAAACTGGAAGAAGATTTCATTACTGAAATAAAAAATAAGAACCAGTTTAAATTAATTACCAGAAGGGCAGTGACAACTCATAATTCCTGGACGCATAATTATGAGGAATTTGTGCAGGGATCACGGCAGACAAACTACCTGTACATGAACACAAGGGATGCCCGGGATCTTCAATTATCAGATGGGGATATGGTGGATGTCAGCACGAAAACTGCCACGGTACGATTGCCCTTGCGATTGGATGATGACCTGGGATTAAAGACGGTTGCTCTCCCACATGGATGGGGACACCAGGCATCTGGTTTATCAGTAGCCGGCAAAACCAGAGGAGTCAATGTGAATGTACTGGCTGCAGATGGACCGGATAATATCGAAAAAGTATCGGGGATGGTCCACCTCACGGGATTTAATGTGGAGGTAAAGAAAAGTACAGGACCTCAGCACAAAAATTCCTGGTCCGGGCTTGAGGATGATGTCTGGACTTTCTGATCTATTTCAGGTTTTGATCTTCAAGGTCCCTTCAGAATTGGATTCCTGATACAGGCAACCTAATTTCCAAACCTCGGCTTCAACTGACTATATCGTTACAAGCCTGCTAGAGGGTAATTAAATCATATTGTTTCAGAATTATAAAATCTTAAAAACTTTTAATATAAAATTTTTGATTAGAGAAGATTTTTCCAATATTTGCCCTGAATTAAAAAATTTTCAGGCGAGCATTTACAGGTCCCGGATTTAATATCCCGGACCTTTCTTTTTTCAATCGAAAAATGCTGCACCCAAAATGCCCATTTTATTCCTTGGTTAGGAAGCCATGGTGTTTATCATTTGTCTGGCATAATGCAAATACGAACCGGGCTTCGTTAAATTTTAAATTTAGATGAAAATTTTAATATAGTCGGATTGAATTCAGCCTTTGGGCTGAAAAGAGTCACTTCAAGCTTAATACTCCCATCCCCTTTGAAAATTCAATCCGACATTTTGAAGATATTTTATGATCAGTTTTACTCAGTAATCATTGAACAACCCAATCTGTAAAATCGCTATCGATTCCACTTATTATGTATTTTTTCTGTTCATTCATTTCATCCTCTATCGTTTTCCAGAATTCATCGCTTAATGCTTCCTTAAGATTTCCATTCTCATCCAACCATTTATCCCTGGATTCTACTGACTTAAAAACAAAGATCCATCCATAGTTATTTTAATTCTCTCCCCTGATTCCTTCGATCAGATAAAGCTTTGCATCCCCTTTATAAGCTTCTTCTATTTTTGGGAATAGTTTATTGAGAAGGAATTCTTTATACTGGTTATATGATACGTCTGGTTGTAGTTTTATTTTACTTTCATGTAACCCAATATGGTTTCCCTTTTCTAATGTCTGGCTGAATATGGATCCGGAAAAAAGGAGTAGTGCGATTAATACAAAATCTTTTTCATAGTGCTTTGATTTATTTGGTGGCTAATATCTTGAGAACATATAGCACTCGACATTAGTTCCACTATTAATCGGAAAAACGCTCCTGAGCATCAATATAAGGGGCCGGCCAATTATATAGGTTGCTTTTGATACAATAGAGTCATAATTATAACCTGAGGCTAATTGTTCTTTAATGAAACGATCTTACATTATAAAGTGCTTCTATTGGTCAAAGTCTTGAATGTGGATATTGCATATTTTTTTGTTGAGATATCAGGGATACTTTAATACGGATTATGAACGGTTTAAATTAGAATGCAGGAGGCGCTATCTTACCCAGATAGTTGAAAGCCACAAGCATCATGATCCTTCAATGACAGCAGGAGTCTGTTATGAAATTGCAGATTTTCCTATGATTTTATACAGAAATTTATAAATTTCATGAAGAAAATCCCCAATGATGGGATTTTATACTTGCATTATCCGTTTATACGGCCACAACCATACAAAATGTCATGAATTTATCAGGCATACTAATCCCCAAACAAAATTAAATTTAAACCAATGAAAAACTTTGTAAAATTTTATTCTGTTGTCTTAATTCTAATGATCGCATTCGCACTGAATAGCTGCGGGAAAAAAGAAAGGAATACCGAACAAGAAGAGATTACTTCGCTTCCAGATCAGGATGGTCAAATTGTTATACCAAATAATAAGACTTTGGTGCCTGGTTCAACACACTATGTTGTTTTATTAGTTGATACAGAAAATATAAAAGATAATAGTAATCCTGAAGATTACTGTAGTTTTCCGGGCCTAGGCCATCATCCTCCTATTGATTCGATTAAGAATTATACGACTCATGTGCTGCCCGGTGATCAGATAGTGTGGCTCGCAGTATCAACTTCAAATCCAGCTGAGGATATTGTCACTATTCAAAAGATCAAGCATATTAAAGGTGATAGTGTTTTGGGACCTCTTAAAGGCAACAAGGGTAAATTTGAAGGAACAATCCAAACAAATACTAAGGGGAAAAAGGATACGTATGAAATCAAGTTCAAGGTGAAAAAAAATGATATTTCAAAAGATTCCTTCATAATAGATCCAAAAATACGGGTGCACTGAAAAATAATGTATCCATAAAGATTATCAATATAACATGCGCTATCCCCATGGATACATATTCTTTAATAAGGCAGTAATTTTCATATCTCTGATTACCCTTTTTTTATCCCCGAATGTTTTCGGCCAGAATAAGGTAATTGCTGATAGCCTGATCCAGATACTTGAATCAGGGGATTATGATCCGGAAGACCGTATGGAGATCCTGGGGAACATCTGTGAGCTTCACCCGGATCCTGAAATACTACAGTATTACAGCCAGGAGCTTCTCGAACAGGCAATATCCGTGAGAGATATCGAAAATCAGTTCAAAGGATATCTGGAATTAGGGAATGCACTTAAGTTAAAGGGAGATCTACCTGAAGCCCTACAGAATTACTTTAAAGCAGCTGAAATTGCCCATGACAATGAGATGACAACATATTTAGGGAAGATCTCCATTTCAATTGCAGATGCCTATTCCTCCATCAATAATTACCAGGTATCCATCAGCTATTATGAAAACGCGATCAGGATCCTGAGGGAAGAGAACGACTCGCTCAACCTGGCGAAAGCATTGTATAACGCCGGTGATGAGTACTATAAATCCGGCAGGCTGGATACGGCAATATTACACTTCAGGGAATCCGGAGAAATATTCAGGATCCAGGAACATGACCAGGAATTGGCCTACAACATCGGCAGCATGGGCCAGATAAATGCCCAGCTTGGCAATAATGAAATTGCCGAAAACAACCTCAAACAGGCAATAGATATCCTCACTGAATATGGCGACTATTATCCGATCTGTATTTTTCTGCTGGATTTGTCTGACCTCAGCTTAAAAAGCAACGATCCTCAAAATGCACGTATTCTTGCAGAAAGAAGTCTCTCGTATGCCATTGAATACGGACTGAAAGAACAGATCAGCGAGGCCAACCTGAAGCTTTCCGAGATCTACGAATACCTGGGACAAACTACGAAATCATTAAACCACTACAAAGATTATATTGCCTACCGGGACAGTTTAAATAGTAATGTACAGGAAATAGCCAATCTGCGCACTCAGTTCGAAGTAGCGCAAAAGCAATCTGAAGTTGATCTTTTAACAAAGGAGGCAGAAATAGCCGACCTAAAGGGTAAAAGACAGAGCTGGGTAATTTTCGGAATAGCAATTTCTTTAGTTTTTGTGGTTGCTCTTGCTTTCGTTTTATTCAAAAGGTACAAATTTGAGCAGGAAACCAACCAGGTCATTGAAGAGGAAAAAAACCGATCTGAAAATCTTTTATTAAATATCCTTCCGGAGGAAACCGCTGTTGAATTGAAAAAACGGGGAAGCGTGAAGGCAAAGCGGATTGAAGGAGTAACGGTCCTGTTTACAGACTTTATTAAATTTACCCGGCTTGCAGATCAAGTCACTCCGGAACTGGTGGTTCAGAGCATTGACTATTATTTTAAGCAGTTTGATGAGATCACCTCCCGGTACAAGCTGGAGAAAATAAAAACCATAGGAGATTCATACATGTGTGCCGGTGGGTTGCATTCCGATTATTCACAGGCCAGGGAAGTAATTAAAGCCGCAAAGGAAATGGTGGGAGTCATTGAAGAAGCAAAAACCTCAAATAGTGATATTATACATTTTGATATGCGTATTGGTGTACATACCGGGCCGGTAGTAGCCGGAATTGTCGGCAACAAAAAGTGGCAGTATGATATATGGGGAAATACGGTCAATGTTGCTTCCGGAATGGAAGCCAAATCCATGGCGGGGAAGATCAACATTTCCGAGGATACTTTTAATCACATAAAAGGCGAATTCCAGGTTGAATATCGTGGAGAGATTGATGTCAAACACCGCGGGCCAATGAAGATGTATTTTGTGAATTGAATTTGAAGACAGATGCAGAATTTCAATCAGTCGTTTAAACAATCTTTTCTACCCTACCTTGAGTGTGGATATTATATGTTTTTCAAGCCTGAGATCGTTGGGATACTTTAAAAAGCAGCACTTTACTATGAAATATAAAAGAATGCATCAGACGCATTCTTTTGCTGCTTATCGTATGTATTTAAGGTTGTGAATATGATTTTTGGTACTACGCCTGTTTATTCAATTTTAATATTCAAAATTCATATTTTACTCATTGTTGATTATACCAGCTTAAAGTAACGCTGGCGACATCACAATCATTTCGATATAACGAGAATACTGAATAAAAATGCTCTACACATATCTCTTCGGCCCAATTACAATTAAGTGATTGTGATACATATTCCTGAATTGTATTTAATGAAATTGTACCATTGTTATATATAAATGCATTTTCACTGGTGAGTTGACTACCTGTTTCGATCCATTGTATATCAGTATCTTCTACTTTTACTAAGGAATCCAAAATATTGGTCATAAAATAATCAATACTGATTACATCATTAGGATCTTGTAATTCAATATAATAGTTCTTATAATAGTTAAAATAATTGTTAGGCCCTCCCGGATAACTAAACTCAGTCATATTTAAACGATTAACCATAGTAAAATTGTGCAATAATTCATTGACTGCACCATCACAAAACTCAAATAGGTCAGGAATAGGTATCTTCTCATCTATGCCCAGTTGCTGAGCTACTACCAGCATTTGTATATAAGTAAGCATAGTATTCCAAGCAGTTCCATAGGTACAATCATAATTGAGTCTATCCCCAATACATGTTTCTTCCAGATCCGTCATTATTTCGGTAAAAACATCATTGATATATTCTTCTGCTTTATTATAAAGATCACCAAAAATTGATTCAGGATTGGAATTAAATTCTTGCGTCATTGCTTCCCAACATAAATACTGTGATAAATCATATTGAAATTCAAACAAATCAAGATAATCAGGAGGTTCTTCCTCGAGGTATTGAAGTTGCATTTCCATGAATGTTCTTAATATGGCATTTATTGAGTTTTTATCTTCTTGGGTCAACTCCTCATTTCCTCCTACTTCATAAGTACTTAGTTTGCAGGCAATAATTTCCCTTACATTTTCGCAAGTCTGTGCACTCCGTGGATCCGGGCAATCAAAATTTTCATTCCCAGCATTTATACCGCCATACTGTGAAAAGTGTAGAACATTGAAAATTGCTTGTACGTTTCCGGAGGATCTTTTAATTTGTATTGGCTCCAAATATGCCATTCCCCAATCCCCCTCATTGTAAAAGCCCTTTAGATTTTGAGTATCGAAATTGCCTGGTAAATCAATTGTTATTTTTACAGGTTTTGAGAATGTCACACCAAAAGGCTCAACTTCCACTCCAAATTGAAAATCTACGTCAGAAGGTAAATTTTGTATGCCGGACAATGGCGCTATATACCCCCTGAAATTGTTAGAAGAACCAGGTGAAATTGCGAAGGCAGGAATCTCCAGAGTATATTTATAACCTCTGGAATCTTCAGTCTCGACTAGGAGGTCTTTTTGAATTTGATATTCAAATTCCACCATATTGTCTAAATCTGCAATGACCTGATATGCCTCACCTATAACAGGTTCATAATAATAAAATTCTTCTTCATCATCAGGAATTATGTTACATGAAATTAATACTAGAATTAGTGATAAGCGTTTAAAAAATTTCATAATATTAGCGGATTTGGTTTGTAGTATAATTTAGCAAATATTTGGTTATAAAAAAATAATCTTATCGTTAAGCACAATAGGTTCGTTGTTATCCACCTTTGGAGTATACTTATCTAGAACTGAAAAACGTATATAGGAAAAATCACCCCCACCTTTACTTCTTTCATCGTTGGTTTATCAAGATAACAAATGAGATTCTTTCAAAGTTCCTCATTGCGGATCTGCGATATGCAAAGAATGCGGACATTGTATGTTTTTTTATCCCGAGACCATTTCAATTCTATAATTTCAAAATCTATATCCCCCCGAACAAGAATGCATCAGACGCTTTCTATCGTAGCTTTATGTTTAAGCCTGAGGTTGTGGAGGTGTGTATTAATTCCCCAATTTTTCGTATCTTGTAATAAGATAGGTTTTCGTGCGGCTGATTTTTATATAACCACAAACAGCACTCATGTCACAACGTAAGTTAGCAGCCATCATGTTCACTGACATTGTTGGCTATGATTCATTATTGAAGAAAGATGAGAAAAAAGCGTTCGAAATCCTCAAAAAAAACCAGCGAATACATAGGCGACTCATCAAGAAATTTAATGGTCGATGGCTGAAAGAAATGGGAGAGGGTATCCTGGCAAGCTTTAATTCCAATATTGATGCTGTTATGTGCTCTTTGTCGATCCAAAAAGCCACTAAGGAAATAGAAATACCTATACGAATAGGCATTCATCAGGGGGATGTGATCTTTGAGAAAAAAGATGTGCTTGGTGATGGTGTTAATATTGCCTCCCGTATTCAGGGTCTGGCTGGCCCCAATGGTATTGCTATTTCCGAAAAAGTATATAGCGATATTGCAAATAAAGAAGGTCTTGAAATTGAGTTCATAGGTGAACACACTTTAAAAGGTGTTAAAAAACCTATGGGTATTTATAAAGTTAGCTGTACGGATGAAAGTCTTTTGGATTTTACAATTGATACTGGTGAGCTGGTAAGACCATTAAGTTTTGGACGAACAACTATAGTTGCTGGAATAATGGTCATCGCCGTACTGTCCTTTGCCTTGTATTATTTTTTACCAAAGATCATAAATCCACCATCAGAACAAAGACAATCGTTACTGGTCCTTCCATTTACAAATTATACTGGTACTGACACGCTTGATTATTTTGTTGAAGGGATGCATGATATTTTGATTGGTAATGTAGGAAAGATTGGTGCTCTACGAGTTTTGGGCGTGACAACAGCCAATACCTATAAAGATACTGAAAAGTCGTTAACAGAAATCGCTGAGGAATTGGGGGTCAATACTTTTATTGAAGGTTCTGTTTTGTGCCTGGGGGATGATAGCGTATGCTTACAAGTACAAGTTAGGAGCACTTATCCCCAGGAGAAGCAACTCTGGATTAAGGACTTCAAGGTTGAAAGAAGTGAGATCCTGAATTTGTACAACAGAGTGACAAAAGATATATCTAGTGAGATAGGTACAATATTAACACCTAAAGAAGACCAACTACTTGCCAGATCAAGAACAGTTGACAAGGAGGTCTATGATTCATATCTGAGGGCTCAGAAATACGATGGGGATTTAAGCAGAGAATCATTGTATAAATCCCTGGACGATCTGAACAGTGCCATTGAGAAAGAACCAGACTGGGCACCTCTTTATTTGGCTCTGGAATCAATTTGGATGTATATAAACCAGGCGGGATATGAACCAGTTTCCGTTACCTTTCCTGAAATTTACAAGAACCTTTACAAAGCGCTGGAATTGGATCCGAACCTTTCAGAGGTTCATAGAGGACTAGCGTCGATTGCTTATCTGATGGAATGGGACTGGGAGAAGAGTGAGAAGGAGTTCTTAAAGGCTTTGGCGATCAATCCCAACGACGCCATAGCAAGAGCGCTGTATGGCCAGCTGTTATGTAATCTGCAGAGAATTGATGAAGGGGTAGTACAAGGCCGGTTGGCACTCGAGCTGGATCCCTTAAGCCCTGAGATAAAGGTTTGGTCTGGAGCGATATTATTAGGTGCAGGTGATTGTAAAACCGCTCTGGCTCTTGCAGAGGAAATTACAGCTGCTAACCCGGGAGACCTTATGGGCAATAGTCTATTGGAGGCTGCAGCTTTTCGTTGCAAAGAATATGATAAAATGATTAAAGTATGGAGATATACTCTCCCAGTGTTATTAAATTTTACAGAAGAAGATATAAAAGAAATTGAAATGATTTTCAACGATCAGGGTTATCTCGCGGCATATGAAAAAATATTGAAACACCTGGAGGAATACGCTGAAAATAATTACATTTCAGCTATAAGTATGGCAGAAATCTACATTATGGCAAATCAGCCTGATAAAGCCATGGACTGGCTTGAAAAGGGATTTGAACAACACGATCCCAAGGTGCCTAACATTACATCCATTTTTTATTTTGAACCATTATTTAATAATCCCAGATTTATTGCTATTTGTAAGAAAATAAACCTTCCCCTTCCTTAAATTCTTACAATTAATCAAAGGTATAAATACTATTTTCAAATCTTAAATACTGATTGTTAGCGATTTACTACGCTTTAAAATGACGGCGAATAATTAGATTATTTCTAACCAATTGATATCTACCGACATAGCCTTAATAATCAGTTCGGAAATTCAAACCTTCAAATGTTTCACCCTGAAACAGAACATGCATTAAATTAGTTTTGCTATTAATTTGTTTATTCTCTGAGGATATACAAACTAAAATTCAAATCGGTGGAAGCCTCTAATGACAATATAATATCCAGGTTTGTAATAGCATAAATTATAACTCTCTTAACCAGGAATTATCCACAGTTCAGGAAAATACCCGGTTCGTTTCCCCACAATCCAGGCTTATTCCTGGTGCAATGCATCTCAAGAGCTGGTTGATTTAACTCACACTATTTATTCTTCCCCTTTTGGATGCCAGTTCAACATCCAGGCAATACTGAATCCCCAGATAAAATTAGATATATAAGTCTCTATAAAATGAGCAAGTGATACTTCTGCAGGGAAGTAAGGATTAGGCAGTAGATGCTGTGCATTCATAAGCGTTGCAAATAACAGCCCAATTATTATCCCTTTTCGGATATAGGTTCCATTTACCGAATAATAAACCGGTAAGGCAAGCAGAACCCAGATCAGCCCTCGAGGAATCTGAAAAAAATAAAGCCCCGATCTGATGTTCTCAAAGAGCATGGCTCCAAATGGTTCGATATTACTGGATTCCGTATAAAAAAGCCTCACTGACTCAAACTGCCAGGCAATAAAATAACCCGCCAGATTGTAGAGCATGGGATAAACGATGACAATCAGAATGGTAATTTTTATTCCCGATTCCATGGATAAAAATTTAAACCAGTCAATTCCAGGTATTTCTTTTTCTCCTTTTGATTTCATCTTTCCACTTATCCAGACGAATAAAGGTGAAAAAGCGAGAGACATTAAAAATCCTGATAATAAAATAAATTTTTGTCCACTAACGGGCAAGTTTAAACTGTTATTAAACCATATTGCTTCAATAATGCTTAAAAAGAACTGGATTATGAAAACCAGGAAAAATACCGTAAGGGATAATCTAATTCCATACCATCTGGAATTACGGACAAAAATGTACAAAACCAGAACATGCAGAAAACAGACAATAAATAACATTGCTGCTGAAAGTGCCTCAGGTGCATCAGGTGTCTTTAATCCTGAAGGGATTATCGATTCGCTGAGCGTCATGCTCACGATCCATATAATGTATAATGCAATTGTACCAACTATTACCCGCCAGGTATGATCAAAGAAAGTTTTCATGATATTTTATTGATTTCTATGAATCAAATTTTCGGATATTATTAACCAATGAGAAAAATTATTTGCAGATTGGGCGATATTCTCCTTCGAATTGGTTGTATAGTGGGTTGAATCGTTTTTAGAAATTATGGTAGATCTGGTTGAGGTACAAACTAATTGCCTTCAGTATCTTCTTCGGGACTACTTCCTTCTTCCTCAATTTCGACACCTTCCTGCTTATCTTCAGTTTCCTCCTCCTCTTCTATGGTATAGTCAATTGTTTGCCTTAATTTTCCCTTTTTAGTGAAAAACTGCCATTCGCCATCCATCTCATCATTCTTATAAAGGCCTTTGGACTCAACTTCTCCATTTGGATGATAAAAAGTCCATTGCCCATTTCTGGCATTATCAACCATCTGGCCTTTGAAAGATAAAATCCCCTCTTCATCATAAAATTCCCAGTTCCCATTTATTTTGCCACCAACATAATCCACCTTTTCCTGAATTGTCTTGTTTTGGTAATAGTCGATCCGGGTCCCGTTTCCATTGACCACGTTTCCAGCTGTCAAAGTATCATCAGCAAAATACACATCAGTGATAATTAACAATCGGCCATTTTCCCAGAATTCTTCCTGTTTCTGTGTGCCATCTTCCCAAAATAATCCCCATAAACCATCTTCCTCTCCATTAACATAGTTACCAATCGACTCAATACTGTCGTTATCATGATAGAAGAACCAGAGACCGGTTTCATATCCATTCTCGAAATTCCCTTCAGAAATAAGATATCCATACTCATTGAAATACTTCCATAATCCATCTTTTTCGTCATCAAGATAAGGCCCTGTAGCAAAAAGGACTCCAGTATTATAGTAATTATACCATATGCCAACCTTTTTATCAAGGACATATTTCCCCGATACACTTAGTTTTCCATTATCATGAAATTCCAGGTATTCTCCACTCCGGAATCCATCTTCAAATGACATTTCATTTTTCTTTCTTCCATTTGGATAGAAAAAGATCCATTTTTTTTGTGGAATGCCATTGAGATACTGCTTTTCGGATTTCCTCTGGCCATTGTCATAGAATTCGGTGACAGCACCATTCAGTTCACCCTCAAGGTAATCTGAAGATTTACTTACGTACCCGTATTCATTATATTCCTTCCATTGCCCATGCAATTTTCCATTTTTGTATTCACCCTCCGACATTATATTGCCAAAAACATCATATTCCTTATAGGGTCCATTTAGGGTATCATTAACATATTCAGATTCTAAGAAAGGTAATCCGGAATCTTTAAAGTAATTCCAGGAGCCATTTTTCATGTTGTTTTCATAAAAACCTTCGCTTTTCAAGACGCCATTGTTATACCTTTCCTCCCACCTGCCGGTTTTTATACTATCAGATTCTATCATACCTGAAATATAGAGGCTGCCGTCAGTATAATACTGTTTATATGTTCCATTCACATGGCCATCAGCGTATTCAAGTTCCAGGAGTTTGATCTGGCTTGGTGTATAAAGCACCCATATGCCATCCCTTTGGTTATTGGTAAACTTACCCATTTCCGTCAGCTTGGTGTTTTTATTATATATTACCCAATCTCCCTCTTTTTTAGAATCTATAACCATACCTTTGCCCACCATTGTACTGTCTTTAAAATAAATGGTTTGCTCCTGGGAATAGAGGCTGACGGTGCACAGACTAAGTAAAATAAATACTAAAGTTGATCTCAATTTTCTCAAATCTTTTCTTTCAGCTAAATCCTAAGTTATTAAATTATGAATTAAATAGTTAAATTTATTAAGCATAAGTGCCGTCAATGTGAATTTCTCTGTTAAAATCATTAATATTGATACCTGTTTTTATTGACTGACAGCAAAAATCATGCATCCTCGTATTTAACCTTGGAGTTATGGGCGAAATAAATGTAAAATCTGTAGTAAAACAAAAAGACCTGAATGAATTTACCAGGTTATTGCTCCAGGATGTTAAAGCACTTGATCGGATGCTTAATGAGGGATATTTTGAGGAAAGTAAGATTAAGATCGGGGCTGAACAGGAAATTTGTCTGATCGATGAACATTATAAACCAGCTCCACAGGTAATGGAGATCCTTGAGAACCTGAACAAAGATTACTTTACGACAGAACTTGCTAAATTCAATATTGAGGCCAATTTAACACCTCATTTTTTCGAAAAGAATTGTTTTTCAAAACTTGAATCTGAGATTCTCAAGCTATTGAATGAACTCAGAGATGAAGCCTCCAGGATTGACGTGGACTTTGCCATAACTGGCATCCTGCCTACCATCAGAAAATTTGACCTTGGCCTCGAGAACCTGACTCCTTTAAAGAGGTATAATGCGCTTATTACTGCATTGAACCGTTTAAGAGGGAAAGTATATGAACTAAGGGTACGAGGCATCGATGAATTGCTGATCAAGCATGATTCAGCTATGCTTGAAGCTTGCAATACGAGTTTTCAAGTACATCTGCAGGTTAATCCGGCAGATTTTGTGGAACAATACAATAATGCCCAGGTATTGACGGCCCCGGTTTTGGCCCTGGCGTCAAATTCGCCGATGTTATTCGGGAAAAGATTATGGAGAGAAACCCGGGTAGCTCTTTTTCAGCAATCCATAGATACAAGGATTACTGGGGAACATCTTCGTGACCGGAGTCCACGAGTGATCTTTGGAACCAAATGGCTGGAAAATTCCATTTTAGATCTGTACAAGGAAGACATTATGCGATTCCGGATTATGCTGATGACAGGACAGGAAGATGATGCGATGGCCTGTCTCGATAAAGGCGAAGTCCCAAGGTTACGGGCACTTACTATTCATAATTCAACGGTTTATAGATGGAACAGACCATGCTATGGAATAGGTGATGATGGGAAACCACATCTCAGAATAGAAAACCGGGCTTTACCTGCAGGTCCGACAGTGGTGGATGAAGTAGCAAACGCAGCCTTCTGGCTGGGCCTAATGATCGGTTTTGGCGATGAACATAAAGACATAGCAAGTCTTATAGATTTCGATGACGCCAAATCCAATTTCTTCGCAGCTGCCAGGGAAGGTATGGAGACGGAGATGACATGGATCAATGGATTAAAAATATCAGTTGCGGAATTGATCAAAAAGGAATTATTACCTCTGGCCAAACAAGGACTTAAAAAACGTAATATTGACAGGAAGGATATTGATAAATATATGTCGGTTATTGAAGAACGAAACGAAACCCGTCAGAACGGATCCACCTGGATCCTGAACTCGTTCTCTAAACTTTCAAAAGAGGCAAACCGGGAAGAAATATCAATTGCGATAACTTCCGCAATGGTCAAGAATCAAAAAAAGGAAAAACCCGTCCATACCTGGGATCTGGCTGGAATTGATGATATTGGGGATTGGCAGCCCACCCATCTGATTGTTGAGGAATTCATGGACACAGACCTGTTCACTGTACATCAGGATGATATTGTTGAGCTGGTGGCCGATATGATGGACTGGCAGAAGTTAAGATACGTATTGGTCGAGGATGGAAGAGGAAAACTTACTGGTTTGGTTTCGTCCGGGCTTTTATTAAGACATTTCAGGAATAAAGACAAAAAAAGCAGCAAGGCCAGTAACGTAAAAGATATTATGGTAAAAGATCCAATAACAATTGGACCTGATGCCAGTATTAAAAAAGCCATGGAAATAATGAAATCCAAAAGAATTGGCTGTCTCCCAGTCATTAAAAATGAAAAGTTGGTAGGTGTAATCACGGAAAAGAATTTTAGAAGGATTTCTGCTACACTGTTAAGTATTTTAATCAGTAAAGAGAAAGCATAGTAAGGTATATGAGCAGGATAATTGGAGAGTTAGGAGGTAATGAGAAAGGACCATTGATTATCCTGATAGGAGGATTGCATGGCAACGAACTAACGGGTATTAAAGCCATCGAACGCGTCTTTAAAAAGATCAGAGATGATAAACTTGAAATACGCGGTAAAATTATTGGGCTGAAAGGCAACAAAAAGGCGATAGAAAAAAAAGAACGATACATTGATTATGATCTTAACCGATGCTGGACCGATGAACATATTCAACATCTTTCTAATTCACGTTTTGTTTTTTCCGAGGATGAAGAGGTTCTGGAGCTGAATGATATTTTTAAGGACCTATCTTCCTATAAAGCCACAAAAAGAGTTTGCGTTGACCTTCATACAACTTCCTCTGATAATGGGAATTTTATTGTCGTACCTGAAGTCACATCCGATGATCCTGTGATCAATGCCCTTAAACTACCCTTGATCCTCGATCTTGAAAAGCATATCAAAGGTACTTTACTAAAATATTTGACCAGGAAAGATTACCTGGCATTTGCATTTGAAGGGGGATTGATTGGAAGTGAAGTAGCAGTAGAGCTTCATACTGCCGGAATCTGGGAAATATTACTTGCCTCCGGTGCTGTTTCCCCCAAGCAGTTAAATGGTATAATGCAGATTGGCACACTTTTACAGACATTTGCCGCTGAATTACCCCATAAATTGCGGGTTCGCCATCACTATTGGATTACGGAGGAAGATAACTTCCGTATGAAACCCGGATATTTGAACTTTCAGAAAGTAAAGGCTGGAGAGGTCATTGCAGAGGATAGGAATGGGCCAATTATGATCCCCATGGACGGGCTGATTTTTATGCCTCTGTACCAGCGGTCAGGGAATGATGGTTTTTTCGTAGTGGAGGAAATTGATCCCTTAAAACAGATAGATCTTTCACAAATGCAATCCAGGATTATTGCAAATGGCAAAGAGGCTTCTTAGAAAAGATAAATGCTTTTCTGATTTAATTGCATGATCATTGGGAAAATTATTTTGAGCATTTTATTATTGCTGAACCTGTGTAAATTCTTCATCTGAATTTCCATTAACATATAATATGGTCCATAAGCCGGAAGATATCTTAAAACGCCTGAAAGAAAATGAATATGCGCCTATATATTTTCTTTCAGGGAACGAAGTATTCTATATTGACGAGATTACGGAATATATAGAGGAAAATGCTCTACAGGAATCACAGAAAGGATTTAACCAGATCATAATATACGGGAAGGATGTTGAAGTACAGGATATAATAAACAATGCCAAACGGTTTCCGATGATGTCTGAAAGACAAGTTGTTATTGTTAAAGAAGCTCAGGAAATCCAGAACTTTAACCTTCAGGCAGGTCAGGAGATATTAATGAATTATGTTCAGAATCCATTACCATCCACAATTCTGGTTTTTGCATATAAGAATAAAAGTATAGACAAAAGGAAAACTTTTTTCAAAACACTTGAAAAACATGCAGTTGTTGTAGAATCTAAAAAACTCTATGACAGCCAGATCCCGGACTGGGTTAGTCAATATGTTTCCGGAAAGGGCCACGAGGTTGAGTTGAGTGCCGCCCAAATACTGGTTGACTATATTGGGAACGACCTGGAGCGGCTATCCAATGAAATAAAAAAAATCCTGATCAACTATTCTGAAAAAACCATCATCACACCTGGCATTGTTCAGAAATATGTAGGGATCAGCAAAGATTATAACGCTTTTGAACTTCAGCGCGCTATAGCGGTGAAAGATATAATAAAAGCAAATCAGATCGTCAATTATTTTGGATCCAATACAAGGACCAATCCAATAATACCTGTTATAGCGCTCGTTTTTAACTTTTTCTCCAAACTTCTGATCATTCATCAATCAACTGATAAAAATAGAAATAAACTTGCCCAACTTACGGGTGTTAATCCATATTTTATTAATGAATATATACATGCTTCCCATAATTATCCATTAGGTAAAGTAATCCAAAATATTCATTATATTCGTGAGGCAGATCTCAGAAGCAAGGGTGTCGGAGTTGGAAGTATAAAAGAAGGTGAGATCTTGAAAGAGCTGGTTTATAAACTTTTACATTGAGAAGTATTTTTTGGTTCGATTTTAGCTATAAGGATTCTTACAGGATTTCAAATAAAAACTATTGATTTTCGTTAAAGGTGTATATAGACGGTTATTTATTTACATGTTAAAGAGGTTTTCCTTCCTTTTCTTGCTGGTCATGCTATATCTCCCTCTTGCCGGGCAGAATACGATCGACCGGAGCAGCTCACTGAACATGTTTAACAAGGGTATTAAACTTCTTGAAAGTAATAATTATGCTGCTGCGAGAAGCAGTTTTGAACAGTACATCAAAACTGATCCAAGTTCTGAAATGCTTGCAGAAGCTAAGTATTATCAGGCCTATTGTGCCATGATGTTATTCAACGATGATGCTGAATACCTTTTCGAAAATTTTGTGGATGAGTATCCCTCGAATTCGAAATCAATGATGGCCTATTTTGAACTGGGCAATTACTATTACAGAAATAATAAGTTTAAGGAAACCATATCAGCATTTGAAAAAGTGAAAGCTTACAATCTTTCACCTGCACAGCGCTTTGAGCTCAAATTTAAACTGGGATACAGCTACTTCAATCTGAAAAAATTTGATGACGCTCTGGAGAATTTCAAATATAGCCTTCAGGCAGAAAATGAATTTCAGGGTGCCTCTGCTTATTATGCGGGCTTTATTGAGATCAATAATGAAAATTTTGAAGATGCACTTACTTATCTGAGAATTGCTGAAGATAAGGATACCTATAAAAATGTAGTACCACCTATGATCACCCAGATCTATTATGGACGCAAAGATTATGACAAAGTAATTTCCTATGCTCAATCAGTATTTCTTGAAGGGAGAGAGGTTAAGAACATAGCTGATATGGAAATTATGTTGGCCGATGCCTATTATTTTAAGAAGGATTATCGGAATGCGTATAAGTACTTTGAGAGCAGTCTTGAGCGAAAGGGAGGTAAATCAACCACACAGGTATTCTATAAAGCAGGCTTTACGGCATATGAAAGTGGTTTTTTCGACCAGGCAGTAGAAAATTTAAAAAAAGCCGCCCTTGACCAGGGAGCTAACGGGCAATTTGCATCTTATTATCTTGGCCTGTCCTATTTACGTCTTGATAACAAACCATTTGCTATCACAGCTTTTGAAAATGCATCGAAACAGGAATTTGATACATCTATTCAATATGAATCTTTGTTTTATCTTGGTAAGTTGAATTTTGAAGAAGGCAGGTATTCGGCAGCTATTCCCGCACTTACAAAGTACAACCAGTCAGAACATGCTTCTATAAACAGAGCAGAAGTCGATGCACTGATCAGTGAATCATACATGTTGACAGATGATGTTAATGCGGCATTGGAGTACATCGAATCCCTTCCGGTTAAAACGGATAAGGTCAGGGAATTATACCAACTGGTCACTTATCGCAAAGCAACCTCATTATTTAATGCTGGCAGGTATTATGATGCGGTTCAGACTTTCAATTTATCTCTGGAATACCCATATGATAAAGAAACCACACTTCAGTCATATTTCTGGATAGGAGAGGCATATGCTATCGGTAAAAGATTGGAGGAAGCAAGGAATGCATATGAAATGGTTTTGAAGAAGGATCCTTCAAATTCTTCGCAAACGACTTTAAAAGCCAGATATGGTTTGGGATATACCCATTTTAACATGAAAAGCTATAACAAAGCTTTACCGCATTTCAGATTTTATACCGACAGATTACGATCTAATTCTAACCAGTTCTTTTACAAAGATGCTTTATTGCGTCTGGCTGATTGTTATTATGCGACTAAAGACTATAGTACGGCAATTTCTGTTTATAAAAGGGCCATCGAAGCAGGTAGTCCAGAAGAAGATTACTGTAATTACCAGATTGGATTGATCAATGGCATAACCGGTAACCAGTCAGAAGCCAACAGGTATTTAAGTCAGGTTACCGTGAGTAAAAGTTCTGTATATTATGATGATGCGCTCTATCAGCGTGCAGAGCTGTCATTTGAGAACGGGGATTATAATCAGGCGATACGGGAATTCTCCTTTTTAATCAATGAGCAGCCCGAAAGCTCTTTTGTGCCATATGCATTGATTAACAGGGCCATTTCATATAGCAATCTCCAACAATCAGAGAATAGCATAAAAGATTACAAAACGATTATTGATAATTATCCACGGCATGAAGCGGCAAACAATGCACTTATGGGGTTACAGGAGTCACTCACCAATTCGGACCGTTCCGGCGAGTTCTCAGAATATCTTGAAAAATACAAAATTTTAAACCCCGACGGACAGGACCTTTCAAATATTGAGTTTGACGCAGCAAAAAACCTGTATTTTAATCAAAACTACAGTGGCGCTATTTCAGCATTCAATCAATACCTTCAGGACTACGGACAAAATTCTTTCGAAGATGAAGTATATTATTACCTGGGTGAAAGCTATTACAGGGGAGAAGAATTTGAGAATGCCATTACTGCCTTTGAATCAGTTATAAAAATTCCAAATACTAAATGGCGGAACAGGTCTGTAAGACGTTTGGCATTGATCAATGAACTCTTGGATAACAATGCTGAGTCGTTAGAGTATTATGCGCAGCTTGAAGAGATTGCAGCTAATAAACGTGAAGAGTATGATGCGTGGGAAGGACTTTTGAAAGCGTATTTTTATACCGGGAAATATGATTCAACCATTCTTTATGCAGAGAAAATTCTGAGTATGGGTACATTTTCCGTGAATACCCAGAATTTAACACAGCTTTTTGCCGGCAAGGCACACCTGGCCAAAGGGGATATTGAAGAAGCTGTTGATTATTTCCTGTCGACAGTGAATACAGCAAAAGATGTTAATGGAGCTGAAGCCCAGTATCTTATTGCCGAGATTTTCAGGGATCAGGGACAGTATCAAAGTTCAAATGAAGCATTGTTCGACCTTAATGAAAATTATGGAATTTATGAAGAGTGGATTGGCAAGTCGTTTTTAATGATAGCCGATAATTATATCTCAATGGAAGAAGCCTTTCAGGCTAAAGCGACATTAAACTCTGTTATAGAGAATTCACCAAATGAAGCAATTATAGCTACAGCAAAAGAAAAGTTACTGGAAATAGAAAGTATAACCGAAAGTGAAATTATTGAAGTCGATACACTTCAGGAATAAGTATATAAAAAGAGCGAATGAAGCACTTAAAATACATATTATTCATTTTTCTTTTATCAGGAATTACGGAAACAGCAGTATATGCCCAGGATAAAAACTGGGAAAAAATTGATGAAGGTGAAATTGAGGACGCAAGCTTTATAGTAGAAAAAAGCCTGGAAATTGAATTGCCTCAGCGGAACAGGGAATTTGAAAAAATTCCACCATTACCCTCTACCCCAACATCACAAATGACCCAGAACTATAACTATCTAAGTATAATTCCTGAATTGTCAAATTTAAATATTCCAAATAGGGCGCTTAAACTGAAATCCATGCCATTGGATAAATTTTATGGAGGAAATGTGACGGCTGGTTTCGGGAATTACCTGACCCCCTACCTGGATGCCAGTTTGTTTAATAAACGGGAAAACAAATATGCACTGGGATTGAATTTTAACCATATCTCTTCAAGAAATGGGCCTGTTGATAAAGAAAACTCAGGATCAGCTGAAACAGGGATTTCCGCAGATACCAGGTATTATGGTGAAAAATTGACTGTAGGAGCAAAATTGAAATATGACCGGCAGATGGTACATTATTATGGATATCCCGAGGGTTTGGAGGTTGACGCTGATTCCATAAAGCAGATATACAATGAATTCAATATTGGTTTATGGTTTGGGAATACAAATAAAAAGGATGATTTCGATTACATCATCGACGCAAATTATAATTACATTAAGGACAAATCCTTCAGCAGCAGTGAATCCAAAACTGAAATCAACTTATTAAGCAATTATTTCTTGAAAGAAGGGCTGAAATTTCACCTGGATGTAAATACGATGTTCTCCTCCTACAAAAACCCGGAATCCCTAAGCAGGAACCTGATAAAGGTTAAACCATATATTTTCTACAAATATCGGAGAATTCGATATCCAGGGCAGGATGAATTTTGTCTTTCAAAATGACACGATCTCATCATAGAAGCAGTGTATTATTATTTCCATTCATTGACGTATGCTATAATCTTAATGATTACTACAGTTTCTTCCTGAAAATTGACGGCGATATGGAACAAGTTGATTTTCAATCAGTTGTAGCGGAGAATCCATTTCTTGGACAAAGTGTTGCACTCCTTCACAGTAATAAGAAATTCGGTATTGACTGGGGGGTACGTGGAAACGTAAATAACTATTTTAACTTCCTGGCCGGCTTCAAATTATCAGAATATAAAGATTTGTACTTTTTTCTGAATGATTCTTTAAATCTTTCCACCTTCCAACTGGTATATGAACCTGAAAATACTAATGTAATGAATATTTATGGCGAGCTGGTATATTCCAGAATCAAAAATTACAATATGGGCATCCGTGCTGATTATTTAACTATGGTACCAGGACATTGGAAGAAGCATGGCACCGTCCAACATTTAAATTGACTGGTACCTTCAGATATAACTTGTACGATAAGATCGTATTTGGAAGCAATATTTACTTTATTAGTGGGATGAAGGCCAAAGCATATGATCCCACCCTTCGAAGAGGTTATAACACTCCCGGGTATTATTGATCTGAACTTAAGTGTTCAATATTTGTTTTCCGACAGACTTGGTGCTTTTCTAAGATTTGATAATATTATCGGAAGAAATTATGAAAGATACTATAGGTACCCATCAAGAGGAATACAGATAATAGGAGGGGTTTCTATTAATTTTTAATTGAATTATGCCGATTATTTCGGTTTTGTATATTTTTGAGATTTGACAACTTTCTTAGAGTACTTTAAAAATATTTGTTATACTTTTATGATAAGTTAACATTTTATTAAATTGGAAAAATATTATCACCTAATCAATACTTAACATGGAAGATAAAAAACCTAACAACCAAGATGATGAATTGAAATCAGGATCATCTGAAGGTAGCCAGGAAGAATCGGATGATTTTGGACTGCCTGAAGCCTCATCAGATAGCGATCTGGATATAGGAGAGGAAGATAGTGAGCCTTTGTCAACAGCAGATTCAGAATCTGACATGTTTAATGATGATATTTCAGATGATGAACTGGACGATTCACATGTTTATAAATATCATTCAACGCATGATGGCGATCAACGAAGAAATCCAGTTGGTTTAATAATTTCCTTCGTTTTAATTGGAGTTATTGTTATTGCCATCGCCGTTTATTGGTTTTTCTTCAGAGAGCCTGTTGAAAAACAGGTCGTTCAGCGTCCTGCTGTTGAAGAAGTGGAAACCACCTGTAATCGAAGAGAAACCTCCTGTAGATCCCGATCCTGAAATTCCTGATGCAGTAGAAGAAATTCCTGCAACAGTAGATGAAAGCATTGGAACTACTACAGAAGGATCCTATGAAGCAATTAATGCAAGGACCGGACGTTATTATATTGTACTGAACAGCTTCTTCGATAAAGATTTTGCAGAAGATTTTGCGCAAAATATGGCCTTGGAAGGGGTCGATACGAAAATAATCCCGCCCGCTGAAGCCAGGAAAGGATTTCACAGGGTTGTCCTGAGTAATGAATATGGTACGTTTCAGGCTGCAGAGGCTAGTATAGGAGAGCTGAAAGGAATATTTGGAGAGTCAATCTGGGTTTTGAAATATTAATATGGATTTATTGCAAATTACGACCACTCAGTTAGATACACTTTCTACGGGTGGCCAGGAACAAGTGAGGATTCTTGAACTGCTTGTTAAAGGGGGATTTATGATGGTCCCCATTTTTCTTTTGTCGATTCTGGCTGTGTATATCTTCGTAGAACGCATGCTGACTATCAAAAAAGCATCTCAAATAGGGGATGGTTTTTTCGAAAAGGTAAAAGGACTTGTATTGAAAGGCGATATCAATGCTGCAAAAATTATCTGCGCTCAAAGTAATTCACCCATTGCACGAATGATTGAAAAAGGGGTTTCGAGATTGGGAGGCGAATTGAAAAACATTGAGGCCTCTATTGAGAATGTTGGCAAAATAGAGATTTACAAACTCGAAAAAAACCTTTCGCTTCTGGCTACCATCTCAGGCGCTGCACCTATGATTGGATTTCTTGGAACCGTGACAGGTATGATCAGGGCTTTTATGGCTATTGCCCAGGAAGAAGGTACTGTAAGTCCTAAGTTGCTTTCATCTGGTATTTATGAAGCTATGTTGACCACCGCAGCTGGACTGTTTGTAGGTATCATCGCCTACCTGGGCTACAATTACCTGGTCACAAGGGTGCAGAAACTGATATACAAAATGGAATATACTTCCATTAATTTTATGGATCTGCTGCAGGAACCGCAATAAAGATATCATGAACCTGAATACAAAACATAAGGTACAGGCTGCATTCAGTATGTCATCAATGACAGATATTATTTTTCTGTTGTTGATTTTCTTTATGCTGACTGCCTCTTTTGTCACACCTTCTGGTTTGCCGGTAAACCTTCCTTCAAGTAAGAGTTCTACCATTATAATGCAGAAAGTCAGTGTTACCATAACAAAGGACCTGAGATATTTCGTAAATGACCAAAGGACTAATATCCGGCGATTACCTGATGATTTGAAGGCCGCATTAAAAGGGCAGGAAGGAATAGTCGTATTACATGTCGATAAATCCGTTCCAACGGAACATCTGATAAATGTAGCTAGTATAGCAACCTCTTTGAAAGCAAAGGTATCGGTAGCTACACAACCTATGGAATAATCATGTTACCTGAAGTTGAGAAGAAGAACCAGAGAATAGGAATGGGGGTCTCTATTGGGATCCATGGGCTGCTCCTTATCCTGTTTTTCCTGATCATGGCATGGCGGGAACCTGATCCCCCGGTTCCGGAATATGGCATTGAACTGAATTTTGGATTAGAGGCCGTTGGATCCGGAGAGATCCAGCCCGAACAACCATCAGCCACGCCACAACTCATCGAAGAACAGATCATTTCAGAAGAAATTATTGAAGAACCTGCCGAAGAAACGGTTGAAGAATTACCTGTGGAAGAAACACCTGTTGAGGAAGAACCAAATATTATAGAAGAACAGATTATACGAGACAGTGAGATGGAAGATTCTCCGGATGTCATCGAGCCGGTTGAAACACAACCGGATCCACCCTGTTGAACAGGAAGTTGAACGAAGAGATTGTTGAAGAGACCACACCCGGAGCCAGAGGAGGAAGAAGATAGTTGAAGAACAACCGGTAGCCAGAAATGATAATGCCTCAGAAACGGTGGTCGATGGACAGGGGACTTCCGAAGAAGCTGACAGTGATGCGGAAACCACAAGTCAAGGGGATGATGCCGATGTTGCCAGCGATAAGGGTGATGAGCAGGGGACCCTGGATTCCCGCGCCTTGTATGGAACCTATGGGGGGGGCGGAGGACCCTTACTTGAGCTCACCGGATGGATCTGGGATTTTGCACCCGATCCGAAAGATACTTCCAAAGAAAATGGTCGTATCGTTTTTGAAATCAAAATTGACGATATGGGCGAGATCATTTCTGTCCGAACCCTTGAAAAAACGGTCAGCCAGGCCGTCGAAAGAATATACAAAAACGAAGTCGAATCATTGACATTCAGCCCAATTTCCTCCAATACCTCACCAGCAGCTGTTTCAACAGGTAAATTAACCTTCATAATCAGATCAAAATAATCCAATGGTATACGGGGAAGTAATCAGGTATTTATACGATATGCTTCCTATGTACCAGAGGATTGGTAATGCAGCCATCAAGAAAGATCTGAAAAACACCAGGAAACTGTGTAACATCCTTGGAAATCCTCAGGAGAAATTTAAGACTATACATGTTGCCGGGACCAATGGCAAGGGTAGTTCTTCGCATATGATTGCCTCCATCCTGGCACAAGCAGGGTATAAAACCGGTTTATATACTTCCCCACATTTAAAACACTTTGCTGAGCGAATTAAAGTTAATGGCACTCCGGTTTCTGAAGATTACATTGTGGAATTTGTTAAATCAATGAAACACACCATCGAGCAAATTAAGACCCTCTTTCTTTGAGCTGACTGTTGCCATGGCCTTTGATTATTTTGCAAATGAAAAAGTAGACGTGGCCGTTATAGAAGTAGGCCTCGGGGGTAGACTGGACTCAACCAACGTAATTGTTCCTGAAATTTCACTTATCACCAATATTTCTTATGATCATCAGGAAATGCTGGGAGAAACCCTTGAGGAAATAGCGGCTGAAAAGGGAGGTATTATTAAAAAGAAAGTCCCTGTTGTTATTGGAGAAAGAAATAAGGCTACTGATGGTGTTTTTAGAAAATTGGTTAAGAAAAATAAGTCACTCCTGGTATTTGCAACTGACCGATACAAAGTTTCCAGCATTGGAATTGGTGTTTTGGGACAGGAAATTATGATTCGTGACCTGGAAAAAGATGAAGAATACAACCTTATCCTTGAAACTCCCGGCCTGGCACAGTTGAAAAATATCCCAGGCGTGATGGCTATCATTGATATACTGACGGAGCAGGGCTTTGCATTATCAGAAAATGATATCATAAATGGGATAGAGCACTATCAGAAAACGACGGGACTGAAAGCCAGATGGCAA
Source organism: uncultured Cytophagales bacterium (assembly GCA_963820995.1). GTDB lineage: Bacteria > Bacteroidota > Bacteroidia > Cytophagales > Cyclobacteriaceae > JAGTVG01. Next base: position 133,152 of record CAWGCL010000008.1, on the reverse strand, counting down.
ATCTTGCAAACAAAACCACGAGTGATTGCCGATATCGCACACAACCAGGCAGGATTGGAAAATATTATACACCAGTTATCAAAACTGCAGTATAATAAGCTTTATTTTATTCTCGGATTTATGAAAGAAAAGGATATTGGTAAGATCCTTCCATTGTTTCCTCAAGATGCTGAATATGTTTTTTGTCAGCCTAAAGTTCCACGGGCCATGGATGCCAGATGGTTGGCGCTTCAGGCTGCACTATATAATCTTGATGGAAGTGTGATTGCGGATGTAAATAAAGCATTGATGATGGTTTTGGGAAAATCTGGTGAGGAGGATGTTATTTTTGTGGGAGGAAGTACTTTTGTGGTTTCCGAACTCGATAATTTATAATATGGGAAGGAGCAAACTGGATAAATTTAAAGATAATGAGCTCAGCAATTATATTATACAACCTGGCAAAGAAATCTTTGAACATATAAAAGGGAATTGGAGAAAATTATATTTTAAAAACCAGAATAAGTTGGTGCTGGAACTGGCATGTGGAAGGGGAGAATATACAATAGGTCTGGCAAGACAGTTCCCGGAAATAAATTTTGTTGGTGTGGATATAAAAGGACCCCGGATATGGCGGGGCATGATGATAGCAGAAGAGGAGAACCTGATTAATTCGGGATTCTTAAGAGGGCATATCCAAAACCTGCAAGAGTATTTTGATACCGATGAGGTAGATGAGATTTGGATCACTTTCCCGGATCCGAGACCAAAAGGCAGGGATGAAAGGCGGAGACTCACTCACCCAAGATTTCTGGAAATATACAGGAATATTCTTAAGCCTGGAGGGAAAGTATATCTGAAGACTGATAATCCTGATCTGTTTGAATATAGTCTGGAAGTCCTATCTCCAATGAAGGATATTAGATGAATTAACCTATACCCTTGATCTATATAATTCAGATTTGCTGAGTGAACATTATGGCATTCAAACTACATACGAAAAACAGTATCTGGGCGAAGGAATTAAAATCAAATATTTAAGATTCAGATTCGAAAATAATGGAAGAGCTTAAGGCTGCATTAAATAAAAGTGGATTTTACATTTATTATCTTTTCTTAGTAATAGGAATTTTTGTGTTAATTCTTTGTAATAAGGGAGATTTTCTGTTATGGTTGAATGCCCACCATAATCCTACGTTCGATTTCTTCTTTAAATACTGGACCCACCTTGGGGATGGTTTGGTATTTGCCTTTTTAGGTATCCTTTTTATAATGACCAGTTACTACAATACCATTGTGTTGATCTTTGCTGTTATATCTCAAACCATAATCGTTCAGGGTCTGAAAAGATTTGTGTTTGATGATGTGGTCAGGCCAAAGCTTTTTTTTGAAGATTTTGATGCCATTTATCAGGTTCCAGGGGTAGAGATTCATGCCTCTAATAGTTTTCCTTCAGGACATACGGCAACTGCCTTTACAATGGCAGTACTTCTTTCACTTATGATTAAAAATAAATACTGGACTGCTCTTTTAATGGCAATAGCAATACTTGTTGGATTGTCCAGGGTATATTTATTGCAACATTTCTTTATTGACATATATTTTGGCTCACTGATCGGTTTTTTAAATGGACTGATTGTTTATACTTTGATGGAATCAAGTACGCTTAATAACAGAGCCTCTCTGAAAGGTGGTTGATTAAAAGATAAACTCTAATAGTTCCTGAATTCAAACCAGACAGATGTGACATAATATCTTCTTACGCGGTTTAGTCAAACTTGAACGATATATTCATATTAATCTGACAGCAATTCTAATCCCTGCTCCTGATTTCGTAGATCACGGTTGTGGGGATCTCAAAAATATCCTTCGCTTCACCTATTTTATGTATGTTTTCAAGATGACCGAATTCTTCAGTAAGTGATTTCCTGGAGAGTATATATCCTTTTCCTGTTTCACTGATGTATTCCTTTAAATATTCAGTAGTTCGGAAAGTGGGAATAGGCTTTTTCAGATAGAATGAGAATGCCGGATTGTAAATATCATAGGCAGCAACAGGCTTTTCTGTATCCAATCCTGGCAGGAGTTTAGCAATTGGATTCAGCTTATCGATTTGAGGGAATATGATGTAAAAAAACAAAAGTGTTGAAATGATCCATGACAAACTCAGTGAGAGCAATATTCCTTTATAATTCGATTTGTATAAAAAGGTAATCGCGGATAAAGCCCCGACAGGGATGACCATAAAATACCAGGATAGGTATCTGAATTCTGAAATAGCCGGATCAAATTTCATAGCCGATGAATAATCCAATGGGTATAGCAATAGCAATAGCCAGATATGCCCATAGACTAGCTGATAGTGATTTTCGATATTTTTGAAAATTGTCCTGTAGAACATCGAGGTATCTGCCAATCAATATCGCTACAAAAGGATAGGTAGGGACAGTATAATTAGGGAGTTTCGTACTTGAAAATGCGAAAAATGCAATGATCGTCAGAGTTATAAACCCGCATAAGTCAATAAAGGATCTGACATTCTTTTTTTCCATCCATACCGGTAAGATTGTATAAAGAAATATCGAAAACGGCAATAATCCCAGGATAACGATCATTGGTGTGATGAGAAAGATAGCTCCGTGACCTTCCATAGGGTCTGCATATCTTTCAAGATTATGACGGAGAAAGAAATCATACAACCATTCACCATTTGTTTTGATTCCAACCATAATAAACCATGGAGCAATAATAAATATCAAAACAGCCAATATCCATAATGGCTTAAGTTTGAGAAAATATTGCCAGGTAAAATTCCGATTAAAAATTAGAAACAATAGAATGGCAAGCCCTGGAAGTGCGATTGCCACAGGTCCCTTAGCCAATACGCCCAATCCAAATGAGATATAGGAAACCAGAAGGTATTTTGATTTCTTTTCCTTGTAGAAAAGGTAAAAAGTCACAAATCCGAATGTCATTAGGAAAATGAGGTATGGATCTGGTACGGCCATGTGGAATTGCAAGGTAAAGTGCAGGGAGGAAAGCAATACTAAAGAAGTATACAAGGCAGTTCTTTGTCCATAATACCTGTTAGCCAGGAACCAGATGCTGATTATAGTTAATATTCCCATGATAACAGAAAAGAAACGGGCTGAAAAAGCATTCACGCCAAATATGGAATACGCCCCGATCATGAAATAATAATGAAGTGGCGGTTTATCGGTTCTTAATTCATAATTAAAGGTAGGGATGATCCACTCTCCCTGCTCCATCATCTCCCTGGCACAGGTTGAATTCTTTGCTTCATCCAGGGCATAAATATAGAGACCGCCGATATTTGCTGATATCAGGACAAAGCTGATGATAATAATTACGTAAAGGTTTTTATAATTAATACTGGGCATGAATGCACCTTTTATAAAGGTACAAAGCTAAGAACATGGTTGAAATTTTGTCAGAAAAGTTCATAATTTATCGAATTTGATAAAAATGTACGTTTCTAGAATTTGTGGTCAATCGAGATTTACTGAAATTTTAAGTATTAGTTTTTCAATGACTAATTGTTATAATTTTTTTGCTCTCTCACAGCTAGCTTCATCAGTATTTCATGTCTGGTATTTAATAAATCAGAGTAAATTGAATTCAATTCTTTTTTTAATGTCGTGAAATTAACCTCATCAAACCAATCATATTTAGACATATTCATAATTTCTTCATTCGAATAATACGGATATAATTCGCTAAATATTATCTCCAGTTCTTCTTTGATTTTTTCCGGGTATAGAGTTGTTAATATGTTATGAAATTGATCCAGATAAATAGAGTACAAATACTCATCTTCAACAATTTTTACATCAAGTGGATCTTCTGAGGAAAAGATATATTTATCTATAATGACAGGATCGATATGATCGTATCCTTCATGTGGTACAGAAGAAAAAATATCATCAAAATCCCAGGGAATAATGTTATACCTGTTGCTCCCGGGATCAATGTAAAAATATACTTCATCAGTATAATCTCCATTTTTGACAAGAAAGTTGAAAGCTAACCATTTCATATACATTTCCAGGTTTAAGATTTCAGATAACACTTTATATAATTCTTCTCCAGTATACTGGTCGAGATATGCATACAGGTTCTCACATTTGTTAGTAAATAATTGTGTTTCAACAGGATTCAATTTCTTTTTAGTTATCACCTTAGTCAAATCATGTTGATCTCCTCTTCTGATGATAAATGGTGTGCCTTCATTAAATGCCCAGTCCTGAGGTCTTTCAATGAAAAGATATATTCCTTCGCTTTGATTGTTGATGCGAACTTCCCCATAAGAATAATATAGATCCGGGAATCCAATTTTCCCCAGCAAGGCAAAAGCCAGGCGGTTGTTTACATAGTTCTTGTCTAAAACCAGATTTAAAGCATAAATATTTTGGAATTCCTTTGACTCATTATTTTTATAAATAATAACTTTTCTATCAAATGACAAGGAAAAACTTTTTCTGCGAAATTTAAGAGTAGTTTGGCCTCTTGTATGTATTTTCCGGGCGATAACAGTGTCGAAATTAAACACAATGTTTCTCTCTTTGAAAGAGACTTTATTGCCTGTTTCTTTTTTCAATTTATTGAACTCTTTCTCTGAGAGAAATAAGTCGAGACAATTCTCAATTTGTCTATCCAAGTCGATAAAACTAAGTTTATCCTTAGAATAGTGAGTTTCTTGCGCATATATGAAACTGGAAAAAAAAGTAGACAGCAGAAGTACATTTATATAATGTTTCATCTGGCATAAATACATCCGGATTGCTTGGATGCATAGTTGATCTGTTATACAAAGTACAAGTTACATGTATATCATTAGAGATGTCAACTATAATTTGATAAATTATTCATATTTTAAAGCCTATTTATAGCCATTTTATATATTAGTGATAGATTTGTTTAATAAGCAAAGCAGATGAAAATCTTATTTAATGTAATCTAGCTGATGTTTTCAAAATGGGTGATACAATCAATGCATATACCAATTTTGACTTTACGAACTAAAACAATAGGATAATAATGAAAATTATTTTTAAAGCTTCAATTTTAGTGATTTTTATAATAACAGGGATATTTAATTCATCCGCTTCACAGACTAATCCTCCCTTTCTTGACAATCAAACGGATTGGGTGGATTCGGTTTTTGCTACTTTGGACCTGGATGCCAAGATCGGGCAATTGTTCATGGTGGCTGCTTATTCCAACAGGGATGATCTGCACAGGCAGGAAATTCTTGAACTTGTTGAAAAATATAAGATAGGTGGCTTGATATTTTTCCAGGGTGGGCCGGTCAGGCAGGCGAATCTGAACAATGAATATCAATCTAAAGCAGAAGTTCCTCTGCTGGTGGCTATGGATTGCGAATGGGGTGTGGGCATGCGACTGGATAGTACCATCAGATACCCTTACCAGATGCCTTTGGGAGCGGTTCAGGACAATGACCTGATCTATGACATGGGTAAAGAAATAGCCAGACAATTTAAGAGACTGGGTATGCATGTCAATTTTGCCCCAGTTATAGACGTAAATAATAATGCAAAAAATCCTGTGATCAACTTCCGGTCTTTTGGGGAGGATAAATTCAACGTAGCGGAAAAAGGTATGGCCTACATGAAAGGAATGCAGGAGTATGGTGTATTGGCATGTGGCAAGCATTTTCCGGGTCATGGAGACACTGATGTGGATTCACATAAAGATCTTGCCTGTAATTGGCCATGATATGGAACGGCTGAACAATGTTGAATTGTATCCATTTAAAAGACTTATGAATGAAGGATTAGGAAGTGTAATGGTTGCTCATCTGAGTATTCCGGTGCTTGATCCCACAAATAATTTGCCTTCAACCCTTTCTTCCCCTATAATTAAAGGATTGTTAAAGGATTCTCTTGGATTTGAGGGAATGGTTTTTACGGACGCCCTGAATATGGAAGGTGTAGCCAAGTATTACGAACCGGGTGAGGTCGATCTGAAAGCTTATTAGGCAGGAAACGATGTTCTGCTATTTTCTCTGAATGTGCCGAAGGGAATAGAATTGATCAAAGAAGCAGTTCTTGATAAAAAGATCTCTCTCGATGAGATTGATGCTAGCGTACGAAAGATTTTAAACCTGAAATATTGGGCGGGCCTGGATAGAAAACAATATGTTGAAACGCAAGGCTTAATCGATGACCTCAATAATATTCAGGCAAAACTGCTAAACAGAAAACTGGTTGAAGCCACTTTGACTGTAATACGAAATGATGAAGGAATTTTGCCATTAAAAAGTCTGGATTCACTTAAAATTGCGTCAATTACAATTGACGAAGAAGTAAAAGAGCCATTCAATGACAGGTTGTCTTCCTATACGAATATCGATCATTTACTTATATCTGAAAACCAGCGTACGGATGAATTATTGTCCTGGCTGGAAACACATAACCTGGTCATTTTAAACGTTACTGGACTTTCCCAGTATGCTTACAGGAACTTTGGATTGACTGAAACAAAGATCAGCTTGATTAACGAAATAATTAAAAATAAGCCAGTGATCCTGGTGTGGCATGGGAACCCTTACGGGCTAGATAAAATCAGCGCTTTAGATCAGGCAAAAGCTGTGATCGTTTCATATCAGGAAAATGCCCATACATTTGATCTGAGTGCTCAGTTGATCTTTGGCGGGATCGGTGCCAATGGAAAATTACCTGTTTCTATTAATAACGATTATCCTGCAGGGACTGGTTTAACGGTGAAAGGAAATATCCGGCTCGGTTATACCCTGCCTGAAGAAGTAGGACTGGATGGAGAATTTCTCAACTTCAAATTGGACTCCATCGCAAAATATGCCCTTGAAGAAGAGGTGGCTCCTGGACTTCAGGTACTTGTTGCAAGACATGGGAAAGTGGTTTTCCATAAAGCATGGGGGCATCATACTTATGCAAGAGAACACGAAGTTAAAACCACGGATATATACGATTTTGCCTCTGTGACTAAAGTTACCAGTGCCCTTCCGGGTTTGATGAAAATGCATGATGCAGAAAAATTTGACCTTGATGGGACGATAGGAGATTATTTAGATTATTTTGACCGGGGGAATAAGAAGGACCTGATTATACGTCGAATATTATCACATAATGCTGGCTTGCAGTCCTGGATCGCTTATTGGACCACTACTTTCAAAAATAATGGGAAATATAAGAGGAATACATTATCAAATGATTCTTCGGCCAGATATTCCATCAAGTTAACCGATGATCTCTTTTTGTATAACAATTACCGGGACAAAATATATAAGATGATCCTTAAGTCTCCCGTTAACCCTGACCAGGGTTATGTTTATTCGGGATTATCATTTTATCTTTGGCCGGAGATTATTGAAGAGCTAACCGGACAAGAATACGAAACATACCTTAAAAGTACATTCTACCGACCACTTGGAGCGAATACCCTTACTTTCAATCCTTATAAACATTTTTCACTTAGCCAGATTGTGCCCACAGAAAATGACACGTTTTTTCGAAAAATGCAGATCCATGGAGTTGTTCACGATGAAGGGGCTGCCATGATGAATGGATTGTCAGCAAATGCAGGATTATTTGGATCCGCAAATGACCTGGCAAAACTAATCCAAATGTACCTGAACATGGGCTCTTATGGAGGAAATCAATTCATCAGCGAAGGTACCATGAAAAAATTTACATTCTGCCATTATTGTAACGAAGGGATTCGCAGAGGCCTGGGATTTGACAAACCCCTGCTGGAAAATAAAGAGAAGGGAATTCCAGCGGTGGATGCCGGGCCAGATAGTTTCGGACACTCAGGGTATACCGGAATGTTTACATGGGCTGATCCGGATTCGGGAATTTTATTTGTTTTCTGCTCAAACAGGGTATATCCTACCCGTGCAAATAACAAGATCGCTAATCTAAGTATTCGACCCAAAATGCACCAGGTGATTTACGATGCAAGAATAGACCAATAAATAGATCCGCTGGCAATGCTAGTCCTGGTTCATCCTTCAAGAAAGATTCGAAACTTATCAAATCTTTATTTTCTGAATGAAAATTCCTTTTAATAAATTCAATAACCAGCCTCTGTTGAAAGGTTTAAAGTACCGGAAGTGTTAATTTTTTTTCCGTGGTATTACAGCCCGGATAACATCAGATTAAAAAAATAATTTGAACACATCTCCTATATAGTTTCAATTGATATGGGGAAATTTGGAGGTCATGTCAACAAAAAAAAAGAGGCTGTTTTATCAGCCTCAATATTTTTAAGTATAATTCATTTTTTGTTTTACAACGCCAATTGATTGCCGTATTTATCTACCAGGATTGGATCGCCAACTCCCTCGACACGCAATCGCTCATATTGAGTAGCTTTATCCCCTACAATAACGAACACCTGGGTATTAAGGTCCATATATTCCAAAAGAAGAGACTTTATTTCATCTACAGTAATGGTTTGTAATACTTCCTGTTCATAATCAATATAATCCAGGGGAAGGTCATAAGTGCTGATCATCTGTAGCAGGCCGACAAGGCTTCCTATTGTTTCAAATCTTCCGGCATTCTGCTTAATAAGAACACTTTTTGCAGCATCAAGGTCTTCCTGGGTGTAATTGGCAGGATAGGCGCTTATCTGTTCCTTAAATATCTCGACGACTTCAAGTGTTACATTTGATCGTACACTTGCAGAGGCAAAAAACATCCCGGGGTAATTACTCCTGTTAAATCCGGAATAGGCTCCGTATGTATAACCTTTTTCCTCACGAAGTATCTGGAACAATATGCCAGTGGGACCATCGCCCAGTTGATAATTTCCGATCGTTAGTGGATAGAAGTTTTCATCATTCCCTTTTACGGTTAATCTGCCGATATTTATTGTGGATTGCTTGGATTGTGGAATGTCAACAAAATAAACCATCGGTTGATCCGCAGGTTTCGGCAGGGCATATTCCGTAAAAGCTATCTCTTTCTCCTTCCATTTAGTTGTAATTGATTCAAGCGATGAAAGCGCATCTTCCTTAGTGATGTTGCCGGCAATATGAAAATTGGAAATATTGGGCGCAAAATAGGTGCTGTAAAAATTCTTAAGATCTTCGATAGTGATTTCATTTACGGATTCAATCGTACCTGCAATGGGAAGGCTGAGAATGTGCTTATTTCCATACAGTATTTTGCTTTTAATCATTCCTGCCACGGCATTTGGGTTGACATCTCGTTGCATGATCCCGGTTATGTTTTGTTCTTTCAAGCGCGCAAATTCCTTCTCGTCCCATCTTGGTTCAAGCAATATCTCCTCAATTAACCTCAGGGTTTCTATATAATTTCTTGTCAGGCAATTTCCGGATAACTCTATAAACTCATTTGATGTATACAAATTGATGTTAGCCCCAAGCTGACCAATTGCATCTTCTAGTTCTTCCGGGGTTTTGTTCCTGGTTCCTTCCATCATCAGGTCGGTTAAAAGGTTTGTAACACCTGGTTTTTCAAGGGATTCTGCGCTGAATCCACCCATTATACGGATGCTGAAATTGACCAAAGGCAGTTCATTTGCTTCAATACCATAAACATTCATATTGTTGTCCAATGTAGCCGTCCAGATCACAGGGGGTGTTATGAGCGGCTTAGGGCCGAATGGTGGTTCAACCGTACGATCGAAAGTAGTAGGTGTTTTAGGGTATTCTCCTGCTGCTTCACGTTGAATAACTTCAGTGGGTACTGAGGATTTTGTTATATCTTCTTCAACGATATCTGCTTCCAAGGAATTTTTTATTGCAAGGTTGGTCTGACCTTTCGGCACAAAATTGGTTATCAGACAATGCTTGCCTTTTATATATTTATTATAAGCATCAATGACATCTTGTTTGGTCAGATTTTTGATATTCTGTATGTCGGTTTTGTAGAACTCAGGATTTCCAGCATATTCATTATAAGTGGCCAGCTGAAAGGCTTTAAAGAAATTGGATGATATCTGGTTATAAAAGCTTGTTTCAAGGCCAGCTTTGATCCGGTCAAGGTCTTTTTCAGAGAAACCTTCATTTTCGAATTTAGCAAGGGCTTCGAAAATTGCCACTTTGACCGAGTCCAGGTTCACACTTTCATTGGCCCTTACCCTGATGGTAAAAGTGCCTGCTATTTCACTGGAACTATTGTATGCTGATGCATTTGGGGCCAGTTTCTTTTCTTCGACTATGATTTTGTACAGCCAGGCCCTTTTCCCCTGCGACAATACTTCTCCAAGGGCATCCAATGCCCATTGATCAGGATGGTATTGTTCTACGGTAGGATAAGTAAGCCTTATTTCCGGCAGGCTCGCAAAATTATCTTCATGGTATAATACTTTCGTTTCTGTCAGCGATACAGGTTGCGGGGCCGGTGGCGTATCGTTTCCACGGCTGGGGATGTCTCCAAAATACTTTTGGATCATGGCTTTTACATCCTCATTTTCAAAATCGCCGGCAATTACCATCGTTGCGTTGTTGGGCCCATACCAGTTGTTATAAAACTCTTTAACATCATCCAATGTGGCATTTTGGAGATCTTCGAGATCTCCAATAACAGTCCAGCTGTAAGGATGCCCTTCAGGATAAAGTGCCTTGAGTATAACATGTTGAGTATGTCCGTAAGGCTGGTTATCTACGCGTTGTCTTTTCTCATTTTTAACGACAGGTTTCTCATTTTCGAGATCTTCAACCTTAATGGCATTGATGAAGAATCCCATTCTGTCAGACTCCATCCACAATACTTTTTCTAAAGCATCCTTAGGGACTACTTCGAAGTAAACGGTACCATCCTGCCAGGTTCCGCCATTAAGTGTTCCACCCCAATTATCAATGTTCTTAAAAAAGCTTCCGGCAGGAAGATTTTCCGATTTTTGGAATAGCATGTGTTCGAAGTAATGGGCAAAACCGGTTCGACCTGGTTTTTCACGATTTGATCCAACGTGAAACTGGATAGCGACAGCTACCACCGGATCAGATTTATCCTGATGCAGAATAATGTCCAATCCATTTTCAAGTGTATATTTTTCATACGGAATGTCGAGGATTTGTTCACTTACATCCGTTTTCTGCTGACAACTGTTAAATCCAATAACAAGGAATAGAAATCCTAATATAATTTTTACGATTTGACCTTTCATAATATTATTTTTTATGGTAACGAAGATTGATAGGCAAAAATAACCTATTGATTCAGCAAGTTTGAAAAAGCAGGGGGGAATTTCGCATCCCCCTGGCAGAATATTAATAAAAATAGTAATAAGAGTTCTTTTTTTTTATTTTAGAAGCAAGTGAAAATTGAAATTGTAATGAATAATACGTAATAGATCTTTGTCTGAATGAAAATATCACTGGTCATAAGCGTTTTTAACGAGGAAGAGAACATAAAACCATTGATTGAGAAAATTGATTCTGCCCTTGCAGGTCTTGATTATGAAGTTGTTTTTGTGGATGATGGATCTAAGGATAATACAATCAATCAGATCAGGGAATTTGGGAATAGTCATTATACTGCCGTTAGTTTTTATAAGAACTTTGGCCAGACTGCCGCTATGTCTGCCGGCATCGAACAGGCATCCGGAGATCTGATCATAACCCTTGATGGCGATCTTCAGAATGATCCTGCGGATATTCCTGGGATGGTTAAAAAGTTGGTGGATGAAGATTGGGATGTAGTAGCTGGAAGAAGGGCCAAGAGAAAGGATTATCTCCTGAGCAGGAAATTCCCCAGTATAATCGCAAACTGGATCATCAGGTGGCTAACGGGTGTTAAGATACATGATTACGGGTGCTCACTCAAAGTATTCCGGGCTGACGTTGCCAAAAATTTGGGGCTTTACGGAGAATTACACCGTTTTATTCCTGTATTGGCCCAGTTACAGGGGGCAAAGATCACCGAAGTGGATGTTAAACATCATCCCAGGCAGTATGGAAAGACAAAATATGGTATTGGTCGTACCTTCAGGGTTATCAGCGACCTTATGCTCATGGTGTTCTATCAGAAGTTCCTGCAAAAGCCCATGCACCTGTTCGGAACTTTAGGGATTTTTACTTTTATAATTGGCATGGCTTTGAATGTATATCTCTTAATAGAGAAATTCCTTGGACATGATATCTGGGGAAGACCCGTCCTGATCCTTGCCATTACACTTACGCTGGGAGGGATCCAGCTAATAACCTCAGGGATCATTGCCGAGATGATCATGCGCACTTATTACGAATCGCAGGATAAGAAGATTTATTCCATTAAGCAGATCTTTGTTGGAAAAGATAAATAAAAAGGGAATTCTCAAATTCATATTCAAGGTCAGTGTTTCTGCACTGGCCATTTATGTTGTTATTCAGAAAATTGACCTTGACCAGACTAAAGACATTCTCTTTCATGTTCAAATTGGATGGGTATTTCTTGCAATCATTGCGTTCAACCTGTCTAAATTTATTAGTTCAATTCGTCTGAACCGTTTTTTTCAATCCATCGGACTTAATCTTCCGGCCTTATATAACCTGAAATTATACTATGTGGGCATGTTCTATAATTTGTTCCTGCCTGGAGGAATTGGAGGAGATGGGTATAAGGTATATTTATTGAACAAGTCTCATAAGACGAAACTAAAGGATCTCATATCTGCAACACTCCTTGATAGGATAAGTGGTCTAGCTGCCCTGATATTCCTGGCAATGCTTTTATCGCTCTTTTATGATCTATCTTTCATAGGTCCCTGGATATCATGGGTGTTGATTCGGACTTTTAATTATATATTATCCCTCTTTCTTCCTGATTTTCAGACTCCTGTTCGGAAAATTCATAAGTGCATTTAATATTTCCAATATCTATTCCCTGGGGGTTCAGCTTGCTCAATTATTGTGCGCTTATTTGATCCTTAAATCACTGATGGTTGACGATCTGTATATTGAATATTTGACCCTGTTTCTGCTATCTTCCATAGTAGCTGTGCTTCCATTCACAATTGGGGGAGTTGGGGCCCGGGAACTGGTGTTCATTTTTGGAGCCAACTATTTGATGATCGATAAAAATACAGCAGTTGCCTTCAGTATTTTGTTTTTTATGATTACAGCTGTAAGTTCTTTTACAGGGATATTCTTTGAGACCAAATTAAAGACTTTCAACCAGGAAATAAATTAGTTTTTCTCTTCGGATTCATACCATGACAGTAAACTAGAGAATGGAAGGTCCAATTCATAATTTCCATACACCTCACTGTGCAGATTAATCTTAAGCTACGCCAAATTCAATTCTGGTATTTATATTGGTCGCATGTTTCAGGTAGATGTCAATAATTTTTACATTTCTTTAGTTACGATATACACGTGTTCTATATTTATTGCCGGAGCAATTAGGATATAAATAAAATATCATTTACTTTCTAATCTCTGGATTTCATTATGGATCTCAAGTTGATTTGTTCAAATAATACATCAAAACAAGTAGATAGAGATGTATGGCTATATTGTAAGGTTGTTGTATTATATCTGTTTGTTTTTTAATAGTTCTTTAAGAATTACCCGATCCCTGTTGTAAACGTCTTTATAAAAATACATTTTACCATTTTCATGGTTTTCATAACAGGTCCAATACATCAACATGACAGTCATCTTATTCTTAAGATGGACAATTGTTTCCTTTTCAGTTATTAATACTTCGTTTTATTTCATTCTGATCATAATTTTCTATCTCCTAAAAGCTGTTCAGCAAGCAATTGTGGATTTTGAACACAGAACACAGCCATGACTAAAGTTCCGTTCTGATTTTTCAAAATAAGATTTTTGAAGGTGTATCATGTAAATAAACGGAATACTTGTTCGGGAAGATAAATTTCATTCTGCCAAGTGCATTGTATATTCCCGGTTCCTGTCGAATCGTAAAGGGGAAATTATTTTCTTGAGTATTTGCTGAAATCAACAGAGGCTTGATCAATTTCTTTCCCATTTCGCAATAAGGTCATGTTTCGATTCCCTAAATAGTTAGGATCACGCTTAAGTTTTGGGAGGGTTTCCTTTGTCGCTATTGAGTATGGGACTGTCCATGTAGGATTAAATCCAACATATTGAATGTTGGAGGTCAAAATAGACATCTCATGATGCTCTTTCCCCCCTCATGACCTTGGAAAAATAATCTATGACTCCCTCACGGAATATATATAGATGGAAGTCAGCGATATTTACTAATAAGAATTCACTGGGAGGCAAATTGTAAATCCATCTACATCTTTCCATATTTACACGGATCATGTTCATACGCTCATTTATGGAAGTATTCAATGCCTCAAATGTACTTTCACCAGCAATGCCATCTGCGGATAAATCCAAAATGTGTTTGGAAATCAATAAGTGTAGCCTCCAGGGTTTCATCAAAGTATCCGTCATCCTCTGATACTCCGGAAACATTAAAATTTTTAAGATGTTTTTTAAGCTCTGAAACCAAAGCAGAAGAATCTCCCAATTTCAGGGGTTCCCCCGGATATTCTAATTGAGTAATTTTCCCATCATTGTTTTTAAGCGAATCATAATGGACAAACCATTTTCTATAGCGGTTATGCGTGGGTATTGCCGGACGTAAAACTTTAATAGAATCAGCAAGGGATCGTTCCTTTAATCGGGAGATAAGTTTCAAATCTATATCTTCGGGCATATCACGCTTGCTGTAATTCCAGTTGGGATCCAGACTTTCAGGGTTCGCTCTCTCCCTGTATCATGTGAAATGCATATAGCATTATGGCGTCAGTCATCAAAACATCAAGTTTCGCAAGACGAACGGCCTCAGTTTCCAAATCATCATTTCTTTCCTGATATAGCTGTTTGATGGATTTAATATCATAGTCATTTGGGTCCAGGCCTTCATAGTAGGATCCTTCAATGATTTTTATTAGCTCCTGCCTGTTTTTTCTTCACACCACAAACGCTGGTTATCAACATCATTGTAAACTTTCGTTAAATCTGCACTCATGAAAACATGGTCTACTCCTAATGATACGATCTCGTCGAGTCAAGCGATGAACGTGTATATTCCTTAATTTTTTCACTCACCATGAACTCGAATTCAGCACGTTTGTCTTCAGATAAATTATCTGAAATACTGAATGTGGTCTCCCTGTTTTTATCATTACCACAAGCACTCGATGAATAATCTGAATACACCTAAGATCAGTTTATCAAGTATAATTCATACTTTCAACTTTAGTTTTATTAACAGTTCTACTCAAATTGTTTCATTATTATTTTGCAAACTTACTCTTCTTGTCTCGATCTCTTCGAGAATATCAGCCAATTCATCATAATCCTTAAAACCGGGCTTGATTTCTGTTCCCCTTTGAGAGAAATTCCGAATATATCCGTTCCATCGATCCATGTGTGAATACTATGTTTATCAATCCCGAAACCAATCATAATTTTATACTTAGATGCCAGCCTTACAATATCCATTTCCTGTATTAAACATCCTTTGGATCTGTCTAAAAGAAAAAAGAGCACCCTGTCTTTTGTCTGGGACATTATCCCTTCCAATTCCTGTACTGATTCGAAAGATGCTATATCCATTTTTAAAATTAGGGGGAGATTTACCTTTGTATATGTATCAATTAAAACTGGTTCTGCAATTTCAATGAAATCTAAGTCCTCCAGTAATGTGGAATTATTTACCAATGGATCCAGATCCGAAAATTCTCCTACAATTGTTGGACCCACTATCCATTCCTTAATGGTTTTTAGTGTTTTCTGATCAATATAATGCTCAGTATTTCTGTCCATTGAAAATCCTAAATACTGTACCCCCATCCCAGCACAATAGCGGGCATCACTTAAATTACTGATGTTACCAACTTTAACTTCTGTTTTTAATGACATGACTAACTAATTAAAAATGATCATTGGATCCGGGCAATTATCGCAATAGTGGTTCAATTCAGATTTCCTGGCCACACCCGGATAATCTCCCCTGTATCCTTCCATATTCTTGACAATCTGGAAATGCAGATGTGGAGGCCAGTTCCCATTCTCTTCAAAGGTACCCAAATCGGCCAGTTTTTCACCTTTTTTGATGAATTTACCTTCTTCCAAGTTAAGTAAGCTGATATGGCTTAAATGGCCGAATAAGAGGAAAAATGATTGCTTCCTAAAAGATGCTTTGTGATAATTGTAGGGCCATAATCGCCACTTGATTTATTATTCTGAAAACTATGGATATAGCCATCAATGGGGATAATTATGGGTGTTCCTGCAACACTCCAGATATCAAGGCCAATATGAATGGTCCGGGGGTCAACTGATCCAAAAAGTTTAGCATTTTTATATAAGCTCCGTTCTTCCAGATACCCGCCGTATGCAAATTTCTTATTTGCCCTGATAGTTTCTTTTTGAATATAATCAGACAGGTCGTTTATATCAGAAATACCTGGCTTTAGAAGGAGCTCAATCCATTATCTATTGTTAATGGTGCCTTGAAAAGCCAGGTAAATTCAGACTTATGCGTTTTCAGGAACTACTGAATTTCAAATTAATTCAAGCACGAAGAGTTATTATCTTTTATATCTCTTGGGTGCCGCAGCAAGGATCTCTTCATTTGCAAAATCCTTGTACTTTTCAAAGTTCTGATTGAACTCATCAACTAGTTTTTCGGCTGTTTTATAGAATTCTTCTTCATCTGCCCAGTTGTTCTTTGGACGCAACAACTCAGAAGGAACTCCCGGACAGGTCGTTGGTATCTGAGTGCCAAGCATTGATCCTTCATGATAATCAACATAGTCAGCTTATCTTCAAGAGCTGCCGTGATCATGGCTCGTGTATATTTTAAATCAATCCTATTACCTACACCATATTTCCACCTACCCATCCAGTATTAATAAACCAGACATTTACTTTATCTTTTTCATTTTTTTCCCTAACATTTCGGCATATTTTGTTGGGTGTAAGGGTAAGAAAGCAGCACCAAAGCATGCCGAGAATGTTGTTACTGGATCAACTACGCCCATTTCTGTTCCGGCACTTTAGCCGTATACCCACTGATAAAGTGGTACATGGCCTGCCCAGGACTTAGTTTTGAAATTGGAGGTAAACGCCAAACGCATCGGCTGCAAGGAAAAATATATTTTTAGGTATTCCTGCTATTGAAGGATGCACCGCATTTTTAATATGATTTATGGGATAAGATACCCTTGTGTTTTCTGTTACTCTTGTATCAGAGTAGTTTACCGTTCTGGTTTTTGGATAAAAACTGGAATTCTCCTCAATTGCACCAAACTTTATGGCATTCCAAATGTCGGGTTCTTTTTCTTCGGAAAGATCAACAGTTTTGGCATAGCATCCTCCCTCAAAATTAAATATCGTAGCATCCGTCCATCCATGTTCATCATCCCCGATCAATCCTCTTTCAGGGTCGGCGGAAAGGGTGGTTTTTCCTGTACCTGATAGGCCGAAGAAAATGGCCGTATCACCATCTTTACCTACGTTGGCTGAGCAGTGCATTGGAAGTACGTCGCGTTGTGGAAGGAGGTAATTCATTAAACCAAATATTCCCTTCTTAATTTCACCGGCATATCCTGTACCACCAATGATCATAATATTTTTGGTCATATTCACGATGGCGAAATTGCTCTGTCTCAAGCCGAAACGCTGAGGATCCGCAGTGAATTCAGGTGCAGAAATTACGGTAAAATCTGGCACAAAACTTTCAAAATCTTCTTTGTTCGGCCTGATGAACATATTGTAGCAGAAGAGGTTTTGCCATGCCATTGTATTCACGAACCGGCATTTTAACCTGTAGTTGTTATCCGCTCCAGCAAAACCTTCCCTTACATATAGTTCCTTGCCATACAGATATTTGATCATTTCATTGTAAAGATCATCAAAGTGTTCCGGGGAAATAGGTTGGTTGACGTTCCCCCACCAGATTATGTCTTCAGTTTTACCATCTTTTACAACATATTTGTCTTTTGGTGCCCTTCCGGTAAAGAAACTTGTATCAACGAGCAGTGATCCACGGTCTGTTATGATGCCTTCTCGTTTGCGTAAGGATTCTTCATATAGTTCACTTGGAGAATAGTTCCAGTGGATTCTTCCTGATTTTAGACCTAATGAGTATAGGTCGGATTTTTTAGATCTGATTCCTGTTTCAATCATTATATTTGAATTTTATTAGATAGAGACTTTATTACACCAACGCCACATGGCTATGTCACCCTAAAAGCTAATCAAAATTATTTTTTTTTCCAAGATTTTAATATTTGATACTGCTTTTTGAGCCTATTTTAAAAGAATATTTTCTATTATACCCCAAATTCTATAAGATTAAATGGTATTAATGTATACCATGCATCATTTTCTTTATAGGGTATGCAAGTAAGAATAATAAACCCGCAGCCCCTATGATAAATAAGGTGCTTTGCCAATATACATCCGTATAAATAGGAAGGGTTACAAGAGGAGAAGCAACTTCACCATTTCCAACTTCCGGTGCAGCTGTCAGCTTAGCTATAAACGCAGCCAGGTGGTGCGCAAACGATATAGATAAAAACCATGCACCCATAACAAAACCTACAATTCTACCTGGTGATAATTTGGTAACCATGGATAAACCAACTGGAGAAAGGCACAATTCCCCGGTAGTATGCAGAAAATATGCAATGACGAGGAAAGCCAGGGGTACCATGCCTGAGGATGAAGCAAATAATTTGGCTCCCAAAACAAGGACACCAAATCCGAGGCCCAGTTGCAATAGCCCCCAGGCAAATTTAAATGGGGTATATGGGTCCATCCTCAGTTTGTTAAGCTTTGCCCACAACCAGGTAAATGCAGGGGCTAGTGTTATGATGAACAATGGATTTACACTCTGGAATATTGATGTTTTTAACTCGCTCCCAAAGAAAGTCCTGTCCACATTCCTTTCTGTAAATAAGGTAAGTGAACTTCCTGCCTGTTCAAAAAAGGCCCAGAAAAGCGTATGGAAAAAAGCCAGAATAATTACAACAGCCAGCCTTTGACCTTCTACTTTATCCAGTTTAAATATTGCTTCATATAATAAATAACCGATTACTAAAACGCCTAGTATCGTTAATATCAGGGTCATTGATTCATTAACATTTAACAACAGGGCAATTAGAGGGGTGACAAGTACAGAGCCAATCAGTATTAAATTGGTTGGTTTTAAACCTAGTAGAATCTTCTTTTTAATAAATTCAGGTTTAGGAGATAATCCTTTGTCGGCAAAGTTCATAATGTTCTTTCTGAAGGCAAAGAGCCCGGCCAACATACCAGCAGCAGCTAAACCGAATCCCCAGTCCCAGTCATAAGTCTCACCGAGGTATCCACAGGTAATTGGTGCAAGGAAAGCACCTACATTGATACCCATATAAAATATGGTAAAAGCACCATCTTTGCGTGGATCGTTCTTATCATAAAAAGTTCCCAGGAAACTGGATATGTTAGGTTTAAAATATCCGTTACCTACGACGATTAGGGATAATCCGATAAAGAAAAGGTCATTTTCAACGATAATCTGGAAGGTATCTGAAAATATGAGCATTACTTGTCCGCATGCCATCAATATTCCTCCCCACACTATGGATCTTCGGAATCCCAATATCTTATCTGCCAGCATGCCTCCCAGAACAGGGGTCAGGTAAACAAGGGCATTATATGCGCCATAAATTCCAATAGCCCGTTCATCTGCATCGGTTTGAGACATATGATCGAATAAGACCTTGATCATGTAAAGAGTGAGTATCGCTCTCATCCCATAGAAATTGAACCTTTCCCACATTTCAGCAAAAAACAATGTAAAAAGGGCTTTTGGGTGGTATTTCTTTTGAGAAAATATAATGATCGATATCCATGCGCCTACAACAACCCAGGCAACTAACATTAGTATAAGTCCAGCATCCATATAGTTTAGATTTTAGAAAACCGCCGCTAAAATATAGAAATATCCATTTCAAAAAAAATTTAATGTATAATATGCTCCAATTAAATTATTGCGGTCCATTTATTGTGACTGGAAAGGACAAAATTCTGACAAAAATGTAATTTATTGAAGAAAATATTGGGCCTAATCAAGAAATCCTCTTATCTTTAGCCTAGAAATGCAGTAATTTTCTTATGAGTGGATTTACGGAGATGGAGTTGAATAAGAGAAGCGATAAAGTTGTTTTCTCCTACATGGGTAAACCTACCCATGAAATGATTGATTTGATTCTTGAGATGTCGGAAACCAAATTGAGAATAATTGAGAGTAACAGCACTATTGTAAAGCGTATCGTTAATGTTCTGATAGAGATCTTACAGAATATTTTTAATCATGGGGAGGATTTCAGTGTAGTCGATCACCAGTCATTTAAATTCTTCTTATTTATGCGGGGAAATGATTATTTTATTATTACTGAAAATTTTATTAAAACCAAGGAAGTAAATAACCTGGTCTCCAAACTGGATGGATATTTATCAATGAGTGATGAAGATATCACCAGGACCTATAGAAAAACATTGGATAATGGCGGTTTCTCTATAAAAGGAGGAGCTGGCCTGGGATTGATAAATATAATCAGAAAGTCGAATGGGAATTTGGAATACGAATTTTCCAAGGTAGATAAAGAGAATTCATTGTTTCGATTAGGTGTTCAAATAAAGGTTGAGCAGTAAATTTGCGTTATGAAAAATTTTTACATGGAAGGCAGTGATAAAACACCATCTATAAAATTAGATGCAGAAAGCGGGGAGATGGAATTTTCCGGAAAATCAATTCCAGAAAATTCTGCTGATCTATATGAACCTGTCATGGAGTGGATTGATAATTATATTAAATCCCCTGCTGAAAACACCATATTTGTTGTTAAGTTAGAATATTTCAATACGAGTTCCTCAAAATACCTCCTTGAAATTTTCAGAAGGTTTGAGAAATTGTTTAGAACAGGAAAGAATGTGGCTGTACAGTGGTATTATGAACTAGAAGATGAGGATATGCAGGAGTCAGGGGATGATTTCAGGGATATCCTCAAAATACCAGTTGAATTAATTGTTTATTAACCCGGACCTGTTCGCCAACAGTTAGTTATCAGGCAGATACTCTTCTAAATATATTATTTCTTTTTCATGGGGGAAAAGGCAGTCCGGATGAACTTTTTAATCCGGTTATTGTTCATAGCCACCAGAAGCAATTCATGCAGGAAGTTCCGGACGATATGTGAGGATTTAAAAAGTTTCATAATTTTATGCTGAATTGAGTTATATCGGAGTACTTTATCAAGTTGTACCGGGACATATTGAGGATCCAGTATCATTCTGGCAGCTTCTTGACCTGAAACCATTGACTGGTATATTCCTTCCCCTGTAAGGCCTGAAGCCATTCCGGCAGCCTCGCCAATAAGAAAAATATTGCCAAACCGAACACCTTGATAATCATAGCTTATGGGATAGGTTTCAAGTTTCAGCCCGGAGAAGTCGATCCTCTTTTTTTCAAGCCATAGATGAAAATTGTTTCTGAGTCTGGTGGGTGGCAGGATCTTTGGATCACTACAGCAACCCACTGCTATATGGTTTTCGTGCGGGAAAATCCATCCATACCATGCATTGAACAACCTGGAGTCCAGGTGTATTTCCAGTTTTGGATCAACTTTTTCCATGGGGATGGCATACTGTAATCCGATTAATTTCTTTCGGACAGGAATACCCAGATATTTACGGACAATTGATGCCTGGCCTTCAGCTCCAACCAGATATGAAAATCCGATCTTGCTACCGTCCTTAAGGCAGACATGATCGTTGCTGATTCTAATGACTTTTGTGTTACTGCGAACGATCACGGAAGTGTTGTCAAGCAAACTCTTCTGCCAGGCACCAAGTTTTTTGCGGTTTACAGTATATAAAAAGGGTCTAAGGGCCTGCGTTGAACTAACTCGTTTTGGTGACTGAAGGGAAGTTCTGCTAATCTTATGTTCGATGATATCATCCGGCACCTCCAGTATCTTGAGGTCATTTGTAGTCATCCCTCCTGCGCATAATTTATCACCAAAAATGGGTTCCTTTTCAAGAAGTAATATGCTCTTCCCTGAATCTGACAAAGTATGAGCACATTTTAAACCAGCCGGCCCACCTCCTACAATAATGACATCAAAATCTTCCTTAGGGGATCTGTTCTGGGGCATATTCCAATTGCTCTGATTTTACCAATAGTTTCATTTAAAATAGGGGTTCATCCTTAATTATTCACTGACCGTGCCAAGAAATACCCGGATGTTGGGATTGATCGGATTCCCGGAAGATCTTCTGAAAGATACGACCTGGCCGGTGTGGTAGATGGCATCTGCGATCGGGCCATTGATCATATTCCAGTAGGGATATTCACTGGTTCCATTTTCGCTTTTAAAAATGACCTTATTGTTTTCAAGGGTGTTGGCATTTTGATCTTTCAGCACCTGGCTGGCTTTTTCGATATTCTTCAATGTGCGTGCTCTTTTCTGCTCAAAAGTCAATTCTTCATTATCGTTCGGGAAAACATTGGGCTGATTCAGGCTGGCATTTACGATAGTAAATGAGAGGCCATATATATGGTCAATGGTATGGCCTGTACTCCTTCCTTCATTTCCAGGGGTATATTCAAGGTCTTTTTTAGTAAGGCCTTCAGTTGCCCAATAGTATCTGAAGCCAAGTCCGTCTATCATCCGGGCAGCTACGTTTTCGGGTGTATATGTATCCGGGTATTCCGGGATCTGATAATAAGGCATATTAGAGTTATCTTCTTTGGTATTTTTATCCTGGGCTGACATATCAAAAATACATGTTGAAACTAATAATAGTGTGATCATTAAATGCTTCATGGGGATCTATATTTAGGTTCCAAAAAATGCTGAAATCAAATTTAACAAAATATTGCAGAATGAACAGCTGGTACTGTCTTGTATATTATCGAAACTAATTTTCTGTAAAAATGGTACAATAAAATAATTCAGCCTTTTGGATTGAATTTAGATGGCAATGGTCCAGGTAGATCCATTGAGTTGAAAATGCTTTTATTTATACTAGGGTTTATAAAAATAATTTTAGGTAATGTTATATTTGATTAGAATAAATTAAAATCATATGTTATATAAACGTAATGTTTTTATACATCAGATAGCTCATATTTATTAATATTTCAATGAACCAGAGTCCTATATCATATAGATCTCGAATAAGTCCTATAATATGGGGAATTGTGTGGTTAATTATCCTTCCCATTCTCTTTTTTACAGTAAGAGCAGCATTTAGCGATCCAGATCTCCTCAACATAGGAATTCTTTTCATTATTTGGATACCAATTTTGGCTTTCATCTTATACATAATGTTTGGTATTCATTACGTAATTGATAAAAATTATCTAATAATTAAAATTGGAAAATTTACAGAATCCAAAATTCTAATTAATGATATTGGGTCTATAAATCGAAGTTATAGTCTTATAGCTTCCCCCGCGAATTCTCTTAAGAGACTTCAGATTAATTATGCTGATGGTGAAGTCCTAATTTCCCCGAAAAAGGAAAGGGACTTTATCGAGCATCTTAAATCATTAAATTCAACCATTAAATTTTCCAATTAAGTTTAAAAAAGTAAAAGGGCGCTAACATGCCGGTAAAATGCTTACCTACCACAGATCTTAATTGCATAACATTTACCCATTTGCTATCTTTATCAACAAACAACTTTTAACTATAGCCGGCACGCCACCTTACTGGCAAACAGTTAGTGATAATTTAAAATGGAAAGTAATGAAATAATAAATTGGCTACTTGAAGGGGACGTGTCTATACAATATCAAGTCCACCGGGATCTTTTATTAATTGAGCGGAAAGACTTACAGGACAGAATTTCTGAAGAAGGATTCGGAGCCAGATTTCTTTCAAAACGAAAATCTGATGGAAATTGGGGGATGAAGTTTTATCAACCGAAGTGGACTTCCACCCATTATACACTTCTTGATCTACGAAATTTATGTATTGCACCAAGAATTCCACTAATAAAAGAATCTATTAATATCATCTTGAAAAATGAGAAAGCAAATGACGGAGGTATTCTACCTATTGGCACAGAAAAATTGAGTGATTTATGTGTAAATGGGATGTTCTTAAACTATGCTACCTATTTTGGAACAAATGAACAAGATTTAGAATCGGTGGTTGACTGTATACTGGGCCAAATAATGCCTGATGGTGGATTTAATTGCAGGTCGAATAGAAGCCATACAATTCATAGTTCATTACATACAACAATATCCGTATTGGAAGGAATAATAGAATATGAGATGAATGGTTATACGTACAGATTATCGAAATTAAGACAATCTAAAAATTCATCCGTTGAATTTATTTTATTACACCAGTTATTTCTCTCTGACAGAACCGGGGAAATAATTAATAAAGGCTTTCTAAAGCTAACATATCCATTCAGATGGCAGTATGATATTTTGCGGGCATCAGACTACTTTCAATATTCAAAAGTAAAATGGGAACTCACAATCTTGCGATACAAGTATTGGAAAAAAAGCGAAATAAGAATTCAACCTGGAATGCACAAGCCAAACATCCCGGACAAGTTCCATTTGAAATGGAAAAAGCCGGAAAACCAAGTAGGTGGAATACGATGCGGGCAATACGAGCTTCTTGCAAGTACTATAAAATAGAAAATATTCCTGCCAATACAGCATATAAATCAGAGCAAAAGTACGTAGAACCCATATACAAAACATGGCCTTCAATATGAAACCAATGAAGAATTTACATATTAATACAATTCCTTAGGTTGAATTGGTTTTCAACACATGTTACCTGATTTAATTCGAAATAAAATATTGTGCCTTAGAAGGTTGGTATTACAAGCAGCCAGCGAAATAGAGGAAATATCAAATTTGGAAGAAACTCTAAACTGGGTGAACCAAGCTATTGTAAAAAATGGAAGTACAATAAGAATTGACTGGAAGAAAAATAAACCAAATCAGTATGCCATCTATTTCAAATGGACATGTAAAAGAGTTGATACTCACAGTTTTAAACAGAAAGACATCTCTATATTTAGGTACTCAGAGAAATAGAGTTTTCAAAGTGGAGGATGATATTCCAAAAGTAGAATTAAAAAAGTGTATAACTGCTGCTTTAACCTATCATAAGGTAAAGCATTTACCATCCCTGGGGATTTGAAAAGTAAAAAAACCCATCGAAATTATCAACCGGGTTTTTTTTGGGTATATATTGTATGTTTAGATTACATCATTCCGCCCATTCCGCCGCCACCCATTGGAGGCATTGCAGGCAAGCCTTCTCATCTTCTGGTTCATCTGCAACAACACATTCTGTTGTTAGCAGTAAAGCAGCAATTGAAGCAGCATTTTCAAGTGCAAGCCGAGTCACTTTTGTAGGATCAATTACACCCGCTTCGACCATATCTTCAAATTTATCTTCTCTTGCATTGTATCCAAATCTCCTTTTCCTCCTTTACCTTCTGAACAACTACAGAACCTTCCCCACCAGCATTTGCAACAATTGTTCTCAGTGGAGACTTCAAGCGCCTGTCTGACGATGTTGATTCCAGTAGTCTGGTCTTCATTATTGTCCTTTAATTTATTCAAGTGCATCGATAGCTCTGATTAAGTGCAACACCACCACCAGCTACAATGCCTTCCTGAACAGCAGCTCTTGTTGCGTGAAGTGCATCATCAACACGGTCTTTCTTCTCTTTCATTTCTACTTCAGTTGCAGCACCGATATAAAGGATTGCAACACCACCAGAAAGTTTGGCAAGTCTCTCCTGAAGTTTTTCTCTATCATAATCAGAAGTTGTAGTTTCGATTTGAGCTTTGATCTGATTAACTCGTGCCTCGATCTCTTCTTTTTTGCCACCTCCATTAACAATGGTCGTATTGTCTTTGTCAATGTTGATTTTTTCAGCTGTACCAAGATATTCAATGTTGCATTTTCAATTTGAAACCTCTTTCTTCAGAGATAACAGTTCCGCCTGTTAGGATTGCGATATCTTCAAACATTGCTTTTCTTCTGTCACCAAATCCTGGAGCTTTTACAGCAGCAACTTTCAGTGATCCTCTGATTTTGTTAACAACCAAAGTAGCAAGTGCTTCACCATCTACATCTTCAGCAATGATCAACAATGGTTTGCCTGTCTGAGCAGCTGCTTCTAAGACTGGAAGAAATTCCTTCATTGCAGAGATTTTCTTGTCATAGATAAGAATGTATGGACTCTCCAGTTCAGCTTCCATTTTCTCTGTATTTGTTACAAAGTATGGAGAAAAATAACCTCTGTCAAACTGCATTCCTTCCACTGTTTTTACTTCAGTTTCAGTACCTTTTGCTTCCTCAACAGTGATTACACCATCTTTGCCAACTTTTTCCATGGCATCCGCAATCATTTTGCCGATTTCATTGTCGTTGTTTGCAGAAATTGTCGCCACCTGAGCGATTTCACTTGAATCAGGATTGGCTTTGATTGTTTCTGAAGATCTTCAACTACAGCAGTAACTGCTTTGTCAATTCCTCTCTTAGATCCATTGGGTTTGCACCTGCAGCAACGTTTTTGATGCCATGAGCAAATATTGACTGAGTAAGTACAGTTGCAGTAGTTGTTCCGTCACCAGCATCATCAGCAGTTTTTGATGCTACTTCTTTTACCAACTGAGCACCCATGTTTTCGATAGGATCCTTCAGTTCAATTTCTTTTGCAACAGTTACACCATCTTTTGTTACTGTAGGTGCGCCAAATTTCTTATCAAGAATTACATTTCTTCCCTTTGGGCCTAATGTTACTTTTACTGCGTCGGATATTGCTTCAACGCCTTTTTTTAGTTTGTTCTCTTGCTTCGGTATTAAATAATATTTCCTTTGCCATTTTATTAATTTTATATTTGTTTTAATTGATTAAATGATTGCGAAAATATCAGATTCTCTCATGATGAGATAATCTTTGCCATCAACTGTAATTTCAGTGCCGGAATACTTTCCGTAAAAACAGTGTCACCTACTTTCACTGTTAATGGTTCATCTTTTTTACCATGCACCTACTGCGACTACATTACCTTTCTGTGGTTTTTCTTTTGCAGTATCAGGAATGATAATACCGGATGCGGTTTTTTCTTCAGCTTGTGCAGGTTCAACCAGAACTCTGTCTGCTAATGGTTTGATACTTACTTTCGACATTTTTATATTATTTAGATTTATAAATCATTTAAAAAGTCTATTTCCCTTCTACATTTCTCATGCCAATCTGTTTTTTGGCTGTTTTACACCTGTAAAGACTGACATTTTTTCACTCTTATTGTCAGTTTAACCTGCCATGGCAAGATTTACTGTCAAATAATCTATTTTGTTATTTTCATTTTCGTTTATTATATTTTGGTCAGGGAAACATTGGGCATACTAAATTTGGCATATAAATGGATAAATTAGAGAATAATTGGTTGACAGAAGGCCTCATTGATTTCGAGTATAAAAAATACATCCTGCTGGCATATTTGAAAAATATCAGACAAAATTTCAGGGTTAATAGACTATATCCCTTTTTATCAGACCTGATAAGCCACCATCAACACCTTAAAAGTTTACAGAAAAATAAAATTGATCTCTCCAATCAGTTTCCTGTAAGCTGAACTTGAAAGAATTTATGGCTCAAAAGCTTAAGTTTGACAGGTTGATAAATGACGATGAAGTTAGCCAGGAACTTGAGGATATTATCGTTTTTTCAATTGACCAAATGCAGGATGCAATGAAGACCGGTAAAGAAGTATTTAAAATTGTTGAAGGGCATATGGAGATTGTTCCAATCGGCCTGACTTCACTTTATCAAAATGAAGGTTACATGTTCATTGACCATGCCAGCAATAAGTCATATTATATTTACCGATATAAGATCACTGTTTTTGAGAGCTCGACTGATAAATACAGAGCAATACATACTACATTTATCGACCGGGTTAAAAAGAGTATTGCTGAAACTTATGAGCAGATGAGGTTGAAACTGGTTCAAAAGAACAGGGATCTGCCAAATCCAGCCACCTATTTAATTAATTCGAAATATACCTATCCCCTTGAAGAAACAGTTCTTCCTGTAGCAAAGAGATTATTAGTAAGACATGTAAATGTGGCTTGATCCGGAATTATTCGCTGTCAGCAGAGTCAGTTCCCAGCAATTCACCATCACTGCTTTCAAGATTTGGATCTATAGATGGTAATACAGTCCTTTCCTGAGCCCTGTCAACATTCGGACTGCTGAATGAATCACTTACGGGGGCCTGAATGATTAGGTTTGTGGCTAAGGTTAACACAACCAGGGCAACTGCCAATCCCCAGGTTATTTTTTCAAGTAAATCTGTGGTTCTTTTTACACCCATTAATTGGGATGATCCTGACCGCCGAACTGGCTGGTAATTCCGCCACCTTTAGAATTCTGCGCTAGAACTACCAGAACAAGCAAAATGGCTGTGATTGTAATGAGTGTAACTATTAATGCAAGCATCTTATTTCTTCAGTTTCTTCTTCAACTCTTCAATTTGAGTTGCAAAGTAAGCCTTTTTTTGTGGAAACTTCCAAATTAATTTCTTGTAAATGTCAATCGCCTTTTCATGCTTACCCTGTTTGATCATAATGTTTGCCAGGTTTTCAGATATGATATCATCGCGGAATTTCACGCTGGGAGCACTGAGGTCTTTCTTTTCAGCCAGTTCTTTGGAAGACAGGACATTTTGCATCTGAGGATCAGATTTTATAAATTTTTCAATGAGTTTTTCCTGTTCTTCCTTTTTGAGCTTTTTTTTTGGTGGAGGATTGGTTTCTTCCAGTTTTGTCAGGAAATCTTTGATTACTACCGGATCTTCCTCTTCATAATCCGGGTAATTTCTATTTTCATGGTCATCAGTTGATGGAGATGCCTTTAAATCACTTTTTTCTGATTTAATTTCTTCGCTACCTTAATCCTTTTTTTTATCCTTATGGCCATCCTTATTCTTACTTTTTCCTTTTTTCGCTGGTTTGTCTGTGGATGAGGTTTCAAAATTAAGGAGATTCAACAGGGAGGCTTTATGTTTCTTCAACTCAGAAATATTCTTCATGATCTCCTTGCTAAGAGAAGAGGGTTCAATTTTATCATCATCAGATTCCTGAGGTTCAGAAGCCTCTGTCTTTGTCAATTCTGATTTTCCTGAATCGATTTCTTGCTTTTCCTTTTTAAAGTCAGCCTCAGTGTATTTTTCTTTTTCTTCGGCTTCAACTTCTTGGTGTTTATCAATTTTTATAGTTTCAGGGCCCTGTTCAAATATTTCGGTTGTATCGGAAGTTACCTCACCAGCTTCTTTGATTTCAGTCTGCTCTTCGGTTGTGTCTTCTCCCGATGCTTTTTCATCAACAGCATCAACTGTTTCAGTATGTTCTGATTCTTCTTTTGATATTTCTTGTTCTATCTCCTGCTTTTCTTCGTATTTTTCTGATAGTCTCTCATCTGGATTTTCTGCTGTTATTCCCTGGACTTCAGATAATTCTTCCTGTTTAGTTATTTCCTTTGAACTGGCTTCAGCAAGCTCTTCGATGGCCTCTTCTTCTACTATTTCTTTAACCTTTTTTTCTTCTATTTCCTCCCTCGCCTCTTCCGTTGCCACAAATTCTTCATGCTTCACTGCCGCTTTTTCATCTTTTTTCTCATCTTTTTCCTCAACAATTACACCTGCGGCTTTATCCAATTCTTTACCTCTTTGTCCTTTGACTTTGAAGGCATTTCTTTGGAAGGGGCTGTTGATAATTTATCGTTTGATATAAAATCCTTTAAGATTGACCTGTCAGCTATGTAAATGGCTGCTTTTGTCAGACTCTTAGCTTTATCTTTAGATTCATGCAGATTATCCAATCTAGCCTGCAATACTTTCAAAAAAGGGCTATAGGAATATTCATCAGATAAGGCATTTATTTTCTTAACTTCCTTATCCGTAGCCACTCCTGGATCCTTTATGATTTGTGCAAGTCTCTTAGTATTCAATTGCGCCACTTTTAAAAATGAAAACGAATATTAACAAATTTATTACCAATTCGCCACCGAAGCGTTAAAAATATCAACATATAATTGTTCAAATATCTCCTCAACCAGTGCTGGTTCAATGGCAGAAATTGAAGTAGTACTTGGATCATAATCAGCATAAAATGAGAATTGCTGGTCAAAATCAAAGGTATCATCTCCTGTATTGATATACTCAACACGTATGCTGATGGTCAATCTTTGTAGTCCGGCATTATCCGGTGCATTATCATTAATTCCGACAGTAGGGGCAATAGGATTGTATCTGAAAGATGCGATATTCCCACTGAACTGCAGGTCACCATTCCCTGAATTGTCGATTCCCAGATTCGTGTTGTTCTGGAAATATTCTTTCAGTCCTTCTGTAAACTGCTGGCTAAGATAGGGTGGCCCATCGCCAGCTTCATTATAAAAGAAATCAATGGAAACAGTTTCAATGTCCGGTGAAATGCTTGCCCCGGAAAATGAATAAATACCGCATTGGTATAATGATGTGGACAGCATGAACAATAAAATAGCAATATGTCTATTCCTCAATCTCAAATTGTTTGATTTTACGGTATAGCGTCCTTTCTGAGATCCCAAGATCTTTTGCCGCGTACTTTCTTTTATTATTATTCTTCTTTAAGGCCTTTATAATCATTTCCTTTTCTTTTTCCTCTAAAGATAACGATTCTTCGGATTCCGCCTCATGAGAAATATCCTCAATATTAGAATAAACGAAATCTGCGCCAGGATCAGTATTAGGCTTTATCAGCAAAGCTGTTCTTTTTTCATGTTGATCTTTTTCCGTTTTTGTCTCAGGGCTATCGATAAAACTACTTTGTTCCCTTAATGCTTCAACATCAAAATCCTCTTCGCTGATAATTCCATTTACCAGCTTTTTAAGTTCTGTCACATCCTTTCTCATTTCAAAAAGGACTTTGTACAACAATTCCCTTTCTGACACCCCCTCTTCATTTTTATTTTTATATAATGCAGGTATCAGATTTTCTTCCCGCGGGAGGTATTTCAGAAGTATTTCTGCACTTATATTCCTGTCGGTTTCAAGAATTGATATTTGTTCAACGAGATTCTTCAGTTGACGGATATTACCCGGAAATCTGTATTTAAGTAATGTTTCCTTGCCATCTTCAGTTAGAACGATGGATTTGGTTCGATACTTTTCAGAAAAATCAAAAGCAAATTTTCTAAACAATAATATGATGTCTTCTCCACGTTCGCGGAGTGGGGGGACGAATAAAGGTACCGTATTGAGCCTGTAAAAGAGGTCTTCACGAAACTCCCCATTTTGAACAGCTTGCTGCAGGTTTATGTTTGTGGCAGCCAATACCCTGACATCCGTTTTCAGAACTTTTGAAGATCCAACCTTTATGAATTCCCCGTATTCCAGGACCCTAAGCAAACGTGCCTGGGTATTTTGAGGCATTTCGCCTATTTCATCAAGGAATATAGTCCCTCCGTTCGTTACTTCGAAATAACCTTTCCGGGCTTCATGAGCACCTGTGAAAGATCCTTTTTCATGGCCAAACAACTCAGAGTCAATAGTCCCTTCCGGAATAGCCCCGCAGTTGATCGCAATGAACTGACCATGTTTTCTGTGGCTTTGCTGGTGAATGATCTTGCTAAAAGATTCTTTTCCTGTTCCACTCTCTCCACTGATCAGAACGGTCATGTCAGTAGGAGCTACTTGTATTGCAACCCGAATAGCATTGTTTAGCAAAGGTGAATTGCCATTTATACCGTACCGCTGTTTTATACTTAATAATTCTTCGTCTCTCAATGTATTTTTTTTAGTCTTTTACTACCTCTCCAAGCAATGTCGCTGAGGTGCATTGTTTTACTATTATGTTAAGATATTGCCCTTTTTGATAATTCCCGGCTGGGAAGACTACAACCTTGTTAGAGCTTGTCCTCCCTTGCAAATGTTCTTTTGACCTTTTTGAATACCCTTCAATAAGAATCTTATGTGTTTTATTGACCTCCCTGAGGTTACGTTCCATGGAATGCCTGTTTTGAAGATCGATGATCTCCTGCAACCTGCGTTTTTTAATTTCCATCGGCACGTTGTCTTTAAATTTTTTAGAAGCGGAGGTGCCGGGACGTTCAGAATAGGCGAACATATAACTGAAATCAAATTTAACTGATTCCATTAAAGATAATGTGTCTTTGTGTTCCGCTTCCGTTTCAGTACAGAATCCTGTGATCCAATCAGATGAAATGCCACATTCTGTACCAACAATTTTTCTGATAGATGCAATCTTTTCCAGGTACCATTCCCTAGAATATGTCCGGTTCATCAAATCCAGAACTCTCGAATTCCCGCTCTGTGCAGGCAAATGAATATAATTACAGATGTTCTCATATTTTGCCATAGTGTGTAGCACATCATCCGTTATGTCCTTTGGATGAGAAGTTGAAAACCTTACCCTTAGCTGAGGGTCTACTTTTGCCACCATTTCAAGTAATTGGGCAAAATCAATATATGAATCTATTTCCTCGCTTTTATCAAGCCTGATTTTATTGTTTTCTTCTTCAGACCACTTATAGGAATCTACATTCTGGCCAAGTAAGGTCACTTCCCGGTATCCCTTGCTAAACAGGTTTTTGGCTTCATTTACAATCGAGAAAGGATCCCGGCTTCTCTCCCTACCCCTTGTGTATGGAACAACACAAAAAGAGCACATATTATCACATCCCCTCATAATGGAAATGAATGCAGTGACACCATTTGAATTCAGGCGGACAGGGGATATGTCGGCATATGTCTCTTCCCTTGACAGGAAGGTGTTAACCGCTTTCTGACCGTCATCGACTTTTTTAACAAGATTAGGCAGGTCTCTGTATGCATCTGGTCCAACCACAAGATCCACAATTTTCTCTTCATCAAGCAGTTTGCTTTTAAGCCGCTCTGCCATACAACCCAATATGCCAACCATAAGTTCCGGCTTCTCTTTCTTTATGCCATTGAATTGCCTCAACCTTTTTCTAATGGTCTGTTCTGCCTTTTCCCGGATTGAACAGGTATTTATAAATATTACATCAGCAGATTCAAATTGGGAAGTTGTATCGAAGCCATCCTTTTTCATAATAGAAGTTACAATCTCACTATCAGAAAAATTCATCTGACATCCATAGCTCTCAATATACAGCTTACGGTCGTTTCCAGCAGATTCCTCCCTGCTTACTTGGATGGTCTCACAGGATGCAACTTTCTGGTCTTCTTTAACTGTATCCCAATTGAATTTAATCATCTGTTCAATCCTTCATTTTTATGCAAATGCAAAGATATACAAAATCTAAATAATTATGACATTTTGTCAGTATGGATTGGATCTGGAAAAGTTTCATTATCGATTAATGATCACGGACTACTACCATCCAAATATAAATTCATTTGACGCTTTCTTTGGTTGCCTACAGAGTTATTTTATCCAGTTGAGGTAACACCTCATGCATTCTAATACAATTTATATTATGGTAATAGTCATAACATTATTTAATTTGTAAGTAGTGGAATTTCGTTGTTTGATTACCTTTTGTTGGTTTAACAAACAATATGATCCCAAAGGATAAGAATCAATAAGACGCTTTCTACACTTCTTACAACAAAGATAACTACGCTATTTATATTACCAAATGCTTATTCTTCGATTTCAGGAATATAGTATTTTGATTTTATATCAATTTTGAAAAGTTTATAAAACTCATCTTGATTATAAACAGGGCCTATTGCCCTAAATTTTTGAGGTGTGTGCATTCTTTCCAAGGAAGTTATTTCAAATTCTGAAGTAGCTTTTTCTCTCCAAAATTGTGCAAAAGTCATGAAAAAACTTCTCATCCTATTCGATTCTTCTTCTTCTGAATATTGCGAATAATTTTCTTTTATGAAGAGTTTTAATGCTAACAAAGAAACTTCTAATCCACTTAAATCATCAAAATTTTCTTGTAAAGTCTTTTTCCGATCAACATAATATTCATCTTGAATTGTGTACTGATTAAATTGATTTATTAATGATAGATTAATTCTATTCCATTCATCCTTATTAAAAGCTTTTCCGGACTTATCAAAACCATGGGTCATCTCATGTGCCACAGTTCTTCCAAGTGTTGCAAACAAAACTTCAAAGTCATTTTCTTTTGTAAAATTGAAATCAAATAATGTTCCTGCATATAGTTTCACTTTATTCTCGTTGACATTGTATCTGCAGTCTGTTTCAAAAGGCGGTGATTCCCAATCAGATTTAACAGTGTTTATTGCAAGTTGATATTCTTCTGATAATTTAATATTCAGTTTTAATGAGTTTACCGAAAGCTCTGGAATTATAGGAAAACTTGATATTGGAGGGGAGCCAATTTCAAATTCCATTTCATCTATTTTTGTTAATAACAAATCAACGGCATTTTCCTTGATATTGCTACTATTTTTTATCTTCATTCTATACGCAATAGTTATATATTCAATTATTTTCTTTATCTTTTCTTCTTTATCATTTGTGATTGTAATTTTTGAAAATACTATCCCAAATAGCATTGGGTAGTGTTTTTGAACTAACTCAACTCTTTTTCTTTCATCGATACCATATTCAATTGTGCTTTTATAGAAATTTTGCAATTGAGTCAATGTGTATAGATAACTTTCATCAAGTTCATACGTTTGATCATTTGCAAGTATTTCTATTGATTTATTCATTATTTTGTTCCAAAGAATTCCCCAATTATTAATGACTACAGAATTTTCAGGAATACTTGTACTGTCTAACCAATCTTTATTTGCATATTCCTAGAAATCAGTTATAGTATCCTCATCTTCTCCAAATGTTTGGCTGCAATAAGGATAAGAAGTCAATGTAATAGTGAAAAAAACAATTGCAATTTTCATATTCTTGGTTCAAGTTTAATTTTGAAATGATTCACTCGCCATATACACCCTACAACCTATATTTTTAAAATAATTAATTCAAATCAAATATAGTTGTATATAAAATCATTTATATAACCTCAATGGAAAACAAGAATTCATCAGACGCTTTCTTTTACTGCTTCTCGTGGGTGTTTAAGGTTGAGTGGGTTGGGAGATTGTAAAGAGTGACTATACTTTTAATGCTAAAATGATTCCCAGGGCAGAATATATTCTATTATATCTTAAGCATTTCAGTACTGTAAAAAATTAATTCCACTTTTTGAACGATTTTCCCTTGAAAATCTAATAGAACAATTGATATTTTTTACTACACTCTCAAAAATCTTAAAAATTCCAGAGTATAAACTTTATATTCACTAGAATTTATAAATCATTTTGTTTAAATTAAATTTATATTCTATAAGCATTATAAAAATTAAAATAATACTATTCTATTAAATTACTTATGCATTTAAATTTTCCAACAACCAAATATTAATTTGAAATCGATTTAAAGGAAGCTACAGAAAAAGCAGTTGAACATTTAAAACAATTTTATCCTACCGTTGAAAAAGTTCAACTTGAGGAAGTTGAAATTACAGATGATGATAAGTACTGGAATTTAGTTTTAAGCTCTGAAAATCCTGGAGATCACTCCATTAATTTATCTTCAGGTAGGACAACAAAGGACTTTTAAGGTTTTCATAATTGATTCTAATACAGGCAATTAATATCTATGAAAATACGAAATCTTAAATAACTAAAATACTTTTTACAAAACAAGCTTCAAGAGGATAGTACTTTACTCGTTATAGGGAGTGTTTAATCTTGAGGTTGTGATGGAATGTAGTTCTTAAAATATCTAATTGACTCTTACCCTTCGTCCTTAATCAATTCACATTTCTTTGATTGGAAACATTCTGTTGCGAAGTATAAAAGAATGCATCTAACGCTTTCTCTTGTGTTGTATCAAGGGTATTATATATTTTTTAGTATCTGGATTAATACGATGGTATTCTATCATATAATTTAATATCACTTTATTACAGTCTTAAAGTTGAAGGACTTCTAATTAATAATTATACTTTGACTTTATACCTTAACCTCATTATTTGGTATTTGACTCTTTAATGTTAAATTGATAAATTAATGCTAAATAATTAATATTAATTTATTGATTAAAAATGAAGATTACTGATATATCCGGGACATGGACATTAAACAATGACGTCAAAATGCCATACCTCGGACTTGGTGTGTATGACTGTAATGATGGCAAAGAAGTTATCAATGCAATCCACTGGGCTCTGGATGCAGGTTACAGGCATATTGATACAGCTGCATTATATGGAAATGAAATTGGGGTTGGGAAGGCTGTTCGGGAATATGATATTGCAAGAGAAGAGGTATTTGTGGTCAGCAAGGTTTGGAACAGCGACCAGGGATATGAAGAAACGCTGAAGGCATTTGAAACAAGTATGAATAAGTTGCAACTTGGTTATCTGGATCTCTATCTTATACACTGGCCGGTTAAGGATAAATTCCCTGATACCTGGAAGGCGATGGAAGAACTCTACAAGGCAGGTAGGATCAAAGCCATCGGGATCAGCAATTTTCTGGAGCGCCATATTGAAGAATTATTGAAAACTGCCGAGATAATCCCAATGGTTAACCAGGTGGAATTTCATCCTTATCTCGTCCAGCAAAATCTCATAGATTATTGTAAGGATAAAGGGATACAGTATGAAGGATGGTCGCCATTTATGAGAGGGAAAATATTTGAAATTGATTTATTCAGGAAGCTGTCAGAAAAGTATAAGAAATCTATAGCGCAGCTAGTTTTGAGGTGGAACCTTCAGAAAGGAGTAATTGTTATTCCTAAATCCGCACAAAAAAACAGGATTATATTGAATGCAGATATATTTGATTTTGAACTATCCATTGATGATATGAAACTGATTGATGACCTTGATAGAAAACAGGCTGTTGTTGGTCCTCATCCGGATAGTTTTGACTTCTAAATCTGTATTCCGGTAAACACTTCCTGATTATTATTGTTTTATGCAAGAGAAAATTAAAGAACAGGATAAGGGAGCAATATTCCCTCAAATTATTATAATGGATTGATTATGGCAAATTATTTTATTATTGGAGGATCATCGGGGATTGGAAGATATTTATCGGTAGAACTGGCAAAATCAGGACATCATGTTTATGCAACCTATAATGAACACAAACCTCAAATGGATAGCTCCAGGTTAATCTACAATTCTTGCAATGTTCTGGACAATGAAATCAATGTGGAATTTCTCCCGGAAACCATTGAAGGTCTTGTATATTGCCCGGGAAGTATAAATCTTAAGCCATTTCTGAGATTGAATGCTCTGGATTTTATTAAAGACTTTGAACTTCAGTTGGTTGGGGCTGTTAAGATCATAAAAGCTACCTTACCGAGGCTAAAAGCTTCTGGAAATGCTTCTATAGTATTATTCTCAACAGTTGCTGTGCAAATGGGATTTCCTTTTCACACACAGGTATCTACATCAAAGGGTGCAATTGAAGGCTTTAGTAAATCCCTGGCAGCTGAATTTGCTCCCCAGATCCGTGTCAATTGTGTTGCCCCCTCATTGACTGATACACCCATGGCCGCCCATCTATTATCAAGTGAAGATAAGAGGGAAGCAAATGCGCAACGGCATCCTTTAAAGAAGATTGGTAAACCTGAAGATATATCTAATATGATAGAATTCTTGTTGTCTGAAAAATCCGGATGGATAACCGGGCAGGTCTTTCATGTAGATGGAGGCATGTCGACTATAAAAAATTAAGATATGAAAGTTCTGCTTACAGGTGCGACCGGATATATAGGTAAGAGATTGCTCACGGCTCTTTTAAAAGAAGACCTTGAGGTTGTTTGCTGTGTCCGGGATAAAAGGCGATTCGACATCACGAAATATGATTCTACACATTTAAGTGTGATAGAGGTGAATTTTCTTCGCGAAGAAACACTCGAACGCATACCAGATGACATTGATGCAGCCTATTACCTCATTCACTCTATGTCGGCGACCACTGGCGACTTTCAAATCATGGAAGAAGATTCCGCCAGGAACTTTCGGGATCGAATTTCCCAAACACAGGCTAAACAAGTTATTTATCTTAGTGGAATAGTTAATGAGGCAGACTTATCGAAACACTTAAGCTCCAGGAAAAGTGTGGAAGATATCTTGTTTTCAGGAAGCTACCATCTTACAACACTTCGGGCTGGGATAATTGTGGGATCAGGCAGTGCTTCTTTTGAAATAATACGTGACTTGATAGAAAAACTGCCTATAATGATTGCTCCCAGGTGGCTTAATACCAGGTCACAGCCCATCTGCATCAGAAATGTAATCGAGTTTCTGAAGGGCGTCCTGCATTTGGAGGAAACTTATGATAATAATTATGATATTGGTGGCCCGGAAATTCTGACCTATAAAGAAATGCTTTTGAAATTTGCGAATGTGCGTAAATTAAAACGGAGTATCTGGACTATTCCGGTATTAACACCAAAACTTTCTTCTTACTGGTTGTATTTTGTAACATCTACTTCATATAAATTATCTATTAACCTCGTTAATAGTATGAAAATTGAAGTAGTGTGTAGGGAGAATAATCTGGCAGAAATGCTTAATATAAAATTGATCCCTTATGAAGAAGCTGTGGAAATGGCTTTTGATAAAATAAAACATCACGACGTATCATCAAGCTGGATTGATGCATTGTCAAGTCCGGTTCTGGAAAAAGGTATTTCTTCGCTGGTGTCCGTTCCTACATTTGGTTGTTATACGGATCATAAAAAGGAAGATGTTAAAGATGCAAAAGAAGTTTTAGAAAGGATATGGAATATTGGGGGTGAAAATGGATGGTATTATGCCAACTGGCTATGGCATTTCCGGGGCTTCCTGGATAAATTATTTGGCGGAGTTGGACTAAGGCGGGGAAGAAAAAATCCGGATGATATTGAAGCAGGGGATGCACTGGATTTCTGGAGGGTTCTATATGCAAATAAATCAGAAAAACGTGTACTGCTTTATGCTGAGATGAAACTGCCGGGAGAAGCCTGGCTTGAATTTCAAATAAAGAATAGTACTTTGTATCAGACGGCAACTTACAGGCCTTTAGGTATCTGGGGAAGAATATATTGGTATATATTACTTCCATTCCACTATATTATGTTCAGAGGTTTGATCAAAAATATAAGCGCTTAATTATGGGATTCTATCAGTTACGTACAATCCAAAAAATTCCCTCAAATATCAGCGAGGTTTGGGATTTCATTTCGTCACCGGCAAATTTGAAGAGGATCACCCCTGATCATATGGGATTTGATATTATTACCCCTGAGCTCCCCGAAAAAATGTATCCTGGTATGATTATCGCTTATAAGGTTAGTCCGTTTCTGGGATTAAAAATGACCTGGGTTACCGAAATTACACACATTCGTGAAAAAGCTTACTTTGTAGACGAACAGCGGGTCGGCCCTTATTCCATCTGGCATCATGAGCACCAAATTAAATCCATTGATGGTGGTGTTTTGATGACCGATATTGTATCCTATAAACCACCTTTCGGTATATTAGGGTCAATCGCGAATGAATTATTTATTCGAAAACAGTTAAAGGCTATTTTTGACTACCGTGAGAAAGCAGTTATTGATATTTTCGGTAGCTTTAAGGAATAGCTATTTGCTGAATTACGGGACATTTTCAATTGATTAAGCCTGAAATGATTGATATATTTCTTTATAATGAATGCTTCCCAAATATCTCTAATCGGCTAATAGGCCTAAGGCAAAATTCGCAGACAACTTTGCTTTTTGATTTTTGGCAATAAGTTCGATAAGCTTAAGTTGTGCCTGAATATATCCAGTTTCCCGGGAGTTTACCATAAACAAGGAACTCTCTCCCGCATTGAACATTTTGCGTTCACCATCCAGAAGACCGTAATAATCTTTTACCGTTTGGCCATATAGATTAATTTGCCCAATGGTCGCATTCCACTGGTTTAAAGCGATATTTGTTTTTGTTTCGATTCCCGCCTGTTTTGTTGCTATTTCCCATTCAGCATCCTGTATCTTGAGGTCGGCTAATTTAAAATCTCCCCTTTCTTTTCGAAGAAAAACTGGAAAACGAAATTCAAGACCCCATGTATAATTATTGCTATTATATGTAGCAAACGGATTCCCATTTACCGGTTTTGATAAAGCGTTATATTTCAAATTAACGACAGGTTTAAGTTGCTCTTTCTTCAATCTTTTATCAATTTCCATTTGTTCGACTTTAAACCTGTATTGCTGAAGTTCCGGATGATTTGAAATAAATGTATCAAGTTCACTTAACAAGCCTCCTTTTAAAGAAAAATCGGTGATGCTGTCCTTTGAAACCGGTATTGTACCCTCAGAGGTTTCCAGAGGAACTATGCCGTCAACCCATAAATACAGGGAAAGCATTTCAGATGTATTTTCAAAATCTAAACGTGCTTGTTGTAAACTCAATTCCCTGTTCTGAAGTTGAATCCCTGCCTCCAATGTGTCAATAGGGGGCAAGTCCCCTAGTTCGGCGCCTCTTTTCACGGCCAGGTATCGATCTTCGGCTAGCTCATATGCTTCCTCAAATACCAGTAATTTGCTATGGGCAATAAACCACTCCCAATACGCTTTACCTGATTCGTACAACAAATCATTCAGCATGATTTGTCGCTCCAGTTCAGTGATCTCCTGAAAATTCTTTGCTTTCTGCAATTCAGCCCTCCGTTTGTCAATAAAAAGACCCTGGCCTACTGGAACAGAAATTCCAGCGTACATAAGACCATCTCTTGGTGTAGTATTTTCCGGATTCAAATACAAACCCTGGTTTTGTTCGTAACCTGCCTGTAATTCAATCCCCATCCATGTCGGAATCTTCAATCCTGCATTGACCAGGCTGTAATATTGGCTCCCTTCATAATACTTCTGACCTATGTCGGTAAATAATTTGGGATCAAAACCACCCCTGGATGATTGCAAACTGGCCTCACCTTTTTTTAATTGCAATTCAGCTTGTTTAGATACCGGATGGTGTGTTTTAACAATATCCATATACGTATCAAAAGATAAAACCAGGGTGCTGTCATTATTAGAATAGGCAGCCCGGGCCCCGAGTATAAGCATTAACGTTATATATAGTAATTTTTGCATCTGTCTCTTTTTTCAATGATCCATTTCTGGAAGCTTTTTTACGTATTAATATTATTTTTTGGTTTTATTAACGTTTAAATCATCTTTATAATAGTCCGGGGGGAAACCATTGATTTTCCGCCATAGTTCGTACCATATTGGAACATCTTTTAATAAAACAATATTCGTAGTCCCTGCGCCAACCCTTAGGGCTGAAGGCCATGGATAGTCATCCTGCTCGGCTGCTACCAATACACGATACATACCGTTTTCACTTATGAAATTATCAATGGCATAAATACTTCCGCCATAGGTGCCATAACTTGTATTTGGCCATCCGGAGAAAACTATGGCAGGCCAGCCATCAAATTGTATGCGGACATGCTGCCCTTTTGCCAGTAGTGGGAGGTCAAGTGGTTTTACATACATCTCAACAGCAAGATCATAGTTGGCAGGCATAATACTCACAATCGATTCTCCGGATTTGATCATTTCACCCAATCCGGATTGAATGGCTTTGGTGATGTAACCATCTTGTGGAGCAGTGATATAGTACATGCCGATTCGCATTGAATAATTCATATATTGATTTTGCAATTTTGTTACTACTGCTTCTGCATCGTACATATTGGATAAGGCTGTAAATTTTTCTGATTCTGCCTTCGCTAT
This sequence comes from uncultured Cytophagales bacterium, assembly GCA_963820995.1. Taxonomy (GTDB): domain Bacteria; phylum Bacteroidota; class Bacteroidia; order Cytophagales; family Cyclobacteriaceae; genus JAGTVG01. Next base: position 91,347 of record CAWGCL010000008.1, on the reverse strand, counting down.
ATCATCCCGGTACTGGGCCTGTATGGAGGTTAATTCTACCTGTGTGTTAATTACTTCATTCTGACTTGTGAGGAGTTTGTTTTCTGCTGAAATCATTTCAGCCTGGGCTTTTTGCATGGTCAATTTCCTTTTTTCCAAATCTGTAAGCGATTTCAACCCTTCATTATAAAGTTGTTCCATACGTTTTAACTGTTCTAATGCAATATCATGGTTAATAATGGCAGCTTTATAGTCTATGCTGTCACTCATTACTTTCAATTCAGCCTGTTTTTGCTTGTTTTGTGCCTGTTGAAATTTCAAGCGACTGGTTTGTACCAGAGCATCGACCTGGTTGTCCAGAGCCTTCACTTTTTCCATATAGGAATTGACCGACATTTCTTTTGATTCCAATTGCTCTTCAGTACGACTCAGGAGGTTGGGATCAAAATACTCATCCTTTATTTCAGAAATGAATAAAATAGTATCACCCTTTTTAACGAAATCGCCCTCCTGTACAAACCATTTTTCTATTCTTCCGGCTATGATGGAATGAATGGTTTGTGGACGTTGATCTGGCCTGAGTGTAGTTACATTTCCTCTTGACAGGATGTTCTGGGTCCAGGGAATGAACATAATGATCAAGGCCAAAAGAAATGTTACGATAAGTAGACGGATCAAAACCTTTCCTGACTTTCTGCTTTCTACTTCTTCAAAAGCTGAAAATTTGGACTTATCGATCTTTGAACTTATACTATTTACAGATATATTAAGCATGGTCTTTACCTCCTGTATTTATGTTTTCTGAGTTTTCTATCTCTACGTGGTCGATTTGCCCTTCTTTCATGTAAACTACCTTGTCGGAACGCATTGCGAGGTATGGTTCGGTAGAAACAGCCACCAGTGTCCAATGATTTTCCTTTGATGTAATAAAATCAATGATCTTCATTCTTTCTGTTTCATCGATGTATTTCAGCGTATCCTCCAGAAGTAGAAGTTTGGGGTGGCCGACAATACTCCGCGCAAGAAGAAGTTTCTGAACGGTACTTCTGGGCAGGTTCTTTCCAACAGGATTGATATACGTATCGAAACCGTTTGGTAATCCTTTGATGAATTGAGTCAAGCCTACATTATCTACAGCCCATTTAACATCATCAAAACTTACCGATTCCCTTCCCATAACAATATTTTCCAAAACGCTTCCTTCAAAGAGCTCCTCCTGGCTAAGCGAATCACCAATAACAGTTCTTACCGATGTCAGGTTCAAATTCCCCTTTGGCAGGCCATTGTATGAAATGATGCCACCCTGTATATCATATAGCCCGGCAATTATCTGCAGGAGTGTACTTTTTCCAGATCCATTTTTCCCTGTGATCATGATCTTTTCTCCTTCCTGAAGTGAAAGGTTAAGATTATTCAGTGTTCTTCGCTGATTGCCCGGGTAAGTGAAATTCACGTTTTCCAGGTCTACATTGATACCGCATGTATTGCAATTCTCGGAAAGGTCTATGCCTTGATCCTCGTCGGGCTCAAGTTCCATATCCGTAATCTGACCTATTTTCTCCAGTGCTGTTAAAACATCATATATGGTTTCGAAGTTCAATATTAATTTTTCGACTGAAGCCATAACTATAAGTATAATGATCTCAGCTGCGATAAACTGCCCGATATTCATCAGTTGCTCCATGACCAGTATTCCTCCGATCGCCAGCAATCCGGTAGCGACAAGGACCTTGAAAACTACCAATAAGGAGTATTGTTGAACAAGGACGCGAAAATGACTTTCCCTGGAAGCAAGATAACTGGCAACATGCCTGTCTGTCCTTTGTAGAGGTAGATCCGTATTTCCATTCAGCTTAAAGGTGGTAGCAGTTCTTGCAAGTTCTTCCAGCCAGTAAGCTACCTTATACTTGTTTTTTGACTCTTCAAGACTTGTGTTTAATCCTCTGGCTGAAGTAAATCTGAAAATGGCGTAAACGAGGACCATTAGTATTAAACTGAAAAAGATAAAAAACGGATGGTAAAATGATAATAGAACAAGACCGAATATTACCTGAAGACTCGCAACTGAAAAATCTATAAGGATCTTGGACAAACCTTTCTGTACAGAAATAGTGTCAAAGAACCGGTTTATCAATTCAGGTGCATAGTGCTTGTATAAAGCTTCCATCCGAATTCTTGGGATCCTATAAGCAAATTCAAATGCAGCCCTTGAGAAAATTTTCTGCTGAAGGTTCTCCGTAATGCGTAATTGAAATATCTGCAGAATGCCTGTTGCAGCAACCCCGAGTACAACAAATACCACCAACACAATCCAGGAAGTGCTGATCTGTCCACCTTGAATTAGATTAACAATTGCCTGAATGCCAAGTGGTAATGATAGGCTAACTAATCCACTGAATGTTGCATATATATATACATTCTGGATCTCACTGCGATCGGGTTTAAGCAGTCGCCAGAATCTCTGTACCGGAGTTAAGGGAATATTGTTTTCCATTTCTTTTGTTTATTGCTTCTATTTAAGCATTTAGTTTTTAATGATTGAATAATTTACTGATAAATTATGACCAAGGTTTCTCAGAACTTTAAGGTTCTATTAAGAAGATCCTATGCCTTTTGTTCAGGAGGTTTGTATGGGATGTCTTCTTTTATTGCTTTAAAGACCATCTCACTATAAAATTTAGTAATAGCATCTCCATCGTTTATCTCATCAGTCAACCTTGGAAGGTGTTCAGCGAAATAACGCTGATGATGCGCGCCTTCAATGACAGTAGAAATCAGCATATTAGGATACTTGTAATGTGGATTGATTTCCAGTATGATATCACTTACCCTTTTTACAAGTCTTTTATAACCGCTAAAACAACCTTCTTTATTTTCCTGGTCAACTTCTTTGGTCAGATATGCTTTCGATGATTCGGAAATAACAATTCGATATAGTTTTATTTGATTGATATGTGTGAAATTACCCTTTTCAGTCACATCTTCCGTTAGTAAGTTGATCGCTCTTTCCATCCTGTCTTCCGGTGAATGAATATTTGCCAATGCAAAAACCAGTCGGTATTCCATCCATCCCCAATACCATATTGTTAAAAAGAGCAGGAACTTGTGCTTGCTTTCAAAGTATCTGTATATCGAGGCTTCTGTAGAATTAATTTTTCTTGCCAATTTGTTAAATGTAAATGCATCAAATCCAGTTTCTTCCAGCAATTCGATACCCCCTTCAATGATCCTTTTCCCAAGATCACTCGATTCCGGATTTTTCAGGAATATGTTATCATTTACTTGTATACTTAAATTCGATAATAAATCTTGCATTATAATAATTTTATTTACAACAATGATAGTAACGCTATTAGTATTGTTATTGTTTCAATTATTTTTGTTTTTTTTACAACAGGCCAATATGGAATTAGAAGATTCCAATTTCAGTGCTTTAATTATGGTCCATGCTACATTGTTTTAAGGATCCTGGTTATGGGCTAGGCCAGGTCAATCATAAAAACTCATATTTTGACTATTTAGAACATATTATTTCCCATTAGATACTATACATGTGAATAAAAAATTCGGTGCAGCGGCCTGATAAGCAAATTGAATTTATTATCTTTTGGAAGGATTTTCATTTTTTTACTAATTCATAAATTCCAAACATGAAAAATAATCATTTTTTACAAACTGGAGATTCCTGCAATGCACAACGAAGAAGTTTCATTAAACAAAGCATGCTACTGGGTTCTTCAATCCTGATATACGGTGGATGTGAGCAGGAGAAAGAAGAAATCCCTCCTTTTGCCGGTCATGTGATCCCTCAGGCAGAGTTTCTGGAAGGATTGAAAATGGTGGACGGCCCGGATTACCTGAAGGGTGCAAGTTGGTATGAAGGGGAAAATCCGGGAGATGGCATTTCCTTCAGTTTCCCGGCAGGAAGTCTTTCAGGTCAAAAGTACATCACAGCCGATATGCTTGCCTATGGGACACATATGATCAAATTTATGATCATTCTGCAGGAGGGTGAGGATGGTCCGGCTTTTGGATTCCGTTTTGGTGTGCTTAATCAGTGTTCTTTACGCGTTCGGCTTCCTCTTAGTTTGGTTGATCAAAATAAATGGGGAATAGATCGGGAAGGAGCTTTTCTAAAGCCCCGGTGCAGTGGTGACCGGGTTGACCTGACAAAAGTAGACAGGATGCGTTTTGTGATAAATAAAAAGAGCTCACAGGTTTCAAGATTTTGCATGACACCTTTTCAATATACAAATGATGAAGTTCCGCTTATCGAACATCCGGAATTACCCAAGGGAAAATTAATCGATGATATTGGTCAAAGTACAATACATGACTGGCCCGGGAAAACGGATAGTGCAGAGGTTATGAAATCAAACCTTCGTTCACGATTTGAAAAAACCAATCATCAATGGCCGGAGAATATGTCAGCCTGGGGCGGCTGGAATGAAAAACGTCTGGATGATGGCAGTGGCTATTTCAGGGTACATAAGGATGAAGACCGTTGGTGGTTTATTGATCCTGATGGATACTATTTCTGGTCAACAGGAATTGATTGTATACGGGTAGACACTACGGCAGATTACTATTTACTGGAAGATGCACTCACCTGGGTCCCTTCTAAGGAGGGAGATTATGCTGATATGTTCAGTGAACGGGAAGGTCATACGCATATTAACTACCTTGCAGCCAACTTTATCAGAACCTTTGGAGTGCAAGATTGGAGGAGTAAATGGGCAAAAGTAGCACTTGATGAATTAAAAAGATTGAGATGCAATACAGTGGGGAACTGGTCAGAGTGGGAATATGCGAGTAAAGCAAGATTCCCTTACGTCCGGCCAATGAGTTTCAAACCCACCGGCCTAACTCAAATATACAGGGATTTTCCTGATGTATATGACAACGCTTTTGAACAGGAGGCTCTTGATTATGCCCAGGTGCTTAAAGATACCAGGAATGATCCGGCTTTGATCGGTTATTTTATGATGAATGAACCTACCTGGGCATTTTCATCTGAATTACCTGCCGTGGGGATGTTGTATAATACCGAGTCTTGTAAAACCAGGGTTGCTTTAAGAAAATTTTTATCAAGAAGGTATAAGACCGATGAGGAACTTTCCTCTGCATGGGAAATGAATACTTCTTTGTCATTGGTTGAAAAAGGTAAATGGACTGGGCGATTTTCAAAAAATGCCCTGGCTGATCTGGAATCATTCAGTCAGATTATGGTTGAAAAATATTTTACAGCTTTATCGAATGCTTGCCGGAAGGTAGATCCGAATCATTTGAACCTGGGCATCAGGTACGCAGGTGTCCCGCCAAAATGGGCAGTGAAGGGGATGTTATCGTTTGATGTATTTAGTATGAACTGTTATATGGAAAAGGTTCCCAGGGACCAGACACAGGAAATCCATGACCTGCTAAATATGCCAGTTATTATTGGTGAGTGGCATTTTGGGGCACTGGATGTAGGTTTGCCTTCTTCCGGTATTGGACATGTCAAATCCCAGATGGATCGTGGAAAGGCATATAGGGTTTATATAGAAGATGCTGCTGCAAATCCCAATTGTATTGGAACCCATTGGTTTACTTTATATGACCAATCTGCATTGGGAAGATTCGATGGAGAAAATTATAATATTGGGTTCCTTGATGTGTGTAACCGGCCACATACATCGCTATGCAATGCAGCCATTATGAGCCATGAAGATATTTATGAAGTGGCTTCGGGCACCATTTCGCCGTACAATAATGCGCCAGAATATTTGCCTAAGTTGTTTTAATGATATTTGATTTTTTATGCGAATATCCTTTTTCCTGTTTTTTGTCATTTTAATATTTTGCCTTATTTCCCCTGGATCACACGCACAGGAAGAAAAAGATTGGAAAGCTGCTCCTGATTTCTATTTGTTAGGTTATCTGGATGTTTTTTATGCCTTTGATTTCAACCAGCCTGAAACCTCTGAAAGGCTACCTTTTCTTTATAACCATAACAGGCATAATGAATTTAATATTAACCAGGGATTATTAGGCTTCGAAGTATTGCATTCCAAATACCGGGTTAATCTATCCTTACATGCCGGCACCTACCCGATTGATAATTATTCTGATGAACCCGGACTTTTAAAGAATATTTATGAAGCATATATCGGATTATCATTGAACCGTAAGAATAATCTATGGCTGGACGCCGGGGTTTTTACTTCTCATATAGGATTCGAAACCCCGATATCAATGGATAACTGGACATTGACCAGGTCTTTATGTGCTGAAAATGTACCCTACTTCCTGACAGGTGTAAAGATTACATATCAACCAAATGATAAGTGGGAATTATTAGGAAATATTGTCAATGGTTGGCAACGGATTCAAAAGATCCAAGGAAATTCCCTGCCATCCTTTGGGACTCAGGTTTTATTCACACCAAATAACAGGCTTACCTTTAACTGGAGTACGTTTATTGGAACTGACGATCCGGATTCTTCCAGGCGAATGCGATACTTTAACAATTTTTACGGTGAGCTGGGAATATCTGAAAAACTGGGATTAATTGCCGGATTTGACATTGGGTATCAGCAGGAATCGAAAGGTAGTTCTATGTATAGAAACTGGCATGTTGTTACCCTGATCCTACGATATGAATTCACTAAAAAATGGGCCATGGCCTTCAGGGCAGAAAATTATGTGGATAACAATGAGGTAATGATTGAAACAAATACACCAAACGGATTCAATACTTCAGGGTTGTCATTGAATGGGGATTTCAAGCCTTTACCAAACTTAGCCTGCCGCTTAGAACTCAGATGGCTGAACAGTGTGGATGAAATCTTTAATAAAGATGATTCTTTCAGTCAAAACAACTTGATTATTGCCGCTTCAGTTGCGTATACATTGCGTAAACAGCTTAAATGAATTTGACGGCTCGCAGTATGATAAAAGAAAATACGTACAGAGTCTGGAAAATAATTTTGATTGTTCTTGGAATCATATCCCTGTCATCAGGATTGGTAAAAACTCCCGGTTTCTGGTCGAGCTATCTTCTTGATATTGCGGGACCAGCCTGGGGCTATGTCCTGCTCAGGGCCCAATATAAAACGGGCGATCACAGATTTTTATCCTTCAGGTTCAGCCCTGATTTGGCACTGATTGTGATTATAGTTATTTGTTACTTAATTGAGACTGCCCAATTCATTAATTTATATGATGCTTATTTTGATCCATTTGATTATCTGGCTTATATTTCAGGAATAATTCCAATTTATATCTTTGATAAGCTTTTAAAACTATCAAAATCGCAAAATGCGGACAATTAATATTCTTATGTGGAAAAATAAATAGTTTTCAATGGATTGGATTTTTTGAAGATTATGGATCTAAACTAAGGACTAGGGTAAGGAAAAATATCATTCTGGAACTAATAAACAAAGAATAAAACAACATGATGAATAAAATATTAACAATCACACTTACAATAGGGCTTGCTTTTGTGATTTATGGTTGTGAACAAAAATCCCCCATCCCTTCCTATTTAAAAGAATATAATGAGGAATATAGTACCAATCCGAGGCAAGCTAATCTGAATTGGTTTAAAAATGCCAGGTATGGGATGTTCATTCATTATGGATTATACGCGTTGCTGGAAAAAGGGGAGTGGGTCCAATTACGAGATACTATTCCTGTCGCAAAATATGCCTTACTAAAAGATCAGTTTACAGCAGATAAATTTGATGCCGACCAAATCACTGACCTGGCATTGACTGCCGGGATGAAGTATATCACCATAACTTCAAAGCACCATGATGGATTCTGCCTGTTTGAAACAAAAGCCACTGATTTTAATGTGCTGAACTCACCTGCGAAAAAAGACCTGATAAAGGAACTTTACGATGCCTGTGAACAAAAGGGCCTTGGACTTTTTCTATATTATTCTTATGGGGCAGACTGGAAGCATCCTTATTTTTATTCGAGAGAAAGTGGATGGCAAAATGCCAGGCCGGCATACAAGGATCCCCAGCCTGAGTACAAATTTGAAAATGATGAGGATTTCGATATTTATGTGAATTTTGTTCACGAACAATTGAAGGAACTCCTGACCCAGTATCCGAACATAGCCGGAATATGGTTTGATCCAATAATGGGATTTTATAGCAGACCGGAGATCTTCCCAATTGATTCGACTTATGCCCTTGTTCGCAGCCTTTCTCCGCATGCCCTCATCTCCTTCAAACAGGGGGCAAATGGGGATGAAGATTTTATGGCACCGGAAAGAAAGGGGGGGGCTGTTGTTGGCAGTCAGTTTGAAGTAGCCAGAAAGGTTTACGAATTGAATAAAGATAAGCCCAAGGAAATTTGTAACACATTACAGCCCCATGCCTGGGGGTATAACAAAGGCGATGATGGACAACACAAATCCGCCGATGATGTAATGCAGATGCTTAAAGATGCCAGGGAAATGAATGCAAACATTTTGCTGAATATTGGACCCAAAGGAGATGGTAGTATCCCGGAAGAAGATGTAACCACTTTAACAGAGGCCGGAAAAAGATTAAAGAACGATGAGTGATTTAGAATTAATGGTCGACTTTTATCTTCACATTCCAAGGCAGGGGCCAGGAAGTGCAAAAGAAACAATCAAGGCCTTAGATTATACCGGACTGAGATCTTTGAAGAACTTGAAAATTGCTGATATTGGCTGCGGTACAGGTGCACAGACAATGACTCTTGTCCAGAACCTGGATGGAGAAATAACTACAGTGGATCTTTTTCCAGAGTTTCTAAACATTTTGAATGAAAATGCCCAAACGGCGGGTTTTCAAAATCGAATCACAACCGATATTCAATCCATGGACAATCTGCCCTATGAAAAAGACTCTTTTGACTTGATCTGGTCGGAGGGTGCGGTTTACATAATGGGATTTGAGCAGGGTCTTATATCCTGGAAACCCCTGATCCGAAAAGGTGGATATCTGGTCGTTTCTGAAATCTCCTGGTTTACTGAATCAAGACCGGAGGAATTGGAAAGATTTTGGGAAAATGCTTATAAAGAAATGGATAGTATTGAGAACAAAGAAAAGATTATAAAAAGTCATGGATATGAGCTGGTATCTTCATTTAAGATACCAGAGTACTGCTGGATTGATAACTATTATGATCCGATCCGAAACTACCTGCCAACATATATTGAGAAATATCGTCATGAAAAGGCAGCTAACGACCTTGTCAAGGAGCTTGAAACGGAAATCGCCATATACGAGAAGTACAAAAAGTATTATGGATATGCTTTTTACATTGCCAGAAAATCCTGAATAATTTCGTTTTATTTTTACCCTATTCTCAAAAATTGCAAATGTCGTAGACAACTTATGAAGGACTTTGAAGTGTTATTTATTAAATCCAAATCCCATCATTATTAGAAATCATATGACAGAATTTTATTTTTAAACTATATTGATGAAAAATAAATCTTAGATGAACACATTTCTTAATATCAGTCAATTGATTGTCAGGAGTATGCGATTTTATATTCTTTCTATTATCGTTTTACTCGCATTCTCCTGCAACTCAAAGAAGGAGGAAAGCCCAAACATCATTTTAATCCTGGCCGATGACATGGGATATTCTGACATCGGCTGTTACGGAGGCGAAATACAGACTCCAAACCTTGATAATCTGGCTCGGGGTGGGATCCGGTTTACTCAGTTTTATAATACTGCCCGATGCTGTCCTACCAGGGCATCTATTCTTACTGGCTTATATCCCCACCAGGCAGGATTTGGCCACATGACTGAGGACAGGGGGCTTGCCGGATATACAGGTGATTTGAATGAAAATTGTGTAACCATCGCCCAGGTTCTGAAAGATGCTGATTATTCAACATATATGTCTGGCAAATGGCATGTGACCAAACAATTGGGACATTGGAATGGAGATGAGGAGCTGACCTCAAAATACAATTGGCCATTGCAGCGTGGTTTTGACAGGTTCTGGGGAACCATTGTTGGTGCCGGAAGTTATTACGATCCGGCTACGCTGACGGATGGGAATACACCCACTGCCCCACAAAAGGACCAGTTCTATTATACCGATGAGATCAGCAATCATACCATTCAATTTATCAATGAGCATGATGGAAATAATCCATTTTTCATTTATGTGGCTTATACGGCTCCCCATTGGCCTTTGCATGCCCTGGAGGAAGATATCGAAAAATACCTGGGACACTATGATGTGGGTTGGGATGTCATACGGAACGAAAGATTTTTAAGGATGATTAAGATGGACATCTTAGATGGTGACTGGAAGCTCACTGACAGAGATCCTTCAGTCCAGGACTGGGATTCAGTAAAAGACAAGGCATTGCAGGCATATCGAATGGCTGTATATGCTGCCCAGATAGATCGAATGGATCAGGGAATTGGAAGGATAGTACAGACCCTTGAGGAACAAGGCGAACTGGATAATACTCTGATCCTGTTTCTGGCGGATAACGGCGGATGTGCTGAGACTCTGACGGAATATTGGAAAGGGATATTTATACCTAAGGTTACGAGGGCTGGGGATTCCATAATGCTTGGGAATAACTATCCAGACCTAATGCCTGGATCGGAAATTACATATCAGAGTTATAGTGTACCCTGGGCGAACGTATCAAATACACCCTTCCGTTTGTATAAACACTGGGTCCATGAGGGTGGTATATCAACACCATTGATTGCCTATTGGCCAGCTAAAATCGCAGAAAGAGGCCAAATGAATCGTGAACCTGGGCATCTGATAGATATAATGGCTACCTGTGTGGATGTTGCCTCAGCTCAATACCCGATTCAATTTATGGGCAAGCAAATTGTGCCTATGCAAGGCAACAGCCTTGTTCCGGCGTTTGAGGGGGAACCATTAAATAGATCTCAACCTATTTTCTGGGAACACGAAGGTAACCGCGCGATCCGGATAGACAATTGGAAGTTGGTCAGCAGGGTGAATAGAAATTTAAGGTTCACAGAAAAGGATATAGATCAATGGGAGTTATACGATTTAAATCAGGACAGGACTGAAATGCACAATCTGGCTTTTAAATATCCTGAACGAGTAAAGAAAATGGCTTCCTTGTGGAAAGAATGGGCAATAAATGCCAATGTAAAACCATGGCCCTGGGATAGAGAAAATTAATATAAGAATTAATTAAAGACGGAAACATGTTAGATCAAAACTTGAAAATTTTGTTGCTGCTTTTTATCATATTGTTGACAATTTCAATGAACTATGGAGTTGTTGGTCAAACAAATGATCAAAAAGCACCTAATATATTGTGCATATTAGTCGATGATCTTGGGTATGGTGACCTTTCATGCCAGGGTGCAACCGACCTGATATCCCCTAACATAGATCGTCTTGGTGAACAGGGTATGACATTCAAGAACTTTTATGCGAATTGCCCGGTTTGCTCTCCCAGCAGAGCCTCATTACTAACCGGAAAATATCCTGACCTGGTTGGCGTGCCAGGTGTAATAAGGCAATTTGAGGACAATTCATGGGGATACCTGGACCCGCAAGCCATCTTTCTGTCAGAGGTTTTGAAAAAGAAGGGATATCAAACGGCTATTATTGGCAAGTGGCATCTGGGATTTGAAGAGCCCAATATCCCGAGCAGTAGGGGATTTGATTATTTTAAGGGATTCCTGGGCGATATGATGGATGACTACTGGACCCACTTGAGAGGGGGAGTAAACTGGATGAGGTTTAATCAGGAGGTAATCGATCCAAATGGTCACGCGACGGACCTCTTTACGGACTGGACTATAGAGTACCTGCAGGAAAGAACAAAGGATAGCAAACCTTTCTTTGTCTACCTGGCTTACAATGCGCCTCATTTCCCGATTCAACCACCTGAGGAATATTTGAAACATGTGATGGAGCGGGAGAAATCTATTGAGGAAAAGAGGGCAAAAAATGTAGCCTTCATCGAACACCTCGACCATTGTATCGGGAAAGTAATGCAATGCCTGGAAGAAACAGGTTTAATTGAAAATACGCTTGTGGTTTTTACCTCTGACAACGGCGGATCCATTCCACATGCACAAAGTAACGGGAACCTTCAGGGAGGAAAACAGCAAATGTTTGAGGGAGGGATCAAGGTGCCGGCATTTGCCGTTTGGAAAGGAAAAATACAGCCTGGCAGTCAAACTGAAAACATGGCATTGCTAATGGATCTTTATCCTACCTTTAGTAAAATCGCTGGTCTAGATCTGGATCATAAGGTTAATGGAGTGGATGTGTCCCCAACTATGCTCGGAAAACCACAGAATACTGACAATCGTTATGTGTTCTGGGTTCGAAGGGAGGGAGGACAGAAATACAATGGCCAATCCTACTACGCTGCCCGATATGGACCATATAAAATGCTACAGAATACCTCGTTTGAACCCTATCAATATTATAATTTGAAAGATGACCCTTTCGAAGAAAACCCATTGAATGCCGAGAATATTAAAGAATTTATTCAACTCAGGAAAGAATTACAGGCGCATATACAGGAAAGTGGAGGTATTCCCTGGCAGGACAGGTGATTAAAACGAGATACCCAAAGCCTCCTGCATACTCCTGATTTTAAGCATACATTCCTTATACTCAGATTCCGGTTCAGCATCATACGTAATTGCACTGCCTGCATTGAATTTTAAATAACCGGTTTTATTGCTGTAGAAAATACTTCGAATCAGTACATTAAAATCAAAGTCCCCATCAGGAGTGATATATCCTGCCGAACCACTGAACATCCCTCGTTTGCTATTTTCATAATGTTCAATATTTTCCATCACTTTTATTTTTGGGGCCCCTGTCATACTGCCCATGGGAAATGCGTTTCTAATTGAATCTATAAAATGAATATCCTCCCGAAGTTGTGCTGTAATAGTGGATATCATCTGATGAACATGATTGTATGAATATATCTCAAACATTTCCGGGACCAAAATGCTTCCGGGTACAGCACTTCTTCCCAGGTCGTTTCGCATCAAATCAACTATCATCATGTTCTCTGCAACTTCCTTTTCACTATGACGAAGTTGCTCTCTCAATTTGTTATCCACAAGCGGATCTATATCGCGTTTCATTGTTCCTTTTATGGGCTGTGCAAGTATATTAATTCCTGTTTTCTTAAGGAATCTTTCCGGTGAGGCAGACAATAAATAATGTCCGTTCATGCCCTGAAATACAGAAAAAGGCATCGGGGAGATGTTATTTAAATGAAGATATATATTGGCCAGGTTAATGTTCTCCGCCCTGGTAAAAAATTCCATACAATAATTCAATTCGTAAAAATCCCCTTTAAATATCTGTTTTTTTATAGCGTTGACAGCATTTATATATTCGCTTTTAGAAGTATCGCATTCTATTTCAAATGATTGCTGAGCATGGGAAGAAACAGGAAAATGTATAATTTCTTTAAATACCAGATCTGGATCATGTACAGTATAGATCATTATGCCTTCTGACTGAATAAAGATTAATGTCTCAGGTATGAAAAAACTCATTTCTTCCGATTCCAACCGATCAAAATTATTGCTGTTCAGATCCTCCAGGCTGTTTTTCAGATCGTAATTCAGACGGCCAATTAACCAGTCTTGTTCAGAATCATAGAATTCTTTTAAATCACGAAAAGGGTCATCAGAGCCAGGCACCATTGTTTTTATTGATCCAGCTGCTGCAAAGGTTTTAAATGGTTCGTACGGTAGTTTATACTGGTTTCCATTAAAGAATGAAAAATGGTTGTGCATTTGTAGCCAGTGGAGCATCCCCGGAATAAAATCAGAGAACTTACTTACTGAAAAGTATTTTTGTGTTCGGGCCAAGATTTTTGCTTATTCCGTACTGGATTCAGGTCTGGCGATGATGTCGAAACCTACATTTACGATGTTATGAATGAATCCGTCAGTAGCACGGGCAACAGGATCGTTTTCATCTTTGTATGTAATATCCCATTCTGTTCGATCAAGATTGAATTTAGCTGAAACTTCTAATTTCAAATTTCGATAATCAGCTTTTACAGGAAATTTCACATTAAGCGTTTTTCCCTTGATCGTGAGGTTTCCACTCATTGTATGTGTTGGGTCGATGATGGTATACTTATTATTTTCCCTGACTACCGTGTCTTTCTCAATGGGCTCAAACGAAATCAATTCAAATTCTGCTTCTACAAAGGTTTTCGTGTCAAAGAAATCTTCTGAGCGCAAATGGTTCTCCAGTTTTTCAAGTTGCAAGGGATTGTCCATAAGGTCAAGGACTTTCACGGATTCCATGTCAATCAATATCCTGGCATTACTTATATTGAAATTTTTAATTTTACGCTGAGTATCTTCTTCAATGATTGTAATCGATCCGGATTTTATTTTTATCAATCCATTATGCCTCCCTGTTGGTTTCGTGCCTACCCAGGTAATCAGGCTATAACTCGTATCAATGGCATAGACTATTCCAGGATCCTTTTCCTCAATGGGTAATGCTTCGCTAATTATCGCATTGTCACTTTTTGGTTCCTGCATGCAACCAGCAATGAAAAGAATTATTGCTGTATAAATAAAATCTCTGAACTTTAAATTCAATTTTGTCATCATAGCTTTCAAGACGCAAAAATATGTCTTAAGTTTAAAAAGTTTAGATTAAATATTGTCTATTTTTGAAAAAACCACTAATATGGCGCTTATTATACCTGTTAAGGGTATTCATCCTAAATTCGGGAAAAACTGTTTTTTTGCAGAAAATGCCACAGTTGTTGGTGATGTGGTGATGGGAGATAATTGCAGCGTATGGTTCAATGCCGTGGTAAGAGGAGATGTTCATTTCATAAAAATAGGCGATAAAACAAACATCCAGGATGGGGCAGTTATTCATTGCACCTATCAGAAGGCCCCGACAATAATAGGGAATAAAGTTTCCATTGCACATAATGCTGTTGTACATGGTTGTACTGTGGAAGATAGCGTATTAATAGGAATGGGAGCTATTGTGATGGATCATGCGGTTATAGAGACCGGATCTATTGTGGCAGCAGGTGCAGTAGTGCTTGCCAACACAATTGTGGAATCAGGCTATATGTATGCCGGAAAACCTGCTAAAAAGATCAGGAAGGTTGGCCCGGAACTGGCTGAAGTATTCGAAAGAACATCAAATAACTATATAAAATATGCAGAATGGTTCAAGTAATTTCTTCGTAGGTCTTTTAGTAACAGCCCTGGCAGTATTGGTAACGGCTTATCTTCTACCAGGTGTACATGTAACAAATTTTTTCTGGGCACTGTTGGTTGCAGCTGTGTTGGGCTTTTTAAATGCAACCATAAAACCTTTAATGGTTATTATTACAATTCCCATTACGGTTTTTACATTGGGCCTGTTTTTACTGGTGATCAATGCGGTGGTTATTCTTCTGGCAAGTGCCATTATTCCAGGATTCTCCGTTGACGGTTTCTGGTGGGCATTAGGATTCAGTCTGATACTATCCCTGATCAATTCAATATTCAACAATCTGGCCAGTAGCTAGTCAAGTTTCTCCAGATTGTTATTTATTTGTTCTTCAGTAGTCTTGAGTTTGCTTTTACAGTATTTTACCAATTCTACTGCCCGAACTACCATGTCATTCAATTGATCTACATCAGGTTCGTCCTGTTCGATTTTCTTAACGATGGATTCAAGTTCCTCCAATGCCTTCTTATAATTCAGATCTTTTTTTGCCATATTTATTTTAAGATTTTACTTGTTTTTCTTCCATCATGAAATTCACTTTCAATCACATCACCTTCTTGCAGATCTTGAGCAGATTTCATGATCTTGCTTCCTTTACGAACGATACTATAGCCTCTTTTTAATACTCTTTTTGGATTAACAAGATCAATACTGCCGGATATGTTCTGCAGTTCCTTATTTCTCAGATCCAGGTAGCGGTTAGAATTCAATTTCAAGGATTGTATATAATTCTGAACAAGGGTTTCAAGCACTTTCTTCCTCCCTTTGGCTGCACCATTAATACTCTGGCCCAATACGGAAAGTTTCACTGCATGAGTCTTTAGTGTACTCTCTGAAATATATTTGATGTGTTTCGATAAATATTCGAGATGGGTTCGTTGATCCCTTAGAGTGTGTGCTACATATTCAAATATCTGAGCATAAAAGGAATCAATGACTTCTTCATATTCTTTCACTCCGCTAATAAGGAATTCTGCCACAGCTGTTGGAGTTTTCAAACTTGTATTCGCAACTATGTCAGCAATGGTCTCATCCCTTTCATGTCCGATACCCGTTATTACAGGTATTGGAAATTGTGTAATATGACTAGCAAGCCCATAGGTATCAAAACATTCAAGATCCAATGTTGCCCCACCTCCCCTGATTATCACTAGCAGATCATAATTATCTATATTAGTATATACTTTCAGGATGGCCTTTATTATGGATTCTTCAGCTTCTGATCCCTGCATGATCGCCTGATAATGCGAAGTCTTGAATGTATATCCGGGTGTATTATTTTCCAATTGGTTAATGAAATCAAGATATCCTGCTGAAGTTGATGAGGCAATAATTGCAATCCTTTGTGGGACCAAAGGCAAAGGCAGTTCCTTATTCATTTCAAGTATCCCATCTTCCTTCAGACTATTCAATATCTCCAACCTTTTTTTAGCACGTTCACCAAGGGTGTAATTCGCATCAATGTCTTTAATATTCAGACTCAAGCCATATACTTCATGATAGCTTACCACTATATTTGATAAGATCTTTAATCCTGGTTTTAAGGTTTGGCCAGTCAATGATTCAAACCAACCCGATAGGTTCCGGTAGGTATATGACCAGATGGTCGCTTTATTTTTAGCCAATATCTCATCATCTTTTTTCTCAACCAGTTCCAGGTAACAATGTCCTTTCTGGTTAAACCTCATTTCACCAATTTCAGCCACTACCCAGTAAGATTCCTCAAGATTTTTTTTAAGGCAATCTTTAATTCTGCTGTTTAGATCAAAAAGGCTTAGTTGTTCCATATTTTAAAGCGAGGGAAACCTTAGATTTAAATTGATTAATTTTTAGGCGGATTAAAGATCCGATGAAAATGATGCTGGAAATTTTACCCTGATTTCTGTGCCTTTATTCTCTTTTGAGAGGACTTCAATCTCACCTTCCAGTTTGTCAACCAGCAATTTCACAATGGCCAGGCCTAATCCAGTAGAACTCTCACCTCCGGTTGGCCGGGGGGATAGTTTAATAAATTTCTTAAATAGATCCTGCTGTTCTTTCTTGCTAATCCCCGGACCTTCATCTTTTACTGATAATACCAGGAACTGGTAATTGTAATCGCAGGAAATAAACACTAATTTATTGTTCGGTGAGAATTTGACGGCATTTGATACCAGGTTATCTAAAATACGCTCTATAAATTCTCGATTATTCCTTATTGAAATATTTCCCGGACAACTTTTTTTCAAAGCAATATTTTTCTCTGATGCATTTTTCTCATGATTGTGAATGATCTTGTCGATCGTATCTTTAACCTCAAAATCCTCAATATGCTGTTCAAACAGGCCTAATTCCAGTTTGTTGAGATCTAATAGATTAGAAACCAGGTTTTTGGATTCTATAGACACCTGATCCAGCAGGTTTAGGTAATGCAATTGCTCATCCGTTAACTGGCCGTTGATCCTGATTAAGTTTGCCAACCCTGTAATATTGTTAAGCGGGGATTTTAAATCGTGCGCCACAACATTTATGAAATTATCTTTTTCATTAGAAAGCTCTTCAAGCTTAATACTCCTGTCCTCCAGCTCCTGGTTTTGTTGCTGTATCTTTTCGTTTTGTTTTTGAAGTAAAGCATTGGCCTTACCTTTAACCCTTACATTCAAAATCAGTAATCCCAATATAAATACGACAAAAGTGGCAAAAACCAGTAGAAGTCTAGTTTTAGTTGTTTGCAACTGCAGCTGAGTATCCTTCAGGTTATTTCGTTCATTAAGCAAAGCGATCTCCTGTTCTCTTTTATTTGCCTGATAACTCATTTGCAGGTCTTCAATTTGTTTCCGCATCTCAAGGGTAAATATGCTATCTTTCAACTGGGTATGCTTCAAATAAAAGATATACGCGTTCTGGAAATCTCCCAATTGTTCATAATAGTCGCTGAAATTTTCGTAAAGTACCGCCTCTCTACTTTTGAGATCATGTTCTTTACATATTGTCAATGCCTTTGTAAATGAGTCAAAAGCCCTGTTAAAATTATTAAGCCCCATGTATATTAGCCCCATGGAACTATAGGTTTCGACGAGACCAATTGAATTGTTATTCTTTAGATCATACGCGAGCGCCCTTCTCTGAAATTCCAAGGCTTTAGTATATTCCTCTCTTTTATAGTATATGTTGCCCAAATTACCGAGTGCATTTGGCATGTTCTCCTCAGGATTATTGTCCTTCGCAAGTTCAAGTGATTTCTTATAATAGTATTCTGCTGAGTCTAGCTGACCTAATGCTTCGAAAGAGGAACCAATATTGTTATAAATAGCGGTTTGAATCTCCAGGTTATTTAGCCTTTTATGGACCTTCAGGCTTTCAAAGTAATATTCCTTTGATTTTTCATAATTCTGAATTTCCTCATATGTCACCCCGATATTATTTAGGATATTTGCCACTTTATCATCACGTCCCTGTAGTTCATATCCTGATCTGGCTTTTAGAAAATATTCAATAGATATTAATAAATTACCCTTATAATAATGGGCTATCCCAACAGCATTATATAGTTCAGGCATTAAAACAGTGTCCGGAAGTTCCTGGGCAAGTTCCAGGGCATCCTCAGCATATTGGACTGCTTTAACTGGATTTTGCTTTGCATATTCCCTTATGAGTTCTTCGTAAATTTTGAACTTCTCCAGGTCGTCATCAACGGTCAATAAAACAGATTCCAGACTGTCAATAACTTCCTGACCCAATAGTCTATTGGGTGGTGGAAAAAATAAAAGGAGAAAAGCTGCCAGTTGAAAAATTCGCTTCATTGATTATAGGCTCAATTAAGCCATAAATTTTGTATATTTTTTACAATAGTGCAAATCAAAATGATTTTATAATCTTTATTATTTACAATTGATTTGGAAGTATTCGCCTATTTTTTCTTCAGAACCAATAATCTCATAGAATTCGTCAATATAATTTTTCATATTTTTCTTTGAGGCTGATTTTAAAAGAGGGGAAGTGGAGACCAAGTTCAAAATAGATTCCCGTTTATCTTTAAACTCTTCAAACTCAGCTTCCAGGGCGCTCGTATCGTAACAGGGACCTTTGAATTTTCTTTCAGGAGGAACCAGGAAGGAAATAGCCACCACCTATATTATAATTCGTGCCAACAATCGCAGTATAATCGAAATCATAAGGCACGGGAATATATACTTCACCATCGGTAATGAATTTGAGGTTTTTTGAAAATTGAATGATCCAGTCTGTATTACCGATCATAAATTGAAATACGGAGAGTTGAAGTAAAATATCCTGGTCAACCTCTTCATCTGAAAGTTCTCCTTCATATTCCTTCATATTGTGATCTTCGGCAAGCCTGTCAATATCTTCAATTAAAAAGGCTTCATTCTGGATAGTTTTTAAATCATTTTGTTCATCAATATATGTTATGTCCACCATTTTTACTTTCAGGCTATATGGGCTGATAAGATTGTAGATTTGGTATGTGGTTAACTCTTTGGCAATATACTGGAGAAACTGGTTAGACTTATCTTTACAATGGGTTACAATTTTAAGATTATGATTCCCATCAAGTACTGTTCCTTTAATTTCTGAGTCTTCGAACCGTAACCTGAGAGGTGGAAAATCGCAGTTCTTTGCATCTCGTCTGAAATTACCCCTGACCTCAACTGTTCCATTCAATTCAAGTTTCGTATTATCGTAACTAAATACCACTTTTGCAGGTAATTCCTGAATTTCCCTGTTATTGATGAGGTGCTTTATATCGGCTTTTATTGACAATTCTACCAATGATTCGATATCAAATAAATAAGATTGGTCGAAACTATTACACCAGGATTTTCCCGATGGCAAATGGAAAAGTAATAAAAAAATCAGCAGGCAAATCGATATAATTCTAGTGTACTTATTCATGTTTACTTTCGTGATCCTAAGCTTTGCAAATAACTAAAATTTAATTTAAGATGAACCCAATCGAGCTGTTCGAGATAAAAATAGACGATTTTTTTTTAATATCGACGGAATTTATGGGTTACCTTATTCGGTTTCATTGAATAATTGATATAAAAGGTATTGCTATAAGTGTTCATTTTGATGTCACCGGGATGTATGTGATACTTATTGGGACCGATTTTAGTATATCGGAAAAAAATTTGCAAGAAATTATCGAACAATTTGTTTTTATAATAAAAAAGCACTTTATATTTGCACGCTTTTAGAAACAGGAAAGATTATTAAAGAATTATTATGTACTGGACATTAGAATTAGCATCTTATCTTGAGGATGCGCCCTGGCCAGCAACCAAAGATGAATTGATCGATTACTCTATCCGATCAGGCGCCCCTCTTGAAGTAGTTGAAAATCTTCAAGAACTTGAAGATGACGGGCAACCCTATGAGAATATAGAAGAGATCTGGCCTGATTATCCCACGAAAGAAGATTTCTTCTTTAATGAAGATGAATATTAACTCAGTTTTCGATTTTTTAAGAAAGCCTCTGCTATTATCAGGTCCTCTGGTGTCGTAATCTTGATATTCTTATAGCTTCCTTCGAAAAGGGAGATTTTATGCCCTGATTTTTCCAAAACACTGGCATCATCTGTAAATTGAGGGTCCTCCGGAATTTGATACGCTTCTTTAATAATCCTAACCTGAAAGGTCTGTGGTGTTTGTATGATTCTGTATTTGGACCTGTCTGCCATTTTTGTCTGATCCTTGTCTGTAACCCGTATTGATTCTTTGAGCCTTACAGCAGCAATCGCGCTGCCATGAAGAGCAGCGATCTCAAATGAGGCAGCAATAATCTCTTTGTTCACTATTGGGCGGACGCCATCATGAATTGCAACTACACCATCTGGGCCCACCTTATCGAGACCATTTCTTACTGATTGAAATCGTGTCGCGCCACCGGATGCAACTTGTATGGGAAGATTAAACTGATAAGTGTCGCACAGTTCTTTCCACAATTTCAGATCATCTGGAGGTAAAACAACAATAATACTAAGGGCATTATTATAATTATAAAATGCCTTGATGGTATGCATTAGTACAGGTAGACCATTTATTGGCAGGTATTGCTTTGGGATTTCACTATTCATCCGTGATCCTGACCCCCCAGCTACTATCACTGCATATTGCTTCATTGTTATTTATTTGCTGTCAACTGCAAATATTTTATTCCGGAAGATATTAGATGATCAGCATCGTATCCCCGTATGTCAGGAATCTGTATTTTTTCTTTATGGCCTCTTGATATGCCTTCATGATCAGGTCATATCCTCCAAAGGCACAGGCCATCATCAAAAGCGTTGATTCCGGCATATGGAAGTTTGTAAGTAATGCATTACAGATCTTAAATTCATACGGAGGGAAAATGAACTTATCTGTCCATCCTGCGTTGGCTTTCAATTGTCCATTTGCAGAGACTGAAGATTCCAGGGTCCTCATAGAAGTAGTTCCAATAGAGCATATTCTTCTCTTTTCCTCCAATGCCTTGTTTACCCGGTCAGCTGTTTCATCGTTAACGCTGTAGTTTTCAGAATCCATCTTGTGCTTGGTCAGGTCTTCAACATCTACTGCCCTGAAACTGCCTAGCCCGCTATGTAAGGTGATGGGTGCCAGATCTACTCCTTTTATTTCAAGTCGCTTCATGACCTGTTGCGTAAAGTGTAAACCGGCGGTTGGGGCGGCAACAGCACCGACATTTTTTGCATAAATGGTTTGATACCTTTCCCTGTCTTCTGCTTCAACCTCCCGTCTCTATGTATTTTGGCAGGGGAGTTTCGCCCAGGGAATCGATGAGTTTATAAAATTCCTCATGTTCTCCATCGTAAAGGAATCGTATAGTTCTTCCCCTTGAGGTTGTATTATCAATTACTTCTGCAATAAGGTCACCTTCACCAAAATACAATTTATTGCCAACCCGGATCTTTCTGGCAGGATCTACCAGGACATCCCAAAGGTGCATTTCCTTATTCAGTTCGCGTAGAAGAAATACTTCAATCTTCGCACCGGTCTTTTCTTTATTTCCATATAACCTTGCAGGAAAAACTTTCGTATCATTGACAACCATCACATCTTTGTCGTCAAAATATTCTACTATGTCTTTGAAGATTTTATGGTCGAAGGTATCCTTCTTTCCGGTTGATAACCATCATCCGAGATTCATCCCTGTTTTCTGCCGGATATAATGATATAAGACCAGAGGGCAAATCGTACTTGAATTCTGATAATTTCATGTTTATTATTACAGCGAGAAATTATATATTCCCCATTTTTATGGGTTTGCAAAAATATATAATTTGAATGAATATGTTATTGTTGAATATAACAATTGTTGATATATTTAATTAAATATTATCTTAAGCATGCTGTTTGTTAGATTATTATTTGAGAGTTTGAGGTTTGCAGCCAATGAATTACGGATAAATCTTATGCGGACCATCCTTTCATTGCTTGGGGTTACAATTGGAATATTTGCCATTATTGGCGTACTTACCGTAGTCGATTCCCTGGAAAGCAGTTTGAAAGCCAGCCTGGCTTTTATTGGTGACAAAGTGATCCGTGTTGAAAGAATGCCCTGGATATTTTCTAACAACTATCCCTGGTGGGAATATATTAAACGCCCCATGGCCAGTTACGAAGAATATGAGTTCTTACAGGAGAACCTGACCATGGATAACGGTATTTGTCTTTTTGCGGTAAGGGGAAATGTGATTGTAAAGCATGAAAACAATAGCATAGGGGGCACAGCCCTCTTCGGAGTAACTTATGGCTATAGTGATGTTTATGAAACTCCCTGTGGAAAAAGGAAGATATTTTTCTCCCTCTGAAATAAATTTCGGGAATAACGTTGCTATTCTTGGTGCGGAAATAGCCTCAGGTGTTTTTGGTGATAAAGATCCCATCGGGAAACAGATCAGTATCAAAGGTTTGAAATTTACAGTAATCGGCGTAATGAAACGGCAGGGAGAAAACCTGATCGATGCACCAAGTAATGATGACTTTTGTATTATTCCTTATACGGGCTTTAAAAAGTTATATTATAGCGGTCGAAGATGGGGAATTGAGTCTATAATATCTGTTAAAGGTAGTGATGAAGACGTTGGACTTATTAAACTGGAAAACGAGATACGAGGTTATATGCGTAGCAGACGAGGCCTCAGGCCAATTCAGGAGGATAATTTTGCCCTTAACCGGCCTGAAGCATTCGCAAATATCATCGGCGCAACATTTGATGTGATCGGTATAGCCGGTTGGGTGATAGGCAGCTTTTCAATCCTGGTTGGAGGGTTTGGAATTGCCAATATTATGTTTGTCTCCGTTAAAGAAAGAACACATGTAATAGGCATACAGAAATCACTTGGAGCTAAAAACTATTTCATTCTTTTTCAATTCCTCTTTGAAGCAGTATTCCTTGAGTATACTTGGAGGTGCAATCGGACTTTTTCTGGTCTATCTGATTACGATTTTAGTGCCTACAGGATCCCTTGAACTTGTGTTAAGTATCAAGAACATTATTTTGGGACTTGGGTGTGTCAAGTATCATTGGGATGGTGTCAGGAATTGTCCCTGCAGCACTTGCTGCACGTCTCGATCCTGTGATTGCTATACGGTCTAATTAGGTATTTTATTCCATTTTATTTTCTCGTCGATTAATCTTGAAATTCATTTTATTACGAAAGCTTAAATTTTGAGATTGTATTATGAAACCTATCTTAGAGCTAAACTTTATAAGCTACTGTATGATTATCGGAAAAATCCAGTGCAAAAACCTCTTCTTGTCAATATGTTTCATCTCTGAGGGGCTTTGAGTAATAAAAGAGGTGAGATAGTTTCTTAATTGGAATCGTGTGAAGGGGGCTATGAAAAATGAAAAATGGCCCCGCATTTTGCGGGGCCGTATCATACTATTTAGATAAGATCAATCCTCATCATTTAGCAGGACTATCTTATACTGTTCTGATCCAATCAGTTCTCTTCGGTGTCGCCATCAAGCTTTCCCTTGATCTTCAATTCAAGTTCTTCAAGAAGCTCAGGATTGTCCAATAGCAGGGCTTTGACGGAGTCCCGTCCTTGCCCAAGTTTGTTGTCCATATAGGAAAACCAGGAACCTGATTTTTGAATCACATTGAGTTCAACACCCAGGTCGATGATCTCTCCAACTTTTGAGATCCCTAAACCATACATTATGTCAAATTCAACTACCTTGAATGGCGGGGCCACTTTGTTCTTGACCACCTTGACCCGGGTTCGGTTACCCAGAATATTGTCAGCACTTTCTTTGATCTGTCCAATCCTTCGAATATCCAGTCGAACTGAAGAGTAGAACTTCAAGGCATTACCGCCTGTGGTAGTTTCAGGATTTCCAAACATCACCCCGATCTTCTCTCTCAACTGGTTTATAAAGATGCAGGAACATTTGGTCTTGCTTATGGTTCCTGTAAGTTTCCTCAATGCCTGGGACATCAAACGGGCTTGTAATCCCATTTTGCTGTCGCCCATTTCTCCTTCAAGTTCTCCCCTTGGTACCAGGGCCGCCACAGAATCAATTACGATGATATCTATGGCTCCTGAACGAATAAGATGCTCTGTAATTTCAAGAGCTTGTTCTCCATTATCAGGTTGAGAAATCAACAGATTTTCAGTATCAATGCCTAACTTTTCAGCGTAAAGTCTTGTCAAAAGCATGTTCAGCGTCGATGAAAGCGGCTATACCGCCTTTTTTCTGTGCCTCTGCAATGCAATGCATAGCCAGAGTTGTTTTCCCTGAGGATTCAGGACCATAGATCTCAGTAATTCGGCCACGGGGGATCCCCCCGATACCAAGAGCGATGTCCAAACCCAGGGAGCCGGTTGAAATAGCAGGGACATCCATTATCTGATCATCGCTGAGCTTCATGATTGTCCCCTTCCCATAAGTTTTATCGAGCTTGTCGATAGTGAGTTGAAGGGCTTTTAATTTTTGTTCTTGATCACTCATAATTTTAATAGTAGTAAAATGGTTGAAGATGTGAAAGTACAATTTATGATCACAATTAGCAACAATTAAATTGTACAAACAAAGCAAAAGATTTTAAATTTTAATAGAAGGGTTTATATTGCCTGATATATGAAAATGAAGAAGTCTTTTGTCCTTATATATGCCTTTTGTCAATGTGCATTTTTATACACATTCGGGCAATTAGACAACGAGATTTTTTCTGATAAATACTCTATCCAGGAATCTGATTCCGGAGCTATTAAATTTGGATTTGACGTCTCCGGATATTTCTGGAATAATGAATATGCTACCGATATTGCAGCTGGTTATACCTTGTTTGGTTACCAGTTTAAACCTTATTTCAGTTATTACCCTTCAAATAGTATTCGGCTTGATGTTGGGGGATATTTCATGAAGGATTTTGGTGATAGTTCTTTTGTAGATATCCGTCCCATCCTTACGCTTAAATATAAGACGAAAGAATTTTGCATTTCTATTTGGGTCGATAGAAGGAGCAGCGTCGCATCGCTTAATTGAACCCCTTTATTATCTTCAGAATGTCGTTAATCGAAGGATAGAAGATGGGGTCCAATTTAAATGGACAAGTGAGAGGTTGTTTTTAGATGTCTGGCTGGATTGGGTGAATATGATTGATTTTGGAGACCCTCAACAGGAAGAATTTAACGTAGGCATATCTTTTAATTACCTGATATTTGATTCTGAAAAATTTCAGGTTGAATTGCCGGTTCAGTTCCTCGCTAAACATTATGGTGGTGAGATAGATACAAATCCAAATCCAGCTATAACTTATTTTAACGCTGCACTGGGTTTCAGCCTTGTATTTCCAATGGATAACATTTCATGGCTTAAGGAGATTCGTACAGATAATTATTATGCAGATTATTTTACCGGGGATGATCCCGTTGATTTGCCTTTTAGTCAGGGTCAAGGATTTTTTGCAAATGTTTCAGGAAAATTTAAGTGGTTTGAGCTGATGATCTCCTATTGGAATGGCAATAAATTTATAGCCCCACAAGGTACGCCGGTATATCAATCCGTAGCCTGGGATTACTCAAGTAGTGGATATATTGAAGAAGACAGGGAATTATTATTTTTCAGATTTATGTATGAAATGGATTTCAATGGTGGTTTGTCACTTGCATTTCGATTTGAACCAGTTTATGATTTTGGGAATAGTACTCTTGATCATATGGAGGTGCTCTTCTTAAGGTATAATACAGATTTTTTGCTTAACAAAAAGAGAAGGAAAGTGAGCAGGAGAAAAATTTTCTTGTATGCAAGCCTCCTGATAATTGCTTTATTCCTCATTATAAAACATGAGCTGGTATATTATGCTTATGTACAGGCCAAGGGGCAACTTGAGATTATCATGAACGCACGTCCCGTAGAGGAGCTTATGGCTGAAGAAGATTTCCCGGACTCATTAAAATCAAAGTTGAAAATTGTTGAAGAAGTCAAAAAGTATGCTATCGAAGAGTTAGGCCTTAAAGGCGAAAAAAACTATACGACATATTATGATCAACATGGAAGAGAACTGATGTGGGTAGTCTCTGCCTGTGAACCCTTTGAACTTGGAGTCTTACAAATGGGGATTTCCTATCCTTGGCAGTTTTTCCTACAAGGGATTTTTCAGATATGATATGGCTGAAGCAGAAAGGGATAGGCTTCGTGAAAAAGGATTGGATGCAAATATCCGTACTGCGGGAGGCTGGTCAACCCTGGGTATTCTTAAAGATCCTATCCTTTCGAATATGTTGAATCGGGATGTAGGATCATTGTCCGACCTGATCATTCATGAATTGACACACGGCACAATATTTATCAAAGACAGTCTGGAATTCAATGAAAACCTGGCTAGTTTTATTGGCAATGAAGGAGCCAGGCTATTTTTAATTGAAAAATATGGAGAGTCCTCTTCCGAACTTGATCTTTATAATACCAAAATCAGAGATCATAGAATTTTTACAACTTATGTATTGGAAGGCGCTGCAAAGCTTGATAGTCTATACAAATCATTTAATACGGATATGACTTATGAAACTAAACTGGAATTAAAGAAAAATGCCATTGAAGAGTTCATTTCTGGGGCTCAGGATTTGCCATTTTACATCTTGAGATTATGTGGATTATTTCAATGATTTTATACCTGATAATACATTTTTTATGTCATTTCTACGGTATAGAGGAGGACAGAGTAGGTTTGAAGTAGCTTTGCGAGACCGAGCATCAGGGAAATCTGGCTGAATATATCAAGGAATTGAAAAAACAATTTGGACGGTAGATTTTTTAAAATTTTCAATTTCAACATTAAGTTTTTATTAAATTTTGATTGTTTATTTTTAAAGATTGCATTTCTGTATAAATTTAGCCTTTCAACAATAATTCAATATTATGGGCTCTAAAGGAGGGTATAAGGTATTGGTAGTGGACGATGAGGAAGACATCCTTGAATTACTTAAATACAACCTTCAAAAAGAGGGATTTGATGTAAAAACAGCATCTAATGGTATAAAGGCTGTAGAAATAGCAAAGTCATATCTCCCTGACCTGGTGGTACTCGATATCATGATGCCCAATCAGGATGGAGTGGAGACCTGCCGCCAACTGAGGGAGATACCAGACCTCCAACATACCTATATTCTGTTTCTCACTGCCCGGGCAGAAGAATATTCCGAGATAGCTGCCTTTGATGTGGGAGCTGATGATTATATCGTAAAGCCTATCAAACCCAGGGCTCTTATGAGCCGCATAAGCGCACTTTTCAGAAGAAAAAGATCTCACAAAAATGAGAAATCGACTATAATTATCAATGACCTTGTAATTGATAAATCAAGTTATGCAGTTACCCAGAAGGATAAAATTATTACTTTACCCAAAAAGGAATTCGAGTTGTTGTTTTATCTTGCGCAAAATCCAAACAAGGTTCATACCAGGGACGAACTACTCCAGAATATCTGGGGCTCAGATGTGTATGTTTTGGCCAGAACTGTAGATGTTCATATTCGGAAAGTCCGTGAGAAAATAGGAGAGGGTTATATTTCAACCCTTAAAGGAGTAGGCTATAAGTTCGAAACTTCCTGATAATGTTCTCGAGCTCAAGGGCGGTAGCCTTATTATTAGGTACCTCTATTTCCTTCATAACTGTTGCCTTTCTTACCTTATTTGAAGAGGTGCCATTGGTGGCCCTGGTTGTCGCAGGTATTATTTCCTTTTCTATTGCCTATCTTTTAATCTATCTCACATACAGGTATTTTATTTTTAATGAGATAAAGCGAATTAATCAACTGCTTAGAGAAGATCACGGATGAGGATCTTAGTCTTTCAATAGAAGAGGTTGAAAAGCCAAACAATCCAATCAAGAAATTGAGTAAGGAAATATCGCGATATACAAAATATTAAGGAGGAGGAGATTAAGGAACTTAAAAAAATGGAATCGTACAGGAAGGAATTTCTGGCAGATGTTTCTCATGAATTAAAAACACCCTTATTTGCAGCTCAGGGATTTATTCATACCCTCCTGGATGGTGCAATCAGTGATAAGAATGTAAGGAACAGGTTTTTGAAAAAAGCAGGAAAAAGCCTCTCCAGACTGGATAAGCTGGTACAGGACCTCCTGGTTATCTCCCAGATGGAAACAGGAACTATTAAAATGACATATACGCATTTTAATATGCATAACCTTGTGCAGGAAGTATTCGATCAACTCGAGAGTAAAGCAGATAAGAAATCATTGAAATTGCGATTCGGTAATGACAGTCAGTTTGATATTTATGCCTATGCCGATAAACAGAAAATTTTTCAGGTTCTACTAAACCTGATCTCAAATGCGATCAATTATACCAAAGAGACGGAAAGTGAGATTACTGTTGCACTAAAGAATGAAGGGGAATCTATTAATATCGTTGTACAGGATAATGGGGTAGGCATACCCCGGGAGGATATTAACCGTATCTTTGAAAGGTTTTACAGGGTTGAAAAAAGCCGGGCTAAAGATAGGGGAGGGATTGGTCTTGGACTTGCAATTGTTAAGCATATATTAGAAGCGCATAACAAAAAGATCTATGTAGAAAGTAAAGTAGGTATTGGATCTGTTTTTACCTTCAGCCTGGATAAGGGAATAAAGGAAAGAGCTTTGACGGATGAAGTCCATGATTGAAACATCCTTAAGCACATTCCATAAATTCAGTAATATTCATGCAAATACCTTTTATCAGCATTTCCCGGGATTCTTTGCTTGCCCATGCAATATGAGGTGCCATGATCAAATTTTCCTTATTCCGGACTTTTAACAACGGATTGTCAGCATGTACAGGTTCCTGGCCAAATACATCCAAAGCTGCTCCTGCAATTATCTCATGATCAATTGCATAAGCAAGGTCCTGTTCATTAACGATATTACCCCGTCCGGCATTGATCAAAACCGCAGTTGATTTCATGGTTTTCAATCTGCTCAGGTCTAGGAGATTATTTGTTTTTTCATTTAAGGGGGCATGTATGGATACAATGTCTGATTTGCAAAGTAATTCATTCAGTTTCAGGCATGGATAGGGCTGGGTTGTATTATTCCCGGAAGTAGAATAGTATACTACTTTACATCCGAAAGCATCTGCTATTTTTGCTACTGATTGTCCAATTACACCCAATCCGATAATCCCGAAAGTTTTTCCCTTAATCTCTGAAAATTCACGATCATGATGGGTAAAAATAGGGCTTTTAGAATATGACCCTGATTTTACATAATTATCATAATAGTGTATTGAATTAAGTAAAGAAAACAACATAGCAAAAGTGGATTGTGTCACAGAGAACGTAGAATATCCTGAAACATTTTTGACCACGATCCCTTTTTCAGCAGCATATTCAAGGTCTACATTGTTCATGCCTGTTGCAGCTATACAAATAAGCTTGATGTCCGGACAAGCATCCATCACCTTTCTGTCTATTATCACTTTATTTGTAATGAGGATATCAGCACCTGACGATCTATCAATTGTCTGGCCGGCAGAGGTTATCATCATAACATGTTACTTCTCCAAATTCATTAAGTAATTCAAGATTGGAAACATTGCCAACAGTACTTTTGTCAAGGAAGACTATTTTCATCTTTTCTTCAAATCAGATTTAAGAATTATTTATATCCTAATCAATTCAATTTTTATATATCATAGAAGTATTTAATGATTTTTCTTAAAAAATTTGGCCTAAATATTATCATAGAGCTTTCAGTAAACGATTGCCAAAATATATGTAGAAATATCATTTTTCGTGATTTATTTTTTTATTAAATTATGCTTTCGTCCTGATATTCAATAAATTACACTCATCATGGAAGATATATATCGTCAAACTCCAGAAACACTTCGACAGACCACCGGTAGGATTTCCTGCCACAAAATCCGGTGTAGAATTGCGACTTGCTTAAGCATCTTTTTACCGAGGAGGAGGCAAAAGTGGC
The DNA here is from genome assembly GCA_963820995.1 of uncultured Cytophagales bacterium. Classification (GTDB taxonomy): domain Bacteria; phylum Bacteroidota; class Bacteroidia; order Cytophagales; family Cyclobacteriaceae; genus JAGTVG01. Next base: position 60,697 of record CAWGCL010000008.1, on the reverse strand, counting down.
TGTAAACCTTAGTTTGCTTCCTGAAACCGCGGAGAAGATCCATAAGCGGTTTAAAAAAGGAGAGATCAGCATTCAGACATTAAAAGATCATTTAGATAACCTGGCAAAAAAGGGGTCTATCATGGGCAGAAGGAAAGAGCAGTAAGAATCCCGAAATGGCTTTATCACCGGGTTCCACTAGCCATCGGCATGTTTGAATTTCAGGTTGACCGCGTAACAAAAGGTCTTGCAGAAGATTTTTTTGCCTATGAAGATGAAGCATTTGCGAAGAAATTTGTGAGCACTGACACAAAACAGATGCGGACAATCCCGGTTAACGTAAAAATTGATCCTGAATTTCATATTGGCAATTATGATAGTCTAAGGGAAATCGTAAATAAATCTCCAGGACCTTTTGCTGTTATGAATTGTGTTTGCCGGCAGGCCAGGGATAAGATGGGAACCCCTTGTAAACAGACAGATGTTAGAGAAACTTGCCTGATTTTGGAACATTCTGCTAATCATATGATACGAAGAGGAGTGGCACGGGAACTTAAGAGGGAAGAAGTGATGAAAATGATGACCAGGGCTAAAAAGGAAGGTATGGTTTTGCAACCTGAAAACAACCAGAATCCTTCTTTTATTTGTTTTTGTTGTGGTTGTTGTTGTGGTATTCTTACCGGTGCCAAGAAATTTGAAAAACCTGCTGAATTTGTGCTTTCTAATTTCTATGCAGACATATTGGCTGAGAAATGTGATGCCTGTGAAGACTGTCAGAATATTTGCCAGATGGAAGCTATTGACCAGGTAAACAGTCATATGGTTGTCAATCTCGATCGTTGCATAGGATGCGGACTTTGTATACCAGTGTGTAAAAATAAGGCCATCAGTTTACTCAAAAGGGAAAAGGAATTAACACCTCCCAAGGATTCTAAGGACATGTATAAAAAGATTTTATATGAGAAGGAGGGATTGTTGGGAACATTTAATTTTATCGGGAGGGCTGCACTGGGGAAAAAAGTCTGAATTTATACTTGTTGATTTTCTAAATCATCCTTGGAGTTAATATTATTTAGTTCCTTTGAAAAGTCAAATTCAGGAATAGCGTCTTGTTCTATCACCTGAACCTGGAACTCCATTATTATGGATTTTATAGAATAAACACCGCATGGTAACACATTCCATGAAAGTTTTGTAGACTCTCTTTGAGTAAACCGCGCATAATGGTTGAAGATGTGGGCCATACTTAGGCAGGGTAATTTCATAATCGGAAGATAAATCCAGTAATTTTCTAATGAAGTTTGTTGACGCATAAGGGAGGTCACAGGAAATGATTAGATTTTTATTATTTGCGGAATGACCCAGACAGGAAATTATTCCTCCGGCAGGACCAATATCCGTAATAACATCCTTGTAAACCGGAAACCCGAAATCTTCATACTTTTTCTCATTGGCACTGATCAATATCTGATCACATATTGGATCAATGTGATCAATTACATGCTGAATCATAGGTTTTCCATTTAATTCGAGCAATCCTTTATCCTGTCCCATCCTTGTGCTTTTACCTCCCGATAGTATGATTCCAGTTACATTCATAGTTCCTTCAATAATTCCGGGGCTTCTTTTCTGATGATTCCAATAGATCTCGTTAATTTTTCTTCGATTGGCATATGCCCATCCAGCCAGAATATTTTATATCCATTCCGTTCCATTCTTCTGAACCAGGTCATCTGTCGTTTGGCAAACTGATGAATAGCCACTTCAAGTTTCCGGAACATTTCATTATAATCTATTTGACCGGTCAGATAAAGAGTAGTGAATTTATATTCCAGGCCATAATATATAAGATCTTCTGCACTTATTTTTTCCAGTAACATTTTTACCTCTTTCAGTAATCCTTCATTAATCCTTGCTTCAAGCCTTTCTGAAATTCGTTTTCTTCTTGAAAGCCGGTCGTATTTAATGCCAAAGATCAAAGAATTTATATCCGGGAAAATCATTTGTCCGCACCTCTCCTTTCCTGTAATAATCAGCAATTTCTATAGCTCTGAGGGTCGTTTTCCTGATTTTCAGGTCTGATGTATTATGCAATTTTGAATTGTATTTTTTAAGCACTTCTATCAATTCTTCCTGCGTCAGGTCTGATAGTTTATCTCGAAGTTCCTGATTCGGGGGCACTCTAACCAGGTCGTATTTATTTAAGACCGCTTCAATATACAATCCCGTTCCGCCTGCTAGTATTGGAACTTTGCCGCGATTGTTAATTTCTTCAAATACTGTATTAAAATCTCTCTGGAATTCGTAAAGATTGTATTTGTAGCCCGCATCATGAATGTCGATAAGATGTACCGGTATTGTAATATCACGAACTATATAGTCACCATAGTCTTTCCCAGTTCCAAGGTCCATTTCCCGGTAAACCTGCCTGGAATCAGCGCTAATAATCTCACCGTCAATTTCATATGCAAGATTTGCACTGAAAAACGTCTTCCCTGTTGCTGTAGGCCCAAGAATCGTTATCAGATTATATTTCGACATTTATCAAAAATCCTTAACTTTTATGAAAAAAAGTCGGTATGTTGGTGTTTCTTTACAAATCTGACTAAATATCTGTTAGAAAAGGAATAATTCAAGCGCTGATGGAGAAACTTACATATGAGCAGGTGTTGCAGATGGGCCTACCAAACATTATTTTATATGCAGCACCTGTAATGATCGCATTTACCCTGTTAGAGTGGGGGATTAGTCAATATAAACATCGTGCGATCTATGATAATAAAGATACCCTTGCCGCCTTTACCATAGGAGTAGTAAATCTTGTAATAACTGCTGCGATAAAGATAGCTACGTTTGGAATCATTATATTCTTCTACAATCTTGCCCCTTTTAAAATAGTGCCTTCCTGGTGGGGATTTATTCTATGCTTGATATGGATTGATTTCTGGCGTTACTGGTCACACCGGATAGCCCATACCTGTCGTTTCTGGTGGGCCACTCATGTTACCCATCATAATTCAGAGAAATATAACTTCTCTGTTTCGTTCCGCTTAAGCTGGACTCAGCATATTAAGATTATATTCTTTATTCCTGTAGCTCTGGTTGGTTTTGATCCGGTAACCTTCTTTATCTGTCACCAGATAGAGGTCTTGTATCAATTCTGGATCCATACTGAATATATTAGAAAGCTTCCCAAACCCATTGAATACATTTTTGTTACACCTTCGCATCATAGAGTTCATCATGGACGAAATGCGCAATACCTGGATAAAAACTATGGATCTACATTCATAATTTGGGATAGAATTTTCAATTCTTTCGAACCGGAGGTAGAAAAACCTGATTATGGTATAACGACCCCAGTTAACAGCTACAATCCAATCTATCTGAATTTTCACGAATGGATGGACATTTACCGGGACGTAAAAAAATCACATTCCTTAAAACAGGCACTTGTCATGATCATCGACAGCCCAAGCCGCATTGCTGAAAAGAAGAAAGAATACGGAATCAAATGATCCGATAAAACCTGACCTTAAAATAATTCAGTTTTTTTTGCTTTCAGGAATTATTTAGTATCAGGATTCATGACCTCACTGAATTTGAATTTGGCAGCCTCATCTGTCACTGGGGTTTCTCTAAAAATATCCCTGGTTTCTACTTCTGCAATCCAATCCTGTATTCCCCCATCAAGTACATAAAGGTTATCATATCCATACTGGGTTAATATCATCCATGCTGCATTTGATCCTACGCTTGTACTGCCATAAAGAACTTTCATCCGGTCGGTTTTTAGAAATTCAATATGCTCATCGTCAAGCAAGCGATCAAAAGGAATGTTTTGGGCATTCTCAATATGATAACCATCAAATTCTTTTGGTGTTCTGATATCTATAAATGTTACCGTATCATTTTGGGTTAAATCTTTAGCTTTGGTTATTCCAAGATACTGGGACCTTGTGTTTACCCTTTCCAGCATTTCATTAGCGCTTCTTTCAAAGCGGTATTTACCAGTAACCTTAATAGTGGCGATGCCAAAAACGATGCTTAAGATGACTACTATTCCTCCTAATATTAATAAATTTAAATGTTTCATTGTATCAATTTTTAACTACATCCACCTGCAACTCTTTCTTTCTTTTTTCTTGGTACCGGAGGTAAAGCCGGGGCACTATTCATGTCAGAAGCACCACTGTTGCCAGTAAAATACAGGCTTGCAGCTTTTCTTTTATTGAACCTGTCGATTTCAACCGAAGTGGCCATGGACCCTGGCTGACTGGGTTTGATAATGGTTTCAAACCACCTGTTTAATCCACCATAAAGCACATAGTTATTTTTAAATCCCAATTGCCGGGTAAGTATCCATGCTTCACTTGACAGGGTTGTTCCGTTCGAATAGAAAATATTGTTTTTGGAGACCTGATCTATATATGGCATCCATTTCTCATCCAGCAACTGGTTTAATGGGATATTAATTGCTCCCGGTAAGTGGTATTCACTGTAGGCTAATGAATCCCGTACATCAATAAGCATTAATCCAGGATCCAGGTTGATTAAAAGGTCAGCCAGCTCATCAGTAGATACCAGGTTGGTTTCAAGCCTGATCTCCCGTAAAAGGTCATCAGCATCTAATTGAACTGAAGAAGTTTTTTGTTTTGGAAGGATTGCTGCTATGCTTCCAAACGAAATTAAAATGATACTTAATATAACTCGAGTATTCATAGTATGCTGTTTATATTTCTTTAGTAATATCTTCCCTTTTAAATTTTTTCTCTGCCATTTCCGCTACCCAGAACATAAGTGTTGCGACCAGTATCAAAAGCAATGCAAAATATCCATCACGAATTCCCATGACGTCAGAGATCTTGACTGCCCCTTGATATCCACTCATATACAGATCTTTCCAGAAAACAAATGTTTCCCCAAATATAAAGATCCCGATCATGCTCCCTAGAATGAACCACATAGCGTCTATTTTGCCAATAGCTGCCGCAGTAAAACTGGTGCCTGGGCAAAATCCTCCAATTATAAATCCTGCTCCCATTATGATTCCACCAACAATGGCTGAATACACATAATATTCATTTACATAAACAATATCAAGATCGATCAGTCCTACGAAGTTCAGGAAGATCAAACCCAGCATTGCGGTAATCGCAGCTGTGAAAAACACTTTAAGTACGGTAGTGTCATATCCATAAAACATCCCTGCCAGTTTTCGACTGGATGAAAAACCAGCCTGCTCCAGGGCAATGCCAAATCCCAATCCGATCACAAAGGCGATCAGCAGGTTTAACTCATTCGAAATATTTTGAAGTGGTACTAGTGGTCCCATAATTATATCCAGTTTTTTCTAAAGAAATAAGCCAATACAAAGGCAGTTCCAAAAATGGCCATCATTGTAACAAAACCTGCCAGCGACATTACTGACATCCCTGTTAAGGCAGCCCCACTGGTACAGCCTCTGCCTAATTGTGACCCAAAGCCAAATAACAGGCCGCCAATGCTTGCCATGTATATCCTTTTGCGTTTTGAGATCCCAGGGGAATGCTCAACACGTATTTTCAGCCTTCCAGCCCATGCTCCCGATAGAAATCCACCAATAATAACACCGGCAATCTCAAGTACCAGCCATGTCTTCATCTGGTTGTCTCCCAGGTATTTACTGAAATATCCGGAGTTTTCTGCATGTTCAGGTGTGATGGTAGTAACCGCACCTATGACCACGCTCCTGGTGGCGCCACTTGCTCCCAGTCCTCTTCCGGTTAGGTAAAAAGAAGCAAGTAATACGAATCCCAATAGAATCCCGGCTAAATAGGGATTCATATATGGTTTAGGTTGTCTTAATTTCTCTTTCATTTTAATATAAATATCTGCTTGCCTGTCCGGCATAAACTATAATAAATCGTAATGATATATTACCTATCAGTATCAATAAGCCCGGTATATAAGCCGGAATATGTCTTCCCCTGATCTCAAGAAATTCCAGAATTCCAGGAAGGATCATACCCGTGAAGACGGCTATGGTCCAGAATGGAAGCGTATATGGCCCTCCCAGGAAAAGCTGAGAAGCCTCGATCTGAACTTGTGAACTGGCCAGAAATCCCATAAACATATGAATGACAAGGAAAATTTCAATTCCAATCAATACCAGGTCCATTCTGCTGAACATATTACGTTCAAGTTTGTCCTTTGACATCATCATTATGGTTGCTGCCCCAGCAGACAATCCGGATACCAGGAATAGTGGTCCGAGTATAGATGTGTTCCATAATGGCCTTGCATTAAATGCAGACAAGAGAATGCCAGTATATATGCCAAGTATCACCGAAAAGAAAATCATTATCCAGGCCAGTGATTTCCTGTTATTGATAAAGAATGCCTCCATAGTATATATCCACTTAAATTTCCAGTCCCATTTTGGAAAGACTTCCCGGATATATGATCCAGACCAGAAAATTGAAACCGGGGTTACAACCATCAGGGTCCATGCCCCCCATGACATCGGGCTTTCAAGCTTTATCGTTGTATATAACTTCCAGAAATAAGGTTTGTGATGAAGGTCCAGGAACAGTGCCCCCAAACCAATTACCAGCATTATTGGGGTCAGCATTGGTGCCAGTTTGATAGCCGTTGGCATATCTTGTTCTTTCCCTCTCAGGTAATAGTAAGAGGCAAAGTAAAGAATACCGGCAGCAAGTCCACCCAGGAATAGATATAGCGGGATCTCCCATCCCCAGATATGCAACTGGGGATCTATTTTATAATTCATCCTGCCACTTGTAATTATTTCTTCCATCATTATGCTTCTGTTTTATATTAAAAAATACAATTGAGGATTTGTCCCTGCTTCCGGTATAAGCCTTTTGTATTTCCTCTTTTTAAGAATATTTGACACTTCACTATTCGGATCGTCAAGGTCGCCAAAGTACATGCAATGCGTTGGGCAAACATCCACGCAGGCAGGTTTCTGCCCGTTTTTAACCCTATGATCGCAAAATGTACATTTGTCAACATAACCATCCGGATGTGGATACCGGGCGTCGTAAGGACAGGAAGCGATACATGCTCCGCAACCAATGCAGTCATCACCTGTGACAAGGACAATACCTCCTTCAGCATAATGACTTGCGCCTGTTGGACAACACCTTACACAAGGTGAGTTTTCACAGTGGTTACATCGTTCCGAACGGATCTCCAATTCAAGTTGAGGATACGTTCCGGCTGTGTTTTCAACGATCCAGTCTCGGCAATGTCCTATGGGGACATTGTTTTCTGTCTGGCAAGCCACAACGCAGTCTGCGCAACCCACACATTTCTTGGTATCTATAGCCATCGCGTATCTCATGACATCACCTCCTCTTCATTTGGATTTTCTAATTTGAAAGTAACAAAATTGCCTCGCATGCCTGTGCCACCCATTACCGGATCTAAGAGCACCTTTGTAATCAGCTCAGAATCGCTCACACCTTTTCCATAGGCTCTTGAGAGTTTTTTATTCGAATGTCCAAAGCCATGTATCATATAAACCGAGTCAAAACGGATCCGTTCAGTGATTCTTACCTTTATGGGGAATTTTGATTTCACACCATCCTGATTCTCCAACCAGATCGGCTGTCCGTTTTTAAGGCTCCAGTCCCTGGCTACCTGCGGATTGACCCATAATACATTTTCATCAACCAGATCCGTTAAGTTTGGATTGTTTGCCGTTCGGCTAAATGTATGGGCAGGAGACCTTCCATAATTCAGGCGATAAAATCCTGGAGGTGGTTCCTCATGTTTTTTATAAACCGGTATCGGATCAAAACCTTCTGCAGCAAGATCAGTGGAATATAACTCAATCTTGCCCGTATTGGTATTGAATTCAACTTCCTGATCTTTGAAGAAATACAGATCATCGTACTCCCTTGGAAACTTTTTCACACCCAAACGCTTCATTTCTTCCAGTGAAGATCCAACTTGATTCAGTTGCCAATCCAGTAGTTCTTCAACATCCTTCCATGGGAAAAATTCATCAAGTCCCATTTTGCTGGCTAGTTTCTTTACCATCCACCAGCTTGGTTTTGTATTATATTTTGGTTCAACTGCCGGCATACGAAGGGCTATATTTGGTTCCCTGTTCTGATCCGTCCGGCAATAATCATATCTTTCAAGGTATGTACATTCGGGTAATACCACGTCAGCATATCCTGTGATCTCCATAGGCATGGTATCAATAACCACCATAAACTCAAGGTTTTCAATTGCCTTCAACGTATTGTTCAGATCTGGTAATGTTGAGATCAGATTTGTTCCATTTACGATCCAGCCCTTGAAATTGCATGCTCTATCCGGGCTGGGAATGGTGGAATCACATATGTCATTTGAAACGACTTCCAGTGCCAGGTTGTATTTGCCCGGGTGAGCATCCCGCCAGGTCCTTTTAGGTTTTGGAAATTCAGGATGCGGATAGGAGGGAAGGGATTTTTTTTCTGGTGAATAAAAACCACCTTTTCTACCCCATGAACCCAGAAGGGCATTCAGAATGGCAACCGCTCTTAAACGCTGCGTATCATCTCCGTACCATGTGACGTGTCTTCCCGGATGCACGATAACCGCTGGCGAGGCATTGGCCATTTCCTTTGCAGTTTCCCTTATTATCTCAGGTGAAAGGGTTGTTATACCATATGCCCACTCAGGTGTAAACGACTGAACGTGGTTTTTTAGTTGATCGAAACCATATGTATATCTTTCTACATAATCTTTATCGTACCACTCTTCAGTGATCAGCACATTTATCCAGGCCAGTAAAAGCGCCAGGTCTGTTGCGGGTTTGATCGGCAGCCAATGTTTTGATTTGCTGGCTGCTGTGGAATACCTTGGATCGACCGTAATAATTGTAGCTCCTTTGTCTATGGCTTCTGACATTTCCTGAACCTGGCTATTATGCATATTTTCACCTAAGTGAGAACCGATCAGAACCAGGCATTCAGTATCCCGGATATCTGTAAACTCTGGGGAGGCTATGATTTCACCATATGTCGCCAGGAAGGCTGTTTCTCGTGGCCCACGACATTGGGCAAAAGATGGTGCCGTTATGTTTGTTGATCCTGTGGCTTTCAACAGGTCACCAAAAAATTTACCCCCTGAGCCATGGGTAAACAGAGCAACACATTCAGGCCCATGCTCCTTGGCGATCTTTTTAAGATTTTCTGCTACAACGTCAAGGGCTTCATCCCAGGAAGCTTCCTCAAATACCTGTTTGCCATTTTTTGTTTTTCTGATCAGGGGTGTTTTGAGTCGGTCAGTATCGTTATACATACCAACACCTCCTGTTCCCCTTGGACATAATCTGCCATTACAATGAGGATCGTCGGCATTGCCTTCTATTTTCCAGATATGGCCTTCATCGTTTGAGTATACCCATCCGGCGCATTTCCAGAAGCATATTTCACAATAAGTAGATGTGCGTTTGTACTCGTTGCCAGACTTTTTATTGTCTGCTTTGATGGCACCTTCAGCCCAGTTAAAGGCTGGAGCAGCAACCGCAGCTCCCCCGATTCCCATCGATGATATTTTTATAAAGTCCCTTCGATTGGATCTCATAGGTCGTTTTTGTTATTTAATGAACATATGATCATATAAGGATAACATCATATTTTATTTAATGCAAAACTCCCTTATTTATCACGTAGATTGGCTGATTAGTATCACTATTAAACATGATATTTGTCAGAAATTTTTAATATTTTATTTATCCTGAAAATATATCAAAAATCAATATTCAATCTTTAGAAAAATTGCTGAACTGAAATCAAATCGCCCATCTGATTTCAATAATCTTAAAACAGTTTGGCTTTAGAATTAAGATCAATTCTGATAAAGTACTTCTTTTTTAAATGAAATGCTCCAGATACCCCTAAGATCACCCAATTCATGACCAGTGGCATTATCATCTGGATAGAGTTCCTTTATAATCACATAATTTTCTTCAAGTATATCTGATCCTATTAGACCATGGCACTTCAGGCATAATTCGGCTGAAATGATAATGGGCTTAAAATAATGAACATTCTCATCATCCAGTATAGTCTTTACTTCTGGAGTAATGCCATTCCCGATCTCTTGTATGTAGTCATCTATTATGGATCCTTCCATTTTATTGGGGATATCACCCGGATTTCTGGTTTTAAAACTGGCTCTTTTAACTTTTATGCTGTACGCAACTTCCAGAGAATCAACTATTGGGTATGCATTTACATTGCAATATTTAAGGGCCTCAGCGATCCCTTCCTCCTGAACGACTTCCTTTAATCTGGATGCAAGGACCATCTGTGTGATCTGGCTGATCTTGTCCCCTTTAGTAATAGCCATATTTACCAACTGCTCATCAGTTATTTTAGTCGTTTTACGAGGTTTTTCGCAGCTTGCAAAAAGTAAAAAAATACAAAAGGCAAGAAACAGAAATCTTGTTTTCATGGCTATATCGCTTGTTGATCTTAAAGATATCACTATTCTAATATTTGGTCAATTTAGGCGGGCAATATCTTGGCATGACAGAAAAAAATATAATTTAATTTATCTACTACAGTGTTATTCACCCGGATACTTCAATCCCCATTGGTCACGAATAGTATCCATAAGTTGCATTATTTTCTGGGATTCAGATAATGGCATGATACTGGATTCAGTTTTACCTGAATTTATACAATTCATGACTTCAATGGCTTCATAACCATATCCCGTGGATTCAAAAGGGAGATTAATTGTATCGGTTACCCCATCCTTTCTCTGAATGTGAATTTTTGTAGCATGAAAGAAATCAGGCATATGAATGTATCCTTCACTTCCATATATCCAGGCATTATGTTGCGTCTCCACATTTACAGCCGAATTCATTATGGCAAGTGACCCGGAAGGATATTTAAATATATAGGCAGACTGTTCATCAACACCTGTACTTGATGGAACACTGGCAGAACTGATTTCCAGTGGATCTTCACGAAAGATCATTTGTGCAAAATTTATAGGGTATATCCCTACGTCTAATAAAGCGCCTCCTGCAAGATCGGGGTTGTAGGATCGATGACTGGGCTCAAACGGCATATCATATCCGAAATCTGCCTGAAGCAGCCTGCATTTTCCTATGATCCCTTCTTGCAGGAGTTGATTAAGCTTAAGAGTTGATGGAAGAAAACGGGTCCAGAAAGCCTCCATAAGAAAGGTTTTTTGTTTCTTCGCCTGTTCAATCAATTTTCTTGATTCAATGGCGTTAACTGTTAATGGTTTCTCACACAAAATGGCTTTTTTGTAGTTCAGGCACATCATTGCATTCTCAAAATGGAGGTTATGCGGTGTTGCAATATAAATTGCATCAACTTCCGGATCCTGTACCAGCAGTTTATAACTGCCATATGACTTAACAGCATTATATTTTCGGCCAAATTCATTGGCTTTCTCCGCTGACCGGGAAGCAACTGCATGTAATATTGCCCCTGAAACTGTCTTCAGGGAAGTGGCGAACTGACCTGCGATATTGCCACATCCCATAATACCCCACTTGAAGGATTTTGCATCCATATATGATTTTTTTTAATTTTTCCTAGATTATTTGAAATATTTTCCTAAATTTAAGCATTACTTTTGATAAAGCTATGTAATTTATTGATAAACAGGTATTTATAAAATTGTTAGCCACTATGACACCATTAATAATTACCTCGACCATCATAATTTCGACAATTATGCTGATTGCATCAAAAAAGTTTCGAAAAAAAGTAGAAGACGTTTCTGTTAAAAAAGAAGAAATGCAAATATAGATTTACGAAATTTTTTTAATTCATTTATTATAATTTTACCACCTTATGAATTCTTTTTAAGGATTGGAATTGTACAATAAAAAAATATAATTTCCTTTCATTAATATTTGTTTTAAATTAGTTCGAATCTTGATTTGATATGATTTGGAACAATGAATAAAGACAGAAGGTCCTTTTTAAAGAAGGCTGGTTTAACTGGAGCCGGATTGATGTCACCTCTGGTAACATCCTCATTCGGAGGAACATCATTTTACCCTAAGTTTAATTTTGAATTAGCACCTTCTTCAGTACAACGATCCTGGATGGATCTGGGATTTGGTATGTTTATTCACTTCGGTATTAATACCTATTATGATAAAGAATGGAGTGATGGGACATTAGATCCATACAGAGTATATCCTGCTGAATTAAATACCATGGAATGGTGCCGGACCGCCCTGGAAGCTGGCATGAAATATATTGTCATTGTATGCAAGCATCATGATGGATTTTGCCTATGGCCAAGCAAATACACCGATTATACTATTGCCAGAAGCCAGTACTCACGTGATATTATTGCTTCTCTTGTAAATTCCTGTGAGAAATCTGGCTTGAAAGTTGGATTCTACTATTCGCTCTGGGACCAGCATGAAGCATTTATTAATAATGATGATTGGCATACTCTGGATTTTATTAAGAACCAGCTTGAAGAGCTGTTAACATCTTATGGACCGGTGGTTGAACTGTGGTTCGATGGATTCTGGAGAAGACAACAGAGTGGTTGGACGAGGATTACTGAAGAACAGTAGGAAGATGATAATAGTCCAATCGACTTGATAGAGCGGGATGAGAATTTTATAAATGCCTGGAGGATGGAAGGGGCCTACAGGTGGCAGATGGATCATCTATATAATTTTGTCAAAAGCTTGCAGCCTGATTGTCTTGTAATGAATAACTCAACCGGCTCATATAAAGGAGTCCCCCTCTTCCCTGTTGATGCAAGAACGGGCGAAAGGTATACCAATCTTGAAAATGACAGGAAAATATGGAACTGGCTTGGGAAAGACATATATATGCCATTGCAGATAGAAACTACTATGTCAACTCAGGGCAATCAGAGGTTCCCCTCCGGTAATTGGTATTGGCATGATTGGGACCATTCAGTATTATTGAAAGATGAAATCCTGAATCATTTGAAGAAAGTAAAAGCAGCTGAAGCCAACCTTCTTCTAAATGTTGGTCCAGATTATCGGGGAAATCTACGGGCTGAAGATGAAGATGTTTTACGAAATTTAAATAATTAATTTGTGAAACAAGCCGCTATTAATCAGGATAATACTGAAGTTCTTCCAACAGAGGCTCAGAAGCAATTTCTTGAACTGAAATTTGGCATGTTCGTACATTATGGGATAAATACTTTCAATGAAGTAGAGATAAGCCAGGGGGATCTGCCCCTGTATAGTTTTAATGCAGAAACAGTAGATACTGATCAATGGTGCATGACTGCAAAGAATGCAGGGATGAAATATATTATTCTGACTGCAAAATCCGTTGATGGGTTCTGTAATTGGCCAAGTAAGTACACGAACTATTCAGTTCAATATACACCCTTCAAAACAGACCTTCTTTCTGAATTTGTAAACAGCGCTATGAAATTTGGTTTAAAGGTTGGCTTCTCATATTCCCTGTGGGACTACCACATTTTTAACAATATACTCAAGGATGAAGTTTATAATGAATATATCCTTAATCAGATCGAGGAACTCCTTACAGAATATGGTCCCCTGGTAGAGTTGTGGTTCGATGGTTTCTGGCACAGGCAGGATTTCGGCTGGAAGGCAGACAATGGTTTCGCTGTTCCTTCTGAAAAATTTATCAGGACCTGGAGAAGAGAAGGCGCTTTCCGATGGAAATGGGACTATATATATGCTTTTTGTAAATCCCTGCAGAGCGATTGTTTGATATTTAATAATCCAACCAGGTTGTTCAGAGGATTGCCATTGTTGCCGGTTGATGGGCGGGCCGCAGAGAAAGGGGAAGATCTTGAGGAAAACAATAACATCTGGAATTGGCTGGGAAAGGATATTTTTATTCCATTACAAATCGAGACCACCCTTTCACAAAAAGGGAAAGAACCTTATATTGACGGAAACTGGTACTGGCATCAATCTGATAAATCAATTGCCAAAAAGTGGAAAATCAGAAGTTGGCGGAAAAATGCGGAGAAATTAGGTGCCAATCTCGTCTTGAATGTAGGGCCAATGAGTAATGGTAAATTGCGTCCGGAAGATGAAAAGGTATTATTAAGATTCGAAACTAATTGAACATGCAGAAAATAACCACCATTAGACCGCCGGAAGGTCTTACTAGTGCTCAAAAGAAATGGATGGAATACAAGTTCGGCGCAAGGTTCACTATTGGTATAAATACATTTTATGATGTTGAGTCAAGTAATGGATCGCTGGATCCTTCAATTATTACTCTCGAAAAGTTAAACGTGAACCAATGGGTGAATACGGCTATAGATGCAGGAATGAGATATTGTGTATTTACGGCCAAAAACCATGATGGATTCTGCAATTGGAATACCCAGCATAGTTTTTACAATATTATGAATACCCCTTTCAATCGTGATATTATAGAAATCCTCGCTGAAGAATGTTCTAAAAATGGATTAAAACTAGGCTTGTATTATTCCTTATTGGATTATTATATTTCATACTATGAGGATGATGAACGGTATGCAGAACATATATTCCTCCAGGTAGAAGAGCTTCTCAGCAATTATGGAGAGATCGTTGAGTTGTGGTTTGATGGATTTTGGGAAAAGCAATCCAGTGGATGGGATCAGTCTCCAACCGACTTTGTGTTTGCCTGGAGAAATGAAGGCGCATTCAGGTTGAAAATGGATTATTTATATGCAAATATTAAGATCTGGCAACCTGAATGCATGGTATTAAATCATGCTACAACAGATTTTGTGGGAATACCTTTGCATCCTGTGGATGCCCGTTCCGGGGTAAATGTTTCATATGTTGTCGTAGATAAAAAATTCTGGAACTGGAAAGGAAAGGAATCCTACTTTCCATTAGAGATAACCATGAACCTTTCAGGGAAGGACTATGGCAAATTTAATCCCGGGAACTGGTATTGGCATGAAAATGATGAAACATACCCGGAGAAGGAACGTATTTACCGGTGGCTTGAATGGGCAGACCGGCATGAGGCAAACCTTATCCTTAATTGTTCTATATCTCCTGAAGGTAAAATGCGAACGGTAGATAAAGAATTGCTGGAATCTTTATGGCGTTAAATGATATGATCTTATAATTTTAAAACATAAATCATGATTAAAATCAAATTATTTCCATCACTTTTAATTATTTTCTTATTGCTGTCCTGCAATACCCAGGAAAATAAGGAAACTGTAAGAACCATCGGTTCAATTGAACGTATCGATGAGGCAATCAATCAGATAATACCTGAAAACGCTGTTATTGAAGTGATTGCTGAAGGATTTGAATGGTCAGAAGGACCACTGTGGGTTTCTCAGGGGAATTTTCTGCTATTTTCAGATATACCACCCAACCGGATCTACAAATGGAGCCAGAAAGATAGTATTTCGGTTTACCTGGAACCTTCCGGCTATACCGGAACAGAACGTAAAAACGGAGAGCCCGGGTCAAACGGTCTTTTATTAAGTCCCGATGGAGCACTGGTATTATGTCAGCATGGTGACAGGCGGGTAGCTTCAATGGATGCTTCTCTTAATAATCCTAAAGCGGATTACGTGACCCTGGCTGATATGTTCGAGGGGAAAAGATTGAATAGTCCGAATGATGCATGTTATCATAGCAATGGAGATTTGTATTTCACAGATCCACCCTATGGTTTGGAAGGGAATGTCAACGATCCGGCTAAGGAAATTGAGTTTCAGGGGGTTTACAGGCTGTCTCTTAATGGGCAGGTAAACCTGATTACAGACAAACTTTCCCGGCCGAATGGTATTGCATTTTCACCGGATGAAAGGAAATTATATGTCGCTAATTCCGATCCTGATAAGGCTTTGTGGATGGTCTATGATGTTCTGGAGGATGGAAATTTAAGTGAAGGACGGGTGTTTTTTGATGCAACAGATAAGGCTGGCAAGGAAAAGGGACTTCCGGATGGGCTGAAGGTAAATAAAAAGGGATACCTTTTTGCCACTGGTCCTGGAGGTGTATGGGTATTAAGTCCGGAAGGGAAACATCTGGGAACAATAAAGACTACTCAGGCAACATCAAATTGTGCTTTTGATACAGATGAAAAAACACTTTATATAACTGCCGATATGTTTCTGCTACGGTTGAATTTAAACTAAGGTTGCTGTTTTAACAGTCTATGACCGTATTATACAACCTGCCTGACTGATGTCTGATTTGCGGGTATGCTATTTATTAAAAACCGACCTGGTTTGAAATTATTAATTGAGTGCAGAAATTTAAATTATATTAATCGAGTTTAACTTTTTGATCCTATTTTTACCTGAAGATTTACTTTCAAATCATTTTTCTTACTTAGCATTAAATATCGGCCATATGAAAAGGATATTTTTTTTAACCTTATTGATTGTAATAATTAGCATTTCCAGCCGGGCACAAATCGTTCGAAAAGATATGATCGTACCAGACATACTTGAATTTAAGACCCTGAAATGTGATTTTCATATACATACAGTTTTTTCAGATGGGAATGTTTGGCCTACAATCCGGGTGGAAGAAGCCTGGACAATGGGTTATGATGCAATTTCTATAACTGACCATATTGAATATCAGCCTCATAAAGAATATATCCCGGTGAAACACAATGCTGGATATGAAATTGCAAAACCCCATGGAGACCAACGTGATATCATTGTTATACAGGGAACTGAAATCACCAGACAAATGCCTCCCGGTCATCTGAATGGCATATTTATAAATGATGCTTCTGCAATTGAAACTGAATTGATCAGGTTAAAGCATACAACTGCAACACCATCAAATTTTATGGACAGTATTGATCATCAGCTTAAGGATTATATGAATGCGCTCAAAGAAGCCAATGAACAGGGTGGATTTGTATTCTGGAACCATCCTGGATGGTCATCCCAGGCTCCGGAAGGCATACAAATCTATGATGTTCATAAAGAATTGATTGAAAAGGGTTGGATTAATGGAATTGAAGTAGCGAATTCTGGTGAGTGGTACCCTGAAGCATTTCAGTGGTGTCTGGACAATAATCTGGCGATGATGAGCAACTCTGACATACATTCTACTGAATCTTTTTTTGAGAAAGCTTCCAGGGTTGATCACAGACCAGTTACCCTTGTTTTTGCTGAAACAAGATCCGCAGAAGGAATAAGAGGAGCATTGGATGATGCCAGAACCGCAGTATGGTTCAATAACATGGTGCTCGGCCCAAAGAGGTTTGTAGAACCACTTTTTTATAATTCAATTGAAGTTTCAAGCGCATTTTTTAAAGATGACAAAGGTAGGTCCTACTATAATCTAAAAAATAATTCTGATTTTCTGTTTCATATGATAGATCTGGACACCCATGAAAAGGTGGATCTTCTTCCGCGCAGCAGTCTAATTATACAATTCGATGAGGTCAGGGATACACGAAGGATGCTTGTTGAAAATTTCTTCACAGAGCCTGATAAATCACTTCAGATTATATTAAAGGCTGGGGAATGATCATGACCTGACCTGATTATCGACCAACTGTCTAACTTAGGGCTGTCCATTTAAGCTTTAATGGGGCAAGGTCAGGGAATTAAACCATCGGAATAGAGTAATGCTAATCATTAATCGAAAATTTCTGATTTCAGCACACCTTTTATGGTTTTACTTCGCAACCGCCAATATATAAAGAAATGTAATACCAGAAATACTCCCCATATAATCAAAGCATAATGTACAGATTTGATCGACTCGTATTTAGAATTAAATCCAAATATAAACCAGAGTTCTGATACTAAACCCCATACAATATAAGTGGTTACATTGAATCCTAAGCCTGCATCAAAAACAAATTTCTTAATTGTATGTGCCTTGCCCAGGATCCATGCGGTAAAGAAGATCAGGACACCATAGATAACACCTGAAACCATAGCCAGAGCAAATTTTTCAGCTTCCAGAAGACTGCTAAGGGTATATCTAAAGATCAGCGAGTAGACCAGCAATAATGCTGCATATGCGACGAGATTTTTGGTTATAAATTTCATGGTTTAATTATTTTAGGTTCATCAATTCAACTAATTTCTTGTTAAAAAACAACTTTATATTTCTTGAAATAAATTCTGACAGAATATCCACACCAATTTCTGTAAGCTTATAATATTTGCGGTCAGGCCCTTTGTGCCCCTTACCACTGGAATAATCTACAATCTTAAGGTGTTTGAATTTCCTGAGCGCCCTGTACAGACTCTGTTCTTCACATGAAATTGTTCCCTCAGAATACTCCAGAATAAAATCCCGTATCTCATTGACATATTTAGGGCCATCTTTTAAGGCCAGGAAAATCCATAAAGTTAGTTGACCCTTTTTGTAGGTGTCTTCCCAGGTCGTTAGCAATTCATTCCTGTAATCAACATCATTTTCCATAATCAAGTAGTATTAAACAAGATGTATAGTACAAATGTAATAATATAAATTATAATGTCAATAGTTTTTTGTTTTTTTTAAATTTTATTCTTGATAACCTCGAATGTCATATTCAGTATTTGTTTTAGGGATGCTTACAAATTAAGATGACAATAATAGGGTCATATAAACCAAAAATGGGGGTATTTGCCTATTTAACCTCTATCGGGGATATAAACTTTTATTTCGTTATCCCTTTCCCTTCAGCTGTCAGGATCCAGCAAAAAGGACTACTTTATTTATTATTTTAGTAATGCTATTCTATTTTATCTTGAAAAATCTATATTTCAAGTCTTCCTTTTCCTTAAAATTCATTGTACATCAACAATTTTGTAACTAATTATGTATAAAATATTCTATAGCATGTTGAATCGTGTCTGCCTTTTAGTATTTGGACTTCTCACCAGTATTCATTCTATGGCACAAGAAATCACTTCCTTTTCTGTTGAGTCACTTCCCGAAAAGCTAGCTTGGATTGAAAATCCCCATAGCTCCAGTTATAAATCTGGGACTTTGAATATACATTCCGGGCCTAAAACTGATATGTTTATAGATCCCAGGGGAGAATATAAAGTATTAAATGCCCCGAAAGCAGTTTTTAAGCCTGATAAATATTTTCAATTATCTGCTAAAGTCCATGTGAATTTTAATTGGGACTATGATGCAGGAGTGCTGATATTTTATGCAAATGAAACCCAATGGGCTAAATTATGTTTTGAGTATTCGCCCAATAAAGAACCCATGGTAGTTTCAGTAGTAACGCATGAAATATCAGATGATGCCAACAGTTCGGTCATAAGTGGATCTACTATATTTCTCCGCGTTTCAGGTTTGGGTAAAGCATGTGTATTTCACTATTCCCTGGATGGAAAATACTGGCACTTTGTGAGGTACTTCCATATGGAAACTAAAGATCCCATACGTGTAGGATTTTCATCGCAATCACCAACGGGAGAGGGTTGTGAAGTAATGTTTACTGATATTGCATATACGGAAGATAAACTTGAAGATTTACGAAATGGATCTTAATATTATTACTATTTCAAATTTTACTGATTGTTATGTAATTTTTCAATTAAAAATAAAATCATGAATAAATTTTTTACTTCATTTTTTGGCATACTAATCACATTGTTTATCTTCTCCTGTTCTGAGAAAGAAAAAGATCAGGAATGGATTTCTTTATTTAATGGAAAAAACCTTGAGGGCTGGGATACATACCTCAGTTATCAGCCTGGTTCTGATAATGAAGAAATAATTGGGGTAAACGAAGATCCTGATGGGATTTTCTCAGTGGTGGATGGTGTCATCAGGATAGATGGCCGGATATGGGGTGCGCTTACCTCAGTCAAGGAATTTGAAAATTATCATCTCCGTTTTAAATTTAAGTGGGGTGAAAAAAGATATCCGCCAAGAGAAAATGAAAAACGGGACAGCGGATTACTATACCATTGTGTAGGCCCACATGGGGCACAGAGTGATCACTGGATGAGAAGTCACGAAAGTCAGATCATGGAAGGTGATTGCGGCGATTATCATAGCCTGGATGGCGTTCGTATTGACGTTGAAGTGGATTCAATTGAAATTGACGGTCGTAAAAATTTAATATATGCCGAAGGTGGACAACTACTTAAGGGTGTACATCAACGGGTAATTAAATCTGAGACCGTTGAAAAACCTCTTGGGGAATGGAATCAAATGGAATTGATTGTAAATAAAGGGGAAATAACACATATAATGAATGGCAATGTTGTTTTGAAAGCCTCGAACTCGAGTCAGATTGATCATGAGAAAGTGGTGCCTTTAACTAAAGGAAAGATACAGTTCCAGTCTGAGGCAGCGGAAATCTTTTATAAGGATATTGAGATCAAGTTTTTATAGTATCTTTAATCAATCTTGTGTGAATTTTGGATGAGGTGCGCACATCCTAGTATTTTGAAGTTTTAAAAAATTTTTAAAAATGAAAAGATCACTTTTAGTATTATTAATCCTAGCATGCTCGACCATGCCTGATATGGCCCAGACAGGCTATCAGCCGACTGAGGAAAACCTGAAAAACCGGGAATGGTTTCAGGATGCGAAATATGGAATGTTTTTACACTGGGGTGTTTACTCTGTTATGGGTGGCGGTGGCGATATGGGTATTGCCGAATGGATAATGGACAGGAAGCAAATCCCAATCCAGGCTTATGAAAACTTGCCAAATTATTTTAATCCTATTGAGTTTGATCCTGCTGAATGGGTATCTGTAGTTAAAGATGCCGGTATGAAATACATCACCATAACAAGTAAGCATCACGATGGATTTGCCATGTTTGATTCAGAGATCAGTGACTGGGATATTGTGGAGCGCACAAATTATGGAAAAGATGTACTGAAATTATTAAAAGAAGAATGTGATAAACAGGGGATCAAGTTGTTTTTCTATTATTCCCAATTGGACTGGCATCACCCGGATTATTATCCAAGAGGTAGAACAGGACAGAATTATACCGGACGCCCTGAATCCGGGGACTGGAATTCTTATATCGATTATATGAATACGCAATTGACAGAATTGCTAACCAATTATGGTGAAGTAGGAGGGATCTGGTTTGATGGAATGTGGGACCAATGGAATGCCGATTGGCAATTGGATAAAACCTATGCTTTGATTCATAAATTGCAACCAGGAACACTAATTGGAAGTAATCACCATAAAGTCCCTTTCCCGGGAGAAGATTTCCAGATGTTTGAACGCGATCTTCCGGGTGAAAATACAATGGGTTTCAACCAAACCTCTGCTATTTCACCACTGCCCCTGGAAATGTGTGAGACTATGAATGGATCGTGGGGATATAATATAAAAGACAGGAGGTTCAAATCCACGAAACAATTGATTCAAACCATGGTAAAGGCAGCTGGCTATGGTGCCAATTTCCTTCTTAACAATGGCCCTTTGCCTAATGGGAAATTACAGGCTGAGAATATGGATACCTTAAGGGTAATCGGGAAATGGCTTTCAAAATATGGTGAATCATATTATGGAACTAGAAAAGGGCCGGTATCCCCACGGGAATGGGGGGCAACCACCCAGAAGGGAAATACTGTCTATGTTCATGTCATGGATTTGAGGGATGACGCGGTTTTTCTCCCAAAATTCAATGAAAAAATTGAATCGGTATCCCTTTTTGATGACGGCTCAAAATTAAAATTCAGCCAGGATAAATTCGGGACGATCATCAACGTGCCATTTGAAGTTCGCAAGGAAATTGATACCATTGTAGTGGTTAAATTAAAATAATCATATGAGCCCAGGGAAACTGAAGCGAATGATCGGCATAAAAATCGGATCAAATGTACTGACGGATTCCCAGGGTTTACTCGATCAATCCCGCATTGAGGATCTTGTAAAACAAATAGCAGAAGTTAAGAGGCAGGGATATGATGTAGTACTCATATCATCAGGAGCGGTAGCCGCCGGGCGTTCTGTTTATAAGCCAAGAAATAAAACAGATGCCGTTGGACTTAGGCAGATGTGGTCGTCATTGGGACAGGTCAGGTTAATTGAAACCTACTCGCAACTATTTAAAAATCAAGGACTTATTTGTTCGCAGGTGCTTGTAACCAGAGATGATTTCAGAAGCAGGGATCATTTTCAGAACATGAAAAACTGTTTTTTGGTGTTGCTCAATAACGACATCATTCCAATAGTAAATGAAAATGATGTTATATCTGTAACGGAACTTATGTTTACTGACAATGATGAATTGGCCGGCCTTGTAGCGGGAATGCTCAATTTAGATCCATTGATCATTTTAACTTCGGTCGATGGTATAATGATCACGGTCGATCAGGAAGAATCAGTACTGATCTCTGAAATCCATGTAGGAGACAAAGAATTCGAGAAACATATCAATACCGAGAAGTCAGCTTTCGGGAAAGGGGGCATGCTTACTAAGGCCCACCTGGCAACAAAAGTAGCTTCACATGGGATAGAGGTAGTAATTGCTAATGGCCTAAAAAAGGGAATAATAAATAATGTGCTTGAAGGATCTTCAAAATGTACCAGGTTTAAACCATCATCTGGAAAGTCTACTATTAAAAAATGGTTGTCACATGCGAAAGGATTTGAGAAAGGGGCCGTTGTGATCAATCAGGGGGCATTGCAGGCTTTAAAATCAAACAGGGCGATTAGTTTGCTTCCAATTGGAGTAATAAATATTGAAGGGCATTTTAAGAAGGGGGACATTATTATGATCTATGATGAACAAGGTGCCCAGGTAGGATTGGGTATAGCTAAATACGGCGATGAGAAAGCCAGGGCCGGGCTTGGTAAAAAGAACGAGAGGCCGATCATTCATTATGATCACTTATTTATGTTTTAATTATGAAAAATCAGGAAGTATTTGACAATGCCAGGAAGGCTTGCAGAGATATAATACACTTTACTAATGACCAGGTCGTTGAGATCCTGGAACAACTTGTTGCTGAAACAACTAGGTCAGCAGATCATCTGATCCTGGAAAACAAAAAAGACCTTGACCGGATGAGCGCGGATGATCCTAAATTTGACAGGCTTAAACTCACACCGGAACGAATTGGCAATATCGTTGATGACATATTAAATGTAAGTAAACTAAATAGCCCTTTAGGAGAAATAATTGAAGAAAAGACCTTGAACAATGGATTGAACCTTAAAAAGATTCGTGTTCCGCTTGGTGTTGTTGGAATTATATATGAAGCCAGGCCCAATGTAACTTTTGATGTTTTCTCGCTATGCCTGAAATCAGGGAATGTATGCCTTTTAAAAGGAGGTAGTGATGCGCATTTTTCAAACCTGGCTATCATCAGAATATTGCAACATGTTTTGCAGGAATTTGATGTAAACCCTAATATTGTCCAGTTGTTGCCACCTGACCGGGAATCGACTGCTGAAATGATGAATGCGACAGACTATATTGACATAATTATACCAAGGGGGAGCCAGGGATTGATAGACTTTGTAAGACATAATGCCAGGGTTCCTGTAATTGAAACAGGAGCGGGAATAGTTCATACCTATATTGACCAAAGTGCTGACCTGTCAAAGGCGAAGGCCATCATTACTAATGCCAAATTACGAAGGGTTAGCGTCTGTAATGCACTTGATTGCCTGATCATCCATTCATCCTGGTTATCTGATTTGCCCTTTTTATGCGAAGATCTGGCAAGGAGTGATGTTGAAGTTTTTGCGGATGAAGAATCTTATAAGGTTTTAAAAGAAAGTTATCCGGCTAACTTGATATTCCCAGCACAAGAGGCACACTTTGGCACTGAATTCCTTGCAAAAAAATTATCCATAAAAACTGTCAGGAATATAGAGGAAGCGCTTGATCATATTGCAGAATACAGTTCGAAACACAGCGAGGCCATCATCTCAGAAGATCAGGATATGATTAGCAGGTTCTCTAAAGAAGTGGATGCGGCGGTAGTATATGCTAATACCTCCACGGCTTTTACCGATGGAGCACAATTTGAAATGGGAGCTGAAATTGGGATCAGTACCCAAAAACTTCATGCAAGAGGGCCTATGGCTCTTAAAGAGCTTACAAGTTATAAATGGATTGTAAGGGGTCAGGGCCAGATCAGGGAAAAATAGGGATGTATTGACCTGACTTCATTTTGAGTTTATCAGAAATATGTTATTTTTAGGTAAAAGTATTTTTAATGTATTCTAAGAGGGTCAAAAACATTTATAGCCAGGTCATCTTCCGTCTTCCAGTAGAAGCTATAGTCTGGATTACTGGTTTATTAATCCTCGCTTTATACGATCCACATCACCAGGAGCATATGTCCATCTGTGTGTTCAATAATTTAGGATTTAAATATTGTCCCGGATGTGGATTAGGAAGGTCAATTTCTTATTTTCTGCATGGGGATATCATGATGTCTTTAACAACCCACCCCATAGGGATTGCTGCTGTACTAATAATAGGGTATAGAATTTACAAATCAAGTATATATTATATAAAAAGGTTAAAACTTAAATACTGATATTATGGCAAGTGTCTTAAAACTTTTACCGGAACTACAGGGCCAGGAAATGGCCTATATACAGGATTTGATCAAGCCTATGGCAGATGATGAGGCCCAGTTGTTTGCTAATATTTACAGGACTAGAAGGCGTGATCCTCAACTGATCCTGATTACTACTTTACTGGGGTTTTTCATAATAGCCGGAGTTCAACGCTTCCTTGTAAACCAGATCGGAATGGGGTTGCTATATCTCTTTACCGGGGGGCTATGTCTTATCGGTACCATTGTTGATCTGGTCAATTATCAGAACCTGGCCTTTGACTATAACCGGAAGATAGCCGATGAAGTATCAATCATGACCAAAAACTCATAGATATTGATAGATCTTGAATATATACCTCCAGCATTTCAAAAGTATGTGAAATGGGTGAAAGATTATAATGTTTTATCTCTTCTGGAAAAGAATTATAAGAGTAGCCATTCGTTTTTTGAAAAAATCTCAAAAGAAAAGCAGGATCATTATTATGCTCCTGGGAAATGGTCGATAAAAGAGATCCTTCAGCACCTTATTGATGTCGAAAGGGTATTCATTTACCGGGCATTGCGGTTCTCACGTCTTGATCCCACAGATCTTCCAGGATTTGATGAAGAATACTATCTGGAAGCGACCTCCCTTGATGATATTCCATATCGCAATGTGCTTAGCGAATGGTCTAGCCTTCGGGAATCATCTATTCTCTTTTATATGAATATGAATCCTAAATTTCTGGACAGGTCAGGCCGGGCAAGCGGGCAGGAGTTTTCAGTCAGATCTATTGGATACATACTTGCCGGGCATACCAGTCATCATATAGAGATAATTAAGGCGCGGTACTTATAATATGGCATTTGATTGGCTGAATATCGCCAAACGTCTAGAGGCAATCGCGCAAATTGGATTGACTTACTCAAAGGACGATTACGATACGGAAAGGTATCATGAAATCCGTGACATAAGCCATCAGATATTCAATCATTATACAGACGCACCCCTAGAAAAGATACAAAACCTGTTTTCCAGGGAAAATGGATACCCTACTCCTAAAGTAGATGTCCGGGGAGTAATTTTTCAGGATAAAAAAATTTTACTTGTCAAAGAGAAACTGGATGGGATGTGGGCGCTTCCCGGAGGCTGGGCGGATATCGGATTTACACCTTCCGAAGTGGTTGTGAAAGAGGTTAAAGAAGAGGCTGGCCTTGAGATAGCTCCAGTAAAGTTGCTGGCAGTTTATGATAAAAAATGCCATGCTCATCCACCCAGCGCTTTGCATGTTTATAAAATGTTCATCCTTTGTGCCATCACGGGGGGGACTCTGAATCCGGGAATGGAAACTTTAGAAGCTGAGTTTTTCAGTCAGGATAAACTTCCGGAGCTTTCTGTCGAAAGGAATACACCAGAACAGATACATTTGCTCTTTAAGAACAGACTTAATACGGAAGCCCCAACATTATTCGATTAATTATATTATTAGAAAAGAATGAAAAAAAAGATACCTCCATTTAATTCAATGATTTTATATGAAGATGAGGATTATATTGTAATAAATAAACCTCCTTATATATCCTCCCTTGAAGATCGTAATGAAGAGGTAAATATATTGAAACTGGCAAGGGCGTATAATGAAGCTGCACAATTATGTCACAGATTAGATAAAGATACTTCAGGTGCACTGATTATCTCCAAGCATCCCGATGCGTATAAATTTATGAACCAGGAGTTTGAAAAGAGAACAATAAAGAAAACGTATCATGCAGTTTCTGATGGCCTGCATCATTTTTCAAATCTTAAATTAGACAAAGCTATAAGTGCAAATCCAAAAGGAACCTCACATATTGATGAAAGATACGGAAAGCGATCTGTGACTATCTTTCATTCATTAAAAGCATATAAAAAGCATACCCTTATAAATTGTAATCCCGTTTCAGGCAGACAACATCAGATCAGAGTCCATCTGGCTTCTCTCAAGGCACCCATAACTGGAGATGTTACCTATGGCGGGAAACCATTCTTTCTTTCATCTGTAAAAAGAAATTATAAAATTGGTAAGTTTGCAGAAGAGCAACCTTTAATTCAACGATTAGCGTTGCACGCATATCACCTGAAATTCCGGTTGTTAAATGGTGAGTATAAAGAAGTTACAGCCCCCTATCCAAAAGATTTCAGGGTATTGCTGCAACAGCTTGAGAAAAACACCTGATTATAAGGAATTATTTTTGGAATAATTGTTTTTCTTTAACATTGGGTCTATTTTTGTGCCTCATTTTGCGTGAATACAATTTCAAGTAAATATTAAAATAAATAAAAATTGAATACTTTAAGTTTTAAGACCATTTCTGCCAAAAAGGGATCAGTTGAGAAAAACTGGTGGATACTAGATGCTGATTCAAGGGTATTGGGTCGGGTAGCCAGCGAGGTTGCCAAAATAATTCGAGGCAAGCATAAGCCTTCTTTCACACCTCATATTGACTGTGGGGATAATGTGATTGTGATCAATGCAGAAAAGATCAGGATGACAGGTGATAAAATGAACAGTAAGGAGTATATCTCCCACTCTGGTTATCCAGGCGGACAAAAAAGGTTAAGCCCAAAGCAATTGTTGGCGAAAAAACCTGAAAGGATCTTTGAATATGCTGTAAGGGGTATGTTGCCCAAAAACAGGTTAGGCAGGCAATTGTTTAAGAACCTGCATGTTTATGTTGGAGATCAACACCCACATGAGGCACAAAATCCAAAAGTTTTAGAGCTAAAATAAAAATCACTAATGGATAACATCAACTCAATAGGAAGAAGAAAAACAAGTGTAGCCAGGTTATACATGACTCCTGGTAAAGATGATTTTACCATCAACGGCCAGAAGTTGGAGGAGTATTTTGAATCTGAGATTTTGCAGATCATTAGCAAGCAACCTTTTGAATTCATTGAATTTGACGGTGGGTATGAGATAAAGGTTAATGTAAAAGGAGGCGGATTTAAAGGACAGGCTGAAGCTGTGCGATTGGCATTATCAAGAGCATTATGCGATCTGAACGAAGAATATAAGCCGATCCTGAAGAAAGAGGGATTTCTAACCAGGGATCCAAGGATGGTTGAAAGGAAAAAATATGGCAGAAGAAAGGCCAGAAGAAGATTCCAATTCAGTAAACGATAATCAAATAATTAATATATTTTAATGACTAAATTAACTTACAAAGATTTACTTGATGCTGGTGTCCATTTTGGACATTTGACGAGGAAGTGGGATCCGCGTATGGCTCCATATATATTTATGGAACGTAACGGTATTCATATCATTGATCTGAATAAAACCCTCGTAACCCTCGATGAAGCTTCAAACGCTATAAGATCAGTTGTTAGGAGCGGTCGCAAGGTGCTGTTCGTTGCTACTAAAAAACAGGCCAAATCCATTGTTGAAGAAGAGGCAAAAAGGCTGAGAATGCCCTATGTAACTGAAAGATGGCTGGGTGGTATGCTGACAAATTTCACAACCATCAGAAAATCTTTAAAAAAGCTGTCCTCCATTGAAAAACTCATGAAGGATGAATCTTACTTGAACCTGGCAAAAAGGGAACGATTGATGGTTACCAGGGAAAAAGATAAATTGAACAAAGTGCTTGGAGGTATTTCAGAGTTAACCAGGTTACCTGCAGCAGTTTTCGTAGTTGACGTCAAAAAAGAACACATAGCAGTAAAAGAGGCGCAAAAATTGAATATTCCAATTTTTGCCATGGTAGACACCAATTCAAACCCTACGGTTGCGGATTTCCCAATTCCGGCAAATGATGACGCCTATAAATCTATTGATATTATCGTAAAATATCTTACTAAGGCTGTTGAAGAAGGACTGCTTGAACGCAAGAAAGACAAAGATGATCTAAGGCTACAGCAAGAGGAAAACGAGAAACGTCAAATGGATGAAGGTTCTCAACCAGAAGCAGTTGTTGGAGAAAAGCGAGCGCCCAGAGAAAGGATATCAAGTGCAGCGAAAGCCGAGAAAAAAGCTGAGCCAAAGGCTGAACAAAAAGCAGAAACAAAAACTGAGGCAAAGAAAGATCCAGTAAAATCCCCAACTAAATCTGAGGAAAAGGCCGAAGCAAAAGTTGAAGAAAAACCAGCTGCTGCAACTGAAGAAAAACCAGCTGCTGCAACTGAAGAGAAAACAGCTGAAAAGGTTGAGGAAACCGTTGAAGCGACCGGGGACACTGAAAAAAAATAGAAAAAAGTATATTATCTGATATAAAATTAAATTGAACATTGAAATATATCAGTGTTCAATTTTTTTGTACATGCTAAAAACAACATAAAAAAATGGCAATAACAGCACAAGACGTAAATAAACTTCGAAAAATGACAGGTGCCGGAATGATGGATTGCAAAAAGGCACTTACAGAAGCAAACGGAGACTTTGATAAGGCCGTTGAAATCTTAAGGAAAAAAGGACAGAAAATTTCTGCTTCACGGGCTGGTAAAAAAGCTTCTGAAGGATCGATATTTATAAAGTCTGTTGATAACGATTCAAAATGCTTTCTGATCGCATTAAATTGTGAAACAGATTTCGTGGCCAAGAATAATGAATTCAAAACATTAGGACATACCATAGTCGAAGTTGCCGCTGAAAACAGCCCTGCGAGCATTGAAGAACTGATGGCTATTAAAACAGGAGACTTGAGCATCGCTCAGAAGATTGAAGAACTGATGGGTAAAATCGGTGAGAAACTGGAAATTTCAGCATTTCAGGAACTTACTGGCGAAAAAGTGATCTCTTATATTCACGCCAATAATAAACTTGGTGTAATGGTTGCTTTAAAAGGAGTAAATGGTACTGATGTCAGTGATGCAGGGAAAGACGTAGCAATGCAAATTGCAGCAATGAGCCCCGTAGCTGTAGATAAGGATGATGTCCCTCAGGATGTTGTCGATAAAGAGGTAGAAATAGGGAAAGAACAGGCCAGGGCTGAGGGTAAACCCGAAAATCTTGTTGAAAAAATCGCACTAGGTAAATTGAATAAGTTCTATAAAGAAAATACTCTATTGAATCAGCAGTTCGTAAAAGACAGTTCACAAACGATTGCTAAGTATCTTGATAGCATAAATAAAGGACTGACTGTAACGTCCTTTAAACGTATTGTAATAGGATAATTATTGTCCCGCCAGCGACCTGTCTGTTGCAGAAAGGCCTGATTACCGCAGGTAGGCGGGATTTTTTTTGTTCTTGTAAAATTGAAGAATGGGTTTTAGTTTACAGGAATGCAGAAAATTTCACTTATAGCCGCTATGTCCGAAAACAGGGTGATTGGCAGGGCCAATAAGTTACCCTGGAAGATGCCTGCCGACCATGCTCATTTTAAAAAGATTACAGAGAGCTATCCATTTATTATGGGACGGAAAAGTTATCTTTCTGAAGATCAACTTTTATCTGATAAACTATCCGTAATTCTTTCACACCATACAACTGATCATCTACATTCGAAATGCATTAAAGCTGAAAGCCTAGGAGAAGCTCTAAGCATATTGGCAGATGAACCAAAGATCTTCATACTTGGCGGGGGAGAGGTTTTCAGACAATCTCTTAGCATCGCAAACTATATATATCTTACCCTGATCCACACCAATATCCAAGGTGATACCTTTTTCCCAGAGATTGATAAAAATCAATGGATGGTGATCAGCGAAGACTACCATGAAAGTGATAAACTGAATCCTTACGATTATAGTTTCCTGGAATTTGCCAGACGCTGATTTAATTGGTGTGGAAAACTGAAATTATGCCTAATATTTTTTATTTTTAGAGCCCATTAAAACTTTTATTCATACAGATGTCGACTTTTTTATTAGGATTGGATATTGGCAGTTCCTCCATTAAGGCTTCCTTGCTGGAAATTGAAACGGGAAAAGTTGTTATCTCTGCAATTTCGCCTGAAAAAGAGATGGAGATCAGGAGCGATCATCCGGGATGGGCGGAACAGGATCCGGAAATCTGGTGGTATCACATAAAACAGGCAATAAGTAAAATCAGGTCTAATGTAAAAATTGATCCTGGTGATATTGGGGCCATAGGTATATCCTACCAGATGCATGGACTTGTTTTAATTGACAAGAATACTAATGTGTTGAGACCCTCTATTATCTGGTGCGATAGCCGTGCAGTTGAAATAGGGGATCAGGCTTTTAAATCCATAGGAGAAGATTTGTGTTTAGGTCATATGCTGAATTCGCCTGGAAATTTTACGGCGTCGAAACTTAAGTGGGTAAAAGATAATGAACCTGAAATTTACGATAAGATATACAAATTTATGTTGCCGGGCGATTTTATTGCCATGAAACTAACTGGTGAAGTCAGGACGACTGCCTCCGGACTGTCTGAGGGGATATTATGGGATTTTAAGGAAAAAGGATTGTCATCTCTGGTTATGGACCAGTATGGTCTTAACAAAGACCATGTGCCTGAATTAGCATCCACATTTTCAGTTCAGGGGAGAGTAACATCTTCTGCAGCACGGGAGTTAGGACTTGCCGAAGGGATGCCTGTCGCGTACAGGGCAGGTGATCAGCCAAATAATGCCTTTTCATTAAATGTGTTAAATGCTGGAGAGATAGCGGCCACTGCCGGAACATCAGGTGTCGTTTATGGAATTATCGAAGAAGCGAATTATGATCCCAAATCAAGGGTCAATACATTTGTTCATGTGAACCATAACGCGGAAAGCCCAAAGTATGGTGTCCTTTTGTGCATCAACGGGACAGGGATACAGAATAGTTGGCTTAAGCATAATACAGGAGAGGATGATTATCCTGAAA
This sequence comes from uncultured Cytophagales bacterium, assembly GCA_963820995.1. Classification (GTDB taxonomy): domain Bacteria; phylum Bacteroidota; class Bacteroidia; order Cytophagales; family Cyclobacteriaceae; genus JAGTVG01. The sequence goes on along the minus strand of CAWGCL010000008.1, from coordinate 29,444 downwards.
TGAATAAACTGGCATCTGATATCCCCATTGGATCTGACGGGTTATATACTTTCCCGTTCGGCAATGGTGCTGAACGTGTTCTTGGGAATAAAGACATTGGAGGCAGCACATACGGGCTGAATTTCAACAGGCATACCAGAGGTCATATGCTCAGATCTGCCCAGGAAGGGATAGTTTTTGCGCTTCGGTTTGGCTTTGACGTAATGAAAGATATGGGGATGAAAATGAATATAGTCAGGGCTGGTGAAGCCAATATGTTCTTAAGTCCCATTTTCAGGGAAGGTTTTGTAAATACCAATAATGTTGTTGTAGAATTGTATAATACTGACGGAAGTCAGGGGGCTGCACGGGCTGCTGGTGTTGGATCAGGATTATACAAAGATTTTGATGAGGCTTTTCAGGGTCTGGAGGTAAAACAGCGTTATGAACCGGATCAAAAATTAATTAATCAATATGAAGAAAAATATCTAGAGTGGTTAAATATATTAAATCAAAAAATATTATGAGTAATACGTATTTCAAAGGAGTAGACAAAATAGCGTTTGAAGGGAAAAAATCTGATAACCCATTGGCATTTAAATATTATGACCCTGAGAAGTTGGTTGCGGGAAAAAAGATGAAAGACCATTTCAGATTTGCCATTGCCTATTGGCATTCATTCTGTGGCACCGGCAATGATCCATTCGGGCCAGGTACAAAAGTATTTCCATGGGATGCAAATGGTGATCCTGTTATCAGGGCTAAAGATAAAATGGATGCTGCCTTTGAATTTATAACCAAAATTGGTGCCCCTTACTATTGTTTCCATGATTTTGACCTGATCGATGAAGGGGCTTCTCTATCTGAATCCGGGAAGCGACTGCGGACTATAATAGATTATGCAAAACAAAAACAGGAGGAAACGGGAGTGAAATTGCTATGGGGAACTTCAAACCTGTTCTCAAATCCACGTTATATGAATGGCGCAGCTTCAAATCCCGATTTTTCTGTCGTAGCTTATGCAGGAGCACAATTAAAGAATGCTTTAGATGCCACTATTGAACTTGGTGGGGAGAATTATGTTTTCTGGGGAGGACGCGAAGGCTATATGAGTTTACTGAACACAGATATGGGTAGAGAGCAGGATCATATAGCCCGATTTTTTCATATGGCCAGAGATTATGCCCGTAAACAGGGATTTAAGGGTAACTTTTTCATTGAACCAAAACCAATGGAGCCAACGAAACACCAATATGATTATGATGTGGCCACTGTTGTTGGATTCTTAAGAAAATATGAACTGCTTGATGATTTCAAATTGAACATAGAGGTAAATCATGCCACATTAGCCGGGCATACCTTCCAGCATGAACTACAGGTTGCGGCCAATGAAGGATTGCTTGGTAGCATCGATGCAAACAGGGGAGATTATCAAAACGGCTGGGATACGGATCAGTTTCCGAATAATGTATATGAATTAACAGAAGCCATGCTTGTTATACTGGAAGCCGGTGGATTTAAAGGGGGTGGCATAAATTTTGATGCTAAAACAAGAAGGAACTCCACCGATTTGGAAGACATGTTTCATGCACATATTGGAGGCATGGATGTGTTTGCTAAAGCAATGCTTGTCGCTGATGCGATCCTGGAAAATTCTGATTACAAGAAATTAAGAAAAGAGCGATATGCTTCTTTTGATTCAGGAAAGGGGGCGGATTTTGAAACAGGTAAGCTGAAATTGGAAGATCTTCAGAGGATAGCGGATGAATTGGGTGAGCCTGGGTTGACAAGCGGAAAGCAGGAGTTATATGAAAATATTTTATATCAATTTATGTAATTGAAATCAAACTTGGGCGTTTCTTTTAAAGGAAGTCCCTTAATAAAAAATGAAACCTGTAAGATTACCAGTAATCATTCTGCTGACATTCCTGACAGTTGCATTTAATGTAATTGGTCAGACCGGACATCAGCTTTATAAGGATTATAAAATACAAGGGACTATCATAGATGCATTGACCAAAGAACCCATCAATGCAACCCTGGTATTGGAGAGTGTTCCTGATGCTTCTGATGTATACATAATAAATTCAGGGACTGAAAACGGAACATATGAAGTTACAATCCGAAGCGACCAGAAATATGTTGTTGAAGTAACCTCCAACAATTATAAACCGGAGATCGACACGGTATTCATTGGTGGTAATCAGAGTGGCTTGAATTTTGAACTGCTATCTGTTAAGCCAGGGCAATTATTAAGATTGTACAATATTTACTTTGCCCAGGGTGATTATCAGATTCTTGACCAATCCCAACAGGAAATTTCGGAGCTCGTGATGCTGCTGAACCAGTATCCAGACATGAAAATACGGCTTGAAGGGCATACCGACCGGCCAGGGGGAAGACGAGCCAATATGGAACTTTCCGAGAACCGGGTCCTTGAAATCAAAAAGTATTTGGTCAACCAGGGTATTCACCATAAAAGAGTAAAAACCGCAGCTTTTGGGGGCAGCAAGCCCATTTCCAGTGAAAATAATGAGGAATCAAGGCAAATGAATCGAAGGGTTGAAATCAGAATTCTTTCCATCTGATTTGCATTAATACTCTTAAGTTTTTTAAATTGCCGCGGTTAACCAACCTGATTCCTAAATGAAGCGATTTTTTTTAGCATCCACACTGATGCTGATGCAGGGTATTGTCCTGGCCCAGGAAATTCAATGGGCCTCTAAAGTATTGGATTTTTCCACCCAATTATCGGAATATCAATATTCTGCCACACAAGTACTCGGCAAACCAAATGTGCTTCCAGAATTTGGCGACAATCCCAATGCCTGGCTTCCATCAAGACCGGACAGAACTTCATTTATAAAAGTCGGGTTTGATCAGCCCATGCATCTGCGTCAAATTGCAATTGGAGAGTCTTTTAATCCTGGTGCATTGTTTCAGGTGTTTTTATACGATGAAAATAACCGGGAATATCTTCTTAATACTTTTATTCCAAGGCCACTTAATGTAGAGGGGAGATTGCTCAATATCTATCTTTCTGAGACTGAATATGCAGTAAGTGCAGTAAAAATTGTACTTGAAGGAAGCGTTGTTCCGGGGTATAATGGCATTGATGCAATTGGAATTTCTGGATCAACTATCCCCATAGTTGCTGAAACAGATATTGCTTTTCGAAGAAATCCTGGTTTGGAAAACCAATATTTATCCCTTGGAGCTGAAGAAACTGTCTCAGATTCACGACCTGTTTATATAAAATCCCTGAATTCGTTGTACTTTACAAGGGGATACAGCCCGCAGAACATTGGGGGAGTTGACGATACGGGTGATGTCTGGCAATCGGTATATGATGAAAACAGTAGCCGTTTTCAACCCGGGGTATCACTCGGGGAAGGGATCAATGATATAGGGTATAACAGCACCAATGACTTGATATTCAGAAATGGTCAAATTACGCTTCTATTGGGAAACATATCCGGCAAATCCAAAACGGCAGTTAAAAATGCGGTATTAACTACAAATAATGATGGTGAATGGGGGCAAATCGAGGTTCTGAAAATAAAAAACAGCCGACTTGCCTCGATCGATGCAGATTATACCATAGTACCACAAGATTCTATTATTATCCTCTCTACCTTGCGGTATGATACTGAAGGCGAAAAGGACCTATACCTGATCAGGCGTGAAAAAGGCAATCAGTGGTCTGAGCCAAAGAATTTGGGTGGAAATATAAATACTACTCTGGATGAATATGCACCTTATTATTCTGAAAGTGAAAGGTCTCTTTATTTTGCATCGAACGGATATCCTGGTTTCGGGGGAAGCGATATATACCGTATTACAAGGATAGGTGATTCCTGGGAAAACTGGACCACTCCTGAAAATCTGGGCGGCGACATCAATACAGAAACTGATGAAAATTATTTTTTCTTTGATGATACAGATGAACACGCTTTTTTTTCCAGGATGAATGTAGACAGTACTTTTGGTATTATCCGCGTTCAAAGACCAGTCTTCTTAGAAAAAACACCTATGGTAACATTACAGGGAAATGTACTTAATAAGGAAACCAGCCGTCCGGTCAATTCGGTTATATCCGTATTGATTTTACCTGAAGAGAGGACATATGGAATGACCATATCTGATCAGACGACCGGAGCATATGAAATTATGGTACCTTCCGGAAACGAATTTATGTTGATAAGTGAGAAAGAAGGTTTTGAAGTTTATGAAGCTTCTCTATCTCTTGAAAACAGAAAAACCCCTTATACATATAATTTTGATATTGACATGGGGATGGCTGTTCTCGTTCCTGATGTGGTTATTGCAGCAACTGATGAGCCACCGGAAAAACCTGAGGTCAGACCAGGCCCTGAAGCGGAACCCGTCACCCCGATAGCTGATACCGAAAGGACTGCAAGTGATGCTTACGATATCACCTTTGACTTCAACTCTGATAAGATCACAGAAGAGTCAATACCGGTTATTGACTTGCTCATAGAATTCCTGGAGAAAAACGCTGAGATCGATATCGAATTAGCTGGCTTCACCGACCATATTGGTGATGAAAAATACAATAATGAACTCGCCTTAAAAAGAGCATTAGCTGTTAAGAAATATATGGTTGACAAAGGGATGAAATCGAGTCGAATTGATGTTCTGGGATTTGGAGAAAGAATGACAGCTGAATACGGTGTGGATGATGAAAAAGACCTTAGGATGAACCGGCGCGTTGAATATAATTTCACAAGATAATTTATTGCGGGAACTGTTTCTTAATAATATTGAATTCCCGTGAAATTTATTTTTTTATTAGCATTCGAGACTATTTTATAAAATTCTGTGAATTTTTTTCTTGAGAAATATTTTCGTCCCTCATTTATTATAGACTTTTCATCGTTTTGTTTTAATTCATTGATACAAAGAATTTTAGCCAACCTTACTTAAATTAATAAATTAATAAATTTTCAAAAAAACAGCTGAAAACTTCGCAAATTCCTAAAAAACAGGCTAAAATAAAGTTCTATTTGTATTTGATATAATACGATTAATTTTTTTATCTTGGCTAAACCTTCGATCTGATCACCTATGAAGAAGTATTTGTTTTTGGTGCTATCACTTATTACAATTCACAGTTATGCACAAGAAGTTCAATGGGCCACCGAAGTAATTGAGTACTCATCTCAGTTCTCCGGAAAGGATTTTTCCGCATCTCAGGTTATAGGTCCCCCCAATGCTTTTAAGTTTGGAGGAAAGGATCCAATGGCCTGGATGGCCAGTTCTCCCAACTCACAGGAATATCTCGTAGTTGGATTTGGAAGTCCTATGAAAATGCGCCAGATAGCCATTGTAGAAACAAGCAATCCCGGAGCAATAGAAATGATCTATGTGTATGATGAAAATAAGGATGCTCATCTAGTTGGATCTTTTATTCCCGGACCGGTTGATGTCAATAACCGGATATTAAATGTATTTCTACCTGCCTATGACTTTAATATCACATCGGTGAAGATTGTTTTGGATGGGAGTATGGTAGAGGGAGCCAATTCGATCGATGCGATTGGGGTTTCAACCTCGGTAGTGCCTATTAGGTTCAGGGAAGGATTTGCATATCGCTTAAATCCCAGGCTTACTAAAAAGAACATAGATCTTAATGCAGCAGGTGAGGAGTCGGACATACGTCCCGTTTATTCCGAAGATGAAAAAACACTATTTTTTACAAGAGGATTCAGTGAAGACAATATTGGTGGTATTAATGATCCAGGGGATGTATGGTTTTCAACCTATGATAGAGGCAATTACTCAGATCCTGTCAGACTAGGTGAAAAAATAAATAATATTGGATTTAATACCTCAAATTCCATTTATAATAAGAATGGCAATCCCCGTTTGTTGGTTGGTAATGTTAGTGGAAGCGCTAATAAGGTAAAAGCGAACCTTTCAGCCGTATCAAAAGATAATGGAGCATGGGCTTCATCGGAAGTACAGAAAATTAAAAATGCAGGAGAGATTCCTGTTGATGCGGATTATACGATAACTGATAATGGAAATGTTTTAATCATATCCAGTGAACTTAAAGGTACACAAGGAGGAACAGACCTATACGTTTCATTAAGTGAAGGTGATAACAAATGGGGCGCCCCAATAAATATTACCAGCATCAATACACAGGAAGATGAATATGCACCCTTCTTTTCAATGGAAGAAAATGCCTTGTATTTTACATCTAAAGGTTATCCCGGCTTGGGAGGAAGCGATATTTTCAGAGTGAAAAGACTTGACGATTCCTGGCAGAATTGGGGAGAACCCGAAAATATTGGCGAAGATATAAATACACCATATAACGACCACTATTTCTATTTTGATGAAAGGGATGCTTATGCGTATCTGGCACAGGGAACAAAAGACGGCATGATGCGTATTATAAGGGTTGATCGGCCCCAGTTCATGGATGCTAATCCCCTGGTAGTTGTAAAAGGTAAGGTGATGGACGAACAGGCTGCTACACCAGTAAATGCTTTACTCTCACTACTTATCGAACCCGGAAATGAAGTTTATGGAACGACCTTTTCAAATGAGATGTCAGGCAATTACCAGATCTTCCTTAGGTCGGGGTACAAATACAAATTGGTAGGGGAGAAGGCGGGCTATAAGAAAGTAGAAATGCCTATTGAATTAGAAAATAAAAACAAACCTTATACATTCGATTTAAATATATTCTTATCAAAGGACCTGGCACAATCCCAACCTGAGCTTGTTGCAGATGTTGTCGCCATTGGAGCGGGTATTGAAGCATATGAAACCGAAGAAATAGATGTGGATGAGGAACCTATAGATGAACTGGATGATATAGACGAAGTTATAGCTGTGGCTGCTATTTCTGATGAAGAATATGAAGAAATATCCACTGAGGAATTAGAAGAAGTAACACCTGAAGAATTTCAGAGTAATGTATCTGACTATTCAGAACCTGCACCTCAAACAAAATCTTATTCATCAGGTGGAACCAGTCTGGAAAATCTGGTGGTGTTCGATTTTAATTCTGATGTAGTACTTCCTCCTTCTTATCCGATCCTTGACGCAATCGCCGCCTTCCTGATACGTCATCAGGATATCAGACTTGAAATCGGTGGATTCACTGATTATATTGGAGATTATTACTATAATATAGAATTATCCAAAAGAAGGGCTTATGCAGTACGACAATATATGATAAGCCAGGGCGTAGAGAGATCCAGGATTAAAGTACTTGGATTTGGAGAGAAGATGCCAATCATAACTAATATGGATAGTAAAGAAATTCGAATGAACAGGAGGGCAGAATTTAATTTTACTAGAAACTAAATCAAATAATTATATTCAACATCACCTTAGGGACTTACCCTTAGTCTCTATTGATAAGTTTAATATATGACAATTTGATTTAACTGTAATCCACAGGAGTCTTCCCTTATGACATTTTGACCTGTAACACTGACAATATTATGTCAAAAATTAATTGGCATTATTTATGAAGAGTTGTTCATGTGTAATAAATTTGTTTAAAAAAAGGAAATATAAATGTCTGTTGAATCATTAAACTCTCATGCGGAATTATTAGAGAAGATCGGAAAAGAAAAGAGATCTTATCTATTGTTATATAAAGAAGGCTCAGAGCAGAGTGAATGTGCTAAAAAGAATATTGAAGCTGTTGCTAAAAAAAATTCAGAAGCTAATATATTTGTAGCGAATGTTAGTAATGTTCGTGATATCCACGGAAATTATAACATCACTACCGTTCCTGTACTTATTGAATTTGAACAAGGAGAATTTAAGAATACATTCAAAGGATGTAATAAAGAGGATTTTTATCAGACTCTTTTAGATCATATAATTTTTGAGGCAAAAGCTGCTGAGCGACCTCAAAAGAATGTTACTCTGTATACAACGCCAACTTGTCCATGGTGTACAACAGTGAAAAACTATTTGAGAAAAAATGGAGTCAGGTATTCAGAAGTTGATGTAGCAAGTGACCAGGGAGCAGCTCAAAGTATGGTGAGCAAGAGTGGACAGCAAGGTGTACCACAAACAGAAATTGATGGACAAATGGTGATTGGCTTTGATCAAGCGAAATTAAATCAATTATTAGAAATAAAAGTGAATTAATATGAGAGAATTACAACCCGTAAATCAAAATGTGATACTGGATGTATCAGATGAGGGAAATGAGCAGACAACAGCCGGTGGAATAATCATTCCTGATACTGCTAAGGAGAAACCAAAATTTGCCAAGGTTGTTGCATTAAGCAATATAGATGGCCCGGAAATAGCCGTTGGTGATGTTGTATTCTATAAAGAATATTCAGGAACTGAAATTGAACTGGATGGGGATGTCTTCCTTGTGGTTCCTTATGCAGATGTTCTGGCTAAACTTGTCGAAACTGAAGAGATTTAATTTCTAATCCCGCTTAATGCGGGATTTTTTTTTCAGCATCACATTCTCCAATTCCTCAAGAGATATTCCTTTGGTTTCAGGCATGATCTTTAGTACAAAGAATAATTGAAACACCATCATGACAGAGAAAAATAAAAAAGTGGGACCAAATCCTATTTTTTCAGCAGACGGGATCAGAAAGGTTATGAAAGCCGCCATAAACCAGTGAGTAAAACTTCCAAGGGATTGGCCTTTAGCACGTATTTCATTGGGGAAAATTTCAGAAATAAATACCCAGATAACAGCCCCCTGGGAAAATCCGAAAAAAGCAATATAAATAAAAAGACTAATGGCAACAAGTTGTCCTCCAATGGAAAAAAAGAATGACAGTGAGGTCATTGCGAGAGTAATGATCAAGCCAAAAGAACCCAGGATCATTAAAAATCTCCTGCCAAAGCGATCGATAAAATTGATTGCCAGGATTGTAAATACGAAATTTATCAAACCAATTCCGGCTGTTGAAAGCAAGGCAGAACTCGTTTCCAAACCTGCATTCTGAAAAATCCTCGGAGTATAATAAATGACAGCATTTATGCCTGAAACCTGATTGAAAATGGCAAACATGACCGCAAGCATAATCGGAAATTTGTATTGTTTGGAGAAGAATTTCTCCTTTTCTAGTTGGCCGAGATGCTGTTGATGTGTAGTTAATATCAATTGGACTTCCTCTTCTGCATTCTCGTGTCCGATCCTGGATAAAATAGATCTAGCGTTTTCAACAAGGCCTTTTTTAAAGATCAGCCACCTGGGACTTTCGGGGATAAACATGACCAGGGATAGAAATGCAAAAGCTGGAATTCCTTCTACACCCAACATCCATCTCCAGGCATTTTCGCCGCTACCCCCGATTAAGTAGTTAGAAAGATAGGCAAGGAGTATTCCCAGCACTACATTAAACTGGAATAAAGCAACCAGCCTCCCTCGCATCCGGGCAGGGGAAATCTCAGATATATACATTGGCCCCGCAACTGATGAAGCCCCGACGCCCAGCCCCCCGATAAACCGGAAAAATAAAAAAGCATACCAGCCAGTAGCTAAAGCTGAACCTATGGCTGAAACAAAATAGAGCAAGCCTATCCAGAATAAAGTTTTCTTTCTTCCAAATTTGTCAGATGGGAAACCCCCGAGGAGTGCACCAACAATGGTCCCAAAAAGTGCAATTGAAACAGTAAGGCCATGTTGAATTTCATTGAGTTTCCATAGGATTTGAATTGACTGCTCAGCGCCTGAAATAACAGCTGTGTCAAAACCAAACAGGAACCCGCCCAGGGCAGCGACAAAAGTAACGAAATAGAGGTATTTTTTCATTAATAATTATTCAGCAATAAAATTCAATGATAACCAAATATAATTTAAAACCAAATTTTAACCCGAATGTATGGAATTGAATATAGGCGAACACAGGATATTTGATTAACTTTATTTAAGAATTTCATACCATAGGAACAAATTGACAGAATTAGTTGTTTCTGCTGGTTGATTTCATGAATATGTTTAAATCCAAAGAATTTAAAATACTGCAAAGAGGAGTCTATTTGACTTTATCATTTGTATTGATCTTATGGATAATAAAATCACTGGAATGGGCCAGTCATCTTGACCTGGGATTATATGGGATACTTCCAAGAACTGTTAAAGGGAGTTTAGGTATAATCACCGGACCATTGATCCATGGTGATGCTATTCATTTAATGTCTAATACCATTCCCCTGATCATTCTGGGTGTGGGATTATTTTACTTCTACCATAGAATCGCCCTTGAAGTGTTTTTCTGGATATACCTGGCTTCTGGTTTCTGGGTATGGATCATAGGCCGGGAAGCTTATCATATAGGTTCCAGCGGACTTGTCTATGGGCTTGTCATGTTCATATTCTGGGGCGGAATCTTACGAAAGAACCCAAGATCTCTCGCAATATCCATGATCATATTCTTTCTCTATGGTGGGATGATCTATGGTCTTTTTCCATTCGATGATTCTATTTCATGGGAATCGCATATTATGGGATCTGTTGCCGGTATTTTTCTGGCTTTTTATTTTAAAAAAACGCCCATATATCTTGGAGAGGCGGAAACTTCAACAAAAATCCCTAATGCAAAAGAAGATATACTTCATCAGGCAAAAAATGTTTCTCACACAGCAGGGAAAAACAGGAAGATCAGATATTTCTATCAGGATCGCTAATAACCCCTCAATATTAATTATTGATCCTTCTTAGTATAGTATATATTTATCTTTTTTATATTTGCGTCCAGTTAAACCAAAATCATTAGAAAGTGAAATATTTTAACATCGTTCTGAACGTTATTCTGGCTATAGCCATTATTGTACTGTATGTGTTGTTTCTCTCTTTACCTGAAGACCATAAGCCATCAGCCGAGGGAGATACGGAAGCGCTAGCAACTCCAGCTGATATTGCAATTGCTTATGTTCTCGAAGATTCACTTCTAAGTAATTATGAATATTTCCAGGAACTTGCCGGCAACCTGGATAAAAAAAGACAGGAAATGGAAAATGATTATACAATGAAAGCCCAGGGTCTGCAAAAGGAATTCGAAGGATTTCAAAGGACAGCAGGGAACATGACCATGAATCAGGCAAAGGCAGTGGAGGAAGATCTTTTACAAAAAAGGCAGAACCTGATGCTTCTACAGGAAAAAATGGGCCAGGATCTCATGAAAGCTGAATCAGAAGTTAATACCCAATTATATGATAAAGTGACGAACTTTCTGGAAAATTATGCCAGGGAAAACGGACTTGCATTGATTTTAAATGTAAAAAGGGGAAATGCTGTTCTTTATGGAGACGAAGGGATGGATGTTACCGACATAGTGGTAAAGGGTTTGAACGATGAATATAATTCGAAAGGAACATCGGCCCAGACTCCTTCTGTAGCAGCCGACACAACAGGCACAAATTAAAGTAAATTCAAACTGAAAAATAAGAGCTTTATTTCTTCTTAATCGGTGAAATAAAGCTTTTTATCTTTAAATAGATTAAAACCTAAAGAAAAGAAGAAAACATTCACATCCAGGTTTTCATATGGCTTGTAAGGATCTCCTGTAGTCCCGTCGATCTGAACAAAATCCTGATTAAAGAAACCGGTGAAATAATACTTAAATTTTAGGTTTACGCCCCTGGGAAATTGAAGTCCAACCAAAATTGAATGGTTAATTGTGGGAACCCTGTCGGAAAACCATTCGGTTAACTTGGCTTTTTGGTTATTGTAAAAAGTTTTTTCCTTATAAGTAAAAGGTAATTCAAGTTCATATCCAGCATAGACAAAGAATTTATCAAAATTGCCCGCTTTTATGCCGAATGGAATACCCATATTATAAGTTCTGTATTTCTTCCTTGTAGCATCATCTTCATCATATATAAACCCTACATTTCTTACTCCTATTCCGGAGTATACTCCAAAATGTTCTGCAACATCATAATTAAAGAAAGTCTGAACATTCATTACCGGCGCCCATCTGATTATGGAAGATTTGCTGATGCCATCCTGCTGTATATCCGCGAAAGAAAACAACATCTCAAGGCCCGTTGACCAATACGTTTTATCCTGGGCTCTTAAAGATCCGGAGTTTAGGAATAAAACCAGTGTCGCAAGAATTACAAATTTGTATAAGTATTTCATATAATTGGAATTTAGAGTTCAAGTGATTTTCAAAAATAGATATTCCGCATTTATGTATTTATTAATTCTATAATTTCTTTTGGCTCATTGAAAAAGACAAAGTTGGTTCCAACGGATTTCTTAACTTCTGATTGTAAATGATATCTTTTTGTACTAATTGTTTTCTTCACTGAGCGGATATAGATCTGTTTGATTCTTCCTGGGAAGGCCTTTGATATTTCTACATAGATTTCCGGATCTTTCTGACTATCATCTCCAATCAAAATAAATTCCATCTCATTTAAGGAGTTAAGTAGAGATGTTATTTTTTCCTTTTTATGCGAAGCCCCGGCCGACCTTTTCTTTTTTTTAAATATCTGATTCCATTTTACAAATGGTTTAAGAAATATCGGCCCAATTGGGAAGTGGTTGTGCTCCAGGAATAAGCGGATTAAAGGGAAAAGGTTCGCTTCACTATTTGAAACATAGAAAAATGGATATCCTTTATCATTAAACCGTTGATACAAGTCTTTCATTTCTTGAACTGCCTTTCGTTTCAATGCATTTTTAACCAGCAGGGTGCGAACCTTCCGGAAAGTATTAAGAGTATGCGTGACCAAAACCGTATCATCAATATCCGAAATAACTGCTATTTTGTCATTCCCGTACGAAAAATAGCAATGATCGAATGGTTCGGGTATTTGTATCCGGATTTTACGGTTTTTCTTCAACAGGTACACTTGTAATTGTTGCAGGTTTACAGTCTTTCCATCATTGCAAGTTAGGCTCATTTTAAAATGCCCCCTGCTGTTTGACCGGACTTTATGGCTTGTCCCATTTAAATTAATCTCCAAGTTGGTACTTTTCGTTGATCCCCTCAGGTAAGAATGCATAACACGGAATATGTTTCTCCAGAAATGTTCTTTGTGCTTTATTTTAAAGAGGTTCTTTGGTGTTTTATAGATGGTTCCTTCCAGCCATAATGATCCTTTCATACATAGGACCATGAATGGAAGAATTATATATTTAGTATCCGATGTTTGCAAAACTATTGAGTTAAAAAATTCCTGGATAAGCAGATCAAATTAATAAACATCCTAAAACAAATCTACCAAAATGGATATTGTCAGAAAAGGTTATTTCAAATATATCGCCCTTAAATATATCAGTATTCAGAATAGCTCTTTTAATTTCCCTTGTTGAAAAGACTATTTTTTAAGACCAAATGGAATAGAATACAACAGGGATACATTAAAGTAACTGTTTGGACTCAAGTCTATCTCTTCGCCTGGAAGTGCAACAGGAAAATTAATGTAATAACTGGTTGAGAAAGTAAATCGATTCATTCTGAACATGATGGGTAATGAAAGGGAATAATTCATTATGCCAAATACGTTCTCGGTTCTATCTTCATAGGTGACGTAATTTGTAATCAGATATTGGGCTAGCCTTGGTCTTCGTTGCCTGAATTGCTGAAAATTATTTATACCTTGTTGTTCCAGCAATGATTGAAGTTGCGAGTAGTTTTCATCCAGATAATAAATCGTAGCATTCCCAAGAAGGAGGGAAGCTGATGGAAAGAAATCTATTTCATCAATAAATCCCTTCGTTTTAATCCTGATGATGCCATACATGTTGGGTCTTATTCTATGCGCTGTTTCTTGCCCGAACATAAAAGAATAATCCACACCGAAGGAAAAGTGTTTAAGGTCAAGGTATGTAGAAGCATTCAATGAATTTGTAATTGGATAAAGCACACCGTCATAGCTCTGATCCTGCGTATAAAAGAAATGTTCGTAAGATGCGATAACGCTCCATTTGCTAGTTATAGAACCCATATAGCCCAGTGAAATGGTAGTTGGATTTATATGAGGTTCCACATCGCTGTTCCAATATGTTGTAAGATCCGCAAAAAGGCCTGTTTTATGATAGTAGGATGCACCTAAGGAGAAACCATACTGATTGATGCCAAAATCGCGCCCGGCATTCATAATATTGCTAGTATATGCTGTACGTAACATCAGGGATGAAAATTTGAATTTCCCTTTTAAAAGACTATCTATCAAATCGATAATAGACAGTGAGTCTTGGGCAAGTTCATCCAGGAGGAGTGAGTCATACGCCAGTGTTTCGTTTATTAGAGAATCGAGGTCATAATCCTGAGATTGGGCATTAGTATAGCCACCCAATACCATAATCAGGGAAAGGGAAACTAAAACCAGAATCTTTTTAAAAAAAATAATCAAATTATAAAGCCTTCTCTATAAAATATAACAAAAACTATGCTAATTATTACCTTTATCTTTCATTAATTGTTCTCTCCGATTTATCATCTGATCACGCTGCATTTGCTGACGCTTTCGATCCTCCAATCTCTGGATGATCATCTTTCTAAAGTCATCTTCGGCTTTTCTGAGGGAGAGCATTTGTTTTGTGGAAATGACCTCCGTCAATCTTTCCGAATATGTCTTCTCTAACTGAAGTTGTCTCTCTTTCATATCTAAACCCAGTTTCATCAAGGCTTTACCTTGTTCTTCAGACAAGTTGTTCATATCCACGTTTTTTCTGGCTTCCTGCATTTCCTGTACAAGATTTTTTCTGTGGATATTATATTCATTATATACTGGCCAGAACTTTTCAGCCTGTTCCGGCGTCAAACCCAGCCTTTCAGAGATAAGTGCAATTCTTGCACTCTCAATTTTTTGCCTTGCTTCCTTGTTCTGTCCAAATGAAATTTGAAAGAAAAACAAGAGCGGGACGATAATAAATATGAATTTCCTATTCATGATCTTATATTTTTCAATTTTATAGATATTGCATTTCAATTTCGTATTCATCCAGTAGGTCATCTATAGTTTCTTCATCCAAGGGTTCAGAGGGAATAAATTCATCTGAAATGATATCCTCGGTGGAGGCTATTATTGATAAATCTAAAGATTCCAGGAATTCATCGGTACTTATTTCACTTTCTACCAGATAATTTACCAGCTCTTCAGAAGAAATCTCAGATAATAGTTGATCTACAGAAGTAGTATTGTCATTTATTTTAGTGATTCCATAAATTACAAATATCAAGATGGCAGCAGCTGCAGCCATATTAATGATCGTCTTGAGTCGTATTATGGGAACCTTTTTATGCTTCTCACTTTCTTCAATACGCTTTTTGAGACGGTCTGGAAAATTCTCGAAATAATTATCGGGAACTTTAAATATATTGTCTTTATTTAAATCTTCCAGTTTCATTTTCTTATTGATATTTCCTATTTGACATCTTTTTGCTCTAAAAGTTTAATCTAATTTAATATATTCTTCGATTTTTTTTACAGCTATATGGTAACTGGCCTTCAAACTACCAACACTGGTTTCGGTAATTTTTGATATATCATCGTATTTCATGTCCTCAAAATATTTCATATTGAAAACCAGTCTCTGTTTATCAGGTAGTCTAAGCAATGCCTTTTGCAATTTCATCTGAACATCTGATCCGCTTATATGCGCACTGTTATCAAGTTTACTAATTAACTCATGGTTTACATCCTCCATGGATACTTTATATTTGTCTTTTTTCCTTTTAAGAAAATTCAAACATTCGTTGGTCGCAATCTTATACATCCATGTAAACAGATTGCTATCTTCCCTGAACCTGCCGATATTCTTCCATACCTTGATGAAAACCTCCTGCAAAAGATCATCCGTATCATCATGGTCGATCACCATTTTCCGGATATGCCAGTACAACCTTTGCTGGTAAGCACCGACAAGCTCATTGAAACCAAGGTCTCTTGAAGCCGGATCCTTTATTTTCCGTAATATTTCTTTCTCTTTCTGCAAGGTTCTGGTAAACAAATATTTTGACAAAAAATATTCATTAAAGTTTAATTACCGGTTAAGTTCAGCATAAATATTTTTCTTATACTTTTATTAATTTTGTATATATAAAGTAAATCAAAAAATCATTTTTTTTATGCCTTCAACAGGTAATACAAAGATACTTATACTTGGTGCCAGTACCAATCCGGCGAGGTTTTCATATTTAGCCGCCAATGCCTTGTCAGACAAGGGATATGATATTGTCCCTTTAGGATTAAGGCCAGGGGTCGTGGCTGGCAAATCCATCCTGGATATTCGTACCCGACCACAAATCGATGATGTCGATACCATCACGTTGTATATAAACCCGAAAAATCAGTTAGATTACCTGGAATACATTCTTGACTTAGATCCAAGGCGAATAGTATTTAATCCAGGAACTGAAAACAACAGCTTAATCGACATGGCTGAGAAGCAAGGGGTAGAGGTGGTTGTGGATTGTACCCTGGTAATGCTTAGTTCGGGTTATTTTTAAAATTGAAATTGAAATACTGATTCATGTCAGCCTGGGAGGTAAGATATGAATTGATATAATTGTTAATTATGATATGGTTTAGCTTTGATGAGATTGTCCTTGAGGTTAAAGTCGAAATTTGTGTTTAAATCACACTGATTTAAAATAGGAAAATTCAGGTGTATATTGATTATTTTTCATTGATATTCAAATATGATTTTTTTATTTAATTGAAATATGGGATCATGTCAACTTGGTTGAAAGACCAGGAATTCTGGCCATTGTTGATTGAACCAGGGTGATATACAGATCTGCTTACTTATAGAACTCCCAACCTGGATTATATGAGATTTTCCTATAACCTGACGCTTTTTTAAATAACCGTAAATTTATTTGACCCAAAACTGTTTTAAATACGTATTTGAGAAGCAATTTGTGCGGGTTTTATTTTGACAAAATGACTGAAAATAGGGATAAAAATTGTACTTTTGCATGTTAATAAAATAAGTATGGGCAAAGAGAATAAAGCAAGCAAAGAACAAAGTTATTCAGCAGAAAATATTCAGGTTCTGGAGGGATTGGAAGCAGTAAGAAAACGACCGGCCATGTACATTGGTGATATCAGCTTTAAGGGCCTTCACCATATGGTTTGGGAAGTAGTAGATAATTCTATAGATGAGGCTCTTGCCGGATACTGTAGTGAAATTGAAGTAGAGATTCATGAGGATAATTCCATATCGGTGTCAGATAATGGCAGGGGAATACCTACTGATTTACACACCAAAGAGAACCGATCTGCACTGGAAGTAGTCATGACAGTGTTGCACGCTGGAGGGAAATTTGATAAGGATACCTATAAAGTATCCGGGGGCCTCCATGGAGTTGGCGTATCCTGTGTGAATGCCCTTTCTTCACATCTAAAAGTTACCGTGAACAGGGGAGGAAAGGTATATGAACAGGAATACGAAAGAGGGATCCCTAAATATGCGGTCAGGGAAGCTGGTAAGACTAAATTAACTGGCACCACTGTTCATTTCAAACCAGACCAAGAGGTGTTTACCGTAAAAGAATATAAATTTGATACCATAGCATCCAGGCTCAGGGAATTGTCCTTCCTGAACGCTGGAATACGCATAAAACTGACTGATTTCCGTGAAAAAGAGGACAATGGATCTGATAAGTATAAGTCAGAGGAGTTTTTATCTGAAGGAGGTCTTAGGGAATTTGTCAATTATCTGGACTCTTCAAGGGAAAAGTTAATCTCCGAACCGATTTACATCAAGAGCGATAAGACAAGTGTTCCCATAGAAGTAGCTTTATCTTACAATACTTCGTTTACCGAGAATGTAGTCTCTTATGTAAACAATATTAATACTATTGAAGGCGGGACACATATTGCCGGATTCAGGCGAGCTTTAACCCGGACATTGAAATCGTATGCAGATAAATCCGGTCTTTTAGAAAAAGTAAAAGTTGATATTTCAGGGGATGATTTCAGGGAAGGATTGACAGCTGTAATATCAGTAAAGATTGCTGAACCACAATTTGAAGGGCAAACCAAAACAAAACTTGGAAATTCGGAGGCTCTTGGGGCAGTAGACACAAGTGTGGGGGAACATTTGCAACATTATCTTGAAGAGCATCCAAAAGAATCCAAAGCTATTGTTTCAAAGGTTGTTCTTGCTGCCCAGGCCAGGCATGCCGCGCGAAAAGCACGAGAAATGGTCCAAAGGAAAAATGTGTTGTCAGGGACAGGATTGCCGGGTAAACTGGCCGATTGTTCAGACAGTGATCCGGCGGTATGTGAATTATACCTTGTAGAAGGAGATTCTGCCGGTGGTTCAGCCAAACAGGGCAGAGACAGAAGATTCCAGGCCATTCTTCCTTTAAGAGGTAAAATATTGAATGTTGAAAAGGCGCAGGAACATAAAATATATGATAACGACGAAATAAAAAATATTATTACCGCCCTGGGTGTGACTTTTGGAACCGCTGAAGATGAAAAGGCGATCAATCTGGAGAAGCTGCGTTACCATAAGATCATCATTATGACTGATGCCGATGTGGATGGCAGTCATATACGGACACTAATCCTGACCTTTATTTTCAGGTATATGAGGGAGCTGATTGACCAGGGATACCTGTATATTGCATTACCTCCGTTGTACTTGCTAAGAAAAGGAAAGCAGGAGAGGTATTGCTGGAATGAAGAAGATCGTGTCCGTATCACAAAAGAACTGGCAGGTGATGGCAAAGAGGAATCAGTAGGTGTGCAGAGATATAAGGGTCTGGGTGAAATGAATCCTGATCAACTCTGGAATACTACGATGAATCCTGAATCAAGAAGCCTGAAACTTGTTACCATAGAGTCAGCAGCGGAAGCAGAACACCTGTTTTCAATGTTAATGGGTGATGAAGTAGGCCCAAGGCGTGAGTTTATTGAACAAAATGCAAAATATGCCAATATAGATATTTAATTGGCCGTTACATATTCAAATAGGGCCTTCTTGCAGAGGGAGCCCTATTTTTTTTCGAAAAATCTGAGCAAATGACGGTAAGCGATCAAACTAAAGAATTAATATTTAATAGTAAATTAATCAGTCGAGATCTGAGCTGGCTTAAATTCAACCATCGTGTTCTGGATCAGGCCAAACATATGGATAGGACATTGCTGGAACGATTGAAATTCATGGCCATAACAGGATCCAACCTCGATGAGTTTTTTATGATACGGGTAGGCAGCTTATACAACTATATAGATTACGGTAAGCAACGTGTCGACTATAGTGGTTTAAGAGAACGTCCATTTAAGACGCTGTTATACCATTATACTCATGAATTTACCAATGAGCAGAGATCATTGTACACTGACCAGTTAGTCCCTGAGTATGAAAAGAATGGTTTCATGATAGCCGGAGTGGATCAGCTTAACGAAGAAGAAAAGAAGCTGGTGAAAGCCTATTTTAAGAAAACGGTCTTCCCGATGCTCACTCCAATGGTATATGATAATTACCATCCTTTTCCCTTATTGATGAACCTGCTTCAGATCTTCGCTGTAATAACAAAGACGAAAAGCAAGGCTGTCAAAAAGAAATTATCTTTCATTCAGATCCCTCAAAACCTGCCAAAATTCTATGAGATAGAAAGGGAAAACATGATGGTCTTCATCCCTATTTCTGAGATTATAAAGGCCCATATCAATAAACTATTCAGGAACATTGAGATTGATTCCTTAAATCTATTGCGGCTGACCAGGAATGGTGATTTTACACTTGATGAAAGTGATGATATTGAAGCCAATTTCCTTGAAGAACTGAAACAAAAACTAAAGACACGTAAAACAGGCCGTGTAGTTCGCGTTGAAATTCAGGAAGGATTTGATCCATGGTTGAAGTCGGTACTTATGAACCGCTGGGACCTGAGTGAGGAAGATGTATTTGAAAAACCTTATGGTGACCTGATGGATTATACTGCCTTATGGCAAATTGTAAACCATAATGAATTCAAAGCAAGTCTTCCTAAAGCGCCAAAGCAGAGCCTGCCATTATTATATCCTGATGATGGGGATGACGATATATTTGATGTGCTTAAGTCCAGGGATATCCTAATGCACCATCCATACAATAATATGGACCTGCTCATCGATCTGCTTGAGAAATCTGCAGAGGATCCAGGGGTTTTATCCATTAAGCTGACGGTTTACCGGCTGGCTAAGAATTCAAGGGTGGTCTCTGCGCTTCTTCGGGCTGCAGAAAAAGGCAAGCATGTATCCGTTTTATTCGAAGTGAAAGCCAGGTTTGATGAAGAAAACAATATCCAGGAAGCACAAAAGCTTCAAAGAGCTGGTTGCTTTGTAATATATGGCATCAGCAACGTGAAAACGCACACAAAACTACTTCTGATTGTTCGAAAGGAAGGAAATTCTGTGACCCGGTATCTTCATATGTCAAGTGGGAATTATAATGAAGTTACCGCTAACCTGTACACTGATATCGGACTTCTTACTTCAGATGATACCTATGCAAAGGATGTTTCAGAATTCTTTAATGCAATTACCGGGCATTCTTTGCCTAATATATACGAATGCCTGATCACAGCGCCTAAGGATATGCGACAGCAACTGATTGAAAAGATCCGTATTGAAGCTGAAAATGCCAATCAGGGGAAAAAGAGTGGAATTGTGATAAAGATAAATTCCCTCCAGGACAAACATGTGATCAGGGAATTGTATAATGCTTCTGCTGCGGGAGTACCGATAAAACTGATTGTAAGGGGGATCTGTTCGCTTAGGCCTGCCAGGAAAGACTTGAGTGAGAATATTGAGGTCTTTTCTATTGTGGGGGATTATCTCGAACATTCGCGTATGTATTATTTTCATAATGATGGTGATCCAAAAGTATATGGTGGAAGCGCAGATGTCATGGTCAGAAGTTTTGACAGGAGAATTGAATCTTTATTCCTGATCAAGGACGAAAAGGTCAGGGCTCAGGCCATAAATATCCTTAAATTTAATTTAATGGATAATGTAAACTCCTATGTGATGAATGAGGACGGAAGTTATTCAGTAAAATCAGCCGACGGCCAGAAACCATTTAATATCCATACGGCATTCTATCATTTGAAGCTAGAAGATTTATGTGATAATTGTTTATTTGACTGATCAAATTCAATTGTTTATTTCAGTTTTTTATATTTCTTATTTTAATTTGCATTCAACTTATCCAGAAAGGCAGCGGGATTGGGCCCTATGAAGTCTTAGCAACCTGCACATTGTAAGGTGCTAATACCCATCTTTATCATAAGGAAATGATAAGAAATAATTTGCCCCCTTTCAGCCTTCAGAATTTGTTTTTAATATATGACAAAAGATATCAGGGAAATATTAAAGGAGCGTATCCTTATCATCGATGGAGCGATGGGGACCATGATCCAGCGTAGGAAACTGGAAGAAGAAGACTATCGCACGGAAATATTGAAAGACCATCCCAAGCCCTTGAAAGGAAACTATGATGTGCTTTCAATTACTCAACCAGCTGTCTTAAAAGAAATTCATACAGCTTACCTGGATGCCGGAGCTGATATCATACTCACAAATACTTTTAGCGGATCGTCAGTGGCCCAGGCAGATTATGGATTACAGGATTACGTCTATGATATTAATTTTTCAGCAGCGAAACTGGCCCGGGAAGCAGTTGATGAATTTAATATTCCCGGTAAAGGTGATCCGAGATTTGTAGCTGGTTCATTAGGACCAACAAATAAAACTGCTTCAATATCTCCTGATGTAAATGACCCTGGTTTCCGTGCAATAACTTTTGACCAGTTGAAGGAAGCATATAAAGAACAGGCAGGGGCACTTCTTGATGGTGGAGTAGATATTATCATGATAGAAACGGTGTTTGATACATTAAATGCGAAAGCTGCTCTTGTCGGACTTGATGAGTTGTTTGAATCCCGGAATACCAGTGTGCCCGTCATGGTGTCAGGAACCATCACTGATGCCAGTGGAAGGACCTTGTCGGGGCAAACCACAGAGGCATTCTGGTATAGTATTTCTCATTTTGATCTACTTTCTGTCGGACTTAATTGCGCCCTTGGAGCAGACATGATGCGCCCTTATATACAAGAATTAAGCCGTCTGGCTACCATTCCTGTCAGTATTCACCCAAACGCAGGTCTGCCTAATGAATTTGGAGAGTACGATCAATCTGCCAGGGAAATGTCTGCAATTCTGGGCGAATTTGCTCAAGAAGGTTTTTTAAATATCGTAGGCGGGTGTTGCGGAACGACCCCGGAGCATATATCATCGATTTCTCAAAAAATGAAGTCTTATAAACCGAGAGAGATACCCGGGAAGGATCATTATATGCACTTGAGTGGCCTTGAGCCGCTAACCTTAAGAGAAGAAACGAATTTTGTGAATATTGGCGAACGGACGAATGTATCCGGGTCATTAAAATTTGCGAGGCTTGTCAGGGAAGATAAACTTTATGACGCAGTTGAGATTGCCCGGAACCAGGTAAACAACGGAGCCCAGGTGATCGATATCAACATGGATGAAGGCATGTTAGATTCCGAAACACTTATGACGAGGTTCTTAAATCTTATTGCCGCTGAACCAGATATTGCCAAGGTCCCGATCATGATCGATTCCTCTAAGTGGTCTGTTCTTGAAGCTGGTTTAAAGTGTATCCAGGGAAAAGGTGTAGTAAATTCTATATCCCTGAAAGAGGGGGAAGAAAATTTTATTTATCAGGCAAGAATGATACGCCGATATGGTGCAGCCGTGGTTGTTATGGCATTCGATGAAAAGGGCCAGGCAGATAATTTTGAAAGAAAAATAGAGATATGTAAGCACTCTTACGATCTGCTTGTAAAAAAAGTTGGATTCCCTCCTGAAGATATCATATTCGATCCGAATATATTAACGGTAGCCACAGGTATTGAAGAGCATAACAATTATGCAATAGATTTTATCAGGGCCACCAAATGGATTAAAGATCATCTTCCTTATGCGAAGGTCAGCGGCGGGGTAAGTAACATATCTTTCTCCTTCAGGGGGAATAACCTGGTCCGTGAGGCCATGCATTCTGCATTCCTTTATCATGCCATAAAAGCAGGGCTGGACATGGGGATTGTAAATGCCGGATTGATTGAGGTATATGAAGAGATCCCTGTAGAACTTCTTGAGAAAGTGGAAGATGTACTATTTAACAGGAAGCCGGATGCAACGGAGAATCTGGTTGCTTATGCGGAGAAAGTCAGGGGGGAAGGAAAGAAAATTGAAGCAGATAATTCCTGGAGAGAAGCCCCGGTTGAAGAAAGGTTAAGACATGCACTGATCAAGGGTATAGTAGAATTTATTGAGGAAGATGTGGAGGAAGCGCGACTACAGGTACATCGGACCATTGAGGTGATTGAAGGCCCATTGATGGATGGCATGAAGGTTGTCGGTGATCTTTTCGGAGATGGAAAGATGTTCCTGCCCCAGGTAGTAAAAAGTGCACGGGTTATGAAGAAAGCCGTAGCATATTTGATTCCTTATATTGAAGAAGAAAATAAGAACGATGGGACAGAAACTAAAAGTTCCGGTGCAGGAAAAATCTTATTGGCAACTGTGAAGGGAGATGTCCATGATATTGGTAAAAATATTGTAGGTGTCGTTTTATCATGTAATAATTTCGAGATTTTGGACCTTGGGGTAATGGTACCTATGGAAAAGATCCTCGATGCCGCGCTAGAGCAGGAAGTTGACATTATTGGTCTTAGCGGCCTAATAACGCCTTCTCTTGATGAGATGGTTTATGTAGCAAAGGAAATGGAAAGGAGGCAGATGCATACGCCATTATTAATTGGTGGGGCAACTACTTCAAGAATTCACACGGCAGTTAAGATTGATCCGAAATATAGCGGTCCGGTAATGCATGTTCTGGATGCATCAAAAAGTGTTCCAGTGGCCAGCAATCTCTTAAATAATCAAAAGGTAGATGGCTTTATTGAGCAGTATAAATCAGAATATAAGGAATTAAGAGAAGATCATGCCTCACGGCAATTGGAAAAAACCATGTTGCCGTATGAAAAGGCAAAGGAGAACAGATTCTCTACAAATTGGTCTGAAACTGTGGCTAAGAAACCTTCATTTCTTGGTGTAAAAGTATTTAATAAATTCCCTATTGAAGACCTGATCGAATATATCGACTGGACTCCTTTCTTCCATGCATGGGAGATGAAAGGCAGGTATCCTTCAATTTTTGATAACAATACCTATGGTAAGGAAGCAAGACAATTGTTTGATGATGCTAATAAACTGCTTGAATCGATCATCCAAAATCAATGGCTTGAAGCCAAAGCAGTAATGGGATTGTTCCCTGCAAATGCGGCAGGAGATGATATTGAAATATATTCATTTGAAAAGAATAAGATGGGCTACACAGAAGACAGGCGTAAGGTAAAACATATGCTTCACCACCTTAGGCAGCAAGGTAAAAAAGCTGATGGCCTTCCAAACTACAGCCTCTCGGATTTTATAGCTCCAAAGGATTCAGGAGTTGAAGATTATCTTGGCGCATTTGTTGTTTCAACAGGTTTTGGAGCTGAAAAGCTTTCAGAAGGTTTTGAAAAAGACCATGATGATTATAGGAGCATCCTTACAAAGGCGATTGCTGACAGGCTGGCCGAAGCTTTCGCTGAAAAACTGCATAAACTTGTCCGGACCGAATTGTGGGGATATGCGCCAGCTGAACATCTTGATAGTGAATCGTTGATTAAAGAGAAATACCAGGGTATACGTCCCGCCCCCGGATATCCAGCCTGTCCGGACCATCTTGAGAAAAAAACAATGTTTGAAATGATGGATGTTGAAAATAAAATTAATGTTGGTTTAACAGAAAGCATGGCCATGTTCCCTGCCGCTTCTGTAAGTGGTTGGTATATTTCACATCCTGATTCCCGTTATTTTGCTGTTAACAGGATACAGAAAGATCAGGTAATTGATTATGCCAGAAGAAAGGATATGACTGTGGAGCAAATAGAAAGGTGGTTGGCACCTGTTCTAGGCTATGAAACTGACTAACTCTTTAAAATAAATTTCTTGCCTGGCAAGGCCTTTACATACCCTCTGAATTCCAGGTTTAGTAAATGTGAAGCGATCCGGTTAAGCGGAATTTGCGATTTCCAGCTTAGGTCGTCAATAAGTATTCCATCAAAATTCTGCTGTAAAACCCCTATTATCTTTTTCTCAGGGATTGAAAGATCAGTAGATATATTTTTACCCTCAGCCTTAGTTTTAACAGGATCCCAGTTTAAAATGTATTCAATATCTGATGTGGAAGTGTATATACTTGCTTTGTGAGATTTAATCAGGTTATTACATCCGGTAGAGTAATATTGACCTATTTGACCAGGTACGGCAAATACTTCCCTGTTATAATTATTGGCGAATTCTGCTGTGATGAGAGCTCCTCCCTTTTTCGCAGCTTCGACAATGATCACTGCATCAGATAATCCTGCAATTATCCTGTTCCTTTCAGGAAAGAAATGAGCTTCGGGGACAATATCAGGTTCATTTTCTGAAATAATTCCGCCCTGATGTAACATCCTGTTGGCGGTTTTGATATGCAGGGAAGGGTAAATATTATTCATGCCCCCGGCAATTACGCCAATGGTCGGAAGGCCAATTCTCAGGGCCTGGCTATGTGCCAGATGGTCCACACCATATGCAAGTCCGCTTATGATGGTAGGATTGTGCTTTTGTAATTCAGATACAATTTGTTCGGTAATTCGATGTCCATAACTGGTAATCCTTCTGGTACCAACTATGCTGACGGCTTTAGAAGGGTTCAAATCAGCATTTCCTTTGAAATATATTAGTACCGGGGCATCATATAATTGTTTTAGTCTCCATGGATATTCTTCATCAGTATAATGTAGGATACGGATATTATCTTTCTCACATTTAGAAATTACTTTTTCAGCTTTCCATAGTACAGCTTGATTATGGATGGAATTTGCGATTTTATGGCCTATTCCGGGAATCTGTGTTAGTTTCTTTTTACTGGCTGAAAATACTTCTCTTGCAGATCCACAGTACGATATCAATTGTCTGGCTAGCAGGTTGCCAATGCCAGGGACCAGGCTGATTGCCACCTGGTGAATTTTGCTGGCGTCCATATGATTTGAATATAATATTAATAAAAGCTAAGGTAGCTGGTTCTTAAGCTCAACTAGAAATGATCTTACCTTTTTTAAAGAATCAATATGCGACATTTTGTTTTTCAAAGGATTTGAACTCCCTTTAAGCAAAGATTTAGCCCCTTGAAGTGTATATCCTCGATCTTTAACGAGGTGGTAAATCAATTTTACGTTCTCAATATCTTCCTTGGTGAATTGCCGGTTGCCTTTTCTGTTCTTCTTAGGCTTTATGATATCGAACTCGGTCTCCCAGAAACGGATGAGGGATGTCGCTACGTTAAGCATTTCAGCAACTTCGCCGATTGAATAATACTTTTTCTCAATTACTTTCTCTTTGTACGGCACAACAATATTTACGCTTATAGTTTATCAGGTAGTGTATAAAAGATCGTTTTAATTTTGAAAAATACTAAACCCCGGCGCGTAGTTTTCTGATTCAAAAATATTAAAAAAAAGAAGTATTGCTAGTATAAATCGGAAAACTTTTGAAAAAAAAATTAAAACACAATTTTGCACTTTATAAAATCCTCATTAATCTAAAAATAGACTAATTCTTAAGACAATGATTGATTTTCTACAGATGCAAGTTCGAGTATTTTTTCGTATTCCTCGTCATTAAGATCCATGTAAAAATAATTTACAGGATTGACCTTTTTATTGTCTTTTAGGATCTCATAATGCAGGTGCGGAGCAGTGGATAATCCTGAGTTTCCAACGGTTCCGATCATGTCACCTCTCTTTACCCGGTCACCTTTCTTCACGTTGAATTCCTGCATATGAGCGTACCTGGTCTTATAACCAAAGCCATGGTTTATAACCACCTGTTTCCCATACCCTCCAAAGCTTCTGATCACCCTTTCTACAACACCGTCCCCAGTTGCATAAATTGGGGTATGTCTGGGGGCTGTAAAATCCACACCAAAATGCATCATCTTAACTTTATAAATTGGGTGAATACGCATTCCGAAACCTGAAGCCAATCGGGTTAGCTCTTTATTGGCAATAGGTTGAATAGCAGGTGTTGCTGCCAATAGCTTGGATTTATTTCTTGCCATTTGCAGAATTTCATCATAAGATTTGGTTTGGATGTACATCTGCCTCTTGATCTGATCCACTTTGCTTAAAGCCTGAATGATCATATCTTCATTCACCAGGTCATTTTCAAGTATTTCTTTATATTTTTCGGATCCCCCGGTTCCAGCCTGTCGGATGGATTCCGGAATTGGATCTGCTTCGAAGATCACACGATATACATTGTCGTCCCTCTTTTGAAGGGCAGCCATCATTCCGTCCAGATTTCCAAGTTCTTTCTCAAGCAGGTCATAATAGATCTTTAATTCCTGGTTTTCTTTTGTAAGTATCATCTCTTTTGGAGATTCAAAATAGGTGCTGAACAAAACAACGATGATAACAGAAATGATAAATGACACTGAAAAGAACCCAAGTAAATTCAGGATAATGTCCCAGGTTGAGACTTTTATCCTTTCATATTTACATGATTCAGTGTCATAATAGTATTTTATACGAGCCATAATAATCTAAATAAGCAATAAAAGCTTAGTTTTGTTGATTCTTTACATATATACTATAAAGACAGCAAAAGTAGCCCTTTTATTGTAAGCAATTTAAAAAAATTTATATAAAATAATTTAAAAAATAGAGATACAATTAATGAAAGTATGAATTCCAGCGAAATAAGGCAAGTGTTTTTAGACTTTTTCAAGAGCAAAAAGCATCTTATCATGCCTTCTGCACCCCTGGTTGTTAAGGATGATCCAACATTGATGTTTACTAATGCAGGAATGAACCAATTCAAGGACATATTTCTCGGAAATATGAAACCTAAATCCCTGCGAGTGGCCGATACACAGAAATGTTTAAGGGTTTCCGGGAAGCATAATGATCTTGAAGAGGTAGGTATAGATACTTACCACCATACAATGTTTGAAATGCTTGGTAACTGGTCTTTTGGAGATTACTTCAAAAAAGAAGCGATCGCAGTGGGCCTGGGAGTTGCTAACTGAAGGATATGGCCTTCCACCCGACAGGATGTATGCCACTGTTTTTGGTGGGGATGCAGTATGACAACCTTGATAAAGATGAAGAAGCTTATTGACATACTGGAGGAAAATCATTCCTGAAGACCGGATCCTGTATGGATCGAAAAAAGATAATTTCTGGGAAATGGGAGATACTGGTCCATGTGGCCCCTGTTCAGAAATTCATATTGATCTTAGACCTGAGGCTGAAGTGAAACTAATTCCGGGCAGGATCTTGTAAATAATGACCACCCTCAGGTTATTGAAGTCTGGAACCTGGTATTTATCCAATTTAACCGTAAGTCAGTGGTAATCTCGAAAACCTGCCCCAGAAACATGTAGATACCGGGATGGGTTTTGAAAGTTTGGCAATGGTGGTGCAGGGTAAAACTTCGAATTATGATACCGATGTTTTTCAGCCCCTCATCCGGCATATCGCCAAAAGTGCTAAAACTGTGTATGGAAAGGATGAAAAAACAGACATTGCGCTCAGGGTGATCGCTGATCATGTCAGGGCAGTGGCTTTTGCCATTGCGGATGGTCAATTGCCTTCCAACAATAAAGCCGGATACGTAATAAGAAGGATCCTTCGCCGTGCAGTAAGATATGGATTTACCTTTTTAGACCGTGCTGAACCACATATCTATACTCTGGTGGATGTGTTGTCCGAACAATTTAAAAACGTATTTCCTGAAATAAAGGCTCAGAAGGAATTTATAAGTAAGGTAATTTTTGAAGAAGAATCAGCTTTTCTCAGAACCCTTGAAAATGGTTTGAGAAGGTTTGAAAATATTAAAAGGAGTCTGAAAGGAAATGTTGTTCCGGGTGATATCGTATTCGAACTGTATGATACATTTGGATTTCCAGTGGATCTTACGGCCTTAATTGCCAGGGAAAATGGAATTGAGATAGATGAAGAAGGCTTCACTAAAGCGATGAAAGTTCAGAAAACCAGGTCTAAAAAAGCAGCAGAGCAGGAATCCGGGGATTGGATCATATTAAAAGACATTGAAAAAACTGAGTTTTTAGGCTATGAGCAATTAGTTGCTGAAAGTCAGATTGCAAGATACAGGGAAATAAAGACCAAGAAATCCATCCAATATCAAATTGTCTTGGAAAAAACGCCATTTTACGCGGAGAGTGGGGGACAAGTTGGTGATCGGGGATATATTCAGTCAAATGGCGATCGAGTCTATATAATAGATACTAAGAAGGAAAATGATCTAACCCTTCAAATTACAGAGAAACTACCTCGCGATCTGAATGCCCTCTTTACCTGTGTTGTAAATGAAAATAAGAGAAGGGCAACAGAAAACAACCA
>CAWGCL010000007.1:0-24084 GCA_963820995.1 uncultured Cytophagales bacterium | reverse complement strand
ATTTTTTTGAATAGAAACTTCAGTGTGCATTCAGGCACTATATTATCTGCCAAAATATTATATACCTTATCACTTAAGTAATAAATGATCCACACGGATCTTTAACTGATTATTTCTAAGGAACTGCCTGCACAATCATGCTCAGCGATGTAGCAAAATCTTTTGCCCCAATGCTGCCTCCTTTATAATGCGATAATTTTACAACCACCAGATCGTGACTTGGAATGATGATCACATATTGCCCGCCTGCACCTGCCATAAAATAGGCGTTTTCAGGTATTGGGAATTGACCATCCCCATTAATCCAGAAGAATCCCCCATATATTGGCCTTCCATCATCAACCCAGGGTTTTGCAAGTGTGCTGACAAAATCCACAAAACCATTTGGCAGAATACGCTCTCCCATCCAAACACCACCATTAAGATATAGATTCCCCAGCCTGGCCCAATCCCTGGCTGTGCCAAATTCATATCCCTGGAGCAGAAAATTACCATAGGGATCAGTCTCCATCACCATATTCCTGATGCCAATCTTGTCAAATAATTCTTTTTGCGGAAAGGTTAAGTACTCCTTACCTTGACCTTCTACACCTAATCTAACCAAGTAATTGACCAGAACAGGATCACAATTCCGGTAACGGCCAATAGTATTGGGAGGCCATTGTTGCGCCCTGTTTGCAGCCCATTTAAAAGAATTTACAGCTCCTGTGTAAACATAAATGTGATCGGGATAGCCCAGAGAACGATCAAAATCAGGGTCCTGGGGAGCACGGAAGCGGATCCCACTTGACATATGAAGAAGGTCTGCTATACGTATGTTAGCTCTTGGATCATCTTCTTTTTCCAACCACTCCGGGATTGGGGCCGGCTGATCTAAATCATAGATCCCCTGCTGGATTAAGATGCCCATCAACGTTGCTGTAAGACTTTTCCCCATTGACCAGCTCTCAAGCTGGGTGTGCATAGTAAGACCTTCCCGGTATTTTTCACCAATGATCTGATTTTTGTAAGTGACGATGTAAGCAGCCGTAAGTGCCTCAGGATTACTGAATGCAGTATCTATTGCTTTCTGTACAAGTTGCATATTTATCGCCTCAGGGGGACTTTCATCAGAAAGATCATCCCCCATTGGCCAGGCTTGTGTATCAGGATCTGGGAGGCTTGATTGTACTTCAACTGGTTCAAAATTGAGCTTATCCGTACCTTCCTGGAGGCATATACAGCCTTGATCCTCGAAATATTTAGCAGTCCGGACCACCCCATTTGGAAGGGTAATGTGAACTGCCTTATTTTCCAGATCTAATTTTCTATCTGATAAATAGGATCTGACCTCATATGGTGCTGTGAAATATCCAATATTTTCTGCGGCAAATTCGAAATCCAAACCGGTTATAAAAACGGCTGAACAAAGGATCTTTGCAAATCCGGATGCATGAAGGGACAAGGTATCTCCTGGAGGTGGTTCATAAGGTGTATCTAATTCAAAAGAGTCCGCTCTGGCCAGCATCTTTTCTGTAGTTGTTAACCCGGAGCTTTCCCCCGTAGAATTAGAATTCTGTTGACATGAAAATCCCAGAAAACCAATAATAAAAATTGTCGATAATATTGTTTTGTAACTCATTTTAGAATTTTAATAGTTAATCAACTTGAAATAGATATTCTATACATACGATCAAAGGCTTTGTAAAATATCAAGGAAGAATCTAATTTCATATAATTATACCTTTTTTTATAAAATAACCTGTCCTAATTTTATTTTAAAATTTATGTGTTAAATTATCCTTAAATCCAGGACATATGTATAACACATTTTTCTACAAACAAAAATCAGGGTCCTTAGAACTTTCACTCATTAAGAGACCTTTAATACTTCTAATTCTCACTATTCTTTTTCTGAATCATAATTCCTGTTCTCCCAGGAAAAATAATGGGCATGAACAAAACCCAAAACTACTGCAGCTCAAAAAGGAAATATCGGAAGACCTTACCGGGAATCTTCTACCTTATTGGTCTACAAAAATGCCTGACAGAATCAACGGGGGATTTTACGGACGAGTGGATGCGAATGAACAGGTATATCCCGATGCTGACAAAGGTGGCATACTGAATGCCAGAATTCTATGGACTTTTTCCTCTGTATACCGGATCTTTAAAGACAGCTCCTATCTACATCTGGCTACCTCTGCGAGGGATTATATAATGAAGTATTTTCTGGATGAAGAATATGGCGGGGGGTATAGAACAGTTAACATGAAGGGTGAACCCGCAGATACCAGAAAACATACATTAACAGAATCTTACTTTATATACGCCCTGGCTGAATATTACAGGGCAACCGGGGACCAGGAAGCTCTGAATAAAGCGATTGAGATCTTTGAATTACTTGAAGAACATGCCTTGGACAAGGAGTATAATGGCTATTTTGAAGTCTATACAAGAAATTGGAAACGGAGCAGGGATCTATTACTTAATGAAAATTCACCTGAGGATGAAAAAACCATGATCACACATCTTCACCTGGTGGAAGCCTATGCCGGATTATTCAGGGTATGGCCTACTAAGCGGATGGAGGAAAGATTACGAAACGTTCTGAATTTGTTTAATGATAAAATAGTGGATAAAGGAACTTTCCATCTTATTTATTTCCTGGACAGGGAATGGAATCCCACAACAACCATTGATTCCTATGGGCATGATATTGAAGCAGCCTGGTTAATTACCGAAGCCGCCAGCTTATTGAAAGATTCTGAATTGATCTCGAGTGTACGCAACCTTAGTATAAAAATTGCAGATGCTGCAGCAGAAGGTCTTCATGAAGATGGCAGTATGCTGACAGAAAAGGATTATTCAACCGGGCATGTAGTTACCGTAAGATCATGGTGGGAACAGGCTGAAACTATCGTTGGTTATCTGAATACATATGAAATAACCGGCGAGGAATCTTATTTGGACAAGATTATGAATTCCTGGAATTATACAAAGACCCATTTTATTGACAAAGCTAATGGGGGTTGGTACAGCCTTGTATTGGAATCTGGCGAACCCAGAGGTTCGGATAAAGCCAATTTCTGGACCTGCCCTTATCATAACGGAAGAATGGCCATGGAAGTGATTGAAAGGATCAAATGATGAATATCTATATGTCCCAAAAACTTATCTAGTCCAACTCATGGATGTGGAACCAGATCTTGATTTATATAAAAATTAGATATCCGAGAACGGCGCTTACATAAACAAACCCGAGGATCAGGATCGTCCAGGCGAGTTTATTATGTTTTAGTAGTTTCAACCACAGAATAACTCCAGTCAAAACAAATAGAATAAGGCCAACTCCGACCAAATCAAGAAGAACGGCATAAATATTATATAATAACGGCCCTCCAAATCCCCTGAGACGATGCATTTCATTTATCTTTCCTGACAAATTCAAATCGGCAGATCTAATTTCCACCTGATCGACTTTCTCAAATATTGTGATCTCAGCATACCCTTTTGCACTTTCGTAGAGTCTTACAATATCACCGGATTCTTCGAAATTTTCCCTAACCAATCTCCCTTTAATATTATTCTTATTCAAAAAGCTAGCCCAATTATCTTCATTGATCTCCTCAGGTCTAATATCAAGAGTAATTTTTGATTCATTCCTGGTTTCAACTTGAAACCAATCGTGATATATCATCATATAACTAGAAATGACATACATCAATAAAAGAGCAACAATTGTAAGTGAACTGTACAAATGGATCTGTCTTATGATTTGATAGAGTTGTCCACTTATTTTCATAGTAATATCATAAGAATTATAGTTCCAACAAAAAGACTCCCGAATACAATCCCCTGCCAAAGTTTATAATGATTTTTCAGCCAGAGCCAGATGCCTAAAAATAAGGACACAAGCATTGAGAACAATGCCAGCCATTGATAAACCGCCCAGCTTCTGATTAAAAATGGGGCATTTGGTATTTTACCGTTTAAAAAATGTAATCCATGAAATACAGCCAGAAATCCTTTAGGCATTTCCTCAACTTTTACGATTCCATTTGAAGATTCAAAAGTCAACTGGTATTTTCTTCCGGGGTGAACTACAGAAAAATGAAATATCATACTATCCCGTTTAAATTCCCAGGGCAGTACCCACCCCATAAGGTCAAGTTCTTCCTTGATACTTTCAGCAAGTTCTAAATCCGGCACCTGAGGCTCAACCGACAACTTAGTATCCCATATCCTTGTTACTTCGGTTTTATCGAGTTCCAGCTTGTGGTTCATGACTATTGAGCTGAAACCAAATGCCAGCACATAAAAGGCAATAAAAAGGCCGGTATACAGATGCAACTTGATGAGAAGTGATGTTTTCATTATACAGAAAAAAATATCTTATAATTTAAAGCCCCTGAATATAGATAATTATCATTCAATCTGAAAATCAACAGATTATTTTAGTCTCTGTCCAATAGTAAAGATTATTCAATCATAGATGCTACAGGGATCTAATTAGCGCTTTGGACAGTTCCGGATAATTCATATTTACCTATAGGCATGTCTTTTATTTGGCATTATGAAGCAAATCACGTAGCGAAGATTCAACCTCATTTACAAACGGTTCAATTGTATTATAAGCGCTTCTTTTTACACCAATTAAATTTGCTGGCAGGGATATGCATTTCTTATGTAAAATATTAACATGAATCAAAGTTATGTGTAGGTATTGAATAACTTGTCTTAGTTTATCAGAATCGGTCTCCAGGATCCTTTTCTTGAACTGATGTCGTTTAAATATTCCAAAGAGGTTTTCAGATTCACAGAAATAATCTTCACATTCCATATTGATTCTTTCAAATGTATCCCTCAGATTAATAAAACCGATTTTATTTATTTGTTTTATTAAAAGGGATTCATTCTGCACCGGGATGTCCCGGTCAAATAACTTAACCAGATAATTTAGAGTAAACTCCTCATTTGGATTCTTTAATTGATGAATCTCTCTTAAATAAATAATGATTTGCACAAATTGGGCATCAAATTGCTCAAAATCTTTATTGATATTGTTTTTACATGTTTCAATACTGGAATTTAAAAGGTTGGGTTTTTCTTCCGTTTCACTAATTTCAGAATTTGATGTAATAAGATTGGCTACAATATTCATTAGCAACAGTTTTTAATTTCTCCAAGAAGTTGATTCAATTTAGTAGATAATTCATTCATGACTTCAGAATTAAGGCAATAGCATATATTGGATCCCTCAATCTCACCTTTTATTATACCGGCATTCTTCATCTCTTTGAGGTGTTGCGAAATGGTAGATTGTGATAAAGGCAATTCATCCAGTAGGCCATTAACAATGCAGGTCCGGTTCTTGAACAGGTATTCAATAATAGCTATCCTTGCTGGATGTGCAAATACTTTTGCAAGTGATGCGAGCCTGTTTTGCTCTTCCGAAAATAATATTGCTTTACTTAATCCCATACCTCATCGCATTATCGTAATATCGTATTATTACGATATTATACGGGAGCTGGCAACTAATGTTGTTGAAAGAAGAAATTATTTTACCTGATTGATCGAATATGAAAAAAAATGACCTGAATAAGTAATCAATTGCTTTAAGTACTCTGATCAAAGGCAGGAAATGGCCATTTCGCAACTTGAACAAAAATATCAACTAAAAATTATTTAAGTGGAACATATTATTCATTATTTTCGAATCACGATCTACCTTTGTGTTAAGAATCGTAGAGCAATAATTTTTTAATAAATAATCATGAAAAACATAACGATCATTACTCTCTGCTTTATCCTATTTTCTTTAATGGCAGAAGCAAAATTGAAAGTTCTTATTATTGATGGACAAAACAATCATGTGGTTTGGCCAAAGTCTACCATCATGATGAAACAATACCTTGAAGAAACCGGCTTATTCGAAGTGGACATTATGCGGACTAAATTTACCTGGAATGCGCAACGGGAAAAAGATTTTCTGCCTCTGGCTGGTGTTGGGGAAACCCAAAATCTGGATGAGCCAAAAGCTGATCCCGATTTTGCTCCGGATTTTACAGCTTACGATGTTGTGGTTTCCAATTTTGGCTGGAATGCAGCTGATCTCCCAGAAAAGACCCAAACGGCTCTGGAAAAATATATGAAAAACGGAGGCGGACTGGTTGTAGTGCACGCTGCGGATAATTCCTGGCCAGAGTGGAAAGGATTCAATGAAATGATTGGCCTTGGAGGCTGGGGCGACAGAAATGAAAAAGATGGCCCTTATGTATATTATACGAATGAAGGTGAGTTGGTCAGAGACAATTCAAAAGGGAGTGCTGGGGCACATGGGCCACAACATCAGATTCCTATAACTGTTCGAGAACCCAACCATCCAATTACCAGGGGAATGCCTGAGACCTGGATGACAACTAAAGATGAGTGTTATGCTATGTTACGCGGGCCGGCTGAAAATATGACTATACTGGCAACAGGAAAGGATATGTCGGGAAAAGCTCCCACAGACAGGCATGAACCGATCCTGATGGTGATAGAATATGGGAAAGGACGCATCTTTCATACCACACTTGGTCATGATGATTATTCATGTGAAGGGGTAGGTTTTATAATTTCCTTTACACGTGGTGTGGAGTGGGCAGCTACCGGTAAAGTTACCCAGCCAATCCCTGATGACTTTCCTACTGCAGATAAGGTGACCAAACGAAAATTTAATTTGAAAGAATAAAAAGATCCATTAAAGAGGTCCTTGCCAACACAATAAATTTCCTTATATATAGAAGATCAAGGTATAATCAAAAAATTGTATCTGTGATGCAAAATTATAATCGGGGCTAACTACAATGATTGAGGTTAAAAAATTTATTTGAATTTTATAAGATTTCGCAATTATATTATTAATCTTCTATACATAGGGTAATTTCTTTTTAACCTGCAATGCCCCAAAGATTCTGGCAGCAATTTATATCCTGGCAATTATCCACTACTTGAATGAAAAAAACTTCCTTTAATTCAGGCCCCATTCAATTTACAGAAGCGGTTCAATTAATCTTTGACCCTATTATTATGATTAAGGCTAAAAGAAACACACGCACAAATAGTCCTTTTATCTCAACTCTAAAAGATAATCTAACCTGCCTCAAAATTTGAATATTTTGTATGAAAAATGTCTGCCTGAATAGTAGATATTTTATTAAATAAAGCTGACAAACATGCCATTTGATTGATTTGGTTGCATTATGATGTAAAAATCCCTATTTTACATTTAATAACATTATATATTTTCATCTACAAATAATAGATGCCCGATTTTATTTCATGAATGAAGATGTAGATATCTGATTGGTAACTTTCACCAAAAATTAAATCCTATACCTGCTAAAAAATGAAAATATGCCCCAAATGTCAACATGAAAATACGGAAGGAGCAAAATTCTGTATCAATTGTGGATCCAGGCTACTCATAGTCTGTCCAAAATGTGGAGTTGAAAACAATGCAGAGTCAAAGTTTTGCATGTCATGCGGTTTGAATCTGGATACTGCTGAAAATAAAAGGCCTGAAAGTAACGATGCAAGAATAAAAACGAAAAAAGAGGCTGAGCGACGGCAACTTACCATCCTGTTCTGTGACCTGGTTGGTTCCACACCCCTCTCAGAGGAACTGGATCCTGAAGATTACCGGCAGGTGATAACGAATTACCACCAGGTAGCCGAAAAAATGATCCGGAAAAATAGCGGTCATATCGCACAATACCTGGGCGATGGCCTGCTAACATATTTTGGCTATCCTGAGGGTCTGGAAGATGCACCAAGGGCCGGGGTACGGGCGGGTCTTGGTATTCTAGAGGCTATGGAGGAAGCAAATAAGGAATGGGAAGCTGCGGGTAAAACAACAGTTAATGTACGTATCGGGATTCATACAGGCCTTGTCGTGGTTGATGAACATCTGGCGCTTGGAGAAGCTGTCAATATTGCTGCCCGCCTTGAAGGTCTTGCCCCGGTAAACGGAATCGTAATGAGTCCGCAGGTCCATAAACTTGTTTATGGTTGGTTCGAAGTAAAAAGTATGGGTAAAAAAATTCTGAAGGGTATTTCTGAACCTATGGAGATCTACCAGATTTTGAACGAAAGCGAGGCCATTACGCGCTTGGATGTGGCTAAAAAAAGAGGCCTGTCTCCCCTCGTCGGGCGTAAAAATGAATTGGACATCCTTAATGAATTCTGGGAAAAAGCAAAAAAAGGTAATAATAATACCATATTGCTCCATGGGGAAGCCGGAATAGGCAAATCAAGATTGATCGACATCATGGAAGCGAAGATTGAAAAGGAAAAGAATAGCACACTGGCAATAGCCCGAAGTTCTGCATATCAGCAAAATAGTGCATTTTTTCCTTTAATAGAGATGCTGGATAAGTACTTCTTGAATTGTAAAGTCAATGACATACCAGAAGTCAGGATCTACAAATTGGAACAATTGCTCAATAAGCTCGGAATGGATATAGAAACCGCCGCACCTTTGTTAGCAGAATTTCTTTCTATTCCCACTGAAAAATATCCAGCACTTGTTATGAGTCCCTTTGCCAAACGGCAAAAAATCATGGAAACCATTACAGAATTGTTATTAGCAAAGGCAATTCAACAACCGTTTCTTATTATTCTTGAAGACCTTCACTGGACCGACGCCTCAACCGTTGAATGGCTGAAACTTTTCATAGCCCAGACAAAAAAGAAGAATCTACTAACACTCTGTACAACCCGTCCAGGCTTTAAAACCGATTGGCCTGAAGGATCTAATATTACCAGAATCAATCTCCAGCGACTTTCATCTAAGGATATGGCTAAAATATGTCATCACCAGGCCAGGGGTAAATCACTGCCCGGGGAGATTCTTGACAAGATCGCTTCCAAAACCGAGGGAGTTCCACTATTCGTAGAGGAACTAACAAAAACGATTGTGGAATCTGACCTTTTGATTGAAAAAGAAGAAGGCTTTGAAGTAAAGGGACCCGTATCTTCTCTGTCTATCCCAGCCACTTTACAGGATTCCCTCCTCGCCCGACTTGACAGGCTTGATGAAGTGAAAGAGATCGTACAAGTAGGATCTGTGCTGGGACGTGAATTTTCAGCTGATATACTGCAGGCAGTAGTTCCTCAATATACAGGGATTCTGGAAGAATCCCTGTACAAACTGATGGACGCTGAGATCCTGTTCCAGGGTGGCACAGATCAACAGAAAACATATCAATTCAAACATGCCCTGATCCAGGATGCAGCCTATGAATCCCTGCTTAAAAGCAAGAGACAGAACATGCACCATCAGGTTGCAAATGTTCTTGAAAATCAGTTTAAAGGTACTACCGGAACTCAGCCTGAATTGATTGCTCATCATTTTACCGAGGCAGGTCAGCCTCTGAAAGCCATACCCTACTGGTTACAGGCCGGCCAGTTAGCAAGCCAGAAAAATGCTACGACTGAGGCCATCGCTCATCTGGAGAAAGGACTGGATCTGTTACCTCATATTAAGAATGAAAGGGATCGAAACAACCTGGAATTAGATTTTCGACTGACCCTGGGGGGTACCTTTGTTGTTTCTCATGGATTTCCCCATCCCAAAGTAAAAGAAACTTTTAATCAGGCGAGGGAAATAGCTCAGAACATAGAAGTCAATCCTAAACTGGCCCTCATCCTGTTGAATTTGCTTTCCTATTACCTTAATATCGAGGATTATAAATCGATGCGGGAAATATTGAACTATATCTTGACATTAACTGGGGATCCTGAAAATGGATATTGGTTTGAATTAGTCGCTAATCAATTACGGGATGGAGCAATAATTAAAGGCGAATTTGAGGAGGCTAACCAGGGTTATCAACGGGTGATTGAACTATTCGATCCGGATTTACCCTTTCCATGGGAGTTGGCGCCAAGCGGATATATCGAAATAGGTGCTAAGGCATGGCAAATGGTTTGTCTTCAGATATTGGGTTATTTGGGTCGTGCAAAAAACCTGTTCGATCAACATCTGTTTTATGCTAAATACCATAAGGATTCCATGACACTCTACCATATTTATACATTTCCTGCATTATACAGTTTGTTCACAAGGGAATGGAAGACATCTGAAAGGATAATGGAGGAATATCTGCCCATCGTCCGGAAGTTCGGAGATCCCATTTTTACATTGACTGCAGAAGTCTATTATTATATCGCCAAAGCATTCCAGGGAGACCAGAAAGCTTTAGATACTGCGGTTAATCTTATCAACGTCTGTTTTAATGTGGGCTTTAAAGCCTTTGCCGTAACAATGGCTCCATTTATCAGTGAACTATTTTTCCAAACTGGGGAATATGAATCGGCTTTAGCCTGGATCAAAAAGATCCTGGATCATGTAGATAAAACAGGTTCTCATATGAACGATGCAGAACTGTTCAGGATTAAGGGCCTCACTTTGCAGGCACTTGACAAACCTGATACCATCATTGAAGATTGCTTCTGTCGGGCATTGGAACTGTCCCGTAGACAAAAAGCCAAAACCTACGAACTTCGTGCTGCAGTTGCCCTGGCCAATTTATGGCTAAAGCAGGGAAAAACGAATGAAGCTCATAAGCTGTTACAAGGAGTTTATGACTGGTTTAAAGAAGGGCATGATTCGGTAGACCTTATGGAGGCAAAAAAGATTCTGCATGAATTAAAAAATAATTAATCCATTCTACCCGGCAAAATTCTTCTTCATCAATTGCAGAATGAACAAAAAAATTAAAAAAATAATTTAATAAAAATGAAAAAAGTACTAAGTCTTTTAGTCATCTGGTATAGCTTGAGCCAGTTTACTGCTCAATGTCAGATAATTTACGGCTCCAATAATGGAAAATTTTTAGAAATATATGATACCCAAGTCTATTACGAAGAATACGGAGAAGGAACACCTCTTCTTCTTTTACATGGTGGCGGTGGATCAATATTGAATTTTGCTAACGTTATTCCTTCGCTTTCTAAAAAATTCCGCGTAATAACTGTGGATTCCCCCGGGCATGGACGATCCCAACAAGCTGACACTCTGAGTTATCAATTGCTGACCGATTATTTTTCAAGTTTCATTGATAAACTAAAACTAGACAGCACCTATGTTTTGGGCTGGAGTGATGGCGGAGTAGCTGCCTATTTACTTGCAGCGGACCGTCCGGAAAAGATCAAAAGGATCGTTTCCGTGGGGGCTCAATTCGGATTTGAAGGATATGCTCAAGAAACAATTGAATTCGTCACCAACCTGTCCCCTGAATATGCAGAACAAAACTGGGGCACCTGGGTTGAAGATTACGAGAAACTGGCTTATGAGAAAAACACGTGGGGAAGATTTGTCAAAAATCTAAGTAAGATGTGGAAACAGGAAGTATTTGTTCCCAGTGAAAAGGTTGAAAAAATAAAGTGCAGGTCTCTGATTGTTCTTGGAGACCGGGATGCCATCAGCCTGGAACACGGTATAAAAATGTATAATTCTATAGAGGGTAGCGAATTTCTTGTTTTACCGAATACCAGCCATATGATATTCTATGAAAAACCGGATCTGATGACTGAAATAGGACTTGAATTCCTTCTGAGGCCTTAAGGTATCCATTCTATTAGCCTTTTTTATCCCTTTTACCTGCCTCTTCAGGTTAATATCCCTGCTTTTTTACGAATCTATTTGGAACCAACAAGTACAAAATCCGTCCATTCCAGGCTTTCAAAATATGCAGCCCCACCTCCTGATTCCGGACCAAGATAAGAATTTTCAACCAGGTATG
Source organism: uncultured Cytophagales bacterium (assembly GCA_963820995.1). Taxonomy (GTDB): domain Bacteria; phylum Bacteroidota; class Bacteroidia; order Cytophagales; family Cyclobacteriaceae; genus JAGTVG01. The sequence goes on along the minus strand of CAWGCL010000007.1, from coordinate 12,310 downwards.
AACTGAGTTCCAGAGCGAGTTCCTTGTATGGTTCGAATAGTTGTTTGACAATTTCCTGTTCTTGTCCACCGGTTGGCCAGAATCTTTCCCTGGCCTCTATAGATTCAATGGCAAAAATAGTGATGAACGAACCTTTATCCTGACCTGCAACTGCTTTATAATAATAAAGATTCATATCATGGACCAATTGCCCAACCGTCGGATTCAATTTCTCGACAACGAGTTTTTCAAAATCTTTAGCCATATCCGGTTTGACTTGAAGGTAATGGATCCCAAGAAGATCTACGGAAGGAAGCGAGGAAAACTGATCCCCGCCAATCAGGTGGTATTCAGTATAAGCATCAGGATTCTCCAGGAATGAGGAAGGTGGTTTTGAAAGATCACCAGCAACGGAAATCATTGCCTTGTCAGTAAATGGACTATTCTTGGGAAGTTTTTTACGGTCTTTTTGAGTTTCTGCGTTACATATTGTTAAAAACTCGCCGCTCCGATCACCACGGTCAGCCTGCAACAGGTACATGGTTGGACCTGGAGTGGCCTTATTCCAGGCCGGCATGAACTCTTTAGACATATAGGATTTAAACTCGTCGGAGTCTACACTTTCTTTCAATGATGAGGTGCTCACCAAAATCGTTTCACCTAAAGGTATACCTTGCCCATAGGCTATAATTCCAATTACGATTGAGATACATAATGCGAAGATGATCTTAAATATATTCATGATTATTCCAGGTTGGTTCAGGATTTATTAGGTGTTCTGATCTACAGTACAACTCTTGTTTATTATCATCAAACAATTGATTATACCTTAAGCCAAGATAGTGATTAAAATGCAATTTTTATATTGAACAAGTAAATTTGATATCCAATTCGGATACGTTCTTCCAGACACCTCCAATTATGGTTGGAAGGAACATTCCCGTACATATTCCATTGTTGCCTCACAAAGCTAAAAGAGTATTAAACAAGGACAGTCAAGGCATTTCAGGAACCCGATATTAAGAACTTTAAAATGCGACCTGTTATGATTTAAATGTACTTGCTCATATTGTATGATCATATTTCGTTTATAAGTATGACGTGTTAGATTTAATCCTGAAATATAAAATCACCTGAAAACGACTTATAACTAACAATTACGATTCCGCAAGGTTATCTGGCGGCTCAGCATATTTTTTTTCTGCTTCCCACTTTTCATACACAAATTAGTATCGTCATTTAATTTCACCTGTGATGAAAAAAATATGGACATTCATAATATTCTTATTTCTGGCATATCCTCTCACATTGTCAGGTCAGACAAAAATTCAGGGGAAGATATATGATGCTAATAGTGATCCGGTCATAGGCGCCAATGTGTTTATTGAAGGAACTTATAATGGTTCAAGCAGTGATCACGAAGGATATTTCATCTTTGAGTTTGAAGATAAGGGTGCTCATACTCTGGTTGTGAAATTTATGGGTTACGAAGATGTTTATCTGCCCGTAAATATAGCTGAAGAATCCATAATCCTGGAAGTAAACCTAACTGAAGAGACCAACCAATTGGATATGATTACAATAACCGCAGGATCATTTGAAGCTGGCGGAGAAAACAAGCGGACAATACTCAAGGAATTGGATATTGTAACGACCGCAGGGGCCACCGGGGATATTGCGGGAGTGCTTAATACATTGCCAGGAACACAAACTGTTGGGGAAGAGGGTAAATTATACGTGCGTGGCGGCGACGATTATGAGACAAAAACCTTCATTGACGGTATGCGGGTTATAAAGCCATATTATACCAGCATCCCTAATACAGCAACCAGAAACAGGTTCTCTCCTTTCATGTTCAAGGGGACCAGTTTCAGTACCGGAGGATACTCGGCTGAATATGGCCAGGGCCTATCATCAGCATTAATCCTTTCTACAAAAGAGAAAGCTGACCAGACACGTACAGATCTGACTATTATTCCATTCGGGATAGAAGCGGCACAATGCCTGTCCAGCGAAAAGACTTCCTTAGCCGGAAAAGTAGGCTATTTCAATATGAAACCCTACTATGCCGTAATTCCACAGAATATCGATTGGATTTATCCTCCGGAATCAGTTGATGCAAACCTGGCGTTCAGAAATAAAACAGGAAAAACCGGGATAATAAAAGCATATGGAAATTTCACCTGGTCCACATCACAAATGTACCAATACAGCATAGATGAACCTGCTGTAAAAACCGCCATGAACCTGGACAACATGTATGGATATTTTAACACATCATATAAAAATTCACTTGGTAAAAAATGGTCATACCTTGCAGGGGCTTCGTATTCATTAAACCAGGATGAATATACTTTTGATACAGTTGCAGTGAATGATCATACCTCGGGAGGACAGTTGAAATTAGCTTTTTCAGGTGATATCAATAGTCGTATATCCCTGAATTCCGGGATGGATGTTTTTGTTAAAGACAATAATTTTACCTATTCGAATTCTAATGAAGACATATACAATACGCTTTCCTTCAGGGAATTGATTATGGCAGCCTTCCTGGAAGCTGATATTTATTTTACAAGTAGTTTCCTGGCAAGGATCGGTGTAAGATCAGAATACTGCTATCTCAACAATACCTATGCGGTTGACCCTCGCATTTCTTTCGCTTACAAATTAGGGAATAAGTCAAGTGCTTCATTTGCCTATGGAACCTTTCAGCAAACTGCCAAAGAAGATCTGCTAAGGATTGTGAATGACCTTGGGAATGAAAGATCTACTCACTATATCCTTAATTATCAATACATTGATGAAGGGAAAACATTCAGAATTGAAGGATATTATAAGCGATACGACAATCTTGTCAAATATGATCCTCAAAACATGTACGATCCCTTAAAATATTATAACTCAGGAAGCGGATATGCCCGGGGTATTGATATCTTCTGGAGGGATAGCTACAGGACTTTGAAAAACGTTGATTACTGGATTTCTTACTCATTCCTCGATACAGAAAGGGATTACCGGGATTTCCCGGAAAGTGCCATACCTATCTTTGCTTCAAGGCACAACATATCGGTTGCCTATAAGCAATTTTTTCCAAAATTAAGATCTTTCTTGAGTGGGACCTACACATATGCTTCCCCAAGACCATACAACGATCCCAATACCTCCGGTTTTAATAAGGGCCGGACAAAGAGTTTTCATGATCTGAGTGTAACCATTGCACATATGCTTTCTGAAAATATTGGATTGTTCTTTATGTGCTCCAACGTGCTTGGAATAAATAATGTATTTGGATATGAATTTAGCACAGCAGTAAATGAAGATGGATTATATAATGAAAGAGCAATTATACCTACCGCCAGGCGGTTTATTTTAATAGGCGTAACCATAACGCTAAGCAAAAATGGAGTCATGAATCAATTAAGGTCATTGTAAACTAAATAAATTGTAAAATGAGAACACTAACAGGATTATTATTCGCAATCATTATGAACCCGGTATTTTCCTATAGCGAAACTACCTATGAGAAGGCCATGAAAGATGCACTTAATGTACTCAATCAGGCAGCAAACATTGATGATTTCCGTGAGGCGGCCAATCAATTTGATCGTATTGGAGATATTGAAGAGGACAAGTGGCTTCCGCAATATCATGCGGCCTATGCAAAAGTAATGATGGCTTCCATAGAAGCAGATCTTCAGAAAAAAGACCCATTTCTGGATGCGGCTCTGCTGAATCTTGATGCTATTGAGAATCTGGAACATGATGTTTCTGAGAGATTGGCATTGGAGGGATTCCTGATTATGATCCGTATGTCGGTTTCATTAGACCGGGGCATGGAATTAGGGATGGATTGCGGGATGATTCTTAATGAAGCCTATACCTTGAACAAGCAGAATCCCCGTGCCGTTCTGATGCTAGCACAATTTAAGCATGGATCGGCCCAATATATGGGTCAGGATACATCCGAATCCTGTGCCATGTTTGATGAAGCTCTGGAATTACTCGAAAAGAATGAAAAAGTGGAAAAAGATCAATTCCTGCCGGCTTGGGGAAAGGAAATGGCATTAATACTTCGACAACCGTGTCAAAACTAACATCAAACAGACATTAGAATCTGAAAAAAATATTGCTGTAGCATTATATCCTGGTATATTACGATCAAATTTTAACTAAACTGCCAATAATATATCAGGATATTTTCTTTATCAAATAGATCAGAGCTAATGCAAAGGTTGATTCCTTCTATTTTGTATTAAATTATAATAAGCTGTCAGAAAGAGACGTTATATATCTTTACAGGAGGAAATCATTAATTTTTTATACCGCTATGAAACACTTAATAATCATTTGTCTGGTTTTATGCGTCTACTCCGCACAGGCCCAACATTATTCCAGCGATCCGGATCTTAATCAGTCTTTGATCACACTTGATGCGAATGCGAGGCTTGATTTCGGGGCATTCAGGACTGATATCAGCATGGGATACAATATATCAGAAAAAAAAATAGACTATTTATCAGCTGAAATCGGAATGAGTGCTGGGGATATTTATTTATCTGCAGAAATTGCCAGCTTAACACACAAAAGTATTGACCAGGTGGTTGCGGTTTATACAGTTCATAAAGATAAAGGGTGGGGTGTGATGGCTAAAGAACTGGGAATTAAACCGGGATCTCCTGAATTTCACGCATTAAAAGATAATGCAAAGAATAATTCTAAGAATAAGGGGAAGGGTAATAACAAAACAAAAGGCAAAAAATAGGATCCAGATTCCGTCAATTAACTTTCCCGTCAAGATTCATTCAGCAAATTACCAGTTTTCATAACCGCTGGATCGCATTTCAAGGTCTTTTCGATACTTATTCAGGGCATCATTAAGACAGGCAGGGAGGGATTTATTTTCCATAATAACTTCATTTGTAATAATCTGGTAGAAAAAATCCCGGCCTTCTTTTAAGGATATATTTGCCCATTTACAGGCATCTTCGGATTGGCTGAGTAGTATATTGGCTAAAGAAAGATCATAGGAAATACGGAAATCAGACCATGAACCAGGCCGCGTATTCCAGGCTTTTTCTTTCTTAGATATCACTTCATGAATAATCTGATATGCCTGGGCAGTATCTCCCAGCTGCAAATAACATTCTGCGACATGAAGCGGATTATTACTTCTTTCAAAGTCGAACAAGGCCTCCTTATATTTCATTTGTTTATATTTTATTATCCCCTTGTTCCAATACCAGTTGATACTGTCATGTGTATAATTGAAGACCTTTTCTGAAAAAAGTTCGTAATCTTCCCAGTTCCGTTCTGCTTCCAGGCACATTGAATAGGTGTTTAAAGCAAATCTGTTGTCAGGTTCAAGTTCCAACGATCTGTTAAAGTAAGATCTAGCTTTTGAGAAATCACCAATAAAATAGTATAATACGGCCATATAATTTAAGGGTTCCGGATCCCTTGGATTTAAACGTATTGCATTTTTCAAGTGATAAAATCCCTCCTTGAGATTGCCTTTAGTGACCAGGAAGAAGCCTAGGTTGGTAATGGCAATGGTATAATTCGGATTTATTGCAATAGCCTTCTGTGTATATGAAATGGCCATGTCAAGATTGTTTTTGGTCCTTTCAACCAATCCAAGTGTCTTATATCCTTCAGCAAGCGATTCATCAAGCAATAAACTTAATTTTGCATAATACTCGGCTGAATCCAGCATCATCTTTCCATATCCGAATCTTAATACCTTAGTCGCATAGGCGCCGGCCAGTGAAGCATATGCCAATGCAAAAGTAGAATCCAGTGAAATTGCATTTTTATATAAAGAAATAGCAATGTTATTTTCCCTGGGTTTGTATTCCCTTAAATATCTATTGCCCTGAAGATATAAATCGTATGCTTTATAATTACTGGTGGGTAATGCCTCAATGTTTTCTTTAACTTTAGGGGAAATATTCGCTTTTAAAGCAAAGGCAACCTGCTCGGCTACATCATTCTGGATCTTTATGATATCATCCAGATTTCTGTCATAGTTCTCAGCCCATACGTGCAGATCATTTTGTGTGTTTATCAATTGGGCTGTAATTCTTACTCTGCTATCTGATTTTCGAACACTCCCCTCCAGGATGTAGGCTACACCTAATTCTGAAGCGATCACGCCCAGCAGCTTGTCGGTTCCTTTATATTTCATTGAGGAAGTTCTGGATATAACTTTGAGATCTCCGATCTTACAAATTTGAGTGAGAATCTCCTCCGTGATTCCATCAGCAAAATATTCCTGAAGCGGATCATGGGATAAGTTTATAAAGGGAAGGACAGCTATTGATTTATCTAACTCTGCAGCAGTGACATCATTTCTATCAGACGATTGATTCAGGACAGGAAAAGCTAAGAACCCTATAACGGCTATCAGGATGAATAATATCCCCCCTCCGATGTAGTAATAAAGCTTTTTTTTGGATTTGTAAGTTTTTATCTGGTCAATTGGTTGCCCTTTTCTAGTTAGGACTTCGTAAATACGTAAGGGTTCGTCAACATTTTTTAGTATTTCTTCGCCCTTGTATTCTATCTTAATACCCGGTTTGTTCTTTACATCACGATATACCTCTCTGGATATGATGATTCCTCCTGATTCTGCTATTTCCTGTAATCTGGAGGCTATATTCACACTATCTCCCATGATATCAGCTCCTTCAATAACCATTTCCCCTTCGTGAACTCCGATTTTCAATGGGATTTCTTCTTTTTTGGCTTCTATCTGCAGGGCTTGTGCACAATAAACAGCTGAGGAAGCGAGGTCAAAACTTATTAACATTCCATCCCCCATCTCCTTAACAAGTTTGCCTCCGAAACGCTTAAGCATACGCCGGTGTAATTCTCTGTTCTGGCGTAACAACTGAAATGCACGGTCCTCATCTGATCCCATAAGGGAAGTATATCCCACGATATCCGTAAACATTATGGCTGCATGCCGACGTTCCTGCATAATTATTCGTTGAAAGAATTCAATTTACAAAAAATACATCAAAGTATACAAACGGTGAGGAATAGGGAAATTTGATAATGAACAATTGCCTCATTTTAATTACTTTAGTTATTACATTTCAAATTGATCATTTCATCAAAGCTGATTTAGGATATGAATAGGCGCCAGGTTTTAAAAAACTCTTTGATACTGGGAACAGGAATGATGCTCCCAAACATTAAAGTAAAATCCAATATCGATTCAAAACTTATCGATGAGATCCGTGCACATAAAAAAGGGATTGCTGTCTGGTGGGTCGGGCATAATGGATGGCTGATCAAATCAGATGATATTCTGGTTGGGACCGACCTGCCCCTTGAAACAAAAGCCAGGGAAGTGCCTTCACCGATAACAGCCAGAGAACTAGCCAGCGAACTGGATATTTCCTTCGTTACCCATGAACATAGTGACCATTTTGAGAGGGAAACTTCAAGAATTCTCGTTGAAAATGGGAATTGCATTTTTGTAATGCCTGCAAGTTGCCTGGATGCAGCAAAAAAGGAAGTTCAAATACCTGATGATAGAATTAAAATTGCCGAACCGAGAAAAGAATTTGATGTTGGCGAGGTGCATATTGAAGCCGTGAGGGCAATTCATGGGAATAGAAATTACGCGGTTTATTATGAAGCCAACCTTCAGGATTGTGGATATGTGATCACGATGGGTGGCAAACGATTTCTGCAAATGGGCGATTCAGTCTTGCTGGAGGACCAATTGTTCCTGGAAAACATTGATGTGTTGTTTTTCTCCCCTACCGAACACAATACCTATATAGAACGGTCTGTAATTTTGATCAATGCTCTTGAACCGAAATATATTTTCCCTCAGCATAGAGATACTTTCAAGGTAACACCCGAAAACCGGTTCTGGACCAATGCGTATCCTTACGAGGTAAAAATTAGGCTTTCAAAATCGCTACAGGATCGATACCACATTCTTGAAATGGGTAAAAAAATGGAGATCATATAGGTTCCGTATATTTCCAGCTCTCTAAAACAAAGATTGATCAAACATGCCAATAGAATAACAGGAAATCCTCTTAAAGAGAAATTCTAATTGATGCAATTGAAGAAAATAGAAGCCAGATCTTCCTGGAAATGCCATTTGACACATCAATACCTTTAGAATTCAGGTGCTATTGCCTGGATGCAATAAGGTATATAGGAATAAGAATATTTAAGTTTCAAAACTGGTATTTAGGTGGCACGACATTTTTCAGCCTTAAATACACGATTGCCTGAGCACGATGGTGCCCGGCATGGTGATATGCGAGCAACAGGATATCAGCTAAGGAAAAATCTCCCCAAACTTCATCATTTTTATGTTTGTGCTCATTCGTATACAGCTTTTCTTCGGTAAGATTTTCTACTTCAATCTTAAATTCAGCGGAGGTTTTATCCATATATTCCAATATAACCTGCTTATTATTCGCTTCAGGTTCTTCAATATGATTATCTCCTCTCAGTACTGCTGCATAAATAGATGTCCCCATTGCCAGATGTGTGAATTGTTTCCCGAAAGACATTATTTCCGGGGTCGGTTTATAAGTAAGGTATTCCTCTGGCATAGCATTGAAAACTTCCCTAGTATACAATTCTGACACATCCCATCTATCTGAAAATTCTATCAGCCAGCTATTAGGACTATTTGATTTAGCTAGGGTAAGTCCGGTGGCCATTGTAAAAGGACCTACAAGACCTATCGATTTAAGGATCTCCCTCCTTCTCATAATAGATTTTTTTGGTTACAGGGGTAATTTAACTTTCTTAGCTATATCGGCTAACCGAGGATCGGATTTAAGGTTTTCGGCTTCTTTTACCCTAAAAAAATAGGGTATATCTGCATCATGATTTTCATAAGCCTTTTCTATCCATTGAATGGCTTTCTCATATTTCCCAGCTCTGTTAAAGAACATCGCTATATATATGTCCTGACCTTTCGAATTTTGTTCTAGAAGAGTTGCCAGCTTGTCGATCATTACATCGTAACCATTTTCTGAATATTCCTTTTTTATATCGAGGTCAATAGGAAATACTTTTGAATACACTACGTCCAGCATTTGTACAGAGGTTTCAATATCACCATTCGGATAAGCGGCGAATTCCATTAACCTCAGGGTAAGGATATTCTGAGGATTTATTTCCATTGATCTTCTGGCAATTTCAATGGCTTTATCCAGTTGTCCATCATGGGTTAGAACAACACCATATAAGGATAAGGCCAGATCATTCAGAGGGTCCAAGTCGACGGCTTTTTCTATATATGGAAATGCCTGATCAATTCGTCCTCTCAACATTAGCAAATGTGAAAAAAAAGCATTGCCTAATATATGATTGGGATTTGACTGAAGAACCTTCCGAAATGCTTTGTCGCTTGCATCCCAATCCCATTCAAACCAACTCATCAATGCCATTGAATAATTGGCTTCGGCATGTTCCGGATCTATCTCTAGTGCTTTTCGGTTACTATTATAGATTTTGGGAAAGGCTTCCGTTAAAGGAATAAGCCGCATTTGAAGCATAAACATATAATAATTGGCCAGCTCTGAATAAGCCGGAGCAAACGTATCATCCAGCTCAATGGACTTTTCAAAATATCTCAGGGCATTTTTAAAGCCTTCTTCTGATAGCTTTTCAAATTCGTGCTTTCCGGCCAAATATGCCTTATATGCTTCAGGATGCACAGTTTTTGATTCTGCCAGCTGAGATTCTTCTTTGGGCGTTAATTGGACCTTTATTTTATCAGTTACATCCCTTACAACGGCTGAGTGAAGATCAAAGATATTTTCGATTTTTTTATCATAGGAATCAGCCCATAAGTGCTTTTCTTCCGGAAATGCCTGTATTAACTGCACCTGTATACGTACCTGATCCTCCACCTTCATCACCGATGCTTCAATTAAACCATCTACATTTAACTCTTCCGCTATCTGAGGAATTGCTTTATCGGTATTTCTGTACCTTAATGTGGAAGTCCTCGAGATCACGCGCAGGGAGCCAATTTTAGAGATCTCACCAATAAGGGCATCATGCATGCCATCCACAAAATACTGCTGATCCGGATTACCTGACAGATTATCAAATGGTAGTATGGCAATAGATTCCATTTTACTGCCCGCCAAATGCTGTTTTATCAGTGGGCTGACTGGCTTTGGCATTCCCTTGTGCTGTAAACAATAGGTCTTAACGGGAGCATCTACATTTTTCAGTTGTATGGATCCAACAAAAGCAGTAATAAAATCACCGGTGCTTTGAATAGCCTTCATGACAGATTCGGAGAAATATACACCGCCGGGATTTGCCATGCTTTCCAATCTTGAAGCTATATTTACTCCATCTCCGAAAATATCATCATTATCGAAGGTTATATCGCCCAGATGAATTCCTATCCTGATCTTAGATTGCAGGTCATTATTTGCTGATTTCTGAATTTCAAGAGCACTTTTAACGGCCATATAGGCACTGTCAAAGCTGGCCAATACGCCATCTCCCATTTCCTTCAGCCATTTACCTCCATGTTTTTCAATCAAAGGTTTCTGTAAGGCTCTGTTATTCTTAAGCAGTTCCATTGCCTTTGACTCATTACTGCCCATTAAAGCAGTATATCCGGCAATATCAGTAAACATGATGGCTGCTAATTTTTTTTGGGATGTTGTCGCCATATGATTTTCCTTCTTATGAAAAAATGAAGGTCTCTCTGTTATAATGTAAGATAAATATTTTGCAGTATGAAATCAAATTATTATAACTCAATAAAAACCAGATAATAAAAAATTGGAATAAATATGCCAGATTGCATAAAGCCAACTAATTTTACTGGAAATCCCTTTTATGAACAATCTTTAATAACCTCATACAATGGACTCAGAACCTATCTACAATAGACGCGATTTTTTAAAGAAAACAGTTCTTACTTCAGGAGGTGTGTTAACATCAGGACTTGCTAGCTCAACTATTAACACCATGCCTTCTGAATATATTCCTGTCAGAATCTCAAATCTAAAAAAACCAGTTGCCATAGCCATGTGGGACTACAGCTGGATCCTTCGTCATCACCGTTACGGTGAATTTGAGGATTGGGAGATAGTACTTGAGGGACTGGCTGAAAGGGGGTATAACGCAATTCGGATAGATGCTATGCCACAATTTGTAGCGGCTGACGGTGATGGACTTATCATTGATTCTTTTAGAAGTGTGAAAACAGATTGGACGCCTTCACTATGGGGCAATGATTACACTATGACTTTCAATCCCCGTGAAGCTTTGCTTGAGTTCTTACCCGCATGTCAGAAACATGGGATTAAAGTTGGACTTGCATCCTGGTTCTTACGACACGGTACCGAACGCAAGGACATATTTATGGAGGAGGGTGGTCTGTTGCGTGCCTGGGAAGAGACACTCGCCTATCTGTCGGATAATGGTCTTCTGGACAACGTGATTTATGTAGACCTACTCAATGAATACCCCAACTGGCACGGTTACGACTGGTTCAAAAAAGAGATGAACAAACGTGCAGATATTGCACAGTTTATCCTGGATAATCCAGCGGCAAATGTTCCGCCTCCAAATGCAGATATTGAAAAATCAAGAACAAACGCCCTCCAGCAAGAATTTTATAACAACTTTATCAATTCATTAATTACGGAACTACAGTCTAAATATCCTGATATGGATTTCTTTGCTTCCCTGGATTCTGCAATGGATTTAAAACTAATTGATTTATCCAGCTTTAGTGCTTTAGATTATCATATATGGTTTGAACATTCAGGTCGTTTGCCGGGATTGGATTATATCAGAGCGAAGGATCAATCCCTGAATTATCGTAAGGTATATGCTGATCTGATGAAATACTGGGCTGACAACAAAACGTCGCTTGTAGAATGGATGGATGGGAGGATCAATAATATATCTGAAACGGCATCAAAGAATAATATCGTTTGTGGTAATACGGAGGGCTGGGGACCCATATTCTGGTACGACCACCCTGAATTGGATTGGAAATGGGTAAAGGAAAGTGCAGAAATATGTGTGGATCTGGCATTGAAACATGACAACTATAAATTCATATGCACTTCCAATTTCACTCATCCCCAATTTAAAGGTATGTGGGAAGATTTGAAGTGGCATCGACAGATAACAAGCAGAATAAAGCAAAAAGGCTAACCAAATATTTCCTCTAACACTTTTATTCAATATAACAAGTTATTGAATTTTTAAGGCAGGATGGTATGAACAAGGGAAATCTCTTATTCCTTTTTTCCCAGTCCAGAAATGTCGCAGCAAGCTCGTCTTCTTTCTTTTGATTTCATGAGTA
>CAWGCL010000006.1:0-983452 GCA_963820995.1 uncultured Cytophagales bacterium | reverse complement strand
TCAAGACAGACTGTCTTGTCAAATTCAAATCTGTTAAAATGGAGGCTTTCTTTTACGATCTTGTAGAAATTAAGCATCATGATATGAGGATAATTTTGCTAAACTATGGATTAAGGGTTTTTCAGTTTCAAGACATTCTTTAAAAATAATATATTTTATGGAAACCTGCCAGTTAAAGATTCATGTCAGCCTGAAATCGTATTTGTTTTGAGAAATAATCGGTATTATTCATCCCCCTGCCAATCGCTGAATGCATAATCAAAATCCTCAGACATCCCATGATGTGCTGTGAATATATACTCGATGTTTTGAAGAGAACTTATTTTATTAATAGACTTCCTATGGGTTTTCATGTCCATAGTAGCCAGCTTTATGAATTCTTTTACCTTTCCTTCCTGCAGGCTTAAAGCATCACCCGTAAATAAGTATTGATTATTTATCAGGTAAGATGTGGCTCCCGGGGTGTGGCCAGGAGTAAGGATACATTTGACGGTAACATCCGGGAAATTGAACAATTGATCGTCAACGAATGTATTGTATCGATCTGTATTTATTTTATTGTACTGAAATAGAAGCCTTCGCTCGGATCCATTGATCATCGATTCTTCCTCTTTGCTCAGATAAATATCAGCATTTTCGAATAATGATATTGCAGCTACATGATCATAATCTGAATGGGTCAGGAAAACGGCGATGATTTCACTTTCATCAATATTTAGCTTTGCAAGTTCCCGTTTTACCACATCAATGTCATTTCCGGCATCGATCATAATATATCCCTCTTCAGATTGAATAAGGTATGTGTTCACCATAGTATCAATTATCGCATAGACCCTGTCCGTTATTCTTTTTGTTTCAACAGGGTGCATTTTGCCAATTTCAGCCCTTAGTTTGAGGAATACACCCAGGAAGAATAATATGCCAGCCACTACCAATATCCCAGTGACAAGCAGAGTTCTTTTAATGAATCGGTTCATTTTATATTATGTTGATTACATGTACTCTTTATCTGGACTTGTGTGTTTCAATTTCGCAAAAATGTTGGAAAATAGTTATTCAAGAAACCAAATATTTCCTTGATTGCAAAGATGTTTACATCGTTTCAACAACTTTTCTTATTTATTAGATATGTTATATATCATATTGTATTATTTTGAATCATTCCCCGCATCTAGGATTTTTGCCCTGTTTTAAATAATAATGATATGAAAAAGTATAGATATTTTTTGCTGGCAATGATTATTCCTTTTTTTATGGGTGTGAATGCACAAACACTTAAACCTTACATTTTAGGGGCAACTTCCGGGGAATCCATAGAAAAAGTAAAATCCAGTTTAGAAACCAATCTTGAATCAGAAGGAATTAATGTACTGGGTGGATATATGCCAGCTGAAGATGCTAACCGCTGGGTAATAATTTTTAGTTCTGAAGATCTGATAAAAGCAGTCAAAAAGGTAAAAGGACAAACAGGATTAGCTGCCGCTTTAAGAATCGGTATTACCAAAGAGGGTGAACAGGTTCAGGTCAGTTATACCAATCCGGCATACTGGGGAACGGCTTATTTCAGAGATGACTATCAGACGGTTGAAGAACATTACAACGCCTTGAGCGAGAAATTAGTAGCGGTTATGAAAAAAACAGGTCAATTCAATGGTATAGATTTCGGATGTGAGGATGGAATTGAAGTCGATGATTTGATAAAATACAGGTATATGATGGGAATGCCCAGATTTGATGATCCGGTTGAGTTGCGTCAGTTTAGTAGTTTTAGTGAAGCCAATGATAAAATAGAAAGTAATCTGAAAAAAGGAGTAGAGAATGTCTCACTTGTTTATTCGATTGAGATTCCGGGTGAGGATTTAAAACTTTACGGATTTGCGCTCTCGGGAGAAGATGGGGAAAGTGGATTTTTACCTAAAATAGATATTTCGGAGCCGAAACACACAGCATTTTTACCATATGAAATGCTTGTTATGGGTGGACAGGTGATCATGCTTCATGGCAGGTACAGAATCGCATTGTCCTTTCCTGATCTTAAAATGACAACCTTTACTAAGATCATGTCAACCCCCGGTAATATAAAGGATATGCTGGAACTGGTATCAGAGTAATCAGGTTCATACATTTGGATTATTAGTCTAAAATCACAAGGCGTATTAATTCATAATTGAGCCCAATTCTTCAGGAACTTCCCCGTTATAGGTGGCGAAAAGGTAAATTGTTATATAGATTTTCTTCAGAGCATATACTGAAAGGTAAAATCTTTTAAATATTTTTATTACTTTGAAAGGTTCGTTAATTCGATCCTTTATTATTTAAGGCCATATTGACCACTTTACTATTAACATACCATGGAAAAATCAATTTTAATTAAGAATCAGGGAAACAAACTTATCTACTATGGAATATTACTCTTCTTCTTCGGTTTGATTGTGGGTTTATTTGTCCCTCTTATGGCGAATCCAAGAATGGGTGTTTCAAGCCACCTTGAAGGGATTATGAATGGCATATTTCTGGTTGTATTGGGTTTGATCTGGGGCAAGATTAAATTGTCAGAAAAGTGGTTAAAGACTACCTTCTGGTTATCAATTTATGGGACCTTTGCCAATTGGTTTGGTATATTGTTTGCCAGTGTTTTCAATGCTGGGAAATTATTGAACATAGCAGCAAATGGACAAGAAGGATCGGCGGTGGAAGAAGCTATTGTCAATTTCTTTTTATTCTCTTTGTCAATTGCAATGATTATTATATGTATTGCAGTTTTGATCGGTTTAAAAAGAAATATGAAGAAATCTCCGGAAGACTGAATTAAATTAGATGTTGAATATAGACAAGATTTTCAATTTAATTCTTCGATGCAATTACTTTTTAAAGATATCCGTATAGTTCGATTTTAGATGCAGATCCATTTGAGGGAAAGGAATGGTGATCTTATTTTCAATTAATTTTCTATTCACAATCTTCCTGATATCACTTTTTACTTTTTCTATTCTGAAAATATTTTCACTGAAAAAGAAGATCTGAAAATCTAAGGAAGAATTATTAAATTCAGCAAGTCGAACATCAACTAGTTTCTCATCAAGTATCTCGGGATGTTCTATTGCGCTTTCTTTTAGTACCTTTAATACCAGATCAACATCACTTCCATAAGCTACTCCAATATTAATTTTAAAACGGGTTTTCTTTGATTGGTGGCTCCAGTTAATGACCTTATTCGTTGTAATTAAGGAGTTTGGAATGATGATGGAGATATCATCCCGGTTTAATCCCTTGGAAGTTCTCAACCCTATTTCTTCAATCTTTATTATATCTCCGTCTATTTCAAGTATATCATTTATCCGGATCGATCTTTCGGCAAGAAGAATTATTCCTGATATTATATCATTAAATGTTTGTTGTAAACCCAGGCCAACTCCGACAAGTAGTGCGGCTGATCCTGCAACCAGTACTGTAACTTTTATTCCTATAGTCTCTAAAATAAATCCAATTGCTATAACCCAGATGATATACCTAATGATCTGGAATATTGCATACGCATTCGCATCATCAAATTCATTACTTCTATTTTTACGATTTAGTGCTTTTTTTATTAACCATAATATTAATTTGGTAAGTAGAAAAATGCTTACGATGATCAAGAGGGTATAAGCTCTTAATTTATTTTCTCCAAAACTGAGAATCTCATATTGTACGATTTCACGGATGGTCTCCATATTTATAATTGTTTTTTACAATTCAATTTTCAAATATACATGAAACAAAATAATTATTATTGGGAATTCCTGCCGCCCTCATCCATGGATTTTTAAAATTTCAAGCAAATTGATTAAAGAGTTTTAAAATTTGGTTTATGGTGTTAGATTTAGAGGATGATAAGACAAATATTAATTTCAATCTTAATACTCATTTCAGTCCAGGCCAGATCACAGGGATGCCTGAAGGATTCTATCATCAGCGATTTTGTCAATGGGAAGCTAATCCTGATCAATGATCTTTCAATTGTTAATACAAATGATCCATTCTTTAATAAGCTGTTATCCCTTCAGTTTGCCGCCTGTGAGGTTATAAAACCTGAAAGAGGATATGAATTATATGGCACTTTGGGAGAAAAGGGGGTGGTCAGTATAACCTTATTCGATGTTGAACCACTCAGAGGACAATTTGTTGATCTCCTGGATGCAAGCATTTTAAAACATTTTGACCTGGCAAATCCTGTGTATTATGTGACGAATGGAATGCCCAACCGGGATATGTATATGGCGCTCAATAGTCTGACCAATATGAAAATTGAAGAGTTGGATATTATAGATAAAGCTGAAGCACAAGCAATTTGGGGAGAAAGAGCCAGGAATGGGGCTATCTCAATTACCAGCAATAAGACCGAACCCCTCACCCTTTTCTCAAAATAATTCAATTACCCACCAAGTATTTAAGAGGGCCCTTCCTGAAACAGGTTGATAGAGAATCGTTCAAAGAGTGCACAGAAGTTACCGTTGGTGCCGTCCTAAAATTCCCAAAATCAATTATTCATACCTCAGGCTATCAACAGGATTTTTCAGCGAAGCTTTAATTGTTTGAAAACTTACAGTAAACAAAGCAACAAAAAGAGCAAGCAAACCTGAGGCTACAAATATCCACCAGTTCAGGTTGGTTTTATAGGCGAAATTCTCCAGCCATTGTTGCATAGTATACCAGGCAATAGGACAAGCCAGAACAAATGCTATTATTACCCATCGAACGAAATCCCTGGTAAGTAAAACCAGGATACTGCCGATCGGAGCTCCAACAACTTTTCTTATTCCAATTTCCTTTGTTTTTCGTTGAATCGAAAAAGAGGATAAGCCCAGAAGCCCAAGACTGGCAATGAATATGGCAATGGCTGTAAAATACCTGAAGAGTTTTGATATTCGAACTTCTCCCTGATAATTACTTTCCAGTCGATCATCAAAAAAACCGAATGAAAATGGAGAAGTCGGATTTATTTTTTTCCAAACTTGTTCGATACTTTCAATTGTAGCATGAATATTGTCTTTTTGGATTTTAGCGATGATCACATCGGGTTCATTTTGTAATGGCAATAATACCAATGGTTCAACACCACTTCTCAGTGATTCAAAATTAAAATCTTCGGTTACCCCAACGATAGTGCCTTTTGTATCTCCGCTCCCAAAATATTTCCCTACCGGGGCTTCCATCTGCATCCTTCTGATTGCTTCAGCATTGAGAATGACATCTACATTTTCAACGGTTTCCAGGCTATAATTTTCGAAACGTTCAGAAAATGTTTTTCCTTCCTGCAGTGGGATTCCCATTACATCGAAGTAGTTCTTATCTACCCACATCATACAGATCAAGACTTTTGATTCAGGATCTTTTCCTTCCCAATCATATCCCCAGGAAGAATTGCCGCCCCAAAACGGTGGCTTGTCTGCTTTACTTAATTTTGTCACTCCCGGAATTTTCAATATTTCATTAGAAAATGGCTCATGGAGCTGCTTCGATTGTCCGGGTAATTCAATATATATGAGGTTTTCAGCTTCATAACCCAGATTAAAACTTTTAATATAATTCAATTGTGACAAAATAACGATGGCGCTTACAATCAATATTATTGATAATGAGAATTGAAAAATTACCAGGGAACTTCGTATGTTGATGACGCTTTTTCGCTTTACTGCTATAATTGACTTCAATGCTGTAACAGGCGAAAACGAAGAAAGTACCAGCGATGGATATATTCCAGAAAGGATGGTGGAAAATATACCGACACCAAGAAAGAGGAGAATCAGGTTTGGATTTTCAAATAAATTGAACTCAAGTTGTTTCCCGGATATTTCATTGAATAGCGGAATCAATAATGTAGTGAGAAGTATTGAAAAAAGTAAACTGATGAATATAAGTATTGTTTTTTCTCCAAAGAACTGGTGGATCAGGCTCCACCGATTTGCCCCAATTACTTTTCTGATTCCGACTTCCTTAGCTCTTCCCTCAGATATGGCTGTGGAAAGATTTACAAAATTTACACTGGCGATTAATAAGACGATTACGCCAATTGCAAGGAATAAATAAACATATTGAATTCTATTATTTTCTCCCGAATAGGAATACAAATGATCATCAGCAAGAGGTTTGATGAAGAGCGTCGTATTTTCCTGGTCGTGCTTTTTGCATAGATCTTCGATCTTTTTTTCGAAATCATCAGGAGAAGCATCTTCTTTCAACATCACTGTAGTCCTGGGCCAGTTATTACCCCAACTGTTTAAATCCCGTTCAAATATTTTTTCCATCTGTACAAATGGGATAAGAATATTAAATTGGAATGTTGAATTCTTCGGGATGTCCTGAAGGATACCACCAACTTCAAAATCAAATTCACCATCCATCTGCAAGATTTTTCCTATAGGATCATCATCACCAAAAAACGATTGGGCAACTTCTTCTGTAATTAGATATCGAGTTCGGTTCTTTCAGTGCATTTGGATCACCTGATAATAGTTTGAATGAAAATACATCGAAAAATTCGGGGTCAACAAATGCTATCGGACCGGTAGTAATCACCTTTTCCTCATAACTCATTGGCCGGTTTCCCATCCACAATGATCGGGTGACACTGGATACTTCCGGATAATTTGCCTGTAATTCTTCTTTGAGCGCAAAAGGTGTATTGTTGGTATGGAGCATATGACCATCTGAATAATCTTGCCGCTCTATGATGCAATATATACGATCTATATTTGCATGAAATTTATCAAAGTTCATCTCATCCATGACCCAAAGCAGAATTAAAACAAATGTGGCCATACCGATGGATAAGCCTGTCGTAGTGATCAATGAAAAAACTTTGTTTCTGAAGATGTTTCTAATGGCAACAATGAGGTAGTGTCGGAACATAATATAAAAAATAGTATCTAATTTAAATACATCAATATTTTGAAAAGGTTGCATCACTGCAAAAAAAAATGCATCAGACACTTTTTCTGGTAGATTATCAAGGTTTTAAGGCTGGGGTTATTATTTGATTTTCCCCAATTTTTCTTAACTTGTATCACCCTACATAGCTTAAGCACCTTGCTTCGTCGAAGCTTTGTGAAGGCAAGAAGGAGGGAGATAGATAGGTTTTCGTACGGCTGATTTTTATTTAACAAACATCGCCTTCACTAACGTTTTGGCGATTAAAACATGTCACAAAGACGCTTAGCTGCCATCATGTTCACTGACATTGTCGGTTATGGTTCCCTACTGAAGGAAGATGAGAAGAAAGCGTTTGAAACCCTCAGAAAAAGCAGGCGAATCCACAAGAGATTAATCAAAAAATTCAAAGGTCGATGGTTGAAAGAAATGGAGAGTGGTATGTTGGCCAGCTTTTCTTCTATTATTGATGCAGTTATGTGCGCTCTGTCTATTCAGAAGGCAGCTGAAGAATTAAACATAGCTGTACGAATTGGCATTCACTTAGGTGAGGTAATCTTTGAGAAAAAGGACGTATTGGGTGATGGTGTAAATATCGCTTCCAGGATCCAAAATGTAGGTAGTACAAACGGTGTTGTGATCTCTGAAAAAGTATACAGTGATATTAAGAATAAAGAAGGATTAGAGGTAGAGTTCATGGGCGAACAAGTACTTTAAAGGCCTTACACACCCTATTGGGATATACAAGATTTCCTGCAAAGACGAAAGCCTTCTGGATTTTTCCTTCGATACTGGTGAACTGGTTCGACCTTTTAGTTTTGGAAGAACTACTATAGTAGTTGGAATAATAGTCATAGCCTTAGTAGCTTATGCATTATATTATTTACTGCCAAAAGTTATAAATCCACCATCGAAACAGGATCAATCGGTTCTGGTCCTTCCGTTTACAAATTATACAGGTGATACATTGGATTATTTTGTTGAAGGGATGCATGATATTTTGATTCTAAAAAAAGACGCTTAGCAGCCATCATGTTCACTGACATTGTCGGTTATGATTCCTTATTAAAGGAAGATGAGAAGAAAGCGTTTGAATACCTCAGAAAAAACCAGCGAATCCACAAGCGATTAATCAAAAAATTCAATGGCCGATGGTTGAAAGAAATGGGTGGCGGTATCCTGGCCAGCTTTAACTCCAATATAGATGCTGTGATGTGTGCAGTGTCCATTCAGAAAGCAAGCACAGAAGTTGAAATTCCGGTGCGCATTGGTATTCATCAAGGCGATGTGATCTTCGAGAAAAAAGATGTGCTGGGTGATGGGGTAAATGTTGCATCCAGAATACAGAATGCTGCCAGTTCTAATAGCATCGTAATATCTGAAACTGTATACAATGATATTAAGAATAAAGAGGGATTAGAAATTGATTACTTAGGAGAACAACCTTTAAAAGGCGTAACAAAGCCTGTTGGTATTTATAAAGTTACCTGTCAGGATGAGAACCTTCTGGATTTTTCCTTCGATACTGGTGAACTGGTTCGACCTTTTAGTTTTGGAAGAACTACTATAGTAGTTGGAATAATGGTCATAGCCTTAGTAGCTTATGCATTATATTATTTTCTGCCAAAAGTTATAAATCCACCATCGAAACAGGATCAATCGGTTCTGGTCCTTCCATTTACAAATTATACAGGTGATACATTGGATTATTTTGTTGAAGGGATGCATGATATTTTGATTGGTAATGTAGGAAAGATTAGTGCTCTACGAGTTTTGGGCCGGACAACAGCCAATGCCTACAAAGATACTGAAAAGTCACTAACAGAAATCGCTGAGGAATTGGGGGTCAATACTTTTATTGAAGGTTCTGTTTTGTGCCTGGGGGATGATAGCGTATGCTTACAAGTACAAGTTAGGAGCGCTTATCCCCAAGAAAAGCAACTCTGGATTAAGGACTTCAAGGTTGAAAGAAGTGAGATCCTGAATTTGTACAACAGAGTGACAAAAGAGATATCTAGTGAGATAGGTACAATATTAACACCTAAAGAAGAGCAACTACTTGCCAAATCAAGAACAGTTAACCGGGAAGCCTATGATGAATTCTGAAGGCTCAATCATACTCTGAGGATTTTAGCAGAGAATCATTGTATAAATGGCCTGGACTATCTGAACAGTGCCATTGAGAAAGAACCAGACTGGGCACCTCTTTATTCGGTCTGGCAAATTTGGGTAGTATTAAACCAGGCCGGAATTGAACCACCCTCCGTTGCATCTCCTAAAATTTACAAGAACCTTTACAAAGCGCTGGAATTGGATCCGGATCTTTCTGATGCGCATGCTTTGAGTGGCGTGATTGCTCATTGGATAGAATGGGATTGGGAAAAGAGTGAGAGGGAGTTTTTAAAAGCTTTGGCCATTAATCCTAATGATGCCACTGCAAGAGCGCTGTATGGCCAGTTGTTATGTGGTCTGCAGAGACCTGATGAAGCGAATGGCACAGGGCCGGCTGGCATTCGAGCTGGATCCCTTAAACCATTTGATATTGGTTTGGTCTGGAGCGATATTTTATGGAAAAGGTGACTTTAAAATGGCCCTGGCTCTTGCAGAGGAAATTACAGCTGTTGTCCCGGGGGAATTATTGGGCAATCGTCTAATGGAATTTGCAGCTTTTCAATGCAAAGAATATGATAAAGTAATGAAAACAGGAAATATAAGCTTCGATTATCAAGTTTACAGAAGAAGATTTAAAAGAAATTGAAAGGATTTTCAATGAGCAGGGAATTGTTAAGGCATATGAAATAATATTGAAATATCTGGAGGATTTTGCAATGAACAATTACATTTCACCCATCGATTATGGCAGTGAAGCTACGTGATTGCGAATCAACCGGATAAAGCAATGGATTGGCTTGAAAAAGGATTTGAACATACACTATACAGGAATGCCATTAATAGCATCGTTATTTAATTTTGATCCATTATTCGATAATCCCAGGTTTATTGCAATTTGAGAAAATGAACCTTCCGCTACCTTAAATTCTTACAATTAATCAAAAGTATAATTTCTATTTTAAATTTTTGTAAGTTGATTGTTACTCATTTTTTGGCCAGAAATATGCTGATAAAATTATTTGGATTAGCCCTTTCTCAAAATCATGTATTGACCATGACATCCTGATGTTCAAGTATTATATCAATCCTTTCCATTATTCTCGGTAAAAAATAAATCCTAGTCCATTCTACCTAATATTATAAAAGCAGAAAGAATGGTTATCGCCCCAATAAATGCTACAGACCATTCAACGCTGATCACATCAGCTATGATGCCTGTTAATAAAGCCCCAATAGCATAACCAAGGTCGCGCCATAATCGAAATACCCCAATACTATTGGGGCGCTGCTGAGGGTGCGTAAATCCTGCAATAGCAGATAAAAATGTTGGATACACAATAGCAGTGCCTATCCCCAAAATGATGGAAAGGGTCACAAATGATTCGAAAGATGAAACGAATAACATAAGCGTTAATGAAATGCCTTGTACCAGCATTCCCCAAAACAGCATTTTCTTTTTATTGAGGTGATCCGAAAGTTTACCGGTAATTAACTGACCTAATCCCCATACTAATGGATAGATTGCTACGATTTTTGCAATTTCAGTAAGATTGAATCCTTTCAAAGCCAATATAATAGGGAATATTCCCCATATCATACCATCATTCAGATTATTCACAAGTCCTGCCTGCGTGATAGATCCCAGGTTTCGATCTTTCCAGGTTGTGTCCCAAAAGATATTTTTTAGCTTAGGTATTTTACTATCCCTGGTTTCGAGATTCACATGATGAACCGTATCTTTTACAAACAGTAAACTACTGAATAATCCCAAAAGGGCGAATCCTACACCCAAATAAAAAGGGTAGGGTCTAAGCCCATACTCCATCGCCATCCAACCGGTTAGAAAAGCAACTAATCCTACAGCCAGATAACCCACGGACTCATTCATTCCCATGGCAAATCCCCTGTTTTTTTCGCCAACAAGATCTATCTTCATCACTACTGTGCTCGACCATGTCAATCCCTGATTAATGCCCAGCAGAATATTTGCCGCAACGATCCAGTTCCAGCTGGGCGCATAGATTAATATGATTGGTATGGGCAATCCAAAGATCCAACCCAGAATTAATAGGTTTTTTCGTCCGAATTTGTTGGCTAGTCTTCCGGTATAATAATTGGTAATTGCTTTGGAAATGCCAAATACTATGATAAAAGATAAAATAGCTGTATTAGCGGCTATCTGGAAATCTGTTTCAGCGATTTTCGGGAGAATGGTACGCTCGAGGCCAACCATTCCCCCTACAAATCCATTGATAATCACCAGTAATGTAAACTGTTTCCAGTTGTTTTTTAAGCCGAGGTTTACATTCATCCTGATTTACACATTATTATTCTATAATTAATATTTGAACATTAAAATTAATAAACTTTCAATAACATATTTTTATCCGGCATTTCTGGCGCTATCTGAAATAAATTTGTAATTATTGACCCGTGTTGTTTCAATACTTAATCCTGCTTGTTTAATCACTTTGATAAATATATTTACCTGCGCCTCTCCGAAGGTTTCGTTCAATCCAAATGTCTTTGTAATTTTTATAGAAATTGATGATCAGAGGAAGCCTTTTCAGAATATGCAACTCTGAATTTGTCTGCCATCCAAGTCTTTTTTGTGTAAAGTCATTATTTACAATCCATGGTCGGTCTGTATAATTTAACATCCAGGTTTGTTCAAAAGGATTTTTATCAAATATGAATCCGAACTTCAATTTTAATAGGAGACCAACCCTGGCCAATACCGGTGAGATATAGATGGGTTTATGGGATCCCTCTTGATTCAAAGCTTGCTTTATAGATATGAAAAGATTCTTATGTAACACCGTACCACTTTGTGATGCCAAAAATGTCTCACAATTTCCCAGTTTATCATGTAATGCAATACATCGTTTGATAATTTGAATGACATCTGTAAGGTGTATATACGGAATCCCCGAATCTCCTTTACCAGGAATCATATTAGTAATTGGTTTAAATGAAGACCATAACATGATCAGGCTATAAAGGGGGGGCAATTCGCACCAATCGCTGAATACACCTCCCAGTCTGAGGATTGTTGATGGAATTTTTAATGAGGCTTTTTTAAGGATTTTTTCACCTTCTGATTTTGATTTGGCATAGGGGATATAATCACTTGCAGGTGAACTTTCATTTAATTGCTGATGAAATTGAGGTGGTTCCAGCGCAGCAATACTACTGGTAAAAAAAATTCTCTGAATTCCTAAATGTGTTGCTGCATTGACTACATTTTCCGTTCCTTTAATATTCGTGGTTTCGTATTCTTCCTGCCAATCATTTCCAAAGTGATAGTAGGCAGCAAGATGAATTACAAAATCTATTTTACCATAATCCCGAACTACTTGTTGGAATATTAACTTTAGCTTTGTAGCATTTGAGACATCAAGTTCTATCCATTTTACACCCGGGGTGGCTGTGATTAGGGCATCAGATGGCTTCCGTTTATCAATGCCAATTAAACGATGATCTTTAGAGAGAGCAATAACCAGGGAGGAGCCAATAAAACCAACAGCCCCTGTAATTAAAATCACAGTATCTTTCAATATCTTGAATGGTAGTTTAAGGTGTTATAACTCATCTAAAGAATTAAATCACGAATAATTTATAGCCTCTTAATTATCGGATTCACCAATAATATCTGATGGGGGCATGAATTTATATCCCAATTGGTTCAAGATATCCATATTGTCGTAAACGACCCTCGCTTCAGTGATCATCCCATCATCTACCTTGTACAATCCATTGAACCAGAATTTTACAGTTTTTCCATCTTTGTACAATGTGGTGACTTCCCCCCAATCAGCGACCCATTCTCCGGCTGATTTGCCCTTATCAATATTGATCAGGCCACTGTACATTCGTTTATACTTCATGGACACAATGCGTTCTTCCCATCCTCTTTCCCAATCTGAAATATTTTGAGATTTGCTTACTTCAGTATTCAGTGCTGGACCATACGATTTAAAATCGTCTGATAATAGATTTTTCATTGATTCCACATCCTGCTTAATGATGTCATCAATATATTGATGAACTAACTCGATTTTCTCCTGATCATCTCCATCTATGGTAGAATTTGAGGAACACGAAATAAACAGGAAGAGGGATGAGAGAATTAAAAGCGGTTTCATGGTTGTAAAATTTATTATGAGACATATCTATTCAAGTTAGAAAAATGGTTTTAATTTTCTAAGTAAAAAAACTCATCATTTACTAAAAATGATGAGTTCAACAGCAATTTAGGCTTTGTTCTATTATTCTGATGGTGTCCCGTTTCGTGACTAATAATTAAAACGCATTTTCTTAAAACTATGCTCTATAATTAGTGGACGTTTCTTATTTGGTGAAGGATCATCAATATTAATATCTACGAGATAGGATTTCTTCTTATCCTTGGGATCATAATATACTGTGATAATGGCAATACTGTCTACAAAACTTACCGATTCAATTTCAATGTCTTTAGGCTTTATTCCGGTTTTCCTATAGATGTCATGCATCAGAAGATTACGGAATTCAGGTTTGACAAGTTCCAGATTGCTGTACTTGATTTTTCTGGATTCAAGGATCCGGCAGCATATCTTTCTTTCAAGAACGTAGGTTAAACCAATAATGCTGGCATTAAAAATCAACCTCTCGATCAAACTGATCTCTCCGCCAAAGGAATTAAGCATTCCTACAGCGATCAGTATGAACAGATAGGTCATTTCCTTCAGGTTAAGTGTCTCACTTCTATACCTGAGCATTGCGAAAATTGCGAATAAACCAATTCCGGATCCTATCCCAAGGCTTATGTTATTAAACAAATGACCAATAATGAATATAATCAGATTAAACAGGAATAATGAAAAAACAAATGGTTTCCTGGTGGATAGACTGTTGAATACCCAAAGAATCAGTATTGCTGCAACAGTTATATTTAAGCTTAATCTGAGAATTAAATCTAAAAGTTGTTGCGGATCGAAGTTCATGATTTGAGTTTTTAATTAGTAGTTGTTGTGGTTTCGTGAAATCAGCCGGATAAACCGGATTGGTCATCCGGCTGACGGGCATGCAATTGCTTGGTTTCAAAACATGGTAGTTAATTTTGCCAGTTTCTTTTGAGTTATTGCTTGAATGTACTCATCATCTGCAATAAATATCTCCATGTTGCTGGCTTTGTATGGTTTATATTTAGATTGATAAATGACCCTGTAATGATCAGGAGTAATGACGAGTTCAGCCATGGCTATCGCGCCATGTTCCAATTGAACGTCTATTTCTTTCTTTGAAATGTCATGGACCGGGACAATGTATTTCTGGTATCCCATATAAGAAATAATCAAGCATTGAGTCATACAACACCTTGGTATTTCCAGAAAGAAATTTCCTTCTTCATCAGTTATTGTTCCCGTGTGCCTGCATGATATATATACATGGCTTTCTACCAGGGGATCATTCGATTCTGCATCTGTTACCTGACCCTTTATGATTATATTTTGTTGTCCGGGGGGAATGCTGGGTAACAGGAAGATAGCTAAGATGTAAATGATGATTTTCATGGTCGGTTAATTTGGGTTGCATCATTTTTTTTGGTTTATGTACTTAATTGATCGGATCTGGATTGGTAACCCATATATATAAAGTATATGCACATGTTTTCTTCCTGAAGTTAATCATTGCTTATAACAACATTTCAATTTTCAATCAAAGTGCTCTGTTCTCACCTGAATCCATACTAAGCTAAAAGAGGGTATTGTTTTAATGTATTAATGAATTTTCATATATTGTATATTACAAAGGACTGATTGCCAATTTAATGCCGGATAATTTTTCTCGATACCAGGGTTACCTTAATCGCTTTAATCCATTAAGGACAGAAGCAAAAACGAATAAATTGGTAATCGAACAAATCAGGAACGGCGACAAAACTCAACTCGAGGTCATTTATAAGTCACATAAATTTGAATTTATAAGCTGGCTTACCAATAAATTCAATTGCTCAGAAGAAGAAGCCAGGGACGTTTACCAGTTTGCTGTAATGACATTTTATGAAAACATTAAAAGTGAGCGTTTGTCGGAGTTGAGCAGCAGCATTAAAACCTATTTATTCGCCATTGGAAAGCATAAAATACTTGAAGAAAAAAAGGCTTCTGTAAAGTTCATTCCTAAGATTGATGATCAGATCCCTGACCTTCCGGAGGTTGGCAAGTGGGAAGATGAAATGTATGAAGAGTCATTACAACTGGTCGAAAGTTGTCTGGAGAAACTGGGGGAACCTTGTAGAAGTTTACTTGAATTGTATTATTACCATAGTATGTCGATGGAAGAAATTGCAGATCGGATGAACTATAAAAACAGATTTACTTCCAAAAATTTAAAGTACAAATGTATCAATCGGCTACGACGAATTTATATTGAGGAACTAAAAAAGCAGAACAATAAAGCACTATGAAAAATTTTGATGAACATATAGACTTGATTGAACGGTATCTCTACGATGATATGACCCAGGAGGAATTGGAGGAATTCAATGGGTTATTAAGGAAAGATCCCGAGTTCAACAAGCTCTTTTACGAAATGGATAACCTGTTAGAGGGGATCCGTCGATCAGCTAAGCAATCCACAGTGGAAGAAAAACTGGCCCGGCTTGAGGAAGCTTTACCATTTGAAGATACAGCTGTTGAAAATGAGAAAGAAACACCTGTTATTTCAATATGGAGTACTGTATCTCGACACGGAACGGCTTTTACAACTGCAATTTCAGCTATAACTGACAGGAAGTATAGAATGGCAATTGCTGCAGGATTTACTGTACTGATTACTGCCTCAATCATTTTATTTAATATTACAAATAGTGATTCGCCAGCTAGCTTATTCAGTGATTATTATGTTCCATTTGAAAACCAGAGCAGTATGACTTTGAGAGGTGACGATGAAAAAGCAAAAAATCCTGAGGCAGAATTATTACGACAAGCATTATCAGAATATGATAGAGCCAATTATGCCGGATCCATTGAAATTTTTAATAAGATGTCGGATAATTCAGAGAATAGAATATCTATCTGGATGTATAAAGGGAATGCATATCTGCATGAAGGAGATGTAGAAAGTGCAATACAAATGTTCCAAAATATAATAAATGAAAATGCTGGATTTGAAATCCACGCTAAATGGTATTTGAGCCTCTGTTATATCAAAAACGGGGAGTATGAAAAGGCAAAACCTTTATTAAAAGAAATTAATGATTTTGGAAAATATAAAAGTGATGAGGCCGGCAAAATTCTCTCAAAATTATAGAAATTCAGCTTTTTAATATATATTGTTTCATAACCTAAATTAAATTATCACCACCTAAAACACTAGAAATTATGCCAGGAGTAATTAGAGATCCCATTCACAACCAAGAACAAGGCCTTTATGGCGTAGTTTGGATTCCAGATGAAAAGAATCCCAGAAAAGGCGAATTAGCCGTTTACAAAAAAGATGAACAGTTAAAACATTTACCCGCAGGTTATAAACTGGATGGAAAAATTGAAAAGTTAGATGATAAAAAATCATTTTTTTGGTGTGGATGCAAAATTAAAAATGAACTTACAAAAATTTCTGTAATAGGACCTGAAACAGAATTTACAGAATTCGTAGAAAGATGTCTTCGTGGCCATGAACATTTTGAGACCCCATTGAAAGATCCTGTAAGTGAAGTAGAAGGGGATAGGATATATCCTTTAATAAAATAAAACTATTACAAGTCATATTGACAAATTTGCTATTAAAAGGGCTGTCTCAAACGCAGCCTTTTTTTATTTTTATCGGATAGAGGTTAACAACTTTTCCAAGGGATCTGTGAGATATTCTGGTTAAAACTTAATTTTTTATATCATTAATATTAAACGAAAGATGCATCCAATAAATAAGAGCCTCCTCTATATTTTTCTATTACATGTTAATTATTTAAAGCTTTCAATACGCATTCAAATGGTAGTATTCTTAATAGGAGATTTCTTTGTTCTGATATAGATAAGAAATAATATTATGATTACAACAGCGCTTAATAAATAATAAACGATATAGGATTTCTTTACTACTACGAGATTTTTACCTATTGGAATGAATGCAGCCCAATTCGATGGGTGAGCTCCAATCTCACCGGATTCAGCTATAAATTGTCGTTTGCTGTTGGTTAGTGATGCAGCAATATTTTCTCCCTTTTTAAGATTCTTATAAAAGTTTTTCATTAGTTGTGCAGTAAATCTATCGTCCACTCGCCATAAGCTCATAACAATGGACGGGCAACCTGCATACGCAAAACCCCGAGCCATACTGAAAACCCCTTCTCCTGTATAAGCTTTTCCAATTCCGGTTTCGCAAGCACTTAAAACAGCTAATTCTGTATTTGAAAGATCTAAACCAAACAATTCATGCATAAATAGTTCTCCATCCTCCATTGAGTCAAGCTCATTTTTAAATATCAACTTTGTATTCATTGAACTTGTAGTGTCCGATTCCCCGTGTACAGCAAGGTGAATGATATGATAATTAGAAGCTATTCTTTTAAATTGACTCTCAGTCGCATCCAGGTCATAATAGTACCTGCTTTTCTTTGGCCCCATTTCTTTTCTTATGGCTTGCAGTTCTATGGCTGCATGATGTAATTCTTCCTGAGCTCCGGATCTGCCTTCATCCTTTTGATCCGCATTAATCTTGGAATAGCTGAAAGCAACCAATCTGTCACCGGATTGCCCGGTTATTAAGGGTTTGGATAAAAGCAGATTTGCAGAATATGCATATCCAGTGTAATACGTATTGATCAGATATGGGAGGTTTTGGTAATCGACATAATCCTCTGAGATTTTTTCAGTTAAAAGTATTTCAAAGGGCAGTTGAGAAAGGAGCCCATCCGGTATAATTAGAATTTGCCGATCATTTGGATATGTTTGTAATGCTTCCGTCAAAAGATCTTTATATACCTGGTGAGAATGAAGCATAAATTCATTAAAATCGATTTTACTGTTTGATATTGAAAACCCCCTGGATAATTGGTTTAATAAAACCGATATGGAAGTTCTCAAAGAGTCATTTAATTCTACTTTATATGCTTCATGGCCAGGGTTATTGGTGGTGATAACATATATGTTTTCTAATCCCCAGTAGAACTCCATTCCCAGGAGATCATTCTTATCACAATACGCTTTGAAATCCTGATATGTTTTTATCAAAGTATCATACTTGACCATGGCATAATTTGGATACTTTACTGTTACCATCATTTTAAAATTATCCAGTTCAATACCGTATTGATTCCTTTTCTCGGTGAGTTCAGCTAATATAGTAGGGTCAGGCACATCCTTTGTGTTTTCTGATTCGATTTGTAATTGATAGTTTATATATTGGGATTTCAGGCTGTCTTCAATATTTTTAAGATCCACGGAAGCTGAAGCATCATAATATTCAGCAGCTGATAAGGACTTAAGGAGTAACATATACTTGCTTTTTTCAATCAATTTGAATGTGTTGTGTAAATATTAGTTATCACCAGTCAATTTATACAATTCAAAGGCACAATCTATTCCCTTTTCATAATCCGCTCTGAATAACTCATTTATGGCGAGTAAAGAACCTTCTGCCATTTTGGAATTCCTAATGTCATCATTTATTTTATCTATTAGATTGTATATTTCAAGTGCTGTTTTTAGATATTTTTCTTCTCTGGTCCTTAAGAAATAATTTCTGAAAACATCGGCTTTCCCGTATAACAAATCATATAGAAAGAGAACATCAGTTCTACCGCCATTGTCAGGATTTGAATAAATATTCCAATCATCAAAATCTGGCAAGAATTCAATAAGTGCTTTTTGATAATAGAATAATGCAGAATCATAATAATTCTGCCCCTGGTAAATTTTAGCAATTACATGATTAATTGTAGCCAGATCAGTAGAACTTTCCTTAAATATATTTTCGTATATTCCTAATGTATTGAAAGCAAGTTTTTTCGCCATATCGTATTCATATTTAAGACTGTAAGCCTCTCCTGCAATCAAATCAAACCAGGATGTCCATCCAAATCCAATATCATACAGGTTAAACTTTATGAGTAACTCTTTTGAGAGATTTACATAATAAAGTGCGCTGTCAGGTTTATTAACTTGGTTATATAAGAATGCCAGATTTGGATAAAAAAAGTAGATTAAATATTCATTATTTACCTCGGGATGATCTTTTATAACCTTGAGTGTTTCATTATAAACACTGAACGCCTTATCGAATTTCTTAAACGAATTATGAATGTTACCCAATGTGATTAGAGAAATTACATAAGAATTGATCTGGGAATCCCCAGCCTTGTTTAAAATATCAATAGACATTTCCGCATATATAACCGCATTTTCATAATCATATTTTCTTCTTAGGATTGAACTTAATGTTCCATATAACCTCCCAAAAATCAAATGATCCCTGGGATAATAATCTGCAAAAATTTCAATTGATTCTCTTAGATATTTTTCTCCCTGAGAAAGATTCCCATAATCTGCAAGGCATTGTCCATAATGGCGAAAACTCTCAGCCAGGGATTCACTCCTTTCACCCTGAATCCTTTTTCGAAGGGATATATCTTTCTCATGATAGTATATAGCTGAATCAAACCTTCCTATTCTTGACAGAGATATGCCTTTATAAAGATAGTTGTCAGCTATAAGTAAACTACCTGGGAGATTGTTTTTATCGATTAACTTTGAAGATTCCTTTAAAATATTGTATCCTTCTACCTTCTGGAAATCAGCGATCTTCGCCCATCCTATTTTGTTTAGTGAATAAATAACACCTTCCCAATTTTTATCTTCCCTGTATCCATCGGATGCTAGTTTATAAAATTCAATGGCTGATTTATATAATCCATCCTGTAAGAGTGAATCTGCTATCAGAACTTGCTGCGATTTTTCGAATGGATATTGTTGTAGAATATTTGAGACAACATGGTTGGGGATTAAAATTATGATTGCTGCAATGATCCAGGAATTGACAAACGAGGATAATTGCCCTAACGGTTTAAAAATCATGTCCTTTAATAAAATCAGAATATACAATTTAATATAATACTTCATGACAATCAACGATTAAATGAAATAAAAGGATGTTCTAACACTCAGAATGCAATTCTTTATAGATTGTGTGCAAAATCGTATGCTCTCTATCTATTGATCATAATTACTTACGATTTCCCTTTAATGATTGGATTCGAAGCATAAAATATCCAAATCAGATTTTCTTCAATTTTCAGGGATTATTTTGTAAGCATTAGAATTCGGTTTTAAGTAATCAGAGTTCTTTCTGTGTTTTTGAATATATTTGGCGGAATTGTTCAAACTCTGAGTTGGTGAAGAGATTTTTTTATATTTTTTATGTTATGTTGTTGCCATTATCCTTAATGGCACAGGAAATAAATAAGGTAAATAACGACTTCAATCTATATTGCAATAAAACCCTGGATGAGATAACAATAGATGGCGTTCTCGATGAAGAGACCTGGCAGAAAGCGGATGTAGCTGACGATTTTCATATGATGATGCCGATGGATACCAGTTTAGCCAATGCAATAACAGAGGTGCGTGTGGCTTATGACGATAAGAACCTGTATATGTCAGCTATTATGTACCTCAAAGAAGGAAGCGACATTGTAGTCTCCTCAATGAAACGGGATTTTGACTTTGGCTTAAATGATAATTTCTTTTGTGTCATCGATCCTTTTAATGACCTGACAAATGGATTTTCATTTGGAGCAAATGCTGCCGGAGGCGAATGGGATGGTGAACAAGCTGATGGTGGCCGGATCAATCTGAACTGGGATAATAAGTGGAAGTCAACCGTAAAGAATTATGAAGATAAATGGATATTTGAGGCAGCCATTCCTTTCAAAACACTCAGGTATAAAAAAGGGCTAAAAAGCTGGGGGATCAATTTTTCACGTCTTGATCTTTCTTATAATGAAAAATCTGCCTGGACGCCTGTCCCGAGGCAATTTCAATCTGCATCGCTGGCCTTTACGGGAAACCTGATCTGGGAAGAACCTCCTCCAAAACAGGGAACTAACATCTCCATAATTCCATTTGGAACTGCAAGCGCCAGTAAAAATGTTGAAGAGTGGCGAATCCACGGATTTCGATTATGATTTTGGTCTTGATGCTAAAGTAGCTATTACGCCTGCTTAAACCTTGATCTAACTGTAAATCCTGATTTTTCCCAAGTTGAGGTTGACAGGCAGAGTGACCAATCTTAGCCGCTTTGAATTGTTTTTCCCTGAAAGACGGCAGTTTTTCCTGGAAAACTCTGACCTCTTCGCCAATTTCGGAGACCATGGAACAAGGCCATTTTTCTCCAGGAGGATAGGCTTGGATGCACCCATTGAATATGGGGGCCGGCTTAGCGGAAAGCTGGATGAAAACTGGCGTATAGGGGTGATGGATATCCAGACTGGAGATGTTACCCCCAAGGTTGATGAGGAAGGAAATATTGAAGAAGGCGGAATACCAGACCAGAACTATTTTGTAGCTGCCATTCAGAGAAAGGTGTTTTCCCGCTCAAACATACAGGCCATTTTTATTAACAAGGAGTCCTTTGGCCTGGACTATGCTGTAGATGATAGCAGTATCCAAAAATATAACCGGGATTTAGGATTGGAATATAATCTGGCCTCAAAAGATAATGTCTGGACCGGGAAATTCCTTGTCCATAAATCATTTAGCCCTCATCTTACAGGTGACGATTTCTACCAGGCAGCCAATCTCTCCTACGATACCCGCAATCTCGAATTAGAATTGTCACAACAATATGTCGGTGAAAACTATAATGCAGAAGTTGGATACATTCCCAGGAACGGTTATCACAGGATCAGTCCGGAATTCAGATATAGCTTTTTCCCTTCTTCCAAAAAGATCAATTCTCATGGCCCTTCAGTTGATGCTGATTTATTCTGGAATAAAGATTATACACTAACTGATATAAACAGTACGGCAAGATATAATGTCACTTTACTTAACAGAAGTTCCTTTGGTATTGGTACTGGGTATAATTACGTCCTGTTGCAGGAACCTTTTGATCCTACAAATTCCGGAGGAGAAGAATTGCCGGCAGGATCAGATTATGCCTGGTTTGATGTCGGATTGAGATATTCAAGCGCTCCTGGAAAACTTTTTACTTTTGATTTCCATACAACATACGGAGGATATTTCAATGGGAAATTATTCCAGTTTGAAGGAAGTGTAGGATATCGCTTTCAACCTTATGCAAACATAAACATTGATGTTGAGTATAATGACATCAGACTTCCGGAACCTTATACCAGCACCTCTTTCTTATTGGTAAGCCCAAGACTGGAAGTAACCTTCACCAAGAATATTTACCTGACTACTTTTGTTCAGTTCAATGAACAGGCAGAAAATGTCAACCTAAATGCCCGCTTCCGATGGCGATTCGTTCCTGCTTCGGATATCTACCTGGTGTATACGGAAAATTATTGGAATAATGATTTTCAAAGCAAGAACAGGGCTTTGGTATTTAAGTTCATTTATTGGTTAAATATCTAATATTTCGTAATTTCCCTTTGATTTTTTAAAAAAGGATTGAATGTGAAAATTCTCTACATGATATACTTTGAAAAACTTTTTATTGAATTTTTCGCACTTTCCATGTCCATTATATTAAATGGACTTCAGACTATTGAAAACTAAATAAATAGATATGAAATTCTCAGAAACAAGACGAAACTCAATAAAAAAAATAATGGCTGGTGGCGCTATGCTTAGCTTGCCTTCTCTTTTGTCCAGCAGACTGGAAGCAGCCAATTCTGCTATGGGGAAGGAGCTTAGTGAAAAGATAAACCATTCTGCATGTAGGTGGTGTTATAATGATATTCCCCTCGAAGTACTATGTGAAAAAGGAAAAGCATTTGGATTGCAATCCATTGATCTGGTTGGGCCAAAGGAATGGCCAATCGTTCAGGAATACGGGCTGACATGCGCTATGGGAAATGGAGCCGGAATGGGAATAGCCAGAGGATGGAATAACCCGGTTTTTCATGAGAAATTAATACAGGATTTTATGAACCTAATTCCAGTAGCTGCAAAATATAAAATACCTAATATTATTGTTCTTTCGGGCAACAGAGAAGGGATGGATGATGAAACCGGGTTAAAAAACTGTGCAGAAGGTCTGAAAAAGATCATGTCAGAAGCCGAAAAATACAAGGTAAATATTGTAATGGAACTACTCAACAGTAAGATTGATCATAAAGATTACATGTGCGATTATACGGTTTGGGGTGTTGAATTATGTAATATGATCGGATCAGAGAACTTCAAGCTTTTGTATGATATCTACCATATGCAGATCATGGAAGGGGACGTTATACGCACGATCAAGGAAAATCATCAGTATATTGCTCATTACCATACAGGGGGCGTACCTGGTCGTCATGAAATAGATGATACTCAGGAACTCTACTATCCGGCTATTATGAAGGCGATTGTTGAAACGGGTTTTGACGGTTATGTAGCACAGGAATTTATTCCTACCTGGGATGATAAACTGATGGCCCTGGAGGATGCTATAGAGATTTGTACGGTTTAGATACAATCCGGGATAGTATTATTGAATATCGCTCAGCATATCCCTCTGAATACATAAGAAGAATCTCTGTGAGTCTACCGCCTTCTGCCTCGGGCTGGATTTTGTTTTCAAGGTGCAGGAATAAGTAATATCCATCAAGTTCAGGGTAGACTTCATCTCTGGGATCAAAGTTATCCTTGAAACGCGGATCGCCGTTTTTCATTCGGAAAACCTCGAGAACATAATATGAAACTGTTACTCCACTGCCTGGATCAGTATATGAAATGGAATCTAATCCAATGTAACTATCAGGAAAGGTAAAAAAGTTTTCACCTCCATTGTTTGATACGCTTACGGTTTTCGGAAGTAAAAATATATTGAAGTTGAAGATCCCTGGTTTCGTTTTCACTGATTTTTTCTCCAGTTGCAGGATCAACTATGATATCCGTTTTACTCCATACTTTGAATTGATTTAAATATAAGGATTCTACAGTTGGAGTAAAAGAAAGTTCTTCTTCACCGCATGAAAATATGGCAAATACAATAAAGGCAATCCAGAGTCTTCTCATCTTCATTCATTCATTATTTGCAATCTGGGGTTCTATTATGTAACGCAAAATAGTATATAAAATGTTTATGAATCTATTCTTTTTGCTTAAATTTCTCATAAATTGTGGAATTATTCTTTTAGATAATGAGAATTCGATTCTTTCCTGTAGCATTATTTTTCCTTTGCATTATTATAAATATTCAGGCTCCGGCTCAGGTATATGATTTAGATTCTCTGTACAAGAATTCCCCTTCTTTTAAGACAAATATTGACAACATAAAGGACACTTTTGACCTTTTCAATAATGATGAAATCCTGAATGTCAGGATAATTTCTGATTTCAGGAATTTCATTAAAAAGAAATTCCAGGACGAATATCAACCCGCGATATTTGAAACCATTTTATTTGATAGCATTACCGTTAGGAGAGAATTGAAAATAAAAGCCAGGGGTAATTATCGTAGGAAGACGTGTTCCTTTCCTCCAATTAAGTTGAATTTCCCGAAGAAGCAGGCAATTTTCGACACAGATCCAGGAATTCGACAAGATCAAACTGGTCGGGAACTGTAGGTCGGGAGAATTGTACGATCAATATCTTATCCAGGAATATTATGTCTATAAGATGTATAATATATTATCCCAATTCAGTTACAGGGTTCGTTTGCTTCGGGTGGAATACATCGATACATCAGGTAAAAAGAAGCCAAGGGATAATTTTGCATTTCTGATCGAACCAACAGATCAGATGGCGCAAAGATTAAATTCAAAAGAATATGACAGGAAAGGGATTCCAAATAATGACGTTGACAGGGCCTCTTCTACCATCATGGGCTTGTTTCAGTTGATGATAGGAAACACCGATTGGAGTATTCCAGGATTGCATAATATAAAGCTCATCCGGGTAGCGGATGCAAATTACCCTTATCCAATTGCTATTCCATATGATTTTGATTATTCAGGTATAATAGATGCTCAATATGCAGAACCACATGAAATTCTTCCAATCGAAAATGTAACGGAACGGTTTTATATGGGCACTTGCAGGGAAATGGATGAATATGTCGAAGCATTTAAATTTTTTCATGAAAAACGAAGCCAAATTGAAGCCCTGTTTGCAGATTCTCCTTATCTTGTCAAAGGAGGTAAAAATAAACCTCTTAATTATATCGATGGATTTTATAGACTTATTGATAGCAAAGCAAGCGTTAATTCGTTTATTATCAGAAACTGCAAACACTAATCAGCATTCCCCAGCTTCCGAAGTATATTGATACAATTCACCATCCCCCTTGAATTGTGATAGGTAGTCTTCCAGGGATGTGCTTTATTCGCCATTTTGCTTCTAGGATTTGTGTCAAGACTGCCATTGTACCAACCGCCGTATTCATGATCGATCTGATAAGTATTCAGGAAATCCCATTGCTTCAAAAAATAACTGTAGTAATCCATTTCATCTTCAGGATATAAGGAATGAAGTAACAACATGCTATTTAAAGCTTCAATTTCTCCCCACCAGGCTTTCTTCTCGTCAATAATCACCATGCTATCCGGTTTCATATACTTCCCTTTATCGAAAATCCCTCCATTTTCCTTATCCCAACCTTTCATAAGGGTATGGTCTGTCAGTTGCTTAATAACCTTTACCGTCCTCTCATCATGGTTCTCTAGGGCTTCAGCTGCTTCAAATAACAAATAGGAGGTTTCTATATCATGCCCAAAGGTCACATGGCTGGTATACCATAGCTCTTCACCTGCTATCTCATCCAGCGTATTCCCTGTAACTGGTGTCCAGTCTGCTGTAAAATAAAGAAGCAGGTATCCCGGATCTGTTACCATTATATCCCTGACTACATGAAACATTTCTTCGAGTCTTTCTTTAACAAGTTCATCCGGCCATATATGATATAAGCTAGTGAGTGCTTCCAGGATATGGATAGAACTGTTGTAGTCTTTCAGTCCAATTACCAGACGGTCATTTAATTCAGTTTGGTAACTATCAGATTCCAGGACTGGTGAACCATCGCGATGCAGAAATTCAAAATATCCACCATTTATTGGATCATGTGCATTCTCTTCTATCCAGTTAAATGATTTTTTGGCCCATTCAAGAGCCGCTGCTTCCTTTGAGGCACTGTAATATTCAGCCAGTCCGTAAATAGCAAATGCCTGGCCATAAATTCTTTTTTCATGTATGTTTTCCTCAAGTGGAAGCCCGGCTTGATCCACGGCAAGGTAATATCCCCCTTCTTCTTCATCCCACATCTTACTCGTAAGAAATTTAAAGCCATGACTGGCATAATCGATGAATTCTCTTTTGTCAGGATAATTTTTATATAGCATGGAAAGTGTCCAGATATGCCTGGCCTGATAAACAAGGTATTTATCCTGATTTGGAAGTTGTTCCCAGTTATATGAATAATTTGTCAGATACCCACCGTGTTCAAGATCTATGATCCGTGGGTACCATAAATTTACAATATCATTATAAAGACTTTTTTCCAGTGTATCAGCCATTGATATATAAGGAGATACAGAATCCTTTTCCTTAACCTCTGAACATGAAAATACAAGAGTAAAAATCGTGGGAATAATAAAAATCCTTAATACATTTTTCATGATGGAACGAATTTAAATAAAAAAGCAAGTTATAATTTTCTATTGAAATAAAGCAAATAAATGGTATTATGATATAACTTTATTTACGTAATCAAGCTAGCGATTATGGAATCCTGAGTTTTCAGATTTGATTCCAGGTTTGATTTTTAAATTACTCCTTATATTGTTTTGATTAATAAAATGAGAAGATTCTTTTATTTTTTTCTACTTTTTATCTTCAGCAGTACATCATTTTTTGGCCAGACACTGGTGAATAAAAATAGGATCAATTCCTCCATATTGAATGATTTCTGGACAGCGAAATGGATAACTTGTCCGGATGCATCAATAAAAGAATATGGTGTTTTCCACTTCCGTAAATCTTTTACATTAGATAAAGTGCCTGAGGAGTTTATCGTGCATGTATCTGCTGATAACAGGTATATTTTATATGTTAACGGGGAATTAGTAACCTACGGCCCTGCCAGGGGTGATCTGCAACACTGGCGCTTTGAGCCTCTTGATATCAACAGGTTTTTAATTCCAGGGAAAAATGTAATTGCAGCTGTAGTCTGGAATTTTGGTGAACATATCCCAGCTGCCCAGATGACCAGAAAAACCGCTTTTATAATGGCAGGAAATAGTCCATTAGAAT
The DNA here is from genome assembly GCA_963820995.1 of uncultured Cytophagales bacterium. GTDB lineage: Bacteria > Bacteroidota > Bacteroidia > Cytophagales > Cyclobacteriaceae > JAGTVG01. The sequence goes on along the minus strand of CAWGCL010000006.1, from coordinate 956,033 downwards.
CAATTGTAAATACTGATGAATCATGGCTGGTATATAATAACGAATCCTACAAACCGATAACCGGGTTTATGGAACAGTTAAACACCTTTACGGTAGTAGGTCCTGGTGATTACCTTGATGGAAACAGATATCCATGGAATTGGGAGCAACTAAATTATGATGACAGCAATTGGCAAATTCCCAGAATATTGAGTGGAGGAACCCCTAGGGGAAAAGGTACTGACGGGGAATGGATGCTGGTTCCAAGGGAAATAGACCTGATGTACCTCGGCCGGGAATCTATACAAGATGTTAGAAAGTCTGAAGGCATAGAAATTGCCCCGGAAGATCTTACAAATGGAAAGATTCATCTCGATGGAAGAAAATCTGTTTCCTTTTTACTGGATCAGGGTTATTTAACGAAAAGTTTTCCAAAATTGACGGTAAGTGGGGGTAAAAATGCTGAATTGAAAATTGCTTATGCAGAGGCCCTATATAATAAGGATGGTAGCAAAGGGAACCGGGATGAAGTCGAGGGGAAATCTTTTTCAGGATATTATGATTTATTCATTCCTGATGGTGGACAAAACAGGATTTTCAGTCCTTTATGGTTCCGTACATACAGGTATATACTGGTTGAGATCAAAACTTCAGACGAACCTTTGACAATCCAGCAGTTTATCAGTCAACCAACAGGTTTTCCTCTCCAGGAAAGGTCCTCATTTACATCAGATGATCATTCCCTGGAAGATATATGGGATATCGGATTCAGAACAGCGCGTCTGTGTGCCGGAGAGATCTATTACGACTGTCCATATTACGAGCAAATGCAGTATGTAGGGGATACCCGGATTCAGGCTTTGATATCACTCTATGTAGATGGTAATGATAAGCTTATGCGAAAAGCAATTAAGCATTTTGACGATTCAAGAAGGCCAAACGGATTGACTCAAAGTCGGTACCCAAGCTCATCCCAACAAATCATACCTCCTTATTCCCTTTTCTGGATCGCTATGATACATGATTACTGGATGCACAGGGATGATCTGGAATTTGTACATTCCTTTTTCCCCGGTATTGAAAATGTACTGGATTGGTTTAATTCAAGACTGGATGAGCAAGATATGCTGGGGCCTGTTGAATGGTGGAATTTTGTGGATTGGGCAGATGAATGGCCATGGAATAATGAGAAGCGTATAGGGGGTGTTCCGTACGGTGTAGCGGAAGGACAATCATCCAATATCACCTTACAATATGCATATGCACTTGATCTGGCTGCTGATTTGTTTAATAACTTCGAAAACCCTGAGGCTGCTGAATCTTATTCTCAAACCTCCGGAAAAATAAAAAACGCTGTCTATTTGAAATGCTGGGATGAAGAAAAGGGATTGTTGGCAGATGCGCCCGGTAAAAAGATCTTCAGTCAGCATGCAAATATATTCGGGATTTTGACTGATGCAATACCTGAAAAATCACAACGGAAGGTTATGCAGCGGATCCTTGAAGATTCTTCGTTAATCCAGTGCACGATGTATTTCAGGTTTTATCTTTTTCAGGCTATGAAAAAGACCGGCATGGCCGATTTATATCTGGAATATCTTGATCAATGGCATGTTATGATCGAAAATGGCTTATCAACTTTTGCCGAGAAACCGGATCCAACCCGTTCAGACTGTCATGCCTGGAGCGCAAGCCCTAATTATGATTTACTTGCAACTGTATGTGGGATCAGGCCTCAGACTCCTGGATTCAATACGGTGGATATTCAACCCAATCTGGGGAAATTAAAAAATATAGAGGGTGAATTATACATTCCCGCATATAATGGTAGTATAGAAGTCACTTTAGAAAGGACTGGTGAATCTGGAATTTCCGGCTTTGTCGTGTTGCCACAAGGAATGACTGGTACTTTCAGGTGGAAGCAGGAGGTTATTCAGCTTAATGAAGGAAAGCAAAAGATATCTATTCAATAATACAGTTTAAGAATATTGTATAAATTTGAGAGTAGTAAATTCATGGGTATCTAAATTACATGATCGTAGAATTTTTAATAATTACTCATTACCGGATAAGTCTCTCGATGATACTGGACATTAATGACAAAATAGAATATTAACAAATACTTTTTAAATACTAACAATTATGGGAACAAAGAAAAGTTATTCAAGACGTAAGTTTGTGAAAGGAATGGCCCAGGGTGGATTAATGGCTGGGGCCGCCCCATTCATTATTACGCGTAAGCCTTACAGGGAATCTGTGATCCTGGAACCTGCCAATATAAATGAAAGCAAAAAAGTATCTGCCAATGACAAGATCCGTCTTGGAGTTATTGGGACTGGAATTATTGGCTTTATCAATATAAATTCTGCCTTGTCAGTTAACGGAGTTGAACTTGTTGCGGTTTGTGATCTATATGAAGGCAGATTAACCCGTATAAAGGAAGTATTTGGAGACCATATCAAAACGACCAGGGACTATCGTGAAATTCTGGCCATGGATGATATAGACGTGGTGCTGGTTGCTACGCCAGATCATTGGCATGATATTATTTCTATTGACGCTATGAAGGCAGGCAAAGCCATTTATTGCGAAAAGCCCATGGTACAGGAAGTTAAAGAAGGGCATGAGGTAATTAAAGCTGAAGCGAAATATAATGCGAAATTCCAGGTCGGAAGCCAGGGTGTCAGTTCAATCCAGATGCAGAAGGCAAAAGAAATTTATGAGGCAGGTGAAATTGGTGAATTGATATTAGTCGAAGCGGCTTATGACCGGCATTCTTCATTAGGTGCATGGCAATATTCTATCCCGCCGGATGCGTCCCCCGAAACGGTTGATTTTGATACTTTCCTGGGTGATACTGCAAAGATGCCTTTTGATCCCATCCCGTTTTTCAGGTGGAGGAATTACCAGCAGTTTGGTACTGGTATAGCCGGTGATCTTTTTGTACACTTATTTTCCTGGCTACATTATATAATCAGTTCTGATGGTCCAAATACCATTTACGGATCTGGTGGTACCAGGTATTGGAAAGACGGACGGGATGTTCCGGATATATTGACATGTGTAGTCGATTATCCGCAGGCAGCAACACACAATGCTTTTAACATGCAGATCAGAGTGAACTTCATTGCAGGTGGTGGAGGAGACGGATCACTTAAACTTGTAGGATCGGAAGGAACAATAAAATTCCAGGGCAATAGCATCTTTTTAACCCGCTCACCTTTCCCAAATAAGCCGGAGTATGGTGGGTATGATTCATTATTTACATTCCCGGAATCAATTCAGGAGGAATTCGTAAAGCAATATAACGCTAAGTATTATAATGTTCCCGAAATGATCAGTGAACCTGGCGAAGTGGTTTACAGCCCGCCTGAAGGATATGATGACAGGAGTGATCACTGGGCGAATTTAATCGCAGCGATTCGGGATAATAAGACAATTATGGAAAATGCAACTTATGGATTAAAGGCAGCTGGACCATCCCTGGCGGCAAATGAAAGTTATTTCAATAAACGTATCGTTAAATGGGATCCGGCAAAAATGGTGTATTCCTAACCTGATAAAATCAAATATAAATCTAAGCTTACATTAAAAGTTAAATCCTGGTTTACCGTACAAAAAAAATGCAGAGTAATTGATGGGAGTTTATTTGATTCACCTTAAATCCTTATCACAAGGAAATTAAAAAGAGGCTGCTTTTAAGGCAGCCTCTTTTTACTTGTTTGTTGTTTGGAATGGTTAATCTTTAATAAATAGTTTGGTTTTTAATAATGCAGGTTTTGTGTATTCGAGCCTGAAATACTTAATATTATCCACTTCAAAGAGCGGATCTGAAATGCTCAGGAAAAATTTTACCATTATATCATTACACCTGCCTTGTGTGATGACCTTGTCATAATGATCAAGAATAATAAAAACCTTGTTGGGATCTGCCTCAGTACAGAATACATCATCGATTTCTATTGGATCATGATATTGGATTGAACGATCCTGAACATTTTTAATTTCTTCCTGAGAGGAAATATTTGCACTGGCATAGCCAAACCCTGTAAAAACAATAACCAGGGTCGAAATCAGAAGTCGGTATAAGTTAATACTTTTCATGGCTATATATTAATTTAGGTTTTTCAAATTCCTTTTACCCATGTAAGTGCGAAGTATATGCCACAAAATATAACATCCTTGATATCAGGGTATTATGAAATTTGTGACTTATAATGGTTGTAACAATACCGTACAGTTGGATAAAAAGCTGTATCAGGTATGACCCACATTTGAAGTTTATGGTTTAAGGTTCTGATTGGAGTTTGAAAGTGTCCGGTTTTAGGACTAAAGAATTCTCTTTGATAATCGACCTCATGAATATTGTAATTTTTGGATCATACGGATTGTCATTGATTAGCGATTTTATGACTTAATTTAATTGATTTCAGAAAATTCATGTGGTTAATTTATATTGCATTGACACTGGTCACTTCTTTAGAATCCTGATTCCGGGATATTCTATTTATCCTTGTAACTCCAATCTTTCTTAGTTTACTAATATGATAAATATGAAATCAAAAAGTAAATCTTTTTCTATACGCATTAATTTAATACGAGCCTGAATTCCAATTCTCCTATAATTACTACCTGAGTGTGGCGGTATGTGATCGTAATGTTATTTGTTGATAAAAATTCCATATTAACAGCGTTTCAATATGTTTTTCACATAACATGCCAAAAAAAATAAATAGTTGATTATAAGCTGTTTATTGAATGTTTGCTTAAAAAAGCAGGTCATTTATATGTTCATTTGTGAACAAATGCCAGCTTTAGATGTACGAATAAGAATTGCGATGTAATTATCTGATACCTGAAGACTTTATCATTACACTCTAAATTGAGGTTAATTAGTTAGCAGAGATAAAGTGTCACTATTTAAAATTACTCCATCTACATTGTAATGGGACATTACCAGGAAGGGATCATTATTAATACGGGTAGTTTTAGCTGTAAGGAAACCACCAGTGACATTTAAATATTCATGCTCCGGGCTTAGCATTTCATTACTCCAGCCCCCGGCATGGGCATCACTAGCAGGTCCGCAGGAATATTCCTTAATGCCAGTATCAGCATCCCGGGATACATACTGCCAATGACGGTCACCACATACAACATACATATTCATTTGTTCAGCAATGAAACGTCTTATCTCATCACCCTCATATTTGAAATCTTTATTTGAATGGTTATCATGTTTTGTCAGTCTGTCAGGACCCACTATCGGCGTTGGACTGATCAGGATCTTAAAAGTGGCATCCGATTCTTTTACAGTGTTGAATAACCAGGTTTTCTGTTCATTCCCCCAGATTGTCTTATCAGGACCGTCCGGGTCTTTATTTGGGCTTCTATAATCGCGGCCTTCCATAATCCATATCTGCAGATCTTTTCCCCATCGATAGGTTCTGTAGGTTTTCCCCCGCATGGGGACTTGTTCAAGAAAGATGGCTTGCCCTTGTTCAAATGTAAAATCTCCCATAAATCTGGTTTCATAGCCTGGCCAACAATCATTGAGCCATGTATCATGATCGTCTTTAATAAAATAGCTACTTACATTTTTATGAAATTGGAAATTCGTTGGTAGTGAATATGTCCTGGACCAATGCCATCTCGCTAAAGCTTCATTCTTGGCAAGATTGTCATAGTAAACGATATCACCGGTGTGTATAAAAAAATCAATCCCCAATTTCATTATGGCTTTATATATTTTGAACCCACCTTCAGGTGCATCCTGATCTATGTATGCTTGTCCGGTTGAGACCGCAAATGTAACATCTGAAATTTCATCTGGAGAAGCTGCAGTATTGAATCTGCCGTCAATGGATTCTCCTATCGCCTTACTTCCGGGATACCTCGAAACGATTCTAATCTCATAAGATTGATTTGATTGAAGACCACTCAGCTCAAATTGCGTCGTATAATCCCTTTCAGGATTAACTTTAAACCAATTTGTTTGCTCCCAATGATCTGAATATTCAGGTTTATAATAAGCCATTATATCACCTTCAATCCCTACAGTGGCACCTTCAAGAATCGAATAGGTATCCTCATCCGGGAAATTTATGACAGGTGTATAATCATTTCTGTCTTTTATAAATTCATCAACAATTTGCCCTGTTTCAGGATCCGAATAAACAATTTCCGGCATGGGATTCCCAAATCCTCCAGGAAGGGAATCATTTGTTAAGCGAACCCATAGGATAGCGCTATTGTCTGTGACCTCGCCAATTTTTATGCCAGTAGCGAAATAGGGACCGTTTGTCTTTTTTTTACACCCAATTAAACCAAGTATAAGGAAAAACAATATAAGGCAAAAACGAAACAGAGTATTCATGGAAGATTATTCTTTTGCATTCTTTATCATCTCCTTAAATACCTTATCTTGCTCAATCATTGCCGCAACTTTGTCGTCCGGATCGGTCCTGCATTCCAATAAGATCCAGCCTTCATAATCCATGCCAACCAGTAAGTTCATCAATTCCTGGTATGGATACGGCCCAATATTTAATTCTCTAACATGCACGGTTGATCCAAACCTGTCTTTAACAAGATTGAAATTGTATTCGAATCCCTCTCCCTGAAGATCAACATCATTGCAGTTCCAGCATACTCCAACATTAGGATGGCTGGCTACATCCATGATCTTCTTAATATTTGGCAATTCAGAGGTCCCGGGGCCATGAACCTCCAGACGGATCTCCTGTCCATAATCTGCGCCGAATTTTCCCAGTTCATTAAGTGATTCTCCGATTTGTTCAAGGGTTTTATCTTTTGATACGCCTTCATGAAACTGATTGGGTTTTACTTTGATCCCACTAGCACCGATATCATGACATAAATTAATGTATTTCTTTGTATCCTCGATCGACTTCCTGAGAACATCAGGATCAGGATTGTCATATTGGTAATTTGAACCATACCCAACGACTTCCACAGAACTATCCTCAAACCTTTTTTTGACTTCCGCTCGCTGGCTTGAATTAAGGCTGATCTCTACACCATGTGCATGCTCTGTTCGAAGTTCAACCCCGGACAAGTTTGACTTTTCACAATTTGTAATAAGCGTAGGAAGATCCCAGTCCTTGCCCCACAGATAGGTAACAAGCCCCAGTTTCATTTTAGTTTTGCTTGCGGCGAAAAGATGGTTGCCCAAATTAAAAGGATTCAATGCAATTGCTGATGTTAAAAGACTTGATTGGGTCAGAAAATTTCTTCTGGAAGTACTCATAATTAAAAATTTTAGTCTTCTGCAATCTACAAAAAAATGTTAAAAGACCTTAATCCGGGAAAAGGCTTTTATCAATACCTGGTATAATATTTATTGCGTTTTTGTAATACAGCTTTTTGAGTACTTCATCAGGAAGATTTAGGCCGTACATCTTCCAGAAAGCATGCCTTTTGCGATAATAGTCAAAGTATTCATCTGTGGTTTCCAGTACCCTGAAATAAAAAGGGTATTCATCCGGAGCCCAGGAATCCTTGCCAAACATGATCCTGTCCTGGTATTTTATCAGAAAAGCACTGGCATTTCGTGGTTGTCGTCCCAATTCTGCCAGGACCGCTCCAATTTCGGAATACATATTTGGCATCGCATCCATCAATTCACTTAATTTTGACAGATTATTCCCGTACCAGCCGAGGTGTGCATTTATAAAATTTGTGCCGGGATGCTTTTTAAATACATTATGCTGTTCCTGAATGATCTGTTCCCATGGAGCTGGATCTGTATCTGACCGTTTCCTGTTAGGTTTTTGCTTTAATTCCAGCCATCTTTCATTGTACTCGTCATGTGGCGCCCAGAATGGAGCAGGATCAGCTGAATGGATAAGAACGGGTATACCTAATTCGCCACATTTAGACCAGATAGGATCGATCCTGGAATCATCTACAGCTACCCTGTTGCCTTTGTTATCCGTAACACTAAATCCCAGACTTTTATAGATCTTCAAACCTCTCGCTCCATTATTTACATCAGCTTCAAGTTGTCGTACGGCTTTCTCAGTCCAGCCTGCTTCCCCGATGCCGTTAAAATCAACGTTGGCGAAAACGATAAACCTGTTGGGGTAATTATTGTGGACGTTATCGATCATTTCCTTTAATCGATCGCCATTCCCTCCACTCAGGTTGACCATAACGGCCATATTCATTTTATCCATTTCTGTGATTAACTCTTTAAGATCCATCGTGCCCATTCTCCAGTGGTGGCTGTGAACATCAATGAAGGGAAATCGTGATTCAGACAATATATTTTCCGGTACTACCAGGGTAGAAACAGGATTGTATTTTTCAAAATCCATATTTTCTTCCTGTGCCAGAACCGAGTTGAAAGAATAAGGATGAATTGAATTATAGTTATGTTTTTTCTCATAATATTAGTAGACAAGCTTCAAATATATACAAAGCATACAATCCTAGTTAAAAAAACCATGAATTTCTTTTTGTATTGAAATGCCAGAATTTAACCTTGATAATGATTTGATCAAATATATTTCTCCGGAATGATTGTCATATTAAACTATAAAAGTCCATATTTTCGTTTTTGACTCTATTCCTATTTATTTTTGAATTATAAGGAAATTTTTTCATAAAAGTATGATCAGAAATATGAGATTAATTTCAAAAATGAGAGCATTTAAATTTTTAATTTTTATTGTATTTATTGCATGCACTCCATCGAAAGATAGCAATATAAGGACGCGCTCTGAACCTATTGATAAAGAAGCCACATCACAAACCGAAGCCCTGTTCCGTAATTTAAGAACCATCAGTAATGAAGGGATATTGTTCGGGCATCAGGATGACCTCGCTTATGGGGTTTACTGGAAAGATGAAAGTGGCCGATCTGATGTAAAAGACGCCAGCGGATCATATCCAGCTGTTTTCGGATGGGATATAAGCAAACTCGGACAGCGATCGTTTAATATCGACTCTGTCGATTTCGAGAAAATGAAAGGATGGATTAAACAGGCCTACCAATTGGGAGGTATTAACACCATCAGCTGGCATATGGACAATCCGGTAAGCAATGGTGATTCCTGGGACAATACACCTGCTGTTTATTCCATTTTACCGGGCGGTGAAAAACATGAGTGGTACAAAGAAAAACTTGATCTTTTTGTTCATTTTTTAAGCGATCTAAATGTCGATGGCGTACAAATTCCAATAATTTTCAGACCGTTTCATGAACATACTGGAAATTGGTTCTGGTGGGGTAGGGGTAATTGCACCAGCGAGGAATTTACGGCTTTATGGCAGTTTACTGTGAATTATCTGAAAGAAGAAAAGGATGTACACCATCTTTTATATGCATATTCTACGGACCGCTTTAAATCTGAAGAGGATTATCTGGACTTCTATCCGGGTGATGAATTCGTTGATATTCTTGGTTATGATGATTATCATTCTATAAAAACGAAGGAACAGAGGCCGGAACTGATCAGGCAATTGAAAACTATAGTAAAATTAGCTGAGAACCGTGGTAAAGTTGCTGCCTTGTCGGAATCCGGATATGAAACCATACCTGTAGATGACTGGTGGACATCAGTGCTTTTAGAAGGATTGACATCAGATACTACTGCTCGAAAGATCGCTTATTGTATGATATGGAGGAATGCATGGCCCAATCATCATTATGCCCCATTCGAAGGACATCCAAGCGCCCCTGATTTTAAGAAATTTAAAGAGGACCCATTTATATTATTTGTTGATGAGGTCCCGATTGATATGTATAAGTAAAATAATTCCAGATGGATTCAAACTTGAAAGTTTTCCTTAGTGAATTGAATTCACAGATTACCGGTGGAATCCTTCCGTATTGGATGACGCAGAATGATTGACGATGAAAATGGTGGGTTCTATGGTCAAATTGATGGGAACAACCAACTCCATACTGATTCTCCTAAAGGAAGTGTATTGAATGCAAGAATTCTTTGGACTTTTTCAGCAGCATATAACTATTACCATAAAAAGGAATACCTTGAAATCGCCACCAGAGCTAATAATTATTGTATAAATAAATTCATTAATAGTGGGTCCCAGGGAGTATACTGGTTGCTTGATCACTATGGAAATCCTCTGGAAAGCAAAAACCAGATTTATGCCCTTGGTTTTATGATATATGGTCTTAGTGAATATTATATTGCTACAAAAAATGAGCAATCCCTGGATTATGCGAAAATCCTGTTTGAATCAATTGAAAGATATAGCTTTGATCCAGACTCTAAATGGCTATTTCGAGGCTTTTGATGAGAACTGGATAATATTAGACGATCTTAGGTTGAGTGAAAAAGATGCCAATGAGAAGAAAACCATGAATACTCATTTGCATATTCTGGAAGCCTATACCAATCTTTATCGGGTCTGGAAAAATGAGAAGCTTAAGTTGCAATTAAAAAATCTAATTAAAGTATTTATAGATAAGATAATAGACCCCAACACTATGCATTTTCAATTGTTTTTTGACGACGATTGGAAACCAAAGGATAGAGAAATTTCTTTTGGTCATGATATTGAAGGAAGTTGGCTGCTTCAGGAGGCTGCTGAGGTCCTGGTTGATGAAGAACTGATAAATCGAAACACGACAAATTGCTCTGAAGATGGTGGACGCGGTATACTCACATGGTTTCGATCAGGATGGAGGGCTCTATTATGAACTAAAAACTGATGGGACATTGGATTCTGATAAACATTGGTGGCCTCAGGCCGAAGCCATGGTTGGGCTGGTAAATGCCTATGGTATTAGTAAGGATTTTACTTATCTCAAACAGGCAATTCATACCTGGCAATTTATCAAGGATAGAATTATTGATGAAAAAGATGGGGAATGGTATTTCAAAGTTGATAAAAAGGGCAATCCATATTTGGAAGAAGACAAGGCTGGAATCTGGAAATGCCCTTATCATAATGGCCGGGCCTGTCTCGAGATACTAAATCGGCTAGGATAATTAGTAATCTAATTGACTTTCATTCATACAAATTATTAATTTTATCCTAGTTAATATATATTCGCTTTTGCTTGACTATTAAGAATGAGACATTTAACTGCACTTTTGTTCTTCGTATTAATTCTAATCTCCTGTGATTCGGTTAAGAATTATGACCCGCCAAGGGAGTTTCAAGATATTGAAAAAGACCTTCAGACAAAATTTATACTGGCTGAAAACAATTCTGTTATTGAATTGGAAACAGGAGATTTTATCTTCAACAAGAGTCTTATTCTGGAAGGGAAGGAGAATGTGACCATTAGAGGCAATGGGATATTAAAAACTATTTTATCTTTCAAAAACCAGAAAGATGGTGCTGAAGGAATAAGGATTGCAAATTGCAAAAATATTACACTGGAAGACTTCAGCATTGAGGATGCTGCAGGAGATAATATCAAAGTGACAGATACAGATGGAATTACTATTCGTAAAATAAAATCAGCCTGGACAGGTGTCGTAAATGAAAAAAACGGAGCTTATGGTTTGTACCCGGTACTATGCAGGAATGTATTGGTGGAAGAATGCGAAGTTTTGGGTGCAAGTGATGCAGGGATCTATGTAGGGCAATCTCATGATGTGATCATCAGGAAGAACAAAGTTTACTGGAATGTTGCAGGAATTGAAAGCGAAAATTCTGTCAATGTGAAAATTTATGGCAACAGGGCTTATGAAAATACGGGCGGTATCCTCGTATTTGACTTGCCAGGTTTGACTATGACCGGTGAAAATATTGAGGTCTATTCAAACGAAGTTTATAAAAACAATTTAAGAAATTTCGCCCCTCCGGGGAATATTGTGGGCATCGTTCCGCCTGGAACCGGCATGCTTATTCTTGCCACACGTAAAGTGAACGTTCATAAAAATCAGATTAAGGACAACAAAACTATTGGGATTGGGATTATTAGCTATGAACTTGTCGATATTATATCAGAGAATCCTGAAGGGGCATTATCTGAAAGCGATAATGGATCAGGACAGAGAATTAACCGAAAATATGAACAGGATCTGAACTATGATCCCTACCCCGGTGATATCCACATCCACGATAATCACATATCAAGCCGGTATTTGATCCCGGATTTAAGAAATCCTTTTGGGAAGATCTTCCTTTGGAAATTTGGGTTCAAACCACCTATGATTGCGTGGGATGGAATTAAACCGAAGGGTTATACTTTATCGGATGGGCGACTGAATCCAGCTTACCGGATCTGTGTAAACGAAGCTGAAGATGTTAAGCGTGTAATTCTTGATGTAGCGAATGATTTCAAAGGTCTGACTACTAATCCTGAAGCCCTGTCCTGTGATTAAATTTTCTCAAATAATTATTACAATATTTCTATATTCGGGGGTATTTTTATCCTGCTGCTCCCCGGTTAAAGAAGATAAACCTCAACAACTGGTCATTGAAAACAGTATGTATGGGATTAGCGAGAATGCTGCATACGGTAAAGTTGGGAAGTTGAAACTATCGGATTATGGCTTGTTTCATCTACCATTAAAGGAGCTAAAGCCCTCCAGGAAAATGATGCTCTATGATCTTAACACCCCCTTGTTTACAGATTATGCAAGCAAGAAAAGATACATTTTTATTCCTGACGGGAGTACTTCACAATACAACGCAACTGAATCACTTGAGTTCCCGGAGGGTACAATACTGGTTAAAAACTTCTTCTACTCAGAACACCAGTTGGAAAAGGAAAGCATGAAGATCATTGAAACTCGACTATTGATCAGAGAAAAGGATTATTGGATTGCTTTAACTTATATTTGGAATGAGGAGCAGACCGAGGCTTTCCTGGAAATAACCGGTGGCACGGTGCCTGTTCAACTCTCCGGAATGACCCAACCCTTTGAATACCGTGTTCCAACTATGTTACAGTGCAAAAGTTGCCATGAATTAAACGGAGAAATTGTTCCTATAGGACCAACAGTCAGACAACTGAATAAAAATAACAATTATGCTGAGGGAACTCAAAACCAGTTGAGGAAAATGATCGATATTGGATGGCTTACCGAATATGAGGATCAAAATAATTGGTTGAAGGTTGCGAAATGGGATGATAAAGAAACTTTTTCCCTGGAAGACAGAGCCAGGGCTTATCTGGATATAAATTGTGGCCATTGTCACCGACCCGGCGGACCTGGTAAAAACTCAGGGCTCGATTTAACAGTATTTGCTCCTAATGAACATAGTCTGGGGATAATGAAGGCCCCGGTTGCTGCTGGAGCTGGATCCGGGGGATTAAAATACGACATCGTTCCTGGAAAAGCTGACGAATCTATATTGATTTTTCGAATGATGTCAGTTAATCCTGGCATTATGATGCCTGAACTTGGAAGAAGCCTCATACATCGGGAAGGGATTGATTTAATTGAAGAATGGATTAGGTCACTTGATTAATTCTTTGATTGCGTTTTAATAAAATAGAAAGTCAAACAAATAATGAATTGGCTGGTTAATAAAAAAAGTATTTAAATTGGCAAAACCGGAAAAGGCAATTATTATAGGTTCAGGCATTGCAGGGATATCCACCTCCATTAGACTTGCATTATTGGGATTAGATGTAACAGTCTATGAGGCTAATGATTATCCTGGTGGAAAGTTGACAGCATTCGAAGAAAATGGATTCAGGTTTGATTCAGGGCCATCATTGTTCACCATGCCGGTACTTGTTGATGAACTATTTGAGATATCGGGACTAAATCCAAGAAACTACTTCAGATACAAGGAAGTGGACACTACCTGTCATTATTTTTATAATGATGGTACCGTAATTAAAGCCTATGCTGATAAAGAAAAACTCAAAGAAGAAATTGATGGAAAACTGGATGGGTACGGTGATGTCGTCATTAAGTATCTTTCGGATAGTGCCGAAATATATGATAGGACTTCCGGAATTTTCCTTGAAAAAAGTCTGCATAGATTAGGGAGCTATTTGTCCAGAGATACCTTAAAGGCGCTTGTCGGCATCAATTCACTGAATCTCAGATCCTCCATGGATAAGGTGAATAAAAAAAAGTTAGGCCATGAAAAACTGGTCCAACTTTTTAACCGATATGCGACCTACAATGGCTCAAGCCCTTATCTAGCTCCAGGAATACTGACTTTAATACCCCATCTTGAATTTAATCTAGGCACATTTTTTCCTGATGAAGGAATGCACTTAATCACAAGCAGCCTTGTGAAGCTGGCTGAATCACGGGGAGTGAAATTTAAATACAATTCAAAAGTGGATAAGATCAATTTGGCCGGGAAAAAGGTTAAGGGAGTGCAGGTCAATGGTAAGCAAATAGAAGCAGATATTATTGTAAGCAATATGGATATTGTGCCAACCTATAAACATTTGCTGCCGGAATTAAAACAACCCAGGCAGGTTCTGGAACAGGAAAGGTCAAGTTCAGCGATTATCTATTATTGGGGCATTGATCGCCAATTTCCGGAACTTGATTTACACAATATCTTCTTCAGCCAGGATTATGAACAGGAGTTTAATTATATTTTCAAAGAACGTGATTTATTTGAAGATCCTACGGTATATGTACATGTGAGCTCGAAGTACTGCGAAGGTGATGCGCCACTGGGGAAGGAGAATTGGTTTGTAATGATCAATGCCCCCTACAATGTGGGGCAGGACTGGGATAGCCTTATAGAGATTTCCAGAACCAGGATAAAACGGAAACTGTCTGATACTATTAGGTTGTGATTTGAACAGTCTTATCGTAAGTGAATCTGTTCTGGATCCAAGGACTATTGAGTCGAAAACCTCATCATTCAGGGGTTCTTTATACGGAGCCAGTTCAAACCATTGGTTGTCCGCTTTCATCCGACATCCTAATTTTCACAGAAAAATAAAAGGCCTTTATTTTTGTGGAGGGAGCGTGCATCCAGGTGGTGGTATTCCATTGTCTATCTTGTCGGGAAAAATTGTTTCAGAATTGATTCAACATGATTATAGGATATAATAGAAACATATATATTGGTTCGCTGGTATTCTTGATTATCATCTACACGGTAGGAATGATCGGATTAAATACAGAATTCAAGAATGAGATCGCAGCTCTGACGCCTTATACGCTGGTCTTGTCAGCAATTGTACTCTTACTTAATCATAGGGAATGGAACAGATATTTCGTTATTTTCGTTGCTTTTGCTGCAATTTCCGGATACCTGATCGAACTAATAGGAATTGAATCGAAATTGATTTTTGGGACTTACAGTTACGGCAAAACGTTGGGCTATAAATTGTATGAAGTGCCCATAGTTATGGGATTAAACTGGTTTCTAATGGTATATTCTTGTGGCATGGTAGCTAATTTATTCAGATTTGGAGTGTTTATAAAGTCTATTGTTGGAGCTTTTCTAATGGTTATCCTCGATCTTTCCCTTGAACCTGTGGCTGTTAATCTCGATTTCTGGACATGGGAAAACGGAATTATCCCTATCCAAAATTATATAGCCTGGTTTATTGTTGCCTTTGTTTTACTTATTTACTTTCATAAACTTGAATTAAAAAAAATGAATAGAATTGCTGTTGGTTTATTTATAATTCAATATATTTTCTTTTTCATTTTATCTTATACATTATAATTATAGTCTTGGAAACCAAGTTTTTATACCTGATATTAAATGTTTTAACAATAGCTCTGCCCTTTCTGCTTAGTTTCGATAAGAAAGTTGGCTACTATAAAAGATGGCATTTTCTTTTCCCATCAATAATAATAGTCGCGGTCGTATTTATAATATGGGATGTAATTTTCACTTCAGTGGGTATTTGGGGCTTTAATGAGCAATACTTAGTGGGATTTACCATTGCAAACCTGCCAATTGAGGAATGGTTGTTTTTTATTACGGTTCCTTATGCCTCGGTATTTATATATGATTGTATAAAATATTATTTCCCAAACTGGAGAATATCGGATGCTGGAAATATTGTCGCCGTATTTCTGGCAATAATTTTAATAATATTTGCGATTTTGAACCTGGGGAAACATTATACCTATGTAACCTTTATTACCTTAGCCTTTATTTTACTTTTATTGGCAACGATTAAATCTGATTTCCTCGGTCGATTTTTTGTATCTTATCTTATAGTATTGGTTCCATTTTTAATCGTAAATGGAATATTAACAGGATCCTGGATATCTGAGCCAGTAGTCTGGTATAATGACAATTTCAACCTCGACTTGAGACTTTTGACAATCCCGGTTGAGGACATTTTCTATGGAATGCTTTTAATTCTATCGAATGTAGCCTTATATGAATATTTTCAAAATAGAATCAAAATCAAAAGTAGCTTAGATTAAATAATGATCTTATATTCGGGGCATTATTATTCTATTATACATAAATGCCAGCTAGTAATTATTTTAGTCTATAACTGACAAATGCAAGCCGTTCACTGTCAGGTGACCAGGATGGAACATTTATCGTGCCCTGACCGCCAAATAGTTTTGCCATGACGCGGATCTCTTTTGTCTCTAAGTTCATTAAACGCAATATCACATTTTTATTTGGTGGATGTGAGTTGCTGGGTATATCCTTGTCAAATGAAATAAATGCGAGCCACTTGCCATCCGGAGAAGGATGAGGGAACCAATCATTGAATTCATCATTTGTAATTTGTTCCTGATCACTTCCATCAACCTTCATTTTCCATATTTGCATTGTACCTGAACGTTCAGAATTGAAGTAAATATACTTCCCGTCCGGAGAATAATCAGGCCCGTCATCCAGTCCTTCCGCAGTCGTCAGGCGAATTTCCTCTCCTCCTTCAAAGGGGATTGTGTATATATCATAATTGCCATTTCTTTCTGCACAATATGCCAGTGTCTTTCCGTCAGGCGACCATCCGTGCCAATAACTTGGGCTTACTGGAGTAATTTTTCTTGGTTCTCCTCCTGAAATTGGAAGCGAATAAATCATTGAACCCCCTGTTTCAGTCTGGTCGCTGATAACGAGCATATTGCCATCCGGAGAAATTCCATGATCGTTATTGATTTTTTTAGCAAATCCGGTTGAGATCAACTCTGGTTCCCCTCCGTCCAAAGAAATTTTATACAATGATCCCATACTGTTATAAATAAGAGATTTTCCATCTGGGGTCCAGTTAGGAGCTTCTATATGACTTTTAGTATGAAAAACCACTCTTCTGTCGAAGGAAGATACTGGTATTGTTTCTAATGTGCTTTCGATCTGCCTTAAGGAGTCCGGCCTTGATTCTATCGGTTCTATTCTGACATTTGAAAATATTGCAGTTTCGATGGTATCATTATTGTGCGAGCAAACTCCCAAGCCAATCAAGAATGGTTCCTTCATGGATAATCTAAAAGTACCTCCTGATGATATCAACTCCTCATCATTGTAGGATATCGACATCGAGTAGTAATCCCCTTCTTTTTCAATCCTTACCCTACCTAGGTGCACTGATATTTGATTGTACTTCCCTTGTAATACCCCCTTCAATTTCCCTGTACTGAATAGATGTTAATCCATCGCCATGAACAGCTGCGTCAACATAAACGGAACCGGTATCCAGACTCTGTCGTATGATCAGGCAGGCTTTTCTATGAGGATCTACGCCTTTTCCTACCCATTGAATATCGGCACTGATTGAAACATCTCCACTCATTTCTTTCCATACATAATGAAGTTCGTCATTATTGAACCACATATTTGTGCCTCCACCGGAAACCCTGTAGGTACTATCAGACTGAATTAAATTCTACCGAGCCGGGGTATTTGACATTCCCGATATCATTATTTGCTTTAAAAATACCCAGATCAGTTTTGCTGTTGCATGAAATAATTGTAAGCAGGATTATGACGATTGTAATTATGATTGAATGTTTTTTTCATTATTAATTTTTCAGGTATGAGACTATCAAGGGCCTAAAATATACTCTTCTCTCTAATTCTCCCTCTTCAGATGGAATTTTCTTTTTTTAAATAATCAATCAACCGGAAAGAATATTAAAAATTAATCCCTATTTTATAATTTAAAAAAGGGAATCAGCTCATGGGATACTTAAAAATCGGGCTTCCTGCCAATCCCATTTCCTTGATCTTCTTAACTTCCGTATTGTTGAGCGGTTTAAAATTTGTCGCTAATCCCAGGGCCATGCTGAAGAGATCTTCATCTCCTGGAGGTAAAGCAGCAGTTACCGGATGTGATAGTGTAAATCTTAAGCCTATTTTTGCTTCCTCAGGATCTGTTAACGGCTCATACCAGCATTTAGGCACTGTTTTTTCAGCATTTGCTGCCCAGGGTTGTTTTGCCATAGCTTTTAGAGCTAGAATACCCATGCCTTTTTCTTTTGCACGATTGAGAACCTGAGGCCCGAAGTTACCTGCATACCAGGTTGTGAAATTGATAGGGAATAATATGGTGTCGAAATCAAATCCATCCATTAAAGCCATGGCGGCTTCAACGGAGTGTGCAGAGAATCCAATAAAACGAATTTTGCCTTCCTCCTTTGCCTCTAGAAAAGTCTCCATAGCTCCATCTTTTCCTAAAATTGTATCCACATCTTCCATTTTTGTAACAGCATGATGCTGATAAAGATCAAAATGGTCTGTTCTTAGTCTTTTTAATGATTGTTCTAATTCCTCTCTTGCCCCATCTTTAGTTCTCATTCCTGTTTTACAAGCCAGGAATACATCCTTTCTATATGGCTCCAATGCTGGACCAAGTTTGATCTCTGCATCCCCATAGGATGGGGCCACATCGAAGTAATTGATGCCATAATCAATTGCTTCCTTAACTCTTTGTGCGGATTGCTCAGGTGTGGCATCCATCACAACAATCCCACCAAAGCCAATCATTGATAGTTTTTCACCCGTTTTCCCCAATGATCTTTTTTCAATCTTGCCATCTGAGAAAATCCGGGTAATATCATTTAATCCGGATGGAAAATATGTAACTAGGGGTGCAGTACCTGCCGTTTTTATGAATTGTCTTCTTTTCATCATCATAATTTTATTTTAAATTTCACACTATTGCTCTATGAAATGGATATTTTAGTAAAAAAATCATTTGTTCAAGGTACATTTATCAACCAAGAATTTAATAATTATTTTGATTTAATTCAAGTTATAATTTTGATTTGAAAGAATGCCTTTTCATAAATAGGGAGTCAGCTGAGCTATTCTCCATCATAATAAAATAAAATATTGAGCTTTAAAAAATTTAATCTTGACGACCGGATAATCCAGGGAATCGATTCCATGGGGTTTCAAAACCCAACTCCAATTCAGGAGCAAGTAATTCCTGCAATTCTGGATGGAAGGGATATGATAGCCACAGCCCAAACCGGAACCGGGAAAACAGCTGCATTTTTATTACCAATTGTTAATAAAATTATTACCTCAAAACATGATGACCATATAAAGGCCCTGATCATTGTACCTACGCGGGAATTAGCCATTCAAATAGACCAAAACCTGGAGGGATTGGCCTACTTTACCCAAATCAGTTCACTTCCTGTTTACGGAGGTGGTGCAGGTGAGTTATATGTAAGGGAGAAAAATGCATTGACTCATGGAGCTGATATTGTAACCTGCACACCCGGCAGAATGCAGGCGCACCTTAAAATGGGATATGTAAGTTTTAAGGATTTGAAATACCTTGTTCTGGATGAGGCGGATCGGATGCTCGATATGGGATTTTATGATGATATTATGAATATAATCTCCCACCTCCCTGAAAAGAGACAGAATCTCTTGTTTTCGGCGACTATGCCTGATAAATTCAGAACCTTGGCAAAAAAGGTTGCTAATGATCCTTTAGAAGTGAATATCGCCATTTCCAAGCCTCCAGATAAGATTTTGCAGGTAGCGTTTGTAGTATATGATAATCAAAAAGTCGCTTTATTAAAGCATGTCTTAAATGCAAAGCACTTACGCAGTGTTTTAGTGTTCTGCTCCAAAAAAGTTATAGCCAAAGAACTGAACCGTGAGCTTAAGAAAGCAGGATTTGCATCTTACGATATACACTCGGATCTTGATCAGGAGACCAGAAATCAGGTCATCACCAGTTTTAAGAATAAGCAACATATGGTTCTGGTGGCCACTGATATTGTCTCCAGGGGTATTGATGTAGATGATATTGACCTTGTAATTAATTATGATGTGCCTTCAGATGGGGAGGATTATGTTCACCGTGTGGGAAGAACAGCAAGGGCTGAATCAAAGGGAGCTGCTTTTACATTTATAAATAAAGAAGATCAACAGAAATTCCAGGGTATTGAAAAACTCCTTGGAAAACCTGTCTCAAAAGCCAAATTGCCTGATTTCCTGGGTGAGGGCCCTGCATATGACCCTAAACCAGATAGAGGATTTAAGAAAAAGAAAAATTTCCATTCCGGGAAAAAAAAGAACAAAAAACATTTCAAAAAGAAATAGGTCCAGGGATTAGTGTTGTTTAGTCTGATTGCCTGGAATTTTATCCTTTTGTTTCCAAGCATTTAACTTTGTAAATTCTAACTAAATGATGTGGCTCTAATTTATCTTAGGCTTATAAAATAAAGTATTTGGTCCCCATTTTTTAAGAGATTTTCAGTTGTGATGGTGTGTTGATTCATATAAAAAAATTGTAACTTACGCCCAGCTACTGGAATATATGAAATTTTTTTAAAACGCTATTATGAAGTACACTTTTTTAATCATTTTTCTTGTGCTTTCAAATCTGTTATTAGCACAAAGAACGGTTATATCATTGAATGGAGAGTGGGAAATCGAAGATGGTGTAGAACCTGATGTTATTCCCCAAGTCTTTGAACATCTGATTCAGGTGCCCGGAATGGTCAATCAATCGACACCGGCCTTTCCGGATGTAGATCAATTTGATGGATTGGATTACCTCCAGAATGGATTCGTGAGGGCTCAAATAAAAGCAGTCAATGTCGATACAATAAAAGTGGGTATTCCTCACCAGGAGCGCAAATATTTCTGGTACAAGAAAATATTTGAAATTGAGGATAAAAAAGATCTTGTCATTCTAAAGATCAATAAAGCCCAGTTCGGCACTTCTGTATGGGTTAATGGTAAAAATGCCGGCTCACATCTGGGTTGCTTTACTTCCGGAAAGTTTGAGATAACTGATCTTGTGAAAAAGAATGGGAAGAATGAATTGATCGTAAGAATTGGAGCTCACCCAGGCGCTATGCCAGATTGGGCTCCCTCGGGTTCCGATTATGAGAAGCCCAAATGGACACCGGGAATATATGATGATGTATCTATAATTACAGCCAATTATCCATTTATTGAAAATGTACAGGTAGCCCCGGACATATACAATTCAAATGTCATTGTCCAGTCCAGAATTGTAAATAAGGGAGAGCCAAAGGTTTTGAAATTAGAATACACTTTGGAAGGATATAAGTTCGACTTTCAGAAGACCGACAACAACATGGAGGCTATGCTTATCAACGACAATGATACACTTTTGGTTCTGGATACTATACAAATCCCGGAAGCCAGATTATGGTCGCCTGAAGAACCGAATCTGTATATTCTTAAAATGAACACTGATGGTGATGATTTGTCAACCCGTTTTGGGATGAGGGAATTTAAATTCGATACAAAAACAAAACTGGCCTATTTAAATGGGAAGCCATATTATCTGCGAGGTTCTAATATCACATTGCACAGATTTTTTGATGATGACAGTTGCGCTCTACTGCCATGGGATGAGAATTGGGTAAGAAGATTGTTGGTGTCCTGGCCAAGGAAGTTCAATTGGAATTCTTTCCGCTTTTGTATTGGACCGGTACCTGATAAGTGGCTTGATATTGCGGATGAAACAGGTCTTATCATTCAGAACGAGTTTTTCATTTGGCAATATCATTCTAATTGGGACAGCACCGAGTTGAAACATCAGATCGTAGAATGGATGGAAGATAACTGGAATCATGCGTCTGTGGCCTGGTGGGATATTTGTAATGAAACCAATACAGAATATCTTCGTGATATAATCAGGGATGTGCGCACTTTAGACCTGTCAGACAGGGCCTGGGATAATGGTTATGGCCTGCCTGTCGGGCCCGATGACCCGGTTGAAGACCACCATTATAATATTGCATGGAATGGTTGGAATTATTCGGAATATGAAGAAAAAGTTGCACCAAAAACCACAAATTCACCTCATCCGACAGCACATGCATGTGTTTTAAATGAATATGGCTGGTTATGGCTGAAAAGGGATGGAAGCCCCACCATTCTTTCTAAACGTGTATATGATTCTATAGCGCCTGGAGCATCTAATAGAGAAAGAATAGAACTGGCTGCGTACCTTTTGGCAATTGAAACTGAATATTTTCGGGCACACCGGAATTATGCAGGTGTATTACACTTTACTTTCCTTACCGGGAATTTTGAAAATGTAATTACGGGAGATCTTTTTGATGATATTGACAAATTGACGATTCATCCGGCTTATGAATCTTACTTTGTACAGGTTTTTAAACCCCTGGGCTTATATATTAATTATAGTAAATCTCAGGTTGACCCCGGAAAAGAAATATCGATTCCTGTTATGATGGTAAATGATGAATACAAGGATCTTAACGGCGATCTTGATGTGATGATCAAATGGCCGGATGGAAGCATTCTGACCTATAAATCATCGAAGTTTTCAATTAAATCTCTTGGTGCAATGACCTATAGTTTTAAAATTACAACACCAAAGGTACCTGGTATGTATTGGCTTGAGGCCAAATCACTGTCTACGGATGGACGGGAAACCACGATTTCAAAAAGAAAAATGATCGTTAAGTAAGTAATCCTATAGTATGAAACAGTTTAGTTTATTACATGCAATATGCTTTGATTGCTCCCGGCTTAAGCTGAAAATAGATCAAAGCAAGTTCAGATTGAAACAATAGTTAGCGGTTACTTATATTAACTTGATAAAAAAAAATTACCAGAATTATAATCTCAAGAAAATGGTGTTCCCCGAAAAAATAATCAAAAAATGCCTGAAAGAAGCCTCCACAATACTGATGTCCAAATTTGGTAAAGAGATTGAGGAAGAGCTTAAAGAAAATCAAAGCAGCATTGTTACTGAAATGGATGTTGCTGCTGAACGAAAAATAGAACATATAATTTCAACTAAATACCCAAACCATAGTATTATAGGTGAAGAGACGGGTGCAGTCATGACAGGATCGGAATATACCTGGGTAATAGACCCCATTGACGGCACCTCAAACTATGCCGCGGGCCTTCCATGGTTTGGTACGCTTCTCGCGGTATTGCAACACGACAAACCCTATGCGGCTGGAGCATATTTACCTTTCTACGATTTAATGTATTATGCAGAAATAGGGAAAGGCGCAACATGTAATGGAGATACTATTCATGTAACGCAGGAACGTTCCTTAAAAAATGTTTTGTTTTCTTATGCCACCGATTATTCTGTTAATCTTGAAAAGACCAAATATGAAACAGACCTCCTATTTGAGGTCATTCAGAATGTCAGAAATATCAGGGCAACAAATTGTCTTATAGACTTCTGTTATGTGGCAGATGGCAGATTTGGGGGGAATATAAATCATTCTACTAAAATCTGGGATATTGTAGCTCCTTATCTGATTATTAAGGAAGCGGGAGGTGTTATGACTGAGCTGGATGGTTCTGATATTGAATTTGACCTAAATATTGACAATTACCTTCGAAATTATGCTGTTATTGCATGTGCTTCACAATTACATAAACCGGTCATGGACATGGTTTCTAAGTATTAATTTCCAGATTGATATATTTTAGGAGAATCATATGTTGTGATACAATATTTATAATATCAAGACCTTCAGGAAATTTGAATTTAAGCACCTAAATAAATTACGGTTCACATATGAAAAGAGTAAAACTGGCATTCTGTTAAGTTGCCTGTTCTCGATTGCTGCTTCAAATTCAAACCATATCCTTAATTCTACTTCAATCGTTTTTCAAGCGGATTATGCCCCTGATCTGAATAAAAAATTGTATCATGAAGTTCCTGATAGCGATTTGGATGTCGTAAATATCTTTTAAAAAACTTTTGATATAAAAAGTCAGGAATTAATCAGGATGAGTGAAAAACCTTCCATAGTTTCTGTCATTAATATGGAAATTAAGGAAATAAATGACATGGATCACGAAAGCTGGACCTGGGAAGTATTAGAAAAGGGTGGTTTTCTTAAAGTCAGACATGACGATAGGAATACTATAAAGGTATATGTTGAATAAAACTAAAATATTCTTTGGAATACATCATGAATCTATGTATCTTCAAACTATGTATTCTAAAGAACTATTGAAAGGAACATTATCAGCGATTATTCTAAAGCTTTTGGCCGAGAATCAGAAAATGTATGGTTATCAGATTGCACAGAAGGTGAAGGAATTATCTGATAGTAAAATTCTGATCAAGGAAGGTTCCTTATATCCAGCATTACACAAACTCAAAGATGATGGGCTCGTCACAATTGAAACAGTTAATATAGGTAAAAGAGTAAGGCGATATTATAAATTGACTTCTGAAGGGAGCCTGGTAAAATCAGAGAAAGTGGCTGAAATTGAAGATTTCATATCCACCATCAAAAATATTCTGTCATTTAAACCAATTGCTCAGATAACATGAACAAGTTAACGGATAAACAGGTTGATCATATTTTCGATCAGGTAAACAAGAGCCTTATAGATTCAGAGGAATTAAAAGAGGATCTTGTAGATCACTTTTGCTGTATCATAGAGAACAATATGCAGCGAGGAAAGAGTTTTGAAGAATCATATAATGAAGCATATCAGATTATATGCCCAAATGGATTTAATGAAATTTATCAGGAATCGATTTTCTTACTTTCATCAAAAAGAATAAAAATCATGAAAAAATTATTGTTTGTAACAGGATTTATTGTAGCATTTATCCTGATGACTGGCATTTTGTTTAAAATTCAACATTGGCCTGCCGGAGGGATGCTTCTTTTAATTGGAGCTGGAATAATGATCTTTTTTTTGTTGCCATTAGTACTTCTTAATTTTTATAAAACCGAGTATTCCAAATTCATTTCATATAAAATGAAGTACATTTTGGGCTATCTTGGATTAGCATTCCTGCTTTCCGGGGCTGTCATGAAAATATTTCACCTGCCAGGATCCGGCGTGGCCCTGTTGCTCTCTGTTGTGATATTGAACTTTGGATATTTACCCATACTATTTTATCGTTCCTATAAAGGATCAGGGATAAAAGAGCATACAGAAAATTCATTTACTAAAAAACAATATATTCTCGGTTTAATGGGGATTGCTTTATTGCTTACGGGAGCAGTTCTTAAGATCCTTCATTTACCCGGCGCGGCTGTATTATTGGGTATTGCGGTCCTGGTGATAAACTTCGGGTTTTTACCTTTTTTCTTTTATGGCCTGTATAAAAAGACAACAGCCTAGGTTAATTTACATTTATTAGTATTGCTGAAGAATTGACACGTTCTTATTATACACTTTCTCCAGCACTTCATCAGGCAGATCCAATCCATATAAAGGCCAGTGATAGCCGAATCTATCATGATCGTAAAAATGTTCATCAGCAGTTTCCAATATTCTGAATGTGGTTCTATACATATCTAAATCTATACCCATGTCGGTTCCATAGACTATCCTGTCCTGGTATTTGATAAAGAAGGCCTTAGCCGTTTTAGGAATAGGAGAGAATTCGCCAAATCTTGCTCCGATATCAATGTAAAACTTTGGGTATTTATCCAGCATTCCACCTACAATGGAAAGATCATAACAACAGTTAGCCAAATGACATGCGATAAAAGTTGTATTGGGATTTTTTCTGAGCGTATTTTCAAGTATGACCATGAGTCCTTCATGGTTTACGATACCTTCTTTATTATCCAACCGCCATTCAAAAGCATTCATCAAACCATCATTGGTTTCGTCCATTTTCTCATACATCCACTTGGGTTCAGCTATATGAATATTTACCGGTAGATTTAATTCGGCACATTTACTAAAAAGAGGGACCATACGGTCATCATCAGAATGCATGCCCCATGCAGACGGTTTACAATAAAATAATCCTTTACCTTTGTCGCCTAGCTCACCTACACCCTTAGCGCCAGCCTTATAGCATCTCTCCAGCTCTTTAATGGCATTTTCAGGGAATCCTGGATCATCATATCCCGTGTAATCAAATCCACACCATAGATCAAACCGATCCTTATATTTGGAATATGCCTGTATTAGTGAGTCAAATTCCTGGCCATAAGCCATGGTCATAATAATACTTTTTTGTATACCTGCTGTGTCCATATATTCGACCCAGCGATCAAGGTCTTCTTCAGATTCCCCATAAGGATGGCTGTGCATATCGATAACAGGATATGCAGCCTTCCCGATTGTAGAAATGGGTGTGTTATAAATGGATTCGGGACGGTAGTCTTTTAATAAAATATCCTCCGGTGAGTTTTGTGCCGATACATATAATGAAAGTAAAAGCAGAGATAAGAATGATATCGTTTTCATGATATTAAAGAATTTCAGATAAGATAAAAGGATATTTGTTAATAGTAAATGATTCATCTCATTTTTATGTATTTTAGCGACATTCCACCTTTTTTTATGATCAATGGCAAAAGTCTATTATGTTGGTGATTGGGCTGTCCTGACAGGCCCGGTATTTGCAGAATCACCCTTTAATTATGCACATAAAGGGTTAGAGATTTTCAATTATGGCAAATGGCTTAAAAATGCACTCGAATCAAATGGGCAGCATGAAGTAAACTCAGTGCCTTCATGGGACTTCTATAAATTAGGACCGGGAGAATATGAAAAGGTTCTGGAGGAATATGATGTAATCATATTCAGTGACGTTGAAGCAAAATTGTTTCAGCTAGCACCCAGTTTTTTTGACCGGCAGAAATTCGGGAAAGGAGTGCTTACCTTTCCTGACCGGATCAGGTTAACAATTGAAGCTGTAGAATCTGGTAAGTCGGTCATGTTTCTTGGTGGCTGGTTATCATTCACCGGGGAGTCAGGGAAAGGCGGCTGGGGCCGGACACATCTTAAAGAGATTTTACCTGTCAAGTGTTTGGATATCGAGGATCTTATCGAGAGCACCGAGGGATTTTATTCAGAAGTTGACAATGAATGGAGTAAAAAATTTGAAGATATCGATTTTTCAAAAATGCCTCCTATAATGGGTTATAATAGAACGCTACCCCGGGAGAAAAGTGAAGTGATCATGAAGGTAAGGAATACTGAAGATCCGTTGCTAAGTTACCAAGCACATGGTAAAGGGAAAGTTTTGGCATATACTTCAGATCCGGCACCTCATTGGGGATGCAACTTTGTTTATTGGAAGGATTATAATGATTTCTGGTTACGATGTCTGGAAATCATCACTAAATAATTGTTTATGGTTAATACAGTAATTTTTGATATGGATGGTGTACTTGTAAATAGTGAACCAGTACATCAACGGCATGAGCGGGAAATGTATGAAGAATTGGGCCTGGAATTATCATATGATGAGCAACAGTCCTTTGTTGGAATGTCAGCAATGGATTCATGGAGATTTGTTATTGAAAAATATAATCTGAGTGAGACACCTGAAGAACTCCTGCTTCGGGGTAGGGGAAAGTACCTGAAAGTACTGGAAGAAACCGATGAGGTTAAAATGATGAATGGGGCCAGGGACTTGATCACTCGACTGGAGAATGGAGGATTTCATCTTTTATTGGCTTCTTCAGCCACAAGCCCAACCATAAGTGCAGTTCTGAAAAAATTTGATCTTGTTAAGACATTTCCGTTATTTATTGGAGGAGACATGGTCCACAATTCCAAGCCAAAGCCCGATATTTTTCTGAATATCGCTGAGTTGGCCCAGGTTGAGCCTGACAGATGCGTAGTGATCGAAGATGCTGAGCATGGTGTGACAGCTGCCAATAATGCTGGCATGAAATCTATAGGCTTCCAAAACCATCATTCCGGGAACCAGAAACTTTCACATGCCAATATTGTCGTGGATGATCTGGATCAAATTACCCTCGAACTATTAAGAGAATTATAAGAATTATATTAATTTAAGATTCACTTATTAAAAATTTGTGAAACGAGTTTTAAGTTCCATTTCATCCAATTGATGAAATTAGTTTATTTATTCTCATTCTATTTTTTCGTTCACGAATCATGAAACAATTCTTAAATAAGGTACTGTTTATTGCAAGCATAGCAGTGATATGTGCCTGCACTCCAGAAGAAAGGAATCCTTTTAATTTTGAACATCACAATGTTTCTACTGATTTACCTGAAGATGATGGTAATCGGTATGGCACCCCGGCAATTGCAGATTTTGACAATGATGGTGACCTGGACTTTTCGCTTTCAGTAACCCGAAAGGAAGTATACTGGTTTGAGATGCGCCCAAATAAAACCTGGGTGAAACACAAAGCGGGAGAAATTCCAACCGGACAATTGGGAGGGGTAGCATTTGATGTGGATAAGGATGGTTGGCAGGATCTTGTTGTTGGAGGATACTGGTATAGAAATTCACAAAATCCTTTGCATGATGAGTTTATCCGGTTTCAATACGATAGCGCAATTGATAAGGAAATCCATGATATGATAATTAAGGACATTAATAATGATGGTTCTGAGGATGTAGTGGTGCTGGGAGACCGCGAAGGTTGCTTCTGGTATGAAATTCCAGAAAACCCTATTGCTAATATGCAGTGGGATAAACACCTTATTACAATGTCTGTATTGGATCAAAATGCTGATATTCATGGTGGATTTTTTCCTGGAGGGGTGAATGATCTCGACGGGGATGGTGATGCGGATATTATATTACCTGGAAGATGGTATAGAAATGACGGCAAAGGACTGAAGTGGACTAAAAAATTTCTTCCTTATGGCAGTTCCGGATATTGGGGCCTTTCAGGTAGAAGCTGGATTGTTGATATGGACGGCGATGGTGATCAGGACATCGTTATGATCGGTTGTGATCAGCTTGATTCCCGGGCAGCCTGGCTTGAAAATGATGGCAAAGAAGATCCGGGATTTGTAGTTCATTTACTACCTCTGACTGCCGAAGGGAGAAGGGGGTCATTCCACTCCTTGTGGGTTGCTGATTTTGACCAGGATAATGATTGGGATATCTTTACTATGGATCAGGAAGATGAGAAGATCTTACCTACGGATGCTAAGTTCAGAGCTTATATCTGGGAAAACGTGGATGGAAAAGGTGATGATTTTAAGGAATGGGTAATATTTGAAAACAATCTGGGAGGGCATGATGTAAAATTTGCCGATGCCGACGGAGATGGTGATTTGGATGCCTATTTTAAAGTATGGTGGCCCTATCATTCAAATGCTTATGGCGGGAAACCACATGTCGATTTTATGGAGAATTTATTAATAATAAAATAATTTTTAAAAATTATGAAGGCTATACGTTTTTTACTCATTTTTTTTCTTTTTACTTTTTTTTATGATATTACTGCACAGGAAGTCAATAAATCAGAAGGTAAAATCAGAATCATCTTCAGGGCCGATGACATTGGCTCTTCACATACAGCTAACCTGGCCTGTATCGATGCCTATAAAAATGGTGTTGCCCGATCTGTCGAGATTATGGTGCCTTGTGCATGGTTCCCTGAAGCGGTTAAAATGCTAAAGGAAGTACCTGGGTATGATGTGGGCGTACATTTGACCATGACCAGCGAATGGGAAAATATAAAATGGGGGCCGATTACCGATGCTCCAAGTCTGGTAGATGAAAATGGATACTTTTTCCCCACATACTGGCCCAATGACCGGTTCCCATCGGAACGAACTTTTACAGGTAATGACTGGAAAATTGAGGAGGTTGAGCAGGAACTCAGGGCCCAGATTGAAATGGCCATGAAGCACCTTCCGGGACGGATATCGCATATGGGAATTCACATGGGGGGTACAAATGCAGATCCGAAAATTGCTGAAGTGCATGCGAAGCTGGCCAATGAATATGGCCTATTAACAAGTCTTGCGCCTTATAATGTAAAGTATTTCAATGGTTTTAAAGGTGCCAGACTAGGAGAGGAAATGATTTTAAATTTGATTCAGGCACTAGAAGAAATTGGCCCTGGAGATTATCTCTTTATTGAGCATCCGGGTTATGTTACGAGGGAAATGCAAGCCATTGGCCATGATGGGTATTACGATGTTGCCCAAAACCGGGATGGCGTAACCAGGGCCTGGACTGATCCTGGAGTTTTGGAAGTGATTGAACGAAGAGGAATAGAACTAATAAGTTACGCAGATTTTAAAAAATAAATTACATTGAAACACTTTATATCCATTTTACTAATTCTGACCGTTGGACTGCTTTGGTCATGTAAGCCTGTGACGGTTGATCTTGTCCTTAGGAATGGTATTATTGTCGACGGTACTGGGGGGCCATCTTATTTGGGTCATGTGGCAATACATAGCGATACTTTGTATGATATTGGTAAACTAAAAAGAATAAAAGGATCTCAGGAAATTGACATCAACGGAATGGTGGTGGCACCTGGATTCATTAACATGCTTAGCTGGGCTAACGAATCTTTGATAGAGGATGGTCGTTCTCAGAGTGATATTCGACAGGGTGTTACCCTCGAAGTTCTGGGTGAGGGATTTTCTATGGGGCCACTTAATGACGAGTTAAAGAGGATATTAAAGGAAGAACAGGATGATATCGTTTTTGATATTCCCTGGACTACACTTGGTGAATACCTTGAATTTCTAGTTAAAAATGGAGTGTCTCCAAATATAGCATCTTTCGTTGGGAACGCTACTTTGAGACAATATACCATGGGATATGAAAACCGGGAGCCAACATCTGAGGAAATGGCTAAAATGAAAACCCTGCTCAGTGAGGCAATGGAGGAAGGCGCCGTTGGACTGTCTTCTGCTTTGATATATGTGCCTAGCGGACATGCTCAGAAAGAAGAACTTATTGAATTGGCAAAGGTTGTTGCGAAGTATGATGGCTTGTATATATCCCATATTCGTGATGAGGAACATGATTTGCTTAAGGCAGTCGATGAATTGATACAAACTGCAAAAAATGCTAATGTCAGGTCCGAAATATATCATTTCAAAGCCTCCGGAACAGAGAATTGGCATCTTTTGGATTCGGCGATATTAATGATAGAAAGAGCCCGGGAGGAAGGATTAAAGATCACAACGGATATGTATACATATAATGCGAGCAGTACGGGTTTAAATATCGGTTTACCTGCCTGGGCAAAAGAAGGCGGGCATGATGTGACAATGAAATATATCAGGAATCCGGTAACACGTGAGAAAATGATAAAAGAGAACAAATTTCATGTAACACCGGATAAGATACTGCTCGTGGGATTCAGGAATCCTGAATTGCGAAAATATCTTGGGTGGACTTTGGCTGAAGTCATGGAAGAGAAAGGAACATCTCCATCTGAGACGGCCATTGATCTGATATTTGAAGATGATTCACGGATTCAGGTAGTATACTTCTCTATGTCCGAAGAGAATATAAAGAAAAAAATAGCACTTCCCTGGATGAGTATTTGTTCGGATGCTGGTTCTTATGCCACTGAGGGAGTATTTCTTAATCAAAGTACCCATCCAAGGGCATATGGCTCCTTTGCCCGCGTTCTGGGGAAATTTGTAAGGGATGAAAAGGTGATCAGTCTGGAGGAAGGAATACATAAAATGACGGGATTGCCCGCAGCTAATCTGAAGATACAAAAACGGGGCTTGCTTAAAGAAGGATATTTTGCTGATGTGGTCGTGTTTGACCCTGCTGCAATTCAGGATCACGCTACTTTTAAAAATCCCCATCAATATTCTACAGGGGTTATTCATGTTTGGGTGAATGGACAACAGGTATTAAAAGACGGAAACCATACTGGGGCATTACCCGGACAGGTAGTCCGTGGTCCTGGATACAAAAAATAATTTTTGACAGGTATATATTAATTTTTTAAACTATGAAGGGGATAAACAGTTTGAATTTAACTACCATAGTTCTTCTTCTTTTGTTTTTGATGAATTGTAAAAATGCATTTGAAAAACAGGATACTGATAGGAGTGTTATTGTTCATTATGTGGCAAATGAAGGTTTTTTGCTGGAAAATAATGGGAAAAAGGTGTTGATAGATGCACTATTCAATACAGGGCTTGATCGATATGCCTGTCCGGACTCATCATTATTGTCAAATATGATCCAGGCAAATTCGCCATTTGAGGATATTCATTTTTTGATTTTCACACATAATCATCCTGATCATTTCAATGATTCCCTGGCCTATGCTTTTATGAACAAGCATAAAGAAACACAAATGATCTGTCCTGCCCAGGTGACTGAACAGCTGCATCAAAATCAAATGCTCACGCCCGATATTGAATCACGGATCCATATTATTACTCCCGACTCAGGACAAGTTGAAGATCATATGATTGAAAACTTGAATTTTAAGGTTTGCCGGACAAAGCATAGCGATACTTATAGCATTGAAAACAATGCGTATATTATAGATTTTGGAGGAGTAAAAGTTTTCCATAGTGGGGATTCATGGAAAGAAGCCATGAATGATTGGCCAGGATTTGATTTGAAGGCGGAGAATATAGACCTCGCATTGGTCAATGGATTTTACGCTGGCGACGGATACAAACTTTTAAATGAAAAAATGTCGCCCAAGCAGATCATCCTGATGCATATGAAGAATGAGCACCTGGAAATGTTTACTGATATCATGGCAAAGGATACCGCAGTCTTCCATAATTCCACTCTATTTAAGAAATCAATGGATACAAAAACATTTCAATTCTGATGTTTGGTATATTTTCTAATTGAGTTTTATATAAGACAATTAAATCTATTAGTATAAACTTATTTTCTTTTTTCTCCCTATCATGCGATATAGCGAGCATCGTCTTTTTTGTATATCATGGATTATCATCTCAGGTGTTTTTAGTTCTGTCTTCAGTGGTACTTTTTTAAATGAAATATATTACTTTTGGTCAACTTTTGGAATATCAATCAATTTTTAGCTTGAGAAGCGTTTTAAGATCTTTAATTTTAAAAAATACAGTTATGAAAAAATTATATGTAGTTGCACTATTGAGTGCGATTCTATTTACATCCTGTGAAAAGAAAGAAGAAATGTCAACAAATCCTTTTTTTAGTGAATATCAGACTCCTTTTAAGGTTCCTCCCTTCCATTTGATTGATACCACCCATTATATTCCGGCTTTTGAAAAGGGAATTGCTGATCATCAGGCCGAGATTGATGCTATTGTAAAAAATACCGAGACTCCAACATTTGAAAATACCATTCTAGCTCTGGATAAATCAGGCGATCTGCTTGGTAAAGTGAGTTCGGTGTTTTTTAGCCTGAATTCTGCTGAGACAAATCCGGCCATGCAGAAAATTTCCAGAACGATAACTCCTATGATGACCAAACACCGGGATAACATTAATCTGAATGAAGCTTTGTTTGAAAGAATTAAAGTTGTTTATGATTCGAGGGAAAACCTTGACCTTGATGATCAGCAATTGCGTGTTGTCGAAAAGTATTATGATGATTTTATCCGGAATGGTGCGAATTTGAATGAGGAAGAAAAAGCAAGACTTCGTGAGTTGAACCAGGAAATTTCTAAATATCAAATTGACTTCAGGGAAAATCTTCTGGCTGAAACAAACAAGAATTTCAAACTTGTAATTGACAATGAAGCAGATTTGTCAGGTTTACCCGAGGGTATCAAGGCAGCAGCAGCTGAAACTGCCACGAAGGCCGGCTTGGAAGGCAAATGGGTTTTTACACTGCAAAAGCCTAGTATGTTGCCCTTTCTTCAGTATGCTGATAACCGTGAATTAAGGAAAGAACTGTATACTGGTTACTTCATGAGGGGAAATAATAATGATGAATTTGACAATAAAGAAGCTATATTGAACATCCTGAAACTTAGGGCCAAGCGAGCTGAACTTCTTGGATATAAAGACTACGCGGATTATGTGATCAGCAATAATATGGCCCAGACTTCTGATAAGGTTTATGAATTTCTGTATGGAATTATGGAGCCAGCACTTGAAGTTGCAGCCCATGACCGGGATGATATGCAGAAGATCATTGACCGGGAAGGTGGTGATTTCAAACTTGATCTCTGGGACTGGTGGTATTATGCTGAAAAATTGAAAAAAGAAAAGTATAATATTGACGAATCAGAATTGAAGCCTTACTTCGTACTCGAAAATGTTAGAGACGGCATGTTTTACGTAGCCAATAAATTGTATGGGATTACGATCACTCAATTAGAAGATATGCCGGTATATAACGATGAAGTTCAGGTATTTGATGTCTCAGATAAAACAGGCAAACATATAGCTGTTCTTTATATGGACTTCCATCCAAGACCCGGAAAGAGGGTAGGTGCTTGGTGTGGACGTTTTCGTCAGCAAACCTATAAGGATGGTGAAAAGATATACCCGGTTGTGACGATGGTAATGAATTTTACCAGACCAGTAGGGGATTCGCCGGCTTTATTGACCTGGGATGAAGTGAATACCATGTTTCATGAGTTCGGGCATGCGCTGCATGGTTTCTTTACTGATGGGAAATATGATCGTACTGCGGGACGATTGCCAAGAGATATGGTTGAATTGCCTTCCCAGGTAATGGAAAACTGGACTGGTCAGCCTGAAGTTCTGGAGGTATATGCACGACATTATGAAACAGATGAAGTGATACCTCAGGATCTGGTAATGCGTTTACTGAATAGCATGAAG
Source organism: uncultured Cytophagales bacterium (assembly GCA_963820995.1). Classification (GTDB taxonomy): domain Bacteria; phylum Bacteroidota; class Bacteroidia; order Cytophagales; family Cyclobacteriaceae; genus JAGTVG01. Next base: position 921,253 of record CAWGCL010000006.1, on the reverse strand, counting down.
TTTAATGAAGCATTTAACACCGTAGAATATATTGCAGCTTCTGTACTTGACCTCGACTGGCATACTGTGGGAGGCAAAACAGATCTTGATGTGCTTACATTTGAAAGCGAATCTATGGATAATATAAATCTGATGAAAGAAATAATTCCACGCTACAGGACTACGTATTTTAATCATATAGTTGGTGGATATGCGGCCGGTTACTATGTTTACTTGTGGGCGGCTGTACTCGATTCAGACACTTTCCAGGCATACCTTGACTCAGGTGATATATTTAATCAGGAAATTGCCGAGAGTTTTAGAAAAAATATTCTCGAACAGGGTGGTTCAGATGAAGGAATGGTTCAGTATATAAAATTCCGTGGCCAGGAACCGTCAATTGATCCCTTGCTCATTAAACGGGGATTGAAATAAATACGGTCGTAAATTGCAAATAGGTTCTACTGATTAGATTGTTTTATGATAGTAAAAAACGGCCGGTATTATAAAAGACTGCCGTTTTATTTTGAATAAAGTAATGCATTCCACTTTTTTGCGTTTTACGGATCGTGATAATTGAATAAAGTATGCGGATCTTAAAGTGGCTTTCAATCACAATTATTGTTATAGTTATTGTTGCCTATTTCGTCGGTGGGTACATGGCTCGCTATCTTATCAAATATGGTTTAGAGTATATTGAGCCGGAATTAAACAGTTATGGAATTATACTAAAGAATTTTAATTATGGGGATGTGCAATTACGGTCTCTGAAGAGCTTCTCAATTAAAAGTGTAAACGTTGAGTTTGATCTTGAAAAAGAATTTTATGGAAAAAAATCATTCAGTGCGGAGTTTCGTTCCGGGACTGTGATTCTATGGCTTTCAAAGTTCAGGGATCCTGCGATAAGGTTTTCACTTCGTGATTTTGATTTATACATCCAGCCAAATGAAGAAAATCCAAACAGACCTTTTGGCAAATTTGAAAATGCCTACTGGGAAGGGGAAGCCCCCTTAAGGCTATATAATGTAAAGGAGTCAGGGGAAATAATTATAGAAAAGTTAAGGACACTGTTCAATGAGAACAGCATCCCTGATGATATTGAATTTAGAGGAGACGCTTTTTTAAATCTGGACGGACAGGACGTTAGGATCAAAATGTATACAGAAAGGAAGAATGACAGGACTTTTCTGTTCTTCAATAAAGATGACCTTTTTGCTGCTGCTGATAATTTTGAAGATTTCGAAATATCAGATAAAGAGGCCCAATTGCTGTCTCAATATCCCGCCCGAACTTTGCATATTTTAAAGATCACCCGGGATGCAAAACGGATCAGTGAAAAGGAAAAGTCAAAGCAAAACGATTTTCCGGATGATGCTTTTAAGCATCTATATTGGAGCTACCATTTAACAAGAACCTTTGGGCCTGAGTTTAGCAAAGAGATAACAGATGCTCATGAAACCTTGCCAAATAATACACCCCAGCAGAGAAAGATGGACTTTCACAATAATGAGATAGGTCGTAAACTGGCTACAAGAACTTTGAGTGTTGAGGAATTGAGGGATTACGTATTAAACAGTAATGATGTAATCAGGTTTCCAGATGAGGTTCAATAGAATTTATTTAATTAAATTACTATAAATTGCTATATAATGAACGAAAAGAATTTCAGAAAGAGCCTGGTTGAGTTATTGCGAGGAGGATCTGCCCATGTAAGTATAGAAAAGGCCCTGGATGATATTAATCCGGAGATAAGAAATTTCAGAGGAACGCCCAATATTCACTCGATATATGAGGAACTGGAGCATATGCGAATAGCTCAGGAAGATATCCTAAAATTTACTCTTACTGAAGCTTGGAAGTCTCCTGAATGGCCGGTTGGATATTGGCCTGATGATAATGATTCAATGAATGATGATATATGGGATAATACCTATAAGGGATTTTTTAGTGACCTGGAATCTATGATAGACCTGGTAAATGATGATAACATAGATCTGACGCAAGAAATACCTCATGGAGATGGCAGAACCTACCTTAGGGAAATCTTGTTAGTTGCTGATCACAATGCATATCATATTGGTAAGATAATAGATATTCGCAAAATACTGGGTGACTGGTAATCACATTCCTGATAATTATTATATATTGCAGGATTGATTATACCTGGAGTTTATGGATATACTATACTTTTGCCCACTATGGGGAAGTGAACATATGGACCTGTCGAGCTTCTTTAGAAGAGTGATAAATACTGGTTATGATGGTGTTGAAATTGCAATTCCATATGATAAAAAGTTCGAAGTTGAAATAAGGACCATTATAGATCAAACAGGATTAAAATTAATTGGGCACCAGCATCTTCCGCCACAGAAAGAAACTGTTAATGAATATATCGCTCGTCTTAAAGATTTTTTGGATTATTTAATTTCATTTAATCCACTATTTATAAACTCTCACACTGGCCGCGATTTTTTTAACTTTGAAGAAAATTGCAGGATAATAGAACTTATTGATAAAATAAGTACAGAATCAGGCATTAAGATAATTCATGAGACGCATAGAGGCCGGTTTAATTTTTCAACATATACAACACATTTATATTTTCAGAAATACCCCGAATTAAAAATAGCCGCTGATTTTTCACACTGGTGCTGTGTTTCAGAAAGCCTGCTGGAAGATCAGGAAGAATTCCTCGAGGAAGCTTTTCAGAGAACAGAGCATATCCATGCCAGAGTAGGGCATTCTCAATCCGCCCAGATAAATCATCCCGGCGCACCTGAAAACAGGAAGATTTTGGAAAGACACCTGAATTGGTGGCGGCGTATAATAGCCTTAAGGAAATCCGAAAATCGTGACTTTTTCCCTATTACAACTGAATTCGGACCAGAACCCTACATGCCAACTATGCCCTTTTCGAAAACACCAGTCGCTGATCAATGGGAGTTGAACCTTTTTATGAAAGAATATCTGAAGAAAAACCTATAATTTATCCTCCCTTTGCTGTTTCAATTATTTCCTCAACCACACCTGGATCGAGTAAAGTAGAGGTGTCTCCAAAGTTGTCGTAATCGCCTGATGCGATCTTCCTTAATATTCTTCTCATGATCTTGCCTGACCTGGTTTTTGGAAGTCCAGGCACAATTTGCACCTTATCGGGTCTGGCAATAGGTCCAATGATCTGATTTACCGTAATTTTTATTTCATTTGTTAGGTTTTCTACCGTTCTGTCCGTCATGTCAGCAATCACGAAGGCAAATATACCCTGACCTTTTATTTCGTGAGGATATCCAACGACGGCTGATTCAACCACCCTTGGATGTTCGTTAATCGCATTTTCTACCTCTGCCGTACCCATACGATGACCAGAAACATTGATCACATCATCCACCCTTCCTAAGATCCTGTAATATCCATCTTCATCTCTTTTTACACCATCGCCTGTAAAGTACAGATCAGGAAATTGTGAAAAATAGGTATCATGCATTCTTTTATGATCACCATATGTAGTTCTGAACATTCCTGGCCAGGGATATTTCATACATAAATTCCCTTCAACGCTATTGCCTTTAAGTTCATTTCCTTCATTATCCACAATGATAGGCTGTATTCCAGGAAGAGGCATGGTTGCATAAGAAGGTTTTGTCGGTGTTATACTTGCTATGGGGGAGATCATAATTCCTCCGGTTTCAGTTTGCCACCATGTATCAACAATGGGGCATTTGTTTTTTCCTATATGGTCATGGTACCAGTGCCAGGCCTCTTCGTTAATTGGTTCGCCAACGGTTCCTAATACTTTCAATGATGAAAGATCGAATGGAAGTATGGGATCCTGACCAAATGCTTCTAATGCTCTGATGGCTGTTGGAGCAGTATAGAACTGGTTCACCTTATATTTATCGATAACTTCCCAGAAACGGCCAGCGTGGGGATAGGTTGGAATGCCTTCGAACATAACCGTAGTGGCCCCTGCCAGCAATGGACCGTAAACTATATAAGAATGCCCCGTTACCCAACCAATGTCAGCTGAACACCAGTAAATATCTCCTTTGTTATATTGAAAAACATTAATGAATGAAAAATGGGTATATACCATATATCCCCCAATGGTATGAACCACTCCTTTTGGTTTTCCGGTGGAGCCTGAGGTATAAAGGATATAAAGCATATCTTCAGAGTCCATTTCTTCGGCAGCTATTTCATTTGGCTTCCCTTCGATTAACTCATGCCACCAAAAATCACGATCTTTTACCATATTGACTTTCTGCTTTGTCCTTTGGTATACAACAACCTTTTCAACACAAGCACATCTTTCTATAGCATCATCAACCACATCCTTTACACCAATTTTCTTTGCTCCTCTGAAATTCCCGTCCGATGTTAAGACCACTTTAGCACTACAGTCATTGATCCTGTCAGCAAGGGCCTGGGATGAAAATCCTGCAAAGACAACAGAGTGAACAGCTCCAATTCGGGCACAGGCCATCATAGCCACTGCTGCCTCAGGAACCATTGGCATATAGATGATTACCCGATCTCCTTTACCCACTCCAAGATCTTTCAGAACATGTGAGAATTGACAGACCAGATGGTAAAGTTCACGATATGATATATGTCTTGAAGGTTCATCAGGTTCATTAGGTTCCCAAATTATGGCTGTCCTGTCTGGGGCTGTAAAGAGGTACCTGTCGAGCATATTCTCAGTAATATTTAATTTTCCGTCAAGGAACCATTTAATACTGGGTTCCTTAAAGTTCCATTCAACAGTCTTGTTCCATCTTTTTCTCCAGTGGAACGATTCGGCAATCCTGTCCCAGAAAGTTTCCGGTTCTATTACACTTTTCTGATATTCATGAAAATAGCCGCTTAGAGTCTGAATTTTAACGCTCATATTAGTATGCCTTTTACTTTTATTATCAATTTATTTAGACAAGAGAATACCCTGTTATTTTCTATCAAATTGATATAATTAACAATAGAACCGACAAGATTAAAATTTTTTGGGTGAATCGCAAAAAATGTTTGTGAAGAAGCAAAAAATAATAAAGCTTCTGGATTGTTGCAATGAGTGTTATAAATTAACTTGAATTTAATAGTTGAATAGTATCAACTTGTTCATGACAAGCTAATATATTATAAAGTATTTGACTTTATAATATAATGAAATCCGAACTGGGATCTACAATCAAATATTTGATTTAAGGCACAAGCAATATAAATGCAATTAGCACAACAGAAAATCCCAAAGTGCCCAGAACCAGCTTTATACTTCCCTCGATTCTCTTCTTTGCAATAAGTATGTTTGATCTAGTATTCATCGTAATTAAAATTCTTTTCTATACCTCCTTTACCAAATTCGTGCCAAAAGATAATTCCACTAATGAAAAAATGATTGATCAGGAATTAAAAGTTTTTGGAATGCAAAGGTAATCTGAATTTCTGAGAAAATAATATGCTGGAAAAAATAAATCCCGCCTCCAAAATATTATCAGAGACGGGATTCAAATTATATGTTTTAACCGTCAATAGTTGGGGTATCCAACTCCGCTAAGGAAGAGTGTATCTCATCTTCGGTCAGTTCATGTTCGGTTAATTTTCCTGAGAAATAAGATTCATACGCAGCCATATCGAAATTACCATGACCGCACAAGTTGAATAATATAGTACGGCTCACACCTTCTTCCTTGCATTTTTCAGCTTCCTGGATAGCTGTTGCTATTCCGTGATTTGCTTCTGGTGCTGGAATTATAGCTTCAGATTTTGCAAATTTTATGCCTGCTTCAAAACACTCCAATTGGTTGTGTGATCGGGCCTCAATTAATTTATCTTTTAAAAGTTGACTAACAATCACGCCAGCTCCATGGTATCTTAATCCACCGGCATGAATCGGCGCCGGAATAAAGTTATGCCCTAAGGTATACATGGGTAGAAGAGGTGTCATCCCAATCGTATCTCCAAAATCATATCTGAATACACCACGTGTAAGTTTCGGGCATGATGAAGGTTCACTGGCAATGGCTCTGATCTTCTTGCCTTCTTCAAAGTTCAACCTGAGGAATGGGAAGGACAAACCAGCGAAATTCGATCCTCCTCCAAATGGAGCTATGATGATATCAGGCAGGTCGCCGGCAATTTCAAACTGCTTTAATGCCTCTTGCCCAACAATAGTTTGATGTAATAAAACGTGGTTTAATACACTTCCAAGGGCATATTTGGTGGTTTCATCCTGAACGGCCATCTCTATCGCTTCGGATATTGCTATGCCGAGACTTCCTGGAGAATTTGGGTCCTGGGCAAGTATTTGCCGACCTGCTGCTGTTCTCTCTGAAGGGGATGGCAGAACTTCTGCTCCCCAGGCATTCATCATCATTTTACGGTAAGGTTTCTGATCGAAACTGATACGTACCATATACACCTCACAGGCTATATCAAAAAAGTTGCATGCCAATGCAAGCGCACTGCCCCATTGACCTGCACCCGTTTCAGTAGTTATTTTCTTTACACCTTCCTGCTTGTTATAATAGGCTTGTGGAATAGCAGTATTTGGCTTATGAGAACCAGCGGGGCTAACACCTTCATATTTGTAATATATTTTTGCTGGAGTGTCAAGAACTTTCTCCAGATTATACGCACGGTATAATGGCGTGGGTCGATATAATGTATATATATCCCTGACAGCATCAGGAATTTGTATCCATTTCTCTGTACTCACTTCCTGCTGAATAAGTCCCATAGGGAAAATTGGAGCAAGCGCTTCGGGTCCTATTGGTTCTCTCGTCGCAGGATTCAGAGGGGGTAGTGGTTTGTTTGGCATGTCAGCCATTATATTATACCATTTTTCAGGTATGTCCTTTTCAGAAAGGAGTATCTTTCGTTCTTTCATTAGTATTAATATTTAGTTTTAAAAATAATTCTTTAAAGTAAATTTGATTGAAGGGGCTGAATATATAAAATTAAACAAATCGATGCAAGAGTGCTAAGGCATCTAAGGTAATTATTCCATATCCTGAACTAAAATTCCCATTTTGGGAAAGATTATTTAGGCATATTTCATTTTGAATCCTTAATTTCTTTTTTCTCGTAATACATAGGCTGTAAATTCAGCTAGTTCTTTTCATACATTAATGTTTTATAACTTCTGTAATTCCAGGTCGATCTTACAGATAATTCTTTTATCATAATCTTTTCAATTACTATAATTATTCATGATTCATTAAACTCCCAGTTCCATATAATTGTAACCTATTTATTCATCAGGTGCACTTGCTATTTTCCTTTATCTTTCTTAGCTGATCCAGAAAAATCCTTTCAGTATTTATACTCAATTTTTGTTCCTCCTTCAAATATATGACAATCTCATATCCCATTCAATCTTTTGTGTTTATCCAAAAACACCTTGACCGCATTACCGGTTCAATCCTTCTTTAAGTTATGATATTTCTTGATATCAATTTATCTTCCTTGTATAATCCATTCAATCTTACTATTTAATTTACTCAATATTGCTGCATATCCTGGTTTTCCAAGCTGGAGTATCCTTATAATTCCTATTTCCACATCCAAGTCTGCAATTACTGTATATGCTATTAAAGCATTCCTGTCAAATGAAGATAATCTTGTAACAAAACATTTCAGATGTCGTTAGTAAATAAGTAAAAGGTTTAAAAATTTGTTTTAATCAAGAAAAATTTGTATTTTATTGTTAAATAATTATTTTTTTTGTGTGATTGAAATAAAAAATATTACTATATTTAGGTAATTCTTGGTTTTTTGGAGAGTTACAGAGGTTAAAATAGAGGTTAAAATAGAGGTTATTAATAGTAGGTTATTTTATATGCGGTTGTTTAAGGCTCGATTCACTACAAAATTTGGCTTGCCAATATTCAGTGCAGTTTCTGAAATATTGACAGAATCGAATATTGTTGGTGTATCTGTAGAATTTAATGGTGGAGGATGGGATGGCAAGGACCTTGCAATTTGCTATCACGAGTGGTTATCTAACGATGATATCGATCTAATTAAAAACTTCCTTGAGTCACAATACAAGGAATCGTTTATTGATCTGGACATCAAAGAAATCAAGGAGGAACAAAATCATAATATCGCATAAATAAACTTTTGTAACTTATCGGAAATCCATTTAATGCTGATTAACCTTCAATAAAAACAAGAATCGACATCACTTCACCGCACATATTTGTATAGCTCCATACTAGAAAAATTAAATTTTTCTGATTTTTTATTCTTCAATTCCGATAATACCTTCATACACTATCTTATATAATTTCTGGATTGCATTCAGGGAATTCTTTTATCATTTGAGAGCGCTTGAACAGGAAAAGATTTTTATCTTTATAGGATATTATTCTGAGTAGGGGTCAAGGATCACCGTCATTTATTATGAAAATATTCATCACGCTCTTAATTGTAAGCATGGTTTCCCTTGTTAGTGTATATGGGCAAAGGGAGGAAATTGATAAAAAACTGCAGGAATATGGTATTTCTGGCGATTACATTGTTAATGCTTTAAAGGACGGGGAGGCAGAATATTACTTCAAATTCAAGTCAGTGACCTGGCTGCCAACAGGAAAAGGAATGGAAGAGATTATTGAGGAAGGTGAATTTAATCCTGTTAAGCCAATTGGAGAGAAATGGAAGTTAATGAAGATTAACAATAAGATCCCGGAGGAAAAAGATCTGAAAAAGTTTAATAAGGCCCACAATACAGTTAAAAATAATGTGAATGCAGAGATAGAAGAGGAATCATATAAAATCGTTGAAGACAATGAAAGCGAATTGATTATAAGTTTGAAATTTAAAAAAGAGACCTTACCTAAAAGATATAAATTCCTCAATGAATGTATAGGATTAGCTTACATCGATAAAAATCTTAAAAGGCTGATTAAGATTGAATATAAGAATGAATATCCTGTAAAAGTCTGGCATTATAAAGCTACTGGTCTGGCCCTTGTTCAGCATTATAGCTATAATCAAGATGAAAATGTGTATTTCATTACTCATGAGGAATTAGACATTACTTCGAACTACATGGGAAAAGGGATCACCATTCTTTTTGATATTGATTACTCTGATTTCAGCAAGGTGAAATAGGGTAGATGCTAGACAGTTGGTCAGGCATGAATTTCAGATGCAATAGATTTTCGTTCACCAACAAAATACATTTTCAATTTTCCCCTGTTTTTAGCTTCAATTTCTCCGCGGTAGTCGCAATTGTATTTTTCCTTTATCAACTGATAGGTTGTTTCCGATATGTTAATTTTTCCGGGCTCAGAAGCCGCTTCAAGGCGGGCAGCACAGTTTACAGCATCCCCCCAGATGTCATAGGCGAATTTTTTAATACCTACGATACCTGCTACTACTGGTCCTGAATGGATGCCAATTCTGATCTCAAAGAACAGTTTGTTTTCCTTTTCCCTTTCAGTTTTAAGCTGAAGCATATAATCCCGGATATCAATTGCTGCTTTAATTACATCAAATGGATGTGTTTCATTTCGGGCTGGCAAGCCACCAGCTGCCATATAGGCATCACCGATTGTTTTTATCTTTTCAACACCATATTTGGTAACAATCTGGTCGAATTTGATATAGCATTCATTTATTTCATTTACCAAAACTTCCGGATCAAGGCCTGCTGCGATCGTTGTAAATTCCTTGAAGTCAGTAAACAGGATGGTTACACTTTCATATTTTCTTGCCTTGGCTTTACCTTTTTCTTTTAACTCTTCAGCAGTCTGGGAGGGCAAAATGTTGAGAAGAAGATTTTCTGATCTGTCTTTTTCTTCTTGAATTGCTTTTCTAGCCCTTTGAGCAAATTTAAATCGATTATATAGAAGAACTGCTAATAAAAGAAGCAGCAGTCCAGTCATACCAATAGCAGCTATAATGACCCTTTGTCGCTTATTTGTTAATTGTTCAATCTCCGATTGTTGTTCCAGTATCTCAATCTCGTCTTGCTTTTTATCTAGCTGGTAACCGAATTGAAGATTTTTAATCTTATCATCTGTTTCAATATTATATATCCTTTTATCAATTGCATTTAAAAGAGTTTGATATCGGTAAGCATTTCTAAAATCTGATTGGTCCGCATAAATCCCAGCTAGGCCCTCAAAGGCGTTTTTTAATTCATTATTTGATTCAATCTCTTCGGATATTGTTTTTGATTTTTCGAAATGATCTATCGCCAAATTAACTTTTCCTTGTTTATAGTATGTATTTGCTAGCCCCAAATTAATCTGAGCCATTTCCAGCTTGCCGTCCATTTGTTCCGCTTTAGCAAGAGCTTCTTTCTGATATTTAATTGCGGTGAGAAAATCTCCTTGCTCTGCATAAATTTTTCCGATATTATTGAGTGTTGGTGCTTCATCAATTGTATTTTGATTAACGGTAAGAGATTTCTCGAAAAATAATAATGCAGAATCGTAGGCCTTATTTTGAAGATAGTAATCACCTATATTGAATGAACTAATCCCGATAGCCTCCGGGTAATCTATCGATTCACTGATATCAAATGCTCTTAAATAATAGGGTAGTGCCTTGTCTACAGTTTCTGGTATAAAAGAATAAACAGATCCAATATTTAAAAGGCACGTAGCTATTCTCATGCTATCTCCTTTTTTCTCAGCCATGGACAATGCCCTTAGGAAATAGTCAATAGCTTTGGCATTGTCTCCCATAAAAGAATAAGTTGCACCTAAGTTACTTATGAGATTAGACACACCAGTTTCATCTTGTAAAGATTCAAAAATTTTTAATGATTGCTCCCAATTAATAGAAGCTTCAACATAATTCCCAAGCATATAATAATCCAGGCCAATATTCTTTAAAGCATATGCAAGACCCTTGGTGTAATTGAGGTTTTCAGCTAGTTCTTTAGCCTGGATTCCATATCCCAATGCTTCTGAGGGTTCCGACCTGTATAAATTGTCTGCCAGGGCATTTAATGTATTTACCATAGAGGTATCCTCTTTTTGAGTTAGTAATATTGATTTGAGGCTATCAATTGATGTATCTTGTGCCTGACAGTATATTGATAGATAATTTAGTGTTATAAACGAAAGCAATATTTGGCATTTCATGCGTTGGGACAGATCTTGAATTTAATTTAATTTACAAAAAAAATATGGGTAATAGTATTTTCTTAATAATTTCTATAGGCAAGTACAAAAAAGAGGGACTATTACATCCCTCTTTTTTAATTAATATGTACATCAATTAGATTTTCCCCTTCATTCTTTAATAATTGTGAACTGTTCTGTTGAGATTAATACATCTGATACATGGACTGATATATGGAGGAAATACATGCCTGGAGGGAGTAAGATTAGATCGACACCCATTTCTTCACCTATATCAAATGGTGTAGTATTAATTTCATCCACAGGTTGCGCTTGACTGTCAAAAACTAAGATACTAGTATTTATAGCCTTGATATCACTATTTAAATGATCAATAGTAAGTATATCTATAACCGGGTTCGGATAAATAGTAATATCACCCTGTGTTTGGGAAGAACTACTATTCTGTGCAATATCCATCATTTCTGAATCATCATCAGGATAAGTTCCCCAGCTGACATCTAATATGCTATTATTACCTCCACTATATATTTCATGAACATCTGTTCCGTCAAAATTCATTATGTAAAGTCTGCCATTTCCAGAAAACGCTATTTTTTCATTATCCGGTGAAACTGTAGCTTCCCTAACATTTCCTGAATAGATTATTTTCTGATCTGTACCATCAAGATTCATTGACATGATAGCGTTACCAGTTACTCCATCTCTTTCTTGCCTTGTATAAATGATTTTTAAACCATCCGGAGTTACCTCCGGTGATCTAAAGAAAATGGATCCATCTGTAATCTGTTCACTTAACAATGTATTAACATTTACTTTATGAATATCATTTAAGCCTCCACCACCTTCTTTATACATGGTAAAATAGATCTCTTGTCCATCTTGAGAATAAGTTGACCATAAAACGTTTCTTGGAGTGGAAGTTAATGTCCGTAAACCAGTTTTATCTATATTGATCTCCATTATTTCTTGAAGATTATCAAATGCGATTTTGGAACCATCTGGTGATAAAACCGCTCTATTGAATCTTCCAACATCTGTTAGTTGTCTTAAATCTGTGCCATTTGTATTAACAATCCAAATTCCACTATTAATACTATTATCGCTTAATGTAAATACAATCTGTGTGCCATCAGGTGAGAAATCAGGGTAATGTACATAAGATAACAATATGTTTTCTCCGTTGATATCTACAAACTCCCCATCAACAAGTGGAATGGAATTTGTGCCGTCAGAATTCACAACTACCAAATCAGTATTACCACTACTAGTCCACTGTCCAACAGCAATTTTGCCGTTTATCTGATCCGGTTCGTAAATTGGTAAGTAAACCTCTATATCCTGTGCGTATAATCCACTCGCAAAAATCTCATATTCGCCAGTCAAAAGATCTACTTTATAAACCTTTGAGTAATAATTAAATACTACATAGGCATAATCGCCTGCGACCAGGATTCCGGAAATGTGAAACTCGTCTTCGTCAAATTCAGTAATTAAAGTTGCCGCTTGACCTTCAGTGAATGCATATATCCTTCTTGACTGACATATATAATAGGTGCCATCATAATAATCAATAGCACCTAGCCATCCTTCAAGGTTATATAGGTCCTTAAAAATAGATAATTCATAAGATTCTAAATTAACATCAATCAATCTATTATACCCATCTTCAGAGACAATTAAATGATTGCCTACAACTACACCATCCATATTTTGCCGACGATTATCTGGTGCCTCAAAAATATTCACACTAGTTATAAAGTCACCTTCTGAATTTATAAAATGGATCTTATCATTATCATTATCCAATAGGGCAATATTTGAATTCGGAATTATTACCATCCCGAGATATTGACCTGCTGGATCCAGAATTTGAGAAATCTCATCAGGTAGACTAAATGGTTCCCCCAAAGGATTACCTTCTCTATCAAATTTTTCAATATTAAAATTAATGCCTATATCCTCGTAGGTTAAAACGTAAATAATATCATTGTATATTTCTACGTCCCTATTTGGTGTATTAATTAAGATTGTTAAGCTTCCATAGGCATCAACTAAATTTACCCCTTGACTTGTACTGACAAGGAATTTTAAATCCCCATAATCTACAACGGTCAGTGTTCCATTTTGGATATTTTCATTGGAAAGCATATAATTTGAGGGGATATTAAGTATAGGACTCGTAAGTATTTCATAATGTCCTGTACCAGTATAATCTGTTGGCAAGTAGTCAATCTCTGAAAATATAATTTCAGAAGTTTCATTATATGCTCTCCCCGTAACAGATGAACTGAATTCTGGAAGTGGGTCGTTATTTACAATCCATTTATCATCTACTGTCATTTGAAGTTCAGCGGGATTGATCCATAATTCGCCTGGTTCATAGACTATGTCAAGATTATTTGCTAACAAATCAATAAAAGCTCCTGGAACTATGTAATGCGGCTTACCTTCTGGTGTGACATCCAATCCACTGACTAAATTAATGGAATAGATGGATGTGATGGAAAAATCATTATCATCAGCTACCATGACCAGATTTTCGAACTCATCTGTATCACTATCTCCATTAACCAATCCACCATCATTAACCAGGAATCTACCTGCGTTCGATATAGCCTCATCGTTACTGATAAACAACTCAGCATTTACAAGGAACCTGCCCACATTCGTAATTGTAGAAATAGTGCCTAGATTTGCATCATAGCTCTCAATCCAACTATCATCTATATCTAAGACAGGAGTACTGTTCACCAGAAATCTCCCATAGTTCACCAGAAATCTTCCATGATTAAATATAGATAAATCAGTTGCCATCCATGCTTCATTTACTAGAAAACGTCCTACATTTTCGAGCACATTTCCATCAGAGACTAATCCTATATAACCTTCACTATGGAACGTGGCGACATGTGCCGCATTTAAAATATTTCGTAGTTCCGTTGGCTCACCTTCATCCATATAGGATTCATCGAAAAGATATTCAAATGAGATCCCTTCGATCTCCTCCGTTGTTTCAATATCGTCAAGTAGAATTTTATCTCCATAGGTCATTGTCCAATTATTAGCTTTAATAGTGACCGGTAATTTTTCGACTATAAGATCCCCTTTCTCAAATACATAATCGTATTTCTTAAGATTATCTGTAGAAAATGTGCCAAAGAAATCTGGTTGGATGAAATATTTATATACGATACTCCTGCTCGTAGCAGATGTTTTCAATTCATATAAAATAAGATTATCACTAGCTAGTTCTAAATCATTTAGTATATTCAAATAATTTGGATCTTCCGGATCAATTAATTCATTGCCTACATAAACAGATGCTGTGAATATTGGTAAATCCTGCCAATATAATTTTGACCTATCATCCGCCCTCACAGTAACAGTCACTTTTTCAAGTGCAGAGAAATATGCTGTAGCTGTTCCGCCGTCAAGGCCATTGGTAGTAGGTAATGGATTCGTAGTTACTACAAGTGGTGGGTCTAGATTTTTATCAAACGTAGCTATGTCAGCAGTTATAATAAATGAGCTAACAACCTCATATGGTATAGGTTCTCCGTCAAACGTCACCTGAGAATTTCCTTCAATAAAGTTTTTACCTTCTATTGTAACTGTAAATGGATCACTCCCAAGGTTCTCTGGAGTAATATTTTCAGGTAGTACTAGCCGATCAATAAATGGAGCCGGGGCTGCAAAAGTCATCATGGCTTCATCAACCTGAATAAAACCAGCTCCGGAATATGGATCATATCCATTTTCATACATATCGGCAGCTGTTCCAAACAATACATCTTTAATATTGAATTCAACACCAAATTTGTTCTTAGCCTGCATTAACAGTGCTATAGCACCCCCTACATGTGGAGCTGCAGCCGACGTTCCGTAAAAATCAGGATAACCGTCACCATCGTCATCGGTTCCACCTAAATTAACTGTAGTGCTAACACCATTCGGGCCAACGATATCAGGTTTTTGAAGAACGATACCATTCACAGCAGATCCGCCATGTGAAGAAAATGTTTCAATGATCAGGTTATTATCATAGATTGGAGCATTTTGATATCTCATGGCACCGACTGCAATAGCTTTCTCGGTATTCGGATGTCCAACTATGGTTGAGGTACCTGCCGAATATTGTCTTATATCAACATTGTTCCCTCGAAAAATAATATACTTAATGTCCAGGTTATCATCATCACCCATCACTCTCTTAATTCTGAAATAGCCTCTGAGATCACCACCACTAACTGAAAAATTCAGTATTTCATATGGATCTTTGCCAAAATTGTTGTCCTCTGCAGAAGCCAGAATGTTTCCATTTTCATCTTCCAGGATAAAATCAAGATCATTTTGTGCTCCGTCATATCCATAGCCTAATAAATTACTTAATGAGTAAAAATCGTCATTCCACTGCAATACCACAGTATAATAACCTTCTCCAAAATCCACCATTTGTCTTGTATCCTCCAAACCCAATGTATTAAAATCATGATAGGAAGCGTCACTATTGGAAGGGCTGAATATGCTTGTATAAGAATGGTTCGAGAAGTTGCCTGCTGCAGAAATATATTCTACATCAGGAGGTAAATTATTTACGGCACGGGCTATCATCCCATCGATAAAAAACGGCTCTGTAATATGTGTAACATCATCTATAATTGCATTACTTCCAGCCTGGGCCAGTGACTCAACACCAATGGCCATACCTTCGGCACTCTCAAAGGCTGTATGGAAGGCTAAAGATGCATCAGGAGCTACATCATGAACAATTTGTAACATAGCTCTTCCTTCATCAGACAGTGAGAAGAAAGTACCTGTAGTATTCGGAAATTCTTTCAGTAGGTCCACAGATGTAATGTGACCTTGTGGATTACCGGATCCGGGAAGGTCTCCGTTGCTGATGTCAGCGGCAGCCTGGCCTTTTGTATTATAACTGTCAGATAGTACACCCACCTTAATTCCGATCCCTGATACTCCGAAGGCATTTCGTCCATTATCAGATTGTTGTGCAATATCGCCTAATGACTCGGCCATTCCGCTTTTCAGTATTGGCCTATTAACCTGTTCCACTTCCTTGATGATATCAGCTTTGTCCTTTAATAAATATAATTCATCAATAGGAATAAGATAAGTGAATAGGAGCGGATTGCGCTTTTCTATAATGAATTCAATTCCATAAGTTGAACTTAAAAAAGATTCTACTTCATCTTGTTTGCCATCAATTGCAGTGATTTCAACCAATACTTTTGATCCTTCACTGATTGTGAAAATTTCATCGGAAGCGGCACTTCCTTTGTCAGCGTAAAATACTTCGAGCGATTCAAGATCTTTACTTAATAGCGATACACTCCTTCCGGTTTGTGGATACTTAGTTTCTACTGTACCTGTAAAATCATCTGGCAAACCACATTCACCTATATAATCTCCATGCCTCAGATGGGCATCTAGTGATTTTTGACTGACTTCAATTGTCTTTCCATTGTGACAAATTATGACTTTTTTATCATCATCATTTTGCGAAAAAGCAGTGATTGGCTGGAATACCAATATTAATGCGATCAAAAATAAAAAGGGCGATAGGTGTCGTCGATCCATCTTAGGTGACAGACATGTTGGTGAGAAATACATGTGTAGTTCGGTTTATTTAGACCTCCATCTATGCACGAAAAATCCTTCCCCAGGAATTTTATACTAACGATAATTTAAAAATGTTCGGCTTTAGCGTAATGCTTTGGTTTAGCATAATAGGAAACTTAGAGTTTCCGCAGCGTATTCAAAAAGTACTAAAATTTATTTGAATTTCCTAATTTTTTTATTCGAAATTTAAGAGATACTTTAATTCAGTTTCCATTCGTTATTTATATCATCTCAATCTTTTTAGTACAAAAAAGAAAATATCAGAATTGTTGTGATGATGATATTATTCTTATGCAAATCCTTTGTCATCCCTGTATGTTTTTGAATTTATCCAACAAAGCAATACTTTTGTAGGTTCTAACTATAACATTTAACTAATTCCGCTATGAAATTGATCCGTATAACTCTAATAATGCTATTCTCGCTATATATGTACTCTTGCAACCTTGGAGGGTCAAATGGTGATTTAAAGGCTGATATTGATGAAGATAATATTATTACTTCTGAAAATTTTACATATAGTATAGACACCATAACCGATGATCTGCAAATTCCCTGGGGATTAACCTTCCTCCCCAATAAGGATCTTCTGGTTACTGAAAGATCAGGAGAAATTAGGGTTATAAGGGATGATAAACTGCTTGATCAAAAGATCAATGGTGTTCCTGAGGTATATGCCCAGGGCCAGGGCGGCTTATTCGAAATAAAACTGCACCCTGATTATGAAAATAATGGGTGGTTGTATATAAGCTATGCTGCCAAAGGAGATGGCGGAGGGAATACTGCCATAATGAGAGCGAAACTTGATGGATTTAATCTTATCGATAAAGAAGTAATCTTTCAAGCATTGCCTTTTAGATCGGGAGGAAATCATTTCGGTGGACATATGGAATTTGATGAGAATGGATACCTTTTTCTTTCCGTGGGAGAAAGAGGAAACCGAAGCAATGCACAAACCCTTTCAAATCAAAGTGGTAAGATCATCCGTTTGAAGGAAGATGGAAGTGTTCCTTCTGACAATCCATTCGTAAATGAAAGCAATGCAAGCCCTGAAATATTTACTTATGGGAATAGAAATCCCCAGGGAATGGCAGTGCATCCAGGTACTGGTGAGGTCTGGACACATGAGCATGGCCCGATGGGAGGGGATGAAATAAATATCATTAGGGCTGGATCAAACTTTGGCTGGCCTGAAGTAACTTACGGGAAAAACTATGACGGTACAACCATTACTGAAGTAACTTCCCGTGAAGATGTGACTCACCCGCTTCACTATTGGGTTCCTTCTATTGCACCCTGTGGTATGGAATTTGTCACCAGTGATTTATACCCTCCATGGAAGGATAACTTGTTGGTTGGTTCCCTGAAATTCAGGTATATTGCAAGACTTGAAATGGATGGCGAAAGAGTTGTTAACGAAGAAAAACTTGTTGAGAACCTTGGCAGGATCAGATCAATCGCTCAAGGCCCCGATGGATTGATTTATGTAAGTATGGAAAGCCCGGGAATGGTGGTGAGATTATTACCTAAAATAAAATAATTTATACAACCTGGATCAGAGATGCTTCAAACTTTAATAATTGTTCACTAAAAGTTAAGTTCAGTTCAGGATCCTGAATGCCTGATTCCTTTGAAAATGTATCCCGGAAACGTGGTAAAGAAAATACTCCTGTAATTTCACCACCTTTCCTTGCCATATCAATGCTGGCATGACCTAGCACTTTTTGGGCCCCGCGTGGCCCTGGCGCTGTAGCCAATAGAAACATTGGTTTATTCATCCATATATTCCTGTCAATCCTTGATAACCAGTCAAATATATTTTTAAAAGCAACGGTATAATGACCGTTATGTTCTGCAAAAGATATAATGATTCCATCTGCGTCATGGATTAGTTTCCTAAATTGGTAAGCAGCTTCAGGTATGCCTGATTCACGCTCAATATCAATGCTGTATATCGGCATTTCAAAATCATTAAGGTCCAGCAGATCTATTGTGGAATTTTGAATTTGGGATACTGCATAATTAGCAAATAATTTATTGATTGAATTTTTACTATTGCTGGCCCCAAATGCCACTATCTTTTTCATTATAATATCCTTTTTACTTTTAATCCCTCTATACGGGATATAACACTTTAGAGTTGATAAATGTTATTATTTGCTTTGTTTTATCCTGTCTTCATTTATATCGTATAATCTTCTACGCATACTTTGATTACTTCAATCGGCTTGTATTTCTGTTTACTTTCTCAAATAGCCAGGTCCTTGAAAATACAGTAGGTACCCCTTTCTTTCGGGGGATTCTATTTCTATAGGTTATTGGGCATTGAAGTTGAAAATCTGCTCATGGTTTCTATTTAACTTTAATTTTTGAATTATTTTTACAGATTCTTAAAACCTAAAACTTATTCAGATAAAAGCATATACATATTGAAATGAAATATCTTTTTATTGTATTTATCATAATTATTTCGTTGGCATGTTCCGATGAAAACAAAAACCTAGAGCTATTGAAAGTAACTGAATATAGTTCTTCAAAAGTGTCAGATTCGGCATTGGTGACTGTGTTGGGGAATAATGGTATTAAAGTCAATATTGATTATACTCAGTCAGCTGATTATGCCCTCAAGCAATTGGATAATGGAAATGTTGATCTGGTTATCCTGCCAAATAATATAGGGAATATAGACTTTGATTTTAGATTTCTGGCACCCTTGCTACCCCGGGTATTAATGATATTTACTAATAACAAAACGGATATTAAAGATCTAAAGGAACTCCTGGAAAACGGGATTGTTTTCTTCGAGAATATGTCAAGATTGGATAGCCTGTTCTTTGATAAACTGTATTATAATTATAATGTAGATAAAAGCAAAGTTAATACACAGTCCTTAGATGAACTGGATCTCAATATAGTTAGTGACAGTCTATTAATCTATGTTGGCTTAACTCATTTAAATAATGATTTTATTAAGGAAATGGCTGATCTAAACTGGTCCATTATTTCAATTGCAGATGTTGAATACTATGGAAAGGGTTCAAATGTTGAAGGATTTTCTTTGATGAATACGAGCATTTATCCATTCTTGATTCCGAAATATATATATAAAGGAGAACCTAAAAAGCCCATTTTAACCGTGGCCATAAAAGATATATTAATTGCCAGGAAAGATCTTGAAGATGATATTGTGTATGATATTGTTGAATCACTGGTTGAACAAAAGACTCAGTTGATAAAGTTGAATACAATATATAATATTTTAGATTTTAATTTTGAGCAACAAGTCTGGGCATTTCCGGTTCATCAAGGTTCAAAGAGTTATATTGAAAGGGACAAACCCTTCCCGTGGATGAAATGGGTAAATATAACCTGGCCAATAGCTTCGATTTTGGTCATTCTAATTGGAGCCATAACCTCTTTTCGAAATATTGTAAAGAAAAGGAACAGACAAAGCATTGAGTCTTATTATACGACAATAAATGAGATTAAGGACCGAGCCAGTCAATTGGAAAAAACCAATGATCTAAAAAAGCTTCTGAATGAGTTGAACAATTTAAAGACTAATGCTATCGAAACCCTGGCAAACAACAAATTTGAATCGGGAGAATCTTTCAATATATTTTTGGCGCTTTATTCAGAAATAAAAAATGATATAAATGAAAAATTGCAAGAGAATCGGGGGTGAGATATAAAAAATCACGCCATTGGTGTGATCTAAGTACCCCGACAAGGATTGTTCGTTCGCACTATCACACACACTACCCCTCACGAATTCATTCACTTCGTTCATTTCATTTCGAACCCTTCCATCCCTTAGTTCTCATCCTTGTCGATCAAAGAATATTTCTAACAAAAAAAGGCGCTAAACGCGCCATTCTTGTACCCCGACAAGGATTGTTCGTTCGCACTATCACACGCACTACCCCTCACGAATTCATTCACTTCGTTCATTTCATTTCGAACCCTTCCATCCCTTAGTTCTCATCCTTGTCGATCAAAGAATATTTCTAACAAAAAAAGGCGCTAAAAGCGCCATTCTTGTACCCCGACAAGGATTCGAACCCTGACCAACAGATCCGAAGTCTGTTGTGCTATCCATTACACTATCGAGGCATTTTCATTTGGTGATTTGGTGATTTGGTGATTTGCGATTTTCATCTCAACAATCTTCCTTATCACTTTGCAAAGATAAATAATGTTATTGCAAATGAAGAAATATTTTTAAGAAAGCGCCTCTTTCACTCTTTTTGCAGCATCTTTCAATAATACAGCAGAAGTCACTTTTAGCCCCGATTCATCGATTATTTTTGCACCCTCTTCTGCATTTGTTCCCTGTAATCTTACAATTATAGGAATATTAATCTCTCCTATATTCTTATAAGCTTCCACTACTCCCTGTGCTACCCGGTCACACCGGACAATGCCACCAAAGATATTTATTAGAATTGCTTTAACATTCGGGTCTTTTAATATGATCCTGAATCCATTTTCCACAGTTTCAGCACTTGCATTTCCCCCAACATCCAGGAAATTGGCTGGTTCACCACCGGATAATTTGATCATATCCATTGTAGCCATAGCCAGTCCGGCGCCGTTGACCATACATCCTACATTCCCATCCAGCTTAATATAATTAAGATCCGATTCCCCGGCTTCAACCTCAAGTGGGTCCTCTTCAGAAATATCCCTTAATTCGATTAGTTCAGGATGACGGAATAAAGCGTTGTCATCGAGATTAACCTTAGCATCTACCGCTACGATCCTGTCATCTGAAGTTTTTAAAACTGGGTTGATCTCAAATTGTGAAGAATCGGTTGAGACGTATGCAGCATACAAGGCATTTATGAATTTGACCATTTCCTTATTGGCTTTCCCCTGAAGTCCGAGGGCAAAAGCAATCTTTCTTGCCTGAAAAGGCATTAGACCTGTAGCCGGATCTATCCATTCCTTGATTATTTTTTCCGGACTTTTAGCCGCTACTTCTTCTATGTCAACTCCACCTTCAGCAGAAGCCATAACAACATCTTTTCCTTTTGACCTGTCTAGCAGAATACTCATATAGTACTCTTTCGGCTCATTCTCCCCTGGGTAAAAAACGTCCTGGGCAATTAATACTTTTTTGACTTTTTTGCCGTCAGGGCCGGTTTGATGAGTAACTAAGGTCCCGCCAAGAATTCCTTTTACCTTATCCGGTACTTCGTCAATATTTTTGGCAAGAACAACCCCTTTTGATCCTGTTTCGTTGATCTTACCTTTACCTCGTCCTCCAGCATGAATTTGGGCCTTTATAACAAACCATTTTGTACCTGTTTCCCTGTTTAATTTTTTTGCTGCTGAAACCGCTTCATTCGGGCTTTCAACACATATCCCTTCCTGGATCTGAACGCCGTAGCTCTTTAAAATTGCCTTGGCCTGGTATTCATGTATGTTCATAAAAATAAGTTTTGTCGAATCTAAACGATTTTGTACTGTTAATCAAGATTCATTCTAGGTTTTAATCCTGGTTTTTCAAATTCATTGCAAAACAATGATTCATGGATTAAAATTATTAAGTTTGCCAGGCCGATTCATACAATTGTCATGCTAATCTCAAAAGGAATTACAAAATCTTATGGAAGCTTGAAAGTGCTCAAGGGCATTGACATGGAGGTTAAGAAAAGCGAAATTGTGTCGATTGTAGGAGCCTCAGGGCGGGTAAAAGTACATTATTACATATTCTGGGTACGCTTGACAAGCCTGATGAGGGCAAGCTCTCACTTGGCAATGAAGACCTTTTGAAATTTTCCCCAAATCAACTAGCCCGCTTTCGTAACCAGGAGGTAGGTTTCATTTTTCAATTTCATAACCTGTTACCGGAATTTACAGCACTTGAAAATGTTTGCCTACCTGGATATATAGCCAAAAAACCTAAGGATGAGGTCGAAACGTATGCCAGGAAGTTACTTCAATTATTAGGATTGTCTGAACGTGAAGATCATAAACCTTCACAACTTTCTGGAGGGGAACAACAAAGAACAGCCGTAGCCAGGGCATTGATAAATCAACCCGCAATCGTATTTGCTGATGAACCAAGTGGCAATTTAGATTCGAAGAACGCTAATGAATTGCATGAGTTGTTTTTCAGATTGCGATCTGATCTGGGACAAACATTCGTTATTGTAACACACAATGAAGAATTAGCCTCAAAAGCTGATAGAATCCTGGAGATCAGGGATGGAATGATAGTGAATGTATTGCAATAAATTTATATCACTCCTAAAATTATGTACATTTGAATTTTTCTGTTCAGAAGCACATCAAAAAATTCAACTACACTGCGGGCTTTTTTTGCGGCACCGAATCTTTTAATGAAAACGTTCAGAAAAATATTCAATTACACGATTTTGGTAGCGCAATTATGAAAAAAAAACCTATTAATTAATCTGATTTTATGTATTGGTCGAAGGGTGTTTTTCATATGTTGCTGGCCGTGTTCTTCTTTTCACTTATGAACGTATTTGTGAAAATGCTTGGACACATTCCTGCTGTTGAGATTGTCTTCTTTAGAGCACTTGTTTCCTTGGTTATAAGTGTCATCCTGCTGAAAATCTATAAAATAAATTTCTGGGGTAATAACAAAAAGATTCTGATCTTGAGAGGAGCAGCGGGAATGATCGGGCTAATATTCTATTTTAAGCTTGATACAATCAATACCGCTCGCCAGTGCTGTAACCATTTTATTTCTCGCTCCCATATTCACGAATATTCTAGGAATTTTCATTGTAAAAGAAAAAGTTCATCCTGTACAATGGCTATTCTTTCTAGTTTCTTTCATTGGAATATTGCTGGTTAAAGGTTTTGATTCCAGGATACAGCCTGTTCATTTGATTATTGGAATTATAGCTTCTATATTTTCTGGACTTGCCTATAATTTTATAAGAAAATTAAAGACTTCTGACCACCCGCTGGTTATTATATTTTATTTTCCCTTGATCACAATGCCATTTGCTGGGGCTTACTCTTCCTTAAATTGGGTAAAACCTGAAGGTATGGATTGGCTTATCCTAATTTTGGTCGGTATCCTTACACAAACCGCCCAGTATTTTATGACCCGTTCTTACCAATCAGAAGAACTTTCGAAGGTTGCCAATCTTAGGTATTTGAGCATCGTTTTTGCCTGGTCTTATGGATTCTTTATTTTCGGTGAAACGTACAATTTACTTGCCTATGCGGGGATTTTTCTGGCCGTGTTAGGCGTTTTGCTAAACTTGCGGTTTAAAAAGAAGTTAGCAGATAAGGAGAATGCAGGGATTTGATTTTTATTGCTTTATTATATATTTTAAATCAATTATTTTTGTGAGAGTATAAAGAACTACGATATGTCAGGACATAGTAAATGGTCAACCATAAAAAGAAAGAAAGGTGCGAATGATGCCAGACGTGGCAAAATGTTCACCAAACTCATCAAAGAAATAAGTATAGCTACAAAGGAAGGCGGAGGTCCTGATCCTGAAGCAAATCCAAGGCTCAGGCTGGCCATACAGAATGCTAAGGGCGCCAATATGCCTAAAGACAATATCGAGCGGGCTATAAAAAAAGCTTCTGGTTCTGATGCTGATCACTATGATGAAGTTACTTATGAAGGATATGCAACACATGGAATTGCAGTATTCGTTGAATGTGTTACAGATAACCTGAACAGAACTGTGGCAGCCGTTAGGGCCGCCTTCAATAAATACGGGGGTTCTCTTGGCACTAATGGTTCTCTGGAGTTTATATTTGATCATAAGGGTGTGTTTAGCATAAAGGAACCGGACAATTTTGAGGAGGATGAATTTATGCTTGAGGTAATTGATGCAGGAGTAGAAGACGTTGAAAATCAAGAGGGTTATATAACCATCACTACTGCCATGGAGGATTTTGGCAATGTGAATAAAAAATTGGAAGAGATGGGCTTAGAAACTGAATCAGCTGAACTGCAAAGGATTCCAAAAACACTTGTTGAATTAGATGACTCTTCCTTCCAACAAGTTATGAAGTTTATAGAAGCATTAGAGGACAATGATGATGTGCAAAAAGTATATCATAACATTGACGTCAAAGATTCCCAATTTGAATTGTTTGGATAAATCAAACACAAAAATATTGAGTATATTAGAAGGGTTCTTAGGAGTCCTTTTTTATTAGATGAGATTAACAAAAGACCTATATAATCACTCTCTAACTCTGCTAACCGATTTTTACCAGATTACAATGGCATATGCCTATTGGAAAAATGGAATTGCCGAACGGGAATCGGCATTTAATCTTTACTTCAGGGAAAATCCTTTTGGTGGAGGTTATGCAATCGCATGCGGGCTAGATTATATTGTTGATTATCTTGAACATTTTAAATTTACGAGTTCAGATATTGAATATCTTTCTACCATAAAATCTAATACAAGAGATCCTTTGTTTGAAGATGCGTTCCTGAAGTATCTTTCAGACCTCAGTTTTACTTGTGATATAGATGCCTTGCCGGAGGGCTCCCTGGTATTCCCCCACGAGCCCATTATTAGGGTTATTGGCCCTGTAATTCAAAGTCAGATTATAGAAACTCCATTGCTGAACATCATTAATTTTCAAACCCTTGTTGCAACGAAGGCATCTCGAATCGCACATGCTGCAAAAGGTGACCCTGTTTTAGAATTTGGATTACGAAGGGCGCAGGGAGTCGATGGCGCCATAGCAGCAAGCCGGGCAGCTCATATTGGTGGATGCTCCTCCACTTCTAATGTTCTGGCAGGGAAACTATTTGATATTCCAGTTGCCGGCACGCATGCTCATAGTTGGATTTTGACATTTGATTCTGAGATTGAAGCCTTTAAGGCATATGCTTATGCAATGCCGGATAATTGTGTATTTCTGGTTGACACCTATGATACCCTGGAAGGAGTTAAAAATGCGATTGAAGTTGGAAAAATATTAAGAGAGAAGGGAAAGGAGATGGTGGGAATACGAATTGATTCAGGTGACCTGGCTTACCTTAGTCAACGGGCCCGGAAAATGCTTGATGATTCCGGATTTCAAAATGCAAAAATAGTTGCAAGTAATGATTTAAATGAAAAGTTGGTACAGAGTTTAAAAATGCAGGATGCAAAAATATCTGTTTGGGGTATTGGTACTAAGCTTGTAACCGCATATGAGCAACCTGCTTTAGGTGCGGTTTATAAACTGGCAGCAATAAAAAATAAAGATGGCCACTGGGAACATAAGTTAAAACTTTCGGAACAGTCGATGAAAGTTAACAATCCCGGCATACAGCAGATTCGAAGATATTACCAGAATGGTAAAATGATTGCGGACATGATCTACGATATAAACATTGGAACACGCAATAAAAATACCATTTTCCATCCAGTTGATGCAACTAAGCGAAAGGTGCTGGATGAAAAATCCCTTGATTTCAATGACCTTCTGATTCCGGTTTTCAGGAAGGGTGTTAAAAAATATAAATTTCCAGGGATGCCTTCAATTAAAAACAGGGTTGAAGGAGAAATGAATGCAATTCATGAAGGGATAAAGAGGTTTGATAACCCGCATATTTACCCTGTTGGCCTCGAAGAATCTTTACACCATGCAAAAATGGATCTGATACTAAAACTTAGAAAATACGAAACCTCATAATTAATTAATAATGGGATTTACATATAATTTTCCACGTCCTGCAGTAACAACCGACACACTTGTTTTTCGTGGAGGAGTGGAGTGCATCGAAGTGTTACTGATTAAACGAAAGAAAGAACCTTATAAAGATTATTGGGCCATTCCGGGTGGTTTTCTGGAAATTGAGGAGACTCCAATTGAAGGCGCCAAGAGGGAGTTGCTGGAAGAAACGAGCCTGGATATTGAAATATTAAAAGAAGTGGGCACTTTTGGCGATATAGACCGTGACCCACGGGGACGGACAATTACGATAGTATTTTATACCTTTATACATAATGGGGGACAGGTAGCAAAAGCAACTTCAGATGCCGCTGAAGTTAAATGGTTTTCTGTTAAAAACATGCCTGAAATGGCCTTCGACCACAGTGAAATTTTCAGGGAAGGCCTTCTGAAATTAAAAAGTCATATAATACTTGCTAAGCTCGATATTATAGATTTTTTCAGCATGAACATTAATGATCTAAAGCAGATGTTTAAATGTCTTGATTGAAATGAAAGCCCTGGTTGTTGTTGATGTTCAAAACGATTTTCTTCCTGGAGGAGCACTCGAAGTTAGACATGGGGATCAGATTATTCCCGTCATCAATGAAATCATTGGAAAATTTGAATTTATCATAGCTACAAAGGATTGGCATCCTCAAAACCATAAAAGTTTCGCCAGCCAATATGTAGGCAAAAACCCTGGCGATAGGATCAAACTTAAGAACCTTGAACAGGTGTTATGGCCTGATCATTGTGTACAGGGAACGGAAGGTGCGGAATTTTCTAAAGAATTAGATCTGAGTAAAATCAAAAAAGTATTTGTTAAAGGGATTGATTTCGAAATTGATAGTTATAGTGGTTTTTATGACAATGGACATCTAAGGTCGACTGGATTGGGCGATTATTTAAGAGGGGCATTGGTCGAGGAAATCTACCTTGTAGGATTGGCAACTGATTATTGTGTTAAATTCACTGCCCTGGATTCTGTTAAAGAGGGATTTAAGACGTTTGTTATAGCTGATGCTACAAAGGCAGTGAACCTAAATCCAAACGACTACGAAGATGCACTGGAGGAGATGAGGCTAGCCGGCGCAATCATTTTGAATAGTAATGAATTAATGCTGGATTAGAAACTCGATCCTTCTTAATTTCTAATTTAGAATTGAATTTTTATATCAAACCCTCAAATACCTGACAGTTTTTGAAAAACACTATAAGAGATTCAATTTAAGGAGTTATGAGCAATTAGGAAAGTTATTCAAAGTAGCGATATAAATCCTAATTAAGGCACATTGTGTTGGAATGATTTCCTTCGACAGCAAATTTGTGATTGCTGCGCGTCCATTATATTTAATTTTGTCAGGAGCGACTAATCCGTATTAAAAAGATAGATACCCAAGCCGACTTATCGTTTCTGATTATAATTATTCAATATTAGATTAGAAGACGTCATAATTTAGATTAAGAAATAAAAAACCCACTTACTTCTAATTTCGGATAGAAATAAGCGGGTTTGTAGTAAGTTAAAATCCTAATTACTTTTTAGAATCCATATATTTTATAAGGTCAACAACTTTTGAAGAATATCCCCATTCGTTATCATACCATGAAATAACTTTTACAAATGTAGGACTTAATTGAATTCCAGCTCCAGCGTCAAAAATTGAAGTTCTGGCATCGCCATTGAAATCAGTAGAAACAACTGCATCCTCTGTGTATCCTAATATGCCTTTCATGCTGCCTTCAGAAGCACTTTTCATTGCTGCTTTGATTTCATCATAAGAAGCACCTTTTTCCAAGCGAACCGTTAAGTCAACAGTAGAGACATTGGCAGTAGGAACACGGAAAGCCATACCTGTCAATTTCCCATTTAATTCAGGAATAACTTTACCAACGGCTTTTGCAGCACCAGTTGATGAAGGGATGATGTTTTGACCAGCACCCCGGCCACCTCTCCAGTCCTTTTTAGAAGGGCCGTCGACAGTTTTTTGTGTAGCTGTTGTAGCATGAACAGTGGTCATCAGTCCTTCTGCAATACCCCAGTTATCATTCAATATTTTAGCAACAGGAGCAAGACAGTTTGTGGTACATGAAGCATTTGACACATAATCCATGTCAGCACTATATTTCTCTTCATTAACGCCCATTACGAACATAGGTGTATCGTCTTTAGATGGGCCAGTCATAACAACCTTTTTTGCACCGGCTTTGATATGACCTTCTGCTTTTTCCTTCGTTAAGAAAATGCCAGTAGCTTCAGCTACATATTCTGCACCTACGGCTCCCCAGTTCAGGTTAGCAGGATCCATTTCTGAGGTAACTCTTACAGTTCTTCCATTGACGACAAGATTGCTGCCATCAACTTCAACATCACCCTTGAAATTTCCGTGGGTAGAGTCATATTTAAGCATATATGCTATATAATCAACATCGAGAAGATCATTGATTCCTACAACCTCAACATTAGGGTCACTTTCAGCGATACGAAAAACCAATCGTCCTATTCTTCCAAATCCGTTTATTCCAATTTTTATTTTTGACATGTGTTTAAAAATTTTAGTGTATTAGTGTATTTTAAAAGCACAAAAGTAGTCCAAAATTCATGTAATACCAACATGCCCCGGCATTGTTTTATTAAGATTTGGTTAAGATTTTAAAAAAATATTTTTTATGTTTTTGTATTCTTAAATGGGAGGTCTATATTTGCACCACGTTTTCCTAACGCACTCATTTAAATCCTTTTGTTTTCAATCAAAAAGGACTTAAATCTGGGTCATGAACAAAAGATATTTAGAAGTGATCAATTGTTCTTTAGGAAGTTTTGAAATGCTCCGTTCGTCTAGGGGTTAGGACGCCAGGTTTTCATCCTGGTAACAGGGGTTCGATTCCCCTACGGAGTACGTAATTTTTCCCTCCCGCCACCGGCGGGAGGTTTTTTTATCTTAAACAGTACTAGAGCATCTTCTCCAATACTAATAATATTTAGATAATATCAAAACAATTCATGTATTTTTGTTTTCAACATTTAACAGTTTTCAGTGTTTAATAAGGTAATTGTTAACTACTTTAGATAAAGATGAGAGAAAAGATTTGGGCATTAGCGTTTTTTACAGCAATAATGTTATTGTTTTATTTCCTGCGAATCAGTTGATGAAAATCCTCAATTAATGCAGAAGAATTTTATGGTGATGGAAGTTATTTTATCTCATTAGCGAGACTTAATTCCCCTGAAGTCAAGTGATATATTATTGCGGAATGTTTCCAGAATATTTGAACTTCGAGGTAAAAACGAATCTTGAAGAGTATGGAACAGTCACTGTTTACAGTAGATGGACAATATCTTGAATTTTCAATTCGATCTTCTGCAAAACAGATTTAATCAAGGGTGGGGCATTGAACGAATCATTAGTTTGGATTGGATTAAGTGAAGATTGGGATAGAGGGGAAAGATGGACCTGAAGGTGGATGGTAGCAAGTACCAGGTATAAATATAGATTCACTTTCACAAATTATCCTACTTTTGGAATTCATCAGATACTTTAAAAGATTGGATGTTTGAAGGATTGTTTTACTATTGGCAGTAAGAGTTACAGTTAGAGATCATTATAGGAATTGGGGTGAATCTGCAGATGGGTTTATTAATCATGGTGATTATCTAACTTATACATGGAATGAACCTTTCTGCCTTGAAAAGTGTATTGATCCAGGAACACAAAATGTTAATTATTGGGAAAATAATCCTGAAGCCTGGCCTAAAGGAGTAACTGTTGGTGGTATATTTTACTCTGAGCAATTAGCCATTCAGATTATGAAGGGAATTACTACAAATGATGATATGTCCAATGTCCTTTTTGAAGAACTTGTGAGTGCCAAACAGAATGTAGATCTAGGAAATACATCATATTGTATTATTGAAGCAATTGAAGCAGCCGATGCCTGGATGGAAGAAAATGGACCAGTTGGTAGTGAAATTCTATCCGCTCATCCTGCCTGGAATACTGGTAATTCTTTGGCAAATCAGCTGGAAAGTTATAATAATGGTTTACTGTGTGCTGATCCTGCAAATTAATGTTATTATCCCAGAGGAGTAGTAATTCAAACTATCTCGAAATTGTAACCGTTAATTCATTTTTATTATATTCATTTTAACTACTTTTATAATTCACTATCAAATATTCAATTATGAAAAAGCAGGCCCTACTAATAATTTCCTTTTTCGTTGCGTTGACATTCACACCACCTTTATTTGCCCAGGAAAATAATGTTCTTTCAAGCCAAGAGAAAGAAGATGGATGGGAGCTATTATTTAATGGTAAGGATTTTAAGGGATGGCGACAATGTAATGGAACATCTATGCCAGATAATTGGACTATTGAAGATGATGCTATGAAAGTCTTTCTTGGTGAAGGGAAAAAAGAAGGGCAGGGTGCCGGTGGCGATATTCTTTATGCTCCTAAAAAATTCAAGAACTTTGAACTTTCTATTGAATGGAAAGCGGGTGATAAAGGGAATTCAGGAATATTTTATTATGTTCAGGAGGTACCCGGCAAACCTATTTATTTTGCGGCTCCTGAAGTTCAGGTACTCGACAATGAAAACGCAACGGATAATAAAATTGACAGTCATCTGGCTGGCTCTCTTTATGATATGATTGCTTGTGATCCCAAAACTGTTAATCCTGCTGGTTCATGGAATACTATCATTATTAAAGTAAAGGATGGACATGTAACCCATACAATGAATGGGGTAAAGGCAGTAAGCTACACTCTCTGGACACCTGAATGGGATGAACTGGTACAAAATAGTAAATTCAAAAGTTTCCCCGGATTCACGAATGGAATTGCCAAAGAAGGGTATATTGGTCTTCAGGACCATGGTTATTCCATCTGGTTCCGAAATATAAAAATTCGTGAACTGTAGAGAATTCAAACAAATGGATTCTTTATTAAGCCCAATATCTTAAATTAATCACTTAGATATGGAGTTCATAACTTAAGAATATGGTTCAATCTTTTCCTGAATTATCTTGAAAATTTTATTGAAATTGAATTTACTACAAGTCAAAACGCTTAAGTAAAAACTATATTTTATTATTAATATTGTTATAATTTCTTATCCAATTTTCATGTATTATTAATACTAATCCTTGTTTTATATACCCTAATAAAAAATGTCATCTCAGTGGATTAAATCTGTTTGAATTCGTTCAAAGCATATAAGCTAATCCATTTCCTGATTAAAGAATCTTTGATTTTATCCCCGCAAAATCTTTGTGTTTATCCCCCGAAATGCTGATTGTGATCAGAAGGCTTATTACCAATGTGTATGCCCAGAGAATAACTTCCCTGCTAATCATCAGGTATTTTTTTTCGATCAGGGATTTCAATGATTATTTCAGTTGAATATTGATCTGCCGTGTGTGAAGTGAAGATTAGCGCCTGAAAAGGTAGGTTGGCATAATATCAAAGGCATCTATTATATTATCAGAGATTTGTATTTATCTTCTTTAGTTCTGTTAATTAATTTTATTTGTCAAAATCCTAAATACGCAGCCATATCAAAGAATTATGCCTAAAAAATGACCATTTTAGGAATAGTTTTATTAATATAGGATAAATTTTTAGAAGTGATAATAATCATTAAAAAATGAATAAGAAAAATATCAATCTATGTTATACTGATCTGACATTAAGAGTACAGGAATTGAAGAGTCAGAATTGGAAAATCACAATATTCTCAATCCTAGTATTTGGATTAATCCTTGGACTTGATGCGGCCAGTATTATTGCGGGGATTGATCCAGAGAAAATCAATTTTTATAGATTTCTGTTAGTATTGGTATTGGTTTTAATTATGGAATTTGGGGTCAATATACTTATGATATCAACTGCTGAAATTATCCGAGTTAAAAAAAGGATCTTGATTTGCAGAAACCTGTTTGATGAGGAGGTTCTTGAGTTTTTGGATGATAATAAGAATTATGAGAAATGGTACAATCAATATAACATACTCTTTCAGATCATAATCGTCATTCTGATGGCTGCCCTTGTATTATTGTATTTATTTGGCTCCTTCAATTAATTCATCAAGAATATATAAGTTTAATTCGAATTTTAGCTTACCTGAATTAAATAAATATACGATTTCCATGGCTTTAGGCAATTCAGCCTAATGTTGGTTCGATTATAGAAATTTCAGTTTACGAAGAATAACCTTTGAAGCTATATTAAGAAAAATTATCTAGAAAATAATTGATACTCAATATATCCACAGATTACAATTGAAATGTCGAATAATTCTCTGAAATAAAGTATTGGCTGCGGTAGTATGAGAGGTTAAGAGGATTAGGTTGGTTGTGATTAGGTTGATGATTTTAGTTTTCAATTAACTGTCTTTCCATTGTTCTGTGCTTTCCTGTGTACTTCCTCCTTCTTCAGTAGGGTTGACTTCCTCATCAGAACATGCATTGAACAATCCTGCAAAAACTAATAACAGAATTACTACAAATAACTTTTTCATAGCTTATAGATTAAATTTAACACTGGTATTATTAAATATAATTAAAAATCCGCCGTTTTTAACTTACTTTATTGATTTATTCATTAAAAATCAAGAATATAAGAGAAATTTGGCCTTTATTTTTAATTTTAAATATTAATTAAGCATTTTTTTATCTGAAATGGCAGTTAGGTTATGATTAAAACATACATATGTTTGTTATTTCTATTTTTTTCTATTGTTGCTTTCAGTCAACAGGATGATCAAGTGTTGATTGATTCTATTGAATCAACTAGTCCGGCGAACCTGGATAGCCTTTATTATAATTTCTTCATTAAATATCGGGTTAAAAATCCTGAATTAGCAGAGAAATATGCCTTATTATCCTACGATTACGCCAAACCTTCAAATGATCATAATTATTTAATCAAATCACTTAATGCACTGGGATATCTTAGCAAACAGGGGCAAAATATTGAAAAAGCAGTTGAATATTACATGGAAGCCATTAAAATTGCGAGTAATTTTGATATTGAAGAGCGTCTTGTATTTCTATATAATAATCTTGGAAATATTTATACATCAACCTCCCAATTTGATATGGCCATTGATAACTATCTTAAGTCCTTGCAATATGCCAGAAGAATTGAAAATTTCAGTGAACAGGCTATCGCATTAAATAACATTGGTTTAATAAATTATAAACTAGGAAATTTTGAGGAGGCTATTACATATTATCTTGATGCCCTGGAAATAAGAAGATCAAATGACTTATATGAGGATATAAATACGACATATATTAACCTAGCTTTATGTTATAATGCTATCGGTAATCGACAAGAAGCTATCAATGCATTTAATTCTGTTTTAAACAATACTACAGATTCAGATGAAACTATAATTATTGATGCTTATTTTGGTTTGGGTAAAACCCACTTCGATCAGAATAGAAACCAAGAAGCAGAAAGGTTTTTTAATTTAGCACATGATCTGGCTGAATCAAATGGAGAGACCAAAAAGCTCTCCAGCATCGAATACTATCTTGCCTATATTCATTTTAGAAAAAATGATATATCAAAGGCATTATCCTTACTGAATAGTAGTCATGAAAAAGCCCAAAAAATAAATTCATGGGAAAGGCTTAAAAATAATTATGAGTTGTTTTCAAGTATTTATGAGAAAAACTCCGACTATTTACATGCTTATAGTAATTTAAAGCTGTTTGTAGCTTATAAGGACAGCATCTTTAATGAACAGCTCGCAGAAAAATTCAAGAATGCTTTTGTAAGTTATCAGGAAAGTATTTCTGATGAGATAATAGCCGGACAGCAACAAAGGATCAAGAAAAGTCGGCAGTATGCATATTTGCTTGGATTAAGTCTTGTTTTTGCTGCAGTAGTAGTCATTCTATTATATAGAAATAATCAATTCAGAAAAAGAATGAATGAAAAACTTGATAGTCTGGTTACGGTGAGGACCAATGAATTAATTAATACAAATGAAAAGCTTGTCAAATCGCGGGAAGAACTTAACAACTTTCTTTATAAAACTTCACATGATATTCGTGGTCCAATTGCTACCTTAATGGGATTAACAAATCTGACCAGACTTGAGTATCCTAATGAAAATATAGATTTCTTTTTAAGAAAAATCGATTCAACTGCCGAACATTTGAATGCGATTATTAACCGTTTAACTATTATCAGTCATATAAGCACACAACCGGTTACGATTGAAAAGATCAACTTGTATGAATTGATTCATAAGATTATTATTGAGTGTGAATCGCAGTATCCCCGCAAAATACAATTTAAGATAAAAGGCAATCCCCCAGATTTTATTTATTGTGATAAGGTATTAATAGAATACATCCTCCAGAGTTTATTAAATAATTCCTATAAGTATTCAAATGACAAAGAACCAAATCCGTATATCGAACTTAAAGTGACTACCGAGCCTAATCTTAATATTATAATCTCAGATAATGGAATTGGTATAGAGAAAAAATATGCGAACAAGATCTTTGACCTGTTTTTTGTAGCCAATGAAATGGATCATGGTGCTGGCATTGGATTGTATCAGGCAATGCTTGCTGTTGAGAGATTGCAAGGATCAATAAGTTTAAAAAGAATGAGTAAACCTACTGTATTTAAAGTTTCATTAAATCGAATCCCTCAAAATACTAAACAGCAAAATCATTTATATGATGAACACGTAGTTTGAAATCGTATAGGGAAATAGTAATGAAAGGGATTGATAGCTATCCTGAATCCAAATCCCCCATGATAGACTACAAAATAACAAGACCGACGTTCAAATTTCAGAAAAAATGTGCCTGTACTGAACTGTCATTATATTTGATTTATCTAATTCATCAATTTTCATGGATTCCCTATAAATGAATAGGCCCATTATACTGTGTCAATTAGTTAAGATCAATTTAATTTTGATTACAAAAAAATGCACCAATTCTCAAAAGCCATATTTCAAATCCAGAGTGACGCTTACCATTTTATAATTGCTATAACAGAGACCATACATGCCGGTTTTAGCAAAATATTTTACAACATAAATGTGCCATTGGGTTTCGTGGTTTCATGATTTCAATGATAATTCAGAAAGATATTGGCTGTACAAACTATCTGTGTATCTCCTTGTGATTTAAGGTAATTGGATAATCCTAGCTCGTTATTTTTCCACGGCGTAATGCTTGCTGGATATTATTGTCCCATTTTACCTGCTGCTAATGTAAATAACATTGACCTTGCTCTTTGATAAAGTCCAGGTGTGCTTTCCTTAAATATCAAAAAACTAGCTTGCTAAATCAAATTAGTCTCCAACATTTCGAGGAATTTTAATAAGCTTTAGAAAACCTATTTTAAGACATCGAATGCCTCGATCATATGAACAGCATAGGGTAATACTCCAGATTCATGTGTGGCGTCCTCTAAGGGGATAAAACTCAGAATGTCAGTGGAAGCTCCCATTTGTATCATTGAATTATAAGTATCTAATGAATTCTGATAAGGTACAGTTATATCAGCGGTACCATGATACATTATCATTTTTTTATTTGGCACAAATTCATGCAGACTATTTGCCGCAAAAGCATCATTAAGATATTTGTATTTCGGATCTGTGTCAATATTTGCTAGTATATCAGCTTGTAACAAATCTGCCATGACATTGGTGAGATTTTCATTGATCTGTCCTCCCGTTAATGATCCGTCGAACAGATCTGGCATTCCTGTTGAATATGGCTCTTTGAAAATGTCTGTCAATATACTGCTTACTTCATAAACTTGTTTGTACGACAGAGCAACGTAGCCGAGATAATATGGCTGATGGTAATTTTCCTGACTGAAAAAATATTCCTGCATACCTTTAATATCATATCCTCCCGATGCCGGTGCAGAAGCAATTAAATTTAATCCACTAGGAGAGGTTTCCTCCATCATTTTATGACCTGCCATTGTTGCATATCCACCTTCTGAATAACCTGCTAAAAAAACGTCGCCATTAAAACTATAATTTAAAAGCTCGCTAAGTTCTTTTGCTGCCATTAGTATATCCACAATTGGATCTGCCGTTGATTCATAATGATAATAAGGATGGAGAATATCAGTTGAACTTCCGAAGCCTAATAGATCAGGAATGCATAAAATATATCCGGCACTAGAAAAACTGCTTAAAATCCCATAGAAGTTCAAATCAGAAGTAGGGGCGTCCAAATGTCTAGTAATCGTACCATGCTGAAAACTTAACATAGGAATTTCCCCAGTAAAGTCCGGAATGGCTATTAATCCGGATGCGATGATCTCTTCATCCAGATATTTTGTTTTGTAAGTTACAGTATATACTGTGATATCATACTCCATATACTGTTTTAGCTCTTCAACCCCAGCGACTCCTATTAAAATTTCGATTTCCTCTTTGGTTCTACTGAATACTTTGTCATAAGTGACAAGTGTAGTAGGTTCAAGCGGTGGTGCAGGTTCTTCATCAGAACATGATTGGAGAAAAAATAATCCTCCGATAGAAATCAATAGTAAATAGTACTTAAATTTTTCTTTCCACATATGATATAAAATAATATGCAACTTAATGAATTACCTTAAATAATGCTATACAAATTAAAGCTTGAATGAAAAGATGCTTATTTTTTTACTTAATAAGAAATGTTGGCTTGCTATTTAATATAAAAATATTTTTATTGCGAGGCTATAAAGAATTAAAATTATGAAAAAACACCTGATTTTATTTATTCTCATTACTTTCAGCAGCCTTTCCTTTGCCCAGGATTTCAAATTCAAAGGCAAAACATCATCAATTATTAACCAGGATTTTACACGAGGTATGGATAATCCTGATAAAGAAGAAGAAAAGAATAAAAAAGTTAACATTTCATTCGATGGTGTTACTCTGTTGATAGGAAAAGAATCTTATAAATATATGTGGCATCAGAATTCCAAAATTAATGATTCAATTCAGCTGAATTGTATTGAAAGAGTTGAGGACTTTGATTATCCTTATATAGATGCAAAATTTGAATTGGAATTCCTGCCAGAGGATCAGGTGAATATTATCCAATACAAAGAAATCTCGGCGACTACCTTTTCTAAGATCTTTTATAAAGTAAATATTATTAAGACAACTAAATAAAAGAGCCTTTTTGTTTTCTGAATCTTCTATTCACTTATATTTATGAATTGATTAAGGAGGAATTCCCCACTGTACTTTTTATATGGAATATCGTTTTTTAGGAAAAACAGGCCTGAAAGTCTCTAATCTAAGTTATGGCGCATCTTCCTTAGGAGGTGTTTTCCATTCAATCAAAGAAAAGGATGGTATTAAAGCAGTCCATACAGCAATTGATAATGGGATCAATCTTATTGATGTTTCCCCATATTATGGAGATTTAAAAGCTGAAATCGTACTCGGAAAAGCTCTCAGAGAAATAGCTCGAGACAGATACCTTTTGTCTACTAAAGTGGGGAGATATTGGTCAAATGGCAAAAAAAACTGGGATTATTCAGCTGATAGGGTTACAAGAAGTGTGGATGAAAGTTTGAAACGACTTAATATTGAATATATTGATTTTATTCACTGTCATGATATTGAATTCAGTGACAAAGATCAAATTATTAATGAAACACTTCCGGCACTGTATGCATTAAAGGAAACTGGAAAAGTAAAACATGTTGGAATAACAGGGCTTCCTCTAGAAAACTTCAAATATGTAATTGACAGGGTAGGGAAGGGTGTTGTTGAAACTATCCTTACTTTCTGTCACTATAGTTTAAATGATGATGCATTAATCGACTATTTGGATTATTTTGAAGAACACCAGGTAGGTATTATAAATGCCGCTCCATTAAGCATGGGCTTGCTCACAGAAAGAGGAGTCCCGGAATGGCATCCAGCTGCTAAGGAGATTGTCAATACATGTAAGAATGCTGCCGAATATTGTAAAACTAAGAATGCGAAAATCGAACAGCTGGCAGTTAAATATTCAGTTGATAATACAAGAATACCAACTACCTTGGTAAGTACGGCTAACCCGGAAAACTTGCTAAATAACATAAAATGGGCTGAGAGTCCGTTGGACGAGAATCTGTTAAAAGAAGTTCTGGATATTCTTAAACCCATTCATAGAATGACCTGGGATAATTCCTGATCATCCTAAGAAGATATTATGAGAATTGACGCACACCAGCATTTCTGGAAATATAACCAGAAGGATTATTCGTGGATTGACGATTCAATGCGAATGATCAAAAAAGATTTTTTACCTCAACATCTAATTCCCGAACTTACCAAAGAGGGATTTGAAGGTAGTATTTCAGTCCAGGCAAGACAAACTTTGCAGGAGACCAGGTGGTTATTAGAACTTTCAAATAGCAATGATTTTATTAAAGGTGTAGTGGGCTGGGTGGACTTAAAATCAAGACATGTGCGAAGTGATCTAATACATTTTTCAGAGCAATCAAAGTTTGTTGGAGTACGCCACGTTGTTCATGACGAAGCAGATGATGCTTTCATGCTAGATAGGGACTTTCTTCGTGGTATATCTTATTTAAAGGATTATAATCTTACGTATGATTTTTTATTGTTCCCGCACCACTTGCCAATTGCTTTTAAGGTAGCATCCATGTTTCCGGAACAAAGATTTGCATTAGATCATATATCAAAACCCTTAATAAAACAAAAAATATTTGAACCCTGGGCAGATGATATAAAAGAACTTGCAGGTTTGCCTAATGTTTTTTGTAAGTTGTCAGGTATGGTGAATGAGGCAGATTGGGTAAATTGGCAGCCCGAAGAATTTTTCCCATTCATAGATGTGGCCGTACGTGCTTTTGGCATTGACCGGGTAATGATTGGAAGTGATTGGCCGGTTTGTCTGGTTGCTGGATCCTATTCAAAAGTTATGTCTGTTGTATTTAAATACATTTCCAAACTTTCTACCTCTGAGCAAAAATCCATCCTTGGGAATAATTGTGAACGATTTTATTTACATAGAGATTAATTAATTTCTATGTAAAAGTGAGCTGAAAATAACATGATCCTAAACTAAAGTTTATCTAAAACTAATGAGTACCTAAACCTAAAGCATACCAAAATTTCAGCAGATGATTAACCTGATTTGTACCGAATCTGGAGGAAAAAGTTTGACTAATGTGAATCTAATCTGAGCTAGAAGTAGACTTGTAAAATGGCAAAACTGCCGATTCAGCCTGCAATAATTTATAAAAATATGATAATTTCTTTAACATAAATATGGATCCTTACATTTCCAATAGGATCTTCAAATGTTTATCAGGTTCTTTGTCCAGAATTTCAAATGCATTTTGGATATCACTGGCCTTAAAGATATCGCTTATCAGGACTTCAGGTTTTAAATTTCCTTTGTCCATATTTTCAATTACCTCAGCAAACTCCCCATGCGAAACCCGTGATGCAATGATCTTAGCCTCCTTCCATATTAGTTCTTTAAATATAACAGGAGCTGGTTCATCTCCAAGTCCTAAAACAACTACCTTTCCCGCTCCTCGGATTATATTGATACATCCCCGGACCGGATTCATGGTTGTTCCTTTGGATGTGTCGTGACCCACTGCTTCAAAAGCAATATCGACACCATTCCCATTTGTATGTTCCTTAATTACTGAAAGTGGATCCTCTTTTATGGCATTTACTGTAATCACATCCGGGTAAGCATCTTTCGCAAGTTTTAATCTATCCTCAATTAAGTCAATCAAAAAGACCTGCCCGTTAGTCCTTGTTTTAACAGCTTGTAATATACAATGGCCTACTTTACCTGTACCCCATATCGCTATAGTATCATCCCGCTTAACTTCAGCTCTGTTAACAGAATGAAAACCAATACCTAGAACTTCTACCAATGATCCATGCATATCCGATACATTCGATCCCAATTTGTATAGCATATGTGGTTTTGTAGTTACATATTGTCCAAACCCACCATCTAAATCTACTCCCAGCAATTTTAGTGATGTGCATGCCGGGTAATGTTGCCGTTCGCATGCGGAACAGTTTCCGCACCATATAATTGGATCAACTGCGACTCTGTCTCCTATTTCTACTCCAATGACATCATGGCCAACCTGTTCTACAATTCCCATAAATTCATGGCCTGGTATAAGGGGTAATTTTGTGCGTGGGTGAAAATCACCACTAAAAATATGCTGATCACTACCGCAGATACTCGCATACTTTGACTTAACCAAAACCTCATCAGATTTGATTTCAGGATCAGGTACATTCAACCATTTAAATTGATTGTATTCAGTTAATACACAAGCTTTCATGTTAATTTTTATTTAAAGTCGGCCTTAAAATATTCTATTAAAAATAATCACAAAATATGTAATTCATTTTAACCAAGCCTTTAATTCTGAGAATTATTTGGAAAATGCTTATTCAATTCACCTAGAAGAGGATTTCATGCAATTTAGGAAAATAGTGTTTGTTAAAAACAAGCATTTGTTTTATTCTTTTTTCTAAAAAATGGGAAGAATATAAAAAACAAATAGTTTTAAAAAATTTGGATATAAAAAATATAATGCATAAATTTCAAAACTCTCATTTTTAAACCTATCTATTGCACTAACGGTTTGGCTAATCATCCCGGAAATTCCTCTCCGGGATGATTCTTTTTATATCACACTCATATTATCTTCCTAGCATCAAAAAAAAATAAAAAATCCCGCCCAAAATTGAGCGGGATTATCTCTCTCATCCATACGCCACAACCTACACATTCATGATAAACAACTTCAACCCCTCACAGTCATCACACCTTATCATGGCAGGCTGTAAATTTCTTTCAGTCTGCAACCAACTTCTCCCTTTCCAAATAGCCTCATTGTTGTTTAATTCATCAATGTCCGCCTCAGAGAATTTCCCTTTCCCGTAATCATCCTCTCCGTATAAAAGGTACAGTGTATTAACTACTCTGCTTATATGTTTCACCGGTAATAACCTTAAATTGGCAATCTTCAATATCAGAAATCTCAATCCTTTCCCAGCCCTTTTTAATTCAAGCCTATCAAATATCGAGAACTCTTTTTCCTCAAGGTCACATTTTATTAGAAATTGTTCTTTTTTACTTATTATGGAATCAATTTCTTTTGAGAATATGTCATATATATTTTTCATGTTAATAGGTTATAGTGTTATTAACGCCTGAGGTGGTTTTTCAGGAACAATGAGATAAATAAATTGAAGTGAACGGGAAAAATATTTCCCTGAACCGGTTGAAAGAGAGGATAAAAATTCTTTTCCAATACTTATTCCGGACTAATAACCACTGTCCGTGTGATTTCGGGGGCTGTACTTGGGAATTTTATTAAGCTTTTATCGGACAATTCAACTGTTACATAATACTCAAAATCGGACTCGGACAATCCAGCAGCTTTCAAGGTACAAGAACCATGTCCCTGCCTCACAAAATCAAACGATTCTTCATTGTACTTTCGATCACCCAGTTTTCTCCAATGCATAGTAGATTCAATAATGTCATGTTCAGATAAAACGATGATTTTTAATTTGAAATTTTCACCTTTGTCTATCATTGTTCTCCGTGTTGGGACAATAATACGGTT
This sequence comes from uncultured Cytophagales bacterium, assembly GCA_963820995.1. Classification (GTDB taxonomy): domain Bacteria; phylum Bacteroidota; class Bacteroidia; order Cytophagales; family Cyclobacteriaceae; genus JAGTVG01. The sequence goes on along the minus strand of CAWGCL010000006.1, from coordinate 879,249 downwards.
TGGTCCGGAGTATATCTGATCAGGAATTGCGCTTGCCGGAAGAGGCTCACCAGTCAAAGAAGTTATTTGCTTATCATATTTTGAAAGTAAACTAAGATAATCCATATTATGCTGTTGTAAATTGGATACCGTGCCCATCTCCCCTTTAGTTTGGACAACCATTAATAACTGATGGACCATGTCCTGCCATTCCTTATTTGCTTGGATTCGTTTTGTGACAGCCTCATTTAGGACAAAATTCACCTTATTTGTATCTGAAATCTCTCTTGGAATTAACTTCATCAAGGAGTCCAGTTCATAAAGTGTATTCCCTAAAATTGCTGTATTTCTGGAATATTTAAATGTGTTAATCCAATATAAAAGTCTTTCCTTATTGCTTATTCCGTTGATCTTATCCAGATAGAATTCAATATCTTCTATAAATTTATAATTACTTTTGATTTCATCAGCATTCATTTTGGCAATACGAATTCCACCAGGCCCCTTGTTCCAGTCTGAAGTTCTATATAGATGAGAAATCCGCTCATTTTCACCACTAATGTAAAATGGTCCTCCATCGATTGATGTAAAAATGTCCGCGATCTCAACAGAGTATTCATTCCCAAATTGTATCCTGGCCCAGTCCTGATAATAATCTCTTGAGTCCAGGTCTCTGTTCCCTTGTTCCTTATTACTCCATTCGCCTATCTCCCATGCAGCCTTGGCCAAAGCCGACGCCATTGGAGCAACATTGATGGTTCGCCAATGGATTCCCATTAATCCATCACACCCATATCTGAATGCATCATAGGCATCCTTACGCATTCTGCCTACCCACAATTGCGGAGATATCATGGCAGGATCGTCCTCCAACCAGGGAATAGCCCACAATGCCCTTTCTGATATATTATTAAATGCAGGTTCAACCGGAGAAAAACCCACTTCGCGATTTATACAACTGAATGGAATGCTTTTGGATAAAACATTATCAAATTCTGCTCGGTCTGTTGGCGGGCCAAGAACCCATCCGCAGGTTGCCAATTGAAAAGGGGAACCAATATCCAAGATCGCTTCGTTAGCTAATTGGATATCCTGCTTTACCTTATTGACTTCATCGATAGAAACCTCACTCCATGTCCAGTACTCAGGGGTCCATAACCAGTAATAATCGATTGGATAAGATTTCATGATTCTTTTAAAGATCCCTTTATATAGGTTTTTAATGATTTGTGGATCCTTTGAATCAAATCCCTCATTTTTCAGTTTTAATTGTAAATTTTCAGGTACAGTAAGTGCTGATTCGGTACCTATACAAGTTTTCACGCCCAACATTTTGGAGAAACTAAATGCAGAGTTAAAGAATTGACCACTTTCATTAAATATATTGATATTTTCAGGATCAGTATGTGGCCATGGTGAAATACCATCCAGGTATTCAACTCCGAAGTTGTCTTTCTCAAATATTTTGTGAGCTCCATAATAGTATGATGATGTTTTTCTGGGAAGATAACCCCATGTTGTATCCTGAGTGTTGAAATGTAAAACAGGATAGCCGTATTTTACAGTTCCATCATCATTAATATCATCTTCAAGCCCAATCCAAACCAAAGGTTCTGCTTTATACGGAGACTGGTTGTTAGATTCAGGGTAAGTATGTAAGCCTATGAAGTTCATCCCCATTTTTGGAAGTTGTCCGATTATGGCTTTATAGTCATCGAGATTCCACCAATCAGGACCTTCCGGAAAATCATGAAAAGGAAGAATTCCCCTTAGATTGAATAATGGATCCCTGGTGATATTTAAATCCGGGATCTTCAAATCAATCTTTTCATCCGGAATAACATCATCGTGAAGATAAAAGCCAATCCCCATGTTTTCCAGAAAATGATATGCCCCGTATAATACCCCGAAATCAGCTCCGCCAATTATCCATAGTTGTTCTGAATCAGATGCAGTGTTTTTCCGAATGATAAATCCCTGGGAAGATATGTTTTTATTTTTTATGTAGGTGGATCCTTTTAATTCTTCATTTGTTGAATAATGATCTAATTCAGTTATTATTATTGCGTTTTCTGAAGATATTGAATTTGAACTTATAGGCTCAATACGTAATAATTTACCAGTTCTTGCATATAAATAACGGCGGATCTCCTTTGCAGCAAGTTTTTCCTGAAATGTAGCTTCTTCAGGTAATTTAATTATATAGACATCATTCCCGGTAGAACAGGCACTATTTAAAAGTAAAATGATAAGGTAAAACCAAACAAATGAAATGCCGTTTAATTTTACCTTATCAGTCTTAAGGGTGATCATACATTATATTAAAAAATCATGAACCCAACTTGAATAACCCTTCCCTTAGGTAAATATATAATAAATCAGAGCTTTATACTATAAGGCTAATAATTATTATAGTAATTCGCTACGGTCGAAGTAATCTGACTATATATTGGTTTAGTAAACTCAATGAACATATCCTGTGGAGGAGGAGGGTTTATAGGTTTACGTTTTGTCAGTTTAACTTCATTTTCACTTAATGCACGTTCATCCCCGTTAAAACTGGCCCATTTTGAGACCCATACAAATTCACCAGGAAACTTTTCATGCATGATAATCCTCTCGGTTTGAGCTTCAAGTATTTTCATGCTTATCAATCCATTCGAAATTATTTCACGGGTATATTCAGTATACTCAGCTTTAACCTCACCAATTACCGGTTTTTCTGTGCCATCTTCCATGGTTACTTTACCAACTTCAACACTATCGTTTTCAGCTATATGCGTTTTTTGTAGATTATTAGTATTTCCAACGCTAAACTGGTCAAACATTATAACCATGATCTGATCAGGATTCTCTAACCATGTATCCTTTGTAGAATAAAATTTTACGAAAGGATTGTTATTGTAATGAAAGAGGAATTCATCAACCTGGTCCTGGAAAAAATCAACACTCAATTTAAAATTAACTGTCGGTACAGGTATTTGATCAACAACCACTTTCAAGGTAGCAATGTTAAGCGCTTCCTCAATTTTTTCACCTGTATCTTTATAATTTGGAACATATTGATCAGCCTTGATAAAATTGTAGTAAGCTTCTTTAGCGCTTTCACGTGTATTCAATGCCAATGCCTGTGTGGCTGATTGATAACGTTCTTCAGCTGCCATTTCAGTGAGCTGCCTGATCTCATCATAATATTTGTATGGGTCAGGTATTACAGATAAAGCACCAGGACTCCGCATGATTTGTTCATATAATGCATTCAACATCTCATATTGAGCTATCATATTACCACTTTTAAATGGATCATTCGAATGCTTGAAATTATAGATCCTGTCAGTGTAATACTTTATCGCAAGTGGGTAGGAATTTGCCAAAACTTCCTGAGATTTTTTATGATTTGGATTTTTCCTTAGCCTCTCAACAGCTTGTATTGAAGATTGATAATAATTGCCTTGTTCAAGTGTCTTTTTGCCAGATGAACAATTGCTGAAATATACAATTATCCCAATGAAAAAAAGGTAATGTAGATGTTTCATAGTTTTTAAGGTTTTCATTTCAAATATTTAATATTTAAAATGGGGATTACATACTGGTTAATATTTAATCAACAATTTATATTATTAAATCATAATAAATTATTCACATAATGGTTAAGCATCCTTAATAGGACAAAAATCTTATATATCTTTCGCCAATATTGTGCCAAATTTCATGACTCAGTTAAAAGTATGACGATTAATAAACGATTATACTAATTACAAGATTATTGGATTGGACTATTTTTTTTGCTTAATTTTAAAAACAATTACTAATCCATTGAATCTTAAATATTTAATACTATGAGAATAACGTATTTTTTTGTCTTTATTGTCTTCTTTTATATAAGTTCTTGCGGAGTCAAAAAGGACAAACAGGGAGAATCAGAGGCTAGTTCGGTTACAACTGATGAAACTACTTCATCTCAGACCGGTGATCAATCCTGGATCGATGATTCAGAAATGGATGTTTTGTCTAATACCTGGGTTGCTGAAGATGACAAGGGAGAGCTCAGCAGTACATGGACAGAGGATGCATATGCAGAAGAACTAAGCACCACTTCGGGTCTTGCCAATTCCTGGGTAGATGAATCTGGGGAAACGGTGCATGCAAAAGCTGAAATTCCACCAGAATTCATTGGAGGAAAAGAAGCTTTATTCAATTACATAAAGGGTACCATTTCATACCCTGAAGATGTTGAGGCAGGTAATATTTATGTTGCATTTATAATTGGCTCTGATGGGGGAATCCGTGATGCCAGGGTATTTAAAGGAGTAAAAGAAAGCATGGATAAGGAAGCGCTCAGGATTATTAACAATATGCCCAACTGGGATCCGGGTCTGATCGATGGTAAGCCTGTAGCTTCTGTATATGGTTTGCCTATAATCTTCAAACCCTAAAAGTTTAGATTCTTCCGTAATAAATGAATAATGAGCTCTGGGATTAGGTTTCTTATGGAAATATAAGGATCTGATAGATAAAATATGCTGAGCAAACAGCTAAATTTGCCGGATAACCAGATATGTCAAATACGCATCACTTTGTAACCACTATACATATGAAGTAGATCAATAGATCAATTTTAAACCATGTGCCAAAATCAAACTTTTGTTAGAAACTTTAAAGGAATAATTGTAGGGCTAATAGCTGTTTTATTACTTTCATGTGATTCTATTGATCTTAGAAGTGATAAAATGTTTAAGCTTCTGAGTCCTTCACATACAGGAATATATTTCAATAATGCTTTAGAGGAAACGAATGATAACAATATATTGACCTATCAGGATTTTTATAGTGGGGGAGGTGTGTCTATTGGTGATATAAATAACGATGGCCTTCCTGACGTATGCCTAACAGGGAATATGGTTCCGGCAAAACTTTTTTTAAATATCGGGAATTTAAAATTTGTTGACATTACCAAAAGTTCAGGTTTGTCAAATATGGGTAAGGGCTGGTTTACAGGAACCGCTATGGTTGATATCAATAATGACAAGTTTCTTGATATTTATATATGCAGGTCAGGAATGTTTGCTCCTGATGATAGAGAAAATCTCTTATTTATAAATAACCAGGATAATACCTTTACTGAATTGGGTGAAGAATATGGATTAAACCATCCTGGTTACGCAGTTAATGCTACTTTTTTTGATTTTGATAATGACTCTGACCTTGATGTTTTCCTCGTAAACCAAGGACCTGAGAAGTTTGCCACCGAAGACCTTGAACGGTTACGTGTTGAACCACATGAATTCTGCGGCGATAAACTATTTGAGAATATCGGTAATAAGTTCATTGATGTTACTGAGAAATCTGGAATAATAAGTTCAATAATTGGATTTGGGCATGGGGTTGCTATTGGAGATATTAACAAAGACGGAAATGAAGATATATATGTAAGCAACGATTTTTTTGAACACGATTATATATACTTTAATAATGGAGACAAAACCTTTAGAGAGACAATAAAGAAATCCACAAAACATATTTCTTATTATTCGATGGGAAATGATATGGCGGATTTCAATAATGATGGCTGGCTCGATATAATGGTCCTGGATATGGTTGCGGAAGATAATAGAAGACTGAAGGAAAATCTGGGTGGAATGAATGAGGGCACATTTAAACAACGGGTCGAAATGGGTTTTCACCAACAGTATATGTTCAATGTATTGCATCTAAATAATGGGAATGAAACATTTAGCGAAATTGGTATGCTTGCCGGTGTTTCAAGCACGGATTGGAGTTGGGGACCATTATTCGCCGATTTCGATAATGATGGTTTTAAGGACCTCTTCGTTGCAAATGGAATGAGAAAAGATATCAGGAACATGGACTGGGGAGATATATATCGTCAATTTACTAAGATATCAGGAGGAGAACTCATCTTTAAAGACAGTGAATGGGAGTATTTGCTCTCAAATATGCCTTCTGAAAAGGTGATGAACTATATGTATAAAAACAATGGGGATCTGACTTTTACAAAAGTGATGAAAGATTGGGGCATTGATCATAAATCGTTTTCAAATGGTGCAGCATATGGTGATCTCGACAATGATGGCGATTTGGATCTAATAATAAATAATATTGACGAAAACATATTCTTATATGAAAACAGGAGTAATCTTAGGGGAAATTCCCATTTTCTAAAACTCAAGTTCATCGGACCAGATAAAAATCCATTTGGCTCTGGGGACTCAGGTATACCTTTATCATGGTGATAGCTTACAATATCAGCAGTTGTATTTAACCAGAGGGTATAGGTCAAGTGTTGAGCCACTACTAAATTTTGGATTAGGTAACTTTCAAGTTGTTGACTCACTATTGGCAATTTGGCCTGACGGAAGAACAAGCAGTGTGAAAAATATAGCATCGGATCAGCTGATCGAACTGGATTATTTAGATTCGGAACCTTCCGGAATAAAAAATCCTATAAGTGCTAATAAGTATTTTAAAGACATCACACAGGAAATTGGATTAAAGCACAAACATGTGGAAAATGAATTTGATGATTTTCAGAGGGAGATCTCACTACCTCATAAATTGTCAATGCTTGGCCCTGATATTACCGTGGGGGATGTTAATGGAGATGGTCTGGAAGATTTTTTTATAGGTGGAGCTTTTCGTCAATGGGGCCATCTCTTCCTACAAACCAAGGAAGGATCTTTTATTGACTCAGATAACGATTGTTGGTTTGATGACCGGAATTATGAAGATATGGGTGTGGAATTTTTAGATGTTGATTCTGACGGGGATCTAGACTTGTACATAGTAAGTGGGGGCAATGAGTTTAAAACAGGCTTAGGGTTGTTGCAGGATAGAATCTATGTCAATGATGGATATGGGAATTTTGAGAAAAGGGTGGAGGCGACACCAGAATTATTGACCAGTGGATCTGTTGTTGTTCCTAATGATGTAGATTCGGATGGGGATATTGATTTATTTATTGGAGGTCGGACAAATCCTGGAATGTATCCATATCCAGTTAGCAGTTATATATTGAAAAATGATGAGGGAACATATGTGGATGTTACAGACGCTATTGCACCTCAATTGAAGACTTTGGGAATGGTAACTTCAGCAGTATGGACTGATTATGATATAGATGGTGATGATGATCTAATAATAGTTGGAGAATGGATGTCCATTACCCTGTTTCGAAATTCAAGCGGGATTTTCGAAAAGATTGAAAATTTGGAAAACGGCCTTGATCATTCCTCAGGGTGGTGGTGGAGTTTGGAGGCATTTGATTTTGATGGCGATGGAGATGAAGACCTGATTGCTGGTAATATGGGAAAGAATTTTAAATATCAGGCCTCGGCTAACGAACCCTTTGAAATATATTGCGATGATTTCGATGGTAATGGCGTTAATGACATTATTCTGGCTTATTATAACGAAGGGGTACTATATCCGGTAAAAGGCAGAAAATCTGCATCGAGACAAATCCCTGAATTATTTAAACAGATTCCAACCTATCATCAATATGCGGTTTCGTCACTGGAAGAAATATATGGAAGGGAAAAACTAAATAATTCTCTCCATTATAAGGTGGAGACTTTTGAATCTTGTTTTATTGAAAACCTGGGAAATGGGCAATTCAAAATGATACCTCTGGATAACTATGCTCAATTCACAAATCAAAACTCTGTATTAATTAGAGATATAGACAAGGATGGAGCTGAAGATCTGATAATGGCAGGAAATTTTTATCAGGTAGAAGTGGAAGCTATTCGAAATGATGCAGGTATCGGATTATTGATGAAGGGAGATGGGAGGGGTGATTTTGAAAGTGTCCCATTTGCTAAAAGCGGCTTATATATCGACGGGGATGTAAAAGATATGGAACTTATTATTATGCGGGATAGGAGAGTGATCCTGGCTTCAAAAAACAATGATTATCTGCAAGCCGTTGAAATATTATCGGAATAGGTTTGGAAGATTACCCTCAGTTAAGTTTTACACAATCTATTCTAAATTATCCAGATAGGGTTTACACAACCTATTCTAGGCTACTTTTTTTCTGGAGAATTCTTCCAATACTTGAAGCTTTTTTGAATTATCTCGTCCACATAATCCTTCGAAAATCCTAGTGCAATTCCCATTTCATGCAATATCTTTTGTTCATTTTCATGTAGGTATCCATCGAGAACAGCCATGAGTACTGCATCTGCCATCTGCTCCTCTTTTTTGACAGAGGTTTGAATAATTTTTTGATTGAAATTTAAAGCTTCTTTAAACATTCCTTTCAATTCCTTTTCTTCTATCCCCAGTAAAGAAGCCTTTTCAATTATAAATTCCTTTTCCATTGGATCCAACACCCCATCGGCAAGGGCGATTATCATCAGATTCTTTAAATGCAATAACCTTGTGTCGTCCATGATTTAGTATTTTTTGGTCTTCATGTGATTTACAAGATTTTCACATAAGTCATTTATTGATTTGGAAATATAGGAATCACCTGTAGCTGTTAGCATGGATTGCGCTAATCCTCCAAGTGTGTCAACCAGGAATTTATCCATTTCATCAATGCGCATATCTTTTGTCCATAAATCAATTTTCAAAGTATTATTTTGGTTGGGATCCCATAGACTTATAGCAATTGCCTTTGTGATGTTCTCTTTATTATCACTATCTGAGGCTTTCCAGATAATCTTTTCAGGCAAATTATTTTTATCCAAATCAATTTCAAATGCGATCATTGACTTTTTCATAACGATTGAATTATATACAGTTTATTAAAAATATCAACTACAGGAAGACAATGGCTTAAAAACCTAATATAGGAATTTTACTAAACTAATATGAATAAATGTTATAAAATCCCTTTTAAGGATTATAGTTCAGGAATTGTTGATGCGAATCCGGAAACTCGTTTTAATTAATTGTCTTTAATTGTATGGATCTTCTTATTCCTATTCAGATGATTGAGGATCCGATGCCAACTCTACCTCTATGCAGTTTAGCTAAAGGAATTAATTTCAATGCATACCAATCCTTTGACAATTGAAACATGTGCTTGTCTCAACATCAAATCGGAGTTATTTAAGAATTTCAGTTATAGTTCCCTTATCTATTTCCAATTGGGTTTTTAGATGATCAAGCGATTCAAATTTCTTCTCATCGCGTACTTTTTTAACAAATTTAATTGATATTTTTTCTTGATATATATCCTTTTTAAAATCAAGAATATGTACTTCAATTTTGCGGTTTAATCCATCAACGGTTGGCCGTTTCCCGATATTTAGCATTCCATTAAATTCTTTTCCCTTGACAGTTACTTTAACAGCATATACACCATCACCGGGAATTAGTTTATAGGCTTCTTCAATTTGTAAATTAGCCGTTGGGAAGCCTATGGTTTTGCCTAATTTATCACCATGAATTACTAGCCCATTAATTAAGAATGGATGTCCAAGATATCTATTAGCGGTAGGAATATCACCGTTTATTAATGATTTTCTTATCATTGTTGAACTAATGCCCAAATCGTCAATTTCATGTTTCGGAATTTCTTCTACTTCAAATCCATATTTGGAGGAATCCTTAACAAGGTTATCAAAACTTCCTTCTCTGTTTTTACCAAATCGATGGTTGTATCCTATAATCAATTTTTTAGTTCCTATAACATCAACAAGGATGTTTTTTATAAAGTCAGTGGATGAAGTCTGAGCAAATTCAAAGGTGAATGGTATTAAAATAAGATGATTGATGCCAATGTTTCTGAGCAACTCCTGCTTTTCGTCCATTGTGTTTATCAACTTAAGAAAGCCCGGATCATTGTTAAGGACCATTCTGGGATGTGGCCAGAAAGATATCAATACAGTTTCCCCACCTTCACTTTCAGCAACTTCAATCATCCTTTGCAGAATTTTCTGATGCCCCTTATGCACACCATCATATGTTCCACTGGTAACTACAGCGTAATCAAGTCGTCTGAAATTACTTATGCCCTCATATATCCTCATTCACTATTGTTTTAATATAATCCTGTACAGTTAAGGCATCTTCAACACGGTAACTCCCTATTGCAGTTCTTTCAAGGCTGTCAAGATAAGCACCGCATCCAAGAGCCTTGCCTAAATCTCTAGCCAGGCTTCTTACATAAAAACCTTTTGAGCATTTAAGTTTAAAGGATATCATGGGAAGTAATAATTCAGTTATTTCAAAATCAATAATTTCGACTTCCCGAGGTTCTGTTTTTACTTTTTCGCCTTGCCTCGCAAATTCGTAAAGACGTTTGCCTCCTTTTCGTATCGCTGAAAAGGAAGGGGGCTTTTGTTTGATTTTACCTTTAAATGTATTGGCAATATTAAATATTTTTTCAGAAGTTATATCTTCTATTGAAAATCTTTCATTGATTTCAGTTTCTTTATCATGTGAGGGGCGGGTTGCTCCAAGACAAAACTGACCGGTATATTCTTTTGGGAGGTTTTGAAATCCCTGAATTTCTTTTGTTTTCTTTCCGGTACATACAATCAATAGACCAGTGGCAAGAGGATCAAGGGTTCCCGCATGTCCCACTTTTTTTATACCGATTGTATTCCTGATCTTTTTTATAACATCGAAGGAAGTCCATTTGTAATCCTTGTTTATCAGGATCACCTCTCCATTTAAGAATTTTTCCTTATCAATTGACATAAAAGATCGAAAATCCAATTGCGGTTAGACCGACTATAAAACAATAAATTGCGAAATACAATAATTTCCCTTTTTTAACTATAGCGATCATCCATTTACATGCTGCAATTCCTGTTATAAAGGCAGCAAAGAAACCAATAAATAGATACAGGGAATGATATTCCGTGGGAGAGTTCCGGCTCCTGCAACATGTTAATGACATCCAGAAGCATCGCTCCAATAATAGGGATTAAGACCATTAGGAATGAAAAACGTGTGGCTTTTTCCTTATCTACACCCAGTAAAAGAGAAGTCGAAATTGTTGCCCCGGATCTTGATATACCTGGAACAACGGCCAGCGCCTGAGCTATTCCTATTATAAAAGCATATTTGAATGAAATGTCTTTCTTCATGTTTTTGGCATAATTAGCAAAAAGTAGAAGCAAACTGGTAATTATTAACATAGATCCTACCATACCAATTCTTCCGCCAAAAAGATCTTCAACTTCATCTTTGAAGAAAACTCCCAGGATTAATACCGGGATTGTTGAAAGCAATATTTTTAGTGCAAATATTGTTGAATCATTCAAACTAAATTGAAAAAGATCTTTAATTATAATTCCAATGTCTTTTCTGTAAACCACAATAGTGCTTAAGGATGTTGCCCCATGTATTACAGTTATAAATAGTAAGTTTTCAGAAGAAACTGCTTGAAACAATACAGATCCTAATTCTACATGTCCGCTACTGCTAACTGGAAGAAACTCGGTTAATCCCTGGATTATGCCAAGAATTATCGCCTGAAAATAGCTCATCTACTCCTCTTTCTTATTTTTTGTCAGTATGGCAAAAAACTCTATAATAAAACCCGCGATTAACACAATTGGGCCCAGGGTTATGCCAAGAAATCCAAATCCATATTCCTCATTATCGAGGGTCATGATAAAGAAACCAAGTAAAATAACCACCAGGCCTATAATCATCAATATGTAATTTTTTTTACCGAAAGCCATTTTTGATTTATTGCTCATAGATCTAATATAATTCGTCTAATGACATTTTTAAATATTTTTTAACAGAACGGTAGGTGCTGAAAAAACCTATAACACCTCCTAAAACAGATATAGAAATAAATACAATTATTAATTCATAATCATTTTGCAATTCATCCAAACCATCTATTTTCTGGTTGGCATAAATTAGGATATTGTATAAAACTAAAGAAGCGATCATCCCGCTGATCAAACCGTGAATAATTGCTCGCCTCAGAAATGGCCACTGAATAAAAGAAGATTTGGCACCTACCAATTGCATGCTTCGAATGAGAAATCGCTGAGAAAAAAGCGCTAATTTGATGGTGTTGTTGATCAAAACCAAAACTATGATCAACATGACGGACATAATGCCGATTAAGATTATGCTGATCTTGGCAGTATTTTTATTAATTGAGGTAATCAAGGATTCCAAGTAAACTACTTCATAAACCCCTTGAAGTCTTTCGATATTCTTTTTGATCTCATTTAGTTTCTCAATTTCCTGAAATTCCGGTTTAATACTGATTATCAAAGCGTCATGGAGAGGATTGTCTCCAAGAAATTCTGTAAAATCTTCTCCAGTATCTACCATAAATTTCTGGGCTGCTTCTTCATCTGAAATAAAACGGATTTGGGGATTGTCATTATCTTTAAGTATATACTCGCTGTTAGATAGTATATTTCGGAGCCGAGAAATGTTGCTGTCTGAGATATCTTTGTCAAGATAGATCTGTATTTCAATATTGTTTCGGATTATTTGTGTTAATCGCCTGGATTGAAGGAGCAACAATCCAAAAAGTCCAATTACAAAAAGGGCAACGGTATTACTGAAAACAACGCTGAAATACGGATAACTTCCGAGTTTTTTCTTCTTTTTAAATTTTACCTGTTCCATGGATGCGATAACCGTTCAAAAATAGCGAATTTTTATTACCTGTTATTGGATTTAACATAAATTAAGAAGCCCGTAGTCCATTAAATGAACTACGGGCCCTTTTCGGTTGCATTATAGAGGTTATTTATTTTCCTTAACTATTTTCAATTCGTTTATCAAAGACTCATTTGTAACTGGTTGCAGTGGTATAATAATATTCGTACTAATGATATTATAGTAATTGTCTTTGTAATTCAGATAGAAACTCTTGCCACTTGTAGAGTTAATTTCAAGGATCTCATAAGGGACGTCTTCAAAATTCCCGTATAAGGTCAGTGTGCCATGACTAAAGTTATAATGGAAATTATACTTTTTATGGAGCACAGTATTTATTTCAACACTACTATGAAGATCTTCTCTTGATGGTGTCATTGTGTTAATATCGCCAGACGAAATGTCATTTTCCAAAGCCATATTATCCACCTCTTCAAAATCTTCTATTACGTCTGGTACAATCACTTCCACAGTACGATCTGAATTTGAAACAACCTGCTCTGCTATTTCTTGATTAACAGGTTCTTGAACAACTGTTTCTTTTAAAGGATCTATATCTTCTGTTATTTTCGCTTTTTCAATACTTTCATTTGTAACCGCGTTTGGTTTTTGCGGTATATCTGCCACTTCATTCTCGAATGCTTCAATAAGAATTTCATTCTGAGTCAGATCAATTCTGTTTCCTAACTCTTTTTGCATATCTATGAAATAATATGCGGTGAGGGTAGATACAGTTACGATTGTAGCTGTAGCGGCAACTTTCCATCCATCGGAAATGTTGTGGTACCATTTGATATTAATATTATCCAGGCGACTCTTCAATTCCAATTTTCTGGTTTCTTTGATTGTGCTGATGATGTCTTTTTGAAATTCAAATTCACTTTTTAAATCTGTATCGGTATCTAATCTTTTCATTAAAGTTGATTCTTCCGATGAAGATAAAGTGCCTTCGAAGAAGCCATCTAGTAAATTCTGATATTTTTGCTTATCTGTCATAGGTTAATCCATAAAGTCACTTTCAGTATATTTAGCTTTTACAAGCTCATCAAGTCTTTTTTTACATTTATATTTCTTTGTTTTCGCCGTGTCAGTGTTAGCATAACCCAATTTTTCTGCTATATCACTCATGGATAATCCATCGAAGTAATAGTACATTAGAATTCGCTTGCAGGTTTCTCCTAGTTCATTGATGCAGGCCCGGATGATCTGGATCCTTTCTTTCTTTTCAATATCAATGAACTCAACATCGTCTTTCTCTTCGGAGGATAGTCTGCTTTTTCTTTCTAACTCCTTTCTCCATAGGTTCAAACAAATACTATAAATGAACGTACTAATTTTTGAAGTAAGAACCAGATTCCCTTTTCGTGCTTTTTCCCAAAATACAATAAGGGCATCCTGGTATATATCTCTTGCTTCATCTTCGGTACCACTATTTGTGATAACCAGCTTTGTCATCATTCTGTAGTATTTCTTATACAGAAAGTCTAAAGCGGATTCATCACCCTTTGTTATTCTAGCGAGTACCTCACTGTCCTTCATTCTTCCTTTCGTTTTTATATACTATTACGGTTTACTATGTAACCCCAAATTTCTATAAATAAATAAAATATTTTATAAAACCTTACATACTGTTCATATAAGATACATATTGTTATCCATGAATTTTTCAAAATTACAAAAATATCTTTAAATGGATTTATTAAAGATAATCAACCGATAGATAATTACGGATAATCCTAATATGAATTTTTGGTTTTCAAACATCTCTGATCTTTTCAATGAATTTTCCGGAAGATTCTTCTATACTGAAACGATACAAGGCATTAGCAAATTCAACTATAAATTTATAATTGCAGATGTAAGATTCAGATTATTAATTATATATGAAAATAAAACACTGATGAACAAATAAGTTTTACATCAAATAATATTTGAGATTTTATTTGATTACTTCTCATTTCTTTGCTTACATTTGAATTACTTTTACGGACTGAATTAGATTTTTATACTAATATTAAGAGGAATGATTTACAAAGCTTTATTTTCTTTTATGGGTTTAATGGCTATCAGCATGGCTTCTTTTGCAGCTGATAATGAAGCAGATGAATTGATGGGTATATGGTTAAATCATGAGAAAGATGCACATGTCAAGGTATACAAATGCGGAGAAAAATATTGTGGTAAGATCGTATGGCTGAAGGAACCTGAAGAGGATGGCGCACCGAAATTAGATAAGAATAATCCAGATGAATCTTTGCAAAGCCGGCCTAGTAAAGGGATTGGATATCCTTTCTGGTTTTCACTTTGATAGTGATAAGAAATGGGAGGATGGTACCATATACAATCCACGGGATGGCAAAACCTATTCATGTTATCTTAAAATCCTTGAGGATGGCCGATTAAAAGTTCGAGGCTTTGTCGGAATTTCAATTATTGGAAAAACGAATTACTGGACAAGAATCGAATAATCCTGTTTATTTTTCTTCTTTATTCATCAAAATAGTACACCCCGTTTTTGCAAGTATTGCTCTGATCAATACCTGAATATATTTTATATCTAGGCATCTAAATATATCAATTACTTCCAACAATTAGGTAAGAAATGAATATTTGAAAGTTATACCTAAACCCTGGAAAACTATTTACATCTTGCAGTAACATTTTAGAATTTTCAATTTATTTTTGTTGATTAATTATCAGAAAATGTAGTAAGAATGCAGCAATATCATGATTTATTAAATCACATCCTTGATAAAGGAGTAACCAAAAGTGATCGTACAGGAACAGGCACTATTTCTGTGTTTGGGTATCAGATGCGATTTGATCTGTCGGAAGGATTTCCTGTTATTACTACTAAAAAGTTGCATTTAAGATCTATAATTCATGAATTGCTGTGGTTTCTAAAAGGGGATACCAATATAAAATATCTTCATGATAATAAGGTGACTATCTGGGATGAATGGGCGGATGAAGATGGAAACCTGGGGCCAGTTTATGGACACCAGTGGCGAAGCTGGCCAACCCCTGATGGCCGGACTATAGATCAGATCTCCAGGGCCGTGGAACTAATTAATAATAATCCTGATAGTCGTAGGATCATTGTTAGTGCATGGAATGTATCGGATATTGATAAAATGGCTTTACCGCCATGTCATACCTTTTTCCAGTTCTATGTATCAGCAGGACGTCTATCATGCCAATTGTATCAAAGAAGTGCAGATGTTTTTCTTGGAGTACCTTTTAACATTGCTTCATACAGTCTGTTAACTATGATGATGGCTCAGGTTTGCAATCTCGAACCTGGTGACTTTATTCATACCTTTGGTGATGCACATTTATATTCTAATCATCTTGAACAGGCGAGGTTACAATTATCCAGAACACCGAGAAAACTGCCAGAAATGATTATAAATCCAGAGGTTAAAAGCATTTTTGATTTTCAATACGAAGATTTTAAACTTGAAGATTACGACCCCTATCCACACATTAAAGCCCAGGTAGCAGTTTAACCTTTTTTTTTATCGAATATCAAAAGTTCTTTCAAAATATGAATGAGGTTTAGCGAGTTTACATTGGTTTTGTTATCAATCATATTATAGATCGATAATTTTATCAAAATCAGGGTATACATTGTATGGGATATTATTGATTTCAATTATCGGTCTAATTCCTGATGCATTTGTTGTAAATGCATATTCGGCCCTGTAGAGTTGTTCAGGAGTAGCATTGACCTCCACAAATGCAATGTTTGTTTCTTTCAATCTTTCGATCAGATAGGTCCGCATAACACCACGAATACAACCCGTTTCAAGGGAAGGGGTATAAAAGATGCTATCTTTAACCCAGAAGATATTAGAATAAAGCAATTCTGAAATATTTCCATTCTGGTCCAGGATAAGCAGGTCATTGACACTGGATTCTTCTTTTTCCATTGAAGCAATAATATACTTTATAGCATTCAGGGTTTTGAATTGGGAATATGCAGAATAATTGTTAGTAACCAATTTAGAGATTCCTACATTTTTTAATGTCTCAGGTTCTTCAATATGGGCCTTAGCAGTTATAAGAAGGTTCGATGTTTTGGATTCAGGTCTGTAAAATCCACCTTTCTTCCGCCATACCTGTACCTTAATCCTGGCGGCATATTTAATTTCATTTTCATGAATTAGCTTAAAAATACTTGATTCCAGATATTGAATGTTGAAATAAGTAGGGAGTTGAAAATTTAATGCAGCGACTCCATTCATAAGTCGTTCATAATGATATTTGATCAACTTATTAGGATTCTTTCTAATTATAATAGTTTCAAATATGCCATCTCCATACTGTAAAGCACGGTCATCCGTCTCTATTAGCAGTTCCTCATCATTGATTATTTCATTGTTATATATTGCTTTCATGTAAGCATTTTACCATTTATAAATTTTTAATATCAAAGCACTGAAATAATAATTAACCTTGTGTAACCTATAATGGGTTAGAAACAAAATTAATAGTTATGATTTTATCAGGCATTTCAAAAATAATAAAAACAGTGCTGGTTTTATTGATGATTCCGGTTTCAGTTGTTTTTGGTCAGGATACCCAGGTAGAAAAATGGAGTCTGGAGCAATGTATTGAGTACGCCCTTGATAATAACCTTAGTGTTAAACAAAGCGAATTTTCATTAAGTGACAGTGAAGTTCAATTAAGGCAATCCAAAGGGGGTATGTACCCAACCGCAAATATAGGAGGTGGTTATTCTAATTTGTGGGGTCGGTCAATTGATCCGACGACCAATCTATTTTCCACACAAAGGATACAATCTCTTGGACTTCAGTTATCAGCGAATTATACATTGTATGGAGGATCTCAAAACCGAAATTTTGTAAAACAGAACCGCCTTAATTTAACTTCAGCAACATTCGATCTTGAGAAGGCAAGGAATGATATTATGCTGAATGTAACCCTGGAATTTTTAACTGTTGTTCTCAATAACGAGCTTCTCGAGAATACACAATTGCAGCTTGAAATTACAAAGTCTCAGCTTGAAACCACAAGCAAGCAGGTAGAGTTTGGCGCATTGCCTCTGAGTAATAAACTTGACCTGATTGCTCAGGTTGAAAGCAATGAAGTTCAGGTGATAAATGCTGAAAACAATCTTCGGATAGCATATTTGAGATTAAAACAATTGCTGCTTCTTCCTGCTGATACTCCTTTTGATATCGAAATTCCGAACGTAGATCAAATAGAAATTGAACAGGTAACTCTCACTGCCAATTCTGTATTCCAGGAAGCCCAAAAAATAATGCCTGAAGTCAAAAGCGCGGACACACAGGTTGAAAGTGCTGAAGTAGGGGTGAAAATTGCAAGGGGTGGAATGGACCCTAGACTTTCTTTAGGTGGCAATATGTCTTCCAATTACTCCTCCGCAAGGGATCAGGAACGATTCGTGGTAGATCCGAATGGTGGATCAATTATTGTTCCTTCTCCAATAGGATATGTGATCAATCCACTGGATCCGGCACAGCAAATTCCGGTTTTTAGGGATATTGAGATCCCAAATGGAGAAACAGTTCCTGATTATCCAATCGGAATGCAATTGCAGGATAACTGGAGTTATTCAGTTAGTTTGAATTTGTATATTCCCATATTTAACGGTTTGCAATCAAGAACCCAGCATCAACGGGCTAAAATATATTCTGAACAAACACGGATCCTGGCGCAGCAAACAAGACAGAATCTAAGACAAACTATAGAACTTGCATATACTGATGCGCAAGCGGCTGCTAAAACCTATAATGCGTCCATCAGGCAAGTTGAATCACTCACTGAGTCATTTCGAGCTGCTGAGAAAAGCTATAATCTGGGTGCAATGAATATTTATGACTATCAGGTTTCAAGTAATAACCTGTTTATGGCCAGGTCCGATTTACTTCGGGCGAAATACAACTATATTTTTACAACAAAAGTTCTTGATTTTTATTTAGGAAAACCTTTATCACTTGATTAATAATGGCAAAGAAAAAATCTAACAAACTCCTTTACATCTTAATATCCGCGGCAGTATTACTAATTATTGTAGCCATAGTAGGCAAAAAAGCAGGCTGGATAGGTAAACAGAAAGAGATCGAAGTCGATCTCGGTAAAGTTGAGAAAACAACAATAATTGAAAAAGTCAGTGCTTCAGGAATGGTGCAGCCAGTAACTGAAGTCAGACTATCACCGGACGTATCGGGGGAGATTATAGAACTCTGGATTGAGGAAGGCGATTCTGTATATGCAGGACAACCCCTTATAAAGCTTCGGCCAGATAACTATGTATCAATTGCGGAAAGCTCAGAGGCCATGCTCAATCAGCAGAAAGCAAATCTAGCTGATGCCAAAGCTAGGTTAGCGCGGGCAAGGGCAACATATGAAAGGTCCCAGCACGATTTTAACAGAAGTAAACAGCTAATGGATGAAAATGTAATTTCTGAAGCTGATTATCAATTGGCTGATGCTAATTTTAAAGTTGCTAAAAACGACCTGACGTCAGCAGAACAAAATGTGATTGCTGCAGGCTATATAGTTAAAAGTGCAGAAGCGTCACTTCGCGATGCTCAGGAAAACCTAAGAAAGACCAGCATTTTTGCCCCTGTTAACGGGATCGTCTCAAAACTTGATATTGAATTGGGGGAAAGGGTAGTTGGATCGAATATGATGACAGGAACTGAAATGCTACGGATCGCTAATCTGAATATTATGGAAGTCCGGGTGGATGTGAATGAAAATGATATCATCAGGGTTTCGGATGGAGATACTGCTATTATTGATGTAGATTCCTACGCTTATATGGATAAAAAATTTAAAGGTGTTGTAACATCCATAGCCAATACTGCAAATGATAAAGCTACTCCTGATGCAGTTACTGAATTCGAGGTTAAAATAATAATACTTAATGAATCTTACCGTGACCTTCAGGAAGAAGGCAAGAAATATCCCTTCCGGCCTGGAATGACAGCTTCTGTGGATATTATAACTGAGATCAAAGATAATGTTATTGCCGTTCCTTTGTCCTGTGTGACCACACGGGCACCTGTTAAGGAAGGAGAAGAATCTGGTACTGAAGGATCAGATAATGATGAAGATAATGAGGATGATGAATCAGGTTCAGGCTCTTCAGGTCTTCTTCAACCGGGCCAAATCAAAAAGTTGAAAAAGACGTGGAAGTCGTATTCATTAATGATAATGGCAAAGCCAAAAAAGTTGAAGTGAAGACCGGAATCAGTGATTATGATAATATCGAAATCCTTGAAGGTGTGGAAGAAGGACAGGAAGTTGTAACAGGACCTTTTGTTGTAGTCTCAAAACGACTGGAAGGAGGAGAATTTATTACATCTTCTGATAAGGGATAATAAGAAAGATTCAAATGAGGAAGAAACTGAATAGTGAAGTCATTTAAATTCTAAAATATATCTTATTATCTAAGGCTAAACGTTACAATACTAATCGCAAACCTGACTATCCAGAAAATCTCTCTGAATAAGCCTAAATTTGGATGGTGTTGCTTACCTGATGGATTAAACCAATTTTTGCAATTATTCTTATGTTTTTTTATGCTCATCGATGGGAAATGATTCATTTTTGAGCAATATTTGAACGATGAGAATAGGATTTGATTCTAAAAGGCTTTTCAACAATTTTACCGGTTTGGGCAATTATAGCAGAACTCTGGTCCGGAACCTGGGAAGATTTTTTAAGGAGCATGAATATTATTTATATTCCCCTAAATTAAAAAGAACACCAGAAACTGCCCTTTTTCTCGATCAGAAGCCTTTTTATCCCTTGGGTAGCGATTCATTTTTCAAATCATATTGGAGAACTTATTCAATAGTTCTTCAATTAAAAAAAGATAAAATTGAATTATACCATGGATTAAGTCATGAGATTCCTTTTGGCTTGCAAAAATCAAAAATAAGGAGTGTTGTTACAATTCATGATTTGATATTTAAGATATATCCTGATCTATTTAATATATTAGACAGAAAGATCTATGACCGGAAATTCAAATACAGTTGCTACAATGCTGATAAAATAATAGCCATAAGTAACAATACTAAGTCTGATATAATTGATATATATGGTATTGACCCTGATAAAATTGAAGTCATATATCAACCCTGTGATACAATATATTATGATCCCTCACCAGGAAAGAATTCGGATGAAGTACAAGCCAGATATAATATTCCCGGTGAATATTTCCTATGTGTTGGAAGTATTGAAAAACGGAAGAATTTAAAATTAATTCTGGAATCATACCAGCAACTACCTGATGGAAGAAGGATCCCTCTGGTAATGATAGGAAGAGGGAGAAAATATGGTAAAGAAATATCTGGTATGATTAAAGAAAAAGGGCTTGAAAAAAATGTGCTTTGGATCTATGATCTAGATGATAATTTCGATCTAAAAGCCGTTTACAGCGGATCACTCGCCCTTATTTATCCATCCTTATATGAAGGATTCGGATTGCCTGTAGTCGAAGCTATGTTAAGTAAAACCCCTGTCATTACTTCCTATGTCTCCTCTTTGCCTGAAGCAGGTGGGCCTGACTCTCTATACATTGATCCAAAAGACCCTGAGTCACTAACTGCTGCCATTAATAAAATACTAGATGATTCAGGTTTTAGGAAGAAGATGATAAAGTCAGGGTATGAATATGCAAATCAAAAATTCAGTGAAAAGCAAACAACCCAGCAAATTATGGATTGTTACTTAAGTACAATGAATGGCTAGAAATCATTCTGGAATTAAAACTTCTGATCACCAGGACAGACTCTTTAAATACCATTTCTCGATTTACCTGGAGTCATTTTTTTAGCTTCTTGAACACATGTAATTTTAAAAGGATCCCCCTTTTGCTAACCACCTTAAATCACATATTTTTCATTTATTCCAATATAGATTTACAATCAAACCTCATGGCATGAAAAATAATATTCCTTATGTCTTAATTGATCAATAAGTTTAACTCATCCAGTTTATTGTAAACCTGGGCCACAGGTAATCCAACCACGTTCAAATAGGAACCCCTGATTTTTGTTATACCGATAAGCCCGATCCATTCCTGTATACCATAGGCCCCAGCCTTATCCATTGGGGCATAGTGTTTTATATAATAATCAATTTCGGTTGACCTTAATTTTTTGAAGTAAACTTCTGTCTCTTCATGAAAGGTTGTGCATTTATTTTGATTCAGAATACAAACACCTGTATAAACCCGGTGTACCTTTCCTGATAAAAGTGTTAACATTTCCTTTGCTTCCTCTGGTGACCCGGGTTTTCCAAGGATCCTTTCATCCTGCACAACAATTGTATCAGCAGACAGAATTATGTTCCGTATAGATAGCTGTATAAGTCCTTCAGCTTTTTTCCTGGCCAAAAATGTTGGGACATCTATTATATTCATGTCTTCAGGGAAATCTTCTTCAACAGGGGAGGTTTGAATAGTAAATTCAAATCCCCCTTCCCTTAAAAGTTGTTGTCTTCTTGGTGATTTGCTGGCTAGAATTAGCGGATATTTTAAATTTATCATAAATTCCTCGAAAATGTTGAAGTTGAAATTAATTATTGGACATATGAAATAATTGATAAACCTTAATGATGAAAGCAATATATAAACTTAGAAAATTTTATTAACAGTGTTCATTACGGTGATAAAAAAGGTAAAATGATACTTTGAAATAAGTAAATGATTCATCAGGATATGATCATGCCCAATTCTAATAAATTTAAACAAAACTCAGTTATATAGTTTATCAAACAACTTCGATTTTAAGTTCAGAAAATCAATGGTATTATCCAATAATAGCAGTAACCTCTATTTCAACCAGGAGATCCGGATCAATAAGAGACTTAACCTCAACCATGGTAGCGGCTGGTTTAATTTTCTTGAAGAACTTCTGGTGAGCCCTTCCAATTTCTTCCCATTGATTGATATTTACCACGTACATACGTGTACGTACTACATCGCTCAAATCAGATCCTAGTTCACTTAAGATCCCTGCTATTTTGGATAAAATAAATTCAGTCTGTTGATATGGATCACCTTTTCCCACAATTTCACCATCTTTTGTTGCGGTGGTACCGGCTACCTCAATGAAATTATTCACTTTTACTGCCCTTGAATAGCCAACTATATCTTCCCAGGTGCTTCCGGAGTTTATATTAACTCGTTTCATCAGTTTTATAATCTAATATCCAGCGTTTTGCATTTACAAATGACTCTAACCATGGAGATACTTCATCCGTTTTTCTTGAATACGGATAATGTCCCCATTGCCATGGAAAAATAGCCCTTTCAAGGTGTGGCATGATGGCCAGGTGTCTTCCGTCGGACGAAGCAATACATGCTGCATTATAATCAGAACCATTAGGATTGGCTGGATAAGAACTGTAGGAGTATTTTGCCGGGATGTGATAGTTTTCTTCTGGCAATTCAAGGTGAAATTTCCCTTCTCCATGAGCCACCCATATACCCAGTGAACTTCCTGTGAGTGTGTTTAGCATTATTGAATTATTGGGTAAGACATCAATCATCAGGAAGGATGATTCAAATTTGCCAGAATCATTATGAAGCATCTTGGGTTTATTGCCCATATCCGGATAAATGAGACCTAATTCTACCATAAGCTGACATCCATTACATACACCCAGGCTTAATGTATCTGGCCGATCATAGAATTTTTCCAGCGCAACTTTTGCTTTTTCATTATACAGAAATGCTCCGGCCCATCCTTTGGCAGATCCCAATACATCGGAATTGCTAAAACCACCTACAAATACAATGAAATTGACTTCTTCAAGGGTTTCCCGTCCACTGATGAGGTCTGTCATATGAACATCTTTTACATCGAAACCGGCAAGATGCATTGAATAAGCCATTTCCCGGTCACCATTGACTCCCTTTTCACGTATTATCGCGGCCTTTATTCCAGATGGTTTACTTCGGTTTATATCCAAGCCATGAGAAGCTAATTTGCCATCAAAATAGTCAGGAAACTTAAAATTAAGTTCATGATTTCGATAATTAATAAAGCGTTCCTCAGCTAATTTAGGTAAGGTTTGCCGTTGATCAAGTAAAAATGATGTTTTAAACCAGAGGTCTCTTAATTTGACTACATCCAGCAAATGATTCTGGTTACCATGTTTCACAGTTGCCCGATTTCCAGTAATTATATTTCCCAGTTGTAGGAACTTAATGCCGGCATTATCAAGAAAAGTATCTATTTTGCTATCATTCTGGACCTGTATCACCAAACCCGGTTTCTCACTAAATAAAATTTTAACCGTATCCTTTTCATTAAAGTTGCTTAAATCAATATCAAAGGCCATATTATTTCCCGCAAAAACCATTTCAAGAAGTGAAGTGATCAATCCGCCGGCTGACACATCATGACCTGCGAGAATCAGCTCCTGATTCACCATTTCCTGAATTGTATTAAAGACATTTTTGAAATATACAGCATCGATATCTCCAGGTATATCCGACCCGATCCTATTCATCAATTGAGCAAAACTGCTTCCTCCCAATTTGAAATTCTCATCACTCACAAAAATGTAATACAACTCAGATCCTGGTATGTTTTGAGCATCTGTGGATACAATCTTACGAATATTTGTTATTTCCGCTGCTGCTGAGATTATTACGGTCCCAGGGGAATATACTACCTTTCCATCGGGATATTTCTGTGTCATTGAAAGGGAATCCTTGCCGGTAGGAACATTTATATCTAGTTCTATAGAAAAATCACTTACAGCTTTAACCGCTTTGTATAACCTCGCATCTTCACCCTTATTTTTACACGGCCACATCCAGTTTGCACTTAAGGAAACATTTCCCAGGCCATTATTCAAAGGTGCCCAGATAATATTTGTAAGAGCTTCAACAACTGATAACACTGATCCCCTGGCTGGATCCTGAAGGCCGCTTATTGGAGCATGACCAATGGCTGTTGCAATACCACTTATCCCTTTATAATCTAGTGCAACAGCCCCAAGATTATTCAGGGGCAATTGAAGTGAGCCACAAGTTTGCTGATGGGCTATCTTTCCGGTAACCGATCTGTCAACTTTATTTGTCAGCCAATCCTTGCATGCTACAGCTTCAATTTGAAGTAGTTGTCCAATGTATTCTTCGATTTTACCTGCATCATATTTAATCTCCTCAAAAATTTCATTAGCAGTAGCATCCTTAATAACTGTTCTGGGCGGGTTCCCAAACATATGTTCAACTTTCCAGTCAATTGGCTTGCTGTTATTCTTTTTGGTCTCAAAGGTTAGCTGATGATCTCCTGTTGATTTACCAACATCGAACATTGGGGCCCTTTCCCTGTCTGCAATATCCTTCAAAAGCTTTATGTCTTTTTCTTTCAGGATCATGCCCATTCGTTCCTGGGATTCATTGCCAATTATTTCCTTGGATGACAAAGTTGGGTCTCCAACCGGGAGGTTATCCAGATGTATTACTCCGCCGGTTTCTTCCACAAGTTCCGAAAAACAATTCAGGTGTCCCCCTGCTCCATGATCATGTAATGAAACGATAGGATTTACATCAAGTTCGGAAAGGGCGCGAATGGCATTATACACCCTTTTCTGCATCTCAGGATTTGCCCGCTGTACAGCATTCAATTCAATTTGATTTCCATATTCCCCTGTTGCAACCGAGGATACCGCGCCTCCACCCATACCAATGCGGTAATTGTCACCGCCCATCATGATGATCCTGTCCTTGATTTCCGGAATATCTTTTAAGCTGTCTTTATTTTTCCCATAACCTATACCACCTGCCAACATGATCACTTTGTCAAAACCAAAATCTTTCCCATGTTCACTATGTTCAAACGTCAGGAGGCTTCCACAAATTAATGGCTGGCCAAATTTATTTCCAAAATCACTTGCGCCATTAGATGCTTTAATTAGAATGTCGATTGGTGACTGATACAACCATGGTCTTTCTACTAAATCTTTTTCCCAGGGTCTGTCTTTTTCCAGCCTTGAATAGGAAGTCATGTAAACTGCCGTTCCGGCCATAGGAATACTGCCCTTACCTCCGGCCATCCGGTCCCGGATCTCGCCCCCTGTACCTGTACTTGCACCATTAAAGGGTTCAACAGTGGTTGGGAAATTATGGGTTTCAGCTTTTAGTGAAATAACACTATCGATGTCTATAGTTGCAAAATAGTCAGGGATATCCTGCCTTTTAGGAGCAAATTGCTCGATAACCGGTCCTTTAATAAAAGCAACATTGTCTTTATACGCAGAAATCAGATTGCCCGAATTTGCTTTAGATGTTTTCTTGATCAATCCAAACAAAGAATCTGGCATTTCCTTACCATCAATTATGAACTGACCGTTAAATATCTTATGACGACAATGTTCTGAATTAACCTGTGAAAATCCAAAAACCTCACTATCTGTGAGTTTTCTGCCAAGCTTTTCACTAACCCCATTTAAATATTCGATTTCTTCACCACTAAGTGCTAAACCCTCAGCTTTATTGTATTTAGAAATATCATTTATTTCAATAACTGGTTCCGGCTCATGATATATGGTATACAATTCCTGGTCCAATCCCTGATATAGAAATTGAAGCATGGCATCGAATTCTATATCAGGATTATCAATGTGATCAAATGATTCAATTCTTGTAATACCATTGATCCCCATGTTCATTGTGATCTCTACGGCATTGGTGCTCCAGGGGGTAACCATTTCTTTTCTTGGGCCCAGATAGTATCCTTCTAATTTCTTCTTCCCTTCCATATAGGATCCGGCAAATAACCACTTGAGCTTTTGGATGGTTTCAGAATTAAACGAATTGCAAGAATCTACTGCATAAATAATCTGGCCGGGGCCTTGAAAAAAGTTGATCATTTGAAGAAATTTTTATATTAGGAGTCTGCCGCAAAAGTAATGAAAAGTATGAATAGATTGGGACCAGAATAAAAAAATCGAGACGACCTTTTCAAGTATTAAAAAAGATAATCAATTTGAGTTTCATTTTGAGGATATTGATTTCGAAAACCTCTATAAATGGAGATGTTTATGAGGAACCTACTATAGGTCTTACATTTCCTGCCGTATTTTTATTTCCAGCCTTGGATCTTTTGGATAAGCCTTTTTTGAAGAGAACCACCAGAAATAAGTATAGTCATCAGAATAGTGAATACTACCAGAGTGATTCAGGTCATATATCTTTTATCCTGTGGTTTTATTATTTGGATTCTTATAGCATTTGTGATTGCTTTCCTGCATCCGTATTATTTTCTAACTGACTTGTAGTTAAATTTTGCTTAACAGGCTAGTATTAGCTGATTCGTTTTTGGTATTACTGAATCCCTTGTGATTGCAGTTATCCTCATAAGCAGGGGATTCCATTCAATAATGGCTGCAATAGCTAGTCCTGAGTATGATCTCAGGAGGGAATAAAAGATTTCGAATGAAATAATATTATTTCATTCTCTCCCTTTTTTATTAAAACTTTTACAATTTTAGGATTGCTAAAAAGCCTGAATATTAATTTTACGTATCATTTTTTTAGTAAAACAATGAATTTTTGAGATGTGGATTGGTCGCTAGTTGTAAAACATAAAGGAGAAGAAATATTTACCAGCCGGGGGAAATGGTTATATCCCTTATTCGAACTGGAAGATTTCTTTAAAGAAAGGGATTACCCACGGGATCAGCTGGAAATGATTGAAAAAGTTGCCGGCCAGGCAGCGGCTTTCCTTATCGTAAGACTTGGGATAAGAAATTGTCATATAAAACTGATTAGTGAAAAGGCCATTGAGGTTCTTAATCGATTTGATGTTTCTTATACCTTCGATGAAAAAGTTCCATTAATACAATGTCGCACAGAACACATCCTTGACAAAAATATGTCCTTGGATGAAGCCTGGCAGATTTTGCGTAGAAGGGCCGGCCGCGTTCATGGAACGGATGTTACGATAGAGAAACTGGAAGTTGACCTTAACCGTGAAATTATTATCAGTGGACTGGATCTTGAGGTTAGAAGGGGAGATGGACTTATTATCTGTGGCGAAAATGGTGTTGGCAAAACAACACTGCTTAAAGCTATACTCGGCTTACAACAAATTAGTAACGGTACCATAAAGATTGGCGACCTTCAGGTTGGTAGCCAGATATGGAATAAAAACAGGCACATTACAGGATACGTAAACCAGGAAAGGGTAAAAGGCCTGTTCCCGGTTTCTGCAGCTGAGGTTGTCGAAATTGGATTAGCAGGCAGAAAATTGTCCAGAAAAGTGATCAGGGAGCGGGTAGAAGCTGCAATGAACCGAACCGGTTGTCTTGAACTAGCAGATCGTTCCTTCCACAAATTGTCCGGCGGTGAAAAACAAAGGGTCTCCATTGCCAGGTGTCTGTGTCAGCAGGCCAGGGTGTTATTATTTGATGAACCAACTACTTTCCTCGATCCGAAATCAAGAGAAGATCTTTATGAATTGCTTATTGAACTGTGGGAGAATGAAGCACCAACGATTATTTTAGTGTCTCACGACGACAATTGGATCAATAACTTTAAATGGGAGGTTAAGGAGTTAAAAGGAGGAAAACTTTGCTAGAAGTGCTGACATATCCCCCGGTTTTGCGAGGATTTTTAGTCCTTATGATTGCCGGTATTACATTTCCTATTACCGGTGTATACCTCCTGAGGATGAACTTGCTTCCTTTGAGATTCATGCTTATGCATGGGGCAATACTTGGAGGCGCAATAGCACTTTCATTTCATTTAAATGCTTTCTGGACGACCATAGGAGTAAATTTAATTCTAGTCTGGTTTATGTCTCACAGTGCCAGATCCCTTGGAACCGATACCGGATTTATCTCTACCTTTATTATGGTCGCCAGTATAGGATTAGCATTTGTATTCATTTATAAATTCGACGTGCCCTCGAAAGATGCTATGGGATTATTATGGGGAAGTTTATATACGTTAACAAATGTTGAATTATGGGGAGGAATAATACTGGCATGTATAATATTACTTTTACAGATAATTAAAAGACGTCAGCTTAAAGCGTTCTTTTTTGATCCTTCAATAGCTTACACCTCAGGTGTAAATGAATCGGCCATTTATTATACGGTTATTTTATTGACAGCCTTCACTGTGGCTTTGGCGATGAGATTGATTGGAGCCCTTTTGCTCGATGCTATAATTATACTTCCAGCTCTTATTGCCATTCTTCAATCCAAAAGCCATGGGAAAGTAATATTATTATCTTGTTTATGGGGTGGAATATTCTCTCTACTTGGCTTCTTTATTGCACTTTGGTTAAAAATACCTACAAGTTCAGCAATTGCCCTGCTGGCTACTCTGGTATTCCTGTTTTTCTATGTTATGTCGAAATTGAGAAAATGATAAAATGAAAAATATAACTAGGTTTATTTTATATGTACTATTCCTGTTTCCTGAGATAAGTTTTCCACAGGAACAATTAAACGTAGTTGTAACCAGTTCATGGACTGCCGCTTATCTTGAATTAGCTGGGATTACGAATTATGAAATGATGGCCCCATCGGATATGCAGCATCCTTCCGAATACGAATTACAGATAGATGATATTAAAAAACTGAAAGATGCAGACTTGATCATTTGCGGAGGTTATGAAACAATGATGGCTAAGATTCAAACGGGACTCCAGATCGATCCTGATAAGATCCTCCAGATAAAAACTGATTATAATTTGGAGCATATAAAAGCTTCAGTACTATCTATAGCTAACAAAACAGGCACTTCCGAAATAGCTCAAAGAAATCTGAAAGAAATCGAGGAACTCATTGTGGAATCCAGAAATAAGATTGAGGCGGAAGGTATAGCGGAGATACCCGTGTTAGTACAGTTCTTTCTAAAACCCCTTTCAGAGGAACTCGATCTCAAAATTTCAGGAATTTTCGGTCCAAGACAATTGGAGGCTTTTGATATACAGGAGCTAATGCAGTATGATTTTGAGATGGTCATTGATAATGCCCACAATCCTTCAGGACAACCCCTGGCAGAGTCAAAAGAAGATGTCAATATCGCATATTTAATGAATTTCCCCGGCATGGATAACACCCATTCTATTGCTGATGTGATCCGGAAAAATGTAGAAGCCATTATAAATGCCTATAAAGAAAGTAATTGAATTTTATTTCTATAGATATAATCTCAATCATATAATAAAATGAGAGATTATGATTTTAATACTAGGAAGTTTAACCAGATCCTCGCCTTGAATTATATAAGCAAAAAATATTTGATTATTTCCTCATCCTTACAAATATCATGGTTATAAATTCCCATGAAAGACTTATATTTATTTTATAGGATAGGTTTTTCGGTATCCTGGTACTGATTTGATGCATGTTCAAAACATCCATTTTTTAAGCAGGTGAACATTATGAGTTTGTCTGGTATAGAAAAGTCAATTTATGACCATAGAAGTATATTTTTTATTTAATTGGGGGGCATAAACTCCTTGACTATCATTTGAAGACTATTTTTTTTGGTCTACCCAGGAATATCAATAATCGAATTCAATATCCTTAGCTTGTAATTCAATAGGCCCAATCTCTATCGGTGAGCATGATCTTTCTGGTCACTATGAAGTATTGGGTAGAAATTCTAAGTAAACAAACATGAGAAAATTGTTATTTTTTATTTTCGTTTTAGCAGTAAATGTGGCAATCTCTAAAGAAAATACAGATACTACCAAAGTCAAATCTGACACCACAAAACATCCCTTGAAAGTATCAGGTGACGTATCCCTGAATTCTAATGGAATTGCGCCTATACCTGCATTTGCTCTAGGAAAACCGACGGTTATGGCAAATATTATCTTAACAAAAAACAGGTTTAGTTATAATCCCCAGCTATCATATGGATTGAATTTCAAGCCCTGGATAATAGATAACTGGTTCAGATACAAAATAATAGTGAAACCAAAATTTGAGTTAAGAGCTGGATTTGATATAAGCATGTTCTTCAGTGAATATGAAACACCGGATGCAGAAGTCTGGCAGGGTCAGAGATGGTTAGCTTTTGAATTGGCCGGTCTGTACAAGATATCCAAAACAGCTTCACTGGGTTTAATGGTATGGTATGATAAAGGATTGGAAGATGGCACTATTACCGGGTATTTTATCAATTTAGTTGCAGATAAAACGGATATCAGGATTGGTAAACATATTCTGATGGGGATTAACTTACAGACTTTTTATATTAACTATACTGATAACAATGACGGATTCTTTATATCACCAAAAGTATCCTTTTCATTGAGAAAACCTTCTTTCTTTATTTTTGGCCAGTTTATACAGTCTTTAACAAGCAATATTGATCCCTATCCCGATTTTCAGTGGAACATCGGAATAGGGTATAGTTTTTAATGTTTATTTCAATCTTTTTATCTTGGTTGAGCGTCAAGATCGACACCAAGCATTCCTTTGGCAAGAATTTCCCTGGTCAAGTAGGAATTTGCCGGATGCAATCTGCCAAGTCGGGCATCGCGGAGCATGCGTTCGAAGCCAGAAATTGGAAATATTCCGTATCCGCCTACAACGTCAAGTGCTTTGTCCACCACACGCCAGGCACTTTCAACAGCATGACATTTTGCCGCTACTATTTTTACTCCCCATGCAGGGCCATAATCTTTTCCTTCAGACCACTCCCTTGCGGTCGTGTCAAGGTGCGGACCAATTCCTTCCAGTTCGAGGACCATTTCGCTGATATCATGCTGAATTCCAGAATGATAGGCCATAGAAGGTCTGTCCAGCGCGATCGATTTCTTTGATTGAACCTTGGCTACAGTCATTTCAAATACACGTTGTGCCTGTCCGTAATAGACATTGCCAAAGCCAATCAGGGCCCAGGCAAAAATACCCAGTACAAATGGATCAATACCAGCAAAGCCTGTAGGTAAGCTTCTCGCGATGTATTGGTCTGGAATAAATACTTCATTTAATACTGTGTCATCACTCCGGGTTGCACGCATTCCTAACACATTATCCCAGACTTTTTTAATTTCAAATCCTTTTGAATCTCTGGGCATAAACGCATGGATAACTTTTGGATTATTAGGATCACTGTTATCCTGGGCATGTAAACCAAGAAAGTCCCATACAGGTGTTAGACTTCCGAACATTTTACGCCCTGTAAAAGTATATCCTCCATCAACTTTTTTGGCTACAGTGGTTGAATACAATACTGGGTGATCATTTCCAGATTCTGAATGACCTGCTGCAAATACCTTCCCATTTCCAGCTTCCTTTAAAAGCCATTCAAGCGATTTGTCACCCTGGCGCCAGAGGTCTGAGACAAGTCCGGCCCAATAAACATGCATATTGAGTGCTAATGCGGTTGGAGCTGCATGGTAGGCTAGTTTTCGGGTAATTTCTGCACATTCAGCAAGATTAAGTCCGTACCCTCCAAATTCTTCAGGGACTGACATCAGGAGGTAGCCAGCTTCCTTGAGCTCATCAAAATCCTCCTGGAAGAATCTGTTTTCTTGGTCGTAGGTGGCTGCTCGGTCCTGGCAATTTTGAAATACCTTTTCCAGGTTGTTTAATAGTTTTTCTTTTTGTTTTGACATGGTTGTATAAATTAAAGTAGTTTGGTAATAAATTATTTTGAGAATTTATTTAAGAAAATTCTTTTAAGATATGAAAAATTGGATATTTATAACAGTAATTTTCTTTTATTTTCATAAATAATACCCTAATATTTAGTTGAATTTCATGCGAATTTGTATTTAAGTAGTCAGAATCAAACATGATAATTTATAATAACTTAAAATTACTAATTCACGAAAACTTGGATAGTTGTAGATCTTATATCAACAAGGGGGATATTTATTTAAATAGTTAATTCGGGAAATTCCGCGGATTACAAATTCTTGCAATATCTCAATTTGATATAATTTTGATCAAATCTCCTCCTACTAATCTGTCACTAAGATTCATGTTATTTAGGAGTGCTATATTCTTTTTTTGAGATTCAGGAACTCCATAATATCCTAATACATCTGCAACCGATCCGGATCGCTGGACCTCCTTAATTCGGATTCTTTCAGGTTTCTTGTTCAACTTAGCGGGATCAGTTAATCTACTGAATTCACCCATTGTTGTTGTAAAGTTCTGCCTGTGTGTTTCATATATGGAATCAAAGGTTATTCCATGAAATATATAAATATTTTTGTTGTACTGTATAAAGTAAGATTGTAATCTGATTGTATCCTGGGCATTTGATTGCGTATCCTGGGGGATCTGTTTAGATTGTAAAGCTATTGCTGGAAATCCATTAACTTCAATTGACTTACGTTCAATAACCGTTAAACTCAGTTTATTTATATTGGTATCAACAGCTTTTTGCAGACTGTCTTGTTGGGATAAGGTAAGGATAATTATCGCCTTTCCATCTTCCGGAGCGATCTGAACCTGTAGGGGTGTGTTAACCAACTGCCATCCTTTTGGAAATGGGAATTTAAATTTAAGGTCCGGATGGTAAAAAATGTTGGATTCAACATATCCCTGACGCGGATCTTCTCCATACACAATGCCATCTATCATTTTAAGGTACTTATCTCTGTTTACCTGCCAGTTACCATATTTTAAACTATCCTGCCATTCTTTCGCTTCATTTTGAACTGCATTATACCTGTCGCCGGGATCAGGATGGGTAGATAAAAACGTTGGAACCCCACCTTGTTCACTGTTTAGCTGCATTTTCTGTAATACCTGGAAGAAATCCGCCATTTGATTGGCATCGTACTTAATTTTTGATGAATATTCTACACCTAAACGGTCTGATTCAGTTTCATTGTCCCGGCTGAATTTCAGAAATAGCAATTGCATACCCTGCATAGCATAGTCAGCAAAATACCTGAATTGTGGAGAAATGACCAATCCGCCAATTAAAGCGAGTTGCCCTAACTGTTGTTTACTTTGCTGACTGGCTGAATGTCTGGCAGTCACATGACCCAGTTCATGACCCAGAACCCCTATCAACTCAGCTTCACTATTGAACTGGGCCAATATTCCTCTTGTAAAATAAATATAACCTCCCGGTACAGCAAAAGCATTGACAACTGGTGAATCCAGAATTCTGAAGTGATATTCCAGATTAGGACGATGGGAAATTTTGGCGAGTTCATTTCCTTTTTCAGTTATAAAGTTAAGAAGCTCCTCATTTTCGTAAAGTCCAAAGGTAGATATCACACTTGGATCATAATTCGCCCCCATAGCAATCTCCTGGTCTTCAGTCATTAACATAAGTTGTTTTTTCCCTGTTACCGGATTTACAGCGCAGGAGGGTAAAATCAGTATTATCAGAAGAAAGGGTAAGAGTTTCATAAGGTGGATTAAATTATCATTCTCTAAAATCTAGAGCACTAAAAATAATTAAAAATTCAAAAGTATTATTTAACTTTAGTCTGAATTATTTCGCATTAATTTGAATACGCACAGTATATATACATAATTTTTTTTGAACTTTAGGTATTTCTTTACTTCATTAATTACTTCAGTCAAATCAATTGTGACTTAATTATTTCAGAATAAGTTTGCAAAATTCTGATATAATGTGAAACCGCAAAAGAGATCTTTTAATATATACGGTATAAATCAACTTAATGCCAATGTAAAATCTATCATTGTTAGTGGATTAGTCAATTAATGATTATTGTATCAAATCCTAATAAACTGGTTTAAAAAAATAATCCATATAGAGTAGAGGCCAAAATTTGAATTTGTCTCTATTTTTGGGAGAGGTCAAGAAGTTGTCACTTTACTATGGGATCAAGTTGACAACTTAAATCACAGTAGAATGGAAATTTTGTTCTAAATTTACGACTATATCAATAAAACGTAAATTTCAAGTTTTACTGGTAACTTGTGTAAAGTTATAAAATGATTAATATTAAAAATTTCATATTAAAGAAGAATTTGAGGCATTTGATCCTTAAATACTATAAAAACCTACCAGAAGAAGAAAAAACTGATGAACTAAAAGAGGTAATAAATTTTCTTAAACGTAATCCTGTAAGGATTTTCCCATACAAGTTTATAAATAAATATAAATCACAAAACATAGATGTGTTATTAGATAAGGAACTCAATATCTTCTATACTATTTATGAGGGTAAAAGGATGTACTACAAGAATCACAAGAATAAACGGAAGGCTAAAAAATATTTCGCGTCTGTTATTATGGAACAGGATCGGGAGTCTCCTCATTTGTATCTTTCAAAATATTTTAACATTAAATATGGTGATATAGTAGCTGATGTAGGTGCTGCAGAGGGAATTTTTGGATTAAAAATCATTGATAAAGTCAGTAAATTATACCTTTTTGAGCCTAATACCGAATGGCATGAGGCTCTACTGGCTACATATAAGCCATGGTTAAATAAAATAGAGATCGTTCCCAAGATGATATCAGATTCCGTAAATCAAAACTGCGTTACTCTTGACCACTTTTTTGAAAAGAGGCCAATGCCTGATTTTATTAAAGTTGATGTAGATGGTTCAGAACTTAAAGTACTTAATGGTACGAAAAAAATTATTGAAAATCATAAAACATTAAAGATCGCTATATGTACATACCACTATCAGGATGATGCTGAAATTCTCTCTAAATTTTTGATGAATAGAGGGTGTTCAATCAGTTTTTCTAAGGGATATATGATTTACAGAGTAGCGGTGAAAAAACCCTATTTGAGAAGAGGAGTCTTACGAGCTGAGAAAACACACAATTAATAGTTTAATACTTCAGATCTCAGTAGACTATATTATCAACTTGCAAGTTTACTTTTTAGTACTTCATCAGCCATTTTCTCCTAACTCCTTGAATTTAATCTTCTAATCGGTTAAAAACTATCCAGCAATTTAGCGGATTAATCTATAAGCCATTGATACAGCTAATTTTTAGTAAAACCCGTCAAATAAGATGTTTGCTTTTTTCAAGATTCATTTACGTATTCACCAAAATAGTTCTATTTTAATAACTCCAAAATGGAGGTCAATGTCCGATGGTGTAACTGGAAACACCTCTGATTTTGGTTCAGAAGAGTCCAGGTTTGGCTGGAGAATATGAACAGATGGATCTTTTTTTTGTTTTCCTTTCCGAAGTGCCAAAAGGAATTTGTCCTTATTTAATCAGACTCATCTTCTTCAATAAAATTTGGGATTTTATATTTTACATCGGAGAGAAAGATCGCGTAGGGTGCTGTTTTTGGATTGGATTCTAAAAATATCTTTATTATACCAACTATAGGCAGGAATAGCACCATCCCAGCAATCCCCCAGATTATACCACCAACAATTATGAAAAAGAACACCATGAAAGCATTAATTTTTAATTGATCACCAACCAGCCATGGTCTGAGAATATTTTCCTGTATTATATTATTCACATAGACAAAAACTGCAGTAAAGATTGCGGTAAGTATATTATCCTTGGTTAATATGGCGAATACAAAAATGATTAATGTGCCCAGAGGATAACCAAGGTACGGGATAAGACTGAGTATTGAGACGAATAGGGCAAAGAATATAGCAAATTTTAATTGAAAGATTAATAAAACAATATAATTCAAGACAAATGTAAACAGGGTAATGAGGAGAAGTCCAATTATATAGTTATTAACCAGAATCTGAATCCTATTTAATATGTAATATGCTTTTTCTACCTTACGCTTACTTTTTAGCTTTTGTCTGATGTAACTGTGTCCTAATCCCTGATAATATAACATGAAGAAAAGATACAGACATATAAGGAAAACATCAGCTATAGTAACAGTGAGTGAAGAAAGGACTGCAACCACCGTATCATGATGGGTCTCAAGTTCAGCTGAAATCCATGCTCTGTCAATGTGATCCGGAATACTAATTCCGTATTGCTTCAACGCCAGTGATAATTGATGTAATTTATCGGAGATATCTTCAGCTAAAGTGGGAAGTGTTTCAATAATATTTGAGATTTCCCAATAAAAGAAATAAACGATAAATACGATTATAAATAATATTGATAATATAAATAATGTAATTATTAATATTCTATTGATCTTTACCTTCTGCTGAATCCTTTCAAGAATTCGGATGCCCGCTAAACCAATTATTATAGCCCAGGCGAGTGGAATCAGAAATGATTTCCCAATAATTAAAATGCTTACCAGGAGATATAAGAATAATAAGGCAACAGTAGTTTTAAAGAGGCGACCTTCTATGAACTCCATATCTTTATTTATGCGTTTTTGATAGTAAATAATTGAGACTATACTTTTTAGTCAAAATCAAAAATGCAAAATTATTTCTAAATTGTATATAATTTGAGTTGCACATTTTAAAGATTTGAATTGGGGGATGAAATAATTCCGGATCTTATCGTTTAACCTGGGATATCTGACATAATGAAAGAAAATGAGGTAAGTATGGAAGTAATGTCATCAAGGTAAGATGGTACAAAATACCCTTTAAACATGTCGAAAAGGCACTTGCCATTTTTTTTAAGATTCATTTACATATTCACCAAAATAGTTCTATTTTTGTACCTCCAAAATGGAGGTCAATGTCCGATGGTGTAACTGGCAACACGTCTGATTTTGGTTCAGAAGAGTCCAGGTTCGAGCCCTGGTCGGACAACAAAAATGTTAATCCCGGTGATAATCGGGATTAATTTATTTTTATTAAAAATTCAACAAAACAGAAATCAGATAAATGGCTCCTGTTAAAATTTTCTCCGGCACCAATTCAAGGTACCTTGCAGAAAAGATAGCACAACAGTTTGGTAAACCTCTTGGATCATTAACAATTCAGCGATTCAGCGATGGTGAAATATTGCCAATTTATACTGAATCTGTTAGGGGATGCGACGTATTTATTATTAATTCTACGAATGCGCCAGCTGATAACCTTGTTGAAACCTTACTGTTGGTTGATGCAGCAAGAAGGGCAAGTGCAAAATATGTAACTGTGGTCGCTCCCTACTTTGGATATGCCAGACAGGACAGGAAAGACAGACCAAGAGTGTCGATCGGCGCTAAACTGGTTGCGAACATATTGACTGCTGCGGGGGCGAACAGATTGATGACCTGTGATTTACATGCAGGGCAGATCCAGGGATTCTTCGATATACCTGTTGATCACCTGGATGGTTCGTTTATCTTTATTCCCTATCTGAAAACACTCAGACTGAATGACCTTGTATTTGCAGCGCCTGATGTTGGGGGAACTGGTCGTGCACGAGGATTTGCAAAACACTTTGCAGTTGAACTCGTAATATGCGACAAATACAGGAAACGGGCAAATGAAGTTGCTTCAATGCAGGTTATCGGGGATGTTGAAAATAAGGATGTTGTGATTGTAGATGATATGATCGACACGGGTGGAACCCTCTCGAAGGCTGCAGATATAATTATGGAAAAAGGTGCAAAATCCGTCAGGGCGATATGTACCCATCCATTATTAACAGGTAATGCCTATGAAAACATTGAAGGATCAAAGCTGGAAGAGTTGGTTGTAACAGATACCATCCCTCTAAGGAAACCTTCACCAAAAATTAAAGTTTTAACAGTGTCCAATTTATTTGCCAAAGGAATACGAAAGACACATAATCACGAGTCAATTAGTTCATTATTTATACATTAAACTTAAGCGAAATAAAAGCCTGACCAGGTTGGCAGGCTTCGTTAACCATTATTAATTAAATTATAACATATGAAATCTTTAGAGATTATAGGGTATAAAAGAGCAAATCTCGGTAAAAGTGAATCGAAAAAGCTGAGGGAAGAAGGCAATGTGCCTTGTGTTATTTATGGTGGAAAAGAGCAAGTCCATTTTTATGCACCCATGATTTTATTCAGACCACTGGTCTATTCACCAGAAATATATTTTGTTGAACTGAATATTGAAGGTAAAGCATATAATTGCATATTGCAGGATATCCAGTTTCATCCAGTTAGTGAAATGATCCTGCATGTAGATTTTATGGAATTGCACGATAACAAACCTATCAAAATGCAGGTTCCAGTAAAATTCTTCGGAGATTCTCCTGGAATAAGGGCAGGGGGTAAATTAATGATAAATACCAGGACATTACTTGTTAGGGCTTTACCAAAAGATATGCCGGAAAGTATAGATCTTGATATCTCGGAAATAACTCTGGGTCATGACCATAAAAGTGAAGGAAGTTAAGGTAGACAATTTTGAGATCATTAACAGTCCGCAGGTATCTATTGCTTCTGTTTCCATTCCACGGGCCGCTAAACTTGAGGATGAATTGGAAGAAGAAGAACTTGAAGAAGGAGAAGAAGGAGCTGAAGAAGGTGGAGAAGCCGCTTCTAAAGAAGAAGGTGGAAAAGATGAGAAATCTGCTGAATAGAAATAACTTATTAATAATATTAAATCCTGTCGTATTGCGACAGGATTTTTTTTTCATTGGATATAGTTTTCTGGTAAAATGAAGTACCTTATTGTTGGATTAGGAAATATTGGACCTGAATATGAGCTGACAAGACATAATATTGGATTTCTTGCACTCGATCGACTGGCTGATATTCAGAAAGTGGAATTTGAATTATCCAGGCATGCTTTTACAACTGAATTCCGATACAAAGGCAAAAGGTTTCACCTGATAAAACCAACTACCTATATGAATTTGAGTGGAAAAGCCATTAATTTCTGGTTGCAGGAATTAAAGATCCCGATAAAAAACATGATGATCGTTGTTGATGATATAGCCCTCCCTTTTGGAAAGATCCGGATCAGGGAAAAGGGTTCCTCTGCCGGTCATAATGGACTTGAAAATGTTGAAAAAGTAATTGGGACAAATGCTTATCAACGTATCAGGATCGGTATTGGCGATGATTTTTATAAAGGGAAACAGGTAGATTATGTGCTTAGCCGGTTTAAAAAGGAGGAAATTGAAGAGTTGCCATTTGTGCTGGACAAAACCTGTGATGCGATTCTTTCATTTGGGACCTTAGGTATTGAGAGAACGATGAATTTTTTTAATTGATTTTCAGATTTTATATCGCTTTCTGCTCTATTTTCAACTTATGAAGAATTGAACACAAATCCATAATTATATAATTATCTATGCAGCATTATCGAAACCATTTGTGGAATGATTAAAGTCTAGATTCTATATTTAATTGCTTTTTGAATAAAAATTATTCCTCACATTTACGGTATAATACAAATAAAAAAGGTTGAAAACCAAAAGCTTCCAACCCTTTTATATATGCTGATATTATTACTACAGTTCTTTGATCTTTATGTCTTTGTACCAGACGTCGTCACCATGATCCTGAAGACCAATGTATCCCTCGGAGGCAACATTTGCCCAGTTTTCATTATATTCAGGGAATTTGCTTCCGGCAATCATTTCTTCCCACTTAGGAGTCCATAAATGGTATTCTAATACTTGCTCACCATTTTGCTTATGTACTACCGTGCCGTTATATACGATAATTTCAACATCGTTCCACTCACCTGCCGGTTTTACATTTTGAGGAACAGCAGGAATCAGGTCATATAAAGATCCAGCCCTTCTGTTTCCATCTTTTCCCAGGTTCCAGTCAATATGACTTTCTTCAAGAACCTGCATCTCAGGAGCTGTCTGCCATATGGCATCATATTCCGGTGTTTCCTGCCCTAAATAAAAGATTCCGGAATTACCACCTTTTCCAATTTTCCAACTCAGTTTCAGATGAAAATTCTTAAACTTTTTGTCATAAATGATATCCCCGCCATCTTCGGCGCCTGCTTCTCCACGGCCTGACCCAGGCATATACAGTGCGCCATCTTCAATTTTCCACCTTGGTGGAATGCTTTCCATACCATAGCCTCTCCAACCTTCGGTTGATGTTCCGTCAAATAAAACAATCCAGCCCTCGTCTTCATTTACGGCTTCTTCTGCCGTTGCTGTTTGTTCTTCTCCCTGATCAGCCTTTTTGCCTTCTGTACAACCAACCAAAAGTCCGAAAACAGCCAGTAATAATAAAAAACTGAAATGATTTAATGTTTTCATAGTATTATCTTAATAATTAAAAATTGATATTTATGCTTACGATTTTATTTTCCTTTTAATCCCAGAATAATTGTGATTGCAAAAATATTTAAAAAAAATCAAAAATTGCTGATTGTGTTTTACTGATTAATATAAATTGTATTTTGTTTGCAGTCTGTTTTTTATAAAACCTTTAATTTATATGAGATTCTTATGTGATCTTACTGTGACCGGAATTGTATATTTGGTAAAATCTTTAATTTTTTCGATTCAGGTTTAGTATTTTTACAATAAATACTTTTATTTATCATAAATTTTTTTATAAATTATATCTTGCTGAAATACGCCTGAAAAATCAAATTTATTGAAGAAAACATTTTTTAAAACTTAATTAAGGATTCATGAAAAGTAAAGTCAAAGAACTTCTAGAGGAAAAGGGAAGTGGTGTTGAAACAATAAACGTAAATAATACGGTTTATGACGGACTGGTCATGATGTCAAAAAAGGACATCGGAGCACTTATGGTAGTTGATGACAATGGCAAATTGGTTGGTATATTTTCCGAAAGAGATTATGCGAGGAAAATTGTACTTATGGGTAAAACTTCTAAGGAAACCAAAGTGGGTGATATGATGTCGAAGGAAATTACCGTTGTTCGACCAGATAATACAATTCAGGAATGTCTGCATTTGATGACTATGAAAAAAGTTAGACATTTACCTGTTCTCAAGGAAAATGATCTGGTTGGAATAATATCTATTGGAGATGCTGTAAACAGGGTTATAACCGATCAGGAAGCAACAATACATGATCTTGAGGATTACATCTACGGCCGAGCTTATGGTGCACAAATCGAATTAAAGAAGTAGCATAGCGCATTGATAAGGGCATAGTTCACTTCATTAATTTACATGGCCTTCAAATTAAAGATCTCATATTAATTTGAAGGCTTTTTTCAATTTTATGACCATCAAATAATCTTGATTAACTAATCAAAGATCTCTAATTTCATTTGTCTAGATATCAACTGAGTCATATACAAGAACTTTTGTCCACATTTCACTGTATTCATTCCTGAATTTATCATGAATCGGGTGTTCCTGGTATATGTCATGGCCCTTACGATCCTTGAAACCAATTAAAAACGAATAGTGATACGTATTATCAATAATATCCCTGTCTGTATCGGCTGGAGTGCCGATATGTAATAAACTTATTGTTTCAATAGTGCCCATTTCCTTTAAACCATTTTCGAACTTTTCCCTTACTGCTGGGTCATCCGGATTTTTTAACCAGAAATATACATGATGTATGAAAGTGGTTTTGGCTTTGTTATCTGCATGAGCCCGGTTAAAGATTGGGAATAATACTCCTGTTGCTCCTAGTCCTGCAATTTTCTTAAAAAAAGATCTTCTTTTTTCCATAATGATGGTGTTTATTCTATTGGTATTGAAAATGATATTTTAATTCCGACTTCCATGATGGAACTGGTCCATAATTTCCCTCCATTTTTTTCAATAAGGTCTTTGGCCATTATAAAAGATATGTGAGAAAAATCTTTCAGACGTTCAATTGTATTTGCTTCATATTTCTCCCCGGCCAGGTCTTTTATTAGTTCATCATCGGTACCCGGCCCGGAATCCTCAAAAGTAATCAAACACTTTTTGCCAGTCCTCTCTACATCCACATACATTGTGTTTCCACTTACCGATCGTATTCCCAATAAAGTAGCGATTGTTGTTATGGAATAACTAATCATATTCTGGTCGGCTAAAACATTAAGCGGTTCACCGATATGATTGATAAATGTGATATTCTTATATTGAAGAATGCTGGTGACTTCATTAATAATACTCTGGGTAAGCTCGATAATTTCAAATGATGAGATCTCCGGTTTATTATCCCCGTAAACCGATTGGAACCAGCTGATCATGTTGTTTACATGGTTCCCATACGATTCTCCCTCAACTTTTAATTTGTCCTTTTGCTCCTTTGAAACTGATTTCTTTCCAATGGATTCTTCCAGTAATTGCAATAATTTTTTTGACTGCAGCTCAATTCCTTTTTCAAGGATAATTCCAATTTTAGGATATTCCCTCTCCTGTTTTTTAATTGTATTTTGCAGACCTATTTTTTCACTTTTTAGATCCCGGATCTTTTCTGAAATTATTTCGATCTCTTTTTTGTGTTCTTTGATCTGATTTTTTTGATTTTTAAGATAATTAACTGTCTTTTTCCGAAAACTGTTGTTGATAAACAAATTTAATATGTAAAGGAACAACAGTATCAGAAAGGCAGCAGACAATATGTATTCTAAAATTGACATATCGCAAAATCAATGATTATTTTAATACATAAAATACTTGTTCCAAAAATCAATTAGCTTTTGCTCATAAAAAAACATATGAACGTGATCCAATTAAACAAAATTATTCGCACTAAGCTCCAAATCATTAAGTTTAACAACAGGATTATTATTACTAATTTTCTGTTTCAAATGAGGTAAATAGATGTGATCGTTTACTATTTACTACCTATAGATATGATCAATCCTCCACCAACATCTCCTGAAACTATTGAAGAACCAACACTAAGAGAAGTGCCTGCCCCGCCTCCACCAAACCAGATTCCGCCTCCTGCCCATTGTACAGGCATTAACAACCTGGCCCGGGCAAATAATCCTATTCTGTCGGAAATGAAGAACTTTATTCCACCACGTAAACCAACGGTGAACTTCGTTAAATTACTTCGACTTTGATTATCTGGATCATCCGGATTAAGGGTAGTCCACCCAAGAATTAGTCCACCAAAAGGGCGAATTTTATCCAAGTCTACCTCTTTGTTAATGCCGAACATATAGTACTGTTGACTTACGTCAAACAATTCTTCTTCTGGTTGGAAATTTTCTCTGAAAGTGATTGAAGTTTGCGCGTTGGTGAATGAAAAAGAAATGGAAATATCATTATAGGGTAATACAAGATCCAGACCAACACCATAATTCCCAGCTGGATTTATATGTAACCTGCCCGTGGTAGTTCCATACCAAACGTCAACATTGGCAGCGAACTGGTAACCATAATAGGGTAATATATCTACATATTGTGCATTTGATACTCCATACGAAAGAACCAGTATCGTGACAATTATAAATTTTTTGAAATGCTTCATCTTTCTTATTTTATTTGAACTAATATTTTTGTGTTCACCAAAAGAACAACATAATAGTGATTTTAGACTAAAAAGTTGATAAAAATTATTCAAAAAAGTATTCATAAAGAATTAAAAAAATCAGCTTATGTACGTAATTGTTCATTTTATTAAATTATTAATAGATTTTTTCATTTTGTTCCTTATTTTTGAACTTGATAAGCATAAGTGAACATTTAAATTTATTGCCTAAACAAAACATACCAAAATGAAAATTAGTAATTTACTATTAATCCTTGTTGCCTCAATGCTGGTTTTTGCATGTCAGTCAAGAGATGCAAAAGAAAAGGCTCAAATTGAAGAGGATACTAAGCCATTGGCGGAGGCTGCTCAGAAAATAATGCCTAATTTGCCTCCTCCAAACGAATATGCAGCCATTCTTAATTCAACTGGTGCAGAATTTAATCCATTGATTCTGAATGATGTAGACAATATGCCAGGTTATTTAGTCCCTAGAGAAAAAGCAGTAGCCAACCTGGGAGTATACTTCTTCGACCTTGGCTATTCAGTTGCTTATAAGCAGCGGGAGCATATTAATGCCTATTACGATGTTTGTCATAACCTGTCTATCGAACTGGGTATTGAAAAAAGTTTCATGGAAGTAATGATGGGCAGATTTAATGAAAACATAGAAAAGAATGATTCGTTAAAAGCCTATTTCCGGGATTCCTATCGAAAAGCCAGTAACAGTGTTGGGGATACAGAAGGTGAAAAATCCTACTTTCGCGCTATATTCCTGGCAGGTTTTTATATAGAGGGCCTATACAATATGCTGGAAGTGATTGAAGCTTATCCAAAAGATATTTTGCCGGACGATCAGCGTTTCTTGATATTGATGCCGTTGGCCAAATCAGTTCTGGCACAGGAAAAAAATATTAAAGCGCTCACTGAGATGCTTGAAATCGATTATACTGCT
Organism: uncultured Cytophagales bacterium; assembly: GCA_963820995.1. Taxonomy (GTDB): domain Bacteria; phylum Bacteroidota; class Bacteroidia; order Cytophagales; family Cyclobacteriaceae; genus JAGTVG01. Next base: position 834,505 of record CAWGCL010000006.1, on the reverse strand, counting down.
GCCGACAATGATGAATATTATGCCACTGCTTTCCGCAATCTGATCAATACATATGAAAAACTGGACGTAGATGATAAAATTGCCAATAATCAGGGCGCTGAATTATTAAATGATGCTGTAATGCTCGAATTAATGTCAGAAGTGGATGCCATCCGTTCACAAATTGTTAAGACATTGTAATCTGTCAATTTGCATTAAACAGAGAGCTGTTTAGATCCTTCGATTAAATTCTGATTCTCGGAATTATTATCTTATAAAATCGAAGTTCATTTAAGCAGCTTTTTTTATACTACGAATAAGATTTAATTGATATTTGAAATATATTCTTCATTTGATCTTTGCATTTTTCAAATCTGTTGCAAGTAAATTAAAATCCCAGTAAATTCACTTAGAGAGGTTTGAACCTTTAACAGTAAGGGATTGGAACTGGAGAAGGATCCCCCAATGGTGAAGCTAAAAATCAATCCGGTTTAAATAATATCCTTGAAGCTAAATACATTCGTGTAATAAACCCCTCAGCATTTGTGCCAAATAATGAAAATACCATAGGAACCTCGCTTGAGGATGGGGGGTAATCAGTTATGATAAAAACAGAGAGTTTTTGGTGCGTTGGCAATTTCATTCGGAAGGATATGTTCTTCAGTATTTTCTGAATGATACTCCTCAACCAATTCAACATTTATTTTCGACTTAGAAACTATAGAAAACTTCCCCGAAGGTCGAAAAGTCAGGTTTACAATAATTATATATGGAGAAAAAATCGAAACAGTTTTCGATGTTTCATTTCCAGGTAGTACATATACTTGTTTTAGGAGAAACCAGTTGACTAAAGTACAATACTAATATATCCCCATTTTAGATACTTATCTGGCTGCAAGTTTAATTATCCTTTTGTATCTTGGTGATCATTTATGGATTGATTATTAAACAATGCACTTTTTTTATCTTAAGTAAATTGATTAAACTAAATTTGATGAGAACCCTGTTTGTCTTTGCCTTCCTTTTATTTTTATTCGTTAGTTCTCAAGCTCAGAAAAAGGCTTTGGCATTCCCTGATTTCCTGGAATATCGTAATATCGCCCCACACCGGGTTGGGTCATGGATATCCTCAATTGCTGTTCCAGAAACCAAGGATCCAGAGTATAAATACACCTATTATGTTGGAAGCCGTAATGGAGGTATATGGAAAACCACAAATAATGGCACCACATTCAATCCGGTTTTCGACTCAGTAGGCATTGGGAGCATAGGGGCAGTAGCTGTATCAAAATCAAATCCTGAAATCGTTTGGGTAGGTACTGGTGAATCCTATAATGCAAGGAGTTCACATTCAGGCAAAGGGATTTATAAGTCAATTGACGGTGGATTAACATGGTCATCTTGCGGATTAGAGGATACACAACATATTTCTACTGTTATCATTCATCCCGAGGATCCGGATATAGTACTAATTGCTTCTATGGGGCATCTTTTTTCGCCTAATGAGGACCGGGGCGTATTCAAAACCACTAATGGTGGGAACTCATGGGAAAAAGTGTTGTATATTGATGAAAATACTGGTGTCATCGATCTAATTATAAATCCTTCAGATCCGGATATCCTTTATGCTGCTGCTTATGAAAAATACAGGTATCCCTGGCATTATGAAGCTGGCGGTCAGTCCAGTGGCATCTACCGTTCCTTGGATGGGGGGGAATCCTGGGAAAAATTGAAAGTGGGTTTACCGGATGGAAAGATTGGTCGTATTGGCCTGGGCTTATGCTTTAATCAACCAGACATAGTATATGCTGTTATTGAAAACCTGAATCCCAAAGAAGGGGTAGTCGTAGATGAAAATATCGAGATGAACTATATGCGTGATCCGTATTTCGATCAGTTGATTGGGGGAGAGGTGTATCGGTCTGATAATTCCGGTGAGAATTGGACGAAACAGAATCAGGATTCCTGTAATGTTAGTGCAAAAGCAGCTTATTCTTTTAATAAGATCCTTGTGAATCCGGATGATCCCGATAAAATATATGTAAGTAGCGACCTTCTTATATCTTCTCAGGATGGAGGAAAAACCTGGAATGATTGTAATTGGCCTCCAACTAATCTTTTTCTCAATATGTTTGGGGATATCCGGACTTTTTGGGCGGACCCTGAAGATGGAAACCATATGATGATTGGTAGCGATGGTGGACTGTATGAAACATTTGATGGAGGGAGTACAATGTATCATCGATATCAAATTCCACTTGGTGAAATTTATATGGTGGAAACTGATAATGCCTATCCATATAATATCTATGTGGGTTTGCAGGATCATGAAGCCTGGAAGGCCCCCTCAAACAGCTGGTCTGGGCAGATTGGAGCTGAGGATTGGGATATTGTAGGTATGTGGGATGGAATGTATACAGCAGTTGATCATATAGACAACAGGTGGGTATATATATCAACTCAATTCGGCGGGCATCACAGAGTGGATCAGAAAATTGGAGAGAGAACAAGAATAGAACCAAAGAATGGAGAGGGAAAGCCCGCTTACCGTTATCCATGGACGCCTGTAATAGAAATATCACCTCATAATTCTGCTACAATTTATGTCGGTTCACAATACCTGTTAAAATCTGAGGACAGGGGCGATACCTGGAAAGAAATTAGCCCTGATCTAACTATAAATGATGCTAAAAAAATTGCTGGACGAGGGCATATGATGTACTGTACTATCACTACTATTTCAGCTTCAAAAGCTAAGGCAGGCCTAATCTGGGTTGGTACTGATGATGGCAGGATCCATTTGACTACAAACGAAGGAATTGACTGGCAGGAATTTACAAACCAGGTCAATAGCCTTGGAGGAGATTCTGATTATTGGGTGAGCCGGATTACAGCTTCACAGTATGATGAGAATTTGGCCTATTTATGTAAGTCCGGTTTCAGGCATGATGACTTTCGCCCGTTGGTCTTTAAGACAAAGGATAAAGGGAAAACTTGGGAAAAAATAACAATCGGATTACCTGAAGCTCCGGTTAATGTGATTATTGAAGATCCTGTTAATAAAGATATCATATATCTTGGAAATGATCTTGGGGTTTATATTTCTTTTAATGGAGGTGATTCATGGATCCCTTTTAAACAAAATATGCCCAATGTTCCTGTTAAAGACCTGAAAGTTCAATCTGAAGAAAACGATTTAATAGCAGGCACCTATGGAAGGGGAGCCTATGTAATTGATGTCACACTTATTCAGCAACTAGGTAGTATTTCTCCCTCAAAAGAGTTCGAATTATTTGAAATTGAACCAAAACCTATTATGAATTATTCGCAAAGGGCTTATTGGGGGAATTATGAAATGAATGGAGATAATCATCTATTTACCCCCAATGAACCTAATGGATTTCATATTTATTATATGATTAATACAGAGATTGACGATGGTTCATGGCTGGAAATTCTTGATGGTGCCGGATTACGCATAGACTCTCTAGGTATAAAAAAAGATAAAGGCATACATCGCTTAATTTACGATACTCGAGAGTTGAAGACTGGAATATATCGAATTCGGATGAATGTCAGTAGCCAAACTTTAGAACGAAGTGCGATCTTAAAACCATCTCCCATCTGGTCGGTAGGACATGGATTATCAGAGTAAATAGGCCATATAGATTGACTAAAAATTTATTTATATAAAAGAATCATGAAGGTAAAAAAAGCAGTAATTACCGCTGCAGCTCCTGATCAAAGGAAGTTGCCAGTTCAGACGCTCAGGGATATGTTCGGGCAGGAACGTTCAGTTCTTGAAATGATGGTAGACGAAATTGTACGTGCCGGAGTGGAGGATGTCTGTGTAGTTATTTATCCTGGTGATGAAGATACCTATCGGCAAGTATTGAACCAACATTCTGACAGGGTTGTTTTTGTGTATCAGGAGAAACCCATGGGGTATGGCCACGCATTGTTCACTGCTTCATCTTTTACAGGTAATGACCCATTCCTGCATCTTGTAGGAGATCATTTATATGTAAAGAGAAGTAAAAATGACATAGCAAAGCACCTCGTTGAGACAGCTGAGCAAAAATCATGTTCTGTTAGTGCAGTACAATCCACAAGGGAGGGATTGATCACGCAATACGGAACTGTAGGCGGCAGCCGGATTCAGGGTAGAGACGATATTTATCATATTGATTCCGTTATAGAAAAGCCAACTCCTACCATTGCTGAGCAAAAACTAATGGTGCCCGGACTGCGGGCAGGTCATTATCTTTGTTTTTTTGGAATGCATGTGCTTACACCTTCCATAATGGATATATTGGAAAGAAATATAATAAAAAGCAAAAATGGTAAAATAGGGTTGAGTGAAGCATTGAATGAATTGGCAAGCAAGGAGCAATACCTGGCCCTTGAAAAGACTGATTTTCGTTTTAATATGGGAACAAGATATGGCTTAATGAAGGCGCAACTCGCAATAGCCCTGAGTGGTGAGGATCGCGACCGGGTTATGTCTGAACTACTTGAATTTTTTGTGATGAAGGACTTCATGCCGAATAAGATGTAAACTATGGGCAATCTCATAAATATTATTACTTCTGATATACCCGAAATCAGAAATACTTCTCTGGAATCATACTGCCGATCCTCCAGTCTTTTGGATCTTGTTAAGGAGACAGAATTGCTGGACTCTTTTCGACGAGAAAGCACTAATTTATATCATAAGGTTCGGGCATTGTTTTTCCTTTACAGTATACATAGATTCTACCTGCCAGCCATTTCAGAATTCAATAACAAGGGACTTATTCCATATGAAGCATATAATCATATGTTGAAAAGGCGCTATGAAGAGGCAATAGATATTTATTTAAAAATTCAGAAAATACACGGGCCTAATGAAGGGATATCTAGTGGATTAGCAGAGGCCTATCATAAATTGGCTTTCCAGACGCTTGCGAATCAGGTTAGAAAAAGTGTGCGCAATACCCTTGGCAATCAGTGGATGTTTCGAATTGGTCATCCGGATGATCATCCCTTGACAATCAGGGAGGAACTCATTCAGGTTGATCCCGTAAGTGGATTATATCCTATAATACATGAATCGACCCCAGTTCGGATGGATATCACACATAGCGGATGGAGTGATATATTTTTTCTAGGCATGGATTTTCCGGAGGGTGCCAGGGTTTTGAATATATCAGTTAACCTGAAAGTCAGGGGTAAAGGAAAAGGGAATCCAAAACCCCCGATTGAAACTTTTTTCAGGATCATTGATCAACCAGTTTTACGGTTGACGAGTGTCGATTTAGGAGCTTCCACTGATATTTCACAGCTATCGGAAGTTTTCGATTTTGCAAAGGATTATCTGGGCTTGTTAAAGGCTGCTGTGATCGCATCTGGGCTGATACCTCCGGGAATGGAAGGGGCCGGCATTCCTTTAAACAAAGTCTTACAGAGGATCGTAGGCCCTGGACTGGGAATTGAAATCATTAGCCAGGTAAATAATATCCCCAAGGGATCCAGATTAGCAGTATCTACTAATTTATTAGCTTCTCTCATATCTGTCTGTATGCGTGCGAGTAATCAGACCCGGTTGCTGTCCGGGTCTTTAGATGAACCCGAAAGAAGACTGGTCGCTGCTCGTGCTATTTTGGGTGAATGGTTAGGAGGTTCAGGTGGAGGATGGCAGGACTCAGGAGGTATATGGCCAGGGATCAAAATTATAAAAGGTGTTGAAGCGATTAAAGGAGATCCGGAATATGGGATCAGTAAAGGACGTTTATTGCCTGACCATACCATTTTGGATCATGACATAGTAACTGAAAAGACAAGATCAATGCTTCAGGATAGTCTTGTGATAGTTCATGGGGGAATGGCGCAGGATGTAGGGCCCGTACTTGAGATGGTGACTGAAAAATATTTGCTAAGATCAGAAAAGGAATGGGAAGGCAGATTGAAAGCGATACATTTATTTGATAAAGTAGCCAAAGAACTCAGGGAAGGGAAAATTAAAAATATAGGCGCTTTTACGCAACAGAATTTCGATGGTCCAATCCAGACGATCATTCCGTGGTCTTCAAACTTGTTTACGGAGACTCTTATTCATAAAGTTAAAGAGGAATATGGATCTCAGTTTTGGGGTTTCTGGATGATGGGAGGCATGTCAGGGGGAGGTATGGGATTCATGTTTGATCCTAAGGTTAAGAATAATGCACAAGACAGGCTGCAGGTAATTATGACTGAGATCAAAAAACGATTGGAAACGGCTATTCCATTCGCAATGGATCCTGTTGTTTATGATTTCAGTATAAATGAAACAGGGTCCAGCTCAGTGTTTGTTTCTGGGGAAAAAGCATTATTACCTGAAGGGTATTATACGCTAATAACACCAGGATTACTGAAAAGGGATATTCTTGACTTAAGCATCACACAAAGGAAAGAATTAGAGCACCTTGGCAGTAAATACCAGTCTAATGAAATGTCAGAAGGATTTGTAACGAATCTATTTGATAGAATGATCCCTCAGCGTGATTTTACCGAGAATAAGACACAATCGTTAGAGAGTTTGCTTACGGATCATGGCTTTGATCCAAATGTACATCAACAAATGAAGTTGGATTTGCAAGCCGGCAGAATTGGATTATCGCAGAACAGATTGGCGGTAAATCGAAAAATCGAAGATGTAACTGAAACAGATGTATTTGATGCTACTGAAAAATTATCAAATGAATACTATAATCTGGGACTTGAAGCATTAAAAAATGGTGAGTTGGGAGTAGTTACCTTGGCAGGTGGCCTGGGAAGTAGGTGGACAAAAGGAGCAGGCGTAGTCAAATCACTAAATCCTTTTGCTAAAATATCCGGGAAACATAGAAATTTTATTGAATCCCATCTGGCAAAAAGCCGCCAGGTTTCCAACAGGAGTGGGACTCCAATACCTCATGTGATTACTACCAGTTATCTTACACATCAGGCCATTTCTGATTTTCTTGATCGTGAAAATAAGTTCGGCTATAAGGGACCCCTGTATTTATCACCTGGAAAAGTTGTTGGATTGCGAATGATTCCTATGGAAAGGGACTTGAGATTTTTGTGGGAAGAGACACCACAGCAATTGTTGGATGAACAAGCCCAGAAAGTACAGGATAGCTTGCGTAAAGCACTTATTAATTGGGCTAAAAATGAAGGAGAAGGAGAGGATTATAGGGATAATTTACCACATCAGTGCATTCATCCGGTAGGGCACTGGTATGAAATTCCCAATATGTTACTAAATGGCACCTTAAATGACATGCTTCATAAGCATCCCAAACTTAAATATTTAATAGCTCATAACATCGATACGCTTGGGGCCAATCCTGATCCCGCATTATTGGGATATCATATTAAGAGCGGAAAAGATTTTACTGTAGAGGTAATATCCCGGAAGATCGATGACAGGGGTGGAGGATTGGCTAAAATTGATGGAAAAGAAAGGCTAGTAGAAGGCCTTTCATTGCCCGATGAAAAGATTGAATTTGATCTGACTTATTATAATACCAGTACATATTGGATCAATATCGATGGATTATTATCTGCATTTAAAATAAGCAGAAAGGATTTAGAAAATAAGACCTATGTTCATCAATGTGTTATGGAAATGTCGAAAAGAATGCCTACCTATATCACATTGAAAGATGTAAAAAAGAGATGGGGTAAGGGGCAGGAAGATGTTTTTCCCGTTACACAATTTGAAAAGCTATGGGGAGATATGACCACGATTCCGGAAATTGATTGCGGTTATATTGTCGTGTCAAGATTCAGAGGACAGCAACTAAAGGAAATAGCTCAACTTGATGGTTGGTTAAGAGACGGCTCGGCAGATTACCTTGACGAACTTTGTGATTGGGATGTAAATTCATTAAAATAATTCTTATAGGATAATTATTAATTTTTTTGATTGGAAAAACTGTTTAAAGAATAAGATAGATGTTGACTAGAGCAAAATACATATTTTGTGCTTTTTCCTTACTGATCGTCTTGATATTTAATGGAGAGAAATCCTATGGTCAGGCCGAGGATAAGTTGGGTGCATGGTATATATATAATGGTTCATATTATGTTGATCCTAAAGTGGAATTGTTTTTTGAAACTCAACTACGTTTCTATAAACCACTTTCAAATGTAGAAGAGTTTTTCCTTAGGCCTATGGCAAATTATCACTTTTCACCATTGGTTTTTGCAGGTTTAGGATATAGTTATGGAAATACCTGGACTTATGCCGAAGATAACGATGACAAGGAAAGAAAAACAGAAAACCGTTTGATTCTACAAGCCGGATTAAACCATAAAATATCCAGAACCAAAATTCAGCATAGGTATAGATTTGAGCAAAGGTGGTTCGAATCAGGAAACCGACATAGATTCAGGTATCGTCTTCAGGTTACTGTTCCTATTAATGCAAAAATCATAGAGAAAGGGACATTTTTTGTAAACGTATATGATGAAATATTTATTAACTCAAAACCGGAATTGACTTTCGACCAGAATCGTTTATATATGGCCGGCGGATATCAATTCAGCAAAACCTTAAACCTTCAGATTGGATATTTGTTTCAGTCAAGGCCTGCAGCTAATTTTAACCGCTTACAATTTTTCCTGACTCAGAGATTAGATTTCTATAAGTAGTACAGGTTAAATAATTTGATCGCCTAATCTCAATTATTCTCATAATTTAGTAAAAGAAGAAAAAATGCACCGTCATTTAATCGAATTCTCTGGATAAGAATTGATTATTTCTGGTTGTGATAAAATTTGCGGCAGAAGAAATGATGTCAACTTCTATCTCTGAAAATTTACCAATAAGTTCTCCATCTAATTGCAACATCTTAGCTTCATCAAACTTGATTTTAGCCTTATCCAGTTGAAATATATCGTAATAATCTTCCAGGTTATCTAATGCTTTTTCTGAAATACTGGTCAATCCAAGGTTAATTATCCCGGAGAGATCACTTTGTTTGACTACCACAATCTCAAATTTGCCATCATGGGGATTTCCCTTTGGATTGACGATAGCACCTGTTCCATACATTCTTGCATTTGCTATTATCACTGAAAAAGCTTCCTGCTGAATGATCTCGCCATTAATGTTTAATTCCACATTAAATTTCTGAGTATTCTGAATTGCATCAACGAAATGTTTTGCATAGGACAACCATCCGCGGTTTTTCTCCTTCGTAAACTTTTCAACCATATGTGCATTTGCACCAACATCGCCGAGGTGGAGTGAAAAATACTTCTGGTTCACTCGTACAAGGTCTATCGGTATTATCAATTCTGACATTATTATATCCTTAAATGCTTCAATTGGATTATTTGGAACATTTAGTTCTTTGGCCATTCCATTTGCAGAACCAAAAGGAATGATTCCAAAAGGAATGTCAGATCCCTTCAATGAAATGCAGGTCATCAAAGTGGTTCCGTCACCACCAATTGAAACGATCCTGTCCGGGTTTGTACTTTTAATACTTTTATTTAATTCTGCTTCATCATTAGCCCCAGTCGTATGAAAGTATTCCCAATGGATTCCATACTTTTTGCATAGCTCTTCAGCTTCGCTAATAAACATGTCTTTGTTCTTCCCCCCAGAAATAGGATTAAGAACCATAAGAAATTTCATAATACCAAATCTTTTCTATTTATCTGCCACATATTTAATCGATCAAAGGAAAATACACCCTAGTTGACTTTTTTCTTCCTGTTCCTGAATCTATATCCAACAAAAAATTTCAAATTTCCATGCGTAAACATAGTCTTCAATTTCTTATCTAACCTGATATTATTCCAATCTCCAACGATGTGAAATCCTGTAAAAAATCGTTTCCCATTATATCCCAGGGAATTCATAGATTTGATTTTATAGGAAATATTCCAGTTAATGATTTCTCTTTGATCTGCTCTGCTGTCTCCAAGGTTGAAATTTATTCCTGGGATTAATCCAAGCGTGATAAAAAAATGTTTTTTCCATACAAATGTGTGCATATATCCCAGGTTCACAGCCATACTTATTACATTGAAATCCGTCAAATATAATTTGGGATCAAAGTATTCCATTAGACTTTGCGGAACTAGTGAGGAATCTGAAACCATGCTGAAGTATGCAAAACTGGCTCCAAGTATCGGACTACCTGCACTTTTTAACTGAATTTCATTTAACACAAATGGAGCTTTTAATGAGAATTTATCATAATTGAAAGCATATAAGTATTGAAGCCCAAAACTTACTGTTCTGATATCATCTCTTATTTCAGGTATATCGGATGGCACATTATCAATACCGGAAATATGACCTAAAATATGTCCATAATAATATTGTAAGGTGCCTTCAATAAACTGCTTGCTTGAAAATATCCTGCCCTGGAAATCAAAATACTCGCTGTTTTCAAAATCCTTATTTTCTTTTAATCCAAAATTAAAAGTAAGATCAAGAGCAAACCATTTATAACTAACACCTATCCCAAGATTCACCCCATACTCAGGGCGATACCGTAAGCCAGTTCCCATATTAGCATCTCTTACACGAAAGTAATTGAACTTATTAATAGCAACAAGTTTTAAGGCAAATTGGTTTGCAAGGCTTTGGATATAGGTTGAATCATGATTCCGGAATAACAGATAATTTTGTAATGCTTCAATTTTATTTTCAAGACTGTCTTTTTGAATGATCTGGCCATTCCCTTCTATTGAAAATAGCTGTAGCATTCCTATGCATATATAGAAGTAAAAAGCTTTCAATTCGCTAAATTATCTATGATCAAAATTATTATCGTCAATATAACACTAAAAATATAAGATTAAATCTAATTTATTGTTAATGAAATTCTACAATGCATATTATATTACTATTATCTTGTGGAAATAAACATCATTTAATTATTTATAAAATTACCTGATTGGTGTAATAGTTTATAATCAATAAAATTATACAAAGTATATAGAATGTACCTCTCTGGTGTACAAATAGAAAATTATCGTGGTATCCATAAGGCAAAATTGAGTTTCAATGCCACTACAGTTATAATTGGAGAGAACGAATGCGGGAAGTCGAGTATTCTGGAAGCTATACAAATTGTATTAAATCCAATATATAATGACTCCTTTCCTGAATTTCAAGCACATCAATTCCACTATCCACCTAAGAAGGGCTTAATTGCTGGTCCAATTCATATTGTATTAACTTTCAGAGAACGATCAATAGGTGAGTGGGAAGGAACCACTTATGATCGTCATCTCTTTTTTGCTAAAAGAGGAGCCCAATAAAATACGGGAAATAAAATTTGACTTAACAGTTTCTCCACTTAAGCAGGGAAAATCTGATATCAATTGGAAAATCGGTTCCGAAAGATCTGATTCGTTTAGTTCAGATCCGGAAATTTTATTTTGGCTAAGACATGTAAATCCAACTATATATTTGTCGGCTGGAATGTTAACTGGACACGGACACTACAGATGTAATCCCCGGAGATAATTCACCTTTGTTTTCATCTCTCTCGTTAGAAATCAGGAATTATGTAAAAAGCATTCTTGATTGTTCCACATCCATTATTTCTGACCGGAGTACTGATGTCGGCCGGGATATTGAGAAGGGATATAATGCGGCCATAGGATTGATCGAAAGTGTCGGTGATCAAAACAATATTAAAGAATATGGCCTGGGAAGAAAGATCAATGAAATTTTAGGAAGTAAGAAAGATAAAGAAAGAGGCACTTTAGCCCCAATGCTTTCTGGACCCGGAAGTACATCCCAACGTCTGGGAGTATTATTACTTATCGCCGCACTGTTAAGAGCAGGCACGGTTGAGTTGATGGAGGATATGGAACCTATATGGATCATAGAAAATCCTGAGGCAAATTTACATCCCATGACCCTGGCATCGATTCGAATATTAATTAATGGGATCAGATGGCAGAAAATAGTATCAACTTTCTCAGGGATTATTCTGAATTCTGTTCCTCTCAAGCAAATAAGAAAATTATCAAGATATAAAGGAGTGGTTATTGAACATCGCATAAATGAAAAAATTTTTTCCAGAGAAGATTTGAGGCGGATAAGTTATCACTTGCAAACACAACATCACCTGGCCATTTTTGCACGAATGTGGCTACTTGTAGAAGGAGAATCAGAATTCTGGATTATACCTCAACTGGCTCGGCTATTAAACTACGATTTTGCACTCGAGGGTATTGTATGTATGGATTTTGCACAATCAGGAATGACAGCAATAATCAAAATGGCACAGGAGTTGGGAATTGAATGGCATTTGCTGGCTGATGGTGATTCTGCAGGCCAATCATATATTGCCTCGGCGAAGAAATTAACACCCCATATCGATACAAAACAAAGATGGACTCAACTGAATGCGAAGGATATCGAGCATTTTTTCTGGAATAATGGTTATTCGAAGGTCTATTTTTCCCATGCTAGAATCCCTGTTAAAAATGAAGAATATATAAATCCTTCCAGGGTTATTCAACGAGCAGTGAAAAACTATTCAAAACCATACCTGGCTTTAAGCATTGTAAAAGCTGTGGCCGAACCTGGTTCCCCTGGTGTACCTGAAAAGCTTAGAAAAATGATAGAATATAGTGTTAAACTCGCTAGAGAAGCCCCTGAGAATACTTCAGTTTCTAATTAACACCTTAATAGGGCTTTTCCCTTGAATAATATAGAAATGGCTAAATCACAAATTTTTAAGTTTAATATAGATTTTATTTTTGTTGACTTTTGAATGCCACTCTTGAAAGATATAAAATCTGCTTAATAATAACCTAATCTATTTAAAAACGGCTCCCATTTTCCAAATTGAGTATACTTATCCTGCCTCAACTCATTATTGAATACAAAGCCATCAGACGATTAGATTTTTAAAGTTCCGTTCTATATCCTATTATAATTTGATTGCCCGGTTACAACTACTTTATGTGGGTTGGTAAATTACTTATTTGCCTGAACCAAGAAAACCTCAATATTTTGCGAAGCGAAATATTATCGATTGTATTCAGTCTCTTCAAAGTACTGTTTTTGATCCTTAAGAAAAAAGGCAAAAATAATATTAAACAGGCCTGTAAATAGAAAGAAAGTTCCAAAAAGAAGTGCGATAGTTATTGTTCCTGCAAAAGGATTGAACATGATCATGAAACTAAACACAATCGCTAAAAGGCCAAATATTAATTCGACCCACCAATTGGTTATCTCATTTCTTCTTAACTCAAATGAGGCTACAATCTTAGTGATGCCGTAAAATAAAAACCATAAACCTACAACAAAAGCTACAAGGGTTGCAGTTAATTCTGGGACTGATATAATTATTATTCCTAGAAATGTGTCAATCAATCCTTCCAAAAGATGCCATTTCCAGTTTTGAACTTCCTTGCGGTAGTAAATTGAAGCTATGGTTGTTATTAATCCGGTTATTAATAAGGCTAATCCGATAAAAAGAGATAATCCGAGCACAGCTATATCAGGATTCAAAAAAATATAAATAGATAGTATTACTATTACAATCCCTTTCAATAAAAGGATCCACCAGTTTTTTAATAATGATTCAAGCATTTTTTTTTGGATTTAATTTCATAGTATGATCAGATTGTAAAATTATAGCCATAGAAATTATCAGTATACAATAATTTTAATTTCCAAACTTATGATTTAAATTGATCTCCAGATAAAGGATCTGATTAAAAAATGAAATTAACTATATTTTCTAATGATGAAAAACAATTTTCGATTAGGACTGCTATTTTTATTAATATTTGCAGGTTGCACGAATAAAACTGAACAAAATTCTCAGGATATATCAACTTACATTTCCCCTGAGGGGACTAGTATTCACAGACCGGATTCAGCGTCAATAGCTCAGAATTACCAGATCCCTGATTGGTTTAAAGATGCCAAACTGGGAATTTTTATTCACTGGGGTGTTTATTCAGTCCCCGCGTTTGGTAATGAATGGTATCCCCGGAATATGTATAAGAAAGGAAGTAAAGTTTATGAACACCATCTTAATACATATGGTGAATTGACTGAATTCGGTTATAAAGATTTTATTCCAATGTTCAAAGCGGAAAAATTTAATGCCGAGGAATGGCTAGCCCTTTTTAAGGAATCAGGTGCAAAATATATTGTCCCGGTGGCTGAACATCATGATGGTTTTTCTTTATATGACAGCAAATTCAATTCATGGAATTCTGTTAACATGGGACCCAAAAGAGATATTATAGGTGAATTGAAGGCAGCCTCTCTAAAGTATGGATTGCATTTTGGATTATCCTCCCATAGGGCAGAAAATGCTTGGTATTTCAATGGAGGATTGGAAATTCCTTCGGATGTACAGGACCCGCAATACAAATCGCTATATGGAGAGGGATTAAAGGATCCGGGAGGACAGACCCCGGATTGTCCGGATGGTGCAGGATTTAATGAAAATTCAATCCAGAACTGGTTGAGGCATACATATGAATTAGTCGACTTATATCAACCTGAATTATTCTGGTTCGACTGGACAGTAGGAAAATATCCTTTTCGCTCTACCTTCTATCAATTCATGGCTTATTATTATAATAATGCTGTTGATTGGGAGAAAGGGGTTGTAGTCAATACCAAGTTTGGCTATGGCGATAATATTCAGGTATTTGATATTGAAAGGGGAAAGTCCGACAAAGCCAGAGACTTTGCGTGGCAGACTGATACTTCTATTGGGAAAAAGTCCTGGGGTTATATTGAGGGTGAGGAAAATAAAACTCCTAATCAGATTATTGATGATTTTGTGGACATTGTTAGCAAGAATGGGAATTTGCTTTTGAATATAGGCCCAAAAGCTGACGGTTCAATAACTGAAGAACAACAGGCCGTATTAAGAGAAATTGGCAAATGGTTAGAAGTTAACGGAGAGGCAATTTATGCAACCAGGCCATGGAAAATAGCAGCTGAAGGAACAGTAACAGGTACCTCAGGGGCGTTTTCTGACAACGAAGAATCGCTTTACACCGCTCAGGATATAAGATTTACTGCGAAAGGAGAAAAACTATACGCCATATCTCTGGCATGGACAGAGTCCGAGGTCGTAATTGGTTCAATAGGAGAAGACAAAACTGTTAAGGCGGTAAGAATGCTGGGATCTGATGAAACGCTATCCTGGGATCAGGGGCCGGAAGGATTAAGAGTATCTTTCCCGGAGAAAATGCCAACTGAGTATGCTCATGCATTAGAGATTGCATTTGAATGAACTTGATGGGGTAAAGTCTGAGATTTTATTTAAACTCCTTAGGCTTCAGATCTTCAATTTTAAGATCTGAAGAAACTATTGATCCAGGATCATAAAGGCAGCATCCAGGTATAAATACACATCTTTGGGATGCCGTCCGATGTATTCACTGCTGCGATCATGACCCAGCCTGACAACAACAGCATTTTTCTCCCTGATAGAAAAAATATATTGTCCAAGGATCCCCCGCATATAAGGAATTTTAAGGCCTTTGTAATCAATAATCCACCATTGATATCCATAGAATTCTACTGGTTTATTATCCCTTTTATCAAGAAGGTACTCTTTGGCCGTTGTAGCTTCTGAAATGTAATCTTTAGAGATGATTACTTCATTATTCCATATGCCATTATTCAGAACGAGTTGTCCGAACCGTGCAAAATCCCTTGCATTAGTATTAAAACAACAGTATGCCTTTTCCATACCATCCTCAGAATCAAGGCACCACAAGGCATTATATTGTGCTCCCATCGAGGCCCATATCTTTTCGGAAGCATATTCACTTATCCGCTGACCAGTTGCGGCTTCCACCACCATTGCCAAAATCTGCGTATTGCCACTCAAATATTCAAAATATACACCAGGTTCTTCAACCAATTCAAGATCTATTACAAGATCAGCGATATTGGATCCGTAATATGCCCGGGCTGTGGTGGAAAAAGGAGTGGTGTATTTTTCTTCCCAATTAAGGCCGGAGCTCATGGTTAATACCTGACGAATGGTTAATTCTTTTCTTGATCCCTCATTATATTCCGGAAGAAAATCGCCAACAGACTGGTCCAGGCTTTTAATTTTTCCTTCATCAAGAGCAATGCCGATCAAAAGTGATACTACTGATTTAGCAGCACTAAATGAATTGGATAATGATTTCTCACTATATCCATCCCAATATTCTTCATACTTTATCTTTTCATTTTGAATTAAAAGGAAAGCTACAGGGTCATATCCCTCAATTTGTTCACGAACAGTTTCTGGCAGGGTTGTTTTGTTATAATTATCATCTATTTCCCAGGGATCATACGTTCCGGCTTCTATTACCCGGTTTTCAAAAAAAGTATAATCATCGATCCTTGGCCCAAGTCGCTGTAGTGCATTTAATAGATAATCAGGAGCTACTATATAGAAAACAAGGCATACACCAATTATATAAGCTGATATTTTAATTGTTCTTTTCATAGGCGCTTAAGTTAAAAAAAGAATTATTAGATGACAAAGTGTTATATCATTTAATATCCGGACTTGGAATTTGTTAATATGAATCAGACTTTAAAATATTCTTAATCTGTTTAAGAAAACCTTTTAATTTCTTCTTTTGAAAATTAACTTTGGCGCATATATGAAAAGGATCATTTTAATACCTTTATATCTGTTTTTTCTCCTTTTTGCTGACACACTGCAAGCCAGGACCATAAAGGTCGCAACGCAAAAAGATTATTTTCCATATTCCTCCTATGTGGATTCACTTGGTTTGTTTGAAGGACTACTGGTTGACTGGTGGGAATTATGGGCCCTTAAAGCAGGAGTTGATATTGAATTCATTCCGGGAAGTACTATGGAGTGTATTGATTTGGTATTAAAAGGAAAAGCAGATGTTGTTTCAGGCCTTTTTTTTGAAGAGAATGGTCATGAAGGGCTAAAATACTCAGAATCCATCATTTCTCTAAATACAACATTATTTCTAAAACGCGGATATAATCCAAAGTCAATTTATGATATTGACCGGCCGATAGGAATCATCAGGAACGAGTTATCACATCAAAATTTAGAGGGAAAATATCCGGAGTTAATACTAGAATATTTTGAGTCTTTGACAGATCTCAGAGATAAAATACAAGATAAGGAGGTTGCTGGATTTATATATGATTTTCCATATCCACTATTGGATTATAAGACCAATTTTGTAGTCAAAGGATATTCTGAGTATTTAGTCATTCGCTCGGACAAAATAAGGCCAGGGGTTAAAAAGGGAAACACAGAGATCCTTAATTTGCTTTTGACAAATAGTGCGAAGATATCAAATGAAGAACTCGCAGATATTATAAAAAATTACGACCTGTATAAAAAGCCTTTCCAATATGAATGGTTAATCCCGGTTCTGGTATTGCTGCTGGCTGCCATTACCATAGGATATTTTCGTTTGATTCGTAAACAAAAACGAATGTTGAACGAATCAAAATCTATCCGGGGTAAAGATCTTACTGAAATACTTTTGTCTGGAGAAAATGATCATGTAGAGTTTAAATCCAGTCTGAGATGGGATTACAAACAAGATCAAATGAACAAATCCCTTGAAAATGTTATTTTGAAAACTATTTCAGCTTTCTTAAATTCCAATGGCGGAACTCTAATCATAGGTGTTGATGATTCCGGATCAGTCCTGGGTTTGGAAAAAGATTATGAGACGGTCAGTAAGAAAAGCAGTGATGGATTTATTCTTACTCTAACAAATCTTATTAATCAACATGTAGGGAAAAGAGTGCATAAATTTATAAACATGGAGATAATCAACCAGGAAGGCAAAGATATTTGTGCTGTAAGTGTATCTAAATGCGATGGACCCGTATTTTTAGGCAAAAACGATAATGAAACCTTTTTTATTCGTGCATCAGCCTCATCACAACGGTTAAGCGTAAGTGAAGTTGTCGGGTATATTAAATCGCATTGGAAATCTTAATTTAAATCATGGCCTTTTTTCAATATTTTGCATAGACACGGTATTTAATGATATCTTATTCTGATTTACTACATTAATTACACCCTTGTGGATGGTCAGTTGATCGAACTATCGAAAATTCACTTAAATGCAAGAATAGCATATTATCTTCCTTAATATCCATTAGAGATAATTATCAGTTTTCAATGTCATTGTGGTCATTTTTATTAAGTATAGTTAACTTGAATTCATTCCTGACATTTTAATAACCAACATTCAAAATATAAATTCCGAAGAGGATTTATACCGGTACTTGATACTTAAATCGTAAGGATCATGATTGAGCACAATTTAGATTCATAGATACTATGGAATCAGAAATATTATACCATAAATTCTGTTTTCAAATTATTAAATTGTTATTTTTAATTAATTCTAAACAATCAAACAATCCTATGAGTAACCTTTCATCAACTGAAGCCCTGGAAAAACTTAAAGAAGGAAATTCCAGATTTATAAAAAATAAACTTGAGCATAATAACCTTGATCCTGAAAGAAGAGCTAAATTAAGTGGAGGTCAGAGTCCTTTTGCTATTATTTTAAGCTGTGCAGATAGTCGTGTGATACCAGAATTTGCATTTGATACTGGATTGGGTGAATTATTTGTGGTTAGAGTAGCCGGAAATGTTGCAAATACTTCTTCTATTGCCAGCATAGAATATGCTGTGGCAAACCTGGATGTCAAACTGATTGTAGTTATGGGACACGAAAGTTGCGGGGCTGTAATGGCTGCCATAAAAGGAGGAGATGCTGGCCCTAATTTAAATCATCTTGTTTCTTTGATCGGACCAGCTCTGGATCAATCAAAAGATAATTCAGTACCTGAAGTAGTTAAGGAAAATGCAAGGATAAATGCAAAAAAGCTAATCGACAATTCTGATATTATATCTAATGCTTTTAAAGAAAGAGATGTAGAAATAGTGACAGCATATTATAATCTTGAATCCGGTATTGTTGATTTTCAAATCTAGTACAATATGTACACCCGGTTTACAATAACAAATATTAAAACCTATGTATACCTTATCAAGGAAGTAATATTTGTCACAATTTATAGTGCGTTAGTTTTTATTATTTATGAGATTTATGGGCACCACCAGATAACATTATCCTTTTCGATATCGGCAGTTATGGGTACTGCCATTGCAATTCTTCTTGGTTTCAGGACAAGTGCTGCCTATGAACGATGGTGGGAGGCCCGAAAAATCTGGGGCAGTATCGTTAATGATAGTCGTACCCTTGTAAGACAAGCCATTGGATTTATTATTAACGATGAGGAAAAAAATGAGGAGGTGGGAAATCTGGCTAAATATCAGATCGCTTTCTGTTATGCCTTATCAACAAGCCTGCGTAAAATCGCCTTACCTCAAGAGGTACAGTCTAATCTTTCTGATCAGGACTTTAAATACATAAGTACTCAAGCGAACATACCAAATGCCATATTAAAACTTATGGAAGATCGTATTGCTATACTATTCCGTCAGGGAAGGATAGATACGTATCACTTTGCTGCTATGGATCAGACAATTAAGGGATTATGTGATCATATGGGTAAAAGCGAACGGATCAAGAACACTGTTTTTCCTGTACATTATAGCTTTTTTATCAGACTATCCATCATTATTTTTGCCCTGCTATTACCCCTGGAAGTGGTTGAGTTTTTAGGTGTTTTAACAATACCCATAACCTTTGCCACCATTATTTTCATTAGTGTCATCGAGTCTATTGCCAATTATCTGCAGAATCCATTTGAAAACAGGGCAGCGGATATCGGGATGAGTACCATATGCCGGACCATCGAGATCAATCTTTTACAAATGACGGGGGTAAAAGAAGTACCAGATATGCTTAAGCCTGATAAAAATGGAATTGTAATGTAGATCTGCTGTAATATGATATTTACCTGATCATTAAACTTTGAAAAGATATTAATTGATGGATTTTTACTCAAGCAACTATTGTAAATCAACTTTAATCAATCCGATTCTTCCCTTTTAATGTTTTTTGAAAAACTTTTTTTCTCGAAGCGATATAATTCATCATTGTAATCATCAGGTTCGATCTTCATAATATCATTTAATATGCCGTTATGTATATCATATACCCATCCATGAAGTATCGGATAATTATCAGATGCTGTCCAGGCACGTTGGACGATCCTGCTTTTTGCTAGATTTAATATCTGTTCTTTAACATTTAGTTCAACAAGCCGATTCAACTTTTGCTGCTGATCACTCATGATATCCAGATCTTCACGGTATATTCGGTAAATGTCTTTTATGTTTTTTAACCAGGCGTCGATCAACCCATAGGAGTCTTTAGAAATTGCAGCTTTAATTGCACTACACCCATAGTGGCCACATACTATGATATGCTTGACTTTTAAAATCTCAACCGCATATTGAAGTACGCTCATTAGGTTCACGTCAGTATTCAGGACAATATTTGCAACATTTCGGTGCACATACATCTCCCCAGGTTCGGAATTGGTCACCTCAAGTGCCGGTACACGGCTGTCACTGCATCCAATCCATAAAAATTCTGGCTGTTCGTTTTTAGCGAGGTCTGCGAAATAATCCTTGTTGATCGAAAGTTTCTCGGCTGCCCATGCTTTATTTTCAAGTAATAATTTTTCGTATGATTTCATGCTAATTGGTTTTTCGGAAAAGAGGATGTGAAGAACTTTTTCGTTTTTTTAATTCCACTTTAATATCTTTTAATTCGGCTGATTTGGTGAAATCACATATGATCTCAATAATGTCATTATCAATAAATGGGGATCTGGACCCATCGATGATCACATAGGATCCTTTAGGAATATCATTAAATGTTTTTCTTAAAAAAGCTTTGTTTAAAAAGCTTACGTCTTTGGTAAGCCGGATCATTATATTCTTTCCATCCCGGGCAATAAAAATAGACCGGTGAAAATTGGTTCTCAGGACAAAAAACAATCCAATAATTATTCCTATGATTATTCCGGTAAGTAAATCAGTAAAGACTATTGCCAATATGGTGATTATGAATGGAAGAAACTGGCTGTATCCCTTAGCGAATATATCTTTGTATAGAGCGGGTTTGGTCAGCTTAAATCCAACAACTAACAATATTGAGGCAAGAGAAGCAAGCGGGATCTTATTCAACAATCCTGCCAGGAAAATAACACTGAATAATAAGAATATGCCATGTAACACAGCTGACAATTTAGTCCTGGCACCAGCAGTTACATTTGCCGTTGTTCTTACAATTACAGCGGTTATAGGCAGTCCACCAATCATTCCGGAAATTGAGTTTCCAATACCCTGTGCTACAAGCTCTCTGTTCGATGGGGAAATTCTTTTAAAAGGATCAAGCTTATCCGCAGCATCAAGACTCAGGAGCGTTTCAAGGCTGCCTACAATGGCAAGCGTAATAGCGACCGTTATTGTATCCATGGTGAAAACATTACTAAAATCCGGTAGTGTAAACTGGCTAAGGAAGCTGCCAAAATTTTCAGGTATTGGAATGCTAACCTGGTGATCGCTTGTAAGGAACAATGTTGAATTTCCGGCAAAGAAAAATTCATTGATGGCTATCCCTAGAATCACTACAATTAATGATCCGGGAATCATATTAAAGAACACGTATTTCTTTAACTTTGGTAATTCCCAGATTATCAGTAAACTTAAAGATATTATACTTATAATTATTGCCCCGATTTCAACATCAAACAAAGCATATGCTATTTCGGAGAAGGTATTATGACCATCTGACTGATTGAAAAAAACATCTCCAATATAATCCATGTCGTATCCGATAACATGAGGTATTTGTTTAAGAATTAACAGAATCCCAATAGCAGCCAGCATACCTTTTATTACTGACACCGGGAAAAAATTCCCGATTAACCCAGCCCGTAATACCCCAAATAAAAATTGGATTATACCAGCCAGAACGACTGCAGCCAGGAAGAGTTCATATCCGCCCATTTTTTCAATTGACGTTAGTACAATTACTGTCAGACCAGCTGCCGGCCCGCTCACAGATACGTTTGATCCGCTCAAAGAGCCAATAATTATACCACCTATTATTCCGGCTATGATGCCACCAAAAGCGGGAGCGCCTGAAGCAAGGGCGATTCCCAGGCAAAGTGGTAAGGCTACCAGGAATACTACTATCGAAGCAGGAATGTCGTATTTGTATTGACTAAAAGTGAAGCCATTATGTTTCATAGGCGATTATAGACTTTTATAGGGTTCGAAAATAGTGTAAACAAAGTTTATTTGAAAAAATTTGGAAACTTTTTCAAATAAACTTTTAATATAGGATGTATTTAAATCAAAGTCTCATGCAAAAAAGGATGGCAATTCTTATTTCAAATAATTCATATAATGTCTGTCGAATCGAAAAGATTTGTCAAATAATGCTTATCCCACAATTTGAAAATAACTATGCATATATGAATAATTAATGTAAATTTAAAGGTTATATATTTATTGGAAAGATAATAAATCTTCAACTCTCTTCATCATGCCTGAAGATATCAGAAAACTTGCTGCTATTGTATTTATTGATATTGTTGGCTATACAGCAATGATGTCGAATAATGTAAATAAAACACTCGAACTGGTAGATAAGGTCAGATCTACAATAAATGAAGGCACACACAAGTTTCATGGCAGATTGCTGAAAGAGATGGGTGATGGGTTCTTATTAAGTTTTCAAAGCCCCTCCAATGCCATACGATGTGGACAATTAATAAACAATAGACTTGTTGACACAAATGCATCTATCCGTATTGGAATCCATGTCGGAGAGATCATACATCGGAATAATGATATTTACGGAGATGGGGTCAATATTGCCTCCCGGCTTCAAAGTATCGCTTCACCTTCGTCAATTTACATATCGGGAAGAGTTCATGAAGATATTTCATAATAATCCTGAATTCCATACTAAGTTTCAGGGCGAAAAAAAATTGAAAAACGTAGGCAGACCAATAAAAGTCTATGAAATTCTTGAAGAAGCATCAAATGAATTCTTTATACGAAAGTTGATAAGAAAGCATAAATCTATTCTGGTTTCTTCAATGTTAATTGTGGTTCTGGTTTCCTTATTTTCTTTTGTATTGCTTAAATACTTATACAATGTTCAAACCACTGCAATTAAATTGACAGATGAGGAGGGGAATACAATAACCAGGGACATAGCAAAGGCTCAATTTCTTAAGAAGGTAGTGGTTTTTCTCTTTCGTAATGATGGGGGCAAATATGACTGGATGACTTCAGGAATACCCATGATGATTGCAACGGATCTGAATCAGGATGTGATGATCCAGGTCAGAGATGGCTTATTCTATATTGATGATTATAAACGCTCCGGAGTTAGTGATTTTACGAAGATCCCGGATAATATCTTAAGGAAAATAGCAGATATTTATAAACTGGATTATTTTGTTACTGGAACCTTTAAGGTATCTGAAGAGAACATTATCAATATTAACCTTAAAACTTATAATACACAGATCGGTAAACTATTAGGCCAGCATGATATAACTTCCGACGATCTGTTTCAATTGATTGATCAGCTATCTCCAATGATTAAACAGGATATAGGATTGGAAGAAGGCCATATAGATAACTCCATTGATCTGCCTATTTCAGAGGTTTTAACACCATCTTTTAAAGCTATGGAAGAATTTACGATTGGAATGGAAAATATACTTATCAATGGAGAATATAGAAAGGGTGTATCAAGAATTGAGAATGCCATTAAAATAGATTCAATATTTACAAAGGCATACTATCAGTTGAGTAATTTCTATTTGAATATGAATCGTCAGTCTGATGCTCAGGCTTGTCTGGAAATCGTGCTTGACAATCCTTATCGCTTAACTGAACGAGAACAGTTTTTAGCGAAAGCACGGTATTATTTTATTACTGGGGATAATGATAAAAGAATAAAAGTGCTTGGTATGTACAAGGATTTATATCCTAATGATATAGAATCCTATAATCAACTCGGAGAAGCATTATATGAGATGGGTAATTATGACGAGGCAGAGATCGTATTTACCGCGGGATTAAAAATTGATGATTATCGGGGAGAATTTTTAAGGCGGTTAGGCCATATCAATAAAGCAAACCGGAACTATGACCAGGCTCTGAAGTATTATGAGATGTACCAGGAAAAATACCCTGACGTTTCACGTTCCTACAGATTATTGGGAGGACTTCATCTGGAAACGGGGAATTTTGATGAAGCTGAGATAAACTTAGAAAAAGCAGTTTTACTACAAATACGTGATATCTCTTCCAAATTGGATCTAATTGAAATTAAACAAAGGAAGGGTCAATTTGATGAAGCCTTAGAAGAATATGAGATCTTATTAGAAAAGTGCACTACGGCTGATGATAGCGTCCAGGTTATGTGGTCAATAATGAATTACTATTTTCTCAGGGGAGAAATCGAAAGAGGATTAAAAATCCGGGAAAAAACATATCAGTTAGGGGCTACTATTTACCATCCTAGAGTTATGTCATTTTATACTGTTACAAATCTTTACTGGTATTATGAGATTGGGCAGGATAGCATTGCATTGAAGGTATTAAAACAAGAAGAAGAAAAACTTTCGGATTCTTATGAAAACATAACAGCCTTTGGATATATAAACTATTATTTGAGAAAAAATGATATTGAAAATTCAAGAAAGCAGTTTGAGAGAATTTCTAATTTTGTAGAACAATTTGGATCCCTTTCGGGTCTGGAATTGTTTTTTCGGGCTCGGCTCTATAAACTCGAGGGGGATTATGAAAAAGCAATTGAGACATATGAAGAATACCGTTTGCAAAATAACTATTCTACAAATGCAGTAATATATAACAGAATGGCAGAATGCTACATATCAGATAAACAATACGATAAAGCTGAATCTGTATTAAAAGAGCTTTTAAATTCCTTTCCTTTTGATCCAACAACTTATTATCATTTAGCATTAGTATATCAGGAACAGGGAAAATTGAGTGATGCCCAGGCTAGTCTCAGGATTGCAAATAGTATTTGGGAAAATGCTGATGAAGCATATTTATTAGCCCAGAAAGCAAAATCATTATATAATCAACTTGAGGTTACCTTATAAATCCGGGGATTTTAAAATGTAAGTCGAATATTTAAACTGTAACTTTTTGTATTGGGCATGCCGAAATATTCCAGCCCAAATCCATTGGTTACACCTGCTAAATTAGCCTCAGGATCGATCCCGGTATAAGAGGTATGCAAGAAGAGGTTTCTTCCAATCAGACCAACAGATAGATTCTCTATTTTCATTTTACCAAGTAAGGATTGCGGGAAAGAATATGATAGTGAAAGTTCCCGAAGCCTGATCCAGCTGGCGTCTTCTATTTCATTTTCGGAAAATCCAAAACCATAGCGTACCCACTTGTAAGAAGATAGTCCTTGCTGAGGATCTGCAAAATCCACAGGGATGTTGTTTTGCTCCCAAACCGGATCTTCATTTGTTCCCGTATTTCTGACGCCATCGAAAACATAACCTTTAACCTCTCTTTGCAGTTCAGTATCTATTCCCATTCCCCAATAATTCATAATGCCAACCGTCCCATTCCACATGTCACCACCTTTCCTGATATCCAATAAACCAGACAGGGTAATACCCTTCCATGAAAAAGTATTCCTCCATCCCAATAGCCAGTCAGGATTTGGATCCCCAACAATGCCTGAATTTGAATCAGCCAGAGGCCAGCCATTATCGCCTATTATCAATGTTCCTTCTAATGATCCCTCGTTAACCCTCTGATACTTGTTTCCAAAAAGAACCCCATACGGTTCCCCTGCAATAGCTTTTGAGGTAGTTATTGATGGAAACCCTGAAAGGGTAATGCCACCAATCCCAATGCTGGGATCCAGTTCCTTTACAAAGGATTCATATTTTGTGAAATTTATATTGATCCCCCAGTGAAAATCCCTGATTTTTAATGGTATCGCTTCGAGCATAACTTCCCATCCTTTATTCCCTATTTTGCCTGAATTTTTGATCACAGAATTGAATCCGGTGGAGGGGGCAAGATCCACTTCCATAACTTGCCCAATGGTTTCTGAGGTGTAATACGTAATGTCGAGGCCAAGTCTTTCCTGAAAAAATTGAAATTCACCGCCAAATTCCAGGGTGCTTGTTAATTCAGCCTTTAAATTTGGATTCCCTAAAACGTTACTTCTTTCAAATGCATTTACCCCAAACGCCGGGAAGGGTATCCCATTAATAAAACTTCCCTGGATCCTGGCTTGTTCAAATCGATTTGAAGCGGCATATATTGGGGCATCATTGCCTACCTGGCCCCATGAAATTCTTAATTTACCATAAGAAAAGACAGAGTTGTCCGACAAACCAAGATTTTCAGTAAAAGTCCAACCCAGGCTTACTGCCGGATAGAAGAACGAGTTATACTCTTTGGGTAAGGCAGAAGACCAATCATTTCTTAGGGCTACATTCAGGAATAAATAATTATCCCAGGAGAACAATATATCTGCAAATACTCCATGAATTTTTTTTTCTTCAATAATTTCATAGGCCCAGATATCTGTTGCATTACTGATATGATAAAATCCAGGAGTGCCTAGTGACGATCCATAGGATCCCCTGTAATTCCGTTGATCATAGAAATAATTGTATCCCAGGGTGGCATTTAATTTAAAATTCTGAGAAACCTCATAATTGAATAAGAAAAGGATATCTGAGTTTATTAAGTTTGTGTTAAAATTATGTTGAGATATGGTTCCCTCGACAGAGCCGGCAGAGTTTATATCGTTGGCTTGCTTTCTTCCTTCATTATTTACGTCAAGCCCTAATTTGTAGGATAAAGTCATCCAGGGTACAATCTGCCAGGAAAAATTTAAATTTCCAATGACTCTGTTTATATTATCTTCAAATGGATTTTTGTTTACAGTCCAAAAAGGACTGTCATATACGCCCCAGCGAAAACTTCTTTGGGTTCCATCCGGAAAGATGTAAACGGAGGGATCATTGGCGGCTTCTCTTCCATCTGAATAACCACGGGCGGCATCAAAAGTTGTTGTATTTCTGAATAATCCTAAAGGCACACCGCTGATAGTCGAACCTCTTTGAATTCGACTCCCACCCGAATTGATATAGTTTACTTGGGCTCCTATATTCATCCCCTCTGTCAATTGGGCTGAAAATTTTCCCAGAAAAGATATTCTACTCCAATCTGATTTTGGAACTATACCGGATTGATATAAATATCCTGTAGATACATAATAATTAATGTCCTCTTCGCCACCGCTAATGGATAGAAAATTATCTGAGCTATGACCGGTAACAAAAAAATTTTCATCATTCGGGTAGGCAATGGCAGGCTGACCGTTGCCTGTACCTTTTGAGACAAGAAATCCATGGTCATCAAAAAGATAGTTACCTTCAGGATCAAAAGCATAAGGTGGCGGAGATTCCGGGTGATCCGGGTCGGTTGCAAACTCCAGATCTGAAATTTTAGGGCCAAAACTGAATCCTTCAAATCTTTCAGGGCCAAGCCAGGTTGGAATCCCATCTCTTGGCCTTCCCTGAGCATAAGAAGATTGTTTTCCGGGAAGTTTATTCACCTGACTGGCAATATAGCTTGTAGAGAACGTAATCTTTGGCTTGCCTTTATTTCCTTTCTTGGTTGTAATAATAATGGCTCCGTTTGCCGCCCGGATTCCATAAAGCACAGTTGCTGCAGGACCTTTTAAAACGGTTAACGAGGCCACATCGTTTGGATTTAGGTCAATGGCTCTATTTGATTGATCAACACCGCCGTAGCCATTCAATACTTCATTGTTATTAACAGGTACACCATCGACAACAAATAGTGGATTATTCTCAAGCGTGATAGATGTATTTCCCCGAATTCGAATGCTCGCTGATCCGCCAGGGGAGCCTGAAGAACTGTAGACATATACACCTGCCGCCTTCTGATTTAATGTGTTTACAATATTCGGCTCCAGGGTATTTCTTAATTCCTCGTTTTGAACCGTTTGAATAGAATATCCCAAGCTTTTCTTATCGCTTTCAATCCCAACTGCCGTAACGACCACTTCCGATAGTTGCCTGATATCAGCAGTCATCACCATATCAATTACGGATTTAGATCCCACTAATACTTCTTCTGTAGCTAATCCTATGAATGAAAATGTTAGTGTTGTACCCTTATGATCAGGAATATTTATTCTATAATAACCATTGATATCTGTAACGGTCCCAATTGTTGAACCTTTAACAATAACATTCACACCAGGGATGGGGGTGCCATTATCGAGCGCAGTCACTCGTCCATCAACTGTCCTTTCCTGTGCCATGGATCGGGAATTGCGGCATCATTATTACTATCACACTCAGAAGTAATAATCTCTTCAATTCGTTAATTTTGGCGGTTTTAAAATGGTCGTAACTTATAATGTTAAGAAAAATAATAGGAATAACAAAATACTGACCGATAATATGTTAACGGAAGAATGGAAGTCTGGCTATCTTATTTTTTATACGATTATTAAGTTTCGGGAACAATGAAAATGCTAAAACCTATCCAAAATTCATAAACTTTCGCACATTGAATTGGATCAATACGAATCAATTTTGACTACCCTTTCCTTTCATGTACATTTTTCTTAAATTGGATATACTTCTGAAGGGAGTTTTATCGTGATGGGATTTTTTTAATAAAACAATACCAGTCATGAGAAAGAGATTTCTTACATTTTTAGCTTCCGTTATATTCCTGTTATGCACTTTTCAGCAGCTCATTGCACAAAACGAAACCTTAAGAATTCTTAGTGTTGGTAAATTTAATGACTACTCGGATTATAGAACCTGGGATATATTCCAGGACTCCAGGGGATTTATATGGGTTGGAACTATGAGCGGGATGGATCGATGGGATGGCCATAGGATCAGAAATTATACGATGCCTCCCTTTGATTCAACAGGCTTTCCGGCTGCAACCATTCAGGCTATTGCAGAAGATGACCAGAATAACCTTTGGCTTGGAGCTCGTTTGAATGGTTTGATAAAATATGACCTGGAAAATGAGCAATTTACTAGAATCAATAGTGCTCAAGGAAAAAATCCTACTTCAAATATCACATGTTTAAAATATGATAAATCTGGTTTTTTATGGGTAGGCGCCCTTAGTGGTTTATACCGGTATTATCCGGAAGAGGACCGATATGAATTTATTCAGTTTCAGGATTCAGTGATGGAAATGTATAATGACAATTTGGAGGTAATGGATATTGAGTTTGATACCCTTGGCGTAATGTGGGTTTCTGGTGATTGGGGATTATATTATTATGATGAGGAAAACAATGTTTGTAAACCACCAATAATCGATTTGTCCATTATACCCCCTGATTATATTCCTTTATTATACTCAATGAACATAGATAGGGATGGAATAATATGGATATTAATGGGAAAGAATGAAATAGTCCGGTTTAATCCGTATTCCAAAACCATTGATTTTGTGTGGCCTAGAAAATTTGAAGATCTTGGTGGCTATAAGGTAGGCTGGGGGGCTATTCAAGCGGACAGCGAGGGGAAAGTATGGATTAGTTCTAACCCAGGTGTAATACAATATGATCCTTCTACCGGAATTGCCATTCAGGATGGGGATGAACCGGTAACAGAAATAATAGAGGACAGGTACGGAAATATAATTATATCAAGTTATGCTGGCATAAAAATATTAGATAAAACCGGATCTAAAATTAAAAAATTCTCGAATGAATACCTTGAACTTGATACATGGATTACTGAAATTCTTATAGACGATCATATATACTGGATCGGGACATGGGGGAATGGGGTGAGAAAATTTGATGAAGAAACTGGTAAAAAAATCAATTTTACGATTAGCGAAAAATCCGGAAGTCTGTTGGATAATTTAATTTTAAAGATATTAAAAGATGAATATGGTCAGATCTGGATCAAAACATTTACAGGCCTTCATTTGTATGATGAGAAAAAAGACAATTTCAAGATATTTCCATTTGAATTTAGTAGTGTAATCACAGAAGGAAGGGATGGAAATATATGGATTGCTGAAAGGCAGCATCTGATTCGTTTAGATCCGATAACATTTGACACATTGAAAATTCCTTTGGAGGAACCCTTAAGAGGATTTGGTAGCTTTGACGCACATGGATTTGTGCAGGATTCGTCCGGGGTATAACAAAAACTAGCATTGCATCAAAATTAATGCACGATCTCTGCACATTGTATCATTTTGTACTCCTGCGAGTAGATAATTGCAATAAATTAAAAGGCAACGGATTTCCGAATCAACCAGGTTTGCAATATATGTTAGGTCTTTCATGCGTGATATTAACTCGATATCTGCATAGTGTTTTTGGTTAGATCTTTTTCAGAATTAGACGCTTTGCCGATTATTGTTCCTTGGATTGATTATAGATACTGTGTTGAATAAAAGTGTTAAATGAGTCTATTGCAGCTTTGTTCCATGGGGACCAAAAAGAAAAATTGTATCAGCTCATCATATAGAAATCCTTTCCTTCCACATAGTTATGCTGTAGGAGAAAGTCATGGATCTGTTCCCGACCCTTTCTGTCGCTTACGTAGGATAGGATAAATACACCTTCAGGAATATCCTGGTAAAAAAATACAGGTTTCCCGTTTATTGTGTTCTCTTTCTTTCTTATAACATCTACATAACCGGCTATCTCAAGCCTATATTCTTCCAGGTATTTTGATTTTTCGAGTACGGATTTTCCTGTGCCCCAAATCAAAATTGGGCGTGGATTGAATTCAAATGTTTTTTTGTACCATTTGAAGAAATACGCTGTTTTAATATTGAAAAATGCCTCTGTGTCATAGTTAGGATGGCTTCGTGAAAGTCTGTTTTCATCATCATACCAGTCGAGAACCACAGTATCAACCTTAGAGAATTGAATGCCCTGGTCCATCAATCTCAACCACAGTTCGTAATCTTCTGGTAAGCTTCCAACTTTATACAAACCGTACTCATCAAATAGATTTCTTCGAATCATTACACTTGGGTGAGATAGGGGAGATTCAACAAACCTGTTTAAATATATCTCCTCCCGGGTCATAAGTGAATTGATCCAGTCAACATATAGTGCATAACCCTGGTTCTTTTTTCCGATCTCCTGCATAGTTGATCAGGCCTGAGACTACTCCTATGTTTCTGTGTTGTGTTAAATATTGCTGCTGTAATTCCAATCGTTCCGGGTAAGAGATAATCATCGGCATCCATCCTTGCTATATATTTACCACGGGAAATATGAACACCATGGTTAAGTGAAAATACAATTCCACTGGTAGGAAGATGAATAATTTTTATCCTGGGATCATCATAATCTGATAAAATATCAATGGGGTGGTCATCCGACCCATCATTGATCAAAATAAGTTCAAAATTCCTGAAGGTCTGGTTTAGGATACTATCGATAGCTCTTCGAAGTGTATTCGATGCATTTCTGAAAGGTAGAATGACGGATATTTTTGGATTTTTCATGAGCTGTGAATGACCCAATATACTGATTATTAATAATTCTAGCTAACTGAATAAACCATGGATCTGGGACTCAATAAGATTCACTATGTAATACAAGTCATCAGCATTTTTATCGAAATTCAATTCGTTTACATTTATAGAGAGAAGTTTGCTGTCCCTGTATTGACTGATCCATTCTTCATAAAGTGCATTGAGGTCCCTTAAGTAATCAATTCTTATCAGATTCTCGTACGCGCGGCCCCTGTTATGGATCCTCTCCACGAGTTTCGGGATATCCGCTTTTAGATATATTAAGAGGTCCGGGGGCTTGATAAATGTTGACATTGATTTGAACAATCCCAGGTATGTTTCATATTCCCGATCCGCCAGAAAGCCATTCTGGTTAAGATTTTTCGCAAAAACATAAGCATCTTCATAAATGGTACGATCCTGAATAATATTCTTCCCTTTTTTTTGAATTTTCTGATTCTGCTTGAAGCGGGTATTAAGAAAAAATATTTGTGTATGGAACGACCATGTGCTCATATCGGCATAAAAATCAGGAAGGTATGGATTGGTGTCAACCACTTCATATTCAATTTCCCAATTATAATATTTACCCAATTTTTCGGCAAGTGTGGTTTTGCCTGATCCGATATTTCCTGAGATGGCTAGATACATATGATTACATTGAAAAGTTTAATTTATTACAATTTTATGCGCATTCCAAAAATAAAATTACGGCCCGGGGCACTTATGCCTGAACTGTAGGTTCTATAGTGTTTATTCAGAATATTTTCTATTCCGAAATTAAGCAAAATTGTGTTCCTGATTTCATAGGAAGCCATAAAATTTAAAGCACACCAGGCTAATGATCCTTCGGGAGTGTAGAGATAGATTTTATTCCTTTCTGAGGGCGATAGATCTTCATATGCCTTTTTGCCACTATAACTGATATTAAATTCCAGAAAAAGGTTTTTTAATTTATAATAAATTGCTGAGCGCCCAAACAGGGGAGCTGTATGCCGCAATGGAACATTCTCGATGATATCCTTCCCATTGGTTAAATTTAATGATGAAAATATTCCAAAATTTGATGAAATATCTCCTTTGAACGAGAATGAAAGACCATAAATGTTCGCCCGCCCTGTATTTACCAATGCCTGTGTTTTCCTTAATTCATCATCATAAAATATTGAGTCTAAGCCATTAAATGAATAATCCCTTCTCACCATTGCATCGATCATCCATGTATAGAATCCGGCAATGTGAAACTCAAGATTTTGGCCAATCTTTTGAGAAATGCCCATTTCCAGATTGTAAATGTATTCTGGGTTTAAATCCTTATTCGGAACAATTACATAGCCTGGTTCAGAATCAAACAACTTACCCATATCGTCAATATTGGGAGCTCTAAATCCCGAAGAGGCGATTAAGTCTATTTTCGATTTTCCATTGATGCGGAATACCCATCCCAGACTGCCATTAATAGCACTGTTTTGATTTTTGAAATTGTCGTATTCAAAATCCGGATCGCTCTGATCATCCAGTTTGGCATGAAGACGTGTATTTGTGTAACGCAATCCAGCGTTCAAATTATGCTTCTTATTGATGATCCATAAATAATTCACATATCCCGCCAAGAATCCATAATTACTACCACCATCCGGATACCTTGTTGAGGTTGCTGATTTTTCCCCTATGTCAATATTTTCTTTCTCCGCTTCTGAGGTTACTTTATTAAATGAAAAGTCAATCCCATAATACAGCTGGTGTGTTTCATTGATGGTCTTGTCAAAATCGGCGTTGAAATTGATAACGCTTACTTTTTCAGTTCTGGTTCTGCGAACATCATCCTTATACTTTCGGTCGATTCGACTTTCGTTCACATATTGATGAGAAAGAATTATCCTTGCTTCGCTATATGCTCTGTTCGGCTTGTAAATCCTGGCCCCAAGTCTATTCATAATCCATTTCTGCGGGCCATAATTCCATTCTGAATTTTCCGGCAGGCTGTCCTGATCATATAATATCAATCTGTCATATCTGGGAATTTCAGAAGAGTTTGTAAAATAAAAACCATAATCAAGATCCAGGTAGTCATTTGGCCTAAATTGAAATTTCTGTATAAGATTGAATTGATTATACCCTGAGAATTTTTGAAGATTGACATTGCTGTTATCCAATATCGAATCTATACCATCAATTCTCTGGACAAATTCTGTTCTTTTACCATAATCCGGATATTCTGAGGTTCTCTTATTGCCTGTGATCAAATCACCAAAATCGGTAAATGACAGGCTGGTAAAGGAACCGAATTTTTTACCTCCCAGTGAAAAATCAGCATGTGCAGTTTTCTCATTAGCAGCTGTCGCATATCTGAAAAACGCATTCCCCAAAAATGTCATATTTCCTTCTCCATTCAATACTGGAGATTTGGTATGAAAATCCATAACCCCCCCCAGCGCATCACTCCCATACATTACAGAACCCGGTCCAAACAATACTTCAGCTTCGGCAATTGCATTTACATCAATCCCAATTACATTCTGGAGGTTCCCGCTTCTATAAATGGCATTGTTCATTCTTACACCATCAACAACGATCAATAATTTATTGGCAGCGAATCCCCTTATCATTGGACTTCCGCCGCCAAGTTGACTTTTTTGCATGAATACCTGACCGGATTGGTCAAGCATATCAGCTGTAGTTGGAGGGTTGTCGAATTCTATGCTTTTCGAATTAATACTTATTACAGTATTAGGGATCAATTCCGGGTTCTGTTCCCACTTACTGGCAGAAACAATTACCTCATCAATCTTAATGATCCTTTCTTCCAGATCAATTTTGTTTCCTGTTTCTGGTATGTCTGCATATGCAATGGTTCTGTCATGGTAAGAGGGATGTTGAAAATTAAGGATATCCCCCTCTATAAATATTGATAGGTCGGCAATACCCTGAGCATTTGTTTGAACCGATTTATTTAATTCCAGATTATATATCACAACATTTTCAATGCCTTCCCCTGAACGTTTATCAATTACCTCAATGGTCTGGCCATAAGCCAATCCAGAAAGAAAAAATGATATTAAAAAAATTATTGGGCCAATACGCATCAGTCTTTTCTCCTTACACAATTGGATTGCAAATCTAATTAATCAGGATTAAAGAAATGGCTTGTAGAATGTAATATAAAGTATTTGGAGTTCTACTGTGGAGCAAGTTGAAAAACAAACACAATTCCAACGGGGATAAGAATTATTAAAAGAGCTGTTCTAACTCTGCTTTTCTTAATGTTTAAAAGATGTATCTCTTTAATGTTCTCTGTTTGTATTAATGTTTCAATATTTTTATTTCCTTTCTCAAGCCCATACAGGCTATCATTTTTGAAATATATTGACTTGTAGACATTTTTAGTGCTATCACATGAGATGATCTTAACTCGTTTTTTATCGGAACCAATGGCATCGTCAATGGAAACCTTTTCCTTATAATATGCTTTACAACATTGGAATAGAAAAATTGTAGCTAAAAACAACGATATGGGTCTCAAATAGCTTAATGTAAACCTTATCATGCTAAAAAATATGACTCTATTTTGATAACGCTACTTTTCTCAAAATGGTTCCATATAGAAAGTAATATATTTAGATAGGAAATAAAACTGGTAGTGACCAGGCAATATCAGGAACTTATAACAAACCTTAGTTATTTATCCGCCGGATTGCTTCTCTTTTACTCAGTGGCTGAAGCGTGTTTTTTTGAACAAAATCCAGCACCCATTCAGGATTTCTTTTGGAATATTCACGTAGCGACCATCCTATCGCTTTGGCGATAAAGAATTCCTTAGATACATATAATTCCTTTATAAATGAGGTCAGTAATTCGGTATCAACATCATCTTTATATTTTAATTGGAAGATCAAGCAAGTCCGCTGAAGCCAAATGTTTCCGGATTTCATCCAGCGCCTTGTTACATTTTCTATCATATCCGGAAATAATTTGAAATAATCCCCAACAAGAGTTGAAGCTATGAAATCTACAGTATCCCACCAGGATTTACTTACGATCAAATTTTCGTAATTTTTAATCCAATCTTTTTCAACTGATTTCTTATATTTTGCTATAAGTTCCATGGCAAAATACTGAAATTCTCTTTCGGGAAGATCCCAGAAAACATGTATTATAGGCCAAATTTGTTCGACAGGAGGCAGAGACTCTTTGGATAAGAAGGATTTACCTATCAACCTGCGATCAGGTGATTTGATCCCAAGATATTCAAACTTATTTTTCATATAAGCCTTCATATATTGCTTATTATAAGGATTGCCATGGTTCCTGAAATCTGAGATTACTTTTTGCAAATAGTTATTCATAGATCATTGATTGATGTGATCAAGAGCTATTTTCGCTATAGTTTCCCCGATAGACAATGACGATGTGGCTGCAGGTGAGGGGGCATTGCATACATTTATAGCCCTTTCATTTTCATAAATCAGAAAATCGTCCAAAAGGCCTCCTGAGCGGTCACATGCCTGGGCTCTAACACCTGCACCGCCCATCTCAAGGTCATTTTCCTCAATTTCGGGGATTAATTTTTGTAAAGCTTGAGTAAAAGCTTTTTTAGAGAAAGATCTATACATTTCTCCTATTCCGGTTTTCCAGTATTTAGACGCTACTTTTAGAAATCCAGGCCAGGTAAGTGTTTCAGCAAGTTCGGGTAGATTAATTTGACTTTTCTTATATCCTTCCCTGGCAAAGGCTAGAACTGCATTCGGGCCTGCTTCAATTCCCCCGTTTATCATCCTTGTGTAATGAACGCCTAGAAATGGGAAGCTGGGATCCGGAACAGGGTAAATCAGGTTTCTTACGAGATGACTTTTCTCAGATTTGATTTTATAGTATTCTCCCCTGAAGGGAATAATCTTTACACTCACATTTTGATGGGTATACTTTGCTATTTTATCTGAATATAATCCTGCACAATTGATCACAAGTCTGGATTTAAAAGATTGACTCGATGTGTCTATAAGCACCTCATGATTTTTAATCTTGATTCCCTGTACTTTCTGGCCAAAATATATTTCAGCGCCACGATGTCTTATATTCTCAGCAAGTTTTTCGGATACTTTTCTGAAGTCTATTATACCTGTCTGAGGAACCCAAATGCCCGCTAATCCTACAACATGAGGCTCATAGTCATTCAATTCTTCCTTTTTTATAAGCTTAAGTCCCTCTAATCCATTTTCTATTCCACGCTTATAGAGAACCTCCATGCCGGGAATTTCCCGTTTGTCGGAAGCAATAATCACCTTTCCACATATGTCATAAGTGATATCGTTTTCATCACAGAAATCAAGAAGAAGTTTATACCCATAAGTACAATTTCTAGCTTTCAGGCTGCCTGGTTTATAATAGATCCCACTATGAATTACACCACTGTTATTCCCAGTCTGATGTGCCGAAACGTTTTTCTCTTTTTCCAGTACATGGATCTTTAAACCGGGATTTTTTTCCTGTATTTTATAAGCCGTTGCCAATCCAACAATCCCGGCTCCAATAATTGTTATATCTGATTCCAAAAAAGTATATTTTTAAATGCCAAGGTAAAAATAATTCCTAAATATCAGTCCTATGACTTTATTCTAATTTCATTCATGCAAAAATGATTATTCTCATTTTTTAAAAAAATAGAACTGAATAATTTTGCACCGTCAAATCGCAATCTTTTTAAAATATACAATACTATGAATTATAAGTCAGCAACTGAGGCTGTGAAAGTAATAAAATCAGGGGATACAGTTTTTATTCATGGGGTCGCTCAGGCTCCTCAATTGTTAATCGATGCTATGGTAGCCAGGGCCCCTGAATTGGAAAATGTACGAATCGTTCATATTCATCACGAAGCTGAAGCGCCTTATGTAAAGCCTGAATATGAAGGAATTTTTCGTTGTGAATCTTTTTTTGTAGGCGCTAATGTGCGGCAAGCAACAATGCAGGGGCTAGCAGATTATATTCCTGTATTTTTAAGTGAGATACCTGGTTTGATGCGAAAGGGTATCGTAAATATCGATGTAGCCTTAATGAATGTTTCACCTCCCGATAAACACGGTTTTGTTTCGTTGGGAAGTTCAGTTGATGTTGCTGTAGCAGCAGTTCAATGTGCTAAGCATGTAGTTGCGCAGGTAAACTCAAAAGTACCCAGGGTCTTTGTGGATGGAAGCATGCATATGCGGCATTTCGATACCTTTGTGGAGCATGATTCAGATATCATTGAGGTTCCGGTACCTCAGCCTACCAAGACTGAAGATAAGATAGCAGATTATGTAGCAAGTCTTGTAGAGGATGGGGCTACAATGCAAATGGGGATTGGTGGAATTCCAAATGCTGTTCTTACAAAGCTAGGGAACCACAAGGACCTTGGTATTCATACTGAGATGTTCTCCGATGGTGTAATTTCATTGGTAGAAAACGGAGTAATCAATAATTCACTAAAACGGGTGGTTCCGGGACAGATTGTATCATCTTTTGTTATGGGTTCTCAGAAAGTGTACGATTTCCTGCATGATAATTCTCAGATAGCCATGATGGATTGTTCTTTTGTAAATGATGTCCGAATAATAAGAAGAAATCCAAAAGTAACTGCTATAAATTCTGCCATTGAAATTGATCTTACAGGACAGGTTTGTGCTGATTCGATCGGCACCAAACATTATTCCGGTGTTGGTGGACAGATTGACTTTATTCGTGGCGCATCCTACTCGCACGGCGGGAAACCAATAATTGCTATTTCTTCACAAACTGGAAAAGGGATCTCAAAAATTGTTCCTACCTTAAGAACGGGAGCAGGGGTGGTCAGTACCAGACCAAATGTTCACTATGTCATAACCGAATTTGGCATAGCATATTTATATGGTCAGCCTATGAAAGAAAGGGCAAGAAGAATGATAAAGATTGCCCATCCTGATCATAGGGAAGAGTTGGAAAAAGCTGCGTACGAACGCTGGGGTGGACATTGGAGTCTGTAGTATTTTTTATGATATAGTTATATCCCGAGAAAATACCCCATAATTCTTTAATGCAGCATACTCCCATGCTCCTTACTTAAAAGCCGATCAATGAGGGATTAGGCTATCGATTTTTTGTTAGGAAACCTCATTAAAAGGTTAACCTTTTAATCTTTTACACACCTTACAGACATGGCATATCTTGGGTACCCCTTTCCATCTCTTCTAATACCATTATGTGTATATTCCATGCTGATATACCAATCTGATGTGGTCCACCAATATCCACGAAGTCCTATTTGGGTGAAATTGGGTGTCATAGCACCTCCGGGAAGAATAGTTAGGCCAAAAGTATCTTCCCCATCTCCACCATCATACCATGCACAGATAGCCTTTATGGCTAAGGCAGGTTCATCAGCAAATCCTACACTCCTTAGATATGTATCCAAATCACCCCATTCAGCCCTA
Source organism: uncultured Cytophagales bacterium (assembly GCA_963820995.1). Lineage (GTDB taxonomy): Bacteria > Bacteroidota > Bacteroidia > Cytophagales > Cyclobacteriaceae > JAGTVG01. The sequence goes on along the minus strand of CAWGCL010000006.1, from coordinate 795,528 downwards.
CTGGGTACATGCCAACCTGTCGGGCATACGCCTTGAACCCCACTAGGATTAGCTGAACTCGTAGCAGCGCCATTCAAAACAGCAGGTAAATTATAAAGAACACCATATACCCCATAGTTATCCGTTGCTTTTGCCTCTGATGTGTCTGTCCCAGAGTACTCATAGACGTAATACCTGGGATCTGTTTCAGAAAGATCTGTATGTACCTCCGGCAGGTAAGCAAGGTTTTGAGCCATCCAGGTTTTGCCATCTATCACAACAGTTTTATATTCTATGTCATCGCGGGGATCTTGAAAATTTCCATAATCTACAACAGGGGGAATTTTTAAAGTCGTAAAGCTCCAAATTCCGCTTTGGGACACCCCCCCACTTTCATTTTTAGCCATTATGTTCCAAAAATATGTAGTATTGTCAACTAAATCCGGGAGGAAAGTCGTATCAGATTGATCGGTACTGACTGTAGACATTGGGGGATTATCGGTGCCAAAAAATACATCATATGTTATGTCATTCCCATCCGGATCAGTAGATGATCTCCAAACTAATCTTGCATCCAGAGCCACACAGGTTTCTGACATAGCAGGACTGATCAAACTAAATGCTGCAGGCAAACTACCTAAAGTGGTAAAACTCCAAATTCCACTTTGGGCTTTCCCTCCATTATCATCAATCGCTTCAACTTTCCAGTAGTAGGTGGTATTGATATTGAGGTCAGGTTTATAAGTAGTGGTTGTTTGTCCCGCACTAGCTATTTGAGCAGGAGAAGCATTTGTGTCCAAATAGACATTGTATTTTACTTTATCTCCATCCGGATCCGCTGAAATTTGCCAGGATAAGCTTATGTCAATTTCTACATTTTCAGCTTTGTGTTCCGGAAAACTAAGAACGGGAGCAACAGGATCCCTATTTGCGGGTTCTTCGTCTTCAGTTTTGGTTTCGCATGATAAATAAGCAATAAAGAAACTTAATAAAATAAGGATTGATAATGTTACTACTTTGTTTTTCATAATATTTTGGGATTATATTTTTGTAAAAACTTCTTTCTTTTATCAGTGTCATCTCAAAAAATGTATTTAATACTATTAGCGGAATTAGCAACTCAAAAATTCTCCCGGGTTATCAAATACTCATATAATTTAAAAACACTAATTAGAGTCAATAAGTTCCTTGTCTTGCTCAGAAATAGCATGTGCAGACTTGGATTTTTGCAGATTTCATAAAATTGAAATCTAATTGAGAGTGAGGGGTAAATTAGTCCTGTTTTTCTCTTATTTCGAGAAAATATAGGATAAAAATGATTTATTCTGTCATTTTAGTGATTTAGCGATGTTTATTCTGTATAATATTGGTATCACAGCACAAAATACCGTTAACATGCCAAGTGAAAAACCTATATAAAAGCGTAAAACTGAAGTTAGGTAAGAGGAAAAAATTCAACAACCAATATAAAAAGTTCTAATCCATTGTTTTGGGACAATGTTTTAAAAGTCAGTTAGTTAATCGTAATTATTTATTATTTGCCAGAATTCTACTCTTCGTCTTTCTTCTTGAAGTCGAGGGAAGCAGAATTGACACAGTACCTCAGACCCGTAGGCTTAGGTCCGTCAGGAAAAACGTGACCTAAATGACCCCCACAGTTATTGCAGACAATTTCTGTTCTAACCATGCCATGGGATTGGTCTTCATTTTCACCCACTTTTTCTTCATCTAATGGCTCATAAAAACTGGGCCATCCGCAACCCGAATCAAATTTTGATTCCGATGTGAATAATTCATTTCCGCAACCTGCACAGACATAGGTGCCTTTTTCTTTATGTTTAAAATATTCTCCTGTGAAAGCATATTCAGTCCCTTTTTCTCTCAAAATCTGAAATTCAACTGGTGTAAGGATCTGTTTCCATTCCTCATCTGATTTCTTCACTTTGTATTCTGAATTGTCAGTCTGATTAGCCATATTGGTATCGTTTTGAGATTTAACACTACAGGAAAATATAAATACTGTACTTATTACTAATAATACTTCTCTCATTCTTCCTTTTTATTAATAGATACTGATTTTTCAAAGAATTGTTTTACTCTAGTAATTCTTTTGCCAATATACCTTCGTTTTCTTTCTTCTTTTGTCTTTTGTATGACTGTATGGTTTCTTGTGACCTTTGGGTTTTATGGTTTTATGGGTATAACCGGTAACAGGATAACAGCTATAGGTAGCAATTACCAACGATAGCGAAAGGATGAGAATACCAATTCTCCTTAAATATTTAGGATAATGCTTAAATATCAATTATAATGCGTTTTTGAAGCGATCAAAATTAAATATATTCAATATTAATTGAAATTTGAGTTCTTGATTCTTTCAAAATCCAATGAATCATGAGAATTAAGTTAATCTTTACTATTGTTGTAACGGCCATATCATTAAAATCTTATCCTCAAACCAATATAGATTCACTTCTTTCTCTACTAGAAACTTCGGAGGGTATTCAAAAAGTGGATATTTTGAACCTTCTAACCGATTCCTATAAACTCAAAAATACAAATGAGGCCATGAATTTCGCTCTTCAGGCTTCTATAATGGCCGAAAATCTGGAATATGTGATAGGAGCTGGATATGCATCTCAGAATTTGGGATATATTGAGTACCTCTATGGAAATTTTAATGAAGCCCTGAGGTATAGCCAGAATGCATCTGAAATGGCTGATAAACTTAGTGATCCTGAATTAAAATTACGGACATATGAAGTCATTGCGCTTACTTATGAAGAAATGGGGGAAAATGAGAACAGTTTGCTGTTTTTTCAGCGCTCCTTCGCACTCAATCAATCAATGAAGAATTATGTAGGTGCCGGACTGTCATTACTGGGAATTGGCCGGATTTATGGAAATATGGGAACAGATCGATTGTCTTTAGAAAACAACCTTAAATCGTTAGAACATTTTCCTTAGCCTTAAAAACAATGCAGGTATAGCGAAATCATCAATGGCAATTGCTAATAACTATTTTAAATTGAATGATTACGATTCAATGGCGTACTTCTATACTCGTGCTGAGGAGTTGATCCGGCAAATGGGATCTAAAGAATTGTTACTTGAATTGTATCTTGAGAAATACCAGGTTTACATGGCCTCTTACACAGATTCATCTCTTAATTATTTACAGAAAGCCATTGCTCTATCCGGTGAACTTGGAAGGATATACCTAAAAAGAGATCTGTTACTTAAAACATCTGAACTTTACTCAAATAGGGGCGAATATCAGTTGGCTTATGATTTTCATCAGATGTATGTTCATCTAAATGATAGCCTCACCAATAGCCAGGGGGGTATAAATACTGAGAAGCTTGGATTAACAGTAAATGATGCAATATATTCAGAACAGCAGGAGGTATTTAGAGAGTTTGAAAGCTTCAATAAAAATGAGACGGATCAGTACCGGATCATGGTATATGGGTTTGGTTTGATCATTTTATTCATCATCCGGAATTTTGACCCTACTAATTCTGCGTTATTTTTCCCAAAAAAAGTCGATAACGAAAATGCAGGATCTTTATAATGAGATTGAAAGCCTTTCAAATGAGATCAGTAAGAAACAAGAGATCATTCTTAATTTACGTGGTAAAAGTTCAAAGAATAAAGTTGGTAATGAAGTTCATTAATTAAGTGAAATGGCATTGGCTAAATCCAGGGAGAAATCAGGTAAAGAAATGTCTGAAACAGAATTTTTAAACCAGGCTAATCATCAGTTTATCACAAAGCAATGGGCAAGCCTGCAGGGCGCAAGAGATAAGCTCAGGTATAAAAAAGAATATTTTAAACTGGAGGATATTCTATTGGATGATTGGGAATATATTAACCTGGACAGGCTCAGCCAGTCATTAATAGATTCAACAAAACAATATTTTAATGAGAATATTAAGATTCACCATAACGCGGATCCGAATTTAAATGTATTCTGTCATAAAGAATCCATGCTTTTAATCATCTATTTATTGCTTCAAAATGCCATTGAAGCTATAAGTAAGGAGGGCGATATTTATATTGATTACTACTCTGATAAGGAAAAAGTAGTTTATCGCTCATTGATACGGGATGTGGAATTTCATTAGATGATAAATCTCAGATATTCGCCCCATTTTATTCAACTAAGAAGCAGGAAGATCATTATGGACTGGGCCTCTCGGTATGCCAGGAAATAATTAAAAAACATAAAGCTGTCATCAAAGTGAAAAGCAAACCTGGGCTAGCTACTGAGTTTGGCCTGGAGTTTTATTACGACTAATTCACAATATCTTCTTTAACTTAAAGTTAATTCCGTTTCCAGTTCTGAAAATGCTTCATTACATATCGATTCTAATTCCAGGACCATTGTTGGAATTGATGCTACGTCTTCCATTTGCCGTCCCAGTCTTTCAATATTCGAAATCAGTTCTTTTGCTGTATGAATACCCATAAATGTGAATGAGGGCTTCATTTTATGGGCAATGTCTCCTATCTTTTTCCAATCTGAATCAAGGAGATAATTTTTCATATCATCGATAAGGGGAGGAGTATTCTTTAAAAATGTTTCAATCATTTCTGTTTTAAAATCATCATCATCCCCACATAATGAAATCAGATAGGAGAGATCTGTTATTCGTTCACCATTACGATCATCACTTTCCATATTTTAAATAGTTTTTTCTTTTAAATATCGATAAATAGTAGATTTTCCAATGTCAAGGATATCAGCAACCTTCAATACATTATTGTCATATTTTTTCAAAAAGAATTCAATGATTCTGTTATTGTATTCCCTTAACGAAAGTTCCTGGTAAGTAAAATTCTCTTCGCTTTTCGGGCTGCTGAAATTTATATCATCAGGCAAAATCACGTTATCATTACACATTACTGCAGAAAGTTCTATAATAGATTTTAGCTCCCTGATATTTCCTGGATAATGATAGCGTAAAAGTTTTTCCTGGGTTTCTCTTCCTAATGCAAGAGCATCCATATTATTTTCCTTGCAGAAACTCGATAAAAAGTGTTTTGCAAGTAGAATAATATCGGTTTCCCTTTCACGAAGAGGGGGGAGCTGGATCGGAAGTCCCAATAACCGGTAATAAAGATCTTCCCGGAAATTTCCTTTTTTTACTTCATCGGATAAGTTTTTATGCGTCGCCACAAGCAACCTGACATCAATAGGTATAATACCGTTCCCTCCTACACGGGTAACTTCTCTTTCCTGGATTACCCGTAATAATTTAGCCTGTAGATTTAAATCCATCTCAGCTATCTCGTCCAGGAAAATGGTCCCTCCAGCAGCTTCTTCAAATCTTCCGATTCTTCTGGTTACTGCTCCAGTAAAAGAGCCTTTTTCATGTCCAAAAAGTTCGCTTTCAACCAATTCTTTTGGGATAGCAGCGATATTGACCGGGATAAATGGTTTCTTTTTACGTGAGGAGTTATAATGAATTCCTTTTGCGACAAGTTCTTTTCCTGTGCCGGTTTCGCCGGTAATAGAAATTGTAATATTTGTTTTAATGGCTTTTTTCATCAGATCAAAAACCCTTTTAATTGCTGGCGAATTTCCGATTATACTATTTCCAAATTCATATTTCTCGGTTATCTCCTGTTTCAGGGTATTGATCTCTTTAACAAGGGTGATATTCCTTTTGGCATTGGTTAAGGCATATTCAAGCCGCTCCTTTGTTTCTTCATCCTTTATAATGTAATCATATGCACCAAGCTTTAATAATTGTACAGCTATACCGATCTCTTCCTGACCTGATACGATAATGACCGGAATATTCGCATCAAATTCTTTGATCTCCTTTAATATCTCTTCACCTGATTTATCCGGTAAGCTGTAATCAAGGGTGATAATGGAAGGCCTCTCATGCAGTGCGTTTATAGCATCATTCCCATTGGAAAATGTTTTTATTTCATGATCGGGATTTAGCCCTATCACATAATTGAGGAATTTCAAATACACCGGGTCATCCTCAACAATAAATATTTTTACAGATTCATTAGATGACATTATTCTAAATATTATCTTACTAGTTGGTTAAGACTTAAATCTTTAATCGAAATTTTTTTCAAAATAATTTCTATTTAATGATAACGAAGCGATTATACTGTATAGTCTTTTTTGATGTTTATATTCTTGTAAATTCACTTCTGATCTTCTAATTCCAGATCAGTTTTTAATATTTCAAGTAATTTTTATTGCAGCCTCATCATAAAATATCCTGGTCAGAAACCAAATATTGCCCCGGATACTTTTCGAGATTTCTTTTGTAGTATTGGACATTTATCTGTGGTAATAAAGATGTTCATTTTCCCTATTTTCCCCATATATTTAATACTTGGATGAGGCTGACCTGTCAGGAGGTTTTATGTGTGTCAATGATTGAATATTACATGAAGTATAATAATTTACCTTCATTTTAAGTTAATAGTATATGATTAATTATTTGGACCCTTTATCTGATGAGGAAAAGCTTTTCCTGCAGAAAGTACCTGTTCTCGTGGCTATTCTAATAGCTGGTGCGGATAACAAGATTGATAAATCTGAAATTAAGGAAGCATTACGGATTTCCAGGTATAAACCTATTAAAGCACGTAATCTGCTTAAAGAATATTATTCATCCATAGGTGATGATTTCGAGTATAATCTGATCGAGGAGATAGCTTCGCTTCCGAGGGAGGCAAGAAAGAGAACTCCAGTAATAGTATACGAACTTGAGAAACTCAATAAAATTTTGCCTAAGCTTGACCGGAAATTTGCAATTCAATTTTATGAAAGCATGAAGGATATAGCAAAACGAATAGCAAAAGCTTCGGGTGGGGTATTGGGTTATATTTCTGTTGATTATGAAGAGTCAAAATTAATGGAGTTGAGAATGATCAAGAATCCATCCTCATACAAATGATCTATTTACTATGCGATTTGAGGAAAGCCTGGTTGTACCAATCCGATTTGTTTTTATTCTCTGGGCTGTTTATGCAATAGGTTTAATTTTACCCTTTGATCTTGCAATATTGGGGATTTATCCAAGGTCATTCCAGGGTATGATTGGTATTCTTTTTGCACCTTTAATTCATGGGAATATGTTGCATCTGATCTCAAATACCCTTCCGTTACTGTTTCTTGGTATCATATTATTTATATTTTATGATCGCATTGCAAATAAGGTTTTTTTTCAATGTTATTTCTTTACAAATATTCTCGTTTGGATCTTCGCCCGGCCATCCCTTCATATTGGAGCAAGCGGACTGGTATACGGATTAGCCTCTTTTCTAATTTTTTTTGGCATGTTCAGAAAAGACTTCAAATCTATTGTTATTTCCCTGATAATACTTGTATTGTACGGAGGACTCGTTTATGGCATCTTTCCTCAACAACCGGGTGTGTCATGGGAATCTCATCTAATGGGGGCGCTTGTAGGTTTAACAACTGCCTCTCAACTGGCAAAAGTGAAAATAGTTGCTACTTAATTTTAAAACGCACAGAATAAATGGAATTAAAAAATATTATGCGGAATTAATATTTTTTAATAATTAACTTCGGAAGATTATATTATCATTTTTCCCTTTCCAAATTGATTAAGCAAGAAGATGTCATCAGCCGATGTTCTTATTATAGAGATCCTTTGGTACTTGGGATGGAATCCAGCTCATTTTCATTTCTCCATACAGCCATTTTAATTGCTTTAGCAAATCCTTTAAAAACGGCTTCAATTATATGGTGTTCATTTTTTCCTTCAGCTTTCACATTCAGATTACATTTAGCTGTATCCGTAAAAGATTTAAAAAAATGGTAAAACATCTCTGTGGGGACATCGCCTATTTTTTCGCGTTTGAATTCAAGGTCCCAGACAATCCAGGGACGGCCACCAAAATCAATTGCTACATGGGCGAGGGCATCATCCATAGGGAGCAGGAAACCATACCTTGATACGCCCTTCTTATCTCCTAAAGCTATTGTAAATGCATCGCCCAAAGCTAAAGCGGTATCTTCAATAGTATGGTGTTCATCCACTTCCAGGTCACCTTTAACAGTTATTTCCAGGTCGCATTTCCCATGTTTAGAAATTTGTTCGAGCATATGGTCAAAGAAGTTAAGCCCGGTACTTATATTGGATTTACCGGTACCATCGAGGTTTAACTTAATTCTTATATCAGTTTCATTTGTCTTTCTTTGAATCAGGCTTTTCCTTTCCGGAAATACAAGGTGATTGTATATTTCATTCCAATCATCTGAACATATATCAGCATCAGCTGATTCTAACCCTCCGAACAAGATGCTTTTAGAGCCCAGGTTATGAGCTAATTCCACATCAGTTAGTCTGTCGCCTATTACATATGAATTTTTCAAATCGTAATCTCCCGTCATGTACTTCTGAAGCATTCCTGTTCCAGGTTTCCTGTTATTAGAGTTTTCATGTGGGAAACTCGGATCAATATGGATAGCTTTAAACTCAATGCCTTCATTTGTCAAAACCTCAAGCATTTTATTATGGGCAGGCCAGAAAGTATCTTCCGGGAAACTATCAGTGCCCAATCCATCCTGGTTAGAAACCATAACCAATTCAAAATCGCTATGTTGACATATCTTGGATAAACTCGTTATCACTTTAGGAATAAATTGTAATTTTTCCAGGGAGTCAATTTGAAAATCTTCCGAGGGCTCTTCGATAATGGTACCATCACGATCTATAAAAAGAATTCTTTTCATTTTATCCTATGTAATTTTTTAAGGTGGTTATTAGTAGGTCGTTCTCTTTTTCATTCCCAACAGTTATTCTAAGTGCATTTTCGCAAAGCACAACATTCGAGCGGTTTCGCACAATTACTTTATTATCTTGTAAATAGTTATAGATCTTTTCAGCGTCTTTGAACTTAACTAGAAGGAAGTTTGAATCTGAAGGGTACACCATCTCAACAATATCCAGATTAGATAATTCCAATCTCAATATTTTCCGTTCTGCCAGTAGTTGTTGCACCATGAAATCCTTGTATCCTACTTTTTTGATTGCTTTCAAGGCCAGAGACTGTGTAGCCCGGTTCACATTATAGGGGGGTTTTATTTTATTTAGCAATTCGATAATCTGTCTGTCTGCAAAGGCCATCCCGAGGCGCAATCCAGCTAATCCCCAGGCTTTACTAAAAGTTTGAAGAATAACTACATGATTATATCTGTCTAAAATATCAAAACAACCAGTATCTTTAGCAAAATCTATATATGCTTCATCAATTACAACAATCCCTTTGAATTTTTCAACTAGCTCAAGAATGCTTTCACGATGCATGCTGTTTCCAGTAGGATTATTTGGCGAGCATATAAACAGGATCTTAGTATTTGATTTGATCGCTTCAAGTACTTTTAATGTATTAATCTGAAAATCATTTGTAAGCCGAACGTCGATTATTTCATTCTGGTTAACTCGGGCAGCCACCTCATACATTTCAAATGTAGGTGACATAACAATAACACTATCCTGATCGGGATGGCAAAAGATTCTTACGAGTAAATCTATAGCTTCGTCGCTGCCATTTCCTAAAAAGATTCTGTCAGGTGAGATATCTTTTAATTTGCCAATGGCTTTTTTAAGTGATTTCTGGTATGGATCAGGATATCTGTTGTATGATTTTCTCGAAGTAGATCCAAGAGGATTTTCATTAGCATCCAAAAATATTCCCTTTTTGCCAGCATATTCTTCACGAGCTGATGAATATGCCTTTAATTTTAGAATATGCGGTCGGACAAGTTTTAAAATATCAACCATTTGAATTTAAATTCTTAAGACGGATTGAAACAGCTAGCTTATGGGCATCCATCTCTTCCTTTTCAGCCATTATTTCAATAGTCGGCCCCAGGTTCTTTAATCCTTTTTTTGAGATTTTTTGAAATGTGATCTTTTTTACAAAACTATCAACGGACACGCCACTATGTGAGCGTGCATAACCATAAGTAGGTAAGGTATGGTTGGTCCCGGAAGCATAATCACCAGCAGATTCAGGTGTATAATTGCCAAGAAAAACTGATCCGGCATTTATGATTTTTTCTGCAATGGAATCTTCTTTTTCTGTTGAAATGATCAGGTGTTCAGGTGCATATGCATTAGACAGTTCAACAGCGACATCAAGATTCTCAACCAGGAAGAAACGACTGTTCAACAAAGATTTTTCAATAATGTGCTTTCTGGGTAAAGTCTCTGATAAAACTTTGATTTCCTTGATTACTTTTTTGATTAATTCTTCACTGGTAGTAATTAGTACTACCTGGCTATCAATACCATGTTCAGCCTGCGACAAAAGATCGGAAGCGATAAATTCAGGGAAGGCAGTATGATCCGCAATTATAGCAACCTCTGAAGGACCAGCAGGCATGTCGATAGCGGTTCCTTTCTGATTTACTATCAGTTTTGCAGCTGTCACATATTGATTCCCCGGACCAAAGATCTTATCAACCTTTGGAACACTTTCTGTACCATAAGCTAATGCCCCAATCGCCTGTGCTCCACCTACTTTGGCAATTTTTTCCACTCCCGTTAATTTAGCTGCATAAAGAATCAGGGGATGGACTTTCCCAGTTATATCCGGAGGTGTACAGATGACTATCTCCCGGCATCCTGCAATTTTTGCCGGGATCGCAAGCATTAATACCGTAGAGAACAGAGGGGCACTACCTCCTGGAACATACAACCCTACCCGTTCTACAGGCACATTTTTACGACGGCATATTACACCCTGCGTTGTTTCAACTTCTAAAATATCTGTCAGCTGGGCCTCATGAAACTTTTTAATATTGTCATATGCCTTTCTTTATAGCTTCCCGGGTTTTTTTATCTATATTTTTCTCAATTCCCTCAATTTCGGATGGAGATACAAGAATGTTGTCCAATTCAACATGATCATATTCGAAAGCGAAAGAGCCTTAGTGCTTTATCGCCTTTCTCTTTTACCTTTTTAAGGATGGGTTTAACAATTTTCCTGATCTCCTTTTCTTTAATGGCGGGTCTTTTAAGAAGTTTTGGCCACTCTTTCCTGTCAGGATTTTTAATTATTTTCATAAAATTTTATTTCACAAGATCATTTTCTCAATAGGTACAACTAAAATTCCTTCAGCTCCGGCATTCTTTAAATTGTCTATAACCTCCCAGAATTGATCTTCATTAATAACAGAATGTAATGAACTCCAACCTTTCATTGCCAGCGGAACAACTGTAGGGCTTTTCATGCCTGGGAGTATATTAATAATCTCAGTAATTTTATCATTAGGTGCATTCAACAATATATACTTATTGTTTCGGCCATTTTGAACCGCATGAATTCTGAACATTAAAGCATCTAAGATTTCTTTTTTTGATTTCTCGAGCTCTTTATGACCTATCAATACTGCTTCAGACTCAAGAATTGTTTCTACCTCTTTTAGACCATTTGTTAATAAAGTGCTCCCAGAGCTTACAATATCACATATTGCATCAGCTAGCCCTATGCCAGGGGCAATTTCAACAGATCCGCTGATTTCATGTAAATCTGCTTTTATGCCATTTGAACTTAAATATTCCTCGATTATGTTAGGGTAAGAGGTCGCAATGTTCTTCCCCTCAAAGAATCTTAATCCATCGTATTTTTTGTCTTTTGGTATGGCCAGGGATAACCTGCACTTAGAAAATCCAAGTTTAAAGATGATATCGACTTCTCTTTTCTTTTCTTTTACGAGATTTAAGCCCACAATCCCTATATCCGCAACATTATCCTCAATATATCCAGGGATGTCATCATCCCTCAGATATAATATTTCCAGGGGAAAATTTGTAGATGCCGATTTTAATTTTCCCTTTCCGTTATTGACTTTAATACCGCATTCACGAATAAGTTTCATCGATTCATCATGGAGTCGACCAGATTTCTGTATAGCTATTCTCAACATAGTTATTTTGTATAAACCCGATTAATGTACATCAAATTTAGGACAGAGTATTGATAGAAGTAAAATTGATGCAAGTAATATTTGCCAAAATTAAATACAACGCCGGTAAATGAGAAGTTTTTTTAAGATTGCATTTTTTTTTTATTATTCTTTAAAAATTCTTAATCTTATGGAAATATATTTGCCCTTAAGAATTTATTCGTCAAATTACATGAATTTAAAAATTGATGGCGATCAAAAAACCGGGACGACTTGAATAAAGGAATAATTATTATACCAACATATAATGAGGCGGAGAATATTGTTCCTCTGATTGAAGATATTGCTGCACTACCCGAGAAATTTGATGTCCTTATTGTAGACGATAACTCCCCGGATGGGACAACCGACAAGATAGAAGATTATATAAAATCCAGAAAACATGATGCCAAGATAGATGATTTAAAAGTCTATGTGGATAAAAGAGAAGATAAAAAGGGGCTTGGGACTGCCTATATTTATGGATTTAAAAAAGCTCTGGAAATGGGATATGAGTATATTTTTGAGATGGACGCCGATTTTTCTCACAATCCATATGATATTATAAAGTTATACAATGCTTGCGCAGACGAAGGATTTGATCTGGCTGTTGGTTCAAGATATATATCTGGTGTTAATGTTGTAAATTGGCCAATGGGTAGGGTACTGTTATCCTACTTTGCAAGCAGCTACGTAAGATTAATTACCGGAATGCCTGTAAGAGACTCCACCGCAGGATTTAAATGTTATAAAAGACGCGTTCTGGAGACCATTGACCTCGATAAGATTAAGTTCATAGGCTATGCTTTTCAGATTGAAATGAAATTTACCGCATGGAAGTTTGGATTTAAAATTAAGGAAGTTCCAATAGTTTTTACAGACAGAAAACGAGGAGAATCTAAAATGTCAGTAAATATTATTAAAGAAGCAATTTTTGGAGTGATCTCTATGAAAGTAAATAGTTTCTTTAAGAAATATGATCCAGCTCCTAGTCAAACTTGATCGACTTTATGGGTTCAATTTTGGATATCAATAATGTCGGTATTACAAGAACAAGTGTAACGACCGTAAATGTGAGGATATTAAGACCTATTATACCAGTCCATTCCCATTTAATAGGCACATATTCCATATAATAATTCACAGGATCTAGCGGTATTAACTTGAATTTATCCTGAATAAACCCAAAACTCAATCCGATTATATTTCCCCATACCAAACCTAATACAATCAGCCTGATCCCGTGATAAGTGAAAATCTGCCGAATGAATTTATTACTAGCCCCAATAGCTTTAAGTACACCGATCATCTGGGTCCTTTCCATAATGAGGATCAGCAGTACAGAAACCATATTAAATGAAGCTATAAATAATATTAAGGTAAGAAGTATAGTAACATTCCGGTTTACCAGGCTTAACCAATCGAAGATTTCAATATGCTTGTCGGTGATTTTATCTACGAAAAGATCATATTGAGTGCGGCGAAAAAGCTCCTCCTCAGCTGCTTCCAGTTTGTCAAAGTCATCTATAAAAACTTCCAATGTGCCCACCAGGGAATTTCGCCAGTCATTTAATTGCTGAATTATTCGAATATCGCCAATCAATAACTGTTCATCGAATTCTTCCATACCGGAGGTGTATATCCCTACAATTTTAAATTTCCTGACACGAATTGGGTTCTGAATAAAGTATATCCTAATCTCATCTTGAAGAGATATTTTTAAGAGATCAGCAATTTTTTTACTAATCATAATTTCATATGAAGGCTGGCCAGTCTTATTATCAATTACCCTGCCCTCAGATATCACCTGTCCAAATTGTTCAAGATTGAAATTTTCATCTACTCCCTTAAATACAATTCCATGGATTTCATCATCCGTCTGGATCAGTCCGACCTTATGTGCTACGCCCTGGATATGTTTGACATAACTTAAATCGTTGATAAATTGATATATGCTGTCTTCCTTATTAATAGGTAATTCTTCGTAGGTTGAGTTCAAGGTATATTTTGTCACTTGAAGATGACCAACGAATCCAACCATTTTATTTGTAATTGTGTCCTCAAACCCACCCATAATGATGTAGGAAATGATCATAATTCCCAATCCAACACTAATGCTAACGATTGCAATTTTATGTATGAGGGACGAGAATGTTTGCAGTCCTGGTTTACTGATTCTTTTTGATATAAATAAAGGTAGGTTCAAATTATTCTTTAATTTATTATATTTTGTTCAGATCAATTTTTAATTTAGGATCAGTTTTTGATGTAAAGTTAAAAAGGTTTACATGAAAGCAAGGGTTTGTCATATAATTATATTCCTGGTGGGTATAATATCAACTTCTTACGCTCAAAATATAATAGTAGGCGCTGAGAAGGATAATTTCTATATCGACCTGTTATTAAATAAGCGGATAGGGGTAGTCGTTAACCAGACCTCCATAGCCCATGGTAAGCCGCTCGTTAAATTCCTGTTATCTGAAGATGTTAACGTTGTAAAGATTTTTACTCCGGAGCATGGATATAAAGGATCAGCTGATGCAGGCGAGGAAATTGGCGACTCTGAAGAGAAAGGCAGCGGTATTACGATAATTTCATTATATGGGGAAAATAAAAAACCCAAACCGGAGCATTTAGAGGGTTTGGACATTGTGGTTTTTGATATTCAAGATGTAGGAGTTCGTTTTTATACATATATAAGCACATTGCATTATGTGATGGAGGCTTGTGCGGAAAATGAGGTAAAACTCTTAATATTAGACAGGCCTAATCCAAATGGCGATTATGTTGACGGCCCCGTGTTGAGGGATGGATTTCATTCTTTTGTTGGAATGCATAAGATACCTGTTGTGCATGGCCTTACAATAGGAGAATTGGCAAAGATGATAAATGGAGAACACTGGTTAAAAGATAGCCTTCAATGCAAAATGGTGATTGTACGTGTAGGGAACTATCACCATCAGTATTCCATATTCTCTTCCTATAAAACCATCTCCAAATTTGCCTAACGATCAATCTATTCGATTATACCCTTCGCTGTGCTTTTTTGAAGGAACTATGATGAGCCTGGGCAGGGGAACTGAATTTCCATTTCAAGTTGTTGGCTATCCGGATCCATCATTTGGTGAGTTTAAATTTATTCCTCAAAACCGTCCCGGAGCTAATACACCTAAATTTATGGGGAAGGCTTGTTATGGAAAAGATTATAGAGATATAAAACCCCCTCCGAAGTTCAATATAAAGGAATTGATAGAATTTTATAATAAATCAGGGCGTGAGAAGGATTTCTTTAATGATTATTTTAATAAACTAGCCGGTAATAGCGAGCTGAAAAAACAGATCGAAGCTGGCCTCACAGAAGATGAAATCCGGATTTCCTGGATTGAAGAGTTAAATGATTATAAAAATCTAAGGAGGAAATATTTATTATATCCTGACTCTAACTAATCAATTCAATTATGAAGAAGGACTTGCGTATCATATTTATGGGTACTCCGGAATTTGCAATTCCTTCATTAAAGATTTTAATTGATAATGGATTTAACGTGGTAGCTGTAGTTACCGCCCTTGACAAACCCAGGGGTCGTGGCCGGAAACTTTCTCCCTCTCCAATCAAAGATTTTGCTGAGGATAAAGGTATTCCTGTTCTGCAACCACCAAATTTAAAGAACCAGGATTTCATTAAAACACTTAAATCTTATAAGGCAAATTTGCAGATTGTTGTAGCCTTCAGGATGCTCCCGGAAGTAGTATGGTCAATGCCAGAGTATGGTACGATTAACCTGCATGCTTCTTTATTGCCAAATTATCGAGGAGCAGCACCGATTAACTGGGTTCTTATAAATGGGGAAAGAAAAACAGGCCTCACTACTTTTTTTATAAAGCATGAAATTGATACAGGCAATATACTTTTAAAGGAAGAGATCGATATATCACCTGATGATGATGCGGGGACACTCCATGATAAATTAATGGTTCTTGGCGGAGAGCTCGTCCTTAAAACTGTGCAGGCAGTGGAAACCGGAGAATGTAAAGCAATTGTACAGAAAGATTCAATAGAATTAAGGAAGGCTCCCAAAATATTTAGGGAAATGTGTGAAATAAATTGGGATAAAAGCAGTGAAAAGGTAAAAAATTTCGTTCGGGGGCTTTCGCCTTTTCCTGGAGCATGGACTATCCTGAATGGGAAGATGTACAAAATATTCAAAGTAGATCAACAGCCTGGAGGCCAACACAAGGATATGGCCGGTCGTATTTCAACTGACTCGAGATCTTATCTTGATGTATATTGTTCTACAGGCATAGTTAACATTCTTGAATTACAGCCGGAAGGAAAGAAAAGGATGAAAATTGAAGAGTTCTTTAGAGGAAATCAGATATGAAAATCTCTATAATAGTTGCGGTTGCTGATAATGGGGTAATTGGATCGGATAATCAATTGATCTGGCACCTTTCTGATGATTTAAAGAATTTCAAGAAAATTACATCCGGTCACGTCATAATCATGGGGCGTAAGACCTATGAATCTATTGGAAGGCCTTTACCCAACCGTACAAATATCATTTTATCAAGGATAAAAGAATATAATGTTGAAGGTTGTATTGTGTTTCATTCTTTAGATGAGGCTTTAACTTTTTCAGAAGAGAGTGGGGAGGAAGAAGTTTTTATAATTGGAGGGGAAGCTGTTTACAATGCGGCATATGAAATCGCCGACAAACTATATCTGACAAGAGTCCATGCGAGTCCTAAAGGAGATGCTTTTTTCAAGCAGATTCGTTTCGAACATTGGAGGCAAATCTCTAAAATATCTATGCCTAAGAATGATAGGAATGATTACGAATATGAAATGCTGGAATTGGAGAGAGAGCCGCGCTAATTTTTTAATATTCTTCTAATTATTTTCTTCAATTTGATAGAGTTTTTCATTCCTGATTTATGTGATTTTGATTTTAGAAATTACTACCACAATTTTTCAAATGTAGGTCCGTTTATTGTTTTGATCAAAATTTATTTGACCGGTTTATAATGATATGTTAGCCTATCATTATTACATTTGTCAGTAATTAGTCTTAATTTTTTACTGGGAAATAACTCAAATATGTTTTTAGATGTTATTAATAGATTTTCCCCAATTCTTTCATATCTCCTTATTTTTTCCGGGATATTACTTTTTGCAGCATACTTCAGCAAAAAGTACTTGTTAAAAGGGAATAAGGAAAAATATAATCTGATCAGCAGATATGAAAAAAAAGTAATTTGGAATGCAACTATCCTTTGGCTGGCGGCTTTGTTAATATATCCTAAGGAGATCATTTCTGATGCCGTCAAAATGAATTACCTCCTCGATTTTTTTATAATACTTATTCTAGTGTTGGCAATTGCTTATGCCGTTTATTATATTCTTTTACATTATTACCCTGATTATGTAAACCGTCGTTTGAACCGTTTAAGGTATAAACCCAGAATTTCTCCAAAAACTGGAAAAATAATGAAACTACTTACCGAAGAAGAGGAAGATGTTTATCTGGATGAAGGCATGCAGGCTGAGGAAGACGTCTTTTCAGTAGATTATGATGTTTGGATAGATGAGGAATCAGGGTATACTCAAATAGAAAAATATTCCGGCAAATATGCAATCAAACAATGCCCCAAATGTAATTATCAAACCTTCAAAATCGAAAAAGAAGAATTGCTGATTGCTCCTTCTGTTATTTCATCAGGTGAATTGTTAAAAAGATACAGGTGTACCTATTGTGATTACACTGAGAAGGAAATTTTTAATGTAGCAAAGTTAAAAGAAGAAAAATAAATCCTGCTAATATGGAAAATTATCATTCATAATTACATGGTGGATGATAATGGTTTATTAAGTCATCATTGATATTTACTCTCAATTTGGAGTTATCCTCCCAATATGTGCAAATGCAATTTGCATATTCTCTGGTGAAACAATCCAGGTCTTTGATCATGTCATGAACGGTTGAAACATCTTTGCATGTGCCAATATATAATAAGTTATGGTCCACTGTTCCGTCGTATTTTACAGTTCTGCGTGTAACAACATATACTGCCCCTTTGTTTTTCTTAAAATCATTTTTTATCGGGTATACATTAAATGTGTACTTATGTCCCGATATCCCACTGAAATCTATTGTTCCGATTCTTGCCATATCTTGAAAAAATTTATGGTTTAAAATAATTTCTCACATCCGACTATAAATATATTTTAATAATACTAAATAATATAATGATAATGATCATTTTCAAGAAAATTACCGCAAAATATTCCGATTTTTAAATTAATCTCATAGCTCTATGATTGGAATTGAAACTATGTAATTATTATAAGCAATAGATATTTTATGAAGGATAACTAATTTTGTATATATTTGCCACGAACACAATTTTTTACGGTCTTGAATTTTTCGGAAATTAAAGAGAGAATAACGGGCTACAGAGAATCTGGGAAAAGAATTTTCACTACATCATCTTTTCAATCCCATAGCGTTGTTTTGCTTCATATTTTGAGTAGGATTGATAAATCTATACCCGTATATTTTATTAATACAGGCTATCATTTCCCTGAGACTATTGAATATAAAGAGGAAATATCCGGATTATTAGGGATCAATACAATTGACCTGAAGCCTTATACACCTAAATATATGCAAAAGGACTCCCACGGAAGGCTATTGTTTACTTCAGATCCCGATCACTGTTGTCATTTGAATAAGACCATACCTATGGAAGAGATTCTGAAAGGGTATGATATATGGGTAAATGGAGTTCGTGGAGACCAGAGTGCAATTAGAAAAAATTTCAAAATTGAACAGGAAGCTCCTCACAATGTATTAAGGTTCCATCCAATTCTTGATTGGACCAGTAAACAAGTTTACGATTACAGAAAAGAATACGATTTGCCAAGCCATCCATTAGAGGCAAAGGGGTATTTAAGTATCGGTTGTGAACCGTGTACAAGGAAATTTGATCCCGAAATGCAGGAACGCGAAGCCCGATGGTATGGACAGAATAAGACAGAATGTGGTCTTCATACCGAACTTATCGTTAATTAATTGTCAATGAAGGTATTAATCACCGGTGGTGCCGGGTATGTAGGTACAGAGCTTACGAAGACTCTTGTCAAGTGTAGCGATGTGGAAGATATTCTTATTTATGATAATCTGGGCCGGCAGAATTATAATCTTTTTCTTGGAAGGCGTCTGGAAAGACATGAAAAGGTAAATTTTATTTCAGGCGATATTCTTGATTCCAGAAAACTCAGAATGGTTTTAGAAGGCGTTGATGTAGTCTATCATCTCGCAGCAAGAGTTACCACACCTTTTGCAAATACAGATGCTCATTTCCATGAACAGGTAAATCACTGGGGTACGGCTGAAGTTGTAAATGCAGTAGAAGATTCAGGAGTTCAGAAGTTCATTTATGCCAGTAGTACTTCTGTATATGGATCTTCAAAAGATTTTCTTACTGAAGATACCATTCCTAATGCCAAAACATTTTATGGAATCTCGAAACTTAGGGGAGAGGAACACGTAAGAAGACTATTCAAAAAGAAGAATACCTATATTCTAAGATGTGGGAATGTATATGGTTACAGTAAAAGCATGCGATTTGATGCAGTAATAAACAAATTCATGTTTGAGGCAAACTTTAATAATCGGATTTCTATTCATGGTGATGGAAAACAGTCAAGGTCATTTATAAGTGTTGGATTGCTCGCAGATGTTATGGAGAAGTTAATTACACATAAAGTTCCTGGTGGCACATATAATCTTGTAGATAAGAATTATTCTATCCTTGATATTGTAGATGCACTTAAAACACTTTATCCACTGCTAGAATTCATATTTGTTAACCAGCATCTTTCATTGAGGGACCTTAAAGTATCTCCAGAATCAAAACTTCGGGATTATATTAAGTATATAAATGAAATTGACCTGAAAACGGAGTTGCATGAGTTCAAAAGGCGTTTTTCTTTTTAAATTTAAATTGGACTATTTGAAGATTTAGTTTTTACAATGATTTGAAATTTTACTGCACTCTAAGGAATATGAAGTTTTTCTTTCAATTTTTATAAATTATTACTTTTTTGTGGTGAAATGTATAAATACTAAAACAAATTTTTGAATGTGGGCAGTATTTTAGAGGTAAAAATTCAACCGGTAATGCGTCGATTCAAATTAATTGTAGTACTGTCACTGTTGTTTGTAATATTTTCATGGCAAGCATTTTCGCAGTGTCCTGAAAAAGTAGTCCTTGAAAATAGGGCTGCTGCTTCTGGATTAAAAGAGTTGATTGTATATGATTCTTTTGATTCCAATGTCAATATTTCAGGATTTGAAATTAATATCTTTAACAGCAGCACCGGTTCTTATTTAATTACGGAAAGCAGTAATTTCCCTTCAATTGGTGTTACTAGCGATGTGGATATAAACAAATCAGGTAATCGAATTCAACTAAGAAATATTCCTGAAGATATCGATTTACTTAGATGCATAATCATCTTTATTGGTGAAGAATGTCCTGCAAAGAAAATATTGATTTCGGATCAATAGTGGGAAACTAAAGAAAAAACGTGAAGATTGTTCGGTTAACATATATCGTAGTTCAGGCCTTTTTGCTTTTCGGCACGCGGGCACTGTATGCTCAATGTCCTGATCGAATCGAGAGTAATAGTACAGCAATAACACAAGATGAAACTTGTCTTGGTTCTGAAGACGGATCTATATCGATTAATTTTGTAACTTCAGCTGGTATCTATGAGCCAATCCTGGGCGATTTGGATCCAACCGGAGGATATAGATATGCTTTATGGGATGCAAGTATTCCAGGTTATGTTTATGATGATATTGGCTTCGCCCCTCCAACTTCTCCAATTAATCCAAATATTTATATTGATTTCACATCCCCGAATAATATTGTATTTAGAAATCTCCCTCCTAACGGCGGATTATTTGGTTATTTTATTATTGCAGAACGTCAAGATGGTGATAATTGTACAAATATATATGTAGGAGATCCATTGGGTATGCGTATTGGTTCTGGACAACCTTTACCTACGGCAAGTATCTCAGGAGGAGGGATCGCATGTGCTGGAGATCCATTGCCTGATGTAGTATTTAATTTCACAGGGGCAACTCCGTACGATTTTACATATACAATCTCGGGAGCACCCATAATCGTCACTGGGCATAACTCTGACGTCTATACAATTAACAATGCAACTGCAGGAATATATGAGATCACCGTGTTGAGCGATGGAAATGGATGTACCGGTACCGACCTTGGAACACCTGTAAGTGTTGTGGTTAATCCTTTGCCATCACCTACCATTAGCGGTCCGAACAATGTATGCTTTGGTGATATTGGAATATATACAACCGAATCAGGATCAGGTGAATCCAATTATGTTTGGGAAGTAATTGGAGGCGTAATAATTGGAGGAGGTACATCAACTGATCCCTCTGTCCAGGTTAGCTGGGATGGACTGGGCCCTTATAATGTTTCTGTAAATTACGATAATGCTTTTGGATGCGATGCTGCCACACCAACGAGCTATCCGGTTAATGTAAATCCGTTGCCAGTTCCAACAATTACTGGCTCAAGTGATGTTTGTATTGGTACTACCAATATTTATACAACTGAATCAGGATCCGGCGAAAACAACTACGTTTGGAGTGTTTCCGGCGGTTCAATAATTAGTGGTGGTGGTGCAGCAGATGCGAATATAGAAATAACATGGGATGGCTCTGCTCCTTATCAGGTGAGTGTAAGTTACACTGATGGCAATGGGTGCACTGCTTCGATACCAACTGCCCTTTCAATTAATGTCAATCCAATACCAGTGCCAAATTTGTCAGGCACTGCAAATGTATGTGCCGGTTCTCAGGAAACTTATACCACTGACTCAGGTGCAGGGGAGTCAAATTACGCCTGGACAGTTAGCGGAGGAACTATAGTTAGCGGCGGAACGCCAACGGATCCTTCCATTGACATATTATGGGATGGAACTGCACCATATGAAGTAAGTGTCAATTATTCTGATGCAAATGGGTGTGCTGCCACAAACCCAACAGCTTTGTCCGTAACTGTTAATCCTCTTCCGGTTCCAACAATAGCAGGTTCCGCATCTCTATGTTTTGGATCTACACAAATATATTCTACGGAATCAGGATCTGGCGAAACAGCTTATTCCTGGACTGTGAATGGAGGGACAATTGTAAGTGGAGGAACTGCAACTGATTCAAACATCGAAATACTATGGGATGGGGTCGCACCATACAATGTAAGTATTAACTACATTGATGTAAATGGTTGTACAGCAGCTTCACCAACATTACTTCCAATTGCTATTATCCCCTTGCCAATTCCTTCACTTGATGGACCTGGAACAGTTTGTGATCTGTCTACTGAAATATATTCTACGGATTCAACCGCCGGGCAGTCCAATTTTGTATGGAATGTAAGCGGTGGTACGATTGTAGGAGGAGGGACCACTTCTGATCCATCTGTTCAGGTTAACTGGGATGGGAGTGCCCCTTACCAGGTCACTGTAAGCTATACAGATGTGAATGGATGTATAGCTTCACCACCGACTGTGTTGCCAGTGACCATTAATCCACTACCTGTACCTACAATTTCCGGGAATAGTGTAGTATGTTTTGAATCTAATGAAACCTATATTACTGAATCCGGTTCAGGTATATCAAATTATATTTGGACGGTTTCAGGCGGTACAGTTATAAATGGCGGAACTGCAACTGATTCAAATATTGAAATTCAATGGGATGGAACAACTCCATATGAGGTGAGTGTAAATTATTCAAGCACAAACGGATGCTCTGCCTTAAATCCAACCGTTTTGCCGGTAAACATAAATCCAAGACCATCCTCGATAACATTTAGCGGGATTGCCACGATTTGTGAAAACGAGAGCACTAATCTGTCATTGATTGTAACAGGTGGTAGCCAACCGTATAATGTTTTCATATCGACCGATGGCGGAACCACAATTGCTGATACGGTGCTGGTTCCGGATTCAAATCCATTTTCATACAATACGGGACCAGTTCCCATAACAACCACATATTCAGTGGTTGGCGTTATTGACCTTAATGGTTGTACCCTTGATCCTGCTAGTCTACCAGCCAATGTTACAATTACTGTAAATCCACGTGAGGATGTTGTGATGTCCATTCCTAATTCTTCAGGGAATTTTGGAGACCAGCTCGTAATGCCTGTAACTGTTCAGGGATTTAATAATATTATAACCACCAATTTGACTATCACATGGGATGAAACAATAATACGTTTTATCGGGGTAGAAAATATCGCTGGAATAAGTGAACTGGATCCAACCAATTTCAATTTAGCCGATTCTTCTACTTTAACATTATTTTGGACAGAATCAAGTTCAAGCGGACAATCATTAGCAGATGGACAGAGTTTATTCGAGATTCGATATGAATTGATCGGTCCGGATTGTTTTGCTTCTTCAATAGCATTTACAGATAGCCCGATTAGCATAGCAGTTATTGATGCTAATCTTTGTGATGCAGACCTTACACTTAATGACGGATCCATCAATGTTGGTGGATCCGGAGTATCTGCTGCTCCTGTTATGGTTTTTTCTGATACCCTAAATTGTATTAATGATCCTATTCCACAACTTATAGCATCTGGAGTAAACGTACAATGGTATTCTGATTTGGCGCTGACTAACCTAATTGGAACTGGTAATACCTATACTCCGGTAGTAGATAATACAAATCCGCTTGATACCATCTTTTATGCCACCCAAACCATTGGATTGTGTTCAGAAAGTATACCTGATTCAAGCAGGATTCAATATATTGACCTACCAACAAATCCGCCGTCTCCAGGGCAGGTGCGTTATGAAATATGCGTTAATGATCCGGCTCCAGCACTTGCTGCAATAGGAAACAACATATTGTGGTATTCTGATCCAGGATTAACTAACCTTGTAGGTACAGGTAATACCTATACACCAGGGCCAGGAGAACTTGATACTTCTGTTCCCGATACAACCTATTTCTATATGGCTCAGTCCAATTCATGCGGGAACGGGCCATATGATTCTACTGCTGTTCATGTTAAAATTCAATCATATCCACCAATTGTAAATTCACTTACGACTGTTTGCGTTGGTGACCCTGCGCCGAATTTAACGGCCTTAGGCAGCAATATTAGATGGTATAGCGATGCAGGTCTTACTACTCTGGTTGGTACGGGAAATAGCTTTATGCCTGACTCCTCACTGCTTGATATGTCTGCTTCAGGTAATACCTCTTTTTATGCTACACAAGATGATGGATGTGGGGAAAGTATTGGTGCAGAAGTAATAGTTAATGTAATCTGGTGTATTGTTGATTGTAGTGGTGTTACAGCAACTGTTACGACGGTAGATCCCGGATGTAATAGTAGCGATGGCGAAATTCAGATTGTGGCATCAGGGGGTACTGGTTTCTATACATATCAACTTATAACTCCCGATAGCATACTTATTTCCAATAAAACTGGATTTTTTGATAATCTGTCCGATGGGATGTATGTGTATGATATTGTAGATGATACCGCAATGTGTATCACTGAAAGAGATACGGTAATATTGACAAATCCATCAAATATTTTAGCATTAACCGACACAGCTTCCTTCGTTAATTCTTTCTGTTATGATCAGCCATGGGGCAGGGCCATTATTAATGTAACAGGTGGTTCTGATCCTTATGAGTATTCACTTAACGGATTTGAATGGAATACATTTGTTTCAGGTCAATATATTGATAGTCTGCCCCCTTTGGGAACTTACCTTATTCTTGTTCGTGAGAATGCCAGCTCAATATGTATTGAACAAGTACCGGTAACCATAAATAATGAATATTCGGAAATTGAATTTACTTATTCAACCATTGATGCAACTTGCAGTAATGACGATGGGGCGGTGGTAATTGAAACTCTAACCGGGGGATTGGAACCTTATGAGATGTCCATTGATTTTGAAGATTTTGCTCCTGTAGATTTGAATGATTTGCCTGTATACAACGGTCTTTCGGAAGGAATGAAAAATATCAGAGTAAGAGATATAAATAATTGTATCATTGAAGATCCTGGTGTTTTGGTTGATTTTCCTGGATACTTACAAGCAATTATTCAGACCATACCTCCTTCATGTGCTGGAGATGGTTTAGATGGACAGGTCAGAATTTATATTGACTCAGCAGCAAATACGCATAAACCGCCTTACCTCTATGGTTTTGCCGATGATGATACTCCGGAAACTGAAGTCAATATGCAGTCTCTCCCTTCAAATACCTGGGTCACCATAGATACTTTAGCAAATGGATATTATTATGTTCTATTATCTTCTGCTACTGCATGTGAAAGTCGAAATGATATTACCGTTATTGGGGGCCCTACTGCCATATCCTTTGATATTACCGATTTAAGTGTGGTGCAGTGCAAAGGTGAAAACGGAACGGGATCTGTGACAATTGATTATGTAATTGGCGATTCAACACAAATTTATCTTTTAGAATTAATCGCATGTGTCCTCAACAAGTGTCGTATATAATACATCTTTGACACAAGATGACTTTATTGGAGGATATACGATTGACGGATCAGTAACTGACCAGATTGTAGCCGGGCAATACCAGATCAGATTATCTCAGAATCAATCCGGTTGTAATTTATCCTCAACTTCAGAAGTATTTGAGATTTTAGAGCCGGAATATGAACTTGCTTTCAGTATTACTGGCGTCACTGAATCATGGGTTGAAATTGCAAGTGGAACGGTATCAATTGAAGTTACGCCGAGTGGAGGGGATCCCTATGAAACAAGGATAGAGACCGTGATGTCTCATTTCCCTGGACAGGACATTGATAGAGATTGGGATGAAGTAAATTGGGATGGAACGGATCTTACATATACTCATGAAAAGCTATACAGTGGGGTTTATGAAGTTTCAGTTAGAGATGCCTATGGATGTGAATTGTTTCAAGAGATAACTATCGGCTATGATACGGCTATTTTTGTGCCGAATGTATTTACTCCTAATAATGACTCCCATAACGATTACTTTTTTATAAGGAACCTACCTGCCGCAGGTTCTGGAACTGTTCTAATTGTATCCAATCGATGGGGGAAAATCATATTTGAAACTGATGATTATAACTATGATAATCTTTGGGATGGCGGAGATAATCCAGATGGGACTTACTTTTACAAAATAGATATTCCGGGTAGAGGAGGATTTAGTGGATGGGTTGAGATTTGGCGGGGAGAAAGAAGATGATCCATTATAATGATTCCAAAAAATTCATGGTATCCACATTATCAGCATAATCCCATGGCTCTGGAAGTTGTGCTTTTCCAAAAGCTAAGCTTTCCGGATACCATCCATTCCGTGAAACTATACATTGGATTTTTGATTTTTCTTTCTCCAGAATCATCTCAATGTCTTTAAGATCATCATACCTTTCGTAGTAAACACAAGATATCGGAGAAACAAGATCCCCGTTTTCTAAAAGTGTAAAAAATCCTGCATCAATAAATGATTTGTTTTCAAGAGGATATTTTGATTTTAAATAGCGATAGTTGTTGTTGTATTTTGAATGTTTTAGAATCCAGTTGTAGGTATTAAAATATGAATGGAGATCATGAATTTTGTAATTGTTTGGGATATAGATCTTTGAAACATTCCTGCACCCCAGGCCAAAGTAACTGAAAATATCATCACCCAATTGTTTAAGTTCATCCTCACGTTCCTTTCCATCAATAATGCCGCAACTAGTCCGGTTTTTTCTAATGATATGTGGGATGTGTTCAAAGGCATATTTAAAATACCTTGCCGTATTGTCACTACCAGTAGCGATAACAGCATGCACGTTATCAATCGAATCCCTGAAAAATACTCGATTTCCAATATCTGGATCAATAGATCTCAATAGTTTAACGATGTATGGGATTAAAATATCGTCATTATGACTCAGTTTAATGACTGCTTGATTGCCGCTTAATAATACCGTAACCAGATCATGAAATCCCACCAATGGGATATTGCCAGCCATAATGATCCCAATATTCCTTTTATTATCTTTATTTATTTGATATTTAGAAATCCATGTTTCCAGTTTTTCCTCTTCAAGTATGTATGAAATCCCGTATATCGCATTATGGATGAATTCCGGGACAAACCATGGGTTTCTGCTACAAGCTTGGTTTATTATATCTTCATTATTATCAATGATATTTAGAATACTCTTACCCAGACTGGCTAAAGATTTAACTTTTTTCTCAATATTCATAAAAATTATTTCTCAGAATATTCATACATAAACAATATGCGTTTAGATTTGTTAATTAAAAATAGTGAAATTAATATAATTCCTGCATATGGCTATTATTATTACGGATGAATGTATCAATTGTGGTGCCTGTGAACCCGAATGCCCAAATACGGCTATTTATGAAGGTGGTGTTGAATGGACTTGGGGAGGTGGTACAAAATTAAATGAGGTGGAATTAGAAGATGGTTCCGTTGTAGACTCTAAAGATAAACAAGAGCCGTTCTCAGATGAGTTTTATTACATTGTATCAATGAAATGTACAGAGTGTACTGGATTCCATGAAGAACCGCAGTGTGCTGCCGTATGCCCTGTAGATTGCTGTGTGCCGGATCCTGATTACGCAGAGGAATTAGAGGTACTTCAGGAAAAAAAGGAATGGTTACACGGAAGTTGATCGACAAATAGAGTTGTTTAGTTCATTCTTGCCCGTTTGATCAGGTAAGAAGAGAGAATTTTGTCAAAATCTTCATTCACGTCGGCCTCAATAAAATCTATTTTAAATTGGCCGCATTTCAATTTAAGGTCGTAGTAATATTTTTTAATTTCCTTTTTGTAAAACTCTCTTACTTCTGATGGTTGTACCTTCACCTTTTCCCTGGTCTCAAGGTCTATAAACAGATATGGCCTTTCTTCAAAGTCAAACTCGTATTCTGTCTTTGGATCTGTTACATGAAAGAGTAAGACCTCGTGGTTATTATGTTTTAAGTGGTGTAATGCATTGATAATGTCTTTAATCTCCTCCTTATTGTCAAACATATCACTGAAGATGATTACCAGAGATCGTTTATGTATCTTATTTGCGATCTGGTGCAGAACATCTGCAACTGCTGTTTTTTTTGAAGGAGGACTCTGATCAAGCAATCTCTGTAATTCAAGAAACAATTTATGAAGATGGGTCTTTGTAGATTTAACCTGGCTTTGATATTCAATTGTGTCTGAAAAGGTAGTTATACCTACAGCATCCCTTTGCTTATGGAGCAGGTAAGCCAGGGCAGCAGAAGCCATGACGCTGAATGTAATCTTTGCCTTGTTTTTTACCGGATAATACATTGAAGAGGAATTGTCGATTACTAAATGGCATCTCAGGTTGGTTTCTTCTTCGTATCTTTTTGTGAATAACTTATCGGTTCTGGCATATACCTTCCAGTCAATATCTCTGGTACTCTCACCTGCATTATATAGTCTGTGTTCAGCAAACTCAACTGAAAAGCCATGGTATGGCGATTTATGCAGGCCAGTTATAAATCCTTCTACCATTTGTTTTGCCAGAAGATCTATTGTACTTATCTCCCTGATTTTATTTAATTCAAGCTTCATTAAACTGTTAATTTATTAATAAAAAAGTAAAATTTATAAAATGTCATAATTTGTCTTTTAACAAAATCTAGAATGTGGCATAATAGTAGATTCTTAGCATTAATTTACCTTAGATTTGCATCTTACCTAAATAATATACTATATTTAATTCGATTTTATGGATTTTGTTTCTTAATCAACCAAAAATATAAGGATTGTGGAAGAGAATAAGGAAAATGGAAAAAATGAAATTTACTCTCAAAGGGTGAGGGCTGGTAAAAGAACCTATTTTTTTGATGTTAAATCAACCAGGTCTAATGACTATTACCTGACGATTACGGAAAGTAAGAGGCGCTATAAAGAGGACGGTTATTATTATGAAAAGCACAAAATCTTTTTATATAAGGAAGATTTTGACAAATTTGTTAATGCGTTACAGGGGACTATCGATCATGTGAAGACAGAATTATTGCCTGAATATGATTTTTCACAGTTGCAATCAAGTAATGCCGAAAAAAAGGCGGATTCAGCTGAAAGTGAGTTAAAGTGGGAATAGAAAAATTAAATGAAATTGGTGGCCCTTGATTTTGTCAAGGGCTTTTTTATTTAGCTCTACTATTTAAATATGAGGAAACCAATACTTATTATCATCCTGGGAATTTGCTTGTTTGTTTTCCTTGCATGGTATTTTTCTAACATTTTTTTCTATCTGGTCATTTCAGGTATCCTGGCAACTATACTTCGACCATTGGTTGATTACATACATAAAGCCCAGATTTACAGACTCCATATTCCCAGAGTACTTTCGGTCCTTGCTTCATTTGCAGCCTTTATACTAATTGTATTTCTATTCATTTCAGTTTTTATTCCTCTAATAAATGAACAAATTGGAATTTTGTCATCACTGAACTATGAAAATATAATATCACAGGTAAGTGTTCCGATCAATAATCTTGAGGATTTTTTGATTCAGAATAATCTCTACGAACAACCTGAAGGCACTTTAATGACAAATATAAAGGAAAGTGTTGCTGCATTTATCAATGAGGGAGGAGCAATAAATATAGGCCTGATCATTAATAACCTTTTCACTGTTGCAGGAAGTGTGACGATCGGCATATTGGCTGTAATATTTATTACCTTCTTTTTATTATACGAAAAGGGCATTTTTAGAAGGGTTGCTTTAAAGATGGTGCCGAACAATTATTTTGAAATGGTGATCACAGCCTTTGCTAAGATTGAAAAACTCCTGTCAAATTATTTAATTGGTTTATTAGTCCAGATGACAGCCATATTTACACTTGCTACTATTGGTTTATCTATTGTAGGTGTGAAGTATGCCGCATCGATCGCTCTTTTTGCTGCAGTTGCAAATTTGATACCCTACCTTGGCCCGATTTTAGGAGCAGCTTTTGGTATAGTAATATCTTTGTCAGTTTCTGATTTTACTTCTGTAAATGATATTCTTTTTATGATCCTAAAAATAGTCACTGTTTTTGGAATCGTACAAATAAATGATAATCTGGTATTTCAACCTCTTATTTTTTCAAAAAGTATAAAAGCACATCCATTAGAAATTTTTATCATTATTTTTGTGGGGGCAACGCTGGGTGGGATCATTGGCATGATTGCTGCCATACCTGTCTACACAGTTGTCCGTGTTAGTTTTATTGAATTCTCCAGTGGATTTAAACAATATCAGATCTTTAAAAATTAATTGAGATATGGGATTACGTTGCGGGATAGTTGGATTGCCGAATGTAGGTAAATCCACATTATTCAATTGTTTGTCAAATGCAAAAGCTGAAGCTGCGAATTACCCATTTTGTACGATCGAACCTAATGTGGGTATTATTACCGTTCCTGATGAACGGATCAATAAACTCGCCAAACTTGTACAACCGAAGAAAATAACGCCAACTGTAATCGAATTTGTTGATATAGCTGGACTAGTAAAAGGAGCCAGTAAAGGTGAAGGGCTTGGCAACCAGTTTCTGGGAAATATCAGAGAAGTGGATGCTATAATTCATGTTATCCGTTGTTTTGAAGACGATAATATATCTCATGTTGATGGCGAAATCGATCCTGTTTCGGATAAGGAAATTATAGAAACAGAATTGCAGTTGAAAGATCTTGAAACTATCGAGAAACGGATCCTTAAAACGGAAAAAACAGCTAAATCAGGAGATGCAAATTCAAGAAAGGAAATGCTTGTCCTGGAGAAAGCAAAAAGTCATCTGGAAGAAGGAAAAAGCATCAGGACCATGGAATATGGCCCTTCAGAGTTTCAATTATTAAAGAAGGAACTTCAATTATTAACCTCAAAGCCAGAGATTTATGTAGCTAATGTGGATGAAGATTCAATTCATGAAAACAAATATACCCGGCAATTACGAGATTCGATCCCTGATAAAGATCGTGAGGTGATCACCATCTGTGCTTCACTCGAAGCCCAAATTGTTGAACTTGATGAGGATGATAAACACATGTTTTTAAAGGAATACGGCTTAAAAGAGTCTGGATTAGTGCGGTTAATCCATGCTAGCTATAATATTCTTGACCTGATTACATTTTTTACAGCCGGAGAAAAAGAGGTGAGGGCATGGACAGTACGAAAGGGCTCAAAAGCGCCTCAGGCAGCCGGGGTAATTCATACGGATTTTGAACGTGGTTTTATAAGGGCTGAAGTTATAAAATATAATGATTACCTTCACTATAAAAGTGAAAACGCCTGTAAAGAAGCCGGGAAGTTATTTGTTGAAGGTAAAGATTATGTAGTGGAGGATGGGGATGTAATGTATTTCAGGTTTAATGTATAAAGTAGTCATCGCATTTTAAAGAATAAAAAAATATTAGTTTATTATCTAAAAAAGATATTGGTATTATTTAAATTTAACATTATATTGAAAAAACTCTGTTTAAGGAGATTTTTTATTTGAAATGCAAACAATTTTTTATCTTATTAGTTTATTTTTGAAACTTAAATCCATTTCTATTGTAAATTTTTACTAATACTTTTTAACACTTATAAATTTTTAGAGAATTGAGGATCAGATTAATTTTTATTTTAAAAAATAAAGGTGGCTATGTCCCATTTCATCACCAATACCTACTTACTCAACTACTAAAGGGCATTTTACTTAAAGGGGGTAAGGAGGAATACTTCAATTATACTGGATATAATTTTTCAGGGCTAAAAGGCCAGACAAAGATCAGCCGAAATGGGCTGCATTTTTTCTCAAGTCGGGTAACCCTGGTTATTTCTTGTTTGAATAAAGATTTTGTTGACTATTTGGTGAAAAACGTTTTTGATTTTCCTCAGCTTGAGGTTGGAAACCTAACCTTAATTCCGGAAATGGTGGAAGAGGAACAAATGGTTGAGTTCGAAAATGTCAATAAGTATATTTGTATTTCTCCTATTGTATTGACTTCACCTAAATTTAACGATTCTGAAGGAAAGAAATTTATTCATCCGGAAACAGATGAGTTTTCTGACCTCTTGTATGAATCCACCATTCTTAGGATGAACCAGTCAAAACTTTTTACTCCTGAACAACTAAAAACATTTTTCAAGTTTCAGCTTGTGCCCGATCATTCATATTTGGTGAAAATTGAACAAAGCCAAAAGAAATTTGCCAGGATATATCCTGTATTTGATCAGGATGTAAAATATGAAGTACGTGGTTATACATTCCCGTTTACTTTATATGCGGCCCCTGAAGTACAACGATTTGTATTTATCCTTGGATTAGGGGCTTTTACTCACAAAGGGTTTGGAATGCTGGACCTGGCTAACATTGATCCCACGAAAAGGACTAAAGAATATAAGGTCGAAAACTATATTTAGTTCAACGAATCGGATTATTATTGAAAAATACGTAGCCTGCAAGAATACTATATGTTCTCCCCTGTGGTTTAACATAAACAAGAATGTCGTAATCGTTCTCAGTTTCAAAGTGGCTTCCTTCAATGACATATGGATCACCAGGCGTATAATATATATAATCATACCAACCTTGTTTTAAGAGCGCATCCCCTCTGTACCCTCTAAGCTCATTATCATATTGCATTTTAAATTCAGGTAGTAGATCATAATTGCTTAATTTTCCAAAGATGTAGACATCCGTAGAAAGCTTTTGTGAAGATTGAAGAAAAAAATGCACGTTAGCATAATCTGATTCCAGTCTTGGGTCCTGTGCGTCTATATTTGATATTATAAATCCACCATTAAGGTCATCCCATATGCTGTAAAATTCATTTTTTCTTATTTTATCCTGTAAAAGAAATGCATCCACTCTATCTTCTTTTAAGAATACCCTGTCTACATTTCTGCCAGGGGCAATTACAGAATTCAAATCGAAGAACCTGAATTCATTTCCTCCAAAAAAATTATTTTCCAGATTGAAAGGTCTATATTCAATTTCTTTTTTGAATTCGTCAATTTTGGTCGCTTGTAAATTGTATATTGCGGTTAGCCATGACTGATTTTGGCGGACTACTACCTTAATGTCACTCTGAGGATTGAAAATGTCGATTTTATTATATTTTAAAACAAAATCGATCTGTTGGTGGGTTCTTCTTTCCTGGACTCCCATAGATTCTCCAACTGAGTATGCAATACCAATTATCTGATCATAGACCAAAAACCTTTTGGAAAAAGCAAGCTCATCCGGATTGTCTTTATTGTAAACTACAAGAAGGTAATTCCCAGGCAGCGTTACACGGGGCAGCACGAAAGTATAATGGGTATAAGGTATTCTTGAATATACGCTGTATTCATAATCAAGATATTTCGAATTCGTTATAGGAGTTCAGATATTCTATAGGTCTGAGATCTGAAGGTGTCCAATCCCAGTTACAATGTATGATATTGGCTTGAAAATACCTGGCATCCTCATATAATTCATCAAACTCAAGTATTAGTTGGTTTGGGGAAACGATGTTTATGACTGCTGGCTCGATTTTTGATCTGATATTCTTGTCGGAATACAGGTTTACTGTTTTTATATTAGGATTATATATGCGGTCTTTGTACTCAAGGTCAACGTTATTCCTTAAGTTGATTTTAGTTTTAGCATAGACTTTTTTATATGAATAATCGTTGAAAAGGATAATAAGGGCGAAAATAACGAAGGTTACTTTTTTCATTTGTTATATTTAAACGATAAAAATAGAAATTAATTTAATTTCCAACCAAATATATCATATTGGTGTCATTAGATAAAATCGATGCCAATTGAATGTCAGGCATTGAATGGAAGATTTCAAACAATTAATTAATGACTGCATCGCTGAAGATCGGAAAGCTCAAAAGAGGCTTTACGATCTTTTTGCATCGAAGATGATGATGATCTGTTTACGATATTCAAAATCAGATCTTGAGGCAGAAGATATATTGCAGGAATCGTTCATTAAAATATTTAAAAACCTGAAAAATCTTAGAGAGTATACAAATGTTGCAGCCTGGATTAAAAAGATAGTGATAAACACTGCCTTAAATTATCAACGAAGCAAGTTGTATTTATATCCCATGGTCAATGTCGAACATTTGAAGATTTCTTATGATGAAAACGTAGCCCTTTCAAATTTTCATCATGAGGAATTACTGAATATGATCCAGGAACTACCGCTTGGATGCCAGGTGATTTTTAACCTTTATGCAATTGAAGGGTACACGCATAAAGAAATTGCTGAGCAATTAAAAATTAGCGAAGGGACTTCAAAATCTCAGTATTCCCGAGCTAAATCTTTATTGCAGTTGAAATTAATTGAGAGTGATAGAGGAAATTATGAAGAAGCTGAACGATAATTTCGAAAATAGATGGAAGGAGCAGTTTGGGGATGCCGAGGCAACTCCACCCGCGTCCGTATGGGATAGAATTGATTCGAATTTAGCCGGGAGTATGGTTGATCGATATAAAAAGAAATTATTCTATTATCAAATAACAGCGGCCGCGTCAATCCTCTTGGCTTTACTATTCGGTTCTTATACTCTATACAACTTGATTTCTGATTCAAAATCCGAACAACTTGTACAATTGCCTTCCGAAATTACAGAAAGCGAAAACAAACTAACAGATACCCCTGATACTTCTTTAGAACGATTCCAGAGGCCAAATGAGGGTGATATTTACCCATCAAAGGTCAAACAATCGGGGGAAAACTCCTCTGATGATAACTCAGGTATTTTAGCTTTTAATTTAAGTTCAGGCCAAAATGAAATAAATAATGAATTATTGGCTGTAAGAAATGATGGGAATATATATCCTGAAGCTTCTTATCTACCGAAATCCTCGTTTAATGTTCCTTATGATAAACCAGGGCGAAAATATTACCTTCAGAAAAAGGAAAATCCATATGAAATGCCTTATTTAATGCCTTTTGTAGAGGAAGATCAGAAAGAGGACGCTCAAAAATTGTGGGCAGGAGTAATTGTGTCTTCCGGGGTATTTGATCCGAATATTAGTTATAACAGTTCTCAGGATATTTTAGCTGATGCGCCTTCTAATTCCCTTGGTTCTGTTGAATTCATTAATGCAGCCAGTGCTGATTTTCAAAACCAGTCCAATTCTATGGCTTCATATAAGCCGGAAGAATCAGGCTACAAGTCTGAAATGTCCGTTTCCTATGGATTGGATTTTGGCTATAAATTCAGCAAAAAATTTGTTTTATTTAGTGGGGTCGGATATCAGCATAATTTTGGGTCTACATCAGTGAATACCTATATTGAGCCGACAGAAAGCCATGCTAAATATGCCAATCATGCGATAGTTATCGAGCGTGCCAGTCCGGAATCAGGTCTGAATTCCTATAATGAATTGAGTTCAGAGGTTCAGTTAAACAGTACTTTTGAGTTTATTAGTATTCCTGTCAATTTTGGATACTATCTGATCGATAAAAGATTTAAATGGTTGATGACCGCCGGAGTCAATACTGATATCTTCATCAAAAACAGCATCGAAGACTCGCAGAACCTTTTAGATCCAATTCAATATAACCTGGGTGATGATTCACCATATAACCCAATATATTTTAATGGGAAGTTTGGAACAATGCTGAATTATACTTTCTTAAAAAATTATCAGCTTAGCCTTGAGCCATCCTATCGGATAGGTTTAAGTGAATTAACAAATAATAATGCGGCCTTTAGCAGCCGACCTTCCTCATTTATGATCTCAGCTGGGATAGCTTATGTTTTCTAGTATAAAATGGAATTAAACCGTTAGTAATTTCAAATAGAATAAATGAAGTAATTTTGTCAAGTTAATATTAAAACTATGAATATGTTTAGATTTGGAAGTATTTTGGTGTTGTTTTCCATAGTTTTATTTGGATGCAGTTTAGATAGTGAAAGTCCTTCCGTTGATGGATTATTGGTAGAACGAAGTTTTTTTGATGAGGGTGATGAAGGATGGGTTGCCGAATTTGCTGACTATCCCGAAGGATTAGAAGACTCGATGAAGTTGGAATTCAGACCCAGCTCTTTATTCATTTCTGATGCAATCGGAAGTGTGTCGGCCATTAAACAAAGTGGCTATGCTACAAATTCCGATTTGTTTATGTTCGTTAAACAACAGATATCAGGCCTCCAGCCAAATTCTCGGTATACCGTTAAAATAGAAGTTGAACTTAATTCTCAATTGAAAGAAGAATACAAAGGCGATCTTGGTAATGTTGCTTACGGATCCTTCCTGAAAGTTGGGGCTTTTAAGACTGAACCAACTACGACCTTAGTCCAGGACGAGAATATTGCGGATGTCTCAATTGTCAGGACGAATTTCGACAAAGGCGAAAGCGACGATAAGGGAGGTTTGGATATGACTATGATAGGAAGGTTGGAATATACCGATGTAGATTCTACACCGATCCTGATGAATGGTTCAAACACTGATTTCCCGATTTATACTGCTACGGATTCCGAAGGTAAGCTCTGGATTGCGGTTGGAATTGATACAAACATACCTGTTTACCAGGAAGTTTCTTATACCTTCATTAATGCGGAGTTCAAATTCGAAGATAGTCTCTAATATCTAAGGTATTACAACCATAGGATTTCTAAGGGTGTCATTATATCAAAACCCAGGAAACCAAATATTATGAAAAGGATTGGAATTTATGTGACTGTATTTTTTCTGTTAGGTATTTTTTTAAATGGTTGCACTGATGATTGTGATTCGAAACTCTACTATACCTATTTCGAACCGGTATATCAGACTACACAGGAAATCCGTGATGCTTTCGAATATCGTAAACCCATTGAACTATCTATTCCAGGTAAGATCTATCTTTTTGGGAACTATTTATTTGTTAATGAAGTTAGCAGGGGCATTCACGTTATCAATAACACCGATAAAAGGAACCCGGTAAATATTGGCTTTATTAATATTCCCGGTAACCTGGATATGGCTGTAAAAGGCAATATTCTTTATGCGGATAATTATATCGATCTTCTTGCTCTGGATATTTCCAATGCTAATGATGTAAAACTTATCAAAAGGCTGGAGGGAGTTTTCAATGATCATTATCATTATGAATTTCTTGACCAAGCGCAAGAGTCAATTATCGTTGCTTATGAGGAAACAGATACTGTCTGGTATGATAATCCGGATTGTGGAGCCATTATGCCCCCATTTCTGAGATCAGAAGGTGGATTTATAGCATTGGGAATGGCAATGAGCGATGCAAATAGTTCTGCTCCACCCCCAAGTTCCATGTCACCAACCGGTATGGGCGGATCTATGGCCAGATTTGCCATAGTAAATGATATTTTATATACAGTTGGCAGCTATAATCTTGGAGTATTTGATATCGCTACAAATTCGGATCCCGTGTTTGGGAATAAGGTAGATATTGGCTGGAATATAGAAACGATCTTTCCATATAAAAACAATTTGTTTATAGGTGCCCAGAATGGAATGTATATCTATGATATATCTGAACCATCGGCACCCGCGCATATGTCAACTTTTGCGCATGTGACTAGTTGTGATCCTGTTGTAGTAAATGATGATTACGCCTTTGTAACGCTGAGGTCAGGAACTGAGTGTCAGGGTTTTACTAATCAGTTGGATATTATTGATATTAGCAACTTGAACAATCCATATTTAATAAAGAGCTATCCTATGAATAATCCGCATGGTCTGGGATTAGATGGAGATGCCCTCTTTATATGTGAAGGAGATTGGGGATTGAAAATATTCAATGCATCAGATGTAAACTCCATCACTAATAATCTGATAAAACACTATACTGATATGCATTCCTATGATGTCATTCCTTTTAATGATAATTTAATTATGATAGGTATGGACGGATTGTACCAGTATGATTATTCCTCCCTTGAAAATATTCAATTATTAAGCCATCTCCCAATCTATAACGAGAACCAGTAAACATGATAAAGTATGTATTAATTGTACTGATGCTGGTAATATTGTCAGAAGGACAGACCTATGCGCAGGAAGAAACCAGATTAAAAATATCGACTACTACTGCAAAGGGAGACAGGATCAATGGGTATGTCAAAATTAAATCTCTGCCACCATATCTTACTGTATACTATAATTCAATGGACAGCATTGTGTTAAATCCCCGACTGTTAAGAACAGCAAGTTTCCGGATTTATAATCCGTCTGATTCACAAAATGAAATGGATGGGATTAGTCCTGAAAAAATAAACATAAAATACTTTAATAATACCTATGTCGGCATTTTATCAGGTAAAAGCAATAATGACTCTCAACCTGTCGCCAGTCTTACAGTAGAAACAATAAATGGGATTAGAATTTACCGGTACTTATCTCTGGGGCTGGGGATAGCATATGATCAATACAATTCAACAGCCACTTTGCCTTTTTTCATTTCAGTCAGGGGTGATATTATTGATCATTTTTTTACACCCTATTATTTTGTCGATCTTGGTTATGGAAGTGCATGGGATACCAATCAGGAAACTACCGGATGGGAATTTCTTGATGTTGAAGGAGGCCTCATGTTTCATTCCGGAATAGGATTTAAAATGTATAGTGGAGATAGGGTGAATGTAATGATAGCACTGGGATATAAGCTTCAGAAAACGGTTTACCACCAGGATTGGGGTGGTGGTGAACGTGTAACGGATCGGACTTACAAGCGGTTGAGCTTTAGAATTGGAATTGGTTTTTAGCCAATGGTTTCCTCAAGTTTATCAATTTCATTAAGCATCCTTTCCCAGGCTTTATGTTTCTTGTTTATATTTAACTCAAGGTTTTCAAAATCCGAAGTCATAGCAGAAAGTTTTTCATAATTCGTATACACATCGGGATTTAGCATTTGTTCTTCCACTTGTTCTTTCCTTGCTTCAAGCGTTGATATTTCTTCCTCGAGATTTTCCAGCTTGTTGTGTAAGGAATTTAATTTATTTTTTAACCTTTTTTGCTCTTCAAAAGATCTGGACTTAATGTTCTTTTTGGAAAGTATCTCAGGTTTCGATGGTTTTGGCTTTTTAACCTGAACTGAATTAACCTCCCGATATTCATATTCTGAGTAAGAGCCTGGATATTCTTTTATCTTTTTGTTATCTATAAACCAAATTTTATTGGCAACAGCTTCTATAAACTGGCGATCATGGGAAACCATTATTAATGATCCCTGATATTTTTGCAGTGCTTCAGTTAAAATGTCCACAGAAGAAATATCCAGGTGGTTTGTAGGTTCATCCATAACAAGGAAATTAGCCTTCGATATTAAAGCCTTAGCTAGTGCCACCCGAGCCTTTTCTCCTCCTGATAGATTATTGATCTTTTTAAAAACATCGTCACCGCTAAATAAAAATGAACCCAGGATTGATCTTAGTTCCAGTTCTGTATAATCTGAATCAGTTTGGGCAAGCTCCTCAAGGATATTGTTTTTGTAATTCAGAGCGTCAATCTGATGTTGTGCGTAATAAGATATAATCACATTGTGACCCGGAGTACAGGCACCTTCATAAGGTACAGTATTAGAAATGATCTTAAGAAGTGTACTCTTCCCTAAACCATTTGCACCGATCAAGGCAATTTTGTCACTCCTCATGATACTTGCAGAAGCCTGATCAAAAATGTTTACAGTATCGTAAGATTTCGAAACGTGCTTTAAATCCAGAACATGCTTCCCGGAGGCTTGCCCATATCTGAATTCAAACCTTATATCCTTCTGATTATCCCTTGATTTTTCAACCAGGTCTATTTTATCCATCAGCTTGATCTTCGACTGCACTTGCCTGGCTTTGGTCGCTTTTGCCCTGAATCGGTTTATAAACCTCTCGGCTTCCTTTATTTTCTTTTGCTGGTTCATATGGGCATTATTCTGAACTTCCTGACGCATTGTTTTTTCTTCAATATAGTTAGAATAATTACCCGTATATTGTGTGAGTTTCAGATCCTCTATCTCAATTATTTTATTGGCGGTGTTATCAAGAAATCTTTTGTCGTGTGATACAATGATCACTGATCCTTCATATGACTTAATATAATTTTCAAACCATTTGATAGAAGGGAGGTCCAGATGATTTGTAGGTTCATCAAGCATCAGGATAGAAGGTTTTTCCAATAAGAGTTTTGCCAGCATTACGCGCATTCTCCATCCACCTGAAAATTCGCTGATAGGTCTCGCTAAATCCATTGTTTTAAATCCTATTCCTTCCAGTATTTCTTCAGCTTTAGATTGTAGTGAATATCCTCCCTTGATCTCAAATTCTTCTTGTAACCTGGCCAATGTGTCTATTTTTTTTGCATCGTGGTCATTTTCTATTTGCAGGATCAAGCCATCAATTTTCTCCTTTATTTTTAAAATTGAATCAAAGGCTTGTAAGGCGATGGAAAGAATAGGTAATGATTCATCTGTAATATTGATCTCCTGATTTAATACCCCTATTGTGCAATCTCTCTGTTTTGATATTGATCCACTATCAATTTGTAATTCACCTAATATGATTCTCAACAAAGTTGTTTTCCCACTACCGTTAGGGCCGACCAGCCCTACTTTGTCTCTTTCATTTATATGCAAAGATGCATTCTCATAAATTGGTCGGCCTCCAATATAATATGATAAATCGTTTATTGATAACATATCTTCTGATTAGCGATTCTGCAAAAATAAGGATATTTGATTGATTATTTATGTAAATAGATATTCTGGAGGTTAAATGATATTTACTTCGGGTTGAAGTTCGATCCCATATTTTTGAGCAATATCTTTCCTGATTTTTTCTGAAAGATTCTGAATATCTTTTCCTGAAGCTTTACCTAAATTGACAAGAACAAGGGGTTGATCTGGATTCACACCTGCATCACCAATACGTTTTCCTTTCCATCCACAATCTTCAATCAGCCAGGCAGCGGGAATTTTAAAATGAAACTTATCAATCTGATAAGCAGGTAGTTTCGGGAATACAGCTTTCAATCCTTCATAATCCGTTTTGTCTATGATTGGATTTTTAAAAAAACTTCCAGCATTTCCGATTTTCATAGGATCAGGGAGTTTACTTTTCCTTATATGTATTACTGCATCGCTGATGTTCCTGGCATTTATTTCAGATAAATTGAGCAGATCCATGGTTTCCTTGATCTTTTCATAAGATATATTAAAAGAAGGTTTTTTATTAAGTCGAAGTGTTATTGATTTTATAAGAAATCTGTTTTTATACTTATCCTTAAAAATGCTTGATCGATAATCAAATTCACAGTCCCTGGCATCAAAATGAAAAATCTCACCACCCTTGATATCGAGTGCTTCCACCTGATCAATAAATTGACTGATTTCAATTCCATATGCTCCGATATTCTGTATAGGTGCGGCACCCACGGTTCCGGGTATTAAGGAAAGGTTTTCCAGACCCTGTAATCCCATATCCAGGGTTTTAATTACAAGGTTATGCCAGTTCATTCCAGCTTCAATACGCAACCATACATATTCTTTGCTTTCTTTTACCTTAGTAATGTCCGATAAAATCGTTTTAATACATGTACCCTTGAAATCTCTTGTAAAAAGAATGTTAGATCCATCACCGATTATTAAACATGGCGCTTTGTCAAAGTTTGATTTTTGGATAAGGTCTACATAATCCTGTTCCTTTTCGATAAGGATGAGTTCACGTACAACGGCACGAACTTTGAAGTAATTTAATGTGATCATAGAATGATTATGCAGTATTTTCATTTCATCTGTTTTATTTGTGCCACCATGACCAGTTCAGGAATAATTAATTATTTGATATATAGGCATTTTATTTTACCCTAATGTACGATCCTGATTTTAAAGATAAAATTTATTATTTAACAGGTCTTAATTTAAATTATTGAGCAAATGTAAAATTGACATTCATTTTAATGAAATTTGTAGAATAGTGTTTAGAAAATTAATTGAAATTGTTGTGAAAACATTCTGTATTGCCCTATTATTTACAATGTCATTCGCTGTACATCCTCTTTTGGCCCAAAAGATGTTCTGGAGTGATATGACCCTGGAAGACAAAGATCAAGCCATTAATATTACAAATCAATTCATAGAGTATGCAGGGACGGCGAATCTTAGTGGTTTGGAAAAATTGAGTGCAAAGGATAAAATCTTTATTGGGAATGGACATTGGATTGATTTCAGAGAAATTAAACCTGGATTTGATGGCATTTCTAATTCAGTTGATTTCTCAATATCCGAAACATACGCATATACCTTTGATGAATTCCTGGATAACCATATAAATAATCCATTGATTAATAAGTGTTATGAAGTTTTTGATAATCATTCGGTACTTGTAATATTTAATTTTAAAAGGCATGGAAATATTGAGGATTGCCTTCTTTCAATAAAGAAGAATAGAAAATCAACATGGGAAATACAGGGAATAATTGGCTTGTTTTCTAATTTGGGATCGAGTTCAGAAATGGATATAGATTTGTTTCAAGAAGAGAAAATATCCGACATAGGGATCAGTATCCCTATTCCTAAAGAGTTTGATAAATCTGACAATATAGACGGACAAACGATTTTCTACTATGAGGGGAAGTCTGGACGTGATGCTGCAATACAAATAATGATGGACGATTTAAAAGCTAAAATATATTATTATACCTACAAATTTGTTGAGCATAATAATCAACAGTTTAAAATGAGTAATTTAATTGTAAAATATATTCCTGCAGGGATAAAATATGAATATGAGGTTATCGATCCTAGTGGAGCGTCTAACAAAGGAATTACTGTAGGAATTGAAAAGTCAGGTAAAGTCGTATTGATACAGTATTATTCTTTTCTTAATGTGTATGATAAAATTAAGTCAAAGGTCGACTATGCTTTGATCAATGTAAAATGACAAGAAACAGGTGTTGAAATTGCTGATCTTATTAAGCTATTAAAATGATCGTTTAAGATTGACTTTTGAAGAAATAACCGATGATTCATTTCCGGCCTCATCTCTTAATCGTATAAATATAATTTTTTCGCCATCATCACCTGGCAATACGTAATCACGGACCTCCGATTTGTAAGGTTCCCAAGAGACACTTTTCAAAGTCGGATCTGTACCAATCGCCATTTCATTTGCGCCTTCTGCCTTTATCTGCAGGCTTACTTTTTTGTCTGGATCATTTACCCAACCCTGTCCATCTCCTATAATAAAGGATTCAGGTTTTGGAGGAGTCCTGTCAAGAATAATTGTTGAATTAATAGGTTTTGTTACATTTCCGGCTTCGTCTCTAAAAGCAATCCCGATCTGTTTTTCACCATCATCTCCTAAAAGTGTATATTCCTTTTCAAAGGAATATGGCTCCCAGTTTCCTGGTGCCTGGCCTTTCTGGACTATTCTCATTTCTGTCGCTTCAGAAGCCTCGATCTTCAAGGTAATTTTTTTGTCTTTTCTATTTGTAAACTTATCACCCTCATTTACGGTGAATTTTATTGCGTCAGGAGGTTTTGTATCCAGAGTAACTGATCCGGAGATTACATCTGTTTCATTTAAAGCTTTATCCCTGAATTTTATATATATATTTTTGATACCATCACCGTCTGATACTTCAAAAACCTTCTTAGGGACGAATAATTCCCATCTTCCATCTTCTAATTTAGGATCTTCGGTTATAAATACCT
Source organism: uncultured Cytophagales bacterium (assembly GCA_963820995.1). Lineage (GTDB taxonomy): Bacteria > Bacteroidota > Bacteroidia > Cytophagales > Cyclobacteriaceae > JAGTVG01. The sequence goes on along the minus strand of CAWGCL010000006.1, from coordinate 751,805 downwards.
TATCTGCCCCCTCCGCGGCTAGTTCGATCGGGACCTTCCTGGCGCCGGGCGGAACAAATTTTTGGTTTGCATTAAAAATTACAGTTGGATTAGTCGGGCCAACCCTGTCTAATATTATGCGATCATCATATCTCCCTGAGTAATTCCCTGCTTCATCCTGCAGAACAAGGTATATGGTTTTTAATCCATCTTCACCTTCAAGTGTCCATTCTTTATCTTCGGCATATTCCTCCCATATAATGGAGGGACTAGTAGGATCTGAGATAGGTGTGTTTGAAATGGCCATTTTTAAAGCATCGGGAGCTTTTATTTTTAAATGCACCTTTTTCTGAGGATTATTACAGAAATCAGATCCATCTTCAATTACAAACTCTTCACAAATTGGAGGAGAGTAATCCAGCTTAATTTTATTTGTGATCAATTCCGAAACATTTCCAGCCGGATCTTTGAATTTTGCATAAAGTTCTTTTTCTCCTTCTTCCTCAGAAAACGCCCAGCTAGTGACATTTTTGAATACTTCCCATTCTAATCCCGCAAATTCAGGATCCTCACTGAGCATAAAATGAGAAGCTCCCCTGGCAGAAAGCTGAACGGATGTTTTACGTGCAGTGTTCGTCAGCCATTCATTTCCTTCGTTAATAAGCATTCTTAGTTCAGTGGGAGGTTGTCTATCAAGGATAATTGAGGATGTTATGACGTTTGAAAAATTCCCCGCCTCATCCCTAAGTCGTACGAAAACTGTTTTCACACCATCTTCTCCATCAAGGGCCCAGTTATTTATATCTGGAACAAATGGTTCAAGTTTAATATCTGTAAAGTCTGGTTTATTGGTGATCTGTATACCTTTTCCATCTTCAGAGATAATTTTTATATTTACCAGCCCATCGGCGTGGTTAACAAATTTTGAGCCTTCATTTATTATTATTTCTCCAATTGGCGGTTTCGTGTCAAGGGTTATTTCTGTAGTTACTATATCTGATATATTATTGGATTCATCTTTAAATCTCATGTAAACGGTTTTTGGGCCATCTCCCGGAATTAGCGTCCAATCGACTTTTGTAGGTTCAAATCTCTCCCAAATCTCCATATTTGATATTGCAGTTGTATTGTTGAACTGCATATGGGATACATCTTCTACATCCATATTAATATTTACTTTTACTGAAGTGGTCCATGCACTTCCATCATTAATATTAATTTCAATTGACCTTGGGTGGGATCCTGTCAAGAATGATTTTTACCTGAGCTATTTCTGAGTGGTTACCTGCTTCATCAATAAGTTTTGCATAAATCGTTTTCATACCATCTTCCTCAGCTGGTAACTGCCAGTTATTGATCACATCTCTGAAGTTTTGTGGATCAGCATCTTCAAAGTTTATATGGTTACTGATCATTAGTTTTACTGTTTGAGGATTAACCCTGGTTACTAACCTTATATTTACTTTTCCATCTTTTTGATTTGTGAACCGTTTTTCCCCATTTATTGTAATAATAGGTGGTGCCGGGCCTGATCTGTCAAATATAATTTCATCCTGAATTACCTCAGTTGTCCTGTTTTTAGCTTCATCCATGAAATATACCCTGACAACCTTAGTCCCTTCAGCAGAATCAAGAGACCATACAATTTCCATGTATTCCTGGCCATCTTTTAATTTGTATGGAATTGTTTCTGATTTACCAGGACTAACAATGCGGACCATTGCTGCATCTTTTGCATGTATCTTTAAGACGATTTGATTTTCTTTGGTGAATTTTGAATCATTATTAATCACAACAGATCCTTGTGTTGGTGGTTGTGTGTCTAGTATAATATCATCGCTATATACTTGACTCATATTTCCAGCTCGATCTTTAAATTTCGCATAAACTGTCTTGTTCCCGTCTCCACTTGTTCCATCCAGAATCCACTTCTTTGTCCCGGCCATCTTTTCCCATTTCGCATCACTGAAATCACTGTTATTGCTAAAAATCATTTCCTCAAGATCTTCCTCTGTCGATCGAACATAAATCAATACTCTTCGCTTTTCATCACCTGAGTATTTCTCATCATTATTGATTGATATCTCAATATCCTGAGGTGGGGTTGTGTCAAGAATTATTTTGGAAGATTCAACAGGAGAAATGTTTCCGGCAATATCCCGGAGTTGTGCATATACAGTCTTTTCTCCATCGCCTCCTGAAAGGGTAAGTCTGATTTTTTCAGGAGAGTATTTTACCCAGGGGACACCATTTAATGAAGGATCCAGACCTACTTTCATTTCAGCAATCAAGCTATCACCTAGTTTTAATGATTTAACCTCAAGTGAGATTTCAGTTTGATTGGTATATCGACTGCCGTCGTTAATTCTGAAGGCAATTAAAGGAGGTAAGCTACTTGAAAAAAGTGGGGTAGATACAACTATCTGAAAAAGTATACTTACTAGAAAACCATGTAGAATCTTTACTCCGAACAATTTCTTTTCCTGCATTTTATCGATCTAAACCTGCTTTACCGTTATTTAATTACATGTTTAATGAACGTAAAATAGCATTATATAATATATTAAAAAAGTATAATTTATAGAAAAAGCATAATTTATATAACTTTTTTAAGAAAAATTAAGCTGTAATATTTACAAATGAATTGCTGATATTCTCTTTCGGTTGGGATAAAATTAAGAAGCTGAAAGCTTGATAATTCAGATATTCTAAGATAAAAAATCAGGCTTAGTTCAAGTATTCATTTAAATTGTAATAGTCCAGATCAAAGGCTTCAGCTACTGCTTCATAAACTACTTTCCCTTTAATTATATTTAAGCCCAGTGCCAATTCACTGTTTGAACTGCATGCTGATTTCCAACCTTTGTTTGCAAGCTGGATAGCATAGGGTAAAGTCGCGTTTGTCAATGCTAAAGTAGAAGTATAAGGAACAGCTCCAGGCATATTTGCAACACAATAGTGAATTACATCATCAATAATATATGTGGGATTTTTATGGGTTGTTGGCTGACATGTTTCAATACATCCGCCCTGATCGACTGCCACATCAACTAAAACAGAACCTGGTCTCATATCTTTTAGCATATCCCTGGTAATCAGATGAGGAGCCTTAGCACCATGAATAAGCACAGCTCCAACTATTAAATCAGCAGTAGGAATATGTTCACGGATATTGTATTCATTAGATACGAGTGTACTTACATTTGCAGGCATAATATCAGCCAGATACCTGAGTCTTGGAAGACTAATGTCTAATATTATAACATCAGCGCCTAATCCTGCTGCCATTTTCGCCGATTGGGTACCCACAATCCCACCGCCGAGTATAAGCACTTTGGCAGGATTTACACCAGGTACACCACCCAGTAATACGCCCCTGCCCTTAAGTGGTTTTTCCAAATATTTTGCCCCTTGTTGTACAGCCATCCTTCCGGCTACTTCTGACATAGGGACCAATAAGGGTAGGGTTCCATCGCTGGACTCGACAGTTTCATATGCAAGACATATTGACTTGCTGTCGATCATAGCGCGGGTAAGTGTTTCGCTTGAAGCAAAATGAAAATAAGTAAATACCAGCTGGTTTTCCTTGATCATTGGATACTCCGGTTCGATAGGTTCTTTTACCTTCATGATCATCTCTGCAGATTGATATACCTCTTCAATAGTATTTAGTATATCAGCGCCAGCATCCATGTATATTTGATCACTGAATCCGCTACCTTCACCAGCGGTTGATTGGACAAAAACTTGGTGACCTCTCTTTTTTAATTCCTTAGCACCTGCAGGGGTCAGGGCAATACGGTTTTCATTGTCTTTTATCTCTTTCGGTACGCCAATTATCATTTCTTTATGCTATTTGATTATAAAATACCTTGCAATCGAATAAAAATTTAAGATGAATAAATTATCATTTCAAGGTCATAAAAATTTATGTAAATGTAATGAAATTTAGAATTAATCAAGAATAGAATTAAATTTTATAATATTGATTTAATCAAAATATTATTCTGTTTTATGGAACTATATTAATTTTATTATTAACTTATTATTGCAATAATTTGAAATAAATTCGTTAAAATATTGATTTATTCAATCTAACAATCTTTGAGAGAAATTTTTTTTTCTTTAAGTTTGTTTAGCTTGCTACATAGAAAAAGCACTATTTTGATTCAATCTTAACTTAAAGAAGCTCGATTTGGCTGAAGCAAAAGTTCTTAATCAAATAAAGGTCCCAGTAAAAGAAATTCTGGAAGATTACAGGATTTCTGTATTAAGCCGAGAGACCAGTTTGATTGGAAGAAAGGAAGTATTCATGGGTAAGGCCAAATTCGGGATTTTTGGTGACGGAAAGGAAGTTCCACAGCTGGCTATGGCCCGGGTTTTCCGTGATGGGGACCACCGATCAGGATATTACCGTGATCAAACCTTTATGTTTGCAATAGGGGAGTTAACGGTTCAACAATATTTTGCTCAACTTTTTGCACATACAGATATAGATGCAGATCCATCTTCAGCCGGAAGGTTAATGAACAGTCATTTTGCCACGCGCATGCTTGATGAATCAGGGAATTGGAAGAAACATACCGCCCTTAAAAATTCTTCCTCGGATATTTCTCCTACAGGTGCACAGATGTCCAGGCTTATTGGACTTGCTTTTGCTTCCAAATTATACAGGAACAATCCTGATCTTAAAGATCTGGAGGATTTTTCAATCAATGGGAATGAAATTGCGTTTGGGACAATTGGAAATGCGGCAACTTCAGAAGGGTGTTTTTTTGAAGCTGTTAATGCTGCAGGTGTATTGCAGATTCCAATGGTTTTATCTATATGGGATGATGGTTACGGGATCTCGGTTCCCAATAAATTTCATACCGTTAAAGAAGATATCGGAAAGGTGATGATGGGATTTCAACGGGATAATAATAGTAAGGGGCTCGAAATTTTTCATGTTAAAGGCTGGGATTATCTGGCATGTCTGGAAACATTTGAGAAAGCCGCCGAACTGGCCAGGAAAGACCATATACCATCTTTAATCCATTTTACAGAATTGACACAGCCCCTGGGGCACTCTACCTCGGGTTCACATGAAAGATATAAATCTAAAGAACGCCTTGAATGGGAAGCTGAGAACGATTGCATAAAAAGGTTCAGGGAATGGATTCTGGGATCCCAGATCGCCACTGAAGCAGAGCTAGAAAAAATTGAAAAAGAATCGAAATTACAGGCTAAGGCCGAAAAGGAATTGGCTTGGGCTGAATACCTTGAAAGTATTAAACATGATCAAATAGAGGCAGCAAAGATAATAACCACTGTTGCACAAAAATCAAAATACCGAAGGGAGATACTGAAAATTAAAGCCGATCTGACTAAGATTCACAATCCTTTGAAAATGGATTTCTTTAAGGCAGTAAAACAAACATTAATACTGACACGGAAGGAAAAAATTTCACAACGGCAAAGGCTGATAAATTGGCTTTCAAAGATTAATGATGATAATCAGAAGTTCTATTCTAGTCATTTATACAGTGAATCTCAAAATTCATCATTAAAAATACAGGAAGTAAAGCCTTTATATTCAGAGAATTCCAAAGTTGTAGATGGAAGGGAGGTTTTGCAGGAATTTTTTGATAAGGCGCTCGAAAGGGATAAGACAGTTTTGGCTTTTGGTGAGGATGTTGGTAAGATCGGCGATGTAAACCAGGCATTTGCGGGATTACAGAAGAAACATGGTGACATGCGAGTCATGGATACGGGGATTCGTGAAACGACCATTATAGGTGAGGGAATAGGATTAGCAATGCGTGGATTAAGACCTATTGCAGAAATTCAATATTTGGATTATTTGATATTTGCAATTCAAACCCTATCCGATGACCTTGCAACATTACATTACAGGACTAAAGGTGGCCAAAAAGCTCCAATGATAATCAGAACAAGAGGGCATAGACTGGAAGGTGTATGGCATTCCGGCTCACCAATGGGCATGATCCTGAATAGTTTAAGGGGAATCAATGTGCTTGTTCCGAGAGATATGACAAGGGCAGCTGGATTTTATAATACTATGTTAAAATCGGACGATCCGGCTTTAATTGTTGAAGTATTAAATGGTTATCGATTGAAAGAAAGAATACCTGATAATCTGATGGATTTTACGGTGCCGGTTGGGGTGCCTGAGATCCTGAGAAGAGGTTCAGATATAACAATAGTAACCTATGGTGCCATGTGCAGGATTGTTATGAGCGCTGCCGAAGAACTTGAAAAGATCGGAATTTCACTTGAAGTTATCGATGTGCAAACTCTGATCCCTTTTGACATAAATCATAAAATTGTAGAATCACTTAAGAAAACAAATAGAATTGTATTTGCAGATGAGGATGTACCAGGTGGAGCATCTGCATATATGATGCAAAAAGTGCTTGAAGAACAGAACGGATATCATTATCTGGATTCAAAGCCTATCACCTTGACCTCTAAAGAGCATCGTCCAGCTTATGGTTCTGATGGTGACTACTTCTCTAAGGCCAACGCAGAAGATGTGTTTGATTACGTATATGCTATGATGAATGAGGCTGATCCTGATCGCTTCCCGGAAATATATAATAAAAACTACCATATTCCTCAATGGAATCCAGAGGTAATGGATAATTAGAATTGGATTTTTTTTGGAATTCAGGATTTAAGGATCAACCTGGATCATATCTAAAGTAAAATCAGGTGTACTGACCAGATTGGACTTGTTAAGTGCTCTGTCCTGTATCATAACCTCAATTTTCAATGTATCTCTGAAAAGGAATAACCAACCTGAAGATGTCATTCCATACCTGAGTGATCCTTCGAGGGGTCTGATAACTAATCTTTGATCTTCTATTTTAGTGTTTAATAGGGGAAACCTTCCATCAAATGTTTGATAGTAAGGGGGATCACGCCAGTCAAATTCTTCATATTCGCCATTTTTCTTTTCGAAAAACCGTACAAATATATTGTAATGGTTGGGATTTAGTTCTACCCAGACAGTATCTTTAGGATTCCCGTCATCATCCCTTGTGACTATATAATCTATTGGATTGTATGGTGGCATATCAGGACTGTCTCCATAATATATGGTATCTCCGTTTTGATCCAGAATTACATCATAAGCCTGATATGGTTCGTAAATATCAAATGAAGTCAATCCCAGGTCACCATCGCCATCCTGAAAAAAGACACTTAAGATCAAAGAATCCGGCCCTTCTACCTCTTTAAATTGAATAGATTCAAAATTAATTTCGGGTACAACCGGGAGTTCAGGTGGACGGGTGCAAAATGATAGTGCAAAGAAAGAAATAACACCAAAGTATACTAATATTCGCTTCATCCAAGATCCGTTCTTTCTTACAAATTTCTAACTTTATTTGAAAATTGTTTATTTTATGAGGAAATTATTTAAATAATAACGATGAATAGGTTGAAAAGTTTTAAAGATCGTCTGAAATTCGTGGATAATACTAACTTCTACGACTTTTGTAATGACCTTTTTAATTTTCAATTTGAAAATAATCCTGTTTATAATAAATACGTTAAGTCGTTGGGAATAGATCCCGGTTCCATTAAACAACTTGAGGACATTCCCTTTTTGCCAATTTCAGCCTTCAAGCATCAGGAAGTCAAAACATTAGGTTGGAATAATGCTTTTACTTTTGAGAGCTCAGGTACAACCGGAATGGAATTGAGCAAACATTATATAGAAGATATTGATTTTTACCGGGATGTCTCATCGTCTGTATTCGAACAGTTTTATGGTGATCCTGAAGGCTATATTATACTGGCTGTTTTACCGACTTATTTAGAAAGGAACAATTCCTCCCTGATCTACATGGTAAAACACTTGATTGAGTTAACAGGGTCAGAGCATTCTGGATTCTATTTATCAAACCTGAACGAATTAAAGATGAAGATCAAATCTCTACAGGGATTTACTGATAAAAAGATAATGCTATGGGGTGTTACTTTCGCACTTTTAGATTTTGCCAATAATTACTCCCTTAATATTGAGAACATGATTGTAATAGAAACAGGGGGGATGAAAGGAAGTGGAGAGGAGATTGTCAGAACTGAACTGCATGAACAACTGATCAAGAATCTAAATATAGATTCTATTCATTCAGAATATGGAATGACTGAGTTATTATCCCAGGCTTATGCTTTGAAAAATGGCCTGTTTCATTGTCCTGCCTGGATGAGGGTGTTTGCCAGGGAGATCAATGATCCATTTTGTATAGTGCCAGATGGACGGCAGGGAGTGATTAACATCATTGATCTGGCAAATATTCATTCCTGTGCCTTTATTGCTACTGAAGACCTGGGCAGGGTGTACCCTGGCGGTACTTTTGAAGTTCTTGGCAGATTGGATAATTCTGATATGAGAGGATGTAATCTTCTTATAAGCTAATAATATTGGCCAGTAGAAGTTGAATTATTGGATAAACTTATTCATATTGGAGTATAATATTTTTTAAATTAAATTTTCAAAATATGTCTCCTTATTCCCGCAGGTCATGGATCAAGAAAAATGTATTAATTGCATCTTCCGGATCCGTTTTTTCGATTTTACCCGCGAAATCCTTTGCTTCCAGGAAAGGTGATCTCAAATTGGCGATGCATTTAAACCTTAAAAATAGTGATAGGCTTCAGATCTGTAAGCAGATGGGTGTTACCCATGCCATTACAGGATCCAATTTCTGGGACATTGGCAGGGATCAATATGCAGCTGCTGCAAAAAAGCTCAAAGAAGATTTCGAAACAGCTGGTTTCAAAATCGCCGGCATTGAAGGGCATCCAGTCCGCTTTGAAAAGATCAAACTGGGACTTGATGGACGGGATGAGGAAATTGAAAATACTAATGCGGCCATTGAAGCACTAAGCAAAGCTGGTATTGATATGATTTGCTATAATTTTATGGCTGGTTTGGGATGGTATCGTACTACATTTGATATCCCGGAAAGGGGAGGAGCAATGACAAGTGAGTTTAGTTTCAGCGACTCCGTGGAGGAAGGATTAACCGAATGGGGTGAGGTAAGTGAGGATAAGATGTGGGATAATATAACTTATTTTCTGGAAAGGGTGATTCCTGTGGCAGAAAAGTATAATGTAAAGATGGCCTTACATCCTGATGATCCGCCCATTTCACCTCTTCGTGGAATTGCCCGCATTTGTACCAGCGCAAATAACTTTCGGCGGATAATGAATATTGCTCCAAGTCCAATAAATGGAGTTACTTTTTGTCAGGCAAATTTCAGAGCAATGGGTGAAAATATATATGATCTTGCGAGGGAATTCTGTGAGTCAGGAAAAGTATTCTTTGTTCATTTCAGGGATATTGAAGGGAAAGCCACTCGATTTCACGAAACATTCCATGATAATGGTCCTACAGATATGGCCAAAATGCTGGAAATATATTCCAGGTCTGGTTTTGTAGGCCCAATCAGACCTGATCATGCGCCTACTATGGCCGGAGAGAGTGATGAAAGTAAAGGTTATGGTATGACAGGAAAGGTATTCGCATTTGGCTACATGAAAGGATTGATGGATGCGAGGAATATATCATATGAATAAATGTACCATTAAAATGCTTGTCACTCAGAAAGAGCCTTGTTAAATAGTAGCAATAATTCCTCATGAAACAAGATCCCTTTCGGAATGACATCATACAAAATTGGGTTTAAAATATTTTTGTGTGCACAGGAATAAACATTATTTGTTATGAACCCCACTTTTAAACAATGTTAAATACAAAGGCGGTTGAAAACAATTTCGTTAATATCCTAAGTGTAGAATAGTATCCGGCACATGTGGGTTCCCTACTTGCCGGCAAGAAGACCTGTCTATCGACAGGTAGGCCTGTCTACTGAATGGTAGGCCTGTTTAAATATAAGCAGACATCCGAATTGAAAATAAATTTTATACCTATGAAAAAGATACACTTTAATCGTCGTGAATTTATTAAAACTTCAGTTGCTGCATCAGTATTAAGTACAGTTGGGATCGGTTGTGATCAGAAAAAGCAACCATCACAAATTGAAAAAGATATAAATGCCTCCAATATCCCCAGATGGCGGGGATTTAACTTGTTAGAAAAATTCATCGCCACCCGCATGAATGATCCGTTCAGGGAATCGGATTTTGAGATGATGGCTGAAATGGGCTTTGATTTCGTCCGCCTTCCCATGTCATACTGGTGTTGGTCAGATCCAAACAACTGGAAAGAATTGAGGGAAAAGCCATTAAAGGAAATTGATCAGGCTGTTGAATTCGGGAAACAATATGGAATCCATGTCAGCCTCAATTTTCACCGTGCCCCCGGCTATTCAGTGGACCGGTCAGCTGAGGAACCTTTCAACCTTTGGACAGATGAGGAAGCACAGGAAGCGTTTGATTACCATTGGGGCCATTTTGCTGACCGATATAAAGGGATTCCAAATAAGCAGGTGAGCTTCAACCTGGTAAATGAACCAGCTACATTGACCATAGAGCGCAAAGAACCGGTGCCAGTAGAATTGCATGATAAGGTGATGAGACGTGTAGTGAAAGCCATTCGGGACATAGATCCGAACCGGTTAATAATTGCTGATGGCTTATGGTGGTCGCGAGAGCCTATCCCAACATTGGCTGACCTCGATGTCGTGCAAAGTACACGGGGCTATGAACCTTCACAAATCACCCATTACTTAGCCTCCTGGGTAGATGGAGCAAGCGAATGGCCCTTGCCAACCTGGCCGCTTGAACCTTTGGAATCTACCGAATTGCGGTGGGCAACAGAGGTGATGAATCAGCATTATTTAGATAATCTCAAGAAATGGGGTGTTTCCTGGGATCAAACCTGGGACGCCGACAGGATCAGGAATGCAAATGATCGATCCCTGGAAAAGGCTTGAAGCAATGGGCGTGAGTGTTCATGTGGGAGAGTTTGGTGCGTATAACAAAACACCGCATCATGTGGTATTGGCCTGGCTGCGTGAACTGATGTCTCAATGGAAATCAGCAGGCTGGGGTTGGGCAATGTGGAACTTCAGAGGTGCTTTTGGTATATTGGATAGTGGAAGGGAGGATATTAATTATGAGGATTATAAGGGGCACAAGCTGGATCGGGAAATGCTGGAGATTTTGAAAGAGTTTTAAAAATCCAGTCTGATCCCAAGATATATCATTTAGATTTTTATAGGCTAGTTAATCAATACATGAATACTTTTTATCATTTGGTTGACGAAGAAAAGTGGAATAAAACAGACATAAATATTTTTAAGACTATTGTGAAGAAATTTATGAAATAACGTTTCTTCATATGTCTGAGGAGGCATATAATTGTCTTTAGTGATTTTAATTATTAATTTATCATTGTAGGGTTGTGTTATTGCAATACTTCGTGAATTTTTATTAATATAGTTGAAAAAAAGATATGCCCAAAACAAAAATGGAGGAAGTACGATGGGGAATAATTGGAGCAGGTGATGTTTGTGAGGTAAAAAGCGGTCCGGCTTTTAATCTGATTAACCATTCAAAATTGGTGGCCGTTATGCGCCGAAATTCGGATAAAGCTGCAGATTATGCTAAGAGGCATAATGTGCCAAAATGGTATGACAATGCTGAAAAGCTGATCAATGATCCGGATATCAATGCAATTTACATCGCGACTCCTCCTGACTCTCATATGGAGTATACCCTCTTGTCAGCAAATGCAGGTAAACCTGTATATGTTGAGAAACCAATGGCAAGAACATACGAAGAATGTATGAAAATGGTTGAAGCCTGTAAAATAGCCAGAGTGCCGTTATTTGTAGCCTATTATAGAAGAAGATTGCCGAATTTCCTTAAAATCAAAGAATTAGTCGAGGAAGGAGCTATTGGTGATATACGTCATGTAAATATTAAATTATATAAAACCCTAAATCCGGATATAGTTGGGGCAAGTGGTACAAGGGATAATTGGCGTATTTTTCCTGAAATTGCAGGTGGGGGGTATTTTTATGACCTGGCGTCTCATCAGCTGGATTTTCTTGACTATCTTTTTGGTCCTGTAATTGAAGCAAAAGGTATTGCAAATAACCAGGCAGGATTATACCCCGCGGAAGACATTGTTTCAGGAACATTTTATTTTGAGAATGGGGTATTAGGGCAGGGTACCTGGTGTTTTTCAACTTCCAATGTGTCCAGCATGGAAGAAACAACAATTATTGGAAGCAAAGGACAGATTCGCTTCAGCTATTTTGGAGATGGATCCGTTCACGTAGAAATAGAAGGACAGGATAAGGAAACAATTCCCTTTATGTTACCGAGGCATATTCAATTGCCACTGATTAATACTATTGTCAGGGATTTAAGAGGTAAGGAAAAATGTCCAAGTACAGGCGAAAGCGGTGCAAGAACAAATTGGGTAATGGAAAAGCTTTGTCAACGTATTTTTTAAGTCTTTTCTCCATTTATGAATATTAAAAATACTAAAATGGTGTCAATTGCGTTTACTTTTATTAGAATAGGGATATTAATTGTTGAATTATTCATTAAGCAGTTTTGAATAGCTCAGCGATTATATATATTTGTTCACCATAAAAATGTTAAACTATGTATAAATTAAGAATCATAGCATTACTTCTCGCATTTGGCGTATTTGGGATATCAGCATGTGCTCAAAAAACCTGTCCAACCTATACGGAAGACAGTATTCAAAAGCAGGAGTTAAATGAGCAGGATGTTTAGATAGGAATATCCTTATAGCATTGCATATTTGGATATATCATCTTTTGTAATTTCGGTATTACACATAATAACCAGTCTTTCTATAACATTCCGGATTTCTCGGATATTGCCCGTCCATGGCATATTTTGAAGCATTTTGATAGCTTCAGGAGTGATCGATTTTTGCTTGTCACCATATTCATTGGCAATATCATGTAAAAATCTGTCAACCAGCAGTGGAACATCATCCTTTCTTTCCCGTAAAGGAGGGACATTTATAATTATCACGCCGATCCTATGATATAAGTCTTCACGAAATTTATTTTCGCTAATCTCCTTTTTAAGGTCTTTATTAGTAGCTGCTATTACTCTTGTATCAACCTTTATATCTTTGTCACCCCCCACTCTGGTGATTCTATTTTCCTGGAGCGCCCTAAGAACTTTAGCCTGTGCAGAAAGGCTCATGTCACCTATCTCATCAAGAAACAAAGTGCCTCCATTTGCTTGTTCGAATTTTCCTATTCTTTGTTTAACAGCCGAGGTAAAAGAGCCTTTTTCATGACCAAATAGCTCACTTTCAATTAATTCAGATGGGATTGCAGCACAGTTGACCTCTACAAGGGGTAACTTGTGCCGGTTGCTTTTTTCATGTATCCACCGGGCAACCAACTCTTTCCCTGTACCATTTTCACCAGTTATTAATACTCTGGCATCAGTTGGGGCCACCTTTTCAATGGTTTCTTTTACCTGATTGATCGCAGCCGATTCACCCACAATGTCATAGGCTTTGGATATCTTTCTCTTCAGCGTTTTTGTTTCATTTACGAGATGCGATTTATCCTGAGCATTCCTGAGTGTTAAAAGAAGCCTGTTTAGATCTGGTGGTTTTTGGATAAAGTCAAAAGCTCCCTTCTTGGTAGCCTCTACAGCTGTTTCTATAGTGCCATGTGCCGATATCATGATAAATGGAGTATCGACACCAGAAGAAATTGATCGTTCCAGAACCTCTATTCCATCGAGTTTTGGCATTTTAATATCGCATAGAACAACATCGAATTTGTTGTTTTCCAGCATTTCAAGTCCTATTTCTCCATCCGAAGCTTCCTCTACCTGGTATTTTTCGTATTCTAATATTTCCCGCAAGGTATTTCTTATACTTGCTTCATCATCAATAATTAATATTTTGGGCATAATTTAAAGTAATTTAAAAATGCAGGTTTATAAGCCGGGTTCTGTTCCCCCCGCTTTTGACGGAGGAATCTTATCATTTATCTAGCCCTGTTATCACTAACAGGATCAATCGACCTACCCATTCTGCCTCATAACGATTGAGCGAGCAACTCAATTCTGCTAAAGCAGAAGACAGAACCTATTTGGTCTTTCAACCCGTAAGGTTTACCTTGCCTCCAATGTCACCATTGAAGCGGTGGGCTCTTACCCCACCTTTTCACCCTTATCCCACCTGCGGCGGGACGGTATATTTTCTGTGGCACTATCTGTTCCCGTATAAACGGGACCTTCCTGTTAGGAAGTACGGTGCTCTATGTTGCCCGGACTTTCCTCCCCGATCTTATCGGGGCGATAAGAAAACCTGCATTTAATTCAAGAATACGAAGATAATAAAAAAGGGTTGATATTTTAGGATGATTAGTGTACATCCATGCCTGTTAATTTCAATTCCCAGGCATCAGCCATATTGGCTACTTCATCAATAATTTCTTTAATGCCACTTTCAGTTACACTTTCAAGAAAAGTTGATCCCTCCACACGAACGTAATCATCGATAATAACAAATCTTGCATAACAGGTCTTAGCATTTTCCATTAATAACTCCTTAAGATCTACACTTTCAGAAAGCTGGCATACTTTAGAGGAGAATTCTAGCCTGGTTTTGTTCATTTTATCGTTGTGTTTCAGAACACCAACAACAGCCTGATATCGATTTTGTTCCAGCGGTACAATAATTACAGATTTGTATTTATCATATTCCGAAAATTGACCGCCAATATCCTCGGCGATTTTTTCCATTAATTCATTAAAATTAAAGTCCATAGGTCCGGTTAGTTAATTATTAAAATATTTTATTGTAATATTCCTTACTAAAGTTAACGAAACAAAATAAGATTTCTTATTTCAAATGCACTTTTGTAGCACCATAACCGAATTTTTCCTTCCTCGCATCTTCAAAGTACTTTATGTGAGGATATTGGCTTAATTTCTTGTGTATTTTATTGCGGAGTATACCATTTCCTATTCCATGGATAAAAATAATTTGATCTGCCCCGTCTACAACAGCATTTTCAAGGCATGAATTAAATTCTGACAATTGAATATCTAAAATCTCTTGTCTGTCAAGCGAAAGAAAATCATCTACCAGTGCTTCTATATGTAAATCAACTTCCCTTACATGATCCTTTTTGACTGAATCTTTAATACGGATTTCAGGTTCTTTTGAGAATAAAGCTTCTTTTAAAACTTCTGGGTCAGGAATGGTCATTTGATCGTTTAAGGCAATTAGCTTTCCGGATGATTTGAGTAAAGGCAATTGGGTTTGTTCGTTTTGTGATGTAAATGATCCTAAATCCAATTTTCTTGTATAAGGATCATTATGTTCTTGTGTCCTTCTCCTATACTTAATGATGTCGATAATTATTGATGGAAGCTTTTGCGGAACACCAGTGCTCCAGTCTGCAATTTTGGCATATGTATGGTCGTTTAGAACTCCATGGGATAAACCAATTATAGCATCAACTTTATTTTCATAAACAGCAAATAAAACGATGTCTTTGGTATTATTTATTACCCATCCGGAACCCATATTTTGATTAAAAGTGATACCAAGAAAAATGCCTTCCTGATGTTTGTCATCCTCTATATTGGTTTTCTCTATATCCAAAGATGGATATATGATTTTGTGAAGAACGTTCATGATCTTCATCTGATGATATTAATACTACTTCTTTTCTTAAAACGGGAATAAGAAAACCATCTTCTATCTCAATTTCAACTGTTCTTTTGTCAATTATTCTACGAATTACCCCTTCCTCAGTTCCATGAAGTAGTCTTACTTTGTCTCCAATATTCATCTGACCAATTATAAAAGTGCTTTTTTATAGGTATTAATTGCCCTTTGTCTAGCAAAGGTATGTTCAATTATTGGCTTTGGGTAATTATTGTTTGGATATTCAGGAAGCCATTTAGTTATATAGATGTTTTCAGGATCGAATTTTTTAGCTTGAGCTGAAGGATTAAATATCCTGAAATATGGTTGAGCATCAGTGCCTGTTCCTGCTGCCCATTGCCAGCTGCCATTATTTGAAGCAAGTTCATAATCCAGTAATTTCTTTGCAAAATAGGCTTCCCCCCAACGCCAGTCTATTAGAAGGTGTTTTGTTAGGAATGAAGCTGTTATCATTCTTACCCGATTATGCATAAATCCTGTGGTGTTCAACTGGCGCATTCCTGCATCTACAATAGGATAACCAGTTTTTCCATTACACCATTTTTCGAAATCCTCTGAATTATTTATCCAGTCAATTTTATCATACTTGATCTTAAATGAGCTGGTCACCACATGAGGAAAATGAAATAATATCATAGAATAGAATTCACGCCAAATTAACTGATCAACCCAAGTCTGGCTATATCTAAATCCAACATTAAAAGCTTTTCGAATACTTATGGTTCCATACCGGAGATGAACTCCTAGCCTTGTTGTGTTATCCAGGTATGGGAAATCCCTCTCCTGACTATAATTTTGAATCCTATTAAGATCAAATGTCTTTAATGGGAATAGGATCTTTTTTTCTCTGAGGCCAATATCCTCCAGTCTGAATATATTTCTAACAGGACCTTTGTAGACAGTTATGTAGTGATTTTTCTGATGGAAAAGATCTTGTCATTGATTTTTCGAAATTATTGATCCATTTTTTCCTATAGGCAGAATATACTTTAAAGGGTAATCCGCTATTGTTTAGGATATCATTTTTGTGGAATATCACATGATCCTTATAACAATTAAATTCAACGCCATTTAGATCAAGAAAGTCTTTCAGCTGTTTTATCTCTCGAGATTGTGTATGGTTCATATTCGTCATTTAAAAAAACTGCCTTAATTCTGTACTTTTTCAGAAGAAATTTAAATGCAGATAAAGGATTGTCATATATAATCTGGATACTAGATTCATATTGCAGTAAACTCTTATTCAATTTAGATAGCTGGTTAAATATGAATGTAAGCCTCGCATCGGATTGGTCTTCAATATCATCCAAGAGATCCTTATCGAAGATAAAGATAGGAAGTACTTCCTCTCCGCTCTTGAGGGCATAGTATAAGGCTGTGTTATCCTCAAACCTCAAATCCCGCCTAAACCAGAATATGTTTATGTAAGATGTATTAGACAATTTTTTTTAATACGAACTGATTAGAAGCCAATTTGTTAGAATTTATTTGAGCGAGGATGTGTCTTCCTCTTTTTCCTTCTTTTCATTGCTTGGAAGCACTCCTTCATCAAATTCTATATATTGCTTTTCGTCCTTACGCTTCTTTTTACCGGATTTAAATAAATCCCTGAACTTATTAAAACTCTGAGTATGCATGAAACTAAATCCTGCGGTTGCAGTGGTAGTACTCCGGCTGTCACCGTAAAGACTATTATAATTGAACCTGTTATACATTTTTGCCCTGTATTTCCCATCAGGAGATAATAAATATTCGAGGGTCCAGTCGCCTATTATATTTGAAAGATCATTTGGATTGTCTTCATTAGAAATATTCCCAGATCTGGTAACCCGAAAACGCCCCTCATTAAAAGAATAAGAAAGACGGTATTGGAAGGTATTGAATGCATTCTGGTCAAGCGTCCCCAGGTCAAGGTCAATTTCCAGATTTTCATCAATTTGGGTTATCCAATAGCTTAACTGGTTACTAATAAATTCGCTTACACTGTTACCAAAGGAATTGCCTACACTAAATGATCCTTGTTCAGCAAATTTTCTCAGGATGATCAAACTGAAGACCTGTCGTTTGAGTTCTTGTTCATTGGAATGAATTTCAGACTTAAATGCAGACACAACAGTCTCAAAGCTTACACCGTCAATTACAAGGTGTCTGGGATAATCCGATATATCAATGTCAAAATCAATTTCTGGAGATAGAAGTGGGCCAGTCAGTTTCAATACAACATTTGCGGGATATTTTCTCCTGGCTTCAGGATTATTATTAAAGGAGCTGTCTTCGCGGGCAAACAAAGGTGATAAGGCAGCTAATTGTCTGTAGGTTGCAACGAGGTCAAGTCTTGCTTCATAGGGGTCCCCGGACCAGGATATCCGGCTGTTGGGCTCAATAGAGAATTCTTTATTGATGACATTATACAAGGTAAAATTGTACCCTCCTTCCTGAATCTCATAGTCGCCGAACATATTGAATTCTCCTTTTGTATCAACACTTAAACTTAATTTTCCATTTCCTCTACCTCGAATAATATCTCCAGCCTTCAGATCAAATATAATCTCACAATATGCCTCAGGTGTTACTTCGAGGTCAAAATCCAATTTAATTCCTTTTAACTTCATAACATCTTTCCCTTTGTCTTCATCAGAAACTTCAACTTCCCCAATTTTAGCAAACTGAATGTAGTTTTCCTGAATGACTTCAGTATTGCCTCTACTCAGAGGGATAAAAAATCTGGTTCCTGAATTTGTTATGACATCCACTTTTATGTTGATATTTTTTTCCTGACCTGTTATAAGGAGGTTGCCTGTCCCAAAAGCTGTTCCGTAATATAAATTATTATCAGAGGAAGTGGTATTTAAAACCAGTAGATTATCAAATTTGCCAGCTAAATCAAATCGGATGTTTCTGAAATAATTATGGATTATTCCGCCATTTAAAATTCCAACATTTTCAAATCTGTCTTCTAACTTCATATCCCTGACACTTATTTTATTTTCTGTGAACAATACATTCCCCTCAAAATCATATGAGGTGTTCAAATAATCAAGGGTGATTTTACCTTCATTAACATAT
This sequence comes from uncultured Cytophagales bacterium, assembly GCA_963820995.1. Taxonomy (GTDB): domain Bacteria; phylum Bacteroidota; class Bacteroidia; order Cytophagales; family Cyclobacteriaceae; genus JAGTVG01. The sequence goes on along the minus strand of CAWGCL010000006.1, from coordinate 733,090 downwards.
GCCTGGCCGTTAATAACAGGTTCCCGGATATTTCCTGCAATTGAAAAAGTGCCTTTTGTTTTGCCATCCAGGTCAGATATCAGATTTTCATAAAATGGTTCTATAAAGTTTATATTGGCGTTGTTGAAAGACGCAGTAAGATCAAGTTTGTTTTGTTCTTTATCGGGGTAATAACTTCCCTGAACATCTATTACCTTAACATTTTCTTCCTTAAATACTTCGAAAATAATCCCCATTCGCTGTTCCTTAGCATTCCATTGGCTTGAGGCATGTACATCTCCAGAGGGAAATCGCTCAAATACCAGATCTTGAACAACTAAATCGCTAATTATTATTGGATTTTGATAATATCTTTTCAAAGAAGTATAACCGTTTAGGATGCCGTGAAACTCTCGTGGCAATACCGGATTGAGATTAGTTATGACGAAATCATTAATATTTAAATAAAGTGCTTTGCTGGAGTCAGTAGATATTTGCCCAGTAAGTTCGATATATTGATCTTCATTCGACAAATGAACTTTTGAGAATTGGATCTCTTTACCTTTGATTTCTATTTCATTTTCCGAGGAAAAATTCCATCGATCATTCAATACTATAATTTTAGAGGGTTGAAATTTTATTTTAGTAGATCCCGGTAATAGATCAATGGTATTAATGATATCGATTTCATTGCCTTTGTCAGTCTGATCAACACTAAAATTTAGATCTATGTGAGCAATATTCCAATCGGCTTTGACCAGCAAATTTTTGGTCTGGTTATTATTAGCGTTTTCCTGGGACTCGGAAGTGACCAATAACTCTGCCTTTATCAATGTAGTATCCGCGTACTTTTCTGGTGGATAATTCGAAATTATTATTATAAAATTTTATGGTTTTATAACCTATTGTATCAATCTGACTTTTTACGGATATTAGAGATTTGGGACCAACAATTAAATCTCCGGAAACATATGAGTTTTGAGCTATATAGAAATCCGGAAGAAAAAGTTGCATAATGGGATTGATATTAAACAATGAGAGATTAAAGTCAATCATATAATTACTTGAATCAGTTGGTTCCTTCAGTGCATAAAAAGTATTGATCTCACTACTGTCATTCCTTAGAATCATTAAATATTCTCTAACAATTTGCGGAATGTCCTGGAATAAATGATCCAGTTTAAAATTACCTGATATATGGCCATCTATATCATTGGAAGAAATCTCCAGAAAGCTTATTGAATCAGAATTTTCTGAAATTAGTTTCAAATTTTGTATGTTGGCATATTGATTATCATACATTAGATTGGTTTCTGGTGCCGTTACAATACCAGAGATAGAATTAATATCAAGTCCTTGCAAATCAATTTTTATCTGGGTGGAAATACTGGCAGGTTTTTTCGATATGTTTATATTGTTCAAAATAGCAGTATCAACTGCCGCAACAATATTGATTCTTTCATTCCCTTCACGAAGGTCGATCTCGCCATTCATTTCAAAATCAAGATTTGGATCATTAATGGCTAATAATCCATTAAATATTTCACTTGAGAGCCTCCCGTCTATCAGGATATTTCGATAGTTATATCCAAGTAATCCAAAGTTCTCGATAGTGGCATCCAGCAGGAAATCTGCATTGGATTTAGAAAAACCTTTACCCTCGATTTTTCCGTTCAAATCAATATCCTGGTATTTCTCTTCATTATCCAGTAAATGCACCCAGATCAAGGCCTTGTGCTATAATATTCCCTGAATAATACGGTAAGTTATCTGTCTGATCTAATTTCAGGTTGATATCACTATCGAAATAGCCAATCTGCGTATAAAATTCAGCATCAGCTACAAAGTCAACCGGAAAGCCAGTAAACCTCCCTGAAAAACTTAAACGACCAAATTTGGCGAGGTTTTGAACAAATTCCTCCCCAAAATAAGGTCCAAGATCTTGGGGATTAATAATTGAATTTTCGATTTTCATGTCGATGAATGTATTATTGACATCAGGTAATCCTGACATACTTGCTGATCCGCGAATTCTACTTATTGAGCCTAATGCAAGGTTAAAATCATCTAATTTGAATCGATTAACCGATCCTGAAAAGAAACCGGATAGTCTGTAGTATTGATAATATCTTTTAAATACTGTAGCGAAATATCCCAGGTCTCTTGAATATATACGCGAACTTTTCACATCAGCAATAATGGTAACTAATTCATTGAACTCTTTCATCTGTTGAATACTGTCGAATTGAAAAACAAATGAAGCTTCGATATTGCTACGTCCTATATCCATATTAAATGTTCTGAAAACCATTGAGTTTTTGGTGATCTGGTAAAAGCCTGATAAGTTTTTTATTTTGAGTTGACTAGCTGAGTCTATTCCGCTCAAGGATTCAAATTGGATTTGAAAATTTTTACCCCTTTGAGGATAAGTTAAGGCCTTTTGCATTCAGATCCTGGATCTTAAATTGGTTATAATTGAATTTATTTCTTATAGAGTCTTTGTTTGGATCCGATAAAGTAAATTCTGAATTATATAATTCAATTTCTTTTATTAAAAATGTGCCCTTCAAAGAATCTGGTCTGTTTGATCCTAAAAATTTCTTTAATCCATCATCAAATAGATTAATATTAAACCGGCCATCGGGCGCATTTCTCACCACCCGGACATCTGCACCTTCCACTATAGCTTTGTTAAAGGTAATGTCCCGGCCCATAATTAAACTCGTGGCTCCATAATTTAACCTGGCACTTTTAACATAGATCAGGGTGTCAGCTTCTGTATCCAGAATCTTTACATCCTCAAGATGTACCTGGCTTAACCAATAAATGTTGATATAGCCAACAGAAACTTCTAATCCAATTTTTTTGGACAAGTATTGAGCGAGCTGTTGAGTTACTCTGGTTTGAATTTCAGGGAATTGCAGGGCAGCAGTTATTCCGACCATTAAAGTGGCAAAAAACATGATTATTATTGCCAATACTTTTATGAGTGGCCTTCTATACGACCCCCACAACATTAACCTAAATAGACTCTTTTTCGCCACCAAATTAATCTTCCTTTCTAATTAATATACGAAAGAAATTGGTTTTATTTAATTTTGCGCACAATACTTGATAAAAAAACCTAATTAATATTACGAAAGACATCAGTTAATGGCTTCAAATATAATTGCTTTGGAAAGTTCATGTGATGAAACATCCGCTTCAATAGTGCAGGATGGAAAAGTACTCAGCAATACCATACTAAGCCAATCAATACATGAAATTTATGGTGGTGTAGTTCCTGAGCTCGCCTCAAGGGCTCATCAACAGCATATTATATCTGTAGTAAATCAGGCACTTAAAGAAGCCGGAATCTCCATAAACGAACTTAATGCCATAGCCGTCACACAAGGGCCGGGTTTGTTGGGAGCCCTACTTGTCGGGATATCTTTTGCAAAAGGACTCTCAATAGCAAAAAATATTCCCTTGATTTCTGTGAATCATATGCAGGCACATATTCTTGCTCATTTCATTGACGAACCCAAGCCGAACTTCCCTTTCTTATGTTTGACAATAAGTGGAGGACATACACAGCTCGTATTGGTAGAAGATCATCTTGACATGAAGGTTTTGGGAGAAACTCAGGATGATGCAGTGGGGGAAGCATTTGATAAAATAGGGAAGATGTTGGGATTCCCCTATCCGAGTGGATACTTAATAGATAAACATGCAAAAACGGGAGATCCTAAAAAATTTAGATTTCCATTAACATCAATGTCTGGGTATAATTATTCATTCAGTGGCATCAAGACTGCGGTGCTATATTTTTTACGGGATCAACTGAAAGCGGATGCTTCATTTATAGAAAAGAACCTGAATGATCTTTGTGCAAGCATACAACATACCTTAATAGCGATGTTGATGGAGAAATTAATTTTATGTGCAAATGAAAACGACATTAAGGATATCGCAATAGCAGGCGGGGTTGCGGCAAATTCCCAAATTAGAAGTTATGTTAGAGATCTTTCAGATCAGTATAATTGGAAAACCTATATCCCAAAACTTGAATACTGTACTGATAATGCTGCTATGATCGGAATTGCTGGTTATTATAAATATTTGCAGGGAGCGTTCAGTGATCTTACAGTTATACCTGATGCCAGATTAAAATTTTAAATGGAGGATTCATTTATTTGTAATATCTTTATTTTTTAATGGGTCCCTTGTCGTAATTTTAATCAATTCGAAATAGTAAGTATATGTCCTCAGGAAAATTGAATTTCCAGAAGAATGTTAACATAAGAAATAAAAAAGCTTCTTATGAGTATCAATTTATTGATAAGTATGTCGCAGGAATCGTTCTTCTGGGAAGTGAAATCAAATCTATTAGACTGGGCAAGGTAAACCTTCAGGATAGTTATTGTGCATTTTTTAATAACGAACTATTTGTTAAGGAACTACATATTTCCCCCTACGAATTGGCCAGGAATTTTAACCATGAAGCCAAAAGAGACCGTAAATTGTTGTTGAATAAAAGAGAGTTAAAAAAACTGCTTACAAAAAACAAGGAAAAAGGACTTACAATAATTCCTATAAGGATATTTATTAATGAAAAAGGACTGGCCAAACTCGAGATAGCTTTAGCTAAAGGCAAAAAGATCTATGATAAAAGAGAAGATATAAAAGCAAAAGATATTAAACGGGATATGGCAAGATTAAATATTAAATAATGATGGATAAATTACAGAAAGGAATTTGTCGATTGAGTATCGTGCCTGTAAGAAAGGAACCGGCTCATGAAAGTGAACTTGTTACACAATTATTGTTTGGCGACCATTATACAGTTCTTTCTGCTACCCCCGATAAAAACTGGCTTCATATTAAAACATACTTTGATGAATATGAGGGGTGGGTTGATCACAAACAACATAAATCCATAAGTGAGGAGTATTTTCATGATATGATCAACAACGAATTTAAGATATCAACCGAATTGACAACTTCAATATTATACAAAAAAAAGCCCTTGCAAATTGTAATTGGAAGTATTCTCCCAATAGCACATACTGAATTATTTGATTTTGATGAACAATTTGCCTTTAACGGTGAAGCAAAGAATCTTGGCCAGAAAAGAGATTTTGATTTTATCCGTTCCACAGCCTTAAAATATTTAAATACACCCTATCTATGGGGTGGTAAAACACCTTTTGGGATTGATTGTTCGGGATTTGTTCAAATGGTATTTAAAATATCTGGGTACCAACTAAAAAGGGATACATCTGAACAAGTTAGGCAGGGATCTATTATAAAAGAATTTGATGAAGCAATTCCCGGAGATCTTGCATTTTTCTCAGATTCAAAAGGAAAGATCAGTCATGTTGGAATAATTCTTGATGATAATAGGATAATTCATGCGCATGGACTTGTGCGAATAGATCAAATTAATGAAGAAGGTATAATTAATGTAAAAAACAATATTCAGACTCATAAGTTAGAGTTTATAAAGAGAATTCTTAGATGATGAACAGGCGAGTTTTGGTATTGAATCAGGATTATAATCCAATATCAATATGTACGATACAACGTGCATTTTTATTGGTTTATTTTGAAAAAGCTGAATTGATTTCAAAATGCAATGGTACTTTATTGAGAACAGTCAATCGTTCTTTCCCGATGCCAGCCGTTATTAAACTTAGAAGTTATGTTAATATCCCTTATAAGGGTGTTGTGCTCACCCGGCAGAATGTATTTAAAAGAGATGGTTTTGAATGTCAGTATTGTGGTACGAATAAAGATCTTACACTCGATCATGTTGTCCCTAAAGCAAAAGGCGGGAAGAGCACCTGGATGAACCTCATCACCGCTTGCAGAAAATGTAATACCAGAAAAGGGGATTATATGCCTGAGGAAATTGGATTATCCTTACGGAACTCTCCATATAGACCAAATTACATATTATTTTTAAGAGAATTTTCGGGGTATGCTCATGATGAATGGATACCTTACCTTAAAACCGGCACAAATAATTGATGCCAAATAGAAATATTTTTTTACCCTTTTAGTTCAGCAAAAACACATTTTTTATAAATTGAGAAGATTTTGAATTGAAAATAGAGATTTCCTCACGGTTATGATATTAAAAACTCGACTACAGTTATCGTCACTAATGTTTCTACAGTATTTTATCTGGGGAACCTGGTACGTTACTTTAAATACCTATTTAGGAGAAACTCTCAACTTTACTGGTACCCAAATTGGCTTGTCATATGGCACTTTTGCCATTGCGGCTATGATATCTCCCTTTTTTGTAGGTTTGGTAGCAGATAAGTTTTTCTCAACTGAGAAGGTGCTCGGTTCATTACATATTCTTGGGGCGATTCTTTTAATCGTAACAGCACAAGCAAAGACTTTTGCTTTGTTTTATCCCAGTTTGCTAATATATACCCTTAGTTATACGCCCACCATGGCCTTGTCAAATTCGATCTCCTTCCATAAAATGGACAATCCGTCACAGGAATTCCCCAGTATTCGGGTATTAGGAACAATAGGTTGGATCGTTGCTAATAATATCATTGGGTATCTGGATTATGGTTCATCGGTGAATCAACTTTATGTAGGTGCTATTGCCTCTCTATTGCTCGGAATGTATTGTTTCACTCTTCCGCATGTACCTCCTAAAAAAGAAGTTCAAGTCAGCTTTAAAGAGATTATCGGCCTGGATGCGCTTGGTTTATTGAAAAAGCCGGCTTTCCTTATCATAATTGTGGCTTCTGTTCTGACATGTATACCTTTATCTTTCTATTTTGGATTTACAGCTTCATTCTTATCTGATATAGGCATGAATTATATAGCGAATAAGATAAGTATGGGTCAGGTGGCCGAGATCCTGTTTCTATTAATATTGCCGTTCTTTCTGAAGAAGTATGGCGTAAAAAAGGTATTTATAATTGGCATGTCAGCCTGGTTTATCAGGTACTTATTTTTCTCTTATGGCGATAATGGATCTATGGTATGGATGATATATGCAGGGATCTTATTACATGGCTTGTGTTATGATTTCTTCTTTGTTGCAGGTCAGATATATGTGGATAATGAAGCTCCATCATATTTGAAAAGTTCAGCTCAGGGAATGATAACCTTTGCTACTTATGGTTTGGGTATGTTTATTGGTACCTGGTTTGCTGGCAACACTGTTGATTTTTATACTACTGACGGAATTAAAAACTGGCCTGATATCTGGATTGTGCCGGCCGTAATTGCTGCTTTCGTTCTTGCTTTGTTTATTTTCGCTTTTAAACAGAGAAAACACAAGAACACATTTAAATAATATGGACTTTTTATAGGTTCAGAATCCTTTATCAAAAACATATTATTTTAAACAAAATGGGTATAATATGTTTTTATAAAAAGGGTTTAAGATCGCGGAATAATATAATCTATAATTCCCTTTGAATTATTTCCCCACTATCCTTATCCTTTAAAATAAGTTTTTTAGAACCATTTGGAAGGATCTCCTCTTTGATTAAATAATACTTAGCATCATAATCAACCATTTTAGGACCTTTCTTTATTTCCTCACTACCTCGCCATATTTCTAATTCAACAGGTTCCCATTTCTTTGATTTTGAAGACTTATAACATGCGTCGATAATTGCATTAACTACATATCCATCATAAAAATCTTCCATAGGCTTGCGACCTTCATCAATTGCATCGAACATATCAGTGAACATAAAATCGTATCCCAGGGCATTTACCTCATCACCAACGGGGAATAACCATCCGGTTGCGGATTCGGCCTTTTCGGCTACATAATCACCTTCACCTACAGCTGTGAAAACTTCAAGGCCCGTTCTTAGAAAATGATTCAGAAATATTGTACCCTCAACACCCATTACCTCATCTCTAAGGTCCATGCCACCTCTGAAACACCAACTCACTTCAAATTGCCCGATTGCCCCTGAAGCATATTTTACCAGCGCTATCGCATGATCTTCAGCCTGGATGGGTTTAACCTGCGTGTCCGCCCAACACATAACCTCCAAGGGTTTTACATCCTTCCCAATAAAATTACGGGCAATTTCTATGCAATGACATCCAAGGTCAATTATGGCCCCGCCTCCGGATAATTCAGGATTCCAAAACCAGTCACTATGTGGGCCAGGATGAGTTTCACGGGACCGTACCCATAAAATATCACCCAAAGCCCCATTCTTCACAGACTCTAAAGATTTTAAAGTTTTAGGCGTATAGCATAGATCTTCAAGGTATCCATGAAAAATGCCATGTTTTTCTACTAATTCCAGCATTTCCTTTGATTCCCTTGCATTTCGTCCTAAAGGTTTGGTCACCAATACAGCTTTCCCAGCTTCTGCAGATAGTCTTACTGCTTCTAAATGTAGATGATTCGGAAGAGCAATTACCACAGTGTCTATATCAGGATCGTTGATAGCTTCCTCCATATTTGTGGTCCATTTAGGTATATTCCAGCGATCGGCAATTCTATTTGCAGAACTTTCACTTCTTGAATATATCACTTGAACCCGGTCTTGCCTGCGTTGTCCATGAAGGGTATGGGTATAGAAATCACCGATAAAACCTCCACCAAGCATTGCTATTTTTTTGGTTTTCATTTGTGAATGGATTTTGGATAAAAATCTGTTATTTCAGTAAAATTTGAATATAATTAAAAATAGATAAATCAATAAAAATTTGATTAAGAATAATCAATAAATTTATTTTTAATCACTTTATGAAAAAAAATAAAGTGTATTGAATTGGGAACAATAATAATTTGACTTTATTATTCAGTTGGTATATTTAATGTATAATTATTGACTAACCTTTCTTTGTAAGTGTATTTGATTATTATCATATTTTCAATAATTCAAAAAATGTGAAGGAATATGGTTCGATTAGAAGCGAAATATTAATGCCCTTCCTGCTACAAACAAAAATGTATTTTTCAACTTGAAAGTTAATCCTGTTTAAATTCCTGTAATTCCTATAATATTTGAAATTGCATTGAATGTAATTTATAAAGATTACATAATCTCCGTTTATGGCAATCTTAAGAGTGTGTCATTGTTTGATAAAATTGCTTAATAATGATTAATTTAGATTTTATATTTAAGTGAAATCAACGATGATTTAAAAACTTATCTCATTATAATGAAAAAAGAAAAGGATTCAAAATCTATGAACAGGCGGCAATTTATTTGGAAGACCTCTTTAAGTACACTAGCTCTACCCTCATTATTGGCCAGTCCTTTGGCAATTTCCAGGGAAACTAAAAGTGCTATTGTCCCACAATGGAGAAATAAACAATCTGACATGTCCTATCGGATGCTGGGCAGAACCGGATATATGGTCTCTGAGATTGTTTGTGGTGGAGATCCTGTTTCCCCCACAAGCTATGCACAGGTAGAGCTGGCCATGGAAATGGGTCTTAATTACTTTGACACTGCCCCGGCGTATGGAAACGGGAAATCTGAAAAGGGATATGGAGAAATTCTGAAATCCTCATCAAAACGTGAAAAGGTATTTCTTAATACGAAAATAAGTGGATTTACCTCTATAAGAAACAGGATGTATAAAGAAATATTCGACAGTTTGCCATCCGGGAAGCAGGAGAATATTATCAAAAGGGCCTGGCAAATGCGAAGTGACAGAGGGGTCGATAAGCCAGGATATTTCTATATTTATTGGCCTGGGCAGGAACGATCGATGGATCCTTCCTATTTAAGTAATGCCATGATGAGCGACTACGGCCAAAAAGTTGATGGGAGTAAAAAGTTCAAAGAGTTCATTTTTAATTCCATTGAAGGGAGTTTGGAAAGGACCAAAACCGATTATTTTGATCTTGCTATGTGCCCACATGGGGCGAATTGTCCTGAAGAAGTTAACATACCTGAAATCTATGAAGCATTCGATGAATTAAAAAAGCAAGGTAAGGTCAGGTTTTTGGGTGTTTCAAGTCATAATGATCCTGCAGGAGTTTTAAATGCAGCAGTGGATACCGGGAAGTATGATGTAGCTATGGTGGCCTATAATTTCCTCAATGATGGCTTTCTGGATGGGGCAATAAGAAAGGCACATGAAGCGAATGTTGGCGTAATTGGGATGAAAGTAGCAATGAGTGTTGCAACACAACACGAGGAATTGAAACCATTACCTGAATGGCGTGCAGAAAAACTGAATAAAATAGTCCCAGGTGATATGAAAGCCCCGGTCAAGGCATATCTGTGGGCATTACAGAATCCAAGGATATCAGCCGTAATTTCGAATCTGTGGGATGAAAATTATGTTAAGGAAAATTTATCCGTAGCAGGAAAGAAAATTGACTTGCAAAGAGGGTAATTTGTCACATCTATATTTGACTCAATCTATCCCAGCTTAAAATTCTCCTAATGAGGAATGTTAAAACAATTCGTCTGTTTATTAATAATTTATATTGACCTTCTCACTAGTAGTGCCACCTGACAAAGGCTTCCATTGCTTCATATTCCGCCATCCCAAGCAAATTGTATAGTTTTGCCGTTTCCCGGTTCCTGTCCTGTGCTCTTTCCCAGAATTCCCTTGCGTCAGTTCCGGGGAATAATGCGCTATCTTTCTGAGACTGATGTTTGAAGATAGCCTTTGTTTTTTTCTGAAGTTCATCAGGACTTAGTGGAATACACATCTCAACTTTGTCGATCTCCCATTCCTGCCAAGCTCCTCTATATAGCCATAACCAGCAATCTTTCATCCATGGCTCAGTTTCTTTCAATTCTTCTAAAGCTAAGAATACTGATTCAAGGCAAACACTGTGTGTGCCATGTGGATCTGAAAGATCACCGGCAGCATAAATTTGATGTGGTTTTACTTTCTTGATTAATTCTTTTGTGATCTCAATATCATCTCTTCCAACTAGGATTTTTCTTTACTTTTCCTGTTTCATAAAAGGGTAAATTAAGAAAATGGATTTGTTCGTCTGGAATTCCGACAAACTTACACCCAGCCCAGGCTTCTGCCTGTCGAATTAAGCCTTTAATTTCTTTCACTTCATCAGAATCGACCTGTCCGGGTTCTTTATTGGCCAGGAATTCTGAAACTTTACCAAATAAATTGGAAGCCAGTTCCTTGTTTCCCTCAAAAGCTTGTGCATATTCATTAACAAAATAGGCAAACCGCAGTGTGTCATCGTCAAAAACAGCAATATTGCCAGATGTCTGATAGGCAACATGTACTTCATGTCCCTGATCAACAAGCCTGATGAATGTTCCACCCATAGAAATTACATCATCATCCGGATGAGGGGAGAATAAAATGATCCGCTTAGGGAAAGGTTCGGCCCTTTCTGGCCGGTTGGAATCATCGGCATTCGGTTTCCCGCCAGGCCAACCAGTTATTGTTCTTTGTAGGTCATTGAATACCTTTATATTAATTGAATATGCATCAGGCCCTTTTTCAGCAATAAGATCGCTCATCCCATTATCATTATAATCTCTATCCGTAAGCTTAAGGATGGGTTTGTTTACTTTTTGACATAGCCATACGACCCCTTTCCTGATTAATTGATCATCCCACTCACAAGGGCCAACCAACCATGGAGTTTTAATTCTAATAAGATCCGCAGCTGCACCTTCATCGAGGATTATTTTAGTATTTCCATGCTTTTGAAGATAACTCGCAGGAACATGATCGGTGATTTCACCTTCTACTGCTTTTTGAATGATGGCAGATTTACCTTCACCCCAGGCCAGCAGAAATATTGTTTTAGCACTAAAAATAGTGCCTATTCCCATAGTTATTGCTCTTTTTGGCACATTGTCTTCTCCAAAAAAGTCGCTGGCTGCGTCAACTCTTGTAACATGATCAAGAGTGATCAACCTGGTTCGAGAATCTATAGGAGAACCAGGTTCATTGAATCCAATATGTCCTGTTTTTCCAATGCCAAGTAACTGTATATCAATTCCTCCCGCATCTATGATCTTCTGCTCATACTTGTCGCAATATTCATGGATCTCTTCGACAGGAATGGAACCGTCAGGGATGTTTATATTTTCTTTTGGTATATCGATATGGTCGAAGAAATTCTCATTCATAAACCTGACATAGCTCTGAAGCTTTGTTTTCGGCATTGGATAATATTCGTCCAGATTGAAGGTGATCACGTTTTTAAAGCTCAAGCCTTCTTCTTCATGCAGACGAATAAGCTCTTCATATATAAAAATAGGAGTAGAGCCTGTTGGAAGGCCCAACACACAGTTGCCTTTTTTGGAATTTATAATTTTAGCTATCGCTTTTGCTACATCTTTCGAGGCGGCTATGGCATCTTCAAAGATCAAAGTAGGTATCTTTTCGTACCTGAGAAGGTGCTTGTCTAGTGATTTATACTGCTTTTTAAGAGATTTTTTAACCATCGAATTACATTGTTTAGAACGCAAAAATAAAAATTATACAGAACAATTTAACATAGTTTAGATATTAAAGAGCGCAGAGATGAAACTTTAACAATGTAAACCGAAAGAATCAATCATTTAATCCAGATAGCCCATTTTTCCGGATTCATAGTCATTTATTGCACTTATTACTTCATCTTTCGAATTCAGGACGAATGGTCCGTAATGATAAACAGGCTCATTAAATGGTCTGCCAGCTAAAATTAGCAACTTGGATGTTTGCAAAGACTGGATATTTACCTCCTTCCCATCTCTGCTCAAAATTGCAAGTTGTTTATCTTCGACATCTACATTATCCGTTCTCACATGACCATTTAGTACATAGAAAATAACATTTTCTTCCTCTTCAAATTCCAGATTGAGGTTTGACATTGCATCCATATTGTGCAGTAAATGCAGTTATCCCACTTATTGAATCTACGGGCCCTTTAATATCCTTAAATTTTCCTGCCACAACATTCAATCTGACTTTTTTATCTGTTGAAAGGTAAAAAGGAATATCATTAGCGTCATAGCCATAATATTTAGGTTCTGTCTTCTTAAATTTTTTTGGAAGGTTTATCCAGAGCTGAATGATTTCAAAATCACCACCATTTAATTGAAAATCAGGTGATGCTTTTTCAGAATGGACAATACCTTTACCCGCGGTGATCCATTGAACTCCTCCAGATTTTATTATACTTTCATTACCCAAAGAATCACGATGTTCGACCTCTCCACTAAAAACAAAGGTAACAGGCTCGAACCCAGTATGTGGGTGTGCTTCTACATTTAATCCTTTATCACCAGGACTTTGGTACTTTGGGCCGGCATGATGCAACAATAAAAAGGGATCGACTTGCCTTACTTCTTTAACAGGTAAAGGTTGTGAAATCTTGAAATTTCCCCATCATTACATTTTCCGCATTAACCACCTTTTCTATAGATCTCATGATCGGAGTTATTAAATTATTTGTCAATAAACTAAGTATTATAATACATTTATTAATGATATTGTTTAAACTATTCCGTGTATTTTTGTGTCGTGTATGTAAAGCAAAGTAATTCGAAATGAGAGATATCAATATGGGAAAGATTAGAATTTTACTTCTTGTAACGTCAATATTATTTTTATTGAAACTTACAAGTTGTTCTTTAGACATACCGGAAACAGGCAAGAAAATCTATGGAGAGGGGCCCCTCGTAACTGAGTATATAAATGCTGATTCCTTTAAAATCTTCCAACATATTGGAGTTGGCAGTGTAATAATTAAAACGGGAGACTCTTTAGAAATTACTGCAAGAGCCCAACAAAATATCCTGGACGAGATGGCCTTATGGATTTGGTAATGATATTTTTGCCTGGGGATTTAAAGAAGAAGTGGATATCGTTGAAGCTGACACAATTCTGCTGACCATTAAAATGCCAAATGAAATTGAGGCTATCTACGTTAGTGGATTAGGGAACATAACTGTTGTGGGGGAAAAACAGGAATCGATTTATGTCGAAATCATTGGACTTGCAGAAATTGCCGCCTTTGACCTGGAAGTTGATGTATGCGAATTACATATATCGGGAAGTGCCTTATGTCGATTTTTTGTTAACGAGGAAATAAAAGGATCGATATCTGGAAGTGGAGAAATATGGTATAAAGGAGATCCGGAAATTAATGTCGATTTATATGGTGACGGGAAGTTTTGGGATGCTAATTAGCCAAGAAATCAGAAATAATGGCATCAATTCGTATAAATAGATTACATTTTCAAAAATATGATTAAATTCCGGCAAAAAAACTCGTGATTGCCAGGAAGTTTTTAGTCATTGTTAACCCAACTGCCGGAAAAGGGAAACACCTGGATAGGCTTGAGCGGATAAAATCTGAATTTATACAGAGATCTATTTCTTATGATCTTTATTTCACATCTGAATACAGGAAAGCAGATTTGCTTGCAAACTCTATAGTTAAAGATAAAGAGTATACTGATTTAATGGTTGTGGGTGGCGATGGCACTATCAACGAGGCTATAAATGGTATAAGGGATAAACAACTTGTGGTAAGTGTCATCTCCTTTGGTACTGGCAATGATACGATCAAACACATCCAATCCAGATTTGATTTCAAATCCCAGATTGAAACAGCATTTAATGGGGATATAAAAAAAATAGACCTTGGAGAATGCAATGGCAGACTTTTTTTAAATGGTGTAGGAATTGGTTTTGATGGGAAAGTTGTGGAAATAATGGCTGCAAAAGGAAAGAAGTTTCAAGGGTATTTTTCCTACCTTTCTGAAGTTCTTCGAATACTGCTAACTTATCGGGAAAAAGAGATATCCGCAATTTTCAATGATAATGCAATAAAGGAGAAAGCCCTTTTAATGACAATTGCTAAGGGAACAACATTTGGAGGAGGATTTAAAATAAATCCGTATGCCTTAAATGATGATGGTCTTCTTGATATATGCCTTGTAGGCAAAGTTCCCAACTTGACCAGGATTAACTATGTTTTAAAAATGAAGGATGGGGCCCATAGAAAGTTGAATGCAGTTTCTTTTTATAAATCCAGGAAAGTAACAATTGAGGAAAATCCAGCACTAGTAGCTCATATGGATGGAGAAGCCATTGGAAGTCCACCCTTCGATATAAATATTCTTCCTAAAGCTGCCAGTTTTAGAATTTAGTGAGTGAGCAAAATACAGCATGTAATCATTTTGACTTTAGCGCCTGTTTTTTATACAACTTATAGTAAAAATAAATAGCTACTATAATTACTATGATTGAGATGAATTGCGAATTGGTCAGGAAGTTATCAAACACATAACCCCTTGAAAGATCTCCTCTGAAAATTTCCAGGATCATACGGCCAACTGAATATAGTATCAGGTATAAGAGAAAGATCTGACCAGGAAATTGTTTTCTGCTTGAAACCAAAACCAGAAGGATCATGATTCCGTAAATTAAGCTCATGCTATAAAGCTGGGTTGGGTGAAGGGGTGTATTTAATGGATCTGCCTGACACATAGGATCTGTAAATACTACAGATAAGAATCCATCATAAGGGATCCCATGACAGCAACCGGCCAGGAAACATCCAATTCTGCCGGTTCCATGCACTATGCATGTAGTAATGGCCATGATATCCAGCATTGGTAGTGTTGGGATCTTTTTAACTTTGAAAAAGATGAGCATTGTCGGAATAGCAAATAGTAGGGATCCATAAAAAACAAAACCGCTACTGAAGTTCCTGAAAAGTTGACCTGGATCTGATATGAAGCCCTTAAAATCTTCAAATATTATGAAGAATTTACCTCCGATAATAGAAAATATAAGTATAAAAAGTATTAATTCATTTGTAGTCTCAAATTTTACATTCAACTGTTTTTTTGCCTGCCATGCAGTATAGGCAAATCCAAGAAGAGCGCCCAGAGCAATCATAACACCGTATGAATATATAGTAATAGTATCGGGAAATAAAAACCTTAAAAAACCAGGCGTGTCAAATTCGAATAATACAGGGTGCATAACGATATAGGCTTTTGATGATCAACAAATCAAGTAAGTATTTAATGATTTCTGTATAAATCTAAACTCAATATGGTCCAATCGCGAGTGAATTTAAGAATTTTCAAGCTTATTTAATGATTCAAAATTTAAAATTGAATAATACTCCTAACCCAAAATGGGGGAGGCGTAAGTTTTCTGATTTAAAAAATGGACCTGGAATTTAAAGTAAAAGGAAAAAACCTTCCCAGACAAATTCGAGGGTGTATGAAGAGAGTTCTGAATCGAAGTCCGGGAAGGTTATAAAAGATCGATTACGAATTCGGGTGAAAGATTGTAAAAATTTTGGGAATGAGAAATACCCAAATTGGGGGATTTTGCTATTGCAGTAATATTATTATCCTTGTAAACATTATCTTCTATTTGAGTTCTGAGTATGATTAAACTTATTTTTAGTCAAAAGGGGTGAAATGTCTGTTGAGAGAATCTTTATATTCCTTGTGGTTTTTATATTTCCAGTATTTGGGATGTCTCAATCCTTTTTTTTCAATCAATATGATCTGGATGATGGATTGACCAGTCTAGATATTAACTGTGTCACACAGGATAAATATGGGTACATATGGCTAGGGACTAAAGCAGGATTGATGCGGTTCAATGGGGAAGTGTTTGAAGAAATTGAATATTCACATGATCGCGAAAATGATCAGGTATTTGATATTATGATAGATCAAAGCGGCATTCTTTGGATCGCAGGCAAAAATGGTGTAAGCTCTTATGATGGATTGAATTTCAAATATTATAGCATTTCAAATATCGATGGTCCCTATAACTGTTATGGATTGAATAGTAATGCGGTAGGGGATATATTTTTCTTTCATGGAGGCAAATCGCTATATAGTATTGAAAATAATGAAATTGCTAATTTTAGTCATTTGCTTGAATCAATAAATAGTTCCATTATTAATGTTTCTGGCAGGACCCTGGCCCAATTGAAAGTACTATCGTCATATGGTCAGTTATGGCTAAACTCTGAGAAAGGATTTGAAAGAGTTGCAAAAGATCTTGCGGGATATGATAAAATATTCGCTTCCAATGGTGAAGTGTTTCTCAATAACTCTGGGATTCTTTCAAACCTGGAGTCAGATAATGGTGAAATTATTATCAATGAAATTTGCAGTGTTGAAAATGAGCCTATATCTGATGTTCTGATTGAGAATAATGGGAACATATGGATCAGCTCTGACAAGGGATTAATGATGATCAGTGATGGTAACACGCTGGAATTCAACAAATCTACAGGATTTGATGGAAAAACCATTTCGCGGATCTTTCAGGATCTGGAAGGGAGTATTTGGGTCGTTAGCAAACAAAATGGTTTATATAGTTATCATGGTGAATCACTTAAGTATCTTGAGTTTTCAAGAAATCAAAGATTTACCCCTTCTTCTTTTTTTATGAATGACGATGGCCAGTTGTTTATCAGTTATTTTGGTAAGGGCATCGATATTTTTGATGGACAAAATGTCAAAAAGATTGATGCGAATAATGGATTAACTAGTAACTATATTAGGTCGATTTCAGTGTATGAGGATTCGTATTGGTTTGCCGGTGCTAGGGGAGTTACTGTTTTTAAAGATAATTCCTATATTTCTTACACTGCCAGTAGTGGATTGCCACATAATTATTGTTTCCATACATGTATAGATAATAAAGGTCGAACCTGGGTTGGGACAGAAGGAGGAGTAGCCGTTTTTGAAAACAATTCAATATGGTCCTTATCACAGGATGACGGACTCTTAAGCAATCGTATTAAGTTTTTAAGACAAATTGATGATGGGGAAATGCTTTTGTTGTCAGATAATGGCATAGACAAATATGTAAATGGGGTAATAATTCCTTTTATAAATCGGGGATTTAAAAATAAAGAGATACTAAATACAGTTATTCCCGATAATTCAGGGAATATGTGGATTGGAAGTGATATCAATGGTTTAATTTTTTATGAAAACAGTTCAGGAAACATTAGATATGTTAATGAATATGTAAGCCTACCTTTCAACCGGGTAAGATCAATGACTTTTGATAAGGACAAGCATTTATGTATTGGAACAGATAGGGGAATATATTATCTGGAAGTGAAGGAAAATGGAAATATCCAGTCAATTACATCGGCAGGAATGGAGCAAGGATTCCCTGATTTCGAAACGATACAAAATGCAATATTCCAGGATGATAAATTAATATACTTTGGAACTTCAATAGGAGTTGTCACTTTTAATCCTGAAAAACTTAATAATAATAATTTTATTCCTGTAAATATATCATCTCTAAAGATAGAATTTAAAAACACAGATTGGGGGGAGAAAAACACAAGGATGGATACATGGTTGGGAATTCCTATTAATCCATTATTAAAATTTGACCAGAACGACCTTCAAATTAATTTCAAAGGCGTTTCCCTACAAAGTAAGGATCGTCTTTGGTATCGTTACAGGCTTGACAATTATGACCAGGATTGGTCAATTCCTATGACTAATGAATCAGTCTTATATGCAAATCTTAGTCCCGGGAAATACCAGTTCAATGTATCGGCTTCTTATGACGGATTAAATTGGAGTGATTCTTATTCCTCCATGAACTTTATTATTGCACCTCCTTTTTGGCGAACCTGGTGGTTTTATGTTTTACTATTCGCATCCCTTTTACTAGGGTTCGTTATTGTTAATAACTACAGGATTAAAATTAGAATAAATCAACTTCTATTAATTGAAAAGTTGAATAAAGAAGAATTTGAACGTATTCAGAAGAAAGTAGCTATGGATTTCCATGATGAGATAGGCAATCATCTCACGAGCATTTCAATGCTGGTACAACTTATAAGAAATAAGAATTGGGAAGTTCCCGGGGAGTTAAAAGATTATCTTGAAAAGATTGATTTGGAATCAAAGAATCTTTTCCTCGGAACTAAAGATTTTATCTGGTCCATAGATCCTAAAAATAATAACCTAAAAGAAGTCTTTTATAAGATCAGAGATTATGGCGAGGAAGTTTTTGATACTACAGAAATAAAATTCCAGGTAAAAAATGGGTTTAGGAGTGATGCAAATGTCAGCCTTCCCCCTGGATTTACCCGGCAAATTGTATTAATCTTTAAGGAAGCTATAAATAACACCATCAAGCATGCAGGTTGCAGTTTTGTTTCATTTTCAGTTTCAATGTATCCAAATATGTTTGAGGTAAGGCTTTCAGATGATGGGATAGGCTTTAATACTGATGAGATTGAATACTATAATGGATTAAAAAAAATGAAGTTCCGCGGTGAAAAAATCAAGGGGAATCTCATTTTTAATTCAGGGCCGGATAAAGGAACCGAGATTATCCTGAAAGCTGATCTGAATAAGAATATAGCCAATTAAAGAAGATTTATAATGGTTATCAAATATCTGTTTTACTTAAAGAGAATTTTTTTTAATATTGTTTAGGCCAATAACTCATGGATACTATGGATTCAACTACCAGTAAAATCGTCATCGTAGAAGACAATGATGTTGTAAGAGATGGATTTACTCTTTTAATAAGCAGTTTAAGCGAACATGAAGTTATAGCTGCCTATGAATCTTGTGAAGATGCTATTAAGAACCTTGAAAAAGACAATCCTGATCTGGTTCTCATGGATATAGAGTTGCCAGGTATGAATGGCATAGAAGGTACAAGGGTGATCAAAAAAGCCAGGCCGGAAACAGAGATACTTGTAATTACTGTTCATGATGATAGTGACCTTGTGTTCCAGGCTTTGGTGGCTGGCGCCTCAGGATATATTACGAAAAATGCTCCCCATAACAGGATCCTGGACGCTATTAACGAAGTTGGCAAGGGTGGTGCACCGATGAGCAGCAATATAGCCAGAATGGTAGTAGAATCTTTTCAGCGCAACCAGAACTCCCCATTAAGTCCGAGAGAAACCGAAGTTCTTGAACTTCTTTCAGAAGGGAAAAGTTATTCGGTTATTGCTGATGAATTATTCATACATAAGGAAACAGTAAAATCCCACATAAAAAACATCTACTTTAAGTTACAGGTTAATTCAAAAGCAGCAGCTATTGAAGTAGCCAAAAAAAATAAACTGATTTAGTTTCTCGTAGATATATTTATTGTATCAAGCAAATTGGGGGATATATTAAATATAGGCTGATTTTTAGTACAAGGTCATTTTCCAGTCTAAGAGTTAATATTCTAGTCAAATTGAACATATAAGCACTTTTTTAATGTAATAAAATCCCACCTTTTAGGGGATACCCTCGCAAATCAAATATCCCCAACTTTGAGGTAGAAACAGCAGATAATTCTGCCAATTCAAAAATTCGAGGTGCAATCTTTTGTATTTAACAGGATTTAAATCTCGCATATTATGTGTGGGCTGGAATATACTGTTTAATGTTTTTTTAATCTTAATCATTCATTTATGAGAAACTTTTTACGAATCCGCATTACATTACTTGCACTATTGGTTTGGCAGGTGACGTATGCACAAGAAACAGCAGTTACCGGAAAAGTAACTGCTTCGGAAGATGGTTCTCCAATTCCCGGGGTTAATGTCTTCGTAAAGGGAACAACAGCAGGAACAGTTACCGATTTTGATGGTAACTACCGATTGGATGTTCCGGCCGACGGAGGCGTATTGGTATTCCGGTTTATTGGATTGTCTACCGTAGAGGAAGATATCGGATCCAGGTCCGTTATTGATGTAACAATGGATTATGAATCCACGCAGCTAACTGAAGTCGTGGTGACTGCCGTTGGAATTGAAAGGAGCTCGCGTGCTCTTGGATATTCAATCGAGCAGGTAAATAATGAAGATGTAGCACAGGTTTCTGAACCGGATGTGCTTAGAGCATTACAGGGAAAAATACCCGGTGTAAATATTAGCGGATCCAGTGGAGCACCAGGTAGTGCTACAAGAATTAACATCCGAGGTAATTCATCATTACTGGGAAGTAATCAACCTTTGTTTGTAGTTGATGGAATACCCTATAATAACTCTGAGTTCCGAACCTTTAACCAATTGGGGGATGGAACGGCATACAGTAGCCGGATTGCTGATATTGATCCCAACAACATAGCTTCAATGACTGTTTTGAAAGGAGCAGCAGCAGCAGCGCTTTATGGATCCCGCGCCGCGAACGGAGTTATATTGATTACTACCAAAACGGGTAGCGCAAAGGCTTCCAGAAAAAAGTTGGAGATGACATTCAGCTCATCGTATGCTTTTGAACAAATATCAAATCTGCCAGATTTTCAGAATTCCTATGGTACAGGTACAAATTTTAATTATCAGCAAGTCAATGGTTCCTGGGGAGCACCATTTGTTGGAGCAAAGAACTATGCAAATGTCGATTCCATAACTCATTGGTATTCTGGTCGACCTGGAATGTCTGAGTTTGATGGCGTAATGGTCCCATATCAGGCGTATCCGGATAACGTAAAAGACCTTTTTCAAACAGGCCAAATGTATGATAATTCTTTAAATATAACTGCTGGAAATGAACGCTCCGTATTATCAGTTACTGCAACTTATACAAAAAATAATGGATATGTGCCAAATACGAGTTTTGACAGATTTATACTAAGTGCTGGAGGAAATACGGAACTTGAAAATGGATTTATTATTGGAGCGAATCTTTCATATACAAATAGTGTACAGAAAGCAATACAGAGTGGGGTGGGTGCTCTTGGGGCCAACAACCAGTCAGCATTTGCAAGGGCATTGTTTTTAGGAAGAAACTGGGATGTACAAGGGCAGCCTTTCCAAAATCCTGTAGATAATGGAAGTGAATTCATGGTCGCACGAGGACAGGCCGATAATCCATACTGGTCTTATGAAAATGCAGGCGGAGAAACAAATGTTTCCAGGATTGCCGCCCAGATCAGCCTTGGATATGATATCACAGACTGGTTTAATTTGTCCTATAAACTTGGATTTAATACCTATAGCCAGTTTAATAAAGATTTTATCCGTCCTGGATCAACCGGTGCGCAGGGCATAGGAAGGGTTACATCAGATGATATTCTCTTTGCTGAATTAGAATCCAATTTGATTGCTACTTTCACAAAGGACATCAGTGAAGACTTTTCATTCCGCGGGATCCTTGGACAGAACATCAACCAGAGGACTTTAGACAGACAAGCTGTTCAGGGAACTCAGTATGTGGTATTTGATATAGATCAATTAGATAATACCAATAATGTTATTCCATATGGAAGCCAGCTGCCAACCAATGAGCCGGTTGGACACCAACAGAGAAGATTGATAGGATTATTCTTTGATTTGAATTTTGGGTATAAGAACTGGGCATTTTTAACATTGACAGGAAGAAATGATTGGAGTTCTACCCTTCCGAAAGGGGCCAATAGCTTTTTCTATCCGGCAATAACCGGTTCAGTGATATTAACTGATGCATTGGGGATGAATTCGAGCGCCTTGCCATTTCTGAAGTTGCGGGCCGGCTGGTCACAAGTTGGGAACGATACAGCGCCATATATGCTTCAGCCTGTGTATTTTATAAATTCTGTTGTAGTAACATCTCCCAGCCCAACGGCCCAGCTACCTATGACACCTACAGGAGGGCAAACAGTTCCCGGCGCTACCTTGGAAAATACGGAAAGAGATCCACTTTTAAAGCCCGAACGAACATCTGAATTTGAGGTAGGAATGGAATCACAATGGGTAAATGGCCGGATAAAACTGGATATAACTTATTATAAGAGACGTTCTTTTGATCAGATTGCTAATTTGACTTTGCCTGATGAATCAGGATTCACAAGTTACTTTACGAATTTTGGTGTCATATCGAATGAAGGTGTTGAAATTGGATTGGGATTAACACCGATAAAAAGCGGTTCAGGATTCACATGGGATATTTATGGTACATTTACTCATAACAAAAATGTCGTAGAAGAGCTTACCGAAGGTGTTGAAGAGATCACGCTTTTACAACAATTCTTTGCAGGTGCTGTTTCAGGTGTTCTTAGACCTGGTCAGGAATATGGATTGTTAAAGGGAACAGTAAATGACCGGGATCAGGATGGTAACCTCCTGATAGATCCGGCTAATGGCCAAATGATATTGGCTCTCGAAGAAGAGATTGTTGGTAATCCAAATCCTGATTTCATTGCAGGGTTAATAAATACTTTTACTTATAAAGGATTTACATTGAATGCAGTATTTGACTGGAGGCAAGGAGGTGATTTATTTTCAAACACCATCCAATCCATGTTGGGTAGAGGGGTATTAGCTGAAACGGAGGATCGTGAAATGAATAAGATCATTCCTGGTGTTTACGGCGATCCAAATACCCATGAACCTATCAGAAATGAAAACGGTGAAAAGATACCAAATCAGACTATGGTGGAAGTAAATACACTATGGTTTGGAAATACTTTTGCTATCAATAGTGCCGATGAATGGATAGTATATGATGCCACCGTATTTCGGTTGAGGGAACTAAGTTTAGCTTATGAGTTTCCCGGAACTCTACTTGATAAAACTCCTTTTGGATCACTTAGTCTTTCCGTCGTTGGAAGAAACCTTTGGTTCTCCGCACCAAATTTCCCAAAATCCACCAATTTTGATCCGGAAATTAATCAGTTTGGTTCCACCAATACTCAGGGAATCGAATATGGGGCAACACCATCAGTTCGCAGGTTCGCAGTTAATTTGAGAGTATCCTTCTAAGAAAAAATTCAGAAAAATGAAAAATATACGAAAATTTATATATACGTTGTTGATTGGATTATTTGTGGTGCTTTCAGGATGTTCTGAGTGGTTAGACATAAATGAAGACCCTAATAATCCAACTGATGTTCCATTGAACCAATTGATGGTATCTGCGCAGGTAAATGTTGCAGGATCTGTAGGGATATCTACCGGAGGACTTGGTAATTACACTTCCTTATACACTCATCATCTTGTTCAACGTGGTACTAGTCAGAATGATTATGCCTTCAATGGTAATGATTTTGGTGTCGCAACACCGTGGAGGTTAATATATCCCTGGGCATTAACAGACATCAAGAGGATGATCGAGAAGGGGATAGAAAGTGAATCGTGGCATTATGTAGGTGTTGGTCAAATTATGAAAGCTTATTTATATAGTGTGCTTGTAGATATATATGGTGAGGTGCCTTATTTTGATGCCAATAAAGGTTCAGAAGAGCCCTATCCGGCCTACGATGATGATGAGGCTGTATACCAGGAGGTTTTTAACCTGCTGGATGACGGAATTGCCAATCTGGCAAAAACTTCTACACTTTCACCATTGAATGATGATATTTTTTATGGAGGCGGATCCTCAGCAATTGCTAAATGGAGAAAATTTGCCAAAACTCTAAAATTGAAGCTATATAATCAAACAAGATTGGTTTGGGATAATGCATCTGAAGTGAATTCATTATTATCAGAAAATGATTTGATCGATGAAGGTGAAGATTTCGAATTCCAGTACGGTGGCAACATTGCGCCGGATAATAGAAATCCGGCCTATACCCAGGAATATACTCCAGGTGGGGCATATAATAATATAAGTCCATATTTCTATGAAATTATGAAGGGTATCAATTCATTCTTCCCGGAAAATATTTACCAGGGTATATCCGATCCAAGAATTCCTTATTATTTCTATAATCAGTTGGCTCCAGGAGAACCTGCAGAAAATCCAACATCTTACAGGAATGGAGATTTTGTGTCGATTTATATGTTTTCATTTAATATAGATCCAAATGAAGGCTTTGACCAATCTAGTTCTCAAACTGTTGTGGGCTTATATCCATGTGGAGGCCGGTATGATGATGGTACAGGAGGGATTGCTAATTTTAATGGAGCAGGAGATGTGCCACAACGTATCTTAACGTATTTCCAAAGAAAATATATCGAAGCTGAATTAGCATTGACGGGTGTGTCAAACGGAGATGCCAGGGCTGCTTTTGTTGAAGCCATGCAGGCATCCTATGATAAAGTAAATGAGGTTGCAGGAAACGCTGGAGCAGCAAGTATACCCCAGACAGATATTGACTCATACATGAGTTCAGTATTGGTTCTTTATGATGCAGCTGATAATGAAGGGAAATTAGAGCATATCTTAACGCAGAAATGGATAGCCAGTTTCGGATATAGTGTTGATATTTATAATGATTATCGAAGGACTGGATATCCCGTTTTACATGACGGCAATACAGACAACTTAAATGTTACTGTTAGAACCAGGGAATATGCATTGGCTTTTCCTTGGGTAAGTTCCATGCTTGAAGTTAATCCTAATGCACCTTCACAGAAGGAAACAGCAAATTACAGGGTATTTTGGGATGTTAATTAAAACTTAATAAAATGAAAAAATATATATATCCACTAATATTAGCAATTGGCTTCCTGACAATTACATCATGTGAGGATCCGGATGCCATTAGATTACCAGAGTTTATGGATGCGGCAAATATGAGAATACAGCTGGATCCGGATTTCACATCTCTCAAAGCAGATGATCTTGATAATGCAAAAATAGTATTCTCTCTATTTTCTGAGAATACAAATCTGCAGGAGGTGGTATTAAGTGCTACCTATTATAACTTCCAACAGGATTCGAATTACTCCCGAAGGCCCATAAGGATATATTCTCAATCTGATTTTGATGCAACAAATGGAGCAATACGGGATGTGACATTTATTCCCAGGAATTGGCCGAATTGTTTGGAGTAACTGTTGAGGATATGGGTGGTGGTGACCGTTTTGACTTTTTTAATATCACAAGTTTGACGAATGGAATGGTTTTTCCCGATACTGTGAGTTTGCCTGGTGGGGATGTGGTTAATGTTACTCCAAATATAATTAACAGTTCATTGACTACCAGTTTTTCAGTTGGCTGGACATCCTATGTTGCATGTCCAATAGATCCGAATATATATACGGGTGAGTATTATCTGGAACAAACATCTGGACCTGATGATCCATTTTTTGGGAATCCGGTAAGGTTCGCGCCTATGGTAGTGAATATAACTGCTTTAAGTCCAATTGAAAGAACATTCGACTGCACTTATATTACTTTTGAAGATATTGAATTCAGATTTTTACTTATTTGCGACAATGTTTTGATCAATTTTATGAGTGCTTTGTCATGTTCAACTGGGCTAAGATGGGCTAATCAGTCTCCTCCTGGGCCATACAATCCTGATGATGATTCAGAATTAATCATTCTTGCACTAGAAAATATGGATGCAGATTGTGGTTTGAACCAGGCAGAACCCATAACCCTGACGCTTACCAAAGTTCAATAGGTTAAACTTAAATCAATGAGAAATGAGAAAATTAAATAATATCATAATTGTATTTGGGATCTTACTTGCATTGATATCATGTGTAGATGATTACAAGGATGCCAATCCACCAAGATTGCTCGATGCGCCTGCTGTCTCTTCAGTTTCTGCAGTTGATGAGTTAATCCTCGATGGTCAGAGCACGCAGATCACTATTGTTGTTGTAGATTGCCCGGCAGGTATAGATTCTGTGGGTTATCTGATAGAAGACGAAAATGGTGATCCGATAGGAACAGTGACTATTGATAACCTGAATGAAATGAAAGGGCAAACAAAGGGAGATATCCTGGCTACCTATACTTCTGTTGCAAAAACCGCGGCAGAAATTACTCTGACTTTCACGGTTTATGATCTGCAGGAAAGGGATGGAGAGGAAATACGGAAATCCTCAGTGCCACAAAGTGCTGAAGTAAGTGTTGTCTGTGCTTCAGACCTTGCAGGAACCTATGATGCTGTTTCAGGTGGAACTTCTACAGATGGCGGAGCCGCTGTTAATCCTGCTGAAGATATAGCTTCGGTGATAACTATAACAGCTACCGATACACCAGGTGAATATGAAATTGATAAATCCACCGGAAAGGTCTTTGATGCATGGTATCTGGGTGTTTACTATGATGATCCAACCGATGTAGCCGGTGTATTAAAAGATGCATGTGGAAGCGTTACGCTTGACTCCTATGAAAGTCCCTTTGGAGATGGAATAATTAGTTCAAGTGGATCTATTGATGCCCTCGGGGTTATTACCTTTACAGCCATGAATGAATATGGTGATGAATGGACTGTCGTTATGACACCACAATAAATCTTATTAAATGAATGAAAAGCAGTTTCCCTTAGGGGATACTGCTTTTTTCATTAAATATAATATGAAAGGACTTAGTTTATTGGCATTCAGCTTGTTCTTTCACCAGGTGACAGGACAAGGCATAAGTTCGATTTTAGATAATTCAACTAATCCCGGAGAGGTTCTGATGGAATTTGATAATCGCTCTCCTCAAATAAAAGGAAGTTTTTACCTGTTTGATGAATGGCAGAAAGGCCAATTTACATTAAATTCCGGGGCATCCATCTCTGAGCAATGGTTGAACTATGATGTGGAGTATGATCTGCTTGAGGTGAAACTCGATAATGAAGTAAAGATCGTTCCACTATTAATGCTTAAGAGATTCTCGACAAGTGATCCTGGCCAGGAGAATCCGTTTTACCAGCCCTGTGATAATTATTACTATGAACAGAAAGTGCCCTTGACAGGATTATGTGAGGTTATTGAACCAAACTATTTCGGATTAGTAATGCGATTTATGACGGATATAAAAGAATCTACGTATATCCCTGCTTTGGATATGGGAAATAAGGAAGATGAATTGATTATAAGAGAAAAACTCTATTTGACTGTAGGAGATATGGCTATTGAAATACCCCAAAAAAAGCAATATTTTATTCAACTATATCCTGATCGAAGCATTGAGTTGACTTCATTTATTAAAGAGCATAAATTAAATCATAGAAATGTGAGAGATCTCTTAATTATTCTCAATTTTTTGAATGAGAACAAAGCATTTCAATAGTTTTAATATATATAAAACCATTTCATATGATTTAACCTGGAATTTGTCTCGAAATTGACAAAAATGGTGCTCTGCATATAAAAAATATAAATAAAGTCCTATAAAAACAATAATAAGTTATATATGTGCTTCCTTTCGAAAAGTATCATTACTACTAATAAACATGTTGTTTAGGCATAATAAACAAAAAAACAAGCTAAATATTTTTAAAAATTGAATAAATGCCTGAAATAAGACATATAAAATTTTTAAAATAGTAAGTTTAAATTATAAATATAATATCTGTAGAAGATAATTTTTTAATTTATTGATTTGGGAAGGTAAGTGTGAGTCATAAAATTTGAAATACTAACAATTTCTTACTTGTGTAAGATATCTCAAAATATTTTCTTAAAAAATGTTAAATATTGGTTAAATTAGATGCGTAATAAGTGTTATAAATACATTTTTTAAACTATCAGGTAATTCGTAAGAATATTTTTTTAGCTGTACTTTTAGGTACCTGATAACTTAATATATATATAAGCCGGGGAAACCCGGCTTTTATTTTACAACAACTTCAATTTTAAATTGTTTAAAAATTATTGTGGGGTTGAATCAAAGGTACCATTACACATGCTCCTCAATAATTGGAATTCAGCGTTAACAATTGTCCCGGATAACTGAGCTGGTTTGCTTATCCCTACATTAACCTCACCACTGGAAGCTGAAAATGACAAATTTCCATCAATAAAATCAACCAATACCTCAGATGGGAGATTGTTGCCAAATTGAGGTACTATTGTGTATGTACCTGGTTCAATGAAAATCTGATTAGGGCTTGCATTGGGAAGAGAGAGCCGTATGAAAATATCGTCTGATTCTTTTAGTTGAATAATTACTATTCCGTTAGTTCCTGAAGCTTGTAATGAAAACCGGGCATTTCCTTCTAATGACTCTGTGAAATCTCCAGTGAATTCAGCATTAAACAAACCGGTAGGGTCCGGATTATCATTTGTGCATGCTAAAAGAACAGGAATCATGAAAAGAAGTAATCCACTTTTTCTTATGCGTATTCTTATGGTTTTGAACATGTTTTCTCTTTTTTATGATGGCAAATGTATTAAAAATTAAACATATTCAAAGGATTGGCCGGATATAAAAAAAACCGCCGGCCTGCGGTAGGCAGGCCGGCGGTTTTTTTTATTTTGTGATCAGATTTTGGCAGCCAGAAGGAATAAATCCTTCAATTAACGTCTCAATCAAATATACATAATTAGTTTGTGAATTGTTTTATTTACTAATTAATATTTTGTTAAATATGTAATTATTGCAGGATAATATTAAAAAAAATGAAATATATATAAAATAACTGGCTTAATATTGTCTATGTTATAATTAGATGTCGAAATGTCTGAAAAATTGTCAATTAGGAACTTTAGGATTTTGGGAAGTCTTTTTGATCATGGGCAATTTGATCATATAGCTTATCTCAACCATAGGATATCCGAAATCTTCAGCTACTTTTCCCTTTAAAAGATATAGGCCTCTACCTCGAAATGGATATCGCCTGGCCGTATCAGGGAAATGAGTCGTATCAAAAACATGCCCTTCTTCATCCAGGAAAGTGCCGAAGTGCATCAATTTATGATCTACTGTCCTTGTGTTTTTTGTTGTTACAAGATATCCGACTATCGATACAAGGCGGTTTGTCTTTTCCTTAAGCTGGCTTGCTTTTACATTTTGCTTGTATTTTTTGTCCATTAAAAGAAAAGGATTGCACAATGGGAACCCGAGCAGTTCCAGTTCGTCATATGCGTCTTCGAGTTTGTCTTTTTCAAGATTAGGAAAATTGAACTTTCTCATAGTATTGTTAAATATCACTTTCTCGCCATTTTTTCTTTTTGTTTTATTGTAGTAAAAATGCGTCTGCCATAGTAGCTCGCGTTTTGTTTTTCCTGTAAAGCGTAAAGCCCCAATCCGGATCAGGATACTTGTCTGCTCCAGGCCTGATGGTACTCTCTGTATGAAATCCTCAAAACTCCTGTAAGGTCCATTTTGAGCCCTTTCGATCGGGATCTTTTCACCAATTTTCTTTTCAAGACTTTTGAGGTGAATAAATCCAATGTATACGGTATCATGATATATGTTGGTCAGATAATCACTTTTATTTACACAGGGGGGCTCGATTTGTGCTCCAGCCATTCTAGCCTCATGAAAATAAAACTCGGTCCGGTAAAATCCTCCAAAATTATTGATAACACCTACCATGAATTCGAAAGGGAAATAGGTTTTAAGGAATAGGCTTTGATAACTTTCAACTGCATAGCTTGCCGAATGGGCTTTGGAGAATGAGTACCCTGAGAAGCTTTCGATCTGCCGCCACACTTCTTTGGTAATTTCATCAGTGTATCCCCTGGCTTTACAATTGCTGAAGAAATTTTCTTCAACTCTCTGGAATTCCTTCCTTGATCTGAACTTGCCGGACATTCCACGTCTAAGAATATCAGCTTCGGCAAGGTCTAGGCCGGCAAAATGGTGAGCTACTTTGATCACATCCTCCTGGTATACCATAATGCCGTATGTCTCTTTCATTAATTCCTGCATTTTCGGATGTATATAATCATGTTGTCCGGGGTTCAGGTGCCTGTATATATATTCCCTCATCATGCCGGACCGGGCCACACCAGGACGAATTATTGAACTTGCGGCTACCAGTGTAAGGTAATCGCTGCAATGAAGTTTGCCAAGAAGCATCCGCATTGCCGGGGATTCAATATAAAAGCAACCCATTGCCTTTCCATTCTCAAGAAGTTCATTCACCTTTCGGTCCTCTTTTATCTTTATGAAATCGCTGATGTCTATCTGTTCCCCTTTGTTCCTGGCTATGATCTCAATTGAGTCTTTAATATGCCCCAGGCCTCTCTGGCTTAAAATGTCAAATTTATGAAGCCCAATATCTTCTGCTGAGATCATGTCAAACTGAGTTATTGGGAACCCCTTGGGTGGTAGCTCAAGGGCAGTATAGGCGGTGATTGGCTTTTCAGAGATCACAATGCCCCCGGCATGAATGGACAGATTTCGCGGCATATCATGCAGGCGGTTCGCGTAATTAAAGATCAGCCTTGTGATCTTGTCGCGATCCTTGTTTTGTGCCGGGTGGTCGATGATCTCATCGATTTCATTTTTCGGAAGTCCAAAGACCTTGCCCAATTCCCTTATAATAGACCTGCCCTGAAAGGTAGTATATGTGGCAAGTAGGGCGGAATGATCTGGATATTTGTTCAGTACATAAGCGGTTACTTCGTCTCTGTCTTTCCAGGAGAAATCAATGTCGAAATCAGGCGGAGAACTTCTGTATGGATTTAAAAACCGTTCGAAATACAAATCAAGCTCTATGGGATCAACTTCGGTAATCCCGAGACAATAAGCCACCATACTGTTTGCGCCGCTGCCCCTTCCTACGTGGGCAAATCCCTGCCTTTGAGAAAATTCAATGATGTCTAACGCGATCAGGAAATAAGCTTCAAATTTCCGGTCAGCAATTACTTCAAGCTCTTTAAGAAGGCGGCTCATGGCATAGCTGTCGTATTCCTGGTATCGACGTTGAAAACCGGAAAGCGCTTTGCTTCTGAGTATATAGTGGTCTTTTTCCTGGTTCCCTGCAAATGACTGCTTGTTTTTAGGTGTGCCAAGTTCGAGATCAACGGAACAGTGTTCCAGGATCATTTTAGTGTTTGATATAATTCCAGGATATTGCCAGTAGTGTTTTAGCAATTCCGGCTCAGGAAACATTTGCTCTGAATTAAGGGCCTGTGCTGTCTCAGGTAATTTGCTCAGTAAAGTGTTGAGATCTATGGCCCGAAGGAGCCGGTGTACATTATGGCCTTTTCTGTCTTTGAAAGTTACTGGTTGCCATATAACCATTTTATTAATGTGCTGATCCAGGTTCAGGTTTGAAAGCAGGGGAACCTCATGTGTCTTTATTCCAATATATTCCCGTTCTCCAAGATTGAGTGGCTGGGAGTGGTCAAAGGGAAAAATTGTAAATGCATTCGAAAAAGGTGGGGGTGAGTCAGGAAGTTTAGCCCTGTCCAGCCTATGCTTGGAAAGAAAATAATTGATCTCTTCAAAACCATCGTTGTTCATGGCGATAGCAGTATACAGAAATTTGCCATCCTCCCGGAATTCGATTCCCGGGATTACCTCAAGCCAGAACTCGTCCTTGTTTTCTTTGCATATTCTGATCATCTCAATAAATGCAGATGTATTGTTGATGTCGGTTAATACAAGCTTCCTGACCTGGTTCTTTTGAGCTTCCAGGTATAGCTCTTTTGGGGCCAAGGTTCCATAAAGTAAACTGAAATGCGAGTGACACGATAAATACATATACTAAAATAATTAGTATTATTGATAAAAACAATTCGAATAAAGCTAAATAAATTAGTAATTTATTAAACATTAAATTCGTTGAGCAATAAAGACCTGCTTCTGATAAATTAAAAGGGTGGTTGAATATTGCAAAACTTGACAATAATTGAATCAGAACATTTAACTTCGTATATAGTTATTAAAAAAATAGCTTATCAAGCAAATGATTAAAAAGAAGACTATCGGGAGTCCTGAAAAAAAGTATTGTAATAGTTTAACAAGGTACGACAGGCGTCAATCTGTAGAAGTTGTAATTGGGGATCTCCCGTTGGGAGGAGATAATCCCATACGTATACAGTCAATGACCACTGTGGATACGATGGATACCATTGGGTCAGTTGAACAATCAATAAGAATGATCGAAGCAGGATGTGAATATGTCCGCATTACAGCGCCTTCGATTAATGAAGCCAGGAATCTCGAAAATATTAAATCTGAATTGCGATCAAGGGGATATAATACTCCGTTGATTGCCGATATACATTTCACCCCTAATGCGGCAGAACTGGCAGCCAGGATTGTTGAGAAGGTGCGTATCAATCCAGGTAATTACGCAGATAAGAAAAAATTTGAAAACATCCGTTACACTAAAGATACGTACAATTCTGAACTGGACCGAATACGTGAAAAGTTCTCCCCACTTGTAAATATTTGCAAGGAATACGGAACAGCGATGCGTATTGGCACAAATCATGGATCCCTATCTGATCGGATCATGAGCCGATATGGCGATACACCCATGGGAATGGTTGAGTCCGCGCTTGAATTTGTCAGAATATGCGAAGATTTGAATTATTATGATATTGTGCTTTCTATGAAGGCAAGCAATCCTAAAGTAATGATTCAGGCATACAGATTGCTGGTTAACAGGCTTGATGAGGAAAAACTTAAACCTTATCCTTTACATTTAGGTGTTACAGAGGCAGGTGAGGCCGAAGACGGGAGGATAAAATCAGCCGTAGGGATTGGGACTTTACTTGAGGATGGATTGGGAGACACAATTCGTGTATCATTGACAGAAGAACCTGAAGCTGAGATACCGGTAGCAAAAAGGCTTGTACAAAGGTATGATAACCGCCATGGGCACAAGAAAATTCCAGAGATAAACAAATTGCCATTTAATCCTTTTGAATATAAAAAGCGTAGAACCCTTCCGGTGGCAGATATTGGTGGATCAAATGTTCCTTGTATTATTGCTGATTATTCGAATAAAAATGTGGAGGATTATGCCGACATACGTCCAATAGGCCATGTCTATCTTCCCGAACCGGATAAATTTGCGAGAAAAGATATAAGTGCCGATTACATCTACTCAGGTACAAATCCATGTTCAATTGAGTTGCCCCCGGGACTCAAAGAAATTCTGAATTTTGAAATATGGAGAACGCTTGAAAGCCAGGAATATAAATATCCGCTATTTGATAAGGCCTCTTATATCAAGTCTGATTTGTTTCATCCTCAATTGAATTTTCTCCAATTAAGGACAGACGATTTAAATTCAGAGCTAATAGATGTCCTGAGAAAAAATGAAAATGTAGTTATTCTCCTCAAATCAGGGAATACTCACATGTTAGCCGACATGCGAAGGTTCATCATAGAACTAATCGAAAATGAAATAATGCAGCCTGTAATATTTCAGGCAAAATATTTGTCTGAAGACGAGGACGAATTCAGGCTGTTTGCTGCAACCGATCTGGGAGGATTGCTAACTGATGGATTAGGAGATGGATTGATGCTGAGCACCTTAATGAAATCCCCGAAAGAAAGAGACAAAATTAAGGAGAAACTGCAGTTTTATAATGAGACCGCATTTGGGATACTTCAAGCTACCCGAACTAGAATCACCAAAACAGAATACATATCCTGCCCCTCATGTGGGAGAACGTTATTTGATCTACAGGAGACAACGGCCCTGATAAGGAAGAGAACCGATCATCTCAAGGGAGTAAAGATAGGTATCATGGGTTGTATAGTAAATGGCCCTGGTGAAATGGCTGATGCTGATTATGGATACGTTGGTTCCGGTAAAGGTAAAATTACACTTTACAAAGGTAAGGAAGTTGTTAAGCGTGGAGTTCCTTCCCAGGATGCGGTAGATGAACTTATAAATTTGATCCGGCAGGATGGGAATTGGATTGATGTGCCTTCGGAAAATTAATTATTTCTACTAAAATTATGGTTGATCAGAAAAAGAAAAATCCAATCAGGGAAATCTTTAATTTTAATGATGTATTCAGTTATTTTTTTCGTAAAAAGGGAAATCAAAAAAAGCCAGATTTCAATTTGCGAATTATGCATATGATAAATAAGATCAGCATAATTATCTTCATTATAGCTTTGATCATTCTCTTATTCAGAAACCTTATCTTACATTAATTTTAAAGCATTTCTTCCATTCGGTTAAAAAGCTTAAAAATAAACTTATAATTCCCTTTCTTAAATTAAAGCGGGTTAAATGGAATTATGGCAATTACTGCTATATTTGCGCCAGTTGAAAGGATGATTTTCAGGGAGTTAACCTTTATATTATAATCGACCATATGCAATATAAGAATATACCCGCCGTTTTTTAAGAGATATGTTGCGTCTATATAATATATGGCCCTTAATTGTGTTCATGATACTTCTTTTTTCATGCCACAACAAGATTACCTGTCCAGCATATCAAAGTAAATTTATATTAGACGAAGATGTTTTTAAGGAACAATTCTCACTTTTCGAGGCCGATTCCACTCCTAAGCAAAAACTGGGAAAAGTAAAAAAGAGCAAATTTGGAATTATAGTTGAGAAAACACATAAGAAAAAACTCAATGAGATGAAAACCATTGCTATGGAAACTGTATATCCGCAAACTGCGGATTCACTTCTAATAGCCTGGGTGACTCCTGATTCTTTAAGCACTGATTCTCTTGGAGTTGGTAGGGTATATCATTCGCCTTATTTAACGCTTTTCAATAATGACCAGGCCCTGTACGATGCTATGTATGGTCATCTTCTCCAGGCACCTCGTAGTTCAAAGCAGGAAGTTCAGGAAGATCTAAAGGTTGAAAGTCAAGATCCTGAAATAGTACCGGAAGAAGAGAAAAAGAAGAAAAAATTCAGACTCTTTAAAAAGAAGAATAAAAAAGAAGAAGAACCCGTAGAAGAAGGAGAAGGTTCTGAATAATCCCTCTAAATAGTCCAGCGAGTAGAATTCATTTCTACACTCATTAAAGTTTACACCACTACATTTATGATCTTCTTAGGAACGATTATGATCTTTTTGGGGTCTTTCCCACTCAACCACTTTTGAACCACTTCTGAAGCCAGGATCTCATGCTCCATATCCTCTTTTGGCATATCCAGGTTAAAATTGATCCTTGTCCTTAGTTTACCGTTTATAGATACCGGGTATTCGAATGAATCTTCCTGAATATATTTTTCATTATATTCAGGATATGACGCATTCATAATACTATCCTTATGGCCAAGCAGTGACCAAAGCTCTTCAGTAATATGTGGAGCGTATGGTGAAATGATGATATTTAAAGGTTCGAGTATTTCTCTTTTATTGCATTTCAGACTTGATAATTCGTTTACACAGATCATAAAATTGCTGACTGAGGTATTAAATGAATAGCGGTCTACATCCTCTGCAGCCTTTTTTATCGCTTTATGCAATATTTTTAATTCCTGTTCACCAGCCTGTTCTTCAGAAACACACAATTGATTGTTTTTATCATGGAACAATCGCCAGAATTTTCTCAGAAATTTACTAACCCCGTCAATACCATGTGTGTTCCAGGGTTTGGATTGTTCAAGCGGACCAAGAAACATTTCATATAATCTTAGCGTATCTGCCCCATAATTTTCAATTATCACGTCAGGATTAACCACATTATAAAGTGACTTGGACATTTTTTCAACTTCACTACCGCATATATATTTTCCATCTTCGAGAATGAATGTGGCATTTTCAAAATCAGGGCTCCATCTTTTAAAGGCTTCAAGATCCAGGATGTCATTGTCTACGATATTTACATCCACATGAAGTTCCTGAACATCATAATCACTTTTTAAATTGTATGAAACAAACTGGTCAGTCCCTTTAATTCTATACACAAAATTAGACCTTCCTTGTATCATGCCCTGATTGATCAGTTTCTTAAAAGGTTCATCAACTGATAAGTATCCCCGGTCAAAAAGGAATTTTGTCCAGAATCGTGAATACATCAAATGACCTGTAGCATGTTCAGAGCCGCCAATATAAAGGTCAACATTTTGCCAGTACTCTTGCGCCTTTTTATTCACGAATTCCTTCTCATTATGAGGATCCATGTACCTGAATAGGTACCAGCTTGATCCGGCCCAGCCTGGCATAGTACTTAATTCATAGGAATATTTATTTTTGTATTTCCAATCAGTTGCCCGGCCCAATGGTGGATCACCTTTCTCTGTAGGAAGATAGGCATCTATCTCAGGAAGAATTAATGGCAATTCATTTTCATCCATAGGAACAGGAATATCATTGTCATAGTATATTGGAAAAGGTTCTCCCCAATATCTTTGTCTACCAAAGACAGCATCTCTCAATCTGAAATTTGTTTTAGCTTCCCCAATTCCCTTTTCTTCTGCACGTTTTGTAGCTAATTCAATGGCCTCAGCAACGGGTAATCCATTCAAAAAATCAGAATTGATCATTGTGCCGGCTTTTGGGTCAAAATCCGGACTTGAAATATCGGTATGCTTACCTTCCTGTACTGGAATGATCGGGATGTTGAAATGATTTGCAAACGCGTAATCTCGTGTATCTGAAGAAGGCACACCCATTACCATCCCGGTTCCATAGGCTGCAAGTACATAATCAGCAATCCATATGGGTATTTTTTCCCCAGAAAAAGGGTGGGTGACATATGAACCTGTAAATACGCCTGAAACGGTTTTTACATCGCTCATTCTTTCCCTTTCAGATCGGTTTTTCGCAATTTGAATATATTCTTTGACTGCTTCTTCCTGATCTGGAGTTGTAAGTTTATCTACCATCTCATGTTCCGGGGCAATTGTCATAAATGTTACTCCGAAAATTGTATCAACTCGGGTTGTGAAAACGGTCATTTCCAGATCAGAATCCGAAACATCAAAGGTTACAGAACAACCAAAAGATTTTCCAATCCAATTTCGTTGCATTTCCTTTAATGCTTCAGTCCAATCGATATGGTTTAATCCATCAAGCAGCCGGTCAGCATACGCTGTAATGCGCATACTCCATTGTTTCATTTTTTTTCGTTCTACAGGATGACCTCCCCTGACAGATAGACCGTCCCGAACTTCATCATTTGCAAGAACGGTTCCTAAAGCAGGGCACCAATTCACAGTAGTTTCGGCAAGGTAGGTTAGTCTGTATTTAAGCAAAAAGAATGATTTTTCCTGTTCTGAATAATTATGCCATTCTTCTGATGAAATTACGGGTGTATCCTCATCACATGCTGCCTTAATATTCTTATTTCCTTCTTCCTCCAGAATCCTGACCAGAGATTCTATTGGTTCAGCTTTTTTTGTTTTATTGTTATACCAACTTTTAAATAATTGAAGAAATATCCATTGTGTCCATTTATAATAATCTGGAGCACAAGTTTGTACTTCCGTATCCCAATCATAAGAAAATCCTATATTCAATAACTGCTCTTTATATCTAGATATATTCTGATCTGTGGTTTTAGCCGGATGTTGACCGGTTTGGATCGCATACTGTTCGGCGGGGAGGCCAAATGCATCAAAGCCCATTGGGTGAAGGACATTAAATCCATTAAGTCTTTTAAACCTGGAAACAATATCGCTTGCAATATATCCAAGTGGATGGCCAACATGTAATCCAGCCCCGGAGGGATACGGAAACATATCTAAAACATAATATTTTGGTTTAGAGGTATCAATACTGGTCTTATAGGTTTGGTTTGAATCCCAGTAAACTTGCCACCTTTTCTCGATTTCCTTATAATTATAATCAGCCATCTTTTAATAGTAAAGCGTTAAAGCATGCAAAAATAATAGTTTTAATACTAGATAGAGGTATATATCACTATTTTTAAAAAGTCGCATATTATATTGTTTCAACCACTTATCCTTTTATGCAGTGTTTAGGATATATAGATTCTCTTTCAATTTCATTTATATGTAATTCTTAGAATGTATTTTTGAACAAATGAAAATGCGAATATTGAATTTATTTAGGTTCTGGATAAAGCCCGTCTACTTTTTTCTGTTTCTTTTTGCATCATGTGGTGATGATGAAAATATTGTTGTATTCACGGAATCTGAAGTGGTGCGTTTACTCTCAAACGACTCCTCCAAATCATGGACTAGAAAGGGCATTACGATTGATGGTCAATCCCCGGAAATATCAGAATGTGAATTGTTAATAGAAACTAAATATTTCTCCTCGAATACGGATCAAATTTATATCATCGAATCAATTGACGATTATTGTGGCGGGACCACCGAAAGGCTTGATTCGGGTTCCTGGGAGGCCCTTGTGGAAAGTAATATAAGTGACAGAATTGATAGAATTGCCTATTATTCAGGAAATGGAGAGACAAAGATTAAAAAAATATTGGCGATAACTTCTATCTATCTGACTACCGAAGTGGATTCCCTGGGACTCGATGTTCAGGAGTCCTTTGAATCAACTTTGTCCAATTAGACATACTTTTTAAGTAGTATATCCTTTACTTTTTGCATTCCTGTGCTTGCTTTTTCTTCAATTAAATGCAGATTAGGCCTACCACTTACTTCTGGCATATTAGGATCCACAATGAACTTCGGAATACCAGAACCTACATAATCTAATAATCCGGCAGCAGGATATACCACCAGAGAAGTTCCAACCACAATATAAATATCAGCTTTCACAGTTACCCGGACTGCGATTTCCATCATTGGGACCATTTCCCCAAACCAAACGATATGTGGCCTTAATTGTCCTCCTTTTTCACAGGTATCTCCCAGGTTTAATTCACAGCCTTCTATGTCGTAAACCAGGTTTTCATCTAATGTGCTTCTGGATTTGAAAAGTTCACCATGTAAATGAATGATATCACTTGAACCGGCCTTTTCATGAAGATTATCTACATTCTGGGTTATGATTGTAACATTAAAATGAGCTTCAAGGTCTGCTAAGATATTATGTGCATCATTTGGTTCTGCTTCAAGGGCCTGTTTTCGCCTTTCATTGTAGAAATCCAATACTAGTGCGGGATTTTTATGCCAGCCTTCAGGAGTCGCAACCTCGTATACATCATATCCTTCCCATAATCCCCCGGATTCCCGGAATGTTTTAATCCCACTTTCAGCACTGATGCCTGATCCGGTCAGTACTACAAGTTTTTTCATTGTGTTTATTTTTTGGTAAATCTGCCCTTTTTAGCAGGTGTTTTCTCTGAAATTTCAACACATTCTTCATAGGTTAATTCTTCAGGAATTTTACCTTTTGGTATTTTTAAGTTCTTCTTACCAAATTTTATGTATGGGCCGTACTTGCCTTTTAATACTTTTACGTCAGGTTGCTCTTCAAATACTTTTATAATATTATTTGATTCTTCTTTTCTTTTCTCCTCTATTAATTGAATTGAAGTTTCAATATTTACCTGGTGTGGATCTTCTTCTCCTAAAGAGATAAATTTATTATCGTGTCTTATGTACGGGCCAAACCTTCCAATTCCTGCTATAACCTCTTTATCTTCATATTCTCCAACTTTACGAGGTAGTTTAAACAAGTCAAGAGCGTCTTCAAGGCTGATGCTATCAAGAAATTGTCCTTTTCTGAGGCTAGCATATCTAGGTTTCTCATCTTCATCATTTTCGCCAATCTGAACCATTGGGCCGAATTTACCCAGCCGGGCGTATACTGTTTTTCCACTTTCCGGGTCAGTACCTAATTCTCTTGAAGAATTAACCTCAGAACGTGAAATCGTTTCGGTTTTTTCAACCATTGGGTGGAATTTCCCATAAAATGAGTTGATCATGCTTTCCCAGGGCATTTGACCCTGTGCAATTTCATCAAATTCTTCTTCAACATTGGCAGTAAATGAATAATCTATAATAGATGGGAAGTGGTTTACAAGGAAATCGTTAACTACAATGCCTATATTGGTTGGGGAAAGTTTATTTTTATCATACCCATATGTTTCAGAGGATTCCTTGGAGGTGATTTTCTCTCCTTTCAAAGATATTTCCTTAATATTCCGGTTTTTACCTTCAATAATTTCTTTAACAACATAATTCCTTTTCTGAATTGTTGATATTGTAGGTGCATAGGTTGATGGTCTTCCTATTCCAAGCTCTTCCAGTTTTTTTACAAGGCTGGCTTCGGTATACCTTAATGGAGGCCGGGTAAATCCCTGCTTGGCGATCATCTCTTTAAGCTGTAATGATTGCCCTTCTCTTAATGGAGGAAGAAGAGTTTGCTTGCCGTTTTCAACATTCTCTTCATCACTGGATTCCTGATATAGCTTTAAGAACCCACTAAACTTAATAACTTCACCTGTAGCAATTAACTTATCAGGTCTGGTACTTATTCCAATAGTAACTACTGTTTTTTCTAATTGCGCAGAAGCCATTTGAGATGCAACTGTGCGCTTCCATATCAATTCATAAAGTCTTTTAGCATTTCTGTCAGGACCTGCATCACGAACTGAAAAATTTGTAGGGCGGATAGCCTCGTGAGCCTCCTGGGCTGATTGAGACTTGGTTTTAAATTGCCTTGTTTTAAGGTAGTCCTCCCCGAACTCTTTTAATATTTCATTTTTGGCTCCTGATATGGCCTCAAGTGATAGATTAAGCGAATCAGTTCTCATATATGAGATCTTACCAGCCTCATATAACTTCTGGGCGATGGTCATTGTTTGCGTTACTGAAAAACCAAGTTTTCTGCTGGCTTCCTGTTGAAGTGTAGAGGTAGTAAAAGGAGGGGCAGGAGATTTTTTTAAAGGTTTCTTCTCAAGTTTCTCTATGTTATATGCAGCGCCGATTGTTGACTTTAGGAATTCAACTGCATCCTCCTCTGTTTTTAATCTTTTTTGCAGATCTGCTTTCAGTAAAACATCACCTTCTACGAGAAAATAAGCGGATATTTTATAAAAACTTTCAATTTTAAATTTCTCGATCTCCCGTTCTCTTTCAACTACGAGTTTAACGGCCACGGATTGTACACGCCCAGCTGAAAGACCGGTTTTAATTTTTTTCCATAACACAGGAGATAATTCGAATCCTACCAATCTGTCAAGTACCCTTCTTGCCTGCTGGGCATTAACAAGGTCAATGTTAATCCCTCGTGGACTTTTCAGGGCATTCAATATGGCATTTTTTGTAATTTCCCGGAAAACAATCCTCCTGACCTTATTGTCAGATAAGTCTAAAGCTTCTTTTAAATGCCAGGAAATAGCTTCGCCTTCACGGTCATCATCACTGGCTAAATATACCAGTTCAGAATTCTCCGCCTCTTTTTTTAATTGTTTTATAACATCCTTTTTATCCTTAGGAATTTCATATGTTGGCTTAAAACCATTTTGTATGTCGATAGCTTCATTGTCTTTTGGAAGATCTCTAACATGCCCAAAGCTGGATTTCACTACAAATTCTTTACCGAGATAACTCTCGATAGTCTTTGCCTTAGCTGGCGATTCTACTATAACAAGATTTTTGGTCATTCCTGATTATTTTGAAAGCTTCAAATATCAATATTTTTAACAAAAAAAATAAGAAAATGAATTTTTACTCGTAAATCTTAATAAATTCATAGATGATTTTGTGTTGGTCTGGTATGACTAGATCTGAAATATAATTCTAAAAATTGAATGATGAAGCGCAGTTTAATTTTAATTCGTCATGCTCAAAGCAGGAACGTTGAGCACGGACAAAAAGATGTAGAACGAGAATTAACGGATTCAGGAATTCAGGATGCTTCAAGATTGGCTAGATATATGTATTTAGAAGAAATTATTCCTGATGTTATATTAACCAGTCATGCTGCACGCGCTTTAGATACGGCTCAACTTTTTGCCGATCAGCTTAAACTGGATCATTCTGAAATTAAAATTGATGAGGATTTATATGAAGCCTCGGTACGAACCTTGCTTGGATTCATTTCCAATCTGGACAATTCCCTCAAAACAGTCTTAATAATCGGGCATAATCCCTCTATAACGCACCTTTGCGAACATTTATCCACCGATGTTATAGGTTTTTTACCACCAGGAGGTATGGTCCATCTGACTTTCGAAGATTTATTATGGTCACAGTTAGATAAAGGCACCGGACAACTAAAAGAGATAAAACTTCCGGACCAGATTTCACTTTAATGGGAAACGCAAAATAGTTTAGTCAATTAAAGTCCCATTTGATTGAATGATAATTGTCATATCTAGAAACTCAAATTACTTTGAAATTAAAATTTGCTTGTATTCAAGGATTACGTTGAGTAGCAAATAAATATCAATACAGGAATAATGATTTGGAATGTAATTTGCTTTCTAAACAATAAAATTCAAGAATTATTCGTTTATTTTTTGTGAATTGAAAGAAAATTGTAAAATATCTAGAATTATTATTATTTATTTATAATATTTGTGATTAATTGAAGTTTTAGCTAGCATGTAATATTGGTATCTGCAGGTCGCTTTTTTCAGGGAATGGTTATTGGTATTGTGTTTTACATTCAA
This sequence comes from uncultured Cytophagales bacterium, assembly GCA_963820995.1. Lineage (GTDB taxonomy): Bacteria > Bacteroidota > Bacteroidia > Cytophagales > Cyclobacteriaceae > JAGTVG01. The sequence goes on along the minus strand of CAWGCL010000006.1, from coordinate 690,171 downwards.
TTATTAACAATTGATTGAGTAAATCTAAAGTTTAGAGATTCATATTTGAAAAATTGAAAAAGTTATTATTCAAAGTACATTAGTGATCAACCTGTTATGAAATTTCGTTTGACCTTATTCTTAGTATTCCAAATCGTCGCATGGACTGCTTACTTCAATATGGATACTGGAGTTTTGGATCCAAATATTGAAGGTTTTGCTGAAAAGGTTGTGCAAGTCGAGGAGATGTCTGTCAATCAATTCACTTCGATTGAAGCTCGTAAAGAATTATATAAAATAATTCTCCGTAACGATGGATTTTTTACCAGGATTAACACAGATAATTCTGTAGAGACTGGTTTATGGTCTGTAAATCATGATATTCCCTCTTTGGTTTTAAGATCACCTGTCAGGTCTCAGAACTTCAAGATCCTTGATAATTCCGAGAATGTTCTACAACTTGAATTATTGAATACAGACGAATTGTTACAAGCCAACAACACAGAAAAGGAACGAACCCTTTATTCTTCCGTTCAGTAATCTAATTTTAATTACCTTATTTTCTTATAATAATTAATCAGGTTATTGGTTGAGCCATCGTGTGTTTTAATTTCCTCATCACCATCCAGCTCCGGCAATATTTTCTGAGCAAGCTGTTTCCCTAGTTCAACTCCCCATTGGTCAAAGCTGAAAATATTCCAGATTACACCCTGAACAAAGATCTTATGCTCATACATTGCTATTAAACCTCCTAATGTCCTTGGTGTAAGTTCCTTAAAGAGAATGGAATTCGTAGGCCGGTTTCCATTAAAAACTTTATAAGGAACCAAATGAATGATGTCTTCTACTTTTTTTCCTCCTCTTTCAAACTCTTCTATAACTTCTTTTTCCGTTTTACCTTTCATTAAGGCCTCTGTTTGAGCAAAGAAATTAGAAATCAATTTCATATGATGATCACCTACCTCCTCAAAACTTTTAGCCGGGATTAAAAAGTCACAGGGGACCAATTTTGTGCCTTGGTGAATCAGTTGATAAAAAGCATGCTGGCCATCCGTTCCAGGTTCTCCCCATATTATAGGGCCTGTCTGGTAGTTCACCATGTTTTCATTCCTGTCAACACTCTTACCATTGCTTTCCATATCTCCTTGTTGCAGATATGTAGGAAGATATTGCATATCCTGACTATATGGAAGAATAGCATATGTTTCAGCATCAAAGAAATTATTGTACCAGATACCCAATAATGCCAAAATTACAGGTAGGTTATTTTCAAATTCAGTATTAAGGAAATGCTGGTCCATCTCATGAGCGCCTTTATGTAACTCCAGAAAATTATCAAATCCTATACTGAGGATTATGGATAATCCAATTGCCGACCAGAGTGAATATCTTCCACCAACCCAATTCCAGAATTCGAACATGTTTTTTGGATCAATACCGAATTTCTCAACAGCCTCTTTATTGGTGGAAATGGCTACAAAATGTTCTTTAATAAATTCTTCATCCAGTGCTGAATTAAGGAACCAATCCCTGGCAGTATGGGCATTGGTCATCGTCTCTTGCGTTGTAAATGTTTTCGAAGAGATCAGGAACAATGTTTGCTCTGGATTTACCTTTTTTAAGGTTTCAGCTATTTGGGAACCATCAACATTTGAAACAAAATGAACATTTATATGTGGGATCTTAAAGGGACGAAGAGCCTTTGTTACCATCAGAGGTCCAAGAGCTGAGCCACCAATACCAATATTTACTATATCTGTAATCTTTTTACCGGTATAACCTTTCCAATTGCCGGAAATAATCTCTTCGGAAAAGGCCTTCATCTTGTCCAGTACCTTATTGATATCTGGCATGACGTCCTGCTTGTCTACATAAATTGGGGCATTCAACCTGTTCCTCAGTGCAACATGTAATACCGCGCGCCTTTCAGTCAAATTAATCTTTTCACCGGTAAACATTGAATTGATCGCATCTTTTAAATCAACTTCCTCTGCCAATTCAATTAGCAACATTTTAGTCTCTGAGTTTATTCGGTTTTTAGAATAATCAATTAAAATATCATTAAATATTAGTGAAAATTTATCTGCTCTTTCCGGATCCTCTTTAAACATATCAACCATATGCTTATGATGAATATCTTTAAAGTGGTTCTTGAGCTTTGCCCACGCTTTTGTTTCAGTTGGATTTATTTTATTTAGCATTCTTAAATCTGTTAAAAATTATGTTCAAAGTTATACATGAAAACAGGAATTTGGTAGATGTTAATATAATAGTCCTTTAAAATTATACTTCCAATTCTCTTAAGTCAACAGGGACTACTTTTGATATCCCTTGCTCCACCATAGTTATTCCGTAAATAACATCTGTGGAGACCATTGTCCGCTTATTATGCGTTACAATAATAAACTGTGAGTCTTTAGAGAACTTTCTGATTATCAGATTGAATTTATCAAGATTGGCATCATCGAGTGGTGCGTCCACCTCGTCAAAAATACAGAAGGGTGCTGGCTTCATTAGATATATAGCAAAAAGAAGAGAAGTAGCAGTAAGTGTTTTTTCCCCACCCGAAAGTTGATTGATAGTTAAAGGTTTCTTCCCTTTTGGTTTTGCTATAATATCAATACTTGAGCTTAATGGATCTTCAATATTGGTTAGAATAAGGTCGCAATCATCTTCCTCGCCAAATAAAGTTCTGAATACGTTTACGAAATTATCTTTAATTTTTCCGAAAGCTTCCATGAAATTGGCCCTGGCAGCAAGGTCAATTTCATCGATTGTAGCCTTTAATGATTCCTTGGCCTGTATTAAATCTTGTCTTTGTTCAGTTATAAAATCATTACGTTTTTTAACTTCCTCGTAGGCTTCCATAGCCATGGGGTTAATGGGGCCGATTCTTTCCAGTTTATTTTTTATAGCATCAACCTTTTCTCTTAAGGATTCCTCATTTTCTGGAACACCTTCTTCCTCGATTTCCGGCTCTTTCAGTATGTCGTCAAGACTTACCTGGAACTCAACTGATAATCTTTCTTTTATACTATTTAACTGAAGTTTTATATCATTGAGCTTGTCTTTTAACTCAATAATAATAGTATCTATATTCTCCTTGTTGTGCTGTAACTCACGAACCTGGTTTTCAATTTCATCAATTTGTCCTCGCGCCGAATAATATTCTTTCTCAGATTCATTCAGAACTTTTTCCAGACTTTCTTTTTCTTCATACATACCCAGAAGAACATCCTCGCTGTTTTCGTCGGAGGCAAGAAGGTCTTTTATTTCTTTTTCATTTATTTCTAATGAATCCTGGTTTTTACTTATTCTCTCTTTGGAGTTTTCAAATGCAATTGTTTTGAAATTAATTTCCTGATCAATGCTGTTGATCTTATTTTTTTGCTGGTGAAATATAATATTCTCCTCATTGTAACCGGTCGATTTCAAGGAGAGCATTTCCTGTTGGTTTTTAAGTTCACTTTGCAGGCTGATTATCTTTTCACCCAATATTTCAAGATCAACTTTCCCTTTTTCGGTAATAGGTGAGAGTTTTGCAAGATCCATATTCAGGTCTTCAATCCTTTCCAGTATGTTTTCTTTTTTAGTGGATTGGTTTGAAAGAAGTTGTGAATATTGTTCTTCCCTGGTTTTGAGTGATATCAGACTTTCATTAAGATGGTTAATTTCTGTCTGAAGTATTTCAATTTTATCCTTTTTAGTGGATTCTTTAAGTTTAACAAGAGCTTTTAATTCCTCATTCAGCTTATTTTTGATATCCTGATGTTTCTTGTTCAATCTTTTGATCTCCCGGTCCAGTTTTTCAAGGTTTTTAGCCCTTCCAATTCTTTTTCCTTCAAATAAACCTACCGAACCCCCTGAAATACTAAACCTCCTTTTTGTAAACTTTCCGTTAGCCGTTATAAATATGGCTTCTTCATCTTCGGGGAAATCACCAGAGGTTTGAGAAATCAAATAAACATTATTTAATATATAACTTACCAGTTTCTGATACTTGAGATCAAACTCAACAATTTCTGTGGCGGGTGTAGCATTATCATAAATTTTGATTTGGGACGGCGTGAATTTTTCAAAGCTATCAAGTATGAAAAAATGGGCTCTTCCTTTAGATGCTTCACTTAATAAGTTTACTGCTTTAAATGCATCAGCCTCAGAATCAACCACATAATAATTCATATATGGTTCCAAATAATTCTCGATTGTAGCTCTGTATTTTTCTTCTGTCGCTAGAATATCGCTTAAAAGCGGGGCTTTCTTCCCCCAATTTTTCTGTAATTTTAAAAACCGGATGGCTTCAGGGAAATCCCTCCAAATTATCAACCAGAGATTTTGTTAGGTTGTACTCATTTTGCTTTGAATCAAGAATGCGGTTTGTGGCAGACAATTCATCCTTGATTTTTTCAATCAGTTTATCAGAGGATTCAATTCTTTCAACAATTTGATTCTCTCCCTTCTTTAGAGAATTCAGATACTTCGATTTTGTATCCAGCTCAGATCGGATCTCTTTGATCTTTTTGTCAAATTCAACCAGGCTTTCCGATTGTTCAGTCGTATCGCTTGTTGTCTTTTCTAACTCCTGTTTCAGGGTGTTCAGTTGTATTTCCTTTATTTCATATTCCTTATTGAACTGGAAGACTTCTTCGTGCTTTACTTTGTATACCTCATTCATTGAGTCCACCTCATCCCGAAGAATTTGCGTTCTGTTTTTTTCTTCCAGATGTTCATCCTGAAGTCCCTTAAGTTTTTTCTCGATTTCCTGAAGAGAGATCTCGGCAGATTTTTTCTCTTGTTTTAAACTTTGAATGCTGAATGCTGCTCTTTCATTACTTTTTTTATCCTGCTCAATCTGGTCTTTTAGATTTTCACTCTTATCATTCAGAAATCTTAACTTTTCATTCTTTATCTTTTTATCGCTTTCAAACTGCCTGATCCTCCCTACATATTCATTTAAAGCCTTCTGCTTTTGCGATAAATCCTTTTCTTTGTCCAGAAGTTCCTTTTTAGCATTTTCAATCTCTGCCTCTTTTTCATTGATCTTCTTTGACAGGCCCAGCTTTTTGTCGTTTTCTTTCGCAGTCTGTGTGTTTATATTCTCAAGCTGTTCCTTTTGGAGGGCTACTGTCTTCTTTGCAAGTAATATGCTTATATCCTTATACTCTTCCTTAATCTTGAAATAACGCTGCGTCTGCTTGGCCTGTCTTTCTAAAGACCGCATATTCTTTTGGATCTCATAGATAAGGTCCTCAACTCTCTCAAGGTCGAGATCAGTAGCTTCAAGCTTACGCAATGTTTCTTTTTTACGAACCCTGAATTTCGAAATCCCGGCAGCCTCCTCGAAAAGATGCCGTCTGCTGTTGTCCTTGTCATTAAGGATCTCATCAACCATGGCTAATTCGATTATAGCATAACTATGAGATGCAATCCCGGTGTCTAGAAATAGGTTGGTGATGTCCTTTAACCTGCAGGGTACTCCGTTTAATAAATATTCGCTATCACCAGATCTGTAATACCTTCTTGTTATTGTTACTGATGAATATTCTGTTGGAAGGATATTCTTTGTGTTTTCGAAGGTAATTGAAGCCTCGGCTAATTGAAGGGCCTTTCTGTTCTTTGTGCCATTAAAGATGATGTTTTCCATCTTTTCAGAACGAAGAGTCTTGATCTTCTGTTCTCCAAGAACCCAGCGGATAGCGTCGACAATATTGGATTTGCCACATCCATTGGGCCCAACAATGCCAGTTATACCCTTATTGAAGTTAATAACAACTTTGTCTCCAAAACTTTTAAATCCCTTTACTTCGAGTTTGGTCAGCTCCATCCGGCAAGTATGATCATAAATAAATTATAGAAGGCAAATATAAAATTATTTCTTAGATTTGTGTTACCATGGATGATCTTGAATTATACATTTATATTGCATTAGGAGTAATTTATTTTTTAAGTCGTGCATTTCGTAAAAAAAAGCCAGTTACACCACCCCGAAAACAACAGGATACTAATTCAAGAGAAGGGCATGAACAGGACCATAGAAAAGAAAAACAAGTAACTTTTGAAGACCTTTTAAGAGAGTTTACCGGACAAAAGAAAGAGCCGGAATACGAGTATGAGGAGGGACCTGAAGAGCATGAACAATCCTATGATGAGGGGAAATATTATCAGGAAGAAGAAAGTACAGAAGAATATGCGAGCAGAAGAGGAGGTTGGATATAAGAGTTATGAAGAGGTTTACAGTATGAATAAGGATCTCAAAACTCTTGATGAACAGGTTAAACTGGAAATAGCTGAGAAGAAAAGATTTGATGAATATAAGATAGAGGAAGGCCGTAATATTCACGTAGCTAAAAGGTACAGGGAAATGTTACATAATAAGGACAGTATTAAAGATGCTATCATTTTAAAAGAAATATTGGATCACAAATATTTTTAGTAAATATTGTCTTTAAATCTTTATTAATTGTTTTTTTTTGATTCTCTTTGCATAAATTGTTCAAAAATTGAATTATATCAATATTCATATTGCACGCCGCTTAAATGCTTTTCTCAGGCCTTAGGGCCGGATGATTTTTACTGCCATTTACGTAATGGTAATCCACATATTCAATATCCCCAAAATTTAAATTAAAATATAAAGCATTTGATTTATGCCCGATTTTAAGATATATATATCAAATAAAAACTTTCTGAAATATACCAGTACAATCTGTGAGTATATCGAAACCTCAGCAAAAGAAAGAGGGACTGGAATAGCCAAAAGGCCGGAAGAGTATATCCGTAAGAAAATTGAAAATGGACATGCAATTATTTGTTTAACAAATGACGACAAGTTTGCAGGTTTCTGCTATATAGAAAAATGGAGCAAATCCAATTATGTAGCCAATTCGGGACTCATTGTACATCCGGATTTCAGGAAGATGGGGCTTGCAAAAAAAATCAAGAAGAAAGCTTTTGAGCTTTCCAGGGAACTCTATCCAAAGGCAAAGTTATTTGGATTGACTACGAATCTTGCTGTAATGCATATAAACTCAGAACTTGGATATCGACCAGTCACTTTTTCTGAACTCACCCAGGATGATCAGTTTTGGTATGGTTGCTCCAGTTGCGTCAATTATGATATCCTGAATCGGATGAACAGGGTTCACTGCTTATGTACAGGGATGCTGTTTGATCCCGATAGATCCCCCAATAATGGAAAAAAACTCAATCTAAAAGGATTAAGGATTTATGATAGGTGGATCAGATTTAAAAAACATGTACTTTTAAAAGGAATTCAAAAATCAAAAGATAATTCATAGAATTTTTTAATCTATAATAAAATGAAAAATCAAAAAGTAGTTCTTGCTTATAGTGGAGGATTAGATACCTCATATTGTGTCAAATACCTTTCGCAGGAAAGGGACCTTGATGTTTATACCGTATTGGTTGATACAGGTGGTTTTGATAAGGATGAATTAAAATCAATAGGGGAGAAATCTCTTTTGATGGGTGCTAAACATCATGAAGTAATTGATGCAACCCAGCTTTATTATGATGAAGGCATAAAATACCTTATATTTGGGAATGTGCTTAAAAACAGCACTTATCCTCTTTCAGTCAGTTCTGAAAGGGTTTTTCAGGCCAAAATGATTGCAGCCAAAGCCAAAGAGTTGCAGGCAGATTATGTAGCACATGGATCGACAGGCGCTGGGAATGACCAGGTGCGATTCGATCTGATTTTCAGAATCCTTATCCCGGAGATCCCTATTATAACGCCTATTCGGGATCTAAAACTTTCCCGACAGGAAGAAATAGACTATTTAAAGAAACATGATGTCGAATTAGATTGGCAAAAAGCCAAATATTCAATTAATAAAGGTTTATGGGGTACTTCTGTAGGTGGAGAAGAAACCCTTACCTCTAACAAGTTTTTACCCGGTTCAGCTTTTCCCACACAATTACAGACCGAGTCGATTGAAGATATAAAACTTAATTTCAAAAAGGGTGAACTTATTGGTTTCAATGATAAAATTTATGACGATCCATTAAAGGCTTTGGTAGAGTTGTCAAAGTTTATAGAACCATGGGCAATGGGCCGTGACATACATGTGGGCGATACAGTTATTGGTATTAAAGGACGGGTAGGATTTGAAGCCGGTTTACCACTGCTCGTTATAAAAGCACATCAACATCTCGAGAAACATAATCTTACGAAAGGACAGATATACTGGAAAGACCAATTGGCAAACTGGTATGGAATGATGATCCATGAAGGGCAATTCCTTGATCCACTGGCACGTAATATTGAAAGGTTTCTGCAGGACACGCAGGAATATGTATCCGGGATTGTTTATGTACGATTGGCACCATATCGTTTCTTCATATTGGGTATGGAATCTGAACATGATCTTATGTCATCAGAATTTGGAGCATATGGCGAGATGAACATGGCCTGGTCTGGTGATGATGTAAAAGGATTTACAAAAATAATGGCCAACCAGACAATGATTTATAAAAAAGTAAACAATATCGATGAGTAAAATTCAGGTTGGTATTATTGGAGCTGCCGGATATACTGCCGGTGAGTTATTGAGGATATTGATCAATCATCCGGATGTTGAGATACGCTATATCCAAAGCGACAGCAATGCTGGAAATCCCATTGGATCTGTTCACTCTGACCTGTTTTATGTTCAGGATCTGAGTTTTGTATCAGATATAAAAGAAGAAGTCGATGTTGTTTTTCTTTGTAAAGGCCATGGCGAATCTGTTAAAATCCTGCAATCAGGAGAAATATCTAAATCGAATAAGATCATCGATTTGAGCCAGGATTTCAGGCTGAGCGATAGCTATCCGGAAATCCAGAATGAATATGGGAATTTCGTTTATGGTTTACCAGAACTAAACAAATCTGAAATAATCAATGCAGAAAATATCGCCAATCCGGGATGTTTTGCTACTTGTCTACAACTGGGATTGATACCACTGGCAAAAAATGAGTTGATAAATAGCGATATCCACATTAGTGCAGTAACAGGATCAACAGGGGCCGGACAAAGGCTTAGCCCAACATCTCATTTCAGCTGGAGAAATAACAATATGTCTGTATATAAGGCATTTAAACATCAGCATCTGAAAGAAATACTACAAAGCTTGAGTAAGGCTGATCCCACTTTCAACAATAATCTATTTTTTATTCCCTATAGAGGAAATTTCACCAGGGGGATTATAGCTACTATGTATTTAAGTACTAAAGCAGATGTTGGACAGGTAAAACAGCAATATTCAGATTTTTATAAAGGACATCCGTTTGTGCGCATAAGCGAATCCAATATCGATCTGAAACAGGTTATAAACACAAATTATTGCCAGTTATTTATCGATAAGTTTGAGGACAGTTTAATGGTTGTCAGTACAATTGATAATCTGGTAAAAGGGGCCTCAGGCCAGGCGGTTCAGAATATGAATCTCATGTGCGGATTTGAAGAGACCACAGGATTGAAACTAAAGGGAATAGCATTCTGATATGAGAAATTTTACTTCAGTACATGATGTTCAGGATCTGAATGCATTGGTTCAGTCAGCAAGATCATGTAAATTATTTGATCCTCTTCAAACCAAAACGGGCAAAGGCAAAACCCTTGGATTGATATTTATGAATCCAAGCCTAAGAACGCGCTTAAGTACCCAGAAAGCCGGGGTAAACCTTGGTATGGATGTTATGGTAATGAATTTCAGTGGTGAAGGATGGGCTCTTGAAACCAAAGAAGGGATTGTGATGGATGGGGATAAGGCTGAGCACATTATTGAAGCTGCAGGTGTATTGGGTGAATATTGTGATATCATTGGCTTGAGATCCTTCCCTGGCTTAAAGGATAGGGAAGCTGATTATAGCGAGGAGATGTTGAATAGCCTGATTAAATATTCTGGTGTGCCAGTCATCAGCCTCGAGTCTGCCACCCGACATCCTCTGCAGTCGCTGGCTGATATGGTTACTATTGAAGAATTCAAAAAGGTCAACAAACCTAAAGTTGTTATGTCCTGGGCACCTCATCCAAGGGCATTGCCACAATCTGTCCCAAATTCCTTCGTGGAATGGGCATCAAAAATGGACTATGAATTGATCGTTACCCATCCGGAAGGCTATGAGTTATCCGAATCATTTATGAATGGAGTTCAGATTGAATATGACCAGATTAAAGCTTTTGAAGGAGCTGATTTTGTATATGCAAAGAATTGGTCGTCTTATGAAGAATATGGAAAAGTCTTAACTGCTGACCGTGACTGGATGATTTCGGCGCGGAAACTCCGGAACTCAAGAGATGCAAAAGTTATGCATTGTCTTCCAGTTCGAAGAAACGTTGTAATTGCCGATGATATACTCGATGGTCCACAATCTATTGTAATAGAAGAAGCGGCAAACCGTGTCTGCGCCGCCCAGGCAGTTATTCAGGAAATATTAAAATCATAGTAATGGTTGAAAAATTATCCATATTTAAAATAGGGGGAAAGGTAATTGATGATAACAATGAATTGAAAATTTTTCTTGAGGATTTTGCAGGTATCCCGGGTAAAAAAATATTAGTTCATGGTGGAGGCAAGTGGGTAACTGAAATGTGCCAGCAGTCTGGGTATTGAGGTTAAAATGACCAATGGCAGGCGAATTACTGATGAAAAAACCCTCGAAGTAGTCACCATGATATTGCCAGGATTGGCCAATAAAAAGATTGTAGCAATCCTTCAAAAATATGGATGCAATGCACTTGGCCTGACAGGCGCTGATGGCAACACGATTTTGGCTACAAGAAGACCGGTTAAAAATAATGTTGACTTTGGGTTTGTCGGTGATGTTAAACAGGTTAATGTAAAAAACCTTCAGGAGATACTAAAATCTGGATTTGTTCCAATTTTTACGGCTATGACGCATGATAAAAATGGGCAATTGTTTAATACCAATGCCGACACTATTGCCTCTTCTCTTGCAGTTGGGTTGACTAAAGAATACAATGTTGACCTTTATTATTGTTTTGAAAAACCAGGGGTATTAAAAGATCTTTCAGATGAAAACACACTTGTAAGCCATATACATCATGGAAATTACAATGATCTCAAAAATGAGGGAGTGATTCATACTGGAATGCTCCCAAAAGTGGATAATGCTTTTAATGCTATTAATTCCGGGGTCAATCGCGTTTATATCTGTCACTATGGCGATGTTAAGAAGCTATCGGATGGAGTTGAAGAATTTGGCACACAAATATCGGGATAATTGGACGTATCTTTTAACCATATTGTAGAACTACTTAAAAGCCTTATTAGAAATCCTTCTTTCAGTAAAGAGGAGAAAGCTACTGCGGATGTACTTGAATCATTTTTAAAGTTACGGGACCTGGACTTAAACAGAAAGGATAATAATCTATGGGTTCGGAACAAATATTTCGATCCGGCAAAGCGAACCATTCTTCTTAATTCGCATCATGATACTGTTAGACCCAGACCTGATTGGACCATCGATCCTTTCGGCCCTGTAATGGAGGGTGATAAGCTATATCGGACTTGGAAGTAACGATGCCGGAGGCTGCTCTAGTAAGTCTAATTGCTGTTTTTCTTAACTATTGTGATCTTGAAAAACTTAATTATAATTTGATCTTACTGGCATCTGCTGAGGAGGAGATTTCTGGGAAGAATGGTGTTGAATCCGTATTAGAAGATTTAGGAAAGATTGATTTTGGAATTATCGGTGAACCTACCGGGTATGCAAATGGCAATAGCAGAGAAAGGCCTGATGGTTTTGGATTGCCTTGCTAAAGGGAAATCAGGACATGCTGCGAGAGATTCCGGGGAAAATGCCATTTATATCGCTTTGGATGATATTGCTTGGATAAAAAATTACAGGTTTTCCCTGGTTTCAGAAGTATTAGGTCCTGTTAAAATGACTGCTACGATGATTGAATCCGGCAATCAGCACAATGTCATCCCGGATTTATGCAAATTTGTTGTTGATGTACGCAATACAGATTCATATAGCAATGAAGAAGTCCTTCAAATAGTAAAAGACAGCCTGAAAAGTGAGGTAATTGCCCGGTCTACCCGGCTCCAGCCATCTACCATAGTCGGGAGATCACATTTTAGTAAAAACAGCTAAGAGCCTGGGAATTAATACTTTTGGTTCTGATACTTTATCCGATCAGGCTTTAATGAAATTCCCAACAATTAAAATGGGACCTGGTGATTCTCGTCGTTCACATACAGCGGATGAATATATATATTTAAATGAGATCCGGGAAGGAATTGAAATCTATAAGCGGGTTTTGGATAAAATCATATGCTCATGATTATAAAAACATTTGGGTATAATAAAATAAAAACCAATAAATGAAGATCTGGCAAAAAAACTATGATGTAAACAAGATCATAGAAGATTTCACGATAGGTAAAGACAACGAATTGGATATGAAGCTGGCCAAGTATGATGTCCTTGGCTCCCTGGCTCATATTGCTATGTTAAAAGACATTCATTTACTTACGGAGAAAGAGCATAATGTGCTGCGCTCTGGATTGATCGACATTTCTGAAGATATAAAGAATGATAGGTTTTCAATACAAGATGGTGTAGAAGATATCCATTCACAGATCGAAATCATCCTAACTGAGAAACTTGGCGATATAGGTAAAAAGATCCATAGTGGACGTAGTCGCAATGATCAGGTATTGCTGGATTTAAAGCTTTTTATGAGAAATGAAATTCAGGAGATTGTAGCCTTAACACAGAATTTATTTAACAGACTGATAAACCTCAGTGAAACGTATCAGGATATTCTCATGCCAGGGTATACTCATTTTCAGGTTGCTATGCCATCTTCATTTGGCTTGTGGTTTGGGGCATATGCCGAAAGTCTATCTGATGATCTGCTCAACTTAAAAGCGGCATTTGAAATAATCAATCAAAATCCTTTAGGTTCTGCAGCTGGTTATGGGAGTTCCTTCCCTCTGAACCGGCAGCTGACAACTGACTTACTGGGATTCGATTCTATGAATTATAATGTAGTGTATGCACAAATGGGTCGGGGAAAGGCTGAAAAAATCTTTGCAAATGCAATGGGCCTGATTGCCGATACACTTGGGAAACTAGCCGCTGATATATGTCTTTATATGGGCCAGGATTTTGGATTTATGGTTTTCCAGATGAATATACCACAGGTTCAAGCATCATGCCTCATAAAAAGAATCCGGATGTGTTCGAACTGATAAGAGGGAAATGCAACCAGATAAAAGCTGTTTCTAATGAGATCAGCCTGTTGACTACGAACCTTCCTGTCCGGTTATCACCGAGATATGCAATTGCTGAAGGAAAGCTTGATATATTCTATTGGAACTCTTAAAAACTGCCTGTATATGTCAGAGTTTATGCTGTCACAAATTAAAGTGAATGATTCAATTGTTCAACAGGATAAATATAAATACCTGTTCAGTGTTGAAAAAGTGAATCAGTTGGTTTTGGAGGGGATGTCATTTCGCGAGGCCTATAGAAAAGTAGGAGAAATGATCGAAGATGGATCATTTCAGCCTGATTTTGATCTTAATCATACTCACGAGGGAAGTATAGGCAACCTATGTAATGATCGGATCATCGAAAAAATGAAGGGCTTGGTTCAGTTCTTTACGAACAAATCTGAGCAGATCGATCTGGCTTTTCAAAGTTTATCCGAACCTAAGGCTTTATAAACCCGAGAATTTCATAACCAATTTTACCTGAATCTCAAACATCCTGCAACTCATGCATCCAGGTTCTAATGTTGATTGAAACAGAGGATATCGTACTAATGGCAGCATCCAAGGTTGAACTAAAAAGTTTTATATCCAAGTTCCTGAACAAATAGCTATCCGGAAAACCACCTGTATTTAAGATCGCCTAAACATTAGGCTACCTGGATCTAAACCTTTCAGAATTTTAGCCTTCAAGCATTTAAGTCTCCTGGAATTTATACCTCACTGAATTTTAACCTTCCCGAATCTGAGCTTTCCCGAATCTAACTTAATCGAACCTTAAAGGGTTATAAATTTTCCATTCTGACAAATTCAACGCGTCTGTTTTCCGCTTTTCCTTCAGCTGTATCATTTGAGGTTAGTGGTGCGGTTTCACCGAGCCCTTTATAGCTTAATCTATCTTGATTAATACCCATTGAAATTAATTTATCCATTACTGTTTTGGCCCTTTCTTCCGATAAAGTCTGGTTAAATGCATCATCTCCGTCGCTGTCGGTATGCCCTTCCACACTGAATTTCAGATCCGGATATTTTTCCAATAATGAATAGATCTCGTTTATGATACCCATTGATTCAGGTTTCAAGGTTGACTTGTTTACATCAAACCGGATGCCATTTGCAATGATCTTGCCATCTTCCATGATGCGGTCATAGTATTTCACGCCCCCTTTTGCTATGCGAATGTTTTTGATATAGTATAGATTGTCATTTCTTGCATGATATGTATATAAGGTTAGGCCTTTTGGATCAAAATCAATTCTGGGAATGTTTAATAGCCGGGTTTCATCCATATATGCTTTTAATTTTCCATTAGTATAGGCAATGGCTATATGCATCCATCGGGCTTTTTCAATATTTTCATCAGGTAGTTTACTTTTAAAAGAGGCCATCCGCATCTCATTTTGATATATATCTATACTCGTATATCCGGTAGGACTTCCTGATTTCTGGTTTTTCCTATCATACAGATGAGTTTCAAATGTTCCACTGCCAGGATAATACAGATCAAATTCAATGGTGAACACATCAGGGAGATAGTCACTTTGTGAGTCCTTAAAATAGGGGATAATAGCTGGATGACCATCCCTCATCATGATTACCATATCTCCACCAAATTCAGCTACTTCTGCGTTCCCGGCCACTAAATCCCACCTGGAAGGGAACTCACCGTTTTCTTCAAACTGCAAATCATCTTCAAAAATGATCTGGTCACCTGGGACAAAATCATACTTGGCCCACTTTAATACAGCTTTTTCTTCTTCCGTTGTTGTGGCAGTTTTCTGAGAATTTTCATCCGTATTCGATCCTGTTTCCTCCTTCTTATCTGCTTCAGAATTCTCCTTTTCTTTTTTCTTATTACCAAAAAGACTATTAACCCCTTCCTCAACAGCATCTTCAGTTTTACGTTTAAATTTATCCTTTAATTGAGCCTCACAAAATATTGGAAGCACAAATAGAATTAGAATTGCGAAAGTCATTTTATTTTTCATGGCATCAATGGTTTTGGATCCTACTACTTCTAAAACACATTTTATTAGAAGATAATTTCTAGAATTGATGTTTTTTTTTGCTAGACTTAAAATATTTTGTACTCTAAATTATTAAATCCTGGCGGATTGTGAACTAATGTACCTGTGTAATAATCTAATCCTGTTACTATTAGTTTTTTTTATTTATTATTAAATATATATTGTAAAGCTTGAATTTGATCCATTTTTAACCACATAATTTCTTAATTTATAATCATGATAGTTACTTTCGTACATGTCTGGGTTAAGGAACAGCACATTGAGGACTTTAAAATAGCCTCCATCGAAAATCATAAGGAATCCATTAAGGAGCCGGGAAATCTCCGCTTTGATGTTTTGCAGGATGACGCGGATCCTTCTAAGTTTGTTTTATATGAAGCTTATGAGTCTGAAGAAGCTTCTTCTGAACATAAAAAAACCCCGCAGTATCTAACCTGGC
The DNA here is from genome assembly GCA_963820995.1 of uncultured Cytophagales bacterium. Classification (GTDB taxonomy): domain Bacteria; phylum Bacteroidota; class Bacteroidia; order Cytophagales; family Cyclobacteriaceae; genus JAGTVG01. The sequence goes on along the minus strand of CAWGCL010000006.1, from coordinate 674,478 downwards.
GGGAAAAAGTTGCCGATTGGATGGCTCAACCGCGAAAAGGTGTTAAGCACCAAATACTTGCTCCTATGGATAAAGAGCTTTGGTAATGAATTTTAAAGTTTTATTGCCTCGTATTGTCGAATTTGGAATTGGGAAGCGCCAATTGTTGACAGAGAAAATCCTTGATTTTGGACAGAAAGTATTGCTTGTTTCCGGGGGATCATCATTTCTGGAATCCAATAATTGGGATGTCCTTTCTAAGTCTTTTAAGAGGAATCAGATAATCTGTGAAACTGTAAGAATTGGCAAAGAACCTGCGCCAGAAATCATTGATGAAGCTGTAAAAACATTTGGTAATTTTAATCCTGATGTTATAGTTGCAATAGGTGGAGGAAGTACACTTGATGCCGGTAAGGCTATTTCAGCTATGCTTCCATTAAAAGAAAGTATTATTAAGTACCTTGAAGGTGTTGGTGATGGGAGCATTCATACAGGTGTAAAAATTCCTTTTTTCGCTCTTCCAACAACATCCGGAACGGGGAGTGAAGCCACAAAAAATGCAGTTATTAGTCGTGTTGGCATTTATGGCTTTAAAAAATCGTTACGCCATGATAATTTTATTCCGGATATGGCATTGATAGATCCGGAATTAACCGTTCATTGCCCCGAAAACATTACTGCCTGGAGCGGGATGGATGCCTTTACACAACTTTTGGAAAGTTACCTGTCAACTACTTCAAATCCTTTAACTGATGCAATTGCTTTATCGGGACTGGAAATGGTTCAAAAGTATCTGGAGCGAGCGGTGGATGATGGTTCCGACCTTGAGGCCAGATCTGGAATGGCTTATGCGGCATTTTGTTCAGGAATTACCCTTGCAAATGCCGGATTGGGTGTGGTTCATGGCTTTGCTTCATCAATAGGAGGGAAGATTGATATACCCCACGGATTGGTATGCGCTTCATTAATGGGCATATGCGAATGAAATAACGTTAAACAAGCTTTTAAAAGAGAATCCCGATGATCCAGCGGTTCAGAAATATGCGAGGATTGGTAAAATTTTCCATGGGTCATCAGATATGGACGGAATGTTTTACGCCGAATTTCTTATCAATAAAATTTATGACTTGAGCTTAAAATTCAGATTGCCAAAACTGAGAACTTTCGGATTAATACCGGATGATATGGATGGTATTGTCGATAATACCTCAAACAAAAACAATCCAGTTAAACTCTTGAAGGAAGACATGAAAGAAATTCTGATCAAAACAGTATAATCCTGGGATTTGGAGATCTAAATACATAAACTATTTAAAATCGCAAACAAATTTGATCAGGATCCTTTAAAAAAATCGAATTGTCAGGAAATCAACTCGGTGAGTCATAATTTTGATAATAGCTTCTGCTCATATCTTTCGTTTAGGTAGTTATCTAAATGGGGATCTCTATATTTTATATTACAGTTATGCATCTGATATTCTGGTCCCAATTGCATTTTATTTTTTGCTTTGCCTGAATGATATTCAGATCCGGTTTTTAAGGAAACGGTATGTTAAAGCACTTATCATTTTTTCGCTGGCAACATTTACAGAGATCATGCAGGCCTTTGGCATTTATATACTTGGTGTAACTTTTGATGTAGTGGATATTCTTATGTTTGCCAATGGTGTATCAGTGGTTGCAGTATACGACGTGCAAGTATTTGAAAGACTCATACCGGGATATAAAATTACGGAGTAGTGTAAGAGGTATAAAGAGGGTGAGTCAGATTTGCTATCAAATTGTTCATCAACAATAGAAATTATCCCTCCAAAATATAGGGATAATTTCTATAATTCAAATTGTATATGTTATACTTAAGAATACTATTCCTTTTTCTCTCCAGAACCACCCAGCTTGAAAGTGATGGGCAGGACCAACCTGACATTCACTTTTTGTCCTTTTTCGATTCCTGGAATCCATAGAGGGCTGTTTTTTATGACTCTGACAGCTTCGTCATCGCATAATTGACCAATACCCCTAAGACATTTTACATTGGCCACTCTGCCATCTTTGGTGACAATGAATTCGATAAATACTTTTCCCTGAATTCCTTGATTTCGGGCTTCTTCAGGGTACTTCAGATTCTCCGATATATACTTATAATATCCTGGCAAGCCTCCAATTGGAACGGGCTGTTCCTCAACGATCTTAAAAATCTCCTCTCCCTCAATGCCAATAATATCTTCTGGAGTAGATACTTCTAATTGTTCTTTGTCTATCTTGCCTAAAACCACATATACATAGTCTGTTTCACTTGTAAGATAGAATGATTGAAAGGAGTACTTTTCCAAAATATCATTAAAATTGAAATCGGACACATTTCCTTGTGCACCTTTAGCTACATAAAACTCAGTTGAAGGATATTCTTCCTTGAGTTTATTTAATTTTTCAGAAATCCCTGGCGACAAGGACTCTAAAGATTCGTAGGACCAGCCATTTCCAAGGACAGGAAGGTCCTTGTCAGCTTGTGCCATTTCGTTCAAAGTATAGCCCTGTTCACATGAAAAGAAGTAAAACATGGCAATAACAACGGAAACCATTACTGTCCATCTGAGAACAGCTGGCTTCTTTTTTTCTGATTTGATCATTTTGATTCTTTTTACCGTTTGAGATTTACTAAAATGATTACTTAAAGTCAGGTTGTGTTTTTGCAGAACCTGTCGGCCTAGTAGTGCAATGAAACCATGCTGATTGGTATTTGCTAAAGCAAATTCATCAGCAAGAAATTCATGAACACTCAGCATGGCCTTTTTGTAACCATGAAAAATTGGATTAAACCAGAAAATAATGCGCAAAATTTCCAGATAAATTAAGTCAAATGTATGCTTTTGACGTATATGACCTTCTTCATGTTTAATAATGAAGTTGGATTCTTTTTCATTTAAATTCTGAGTATCGTCCCAGAATAGGTATTTGTAAAAACTGCTTGTTGGCAGTTCTCCTTTCGTTTTTATTATTGTATATTTTTCAGCCTTCTGAGATTTGTGGGAGTTAACCCTGATGTGTTTAAAAGTGAAATATAATTCATATAGAAACCGGCTAAAGAAAAATACCAATCCCGTAATATATATTAGGGAAATGGCAAAAGTAAGATTAAACGGAGATTGCGAAGCTATACTGGCATTCCCATCACTTATAATAATTTCAGGGAGCTGGATCGCGTGATGTATGGAATTTGAATACTCAATTTTCTGTCCACCTAAAATGGGGAACCTTAAAACAGGAAGGATTACTGCCAGGAATGAACTTGATATCAGGTAAATACGGTTAAACATTGAATTTTTATCTCCTAGATATACTGAAATATATATCAGATAAAATACACTGATGATGATGCTAGTTTCTATCAGATATTTTAATATCTCATTCATTCTTTATCCGATTTTAGATCCTCCTCAACATATTTCATTATTTCTTCCATATCATTTAAATCCATAGTCATTTTCACGGGCAAAAAATGAAACCAGATTTTTGATGGATCCGCCAAAATAATTGCCCATGAAATTTCTTAGGAAGAAGCTACGGTATTCATCTTTTGCTATTAACGGGAAATATTCATGAGTTTTACCAAAAGAGTTGTATCCAACAAATCCTTTTTTTTCAAGAATCCGGATAATGGTGGATACCGTATTATAGGCAGGTTTCGGTTCGGGCATTTTTTCTATTACCTCCTTCACGAATCCTTTTTTTATCTCCCAAAGGATCTGCATTACCTGCTCTTCCGCTTTTGTAAGTTCTTTAATATCCATTATATCTAATTTCTACGTAAACATACAACTAAGGTTTTAGTTTTGCAACTAAAAGATTAGTTAATTTATAAAAAATGTATAAATTTTACATTTCTATGAAATATATGAGGGAATCTATATCCTGAAGTAAGGTCACAATACTATATTTGTTATTGAACTTATGGAGATATGTTATTGAAGCCAAATTTTTTTATATACAGAAGACTATACCCGGTACTTTTTATTTCGATTATAATATTCGGTTGCAATTCAAAGCGAGGCCGGATAGATGATGATATCCTTCATGAGGGTGGAGAGTTAGCTCAGATTCATTGTACTTCCTGTCATGTATTTACTCCTCCCACGCTTTTAGATAAAGATACCTGGCAATTAAATGTTTTGCCTAGAATGGGACGCAGGCTTGGGATGGATCATCATTCTATTTTACATTATCCGGAGATTAGTCCGATCTGGCAATTGGACCAACCAGTGATGGAGCAATTGGAATGGGAAAAGATTGTTGCATATTTTATCGAAAGAAGTCCAAAGGAAATGCCTAAAGCCATTTTAAGTGTTGAACCTGAGATTGACCCACCGATGTTCAAGGTTTCGAATTTCACGAATAGTCTATCGGGGAGTTCCATTATTACTATGTTAATGTATGATTCAATATCAGAGAAAGTTTTTGCTGCTGATGGGATGGCAAATACTTTATACAAATTAGATATAACTGGTAATATAGAACAAAAGCTAATACTGGATAGCCCTCCAACTGATATGACGATACTGGAAAATGGATTTGATGTTACACTTCCAGGAATATTGCATCCGAATAATCAGAATAAAGGAACGATCTTGAGACATGAAGAGTCAATGCATTTTGACCCGGAATCCATCGATGTGATTTTAGATTCTTTATTCAGACCTGTCAGAAGTATACACAAGGACTTTTCGGGAGATGGAATACCTGATTATCTGGTTTGCGAATATGGAAATGATATTGGACGGCTATCTTTCTACAGGGGCACTTCATCGGAAGAATTCACGCAACAAGTAATTGAAGAAATTCCTGGGTCTATTTCGATGGAAGCTTATGACTTTAATAAAGATGGGTTTGATGATGTCATTGTTCTTTTTGCTCAAGGTGATGAGCGAATTGTAATTTATTATAATGATGGAAAGGGAAATTTTAGTGTCAATAATATGAAAATTGTTGAAAGGTATCCCGCTGTGTATGGTTCCATGTTTATAGATCTTCAGGATTTCAACAATGATGGTCATATCGATATCCTATATGTTTGTGGTGATAATTTTGATTATTCCATGATCTTGAAACCATATCATGGAATCCGGATACTCGAAAATGATGGGAATAATAATTTCTCCCAGAAATATTTTTTCTCCATATATGGCGCAGCTAAAGCAGATGTTAATGACTATGACGGTGATGGAGATCTGGATATGATGGTCGCTGCCAATTTTGCCGACATGAATAATAATCCGGAAAGGGGCATTATGTATTTTGAATGTCGTGGGCTCTATAATTATAAGCCCTACTCATTTAGTGCTTCCAGTGATAACCAGTGGAATACGATTACAACAGGAGATTTTGATATGGATGGCGACCTTGACGTTCTGGTTGGGGCTATGTATCTTCAAAATGTATTAACCATTCAGAAGGTTAATAATGCGGAGGAAATCGAAAAGAAGAGGGCCTCAATATTACATTTTGAGAATACTCTATATTAGAATTGATCAATATTGGGTAAAAGCAAAAGTCAATATATTCGCACCCATTTTCAGGGCTTCCAATCGCAATTCTTCCGGATCATTGTATATGCTCTGGTCTTCCCAGCCATTCCCAAGATCGCATTCATATGAGTAGAAGCATACTACTTTCCCTTCATGAATAAGTGCAAAGCCCTGTGAAGGTTTGCCATCGTGTTCATGGATTTTAGGCAATCCTTTTGGGAAATTATACTTTTGCGTGTAAATCGGATGCGAGTAGGGTAGTTCAATGAATTCCAGTTCAGGGAAGACCTTTTTCATTTCGAGCCGCACGAACTGGTCCAGACCATAATTATCATCAATATGGAGAAATCCCCCGCCAATTAAATAATTTCTCAGGTTTTCAGCTTCCTGGGTTGAAAAAACAACATTGCCATGACCAGTCATATATATATAAGGATATAGAAAAAGATCAGTACTCCCAACTTCCACAATATCTTCCTCCAACGCCAGACCCATATTAAGTTTGCTGTTACAATAGTTGATCAGATTAGGGAGTGCTGTTTTATTTGCGTACCAATCGCCCCCACCATTATACTTTAGTTTTGCAATTTTAATTCCCTGTGAATGGACCTGGGCTATACCCTGCAAGGAGAAGAAATACTAGAAATAATATAGCTTTTGTTTTTTTCAATGACGGTTTATTTTGAACCAGTATCAAAGATATAAAATTCATATTAATTTTATGGCCCAATGGTTAGTCAGAGAATCCTTCCTGATTCCACAATTCCCCTTTTCCTCAGTTTTACAATGCCCTGGTCCCTCAGTTATCCCTTAAACAGGTTCTGGTTCATCCTGATTCTGTTGCTCGTGTCCAGAGTAACTGCCCTGATCACACTTTTCGGACCATATTTCACCTTCATCCTGTCCATGGCGCTATGCAGGTTAATATCCCCTATGGTATCGTCAAAAAGGGTGATCTGGTAATTGCCATGTACCAGTCCGCTGAAGCGTACTCCCACAAGACGTATCAGCAGGCGTTTGGTATAAAGTTTATCAAATAGTTCCAGTGCCTGATAGATCAATGTTTTATCTGATGAAGTATATGCGATCTTTCGTTGCATGGATACATTTTCGAAATTGCTGTACCGGATTTTAACTGCAATGCATGAAGTAAGCTTTTGTTCTTTCCGCAGCTGGAAGGCTATCTTCTCTACCATTGCCGTGATCACAGACTTCATCATTTTTACATCTATGGTGTCAGATTCAAAAGTCATTTCAGTAGAGATGGATTTTTGCTCACTATGAGGTATTACCGGTGAGTGGTCTATACCATTAGCCCTTTTCCAGAGTTCCGTGCCATTTTTCCCGAATGCTGCCTGGAGCATTTCTATCGGCATCAACCTGAGCGTATGTACGGTCTTGATCCCCATCTCCATAAGAAACTGTCCGGTCTTTTCTCCAACCATGGGGATCTTACGAATGGGAAGTGGGTCCAGAAATGTTTTCTCATGACCTTCCAGAATATGTCGTTGCCCATTTGGTTTGGATTCGCCGGTAGCTACTTTTGATACAAGCTTGTTGATGGATAATCCCATGGATATGGGAAGGCCACTTTCATGAATGATCCTTTTTCTCAACCAGCTTCCCCACTTATAACAGCCAAAAAACCGATCCATTCCTGTAACATCGATATAGAATTCATCGATAGAAGATTTTTCAAACAAGGGCGATGATTCGGCGATGATCTCTGTGACTCGAACGGGAATACTTACTATAAGCATCCATGTCACCTGAAATTATAATGGCATCAGGACAGAGCTGACGTGCAAGCCTCATGGGCATACCTGAATATACTCCAAAATACCGGGACTCATAACTGCATGCAGCAACCACACCCCGGTCGCCCGAACCCCCGATGATCAGGGGTTTGCCTTTCAGACGATTGTCCCGGAGACATTCGACCGATACAAAAAACGTGTCGAGATCCATATGGATGATGGACCTGTGTTTGGGAGGGTATAACATATTGTATCTGCCCGATAATTAAACGTTTAAGTTTTTTTAGCGCAAAATGCTAAAAATATTAACAATATTTTGTCTTATAAAACTATTTTAGCTAAGTTTATATACTAAAATACTAAAAATAATAGTAATATTGAAATAATAAAACTGCTTTTTAAAACAACATATGCTATGTCAAATGCCCAGAAAATAAAAATCTATTCAAAAAAATTGCCCTCAGGGAATTGTCAGGTTAAATTTTATCTGACAACACAGAATGGGAATCCATACTATGGATATATACTGGTGGAACCGGGCAAAACCGTCCGCTATATAGTGGAAACCATACTAAAAAAATTAGATGGTATAGATCAACCGGATGAATATTATCATAAACACCTGTATAATGTTGGGACCAGGTCGATTTTTGATTCTACATTTATGGTGTTTAATCAATTGAATTAAGATATATTCCTGTTCTATCGCTTAAGATTACAAAATCCCTTTCGTTTACAATCATCTGGTATTTCGATGATCGATTTGATTGTTTAGCTAATATTTTTAATATTTCTTGCTAAAATGATTGGAAATTACGAATTTAGATTAACCAAATTGCTAAAATTATTATGAGCCTTGTTAGTGATAACATTAAATTTCTACGTAAAAATAATCATCTTACCCAGGAACAATTAGCTGAGAAAATTGGAATTAAGAGATCCTTGCTTGGCGCTTATGAAGAGGGTAGGGCTGATCCCAGGTTAAATAACCTTTTAAAGATATCTGAAATTTTTAAGGTGTCAGTTGATACTTTGATTAGTGAAGATGTATCTGGATTTGAGAGTGCTTTTGGAAATGTATTCAATCAAAAACCTAAATCAAAAGTTTTAGCCATAACGGTTGATGAAGAAGGAGAGGAGTATATTGATTTAATCCCACAAAAAGCATCAGCTGGTTATTTGAATGGATATGCCGATCCTGAATATCTCGAAGACATGCCCAAATTTAAATTGCCATTCCTTGCAAAAAACGGTACATATAGGGCTTTTGAAATCAGTGGGGATTCTATGTTGCCTTTGTTACCTGGAACTGTGATAATATGTAAATATCTGGAATCTGCCAGTGATATAAAAAAGGGGAAACCGTACGTATTATTAACTTCATCGGAAGGGATTGTTTTTAAAAGAGTATACATAGATGATTTAAGGGAAAATATATATGAATTGGTTTCAGATAATAAATATTATCAACCATATGAAGTGAATGTTGAAGACATTATGGAAGTCTGGGAGGCAGTCATGTTCATAAGCCAGAATTTTCCTGATCCTTCTTCTGAATCCAATTCAGATATAGAAAATCTAAAAAATATTGTTCTCGACCTGCAGCAGGAAGTAATAAAGTTAAAGGATAGAGACTAACTGATTATTTAATTCCTCTGAGTAAACCGTGGATTGATTTCGACTCAGTTTTAACGAGTCCACGGATTTACTTTAGAATTAGTTTCCTGATTTAAATCCTGTAAATTATTTCACAGTTAGCTTCGTTTTTACTTTACCGCGATCTTCATTAAATCAGCTGGCTTTTTGATTTCTTTTCCGCGATTTACTTTAATATTAGATTCTTGTTTACTGTACTGTAATTTGCTTTATTATCAGCTTCCTATCTACTTTTCCGGAATCTGTGAGCGAAAATTTCTGAACGATATGGATCTTCTTGGGCATCTCAAATTTTGTTAGCTGTTTAGTTAATATCTCTTTCAATGGCTCAAGCTCAATTTCACTATCTCCTGATTCGAATATTATTACAATTCTTTCCCCTAGTTTCTCATCAGGGACATGATCAATAAAAAAGTTGTTATTGAAGTCCATGGATTCAAGTATTTCCCGAATTTTAATCTCCAGGGAATTTATATTGATCTTGATCCCGCCGGTATTGATGACATGGTCAAATCTTCCTTTCCAGATAAATTCATCATTACTTTTAATTTGAACAATATCATTGGTTACGATTGTTTCTCCCCTCGTAATTTTACCCTTTACAGTCAGGCAACCCCTGCTGTCAGTTCCAATTTCTATACCGGGTAATACCTTAAAATATTGAGATTGATTTATCCCGGATAGTTGCTTTAATGCAATATGAGACACAGTCTCAGTCATTCCAAAACTATGGTAGACCTTGTTATTTACAAGCCTCAGCTTTTTTTCAAGTTCCATGGAGATTCCAGCTCCTCCAATAATTACATTTTCTATCTTTTTGAATTTTGAGAAAGAATATGAATTCTTTATGATATCAACCATTTGATACGGGACAAAGGAAGCGAGGTCAATAGAATGTTCAATCTTGTTTTCGGATAGGGGATTGGCCGTTGGATTATAGGCATAAAGGTCAAGATTTCCGATCAATGATCTGACAATCACCATTTTTCCTGCAATATACCTTGGATCCAGGCATAATAATGCTTTGCCCCCTGGTGAAATATTCAAGTAATCAAGTGTGGATTCAGCACTTTCGATCATTTGATCACGGTGAAGGGTAATGCTTTTCGGTTCGCCTGTGGATCCAGAAGATTGAAGTTCATAGGTTTCTTTACCTGATCTCCACTCGATAATAAATGATATTACCTCCTTTTCAAATGCTGAAAGACGATTTGTCCGGTGAATATCCTTATCGTAATCTTCCAGCAGGTAGCAAATCCCATTAAGCCATACTGATTCCACAAAGAGAGATTTAATCAGGGAAACTTAGGAAATTTTGAAAAATCTGGTTTCCTCTTTTCCATAAATGCGTTCTTGCCTTCCTTAGCTTCGTCGGAAAGATAATAAAGTAATGTGGCATTCCCAGCCAATTCCTGGATGCCAGCCTGTCCATCTAACTCGGCGTTAAAAGCTGACTTAAGCATCCGTATTGCAATCGGGCTCTTTTCCATAATCTTCATCGCCCATTCAACATATGTTTCTTCCAGCTTATCGAGTGGAACAACCTTGTTAACCAATCCCATATCAAGTGCTTCTTGTGCATTGTATTGATCGCAGAGATACCAGATCTCTCTGGCTTTTTTCTGTCCGACAATACGCGCCAGATATGATGCCCCAAATCCACCATCAAAGCTGCCTACTATCGGCCCTGTTTGACCAAATTTGGCATTTTCTGCGGCGATAGTAAGATCACAAATTACATGGAGCACATGTCCTCCGCCAATGGCCCAACCTGCAACAGCCGCAATGACTACCTTTGGGATAGACCTGATTTGCTTTTGCAGATCAAGTACATTTAATCTTGGAACTTCATCATCACCTACATACCCACCTTCTCCTCTCACGCTTTGATCACCTCCGGAACAGAAAGCTTTTCCACCTTCACCAGTAAAAACAATAACCCGGATATCATGGTTTTGGCGACATAATTCAACTGCATCGCTCATCTCCTGTACCGTAAGTGGAGTAAACGCATTATGTTTTTCTGGCCGGTTGATACTGATCCGGGCGATACCTTTATAATACTGGAATAGTATTTCCTTATAGTGTACAATTTCTTTCCAGGGGTAAGTCAGTTCCATTTTATTTAAATTGTGATATATACTTATCAAATATAGTTTTATTAATTTGACTATTGGTTTCTATCTCAAGAATTTTTGATTTCCCATCATCCACCAATAAATTTGGAAAATTGATTTTTAATCCATTAAAATCGTTACAGAAATAGTAATCAAGTTGAAAATCTGAAGCTGTATTTTCAGCCTTTAATTTTTGATCGGTTTCAAAAAAGGTCTTAAGTTCAGGTTGCTTTGATGGCCCTTCTATCATTCTGAATATTCCTCCTCCGTGATTATTCAAAATGATAATGCGTAAATTTCCAGGATCAATATTATGCCACAATCCATTCCGATCATAGAAAAAAGCCATATCTCCAATAAGGACAAAATTCAATCGACTGGAATGTGCTGAAATTCCAACTGAAGTACTTAAACAACCATCAATTCCACTTACACCCCGGTTAGCGAAGACCTCTATACCAGGTTTTAATAGTCCAATCAGGTTTGCAAGTCTAACCGGCATACTGTTAGCCAGGTGCAGGTTAATTTGGTCAGGGAGGGAATGAATAAGCTCGTGAACTGCTTCCAGTTCAGAGAATTCCAGCTTAGCATTAAAAAAGCCATTAATGATCTTTTCATTATTTTTTTCATCTCTGATCCAACGCTTGAGGTATTCTGAAGATCTTGTATTCTCTACTAAAAAGCTTTAAGGCTTTTTGGAAGAAAACAACTGGGCATAACTGGATTCTATGTGTCAGGCACTGAAAAGTATCCCGGTAATATCCTGTTTCCTGAATATGCCAGTGATTTGCCGGCCTGATATCACGAAGAAAAGTCTTCAGGTTTTTTGAAATGACAGAATTGCCATATGTTATAAGCAAATCCGGCGCAAGAGATCCATTCATCTTACTACCAGAGCTTAAACTTAAGTCATGATGCGTAATAGTGTTCTTTTTAATTCCCTGGACATTAGCAATTGTGTCACCTATTAAGGGGAGATCAAATGTAGTGATAAACTCTTCCAGACTTTTATTCAGGTCAATACTTAATCTGGATTGACCTGCAACTACCAGAATATTTTGAGCTTTGTTCCAGATTTCTGACAGAACTTCCCAGGAATCAGGATCTGGAGCTATATCTCCCCTGACTGTTTCAATAATTTTGGGCTTGAAATTAAAACTATATTCATCCGTATTGCTGGGATAAAAAGGTTCCCGGATTGGGATGTTCAGATGAACAGGACCTTGAATTGGATCAATTGCTGTATTGATGGCTTCATTGATTATTCTATCGATATGCCATTGTAGATCTTTGTGCTTTTGGTCTGAAGGAAGGTTGAAATATTTTTTTACATGCTTTCCGTATAAATTTTCCTGATGGATTGTTTGTCCATCTGCCTGATCAATCCATTCGGCCGGCCGGTCAGCGGTAAAGATTATTAAGGGTACATTTTGGTAATATGCCTCAGCTATTGCCGGATATAGATTGATAGCTGCAGTACCTGAAGTACAAATTAGTCCGATAGGTTGGTCTAATTTTATAGACATCCCTAATGCAATATATCCGGCAGATCGTTCATCGGGGATCACGTATGTTTTAATATCGGGATGTCTCGCGAATGCAATTGTTATAGGAGCAGACCTTGAGCCTGGGGAAATGACCACATGTTGAATGCCTTTCAAATATGCAATTTCTGCCAGTCTTATTGATATAGAAATAATGCTATTATTCATATTAGATGCAAATTATCAGGACATCAATTCAGGTTCATTTTTATATCGGGTATTAAAAACGTTCAAATCAGATAATAATTTTCATTCATTGATAGAATAACAATATTAGGAAATTAATCGAACCATACCCTAATTTGGGCAGCAGAAATTTGATCTTTTAATAATTTCATAGACCATCTAAAATTCCACAATATCAGAATTATACAATTATTACATTTTTAATTTAATCTTTCTTTTTAAACTGTTATACAGTATGTTTACTCACATGTTTGACCTTGGTTCGGTTTATGATCGTTTGAGTATATGTTAAACCGGTTGATAAAATATTATATACTTTTTATTATTCAATTATTCTTTGTTGTTCAATCCTGGGCTCAGAGTCAGATCTTATCTACTAACCCTCCCAATTTGAAATGGTATCAGATAAACTCTCCTCATTTTAATATTTTGTTTGAAGGAGGATTTTTAAAAGAAGGTCAACGGATTGCTAATACTATGGAGGAATTATATAGACCTGTAAGCCAGAGCCTTGGCATTACTCCTAAAAAGATATCTATAATTCTTCAGAATCATAATTCCATTTCAAATGGATTTGTATCCCAGACTCCAAGAAGATCTGAGTTTTTTACCATGCCCACTCAGGACTATAATTTCGCAGGTGTTCTGGACTGGATGGACCTTCTGGCTGTTCATGAATTCAGACATGTGGTTCAATTTGATAAAAGCATTACTAAATTCAATAAAGCTGTTTTTTATGTTTTAGGATATAATGCCTCAAGCAGCCTGGCTCATATAGCCGTTCCCGAATGGTTCTGGGAAGGAGATGCTGTAGTAATTGAAACAGCTCTGACCAAAGGAGGTAGAGGCAGAATACCTAATTTTGGGATGTTAATGCGGACAAATACTTTGGAAAGGGGCACATTTAATTATTATCGACAATATCTTAGGTCATATAAATACGAGGTTCAGGATCATTATACCTTTGGCTACTACATGACAAGTTATTTAAGAAATCACTATGGAGATGAGATAATTAATGAAACAACAAGGCAAACCTGGGCATGGCCATTTATTCCCTTTCGTTTCTCAAACAGGATAAAAAAATACAGTGGCAAAAGTCTATTGCAGAATTATAATTCTATGATGACCGAACTTGACAGCTTGTGGCGGAATCAAATAAAGCAAAGGAATTTTACCCTATATAGTCAGATTAATTTCAGGTATTCCAATGCTTACACGGATTACAAATATCCGCATTATCTTAACGACGGATCTATTGTTTCACTCAAATCCGGCATAGGAGATATACCCACATTTGTTAAGTTTGACCAGTCCGGAAAGGGCAGAAAAGTATCGGTTCCCGGAATAGTAAACAGTACAGGAATGCTGTCTGTTGCAAATGATATTATTGTATGGAATGAAATTGAATTCGATCCAAGATGGGGAAATCAAACCTATTCCGTAATAAAAATATATGATTTGCATAATGAGAAATTAAGCAGGGTATCCAGAAAAAGCAGGTATTCATCTGCAGCTTTATCTCCGGATGGAAAAGTGATTGTAACTGTTGAAACAACTCATGATTCAAAATATAAAATTGTGATCATCGATACCGGTACAGGAAATGTTATTGGCGAGATCCCTAATCCCCAAAATTATTTTTTCCTGAATCCCCGATGGTCTGATGACGGAAGCAAAATTGTAGCTGTAAAACAATCAAAAGCAGGAAAAACCATTTGGATCTATGATCTGGAAAGCTCTGCCGGAGAAGATCTTTGGGATTTAAGCGAAGAGAATATTGGGTATCCGGTATTATATAAAAACTATGTTTTCTATAATTCTCCTTTTGATGGTTTAGATAATGTATATGTTATTAACATGTTGACTAAAGAACGATATCGCGTAACTTCAGGAAAATTTGGATCCTATAATGCTGTAATTTCTCAAAACGGGGATAAGATATTATATAATAATTTCTCAAAGGAGGGTTTCGATGTTGTTGAAATGGATTTCGATTCTTCAACCTGGGTGCCAGTAAATCAAATAATTCCCAATCCCGAAAATTACTTTGAATCCGTTGCATTTCATGAGGGAAATATAAACATTTTAGATAGTGTTAAAAATGAATCCTATCCTGTCAAAAGATATCGTCTCGGTGCAAAGATCATTAATCCCTATAGCTGGGGACCGATTCTGGAATCAACCAATCTGGATTTGTTTATTGGATTAAGTTCAAGAGATATTATGGGAACCTCCATTTTAGACCTGGGTTATCAATTTAATTCAAATGAAGGAACCGGTCAGTGGATTGGCAATTTTAGTTACCAGGGGATATACCCCGTATTAAATGCCCAGGGATATATAGGCAACCGGGCAGTAACTGAACGGTTTGCTTTGCGGGATGAAGCAGGCAATATTGTTGGGGATACACTTTCCAGGGTTACGTGGGATGAAAGTGGATTTCTTCTTGGAGCCGAGTTGCCATTTAAGTTAACAAGATCAAAATATCTTCAGGACTTGAGTATTGGATTTAATTACAATTACACGTATGTCAAAAACTATACATCTTATGAATCGTTAAGATATCCTGATATGCTTGGTGACGGATCTTTATTATCAAATGAATACTATTTTTCATATAGAAGAATGCTGAGAGCCAGTAAGCGGGATCTTTATGGAAAATTTGGTCAATTTCTTTACCTGCAATATGAAAATACTCCCTGGAAAGCAAGCGATTATGAAGGGGAAATGTTTGCTGTTCAAATGCGCTTATTTTTCCCTGGTTTGTTCAAGCATCACTCTTTTAATTATCGGGTTGGATACCAATGGCAGAATTATGATAGAAACAACAATGATATTTATCTGTTCAGTAGCCCAATCTTTTGGACAAGGGGATATTCATACAGGATATTTGACAATTATTTGAATAATTCTTTTAACTATGCCTTCCCTGTGATCTACCCGGATCTCCATATATGGTCATTATTAAATATTCAGAGAATTTACACTAATTTTTTTGTCGATGTTGGCCGTGGGCAAATATATGGAAGGCCACTTGAGGGGATCCCTGATCAAATTAATTTCTATCGATCAGTGGGAGTTGAAGTATCATTTGATTTTAATCTAATGAGATTCTTGTCATTATTCAATATGGGTGTCAGATATGTTTATGCAATTGATAATGAAAGCCAGCCACACCAATGGTCGTTATTAATTGGTGATTTTGGATTCTAGAATAAAATTATATTTTTTTACCAATAGATAATTCCCACAGTATATTTGAATTACGGAAGAATTAAATATATTTTTGCCTTCTTAAATCAAAAAAAAATATGGCTGAAGTTATACGTATGCCCCGAATGAGTGATACCATGGAAGAAGGTGTCATCGCTTCATGGTTAAAGAAAGTAGGTGATGAGGTAAAATCAGGAGATGTCCTGGCTGAAGTTGAAACTGACAAAGCTACAATGGAACTCGAAGCTTATGATGATGGGGTATTATTGTATATTGGTGTGGAAGACAAAAAATCGGTACCCGTGGATGGGGTATTGGCCGTAATTGGTGAAAAAGGCGAAAACATTGATGACCTTATTGCTGAATTAAAATCTGAAACCTCTCCTGTTTCTAAATCTGAATCAGGGAAAGAATCAGAGATTAAAGAAGATAGCTATGAGGAACCAGAGGCCATCCCAGATTTTGATTCATCCAAGATCAACGCATCTCTAATTACGATGCCGAAGATGAGTGATACCATGACTGAGGGAACCATTGCAGCCTGGCATAAAAAAGTTGGTGACCCTGTCAAATCAGGCGATATTCTTGCAGAGGTTGAAACCGATAAGGCAACTATGGAATTAGAGGCCTATGAAGATGGAACATTATTATATATTGGTGTAAAAGAAGGAGAATCTGTAGCAATTGATGGCATTATCGCTGTTATAGGTGAAAAGGGAGCAGATTTTCAAAAACTTATTGATGCTCAATCAAAAAGAACAAAGACAACTGAACCTGTTGTAGAATCTAAAACTTCCGAAGCATCCCCTGTTTCCGACTCAACAGTGAAACTGCAAAAAGTTCAGGCCGTTGAAAGTAAGGAACCCAAAGAAGACCAGGAAATCAAGACCAAACCTGATGGAAAGATTAAAGCTTCGCCGCTTGCCAAAAAACTGGCAAAGGATATGGGATATGATTTGAGCAAGATTAATGGAACGGGCGATTTTGGAAGAATTATAAAAAGGGATGTGGAAGCATTTACTCCTTCGGCTGAAGTGCCGGTATTAGCGACTACTGAAGGAGAAGCTCAGAAATCGGCTCCAATTCAATTGCCTAAGGTTGTGGGTGAAGAATCCTATGACGAAATTAGTGTCTCTCAAATGCGTAAGACCATCGCTAAAAGGTTATCAGAAAGCAAATTTACATCGCCTCATTTTTACCTGACAATGGAGATTAATATGGATAAAGCCATTGAAGCAAGAAAAAGTATGAATGAGGTAGCTCCGGTGAAAATATCATTCAATGATTTGGTTGTAAAGGCTGCTGCTTCTTCCTTAAGGAGACATCCTAAAGTAAATGCTTCCTGGTTGGGAGATAAGATCAGGTTTAATCATCATATACATATAGGAATTGCTGTTGCTGTTGATGAAGGACTTCTGGTTCCTGTCGTCAGGTTTGCTGATAACAAAAGTCTTTCTCATATCTCTGTTGAAGTAAAAGAATTCGGAGAAAAAGCAAGAAACAAGCAACTTCAACCAAGTGATTGGGAAGGGAATACGTTTACAATATCTAATCTAGGGATGTTTGGTATTGAAGAATTTACAGCAATCATTAATCCTCCCGATGCTTGTATCATGGCAGTTGGTGGTATCAAACAAACCGCTATTGTGAAAGACGGTCAACTTGTTCCCGGGAATGTTATGAAAGTTACCCTATCCTGTGATCACCGTGTGGTAGATGGAGCTACTGGTGCTGCTTTCCTTCAGACTTTCAAAGAAATACTTGAAGATCCGGTTCGAATATTGATTTAATGACATTATAGCACGAAATATTAATGTCCTCCTGACAATTTGCACCTTTTTTATATCAGGAATGATATTTGAAGTGTCAAAATAAAAAGAATATGGCTAAATACAGATCTACAACAGTAATTGCTGTAAAACATAATGACAGTATCGCAATTGGGGCTGATGGACAAGCAACTTTTGGAAATACTGTGGCTAAAAGTAATGTTAAGAAGATTCGCAAACTTCTAGATGGAAAGATCCTTGCTGGATTTGCTGGATCTACAGCTGATGCATTTACACTTATTGAGCGGTTTGAAGAGAAGTTAAGTACCTATGGTGGCAATATGAAACGTGCGGCAATTGAATTAGCCAAAGATTGGAGGCTTGATAGAGTGCTGAGGCGTCTTGAGGCAATGCTCATTGTAGCCGACAAACAGGAAATATTAATGATTTCAGGTAATGGCGATGTGATTGAGCCTGATAATCAGATTGCCGCTATCGGGTCTGGTAGCATGTATGCGCTTGCTGCTGCAACAGCCTTGAAAAAGCATAGCCAGCAACTTAGTGCTAAAGAAATTGTTGAGGAAAGTCTGAATATCGCAGCCGATATTTGTATATACACAAACAACAACCTTACTATAGAAACACTATAAATGCGTGATTTCTAATAAGGTAAAAAATCAGATTATAAATAGATCAGTTTTTCCCGGGTTCAGACAACACTTTTCTCTACATCTTCGGACATTTTAATCCGACCAATTGTAAACAATTTTCTTTCCTTATGATTGCAATATGTGCATTCATAATACTTCATCAATTCACCCTTTTCATTGAAAGTGGGTGACGTTAAAATTTCTTCCTTAACGACTTTAAGTGTCTGAAAATTACAGTTATCACATTTTTCAGCATGCAAATGTCCATCATATTTCTCAATCTGTGTGTAGTTGGATTCTTCATCAATCCATACATCATAATCTACAGAAAAGACATCCTCTTCAGCTTGCATGCCTTCGGATAGATACACATCTTCTTCTTCTTCACTTAGTAATTTCATAAGCTTGCCTGATTCTGGTGATTTTCGTGGTGTATACCTCAATTTATGAAGTTTCCTTTCAAGAATTGAAGGGTAGTAAATTTTAAGAACATTATACACCACAACAAGAAAAATGGAAGCAAAAATCAAGGTGCCTAATAATCTTGCAATGAAAATTCCAGCTTCTACCTGAACTTTATCACTAAAAAGTGAGTTGAGAAAAAACCAACCAGCTATCACAACCAAATATCCTCCGATCATCAAATAGTTGATCTCGTTGATATTAACGAAATCATACTTCGATTTAGGGTTTTTAATGGTTACTAGTCTGGTAAAGTAAAACAAAAAAACAAGAAAGCTCAGCGCAATACTAGCGGCGGCACCAAATTGCATCCAGACTTTCCATGACTGAAAGAATAATAGTAGACCTGTATTCATACTCGGTTATATTAAAGATTAAACAATTATACTTAGGGCATATCTTCCCAAACATGAATACTATTTATACAGGAAAGGTAAACCCAAGAGAATTTTTTTTTTAGCTGGAGGATATGATTTTTGGTAGTTTTCAGATAGGTTTTAAAAAATGTTTTATAAAAATCAGATTAAGCTTCGTCAGGTTTTTGAATAACCTTTAAAATCAACGTATGTTCATCTCCATCTTCATCTATTATTTTTGCTTTTAAAGTCGGGTTATCAATATTTATATTATGCTCGAAGGATTGAACTTCACTCTTTTCGAGTCTTTTATTAATGTCTTGCTGAAGCGATTCGATTACACTTACGAATTCAACTTCAAGAGGGCTTGGGTTATATGATTTTGTTTTCATTATATATTAATTTGAACTTTGCTTTACCAACGGATAAGAGCTGAGGCCCAGGTAAATCCACTTCCAAAGGCAGCTAAACAAACAAGGTCACCTTTTTTAACCACACCCGCCTGTATTGCTTCACTTAATGCAATTGGAATTGAAGCTGCAGTTGTATTACCATATTTCTGAATGTTATTCCAAATTTGTTCGTCTTTTAGTCCCAATCTTTTTTGCACAAACTGGGAAATACGTAAGTTCGCCTGATGTGGGATCAGCAGCTTTAAGTTCTCAATTGATTCTCCTGATTTTTTAAACGCCTCCATTATCACTTCGGGAAATTTAACTACAGCAGTTTTAAACACAAACTGGCCTTCCATATGAGGATAAAGCATGCCCTCATCCACCATTTTCTGGGTTACGAAAACCTCACCAAGGACGTCTTTTGGAAAACCATAATCTAATTCTTCATCCGTGTATTTTTGATAATATCCACCGTGGGCACCGGGACTGATAAAGGCAAGTTTTTCTGCATAAGTCCCATTACTATGCATATGAGTAGTCAATATTCCCCTATTTTTATCGTCAGTAGGTTGAATGATAACAGCTCCGGCACCATCTCCAAAGATCACCGTGACATTTCTGCCCCGAGTACTGAAATCAAGGCCCATAGAATGCATTTCCCCACCAACTAGTAAAACGTTTTTGTACATACCGGTTTTAACAAACTGATCCGCAATGGATAATCCATAAACAAATCCTGAACATTGATTTCTTATATCCAGTGCGCCGATTTCAGTGTTCGTTATACCAAGTTCTCTCTGGAGCAATACTCCATTGCCCGGAAAATAATAATCCGGACTTAAGGTAGCGAAAATAATAAAATCAACATCTTCTTTACTTATTCCAGCATTTTGTATAGCAATTTTGGCTGCTTTGGCCCCCATCGTTGTAGAAGTTTCTACGTGTTTTTTTCCATATCTTCTCTCTTCAATTCCTGTTCTTTCAATGATCCACTCATTAGAAGTATCCATAACTTCTTCCAAATCAGAGTTTTTTATAACCGTTTCAGGAACATAGTGACCAACGCCAACAATTATGCTGTTTTTCATATTTTGCTAAATTCAATTCATTTTTTATTTGTCATAACTAAAAGTAAAACTTTTAATTTATTTCTTGTAGACATTTCGAGAAAAATCTTTGCATCTTTTTATCTAGTTCAATCCCCCCTTTATTTGCTTCAGATAGATCCGAACAAGCTTCATTTATGTTATTTAATTTCATATTTGTATACCCTGAATAATAATAAAGTTCCGGGAAATCAAGACCTTTCTCTTTTGCTTTATTATAGTCTACAATTGCACGTTCATATTCTTTCCTTTGCAGGAAATAATTTCCTCTAATATAATATCCCTCAGTTTCATTTTGATTGATTGCTATTAAGCGGTTTAGATCTGATTCAGCTGGTTCATAATTTTTTAGAATGAGGTTTGATTGGGCCCGTTTCCTTAGTGCATCGTAATTGCTGCTATCCATTGCTATTACCTTATCAAGGTCATTCAGGGCATATTTGTAGTCACCCGAGGCCATATAAGCCAAACTTCTTTGATAGAAAATCTGTGAATTGTTTGGCCATAAATTGATTGCATTATTGAAATCAGTTATTGCCAATTCATGCATACCCAATTCATTATGGATGGTTCCCTTATAAAAATAAATATAGGCGAAATCTGAATTTAATTGAAGACTGGCATCATAGTAATACAAAGCACTATCATAGTTTTTCCTTACATAATAAACATTAGCTATATTAAATTTTGATTTAAAACTTAATGAATCAGACTTTTCAGCAAGCCGGAAATAGTACATTGCAGAGTCATATTCTGATTGATTGTAATAAAGGTTCCCAATGTCGATCAATAGATCACTATCAGTTCTATTGTATGATAAAGCCATGCCATATTCATCCATTGCTCTTCCAAGCATTCCTAATTTATGTCTAGATTTTCCTCTAGTTTGATAAATGTAAAACATAAAAAATTCATGGTTTTTATGTCTTTTATCAGCTCTTTCTAGATTTAGTAATATATCCTCAGAAATGTTTGCATACAATATGCATTTTTGAAAATCCTCATTTCGGTAATATGATTCAACTAAGGATACAGATGCATTGAAGTCCTGTGGGTCATTTTGCAATTTTGAGAGGTTGAAATTGATAATCTCTGATAAAGAGACTTCATTGTCAGAATGCAATGGAATCTGAGCAATCATTCCTGTTGAAAAAGCAAATAGCTGAATGAACAGGACGATTGTGAAATAATTAATCTTATTTATTAAAAAATTCATCAATCAAATAGTGTGTAATTTCCATACTGGTCTGAAGGTGGTACAGGTTTAATTAATTCTGGTTTATCAATTTTAATATTTTCCACAATAGGTGATACTGGATGATGAGTTAACAGAGCCCAGTCTTCAATTTCCATCAAATCCATCATTTTTTGGTCACTAAGTTTTTTCCCATCTAGCCAATACATCTCTTTTCCTGTTTCTATGATCACAGGCATACTCCCACTTAATTCATTAACTGGTTTGTAAGCTGATCGTGTTAGCATCATAAATGATATAACCTGGGAGTTATTATTATGATCAGTTAGTTCGTCCCAAATTCCAGCAAAACATATAAGTTTTTTTTGCTTTGGAAAAACCCGATAAGGTATTTTCTTATCTTTTCCTACGCTTTTCCAGCAATAAAAAGCATCAGCCAATATAAGGCATCGTTTAGATTGCAAAGATTTTTTCCAAAGGTTACTTGATTTAACTATATCAAGTGGTTTGTTATAAAGTTTTGGACTTAAGCCCGTATCTGAACTTTTACTTGGTAAAAAACCCCAGCGTGCCATAATAACCTCACGGGTATTATGATTAGTAATAATCGGAAGAAACTGAGATGGGGCAGCATTATATCTGGGTTTATAAGTATATGGTGATTTAACATTTAACCATAGTTCCAAATCTGAAGGTAAGGCAGTAATTGTATATCTATCACACATAATAACAAGTATATACTAATTTTAAAACTAAGAAAACTTATTTTTATTTTACTTGGAAAGGAATTCCAATGATTTTATTTCATGATAATATTTATTTTTATTTCCGGATATCTTAAATCCAAGATGTCCCCCATAGAAAGGATAATCATAAGTTATATATCTGGGATTGATGTTCTCAGGATAACACTCCTTTGATAAAAAAGGATCATTTCTGGCATTAATTATGAGTGTCGGTACCTTGATATTCTTCAAAAAATGTATTGAACTACATTGAGTATAATAATCCAGGGCATCAATAAACCCATGGAGAGGAGCTGTATACCGGTCATCAAATTCCCAAAGATTCGAAATTTTATTTATGTTTTCTATATTTATTTCCTCTGGAAAAAGCTTTGCTTTTTCTGTGATTTTTCTTTTTAGCGTATTAAGAAACCTTTTTGTATATAGCCAATTCGATGGCTTTGATATTTCCATAACGCTGTTATACAAATCAAGTGGTGTTGAGATTGCCACAGCTTTAGATATATTGGGATGCATTTGATTTTCCCCAAGATATTTTAAAGTTAGATTTCCCCCCAAGCTGAATCCAATTAAAAAAATATTTGACGTCGGGAATTTATCTATGGCTACCTTAACAACATAATCAAGATCCTGAGAAGCTCCGCTATGGTAAGAATAAGGATAATTATTACTTGTTCCTGAGCATCCTCTAAAATTCCAGGCGACACAATTGAAACCTGCATTGAGCAAAATATTAATCATTCCAGCCATATATGGTTTTCGACTGTTTCCCTCTAAACCATGACTCAATACAACTGTTTTATTTCCTTTTATATCATATAAATCCAAATCGATGAAATCATTATCGCTAGTAATGATTCTTTTTGATGTATTAGGTCTGTTACTAACCCTACGAAATAAGGCAGGGTAAATGGTTTCGAGGTGTTTATTTAATAAATACCAGGGAGGCGTAGATGTTATTTTTGATTGTGTTAGCACTTATTTGGGTTAAATATTCTAAATTTTTTAAAATTATTAGAATTTATTTGATAAAACTTCTCATCAATTGAAGATAAATAAAAATCCCGCCTCTCTGCTTTCAGGCAGGAAGAAGCGGGACTAATTCCATATTGGCTTTTGCTAAGCCTTTTTTGGCACTTACCACAAAAATGCTAGTAAGCATGCAGTGACAAGGTCACTGTCATATAAGAACTAATAAATCCAACAAATAATAATCCATCTGATATATAGTACGCGATGAAAAAAAATTTGTTTATTACAATCATCGTTTAATTAATAAAATGCAAAAAGCTCAATAAATATTACATTCGTGATTTTGCTGAATAATCTAATTATTTTGTTTGATAAATAAGTGGTCACTTTGAAGAGGTTGAACAAAAAGCTACGCTGGGCGATCAGACCGGTTTTGATAACACCACATCAAAACCATTCAACCAAAAAGGGTAGTGCTTGGTTGTAAATCCCGCCGTCGGCGGGATTTACTTTTTATAACTACTCAAGAAATTGGATCTTCTTAATTGTCAATCCTTCCTCATTAGGTATGTAAATAATCTCAGCATAATCACTCCAAAGATTGATCTCTGTGTTTGCAATCATATACCTGTTATCGAGAAAGCCAACCAGATGGACCTCCTCATATTCAATCTTTGCAATTATGTTTAAACATTTTCCTTTTGTTGAAATTACTAATGGGAGGGTATAATTTTCGATATCTTCAATTTTCAACAAAACCTTCTGTGGTTTAATTCCATACAATGAATCAGCCATAAGGTTATGCTGTGGGTCGAAATTGATTTCATTTTGAATCTTTGATTCTAATTCTGCAACAAGTTCTTCCAATGTATGGCGTGGACTATAAACCTCATTAAAGCAACTTTGAATTAAATTACTGGCAATTTCTGAGTTAATTAATTTCACTTGTTCAAAAATAACTTTTGATGGATACATATAAAATTAAGTTTTAAAGTTGAACACAAGTGTATAAAATTGAATCAAAAAGATAAAAAAAGGGGCTATATATAACGACTTATATAGCCCTATTTTTAATGATTAAGACAAAGTTCTACTCAGACAGATTATGCTCTTTAAGATATCCTTCAGCAATTACCGTCATATTGATATTGTCTCTATTCACAACCATGGATTCAAGAAGAATCGATTGAACCATTTTTTGACCATTATTCGTTGTATGAATAGCTTCAGTAATCGGTTCCCCTCTTCCTACTTTTATAGCCAGGTTTGCAGCTGTAATAGCAATGGCTTCTATAGGTTTATACACAGTCATTGTCTGATAACCAGCCATAATATTCTGAATGGCAACGGTCTCAGCATCCTGTCCGGATACCAGAACTTGTCCAGCAAGGTTATTTTCTTTTAGAGCATCAATAACACCGTGGGCTAATGCATCGTTTCCGCATAGCACAGCATCTATTTTTTCGTTGGCAGCCAAACACTTTTTCATCAGCCTGTATCCTTCTTCTGGACTCCATTCGTTCACACATTCATCAAAAACCAGCTTAATGTCTCCTTTTTCTATGAAAGGCTGAATTGACTGCATCTGACCAAGTTTAAGCATACGTGAATTATTATCTGAAGCGGGGCCACAAATTATAGCATAATTGCCAACCGGGCACCTTTTGCTTAAATAATCAGCCATCAATTCGCCAACTCTGGTATTCTCGAAAGAAACATAGTAATCTAGATCACAATTTTTGATCAGTCTGTCATAAGAGATCACAGGGACTTCATACCTGTGGGCAAGTTTTACTATAGCAGCTGCAGCTTCACTATTGGCTGGAACTACAACAAGGACATCAACTCCTTTTTCAAGCATTGTTTTAGCCTGCTCGAACTGTTTTTTGATGTCGCCCATGGCTGAATCTACCGTGATTTTGCCCCCCAATTCTTCCGTTTTCTCTATGAACAAATCACGGTCACGGTACCATCTTTCAGATGAAAAGTCATCAAGTAAAAATCCAACTTTCACCTTGCCTTTCTGGCAATCCTGCAATAGGAAAGCCAAAGGAATTAGAATTATTATAAGTTTTATATATTTTGAGATCATGGTATTAATATTTTGAAATTGTTAAAAATCCCTTCACCAATACCTTCGGTTCTTAGAATTTATAATATAGGAATTTTTTAATAACATTCAAAGGTCAGAATATCTTTATTGTTCTTATCTCTTTCCGTTTTTCATTTTATATTATTTGGCGAGGTAATATTTAAAAAAAAGGTCCTAAAACTCAAAATAAAGGTGATTTTTGTTCGTTAAGTTATTGAGAATCATTATAATTGTACTAATTACACTTACTGACAATTTTAGTTGTTGTGAAAGGATTGAGGTTTGTAATTATTTTTTTATTCCTTGTTCAACTGACAAACTCAGCAATCGCACAAAAGAGTTTGAATGCAATTCGTATTGACAAACAAATCAAAGTAGATGGAATTCTAGATGAATCTTACTGGTCTGTGGCAGATAAAGCCAATGATTTTATACAACGAAGTCCCGAACCGGGAGGCAGACCTTCCCAATTGACTGAAGTTGCTGTACTTTATAACGATGCTTACATATACATAGGGGCCTGGTTATATGATGACAGACCTGATGGAATTCTTACTGAACTGACCTCTAGAGATCATGGGGGTAATTCTGATCGGTTTTCAGTATATTTTGACACCTACAACGATGATCTTAATGCATATGAGTTTTCAGTATCTGCAGCTGGAGTTCAGAGTGACGCCCGAATTAGCCCTGGTAGTTTTGATAGAAACTGGGATGTCGGATGGTATAGTGATGTAAGCATTACGGATGAAGGTTGGTTTGTGGAAATTGAGATCCCATTATCCGTATTGCGTTTCCCTGATACAGAGGTTCAGAATTGGGGAGCTAATTTTAGCAGGGTCATAAGAAGGGATAATGAATCTGTTTATTGGGATGAAATCAATCCAAAGGTAAGTGGATTTGTGAATCAGTTTGGAAACATGAGTGGCATCAAAGGAATAAAAACACCTCTCAGGCTTTCTATAACACCGTATTTGTCAACTTATATTAATCGCCACACCAATCCGGATGCGAATTTGTCTCGCACATTTACAAATGTTAGAGGGGGATTGGATATTCAATATGGGATTAATGATGCTTTTACCTTAAATATGATGCTTATACCTGATTTTGGTCAGGTGATTTCTGATAATAATGTATTAAACCTAGGGCCTTATGAAGTCTACAATGAAGAACGGCGTCAGTTTTTTACAGAAGGAACAGAGTTGTTCGATAAAGCAGGCATTTTTTATTCCAGAAGAATAGGCGGCAAACCTTTAGGATTCGATAATGCGGAAGATCAGCTGGTTGAAGGGGAAGAAATCGTTCGAAATCCAGTTGAATCCAGAATTATTAATGCAACTAAAATAACAGGAAGAACCAAGTCAGGTTTAGGGATTGGATTTCTCAATGCAATTACTAACAGATCCTATGCTACGATAAAAGATTCAAATGGGAATGAAAGAGAAATTGAGACTGCACCACTGATCAATTACAACGTAATCGTTCTGGATCAGTCTCTGAAATACAATTCTTTTATAAGTTTTACTAATTCGAATGTAACCCGCGGAGGTAATTATTACGATGCCAATGTCTCTGCTACCAATTTCAAGTTTGCTGATAAGTCCAATAACTATGCAGTAGGAGGTACTGCGGCACTATCATATAGATACGGATTTATGGAGGAGGGAGATGAAACTGGATTCTATTCAAATTTCTGGCTGGGTAAAACAAGTGGAAATTTTTTATACAGTCTTAGACATAGACTCGAATCAGACACTTACAATCCGAATGATTTGGGATTTATCCGTGCCCCCAATGATCATAATACTTCTGTGAACTTTGAATATGTTGAATATGATCCATTTTCGAAATTTCTTAATTTTAATGCAGAATTATCAATAAATTATAATAGGTTATATTATCCGAATGTATTTACTGGGATGAATATTGAATCCTCCGTGCGTGCAACTTTTACTAATTTTCTTACCACACGGATCTGGTACGAATATTCCCCTGTCGATAGAAAGGATTTTAACGATACCCGTACACCCGGACGTTTTATTTACCAGCCAACATACCACAGCACTGGGATATCATTGTATACAGATTCCAGGAAAAGATTTAGAATTTCAGGTTGGGCATATTATGCTCTTACTTCAGAAGAACAACGAAACTCATTATCTTTAAGCCTTGCTCCCAGGGTAAGAATTAATGATAGATTATCCCTGTCAACAAGCATAACAGGAAGTAATAGCAATAATAGTGTAGGGTATGTTTATTCAGATGAGAATGAAATAAACTTTGGTGTTCGTGATATGAGAACAATAACCAATGTTTTTACAACAAGGTTTTCATTTACGAAAGACATGGACATCTACTTCAGGATGAGACATTATTGGTCGAGTGCCAAATACAATGAGTTCATGAAATTGGAGGAAGATGGACGGCTGGGACCAACAGATTATAATGATTCTCATGATGTAAATTATAATTCCTTTAATGTTGATATGGTGTATAGATGGATTTTTTCACCAGCCAGTGAGTTCAGCATTGTATGGAAAAGCAGTGCACTGAGCGATACAGATGTTGTTGATTATAATTATCCTAGTAATTTTGTAAATACATTTGATTCCCCCAGGGATAACAGCATATCTTTTAAGGTCCTCTATTATCTTGACTACTTAATGCTTACAAGACTTAAGAAATCAAGGATCTGAATCTATAACAAATATTATCTCCAATTTTCATAGATTAGCAATTGAATTTACTCTATGATCCTTACAGGATAAATCAGAATTTATTTATAAATCTCCTCAAATATCCTTATAATTGATGAACAATAATTTTATTGTGATTTTTAATGTTTCATTCCATGATGAAGCTTTTTAAACTTAACACTTTATTTACAATTAAATCCAAATAATTCTTATGAGCAGAAAGATAAAAATGGGTATGATAGGAGGCGGAAGAGGTGCTTTTATCGGAGCCGTTCACCGTATGGCTGCCGGTATTGATGGTCAGATCGAATTAATTGCCGGGGCCTTAGATGTAAATCCCGATATTGCTATACTCTCTGGCCAGGATCTATTTCTTAGTCCGGATCGTACCTATGGAACATACCAGGAAATGATCGAGAAGGAAAGTAAACTTCCTTCCGGCGAGCGAATCGATTTTGTAAGCATTGTAACCCCGAACCATGTTCATTTTGATCCTGCAAAATTGGCCCTCGAAAATGGATTCCATGTAGTATGCGAAAAACCAATGACATATTCTTATGAAGAAGCTTTAGCGCTTGAGAAGCTTGTTGAAGAGTCAGGATTGGTATTTGCACTAACACATACTTACACTGGCTATCCTATGATTAAACAGGCCAGGGAAATGATACAATCGGGCGTATTTGGCACAATCCGTAAGGTAGTGGTTGAATATCCACAGGGTTGGCTCTCAACACCTCTTGAAACTACAGGTCAACAACAAGCTTCATGGAGAACTGATCCTAAACAATCAGGCAAGGCTGGATCAGTAGGTGACATTGGAACTCATGCTGAAAATCTGGCCGAGACCATAACCGGGTTAAAAATTGTTGAACTATGTGCTGATGTAACCACTTTTGTGGAAGGCCGCCAATTAGATGATGACGCTAATGTTTTAATTCGATTTAATAATGGTGCTAAGGGCGTATTACACGTTTCCCAGGTAAGTGCCGGCGAAGAAAATCCAGTAAACATAAGGGTTTATGGAGAAAAAGGTGGCATTCAGTGGCATCAACATGATCCAAATACCATGTATGTTAAATGGTTAGATAAACCGATGGAAGTATATCGTACCGGTAACGGATATATGGGTAGTATGGCCCAGGCGCATACCCGTACACCATCAGGTCACCCGGAGGGATACTTGGAAGCTTTTGCCAATATATACCGGAACTTTGCTAAAGTTGTACAAGCAAAAATTGATGGGAAAGAACCTGAGCCGGAATATCTCGATTTTCCAACTGTACATGATGGAGTGCGGGGGATGAGATTTATAGATGCGGTTATTGAATCAGGTGAGAAAAATGCCGAATGGATAAAATTATAAACCTAAACATTAAATAAAATGAAAGGACCAGGAATATATCTCGCTCAATTTATGGGCGATGATCGTCCATATAATAGCCTTGAGAACATTTGCAGATACATGGCCGGACTTGGGTATGTTGGCGTTCAATTGCCGGCCTGGGATCCAAGATGTGTAGATCTTAAGAAACTTGCCGAAAGTAAAGACTATGCTGATGAAATTAAAGGGATAGTCGAAAGTACAGGCCTTGAAGTTTCGGAACTTGGTGCGCATTTACAGGGACAGTTGGTAGCCGTTCACCCGGCCTACGATATTATGTTCGACGGATTCGCACCTCCTGAATACCATAATAATCCTAAAAAGCGAACAGCATGGGCTGTTGAACAAATGATGTTTGCAGCTGAAGCCAGCAGGAACTTAGGCTTAAATGCTGTTGTTACATTTTCAGGGGCATTTTTATGGCCCTATATGTACCCCTGGCCTCAAAGACCTCCCGGATTGGTAGAATCAGGGTTTAAGGAACTGGCAAAAAGATGGGAACCAATACTTAATAAATTTGATGAGTGTGGCGTTGACCTTTGCTATGAGATCCATCCCGGTGAGGACCTGCATGATGGAATAACGTTTGAAAGATTTCTTGAAGCCACTAATAAACATCCAAGAGTTAATATGTTATATGATCCGAGTCATTTCGTGCTTCAACAGTTAGATTATATTCAACATATTGATCTCTACCATGAGTTCATAAAAATGTTCCATGTCAAAGACGCAGAGTTTAATCCAACGGCTAAATCAGGAGTATATGGAGGATATCAGGACTGGGTAGAACGACCAGGACGGTTCAGGTCCCTTGGAGATGGCCAGGTAGACTTCAATGACATATTCTCAAAGCTGGCTCAGTACGACTATGACGGTTGGGCAGTAGTAGAATGGGAGTGCTGTTTGAAAAATCCAGAAGACGGTGCCAGGGAAGGTGCGGAATTTGTCAAGGATTACATTATTAAAAAGACAAAGAAAACATTTGATGATTTTGCCTCTGCAGGATCTGATGATGAAACCAATAAGAAGGTTTTAGGTATTTGATTAGATTGATTCAATAATAGGGGATGATTGATTCCCCCCTTTTTATTTTGAGAAGGGCCTGCAAATCAATCAAATTGGCTTAGGGAACTTAATTGTGTTTATTATTCAACGTATGTGTTGTATCATATTGTGCAATGAAAACTACATTGGTTTTGTAGTAGGGAAGTATTGAGAACTGACTCCTAGGGTTTTTATCCTATAAATATTCAAATGATGAGGCTTTAGCAAATCCACATCAATTTACAATAAGCTTTTCTGATGATTTACCGTAAGGTGAGTGAAGTTCAAGAATATACACCCCTGATTCAAATCTTCTATTTAAAGATATTTTATCTGCGAGCTTGTTATTAGGAATAATTTGTTGATATACTAGTTTGCCGGTTATGCTTCGAATAATAATATAGGTCTGATTATTCTCCCCCTTAAGTAGATCTGGGTTGAGATTAATATTTACATATTGACCAGTAACCGGATTAGGGTAGATCTTCATCATGGATCCTACTTCTTTATATTGAACCATGATGGGTTTAAACACTTCATAGGTTCCGTCAAAATCCGTTTGGGATAAGCGATAATAATTGTAGCCTTGGTATGGAAGTGGATCAATGTATGTGTAATCTGAGATAAATTCAGTTGTTCCTTTTCCTCCTACAGTAGCAAGTTCCATATAATTGAGGCCATTAGAGGACTTTTCAATAGTATAAAAATCATTATTCTTCTCCCAGCTGGTTTGCCATTTCAACTCTATAATCTCCTCAATCACCTTGCCATCAAAACTGATCAAATTTACCGGCGTGGGGACGGTATAATAAATCGTAACCGTGACATGATCGACAAAAGCTGATAAAGTATTGTTACCTAAGAATCCAAGTTTCCAGCTAAACGCCTGAATATAAACTCCGAAATTACTACTATTGATTTCAGCAGGTGTCCATGTAGTTCCCCAAAGATCAGAAATGCTTCCATATAATTGAATTCCATCACTTGTGGGCCAGTTGGTTGTCGTTAATGCCCGATTGGCACCAACTGCTGTTGTCCCATCCTTAGTTAATTGAATTGTCTGATCTCTTATGGCTCTTGTAACTATAAAAAACGTTGTTCTTGTACCATATCTTTCAATGTTTACGGTAATCCCATCAATAGTAGCATTAGTAGGGATAGTAAATCCAAAATTTGTAGCGACCAAAGCATCTGAAGTTTGCCCGGAAACCAATGTAGCAGATGCTCGATTATCATCACTAGCAGTAATATTCCCTGGATTAGCCCAGGCGGGCCCTCCAGTATTTACATTTGCACCATTTCCCGGGCTATTCGGTCCGGCAATTTGCCCAATTATCGAATTTGAAGAGAAAAGGGCAATAAACAATAATCCTATGAGTAGCTTTAAGTTAATGCGCATAGCACGAGCATTGAACAATTTCCAACAATAAAAGTAGAGAAATTATTACATATATCAAAAACGAAAATTATAATTGACTTTCAATAGGGCTGAATTTTCGGAAAGCAGATGCTGGTCCCTTTCAATAGAAGGCAATACTAATGAATTCCAGACAAAGTGAATTTCGTTCCCGGGTTTCAGGATCCATTGGAATCGCGACTGCCAACCCCAGCTTTGCGACAGGTTGTCGTATTGCACAAAATTTGTCAAGGTTATATCAGGACTGAAATATATATCTCCTTTAATACGGTACACATTAACCGTAAAACTGCCACGCGGAAGATCAATCTTGTTATACTCGTATTCCAATCCAATAAAAACAGGTATTCCGATTTTTAAACCTGATTTTAGTTCTATATCCATTCGTTTACCATCGAAAAAATTGCCCCAGTTCATTTCGGTAGATACCCAGAACATTCTTCTCGGAGCTGTGCTCAGTTCTATGCCCTGACGCCAGAATGAATAAGTGCCCTCATCAATCCAGATCGAATCCTGCGGGAAAATATGAAAATCTTCATCGAGGTATTCATACGTATTATTTAAAGAATATTCAGCAACCTCACCGGATAAAAACTCAAACTCGGCAATTTTAAAAAAGATATCTCTTGTTAAAAGGGTATTGGCCATATCCGTTATATAGTTGATTATACCCCCCGTATTTATTTTCATAATTCCCCATTTGTTTGGCCGTGGTCCCAAAAATAAATTTGCATATGATTCCCGTATTCCAGGTCGCGGTACAAAACCCAGACCAGCAATATAATTTTCGCCAATCTGCTGATATCCAACATTGAAATTCAGAAAATCATTGGGATAATTAAACTCTGCACCGAATGAAAAATCATCTCCTTTGTATCCTTCTGTACTTGATTTTGCTGCATAACCGGTAAACATCAGGTTTTTATCTCCCCTGAATGAGGCTGTTCCAATTTTAAAATCTACACCGGCAAGCCAATTGCTTTCAGGACCAATGGCATTTCCCTTAGTACCTATCATGCCAATGTAGGATTGCTTGCCTATATTGTGGCTAACCCTGGCGACCGTAAAATTCTGATACGATGAATCGGTCTTTTGTGTACTGTTTAAAGCTCCGATATTCCAGTTTCCAGCCTGTCCAATCATTTTCAGACCGACAATTATCGGAATCGGATTCCCATTCTCGTCAAGGCCTATCCTACGGGAAAAGTAAGGGATCATCATTCGACCGTTCCTGTTCTGACTGCTTGTATTAAATCCAAAATTGAAATAATTGGCCCCGTCCAGAAAAAAATCCCGTTTCTCCGGGAAAAATAAAGAAAATCTCGTCAAGTTAATTTGGCGGTCATCTGCTTCAGTTTGTGCAAAATCTGTATTTATAGTCAAGGCAGCATTTAGACCTGAAGATATTTGATAAAAAGCATCACCTCCAATATCATATTTAAAAGTGCTGGATTCACCGGCATTCTTTTCGACACCTACTAAAGCGTAGGGTTGTATATCCAATCCAAAGCCCTGGGAGATCCCTTTCATCCCTTTCATCAATCCAGCATCTGATACCTGAAATCCATAGGTATTAAGATTAGCTACAGGCCAGTAAGATCTTTCGAGATTACGTTTGATATGCCGAATTAATTTCAGCCCCCAAATATCTTTGTCAGGTCTGAAATTCAATGTCTTAAAAGGAATGGCCATTTCAGCATCCCAGCCATGATCATTAATCTTTGCTTTTCCTTCCCAGATGCCATCCCATTGCTTGTTGAATCCTGCACCATTATCACTTACAAGCGCATCCCCGATGGATCCTAAAGGCCCTATTTGAAACCAGAATGCATTTCGCCCATCAAGATATGTGTCCAGTATTACCTGTACTCGGTCGTCTTCACCAAGACTAATATCCCTGAGTAGCTCCTTGGCAGTAATTTTATCTGGATCATCAAAGCATTGAAATCCGATGTACAAAGTCTTTTCATCAAAGCAGATAAAAACTTTAGTGGGTTTGGTAATTGGCTGGCCATTATTTGGTTCCCTCTGGTAAAACTCATCAATATATGGAGCTGTTTTCCAGACCATATCATTCAATATCCCGTCAATTTTTGGTGGATCATTTATTAAAAATACATCGATACTTTTTTTCGGATTCCTTAAAGTATCTTCAACCTGATCAAGTTGAGTTTGCCCCAAAGAAAATCGTGTTATAAATGCAACAAACAGTAATATAAAAAATCCCCTTATCACAATTCAGTTTAAAAAAAATACAAAAAATTCACAGATTCGAAACTAATTCCAAAATCTATACAAATTCTGATTAAAGCTCCTTTAAATACTTCAATCATTAAATTAAAAGTCTTTAAATACTATATTATACCAAATCTATTCCTTTTATAATGATTTTTATCATGACGAAATTCTTCATCTACTATATTCAATAGTTAAATTGCGAGATACAACTAAATTATATGAATAATTAAAAGCTTTTGTTAATTTAGTCGGATACAATAAAATTATAATAAACTTTTTGATCTAAAAATTAAGATATGAACAATTCCAGAAGAAAATTTATCAATAGATCCAGGTAAAATAATCACTGGTGCAGGCATGTTATCTTCCCTGTCTGCAGGGAGCTTGTTAGGAAAGAGTTGTGTTTCAGGTGCTAACGATAAAGTAGTTGTTGGACTCATCGGATGTAAAGGTATGGGATTTTCTGATCTACAAGTCTTTTTAGATCAGCCTGGTGTGGAATGTGCTGCATTATGTGATGTTGATCAAAGCGTACTTGATCAAAGAACAGAAGATGTTGAAAAGAAAACCGGTAAAAAGCCATTGCAATACAAGGATTATCGCAAGCTAATTGAAAATAAGGATATTGATGTAGTAATCATAGGAACACCGGATCACTGGCATTGTCTTCCTATGGTAGAAGCCTGTGAAGCAGGTAAAGATGTATATTGTGAAAAGCCCCTTGCCAATTCAATAGAGGAATTAGATATAATGGTCAAGGCAGCTCAAAAATATAATAGGGTTGTTCAGGTAGGTCAATGGCAGAGAAGTGGACCTCATTGGCGGGATGCAATGGATTTTGTTTTCTCAGGTAAACTTGGAAAGATTAGAACGGTTAAGACATGGGCATATCAGGGGTGGATGAAACCAGTACCGGTTCTTCCTGATGAGCCTGTTCCCGAAGGTGTGGATTATGATTTCTGGTTAGGGCCAGCCCCGAAAAGACCTTTTAATAAGAATCGTTTTCATTTTAATTTCAGATGGTTCTGGGATTATGCAGGTGGATTAATGACTGACTGGGGTGTGCATATAATCGACTTTGGTTTATATGGAATGAAAGTAGAGGCGCCAAAATCCGTAATGGCATCAGGAGGAAAATTTGCCTATCCTGATGATGCTTCTGAAACGCCTGATACTTTACAGGCTATTTATGAATTTGACGGTTTTACAATGATGTGGGAACATGCCACCGGTATTGATGGAGGACCTTATGGTCGTACTCATGGTGTTGGATTCATAGGGAATAATGGAACACTTGTTGTCGATAGAGGAGGCTGGGAAGTTATTCCTGAGCAGGAAAACAGGAAAGATAAGATGGAGAAAGTCCCACTTCAGAAAGGATCTGGGAAAGATCTGGATTATCATGTTAAGAATTTCCTGGAATGCCTCGAAACAAGAGAAAAACCAAACTGTGATGTAGGAATTGCTGCAAATACAGCCCGGGTTGCACATATGGGGAATGTTGCATTCAAAACCGGAAGAAAAATTTATTGGGACCAATCGAAATCTGAATTTATAAATGATAACGAAGCAAATGAGTTAACAAAAGCGACTTATAGAAGTCCATGGGTATTGCCTAAGGTATAGAAACCGGGATAATTTTGTTGGGCGAATAATAAATAACAGATATTATTCGTCCTTTTCATATATAACATAGTTTGAACCAGAACATCAGTTTTCATAAAGTCGGATTAACAACAGCTTTTTCCATCGTAGTGGCCAATATGGTTGGGACTGGGATATTCACCAGTCTGGGATTTCAAATTGCAGATATTAAATCCGTATTTGCACTTTTAATGCTGTGGATTGTCGGTGGAATAGTGGCCATGAGCGGTGCATTGAGTTATGGGGAACTTGCCTCAAAACTCCCTAGGTCTGGTGGGGAATATCATTTCCTGTCTAAGATTTATCATCCAATGCTGGGATTCCTCGCTGGTTGGGTTTCTTTTCTTGTGGCTTTCTCTGCACCAACTGCCCTTGCTGCCATGGCCATGGCGAGTTATTCAAATGCATTCTTTGGGTATGGGAATGAAATTCTTTTTGCCTTGGCAATTGTCATTATCTTATCCTTGATACATTCCTTTCAAATTAGATTTGGAGGGCAGTTTCAACGCATTGTTACCTTTTTAAAAATTGCATTGATTTTGTTTTTTATCATTGCAGGATTTTTTGTTTCCGATCATCAGAGCTTAAACTTATTGCCTCAAAAGGGGGATTGGGATCAGGTTTTTTCAGCTTCATTTGCAGTTTCTCTCATATACGTATCCTATGCTTTTTCTGGCTGGAATGCTTCGGTTTACATAACGGATGAGATTAAAAATCCAGCCAAAAATATTCCCAGGTCTTTAATTTTGGGAACATCCATTGTAATCATATTATACTTTCTCCTAAATTATATTTTTCTGTTTACCACTCCTATGGAGGAAATGGAAGGCAAGATTGAGATTGGCTTTTTATCAGCCACCTACATTTTTGGTGATTATGGTGGAAGATTGATGGCTTTACTGATAACCTTATTGTTGATTTCGACGGTAAGTGCTATGATTTGGATTGGGCCGAGGGTTACTATGGTTATGGGTGAAGATTATCCCATCTTAAGGTTTTTATCTAAGAAAAATAAGTTCAATGTGCCTGTAATTGCTATTTGGGTGCAGACCACAATTACCGTAATCCTTATAGTATCCTCCACATTTGACAAAGTTTTGGTATATGCAGGATTTATCATGAACTTATTTACTTTGCTATCTGTTATTGGTTTATTTATATTACGATTAAAACATCCGGAAATAAAAAGCAAGTATAGAGTCACTGGATATCCGGTTACACCTTTGATCTTTATAATACTAAGTTTGTGGACACTAGCTTATTTATTACTAGAAAGGCCATTAGAATCGATTTTAGGTTTATTAACTGTTTTTGCCGGATTGGTTATTTATTATTTAAATAAGATATATATAAAGCGAACACAATAAGATTATGAAAAAGAAAGATCTAGTTAACATATTGTCAGTCTTTTTAGTATTTAAATTATCCTTAACCTGTTCATATGGACAAGATGAGGGGAAGAATAACGATAATGAAGCCAATCAGTACATGCATAGAAATAGTATTGAATCATTGGTAAATGCATTTGATTCTCCTGATCGCGCTGAATGGCAGCAACCAGATAAAGTGATTGCAGTTTTCGGTGATGTGAATCAGCAAAAAATCATGGATTTGGGAGCAGGGTCAGGGTATTTTACTTTACGTTTAGCTGCTAAGGGAGCAAAAGTGATTGCTGCGGATGTAAATGAAAGTTTTCAGGATGTCATCCTGGAGAAACTTGAAAATGAAGATCTTCAGGAGCTTTCAGCTAATATAGAATTGCGTAAGGTGGCTTATGATGATCCTCACTTGGGAAGTCAGGAAGTTAATGGCATTTTGGTGGTAAATACCTGGCATCACATAGATGATAGACGTTCTTATATGAAAAAGGCCATAAAAGGTGTAAAGGATGGGGGAAAGATCGTTATAGTAGATTTTAAACTTGGTGTGCCAGGTGGGCCGCCTGATAGTCATAGGTTAGGCCTGGTTGAGGCTATGAAAGAAATAGAGAATCTAGACTTTTCTGAAATTCAGGTAGATACCCTTTTGTTAGAGCGGCAGTATATAATCATTGGAGTAAAATAGTCGATCCTGCTTTATGGCCTGTGTTTAATTCAAGGAAAACTTTGTTTATTGTACCTCTCTGCCTAAAACAAATGCTCCAAATTCCGAAATTCTAGTGTAAACATACATTTGATCATCACTTTGAACACAATGATCCAGTAAATGAATATCGCTAACACGTATAAGCAATTCTTCATTGTCATTGTTTTCCCGAAGAGGATAATCTCTCTTAAGTTTATAAATTTTCAGATTAGTTGTATTAAACTGAGGAGCAAATTCCTCGTGTGTATATTTTATGTTAATTATAAAATCTTTTTCAAATAAGATATAGGCTGGTTTGATAACCCAGATATTATTTGAGAAGAATTCATCTTTTTGACATTTAAAATGAAATTTTTCAATAGACAAGGTGTTTTTTAAATTGAACTCCGACTGGTATTCATTAAAGTCGTCTTTAATGAAAGTCAAAATAAGATTATTGTCTGGAGTTTCAACGTGAAATTCATTGCCTTTCTCAATAAAATTTAAGGAAGTCAGATGGTTAACCGGTGTAGGTTCATCTTTTGAATTGTTACATGCGAAAAGTAGCAGACCAATCAGTGGTAAACTACAAAATAAGAGGAAAATCGGTTTGGCGTTTTTCATGACATTGAATTTTGGGTTATAAATGATTGCTATAGGGTGCAAATTCAATACATATTATGTAAGCATTATTTTCAAAGAACTTTTGGTTGGAATATGAATATTCCGTATTTATCTCATTTTATGCAATAGACTCTCTGCTTAATTACATAAATTATAAAAATATTTGGTAAAATACAAATATATCGGAAGATTAATTGGAATATTAAATTGGATTGATTGGAGAATTAGTCATTAACATTTTTACTGATTGAATTAGAATATAAAATTGTCATATTGACTGAAGATCATACTAGTGCAAATAATTCAATTTTGTTATTGTTGGAAAATAGGCACATTATATAGACATTTGATTTGCTATGATGATCATAATACAGGTAGCCTTTGTTGTTTTATTTCCTGCACTAGTTCTTTATTTGGAACAGCGGTCTAAAGTGGTTCAGGTTGTCAGCCCGATAGTTATTTGCTATTTCATGGGAATAGTACTTGCTAATCTGCCTTTTCTAGACTTGAATAAAACAGTCTTTTCCGAGATTTCGAATATCAGTATCAGCCTTGCCATTCCACTACTTTTGTTTAATTCTAATATACTCGATTGGGTCAATCATGCTGGAAAATCAATACTCAGTTATATCCTGAGCGTTTTTTCTGTAGTAGTATCAGCTATCTTTTTTTATTACGTATATCGTAACAGCATACCCGAAGCATGGAGAATTTCTGGAATGTTAATAGGCGTATATACTGGCGGCACCCCTAATATGAGTGCTATCGGGATGGCTTTTGATACCCCCAAAGAGGTTTATGTTTTATTAAATAGTACAGATGTAGTGTTGGGTAGTATATACTTTATATTTATCATCACTTTTGTAAAAAAGCTGCTTGGCCTATTTCTGCCTGATTATAAATCAAAGGCAACAGAGAAATCCAGCTTAAAAATAGAATCGAAGAATAAAATATCAAAACGTCAACTTGCCCTCAACATAATTATTGTCTTACTACTGGGAGTGATTATTCTGGGATTGGCTGCCTGGATATCGACCCTTATAAAGGGTGAGATTGAAGAGCTCTGGGTTATTTTAGTATTAACAACTCTTGGTATAACCGTGAGTTTTATCAAGAAGATACAGAAGTTGAAGGGATCATATGAAACAGCTTTTTATTTATTACTGATCTTTTCTCTTTCAATTGGTGCAATGGCTGATGTCAAAGAACTACTAAGTAAAAGTTCAGATCTGTTCGTATATACAACCTTCGTTATGTTCACATCGATCATACTTCACTTCCTGCTTGCTTCCATTTTCAGGATTGATCGGGACACCGTAATAATTACCTCTACCGCCGCAATCTATGGCCCCGCCTTTATAGGCCCTGTGGCAAATGCCATTAAAAACAAGGAGGTAATTGTAACTGGTATAACAATGGGTTTATTGGGTTACGCAATTGGAAATTATATTGGAATTGGTGTTGCGATGTTGTTACGCTGAAATCCTGCTAGGATTTCTTTCAGTGAGAAGGAAACAATTAGATGTAAAACGAAAGGGAGAAATTATTCCGGTAATAATTAAACTATAAGTCCTTAATATGTAATAGTTCCCTTGTATACCGTAGATTCTTCTAAAGAAACAAATTTTCCCTGAAAAGTGATTCTTTCCCCCCAATTACCACTAACTGTGGCGCGGCCATTTCCATCACCTGTAACTGTCATAAATATGTCAACGACTCCTAAACCAGATCCCATGGCCGAGATAGTAATGTTGAGCGATTTGCCGTCATTGGAATGCTCGTATTTTCCTATCTTTCCTTCAAGAGTAACACCTCCAACTCCATTCCAACCCATCAGACCAGTAAACGATAATTGAACTGTTGTTTCATCTTTATCAACACCTACAAAATTTATATTTGGATCCATTTGATAACTCTGCCCTTGTTTGTCGAAAACAGTATGAGCCTCAACTACCCATTCCCTCATTTCAGCATATTTTTCAAATTCTATCAAAGCCTCTTCTCGTTTTCTCTTATCTTCTTCTTTTTTGGCTTTTCTCATAGCTTTTTTTTCCTCCTTAGTGAGATCTTTACTATCCGGATTTTCAGTTTGAGCATATCCTCTAAATAAAATACAAACTATTAATGTAAGAAGTATGAATAATTTTTTCATGAGTAAAGTTTTAATTCAATATCAAAGATAGTTTTTTTAATGGTCCTTTCACAGATTAAAAATTCCGATTTAACCGGAAATATTCCAGTTTACTACAATTATTATACCTCAATCTGATAATCACTATCAGACTAGCGTATTTATTAGTGTGTAGAGTGATAGAGGGGACGATTCATGGTAGTAGGTTTTGGGTTTTCGAGGCTGCTCTTTTCAAGGGCAGCCTCATTTTTTATAGACTATATTAGTCCTCTATAAAATTCAGCATCTTCAAGCCACCAAATTTTTTCAGGATTTTTTGAAATAACATGGATATAGAATTATATATCCTTTATTTTTGAACTACTTTTTTATAATTCAAAACTTTATCAAAAATGAGGAAGACTTTTATTATCACTGTTATATTTCTAATACCATTATTTGTTTACTCACAGGACGAAAATGGCTGGATAGATCTTTTTAATGGCAAAAATCTGGATGGTTGGAAACAATTGAATGGAAATGCTGATTATGTTGTGGAAAATAATGAAATCATTGGGATCTCAGTCCCAATGGAACCTAATAGTTTTTTATGCACAGAAAAAGATTATGGTGATTTTATTCTTGAGTTGGATGTCAATGTGGAACCGCCTCTTAACTCTGGTATA
The DNA here is from genome assembly GCA_963820995.1 of uncultured Cytophagales bacterium. Taxonomy (GTDB): domain Bacteria; phylum Bacteroidota; class Bacteroidia; order Cytophagales; family Cyclobacteriaceae; genus JAGTVG01. Next base: position 632,851 of record CAWGCL010000006.1, on the reverse strand, counting down.
CAGTTCAGAAGTTTGAGTATGGATAACTACTTGAAGGGCCGTGTGCACGGTTATCAATGTGAGATCGATCCAAGTAACAGGGCATGGAGTGGTGGAATATACGATGAAGCACGCAGAGATTGGTTGTATAATCTAGCAAGAAATGAAAAAGGTTCCGCTGCCTTTATACCTGGTGAATGGAATACATATAGAATTGAAGCGATTGGAAATCACATTAGGACCTGGATCAATGGTGTAATGTGTGCCAATCTGGTCGATAATGAAACCGCTTCCGGTTTTATCGCCCTGCAGGTTCATGGAGTCGGCGATGATAATGAAAAAATCGGTAAGAAAGTTAGATGGAAAAATATTCGTATTAAGACAACTGACCTGGAAAGCAGTCGCTTCGATCCTGATCCCGCTGTTCCAGAGATAAATTTTATTCCAAATACACTTACAAAAACAGAGAAAAGGTTAGGCTGGCGCTTATTATGGGATGGAGAAACAACCAATGGCTGGCGCGGAGCCAAACTGGATCATTTTCCAGAAGGCGGATGGCAAATTGAAGATGGAGTTCTAGCCGTTCTTGAAAGTGGAGGAGGAGAATCAGAAAATGGAGGGGATATAGTTACTATAGATAAGTTCAGCAACTTTGAATTAGAACTTGAGTTCATGTTAACTGCAGGCGCCAATAGTGGAATAAAATATTTTGTTGATCCTGAATTAAATAAAGGTACTGGTTCAGCGATTGGTCTTGAGTATCAGCTTCTTGACGATAATTTAAATCCTGATGCAAAGGAAGGTGTTAATAACAATAGAACATTGGCATCATTATATGACATGATCCCGGCAGAAAACTTGTCAGAAGAGAACAGCAACAAGAGGTTTTACGGTATAGGCAAGTGGAATAAGGCAAGGATAGTTGTAAAAGATAATCATATAGAACACTGGTTGAATAATATAAAAGTGATTGAATACGAGCGGAGCACACAAATATATAGGGCTCTGGTTGCAAAATCCAAATACAAAGTCTGGCCTGATTTTGGAGAATCACCTTCCGGCCATATTCTCCTTCAGGACCATGGCAATGCTGTGCGTTTTAGAAGTATAAAAATCCGGGAATTTTAATTTTTCTGAAAGATTGAAAACCTGCTGTCATGAGATTTTTTAAACGCTTTTTTACCATTGGAATTTTAATCGTTCTCATGTTCCAAACATTTGCTTTTTCGCAGGAAACTAATAGAGTCTATTTGTCGGGGAAGGGATTTGATGATGCCAAAGAATGGAATTTTTATTGCACAGATGGTCGAAAAAGCGGAGAATGGACAAAGATCCCCGTGCCCTCATGCTGGGAGCAACATGGTTTCGGAACTTATAATTACGGGCATGATAAGGATGATGAAAGGGGTAAGGAAAAGGGCATTTATAAGGTTAATTTCTTTGCTTCCCCTGAATGGCGCGATAAAGAAACCCATATTGTATTTGAAGGATCAATGACAGATACAGAAGTAAAGATCAATGGTAAACCAGCAGGAGAAATTCATCAAGGCGCATTTTATCGTTTTTCTTATAACATCACGAAACTTCTAAAGATAAACGCCGAAAACGAATTGGAAGTAACTGTAAGTAAACATTCCTCCGATACCTCTGTAAATAATGCTGAAAGATATGCTGACTATTGGATCTTCGGAGGCATCTTCCGACCAGTTTACCTTGAGGTGAGGCCAAAGCAACACATTGAACGGATTGCTCTAAATCCCCTGGCCGACGGAAACTTTTTTGCTGAAGTATATTTGTCAAATGTTAGATCAGCAAATAAGGTAAGAGCTAGAATTATCGAAGTCAATGGAAAGCAGGTTGGCGAAGATTTTGGTGAGGAAATTTCGAAAGGAACGCTTAAAGTCAATCTATCCACCAAAGTAGAAAATATACAACAGTGGTCTCCTGAATTTCCCAATTTATATTTCGTCGAGTTCAAACTGCTTAAGGATGATATGGTACTTCATACTTTATCTGAAAGGTTTGGATTCAGGACAGTTGAAGTCAGGGAGAGAGATGGCATTTACGTTAACGGTGTTAAAATTAAGTTTAAGGGAGTTTGCCGGCATTCATTCTGGCCTGAGAGTGGAAGAACCTTAAATAAGGAATTGAGTATTAAGGATGTGCTTCTTATGAAGGAAATGAATATGAATTCAGTAAGAATGTCTCACTATCCTCCTGATCCGCATTTCCTGGATGTTTGTGATTCTATCGGACTTTTCGTTTTGGATGAATTGGCGGGTTGGCAAGCTGCTTATAATACTGAGATTGGCAAAAAGCTTGTAAAGGAAATGGTTATAAGGGATGTAAATCACCCCTGCATAGTAATATGGGATAATGGAAATGAAGATGGTTGGAATACTGAATTAGACGATGAATTCATTAAATATGATCCCCAGAAAAGAGAACTTATCCATCCCTGGGAAAATTTTCGAAAAACAGATACCAATCATTATATTGAGTACAATTACGGAACGAATGAATCATTTAATGGGAGCCAGATATTTTTCCCGACTGAAGTGCTTCATGGATTATATGATGGTGGCCTTGGTGCCGGATTAGATGATTTCTGGGACCTTATGTGGAAGAAGCCCACATCCGCTGGGGGCTTTTTGTGGGTATTTTCCGATGAATCAATTAGCCGTACTGATCAGCAAGGTTTTCTAGATAGTGATGGCAACCATGGACCGGATGGGATTCTCGGTCCTTATCGGGAGAAAGAAGGAAGTTTTTACACTATTAAAGAAATTTGGGCTCCAGTGTATTTTGAAGAAAAATATATCACAGAGGCCTTTGATGGGAAATTCAGGATAGAGAATCGATATCATTATACGAATTTAAATCAATGTAAGATTTCCTATAAACTTGTGAAATTTAGGTATCCAAATGATGAAGGATAGTGGTTTTAATGTGTTGCTGGAAAACGATATAATAGCTCCTGAAATCTTGCCTGGAAATTGGGGAGAATTAAATCTTGATCTGCCCTCAAACTGGAATGATGCGGAAGCCATTTTGATAACCATTACGGATCCATATGATAGGGAAATTTATACCTGGGATTGGCCGATAAAATTGCCTGAAGATAAATTATCGGATTATTTCGATTCGGATACAACATCATTGGCGAAAGGGAAATCTCTGGACGGTAAAATAGTCATGCAGGCTGGTGATGTGGAGATTCATATAGAAGAACAATCAGGACTTCTGCAAAAAGTAATTAGCTCTGGCTCAGAGATATCAATATTTGGTGGGCCTGAATTAGCTGAAGGCAATTCAAAATTTGTAAGTTTTAATATCTCGCAGGAAGGAAATTCATTTGTCTATCATGCTGAATATGAAGGAAATTTAAAATCCGTTACCTGGACCTTATCAGGAAATGGAATTCTTCAACTTACAGTAGTTTATGTTCCCAATAATTACCAACCCTATTTCGGAATAAACTTCAATTATCCGGAGAACAAGATTAAAGGAGCTAAGTGGCTTGGTAATGGACCTTACAGGGTATGGAAAAACCGCTTAAAAGGCGTTAGCCTGAATGTTTGGGAAAAGGATTATAACAATACAATAACTGGGGAAACGTATTTATACCCGGAATTTAAGGGGTATCACTCCAATATGTATTGGCTGAAATTATTGAATGCGGAAAAACCATTCACAATTTATACAAGTACTGAAAACCTGTTTTTCAGATTGTATACTCCTGATGATCCACAAGCAGATCCCAGATACACAAAAGTTGAATTCCCTGAGGGTGATATTTCATTTTTACAAGGTATAAATCCAGTTGGCACTAAGTTTAAAAAACCAGAGATGCTTGGACCCCAATCTCAAACTAATATGTATCGCCGGCATAGAAAGGATGGAGACTTGTACATAAAGTTATATTTTGATTTCAGATAAATTAAGCCATATTATACATGATCATAGATTATAATATTAGAATTGAAGATTTACATGAAGATCTGAAAAGGTTTTGGAATTTATCAGGTGATAAGATCCTTTCAATTGATAAGTCTTTTGATCCATCCAGGGGAGCCCCTGTCTTTACAGCTAATGGGGAATACACGACGCGAGGATGGACAGAATGGACCCATGGATTTATGTATGGTTCTGCAATACTCCAATATGATGCAACGGGAGAGGAACAGTTTCTGAATATTGGCCGGGAAGGAACCTTGAAAAACATGGCATCACATATAAGTCATATTGGAGTTCATGATCACGGTTTTAATAACATAAGTACATATGGGAATCTATTGCGGCTAATAAAGGAGGGAAAAATAGAAGGAAATGAATGGGAAGCTAATTTTTACAAACAGGCCATAATGATATCCGGGGCAGTTCAGGCTTCCAGGTGGCAGGAAATTATGGAAGGCGGATATATATATTCCTTTAATGGGCCTCATTCTTTATTTGTTGATACAATTAGGTCAGTTAGAATTCTTGCTTTAAGTCATTTATTAGGGCATAAATTGCATGCTGAAAATGACAAAATAATAAATCTCCTGGAAAGAGGGATACAGCATACCATGGCAACTGCCAAATATTCTGTATTTTATGGTGAAGGAAGGGATAGGTATGATGTGCCCGGAAGAACAGCTCATGAAAGTATTTTCAATATTAATGATGGCAATTATAGATGTCCTGGAACCCAACAGGGATATTCTGGATTCACAACATGGACTCGTGGTTTGGCATGGGCGATTTGCGGATTTACTGAAGAACTTGAATTGATTGATGCACTTTCTGACAAAGAACTTGAAATAGCTGGCGGCCGGCACGAAATTGAAGAATTCATGGTTAAGGCAGCAATAGCCACATCCGATTATTATATTTCAGAAACCCCTACGGATGGGATCCCTTATTGGGATACTGGAGCTCCCGGGCTTGGTCAAATCGGCGAATTCAGGGATAGCCCTTCTGATCCTTTTAATGGATTTGAGCCGGTTGATAGTTCTGCGGCATCAATCGCCTGTCAGGGATTACTTCGACTCGGGCGGCATTTTGAAGAACTTGGCCAATTTGAGGAAAGCAGAAAATATACTCAGGCTGGTTTAACTGTAATTAAAACTTTGCTATCTGACAAATATCTGTCATTGGACCCCGCGCACCAGGGTTTGATCCTTCATTCAATATACCACTATCCAAATGATTGGGATTATATACCAGAGGGTGGTAAGATCCCATATGGAGAATCTAGTATGTGGGGTGATTATCATGCGAGGGAGTTTGCTATTTATCTTCAGAAAATAATTAATAAGGAACCCTATTACACCTTCTTTAATAGCGTAATTTAACTGAATTATGAATCAAGATCTTTCGAAACTATGTATACATACCATTACCACAAGGGATTGGAGGCTTGAAACCACTGTTGAAAAATATCTTGAAAGAGGAATTAGAGGAATATCCGTTTGGAGAAATTATATTGAATCGAAAGATTTGAGAAAAGTTAGATCCTTATTTGAGGATAATCATATGCATGTAGTCTCTCTGGTTAGAGGAGGTTTTTTCACAGGTTTAAATCAATCTGAAAGAGATAGGAAAGTAGAAGAAAATAAAATAGCAATTGAAGAAGCAGCTTCAATAGGTGCGGAAATGGTTGTTCTTGTTTGTGGTGCAACACCTGGCCAATCATTGGAAGTATCACGGAACCAGATTCGGGATGGCATTGAGCAAATACTGCCATTAGCTGAGAATTTGAATATAAAGTTAGCTATTGAACCCTTGCACCCTATGTATGCTGATACCCGATCTGCTATTAATACGATGAACCAGGCCAATACAATGGCTGAATCTTTTAAATCAGAGTATGTTGGAGTTGCTGTTGATGTTTACCACGTATGGTGGGATGAAAATTTAAGGGAAGAGGTCATAAGGTGTGGAAGTCAAAATAATCTTTTTGCATTCCATTTATGTGATTGGCGTAATCCTACTAGAGACATGCTCAATGACCGGACAATTATGGGAGAGGGGATTATACAGATCCAGGAAATGATAAACCTGGTAAAAGAAGCTGGATTTAATGGATATAATGAAGTTGAAATCTTTTCTGAACAGCATTGGTTAGAAGATCAGGATGCTTTTTTGGATCGGATTGTGAAAGCGTATTTGAATTATGAATATTAAAAATATAAAGATATGAAAACCATCATGGCAGGAATAATAATGAACGGAGTTACCGGCAGAATGGGGACCAATCAACATTTGATGCGTTCAATTGTTGAGATTATCAAACAAGGCGGAGTCAGGTTGAAAGATGGAAACACCATAATGCCCGAGGTTGTTCTTGTTGGAAGAAATAGAAATAAGCTTAAAAAACTTTCAGAATTATCCGGAATAACAAATTTTACAACAGACCTCAATGAAGTGCTTTCGGATTCGAAATATGATATATATTTTGATGCCCAGACAACGGGTAGGAGGGAAATTGCAGTTAAAGAAGCGATCAAGAAAGGGAAGCATATATATTGTGAAAAGCCGTCTGCCACAAATCCACAAGCTGCGATAGAATTATTTGAGCTAGCTGAAAAGGCAGGACTTAAGAATGGAGTTGTGATGGATAAATTATGGCTGCCCGGATTATTAAAAATCAAAGCATTGATTGACCAGGGATTTTTTGGAGATATATTATCCGTGAGGGGGGAATTCGGATATTGGGTCTTTGAAGGATTTACCGTACCAGCGCAAAGACCTTCCTGGAATTATAAAAAGGAAGAAGATGGCGGAATAATCCTGGACATGCTATGCCATTGGCGATATGTGCTTGACAACATATTTGGGAAAGTTAAATCTGTTTCCTGCCTTGGCACGACCCATATCGATGAACGTGTAGATGAATCGGGAGATGTATATAAATGTACCGCAGATGATGCCGCGTATGCAACCTTCCAGCTTGAAAACGGAATAATTGCTCAATTCAATTCATCCTGGTGCACAAGAGTCAGACGAGAGGACCTTCTTACAATTCAGGTTGACGGAACTTTGGGATCTGCAGTTGCTGGTTTAAGGGAATGCTATATTCAACACTATAATGCTACGCCAAAGCCAGTTTGGAATCCCGATATACCTCAACCAATTGATTTCTTCGAGAACTGGACTAAAATTCCGGAACAACAGCCTTTTGACAATGCCTTTAAAGCGGAATGGGAACTTTTTTTAAAACATGTATATGGCGATGAACCATTTCCTTGGAATCTATTGCAAGGAGCTAAAGGAGTTCAGCTGGCTCAGTTAGGTTATGAAAGTTGGAGAAAAAAATCATGGGTGAATATTCCTGAACTTAAATTAAAATGAAAAAGGTAGCATTAATAACTGGAGGCACAAGAGGAATTGGACTTGGCATTGCTCAGCATCTTGCCTTAAAGGGATATTCCTTGGCACTTAATGGGATTCGCGATGAGAACGACATAAAGCCAATCATAGGAGATTTGGAGAAACAAGGAGTTAAGGTTATATATTGTCAGGGTAATATTGGAAGTTCGAGGCGATAGAGAATCCATCATTAATACTATTAAGGAAAAATACGGGCAATTGAATGTTCTGGTGAATAATGCTGGTATTGCCCCAAAAGAAAGAAAGGATATACTGGAAACATCAGAAAGCAGTTATGATGAGGTTATGGGCGTAAATCTACGGGGGCCTTATTTCCTAACCCAAACGGTTGCAAATTGGCTTATTGAACAAAAAGGGAAAAATCCTGAATTTAAGTCCTGCATTATTAATGTATCTTCAATTTCAGCGACAGTTGCATCTGTGAATCGTGGGGAATACTGCATATCAAAAGCTGGAATAAGCATGGTTACACAATTATTTGCTGTTCGATTGGGGGAATACAGTATTCCGGTGTATGAGGTGCGTCCCGGGCTTATTCAAACGGATATGACTTCAGGAGTAAAAGAAAAGTATGATAAACTTCTTGAAGAAGGTCTTTGTGTATTCTCTAGGTGGGGAACTCCAAAAGACGTTGGCAAAGCAGTAGCTTCCCTTTCCGAAGGGGAATTGCCTTATAGTACCGGACAGGTTATAATGATCGATGGAGGGATGACAATTCAAAGATTATAAATTCGAATACTCAGAACTAAAGAACTTCTCAGTTTATAAAAAATTAGTATGCACCTGAAGGGATTTGTTCAATTATCAAATCCAATTGATCAGATTTTAGAAAAAATTCAGAAATATCCTTCCGGAAATGCAATGTCTTATCATTTCGATCAATTTTTATCATTTAATTATTATATTTAAAGATTGATGATAATTTAATATCTTATTTAATCATGAACACAAGCACTTCGTATAAAAGAATATTGAATCAAATAAAGACTGAAATTGTATTATTCTTTCTTCGTATTTGCGGCAGCACCACAATTATTTGGTCAGGCTGATCTGGATAGTTTATTTAAATCTGATGATCTTTTATCAATTGAACTTCATGCTGATTTCAAAGCTATTCTTGACACGCGATGGAGTGATGATTCAATAAAAGGTGGTGAAACAGAATATTATGAAGCGAAGATTTTATACGGAAATGAAGGGAATCAGGTAGAAGTCCCGTTGAGAATTAAAGCAAGAGGACAATTCAGGCGGAACCCGAAGTACTGTAAATTTCCCCCGTTAATGCTAAATTTTAAAAAGAAAGAGGTTGAAAATACGCTATTTGACAATCAGGATAAAATTAAGATGGTAACTTTTTGCCAGGACGAGCCAGAGGTTATCAAGGAGTATGTAATCTATAAAATGTATAATTTGATTACAGATTGGAGTTTTAATGTAAGACTTGTAAATGTCCTATACATTAATACTGACAAGAATAAAAAAATGTATGAAAAAATAGGATTTCTGATCGAGGAAGATACAAAAGTTGCCAAAAGGCATGACTCCAAGATTGTCGCAAAACACCATTTCCCATTTGATTTAAATCCTGATAATGAAGCAAAACTATCAATGTTTCAGTTTATGATCGGTAATCCTGACTGGTTTTACACAACAGGACAGAATACAGATATCATGCATCCGAAGGATACGACTTTATCACCCGTGGCTGTCCCATATGATTTTGATTATTCTGAATTTGTTAATGCAGCATATACTAAACCAGCGGGAGTTCCGGATGAATATCTAACCAAGAAACAGATTTTTAAGGGCATGTGTTTATCGAATGAAAAACTCACTGATGTCATTGAGTATTATAATATGATGAAGCCTCAGTTTATGGAGGTTATTAATACTAATGAATATTTGCCAAAATTTTCAAAGAAGGAATGTGTTAAATATCTTGAGGATTTCTATACCATCATAAATACCCAGGACCTGCTTCAAACTGAAGTCCTTGATACGTGCTATACCAGAAAGGACTATTTGCCTTTTGAGTAAATAGTATCCATATTGGTTTAATTCACCTATTAAATCTGATAGGTTAGCTATTCATGTTTATTTAAGCTGAGTTTTATCATCTTAACAAAATTTTAATTTCTACGTTTACTTTATAGTATGTATTGATTTTGACAAAATCAGTATTTTTGTATTTCAAATATTATAAAGGATAGTAAAGTGGTGCATAAGGTGGATAATTTGAATCAAAAAAAACAGTTAAGATCTATTTTCAGTCGTCTTAATTTAATCTCGTTTCTTGTATTAATACTTATTACAGCTTGTTCAAAAGAAGAGATAGCCCCGGGCCCATTTATACCGGATGACACTAAGTCTATAAATAATTATATCTGGGAAAACATGGATAATTATTATTTATGGAGGGAATTTTTACCAACTGCTCTGGATCCAAACCAACAGCCAGATCCTGCTGAATATTTTCACGAACTTGTCTATTCAGAAGAGGATAGGTGGTCATTTATTACCGACAGCTATAGTGACCTTGATCAATAAGTTGCAGGGAATCAGTAAAACTTATGGGCATGAATATCAATTGTTCAGAAAGTCGGGAACGAAGGAGATTTATGGAATAGTGGAATATGTAATAAAGGACTCTCCTGCCAAATTTAGTGGTATTAAGCGTGGAGATATTTTCAATAGAATAAATGGGATTTTACTGGATACATTGAATTATCGCGAATTATTATTTAGTAATGAAGCTTATGAAATTGGCTTTGCCGATATGATAGAAGATGAAGTGGTTTCAAACGAAACTGAAATCTATATCACACCGGTAGTTATGCAGGAAGATCCAATATTGCTTGATACAGTCTATTTTCTTGAAGGGAGGAATATTGGGTATTTAGTCTACAATAGATTCACTTCATCGCTTAATGGCGATCTGAATACTGTATTTTCCAGATTCAAATCGGATGGAGTTAATGAATTGGTACTTGATTTGAGGTATAATCCCGGGGGATCAGTAGGAACGGCTACTTTACTGGCAAGCCTCATAGCTCCAATTCAGGTTACGAGTAATGAAGAGATATTTGTTAAATATATCTGGAATGACAGAATCGATGAAGCAATAAGAGAGGATGAAGGGGATGAGTCATCAAATCTAATTATAAGGTTTTTGAATGCTGCTCAGAATATTAATATGGAACGATTGTATGTAATCGTATCAGGTAGCTCTGCCTCAGCTAGTGAATTGATCATTAATGGCTTGAAGCCATATATGAATGTTACGTTAATTGGAGATACGACCCATGGAAAATATACAGCATCTATAACCTTGCACAATGAAGAAAGATCATTTGATTGGGCTATTCAGCCCATAGTACTTAAGACTGCCAATATTAATAATGAAACCGATTATAAGGATGGCTTATTTCCAGATTATTTAGTGGATGATGGTTATTTTTCAGAATTGGGAGACATTGAGGAGAGCCGGCTTGGCACAGGCAATTTCATTGATTACTGGAATTCCAATTGGTCCTGTCGCACGGAGGTCTGATTACGAACGATTAAAGCAATCTATTCCTATGATCTCTGGGGGAATAGAGGATCGGAGGAACAAAATGGAACTTGATGCCGATAATGTGGATTATCTATTAGGTTTCAATTCCTGGCAGGAAGAAATGCAATATCTAGTCGAAATTGCAAATAATTTAATCGGATCATCAATTGGCAACGATTAGCTGTACCATCATCTTCAGTCTGAATTCCTTTTTTCAATTCCGGGAAAATCAATTTAAACTTAGTAGGCTTTTTATTATGAATCAGCTCGATTTTACCTTTCAGTTTCTGAGTAGCCAGAAGAGTTTGGTACAGACCGATTCCTGAACCTCTTTCTGTTTCACTGGCCACGAAGAACAGATCAAATATCCTATCCTTATATTCTGACTCAATCCCAACTCCATTATCGGTAATTATCAATTCAAGGTTGCCATTTTGTTGTATATCAAGTTTCACAAACGAATTTCTTTCATTTGCATCTGAGAACTTGAAAGAATTATGTAACAAGTTCTCAAGAATTATTTTCAAAAGGATTTTGTCTGTATTGATATGCGTAGGTGGAGGGCCGGCGAGTTTAAAAGATACGCCATTCAGTTCTTCCTCTTTCAAATTACTGACTACCTCGTTAATGGTATAGTAGACATCAGTATCTTGTACGTTTAAAGGTTGCGAGTTAATCTGACTTACATTTGTTAATCGGCTGATTACTTCATTCAGTTTGTCTGCGGTAACATTGATTTTATCCAGATAAGTTGACATAAGGGAGTCTTTAGCTTCCAGTTTTGCCAGGCTGGTAAGCCCAAGTAATGTGGCGATAGGTCCCCTGATATCATGTGATGTTCGATATAGGAAGGAATCCAGCTCGCTTCTGGATTTGACCAGTTGTATATTTGATTCCAGCAGCTCCTTAGTTTTTTCCTTAACCATTGAATCTAATTTCTTATTTAACCGGCTTCGGAAGGTAAGGGATCTATAAGCGAATACCAGGACGACAACAAGAAGCAGAAGGATTATGCCAAGCATAATCATAAACTGGTTTGATCGTTGTATTACTATATTCTGTCCAGCTATGATTTCATCTGATTGGTATTTCTGAAAATCTACATAGCTGTTTTTAAGGTTCTGTAGTAATTCTTCGGATATTATGCTGTCTTTATAAATAATGTAGGACGTATTGTAATCTAGAGCTTTTTTATAGTCACCAAGCTCTTTATATATATTAGAATATAGTTCGTAATTATCTCTTTGATTTTGAATAAGGTTAAATTCCCCAGCAATTTGTTCACTAATTTTTAGATGTTTAAGTGCTTCATAGTGTTCATTTAATTTGACATATGTTTTGGCTATTAAATACTCCGAATATCCATTTATTTCAGTAAAATTTTTTTCAATAGACATGGAGTTAGAAACAATAAAGAAATCTAAAGCTTTATCATATATTTCTAATCCATAATAAGCCTTTCCTAATCCATAATTTGCATTAACAATTTGTCTTTCATTGCAACCATTGCAATTTTCAATTATATATTGAAAGTACTCAATTGCTTTTGTATAATCTTTTAAACCGCTATAACACAACCCAATGTTGTAATAGTTTGTTGGTATCTCAGATTCCAACTGTAACTCCTCTTTTAGTTCTAAACTTAAAGAATAATATTTTAATGCTTCTTGAAGGTCTCCTATTCTATAGTGTACTATTCCAATGTTATTATAAAGAGCCGATTGGAAGGAAAGGTCATTAGTTTTGTGAGCATACTTTAAAGATTTAAGAAGATTCTCAATTGCTTTATCATAATCTGACTTTTGTATATTAACTATACCAATATTGGCATATGCTATTAATATTCTTTTATCTAAGTTATATTTTAAAGCATAGTCAAGACTTTGATTAAAAAATGATTCAGCTTTATCAAACTCATATTCTCTCTGTGTATATCATGCCTTTTGCATAATAAGCTTCTGAAATTAGTTCATAGTTCTTAAACCTTTCAGCAAATTCTAAAGATTTGTCAACATAAAATAAAGCTATCTCAGAATCTTCATTTTTATACTCATAATATAGTTCTAGATATAAAGAATCTAAATATATCGCATCTGAGATTTCAATATTTCTCTTAATTTGGTCTGCCTTATCCTGCCCAATAGCAATATTTGAACAAAGAATTAAAAGAAGAATTATCAGTTTTTTCATTCCAATGACAAATATAACGAACTTCTATAAGATTGAAAATATTAGTTAATTACAACTTTTAATACTTTTTGTAATAATTTGGTCACCTCGAAATTAAAAAAAATTAATTTAGAATTTTTTTATTTATCTAAAATATTGAAATAGTACAATAATCTTAAAAAAATTCAATTTTAATTTTTCATTTTAAAAAAAAATGCTATAAATTGGAGTTTTAGATCGAAAATATTTCTTATTATAAAATATGTATTAAAAAAGTACAAGTGTAGGATTAAGAGGTATTTTGGATTTTATTAATAAAAAAATAATAATATTATTAAGATTATTCAGAGTTTATTAAGAAATAAAACAGTAAAAGTGAAATCATATATTGAAATAATGCAAAAAAAGCTAATTTGAAGTGAAAGAATGTACCTGGATAATCAATATGCTAAGAATAATCTTATGTATAGATAGACCGGAAAGTAATATTTTGACCTTGAAAAATATAAAAAAGTAATAAAAATAAATGATCATGAAAAAGCGGATAATTATTTCTTTAATGTTGGTTGTAGCCATAATTACATTGTCAACAGCTTTTATTCCAACAAAGGAAAAAGCAAAGAATACAGCTCAGCTTCAATTAACACATCCTGAAGCTGGTTATATCGAAAGTATTGGAAATTAAATAAATATTAAAAAATAAGTACAAATGAAAAAGATAATAATCGTATTAGCAATTGCATTTAGCACCAGGATACTAACCAGTTGTGCTGATGAGGAAGTGACACCTATAGAAGGTGATGGTCAAATAGAGCCAATAGGTGATAGAAGATAAATTTTTAAACAATAACAACTAATAACAAAATGAAAAAGATAATAATCGTATTAGCAATTGCATTTACACCGGGATACTAACCAGTTGTGCTGATGAGGAAGTGACACCAATAGAAGGTGATGGTCAAATAGAGCCAATAGGTGATAGAAGATAATTTTTTAAACAATAAACTAATAACAAAATGAAAAAGATAATAATCGTACTAGCAATCGCATTTAGCACTGGGATACTAACCAGTTGTGCTGATGAGGAAGTATTCACCAATAGAAGGTGATGGCCAAATAGAACCAATAGGTGATAGAAGATAAATAGTTATATAAAACTTAATATTATGACTCCATATGAATATTTGCAGCAAAAAGGGATAAAAAAGATTCATCAACCCTGGAAGAGATATAATTTTTCTATTGAAGAGTTAGTTTCTTTTTTAACTGAGTATTCAAGTAGGAAGAACATATCCTTAAAGGAAGTTTATGATGGTATTTCGAATAACACAAGCGAAAAAGTAAACCTCAATTTTTCAAATCCAACTTCATCTCAAATAATCTCACATATGGAGTGATATTGTTTTACAATCTGCAAAAAAGAATAATATGAAGAAAAGGCTATACATAGTTATTTTAAGCATACTTGCTGTTGTTATTGTTAGCACAGCTTTTATTCCATTTACTAAAAATTTGAAAATTGAAAAAGAAAAAAGTAATGCTAAGGTAGTTCAAAACCGATCCTGAATCAGGATATATTGAGGAAATAGGAAATTAATCCTAGTCCTGTTGAAATATTTTTTTATTCTTTACTAAGAGCTTAATAAAGGTAATTATCCATTAACATTTTGTGCTAAATGGATTAATTTTTTTCTTTGTTTTTGAATTGAGATTTCAAAAGTTATTGGTTTTTTACTTGAGATTAGCTTTATATCTCCCTTCAATCTCTGGGCAGCAAGTTTAGCCTGATATAAACCCAGACCACTGCCGTGTGCATTATCAGTAGCAACATAAAATAAATCAAATATTTTATGTGAATAATTTTGCTCGATACCTTTTCCATTGTCAGAGATTTTCACAGTTAAATTGCCATTATTTGAAATATCAACTTTTACCTCATGTTTTTCTTCCCTGATGGTCAGAATGTTGCAGGCTATTTAGCAAAATGTTTCGCAATATAGTATGAATTAGAGTTTTGTCCGTTCTGAATTTTTTTTCTCCTTTATAATAAATGTTGATTTTGTTTTTATAGTCATCATCAAAGTCATTAATAATATCCAAAATGATAGATTCTATATCGATATTCTCGAACTCCAGGGTCTTAGAATTTATCTTTGATACCGTATTTAATTTCTGAATAATTTCCTCAAGTCTTTTATTTGTTATATTCAATCTTGAAAGATAAATTTCGATATCATTTTTATATATGTTCATTGTCATTAATTCAAGTAATCCCTTAATTGTTGCAACAGGGCCAGCTAGATCATGTGAAGTTCGATATAGTAATGAATTGAACTCATGAGTCCGTTGATCAAATAAGTCTCTTAATTTTTCATTTAGTCTTTTTCGAATTTTAATATTATGGATATGCAAAAAGTAGAACTATAGTTAATAAGAATTAATAAAATACCGAACATATAAACAAATTCCTGATTACGTTTAATCTGGATTTTTTTACTTTTTATTATCTTCTCATTTTCAGCCTGCTGATGATTTTTTAATAAATTTTTTACCTCGCAAAATCCTTTTTTCGATAGGAGACTATCGCTTAAATAGATATATAAATTCTTATAATTATAATGCCTTTTTGATATTATCTAGGTTTTCATATATTGTTGAATATAATAACATGATTTTATATTAGATTCGGGTGTGGGAAACTAAAATTTTTGTTTTGATATAATTCTAAACACTTATTTGCATATTCTAATGATATCTCATAATTTTCAAGTTCATTATATTTCGAAGCAATCTGAAAATTAGCAATTTGCAAGAGTACGGTAATTAAATGTATTTAAACATAACCAATAGATAATTCATAATTTTCAATTGCCTTGTTGTAATTATTTCATTTTACTAGTATGAATTTACCAATCCATAATAAGCATTAGCAGTATGATTTATATTTTTTCGTTATACTATTGTCAATTGAATTTTTTAAATGCATCAATTGCTATCAGATTATTGTTGAATCCTATATAGCACAAACCTAATATTGTGATAATTTATCATTATTCCTTCATATTATATTATTCTCATTCTTAGTTTGGATACTTTATTATAAAATTCTAAAGCAGTATTAACATCACCAATCCTATAATAAACTAAGCCTAAATTATTATAACCTGAATGCTATATATTCTGAAGATTTTCTAATCTTTTGCTAACTCAATGAACTTTAAATTATATTCAACAGATTTTTCATAATTATTTCTATTGGATTTATTATCCACCCGATTTCGAGCACAAGTTTTAATAATTTCTCGTTTGATATTCAATGACTGTCAGCCTAAGTGCTTTGCTTGTCATAAGAAATAGTTCAGCACTATCAAACTCATTAATATTCATATGACTAATTCCCATAATGCGATAGGAAATTACCTGCTCATTGATATCCTGAAATTGAATGCTGTGAGCAAGATGTTGACGGGCGTAATATAATGCTTTTGATGGCTCAGTATCTCTGTTAATTAGAAATAATTCATAATAAATACTGTCATGATCTGCCTTGTCTAAATACTTTAATTGAACAAGTAGAGAATCCTCGGCGGTTTGACAATAGCCACCAATTGTGCTAAAAATCATCAATATTAGGAAGTATCTCTTCATAGCCAATAATGCTGAATAGCATTGAGTATTTAAAATAAAAAAATCCTGTTAAATACACAACTAAATCGTCGACCAATTTTGATATCTATATCAAAGAAAAAAACTCAATGGAAATTCTTAGGAATAAGGAAGATAAAGCCTAGCTTAATCAAGAATGAAACAAAATATAATCCATGCTAAATTCTGACTAATTCATTACTGATTATTCATCAACTTCAGGTTCTTCTCTATCATTTTTACCCGCTGGTCGACACATATGGCACTTTGCAAGCCGTCTTCAGGCGTATTAAGCACATAGTCTAATAATTTATCTACACTGGAAACGGCAACATGCGACCTTGTATCAGAAGAGGCATAATATATCAGCACGCTTCCATCATCTTTTTTTACCCAGCCATTGGCAAAAACAACATTGCTGACATCTCCTACACGTTCCTGACCCTCAGGCGCCATAAAATATCCCCCAGGTTTTCGTATTATCTTCCAGGGTTCCTTTAGATCAGTCAGGAACATGTATAATACATACCTCAAGCCAGCTGCTGTATTTCGAACTCCATGTGCTAGATGCAACCAACCTTTATCTGTTTTAATTGGTGCAGGACCCTGTCCGTTCTTCAATTCATTTATAGTATGATAGGTTTTGGGGTCTATTATGATTTCTTCATCCATAACAGCAGGGTACATGCTATCACATAATCCCCAGCCAATTCCGCCTCCCTTGCCAGTATCAATAAATCCTTCCTGTGGCCTAGTATAAAATGCGTATTTCCCATCGACAAATTCCGGATGTAAAACGCAATTACGCTGTTGTGGAGAAGGAGTCTTTAAGTCAGGTAACCTTTCCCAATCTTTCAAATCCCTGGACCTGATAATTCCACATTGCGCTATGGCCGAATGTTCATCACCAGGAGGTGCATCCGGGTCCTTCCTCTCTGTACAGAACAATCCATAAATCCACCCATCCTCATGAGTAACCAGTCGCATATCATAAACATTTGTATCGGGATCATTGGTTTGGGGAAGTTCAATTGGCTTGTCCCAGAATTTAAAATTATCAATCCCGTTCTTGCTCTCGGCTATAGCAAAAAATGATTTTCTGTCCCATCCTTCAACTCTTACACATAAATATATCTTATCATCCAATCCAATAGCTCCAGGATTAAATGTGGCATTAATTCCCATCCTTTCAATTAAATATGGATTGGTATTAGGATCCAAATCATAGCGCCAGAAAACAGGTGTATGACGCGCAGTAATTACAGGATATTCATATTTGTCATATATGCCATAGCTATAAGATCGTTTGAAATTACGCCTCGTGATCAGTTTGTTGTGATCTGTAATAAGTTTTTTGAGATTTTCTTGAAAATCAGGATCAATCATAACTAAGAATTTGAAGGGTTATAAAAATATGTTTAAAGTTAATGAAAAAATCTATATCCTTTGAATACCACTTAAATGTAAATATTAATACCTAATCTTATCTTTAATAGATTATAAGATATTGGAGTTCAGCCAGGCTTTTACTAAATTGATCAATCATTTTTAGGTTCAAAATTTTTTACATCATGAGATATTTTAGATTTGCAGTTTTATTTTTCCTTATCCTATCATACCGTTTAACTTTTGCTGATGTTTCCATGCCATATGTGTTCAGTTCTAATATGGTTCTTCAAAGAAATATGGATATTCCAGTCTGGGGTTGGGCAAGCCCCGGGGAACGGATAACTATTTCACTTGGTGAGCAGAAAATCAGGACAAAAGCCGAAGAAAGTGGAAAATGGATTGTGAAACTGTCAGCACTAGAGGCAGGAGGGCCATATGTGATGACCATTGAAGGTAAAAATGAAATTAAGTTCTCAAATGTGATGATCGGAGATGTCTGGGTTTGCTCGGGCCAATCGAATATGGAATGGCGGGTTTTGCAATCCAATAATGCGGAAGAAGAGATAGCATCAGCCAATCACTCCGACATCAGGTTGTTTACTGTTCCCAATAAAATTGATAAAGAACCACAGAATAATACCGATCCATCGGAATGGCTTGTTTGCACACCCGAGGTTATTGGCTCATTTTCAGCAGTAGGTTACTTTTTTGGCCGGCAACTTAATAAAGACCTCGATATCCCTATTGGTTTGATAAATACAACATGGGGTGGAACAGAAGTAGAATCCTGGACCAGTGCAGAGAGTATTCAAGATGATCCTGATTTTGCAGAGGAGCTGATTAAACTCAAATCCCTTGATACGGACAAGGCTCAGGAAGAAATTGAAAAGGAATTTGAAAACTGGCTTCAGGCCTTTAGGGAATTAGATGCAGGATATAATGATGGCGTATACGAATGGGCATCTTCAGATCAAGATTACTCAGATTGGGATCAGATGGAATTACCAGGGTTATGGGAAGACCTGGGATTAGAAGGATTAGATGGTGTAGTCTGGTTTGTGAAAGAAGTGGACTTGTCAGATCAGGAAATTGATGATGGATTTGATATGAATCTTGGTCCTGTTGATGATAGCGATATCGTTTGGGTTAACGGAAGTAAAGTCGGTGAAACTTTTAATGTTCACAATAAGAACAGGAATTATCATGTCGCACCCGATGTTTTAAAACAAGGGATAAATACCATCACTGTGCGTGTGGAGGATTATGCCGGAGGAGGAGGAATATACGGGGACAAGAATCAAATGTATCTTGAATCTAATGGTTCAAGAATGTCATTGGCAGGTTCCTGGAAATATAAAGTTGGAACCAACAAAATGGCTCCGGGTCAACCCAGAAGTGATTTTGGCCCAAATAGTTATCCCACGCTTCTGTTTAATGCTATGATCAATCCCCTGTTACCCTATGGTATAAAAGGAGCAATATGGTATCAAGGTGAATCAAATGCAGGAAGGGCTTATCAGTACCGACGGATATTTCCTCTGATGATCACCGACTGGAGATCACATTGGGGACAGGGAAATTTTCCATTCTTATTTGTACAGCTGGCCAATTTCATGCAACCCAAAGATCCTCCGGCAGAATCAACCTGGGCTGAATTGAGGGAGGCGCAGACTATGACATTATCCTTGCCTGCAACTGGTATGGCAACCATTATTGATATAGGTGAAGCTGATGACATACATCCCACAAACAAACAGGATGTAGGTAAACGTCTCGCGCTGTCAGCCTATAGGATCGCTTATGGAAAAGACATTGTGTATACAGGGCCAACATATGAATCGATGAAAGTAGAAGGAAATAAAGTATATATAAAACTTTCAAATACTGGTTCCGGATTGGAAGTTCGGGATCCTTATGGATATTTGAATGGTTTCACTGTTGCCGGCAAAGACAAAAAATTCTATTGGGCAAAAGCGCAGAAAATTGATGACAGTACAGTTGTTGTTCATTCTGAAAAGGTTTCAACACCAGTAGCTGTTCGCTATGGCTGGGCTGATAATCCACATGACCTGAACCTTTATAATAAGGAAGGATTACCTGCCAATCCCTTCCGGACTGATGAATGGCAAGGCGTAACTTATGGTAAGAAATAATAACCAAAAATAAAACGTATTTCTATGATTAGCCTAATCTAAGACATCAAAATTGGCATATACCTGTATTATGGTATTTGATCACTAGAGAACACTATTTTTCCTTATGAAAAAATATTTTTTTGTAACTTTTATTATAAGCTGGGCTTGTACTTCCAGCCAGAATATTCCACCCATAGTAGATACTGAAAATGTTATAACATATTCAGGAGATTCCCTTAAAAATATATCCATACCCCTTGGGGGAATTGGAACAGGCGATATTCTAATAGGTGGACGGGGAAATATAAAGGCTCTGGAGATATTTAACCGGGCTGCCCAAACCGGGGAATTACCTTATATGACATTCTTTTCATTATGGTTAAAGGAAGAAAATAAAGAACCTGTCTCAAGAATATTGGAATCTAAGCTTTCTGACGATTCTCCAGGTCCCTACGGAATTGAAAGAAGGCAGTTAGCAGGATTGCCCCGGTTTGAAAAATCAGAATTCATTTGTAAATATCCTTTTGTTAATATTAATCTGATGGATAGAAAGGTGCCTTTGCAGATTCAAGGTGAATATTTCAATCCTTTTATCCCACTTGATGTTGAAAATAGCAGTCTGCCATTGGTTCAATTTAACTGGAAAATAACCAATACCAGTTCTAAGAATATTGAATTATCCATTGCCATGAACCTTGTAAATCCCCTGGTCAATATAAATAGAAACAAAAAGATATCACACGAAGGGAGCTTAAACAGGTACTTTAAAAAAGGAAATGTCGAAGGTATATCATTCTTGAATAATGAGCCGGAATCCTCACCTCATTATGGGAATTTACTCATGGCTACGTCTTTTGATCACACCGGTATTCAAACGGCATGGTATGAAGGTGCCTGGTGGGATGATGCGACTATATTCTGGGATGATTTTTCAGAGGATGGAAAAATCAAAGAACGGCATGAAGATGTTACATGGGAGGGAAGTGACTGGTATGGCAGCGATAGTCAATCTATTGTTGGAAATATAACTGCAAATTTTTCATTGCAACCGGGAGAGACAATTAAAATTCCATTTTATGTGTCATGGTACATTCCAAACCGGGTATTGGAATCATCTCAGGCCTTTGGCAATAACGAAGTTGCCAATGTTCAGATGAAGAATTATTATGCAACCAAATTCGAATCATCATCTGATGTATTGGATTATTATCTGGAAAATGAGAACAGCTCTATCAGCTTAGCCGGAAATTTGTTGATGTATTGTATAAATCTTCAATACCCTCTTATGCCATCGATGCTGTTTCAGCAAATTCCGCCATATTAAAATCAACTTTAATTATGAGGACGGAGGAAGGATGGGTTCATGGATTCGAAGGAATGGGGCAAAACTCTGGTTGTTGTCCGGGGAACTGTACACATGTCTGGAATTATGCTCAGACCATGGCATCACTTTTTCCGGAACTTGAGCAGAAAGTGCGTGAAGTTTCGTTTCATGCATGATACACATCCTAACGGATATCAGTGCTTTCGAACTGTTTTCCCACTTAGTGATAACTGGTTTAAAAGTGTAGCTTCGGATGGACAAATGGGGAATATCATCAGGGTTTACCGCGAATGGAAAAACTGCGGAAACACCGAATGGCTGAAAAAGCTCTGGCCAAAAGTAAAACTGGCCCTTGAATTTGCATGGAAGGGATCAGGAGAAGTTCCTGGTAAAAACAATTGGCAGGAGCATGCAAAAATACCCTGGGATCCCTATAAGGAGGGCGTGATGAGAGGTCGTCAGCATAATACCTATGATATAGATTTTTTCGGACCGAATATGATGACCGGTTCACTGTATCTCGCAGCTTTAAAAGCCTGTTCTGAAATGGCCTTTCATCTGGGAGAAGAGGAAAAGTATAATGAATATTGGGCCCTATATCAAAGTGGAAGGGAAAAGTATGAATCACTCTTATGGAATGGATCTTATTTTATTCAAAAAGTAGAAGTGGTAGAAGGAATTGAAGATACCAGATCGACTTAAATCCCCTCCCGATGCAAATGGAAAGGTAATACCCAAATATCAATTTGCTGATGGTTGTTTGACTGATCAATTGCTTGGGCAATTCCTGGCTTTTAATAGTGGTCTTGGATATGTAGTTGATGAGGAAAAGGTAAAAAAGGCCATGCATTCTGTATATAAATATAACTTTATCCCAGATTTTACTGGAGTTCATAATGTTCAACGTGTATTTGCAGTAAACAATGAAGGGGGGATGGTAATTGGAACGTGGCCTAACGGTAACAGGCCACGGATACCTTTTGTTTACGCTGATGAAGTATGGACAGGTGTAGAGTATGAAGCAGCTGCTAATATGATCTGGTCAGGACTGGTAGATGAAGGTCTTGAAGTTGTGAATGCCCTCAGACAAAGATATAGGGGATATAACCGCAATCCTTGGGGAGAAATTGAATCTGGGATGTATTACGCAAGAGCCATGGCCAGTTGGTCAGTTTTACTGGCACTGTCGGGATTTGAGTATGATGGTGTTCAGCATGAAATTGGATTTGAACCTAAAATGAATGAGGACAATTTCTCGACTTTCTGGTCATGTGGCAATGCCTGGGGTAATTATAAACAATCTGAAAGTTCGGCAAGTATTGAGGTCGAATATGGGAAATTAAAATTAAATTCTATACAAATCCCTTTAGAATCAGCAAGTGAAGTATTCTTGAATGACAAAAAAATTAAATTCAGCAGAAAGAACCAATTGATAAAATTCCCGGAACCAATTTTAATAAATCTGGGCGATGTATTGAAAATAGAATAGCCTTCACTCGATTTATTTTCAAATGTCCACCTAGGGGCTATCCGGTAATTGTTCCGATAATATATAAATGTAGTGGCCCCTTTGACATTGCCTCAAATTTGGATTAAAATAGTATTTGAATATTTTATATTAATCATAAGCTGAACCCAAATAATCCTAAACCTTAGTGCTGATGTTTCCTTTCGATAAGAATGCATATATTGATAAATATATAAAGATCAGAAAGCAGACCATTAATATTTGTAAACCTTTGGCTGTTGAAGATTTTGTCGCACAACCTGTTGTAGAAGTTAGTCCTCCTAAATGGCATATGGGGCATACAACCTGGTTTTTCGAGGCCCTTGTTCTGGAAAACTATTCCTCAGACTATAAAGAATTCGATCATCGATATGGGTTTTTATTTAACAGCTATTATAACACGGTAGGTGACAGGGTACAACGGCCTGATCGTGGACATATGACAAGGCCAACTGTAGAAGAGATAATCCATTATAGAGAATATGTGGATGAACAAATGATTTACTTCTTAAATAGTGGGTCTGACAAGGTTGACGATACCCTTTCTTATATTCTTGAACTTGGCCTGCAGCACGAACAGCAACATCAGGAGCTTCTTATTACGGACCTGAAATATATCCTGGGGATGAATCCTATATTTCCAGTATACAAGGATTATAATGAAGAGCTAGTGGATATAAAAAATACCGAAATTGAATATATTAATGTTAAGGAAGGAATCTATGAGATTGGTTATCATGGTGATGATTTCTGTTTTGATAATGAACAGGCAAGGCATAAAGTGTTTTTAAATCCATTTCGATTCATGGACCGGCTGATTAACAATACGGAATACCTTGAATTTATCGAAGACGGTGGATATAGCCGGTTTAATTTCTGGTTATCTGAAGGTTGGGACTGGGTGAAGAATCAGGATATTCATGCTCCATTGTATTGGCATAAGATCGATCATAAATGGTATCATTATACATTATCTGGATTAGAGGAAATAATCCTAATGACCCGGTGACTCATATCAGTTATTTTGAAGCTGATGCTTTTGCCAGTTGGAAGGGAAAACGATTGATGACCGAAGCAGAATGGGAGGTTGTCGCCCAGGATTCATGAACCGGCTCCTAATAATACGTCAAATTTTGTTGAAAGCGAAAACTTCAGGCCGCTGTCATGTAAAAATGGGAGTGATGCAACTTTTGGGCGATGTGTGGGAGTGGACAGGCAGCGCTTATCTCCCTTACCCAAATTTTCAGAAATCAGATGGAGCTATTGGGGAATACAATGGTAAATTCATGGTCAACCAGATGGTTTTAAAAGGTGGGTCTTGTGCTACCGCCAAGAGAACATATAAGAACCAGTTACAGAAATTTCTTTCATCCTAATCTACGCTGGCAATTTACGGGGATCAGACTTGCAGAAAGTTTATAAAATGGAACATACAGATAGATTTGCCGAAGATGTTCGGGAAGGATTGTCTTCTGAACCCAAATATTTACACTCCAAATATTTTTATGATGAGGTAGGCGATGACCTTTTTCAGCAGATTATGGAACTGGAGGAATATTATCTGACAGATTGTGAGGCCGAAATATTTGAAAGTCAGAAAGATGAGATCCTTCAATATTTCTCAGCTGAAGAAGCCTTTTTTGATCTGATAGAATTTGGGGCTGGTGATGGTCTCAAAACCAAAATATTACTTAACCATTTTGTCGATAACAATGTAAATTTTAATTACATACCTATCGATATATCAAAATCCGTCCTAAACGGTTTGAAAAAAGATCTTAATAACACTTTACCCGAATTGGTTATAAAGCCTATCTGCGACGACTATTTTCATGCCTTGGAGGGATTGAATAAGGTAGATTATAATAAAAAGGTTATTCTTTTTCTCGGATCAAATATTGGGAATTTCAGGGGAGATAATGCTATTCCTTTCCTCAAACATCTACGTGCCGACATGAACGAAAAAGACCTATTGTTTATTGGCTTTGATTTAATGAAGGATCCTAAAGTTATTTTGGATGCCTACAATGATAAAAAAGGAATTACCTCAGATTTTAATTTTAATTTATTGGACAGGATTAATAAGGAATTGGGGGGGAATTTCAATCAAGCGAATTTTAGCCATTATCCTTCCTATAATCCAATAACAGGGGAGACTAAAAGTTATCTTATAAGCCTTCAAAATCAAACTGTTTGGATAGAGGCGCTCTCCCAGTCGTTTAATTTTGAGAAATGGGAACCTAGTATTTACGGAGATTTCCCAGAAGTATAGCCTCAAGGATATTGATCGTTTAGCCGACCACTCAGGCTTTAAAGTCATGAATAACTTCTTCGACACCAGGAAATACTTTGTTGATTCTCTCTGGCAATTAGCATAAGATAAACCATTTTAACATACATTAGTTTTATACATTAAATCAGAATACAAGTGATCAGATTATTCAAACGATTTAAAGAATATACCGATACTGGATTCAGTACCATCCCGGAGGGTCAACCTGAAAGACTTATAAATCAGGATGGATCTCTTAATGTGAAGAGAACCGGACTTGGGTTTTTTGCTCACCTGAGTGTTTTCAGGGAACTGATCGAAATGAATTGGTGGAGATTTAATTTGATCGTAATAGCCTCCTATTTTGTTATCAATCTGTTTTTTGCATTTATATATTTATGGATAGGTGTTGAAGATTTGAATGTTCAAAACACGGAAAATGAAACAAATGATTTTCTCAATGCTCTCTATTTTAGCGCACAGACCTTCTCCACTGTTGGTTACGGCCGTGAGAATCCAATAAGTCATACTTCTAACCTTGTGGCTGTTTTTGAGATGCTAATAGGAATGATGTACCTTGCCCTCACAGCTGGAATATTGTATGGGCGATTCTCAAAACCGGTTTCAAAAATCATATTTTCTGCAAATGCACTCATTTCTCCCTACAGAGAAGGAAAAGGATTAATGTTCAGGTTGGCGAATGCAAAAAGTAATTTATTGATTGAGGTCGGGGTTCAGGTTCTTATGTCAATGAATGTACAAAAAAATGGCAACCAGATAAGAAAATTCTATAAGCTAGGGCTGGAAAGAGAAAATATAAACATGCTGGCAATGACTTGGACTGTAGTCCATCCGATCGATGGAGATAGCCCTCTGCAAAATCTGACCGAAACTGATTTCATAGAATCAGAACCTGAATTTCTTGTATTTTTAAATGCCATAAATGATACTAATTCACAGCTGATCCATGCCAGAACCTCCTATAAAAGTAATGAGATTGTTTGGGGCGCTAAATTCAACTCAATTTACAAAACCCGGTATAAAAAAACTGTTGTACGCATTGACAAAATCAACGAATTTACCAGGGTATAAAAGAGAATTATTTTTTGAAATAACTACAGTTACATTTCAAACAATATATTGATGCAACAATAGCTATGGAAATAATCCGCTCAGAAGATAGAAAAAAGTTAATGTAGAAAATCCGGACACATAAGATACTTACCCTTTCAAAACAACCATTGGTGAATTTATTTACTGGTAGCTTTTTTATGCTCATATGAATGATAAATTTGCTACAAATTTTCAATTCAATACCCTTTTCAGATAAATTTAAATAGATTAACTTTGTCCCCCGTAATGTCACGCGCACGTGGCGGAACTGGTAGACGCGCTAGGTTGAGGGCCTAGTGGGAGATTATTTCCCGTGGAAGTTCGATTCTTCTCGTGCGCACTTACTTTTTCAGATTATCTCTTTTATTATGCCTATTGATTTATAGAAAAGAACCAGCTAAGATTTAATTTTAAGGAACGAGCTATTTTTATGATTTACATCTCGATGCCATGAATTCAAACGTGGTCATTCATTCTAAGAGAACTTTATTAAAATTTTGCTCATTATCAATAAAAAACCCTCTAATAAAAGAGGGTTTTTGAAATTAGTTAATAAACCTATTGAATTATCCTAAACCCAGGAATATGTGGAGCCATCCAATAAAACATTGTGCCCATGCAGGAAGACTTAGCGTCCAAGCATGCAGTTTGTCATGCCAGCCCCCGGCTACTGCATTTTGTGAAAAAAGCAATAACATCGGCATCAATAGGATTAAGGTGATTTTGAACTTTCTCATAACGATTTGGGTTTAATGTGAAAGAATTAGAAATGAGTTAAATAATTTAAGATTTTTAAGATATAAAGTCAAGTTTATAATAAGAAATCCATTCAATCTGAGTAGGATTTTTAATCTATTGTTGCCATAAAAGTACTCGAAAGAAATACTGAACTCTTTCTTATTTTTTGTATCTTTCCTTTCATCATTAAATATGCCATATCATGAAGTTAAATGTGATAATTACTGGTGCAACAGGCATGGTGGGTAAAGGAGTTCTACTGGAATGTCTTGAAAGTCCCGATATTGAATCTGTCCTGCTTATAAACCGGAGGTCCATTGAAATGGAACATGATAAGCTGAAAGAAATTGTGCACAAGGATTTTTATGATCTATCAACAATTGAAGAACAGCTAAAAGGCTATAATGCCTGTTTCTTCTGCCTGGGCATTTCCGCCTACAGGATGTCTGAGGAGGACTATACGAAAATTACTCATGATCTGACCCTGCATTTTGCTCATACCCTTTTAAATTTAAATCCCCAGATGACTTTCTGTTATGTATCGGGTCAGGGGACTGATGGTACTGAAAAAGGCCGTATGATGTGGGCCAGGGTAAAAGGAAAGACAGAGAATGACCTGCTGGCTATGCCTTTCAAAAAAGCCTATATGTTCCGTCCAGGATTTATTCAACCCATGAAAGGAATTAAATCAAGCACTAAAATGTACAATACGATGTATTCCATTATCAAGCCTCTAATGCCTGTACTTAAATTTCTTTTTCCAAAATCTATAACCAATACCGATCGGGTTGGAAAGGCTATGATAAATTCTGTCACCATAGGCTACGACAAAACGCATTTAGACAACCAGGATATAAATCAGCTTGCAGCCAGCTGAAATGATAATGTATTAATTTAATAAAATGAAAGCACTCGTTCTTGAGGAGTATAATAAGCTGGTTTATAAAGATGTACCAGTTCCAAAAATCAAAAATAATGAAGTTCTGGTCCGGGTAAAAGCCTGTGGGATATGCGGCAGTGATGTACATGGAATGGATGGCAGCTCTGGCCGGCGTATTCCGCCAATAATAATGGGGCATGAAGCATCGGGAGTAATTGAGAATATTGGTACAAATGTAACTGATTGGAAACCAGGTGACCGGGTAACATTTGATTCGACTATTTATCCGCTGAATGACTGGTTCACCTTAAAAGGGATGTATAATCTCAGTGAAAACCGTAAGGTCCTCGGTGTTTCGCCGGGAGAATATCGTCAACATGGTGCATTTGCTGAATATGTAGCTGTTCCCGAGCATATTCTATATAAGTTGCCGGAAGAGGTTGATTTCGTTCAGGCTGCGATGGTTGAACCTGTTGCAGTAGCCTGTCATGCGATTGAATTGACAAAACTCTCAGTACAAGACTCAATAGTTGTCATTGGAGCCGGAATGATCGGACTGTTTTTAATTCAGGTTCTTACAAACACGCAGGCTGGACAAGTAATAGCCCTTGATATCGATGATAAGAAACTGAAACTGGCCAGACAATTTGGGGCGAACCTTTGTCTGAATCCAAAAAACCAGAATGTGCAAAAAGAAATTTATAAGGTAACTGAAAACAGGGGTGCCGATATTGCATTTGAGGCAGTTGGAAATACAGAAAGCCTGAATTTATCCATAAATAGTGTGAGAAAAGGAGGGACAGTTACTTTGATTGGAAACCTGGCAGCTGAAGTGCAATTCCCGCTACAGTCAGTAGTGACACGGCAGATCAGGGTACAGGGTAGTTGTGCTATAGCTGGCGAATATCCAATGGTCTTATCAATGATGCAAAAAAGACTGATCGATATTGGCCCGATGTTAAGCGCTACCGCGCCTTTATCTGAAGGAGCTTCCTGGTTTAAAAGACTTTATGATAAGGAACCCGGTCTCTATAAAGTAGTTCTCATCCCATAATTATAATTTATAATGTATAGAACAGGTATCATTGGTTGCGGTAAGGTAGCTC
Source organism: uncultured Cytophagales bacterium (assembly GCA_963820995.1). Taxonomy (GTDB): domain Bacteria; phylum Bacteroidota; class Bacteroidia; order Cytophagales; family Cyclobacteriaceae; genus JAGTVG01. Next base: position 603,667 of record CAWGCL010000006.1, on the reverse strand, counting down.
ACTTGCATGCAAAAGCTCTACAAAACCTGCCCGAATCGGATTTCGCAGCTGTTTGGAGCCGGACTCCATCAACTGCTGTGAAATTTTCAGATCAATATGGCGTAAAATCCTATACGGATATATCAAAAATGGTAAAGCAGGAAGCTCTTGATCTGGTAATCATATGTACCCCGCATCCGTTTCACAGGGATCCGACAAATCAGGCAATGGAAGCGGGTGCCAATGTATTGGTTGAAAAACCACTGGCATCTTCTCTTGAAGACTGTGATTCTATGATTGGAACTGCTGAGAAGTTCAATAAAAAACTCGGCGTAATAAGTCAGAGAAGGTGGTTGGCCCCTGTAATACGGGTAAAGCGAGCCATCGATCAGGGAAAGATAGGAGATCCTATTTTAGGGACCGTCAATATGTTGGGTTGGAGAGATGAAGCCTATTATAATGCTGATCCCTGGAGGGGAACCTGGCAGGAGGAGGGAGGGGGTGTTCTTGTGAATCAGGCACCGCATCAGTTGGATATATTATTGTGGTATATGGGTGAAATTGAAGAACTATTTGGCATGTGGGGAAATCTGAACCATCCCTACATAGAAGTAGAAGATACTGCACTGGCTGTAATACGTTTTAAAAATGGGGCACTTGGAAATATTATTGTCAGCAACTCTGAAAAACCCGGGATCTATGGTAAAGTCCATCTCCATGGGAAAAACGGAGCCTCGGCTGGTGTTCAAACTGATGGAGGTGCCATGTTTGTTGCAGGAATGTCAAGTGTTCTTGAACCTCCAGTCAATGACTTATGGACAATACCTGGAGAAGAAAGCTTACTGGAAAGCTGGATTAAAGAGGACTCCGACTTTTTCAATACCATTGATCCAACAGTATATTATATGGAACGCCAAATTGAAGATTTTCTACAGTCCCTGGACTGAAAACCGGGAACCTTTGGTCACAGGTTCGGATGGAAGAAAAACTGTTGAACTATTCACCGCCATATATCGTTCTCAAAGGGATAATAAAGTGATCAAGTTCCCTCTTAGTCCGGAATCCTTCAGGACTGATTTTGACGGAAGGATAAAAAGATGAATTCGGGATCAGAACAAGTCGATTCAATAAATCAGGTTGTCAGATCTGATGACTACTAATCTTACTGAAATACTTTTTAAACTCTCTTCTCACCCTTGGGGCAAGCAATAGTGTTGAGATCATTGTAGGAATTGCCATTAGCGCATAAACGCCATCTACGAAGCTGATCAATACATTTAGTGAGGTTATTGCAGAAACAAAGATCCCAACCAGATATATATAATTATATATTTTCTTGTATTTCGCACCGAAGACGAATGCAAAACATTTTGTGCCATAATACGGAAATGCAAATAATGTGGTCAGGGCAAAGAATAACACACAAACCATTAATAGGTAAGTCCCAACACCTGGCAGGGCCTTTTCAAATGCGGTGGCCGTAAGTGTTATGCCATCTGTATCTGGATTTATCCAAACGCCTGTTATAATCAACGCCAGAGCAGTTAAGGTACAAACAACAAGGGTATCGATTGCCGGTCCGATCATTGCGACAAGTCCTTCCCGAATGGGTTCGTTTGTTTTGGCGGCACTATGTGCCATTGGGGCCGTTCCAATACCTGCCTCATTGGAAAAAGTACCACGCCTTACTCCTGTAATAATGAGTTGACCCAGAGCACCTCCCAGTAAAGCATTCCCGCTAAAGGCATCCGCGAAAATTGATTGAAAGGCTGGAAGAATTTCTGTAGTATTCAGGATTAAAATCAATATGACCAGCAGAAAATATATCACAATCATAATCGGTACGAGCTTACCTACAACCTTCCCAATTCGTTTAATTCCACCAAAAATGACCATAGCGGAAATGCCAGCCAATGAAAGTCCCATTACTACATTGATGCCCATGATATTACTGATACCAGATGGGATCAGGAATATATCCCGGATGGCCTGCGTAAACTGATTTACCTGGAATAATGGCAATACACCTATCATGCCCGCTAAAGAAAAGAAAACAGCCAGGGGTTTCCAATTCCTGCCTAATCCTTCTGTGATAACATACATTGGCCCTCCCTGAAGCTCATTATTTTCATCCTTTTTCCGGTACATTACTGCCAGAGAACAACTGAAAAATTTGGTAGCCATTCCAAAAAAAGCACTTATCCACATCCAGAATATAGCGCCAGGACCTCCAGTAGCTATAGCTATAGCTACACCACTTATATTACCCATCCCTATGGTAGACGCAAGTGCAGTTGATAAGGCTTCATAATGATTTATATCTCCCGGATCCTCAGGGTTATCATACTTCCCTATTAATATTTGTAATGCATGCTTGAAATACCTGAAAGGAGCAAGACCGGAATAAAAGAAAAAGAAAATTCCGCCGCCAATTAACAGGATAAGTAAAGGCAATCCCCAGATAATATTTGTGAATTCTATTATATAATGTCCCAAAACCCTAAAAACTTAAATATTAATAATAAAAATATTATCTTGTACATGGGGATGATATTTGCATAAAAATATTCTAATTATCTTATAAAAGGTCAAATAAAAGATTTTTTATAAAATTGAATACTTTTGTTTATACACTTATTTACATATATGAAATTATCAACCATATATTATTTTCTGGGAATAAGTATTATTCTGGCAACGGGTTGTAAGAAAAGATACAGTGATGGTCCCATGGACTTGTCTGTTTTTGAACGAATCGCTCATGAAAGGACAGACGATGATGTAATGGAAGACTTTATCGATAGCCTTTTATTAAGAATGACCCTAACAGAAAAGGTGGGCCAAATGACACAGCTCAATGAAGCTTTTTTTGGGGTGGATAAAGCCAGTGATGATGCTGCGCGTACTCTAGCGCTAAATTTAGATTCAGGTAAAATGGCAGCAGTTATAAGCAGATACCAGATTGGTTCTATTTTACAGGGCGGAATGCGTACCGCTGAAGAATGGGCCAGGGCATGCCGTGTTTTTCAGGAAATAAATTTGAAGAATTCTGCGAATAAGATCCCTGTGATTTTTGGGATTGAACATATTCACGGGACCAATTTTCTGGCAGAAGGAACAGTCTTCCCACATCAGATGAACATTGGATCTACATTCAATCCTGCCTTTGCTTATGAAATGGGTAAATATACAGCCCTTGAAGCTGCTCCTTTAGGGCATCACTGGAATTTTGCTCCTGTCCTTGGAATCGGAGAAAAGAAAAACTGGCCCAGGTTATATGAAACTTTTGGAGAGGATTCATATCTCTCATCAATAATGGGAGAGCAATATATAACAGGATTACAGGGAACAAAGTTTGGGGATTATAAAATGGCTGCATGTGCAAAGCATTTCATTGGTTATTCTGTTCCGAACAGCGGCTGGGACCGGACTGCCGCGGATATCAATCCTCAGAAACTATATGAATTTTTAGTACCTCCATTTAAGGCAGCTATAAAAAGTGGGGTAATGACAGTAATGGCCAATAGTGGTGCCATCAATGGGATACCAGTACATGCATCATTCCATTATCTGACTACTTTATTACGGGATGAGCTTGGATTTGAAGGAGTATTAATAACTGATTACCAGGATATTATAAAACTAAATGCTGAGCATTTTGTAACGGAAAATGAAAAGGAGTCCACCTATAAAGCTATTATGGCCGGTGTTGACATGGCCATGACTCCTTTATCCACTGAATTTTGTGATTATTTAATATCCCTCGTAGATGAAGACAGGATACCGGAGGAAAGGATAGACCTTTCTGTAAAACGAATATTACGTTTAAAGTATAAACTTGGTTTATTTCAGAATCCATACCCCTCTGAAAGATATAGTGAAATAATAAATACGGAAGAAGCAAAAAAAGCCGCAAAGGATGCTGCGGCGGAATCCATTGTGCTGATGAAAAATGAAAACCGGCTTTTGCCATTGGGAAAACCAAACCGATTAACGATTATTGGAGCAAATGCAGATTCAAAAATGGGGCTATGCGGTGGTTGGACATATTCCTGGCAAGGTGATGATGAAAGTTTATATCCTGATTCAATGCTAACATTTTATGAAGCTCTACAGGAGGAGTTTGACAACACAAGGATTACACTTTCCGATAGGGCACATCTCCGGTATTATGCTGGCATTTCAGATGCAGTAATAATTGTAACAGGCGAGAAACCATACGCTGAGGGATTTGGAAATGTTGATAATATGTCGCTTCCTTCTGAAGAAATAGAATTAATCGAAGCAGCCATAGCTACAAAAAAGCCAGTTATATTAATATTATTGGAAGGAAGGCCCCGAATTATTGCTGACCTTTTCGATCAATGCCATGCTGTAATATTTGCTGGATTACCCGGGATATTTGGAGGAGAAGCTATTTCAGGGATCTTAAGTGGTAGGATAAACCCGAGTGCCAAAATGTCTATTACCTATCCGTATCAGGGAGGTCATATGTTGTCTTACAATCATGGGCATATGGTTTTTAATGGCCTGAACGCCCACAATACTGAATTGATGAAACATACAATCGGAGCTTTCGGTACAGGATTAAGTTATACTCGGTATGAATATTCTGACCTCACTTTGAGTGATACCATAGTTGTAGAAAATGATAAAATACAGGTTTCCATAAAGGTGAAAAACACCGGGAATCGGGAAGGGAGAGAAGCCGTTCTATGGTATATTGCTGATGAAATGGGTACTTATAGCAGACCTGTTAAACAATTAAAGCATTTTGAAAAGCAGTTTTTACTGCCTGGAGAAATGAAAGAGTATTCATTTACAATTGATCCTGAGGAACATTTGGGCTATCCAGATGACAAGGGAAGAAAAATCCTGGAAGATGGTTATTTTAAGATCATGGTAGGACCTCTAGAGGCCAGATTTAGACTTGAATCCGACTAGGATCGCTCACCATATTTTTATAGTGAACGCGGACACAAAGGAAAGTGTTCAGTTATGCACACATTTTGAATTTCTAAAAATGCAGTAAAATGTTGATTTATAGAACTTTATAAATTGTGGCACGTTGTTGGAAATAAAATTTAATTATCGCTGATAATTTAAATTTTACTACCATGAAAAAGGTTCCATATTTAATCCTGCTGATCGTAACAGTTACTTTCAGTATGACAATGGCCGGTAGTAATGAGGGAGAAGGATCTGCATTAAATACAAAAGTCTCAATGGCTGAATTGGAGTTTGTCGATCAGATTCATGAATTAAACGAGATATGCATGAATAAACTCGATAACCTTGAGGAATGCCTGCCAAAGGTGATCATACTGGACAGGGATTGTAAGATCATTGCTGCAGGGGTGAGGGCAAATTATATAATTGATCAATTAATGCCCAATAGTAATTTTATATCCAATGTTCTGGGAACAGATTACTATTCCTTGAATTTCACCATTTCAGAACCGATTAAAAAGCTTATTACATCGAACAAATAGCCCAGCGGTTCTTTATTATTTTACTTTATGAGTATTAAATATCTGGGAAAAGTAATTGTCTCTATTTAATAATTACTTGATTTTTCCCGGACAGGATCCTGATGGATCAAATCCGAATTACATGATACCCCAAATTCCGGTTGAAATGTGGCGTGATGAATGTGATATTTCTTGCTGAGCTGCATTCGCATATTGTTCATTATTGTACAGGCTTTACTGATTGGCAGGTCTTTTTCAAAATCAATGTGTGCTTCAAACATATATTCATTGTCTGTGAGCTGCCATAAATGACCATGGTGTATATTTTTAACCTCTTTAAATTCTGAAAGATCTTTGGCAATATGCTCAATGTCCATCCCAGGTGGAGTAAATTGCATGAGAACCTTTAGACTCTGGACTACTAATTTCCATCCAAAGATCATCAGATATATAGCGATAGCAATGGATAAGATGGGATCTACAATAGTTAGATTGAAGAAATAAATGGCACCCCCGCCGAAAAGAACGGCAAAGGAAGAGAGCATATCCGTGAATAAGTGGAGATAAGACGACCGGATATTCATATTATCCCTGGCATCCTGTTTCAGGATCAAAACACTCAAGCCGTTTGCCAGAATACTGAATGCTGCCATTGACATAACCAGGATTGCGTTAACTTCCGATTCAGACGATAAGAAGATCCTTTCTATAGATTCATAAATAAGAAGCGCACCAACGATTAATAGTATACTGGAATTTATAAAAGCAGCAATTATCTCAGCTCTTTTATAACCGAAGGTTTGCTCTTTTGTAGATTTTCTTCTTGTCAGACGATTGGCTATGTAACTCAGAAGGAGGGATGAAGTATCACTGAAGTTATGAAAAGCATCAGATAACAATGCTAGTGAATTGGCAAATATGGCTCCAATAATCTGTACGACTGTTATAAGAAGATTTAGAAAAATTGTAATGATCAATTTTCTACCCCTTAAATCATTGCGAGAATTGTGATTGTGTTGATGCATTGGCCACTTCTGTATGTTGCAAAAATATGACATCGAGTCCATTTCTCAAATTTCCTGGACGAGGTATAATCAAATAATATCTGGTATCCGGGTTATATATCATACATTCAAGGTTCACCAAAATCCTATTATCATAACAAAAGTAACAATCACTTTCATGTGGAAGCCTCTGCAAAATGGAAAGCTGGCTTCCGATCTAATGCTTATTTTTATAGAGGCATGTCTCTTAGTAAAACAATTCAATTTTCTGCCAATGATAACAATGATTTGCCATTTGACTCGATCGCAATGATCTAAGACTTTACCTTGAAGGCCTTAAATCACAGGAAACGGCTGAAGCGATGGCTTATGACAGTGTGAAAAGGGATACAGTTAAGATTTTTGTTCTCGATAAAGAACTGGCCCTGTAAGATAAATATAAAGCCGGTACGATAATTAAAGTAGTAATTCATATCTTACTGGTACTTTTCGATCAGAAAAAGCAGAAATTCATTTTAAATGAGGTTGAAACGCTTATTGCTCTTCTATATTTTGAAGATGGTATAAAATTGGCCTGTCAAAGGGTGTCCAGAAACTGGTCCGCAGTCCGGCTGCTTTCAAACCTTTATTAGTCCAGACATTACACGTTTTAAAAAGATGGAATTTAAGGGAAGATTCAAAAAATAGATCATAATCACCATACCCAGGGTGATCGATTTTTAAAAATTTTCCATCTTCTCTCATAGCAAATGAGTTTAATATGTATTCCACAATTTCTTCATAATCTTTATTAGAGATTGCTATTTTTTTTGTCAAATCATCTTCTTCTGGTTGCGGCCAGAGAGAAACATGCATAGCAGAGGCACTTGGGATGAATAATGCATTAATAGCTGTGTTTATCTCCAGATCCGACCATTCAGGTGTGTTAAGGTAAAATCCCCTGTCTCCCCAGCCAAAAGCAATATATGGAGCATATAGCCATCCATTCCCAAAATGTTCTGATTCAAAAATATCCTGCCAATCGATGATTTCCGTTTTAACGGGCAGTATGAAATCGGTATGAACTCCATTTGAAGAAATATAAATAGGAATGCCATCTTTTGCTGGCGAAAACGAGGTATTCACAGGAATACCACTTATTATAACCACCAGGATTAAAAAGAGCATTATCTTAAAGAAAAAAGCTGACAAGAAATATTTATTTAGTCTATACCTATAAACGTGGTAATTGACCTGGAAGGTGCTTCATAGTTAATCGATCCATCTTCTACGTTGTAAACACCTATATCCGTATAGGATTCTTTATTATCAATCGTTCTCAAGGCCTTAAAAGATGTATACTTTGTCCCATGAAGATCAATTTTTACTTTTCTCGCTTGGAGATTAGTGTCATCTGTTATATCAATTAAGAAATACAGGTTTTCAGTGTCGTAACAGGCCTCCCAAGTGGCAGAAAATCCATCTTTGGTATTGGGATGACTTTTCTCCGTTATCATATATTCTTTAGTGTTCACCCATTCTGTTTCAATAATTCCTTCAAAATCTGATTTAGTGGGATTATAATGAATTGAATATTCATATGAATCGTAACCTGTTGACAGGACAAAAGGACCTCCTTCTGCCCATTTAATTTCACCCGCCAGTGCATAAGCTCCATCTTTGACTTTGATCTCTAAATTAATAGGAATTCCTGTCTTTGGACTTAGATTTATTTGTTTAAATGGGAAAACAACTTCCAGTAGATAACCTTTTTCAGTTCTGATAGATTTTGCATTAATATTCCTGTATTTTTCTCTTTGATTTTCTTCGCGGTAAAGATTATATAAAGGATCCTGGTTGCTGAAAGTATAGTTAACGTTATTTAAGCTAATGTCAACGGCATCAGCACGGTTTGCCACCCAGTTGTTTACATTCACCACTACAAAAGCATCAGGATTCTTAGTTTTGTTTTCCGAAAATCCCAGGATCTGAACTTCTGAATCCCGGCATTCAGTGTAGGCGACGCCCATTCCGGGCTGACCTACTCTTGTGAAATGCTTATACACATAATAACCAGGTAATACCTTATAGGTACTGTCTTCGGATACTAAAATTGCTGTATTTGGATTCGGATCATCCGATTTCCAATGTGTCGGTCGTTTAATTATAACCCAGGGTATAAAAGCATTTACCTTTGCTAAATAAATATTCATCCAGATCTGCCAGGCAAAATCGGCATCCATATTACCCCAACTTGCTGAAGTTACCCAGGCATGAATATCAGGTTTCACCTCCCGAATCATGTCAGTTCCTATGTTGCTGGTGCCTGCAAACCATCGATGGCCACCGGGTTTAATGCTATAAAAATTATGAGAAGTAATTAATGACAGATTTTGTAACGATTTTGGATTGTCCAGTATGCTTTGTGCATAACCGCTATAGTAAAACTGGAACCATCTTGAGCATTCACCGGGGGTCAGTCCAACATCGTTTAATCCATGTTCCTTCATCAGAGGGGGCATAAAATCAAGAAAATCAGCTACTTCTTCAGGCCTCCAATAGAGATTGTAGTCATGACCATGGTCAAAATTAGCATAATCTCCCTTTACAGGCCACCTTCTCCAGTCTTCCCCTTCATTATGTAGTGATAGATACTTGACCGGATATCCTTTGTTTTTGAGGTATTTGGTCCAATCGATCATGTAAAGGGCAAGATCTTCCTTATGATCAGGGTCAATATCACGGCCCCGTAATGTTTTCTGTTTTGTCATATAGGCTGGTGGACTATAAAGTGTTGTAATCACGGAAAGATCACCTCCCCATTCCCTTGTTTTTGCCAATCCCAATTTAAAAAACTCTTGCATATATTGCGTGGTGGTTTCATGATCATAAACCCCCCCATGCTCTTTTTGATGCAATGGATCCAGGAACATCTTTACAATTCCAGGTTTTAAACCATCCGCCCCAAATATCATCTCAATGATTTCATTTTTCTGGTTCTTATTCAAAATGCTGAATCCACCGTATTCCTGTGGAAAATCCTGGTAATCCCGGGTATGCGCAGTCTGGACATAATTCACCCCAAAACCATCCCACTCCCTGAGTTGGTTTGAAAAGTCTATTTTAGCTTTGACAGTACTCAAATCCTCATATTGACCATAAGATGTGGTATTGGCCAGGAGGCTAAAACATATACATAAAACAGTAATTCCAGCAGTCTGAATATAATTCATATTAATTTCCAAAGAAGGTTGTAACAGAACCTTTAGGTGAATCAAATATTATTTTACCTTCTTTCAGAGTGTGATTTCCTGATGGACTATATAATTTTGACTCATCCTCTGTAGTTTGAAAAGATTCGAAATTCGTACTTGTGGTTCCCGAAACGGCAATCGAAACTTTTTTATCCTCTTCACCCCAGTTGACCACAATAAATGCATCTGCGTTTTTTGTGCCATTCGCAGAAAATGCAATCATGGCAACCTGAGAATCCATCGACATAGTACGGGCCACTTTCATGCCTGGCTGTCCTGCCCGAGAACATTGCTTATAAAAATAATAGCCACGTCTTACTTCGTATGATCCGTCTTCACGTACTGTGAATGCAGATCCTGGATTTGGATCGCCGCCAACCCATAGTGGAGGGCGTTGTATACCTGACCATGGAATGATGCCATTGACTTTTGATGTATAAATATTTCCATGCATTTCTTTTATATTCTTGGCATCCATGTTACTCCAGCTAGTAGAGGTCACCCATGCTTTAAGCATTGGACGCTTTTCACGGAGCAGGTCAATTCCTTCAGACGTATGGGGACCAAACCAACGGTTCCTGTATCCTCCACTATAAAATCCATGTGATGTGATCAAGCCAAGTTTCTGAAGTGCTTCTTCATCCCTGTAAAGGGCATCAGCATATCCCCAGGTGGAGAATCTGTACCAATTAGTAGGTTCACCATTCGTAATACCAACCATTCCAAGTCCCTGGGCATCCATTTTATCCCTCATGGCTTTAACAAATTCTGTTACCAGCTCAGGCGGCCAGTACATGTTATAATCATGCCCTTCGCCTATGTTTCCGTGGCTGCCATCAGCAGGCCATCTCCACCAGTCTTCCCCTTCGTTGTGCAGTGAGATATACTTTAAAGGAAATCCTTCTTCATTTCTCAGGTATTTTGCCCAATCAATCAGATAATTGCATAGTTCGTCTTTCATCTCCGGATCAAGATCCCGGCCACGCAGGAATTTTTGTTTAGTTGCCCAGGGTGGGGGTCCGTATAAGGTAGTGATTATCTCAAGATCAGCACCTCTGGCTCGTGTGATTTTTAATCCTTCCCTGACGAAATAACGCATATTTGCGGTGGTTTTTTGATGATCAAATGGACCATCGGGCGTATCCTGATGCCAGGAATCATAGAACATTTTAACCAGTCCGACTTTGAGGCCATCTTCTCCAAAGATCATGTTTACGATCTCCATTTTTTCATTTTCCTCCAGCAGGCTGAATCCACCATATTCCTGTGGATCTTCATCGTAATCCATAGTTTGGGCTGTTTCGACATAATTAAAGCCAAATCCATCCCAGTCCCTTATGGTTTCATCAAAATGGACTTCTGTTCGAATAGCGGTGAAATCTTCTGCCTGAGCTAATAAATCATAATTAAAAAGAGATATATTTCCTGTAAAAAATAGGATAACAATTGCCAGGAAATAAAAGCGCTTATAGTTCTTCATATTAGTAAGAATAAAAAAATAATTAATAAATCATTACCAAATCACCTCCAATATAGGAAAATTAATTTTCAAATAACTGGGGGAATTTTATTTTATATCCATCAATAATTATTTCTGCCAGGTTTCGCCCCATATAATTTTGTTGCATGTCTTCATTGAAGGCTTCAGGATTATTCCTGACCCGTTCATCTGTATGGTCCCTACTGTTCAGAAGACTTTTAAACATCATCCTGTAGCCACCGAAATTCCAAGTTTGCCTTCCATATGGGGCATCACTTGCACAGGCTATATTTTTACTGAATGGTTTACCCTCAAGGGTATATGTAATAAAATCACTTTCTATGTGGGTATCTCTTTTTGTGCTTTGGACGAAAAAAAGATTAGGGCACTTCAATCCCAATTCCCTGGTTTGATTATAGAGATCTTCGCCCTCATTGTAACTGGCACCTCCCCCTCCCATATGAATGCCGATTATCCTTGTATTGGGAAAGGAACGTGCTATTTTTTCCAATCCTGATGCTGGTGTATAGGGTGTGTCAGCACCATAATGAAAGGCAGCAATTCCCTTGTTTTTTGAGATTTTATCGACAATGGTGATTACCTCCTCGCTGTCTATTGGAAAAGCATTCTGTGCAGGATTCATTTTTACAACAAGGAATCCGAATTCATCCATAAAGATATCTACGATCTTTAATGCCTTATCCAATCCAAGTGCCTTTGGATCAGTCCAGCCAGCTGGAATGAATTTCTCCGGATAGTTCTGGCCAAGCTTAAAAATGTATTCATTGGCCTTGAGAAGCCGATTGTAGTTTTCATTTTGATCTGTGGTATAGGGTGTTGCAGCAGGATTTTGCCAAATCAAAGCCATATCCACGCCAGCCATTTTCATTTCCCTTAAAAGATCACCTCCTGAAATGGGCCTGCCATGATAATAATTCGGAGTCCTATTGTATTTGTCCAGGATACTGCCTGATAAAACCTCGAGATCAGTGGGATGCGTATCCGCATCTATTGTTAGGTGATTTTTGTTTTTTGATAGGAAGTTGATCTGATGAACTATACGTTCGATAACATCAGCATTCATATAGAGGTATTTAATATCGGTAAACTGTACTCTTCTCTAAGAATTCTTTATCCGGTTTTATGTTTATTATATCAGCTAAAGTAGGATTAAACCAGATCTGAGTCTGTTTGTTCTTAGCCTGAGGGATAGTAGCTGGGATCTTTGCCTTCCAATATGCTAATAGCCGTTTCAGCAGCCCAAATCCCCTGTTCTGATTGAACTTTTGTTAATCCAAATACACAATATGGCATCATGAAATCATCACAGGACATCACAGGTTTTTGAATATTTTCTTTAATAAAACTAATGGCTTGCTCTTCATTCCAATCCGATATAGCACCATTTGTAGGAATATAAACAAGGTCACTCGATTTGTTACCTTCAAGGAATCCTTCTTTCCAGCCATCGAAATCTTCAACTAATTTGTAATGAAGATCAAGATCCAGGGCATCACAAATTTCAGCAATATATTGTATGTTTTTTTGTTCTGAATTTGAGTTTTCTGATAGTACATACACATTTTGGATCTCAGGATGGAATGTCTTCGTTAATTCAATGCCTTGTTCAAAAGGAAGAACCTCCAGCATCCCTGTAATATGGCTTTCTGGAAGATCGTACTGGTCTGCGGTCCAGTTGACACCACAATACACAACAGGAGTGGGGACGTCTTTTAAATAAGCGCTTACAACATAAGCTACGGCGTTATCATCTGAGGCAATAATCAGGTCCGGGGATTTATGTTTTATGGAGTCAGCAATTTGTCGGGAGATCCTTTCTATATATTCAGGCTCCAGGTTTCGTTTGGTATCCATATAAATTACTTCCAGGTCAATTTCTTTCCCCTCAAGCATTTCAAATATTCCACGCGCAATGTCATCACTGGATCCATATCCCTCATGATAAGAGTTGATATATAAAATACTTTTTTTTGCTGGAGGCTGAGAACATCCTGCAATCAGCAAAACCAAAATCAAATACTTAAAGAATTTATAAAATCTTTTCATACCATTGAAATTAATCAATATTTCTTATAGCCTGAACAATTCGCCTGGCATTTTCACCTAAAATTTTATACATTTCTTCATAAGCTGGTTCAGAAGCCAAGTGCAAATTCCTCCATATCAGGATATGTGAAGGTCACTCCTTCACTTTTCATTTTTTCCTCAAGCTCCATGTCCAGTTTTTTCATATATTCAAGCTGCCAATTAGTGGATTGTTCAACACAATCGAGTATTAATTCCCTATCTGCCTTTTCAATCTGTCCCACAGACGTTTGCTTGCAGTAATATAAACACTATTGTAGATATGATGAGTTTTTGCAATGAATTTTTGTGATTCATATAATCGCCCGAACCAGATGTTTTGTAAGGGATTTTCCTGTCCGTCAGCTACGCCCTGAATGAGAGCAGTATATAGTTCGGAGAAACTCAATGGGGTAGGTATTCCTCCTAAAGCTTTGATGGTTTGAATCTGGGCTGGGTTTTCAGGGGTTCTGATCTTTAATCCGGCCAGGTCCGATGGGTGGTTGATAGGTTTATTGGAGGTTGATATGTTCCTGAACCCATTTTCATAAAAACCAATAAGAACGATGCCATTATCTTCAAGGCTTGAGGCCACATCTTTCATTATCGGGCCTTTATTAACCATAAACGCATGATCCCGGTTTCTATACAGATATGGCATCTCAAACAGTGTAAATAAAGGCTCATATGTATTTAGTATCCCACTGAGACAGATATCCAGACTGCCTATAGTGAGCATTTCCTGCATTTCTTTTTCACTACCTATCTGAGAACTATGGAATATTTTGACTTTTAGTTTTCCATTACTTCTATCTTCAAGACATTTTCTGAAATATTCCAGGGCCTGAGAGAATGAATGACTTTTTCCATGTGTCAGCCCAACGGTGATAATATTGGATTTTTGTTCAGGCCTGCAACCATTCATAATCCCTGCTACGACAATCAATATGGTCAGAAATGTCCTCACTATTTCATGATTAAGTTTGGCAAATAGGTTGATAAAACAGGTATATATGTAATTATAAGTAATATTAAAATCAATGGTATCAGAAATACAAGGATTGATCTCATTAATACCTCCACTTTTAATCCACTAATGTGTGACATAACGAACAAACAAACGCCAATAGGGGGTGTGGCCACTCCAATCATCAGGTTCACAACCATTATTACTCCGAAATGGATTGGATCAATATTTAGAGACATAGCCAGTGGATATAGAATCGGTGTGAATATAATCAATACTACACCGGCTTCCATGATAGCCCCGAATACCAATAGAAGAATATTGATCATGAATAGTACAGCGTATGGGTTCGATGTGAATGCAGTTACAAATCCGGTTATTCTTTCTCCGGCAGATTCAATTGTTAATACGTAGGAAAATGAAGCTGTTGTAGAAATGATGAAAGTGACCACAGATGTTGTGATCATAGTATCCACAAAGATCTGTGGCAGGTGTTTTAATTTTATCGTCTTATAAACAAAAAAACTAATGATCAGGGCATATGCTACTGCTACGGCAGCTGCTTCAGTCGGTGTAAAAATACCAGTGGCAATCCCGCCGAGCATTATGACCGGCATTAGGAGGGGCAGTATAGCCTCTTTAAAAGCAATAATGAACTCTTTCAGGCTCTTTCTTCTGTCGGTCGGATAGTTTCGCAATGCACTAACAATATATATGGTGATCATAAGAGCAAAAGCCAGTAATACACCCGGGATGATCCCTGCCAGAAAAAGCTTCCCGACTGAGTTTTCTGTTATGGCTGCATACAGTATGAAAGGTATGCTTGGGGGAATTACCGGTCCGAGTACAGAAGCAGCAATTATCACAGAAGAAGAAAATTTACTGTCAAATCCATTTTCTTTCATCGCTTTCAACTCAATTTCTCCAAGTCCTCCAACCGCCGCAACAGCCGAACCTGACATCCAGGCAAAAATTATGCCGGCCACTACATTTGCATGGGCGAGACCTCCTTTAATACCACCTACCAACACCCTGGCAAAATTAAAAATCCGGTCGGTAATGCCGCCTGCATTCATCAGTTTACCTGCCAGAAGGAACAGCGGGATAGCCAGGAAGACATAAGAATCAATACCATTAACCATTTTATGGGGTAATGCTGCCAGGGAGATGTCGCTGAAAAACCAGATAGCAAGAATCGTGGCAAATCCCAGTGATATTGCCACAGGCATTCTGAATATTGCGAGTATAATGAATCCTATTATAAGAACATATAGCATTATACTAACCTGGTTTTAGTCTGGAAATTTTCTTCAAGGAACTGAATGCTGAAAAGAAACATTAAAAGAGAAGTAAACGGGACCGGTATATATAGCCAGGATTGTGAGATGCCCAATATCGGAAACTCTGTATTCCATATTAATATTACCACTTCAATTGACCATACAGTGATCAAAGCAAAAAATAAGATGGATAAAATATTGATCGCAATTGAAATCCATTTTTTTGCGCTTTCAGATAACTTATCATAAATAAAAGAGATAACGATATGACCCTTTTTATAATAAGTAATGCCCGCAGCCAGGAAGCATGCCCATACAAAAAAAATCCTGCTTAATTCGATGGATGCAATGAAGGGAGTTTTCAGTACATATCTGGTAAACACGTTGATACATACCATTAGAAAGAAAGTGATGGAAGAAAAGGCAGTTGCCCAGTATAATGCTTTGTAAGAAAAATTGTTGAACTTTTTAATCAATGAATAAGATATTAAAAAATATTTCCTGTCAAATATATGGGGAATATTGGAAATTTCGAAATCCAATAGTAGTCACCAACAGGTTTTGCGCATTTTTTAAGTTTTCGGGATGAAATATTGCGTAAATAGCATTTGGGATGAGGTAATAAAACGCAAATCATTTTGTGGATTTCATTGGGCCTATAAACCTAATTCTATGTTGAGGACTCCTTTAACAGATTAATTTGTGAAATATTTGTTTTATCCTTATTTTTCATTGGTAAAAGAAAGCCGCCTAATTTTTACTTAATTTTTTAATTGGAAAAATATTATGATCAACCGAAGGAAAGCAATATCGAACATCGCCCTGATCACATCTTCATCAATGTTAACAAATGCCTGTTCATCACAGGGGAAAACACCGAAGGGAAATTTTCGGTATTGCCTGAACACAAGTACCATAAGCGGGAAAAATCCTGGAATATTAAAATATATTGAGATAGCCTCCGAAGCTGGATACGATGGCATTGAGGTTTGGATAAGGGACATTAAGGCGTTTCTGGATGAAGGAAATTCTATTGAAGCTTCTGTAAACAGTACATTGAGGATCATGGCATTTATGTAGAAAATGCCATTGGTTTTGCTCCATGGATCAGTGGAGGTAGTTCGGGAATGGAACAAATGAAAGAGGAAATGGAAATGCTTGCTTCGATAGGGGGTAAGCGAATAGCAGCTCCACCAGCAGGTGTCCCGGCAGACCAATCCCTGGATTTTTTCATGGCCGGTGAAAAATATGCTGAAATCCTGGAACTTGGCAGAAGCACCGGAGTAATGCCGCAACTTGAATTTTGGGGAGCTTCCCCGGTTATGTGGCATATAGGACAGGCCTTGACAGTGGCCGCTTCAGCCAATGACCCGGATGTGCGACTTCTTCCGGATGTATATCATATGTTTCGAGGTGGATCTGGTTTTGATAGTCTGAAAATGCTAAATGGAAGTGTGATCGAGATTTTCCATATGAATGATTATGTGGGTACCATTCCTCGCCTTGAACAAACCGATGCGGATAGGGTATATCCTGGAGATGGTGTTGGTCCGGTTAAGCAGGTTCTGCGTGACCTAAAAAAAATGGGCGGAGTGAAAGTTCTTTCACTCGAACTTTTCAATAGGAAATATTGGGAGGAAGATCCTCTTCTTGTGGCCAAAACAGGTCTTGATAAGATGAGATCTTTAGCAAATAGTGATTAATCCAAATCCTAATGACTAGGAAAAGGAATAACTATTGTAAGCGGTAGTACCTGATTATTTAATGCTTTAAAAAAAATCTTCCAGCTCAATTCATTTTTCTGATTCTGACCTGAATTTCTTTATGGTTCTCTAATAATTTTACCAACTCATCGGTATCCGTATTGCCGAAATGGTATGGGTAAAGGATCTTTGGGTTTAGCCTGAGTGCCGCATCTGCAACCATTTCAGGAGTCATTGTATAGGGGAGGTTCATTGGCAGAAAGGCGACATCCACCTGGGGCATATCATCCATTTCAGGGAAATTTTCTGTATCGCCAGCAACATATACCTTAATGTCAGAAAAGGTCATTACATATCCATTCCCCTCGCCTTTAGGATGATAAGGGCTTCCATTATCTCTTTTGTGTACAAGATTATAGGCTGGTACTGCCAGGATCTCAATGGCTTTAACATTTCGTTTGTCCCAGTTTTTCATTATAATTCCCCCGTCAAGTTCCTGTGAAACCTTCTCGGTTACGATAATTTCCGTATCGGATTTACTAATAAGGTCAATGGCTTCCTTGTTCAGATGATCACCATGCTGATGAGTGATCAGAATGATGTCTGCATCCGGTAACTTTGAATAATCTGCATAACTGCTCACTGGGTCAATATGGATTATAAGATCATTGAAATTAAACATCAGAGTGCCATGTCCGATGAAGGTAATTTCCAGAGCACCGCCGGAGTTTTTGATTATATCTTTCTCAAAACTATCCTGAGCATTGGAGAATGTACATAAAAAGATAAAGAGGAGGGTTAAAATCTTAAACTTTTTCATGATTATAAATGTATTGTGATTTTATGGATTTATTATATTCTAATATACGATTTTGTCTTGTGATATTTAAATTTCTCTGAAGCCAGATATTGCAGGATGCATAAAAATAATCAAATATGCCTAAGGTCAACTCTTTTAATATCTTGTAAATATTTTATAAATATCTTTTACCTAAGGATAGACCTGATCACCTTAATTTCATTTTTTTAATCTTAAATAAACCATAAGAGATAAGATTAAATATCTCTTTAAGTATAAAATTAATTTTCGCCAGATTGTTATGGAAATAATATATTACTTGTCAGAATAACTAATCAGGCTCACGAAATATACTGTTAAAGAGGCCAGTACAAAAGAAGAAAACCTGGCACTTATCACTGAGTCGAGCCAGTTGATTTCACTCCAGATCACTGTTGATACCGTACCGACAATCATGCCAGCCAAAACACCTTGCCAGGAAGTTTTCTTCCATTTAAGTGTGAGGAATAATGCCGGACCAAAGGAAGCACCCAATCCTGCCCAGGCATATGATACCATTGAAAAAATAAGTTTTCCTGAGGAAATGGCAATAATGAATCCAAGTATACCAACAACAATGGTAATTGCACGGCTCAATTTCAACAATAGCTTATCTGATACCTTTTTGTTGAGCGTTTTATGATAAATATCTTCAATTACTGATGAAGATATTACAAGCAATTGACTATCGGCTGTAGACATCATAGCAGCTATAGCTCCTGAAATAAATATTCCTGCAATCCATGAAGGCAACAATTCATTGGCAAGATGAGGCATGACTTGTTCGACATCTTCAAAATAACCTTTCCCGTACAGTGCCAGACCGACCAGACCGATGACCAATCCACCCGTAAAGGCCGGGATAACCCATGCAATGGCTATCCTGCGGCTAATTTTAATCTTTGCCGGATTTTTTATCGACATGAACCTGGTTAACAGATGGGGTTGTCCCATATATCCAAATCCCCAGCTGAGGCCACTGATAATAAATGCAAATGCCAGCCAGCCTGATTTATTACCCGTTAGGCTAATATAGCTTTCGCCTGATGAAGCTATGGCCTGTGCAAATTCACCTTTCGTGGCAAGAATCTCAGCCAGCCCGGCCAGGGGAAGTATGACTAGGGCACTGATCATTATAATTCCCTGTATCATATCAGTGAAGGCTACAGCAAAAAATCCTCCCAGCATGGTGTATACGATAATAAATGAAGCTCCTATCACCATGCCCCAGAACTGGTCTATTCCAAAAGTCACAAACAAGACCTTGCCTGCTCCATTGAATTGTGCTGAAAGATAAAATGTAAAAAAGAATATGATGATAAGGGTAGCCGTAACCCGTATAGCTGTTTTACCCTTTTCAAATTTCTGAGCAAAGAAATCCGGTAAAGTCATCGAAGCTACTTTCTCTGATTCTCTTCGAAGGTCTTCCGCAATAACGTACCAATAAAAAATAATACCCCAGACACATCCAAGAGCAGTCCAGACCTCAACAACACCCATGGCGTAGGCTGCACCTGGCAGGCCTAGCAGCAACCAGGCTGATTCACCGGAAGCCCGTTCACTAAAAGCAACAACCCAGTGATTTACCCTGCGTCCACCCAAAAAGAAATCATAATGACTTTTATTTGACTTATAAGTGATCAATCCAACAATCAGAATGATAAGTAGATATATGATAAATCCCAGAAGAGTATAGCTCATTTTGAAAAATTTGAATCAGATCGAAAGATAATCAATATTGGAATAAATCATAAGTTAAAATAAGAGTGCTCAGACAAAATGTATGAAAAATACTTGTACGGTTAATATTGACTTAGTCTAATTGGTATGCCGTCGAAGGAAAGATAAGGATATGCCTGTATTACGTCTTCTAGATGAAGGAATTACATAGCTTGTTAGTTTCACATCTGGTAATCGAAGGAAAGTATTTGTCTAAATTGTATCTGGTAATCAAAGGAAATTCATGACCTGTATGTTACAGTACAGATAATTAAAGGAAGTTCCCGGACTTATTTTTTGTATGAGATAATGAGGCCACATTTATCCACCTGTTTACTATGGAATCGGGTGGTAAAAGATCAGTTTGCCTTTTTTAACGTTTTCCTGATTGAAATCACTTAATGCCACTTTTCTGCCACCGAAGCTTGTGTTCTGATGTGCAAGTTCGAAATAGCCGTTTTCTTTAATACGAAATACGATAGCCGTATGATGTTTATAATTTTCAGTAAAGATCATATTCCCGTCTTTATAGGATAGCATAACGTCTTCAAACTGGATAATATCTCCGGGAAAGACTTTTTCTTTTTCCGGATTATATTGTTTTCCAAAAATGTATATGGTTTCAGGTGAGGTCTTATCAAACTGCGCATTTGCAAAAGTTAACGCCTGGTCGGCCAGGTCCCAGCACTCACCCCGACCCACTGTTGATCCAATCACTGTTTTAACATAAGTTAATACCCTGGAATTAACATCCGGTATCTCAGACTGGCCATTAACTTTTACCGGAATGCTTGAGAGGAATAGTAATAGTAGTATAAAATTGTTACGAACCATATCACATTATTACGGAATTTCGGGAAGGAGGATATATTTATTCCTCAATATCCTTTGCCTGAAAGATTATCGATTGATTGGAATTATTTCAAATATCTGAATGCTGATTTCATCAGCGCTTCCCGGTCGGAGGTAATTACAGGGTCACTGTAGATCTTGGACGACAATTCCGCCACCACACCTTTTTTAAAACCCAGTTTATCTGCCAGGTCCTTACAGAATTCAACCTCTGATTTAAATATTTTCCGGTCAATTTTCATCATTTGTATGACCATATACAGGTATTGAAATTTCTCATCATTTGTCAATGCTTCAATGGGCCCGATTGGCTCAGGTTTTTTAATCAGCTCTTTTACTTCGGCTTCTGAAATATTGTGAAGCTTTCCTAAATTGAATATCAGCCTTTCTTCACGTTCAGATAGCATTTTGTCTGTTATTGCCAATTGAATCATTAAACTAAGTTGCTTTTTGCGCATAACCAGGTCAGTTAAAAATTTTCCGCAAAATATTAAATATTATCTAATATATGAAGTAAAGCCGTATTAATATAAATTCTTCGAAATCGTTTGTCTAATTTGTGAAGAAGTCAAACACGTTGGCCAGTTGACTACTCTTGGTTTTATATAATTCAGTATAGGTGCATTGTTCACATATTACAGCTGTAAATTTACGATGCTGAATATCGAATATTTTGGTAAATAATCCACCCGTTGTACTTACAATTTCTGTACGATATTGCCTGTTGTTACATTTTGGGCATCGGTAATTGATATGTGCTAAATTGTTTTTCATCAGTATATAGATTTATTTTCAAGATATTATTTTTTATTTTTTTTTCTTCCAGACTCTTTTAATGCCTTGTCAATGATCCATTCTAATTGTCCATTTGTACTCCTGAACTCATCAGCAGCCCATTTTTCAACTGCTTCAATCGATTCCTCGCTGATCCTTAATACGAATGGTTTTTTCTTTACCATTATTCAATTCTGTTTATTGTTTGATCGATAGGATGTATTTTATTTATGGCCCAATTAACTTGTTCAGGTTTTTGCGTTCCAATTAGAAGTCTTTTGCCGTTAATAAAATGGATTTGTAATCCAATATTGCCTTTCACGTTATAGGCTTTTCCTCTAAATCCGTATCTTAATCCCCATCCTCCAAATTCTGTAATGGGATTATATTTTCGTACTTCCATCTTTCTGATCGTTTGGAAAGGGATTGTTTTCTCTTTTGAAAAGAAAGGAGGGAATCTGAGCCGGATCTCCTTTTCGTAAATAGCAGTGATCAATTTTGTTTTCTCAAAAAGAAAAAATACTGCCCCCCAAATCAGAAACACAAGACCTGTTGCAAAAACAAGTCCAATATCTGACATGGGATTATCCCCCCACGGTTCGCCAACTATCAGTTGATGGTAAAATCCATAAGCAAACAATACCACATTTCCGATAGCAAGGATATAAAGGGGGACTTTCAACCACAATTGATCAAATCGCTGTTCTTCTTTAAACAATTCCTTATCCATGATTTTCAATTACTGATGAAGTGTGCCAGTATTTATAACAGGACTTGCATCCTTATCGGCACATAATACCACCATCAGGTTGCTGACCATAGCTGCCTTTCTTTCTTCATCTAAATCAATGATTTCCTTTTTATTCAATTCAGCCAGGGCCATTTCAACCATTCCCACTGCACCTTCCACGATCTTTAGCCTTGCTGATACAATTGCGGTAGCCTGCTGCCGCCTTAACATAGCACTTGCAATTTCAGGGGCATAGGCAAGATATCCTATCCTGGCTTCGATCACGTGGAGCCCGGCAATATCCAATCGTTCTGATAGTTCTTTTTCAAGTGCATGATTGATCTCCTTCAATCCGGATCTCAGGGTGATCTCTGCTTCTTCGTCATCGAAATTATCATAAGGATATAAACCAGCCAGCCCTCTGACGGCCGCATCAGACTGTACCCTTACGAAATGTTCGTAATCATTTACCTGAAAAGCCGCTTTAAATGTATTTTCAACTTTCCAGACCAGGATGACGCTAATTTGTATGGGATTACCCAATTTGTCGTTTACCTTGATCTTTTCACTGTCGAAATTCTGAGCTCTCAGAGCTGATCTTTTTGCGGATGAAGAATGGATTAACCCAATGGAAATCCATTTTTCTTAATTGTTCCCTTATATTTCCCAAATAAGGTAAGAACACTGGAATAATTCGGATAAACGATTACAAATCCAATGACCATCAATATGGTAAAAAGTACCAGTAAGACGATAAACACCGGATTGGGCATCATAAGTAAGGAATAAATTCCAAATATCAATACGACCGGCTAATACAATTAACATTAAATAGCCGGAAATGGGGTTATAATCTTTTTCTTGTTCCATTGTATTATAATTTAAATTGATATTAAAATGATATCATAAAGATACTATTGATTACGGAGAATTTAAAAAAAGGTTAAGGATTTTTATAAATAATAATATATCAGTTGGGTATATTTGATTTGAACATATTCAGGAACAACCAAAAACACTATGTTTAATTTTTTTAAGAGGAAAGGGAAGTCTGATAAATCATCCAATCTTCGCATGGCCGATCTTGATCAGAATCCAATAAAAGCGGGTGATGTTGTAGACGCTCTCAGGTATGACCTGGGCAAATC
Source organism: uncultured Cytophagales bacterium (assembly GCA_963820995.1). Taxonomy (GTDB): domain Bacteria; phylum Bacteroidota; class Bacteroidia; order Cytophagales; family Cyclobacteriaceae; genus JAGTVG01. Next base: position 580,404 of record CAWGCL010000006.1, on the reverse strand, counting down.
GAAAGTGATTGAAACGGAAAAGGGGCTTGCCTACGAGTCTATTGAAACCGGCAAGGTAGTGACCTGGCATTTGATGGTAGATGCAGCTACAGAATTGCAGAAGGTCAAAAAACTTGAAAAATAGGATTTATTTTTCTGATCTATAAAATCTTATTCAGGTATACCGGGCATATCACATTTAACGGTATCAATAAATAAATGCAATCTTTTCCTGTAGTTTTATTATTTAACAACAATTTCTATTTAGCAGCATCGCTCCCAAATACTTTCTTGATAATATCGTTTGCATATTTATAAGGGTCAGCCCTTATCTCTTTTTCTTCATCTCGCAATTTTAATAAACAATCCATCCAGTGCTTTATTGGTCACATACATTGAAAGGTCAGGCTCTTTTACAGGATCAAGTTTCATAAGAAAGTTAGCCGGACTTTTCTGAACTGCATTATAAGCGCGTAAGAACTTATCCCATAATGTATTTGCCGAAGTATTTCCTAGCAAGGGTTTGTTTAGAGAAGTTTCAATACTGGGTTCAAATAAGTTACTTAGATCCTGAGAGGTTTTATCCTGGAAATATCTTGTAGCTGACGAATTTCCCGCATTTTTATAATCCCCTTTTAATATGGACCAACCATCCTGTATGGTCATTTCCTTTACAGCATTTTTAAAAATTGGAATGGCTGCGGATGCAGCGTCTGAAGCCGAACGGTTTATAGCAATTATCAGGTCTTCAATCACAGGCTTTATCGTGGCATTGTAAATCTGGTCCCCCCCGGGTGCCTCACGCAGATCATTTATTATCTTATTCAATTCCGGTGGTAATAAGATCTTAATTGCCTGGTCTTTAAGATAGCCATCCGGATCAGAAACCAGTTTGACAGCATTGTCAGTCCCAATATCTAAAGCGGTTTTTAAACCATCAATTACTTCAGTTTCTGATAATCCGTCATCCCCGTACATGATCGACTGCATCAGGGTACTGCTTGTGCTACAAGAAGTTAAGATGCCGGCAATAGAGTAATTTTATCAGTACATGTTTCATCCTCTTATTAATTTATTAATGTATAACGCATAGAATGTATTTAAATTAGATTTTGGATGACAATTATCGATCCCATTTGTATAGTTTTGTTTTTATAATATGAATCAAATATGAATACCTCAAGAATTATTTTTGTAATTGATTTTGACAGTACATTTATAAAATCTGAGACCTTTGAATTGCTTGGGAAGTTTTCATTGGCTGAACAGCTTGAAGCTGAAAATATACTGAAGGAAATTCATCAAATTACCGATGAAGCGATGGAAGGGAAAATTAATTTTTCGGAGTCCTTGTCCAGGCGCATAGATCTACTGAAGGCAACAAAACATCATATTGAACCCTTGATTGAGAAAATCAGAGGAGATATCTCATCTTCCTTCTCAAGAAATAAGCAATTTTTTAAAGACTATTCCAATCAGATATATATTATCTCCAATGGATTCCGCGAGATCATTGTTCCTGTTGTTCAGGATTTTGGCATCCCTGAGAAAAATGTATTTGCGAATACATTTACTTACTCTGAAGATGGCAAAATCAAGGGATTCGATAAAAAAAATATTTTAAGTAAAGACAATGGGAAGGTGGAGTTGTTAAAATCCCTGAATCTCCAGGGCGATATATATGTTATTGGGGATGGATATTCTGACTATCAGATTAAAAAGGCTGGATTGGCAAATACTTTCTATGCATTTACTGAGAACGTGGAACGGAATTCGATTGTCGAGAAGGCGGATCATATTGCACCAAGTCTGGATGAGATCTTGTTTCAGAACAAAATTGAAGCTTCCATCTCGTATCCTAAGAACCGAATTTCAGTTCTTCTGCTGGAAAACGTTCATGCTCAGGCAGCTGAATTGCTCCGACAGGAGGGCTATCAGGTTGAAACAATTTCTTCAGGGTACGATGAAGATGAATTGTGTGAGAAAATAAAGGACGTATCAATTCTGGGAATACGATCAAAGACTGTGATTTCCAGGAAAGTACTTGAACATGCTAACCGTCTTATGGCGATAGGGGCGTTTTGCATTGGCACAAATCATATCGATCTTGAAGCCTGTCAGGAAAAAGGAGTTGTTGTCTTTAATGCTCCTTTCAGCAACACCCGTTCTGTAGTTGAACTGGCGATAGGGGAAGTCATCATGCTAATTCGAAATATCCCGGATAAATCACGAGGTATGCACAAGGGGATCTGGAGTAAATCCGCAAAGGGAAGCTATGAGATACGCGGGAAAAAACTTGGAATAATAGGATATGGGAACATAGGATCACAATTGTCCATACTTGCTGAATCACTGGGATTGAAAGTCTATTATTATGACATCAGGGAGAAAGCTTGCTTTGGGGAATGCCCGAAAAACAAATTCCATGAAGGAGTTACTAGAACAATCGGATATCGTTTCAATTCATGTAGATGGCCGGGAAGAGAATACGAATTTGATCGGTGATCATGAATTTGGATTAATGAAAGACGGAGTTGTTTTTCTGAATTTAAGCAGAGGCCAGGTTGTAGATATTAATGCTTTACATAAACATATTGAATCGGGTAAGGTAGCTGGTACGGCTATTGATGTTTTCCCATATGAGCCAAAAAACAATGAAGAAGCATTTGTTTCCAAACTGAGAAATCTGCCAAACACCATTTTAACACCCCATGTGGGAGGATCTACACTTGAAGCACAGGAGAATATCGCTCAATTTGTGCCAAATAAAATGATTGATTATATTAATACTGGCAACACGAATAACAGTGTGAATTTTCCAGAACTACAGTTGCCAGTATTTAAAGATGCACACCGACTTATTCATATTCATCATAATGTGCCTGGTATATTGGCCAGGATCAATAATGTACTTGCCGGTCCATGACATCAATGTAGTTGGTCAATATTTAAAGACTAACGAAAAGATAGGGTATATGATTCTGGCAGTTGATAAGGAATATGACAGGCAGGTAATTAAGGAATTCAGAGAAATTGAGCAAACGATTAGGTTCCGTGTACTTTATTAAAATAAAAAAACCCATCGAGCTAAATAAGGTAATCAAACCTCAAATTGACAGGATTTGAGCTTCTCAACTGTATCAACAATCCACTGTTAACTCCGAATAACCGGAGACCTGAAAACAGGTTGAGGCCCGGTTTAAACAGCAAGAATTACTCGGTAAATTTATAGTGTTAAGTTTGATTAATATAATGTCAGCACCGATGGGTAATCTTAAATATCTTTATCAAAGAACAATCGCTATAACTATACTAAAGATACAAATATATTTAAAATGATCAATCCATTTTGAATAGTTTATTATATTTATTTGAGCCATAACTAATCCTTTTGATATGATAAGTAAATTATCCTTCAAAGCCGATCCACCTCAGCCATATCATACATTCACTTATCATCAGAAAAAAGCCATTAAGGAAGGATTTCGAAATCTTGACATGGATTTAGAAGACGCAATCTAATATTATTAAAGATACCCTTTTCGGATTGATCGATCTGTTTGAAATTCCCTCAGATTATCATTTGATCTTATTAAAAGATAAAAAGTTATTGTATAAAACGCTTGTAAGCATCCTTCCCGCATGGAATATCTGCTGCAGGATCTACCGTGTTTACAGACATACAGAATAAGAACAAAATAAAATTGTTTTTCTGTAGGAACCTGAAAAGGATCTGTCAGAGTGAAATTTGCGGGAAATGCCACTATTCATACAGGATATTGATCTGATGACTGGCCGGATAGCCCTTGACACTAAGCTCACGCAAATTCTGGATCTTAATAATTTGCCATTTATACATCAGGATATTTCATACTCAAGCCCAACCGATCCTCTGGATTTTGATAAAATTGATTCATTCAGCTTCCAGACAGCCTATGGGTTCGGGATGAGTCAGGATCTGGTGGTCTGGATTTTAAGAAGTGGTCTTTTTAATAAAGTAATAAGCCAAATTGATCGCAGATATATGGATCTGGATCCTGGTTCTTCAAAAACTCGAAAATATTTTATTCAGGATAAATTGGAGATCTCCCGTATATATATTCTTGGTATGATTGTTAAGGATTTTCTGAATAGAAGCCTTTCCATTATTAGAAATGAAATTAAATACAAATCTATCATACTATACAATTCCATAAATGATAATCCGAATCTGGAACTTTTAGTAAAAGATCAGTCTTTCCGATCGCAGAACATCATATGTGCCAAAACAAATTTAAAAAATGAAATAGACACTCAATTTTATGTCAGAGAACAGGATTGAATTTGATGTTTTGAGGGGTTCAGGATAATTCAACTACAATCCGGATATCTAATTACCCATTACATTCAAAGGAACAGATGGAATACCTTGCAGATCTTATGGTGAAACTCTGAATTATTCCCCTTCCGGCATGGCTATCCACAGGACCGCATAGACAATTATGCCAGTTAATACTGCTGTTGCAATAGATAATACTACAAATAAAATTCTAACCCATACAGGATCCCAATCGAGGTAATCTGCTATTCCTCCACAAACCCCGGCAATTACCTTCCTGCTTGACCGTACTAGTTTTGCCATAATTTTTAAATTTGTCCCAATTTGGGAATATTTTCCAAGAATAATATCTTATTGTTTTTTAATAGCCAATAAAATCGCCAAATGAATGGGTTTTATACTTTGGCCCGTAATTTGATTTTTAATATATGAAATTATTCTAAAATGAAATATAAAAATATATAAAATACTGACGGCCGTCTAATGGTGTAGAATAAAATTGTGTATCGGTTGCAGTAATCCCGCCTTCCCAGGCGGGATTTTTCGTTATCGCCCTTTTGGCAAAAGGAATGAAGAATCCCCATAGCTTAAAAAACGGTATTCATTGTTCAGGGCTTCATTGTAAATCTTTTTCCAATCATCTCCTACGAATGCGGCCACCAGAAGCATAAGTGTAGAGCCGGGCATATGATAGTTCGTGATCAATCCATCGCATATTTTGAATTGATAACCTGGCAATATGAAGATCTGAGTTTCTCCATGTATTCTGTCAATATTCATTTGGTTCATGTGATCGATTATAGCCTTCAGGGATTTATTTACATTAGGGAGGTTAATATCAAAATTACTATATGGATAAAGCTTATCAATAAAGAATGAATTTATCTTTTCCCAATATTAATTTTACTCCATACCAGTATAGACTTTCCAGCGTCCGCATTGATGTAGTCCCAACAGCCACGATGTTTCCCAGATTAGATATCAGATTCTCAATATTCGCTCGCGTTATCATAACCGCTTCCTTATGCATATCATGTTTTCTGACATCCTTCTCTTTTATTGGTTGAAAAGTGCCCGCGCTAACATGCAGGGTTACATAATCAGTAATATGTTTTAATGACTTAATTTCATTGATAATCTCTTCTGTAAAATGCAATCCGGCCGTTGGGGCAGCGACAGCGCCTTTATTTTTAGAGTATACGGTTTGGTATCTTGGTTTATCCAGGGGTATTGGTTCACGTTTTAAATACGGGGGAAGCGGAACTTTTCCTGAATATTCAAGGATGTCAGCAAAGGTAAGCATGGGGTTTATCCAACTGATCTCAACATGATTTTTTTCCTTATTGACTAGCTTAGCCTCGATGTCGTATATTTCATCATTTATATATATTTTCGTTGAAATTATTTGTTCAGGCTTCCATTTTTTCAAATTCTTCACCATACATTCCCAGGTAACTTTGCTTTGGGAACTCATGGTAATATTAATATCATTTGATGGTTTCAGAGGATTGAGAAGCATAATCTCAATGGTTGCGCCGGATTCCTTAATAAAGGTTAACCTGGCTGGAATAACTTTGGTTTCATTGAATACAAGAAGACTTTTTTCCGGTAATAAACCACTTATTTCACGAAAAGAGTGATGGGTAATTACACCTTTGTTATAAAGCAATAATTTAGATTGATCCCTTTTCTCAAGCGGGAACCTGGCTATCCTGGATTCCGGCAGATCATATTTGAATTTATCCAGTTCCAGATCTGACATCTCGGAGTTTTAAAAGAGGGTCTTTTTTGGAGATTATACTTTTGAAATACCAAGGGCATTATAATCATCCCAATACCTTTTCTGAGATTCTTTAATCGTAGCAATGGCAGATTCCTTATCTTCCCATCCTTCTATGCCTACTTTTTTCTCTTCAAGGTCTTTATATACACTGAAAAAATGCTCAATTTCCTTAATAATATGTGGATTCACTTCTTCAATACTGGTTAGTTTATTCCATATTGGATCACTTACAGGAACACATAAGAGTTTGGCATCCGGGCCTTTCTCGTCATACATCCTGAACAAACCCAGTGGTTTAACTTCAATCAGGCAACCGGGGAAGGTAGGATCAGATACAAGAACCAGGGCGTCAAGGGCATCCCCATCTAAAGCCAAAGTTTCCGGGACAAAACCGTAGTCACTGGGATAGTGCATCGATGAAAAGATCATCCGGTCATATCTTATAACTTTTTTAATCTTATCATATTCATATTTGTTCCTGCTGCCTTTGGGAATTTCAATCAATACATCAATGGTCATTTCCGTTTCTGACATAAGATAAAATTTAGTACTTTTAGTTCGTCTAATTTGCAAATATAGAAAAGGATTTATCTAAAGATGCGATCTTTATCAAATACCTTGATGTAGGATGAGAGTACACTTTAAAAAATATAACCTCAGGTTTAAGTTTGATGCTGGAACTTCAAGAGGGATTTTGAAGAAAAAAACATCGTACTATGTTTTAGTGGAAGGTGACTCAGGTACAATTGGTGTTGGAGAATGCAGTTTATTGCCCGGATTGAGCATAGATGACAGACCAGATTATGAAAAGCAATTAAGACAGGTATGTAATGATTTTCAGGACTTAAATATTGACGATTACGATTCTTTGATCCGGTTTCTTGACGATCAATTAGGGCAGGATTGGCCTTCAATCCGGATGGGGCTGGAAACTGCATTTCTGGATCATAAGAATGGAGGTGTAAGAAGAGTATTCATTAACAATTTTTTTAATGGCAAGGGTATTCCTATTAATGGGTTGGTATGGATGGGGAATAAACAATTTATGCTGGATCAGGTAAGGGAAAAGATTGAATCCGGATTTAATTGTATAAAGGTCAAGATAGGCGCGATTGATTTTGAAACCGAACTGGAAGTACTTGGATATGTTCGTAGCCAATTTTCTGATCGGGACATCACTTTACGGGTTGATGCGAATGGAGCATTTAACATGCAAAATGTAATGGGGAAATTATCTCGTCTTGTAAAACTGAAAATTCATTCAATTGAACAGCCCATAATGCCTGGTCAATGGGAATCAATGTATCATTTATGTAAACAATCTCCAATTCCGGTTGGATTGGATGAGGAATTGATAGGTGCTTTTTCTTATCATCAGAAAAAGGAACTTATAGAACAAATAAAACCACACTATCTTATTTTAAAACCAAGCCTCCTGGGAGGATTCAGCTCATCAGGGGAATGGATCGAACTTGCCAGATCAAATAATATTGGATGGTGGATTACTTCAGCACTTGAATCGAACATAGGCCTTAATGCGATTTGTCAGTATACTTTTGGGTTTGATGTAAAGATGTATCAGGGGCTTGGAACCGGGGCTTTATTTCATAATAACATCAAATCACCCCTGATGGTTGAAGAAGGGAATATTCTTTATAAAAAAGAGCTGTCCTGGGACCTTTCAAGTCTTCAAATTAAGGGCATTGAGTAATACACAAGCAACTAAACCTGCTGTTTCAGTTCTTAAACGTGAATCACCTAGGGATACAGGAAGAAATCCCTTTTTCTCCGCCATAGTTACTTCCTGTTTGGTAAAATCACCTTCGGGACCGATAAGTACCTGGTAAGAGGCATGTTTATTTGCTGCATTTAAAAGAAAATTTCCTTTACCACTCGACGCATGACATATATACTTTTCAGAATCCTGGTCGGCAGAACGTAAATAATCCTTGAGTGAAAGCATATCATTAACAACAGGAATGAAAGGATTTTGGCACTGCTTAATTGCGCTTATTACCTTCTTCTTTATTCTTGACATATTAAGACGATGCCTTTCCGAATTTTGACAATTAATGAAAGATATCTGATGCACACCAACTTCAATGGATTTTTCAAGAAACCACTCAATACGATCTGCATTTTTTGTGGGAGCAATGATCAGGTGAATATTATGCCTGGTTTTATTAGTGGTTATCTTTTCAATAATTTCAAATTCAACCTTCTTGTGGTGTAAAACAGTAATTCTACAAGTATAAACTCCCCCATCACCATCAAAGACAATTATTTGATCTTCAATTTTCTTTCTGAGTACTCTTGCACAATGCTTTGACTCCTCTTCATCCAGATATAAAGTGTCAGTAATTATGTTTGGTTGGTAAAAGTATTCCACCTTATTATTCTAGTGAATTAACCAGCTGAATATATTCTTTTTTACAAGCATCCATAGATTTACCTTTAATAGACTCCCAGGACCTGTATTTTGCTGCAGCTTTGAAATCCATTGCACCCGGAGGATCACCCTGCACATCACCAACGGTCGATTGCTTATATAGAGCATACAATTTCAACAGAATATCATTTGATGGGCGCTGAGTAAGTTCCTTGGTGCGATTTACAGCCTTATCGAATTCTTCCTGTAATGACATAGTATCTTATTTTGAGACACTGAAAAGTAGTAAATTTCTTTGAGAACTGATGCGGCAAAACAGAATAATCATACCAGTTATATAGTATTATATACCTTTAGACAGGTAGTCCTCTGCAAAAAAGCCAATTATCTTCTTCTGTTTACTGCAGATACTTATAATTTTTCTTCCAAAGTGGATCCTGTCAAATCAGGTAGAATGATTTGACTGTAAAGTATTGGACCAGTATCTTATTTTGCAGAGTCGATGATCCTGTTTAATACTTCAAAACTACCTCTTATCAATCGTAAGGTAATCTCTTTCCGTTGCTCCAACATAGATCTGTCTCGGTCTTCCAATCGGTTCCTGGTGCTCCCTCATTTCCTTCCATTGTGCGATCCAACCAGGCAAACGGCCAATCGAGAACATTACCGGGAACATTTCTATTGGAATACCAATCGATTTCATTATAATCCCGGAATAGAAATCCACATTCGGGTATAGTTTTCTTTTTACGAAATATTCATCTTCCAATGCTACATCTTCAAGATGCTTGGCGATATCAAGCATAGGATCGTCTATATTAAGTTTTTCAAAAATCTGGTCTGCCGATTTTTTCAATATGGTTGCGCGTGGATCGAAATTTTTATATACCCTGTGACCAAATCCCATCAAACGGAATGGATCATCAGGATCTTTTGCTTTTGAGATAAACTTTTGTACATCGCCACCATTTTCTTCAATATGGTTTAACATCTCGATTACCTTTTGATTTGCTCCGCCATGTAATGGACCCCAGAGTGCATTTACACCTGCGGCAATAGAAGCATACAAGGAAGCATGTGAAGAACCTACAATTCGAACCGTTGAGGTAGAGCAGTTTTGCTCGTGATCAGCATGAAGAATAAAGATCTTATCCATGGCATCTTTTATAATCGGATCAACTTCGTATTCCTGTGCCCGCGTGGAAAACATCATTTTGAGGAAATTCTCAACGTATCCAAGGTTATTATCTGGATAGTTACTCAATCTGCCTTTTGACCTTGTATATGCCCAGGCAACCATGGTAGGCATTTTTGCGATTAGCCTGATGATTGTCCGGTTAACCTTATCAGCTGACCTGTAAGGATCAAGGGATTCCGGGAAGAAGGCAGTTTGTGCAGTTACAAGTGATGATAAAACACCCATTGGATGTGCGTCTGCAGGAAATCCTGTCAAAATGGTTTTAATATCTTCATGAACCAGCCATTCTTCTTTTATTGCTGCCATAAACTGGTTTAATTCCGCCTGTGAAGGAAGTTGTCCATAAATCAATAAATAGGCTACCTCCAGGAATGATGATTTTTCAGCTATCTGTTCAATGGGATATCCCCTGTATCTTAATATTCCTTTTTCCCCATCCAGGAAGGTGATAGAGCTTTGCGTGGACCCTGTATTCTTGAAACCGGTGTCTACGGTTATATACCCTGATGAAGCTCTTAATTTGGAAATATCTAATCCTTTTTCTTGTTCGGTTCCCTCGATAATGGGCAGTTTGTAGCTATTCCCCTCGATGTTTAATTCTGCGTAGTCTGACATTTTAAAATGATGTTATAAATTGCTAAAAAAATATTTTCGACTCTAGATAATTATTGTTTTCCTTAGTCAGGTGTCAAAAATAATAAATTTTAGTTAAATCCCATTTAAATACGGATCTATCTGTAAAACTTATAAAAAAGCCTATTGTTTGATAAAATTTGTATTAAGCCATACTTATTGGGAAGGATATCTTGAAGATATTGTTCCTTAAACGAACAATATATTAATTCCACAAATAAGAAATTAATATAATCTTACTAATAGGGCGTAAATAAGGGCTTTTACAAAAGATTCTTGTAATAGCTACATAAAAATATTGCAAAAAATCGATGAAAAATTATCAATTTTTTGAATTAATGCTTAAATTAAACTACCGTAATTGTTATTTATATTTTTTTAACAATTTATAAATGTCAAGGAACTATTCTAGATTTACTATACGTTCTTATATTATAGTGCAAATATTTTTAATGGATTGAAATAATCCGTATGCTGATAGATTGGTAATTTTTTATAAAGGGATTGTCCAAAAGGACATATGAAATTGAGAAAATCTGAACAATTACCATCTGTTTAATCAATTTTATTTAATCAATATAAACAATAGATATTTTAATTATTAATCTTTTCTAACATGTCGATATTAAAACAAACACTCGCAAAAAAAATCGAAGCCTGGCGACCAAGGACCATCAAGTTAATTAAAGAGCATGGTGATCTCGAAATAGGCACGGTTACGATTGGACAAGCAATAGGCGGTATGCGGGGAGTCAAATGCCTGGTAACAGATATTTCCTACCTCGATCCGTTTGAAGGGATCAGATTCAGGGGATATACCATTCCGGAGGTTCTCGAAAAGCTGCCCAAACCCCCAGGTGCTGAAGTGCCTTATGTAGAAGGATTCATTTATTTATTACTTACCGGAGACATTCCTACCAAGAAGGAAGTGAAGGAAGTAATGCATGAACTGGCCACGAGAAGGAATGTGCCGGATTACGTATATAAGGTATTAGATGATTTGGCAGAATGCCATCCGATGGTCATGTTCTCAGCGGCTGTAGTTTCTATGGAGAAGGAATCGATCTTTACTCCGAAATACAAGAAAATGGAGATCGGGAAAATGGATCTTTGGGATTCAACCTTTGAAGATTCTCTCAACCTGCTGGCAAAGTTGCCTAGAATTGGGGCTTACATATACAGGAAAAAGTATAAGAACGGAAATATAATCCCCGGAGATCCCAAATTAGACTGGGGTGGAAATTTTGCAAAAATGATGGGGATTGGCAAACCCTATGATGATTTAGCTAGATTGTATTTCATCCTTCATAGCGATCATGAAAGTGGAAATGTGAGTGCTCATACGGGGCACCTGGTAGCAAGTGCACTTTCTGATGTATATTATTCTATTTCATCTATGATAAATGGCCTGGCTGGCCCACTGCATGGTTTAGCTAATGAAATGGTTCTACGATGGATACAGGATGTGATGAAGAAAATGGGAGGGAAGGTCCCGACCAAGGATGAAATGAAGCAGTTTGTATGGGATACTCTAAAGTCTGGTCAGGTGGTACCCGGATATGGTCATGCTGTATTGAGAAAAACTGACCCGAGGTATACGGCACAAAGGGAATTCTGCCTCAAACATTTACCTGATGATCTGATCTTCAAATATGTAAGTTTAATCTATGAGGTTACACCTGACATATTGACCGAGCAGGGTAAGGCTAAAAATCCATGGCCAAATGTTGATGCTCAATCAGGTGTAATACAATGGTATTATGGGGTTACTGAATATGATTTCTATACCGTTTTGTTTGGAATAGGCCGATCCATTGGAGTGCTGTCAAATATTATCTGGGACAGGGCATTGGGCTATCCTATTGAAAGGCCAAAATCATTAACCACTGATATGCTTGAAGAACTGGTACATCAGAAGGAACTGTCACATCAAAATTAGTAAATATTGAAATGGAAAAAATCCCGCTTAATTGCTAATTGCTTTTTTGGCGGGATTTTTATTTTATTAGTTATTACCAAGTATCAGCGGTAAACCTTCGCTTCCACTTCCAATTACAATTACTTTAGAATTCGGGGATTCGGCAAGTTTTATCGTTGCCTCGATACCTCTCATTTTTAGCAAACTTGCTGTAAGACTACTATTTATGATCTGGTTTGCCTTTGCTTCTCCTTCTGCCTGAATGCGCATTCTTTCGGCCTCACTTTTTTCACGATCCAGTCTGTACTGATATGCCAGGGCTTCCTGTTCCTGCTTCAATTTATTCTCAATAGCTGTTTTAATCTGTTCAGGAAGGTTAATGGACCTAATCAATAGGGCTTTCATTATAATCTAGTTCTCTGCTCAATATGTCTTCAGTTTCCCTGATAATCGATTCCTCCACTTCGCTTCTTTTTGTGGAATATATCTCTTCTGCTGTATAACGGCCCATAACCTTTCTTACCGTTGACCTGGCTTCCGGGATTACGAGGCGATCAATATAGTCGCCACGAAAGATTTCTTCAAGATAACCAACACGATCGATATATTGGATGAAAACGAACTGATACGTCTACTTTAATGGACAATCCACTTTTATCAAGTACGTCCATTGTCTCATCGATCTTGGATTCAGCAACGTCATAGACAATCATGTCGTTCCAGGGTGCTTTTACATGAAATCCAGGCTGGTAAATATTATCTTTCTTTAAACCTGAAAAACGGTCGAATATAACGCCTCTTTCTCCTGGTCTGTATGGTCAGGAACAAACTTGAAGAAAGAAGAATTACAACAAACAAAACAATAAAGGTAATAATGATAACGGGTAAAAATTTTCGATTATTCATATTTTGATATTTTATAATGTACTATTTCATTACTAAGTTTAAAGTACTTCAGATTAGCCTTTAATGACCATATTATATTTATTGATACTTAAAGAAGTTATCGTTCTAATTCTTTCCAGGCAAGGGCACTGGCACCGAGAACCGCTGCATTAGTTTCCTGTAACCCGGAAGGAACAATTTTTATTTTGTTTTTATACACTTTAAGTAAGTTTTCTTCAAAACTTTTCCTGGTTGGAATAAACAATATATCCCCCGCATTTGTGAGTCCTCCAAACAGGAAAATGGCTTCCGGACTTGTATGGGCAACTGTATCGGCAAGCTTCATGCCCAGGATCTTACCGGTAATCTCAAAAGCCTGAAAAGCGATCTCGTCACCTTCTTTTGCCGCGTCGGCAATCATTTTGGCCGTCATGTCATTGAAATTAACATTCCGGAGTTTTGAAGGAGTAGTCTCGCTACATATTAATTCAAAGACGGTTCTTCTTAATCCACTGGCAGAGGCGTATGTCTCAAAGCATCCTCTATGACCACATCCACACATACGGCCATTTTCATAAACCTGAACATGGCCAACTTCACCTGCAAAACCATCATGTCCATAGACAACTTCTCCATTTACTACAATTCCGCTTCCCAATCCTGTACCAAGTGTAATGATCACAAAATTCTTCATTCCAACTGCAGATCCATAGATCATTTCTCCAATTGCAGCAGCATTCGCATCATTGGTCAGGGCCATTGGCAAGTCAAAGTGTTCTTTAAACATTTCAACAAAAGGCACAACGTCCTTCCAATCCAGGTTAGGGGCAAATTCTATCGTTCCTTTATAATAATTGCCATTCGGGGCTCCAATACCCACACCAACTAATTTGTATTCATCCTGAAAATTAGCAAATGAGCTTTTAATCTCATTGGCAAGGGCTTTCTGATAAGATGCAATACTTTTATGTCCACTGGTAGTTACTGAACTGTCAAAAATGGCTTCACCGTTTCTTTGAATAAATCCGAACTTGGTAAAGGTTCCTCCTATATCTATTCCTAAAGTAACTTCTTTCATGCGTTTAATTTTATTTTTTAAGGTCACATGGAACTCGTCCCGTTACAGAGGGACTCGTTTCATATAATTTTATAATTTTTTTATCTACAAGTTTTTAATTCCAATTTTTGACATAGTTGACAGAACCTCAAAGATATTCAAATCTCATTTTTGTTCATGTATTAGAGCCTCGAATCACATCATTTTAATTAAACTTTTTAACTATGTGTCCTTTCCATCCGTAATATGCCAAATAAATATAGCTGAATATCGGTATAAAGAAAGAATAATGATATCCATTAAATGAATCAGCTACGGCACCCTGTGCCAATGGTATCAGGGCACCTCCAAGTATCGCCATGACCAGCAATGATGATCCCTGGCTTGTATATTTTCCAAGATCCTTAATTGCAAGGGTGAAAATATTAGACCACATAATGGAGTTAAAAAGGCCGATGCTGATAACAGTCCATATTGCGACCATACCGCCGGTCAATAAAGTTATTACCAGCAATATAATTACGATTAAAGAAAATACAAGCAGGGTACGCGCCGGAATAGATCTTCCAAGTAAAAAGGCAAATAAGTTTAATACGAGGAAGCCAATAAAAGGAAGAACATCTGTAAAAGGAAAACTAAATCCACTTTCTACATATACTGCCAGGTAAATTACCAGGAAGCTTAGAAAAGCCAATCCCACCATTATCAGCAATTTCCTGGAATTGTTTTCCATGCTACTTAATGAAATTGCACCCAGGAACCTGCCAATCATTGCACCTCCCCAATAAAATGCCAGGAAGGATTTTGCTTTCATTTCTGTAAATCCTACCGTTTCATTCATGTAATTGATCAATACACTTCCAATGCTTACTTCACCTCCAACATACATGAAAATGGCAATGATCCCTAGTACAAGATGTCTGTACTTAAGTGCACCAGCTCCTTTCTGAATACTTTCAATTCCATCCAGTTTTGGTAATTTGGTGAACTTGATCAATATGGCCAATAACAAAAATATCCCTGCAAAGATAAGGTAAGGTAACTGGACTCCCTGGGCTGAAATAGGGTCACCTGAGTCTGTCAAGATAGGCAGGCCCGCATTACTGATCAATGGCTCTCCCCATTTAGCAAAATAATGGAAAACAAGGTAGCCCCCAAAAATAGGAGCGATGGTTGTTCCGAATGAGTTAAACCCTTGAGAAAGGTTCAGCCTGCTGGAGGCGGTTTCTGGTTTACCCAATACAGCCACATATGGGTTGGCAGCAATTTGCAGTATGGTAAATCCTAATGCCAGTACAAAAAGTGCTGTAAGAAAGAGTCCAAAGATATGAAGTTCTGCGGCTGGATAGAATAAAAGACATCCAATGGCAGAAAGAAACAATCCAGCTAATATGCCATTTTTGTAACCGATCCTGTTGATTGGATCACCTGACCTGGCGGAAACCAGGAAATAAATAAGTGCACCTATAAAATATGCTGTAAAAAAGCTGAATTGAACAAGCATAGATTGGGTCCTGTCCAGTTCAAAGGCCTTTTTTAAGAAGGGAATTAGAATGTCATTCATGCAGGTAATGAATCCCCACATGAAAAATAAGGTGGTCAATACAATTAAAGCTGTGCGGTTAGAAGCTCCACTGCTCTGAGAATGAGTATCTGCACTTATAATGTTACCCGCCATAATTGTATTGATTTTAAGAATTAAAAGATCTCCCTTCCGGAAAAAAAATTAGCAGTTCTGACTGCTTTTTTTTCATTTGAATTTTGACACGGATTATGGTATGTGCAGATCAGAATTTCCGACCGCGATCAATTTTTATAATTCTGCCTAAAACTTTTCATAAAAATACTAAAAAATATCTAACGAATAACTGAGCCAAATTAAAATCGATTATCTCTTAGCAGGGTAATCGTATTTCAAAAGATCTAATTTTAAGATTGCTCCTGATTATGCATTTGCAGCAAGCGAACGTACCTGTTTATTAGGTATAGCCTAAATGTGCACTTGCCTCTTTTAATTTTTTTTTATGGTCATTATCAACGTAATGATCTGAAAATCAGTAAAAAATGTGAATGATTCTGTGATTAAATATAAGCTGCTAATGTATATTTTCATTTTTGGAACAGTAATTGCCTGTATTGTTTTATAACCAAAAATTTATTATAAAATGAAACGTTTACACTCATTAATTTCGTTAATGTTCCTGGTCATATTTATTGCTGGAATTGGCAATGTGGTCCAGGCGAAAAATCCCGATCGAAAGCTTTCGAAAGAAATCAAGAAGAAAGCCGCCAAACAAGCACGCAAGGAGGCTAAAAAATTTAAGAGAGGTCACTGGTATGTAGCTCCAGGTGCTTTACCAATGGATAAGCAGATTGAGAAGTCATGGGAACTTCAGTATATGGAAGATGAAGATGGATATCCACTTTATATAGTGGCTACCGGAAACTCTGTTGCTGAAACCCAGTCTGCTGCCAAACTGCAAGCTATGGAATTAGCAAAGCTTGAACTGGCAGGTCTTGTTCAAACTAATGTAGCTGCCCTGATAGAGAATAGCGTAGCTAACAGTCAGCTAAATAATGAAGAAGCTGCTTCTGTAACTAAAACTGTTGCCGCCTCAAAGAACATTATTGCACAAGAAATCGGACGTGTGATTACCATGTTTGAGATCTACAAAAAGATCAATAAAAATGTGGAAGCATCAGTACGAATTGGCTACAATACTGATATAGCGATGGAAACAGCCAAGAAGACTATCCGAAAGAAACTGGAGGAAGAAACTGAGATCCTTCATGATAAGTTAGATAAACTTCTTGACTTTTAATAACTGTCAATCATTCAACATGTTTCGTAATGTTATCATATTATTATTCATCGCCTGTGGTGCGTTCGGTCAGAAGGTAGTCGATACCTCAGGAGAAGCCCAGGTCAGGATTGAAAGTGACATGAGCAAAGAGGAAGCTATGGAACTGGCTAAGCAGCAGGCGATGATTAACGCGATTGATAATGCTTTCGGATCATATGTTGAACAGGATTCAGATATGATGATTGAGGAAGGGAAAGCCAATTTTAAAATAATAGGACATACGCTTGTAAAAGGTGATTGGCTTAAAACCCTTAAAGAACAATATAAAGAAGAATCCCGGATTGTAAAAGGAGGGGGAGGTAGAGAAACAGAGATCTGGATAATTTGTAAAATCAAAGGTATGGTAAGAGAGATAGTAAAACCGCAGATAAATTTAAGTTTTGAGCCAAGAAGTTGTCTGACTGATTTGTGCAAGACTTATTCATTCAATAGCGGATCTCCCATGTACCTGAAATTTTCAAGCCCGGTTGATGGATACCTTAGTATTTATATTGTGGAGGATGACCACATGGCGTACAGACTTCTTCCTTATCAGGAGATGCCTGAACAGTATCTTCATGCAATCCCTGTAAAAGCAGATAAGGAATACATGTTCTTTGCCATTGGTGAATCCTATAATTATTTTGAAGATTTTTCTTATCTGATGATTGATGAGATATATCTGGAAACGGCAATGGATAAGGAATTTATTGACTTGTTTGTGATATTTTCTTCTGAGAATTATAAAAAGCCATTGTTAAGGGCTTCAGAAAATATTGCTGATGTGTATGTTTTGCCCAAGATGTTAGAGGAAGGCGATTTTAAGGAGTGGTTGCAGGACAGCAGAGTATATGATTCCGAATTCCAGTATAATCGTATTACCCTAACTGTTTCAAAATGAAAAAATTAATAATTACCATACTATATGTCATGTTTATCCTGCTTGCCGGTGCATCTCATGGTCAGAATTATTTGATTCCTGCCCAGAAAGGTGGCTTGTGGGGTTTTATTGACAAAAATGAACATTGGATTATCAGGGAACGGTTTGATCATGTATTTCCATATTCTCAAGGGCTTGCTTGTGTTCAGTATTACGACAAATGGGGGTATATTGACCAGAAAGGCCAATGGGTAATTCAACCAAGATTCGATAAAGCAAAACCGTTTTCAGAAGGTCTTGCCTGTGTAAAAACTGGTGACATCTGGGGTTTCATCGATAAATCCGGCTCGATTGTTATTACCCCTGCATTTTATGCAGTAAGCTCATTTTCAGAAGGATTTGCTGTTGTCTATACTGGCAATGCCTTTCATTATATAGATAAAGGGGGCAATAAAGTGATAGAAAAAGAATTTGACATAGCAAAACCTTTTACTGATGGCCTGGCCTCCGTAGTATATAAAGGGGAGAGAGGCTATATTGATTTTAATGGGAACTGGATCA
Source organism: uncultured Cytophagales bacterium (assembly GCA_963820995.1). Lineage (GTDB taxonomy): Bacteria > Bacteroidota > Bacteroidia > Cytophagales > Cyclobacteriaceae > JAGTVG01. Next base: position 561,960 of record CAWGCL010000006.1, on the reverse strand, counting down.
TCAAGCACAATTTCAGTAAGGCTGATGCTTTTTCAGAAGGACTAGCTCTTGTAAAAAGAGGTGATAAATATGGATTTATTAATCATCGTGGTGATATAGTAATTCCATTAATCTTTGCAGATGCAAACCACTTCAGTGATGGTCTGGCGAGCGTTAAAACGGATAATAAGTGGGGATACATTGATCGCCGAGGCATCGAAATCCGAGAGGCTGAATTTGAATTTGCCGGAGAGTTTATAAACAACCTAGCGGTAGTTAGAAAAAATGGCAGGTATGGAATCATCAATAAAAACGGTGTTTGGATTATTAACCCTGTTTATCAGGACCTTTGTAATGTTAGCAATACAGTATCCATTGAAGAGGAATTGCGTAAACTGATCGAACTTAAAATCAGGCAATGGGAATTAAAAGGAGAGTTTGAAAAATCAGAGGATTATTATCTCAGGGTTACAGAAGAAAACCGTAAAGAGGAAGTAAGAAGACAAACTTCACTGGCTGTTAATGAAATAGCCGGAAAATATGTCAAATTGAATGAGTCCGAATTAGGCTTATACAATGCGGATGCTGAGATCTTTACATTATTTGTTCCGGGAGCTATTACCACCCTGATACCGGTACCTATAGATGATGCCGTATGGTTTAAAGATAATTGGAATTATGTTGAAATCATGGACCCCGAATTTTCAATATACGACGATAAGTTTGTTGTAACAAAATTTTCGGCGAACCTCTTTGGATCTTTGTACAGTTATGACGCATATCAGCATGGTGTGTATGTAAGTACATTTAACGGAAAGCCTGAATTAGGTAATTTGAATATCACTCTGCCTGAACTGGAAATACCTGTTCTAAAGGAATTCCCTGCTCCGGTAGTTAGTTCAGAAGTACTTTCAGAAATTGATGACCTTATCCCTGTGAACAATATAATTCAGGAAAATGTATTTGCCCTTGTAATCGGAAATGAGAACTATAGTTCTTATCAATTGGGAAATGAGAGCAGCATCAATGTAGAATTTGCTGAACATGATGCCCGGGTATTCTCTGAGTACCTTATGAAAACATTTGGTGTTCCAAGAGAGAATATCTCATTATTGATTGATGCAACGGCAGGGCAGATTAACCAGGCCTTATCAAAAATGACTGCGCTGGCAAAAGCTTATGAAGGAAAAGCTGAATTTGTATTTTATTATGCAGGACATGGCCTGCCCGATGAAAAATCAAGGGAACCTTATATTGTTCCTGTAGATGTAAGTCCTTCAGATCTGGATTACGCCATTTCACTTGAAGAAATATACAATAGCTATACTGCCCATGAGACAAAACGTGTAAGTATTTTCTTAGATGCCTGTTTCAGTGGTGGTGCAAGAAGTGAAAGCCTGTTGGCTTCAAGGGGCATCAGAATAAGGCCAAAGTCACCTTTTGTGATGGGTAATCTAGTCGTATTCTCGGCTTCTCGTGGCGATCAGACTGCTTTCGCTTATAGGGAAAAGAAACATGGTATGTTTACCTACCATCTCCTCAAGAAGATTCAGGAAACTGGCGGTATGGTTTCATATGGTGATCTGGCAAAATATCTTGAGTTTGAAGTAAACAAAAGATCATTGTTAATCAACAATCGTGAACAGGAACCGACCATAAAGGTTAGCCCGATACTCGAGTATACCTGGCGTGACTTTTCATTTCTGAATTCAGATAAAGTATTGTTTACCGAATTACCTGAGGAGTATTAATAAACGGCTATGAAAACTTATTTTAGCGCATCCCGCCTGCTTCACCCAAAGCAGGCGGGATTTTTATTTTATATTCATATCTGTTAACATTGTATGAGCTAAAGTTCGGATTATCAGGATGAACTATAATTTTGATGAAATAATTGACCGGCAAAAAACAGATTCGATCAAGTACGATCTGAGGAAGCTAATCTTTGGCAGGGAGGATGTGTTGCCCATGTGGGTTGCAGACATGGATTTTAAAACCCCGGATTTTATTCTTGAGGCCATTCAGAACCGGCTAAAACATCCGGTTTTAGGATATACCCTTGAGCCTTCCGGAATGGATGAAGCAATTATCGATTGGATGAGAACACGCCATACTTGGAATATTAAAAAGGAATGGATAGTTGCTGGCCCGGCTGTCGTTCCATCAATGGCAATCCTGGTGCATGCATTTTCGGAACCCGGGGATGAGATTATTGTTCAGAGACCAGTGTATTTTCCCTTTTTCAGGACCATTACAAATCACGGCAGGAAGTTATTGAATAATCCACTAGTAAATAGGAATGGCAGATATGAAATGGATCTGGATGATCTCATAGCGAAAATAACCCCCAGGACCAGAATGATCTTTCTATGCAACCCTCATAATCCGGGGGGCAGGGTATGGACTGAGCGTGAATTAAAATCGCTCGCAGATATCTGCATAGATAAGAACATTTTAATTATTTCAGATGAGATCCATTCTGATCTGGTCTTGTTCGGGAATAAGCATATTCCAACCGCTTCGATAAATGAAGATATCGCTAAAAATACCATAACGTGTATGTCTTCCAGTAAAACCTTCAACACAGCTGGTTTGGCCACTTCTTACGTGATCATTTCAAACTTACAAAACAGAAGGATATACAAAGAGAAACTAGATGATTTTCACCTCAATATAGGCAATATCCCAGGATTAATAGCGCAGGAAGCAGCTTATCGTAGTGGGGCTGAATGGTTGGATCAATTATTGGATTACCTTGAAGGTAATATCATTTACCTTGAGGATTATTTGCATCAGAATCTTCCTGAAATTAAAGTTATGAAACCGGAAGGGACTTACCTGGTCTGGATGGATTTTCGGGATACGAGAATTGACCTGAAGAAGCTAAAGAGATTTATTATTGAAGAAGCAGGCCTTGGATTGAGTGATGGTTTTCTTTTTGGTGAGGAGGGATCAGGTTTTCAACGATTAAATGTTGCCTGTCCAAGATCAGTTTTGAAGCAGGGTTTGGAAGGACTATCAAGGGCATTTTTCAATTTGCAGAAAGATGAAGCGCAGCAATAAGAATCTTCCAGATGTTGAGATCATCAGTTATGGAAAATATACAAGGTGGAATGCCAGTAGTCGGGATCTGCCTGAGCTTGAGGAACTCAGCTATGAGATTAAGGCTGAATTAGATGTGGAATTTGGTATGCTGGTAGAGATCAGGCATGGAAAAGGAAGATATTTGGAGTATATCATTCATCATCCTCCCTTTAACGACAAAAGCGGTGAACTGGCACCTTCATTTGTGGGTGAATATCAGATTAAAAGCAATCCTTTCCGGTTTTTTCTCGGGGACACAGTTTGGGAACCCGTAGATGATAAAAAAGGGATCTGGGAATTAATCATTAAAATCGATAAGCAAGTTGTTGCCCGGAAGAAACTGGCACTCATATAAAGTCCTTATTAATTCTTCCTCTTTTTGAAAGTATTGATGTTCTTTGGTTTGGAGGCAGGACCACCGACATTTTTAGTTTTGATCTTTGCACCTTTTGTGCTTTTTCCTTTTCTCAACAATCCAAGATCCATTCCGAAAAGATAGGCAAAAGATAAATTCAATACCCTGTAACTATGATCAAGGTTGTCCGTAAAACCCAGAATCGGCATAGATGATCCTTCTGCATCTCCAAGTACTGTATTCCCGTAAGTAAAACGCAATGTTGTTACCAGGTTTTTGTTGTTTTTCAGAGGGGAGATTACGCCAATATTAAAATCAAGACCCCATTGCCAGCGGTTCACATCATGAAAGGTGATATAATTATAATCTCCTTCATTTCCTTCAAAAGATATCTTATAATCGTGAGAGTTGCCCTGCGTTTCCAGAGTCCCGGATCCTCCTAACAAATAACTCATATTCGGGCCCATGCCGAAGAACCAGGTAAAAGGGCCAATATTTTTAAGTGGCCCCAGTTTTTTAATCCTGGACTCTACCTGATAATTTAAGATCAATGGAAATTCAATATAATGATGTATTTCGTTGATGGTCCATCCGGATTCATTCGCATAAATTTTTCTGCCTCGTTGTGTATAATTTATTTCCGGATTCAGGTTAAAATTCTTTACGAGCGGAATATTAAATTCAATGCCAGCATTAAATCCAAATTTTACCTTAGGGTCAAATTGATCCTTTTCGCTATTCAACCGATAGCTTACTGTGTATGCTTGAACTCCTATTTTTGGTCCTGCCATAAAATACTGAGCATGGGCTTTTAATGTTAGTAGTTGAACAAATACTAAGCCTAATATAAAATTTCTTATAGTCTGGTCTCCAAATTTTTTCAATACCTGATCGTAATAAAAATATATAAAACAATAATTACAATAGTTGTATTATTACTTTCTTCAGATTAATAATAGATATCTATTAAATGTAACTTTTCTAACATGAAAATTATTGTATATATTGCTAATTATATCTAAAATAGTAAAATATTAAGTGTTAAGAATTGATATTAATAGGGTAATTATTTACTTTTTCCAATAATTTTGGATTAATAAAATATAGAAAGCTCAATTTACAATTTGGTGTTTAGATTAAATCAGATGGAAGAATAGGTTTTTTATGGTAAACAGGATTGTATTTTTAATTGCATTTGTTATCCTAACTCATAGTGGACGGGTATTTTCACAGATTTCACCTTCTTCCTCTATGTTCTTCGTCAACCTTTATCAAATAAATCCTTCATTCGCCGGCCTTGAAGGCAGGCCTGTATTCAACCTGAATCATCGGCAACAATGGGTGGGTATTGATGGCGCACCTGTGACCACACGTTTTACTTTTGATATGCCCATAAAGTATGGAGTTACTGCGGGAGCAGAGATATATAGTGACAGACGAAGCATTCTTAGAACTAATTCGGCCACCTTCACGGTTGGGTATGCGGTACAATTCAGTCAGAAAAATGTATTAAGGTTTGGTTTGTCTGGGGGAGTGGGATTCCGAAATATCGATTACGACCAGGTTGATAATCCTTCTGACCCGGCTATTCAGGATGCTATCGATAATAATGTCTATTTGGATGGCAATTTCGGAATGTCATTTCAATCGGGTTATTTTCTATTTGGTATAGCACTTCCTAATTTTTTCGAACCCAATTTAAACAATACCGCAAGTTTTGAAAATGGCAATTTTGCACCTTTGGATGAAATCTTATTCAATGCTAGTTACCGTTTTTACTTCGCACTGGATGATATGTTTTTCGAACCGAGCCTTATCTATCGCTTAAATCAAGTAATGCCTGATCAATTCGAGATTGCAGGAATATTATATCTAAGAAATTTATTATGGTTTGGTGGCTCATACCGGCAGGAATATGGAGCCTCAGTTATGTTAGGTCTGACCTTGAATAAGCAATTTATGATAGGATATAGCTATGGAATAGGCGGTTCCAAATTACCAGGAATAGGTGCCAGTACGCATGAGATCAATCTTAGTATCGCATTGGGAAAAAGGAATCAGAAAAGTGCAAGTTCAACTGACTTTTATGTCTCTTATGTTGACACAGATCGGATTTATGCCGATCAGAGGGTTAAACAACAGAAAAAAACAGAAACAATTTCAAAGGTTACTCCTGTAACACCAATTATCGTTGAAATAACGGAACCTGTGGAAGAAGAAGAGGAGGAAGTCGTACCGGAACAAGTAAGGACAAGTGAGCATGATGATCCCAGGTTGGTTATTGACAGAGGAAGAAAATTAAGTAATGTAACGACCATAAGATCAGAAACAGTATATGAAGGGAACAGCGATTTCGAATTACCCAAAGGTAATTATATAATCGTTGGTGAATATATGGACGAGTCAGAAGCAAGACAATATTATGACCGCTTAGGAAATGAAGGGTACAGGGCAGAATTCGGTTATGTATCGCGGAAAAGGATGTGGATGGTATACATTTATCGTAGTGATTCGAAGATTGGATTCAGGAAAAAGGTATTGGAAACACGGAGCAATCCTGATTTTAAAGGAGCATGGATACTTTCTGTGCTGTAACAGGTTTACTTAATAATTGCAGGCAGTATCTATAACTGATAATAAAAAAGGGAAGGATGAGAAAGACGATCTGTGCATTAATATTTCTTATAAATATTGTTCTAGACATAGATGCCCAGGTGCCTGTGATAAACAATCTAAACAATTACTTTGGGACAGTAAATCAAAGGATTGTTATATCAGGTAACAATTTCCCGACGAATCTTGCCAATGTAAAGGTCTTCTTCGGGAGTGTTAGCGGAAATGTAATTGCAACTTCTATCAATTCGATTGAAGTCGAAGTCCCCGGTGGCACAACAACAGATAATGTACTTGTGATCAACACCTCAAATGGACTTTCCGGTAGTTCAAGCGGACAATTTTTCCTGAGCTATAGCGGAAATAATTTTAATCCGGCTTTATTGGATCCCGAGGTTAGTTATCCCAGTTCGGTTGAACTATTAGATCTTTGCTTATGCGATTTTGATGGAGATGGTAAATCGGACGTAGCTTCAACTAAAGTCAATACAGATACTGATATTCTGATCTTTGAGAATAATTCTGTGGTTGAGACCATAAACCTGTCTGAATTAAATGGTGTATCAAATCCTGAACTTGACCTTGCCTCACCGACCTCTAATATTACATGTGGGGATATTGACGGGGATGGATTACCTGACCTGGTAGTTTCTAAAACAGGTAATCCCAGAAACGTGGTTTATGTACTTGAAAACACAAGCAATCCCGGGAATATTCAGTTTAAGTCGGCCTTGTCACTCTTTTTGACTAATGAGGAGATTGCCAAGAGACTCGAGATTAAAGATATTGATTTTGATGGCAAGCCTGATATTATCGTATCCAATACATTTAATGAAAACCTTAAAATATTTCGGAATACAAGTACCGGTGGAAATATTCAGTTCAATGCTACACCCATATCAGTTGCAATGACCGGGGCGACAACCACAAACGGGCTAGTGGTAGAGGATCTAAATGGAGACCTTCTCCCGGACCTGGCGACAAATCCGTTTTTTGGAAGCAATATATTCATTCGGTTCAACAATAGTACACCCGGTAATTTCAACTTTGGAAGTGTTCAAATAATAAATGTTCCTGGCAACCTGAATAGTATTGCCCCTGGAGATTTTAATAATGACGGAAAAATAGATATGGCAGTAACAAAAACTGTCCAGAATGAAGTTGCTGTTTTAGAGAATCTTACAACAACGAATGGCAGTACAGCCTCATTTACTGAGCATATTTTGTCTACGGATGGCAATCCCTGGGGTATTCATGCTACGGATATGGACGGTGATGGTTTTAATGATTTATTAGTTGCCTTGCGGGATGTAAATAGCATAAATGTTTTTGAAAATACTGGTAATGGGGCTTCTATAAGTTTTAGTAAGCATGCTGTTTCAACAACGCTTTATTCCAGGAATGTAATAGGTGGAGACATAGATGGTGATGCGAAGCCTGATATCGCATTTACTTCTTTTAATGGTGGGCCACAGTATTCCTTATCCGTCATTAGAAATAGTAATTGTTATAAACCTGTAATAGAGCCATTAGGTCCTGTCACCATTTGTGCCGGATCATCACTTGTCTTATCAGCCAGAAAAGGAATAGGGATTACATATTCCTGGGACAGGGATAATGTGGTTTTCAAAACGGGCCTGGAAGATACAATTATTGTTACAGAACCCGGAGTTTATAAAGTAATTGCTGAGAGCCAGTCTGGAATTTGTACTGAAATATCCAATGCTGTAATTGTAAATCCCGGTGCTGGAGGGGTTCCATCAGACCCTATAATATACAATAATGGGCCATTCTGCCATGGAACAGATATTATATTAACAACTGATCCAGTTGCTGGTGCAACTTATTTCTGGCAGGGCCCTGATAATTTCACTTCAACAGATCAGGAGATAACCGTTCCGAACGCATCTCCGGCAAAGGCAGGAGTATATAGTCTTCAGGTGACAGTCGGGGATTGTTCAAGTAACGTATCTACTACAACAGTGGATCTAATAACCTTACCCAGTTTTACAGTTACCGCAAATGGAAATACCAAGATATGTGAAGGTGGGTCAGTTCAATTAAGCGTAAACCAGATAGCTGGGTATACTTATCAGTGGTATGTAGAAGGTCAACTAATAGCGGGTGATACCAATGCGATCATCCAGGCAAAAGATAATGGATTGCATTCTGTCGAAGTTACCCAGTTGAGTACGACGTGTTCTGTTTTCAGCATAAATTCAGTGGATGTGAATGTTATTACTAAGCCTGTCGCTGATTTCTACACTACCGATCCCGCTTGTGTGAATAATGACATGCAATTTATCAACAGTTCTACCTTTGAACCCGGCGAATCAGTGAATTATACCTGGGATTTTGGGGATGGGTCTTTTTTGGTTAACAATGAAAATCCTGTACATACATATTCTTCTGAAGGTCCCTATACTATAACCTTTGTTGTTGCGTACACCGAGGGAACATGCAGGGATACTTTGCAATCGCCCATTACAATTAATCCAGCGCCTGTTTTTACAATCGAAAAATCGCCTGATGAAATCATTTGTGAGGGTAGCCCTTTAAATCTTTCCGGTTCAACAACCTTCGATAGCTACCTATGGAATACTGGCGAGACAACCAGGATTATAACTGTTTACCGGCCTGACGATTACACCTTGTCCGTAACAGATGATAATGGCTGTGTCGCCCAGCAAACCGAAACAGTCGTTATGTTCCCAACGCCTGTTGTTACTGCAACGGCCAGTCCAGAGGAAGCTTTTGAAGACTCGGAAGTTCAGCTACATTCTACAGGCGCTGATTCTTATCTTTGGAGACCTGCAGAACCTTTGGACAATCCTTTTGATTCGGATCCAATTGCAACCATGACCGAAACTACGATGTTTATAGTTACCGGAACCAATTCTGATGGATGTTCTGATACTTCTTCGGTTTTGGTCCGTGTTATTGAAAATGATGCCATTAATGTTATGCCGCGAAATGTCTTCACGCCTAATGGAGACGGTATTGATGATGAATGGGTTATAGATAATATTGAAAATTATTCCGGCGCTCAGATTACCATATATAATGGACTGGGTAGTGTGGTATATGAATCAAATAGCTACAATAATGATTGGAACGCTGTTTACCAGGGAAAAGACCTTCCCGAAACAGCTTATTTTTATGTGATCCGCTACGAAGACAAAAATCCCAAAACTGGAAGTGTTACTGTTATACGATAATTGATTTTTTTACGTTATGGTATAAGAAAATTGGAGTTGAGGAAGATTGGATAGTATTATTACAAGAGCATAATTGAATTTTTCGCTTATTTGTCAGCTATAACAACTAAACACTATGTTCAGCCGGAAAACAAAAATCTTAAGTCTGGAAGTGTTACTGTTATACATATTTTAGTATTAACACATAGTGATATGAAGAAATAGAGATAGAAAGGGAAGATAATTTTTGTATGACCAAGCTAAGAGTATTATTATTTGTTCTAATATCAGTTGTGACATTTTCTTACGCGTTCAGCCAGGAAAATTGCAATAACGGTATTGATGACAATGGGAATGGACTAATTGATTGCAATGACCCGGAATGTCAATATGCGGCCACCATAGAGCGGGGTTGTAATTGTGATGATGGTGTTGATAATGACGGAGATGGCTTGATTGACATATATGATGGAGAGTGTGCTGCCTTTTATGGTATGACATTCGTTGGTGAAGAAGATTCTGACTGTAGCATCATGCCCCCAGATTCCCTCAGTATTTTTGATTTTATGGATGTTGCTGGAAATTCGCAACAAAATACGGTCGATACCCAATCTAAAATGGCCATCGGTGACCTGGACGGTGATGGCATTCCCGAGATCATAGCCACCTCCAAGTGGGGAAAGGCGGTAAGGGTTATAGCTTCAGGGGGGGACCCGGTATATGATGCAGGGGAACTTCTGGATGAGTTTGGGAGTACAGGTCAGGATGATATTTTTCCAAAGGGAAATTATGTGTATGAACTGGAGGTATTGATCGCTGACATCAATGGAGATGGACAGGTAGAAGTATTTTCAATGGCTGGGAACAGAAAAACCCCTAAAAAGCCACCCGAGAACTATTATCTGGTTGCCTTAACATATGTTAATGGTGAGCTTGAACCCTTATACGATGCAGTCTTTATGGGAGATAGCAGACCTGGCATTATGGGTATAGCAGATTTTGACGGGGACGGTAATTCTGAGATCTATTATAAAAATCAAATTCACGCAGCAGAAACTGGGGTATTACTTGCCCAGGGGACGGGCGATTGGGATACTGAAGTTAATTCTGCTCCGGTTGCCGTCAATATTTTACCTTCCACACCAAATCTTGAATTGGTAACCGGTGGAATAATATATTCTGTACCTGATTTAAGTAATCGGAATCCGGGTACACCCCTAACCTTAACAGTAGCTGCGGATATTAACGATATTGGTGCCCAGTTCTATCCCAAGCAATTATTTGACGCTGATGAATATGGATTAACCAATTTCAGCAGCACGAGTGTCGCCGATATGAACGGTGATGGTCACCTGGATGTAGTTCTTTCGGGAGCAAGAGGTAGTTCAACAGGTAATACAGCGATATATTTCTGGGATGTTCATAACAATACCTATTCCTATTATGAACCCGTTGATCTGATATATCCGGGTGGATGGCCCTGGGGTACTTCGCGGCCAAACCTGGGGGATGCTGATGGTGATGGAAATATGGATATTTTATTTATTGCCGGGAACCAATTATTTGCATTGACTTTAGATGCAGGAGGAAACCTGATCCCATTATGGCCTTCACCAAGGATCATCAATGATTCAAAGTCAGGTATAGTGGCTGTGACAATCTACGATTTTGATAATGATGGCAATCCTGAGGTGGTCTATCGCGACAGCCAGCAACTGGTGATTGTGGATGGTGCCACAGGCCAGAATGTATTGTTTTCTGCTGTTTGTCAATCACATACCATGACAGAAGGGCCTATCATCGCAGACGTCGATGGTGACGGCGGCACGGATATATGTGTGCCATGTAACTTTAATTCCTCTTTTGATATCAATGACCCAATACAGCAACAGGCTTTAGGAGCCATTAATATATTTTTCTCAACTGAAAACCTTTGGCTTCCAACACGAAAAGTGTGGAACCAGCCTGGATATTTTGTGGTAAACATCAATGATGACTTGACGGTTCCAAGGCAGCAGATGGATCAGGGGATGATCTTTGGACAGGATCCATGCAGTAATGGCATCCCTGGACCTGTAAGACCTTTCAATATTTTCCTGAACCAGGCTCCTACAATTGCAGCGGATGGTTGCCCGTTTTATCCAGCACCTGATGTTTCATTTCGTTGGGGATAATCCGAATGCCCTCCCGGGTGACCCGGATTATAAAGATCCGAATGATCCAACTTATTTCCCCACGGTAAATGTAATACCTCCAATATGTGGTAATCTTGGTATAATAGTGGATTTTAACATAATTAATGATGGATCACTTACGATTTCAGATGCCATTCCGGTCAGTTTCTGGGATGGAGATCCAACCATTGATCCTGTGCCTGCACAACCGGCCACTTTATTATATCAGCAGGACCTTGTAGTCAATAATTTCAAGGTTGGGGATACAATATCAATTAGAGGTGTGGTATTTAATTCCACAGGGAAGGCATTCAGGCTTTACATTGTCTTGAATGATGATGGGACAGCAATGCCTGCTGGTCAGGGAAGTGGAAGCCTTACAGAATGTAAATTAGATAACAATGTATATTATTTTGATATTATTCCAGATCCATTCGAAGTAGATATTGAAAAGATACAGGATAACATAAAATGTGAGGATAGTGCCCCGGATAATGGTGAATTACGAGCAGTAGTTACAAGAAACGGGGTAGAAGTTTTAGATTATAGCGATTTTGCATTTCAGTGGTATGATGATGCTACAGGCAACAACCGCCATTCCAGCTCCCGGAGGAACCAGCTAATGTATTGACGGGATTACCGGAAGGAGATTATTCATTAATTGTAACCAATACAGACAAAGGGTGTGCCAGTATCCCAACTGATACTTCAATAGTCAGGATTGGTGTTGATCCGGAAATAACCATTGTAGAAAATTCACCTCAATCTCATTGCTTTCCACCAAATGGCGAGTTGGAAGTATTTCATTACCGGAGGAAATGCCGGTTTTACGTTTGAATGGTTTGATCGTTTCTTTAATCCACTTGGAATCACGGGTTCAGTAGCATCCAACTTGGTTGCCGGTGAATATATTGTAAGTGTATTCAAAGATGGTTGTACTAAGACCGGATCTTTTACATTGAATGGACCTACGTTCCCGGTTGTGCAAGCATCCTTGATAAACGATGTAACAAATTGTGCGAATATTAGTAGTGGTGCAATAACTGCGGAAGCGGTTATCGGGGGTGTAATGCAAGACTCCTCGAATTATACTTTTATGTGGTATGAATGGGATTCAGTAGCCAATAATATTGGAACCATATTGCCGGCATCCCACGGGTCCGGACCAACAAGATATGGCTTGCCAGCTGGTGAGTATGCTGTTGTGGTTCGCGACGACATAACCGGTTGTGAATCAGATCCACCTATTAGACAGGTCATTCAGGATCTTACAGTTTTTCCTACAGTCACTATGGCCGAATTAACACCGCAGACTTCCTGTGATCCTAACAATCCTAATGGTGAGATCATGGCTGAAGGGTATGTCAATGGCGTTTTACAAAATGCTGCAGACCTGACATTTGAATGGTTTGAAGGAGATAATACATTAGCATCCAACCTGATATCAAATGTAGGTGGAGTGAATGGAGAAATTGCATTTGGAATTGCCGGAGGATTGCCATATACTGTTCGGGTTACCACAGCAAATAATTGTGCCACCACACTGTATGATACAATCACAGATGCCAGTCAGGTTCCAGTGGTTACAGCCATTCCTTTTGACAATAATATTTGTGGACCATCCCTGGCACTTGGTGGTATATATACAGGCCGCGTTGAGGCTTCTGCCACTTTTGATGGTACGGCTGTCAGTGATTATAGTGATTATACCTATACCTGGTTTGACGGTGAAGATATAAATAATGATCCGGTACTAACAAGCACTAGCGCCAATGGAGACATTCTATATGAACTAAACGCAGGAAGATATACAGTAATATTAGAAAGAAATTCACTGAATTGTATATCTGTGCCGGTTACTGTTGAAGTTTTTGATGATATAACTAATCCAGTAATTAATGTATCTGAAGTACCTGCAACCAATTGTACTGATGGCACACCTAATGGAGAATTGCTGGCAAGTGTAGATATCGGTGGAGTACCCACTACTTCCGGACATTCGTTTCAGTGGTTTGAAGGAACAGATGTAACGGCTTCCGGAATCCCTGTAGCTGTTTCAGGTGGAGCTAATAACGAATTGGCCTTGCAACTAACTGCTGGTTTAACTTATACAGTATTAGTAATAAATGACACAACAGGTTGTGAAAACACCTTATCTTATATAGTCAGTGACAGCAGCGAATTGCCATTGATAGCTCTATCGATGACGCCAAATTCAATATGCGATCCGGCAATATCAGGTATAGCCTATAATGGAACAGTGACGGGAGTTACGACCTATCAGGGAGCAGGCGTCGTAGACTTTACGGATTATTATTTCAATTTATATGAAGGAACGGATACGACAGGTGCCTCTTATGGAACGATAACGGCATCGGCGGCGGATTTCATAGAGTTAGACAGTGGCTTCTATACGATGCGGGGATATAATACAGCATTGGGTTGTTATTCAGATCCGGTAACGATAGAGGTAACAGAAGATTTTATACTACCATTGATAGGATTGACCGAACAGGGAGCGACGAATTGTGATCCAAATTTACCTAACGGGATACTCACAGCGGATGCAGGCGGAGTAATAGCCGGCCATACGTTCAAGTGGGTAGACGGACTCAATGTAGATGATCCGGAGTGGGGCACAGTAAGTGGCACAGCCAGAGAGACGGCAGAGTCCTTGCTTGCTGGTGATACATATACTGTGAAAGTGACGATCGATGCGACAGGCTGTTTCAATACCCAGTCCAGGATAATGAGTGATAGTAGCGAATTGCCATTGGTGGCACTTTCCATGACACCAAATTCAATATGCGATCCGGCAATATCAGGTGTAGCCTATAATGGAACAGTGACGGGAGTTACGACCTATCAGGGAGCAGGCGTCGCAGACTTTACGGATTATTATTTCAATTTATATGAAGGAACGGATACGACAGGTGCCCCTTATGGAACGATAACGGCATCGGCGGCGGATTTCATAGAGTTAGACAGTGGCTTCTATACGATGCGGGGATATAATACAGCATTGGGTTGTTATTCAGATCCGGTAACGATAGAGGTAACAGAAGATTTTATACTCCCATTGATAGGATTGACCGAGCAGGGAGCGACAAATTGTGATCCAAATTTACCTAACGGGATACTCACAGCGGATGCAGGCGGAGTAATAGCCGGCCATACGTTCAAGTGGGTAGACGGACTCAATGTAGATGATCCGGAGTGGGGCACAGTAAGTGGCACAGCCAGAGAGACGGCAGAGTCCTTGCTTGCTGGTGATACATATACTGTGAAAGTGACGATCGATGCGACAGGCTGTTTCAATACCCAGTCCAGGATAATGAGTGATAGTAGCGAATTGCCATTGGTGGCACTTTCCATGACACCAAATTCAATATGCGATCCGGCAATATCAGGTGTAGCCTATAATGGAACAGTGACGGGAGTTACGACCTATCAGGGAGCAGGCGTCGCAGACTTTACGGATTATTATTTCAATTTATATGAAGGAACGGATACGACAGGTGCCCCTTATGGAACGATAACGGCATCGGCGGCGGATTTCATAGAGTTAGACAGTGGCTTCTATACGATGCGGGGATATAATACAGCATTGGGTTGTTATTCAGATCCTGTAACGATAGAGGTAACAGAAGATTTTATACTCCCATTGATAGGATTGACCGAACAGGGAGCGACGAATTGTCTGCCAGGATTTGGCAAATGGGATATTAACAGCGGATGCAGGCGGAGTAATAGCCGGCCATACGTTCAAGTGGGTAGACGGACTCAATGTAGATGATCCGGAGTGGGGCACAGTAAGTGGCACAGCCAGAGAGACGGCAGAGTCCTTGCTTGCTGGTGATACATATACTGTGAAAGTGACGATCGATGCGACAGGCTGTTTCAATACCCAGTCCAGGATAATGAGTGACAGTAGCGAATTGCCATTGGTGGCACTTTCCATGACACCAAATTCAATATGCGATCCGGCAATATCAGGTGTAGCCTATAATGGAACAGTGACGGGAGTTACGACCTATCAGGGAGCAGGCGTCGCAGACTTTACGGATTATTATTTCAATTTATATGAAGGAACGGATACGACAGGTGCCCCTTATGGAACGATAACGGCATCGGCGGCGGATTTCATAGAGTTAGACAGTGGCTTCTATACGATGCGGGGATATAATACAGCATTGGGTTGTTATTCAGATCCGGTAACGATAGAGGTAACAGAAGATTTTATACTCCCATTGATAGGATTGACCGAACAGGGAGCGACGAATTGTGATCCAAATTTACCTAACGGGATACTCACAGCGGATGCAGGCGGAGTAATAGCCGGCCATACGTTCAAGTGGGTAGACGGACTCAATGTAGATGATCCGGAGTGGGGCACAGTAAGTGGCACAGCCAGAGAGACGGCAGAGTCCTTGCTTGCTGGTGATACCTATACTGTGAAAGTGACGATCGATGCGACAGGCTGTTTCAATACCCAGTCCAGGATAATGAGTGACAGTAGCGAATTGCCATTGGTGGCACTTTCCATGACACCAAATTCAATATGCGATCCGGCAATATCAGGTGTAGCCTATAATGGAACAGTGACGGGAGTTACGACCTATCAGGGAGCAGGCGTCGCAGACTTTACGGATTATTATTTCAATTTATATGAAGGAACGGATACGACAGGTGCCCCTTATGGAACGATAACGGCATCGGCGGCGGATTTCATAGAGTTAGACAGTGGCTTCTATACGATGCGGGGATATAATACAGCATTGGGTTGTTATTCAGATCCTGTAACGATAGAGGTAACAGAAGATTTTATACTCCCATTGATAGGATTGACAGAGCAGGGAGCGACGAATTGTGATCCAAATTTACCTAACGGGATACTAACAGCGGATGCAGGCGGAGTAATAGCCGGCCATACGTTCAAGTGGGTAGACGGACTCAATGTAGATGATCCGGAGTGGGGCACAGTAAGTGGCACAGCCAGAGAGACGGCAGAGTCCTTGCTTGCTGGTGATACATATACTGTGAAAGTGACGATCGATGCGACAGGCTGTTTCAATACCCAGTCCAGGATAATGAATGACAGCAGTGAATTGCCAGTTCTATCCTTGATTCAGACACCAAATAACATCTGTGATCCAGTTGTAGCAGGTATTGCGTTTAACGGTACAATTACTGGTTCCTTAGATTATCAAGGAGGTCCAGTAGTTGACTTTACTACATTTGATTTCAATTTATTTGAAGGAAGTGATACAACCGGTGTCTTATTACAATTAATCAGTGGATTGGATCCAAACTATATTGAGCTGGAGGATGGTGATTATACTGTCAGAGCCTATGAATTTTCTTCAGGTTGTTTTTCGGATCCTGTATCAATAGCAGTGCAGGATAATACTGTTTTACCTAACACACTCATAACACAGGAACCGAATTCTTCTTGTGACAATGCTCAGCCTAATGGAAATATAAAGGCTTATGTAGATGCAATTGGAAATACAGCAGATCATAACTTCATATGGTATGATGGTCCCACGGTAACACCTGGTAATGAAACTGCAACTGTTGGTGGTGCAGGTGAGATCATTACACTCATGGGCAATCAAAATTATACTGTTGAAGTGATAAGTCAAATCACTGGTTGCCAAAGTTCATTATCTACTTTCTTAAACAGGATTATACCTACTTATGACCTTACTATCAATGTGACAGACATTGTAGATTGTAATACACCAGGTCAAATTGAAGCGACTGTTGATTCTTCAGGGACAGGACCAGTAGCTGATTATGCTAATTATGAATTCTATTGGTATCGAGGAGATGTTATAAATCCTGGGAACGAATTACCAACTTTAACTAGAACTCTAACCGAAGTATCACCGGGCCAAGAATTATATTCAGAAGACTATACAGTATACGCATTGAATACCTATACACATTGTGTGACTAATGATATCACTGGTTATATCGCCGCCCCTGCACCGTTATTCGATATTCGAAGTGAGATCAATTTCTACCCTGCACAATGCAGGGTGTCAGAAGGTGCACTTACAGCCTGGGTAGATAATGGTGGTGCAAGGGATTATAGTTACAATTTTTACTGGTATGACGGTCTGAATATTAACCCAGGATCAAACTTCTATACCGATCCGCCGGTTGGTTTTTCAGGACCAATTTTAAGCAATGATATTCCAGATCCAGCGCTCACATATGTAGGTAGCCCTCAAGCAAACAGAAATCCAAATGAAGGACCTACAATTTATAACCTTGAATCCGGAGCTTTTTCAGTAGTAGTTGAAGATCCCACGACAGGATGTATGGAATATGTAGAAATTAATCTTCCTTCTATAATAACACCTCCAACATTACTAGGTACTGTTAAAGGATCTGAAATATGTCCGTATACAATTGGGGATGGAATTGTTACAATTGCAGTTCAGGAAGATTCAATTCCAGTTGGATTTGATAATAGTGATTATGAATTCTTCTTATATCAGGGAGTCAGTACCGATCCTGCAAATCAATTAGGTGCACCACAATTTGGAGTTCCGGATAGATTTCTGTTTACTGAATTATCAAACACCCTTGCTCCGGGTTATTATACTGTAGAAGCAATAGAGCATATTTCTGGTGCCAATTGCCCTTCAATTCCTCTTACACTCGAGATCAGGGCCCTGGCTTTGCCACCAGTTGTGGATCTGGCTTCTGATCTTGTTCATAACACTTCCTGTGATTCAACGGTTGTAAACGGACAGATCGAATTAGATGTATCAAAAGATCCTTCAGATTCCACAGGGGTATCAACCTATGAATTGATTTGGGCATCAACAGCGTCAACATCACCACCCGATGTAAATGGAGTTGCGGCGGGTGTTTTAGGACCCTATGCAGGATTGAATTTTGGCACCTATGAGGTAACTGTAAGAGATGAAATTACAGATTGTGAAACTACGGAATCATACGAACTTTTCAACACTCCTCCTCCGATATTGGTTGATGAGACCACTTTGGTTGTTACGGATAAATATTTCTGCATACCCAGTGGACATATTGAGATTGTAGACATTAATGTTGGAGGTATTTCTGAACCCTTAACTGATTTCAGCTATGAGTGGTTTGATGGTGCTGCCAATTTATCTTTAAATACACCAATTGGCCCTCCAGCTGATACAGAGAGAATTGATTCAACGAATTATGCTACAATACATGAAGGAACATATTATGTAATCGTTACAAAAGATACTGCATCAGGAGGAATAGGACTTGGTTGCGAAAGTGCACCTTTTAGCCAGGTGATCCTGGATCGTACAGTTGATCCAATGATATTGATGACTCCCGGCGAAAACTTAGCTTGTGATTCAAGTTTTTCAACAGGTACCCTTGCAATAGAAATAAACACCGGAGGTTCAATAGCCAGTGATTATGAATTTAGCATTAAAAGTCCTGCATTGGCCGTGGATTCAATCAGCGGTTATACAGGCCCCACGGGCACATATTCAGAAATTCACCTTGGGCCTGGTGTGTATGAAGTGACAGTTCGGGATGTTGATAATGAATGTGTATCCATAAATAATCGGACAATTGAAGACCATCCTTCTATTCCATATATAGAAGCACCAGATTTGACGATCCTTGATCAACTGATCTGTGCAAATGATGGAAGTATTTCAGTAGATTCCGTGAGAGTAAATGGAATTGCAGAGATCCCAGGGACTAATCCAGGGCAAGTAAATTACGAATTTACATGGTATGACGGTCAGGCAATAGGACCAGGTTTAGGAGTAACAGGAAATGTATTGGATACGAGTAATTATTCTCTGATGGAAGCGGGGGGCTACTACTTTACTGCTTTAAGAAATAATGATGCGCATGAACCAGGCGAAGGGTGTGAATCAGCACCCTATCTTGTACAAGTAGAAGACCTGACTGTTGATCCGACTATAATGCTGGCACAAACAGCTAACCAGGCTTGTGACCTACTATTTGCCACAGGATCCTTGATGCTGAATGTTAACACAGGAGGGGCAACGGCTAGTGATTATGAATATACAATAACCAGTTCAGAACTGGGTGGACCTCTAAATGGATTTACAAATGATGATGGCACTCCTGAAGCATGGACAGAGATAAATCTGGGTCCCGGACAATATGCTGTATGAAGTAAGAGATGTTGATAATTTCTGTATCAATAATAGCGTAATAACGATCAATGATAATCCAGCCGTTCCTTATTCAGAATCTCCGGATTTAACGATACTTGATCAACTGATTTGCGCAAATGATGGAAGTGTATCAGTAGACTCTATTAGAGTAAATGGCCTTGCTGAGATTCCAGGAACGAACCCAGGAGAGGTCAACTATGCATTTACCTGGTATGAGGGACAGGTATCAGGACCAGGATTGGGAGTAACAGGAAATGTATTGGATACGACTAATTATGCATCCATACAGGCAGGGACATATTATTTCACGGCAATACGGGATAATAATGCCAATGAGCCTGGCGAAGGTTGTGAATCAGCTCCTTTTGAAGTAGTAGTTAATGATGTAAGTGTTGATCCGACCCTAATGTTGGCGCAAACAGCCAACCAGGCTTGTGACCTGCTATTTGCCACAGGATCCTTGATGCTGAATGTTAACACAGGAGGGGCAACGGCTAGTGATTATGAATATACAATAACCAGTTCAGCACTAGGTGGACCTCTAAATGGATTTACAAATGATGATGGCACACCTGAAGCATGGACGGAGATAAATCTTGGACCGGGACAGTATAATGTATCCGTACAAGATGTAGACAATTTCTGTATCAATAATAGCGTAATAACGATTAATGATAATCCAGCCGTTCCTTATTCAGAATCTCCGGATTTGACGATACTTGATCAACTGATCTGTGCAAATGATGGAAGTATATCAGTAGACTCTATTAGAGTAAATGGCCTTGCTGAGATTCCAGGAACGAACCCAGGAGAGGTCAACTATGCATTTACCTGGTATGAGGGACAGGTATCAGGACCAGGATTGGGAGTAACAGGAAATGTATTGGATACGACTAATTATGCATCCATACAGGCAGGGACATATTATTTCACGGCAATACGGGATAATAATGCCAATGAGCCTGGCGAAGGTTGTGAATCAGCTCCTTTTGAAGTAGTAGTTAATGATGTAAGTGTTGATCCGACCCTAATGTTGGCGCAAACAGCCAACCAGGCTTGTGACCTGCTATTTGCCACAGGATCCTTGATGCTGAATGTTAACACAGGAGGGGCAACGGCTAGTGATTATGAATATACAATAACCAGCTCAGCACTGGGTGGACCTCTAAATGGATTTACAAATGATGATGGCACACCTGAAGCGTGGACGGAGATAAATCTTGGACCGGGGCAGTATAATGTATCCGTACAAGATATAGACAATTTCTGTATCAATAATAGCGTAATAACGATTAATGATAATCCAGCCGTTCCTTATTCAGAATCTCCGGATTTGACGATACTTGATCAACTAATCTGTGCTAACGATGGAAGTATATCAGTAGACTCTATTAGAGTAAATGGAATTGCAGAGATTCCAGGAACGAACCCAGGAGAGGTCAACTATGCATTTACCTGGTATGAGGGACAGGTATCAGGACCAGGGTTGGGAGTAACAGGAAATGTATTGGATACAACTAATTATGCTTCCATGCAGGCAGGGACATATTATTTCACGGCAATACGGGATAATAATGCCAATGAGCCTGGCGAAGGTTGTGAATCAGCTCCATTTGAAGTAATGGTTAATGACCTTAGTGAAGATCCACTACTTGCCTTAAGTATGATGGCCAACCAATCTTGTGATACATCTGTAGTGGCAAGTGGCGAAATCAGGGCAATTGTAACACCGGCACTGAATAGCATAGACAGATTCAATTATACCTGGACGGCTTTCCCAACCGATCGACCTGACCAATACGTCGATACAGATAGTCTTGATGTGACTTTTGTAAACCGTAGCTTTGGGCAATACACACTACAAGTTGAAGATGTCTTTACACGATGCGTAGCAACAAGTTCAATAACTGTTACAAATAATCCATTTACGCCTATCATTGATAATTCAGATTATCTGGTCAATGATCAATCAGTATGTTTTAATGATGGAAGTGTGATCGTATTTGGTATATTTCCAGGTGATACATCCCAGTATGATTTTGCATGGTATGAAGGTGCGACAAATTTAAATAACAATATCCCTATTGCGGGAGTAACTGATGGTATTCTTGATACCACATCTTATGCATCTGTTCAGGCTGGAGATTATTACTTCATGGCTACAAATGTAGATCCTACATTGCCGATAGGATATGGGTGTGAGACTACACCTGTTTTAGCAACGATCAATGATGTAAGTGTTGATCCGGTGATCGTCCTGGCTTCAACCGCAAACCAGAATTGTGATTTGAGTTTTGCAAATGGTACTTTGCTGGCTGATGTAACCACTAACGGCGTACCAGGACCTTCTTACAGCTATACATTAAGCTCGGCTGTTCTAGGATCACCCATAGATTCACTACTGAATGATGCACAGGTATTATACGATAGCCTGAGACCTGGTAACTATAATGTATTTGTCATTGACGATATTACCCAATGTGTATCTAACAGAAGCATTACAGTAGATGATAGCCCTGTATTCATAGAAGTTACAGATATAGATTATACTGTTACTGACCAGATATTATGTGCACC
This sequence comes from uncultured Cytophagales bacterium, assembly GCA_963820995.1. Lineage (GTDB taxonomy): Bacteria > Bacteroidota > Bacteroidia > Cytophagales > Cyclobacteriaceae > JAGTVG01. Next base: position 539,807 of record CAWGCL010000006.1, on the reverse strand, counting down.
GGATGGAAGTATTATTATAGACAATATTACTGAAAATGGAAGCTTGCAGAACCTGACTGACTATACTTATGTGTGGTATCAGGGTGAATCTAACTTGAATGGGAGTAGCCCTATTGCCGGAGTTTCTGACAGCTTCATTGATACGACCAATTTTGCTACCATTGGGGCTGGAGATTACTATTTTACAGTGACAAAACAGGCATCTGCAGCCAGACCAGGCATAGGTTGTGAAAGCGCACCATTGAGAGCTGATATTCATGATATTCATACAGATCCTAATGTAATATTTAATTTAATTACCAATACAAGCTGCGATCCTACCAATCCTAATGGAGTTGTAATAGCAACCTCATTTGAAAATGATGGAACCGACACAGATGTTTATTCCTTTGTCTGGACTTATAATGGAGGTGGTCTTCCAGCAGCTGTTGTTCAAAATGACAGCTTGAATACCAGTCAATTGTCTATGGCACCTGAAGGGCAATATCAATTAATGGTAACGAATTCATCCAGGACACAATGTTTTGTCAATGGTGGAACTACACTGGATATTGATCAATATGCGGAAGTTCCCAATATAATTGTTGTCGATGTGACAGATCCACTATTCTGTTATCCAACTGGTGCTCTTGAGGTAACTCAAATTACAGTTGGTGGACAACCAGCCAATGTATCTGATTTTGAATATGAATGGTACCAGAGCAATTTCACTCCTGGAGATTTAATCCTTGATAGTTTGGGGAATCCTGTAATTGATCCTCTATTATCAGATATATATCCAGATCTCTATTATGTGATTGCAAGAGATACAGCAACAAGATGTGAATCTATACCTAAAGAAGCAACTGTATCTGATGCAAGTATCGTTTATCCTGTTATACATATTACACAATCAGCTCCTCAAACGAGTTGCGACCCAATGCAACCTAATGCATCACTGATGGCAACAGCTGACGGAGGAAACGACGATACAAATGCTGATTATCAGTTTACATGGTTCAACAGCCTGGATGGTTCAGGATCCTCGATTGGTACAACCAGTACAATTTATGGATTAGGTGCGGATGATTTTTCCGTGAATGTATTTAATGTTGTCACCGGATGTAGTTCCTTGGACTACTATATAACCGAAGATGATATCCTAAATAGTATGCCTATTGTTTCCGTGGCAGCTTCTCCCAAAACAAATTGTATTATTGATGACGGATTAGTTTCTGCAGAAGTGATTAATTATTCAGGTAATTTCCAGTTTGACTGGTTTATTGGTGATGCTGTTGGAACAACATCTGATTTCACTGGCCAATTCATATCTGGTTTAGCACCTGGTTTATATACGGTTACTGCCACAGAAATTGATACAACATTCTGTACTTCTCAGCCAGTAGTTGTTGAGGTAAGAGATGAAAGGATGACACCAAATGTAATGATTGAAGAGGATAATCCATTAACCAATTGCTGGGTAACTGATCCAAATGGTCAGTTCAGTGCCACAGTTGACGGAATGGTTGGTGGTTATACTTTTGAATGGTATGTTGGTACAGATACCACAGGTATACCTGATCATATGGAAGCGACCTATTCAGGACTTTCACCACAATCATACACCCTGGTGGTAACAGATAACATTACAAATTGCAGTGTGACACAAACCGTTGATCTGACAAATAATACGGTTACTCCACCTGTTGCAGATCCTGAGGTAGTTCAACACCTATTAAGCTGTATTGAACTTGATGGTTGGGTTCGTGCATCTGTGGGAGGAAACACCATCGATTATAATTTTGCCTGGTCTGATGGATCAACAGTAAATGATCCAGCTGATTGGATGGGTATCAATTACAGAAACCTTGATGCAGGATTTTATACAGTTACTGCACAGGATATAATCACCGGTTGTATCTCGGATGGCCGTCAGGTAGAAGTATTGGATCAGCGGGAAATGCCTATGTTCACCTTTGATGTAGTTCCAGCGCATTGTGAGAATTCTGATGGCAGTGTACAAATTGTATGGGAAAATGATGTGCCTATAGGAAATACTACATGGTATGATTCAGAAACCGGGCAGCATGTAGAGACAGGAAGTGCTATTTATGATTATCCTCCGGGATGGTACGAAGTTGTTGTAACCTCAGCATATGGTTGTGAAGAAATACAAGATGTAGAAATAACCACTGAAATATTTGAATTCAATGGTATATCTGCAAATGGGGATGGAAGAAATGACTTCTTCGACATAGCTTGTATCAGTATGTTCCCAAATAACCATGTGAGAATATATAACAGGGCCGGACAATTGGTCTATGAGGAATTCGGCTATAATAACAATGATAAAGTATTTACCGGAATTGGTGAAAACGGTGTTTATTTAACTGGAAGAGAACTTCCGGATGGAACTTATTTTTACATCATTGATAAAGGAGATGGTTCGGAAGCGATTGCTGGATATCTAGAATTAATCAGATAAGAAATGAAAAGAAAAGCACTATATATTATATCCTTTTTGATCATATTAACAAGTAAATTGAATGCTCAACCGCATCCAGTATCTTCCCTCTATATGTTTGATCCAATGCTGATTAATCCAGCATACGCAGGAGTTCCCGTTCAATTCAGTGCAACTTTCATTCATCGGGATCAATGGGTAAACCTGCCGGGTGCACCTAAAACTAGTTCTTTAAGCATGCAATCATCATTCTTTAAATCAAGGGTTGGTATAGGTCTTGCTTTGACAAATGATAAAATAGGCATTCATGAAGATTTCGGATTATATGCCACTTATGCATATCATTTACCGATCAATAAGAAATCCAAACTCTCTATGGGGCTTCAGGCAGGTTTTAATCACCTGTCAAGTGATTTCACCTTGCTGCATATAAGAGACCTTAGCGATCCAAATTTGCAATCGCGAATTACTAAAATGAATCCAAATTTCGGAGCGGGGCTATACTATTATGGTGAGCAGCTATTTCTTGGATTCTCTGTACCTTTTTTACTTGAGAATAGCATAGTTGATGTTGAAGGGGTACTAAGCGAGGCAAAACAATCGAGAAACTATTACTTTAATGGGGGTTACACGTTTATACCTAATCAGAATTTTAAAATTACTCCTTCAATTCTGGTGCGAATGCAGGAAGGTGCTCCTCTCGGATTTGATATTAATGCAACTGCATCCTATAAGGAAATTGTAGGATTAGGCGTTTCGTACCGTAGTAATGATGCATTTATTTTTCTCTTCCAATTAAAGTTGTTTAATAACATGTATTTAGGTTATGCATATGATTATACAACTTCAGATCTAAATCAATTTTCAAATGGTTCTCATGAAATTTTGTTAAACTACAGGTTCAGGATACCAGGTGTCCACAAAGGATTGCTTTGCCCTGCTTATTTTTAAATATTTCATAGAATTAATAGCAAAATTCCAATATTCCCATTCTATCAACGTTCTTCTAGTATAAGTTTCATTCTAATACTGTTAAACCTTTAAAATCAGGGTTTTAAGTCTTTTTTTGAATGATTATTTGGTATATGGAAATCTTTAGGTATTTCCGTTCCTAGCAGTTACCCTTGAAAGGCTTTAGGTATATATGAATGAAGGTAAAACCAAAGAGTAAGATTGATTGTTCAAGCTATGTATGGAGGAAGGTTAATAGCACTATGTTTTTTATATTTTTGTTCACTTTCGCTAACATCAGCACAAGAGATTTGTAATAATGGTATTGATGATGATCTCGATGGATTTGTAGACTGCTACGATAGGGATTGTCCTGATACTCCTGAATGTGAAGGTTTTTTCGTGAGTGAAGATCCTGCATGTGAGGCAACACCCACAGCCTTTCCTACTTTTTCTATAAGGAATACATGGCGATCAGCGAATCGAACAGCTACAAATAACAGTCTTTCATCCATCGGAGATATCGACAGTGACGGTATTCCTGAAATCATTACTACCAATGGAAATGACAACAATTTATTCATTTTAAGTAGTCTTGATGGATCCATATTGAATCAAATAAACCTTCCTGATGAGCCTTATTATGAGGTGATGCATGCCGATATAGACCGCGATGGTTGTGCCGAAATATTTGTCCCCACAAGAAATAACTATGGTATTACAGCCTTGGATTGTAATTTGAATGTTTTATGGACAACTGCAACCGTCGGACGGCCTGGGAATATCGGTATTGCTGACTTTGATGAAGATGGATTTGCTGAGATATATGCAAAGGATGAAATTTTTGACGCCCTCACTGGCACAAAGATGCGTGCAAGTGATTTCAACAATACTGTAACCAGTCCAAATTATATTGAGAAAAACATTAGTAATAACGGGACAGCGGTTGATATCCTGGACGATTCTGAATGTGCAAATTGTGCCGGATTGGAATATGTGGTTGGAGGGAGAATTTATTCAGTTTCCATTAACAGAGGTACACTGACAGCTACAATGACTCTGGAAAGATCTTTCGATCATTTTCCGGTATATTATGCACCCTGGCAACAGAACAGAAGTGGTACCAGTGTAGCTGATTATAATCTCGACGGATATCTTGATGTATTAGTTACAGGAATAACATCTACTAATACAGCAACTCAGGTTTTTTTCTGGGATGTATTCAATGATGTAGTCCTATCCTATGCGGATCCTGGCTATAATTGGAGTCGTGGAACGGGAAGATTGAATGTGGCCGATTTAGATGGGGATGGGCAATTGAACGTTACCTACGTAACTGGTCAGTATCTATATGCATTAGATGAGAACTGGCAATTACTTTGGAGATCGGGAATAACGGAAAACTCCTCCGGAACGACAGGTACCTCAGTATTTGATTTCAATGGAGATGGAACTTTTGAAACCGTTTATAGAGATGAAGCCTTTATCTATATTGTAAATGGGGTAAATGGTACATTCTTTCAGGCAATTCCATGTAAATCACTAACCTATACGGAATATCCAATTGTGGCCGACCTTGATGGAGATGGATCAACAGAGATATGTGTAACATGTTCAACAAATGATGCAGCCAGCATCTGGGATAACGAACTTGGGCAGGTACGGGTTTACGAATCAAATGGTGAGCAATGGGTTACCGCCCGGAAGATATGGAACCAGCATGGTTATTTCAATGTAAATGTTAATGATGATGGAACCATTCCAATCGAAATGCAGAAGCACCACCTTATATTTTCAAGTGGCGTCTGTGATACAGGAGGGGATATTCGTCCTTTAAATACTTTTTTGAATCAGGCACCCTATATAACCAGTAATGGATGTGCCAATTATTCAGCACCTGATCTAAATTTTGCAGGTAATGTTTCTATTGTGCCTCCTCAATGTCCCCAAACCAATTTTACGATTTCATTTGATATATCCAACGACGGTGATCGTGAGGTTACAGCCTCCTTGCCCATTACTTTTTATGATGGTGATCCAAGGTTAATAACGTCAACAAAACTTAATACAATTTCTCAAGTAATAACAATCGGGATAGGTGAAACGATTACTTTGAATAACCTTACAGTAATTGGCCCGGGGGGTGATTTTGATCTATTCATAAGTATAAATGATGAGGGCACACAAATTCCGCCTATAAATTTCCCTGCTGGAGGAATCCTGGAATGTGAATTCAATAATAATATTGGCTCTACTCCAGCATTCTCTATCCCATTTTCAATACAGATACAAAAACTAACTGATAATAATAAATGTGATCCTTCAGTTCCAAATAATGGATCAGCCAGTGTAAGTACGAGTGGATACGCCACAATATATTATGAAGATTTTGAGGATCTGCCTGATGGAACTACCAATGATGTGGGTTCAACGGCATGGACTAGTACGCCGGATCCCAGTTCAGATTATGCGGAAGTCCAAACGAATTCCGGGAATAAGGAATTTGAGACCAGGGATACTAATGGTGAAGTAGTCTGGCGGTCGGCTTCCATAGATATATCCAACTATACAACTGTGGATGCATCAGTGCTCTTAAGAAGTGTAAGTACAGGAGGTGATGTATTTGAAGGATCTGATTATATCAGGGCCTATTATTCCATTGATGGGGGTGCCGAAGTAGCGCTTGATAATGGTGATTTTACCGGAGCCGTAGGCGCAACAATAGCAGGTAGCGGATCCGATTCAGAAGTAGCATCTGTTCTTGGTCTTGTGGGAGGTACATTGGAAATCATTGTACGAATGGCAAATTCTGTAAATAGTGAATTTTATTTTATTGACAATGTAGATATACAGGGATTTGGAATGGTTACAGCTGGTTATACATTTAACTGGTATTTTGGAGGCAGTATATCAGAGCCACCTGATTTCGTGGGACCTACCCATACAGGAATGGCTGAGGGATTATGGACAGTATACAGCCAACATACGGCAACCGGTTGTGCATCTGATACTGTACAGATAACAATTGATAGAACCAGTCTGAATCCTACTGTTGACATTTCGGTGATAAATGAATTCAGCAATTGCCAGAATCCTGATGGTCAGTTACTGGCTGTAGTTAATGGAGGGGCTCCTGAGACTGAATTCAACTTTGAATGGTATGAAGGATTGGACGTATTTACCTCTCCAGTAATCGGAATAAATGCCCTGGCTACAAATTTAAATCCTACAACCTATACCGTTCTGGTTACAGAGATTTCATCAACCTGTCAAACCATACGCTCAGGAACTGTACCGGCCTCAGCTTCTTTTCCCGTAGTGGATCCTGTTGTGGATGCAGAAATTACTAATTGTGCAAGTGTTGATGGGGCAGTAAGCGCTACAGTTTCGGGTTTCGGTATACGCTGGCTTGAAGATTTTGAAGATCTTGCCAGTGGGACAGATGTAGATAATGGATCAACAGCCTGGAGCAGAACACCCGATATAGGTGGTAGTGATTGGGCAGAGGTTCGGAATGTAAATGGAACCCAGGTTTTTGAGGGAAGAGATGTAGATAATGAAGTGGTATTTTCCACGGAAGTAATAGATATAGCGGGCTTATCAAATGTGGATATATCCATAAATCTTTCAGCATCCTCCAGAATGGAAGTATGGGAAGATTACCTGAGAGTTTATTACAGATTGGATGGTGGCCCTGAAGTAGCTCTTGACAGTGGATTGCAGGCAGGTAGTTTTGGAAGTATCCAGGCAATAGCCCAGGGATTGAATGGTTCCTCACTGCAAATCGTTGCCAGAATGTTTAATGACAACAATGATGAAAGATATAGAATAGACAACATAACTGTTTCCGGTATAGGGACTTTTTCCTCTGATTACGTATTTGACTGGTACGAGGGAGATAATGTGAAACCATCACCGGACTATACAGGAGAATCAGTAACTGGCCTGCCAGCAGGGAATTATACAGTAACGGCTAGTTCAGCTTCTACCGGGTGTACATCTAGTCCTGTGACAGTGACCATTGGAGATCAGACAACCAATCCGGTTATAGCGACCAATATTATCACTCAGCAGACATCTTGCGATCCAACGAATCCAAATGGATCGGCATCAGCAAATGTAGGTGGAATCATAGCAGGACATACATTCCAGTGGTTTGCCGGACAGAATACAGATCCAGCCAATGAACTTCCTGGTTCTCCGGGACCTTCCGTAGCAGGATTAGCAGCCGGCATATATACTGTATTGGCTACAGTTGACAGCACTTCATGTTTTACAACTGCAGAAATTACCATAGTGGACAATATAGTGAATCCTGTTGTAACTGCAGTTGTGGATGCTGACCAATCTATATGCACACCAGGTGCTCAGGAGGGACAGGTTAGTGCAAGTATTGCTGGAGTTACAGCAGGGTATACCTTTTACTGGTTTAACGGTAGCATAGCTGTACCAGACATCAACAATCCGGATTTCACCGGAGATACTTATGCAGGCTTAACAGCCGGAGATTATACAGTTGTGGCGGTTGATGATGCCTTAAGTTGCGCCTCCATTCCGGTTGTTGTAACCGTTAATGATAATACTGCTCTTCCAGTGATTTCAGAAACTCTTACAGACCAGACTTCATGCGATCTGGTAAATCCAAATGGTATGATATCAGTTTTAGCTGATGGAACAACTGTTGGATATACTTTTAATATATATTCTGGGCAAAATACCCTTCCTGCAAACGAGGTTCCTGGCAGCCCAAATCCAATTGTTTCAGGTCTATCTTCAGGAATTTATACAGTACTTGCAACCAACGATGCAAGCGGTTGCTTTGCGACAAGAGAAGTAACTATTGTTGACAATATTACAAACCCGGTTGTTACGGCTATTGTAGATGTGCATCAAACAATTTGTACACCAGTGTCAGTCGATGGTCAGGTCCGGGCTAATGTAGGAGGCGTAACAGGAGGGTATACCTTCTACTGGTTTGATGGCAACATAGCTGTACCGGATATTAACAATCCTGATTTTACAGGAATAACCTATGTTGGACTTCAGGCCGGGGACTATACAGTAGTAGCTGTTGACGATGCAACATTTTGTCCAAGTATTCCAGTTGTTGTTACAATAAATGATAATACTATTACTCCAGTTGTAACAGCAGCATTAACAGACCAGACGTCTTGCGATCCAGCGAATCCCAATGGGGGAATATCAGCTCTGGCAGATGGAACAACCACTGGGTATACTTTCAACATATATACGGGACAGAACACCAATCCGGCGAATGAAGTAGCAGGCAGTCCGAATGCAGTAGTAACAGGACTTTCAGCCGGCATTTATACGATATTGGCAACGAATACAGCCACAGGATGTACAGGAACCACAGAGGTAACGATAGTAGATAATATAGTAGATCCGGTAGTAGCAGCGGCAGTAGATTTCAATCAGACGATCTGTACGCCGGCATCCTATGACGGACAGGTAAGTGCTAATGTAGGCGGAGTAACAGCAGGATATACCTTCTACTGGTTTGATGGCAACATAGCTGTGCCAGACATCAACAATCCGGATTTCACAGGAGATATTTATACAGGTCTATCCGCAGGGGATTACACGGTAGTGGCAGTAGACAATGCCTTGACCTGTGCATCGAACCCGGCAGTAGTCACGATAATAGACAATACCGTAGCACCGGTAATAACAGCAGCATTAACAGACCAGACGTCTTGCGATCCAGCGAATCCAAATGGTGGGATATCCTCAGATGTAGGGGGTGTGACAGCAGGTTTTACATTTAATGTATATGCGGGCCAGAACACGAATCCGGCGAATGAAGTAGCAGGCAGTCCGAATGCAGTAGTAACAGGACTTTCAGCCGGCATTTATACGATATTGGCAACGAATACAGCCACAGGATGTACAGGCACGACGGAGGTAACGATAGTAGATAATATAGTAGATCCGGTAGTAACTGCGGCAGTAGATTTCAATCAGACGATCTGTACGCCGGCATCCTATGACGGACAGGCAAGTGCTAATGTAGGCGGAGTAACAGCAGGATATACCTTCTACTGGTTTGATGGCAACATAGCTGTGCCAGACATCAACAATCCGGATTTCACGGGAGATATTTATACAGGTCTATCCGCAGGGGATTACACGGTAGTGGCAGTAGACAATGCCTTGACCTGTGCATCGAACCCGGCAGTAGTTACGATAATAGACAATACCGTAGCACCGGTAATAACAGCAGCATTAACAGACCAGACGTCTTGCGATCCAGCGAATCCAAATGGTGGGATATCCTCAGATGTAGGCGGTGTGACAGCAGGTTTTACATTTAATGTATATGCGGGCCAGAACACGAATCCGGCCAATGAAGTAGCAGGCAGTCCGAATGCAGTAGTAACAGGACTTTCAGCCGGCATTTATACGATATTGGCAACGAATACAGCCACAGGATGTACAGGCACGACGGAGGTAACGATAGTAGATAATATAGTAGATCCGGTAGTAGCAGCGGCAGTAGATTTCAATCAGACGATCTGTACGCCGGCATCCTATGACGGACAGGTAAGTGCTAATGTAGGCGGAGTAACAGCAGGATATACCTTCTACTGGTTTGATGGCAACATAGCTGTACCAGACATCAACAATCCGGATTTCACGGGAGATATTTATACAGGTCTATCCGCAGGGGATTACACGGTAGTGGCAGTAGACAATGCCTTGACGTGTGCATCGAACCCGGCAGTAGTTACGATAATAGACAATACCGTAGCACCGGTAATAACAGCAGCATTAACAGACCAGACGTCTTGCGATCCAGCGAATCCAAATGGTGGGATATCCTCAGATGTAGGCGGTGTGACAGCAGGTTTTACATTTAATGTATATGCGGGCCAGAACACGAATCCGGCGAATGAAGTAGCAGGCAGTCCGAATGCAGTAGTAACAGGACTTTCAGCCGGCATTTATACGATATTGGCAACGAATACAGCCACAGGATGTACAGGAACCACAGAGGTAACGATAGTAGATAATATAGTAGATCCGGTAGTAGCAGCGGCAGTAGATTTCAATCAGACGATCTGTACGCCGGCATCCTATGACGGACAGGTAAGTGCTAATGTAGGCGGAGTAACAGCAGGATATACCTTCTACTGGTTTGATGGCAACATAGCTGTACCAGACATCAACAATCCGGATTTCACGGGAGATATTTATACAGGTCTATCCGCAGGGGATTACACGGTAGTGGCAGTAGATAATGCCTTGACGTGTGCATCGAACCCGGCAGTAGTCACGATAATAGACAATACCGTAGCACCGGTAATAACAGCAGCATTAACAGACCAGACGTCTTGCGATCCAGCGAATCCAAATGGTGGGATATCCTCAGATGTAGGCGGTGTGACAGCAGGTTTTACATTTAATGTATATGCGGGCCAGAACACGAATCCGGCCAATGAAGTAGCAGGCAGTCCGAATGCAGTAGTAACAGGACTTTCAGCCGGCATTTATACGATATTGGCAACGAATACAGCCACAGGATGTACAGGCACGACGGAGGTAACGATAGTAGATAATATAGTAGATCCGGTAGTAACTGCGGCAGTAGATTTCAATCAGACGATCTGTACACCGGCATCCTATGACGGACAGGTAAGTGCTAATGTAGGCGGAGTAACAGCAGGATATACCTTCTACTGGTTTGATGGCAACATAGCTGTACCAGACATCAACAATCCGGATTTCACGGGAGATATTTATACAGGTCTATCCGCAGGGGATTACACGGTAGTGGCAGTAGACAATGCCTTGACCTGTGCCTCGAACCCGGCAGTAGTCACGATAATAGACAATACCGTAGCACCGGTAATAACAGCAGCATTAACAGACCAGACGTCTTGTGATCCAGCGAATCCAAATGGTGGGATATCCTCAGATGTAGGCGGTGTGACAGCAGGTTTTACATTTAATGTATATGCGGGCCAGAACACGAATCCGGCGAATGAAGTAGCAGGCAGTCCGAATGCAGTAGTAACAGGACTTTCAGCCGGCATTTATACGATATTGGCAACGAATACAGCCACAGGATGTACAGGAACCACAGAGGTAACGATAGTAGATAATATAGTAGATCCGGTAGTAGCAGCGGCAGTAGATTTCAATCAGACGATCTGTACGCCGGCATCCTATGACGGACAGGCAAGTGCTAATGTAGGCGGAGTAACAGCAGGATATACCTTCTACTGGTTTGATGGCAACATAGCTGTGCCAGACATCAACAATCCGGATTTCACGGGAGATATTTATACAGGTCTATCCGCAGGGGATTACACGGTAGTGGCAGTAGATAATGCCTTGACGTGTGCATCGAACCCGGCAGTAGTAACGATAATAGACAATACAGTTTTACCAGTTGTTACAGCTGTTTCAACAGACCAGACAGCTTGTGATCCATTGCTTGCAAATGGGCAGATATCAGCGGATGTAGGAGGAGGAACAGCTGGATATACATTCAATATGTATTTAGGTCAAACTACGAATCCTGCCAATGAGGTCCCAGGTAGTCCGAACTCGACTGTTACGGATTTAGCAGCAGGGATTTATACTGTCATGGCAACTGATCTTTTAACAGGTTGTGCCGCTACGGTAGAAACAACCATTAATGATAACATTCTCTTACCGGTAATTACCAGTTTGACACCAACGAATCAGTTCAATTGTAATATTGCTGATGGTTCAATTACCGTAGCTATGAGCATGCCCGATGCTGCTGTTGATTATACATATGATTTATATGTAGGGGCATCGGCCATTGGAGCTCCAATTGACAACATTGGTCCGGGAACAAATGTCTTTACTGGCTTGGATGCCGGCACATATACTGTAACAGCCTACAATTCAACACTTGGATGTACCGTAATTGATCCAATGACTGTAGTAGTAGACCGGGATCCGAGTTCAATAGTTACCATAACAGAAGATGTTGGCGCCAGAATGGTTCCGGCAGATTGTGCAGCTAATTCAGGGGTACTGGTTGTTGATGCAACATCTCCTGGAAATATTGCTGGATTTACATTCAGTTGGTACGATAATCAGTTTACAGGATTGGTTTTTAATAGCAACGGAACAGATCTAAATGGGCCACCTGTGACTCGAAATTCGTTAAATAATCTTGTAAGTGGCCCATACACTGTGATTGTTGAAGATAATGACAATGGATGTTTGGATACTCTTGATCTAAGTCTGCCATTTATTGATCAACATTCAGCTTCGATCGGATTAGCTGCTTTAACACATCAATCAGATTGTGTATTGCCAAATGGCTCAGCAGCGGTGGATATAAATATTCATCCTAATACAATTTTAGCTTTTCCATTGGTTAATCCTTCTGACTATATAATTGATGTATACAAAGATGGTGCTTTATTCATTGATGATGGACCAGGCAATGTTATAAATCCTACTAACATCCCAAATTTGGAAGCAGGTGATTACACTGTTATTGTAATCGAGAATAATCCAGTCTATTTCCCATTTGGATGCACTTCTGAACCTTTGAATTTTACAGTAAATCAGTTAGCCACTGATCCAACTGTTCTTGCGGATGCCATCATAGACAATACAAATTGTACAGGTGCGGCCAGTGAAAATGGTAGTGTGGCTCTTGAAGTCAATGGTTTAGCCACCCCGCCTGCAGGATATTCTTATAGCTGGTATGATGGTATGGATAACACAGATCCAGCATTGCCTGGTGGGAACATCCTAGCGCCAGGTCATACAGCTATAAATATTGGAGGAGGATTTTATCATGTGGAAGTTACAGATCTTTCAAATAATTGTGTTGGTACCGGTACATTTAATGTACTGGATGCACCTCCTGTTTTATCGATATCAGCAGCAGATCTGGCCTTGACCGACCAGGATGATTGTAGTCCGTTCAATGGATCGGCACAGGTAACAGATATCACAGTGGATGGTGCACCAGCCGGATCAGTAGTAGGGTATACGTTCGAGTGGTTTGAGAGTGACGGAGTGACGCTGGTAGCCGGAGGAGGCAATGCAGCGACAGTAGGCACCGCGCTTGATGGAGGAATACAGGGAGGCTCAGGCATAGATTATTATGTACAGGCAACCAATACGACATCAAATTGTGCGACGAGTCTAGCTCAGTTTACAATTAATAATATAGCGACTTCACCACTGGTAGCAGAGCTAGCCATAACACCGAACACACAATGTACAGGAGCAGTACTGCCGGATGGAAGTATAACAATAGATATAGATGGTGGTACATCACCAGCCAATTACCTGATCGAATGGTTTGAGGGTAATGTAGTAGGGATCCCGCTGGGTAACACGGTACTTACAGCCTCAGCAGGGGGTGTAAATGGAGAGATCGTGACCGGGCTTACGGCAGGAAACTATACGGTACGTGTAACCGACCAGGTGAATCCGGATGTAGGCTGTGAGACGGTAGCGGTATTTACGATAGTAGACGATCAGCCTGTTTTATCGATATCAGCAGCAGATCTGGCCTTGACCGACCAGGATGATTGTAGTCCGTTCAATGGATCGGCACAGGTAACAGATATCACAGTGGATGGTGCACCAGCCGGATCAGTAGTAGGGTATACGTTCGAGTGGTTTGAGAGTGACGGAGTGACGCTGGTAGCCGGAGGAGGCAATGCAGCGACAGTAGGCACCGCGCTTGATGGAGGAATACAGGGAGGCTCAGGCATAGATTATTATGTACAGGCAACCAATACGACATCAAATTGTGCGACGAGTCTAGCTCAGTTTACAATTAATAATATAGCGACTTCACCACTGGTAGCAGAGCTAGCCATAACACCTAATACACAATGTACAGGAGCAGTACTGCCGGATGGAAGTATAACAATAGATATAGATGGTGGTACATCACCAGCCAATTACCTGATCGAATGGTTTGAGGGTAATGTAGTAGGGATCCCGCTGGGTAACACGGTACTTACAGCCTCAGCAGGGGGTGTAAATGGAGAGATCGTGACCGGGCTTACAGCAGGCGACTATACGGTACGTGTAACCGACCAGGTGAATCCGGATGTAGGCTGTGAGACGGTAGCGGTATTTACGATAGTAGACGATCAGCCTGTTTTATCGATATCAGCAGCAGATCTGGCCTTGACCGACCAGGATGATTGTAGTCCGTTCAATGGATCGGCACAGGTAACAGATATCACAGTGGATGGTGCGCCAGCCGGATCAGTAGTAGGGTATACGTTCGAGTGGTTTGAGAGTGACGGAGTGACACTTGTAGCTGGCAGGAGGCAATGCAGCGACAGTAGGCACCGCGCTTGATGGAGGAATACAGGGAGGCTCAGGCATAGATTATTATGTACAGGCAACCAATACGACATCAAATTGTGCGACGAGTCTAGCTCAGTTTACAATTAATAATATAGCGACTTCACCACTGGTAGCAGAGCTAGCCATAACACCGAACACACAATGTACAGGAGCAGCGCTGCCAGATGGTAGTATAACAATAGATATAGATGGTGGCACATCACCAGCCAATTACCTGATCGAATGGTTTGAGGGTAATGTAGTAGGGATCCCGCTGGGTAACACGGTACTTACAGCCTCAGCAGGGGGTGTAAATGGAGAGATCGTGACCGGGCTTACAGCAGGAAACTATACGGTACGGGTAACCGACCAGGTGAATCCGGATGTAGGCTGTGAGACGGTAGCGGTATTTACGATAGTAGACGATCAGCCTGTTTTATCGATATCAGCAGCAGATCTGGCCTTGACCGACCAGGATGATTGTAGTCCGTTCAATGGATCGGCACAGGTAACAGATATCACAGTGGATGGTGCGCCAGCCGGATCAGTAGTAGGGTATACGTTCGAGTGGTTTGAGAGTGACGGAGTGACGCTGGTAGCCGCAGGAGGCAATGCAGCGACAGTAGGCACCGCGCTTGATGGAGGAATACAGGGAGGCTCAGGCATAGATTATTATGTACAGGCAACCAATACGACATCAAATTGTGCGACGAGTCTAGCTCAGTTTACAATTAATAATATAGCGACTTCACCACTGGTAGCAGAGCTAGCCATAACACCGAACACACAATGTACAGGAGCAGTACTGCCGGATGGAAGTATAACAATAGATATAGATGGTGGCACATCACCAGCCAATTACCTGATCGAATGGTTTGAGGGTAATGTAGTAGGGATCCCGCTGGGTAACACGGTACTTACAGCCTCAGCAGGGGGTGTAAATGGAGAGATCGTGACCGGGCTTACAGCAGGAAACTATACGGTACGGGTAACCGACCAGGTGAATCCGGATGTAGGCTGTGAGACGGTAGCGGTATTTACGATAGTAGACGATCAGCCTGTTTTATCGATATCAGCAGCAGATCTGGCCTTGACCGACCAGGATGATTGTAGTCCGTTCAATGGATCGGCACAGGTAACAGATATCACAGTGGATGGTGCGCCAGCCGGATCAGTAGTAGGGTATACGTTCGAGTGGTTTGAGAGTGACGGAGTGACGCTGGTAGCCGGAGGAGGCAATGCAGCGACAGTAGGCACCGCGCTTGATGGAGGAATACAGGGAGGCTCAGGCATAGATTATTATGTACAGGCAACCAATACGACATCAAATTGTGCGACGAGTCTAGCTCAGTTTACAATTAATAATATAGCGACTTCACCACTGGTAGCAGAGCTAGCCATAACACCTAATACACAATGTACAGGAGCAGTACTGCCGGATGGAAGTATAACAATAGATATAGATGGTGGCACATCACCAGCCAATTACCTGATCGAATGGTTTGAGGGTAATGTAGTAGGGATCCCGCTGGGTAACACGGTACTTACAGCCTCAGCAGGGGGTGTAAATGGAGAGATCGTGACCGGGCTTACAGCAGGCGACTATACGGTACGTGTAACCGACCAGGTGAATCCGGATGTAGGCTGTGAGACGGTAGCGGTATTTACGATAGTAGACGATCAGCCTGTTTTATCGATATCAGCAGCAGATCTGGCCTTGACCGACCAGGATGATTGTAGTCCGTTCAATGGATCGGCACAGGTAACAGATATCACAGTGGATGGTGCGCCAGCCGGATCAGTAGTAGGGTATACGTTCGAGTGGTTTGAGAGTGACGGAGTGACACTTGTAGCCGCAGGAGGCAATGCAGCGACAGTAGGCACCGCGCTTGATGGAGGAATACAGGGAGGCTCAGGCATAGATTATTATGTACAGGCAACGAATACGACATCAAATTGTGCGACGAGTCTAGCTCAGTTTACAATTAATAATATAGCGACTTCACCACTGGTAGCAGAGCTAGCCATAACACCGAACACACAATGTACAGGAGCAGTGCTGCCGGATGGAAGTATAACCATAGATATAGATGGTGGCACATCACCAGCCAATTACCTGATCGAATGGTTTGAGGGTAATGTAGTAGGGATCCCGCTGGGTAACACGGTACTTACAGCCTCAGCAGGGGGTGTAAATGGAGAGATCGTGACCGGGCTTACAGCAGGCGACTATACGGTACGTGTAACCGACCAGGTGAATCCGGATGTAGGCTGTGAGACGGTAGCGGTATTTACGATAGTAGACGATCAGCCTGTTTTATCGATATCAGCAGCAGATCTGGCCTTGACCGACCAGGATGATTGTAGTCCGTTCAATGGATCGGCACAGGTAACAGATATCACAGTGGATGGTGCGCCAGCCGGATCAGTAGTAGGGTATACGTTCGAGTGGTTTGAGAGTGACGGAGTGACACTTGTAGCCGGAGGAGGCAATGCAGCGACAGTAGGCACCGCGCTTGATGGAGGAATACAGGGAGGCTCAGGCATAGATTATTATGTACAGGCAACGAATACGACATCAAATTGTGCGACGAGTCTAGCTCAGTTTACAATTAATAATATAGCGACTTCACCACTGGTAGCAGAGCTAGCCATAACACCGAACACACAATGTACAGGAGCAGTACTGCCGGATGGAAGTATAACAATAGATATAGATGGTGGTACATCACCAGCCAATTACCTGATCGAATGGTTTGAGGGTAATGTAGTAGGGATCCCGCTGGGTAACACGGTACTTACAGCCTCAGCAGGGGGTGTAAATGGAGAGATCGTGACCGGGCTTACAGCAGGAAACTATACGGTACGTGTAACCGACCAGGTGAATCCGGATGTAGGCTGTGAGACGGTAGCGGTATTTACGATAGTAGACGATCAGCCTGTTTTATCGATATCAGCAGCAGATCTGGCCTTGACCGACCAGGATGATTGTAGTCCGTTCAATGGATCGGCACAGGTAACAGATATCACAGTGGATGGTGCGCCAGCCGGATCAGTAGTAGGGTATACGTTCGAGTGGTTTGAGAGTGACGGAGTGACACTTGTAGCCGGAGGAGGCAATGCAGCGACAGTAGGCACCGCGCTTGATGGAGGAATACAGGGAGGCTCAGGCATAGATTATTATGTACAGGCAACGAATACGACATCAAATTGTGCGACGAGTCTAGCTCAGTTTACAATTAATAATATAGCGACTTCACCACTGGTAGCAGAGCTAGCCATAACACCGAACACACAATGTACAGGAGCAGTGCTGCCGGATGGAAGTATAACAATAGATATAGATGGTGGCACATCACCAGCCAATTACCTGATCGAATGGTTTGAGGGTAATGTAGTAGGGATCCCGCTGGGTAACACGGTACTTACAGCCTCAGCAGGGGGTGTAAATGGAGAGATCGTGACCGGGCTTACAGCAGGAAACTATACGGTACGTGTAACCGACCAGGTGAATCCGGATGTAGGCTGTGAGACGGTAGCAGTATTTACAATAATGGATAATCAGCCGATTATCACAATTAGGGCGAACGATGTCATCATAACGCAAAATACAAATTGTTTGAATCCAAATGGTTCAATGATAGTCAATTCTGTACTGGAAGATGGAATACCCATGCCAATTGCAAATTATGAATTTGAATTGCTTGATGATACCTATACCGTAATTTCAGCCTGGGCTCCAATTAGTTCGTATAGTAACCTGAATCCTGGAACTTATTATATAGATGTAAGAAATATTAATTCTCAATGTGTAATAGGTACACCATTTGAATTTGATATTGATGATGATACTCAACACCCGATCGTAAGTTTATTCGATTTCGCAAATCCAACCCGATGCGAAGGAACAAATTCGCAAGGGAACTTGAGGGTTTCAGCTGATGGAAGTACGAGTATCGCTGATTATACATTTACATGGTATGCAGGTGGGACACCTGTAGCAGGACCTCCGATAGTTCCGAATAATTACGAAGCAATTAACCTCTCTGGTGGAGATTATACTGTCGAAGTTACCAATAATACTACTGGGTGTGCTACTACAGAAACATATACATTAGTAACTGAGGTGACAGAAGTTCTGGTAGCTGTATCCTCATCTCCGATAACCAGTTGTATAGCTGATAACGGAAGTATTTTCGCAGCGGTAACAAATACAACAAGTACCTATGATTACTATTGGTATATTGGAAATGATACTCTGGCAGCTCCTGACTACAGTACACAACAAGTAATTGACTTACCGGAAGAGGATTATACAGTAGTATTAGTTGATCAGGCAGATCCTTTCTGTAAATCCAGACCAGCAACCGTAAGAGTAGAAAATCAGCAAATGATACCAGAAATATCAATTGTTTCTACCGCTCCGTTAACTCATTGTGATCCTAATCTGGCGAATGCACAATTAACTGCTTCCGCTGGTGGCCAAATCAATGGATATACATTTGAGTGGAGAGCGGGTATAGATTCAACTAGTGCAAATATACTTTATACCGGATCAACCCTCGATAACCTGTATTTAGGAGAATATACAGTAGTAGGAACGGATGTAATAACAGGGTGCTCACAGGCTGAGGTATATACAGTAATTGATGAAACCAGCCCAGTTCCGGCACCAGATGCTGAGGTTATTTCTGATTTGACCAGTTGTGTCATCCTAAATGGTGCTGTTCAGGCAACTGTTGGAGGTATAACCAGGGAGCATACTTTTAACTGGTATGATGGCAATTCAGTGAATGCAACACCTGATTTTGAAGGTTCATTATATACAGAATTGGATGTTGGTTCTTATACAGTCACAGCAACGGAAAAGACAAGTGGTTGTGTATCCTTGCCAGTCACCGTTGAAGTAATGGAAGATATTGTATACCCAGATTTCGAAATCGTTACAGGAAATTCAGTATGCAGTGAAAATTCAGGATTTGCATTGGTTAACTTCCTTCCAGGATATGCTTATCAGAGGGTGGAATGGGACATTTATGGTGAAATTATTCCTGCTCCGGCTATATACGATCTTGAGGCAGGCACATATGAGGTAACTGTATATGGTGTAGGAAGTTGTGCGACAACTAAGACTGCCATCATTGAAACAGACATATTTGTATATAATGGTGTTTCTCCTAATGGGGATGGCTTAAATGATGTTTGGGTTATAGATTGTATTGATAACTTCTTTAATAACAATGTAAAGATATTTAACAGAAGCGGCCAATTGGTCTATGAGTCTGATTATTACAACAATGATGATGTAAGTTTCAATGGTGTTGGAAACAGAGGTATTTACCTAATGGGTAATAACGTTCCTGATGGAACTTATTTCTACATAATTGATAAAGGAGATGGATCTGATGCAAGATCCGGATACATTGAGCTGTTTAGATAAAACCAAGATGATAAAAACTCTTTTTATAGCACTATTATTAATACTGGGATTCGTTTCGACGGAAGTAAATGCTCAGCAGCGACCGGTATTTTCTCAATATTATTTCAATCCATTAGCCATAAATCCAGCCTTTGCAGGAAGCCAACAGGACTTTAATGGATCTCTACTTTACAGACACCAATGGGTTAATGTGGAAGGAGCGCCCAGGCTACTAACGGCCACGGCAAATACAGGGATCAGAGGGAAAAAAATAGGTCTTGGATTCGTGCTCAGTAATGAACGGATCGGGGTACATACTGATATTAGTCTTTACTTTAGTTATGCTTATCAAATTCGATTCAAGGATGGTGCGTTCTCAATGGGGATACAGGGTGGTTTCACACAACTTCGATCTGATTTTACCCAGTTAACTTTATTAAACTTAAATGACCCGAATTTGTCAGGGGTAATGAGCAAGTTCAATCCAAATTTTGGAGCAGGCTTATTGTTTGAAAAGAGTAGGTTTTATGCAGGTTTTTCTATTCCATATATACTGAATAACAAATTACAAGGTGGAGCAGATATCCAGATTGCAGAAGCCAGAACAAGAAGATATTACTTTCTGGTTGTTGGTAAGCTGTTTGACTTGAATCCGCGTTTGCAAATCAGACCAGAGCTTGTGATCCGAATGCAGGAAGAGGCACCTTTCGGATATGATGTTAACTTTAAATTCATTATCGATCAAAGAATAGGGCTTGGTGTTATCTACAGAAGTGGTGATGCCATTATTTCGACGTTCGAGTTTCAGTTAAATCAAAATTTAAGGATCGGTTATGCTTACGAATGGACCCTCTCCGATTTAAATCAGTTTTCACGGGGTACTCATGAGTTCATGCTAAGCTATAGATTCAAGATACGAGGACTCAACCGACCGGATTATTGTGCTACATATTTCTAAGACTTATTCTTTCCTTTAATTCTATTTATAAATTACTCAAAGGAAAATTTATTCTATTTCTAAAGAATAAATTGAGAATTTAACCTACACAATTGCCGACGACCTAAACGCTATTTCGCTGTAAGGATATTGGCTGAAACTTTTAACAGTTAGCAAGGAAATCCTGCATGAGCGGAGTCAAATTGCTTTTAGAGATTTGATCCAGATGTTTTGATTCAATATCCAGGTAAAGCTGATGGTTTTATGATTATACTAAGTAATGTGGAATAGAACAAAGTCCCAGTACATGTTCATAATACTGTGTAATCGCAGCACCTAGAAATTATGATCAGTTTTAATTGAATATGTTTGAACTCATGACTTTGTATGATTTGATTGGATTTTATTTATCATGAAGAAAATCTTCTGGCTTCCAGATGGTCCCTCAAGACAATTTAAAATAAATGTACTTTGGATTTTGAGTACTAAATATCAATAAAGCAAGAAGGGTAATCAATGAAGAATTGAACCAGGAAGCTATTTCTTTTTATTCTTTTTGATCTTATTAATGTTTTGTCCCTTACCTGAGGATGGTTTACCAGCGTTTTTGGTTTTGATTTTTGCTCCTCTTGTAGAACCACCCCGTCTTCCCTGGCCAAAATTATATTCAAATAAATAGGCTACATTTAAGCTGATAATATGTTCCATTGTTCTGAAATCTTCGTAGTATTCAGAAAGACCAACATCAATTTCATAATCTCTTCCCAACCAGGATTGTCGGAATGTATATCTTAAATCGGTCATTAATATATGATGTGGACTGATATCAAACAGTAATCCTCCTCCAAAGACCAATCCTGCCTGTATTTTGGTTGGTTCTGAAATATAAATAACAAAGGTTTGGTCAATCTGGTTTTCAGGCTTTTCATGAAATTTAATAGTATAATCCAGTTGATCTACATTACTTTCATCAAATTCATAACTTTTAATATGGCCTGAACCACTGAGCCAGAAGTTAAGCGAACCACCTGCGTTTACATACCACTTGAAATATCTCTTCTTTATATGGCCTTTATAGGTTAAACGAGCTAACACCGGAAATTCTAAATATCGATAAGTAGCTTTATGCTCAAACATATTGTTTATTCCCCCACTTAGGTATTTTCCCCGTTGAGAATAAGTTAGTTCAGTAAAGAAAGAAAATACTTTATTGACATTGTAATCAAGTCCTAATCCGACATTAAAACCTAATCCCGGTCTTGATGATATGTCTTCGTATTTTACAGCATCCTTGAATATAGGCGAATAGAATTGCATTCCTAATTTAGGCCCAATATGTAACTGACCCAATGAGTCAAAGCCAATTGAAACAAAAAGAAGGACGAAAAAGTATTTAATAATATTTTGCCTGGTTGTTTTATTCACCTTAAGTTTTACTATTTAACATCATTATGAATATATAATGATTACCCCTATAAGGTAAACGGTTTTAAATTGATTAATATTATATTTTTACCAAGACAAAATCGAAAATATTCAGTTACTTTATATCGTTAAAAAGAATAAATCTATAGAAATTAGATTAGGTGTGCGAATGTGATGTTATGAAGATAAGAATTCACAAAAAATTTCTTTTTATACTCCTTTTGATTGTCAGCAACGCAGTTGTTGCCCAGAAACCGGTAATAACCAGCATTTCAACTGAATCAGCTTCAACAGGTACTGAAATAACCCTTTTAGGTAGTGGATTCAGCACTAATGCAGCTGAACTGGTAGCTCATTTTGGATCAGCAGATGGAACCATAACTCAAGCTGCAGCCGACAGGCTGGTGGTAAGTACACCGCCGGGTTCAACTTTTCATTCGATATCGGTTACCAACCTGAACAGTGGTTTAACTGGTTTTTCACTATCTCCCTTTCTCTTTAGTTACTCAGGAAGTGGATTTGATGAGAGTGCTGTTTCAGCACCTATAGATTTCTCTTCTGAAAGCGAATTATATGATTTGTCATTAAATGATTTTGACAGGGATGGACGTATTGATATTATAACCGCGAACAATAACTCCAATCTTGTTACGGTTTATCAAAATAGCAGTACAATTGGTGCAATTAGTTTTACAAAGAAGTTTATTACGATTAACTCACATACATTAAATGTAAACAGTAGAGATCTTGACGGGGATGGTAAACCTGATGCAGTTATTTCCAAGAGCGGTAATCCGGGGGATAGGATTTACATTTTACGGAATACAAGTGTTGTAGGTAATATCACTTTCGATACACCTAGTTTCTTAATTGTTGATGGGAATATAGCCAGACGTATTGAAATTGAAGATCTGGATAATGATGGGAAACCGGATATAATTGTTACTAACCAGGCAAATTCGAAAATATCAATATTTAAAAATTCCAGCACCCCTGGTTCGATTAGCTTTAGCCCATTACAGACAATTGAAATTATTGATCCAGCCGAAGCAAATATTAATTTTGCCGGGCTTGCGGTTCGGGATCTTAATGATGATGGGTTCCCTGAGATCACCTGCACGCGATTTCTTGAAAAAAACATTTATATTCTCCCAAATCTTAGCCAGGTTGGAATGCTTCAATTTGGAACAGAACAGATCATTAGCGTTTCCGGGAACCTGATGAATATTGTTGTAGGGGATATCAATATTGATGGTAAACCTGATATTGTTATCGCAAAACTGCAGCAGAACCAGATATCCATCTTACCCAACACGGGTAGCAGCGGATCTATCAGTTTTGGTGCTGAGCAATTATTCACTGTTAATGACAGGCCATGGGGCCTCGACCTGGGAGATGTAGATGGAGATGGGAAGGTTGATATTATCGCGTCTTCAATTAACTATTCAGATAGGAAGATCTCAATTTTAGAAAACCAATCCAGTGGTGGCTCTTTAAGCCTAAATGTAAAATACGTCCCAACACCTGAAATTACCAGAAACCTGAAATTTGGTGATGTAGATAACGACGGGATACCAGATTTCATTCTGACTAGTGTAGAAAGTTTTAATGTTACAATCCTCAGAAATGAGAATTGCTTTATTCCTCATATTTCTCCCGAAGGTCCATTAAGTATATGTGTAGGAACTTCGGTTGATGTTCAGGCTACAAAAGGAGTTAATATTACATACCAGTGGGATAAGGATAATTCCGTATTTAAAACCGGGGCTGAAGATACCATTATTATCAACGACCCCGGAGTATACAAAGTTATAGCTACAAGTGCAGGGGGTAGTTGCGTTACCGTATCGAATGCCATTATTGCAAATTCCGGATCAGGAACTGTTCCAACGAATCCTGTAATTTACAATGGTGGTCCGTTCTGTCTTGGAGGAGATATTCTTTTATCAACAGACCTGGTTACAGATGGAACCTATCTTTGGACTGGCCCAAATGGATTTACATCAATAAGCCCAACGGTTACTATCCCCAATGCCACGATTTCGATGGCTGGCCAATACTTTTTGCAAGTTACAGTTGGGGGTTGCTCAAGTGATGTTTCTTCCACTATTGTTGATATAATTACTTTACCTACATTTACTATTTCAAGCAGCGGATCTACTGCCTTTTGTGAAGGTGACAGTGTTCTGCTTTCAACAAATCCTGTTGCAGGTTATACTTATCAGTGGTTATCGGATGGGATTCCCATAACAGGAGAAACAGGAAATAGTATTTCTGCAAAAGCTGAAGGAGATTATACAATTGAAGTAACCCAAACAAGCAGTGGATGTTCGACCGTAAGTGCCAATTCAATTTTTGTAAATACAATATTGGAGCCAGTGGCCAGTTTCGAGTATACCGATCCTGAATGTGCAACTACAGCCATGCAGTTTATAAATACTTCAACCTACGAACAAGGGGAGACTGTTAATTTTACATGGGATTTTGGTGATGGATCCTTTCCTGTTAATAATGAAAATCCTATATATACATATGCGAATCCTGGAGATTATGTAATTCAATTAACTGTTGCATATACTACAGGAACTTGTGGCAGTTCAACTTCCGTTCCAATTACAATAAATCCTCAGCCTGACTTTACCATCAGTAACACGCCTGATGAAACTTTGTGTGAAGGAGAAGAGGTGGTTCTTTCAACCTCAGGAACTTTTCAATCCTATTTATGGAATACCGGGGAAACCACACCCACAATTACAGTTACAACCCCATTGGAATATAGTGTAACCGTAGTGGATGTTAATCGATGTTCCAATATTCAATATATGACAATCGATATGTGGCCAAAACCCGAAATTACAGCTTCAGCGGATCAAACAGATGTAGAAGAGGATACAGAAGTGCAATTGGAAGCAACCGGGACCTTATCTTACCGGTGGTCGCCTGTTCTTCTTCTTAATGATCCAAATATTGCAAATCCAATTGCTACGGTTACTGAAACTACTTTATTTACGGTTCGGGGCCAGAGTGCTGATGGATGTAGTGATACAACCACTGTATTGATTACGGTTATTCAAGATAATGCCATTAAGGTGGAGCCCCGGAATCTGTTTTCTCCAAATGGGGATGGTATTGATGATTATTGGGTAATCGAAAATATAGAAAGATATCCTGGTTCAAATGTTACCATTTATAATGGCATGGGAAGTATAGTATATGAATCAAATAATTACAATAACGATTGGGATGCCGTTTATAATGGAAAAGATCTCCCTGAAACTGCTTACTTTTTTGTGATTAAATACGAAGATAAAAATCCTAAAACCGGAAGCGTTACCATTATCAGGTAGATGAAAAAGAGGACATGTTTCATCTTATTAAATAGATCCGGTATCTATACAGCAATCATCAATGAAAGCAATCACGCTACTCATATTCTTCTATTACAGCGTTTGGATTGCTGGCACATATCAACAAATATATACTAATGAGTTAATGGGCAAATGGGAGGTAGTGAAGATTACTGAGAATGACGAAGATATAAGTTCCTCAATTGATAATAATGCCCAAAGATGGATCGAATTTATCAGTGATGACAGGTATGAAAGTGATGGCTACCCGTTTGGCCGATATGAAGGAGAATACCTCCTGGATGAAAAATCTGGTTTACTTGTTCTCAAATCCGGAACAACAAATACAAAAATCATAAAGTGGCAGATCGGGTATGATGGCGAATACCTAATTTTAAAAGGTACAAGTCAATTGCAGCCATATAAATTCTTCCTTAAAAAAGCGTTTTAGTATGAATCAAAATGCATACTTTATTCATCCCTTAAGGAATTAACAGGATTCGAAATTGCTGCTTTTAAGGACTGATAGGTAACAGTCAACCAAGCAATAAATAACGACATGAGACCTGAGCTAATATATATCCAGATTCCCGGAACTTCCTTATAAGCAAATCCTTCAAGCCATAAATTAATGACATACCATGCAATCGGAGAAGCGATTATAAAAGCAATAAGCACCAGTTTTCCAAAATCTTTTGAGAACATAAGAATGATACTATATACGGATGCACCCAGTACTTTTCTTATTCCTATTTCCTTTAATCTTTTTTCGGCAGTAAAGGCTGCCAGGGCAAACAAGCCAAGACTGGCTATAAATATGGCCAGAATTGCAAAAGCACTGAATAACTGACCGGTTTTCTGTTCTGTCTCATACATTATCCTGAATTCATCATCCAAAAAGGAAAATTGAAAAGGCTGGTCTGGTACCATTTCCTTCCATTTCAATTCTACGGCATTGATGACATTTTTCGTATCTGAACTATTAAATCTGAATGAAATTTTTCCTGTACTTTTTTCCAATATCATACAAAGTGATCCTATGTTCTCTTTTAATGATTCCCAGTGGAAATTTTCAACTACACCAATGATTCTGTAAGTTTTGACAGCTTCCGGATTGAAGGAATCAACATTCTGCGCACTGGAATAAGTTTGTATTTCCTGACCTATTGGATCCTCCCAGCCTAATACCTCAGCTGCTTTCTCATTAATGATGATCCCGGATGAATCACTTGGGAAATCCTCAGAAAAATCTCTTCCTTTAATCACATGCATACCAAGTGTTGATATATAGTCATGGTCAACTCGCCATTGCTGCAGATTGATTGAATTATCAGCAGCTGATTGACCCTTTTTAAAGAAACTTGTATTATTTCGGTTTGAATTTGAAACCGGCAGAAATCCTGATATAGTGCCTGATTTTATTATCGGATTTTCGAGCATTTCATTTCTAAATGATGCTATCTGGTTGTCAAGAACATATGTGTCGTGCACAACGATTACTTGATCTTTATTGTATCCCAGCTTTTTATTTTGGATATAATCCAACTGGTTATAAACTGCAATGGTTCCTATTATTAATATTATTGAAATGGAAAATTGAAATATTACAAGGATGTTTCGAATCAATCCACTGTTTGAGCCTTTAGACAATGATCCGTTTAATATGGCGATTGGACGAAAGGAAGAGAGGAAAAAAGCTGGATAAATACCGGCCAATAAACCAATTGAAATACCCCCACCTACAATGAAAGTCCAAAAAACTGGAGAAGAATAGGGGATATGAAGCGTAACTCCTGCGAGATTATTAAAGGAAGGCAACAGAATCTGGGTTAAAGCGATTCCTATAACCACACTGATAAGTGATATCAAAACGGATTCAGACAAGAATAATCGAATTAAATGTATTCTGTAGGAACCGAGTACTTTGCGTATACCAACCTCTTTTGCCCGATCCGCTGACCTAGCTGTAGATAGATTCATGAAATTCACACAGGCCAAAATGAGAATGAATATTGCGATCGCTGAAAAAATGTAAACATATTTTATGTCACCGTTAGGGCTTATCTCAGCTACCAGATCTGATTCAAGGTGGATCGTGCCAAGCGGTTGTAAGAAGAAATATGCCTTGTTTCCCTGTTGCTCAAATTCATCCATGGTAAATCCCATTATCTGCTTTACCTGTTGACCGGCATATTTATTAAACATGTCATTGATTTTATCCAGCACATGGGAAGGATCAGAGTCATTGGCCATCACAAAATAGGTATGAAAGTTATTGCTGATCCACATTTCACTTTTGCTTTCGTCCAGGCCTTTCATGGAGATCATTATATCAAATTGAAAATGTGAATTATCAGGCATATCTTCAAAAATACCGGTAACTTTTACGGTTTTGAAATTGTTTAAGATAAGGGATTTATTGATAGGATCTTCCTCCTTAAAGTACTTTTTGGCAGCGGATTCACTTATTATTACTGAATTTGGATCATCCAGGCATTTATCCCTGTTGCCTTTGATCAATGGGATGGTAAATACATCGAAAACATTCGGGTCAGCCCATATCACCCCATATTGCTTAATGTTTTCAAATTCAGGATCATCTCTTTTAATTAAAAAACTACCCCAGCTTCTAAATCTCGTTGCAGAAACGGCCTCTGGGATCTCCTCCATTAAAGCTTTGGCCAGCGGGGCAGGGGCAACGGCATATTTATCCTCCTTCCCACCGAATTTTAAATGGAAACCTACTCTGTAGATCTGATCAGAATGATCATGATGTCGATCATAGCTAAGTTCATTGCTAACATAAAGTGAAATCAATATAATGCAGGATAAACCAATTGCCAATCCGCTTATATTTATAATTGAGTAGAATTTTTGTTTGATTAAATTCCTTATCGCAATTTTGAAATAATTTCGGAACATTTTCTAATGATTTTCTTCGTGTATATCAATTTTAAATCTATTAAAGACCTTCTTCATCAAATATTGAATTCTTTGCAGAATTAATTCAAGGATCTTTAATTTTTAGACTACAAATATCAATGCCCGTTACATAAATGATCAAATATTTTTATTTCGTATAGGTTTTATAGAATTTTATGAAAATTAGACAAAATCATGATTATAGGAATCGATATAGGGGGAACAACAACGGATATTGTCGGGCTAAAGGATGGAAAAATTATAAATCCGCTCACAGTAAAAGCCGATGATCCGATTACTTCTGCTGCCGGTGCGTTGGGTAAGTTTCTTGAAAGTATGAATATATCTCTTGGAGAGATTAAGATCATATCTGCAACAGGGGTAGGGGCCAGTAAGGTGAAAGATAATTTATTTGGAATTCCTGTTAAGGTTGTTGATGAGTTTCATGCGATTGGCACCGCCGGATCATTTCTTTCGGGATTGAAAAAAGCAGTTGTTGTAAGTATGGGTACTGGTACGGCCTTTGTTACAGTTAATGGTTCTGAGATTGAACATTGGGGGGGAAGTGGAGTTGGGGGAGGTACTTTGATAGGTCTTGCAGGGAAAATGCTGAATATAAAAAGCCTTGACACGCTCGTTGACAAAGCACAACGAGGAAATCTTGAAAATGTGGATCTTACAGTAGGCGATATTGCCGGGGGGGCCCTTGAAAATCTGCCCGCATCAATTACCGCATCAAATTTTGGTAAAATGTCCGACCAGGCAAAGGATGAAGATATAGCACTCGCTATCATCAACCTGGTGGCCCAAACTATTGGGGTTATGGGGATTGCTGCTGCCCGGGCAAGCAATATTAAGGATATCATTTTAACCGGTAAGTTGGCTGGAATAGGCCCACTCAAAGCCATCTTGGAAAGGGTTGCTGAATTATATAATACTAAATTTATCATACCTGAAAACGCAGGATTTGCTACTGCAATAGGAGCGGCAATCTTCATTGACCGAATATAAAAAAATCAGGATCCAACAAATTAAATTTAGGACGCGGGATTCAGAAGCTCCATCTGAATCGCCAGTATAATAAATTCGGCAAGTCTCCATATTGGGTATTCTCATCTCCCAGGAAGAATTGAGCGAACAATAATAATTCCAGATTATCCTTCAAGGAGAACGTGAATCCCGGGCCAAAAAACAAGGAACCATCAAATGGATTAACAATGGCCGCAAAGTTTCCATTGAACAAAGGAGTAAATGGATAGGATACCTGAGCAAATATTTCAGCACGTGAAGGTGTAAGGTTTTGAGCAGTAGTCCCCCCGATAAACATTTCTTCACTAAAACTTATGTCTTTGGTATCTCCCTGGCTGTTAAAGATAATTGACAACTGACTGTATAACTGGTTTTTAAAAGTATAGTCTCCCGATATAGAAAAGACCACCTGGTGCCGGTTTGTAACAGTATCGTCATTATTGTAAAAATAAGATACTTCCCCCCTGAATGCACCTCCTCCAAGATTGCCTGACCATCCTGATCCTATTACCCATTCATTTCTTACAAATCCCCCTAAAAACTGGATGTCGTATTGCCATTTGTTAAATTCATATAAACCGGAAAAAGCCATCCCTTCAACCGAATCAGCAAGTTGATAAACCAGTTCGGTATGAGATGTAAATCCAGTATAATATTTCAGCCTCACGGCATCGCTTCCTGGCCTTTCTTCATAATCAAAATCAAAATAGGAATAAGCATTAAACAGGTCATTTGGATTCCATATTAAATTCTTGCCCCAATTTATCCTTTGCCTGCCTACAGTGGCTTCAAAATTTCCAGTCTGATAATTTACATAGAGGCGGTCAATTGTTGTGTTTAAGATATAGGAATTGCCTTCAAACCAGTTAAAGGAGAGATCGAAAAAACCCGGATCAAAAGTGACATTTTGGGCATAATCCGGACTTAGTTTTACGAAATCACCATAGAAAAAACGGTTCCTGATACCAGCAGCAATCTTCCAGTTTTCGCCTGGATAATATCTCAGATTGAATCTGTTGTGGATCAAATTATCTATCAACCAGGTCTCCTGAAAATCATCATAGGCTATGGTTTGCATAAATTTCAGATACCCATCATATGAAAATTTCTTTGGCTTAAAATCCTGACCGTATATTTCTAGTGAGGCGGCACAGATAAAGCTGAATACTAAAAGAAAGAATTTAAAAAAATGTTTCATTTTTATCCGTCAAAGACTACCTCGATTCGTCACTTAATACCTGCCCGTCTTCAATAGTTATAACCCTCCTGGCTTTTTTTACTACTCTGGCATCATGCGTGGAGAAAATGAAAGTGATCTTTTCTTCTTTATTTAATTTCTCCATGATATCAAGAAGTGTTTCCGTTGATTTCGAATCCAGATTGGCTGTTGGTTCATCCGCCAATATGAATTTTGGCTTGGATGCAAGCGCCCTGGCAACTGCCACTCTCTGTTGCTGACCTCCGGATAATTTGGAAGGTCTGCTGTCAAGACGGTCTCCAAGACCCACTTCATTCAATAACTCTTTTGTTCTCTGTTCACGTTCTTGTTTTGACTTACCCTGAAGTTGCATGATGAATTCCACATTTTCTTTGGCGGTAAGAACAGGAATTAAGTTATAGGCCTGAAATACAAATCCAATATTCCTTAACCGGAAGTCAATTAATTTCCTTGATCTCAGATTCCACACGTTCACTCCGTCAACAATTACTTCACCAGAAGTTGGGCGGTCTAAACCTCCCAATAAATTTAAAAACGTGGTTTTACCCGAACCAGAAGGTCCTACAATGGCAGTAAATTCACCTTCTTCTATTGTTAAATTTATTCCGTTAACAGCCCGGACTTCTACTGAGCTGCCGTTGTATATTTTAAAAAGGTCTTTTATTTCAATTACGTTCATTATATTATTTTTTCAGTTCAAAATTATTCAGTTCTTAAGGCGTCAGCAGGATCATTTTTCAGTGCTTTATAAGCAGGGTAGAGCGACGCGAGAATCCCGGTTAAAATAACCAGAATTGTAACATTGATTAATAAAGAAGTATCAAGACTAGTATAAGTGAATGATCCATATCCGATGTCAGAATAGGCATCTCCCCAGACAGTCAAATCAATTTTATGAGTTTCAAAATATTTTGAAACTAAGGAGCCCATAATTATTCCGAATACTCCCCCTGTTAATGAGAGCAGAATAGTTTCAATAACTATCATCATAAAAACTCTAAGTTTGTTCATCCCAATTGCCATTAACATTCCTATTTCTTTCACTCTTTCGAGTACGGCCATAAGCATGGTGTTGATTATCCCGAAGAGCAGAGCAAAGAGTATGATAATAATGAAGATGTACATCATCAAATCCATGGCTTCATTCAAGTAGCTCATTTCAGGACTTAATTCGAGCCACGACATGACTTCCAGGCCACTGAATTCCTTTTTGATGCTATCCTGAATTCCTGGAACATTTTCATTGTTGTCTGCAAGTATGGCTATCTCATGCGATGCATTTTCGGGGAGGTTCATGAGTTTTCGAATGCTACTGTCCAGAACGAAAACGTTGGCTTCATCAAAGATATTATTCTCAGTATTAAAAATGCCCACTATCCTGAAAGCTCCGGCGGTAATATTATTATCTATATCCTGAAGCGTCAGAACAACTTTTGAGCCCAGTTTTACATTCAGTTTCTCAGCCAGTTTTCGTCCGATAATGATTGGATTTCGCCGTTTTTCTTCAAAATAGTTTCCCTCAATAAGTTTTGAATACAGGTTTGAGACTATTCTCTCATTTTCAGGCGATATGCCCGAAATCTTTACTCCGGACGCAGTTTCAGCGGAAGCTATCATTGAGAAAATTGTTATTCTGTTACTCACACCTATGACGCCAGGTGTCTCGGAAATTTTATCAGATACTAAATTGGCATTTGGAATGTACTTGGAAATATCATTAGCCTGCCTGTATTCAGGCAGGTGAATTTGAATATGCGATATTTCTGTCTTTATCACTTTATCAATTCGCTGTATTGCAAGGCCTTTAAAAAATGCTGAGGAAAATACACCTGCGCAAATGCCTAATGTAAGAGCAATAATAATTACGGTGCTTCTTAATTTATTTCTCCAGACATTTCTCCATGATATTGAAAAAAGCATATCTTTTTATTTATGTGTTTCTACGCCCTTAGGGCTAAATGTACTTTCATTTTGTTTGCAGTTATCACTGGATAAATGGCGATGACTGCCGTAATCACAAATACTGTGATTACCTGATTATAAAAAACAGACGGTAACCAGGAAAAATACAATAATGGCTCAATGCCCATATCTGTGAATGTCTTTCCGGCATCTCCCGGAATAGGGATCGGATTATTATAGTAATAAGCTATGATCGGTATTGATATAGCAAATCCTACCAGTACCCCTATAAATCCAATATAAACTGTTTCGAAAAACAGAATAGCCGCTAACCTGAATCTTTGCATCCCTATTGCGATCATTACTCCCATTTCTCTTTTTCGATCGGCCACCATCATCATAATAGTACCAAAGATTCCAAATCCGATCACCACATATAGTATAGCTTTCATAAAAACACCACCGGCTCGATCAGCCTCTACCATTTGAAGGATCTCCGGATGCATTTCATCCCATGACATAATGCTATAGGGGGACTCGATTATTTCTTCAAGCTTCCTTTTAGTTTTCTGAAGTTGATATTGGTTGTTTATCATTAAGACAAGTGAAGTCATACGGTTTTCACAGGTAAAAAACTCCTGGCAATTGCTGAGTTCCATATAAATGGTTTGTTTATTCAGCTCTGGAGAAGGAAATTTTAGTATTCCACGAATGGGATATTTCCCAGCGGCACTTACACCATGATAGCCCTGCCCGATCATTACCAATGTATCCCCGACAGAAAGTTGAAGATATTTTGCCAGATCATTACCAACCAGGAGGCCGTCATCGTTTTCAGACAGATATTCCCCTTCCGCGATCCATTTACTTATTTCGGTGATCTGGTTTTCTTTTTCCGGATCGATGCCCAGAATAATAGATCCCCGGGTGATCTCCTCACTGGATGCGAGGGCAAAAAATTCCAGCCTCGGTGCGTAATTTACTATCTCCGGAACATTTTCAATATGATTAACCAGCATTTCGTCAGCCTCGAAAGTGTTATTTATGGTTTTATTCTCCCAATATTTTTCATTATGGACCTGAATATATCCTGAATAGAACTTTACAATGTTATCGATCATGGAGCTGTATGATCCTTCCTGCATCGAAGACATGATGGTGGAAAGAAGAACTCCGAAGAATATGGAAGCAACAGTAATTAATGTTCTCCTTTTATTTCGCCAGAGGTTTCTCCATGCTATGACTATATTTGATTTCATGATTTATTGATTTAATAGAGTATAATATATTGTCAAAAGCATTGCCATATTATCTTACCCTTTGCATATTCTGTTGTGAGAAAAAATTATCAGGAATTGGTTCATCAAAAGATGCTGATAGTATATTTATCACAGTTTTTTTCCCTTCTTCATCAGCAGGGATCATTTCGAGGTGAGTTGGGATTTCACGATCGTCCATCTTCCGGATATCAGTCTGATTCATAATATTCACCAGATACCCATCTTCATCAAAATACTCAACTTTTAGCTGGTTATATTCCTTATCTACCCAGGAAATGATCTTGCCCCAGACCACCGGTGCTTCCGGTTTCGGATCGAGTTCCAATTTCCAGCATGTGATCCCGTTGATATCCTCCTCTCCCAAATAATTATGCTCGTAGTCAACTACAATTGAAGATTCCCTTACAAGGTCATCATTTGTAAAATCTGAACCCATCCATGATTGCATCATCATAGAAGGGGGAATTTTGATCATACGTTCAATCGAAGGCACCCAGTTCCACATCTCCTTATCCCTTTTCAGGAATACCTGTCCTTTTTCTTTCGCAGGGGCTGTAATAAGGATTATAGCATAAGTAGTGCCTTTTGTCCAGCTTTTCATTGTTATAGACCGTTCCCAGTCAGGACGAACGATCTTCATCTCCATTTCCTGGTAGCTATAATTTCCACGCATCTTCTGGTCAACCTTTTTTATGATCTCCAATGCGTCTTGGGCGTAGGTAAATCCAGGTAGAACCATGAAAATTAAAACTGCCAGGACGGATACTGCTCTAACTGTTTTCATTCAAATTTTTGTTTTTTATAAGTTCGAAAAATTGATAAAATATTTCATTAAAGTATTTCTCAAGGTTTTTTTCTTTGTTTTGGAAAGAATAGATAATCATTAAACCTTCCATCAGGCCACTGATGTGCTTGCTTAATATCTCCGGATCTAAACCGGGATCTATCTCATTGTTTGTCTGAGCAAGTTCTATCCATCCTGTAATCCTATTAAGCCAGAATTCGTAATAATTACTTATCTTCTTTTTGATATCATTTGAATGGATCGCACTTTCCAATAGTGTATGGTAATAACTTATCATTGGGTTTTCCGGGCCAATCATACTTTCAATCTCTGAAGCAAACTCAATAAACATGGTAAAAACCTGAAGTAGATTTGATCTAAAAGAAAGGGCTTTGTTATAAGTCAGGTCGAAGGATGCCATATAAGAGAAGAAGTACTTATCGAGCGTTTCATAATAAATCTGATCTTTACTTTTAAAATAATGATAAAACGCACCTTTTGACATTCCACTTGCCTCAACCAGC
Source organism: uncultured Cytophagales bacterium (assembly GCA_963820995.1). Lineage (GTDB taxonomy): Bacteria > Bacteroidota > Bacteroidia > Cytophagales > Cyclobacteriaceae > JAGTVG01. The sequence goes on along the minus strand of CAWGCL010000006.1, from coordinate 504,294 downwards.
TCATTCATGGTTACATTGCCATAACCTTTCTTCAATATTAATTTGAGGGCGGTAAAAAGTATGTGTTCTTTAGTACTTGTCATTACAAACCGACCGTTTGGTATGTTCTAATAAAAGTAACGAAAGATATCGTACAAGGTTATGCTTTTATCAGAAAATGTTTGCCAGAAATAAAAAAAAGCGATCATGAGATCATGGTCGCTTCTATATCTTAATGGTTAATATTAACCTTTGGTTAGTTCCTCTACTTTCTTCCGCAGTTCATCTCCCCTTAGGTTTTTTGCAACTATGATACCTTCCGGATTAATTAATACAGTATGAGGAATGCTTCTTACCCCATACAGTTTCCCGGCTGCGCTATTCCAATATTGTAAATCAGATACATGCTGCCAAGTAAGGCCATCATCTTCAATAGCTTTTTTCCATTTTTCTCCATCACTATCAAATGAAACCCCAAAGATCTCGAAATTCTTATCCTTATACTCATTATACAATGCTACTACATTAGGGTTTTCCCTTCGGCATGGACCACACCAGGAGGCCCAGAAATCGACAAGGACTAATTTTCCGGTTAGGTCTGATAGTTTCTTTACATTGCCATCAGGATCTTCCATAATTATATCTGTGAATGGCTGTCCAATGGCTACTTTCTGCAGGGTTAACACATGATTATTAATTTGTTCAACATATATTGACTGCGCAATTTCAGGGGAGAATCCATTTGCCAATCCTTCTAATTCTTCAACTGTAAGGTCATAAACCAGGGTGCCCCAAACTAAATATGGCCCCAGAACATTATCTGAATTTTCTGAAACCACCTGAAGGGATACTTTTTTCTGATCCTCTGATATCACATCGAACTTTTGTTCAAATTTTTTAGCCAATTCCTGATCACCATCCTTATTAGCTTTCAAGTATTTCCTGTAATAAGATCTTAAACTGTCTTCAAATGGATTGATCTTTTCATTATATGCTTCGAGGTTATCCTGCATTAACGATCCGGATATTACCGGTGTTCTCAGGCTGTCAATGTGTGCCTGAAGGGTAATTGCAGAATTTTCAAGGAATATCCTCATAGATGGCACGGTGTCACTTATGGTGATATAACACATCTCTGGTAGTCCCAGCATTCCTTTAAATTGAAACTTTCCATCCTGAATCGATGTTGAATCAAGCGTTACAAATTCACTATTAATCCGTTGTTTCAATACAGCAGTTCCTTCAGGATATCCTGAAATTGATCCATTCACAACAAATCCATTATGCTTCGTTTCACAAGCACTTAAAATTAGAATTACGATAATTGGTATTATTATTCTTTTCATAGCTCTATTTATTTATCTCACAACTAAAAAAGTATGGGGTATATGTTAATTCATGGCAATTAAACAGTGATCCCATTAAACTTAATAATGCTATTCAAAAAAATCGTAGAACAGCATTGTTAAAAAACATCGAATCCAGATCATTTCTGATTTTCCGTTCAGCGCAAAGGAGTAAAAAATATTGGATAAATTGAAATCTGAAGAGAAAATTAAGCTCAAAATGTAAAACAAAGGTTGGGTTTTCCCAGGAACCCTAAAACTTATATGTAGCTTTGCTGTTTCTTAAAATCCTTTGAAATGAAAAATGTTGAATGGCTCAAGGTATATAATTTCCAATTCTGGCTAATGTGCCTTGGGTCATTTCTGTTTTTCGCAAGCTTTAATATGATTATCCCGGAATTGCCCGATTATCTTGGTTCTTTGGGTGGGGGTGAATATAAAGGACTGATCATTGCTTTATTTACCTTAACTGCAGGGATATCAAGACCCTTCAGCGGGAAATTGACCGATACTGTGGGGAGAATTCCTATTATGGTATTTGGTTCAGTTATTTGTTTAGTCTCTGGACTTTTATATCCTGTTTTAGGCACATTAGCAGGATTTTTTGCATTACGACTGTTTCATGGCCTTTCCACAGGATTTAAACCAACCGCTACCAGTGCTTATATTGCAGATATTGCTCCTGCAAACAGAAGGGGGGAAGCCATGGGAATTTTAGGACTTTTCAGTAGTATAGGTATGGCTTCGGGGCCAGTATTAGGGAGTTATATTGCTTTATACTATTCTCTGAATGCAATGTTTTATGCATCGTCAATTTTAGCGCTTGCCTCTGTGTTTGTGTTAATCGGTATGAAGGAAACCCTGAAAGAACGGGAATCCTTTAAACCCAAACTATTAAAAATTAAAAGAGTAGATATACTTGAACCGCGGGTATATCCATCTTCTTTTGTCCTGATGCTGAACGTATTTGCTTTTGGCGTGATATTAACGATTGTACCGGATCTGAGTATTCATTTAGGATTGACCAATAAAGGGGTGTTTTTTGCAATATTTACTATCACTTCCCTGTTGATACGGATATTTGCCGGTCAGGCATCAGATCGTTACGGCCGAATACCTTTATTAATGATCGCTTCAATTATAATTGTGATCTCACTCATATTGGTCGCTTTTTCCGACAATCTGATGTTGTTTTATATTGCTGCTGGTTTGTACGGTATAGGAGTCGGTATTAGCACCCCTACAGCTTATGCATGGACGATCGATCTGAGTGAAGAGAAACACCGGGGCAGGGCACTTGCAACCATGTTTATTGCGCTCGAGACCGGTATTGGGGCTGGTGCTTTGATATCTGCCTGGATCTATAATAATAATGCCGATAACTTCAGCATTACATTTTTAATTTCATCAATTATGTCGGCCTTGGCATTAGTTTATTTGTTTTATTATACTTTAAAACAAAAAAAGATGGTCAAGTTGAAAGTTCCTGTTATAGATACAAGAGAAAAATAATTTAAAACCATTTGCTACTTTCATTCGTTTTAAATTTAAACTGAACCTTTTTGTTTATGAATCAAAATCCGAATATTTGGTATTTCGAAAATGTGGACCTATATGAATTATTATGTCCCCATAAGGTGCCAACTATGAAGGACAAACATTCTTTTCATTATTTCAAAAAGAACCAGTATATATATTTTGAGGAGGAACCTTCAAAATATATTTATATGATCGCATCAGGCCGGGTAAAAATAGGAAGTTATAAAGAAGATGGGACAGAAGTAATCAAAGCTATTCTGGGTATAGGAGAGATATTTGGGGAACTTGCCCTGGCCGGTGAGGATAAGCGGCAGGATTTTGCGCAGGCTCTTGACGATGATACAGCTGTATGTCCGATGGACATTGAAGATATGAAGGAATTAATGGCCAGCAATAAACCTTTAAATCTCAAAATAATTAAACTGATTGGAATCAGGATTAAAAAACTGGAACGCAGAATAGATTCACTTGTTTTTAAGGATGCCAGGACAAGGATAATTGATTTTCTAAGGGAAATGGCTTTGGAAAAGGGTAAAAAAGTAGGATTTGAAGTCATGTTCCGGAATTACCTTACCCATAAGGATATTGCCAGTTTAACGGGGACCTCAAGACAGACAGTAACAACGGTACTAAATGAATTAAAAGAAAAAAACCTGATCAATTTTGACAGACGTCGATTTCTGATCAGGGATATTGATAAATTGAAATAAAGAATCCCGCCTATCTCTGGTAAACGGGATTTTTTATCTATCCTTTATATAGTTCGTTTTCAGTATCTAATTCTTCCTGATACTTTTTCAAGAAATTCTTTGCTTGTTCTAGGTTTGGGAATTCATAAGCATTAGATGACCCATCGTTCATGTAAACCTCCAGTCTAATTGTTTCAACAGCTTTTTCACCTTTAAAATGCATTTCAGTAGGTAGTATGAATTCCTGGCCTTTTTCAAGTTTGGCAATTTTAACCTGTTTGGTTCTTTTTGCACCACAATACCCACATTCATACTTTTGAATCATTTCACCTTCAGTCACATCGGAAGCAGGTGATAAGATTTCCTCATTTTTAAGTTTCATGGTATAGAAACCACATGTATTACATTTACTGGCTTCAAGTCTACCTGCATACTTTTCAATCTTAATCTCTCCTGTAGCTTCATCAACCCAGACATCATAGTCAACTGAAAAAACATCCTCTTCCGCCTGCATACCTTCATCAAGATGCACGTCTTCTTCTTCTTCACTTAGCAGCCTCATTTGGTTACCTGCTGATGATACTCTTGGTTTAAACCTCAGATGTTTCAACTTCTTATCCAGAGTTGAAGGATAAGAATATTTATACAGCAGATATGAAATATACACTATCAGTGTTGAAATACAGAAGGTAATGAAGAATCGTACCAGGAACCACACATAATGAACTTCCATGGTTTTTTTATAGGATGTGTTCAACATGAGTAAAACGGCACCGGCAAACAACCAAATGGTGGTCATTTGCATTTTGATATCATTCTCCGTCAAATAATCATATTTCTTTTTAAGATCTTTAATTGAACTAATACGGATTTTGTGATATACTAAGGTTAAAACAGAAGCGATAACCAGTACAATAGCTCCAACTACCATTGCATTATTCCAAATGTCCAGGAAATTCAGATAGAATTCATTATTCATGATAATTTTTTGTTATTTGTTTTAAAAATTTGTTTCTAATTTATTCGACATTAAACTTAATCAAAATTCGAAAAAGTTTCAATATTTTAATTTTATTAAAATGATATTTAAGTGGAATACTTATATATCTAAACGACCAGACATAGCTGACATTTGAATAATGAGAATTTCATCCCTTTATTACCAATTAAATTTCATTTTGTTAATTAACGATAAAAATTTATAAATAGTACTTTTCCAAGTTAAAAATACCAATTTTTTTATATGAATAAATTTGAAGGTAAATACTGATTACCTGAAAATGGTAACAAGCTAGTTTGTATTTCTTTAATTTAAGGGTGTTTTGTTGGAAGCTAGAAGATACAGAACCGACATTCTAATGGCCACTCCATTTTCCACCTGATGAAGAATAATTGCAGCATCTGAATCTGCCACATCGCTATTTAGTTCAACGCCACGATTTATCGGTCCGGGGTGCATAATTGTTACAGGTTTCCCTATTTTATCAAGTAGAGCTTTATTTATGCCATAATAAATGGAATATTCGCGCAATGAAGGGAAGTATTTTATTTCCTGTCGTTCGAGCTGTATTCTTAGAACGTTGGCTATATCGCACCATTGCAAAGCTTTCTCAACATCCAGTTCAACCTCAACACCAAGAGTTTTTATAAATTTAGGTAAAAGGGTATTCGGACCACATACCATAACTTCGGCGCCTAGTTTCTGGAGTGCATAAATATTGGATATTGCAACTCTGGAATGTAAAATGTCGCCTATAATCGCAATTTTCTTTCCTTTTACCTCGCCAAATTTCTCACGTATTGAATAAGAATCCAATAAAGCCTGAGTAGGGTGTTCATGTGTCCCATCACCTGCATTTATAATATTGGCATTAATATGTTTAGATAAGAAATGTGGTGCTCCCGGACTTGCATGCCTCATTACGATCATGTCAACCTTCATCGCAAGAATGTTATTGATGGTATCCAGAAGTGTTTCGCCTTTTTTTACGGAGCTCGATGATGAAGAAAAATTAATTACATCCGCAGATAATCTTTTTTCAGCGAGTTCAAAGCTTAATCTTGTCCTGGTTGAATTTTCAAAAAATACGTTTGCGATGGTAATATCTCTTAAAGAAGGCACTTTTTTAATGGGGCGATTTATTATTTCTTTAAAATAGTCGGCAGTTTCAAATATTAGTTCAATATCATTTTTAGAAATGTCTTTAATCCCTAACAAATGGTTTACACTAAGACTTGTCATTCGGTATCGGTTTTATTTATTAACCAAATATTATCATTTTTTGCCCCTTGAATACTCCATTCAACCTGAACACGTTGAGATTGCATGGTGTTTACGCTTTTTCCAATATAATTAGGCTGGATGGGTAAATGGCGAGTATATTTCCTTTCGATCAGCACCAGTAATTCGACCAGTTCAGGTCTTCCAAAAGCTGACATGGCATCAAGAGCTGCGCGTATCGAACGGCCTGTATACAATACATCATCTATCAACACGACTTTTTTATCTTCAAGAATAAATGGCATACTTGTGGCATTTGCTCGCAGTGGTTTTTCTCTGCGTCTGAAATCATCCCTATAGAATGTTATATCCAGGTATCCGAGATCAATTTTATCACCCAGATTTGCTTCAAGGGTTGATTTTATCCTGTCAGCTAAAAAAATTCCCCTTGGCTGTAAGCCTATTAATACGGTATTCTTGAAGTTATTATGATTTTCAATAAGTTGCTGGCAAAGACGTTGTATTGTAATTTCAAATAATTGATGATCGAGAAGTAATTTTTTTTGCATCAGAAAATTTAAAAAATCAACATTAACTATGCAAACATAAGGAATACAGAACTAATTGTATAAAATTTTATTAATAAAAAACACTTTTCTGTTAAGTTTAACTCCAGAGTCTTTTAAATTCTTAATTTTCTGCACTCCATAAGCATAAAACCTGTCTTTATACCATGACTCAAGTCCCCCAAAATCAGAGTCGTCGTTTTCAACTTCATCATCATCAAATTTCAGATTTATATCATCAAAAGATTTTCCTTCAACCACTTCTTCATCCTTAATTAGCTTTGATCTAATTACGCTTTCATAGTTGTATAACAGAACAATTTCATCCTCTTGTGGATCGACCTCAACAAATTGCTTCAAATCATAGCTCGTGATATCATTGATCTCAAAACTATTATCCCAATGTAATTCTCCCTGTTTGCCAAACCCGATAACAATGGCATGCGTGTATTTGTATCCGGCAAAATAGGAGTTGTTTTGGCTTCGTCTGGGGGAATAATTCGGGTAGTAGTTGGTATAACCATAACCTCCATAGTAACTGGTACTGTTGTATTTTGGATAATACGCTTCACCAACTAATATGTATTCGTTCTCATACTTAATGATGTCATGGACTAGCAAACGGTAGTTAAATTTGAGTTTCTTCCCTTTGATCTTTTTCCTTTTAATCCTTTCCTGAACCCTCTTTTCCCTTTTTGCTTTCATATAACTAAAGAAGTTTTGTAATTCCCCGTAATTATAATATTTCAGGGTTTGTTCCTCATTTTCATCTATATGGGCAAGGAATATTCCACGGGAAGACCTGAGATTCTTATTTGAATATGTCCCGGCAATAAGGTCTATATCATTATCGATTGTAACATATCTGGCATCTAAAAGACTGGTATTGTTTTCAGGCACTATAGCTGTATTCTCAATCATTGTCCCATCTTTCTCGAATTGTCTTACAACTATGGAGTAATTCTTATTTACGGTCCTTATGGTTGTTAAAACAGTTAATATGCCCTTTTCATCATTTATATGAACATCAATAAGACGGCTTCTTTCCTCATAAAATCCAGGTAAAGCCAGTGTTTTACCTTCCTTAAAAATATATTGGAGTATAGTGGGTTTATTATTGAAATATCCACCAAAAATTGCTGAATTATCTAAAATTTCAAATTCCGTTAACTGAATGTTTAATGACCTCTTCACATTATATGTCTGATATAATCCCGAGATCATATCGACTTCCAGAATGATATGATCATCTTTATAGGATTCAGGCATTGCAAACAGAAGGAATACTTTATTCTTATAATAATCGTAGCCTAGCAGATCATAGCTTAGATTAAGATAAATATCTTTTCGCCATTTTACCGCTAAGGTTGTATCCAGGACAGTAATTTCCCACGTCAAATCACTTTTTTGAATCTTTTCTGCATTTTTGCGAATTAAGAATAATCCATTCTCTTCAGCAGAAATGATATTAAAATACTCGTCCTGCCATTCTACCTCAATTTCAAACCGAGAGGGTTGTTCTACCTGAGCATAACCCCTATGCGATAAGTGCAGACTTATAAGGATAATTAGAATTAAAATTATATTTAAGATTCGCCTCATTCCAAACTAAGATATATAATATCAACCCTATCAAATGGGCTGACCTCAAGCATTATTTAAAATTAATAAAAGAATGTTAAGTATGTTTTATAAAGTAGATATTATTGTAAACTAAATAAGTGAATACCTTGTTATAAAAAATCTTAATTTATTGAGAGAGAGTGAATCAAATATTGCCAAGTGCTATATCCTTTTTGATAAGGATGAAAGGAACAAGTGTGAAATTACAGATAGAAGATTATATGTGACCTTCAAAGGTAAAAGATCTGAATTCCCGATAGAATATTTGATTTCTCTAACCATTAACCAAAGGAAATTACTTATACCCATTATACTCAGCGGTATTCTTACTCCTCTCATTTCAGTAGGATTTTTTAAGGGATTGTTTCATCCGTTTATTGCGTTAATATTTATTATTGGTGGTGTATTTGCATTTTATTTTGGTTGGCTTGGAGAAAAAGCCCTTACTGTTAACCTGGTAAATGCTCATCGCGACTTTTCAATAAAAATGGTTTCAGGCAACCTGAATGAATTTATAAATTTTGTAAATCAGTATTTAAAAAAGGAACCTATTGAAAAGCGGGTATTGTATCTTGAGGTTTTGGATAATCAAGATCAAATTGATATAAATAAATACCTCGCAAAAGATGCGAAAAACAGAAAACTGTATTCTTTCTGGCATTTAAAAGATCTGTTTATGGGGAACAAGATTGATCCGAATACCAGGTATATTGTCATCGATCCTTTAAAATCAGGCACCGAAGTTAAATACAATACAGGACATAATAATCAAATACTCATTCCAATGATAAAGGGTGAAATTAACTCTGAAGCAGTACTTCGCATAATAGATTCTGGAGGCATACAATTACTTTTCGATTGATTGAATTATCCCTTATACTTACAATAATGTAAGATTTTTAGATATATTAGCCTTTGGATGATTGAAAGTAAATACGATACAAAAGCCAAAACGTATGATCCAATTTTACCTGCTCCAAAAGAATGGCCGGTAGTAAGGTTGGGTAAAAACAGAAAAGAATTCGTTGAGGAGGTAGTAAATGCAAGTTTTTCTAAAATAGTCCAGTTAAGAGGCAGTACTGAACTACTAAAAGAAGAACTTGAAATTACTATGTTCAAAGAACGATTAAGGGTGAAGGAGAATCCATGGAAGGTTGATCCGGAAGATGAATCATTGTTCTGGTCGAACGTAAAGAAGAATTTATTGCATCTATCATCTGATAATGAGGCGGATGTAGAGCGGGAAACTCATGATATCCTAAAAGAGATCATTTCAAGATATGCCAATGAAATAGCGGGAAATTTTAAACCTTCCCACTACAGCATGGCAAGAACAATCGTCACCTTCGGCTTTGGGCGGTTGTTTAATGCAGCCAAACTTGGATCTTTTAAAGGTTTATTCAAAGGAAAACTTACACTTCAGGATAAAATCCACATTGAAGGAGAGACAGAACAATTAAGAAATCTGGCCAAGATCGGAACCATAGTTATGGTCCCAACACATTTTAGCAATCTGGACTCCATTACAATCGGTTTCGTTATTCATTCCCTTGGATTGCCTCCCTTTATCTATGGGGCTGGATTAAACCTGTTTAATATAGCATTGTTCGCTTATTTTATGAATAGCCTTGGTGCCTATAAGGTGGATCGCAGAAAAAAGAATATGATCTATCTGGAGACCTTGAAAATGTATTCAGATCTGGCCTTGCAAAATGGAATACATAGTTTGTTTTTCCCAGGAGGTACCCGATCCCGCTCAGGCAAACTGGAAAGTCATTTAAAATTAGGACTTTTAAGTACTGCCATGGATGCACAGCGATTAAACTATCTAAAGGCCAATGATGGAAAGGTGGATAAAATTTTTATTGTACCGGTTGTCTTGAATTATAACTTTGTGCTCGAAGCTGTTCACCTGATATCCGATTATCTTGAGAAAAAGGGTCAGGAACGGTATTATACTGAATCCGACCAATTTTCATCATCTTATAAGATCCTCTCGTTTTTAACCAAATTTTTTACGCGTGGAGCAGATATGTCAGTTAGTATTGGCGCGGCCATGGATTTGTTTGGAAATAGTGTGGATTCCTCCGGGAATAGTCTGGATAAAAGCGGCAATATAATTGATATTAAGGATTACTTTACTTCCAATGGTATTATTACGGAAAATGTGCAACGTGACGGAGAATATACAAGAATGCTTGGGGAGAAGATTGTAACTGATTTTTACAGGAATGCCCAATGTTCACCTAGTCATTTAGCGGCCTTTGTCGGATTTGAGTTAATCCGGAAAAAGAACAGCTAAACTTGATCTATATAGTCTCTTTAGAATTCCGGTAGAAGATCTTGAGATAGAATATAATGAATTTGCCAGAGTTTATGCTAAACTTCGGGACATTGTTTTGGAATATGAGGCTTTTGGAAAGATCAAAGTAAATCAAGCTTTGAGGGAGAATAATCTGGAGATGCTTATTAGGTCAGGAGTGAATAGCGTTGGCACCTTTCATGCAAAGAGATCACTCTTATTTAATAAGGAGGGAAATATCATTACTAACGACCTTAAAACCCTGTTTTATTATAGAAATCGATTAGATGGGTATGGCTTTGAAAAATACATATAATCCAGTAGGAGTTATAGGGATTGGAAGTTTTGGAACTGCCGTTTCAAATTTGTTGTCAAATAATACAGATGTGATCTTGTATGGGAGAAATCCTGAACAGGTTGAAGAAATTCGCAGCAGCCGGATAAGCAACAATCAAAGATTGAATAAAAACATTGAATTAACAAATGATCTTGAGTACCTGGCTGGCAAATGTTCAATAATCTTTCCTATAATTCCAGCGCCAACATTTCGGTCATTAATGAAAAGCCTATCACAATATTTGAAGCCATATCACATCTGATTCATGGAATCAAAGGACTCGATTATAAAAGGGGAACTTTCGGATTTAACTGAGGATATGGTTATATCACGTAGTGATGTCAAAACAATGAGTGAGGTGATTTTGGAGGAAAGTGTTGTGGTTCGTGTTGGTTGTCTGGCCGGGCCTAATCTTGCTGATGAATTGGCACAGGGTCAACCTTCTGCTACCGTTGTTGCTTCCAGATTTAACGAAGTTATATTAGCAGGCCAAAAATTATTGCGAACTGACAGGTTTCAGGTGTACGGCAGTAATGATTTGATTGGAATTGAATTAAGTGGAGCATTAAAAAATATTATTGCCATTGCTTCAGGAGCTCTAACGGGTTTGGGTCTCGGGGAAAATTCGAGGGGTTTCTTAATTAGCCGGGGAATGGTTGAAATGATCTACTTGGGGAAAGTCCTTGGTGGTAATACCCAGGCTTTCTTGGGATTGGCTGGTATTGGTGACCTTGTAACTACTTGTTCCAGTCAACTCAGCAGAAACTTTACTGTTGGTTACAGGTTGGCGAAGGGAGAATCACTGGATTCTATTACTGAATCCATGGAAGAAACCGCTGAAGGAATTAATACAGTTAAAGGTTACGTGCAATCTCGCCAAATATTATAAGATTAGAGCGCCGATAACTGAGAAATTATATGATGTCATGTTTGATGACCTTTCTCCAGATACTGCTTTGCAATATCTAATGAAATATCCTTTTAATGTAGATATTGACTTTTTATAGATCAAGCATTTTACCTAATTTAAGAATACCTGCCATGCTTATGGAATCTGTTATTTCGTTATCAATGACCATAGCGTATACTTTTTTGAAAGGAATTTTCTTTATTGCAATTTTCTCTGTATCATCAAATTCAGGCGTGGATTGCAACAGGTCTTCAGCCAGATAAACAAATCCTTCTTCATCAGTTACAGAGTTTGAGGTGTGAATTCTTAAAATCCGGCTCCATTTATTAGCGATAAGTCCAGTTTCCTCAAGCAATTCCCTTTTAGCGGAAACGAGGGGATCTATTGAAAGTGGGCCACCGCCCATGGGTATTTCCCAGGAATATTCATCAAGTGTATACCTATATTGCCCCACGAGCCAGGTATAACCATTTTCATCTAATGGTATAATCCCAATAGCTTTATTCTTAAAACTGACTTTTCCGTAAATACCTTTATTACCATTTGGATTAATTACCTGGAATCTCAACGAGTTTGATCCAATCATTTTCATAGATCTGTTTTGATGCCAGGGTTCTCCATGGATTTTTAATTTCACTCATTTTTATAATGTAATTATGTTTCTATTTTTATGAGTGTAAAATACTAAATAATCATGCTTTTACCATTTTATAAAGAAGGAATGCATGAAGCCGGCTGTGATGAAGCGGGAAGAGGATGTTTATCAGGGCCCGTGGTCGCAGCAGCTGTAATCTTACCCCCGGATTTCAGAAATCCAGTATTAAATGATTCAAAAAAACTAACTTCCGCCAAGAGAGAGCAGTTAAGAGATGTTATTTATGATTCTGCAATAAGCTATGGTATAGGAATAGTTGACAACGAAGAAATAGATAAAATCAATATTCTAAATGCATCCATTAAAGCTATGCACCTTGCCTTGGAACAATTGAAACCTGATGGTTTTAATTTAATTCTAGTAGATGGCAACCGATTTAAGCCGTATAAATCAATTGATCACCAGTGCATTATAAAAGGCGATGGGAAGTATATGTCGATAGCCGCGGCTTCAATACTGGCAAAGACTTACAGAGATCAGCTAATGAAGGCATATTCGAAAAAATATCCACATTATGGCTGGGATAAAAATGCCGGTTACCCCACGCAGTATCATCGAAAGGCCATTCAATTGCATGGAGTTACCAGCGCTTCATCGAAAATCCTTCAGGTTGTTGAAAGATCAACTGGATATATTTACAGGAATTGTTAAATGATCATCTCATCTAAATTTGTGTATTAAGGGAAATGGGGGCTATTTAGGATATCGAGGCTCTGAATTTTAATAGTAGGTCATTTGTTAAGCCATTCCTTAAAATCGCCGGATTTTTCAACACTAACAATTGCTTCCATAGAGTAGGGAAGAGGCGGTTCTAGCTCAAGTTTTACCCTGCTTTTAGTATGGCTTTTCATTTTAGTGATGGCTTTAAAATTGACTATAAATTTCCTGTTAATTCGAAAAAATTGTTTAGGATCGATCTTTTCTTCCAATTCAGATAAGTTAAAATTTATAATATGCTGTTTGCCTGATTTTGTAACCAGATAGGTATACCGGTCTTCACTGAAAAAATATGCTATTTCTTCAGTGGGAATAGAAAGATAGGTGTCTCCATAATTCACGCGAAATCTTTCCTGATATTTTTCATTCCTTTGAATAAGCAGATTTTTTATTGCTACCAATTCTGACAGATTTATCGCGGAATTCAGTTTCTCATACTTTTCAATTGCATTTTCGAACTCTGCCGGTTCAATTGGTTTTAATAGATAGTCAATACTGTACTCTTTAAAAGCTTGAATGGCATATTGGTTGTATGCAGTAATAAAGATTATCGGAATTTCTTTATTAATCTTCTCAAAAATCTCGAAACACGTACCATCGGCAAGCTGTATATCTGACAAGATAAGATCAGGATCATTGTTTTTTAACCATATAACAGCCTTTTTTACGGATCCGATAATTTCCTGGATCTGGTAATCCGGTCTGAATCTCAATACTATTTGTTTGATTTCATTTGCTGCCAGCGGTTCATCTTCCAATAAAAGAACTTCAGTCATCTTTGTAATTATTTGGTGGTAGTAGAGGAATTAGTGCAATATATAATCCGTTTTCAACTATAAATTTTGGTTTTTTATCGGATATTAAATTATATCGTTCAATAAGATTTAATTGCCCTATACCAGAGCTTTCAAAAAGATTATTTTTAGGGTGTAAAGTATTGGTAATTGCAAGATATTCATCCGGATTAACAAAAACATTTATATCCATAGTATAATCTTCTGAAACAGCGTTATGCTTAAAAATGTTCTCAACCAAAATTTGCATCGAGTAACTAGGTATTAGGTAATCCAGGTATATTTCCGGGATATTAATTCTCATTTCAATACCATTTGTAAATCTGATTTTTTGAAGAAAAATGTATTCCTGGATAAACTCCAATTCAGACTTAAGAGAACTGATGGTATGATCACTGCTTTGGAGCAGATATCTATATACATGGGCTAATTTCAGGATATATGTTTTAGCCTGATCGTTGTCCTGTACGAGTGCACTTAAAATGTTTAATGAATTGAATAAGAAATGAGGGTTGATATGGGATCGGAGATTTTGTAATTGAGATTTTATTAATTCCTTTTCTTCCCTCTCTGATTTTATTAACAACTTTTCTCTTTCCTTGGTCAGTATTTTATTGTTTAATTGAAGATGATAGGTATCAAAGGCTTTCTTGAGAATAAGTTTAACATCTTCCGGATTTATTGGTTTTGATATATAGTAAAATATTTTCCCTTTGTTAATAGCTTCGATGGTAGATTCAAGATCAGCATAACCTGTAATCAATATCCTAATAGAATCCGGGAATCTGATAGGATACCTCTTCCAGAAATTCCGAACCGGTTGTCTTTGGCATTCTTTGATCGCTGATTACAATGGGAATCTTTAGGGAAGGTTTTTCAAAATTTCCATACCTTCAGCAGCAGACAAGGCTAAACTAATTTTAAAATCTCGTCTAAAAGAGGCTTTAAATGCATCCAGATTGTTTTGTTCATCATCAACATATAAGATATCAATATATTGCTCTTCCATTTTGCCTATAAGAAACTAGATTTATTAATAAATTCAAAAAAAAATCCCGCTTTTAGCGGGATTTTAATAGTATCATATTTTTATTGGATTATCTAGCACAAAATTCTTTCAATAATTTCTGCCTACTGGTAGACTTTAATTTCTTGAGAGCCTTTTCCCGTATTTGTCTTACCCTTTCTCTAGTTAATCCCATTCTTTCTCCAATTTCTTCAAAGTTCATTGCATGGTCATAATTAATTCCAAATGACATTTTAATAACTTCCATTTCTCTTGCATCAAGAGTTTTCAAAGTTCTTAATGTTTCATGCTGAAGCGACTGGGTATATTCCATCTTGTAATCAGTACCTTCGATGGCGCTATTCTCCATGACATCATAAAGATTACCTTCTCCATCATCTCCAAAGGGAGCATCCAGTGAGGTCTTATTAATATCGGCATTCAGTGTATTATATATATCAGATGGTTCCTGGTCAAGTATTTCTGCTAACTCTTCAGGGGTTGGCTCCCTTTCATATACCTGCTCGAAGGAAGAATATGCCTTCTTGATTTGATTAAAATGACCTTTTTTATTCGCCGGAATCCTGACAATTTTCGAATGATTATTTATGGCCTGAAGGATCGATTGTCGGATCCACCATACTGCATATGAAATAAATTTAAAACCTTTAGTTTCATCAAATTTCTGGGCAGCTTTAATTAAGCCAATGTTCCCTTCATTTATAAGATCATTTAAAGGGATATTTCTGTTTTGATATTGTTTTGCAACTGAGATTACAAATCGCAAATTGGCTTTAACTAATTTCTCAAGGGCAACATTGTCGCCTGTTCTAATTCTTCGCGCTAATTCGGCTTCTTCTTCTGGGGTGATTGTTTCTTCTTTACTTAAATCATTGAAATACTTTTCAATTGTATGACTTTCTTTTCTGTTGGTAATAGATTGTGTAATTTTTAACTGCCTCATGCTAAAGTTTTTGTTTTATATCACGTTTTATCACTGTAATTCATATCTGGAAAAGGAAATTATGGTTGTAAACGGGAAATTATCCGGTTGAACATGCAGAATAGCTGAATAAGTTATTTGCATTTTTCTAACATTAAACCAGCACAAATCCAAGATATTTTCAATTTCCTAATGTCTAGTAGTCAGCCCTTTAAGGAACGATAAATACGAAACTTTGTTGCCGTTTTTATGATTATTTTCACTGAAGTAAGTAAACGAACCAAAGAATGCAGCCGCAAAATTAAGATTATATATGTTAATTGCAAATAATATTAAACTTTTTTTTTGAAGTTAATCTCTTGATTGTGAGTGTATTTCAGAAAATACATTCTAACTTCTTTCTTTGAGGTAGCCATCAGCAAAAACCCGGTATTTGTCGAAGATCAAACGAACGCTTCCCTTGATAAATCTTTCGTTTTCCATGGTATTAATATCGATCAATCCGCTATTATATCCCTGCCACACGGTTTTATTCATTTTTCGGTCAACAAGAAGTATCATTAATGTACCTTCCTGCATATTGTACTTCACTTTGTCGAATTGTTCTTTTACAAAACCATGTTCTTCAAGCCAAACCTCAATTTCAGGCTGTTTCCATCCATTAAATTTGAAATCATTATAATACATTCTGAAACCAATTAAAAGATTGGGTTTTTCTTCAGTATGCTTGTATCCAAGGAGGGACATACGATTCTTTATCGTATTCATAATTAATTCTTCGGGGATAAGACTATCTAAATCAAGCCGTTGTTGATTTATGAAAGAAAAGGTTTTGTACTTCTTGAAGTTTCCGGCATAACTATAGTCAGATTCAACCAGATAATCTTTTGATCCGAAACAAGATACCATTGAGAAGACAATCAGTAACAAAAGATAACTTACATTTTTCATTTTCAGTTAAACTAATTCAGGGTTGTAGTATTAAAATGAGATCTATCTTACAATTTACGATATTGGAATTTAATTACCTATCTTGACGGACAAATTAGTTTCAAAAATTTTGAGATCATGTCATCTTGTTGACATTGTTATCAAATCCTTCGAAACCTCTTAGAACTTATTATCCTGATGAATAACATTAATCTTCCGAAAAATGTTTTAATAACTTGCGATATTTTGATAAAATATTTGCTCTTGATACGAATCCAACATACTTGCCTTCTTTAAGAACTGGTAAGTTAAAGTGGCCACTGGATTGAAATTTTTGAACGATATCTTCCATTGAGTCGTCGGGTGAAACAAAGTTAACCGGGAAGTACATGAGGTTGCTGACTTTTGTTGAGTCATACAACTCAGGTTTAAAAATCACGTGCCGAACATTGTTTAAATGTATTATTCCATGAAGGTGATTATCCTTGTCGATGACTGGGAAAATATTTCTATTCGAGTTTTGAATAATTTTAACTAGATCACCTAAGGTAGCATCCTCATCAATTGTTTTAAATTTTGTTTCAAGGAGGTCCTTGACATTCATAAGAGATAACACCACTTTATCTTTGTCATGTGTAAAAAGTTCACCTCGTCTGGCAAGCTGATAAGTATAAACAGAAGTTTTCTCAAAAGTATTCATGGTGCCATAGGACAAGGTCGCAACAATCATTAATGGTAAAAATAACTCATATCCCACCGGTTATCTCCGCAATAAGGAATATGCCGGTTAGGGGTGCATGCAAAATTCCTGCAATCACACCACCCATCCCAACCAGGGCAAAATTTGTAAGTGAAACATTGCTCCCGAAAATAGTATTTAAAAGAAAAGCAAAAAGAAGTCCTGCATGTGCTCCCGTAAAGAGTGAAGGCGCAAAAATACCTCCTATTCCTCCTCCTCCAAAAGTAACGGAAGTAGCGACTCCCTTGAATAATATCAGAGCCAGGAGAATCAGGATAATCACACTTTTGTTATCCTTAAAATCGAAATAAAAGGTGTTATTGAACAGATGGTCAAAATCAGCATGGAGACTTGAATTAATCGCTTCGTATCCTTCACCGTAGAGAGAGGGTAGTAAGAAAATCAGAAGTCCGAGTATGCCAGCCCCAATCACGTAACGCAGGTACCACTTATTTACTTTCTCAAATTTTTGAGCGATGAATAGGTACATCTTGGTAAAGTACAGAGAAATGAATCCACACAAAACCCCAAGAATGATATACAAGTGAATTTCTGATAAAGCAAATTGATTTACAACCTCAAATGGATATATCACTTTTTGGCCAAGAAAGAAGTAGGAAGTCACTGCCCCTGAAACAGCTGCAATCAAAAGGGGCAATAAAGAAGCCATGGTCAGGTCAAGCATCAGAACTTCCAGGGCAAATACAATTGCTGTTATGGGCGCTTTAAAAATAGCAGCGACAGCGCCAGTTGAAGCACATGCAATTAGCAGAGTGATATTTTTATAATCAAGCCGTAGAAACCGCCCAATATTTGATCCAAAAGCCGCTCCGGTAGATACTGTGGGCCCTTCAAGTCCAACTGAACCACCAAATCCAACAGTTATGGAACTGGTAATTATGGAAGCATACATTTGAAAAGAGCGTATAATCCCATTGTTTTTCGAAATGGCGTATAATACATTGGGAATCCCATGACCTACTTTATTCCTTATTATATATCGTATGATCAGTGCTGAAGCAAGAAGTCCAATTGCAGGATAGACAATGTACATGATCTGAAAGTAATCATCTACAAATCCCCGGGTCAAAAAATCCTGAATTAGTCTTACAGAGTTCTTAATGATAACAGCTCCTAGTCCTCCAGCAGTGCCTGCAACAATACTCAGGAGTATCATAAATCTTTTATCAGATATACTACGTTTCCTCCAAAGTAAAATTCGCGTGATCAGTGGTAATTTTTTCATCTTTCAAAAAATCGCCTTAGGTGCGTCATAAGTTCAAATTTACTTGGAGTTTTTAATAACATAAAAAAGATAGAACATTTCTGTGGCAATTTCTTTACTTTTTTCCAGATATAAGTCGGTAGCATCAGGAGTCCCGTCATATGCCGAAGGATCAAAATAGTATAGTGGAGTTCTGAAATTGTTTCCTTTTACTACTGGCAAATTTATATTGGCGTTAGGGCACACTATTATCGAGCCAAAGTTAACATCGGGATTGCTCTTGTCATTATATTTAATTGATTTCATAATAAGTGGTTTGACGTTATATGAATATTTTATTTCATATTCGGGATTATTCTCTTCCTTGATCTTATAGATTATAAATCCAGCTTTTTCCAAGGCAATTATAGCATTTTGAGAAATTCCGGGAGCATTTATCCCTCCCGAATAAATGTTTACATTTTCAATGCCATAATAATACGAAGCCGCCACAGCCCAGGTATGAACCAGAACCGATCTGGCTAAATGATCAGTTTCAATAAATATGATCTTACCTGAATTATCAAGCTGTTGTGCTCCTATAATGTAATTTGCGATTTCTTCAAGTATTGCCTTCCTTTCAAAAGGGATTTTAACATATTCCGGGTATAAATCTCGTGCATAATTGAATAGAATAGGATATAATTTGTTAGGGCCTGTTGTAGATTGCTGTGAATATGATGAAAATGAGAGGATAAGGGCAAAAAATATGGGCACATTCTTCATTGGCATTAAGAATTTATTGCTATTAACTACGATATTAAGCATATATATGCATTATTGACCTATTTGAATAATAATATTGTGTTGTATTGACAAAATATTAATTTTTCCGAATATTTTTTCACATTTAGCAACCACTTTTTGGCAAGACGTTAATTTAGTACTAATTTCGCAACATTGAATTGGAGTTTACAGTTTATAACAAAACTTGAGAGAAGGTGGATATTTTTAATAAAAGAATTAATAATCAGAGTCCCCTTGGTCATTACGCACATGTTCAACCGGGATATTTCATGTTCCCGAAATTAGAAGGGGAAATTGCACCAAGAATGTTTTTTAGAGGTAATAAGGTGCTGACATGGAGTTTAAACAACTATCTAGGACTGGCAAATCATCCTGAGGTGAGGAAAGTTGATGCGCAGGCGGCTAAAGACTGGGGTTTGGGATATCCGATGGGTGCCAGAATCATGTCTGGTAATTCAAAATATCATGAGCAATTTGAAAATGAACTTGCGGATTTTGTTCAAAAGGAATCTGCTCTATTATTAAATTATGGATATCAGGGTATTATGTCAATTATAGATACACTGGTTGACAGGAAAGATGTAATTGTTTATGATGCTGAAGCCCATGCTAGTATTATTGATGGGGTCAGATTACATATTGGCAAAAGATTCGTATATCATCATAATGATATGGAGAGTCTTGAAAA
The DNA here is from genome assembly GCA_963820995.1 of uncultured Cytophagales bacterium. GTDB lineage: Bacteria > Bacteroidota > Bacteroidia > Cytophagales > Cyclobacteriaceae > JAGTVG01. Next base: position 484,299 of record CAWGCL010000006.1, on the reverse strand, counting down.
ACAGCTCATAAGAGCAGAGAAAATTTGCAAAGAGACAGATGGCGGGATATTGGTCATTACAGAGGGTGTATTCGGAATGTCAGGGAATAATAGTGATTTGAAAGGCATTGTGGCCCTTAAAGAAAAATATTCCTTTAGAATACTTGTTGACGATGCGCATGGTTTTGGCACTATGGGCAAAACTGGAGCAGGCCTGCCGGAAGAACTGGGTGTAAGTAATGAAATCGATTTGTATTTCTCAACTTTTGCGAAGTCTATGGCCAGCATCGGAGGGTTTGTTGCAGGTGACAAAGACATCATTGAGTATTTAAGGTTTGGAATACGATCTCAAATTTTTGCAAAATCCCTACCAATGCCGCTTGTGATTGGTAATCTTAAGAGATTAGAATTGTTAAGAACAAGACCAGAGCTCAAAGAGAATTTATGGAAAATAGTAAATGCGTTGCAATCTGGCTTAAGAAAAAGAGGATTTAATATTGGAACGACCGAATCGCCGGTAACTCCTGTTTTCCTGAGTGGCGGTATTGTAGAAGCGGCTAATTTAATCCTTGATATCAGAGAAACGTACAAAATATTCTGCTCAGTGGTCATTTATCCCGTAGTTCCTAAGGATGTGATCATGCTGAGATTAATTCCAACAGCTGTTCATACTATGGAAGATGTGAATGAGACCATTGCGGCTTTTGAAGCCATAAGCGATAAGCTTAAAAGTGGGAAGTATCAACACGATGGTATGGAGGCCGTAATTAACGAATAATAAAAAAAACAGGCTTATTTATTGATTTATAACTATTTTCATTAAATTGCCACAGAAATTATCCATTTTAATAACTAATAAATCATATAACATATGAAAAGATTCGATGAACTTCGTGATTTAGTAATGAATTTAGAGGCGGATTTCCAAAAATTCTATGACAAAGGTAATTCAGCTGCTGGCACCCGAGTAAGAAAAGGGATGCAAGAACTTAAAAATTTGGCCCAAGACATCCGAGTTGAAGTTCAAGATATTAAAAACAAGGCATAGGGAAAACCTCTAAAAATTGTTAAAATCCCGTCAATTGGCGGGATTTTTTATTTCTTTTAATGCAGACTTAATCTTCTCCTGCAGTTCCTTGCTGGCTTTATAAAGTGGTGGCCGCACATCTCCTGAACAGATCCCCAATAGCTCCATCAGGAATTTCACACCTGTCGGATTTCCTTCCAGGTACATCAGATTATTAATCCTTGAAATTGAATACAATAGCTTTTGTGCTTCAGTGTAATTATTGTCTAATGCGTAATTAACTATATTGCACATTTGATTAGTTAAAGCATTTGCAAGTACACTAATTACGCCAACCGCTCCAATGGAAATTAATGGCAGGGTCAAAAAATCATCACCTGAAATCAGGAGAAAATCATCACTACTAAGTTTTATGATCTCAACTGCCTGATTAAAATCGCCTGATGCCTCTTTTACACCTATAATATTCGGATGTTGAGAAAGCTCAGCAGTAGATTGGGCAGATAAATTAATAGAAGTCCTGCCTGGTACGTTATATAATATTACCGGTTTTGGAGACTTGTCTGCAATCATAGTAAAATGCCTGATCAAACCATTTTGCGATGGTTTATTATAATAAGGGCATACAGATAATACGGCATCAAAGGATTCTTTTGACAGAACATCAATCTGAGAAAGTACCTTATCTGTATCATTTCCGCCAATTCCCATTATTACAGGTTTATCCCTATTGACTTGATTGACTTTTCGTAAAATCTCTATTTTTTCATTCTCCTTAACTGTTACTGATTCTCCAGTAGTACCTTGTACTACCAGATAATCAATCCCCTGATCGAGGGTATGAGTAACCACTTTCTCAAGCTCGCGGAAGTTTACTCTTAATTGACTGTCAAAAGGGGTGACCAGGGCCACACCTGTTCCCTTAAATTTCTTATACATTGTTTACTAAAGCTTTTGTATAGTGCAGAATTTCATGACAAAGTTTTTCTATCCCTACATGACCCCTGATCTGTATCATAAAATCATATAAATCTTTCCTGGTATAATCTGCTCTTGAAACCCGACAACGCGCATTGCTCAATGCCATTATGTTATCAATATATACATTTGGGAGTGTGTCCAAATGATATAAAAAATCGAACCTTAAATTTTTGAAATTTTTAAGCTTTTCACTTTTTAAATTTCCAAAATTATCAAAATCTTTTTCGCTGAAGAAGTCAACCTCTACAGGTACAATTTTCAAATCCACACGACTATAACATAAGATCTGTACTTTTTTACCCGACATTTCCATCTCCTTAGCAAATTCATTGATGATCTCTGCTTTCCTTTTTCCCTCCCAGGAATAAATAATACCTATTGATTGGGCCTTTTTGAATGAAATATTATCCCTGGATACAGTACTTTTCTTTATAGCACGCTTAGTATTACGTTCAATAAAAAGTTTCTTAAACAGCATGCAATATTATTCTTTCAACATTTCTGTAAACTCCGTTTCGGAAATAATTTTAATTCCCAGCTCGGTAGCTTTTTTTAGTTTTGCAGGTCCCATTTTTTCCCCTGCGATCAGAAAATCCAACTTATTGGAAATCGAAGATAACACTTTTCCACCATGTTTCTTAATGAGCGTTTTTAATTCTTCTCTCTCGAAATATTGGAAAACACCAGAAACTACAAATCCTTTTCCATCAAGGGATTTATTTACGTCTTCCCCCATGATCTCATCTACTTGAAATTTCAGGCCATGGTTTTTTAGATTTTCAATTAAATTTATGTTTTCAGTTTTACCAAAGAATTCAACTAGACTTTCAGCTATTTTTTGGCCAATCTCTGGCGCTTCAATTAATTTCTCATATGAAGCTTCCATTATCTGATCAATATTACCAAAATGATTTGCCAGTTTTTCAGCAACAGTACGTCCGACATATCTTATTCCAAGTCCAAATAATACATTTTCGAAGGGTCTGTTTTTTGAATTTTCAATTCCATCGAGCAGGTTTTTAGTAGACAGGTCCTTAAAACCTTCAAGTTTAAGAATATCTTCTGCTTTCAGCCGGTACAGGTCAGAGACATTCTTTACCAGGTCATTTTTATACAGGGCAGATATTGTTTTTTCTCCAAGCGAGTTAATGTCCATCGCATTGCGTTGAATAAAATGTTCAATTTTACCCATGATCTGCGGTGGGCAATTTTTATCATTTGGACAATAATGATTGGCTTCTCCTTCAATCCGGATCAGTGGAGTGCCACATTCCGGACAATTCGTAATAAAATGTACGGGAACAGCTTCCTTTTTCCTTTTTGTATAGTCAACTCCAGTAATTTTAGGAATAATTTCTCCTCCTTTTTCAATGTAGACGTAATCGCCGATATTTAAATCCAGACGTTCAATTTCGTTAGCATTATGAAGAGATGCCCGTTTTACTGTTGTGCCGGCAAGTACTACCGGCTGCAGTTGTGCAACAGGCGTAATAGACCCCGTCCTGCCAACCTGGTAGGTTATGTCGTTTAATTTGGTAATGGCATTTTGCGCTTTATATTTATAGGCGATTGCCCAACGTGGGAATTTAGAGGTATAACCAAGTTTTTCCTGGAGGTCGTATCTATTTACTTTTATTACTATGCCATCAGTGTTCAGAGGTAAATCATTCCTTTTAAACTCCCATTTTTTAATATATTCGAAGATCTCTTTTAAATCATTACATTTGATATATGTTTTTGATGTATTGAATCCCCATTCAGAAAGTTTTTCCAATGCATTATAATGAGTATCAATATCAATATTCTCTCCAAGTAAACCATACATAAAACAATCTAGTTTCCGTTTTGCAACAATAGAGGAATCCTGCATTTTTAAAGTTCCGGAGGCTGTATTACGTGGATTGGCCAATAATGGTTCATTATTTTTCTTCCTTTCAAGGTTTAGCTGGTCAAAGATTTTATGGGGCATAAAAACTTCACCTCTAACTTCAAATAAATCCGGATGGCCGATGCCTTTTAGCTTTAAGGGGATATTCCTGATGGTCTTAACATTGGCTGTTACATCATCACCCTTTACTCCATCCCCTCGTGTGACGGCTTGTACGAGGACGCCCTTCTCATACCTAATGCTAATCGCAACTCCGTCGAATTTCAGTTCACATATATATTCTACAAGCTCATCACCGATCATTTTATGTATCCTTTTATCAAATTCCCTGATTTCGTCCTCTGAATATGTGTTGCCTAAGGACAACATTGGAAATTTATGATAAACTGTTTTAAAGCTTTTCGTCACGGTTCCGCCTACCCTCTGGGTAGGAGAATAATCATATTTGAATTCAGGGAATTCCGCTTCCAGCCTATTTAGAGTTTCAAGAAGTTGATCGAATTCATAATCAGAGATTTCAGATGTGTGGTGTTGATAATACTTGTCGTTGTAATAATTGATTTTCTCAATTAATCCTAAAATCTCATTTTGAGCTTGTTTTTTATCCATATAACCTTATTTTTTTACAGCTTAAGATTATTATAACAAATGTATAAAAATAAAAATGTATTTTTTACATTTACATTAACCCTAAGTTTATGATTATATGCCACGAAATAATGAGATAGAAAAAGATATACTTAAGGAGGCTACACAATTATTTTTTGATAAGGGATACAAAAAAGTTACAGTAGATGAAATAGCGTCAAATTTATCAATCAGCAAGAAAACCATTTACAAGTATTATGAGAGTAAACAGGACCTTCTGGAAAAGACTTTTGACAACTGGAGAATAAGTATATCTTCTGAAATCAATGAGATATTAGATAGAAAGAATATCAGCTTTATTGAAAAGCTTAAGAATATGATGAGTCATATAGGTGTAGCTATGGGAAGGATGAATTCAGATTTGATTGCAGACATACAGGAAAACGTCCCCCATTTGTGGATCAAAATTAACAAATATAAGCATGAGGCAGCCTTTCTTAGGTTTAATCGACTTATTGATGAAGGTATTGCAAAGGGTAAGATCAAAAAAAACATCAATAAAAATCTCGTAGTTGCCCTTTATGCATGTGCAATTGAAACCTTGCTGGACCCAAACTTCCTCAATACCTTACCTCCAGATATGAAAAAGAAACTGCCTAAATACCATTCCGATATTTTTGATCAAACTCTAAAGATCATTTATGAGGGTATATTAACTGATGATGCTTTGGATTCTTTGAGTAATTCAAAATAAAATGAGTAGAATATAATGTATAAGAAACTGATATTCAAGTTTCATTTTAGCATGGCTACTTATTCATGAACCGATAAATAATCTCACTGATAAAATCAATCTTTTCATCTGAAAGACCCGGGTATATGGGTAAGCTTAATTGCATCCCTGATATTTTTTCAGAGATTGGCATGCTGCCTTTACTATATCCCAGATAGGTCATGCTTTGCTGAAGGTGAAGGGGAGTTCTATAGTGTACCAATGTTTCTATACCTGCATCTTTTAGATGCTTTTGTAATGCATCTCTTTTCTCGCATAGAATTGAGAATATATGATACACAGGCAGGGTATTAATTTTATTTTCCGGTAATCGTAAACCGCCGATTCCTGATAGATTATCTATATATTTTGAAGCAATTGATCTTCTTTCAATATTCCAGATATCAAGCCATGGGATCTTGACACTTAAAAATGCCGCCTGGAGTTCATCTAACCTTGAATTATGTCCAATTAATTTATGCTGACCATCACTCGTGAATCCGTAGTTTCTTAATGACCGGCATTTATCTGCAAGTTTTTTATCATTGGTTGTAATAATTCCTCCATCCCCCATGGCACCTATTGTTTTTGTAGGATAGAAGCTGGATCCATTAATTAGACCAAATGATCCTGTTTTCTTACTTTCAAATTCTGCCCCAACAGATTGAGCATAGTCCTCAACTACGACAATCCCTTTTTCTTTTGTGTTTTTTATAATATCAGGTATGTCGCAGGGATAACCATATAAATGAACTGGAATGATCGCTTTTGTTTTGGGCCCGATAAGTGATTCGATCGACGAATAATCAAGCATGTATGTTTCAGGATTTACATCTGCCAAAACAGGCCTTGCTCCGGCTTTTATTACCGCAAGCAAAGTGGCGATAAATGTCAGGCTGGGAAGGATGACTTCGTCATCTTTTTTAAGTTCCAGGGACTCCAGGCTGATTTTTAATGCATCAAAGCCATTACCAACACCAATAGCGTGTCTAACACCGATATATTTAGCAAATTCATTTTCAAAATCATTCAGATAACGGCCAAGAATATACCATTTTGAATCCAATAGTTCCCTGAAAATCAGGTTCAGATCCTCACCGATATCTGAATTAATTTTATCAAAAGAAAAATACGGTATTTTGTAGGACATTAATTAATCAAGTATAAAAATCTCAATATCTATTTCAATAGAATTATAATAAAAATATGCAATTTTTCGTGTTAATTATATCTGAATGGATTATTAAATATGGACAAAACGAAAATATGCGTATCAGGAAAGTACAATTATATGTTTGAATTTTCTATATTATATAATGCATTAATTAAAGTTTTTTTCTAATATTGAGTAAAATTAGTTTGTTCAACTTATTGTTCCATGCTGAAAAGCTTATTCCGACTGCTTAATGTTCAGAAGACAGGGGAGGAGCGTCCTGCACTATTATTATTAGGATATGGCTTCTTCATGGGTATTTTTTTAGCCACATACCGTGTGGTTGTTGAGACACTGTTTCTGAACACACAGGGAGAAAATCTTAAGCTGGCTTTCTTCGTTTCAGGAATATTGGGTGTATTATCTACCGGGCTTTTTACAATTTTCCAGAAGCATATATCATTTAAAATACTTGCTGTATTCAATTTAATAGCAGTATTTATATTTATTACGGGAGTATACACGAGCTTATCAATAGAATCAAATCCTATATTTGTTTTTATCCTATATGTGATGTTATTCCCCATTACCTCCATAATGTTATTGTGTTTTTGGGGACTTTTCGGAAGGATATTTGATATTAGGCAGTCCAAAAGAATAATAGGCAGTATAGATGCCGGGCAATTGATCGCTACGATTTTAGCGTTTGTGTCGGTACCTTTTTTTATTGAGTTTATAAGTAATGTAACAGACCTTTTAATTATAACTGATATAAGTATAATTGCCTGTCTGTTCTTTCTTTTCTTTATTAATAAGGAAATTCGCTTTGCAGATGTGGGAGAACGTCAGGGTAAATCTGATACCATACGATTTAGTAAGTTATTCAAAGATAATTATACGATAGTACTGTCTCTTTTTATTGGGATCTCAATCATATGCTTAACATTTGTAGATTATACATTTCTTAAAATTACTGAACAGCAGTATCCAGAAGAGGTTAATCTGGCAAAATTCCTCTCATACATGTACATGTCAATTATGGTATTCACATTGATCATGCAGACATTTATTAATGAAAGGTTAATAGCTTCCTATGGTCTAAAAACAGCATTGATCGTTCTTCCTATAATTCTGGGGCTCTTTACTTTAGGTGCCATAATTACCGGGAATATGTTTGGGTATCTTCCAGGTTCAGAAAATTTTATATGGTTCTTTTTGTTCATAGTATTAAGTAAATTCTTTTCTAATTCCATCAGAGAGGCATTGGAGAATCCTACCTTCAAGATTTTCTTTATGCCATTGAAAATCAATATTAGATTTGACGTCCAGGCTAAAATCGAAGGTGTCATCAATGAATCATCCAGATTGCTTGCCGGAACTATGATCTTAATAATCGGAACCCTATCATTCCTGGATATTATTCATTATACATATTTTCTGTTAGCGATTATTATTGGGTACTTCTTTGTTACAGGAAGATTATATAATGAATATAGAAATAATGTGAAGAAGAAACTGGAAAGTCATGAAGAAGAAGCCAGCGAAGAAGATAATGAAATAATTGAGATTGATACCATTTTAAATAACCTTGACAATATCGGTGATTCGGGGCTAAAGATCTTTACACTAAAAGTAGTTGAAAAACTGGACTCCGCAAAGTTCATAAAATTTCTTCCTTCGCAAATTGAATCTGATCAAAAAACTATTAAGAAATTTGCCCTGAGAAGATTGAATGAGATTCGAAATCTCTCGGGTACACTTAATCCCAATAAGATAAAAATCATTGAGGACACAGATAAGGGTAAAGAAGATATCAGCAATTGGCTAAATAAATTACTTCATGCTACGGATGATTTCCCTCTGATTGAAAATATTTCCCGTATGACTAAGTCGGATGATGTGGAAGACCGGATCGATGCAATCAATATGATCCTGGCAAATCAGAGTGATGATGTAATTCCTTATTTGATTGACTTGCTGGTAGACCTGAATTTCAGTGTGCAATCTTTAGCTGTCACAGCGGCAGGTAAAATGAAAAGAACCGATCTTTATCCATTCCTCATAGATAAATTATCATCTCCTACATATGGTGATCTTGCAGTAAATGCCCTTGTTGAAATTGGAGATGATATTATTCAATATATGGAAATTGTATTCCAAAAAACGGACCAGGATCCTCAAACACAACTCAGGATAATTAGGGTTTATGAAAAGATGGGAAGTGAAAAGTCAAAGGAGGTTTTATGGTCAAAAATCGATTACCCGGATAAAAAAATCGTTTCACAGATTTTGCTGGCCTTGGCGAACTCCGGATTTAAGGCTGAAGGCTATCAATCGGTTAGAATAAAATATGTAATCGAATCAGATATAAACGATATAATCTGGAATATTCATGCATTAGATAAGATCCATGGAACAGAAATTGGTGAAATGATCCATAATGCCATAGTTGAAGAAAACAACCATCATTATCACCATATTTATATGCTTCTTTCCATGATTTACGATCCTCATTCTATTCGATTGATCCGATCGAATATTGAAAGCGGCACGCACGAAGGTATTACATATGCAATTGAGTTGTTGGATGTGTTATTGGCGGAAGATCTTAAAGATCGCTTAGTTCCACTTTTTGATGATATATCTAATCAGGATAAAATAAAGAAATTACAGGTTTTCTATCCGCATATGCTTGGCGATTTTATGGATGTAGTCAAACAAATAATCAATAAAGAATTTAATCAGATCAATAGATGGACTAAAGACACTTGCAATATATTGGGTTGGAATTCATAAAGTTGATACAATGTTATATGAATTGATTTCCAATTTATTTAATCCAGATCCTCTAATAAGAAATACAGCAGGGTGGTCATTGTATCAGATCAACCCAGATTATTATGATGAACATTCTCAAAGGATTGAAAAAGAGAAAAAGTCTGATATTGATAAAATGATCCTAGATAAGGAAAAGATTCGCAATTTGCATTTTAGTAAACCACTAACCATTGATAAAGTATTCTTTCTAAATAAAATTAAGTTATTTAAAAGCATGCCAACAGCATTTCTCATAAATCTGTTGGATTATACCGAAGAATTATATCTTCGAAAAGATCAGAAATTAAGAATAACTGAAGAAACGAATAATTACTTTTATATCGTTTATGATGGTTATGTGAATCTATTGCAAAAAGATATTGTTATCAATAATCTTACAGATAGTGAATTCCTTGGTGAGATTCTAATTGAGGATATAGCAGAAAATGATCTTGTAATTCATCCACTTGTGGATACAATCTTTATCAAGATCTTTAAAGAAAAACTGTATGAATTGCTAAGTAATGATCGTGAAATAGCGCTGGATTTTTTGCATTATTCCTCGCGTAGTTCAGGATTGTTTCAAAAGGATATGAACAAAACCGCTTGACGGGATATATGGAATTGGATGCATTTGAGAATTATATTTTTTTAAGAAAAATTATCGATTACAATTGATAATTAGAGAAAAAATTGTATTATGGAGCACATAATGTTTAAATCAGTTAAATTCTGATGGTTGATTACCAGATTGTAATATTATATGCTAATCTGGATGATAAACCAGACAATCAATCTTCTAAAGGTTGGGTAAGCATATTTGTCGATAACCTTGAGCGATTATTAAATCGATTAACGGGTCAGAAACACACAATTGTTAAATTATCTGAATATGACCTGGATCCGGATTCCTTTCCGCTCAACTCCTCAATAATAATTCCAGTCTTTTCCCATAATCTTTTACAAGCGCCCATTTTCATGAGCTACTTGTCGGTTTTGGAAAAGGAAGTCACCAAAAAGAGAAAGACTTCCGCCAATATAAAGTTTATAAATGTTTTTAAAAACAGGATCTCAACCGATGAGATACCCACGTATTTAATAAAGAATAAGTTCTATAATTTTTTTGAAATAGATTCTCTTACGGATTTTGTTACTGAAATCTCCTATCAGGAAGATCCGGATAAGGACCATGACTATTGGATGAAGTTATTTGATATCGCTGCAGATATCAGAAATATTAATGAAACTCATAAATCACCAGTTAAAGAAGCTGAGAAGCTGGTTAAGGACCTTAAACCATCTGGAATATATATTGCCCAGTCTGGTATTGATCAATATAATCAACGTGATAATCTTTGTCGGGAATTATTAAGAAGTCAATATGAAGTCTACCAGTTAGATGTCATCGAAGGGTCCTATGATGATATTGTAAAACAGATAAACGAAAAATTGAGTAAATGCCAATTGTCAATCCACCTTGTAGGTGAAGATTCTGGTACTTTGGTAAAAGATAGAGGATTGTCCATTATCGAAATTGAGAATCAATTAGCATCTGAGCATAGCCGTCAGGTCAATGATAAACCTGGAGTGAAGTATTATGAAAGGTTTAACCGGATAATATGGATCTCAGAGAACCATGAGAATCTCACAGTTAAACAAAAGATTTTCATTGATAATCTTAAAAAGGATCTGACCAATATTGAATATGCGGAGGTTATGGATTGTCCGATTGAAACCCTGAAAGGTTTTATTGTAGGGAAAATAAAGGAAAGCAAATTAGGTCAGGAACAGGTATTGGTGCCGGGCCCTGAAAAAGGTAAAAGCATATATTTAATATGCGATAAATATGAAAGAGAAGAATGTAAGCCCATCAGTAATTTCCTTAAGGATCAGGGTTATCGTGTGATTTTTTCGAATTTTGACGGCGAAATACTACAGATTCGCGATAAACACATTAAAAACCTCAGGGAATGTGATGGTACATTAATATATCATGGGAAGAATAATGAAAACTGGGTTAAAAGTAAGCTGTTTGATAGCGTAAAAGCATTAGGCCTTGGTAGAAGTAAAGGAAAGAACCCTACAGCTGTAATTGTAGACTCAAACAAGAAAGTGGACCTGGATCTTTATTTCGATAAAGACAATTTGATTTTATTTAAGAATCAAAAAGGTCAATAAAAGCTCATTTAAATCGTTTCTTAACCAGCTTGACTAGCCAATGAATGTAAAGGAATTAGAAATAGCTCTGTCAGGAAAGGTAAAAGATACCAACCTGCTTAATCCGTTCCCAGGTCTAAGACCATTTGGGTTTGAAGAAAGCCATTTGTTCTTTGGGCGGGAGGGACAGAGTGATGAAATTCTATTAAAACTTGCCCAAAACAAGTTCGCTGCTGTCATCGGCGCTTCAGGAAGTGGTAAATCATCGTTGATGTATTGCGGGCTAATCCCTATATTATACGGGGGATTTATGACTGAGGCTGGATCGGATTGGATTGTTATTTCTTCCAGGCCTGGGAACAACCCTCTCGGTAATCTTTCAGAGGCTATTGTGAAACTCAATGAATCTTATGAAGAACTATCTGAGGATGAAAGATTCATGGAGACCACTTTAACAAATGTGATATTGAAAAGTTCTTCAATGGGATTGGTTGATGCATTAAAACCATATTCTATATCTAAATCTTCCCCTACGAATTTTTTAATTCTGATTGATCAGTTTGAGGAATTGTTCCGGTTTCTGAAAAGTGAAACCGATGAAGAATCTGCAAACCTATCTGCTGCATTTGTAAATCTTTTATTGAAGTCAGTTAGTCAGACGGAATTACCTATTTATGTGGCGCTCACGATGCGTTCCGACTTTATTGGTGATTGTGCTCAATTCCCTGACTTAACACAAGTAATAAATGAAAGCCATTATCTGATTCCGCAAATGACAAGGGATCAGCAAAGGATGGCTATTGAAGGGCCTGTAGCTGTTGGAGGCGGTAAGATCACAAGAAGATTATCCCAACAGTTGTTAAACGATGTGGGAAATAATCCTGACCAGCTTCCGATCTTGCAGCATGCCTTGATGAGAACCTGGGATTATTGGATGCAAAACAGGGAAGATGGCGAATCCCTGGATCTTAGGCATTATGTGGCTATTGGAAAATTGGAGGAGGCTTTATCTCAGCATGCAAATGAGACTTTTGCTGAGTTGGATAAAAGAGAAAGAGAAGTTTGTGAAGTGATATTTAAATCCCTTACTGAGAAAGGAAGGGATAATTTTGGAATTAGACGTGCTGCCAATATTAAGGAATTAGCACAGATTGCTAATGTTACGGAGGATGAAGTTATCAACGTAGTTGAGAAATTCAGACGTCCGGGCCGTTCTTTATTGATGCCTCCTGCAAATGTACCTTTAAGATCAAGTACGATCATTGAAATTTCTCACGAAAGTTTGATGAGAATTTGGGACAGGTTAAAAAACTGGGTTGATGAAGAGTTTGAGTCTGCTCAAATGTATCGAAGGTTATCAGATGCAGCAGCCATGTACCAGGTTGGCCGGACAGGATTATGGAGACCTCCTGATCTTCAATTGGCATTAAACTGGCAAAAGAAGCAAATACCCACCCGTGCGTGGGCTCAACGGTATAATCCAGTCTTTGAAAGGGCAATGCTCTTTCTGGATACAAGTAAAACAGCATATGAAAATGAACAGCGAAGTAAGGAATTGCTTCAGAAGAATATGCTCAGACGGGCCAGAAACGTGGCCATTATTTTCGGACTTTTATTAATTATCTCAATAATATTTTTCGTTTTTGCCCTTATTCAGAAAGTGGAAGCGGATGAAAAGACCAAAGAGGCTTTAGAAAACGCCTTAAGGGCGAACAGGCAGATGGAAATTGCAGAGATCCGGCTTGGTGAAGCCATACGGCAAGAACAGAAGGCTAATTATTCAGCTCATGTAGCACGGGTCCAGCAACAGGAGGCTGAAACGCAAAGGCAACTCGCTGAAGCGCAAAGGCTTATAGCTGAATCAGAACGGAGGCGGGCACAACGTGAACAGGAAAACGCGATCGCAGCTGCTGAGGTTGCTGACGAGCAAAGATTAAAAGCTGTAGAAGCCCAAAACAGGGCAGAGCTGGAGGAATCAAATGCATTCAGGTTAAGGATGCTTTCCATTGCTCAGGGTATGGCAGTGAAATCCTTACAGATCCCGGATAATCAGCTTGAAGGTCTGGTTGCACAGCAGGCATATATGTTTAATATGAGGTATGATGGGATAAAGCATGACAGGTATATTTATAACGGATTGTATTATGCTTTGAAGAACCTTCAATTTGCTGAAGTAGATAGCATATATTCCATGCATCAACATGAAGGTACTGTAAGAGGTTTGGCATTTTCTTCTAATGGGAGGAATATTTATAGTGCTGGAACTGATGGGAAGATACTTAAATGGGATTATTCGGATACCAAGGCTGCTCCTGAGGTGCTTTGGCAAAATGAAACCAGGAACAGGATAGTAAAGACTACAAATGATGGGAAATGGCTTATTGTAGGTAGTGATATGGCGGGTATTCAGCTACTCAACTTACAAAATCAGAATTCAAAACCTGTAACCCAGGCTGGGCATCAGGGACGCGTACACGATATCGTTTTAGCAGACAACAGCAAGTTCTTCATCAGTCTCGGCGATGATAAAACCTTAAGAATTAATGATTTCAGCAATAGCAAAGTATTAAAGACCTTTGATGTGGAGTTTAACAACATGGATATGAGCATCAGGAGTAAAATCCTTGCATTATCCAGTAGGTCTGGAAAGGTTATTCTTTTAAACGCTTCAAATGTCGATCAAACAATTACTTTATTATCGGATAAGAAAAGACCTGTGAATTCATTGGCTTTTCATCCAAAGGAAGACATCCTTGCTATAGGATTTGAGGATGGGATAGTCAGTTTATATGATATAAGTAAGGGAATGGATCGCGTAAGGAAGATTACAGATCTGCCTGGACACAGTTCAGGAATAAGTAGTATTTCGTTCAATGAAGATGGGAATTATCTGGCTACTTCCAGTTTTGACGGCTCCATCCAATTATGGGATTATAGGAATCTTAATAATTTACCACTAGTATTGGCTGATCATAATGCACAGGTCTGGAACATCACCTTCAGTCCTGATGGAAATTATATTTTTGCAGGATGTGAGAATGGTAACATTAAGGTATGGCCAACGAAAGCGGATATACTGTCTGTTCAGATTTGTGACCATGTTAAAAGGAATATGACAAAGGCGGAATGGGAACGATTTGTGGCCACAGATATAAGTTATGAGGAAACTTGTTTGACTCAAAATCTTCCATAGGAATCGATGTTTGGGTGTTTTAGAATAAATATTGAACATTTGTGCCAATTGTTAATTGTTGCAGTTGGCTTATTTTTTGGACATAGCGTTCAATCGCAGGATGTCTGTACCCGAAATCTGGAAGAAGCAAATGAAAGTTTTGATCAGGGAAAATTCATTCAAGTTGATACACTTTTAAGAAAATGTATAGAGAGTGGTTTCACAAAACAGGAACGTATAGCTGCTTTGGAACTGTTGGCTTTATCAAAACTTTATCTGGATGAAATGGATCTGGCGGATTCGGTTTATCTTGAATTATTAACTGTAGATCCTGAGCATACAGTAAATCCTTTAATCGATCCACCTGATTTAATATTTTTGCATCAGAGTTTTAGGACCGAACCACTTTTTACCTGGTCGGCATCGGCAGGATTGACCTATTCATTCCCTTCAGTTATCCATAGTGATTTTATATATCCTACTACCCTGGTTAAATACAATGATCAGCCCGCCCAGATAATGGAACCGGTAAAAGAATATCAAGGTAGTGTCGGCTATATTTTTGGCGTGAATATGGATGCTGTAGTTTATCGGAATGTTTATGTTGGGATGGGATTAAATTATTCGCGAACCGGGTTTAAATACAAAGCTCAATATTTAAGGGACTTATATGCTCCTTTTGATGTCAATGATCTTTATTATGAGTCTACTTTTAAGCAAAATCTTGATTGGATATCTGTTCCTATAACTGTAAAATACCAATTTGAGAAAATTAAATTTAAACCATATTTATTTGGAGGAGCCTCTTATAATAGGTTGATAAGGTCAAGAGAGAATGATCTGACACGGGAAAAAATAGCTGGAACACCTGAAACAAAATTAGAGCGTGGATCAGCCAATGATATTGAATCAAAGAACCGGAACAATATTTCGGTAAACCTGGGTGCCGGATTTATGTATAAAACGAATGGGATCGACTATGTAGTGGTGGAATTTAGATACTCCAGGTTTCTAAAAAACATTACTAGTGGGGACACAAGGTATGGGGATGTCGATAATCAGGCCAATATAATCTTATATGGAATTGCTTTGGATGATTATAGTCTTACTTCTTTTGACCTGACTTTGAAATTTTTAAGACCCTTTTATAAACCAAAAAAAATAAATAAGTGATATAAGTTTTAATGAAGAATAGGTTTAATAACATATTTATTTATCTAATATTCCTGATTTTCTCAAGTTTAGGGTTGTGATACGTCAGATAATATTTCCCCCAGGAACACCGAGACTTTTATTCGATTATTTGGGGGAGAATACCAGGATAAGGGAGTTAGACATTACAGCTTTACCGGACAATCGCATAGCCATTCTAGCTTCAACAACTGAAACAACTGTAATTGCTGGTGAAGAATCAGATAGGGATATTGTTATTATTCTAACTGATTCCAGTGGTACCTCGGCAGAATTATATGCAATAGGAAACGAAGGATATGATGAATCACCCTCTGGCATGGTCTATTATAATGGGGATCTGTACATTGGGGGGACTACAAATATAAACGGGGATAATGACTTCTTGTTTTTAAGGTTCTCACTGGGAAGCAAATCGGTTACGTCTTATACGCCAATAGGCCAGAGAGATACCTCGGAGGTTTGTTACGATATAGCATTCTTTGAGAATACAACTGCAGGAGATGGTGTTATTATGGTTGGAGAGATCGGAATTAATGATACCACACAAAGTTATGATACATGGGTCAGTTTTGATGGAGATTCAATAGGTTCATTAATTCCAAGTGCGAGGTATGATGGAAGAACGAAGAGTGTCGTCTCTTTTGACAGGAACTATTATTTGACTTTGGGAGAAGATCAGTCTTTAGGATTGAACACCCAGAACATTAAACTATCCCGCGTTCAATATTCAAATGGGGTAGCGGGTGATTCCAGGGATATTACATCATCTGAAGGATTTTTTCATGCCACTAAATTATTATTAGTGAATCAAAACATCGTATTGAGCAATGGATATCAATCCATGGAAGGATTTGCGAATGATTCACAAGGTGTGTTATTATCGGAAAATCAAACAAGTCCTAATTTCCCTGGGTCTGGTGATGGAAATTATGTATTTTTGGATGACCTTCTGATGTTGACAACTGACATAATCAGATCGGTTGACGGAGGGTACCTGCTATTGGGTACGGATTCAGAAAGAAAAGTAATCAGACTTGTTAAGTTAAATTTTAACCTGGATACAATTGAGTGGAGTGAAGAGTACGGTACGAATGGAGAGTTGGATGAGGCAGGATCGGTTTGTCAATTTCCTGATGGGAAGATATTTTTTACAGCTTCTGTCAGTTTTCAGATTGGAGGAACAAACACCAAGATTGCATTATATAAAACCACTTCCAACGGCCAACTTGATTACTAATATTCTGAGGATATAAATTTTTTTATATTTTTTTGCACTTTCGCACAATATAATCCAAAACCCAAGGTTACCTAATTACCAGAAAACATATTTAGAATTGAGGTAAAAGAGGATATAGAGGGAGAAGAATATTTACTTTTAATGATTGTCAGCTTGCTAACTTATTTTTCAAAGCGTTTAGCGCTGTTTATTGTATTTTTATTTTTAGCATTATCCGTTAATGGGCAGTGGCTGGCTGGCTATGAATATCGAAAATCCATTACTATTCCTGATGCAAACATAATAGGTGGACCTCACACTGATTTCCCTTTATTGATTGACCTCTCTTCTGATGCCGATATACCTGTTGATGCATATAGTGCTTTAGGCTATGATATTGTCTTTACAGATGATGATGGATTGACCTTGCTGGACCATGAAATTGTAGTTTATGACAGAACAAATTATAAGGCTTTTGTACGCCTTGATTTGCCTAATCTGTCGGATAAATCGATTTATGTGTATTATGGCAATCCAACGATAAGTAGCGATCCTTCTACCTCTGATGCTTATTCTACCAATTTCCAGGCTGTCTGGCATATGGAAGAAGAACCCTTCCCAAGTAATAATATTTCGGATGCGACTTCAAATGGAAATACTGGAACTCCAGGAGCGGCTTTCGCAGGAGCTTCCTCTGTTGGAGGGAAAATTGGGCAGGCCATTAGTTTTAATGGGACCAGCGATTATTTCAGTATAGCAAACAGCACAAGTGTTAATTTAAGCGGAGATCAATTTACCATCCAGGCATGGATTAATGCACCGGACAATACTACGGATAATGCAATTATGGTGAAGGGGCTATCAGATGGCAACGAACAGTATATGCTTGGAATAGGAAACGCAGCTACGCCTGATTATGTTGATTCTCGTGTCAGGCTCGGTGGATCAACCATAACAGATCAGGCTGGATCCATCACTGCCGGATCATGGCAGCATATTGTTTTTGTTTATGATGGAACTTTAGCACCTGGAGCACGTAAAACAGTTTATTTAAATGGCGCCTTGCTATATAACGGTCCATTTGCCCCCGGGGGAAATGTTGTAACATCAGTTAGCCCATTATATATAGGAAAACGGCTTGTAGCAAATAATTACATATCTGGTCTGCTGGATGAATTAAGGATAGCTGATGTCCCCAGAAGTTTAAATTGGGTACAGACCGAGTATAATAATCAGAATTTACCTGTTGGATTTGTGAATTATGGTTCTGAAACAGGGCCAGGACCTCTACCGGATGTATCTGGCAACACCTGCTTCAGAAACAATTTGCGCTCAGGAACCACCAATATTACCTTCAGTACTCCAAATGGCAATCCAGTAACTTCATATCAATGGACAGCAGTTTTTGATTCAGGGATATCAGGTAATGCATCGGGAAGTGGGAATACATTAAATGAAATCCTGGAAAATACAAACACTACAGCAGGGACTGCAACGTATACTGTGACAGCCTATAGTGGTGTATATCCTGGATATTCTACAAATGTATTAATTACTGTCAATCCAAATCCGGAAAAAACAGTTTCGGCTGCTGAAACCGCAATTTGTAATAATTCATCTACATTTATTATTGTTGACAATTCTGAAGTAGGTACCGATTATCAACTCCGGGATTCGGGGGATACAGATATTGGTTCACCTCAAAACGGCACAGGTAGTTCTCTATCATTTTCAACAGGTATACTTACCTCAACAACGACGTTTAAAATAGTTGCCACAAATACTAGGCAATTCCTGTGTTAGAGAATTCACAGATCAACCAACAGTTAGCGTAACCGCAGCACCTGCCGCCCCTTCAGTAACATTTACTCCATCAGTATATTGTATTGGTGATGTTATATGCTTCCCCATGCTGTTGTTGGATCTGCATGTTCAATGGTATGAAGATGCCGCTTTAACAATTCCTGTTTCAGTTTCTACTCCTAATAATCCTGATGTTGGGGAATTGGGCTTTTCAAGTGCAGCGCCTAACGTCACCAACCGGTATGTGACGCAAACCGTTGGAGGTTGTGAAAGCAATCCGGAAATTGTTACTCTGACAGTAGTATCCAGATCCTGTAGTGTATGATATTGGCGGTGGAGGTACTTTTTGTTCAGGCGGTAGTGGGGTTGATATTACTTTATCAGATTCTGAGGTTGGGATGAGTTACCAACTGTATCGTCAGGCTGGACCAGTTGCTGTAGGTGATCCCATAGCAGGTACTGGGAATGCACTTTCCATGGGTCCTCAAACTGTTGCTGGCACATATTACATTGAAGCAAGTAATAACCAGAATCCTTCATGTACTTCTACAATGAATGGTACTGTGGTTGTGATTGTCCGATCTTTGCCGGTTGTATATGATGTAGAAGCAGTTGCTGGAACAACATTTTGTTCAGGCGGTAGTGTCGACATTCAGATTCCTAATTCTCAGACTAATATTAATTATGAGATATATCGAAATGGTGTGCCCACTGGTGACATTAAGGCTGGGACTACGGGTTCAGCAGTAACATGGACTGTAAACTTAGCTGGCACTTATACTGTATTTGCATCGCATGCTACCATTCCCTCTTTGTACAGAACAGATGAGCGGGAGTGTCACGGTAAGCCAGACGCCGGATCCGGTTGTTACGTTCAATGTGACTGGCGGGGGTACGTATTGTTCAGGCGGCAGCGGCATGGCCGTAGGTCTTGATGGCAGTGAGTCGGGAGTAGAATACCAGTTACTATTGGGCGGCGCCCCGGTAGGCACTCCAGTAGCGGGTACGGGAGTAGCGATCAGCTTTGGACAGCAGACGGCAGCGGGGACTTATACGGTAGAGGCGACGACGACAACGACACCGGCCTGTGGGCCAGTAGCAGTAAACGGGGGCGCCTCATCGACCAGTGTGGATGTGATAGAGCGGGCCTTACCGCTGGTACAGACGGTAGAGGCAGTAGGTAGCACGACATATTGTTCAGGTGGCAACCTGGATTTGCGTATAGCAGATTCACAGACGAACATAGATTATGAATTATATTTAAACGGCGCACCGACAGGGGACATCCAGTCAGGCACGACGGGCTCGCCCGTTGTATGGAATGTAAGTGGAGCGGGAGTATATACGGTATATGGCTATCACGATACATTGCCAGTCTGTTTATTACAGATGAGCGGCAGTGTCACTGTGAGCCAGACGCCGGATCCGGTTGTTACGTTCAATGTGACTGGCGGGGGAACGTATTGTACAGGCGGCAGCGGCATGGCCGTAGGTCTTGATGGCAGTGAGTCAGGAGTAGAATACCAGTTACTATTGGGCGGCGCCCCGGTAGGCACTCCAGTAGCGGGTACGGGAGTAGCGATCAGCTTTGGACAGCAGACGGCAGCGGGAACTTATACGGTAGAGGCGACGACGACAACGACACCGGCCTGTGGGCCAGTTGCAGTAAACGGGGGCGCCTCATCGACCAGTGTGGATGTGATAGAGCGGGCCTTACCGCTGGTACAGACGGTAGAGGCAGTAGGTAGCACGACATATTGTTCAGGTGGCAACCTGGATTTGCGTATAGCAGATTCACAGACGAACATAGATTATGAATTATATTTAAACGGCGCAC
This sequence comes from uncultured Cytophagales bacterium, assembly GCA_963820995.1. Lineage (GTDB taxonomy): Bacteria > Bacteroidota > Bacteroidia > Cytophagales > Cyclobacteriaceae > JAGTVG01. The sequence goes on along the minus strand of CAWGCL010000006.1, from coordinate 463,715 downwards.
CGACAGGGGACATCCAGTCAGGAACGACGGGCTCGCCTGTTGTATGGAATGTAAGTGCAGCGGGAGTATATACGGTATATGGCTATCACGATACATTGCCAGTCTGTTTATTACAGATGAGCGGCAGTGTCACTGTGAGCCAGACGCCGGATCCGGTTGTTACGTTCAATGTGACAGGTGGGGGAACGTATTGTTCAGGCGGCAGCGGCATGGCCGTAGGTCTTGATGGCAGTGAGTCGGGAGTAGAATACCAGTTACTATTGGGCGGCGCCCCTGTAGGCACGCCAGTAGCGGGTACGGGAGTAGCGATCAGCTTTGGACAGCAGACGGCAGCGGGGACTTATACGGTAGAGGCGACGACGACAACGACACCGGCCTGTGGACCAGTAGCAGTAAACGGGGGCGCCATCGACCAGTGTGGATGTGATAGAGCGGGCCTTACCGCTGGTACAGACAGTAGAGGCAGTAGGTAGCACGACATATTGTTCAGGTGGCAACCTGGATTTGCGTATAGCAGATTCACAGACGAACATAGATTATGAATTATATTTAAACGGCGCACCGACAGGGGACATCCAGTCAGGCACGACGGGCTCGCCTGTTGTATGGAATGTAAGTGCAGCGGGAGTATATACGGTATATGGCTATCACGATACATTGCCAGTCTGTTTATTACAGATGAGCGGCAGTGTAACTGTGAGCCAGACGCCGGATCCGGTTGTTACGTTCAATGTTACAGGTGGCGGGACATATTGTTCAGGCGGCAGCGGCATGGCCGTAGGTCTTGATGGCAGTGAGTCGGGAGTAGAATACCAGTTACTATTGGGCGGCGCCCCGGTAGGCACGCCAGTAGCGGGTACGGGAGTAGCGATCAGCTTTGGACAACAGACGGCAGCGGGGACTTATACGGTAGAGGCGACTACGACAACGACACCGGCCTGTGGACCAGTAGCAGTGAATGGCGGGCGCCTCATCGACCAGTGTGGATGTGATAGAGCGGGCCTTACCGCTGGTACAGACAGTAGAGGCAGTAGGTAGCACGACATATTGTTCAGGTGGCAACCTGGATTTGCGGATAGCAGATTCCCAGACGAACATAGATTATGAATTATATTTAAACGGCGCACCGACAGGGGACATCCAGTCAGGCACGACGGGATCGCCTGTTGTATGGAATGTAAGTGCAGCGGGAGTATATACGGTATATGGCTATCACGATACATTGCCAGTCTGTTTATTACAGATGAGCGGCAGTGTAACTGTGAGCCAGACGCCGGATCCGGTTGTTACGTTCAATGTTACAGGTGGCGGGACATATTGTTCAGGCGGCAGCGGCATGGCCGTAGGTCTTGATGGCAGTGAGTCGGGAGTAGAATACCAGTTACTATTGGGCGGCGCCCCGGTAGGCACGCCAGTAGCGGGTACGGGAGTAGCGATCAGCTTTGGACAACAGACGGCAGCGGGGACTTATACGGTAGAGGCGACTACGACAACGACACCGGCCTGCGGACCAGTAGCGGTGAATGGCGGGGCCAACGAGCAGTGTGGATGTAATAGAGCGGGCCTTACCGCTGGTACAGACAGTAGAGGCAGTAGGTAGCACGACATATTGTTCAGGTGGCAACCTGGATTTACGGATAGCAGATTCCCAGACGAACATAGATTATGAATTATATTTAAACGGCGCACCGACAGGGGACATCCAGTCAGGCACGACGGGATCGCCTGTTGTATGGAATGTAAGTGCAGCGGGAGTATATACGGTATATGGCTATCACGATACATTGCCAGTCTGTTTATTACAGATGAGCGGCAGTGTAACTGTGAGCCAGACGCCGGATCCGGTTGTTACGTTCAATGTTACAGGTGGCGGGACATATTGTTCAGGCGGCAGCGGCATGGCCGTAGGTCTTGATGGCAGTGAGTCGGGAGTAGAATACCAGTTACTATTGGGCGGCGCCCCGGTAGGCACGCCAGTAGCGGGTACGGGAGTAGCGATCAGCTTTGGACAACAGACGGCAGCGGGGACTTATACGGTAGAGGCGACTACGACAACGACACCGGCCTGCGGACCAGTAGCGGTGAATGGCGGGGCAACGAGCAGTGTGGATGTAATAGAGCGGGCCTTACCGCTGGTACAGACAGTAGAGGCAGTAGGTAGCACGACATATTGTTCAGGTGGCAACCTGGATTTACGGATAGCAGATTCCCAGACGAACATAGATTATGAATTATATTTAAACGGCGCACCGACAGGGGACATCCAGTCAGGCACGACGGGATCGCCTGTTGTATGGAATGTAAGTGCAGCGGGAGTATATACGGTATATGGCTATCACGATACATTGCCAGTCTGTTTATTACAGATGAGCGGCAGTGTAACTGTGAGCCAGACGCCGGATCCGGTTGTTACGTTCAATGTTACAGGTGGCGGGACATACTGTTCAGGCGGCAGCGGCATGGCCGTAGGTCTTGATGGCAGTGAGTCGGGAGTAGAATACCAGTTACTATTGGGCGGCGCCCCGGTAGGCACGCCAGTAGCGGGTACGGGAGTAGCGATCAGCTTTGGACAACAGACGGCAGCGGGGACTTATACGGTAGAGGCGACTACGACAACGACACCGGCCTGTGGACCAGTAGCGGTGAATGGCGGGGCAACGAGCAGCGTGGATGTAATAGAGCGGGCCTTACCGCTGGTACAGACAGTAGAGGCAGTAGGTAGCACGACATATTGTTCAGGTGGCAACCTGGATTTACGGATAGCAGATTCCCAGACGAACATAGATTATGAATTATATTTAAACGGCGCACCGACAGGGGACATCCAGTCAGGCACGACGGGATCGCCTGTTGTATGGAATGTAAGTGCAGCGGGAGTATATACGGTATATGGCTATCACGATACATTGCCAGTCTGTTTATTACAGATGAGCGGCAGTGTAACTGTGAGCCAGACGCCGGATCCGGTTGTTACGTTCAATGTTACAGGTGGCGGGACATACTGTTCAGGCGGCAGCGGCATGGCCGTAGGTCTTGATGGCAGTGAGTCGGGAGTAGAATACCAGTTACTATTGGGCGGCGCCCCGGTAGGCACGCCAGTAGCGGGTACGGGAGTAGCGATCAGCTTTGGACAACAGACGGCAGCGGGGACTTATACGGTAGAGGCGACTACGACAACGACACCGGCCTGCGGACCAGTAGCGGTGAATGGCGGGGCAACGAGCAGCGTGGATATCATAATTGATCCAGTTCCAGTTCTTACTATAAATAATAATAATCTTCAAATATGTAGTACCGAACAGACTGATATCGAACTTTTAAGTTCAGTTGCAGGATCAATAATAACAATTCTTAATGTAACAGCAAGTGATGCACTAGTATCAGGTTATTCTGGAATTGGAACTACTTATAATCCTGGAGATTTTGTGACTGATCCAATTGACAATCCCACTAATCTTCCACAGACAGTCACATATACATTTAGAACAACTGCAGGAGGATGTACAGATCCTACAGATAAACAGGCAACAGTTACGATAAATCCTATTCCAGATGTTGCAGCAAATGGATTAGATATATGTAGTGGCGATATCACAGATATTGTAATTACCAATCCAAATGCTGTACAATTTACTACTTTCTCATGGGTAGTACAGAGTGTTGATGCTGGCATAACTACCCCTGAACCTGGATCAGGCGAACTTATAGCACAAGTGTTAACCAATTCAAATACAGTACCGGGTACTGCTACTTATAGAATCACCCCATCAGCTGTGGGTTGTGCCGGTAATTTTGTAGATTTTATTCAGATAGTAAATCCTGGGAACACAGCATTTGCTGGATCAGATCTGGATGTTTGTGAAACCATGTCTGGTATAACTATTAGCGATGCTTCCATAGGAGGTGGCGCCGACTTCCCTCCATTAGGAGGATCTTACTGGGATATCGTAAGTGGTTCAGGAACATTAACCGATTCTTTGACGATAACTCCAACTTATAATCCAGCTGCAGGGGAAACAGGTACTGTAACCTTAAAACTGACAGCTGCTGATCTTAGTTCCTGCCCTGATGTATTAGATTATGTGAACATTGAATTATATCCTGCTGCAGTGGTAGATGCAGGATCAAATCAAACTATTTGTGAAGGTGATAATGTAATATTATCTGAAGCTACCAGAAGTGGTAGTGCTACAGTTATTACATGGAGTGGAGGCTCTAATAATTTCCTTCCCAACAATAATACATTGAATGCAACCTATGTTCCTGATCCTTTGGAAGTAGGCACAACAGTAAGATTATACATCACTAGTGACGATCCGGCTGGACCATGTGATGCAGTAGTGGACTCCATTGATATTGCAATTAATGAGGCACCAATAGTATTTGCAGGCCTAGATAAGGAATTATGTTTCCCGGACAGTGTACAGATGGTTGATGCAGCCTTCTCAGGCAGTACGACCTCCGTAACATGGAGTGGAGGAGCAGGTTCATTCTATCCAAACACAACGACATTGAATGCCTGGTATGTACCAGTAGCCTCAGAGATAGGGTCAACAGTAATATTGACGATGACCAGTGATGATCCTGATGGAGCAGGCCCATGTGAGCCGGTAAGCGACCAGGTGGCCGTTATCATAAATAATGCACCGACCGTAAATGCAGGGCTTGACAAGTTTGTATGTGAAGGATCAGGGATAGAGATGAGTGATGCATCGTTTGGAGGCAGTGCAACATCGATAAGCTGGTCGGGCGGATTGGGAACATTCACACCAAGTATCTCCACCTTGCTGGCGACCTATACACATGAGGGAACAGAAGCAGGAAGTACGGTACGTTTATATATACAGACAGATGATCCGGTAGGGCCTTGTGTAGCTGCAATAGATTCTATGGATCTGACAGTGAACATAGCCCCGGTAGTGGATGCAGGATTGGATAAGGAGTTATGTTTCCCGGACAGTGTACAGATGGTCGATGCAGCCTTCTCAGGCAGTACGACCTCCGTAACATGGAGTGGAGGAGCAGGTTCATTCTATCCAAACACAACGACATTGAATGCCTGGTATGTACCAGTAGCCTCAGAGATAGGCACGACAGTAATATTGACGATGACCAGTGATGATCCTGATGGAGCAGGCCCATGTGAGCCGGTAAGCGACCAGGTGGCCGTTATCATAAATAATGCACCGACCGTAAATGCAGGGCTTGACAAGTTTGTATGTGAAGGATCAGGGATAGAGATGAGTGATGCATCGTTTGGAGGCAGTGCAACATCGATAAGCTGGTCGGGCGGATTGGGAACATTCACACCAAGTATCTCCACCTTGCTGGCGACCTATACACATGAGGGAACAGAAGCAGGAAGTACGGTACGTTTATATATACAGACAGATGATCCGGTAGGGCCTTGTGTAGCTGCAATAGATTCTATGGATCTGACAGTGAACATAGCTCCGGTAGTGGATGCAGGATTGGATAAGGAGTTATGTTTCCCGGATAGTGTACAGATGGTCGATGCAGCCTTCTCAGGCAGTACGACCTCCGTAACATGGAGTGGAGGAGCAGGTTCATTCTATCCAAACACAACGACATTGAATGCCTGGTATGTACCAGTAGCCTCAGAGATAGGCACAACAGTAATATTGACGATGACCAGTGATGATCCTGATGGAGCAGGCCCATGTGAGCCGGTAAGCGACCAGGTGGCCGTTATCATAAATAATGCACCGACCGTAAATGCAGGGCTTGATAAGTTTGTATGTGAAGGATCAGGGATAGAGATGAGTGATGCATCGTTTGGAGGCAGTGCAACATCGATAAGCTGGTCGGGCGGATTGGGAACATTCACACCAAGTATCTCTACCTTGCTGGCGACCTATACACATGAGGGAACAGAAGCAGGAAGTACGGTACGTTTATATATACAGACAGATGATCCGGTAGGGCCTTGTGTAGCTGCAATAGATTCTATGGATCTGACGGTGAACATAGCCCCGGTAGTGGATGCAGGATTGGATAAGGAATTATGTTTCCCGGATAGTGTACAGATGGTTGATGCAGCCTTCTCAGGCAGTACGACCTCCGTAACATGGAGTGGAGGAGCAGGTTCATTCTATCCAAACACAACGACATTGAATGCCTGGTATGTACCAGTAGCCTCAGAGATAGGCACGACAGTAATATTGACGATGACCAGTGATGATCCTGATGGAGCAGGCCCATGTGAGCCGGTAAGCGACCAGGTGGCCGTTATCATAAATAATGCACCGACCGTAAATGCAGGGCTTGACAAGTTTGTATGTGAAGGATCAGGGATAGAGATGAGTGATGCATCGTTTGGAGGCAGTGCAACATCGATAAGCTGGTCGGGCGGATTGGGAACATTCACACCAAGTATCTCCACCTTGCTGGCGACCTATACACATGAGGGAACAGAAGCAGGAAGTACGGTACGTTTATATATACAGACAGATGATCCGGTAGGGCCTTGTGTAGCTGCAATAGATTCTATGGATCTGACAGTTAACATAGCTCCGGTAGTGGATGCAGGATTGGATAAGGAATTATGTTTCCCGGACAGTGTACAGATGGTCGATGCAGCCTTCTCAGGCAGTACGACCTCCGTAACATGGAGTGGAGGAGCAGGTTCATTCTATCCAAACACAACGACATTGAATGCCTGGTATGTACCAGTAGCCTCAGAGATAGGCACGACAGTAATATTGACGATGACCAGTGATGATCCTGATGGAGCAGGCCCATGTGAGCCGGTAAGCGACCAGGTGGCCGTTATCATAAATAATGCACCGACCGTAAATGCAGGGCTTGATAAGTTTGTATGTGAAGGATCAGGGATAGAGATGAGTGATGCATCGTTTGGAGGCAGTGCAACATCGATAAGCTGGTCGGGCGGATTGGGAACATTCACACCAAGTATCTCTACCTTGCTGGCGACCTATACACATGAGGGAACAGAAGCAGGAAGTACGGTACGTTTATATATACAGACAGATGATCCGGTAGGGCCTTGTGTAGCTGCAATAGATTCTATGGATCTGACGGTTAACATAGCCCCGGTAGTGGATGCAGGATTGGATAAGGAATTATGTTTCCCGGATAGTGTACAGATGGTCGATGCAGCCTTCTCAGGCAGTACGACCTCCGTAACATGGAGTGGAGGAGCAGGTTCATTCTATCCAAACACAACGACATTGAATGCCTGGTATGTACCAGTAGCCTCAGAGATAGGCACGACAGTAATATTGACGATGACCAGTGATGATCCTGATGGAGCAGGCCCATGTGAGCCGGTAAGCGACCAGGTGGCCGTTATCATAAATAATGCACCGACCGTAAATGCAGGGCTTGACAAGTTTGTATGTGAAGGATCAGGGATAGAGATGAGTGATGCATCGTTTGGAGGCAGTGCAACATCGATAAGCTGGTCGGGCGGATTGGGAACATTCACACCAAGTATCTCCACCTTGCTGGCGACCTATACACATGAGGGAACAGAAGCAGGAAGTACGGTACGTTTATATATACAGACAGATGATCCGGTAGGGCCTTGTGTAGCTGCAATAGATTCTATGGATCTGACGGTTAACATAGCTCCAGTAGTGGATGCAGGATCTGGATAAGGAATTATGTTTCCCGGATAGTGTACAGATGGTTGATGCAGCCTTCTCAGGCAGTACGACTTCCGTAACATGGAGTGGAGGAGCAGGTACATTCTATCCAAACACAACGACATTGAATGCCTGGTATGTACCAGTAGCCTCAGAGATAGGCACGACAGTAATATTGACGATGACCAGTGATGATCCTGATGGAGCAGGCCCATGTGAGCCGGTAAGCGACCAGGTGGCCGTTATCATAAATAATGCACCGACCGTAAATGCAGGACTGGATAAAACGATATGTGAAGGCTCAAGTATATTAATGAGTGATGCATCCTATGGAGGAAGTGCTACATCCATAACATGGTCTGGGGGCTTGGGTAACTTTACTCCAAGCACATCAACTTTATTGGCAACATATAATCCCGATACTATTGAAACTGGTTCTACGGTAAGACTTTATATAGAAACAAATAATCCAGCAGGACCTTGCGTCGCTGCGAGAGATTCAGTCGATATTGCAATCGATATAGCTCCTGTTGTTTATGCAGGCTCAACAAAAGTTATTTGCGGGCAGGATAGTGTAAGACTTACAGATGCGAGCTTTGGCGGTTCTACAACCTCAGTAACCTGGTCTGGTGGTACTGGAACATTCTATCCGAATGCAAATACCCTTAATGCTGTTTATTTCCCAACACCAGGAGAAATTGGAACGATAGTTACATTAACAATATCAAGTAATGACCCGGCTGGTCCCTGTGATATTGTTACCGACCAGGTTGATGTTAATATTAATGTTCCTCCAACGGCAGATGCAGGAGTTGACCAGATTGTCTGTGAAAGTAGCAGTATCATTGTTAATGGATCTATAGGTGGCGGAGCCTCTTCTGCTACCTGGTCAGGCGGTCTAGGTACGTTTGTAAATAATAACCTGCTTATAACAGAGTATATACCTGATTCAACAGAAATTGGAACGAGTAGTAACTATTAAGATTAACAACAAATGATCCTTCCGGACCTTGTTCAGCAGTATTTTCTGAAGTAAACATTACGATTGATGAAGCACCTCTTAGTAGATGCTGGAATTGACCAGGCGATATGTATTGGGGATACTTTATTCCTAAATGGATTTATTGGTGGTTCTAGCCACCTCAGCAACCTGGTCAGGAGGTATTGGAACGTATTCTGACATAAGTGACTTAAATACATATTATTTGCCTGATACTACTGAGCGTGGATCGCAGATCATTTTTACACTAACCACAGATGATCCGGCAGGCCCATGTCCGGCTTCTAATGATAAGGTTTTCCATACCATTAATGCATTGCCGAATCCAACCTTCTTTGGTCTTGATCCTCAGATCGCAATTAATGATCCTCCAGTAGACCTAAATGGAGCCCCTTCAGGTGGTATGTTTACTGGTGATGGAATTAATCCTGTCGGATCAAATATGTTTGATCCAGCTGCCGCAGGAGAGGGAATGACATATGTTACCTATACTTACACGGATGTGAATGGTTGTACCAACCTATATCTTGATTCAACCTTTGTCAATCCACTGCCTGATATTGGTTTTATAGGATTAGATTTCGCATATTGCCTGAGATGATGATGCTATCTACCCTTACTGGAATTCCTGCGGGAGGAATTTTTCAGGGACCTGGAATCCAACAATCTGGTTCAGAATATCAATTTGATCCGGGTGTAGCTGATGTTGGTATTCATACTATACAATATATATTTACAGATCCTCTTGGAGTAACTGATACGACAGAGGGAGTTACAAGGGTTTTACCGGTTCCGGTAGCAGATTTTACCTTCGATGAGAATAATACCTGTATTGAGGATTCAATTCCATTCATCGACCTATCCTCAATTGATACATCAGTGCTATATGACAGTATTGCGAACTATACCTGGATTTTCCCGGATACTATATACTCAACTCAAAGTCCTGTTCATAAGTTTGCTGATGATAAGATTGAAGCCATATTGCTCAGGGTGGAATCTGAAGGATTCTCGACAAAAAGTTGTACAGCCGAGAAACTTAGTCAAATATATGTAGGTGGTAAACCTGAAGTCAATTTCACTTCTACATTGATTTCTGAAGGATCGATAACGAATTTCTATTCCGATATTAGTTTCCCAACAAATGATCATGAATCTGACAATAGTGATGTAGCTCAATGGTTGTGGGATTTTGATGACAATGGAGCAAGTTCCACATTAAGTGATCCCACACATGTATTTTCAAGCGCAGGGCAATATTCTGTATCATTAAATGTAATTTCAAAAAAAGGATGTCAGGGTGATACTATAAAGGTAATAGGTATAGTACCTTCAATCTCTGTTCCTGAGTAATACCATGCTTTGTCAAGATTTTGAACAAGATAATGGAGGATGGGCCATTTCCCCTAATCCAACTTTGGATAGTAACAGTTGGGAACACGGAATTCCAAATGGCAATATTATAAATTATGCTTCTTCAGGTAGTTCAATGCCTGGGTAACAAGATTGAATGAACCATACTACGATGGAGAGAAATCGTATTTGATAACTCCTGCTTATGATATCTCTGCTCTTGAAAGACCCATGTTGTCATTTAATTACTGGTCGCATCTGGTAGGAACGGATGGAGTGGTATTGCAATATTCTGACGACGGAGGTATTTCATGGAATGTGGTAGGTTCACTAAAAGGAACAGAACCTAATGGTATAAGGTGGTGGGGCAATGATTGGTGGTATAACAAGGAAAACATATCAGCCGATCCGGGTGAACAGCAACTGGACCCAACAAACAACGTGGGATGGACCGAAGAATCCGGAGGATGGGTTAATGCCAGAATACCACTGGATCAAATCCCAAGCAGACTAACAAATCCCGTGATATTCAGGTTTGCATTTGCAAGCGTTGAAACCAGTATACCAAATACATTCGATGGGTTTGCAGTGGATGACTTCTGCCTGGGTAACAGAACCAGAAACGTTCTGGTTGAACAATTTGTTAATTTTGAATTAAATACAACTCAGGATACAAGAGACCTATATGAGGTTATGGATTCTATCCCAGGTGAATTAGTATATATCGAATTTCACCATGGATATCAGGGAGGAGACTTATTATATAATGAAAACCAGATATTAGGTGACAGGGCAAATTATTACAATGCCTATGGAGCAACAAGTACTTCATTCAAATCCTTTATTGACGGATCTCCTCAAGCAGACGGGCAAATATTTGATTCTTATGAAGTAATTTATCGGGCCCTTGAGGACCCAAAAGTTGATATTAATATTACTGTGGATAGTACTTCTGGAGTTGAACCGGATAGGATAGAAATTCATGTGCGCACCGCTGCACTCGAGACTATCACGAGCGATGTGTCTTTATTCATTACATTAGTTGAAGATAATTTTGGTGCCTTCTTCCCGGACTACGGTGTTACAGTACAAAATCTTGCAAGAGCTATGTTTAAAGATGAACCGACATACACCGATGGCTTATCCGGTATAAATATTGCCGGACCTTGGAATCCTGGAGATCCAGAATTGGTATTCCATGTTAATCCGGGTGAAACCTTGACCGGATTTCCAACTTACAACGATGATGAATATTGGGTAATTGCTTATATCCAGGATAATCAGACCAATGAAGTACTTCAGGCTGAAATAACTAAGGTTGATAACGATAAGCATGTTATAACCGACCTTGAAGGAGATATCGCGCGAGGTATGCTTGAAAATGTAAATATCTATCCGCAACCTGCAAAAGAATATGCCATTGTTGAATTTGGTGATTACATCAGTCAGGACTATGACTGGGAGATCATGGATCAGCGTGGCGTGGCCATCGGTCGCGGACAGGTAGAAAAAGGATCAAAAGGATTTGAAATAGATACCAGTCTATTACCGAACGGAATCCACTTCCTCTTGATAGGGGATAAGGAAGGACTAAAGCTTCATCGAAAATTGACAATTATTCACTAAAGCTCAGTATGAATCATTAAAGTTTAGGATGATATACTAAAATTAAGAACTATAAACCAGTTGAAAATCATAAATCAAAATTGACATACAAACTCAAAAGCTGACAATCATATACGAGTAAAAGAGGCCAAGGAATTTTCCAAGGCCTTTTTTAATTTCTTCATCTTGTCCTGAAACATATTAATGCAAAATTGCCTGCTTAATTAAACTCTAATTGTTCAGGCTAACTCAACGAATTACTATCACGCAGCGTAAGCTAATATATTCCTTAACTCCTTTCAAGCTTAACTTAATGCAATCCCGATGCCAGCTTAAAGAAATACTACCTCTCCATCTCTTTTGAGGATAAATCCTTGCAAAGGTTCCCAAAGGCAAATAGAGGATTACAATTATTAAGATATATTTCTTTAATCTTAATAAGAAGAAAGATTAAAGGTAATTTTCCTTAATTATTTAGCAATAGCCCCTGGATATTTAGCGATAATGCTTAAATAATTAGCAGTATTCTTCAAAAACATCGACTAAGTGATCGGCGATCATCTCGGCAGGTCGACCCTCAATATGATGCCTTTCTATAAAGTGGACTAGTTCACCATCCTTAAACAATCCAATGGAAGGGGAAGATGGGGGATAGGGGAGTGTATATTCCCTGGCCTTGGCTGTAGCTTCAACATCTGCGCCGGCGAATACAGTCAATAAATGGTCCGGTTGTTTAGAAGAATTTGTTAAGGCAATTTTAACTGCTGGGCGAGCCATTCCTGCGGCACATCCACAAACGGAGTTTACAACAAGCAAAGATGTGCCTTTTGCGTTTTCCAGTTGTTCTACAACCTGTTCTGGTGTTTTAAGTTCAACAAAACCAACATCTGTTAAATCTGCCCGCATGGGGGCTACCATATTTTCTGGATACATATCTTTAATTTTTATAATAAACCCAATTCCAATTTTGCAACCTCTGACATCATATCCTGCGTATACGGTGGATCAAAAGTGATCTCCACGGTTACATCGTTAACCTCAGGAATCGCTTTGACCTTAGCTTCGACGTCCCCTGGTATCATTTCCGCTGCCGGACAGGCAGGTGATGTCAATGTCATTAAGATAAAAACATTATTTATTGGGAAAATGTTAATCTCATAGATCAGACCCAACTCATAGACATCGACCGGGATTTCCGGATCATATACCATTTTTAAGGCCTGAACCACTTTTTCCTTTAATTCATTGTTCTTCTGGTCATTCATATTTCCCAATCTTTATGATTGACTCTGTAATTTAGTTTTATAGGCAATTGCATAAAGCCTGATCTGTTTGATCATAGAAGCCAGCCCATTGGATCTTTGAGATCCTAACACATTGTGCATCCCGATCTTTTCAATAAAATATAAATCCGCATTAATGATATCATCAAGTCTCTGCCCGGACAAAACCCTGATTAATAAACTAATCAATCCTTTGGTTATGTCTGTATTGCTGTCGGCATTAAGTACCAGGCGATCATTGACCAATTCAGCATCAAGCCACACCTTCGACTGACAACCTTTAATTAAGTTTGAATCAACTTGGTACTTATTATCCAGGGGCTCCAAATTGCTTCCTAACTCCATAATATAAAATACAGTACTTTCCTTGTCATCCCCAAGAATGGCAAATTCATCTATTATTTCCTCCTGTATTTCATTGATCGAAAGATCACTCATTTGCTTTTTATTTTTACTATTACCTTTAGCTTTTCAGCTAAAATATCGATTTCTTCTCTGGTATTGTAAATTGATAATGAGGCCCTAATTGTACCTTCAATATTAAAATAATCCATTAAAGGCTGTGTGCAGTGATGTCCGGTTCGAACAGCTATGCCACCAGCATCAAGCATCATTCCAATATCAAAAGGATGTATATTGTCAATAATAAATGATATAACAATTACTTTGTCTTTTGCCGTTCCAATAAACCTCAGCCCTTCAACTTCAGACAATTTGCTTACTCCATACCTGAGAAGTCCCTGTTCATATTCCAAAACTGATTTTTTATCAATAGATTCAATATAATCAATGGCAGAACCAAAGCCAATTACATCTGCTATATTAGGTGTGCCTGCTTCAAATTTAAATGGCAGATCGTTATAAGTTGTTTTCTCAAAAGTAACCTCTTTGATCATCTCACCGCCTCCTCGATAGGGTGGCATAAGATCCAAAACTGTCCTTTTACCATACAAAATACCCACCCCGGTTGGCCCAAACATTTTATGTGAAGAAAAGGCATAAAGGTCACAATCAAGGTCCTGAACATCGATATCAAGGTGCGCTGCAGCCTGAGCACCATCAATTACTACAAGAGCACCCACTTTATGCGCATCCTCAATAATTCTTTTAACAGGATTTATGGTACCAAGTGAATTTGAAACATGTACCATGCTTACAATTTTTACCTTCTCAGAAAGTAGTTTCAAATACTCTTCATAGATCAGTTCACCGGACTCACTTATTGGAGCAATTTTCAAAACTGCATTTCTTTCTTCACAAATCATCTGCCATGGGACGATATTGGAATGATGTTCCATAGCAGAAATAATAACTTCATCTCCTTTATTCAGGATTGCTTTACTCAAAGAACTTGCCGCCAGGTTAATGCTGTCAGTTGTCCCATATGTAAATATCACTTCATCCGTTGAAGACGCATTTATGTAATCCTTTGCTTTCCTGCGCGAGTTCTCATATGCCTCAGTGGCCCTTTCAGCAAGTGAATGGATCCCCCGGTGAATATTGGCATTGTAATTCAGGTAATAATCGCTTATAGCATTTATTACAACGTCGGGTTTTTGAGTAGTAGCTGCATTGTCAAAATAGATCAAAGGCTTGCCATTAACCTCCTGATTTAAAATAGGGAAGTGCTCTCTGATCAATGAAGGATTAAATTTCTCAATCCCGGTATATGTTTTTATGCTATTAGATTCCAATTCCTAATCTGAAAACTGATATCCTAATCTTTTATTAATTATAAATCCAATATGCTTTCTCAAATGTTCCAGTTCAACTTTATCTATTATGTCAAAAGCAAATGCATGCAATAGTAAAGCCGTAGCAGATTCTTTGCCCAATCCTCGTGACCTTAAATAAAACATTTGCTCTTCATCTATTTGCCCGGTAGTCGCTCCATGAGAACATTTTACATCATCGGCCCAGATCTCGAGCTGTGGCTTAGTATTTATAGTGGCGGTATCAGTTAGCACAAGGTTTTTATTTGACTGGAAAGCATTGGTCTTTTGGGCGTTAGGTCTGACATAAATTTTCCCATTGAATGTCCCGATACCATTTTCATCAATAATTCCTTTATAATATTCATTACTGTAACAATGGGGTTTTCTGTGATCTACGGTTGTATGATTGTCAATATGGTCGTCATTCGAAATAAAGTACAATCCGTATAAATGTGATTCACAGTTTTCCTCATTTAGAAGCATATTCAGGTTGTTTCTCAGATCCTTGCCACTCAAAGAGAAAGTAAATGTGTTTACACGGCTATTAGCCGATTGATAAATATTTGAATTGTGGATACTGACACTGTCATTACCACATTCCTGTATTAAATGATAGTTAACAAGAGCGCCATTGCGGGCAATTAATTCCGTATTATGGTTGCGGAAATAATGATTCTTGTTTTCTGAATAAAATATTTCCGATATATCAGCCTTAGCATTCTTTTCAACAACAATTATTCCTTTATGATTCAATAATAAATCCGCAGGCTCATCATTAACAAAATGATATATATAAACAGGCTGAACGTTAAATTCATTATTAATTCTTAAAGCATAACCAGCATTCAGTAAAGCATTATTCAGATCAAGGTATGGATCCTTGTTGATATTCTGTCTTTCATGATTATAGCTTTCCAGAATATTTATTACATTCGAAGCCATATCGCCGAGTGAAAAAAACTCGAATCCATCTATTGAATTATTAATTTTTGAGAACTCCCTCAATAGAATCCCGTTTAGAAAAACAATATGAATCCCATTTTCATCTTCAACTAATTTTGATTTGATCCATTCCGGTTCGACTTCAATGCTTTGAGAAAGATCAAGATTATAATCCCTTTTGATCTTTCTGGATACATTGAAATACTTATATTCTTCATGTTTGTTCCCGGGTAATCCAGATTCCTTCAATGCATCCAGTGATTCACTACGTATTTCAGGAAAATCTTTTAAGAGATTTATGCCAGCCTGATTAGACTTGGTCGTAAGTGTATCGATTAGGTTTATATCAGTATCAGTCAAGGCCATATTTGGTTAATTAAGCTGGTGTTGAATTAAATTCTTCCTTGATCCAATCGTAGCCCTTTTCTTCAAGCTCAAACGCAAGCTCTTTGGTCCCGGATCTTACTATTCGGCCTTCATACAAAACATGCACATAATCAGGGACTATATAATTTAAAAGGCGCTGGTAATGAGTTACGACGATCACTGAATTATCTTTTGATCTTAGTTTATTAACCCCATTGGCGACAATTCTCAGAGCATCAATGTCGAGACCGGAATCTGTTTCATCAAGAATAGCCAGTTTAGGTTCTAAAACAGCCATCTGAAAGATCTCATTTTTCTTTTTTTCTCCACCGGAAAAACCTTCGTTCAAAGAACGGCTGAGCAGAGACTGGTCAATTTCGACCAGATTCATCTTCTCCTTAATGTGCTTTAGAAAATGAACCGAATCCATAGGTTTTTTACCGTTGTATTCTCTTATCTGATTAATAGCAGACTTAAGAAAATTGGTGGTGCTGACACCAGGAATTTCAACAGGATATTGAAATGCCAGGAATATGCCTTTTCTGGCACGGTCTTCCGGGCTTAGTTCCAGAAGATTCTCTCCTTCAAAACTAACCTCGCCTCCAATTACCTCAAATTCTTCTCTCCCTGCCAGAACAGAGGCAAGTGTGCTTTTCCCTGAGCCATTTGGTCCCATAATGGCATGGACTTCTCCGGCTTTTACCTCAAGGTTAATTCCTTTAAGAATCTGATTATCTTCTATTGATGCTTTTAAGTCTTGTATTTTTAGCATTTATAATTAATTTTTTTATCCAACACTTCCTTCTAATGTAATTGCGAGTAGTTTTTGAGCTTCAATTGCGAATTCCATTGGCAATTTACTCAATACCTCTTTTGCATATCCATTTACAATCAAGGCTACGGCCTGTTCCGTATCAATACCCCGCTGATTGCAGTAAAACAACTGGTCTTCACCGATCTTCGAAGTAGTGGCTTCATGTTCAATATGAGCAGTATTGTTACTTGCTTCTATATATGGAAAGGTATGGGCCCCACATTGATCACCCATCAGTAATGAATCGCATTGCGAGTAATTTCTTGCATTCTCAGCCCTTTTCATGACCTTTACCAATCCACGATAACTATTCTGACTTTTTCCGGCTGAAATTCCCTTTGATACTATTCGGCTTTTTGTATTTTTTCCCAGGTGAATCATTTTAGTCCCCGTATCAGCTTGTTGGTAATTATTAGTAACAGCTACGGAATAAAACTCACCAATAGAATCATCTCCCTTTAAAATGCAACTGGGATATTTCCAGGTAACTGCCGAACCTGTCTCTACCTGTGTCCATGATATTTTGCTTCTTGATCCTGCACAAATACCTCTTTTTGTTACAAAATTATATATACCTCCCTTGCCTTCCTTATTTCCAGGGTACCAGTTTTGAACGGTAGAATATTTAACTTCTGCATCTTTAGCTGCATGGATCTCCACGACTGCAGCATGAAGCTGGTTTTCATCGCGCATTGGTGCTGTACATCCTTCCAGATAGCTAACATAAGCACCTTCATCAGCTACGATCAAGTGTCCTTTCAAATTGCCCTGTATTGGCAGCATTTATTCTAAAATATGTAGATAGTTCCATAGGACATCGCACCCCTTTGGGAATATAACAGAATGATCCGTCACTGAAAACAGCAGAATTTAAAGCAGAAAAATAATTATCGTTCATTGGGACAACAGAACCCAGGTATTTCTTGACCAGATCGGGATGTTCCTTTACAGCTTCGCTGAAAGAACTAAATATAATGCCAAGTTCGGATAGTTTATATTTAAATGTAGTGGCTACAGATACGCTGTCCATTACCGCATCAACCGCTACACCAGTCAAACGCTTCTGTTCCTGAAGCGAGATCCCCAGTTTCTCGAATGTCTCAATTAATTCCGGGTCAACTTCATCCAGACTTTCAGGGGCTACTTTCTGCTTGGGGGCAGAATAATATATGATGTCCTGATAGTTTATTTCAGGGTAACTTACATTTGGCCATCTAGGCTCCTTCATTTTTTGCCAGTGCCTGAATGCTTTTAATCGCCATTCCAGAAGCCATTCAGGTTCCTCTTTCTTAGCTGAAATGAACCTGACAATATCCTCATTCAACCCTTTTGGGGCAGAATCAGCCTCAATATCCGATATAAAGCCATACTTATATTCGGATTGCGTTAATTCCTCAAGGATATTATCTTTATCGGCCATAGAATATATTATTTAGAATGATTATAAACAACTACAAACATACAACAAATTGTCACGAAATATGTTCGAAAAAGGAAAAATTAGATTGAAAACCAAAGAAAATAAAAAACCCACTTAAATACCTTATGGAATCTCTAAGCGGGTTATTAAAATCTTGATTTATCAATCTATACGCTAAACTGTATGTGTCTATTCAAGCTTTCTTCAAGAGAGATAATTGTTTCCGTTCTTTCTATTCCCTCAACCTTCTGAATTTTATCATGCAGCACATCTTTTAAATGATTGGTATCCCTGCAATGAAGCTTAACAAATATGTTATAATTTCCAGTAGTGTAATGAACTTTTACTATTTCAGGAATATTATGTAATTTCTTGATCACCGAATCATATAAAGAACTTTTTTCAAGATAGATTCCAAGAAAGGCAGTTATGTCATAACCCATTTTGGAATAATCCATCTTAAGAGTTGTGCCCTGCACTATCCCCATTTCTTCCAGTTTCCTCATCCTTACATGAACAGTACCGCCAGATACAAATACTTTTTTTGCAACCTCTGTATATGGCATTTTTGCATCCTCAGTTAACAGGGCAAGGATCTTTAAATCCACATTGTCAATATCGTAATTTTTACTCATCTTTTATTTGCTCAGTTGTGATTTTTTTAAAGATAATGCGACAAATATACAAATGGTATAAATTTTTAGCAATAAAATAAATATTTTTAAATTAATTAATAATTTTTTTAATTTTGATAAAGTCTAGAATTTAAGGAAAAGCTAACCAAAAAGTGTTAGCCAACCTTTTACTCTTTGTTTTTGGGTTTATGATGTTAAAGCGGTCCTGGGGAACGGATCGCTTTTTTTTATTTAATATTTTAGATTATATTAATAACTTAATAAAATATTATTGAATTGTTAATTTGATCATCTAATAATGTAATCAATTTAAAATCTTTAAAAATACGAATATGGAAGCTCACCCTTGGTTTAATTTTTATTCAAAAGGAGTTCCCCGGGAAATAAATCCTGAGCAATATTCATCTCTGGTGGAAATGTACCAGGAAAGTTTTCGGAAATATGGAAATGCAATCGCCTATGAAAACATCGGATCTAAAATCAGTTTTTCTCAATTGGATAAGTTGTCACGAAACTTTGCTATTTATCTACAGAAAAAATTAGGTATGAAGAAGGGGGACAGGATAGCCATTCAAATGCCTAATCTAATGCAATATCCAATTGCACTGATTGGTGCCCATCGCGCTGGATTAGTAGTAGTAAATACAAATCCACTGTATACCCCTAGAGAGATGCTACATCAGTTTAAAGACTCTGGTGCTCAGGTTTTAGTAATTCTTGAAAATTTCGCATCAAACCTGGAGGGTATACTGAAAAACACAGAAATAGAACATGTTATAATAGCTAAAATTGGCGATGTGCTTGGTGGACTGAAGGGCAATATCGTAAACATGGTTATCAAGCACATCAAGAAAATGGTGCCAGAATATCATATTGATGGTGCCATTCCTTTTAAGGAAACCATAAAATCTATTTCCGCACACACTTTGGAAGATCCTCATTTAAAGTCTGACGACTTAGCTTTTCTCCAATATACGGGAGGTACAACAGGTGTTTCGAAAGGCGCTATGCTTACCCACCGGAATTTAATATCAAATATGGAGCAG
Organism: uncultured Cytophagales bacterium; assembly: GCA_963820995.1. GTDB lineage: Bacteria > Bacteroidota > Bacteroidia > Cytophagales > Cyclobacteriaceae > JAGTVG01. The sequence goes on along the minus strand of CAWGCL010000006.1, from coordinate 443,908 downwards.
ATCCATAAGGTATTATTACCCGTTGTGGTAGAAAGAGAGGAAGTGGCGATCACTGCTTTACCCTTATACCATGTATTTGCACTTGTGGTAAACTGTCTTGCCATGCTTAAAATTGGGGCGAGGAATATATTGATTACCAATCCAAGGGATTTTCCCGCTTTTATTAAAGAATTGAAAAAGTATAATTTCACTTTGTTTACTGGGGTCAATACCCTTTTTAATGCCTTGTTGAACCAGGAAAAATTCTGTGAACTTGATTTTTCAAGTTCTAAGATATCAGCCGCAGGCGGTATGGCTGTTCAGAATTCTGTCGCTAAAAGATGGAAGGAGGTAACCGGACATCCAATTGTGGAAGGATATGGTCTTACAGAAACTTCACCGGTATTAACTATTAATCCATTTGATGGTACCGAGCGTATAGGAACTATCGGTTTACCTGTTCCCAGTACAAACCTGAAAATAATGGATGATAATGGCAATGAGTTGCCTATTGGTGAAAGGGGTGAGATTTGTGCCTCAGGACCACAGGTTATGAAAGGCTATTGGAAACGTGAGAATGATACCAAAGAAATGTTTCATGGTGAATGGCTGAAAACCGGAGATATTGGTATCATGGATGAAGATGGATTTTTCAGGATTGTGGATAGAAAGAAAGAGATGATCCTCGTGTCCGGATTTAACGTGTATCCGAATGAAGTGGAAGATGTAATCTCAAGCCATCCAAAAGTTCTGGAAGTAGGGGTAATAGGTGTCCCCGATGAAAAATCTACCGAAGTAGTAAAGTGTTTTATTGTGAAAAAGGATGATAGCCTTTCAGAAACAGAGATCAAGGAATATTGCAAACAAAACCTGACCGCTTATAAAAGACCTAAATACGTTGAGTTCAGAACCGAAATGCCTAAGTCAAATGTAGGGAAGATCTTGAGAAGGTTATTGAAAGAAGGAGAATTGCAGGAATCATAAAATATCCGGATCTTTATCAGGATCAAAATAGAATTGATATGAAGTCACAGTCTGCGAATTAATTCTTTTCTGAAATTAAAATCAATTCAAAGGCTTATAGCGTATACGTTTTGGGGAAATATCTCCCAGGCGATTTAACTTATTCGCTTCATATTCCGAAAAATTACCTTCAAACCAGTAAACTTTAGAATCGCCTTCAAAAGCTAATATATGTGTGGCAATACGATCCAGGAACCATCTGTCGTGGGAGATAATAATGGCACAGCCTCCAAAGTTTTCAAGAGCTTCTTCAAGTGACCGTAAAGTGTTAACATCTAAATCATTGGTTGGTTCATCAAGCAAAATCAAATTTGCCCCCTTTTTTAAGGCTAATGCCAGGTGAACACGGTTTCGTTCCCCTCCGGACAGGGAAGAAACTTTTTTTTCCTGATCAGAGCCTGAAAAGTTAAACCGGCTAACGTAAGCCCGCGAATTCATTTTCGAATCGCCCATTGAGATCCATTCTTCCCCTTCTGAAATAGTTTCCCAAACCGATTTGTCAGGATCAATAAATTCATGTTCCTGATCAACATAGCTTATGTCAACGGAACTCCCGATATCGATAGAACCTGTATCCGGCTCTTCCTTTTTGGTTAATATTTTGAACAATGTCGACTTGCCTGCTCCGTTGGGACCTATTACACCTACTATGGCGCCTTTAGGGATATTGAAATTCATCCCTTCAAATAATAGTTTCCCACCATAAGCTTTTGAGATATTATTAGTAATTATTACTTTTTCACCCAGCCTTTCTCCGGGAGGGATGTATAATTCAAGGCGCTCTTCTTTCTGCTTTGATTCTTCTCTTAATAGTTTTTCATAGGAGCTGAGTCGGGCTTTTGATTTGTTATGCTTCGCTTTCGGTGTCATTCTAATCCACTCCAGTTCTCGCTCAAGTGTTTTCTGACGCTTCGACTGTGATTTTTCCTCCTTTTTCAGCCGGTTTTGTTTTTGTTCAAGCCAACTGGAATAATTTCCTTTCCAGGGAATACCTGTCCCTCTGTCTAATTCAAGTATCCATCCGGCCACATTGTCCAGGAAATAACGATCGTGGGTAACAGCGATGACTGTTCCTTTATAATTCTGTAAATGGTTTTCCAGCCATAAAATACTTTCGGCATCAAGATGATTTGTAGGTTCATCCAGTAAAAGAACATCTGGTTCCTGCAATAATAACCTGCACATAGCAACGCGACGCTTTTCACCTCCTGAAATATGCTTTATCAGCATATCTGAAGGTGGAGTTCTAAGCGCATCCATGGCCTTTTCCAACTTAGAGTCCAACTCCCAGCCTCCCAATTGATCGATCTTATTCTGGATATCACCCTGTTTATTGATCAATTGATCCATTTTATCCGGATCATCAAGAATTTCCGGATCAGCGAATTTATTATTAATTACTTCAAACTCCATCAGTAGGTCGGTAACTTCCCGAACGCCTTCCCTCACCACATCCATCACTGTTTTTTCAGGATCAAGCTTTGGTTCCTGCTCCATCAGACCAACTGAATATCCCGGTGAAAAAACAACCTCCCCCTGAATATCCTTATCCATGCCGGCAATTATTTTTAGTAGCGAGGATTTACCAGATCCATTCAATCCGATTATGCCAATTTTGGCCCCATAAAAGAAGGACAAATAAATATTTTTAAGTATTTGCTTTTTGGGCGGATAAATTTTTCCCACCCCGTTCATTGAAAAAATGATCTTTTCCTGCTCCATAGCTTTAAGTTATCCTACAAATATTGTAAAAATAATTGTTTATACACTTCAGCATTGCTTTTTTTGTAAAGCTATATAGCTTAATATGATTTCTTTATTAATATCCAGGTTCTTGAATTTCATATACTTAAGTCCTTAGGTTAAAAAAGAATTGTTTAAGATCATTCCATTGAGTTATATTGCTCTTTAGTTTAATAGATATACATGTTGGAGAAAATTATAATTGTTGATTTCGGATCGCAGTATACGCAATTAATAGCCAGAAGAGTGCGTGAGTTAAATGTTTACTGTGAAATATTCCCGTTTAACCATTTACCCGAGATTACCCCGGAAGTAAAAGGTATCATTCTATCGGGGAGTCCCTGTTCTGTGCTTGATGAGGACGCTCCACATATTGATATTGACCATTTTTTTGGAGATATTCCGGTACTGGGAATATGCTACGGCGCCCAACTTATAGCCCACAAAAATAATGGTAAAGTATTGCCTTCTCAAATACGGGAATACGGCCGGGCAAGACTGGAAGAGATTGACCAGCACTATGATCTTCTCAAGGAGATCCAGATAAATACCCAGGTATGGATGTCTCATGGGGATACCATATCTTCTCTGCCAAGTGAGTTTGATGTAATTGCCAGTACCTCTTCTGTTGATATTGCCGCTTATAAGGTAAAGAATAAAAATGTTTATGGGATTCAGTTCCATCCAGAGGTAACACATACCCTTGAAGGAAAAACAGTTTTAAGAAATTTTGTAGTACATATTTGTGGATGCTCACAAGATTGGACCCCGGATATATTTGTTGAAACCACTGTGGCTGATATAAAAAATAAAATTGGGGATGATAAGGTTGTCCTGGGCCTTTCGGGAGGTGTTGATTCAACAGTTGCCGCTGTTTTAATAAACAAAGCCATAGGAGATAAGCTACACTGTATATTTGTTGATAATGGCTTGCTTCGAAAAGATGAATTTGAGTCAGTACTTGATTCGTATAAAGGGATGGGCCTTAATGTTACTGGAGTCAATGCACGCGAAAAGTTTTATGAGGCACTGAAAGGGAAGGTGGATCCCGAAGATAAGAGAAAAGCTATCGGGAAAGTTTTTATAGATGTTTTTGATGAAGAAGCCCACAAGATTTCAAATGTAAACTGGCTTGCACAGGGCACAATTTATCCAGACGTAATAGAATCAGTATCTGTAAAAGGTCCTTCAGCAACTATAAAATCACACCATAATGTAGGAGGATTACCAGATAAAATGAAGCTCAAGGTTATCGAACCCTTAAATACCCTGTTTAAGGATGAGGTTCGGAATGTTGGCCAATCATTGCATATTGATCCAAACATTCTCAGTCGTCATCCTTTTCCCGGACCCGGACTGGCCATTCGAATAATCAGTGACGTAACTCCTGAAAAGGTTAGAATACTTCAGGAAGTGGATGCCATTTTCATAAATGGCCTGAAAAGCAAGGGACTTTATGATGAAGTATGGCAGGCAGCTGCTATGTTGCTACCGATACAATCTGTTGGTGTTATGGGCGATGAACGAACTTATGCGAATGTAGTTACTCTTCGGGCTGTTTCCAGCGTTGATGGCATGACAGCAGATTGGAGCCAACTGCCGTTTGATTTTCTGGCTGATGTATCAAATGAGATCATAAATAATGTAAAGGAGGTTAATCGGGTTGTTTATGATATTAGTTCAAAGCCTCCTGCAACAATTGAATGGGAATAATAAAAATGAGTATAATGTATAAATATTTTTTGACCGGCTTTATTATACTGCTTAGTATAGTCCAGGCAAAATCACAGAATTCAACTGAACAAAATTATCTTCAGGGTAAAGAAATGTATGAATCCGGCAGGTATGATTTTGCTATGGAGATACTTAAACCACTGACTTTACCCACCAATAGAAGTCAATTTTCGCCATATGCAGGGTATTATTACAGCCTCTCAGCTATTGAAAAAGGATATACGTTTCTTGCAGAAGAAATGCTTAAACAGATTATCATTCAATTTCCCGACTGGGACAATCTTGATCTTGCAAGGCTCTGGCTTTCAAAAGTGTATTTTGATGAAGAGAATTATCCTTCAGGATTGGCCATTATTAATGATATAAAAGATCCTAATGTAAAACAGCAAAGCGATGAACTCATTAAGTCTGATCTTGCAAAGGTTGAAGATGCAGAATTGCTGACTGATCTTTATTACCTGTATCCCAATATTGATGGACTGGCCATAACCCTGGCCGATAAAATCTCTAGCCAACCTCTCATGAAGCAAGACAGGGTATTGTTGTTGGAAATTATAGAGAAGTTTAATCTGGATAAAGAGAAATATGATTTTATTGAACAATTCGAATCCATTAAAAAAGATGTTTATAATGTAGCTGTATTGCTGCCCTTTATGCTGGAAGACATTGTCCCAAGTAATTTAAAGAGAAGCAACCAATTTGTACTGGATATATATGAAGGGATCGAGATCGGTATAAATTCACTTAGGGAGAGGGGTATTAATGTAAACATTTATGCCTTTGATACACAAAAAGATGCTTATAAAATCCAGGAATTGATAGATTCCGGGGAATTGGATGGTATGGATCTTCTAATAGGCCCCTTGTATCCTGAAACCGTAAAATTAGTGTCGGACTTTTCACTTAAGAAAAGGATCAATATGTTTAATCCACTATCATCAAATTCCGATCTGATTGAAAATAATCCTTTCTGTTTTCTCTTGAAGCCCACCTATGAGCATATGGCCAAAGCTGCTGCTGACTTCATAAAAAACAACCATCGAAATAAAAATGCAATGATCTTTTATGAAGATGATCCAAGGGATTCGCTGATGGCTTTTACTTATAAAGCTTCTATTGAAGAAGATTCTTTCAATATTGTTTTAACTCAAAAAATAACCGGACTTGATACAATAAACGTTTATAATACATTAACCCAGAAAGTTCGTTTCGATGATTTGGATCTAAAGGAAGAAGATTCAATCAGAATAATCGAAAGATATAATCTTAATGATTATTTTGAGCGCTTAGGGCGAGCATCCAGTTATGATGAAATGAAAAGGATCAGGGCGCTTGAAATATTCGTAATTCCGCCAGATAGCATTGGACATATCTTCGTAGCAACTAATAAAGAACTTGTCGCTGCAAGTGCAATAAGTGGCATGGAAACAAGGGGCGATTCAATAACCGTCATTGGGTATGAAGAATGGCTGGACTATAAATCCTTATCATTGAACCAGATGGAATTACTGGATATTAAATTTATTGCGCCTGGGTATATTTCAAATTCAAATCCAAAATTGCAGGATGTATATCAAAAGATTCTTTATTCCAGTAATACATCGCCAAATAAATACCATTATCTGGGATATGAATTGATCAATTTTGTAGGGGAAATGCTTTATCAACATGGGATTTATTTTCAGGTTGGCTTATATGATCAGGAATTCTACCCTGGAATTTTGTATCAGGGATTTGATTATTCAAAAAGTAATGACAACCAGTATATACCTATTATAGAATTTAAAGATTCTCATTTTTTGATATCTAACCAATAACACATTAACATAATGAAAATCAGTAATAGCAAAAATATCTTTGCCAAGGCCAATAAATATATCCCTGGAGGTGTTAATTCACCAGTTCGCGCTTTTAAAGCAGTAGGAGGAGAACCTCTTTTTATTGAAAGAGCAGAAGGATCTAAGTTGTATGATGTAGATGGAAATTCATATATTGATATGATCAATTCCTGGGGCCCGATGATTTTAGGTCATGCGAACAAAATGGTTGAAGAAGCTGTGAAATCCGCATTAAAAAACTCTCCTTCTTTTGGTGCGCCAACAGAGATTGAAGTTAAAATGGCTGAGTTGATCGTTGATATGGTGCCTTCAATAGAGAAGGTAAGAATGGTAAACAGCGGTACAGAGGCAACTATGTCAGCCATCCGGTTAGCCAGAGGATATACTGGGAGAGATAAAATCATCAAATTTGACGGATGTTACCATGGGCATGGTGATTCATTCCTGATTGCAGCGGGCAGTGGAGCAGTTACCATGGGAAGCCCTGATAGTCCGGGAGTAACGAAAGGGACGGCAAATGATACACTAATTGCTGGATTTAATGATTTGGATTCAGTAGAAGTATTATTTCAGCATAATCCGGAGGAAATTGCAGCCGTAATTGTTGAGCCTGTTGCTGGTAACATGGGTTGTGTTCCACCTATGAAAGGATTTTTAGATGGGTTGAAAGATTTATGCCGTACGCATGGAGCCTTGCTGATCTTTGATGAGGTTATGACCGGCTTCAGGCTGTCGCCAGGAGGTGCTCAGGAATTGTACGATGTGATGCCGGATTTAACAACTCTTGGGAAGATAATCGGAGGAGGTTTCCCTGTTGGTGCGTATGGAGGTAAAAAGGAGATCATGGATACCATATCCCCATCTGGCCCGGTATATCAGGCGGGAACGCTTTCGGGAAACCCAATAGCAATGAATGCCGGATATGTTCAGCTTAATTACTTAAAAGAACATCCGGAGACGTACGAGGAACTGGAAAATACTACAAATGAGATCTGCCAGGGTATCCAGAAAAACCTTGATAAATTAAGCCTGGATTTCAAAATGAACAGAGTGGGTTCAATGTTTACTCTGTTTTTTAATAATTCTGAGGTCAGAAATTTCTCAGATTCAAAGAACTCTGACCTGGAAGCTTTCGGACGTTATTTTAATTTGATGTTGCAAGAAGGAGTATACCTTGCGCCCTCGCAATTTGAGGCCTTATTTGTTTCTACATCCATCGACAAATCTGATGTAGATCAAATCGTTGATTCAAATTACAAATCTCTTTCAAAATTGTATAATTAATTGTACTATTTGGGGTTAATTAAGTAGAATCTTTCAAATTGATAATCAGAGATTATATATTATTGTTATATTGGTGTGCTGATTAATTTGAAATTCTTTTTATTTTTAGGATATAATAACGCAAAATAGTGCTTAGGCTAAAATATCTGATAGTTTTTGTTCCAGCTTTTCTTATTTGTATAAATCTTAAAGCGCAACAGGGAGGTATAAATAAGAAAGTTCAATATGAAACAGTTTATGATGATCCTTATGACATTAATAAATTGTTTTTGTTAATACAACCGGTTTATGGTGAAGTATTCAGTACCAATACAAATATCGGTTTTGGATTGGGAGTAGATTATTATTTGAAAGACATCATGGACTTTCAATTCGGATTCCGGACACCATACAGCCAAAGTACTGATCTAATGCGGGATGCTTCAGCTAAAAATAGCGATGCATTGAATGACTCGAAGCGGTTCTATTTTGTTGAGTTAGGATTAAATTACCATGTTGTCGACAGAAAGGAAAGCTCTAAATCCAAGTTTGTCCTTTATTCTAAAAATTTCAGAAAATATAATAAGTGGGAAACAATGGTGCCGGAAAGTATTTTTGTTCCGATAAACATCAGGAAGATCTACGGAATTCGATTAGGAGGCACGGCATATCAAAGTTCATTTGATGTGAACAGGGTGCTCAATAACCAGGGAAATCAAATTCCTGACTCTACATCCATGGGATTGAATCAGGCTTCCTTTTACAGCAATATCAACAGCCAGGGATTTTATATTGGAGGCTCGCTTGAATTGATAAAAAATGTTGCCATTAAATTCGAAAACTTATACGATCAAAATGCAAATGACCTGATGTTCAATGTATATCTCGATCTGCTGGTTAATCCCTTTATATCCATCGAGGATGTTACATTTATTCCGGAATCAGCAACTGCGATTGAAACTATTTCAAATGAAATCATTGATACCAGTATGATAGGTTTTAGGGCCGGGATTCAGGGAAAGTTTAACCGGGGAATTGGGTTTAGCTACGGAATTGAGACAGGTCTCAGACCAGGCATCCAGGGAAGCGGATTTTATTTAATGGGCGTTTTCAGTGTTCCGGTTTTTGGATTCAGGTTAAATAAGGACCAAAGTAATTTCGAAAATTAGGATCTTTAAGTCAATTATCTCCCAGTCAATTATTCCAGAATTAATATCTTCTCCAGAAATATGGGGTGAAAAGTATTAGAACAGTAAATAATTCAAGTCTTCCAAGAAGCATTAAAAAGCTTAAGAACCATTTGCCTCCATCGGCAACATGAGCAAAATTGTTGACAGGTCCAACACTGCCCAATCCCGGGCCGATGTTCCCCATTGAAGTAGCGACAGATCCAACTGCAGTGATAAAATCAACTCCTAAATAGGACATGATCACAGTACCTATTGCAAATACCATAATATAAATGATCATAAATGCCATGACATTAAAGGTTATATCTTTTGTCACGGCTTTATTGTTTAGTCTGAGAGGAATCACGGCATTGGGGTGAATGAGCCTTTTGAGTTCCAGCAGACTGTTCTTAAGCAGTATTACATGCCGAACGTATTTCACGCCTCCTGCAGTTGAACCTGCAGAAGCACCGATAAACATGAGCATAAAGAAAAACATAGTCAAATGCGCATTCCATGCCGTATAATCGGCAGTTACATAACCTGTTGTGCTGATCACTGTTACTATTGAAAACAATGAATTTCTAAAAGAACTTTCAACATTGTAATCTGTTGCTCTAAAAACAGCAATTCCAACCACGATGCTCATGATCAATATTGATATTGAGTAAAAACGAAATTCTTCATTCTTCCATATTTTTTTAAGCTGCCCGTGTAAACCAAAGTAGGTAAGCGTAAAATTTGTTCCTGCCAGGAACATGAATATAATGATCACATAATGAATATAAGGACTGTTGAAGTGTGCTATGCTGGCATTCTTAGTAGAAAATCCTCCCGTGGCCATCGTCGTTAAGGCATGGTTTATGGAATCAAAAAAACTCATGCCTCCTAACTTCAATAGTACGAGTTCACTTGCGGTCAGGATTACGTAAATTAACCACAATCGTATAGCTGTTTCACGTATCCTTGGTTTTAGTTTATCAGGGGAAATGCCGGGAGCTTCAGCAACAAATAACTGCATGCCTCCAATACCCAGAATAGGCAGTATGGCTACGGTAAGTACAATGATGCCCATTCCGCCAATCCATTGGGTTAGACTTCTCCAGAACAAAATCCCTCTTGGTAAAGACTCAATATCGGTTAAAATTGATGCTCCGGTGGTGGTATATCCGGACATGGTCTCAAAAAACGCATTTGTAAATTCGGGGATGGCTCCACTGAGGATATAAGGAATTGCTCCTGTAAATGACATGGCCAACCATCCAAAGGTAACGATTAAGTATCCATCACGTTTGGTTAGCTCAGGATCACGTTTGACACGAACAAGAAAAACCAATGCAATTCCTATAATTACTGTGATACATGCTGATACGAGTATGGAAAATGCTGATTCTTCTTTATAGTAAAAAGAAAAAGGCAGACAGGAGGTCATAAATAGGCCATTAAATAGTATCAGAATACCCAGAAGTCTAAAAATCAGCCTGAAATTGAACTTCATTAATTATCAATTAAAATATTCTTCAACCTTATGGATACATTCCGGCAGGCATAGCACAACAACTCTGTCCTCTGCCTGGATCTTAAGGTCCCCGGTAACCGGCTGAACTTGACCATCACGTATGACTCCACCAATTACGGCAGATTTTGGAAAATTCAGTTTCTTAATATCTTTTTTTGTTATTTTAGATCCATCAGGTACAACGAACTCCATTATTTCAGCTTCTGTTCCATGAATACCAGTCAGAGATATGATATTGCCACGTCGCACATAACGTGATATGAAGTTAGCAGCAATAAGCTTTTTATTGATCATAGTATCCACACCAATATTTTGAGATATATGAATATAGTCCATATTCTCAACCAAGGCTATGGTCTTTTTAACGCCAAGATTTTTAGCCAGAAGACAGGAGATAATATTTGTTTCAGAATTTCCTGTAACCGCAACGAAAGCATCCATATCCTGGATTCCTTCTTCTTTAAGCAACTCTACATCTCTACAATCTCCATTTACCACAAGGGTATCTTGTAACTCATCGGCCAGCTGGTAACTACGCTCCTTGTTTTTTTCTACAATTTTGATATTATAGGTTTTACTTAATCTCCTTGCCGCATGGAATCCGATCTTACTTCCCCCCATAATCATTACGTCTTTAATAGAGGTCAAATGGCTTTTCCCTATATCGAGAAGTTTTTTAACTCCATCCGGTTGTGCAATAAAATACGCATGATCTAACTCCCTGAATTTCGAAGATCCATGAGGGATCAGAGTCTTTCCGTTTCTTAAAATTGCCGCAGTCACAAAATCATGGTCCGGATTCAAATATGCGGTTTCTTTTAAGGATTTATCTTTTAGTTGATTATTCTTGTCTATTGTAATCCCTAAAAGGGTAAGCATTCCCTCATCAAATTCAAATGTGTCGGTAACCATTGATTTTGCAAGTAATCGCTTTATTTCTCTTGCAGCGAGTGATTCTGGGGATATAAGTTCGTCAACACCAATGGTTTTAAGATCCAGTACATCGGTTTTGAGAAAAAATTCCAAATTGCTGATCCTGGCTATTGTTGTTTTGGCCCCAAGTTTCTTGGCTATTATGGAAGAGGTCAGATTGGTTTCTTCATAACTGGTCACAGCGATGAACAGGTCGACCTCTTTAACATTCGCTTCCTCTAATACACTATAAGAGGTTGAACTTCCTTTTACAGTAGCACAATCAAAATGACTTGATGCATAATCCAATTTCTCCTGGTCTACATCTATTAATACTATATCCTGCTTTTCATAAGCAAGAAGTTTTGCTAGATGAAAACCTACTTCACCCGCTCCTGCGATTATTATTTTCATTCAAAAATAGTAGTACAATAATTAGGACAAATTTGTATATATATCCTGAACAATTCAAATTGTTTATGATGATAATTATCATTTTTATGGACTTTTAGTTATTAAGTCATAATAATGATATAGAAATCTAGAATTGGAGAGTAAATATAGTATAAATATCAGGTTCTGACTTAACCGTTAAAGATCCATGATGAAGCTGCATGATCTGTCGTGACAAGGCCAGACCAATTCCGGAGCCTTCTTTTTTTGTAGAATAGAATGGAATAAAGATCCTGTCCAATGCCTCCCTGATTATTCCAGGTCCATTATCTTTTACTTCAATAATTGCTCTCCTTTCTGTATCGATCCTGCCCCTCAGTTCGATCCTGGCTTCTTCTTTATCGATTAAAGCCTCTTTCGCATTTTTTATAAGGTTTATTAAAACCATTTCAACAAGCTCCTTATCAGCTGTTATTTCAAGATTGTCAGGAGCCAAAGTGATCTCAAACTCAATACCCAGACTACTCATTTCAACGCTTAGGAGATGATTGATATGATCAAATAATTTACGAACACTGATGGCTGAAAATTTCGGTTTTGGAATGGTAGTATAATCCCTGTATGCATCAACAAACCTTACCAGACCTTTACTTCTGTTCTCGATTGTATTCAAACCGTCTCTCAAGTCATCTACGGATTCATCTTCTATGCAATAAGTTCCATTATCCTCCGATTTTATTATATCTTCCTTCAATATCTGGTTCAATGTCTCAGTCAGGGAGGCAATTGGTGTAATCGAATTCATGATCTCGTGTCGTAATACCCTCGTCAGATTTTGCCAGGCTTCAATTTCTTTCTGTTGCAGTTCAGTTTGGATGTTTTGCAAAGCAATAAGTTTGTAAGATTTCCCCCTTAACCTCAGTTCAGTTGCATGAATGGCCAGTGAAACATCATTGGTATTTCTTATCAGTGCTTTATCGCCAGGATTCATGTCCATCAACTTTTTATATAATTCAGGATTCCTGGGTTTTAATTCAATGATATTCCTGATTTGAGGTGTTTGAAGAAAGCGTTTGGCAGTTGTATTTATAATTCCGATCTGGCCTTCATGGTCAAAAGATAAGAGTCCTGTACTCACATGCTGTACTACTGTGTGGAGATAATTAAGATGCTCTTCCTTCTCTGCCCGGGCTACGCGAAATGCCTCCAGTACTTCATTAAATGCCTTATTTAATTCTTTAAAAGTCCGTCCAAGCTTATTGTCATAAGTAAATCCAGAGGAAAAGTCGGAGTATTTAACAGATTCGAGGAACCTGGTAAGTTTTCTGTTTGTGTTTTCAATATATCGAAATAGATCAACTAATTGGATGATAATTATAAATCCTATTATTAAAGGACTTACGAATTTATTTTCATACCCCAATAAATGAATAAAAAGGTATATACTGACAAATAAGAGCAATACCCGGATAATTACTGCTATTCTATAATTGTTAAAGCCCATATTTCTCTAATCTTCTGTACAACGATGACCGGGTCAAGCCGAGTTCATTGGCTGCCTGAGTTATATTGCCATTGAATTTTTGAAGTACTTTCCTGATCAGGATCTTCTCTACCTCTTCCAGGTGATAATCTTCAAGATGAATACCCGGGTTATCCTTCTCCTGGGCAGCAGGACTGAAAAAGAAATCTTCAGGATTCAATATATGCCCGGAACCCATAATAACCGCTCGTTCTATCGCATGTTGAAGTTCCCTGACATTTCCCGGCCAGGAATAATTCATCATTTTCTTCCTGGCGGCCTCGCTTACACTAAGTATGTTTTTGTTGTATTTCTTGGTATAGATTTGAAGGAAATGCTGAACGAGCAGATCAATGTCTTCTTTCCTTTCGCGAAGAGGAGGTAGCTCTACTTCAATTGTATTTATTCGATATAATAAGTCCTGCCGAAATTTATTTTCCTTAACCAGGTCATAAATAGGCAGGTTTGTTGCACATATTAAACGGATATCAATAGATTTTGACTTATTAGATCCTACTCTTGTTACACTTCTATTTTGTAATACACTTAAAAGTTTTGCTTGTAATGGGAGAGACAGGTTTCCGATTTCATCGAGAAAGAGGGTTCCGCCTGAGGCAACCTCAAACCGTCCGGCTCTTTCTTCCTTGGCATCTGTAAAGGCGCCCTTAACATGACCGAACAATTCGCTTTCAAAAAGTGTCTCACTTACCGCACCCAGGTCGACACTGATAAAAATCTCATCTTTTCGGTTTGAATTTCTGTGAATAGCCCTTGCGATTACCTCCTTGCCGGTTCCATTCTCACCAAGTATCAACACATTCGCATCCGTTGAGGCAACACGGTCAATCGTTTGAAATACTCTTTGCATAGGAGTAGAGCTTCCTATTACATCCTGGAATTTATGGTCAATATCTGAAGTGATCTGCTTTTGCTTGTCTTTTAATTCATTAACCTCCATTTTCGACTTCCGAAGTTGCATCGCAGAATTAACAGTGGCCAGTAACCTTTCGTTTTCCCAGGGTTTAAGAATGAAATCCATTGCTCCTTCCTTGATGGCTTTGACCGCCATCTGAACATCTCCATAAGCTGTGATTAATATAACCACTGCTGAAGGATCTATTTCTAATATTTTTTCCAACCATAAAAAACCTTCATGCCCACTGCTTACATCCTTGGTAAAATTCATGTCAAGCAATATAACGTCGTAGTTCTCATTTTTAAGTAGAGTTGGTATTGAATCAGGAGTTTTCTCAATATCCACCTGTTTGAAATTTCTCTTTAAAAAAATCCTGGCAGCTTTGAGCAGATCCTCATTGTCATCAACTACCAATATTCTGCCGGTCTTTATTTTATCTTCAGGCATGCTCTAGTCTGGGAAAATTATAAATTTGATATACACTCCTCTAAATATAATTTATATATACGGTTTTTTAAAAACTTTTGATATAAAGATAATTTCGGACAGATTTCATTATTAAATGACCGCTAACGGACACCCTCGTTCGTTGCTGGACGTTTAAAAGCCTCGAAATGATTTGATTTTGATAGTTTAAATGCATTTTTCAAATTGGCACGCTTGTTGGCATTAGAATGACTGGTCAGCAAAATATTTTTAGAATTATGACAATGGATAAGAAAATAAAGAAAAAGAAATGGACCCTGAAAAGGATTTCCATATATGGTTTTGGGTTATTATTCATTGCCTTTATATTATGGAGTTTTCTTTTTGCTGATAAAAGATCGAAAGTAAAGATAGATGCTGAGAAAATTACCATAGGAACAGTGCAAAATGGAATTTTCCAGGACTTTCATACCGGTTACGGGAAGGGTAGAACCGATAGAAACCAGATTTTTAGATGCAATAGAAGGTGGGACCATACAATCAATCGAGAAAGAATCAGGCGAGATTACTTAAAAAAGGAGATGTTATTCTCCGTCTAACAAATACAGCCCTCGAATTGAGTGTATTGGCCCAGGAAGCTTCATTATATGAACAAATTAACAGATCTTCTACAACCAGGTTATCTCTGAATCAGAATGATTTGAACCAGCAGGGCCAACTTGCTGAGATTGATTATCAGATAGAACTTCTTAAGACCTCAGTATGAAAGGTATAAAACCCTTTTTGAAAAGAACCTTATATCTAAACGGGAATATGAAGAGGTTGAAGAACAATACAAATATAATTTGAAAAGATTAGAGCTTACTATACGCCTCCTATCGTGCAGATTCGATGTCAAGAAGCTACCAATTGAACCAGATCAATGCTTCCGAACGACGTATGATGCAAAGCCTCGACGGGGTTGGTAGAATTCTTGAAAACCTGGTTATCAGGGCACCTATAAAAGGTCAATTAGCTGCTCCGGATCTGGAGTTGGGACAATCTATCGTTCCTGGCGAAAGAATTGGACAGATTGATGTTTTGGATAGTTTCAAAGTCCGGGTCAGGATCGATGAATTGTATTTGCCTCGAACGGAAAAAGGTTTGTTTGGTACATTTAATCTCTCTGGGGAACAATATGAATTGCATATAACCAAAATCTATCCTACTATTACCGAAGGTAGATTTGAAGTGGATATGGAATTCACGAAAGAACAGGCACCAGGGATCAAAGCGCGGTCAAAGTGTGAGAATACGCTTGCAGCTGGGTAATTCTGAACAGAGATTGCTGCTTCCTGTGGGAGGATTCTATAAAGATACTGGCGGAAATTGGGTATATGTTCTTGATAAAGATGGCAGTCAGGCTGTTCGCAGGGATATCAGGCTGGGACGTAAAAATCCTGAATATTTTGAAGTTACCAGTGGTCTGGAAGAAGGAGATCGGGTTATTACCTCTTCATATGACCACTTTGGAGATAATGAAGTACTATTGTTAAAATAAAAAAACTATAAATAAAATTTACAATTATGATTAAATCGGTAAATCTTAAAAAGGTTTTTACAACTGATGAAGTTGAAACCACCGCTCTCAATAATATTACCATGGAAATCAAGGAAGGTGAATTTGTAGCCATCATGGGGCCTTCAGGATGCGGTAAATCTACACTCCTGAATATCCTGGGCCTATTGGATAATCCTTCAGACGGTGAGTATTTTTTTGGAGAAAACGAAGTGTCAAAATATTCTGAACGGCAAAGGGCACAATTAAGAAAAGGTTCCATTGGCTTTGTGTTTCAGAGCTTTAACCTTATTGATGAATTAACAGTATTTGAAAATGTAGAATTACCATTGTTATATTTGAAGGTTCCTGCGAAGGATAGGAAGAAGACGGTAGAAGAGGTACTTGAGAGAATGAATATTATGCACCGAAGAAACCATTTCCCGCAGCAGTTATCAGGCGGTCAGCAGCAGAGGGTAGCTATATCCCGTGCCATCGTTGCAAAGCCAAAAGTTATATTGGCCGATGAACCTACAGGTAACCTGGATTCTGCCAATGGTGAGGAAGTAATGAAGTTATTGGCGGAACTGAATGAGGAAGGAACAACCATAATCATGGTAACGCACTCTCCGTATGATGCAAATTATTCCCATAGAATAATTAACCTGTTTGATGGTAAGATCGTTACAGAAAACATTAAAGAGCAATTCCACATCTAGTAAATAGTAAAGATCAAATGAAAACGGGAGGCTTTTAACAGTCTCCCTTTTTAATTGTTATCCGAAGCTTCAGCGAAGGCGGATTTTCATCATCAGAAATTTAAGCGCAGAAAGTGATCATTTTGCGAACCATTAATGACAATCGATTCCTCTTTCAATGTTTATGAAAAATGCCGGCATATTCCGGATGGGATAAATTTTAATGCCAATTACATTATGATTGATTCATGATATCTTCGATCTCCTCCACTTCAACAGGAATGTTCGCCATCAGGTCATGAATTCCATCCTTTTTGATGACCACATCATTTTCTATACGGATACCCAGATTTTCTTCACGAATATAGATCCCTGGTTCCACCGTAAATAACATGTTTTCCTCAAATTTCCTGAAATGACTTCCAACATCATGAACATCCAGGCCAAGGTGATGCGATGTGCCATGCATGAAATATTTCTTGTATGCCGGTTTATTAGGATCCTGGTTTTTTATATCCGTTTTGTCTATAAGTCCGAGACCCAGTAATTCCGATTCCATTATTTTCCCTACTTCTTTATGATATTCAGGGATTACGTTTCCGGGTTTTAGCATATCATAAGCGGCTCTTTTAACCCTTAAAACTGCATTGTATACATCCTTTTGCCTGGGTGTATATCTGCCATTTACCGGAATCGACCTGGTTAAGTCTGCATTATAGTTCGCATATTCTGCACCAACATCGAGCAATAGAACATCCCCATCTTTACACTGATCCTTGTTTTCAATATAATGAAGAACACATGCATTAAATCCTGAAGCAATAATCGGAGTATAGGCAAATCCTTTTGATTTTCGGCGAATAAATTCATGGATAAATTCAGCTTCAATTTCATATTCGTAAACTCCCGGTTGAACAAACTCCAAAATTCTCCGGAAACCTATTTCAGTGATGTCACAAGCAATCTGCATTAATTCAATTTCAATTTCAGATTTTATCATCCTTAAATTATAGATGATAGGAGCTATCCTGAGATAATTGTGCAATGGGAACCTGTTCTTGCACCATTTTATAAATCGCCTATCCCGGGTTTCTACCTCTTCCAGAGGTCTTCGTGTATGTTCATTCGTATTCAGGTATATGTTATCAGCTTCCGTCATCAGCACACTGAAGGTAGTTTCAAATTCGGAAAGCCATTTTATATTCTTTATACCTGAAGTTTCTATAGCTTCTTCTTTGGTATATTTATGACCTTCCCAGATTGCAATTTCCTTATTTGTTTCTCTCAGAAACAGGATTTCCCGCATATTCTCATCTGGAAAGTCAGGACACAGTACAAGGATAGATTCTTCCTGATCAATTCCGGATAGATAAAAAATATCACTGTTCTGGCGGAAGACCATGGTACCGTCAGCATTTGTAGGTTGAATGTCATTTGAATTAAAAACTGCAATGGATCCGGGCTTTAATTCATCTATTAAATTTTTTCTGTTCAGAATAAAAAGGGAGTTGTTAATGGGTGCGTATTTCATTTGTACAAAAATTATTTTTCAGTGTAATATTAATAATATTTTCAATCCTATAGATTAAATAATTGAAATTTAAAATATGAACAATTGATTTGAGTTTAGGTGAATTGAATTATTGCTATTTTTGCCAGTTAATAAAATTGTAATGGATTATCAGGTACATAAATTCCAGAACGATATCAGACTTGTTCATAAGCAGGTAAATAATACCCGGGTGATCCATTGTGGGTATGCAATCGACATAGGAAGCAGAGATGAGAATAAAGTCCAGCTTGGGATTGCTCATTTCTGGGAGCATATGGCATTTAAAGGGACGCAAAAAAGGAAAGCATACCATATTATAAGCAGGCTGGATTCGGTCGGGGGGGAGTTAAACGCCTTTACAACCAAAGAAAAGGTGTTTTTCTATGCCAGTGTGTTAAGTGAACATTTCGAAATGGCTGCTGAACTTCTTACTGATATTGCCTTCTATTCCATCTTTCCGGAAAAACAAATTGAAAAAGAACGAGTTGTCATCCTGGATGAAATGGCTATGTACCTGGATAACCCGGATGATGCCATACAGGATGATTTTGATCAAGTGGTTTTTGGGGATCACCCTCTTGGGCATAATATTCTCGGAACAACTGATACTTTAAATTCCATCCGGAAAAAAGATTTCCTGACATTTATTAATGATAGTCTCAGTAATGAAAAAATTGTTTTCTCGGTAGTCGGCCCAAAATCTTTCAAGGAAACACTAAGGATCTCTAATAAATATATTCAAAGGATTCCTGATCATTCTTCCGGAAAAGTAAGATTAAAACCCTCCCCAAATCTTGGACAAAAAAGGACAGAAGTTAAAAGTTTTGGGAGGGCATATTGTGCCATAGGAAAGGAAGCATATTCAGTAAAAGACAAGGATAGGATTCCATTTTTTATGTTAACGAATATACTTGGAGGGCCTGCTATGAATTCACGATTAAATCTGTCCCTGAGGGAGAAACATGGTTATGTTTACTCTGTAGAAGCTGCCTATACTTCATATTCTGATACAGGCTTATTTGGAATATACTTTGGAACAGAGAAAAGATATTTGAATAGAAGTATTAAAATTGTACTTACGGAACTAAGAAAACTCAGACAGCAGAAATTGGGTTCTTTGCAATTGCACCGGGCAAAACAACAAATCAAAGGTCAACTGGCAATATCTGAAGAGAATAATACAAATTTAATGCTCATGATGGGGCGCAGTTTAGTTGATCTTGACCGGATAGATCCTCTGGATTCTGTATTTAAAAAGGTAGATGATCAGACATCAGGATCGTTAGCCCGGATTGCTGAAGAAATGCTTATTGAGGACCAGTTAAATTATCTGATATTTAATCCTGTGGAAAATGAAAATCATAAATGATAAGATTCAGAATTATGCTGAATTATTTTCTTCTGAAGAACCCGGAATTCTGGCTGAATTGAACAGGGAAACCTATGTCAATCATTTATTCCCAAGGATGTTGAGCGGACATCACCAGGGCAGATTTTTGTCCATGATCTCTAAAATGTTAAACCCGAAGAGGATCCTTGAAATTGGCACATACACAGGATATTCAGCACTATGTCTCGCAGAAGGACTAGCGGAAGACGGCATTCTGCATACTATTGAATTAAATAATGAGAATGAGGATATCATCCGGAAGTATATCAAAAAAACCGGGAATACAAATAGGATCATATTACATTTCGGTGAAGCTTTGAGCATCATTCCGGAAATGGACGAAACATTTGATATTGTATTTCTGGATGCGGATAAGGAAAGTTATATTGAATATTTTAATTTAGTTATAGATAAAATTAGACCCGGAGGGATAATTTTAGCTGACAATGTTTTATGGGATGGCAAGGTTCTTGATCAAAAATCAAAAGACAAGGAGAGTGTTGGAATCCGTATGTTTAATGATCATATAAAAAATGATATCCGTATTGATCATATTCTTTTAACCATACGTGATGGAATCATGATCATGCGTAAAAAATAAAATCATGCCTATTTATAATAGATTTAAAGTAAAAATTATATCACCCAGCTTAATACTAATTCTATCGGTTATTAGTTCAATGACACTTGCTCAAGGTCCGAGGGTACCTTCTGTAATAGAATTTGCGGGTATGAAATTGAATTTACATGACCATGTACGCAAAGAAATTCAGACGGAAGTCGATGCGCTTCACCGCAGTCAAAAATATTTTAACATCAAACTTGACCGGGTGAATCTTTATTTTCCGATTATCGAACGTGTTCTTAGTGAGGAAAAAGTACCTGATGATTTTAAATACCTGGTGATCCAGGAATCAGCTTTGATCTCAGATGCAGTTTCTACGGCAAATGCTGTAGGATTCTGGCAGTTTAAGATTCCTTCGGCAAAAGAAGTGGGATTAAGGGTAGATGGGAACGTTGATGAACGATTAAATATAACAGCTTCAACTCACGGTGCAGCGAAATATCTCAAACGTAATAATTTCTATTTCAATAACTGGGTTTATGCATTAATAGCATATCAGGCAGGCGTCGGCGGTGCCAATTCAATTGTAAATGACAAGTACTTCGGGGCAAAAAAAATGGACCTGAACAGAAAAACATATTGGTACGTCATTAAATTCCTCGCTCATAAAATAGCCTTTGAAGGATATGTGGATAAAGGAAATAACAGGAGGCTCTATGAATATACAGATGGGGGAGGCCAAGGTTTAAAGCAAATTGCCTCGAGCCTGGGGGTTGATTATGATGAGCTAAGAAATTACAATAAGTGGTTGAAAAGGGGTAAGGTACCGGAAGACAAAATATATTGGGTAATAATTCCCGGATTATCTTCCCCACCGGTTCAAACAGCAAAAGCAACACCTCAAGTAATAAGATCATCGGATATAGCTTTTGTTTCTCCCAATAGTGACCTTTATCCCAAAATTAAGGTAGGTAGTGGTGAATCAAGAATTGTAAAAGTGAATGGGATCACAGGAGTAATAGCCAATGACGGAGAAGACTTGAAAACCCTGGCTTTGATAGGCGGGCTTGAGTTGTCAAAATTCCTTAAGGTAAATGAAACGGATATTTCCCATCGTGTTGTGGCAGGTAATGTTTATTATTATAAATCGAAAAAGGGCAAAGCCAGTGAGCATTATCATACTGTTTTACCAGGGGAAGATCTGTGGTATATTTCCCAGAAGTATGGTGTTAAGGCCCAGAAACTGATTCAAAAAAATCGACTGGAAGATGAAAAGGATATTAAACCGGGAATGGTATTGTGGCTCAGGTATATCAGGTCTGCTGATCAACCTGTAGAATATGTCCAAATACCAGTTGCTCAGCCTACAGTTGATACTTCAGCAGAAGACATGCAACCTGAGAATATGCAGGAAGAACCTTTCACCCCGAAGGATGCTGATGTGGAAGATGATGTTGCAGTGGATGACTATTCACAGATAATAGAAGAAAAGGAATCGCAGCCAGAACAGGTTCTGAATGAATCTGCCTCTGAAGTTGTTGAAGATCCTAATGAAGAATTTACTGTAGCGGAACTGGAAGAACTCGACCGGCAGAAAACACCATTATTTCATATTGTAGAAGCAGGGGAAACAATCTATGCCATTTCAAAAAAGTATGATATATCAATTGATGAAATATATCGTATTAATGAACTATCCGCTGATGATAAGATAGGAATTGGTCAAAAAATATATTTGACTGATCCATTCCAAGGCATGAATGATGCTGATAATGAAAATAAAAAATCAGGCGATGATTCTTACATCACCTATTCTGTCAAAAAAGGAGATACAATGTATAGTATATCAAGAAAATATAATGCCAGTGTAGAGGATATATTAGAATGGAATAATAAAACAGATTATAGCTTGAAAGAAGGAGAAATTTTAAGAATAAAAGAGCAAAAGTAACCTCAGCTAAAATGATTATTGTCGAATAATATTACATACATAGGAAAATGTAAAGTTTTGATTATTAAACCGTGCAATTTAATATAATTTTGCTAGTGTGAATTTTTAAATTTTAAATTGATTTAATATAATTTTTTTTAGTTTTTATTCAGAACTTACTTTATTATTGTGAAATAAATCGAATATTTAGATGGCAAGAGATACCGGGAACATAGATTTAGTGATGTTGGTTGATGATAACGACACCGATAACTTCATAAGTAGGCGAATTATTGAAATTACTAAGTTTGCTGGTGATGTTGTTATTAAAAATTCTGGTAAGAGTGCTTTGGAATATCTTGAGGATCATAAAACAAATCATGAGAAACTTCCTGACCTGATTTTCCTGGATATAAACATGCCCATCGTTGACGGATTTGTATTTTTATATGAATTTGAAAAATTTGATTATTCGATAAAAGATAAGTGTAAAGTTATCATCCTTTCTTCTTCAGATAACAAACGGGATATTGATAAAATCGTCAATAATGATCATGTTATCAAGTTTATAACAAAGCCGCTTACTGAAATTGCTCTTGAAGAAGTATCACAAATAGTATAATTTCTTTCGGATTATATTTCTTAAAATACACGCTGAATACATATTTTTTCCTGACAATTTTCTTCTCAGAATACCTTTTTATTATTGATCAATACCATTATATTCAATCGAATGTAATTGTACTAATATGAAATGGTTTGGATTTACTTTTTTAATAGGGATTTCATTATTGCCCAATTTACTTTTTGCCCAGGGGGGAATGCAGGACAGTATTAAAACCCAATATGATACCATTAGTTTTTGGACCCGGACAGCTGAAGTTGGGGCAACATTTAAACAAATTGGATTAAAGAATTGGGTTCAGGGGGGAGCAGAACTGATCTCTTTAAACTTAACCGGTAGGCTTAGGGCAAGAAAGGAAAAGGAAAGGTATATATGGCAGAACATATTTGAAGCGACATATACATTAACTAAACAAGGAGAACAGAAGCGGATACGGGCCAATACTGATGACTGGAGGATAATTACCAGATATAATTGGAAATTAGAAAACAATTGGGCAATCACAACAGGTATTACTATCAATTCTCAGTTTGGTCCGCTATATAAAATTAGTGTAGATCCGGCTACTGATGAAGAGGTTACTACTTTAACGAGTGATATTCTGGCCCCGGGATTTATCTGGCCTTCCTTTGGTTTCACGAAAATGAAAAAGGATATATGGAATATTTCCCTTATGCCCGTTACAGGTAAACTGGTAACTGTTTTAAATGATTCACTATCAGATGCAGGAGCTTTTGGCGTTGATCCTGGGAAAAAATTCAGTTTAGAAGCTGGATTTGGAATTGACGCCTGGGTAAAAACTGATATTTTTAAGAACATGTCCATTGAATCGGATCTTTCCTTATTCTCCCATTATTATGATATGATGCATACTGATGTGAGGTGGAATTTTACAATGCGTTTTAAAGTAAACAAATTCTTTTCTGCTTTTTACAACAACAATCTGATATATGATTATAATATCGTGGATAAGGTCCAGTTTAAATACACCATCAGCCTGGGGTTTGCCTATGATATTACGTGGTGAGAGGCCTAGAACTCGGTATCCAGTCCGAATTTGTTTTTCAGTTTGATAAGGTTAGGATTCTTTTTGGCAAGATGATTAAACTTGTCAGTATTGGTATAGATTTTCTCAGATTTTTCTACTTTTTTAAGAGAAGTGTCTATTTTGATCTGGTCGTTATCAAGGTTATCCCTTAAATGTTTTAATAGTTCAGTCTTAAAACGTACAAGTATATCCTGTTCGATGGAATTGGAAATATGGATCGTAATCGTATGATCATCAAGAAGTTCGTAATCCTGTGTCATAAGATTATATTCATTGTCTTTTCCTTCATTTTTTAGCTGTAATCCGTATGTGTCCCATTCCTTTTTTAACTGATCCGCTGAGAAAGAACTTTGACGATCATTATCTTCTTTTTTCTCTTCTTCCTGCTCTATTTTTTTTGGGGTGGTAGTTTGGTCTGTTCTATTTTTCAGTTCATTTATATCCGGTATGCTAATCGTTTTTTTGGTACCGGAAGGCGTTTTATCAGGCTGGGCAGCTTTTTTTACTTCAGTTATTTGTTTATCTGGTTTATTCGGATATAGTATGTCAGAACTTACTTTTCCAGGATCCTGAATTTGTCCTTCTGTTATGTCAGAACTTGCTTCTTCTGGTTCGAATATTTGTTTTTCAGATTTTTCATGTTCCGGTTTTTCAAGTTTCTGTTCTACAACTACCGGCTTGCCAGGCTTCTGTTCTAAAGGCTCC
Source organism: uncultured Cytophagales bacterium (assembly GCA_963820995.1). Classification (GTDB taxonomy): domain Bacteria; phylum Bacteroidota; class Bacteroidia; order Cytophagales; family Cyclobacteriaceae; genus JAGTVG01. The sequence goes on along the minus strand of CAWGCL010000006.1, from coordinate 419,421 downwards.
TCCTTTGGGGATGTTTTACTTTCAAGTTTTAACTCAGGCTGTTTTTTTTTTTGCTCCGGGGCGGGAGAGAGCGGAATGTCTTTTAATTTTAAGGCGGATTTTAAATGCGCCATTTTCATCAAGGCTATTTCAACGTGAAGCCTCTGGTTTTTACTTCCCTTGTAAAAGATATCACATTGATTACTGATATTCAAACCCGAAAGAAGGAAGCCTTTATTGGCCAATTTGCTTTGCTCAAGGTATCTCGATTTTACATTTTCCGATACTTCAAGTAAGTTGATGGTCTCGGTATCCTGGCTGATCAGCAGGTTCCTGAAATGCTCAGCTAATCCGACTATAAAATTCTGCCCGTCAAAACCTTTCTTTAGGATATCGTTAAATATACTGAGTGTACGGGATAGATCTTCATGGAGAAGTCTGTCAGTGATTTCGAAGTAATAGTCGTAATCTAATATATGCAGGTTTTTGGCGGTATCCTTATAAGTTATCTTATTCCCTGATGAGTAAGTTACAATAAGGTCAAATAGTGAAAGCGCATCCCGAAGCGCACCGTCGGCCTTCTGGGCAAGAAGGTGTAACGCTTCATATTCTGCTTCAATATTCTCTTTTTGAGCGATATCTTCAAGTCGTTCTGTAATATCTGAAATTTGAATCCGGTTAAAATCAAATATCTGACATCTGGACAGAATGGTTGGGATCACTTTATGCTTCTCAGTAGTGGCCAGAATAAAAATAGCATAGGAAGGGGGTTCTTCCAATGTTTTTAAAAATGCATTGAAGGCCTGATTTGACAGCATATGTACCTCATCAATGATATATACCTTATATCTGCCGTATTGGGGAGGATATCTTACCTGGTCGATCAGGTTCCGGATGTCATCAACCGAATTGTTGGAAGCGGCATCCAACTCGTAAATATTCATAGCTGTAGATGATCCCTGATCGTTTTGCTGGTCAAAACCATTGATCATATTAGCAACGATCCTTGCACAAGTTGTTTTTCCCACTCCCCTGGGACCACAAAACAACAATGCTTGAGCAAGCTGGTCCTGTTTTATCGCATTTGTCAGGGTCGTTGTAATGTGATCCTGCCCAACAACTTCTTCGAAGCCTTTTGGTCTGTATTTCCTGGCCGATACGATATAATTTCCCATTCCTGAAAGATAAACACTACAAAAGTAAGCAACAACATGAGATAAAAAAAAATCCTGAGAAAATGGTAATTTAAATAATATTGCGGCATGAACTTTTATTGATTAAATATCGTTCTTAGTTTTGTAGACACATTGGGGCCGACTGGATTTGACAGTAGGTGTAGATCAAGTGTAAGCATGTCGGGTGTTGTTAGTATTACCTGTTAAACAAACTATCATATTCGTAAATGGCGAAAATAATTACGCCTTAGCAGCTTAAATAAAGGTTGCTATGTCTCGTTAGCGCCTCGCTTTGCCGCGTTGACAATGAGGCATCGATACGCAGAGCTAGCGGTTACAGGGCTGTGATATAACCGCGAATACAATCGCAGCTACGGAAATTTCATAGGCAGGTCTGGTGCCTTGACTTTTCCCGACAATATAAACCGGACTAAACATGTAGAAAGCATTTTGGTTTCCTTATCTGGACCGGGGTTCGATTCCCCGCGGCTCCACTCACTCCCTGCGGTCGTTCGGTCCGCCGCGGGAAAGCTTACGCTGCAGGCTGGCCCCTCACTAAAAATGTCCACTGGACATTTTCTTAACGTTCGGTCCCCCTCGCGGCTCCACTCACTCCCTGCGGTCGTTCGGTCCGCCGCGGGAAAGCTTACGCTGCAGGCTGGCCCCTCACTAAAAATGTCCACTGGACATTTTCTTAACGTTCGGTCCCCCTCTCGGCTCCACTCACTCCCTGCGGTCGTTCGTTCCGCCGCGGGAAAGCTTACGCTGCAGGCTGGCCCCTCACTAAAAATGTCCACTGGACATTTTCTTAACGTTCGGTCCCCCTCTCGGCTCCACTCATTCCCTGCGGTCGTTCGTTCCGCCGCGGGAAAGCTTACGCTGCAGGCTGGCCCGTCGCTAAAATGATCCATAGAACTATCTACATCTGGCTCCCGGAATCTCTATCTCAGACACGCAAAAATATCGAATCCAAAGCGAGCTCATTTCTTTATGTGAAGATTCCTGGTTGATCAATTCGAATATATTATCCTTTGATTGGGTTACCTATAGCATATCTTTTCATTAACAGTATAATTTGTTAATCAATAAATAATAATTTCTGTTATGAAAAAGATGACTCCACAGCAAGTTCGAGAAGCAATGATCGAGATTATTATTGGAAAAAGACCTTCCAAACTGAGCGCTAAGTACCCTGAACACTATTTCAGAATTCGAAAAGAAATTGTTGATATCCACAGTATTGGAGGTCGGGTTAAAATCCCGGTATTACAATAAAGTGCTATTTCGGTTGAAATTCTGGATTATTTGACGGTAGCCTGGCATCTACTTCTAATCTCCATTTTATAAGTTGCGCATGTAGAGATTCAGCAATATCAGGCTCGGAATCAATCAAATTTTCTGTTTCCCCAATATCAGTATCTAAATTATACAGTTCAAGGTGCCCGTCTTCAAAATTCTCAATAAGCTTGTATTCGCCGGCCCGTATAGCTGATCCGGGACTGCCGCCCTGGTTGCCATAATGCGGGTAATGCCAGAAAATAGCCTCTCTCGATAGCTCATCTTCACCTTTTAACAAGGGAACCATACTAATCCCATCAATATGTTGATCAGGATTGAGTGAGATATTCGCCATTTCAAGGATGGTAGGGTAGAAGTCTGTACTTGTGACCGGGTAGCTGGATATACTATTTGGCTCAGATACCCCAGGCCATCGGATAATCATTGGTTCACGTATGCCACCTTCGTATAACCACCCTTTGCCGGCTTTTAAAGGCAAATTTGTTGTTGGATGACCTTCGCTTGTACTCAGGCCGCCATTGTCGGACATAAAAAATACAACTGTATTTTCCGATATCTCCAGAGAATCCAGTGCATTAAGTACCCTGCCAACAGCTAAATCCATGGCTTCTACCATAGCCGCATAAACAGGATGGTTTTGTACTTGCCGCCATTCATTATTATTGATTGGGATGAACTCTTCGCTTGAAAAATCAATGGTTTCGGATTTAATCTGATATTTTTCGACGAGATCAGGTACGCCCGATCAGCGGTGTATGAACAGAGTAAAAGGATAAATAGGCAAAGAATGGATCATTCTTGTGCATCGATATAAAATCGATTGTTTCCTGCGCCAGACGATCAGGAAGATGCTCACCTTCTGGTCCATCTTCTAATTTTGGATTCCCGTATGGTGTAAAATACTTTCCGGGACCATACGGGCCTCCTCTTTCCCAACCGCCCTTATTGATATCAAATCCCTGGTCTTCCGGATAAAAACCCTCTCCTCCCAGATGCCATTTACCTGCAAAGAATGTGGAATACCCATTTTCTTTAAGTATTTCAGCAATCGTGATCTCTTCCAGAGGCATATGTTCAATATACTTCAGCTGGAATTAAAGGTTTATTTCTTGTCCAGTGTTTTTCTACATTATAGGGTTGAGGAGCTCCAAACCAGTCTGTGGTATTTATGCGGGCAGGATACTTGCCGGTCATTATGCTTGCTCGGGTTGGACTGCACACAGGGCAGGCTGCATAAGCCTGAGTAAACTTCATGCTTTTTTCTGAAAACCTGTCAATATTAGGTGTTTCATAAAAGGAACTCCCAAAACAACCCAGATCAGTCCATCCAAGATCATCAACCAGAATAAATAGAAAATTTGGGGATGAATACTGTTCTTTTCCAGGATCACAACTTATTATACTTATCAAAAAGATCATTATGATCATTAGAGGTATTCTGCGTTTCTCAGTATGGAGACGATAGCGGAACATAAGCATCTATTTTTTAGTTAACAGGTTTTCAACTTCTTCCAAAGTCTTTCCTTTGGTCTCGATGAGTTTTCTTTTAATATATACAAATCCTATGATACATATGAATGCATAGAGCCAGAAGGTGCCATAAGAATTCAGTGTTTTATTCAGCCAGGGAAAGGTATAGGTTAAGATAAAACAGGCTACCCAAAGAGAAGCAGTTGCTACTGCCATGGCACTACCCCTGACAGAATTTGGGAATATTTCTGAGAGTATTACCCAGGTAATGGGTGCAAGAGTCATCGCATAAACAGCAATCGCTATGATGACTATTAGAACTACCATAAAGCCTTGAATTTCGAGGTAATATAATGTTCCAAGTACTATATATGACGCAGCTAATCCTCCGGCACCCATTAACATCAGGTTTTTTCTTCCCCACCTATCGACCGTTGATATGGCAACAAAAGTGAATAAAAGATTTACGCTTCCAGTCAGAATGATATTAAACAGGATGTCGCTGATGCCATATCCCGCAGCCGCAAAAACCTCCTCAGCATAATTAAAAACTACATTAATTCCACACCATTGTTGAAATACGGCCAATACTACACCGATAAGTACGATTGGTAATATATTTCTTTGTCTAAGCGTAGTTAAATTAAACCGGACATTTACATTTTGAATTGTTTTTGAAATTTCATCCCTGGAATAATTTGCAAATTCCATGCCTCCAATCTTTACCAGGATTTTTTCAGCCAACGACCAGTTTCCTGATTTTGCCAGCCATCTGGGACTTTCAGGAATTCCAAATGTCAAAAAGAAGAAGAACAGGGCAGGAACAGACTCAGCCCAGAACATCCATCGCCAGCCCCACTGGCCATTCCAGGAGTTTAAAATTTCAACATTTGTGGCACCAGGATCTACCGCATCTGCAATCAAATAATTGGTTATCTGTGCAAGCAGAATCCCAATGACTATAGTCAATTGGTTAAGAGAAACAAATCTTCCACGCAATGTTCCCGGCGATACCTCGGCTATATATATTGGCGATTGGGTCGAAGCTAATCCAATCCCAATTCCACCCAACAGACGGAAGATTATGAAAGTAGATAAATCGTTTGAAAATCCGGTCCCAATGGCTGAAATACTAAAGAGGAAAGCAGATATAATTAGGGACTTCTTCCTTCCATATTTTTCACTCAGTATGCCTGAAATCATTGCACCGGCAATGCAGCCAAGCAATGCACTGCTCATAGCCCATCCTTGTAAATTTGGTGAGCCTGTGATATCAAAAAACTTCTCGTAAAATGGTTTAGCTCCACCTATTACCACCCAATCATATCCAAATAGCAGACCACCGAGGGCAGATACAAGAGAAATCCTGATCAAGTAACCTGTATTGAATTTCATATAACTGTGTTTTAAAAAATCATACCTGATGGAAATCCTAAATTCACTTTAATTTTTTAATTTACAAACTTGATGCTGTAATTTTATTATTATGCCTATATCTTTCAGGATAAAAGAATTTATATACATTATGAACGATTTCTAATACATGTCAGGACTTCCTTTATTTGATCTGGTCATCATTGCAATTTATGTGCTCATAATAATACTTACAGGAGTATATTTTGCTTTAAGAGGAGGTGGCTCGAACAATTTCGTTTCTGCAGGCGGTATATTGCCAGCATGGGCAGTTGGATTGTCCATTTTTGGAACCTATTTAAGTAGCAATACATATATCGGGGTAACAGGTAAGGCCTATGGAGGTAATTGGAATGCCTTTGTGTTTAGTTTATCTATTCCTATAGCAGCTTGGATTGCGGCCAAATATTTTGTCCCATTTTACAGGGAAAGTGGGAGTGTTTCAGCTTATGCACATGTAGAAAAACGATTCGGTCCCTGGGCCAGGTTATATATGGATATCTGCTATCTATTAACTCAACTGGCCAGGATGGCCTCCATCATGTTTGGAGTATCCCTGGTATTAAATGCCTTGACTGGAATTGAAATATCATATATTATTTTATCTATGGGGGTACTGGTAACTATCTATACGTTATTGGGTGGAATAGAAGCTGTTATCTGGACAGATGTAATCCAAAGTATAGTCCTGACGGTTGGCGCTATCTTGATAGTGATTATCTTATGCATTGACGTGGAGGGGGGATTTATGGGTATAATTCAGAAAGGGATGGTGGCTGAAAAATTCAGTTTGGGTGATTTTAAACTTAGTTTTACGACATCTACCTTCTGGGTAGTAATACTTTATGGGATATTTATAAATCTTAACAACTTTGGGATAGATCAGAGTTTTATTCAACGTTACCATACGGCCAATAGTACAAGTTCAGCACGTAAATCTGTTTGGTTGGCGGCTAAATTGTATATTCCGGTATCACTGCTATTTTTCTTTATCGGCACGGGTTTATGGGTGTATTACCAGGAAAGTCCCGGGAAGTTGGAACCACTATATGAAGAGATTAGAACTGAAAATCAACAAGGTGCTGATTATTCTGAAATTTTGATTGAATCCTATTCTGTTGATGATGTCTGAAATAGCGGACAGGGTATTGCCCTTTTTTATGGTAAACAGACTCCCTCAGGGTATAACAGGGATATTGATAGCAGCCTTGTTTGCTGCCGCAATGAGCAGTGTTGATTCAAGTCTAAATAGCTCTGCTACCATAATCTGGTCAGATTTCTATAAAAGATATTTTAATCAGCATCCATCAGAAAGGGAATCTATGCGGGTTTTAAAGGTAAGTACAGTTGTCTGGGGCATCCTGGGGACCTTCTTTTCTTTGGCCCTGATAGGGATTGAAAGCCTTCTGGATACCTGGTGGCAATTGTCGGGGATATTTGCAGGCGGGATGCTTGGTCTTTTTCTTTTAGGTTTTATATCCAGATCAACAGGCAACACCGCAGCAAAAATATCTGTTACCATGGGAATCCTGGTGATTTCATGGATGACTTTTCCTTCATTAATACCGGATAATCTTGCGTATTTGAGAAGCCCCTTACATACAAATATGATAGTAGTGATGGGAACACTATCTATCTTTTTGTGCGGTATAATCATTAGTCGAATAATAAGAAATTCGAAGAACAGAATGGCTGAGTATTGAATTAAATTTTCAATTTATATTCTATGACTTTTGGAGAAAATGTACTTGAATTCTACAAAAAACTGAATTTTTCTACTTTGGGGATTCCGGATGGAATTGAAGTTATGAATCCAATGCAGGATCCGCAGGTACAGCAACTTAATGACCAGTTTTATACAAAATATTATAATGATACGAATCAAAGAATCTTTCTTATAGGGATTAACCCTGGAAGGTTTGGCGGCGGAGTAACAGCAATACCCTTTACGGATCCAATTCACCTTGAGGATACCCTCAAAATTAAAAACAATTTGCCTAAAAGACATGAGTTGTCCTCCAGGTTCATTTATGAAGTTATCCGGAACTTTGGTGGCGCGGATATTTTTTTTGGAAAGTGTTACCTTACGGCCGTATCTCCTCTGGGTTTCGTAATGAACGACAAGAATATAAATTATTACGACAGTGATGATCTGGTAAATCAATATGAAACTCAATTCGTTAAATGGCTTCAACAACAGATCGATTTTGGAGCCAATACGAATGTGGCTTTCTCCCTGGGCAGGGGCCTTAACTATAAATATCTTATTAAACTTAATAAACGATATCAGCTCTTTGTGAAAATAGTGGCGCTCCCTCACCCAAGATGGGTGATGCAATACAGGTATAAGAAGCGGCATGAATTTGCGGATTTTTATTGTAAAGAGATTTCGAAATACTTATAGCCTGAAATATTTTTTAGATAATTCGAAAAATTGTGTTCCCAGTCGTCCATAAAAGTGTGCGCTTTTGTACATCCTTGTGGCATGGCACTTTTGTAAAATACTGAAAATCAGCTACATATAAATTTTGGCATGTGATTGGCACTATAAAAAGAGATAACAAACGAACAATTTATTGAAATCTCTCATAAACATATACAAAGTAATCATTTTCAGTTTGATGCTGTTGGTTTTTTGTTGCGTGTGTTCGTTAACGACTTCTGCAGAGACCATTAACACCGAAGCGATTGACACTGAATATGAAGTTTTTGAAATGGAAGAAAATTTCATGGAGGATTTTAAAGACCTTGGTGATTGTGTAAATGTAAAAGTCAAAGTATATAGTCAGGATAATCGTCTTGTCAGGTGTGCATCTGAAAAATCAAACATGATCAATGAATTGATAAAAAGGGCAGATTTCCTGACTGATGTTGGAGGAGTAGAAATATACAGGTTATATAAATAGGATCAATCTCGAAATAACTAGGCAAAATTCCCGCCTTGGCTTGCTTCAATGTAGGTCGGCGGGATTTTTCGTTTATAGAGATCTTGTATTTATTTGAGGTAGGACCTCGAATAAATCACCGCTCAGGGAATTCATCCATTTGTAAAACATTAATTGCTTGCTGAATGTGTCGTTGATTATGCGCAATGACAAATCGAAAGGCATCCCCAAGCTTAAAACGAATGATTCTCCCAATGGATGAATTAATTTTTATTGTATTCAGGTTATAGTATCTGGCCTTTTCAATTAAAAGCATAAGGTCATCCTGATATTTCCCGAAATCCAATAATAGTTTTTTAGTATCAATCCCACTTTTACCAGGTTCCATTCTGCTAAAAGTTTTCATTCTATTCTTTATTTCACCAGAATCTCTTGGCTTCATTGATTTAGCTGAATAATTCCCTATAAGTCCTGGTTTGAATTTAATGTTAAGAGTTTCTTTCTCTGGTTTGTGGCTTAAAAAACTGTTTGTGATCTCATTTATATAGAATTGGCCGCTCAGCACTATATGCTCAAGACATTCAGAAATGCTCCAGGAATGGAGTGTTGGCTTCCAGTTAAGCTGATCTATTGAAAGATTTAAAAATTGACTCTGGAATATATCGCTAATTGAAATGCTGTCTTTTTTTAAAGCATCTAATAGTTCTGATGATCTCATCATTCCATGCCTTATTCTTTCCCTAGTGCTTTCAGCATTTTGAAAAAGATTTCAGTATTCTCATAGATACCGCTGAATAATTCAGACTGTGGCCCATATGCAAGAACAGGCACCATCACTCCAGTGTGGCCCATGGTTGTAAATCCCGGTACAATTTCACCTTTAGCCATATTACCTCCATTAATACCAAGTCCCCCGGTTTCATGGTCTGCCGTGACTATAACCAGTGTTTCGCCATCTTCCCGGGCAAATTGAAGGACTTCCCCGATTACATTGTCGAAATCAATGACTTCCAGGGTCTGGTATTCAATATTATTTTGATGATTACCCCAGTCGATCTGGGATCCTTCTACCATTAGGAAGAAACCGTTTTCATTCTTAGATAATACTTCTATAGCCTTTTCTGTAGACTTTGATAACATATTTCCCCGTCCCGCTTTCATGGCAGGAGGGCTGGCTTCATATACTAATCCTGCTATTTTTTCACTGGTGGCTGCATCCAATTCTTCCATAGAATAACATAATTCATAACCATTTTCTGTTAAGTCTATTGTAAGGTCCCTATCATCAAGACGTTCGATAAAATGAACTGCCCCACCACCAATAAAAACGTCTACATCAGACTCAAGAAATTGCCATGCTATTCTCTCATAATCGTTTCTGGATTGAACATGTGCCACAAAACTGGCAGGTGTTGCATGGGTTATGGTGGAAGTGGCGACAAGACCGCTGCTTTTTCCATCTTTCTCTACAATCTCAATTATATTTTCCACTCGATCATTTTCCGGATCAACCCCAACCATACCATTGTTAGTTTTGGTTCCTGTGGCCATGGCTGTACCCCCGGCTGCAGAATCTGTAATCAGATCATCAGCAGATGTAGTTTTTGAAAAACCTGTAATGGGAAATTCTTCCATGTTGAGATGTCCCTTATTTGCAATTAAAGCGGCATAAATTTGGGAGGTCCCCATTCCATCTCCGATCATTAAAATTATATTCTTTGCATACTGGGCTTTTGGCAGGTCATCATCTTGCGATTTAGCAGCATGGTTTTTTTCCTGACAAGTGGAATTACTGACTAAAAGCAGGGTTAATAAAGGCAATACAAAGAACTGAACTTTACTAAATTTCATATAGGATAAAATGATAAATTCCTGCCAAAGATACCCTGATTTTTTTTTTTGGGTAGATTTTAGTTCAATTTTTAATACCAATAAGCATAATTTCGTTTATTGCCTCAAATGATTCGACTTTATTAATGATTTTAGGATTGGTTATCATATGAAAAATGAAATTATTAATTTTAGTCTAAATCATATCCCGATGTTCTATAAATTCAATTATTTATTCTTTTAAGACTAAGGATCCTGATTGATAAATGAAATAATATGGTGTAATGATGTTTAAAAAATAATTCATGACAAACATACATAGAAGAACCTTTTTGAAAGATGCCATAAAGCTAAGCTTTGGTGTACCGTTAATATCTACTGGATTAAAATTGAATGATAAATTCAATCTCATAGCAGAAGGGAACATAATGACCGTAAACGGGATTGTCAAAGCCTCTGAACTTGGATTTACCCTTTCTCATGAGCATATCCTGGTTGACTTTATCGGTGCGGATAATTATGATCCTAAAAGGTGGAACCACAACGATGTAATACGTGTGGTCACTCCCTATCTTGAAGAGATTAAAGACCTGGGTTGCCATTCTTTTGTTGAATGTACTCCTGAATATATTGGAAGAGATCCGGAGCTGTTGAAAAAGATCTCCGATCAGACCGGGATGCTTTTTTTGACAAATACTGGGTTTTATGGTGCGGCTGATAATAAATATATGCCAAGAAAAGCCTATGAGATAGATAGTAGGTCCTTAGCCGAGCTTTGGATCAAAGAAGCAGAAACAGGGATCAATGGTTCAGGTATTAAACCTGGATTTTTGAAAATAGGGGTGGCCCCGGAGCCACTTTCAGAACTACATCAAAAAATCGTAAGCGCAGCGGGGCTTACCCATATAGAGACCGGGTTATCTATCGCATCTCATACCGGCCCTGCCATTCCGGCATTTGAGGAAATTTCATTACTTCAGTCCCAGGGAGTCGCCCCGGAGGCCTTCATCTGGGTACATGCTCAAAATGAAGACGATGGAAATTTACGATTAAGAGCGGCAAAAATGGGTGCCTGGGTAAGTATAGATGGCTTGAATCCTAAGAATGCTGACCAATATGTAAACTGGCTTAAGGATTTCAAAAAGAATGATTTGTTAAGTAAAGTGCTTGTATCACATGATGCAGGATGGTACTCGCCCGGGGAAGATGGGGGAGGATCATTCACGCCTTATACTGCAGTTTTTAAAGAACTAATTCCAAAGTTAAAATCAAATGGATTCACTTCAACGGATATCCAGCAGGTATTTGTTATTAATCCAAGAATGGCTTTTTCAATAAAAGTTAGGAAAGTATAACAATACAAAACTCAATTCAGGAAAATTTAAATGATTTCATATTAACTTTGGCGGTTTAAAAGTATAAAAACCTATTGAAATAAAGTCATTGGATGGCGACAATAAATGTGGTTTTTAAAAATATGTAAAACCCAATCAACCATTAATTGTAAGGATGTCGGTAAATGAAATAGAAAGATTAAAAAAGATCAATGAATATAGATGGCATGTTCTGTATACTAAGCCAAGAAATGAAAAAAAGGTAACAACTCGTTTGCAGGAGGCAGGTTATGATGTTTATTGCCCATTGATTAAAACGGTTCATCAATGGAGTGATAGGAAAAAGAAGGTGCAAATCCCGATGTTTTCATCCTATATATTCATCTATATCAACGAAAAGAACAGACAGTTGCCATTAAGGGATCCGGGTGTGATGAAATATGTCTATTATGCGAGTCAGCCAGCTATAATCAGAGATATTGAATTGCAGGCGATCAGAGAAATAGAAAATGCCGGATCGGATATCAAAGTAGAAGGAAGTGGATTCGAGAGGGGGCAGTTCGTTGAAATACCCGAGGGGCCTTTCAGGGGGATGACCGGGGTGGTTGACAAATTTGATGCCCGTAAAGTGTTGGTTTATGTAGAACAGCTTGGATGTATAGTACAGTTCTATTATACTTTGGAAGATAACAAATAGGAGTGATATTTTTATCTATTCTGCCTGGGATTTGATGATAGGGTAAGCTCAACTACTTCTTCAGATTTGGCAGGGAAATAAGGAATTTTGTGCCAATGCCAACATCAGACATCATGTCAATATTGCCATTCAATTTATCTATAGATTCTTTAACAATATAAAGTCCCAATCCTGAACCGGCGTTAGCATCCGTGGCTCTGTAAAACATTTCGAATACTTTCTTTTGGTGTTTCTTTTCTATGCCAACCCCATTATCGGAAATGGAGATATTCGCATTGGTTTTGTTTATTTTAACATCGATTTCAATTAGCGGATCCTTGCCATTCGAATACCTTATAGCATTGGAGATCAGGTTGTTAAATATCACCTTGATTCTTCGTTGATCGGAATAAAAGCTGGACTTTCCATTTATGTTTATCTTTCTATCAATGGCTTTATCCTTTACACTGTATTTCAGATGTTCGAAAGTATCGTTAATTAATTCCTGCCAATTGATTCTTTTCTTATCAACTAATAGTCGTGAATTCCTGGATAAATCAAGTATATCCCTTATGAAGGAATCCTGTTGTACTGCACTTCTGCCAACCATGTCGAAATATTGCTTCAACGTGTCAAACTTATTCTCTTTCTTGGCAAGATTTACCAGGCCAAGTACCGATGCAATTGGCGCCCTTAAATCATGTGAAACTTTATAGACAAAATTATCAAGTTCTACATTTGCTTTTCGCAATTGCCTGTTGGTTACCTTCAATTTATCTTCCGCTCTTTTTCTAAATGATATTTCATCATTCAGTGCCTTTGTTCTTTCATCAATTTTAGTTTCAAGAGTTTCATTGAATTTTTGAATGGTTAATTGTGCATCAAGTCTTTCATATACGGTGGATGATAATATAATACTGGTGATGCTGATCACACCAATGAAAATCTGAAGTATTAATATGGAATTTTCATTTGAATCAAGAACAAATGGGCCTTGGCCATGAATAGTTATATATATAGCCGATAGCGCGGTGATCAATATTCCGGTTAAGGTGGTTTGAAGATTAAACCTGAATGATAACCAGAGTAAAAATGGGATTATAAGAAATGGGTATGATTTCTCAATGGTAGGGGCTAGTGCTTCATTTCGTAGAATCACAATAAATAATGCCATGCAAAATAGGAAAATCAATGATTCAATAATTGTTCTTCGAGTGATCTGTACATTGAATTTCCTTTTCCAGGATAGAATGAAGGGTGTAAATAAAAGAACACTGGTAACATTTGGTATCCACCACATAAACCATTTTGATATGAAGTCCTGTTGGTCCACTATTCCATTCAAATGGAAACTATAGGTGCCTAATGAGGAACCAATGAGGCACATGATTAATGCAATAATTAAGAAGACAAAAGTATTATGGGTATTCTTGAATGGATCCTGATCCTTTATGAAGCGTTTAATCAGGTAACGGCCAAGTAATATTTCAATAGTATTTCCAATACTTATGATAATTGAAGCCTGAATTGTGCCACTATTAATCTCAATCCCATTTAACCAGAATACCAGCATATAGGCTACCAGTGACCCAATTGTTATTCCCGGCCATGTTCTTGTACCCAGAAAGAGGATCAAAGCTAATCCAATGCCAACAGGCGGCCATACTGGTGATGTGATCGGATCCCTGAAGGCCAATAGCAGTCCAAAATATGCGCTTAAAAAGTAAATGACCGCGACCAGGATAATCCGTACATCAATGCTCTCCAGTAAGTAGTACCTGATTTTATGCATGATAACGCAGACAATTGTCTTATAAATATCTGAAAAATAGCGTTTTAAGTTTCATGATTTAAATTAATACTTTTTACAGACGATACCTGTTTACTTTCTATCCTACAGGACATATGTAATATTAAATGGGCTTTTAAGTTTTTTCCTCTAGCCGGTATTTAGATAACGTTTCAAAAATCTATAACTTGTATTTGTATATTTAAATTTTCATGGATCATCCAAAGCATTTGCCATTACATTTCTATGCTGGCCTGGTTTTAGTAATCACAGCCTGGTATTTAAATTGGCATCTGGAAGGGTTAAGGACACATATTTTATTTTTTCCACTTTGGTTTGGATATATCCTTTCTGTAGACGGTATAGTATTTAAGCGGAATGGAGAATCGTTGCTATCAAAAAACTGGAGAAAGTTTGTTGGATTGTTCTTTATTTCTATACCTGTCTGGTGGCTTTTCGAAGGAATAAACATTAGAACCCAGAATTGGCAGTATTTAGGTCGTGAACATTTTAGTGACCTTGAATATTTTATTTATGCGAGCATTTGCTTTTCTACCGTAATCCCTGCGGTTTTTGGATCTGCAGAATTATTGAATTCCTTTAAATGGCTAAAAAATATAAAGGGTGGACCAAGAATTTCTTCCAGTTTAAACAGTATCAGGATTATTATCCTGATTGGAATTGTTGCCCTTGTTTTATTATTAATCTGGCCTGAATACTATTATGTTTTTTTGTGGCTATCTATTTTTCTGATTCTGGATTCAATTAATCACCTGCGGGGCCTTCGCAGCCTGGTTGCGTTTACTGATATTAAAGATTGGAGACCATTGATCTCGCTGGCACTTGGTTGTTTAATGTGTGGCTTTTTCTGGGAAATGTGGAATTACCTCGCATATCCAAAGTGGATATATCATACGCCTGGAGTTGAATTTCTATATATCTTTGAAATGCCTGTCCTGGGATACTTAGGGTATATTCCTTTCTCTTTTGAATTATTTGCGATTTACCATATGATAGGAGACCACTATACCAAAGACAAAGGTTTTTATTATTTTCTTCCGGATTATTAACCCGCAATACGAGATAATCCGACATCGACGGCATACTCATATGCCTTGTTGAATTCCCCAGCGGAGAGTTTTCTGTTTATCTTCGGATTTGTCATGGCATGATATGCCGGGCGGTATTGATCCATCAGGTTAAAGTAAGTATTTGTTGATAGTTCTTTAACGAAATCTATAACCTTGTAAGTTTGCGCGATATCATCTGGCATAACAAGATGACGTATGATCAGTCCTTTTTGAGCGATCCCATATTCGTTCACCCGCAAATCACCAACCTGTCTGTACATCTCAAATATCGATTCTATGGCCATTTCGACATAATCATTAACCCCGCTAAGTTCATTGGCTATGTTATTATCCATATATTTAAAATCTGGCATATATATATCAAATATCCCCTCAAGTAATTCTATAGTAGAGACTAAGTCGTATCCACCGGAATTATACACAAGAGGAATGTTTAATCCCATCTCAATGGCTTCAGGTAAGGCATTCAGGATAGCATGTACCATATGGCTTGGTGAGACAAAATTTATATTATGGCAACCAAGGTGCTGAAGGTCAATCATAATGCGTGCAAGATCTGAGTGACTCATCTCTTCTCCAATACCGCATTGCGATATGTCGTAGTTTTGGCAGAAAATGCAGGATAAATTACAATTGCCAAAGAAAATGGTGCCAGATCCGCGTATGCCGGTTAGTGGAGGTTCTTCCCCGAAATGAGGGCTATATGATGATATTAAAGGTAAACTACCTGATTTACACTTTCCAGTGTTCGATTGAGTTCTGTCTGTCCCGCATCGATGTGGACAGAAGCTACATGATGTATTCAATTTATTTATCTTGAATATCTTATCCCTGAGAGCACCTTCATTATATGATTTTAGGTAAGATGGTCGAAATTGTAACATCGTAATAGAAGCGTTCGCAAAATATATGCTTTAATTTAGGAATTAAATATGGCTTTCAGAATTACTGAAGCCGTAGAATTCATAAACCTTCCTTTATATCTGTAATTATCTTTTTGCCAAAATTTCCTGGCCAGGAATGTATGGCACAATATAAGGGAATATACCACCATATTATTATGTTCCCCTGACAAGATCGTACGAGTCTTGTAGCCATTCTATGAGCTGGTCATTGATATCTTCTCCGGAATCGATGTTCATGAAATGAAGTACCCGGTTTCGGGAGATTCTCACGGTTCGATGGATAGGGAACTGATCGATTTCCTGACCCAGCTGAAATTCAAGTTCAAGGTATTCGCTTTTGGGTCTGATGGATAAAAAGGTAGCGCCTGCCTTGACCTGAATAACCGATTTGACCGGGTTTAGTTCAATAGGTCCGAATGTTTCAATCTGAGCCAACAGATCATGCACAAGAGTCTGGATTTTCTCAGGTTTATTCTTTAAATGATCTGCCAGGTCCAGTTTATAACAGGAATGCCATTGATTCCGATTACGAAAGGATTTTCCACAGTCCGGGCAAGTCCAGGACATATTATAGTTTTATTGTTGTAAGCCTATTTCAGATTCCGCTCAAAAAGCTCCAATATTCTTCGATATTCGTCAGCCCAGCTTGATGCTTCCTTAAATCCATGATTTTCCATCGGAAAAATGGCTACATCCCAGTTTTTCTTTCCAAGTTCGATTAGTTTTTGAGATAACCTGACAACATCCTGAAAATGAACATTCGTATCTACCATCCCATGCAACATGATCAGTTCTCCCTGTAAACCTTCAGCATAATATATCGGAGAACTGTTCCTGTATGCAATGCTGTCTTCCACTGGTGTATTTAACCGGTTTGATGTATAGGGATGATTATAATGGGCCCAATCAGTGACCGACCTTAAAGCAGCGCCGCAATTAAAAACCTCCGGATACTTAAACATTGCAAAAATTGTAATAAATCCACCATAGGAGCCCCCATAAATCCCAATTCTTTCAGGATCAATATTATGCTCGGTCACAAGATATTTGGCACCATCAACATGGTCAGTAAGATCTTTTCCGCCCATATGCCTGTAAACTCCTGTTCGCCAATCACGGCCATATCCTTCACTTCCCCTGTAATCTATGTCCAGAACAGTATATCCCTGATCCACCAAAAAGTTATGAAACATATATTCCCTGAAATAGCTGCTCCACCATTTGTGCACATTCTGGAGATAACCAGCTCCGTGAACAAATATTACCGCTGGCCCATTTTCAACAGCCTTTTCCGGTTTATATATTCGGGCCGGAACCAAGGATCCATCTTCTGCTTTAAATTGAATTAACTCTGGTTCTCTCCAGGGGTAGGCATTGAACTCAGGGCTTGTAGATTGGGTGACCTGCAACATTTTAGCACCTGGTTTATTTGGCATCAGGTATAATTCCCAGGGTTTGTTGCTATATGAATACCTTATGGCCAGCATTTTTTCATCAGGGGATACAGAAACTTCATAATTTCCTTCTTCCTGTGTATAACGGATTGGATTGCCGCCTTCTACAGAAACCTTATAAAAATGACGTTCCGAAGGTCCTTCCTTATTAGCCGTTAGATAGAAATATTTCTTGTCGGTGGATAACTGGGCCTTATAAACTTCCCAATCTCCAGAGGTTATGGTCTTTTTTGCCTTAGTCCGGGTATTCAGGGTATACAAATGAGAGTAGCCTGATTCTTCAGACTGAAACCAGATTGTTTCATCATCCGCAAGCCATCCAAGGGTATTTCTTTCATAATTCCACTCTCCGATACCAGGCCCACCAATCCATGATTCATCCCGTTGCCTGTCGAGTAATACCAACTCCCCATTTATTAAGTCAAGTTGCATGATCCACCTGTCTTTATTGTCTGCAGATCGAATTACCATTACCGCCAGGTCACCCTTTTCATTAAATATGGGTGATTGATATCCAATATTTCTTGGATCTTTATACTGATCATTAAAGGTACTATCCTCGGGTAAATAATCTTTCAGGAACAGGGGCTTGTCAAAGATCCCCGGGATATTTTTTGGATCGATAATATATGTAGTATCCTCCTCAATATCAATTATTCCCATTTTCATACTTGATTCAGGACTACCAACATTTGGCCTCGCCCTTAACATTTTTGCATATCCAGTTTCAGTTACATAACTCGGAACTTCTGTATTATTACCATTTTGCGTTCTATTAATAAGATGGTACAGAACGTATCTTTCATCCGGGCTAATGGTAAGATTACTTAAGTATTGGCCATTTATAGAAATTTCTACAGGTCTATGCGGTTTTAAAGAATCTCTCTTTGCCTCAGATAGTTTTTCTTTATCATTCCGTAGCCTGAGTATGTCGAAAAGGGCCATTTCATCATTCTGGATCCACTCTTTTTGTGAGGTGGATTTTTTATCCTTTTTGCCGGACGCCTGCTCAACGAAATTGGTGATCTGTGTTATACTTCCTGTAATTAGAGATAAACTGAACAAATTGTCTCCTTTTCTGAAAACAATGCGGTTATCATTATTTGTGAAGACTGGATTAGATTCCCGTTCAGTTGTATTGGTTATCTGATCAACCTGTCCGGATTTTATATGGTAGATGAATATATCTCCATTCTTTTCATACAATTTCCTGGATCTGTCTATCGACAAAACGCCATTCTTTGAAGGCATCTTTTTCAGTTCATCGATACCGACTCTATAAGGAATTAATCCCTTCAAATCAATTTTATAAAGATCCTCATTAAGCTCTTTTTCGGGATTCCAGTCGAAAAGAACACTCTTACTGTTTTCTGACCAGTAAACGTTTTTTGGCAAGTGACCAACAAAGTCATCCCCCGACATTATTTCAGTTAAATTCAACCCGGTTTGTGAAAAAACCGGATTACAAATTCCGACAAAAAAAATAATTAGTCCCGCAGTCGCTTTCAATAGATTCATCTTCCTGATTTTAATGCTAAAAATATGTGTAAAAGTATAGAATATTTGCTGTGCAGACAAATAGCACTTTTTTATTTTGGCATTGGTAATTTGTATTTATTCCTATTCGGAACGAAGAGATTTTGATGGATTTGTCCTTGCTGCCTGTATTGACTTTCCGGTAACCGCTGTAAGGGCAATCAGACCTACTGCCAATCCTGATATAAGAAATGCCCACCAGTTTACAGAAGTTTGATATGCGAAGTTTTTCAGCCATTCAGTAACGAAATAGTTGGATATAGGAATAGCAATAATAAATGATATGAATATTAATGATATATACACTTTTGATAATAAGATCAGGATCTTGGGAATGGAAGCCCCAAAGGCTTTTCTTATACCTATTTCTTTAGTTCTTAATTCAGCCGAGTAGGCAGCGAGACCATAGAGGCCCATGCAAGAAATCAATATGGCAAGAAATGAGAATACCTTAAATATTTTACTCATTTTGTCCTCTGAAAGATATAAGTTGTTAAGATCCTCATCCAGAAAACTGTATGTGAAGATACTTCCGGGGGCAATTTCTTTCGTAATTGATTCCATATGCGTTATTGCTTCTTTTATCTGATCACCGGATAGTTTGACAAGTATAGTTCCTGGCCATTCTGGCCTGTAAGAGATAACCAACGGCTCAATTTCATTATGCAATGATGCGAAATTAAAATCTTTCATAACCCCAACAATTGGCCCCCTGTGATTGAAGAAGTCATTCGTGGCAAAGGTACCTATCGGATCTTCAAGCTTGAGCATTTCTACAACCTTTTCATTTACAATAAAGGCACCTGAAGAATCAGTAACAGGATTGAAATTCCTTCCTTCAAGGAGCTTGATCCCGAGGGTTGGAATAAAACCCTCATCTGCACGTGTGAACCGCATAAAATCATCACGATTTTCTGGCTCCCATCCGTCTGGCCGTAAGAACTCAATGCTTGAGATGCTGCCTATTAATGTTGTGGTTGCTCCGGTTTCAATAATTCCAGGGTGTTTCTTAATTTCATTAAATATATATTCTCTCCTTTGTTGAAAAACACTTCTGAAATCGCCATAGGTGTATATAGCAACAATATGCTCCTTATCAAATCCAAGGTCTTTATTTTTGAAATATTTCAATTGACTGGATATGATCAGGGTGCTGCTGATCATAAATATTGCAATGATGAATTGAAGAATTAATAATACCTTTCTGCTATTGGAAAGGGATGATTGTGGTATCTGATTAATCTTAATGCTGTCAACAATCTTAAATCCGGATATAAAAATGGCAGGATAGCCGCCTGATAAAAAGGTTACTCCAATGATCAAAAGAGCAATGGCGAGAAGGTGTTCATTCTTCAAAAGATCCCTGAAAGTAAAATTCTGGTTGGCCAATTCATTAAATAGGGGAAGTGTTATACTGCAAAGAATTATGGCAATAAATGTAGATAGTATAGTGTATACCAGGGCTTCCAACAAGAATTGATTGATCAATTGTATGCGATAGGCGCCTGTAACTTTTCTTATTCCAATTTCCTTGCTACGCTTCAAAGCCTGGGTTACAAATATATTAATGAAATTTGCGCTGGCTACGATGATTATAAGTGCTGCCAATGCCCCGAATATGTAAATGTATCGGATATGACTGTTAGGGCCCATTTCCTGCTCTCGATGTGATTTTAAGTGTATGTCGACAATCGGGTGCAGCTCAAAAAAATCACCGCGTGCATTGAGATCTTCTTCCGTATAGTTTTCACTTAGCTGATGATCATATTGGAAATCTCTTAACTTGGATTGAATATTTGTATAATCATCTTTATTGTCAAATAGAAGATAGGTATACATTACCTTCCATGTTCTGGAATTTGTCCATTCATCAGGATAATCTTCAAAAAAGGTAGGCATAGAGATTAGGTAATCCATTTTTAAATGAGAATTTTCAGGAAAATTCTGGATCACCCCTGTTATCTCATATTCCCGGGCATGCTGCAATTCTCCGAAAGCAAATTTCACAGATTCCCCTAATGGATTCTTATCTCCAAATAGTGTTTTAGCTAGGCTTTCTGTTAATACTAATGTAAAAGGCCTTGTCAACAGGTCTTCATAATTCCCAGCCACTATCTTCCGGTCAAAAATCTTAATAATCGAATTGTCCGAATAATATCCCTTATCTATTGGAAAATGTGTATCATCAATTACAGCTATACTTCTGCCACCTCTGAATAAAGCAACCCGGCCAGATTCTTTTATTTCTGGAAAATAGCTTTTAACTGCTTCAGAAGCAGGAGGGGAGGATTTAGCCCAATTACTTGATGCAAATCTGTAAATATTTTTATATTGAGGATAATCTTTTTCGAAGCCGAATTCAGATTGTATATACAGGACAATGAATAGGCTGACTGTAATGCCCATGGCAAGACCCGCAATGTTAATAAAACTGTTGCTTTTTTGTCTGAATATATTTCTCAGGCTTATTAGGAGGTAATTCCGTAGCATACTTATATTTTTACTTGAAATTACGGATCATAATCAGTAATAATTTCAAGTATGCAGTGAATCAGGATGATTATGCAGTAATTTAATCCTCTGGGGGCTTAATGTGGTTAAGTAGTTCCTTTTTATATGTGTCACTAACCCTTATTTCCTGACCGGATCTGAGTATTGCCACTGTCTCACCTTTCCCTCTTTTTTCAAGCTGCTCTATATGATTCATGTTAATAACATACGACCGGTGTACTCTGATAAATTGGTCTTCTGGTAGACGAGGGAGAATATTCTTTAAAGGTATCCTGGTAAGTTTAAATTGCCCTTCGTAATGTATTTTAATATAATAGTCGAAAGCTTCGATAAATGTTATTTTGTTTACAGGTATGATAATTATTTTGCCGCTGTCTTTTATTACCAGATTTTGAGAACCGGGATTTTCATCATCATAGAAAAAATCTGTATTAGTTGATTTTCCCTTGGTTAGTTCATTTTTTAGTTTTTCATATCTTTTGGCCTGTTCAAGTGTTCTATTGCTGTATATTGATTGTTTCACTCTTCCAAGCATTTGAAAAAACCGTTCGTCTGAGAATGGTTTAAGAATATAGTCGAGCGCATGATATTCAAATGCTTTTACCGCATAATCATCATAAGCAGTTATAAATACCACAAAGGGCCATCTTTCTTTTGATACATTATCCAATACATCAAATCCATCTATTCCAGGCATATGTATATCAAGAAAGAGCAGATCTACCTGTTTTTCTTTCAGAAACTGAATGGCTTCTATGCCATTATTGCATATTCCAACCATTTCAATGTCTGTGTCGCTCGAAAGCATCAGTTCGAGTCCATCTCTGGCATTTGGCTCATCATCTACTATTACTGCTTTAATGGTTTTGTTGGACATATTTGTATTTACAGATGTTTTTCTTCAATAACGGGGATTTTTACCAATACTGCTACCCCTTGATCTCTTTCCATTATCTGAATTTTATAATCTTTCTTATAAAGCTTAACTAGCCTGTTAATTGTATTAGCCAATCCCAAGCCTTTATTTTTATTAATATCCCAATTTATGGGAAGGTATGAACCCGTATTAAATACTTCGAGGATTAACACTTGATCCTCTTTTTTGACTCTTATATGCAATAAAGACTTCCCGATGTTCTTTGATATACCATGTTTAAAGGCATTTTCAACTATAGGTTGCAGGATAAGGCTGGGTACAAGAAATTTTGACAATGATGGCTCTATATCCCATTGTATAGTAAGCCTGTCCTTATATCTTTCGCTCTCCAGCAAAAGGTACTTCTTTACCAGATCAATTTCCTCCTCCAGGGGTACGAACTGTTTGGGCTCAGTCACAAGACTATGCCTAAGCATATCACTTAATCCGGAAATCATGACTACAGCAGTATCGCCTTTGCCCTGCCTTACCATCATTGAAATGGTATTAAATGCATTGAACAGGAAATGTGGATTCAATTGCATCTTTAAAGACTTTAATTGGGCTCTGCTTAATTGCGATTCCATTTCAAGATAGCGGGTGTGTTCATCTACAAATTTCCGGTAATAATCAAGGCCGAGAAGCAGGATGATTATACCCCAGTAAAATATAAAATTTCCTGGAATATCAAAAAAGATTGAGACCCAGCGACTCGTCACATCGGTAAAGTTTCCAGATTCTTGTCCTAGAAACAATCTTTGAAGTAAAACGCCTGAGATATCCGACAATACTTTATGGATCACAGAGTAAAAAAGGCCGGCAATTATATTATAGACAATAAACTCAATTTTTCTTTTTTGGCGGGTTTTAAGATAGATGTCAAATAACCAATAACTCAATATCCAATAAATTAGATATCTGGAAATTGGCCAGATATAAAGTTGTTCAGCTTTAAAAGGGTAATCATAGAAATAGATGAAAGAATAGGTTTTAGAAATTTCAAAAAGGCACAGCAGTAACCAGAAAAGGAAATTGTATAATTGAAAATTATTAATATGAAGTACCTTTTGTAGATTCCTCATAGAGATAAAAAAAATGCAAAACGATTCAATTTAAAGCAAGTTAAAATAAAAGGACCTGAATAAAAAAATACAACACTATTCCTGTGAGTTTTCTTTATCTTTTTTCTTTTTGTCCTTTTTCTTTTGTTCTTCCTTTTTACTTGCCATTTTATTTATGAACCTGTTGATCTCATCAAACTGACCCATCAGTTTTTTAGTGGCATATTCCCGGGCTTTATCAGATTCAATTATACCATTTAAATATTTTTCATCAATTTCCAATAGAACTTCTGATAATTCTTCTCCACTTCTGGAATCAATATCTTGTATGCTGTTTTTTAAACCCATATCCTCAATTGTTTTTGCCCTGGCATTCACATCGGTAGGGCTTAAGAACATTATAGGAATTCCGGATTTGATTGCAGAACAACCGGGGAAAAGAGACATTCCTGAAACAATTCTCGATTTTTCATATATGGAGGCTGCCATATCTGGCATGAGTCTTTCTCTGGATATAGCAACTTTGGGTTTAAGGTCTTCAGGTAAAGGATTGTATATATTTTTAACTGTATATTCTACATCTTCTTCATTATTGGGCAGGAGTAAAACCTGTTTATCCGTTTCTTTGATCCATATGGAGATTAGGGTTATCATCTTGATGCTATATTCCTCTAGCTTCTCTTTAGATATCCCATGAGTTTTAAAATCCAGGACTAAGAAATCCTTGTCAAGGAGGGCTAAGCCTTTCAAAACCTTCCTTGACTCTGTATCGTTTCTAAGGTCAAAAGCAAATAATGGATTTGGCGAGATTTGAAGTTTTGGGATCTTTATATCTCTGTCCTTCAGCAATTTGTCAATTGAGGAGGAGCTGCCATATACAAACTCTGCGCCATTCGCTATTTTTATAAACCGATTAAAACTTTCTTCTTCTTCCGGTATTTGACCAAGTCCCAGAAGGGCATAGGGGATTCCATTATCCAGGCAGTATTGCAGAGATCTGGTTTCAATACCAGGGTTATTTTTGTCAGACCAATTTATGTTTTTAGCGGCACCGGGGGTATAAAAAAACAGATCCGATTCGGAAAGCGCATTTTTTAACTCATCCGTGGTTGGTTCCCCGGAATCATCAATTTCTCCGGTTATCAGCTTCAGACTCGTGAAATTCTTTTCCAACATGGTCATCAGTTTCTCATCTGATTCACCCAGCCATAAATAAAATTCTGTTCTTAAAATGGTTTTTTGTGCCAGTCGGTATAAAGCCGGGATGAGTGCAAGGTCGTTATTGTCATTTATGTTCCAGCCCATCCTGAACAGGATTTTAGGGTAGGTCACTTCCTGGAAATTGACTTTGAAACCCACAAGACTGGGTAGTGATAACGCGAACCCTAAACTTTGCTTAATAAAACGCCTTCTTTCAGATATGTTCATGGTCTATTGATAAACTAAAGAATATTTCCAAATTAATCCCATATCAGGAGAAATAACAAACCTATCCTTTTATAAAATACATTAGTTCATACTTATTCATTTTATATATCTAAAACAATCCTTAAAATAAGGATTAATTCGAGTTGTTGCGAATACAACTTATTTTCAAGAGGTGATCAATATGGTTCATAATATCAACAAGAAATACAACGTTCTCAAATTTTATGGCTGGATCTGTAAAAGAAACATAAAAAAAGCTGACCTGCCAGGTCAGCTTTGAATCTAAATATTTTGATTTAATATCTCCTGTTCAATTAATTAGCTTTCTCAAATTTCACAGATTCTCCAAACCTGAATCGAGCCGATATACCAACATTTCCTGCTTCAAAACCATGACTATTGGTAAGGAATATGGCCGGTCTCCAGTCAAAGGCAATGGTCAATGGAATTTCAAAAGCATATTCAACTCCGAAATTTCCAGCGATACTGACATTGAATTGATTATTAAAATAAGAATTCAGGTCCTACACCCGGGAAAAACTTCAGACCGGATGGGCCGTCGCTTAATTTGAACATCCAATCGAAATATCCGGCAATCCCAAAATCATTTGGGAGACTATTAGTTCCATAAAAATAAACTGCTGGCTGAATTCTGGGGGCCATTCCCACAGGAATCGTCGCTTCAACTGAACCACGGGATCCAAATCGAGCTCCAACTTCCCAGCTTGCCTGTGCCTTTGAATCATTGTATGCGAAAACAGATCCGATTATCACAACAGATAGAATAAGTAATTTTTTCATAGTAATCGTTGTTTTGATTATGGATTTTTATTGATTTACTGGGCAAATATAAATAAATCCATCTTATTGTTATAAAAAATCGCAGAAAAGATCAATCAGTTCTTTTTCACTGATAGTGTGTTTGATCTTGATTTTAAAATGAACCAGAATATACGTGAGATGAGAAATATAATAAGACCATATAAGGCGGTTATCATTGATACCTGAAATCCACCAGCCAATAATGCTGGAGAAACATCTTGTACTTCCTGAATAGCCACGCATGCCGAATATATGCCAATGCCCTGACCAAGTATGCCCCAAACCGCAGCAAATCCCCCTAGAAATCTGATACCCAGAATAATATTGGTCAATCTTGTCATATTTGGACTTTGCCGGCCATAAGCCAGGATCAGACCAATTACTGAGAGGACAATTACCGCCAGTAAGATTATAAATAATACGGACATAAACTGAATGCCACCCATAATATGTAGTTCGAAAAAAGTATTCATAGTGTTATTTATTTAAATTGAACATAAATTTTCTTCAAGATTACATAATGCGAAGTTAATAAAAAAGAAAAAGTAGATAATTGCTATATAATTATCGACCAACTCTAAAAAACTGTTGAATTCTCCATTGGTCGATGAAAGTGATTACTTTGTCGAAATTCTCAATTTATTCCTCTTGTAAAGTCCTGAAATGTAATTAAAAAAATTAATTTTAAACAAATTTGAATAATGCATCGTGACATCTTTTTCCTATAAGAAATACCGGATTCTACTACATGTTCTCTTTTGGCTATTGGTTTTGAGCTTTTATACCCTTTTGTTCGGAAGTGAGAACTCTGACTATAGAGGGGCATTTCAATTTGTTATCATGCTGTTGCCAATTACCATAGGAACAACTTATTTTCTGAATTACTTCCTGGTTCCCAGGTATGTCCTTAAAAAGAAATACCTTTTGTTCGTATTATACTTTATTTATTCATTCATTATTTCTATTACACTTGGGCTAAATGTAGTTCTGCTAACATTTGTAGTAATCGCTGATTTTAATACTGGCAACATGGTCCCTGCCTCATTTAACGTCATATATCTGATAGCCGGAAATTATCTTGTCGTTCTGTTTGCTGTGACAATAAAACTGATCAGTAAATGGAATATAGTAGAGAAAAAAAATCTTCTGTTGGAGAAAAAAAGTATGGAGATGGAATTAAGGTTAAAAGAAGCTGAACTTAAGTTATTGAAAGCTCAAATCCATCCACATTTTTTGTTTAATACCCTTAATAACTTATATGGATTGGTATTGGCCGGATCGGAAAATGCCCCTCAAATCGTTCTTAAGATCTCTTCATTGCTGGATTATATGCTTTATAAAAGCAATAAACCATTTGTCGGTATTGAAAGTGAGGTACAATATATCAAGGATTACCTTGAATTGGAAAAATTAAGATATAGTGATCTTTCTATTGAATTTTCTGAAAATGGGGTCAGCAATAAAGAGTTTATCGCACCTATGCTTCTTCAGCCTTTTGTGGAAAATGCCTTTAAACATGGGATAAGTAAGGATGTTGGAATGCAATGGCTAAAGATCCAGATCACAATTGATGCGGGGCATCTGAAATTCGTTGTCAATAATCCCACGGTTGAGGATTCGGCAAATGATGATACTGGTTATTCCGAAGGCATTGGATTGAAAAATGTAAAAAAGAGGTTGGATATATTATATCCTGATCGTTATGAACTTGATATTCATGAAGACGATAAAACCTTCACCATTATACTTCAAATTGAATTGGACAAAATATCATGAACGAAATTAAATGCCTGATAGTTGATGATGAACCCATAGCCGCGCAGGTAATTGAAAGTTATCTTAATAAGCTTGAAGTATTTACAGTAGCTGAGATTTGTAATAATGCTCTCCAGGCTTTCGAATATCTGCAATCAAATTCGGTTGATCTGATATTTCTAGATATTCAGATGCCCAGGATCACCGGGCTGGAATTTCTTAAAACGCTCCGTTCTCCTCCAAAAGTGATTATCGTTACTGCTTACAGGGAATTTGCTTATGAAGGTTTTGAATTGGATGTTATTGATTACCTCTTAAAACCTGTTTCTTTCGACCGCTTTCTCAAGGCAATCGACAAATTCAATAGTTTGAATGCTGAAAATAATAAATTGAATTTTCAAAGCGGAGAGATAGCCGGGTCAAATGAAGGAACAATCTGGATAAGAGCAGACCGTAAAAATGTAAAGATCCGGATAGAAGATATTAATTATATTGAAGGTTTAAAGGACTATGTTAAGATCTATAAGAAGGGAGGATTGATTATCAGTAAAATAACAATTAAAAACATAGAGAAAATGCTTCCGGCGAAGCAGTTCTTAAGAATACACAGATCATATCTTATTTCCATTTCAAAAATTTCAGCATACAATAATGAAGGAATAGAAATAGACTCAATCATGCTGCCGATAGGCAAAATGTATAAAGAATCAGTTGTCGCATATCTGGGGAAATTTATCTAGCTATTATTCTTCCATTTTGATAAATTCGCTCAATCATTTCTTATTTTTACTTAATGGTTAAAAATTAAAACTAATATTTTTTTATATGCGATTGCCATCATCATTAATACTTGAACACAATACCGAAAACAGTTCATTACACAAACAAAATCTTGATCATTTATCAGGACGATTGGATAACTTGGGTATAAATCCTGACACGATCATTCAAAAAATAGCAGATTTCCAGGTAGCCATTCCTTCATGGGCCCTTGGAACCGGAGGCACCAGGTTTGGCCGGTTTCCCTCAGGAGGTGAACCGAGAAACCTTGAAGAGAAAATAGAAGATGTAGGGCTCCTGCATGCCTTAAACAAATCTAGTGGGGCAATATCCTTGCACATACCATGGGATATTCCTCAGGATTATACTGAAGTGTCAAAACTTGCGCAATCACTAGGGCTTAAATTTGATGCTGTTAATTCAAATACCTTTCAGGATCAACCCGATCAGCCTTTGTCATATAAATTTGGATCCCTTGCTCATACTGATCCAAATGTCCGTCAACTGGCTATTGATCATAACACAGAGGTGATAGATCATGGGATCAGATTAGGATCAAAATCCCTTACCGTTTGGTTAGCAGACGGGTCTAATTTTCCCGGGCAACAGAATTTCCGGAAGGCGCTTACAAGGACTTTAGAATCTCTAAGATCGATATATGACCATCTGCCGGATGACTGGCAGGTATTTATCGAATACAAACCATTTGAGCCTAATTTTTATTCAACCGTAATACCTGATTGGGGAACATCCTATTTGCTTTCCTCCAAATTGGGCAGGAAAGCCTATTGTCTGGTAGATCTCGGGCATCATTTGCCTAATACCAATATTGAACAGATCGTTGCAACCTTGATGGGTGAACATAAGTTGGGCGGATTTCATTTTAATGATTCGAAATTTGCGGACGATGACCTTACCGTAGGAGCCATTAAACCCTATCAATTATTTTTGATCTTTAATGAACTGGTCTATGGTATGGAAGGTGCAAATAAAGATGATGCACCATTGGCCTGGATGATTGATGCTTCTCACAATGTTAAGGATCCGCTTGAAGACTTATTGCAATCTGTTGAGGCCATTAAACTGGCTTATGCTCAGGCCCTGATCGTTGATCGGGATAAGTTAGAAGAAGCCAGGGAAAACAACGATGTGACGAGGGCACAGGAGATATTACAAGATGCCTTCAGGACTGATCTAAGGCCATTGATCGCCGAAGCACGGATACTGAATAATGCAGCTAGCGATCCCATAAAGCTCTATAGAAGTCTTAACATACGCGAACAACTCAGGAAGGAGAGGGGCTCTGAGGCCGTTGCTACAGGATTATAGTAACTTTAGTGGTTAGGGACTCTTCCGTCATTTTCTACATACCGGCACTCGTTCCGGTTTTATGGAGCAGAATTAAAAGTATTATATCCTGCCATATCCTTGAATCTGTCTGGTCTGATTCATCATATAATTATTGGGCCAATTATTTATTTCTTTGAATACTGAAAAGACATTCTAAGCTAAATAATATTGATCATTTCTGACTAAGGGTAATCATTGTGATTATAGAAAATGTCATCAAATACTTTTTAAAAGAATTAGAAGGGAATCAGAATTTTTATTTATATTGAGCGATTCATTTTTTCGCCTGTATCTATGAAGAAAAATAAAATTATTGATAAGCTGGATGCTATTGATGAGTATGAAAGGGAACCAATCCCTGATAGCAAATTAAAGAAACTGAAAAGCTTTATTGGGATGTATGCCGGGGAGCATACCGCAGGAACAGAGTTTGTTATCGGTCCACTTTTTGTCGCTCATGGTGCCAGTGCTGCTTCAATTATTGGCGGATTATTTATTGGAAATCTTTTAGCGGTTTTAAGTTGGGGATTGCTAACAGCGCCAATAGCTACCAAGGAACGGCTAACCCTGTATTTCCAATTGGAGAAAATATGTGGTAAGCATCTTGTAAAGATCTATAATGTTGTTAATGGTTTGATGTTCTGTTTCCTGGCAGGATCCATGATCGCTGTATCGGCCACAGCTGTGGGCATACCATTTGATATTGTCATGCCTACTCTAAATGATTGGATGCCAACAAGTATTGGATGGATAATAGTTGTATTGATGGTGGGATTAGTAATAACCATCGTAGCGATCTTAGGATATGACCAGGTATCCAGGTTTGCTAACCTGGCAGCGCCCTGGATGATCCTCGTGTTTATCGCAGCGGCATTTGCCGTTATGCCTGAGCTGGGAATTAATTCTACTGGGAATTTCTGGGAAGTCGCGAATTCAAAGATATGGACCGGTGTACCACTGGATGGTCAGAGCAAATTTACTTTCTGGCATGTCATGTTTTTTGCCTGGTTTGCGAATATGGCCATGCATATTGGTATGGCTGATCTTTCCATATTAAGGTATGCCAAAAAGTGGCAATATGGATTCTCATCGGCTACGGGTATGTATGTTGGGCATTATATTGCATGGATGTCTTCAGGAATTTTATACGCATATTTTTTGTCAAAATATGGGTCTGGAGGCGAATTTGCCCCTGGTAAGATTGCTTATGAAGCGGCAGGTTTGGCAGGCGCGATTTGTGTTGTAATTGCTGGATGGACTACTGCCAATCCTACCATTTACCGGGCCGGGCTGGCATTCCAATCACTAAATCCTAAATGGAAACGATGGAAAGTAACATTGATTACCGGGTTGGTTACGAGTGTAGCTGCCTTTTTCCCAGCATTGGTCATGAAATTATTGGATTTTGTAGCTATCTATGGATTTGTTCTGATGCCTATGGGGGCTGTTATATTTATTGATTTTTATATTATCAGGAGGTTAGGCCTGCAGGATTTCTATGCTGAAAAGGCTGGGATTAAGTTTAACTGGTCGGCTGGCATCGCCTGGGTCGTTACATTGCTTGCCGGATTGGGACTTAACCTGTTTTTAGGCGTAGAGGTATTTTTCCTTGGTCTTCCCGGGTGGTTTATCGCCGCTGCAATATTTATAGTGTTAAGTATTGTTACTCAAAAACGAAATCTAAAAACAGCTTAAGATAAAATTATGCGAACTCTAACAATCATTATTTCTTTTATCGGCCTCGCAATGACCATCATTCCATCCTTTTTAGTACTGATAGGGGAGGCCAGTACAGACCTTAATAAAAATTTGATGATAATAGGCACCGTGTTATGGTTCGGAACGGTACCATTTTGGATGAATAAGAAAAAAACAGCATAAAAAATCCCGCCCGAAGGCAGGATTTTAAATTCGCGTTAAATGATCTTTCTCTAAATCATACGCTATTATAAATTCTTATCTACTTTTTTCACAAGCTTTGGAAGCTCCTTTTGGAGGTCTTCCAGAAGTCGTTCAGTAGCATTTTCACAAAGTGGTAATACCTTATCGGATGTCATAATCGGTACTCCATTTATAAGCGGTACACTTTTCTTTGAAGTAGCGTATTCTTCCATTTTGAATACCTTTTTCGCATCCTTGTTGAACAGGTCAATATTGATGAAGGCCCTCATTCCTGCATTACCCATACCACCGATATTTACTTTCGGCTCGAACTGGTAATGCATATAAACGAACATGACGCCATCGGCTTCAGGAAACATCTCTAAAAGGTGTGCTTCTGTTCTCCATGATCTGAGCAAATTCCCTCCTGAAAGTAAAACATTATATCCATCAATGGCTATGAACCTGTCATTAATATTTTCCTGGTAAATATCGATTGAATCCGTATCCTCCAGGCCTTCTAATCCTGAGTAAGCTTTATAGACATCAGTTCCTATAATGTGTTTTTCATCGATTATCTCAAAAGGAAAGTCTTTTATAAAATCCTTTTTAAAAGTCTGATAGAATTCCTGAAGAATTGGCCTCAGATCAAAATTTGGATCGTCCGCAAGGGTCCTTTCCTGGTAACTGGATCTTGTTTCAGCGGTTGCCTTATGGTAGTCGATGTATTTGTCGACATAAAAAGTTACGAGCGCTACTTTTTGGCTATAGGCCATGCTGGTAACGAACAATAATAACATAGTAAGTTTAACAAATCTTTTCATGATAGCTTAGGTTTTCAAAAATTAAAGAGCATAACAAAATTTTATTCTTACATCATTTAATGCTTTAATTATAACGATAGTAACCTTTGATTATTAGACGATTAAGGAATTTTAATTAATGTTATAATTTGTTTCTATATAAGTAGTCTATTAGATGCTGTAAGATTGGCTCGAAACGCGATCCCTGGGGCAAGGGAATTCAATATTCCTATGGATTCCGGATTAACTATTTTTCATCTAAGCTTGGTTTAATCCAAATAGTACCTGAGTTTTTGGACCCCAATAAACAATTATGCTTTGTCGATCCTTTGATCAATTGAGATTGAAGGTATATTAAATTCATTTTTGTATTGTCATTTTTGATCTCATTCGAGGTCATCAGCATTCATCAGTCATATGTTTTGAAGAATGCAATAGTCTTCTAATCATTGCGGAATCGAAGAGTCTTTAAAGCATTGAGGAATCCAGTGATAATCTTGCTTTTCGAATCCAATAATGGTTGGAGTTTAAGGAATCATTTGTTCAGCAGGAGGTAGTCATTTATAAAGCTTATGGACTTTTAGCAATTTTTTGCCTGTAGTGCTCAACTTCCCAATTTTCAATAAAAGCGATTTGATTGTCGCTCATAAAATTTGGTCCTCCAAAGAATTCGGAATAATGGGATATCCGCATGGCGTCTTCAAACATGTCCAATACCAGATCAGTAGATTTTTTACTATCTTCCAGGCCGACCATTGGGCCTTTTTCAAACAGGATCACTTTTGGATCAAAACCATTTTGCTTTTTATATTCTGCAAACATTATTTCCAGATCATTTGAATCAAGAAGGTCCTTATCATTAAATGGTATAATAAGTGGGAATGCCTTACAGTACACGATCTGATCAGGGATAAAAGGTTTTAAAATCCTGCTTAGAGTAGATTTGCTGGATGTGAACCGCTCTATAAATGAATTGAACCTGTATTCACTGATCAAATGATCGGATAAATACTCACCCAATACCTTTAGTTGCTTTTGAGCTATATCAGGAAGTTTTTTGTCAGATATAATTAATCGTTTCTTGATTACGGATAATAATTGCTGATCAATATATTGATACAAGTCATTAATTTTCTCCACCGAATCCGCGTTTACGAATACCCCGTGGTTCTGCAGAAAGATATAACTGGGATCTGATGAATGGGATTTCCTGTATTCTTCGATCAATTTCAATACTTTTTTAAAAAGAATCATCCCCGGATCAGTGTATGGAACATAAATTCCCTTATCGCCAAAGAGTTCCCTGGTAGTGGATTCGGCGTTTTTCGAACAGAGCAATCCATTGATCATATGCGGATGCATATGCACCACATACGCATAATTGATGGCCTCGTGTAGAGAAGTTTCGACTGATGGCCGCAGACTACTCTCAGGATCTATACGGCTGGCCATAAGGTCTTCCTTAACTTCATATTCCCGGGTATGAGGATCCTCACTGTATGTTTTGTGGATCATAGCTTGAAGTTTACTCCTGTCGAGCACTGCGAATCCTTCTTCTGTAATGGTAGCTAAGGAATGGCCACTGGCTTTTACATACAGATGATCTTCATCTTTATACGAGGTATTACCTCCACCACCTAAGGTATATTCTTTTTGTTTTCCGTAAAATTGGGATACTTCAATAAGTTCTGCTATTTCCTTTTTCATTCATTTAAAAAATTATGGTATTGAATCTTTCTCCGGCAGGTCGTTCTCAAGATCAGGCACTTCAAAATAGTACCTGATCCCGGATATCCTGTCAGTATGATCTCTTCTGGTCCTGTATGTAGATGGGAAATCATCGGTATCTTCCATCCATTTCTGCAGCTCCTGCAGAAGATACTGCGATGTTTGACGAAATTCAGGGTCGAAAGCCAGGTTATTATATTCTTCTGGATCTTTTTTCAAGTCATACAATTCAACCGATGGTCTTGGAACTGTGAAAATCAAGGCTTGCTCATCGTTAAGATCCTCGTTGTGCTTCAAATCCAATAGACTGAACCATGAAGGGCTATTGGTAAGATCAGCAGCTGTACCATGTGGTAGCTCGGTGTAAGCGTTTAAGATAAGTTTATATTGGTCAGTCCGAATGCTGCGCATGTGTTCATCACAGTCGTGCCAGTTACGTTCACTAAAAACGAATTCTGGGGATATGATCAAGTCACCCTTCAATAATGGTGAAAAGTTCATCCCTGGCATGTTTTCAGGTTTTTCGATTCCGGCAAGGTCGAGTATGGTTGGCGCCAGATCTATCACACTCATTAGTCCATCATACATTTCCCCCTCAAACACATCCGGGCCAGAAACAATGAAAGGTG
Organism: uncultured Cytophagales bacterium; assembly: GCA_963820995.1. Taxonomy (GTDB): domain Bacteria; phylum Bacteroidota; class Bacteroidia; order Cytophagales; family Cyclobacteriaceae; genus JAGTVG01. The sequence continues at coordinate 384,921 of CAWGCL010000006.1, read as the reverse complement.
TTTTAATACCTGTATCATAAAGGGTGCCCTTTTCCCTTGGAAAGGGAGCACCATTGTCGCTTAGGAAGATAATGTAGGTTTCATCCAACAATTTTTCCTTATCCAGAATCTTAATATAGGTTCCGATAATGCTGTCCAATCTTGCAATCTCATCATAATACATAGCAATATCTCTCCGTGTTCTTTCATCATTAACTAAATGTTTTCTTACGATAACGCTATCAGGATTATGTGGTTGACTGATTATACCGGGATTATAATTTCGGTGAGGATCATGAAAACCAGTCCAGAAGAAAAAAGATTTTCCCTTAGAATCTTTTAAAAAATCCTGAAAAGAATCGAATGACTCATTGTACCAATCAAACTGCCTGTCTCCATTGGGACCCCAGTGTGTTTTGCCATTGCTGCCAGTAAAATATCCTTTCTTTTTCAAATATGTTGTGATAAAGTCTACCCCTTGTGGGACAGGCGTGTGGAGGTCTTCCGTTCTTGTAGTGTGGGGGTACTGTCCTGATAATATACTGATTCTAGATGGGCTACACTGTGGCGAAGTTAGAAACGTGTTTTCAAAAAGCAGGCCGGACTCAGCAAGTTTATCTATGTTGGGCGTTCGAATAAATGGATTTCCGTAACAACCGAAATCCATGCCTGCATCATCAGCAATAAATATAAGAAAATTAGGATCAGATTTAGATCTTTCATTGATATCAGCAGAACATGGCAATGTCAAAATTAAGGTAATAAGTGATAACAGAAGCTTCTGCATAATGCTCTTATCCATAACAGTTTTAATATTATTTTAACGATCAGAATTTCACGTAAAAATATATCTTTTATATGAAATAAGGGCATCATCTATTGCATTCATCCATTATAGTTATCACTCATATAATATTTTTGGATTGCAAATGTTTTCTCCAGTCAAATCTTTATTATTGCTATAAATTTCAGTTATCATTCTATGATATTTTTTAATTTTAAATCATTATGAAAAAAACATCGATCCTTGTACTGAGCTATCTGCTTATTATTTCCAATATTTCTTTTGCACAATCCTTATCTATACCTAAGATTTTCAGCGATCATATGGTGATACAAAGAGATAGACCCATAAGTTTCTGGGGGAAAGGAAGGCCTGGTAATGTAGTGCAAATACAGATTGGCAACCAGGTTGTTAAGGAAAGGATTCAGGATAACGGTTCCTGGCATCTGATTTTTCCGGCACAGCAGGCAGGCGGTCCGTTTGAAGTTTCGATAAAAGACAACAACTCAGATCTTACTTTCAATGATGTATATGCGGGAGATGTCTGGGTGGCTTCAGGACAATCAAATATGGAGTGGAAGCTAAATAATGTAAATAATGCAGAAGCAGAAGTTGAAAATGCCGACATTCCGCATATCAGGATGTTTTACGTTGAAAACCGTATTTCTGATGTCCCTCTAGATGACCTGGAAATGGGAACCTGGAAAATATGCACCCCTGAAGTGGCAAAAGATTTTTCTGCAGTAGCTTACTTCTTTGGAAAATCACTCCACGAGGACAAAAATATTCCGGTTGGACTGATCGATGCTACTTGGGGTGGGACCCCGGCAGAGGCATGGACAAGCAAAGAGATGCTTAATACTATGGGCGATTTTAATGAAAGGATCAAAGAGGTTGAAGAAAGCAAGGATTTCTTGAAAACGGTTCAGGAAAATGAAACCTTAAACAACAGGAGGTATACAGCCGCTTTAAATTCATATAAAGGATTAGAACAGGGAGTGACACAGATCAAATATGATGATTCTTCCTGGGAAATTGTGAAACTCCCAAATCTTGGAAATTCTATCCCGCAGATTACCTGGTTCAGGAAAAGTTTTGAAATGCCTTCATTTAAAAGTCGGTCTAATTTTGAAATTAAACTGGGCAGGATTAGTGACAGTCCTGTGATCTATTTAAATGGCGAAGAAGTGGGCAGGGGACAGGGGTCTAAGACTGTAAGCCTTGATATTCCAGGTAAACTATTGAAAAAGGGAATGAATGTATTAACTGTTAGAGTAGTGAATGGATGGAGCAATAGAGTGACCTTTATCGGCCCAGCTGCGGAAATGTTGATTAAGAATAGTGATAATACCTTAAATATTCCATTAAGTGGTGAATGGAAATTCAATAACCAGCTTGAAGAGATCTTTCCCGAAAATGTGATCCGCTATTCCCACTATCCATCTGTTCTGTTTAATGGGATGATCAGTCCAATCATACCCTATACTCTGTCTGGAGCGATCTGGTATCAGGGAGAAAGTAATGCAGACCGTGCCTATCAATATAGAACCTTATTTCCAAAGATGATAGAGGACTGGCGTGTTCGCTGGAAAAATGGATATTTCCCCTTCCTGTTCGTTCAACTTGCAAATTTTGAATTCCGGCATGAGGAACCGACTGAGTCAGATTGGGCTGAATTGAGAGAAGCACAATTGATGACCCTGGATTATCCAAATACTGGTATGGCAGTCATCATTGATATTGGAGAAGCTGACGATATTCACCCGCGAAATAAACAGGACGTAGGCAAGCGGCTTTATCTGGGGGCTAAAAAGGTGGCTTATGATGAAGATATAGTCTATTCAGGTCCTATCTACAGGAAAATGAGAATAGATGGCAGTAAGATACTGCTGGAATTTGATAATACCGGTAGTGGATTGGTATTAAAAAATAGTGGTCCCTTGTCGGGATTTGCAGTAGCTGGTAGCGATAAGAAGTTCTACTGGGCTGAAGCTGAGGTGATTGATAATAAGCTTGTGGTGTCGTCTGAAATGGTTAAAAAGCCAGTGGCTGTGCGATATGCCTGGGATAAGAATCCAGTCTGTACTCTATATAACAAGGAGGATTTGCCCGCTTCACCATTCCGTACGGATTCCTGGAAAGGAATAACTGAAAAATAATCACTATATATTTGAAGGCAAAGTCGTAATTAATTTTCCATTTTCTTTGGTTTATTGTAATCTTTTTATATATTGAATTGCACAATAATCCCTAAAAATATGAAAAATCTAAGAATACTCCCATTGTCCTTGGCACTTATGTTCCTATTTGGATGTAGCTTGATCGACAAGATCAAAGGTCTCGAAGAAATTGACTTCGAGCTTGAACTATTTAAATCGATTCCTGTAGCTGTCGCTGCAGATGATCCGAATACGGTAAGTGAAACATTTACGATAGATGCAAAAACCAATCAAGATGTTAAAGATTATCTTGAAGAAGTCTCTGAATATGATATCTGGAACATTTTTGTTGATTTTACAAATTATGCTGGTGAGAAGGGAATAGTATTTGAAGGTACAATTAAAATTGGTCCTTCTACTGCTGATTTTACTGGAATGAATGCTATAACGCCTAGCGATTATGCTGATAATGGCGGCATTATTTATCTAGACTTAAATCAAACTGCCCTGGATGCAATAAATTCAGCCTTGCTAGCCGGACATAAACTTGATTGTTCGATTAATGGTACAGTAAGTGATAAACCTGTAAGCTTCACAATTAATATATATGTTCAAGGAACTGTATATGCCGAGATCTAAGATATATTTGATATTATAAACCCTTGAGGCTGTCTTGAAAAAGTCAGCCTCTTTTTATGGATAATAAAGAATCCGGTATAGTTCTTAATCCTTTCTCATTATTGTAATATCCATCTAATATCACATCAGTTATTGAACCAATGCAGTTCGGAATCAAGAAATAAATTAATATCTTGCCATTTATTTATTTAACTGAAGGAGGAAAATACGAATATATAGGATAGTAAACTTCTGTTTAAGGTCATAATAATCAAATGATATGAGATACGAAAAACAACCTGGAAACGCCAGCATTGGATATTACCGCCAAAATGCATTTAACGAAAGAAAGAATAACGAGCCTCTTCGTGTTTTGACAGAGAAGGATTGGGAGCAATGGCAAAATAGAGGGTACGTACATATAAGGAATGTTGTACCTATGGACTATGTAAATCGGATGGTTGATCGCATCTGGGAATTTGAAGAAAAGGATCCGGATGATCCATCCACATGGTATAAACCACCGCATAAGGAAATTGAAATGAAAGAACTGATCAATAGCGGTATGGTTGAGATGTATAACAATCCATATATGTGGGATATCAGGCAACATCCAAAGATCTACGAGATATTTGTTGATATATGGGGTACTGAGAAATTATGGGTGTCCATCGATCGCTGTAATCTGAATTTCCCGGTTAGAAAAGATGAATTTAAAGGATTCATACACTGGGATATTGATACCTCTGATCCTGATCGGAATAATAATGTCCAAGGGGTACTGTCGCTATCCGATACCACTACTCAAACAGGAGGATTCCAATGTGTGCCTGAATTATTCAAAAAATTTCGATGAATGGGTGAAAACACAGCCAGAGGATCAGGGATCCCTTTAAACCTGACATTACAGGATTTAAAGTGGAGCAAATCGAGACTAAGGCAGGAGACCTTTTGGTCTGGAATAGCATGCTTGCCCATGGCATACGTCCTAACCGATCCAATGTACCACGTATAGCACAATATATAGCTATGACACCCGCCCAGGAGGACAATCAGGAATTGAGGGATTGGAGAATTAAATCCTGGAGTGAACGCATTCCTCCAGAAGGTTATGCTTTTCCAGGCGATCCAAGAAACTGGGAGCAGACCAGATATGGAAGGGCTGAATTATCGGTATTGGGAGAAAAATTGTTAGGCCTTAAACGGTGGTAGAAACCTTTTCTGAATAAATCAATACCGATACCTATACCAGATCCTGTTCGGATTTTCTAAAATTCCTTATTATTGCATCCATATTCTGACATTTTGAAAAATAGAATAAAAAAGACATTTCTAAAATGGTAATCAGGCAATATACAGGTTGGTGGGATGATATTCCATCAAACTGGTCTCCTTCAACAATAGAAACCAATCAAGGACCATAACAGAAATGGCAGGAGGAATACAAAATATGATTATAGCAGCCAGAAGAATGATGAATATTGATATTGCCATGGCTGCACATATTACCGACTGGGCCTTTTTCTCAGAATCCGAGAATGAGGAAGTGCAGAAACTGGTAATTGAAGCGCATAGTAAAGGAATCATGGATCCGGAAAGCAATACCCAGGAAATGCTTGCTTATCTTGATCATATGGCTACGGTCAGGGGTATGATGAAAAATGAATTGGATACAGAAATTAAAGATTAAATATGGCTGAAGGTAGATTTGATAATCCCATCGTCGCTGCTCTTGCTGGCTTCATGGATTTATTCAGAAAGCAGGGTCTTAGTGACAGGTTGAAAGATACTGATAGAATTGATGGGAAAACCTGCTTAGTTACAGGCGCTAATTCAGGCCTTGGTTTTGCCCTTGCTGTAGATCTTGCCAGGCGGGGAGGAAATGTGATCATGGCATGCCGACGACAGATCCCAGAGGCGGGAGAAAAAGTAAAAGCCCTAAGCGGCTCTGAAAAAGTGGAGATGATGTACCTTGATCTGAGTAAAATTGAGACCATTCATGATTTCTGTGATACATTAAAAGCTGAAAAACGGATAATTGATATCTGTATCCTCAATGCAGGAGTAGCTCTACCAAAATCGCGCAAAACAAGTTCAGGTCTTGAAGAACTCTTCCTTGTGAATTACATGTCCAATGTGATACTTACCAGCCGTTTATTGAAGGATGGAACCATCCCAAATAATACCCTGGCTAACAATAAAGATAAAACGGAAGCCAGAATATTATTTATTTCATCAGATTCGCATCAGGGATCTTCATATGTTGATTATAACGAATTCGGCAAATACCTGGAATATGGGGTATCAAAGGGAATGGAATATTACAGTTACTATAAGTTGGTAGCCAATACTTATTTTACTGAATTATCACGTCGACTGAATCCAAATAATGAAGTAGATGTGGGGATTCATGTGATTTGTCCCGGACCAGTTAATACCAATATAGTTAAGGAGGCACCATGGTTGTTGCAAAAGATCTTAAAAGGTATTTTCTTTATCATATTTAAATCTCCTGAATCTGCAGCAAAAGCTGTTGTTTATATGGCGATATCCGAAGATTACGCAGGATTGACAAATGAATACCTGCATATGTTCAATAAGAAGAAAATGGACTCAAAAATATATGAAATAGAGGAAGGGATCAAGTTATGGGGGGAAACACACAAGCTCTGGAATCAATTTGACCCGAATTTTGTATCTTTGGATGAGATAGAATAGTGCGATAGAGAAAAATGTTGAGTAAATTATTTTTTTGTTTTATAACCGGTTTATTTTTTTTGGGATGGTTTGAAACTGAGGCTCAAGTAGATGAGACCGATCATTGGGAAGGCCTAATTTATCCTCACCAGCTTTGGCATTATATACCTGGTACTGCGGAACCCCCATCAAACTGGAATGATCTGACATTTGACGATAGCCAATGGTCTACAGGACCTGGTGGGATTGGATACGCTGATGATGATGATTCAACTGAAATTCAACCAACCGTTTCTCTTTATATGCGAATGAAATTCGACCTGGTCGATACAAGCAACATAACGGATATGCTGTTTTATATTGACTTTGACGATGCTTTTGTTGCCTATATCAATGGAACTGAAATAGCCAGGTCAAATATAGCCGGAACAACACCCGCTTTTAATATGGAAGCCAATTCGCCCCGGGAAGCAACTATGTATACAGGAGGTCTTCCACAGGAATTTCAGATTCTTGCTTCAACACTAAAGAACATCATAATAAATGGTGATAATGTCCTTGCAATACAGGTTCATAACCGCTCTATAAGCTCAAGTGACCTGTCAGCAATACCCTTCTTAATTGTAGGCATTAAGGACTCTTCCTCAACCTATCAGGATATTCCAGAATGGTTTATATCACCCCTGGATTACTATTCTTCTCATCTGCCTATCATTTCCATTAATACTCTGGGGAAAACGATTTTAGACGAACCCAGGATAAAAGCAGAGATGGGAATAATCGATCATGGGCCAGGAATGGTTAATAACAAGTTAGATTCTTTTAATGCCTTTTATGGCTGGATAAACATTGAAATTAAAGGAGAATCAGCCCAGATGTTTCCAAAGAAATCTTACCTTTTTGAAACCCAGGATTCTCTTGGAGAAAACCGGAATGTTTCATTGTTGGGACTTCCTGAAGAAAATGACTGGATCTTATATGCTCCGTATTCTGATAAAACTCTGATCAAGAATGTATTGTCTTATAAACTTGCCCGGGATATGGGAAGGTATGCCACCCGAACTCAATACTGCGAATTGTTTGTCGATGGGAGTTATAAAGGTCTGTATGTTTTGATGGAAAAGATCAAACAGGATAAGAACAGGGTGGATATTTCAAAGTTACGCCCTGAAGATATTGAAGGGGATCAATTGACCGGGGGGTATATACTTCGGGTTGACAAAGTGGATAATAATGATTTCCCGGCATTCACTGCTTTTCCTGGTGTTTCAATACCTGGAGAAGAGCCCGTAAAGCTTCAGTATTTCGATCCTTCTGGAGAAGATCTTCATATAGCACAGAGTGTTTATATTAAAGATTATATCAGGCAATTTGAACAGTCATTAAACACGGGTTCATATTTAAGCTATTTCAGAGGATATCATGATTTTATTGACAAAGACGCACTTGTGGATTATATCATAGTTAATGAAATCTCCAAAAATATTGATGCATACATTTTCAGCACCTACATGTATAAGGATAGAGACAGCAAGGGAGGGAAACTCACTTTGGGCCCTGTATGGGATTTCAACATTGCCTATGGAAATGTAAATTACAATTCGGCTGCGGAAACAACCAGGGGATGGTTGTATGATGAGGGATACAGGATGTACTGGTTCAGAAGAATGATGAATGATCCTGCTTTGCGCAATAGAATGAGTTGCAGATGGCATGAGCTGAGATCCAACGTTTTCAGTGATGAAGTAATATTTGGATATTTAGACAGCCTGGTGGTATCACTCCAGGAGCCGATTAGAGATAATTTCAGACGATGGCCTGTCCTGGGACAATATGTCTGGCCCAATTCATTCATTGGGAATACCCATGAAGAGGAAATTTCATTTCTCAAAAACTGGTTGTATGACCGGCTTCATTGGATGGATGATAACATCAATGATTCATGTGTAGAAAGCCTTGATCCTAATTTTGAAATAAATGCAGATATAAACATCTTTCCTAATCCCTTTTCAGAAAGTGTATATATAGAAAATAATAATCAGGATAGATCTATTCAGCGTATTGCCATTTACGAAGTTTCCGGTTCCCTTATCTGGATGGATGAATATAATGAAGGTCAATCGAAACGGATAAAATGGATGGGTGCTGGTTCCGGCAATGCACCTCTTCAAAGAGGGGTATATCTTATGCAGCTGTCATTCTCAGATGGAAATCAAATAACCCGTAAGCTTATTAAGAAATAGTTCTTTCTTTATTATTCATATTTTAATGAATTTGCAGGATTCAACTGGGATGCCCTATAGATCTTTCTTCCAGAGGTAATTAGCGCAAATATAACAATGATAGCGATAGATATAATAAACACGCCAGGACCCATATTGATGTGATATTCAAAAACATCCCCAAGAAAAGCCTTCATAAAATAATATCCTAATATAGATCCAAACAGCGAGGCTATGGTTAAAATAATTATGAATTCTCTGTTAAGCAGATTGAATATTTGTAAGACGGAAGCACCCATCACTTTCCTGATGCCTATCTCTTTTGTTCGCTTATTGATGTTAAGCGATACCATGGAAAAAAGACCTGATGTACTCAGGAACAGTGCGAATAATGACAATACGATAAACTGTTTCAGTATTCCCATATTTATATGCTCAGCTTCATGCAAAGCTTCTTCCTGGTAATATCCTTCAAAAGGTTTATTAGGAAACAAGGTTTTCCAATCGGCTAATAATCCTTCATACACTTCCGTTAATTTTTCCTTATCAGCTTGCACACATAACATTTTACATTCCTGATCCGGAATTTTCTTTAATATCACCGGTTTAATCGGTCGATGAAGACCATATGGCATGTAGTTTTGTATTACTCCAACTATATAATATGGCTTATTATCCATTTTAATGGTTTGCGAATAAGGATCCTCAATATTATAAGTCTCTAGAAACTGTTCGTTAACAATTATGCTTTCATTCATGTCATTTTCTGACCTGGATATAAAATCCCTTCCGCTGATCAATTTTAATTCCAGTGTATTGAGATAATTCTCTCCAATCAACAGGCGCTGGGCATGATGCTCTTCGCCATCAATGTCGATCTCAATATTTTCATATCCGAATCCTACATTATGCGTTGCACCGGCAACCTTGTTTATGCCATTAATATCTGTGACTGAATTTTTATAAACTTCGAAATCGCTGGTTTCGTGAAGAGGAACCACTACGACTTCATCTTTATTATACCCGAAATCCAGCTCTGATTGGTATCTTGCATTTAGTGATAATGCTATTCCTGCAAATATCGCAGTGATTGATAATCCAAATTGCCATGTCAAAAGTATTCGATTAAAGGGGTTTGTACCGCCAAGCTTCAGATCTCCCTTCAGTATATTAGAAGGCTGGAACCTTGAGAGGTAGAATGCTGGATATGCACCGGCAAGTAAGGTCACAAGTATCAGAATTATTACAAGGAACAATAGGAGGGTAGGATTTGAGAAATAGTCCAGGGACAAATCGATAGGCCATTGAATATTCATCCACATGATCCATCTTCTTGCAATATCCATGGCAATCAATAAGGCTATTGCGCTTTGAATAAGGTTTTCAAATAAGAATTGTATTAATACCTGCCCTTTAAGACTTCCAAAGGTTTTTCTAATACCAATTTCCTTAAGCCGTTTTTGCGCGTAAGCGATGGCCGTATTGGTGAAATTAAAACATGCAATAATGAGAATGATCAGATTCATAAATAAGGATCCATATATGGCGGATAAAGGCAATCCCGACCAGGTTATGGAGGAATAAAGCTCTCTTGATTCATCCTTTTGGTCCTTGAAAGGCATTAAATAAAACTGGTCTACTTTCCATGTTTCGAGTAGTTCATTATTCTTATTTACATATTCCTTTAAGCTTTTTTCAATGGTAGCTGGATCAATTCCTTTATCAAGGTTTACGTAGGTAATAGTAGGTATCTGGACTGTCCATGAATCTTCATCAAGCTGGTAAATCTCATATATGTTTTCAAATGGAGCAATGATATCGAACTTAAAACTAGAATTTTGCGGGATCTTTTCTACAATACCACCAATAACGAAATTTTGGGCAACCTGATTGTTTAATAGCACATCAATAGACTTTCCGATGGAATTTTCTTCACCAAAGTATTTTTTTGAAAAGTCCTGACTGACCAGAACAGTATTTTTTTCTAAGAAAGAGGTCCGCTCTCCCGATACTAGAGGAAAATTGAATTGATCGAAAAAATTATAATCGGCAAAAAACAGATTTTCGGAATGTGTGTTATCCTCATACCTGATTATAAGTCTTGAGGTACCCAACCTGGTAAAGGATTCAATACCAGATATTTGATTGCTCGCTTCAGGTCCCAATGGAAGGGGTGTAATTCCCCATTTCTGAGTTTCATTTTCAATCAATCGCAAGCTGTTAATCCGATAGGTATGATCTATGTTTTCAAATTGATTGTCAAACTTAAGTTCGTAATCAATCAAAGCATAAGTAATAATGACACCAGATAACCCAATTCCCAGTCCAATTATATTGATCAGAGTATAGGTAAGGTTCTTTCGCAGACTACGATAGGTAGTTTTCAGATAGTTTTTTAACATATTATTTGGTCAAAAAATCAAGAATTATTTTCATTACAATCATGATACAGTGAAAAGATATCTTCCCACTATACTATTTTCGAAAAACCAAAGTTATGCCACTTTTATAAGTTGTTGAAAATCAACGCAATATGATTATTAATAGGATTTGATTTTGCTATCTTGTGTCATTTTTATACATCTTATGACCGATTTCGGGCAATACCTTGATTAAAACTAAACTAACTGGTAACCACATAGAATTGATATAAAATCTTTTACAAACATTAGGAGTATGGTACTTATGCAGCATTAGATTCTTAATTCGTACAAAAGGATATAGTCCAAAAAATCAGGATTATTGCTGAACACGATTATCTTATATTAGTACTAAAACCGTGTTTTTCTAAAAAAAGTATATAAGCCATAATATGATATATATCATAATATGGGCATTTTCTAAACTCACAATTGTACCCAATTGCCTGAAAAAGTGACATTTTAGTAAGCCAATAAAAAAATATAACATATTGTAAATGTACAATTTGTATCAAACTATTGACATTAATACTTTAGCTTCATACATTTGATACACTTTCTTCAGTTGGGAGTGTTTGGAGTAATTCCCTGCACATATTTTTTTAAGAAAGAAAATTTTATCAACCTAAGGAATTTATTAAAGTACTACTAAAGTCACAGCGTAATGGGTGTCCAGGAATTTTTGCAAAAAAAGGGATTTAAAAAAGTACACCAACCAAAGAAACGGTATAATCTATCAATTGAGGAGCTCGTGTCAATGTTGGAGGAATTTGCCACTAGAGAAAAGGATTACAGGATACCTGACTCTCAGGATATCCAGCAATTAAAACTCGGGCTGTAGTTAGATATTTTTTTAATCTAAGTAAGTTTTCTTTTTCTATTTATCTTACTACCTTAAAGCACTTTTTAAGGGAGAGCTTTATAAAGAATGAAGAAAAAATTTAAGAACATCAAACTGATAGTTTATAAAAAGAAAAGATCAAAAGAAGGTAAAAAGCCGTTTCAAAAAAACTATCATCAATCCACAATAATAGAATTATACAAAGCTCAGGTTTCAGAGTACAATAAGACAAGAGATATAAAATGGAAATTCAATACATCTATTTGGGCTCTTCTTCTTTTAACAACCTATTTTAAATATATAAATCCGCAAATATTTAGCCTCTCACTAGTATACATCCTGATTATAATAGGCTTGTTGAGTCATTATATATTCCTCTACATTGTTCAAAGGTCCTTAGCCATCAGCAGAAAGAAACTGGATGAGTATTTGTTTCATTTAAATCATTACAACAATAAGGAAAATGTTATTATCCGTAACAACAGATACGAAGGTATGTATGTTTTAAGTCTTACTGATTATTTATGGATTGCCTTTCAGATCATTATAACACTCTTTATACTTTTAATCTTTATTCAGGCATAATGTATTGTTAACAATAAGGATAATGATCAATAATGTTCCTTATATTATATTAATGCAAACACTATCAGCTTATCCGGGTTATCTTATTATCTTGTATTCAATTGTGATTAATCAATCTTAAAACTATATGGCTAGTTTAAAAAAGAAATATTCTAAAGATAACCTGACCGTCGTTTGGCAACCAGACTTATGCATTCATTCAAAACAATGTTTTAAAGGATTGCCACAGGTATTCAATCCCGCGAACAAACCCTGGGTCAATATGGATGCAGAGTCGGTTGAGCAAATTAAAAACCAGGTAGGTAAATGCCCTTCCGGGGCTTTGTCCTATGAGATTGAGGGGAGAGATGAATTAATAGATAATAATAATGAAGAAACTTTAGCTATTGATATTTCCGAAAATGGCCCAATTCTTATAAAGGGACCTGTGAATATAAAATACAAGGGTAAAGAGGAAATAAAGGAATCCAAGACCATTGCCCTTTGCCGCTGCGGAGAATCGGCCAATAAACCTTTTTGTGATGGTACGCATAAACGAAAAGGTTTTATTGGATAGTCTTTTCACTACCTAAGACTTCCATTGCCATATGATTTGAGGAAAATGAATTTGGCCTATTTTACAAATCCAACATTTATTTAGTGATAATGACTGATAAAAGAATTTAAACAAGTATCAACTGATGGGAAGTCGATAATATATCTTGTTTGTGCATCTGATTGACAATTTAATAAGAATACGTACAGGCGAGAAAGGTAATTAGATTAATCAAACGGTTCATTTCCAAGTCATTATTGCATTAATTAAGGACGGAAGAACCCAATAACTGTTTGCATTAGCCTGCCAAATACAGCAAATTGTTGCTATTTTTCAGTAATATATGATATATAAAGAGTCAAATTTATTAAAGATTTTCCTTTATGCCTCTATTGGTTATATCTTGAATAAAAAAATACAGAATTCTGATAAAAAGGTATTTCTTTTTATATTGGGGATCATCATTTTTTCTAATAATGAGCGGTAACAGGTTTAAAAATTTTCTATTATCCATCCTTCCGGGACTATTTATTGTCGGTTACGTAGTAGGGACAGGGAGCGTAACATCAATGGTAGTAGCCGGAGCAAGGTATGGTATGTCTTTTACATGGGCACTTTTTTTATCCTGTTTCTTTACATTCATCTTACTGATTGCAATTAGCAGAATCACAATTGTTACTGGCAGAACCATTATGTTTAATATAAAACAACATATTGGTTGGTTTGCTTCTGTTTTTATAATTATTGGACTTATGGTTACGGTAATATCCTCAATTATGGGAGTAATGGCAGTGGTAGCACAGGTGATCCAGGAATGGACCAGGCCCATGACATCCGGACAAACTGGACTTTCCCCACTTATTACTTCAATTATCTTTCTATCCTTTTTATTATTCCTTTTCTGGACTGGTAAACATGGACTTTTCATTCGTTTTGTTTCTTTAATGGTTGGAGTTATGGGACTAGCTTTTATATTGACGAATTTTATGATAATACATGATCCGGCTGCAATGTTTCAGGGATTGATACCACATATTCCATCCACAGGAAAGCCGCATTTGATCATAGCAGGAATGGTGGGAACGACCATGGCGGCAGTCGTCCTGGTGTCTCGTAGTGTAATTATAGCCGAAAAGGGCTGGACTGTAAATGAACTACATGTTGAACGCAGGGATGCTATAATTTCAGCATCTGTGTTATTTCTTGTAAGTGCTGCTATTATGGCAAGTGCAGCAGGGACCTTATACCCAAGAGGGATCACTGTGGAAAATGCCATCGATATGGTAAGTACCCTTGAACCACTTGCTGGTCGTTTTGCTATCGCTGTGTTTGTAACAGGCATCATTGCTGCAGGACTGAGTTCAATCTTTCCGAATATGTTGCTATTACCCTGGCTGATCTGTGATTATAAGGGAATAGAAAGAGATTTAACCAAAAAAATATTCAGAGTGGTGGTGGTAATTGTTACATTATCGGGTCTGATCATTCCTGTATTCGGTGGACAACCAATAATAATTATGATCGCTTCTCAGGCATTCAGTCCGTTGATGATGCCTTTACTGATCATATTTTTAATGATCATAATGAATAAGAAAAAGGTAATGGGAAAACATGTAAATGGAATCTGGCTTAATGCTGGTTTGATTGTAACCCTCTTCTTTGCTGTTTTCATGTTCTTTATTGCATTTGAGGGATATGTTGATTTTTTTCATTAGTAAAGAAAAAATCCTTAAAATCAGAGCGAATGAATTTTAAGGATCTTTGTTCGTTGGCTAAAGAATTGAATTTGCAAGTCAAATTGATCTTATAGCCATTTTCAATTATTTAAGTTCATTTTTACATCATATCCACGAACCTTTATATAAGGCATGGTTTCAGATTCTGTACCTTTAAAACCTACATATTGATATTCGGAATTATCCTTTATCATAATTTTGGTTTTAAACTCAGATTCATCTATATCTATCTTTCCGTATTTTGTGTTCCAGTCAATTTTTAATTGAGTCGTTTTAGATGTATTGAGAATTACATTGGCATATTTACTATTCATGTCAAAATAAGTAAATGAAGCTGATGTATTGTAAATTTTTACATTATCGTCATATCCCTCTAGAATTGTGAAACTGTTCAGCAGGTTGTTCATAGTAAATTCAGAATATTTTGAACTATTAGCCTTAAAGGATACTACTTTTTCAAAACTGAAATCATCATCGTAAGTCGAGGAGATCCTAACGGCCCCGGCTATGCCGAATTTGTAGCTCGAATATTTTGACTCAGTCATGCGAAGGTCACCGATTTCATCGATCTCCAGATTAGAATCATAGATTTCCAGTGTAAGATTTCCGGTTTTATCGCATTTAAGATCAGAATACTTTGTTTTAAGTTCAAAATCACCTGTTGTTTTAAAAGTCATGTTGTCATCATATCCCTCAAGATCGACATTTCCCGCTTGATTGACATTTATTTCACCGTACTTTGAGATGATTTTCAGGTCTTCCGTTTTCTCAGCTGTAAAATCACTATCATAGATATCAAGTTCAGTAGGACCAAAAATCCCAAACTCAAGATTGCTGTATTTGGCCTCAATATCTACTTCACCGGGTGCATTTTTCCCGTATATTTTATCATCGTAACTGTTAAGCTTTAGATTTTGAATATTGCCCATCTCTATTTTTGAATATTTAGATCCCAGATCAAATTGACAGGTTTCCGGGATATGCAAAGTTGCTCTTACTTTAAACTCACTGAGTTTAATTTGTTTTCCATTTTTCAACTTCATTTTGATAACATTTTTACCGAATGAGCTGTTTGAACTCCTGTTATCCCAGAAAGTGGTTTCCAGTCTGACCTGGTCGTGCCTTGCAGGAAAGGATAGGCTTTCGAGGTAGTTATTTAAAATATCAATATCCGCTTGTTCCTTGGCTTGAGCGTCTACATAGATTACAAACTGAACTTTATTGGAATTTGAAGATTCGATAACCACATCACAATCATAGTTGCTTAATTCAATTGTTGCACTTGGGTCCACGTCATAAATCCATTCATACTTTTCGCTGAAAGTAAGGTCTTTTGCCCTGAACCAACTGGGTTACGAATAGGAGCGCAACGACTAATAGTCCCCTTAAAGACTGACTTCTTGTATATCTTTTTCATACATTTCAAGTTTTTGTGTTTCCATAATAATTTGTTCAAGAATTCGAATTCGTTTCTCGTACGTATCGAAGATGATCTCTACTATTTGTTCCAGGTACCCGTTCTGTTTCAAATCATTTATAGCATCATCGTAAATGGTATCCAGCTCATTCAATTCATTAATTAGAACTGGGAGGATGTCCTTTTCAGGTCTTTTAGACAGTTCCTGGATATTGGCATCCTGCATTTTCAGAAGAACCATCTGCTGATAGGCTTTTTCACGGTCACCAAGGGATTGGTTGATCTGACTCAAAGTAAATTCTCTCTCTTTTTCCTTGCTGAGCTCATTATAGACGATATAGCTTAAAGTGAATATTGCCAGGAAAATAGCAGCTACTTTCCACAAGTTGAATCCGGTTGTTTTCTTTTCCGAAATAATTTCTTTTCGTATCCCTTCCCAAAGTACAGCATCATCAGGTTCTTCAACATCCAGTTGCTGACGTCTTGTCTTCAGGTATTTTTCTAGATCAATTTTCATGGATTACATTTTTCAATTTATCCAACAATATCTGCTTTGCCCTTTTGTACTGAGTTTTGCTTGTAGATTCAGTGATTCCAAGGATTTCGCTGATCTCCCGGTGCTTATATCCTTCAAGCGCGTATAAATTGAGAACTATCCGGGCTTTATCGGGCAATTCCCTTATGGCCTGATGTACGATTCCAGGATCTATAGAATCATCAACTTCTTCAACCGGATCACTTGCAAGGCTGATCTGGTCAATATCGTCAAAATGAATTTTTCTTTTCCGCAAGATGGATATACAATTATTTATAGCGATTCTTTTAAGCCACTGTCCGAATGCGCCCTTGCCTTCAAAATCATTCATTTTTTTAAATGCTATGATGAAAGTATCCTGAACAATCTCGTCCGCATCCATTTTATTATTCATAAACCGCATGGCTACATTATATAAACTTTTTGAAAACAACTTATATAGACTGTATTGCGCCTTGATGTCGCCAACCTTACAACGGTCGATAAGATCCTTATGCAATTCATTATGCCCTCCCATATTTCTTGTTATCAATTGTAGGACGAGGAGATATTGTAATAGTTGGAATGAAATTTTATTTTTTTATTCATACCTGAGAATATTTGCCGGATTTGTTCTTGTGGCCCTCAACAGGACATTCGAAATGGTGCTTAAAGATATGATCATAATAATTACCATAGGTAATAAAAATGCCCATAGAGGTGGATCTATCTTAAATGCATAGCTGTTCAGCCATTTTTCCATAGCCAGATAGGTTACAGGGATGGCAATTATACTGGAAATGATGATCAGGAATATAATTTCTTTCACCAGTAGATGATATATACTGAATCCTGGAGCACCCAATACTTTGCGTATACCTATCTCTTTAATTCTTTGTGAGGTTGAATAAATTGATAAACCCAATAAGCCAAGAACTGCAATAAAAATAGCTATCATACTGAACACCGAAAATATTTTCCCGTACTGAACATCAAGTTTATATTGTTGGTCGTAAAATGCATCAAGAAAGAAATAATCAAAGGATGACTCCGGGAAAAATTCATTCCATATCTTTTTACTTTCATTCATAATCTGGTTTATATCCTGAGTGTTGAACTTAATAGAATAGTATTCTATTGGGATCCAACTATATTCCGGATCCATAAGTAGGATAATTGGTGTAAAATTGTTCTGTAGTGATTGTTGGTGATAGTCTTTTATCACGCCTATAATCTCGTTGGGTTCATTTTGGTTAATTTCCAGGTGGATCTTTTCATTTAAAGCAGCCTCAGGATCTGCAAATCCAAACTGCTTAACAGCAGACTCGTTAAGCACCAGTCCTTTCTGATCGGAAGGCCTGTCCCGCTCAAAATTCCTTCCAGCTATAATTTCCAGACCATAGGTGTCGATGTAATCATAATCTGTCATTAACATTTCATAAAGGCGATCTTCTTCTGCATCTGCATGATACCGGCGATTGGCCAGGAATTTGGCTACTTGCATTCCTGCAACAGTACCAGATCCAGTAACTTTTTCAACTCCGGGTATCCGTCGGAGTTCCTTTTTAAAGGTCATTATCTTCTGCTCATAATCATCGGTTTGTACAGGCGCTTCTATTACCATAACCTGTTCTATATTTATCCCTAGGTCTTTGTCACGCATAAACTGGATCTGCTTATATACGATGATGGTACCAGCTATAAGAATGAAAGATGCAGCAAACTGAAGAATGGATAAAGATTTTCTATACAGATTTCCACTTTTCGATCTTATGAACTTCCCTTTTAGTACTTGTATAGATTTGAATTTTGAAAGGATCAAGGCCGGATATAGACCGGCTCCAAAGGTGCCACCCAGGAAAACAAAGATCAGGATATAAATAAATGTTTTTGTAAACCAGAATTCAAAATTGAATATTTCCCCGATGTACTTTAAAATAATAAGTCTGGATATATATGCAAGTATTATGGCGAGCAAAATTGCAATTAAGTTTATTAGTAAAGCATCCAGTAAAAACTGGATAACTAACTGGAGGTTTGTTGAACCTACTACCTTTCTTATGCCCACCTCCTTTGCACGATCAATTGCCCTGGCGGTAGTCAGGTTTATATAATTGATCCAGGCAATCAGGAGAATAATAATAGCAACAATGCCAAAAAAATTGACAGCCTTCCTGTTTCCTTTAGCATCTATCTCGTATGGTTTAGCAGGAGTCAGGTGAATATCCTTCATTGGTACAAGGTCAATTGCCCATTTAAGTTCTTTTAAAGCTTCTTTTGTTTTAAACTGTTCAGCCAATTGTGGAAATTTTGATTCAATCTGGAACAATTTATCTTTTCCTTCTACTTTGACATAAGTATAACTCTCATGGAGGTACCAAAAATCCCTCATCCATAATGGCGAGGTTTCCCATGAGATGAGCGCATCAAATTTTAAACTTGAGTTATCCGGCAGGTCTTTGAATACTCCAGTGACCATACAATGATATGTATATCGCAAGGTGCTTACGATAAGTATTTTATTCATCGGATCTTCCTCCTTAAAAAACTTATCAGAGATTGATTCAGATATAACGATAGAATTTGGTTCCAACAAGAATGTTTCCGGATTTCCCTGAACAATAGGAAAAGAGAAAAAAGAAAAGAAATTCGAATCAGCAAAACATACATGTTGTTCCCGGAATTTTATATCACCATATCTTATGGTCCGGTATGAATCATGCCAGTTGATTCTGGTGAAATCCTCGATTTCAGGAAAATTATTATACATTGCTGGTGCATAGCCATTTGAACTGGAGGGCCAGTTATCAGTTACAACATCGCCTTTGTAGAAAATACTTTCAACCCGATATGTTTTCTCAAGATCCGTTTGAAAATTATCATAGGAATATTCAAAAAGAACATAGCTGATGATTAACAAAAAACAGGTTATCCCAAGTGCGAGACCGATGACATTAATGGAGGTGAAGACCCGGTTTTTATATAAATTCCGAAATGAAGCAAGAAGAAAGTTCTTGAACATATTATGTATAAAAAAATTTAGAGCAAAAGTACAGCAATAATTTTAATTCCTACCAGACAAAGCACATTCTACAAAAGGTATTTAATGAAAAAAATCGATAATATTGGAGTCTAGAATATTTAGCATATGCCACATATTATTTCATCCAATATATCCAGAAAAGATTTTCTTAAGAAATCAATAAAGATCGGTGGAGTTTTCGCTGCATGGGGCATGTTTTATGATCTTTCTCATGGAGCTCCTGATTCTTCGGTTCATTTAGCGATATTATCTGATACACATGTGGCTGCTTATAAAAATGAACAATACAGAGGTTTTTTCCCTTCCAAAAACTTTGATCAGGTTTTAGAACAGGTATCCGAAAAAAAACCAGAGGCGATGATCATTTCAGGGGATATAGCACGCCTGAAAGGGGAGTTGGGAGATTATTCTGCTATTCAAAAACAGCTGCAATCATTAAAAAGTGATATGCCTGTCCTTATGGCCCTTGGAAATCATGACAACCGGCTTAATTTTTACGATATATTTAATGACGATTCTATTACAAGGGAGAATGTCTTCAATAAGCATGTTCTTGTGGCTGACTACGACCAAATCAGGGTCATAATGCTGGATTCCTTAATGTATGTAAATAAGACACCTGGTTTTCTGGGAAAGGAACAGAGAAACTGGTTGGCAAAGTATCTTGGCAGGTCCGATAATAAACCAGTTTTCATCTTTGTTCATCATACACTCAGCGATGGTGATACGGACTTGCTTGATGCTGAAAGGTTATTTAGTGTTGTTGAAAAACATAAGAAAGTTAAGGCAATTTTTTATGGGCATTCCCATGTATATAAAATTACGGAAAGGAATAAAATAAAACTGATCAATGTACCTGCAGTCGGGTATAATTTTATTGATTCACAACCCGTTGGATGGCTGGAAGCCCGGATCTCAGCTGACAAAGGAGTATTCACGTTACATGCTATTGGCGGAAACATTGAGAGTGACGGACAGGTTTCCGAAGTAAAATGGAGGTAAACCTGGTTTTACTTGAGAGATCGACTAATTCCTAAAGAAATGCAATATTGAATAATTCGAAATATTTTATATGGAAAAATTAATTATTTCATCATAAATGGGTCAGCTATTCCTTAATTCGCAGCCTATGAGGTCTGGTGTTCGGAATTCTTTCTAAGATTCCTCTTGCTTCAAGATCCAGTTTAACAGTAACCACGTACCAGGGAATACTCCCTGAAAATTTGTGCATTAATTCTTCAATGGCGACTTTATTCATTTCTTGATAGGATATTTCGCCATTAGAGTGGACAATATTAATTATAGTTTCTTTGATCAGATTGTACTTTCCAAGATCGATATTTACTCCTTTTTTTCCTTCAGGATGTAAGGTGAGTATCGTATTGGCCATATTCAAATTAATTAGCGTTGCTTTTTAACCGAATCTACATAACCTTTCGAGTTGTCCGATATTCAATATTTCAATCAGGCTACCATCAATTCGTATTATATCATCCTTACGGAATTCAGAAAGTATTCTTATCACATTTTCGGTACTCATATCGATGAGTTCTGCGATTTCTTTCCTGGTTAAAGGAAGATAAAATTTCGATTTGAAATAAACTTGTTTTGCGAACATGACAAGGATATAGGCTATCCTGCCTCTAAGTTGTCGCCGGTCAATCATCATTCTGAACTGGATTATGTCGTCTGATATCTTACTGATCTTCTCCAGGACCTCAAGGGCAAAAATCCCGTTATTGCGAATCGTGTTTTTCAAAACTTCAAGGTCAATAAAGCACATGACAGAGTCTTCAACGGCACTTATTGAGTATTGATACTTATCATTTGAGAAAACGCTAAGAAATCCAATAAAGTTAAGAGGTCTGGCAATACTAATGATGTGCTCTTTCTCCATTCCATCCTTCTTTACCAGTTTTATCAGGCCTTCTTTCAGGTATAGGAATTCTTTGATCTTTTCGCCCTGTTGAACAACTATTTCCCTCTTGTGATATCTTTTTTCAACCTTATTTACGTTCAGATCGATTAGCTCATCATCTGTTAAATTATCAAATAAAAGCGATCTGAAAGCACATTTATTACAGGCTGAAGTATTTAAAATCTCAGGCATTCTAAAGTTACATCCAACTTATGATATATATCATGATATGACATTTATCATATCAATCCAACTCCTAAAATATGCATAATACAGTTAATTCGCATAATAATGGTTTAAATAATACAAGAAATCCTCATGAAGGAAATCTTTTAAAGTTTTTGATTAATTATTATAAAGAAAAATGAAAAAATTACTCATACTAGGTGGCGGAACGGCTGGAACTATAATGGCCAATAAAATGCGGAAGGATTTGCCAAGGGATGATTGGGAGATCACCATCGTCGACCAATTCAAAACGCACTATTATCAACCGGGATTTCTTTTTGTCCCATTTGGGATGTACAAAGAAAAAGATGTAATAAAACCCAAGGGAGATTTTTTCCCAGTTGGAACAAAAGTAATCTATTCGGAAATTGATCAGATAGATCCTGATAAAAACCAGGTAATTTTAAAAGATGGGGTGGCATTGAAATATGATTATTTGATCATTGCAACCGGAACTAAGACAGCACCTGAGGAAACTCCAGGGCTTAAAGGTTCATTATGGTATAAAAAAATATTTGATTTTTATACGATAGAAGGTGCTACCGCGCTTGCAAACTTCTTTAAGACATGGCAAGGGGGGCATTTGGTCATAAATATCGCAGACTTGCCTTACAAGTGTCCTGTTGCTCCGCTTGAGTTTACCTTCTTTGCTGATGCATTCTTTGCGGAGAGGGGATTAAGGGATAAAGTAAAAATCAGTTACGTTACTCCATTATCAGGTGCTTTTACAAAACCCCGGGCTTCCCAAATGCTGGGAGGGCTTCTTGAAGATAAAAATATTGAAGTAATCCCTGATTTCTATATGGAAAAGGTGGATAATGAAAATAATAAGATCGTATCCTACGACGAGCAGGAAGTACCTTTCGATTGCCTGGTAAGTATCCCGGTTAATATGGGTGACAAGATGATCTCTAGGAGTGGAATGGGTGATGATCTGAATTACGTACCCACAAATAAAAATACCCTGCAACATGAAAGTTTTGATAATATCTTCGTCATAGGTGATGCAACAAATCTTCCCACTTCCAAGGCAGGATCTGTGGCTCACTTTGAAGCAGACATATTACATGAAAACCTCTTGGCAGCGATTGAGGACAGGCCATTTACAGGAAGCTTTGACGGACATGCCAATTGTTATATTGAAACAGGCTATGGTAAAGGGACTTTAATAGACTTTAATTATGACACTGAACCTCTGCCAGGGTCTTTTCCATTTCCAGGTCTCGGCCCTTTTGGATTATTGAAAGAATCCAGGATGAACCATTATGGAAAACTTTTATTCAGATGGATTTACTGGCATATTCTTTTAAAAGGAAAGGAAATGCCTATAGATTCTGCAATGACAATGGCTGGTAAAAAACTTTAAATGTATCGGTAATGGCGAATATTGTAGAGAAAAATGGATCTGATGTACAAGTTCAGATCAATGATGTAAACCAGAAGCTTGACCTGATCCTTGAAGAACTGGCAATTCAAAAGCAGAAACGCCAGGCCCTTGAAGATCTGGCCACTGATTTGAACCTTATAGGGAATGATCTATTCAAAGCTTCAGTTGATGAATTGGATCATGCAGGTATTGAGTTAGATACCGAAGAACTAAAATCTTTGTTTTTCCGATTATTAAGAAATGCCGGAACTTTGAATGAGATGTTGCAATTGGCGGAAAGTGCAGTGGACCTTTCAAAGGATGTTGGTCCTATAATAACACAAATGGGACTGGATACCATCCACAAGATGCATGAATTTGAAAAACGGGGTTATTTTGAGTTTTTTAGAGAAGTATCAGGTATTATTGACAACATCGTTCAGCATTTCAGTGCAGAAGATGTCAAGTTACTTGCAGATAATGTAGTAACTATTCTGGAAACGGTTAAGAATTTAACACAACCTGAAATGCTGGGGGCCTTGAATAATGCAATCAGTGTGTTTAAGAAGATTGAAACGGAGAACATTGAAGAATATTCCTTATGGAGGGCATTTAACGAACTCAGAACCCCTGAAGGGAAAAAAGGACTTGGTTTTATTATGACCTTCCTTAAAAATATAACACAAGAAGAAAACAAATAATTTTAAATTAAACTATAAACAATATAATCATGGGACAAACAGTTATAGCCGGAGTATCGGTAGATGTAAACGATGAAGGATATCTAAGTGATCCTTCCCAATGGAATGAGGACGTAGCAGCAGAAATAGCGAAAGAAGAAGGGATTGAGTTGACTGATAAGCATTTTGAAGTACTGCATTTTCTTCGTGACAAGCATATTGCTGGAGAACAGTTAACGATAAGAAAAGTCGGAAAATCAGGGATTACTGATATTAAAGGATTGTATCAGTTGTTCCCTGGAGGGCCTCTTAAAAAATCAAGCAGAATAGCAGGCATACCCAAGCCGGCAAGTTGTGTATAAGAATTTTAAAATTTAAAAATTAGTATTATGGAAACTAATATTCAAACAAAAGAAACGACCACAAAAAAGGTTGAGAAAAAACCTTTAGAAAAAGTACTGATTATTTGCGCAAAAGGTGCTATTGAGGATGTATACGCAGCTTTGGTTATGGCGAATGGAGCAGTAATGGAAGGTATTGAAGCCAAATTGTTCTTTACTTTCTTTGGATTGGATGCCATCACCAAGAAGCAGATGAACAGTCTGCATACCGGGACTATTGGTAATCCTGCCATGAGAATGCCGGGTGGGTTACCATTTCCTACAATATTGGGCATGTTGCCTGGTGTTGAAGCAGGCGTTTCATCTATGATGAAAAGCCAGATGGAAAAACTGGACATACCTCCGGTTGATGAATTTATGGATATGATCACAGCCGGAGGAGGTGAGATATATGCCTGTAAGTTGGCAACGGATATGTTTAAAATAGAAATGAAGGATTTATCTGATCACGTGAAAGATATTATTACCATAGGTCAGTTCTATGAATTGGCAGATGGAGACAGGACTCAAATAATCTTTACGTAGAGAGGGAGTATGAGAGAAGGTACGATCCCGCCATTTGGCCTGCCAACCGCAGGCAGGCGGGATTTTTTATTTTTTCTCCCAGATGCCTTCGATCTCCTCAAGTGATTTCCCTTTTGTCTCGGGTACCAGCTTCCAGACAAATATTGCGGCAAGTATACTCATGACACCATAGATCCAGTAAGCAAATCCGTGATTGAATTTTTCTGTTAGCCAGGAACTATCATTCATAATTGGGAATGTCCATGAAATGATAAGGTTAGCGACCCACTGGGCTGCAACTGCAATGGACATGGCTCCCCTAATTCTATTTGGAAATATTTCAGAAAGCAAGACCCATGTTACCGGCCCCCATGACATAGCAAAAGAGGCTGTATATATCATCATGAAGATCAAAGCACCCATACCTACGCTTTTCAGGTAAAATGAAAATCCAAGTGCGATCATACTCACCGCCATTCCCAGTGCCCCAATAATCTGTAAAGGTTTCCGGCCAAACTTATCGACTGTGAAAATTGCCAGAATGGTAAATGATAGGTTTGCAGCACCTACGATAATGGTTTGTAAGAGAGAAGCATCGGTTCCACTCCCCATGTTTCGAAAGATCTCCGGTGCATAGTACAATACCACATTAATGCCTACAAACTGTTGAAAAACAGATAAGAAGATTCCGATTATGATCAGTAAACCACCATATGATAACCAGGGAGCGTCCTTAATCTTAAGACTTTCTTTAATGTCTTCGAGAATGGTATCTGCCTTGCTCTTTGAGTCCAGTTTATTGAGTAATTCAAGAGCACTGGCTTCTTTATTCTTCATCACCAGAAACCGCGGGGTTTCAGGAACAAAAAATAATAAAAAGAGGAATAAAATGGCAGGAATAGTTTCTGATGCAAACATCCATCGCCAGCCTGTATCTACAAGCCACTGATCATCGCCTGTTAGCGCAATGCTGTAATTAACAAAATATACGATCAACATTCCGAAAATTATTGCAAACTGATTCCATGATACTAGCTTACCCCGGATTGAAGAAGGAGCAATCTCAGCGATATACATAGGTGACAGCATAGAAGCAAGACCCACACCAACACCACCAATTATTCTATATATAATAAATGAAATGATATTCTCCACACCAAAAATATTCATTTTTTCAGGTATGGATGAGCCAATAGCAGATATCGCAAATAGCAAGGCAGCTAAGACAAGCCCATTTTTTCTTCCGTATTTTCTGCTTACAAAACCACCAATTGAACCTCCGAGTATACAACCAATCAGTGCACTGGATATAGTAAAACCTTTAATGGAATTAGCTGTTTCTTCATCGAGAATTGCTGGATTTCTGAAATTGTAAAACAATACAATTACAGTAATCGCAAAAATAAAAATGGAATATACAGAACCCTTTTTCCTTCCGAATACTTTTATAAGAATAGCTGTAACAGCCAGTTCAATTATGATAATGACAAATATTACGGTCAGCCTGTATTGCCAGATCACAATATTTGCCTGGTCGCCACTTTGCTGTAGTGAATCAATAAAAAAGGATTGTAAGGATCCGACTGCTCCGGAAATTACAGCGGTATCATAACCGAATAGCAATCCTCCCAGCGTGGCCACAAGTGTCAGACCAATTACAAATTTTGAGTTAGATGATCCCTGCATGAGTATTCTGCTTTAAAAAATAAAAAATCGGCCTGAAGTTAACAATTTTTTGAATAAACCTCTGATTAATACTCAAAAACTGCTAATCTATAATCACTATAAAAAACCTGCTATTATGTAGAAATTGAAATAATAGGTCAACAATTTAGCATTTTATTAAAAACACATGATTTTAAAGTTGTTACTATCAGAAAGGTATATTATTTTAAATTTTGCTATTGTATAGAAATAGTATTAGTGGTTAATTAACTTTTAAAAAATGGACAACTACAATTACGGTGTTATTGGCAACTCGCGAAGTGCAGCACTGATATCCGATAAAGGATCAATTGAATGGCTTTGTTTACCTGACATAGATTCATCTTCTGAATTTGCCAAGTTACTTGATGATGAAAAAGGTGGAGAGTTCGGTGTAATTGTAGACAATGAATATTCGATATCGCAAAGATATCATCCATATACGAATATCTTAAAGACCAGGTTTGAGCATGGGAATGACAAATTTGAGTTTATTGACTTTATGCCAATATATACTCAGGGCAATGGAAAAGTATACAATCCTCCTGATCTCATTCGGTATGTTCATTTAATATCAGGAAGGCCAAGATTTGGAATAAAATATCAACCAAAAGTTAACTATGCTATTGGCGAAACTAAAACAGTTATAGAGAACGAATATATTAAAAGCTATAATCTGTCAGGGCAATATGAATCTATATATTTATATTCCACCTTTCCCTACGAATCTATTGTTGAGGAACGCGATATCGAGTTAAGCGAGGATGGATTCTTTTATTTGAGCTATAATGAAAAACTTCGAATACCGACACTGGATATTGTAAATCTGGATCTTCAGCGTACGGAGGTATATTGGCTGGATTGGGTTGAAAAAGGACTGGGATTTGGAAATTGGAGAGAAGAAATAGTCAGGAGTGCGCTTGTATTAAGATTGATGACCTATGAGAAAACAGGCGCAGTGATTGCAGCAGTAACTACCTCTCTTCCAGAGACAATCGGAGAAGTACGAAACTGGGATTACAGGTTTTCATGGATAAGAGACTCCGGCATGATAATCAGGATATTGCGATATCTTGGTTACGATAAAGAAGCTCAGGGTTTTCTAAACTTTATAGTTAATGCCGTGCCTAAAAAGGGCGATAAAATGCAAATCATGTATGGTATCAGGGGCGAGAAAGAGTTAACTGAACATATTCTTGACCATCTGAAGGGCTATAAAGATTCTAAACCGGTCAGAATCGGGAATGCAGCCTATTCCCAAAGGCAACATGATATTGTGGGCGTATTGATGGATATCATTCTACAGGATTTTGAGAATTATGCCATTTCTACTGACCGAAGTGAAGAATTATGGACCATTGTTCGCGCAGTTATGCATGCAATTGAAAAACATTGGCATGAGGCTGATAAAGGCATATGGGAGATCAGGGGAGAAGAACAACACTTCGTATTTTCTAAGGTGCTGGTCTGGGCTGGAGCAGACCGAGGGGTAAAGATTGCTCAGTTGTTGAAAAAGGATAAGTATATTAAGCCCTGGGTAAAACTCCGGGATATTTTAAAGGAAGATATAATGAAAAATGGTTGGAATGAAGAAGTACAGGCATTTACCCAATCTTATAGTAGCAGTAATATGGATGCAGCCAACCTGTTAATAGAATCTTATGGTTTTATAGATGCCAAAGATCCAAAGTATATTAGTACGGTGTTGAAAACGAAAGAAGAACTATTAAATGACGGTTTAATGTACCGGTATAAAAATGAGGATGATTTTGGATTGCCCAGCTCATCATTTACAATCTGCACATTTTGGATGATCCAGAGTTTATATAAGATTGGAAGGAAAGAAGAATCGATTGATCTGTTTAATAAGTTACTCGGTTACTCCAACCATCTTGGGCTATACAGTGAAGATATTGATTTTAAAACAAAACGGCTGTTAGGTAATTTTCCGCAGGGGTATTCTCATCTTGCCTTAATAGAAACCGCCCATATCCTGAACATTTATCAACCGCTTGACCATGTTCCCGGAGCAGCATATATTCTATCTCCATCTTGAGTTTTTGAAAGAACAAAATGTTTAAATAAACGTTATCAAATTGAATGAATACTTATAAATATGAATCATAAATTGCAATTTAATTCTGCATTGTCTTTTGTCTTAACTCTTATTCTGCTTTCCCCTGCATTCTCACAAGAGAGGTTGCAAGCAGGCAAATTGTATAAAGCGGGTGAAGAGATAAATGCTCCAATGGTTGGATTAACTTCAGTTATTCCTGAAGGATGGGCCGGCTACCTGCCCACAGACACTGAAATGCTTATGTTGGCCAATGTTGAAAATCCGGAAGGGACTATTTACGCATTTGGCTTTGATGATACCATGGATGATATTAAAGCACGGCTTGACCTTGATATTAAGTTTGAAGTTCAAAATGGAATTGAACTGGACAGGAAAGGGGATCCTTTCATGAGAGGAGAGGTTCTTGCTGTTGAATTGGCTGTAAAGAACAGTACCAATAATCTATTGGGTTATGCAGAAGCAAAATGTGCTGATTATGGATGGTGTGTTATGTATCTCATGATCACACCGGAATATATTTATGAGGAATCAAAAAAAGGCTTGATCCAATTTATGGACAACTCCTCACTAGGTGAACCTACCCTTGGATCACTGTACGCTAATTTTGACTGGCCAGAAAAACTGAAGAACAAGTACCTCGCAACCTATATATCGAACCCCTATGTGAAAAAGAATAACCAGGTCTGGCTATGTGCTGATGGCACTTTCAAAAGTAAAATACAGCAAAAAGGTATGGGAGATCTTTCTAAAAAATATAAAGGCAACAGGTCAGGAACCTGGGAGGGCCGTGGAATTGGACCAAACGGTGAACTGATCCTGAATTTTAAAAAAGCGGATCCTGTTACCGTTCGATTGGAATTAAAGGATGATAAGGTTTATATTGAAGGGACCAGGTTTTACGTTATGGAGCATAATTGTAAATAGGGATCCGGATGCACTTAATTAAAATATATTCAAAAGAAAGAACCATTATTTCCCCGTAGACCTCAATGATTATTCCACCAAATTTCAATCCCAATGTTTGGGTTCAAATTGTTGTTACTGGTTTTCGTAATTCACAAAATCCTCCTCGAAAAACTCAAGTGTAACTCCGGCATCTTTAAACATCTGTTCCGATTCAGCTCCACGGTGATATTTCTTTTCGCAGACCACTCTTTTGATACCACAGTTAATAATCAACATTGCACAGGTCCGGCATGGTGTCATTTTACAATAAACAGTAGCTCCATCAAGTGCCACCCCCAATTTAGCAGCCTGGCAAATCGCATTCTGTTCAGCATGAACAGTTCGCATGCAATGCTGTGATATTGAATCGTCATCGTGGATCACTTTTTTCATAAGATGACCAACATCATCACAATGGGTAAGTCCAACAGGGGATCCTACATACCCGGTTACTAACAATTGCTTATCCCGGGCAATGACACATCCACTTCGTCCACGGTCGCAGGTAGCCCGTTTCGCGATGGTTCTGGCAACTTCCATAAAATATTCATCCCAGGTGGGACGAACATAGACTTCTTTGTTATCTGACATATCAATAATTATAATTGTGCTAATACATTTTCCAGCTGCTTGATCAATTCTGGAACATTTCCTGTATTTACCAGTGTGTAATCTGCCATAGCGATCGGTCCGCCTTTATCCAGGTTCTCTATCTCTGAAAAATCACGGCTTTTTGCCTGTTCGGCACTTAATCGCCTGTTCCTAATTTCTTTATCATCATCTGATTGTTGGCGATTTGATAAACGCTCATACCGCAGTTTTGGAGGGGCATATACCGCTATTATTACCAGTTGATCCCCATATTTATCCTTCAGAATCTTATATTCAGCCCAGCTATATAAACCATCTCCAACTACATTTCCGTTCGACAGGAACGTATCAATTTTCGGCATGTTTTTAATGGCATATGCTCCCATTCCATGTTCTTTCCGCAAACCTTCCCGTATGGCCCGTTCATTTTCTTCATTAACTTCTATACCCTGTTCCATAATTATATCCAGGGTAATCTGACCAAATCGAAAGAACTGATATCCTTTTTCGACAAGCGCATCGGCGATTACCGATTTGCCTGATCCGCACATTCCAACCAATGCGATAAATGTATTCATATTCAATGCAATTTAATTATGCAATCTAAAAAGCTTTTCCAGATATCCAAAGTGTATTATATGATAAACATTGGTAATAATTATCCGTAGATATCGTTTAATATCCTGGCCAACCTGATTCCTGCCTGCAGTAAACGTAAATTAACAAGGTCTATATTATTATAATTATACTCGTAGCTTATCTTATGATCATCTGGGAGGTCATATACCTGATTCCGAAGCAACATCGATTCATATGCCCAATCAATGATTCCTGATTGCGACCAGGTCTCGATCAACTGTTTATCAGTATGATGTATCCAATCGGTATATTCGGTATAACTCAGGTTCTGGGCATCAATGATCCCGGTATCCCAGACGCGATGCAGGTTTGAATTTCTCCAGAAATATTCGACCTCCGTGTCATTTCCACCTCTATCTGTTCCATTTCCAACATGAAGTGGCTGATGGATATCTGCAACCAGATGAATCAGGCATTTTAATGCAAAAGCTTCATCTTCAATACTGAATTCTTTTGAATCTAATTCATTTATAAATAACTCAAGGGCATAAATTATATCACCTTCATCAGGTGTACCGGCCTCTTCGTATGTTTTACCGTCAGGTATGGTACAATAATGCCAGGGAGAAAGATAATCATATTTACTTTCAGATTTAATCTCGTCCATAAAGTTACTGACCATGGCCAGGTTTTGTCCTTGCAATATTTTCCGGATATTTTTTTCTGCTTTTTTAGAAAGATGATATTCAGCAATCAAACCGATTACACGATGCCCGGTTTGTCCCCAACCTGAGGACTTAGAACTGATTGTTAATGCAAAAAGAATGACCAAAAGTGTTCTCATTTATTTATGGTTTTTCGTAAAAATAAACAATCAGATTTTAATTTTATGTTATGATATCGCTAAACATGGATCAAATGTCAGGAAAAGTAAAAATTTCCTTATCCCTCCTAATTGGTTTGGTGATCTTTGCCAATTCAAGCTCTGCGCAACTTTCTGATAATGAAAATGTTAGAGTGCCTATATATGTCGGTTCAAAATTTCATTATGGATTTATCATTCCTCATGCTGAAGAATTAAAAGAAATTTCGGAATCCAATATCTGGGGGATTCAGGTGGACTTCAGTAAACTTAATACTTCTTTCAGATCATGGTCCAATTGCAATTGCTACAGCAGGCTTGGTGTATCTTTTAATTTCTATGATTACAGAAATCCTGAAGTTCTTGGACATTCATACAACCTGGCGTTTTTCTTTGAACCATATTTCAATTTTAAAAGCCGGTCCAGATTTTCCATACGGGTTGGAATGGGCTTGTCATATCTGGATAATGTATATGACGAAAATTCTAATCCGGAAAATCTTTTCTTTGGCTCAAATATAAGTGGGATTCTACTACTAAATCTTAGTTACAATTATCTGATAAGAGAAAGGTATCAGTTGAATTTTTCTTTAAATTATAATCATATCTCCAATGCAGGATTAAAAATGCCAAATAAGGGGATGAATTTCCCAACAGCTTCCTTAGGTTTGGATTATATACTAAGACCGGTAAAACTCAAACCTCAGAAGAAGAGTAATGGAATAAGAAAAAAAACTCTTTTAGGCTATGGGCGAGTATTCTGGTCGATCAGATCGGTTGATGCGGATAGTATTTACGGTGAAAAAGACAAACTAATGATCGGAATCGAAGGAGGGATAATAAAGGGTCTGTCGAATATCAATGGCATATTAGCTGGTATGGAATTTTCATATGATGGGTCTTTTCAGGAAATTTCCGACAGACAGGGAGAAGACCATGCGCCGTATGTATTGTCGCTTCATCTTGGAAATGCTTTCGTAATCGGTAGGATCACATTTACACAGCAGTTAGCTTATTATGTGTACAGACCTTTTCCATCCACAAACAATTCCTTTTTTCAACGGTATGGAATATATTATCGTATAGGTAAGATGGCTAGTGTTGGATTTTCCTTAAAAGCCCATGGTCACGTTGCGGAACATATGGATATGAGAATAGGCCTTGAGTTCTGATCTGTTAATTAAAAGTATATGGCAAAAAATATAAGTATAGTTATGAGGGGCTTCCTGTTAGCAGGAATTTTAACCACAATATGTACGTTTGCACCACTATTTGCCCAGGTAGAACACAATTATAGGGTTGGACCCCAATCTACAAATTGTGACAGCCTGGAGATAAGGGCATTTTCTATAGATGATGCTATATCTATTATTAAGCAATCTAGCTTCAGGTACAAGCAAGAATTCAAAATTTCAAGGACATATGGAGTGATGAATGCCAGTTTTTTTTCCTGCGATGGAAAATTAGGCTATCTCATAGTTAAGGTAGAGAAGAAGGATTATATATATATTGATGTGCCGAAATCTAAATGGACAGGTTTAATTAGCTCAGCAGATATTAATGGTTTTTATGAAGAAGAGGTTAAGGGAAATTATGAAGTTATTACTGAAACAAATGAATAGAAATATTATTCAATCAAATTTAGAATTTGATTTGAATATCACCTTTTTTAAGAGATTTTTGTAACTTTTTACATTCTTTTCTCTCTTTTTTAATTATTTTTCGATTGATCTTTTCCTGTTCTAATTCTTCCTTTTTGGACACTTTTTCAGGTTTTGGGAGACTCTGTGAAATATACCAGTTGGCCCTGTCCTCTTCACTTTCTATATAATCAGTTGAACTGCTTTCAGTATATTTCATTTGTACTTGCTGACCAATGTCTTCTTTAGTGTTTTTATTAACCTGTTCATTTGGTGTTTTATCAGATTTTTTATCCTTTCTGCCATTGTCATGTGCTAACACAACGCTGCTTATAATCAATAGGATGGTTGTTATGGTAAATAATTTAGGAAAGAGATTTAATGCGGGCTTCATACTATGAGCAATACTATATTGTTTATCTTAAAATTAAAAATTATTGGTCTGGCAATTGACTTTCAATTATGAAATATATGAAAATTAATATTAAAATAAAAAATTAGCATATTTAATTCGACAGATTTGTTCATGGTGAAAAATAAGATCTTTTAAATTGATTTAGATAGTGAATTGTGTTAAATTAAGAAAGAACCATATTTTTTAAATTCATCTGGTTCATCAAATATGTGCCTGATAGACCAATTAACACCTTGTTCACTACACTTTTTTTACCATGAGTAATTCATATTCAAGCAAAGAGCGATTATTGACCGCCATAGAAAACAAAGAGCCAGATCATGTGCCTTTAACTTTTATGATTTTTACAGCCCTAAAAAGACGATTAAAATTAAAGTTCAATAAATATGATCCCCTGGAGATGGTTAATGCGCAACTTGAATTGGGAACGGATACCATGGTTGATCTTAGAACCTTTGCGCCGGAAAATAAAAAAATCGGACATGCTGATGCGCCGGGATTCCCGGTACATTTTAATGAAAAAGTTTCATCTCATGAATGGGCAGAGGTACCAGGCGGGAACATGCATCCTATACTTCATAAAAAATATGAAACACCAGCAGGGGATCTTTCGGTTGTAGTTAATCAGACTTATGACTGGCCATATGGCAATGCAGCTCAGGGGAAGTTTCATATACCTTTTATGGATGATTATTTAGCCCCAAGATCCCGGAAATATCTGATCAACAATGAATCTGAAATTGAGGCCTTTAAATATCTACTTGAACCACCCACATCGAAAGAAATTAAACAATGCCATGAAGCCTGGAGCCATGGGAAAAAGCTAGCACAACAAAATGAACTTTTGCTTACTGGAGGCTGGGGAGTTGGAGGAGACGCCCTGGCCTGGTTTTGTGGTCTTGAAAATGCTGTTTTCATGTCATTGGAAAATCCGGAATTATTAAGATCAATTTTAGAAATAATTCATGAATGGAATATAAACAGGATGAAAATATATTTAGATTATGGGATCGATTTATATATTCGCCGGGCCTGGTATGAAGGAACGGATTTCTGGTCACCTGATCTTTTTCAGGAATTCTTTGCCCCAATTATAAAACAAGAGGTTAATTTAGCCCATCAGGCAGGCACAAAATATGGATATATATTGACAAGTGGATCTGCTCCCTTGCATGACATCTTAATTGATCTGGGCATAGATGTATTGATAGGTGTTGATCCTGTGCAGGGAAGAGGCACAGAACTAAAAGCAATGAAGAAGGACCTGAAAGGGAAAATTTGCATGTGGGGTGGCGTTAACGGATTTATCACCATAGAAACTGGCGATAAATCAAGCATTGAAAGGGGAGTATATGAAGCATTGGATACATTAGGCCCTGACGGATATATTCTTTCGCCGGTAGATAATGTTCGGGATCCTTCCGACCAGGTCTGGGAGAATGTGTTGGTTTTTATAAATACCTGGAAAA
Source organism: uncultured Cytophagales bacterium (assembly GCA_963820995.1). Classification (GTDB taxonomy): domain Bacteria; phylum Bacteroidota; class Bacteroidia; order Cytophagales; family Cyclobacteriaceae; genus JAGTVG01. Next base: position 349,992 of record CAWGCL010000006.1, on the reverse strand, counting down.
AATATTATAACATATAAACTTATGAATACAACCAATCTAATGGCAAAACAAGAGGATGGAGGCAAATTAATTATGATGGATGGAACAATCTGGATTGTCGAACCAAATGAAATACATGTTGTAAGTTCCTGGAATCCTCCCTGTGGCATAAAGATTCAGGAAGATAAAGCAGGGCAGGAGTATGATTATCAGATCATTAACCTGGATGAAAACACATCAGTATCCGCTAAGAGGCGTAGGTAATTCCTTAATTTTAATATATTTACGATAAAGGAATGGTTATAATTTAAAACTCTTACCTAATGTTAAAATCAAAAAGCTATTGGAGATTCATATGTCTTATAATCCTGAGTCATTTATTGATACCATTCCGGGTGCATTCCCAGGAATTTTATTATCCAAAACCAGGAGAAGAGTGGACAACAAAAGCTCCAGTAGAGTTCGGGATAAATGAAGAAAAATTAAAAGACGCAATAGCTTTCGTTGAAGCAAATGAATATTCCGGATCCCGCGATCTGCGTATTGCTATATTAGAAGCTTTTGCACAGGAGCCATATCACAAGATAGTCGGACCGACTAAGGAAAGGGGTGGTCCAGCAGGTATGATATTAAGGAATGGATATAAAATAGCTGAATGGGGAGATGTTAAAAGGGTGGATATGACCTTTAGTGTTACAAAAAGTTATCTCTCCACTATCGCTGGGCTTGCTATAGATAGGGGATTAATCCTGGATGTTCACGATCCAGTGGTAAATTATGTATGGGATGGTACTTTTGAGGGTAGCCATAACAAAATGATCACATGGGATCACCTGTTAAATCAATCCTCTGATTGGTCCGGATCTTTATTTGGTATGTATGACTGGGCAGACCGACCTCCGCAAGAAGGTGGCGTTGATGAATGGAAATCCAGGGATCTCAAAGAACCAGGTACTTTTTTTAAATATAATGATGTTCGTGTGAATGTCCTGTCTTATTCCTTATTACAGCTTTGGCGCAAACCACTGCCGCAGATCTTAAAAGATAAAATTATGGATCCGATCGGTGCCTCGACGACATGGAGATGGTATGGATATGAAAACTCATGGGTAAATGTTGATGGAACAAAAGTCCAGTCAGTAAGTGGTGGTGGCCATTCCGGTGGTGGGATTTTTATTAATACTGAAGACCATGCGCGATTCGGACTTTTATTTTTAAGTAAGGGTAAATGGGAAGGAGAACAATTGATTTCTGAGCAGTGGATCAAAGATGTTCAGGCACCTTCAATCGCAAACGAATCCTATGGATATATGTGGTGGTTAAACAAAGGTGAAAGGAAGTGGCAGGACGTTTCAGAAAAAATTTATTATGCCGCCGGATTTGGCGGGAATTACATAATTATTGATCAGGAAAATGACCTGGTTATTGTAACCCGCTGGCTTGAACCTTCAAAAATTGGAGAATTTGTTAAGAAAGTAGCAGATTCAATTTCTGAATAAAGCAGAGTGGCCTGCTATATACATTGACCGTTCTGATAAGGAACTTCTATCTCATAAAAGTACTTCCCTCTCTGTAATAACATCCTCCAGGCACTCTTATATGGCTGTTTTCACAAGGATTATAGATTCTAAAATGTTTCTTTTCACTATTCTTAAAAACTGCTGTTTAGATCAATGTTCCAGTTCCTTGAAATCCCCCAGAGTTTTAGTGAATATGTAGATGGCAAGGATTGCAAGAATGGTATGAACTGCAAGCGTATACATAATGTATTCAGGGTGGCCAGCAGCCTGATAACTTCCCATCAATCCAGTATATATCCCGCTTAAGATCGCGCCTATAAAAGTAGCCAGAAAATTTGTGCCCATATATAGCCCCGCCTTTTCTTTAGGGGCAATCCACATAATATATTCCTGTATCCTTGGCGAAGATATCATTTCACCAACAGCGAATAAGAAAACACCGAAGAAGACCCAGTTGTTTGATCCTGTTACAGATACACCCAGAACGACAAAGCCCAAAGAAGCCACAAAGAGACCAAATAGAAACGAAGGTATCGCTGCCCGTTTTTCAAAAATTCTGGAAATCAACAACTGAAATATGATGATAATGTAACCTGTATGTGAAATGGCCTCAGCATTTATTTTCCAGATACCGTCTTCCTGCCTGGAAATCAGGCCGGCAACGCCTTCGCCTAATACTGATTTTACACTATTATACAATTCAGCTGTATTCATATAATCATCAATATAAACAGCCAGAATGTTGAAGAATGCCCAGAATGGAAGCCAGAAAAATACGCCAAGAAGTATAATAAAAATGGTGAATTTAGCATCTGATAAAGCTATGCCTATGTCTTTGAATTTTTGTTTAAGAGATACTCCCTCAATCTCCCTTTCCGGTTCTTTATAAAAAAATAAAGTGATTAAAAACATTATAAAAATGGTTCCTGCTGCTGTATAAAATACATAATCCCACGATAAAGCCCTTAATTTACCCATAACGAGAGGGCCAAATGAGGCACCCAGATTAACCATTGCATAGAAAATGCCAAATCCAAGGGTTTTATTTGTTGAATCCGTGGTTGCTCTGACAGTAGCGGAAATCAAGGGTTTAAATATACCTGCTGCAAAACCAATGGTTAGCATGGTCAGTGCTATTCCGGAAAAGGATTTGGTGACAATCAGTAATAAAATAGCTGGCAGATAGGCCAGGTAAGATATCATCAGAACTTTCTTAAATCCATATTTGTCTGCAAAAGTTCCTGAAAACAGAGGAACAAGATATGATAATGCCAGGAATATACTCTGAATTATTCCTAAATCACCCTTTGAATAACCAAGTTGTTGAAGGTAGATCCCGAAACCCATGTATATGCCGTAATAGGCAAATCGTTCCAGAACTTCTATACCATTAGCTATCCAGAAAACCTTTGGAAATGAAGACCTCTTACTCATAATTGTAGAATTTTTCGAATGACGATTTACGATTTCTTAAATTAAATGGCAAATATATTACATTGAAAATTTCCTATCCCTGTATTTTGTTTTTTTGCTCAGCAATTTTCACTAATTTAAAACCTCTATTATCAATCCTAATTTTTTGACAATGAAAAAAGACATTATGCATTTTGAGACCAGACGGTCTTTCCTTAAAAAAACATCTTCAGCTGCATTGGGCGTTGTTTTTGCCCCCTATATTTCAGGGTGTACGCTTAATGTGGAAAAACCCATGGTCAGACAATTTGGGCGTTTAGGCTTCGACGTAACTTCCTTTGCTTTAGGAGGTCAGGCTTCATTGCAATGGACACCCGATGATGTAGATCCAGTGAAAATAATTTTAAAAGCTTTTGATCTAGGAGTAAATTATTATGATACATCAAATCTGTATGGGCCCAGCCAGCTAAATTTTGGGAAAGCGTTTAGGGAATTGGACTTAATCCCTGGTACAGGCTATAATGAATCCTTAAGAAAATCTATCTTTTTAACCACTAAAACCCATATTCGATGGGGTAAAGGTATGCCTGAGATTGAAGGAGTCTCGAATTGGAGTAATGGCAGTATGGCTGAAGGTGCAATCGGAGATATTAAGAGATCATTGTCTCAAATGTTTGGCGATGGCGAAGGTAATTATCCGAAAGGCGCTTATCTTGATATGGTACTCACACATAATCTTAATACTATGGCGGAAGTTGATGCATTGTATACAGGATTATATGATACAGATCCAAAGGCTGAAAAGATAGGGACTCTGGCCGCACTTAGGGACCTTAGGGATGGAACAAATCTCACAGGTTTAAATCCAAAAGAAGAAAAATTGATCAAACATGTTGGATTCAGTGGTCATTACTCATCACCTGTCATGATGGAAATGATTCATAGGGATAAAATTGACCTTCTTGATGGGATGCTTGTCGCCGTAAATTCAAACGATCGGCTCAGATTTAATATGCAGTATAATGTAATTCCTGTTGCTAAGGCTAGAAATATGGGAGTAATTGCAATGAAAGTTTTTGCAGATGGGGCTATGTATACTAAAGAGGCCACCTGGTCAAGCATACCTGAGCATGTCGTTCGTTCGGTAGGTAGTAAGGAGATTCCAAGTAAACCACTGGTGGAATATGCTTTAACTACGCCGGGGATAGATACGGCAATTATAGGAATTGGAGAGATAAGTGACAATCCGGCGAGATGTCAACTCAAGCAAAATATAGCTTCTGCTCAGATCAATCCTGATGGATTGAGCTATTCTGATAGACAGGAGATTGAGAACCTCACGAAGTATATTAAAAATGGCGAGACCAATTATTTCCAGCTTAGCGGAGGACTTGAACCGGGGGCGCCAAGGCAGACTGTTTTGACCCAAAAGATAGAAAATGACGATCGGGTAATTAAGTTGTCCTGGGATACTGCCTATGCAGGTAATGAACCTCTCAAATATTATGAAATATATCGTGATAATGAAAAAATCGGGAGGGTAGATCACAAACCTCAGGTAAGCAAAGATCCTTTTATCTATGACGATAAGCTGAATGATAAAGAAAGACATGTGTATAAAATTGTTTCCGTTGATTTGAATGATCGCACGGCGGATTCTGAACCAGTTGTTGCCGAAACAATAGGTTGATTCCTTCGAAAACAGAAAATCAAAAATATAAAAGTAATAAAATCCCCGGGAAACCGGGGATCTTGTTTATGATGAATATCATTCTTTAATATCCGAAATAGGACAATATTTGCGGGTAAAGGTTCTGTTTTAGAATATGCATGAATTGTCAATAGCGATGAGTATTGTTGATATAGCCGAAGAAGAGGTTAAAAAGAACAATGCCAGTAAAGTAATTGAAATCGAGCTTGAGATTGGCAAATTGTCGGGGATCGAACCTTATGCACTTGATTTTGCCTGGGACCAGGCAATTCTTAAAACAGTACTGGAAAATGCCGAACGGAAAACCCAGTATGTAGAGGCCAGGGCAAAATGCCTGGATTGCGGACATGAATTTCAAATAGATAACTTTTATGATGAGTGTCCTTCATGCCAATCCTATATGAAAGAACTAAAAAGTGGAAAAGAACTTCGAGTAAAATCATTAACTGTAATTTAAAGAAAAATGTGCTCAACTTGTGGATGCGGACAACCCGATGACCATGTGAAGATAACAGTCCCGGGAGAAAATAAAGTAAATAAGAACCAGTCGGACAATATACATGACCATGAACACGGTGCTGATGCTCAGCATAATCACCATGGACATGATCACGATCATAGTCATCAAGGACATGACCACCTGCACGATCATCATGGGCATGATCATGATCACGATCATAGCCATACACATGACAATCGCCAACTAACCCTGGAGCAGGATATATTGTATAAAAACAATTTGCTTGCAGAAAGAAACAGGGGATACTTTGAAGCTAAAAATATCCTGGCTCTGAACCTGGTGAGTTCTCCAGGTTCCGGCAAAACCACCTTTCTGGAAAAAACAATCCAACTGTTTAAAGATGGCCCTGAAGTGGCAGTGATTGAAGGTGACCAGCAAACCACCAACGATGCAGACAGGATAGCAGCAACGGGAGCCAAAGTCGTACAGATCAATACAGGCAAAGGGTGCCATCTCGATGCCCATATGGTCCTTCATGCCATTCAGAAAATCGAAGTAAATAATGATTCAATACTGATGATAGAAAATGTGGGTAACCTGGTTTGCCCATCCATGTTTGATCTTGGTGAAAAGAACAGGGTAGTGATCATGAGTGTAACAGAAGGGGAGGATAAGCCACTCAAATACCCTGATATGTTTATGAGTTCACAAATCTGCATTATAAACAAGATTGACCTATTGCCCTATCTGGAATTCGACCTTGAAAAAGCAAAGGACTATGCCTTGAGAGTGAATCCTAAGCTTAAATTTTTTGAAGTTTCTGCAACTACCGGCAAAGGAATGGATGAGTGGATCACCTGGCTACATGCACAAACTCAGTGATACCGGAAAATCTGGTGAGTTCTTATCATATTCATATAAAAGGTAGAGTTCAGGGGGTTGGATTCAGGCCATTTATTTACAGGCTGGCTAAAAGACTTCAGATTAAGGGATGGGTATCTAATACACTTAATGGGGTTCATATTGAAGCAGATGCCATCCAGGATATCGATGGTTTTTGCAAAAATATAAAAGATAAGTGTCCTGAACAGGCCAGAATAGATGAAGTCCATGTTGAAAAAATTCCAGTAAGGGACTTTAAGGATTTTTCTATAATTGAATCTAATCTAGAGGGGATAACTGACATGCAATTGACTCCGGATTTTGCAATGTGTCAAAAGTGCCAGCAGGAACTAAATAACCCGATTGACCGAAGGCATCAATATCCATTTATTACCTGTACCAACTGTGGCCCAAGATATTCGATTATTCGTGAATTACCTTATGACAGACGTTTTACGACAATGTCATCCCTTCCAGGCTTGTAAAACCTGCATTGACGAATACGAAGATCCCGAAAACCGTAGATTCTATTCTCAAACAAATTCCTGTCCTGACTGTTCAATTCAGCTTTCTTTGTACAATAGGAAAAAGGAAAAGCTGGCAACTGAGCCAGATTTAATTCTCAATACTGTATCAGATGCGATTTTGTCCGGCCAGATTGTTGCAATTAAGGGTATTGGCGGATATTTGCTATGTGCTGATGCCACATCCGAAGAAGCGATCCTATCCATACGGGATAGAAAAAACCGTCCTGCAAAACCTTTTGCTTTAATGTATCCGGACATTGAAACAGCAAAACGTGATGTTGTAGTTAATGAAAATATCATTTTCGAATGGGAAAGCCCGGAAAGCCCAATAATCCTATGCCCTTTAAAAAAAGATTATTCAAGTGACCTGAAAGTTGAAGCTATCGCTCCCGGATTAGGTAAAATGGGGATCATGATGCCTTATGCCCCGCTATTTGCCATATTGATGGAACGGATAAAAAAACCAATCATTGCCACATCGGGGAATGTAAGCGGTTCGCCTATAATCTATAAGGATGAGGAAGCATTAAATGTATTATCAGAAATTGCGGATTTCATTTTAACCAATAACAGGGAAATCGTAGTTCCGCAGGATGATTCCGTAGTTCAATATTCTGACAGATCCCAGTGTCGGATTATTTTAAGAAGGTCCAGGGGAATGTCACCCAGTTTTAATACTTTACATAAATTGAATTCAGATAAACAGCTTCTCGCTATGGGTGCCATGCTGAAAAGCACATTTGGCCTTACTCATCAGAACCGGTACTATATCAGTCAGTTTCTGGGAGACACAAGTATCCTGGAATCCCAGGTCAGCTATGAAGCTACACTTGATCATATTATTGGTTTATTGAAATTCAAACCGTCAATAATATTGAGAGATACGCATCCTGGTTACCCTTCATCTTTATTGGGAAAGGAAATAGCTGATAAAGCAGGTGTTTCGGATCTCAAAGTTCAACACCATGAAGCTCATAGCTACGCTGTTTTGGCTGAAAATGACCTGTTAAATGAAGAGAAGGTATTGTCAGTTATCTGGGACGGGACCGGATATGGTTCGGATCGCCAGATTTGGGGAGGGGAGTTTTTTAAATATGCTGGCAATGAACATAAGCGAATAGGCCAATGGGAATACTTCCCTCATATATTAGGAGATAAAATGAGTAAGGAGCCACGCATTTCAGCTTTATGTCTTGTAAATGGAATAGGGCGCCTATGACCGGCTAATAAAAGACAAATTCAGCCGGGAAGAGTACAGTAATTATAATTTGCTGATAAAAAAAGAGGGATTATTCACTTCCAGTGTTGGGAGGATATTTGATGGTGTGTCTTCACTCCTGGATTTAAAAGATTTTAATTCTTATGAGGGTGAGGCAGCCATGACTTTAGAGGCCCAGGCCACTAAGTATTTTGGAAGTAATCCGGGTTATGATGAAAAATATGATATTGATATTTCTGAAAAGGGTATCGTTCGAACGAGCGATATGATCTCGGGAATTTTAACTGATAAATTGAATGGAATTGATCCTGCGCAGATCGCTTTAAAATTTCATATTAGCCTTTCAGATGTTGTCCGGAAATTTCTCATTAAATTTGATATACAAAAGGCTGTATTTTCAGGAGGTGTATTTCAGAATAGTCTGCTCGTGGATCTTATACATGATTCATTACGTAATAATTATTCTGTTTATTTCCATAGAGAATTATCTCCAAATGATGAATGTATTCCTTTTGGGCAACTAATTGCCTTTCAAATGTTAAGCTGAATTTTTAAATAAATAATTATATGTGTTTAGCTATACCAGGAAAAGTAATATCTATTGAAGAAGGTCCGGACGAGATCTTCAGGATTGGATTGGTCTCTTTTGACGGAATTAACCGTGAAGTGAACTTAGCCATGGTTCCTGAAGTGAAAGTGAACGACTATGTATTGGTCCATGTAGGTGTGGCGATTCAAACTCTGGATGAGGAAGAAGCCATGAAAACCATGGAATATCTGAGGGAATTGAATGAACTGAATGAAGAACTGGGACCAGAACTGGACCAGGAGGGCCTTGGCAAAGAGGAATAAAAGATGAAGTATCTCGAAGAATTCAGAAACGAGAAACAAGTTAAAAAGTTGTTGGATGATATCCATTCAATGGTGACTAGAGAATGGAGTATTATGGAGATATGCGGCGGACAGACCCACAGCCTGGTAAAAAATGGGATTTTGAATTTGTTACCTGATGAGATTACAATGGTCCATGGCCCAGGATGCCCTGTTTGTGTAACACCCATAGGAATGATAGATAAGGCCGTGGAGCTTGCTTTGGAAAAAGAAGTGATCATGTGTTCTTTTGGTGACATGGTACGTGTTCCGGGAAGTGAAATGAGCCTAATGAAATCAAAAGCCCTAGGCGCGGATATCCGGATCGTTTATTCTCCCCTGGATGCTTTGAAAATTGCCAGGGATAATCCTGAAAGAGAAGTGGTTTTCTTTGCTGTAGGATTTGAAACTACAGCACCAGCTAACGCATTGTCAGTGATCCAGGCAGAACGATCCGGACTCAGGAATTATTCCATTCTGACATCCCATGTGCTTGTTCCTCCTGCAATGGAAGCAATTTTAAGTGATGAAGAAACCCGAATAGATGGATTTCTGGCCGCCGGTCATGTATGTACGATTATGGGGAGTGAGGAATACGAGCCCATAACTCAGAAATTTGACGTACCAATCATTATTACCGGTTTTGAACCTGTGGATTTACTGCACGGGATAAAATCATGTATAAGTCAACTGGAAAACGGTGAATCAGGCTTAGACAACCAGTATAAACGTGTAGTTAAAAGGGAAGGAAATAAAGAAGCGCAATCCATAATTTTTGAAGTTTTTGAAATAGGTGATCGGGAATGGCGTGGAATAGGGATGATCCCATCCAGTGGATATCATGTAAAGGAGAAATACTCCAATTATGATGCTATCAGGAAGTTTGATATTATAGCTTCAGATGGCAAGGAAAATCCCCAATGTTTGGCGGGCCAGATACTAAAAGGCCTTAAAAAACCACATGAATGCCCTTTATTTGGGGAAAAATGTACGCCTACAAGCCCTCAGGGAGCACCCATGGTATCTTCTGAGGGAGCTTGTGCAGCCTATTACCATTTTGGATATGAACCTGCATAAAAAATTTGTTTATGAGAGAACGAAAATTTACCCTTCAATGCCCGATGCCGGAGCTTGATTTTGAAATTGTAACCCTCGGACATGGGAGTGGAGGTAAATTGACGAATGACCTCCTGGACAAGGGCGTGTTCAATCTTTTCCAAAACGATTACTTGCAACAACGTCATGATGGAGCTTTTCTTGACATACAGGGTAAAATAGCTTTTACAACCGATAGCTTTGTAGTCAATCCGATTTTTTTTCCTGGAGGAAACATCGGAGAATTGGCAGTAAATGGTACTGTAAATGACCTCGCCATGTGTGGTGCAATACCGAGATATATTTCGCTTGGATTGATCATTGAAGAAGGAATGCGTATGGATGACCTCTGGGAGGTTTTGGCAGGCGTGAAAATATCAGCTGAAAGAGCAGGTGTCCAAATCGTTACCGGTGATACAAAAGTAGTAGAGAGAGGGAAAGGGGATAAGATCTTTATAAATACAACTGGATTAGGTATAACACATCCTTCTGTTGATTTTGCTATGGATAGGATAGAGCCGGAAGATGTTGTGATCGTTAGTGGTCCACTAGCAGCCCATGGGATGGCAATAATGTCTGTAAGGGAAGGTTTGACCTTTGATTCCGACATTATAAGTGATACCAGGCCCTTACATGAAATAACTTATTCTTTACTTGAAGAATTCGGAAAGGATATAAAACTACTTCGTGATCCGACAAGGGGAGGAGTAGCAACTGTATTAAATGAGATAGCAAAATTCAGTAAAGTTGGGATTGAACTGGACGAAAATCAATTTCCGGTAAGCAGACAAGTAAAGGCAGCCTGCGAGATGCTTGGATTGGATCCATTATATGTTGCCAATGAAGGTATATTTTTAACCGTGGTGAACAAAAAGATCGCCGCCTCAGCTTTGTCAATTATACATGATCATCGATTTGGGAAAGAAGCTGCAATAATTGGGGAGATTCAACCTGAGAATCCAGGAAAAGTTTTTATTAAAAGTAGAATCGGTGGACGTCGGGTGGTTGGTATGTTGGCAGGAGAGCAACTTCCCAGAATCTGCTAATCCATCTTCCAGGATATAAGAGAAAAACATTTCGTTTAGGATCATTAAATAATTCTGAAGATGTGGGATACATAGAATATATTCCATGAATATTGAATTATATAGATCTATTTCGGTCAAAACAACCAATCCATTGAGATTTTCAAAGCTCTGACATAAAACCTCATTTCTTGTATATAGGATTCATCAGAATTGTGTGATTTGGAATAAAAGATTAACAATTTGTCCAAAATAACGGTAGCAAGAAATGGTATTAAAATTATTGAAGAAATTCTCTATGGCCAAAAATTGAAATTTTATTTTTATGGTTTTAATTATTTTTTTTTATATTGGGAGGTTATAGTATGTTTAATGAATGTTGTTTAAAACCAAACAGCTACTAAAACCAAACAGCCATGAAGAAAGTACTAAGGATCATTTTATTTCTTTTGATCGCTATTGTTTTAATTATCGGAGGTGTTGTCGGATATGTATCCCTGATGCTCCCAAATGTGCCTGTCGAAGAATCCCTTAAAGTTGAAATCACTCCAGAGCGCGTCGAAAGAGGGAAATATCTTGCAAATAATGTGATGGGATGTATGGATTGCCACGCTGAAAGGGATAAATCTTTATACACGATGCCTGTTTTTGAAGAAACAAGGGGATTAGGAGGATCACTCTGGTCAGAAGCACAGGGATTCCCGGGGGAAATGTATGCTGTAAACATTACTCCCTATCGCCTGCAGGAATGGTCAGACGGTGAATTATTCAGGGCGATCACAGCAGGCGTAAGTAGAGATGGATCGGCCCTTTTCCCGATCATGCCCTACCTTATGTATGGTAAATTGCCAAAAGAGGATATCTATGATGTGATTGCCTATCTGAGAACCCTGGAACCGGAAAGAAGTGAACATCCACCCAGGAAAATGGAATTTCCATTGAGTTTGATCGTGAATTTAATGCCAAAAGAGGGCACTCACCATATCGCTTCCAGCACAGATCCGGTAAAACGTGGCGAATATATTATTACCCAGGCAGTATGCTTTGATTGCCATACACCAATGGAAGGTGGACGATTCGTTGAAGGGATGGACTACGCTGGAGGATTGGAATTTCAACTTGAAACTGGAGGTGTTATCCGGGCGGCAAATATCACGCCTGACAAGAAAACGGGCATAGGAAACTGGACAAAAGAAGCATTTGTTGCCAAGTTTAAATCGTTTCAGGACACATTATTTGTTCCTCATAAAATCAAATCCGGACAGTTGAATACCGAGATGCCCTGGACATATTATGCAAATATGAAGGAAGAAGAAATTGGTGCCATATATGAATATTTGATGAGCCTAGAACCAATTTCGAATAAAGTGGAAAAATTCACAGCACCATAAATTCTTAATTTTAGAAATTAGCGATTTATAGGATTTAAAAGTTGTCAAATTTGGGATTGACCAGGTGCGTTCTTGATATGGTTGCTTTTGCCACTCTCCCTATACCCAGTATAAATGAGGCTGTTCTCATATCTGTGTTTCTGGATTTGGCAACCTCTTTAACTTTATTATAAGATTTTGTAATGGTCTTTCGTAATTCCTCATTTATTTTTTCGAGCTCCCAGTGAAACTGTTGAATATTCTGAGCCCATTCGAAATAACTTACAGTAACTCCTCCGGCATTTGCCAAAACATCAGGGATTATAAATATATCTTTTTTGTACAGGATTTCATTTGCTTCAGGAGATGTGGGGCCATTGGCTGCTTCCACAATAATTTTTGCCCGAATATCCTGAGCATTTTCTGCAGTTATCACATCCCCAAGAGCTGCAGGTATTAGAACATCACAATTCCAGGTCAGGACCAAATCACTTTCAAAAGGATTACCGCCGGGAAATCCTTTGACAGTCCTTTTTTCATTAGCCCACTTCATAAGTTCCATAATGTCTAGTCCTTCTTTATTTTCAACACCCCCCATGTGATCGCCTATAGCCACAATATTGGCACCTTGTTCTGATATTAATTTAGCCGCATAACTCCCTACATTACCGAAACCCTGAATGGCCACTCTAAGACCATTAAAACTCATATTTTTATCTTTGAGGGCCATTTCCAGTGCAATCATTACACCACGACCTGTAGCTTCTTCTCTGCCTTCTGATCCAAATAGATGTAATGGTTTTCCCGTTACTACAGCTGGCGAAAATCCATAGTATTTTGAATATTCATCCATGATCCATCCCATTATTTTTGAATTGGTGTTCATGTCAGGGGCAGGAATATCTATATTAGGCCCGATTATTTCTTTGATTTCACTTACAAATCCTCTGGTGATATCATGAATTTCCTTTTCAGTAAGCGCTGTAGTATCACAATTAATACCACCTTTGGCTCCACCATACGGAATATTAACAATAGCAGTTTTCCAGGTCATTAGGTTGGCAAGGGCAGTCGCTTCCTCTTCATCTACGCTTGGATGATACCGCAATCCACCTTTCATGGGGCCTCTTGAGTTATCGTGCTGTACCCTGTAACCTAAATGATGAAGGAAATTCCCGTCCTTACTTTCAGATACAATTTCGACTTTTACAACTCTTTTTGGAGTGATTAAAATATCTCTAACCTTCTGATTCAGTTCAAGGATATCAGCTGCCTTATTGAAATAATAATGACTTTCTTCCAGCATAGGAATTGGATTTTATGCAATGAATTTTTATTCAATCATGAATATATTATAAGAAATTGTTCTTCTACCGTAAGTAACGATTTCCTTTCCAATTACACAATTAAAAATGGCGGGAATTTATTCCTGGATATTTAAACCAAGTGATTTTTGATGTAATGGATAATTGAATTGAAGTTACTTCTTTAAAGATTTAAAATTTCACACCATCCTGACACAATTTATTTTTCTTACGAATTAGACTATTGGACTTTTAGAATTTCGGATATATCAGTAAGGTGTCGCGGAATTATGATATATATATGTATGCTTAATTCCAGGATTCAGGTTGATTCTGACATTCTTATTGCATTCACATACTATTATTTCTCTCGGTAATCATTGAACATTAAAATAGTGTTATCTTTAATCCCCAAATTGTATCATTATGAGAAAAATTGCTTTAGTCATTCTTTTAACCCTATATTCACCATTCATATTTAGCCAGGATGAGGGTATTCCCGCCCTAACCTGGCCAAGGGATATCATCAAAGGGGAAGATACGGTAACGGTATATCAGCCACAGCTTGAATCCTTTGAGAATAATATTATCGAAGGCAGAATGGCCATCTCTATGCATACAAAAAGTGATGGCGTGATCTTCGGTGCCGTCTGGTTCAAGGCTACGGTAAATACTGACCTTGATGAAAGGTTGGTAGAACTTGAAAAGATGGATATTGTCCAAACAAGTTTTCCCGATGTTGAGGAGGAAAAGGAAGCTAAGTTTGTAAGAGAATTGGAACTTGCTATTGAGGGTTCCACCGAGCTTATGTCACTTGATCGAATTTTAGCAAGCATGGAATTGATTGAAAAGAAAAATGACCTTTCAGCACAATTTAAAAACGATCCGCCAGAGATTTATTATCGAGATGCTCCCACTGTTCTGATTATGATAGATGGTGATCCAATACTTAAAGGTACAGATGATGCTAACATACAGTATGTGATCAATACACCCTATTTCATTGTAAAGGATACCAAGAAAGATCAACATTATATAAAGGGGGGAGATTACTGGTATACCTCCAAACAAATCACAGGAGATTGGGAAAGTACAGAAATTGTCCCAGCCAATATTGAAAAGATGGCCGATCAGGTGATAGAGATGGATTCGGTGATGTCAGATTCTTTAATAGCTAGTATAACCGAGGTGCCAGGCTTAATTGTGGCCACAAGGCCGTCAGAATTGATACTTGTAGATGGCGTTCCTGATTATAAAACCATTCAAGGCACTTCATTATTATACGTTGATAATACGGAAAGTGATATCGTGATGAATATTAATTCCCAGCATCATTATGTTCTTTTATCAGGACGGTGGTACGCTTCAAAAACATTACAGGATGGAGACTGGAAATTTATTGAACCCGACAATCTCCCGGATGATTTCAGCAAAATACCAGCCGAAAGTGATATGGGAAATGTAAGGACCAGTGTTCCAGGAACAGAGGAAGCAAATGCTGCAGTTTTAGAACAAACAATACCGCAAACTGCGACAGTCGATCGAACCACCACCGTGGAAGTATCATTTGATGGAAATCCTGAATTCAAAAAGATCGATGGTTCTGATGTATCCTATGCTGAGAATTGTGACAAAACTGTTCTTTTGATTAAAAACAAATATTATTGTGTGGATGATGGGATCTGGTTTGAATCAGACCAGGCTACTGGTCCCTATGTGGTTAGTGTCAATCGACCGGCGGAAGTTGACGACATTCCCCCGGAATCGCCAGTTTATAATGTGAAATATGTTTATATATATGAATCAACTCCTGAAGTGGTATATGTAGGATATACTCCGGGGTATACATGTTCATATGTTTATGGTGGGGTAGTTGTGTATGGAACCGGTTGGTGGTACCACCCATGGTATAGAACAGTTTACTATCCTCGACCTGTAACCTGGGGCTTCAGAGTTCATTATAATCCATGGACCGGGTGGGGATACTCCTATGGCATGAGTTGGGGATGGTTCAGTGTTGGATTTCACCGGGGACATCCGGGTTGGTGGGGACCAAGGGGATATAGATATGGATACAGGCATGGATACCATCGGGGATATCACCATGGATACAGGCATGGATACCATCAGGGGATGAGAGCAGGGTATCGTGCCGGTTACAGGGCAGGACAATCTTCAGGAAATGTCTATAGAAACAGGGCAAATGGCGTACGTTCGACTGGAACGACTGCTAACCGGGCGAATCAGGCAAATATGGCGAGGAATCGGGCAGGGGGTGCGAATCAAGGTAATGTTAGCTAATAATCGTGCAAATGCAATAGATAGAACAGGTGCAAGGACACAACCTTCAACCAGAACACAACCCTCAACCAGGGAACAGCGCCAACAAGGACACAGCCTTCAACCAGGGAGAACAATGTATATGCGGGCCGGGATGGTAATGTATATAGAAGAGACAATAACGGAAATGTCCAGCAAAGAAATAATGGTCAATGGAGTGGTGGTGGATCTTCAGGAGCCGGGAATCGCTCAGGTAGCCAGCAAAGTGTGAATAGGCAATACCAGTCCAGACAACAGGGCACACAACAATATAATAATTATAATAACAGCCGTTCACGTGCCAGCAGTAGTTACGGTGGTGGACAGAAGTGGCGGATCCCGAGGCGGTGGAGGTGCACGCCGTAGGTAAAGTTTGCTAACCTTTAACGATATATTTCTTTTTTAGGATTGAATTTTAGGATTTCCTTTCAGAGGGAAGGATTGTGTTTAAATATGAGATCAAGTTTTATTATAATCAGATCAATAAATTGCTCTGAACAAACACTAACCACTTGATTAGATCAGATTACAATAACTAATCCGTCTTGAAATAAGTTGACATAAAATCGATTTATTTTAGGGCGAGACAAACAGAAACAAAAAAGGCCTTCCTAAAGTGAAAGCCTTTTGTTGAATCTGCCATATAATTGTAGCTCCTTAGTTTTATTGTTATGAATGTATTTACTTTCCTGACCTTTAAATTATTTAATAAACCTTAGCTTCAGAGGTATCAATCTCTAAAATTTTGAATTCTACCCTGCGATTGGATTGCCGGCCTTCATCGGTTGAGTTGGTATCTACCGGTAGATTTTCTCCATATCCTTTGGCAATTATACGACTAAAGTCAACACCCTGGTTAATCACGTAGTTTACTACTGCATCAGCCCGTCCCTGTGAAAGATTGATATTATATTCATCAGATCCTTTACTGTCAGTATGCCCCCCAATTTCAACTTTCACCGTTGGATTATCTAACATAAAATTCACTACCCGGTCTAACTGGGGAATAGACTCCGGTCGGAGTGTTGTTTTATCAAAATCGAAGAAAATATTATTCAACCTTACTGTCACACCCACTTCAATAGGTGTCAAATACAGATCTTTGGTTATGCCATTGTATGGATCATATTCTATCACCTCCAGGCTGTCTGATAGATTCATGAAGCCTTCTTTGCCGCCCATGAACTGATATTTCCCTAAGGAAGGTATTTGGGTATGATAGAATCCATTTTCATCACTCCATACATTCCGGGTTTGCATGTTTTCTTTTTCAATCTCTAATTCAACAGACATTGGAAGATTATCTTTTTTATTATAGACAAATCCGGATAATTCCATCATTAGAGGATTCAGATAAAAATCTTTGTTAATATTCAAATCACCTTTGGTTCCGGAAAGGTTAACAGTATCAACCATAAGGTCAAATCCCTCTTTAATTGAAGAAAATTCGTAAAGTGATCTTTTGTTCAATACAATTTCATAAAATCCATCTTTGTTTGTATGGATCCATCCTGTATCTTCTTTTACTGCTAAATATTGAAGTTCAACTTCGAGTGGTCTGTTATTCTTTAAGTTCCTGACATATCCTGAAATTGTTATTTCAGGGATAGGTATAAGGCCAATAATATCCAGACTGCCTCCATCAGCTGTCATTAAAGCTCTAGTGGTAAATACATCATTTCCGGAAGCATCCATGGAGAAGTAAGCATCAAATTCATCGGTATTTACCGGGGGGCCAATGTTTACTGGTTCAGACCAGTTAAGCCACGTATCATCGAGTCTTTCTGTTCTATAGATGTCGGAGCTCCCATAACCACCGCCCCTGTTACTGGCAAAAAACATAGTTTTATTGTCTGCAGTGATGAATGGTCCAAATTCATCCAGATGTGTACTGATCGGATCGCCTATCTTCTCCGGTTTGGTCCAGGAATTAGATCCCTGGTTGAAACTCACATACAGGTCACTTCTTTTGGCGTCTTTTGTCTCGCTGAAGTAGAGTACCATAACCATACCATCAGATGTCATAAAAGCTCCTGAAAAACGCCCGTTATTCATTTTATCATAATCTGGAATTCTAAGCGGCCTTGGATTGGACCATTTCCCGTTCGACCGGGTAGTCAGACTATAGCCTTCCGAGTTACCATTTGATCCTCGGATAAGGAGTGTATTACCATCTGTTAATACGCTCATTACCTGATTGTACCGTTGTGTATTTAGCGGAGATTCCATATGTATTGCCTCGCCCCATTCCCCATATTCATCTTTTTCACAATACCATATGTCCTGGCTGTTATCAACGCCATATCTGTTTTTAGGGTGATCTGCTACAAAGAAGTAAAGTGTTTTTCCATCTGGTGAAATGATAGGTGCAGAATCGTGGAAACGGCTGTTCACCTTCCATCCAAGATGTTTCATTTCCCATAATATTTCAGTATTCTGAGCAAAAGAGATGGTCGTTATGGCAAGGAAAGCCACGAAAAATAAATTCCTCATACAAAGCTGTTTAAACAAAATTGAACCTCTAACCGGTTAAAAATTCTGGTTGTTAGGTATAAATACGGGATATAGCAAAATGGTAAACAGGAATAAGTGGATTAAATCTAATAATTTCAAATATTAGTTTACTGAACTTGATAAAACATTTATATATTCTCAAGGTAAAACATTTGAATATTTGTGTTTCGGACTTTTTTTTCGTGATTAATTTGGTTGAAATCAGCTAGTTAGAAAGACTCTACAGTTCAATCATAATATTTAAGAGGAACAAATACCTTCCTTTGAACTTTAAAACTCTACCCTTTGTTACCAAAGTAAACGGGTTTATAAATTAAATTCTTAAGTCTTATAAGCTCCGGAAAATCATATCCAAATTAATCATTTTTATATAGCGCAAAATTAAAATTGACGTTTTGAGTAAAATAATTTTTCTTATTACACCGGCTGAAGGACATTTTAATCCGTTTGTTCCAATAATTGAAAAACTCGTTGAACGAAAACATCAAGTAATCTGTATAGCAGGTAGAGTTTTTAAAAATCGAGTTGAAAATACAGGAGCCAGCTTTCTTCCCATTCCAGAAAAGTGGGATCCCGGTAATATAGATTCTTATGACTTTTTCCCAGAACTGAAAAAGAAAAAAGGACTTTCTCAGATGAAATATTATATTAAACATATACTTCTAGATCCGATTCCAGATGCATTACATGAACTGAAGAGTCTATTGAGTGAATTTCAAGCAGATATAGTTATTTATGACTCTTTTTTGCCTGCAGGTGTCTGGATGACGGAGTTAGGAGGACCTCCCAGTATCCGGATTTCCGTTTTACCATTGAGTCTCCCCGGGAAAAATATTCCTCCATATGGACTGGGATTATTACCTGGTAAATCAATCTTTTCAAAAGCCAGGAATAATATATTAAATATTATTTTTCAAAAACTCATATTTAAAGACATTCAAAACCATGCAAATAAAATAAGGCAAAAAGTTGGTTTACCATCCTATGCAAATAGTTTGTTAATTGAAGGAATTGAAAAACCAAATCTTGCTTTACATACATCGATACCCACTTTTGAATATCCTCGTGAAAAATTTCCAAGTAATTTCCATTTTATTGGGCCTGTTCTACTATCTCCTCAAATTGATTATATAAAACCTTGTTGGTGGTCAGAAATTGAAAAAGATCTCCCTGTTATCTTGGTAAATCAGGGGACTGTTGCAATGAATTATGATGATCTAATTCGTCCCTCGATTGAAGCGCTAAAAGATGAGAGAATAATCCTATTAGCTGTACCAGTTGAAAAAGGCAAGATCAGTAATCTTCCTGAAAACACCTTTACAGAACCATACATCCCATTTGGAAATATTTTACCTTTTGTTGATATAATGATAACAAATGGTGGATTTGGTGGCACTCAGAATGCATTAGCCCATGGAATCCCAATTATTATAGCAGGTGCAACAGAAGATAAGATGGAAGTAGCTGCTAGAGTAGAGAATACCGGAGCTGGGATTAATATGAGAACACATAGACCAAAACCTAGTAAAATTAAAAAAGCAGTACAAAATATCTTGTCAGAATACTCATACAAACAGAAGGCAATAGAATTACAAACCGAGTATGCAAAATATGATGCACCAACGATCGCTGTTGAGTTGGCTGAAGGATTAATTGAAGAACAGAAGAGTAAAGCGATTAATTAGTATAAATCAAATTTGCACTTTTAATGTATTATCCTTTCGTTTATCATGGTGAAACATTTGAAATTTTGGAATTCGGACGAGTTATTCATGGCTAATATGCTGTATTTCAGCTGATTATATACTTTTATTTTTCAATCATCAAAACGTAGAATAACGAATCTCTAATATTGAAATACTAAAGGGCTCAAGTTTTATAGGTCCCAAAATCCCAGCTTATTAAGCTTAATCGTTACCTCTCATTTTAATAATCCATAGCGATAACAGAACTTGACAAATTATAATTTTGGAACTATATATTGTACAATATTACGTACATAATAAGATACAATATGTTAACGGCTACAATTTCAGATTTTAGAAAAGATATTAAGAAATAACTTGATAATGTAACAAAAGATTTTGAGACGTTAATTATTAACAGAGGCAAGGATAGTGGTGTAGTTATTATCTCGTTGGACGAGTATAATTCACTCAGAGCCACACAGCATGAATTGTCTTCAAAAGCTAGCGAAAAACGACTTGATAATGAAATTGATAAACTTCAAAATGGAGCCGCCTTCCAAAAAGATCTAATTGACGAATGAAATATATTTTCATAGAGGAATCCTGAGAGGATTATTTGTTTTGGCAAAAGATTGATAAGATGATTCTTAGAAAGATTAATGAATTGATCAAAGACATTTCACTAAACCCTTTCCATGGTATTGGGAAACCGGAACCTTTAAAATATAAGTACAAAGGATTCAGGTCAAGAAGAATCGATATTGAACATAGATTAATATATCAGGTCAAAGATGATGATATTCGAATTGTCAAGTGTAGATTTCATTATGATTAAATAGAAAACGGGTTCCATAACGGTTTATTTGAAAAGCCAAATTGCAATCTATAGTAAAATCCGAGAAAAGCAAAGTGTCTCCCAAAGCGCATATTTAAAAAATGTGCAACCTTGAATTGCTATGAGAGA
Source organism: uncultured Cytophagales bacterium (assembly GCA_963820995.1). Taxonomy (GTDB): domain Bacteria; phylum Bacteroidota; class Bacteroidia; order Cytophagales; family Cyclobacteriaceae; genus JAGTVG01. The sequence continues at coordinate 329,132 of CAWGCL010000006.1, read as the reverse complement.
AGGCTCTGGCATATTTTTTTTAGCCATACTATTGACTAAGCTTTTAAAGTATTCCTTTGATCATAGACTTTAGAACACAAAGTTCATTCTCGGTTTTACTATTTTGTAAAATGAAGTATCTTAACTAACTTATTTATTTGGAAAGTAAAATTTATTTTATAGTCAGCAACCCTTAAAAATCATTGAAATAAATATGAGTGCATCAGCCCTTAGTATCCTGGTTTTCGGTATCTATCTTGTGGTGATAGGAACTGGTTTCATATTAATGCCAAACACTATATTACCATTATTCAAATTCCCTAAGACAAACGAACCCTGGATTAGGGTTATGGGCGCTGTAGTTCTGGTATTGGGTTTTTATTACATCATTGCTGCTCAGAATGAACTTTCATCCTTTTTCTGGGCAACCGTAGTTGGACGATTTGGAGTACTAATTCTATTTAGCTCCCTTGTTATTTTTAGGAAAACCAAACCTATGCTCATTTTGTTTGGTATAATCTATGCAATTGGAGCGGGATGGACTCTTTTAGTATCATAATTATCAGGCTCTTACCTAAATAACAATCCCAGTCCTAAATACTTTGATAGACCAAAAAGAAAGCGTCTGATGCAATCTTTATGTGTTAAGTGCTGAACTATAGAAATAGTCTCTCATCCAAGATTAGTTTTATTAAAGGAATTAAGCTGTTGAACGAAGAAAACGATCTCAGGTACTAATAAAAATATACAACGCCCCCATTCTTGTTGGCAAATAATTGCCAATTAAAAAGCCCCATAGAGATACGGGGCTCTTAATTATCTTGGTCTGGGTTTACAAACCTTGTTCAATCCTTTTATCAAAGGAAATTATCTTAAGTTTTGTAATACACCCATTTCTTCACCATAATTTGCCACCAATATATTTGATATTAAAGAGGGCTGCTTGCTACTAGCTTGAATAGGATCAATTGCGTATAACTTTCGGAAAACCGATATAGCCTGGATATACAGTAATTCCTCTTCTGCCTCAACTTCAGCTTGAGATTTATCCTTGTTCATTACATTTGACTTTGATGAGAACATTCTGCTATTGAATTTTTGAGGATCATTTAGGTATAATGGTTTGAGATTTGACTTAGCTTCCAAAATAAGAATTTCTTCTATTGCTTCAGTTTCAGCTTGTGATTTATCATTATATAATGAAGGGCGTAATAATTTATTGCTGTCATTAACTATATCACTTGAAGTTTGAGCAGAAGATAAAACCGGAACAAAAAACAACCCACTTAATATTAGTGCAGCTACGATGTTTTTGATTATGTTTTTCATGGCTTTAAGTTTTTAAAAATTTAATTACTTCTGGTATAATTAGTCCATAAGCCATGCCAAACTTTACAAGACATTGAAAATCAGTAGCTTACAAATGTCTCCCGGCAAATCATGTATCAGATCCATACACAAAAAATTAATTTTGTAATATTGTCGAACACTTTTCTTGAGATTCTTTATCATATTTATTCTTTCATCTAAACTAAACATAATTGTGTTCATTAGTGAACAGTTGCATAATGGCCCCAAAAGAAGGGAATGAGAGCGGATTAGATAAAACTTGAAGAATGGTAATTGCCTATCAACGCAATCAAGTTTACCAAACTCAAAGGCAGTTAAACAGTAAGTTGCAATGGATGAACGGCCAACTGGATTTTTAGCTAAGTCCATAAAACCATGCAGAAAATTTATTTTAATATTCACATTTCGGAGTTTATATTTCAAATTTTACATTTCCTATTTCTCCCTTTCGCTTATATTTGCCCCCATACAAAACATTATCTATGATTAAAAGATCACGAAAATCACTTTTTTTACTGCTTCTATTCGTTATTCTTCCATTAATACTTGTGCTTATGTATCCAATGGCATCATCTGGTTTTAAGATGGAAACAGATCCTACCGCCATTAGCGATAAAATCGATTTTCTACAAACTACGAGTCGCAATCCGGATACAGTGCGCCCCAACATCATCCTTATTACTGTTGATGATCTTGGCATGGCAGATTGTTCACTTTACGGTGAAGGAGATATTTCCACACCCAATATTGAACTGTTAGGTTCTCAAGGCATCATCTTCGAAAATGCTTATGTCACCTCACCCGTATGCGCCCCATCCCGTGCAGCTATGATAACTGGCCGTTACCAGCACAGGTTCGGGTTCGAGTTCACGATGCATGAGCGATACCTGAAAAACCAGTTGGAATATCTTGGATTCAGATATGCAGTTAATAGCGAGCCCTGGGTGGCAAAATGGACGAGTTCCGTGCCTGATGCAGATGACATCCATAATCAAGGATTGCCTTTGTCAGAAATTACTCTGGCAGAGATCCTTAAAAAACATGGCTACAATACCGGCATCATGGGAAAATGGCACCTGGGATGGAGCAGGGAAAAACAACCTGCAGCTTTTGGTTTTGATGAGCAATATGGCTTCTTCAACAGCCACTCACTCTATTCTCCTGAAAGTACTGATGGCATCATCGACCAGAAGATTGATGCCGACTGGACGGATTCTTATATCTGGTCAGGACAAAGGAATGGCCCACATGCCATTTATAGAAATGGTATTGAGATTGAAGAGAATGGATACCTGACTGACAGAATCACTGAAGAATCGATTGCATACATGAACGAATATAAGGAAGATCCTTTCTTCCTGTGGATCTCTTACAGCGCTCCTCATACGCCGCTTCAGGCACCCAGAGAATACGTGGACCAATTCTCTGACATCGAAGATCCTGTGAAAAGGGTTTACCGCGCCATGATCAGCAATCTGGATGATAATATCGGTCGCCTGATTGATTATATGAATGATCAAAACCTTGCTGATAAGTCAATTATCTTTTTCATCAGTGACAATGGTGGTGCAGAATATACACATACGACAGACAACGGCAGGTACGAAGGCGGGAAGAATACAGAGTTTGAAGGGGGAGTGAAAGTCCCGATGATCATCCGCCTGCCAGGAAAAAAAGCAGCTGGCAGTCGGTTCCCGCATATGGTTAGCTCAATGGATATTTTCCCTACATCAATCGCCTCAGCCGGAATTGAAATGATGCCTGGGCGTAAGTTGGACGGTGTCAACCTGGTTCCGCACCTGATGGGTGAAAATGAAATACCTCCCCATGAATATCTGTTTTGGCAACGGGGTATAAGCAAGGTAGTCCGCAACAATGAATTTAAACTTGTTATGAATGAATATTCAGGAACTGAGGTCCTATACAATCTCAACCAGAATAAATATGAAAATCCAGATGTCGCATCAATCAATCCCAGGGTGGTTAATGAACTTAAAAGGGCATTCCAGGGCTGGAAACAATCCAACAAACCGCCTATGTGGCCGTCGGTGATTTATTTTACGGCTGAGAAAGATGGTGTCAGATACTTTTTTGAACAGTAGATTATGGAAATGCACCTATTGGCAGGATGCAAATACCTGTTTCAGGACAATAATGGAGAGAGGCCGCCATCTTAACCATAAGCAGATCACTTTAAGTTGGAGGGAAGCAGATTGAGAATTAATGTGCATATGGAACTATATGTATATTAATGATGTTGTATTGGTGTTGAGGGTGAATAAATAATATTAAAATCTGGTATTATGGAAATCAAAAAAAGAGTGGTTTCTATTATTCGTTTGATAGCAAGAATTTGGGCTTCCTTACTTTTTATTTTTGTGTTAATTATGGTTGGTGGAGAGTTAATTGAGCATTTAACCGGTGAACCAAGGTTCTTTATTGATTCATTTTCTGATTTAGTAGGAGTACTCTTCTTTCCTGTTTTCTGTATTGGTGTATTAATCGCATTTAAATGGGAGGGAGCTGGTGGATTAATTATAATAGGTGCAGTAATTGCTACTCAAATAGCAGATTGTAAATTAACATTAGATTTATTAAGCGGATTATTTACGACTTCTGGACTATTATTTATTCTTTATTGGTATTTATCCCAAGGTCAAAAGGAAATCCTGAAATCAACTTAGATTGAACAGCTGATACCTTAATTTAACTTCGGGTCAATTCTTTTCAGTTATTTAATCCAGTTTACCTTTATTAATTTCAACAATTAAAATTTTAAAAAACATATATTGCTCGCATTCCTTATAGCAGGTCAGGCGTTTTAAATACAACTGGAGTATTCACTTCAAATATTCAAAGCCGGATGCTCAACAATTTTTTAATAATATGCCCCTTTATGAAATACGTTATACTGTAAATGGGTATTCAAAATCGTACATGCCCGGATTTGGAACAGGATATTTGCCATCAGGACCTGCCTTTAGTGGTGCAGGAGAATTCATTGATAATTTATCAACGTTAGGAGCAAACTCTTGTTCACAGTTTAGCATTTCCTCGTAAGTTACAACCCGTCCTATATGTGCAGCCATTCTTCCCATCGATGTAACAAAGCTGGCTTCAGCACCACGCTTGACTTCATTATACGGTATGTCTTCACGGATAGCTTTAATCAGGTGATCCCATTCAAGTTGGTAAGGGTTAGGCTCAGGCTTGGAGAATCTCCAGACTACGTCATCATTATTAGTTAAATCCTGTCCCTTATTAATACGACAATGTGCAGGTGAATGGCCACCCTGAGAGATAACAGCCGATCCCTTGCTTCCATGGGCATAACTGGCAAACTCATCATGGCATCCTTCAATACACCTGCCATAAAGAAACAATTTCGTGCCATCTGCAAAAGTGTACTCGACAGAATATGTGTCAAAATTCTGATCTACGGAATTGCCACGATAATGTCTGCCTCCCAAAGCTTGTGCCTTGACTGGCCAGGATCCTTTCATCCAGCAACATTCGTCTATATGGTGAATATAGAAATCACTGTAATTCCCGCCGCTGGCCCATAAGAAACTGTGAAACCGCTGAGTCTGGTAAAGTGTCTCGCTGATATCATCTGGCTTAGGATCTGAAGAAAAATAGCCAATTGGACCGTGTAGCCTGTAAGCACGTAGTGTGATAATATCACCTATTTGATTATTTTGAATACGATTGTAGAGTTCCCAACGGGCTTCGCAATGCCGGCACATCAAACCAACTCCAACTTTAAGGTTCTTTTTCTCGGATTCTTCAGCCAGTTTGAGCATCTTTTTGGTGGTGGGGCCATCAACCGTAACAGGCTTTTCCATAAAGACGTTGATGCCTTTTTCAATTGCGTATTTAAAGTGAACCCAACGAAACGCAGGGGGTGTCCCTAGTATTACAACATCTCCCGGACTGAGACAATCCATTGCGTCTTTATAAGCATCAAAACCGATAAATTTTTGATCTTCAGGTACATCTATCTGTTCAGGATGGATTTTTTTAAGACCATCATAACTGCGTTTAATACGGTCTTCGAATACATCAGCCATGGCAACAAGCTTGATCGGTCCATTTTTCACTGATAATGCATTTGAGGCCGCACCGGCACCTCTTCCCCCGCAACCAACCAATGCCACATTGATCGTATTGTTTTCTGCAGCATGAACGTGTTGAATAATACCTGGTGTTAGTGCAGTTGTTAAGGTGATTTTGCCTGTGTTCTTGATAAATTTTCGACGTGATACTGGTTTCTTTTGCGAGTTATTCATTTCCCATTTATGATTTTAGTCTTAAAACTTTTTTTTAAAAAATTTAATAACCCTTCCGGTTATTGCTCAACTATATTTTTACATAGATTTTTTTCGACAAAAGCATTTCGAATCTTAGTGAATGCTTTGAAAAATGCCTTAATAAAAATACGTCACAAAAACCGAAACGGCAAATATTAGTGTCAGTATATAGATCCAACAATTGTCAATTAATGAATTTATCCATATAAGGTCCGCAATTTATACACTTAGAGATAGTATCCATTAATATTATCGAATCCCTGAAACTAATCAATAAGTAATTTTTGGATATATTGTGCTGTCAGATGTGGGCCATCTCTTTTCATCTGCAGATCTTTCAATATTCCCGCATTTTGATGATAAACGGAATCTTCTAATATTTTTTTAATTGCATATGTGAGATTTCCTCTTCTCAAATCGAATAATCCCATACATAAACCCGCACCCAGGTCACTAACTCTCTGAAGGTTGAAGTTCTGTTCCGGCTGTAGTGGAAATCCGATTATTGGTGTGCCGGAAGCTATAGCGGTTTGAATAGTACCCTGGCCACCATTTATGATGGCAAGATCACATAATGGCATTATTTTATGGGATGGAAGAAAAGGAACGGTCAGGATGTTAGGAGATCTAAACAGTGTATTATCATGTATTGTAGATACCATAACAGCCATAACATCCAATCTGGATACAGTATCATATACGATTTTCAAATCCTGGAACTGGCCTGAATTCATAGCAATATAAATTTTTGGCTTATCAGTATTCAGAAAGTTCAATACATCATCAGGTGTTTCACCAAATAAACGACCAAAAATAGGACCGGAATAGGCTAATTGGATATTGGACCTATATTGATTTTTGTTATCAGGTCGCCATGCCAACACTTCCTCCTCACTTATCCCTAGAATTTCAGGAACATCGGTGATCAAAGTGTGATCGCCTAGAAGAAGATCAAATAGACTTTTGAATGGAGGTAAACCGATTTCCTTTGCAACTTGGTTGAATATTTTGGTATAGGATTTAATCCGTGGAAATAACCAGGACCCAAATGCATTGAGCCAATTACCAGGGATAAATTGAGTATAGAGATTTCTGAATACTTCACTAACAATAACACCATACTTTTCTAATGTTATAGGTGTCCACGATCCTAAATGTGTGACGACTAAGGGAATATTACAGGCCGCGGAACTCAATCTGGCCGTAAGTGCAAAGCCAGTGACAATCATAGACGCTTCAATTTGTCTGAAATAGTCGATTTCACCCTGTACATGGATGCGTAATTCATCTATAGTATAGTTTTGTGTACGACCACTATCGTAAATCGATTGCATATATCGGTGATAGAATGCCCGGGAAACTTTTGGTTCGATGATTTTATACGGGATGTTATGTTTTTTTAATACAAATTCATAGGGCCCGCCATGTGTTGCCATTGTTACTTTAATATTCAATTCTTGAAGCGATTCGTAAATAGCTATCATCCGTGATGTTTCGGACAAGAATATGCAATTTGGAAAACAAACAACGATCATATGATGATTTTACATTTTAATTTACTGAAATTCTTATGTTACTCCTACCGGATATTTTGAAATTCTATTGCTAATTAATATCAATCTAAAAAAAGAATGGTTCAGGGGAATTCCTGAACCATTCACATTGGTAATTAAAAATACAGGGTTTTCAGGGCGTGATGACACCAGACCAATAGTAAACCATAGCAGGAAATGGACTAGGATCCGTTGTTTCATTAGCGCTTAGTTTTAATCCATCAAATTCGCCCATTCCTTCCGCTATTATTTTGCCTTTCCATTGAAATAATGGTTCCTGATCGGTACCTAAATTTTGTCTGACACCTGTGATGGTTCCTTTCCAGATCGGTGTTCCATCTTTTACAATAGTAAATTCCCCTTTTGCAGGCCCAGTACCTAGCATTATCAAAGTTGGATCATTATCTGGTGCCTTCCAGAAGGCATTCATTTCAGCGTATAGCAAACCTCCCAAAAGAAAGCCTGAAGCATCCATCGGGTTAACACTACTAAAAAGGGTCATAATGGGCGCACTCAAATAAAACCTGTTCCCATTACTTTCTTCAGGTAACGGAAATTCTGGTATTTCCCCACCCGGAGGTGAAGGGACCTGGTGGATAGCTTCAAATTTCAAAGCACTTTTTAAAAACTCATTTTCACCAGTTTTCGATGAAAGCGGCATGTTCTCAACATATTTAGATGTTTCATACAAGCCATCAACTGAATTTGATTTCAGGTTTTCCTGAGGTACAATTTCTTCACCTGTTGAGCAAGAAACGAAAATTATAAATCCTGTAATCAGGAACATAATCATGTTGCGTATATTTTTCATTATCCTTGATTTTGATGATTATAATTATTCATATATCAAGTAACTTATATAATTACTTATGAGAGATTATATTCTATAAAACTCAAAATAAAATTAAGGACCGATATAATGATTGTCTTGTAAAAACACGACAACATTTACCTGATTAATCATAGTTTAGTGAGTTTAAGATAGCTTCAAGTAAAAAAATATCTCTTTATGATATGTTTTGGACCAACTTAATAAAATCTCTGACGGACATATCATGACCTTACTGATTTCATGATCAAGATGCGGTTGATCGTAAAATCCACATTTAAGAATAAGTTCAGCCCAGTGCATATCCGGGGCGTTTGACAGATAATATTTAAGGCGGATAAACCTTGTCAATCGAAGAAATTCTTTTGGCCTGAGGCCAATATTTTGTGCAAATTTTCTCTCCAGTGTCCTTACATGCATATTCATTTCATTGGCGAGGTCATGAACAGAATTTATACTATTGGAGTGATTCATCAGGTGTATTAACTTTGTGACAATTGGATCATTTACCCGGTTTGTGGTATTCAGTTTTCTGATGAAATAGTTATCGAGACAATTGATCATTTCAACCTCATTCTCAAGGTTTTCCAATTGATCAATAAGCAATTTTATACTATTTCCAAAAAGACTGTCCAGGTTTATATTTGTCATATAAAGTTCTTTTAGAGGTAAACAAAGCAATTTATTGACACCACGATGTGTTAACAAAATGCTTATACCATAAGTGTTATCCTTGATAGGTGATAAATAGGTTGGACTTTCTATCGGGAATAAGCCCATTACTGAGGAAGTATGAATTGTTGAGATATTAGATTTTGAATTAAATTGTTTTATTTTAGTATTGCGTAATCCTACACTTATAGAGGCCAGTGCGAAGGGGAATGTTTTAACCTGTAATTCATGAAAGTTTTTTGTCTTTATCTTCATCATTGAATAATGAAAAATATATGGAGCTAGTACTTTATGGGGGCTAAAAGTTTTGGTATTGATGATGCTCGTCATTGTAATAGCTATATTCTTCCCATCTGATTTTTTAATATACAAAAAAGTAACGACTATTTGGAAAAATTATGTGGTTTCCTTTTCACTAAATCTTTTAACTCACAAATTAAATATAACCTAATTGATCTATTTTATATCCTTATTTTTTAAAAGATAAATAGCAGTAGTTTTTGCAATAAATGAAACCTGAAAATTCAATTTTTTCTAGCTGCAGCAATGGCCATTAAAAGGATGATTTTTATGGCAGTATTTTTAAAGAATTTATTTCGGTATTTTAAAATCACGACCTTACAATCTCAGTGATTTATATAATTTAAACAAGGACAAAAAACTGAAGGTTGGAGTTGTTGGTTAAGGTTGGTGTTTTTAAGACGAATTTTTCTGTCTTCCAGGCATTTGTTGCAAGAGGAAAATAAATCGATGTCCCAGAGGTCTGCAAAAACCCTCCCTGCCTGTAACCCGATGCCGTAATCTAATGCTACCTCCAGTGATTTGATATCAGGAGGGGAGAAGTATCCCTCTTTTTGTAGTATGTCCAAAGCGCCATTTCCGGATCTTGTCGGAATAATTACACAGCATTCCACCCCGCATTCAAATGCAAAATCTAAAGATTTCCTGGCCCATTCAATTCCTTCTATTTCGGTTAAAAAAGGCGGGCGGAGCAAAATAAAAGCCCTGGATTTTATGTCATTCTTATTCAGGAACTCAACGGACATTCTAAAATCAGCTAATTCCATCCGTTTATTAAGCTTTGACAGAACCTCCGGATGAACAGTCTCAAGTCCGATAGCTACCTGCAACTCCGTGCCAAGCATATCCCTGAATCGAACTACCTTTTCGTTGATCAATTTAGGATGTGACTCAACAATCACGGTGTCAAAACCCTGTAAAAGTGAGGCGATTTTTTTATAATCTTCAATAGGAATGGCCTGGGAATCAAAAAAATTGCCGCTATTGTATAGTTTAATGTGCCTGGTAACGGGAAGTTGACTCAATGCCCACTCGATCTGCCCTGGTATGGCGCCTGACGGTACCTTTTTATCAGTAGTGTTTTTCCAGAGATCACACATCAGGCAGGTAAATGGACATTCTTTATTGGTCAGAAAAATTGTGGTAATGTCTTCAATTGTCCCAGCAGCAGTCCGCTCTTTTTCGATATTAAAAGCATATGTCTCGGTACTTGTATCAGGATCAGAGATCCTTTTATCACTATAATTTCGATCACTTTGTCTTTGGGATTAGAGATATTACGACTGTTCCATTAAAGAATAGTGTTTTTTTCCGGGTCATGGATCTGTTTAATATAAAATATACAGACCAAACTACCATCCAGTCCGTTGTGGTCGCCATTCTATATTAGCCCATCAAAGTTAATTTATCCATAAAGGGCCTGGAAAGTACGTCGATATGCCATTTCAGACTCAGGGAATTCCCTATCAAAGGTAGACCTTTCCACGGCGCCATGCTGGAACCTGCGTTTTGGGAAAACAGGCATATCCAATCCCGTGATGGCTTTTACGCCGCTGGATACAATTTTGCCCTTTAATTCGTAAAGTTTTTCGTGGTCCCAATCTGTCATTTTTATAAAAGGGAAACTTTCTGCTACTTCAATAACATTGGGCAATGTATAAGGACTAAAGCCATCAAATCCGAGTACTTCTGCGGGTGCGTATGTCCTTGTATATCCACGGCTCAAACCACCGGAATATGTCAAGGAGTGTTTCATCGAATGCACACCCCAGCCTTCCTGGTAGAGCATTAAATTATTCAGCACGCTTCTTATTGTTAATTCCGGATTTTCTTCAATTGGATAGTCTTTCAGATTTTCATCAGCACCATCTCCATCGATAATATATTTCCAATCTGGATACCTTTCACGTATAGCTTTCAATAAGGCGTAATTCATTGTTGCAGATTGTATATCGAGGGGTTTATAATCTTCAGTGACTTTTATGGTCTCCTTCCAGTCAATATCTTTAGCACTTACTTTAACAGGTTCCAGGAACATCTCCAGGCCCAGTTTCTCTAAAAATTTATGTGCTTGATCCAGATCTTCCCCTTTCCCTTCCACAGCTAAAGTAAAGGCTTTAAGCCTGGAAGGGCTTTCACCCAGTTCTCTTAATGCATGATATGTTAATAAAAATACCGACCCGCTGTCAATCCCGGCAGAAAAGGTAACGCCTATCGGCCCTGTTTGTGCCCTGTTCTTTAACCATTTTTTTATTTCCTCATATAATACAGACATGTAAATTTTCCCCAAGGCTTCTGGTTCTGTTTCCTGCATACTGTTCCTTTCCGGATAGAAAAACCTTTCATAGACCGGGTTCGGATCAGGGCAACCTAACAGTTCTATCTTTGTGATGTAATGAGCTGGTGCCATCCGGGTGTATGAAGGATGAAACTGGTCGTCAAGCCCTTCCTCTTTGAGGTAATTGTATATGGTGTCGATCCGGTCTGCTATGATCAGGCATGGACCATCAATCAATTTAGCTATAAAATACCGTAAAGGTTTTCCAATGGACCTGGCCAGACGTATTGTCTTCCCATCTACAGAAACTATAGCAAATTGTCCGTCGATTTTTCGAACCGCCTCTCTGTCGCCGGATTTTACAATCTCTTTGGCTTCTTCAACTGTCATGTTGTAGATAATGTTCTTTCCTGCATCTGTGAGGTCAACAACCCTTTCAATATACTGATGATTCATATTAAATTTCTTTTTTGTTATTTCAATTAGCAAGATTCAGCCAAGCTAAATCAATATTCAGATACCAAATTTAAACAATAAATTAAATAATGTAGGTGATGAAAGACTTAGTTTGAACCTTCTCCCTGAATGATTGTGATATATTGATTGATATCAATATTATCATAAATTTCTTTGGATCCATCAGGCCAGCGAACATGTAGCTTTTTAACAACTGATACATTTCCCAAACCGAATAAAATCCTTGGATCATTGTATGATAAATAACTTGTGGCCCACTGGTTGATCTTAACTTGTGCATTATTTTCAGTATATAAGGTAACATTAGCCCCAATAGCAGAAGCAGGCCCTTTTTTGCCAATTAAAGTTATGCCCAGCCAGTTGTTCGAATTACCAATGTCGTTTCTCAAAAATACAGGTGCTGTTTTCAGGTCAATATGTGAAACAATGATATCCAGGTCTCCATCATTATCAAAATCCCATGTGGCAGCTGCACGTCCAGACCTCTTTGTATTAAAATAGGGATGCAGTTTAGGTCCAACATCCTTGAAATTACCATTTCCGTCATTATCCAACAGCAATGGTTTCTGCAAGATCAATTCTTCGGCTGTTCCATTGGCTGTAAAAATATCAATGTCTCCATCGTTATTGTAATCGAACATAACAGCAGCCCATTGTCCTTTTCCAGAGAAGTTATGGGCTATCCCTGATTTACGGGTAACGTCTTCAAACACGCCATCTCCCAGATTTCTGTACATCGCACCATATTTCAGGTCTGTCACCAATAAATCTATTGCTCCATCCCCATCAATATCTCCTATGGAGCCATGCATGGATCCGGTAGGGGAGCCTTCATCATTTGCAGCAATACCGGCTGCCACAGCAATTTCAGTAAATTTCAAATCCCCGTCATTACGAAACAGAAAATTAAACTGATGGTCATTCCCCTGGAACATGTCAAGATCCCCGTCATCATCATAATCAAAGACTGTGAGCCCCATACATTTTGAATCCGGATAATACATATTGAGGTCCGCTGTCACTTCCCGGAAAGTTCCATCTGGCTGTTGCATATACATCATAGAGGCTTGTCCTCTATATTCAGAAGGATGTGGCATCATATCAGGAGTTGTCGGAGAAACATATTCAGGATCAAAAGCCAGGAAATTACCGACCATCATATCTACTCTTGAGTCTTCATTATAGTCCCAAAAAGCGACGCCAACACTCCATTTAGTAAAGCCATTTAACATCTCCGGACCTCTAAGGCCTAATTTACCTGCAACATTTGTGAAGGTGCCATCCCCGTTATTTCTATAAAAGACATTCGGACCATAATTCAGCAGATAGATATCTGTATCACCATCACCATCATAATCAAGTGCACCAGCTGCCATACTCCAATGCCTGTCGTCTACACCTGCTGATTCAGCTACTTCGGTAAAAGTTCCATCTCCATTGTTTCGATAAAGATGGTTTGGAGTATTCTCAAATCTTTTGCCCTCCAAATCACTGATTCCCTCAAGATAGGTTCCATTAAGCATATAAAGGTCCATCCAGCCATCCCCGTTATAATCCAAAATGGTCACCCCCGAACCACTGCTTTCAAGTATGTTTTCATATGTATAATCCCCAAATGTATATTTGAATGTTATTCCTGACTCTTCAGTAATATCTGTAAATGCTGGTTGGATTGACTGTGCAGAGACCAGAATACTAATTAAAAACCCCAGTATCAGACTTATACCTTTTTTTACGCTCATTTTCTTTCTCACTAATTCAAATTAAAATTACTCTAATGAATGTATCTTATAAGTTTTCACATTTTCAGGTAGCCTGAAGAGACGTGCTGATTGTGATAAATATGTATTTCCAAAGTAAAACTCATGTTTTCTTCTGGAACCATCCGGGAAGACGATGTCCACATAAATATCATTCGATTTTAGATCTATCATTTTCCCACTATACTTCGAGGTAAAGGTCTTAATACTATCCTGGTTTTGTGAAACAAGGATAAAATTTTCTCCCATGTTAAGTGGTATATCGACTATCGCTTTGGCATCACCCGGGACCAGAAATCCTGAATGGGGGTATTCTAGCATCTCAAATTGTCCATTCCCTTTTCCTGCCAGAAATAATCCGTTTAAAGCATCAATTTTTCCCCAGAAGGGATTATTCCCGAAAAAATTACCTACAATTAAGACATCCAGAAACTGGTCATGATTAAAATCGCCAGTTAACATTCCAAAAACCGGAGCAAATTGGGTTTTTAAGGGTAGGGCTGTCATTTTAAATTTTCTGTTACCTAGATTTTCTATGTATGAAGTTTCTAAATGATTGGCCATTAGTTTTTTTGCATTCATTAATTCTTCTTCTGAAAACAGGGAATCAATAGTAGCATCACTATATGTTTTAAAGCTCGGGAACCTTTTCTTCATCATATCAATCTGCTTGTTCAAATCATTCCTGAAATGAACCGGAAAATTCTTTCTTGAGCCGTTAATGTCTTTAGCGAATCCTGCTAAAACCACATCCATACGGCCATTGTTATCAAAGTCAGAAACATAAGCCGTTAATGGTTCATCGATAGTGGCTTTATAATAGGAATTTAATCCGTGGTTACCTGCCAAATAATCGATGTCGCCATCGTTATCAAAATCACCACCCACAAGACTGTTCCACCAACCAGAGAAGCTCTTTAATCCCGTTTCTTCTGAAATGTCAACCAAATGATCACCCTGGTTTTCCAAAACGATAATCGGCATCCATTCTGCAGCCAGTATCAGATCAATATTTGAATCATTGTTAAAATCAGTCCATAAAGCATCTTTTACAATCATGCCTTCCAGTAATTTGGGGCAATAAGAATTCGTGATATCAGTAAACTTAGGTTTATTTATTTCTGAATCATTTCTGAGGATACGGCTTTGAGAAGCAAGAGGATATTGTCCCGGCAAGATTCCTCCTCCAATAAACAGATCGATATCACCGTCTTTATCAATGTCGGCTCCTTTCAAACATGTACCAGGATTTACATTTTCGGGTAGTATATTATGTGAAGCAGTAAAATTACCTTCACCATCGTTGAGATAAATCCGGTCTTTAAAAGTTGAAGAATTGATTTCCTGTTCCACGCCTCCGCTAACAATCAATAAGTCGACATCTCCGTCGCCTTCTATGTCAAAGAGAAGCGAACCCTGGTCTTCAGACAATAGTGCGTCTTCATCGATCAACTTTTTCCCGAAAAACTTACCACTCACCTGAAAATAAAAACTGCCGGGATAATTTTTTGACCCACCCACAAAGAAATCATATTCACCATTGCCGTCAAGATCAGCCACCGATAAGGATGGACCATACTGAGAAACCTGAAATGGGATGGCAGGCTGGAAATTAAAATCGTTAAATGGAGCTTCTTTATGAATATAATTAACGCCAATATCCTCAAATACCGGATTGAAAATATGGGCCTTGGAATCCAATTTCACAAAATTTCCATCCCGAGTAAAAGTATTTTCGAACTGATCATCCCTTATTTCAATAATTTGATCCGCAGGAATATTGTACATTTTTAAATTTCTTCCATCAGGTGCTGTAATATGTAAGGAATCTACCACATCATTAGCCCCGAGACCAATATGGATTACAGGATCAACTGTTGATAAAAATCCATGGTAAATGGAATGGTCAGAATAAATGGTTTGTCCATCTTTAAAAACAGTCACAATAAAACCCAGACCAATCCCGGAATGTAAATTCGTATTAAGTTTAATCCTTAAATAATGGTGGTCATGCATCATCTCACTTATGGAATATAATCTGTTTTCATATATTGAAGCTGGTTCATTGATATTATTAGTCACTATATCAAGGTCACCGTCATTATCCAGATCTGCATAAGCCGCTCCATTCGAATAGGATGGTAAGTCAAAACCCCATTCAGCTGATTTATCAATGAATGAATTTTTACCTGTATTTTTAAACAGGTAATTAGGGATATGCCTGACAGGGATATCCTCCAGTTCTTCTTCCATACTTAAACGCATTCCCCTTCGGCTTCCTGAAGTGGCATAATCCAGGTCTGTTACATCCCTGGGATATCCATTGCTGATAAACAGATCGCGGAAGCCATCGTTATCGAAATCCGCCAGTAATGCTGACCAGCTCCAATCTGTGGCGAACGCATTGGAAAATAAGCCTATTTCACTAAAAAGATGATTGCCAAAAGCATCAGCTCCAATATTCAACTGAAGCATATTACGCTTATATTGATCATGGTATTTATATTTCCTGTTATCGCTGTTATTGCTGAACCTTGAGCCAGCATACATCTGCTTTAGCCTCTGGTTATCGTCAGGCAGCATATCCAATGTATAAATATCAGGAAGTGCATCATTGTTTATGTCTGCAATATCATGTCCCATTGCAGAATGGCCTATATGCTTGGTATATTCTGAAATTCTTTCCGAAAATGTGCCATCCTGATTATTGATGTACAAAAGGTCGGTAGTTAGGTAGTCATTGGTGATATAAATATCCTTCCATCCGTCCTGATCAATGTCAACAATACTGATACCCAATCCATATCCCTCATATCGTATTCCTGCCTGTTCAGTATAATTCTCAAACGTTCCGTCTCCCTTGTTTCTGTAGAACCGGTCATTTGTTATGGAAGAGCCATCCACTTTCCTTGGTCTGTATTTATTTGGAAAATCTGTGTCCAGCATGTTAGTCAATACATACAGATCAAGATCCCCATCCTTATCATAATCGAAGAATGCAGCATTTGTGGAATAGCCGTCATCATTAATTCCCATATCTGATGCCTTCTCTGTAAAAGTTGGAAGGCCTTCATTATCCAGTCCGTTGTTCAGGAACACCATATTCCTTCTCAATTCAGGAACAGAACTGTAAGAAGCACAAACGTAGATGTCCTGCCAGCCATCATTATTGATATCTACGATGGCCACTCCTGTGCTCCATTTTTCAGATGCCTCTATTCCGGAGGATCTGGTAATATCCTGGAAATTAAGGTCTCCCGTATTGAGATATAGCCTGTTGGAAACCATATTCCCACAGAAAAATATATCCTGAAGCCCATCATTATTAAAATCTCCAATGCCCACGCCGGCCCCGTTGTATAAATATTCATAGGAAATAATGTTGAAGTATTCATCTTCAAGTATTTCATTTACGAAACCTATTCCGGTATTTTCTGGAGGGAGCAGATTAAATAACTTATTTGACTTTTTAGCACATCCTGATAAAAGTAAAATGTGGATCAGAATGAGGATGAATTTTGTCCTGACCTGACTGATATTCAATGAAATGATATTGCTAAAAACGAACATAAATTGAAAAACCCACAATGATTCGCGGAATCATAACCTAATGTTGATCAAAGCTATACATAAATTCAATTGATTGTAATTGAAATCTGCTAATTCCTCATTTTTTGAAGCCTGTCGAATTCGCTCCTTGACCGGCTCACACAATCTTCAATGGCCATACCTGAAAAATAATTACCGGTTAAGAGAAGTTTTTTACCTTCCAGTAAACTTTCCATTTCCTTCACGATCGATTCATGCCCCAGTTTGAAAGATGGTACTGTATTCTGAATGTAATAAGTGTCTACAATACTATCCTTAGATATACTTAATACTTTACAGATAAACTCTATTTTGGCTGGATTATCAAGTTTGCCTGGTTTAAAATGAAATACAAATCCCCTGTATTTATTATCTTCAACCACATCTCTGGAAACCACAGAATAAAAATCTTCATTTATCCCGATAATGCCTGCCACTTCTTTAATATTCACATCTTGTTTTTCAATAGTTACCCCTACTGAATCCGTGTCAACATAGTTTATTTTGCTGATTTCCTTGGATATTTCAGGCAGTAGCGACCGGGTAAGATCTGCTGCAGCATTCACAGTAGAAGCAAGGGCCAGATATTCAGCTTCATAGATGTCATTTGTTTCAGTTGTAACATGATAAGAATCCTCATTCAGTGTAATGGAAGTTATATTTGCCCCTGTTAATATATCAATTCCAGGCTGCTTAGATATAGCTTCAATTATAGATTTTATTCCTTTCTTTAAGGTAAAACTTTTAAGGATGTCTTTCCTGCGATTTCTCTTTTTGAACAAAATATCAGCCGGGAAATCGTTAGTGGGTTGAGAAGGGACCGCATTGAACATATACTGGAAGAATTTACGATAATTCTTTTTCCCTACAATCCTGGAATAATATGATTCAACAGTTTGATTTTCCTTTTTTATCCTGAATAAAGAAGGCAGGGAAAAAAGCAAAGACGGAATGCTGAATTGAGATATTACCGAGCTTATTTTTCCATCCCTATAAACCTTATATGGTACTTTTTTTCGTTGTATAATATCTTCAGCCAGACCACATCCTTCTATAACATCGATCAGGTTTCCATATGAATTGTACATAGTATGTGCACCCATTTCAATCCAATAATTATCTGAATCTACGGTTGTAAAACTACCGCCCGGGTTATTATTTTTTTCTAAGACCAGTACATTCATTTGATCCCTGGCACAATAATACGCAAGGCTCATGCCACTGATCCCTGATCCTATTACTACGATATCATATTTCTTGTTCATTTTTTATTCTTCTTATTTGAAATTCAATTCCACGCGGCGTGTCATCCCCAGATCAATACAGATCATAAATCGCCCTTTCAAACTGTTCCGAAGTAATCTCCCGCACGTTATAGGTTTCCATATATTTCTGATATTCATAATCTGATGGAAAGTATTCCTCTTCTCCATAGGGATATCCGGACATTTCATGGAAAGGGAGAGGTTCAACAGTCTGACCGTGGGCTGTATTCATATCACCATCTTTGACCCATCCCACACTGTAGATCAGAAAATCTCTTTTCCATCCGTTTTTCAATTCAGGTAAAGAATCAACTTTAAATTCCACAGTCATTTCATCACCAGCATTAGCAATTACATACATATTGTCGGATTTTTCCAATAGAGGAATAACATCTCCATACCGGGTATAATTTCCTTCAAGGTCCCTCCATTTTGGATCCTCTGATACTTCATTGTAATTAAACCAATGTGGTCCGTATCGGTTGCCCTTACGATACATTTCAGAAAATCCTCTATAATGAAGATCAGCGAAAACGGGATTCATTTGTGTTGGAAACAACTGATTCATCTTTTGTATTCGGGGAATGGAATATATAATCCCAGTATATCTGCATATTAGTTCGGATTCTTACCCTATGATCGTCTGTAGGAAACTTATTTGACAGGTTTACAATGATGGTTTTGTTTTTACCCATTGGGAAGCCAACATTTTCAGCGGCAGTGATCCAATTGCCATCGGTATCGATTACCTGAATATAGGGTGCAATCACTTTTGTTTTCTGAGATTGCGAAATGGCTACATTGATACTGGCATCGGTTGGGAATATCCAGCCGTCCAGAAAAAGATATACATTATCCGTGTCCAGATCATCTCCCAGGTCAAGGATCACATCTTTCATTTCAGTTATTCCCTGAAATACTCCAAGTTTAAAATTGGATATGTATTCATCATCTTTTTTATTAATATAAGGCAAAAGATCATGACCATTATCGTCATAAGCTTTGACGGGAAGAAATTGTTCACTAACGGTGAATAAATCAAGATCGGGATAGGGGGGAGGTGTAAATTTTTCATCTACGAAAACTTCGATGTTTTCCGGATGGTCTACAGCCACCAGGTAAAGTTCGTCATAATACATGGTCTCCCATAGTTCTGAAGTAATCTGCAATGAATAAACATCATCCTTAGGTTGAAGCAATTCTCCTGGTATTTTCAAATATTCCCTGGAAGCATCTCCAAAAGCATATTTTGTGTCTTCGGCCATAATTCCTAAAGGCATTCCCAATGCACTCCTCCACATCATATCCTTAACAAAGACATATCCGTGGCCATTCCAGGTATACAGGAAAGGGCATGATCCTTTCAGTTCCTGTTCCTCAATAAGATCCTGGTCACTCCTTGGGGTGAAAATATTTTGAGGCGTACCATTGGTCCACAAAATTCTAACCACATCTGCACCAGACCGGTCTCCCAATCCAAAGTGCATATCAGGTTGTGTCACTACTTTCATTTGGTACAGGTCACCGGCCCGAACTTCAACCTTAGAACCGATACCAAAGTGGTTGTTTTTACTACTGCCTGTCCTGACCCCAACCAATTGAAGTTTGAGATAATGATTGGCATTACCGCCATCGTTTCTGAGTAATTTTAACTTTCCATCAATGCCAGTCAGATAGATGTCCTGATCTCCGTCTTCATTAAAGTCACCCGGAATAATCCTGGAACCACTTAATACATCCTCTGGCAATAATCGCGAAACATCGCTGAAAATATTCAGACTGTCATTATGGAAGAGAAACAGGCCCCTGCTTCCCTGCTTCTCAGGTATGCCAGCTATAAGAATGTCCTCAAATCCATCATTGTCAAAATCGAAGAAAACCATATCCTTAACTTCCACTCCTTCCAGTTTATTGAAGGCTTCCTGGGATCGGGAATCTTTTTCAAAGGTCCCGTCCCCTTTGTTTTTATACAAGTTACAAGAACTGGAATTTCCTTCTATCACCAGCAGATCAAGGAAGCCATCATTATTATAATCTCCCGCATCAGCACTTATTGCGCTTCTATCATTCTCCAGACCTGCATGAACTGTAATGTTTTCAAATTTCCCCTGGCGAACATTATCCATCAGGCTATAAGGCCCATTTTCATTCGCAAGGAAAAGATCTAAATCGCCATCATCATCAAAATCCCCAAAACAAGCATCGACTAGTGTTTTTCCCTGTTTCGGAAAGCCCTGAAATCCCGGCTACATTTTCGAACGATCCATCCCCATTATTTCTTAGCAAAGAATTGGCATCCGGATTGGCAAGCAATATGTCAAGGTCCCCTTCATGATCATAGTCAAAAAACAATGCCAGATTCCCTATTCCCGGGTTGTTAACAGCAGCATCTTCCCCAATTTCTTCAAATTCTCCTTCACCCTCATTACGATATAACTTATTCTCAGAATTTGTGATCAGGTAAAGGTCTAGAAATCCATCATTTTCGTAATCGCCAAAAATTGCATGTCTGACCGCATCCGAATGATCAATGCCTGATTCCTTTAAAATATTGGAATAAGAACCCATTTCATTTTTAAACAGGAAATTCTCAGCTTCAGAATTTGGCTCCTTATACCTGGCGAAATAAATGTCAAGATCGCCATCACCATCATAATCGCTGATGGCCAGGCTTGTCCAGTAATTGTTGCCACTCAGTGTTGAGTTGATCTGATCCAGGCCTACAGTTGAGGTAACATCTGTAAATTTAATTGCATCAAGAACATCCTCTCCTTCAAACCAGAAAGCTCCTGTTGATTCACCCATAGTTATAAGTGGGAATCCGATCAGCTCACCACCCGGTCCCTTAAGTTCCTGTATGCCGGCCTGGTAAGGGCTGGATACTTTAAAGAAGTTATGAAAGATCTTTATTGGGGTAAAGGCAGCCACTGCATCCCCTATCTCTAAGAAGCTCAATGGTTTGATCATAATATTCCCTGGCTTCATCCGGGAAATCAGGAAATATTCTGATCAGATCTTCCAATTGAGCGATTGCCTCATCGGAATCTTCCGTCTGGATCAATACTTCAATATATAATAAACGTGCAACCAGGTTTTCAGGAACCTCAGCTGCCAAAACAGCCAAATATTCCTTTCTCCTGGATGCCGATTCAGCATCCCGCGATTTCTCATAAAATTCTGACAGTGCGTACAGGGTTTTAGGATGGTTTGGATTTGAATTGATTATTTCATTCAAGAACTGGATAGATTTTTCAGTTTGGTCATTCAATTCGTATACTTTAGCCAGGATTAGGCTAATATCAGGATCCCCTGGCTGTAATTCAATAGCATTTTTTAAATTCTCCTCTGCATCCTCATATTTTCCCATACGCAAGTATACCAGACCCAGATTGGCATGACCAAGCGCCTCATCAGGTGCAAGATCTATGAGTTTCAGAAACTCCGCTTCAGCTTCATTAAGTTTATTTTCCTCCAGATATGCCAGTCCTAAGGTCCTGCTTGAAAGAATATCTCTAGAAGTTTGCTTATCGGCCGGTTTTTTAGAGTCGCATGATGCGATCAATAAACTAAAGAAAAACACCAGGGATAAAAGCGAATGCCAATTAATGTTTAATCGCATGATTATGTTAGAAACTTGAAGATTCAAAGGTATCCAGAATCTGAAAAATATTCATAATAAATATATAGTATAATGCTAGCCTTGATGGACTTTACCAAAATATCAAGGCTGGCTCATTTAAAGACCGATTATTTCAAAATCGTTAAAAAGACCGTAATCCAATTGATGGTATGAATCACCGGGAGGTTGATGATCAGGGGCATAGAAAAAACTCCAGGGAGTTACGAGTCCATACGTTGGATTGTTATGATGCGGGCCAAGCAGGTTCTTCAGACTGCCAGTAACCTCAATCTCAACCTCATTCCTCCCATCTTTTACCCATTTGCTAATATTAAGCTCATATGGTTTCCAGCCAATTATTCCAGCACTTTCTCCATTTACCAGCACTTCAGCAATTGTCCCGTTCCATTTGTTCAATTTGACTTTATAAACACTTTTTTTATCATTTTTTTCAAACGATTTGGTATAGGAAATGGAACCTGAGTAAAAGGGCATCGCCTGATCTTTCCAGCTGCCAAGTTCTAATTCCGGGGGCCTGGAAATAGTCCATCCTCTATTATCTGGTTGAATTCCAAAATCACCTGTCAGGTATACAGGCTCAAGTTCAGCATGTATATCCATAGGTTCAGCATGGATTGTAATCGTATTTCTTCCTGCCTTAAGATATTTTGAAATTTCAAACACTCCAAAACTACGATCCAGCCACCATTCATCCTTTACGGCTTCAATTTGAATTCCATTACAAGATACGGAATAGAGATTTGGCCACTCTATAACTGCTTTAGTATTTTCAGGAATGAAGCCATCCTCAATAGTGAAAGGAAAATGGGCTGTAAATCCTGATCCAGGTTCAAAATTATTCTTATCCAGGATCCTTGTACGATATTGAACGGCATTGCTCCATGGATTATAATTAAATCCATATATCTCTTTTAAATGAAATTCAAATATTTTCTCTGCTGCATTATAGAAATATTCGTCTTTATATATATTACCGTCGAGCTCAAGATCACAATAATCCAGTGTAATCATATTCGGATCATTTAATATAACTCTTGTTTCAGAAGCGTTTATCTTAGATCCTTTTTTCCAATCATTCCGGGTTATTTCATTTGCGTCAATCGATTTATTGGAAATGAATAATAGTATAGATCCTCCAGGGGGTAATTGATCTTTCAGAATTAAATGATCATTTTCAATTTCAGTTTCATACTTCCAGAAATCACCGGAAAACGGATCCATAGACACGGCGGATTTTCCTTCTGTTTCAATTTCAAAGTTTCCTGAATTTTCGGAGTCAAAGTTGACGACAAACAATAATTGACCATCTGAAAATTGTCTCCTCTGATGAAATATCTTTCCTCCCCAGGTTAAGGGATCAACAGGCCTAAATGAAGGATCCATAAAGTATTTTTCAATCAGATCCTGATCTAATGATTCCTTAATAATCCATTGTTCATTATGCTTCCTGATTAATTCGGCCATTTTTTTACTTGCATTCCCATCCAGATGCTGAGGTATACCTGCAAATGAAAGGACTATACCCCCTGCCTGCAGGTATTGCTTAACCAGGTCGAACATATAGGGTTCGAAATTCTCAAATCCTGGAGGTAGTACAAGCAGGTCATATGCCCGTTCACCCACAATAAATTTTGATTTGCCTACCTTTCCATGATCCTTTATGATGCGTTCAGATCCCAGATCATACTCTAATTGGTTTTTTTCAAGGGTTTTTAGAAAGGTCTTAAATAAATCAGCATACTTACTTATAGGCCCTTCAGCGCCTAAATGTCGCCTGTCCTGAGATGGTGAGAAATACATCCATGTAGTTGAAGTAGGTTCCAGCACCAGCACATTGTTGATTTGTTTCCCCGAGGAAAGAGCCTGCGACAAACGCTCAAAATATGTATTTAATGGTTTATAGTTTTCCCACCAGGGTGTATGATACGACATGGATTGTGGGAAATCCCTTTTCCTTGCTCCTTTTATGGTCATATAGGAAAGATGCTGGTTCATTAAATTTACGCCAAGGGCATATTCCCAGTCTCCCAATCGCTTCATGTCTTCAAAGGTCAATTCCCAACCAGATCCTCCATAAGTTTCTGATAATGCTCTTTCTTTACCAAGCTGGTTTACCACACTGCTCAATTCTTTAACAACCCGGATATTCCCAAACTGGTCAGGCCTTTTTTCCTCGTCATTGAAAAGCATGTCAATTCCAGGATACTGGTGCCAGGCATACATGGCCATATTATCTCCCCCATGTTTAGGATTCGGCCATCCATGCTCCCAGTAATGCCCGGTCCAGTTAATATTTTTTTCTTCTGTATATTCATACCAGGGGATGGCCCACCTGTCGATAAACATATCCAGAAGTAGGGCATAGTAATCGTGTCTTATATTTTTCCAATCACCTATATCTTCATATAAACAGGGTAAATAATTTTCAAGCTGGTATCCGTATTTCTCCTTGAACTTCTTGAAAAGAATAGGGGTGAAACGGATCACATTTTCATCGCCCCCACGGGTATTTATATTCGGCTCATCCGTGAAAATACCCGGTACAGTTGTACCAAGGTCTTCACCAAGATACTCTTCATACCCCTGCATGGTAGTTTTGATAAATCTCTCAGTGATGCCATAAGCAAGAAGATCAACATATGAGAATCCACCAAACCAGGCTTCTTTTTCAGGGTAGTACCATTTGCTAAATGCATAGTACTCGCCGGGCTGATTAAGGTATCTCTTTATTCCTCCACTAATGTTTGCGAAATAATTATTGATCTTCTTGATCACCATAAAATACTTATCCGTGTCAGCCGGCTGAAGGACATTTAACTTGGTTAGTTTCAATCCGGCCACCGGATCAAAAGAAGGTGGCATTACGGAGATAACATGCCCTCCTGCAAATCCACTGGGGAATGAATTCTCATCATAAAGCCATAACTTCATGTCCAGTTCTTTTCCTTTGTCCACCGCATATTTGACCAGTTCGAACCATTCGTCAGATAAATATTCAGTAATTAATCCCGGACGCGGGTGAATAAACACCTGAGAAATGCCTTTTTCTTTGAAATCAGGAAGTTGCTCATCTATTTTTAGTCGGGTGACATCATCATTCCAGACCCAGAAGGGGGCAGTTGAGTATTCTATTGGCGGATCTTTAAAACCCTTTATCAGGTTTTTAAAATTATCAGTGACCTCGTGGCCTTCCTTATTATTGTTATAATCATTACAATTGGTTAAAGCCAATATCAGAATAAAACTTATTAGGGCTATTAAAAAATTATTTCTTCTCATAATCAGAAGTTGATGTTTAATAAAAATCTGCTTTTACAATTCTTTTTTAAAAATAATTATTCCTTATAGCTTATTGACACACCAGACGAACTGGACCTGTCAATAGTAGTTTTCATATCGGGTTGACTTTCAACATAATCCAGAAAATCCTTAATACCGGACATCCGGTTGCTTACATTATGAGCCGTAAAACACCCTCCGGATTTTAGTTTGGGATATACTGCAATAAAATAATTTTTATACCAATCCTTGTCGGCGTCGCTAAACACAAAATCAAAGGGCCCCTCCAGTTCTGGCACCAGCTTATGTGCATCCGCAAGTCTCGCGTCTATATATTCCGACAACCCGGCCGTTTTGAAATTCTCAAGGGCTTGTTTATGCCTGGATTCAGAAATGTCAATCGTAATCAATTTACCTCCGGTTTTACTCAATGCCCAGGCGATCCAGATCCCGGAATGTCCGGTGGAAGTGCCAATCTCAAGAGCTTGGGTATAATTGTTCTTTAATATGAGATTGTACAACAACTGGCCATCGGAAACAGGCACATTCATGTCTCTCCAATTTCCCTGGCTATCTTTCAGGAAAGCTTCCACTTTTTTGTCCAGTTCCGGATCTGATGATTTATCATTCTGGGCATAGCAGGAGGAAATGAAGAATATTCCAATAAGAGTAACACATATTGATTGGATCCTGTTTTTCATAAGGCATAGTTCGATTTAGATCATATATAAAGTAAATAAGAAAGTATGAGAAGTAATGAAATATAAGATGAAATATATTACCTCTATCCAATAATTCTGTGAATGAAGGTATATTGATAACTTCAATAAAGTCTTTTATCTAGATACTTAAATTTTTTAACCTATTAAATTTTCTTTTATCTATAAGACGACCTTGACGGATTCCCTGATTCCTTCAGAATAGGGGGTAGGCTTGAAATTAAATTCAGTTTCAAATTTGGAGCTATCAAAAATATAGTCCCTGTCGTATTGGTATAACATTTCATATAACTCTCCAATTACAGGATTAAAAAATCCAAATAACCGGATCATCCATTTTTTCAAAACCATATATTTTGGATCGGTCTTAAATTCACTGGCGAAAGCACTGACCCATTCCTTCCCATTCATAGGATCTTTCATGGTTGGAAGGTGCCATACGCGGCCATAAGCCTTTTCCGTATTTCCAAGTATTGCCGTTGCTTTACCAGCATCAGGAGTGTAGGTATAAGAATGCTTAAATCTATCCGAACAAAAGACTTGTGCACTTTTACCTTTCTTATAGTTATTAATTATCAAGCCTTCCGGAATGCTATTGGCGACATTCGGACCATAAAAATCTGCTGCGCGGGCAATTAAAGCATTTAGATTTCCCGATCTGACTTCAGAAAGAAGCATTTCAGCGATCCGGGCCCTGATCTCACCTTTTTTACTACATGGATTAACGGCCGTTTCTTCGGTCATAATGCCATCTACCTTGCCGTACATGTATACATTGTCAAAGAACACCAGTTTTGCCTGATGTTTTTTGCAGGCATCGATTGTATTATACATGATCTTAGGCCATAGTTCTTGCCATACCTTGATCTCGTATTTAAGCCCAGCCACCAGGTATACCACTTCGGATCCATTAACGGCCTCCATAACCTGATTAGGATCTGTAAGGTCTGCAGCAAAGGTTTCATCTGTATCATTTACTTTTTTAGGATTCCTGCTAACTAAGCGTATTCTATCCGAATAATTAGTCAGATTTTTGGCCAGTTCATCACCTATGACGCCACCGGCACCGAGTATTGTTTGCATGATTTTGTAGTAAGTATAATATACCTGGCAGATAAAGACTGCCAGGTTTTAAATGATGATATTATTGCTGTGGCATATAGGAATGATCAGGCATAAACATCCCTCTTTTTGTTTCCTGTTTTTGGATGAAGGGCATGGTTTTGCTTAATAACTCCATTCTTTCTTCTCCAAGTTTAGCCATACTATCCATGCCTGCCTGGGCATGTGCGACCTCATTTTCAGCCCATGTATGAATCACCATCACAGGTCCATAATGACCAAAGCCGACTGTATATACCGTATACCCATGTTCAATTCCTTTCGATTCATATAAGGCCTTCCACTCCGTCATTACGTCAACCATGGCTTCCTGATCAGTATCATCGTAATAAAGATACATCCATTCCCTGTAATTATTCCCGGGTTCCTGGAGGCCTTCAGGTTTATAAGACAGTGAATGGGTGAAAAACAGCTACAAAATTCCTGTGCTCATGATAGGTGCCATTGAATCCTGAAAATAAGGCACTGGCTTTATCTTCTCCCATTTTATCAAATAATTCCTTCATAGGAGGTTCGTCAAGTTCAGCATAGTTTTTAATGGTTCTGACAAGCCACCAGGAATTATCATATAGCCAGAAGGCCTGATATCCCATAGTAGCCACATTATTTTCGGCTAAGGCCTTTTTCAATTCTCCTGCCGTTTCCATATATTTAAATGATTGAGCAGGAATTACCAGATCCTCGTGGATCAGAAACATTTGTGTGTCTCCATCCTGGGCATAGGTCAGGTTTAAGGAGAATGCCAGAATAATGGCGGTTGCAAGAATAGTGCGTGGTTTCATAAGGTAAGTGGTTTTTGTGTGAATAATGGTTTATATAATCTTTGAAAGTAAAAGATTATTTTCAGATTTCCAAATGAATATTTGGAGAAGGTGGATTCAGGCAAGGATCATATTTACACCAGCCTCACTAAGATCATCAACAAATTCTTGATCAACATCTGAATCTGTTGCAACATGTTGAATTTCAGTTGGAAAGCAAATGTTGGTTAACTCGGTTTTGCCAAACTTGCTGGAATCTGTTACAATAAATACTTCTTTAGTTTTTTTGATAATATATGTGGATATTTCAGACCGGTAAAGGTCCCTCAAAGTAAATCCAAATTCTTTCGTATACCCGTCTATTCCGATGAAGGCTTTGCTATAATTGATCTGGTCTATGCAGACTTTAGTGATCTTTCCCACTAAGGATTCGCTTTGATGTTGATATAGTCCACCCAATAAGATAACATTTGCTTCTGCATTCTTTCTGAATTGCCGGGCTATATAGACATTAGTGGTGATGATCCTTACGTTTCTTTTTTTGGCAATTTCACGTGCCAGAAGGGCATTGATCGAACCGGATTCTATCAAGATGGTTTCTCCTTCATTTACATAATCTGCTACCTTTCTGGCAATTTTCAGTTTCTTTTCATAATTAATCCCCAGCCTGTTGGTCAGGTCGTCGGCATCTCTAAGAACAGCCCCGCCATGAACACGTTTTAATAGTCCTTCGGATTCCATAAAGTTCAGGTCCTGTCGTATTGTAACAGACGAAACATTAAGATGTTTTGCAAGTTTATTCACAGAAACCTGGTCATTACGGCCAAGTAGACTCAGGATGTTATTTTGTCTTTCATTCAACATTATTCAAGGGGTAAGGATGCGGCGCCAATAACACCAGCATCAGTGCCAATATCACTGACTACGATTTCAATGGGATCAAAGATCATATCACGAGCGTATTCATAAAATGTCTTTTTAATCTTATCCAGGTATATATCTCCCCAGCTTAACAATCCGCCTCCTAGAACTATAATTGGAGGATTAAAGACCTGGAAAATATTATATAATCCCAATCCCAGGTAAAATCCACTTTCAAGGATAATTTCTTTTGATACCTGATCCCCCAAATCATATCCTTCTTTTATGAATTTGCCATCAATGGTTGAAAAGTCAAAATCTTCCGATAATTCTAAACTGCTTGTCTTGCCCTCTTTAATCTTTTGTTCAAATAAGTTAGGGAGAGCCATCCCACATGCACAAGACATTAGACATCCTTTATTCCCACAGGTACATAGTAAATCCTTGTCCGGATTTACAATAGTATGTCCAAACTCACCTGCAGTGCCTGTTAATCCCCTGTATAGTTTATGATTGATGATTATCCCTGCCCCGATTCCAGTGCTGATCGTGAGAAATATCATACTGCCATATCCTTTACCAGCACCAAAATTGAACTCTCCAAATGCCTGCGCATTGGCATCATTATCCAGGATAACCGGTATCTTAAAGTTGGATTGTATAGCATCACGCAAAGGATAGTTTTTAAATCCTTTCAGGTTAGAAGTGGTGATCATAACTCCATCTCTGAACCGCAAATGCCCGGCACATCCGATGCCTATTCCCAGCACATCTTCTTCTTCCAGATGATTTTTCCGAAACATGGTTTTAATATTCAATGTAACCTGTTCCACAAATATATCTTCAGGTTTATCTACATGATCATATACCACCGTTTTGTCGATAATATTTCCATCATGATCAACCAGTGCTGTAGATAATTTCGTTCCCCCTATATCTACACCACAAAGGACTTTTTTCATAGATATTAATTATAAAAAATGCTCCGTTCGCGCAATGATGTCGTTTTGCGTGTCAGGAGACAATGTAGTAAAAAATGCGGAATATCCTGCTACTCGGACAATCAGATCCCTGTATTTTTCCGGGTCTTTTTGCGCAGCCAACAATGTTTCCCGCGATACAATATTATACTGAACATGCCATCCTTTCAGATCAGCAAAAAATGTCCGAATTATTGAAATTAGTTTCTTTTTATCAGATTCGTTTTTAATGGATGCAGGGGATAGCTTTTGATTTAACAATACACCACCCATGATACGGTCTGTTGGTAATTTTGATACAGACTTAAATACTGCTGTAGGCCCCAGTGTATCTGTCCCTGAGGTAGGGGAGCTGCCTTCTGCAACTGGAGTATAAGCTTTGCGCCCATCAGGTGTAGCCGGGACTACAGAGCCTGAAGGAACGTTTGCGGATATACTTGAAGTCCCTGCATAATAATGGCATCCAATTGGTCCTCTGTCATACCTTGTTGTATGATAATTGCTTAACTCATCAATGAATTCCATATATGCATCCGTAAGCAGTTTATCTACATAGTCATCGTCATTTCCATATTTAGGAGCAAAATTCAATAGCATTTGCTGAATACGCTCAGCTTTTACACCAGTAAAATCGTTTTCAATAGCTTCCAGGAGATCTTTTTTATCTATTTTTCCCTCTTCAAACACCAGTTTTTTAATGGCTGCCAAAGCATTACCAAGGTTAGCGATGCCCACCTGAAGGCCTGAAATGAAGTCGTATTTTGATCCTCCTTCTTTAATGGTTTTTCCTCTTTCAATACAGTTGTCAACAAAAGCGGAACACAAAATATCCGGAACATTCTCTTCCAGCGCTGTATCAACAGCAGTATCTATTTCAACAGTCTTTCTGGTATAATATTTAATTTGATACCTCCATGCCGAAAATAATTCTTCATATGAATTGAAATTCTTAAAATGTCCAATTCCCTTATGAAATGTTTTTCCTGAATAGGTATCCAATCCATCATACATGGCAGCAAGAAATACACGCATCAGATTTAAAAAACTCATGCCAGTACAACGATAGCCCCACTTACCCGGTACAGCAATCTCGATGCAACCGATGGCGGAATAATTATAAGCATCTTCTTTATCAACACCCAGCTTGATCAATTCAGGGATAACTATTTCATCATTATTGAATGCGGGCATTCCAAATCCCTTTTCAATAACTTTAAGACACCTCATTAAAAAAGCATCACTTATATTCTTATGAAATCTCACAGATAGATTGGGTTGGGTAAGTTTCATATTACCAACAGAATCAAGGATCAAAAAGCTTAGATCGTTCACCGCATCCAAGCCTTCAGTAGTTTGTCCACCTATGGTCACATTTTGATACAGAGGCCCTCCGGCTGAAAACCTGGTATGTGCCCAGGGCCGGATCTTATTTATCGAAAGCAATTTTATCCATGTATTTTCCAATAATTCCACAACCTGTTGATCGCTTGTTTTACCGCATAGTATATCTTCCTTATAGAATCGGAAAAGGTATTGATCCAATCTTCCCAGTGATACAGAGTGACCATTGCTTTCAATTTGTAATACCAATTGAACAAAATAAGTCAGTTGAAGGGCCTGGTAAAAGTCAACAGGAGGATTTTCTGAGATGTGCCTGCAATTATCAGCAATTGTTAAAAGTTCTTCTTGACGATCAGAATTGGATTCCTTACTCGCCAATTTAAAAGCCAGATCAGCATATCGCATGATGAAAGTTGACATGGAATTAATTCCCATGGTAAGGGCATCATAAAAATGAGCCTTTTTGATGCCTTCCTGTTTATATGCTGTAACTTTTCTTGCATGATGAGCAATTTCAGATTTATAGCCGGAAAGACCAATTTCCAGGATCTTTATAAAATCAACTGCAATATGGGCATCGCCGGAAGTGAGGTTCCCGGTAGCTTTTATGATAGCTGCATCATGTATATCTCTTAACTCCTGGGTCATTAAGGCTCGCCCTTTATCAAACAACACTTTCCCTTTCCACCATTCTGCAATCTCCAATAATTCCTCTTTGTGTTGATCTGTGATGTAAAAGGCATCTCCAGGCCTTTTGTCAAGTTCGTTCATTTCTTCAGGTAGCCAGTCTACTGCATATTCAGGAAAAATTGGTGCTGCGCGTAATTGAGATGAATGATTTCCGACAATAAGTTCCCCCTTATCGATAAATATGGTCATTTCTTTTAAGGTCTTCTCTAATGCCAAAGCCCTTTTGATTATAACCGGTTGATCTTCATTTTCTTTATAAACAGTGGTGTAAAATTTGGCCCTTTCCGTACATATGGTAGGTTTTGCACTGAGTACCCTTTCCCTGAGGGTCTGAATTCTGGTAGAGATTTTTTTGTTCTCCTGAATTTCAATCATATTATCCTCCAATTTTGGCATTTAATCCTTTTAAAGTAGCGAGTTCCAGGTAGGGTTTGATTTCTCCATCAGCAATTCCTTTATGATTGCTATATGGATAATCCATACCAAGCATTCTGTATTTTTCTGATCCAAGTGTATGATATGGGATAAAGTGTACTTCATTTACTGATTGTAATGAAGCAGCCAGATCAATTATTCCAGTCATTTCTTCGGGTGTATGGTTAAAACCTGGAATGACAGGTATTCTTATAATAATATTTTGTCCTTGTTTATCCAGCTTTACCAGATTAGTCATAATAAGGTCCAGATCTCCATCTGTAAATTCTTTAAATTTGAACCTGTCTGTATGTTTCAGGTCTACCAGAAAACAATTGACTTTTCCCAAACATCTTTCGATTTGTCTCCATGTAACATGAAGTGTAGTTTCAACAGATATATGGATCTCATTCTTCTTAAGTTCATCAAGCAAAAGGGAAATGGAACCGTTCTGGGATAGTGGTTCTCCACCTGACAAGGTCACACCGCCACCGCTCTGTTGGTAAAAAGGTATGTCCTTTTCTATTTCTGCTAGCAGATCATGAGAACTAAGATCTTCTCCTACCACTGTCATAGCCCTTGCGGCACATGAATCCCTAAGGCCCTCCATATTATTGATTTTTGATCGATCTATTGATAGATTTCCTTCGTCTAATGTTATGGCTGATTTGCTGATTTCAATACAATCCCTGAAGTTTTTACACTTTCTTAGATCATACATCAGGCTTGGGCCATAGGTTTGACTTTCAGGGTTTGAACACCATTTGCATCGCAAAGGGCAACCTTTAAAGAAAACAATGGTTCGAATACCATCTCCATCATGAATAGAATATCGTTGAATATTGAAAATCATGTATTCTGGAATTCTTTATCAAAGATATGAACTTTCGAATGAAAGTAAAAATTATTTCAAATGAAAGTTAAATATTTGACAATACCTGCATGTTGAGCCTGTAATTATGTTTTGATAATTAGCATTTGAGTAAGTAGAAGGGGATTTCTACTGAGTTTAGAAGATCGCATTCAGCTCAAACATTGAGATAAAAAAAACACACTTTCATTTCGAAAAAGATATAGTGAATGAAAGCGTGCCTGAAGAGTTATTTTTGTTTCGGCTCGTTGTATTAATTCGAATATTATTGAACCAGGTAATAGATATTTGTTAGCCACTTTGAGGTATCAGGTTCAGTGCCCGGGTCGGTAATATATTCCTCAATAACGAGTTCATTTAATGTAAGTCCATTTTCTGTCATATAATCGTCCATTGCATAGTGCGCTTCGCCATTTCCTGCATATGATCCGTAATACTTAATCTCAAGTGATTTTCCACTTACTTCAATTACATCAAATCCATCGATATCAGCATCATCTACTATTGGTATACCGGCCGCCATATCTGCCACATTGTTTTCCATATCCCAGGTATAATACAAACCACTTGGTGCCCCTGCAAGGGGAAGTTCGAGCAATTGTATTTTTTGCATGATGGCCTGGAAATTCGTTGCGTAAAATTTTTGCATATCGTCGAATTTAACAGATTCTCTTTTTATCACATAGTATTTAGGCTTTAGATCAATTTCATTTATAAAGTAGCCCCTTTTAGTATGCTTACTAATATATGATGCCACCTGGTCCTTAAGGTTTTCTAATCCCTCTTCATAACTTGAACCGATCATATCCTCCATACTCATAAAAAGCCCCATCAGGTTCATAGGTCTGGCCAGGTTGCCATCCATACCCCATATCACCTTAATTCCATCAGGCGTGTCTTCAAATTCATAATACGTCATGTCATGAGCCTCCCAGGGAGAAGTAAAATCAAGTTTTTGGTCAATTCGGTCTTCAGTTACTTCAACCGTAGTCATTGAACCAGTCCCGACTGAATCGTTACCTGACCAGGAATAAACGGCACCGACCTCTCCATCGGATCCAGTGATCTCATAAGTCATGTTGGGATCCAGTTTTGACCAAGGGCTCCATTTTACAAAATTTTCAAACTTTACAACCTCGTTGAAAACAATGTTCTTTGGGGCATCAATGGTTATTGTCCTTTCCACGTTATATTTTGTTGGCAATGCTACTACCAGGATGATGGCCAGGACAATGATTATTGCAATAATAATCCCGACTACTTTTAAGATTTTCATGTTGTATAAGTTGTTGTTTAACCTTCAAAGATTAAAAAATTGTTTTTTATAAGCAAGTCATTTTTGCTGATATCGAAATGTGGGTTTGTTAATTTGCAATTCAAGTAATTGAAGATTTTATAATATTGTCTTAAGAGTTTTATCAGAAATTTGAAATATTTCCAACGAATTCATTGTTTTTACGTTTATTCATCCTAATTATGGAATTAATTTCTGGCTTAATTTTTTTTCAAATTAAATTTTTATAAACATGTTAAAAAAAGCAAACCTGTCATTTTTTATTTTTCTGATCTCATTAATGATTTGGACTTCCTGTGCCACAAAAAAAGCTTCCGGTCCCAGCTATGTTGGTAAATGGAAGTACGAAGTTCCAGAAATGCCAGGTGGCGATAATACAGGCGTCCTTGTAATAAGCAGGGTTGAAGATGCTTATAAATGCCTTGCAATTACCGGTTATGGGAATGAACAGCCTATGGATAATTTTGATATTCAGGATGGAAAAATCATTGCTTCCTATGATTCACAAGGTACTCTGGTTGAAGTTTTAGGGACTATTGAAGGAAATACGATTACGGGTACCATAGCTGCACAGGGAATGACCCTGGATTGGTCGGCAATAAAAGTAGAGTAATCAGGATCTTTTCGATTTTCTGATAAAAAAAGAAAAGCCCCGGAGAACCGTTGGGAGTGTAATTAAAGGACTGATCAGGTTCTCCTGGGACTTATTTAGCTTATCATACCGGTTTATTTACCTATGAATTGGCATATAATTATCCATTTTCTATTCTTTATGTAGAAAGGAGGAAAAGGTCACCCAGGTTTTTGAGATTTTTTTTAAGCGGTAGGTATTGGTTCAGTATTTCTTGTTTTTTTGCCAAATTCCGGGTCAGTCACAAAATAAAACCCAATTGCAGCAAGAAGTGATATAATACCTGTTCCCCACCATAAAACGTTAAATCCCAAATGCGCTATAACTCTGGATCCTAAATAAGGAGCAATGATCAGTGCTATTGAAAAAGAAATGGTATATAAACCCATATAAGAACCTCTATTTCGTTCATTCGATCTATCCACCACGAATGTTGCCATAAATGGCATGGCAAAGATCTCTGAAATACTTAATATGAGCATAGAAAATACAAGCAAAGACATGCTATGGCCAATATTCAACATCGTAAAAGAGATGCCCATTAATATCATGCCAATGACTATCAAGGTGTGTAGGCGGTATTTTTTACTTAGAATATACACCATGATCATTTCTAAGGAAAATACGGTAATTCCATTCAAGGCAAGTAGTCCCCCAATCATTTGTTCATTCAGATCATAAACTTCCCTGTAATATATCGGCAGGGTCATAAAAAGCTGGAAAAACAGCGTAGCAAAAACACTGGTTAGTAAGATAAAAACAAGAAATCGTTTATCTGTATACGCTGATTTGACTTTCAGAGCGTCATTTTTTGATTTTTGAACAAGTTTTTTATAACCTTTACGATTTTTAAAATATAAATAGAATACAATCCCGGCAAGGAGGCATGTTATGCCATCAGCGAAAAACAGCATTTTATACGAGAAAGATGCCAATATTCCGCCAGCAAAGGGACCAACCGAAAATCCCAGATTGATGGCCATTCTGTTCAATGAAAAGCTGCGGGCAATATTTTCAGGTTTTGAGTAAAAGGATATTGAAGATGCGTTTGCCGGCCTTAGGCTTTCAGCAACCATGGAGACAATGAAAAAACCTGCCATGAGTTGATAATATCCTGAAATGTATGAAAGTGCCGCAAATAATACCGCGCTTATAACGAGACTAAGGAATTGAACGATAAAATGTCCGTATCTATCTGTTAGCTGACCCCCGATATATCCACCAGCCAGCGATCCGAGTCCATAGCTGCTAAGGATTATACCTGTTTGTTCCACACTATACCCCAATGATTTGGTCAGGTAAACACTTAAAAAGGGAAGAACCATAGTGCCGCTTCTGTTGATCAGCATGATCAAAGAGAGCATCCATGTTGGCTTTGAAAGCCCTTCAAATGCATTGCGATATAAGTCGATAATTCTCTGCAATTTCTGTCCTTAATTACTGGGATTCGGGAATATCAACATGTAATGTTAAAATGATCCGGTAAAGATATTGATTTAGATCAAGAGTTTATGATAGAATTGTGAACTGTGTTTTTGGCGTGCATTTCATGTTCTTGCCTTTGGCATTGATCCATTTATCGGTAAGGCGACATATTTATTAAAACTATATGAATAATATTGCCGTTTGTATAAGAAAAAATATTGATGTTACTTACCATCCATATCGGTTTAGCTCACAAATTTGCAGATATACTCTGTTAGATTCCACATTTTCTATACAACCAGCATCTTCATTAGAATACTTTAATTAAAATAAGTTAACAATTAATCATGATTGAGTTAATCAAACAACCATGGGCATGGTATATATCAGGGCCTATAATAGGTTTAATGGTTCCACTATCTTTGCTTATAGCAAATAAAACATTTGGCATTTCCTCATCTTTAAGACATATCTGCGCCGCTTGTATGCCTGGAAATATCGAATTTTTTAAATATAATTGGAGGAAGGAGATTTGGAGTTTGTTTTTTGTAGGGGGTGTATTGCTGGGAGGGATTATCACCAATAAATTTCTTACAACTGAAAAGAGCATAAACATTTCTGATTCAACACGAGCTGAATTAAGTTCATTGGGGATATCAGATTTCAATAACTATATACCTGTAGAAATTTTCAGTTGGGGCAATCTTTTCTCAGTACAGGGTATGTTATTTATTGTATTGGGAGGTTTTATGGTCGGATTTGGGGCCAGATGGGCCGGTGGCTGCACTTCTGGTCATGCCATATCGGGTCTATCAAATTTTCGATTGGTTTCCCTTGTAGCAGTCATTGGCTTTTTTGCGGGCGGACTATTAATAACACACTTTGTATTTCCTTTTATATTTTAATATTATGAGAAATGTTAAATTTCTAATACTCGGAATTGTTTTCGGCATTGTCCTTACCAAATCAGAAGTAATATCCTGGTTCAGGATCCAGGAAATGTTCCGGTTTGAATCCATACATATGTACGGGATAATAGGATTAGCCATTATTATCGGTGCGATCTCAATACAGTTGATTAAAAAATTTGAATTAAAAACCTTTTATGGGGAGGGTATTTTATTCGAGCATAAACCCTTTCATAAAGGGGCCATCTATGGTGGATTAATCTTTGGATTTGGCTGGGCCTTGACCGGCGCATGTCCCGGGCCATTATTTGCCCTGATAGGGAACGGATACAGCATTATACTTGTCTCCCTTTTTAGCGCTTTATTTGGGACCTGGGTGTATGGTTATTATCAGAACAAATTGCCACATTAATTGAAATGCATCTGGATTTGAGCATCATCTCTTTAAAATCAGATTATTAGTAAATCCCAAGTGTAACCGAATGTATACATCTCAGTTAAAAAGGGCTGTTATTCAATACGGATGTTTGGTTTCAATGTACTTCAGGCTGACAGCTTAATCCCTTTAGCGTATCATTTAACTGTATAATGATTAATTGAAGAAATTAAAGTCCTTCGACAACAGCTTTCAACTTGATGCTGACTTCTTCCGCAACTTTGGTTAACTCCTCGTTGTTCATCATACGCATCATCTCAGAAGGATTGACAGATACTACTTCCACCTTATTCCCATCCAGTTGTTTTACAACTACTTTGCATGGTAGAAATACACCGATATTATCGTCAATTTGAAGGGTTTTATATGCATAACCAGGATTGCACGCCCCCAAAATCTTATAGGGTTTAACTTCAGTATTCAATTTTTCATTGAGTTTCTCGTCCATATCGATCTCTGTGATCACGCCGAAACCCTGTTCTTTCAGACTAGCTTTTACTTTATCTACAATCTCTGTGAAATTTCCTGTCAGCGTCTTTTTAAAGTATAGGCCCTCAGCAGAATTATTTAGATCAATCGCATTTGCTGAAAATGTAATTAGAGCTAGAAATAGAAATGAAAGTATAAATCTCATAATATTTTAATAATTAGTGTAACATGGTATTTCATACAAATATATGAACAAATGATCATATATTTGTATGAAATATACTATTTTATTTTATGTGCCTTAAAGTAAAGATAGGGGGGCTATATATGCACTAAATTCATTAAAGCATTGCAATCGTGTCCAATTCTACTTCAAATGAATAAGGAAAAACCATCCAGGATGGATTATTCAACCATTATTTTTTCTGAATGGTTATTGGATATCCAAGTAGATCAAAGAAAGGAACACTAAATCTGGCCTCGCTGCCTAATCGTACAGCTTCATCGATGGAATAATCCTGATAACGAATAAGCCAAGCCATCCAGGCATAAGTAGCCCGCCCGGCAGAGCGACAATGAATAAGAACTTTTCCTTCTGATTTATTGATCTTTTTCCCCATCTTATCAATTGCATTAGCCTTATAGCCATCATCGCCACCCATTGGAATATGTATGTATTCGATTTTTTTTGATTTCAGGAATTTAGCCTGATCATAATTCAGATGATTCATTTCATCATCTGTTCTCAGATTTACAACCAGCTTGACGCCAATATCGATGAGTGAGTCAAGGTTGGTTTGCGTAGGTTGACCTGCTATAAATACATCACCAGCATGATACAAATTGTATGATTTGTCGATCAACACCGGGTCAGAAATCAAAAACTTCTTACCCTGACCAAATCCGAGTATGGAAAGTGTTAGTAAGAACGAAAAAAAAGTGAATGTTTTACCAGCCATTGTTATTGATTTTAGTAGAACCTTCAAGTTAAAGTTTTCTACTGGCTAATAAAACATTCACTCTGGGATTTTTATATTATCAGTCTACATTTTTATCTGACCGATATTTAATATTTATCTGTTTATGATGTTTTCATGAACTGGAAAGTCTGGTAAATTCAGCGCTTCTTTCAGATCCTGGTATTCTATCATGCCGTCTATAATTCTACTGGAAGCCCAGAAATCACCGGGAACCACAACTACCCTGGCAATCCAGTTGTCGGTGTCATTTGCAGTTAGATTATCCAGTGAAAAGGTTGCCTCAAGGAATAAGCGAACATCATTTTTAGTAAAATCAAAATTATATATCAGCGTTCCTCTTTCATCAAGAATCGTCTGAGGTACCTGTCTCCAAACTTCAAGGTCTTCCCCATCAACTGTTTCCACTCCCCATAACAGGTATACAAGGGCTACATCTGAGTCGAGGCCTTCAAAATTGCTGGGGTAAGTAAGGAATACATCATAATCCGGAGCGGTGAAATTAATATCTTCGAATTCCATGACGAATCCGCTTTCCCCGGCTGGTCCCTGTGGTCCCTGAGGTCCTTCAGGTCCTGCTGGTCCCTGTGGTCCCTCTTCTCCAATACATCCAAAAATGCTAAGGATAATTGCTATGGCGATAATATTTGTAATTTTTCTCATGACAATAATTTTTTTTTATAAAGACTAACTTCCAAAAACTGTTCCAATTTTTCCAAATCGTATAGAAATTTTAAATTAAGTTCTAAATTCAACGATTTTAATACATCCTAAGGAGGAATTTTTTACCTTCTCTAATTATAATCTCTTATGCAATCCCCAATGCAATATTCGATCTGATCATGTAAAAAATCATCAATCTGCTCATAAATGTAATTTTCATGCAAAATCCTCAATTTATTTCTATGTACAAATTCATTAATGCAATTCCAACTTCAAAATTTCTAATCGATCCCGGATTCAAATTCTAATCTAACTCAAGTTTACTCAAATCGCCTCTCATTCATCCGGATAAATAGGTGAAGTTGATTCAATGCACGAAATCCCTGGGTATTTTTTCTCCAGCAGTTACTTTTATGGGCAAACGGTTTTGAGGAGGAGGGATAGGACAAGTGGCGAATACGGTAAATGCACATGGTGGATTATAAGCTTTGTTAAAATCTATCATATATCCTCCATCTTCTTCAGACTTTTCAACTACAATAAACCGGCCTGCACCATATGTTTCCAGTCCGCTTGTTTGATCTGCAAAAATGGTTTGAAACCTTCCTGAATCACCCAGGGCCCATACATCCAGTCGGTAGTATTGTCCATTTATACTGAACCCGACAGCTCCGGATGAATTAATCCTGCTTGGATCGCCAGCAGTTGTGGTCGTTTCAATGATCTTGGTTGTCATATGTGGTTCATATTGGGCTTTCAGCCTCCAGGTTGTATCAAGCGGATAATTATCGATTTTCTTAAGTTTTTCAATATCAGGATTTTCGCTATCCCTAAGTCTTATGTATACCTTATCCACACGTTTAATAACATACCAGCGAAGCGATCCCAATTCCAAAACGGTTGGTGAACCACTCTGGTCATTCATTAAGGCCATTTCCGATACGATATCTTCATTATGTTTTACTTTTACATCAGGATTGATCTTAACAGAAACACTCCCATCTTCCATAATGAATGTTCCAATATAATCTGGTGTGTTTGGGTTTGGGAAGACGAAATCATTGGAATCACTTGCACCAAAGCTATTTTCTCCTTCCCTCAACTCAAAAAGTCCTGCCAGGCTAAGCCAGTTCTTTTTTAATCCTATGATCCGGTTTCCCTGCCAGGCTTTTATTCCGGATATATAATTTTCATAAGCGGAAGTATTATTAATATCAGATTCCCTATTATACCCTACCGTATCCCCACTATTCTTTACAGCATCTCTGTTATTCTCTACAGTATCCTTATTATTCGAACACCCAGATAATACCAGAATTCCCAGAATCAAGGTAATACCCTGACAACAATTGGCGAACGATCCTGTAATAGTAACCATGTTATTTCCCCGAATTTAAATTCAAAATTTTCCTTCCTGAATTTCAATAAATATTTCCAATTCCTTCGAATCAAGCAAATTTATTTTCTTTTCATGGTAAAAATATTAATTTAATCGGATTGCGGGGCCGGATTTACTCAATTTCAAATTCGGGTAGGTTCATTTTGGCAAGAATCTCCCTGAATCGAGATTCCCTCCGTACAAAATCGAACAATGGATCCACTGAAATATAAACGATGTTTGGATCATGTTCTTCATAGGCCATTTCAAGCCAATTCAATGTTTCCTCCTTCAAACCGGCGCGAGCAAACAGAGTACATATTTGCCCGGAAGGGAAATAATAAGTGCTTCTATTATTGATCATGCTTTCTGCGATTTTCTGCATGGCCCTTTTATAGCCTCCCTGTTCAAATCCTTCTTCCAGCGCTTCGAGAGCGAGGGTATTCTTTTTAATCGTAAAAATTCTTCTGGCCAGGTCCAATCCTTCTTCATATTTTCCCATTTCATGATAAACGGCCCATAAGGCAGGCAGACCGATTCCTTGATTTGGTTCTTCCCTGATCAGTTCTTCCAGCAGGGTAGCTGCTTCTTTATATTGCCTGGCATTTTTCAATGACATGCCGTAAATGGCTTTATACAAAGGGTTGAATGGATCCAGTTCTAAAGCTTCTTCGCCGTAAGGTAAACCCTCATAAGGTTCACCCATGATAGCCAGATAATGCGCATAATATGCGAGCGCAAAAGAATAATTGGGATTTAGTTCTATAGCTTTAAGAAATTCTTCCTCAGCGTTTTCGAAGTCCCATGCCCACCATACCTTGTTAACAGCCATCCAGCCCCGTATTTCTGCCATAGAACTATCAAATTCAATCGCTTTTGACGAGGCTGCCTCAAGCTTTTCCTTTACCTCATCGTATGAAATAAAACCATGTTGTAACCGGCCACCCCAGACATATGCAATTCCCAGGTAGGCAAGTGCATATTCCGGATCCAGGTCCCTTGATACTGTAAAGTAATCCAGGGCTTTATCCAGGTCATTCTTTGTGGCCTTTTCCCAAAAGCTCATTCCGCGCAAATAAGCTTCATAAGCTTCAGGATTAACTGCTCTGGAGTTATTGAGCCTGGATTGTTCCTGGGAACTCAGTAATATATGTCCGGCTTCAGCCACTGATTTTACAACATCATTATAAATTGAATACACATTTTGTAATTCCTGGTCATAGGATTGTCTCCATATCTGTCTTTCTTCAGGAGCTGCCTTTATCAGCCGCACCTGAAGCTTGAGATTTCCTCCTTCCTTAGTATATGATGCTTCTACAATTCCATCTACTTTCAATTCCTTCGCAATTTCCGGGATGGCCAAATCACTATCCTGGTACTTTAGTGAAGATGTGCGCGAAACCACACGAAGAGAGTGTATCTTACATAATTCATCAATGAGGGCATGATGAATTCCGGCAGATAACCATTCCTGATCAGACTCCTGTGAGAGATTTTCAACAGGGAGTACTGCAATGGCTTTTAATTCATCGCTTGCCCTGTTCATAAACCACCATCCACCCACGGTGATTGCTATAATCAGTATGGCCAGAAGGTAGGTATATGCTGATTTGAGCAACGATTTTTGTGTCCGACCGGATAAAGACAACTTCTTCTTTCTGCCAGGCGTTGGAAATCCTTTCTCTGAGATATAATATGTGTTTAGCAGGTAATCTACATTCTTCAACTGGATGGCCCCGAAATATTCGGTTTGTATGTCTTCATTAGCCCGGATTGCATGCTGTATGGAATCGGAAAAGTAAATTCCCCCGGGATCCGCGATGGTTTGTAATCTGGAAGCAATATTAACTCCATCCCCGAAGACATCATTATTCTCAATGGTAACATCACCAAGGTGAATTCCAATCCGGAGTGAACCATCCAAATTCTCCCTGGCTTTCTTCTGTATTTCAATGGCGCATCGAATAGAGTCAATAGCACTTTCGAATTGAACCAGAATCCCATCTCCCATTTCTTTCAGCCATTTGCCATGATGCTTTTGAATTGCTGATTTATGGATCTCGCGGTTTTTATGCAGTAATTCCAGCGCTTTTTTGGAGTTTTTACCCATGAGTGCTGTATAGCCTACAATATCAGTAAACATTATTGCGGCCAGCCTTGTAACATGGGTGGTATTTTCCTGGTCATCTATCACTACGGCTTGGTTCGGTTTCGATTCCTTGTTATAATATTAACAAATTACTAAATCTGGAGAACATATCCTTGATATGGATCTAAATATTCTAATGCCTCATTTATCAGGTTTTACTTAATTGTTTTAAAAACGAAGGTGATCAGCCAATTTGCGTGGCAATTGAAGGGGGAATACCTTTGTAAGGGTGTATTATGGGTAAGTTAAAATATAGATATAGCAACTAACAATTCATTAAAAAATTAAAATTCTAGTAAAACTTATGTAAATTCCGGAGATATCCTAAAACCAAAACAATAGGAATCATTGCTGGAATTATCCTGAACACTTTGTCTTATGGCTTGGGAAACGATACTGAATATTAAAAGTGAATTTCAAAAATTGTATTTGAATCAGAAGGATTCAGATTTCGATAAACCATTTATCCACAAGGGAAATAAGTCGAAATCCAGGTCTGATTCATTCAGCTTATGTATATCTTTTACCGGTAAGGAGTCAATTGATACTGAATATGATGTGTATGTGCAAAGTATTGATCCTTTTATTTGTGTAATTACCTATAAACATAATGTAACACTAATTGACAGGAATCTTTTTAATCTTTATATCCCCTATGTTATTCTACCATATTACGCAGCGAAATATAAAAAAATATTTGTAGTTACCCATTTTGCCCAAACATTGGATGGGCGGATAGCTTCGATCTCTGGAGATTCAAAATGGATAGGCAATC
The DNA here is from genome assembly GCA_963820995.1 of uncultured Cytophagales bacterium. GTDB lineage: Bacteria > Bacteroidota > Bacteroidia > Cytophagales > Cyclobacteriaceae > JAGTVG01. The sequence goes on along the minus strand of CAWGCL010000006.1, from coordinate 285,028 downwards.
AGGAAAATCTTGTACATTCCCACAGAATGAGGGCACTCCTGGATGGTATCATGGTTGGATCGAAAACACTGCAATCTGATAATCCATTGCTTTCTGTTCGCCATGTTACCGGTGATGATCCAACAAGGATTCTGGTAGGAGGGGATTCTTTAAATTTGAAAGACTATAAGATTTCGAAAAAGGAATTTATCTCTTTCAGCCAACACACAAATAATAATGAAAATAACTTTCTTTTAAAGAAAGAACGAGGTACATATGATACATCTGCAATTCTAAATATATTGTATGAGTGGGGCCTGCGCACAGTATATATCGAAGGGGGGTCCTATACTACCTCTGCTTTTCTTAGTCAGAATATGGTTGATCAGGTGCAGGTTCATTTTGCCCCTATAATATTAGGGTCGGGAGTGACTGGCTTCAATTTCGAAGGTGTTCATTCTCTTGGGGAAGCTATATGCTTTAAATCATTCAGGTATTTACCCTTAGGGAATCAGATGATGTTTACAGGTGAAATCTAAGAAAATGGGTTCATATAATGGATTACAACTCTGGCATAATGGAAAAGGGGAATCTCAGTTTAAGAACATTACCCTTTCTTCATATGGTTTGGGATCCGATGAATTAATTCTCAAATCTCATTACTCATTCATTAGTGCAGGGACAGAGAGAACTATTATTAGTCATCCACCTAAAAAAGAAATTCTTTCTAAAGAAATGGCTGTCCCGTATATGATGGGGAATTTTAAATCTGAATTCACCTATGGATATTCTCTTATTGGCGAAGTAATTGCCGGAACAAATAAATGGGTAGGAAAAATAGTCCATGTTATGCACCCCCATCAGGATTATGCCATAGTTAAGACGAGGGATGTCATTTGTATTCCCGAAGGAATATCGCCTAAAACAGGAACATTGATCAGTAATCTTGAGACTGTAGTAAATGCCGTATGGGATTCCGGAGTGACTGTAGGAGACAGGGTTCTCATAGTTGGATTCGGGAACATTGGTGCCTTATTAGCTTCTGTAATCAGAAGAATTCCTGGTGTAGATGTGTTTATCTTAGAAACAAATTTCTTTAGAAGGGAAGCTGCAATGCAACAAAATTTCAATGTATTACCAACAGAAGATATTAAACCTGAGTTTACTATATCATTTAATACTTCAAATAGTAATTCGGGGCTTCAGCTGGCCATAAACAATACCGCAATGGAGGGTAAAGTGGTTGAGTTAAGCTGGTATGGCCCAAATATTGTTTCTTTGGAATTGGGAGGGAGTTTTCACTATGGAAGGAAGCATATCATTTCTTCGCAGGTCAGTCGTATTCCGGCAAATAAGAGACAACATTTTAATTACCAGTCCAGGAAAGAAATCGTGATAAAGATTTTGAAAGAAATAGACTTTGATTTCATGATAAATGTAGAAATTCCTTTTCAGAAAGCTCCTGAATTCTATAAGAGATTAATTAAAGGGGAAATAAGTGAAATTGGATTTTTGTTCAATTATAAATAATAATATCGATGTTTACAGTTACCGTTAGAGATCATATGATGATTGCACATTCTTTACCTGATCCTGGATTTGGACCTGCCCAGAATATGCATGGAGCCACCTACGTTGTGGATGCAGAATTTAGCTCAGAGTATTTAAACAGTATGAATGTTGTTATTGATATAGGGGAGGCAACAGAATTGCTCCATAAAGTTTTGTCAACTTTAAATTATAAGAATCTTGATGAAATAAAGGATTTTGACAATGTACTGACAACAACAGAATATCTGGCTAAATATATACATCAGAAAATGTCAAAAAACCTCCCGGATAACATAACTTTAAAAGTTATCCTGCATGAGTCGCACATTGCCTCCGCTTCGTACCAGGGGTGAAGCATAATATTTGTCAAATAAATATATCATACTCGACCTGATATTCAATAATTAAAATAAACAATTACAATATTTGATGATCAAAGATAGATCCGTGCCGAAAAGCCTGATAATCTTAACTACTCATTTCGGAATGAATTTTTCTGGTGGAAGCACTGCAACCCATGAGATCTTTGTTCGGCTGGAAGATGATTTTGATCAAATAGTGGTTGTTTGTAACAAAATAGGTAATCATAGATTTAAAAAAATAGAGTTCAGGTTATACAATTCTTTCTGGCACGCTTATAAAATCCTCAAGTCACTAAGCGATCATAACACAGTTTACTATGGTGATTTTTATAATTCGATACTTTTTGTGTGGGCAAAGAAAACATTCTATTTTACATTTCATGATAACTGGCCTGAAATGAAAAATACATCTCTGCATAATTACATTAAATCTATTTATTACATTCCCTTATACAATGCAATATTAAGATCAGCTGAAAAGGTAATCGCTGTTTCAAAATATAAAATGAATTATATTAAGAAGTTCAATCGAGATGTTACATTGGTATATAATGGGTATAATTTATTTGAGGGTAGAGAGGTAACTCAATTCAAAGGGACGAATAAAATAATAATGGTTGGAAATATAGATAGGAGAAAGTACAAGATTGCTCTGAGACTTTTCAGAAGCTTAGGTCAGGATTTTAAGGGAGAGATAGATATTTATGGCCATGTGATCGATACACACCTGGCTAAACTATTAAATTCCTTCCCATTTGTTAATTTAAAAGGCTTTGTTCATTCTATCCTATATCGATCGTATAATTGCTTTCTGCAAACTTCCATAATTGAGAATCTGCCCATTGCTATTTGTGAATCCATAATGCATAGTGTACCTGTTGTTGCATTTAACGTTGGAGGTATATCTGAGGTGGTTAATCCTTCAACTGGAATATTAGTTCCCCCATTTGATATAAAACTAATGAAAAGTTCAATTGATTCTATTCTCTCTGGCGATCATGAATTTTCATTTTCAAAAAATGAGCTGGTAAACATTAATTGGGAAATTGCAGGAAGGGAATATTTAAAAATTATGCAATTATGCTAATATCAATAATCATCATTCTAATTTATTTAAGTTTCATTGTTGAATTTCTGTTGTGGCCGGTTCCCAGTGAGGCGTCCACAGGACATTTATTACGTAACTGGAGATCCAATAAAATGAAATTCAATTTGATCTATTTGCTTATTTTTATATTGAATTCCTTATTTACGATCACACCTTTATTAATATCTCTTTTATCACTCTATCAAAAGGACCCATTTAAGATAAACCCATTTACATATATGGGGCTAATACTAGGATGGTTTGGGAGGTTGATTTCTGTATCTAGTGCTTATAGACTTCATAAAAGTGAATTAAAATTCCTTGTCACGGATTCAATCTTTAAATGGAGTAGAAATCCTGTAAGTCTGGGATTATTTATTACATTCTTTGGTTTAATATTAATTCTTCCTTATTACTTAATGATAGCAGGGTATGTTGTATTTGTATTAAGTATTAATTATAAAATAGGTATTGAAGAGAAGTTTTTACTTGAAAAATATGGTACAGTTTATCATCATTACGCTCGATCAACGCCAAAATATTTGATTGTATGAGATCAGTACAAAATGATATACAGAATGCCTTTGACGAATTATACAAATCAAAGGGATTCAAATATTTGAGGCCGAGAGAAGCTTATGAAATATTCACTGGTATTTTTTCACCCCGGGAAGGAGAAAAGTTTCTTGACGTTGCCTGTGGTCCAGGTTTGTTATTGAAAGAAATGTCAAAGGCCGGTGCGCTGTCTTTTGGAATTGACATATCTCCTCAGGCTGTGAAAATGAGCAATATGTATTGCCCAGAAGCAGAAGCACTTGTCGCAAATGCGGAAAATCTACCCTTTCAAGATAAAGAGTTTAAATATGTCAGCTGTATTGGTTCACTGGAAAGAATGATTGATCGACATAAGGTCATTACAGAACAAATCAGGGTATCTACAGACGATGCAAAATTTTGTTATATGGTGCGAAATGCCGATCATTTAAGTTGGAGAATCTTCATGAAACCATTAAAATTATATAATAAGAAGGCTCATCAAGATGCAATGAACCTTCATGATTGGTGTGATCTGTTTAAATCTTGTGGATTGCGAATCCTATCTATTTACCCGGATCACTGGCCGTATTACAGGCTAAGAAAATTGATTCCCAATTGGGGTAAGAATATTGATTATTCTAAAATTAGAAAGTTCCCCTTTAGTTTGAAAAGAGCATATGAATTCATATTTGTTTTAGAAAAGGATGGCTGAGGCAAAAAATATTTATGATAGTCTTATAAAATTTGAATCAAGAAAACATAGAGGAATTCCATATCCAGTCCATAAAAAACTTAAGCAACCCTTAGGAAGCGGGACCTTACTGGATTGGTTAATTACCTGTATTCCTTTCAAAAAGGATGATAATATCCTCGATGCTGGGTGTGGGACAGGATATACCCTTTTTTATCTTCATAATTTATTCCATATTAGAGGTAGGGGGATTAGCATCAGTTCCAATGAGATTGACTATGCTAGGATTTATGCAAGAGAAAACGGTTTGGAAAAATATATACAATTTGAACTTGATAGTTTTACAACCCATAGGTTGGGGAATTATACGAAGATCTTATGTATCGAATCCTTGAAACATTCTGCTGCGCTTGAACAAACTATTGATAATTTATTATACAATTTATCCCCAGGTGGGACTATGGTCATCATTGATGATTTTATTAAACATAATAATAGACATATTGATAAACAAAAGAGATTGTGGGACTCACCAGCCTTTGATTATATTGAGAGATATACTGATGAAATCAATAAAAAAAAATCAGTTAATATTAGAATAATCGACCTGACAGAATTTGTTCCGGTCCGCTCTGTTTGGAAAATAAACCTGTTATTAGTTTTGTCTACCATCTACAATGGAATGTCACTTGGGAAAGGGATTCGAAATGTAAATACCTACAGGGGTGGATTAATTTTAGAAAAACTATATGCCAGAAATAAGATAGATTACAGGGCGATAATTGTTGAAAACAAAAATTAACAATGATGAATAAACGGGAAAACACAAAAGTAAAAAAAGGGATCATAAGCACGAAGATCTATTTTGACAGAGCCAGGATGTATTTAGGTTATATCAATTTCTTTATGCTGAATTTAGTGCTTCTTAACTCATCCGAAGATGGATTTATAGCCAATATGATAAATCAAAACCGGATTATTTGGATTCCAATTCTATTCATTTTTTATGCAGCAGTTCTGGTGTTTATCGGATTTCTTGATACGAAATTAGGATTTCGGCAAGAAGAGATGCGAAATAATTCTATGCACAATCCAATTCTGATGGATATGGTAAATTCAATCAATGAGATCAGGGAAGAAGTTAAGAAAGATCGGAAGGACGATTAGAGGATATATTATATGTCACCCTGTATACTACAGAAATTCCAAATGAAATTATAATGAGCATTGAGGAAAACATGGCAAATGGTGTATAAATTTCTTTATTGAAAAGAAATGGAAATAAAAGTGAAATGAAAAATACTGCGGCTATAAAAGACCGGATTCTTTTCCCCGGTTTAGATTTTAGAGGTTCGGGCAGCCAGAAAAACAGCAATCCATATACATACCTCATGCTTCCAGGAATTATGATCCATATGGGAAGTTTCTGCACTTCATAATGGATGGACGAAAGTAAAAACACAAATAATGCATCGATTTCCATATCCATATATTCACCTGCTTTGCTTGTTTGATTGAACCTTCTTGCGATTGATCCGTCAAGGCCATCTAACAGGATAGCCGTACCAAATATTATAAGTAATGTAATATCTGATAAAGATTTATGGATAGAAACGGTAATAAGAATGACAATCAATCTGGACAAGGATATCCAGTTTGGATATCCAATTAACATCGGAAATCTTGGAAGGAAATGGGGTAGTTTAATAATGTATATTCCAAATGATAAAACCGAGACTCCAATCCAATAAAGGTATGATCCGGTCACCAAGGCAGATATAAAACCTGTCAGAATAATGAGGTTATTCAACAGAGACCATCTGTTATAGAATTGGTTAAATTTGTAATCCAAGTGGTTCATATTCAGGTAGCTGTTCGTATCCGGCACCAAAATTCTTCATCATTTCTCTTAAAATTATAGAATACATTGATTCATGACGTATGGGTATCAGTTTTTCATCAAATAGAGAATTTCGGAACCCATATTCCTGAAATCCGCTCAAAAAAGATTTATTTTTTGTGATGACATGAACAGGTGTATTTAATCCAAATTTATCACTGTCATTTAATACCGGAGGTTGGTGATCTCCAATTACAAAATATATATCCTCTTCCTTTCCTGTGTTAGTAATGAAATCTCTTATTACTTCCAATTGATATTGAATGGCATTCAAGTAATTTGTTATCGTAGGTTGGCTGAGAAATCCTCCTCCATAATTAGACCGTCCATGACTATTATTTAAAGATCGCCAGTTCTTGACAAGATTCTGGGGAAACGAAAAGGGACTATGAGAGTTTTTGGTTAAGAACATTAAAACATAAGGCCCTGAATTCTTTTCAATAATTTCTCTGCCACGATTAATTGAAAACTGATCAGGTGGGAAATCTCCGAATCCATATCTGTCACCAGTATAATTTAAATCATCATATAAGATCCATTGATCGACCGCATAGAATGGGGTAAGGTAAGTATAATCTATTTTTATTCTGGGATTGGGCTTAATCGGATTGAGGAAATAAGTATTATAGCCATGATTTTTTAAGATTCGCATTAAATTATCCGAAGTGTAAAATAATGGGTTTCTTAAAAACCTCTCATAATGTGCATGTTGGGATATTCTATATCCATATAAAAAAGTGGAATAACAAAGCCACGAAAAGGCAGAAGTAGCTGGAGCCAAAGACAGATTGGAAATCATATGCCATCCATGATTCTTTAATGAGGTTTTAAATACACTGTACATATCTTTAAATTGACCTTTCATATTCAAATGATAAAGTAAGAGACTTCCATATGATTCTATGAATAAAAAAAATAGATTGGGATGCCTTTTGATTTCGAAATTTGGGCAAGATCTGATCTTATCGCTCTTAAATGTTTTGAACCTTTTTTCTTTTTTGAATAATTGATATGATAGTTTTATGTTATACATAATTCTAGCAAAGCCTAAAATAAAGCGCATTCTTTTTTCGGCATAAAGTATCTTATTCCCAAATCTCACGTAGAACCTAAAAATTACATATAAGCTGATTAGAATGAATAAACTCCCAGCCACCATATCAAATATTGTAACATCTGATTGGAGAGTATATTGCAGGAATTTAGTAAATCCATAGTATATCAAAAAAATAACACCTATTCCCGTTAAAAAGGAAAATACAGTCTTGATTTTAGATTCCCTCCATAGAATCGCCAGCCCTGTTTTAATCAAAGACCGATCATTGTATAGTGATGGATATACCTGATAGATGGTCTGGAATAGATTATGATAAGAATTGAAAAGAAATAAAATGAGATAGTAGATGGCGATAACAAATACAGAAATGTTAAAAAATTTAAATTTCAAAATCAGGATAAGAAGGCTGACATCAATCAGGTACCTGAAAAAATCCATATTGGTGCTGTCAAAAAAACCTGCTTTTTTAGCTTTCAGCTTATCAATATATGGGAGAAAATTGGAATTATGAAAGTTAAAGATATAGTTCGGCAAGAATTGCAAGTAGTTAAAAGCCAGAAACAATCCCCAGAATATAATTTCATGTTTGATCATTCAATTATAACAAGTTAATAGTTAGTAAGTTTATACATTGATTATGTATTCTCTCCAACGAATTTCAAGAGTAGGATAGTGATTACCTTAATATTACTTAGATGGCTGCTTGTACAAGTTTATCAACTCCATCCAATCCTGAACATCTTGTCCGAACTGCTCTTTAATCCTTTCATTTACTGTTGATCTTAAGTCCTCCGGCCATACTTCTTTGCCGTGAATTGCACCCAAAACAGCCCCCATGACCTGTGCATAGGAATCCGTGTCATGTCCGAATTCCATCATTAGCTGCATTGAAGCTAAAGGGTTATAATCCACGATTTCAGCACATGCCAGAACCACCACGATGGGGACCCATGCTTCCCACCAGTATACAGTCTCCAGGTTCTCTTCCAGTAAATTGAAAAGACGGGCAATGTTTCCATCTGCCTCATCGACCAGTCTGTGGGAAAGATCAAGCCATTTTACAAGCTGCCGGTTTACGTATAAAATATTATTATAATTATAGGGATCTACATTACGCATGGCCTTTTCAAATTTATCCCAATCCCCATCCGTCTGCAGTGCACGCGCTAATCCGGCGACAAGTGCCGAGTTTATATCTTTTGCTATCCCGATGTCAAAATATCCCAGTTCATAAGTCTTTTTATAACACCATTCGGGATCATCGGGATTTAAAGCTGCAATAGGTAAAAAAGGCATTTGCCCTTCCATGGTAGGAATGCCTCCCCAGATACGATCTACAGGATAAGCATTTTCTCTTTTACCAAGAGCCCAGTTAGTGGCATACGCTATTTCCGGGATCCAGTCATCATAATTATCCTTGTATTTTTCAGGCAGCGCTTTTCTGAAATCCAGGACCGATTGGGCAAAATTCTCCATTGTCAAATCGCCACGATAATTTTTTAAAGTATTGAAAAAAATCAATTTGAACCTTGTATCGTCGGTAATGGTCCCAGCCGGGCCATAAGACTCCCATTGTGCAAAAGGTTCAGCTTCTTTAGAATAGCTTCTTAGCTTAAAAAGGCTTCCGAGTTCCTGAATACCATCACTGGTGATCTTCTTTTCTGTTGTCGACCAAAAACTACGTTCAGGTGGATTGACAAATTCCACAGGACCGCCAGCTGCATCACCTATGGCTGAACCTATAAGCATGCCTTCAATTTTTGATTCTAATGATGGGGAAGGATTAGAATAACTGTTTTCCTTTAATGCCTGATTCATCCCATCAGGATTCTGGTCTGCATATACTCCGTTTAAAAATGATATGATTAATGAAGTTAGTATAAACTTCAATTTTGCTCTTGTTAACATCTCAATAAAATTGGGTATTGAATTCATGTTAGCTCCAATTTACTAAATATGAATGAGTTCCCTGCAGGTATTCCTCTTTGATATTAATTGTGGTGCACTTATCTCACCTTTTAGATCTCTCATTTCAGAAAAATGTAGAGAATATCAATAAAATCTATTATTTTGTCAGGAAGATATTAAAATTCAAATTTTTATAGATGTAAATACTCTACTTTTTTGTGGTCATGATAAAGAAAGCCTCCCTTTTAGCAATAGCTACCCTGTTGTTTTATGTGCTGACGGAATGTGTTAGTACGAAACCTGTAATAACTGGTGACCCATCAGGTCGAACACCCAGCGCTGAGCGGGAATTCAGGGCGGCATGGGTAGCTTCAGTTGCCAATATAAATTGGCCCAGTAAGCCTGGACTTCCGGTTGAGGAACAGAAGCTGGAAGCAATTCAACTACTCGATTTATTGTATGAAAATCACTTTAATGCAGTCATATTACAGATAAGGCCACAATGTGATGCTTTATATGAAAGTTCCCTGGAGCCGTGGTCCTTATATCTGACAGGGGAGCAAGGAAAAGCTCCGGATCCTTATTATGATCCTTTGAAATTCTGGATCGAGGAATCACATAAGAGAGGAATTGAACTTCATGCATGGTTGAATCCATATCGTGCACATCATACGGTTGGTGGTGAAGTTACTGAAACCTCTATAGTGAAAACACGTCCAGACCTGGTAGTAAGACTTGAAAAGGGATTCTGGTGGCTTGATCCTGGGCTGAAAGGAACTCAGGATCATTCCTATGATGTGGTCATGGACATCGTAAAGCGATACGACGTGGACGGCATTCATTTTGATGACTATTTCTATCCCTATCCCTCATACAATAACAACAAAGATTTTCCGGATGACAAGAGCTGGAAGCAGTATAAGGTCAATGGTGGTAAATTATCAAGAGGTGACTGGCGAAGAGAAAATGTAAATACCTTTATTCAAAGACTGTATAAAGGTATAAAAGAGGAAAAACCTCATGTTAAATTCGGATTGAGTCCTTTTGGTATTTGGCGACCGAACAATCCACCTGCTATAGCCGGATTTGATCAGTATGATCAGCTTTATGCAGATGCCAAATTATGGATAAATGAAGGATGGATAGATTATATGACACCACAACTCTATTGGTCTATCAATCAGCTTCCCCAAAGTTACCCGGTACTCCTTGGATGGTGGGCCGGAGAAAATAAGAAGGGAAGACATGTATGGCCAGGTATGGCCATTAGCCGGCATAAAGGAGAGAAAGGCATAGATGAAACGATTAACCAGATCATGGTTACACGGGGTATTCTCCCGGAAAGTCCAGGAATGGTGCATTGGAATATTGGTCCATTGGTAAATAATAAAGACCTTGCCAATGCCATATTAAAAGGCCCGTATAAAAGGCAGGCCCTTGTCCCCCCGTCGCCGTGGATAAGCAATAAGATCCCAGATATTCCGGATGTGGAGATAAATTTTGAAGAGGATACGTTGAGGATCAAGTGGAAACATAGAGAAAGTGATAAAATAGCTTCCTGGGTTGTGTATTATAAACATGGATCAGTATGGAACCATCACATCCATGGTCAACCTGTTGCTTCGGATAAAATCCCGGTTTATCTTCTTAACATGAGCAAACTGGGTGATGAATATCCATCAGATATGGATGGCCTTAAAGATTTACTTATTCCTTTAACTCAAATTGGTGTTTCTGCAGTCGACCGGAATGGTAATGAAAGCCCGTTGGTGGAGCTGCCCATTAACGATATGCCTGAGATCAATATAACCGGTATTGATAAAATGCTTACAGAATATTTCGAAAATAAAACTGAACCGTTAGCTGATGAAAAAATGGTGCTGCCCGGAATAGATGTACTTGTTGAGGATCAGCTTGATTTGATACGCGATAAAAGGATCGGTCTTATCACAAATCCTTCAGCGGTGGGTTCGGATCTTCAAAGTAGCATTGATATATTGGCCGGGACTGATGGGGTTAATCTTGTCGCCTTGTTTGGTGCGGAACACGGCGTTCGGGGAGCGAAGCAGGGGAAGATAATATTGGAAGGTGAGGTTGATCCCATGACGGGGATTCCTGTATACAGTTTGTATGGTGATTCTTATTCTCCAAAAAGAGAATGGCTGGAGAACCTGGATGCCCTTGTTTTCGATATCCAGGGTGTGGGTTCTGCCTGGTATACTTTTAAATATTCAATGTCATTTGCTATGCAGGCCTGTGCTCAAATGGGTATTCCATTTATAGTCCTTGACCGGCCAAATCCGCTAGGAGGCGAAATTATAGAGGGGCCTAATCTAGATCTTGGAGGTATCTTCCGTCATCCGCTTCCATTACGTCACGGAATGACTTACGGGGAGCTGGCCAGTATGTGGAATGAAACCGAAGGATTTTATGCTGACCTCATAGTTGTTAAGATGAAAGGATGGAAGCGCAATATGACCTGGGATAAAACAGGGCTTTATTGGGTTATGCCCTCTCCCAATATGGGAACTCTGGAAACGGCCATAGTATATCCTGGTCAATGTTTATTTGAAAGAATGAATATTTCAGAAGCCCGTGGTACTACCAAACCGTTTTTATTGACAGGTGCACCCTGGGTGGATGCCGTTTCAGCAGCTAAAGATCTCAATTCAAGGGGTATTGAAGGGGCTGTTTTCAGACCAGTTTATTTTATCCCCAAAACTGCAAATCCTGGATCAAATCCAAGGGGTAAACCCTGGAACCGTATGAGTGGAGGAGTGGAAATCATGTTGACCGACTACTCATCCTACCGATCTGTAGAAGCAGCCATTCATATTATTGATGCTTACAGAAAGACCAATCCTGATTCATTGGTATGGTCCCCGCCGGCTATTATCAAGAAACTTGATGAACCTGGCATGTCTGTAGAGAAAGTAGTTGAAGCCTGCCAGTCTGAGATTGAGCCCTTTCTTGAAGTTCGAAAAAAATACCTTTTATACGAATGATATTCAATAGATCCCGTTTAATCGCATTTCTAATAATTATCCTACTGTCAGGCTGTAAAACAACCAGTGTTATTCAGACTGAACCACACGCCATATCAGAAGAACCGGATAGGGACGATCAAAATGAAGTGAGGGGATTACTAATTGCTGTAAATACATCAAAGGCACCTGATGCGGGCATTCTGGATAACAATATAAGGGAAGCATTAACAAAAGCCTCTGATGCCAATTTCAATGTCGTCTTAATTCCTTTTAAAGAGATTGTCACATCAACGCAATTAAATATTGATGGTTCGAATACTGAATCAGAACATCAAGATCTGGTAGAAACTTTGGTTCAGGACTATCATCAAAAGGATCTCAAAATATATTTCACTATAGATTTATTGGGCCTGCTTCAAGGTAAACCCAGGAAGAACTTTGATGAATTTTTAGCAGAAAAAGGAGTATCTCCTGAGCTGAGGACATCTTACAAGAATTTTTTTAACCAAGGGGCAGATGCAGATAATACCCTTGAAACAATATTGTCTGACCAGGTATTCCCTTATCTTAAATCCTTTTTAAAAGAACAGATCAAAAAGATCATAGAGACCCATGATATTGATGGTATTGGTTATGATATGACTGCCTGGGCTTCAATTTTGGATAATTCAACTAAAAGGACCGAAAATGGTGATTCTGGTAATGGGCAAATTGATGAAGGGCAGAAAGTAGAGAATGAAACAGATGGCATGTGGAAAAATATCATAGAGGAAAGGTTGATCGATCTAATAGAGGATCTTGTAGTGGAAACTATGCTGGTAAAACCATACCTTGTGAATTCTATTATTTATCCTGGTAGTGTTGGGCATGATTTTTTTTCAAAATGTCTGGAAAATGGAATTGTAGATTTTATTGTACCGAAATTCAATACCAATGAGGAAGATCTGGTTGATAACTTGTCTGATCTATGGGATTCCGGCACGGATAATGACCTCCTGGTTGAAGGTATTTATCCATGTTTTGCAGTTTCTGACAAGGAAAGGGATAAACCTGTTCTGGATGATCTGATAACATTCAACAGGGAAATTGGAAGTCAAGGAATTTTTATTTTGACTGACATTCCAAGGGACAAGAAATTAAGTTTTTTTGAAATTCCTTATAAATTCAATGATCCCATACTCTTACCCAAAAATTTGAAAAAGAGCTCTCCATTCGAGGTGGCAGGTCTAAATGTTGCCCAGCTTATTAGTGAAGACGCTCTGGCCTCCACCATAGATATCTACGACGCATCAAAGAGAAAAGTAATCGACGCCAATGGTAGAATCGGTATCGTATTCGCCCATCCTGATAGCATAGATCTTAATATTTCGGGTCGGAAGACCATTTTGCAAACCAATCAATGGTCAGTACCTTACAATTATACTATTTATCCTGACCTTGCGGCAGTCCGGGAGGGGCCATGGGTAGAGTTTAGAAGAATGCCGCCGGGTTATACAGATGACGAGAAATATCATCTGCTATGTAAAACCTCGTATCCGGCTTCTGCCTGGTTAGATAATGATTCAGTCAAAGTATACAAAACAGGAATATTTTTCAAAGAAATTACCCTTAAAGAAGGAAAAAACCGGGTAAGAGCGAAAGTATGTACACCTGATTCATTGTCAGTCTTTTATGAACAGGAATATGTCTATGAGAAAATTGATAAATCCAGGCCAGTATTCCCCTTATGGATTGATCCGAAATCTGTAAATCCCTCAGATGATCTTGAATTGTTACCTGATGATGTTGTAAATATCGGTTTCAATGGATCCCTTGGGCAAACGGCTTTTGTAGAGTTATTTCCGGGGGGTGAATTGATAAAATGTGCACGAAAAGATATTGGAGATCATAGCAGATATATGGCAGAAATTCCTTTATCAAACCTGGTTCCAGATAAGGAATACCAGTTTATCCTTCATCTTGAAACTGAAGTGGATTCTGTAGAAAGCAAAGTATATAAGTTCCCTATAGAGAATACGATTATTATCCGGGGCCTGGGCCAATATCCTATTGTAAGAATTATGGACGAGAATACAAGGCTGACTTACAACCTGGGACCAATTCGTTTGGGGGGGCCGATACGGTCTGAATTAGGGGAGGGGGTAATGCTGAAGGTAAATGGAAAGATGGGAGATCATTACAGGATCAGGTTAGATAAGATCGAAAACAGTATAGTGAGACAAGACCAGGTCGAAGTATTGGCAAATGAAACAGTACTGCCATCATATTATATTACAAATATATCCTGTGCTCCTGGAATAGGAGAAGATATTGTTAGTATCCCATATCCTGAACAGGTGCCATATGCTATTTATCCCGAACCAGATCAGAACCGAATTGTAATAACCTTATATGGCGTTAAAACCAGCAGTACCTGGATAACACATCGCAAAGGAAGACAGGTTGTGGATAAAATTACCTGGCAACAGTCAACACCTGATACGTACAACGTTTATGTAAACCTGAATACTTCAAAGATATGGGGTTATGATCTTAGGCCTGAGGGCGGACATCTTGAACTAAAAATCAAGCATCAACCACAATATGAACTGATGAGTGAAAAACCTTTAACAGGGTTAAAAATTGCTATTGAAGCAGGACATGGTGGAGAAAGTACAGGAGCTGTCGGGCTCTCCGGATTGCTCGAAAAGGATATTAATTTAGATCTCGCCTTGAAATTTGGGGAATTATGTAAGTCAATGGGCGCAGAAGTATTCCAGGTGCGTGAAACAGATATGACAGTTGGTTTACTTGATAAAAGACAGAAAGCCATTTCTTCTGGTGCGGATATTTTGATCAGTATACATGCCAATGCAGCAGGGACCAGTAGGGGATACCTTGGTGTTCCCGGAACAAGTACCTATTATAACAATCCATTCTGGGCACCTCTAGCTGAAAATGTTTACGACCACTTGCTGGAACTCGGACTTGAAGAGTTTGGCGTAATAGGTTCGTTTAATTATACCGTAATCAGGGTATCCCAGATGCCTGCCATTTTAGTTGAACAGGCCTTCATGACCCATGCAGAAGATGAAGAGAAGCTGGCAGATCCCGATTTCCGTCAACAGATGGCTCATAAGATCTATGAAGGACTTGTTGATTATTTATCCTATATGGAAAATCCCGAAGATTGATCTATATTGAAGGTATAAAAGAGGTATTCCATGAGTTCTAAAGATCATCCGTTTATTCCTGTCGGTTTTAATATTCCTGAAAAACTTGAAAATAAACAATTTCTGATCCGG
Organism: uncultured Cytophagales bacterium; assembly: GCA_963820995.1. GTDB lineage: Bacteria > Bacteroidota > Bacteroidia > Cytophagales > Cyclobacteriaceae > JAGTVG01. Next base: position 269,685 of record CAWGCL010000006.1, on the reverse strand, counting down.
ATGCTCACGGTCAATGATCTTATTAAAGATTATGAAGCTGTAATGACTAGTCTTAAACGAATCAGAGGTGTTTTCGGACCCGATTCTGACTGGCCTTCCCCGGATCTGACACTAGAACAGGACCTTGTAGACCTGGGATGGCATCAGAAAGAATTTCAGCGTAGATCATCCTTTGCTTATACCGTAATGACACCGGCAGAGGATCAATGCCTGGGATGTCTATACATCTATCCTTCAAACAAGAAAGATTTTGATGCTGAGACATACCTCTGGGTAAGAGATAGCGCTTTTGGAGCTGGCTTGGAACCCTTATTGTATAATATTATAAGGGATTGGCTTAAAAATGACTGGCCCTTTCAATCTGTAGCTTATCCGGGAAGAGAGATTAGTTGGGAAGAATGGTCTAATTTTAAGTAATGAACCTGGTTAAATCGCAAAAGGAGAAATGAATAATATGAAGGATTTTAGAGTGAAATACGTTTATGGATTGATTTCAGCAACGGTATTTGTGATATTGATCTCAGGCAAATTCGCTGATAAAATTAAAGAAATTGAAGTTGCTCCCGGTTGGTCGAAAACTTCAGTCAATGCAGTGATTTTCAGGCAGAATTCTTTAGTGACACATAAGGATTATCAATACATCGCTTATTATGACAGTACTGGCTTCGTAAATCTGGGAAAAAGAAAACTTGGAACGGTTGATTGGGAGATATATAAAACTCAATATAATGGCAATGTATTGGATGCCCATAATATGATCAGTATCATGGTCGATGGAGATGGCTACCTTCATATGTCCTGGGACCATCATGGACATAAGCTGAATTACTGCCGGTCACTTAGACCTGAATCTCTTGAAATGGGGAAAAAACTCTCAATGACAGGAGAGGTAGAACGTAAAGTCACCTATCCCCAATTTTATAAAATGTCCAATGGAGATTTATTGTTCGTTTACAGGGACGGTTCATCCGGCAATGGCAATATTGTTTTAAACCAATACGATCTGAAGAAGAAAAAATGGCATCAATTACATAAAAACCTGATTGATGGGGAAGGGGAAAGGAATGCTTACTGGCAGATGTACCTCGATAAAAATGATGTTTTGCATATGTCATGGGTTTGGAGAGAATCAGGAGATGTCGCTACGAACCACGATATGTGTTATGCCAGATCATATGATGGGGGAAAATCCTGGCAAACATCCGCTGGCAGGGCATATTCTATTCCTGTAAATGCGGAAAATGCGGAATATGCTATTATAATACCGCAGAAAAGTGATTTGATAAACCAGACCTCCATGACTGCCGATGATAGCAGCAATCCCTATATCGCAACATATTACCAGGATGAATATGATCTTGCTCCACATGTTTATATCATTTACCATAATGGTGAGATATGGGATCAAATCAAAGTGGGTCAGAGAACATTAGATTTTGATTTAAGCGGTGGGGGAACCAGGAGTATACCCATAAGCAGACCGATCGTACTGCATACCGGCAATTCCGGGGGATCTAAGTTACACGTGATTTACAGGGATGAGGAAAATAATGACAAAGCTTGTATGAAAACAATTGATTTAGGTATGGCAAGCGATTGGGAAACCACCATTTTAACTGAAACTGGCCTGGATCGTTGGGAACCGACTTTCGATACAGAATTATGGAAGCATAAAGGTGTTCTAAATCTTTTTATCCAGAAAGTAGGGCAGGGATCAGGGGAAAAAGCGGTCGAGATGCCTCCAACTATGATCCGCGTATTGGAAATTGATGTATTATAGAAAACCTGAAATAATAATGCTTTGGGATGTCAATACGCTTATGTTCTCAGTTTTTTAATAAAACCTGCAAACAAAATTATTCCCTTATCAGATGATTCAACCAAACATATTTATAAATTATTTGTTAAGCTCATTATACAATAGATTAAATATATATGTCGAATCAGTTAGCATGTTTCACGTTCTTCCGATACAAAGGAAAAAATAGAAAATGGGGCTTTGGCCAAATGTTCAAAGCAAGACCCGATCTGGATAAAATGGATACTTTAAAATTCTATAAGCTAGTTGGTCTGGGTGGTGGAACGGGATATAGCCTCAAAACAAATTTTGAATCCTTTGGGATATTTACCGTATGGGATGATCCTTCTCATGCAGATCAGTTCTTTAAGTCAACACTATTCGGAGAATTTCTACAGAGAAGTTATGAGCATTTCACTATCTTCATGCGGCCAATCACCTCACGTGGTTCTTGGTCAGGATTTAAAGGCTGGAAGCTATCCAAAATTGATCCTAACAATGATTTAATCTGTGTACTTACCCGGGCCACTATAAAGGTTAAATTCATCTACCCGTTCTTTAGTATGATAGCGAAGGTTCTAAAAGATCACAATAGCTTTCCAGGATTGTTATTTTCAAGGGGATTTTCTGAAATACCTTTTCGCGAGCAGGCCACATTTTCAGTTTGGGAGAATGTGGAGCATATGAAAAAATTCGCATATAACAGCTTTCATGCTATTGCCATTAAGATCACACGTAAAAAGAAAGGTTTCAGAGAAGACATGTATACCCGTTTTCAGCCGGTAGCCACTATGGGCACCTGGCATGGTGAAAATCCATTGATCAATAAAGTCCAACAATTGAATAACTATCGCCTTACACCTTATGAATTAAGTTAAAATTATCTGTCTTTAATCCAGAAGAAATCAATTCCGATTACATTCCCGGGATTATCATTAAATTCAATTACGATCTCATTTTCACCTGACTGGAATGCTGCTGGAGCTGATATATGATTACGAAGATAAGTCCGTATGGAATCGTTTGAACTGATGATTTCTTTATCACCAAATAAAATCAAATTACTATTCAGATAAACCTTGAATTTCCCCCCTTGGGGCATATGGGCAATTGTAATTCCAAGGTTTGAAACTTCCTTTTCCGGTTTATTAATCACGAACCTGAGCTTTTCATCGTTGTGCTCTGGCTTCCACAGCAGTATATTCTTCTCCGACCAGAACCTGCCAGCAGACAATTCTACATGGGATGGATTTGATACAATTTCCTCTGCTTGTAAAAATTTGTAACCCTTAGATCCAAGGTAAGCCTGCGGAGACCATTCCAGGTATGGGATTTTATTAACATCTGCATTTTTGATAGGCACATAATCATCTATGCATCCCGGTAAGGTGTATGCATAAACTATTCTTCCATATGAAAAATCAGGTACCTTGCCATGATGCCGTAATTCCATATAAAAAGATATGTTTTTATTGAAAGTCAGATCATCGGAAATATGCCATCGAAAGTTTGAAACATAACCCCTGTTGCCCGGTCCATCATTCCTGGGCTGTCCGCAGTAGGGGAAGGAAAAGAAATGTTCTGCTGACCAGGAATAATTAAAATAATCTTCAGATCCAGTCCCGAAAAAGGAAGGAAAATCCTCATCATCAATAAATATTTTTTCATCACCTTCTCCCCACCAGTTTCCCCAGGACATTACAGCTTCACTGGGATTGTAGAGAAAGGCAGCGGCACCCACTATTCGTCCGCTTCCACGGGCTAAATAATAAGGTATATCCACGATGGAGGAATTAGAGGCATTTAATCCATGGTCCATTTTCCACCTTGCCCGAAAATGCATAGATTTCCCTTCTTCCCAGGTATAGTCCTTATAATGAATCCTTCCAGTAAGACTTATGGTTTCCCCGGACATATTTTCAATCTCCATTCTGACTGATTTATTAAAGGGCATTATGAACCGGCAGATCATACTTCCATCTGGCTGAATTGAAAATGGATAGGAGATATATGGATTGAGCCCTGGTGCTGCGCCAAAAAAATCTCCAATAGGTGCATGTACCTGAGGGATGTCAGCATCATCGAAGTATATATTTAATATATTGGCCCTCAGCGCTGATTCAATATCATTTGCAGTTACTTTAACACTAAAATAATTGATTGCTTTTGGGCCTTCGGTATTTATTAATTCTGCCGTGGTGTTTGCAGGGATACTTAGATTTAAACTGTCAAAATTAATAGACTTATCTAAATGATTTTTAGTATCATTCTGAAAAAGGCCTATCAGATTTTCTAATATATTGGAAGTATTTGAGATATCGCCTGGCTCGAATGTTTTAACGTTAACCTTTTCATCATATAGCCGAATGCCGACATGGTAAAAGTGGATTTTTTTAACATTTCCAATCCATTCTATGCGACATCCTTTGTAAAAAGGTATCGGGAAATAGCTTGCATCGAATTGCCGGAAAACGTCCGGAGAAGTTAATTCACTTTCTATACCACTTATTTTCGAAGCTGTATTCCAGAAAAATTCTTCTGCTTCACCATCATAAACAGGTTTTTCCTGATTATCAAGGTATAGCCTGATCCTGCCATTGATTCCCGCAGTCCATAATCTTAATATTGCCCCGGGTCCTGTAACTTCACAAATCAGGTATGTCCCTATTCCTGATGTATCCGGCGGCGTTATAATCTGTTCAAAACCAGGGGTAGGTTCCCCCCCAAATCCGTCTGAATTATAAAACCAACCCCTCATGCCTGGTGTATGACTGCGGCGGTCATATGAAGAAAACTGCATCATTCGGTAGGATGGCTCAGGCAAGTGCGTCAGCCTGTCAAGGTTGGTCATCTCATCGATAAGTGTTCTGAAGGATATGTTTTCCTGTCCTGAAACAGGAGAAACATGGTGGAGAAAAAAGATAAGGCATAAAAAAAGACATGCCAGTCTTATGAATTTAATTGCAGGAAATTGAATGTTATTCAATATAGGCATTTGATGACCGATTTAGTTGTTACATCCTGTGAATACTAGTTTTCACTGAATAGAAATTCTGCATTTCTGTAATATATTTTATCAATGACTTCTTTTGGAAGCATTAATCCCTTGACATCGTTCACTGTTGAATCAGTTGCCAGGTATAGCCAGTCATTCATCCAATGATTATACATCGATTCGGTTTTAATCTTAAAATCCTGGGGATTTACATCGCTTACCGACATATCCGTTGCGTAAAGAAGTCTGTCCTGGTATTTGATCATGAAATTTCGAACCCGATCCCAATCTTCTGCAGACTGGTTCCTTAGATGTCCTATCCTGGCAGCCATATCCACGTTGAAATTAGGATATTTATCTAGCCGTTTTGCAAGTTCATCAACATTCCACTCCAGGCTTCCCAGGTGTGCACCGATAAAGATCATATCTGGATAACGGTCTAGGAGCCGGTCACGGGCATTGATCTGATCTTCATAGGAAGGCATTTCCGGATGTAAGTACATATGATACTGGGGATGGTTCTCATAATAAGACCGGTCACCCGCAACTGTCATCTGATCGCCAGGAAGCCAGCAATTTCTGGGCTCACCCAGATGTGCTAAAAGTGGAATTTTGTTTTCTTCCATATATTTTAGAATTGGATCAAATTCCGGATCGTCGGCCATCACATAATTTCCATCCTGGTCCTGCAACTCCATACCTACATTTTTCCATATCTTGATTCCCGAAGCACCCTTGTCCATACATTCAGTGATACGATCTATAGTAGATGAAGCAAAATCAGGTTCTCCAAATTTTTCAACCGAAAAGGTTCCAAGAAATGCATATGCTCCAGGATTGGCTTGAAGTATCTTCTCGGAAATATTCAATTGTTCGTCAACGGGATATCCCGAATCTACATTTATTGACAAGAGTTTAAAGTTAATAGAAGTCACGTATTCGATATAGCGATCATCCATCGTAAAAAAATGGAAATGTGCATCAATTTTTGGTACTTTTTCAAAATCGTTTATTGTATAGGATGTTTGTTTTGGCTGACATGACAGAATCATGACAAGGATTCCCAAAAAGAGGTTTTTCATAATTGTTATTTTATGGTTTTTTATATTTGATCAAAGTTTTATAATTAAAAACTATGTTTATTTTTCATCAAAATCTTCCTTTGATTTCACTACTGGATATTGAACTGCTTTTATGTCCGGTTCAATATTAGTTGTATATGGATATTTTATATAGAAATATGTTGTTACGGCATAATTCATAACTATCGAAGCCCAGTGCCATAATTCCATATCAACTTTTAATGAAGTCGTAAAAGGGATAGCATCCAGGGACCGGTGCCGCATATTGACAGTTAAACCCCAATTGGTATTTCCTGTCCCGACAGGTTGTGAAAGAAAAGGGTGGGAGAAAGACTCCGGTCTTCCAAAAGCATATCCGTAATAATCTTCAGTACCTGTTCCAAAACTGGAAGGGAATTTTTCTCCATCAACGAAGATCTTCTCATCTCCTTCGCCCCACCAGTGGTACGTGTTGTTAAATAGAGTTATCTGGTCTCCCACGTACAGTCCCTTGCCTTTAATATCGACGAAATTGATATCAAATTTCAATCCCTTTTCATCCCTTGTTTTTATGTGACGGTATTCGTGCCATGCAGATCCAAAGTACATGCTATTGGATTCCCATTTATATTTTGAGTAACCTGTACTGCCATTAAGATCAACTTTCCTCGTTCCCAAATTGACAATAACCATTCGAAAATTTCCCTGGAAAGGCATAATCCAGCTTGATTCCATCGTGCCATCACCCTTTGTTTCATTGATCCAGGTTTTATGATCCGATAGCTTATAACCTGTACCGAAAAATTCTCCCACAGGGACCCAGACAGTTTGATTACCATCGAATGATAATGAAAGGACAGTTGATCTGAGGGCCTGTTCAATATCTTTTGCCTTAAGATTTAGGCTTAAGTATTCAATTGCAGATTCTTTTTCTGACAATTCAAGAATCATCGAATCTCCAGGATGGATTGTTTCCTGAAATTGCACAATTGTATCAGGTTTGACTGGTTTGTTTAAAAGTATTTCTTTGACAGTATTCATTAAAGACTTTTCCTTTATGATATCATCCGTGGAGAGGGTTTCTACTTTAGTTCCGGGAAGGTAATTTCGATAGCATATGTTATAAAAAACGTCCGGCCAGTAATATTCCTCCATGGTTGGAAATCTCTTTTTCAAAATTAATGAATCACATTCATAGGTTATTTTGCAATTATCCGAGAATGGAATAGGTAGGTAAAAATTGTGGTCGTAATCTCTGCCTTCTTCCCCAAGTGGAGCACCCTCATGAACTGATGCAGAGAAAGGATATTCTGCGAGTAAATCTCCACTGAGTACTTCTGCCGGTGATCCCCCTATGGCAGGTATTGTATCATGATCCAGATAGATGCGAATGATACCGTTTTGAGCTTTATAAAAAGTCATCCACCATCTTACAATAGCCCCGGGTCCATCCGCATCAAACATGACAAACTCTCTTCGACCACTGTTTGTTTCAATACGCAGAAAGTGAGACATATCGTTGTTGGCATACCATCCGGCACTGTCTGGTGACATCGACTTTCGATTGTAGCTGCTGAATTGTTTAAGTTGAAACTGAATTTCAGGGAAATAGGTGAGATGATGCCGGTCAGCCATTTCATTCAATAAGGAATTTAGGGAAACCAATTGAGCATAATTATTGCTAATATTGAATACTATCAGAAATGACAGGCTTGAGGTGAAGATTAACCCTTTTAGGCTCATATCATAAAATGCTTTAGAGAGAATGTACCCCCTTTTTTCAAAGATCAAGAAAACAAATCTTTATCCAAAATCGAATGAGGTTATTTTTGCATAAAGTAGTAAATGTTATTAGCAATGTTCAACAGCCTAAAATTAAGGAAACGCCAGATCCAATTTCCCGGAGAGGTTAATATGACATTAATCTTAGTATAGGATTTAAAGAATTATCCATTCTGTGTATTCTGCAGTGACCGACCCTAATTTGTCAAGTTCTTCCCTCGTGCTTTTCATCTTCTCTTGAATGGCTATGGTTAATTCGGTTCTGCTTCCATCTTCATTGTAATATTTATCTTTGATCGCCGGTGATCCAAAAACGACAATCAATCCAATATTATCTTTATTGTCCGACATGGTATTATGAGAGAAATAATGTTTTACATCCGGATAATGTTTATCCAATTCCGGAATATAATTCTTGATAAAAAAGTCTTTATACCGGTTCAGGGTTACATCAGGATCAAGGTTTAGTGAAAAATTATGGATACCTATAACATTGCCTTTTTGTAATGATTGGCCCAAAACAATTCCTGTACTCATTGTCAGGAGTATTGCTAAGAACAATTTTTTCATAATGATGGAGATTCATGTGAGATATATGCCTTTAAACAAATATATGTAATATTATTTCTATTTATTGGCCTGGATAAATTACTATTGGAGCATTAATAGCTTTTATCCTTTGACTTAGATTGAGGAAGCTTAAGGAAAAGATAGAAAAAGGATATAACCTGAAAACCGAATATGTTTCAAGGAAGATATATATACCCGCTTTCAACCTTTTGCAACGATCGGAACATAGATAGGAGAAAAACCTCTGGCTGATAAAATAAATGTTAGATGATAATCAATTCGCTAATAATGCACCAGAAGGGTAATGTTATTTCAAATTAAAGAAAATTTAACAATGTTACAATTGTCCGGATTGTCGATTTACATGAAGAAAATATTAGTTATTTACTTTTTATACGATCGATATATTGATCAATTTTATCTATCAATTTTAGAAAGAACCGCTTTCGGACCTTTTCGCCTACTACGCTAATCAGAGTTGCATTCTTGATGATATTGTCCAGTATTGTTTCGGTATGCTTACAAAACAGGGGGTCTGAAGTGGTTAAAATGTCAACCACATTATGTCCGAGCAAAACCATTCTGTTATCATCCATCTTTATAAACACTGTAGTATCCATAGTAGTTACCTCATTATAGTACAACTGGAAATTCTTGTCATCTCCAATAGCATTTTCCTTTCCATAAAGATATTTATAACCTCTGGCTGCTTGTTTTTGAATGTGCAGGATCACTTCTTTCAATTCCTCGCATAATTGTATCGCTACATCTTTTGATTGGAATTTTCCGCAATCATAAATGAACTCTATTTGCCGGAGGGTAACATTGATGTTTTCATCACTCCATATTTCAATACTAGGTATGGATACATAACTTTCCCAGACTTGTTTTGCATAACCCAGTAATTCCTTCGAGAAACTGTTAATGTCAAATGAGGTATTTTCATATTGAGGGAAATGGTGAATATTGGACATCCAGAAAAATAATTTGAATGCAGCAAGACCTTCAAACTTGAACAGATGAAAAGGCATGATATCATTTTCCGCAAAGATCATTTCCTTTACTTCAAATTGTTTAATGGTATCAAGGTTTTCAAGAATCGACCTAAAATATGATTCGAAAGTAAAAGTATCCTGATTAATCGCCCGGTAATTGAACATAATATGATTGGTAGAGGTTTCAAAGAGGGAGTCCAGGGAAACATTGTATTTATTGCAGAGGACCATACATTCTTCAAGGTTCAGGTGAGTATCTCCGCGTATCCTTCTATACGCACTGTCATTACTGATGTTCAGATCATCAGCAATCGCTTCAGCAAATGAGATGTTATTTGGAGTCTTACTTTTAATTTCATCTAAAAATCTTTTCTGGGCCTGGTTAAAAAGTTCCATGGTTTCTGGTCTAACGGTATATTCAAAGTATGAAAAAAGCCTTTCAAATCAAAATTACCCCGGATGAGTTTTTATTTAGCGGTCTTGAAATCAGTTGATAGTCTGAGATAAAATTGAATTTTATTCACAAGTATTATTTGCAAAAATCAATAATCGAACCATACATTTTTTTCAAAAACTGCGAAAATAAGATTTGGAACTCCTGTTTTTTGATGTTTTCGCTAGCCTCTTTCGAATGGGATACGGAGTATTCTTGGATGTTGCAAAAAACAGGAAGAGGGCCGCTAAAATCAATATCCGATTAGCAGACACATGTTGTAAGTTTAATTCGACATATAAAGTCGTAATTATGAATCACAAATTATACAATCGAAGACAGGCTCTTACAGCAATTGCCTCTGTTTCAGTTACATCTGCCTGTACGCCACTTAAGGTCCTCTTTGCAAATAAAGAACCCGTGGAAAAGGTGTATGATCCAACATTAATAGCCTTTATAGAGGCGATCATTCCGGGAGTTTTAACAGAATCCACCGGATTGACCAATATTTACTATGATCCTTATTTCCCCTTCGCCCCTTATTTAGAGATTTTTACTGACGATCTGGATAAGGCATCAGCAAAAAAGTTTAATGCTGAAAAATTTTCTGAATTGTCAGTTGAAAGAAGAATAGATATTGTTGCCGATAAAATATCAGACGGGGGAATAGCCAGGCAATTTTCATTGGCAGCATTATTTCTTGCACAGTTGTCAATTTATACAGGTTTATACAATTCTGAGGGTATATGTGAATTGTTAGATTTCAAGTGTACAGATAGTGAAACTGAATCTTACACAGATATTGTTAAGTATACTGGTGAGCCGATAACCCGAGACGGAAACCCTTCTTAATTTCACAATCATGGATACGAAATATTTTGATGTAACAGTTGTTGGGTCAGGTTTCGGTGCCGGACCACCGGCCTTACGACTCCAAAGAGCAGGATTGTCAACAGTGGTACTCGAAAAAGGACCAAATATTGATCCCAGTAAAGACTTTAAGATCACCCAGGATCCTAAATACCTCCTGAAGTATTTAAAATCCCTAAAATCTGAAAACCTGACAATGAATTATATTGAAGGCCTGGGAGGAGGATCCGGATTCTTTGAGAAAGTTGTTCTGCGAGCACCTGATTTTGTCTTCAGTCAAAAAGATAAAAATGGACTCTCGTTATGGCCTGGCAAGATCAATAGGAAAAAGCTGGATCCTTATTACAAGATCGCCGAGATCATGCTTAGGTCACACCAGATGTTACCGGAAAGAATTCCTAAATCAGGGCAAGTATTCTCCTTGCTGATGAATAATCTTAATTATTCAGTAGACCGGGCACGATATTCTGACTGCCATTGTACAGGTTGTGGATATTGTGTTTTCGGATGTACCCATAACAGCAAGGAATCGCTTCTTGTCAACTATCTCCCTAAGGCAGTCGATCACGGCACTAAAATTCATACAGATAAGGAAGTTTTAGAGGTCCGTTCGTTGATGGAAGAAAGCCGGCAGTTAAGCTTAAGATCAGCGGGATTTATTCCGTATCGTTTTGAAACGGTTGTGAAGGATGTTAATACCAATGAACTTATTAAATACCGTTCAAAATACCTGGTACTGGCCGCAGGGACTATTGGCACAGCCAAGATACTTTTGAATTCGAAGAAAAATCTTTCGGAATTAAGTGATCAGGTTGGTAAAAATATAGCGATCAATGGAAGCGTGAAGACTGCTGCAATATTACCTGATTGGTGTCCTGATGGAGATATGTTCACCGGCCAGTCACATGCCGGAATGGTAAGCTATGAGTTTCTCGAATCACATGGGATCATGATATCCGCAGTAAAAGCACTTCCCTTACAATTATTTGGTACGGCAAGGTTAAGCCTGAATGGTGAAAAATACTGGGGTAAAGAGCATGTCAATCTGATGAGAAAATACAGGCGAAGGGTAATCATATTAGATGCACACGGTGTTACACCTCCTGGTGCCAGATTGATTATGAATAAACCCAATTCTGTTAAATTGAAAATGGATATTGATTCCAGGCTGATCCATTATCATAACATCACGAAAAATATCATGGATTCAATACTATTAGAAAATGGCTGTCAGCTTGTAAATATTGATTACGTTGATCGAAAAGGCCAAAATTATGATGATCTGCATTTTCATACTGCCCACCAGGTAGGATCATGCCGCATGTCAGAAAACAAATCAGCCGGGGTAGCAGATTCAAGGGGTGAGGTTTTTGGATATTCTGGAATGTTTATTACCGATGGTGCTGCAGTACCATCCTCAACCGGGGTTAATGTAAGTCTGACAATACTGGCAAATTCAGAAAGGATCACTGATGGGATACTAAAGTCTATTAAATAGCGTAAATTGATTGATCAGCCATGAAAGAGAAATTAACATATTTAGTCCTTTTCTCTTCATTGTATTTATTTAAAAATGTTAATGGACAGGTATTATCTGATACTTTAACATCATCCGCACCATCGGGCACGGTGGAACTTCATCTTATAGAAACCACAGATGGCCAATTTACCAGTAGTGAACATTAGTGGTATGACCAGGATAGGAAAGAAAGGATATTTCATGTCAGAGAACTATTATATCCCTGCTACCCCTTCATTGCTATTGCTATCATTTGGGGGAAGAAGTATATTGAACAGCATTGGACTCGAATATGGATTATTCATTCCAATTTCAGATGATATTGGAACTTTTGTTGCGATTCCCTGGCTGGGACTGACCATTCCATTTGGAAAGAAGAATCGTAATAACTAAAATCAGGCTGTTGATATACTGCCACATGGCATGGAAGACTGTATGGCAGAAGGATTAAATAAAAAATGAGATTTGAAGCATATTTTGATGGCGATATATATATTAGTAAAAGAAATCATCGAAACTTAAATCCATGGAAAAATTTGATTTTTTAGAAATACGTTTTGAATCATTAAATGCCGCGATCTATGTTGCCATAGAGGAATTGCATTTTGAGTATAATTCTGTTGTTAAAGGATATGGGCTATTTAAGAATTCAAAGGGGGAGGATGTTGAATTTGTGGTACCCTTCAGGCAAAATGTTACAGATAATAGAGCTAAAGCCATGCAGGTGAGGCAATGGAAGGAAGAGATTAAAAAAACTGCTATTGCACAGTTTGAGAAAAAATACGGTGAGGCCTATGATAAGAAAGTTCATGGTCCTTCAATTATCTATCTGGATGGTATAAATGAATTTAATCCGGAAGGATTTAGGGATAGCACGTATGATGATCTTTGCGAGACCATTACCTCAGAAACCCTCTGGGAAAAGTTCCAGGAAATGAAATCAGGAAAATAATTCTTCAAGTTAGTGAAACTTTTATAAGCCTCTTTGCAAAATTAGAGGCTGGCCTTCATTCGAAAACCTGTCCCATATCCCGGTTTCTTTGGAAATAACCATAACCATTACTGCTTGGGCTGTCCTTCTAAACTAAGTGAGAGGCATCGGTGTTTCTTATGCTTGTATTTCCATGGTTAACCTTGTCACTCGGTATATGAAAATACAATCCTTTAAGTAGCTTTTCAGCTTGCAATGTATAGTTTTTGCCTAGATCTTCTATTGTAAGATTGCCTTGTGCATAAGTAATGTTAAAATAGAGGATTATTATGATCAAGGTGAAAATTGATCTGGGATATAACATGGCGTTTTATTTTGGAATTATTTTATAAAACTTAAAAGCAATACGTTTTGAATAAGTGAAAAATTCTCTAGATTCCTCCAAGAGTAAATAAATTATACCCGTTTCCAGTCTGTTTTTGATTTACTTTATAAAAGGGATGATCATACCTTTTCTTTGCCTCTGGAGTATCTTGTGCATTTTTATCTGCCCAGATCTTTAATTTTCCATCTTTTGAAAAACTCAGTATTTGTTCTCCAGGTAAATTTGTAAATTTGGAAGCTATAGCAGAATGGCCGCCAATATTGCCAATCATATTTCCCTGGTTATCAATCACGCTGCCATCTCCTTCGAAATACCCTTTTACCAATTCATGAATACCATCACCATTTAGATCTACAGGAATTGATGTATAAACCTTAAATCCCAGATCGATCTTTTTCCCTGAAAACGCTTCATAAGTATTTTCTACAACACCGGTTCTGCGCTCTCCTTCGGCGGTACGCACTTTCTCTCCAACTTTCACACCCAGGACAATTGGCTCCCCGTTTTCCCCTAATCGGGCCGCCCAACCAGTATCTATGTGGCCATCTTCCAGGTCACCCCATTTACGATTTCCATTTTGATCATATAGAACAACCCTGGGGCCCAGGTCATTGAAATTTTCCCTGCAGGTGAAGAAATACCAGGTATTGGTTTTTCTGTCCAATACAGGCTCAATAATGTCAGAATGACCTTCCCATACATCTTCGTCTGCACAAAAAAGTTGCTTTCCTTTGTCAAGTTCAATGCATCGCTCGCCCCAAAGCAGATCATCCACACCGTCATTATTAATATCAACGACTGGAGAAACATGACTTCCTACGCAACCTTTAGCATCCTCAGGAATTTTATGCTCCCATCTTAGGCTCATGTCAGAATTCCAACCCTGTATAGCCATGGCCGCGTAGGTGCCCTGCGCAGTTAATAATACAGGTTTTCCATGTACATAAGCACCCATGATAAAATGACGATAAACATGTGACATACTTTGCGGTGTAGCAGGCTGCGGCCAAGGCCACTGGCCTAAAGTCTCCCCGGTTTCAGGATCTAATTTTTCCAACACATAGTGTCTGAAATCCATGGGATGCTCAGGATCTGCATTGTTGATAATCCAGATTTCATCTTTACCATCCTGATCCAGATCGAAAGCAAAGATTGGACTGAACCATATCCCAGGGACTACACCTTCTCCCAAGTCTCGCTTCCAGATGATCTTCCCTTTTTCATCAAAAACCATCACCTTAAGGGTATGTTTAGGGAAAAAGAACATGCCAATGTAGGGATCAATTTCAGCATCTTCCGAATACATCGCAGCAATGGCTTTGGGTTGGTTCTCTCCAAGCGAAATTGGTACAGCCCGGAACTGACCCAGTTTATGACCCAGATCAATCTCAGTAATAACCTGGAGATCATAATCTTGTGCAAGTGAGAAATGAAAAATACTTAACAAAAGTAATGTGATAATATTTTTATTGAATCGCATAATATATTATTTGAAGTGTTTATTCATTAGTTTTTGAAATTTAATTCTATGTTTATAATTTATTCAATTTCTAAAATTACTCTTTTACAACCAACTGAACAAGGTTGCCCATAATCCTTTACTGTACAGATTATATGAATTTTCTTTTTCATATTTTACTCATCAGAAAAAGCAGCTTACTGGATGACTATAATAATATTAATTAGGTTGCTTCAGGTGACTATTTAAAAAAAATTATAATAAATTCTTATCAATACAAGATGCAAATGATTACGAAAATCATTTAATCTTTGAATAAATTGATTTTTTACTGTGCTTATTCGAATATTGATATCACGTTTTATATAGTTGAAACTTCCCATCCTTTACCCATATTCACATGCATATTGGGATACCAGATCTTTCATATTTGGGGATTGTTTATAATAATAAGTTTACATTTGTCTTAAAGAGAACGCCTGGTGTTTATTGAACAGTTCAGAAGTAATATTTGAAATAGAATACTATTTCTATTATTTTTAATCCTTTAGGCAAATTGATTTTTTAACTATGAAAAAGCTACTTCTACTTTTTTTAATTTATACTTTATTTCAACAAAATAATTATTCTCAAGATCTGAAAACGGCTAAGGTTTCAATCCTTGCTGACGAAGGTCAACACACAATAAGCAAGCATATTTATGGACATTTCAGCGAACACCTGGGGAGGTGTATTTATGGTGGAATTTGGGTTGGTGAAGATTCACCAATACCCAATATCAGTGGATATCGCAAAGATGTTTTTGATGCCTTAAAAAACCTTAATATTCCGAATCTCAGATGGCCGGGAGGATGTTTCGCTGATGAATATCATTGGAAAGATGGCATAGGTCCAAGGCAAGATAGACCAGAAATGATAAATACTCACTGGGGTGGAGTTGTAGAGGATAACAGTTTTGGAACACATGAATTTTTAAATTTCTGTAAGTTATTGGGCACGGAACCAGTGATCTGTGGGAATGTTGGCAGTGGAACAATAGAGGAAATGTCTGATTGGGTAGAATATATCAATTTTGATGGTAAAAGTCCCATGGCCGATTTGAGAAGAGCAAATGGAAAAGAAGATGCCTGGGGTATTAAGTACTGGGGTGTTGGAAATGAAAGCTGGGGATGCGGTGGAAATATGACGCCAGAATACTATGCCAATGAGTACAGAAGATATGCTACCTACACGAGGAATTATGGAGATTATCGACTATATAAAATAGCCGGAGGAGCAAATTCCTGGGATTTGGGTTGGACTGAAGTACTTATGAAAAATATTCCGCATGGGCTAATGGACGGGATCTCTTTGCATTATTATACCGTACCTCATACATGGAACAAAAAAGGTCCCGCTACAGGTTTTGATGAAGAGGATTATTTTATTACCCTGAAGAAAGCTGGTGAGATGGAGGAACTTATTGAACAGCACAGCACGATCATGGATAAATATGATAAGGATAAAAGAATTGGATTGATCGTAGATGAGTGGGGCAACTGGTTTGATGTTGAGCCTGGTACTAATCCGGGATTTCTTTATCAACAGAATTCCCTTCGGGATGCTTTGACTGCAGGTATGACCCTAAATATATTCAACAATCATGCGGACAGGGTGAAAATGGCCAATATAGCCCAGACCGTAAATGTCCTTCAAGCCATCATCCTAACCAATGAATCTGGAATTGTGCTTACCCCAACTTACCATGTCTTTGACCTATATCGGCCACATATGGATGCACTTCTATTGCCAACTTATGTAAAAGGTCCTGATTATGAATATAATGGTGATTATCAGAGAGCGCTCTCAATATCGGCCTCAAAGGGAAAGGATGGAGAAATAAATATCACGATAGTGAATCTGGATCCTTCAAGCGATGTATCTGCGGATTTTAATATAGTTGGTATAGATGAGAATTCTGTTTCAGGAAAATATATTTCTTCAGAGAAATTCAATGATTATAATTCTTTCGAAAATCCTGAAGTGGTGAAGATAAAAGAACTAAAAGATTTGAAGATTTCAAAAGACAGACTGAATGTAATTTTACCTGCAATGTCAGTTGTACTCTTGCAGGTAAGATAATTGATCAATCTAATAAA
This sequence comes from uncultured Cytophagales bacterium, assembly GCA_963820995.1. Classification (GTDB taxonomy): domain Bacteria; phylum Bacteroidota; class Bacteroidia; order Cytophagales; family Cyclobacteriaceae; genus JAGTVG01. The sequence goes on along the minus strand of CAWGCL010000006.1, from coordinate 252,749 downwards.
GGAAGAATTTTGCAATGGGTATAGCCGGGCAGCATATCGTGATTATACCAGAACTTTCGATCATAGTTGTAACTACAGCTGATAATAAGGATAGATCACCCGAAGTAGTATTAAAAATGATTGATGATTATATCATAAAAGCCATTAATCCGTTTAAAGAAAATTTGTAATTCATTCCTGGACTGAAAAATTTTCTCTTTTATAATGAAATGATTCACCCCATGTCATAAGAATCAAAGGGTAGTCGTAACCAACATCAATGTTTCCACCGAACCTGTCGGAACCTGTTTGTCTCTGGTATGTCAACCAGTATGGTTCACGATGATCAATCGTATGTCCCATCTCATTTTCATGACCGGTTATAATTATTGCTGGGTTAAAACCTTTAGCCACTCTGACTATATCTGTTGTCCAGCAATTGGGTATAAGAACATCCACAAGATGATTCTTACCCACCTCATCTATCCATTCAAAGTCATTGGAATAAGATTGATCGCCCATTTGCGAAAATGAAAGTCCTTCTGGAGTGATAACAAGAGGTACATTATTCTCAATATCTGCTCCCTGATGCCCGGGATAAACTACTACTTTTAGTGACTGGCCCCCATCTTGAATAGGAAGTGTTTGTATTGCATGAGGCTCTCTTTTCAGATGTGTAATAAGCTTATAAATAGATTTGTCTTTCCAAACCTCAGGAGGAGTGACAACAGGTTTTCCCTGGTCAATAAAAGATTGCGCCACCCATTCTTCAGCATGGTCACCATGTCTGTGGGAAATGAAAAGTACATCACATTGCTTAATTAGCCTATCCATATAATCCTCACTTATAGCGAATCCTTCAGCACGAGCAGATTTTCCACGTATCAAATCAAATCCTATAGTTGCAGATTTGGTTCGAACTACAAATCCATGGTTATACAATTTCCAAATGCGTGCGCCATTTGTTATCTCAGTCTGCTCAATTTCTTCAATAGCCATCCTCATTCGAGTTTTAAAGAATGATTGAACAGGAGGTCTTTGTGGTGCATATACATCATGTAAGACACCATCTAGGAGCATTAGTGCATTTGGTCTGGCTTCTGGCTCCGGCCAGTCTGGTGGATAATTAGAAAACACTTCACTTGCCTGATTGAGTAAAGCTTCTGCCTGATTATTAAGAAACTGATTCTGTATTTCATTGAGAGAGGCATCGATTAAGTCAGAACTCCCGCCCGGCTTTTCTTGAGCGTAAGAATTTAAAGATATTAATAAAATAAGGCCTGCTGTTGATAATATCTTATTCATAGTTTTTCTTAGTCTACAAACTATCGCATATATTTGCGGTGGTTACAAAACCTTCATTCAACCATTTTCCAGTGCGCTTTTTTCATACACTTTTTTGAATCTCATTTCTTTTATGTATCGGATGCATATCATTAGAAGTGTTATATGACTATTTTATTTCGCTCCCCGATGGATCGAATATAATCAGCCGCTGATGCGTATTCTTCTACAGTATTCAAATGTTCCATCATCAAAGGAATATCTTTCAACCTGGATAATTCTATCAGAAACGTGTTGTAGTTCAATTTTCCAAGACCTGGCGCACACTCATCCAGCTGAGGGATGTAGTTATCCTCCCTGAGCGTGATATCCTTGGCATGGCAACTGCGAATATTTGGTCCCAACTTTTTAAAACATTCCCTGATAAACTCCCCATTTTTGAAAAAGATCTGAGGGCTGACAACCATGTTGACCGGATCAAAGTGTACGCCGAATCGTGGTCGATCAATAGCTTTGAGTAATTTCAGATAATTATCAGGAGAATCAGGATATGACCATGGCATAGGCTCAAGTGCAAAAAAAGTCCGTGAAGGATTTACCGAATCAATGATCTTTCTGGTAGTTTCAACAATAAGATTGAAGGTATCTTCTGTCAGATTGTCTTCATGGGGTCCAGCCCAGTATTCCGGATTCCTTGATCCACTGATATTTACACAGCAATTGGCACTTATCTGATCTGCCAGCTCCAGAGATTTTACGCACTTCTCTATAGCTTCCTTTCTTTCCTTTTCATCCAAACTGACTGTATTGCTCCAGGCCCCCACTTCTGAAATGACAATATCATTATCTAGTGCAGCTTTTTGAAATGCCTTTATCTGTGTTTCATCAGCTCCGACTTCAACCGGGCAATACGCAGCGCGATATTTCAATTGTTTCAATGCTGCAATCCATTCATTGGGATCGGCATATTTTTCAAAAACAGGTCCTCCTAATCGCACATAATTTTGTTCAATATTCTTTGATATACTATATAAAGGAACTGAAATAGAAGCACCAATGCTTATGGATGCCACCTGATTAAATTTTCGTCTTTTCATTTGATATATTAAAAATTACTATTTTCAGAAATGGTTTATAAAAAATTGCCTGTTTTTATGAATTTCGATCTATTTTGGTAATTTATTCATTAATTATAATTCTTCTTTTGGTATTCGCACTTTTTTTCGCAGCATCCAGAATTTCCATTACGATCATATTGTTCTCCAATGAGGATAGATCATAAGGTTTTAATGCAACTTCCTTCTTAATTACAGCAGCAAATAAAGCAAATGGATCATCAAGTGGCGGTTGTTGTTCTGCCAGACTATACGACTTTTCCTCATAACCATCATATCCCTCAGATATCCGGATTCGGAGATCGTTCCGGTTGTCTGCGTACAATACTCCATTTAAACCATAAATCTCCATGTCTTTCCTGCCAATAGGCCAATCCCACGAAGCTTCAATGATAGCATTGAAATTATCATATGTCAGAATTATTATGGCATCGTCATCTACTTTCGGGTTGTTTTCTTTCTGCAATTGTTGAGTCACTGCGGTAACTGAATTTGGTCTTTGACCGTTCCCTAACCATGTTACCAGATTAGCGCCATAGCAGCCAAAATCCATTATAGCTCCACCTCCGTTCAGAACCGGATCAGTAAGCCACTCCAGAAATTCAGCATTGACCCCTATTTTTTTCGGCCCCTTATGTCCATCACGAACAATAACTTTCCTTAAGTCACCAATCGTTCCGGAATTTAATAAGTCATACGCTTTGTGATTGGAGGGATACCAGGTTGTCTCGTAGTTCGTTAGTAAGTGGATATTATTTTCTTTGGCTAGCTTTTCCATTTTTTTTGCATGCTCCAGACTTACTGCCAAAGGTTTTTCGACCATTACGTGAATTCCCAAAGGAGCGCATATCTCAACAATTTTCAAATGGTCATAAATAGTCCCGAAAGCAGTAACCGCTTCAGGATTAGTCTTATTAATCATTTCTTCAATGGTATTATAGACAATGCTCATTGGATAACCGTGTTGTTCTGAGTATCGTTTTGCCAGATCCTGATTAGGTTCAACAATGCCAACAATTTCAATATCGCCCCGGTCTTCCCTGCCAAGGATCCAATGCACATGCGAATGAGTTAGTCCAATAACTCCGATTTTGAGAGGCCTACTTTGTGAAAATGCACTTGGTGATACGAGTATAATAATGGCTAAAGTGTATAGAATTTTATTTGCCAAAGATTTAAATAACTCTGTTTTCATATTCTTTAAATGCTGTAAACCGGGATATTGGCCAGCCCTTTATCTTTCAAATTTTGAAATCACCCGATGTAATTAATAATTGTGTGAGGAATGATTTAATTTATAAAACATTTAGTTGACCTTCGAATTTATGCTACTCTTAGGTTAAATCCTAAAAATATCATTGTGATTCCAATCAGGTAATATGGCAAATGAGCAGGAGGGTAGAAATCTTGTATTATAATGATTTGTATTGTTAACCAAGCTGTCAACAAAAGACCGCAAGCAATGGTCAATGAAGGGAACCAAGTATTTTTTCGTACTCCCAGAATACCAACAAACAAATTGAACAATCCGTTTACGGTAAATAATATGATTCCTGGGATAAGGAAATTATTAAAAGGTGAAAATTCCAGTAACTCAATAGGCATTTGCATAGAACACTCCGGATGGATCGAAGATCAACCCGCCTCCTCCAAAAATTGCAGAAAAAGCATTAAAAAACAATAATGCAATAGCCACTTTTCGAGTTGACTTTTCCATATTTCAAATATATGAAAATCCGAAGAATGGATACAACTCTTAAAATTAATTGATTATAAATGAATTATACTGAGAAAGAGAATGATCCGATTGAGTATATAAAATAAACCCGGCGTTCGGATCAGGAACGCCGGGTATGAAATCTATTTATTAGATCCGAAAATCTTGAATCCTAATTCAATGACTAAGTAACTCCTCGAAACTTCTTCATAATCACCTGCTGTAAGAGTGACCTGGTCTTTTCCGGTTACTATATGGTAAATACCAGAAAGTCGGAAATTATTGAAAGTTATTCCTATTTGAGGAGAGACACCAAAATGATTCCCTGCAGAAACAGACGCACCACCGGTTCCGCCGGAGCTACTGCCAATCGAATAAAAACCTAATCCGAGTCCAAAGAAGGGTCTTGTTCCTTCATCCTTAGTATAATATTCTCCTTTGGCAATGAAAGCCGCTGCTGCAGCTGTACTTGCTGATACATCGTCTCCGGATGTACTGATATTTCCACCAAACAATACGTCGCCTTCAAACCTGGCACCCGCACTGAGTTTTGGTGTAATGAATACTTTTGGCTCCAGGGCAGCACTAATGCCATACATTTTGGCTTCTCCAAAGGAAAAAGCGCCCCCGATACCTCCATCCATTTTGAATTTAACCTGTGCAAATGTGATCGTACTTACAATCAACATGGCAAACAACAAGAGTGATTTTTTCATAACTAAATTGAACATTTGGGTTTTACATAAAATAAATGGTCCCACCCAAAAAAATGGCGGGATAGGTTTTAGATTTTATATTGATAACTATTTATAAATCAATATATTGTATGTGTGTATATTATCTTTTAGTTTAAGATTCTATAAGGTGTCTGAAATTATAATAAAATCGGCTGGAATATTTCAATGAAATTGCATAGAGTAAATAGAGATATTAATACAAAATCTATAAAAAATTTTATCCCTTGTTAATATATTACTTAGAATTCCATTCTTAGATTAAAACCCCAGCTACGGACCGAAGGCATGCCAAAAATAATCTAATCCTTGTGAATTTGAATTGGTATACGAAGATTCGGGATCAATGTTTGGTGTGTTTTTATGAATAATCCATAAATCCCTGCCAACAAATGATAATGTTAAATTCACGAAAGGGGTTTTAGATAATCAATGTCTGTGGGAAATCTGTAGCCAAGTGTTAGTTGGCGTAGCTTTAACATAGGAGGCATTATAAGTGTATCGATGAGTCATCCTCCATGCCAACATTCCAATAATTTTTTGCCTCAACCGGTGACAGTGTGTGTTCAAAATCATCATAAATTGGTTCATTGTCATCTGTTACACCAGTTTGAATTGCCCCTTTAACCTTCATGGGATTGTTGGGATCACGACCTTCAAGACTTTCATAAGAAAGGCCAGACATTGTGAAAACAGCGTTGGTCCCGGAGTAGATATCACCGCCAGATTTAAAATCGATCAGGAAACTCAGATTTATATTTTTCCAAATGAATGAGTTTTCTATACCTCCTGTTAGATCAGGAACACCATACCCGATAATTTCATAAGCATCCGATTTTACCGGTATCCCGTTTTTATCATATACCAAGTATGCCATTCGGGGTTTTCTTTTGAACCAAACCCGTGAGCATTCCGTACGGATATCCTACAATGTGTTTTACTCTAACCCTTCTTGTTCTTGGTTCCTCAAGGGAGATCTCCTCCATTCCTTCGAGAATAGAGACTACTTTATTGTTGTTTCTGGCAAAATTAAAAGAAATATCCCACGAGACAGAACCACTGATGGGTGTGCCATAAAGTAAAAATTCTATTCCCTGGTTGGTCACTTTACCAATATTAAAATATGAACTGCCAAATCCTGATGCCTCCGAAACGCTTCCCTGTAATATATCATTGGTAGTTGTCTGGTATAAAATGCTATATCAATACCCAGCTTGTCATTGAAAAATCTTAGATCTATGCCGGTTTCAAATTCGGCTGATAAAAGGGGTTTAAGTTCAGGGTTTGGGATTAGTCCTTTTCTTCCCATGGCTGAACTGAAAGAAGCTAATTTATATCCAAGATGTGCGGTCCCGATGGAATAAGTTATGTTAGATAAATAAGGTTCGATTGTAACATTCCCAACCTGGGCCCAGGAGGCTCTTATTTTACCAAAACTAAACCAGGGAGGAAGCTTATTTATAATATCTGAGAATATCCAGCTGCCACCAATTGAAGGATAAAGTATGCTATTATTTCCGGGATTCAATACAGAGAACCAATCGTTTCTTACAGTAGCGGTTAAGTATAGAAATCCCTTGTATCCAATTTCAGCTGAACCGAAAATTGAATTTATTCCTGATTCTGATATCTGGTATTCCCAGGTTCTATTAACCGTATTGTTAATGAATTCCTGAAAAGGAACATTAAATCCACTTCCTTCAATGTTGATGGTTTCATAGCTTCTTCTCATCCAGTTACCACCGATAAAGACGGTAACACTGATGGGGCCATATGTATCATTTAAGCCTGCCATCCATTCCAGGTTTATTTCCCGAACTCTTCTTTCTCTTTCATTCATAGATCCGCCACGTTGATACCGGGTTCCCTGAGGAGTGATCTCCTGATATCTTATTCGTATACCAATCCATCCCGCCACGGCCCCGGATCCATAGCCAATCATTGAAGTCATATTGTAATTGGGCTGAACCTATGATTCGGTCCCTTATGTCATTTTGTTCATTCTGATGGGCGACCCACCATGGATTCTGATCCCACTCAAAATTTATTGATGAGGCTGGCATTTCCTCCCCTGGAGAAAGGTTCCAGATTTGCAGGCTAACCGGATCCTGATCCTGAGGAATTGCACCAGGTTTATCTGGGTCTCCTTTGAACCAATCTATGTTTAAGTTGTACGGAAATAGATACATTCTGTGAATTGCGTTCATAGGGAAATCGGAAATTCTGGGCCTGTTGTACACATCCTCATGTGAATACATCATTTTGGCATTCGCTGAGAATTTTTTCCCAAAACTGGAATTCATGGACAGTGTAAAATTCATTCTGTCCATTCCCGAGTTTGGAATAATTCCTTCATTTCTCAGGTCAGAATAAGCAAAACGAAAATTCTGATTTACATTTCCTCCGCTTAATGCCAGAGTATTTGTTAATGTCCATCCGGTTTCAAAAAATCTTAATGAATTATCTCCCTGATCAATATAAGGCCTTTTAATACCATCGAATGCTATAAAAGTTCGGCCATCCAGCTTGGGCCCCCAGGAAGAATACCAGTCTGATCCCTCTTCCTGATCACGGGGAGCCATTGCGACATATTCAGAGTTCTGGTCCGAAGGATCAGAAAGCACATATTCTCCTTGCCCATATTCTCTTTGCAATTCCCGCTGATCATATAAGGTCTCAAATACAAAATTTGTATTAATTTCAACTCCAATTCCCTTTTTCGATCTCCCGGTTTTTGTTGTTATATTGATCACACCATTAGCAGCCCTGGATCCGTATAAAGCAGCGGCATTCCCACCTTTAAGAACTTCAATCGATTGAATGTCATCAGGGCTAATGCTCGTCATGCCGTCCCCCTGATCACGACCGCCCCATATACCCGCCTGGCCAAACGTACTGTTATCTATAGGCATCCCGTCAATCACATATAGGGGTTGATTGTTTCCTTCCAGTGATTTATTTCCCCGTATAATTACCCTGGTTGACCCGGCAGGACCTCCGGCTATTCTGCTTACATTGACCCCGGCAATGCGTCCCGTAAGTTGATTAGAAAGATTTTTTACCCGGGCTTCGGTAAATTTATTGCCTTCTACCTCTGTTATAGAATACGCAAGGGCTTTTACTTTTCTTTCAACACCTAAAGAGGTTATTACGACTTCCTTAAGTTGTGGAATATCGGGAACCAGAGAAACATCAATTATGGTTTGATTTTCAATTACAATTTCCTGATCTACATAACCCAGATAAGAAAACCGCAATATTGAACCTGTCCGAACGGTGATCTTGTAATTGCCATCAGCATCTGTAATAGTACCGGATGTGGTTCCGGATATTAATATCGAGACACCTGGTAAAGGGCGCTGTTCATCGGAACTAGTTACAGTTCCTTGAATCTCTATTTCCTGTCCTGTTACCTTAGCCCATATTAAAAGGATATAAAAAGTAAAAAGTATTTTGGTTCTCATGGCTTGTGTTTGGATTTTGACCTTGGGAATTAGAGTTCCCTGCTGATAAGAAAAGTACAAGATTTACAAGTAACCATTCGGGCGGGTAACCAATGGCATGAATATCCTCTCGTAAAGAAGAATCCTTTATTGCAGGTTTAAGGTTGGCTAAAAACACTATTGTTTGGTTAGGTTTATGTTAAAGCCAGTACTGCTATTAAAAATCTAATTTAAGATATGAAATTAAATGTATTGAACCTAGATTTTATGATAATAAAATAATAGAGGCTTGTGTAAATGGAAATAAAAGATATCATATCTGTTATTCATTTAATCGATTATTTCAGTCTACTTCAGACAATCTGTATTGTGTTCATATGATAAATATCCCTTGAGCGATTCCGATTTTATTTGATTTTAATTTAATAGAGATTTTGGATGCTGTTCCATCAAATTAGAGTTCCAGTATTGAGTTGAATTAAAACACGAACTCAAATCAAATCCCAGAAGGATTTTCAAACTTACAATAGTTGAGTGTTATTAATGGGAAAACCTGAACCTTCATTATATTAATTAACATCAGGTGATTTATAAGTTGATCTCTCCCCGTTCCTGCATTTCCAGTATTTGCTTATGCAGTGCAGCTTGTTTATTTTTACTTCGCTGGACATGCCGCTTGAATTCAGGCTCCTCCCATAGGTCCTCAAACTCAGGATTGGTTTCAATAATGTCTGGCCATCCCCATTGTCCTCCATTAGCATCTATAGACCGGGCAAAATATTCAATCGCTTTTTCCTTGTCGCCTTTAAGTGTATAAAAGGAGGATAAATGAAAGTAACCAGACCACCATTCATTACCATTATCCATCTCAACCCTTTCCTGAAAAATTTTGATACCCCCTTCTATGACTGCTGTAGCTTCTTCATCACGGCCGGTCTGCTGGTAAAACCAGGCTACACCTGGTCGCAAAAAAGGTGGAACCCATTTCAAGGTCATGGAATCCAGGTACAAATCAGCCCGTGCAAAGTCCCTGTTAAAAATGCTATGGGTCAGTTGCCACATACTGTATACGCCTTTGTATTCCGGAAGGTAATTTGCCATAGTGTCCAGAAAAACATAGGCTTCCTGATGCCTTTCTTCCACAAAAAGTATCCATGCATAATTGTTGATCGACCAAAATCTAATATTATTGGGCACGAAGTCCTTTGATGTAATTGTTTTCATACAGTAGTCCTTCGATTTGTCGTAGAATCCTGAATGCATTAAACAAGATGCAATGTTTCCATTAACGGCTGGATCATTATTTACATTCAATCCCTTTGCTTCACTGAGATAATAAAGCCCTTTAGCATATTCTTGATTCATCATAACGTATATGTTCCCCAATTCGCTATATGCCCCTGCATGGCTGGGTGCAAGTTCGATCGTTTTCAGGTAATATTCTATAGCAAGTTCTTTCGTGGATGGCTGGTGGTAAGAATTCGCTTTCAGGAAATAAGCCTCCGGATATTCAGGATCATGTTCAATTGCCCTGTTACAAAAAAATCGTACTGAATCCAATTTTACTTCTTTCTCAGGCCAGATAAGATACGAAGTGGCTTTTCCTTTATTGACCAGGGCTTTTACATTTTCCGGATCGATTTCCAGGGCTTCATTAAATAATTTCAAAGCTGGTTCCAGATCATTTGAATTGCTGTTCAGGATTTTGGCCATTTCGTATTCTCCCATTATGGTCAGGTCATAGGATCTTAAACTATCGGTATACCTGGTAAATAGCCTTTGTTCCTCATCCCGTGTTAATACCGCTTTTAATTTACTAATTACGTCTCTGGCCACATTGCCTTGAAAGTCGAAAATTGCATTTGAGTATTTCCCATTATAACTCTCACTCCATATTTGTTCTCCCGTTTTTACTTCGATCAAAACAACAGTAATACGAAGGTTTTCTTTTATCTTTCGGACACTTCCATCAAGTATATATGAAACACCCAGTTCAGCTCCTACTGTGGCTGCCAGTTTTCCTTTATACTCGTACTGTTCAACATCAATTCTTCCCTTAACACGAAGGTCATTGATTTTCTGAAGATGTACGCGTATTTCTTCAGACACCTGTTTGCAGAAATAATCGTTCTCCGGATCGGGACTAAGATTCTTAAATGGTAAAACAGCAATGAATTTATCAGTTTTCGTGAGTTCCACAGGAGCATTCAGGTCAGGAATGAATTTCCATAAAAGAACTACAGTAATACCTATTAATCCAAAAAACAGTATGGCATAATATATTCTCGGGTGGAAGTATCTGGAAGGTTTATTAGGCTTCTTTTTATATACAATGGATTGCTTTTTGCTTTTCTGACTGGGCTTTGATGAACTTTTAATGTGGATTAATGTTTCATCTTCAGATAGATCTCCTGAAAATATAGGCTTGATCTTTTTAGAATCTTCATCTTCAGGGTCCAATTCTGAAACTGATCCCGGAGTAAATCCATAAAGATCATGGAAACATTTATTGAAATATGTAGGACTGCTGAATCCTACCTGATAAGCTATCTCAGAAACACTTGCCACATCCAGTTTCAGAAATTCAAAAGCTTTTTTCAGACGATATTCGCGAATATATTGGCTAACATTTTTTCCGTTTATTTTATGAAGCTGGCGGTAGAGCTGAACGCGACTGGTGGACATAATTTGTGCCAGTTGTTCTACTCCGAATTGTTCATTAGACAAGTTTGATTGAATGGCCTTATTTAACTTTCTTAAAAACTGATCATTTCTTGAAAATTGATCGTTTTCATTATCCTGTATTTTAAATCCAGGCATAATAAAATATTAGCTGTCGTAAAGTTTGGCAAAAGCAATATAATTTACAACAATCTGATGTAAATGAATATAATTTTTTGATAATTGTGAAAAATTAATTCTCGATTCAATCTATTATAAAGGCAATGAATTATATGGCATGTCGGCTAAATCTGAAAAGAAATCCATGTCTTCAGGAGCTATAAATGTCAAAGATGAAGTAAGGGTTGATGAAGATGAAATCACTCAATTAAAGTTTCATAATAAAGTAAAAAGTATAACAGGAACCGTTTTTGTGACATCAAGTACAATTGTCGGCTGATGGATAGTAATACATGCTATAGTATGGCAAGAATCCACATAGGACCATTGGATTTGATAACAATTCCTTAAATTCGAATGCCCAGGAAATATTTTTGAATCGTAATGAGTGTGCTCATATAGTATTTTCAAGCCTAAGATCGTAGCGATTTATTAATATCACATAGCTGTCTCCTCGCTTTCTATGAGTTTTCGAACCTCTGCTCACCCGGCTTCCTTTTTCTCCTGTTCTTTTTTGAGGAGCGCTTTGAATTCGGGATTGTTCCATAATGGTTTGAACAGAATATCATACTGGGTAAAATATATGGGGATAACACTGGGGTCAGGGGGGACAAATACCTTTTTCTCATAATCCCGCAAATATTGTAATGCTTTTTCCTGATCCCCGCGATACGCATGGATGGCACTTTTGATATATCCTCTTTGATGATAAACCGAACCTTTCATAAGAAAGCCGGATTCAGGATCTATCTGGCTGGCTTTTTCGCAATACCATAAAACACTATCCATATAGTTCTCTTCATAGTATTCTTCACTTCCAAAATAACGATCCCAATAGAATGCTACTTTCGATAACCATATACGAACATTATCTGGATCGAGCTTTAATGCTTTTTCTGCAAATCTCTCCGCATTGTTCAATGCAACACTATCACCATATAACCAATACTTCCACTTTTCATCCCTGACACGTAATCTATAGTCATATGCTGTTATATCGATGTCAGGGGGTGTGGTTAATTTCTGTTTTTCTTCGGGAGTGATTATCGTGTTTAAAGTTGAAGCAATTTTGATTGCAATATCGCTTTGAAACTTAAAGATTTCATCGGTGTATTTTCCATCATAGCTATCCGCCCAGATCATCTTTTACTTGGAGGCGTCATATAGATGGACAGAGATCCGGATGTTTTCAGCAACTTTCCTGACACTGCCCGTGAGGATGTGAGATACCCTCAATTCAGCGCCGATGCCTGCCAGATTTCTTGTGACTTCGCCCTGGTATTTATCCACCGATTGCCGGCTCATGATTTTCAGATCACCGATTTTCATTAATTGGATCCTGATCTCTTCTTCTATTCCCCTGCATAAATATCCGTTCTTAGGATCAGGGCTGTCATTCCGGAATGGTAATACAGCAACCATGGGTTTATCACCTGCCTTTGACTCTTCAGTGGCAAACAGGTCTGCTATATATCTCCACATTAGAATTACCGTAATTATTATAATAAAAATGAAGAGAATGGCACCTAGTGTTCTTTTGAAAAATATTTGAGTATTTTCTTTACGAGTTCTATTTTCTTAATTAGTGTCGCTTCTGTTTTGGTGCTTGAGATCACCTATCGTATTAATGTCTGAGTATTGTTCATCCTTTGGAAAGTCCCCTGAATTGATTGGTATGATCTTATTAGAATCCTCATCCTCAGAATCAACCGTTGTAACAGTGCCTGGAGTAAATCCGTAAAAATCATGAAAATATTTATTGAAATAGGATGGACTGCTGAATCCCACTTGATAAGCTATCTCAGAAACGCTTGCAACATCTAATTTTAATTACTCAAAAGCCTTTTTCAGTCGATATTCACGAATATAGTGACTGACATTTTTCCCGGTTAATTTATGAAGAGGACGATAGAGCTGTACACGACTGGTGGACATAATTTGTGCCAGTTTATCTACTCCGAATTGCTCATCAGACAAGTTGGATTGAATGGCTTGGTTTAAATCTCTCAGAAACCGATCATTCCTTGAAATTTGATCCTTTTTATTATCCTGTATTTTAAATCCAGGCATAATAAGAAATTAACGGTCGTAAAGTTTGACAATGGGAATACAGTTTAAAAAAACCGAAGAAGATTAATATAAATTCTAGGTAAAAATTATGAAAATATACTATGAACCAAAGGTTTTCAGATAGGAGCTCGTTGCAAAAATGTAACATAATTTAAATTAATTGCATCCAGATTGAAATCGTCTAATTATTTGCACAATATTTATAATTTTTTGAATCCAGATTGCTATGTCCTGCATCAGATATTTTACCAACTTTAAAATGAGATTTAATCTCACAAACAAACTTTACAATTTATAAACCATTGTTTCACCAAACTTTACAACCATGAAAAACTTTAAAAGATTGGGTACAATACTGTTGTCAGCATTTGTGCTATTTTGTTTTTTATCATGCGATAAAGAACTGGATCAATTAGGTGCGGATCGTGAACGGATCCCAGTTAATGGTCAGATTGAAGCAGACCATGTTTCTTTCTTTATCAATGCTCGTGAGGCATCTAACATCGAGGAATCTTTTCTTTATGGACATGGATTTCTGGATTCCAATGAATCATTAAAAGTATCAGCTGAGCAACACCATGTAACCTATTACGAAACGGAAAGTAGCGTTCAGATCGAATGCGGCCAATTTACTTATACCCTTGGAAATGGTGATCACATTTTTGGCGATTACTGTGGCTGTGGTGATTATTGTGATAGCAATGTAAGCGTTGAAATGGTATTGAACATTACAGGTGGTACGGGAATGTATAAAGGTGCCAATGGAAACATTAGTGCAACAGTAAATCGGGATATAATTGATGAAAACAAGATGCATATACTTAGTTTAAAAGGATCAATCTTGTTAGCAAAATAATTAAAACCAGGCGCCAGTATATTAAGTTCAATATTTATACCATCAAAAAAATGAGTTAGAGAATTTACTAAAGGATAAAACTTCGAAAAACCTTTTGAAGTTCTCTTGGTTTATAATACTCCAGTGATTTTAGTAGAGGTCACTGGAGTTTTTTTAGGAAATAATATGTTTCAAAACAATTATCTTCATTATAAAAGTTATCAGCTCAATTTTCATCCTTTTGAAGGCTTGACTGAAAAGGGTGAGATTTTATGAAAGCTCCCGCCAATGACTGCTCAGGTGAATAGAATTGTAATATTTAATTAATTTATCCAGTTACTCCAAACACAAAAACACCCCTGCACCAATAACATAATAGTCATGCAGATCACATATTACCAGTGTGTTCCATTCAATGGTATTCAAAGTTTCTAAATAAGGTGTATTGTCATTTCTGCTAATAAATCCATTTGTAGCCAGCCGTTTGCAGGAATGTCAGATTTAGTGTTGAAGGGCATTAGTTGTTGCCTAATATTTAGGAAAGCCCCCGAATTCAGATTCTATTATAATGAGAGTTCAAAATATACTATCTTTATATTTTCAAATTATACTTTTTTATCTATGAAAAACTTACTGATATTTTTAGCAACCGTATTGTTGATCTCTTGCCAGCCTTCGCAAACTGAAGAAAACTCAAAATTTGAAATTTTCAGGGGTACCAACCTTGGACACTGGCTTTCACAAAGCAGACACCGTGGGGAAGAACGGGCACAATTTATTGTTAAACAGGATATCAAGGACATTGCAGATATGGGCTTTGATCATGTCCGATTGCCCATTGATGAAGAACAGATGTGGGATGAGGAAGGCAATCGCCACGAGGATGCATTCCAATTGATGGAGAATTGCATCGAGTCCTGCAGGGAATTTAATTTGAGGATCATTATTGATCTGCACATTCTGCGTTCACATCATTTCATTGCCGAAGTGAAGCCCCTGTGGACAGATCCGGCAGAGCAGGAGAAGTTTTATGATCTCTGGAGGGATTTATCAAAAACCCTGATAAAATATCCCAATGACCTGATGGCATATGAACTGATGAATGAAGCCGTGGCAGATGATCCGGAGTTGTGGAACAACCTGATAGAGAATGCAGTCAAAGTAATTCGTCAAACTGAGCCGGAAAGGACCATTGTTATCGGATCGAACAAATGGCAGCAGGCAGCTACATTTGATGATCTCAGGGTACCGGAAAATGACCCCAATATCATATTGAGTTTCCATTTTTATGAACCGTTTTTACTAACACATTATAATGCCGGATGGACTCCAATGAAGGGATATACCGGCCCGGTTCATTATCCAGGCATCATTCTCTCGCAGGAAGAATTTGATCAGCTTCCGGATGAAATGAAAACCGAAGCATCCAGAAGCTTTGTTGGAAGAGAATTCAATAAAGAATGGATGCTTAATGAGTGGCAGAAACCAATTCAGAAAGCTCAGAAGCTTGGTTTACCCCTTTACTGTGGTGAATTTGGTGTGATTACCGGTCCGCCTGAAGAAGACGGGTACAGGTGGTACCAGGATATGATCGACCTCTTTGAAGAAAATGGAATAGCTTACGCCAACTGGAATTTCAAAAGTGGTAGCTGGGGCCTGAAAGATGAAGATGGGAAGAGAAGGGAAAGAAAGATAGAGATCATTTCGGGGAAAAAATAAGCTGGAGAAGGGGCTCAATTTAATATTAGAACGTTATTAACGAATTGAAAATAATAAGTAAATCAAATTAAATAAGTGAATTTATGAGACAATTTTATTTTATAATTTTCATAACACTAGCGGTTTCTGGAGAATTGCTTGGACAGGATAGTTATCGTCCGGGATTATTCTTTCGGGAAGACTGGAAAGAAATACCTGCTGAAATTCCCTTAAATCAGAATCATGTTGAGAACACTGAATTAACAGTTCAATTGTATGGGGCAGGTATGGATAGCTTGAAAAAAAGCCATCATGAAACACCTGTGGATGATCCTTATTACGTTTGGTCAGGATTGTGTTTAGGAAACTGGATGGTGTCACTAAAACACAAAACTAATAATGTAGATCTGACAGAATTTGCTAAAATAAAAATTCGTACCAAGCAATCCGGACTGAGGGAACTTAGAATCTCATTAAAACTTACCAATGGCGATTGGCTGGTGAGTGATCATTCAGCGGGAAGATCAAAGGATTGGAAAATTACGGAGTTCAATATACAGGATATTGTCTGGTATAACCTTGATGCTGAAAGAATTACAGAAACAGGAATTGCAAATAATCCTGATATTTCGAATATAGAAGAAATTGGATTCACGGATTTAATGGCAGGAGGAGAATCAAATGCATGCTCTCGCCTGGATTGGATTGAAGTTTATGGAAAACCAAAATTAAGATAATATTCCTGATTATTTCTTATCACCTCATCAACGATATCTATACAGAATAATCTCTAAGGTCTTCGATATCATTCAGCTACCCGCCGGATTATTCGAAAACCATACGTTTCGAATTAAATAATATTTTTTTTTCGTTTTTGCGTAAAAATTCTCAGTTTGTTTTGAGCTTTACTCGAAACCTGCTATCTAACAATCTTATTGATTTTTTCTGAAATTGATTACTATTAAAATGCGCTATCGATGAAATATATGTTCTTAATGATACTCTTATTAACCCGTGTAATGTTAGGACAGGGGCAGGCCAATGACCCGCTTGAAAATGTAGTGATAACATCCAATGAGGAGAAGACAAAGGTGCGCACAAATGAAAATGGGGGATTATATGTGAATGTGTCCCCAGAGGATGTCATTAAGTTTAAAGCCATTGGATCGGTCCGCTATAGCGACTTCGGTGCCAGGGGCGATGGTAAAACCGATGATATTGACGCAATTGCTGCGACCCATGCCTTCGCCAATCAGCATGGCCTTTCGGTGAAAGCCGACAATGAAGCTACATACTACATTGGAGGAAAGGAGCGTACAACAGTCATACAAACCGACACTGATTTCGGCACGGCAGCATTCATTATTGACGATAGGGAAGTGCAAAATCGAAATGCACCTATTTTCCTGGTAAATTCCAGCATGCAACCGTTTAAACTTGAGACGATATCATCGCTTAAGCGAAATCAGGAGAAAATTGATATCCACTTGCCTGGTACCTGTCTGATCACTGCCACCAATTCATATGTAAAGCACTACATCCGGTTTGGGCTTAACCAGGACAATGGGTCTTCGCAAACAGATATCTTTGTCGTCGATAAAAATGGCAATGTGGATATGGACGCTCCGATTATTTGGGACTTCGAACAGATCACGGATATCACTGCACTTCCCATTGACGAGAAAACTCTGAACATCACAGGAGGTCGTTTTACTACAATTGCCAATAATGCTGAATCGAAGTACACCTATTATAGCCGAAACATCGAAATCAGACGCTCCAATGTTCTTGTTAATGGCCTGGAACACCGCGTCACGGGTGAAGGCGACCAAGGTGCACCCTATGGCGGCTTCATCAATATCGGTAACTGTTCCTATGTAACCGTAAAGAATACCATTTTGACTGGACACAAAACATACCGTACCATTGGCTCGGCAGGGAAGCCCGTATCCATGGGCACTTACGATATTTCAGTCAATCGCGCCCTTAATGTATCATTCGTGAACTGTAAACAAACAAATGATATTGATGACCGAAGGTATTGGGGAATCCTGGGTTCTAACTATTGCAAGAATCTTCTTTATGACAATTGTGCGCTTTCCAGGTTCGATGCCCATAAGGGAGTTGCCAATGCTACCATCCGGAACTCAACCCTGGGGCATATGGGAATCAATGCCATTGGTAGCGGGACCTTAACCGTGGAGAACACTACTGTCCGCGGAAGGAGCTTTATCAACTTGCGTTCCGACTATGGCAGTACATGGCAGGGAGAATTTGTTATCCGCAACTGCATTTTCGTTCCTGGAGGCGGCAAATCAGCCAGTGCCGCACTGATAAGCGGATCTTATTCCGGTCAGCATGATTTCGGTTATACATGTTATATGCCGGTTAGGATCACCATCGAAAATCTTCAAATCGACGACTCAAATCATCCGTCTGATTATCAGGGTCCTGCTATTTTCGCAAATTTCAATCCCCAAATGACCGACGATTCCTACCTTGAGAAGTTTCCCTATGTCAGAACCAGGGAAGTCATTCTCAGGAATGTGACCACAACCAGTGGTAAGGGATTGAGGCTTAGTGACAATCCATTCATGTTCAGGGATGTGAAGGTAGACAGTGATTAACCTGAAATGCATGGGAGCCGCATCTAATGGATAAAGTAAATAAACAACTCGAAAAAAGCATACAAGTTACATATAAATCTATACCTGAATAATTTGTTGATTCTGCTTATTTTCTTAAGGTAGAAGTTGTGTAGGTACCTGATGCGGAACAAAAAAAATGTTGAATTCAAATAAATAAAAAACCTGAAAAGAACGATAAAATACATGGTTTAAACATGGCGCAAAAAAATAACTCATTAAAATTCAATGAGTTATAATTATGGATGTGATCCGGCTGGGGCTCGAACCCAGGACCCTCTCCTTAAAAGGGAGATGCTCTACCAGCTGAGCTACCGAATCAATACTTTTTTTGTATTTTTGTACCGCTTTCTTTTAAACGGAATGCAAATCTAGAACGTAATGCTTAGAATACAAAATTTGAATTTCAAAAATATAGTATTAATCACATTAATTGTCCTATTAGCATTGGTTAATGTCCAGGCCCAGGATTATTCAAAAGATATGGTACTTGCAGATTCTCTGTTCACCCAACGGAAATACACCCAGTCTTTTGATATCTATGATAAAATATTGAAATCGGAGAATATGACCTCCCCGGCTATGCTACTCAAAATGGCCTATATCAAGGAAGGACTTGGCGATTATAGCAATGCCCTCTATTATTTAAACCTGTATTACCTCCAGACGCATAATAAAAGGGCACTGCGTAAAATGGAAGATCTAGCTAAGAATTATAATCTGCAAGGATATAAATATACCGATGTGGAATTCTTTATGAATGTATTCTACAGGTATTACTCTGCTATATTTTATGGCCTTTCAGCGCTTGTTCTTATCCTGATCGCTTATATGGTCTATAAAAAATTACGATTGAAGATCAATCCAGGCTTTTCACTGTTTTATCTTTTTATTGTAGTTGCCATTCTTTTCTATGTTGTGAACTTTGGAAAACGATACCAGAAAGGCATAATCATTAGTCCGGATACCTACCTGATGGATGGACCATCTTCCGGTGCTAAACTAATTGATATTGCAGATATGGGCCACAGGGTTCAAGTTCTTGGTAAAGATGATGTTTGGGTTAAAGTTGAATGGGAGGGAAGCGTCGCCTATGTAAAGGAAAACAACATCCTTCAGATTATTGAAGATTAAATTCGGCCCATCTCAATTTGAAGGATCCCTTATCTAAAGAAAACCTTTTATGCCAGGTATAATATTCTAATAAATATCTACACTTTATTCAGGTTGAAATACCCTGACATAATCAATATGCATTTCCTGAGGGAAAACAGTTGTTTCATCCGGATCACCTGGCCAGTTTCCCCCAACAGCAATGTTTAAGATGAAAAAGAATGGATTGTTAAATGGATAATTACCATTTAAAACGCTGGGGCTGACCTCAAAGAATTTATTATAATCCACGTACCACTTAATAACGTCCTTATCCCAAAAAATAGTAAAAACGTGAAACTCTTCACTGTACTTATTCGCAATTACATAACTGCTGCCGGTATATTGATGTCCATTATTATCGTAATGAGCTGTCCCATGTGAGGTCTTTGGAAGGTTCCCTATCAATTCCATAATGTCGATCTCGCCACACTTTGGCCAACCAATATTATCAATGTTTGCTCCAAGCATCCAGATGGCAGGCCAGATCCCTTGTCCTTCAGGTAATTTTGCCCTGATATCTATTCTTCCAAATTCAAATTCCTGCTTATCTTTGGTGATCATTCTGGCAGAAGTATAATTATCGGCTCCACCCTTAATTGCTGTTATAACTAACTTCCCGTCAACTATTCTTGCGTTCTCTTCTTCATCAGTGTAATCCTGTAATTCATTATTCCCCCAACCACAAACATTTGGGCAGCCATCCCCCAGTTCAAAAGTCCAGTCATTTGTATTTATCGCTGGCCCATCAAATTCATCACTCCATGCCAGGCTCATTTCTGGATAAATATCGGGGGTGATGTATCCATCAGCATCTTTTTGTATTTCGTAGGTTTCATCGTCATCATCCAGAATATTGATGGTTACTTTATTTGTATTGATTTCCGCATTTCCAGTATTTAGAATATTTATTGAAAAATCCTCTCTGAATTCCATAATTTCATCCGTCAGAATATCTATTTCAATAGTTCCTTTATTATTACCTGAAGGAATAACCACCGACCCGTTGTTGACCTCATTGTAGTCCTTCCCAGCTTTTGCCAAACCATCAGAAGTATTATATGTGATTTCTAGGGATTCTTCAACCAGAATTGAAGATGTTATTTCAACTTTTAGTAAAGTTATTCCTTCATTTCCTTCGGTGATTGTTGAAGCATTAATTGATAATTCAGGAGTTGTTCCTTCATTGTCCCCATTACATGAAGTAATAGCAAGGATTAACACAGAAAGAATCAGACTTATCAGATTTTTGCCAGTTGTTCTATTCATTTTGCACAAAATTACCTGTTAAAAGATCAATTACAATTTAAAAATTCCAGGTGGTGTTGGCTTCAGGTTTGAGGCAAAGTTAGCCAATATTTAGATAATTAGTGAAATGTAATCCTGGATCATATTATCTATGGGATTTTGACCGAAAAACTTTACCTTTAATATTTTAAGCATTGTATACCTGAATTTTTCATTATGCTACCTCTGATAATACTGGCAATGGTCTCAAATCATGAATTGAACATGAATTCTGATCTGGTTTTTTCAGATGCTGAGATTAAGCACGTAGTATTTAAAGATGATGGGATCTTTCCTAATAATCCGCTACCTGTTATACTCTATAAAGGAGTGATCAATTTTTCTGGAAATAGATATCCTGAAATAGTGGAGGAAGTGTTTCAGAAGAATGGATGGGGAAATTCCTGGCGCAATGGTGTTTATGGATTTCATCATTATCATAGCACCGCACATGAAGTACTAGGGTTTATAGTGGATCTGCCCAGGTACGATTGGGAGGAGAAAAAGGGGAGACCTTTGAATTGAAAGAAGGAGATGTTGTCATTATTCCTGCTGGTGTAGCACATAAAAACCTCAGTTCGAGCGCTGATTTTAAGGTAGTGGGGGCTTACCCAAAAGGACAATCATGGGATATGAATTATGGTAAACCAGGAGAACGGCCAGCATCAGACGAAAAAATTAAGAAAGTACCCCTTCCGAAGCTTGATCCGGTTTTTGGCTCAAAAGGACCTGTTCATGAGTTTTGGAAGTGAAGAGCGGTATAATTGATTAAATTTTGAATTGTGGTATTGAAAGAATTTTAACCTAATCTCTCTAAAGAACCCAGCCAGTTTTTATATTCTTAAAGAAAATCCTTACAAATCTTAAAGATTGCACTTTCAAAGATTCTCAGTTTTCTTTCTGATTTTAAAGTTTAATCCTGGATTCTAAAAAAAACATTCTCAAATCCTAAACACTTTTATAGTAAAAACGTACGATAATAGTAAATGTTTACTATATTCGTAAAGATTGTAAATTTTTATTATTATGCGACCTTTTAGAGAATTTGAAAACAAGAAACTTCAACAACTGGTAGACAAAGCCTTTGACCTGTTCTGGAAATTCGGATTTACCCGGGTAAGCATAGAAGAATTATGCCAGGAAGCCGGAGTAAGTAAAATGACATTTTATAAACATTTTAAAAATAAGACAGACCTGGTTCGATTTATTCTTCATGAAATGTCTGAATACTCTTTAAAACTATATGAAGATATCATGTCAGAAGATATTCCATTTGTTGAAAAGGTTAGAAAATCCGTACAATTGAAGTTGAAGCAAACTGAAAATATAAGTGAAGCATTTTTTAATGACTTTCAAAGGCAAAATGATCCTGAATTACTCAAGGTGGTCCAGGAACAACGTATTTCGAATATTAAAGTGGTTACAGACTGGTATATCAAAGCCCAGAAGGATGGAGATGTTCGTAAGGATATCAAACCGGAGTTCATTATTTATTTCCTGAATCATATGATGGAGATGGTTAAGGATGATAACCTGGTGAATATGTACAATGAACCCCATGATCTGATCATGGAATTAACCAACTTCTTTTTCTATGGTCTTTTGCCAGCTGAAACCCGATAATAAAACCCAATGAAAAAATTTGCCCTGATATTGTTTCTGATAATCCTGATCATGACGATCAAAGGCTTCTCTCAGGGCCTGAGGTTTAAAGGGCAATTAATATCCTGGGCGGTCACCAAACCTTTTGATGATTTTGAATCCCTGATTGGAGGACGTTATATTCCGGAACTTAGCTATGGCTATACCTTCAAAGAAAAATATACTTTGGATGCGGAGGTACAACTTAATATGTATGGATATGGGTATTACAATGGAGATTCCATCAAATGGGATGGTCAGATCGATCTCTTCAGGGGCTGGGTTCGCTTTTCGTCTAATAAATTCAATTTCAGGGTAGGTCTGCAGAAGATCAACTTCGGTTCGGCAGCCATGCTTCGTCCCCTGATGTGGTTCGATCAGATTGATCCCAGGGATCCTTTGCAACTAACTGAAGGTGTTTACAGTGCACTTGGACGATATTATTTCTCTAATAATGCCAATATCTGGCTTTGGTTGCTGTATGGTAATGATCAGCCTAAAGGTTGGGAGCTATTCCCATCGGTTAAAACCATTCCCGAATTTGGCGGGAGATTTCAGACTCCCTTGTTTACAGGTGAACTGGCAGTAAGCTACCATCACCGTGTTGCAAATACTGAAAGTGATTTGTATCCCGAACTTCAAGCCATTGAAGATCAGGCGACTGAGAACCGTTTAGGACTTGATGGGAAATGGGACGTAGGCGTAGGTTTATGGTTTGAAACGGCTTTTATCCATCAGGATATTGATGTTCCGGAATTAAGGGCGAAGAAAATGATCAATATCGGGATGGACTATACAATTGGACTTGGAAGTGGTTTAACCGTCATGGGCGAACAAATATGGTTTACAACTGGCGAAGAATTATTCAACAGTTCGCAGCGGAATTCTTTTACGGCCATTTCAGCCAATTATCCTGTTAGCATAATAGATAACCTTACTTACATTTTTTATTACGACTGGTCAAATAATGGCTTTTATAATTTTATTAACTGGGGTATGACATGGGACAAGATAAGCCTGTACATCATGGCATACTGGAACCCGGATAATTTTACATTGTATCAAAACCTGAGTGATGAATCTACCCTGTATACAGGGAAAGGATTCCAGGTCCAATTTGTATTTAATCATTAATATATTATAACATGGAAAAATCAAGTATAATAGAAATCAATAACCTTGTAAAGAGATTCCCTGTGGGCGGGGGATTTTTTACAGCACTTGATAATATCAATTTATCCATATCAAAGGGTGAATTTACAGGTATAGTGGGACCCAGTGGATCCGGGAAAACGACACTGCTAAATATTCTCGGATCGCTTGATATGCCGTCAGAAGGCGAAGCCACAGTTCTTGGTAATCCGATCAGTACGCTATCACACAAGCAGGCGGCGCAGTTAAGGAACAGGCACATTGGGTTCATTTTTCAAACCTATAATCTGCTTCCTGTATACACGGTATATGAAAACGTGGAATTCCCGTTATTGCTGTTGAAAATGCCAGCAAAAGAAAGGGAAAAGGCAGTTTTGGAAGCCATTGAATGGGTAGGACTTAACGACAAGATCAAATCGAGGCCGGCGCAACTATCTGGTGGTGAAAGCCAGCGGGTAGCTATTGCAAGAGCTATGGTAAAGAAACCCGAGATTGTACTTGCTGATGAGCCTACAGCAAATCTGGATTCTGAAAATTCGCATCACATCCTCCGGACAATGGAGCACTTGAATAATGAGTTAAGTACTACATTCATCTTCGCTACTCATGATGAAAAAGTGATGTCCTACCTGAAAAGGATCATCCGGTTAGAAGATGGGAAAGTAGCAAAAGATGATTGGAAAGAAGTAAAAGAAGTAGCAAGCTAATTTTTGTATCATGATGTCTATAAAACTTGCTTTGAGAAACTTATTGGGTGCAGGATTAAGAACCTGGCTCAATGTAATAGTATTATCATTTTCATACGTGATAATAATCTGGTACCAGGGCCTGATCGATGGATGGAATGTTCAGGCCCGAAGGGACATGATCGCCTGGGAAATTGCACAGGGACAATTCTGGCACGAAGGATATGACCCTTTTGATCCTTTTACATTAGAAGACAGCCATGCAAAAATTCCGGAAAAGCTGGCTTCCGAAAACGTAGCCCCAATTCTGATCACACAAGGGACAATATATCCTGAAGGAAGGATACAGGGTGTTATTTTGAAAGGAATTGCGAAGGATCAGCAGGTTTTGAGGTTGCCAACAAACCTGCTTGTAAAGGAAAACGGAGAGATCCCGGTTCTGATAGGTAAAAGAATGGCCACAAATAACAAGCTTAATGAAGGTGATTATCTTACATTACGCTGGAGAGATTCTAATGGCACTTTTGATGCCACGGAAGTCAGGATTGCAGGAATATTTAAAACGGATGTTCCTTCTGTGGACAAAGGACATATATGGTTATCTCTGGAGGACCTTCAGCAGATGACCCAGTCTGAAGGACAAGCCACCATGATTGTTTCAGGATCGGAATCCCTGAATGGATTGGATATACCTGGTTGGGAATATAAATCACTTGATTTTTTGTTGGCCGATCTGGATCAGATCATTAAGCAGAAAAGTGTCGGAGGATCTATCATGTATATCTTATTGCTTTTGCTAGCTATGCTGGCCATTTTCGACACACAGATATTATCGATTTTCAGGAGGCAGAAGGAAATTGGAACTTTTATTGCGTTGGGTATGACCCGGAAACAGGTCGTTCGCCTCTTTACCATTGAAGGAGGGATGAACAGTGTTCTGGCTGCCTTGGTAGGGGCTGTATATGGCGTTCCATTATTGATCTGGCAAAATAATGCAGGTTATGCCATGCCGTACAATACGGATGATATCGGGATTGCCATCAGTGAGGTGATCTATCCGTCTTATAGTTTCGGACTAATCCTGGGAACCATAATCATAGTGATGGTCACCGCAACAATAGTTAGCTATATGCCAGCCAGGAAGATAGCTAAGATGAATCCTACAGATGCCATTAAAGGAAAAATACAATGATTAAATTTTTAATAAAAGGACTGATCAGGGACAGAAACCGAAGTCTGTTCCCG
The DNA here is from genome assembly GCA_963820995.1 of uncultured Cytophagales bacterium. Taxonomy (GTDB): domain Bacteria; phylum Bacteroidota; class Bacteroidia; order Cytophagales; family Cyclobacteriaceae; genus JAGTVG01. Next base: position 227,225 of record CAWGCL010000006.1, on the reverse strand, counting down.
ATCCTTACGGTTACAATTGGGGTATCACTTACTGTGCTGATACATTGTTGGGTAACCGGAATATTCAGCGATATGATCGATCTAAATGCCCGGTTCTCAACAGGTCATGTGAAGATCATGTCACAAGCTTACCTGGAAAACATAGACCAATCTCCCAATGATCTGGCTTTAATGAATGATAAGGAATTAATTGCAGAAGTTGAGTCAGATTTTCCCAATATGAATTTCACAACACGGATAAGGTTTGGCGGACTCCTTGACGCACCTGACGAAAATGGTGAAACAAAATCGCAGGGCACCGTGATGGGTTGGGGTATTGATCTATTTTCTCCGGATTCAAGAGAGATTGAAAGAATGAATATAAATACTTCTCTTGTTGGCGGTAAAATACCGGATAAATCGGGGGAGATCCTCATCAGCCGGGAGTTTGCTGAAAATCTGGAGGTGGGATTAGGTGATGAAGTAACACTGATTAGTTCAACTATGTATGGAAGCATGGCTATGCAGAACTTCACCATTGCCGGTATGGTTGAATTTGGAATGTCGACTATGGACAGGGGGGCTATAATTGTAGACCTGAAGGATGCTCAATATGCACTGGATATGGTAGATGCGGCCAGTGAAATTGTCGGGTATTTCGATAATGGGATCTATGAGGACGAACTGGCCCAACAAGTGGCAAAGGAGTATAATTCTAAATATCTTGATGTTACAGATGAGTTTTCTCCAATCATGCAATCTCTGCGTCAACAGAACCAACTGGATGCTATGCTTACGTATTCTGAAGCCATGATCGGAATTATTGTGTTTATTTTCGTCCTTGCCATGTCTATCGTACTCTGGAATGCCGGACTCCTTGGAGGAATAAGAAGGTACGGAGAATATGGGCTCCGTTTGGCCATTGGTGAGAATAAGGGACATGTATTCCGGTCTATGCTGTCTGAATCCGTTGCAATTGGGATAGCAGGGTCTTTTTTGGGGTCAATTATTGGCCTGGGATTTGCACTATATCTTCAGGAATATGGATTCGATGTAAGTCAGTTTGCGCAAAAATCAACGATGATGATACCTAATGTTTACAGAGCGCATATAACGCAGGAAGCCTACTATATAGGGTTCATTCCAGGTTTGTTTTCAACAGTTCTGGGAACAGCATTAAGCGGGATTGGCATATATAGAAGAAAGACCGCTCAGTTATTTAAGGAATTAGAAGCATAACCTGAGGCGATTCAGGCAATATTTTAAACTGAAAATTTCGAACAAATGAAAAATATTTTAATTGGATTATTATTTATATCAACAATTTCAATGGCCCAATACCCGGATGGAAAGGAATTGCTTGAAAAGATCGATGAAAATATGGCATCTGACTCAAGGATATTTACTTCAACCATGGTCATACATGGAAGGAGAGGAAGCCGGAACGTAGAGTCAAAGACCTGGGCGGAAGGGGAGGATAATTCATATACTGAATACCTTGCGCCTGCCCGTGAACAGGGAACCAAAATGCTGAAACTTGAAGACCTGTTATGGATGTATTCTCCGGGTACTGACCGAACAATTAAAATAAGCGGTCATATGCTCAGGCAATCAGTTATGGGATCGGACCTGTCCTATGAGGATATGCTGGATGATAAGAAAATGCAGGAAAGTTATGATGCCGAAGTAACTGCAGAGGAGGACTTCAATGGTACATCCTGCTGGGTAATCGATCTTAAAGCAAAAACGGATGACTTGGCCTACGATTCCAGGAAAATATGGGTCGACAAAGAAAAATATATACCTATGAGGCAGGAGCTATTTGCCAAGAGCGGTAAACTTTTGAAACGCATGGAGATGAGCGATGTGGTACGTGTTCAGGAAAGGTGGTATCCTCGAAAAATGACTTTTAAAGATATGCTGAAGGATGGGAAAGGGACTGAATTCCACGTTACAGATATACAATTTGATGTGCCAATTCCATCAGATTTGTTAAATAAGGGATCTTTGAGAAAATAAACTGAAAAGATCTTTCAGGAAATAAGAAATATATTGCAAACCTATAACAGCCTTGATATCCTTCAGGGCTGTTTTATTTCTAAAAATTACGCCAAACTCGGGGATTAAATGATTTTTAATTAACTTCAGTCAATTGTTTTTATTTTAAATCTATTTTTTAATTTTCCGGTATGAAATCATATAATAAATCCCGACGTGAATTTATGCGAAAAGGACTTGCATCGTCGGCATTAATTTCAACAGGTATTTCCAATCCTTTATTAGCTGGTAATATGTCAACAGAAATAAAAGTATTAAATCCCAGGAACAGGGTACCGGTCAGCTTTATAATTGACGATTCAACAGCCCTTGTCAATATGGCTTACTATGGCATTCCACAGTTTAAAGAGGTTTTTCCACAGCAATATCTGCAGGACTGGAAGAAACTTCCCAGGGAAATACCTGATGATTTTGTCAGGGAATTCCGGGACTGGTGTGGTGAGAACGGGGTAAAAGGTAAATACAGCATGGTGCCTTTTCCTGCTTGTACAGGTTGGCTCCACCGGTTTATACCCGGATGGTCCAATTCTGAACTGAGTGAAAGTTTGAAACTTGTGCGTGAAACAATGACGGACAATTGGGATATTCATCCGGAAATGATCAGTCATACCCGCGTAATAAATACAAAAACTGGCCTTCCTTTTCCTCATGCTACGCCTGAATACATGGAAAACTGGGAATGGAGCCAGACAAAAAGTGCCGATGAACTCACCAACTACATTGCTTATGCACTTAATGTGTTGAAAGAGGCCGGATTTACCTGTGAAGGAATTACCACCCCCGGTGGATTCGGTGGTAGAAACATGGAAAACCTTGCCATGGGAACACTGGAAGCGCAGAAAGAAGTTTATCAAACCGAGATACCTCATTTTTTCCGGAATTTATATACTGATCCGGAAAAGAGTGTTGAACCGGAACTTTTTCATGTATCCGGCGTCGGGACAGATGACCCAAGGTGTGCAGTGCATATCATTGGTTGTACTGGAGACTGGTTTGGGGGCTGGGATGGCTTGGTTCCCGGGAATCCGGATAAGTTTATTACCCCGGATCTAAGTTCTGGAAGAATGGTGGAAGTTATAGAAAAAGAGGAGCCCGCGATCATGGTATGTCACTGGCCTGGCATATATTATAATGGAGACAAAGTTGGATTCAATGTTTTGAAAACGGTTGTCGGAAGATTGCATGAAAAGTATGATCACCTTTATTGGATGACATTAAGCGAAATTGCTCGATATTGGGCTGCGAAAAAGCTCACAAACATTGAAATTGAAAAGAAAAGGATAATTTTGGATGCTGCTTTTTCAACTAAAGAATTTACTATTCATGTGAGCAAAAAAGTTAAGGGTGCTGAATTGGTAGTTGGAAATAATAAAACTTCTATGATGAGAAGTAATTCAGCTTTGGAATTAAAAGATTCGACGTATTTCTCTGAGAAAAACGAATCTATATTATGTTTTACCCTTCCGAAAGGGAAAAGCGAAATAGTCTTACAATAAATAATCAACTTATGACATTCTTAATATTGTTTTTTTCAAGCCTTGCCTTCTTTAATCTTGACAGCAAAGGGGATTCACCACAATACAACTGTTACAAAACGGATTCAGAAATTAAAATTGATGGACTAATAGATGAAAACGCTTGGGATAAAGCTCAGGAATCTACTTTTATTGATATGGATGGATCTGAACCAAGGCAGAAAACGACCTTTAAGTGGCTTTGGGATGATAATTATTTGTATGGCGCATTCTATGTTGAGGATGATCATATCTGGGCGAAGATGACCGAGCGTGATGCATATTTGTGGTATGAAAATGTGGTTGAATTTTTTATTAATGCTGATGGGTCGTCAAAATCTTATATTGAAATCGAGATCAATCCCTTGAATACAATACTGGATCTTTTTGTTCTGAACAAACACAATGACCGGAGTGATATCAGGCAGTTATGGAAGTGGGATTGCGAGGGATTGCTTAGTGCTGTGCAGGTAGAGGGTACTATAAATGATGGATCTGATAAGGACAGCCACTGGACTTTTGAAATAGCCATTCCTTTTGGCCAGGTATATACTGCTCCTAATAATCCACCCCTCGATGGAGATACCTGGTATGTAACATTTACAAGAGGAGAGGGAGATGAAAATCCAGACAAAAGGGAAGCATCCACCTGGACACCACCAGGTTTTCACAACCCGCTATCCTATGGTAAATTGAACTTTAGAACCTCAAGGTAAATTCAAGAAGCATAGGTTAAAGAAATACCTTTTGTCTCTAGGCAAGCTTAAATTGATTTCTCCATTTTGAATTACATAAAAAAAGGCCATGATGCTTATCGAACATCATGGCCTTTCAGGATATACTAAAATAAACTGAGTTTATATATTGTTATCGATTACATAAGGGGCTCTGTATTCTCTGGTCAGCATTTTATTCGCCTCCGCATCATTTACAAAGCTCTCCTTTTTACCATCGAAAGAAAGATCCCTCCCAAGCCTGTATGATATGTTAGCGAGTATAGGCAAGTCAGAGGAAGTAACGCCTTCTTCTACAGGACAAGTCAGGTCTGTTTTCTTCCCGGATCTTACGGCTGCGATGAAATTCATATAATGACCACCACCACCTGGAGCAGCAAGGTATCCTAGATCTTTGCCTCCTTCACTTGGCTTATCACTACTTGGACCTGGTTCTCCCTTACGACCCATATATGTTTTCCAGTCTGAACCATTAATTTCCATCCATCCTTCAGTTCCATAGAACAGGTTGCCTATTTTAACACTCATGCTGTCTTCGCCGGCGGTATAAAGTCCTCTTACCTCGAATTGAATGATTTTACCATCAGCATACTCCATCACTGCAGTCTGTGTATTTGCAGTTTCCTGTGGGCAGTCGGTCCATTTATAGTACCCACCAGAAGAACTCACTTTAACAGGATGCTCGTTTTTATTCATTCCCCAACGGGCAATATCCCATTGATGTGGTCCCTGGTTGCCGATATCGCCATTTCCTGTATTCCAGAACCAGTGCCAATTATAATGGAACTTTAGCTCATTATACGGATACATAGCTCCAGGTCCAATCCATAAATCATAATGTACACCATTTGGTACTTCTGAATCAGGAGCCTGACCGAAAGAATCTCTTGGTTTAAAGCAAAGACCCCTGGCCATATAAACATCGCCCAGTCCGCCATCATGCAGGAATTGCATAGCTTTTCTAACATTTTCAATCGATCGGTTCTGAAATCCAACCTGGACAATACGGTCATATTTCTTTGCTGCTTCAATCATTTTTCTTCCTTCCCATACATTATGGTTCGATGGTTTCTCAACGTAAACATGTTTGCCTGCCTGAAGAGCCCATATCGTTGCAAGTGCATGCCAATGATTGGGAGTAGCAATGGATACTGCATCAATATCCTTATCATCAAAGACCTTCCTAAGATCAAATTCTGTACCTGGCTTCTCGCCCTGGATTTCCTCAATGGCTTTTACCCTTTCTACCCAAAGATTTTCATCAATATCACAGATGGTTTTGACAAACACATTGTCAGCGGCTGCCATTGAAGCCCATCTTCTAAGGTGTCCGAAACCTTGTCCACGAGTACCGATCACACTCATATTAATGCGGTCATTGGCGCCTAGTATGGATTTATAGTTCTTGGCCGATAAGGGCATGCTACTTGCGGCCACGGACAGGCCGGTAGCGCCAATAGCTGAATTTCTGATAAATTTACGTCGTGAGTTATTCATATTAAAAATATTTGATTGTCAAAAAAAAGAATGTTCAAAAATCGTTCCTTAAAAATCCAATTTAATTTGCAGAATTACAATATTGTGATATTAATTATTGGATAAGCTTTATAGATCTTTTCTTTTGCCAAACACTTTAATAAAGTAGGATTCATACGTTTACCATTATACTGCTGTCCATCCGCCATCAATCAGTATTGTACTCCCGGTAATCAAAGAGGACGCCTCGGACGCCAGGAATACAACCACACTAGACACCTCCTGGGGTATACCGATCCTTCCAAGTTTAATTTGTGATAATACATTGGCTTTAAACTCGGGATCATTAAGCCATGGTTCCGTACCCGGGGTTTCTATAAAAGTAGGGGCAACAGCATTTACATTTATATTATATTTTGCCCATTCCACTGCAAAACATTTTGTAAGATGGGAAATGCCTGCTTTTGTCATGCAATAAACCGATTCAGAGGGTAAAGCTATGTATCCGGCCTGGGAACTGAGGTTGATAATCCTGCCGGACTGGTTATTGATCATATGCTTTCCAACTTCCTGACTGGTAAAAAAAGTGCCTTTCAGATTAACATTAATTGTATGATCGAAATCCTCTTCAGTATAATCTTCGATCAGGTTCGCCGGTGCTATGCCAGCATTATTCACGAGTATATCGATGCGTCCGAACTCTTCTATGGTATCATTGATCGCTTGCCGGATCTCATCCATATTGGCAACATCCATTTGCAGTGGCAGAACTTCACGTCCGAGTGATCTGATCTCTTCAGGTACACCATTATCGCTATTTATGTCCCTTAAGCCCAGGGCGATGTCTGCGCCCGCTTCAGCCAGTGCAAGTGCACAGGATCTTCCTATACCTTTCGCACCGCCGGTTATAAGGGCAACCTGCCCTTTTACATTGAAATCCAGTAATTGTCCCATTTCATTAATATTTAATTGAAGCTAAAAAAATAACCCTTTTAATAAAAATATTGGGTAAGGAAAAAATTAAGGATTAATTTAATGGATCGATTTTTTTGATGGGGAACTAACTTTTAGAAATACAATGAAAAAAGATGAATTAAAAAGGTCCAGGAGAAAATTTCTCAAAACCACTGGCTCAGTTGCCGCAGGATCAGCGTTAGCCATGAATTTCATTCCGGGTAAATCGGCATTTGCCATGAATAATGACACCCTCAAAGTTGGATTGATTGGATGTGGTGGCCGGGGAACCGGTGCAGCTAACCAGGCTTTGAAAGCGGATAAGAATGTGGTTCTGACCGCGATGGGAGATGCCTTTGAAGATCGTTTATCTAAAAGTCTGGAAAACATAAAGAAAGAACGGGGGGATCAGGTACAGGTTGAGGCTTCCCAACAATTTGTTGGTTTTGATGCCTATAGAAAAGTGCTCGCCTCAGATATTGATGTGGTTATACTCACCACGCCACCAAGTTTCAGACCGGCCATGTTAGAAGCCGCGGTAGCTGCCGGCAAACATATCTTTTGTGAAAAACCAATGGCAGTTGACGCCCAGGGTATTCGAAGGATCATTGCCGCTGCCCAGGTTGCGAAAGAAAAGAAGCTATCTCTTGTTTCAGGTTTTTGCTGGAGGTACCATACACCAAAACGTGAGATATTCCAAAGGATACATGATGGGGATATAGGAGAAGTTCATACGGTGTATAGCACATACAATACAGGGACCTTATGGTCTATTCCGTACGAAGAGGGCTGGACGCAAATGACCAGGCAGATGCGTAACTGGTATTACTATAACTGGCTATCAGGTGATCATATTGTAGAACAAGCCATTCATAGTATTGATATGGGATCATGGGCCATGAATGATATGCAACCAAAATCCGCAATGGGGACCGGAGGGCGCCAGGTAAGGGTAGAGGAGATCTACGGAAATATATATGACCATTTTGCTGTGGAATATGAATATGCAAACGGGGCAAAAGCTTTCCATATCACCAGACAACAGAAGAACTGTTCGCGATCATACCATGTAGAAGTATGGGGAACTAAAGGAAAAGCTATTATTGATGTGATAAAAAGGATCGATGAGATAACAGGAGAAAATCCATGGCGCTATCGTGGGGATGGCAATGATATGTATCAGCAGGAGCATGATGAACTTTTTGCTTCTATCAGGTCAGGTAATCTGATGAACGATGGCGAATGGATGGCACAAAGTAATATGATGGCAATATTGGGAAGGATGGCAGCCTACACGGGTCAGACCATATCCTATGAGGATGCTTTTAAATCTAAAGATGTATTGGGGCCTCCAATAGATAAGTATTCATGGGATCTGGAATATGAAGGACCACCTGTTGCTATGCCTGGGGTGACAAAGTTTAAGTAAACATCAATATAGAATTTGTATTTTAAGATGTTCAGGATATTGATCCTAGGGCATCCATTGAAATAATCATTTCAGATAATTAAATTGAATCTGTTATATCGATCCTGGAATAATAGCTGGTCTTTTATTTAACTATTTTTCCGGATCTGAAATATTTTGATTGTTAAATAACTATTGATTCCAAAAAAAAATAATATGCGACGTAAAGAATTTATTAAAACCAGTGCCGGACTTGTTGGTCTTTCACTGGTGAATCCCTTATCTGTTACCAGTAAAACTTCAGGGTCGACTTTAGCCAAACCCAATATCAATATAAGCCTGAAATATGGGATGGTAAAGGGAAATATGTCAGTATTGGATAATTTTCAAATGTTGAAGGATATTGGGTTTGATGGTGTAGAGATGGATAGCCCCAATGATCTTAATAATGATGAGGTTATTGAAGCAAGTAAAAAAACAGGACTTGAGATTCCGGGAGTGATAAATTCAGTTCATTGGAAGAGCCCCATGTCTCATCCTGATGAAAAGGTCAGGGCCAAATGTGTGGAAGCTATGAAAACTTCATTAAACGATTGTAAGGCATATGGCGGTACAACAGTATTACTGGTTCCTGGAGTGGTGAATAATGAAGTATCTTATGATGATGCGTACAAACGTTCACAGGAAGAGATAAGAAAATTGATACCTTATGCTGAAGAAACGGGGATTAAGATAGCCATTGAAAATGTCTGGAATAATTTCCTGATCAGTCCGCTTGAAGCGGCAAGATACATTGATGAATTAGACAGCGAAATGGTTGGTTGGTATTTCGATGTGGGAAACATTGTCAGGTACGGATGGCCGGAGCAATGGATACGCATCCTGGATAAAAGGATAATGAAATTAGATGTAAAGGAGTACAGCCGTAAAAAGCAGTCTGAGGAAGGCATTTGGAAAGGTTTCGATGTGGAATTGATGGAAGGCGATTGCAACTGGCCAGCTGTGATGGAAGCTTTGGATGATATAGGTTATAATGGTTGGGCCTCCGCTGAAGTTCCAGGGGGTGACAGAGAAAGACTGGAAGATATCTCCAAGCGAATGCAGAAGATCTTTAAAAGTTGATTTTTCTTGTATTGGTCATTTTTTTGCATTTGTAATTTTCCTTGAATTTGTCATTTTTCCTGAATAGGATACAAAGTCAGCGTACAATTGGATCCTATTCATCGTGGCTTATCACAAAACCATGATCGCTTAAATCAGTTAACTTAAAATTTCGGAATCACGGTTTTCGATCGAGGTTGTTTTTTACGAGATCGCTTAATCACAGAAGACGTTATACAGTTTTCAGTTAAGCTTTTCTGGAAAATAAAAAACTGCCTAAACACAAGATCTTTAGTGCCAGGAATGTATAAAAAACTTATTCCCTGCAGTATTTTCACTATTTAAAAGGACTACAAATCACCAATCGCCAATCACCAATCACAAATCATCAATCGACAAATCACCAATCGCCAATCATCAATCACAAATCACTAAATCATAATTTTGATAGACGTTTTGACCACATATTGTTGCCAAATCGTTAAACTATCAAATAATTAAATAATCAAGTAGTCAAATTAGTAAGTCAATAATTCATAAAATCATCGAATCCAAAATCACTTATTCACTAAATCACCAAATCACCAAATCACTAAATAAATATGGGTTCCATCCCCAAACCCGGCGATTCCCAATGCATAATATCCGGACCGCAATAACTATATCCACCCAGCACCGGATCAGACGCCATTAGCAATGGAGTATCCAGATCGATATACTTGATTGGAGCATACCCCATGGCAATAGAGACAGAGCAACCCATCGCAATTCTTGTCTCTACCATTCCACCTATCATTAAGCCAAGTCCATGGGAAAGTGCAGTTGATGCAATGTCCAGGCAATTAAAAACGCCTGTCTTCATGATTTTCAGATTCACTACATCCGCTGAATTATACTGTAAGACCTTCTGTAGTTCCTGTTTTGAAAAAACGGATTCATCGGCTGCTATTGGCACTTTCAATAGCTTTTTCAATCGTCCCATACCTATATAATCATAGCGATGCAAGGGTTGCTCAAGTAGATATAACATCACAATTTTTTGCCAATAATTCCCTGGTAAATTCAAGAGCCTGGTTTTCATCAAAAGCCTGGTTGGCATCGATAATAAATTTCAGGCCATTAAATTCAGTGTTTATTTTTGTTATAAGTTCAATTTCTTTATCATGGTCCGATCCAACTTTGATCTTTAATGTTCGAAAATCTTTATTGTACCATTTTTCAGCCAGTTCTAATGAACGCTCGATTGACAAGATAGGTATTGTTATATCAGTTTGCAGGATTTCCTGGTTTAATCCACCAAAATAGGACCAAAGTGGAATTTCAAGCGACCTGGTCAATGCATCCAGCATGCTTATTTCTATACCACATCTTACAGATGGGCTGGCAGGTAGAGCCTCATTTAATTGAAGAGCAATAGATCGGATATTATTCAGTGAAAGACCGATTATATCGGGCGATATCATGTTAAATTTTTCTGTACATGCTTCCCGGTCTTCTCCGGAAAGTTCAGGGAAGGGAGTGATCTCTCCATAGCCTTTTATTCCATTATCAAGGGTAAGAATAACAAGAAGGCTTTGCACGGAATGAACACTCCCCTGCGAAATGACAAATGAATCAGTTAATTCAACATCAAGAGGTTTGATTTCCAGATTTTCAATGACTAATGTTCTCATACTGCTAAAAAATGAACGTAAAGATACTGATTACCCAATTAAAGTAAGGAGTAATAATGCTTCGATTTAAAGGCTTTACATGTAAATATTGCCCGTTGCTGACAAGCTGTGAATATTGATTGCTTATAAAAAGAAAATCCCGCTGGTTAGGCGGGATTCATAGCTTATCGTTTTTGACAATTTGGCTTTAATCGTTTTAAACAAAGCTTATATTAATTATCGCTGATCTTTTTTAATTTAAGTTCTGGTTGATCGGGCCCTTTACTAATTAAGATAAATTCTTGTACATCCTTATTTCAAAAGGATTGTAAAATACTTTCCTTTCTCTATGTGCAAATTCCTCTAGAAATGTGATTAGCTCGTGAACGCTTAGGTTATATCTCTTATTTGGTTGGTGTACTTTGTTGATTCCTTTTTCTAATAAAAATTCATACGCTTTCATACTACCGTGTTTTTGTTTTGTACTATTATATACGAATATTTAACGAAAGGAAACCTCCCAAAATTGTTATATGGTATCATAAAATATCAATATTTATAAATTAAAGAGATGGAAATAAGTTAAAATTTGCATATAACGCTGATTATCAGATATATGATAAAGTAAATATAAATTTTAAGATGAATAAAAAAAAATACATCTAACAGTACATTTATTTAAAGAAAATGATTTTCGCTTCTGTAATAATCTTGAAATAGTTATATAAAAACCTCTGTACTAATTAATCCTTTCGATGTGGATTATTGTTCAGCCTGTATAGCATCAACCAACGCTAATATTCATTATGAGCCTTTCTCAGCCTCATAAGTTTCTTTCATGTTTAGATCATCAGGAACGCCATTACCTGCTTTTTCCAGGGTTCATTCTGGGCCTTATCTAATACTATGTTTCTAAGAGATAGTGTTCAAATACATTTTGACAAGCATGAAACAAAAGCTTGTTTTCTTAGTCAATTAAGTCTGGTTTTTAAAGCATCAAAAAAAATCTACAGTACCAGGAACTGCCTTAGGTAATTCCTGCTGATGAGAATCGAATCTTGTATGTCTCTTTCAGTTTCTTCAAATGAACGGTCTTCCACCTCGATGCAGCATGGTCCCCTGTATCCCACGCTGGAAAGCGCTGAAAAGAAATCCTTCCACCTTACATCCCCCAGGCCTGGAAGCTTTGGAGAATGGTATAGCAGTGGATAGGCCATGATGCCATACTGGTTTAATTTATCCTTATGGATCTTTACATCCTTAAGGTGAATGTGGTGTAATCGATCGCTATAATCATAGATGGGCTGAATTTCATCCATATGTTGCCAAACCAAGGTGGGAGGGATCATAATTCAATCCGAAGTTTTTATTCGGAATGATCTCAAACATCTTATCCCAGATGGCTGGTGTTGTGGCCAGATTCTTACCGCCAGGCCATTCATCGTTTGTAAAGATCATCGGACAGTTCTCAATTCCGATATTGATACCGAGGTTTTCTGCATACTCAATAATAGGAGGCCATTTTTCAGCAAATATCTTGAGATTATCCTCGACACTTTTTTTCGGATCGCGTCCGATAAATGTATTTATCACCGGGATCCCTAATTTGGCAGCAGCAGAGATTACTTTCTTTATGTGCGAAAAAGCATTTTCAGAAACCTCAGGATCAGGATCCAGGGGATTCGGATAATAACCCAGCCCGGAAATGTATACTCCCTTTTCCATCAGAAAATTATTTATATAATGAATCCTGGCATTATCCAGCTCATCCACGTCAATATGAGTAACACCGGCATATCGCCTTTCCGCCTTACCAACTGGCCAGCACATTATCTCCACACATTTGAATTTTTTCTTGCCGGCGAAAGTGATCACCTCTTCGAAACTTTTATCCGCCATGATGGCACTTACAAAACCTAAATCATGCATAATATATAATCTTTAATTACTGATGGTATCTTTATATTGGATCTGCAAATCTTTGAGTTCTGACTTTAACGATTGGATCAATTCCTGATATTCCGGTACGTCGATTAGGTTATTCATCTCCTTCGGATCCCTTTTCAGGTCGTATAATTCCCATGCATCAATATCATTGTAAAAATGGATCAACTTATATTGACCGTTCCGTATACCATAATGTCTTTTCACGCTATGTGCACCGGGATACTCATAATAATGATAATACAATGATTTCCTTAAATCTCCTGAATTTTCATCTTTCAGCAAGGGAAGAAGTGATAATCCCTGCATATCACCGGGAATTTCCATACCCGCCAGATCCAGGAAAGTAGGGGCGAAATCCAGGTTTTGTACCAGTGAAGTGGCTATTTTTCCTCCGTCCATCATATTTGGCATTCGCATCAGGAGTGGCGTCCTGAATGATTCTTCATACATGAACCTTTTATCGAACCAACCATGTTCTCCCAGATAAAATCCCTGATCAGATGTATAAACAACCAATGTATTTTCGCTTAAATTCAATTCATCCAGAAGATCCAGCACCCTCCCCACATTTTCATCCACGGAAGCGATACACCTGAGATAATCCTTTATATACCGTTGGTATTTCCAGATTGCGGTTTCTTCCTCAGTCATGCTGCCACTTGTGTAGATCTCATTCCTGGGATTGTAAAATGCATCCCACACAGCTTTTTGTTGATCGGTCAAGAGCTTTCCATAGTGCCAGGCATATAATTTATCTGACCAGTTGTCTACATCCGGATCATCAGGTAGTACTTTAAGGTCCCATTGGTCCCGCATATCCCTTGCAACTTCCATCTCCTGTTCCACGGCTGCAGCAGATCTGGTCTTATAATCATCGAAGTAATTATCAGGAACAGGAAGGTCTTCACCATCGAACATCGTTAAATGCTTTAGATTAGGCATCCAGTTGCGGTGAGGCGCTTTATGATGTAGTAGAAGACAGAATGGACTGTTATCGCCATTTCTTGATTTTAACCAGTCAATGGCAATATCCGTAGTGATATCGGTTACATAACCCTCAATTTGAACCGTATCCTGATCGCTTATGAAGAAAGGATTGTAATACTCTCCTTGCCCTTTTAATATATTGAAATAATCAAATCCGGTCGGAGTGGACTTCAGGTGCCACTTGCCAACCATAGCTGTTTCATATCCTGCTTTTTGCAGCATTTTTGGGAATGTAGGTTGTGAACCATCAAATGGGAGCAGGTTGTCCAGTACACCATTTAAATGACTATGCTTTACCTGTCAGCAATACAGCACGGCTTGGAGCGCATATTGAATTGGTAACAAATGAATTTTCAAATAAAACACCTTCTTTAGCCAGACGGTCGATGCTGGGGGTCTGGATAAGACCATGCCCAAAGGCACTGATGGCCTGATAAGCATGATCGTCCGACATAATGAATACGATATTAGGTTTTTTATGGGCTGTTTCTGTTGGTTGGTTTGTGCAACCTATTGCTAAAAAAATTATAAATAAATATGCTAAAAATTTCATCCTTTTAAATTTAGTGAAAGCAGCTTTCAATTATATTGCCCGTTAAATTAAAACAAATGATTAAAAATTTGAAAGGGATCGTTTATTGATTTTGTAAAATAGTTCTTTTACGGAATTACTATTGCTGATCATTTAACCGGTATTCATCTCTTTCCTTACTTTCATTCAGCATATCATCAACATTATCCAGCTCAGGCGAATCTTCAATTGCTGTCCAATCGAAATTCTCATCAAATGGATCGAGTGCATCCTGTGGCTTGAATATCCTTTCATCAACTTTTATCGCTGAATATGGGGTAAAATCAGGCTGATCGGTGAAGAAATCTGCCAGGTCGGTAGCACCTGCATCATATTGATTTAAATATGGCAGGCCCAGAATGTTCCAAAAAGTTTTAAATAGGCTTCCAAAACTATAATGCATATGACTTACAAAATCTCCTTTTGACATAAGGAGAAATGACCATCAGAAGACTTCTATGTGCATCAATATGGTCAACGCCGTTCTGTGCATCGTCTTCCGTAATAACGATCATCATATTTTCCCAATATGGTGTATGAGACAGGAACTCAACAATCCTGCCAACAGCGAGATCATTGTCTGCCATATAACTCTCTCTGTATGGAAATCCTGCTTCCGGCCTGTCACCGGCACCGTGATCATTAGGAATAATTACGGTTATTAAGGAAGGCATTGCATCTCCACTATTTATCCATTTTTCATTAAACTCCTTGATAAACATATCAATCCTGAATTGATCTGGAATGGCCATGTTATAGGTAGGATAGGTCCTGGAGGTCCGTTCAAAGATAGGCTGAGGAACCGGAAAATTGATGTAATGCCTAATGCCAGTATATTTGAAATCTTCCTGGTAAGAAGCCGGTTCGAACATAATACTGAATCCAAAATTATAGAAATCGACTTCATTTCTTTCGAGGTGGTCCCACATAGATCCCGCTTCATTATAATCTTCAGGATAAATAGCGCCTGCAGAACCGTTCATGGCATATACGCCCGGAGCTTTAGAATCCGATATATATGTTCTGTTTCCACCATAACTTGCAGCCGTGCTTGTTTCCACCCATTCATTGGGATAGGTATTTACCAGCCAGCGATGCCCGTCGGCAGACACGTCCGCATCAACGTAGAAATTATCGGATATGGCAAATTCCTTAGCCAATTGCAAATGGTTCGGCATTACCGTTAAGACGATCTATTGCTTTTGCCATTCCTTTATATCGGATAGATACATCCTTGCCGTATCTGGCCAGCTCTGCCATACCTTTACCTTGTTTTACCTGGCCAAAAACCTCATCATAGGTCCTGTTTTCCTTTGATATGAATACAATATGCTTTATTGGTGAAGTTTTTTCGCCCGGGTATAATGGAACCGGATTATCACGGCGCCATTCCAGTTCAGGCGAACTCGACTTCAGCATCCTGAAGTTGTTCTCAATTGCTTTTTCTGTAAGTATTTTCAGTTCAGTATCATCAGGAACAGGTATAACAGATACCGATCCGCGCATAAGGTTTCCTATATAGCTCCCATACAAAAAGGGATCGAATTTTGGGCCGGCATTTGGTCCGCTTCCATATCCTTTTGCATTGGCTACGACCAGGTGTTTGCCATCAGGTGTCACTTTCAGTTTTGAAGGAAACCAGCCGGTTGGAATATGCCCTAATACCGTAAATGATGGAATATCTACTACTGCTACTGCATTTATTCCAGCTTCTGCAACATATAACCTTTTTTTGTCCGGGGATAATGCCAGTCCAAAGGGTATGATACCGCGGAAAGATTTAATTCTCGGATCAGGTTTTAGTTCAATTTCATGAGAAATTGTGTCATTTTTGATATCGATTACAGATATGTTATCATTGTTGCCATTACTTACAAAGACATAATCATCCGTAGCAACCAGGGAATTGGGACTTGAGCCCCCAACTGCCGGTATACCTTCTACCATCGCACCCACGAGATGCCCTGTTTTGTTCCTGGCTATAACTTCTGGTTTATCAGAACTTTGAAGATCAATTGTAAATACCGAAAAAGCTTCCGGTGCATTAACGTCACCCAGTCCCGGAATTTCCAAGGAGTCCGTTTTAATCCCTTCTTCCGCTTCCTTGGTATTGTATCCGAATGGCGGGAATTTCAAACCGGTTTCTTTCATATTTTCCGGATCAATACCTTTGATTTTCTGATAAGCAAACATCCCTACATTGGCTACGTAAGCCTTTTTATTGTCCGGAGACAACGTGATGCCAAAAGGATATCGCCCAACCGGAACATTGTGCAGTATTTTTTTGCTTTGTACATCGATGATAATCATGCGAAAGTTGATCTGGTCGACAGCATAAAGCCTAAGCCCATCCTTACTTAATATCATATCACCGATATAGCCATGAGAATAATCAATTTCACCGTCACTATATTCACAATCAATATATCCTTTGGATGCTCCCGTCAGCAGATCGAATAGGAATATTTTATTTTCCTGCCCACCTGCGACATATACAATGCTGTTGTCATTAGAAATGGCAAGTCCCATGAATACGGAAGCAAGAACACCTTCATCGGTCGACGGACCTGGAGGGATCTGTTGAATCTCCGGATTTGTGGAAGTTATATCACGTATGATGCTTATTGATAAAGGATTGGTTCCTGAATTTGAGGTAACAGCGATTTGTCCATCCGGGCTTAAAATCAAACCATAGGGGTGGGGCGCAACCTCATGCGTATTCCCGGAGGGTGTAATAAATCTGCCATTTGGTAAAACGGTTTTACCCTTTTTATCGATTTCAACATACATTTCTCCCGCAGGTGCAGTTATGATCCAGGGATCAATTTTTTTTGTTTCACAACCCAGGGTGAGCAGGAATAATAGAAAATAGAATTTTTTCACTGGTAAAAAACTTTAATATCAAAAACCTTTAAATATGCTTCAATTGCATTAGATATTTATCACTCAATCACTTCCTTTTCAAAATCGCTTTCATTGACCCATCCCGCCTGGATCTCCTCACCGGACATGAACCTTTCATAGAAATTCCTGTCCGCATCATTGGAATACAGATAACTATCGAATATATCTCCATTTCCAGCCATTCTTGGATCATGCTGTGCTTCAAGTCTGGTGGCCATATCCAGTTTCAACTGATCCATGATCTCTGAATAACTCTGATTCAGAGCAAGGTTGTTTAAACAGAAAGGATCTTCTTCAATATTATACAACTCCTCTTCAATACGTCTTCCGAAATTTAATTGCCAGTATTCACTTTTGCCTTTTGACCTTCTATCGTTGAGGATAACCGTCTTGGTTGGGCTTCCGTCTGTATTCAGGTATCCTGTTTCCGGATTACCGGCTGGCCAGCGTTCCGTTTTAAAATTCCTAAGATACAGAAAGCCATCTTTAATAATTCCCCTGACCGGATAGCCTACATCGCCAGGCCGGCCCACATCGTGCTTTTCCTTGCCTACAAGTACAAAATTTCTCGAAGGATTTACAATTCCGTCTAATTCTGAATTAAAAATATCAGTTAAACTCTTTCCTTCAATCGCCTGCATCCCTGATTCAGTTTCAGGAATACCTGCCAGTTCAAGGAAAGTAGGAGCAAAGTCAATAAAATTTACAAAATCATCTACCGACCGACCTGGGTTCCGGATGCCATCTTTCCACATTATCGCAAGGGGGAGGTGGTTCGAATATTCATAGACCTGTCCTTTAATCCTCGGGAATGGCATTCCGTTATCTGATGTTACAATAACCACTGTATTTTCCAGTTCCCCTTGTTCTTCCAGCAAGGTTAGCATTTTCTGGAGATGCCTATCGAACCATTCAATTTCGAACGCATAATCCAGAATATCCAGCCTAATGCTATCCTCTTCAGGCCAGAAAGGAGGCACTTCTTTGATCTGATCAATGGATTTTCCGCCAAAATTTACACCCGCCTTGAATTCATATGCCCTGTGGGGTTCTGTACTGCCATACCAGAAACAGAAGGGTGTATTGTCGGGTCTTGCTTCCAGAAAAGATTTAAAATTCGCAGCATAATCATTTGTGTTTATATATTTAGCAGGCGGATTGAGTTTTTGATCATTAAAGGGAATACCAGTCAATTGACGTTTTTTCCCTTCTATCTCCCCAACTTTCCCGGGGGCCCATCCTTTGGCGGTAAAGCCGACAAAATATCCGTTTTCCCGAAGCGATTCTGCATAGGTTTTAAACTTGTCAGGGAAATATGGCCAGTGATTAGCGGCTTCTTCCAGTTGCCATGAATTTCTCCCTGTAAGTATGCAGGACCTGGAAGGTGCACATTTAGCATTTGGTGTATAACAGTTCATGAAAAGAATGCCTTCCCGGGCAACACGGTCAAAGGCTGGTGTCTTTATCCACTCGGTTCCATAAGCACCCATATGAGGAAAAGATGCATCGTCTGCTATGGCAAATAATATATTGGGTCGTTGGTTCCCTGGATCTGCAGGGGTATGACAATAGAAAATAGGTGAACCAGGCAAAAAACAATGATAATACGTTTCATGATTTTAGATAATTAACCAATCTAAAAAAGAATTGGTATTGAATATTAAAAGTATGTGATGCATTTGAAATTCCCAAATTAAAAATTACCCAGTTATTTGTTTAAATTATATTTCTTTTAAATTTACACAGAATCTCGTTATTAGATTTTTATAATTGGAATTTCGGTCCCTGATTTTTATGAAAAATGTAATCCGGACTTCTACTTTTCGTAAAAAACATTCATTTCAAATATTAAGAAGGGAAAATGATTAAAATATTTGCAAAATTACTAATAATAATGGCGGGGCACTAACTATTGTGTCATGTACTAAAGATCCTCAAGATCGCAGTGAAGATTTAATTCTTGAAGATAACTGGCAGGTAATCTCATCAGCTGATCTTTCAGTTGATGGAAGTATTATTTCAAATCTGATTTTATAACAAATGAACTGGTATAATACGTCCGTTCCAAATACTGTATTGTCTGTTATTGGTTCAGAATGGAATGTATGAGGATATATTTATGGGCGATAATTTTGATAAGATCCCAAAGAACAATTTAAAGTACCCTGGTGGTACCGGACATCTTTTAATCTAAATACGAAAGACAGTAAGCAAAATTATCAGCTAATTTTTGAAGGTATTAACTATAAAGCCAACATCTGGTTGAATGGAAAGTTGATTGCGGGATCCGAAGATGTGAAGGGTGTTTTAGGATATTTGATTTCCATGTTACAGATCACGTACGAAAAGGAGAGAATGTACTTGCCGTAGAGGTCATACCACCTGTCCGGGGTGATCTGACCATCGGATTTGTAGACTGGAATCCCTGGCCACCGGATAATAACTTAGGCCTATGGAGACCTGTAAAATTATTAAAATCGGGTCTTGTATCTATGAAGCATGTATTTGTTAAGCCAGATTTGAATGTAGAACCTTTGGAAGAAGCCTCGCTAACCATCTCTGCTGAATTAACAAATCATTCGAAAGCCGATGTTGAGTGCACGATTCGTGGAAGTATTGAGGATATAATGTTTTCTCAAGATATATCTTTAGAAAGTGGAGAGACCAGGAAAGTATTCTTCAATCCGGAAGATTTTCCTGAACTTAATATTAAAAATCCGCGCATATGGTGGCCGAATCATCTGGGTACCCGGAACTGTATTCAATGGAAATGAATGTATCCCTGGGTCAGAATATTTCTGATCAGGCAGCTGTACGGTTCGGTATCAGGGATGTTAAGGATTATATTAATGAAAACGGTCATCGGGGTTATAAGATTAATGGTAAAAAAGTACAAATTATGGGAGGTGGATGGGTTGATGATGTACTGCTGGCTGATCCGGATGAAAAAATTGATGCCCAGTTAGATTATGTGAAAGAAATGAACCTGAATACCATTCGTCTGGAAGGATTCTGGGGTAGAAACAAAAGAATCTATGAAAAGGCAGATGAAAACGGGATACTTGTTATGATTGGCTGGAGTTGTCAATGGGAATGGGAGGGATATTGCGGCCGCCCAGAAGAGGAATTTTTGATGATCAATACGCCGGAAGAGTTTACCGATCATGCCAGGGCTTATATGGACCAGGTAAAATGGTTACGTAACCATCAAGTGTATTTTTGTGGGTATATGGTAGCGATAAGCTCTTACGTCCCGAACTGGAGACTATGTTGAACAAATCCATTTTGGCAGAGGATGGTACAAGGCCTATTCTGGGTAGTTGCAAGTACCAGGAAAGTGAGGTTACAGGTCCTACAGCGGTTAAAATGTTAGGACCATATCATTATGTTACTCCTAATTACTGGTATCTTGATACGGAAAATGGAGGCGCTTATGGCTTTCAACACGGAAACTGGTCCGGGTTTGCAACCTACCGTACTAGAAAGTATCAAAAAAATGATCCCTGAAGAAGACCTTTGGCCTCTCAATGATATATGGGATTACCATACCGGAAGAAATGAGTTTGCCTCATTTGAATTGTGGATTAATCCATTTGAGGGTAGATACGGTGAGTCGGCGGATGTTGAGGAATTTGCATTCAAGGCCCAAATGTCTAATTATGAAGCTGTGAGGGCCATGTTCGAGGCTTTTGTGGTCAATAAACATAATGCTACGGGTGTTATACAATGGATGCTGAATTCCGCCTTCCCAAATATGCTCTGGCAGCTTTATGACTGGTATCTGATGCCAACTGGCGCATATTATGGTACAAAAACTGCCCTTCAGCCTGTTAATATTATATATAATTACGGAGATAAAGACATTTATATCTCAAATGTCTATAATCATCCCACTAGAAAACCTTTCCGCTGAGATCCGGACATTTGACATTAATAGCAATGAGATTTTTTCCAAAATACTACAAGTAGGCATCGAAGAGAATTCCTCTAAAAAGATCTTTGATATGCCCAGGATTTCAGGAACGACAATTTACTATGTAGATCTGCGGCTTAAAGACCAGGAAGGTAATATAGTCGGTCGAAATTTCTACTGGATATCAACCAAGGAAGATGTACTGGATTGGGAAAATACTCAATAGCATCTGACACCAACAAGTCCTCTGCGATATGACTGGCATATACAAGATGCCCAAGGCTAAAGTTGAGGTACAGTTTTCAAGTGCAGAGGCAGGTGACAGGGTAGAGGTGCCTGTAATTTTAAAGAATATATCAGATAAGATAGCTTTTTTACAGAACTCACCATAAAGGATAAGAGTGGAGCTGCCATACTTCCGGTATTCTGGGATGATAATTATGTGACCTTGCTTGCCGGGGGAGGAAAGAGAGATAAAGGGATATATTAACAAAAAGATAATATAGATGAGGCCATCTCTTTGGGCTGTATTTTCTGGAATATGGAAAAGTAAAATATATATAGATAAATAAATAATAAACAATGAATGCATCCAATACACAAAGAAGTTATTTCAAGGTATTTCTCGTTATACTAATATTTTTTGTTATATCTTTTCTAACAAATTATCCTGGCACTATAAATCCGAGTGATCATCAGTTATTCGTTGAGTGAAACGCTGGCTGGATTCCTGCCTTTTGCCTTTTTCATCACCTATGGGGTCATGTCAATACCATCAGGATTCCTGGTAGAGAAATACAAGGAAAAGAGAATGTTGATCGTTGCTTTTTTACTTGCGCTGATCGGTTCTATTGTTTTTGCCAGTTTTTCCACCTTTCGGATTTATATTATTTCATTATTTACAATCAGTGCCGGCATGGCCATGCTTCCGGTGATCATAAATCCATTGTTGAGGGTAACAGGAGGTGAGGAACATTTTGCATTTTATTCTGTCATTGCCATTTTCTTGGATCGGCTTCCTTTGTCAGCCCGAAAATGTATTCATGGTTAGTAACCGGAATTGCTGATGAATCCAATACAAATCCTTTATTTCAACCATTTCCGGTCTTGTTCCAAATCTATTTCCTGGGTGTCGGTATACTGGTATTTGACTTATTATATGGCTATGGTCGTTTTAATTTTGTTTACCCGTTTCCCGAAGGTTGAATTGAAGGAAGATGAAAAGGTAGGTACTAAAGAAAATTATCTTGATCTTTTTAAAAACAGATATGTCATTTTGTTTTTCCTGGGGATTTTTGCTTATGTGGGAACCGAACAGGGAGTATCATATTGGATGTCGAAGTTCCTTTCTCAATATCACGGCTATGATTATGAAACGGTTGGGGCCAATGCAGTAGCTAATTTCTGGGGCTTGATGACTATCGGAGGATTGCTGGGATTGATTTTAATAAAGCTCCTGGATAGTAAGCTGGTTTTAAGGTTATTTACCCTCGCTGCTATCATAAGCCTTCTGCTGGCATTACTTGGGAGCAGGACTTTATCTTTATACGCATTTCCATTGGTTGGATTTTTCATGTCTGTTATGTATCCGATCATCATATCACTTGCACTGAATTCTGTTTCAAAACACCATGGATCTTTTGCCGGAATTCTGATGACTGGCATTATGGGTGGGGCCGTTGTTCAGTTGTTGATAGGAGGGCTCAGCGACCTGACTTCACTAAAGTTAGGGATGATGTTTAATTTTGTTACCCTTGCATATGTTTTCAGCATAGGAATATGGGCGAAACCGCTTGTTTCTAATAAAACTATTAGCTTTCGGAAGAAAAAAATCGTAAAAAATATTAATAAAACTATATATTTCTTAAAAGCACTGGAGATATATTCATTACATCCACTTATGAAATAACTGCGGATTACGACTCTCTTTAATCGATACCTTAAACTGTAATCGATGATTATTGCTATATAGGGTAGTGCTTAGAGATTATACTTTAACCCAACCCTGCTTTTTTATTGCTTTCAATGATCTTTTCACGTCCGTTCAGTTCCCGCAATCCATCTTTAAATGTTGGATAGCTTAGATTTACAGATACTTCCATTCCTCACATCTTCATAGATCTCCTTAAAAATCTGCTTGCTGCATATCCGGGAAACCTTCATTATGTCCACCTGGGAAGGAGATCAGGTTTCTGCTGTCCTCGTGAACAATAGAAGGATCACGCAATAGTATTTCATTGGCAGCATCTTTTTTTGCCAATCCAAAGTTAATTTGGATTCTCCGATTTAGGCAAATTCTTACGGATCCTGCTATTTCCAGTCTTAGCTGGTTTTTACGACCCGCAGATACCTGACTGACTGTCACGACACCTTTGTTGCCATTGTTAAATCGCAACATGACTGTAGCATAATCCTCAGTTTCAATCGGGACATCTTCATAATCTTCAGGTTTCAATAATTTCCCTGAATAGGTTTCAACTCGCTTCAAAGGCTTTTTTCTGGTAGGATAAATAGTAGAAAAATCGGCCGTTACTTCCGCGATCTCAAGACCAGTAATATATTCCATAAATCCATTAAGTGTGAACCAATGTCTGCAATGGCTTTCGATCGCCTGATTTGTCAGCTTCCAGTCTCCAGTTATAATCGGTTTCATAAAACAGCCAGTCCTGCAGGTAGGAACCGATCACCGAGTATACTTCCCCAAGTTCTCCTTTCAAACGGGCAGCACGCATATGCCGGACGGGGATAATAGCTGATATTGAAATGAATGGCATTAACCAGTCCGTATTTGAGGCCCAGTTCATTTAATAAACCGCCTCATTAATAGTCATGGCGAGGGGTTTCTCACACACCACATGGATGCCGTGTTTTAAAGCATCCTTGGCCATAGGATAATGTAAATTATTGGGAGTGCAAATATGTACACATTCAATTCCCGGGTGGTTTATCAACTCATCGAAATCGGAGTAGAAATATTTGATCCAAGTTCTTCAGCTTTTTTTTCAGCTACTTCCAGGGATACATCAGATATGGCCACTACCTCAACTCCCGAACTCTTCGTAAAGCTTCAACATGTGCCGGACCGATAAAGCCAAGACCCGCTACGGCGGTTCTTATAGTTTTCATTGAAATGCAAATTTCGGTTATTTCATTTTATACATTTAATTTATAATGTAATGTTCTAAATGTAAAACTTTAGATTGTTTTAATAACTATCTGTATTTATAAATCTGCTTTATCATCCTATATGTACTGGAGTTAATTAAAAATGCCTGATTAAAGCATTGATGGATCAAACATCCATCATATCGGTTAATAAATCCAAATTCCCTTTTTTGTCTTTTACAATTAGTATGTTTTTGTCTACGCTGGAAATAATCTTTTCGGCAGTACTAGTAGAAAAATTGAGGCTGCGGGAGTTCTTCCTTTTGAACCAATTACAATTAAATGTACTTTCTCTTTCTCAGCAGTTTGCTTATCTTTTTGACAGTATTATCTTTTTTATCAAGTGTATAAATAGGTTTTGAATTTGAAGAATCTATTTTTGCCTCCTTTAAAAGCTTATCCATTTTTTCCTCTGCGTTCTTTTTCATTATCTTTGCAAACTCTTCAAAGGATTTGCCGCTATAATGGTACCCGGATGGGACACGGTATACATGATGAATTACAATCTTGGCCTCATTAGCATCTCTGATTATTTCTGCCATTTTCGTTGCATTTCAGCTACTTTCATTAAAATCGACAGAGCCCATCATTTGAAATTCTGAACCCAATGCTTTTGAAAAGGAATTGGATATTAACGCTATTGAACATTGGGCAAGATTTGCCATTTTCTTTGCAAGTCGACCCGAGCCATCCTTTAAGGATTTTTTACCCATTACAAGTAAATCAATCTCCTTGATGTTCACTTTCTTCAACAGAATCTCTTCTGGATTCCCCTTAAGTACCAATCTCTAGATTTGGAATTAGATCTTTCGCTAGATATTGAGACATCTGTTCCTTTATCACATGTTGTATATTCTCGTCCATTAGGAGCAAGGCAATCAGGATATTTTTCAATAATCTCAGCAGGCCATTCAAGCGTTTTTGTTACATTAACAAAATATATTTTGTCAATTTTAATTCTGGAACATATATGCGAAACAAAACGAAATCAAATTTGGTCAATATTGGACTGATAAAGTACAACCGGTCTTCTTTTAAATTGATACATATAGCCTATATTATAATATAAATTAAAGTCCTAGAAATGTTAATTCAATAGGTTATGAAAGGATCTAAAGTTTGGAATAGTTCCAAAAAAACACTTATCATTTTTGGAAGAAGTAAAACATGAGCCTTTGATTTTATATTTCTGCTATCCTAGATCTCGTTCTCGTATTTTTCACGTCCGAATCAGTCAGAGCTGCATGAGCAATATCTGCTTGTTCAACCATCCGAAAATCTTACATGCATTCACAAAAAAATCTGTCCCTTTTTCAGATCATATGATAATAATTTCGATGGAATAAATTCAATTTTATATATGTGAATAAAATTTAGAATATACATTAAGAAGCGGTAGCCATGAAATCTAAAACGATCATTATATCCAGCATAATATTGACTATGTGTTTCAATACCTGTCAAAAGCCTTCACAAACCTCCTCAGGCGAATATCTGGTCTGGGAATCACGAGTGTAGTCGTTGGATTTTGCTAAAAAGATGGATCACCTTTTTATATCAAAGGAGCTGTCGCAGGAAGCTATTTTGAAAAGATAACAGAATATGGTGGCAATTCAGTCCGGATATAGGGTGGCCACGAAGAGAGTCTAAATAAAGCACAAGAGTATGGATTGACTGTTATGGTTTCACTCTCCGGTCAGTGCGGAAAGATATGGAATGGATTGGAATGATACCGTAATGGTAAAAAGAACATTCAGGAAGTTTTGGCTATAGTTAAAAAATTAAAATATCATCCTTCAGTTATGCTATGGTCACTTGGAAATGAAATAGATTGGATACCTCCGGGAATTCCATACAACCCGAAATTATGGGATTGGATTGAATATATGGCTGCTAAAATTAAAGAGATTGATGCCAGACACCCTGTAATGACAGTAGTTGGCAGTTCGGATTTCGAGCAAAAAACAAAAGAAATTGCCGGTCGTTGTCCCCGTCTTGATTTGATGGGTCTGAATCTTTATGGCGTTTTTCGCAATGAAACCACCATAATGCGGGGATCTTTGGAAAAAGCCATATGCCATCACTGAATGGGGCCCTCATGGGCATTGGCAAAGACCTTATACTGAATGGAACGCCCCTTTAGAAGAATCCAGTACTGAAAAAGCTGAATCATATCATCATAATTATACGCAGGTAATACAAAAAGATAAATCTCATTGCCTCGGATGCTTCTGTTTTTCTCTGGGGACAGAAGCAGGAGATAACGCATACATGGTACGGCGTGTTTAGATCAGGAAGGACTGGAAAGCGAATCGGTAGGTGTTATGCACCATCTTTGGAGTGGTTCACCTCCTTCCAATACAGCACCGAAAGTTAGTGAATTATTGATTGACGGGAAACCCCGGAAATTAAATGTATATCTTGGAAAGGGGAAATCATCTACCCGCAACTTTAGAAGCAGAGGATGATGAAGATGATTTGACTTTCCACTGGGAAATAAGAAAAGAAGTTGATCCCGCACCATATGCCGGTCCGGGAGAAGTAGCTGAAGAACCGATTTTCAGAGATTGATCGATGATCCCGGTAATACGACCATCCCAATTTACTACACCAAAGCAGGAAGGAGCATACCGTTTATTTGGTTATTCCTTTGATGGGAAGGGCCATTGGGCTTATGCCAATTTACCGTTTTATTGTAAATAGATTTTTTTTTTTTTTTTTTTTTTTTTTTTTTTTTTTTTTTTTTTTTAATATTAATTTGGAGGATTTATGAATTAGTCAAATCACCAATGCACTTTCACCAATCGCTCATTTTCTAATTGAACTAAGCTCTCCAGGGCCGTGTCTTGTTGGTTTTCACATCAGCATCAGCCAGGGCATCAAGGGCGATATTAGCATATTCAACCATCTAGGAAATCATACATACCTGCACAAACGAAATTGTCCCCTTTTCAAATGCATATTTGAAAGCAGACCTAGGTGAATCGAAACGGCTGCCATGGTTTTAAAAGCGATCCAGGGCTGAGAAAGACTTTCCATATATTCCCCTGTCTTTTCTATGTTGAAACAATACATATTATCATGCCATTCTTCATGTTTAGCCGACCAGTAGTCATGATGATGCAGTGTTTTCATCCAGAAATCAGGTTTGAACCCAGCATCTACACAGGCCTGAATGGTTTCGATATGTAGAACTGATGCGCACCAATTCCAAGGGTTACATTATTGTCACGAATCAATTTAATAGCACCTTCAATTGCATCCGGTTTGCCATTTTTCATATAATAATCGGCGGTTTCGCCCTGGATATAACATGCGGCAGCACCATAATCAATGGCGCTCTTAATCCTGTCAAGGTATTCATAATTAGGAGTGGGGTATATGCCATTATCATATTCCAGACCAGCGCAGTCTGAAATAAACTGGATCTTCCCTATACCTCTTTTCCAATATTCTTCGATCATTGTGGCCATAATTGGATTTGTCAACAAAGTATTGATGCCGCATTTTTCCGCAAGTAGCAAAGTGGCAAATATTTTGTCCCGGTGGTGGTATGCCTTCACAAGCTGACTGACATAAATCAAATCACGTGAATGCGAGTATCCGGAGAGCAGGTTTCCGCCCAGGATCAACCTGCTGAAATCTTTATCTGCAATTTTTGCTAAAGGTATCTGACCCTTCAATTCTTTCAGATGGGTTACGTTAAGGTTTTTTACAGAGGCACTCTCTACTGGCATCTACCAAATTCTTTTCTTCATAACTTTCCCACTTTTTCTTTTTCATCAATGCAAATCCAAAAGCGCCCAATACCGGTATTGTTTCCGCGCTTTTCAACCATTCCCTTCTTTTAACCTGAGTTGTCGAAACAATCTGACCCTCCTGAGATTCTACATTTTCAGAGAAATCAGTTTCTTTGTCTTTGTTCTATAACAACTAGGAAAGGCTATCAAGACCCAGGAATTTTCCGGTAGGAATTAAGGCCAATACCCCCAATGCTAATAGTTCAATAAGTGTTTTATTGATGATCATATAATTTCCTTCTGTCGGAATGCCAAATTCCAATCGAATAAAAAGGAGGATGTGCTATATAATATAAAAACAACAGGGCCATACCGGCAATAGCCATACCGCGGGTAAATGAGCCGGTCATCAGGCAGAATCCAATAATGATTAGTGCCCAGATATTTATTATATCTACAGCATTTAGCACAGCCGGTCTATCTACTATCCAATGGAATACAGGAGCGAATATCCATCTTGAAGTAGCCATATATTCAGCAGCACTCCAGCCAGGGGTGAACAATTTTGAAAGTCCTTCGAATAAAAA
The DNA here is from genome assembly GCA_963820995.1 of uncultured Cytophagales bacterium. Lineage (GTDB taxonomy): Bacteria > Bacteroidota > Bacteroidia > Cytophagales > Cyclobacteriaceae > JAGTVG01. Next base: position 198,535 of record CAWGCL010000006.1, on the reverse strand, counting down.
ATGCCACCCTATAGCAATCCGAAGCAAGACCAGGACCCACATTATATTTCGGTTTTTTAAAGAAAGATTTTACTTTTTCCATTGCGTATAATAATTTGCTAGTTAATTCTATTCCTAAATCTACAAAAAGATAGTAATATTCGGTCTAAAATCAGATGCTTATATTAATTTAGGAAGATATTGAAACAAAATCATCCAAAATGGTAATATATTTTAACAAGTTCAATATTGCGCTTAAAGTATAAAAAATTTTGAGGGATAATTGAAAATGGGAATTTCCTTAGATGCTAGTTGAATATGCCCTTTGAATTACTGTATTATTTAATTGAATTTAAAAGGAAGGTCTTAAATCAGGGGAAAACTTCAAAAAGACCCGGTATGCCCCAATATAAATGCTGTTATTAGGGCCAAAGGTATAGGTCGCTCAGATATTATTAAACACTTTTTGGTCATAGTTTTTCATTTCCAATGCAAAAGACTTCATCAGAAAAAAGATGTTGTCTTTTAAATTCCCCCTTTTCAAATTCAGGCCTTATGTAAAATACTTTTCTGCCTGTTTTAAAATCTATCGCCATGAGTTGCCAGTTATTGTATCCGTCATCATCTGATTCCGCACGGTTATATACATAGATCAATCCGGTGTACGTTAACATTTTGGGAGTGGCGGTTTTCCATCAATGAATTCGATCGGCCAGTCTTCTCTTAATTCGAATATATCTGCTTCCTGATTATAATCGAAACGATTGATCCCGCCTGGTGTATCATTGTGAAGAATACTAAAAAATCAATTTCAAGAGCATTAAGATCCTTATCCAAATGAATTTTCAAACTTCCTGATAAGATCAATGTCTTGTTTTGGTGATTATAAATTCAGATATATTATATTCAGGAATGTTTTTAAAACTTTTAAAATGACCGCTTTTTTAAATTCTATCTCTAAGGTGGATTTTATAAAATCAAAGGATTTAATAGTCTCTTTAATTTCCAGTTTCGCAAGAATTGATCCTTATTGGTTTTTGAAATATGGAATATTGGTTTTGTTTCTTTTTATTCTTGTTTCTTGCAGGAATGAAAATTCAAATAGATGAAAAACCGAATTTCGTATTCATTATCATCGATGATCAGAATATGGAGCTGTCCTGTTTTGGCAAAGAATATATCAAAACTCCCAATTTAGACAGGCTTGCTTCTGAAGGGATTCGGTTTTATCATGCTTATGTCCAACAGGCGGTCTGCGCTGCTTCAAGAACCAGTATCTGACAGGTTACATCCCCGAAGTACAGGATTGAATACCCCTACAGTTATTATTTTGTAGAAGAGGTAATCCCAACTTATGGGACCATAGGGAGTCATTTCTTAAAGAATGGATATGATACCAGATATTTTGGCAAGGTCCATCATGGAGTCGATGAAAAACTTGATAAACCTAATTATTACCCCGGAGGAACACGGTATGTTGATCCTGAAAACATTGAGATTGATAAAACTTTAGGCAATCTTGGAGTACCTTCCATATGAAAAATTTGATGGGCCCGACAGCCTGTTCAAGGATGGAAGGATTGCAGATGCTGTACTGAAAACCCTTAATGAATGGAAGCATGAAAAACCTTTCTTTTATGTGGTCGGATTTCAGAAGCCACACTTGCCTTTCAGTTCAGCTCAAAAATACTGGGAACTATATAATCAGGACGCTATCCCGCTTGTTGAAAATCCAAACCGGCCTGAAGGATTTCCTGAAATTGCCAAAAGCAGGTATAACCTGAATCAATACAAATGGGAACATAGTGATCCTGACAGCCTATTTTCAGATGATTATGCAAGGTTATTGCGCCATGCTTATTTTGCTTGTACCAGTTTTGTAGATGCTCAGATAGGGAAGCTTATTGATCAGGTTGAGCAAATGGGGATCTCCGACAACACCTATTTTGTTTATATTTAGATCATGGTTTTCATTTGGGGAACAAAATCACTGGGGGAAGACGACACTTTATGAGTCTTCATTAAATTCACCATTGATCATAGCAAAAGAAGGAATGGAAAACCAAGGCGACATATGTGAATCCCTGGTTGAATATGTAGACATCCTGCCAACCGTACTCGACCTGGCCGGTATTGAAATTCCCGATCACCTGGAAGGTGTATGTACCGTTCCTTTATTGGATTATCCGGAATTGGAATTCAAAAAGGCTGTATTCAGCAGGCAGGAAAGAATATTATTGGTAGAAGAAAGGATATTCTGTTCGCAACGAAAGGTATCGATATACAGAATGGCATGACCACGAGGCAGGTGTAATCATGGCCAGAGAGTTATATGATCTGGAATTAGATCCCTTAGAGATGAATAATCTGGCTATCGATCCGGTAAATATGGAGCTAGTTGATGAAATGGCCACAATCCTTGAAGCCGGATGGGAGGCAGCCTTGCCGGATGGCGTTGTTAATCGGTCAAATAATCCTGTGGCACCTCCTGCCTATAGCTGGGGTCCGGAAGGTGTGCCCAGAAGAAAAGTTTGGCATGAAGTATATGGCGGAGACGAAGCTGATGGTTGGCGTAAAGCAGTAGAAATCAGAGGGAATAAAGATGCATCGTTGAATTAGAAGGATTGCCGAACATGTTTATTTGATAAGCATGTTTGCAAATGGCTAAGACAATATAAAACAAAAAGATATTACAAAAAATTCTTCAACTGGGAGGTATTTGAAAATAAAAAACCATAAAGTTGAGAACATTATCACATAAATTTTTTAATCTTAAATGAACGTAAAATGACTTTAGTTGAAAATTATCCCCTGGCAGTATTTTTTTTCGTCGTAGCCATGATCTGCTGGGGCTCCTGGGCCAACATGCAGAAGGTAGCTGAAAAAAACTGGAGATTTGAATTGTTTTACTGGGACCTGGCAATTGGCCTGCTGGTATTTGCCACCTTAGCTGCTTTTACCTTGGGCAGTATGGGAGATTCCGGACGGCCATTTTTGGAAGATCTGCAAATAGCGGATAGTTCAAGCATAGCATATGCCATGCTGGGGGGTGTAGTTTGGAACCTTGGAAATATTCTCCTTGTTGCCGCTATCGCCGTTGCCGGGATGTCAGTAGGCTTTCCAATCGGGGGTGGTATTGCATGGATTTTGGGCATTATAGTGAATTATATCCTGGTCATGCTTGATCCTGAGAAATCCTTTGAAGGAAATCCAAATGTTTTATGGATAGGTGTCGCTGTAATCGTTATTGCCATTTTCTTAAGTATGCTTTCTTACAGAAGGCTCGCCTCGGAAAAGAAAAAGCCAACCCTTAAAGGGATTATGTTATCTGTTTTTGCTGGTTTGCTCATTGCATTTTTTTATGGTCTGGTCGTAAAATCACTTGATAATTCATTTGTGGCCGGTGGAACTGGCACGCTCACTCCATTCACGGGTGTCTTTTTCTTCAGTGTTGGAGTTTTCTTTAAGTACCATTGTAATCAATCCCTTCTTCATGAAGTATCCTGTTCAGGGTGAATCTGTAAAAATGAGTGCTTATTGGAAAGGAAACTTAAAAACTCATATGTCAGGTGTAATAGGCGGTTTTATCTGGATGTTCGGGATGGTCGTCAGTTTTATGGCGGCTGGGGCTGCCAATCCTGCAATTTCCTATGCATTAAGTAATGCCGCTCCGGTAGTGGCCATATTATGGGGTGTTCTGATCTGGAAAGAATTCAAAGGGGCGCCAAAAGGAACTAATTCCTTACTGCTGGCCATGTTCATATTCTACATAATAGGTCTGGTATTGATAACAGCTTCAAATGGTTAGAAATATAAACATTATTTTGTATAAAAATGAAAAATACCATAGGGGTAATATCTTGTAACCGTAAAATTATCCAAGACCATTTGGCAACCGCAGCAAGGAATGATATACAAATTCTTTTTAATGACTTTGATTTAAAAGTTGAAATGCTGTCCAATACAGACTCAAAGCTTGACGGTGTCAGGACCTTATTCTGAATGCTTTATGTAGATATTACCCCGGGTATTTATAGTGATATTAATGATATTAAAATTGATTCAGTTAATTCAATGGTTTATAAATCCACCGAAAATATAGATAAAATCAAACTGTATTATATAGGGTGGAAATCTTTACTTCAACTACAATTATAATTTGTGTTTCAATGAAAAATGATATTATTATGAAATATTTAAAGAATTATTTCCTCTTATTATTTATTATAAGCCTTTTTCGATGCACTGCTCAAAATGATAAACCCAGGGTTATCATAACTACCGACATAAACAATGCCGGTGGTGATCCGGATGATAAACAGTCTCTTGTCCATGTTCTTTGGTATGCTGATGAACTTGACATAGTCGGCATAATTCCCGATTACTGGAATGGAAAGGGCTATGAGGCTTCTATGGAGGTCCTTGATTCCTACATGAAAGATTTCGAAGAATTCAAATTCGGTGATAAAGGATATCCGGATCCTATATCCCTTAAAAAGCGGTTTGCCAGGAATCCTCAATCCGCCAGAGATATGATCATTCAGGAAGCAGTGAGATCCATTGAACCAATTTATCTCCTGATATGGGGGCAAATGACTACCTTTCAAGAAAGCCAATTTCCATGCTCCCGAAATTGCAGAAAAGGTTAGAATATTGACGATAGGAACAGGTTTAAAATATGGTCCGGTTGATGAACAGGTTGGCGAGGAGTGTGATGTGGTAAATTGGAATGGCAAGGGCCGCAATGAAATTTATAATGATCCAAGATTCGATAAACTCTGGTGGCTGGAAAGTAACTGGACCTACAATGGCATGTTTATGGGTGAAGGCCCAAGGATCATGTTTGAGAAACTTTCCACCTATGGGTCTATGGGAGCATTCATTAAAACAGCCACAAAAGGTCACGATTGGGCTCAGTATTTCCGTGTAGGTGACACACCATCGGTACTATACCTGATCGATCCTGGTAACGAAATTGAAAATCCTGAGAAAGGTAGCTGGGCTGGAAAATTTAAAAAACCTTTTCCAGAGAAACGACCAAATTACTGGACTGACGACAATGGTGACATCTTCTGGGATTATGCAGATCCCTGCAAGACCTGGGGAAATGTGGAAGAAATGTATGCGCATAATAAAAATACTTTGTTCATACGAAGACAAAGCATGTATGATGAATTAATAAATAAGCTTGATCAGCTGTATAAATAAGTAGTTTTCTTAATTAAATTTTCTAAATTGAATTATGGGATTTCGATTATTCTGTTTATAATATCTTGAGATTTTTTTTGCCTTATTTTTTAAAACTCGATATGAGAATCCTGGATATGTGTTAATTAATATAGAAAAACAATCATGAAAAAGGGCATTATACTATTAGGATTTCTAACCTCTATGGTTTCCTGCACTTCAAATAAAGGTAGTCACGAAGAAAATCTCACTCAATTCAGCAGCTCAGATCTGGTGGATTATCCCATCAGACCGGTTCCATTTACAGCCGTTCAGGTTACTGATAATTTCTGGGCTCCACGAATACAAACAAACAAGGAAGTGACATTACCCTATACTTTTAAGAAAAGTGAAGAAACTGGGCGGCTAAAGAACTTCGCTATTGCCGGCGGGTTGGAAGAGGGAGAGTTTGAAGGTATTTTTTTCAATGATTCTGATGTTTTTAAAATTATTGAAGGGGCATCTTATACATTGCTGGTGGAAGATGATCCTGAATTAAAAAAGTATCTGGATGACCTTATCGCTACTATTGCGGCTGCACAGGAAGAGGATGGCTATTTGTATACCAATAGAACAATAGACCCGGCAAAATCAGCAGATGGGGCAGGGGAAGAAAGGTGGACGAACCTGGCTGTTTATCATGAGTTGTATAATGTAGGTCATATGTATGAAGCCGCTGTGGCACACTATCAGGCCACCGGAGAAAGGACATTCCTGGATGTAGCCATAAAAAATGCAGACCTGGTTAATGAGGTTTTTGGACCGGGTAAGAATATGGGAGTACCGGGACATCAGGAAATTGAGATTGGCCTGGTAAAGCTTTACAGGGTAACAGGAGATATAAAATACCTCAAACTGGCCAAGTTTTTTATAGATCAGAGAGGGAATGAGGAAGGGCATGAACTTTTTGGCGAATATTGCCAGGATCATGAACCTTTCACTGAACAGGATGAAGCGGTTGGTCATGCAGTCAGAGCATGCTATTTTTATTCTGGCGTGACAGATGTGGCAGCCTTAACCGGAACTGTTAATTATGACAGTGCGCTTCATAAAATATGGGAGGACATCGTTTATAGAAAAATATATCTTACCGGTGGGATAGGTGCTGAGCCACGTTATGAGGGATTTGGCCCTGCTTATGAATTGCCAAATGCAACAGCCTATACTGAAACTTGTGCAGCAATTGCACTTATGTTTTGGAACCACAGAATGTTTTTACGAAGTGGAGAAGTAAAGTATATGGATGTTTTTGAAAGGATATTGTATAATGGTTTCCTGGCTGGGATTTCGTTTGAAGGGAATACTTTTTTCTACCCGAATCCACTTGAGACAGATGGGATTGCCACATTTAACCAGGGGGTATGTGGACGGTCACCCTGGTTTGACTGCTCCTGCTGCCCGGTAAACGTTGTCCGAGTCATCCCTTCCATTCCGGGGTACATCTATGCTGTAAAAGGGGAAACGGTTTATGTAAACCTGTACATGAGCAATATGGCAGATCTGCAATATTGGGGAAGACAAAATGTCTGTTCGTCAGCAGACGGGTTATCCATCAGATGGGGAGTTAAATTACATATTGAATCTGAAAATGAAGTAAAGGCCAATTTCATGCTTAGAATACTGCCAGATAGTTAAGAAATGAAGTCATGCCACCAGATGTATACACTTATATGGATCTTGAAGTCCATCCTTCACTGTGGTATTTTTTAATGGTAAAAAGATCAAGACAACTCATATCAGGATGGATATTTAAATCTTGGAGAACGAATTTAGCATAAGAGGCCTTTATATCAAGGACCTGTCCCTTAAAATGAAAGATGGAAAAACATTGGTTGCAAATCCTCAAGTAGCAGCAAATGTAAATAAAATTTCTTTTGAACATTGGGACCAATCATTTATTGTGCAGAACAGGCAGGGTAGAATCCTTTGGGAATTTTTGACATCAGACATCTATCAGAATGATACATTCAATTATTTGTACAATACTGAATTGCTTGGCGGCCTGGGTATAATTCCACGGCACTCATTGTCAAAAGGCCAATAGGAAGTGCTTTCAAAGCCATACCGTACTTAGCATCCAGCTGCACCAGGGAAATGGGAGAGATGGCCGTTTGGCTGGTAAGGAACATATAAAACGAAATTTTTTAAAGAAAGCATATCAGACATTTTTTGGCTTAAATATAGTCCTTTACTCCCTATAAAGAGAAATGAAGGATACTATTCGGGTATTCTCCCTTGTATCCTCAAGAGAAGGTGCATTGAGAGACAGTCTGATGAGTTTTCATGCCATAAACACCTGAAGTTTTGGGATTCTATACCACAGACATAATCACCTTATTTGCACCTCCACCCATTTTACTGACAATTAGAGAAGCAGATTTTTTCAGGTTATTCATTCATGTTTTTATCAGTTATATATCTTTCGATATGAGGATTTTCAGTATATTTTGCAACCGTAGAATATGGATTTTTACTTCGTTTAAGCCAGACTTTACTATTGCTGTAAACTGGGATCTCTCTTTCGTGATATCCAAAACATAGTGGATGTGTCAGATCAATTTCAACCCTGAAAATAGCACCGCCAATTCTTTCTTTTCCGATATGCTGACTGGCAGTAATATACGGCAACTGTTTTACTATTGTATCTTTCTTTTCTTCGATAAGGGCCTCATTGACAAGTTTCTGTTTGATGATCCATTCAGACGCATTACGTATGGTGATCAGTGTATTTCCCTGTGATACCCATGATTTGATCTTTTGCTGCTTTACCGAATCAAGCTGACTATAGCCTCCAGAAACCATAACCATAACATTATACTTATGAAATTCTATTCGATCGAATTGTCTTATCTGAACTTTGGTAACCGGCATATGCATTCGTGTGTCAAGTAAATGCCAAACCTCACCCGCTTCATAAGAAGATATGCCTTCTCCGATCAGCATCAGGATTTCCGGTTTCTTTAATGTCATAATATTGCCACTTCCCAGATCTACTCCTGACAAACTGTATCCTGAAGTAGCAGTATGAACTTCAACAGCAAATTTTTCAGTTCCTGATTTTACAAGATTAAATAAAGAGTCTTCCGATATGGTTTGTCCTTTTACCGGAATTAACAAAGAGCCTAAATCAAATTGTTTTGCCTGATCACGGCTGGTCGAAATCGTAAATGGTTTAAAGGCAGAAGAAGCTAAAACGCCATTTTCTGCAGGTAGTATAAGAAAGCAGGAGCATTATAATCATCCCAGGAAATAATGTAGGCATAATCAGACCGGTCTACTTCCTTCTGTTCAATGAGGTTACTCATTTCAGTAACCATATCACCCTTTTTATAGCTGCCTGATATCTCTTCAAAAGGCATATTATAAAAATTGGCTAGTGACCAGGCAGAGGCATCATAAAACACGCTATCCCGGAAATCACTATATGTTTCGAACATAGATTGGACCATCCTGTATTGAGCTTGTTCTGTTGGTATAATGAATCCAAATTCGGGATCAAATTTTCTTCCCTGAAATCGTAATGCCTTCACTTAAATTGTAAACTTCTATTTTATGAAGAAGCAGTTTGTCAATAAAAGCCAGGGTACGGTTTCGGTCATATTGATCTCCGAACACATAGGCTTTAACCTGGCTTTTTGATGCATTGCTAATAGCAGACTTGAAAAAATCTTTCTGGTAATTATACAACAAAGCTTTATTTTCTACCCCGGCTGTGATAGTAGCCATACTCGATACGAACTGATTTCTGATGGTGAAAGCAAAAGTCAATGTACTGCCATCATCTTTCTTCTGAACATGACCTCTTGAGCTGGCTTGCTCGAACAATAATGCCAATCCACCCTGTAGATCGGGGTAGGAGGAACCATATCCGGGATATGTCCCGTCAAATACCTCTTTTGTAAAATACAATGAACCTATACTATCAAGACCTTCTTTATAGTACTTCGCAAATGTATCATTCAGTGTTGTATAGTTGGCTTCTGGCATGATCGGATGCAAGGATCCATTGTCTTTCATTGGTTCGAAAAAGTATGTGCTGCTGGAACCCATTTCATGAAAATCTGTAACCACATTAGGATACCACTCGTGATACCAATCCAGTTTCCCTCTACTCTCTGGATTAATAGCCAGGTACCAGTCACGGTTCAGATCAAACCAGTAGTGGTTAGTACGACCCCTTGGCCATACTTCATTGTGTTCAGCATCCAGTGGATCGCCGACCAGCGGGTTGGCTTTGTACATATTTGCCCACCAGGTATGCCTGTCCCTGCCATCAGGGTTGATGGTGGGATCGATAAACATGACAGCGTTTTCAAGTTGATTCTGGATCTGGCTGTTTTGAGAAGCTATCAGGGTATATGCTGTTAGCATGGCGGCTTCAGCGCTTGAAGGCTCATTGCCATGAACCCCATAACCCAGGTTAATGAATACCGGAAGGTCTTCTGAGTCAGTATTTTTAACTGAGGGATCGATAAATTGAAGATGACGATCCCTGATTTGCTCTAGGTTGGTCATGTTTAGAGGACTTGATACCGTCAGTATTATAAGCGGTCTGAATTCAAAAGTTTGTCCGTATTGGGTGATCGAAGCTTTGCTTGAGATCTCAGCTAATTTATTGAAATAAGCTACAATCCTGTCGTACCTTGTATGATGGGATCCCACCGGATAACCCAGGAACTCCTCAGGGGAAGGTATATCAGGATCAAATGGTTTGTATTTTTTTAGAAAGTATTCCTGAGCATTAAGCGTCTGGTTAAATATGGAGGTCAGCAATACCAGAATAATTAATTTAATCTTTCTCATTTGAATTCGGTTTAAAAAATGATCTCTTAAAATTTTGATTGCCTAAAATAGTATTTATCGCCGATAATTTGTCATATCGACAGCCTATTTCTTACTCGTTTCAGGTATTTGTATGGAAATGAATATTCTTTTGAAGTATAGTTTTTAATCTGTTGAAATTTAAGAGATAAAGGATGTTATTTATGCCTTGATTTCAACAATTCTCTTATTTTCTCTGTAATCTCATCTAAATATTCACTGCTATTATTTGAAAGTATAATTATAACATTCCAGTTGTCCAATTGGCGATCAAATAGTGTTCTGAATCCTTCCAAAGTTCCATCATGGTGAACATGATTGGGATCATCCGGGTCTATAAACCACCCGAATCCATAATAAACCGTACTGTCATTTTTAAGGATGGCCGGCTGATAGGCCATTTTCATATAATCCTCTTTAATCAATGAGTTCGACGATAAAGCCTTGTGCCATTTATACAGGTCTTCGACATTGGAAAAAATTCCGCCCCCGCCTGTTGTCCTGAATTGATAATCCGTTAATGTTCCATCCTTCCCATAACCTGTTACTCGCCGTTCCGGTTCTTCTGCAAATTGATCGTAAACAATGGTATTTGTCAATTCAGCTTCTTGAAAAGCATTTTCTGTCAGGTAATTAGCTAAACTTGATCCCGATATCCTGTCAACGAGAATTGATAATAATACATACCCTGAATTGCTATATTTATACTGAGTTCCTGGTTCGAATTCCAGATTATCTACCTTGGTTAATTCTTTAAAGACATCTGAATTGGTAAATCCATTGAACAATTGCGCAAAATTGTAATAGTCTGGGATCCCACTGGTATGATTCAGGAGGTTACGGAAGGTAATACCAAAATATAAATCCGGCAATTCAGGCAGATGGGGATAGATTGGATCATCAGGTGCAATTGAACCATTCTGGATCAGAAGCAGAATAGCACTTGCTGTATACTGCTTACTTACCGAGGCAAGGTAAAATTGAGACTCGATTGAAAGCGGGCTTTCTTTTTCATGGTTTGATAAGCCGAAAGCGCCTTTATAGATTATCTCACTTGAATCTGCCACGAGGATTGTACCGTCAAATTTTCCTTCATTGTGATAGCCGGAAACCAGGAATTCTATTTGATCCTTCAGGTCATTCCCTGTATTTGAATTATTATCATGCTTACATCCACATATAGAAACAAGTACAATGACTATTGGAACCAGACATTTATTGATTAGGCTCACAGCTTTCAAAGTTGTCACGCTTGTATAATTCGGATTCTCAGATTTCATAATCTTATATCTAGAATAACCCGGACTTCCTTTTTCATAATATTCTACTCAGTTCAAAAGGGACTCATTTTATTATAATCATAAATCCCTGGCAATTCAAATTTTTCAAAATCTTCTTCCGCAGGTAAACCGGATTTCCATTTTTAATAGCCCGGTTATCATGGCAATTCCGATTTCCATTTCTCATAACCAGACACCAATTCCTGCAGTATCTCCGGATTTTTATCAGCCAGGTTATTAATTTCTGTCCTGTCCTCAGCCATATTGTAGAGTTCCCAGGCCTCTTCATTTGCCCTGACTATTTTCCAGTCACCCTCTCTGTACATACGGAACCTATCAGTAAAGCCAGACATGAAATATTCAGGTTGAGGCCGCACTTGACCAAGAAAAACTGGTAACAGGGATTGCCCATCAGGTGGGAGCGAGGCTCTGCCATTAATTTCTGCCGGGTAATTGCCTCCGGCAATATCTATGAGGGTTGGAAGGATATCCACCACATGACCTGGTTGATCTGTAATGCTTCCCTTATCATTGATCTTTTCGGGCCAGCTCGCAATAAAATGTGTATGGGATCCGCCTTCATGTCCAAATTGTTTGAAATACCTGAAAGGTGTATTCCCTGCATTAGCCCAGGCAGCACTTAAGGTTCTGTAACTTTCAGCCCCTCCGGGAGGATGGGTAAAATCCCTATTGCTGTCATAAGGGCATGATCCATTGTCAGATAAATACATGATCAGCGGTATTTTCATATATCCCCTTTGCTTTCAGGTATTCAATGATCCTGCCCACATTTTTATCGAGACGATGAACCATAGCAGCATAAACTGCCATCTCAAGATCAAGGTCTTCTTTCTCCTGGTCGCTAAGTGTTACCCATGGCCTGTACAAGGGGATCTTCTCCCGGATTTCTTCATCTCCCTTCGGATGACCCCGAAACCTGTTGATATTCCCTTCAGGTGGGCTCATCTTATATTTCGGATCGAGAATGCCTAGTTTGATCATTTTATTATAACGGTCTTCACGAATTACATCCCAGCCCTTCATATACTTACCTTTAAACCTGGCAATATCTTCCGGTCTGGCCTGGAGGGGGTAGTGTGCATTATTATAGGGGAGGTAAAGAAAGAATGGATTACCCTTAGTCATAGCCGTATCAAGGAATTTAAGGGCGTAATCAGTCAATACATCAGTTTTGTATAAGGGCTCGATCTCATTTTCAACTTCCTCAACGGAAAGTTCCCGGCCATTTAATATGAAAGGATTTGCCATTTTACCACTTGGAGGGACGAAAAATTCACTGATCTTCCAGAAGGTGAAAGTATGGTCAAAATTGTTAACGGAATACGCAGATTCTGGCACCCATTGCTGAAAATGTTCCTTCCCGCACATTATGGTAGTATAATTCGCCTTATTTAATAAATTAGCAACAGACATGCTTCGGTCATCGCCTTTATAATGGCCGGTGAGCATTACAGATCTTGTAGGTTCACATTTTGCCATATTGTAAAACTGCGAAAAGCGGATTCCTTCACTGGCCAGTTTGTCAAGATTAGGTGTCATAATCTCCCCACCATAACATCCCAGGTCAGAAAATCCAATATCGTCGCCCATGATCAGGACTATATTAGGTTGCTGAATCGTCTGCTCTGGCTTACAGCCCGAATTAAGGTTTAATATCAGTGAAGAAAGCAAAAATCCAATGATAGAAATGGTTCGTATGTTGCCTAAACCAACTATCTGGTTTAAAAATTTTCATATGGAATCAAAATTAGCAGGTTAACACTCAAAATCACAGATGGATTCAGTCCCAGAAGATTTTATAAATGCACTAAAACTATTTAAAAGCTTCATTCAATGCCCAGCAGGCATACAGATCGTATCCTTTCCATTTACCTTTGATTGTGCACAAATCTTTTCATGGATTTTCTGAACCTCCTGACTTATGCCTTCCGCTTTGTTTTTATTCAACTCAAAGATTCTTGCAGCCATCAAGGTGATCATTAAATCATCTGCCTTGAGGCTTGATAAAATAACCTCCTTGAGCTACATTACTACACTGATCATATGCACACAGGGTTTCTGCTACCGCTAGCCTGACATATGGTGACGGATCATTTACAGCTTCATTCAATGCATTGACTATCTCTGTTTATGGATTATCAATGTATTGCATGGTGATAGCTGCCCAGAAACGTACCAAATCTTTTTCATCTTTTAAATAGCTAATTAACAGATTTTTATCTATATCTTTTTCAAGTAATAGATCATTGGTTTTTAAAATGTCAGGCAAAGGAAAGAATTCCCTGTTCTTTGCAAGTTCATAGGCAGTTTCAGGATTGCAATGAGCCAGTAAATAACCTTCAGGAATAAGACCAGTATCATTTGTTTCCAGCAACCACTTATTCAGTTCATTACGCATTTCAATGAGAACTTCCCTGTAAGCAGGATCCCCTGCAAGATTATTGGTTTCGAAAGGATCTGCCTCGAGGTCATATAATTCTTCCGGAAACCTCTTAGGCAGCCACATGCTTTTTTGTTCAGGTGTCATAGCGGTGGAATTCTTTAATCTCAATAGCTCCTGCATGATCTCAGACTGGTCGGTATAAAAATTAGGTTGAATCAGTTCGAGGTGGGGCAGGAAATTCCTGATATAACTATATTTTTTACTTTTCACCGCCCGGCTGATCTCAAAGGCTTCATCAACCCTGTCGGATGTTGCGAAAACGAATTCACTTTTTTCAGTGTTGTCGCCCAGAAAAGCCTTTCCCTGCATGTAATCTGGTATATTTATGCCCAGGATATTTAAGACGGTAGGTGGGAAATCCACAAAACTTACGATATCAGATGTTTGTGTACCTGGATTGTACTCTGATAAATACTGATATTTTTCCGGGAGATGTACTATGAATGGAACCTGGATACCCGAATTGTAAAGTGCCCGTTTTGCCCGAGGCATTCCTGTACCATGATCAGAATAAAAAAAGATGATTGTATTGTCTTTTAAACCATCTTCTTCAAGTTGATTTAGAATATCAGCTACTTGACGATCCATTAGGCTGACAAGGTCATAATATCTGGCCCATAGCTTCCTTACCTCAGGTGAATCAAAGAAATAGGGAGGGAGTATGATTTCTTCAGGTTTTGTTCTTTCCTCATCGCTTAGTTGGTGACCATATTTATTATAAAATGCTTCATCATCGCCGAATATTTGGGATTGATGTGTTGTTTCAAAATTGAATACACTGAAAAAAGGTTTATTATCCGGACGGTTTCTCCAATGAGCTTCATGACTTGATTCATCCCAGATGGTAGAATCAAAGAAGTTATAATCTTCTTTATAGTTGTTTGAGCAGTAATATCCGTTTTCTCTCAATATGTGAGGGAGTGTTCGTATCGAAGATGGGATCTCAAAATCAGAACGTAAATTTTGAGTTCCCAATGAAGTGGCATAAACACCTGTTACGAGGCATGATCGTCGATGGAGCACAAACGGGAGCGGTGGCGTAAGCATTTTGATACAATATGCCTTTTGAGGCAAGATTATCAATATTCGGTGTTTTTGCAAGAGGATCTCCATAACACCCGATCATGGTTGTAATGTCTTCACAAGTTATCCAAAGAATGTTTGGTTTCTCGGTCTGCTTATTTTCCTTGGATGGGGTTTGTTTGCATGAACAAAGAACAACAAATACTAAAAAATATACATATGCTTTCATAGATTTCGAATGCTTGATTTTAAAAGTTGCAATTAAGCCAAAATTAATCAGCTATAAAAGCATACCTTTCTGCAAAATGAAGAATTATTTTGCGCAGATACCTTTCAAGTAACTTTTTTCAGATCTGAAGTGAAGATTAAAAGACTTGCGAAGAGCTTAATTGTTCTGCATTTGCTGTTCTCTTAATTGCCGTTCTTTTTCTTCTTTCTTTCGTTGTGCCTTTCCTTTTCCGAAAGATCTATATAAAAGAAAAAACCTAAATTCCAATCAGGAGCCATATTACCCTCTGTATTGGACATATTTGATAGATTTATTCCTCCGTCAAGGCCGAATTCAATTTTGCCCGAGTTGAGCTTGTCACCAAATAGGAGAGACAGAAGTACTTGAGAATCAGCTTGTCTTGGAATAAATCCAATCAGTATAAGAGTAAAAATGATTTTTATATGCTGGGATTTTGTTTTCATCAGACGCTATTTATTAGGAAAAAAATAAGCTATCATACTGGATCGGCATATTAAACACTGCAATATGAAGAGTTTGGGTTACATAATATAACAATTTCCATATAATTAAAAGGATTATAATGGCTCTATAACATCAATTCTTTGGAACGGTATTAACGGTTCCTTGTAAATTTATGTTCTTAAAGGAATTGTCTTTCTAAGACCATGTTTTTAAATATTAGATAAGTCCTGGGATATCCGGGCTTTCCCCATTTTTTACATAAGCACCAGATGTGGCCATACCCAATATCATACTTTCTTCCATTGACAATCCTAATAAATAATCCCAGGCAAAACCCAGCATTAAGATTGTCTCCGCCACCAGTTGAGATTTTAGGTTCCTCAATAACATGTCCCTTAAGATTTATTACTGTATCATTTGTAATCATAATGCTGCGATCCACCGGGTGGATCAATAGCCCCTCAATATTCATAACCGAATAGATAAACCTTCCTTTATCAACAAGTTCAGGATTTTCCGGGATTGAATCAGGATATTCTTTTGACAGGATGGCAAATAACTTGTTGGTTTCATTTTCATTTATTCCAAGGATTACCTTTCCATATTTTGTATATGAATTTATCACGTCCAATACTTCAAGAAGATCTTCTTTATTTTTCTTAGTAGGATCGGCAAGGTCGAAGAATATAAGGTCCTTTCCTGAATAGCTTGGCATGACTTCATTTAAAATGCCCTTCCAGACATCTGTAGCATGATCCGGATTGCACCAACCTACGAGTGCAAGTACAGAACTGCTACTCAATCGGTTCGTAATGACATCAAGTCCAATTAATTCTCTGACATATTCCCAGTTGATCTTGCGGAAGATAGATAATTCTGAAAGGATCATTTTGCCATCGTTAAATTCAAGAGCATTTGTTTCGGCCGGATCTCCAATGGATAAAATTTCGACATTCTTATGAAGACTATTATATTCCGGATGTTTTTGAGGATAACCCGCATTTCCCAGACAAATACTATTAACACCCAGGGCGCCGAGTGAATTGGCCATAATAGTTGAATTGCCACCTATTTTTATTTCCTGGGTTACGAGTTCAACCTGTCCGCTTTTCCCCGCAGCCATATCAATTCGTTGAGCAAATTCTGAAAGCGTCTGATAATATTCGACTGAATCTTTAGTGCGAAGCTTAACTGCTTTCTGGATTTTATCAATATATCCGTCGAAACCTATAAAAACCCGATTTTCTATAGGGTCATTTTTAATAGCTTCAAGTTTGTTTATTAAATCATTAATATATTTTGAAGAATTCATGTTTATTTTTTTAATCTTTTTTATTCATAAAAATATCAATTTCCTGCCGGGTAGGGGCAGACGGCTGGGCTCCCAATTTTGTTACGCATAGTGCTGCTGCAGCACTTGAAAACTTAACTGACTCTTCAAGTGATCTGCCCTCCATTAATGCGGTTGCCAGACTACCACAGTATACGTCTCCGGCCGCTGTGGCATCGACAGCATTTACTTTATAGGCAGGTATTATACCTGAATACTCACTTGAATGTACGTATGAACCATTGATGCCTAGGGTTATAATAATGGTTTCAATTCCTTTTTCTTGTAATTTTACTGCTATTTCGGGAGCATTGTCCGGAGAAATCGCAGGGATGCCAGTTAAATACTGGGCTTCGGTTTCATTTACCACGAGAATGGAAACATTCGCCAAACAGGCTTGTTCGATTTTTTTAGCAGGTGCAAAATTCAGCATAGTCTTAATGCCAAAATCGCCAGCTTTGTTTAAAATGTATTCTAATGTATCGGTTAAAATCTCATATTGAAGAACGATGATATCAGAGGCTTTCATAACATCGCTTATGCTATCGATATGCTGTTTACTTAAATGATAATTAGCACCGGGAGCAACGGTTATGTAATTATCCCCATCACCGCCAACCATAATCAATGCTGATCCACTAGCTGTTTTCTGAGCGGTAAAGACATAATCTGTAATGATTTTATCATTCTGGTAATTCCTGATCATGGAGGTCCCAAAATCATCATCTCCAACGCTGCTTACAAAGGTAACATTACCCCCAGATCGCGCTGCAGCCACTGCCTGGTTTGCACCTTTTCCTCCAAAGGCCTGAAGGAAGGAACAATCCGTTAAGGTCTCACCCTTATCAGGTAGTCTTTCCATCTTCATAATGAGATCTATATTTGAACTCCCTATGACAAGTATTTTCTTCTCCATAAATATTAACCTAAGCGCGCGAAAATGATCAAAGCCAGACCAATAATAAAACTGATAAACATAAATGGTAGAAGTCGTTTGGTACTTGCATCAGCGTCTTTAAACTCCTTCCATATATATACACCCCAGGCTGCTGCCACCAAGGTAGCACCCTGACCAAGACCATAGGAAATAGCAAATCCGGCTTGTTCAGAGGCTATTATGCTGAAAGACATTCCAATGCACCAGATAGCCCCTCCTAGAATGCCTATAAGATGCAGTTTTGAAGTGCCTAAGCTGAAATAATCATTATAGCTGACTGGTTTCCCTTTTAAAGGCTTATACATGAAAATGGTATTCCACAAAAAGTTTGAGATGAATATTCCAATAGAAAAGATAAATACCGCTGTATAAGGTGTAAGTTTTCCAATTTCGGGTTCCGCAAAATTGCCAGTCATTGAGGCGGCAACAAATCGATAGAAAAATCCCATGGCAATTCCAGCTATAACTGAAATCAGGATACCTTTGGAAGAGGCTCCTCCTGATCCCGATGGCAAGCGGCGATAGGCCAGTGCATCAAGAATTATGGCCACCACGACCAGTCCTACGCCAATAAAGAGAATGATGGGATTTCCAGTTGGATCATACAAGTAGTTAACCACTACACCCCAAACCAGGGCAATTCCTATACCTATCGGAAATGCAACAGCCATTCCGGCTATATCAATGGCGGCTACCAGCAATAAGTTGGCTATATTAAAAATAACGCCACCCAGAAAAGCTGAGGACATGCTTTCATAAGAACCTTGGGAAATGTCTATAAGAAAACTGCGGCCTTCCATCCCGAAACTTCCCATGGACAAGGCAAATAAAAGTGCCATAAGTACTACACCTATCGTATAGTCCCAATAAAACAATTGGAATGACCAGCCTTTTGTCACCAATTTCTGAGTGTTGGCCCAGGATCCCCAGCATATCATTGTTACAAAAAGTAGAATGACCGCTGTAAGATAGGAATTGATTATTACCATAGTTTCTTTGATTTTAAGAATTCTAAAAATATCATTATTGTCAGCAAGCCTATTCTATTTGAAAAATAGAAATACTCCAAAAATGATTAAAAAATTGAATTGCATATAAATTTATAAATAATATTGATATTCTGAAGGAATAAAAAAATAAGCTCAAAATGCTTCATTTACACCAAAGTAAAAGCCATTGTTGCCGTCTCTTCCGATCCCAATATCGAATCGTATTAAGGTAGGATTGTTTTTAAGAAGCTGAAATCGAATGCCGCCACCAAAACTATATTTTATACTGTCAAAGTAATCAAGGGGTTTTCCAGCCACTTCGCCCATTGAAAGAAACGCAGCAAATTCCCAGCGTTTGTGAAAACGGTTTCTGTATTCTGCCTGAATCGCATACATATTATGGTCAATAAACCGGCCTTTATAATATCCCCTGGTGCGGTCTCCGCCACCCAACCAGGCCATAGACTGGAAAGGTACATCTCCGAAGGTACCTTCATAATATAATTGGGCAGCTATTACGCTTGACTTATTTAAGCTAAAGTATTTACGCAGGTCGATGATATATTTATTAAAACTATGGGAAGCTCCTAATACTTTTGACGAAAAGCCTGCTTTTAGTTGCATGAAATTACCAGTTCTGGTTGAATAAATATTATCCCGATCATCCAGGTTGAAAACAAAAAACATACTGCTAATGGTAGCTCCCCCGGAACCTGGAACCGTATCTGAATCCAATATACCTCCCTCTTCAACTTCAAGCATGGTGTATTTGTCGAATTTATACTCAAAACCAAAATTGAGGTCGGTTGGTAATCTTTTTAATATAGCTGCCTCAACAATGATACTCTCCATATTATATACTTCCTCATTCAATTCAGGAGTATCATTTCCAATCCCCCAGAATTTATTGGGAAATATCCGGTATCTAAATAGGCCATCAAAAAACAGATCTCCCTTATTGAAAAATAGCTGGGGGGTTATATCCAGCATGAATTGGTTTTCAGTCGTATACATAGCCGATAAAAAGATGTTTGACTCCCTTGAATTATAGATATTCGACTTTGAATAAATGAAGGTTTGAACACCTACCCCAAAACCAAATTGTGTTTCCGGGGTGTAAAAAACAATGGGAACTGGTATTATTCTGAAGTTTTTTTTGAATTTCACGGTGTCGGTCATGAAGAATTCATCATTATCCGTTTGCGCAGCCAAAAAGCTACATATAAAACAAATAAAAATGATTAAAACTGATTTCTTCATAATTATTTCCCAATCAATATGCCTAATCCAAAAGAAAATGAAAATGAGAGTCTTCTGAAATTAGTATCATTGCTGATATTGGTAATCTGGTCCACATTTTCGCCAGATAACCATGAATTGGCAAATCTGAATCCAATATCCAGACTCACTATATCTTTGAAAACATATCCATAGCCCAGTCCTAATGAAATTCCTGGTCCTCTTCCTTTTAATACTTTATCAACCGGATTTGCTAAATCCAGCAGGGCTATTCTGTTATAGAATCTGGAATAGGTTACTGTAGATTGGACATAAGCTCCTCCTTGCTTTAAGTTGGCAAGATAATATCTTACACTAGGGCCTACATTGAATATCTCTGATTCATTTATAAACAATTCCTCATCGCTGGATCTTGCAATATCCAGAATAATACCTATGCCAAATCTTTTCTTAATTAATTTATACCCACTAATATTGAAAGCATAGTTATTGGAGAATTGTTTGTTTGATTGGGCCGAGTCTGGCTTAACAACTGATCCGGAATTTATCACACCTCCCATTAAAGCAAACCACCTTCCTTTCCGGAATGGGGTATTAGTATCAAGGCTATCGTGAGGGTGGGCAAAGCCGATAATAGATATTAATACAAAAAGGACGGCTAATATTAATTTTGGGGAAATCAATGGTTACATTCAGTTTTATAACAAACATAAAAAAATAAGGCATTGCTTCCTATTAGTCAGAAAGAAATGCCTTATTCAATTGCCCATGTTGAAAAGGCATAAAAATGATTTTTATTCTTTTACAGGCTCAATCGGAAACGGTTTCATCATTTTTTCTGCCACATAAGCAACGTTCCTGTCTGCATTCTTTGGATTGTCATCTATAGTTTTTTGACCAACACTTTGCCAGATCATTTTCTTCGTCTTTGTATCATACACATCAATCACCAAAGTGCCTTCAAGATAATCGTTTTCACTATATGTTGTTGTGGAAGTACCCATGCCGACTCCACCATAACCGCCATACCAGCCCCATCCGGCGCCATAGCCCCAACCACCTGCATTCATAGAGTTTGTATAGGCAGTAACACTTGTCTTTTGGTCAACAACGATAAACAAAGAAACTGCCATATCGCCGTTACTTTCAACAAAGGTCAAATTTCGATTTGAAAATTCATTTGCAAACGCGTTCTGAATCCGTTCCTGATCAAAGCGATTTAATATCTTGTTGCTTTCCTCTGCCCAACCTAAAAAATGGTATGTTTTATATTGCGAGAAATCAGCAGCCTTATCATAATCAGAATGGACAGTAACACTTGAGCACCCGGAGATAACCAGAATGGCAATCATCCAGAGAATAAATAGTTGTTTCATTATCTTAGTTTTTTAGTATAATATATGACTTTAAATATTTCAAAGTATTCTATTTCGTGTCAATTAATGGGATTTGCGTAGCCAATTCTGCATCCACAAGAGCTTGAATTTTGTTCTCAAGCTGGAAGTATCTGGCTGCTTTTGCTTTCGGCAGGATCTTTTTAAACCTGCTGTAGTAGGACTTTTTAAGTTTTGTTATATCCTGCTGATATTTAAAATATGATTGCATGAGCTCATCTGCCTTATCGTCGGTCATGGTTTCATAGTTTTGTGCATAGTTCTTGATCAAAGCAACTCTTTGATTCTGTGTTTGAGATAGTTTGCTGTTGTATTCATTATAAAGTTCCCAGAATGGAGCTATTTCAGCATCTGTAAGGATCATGCCTTCAGCAATAGCCGATTTTTTCTCAGTTTTAAGTATATCACGTGCCAGTTCAATATAGTCATCGGATGTTTGCGCTTTAGTTAGATATGCGGATAACAAAAGGGTGATTAATAAAAAACTTCTTTTCATAAGACTTAATTTTTAGGTTTATTTAGTATGGTTTGGCAATAATACAATAAATTTCAAATGCTTTTTCCCATAAGTGGATGTAAAATCTATTCAAATCAATTTTATATTACTATCAATTAGAATGAAAGCTTATCAAAATCCTCAAATTCAATTACCTCCATATCTCTAAATATAACTTCTGATCCTCCTTTTTGTTCATTTGCCAACTGTACTCCAACCTGCAAACAGATATTTCCTGCATTATTGAATTCATCAGAAGTATAATATTCTGTAGATTTTATACCGTTCACATATACGCAGATATGCTTGTCGAATGCAAATATTTCCATTATGTTCCATTCGTCATAATCAACCAGCCCTATAAATGATCTGGCCTTAGTAACGATTGATCCTGTGGGCCAGGCATATGAAAATCCGTTATGATCATAAATATTGACTTCAAGGCCTGTATTTATATTAATATTGGTGGAATCTACGTTCTGGCGAATAAAAACACCGCTGTTATGTTCTTTTGAAATGTTAAATTTAAGTTTTAAATAAAAATTCTTATATGCCTTTTTGTATCTAAGGAAACTGAAATCTTCCTTATTGGTTCTGCCAATAATGCTGTCCATCCTGAACCAACCAAATACCATCACCAACAATTTCCCAATCACTAAGATCAACACCATTAAAAATTTTATTTGGTAACTTTTTTAATCTGGTTCGCATTACATCTTCAATCTGGGGAGGGAGGGCCTCTATGCCGGGCATGTTTTTTATTTCAATATTCTTGAACATCGCCATATGTCTCAATTTCCCCGTATTGGTTACAAATCCAATTTTTCCTGTTAAACTTCGGCGATCGTGTATTTCATTTACTTTAATTCCATTGAGTGACACAGAGATATAATCACCCTGGGCGGTTATTTCCATATGGTTCCATGTGTTTGGATTGAAATTGTCCGGATAAAATGATCTTGACAAATTCATTATCGATCCAGTTGGATTCTGTGTATCATCAACATTAAAAATGTTTATTTCATATCCGTTGTAAGCGTCAGATTCATTATCTAAACTATTATATCTAAGCATAAGGCCACTATTATTGCTGGGTGGGCATAAAAAATCGAACTTTAATTGGAAATTTTGGTATGTCTTTTCAGTAAGAAGAAAACCACGCCTTCCGGAATTGTTATTTGAAATGTGGAGTACGCTGCTATCTATTTGCACTATGGCATCGGGAGAAGCTTCCCAACCATCCAGGTCTATCCCATTAAATATTAATTTATAAGAAAAGTCCTGGTCGGATGTGGACGTATTATCCTTGGTATTGCAGTTTGAAAAAGAAATAAACAAACCAAAGTAAAGAAACAATCTTTTTAAGGTGATCATTTTACAATAAGGAAAGGCAAGTTTTACCATTTAATTAGAGATTTACCGGGTGTATAATTTTAAAAGAAACTTATTCACTATTTATTTGAGAAATCTATCCGCAAAGGTAAGGAATTGTTCCCAATCATAATAGGTAAGGTCATGTTCTCCTGATCTTACGTGGTAGCCAATACTACCTGCAGATACAGGTTGGTTAACTGACGGCATTTCTTGGGTTTCTAACCCTTGAATTCCATACAGATCATATACCGGGCTTGCATATACACCGGACAGGAATTCACCTTTTGGATCAGCCCAGGGATCTCCCTTTGCACTGGCAATATACACAGGTCTTGGCGCCATAAGTGCTATGAGCATATGCTGATCAACTGGTAATGCATCTTCATTCTCATTATATTTATTGAAATTGTCACTAAACCAATGTGGGAAAACAGTATTGATCCTTCCAACTGTTTCCCCAATTCTTCTCATTGATATGGCAGCTCCCCCACATCCGGATTCATTGGATATGACCATGGCAAACCTTTCATCCAGGGCACCAGCCCACAATGAAGTTTTTCCCAATCGGCTATGTCCCATTACAGCTACCCTGGTATGATCGATGTCTTTATCCTCCTCGAAATAATTCATAGCCTGGATTAATCCATAAGCCCAGGCACCTATTGAGCCCCATTCGTCGGGAGCGGGTTTTGACTGGCCTTCTTCATAAAACAAAGGATGTATCCCATTTTGAAAACCATCATCGTAATCCGGATCTATATCTCCATAATAGAGATTTGCTATCCCATATCCTCTGGAAAGGATGTAAGATACAGGCCATCGATTGGTTCGAAAGCCGCGCGAGAGTTCGTTTGGATTGTTATCGAATATATTTACTATTGCATTATTCATGGACCAACTGGATGTCAGCCAAATTTCCAAATCCGGATTGATGGTGTGATTGCCATAGAAATTATATCCAACAAATAAAGGAACCGGAGAATTCCTTTTGACGGGCAGATAAATTAATAAATCTGCTGAATGCTCTTTGCCATTTCCTGAAAAGATCATTTTAATTTGTTTCCGATCCGCCAGGCCATCAAGAGCATCTTTTTTAATATCAATTACCTGGAATTTAACTTCAACCACTTGATCGGGCACTTTTCCATACACTTCAGATTCAAATAATTCTAATATTTCTGGTCGGCGTATTTTTTCCCATTCATCTACATTGCTGATTTTTTCTTTAGACTCCGAGACTAAAATATCGGGCAAAATGAAATCAGGAATTTTGGATTCATCATAATTAGGTTCAAATTGAGCTAAAGTAAATACCGGGCAGGAGATAAAAACAATAAATAATAATCCTTTCATTATATTATTGATAATGGTTGTTGAAATAATTTATATGAATATATCTTATAAAAATATATAGGCCAAAATAAAGGTTGATTTTCATGAAGTTAATGAAATTTTGTTTATGTAAATAATAGCTTGCAGTAAATATATTTAATATGTTGATTTATAATATTTTATGTTTGTAAATTATTAATCATTTGTCAGGATTTAATAGATTGTTTTTAATATGTGTTTAGAAATATCTGACAAAAAAGTAAACTACATTTCATTGATTTCAGTTCTAATAATCATAGGATGAATATACAGAACACAAATAATGAAAACCGGACCATTATTTTTTATGATGGGGTATGTAATCTGTGCAACGGACTGGTTCAGTTTATATTAAGAAAAGATTCGCAAAGGAAATTCAGATTAGTAGCTATACAGAGCCAAGTTGGTAAAGATCTTTTAAAACGGTTCAACATAACCGGTGATACACTAAAAACGGTGATAGTCCTTGTTGAAGATAGGATATATATAAGATCAAGGGCTATTTTTAAAATATTCAATGAACTAGGTGGTTTCTGGAATTTTTTATTGATTTTCAGTATTTTACCTGTCCGATTCAATGATTTAATCTACAATTTAATTGCAAAACACAGATATAGAATATTTGGGAAAAGCAAAGAATGCCTGATTTTGGAATAAAATCAGACCACTGGAAAAATCTATATTTATTTAATGAACACTACCAGCGCTTGAATTTCAAATATTCCTGCCTTCTTACTGATTATTACTCAACCATTATTTTATAGGACCTATGTTTTTCACAGAAGTTGATATTGAGCACATACATGCCATTTGGATATTGTCTGAGATCCATTAAACGTACGGACTGTGTGGTATTAGATATGGATTAATCTTTTTTGTATCTGCGGATTTCACAATTCATGGTCTTAAATGGAGCCTTATGTTTTGTTTTCGGTTTGCCTTGTATAAGCTTTTCACATTTGCTTACTGTTTGAGTGATCTGCATAAATTTACCTAAGAATAGAATTTATGAAATAGAAAATGGGATAGAAGGTATTTTTAAAGCACTTTTACAACTGAAATTAGAACTGGCATGAATAGGTTGACCAGTTAATTGCATCCAGATCGTTTCCTATATATGATAAGAAATTTAATAAACTACTTTAGTGATAAAGAATCCAGAACCGCGGGTTTATTTTTTTCCGTTAACAGCATTTTCTTTGGATCATGGATCACACGCTTACCCGATATTCAGGAAAGAATTGGAATTGGTGATGGTGAATTAGGGCTTGCCCTGCTTGGTCTGCCATTAGGATCTGTATCGGTTATGCCTTTTATAAGTTATTTTATACAGAAATACGGAGCTGGGCGCGTGACCATATTTATCAGTGTCATATTCTGCATTATATCAACATTACCAGTATTTGCAACAAGTCATCTAGGTTTATTTTTAATTCTTATAATGGTAGGAATATCAACAGGGTCCATGGATATTGCCATGAATGCATCTGCAGCGATCGTAGAAGAGGAAAAAGGACGCCCTATAATGTCTACTTGCCATGGATTATGGAGCCTGGGGGGTATGATTGGTGCTGCCAGTACAAGTATACTTGCAGGCCTGGCTGTTTCCGGAAAGATACAAATGGTCGTTTTGGCCTTCATCCTTTTTGGAGTAATCGCATTTCTTTCAAAGACCATGATGAATGTCAGGGAAGCACAACAGGAAAAAACCAGGATTTTTGTACTACCGCGCGGAATATTAGTTGGTCTAGCTTTCATTGCATTCTGTGTAATGCTTGGAGAAAGTGCCATTATGGATTGGAGTACCATCTATCTCCGGAAATCATTAAATACCGAGGTTATGCTTGCCGGAATGGGATTCGCTGGATTTTCATTCACCATGGCCCTTGGAAGATTTTACGGTGATATATTGATCACTAAATGGGGAGCCAGGAAACTTGTACTCACTGGATTGATAATAGCAATTTCAGGTGTAGTATCAGCACTAATTATCCAAAATTCAATTATCGCTATATTGGGCTTTACCTTTGCTGGTTTTGGATTTTCAAGTCTGGTGCCGGCTGTATATATCTCATCCGCTAAAGTACCGGGTGTATCAGCAGGAGAGGGGCTGGCTTCTGTAGCAAGTCTTGGTTATTTCGGATTATTTGTTGGCCCGCCCACTATTGGAATGATCGCAGAAGAACATGGTTTGAATATTGGATTAGGAGTTGTTATTGTCCTTTTAAGTATTGCCTTTATTATAACCAATCGAATAAAATTTTAAAAAGGAAAAGCTGCAGAAACCCCCGGCTCACATTTCAATAAACAGTAATTTAATCAATAGGGCAACAGACCCTTACCTCTAATCCGGACGGATGCGGAAGAACCACTGCGCCTCGAACTGTCTGAGTAAGAATACTATAATTGGAAGGTTGTCCAGCATTGAATTCAATTTCATGAACTGGTAATCTGGATAGATTGGTCACAAGTAGTCCTGATCCTGGATGCATTACATGTATATTCTCAAATACATTAACATTTTTCTGAAAACGCAGCCCGGTCAATGCTGATATGCTGGTATTAATATATTCTTTATTTATCTTTTTAACATTTGAGCGGATCATTAATGCTAACTCTGGTGCAGAGATACTTTCCAGATCAATATGATCTAAACTTGTTGTTGCCAGAGCAATTGCATTGCCAAAATATGTTTTTGGGAAGCCATCCAATATTCTTCTGAAATCTACCGGGCAACTGATATAGTCCTGATCACGACGCCCTGATTCCTGCCATTTTGTTAAATATTCTTTTGATAATTGTGCAGTGACGATGTCATTAAAGGATAATCTGAAATCTGTGTACTTCTGAGTTTCTGAAAGCAGGCTTTTCAACTCATCATTGTCAAATATCCTTGATTCCCATTTCAAGTCCTCCTTTTTAATAACATCACGTTTGCCTTCAAGAAATAATCCAGTATCATTCAGGAATTCCTCTGCAGAAAAAGGATTCTTATGGCCTTCATATTCCTTTGAAACCAGTAAAGATCTCTGATGAAAAGGAGGATAAAAAGTTTTACCCTGAAACAGTTTTGCCCAGCTTGACAAAAAATGGAAGTAGCTGAAACCATCCGCAATGGCATGTGAAATGCTTACCCCAAGTACTGATCCACCAGGAGTATGTGTTATCCTGATTTTTGTCAACGGATTACCTTCAGCGGTTTCAACCGGATTGATGTATTCGTATTTATTATAATTTTCTTCAAATCTTAATTCTGAATTTCTGATATCAAATACTATTCCTTCGGATGATAATTTAAAAGCATATTCATGATCTGATAGCCTCAGAAGTTTACTTGAAACGGGAGGGAAATGCTTAATTATTTCCATTAAGCTCGACTTAAGAGCCTTCTCGTTAAGTTTTTCATTATAAGAGAATATGAACTCAATCGGATAAGATCCAATACCAGTAAAAATATGATCTATAGAAGATAGGGCGACAATATGATGATTGGAACTACTATTCATTAAATGTTAATTAATTTTTTTCCGATAAGCGTCCATTATTCTTTTATATCTGGGATTATCCTTAATAGGATCAGACCAGCTTTGATCTATCCACATAAACCAGAGATCATTTGTTTCGAATCCTTTTTCAATATAATCAATGGCTTTATCATATTCTTCAAAACCCAGATATGTAATCGCCATCATTGTTTTTGGCGGGGATTTGTCATCAGGTATCTGGGTCAAATAATCCAATATCTCTTTGGCTTTATCCATCTGACCAGTTTTAGCATAATTAAATGCCAATAACCAGTTTGTTTTTTGTCCCACACTTCGTTTTAATAGAGTATTTATTGCTTTATCGTATTCCTTCATATTCGAATAAACCATACCCAGCATGAATAGGGTGGTGTTTTCACCGGGTTCCTTTTCCAGCATTTCCAATAACATAAATTCAGCTTCCTTCTGTTTTCTGGATAAAGAATATAACAGAGGTTTTACGGTATTAAATGTTTCGTTGAGTGGATCCAGACTTATGGCCTTGTCAATGAAAGAAATGCCTTTCTCCAGATTGCCATAATTTACAAATATATATCCCTTAAAATAGTAACTAAATGGATAATTCGGATTGATCTCAATTGCTTTGTCAAATTGATTCAAGGCTTCCTTAAAATCAAAAGTCCAGAAAGCAATAGTTCCTTTAAGGCAATATAATTCCCCCTGGTCCGGGTTAATTGCACTCGCCCGTTCAACATAATATTCTAAACTGTCTCTAACCCTTTCAAAAATATTATAGCCGTAATGTAATTCAAGAAGAAAAGATTCCGCCATGCCAACGTAGGGAGCTGACCAATTTGGATCTATTGTACTGGCTTTCTGGAATTGTTTCCGGCTTTCAAGAATTGTATTTCGATAAATATAATTTTCTTTTAACATGCTTTGACCATGCTGATAAAACTTAAATGCTTCAAGATCGATTTCCCTTTCTTTATTTGCAGGCTCCATAAACTTTAGAAAAGAACCTACCAGAGATCCGGTAATTTTCTCAGCTACTTCATCCTGTAATTGGAACAGTTGACTAATTAGTCCATCATATGTGTCCGAGAAAAGAACTTCGCCAGTTAGGCCGTGTATTAGGTTCAAATTCAGTTGAATTTGATCATTGATGACCTGAAAACTTCCTTCTAAAACATTCTGTACCCCTAAATCATCAGCAATTTCTTGAATTGTTTTATCGGATTTTTTAAATCTGAAGGAAGAGGCCCTGGCAATAACTTTAAAATCGGGAATTCTGGAAAGATTGCTGATAATATGATCGGCAAATCCATCGCCAAGGTAATCCATTGTGGAATCATTACTGAAATTCTGAAATGGCAGGACGGCAATGGACTTCTCAGTAAGGTTTATTTCTTTTTGCTTCGTTGATCCGCTAATTATATCATAAATCGAATCATAATTTATTATTAAGAACAATATGAGTACTGCGATGACAATATAAGCCCCAATTTTAAACCATCTTTGATCATAAATATTTTTCTGAACTTGCCTTGCATTTAATGTAGAAATATCGGGTAGTTTTTCAATATCAACTTCCAAAGCGTAAAGATTCATCGAATCTTTAACATTTTTTAATTCAAACTCTTTTATAAATTCAACACTAAAGCCTGTTTTATTGTCGAGATTTCTTTTTACATTTTCTGATACATAAATAGTGTTACTTCCTGCTGCACTTTCAATTCGGGACGCAATATTTACTTCATCGCCGTAAACATCATTGTCTTTAAAAATTACTTCGCCCTCATGTATGCCTATTCGTATATTTATATTTGTGGCTTTGCATTCCTGCTGGATATAACTGCAAGCATGAGCAGCCTGGAGAACAGAATCGAATATGCCAAGGAAACCATCTCCAATTTGCTTGTGATAAGTTGAATGATATTTCCTGAAATACTTTAGGTGGATTGCTTTGTTTACTTCAAGTGTTTTTAAAGCAGCTTCTTCGTTTTCTCCCATCATTGACGTATATCCAACAATATCTGTAAAAACAATTGCTGACAAACGGTGAATTGAAGAACTCATATAAAGTAAAAAAAGATGATTTTTGAATTATGAACAAGTTATAGAAAAAAATACTATTTAGTATATAATGATCAAAGGATTTCTAATAACAATATCTAATTGACTTATTTGAATTACCTCTATGCCTGTCTTATAATATGCCTTTTATCTAACATTAATATAATGCACCTCATCAAAAAAAATAAAAAGAGTTTTCATGTTTATTATAAAAAACGGATATTGTTTCAACATTTTTTTTAATATATATAATATGAGAAATTTTTTACTTAGAAGCACTGTTTTACTTATAGTATTAGGAGCATTATTCACAGCCTGCAAAACAAGCCAGAGCACAGCCTCGAAATACGTAGGGGAGTGGCATTATACCATCGATTGGGAGGGTACTGAATATCCTATAAAAATGGTTATTAACTCATCCGATGATGGATATACAGGAATGTTCAGTTCAGAATGGGGAGATTTACCCCTTGATGACCTTGTAATTGAAGAAAATAATCTAACGGCTACTTATGATTTCCAGGGGAATATGGTAGATTTTAAAGGTACCTTCGAAGGGGATACTTTTAAGGGGCTTTCATCATCCGGTGGATATGAAATTCCAATGGAGGCCGTGAGGAAGAATGAATAGAGTAATTGATTCTATTTAGTTAAATTTGTTAGAATTAATTTTAAGAATTAATATTTTTAGTTTATGAAAGATTTTTTAAAAAGGAACACAATACTATTAATTGTCCTGAGCACTTTTATTTTCACATGTAAATCAAGCAAAACTACAGAATCAAAATATGTTGGTGAGTGGCATTATACTTTCGATATGGAGGGTACTGAATATGCTGCATACATGACCATCAATAAGGCTGATGATGGTTATACTGGATCTTTGACTTCTGATATTGGAAGTGTCAATCTCGATGACCTGGTTATCGAAGAGGATAAATTGACAGCTAATTTTGACATTCAGGGATATGTTCTGGATCTGAAAGGCACTTTTGATGGTGAAGCTTTTCATGGCTCAACTTCCATTGATGGAAACGAATTTCCGATGGAGGCGGTAAGAAAAAAATAAAGGACTGATCGACCCATTAATTATATAATATACTGGAATACAAGCACTTAGTAATAACACCCTTAGAAAAAGCATATACCTCATTCCAGTTGGGAAATGTTATGCTTCGGAATCGGTTTGTGAAAACGGCAACCTACGAAGGTTTTTATCAAAATTCTTTGCCAACAGAAACTTTGAACAAACACCACGCAAGATTAGCAAAAGGTGGGATAGGTATGACAACAGTGTCTTATGGGGCAGTCAGCAATGTAGGAAGAACGCATAGCCATCAGATGGTAGTTGATGAAGAGTCCAGACCCTATTTAAAGAAATTAACCAATGCAGTAAAAAATGAAGGAGCAGCAGTCTCAATTCAATTGACCCATTGTGGTTTTTTTTCCAGCAATAAAACTATCAAGGGACAGCGCCCCTTATCTCCTTCGAAAACCTTGAATTTATATGGATTGTTGCAGGGACTGGGATTTTCAAAAGCCATGTCCCTGGAAGATCTGGAAGAAACAGGAAATGATTTTGCCAACGCTGCTTCAATTGCAAAAGAAGTTGGTTTTGATGCTGTGGAAATTCACATGGGCCATGGTTATTTACTTAGTCAGTTTATCTCACCATTTACCAACAAACGTAAAGATACGTATGGAGGAAGTTTAGAAAATCGAATGCGGTTTCCATTGGAAGTAGTAAATAAAGTAAGAAAAGCAGTTGGCGCGGGTTTCCCGATTTTATGTAAAATAAATCTTAGTGATGGATTCAAAGGTGGATTGGAAATATCTGAAGCTGTATTGGTAGCAAAGCTTTTGGAAGATGCTGGAGTAAATGCACTGGTATTAAGCGGTGGTTTCACAAGTAAAACGCCTTTTTTCCTTATGCGAGGTGATATCCCTGTGAAAGATATGATTGAGGTTGAAAAAGACAAGATGCAAAAATGGGCACTCAAGTTGTTTGGACGTTTTATAATAAAACGATATAATTTCACAGAGAATTTTTTCATGCCACTGGCAAAGAAGATTCGTTCGAATGTGAAAATACCATTAGTCTACCTGGGTGGGGTAACCTCAACCGATGGGATTAGTAAGATCATGAATTCAGGATTTGATCTTATCGCCATTGGCAGGGCCTTAATCCATAATCCTGACTTTATACTTAAAGTTAGGGAAGAAAATCATACATCCCCATGTGATCATTGTAACAAATGCGTAGCTGAAATGGATAGAGAGGGTATTAGGTGTGTGTTGGTAGAAGAATAAAATAAAGGTTCTTTCATTTAGAAACCATCACTTCAATTCCATTCCAATCTTCAGAAACTTTGGTCGAAATCAGTTTTTCAATTTTTTCAAGGAACATTTCCGCTATATCATCATTGGGGTTTTTAGATATTACCTCCTGGAAAATTTTAGCTGATTCAGAAAATTGTTTCTGATAGTATAATTCCATGCCCTCATTGAATGTGGCTATGGTTTCCTCTTTTTTTGCCGCTGAATCCGGATGGTCACCGTCGAAACATTCAAAAATATTCAAAACATTATGCTTCCCCTTTACCTGTACTTTGCCTAAAAATCTGAAATGAAAATCTCCTGGATTTTTTAATCCTTTTATACTTGCTTCACTTAATATAATATTGGAGTGGTAATGTTTGGACAGACTCTCTATTCGGGAAGCCGTATTTACCGTGTCAGATATTATGGCAGCATCCATTCTTCGGTCATCACCCGTAATACCCATAATAAGCGGTCCGGTATGCAAGCCCATTCCGGTTTTGATTGGCTGCCGCCCTTTTGACATCCTCAGCACATTATAATCCCTAAGTTTTTCCTGAATTTTTATTGTGGTTTTTAGTCCGTCCTCAGGATTCTTCGGAAAAAGAGCCATGATAGCATCTCCTAAGAATTGGTTAATAAAGCCATCGTTTTCCTGGACTATTGGCCCGATTCTACCATTATACGCGTTGATAAATTCAAAATTATCCTTAGGAGACATTTGTTCTGAGAGCGTTGTATAATCACGAATATCAGTGAACATTACCGTAACATCCGTATGCACATGATCGCCTAAGATCACATCAGTGATCCTGTCCTTTCCAAGTGATTTAATGAATTCGTTTGGGATGAAACGTCCTGTCACTTCAAATATCCTGTTCAAATCCAACTGAGTTTTAATTCTTGCTAAAAATTCCTGCTTAGTGAAGGGCTTGGCGAGATAATCGTTAGCGCCAAGACTTAAACCTTGGACAAGATCCTGGACCTGGTTTTTAGCTGTTACCATGATCACTGGAAGTTCCGATGATATATATTTCTCACGGATCTTCTGACATACCTCATATCCGGTCATTTTAGGCATCATTACATCCAATACTACAAGGTTATATTTTTGACCATTTTCTAACGCAGCAAGTGCTTCCATACCGTTCATGGCCTGGGTGATCTGATACTTTTCCGCTGAGAGATGATTTTTTAATACCTGATGGTTGATTGGTTCATCATCTACGATTAATATGTTCAATGATTCGCCATTAGTATTAACTTTAGGATTATGTGAAATTTTATTGTGCTCAACTATCTCTTCAATATCCGGATAATTGAGATCTGATTGAGCTTGATTGAAACGGGGTTTTGAAAGTCTGTTTATATCAGATTTTTCAGGTTTTCCCCTGGAAATTGGTAATGTGAAAAAGAAAGAAGATCCTTTATTTATTTCAGATTCCACCCACATCCTTCCGCCATGAAGTTCCACGAGATGTTTGCTAATGCTTAGTCCCAATCCTGTACCGGCATATTCCCGAGAAATTGATCCGTCAGCCTGCTGAAATTCTTCAAAAATTATATTTCTTTTATTTTCAGATATGCCTATTCCAGAATCTGACACAATAATGGTAATTTCTTTCCCCTTTTTTACTGCAGAAACAGATATTGATCCGGACTCAGTAAATTTTATTGCGTTACCTATAAGGTTATTAAATATTTGCTGCAAGCGGTTTTCATCACCATCAATAGGAGGAAGGTCATTGGGAATCAGATTCTTTAACTCAATATCTTTACCGGAGACCAATGGTTTATTTATTCGAAGGACAATTTCGGATAAAGATTGCAGGTCCAAAGGTTTTTTCTGCAGCTCAATATCAAAATTTTTCAATTTTGAAAAGTCAAGGATATCATTAACCAGACTAGCAAGCCTTTTACCAGAAGAAATGATCATGGAAAGATCTTCTTTCTGATCTTCCCCTTTTATGTTATCATATAAACTTTCAGATAGTCCAATGATCCCATTTAAGGGAGTTCTCAGTTCATGAGATGTATTGGCTAAAAACTCATCTTTAAGCTTGTCGACACGTTTCAACGCTTCTTCCCTGGATTTGGCTTCTTCAATGATTTCTTTGTATAACATGGCACTTTCAATAGCCGATGCGGCCTGCAAGGCAATTGTTGTTAACAATTTAAGATCTGCAGCTCGGTAAAGAGTTTTCTCTTCATTTAACAAAATGATCAAGCCAAGGATTCTTTGCTTGACTTTCAGCGGTGCATATACCAGGGAATTGATATTTTCATCAATGGTTCTAAACCTTGAATCTGATTTGGTATCATTGATAATTTCGGCACTTTCGATGTTTCCAATATTACCAAAAAAATGATCAGGATCTGATAATTCTTTTTCAGATAGATATGCCTCACCAGACCGGGATATCAATTTTTTCTTATTAGTTTGTTCGATTAAAACTATTACTCCGCCTGTGGCTTTGATCAGGTGATTGGCTTCTTCAAGGGCCATACTGGCGATATTCTCAGGATCGATGGTCTTGGCAAGCTTTTCAGAAAAATCATAAATAATGTTAATTTCCCTGTACATGGTAAGTACTTCCTGCCCCAGTGTTTTACGTTCGCTTTCTTTTGCAGCATATTGCTGTAAAAGCCGTGCGAATACCTTTGCCTGCTTACTCCCTAAAACCCAACCTAAAACCTCTCCGTCTATCTCAATAGGAATTTTTATTTCCGGATCCTGGATTTTAACACCTAATAACAGGCTTTTCTGATCATCTATTACGCCAATCCTTTCAGGAAAAATATTCAATAGATCCATGAATATCTCATGGGTATCCTTTCCTTTTTTGATGAGTCTTTTAAGGTTTACACTAGGCATTAAGTCAATTGCAATTAAAGGTAAATGTTATAAATCTAAGATCTCTCGGGCCTTATCCAGCAACTTATCGGGGTCAAATGGCTTGGTCATATAAAGATCCGCACCTACCTCTTCACCTTTCTTTTTGTCAAGCTCCTGGCCTTTAGCCGTTAAAATGATAATGGATACTTCGTTAAGCTGTAATTCAAGTTTGACTTTACGGCATACTTCCAGCCCATTCATTTTCGGCATCATCACATCCAGGAAAACCAGGTCGGGTTTTTCATTAACTATTAAATCCAAAGCTTCTTCACCATTCGCAGCGGTAAAAAAATCGACCCCTTCATCTTCCAATTCTTCAAGAGCCTGTTCAATTAACATTCTCAAATGATCTTCATCATCCACAATTAAGATTTTATTACTCATACTTTAAGTTTACTATGTTTAAAAATTTATTGATATAACATGAATAAGACATTCTCAAGTCCTTTTTCAAACCTTAGGGTTTTTATTAATTCCTGATCTTTTGATAGTACTGAATTCAGTATAATGATATCCGGTTTTGAGTCAATGGCTTTTTTGATCAATTCTACACCATCAGATTCAACAACATGGTACCCTCTGGTCTGAAGTACCTCAGCAAGGGTTTTAACAGTAGAGCTGTTTTCATCGACGATCATCACCTTTTTCTTAGATTTACCCTGTTCAAGCAGCGTTCCAACTTCCTTGAATAATTTATCGGTATCAATAGGTTTAGTCAGATATCGATCTACCCCCAGACGGATGCCTCTTTCCTTATCCTGAACAATAGACAAAATGAGGATTGGAATATCCATGGTAAGCGGATCGTTTTTTAAGATAGCAGCTAAATCAAAACCATTCATTTCGGGCATCATAACATCAAGAATGATGAGGTCTGGGATCTTTTTCCTTATCATTTCCAGGGCTTGTTTCCCATTTTCTGCTTCTTTAACGATATACCCGCTTTCGGAAAGTTCTTGCTTGAGAAGGTCTCTAATGTGTTTTTCATCATCAACCACAAGGATATTCTGATTTTCTTCTTTGGAATTTGGAGCCGTATGGAAGACCTGTTTTTTGAGTTCCTTAACCATATCTTCCAGGTTAATAACCACATCTTCTTCAGTTTTTAATGGCAGGCTGAATGCAAATGTGCTTCCTTTCCCCAATTCACTTTCAACCCATATCCTGCCACCATGGTGCTCGATAATTTCTTTGCATATAGGAAGACCTAAACCGGTACCTTTGGGTTTATCAGTAAGTGTATCGCCAACCTGTTTGAATTTATCAAACACTTTGTGCTGATCTTCTTCTGAAATCCCCATTCCTGTATCATTAATGCTAACTATTATCTCATTATCTTTGTGTCCGACAGAACAATTTACAGAGCCTGTATCAGTAAACTTTGCTGCATTAGATAACAGGTTGATCAATACCTGAACCAGTTTGTCTTTGTCACCCTGCATTTCAGGAATGTTTTTTTCTATACTTTTCTTCAGCTTCAGGTTTTTATTTTCGAAAACAGCTCCGGTTGCAGCAACGGCCTGGTCAACTACTTCATCTATTTTAATGGTTTCTGAATGCCATTCCATCTTTCCAGCTTCTATCTTAGCCAGATCCAGAACATCATTGATCAGGGTAGTTAATCTTTCTCCCTCTGAAACTACTACGTTAAGGTTTTGTGCAACCTGGTCCATAGTTTTCTTAACCCTTGGGTTATCAGACGAAATCAGGGGGAATAATTTCTCATTAAGTCTCTTTCTAATGATTTTTGCAAATCCGATTACTGATGTAAGGGGTGTCCTTAGTTCATGACTTACAGTAGAGAGAAATGCGCTTTTGGCTTCATTGGCCTCTTCAGCGGTCTTTCTCGCATCTACTGCCTCTGCTTGCGCTTTCAGTGTGTCTTCAAATAGACGGGCATTATGTATAGCCACACCCACATTTGATGCAATTGTTGATAGCAAACGCTTATCATCGTTATTAAAGCGGTTTTCATGTTCAGTACTTTGAACACTTATAATTCCTATATTTTCTTTACCGGTAATGATAGGTACACCAAGGAAAGATGCAGCCTCTTTTCCCTTTCGCTTTATGCCAAGTTCATCATATTTTTCATTTACGTCCTGATTTATAAGAATCGATTCTCCAGTTTGGATAATTCGTGAGGTCAAACCTTCACCTAATTGAATAGGGGCAATGTCATCTCCATATTGGTATGGGAAATTAATTGTATTGCTTTCTTTATCTAGGAAGGCAAGAAACACAATATTGGCCTTGAATAAATCTTTCATCAGGTCTCCAACCATCTGAATCAATGCCTCAAGATCGAGCTGTGAAGCCAGCGCATTGGTGACTTGTGTAACGGTCGCCATTTCAGCTGCCCGTTGCTGTATTTCATTAAACAATCTGGCATTCTCCAGCGCAACACTCATGCTATTTGTCAAGGTTGCTATCAGGCTTACATCCGATTCGGAGAAAGCAAATGTGCGATCGATATTTTGCAGGCTGATATATCCTTTAACAGTTTCTCCAACGATCATCGGCATAAATACCACTGTTAAAGGCATTTTTGTTCCCGGTACAGGTTTAGGGCTGATGATCCCCAGATCGGTTAAGGCTTTATCATTCGGTTCATGAGCGATAAATGCTTTCTTGGTCTTAATAAGATGATTACGTAAAACATCTATTGGTCTGGGTTCCGGATAATGCTTTTCCCCGTCTTCATATAGGAAATGAAAGATCTCCGTATTATCGGAATAATTAAAGGTGGCAATTGAAACGATCTGTGCATCGAAAATATCCTGTATCTTTTCACCTACAAGGTCATAAATTGCATTCAGATCCATTTCAGCAACAAGCCCTTGTTGGACGCTATTAATTACCCCTAACTCTTCATTTCGCTGTTCTGTCTCTTTTAAGAGCCTATTAATTTCGTCAAAAAGCCTGGCGTTTTCAAGGGCCACACTCATGCTGTTTGCAAGGGTTTCCAATAAAGTAATATCAGAATCGCTGAAGGCATTTTCACGGTCAATGTTCTGAAGGGAAACATAACTGTTTATCTTATCCCCAATGGTTAATGGCACGTATACGGCTGATTTAGGATCATCAGTGCCCGGGACCACCTTCATGCCGAATTTCTCGAAAGCCTTTTCTATATTTTCATTAAAAACGGCTTTCTGCCTTGACTCAATCAGATGTTTCCTCAGTTTGTCGAGTGGTCTTGCTTCCGGATAATACCTTTCTCCTTTTTCTATGAGATAATTAAATGTCTCTGTACCTGCTTCATGATCAAAGGTAGCTATAGCCACGACCTGGGCATCAAAAAGGTTGCGAATTCGATCGCCTACCATTTCATAAATAGCATCCATATGTAATTCACTTACAAGCCCTTCCTGAACACTATTAATTACAGCCAGTTCCTCTACACGCTGACTTAGTTCCTTTGTACGTTCTTCGACAGTTTCCTCCAGCACCTTTTGGTGTGCTTTTAGTTGCCTTGTCCTGTATCGAACGATCATATAGATAAGAATCCCACCCGCAAGTACATAGAGAATATATGCTACGATTGTTCTATGCCAGGGTGGTTTAACAGAAAAACTGAAACTTGCTTTTTCGCTTTGCTTATCAAATATGTTTTTTGCCTGAACGTGAAAAGTGTAATTCCCTTCTTTCAGGTTTGTGTATTCCTTTTCAATTCTTTTAGTCCAACCCGACCAATTACGATCATATCCCTCAAGCCAGGTTTGATATTGTGTCAGATCTTCCTGTACATAGAAAGGGGAGGTATAGCCGAAGGTAACATTATTATCCTTATATGAAAGAATATACTCCGTGTTCTCATAAGGAGTTCCAAAATACAATATCGAATCTTCATTGATAGTTACTTCCCGTATAAGTGTATTGAAATCCTGTTCATAATCTACTTCAATATTGCTGTCGTATCTGATAAGACCCATAGTTGTGGCAAACCAGATTATTCCATTATCTTCTGCAAGGATATTTACAACGGTGGAATTGGCAAAGGGATTAAATGGAGTCTCATTAATAGAATACGTATTGTTCTGCTTTCTTTTAGCTATTGCAGCTCCTTTATAAAAAGAAAGATAAACTTCACCCGAGCTGTTTGAGGTAAGAACAGTTCCAGTGATCATCGCTTCGGTACCAAAAGTAGAGTCAGGTATGAATCTCTTGGTATCTTCATCAAATGTATACAATCCCTTAACAGGTGTAAAATACATTTCTCCATCTATTTTATGTATAAATGTCTGCCCTTTTGGAAGTCCATGGTCAATATTGAATCGTTCAATCGTAACATCCTCCTTGTCTGGCCAGTTATTGAATGTCAATCGTAAAATGCCATCTGTCTCCGTACCGAGATATATTCTTCCTGCTTTGTCTTCTGAAATTGACCATATTGCATCATTAAATCCTATTATTCTTCCTAAATTTTCCCAGGTTTTCTCAGTCTTCCTTTTTAAGATACCAGCACCTCTACCAATACCCACAAAGATATATTCCGGATGTTTCTTATATTGGTACAAGGCCAGCGCATTGAAGTTTGCTCCATTGCCCTCGATAGGATTGATAGCTCTGGAACCTTCAATTCGTTGAAACCCGTTTTGACTTGCCGTATATAACTGATCATCGACCTTAATCATATCAAAACATTGAAAGCCCATATTCGAAACAGGGAGAAACCTGTGTGTTTTTGAATCAAGATAGGAGGCACCTTCCGTAGTTCCGACATATAGGGTGCCATTATGCCTTTTAAACGACATTACGTTGCTCGTGAGGCCAAGGTCCGCGTTGAAATAGGTAAGGGGGGAAGTAATATCGATTCTTGCAATTCCGTTATCCAATGCCAGCCATAATGCATTGTTGTTGTCGACAAACATATCATAAACCACATTGTCCTGGAGGCCGTTCAAACGGTTGTAGTGGTGTAACAAACGTCCATTTTTATCTACTATCATTACTCCACCTCTAATGGATCCAATAGCTATTCTGTCACCTGGTAATTTAAGAATCCTTCTGATTGGAGGGTATTTTTTTATTTCCTCTGCCGATTCCATGGGCAGGGTCTTCAGGCTTTCTCCATCATGTGTATAAAAATCACCATTCCGGCTTACCAACATGATTTCCTCGTCATTAAAGGACTCCAGATAACCTAAATTAAATCCTCCGAATATTTCAGTTCCTTTCAGGAATTTCATATCAGTCCCTTTTGATACATAAAGACCCGTGTCGGTACGATATAAGTATTTCTTATGATTTAGATATAACATGGCCCAAACTTTTGTTGAATCGAGGTCTGCGACATGCATTTGTTCGCCATCCCATCTGAACGAATTACGAAATCCACCGAAAAATACCCCTTCGTCAGGAATTAGTTTGGTAAACCATACATCGGTAAAATTTTGACGGTGTTCAGGAACAAAGGAAGTGAGGGAATGAAAGTACATTCTTCCTATTGAATCCGGCTCAAGATACCCTACTTCACCTGATCCTCCCACCCAGATACGTCCGTTTTCATCGCAATGAAGGGACCTGACCACATTATTCGTTGGAGTTTTTATAAGACGCCAGTTTACCCCATCATATTCCAGAATGCCATCAGAATTGCCAAAATACATCACACCCCTGTGGTCTTGTTCAATACACCAGTTTTGAGGATTCGCATCGTATAATTTTGGTGCATAATTCGTGATAAAGGGCCGCCCTGTTTCATTTATTGTTTGACCTATTAGAAATATGGGTGTGAAAAGCAGGATTAATGTAAGGACGTATTTAACTCGATCTACCTGAAATGGGGGTGTCATATAATTATCATTTAATAAGTTCAATTTCTAGAGTTATTTGTGAGTTTGATCCACAGGTATCGTACAAGAAATATACTTCCAGGTTAGCTATAATTTTTCAGAAAATTGTAAGAAATACACCCTAAAAGACCCATTCAATATCTGGCACTACTATCTATAGAAACTCAAAATACTACAATACAATCTTGCAATATAATCAATTCACATTTACTGCCCAGATATCTTTATATTTTTTTTACCAGAAATAGGATTAAGAAGTGTTTTACTTCTTTATGGAGAGAATGCTCTTATCCTGTATCAAATACATTGATGGATTTTTTATGATCATATTTCTTGTGGATAAGCTAGGGTTCATAAACCAAGTCGACGGTTTCGACTTGAGCTTTTGAAACTGAACCTTTAGATATCTCATTGTTTTTGTAAAAAAACATGAAATAGATCACAGTAAAGGACATAAGTAGCGCTACAACAATCAAAATAACTTTTGATAAGTTGAATAGCTTTTCCTGATGCTGATTGATGTGGTCAAACATAGTGTTCCTAAGTTAATAAAAAAAAATATAGAATCGCAAATTATTTTTAATAAATTATTGATTATGAATAAGTTGTGAGCTTAATGTTAATGTAAAAATAGAATAAAACTTACATGATTTTTATGGGCTCGCTAGCTATTTTTTGACTTTAATTTCAGGTTGATTTTGTGGCCCGTTTTGAGGATAAATCTTTCAAAATCATGTATATCCTCAGTTTTTGTTCTGAAGTTAACAATGCACATCCTCATGAGGAAATTTTCATTTATCAGGGCATTTGATACATAGAATTTTCCACTATTTTCAACTTCATTTAAAATTTTCTGATTCAATTCATTCAGGTAATTTTTGGTTTCCGGATCTGTTTTCTTAGCTAAAAGTCTTTCGGGTACATATCGGAAAGTAGTAATACTTAGATGATTTGTAAATGTTTCTATGAAGTCCGATCCGTTAAAAAGATCATATGCATATTTTGCCAGTAAAATATCTTCCCTGATGAGTTGTCGATATCCGTTACGGCCCATTTGTTGTAATATTAGCCACACTTTCAGGGCTTTAAATCCTCTTGAATTCTGAATTCCGTAATCTACATAATTTACAACAGATTGCTCGAAATTATAATAGGGGGGATGATATGAAAATGCATCGGAAAGATGCCTTGGGTCTTTAACAAGTGTACATCCGGCTTCCAGAGGGGCATACAGCCATTTATGGGGATCTATAGCAATGGAATCTGCCTGATCGAGTCCCTGGAAATCATTTTCAAGTTCAGGAACTGCTGCAGCAAAACCGCCATATGCTCCATCAATATGAAACCACAGATCATATTTTTTACATATAAGGGCAATCTCAGCAAGGGGATCTATTACTCCGGTACTGACTGAACCCGCTGTTCCAACTACCATAAAAGGGAAATTCTCTGATCTGATATCCTCATTAATAGCGATTTTTAAGGATTTAACATCCAGTCTCTGGTTTTTATCTGTTTTGATCCATCTAATACTTTCAGTCCCCAGGCCAAACAGATCGGCAGCCTTTTGGATCCATGTATGGGTTTCTTGCGAGCAGTATAACTTCAATGATTTACCAGTTTGCGAAATTCCCTTATCCCTGACACCTAATCCAGCTTTTGCCCTGACTGCAGCAATAAATCCTATATAATTGGCGACATTTCCTCCGCTAACAATAAGCCCGCCACCTGCAGGATACCCAATTAAGGATCCTATCCAGCGAATTGTCTGAGCTTCAATCTCACTCGCCATCGGTGATAATGCCCAGGCTCCAACATTTGAATTTACAGCTGAGGACAAAAAATCGCCTAGAATACCCAATGGTGCCGGGGAAGAAGTAATATAACCCCAAAACCGCGGATGACCATTATATAAAGAATGCTTGATAAGCAGGTCTGTTGTTTCATTTACCAGTTTACCAGGATCCATCCCTTCTTCAGGCAAAGATTTGTTGGCATTCAAATACTCTTTCACCGAGTTTTCTCTTTCAGCTGGCGTAACGGGCATGTCTTTGATATCATGGATCAGTTCTGCGATTCTATCAACAAGCTTATGACCAATCTTTTTGAATTCTTCTGGATCCAGGTCAATTGGTATAATTCGTTTAACAGGATTATTTGTCATTTTTCAATAGATTAGAAGTTTCTGTCTAAAAATCGCATATTATAATATCATAAATTCCCAGATTTTTAATATTACCTTATTTTGATTTAAGATCGGGATGAATTTGGTAAGAACGGCAGATGGTTCTTATAAGAAATGATTCCA
The DNA here is from genome assembly GCA_963820995.1 of uncultured Cytophagales bacterium. Lineage (GTDB taxonomy): Bacteria > Bacteroidota > Bacteroidia > Cytophagales > Cyclobacteriaceae > JAGTVG01. The sequence goes on along the minus strand of CAWGCL010000006.1, from coordinate 155,036 downwards.
TAGAATATTAAATAATGAGATTTGATTTTTCTAATTAGCAATGAGCTTGGAATTAGAAATATAAAACCTGAAAAGTTCTTAAATCAGGTTTTTTTAATTAAGATATATTTTATGAGATCTCTATTATATTATGGATTGTTGTTGCCATAGACCAGGGCAATAACACCCCCTGCTAAACTATATCTTACGGCATAAGTGACACCAGAGAAAATCACATAATTGAAATTAACCATGTTGGTGGTGCTTAGTAGATCCAAACCAAAAGTAAAACCGATGAGTGATCCTATTAGAGCACCAGGGATAAGACCTGAACCAAATCCATTTGTCCCCTTCCAATTCAGCGTCGCTGCAAGTAGGAGCCCGTATAATAACTCCATGGCGATAATACCAGAGAATTTTGTGTCGGATGAACCAAGCATCACTCCAGAGGCGGTTTCCTCTAATCCTATTGGTGTATTTCCGAATAATAAGACATAAATAATATATCCGCAGGCAAATAAAGTAGCAGCACCTGCAGCAGCTGCAATTAAGATTTTTTGTGTGTTCATAATGTTATAGTTTTAGGTGAATGATATAATCAATAGTTTATAATTTTCAGATTATTTTCGCCATCTTTAATTTATCCCCAGAATGATTCAGCGTTTTCTTATTAGAGGTAGTTACAATATATTATTTAATAATGAAGACAATTTGCTTCAATATGCAACCAATTCGATATTAAAAGCCATTTATGCTATTTAAAATCAGCTGTTTCTGATGAAATGTATTTAACAAAACCTCTCAAACTAAATAAATCCATATAGAAATCAAATTTATCGGATTATAAAATTTTGATAAATATCTGAATTAATACATTTGACTGTATTTTAACTTTAGTAAAGCAATATACTTCGGCCTGTTTGTTGTTCGAATATAATTGTAATTATTATATAAGAATATGCCGAATAGATTAACTATAAATAAGCTCAGCAAATGCCTGGTCAAAGATTGCCCCCTAAGATGTCGACCACAAATATTATCGAATAAATCTGACAGTTTCTTGCTATAAAAGAGTAACTTGTAAGTTTATAACAATTCTAAAACCAAATATTTACAACTATGGCAGTAATCATATTAAGTCACGATGTTAAGGATTTTGAAGTATGGAAATCTCATTATTATGCAGATGCAGCAAGAAGAGAAAGTTTAAGTCTAAATGAATTGGCAGTAGGAAATGCCTCAGATAATCCAAATAAAGCGTATATGATCTGGGAGGGGGATCCTGTTAAGGTCGATCAAATGTTGCATGACCCTGAACTGGCCGAAAAAATGAAAGCCGCAGGAGTGGTCAATGCCCCGGAAGTAGTTGTCCTTAATACGTAAAAGTAATTAAGATTAAGAGCTATTTTCTTGTAATATAATTCTGATGAATTAATTATTACCAAAGACTTCAAGTTTCACTAAAAACACCTGGACGAAAGAGGCAAGCTCAAAAGCAGCCTCTTTTATTTTTCTGAAATATCATAAACCATTAACGCATTTCCATGCCGGATGTACAATCTTCCGTTATTAATAACGGGATGAGCCCAATGTTCCTTGGTACCTAATGGGACTTTAAAAGTTGAAATAACCTTAAAGGTTTCAGGATTGGCGTCCACAAGTGCTATTTCACCCTTGTGGCTATAGCAATAAAAATGATCATCAGCATAAATGATTACGCCACTATCAAAAGAATCAGATATATATTCGGTCTTACCTGTTTCCCAATTTAAACAATACCAGGTTGATTTATTATAGGGTGAACCATAAATAAAACCATCCTTCAATATAAAACCGCTCATGAGATTTGTGGCCTTTTGGTTGCGCCATTTCACTTCCGCATCTTTGCCATCTTCCGATAATATAATCTGTACGGTCCCATCAAGGTCTGATTTATCAGAAGAACTTGAACAAACGATTTTTCCATTATAGTATACTGGCGTATTGGCATGGATCTTATTGCTTTGTTTGTGCTCGATGCTCCAATAAGCGTCCCCTGTATTGGCATCAACTCCAATAATGGATTCAGCCATCATGGTAACTATTAATTTTGTGTTATTATGATTAACCAGGATTGGGGAGCAGTAGGCGGACGGTTGTCCGGATCCTTCACTTGTCCAGACTGTAGTTCCATCAAACCTGTTGAGTGCAACTATATTGTTCTTCACTCCTCCGGGTGTGCAAAATACAAGATCTCCATCAACCAATAAAGATTCTGCCATGCCCCATTGTATGTTCTCCGCTGAGAATTTTTTAAGAATATCCAGGCTCCAAATCAGTTCGCCAGACTTGCCATTATAACAAAATACAACACCCTGACCGCTTTCAAAATATACCAGTTCATCAATAACAGTTGGTGTTGTCCTGGAACCTTGATAATTCGTATGCCATTCTTCACCATATTCCTTTTTCCATAGCAGGTCCCCATCAAGGCTAAAAGCAAACAATACCCCGGTTGTATCCGGCATGCCACATATAAATAATTTGTTATTCCCAATTCCTACATTTCCATGACCAGCTCCAAGTCCCTCATATGACCATTTCATTTCTGGGCCATTTTCAGGCCAGGAAGTAAGAAGTTGTGATTCGGGATAAATCCCATCTCTATTGGGCCCCCGCCATTGCGATATAGATACAGGATCGCTGCAGGCAGTAAGAACGAATAATATAAGGAAGGGTATATATATATGAATATTCATAATTGTATTAGGACTGAGAATAAAAAAATACCGGTAAATTCTACACAATAATAGTATTGCTTTCAAATATATAATAGGTTTTTCTAAATTATAAATAACAACCTTATGCGCTATTAAACTATAATAAAGTTTTACAAATTAAGTATTCCTCAGATAAAAGGGCAGAAATATTATCCTAAACAGCTATGATGAAGGGAGGTATATTTAGTTCATAATGAACTATTTACTTGCTGAAATCTTCATTTTTCACGTAATTATTCTGGAATGGAATTGTAATTCACTCAATAATACTTATATTTAATATTTACTTTAAAGGTAACATTAACTCAAAAGCATCGATGAAGGCCTATGATATTGAATTGATCTTAAGTAGGCAATTGGCAGAATGCCTTTCAATACCTGTATTTATTACTGATACTGGTGGCACTCTTCTTTTCTATAATGAACCAGCAGAAGAAATTCTTGGTAGGAGATACGAAGAAACAGGCGAAATGCCAGTTGAAGAATGGTCAACTATTTTCCACCCTCTTGATGACAAGGGAGATCCACTGGATCCGGAAAAACTTCCCCTAGTTCAAACATTAAATAATTGCCTTCCTGCTCATGGATCATTTTGGATCGAGAGTCTAAAGGGGGAAAATCATAAGATCTCGGTCACATCATTTCCAATTATGGGCAGAGGGAACAGGTTTTTAGGTGCTACTGCTATTTTCTGGAAAACTAAGTAAAGAATGAAGATCAGAATTCTAGGAACACGAGGTTCATTGCCATCGACAAATCCAGAGACCTTCCGTTATGGTAGTAATACAGCCTGTATCGAAATTGAAAATGATGATCAAGTATTTATTTTGGATGCAGGGACAGGTGTGCTTAAATTAACAGAAGAACAAGCTGGTAATCAAAATCGATTTGATATTCTGCTTACCCATTTGCATATTGACCATATTCAGGGATTAGGCTTTTTTAAACCACTTTTTGATCCTAAAAATGAAGTTCATATCTGGGGGCCCGCAAGTAGCTCAAAGTCTCTCCAGAATCGACTCAACCGATATCTATCTCCTCCGCTTTTTCCTGTACATTACCGTGATCTGCCTTGTCAGACTGTTTTGCATGAAATTTCCAGATCAAGTTTTCAGGTGGGTGGGCTTCAAATTGATTCTGAATATATCAATCACCCCGGTCCAACCGTAGGTTACAGGGTGACTGATGGGGATTTTGTTTTCACATACCTTCCTGATCATGAACCATTTCTTGGAAATAGAGGATGGAATAGTGGCAAAAAGTGGATTTCAGGTATGGGATTAGCCTACAAATCTGATTTGCTAATTCATGATAGTCAATATACGATAGAAGAATACACCGAAAAAATAGGATGGGGACATAGTTCCATTGAGCAGGCTATCAGATTTGCAGAAATCGCTGAAGCCAAGAAGCTGCTATTATTTCATCACGATCCGAACCATACAGACCGTCAGTTAGATTTCATATTACAATCATATACCGGTTATACTTCTGATGTTCTTGAAGTCGAATATGCTGTTGAAGGAAGTGTCTTTAACCTTAGATGATACGTAGCTTGGAAGGCTTATTCATTAAATACTATAGAGTCCTAAGCAAAAAATTGTCTGGGTTTATGTCAATTAGCTACGAGGCAATCATATCATTTAGAAAATTAACTTTTCACAGGTTCGCTTTTATAAAATATCTAAATGAGGCATTATCCTTATAGGAAAATAGCTTTTATAATATTCTTTGGGATGGTGATTGTTCCTGAAATGGTAGCAGGCAATAACATCATATCTGGAGTAAATTCAAGGTATTTCCTTAAGATAGATAGCATTAATGGCGTGCTTGAACTGGATTCGAACTGGTTATATAAAAAAGGGGATAACCTGGAGTGGTCTGCTTTAGACTACGATGATTCAGAATGGGATACATTGTCAACTATATTAAATGTAAAGGAAATCGGAAAGGATATATTTGATGGTAAAGGTTGGTTCAGGCTTCATCTGGAAATTGATACTTCTTTATTTTATAAATCGTTTGGAATATTAATGGACCAGCGTGGTGCATCTGAAATATTCTTAAATGGGAGTAAGATTGAGTCCATAGGAACTATTGAAAACGACTCAAGTAAAGAAAGGCGATATAATCCCAAACTTTTACCAATTACGTTTCAATTCGGAGATTTTACGCATCAGGTATTGGCGATTCGATACCATCATGCAAAGGCCCGTTCTTATAGCAAACGCTTTTACCAGCATAATGCAGGTTTCAGTCTTTCATTTAGTGATCCTAAAGTAGCAATTCAGCAGGTGAAGTATTTTATTACCAGCAATAATTTCTTTTTTGGATTGATCATGATATTCGGGATACTTGGTTTCATCCATATCTTGTTTTATTTATTTTATCGAAAGAAAATATCAAATCTATATTATAGTATTTTCTTGTTTATCTTCTCCTTAATGGTGTATGCCGGGAAATTGCAGAATGCGGTATCCCTAAATCCTGATGTCCAAATAAAAGTAGCATTTTTTGTTTCTTTGGGCATCCCATTTTTCTTCATTACTTTACAAGGATTTATTTATTCTATATTCTATAAAAAATTTCCGATTCTATTATGGATCAGCGGGGTATTCGGATTGTGTGTATCAATCTTTTACTTTTTCAATTTAAGTTTTGCAAACTACTTTTTATTTTTTTATGCTATTCTGATTCCAATTGAAATAATTAGGGTCCTTATCCTGGCGATCGTGAAGAAAATGGATGGAGCCTGGATACTTGGGACTGGAGTTTTGCTGCTGTTGGTATTTTTTATAGGTATTTTATTACTAAGTATCTTCATGGGAGGGAATATCAATATCAGCGGGACGGGGCCACTTCAGATCTTGTTTTTGTTTTTAATCGTATTGGCTATCTTAAGTACCCCCTTATCTATGTCAATTTATCTTGCCCGGGACATTGCAAAAACCAATCAAAACTTGGAGAAACAGCTTGAGCAGGTTAAATTCCTGTCTGCTAAGACAATTGAACAGGAAAGGGAGAAAAAAAGAATATTGGAAGGTCAGAAAGAAAAGCTTGAGGTGCTTGTAAAGGAACGGACTCAGGAGTTGGAGGAAGAAAAGGAAAAAACGGAAGAACTTCTGTTAAATACCCTTCCTTTGAAAGTCGTAAATGATCTGAAGGAAAATGGCAAGACCAATCCAGAGAGTTTTGATGATGTTACTGTATATTTTTCAGATATTGTCGGCTTTACAAAATTGTCAGCAAATCTAGCCCCGGATATACTTATTCATGAATTAAATGAAATTTTTACTGCCTTTGACGACATCATGTCCAGGCATAAATGTGAAAGGATTAAAACTATTGGAGATGCCTATCTGGCAGTTTGTGGCATGCCGGATAAGAGAAAGGACCATGCACAGAATATGATCAGGGCAGCTATTGACATTCGTGAATTTCTGGAAAACCGGAACGCGAATTCAAATATAGAATGGAAGATCAGGATAGGAATTCATTCGGGTAGAGTAGTGGGAGGAATTGTAGGTGTCAGGAAATACATTTACGACGTATTCGGGGATACAATTAATACGACATCCAGGATGGAAAGCAGCTCCGAGCCAATGAAAATTAACATTTCTGAAACTACTTATAATCTTGTCAAAAACGATTTTCACTTCATTGAGCGGGAAGCTATGGAAATCAAAGGACTTGGACTAACGAAAATGTATTTTCTGGATCATGTTTCATTCCTCTCGTAATACATCGACCGGATTAGTTCTTGCAGCCCGGAAAGATTGATAACTTATAGTTAACCAGGCGATTAATAAGGATATTAATCCTGAAATGACATAAATATCAACTCCCTGTGTTATTTTGTATGCAAAAGTGTCCAGCCATTTGTTCATTGCATAAATGGAAAGAGGGATAGATATAATGTATGCAATCCCAATCAATTTGGAGAGGTCATTTGATACCATTACTATTATGTTTTTAATTTCAGCTCCAAAAGCCTTTCTAACACCAATTTCCTTAAATCTCCTTTCTGCCAGGAACATTGACATGGCATATAGACCAAGAACGCTTATAATTATAGAGATAAATGCAAAGTATTTTATCAGATTAAATGTATTAAAATCACTCTCATATTGTTTCATGAGGTGATCATTGAGAACAAAATAGCTGAATGGGGTTTCTTTGACAACTTCTTTCCATTCCGTTTCAAGAAATTGAACCAGTTCCTGAAAGTTTTCCAGGTCAGCATTTAGCATCATATACTGATATCGGCTACCATTCCCTATCGTATACATTAACGGATCCATAGCTTGGTGTAAGGAGAACTGGTGGATATCATTAACAACACCTACAATCTCATATTCAAAGGAATTGCCTTCAAAATCAAAGTATGCCATTGCCCCAGGTGCATCTTCAAGCGATATTCCCAGCATATTTATACCCGTTTCGGTAATCAGAATTTTAGCTCTGGTCGTATCCTTATTATAATCTAAAAAATTTGATCCATTAAGAATTTCCATTCCCATCAAATCAATGAACTCCAGATCAATAGTATTGTTATATATATGTATGGCCTCATCCATAGATTGTCCCTTTCTATATAGTAAAAGATCATTCAAAATGGGTGATCCAGGAACACCATCAGTCCCTGAAACTTCCTTGATCATGGAATTAGAATTGAAAGCATTTTTCAATACCGAATACTGATTAGCAGCCTCTTGTGTACTTAAAGGAATAACCAGTTTAGAGCTTGAATCAAATCCCAGATCTTTATTTTTTATAAACTCTACTTGTTTTGAAATTACAATTATGGCACTGATCATTGAAATAGAAATAGTAAATTGAAAGATTACCAGGCCCTTCCTTAATAAAGATGCGCCCCGGTGGTCTTTGCCCCGGCCTTTAATTACTTCAGTAGGCTTGAAAGAAGAAAGATAAAATGCCGGGTAGAATCCTGCAATAAGACCGGTAATTATTAAAAATCCTACAAGGTAGGAAAATAGTATGGGATAATATTTTGCTGAGAAATACAATGGGTTATCAATGAGTTGATTAAAATAGGGAAGGGCAAGTTGGGCAAAAACAAGGCTTAATAGAAGTGATATTAGAACTATTATAAATGATTCCCCCAGAAACTGAAAGATGAGACCCTTTGAGGTGACTCCCATTACTTTTCTGACACCTACCTCCAACGCTCTTTTACCACTCTGGGCTGTGGATAGATTGATATAATTTACACAAGCTAATACAAGTATTATAATTCCAATTAAAATCAGCACTCGTATAAATTTAATGTCTGTTATATTAGGCACATTAGCCATAAATTCTTCTGAGGAGGTGTGTATATCTATTACTGGTTGTAAATACAACTCTTTATGGACTCCCATCTCTTTCATGCTTTCACCACCGTTTCTCATTAGGATTTCGTTTAGCTTTTCTTCGATTATGTCCAGATCAGATCCTGGTAAAACCTTAAGGTAGGTGTAAAGCATATTTTGACCAATCCAGTTTGTCCTATCTCTATTAAAGAAATTGTTCCATTGGTTATTGGCCATGGAAACAACAAATGTTGGATTCAGGTGAGAGTCAAAATGACTGTTATCGAAAACAGCAGTCACTTCAAATTCAATATCCCCAAAATCTGAACTTATTTCAATCATTTTTCCTATAGGATCGCCATTTCCAAAAAGTTTTACCGCCCAATCTTTCTCAAGAGCAATGGCATTATGGTGTGATATTGGATTATCAATATTACCCTGTATTATTTTGAACATTAAAACATCAAAAAAAGAAGTATCGGCAATAAATCCATCTTCAACTGTCCATGACTGATCATCCAGTCTAATTACATTTCTTCCTCCGAATAACGAACTCGTTGTTGCCCTGGTCCCGGATACGATTTCAGGAATTTCCTCAATCACCACAGGAGCAATGGGCACTGAATTGGTTGCCACTTTGATGGACTCCCCATCGCTCAGGCTCATGTTTGAAACCAGGCGGTAAATATCTTTTCCATGATGCTTGTCATAACTTAGCTCACGCGTTCCATAAAAAAACAAAATGATGCAACAGGCCAGGCTTATTGAAATTCCAAAAATATTTATAGCTGTAAAAAGCCGGTTCCTTACCATGTTCCGGTAAGCGGTTATAAAATAATTTCGTAACATAAAAAAGTGTTTAGAAAAGAATACCAATTCCTGTGCCAATATTGTAAGTAATAGATAATCAATTAATTAATTTAATCATTGATTTTTTCCGATCAAAAATTGACCATCAAACGAAAAGATCTGTTCATTATCGTACGATTGTATTTTTTAAGAATAAGTTATATTATAACTTTGTTGATATATCTATTGCATGTATTTTCTGTAGGCGAAATTATTTCTTCGAGTATTCGAGTTGTAATAAACAGAGTTGTATACTTTGCATATAAATACATAAATATTATGATTAATCTTGGAATTTGAATTCAAAATAGTGAAAAGTGATTTAAGAAATGTGATTGAGAATAAATATTGTTGTGGATGTGGTGCCTGTATTTTCATTTTGAGTGATAAGGCTACAATAAAGCTTGATAGCAATGGTTTATACCGGCCAATTATTGATTTTGAAAATGAATCAAATTTGAACATTGCCAGCAAAGTATGCCCATTTAGCAATTTATCAGATAATGAAGATTTATTGGGTAAGGAAGTGTTTTCGGATATTAAATTTTCCCATAGTAAATTATTAGGGTATTACTTTAAGACTTATTCTGGATACTCAAAAAATGATAGAAAACATGGAGCATCTGGAGGAATTATTACTTGGTTATTAAAAACCTTATTAAAGACTAAAGAAGTTGATTATGTAATTACTGTTTCTCAAACTAAAAGTCACCATCCGAGATTCGAATATATAATTACAAATGAGATAAATGAAGTTGAAAATTCAGGAGGTTCTGCATATTACCCGATTTCATATTCGGATATAATAGATAAAATTAAAAAACTAGAAGGAAGTTTTGCTTTTGTAGGGATTCCATGTTTCAATAAATCACTAAGATTGCTAAGAAAAAATGACAAAGAGATTGATCGAAAAATAAAGTATCAATTTGGTGTTGTCTGCGGACATTTAAAAACAAAAAGTTATGTTGATTTTTTGATACGGAATTGTGGACAGAATGAAAAAGATATCGTGTCAGTTAATTTTCGAAGGAAGATTCCAAAACTTAAAATTAATGAATACTATTTTGAAGCGATAAATAAAAAGGGAGATATTTCCAGGATTAATAATCGAAATATTGGTATTAATTGGGGAATGGGAGCATTTAAACCAAAATTCTGTGATTATTGTGACGATGTGTTTGCTGAAACTTCTGACTTTGTCTGCATGGATGCTTGGTTGCCAAAATACTTAAATTTTTCTGATGGTATTAGTTTGTTTATTACAAGAAACGAAAAGCTAGATGAATTAATTAATAAAGGTACACGTGAATTGAAATTAGAAACAAGTATAGTTGATTCCCATGAACTTGTTCAGTCACAATCAGCAGGGATTCGTCATAAAAGGAAAGGATTGAAATACAGACTTTCAATCTCAAAAGGATGGGTACCTGTGAAGAGAGTTAATTCTAATAGAAAAATGAATTTTTGGTTTAAATTAGTCCAAAAAGAAAGAATATTTTTAAGGAACTATTCAATTTTTATTTTTAAAATACAACAATATATCCCAGGTATTTGGCTTTTTAATTTTTTAATGTTTCCTATGAAAAGAATTTTCCGATTAACTAATAAAATGAATCGTTTGTTTGGTAGTCAAGAAAGTTTAAGTGTTTGAATCAATAATTTTTTATTAATATAGTTCTATTATTAATTTGTATATTTTTTGATCTAGAAAACTTCCTTTTTAGATATCATTATAGTATTTATTCTCTACTCTGGCTAATACTACTTAAAAAATATTTGCAAATAATTAAACCTTTAATAATAATTAATGTCAAAGGGAAGATAATAAATTTGTAACTAGAAAATAATTAAGATCATGAAGACGAAAATTGGAATTCTGGCTATTGCAATATTATTTATTGGTCTGACAGGATGTAACAAAGATGAAATGGTAGACGAAACATCTCAGGATGTTCTTGATGAAACCACATTTGCCGAAAATGTATTTGAACAACTAGCTTCTGATGTTGATGAAGTAAGTTTTTCAGATGTTAGTACAAGCGCCCGTTTAGCCGAGGAAACGGAAGGGGATAAGCACCGTTGGTTTAGGCGTTTTGGATATAGTGATTGTGTAACAGTAACCAGGGATAAACCTGATGATGCAGACTTTCCTATTGTGATTACCATTGATTATGGAGAAGGTTGTAATTCCTGGATGCATGACGTTGTTAAGAGCGGAAAGATCATTATAACAATATATGGTAAAATGAGTCAAAAGGATTCAAAGCGTCAGGTTACATTTGAAAAATTTTATGTAAATGGAAACCATATTGAAGGTGAATTCACATTTACCAATTTGGGGAATGCTTCCTGGTCTTGTGTACTCGTAGGAGGAAAAATTACAACGGAAGATGGTGGTGAAATTACCAGGGATTCAGAAAGAATCAGGACAAGGATAGAAGGTGGAGATACGGATGACCGAAGTGATGATGTATTCGAAATCACGGGTAATGCTTCTGGGAAGACATTGGAAGGTGATACCTATACGATGAACATTACCTCCCCATTGATAAGATCATTAGATTGTTTCTGGATTACAAGCGGTACTATTGAGAAAGTCATAAATGAAACTACGGTAATCATTATTGATTTCGGCCAGGGAGAATGTGACAACATTGCGACCAAGAAGATAGGTGATGAAGAACCTGAGGAATTTGAAATGAACTGCAGGATGAAGAGATGGCATTGGATGTGGCGGCACAGACATATGAATAATTAATATATATTAGGTTATCAGCTATACAAAGGCTGTCTCTAAAGGGGCAGTCTTTTTTAATGACATGTCACTTCCCGAAATTGTGATGTAAATAAAGATCGTCATGAAAGAAAAAACTGAAAGCATGTATGTTGAAACGACTTGAATAAAGCATACAAGGCTATAATCAAAGAACAAGCCGAAGGTCAATTACATTAGCTGGATGAAGAATGGGCTATAAAATATCCGCTAAATCTGACGTTCTGGAAAAATAACTGACCAGAATTATTCAATTATTTTAAGTATCCAAGGGAGATACGTCGGATAATTTACACAACCAATATAAACGAGGGTCATCATCGCCAAATTCGGAAAGTGACTAAACCACGGGCGCATTTGCTTCAGAAAATGCATCTCTGAAACTGGTATATCATTGCTTTAATGAGAGCAATAGAAAAATGGTTAATACCTGTATGGAACAGGAATATACCTTTACAGAAATTGGTGATTATATCTGTAGATAGAATTAAACTTTATCTAAAATAGAATGACCCAATTTAACGAACATATCCTTTAAATAGGTCTGCCTTTTTACTTTATGTTACCATATATTGATTCCCTCCTGGATTTAATAATTCTATATTTAGAGGTTGTTTTAATAATTTCACTTGAATGTTGATCAATATAGCCCATATTATAAGTGAAAGCCACCTCTTTATAAACTTGAGACAGCCTCTTTTATATTGGCATTGGGGATATTTTCCAGTAAATTGTTCCCGACCGTTTCTTTGATATATCAAAGACGTTTAGATCTGTTACACCCAATCAGGTCGATTTTATATCTTTTATGGATTTTTTTAAAGAGTCTCTAATATAAACTTTATAATACCGATATGGTGAAATATTTCTAAGAGGTACTATTCCAGCTCTAAATCAATCCGCCCCATATCTGTAATTTTCTGATCTTCTACAATTACATCTTCCACAATTTTTGAAGAAAGACCAGAATTATCTTCCGGTTCAAATGTGACTGAATAATTCGTCCCAGGCTCGATTCCAGAAATTAAAAATGATGAGGACCCCGCTGGAGCAATTGTAGATCCGGAAGTATCCCCTGCATTTATAACGTATATGGAGATACTTTCTTCTTCTGGAAATACTTCCCCTTTTATTGATCCCCCATTATTTTCAGTGAAAACTCGGATTACCGGCTTTAAAAGGTATTTGTCATTCCCAGTATGTACAATTGATCTTGCAGCCTCAAAATCAAGTTTCAGATAATAGGAGAGTCCGGCTTCGAGATTTTCATTTACTTTTAATTTCAACCCGGATTGTTGTCCGCTAGGGGTTTTAAGATCCAGGCTGTCACCATCAACAACTACAGTATTTTTATCACCAAGAACCAGTCTGATCTGTGATATATATCCAGCAGGGAATTCTGAATCATAAATGGTGAGTTCGTGTCCATCAGTATAATCAAGAATATTAACTACACCTATGTCACTACCCTCTAGGGTTACCCAGCCTCCTGAATCATCGTTGTTTTCTTCGCCATCTTCATTTTGATCTGCTTCCTCCTCATCCTCATTCTTAATTGTGCTTGAATGTACCTTGATTTCCTTTATGTCAATATTCACCGATTCATAATCTCCGGCTTGATCGATCAATGAGATTTTCAGATGACTGGTAGTCATATCGTTCTCATTATTACATGAAATCAATAATAAGATCAACAAAAAGGAAAAAAAGATTGATAAATTCTTTCTCATAGCATTAAGTTTAAATTGCACAAATATTTAGAAAAATATACCAGGATAGGTTACGGTTGATCAACAAATCTAATCAAGAAGTTTATATATAAAAATTGATTATTGTAAATAAAAGCACATCTGCTTAAATATTATTTATTATAAAATATTGATTATAAATTATTTAAAATATATAACTTAAAGCTTTTTATACATAGACTCCGGGTGGTCTATATTATATTTCTATCATTAATTTATATTAACTATTGATCATAAGGTCAAGCAATTTCCGGTCGAGTTTATATCCCTGCCAATCTTCATATGCTACATCTTCACGTCCTGAGTTTAGTATTCCGAACGATCCTGTAAAATTCCACAATGCAAATCCTATTCCGTTGGATCCTAAAATATCCAATACATCGCCAAACCAGGCAAGAAATACATCATGAGGGGTTTTATTATAACATCCGCATTCTCCGCAGTGGACACCCACACCATTTTTTACTAGGTCGATCCAAGGTGCATAGAACATTTCAAGCATTTCCCTGCTAAGGTATCTGTCACCTACTTGTCCCGGCCATTTAGGTTCAGGCAAGTTGTCAATATCTTTAAACGCCCAGGGCGCTTTATAGTGTGATATTATCCCTGGATTATAACCACGACAACTCTGTGCTATGTCAAGATCTGTAATTTCAGGGATAACGGAACTTCCAGTATTATTACCATCAGCAATAACAAGATGGCTTGGATTGGATTCTTTTATCGTTTCCATTGCTTTCTTTGCTATTTTTCTATAAACATCACCAGGAACTGCACTTCTTTTTGAATGCTGATCATTCATGTCTTCCCGCATGCATGGTTCGTTGGCAAGATCAAAGCTTATCTTTTCCGGAGACTAGTTTTTGTATTTTTCTGCCCACATCGACCAGTGATAATAAAAAGCATCTTGAGCTTCCTGGTCAAGCCAAAGATTATAAGGTTCATTAAAACCTGCATTTACGCAAAATCCGGGAGCTCTATGCAGATTTAAACTTACATGCATATTATATTTATGAGCTTTTGCTACAAGTTACTCAATCCTGTCTGTCGACTTCTTCGTCTATTTGATATACCTCATCTGGAGTAATATCTCTGCTTCGGTCAAATTTTATATAGGATGGATAGGCCATCGGGATCCTTACGAAATCAAATCCCCAATCTGACATCCACTTAAAATATTCTTCCTTTGTTCCAGATCTTGCATTGTTTGGGTTTGGAGAGAAAAAGTCTAATAGGTTAAATCCTTTCCATTTAGGTATTTTGTTTTTCACCGTCGAACTTTGCCCTGTACATCCCACGGTTCCTACTAAGCCTATTCCACCAACTAACAAACTTGATGATTTTATGAATTTTCGTCTTCCTGATCTCATTGTATTGTTCATTATATTCTAAATATAGTAAATTGTAATAATCGTGTCTGCTTCAGGCCACATCTTTTTGAAGTCATGAGTTCCAGATACCTGAATTGAAGGGCTCTGCGCCATCATAGCAAGGTTCTCATCTCCGCCCCAGAAGTAATGCGTATCATAGAAATCTTTGTATTCCGAGTTATTAAAAACAAAGTTCCGCTTTTAATAATTCCCAGGTTACACTATAAAATAGGGCTCATTAAAGGCTCTTAATATAGTTAACAAGCATCCAGCGGTCTTCTTCTTCTTTAATCTTTTTATCAAAACTGGGCATTTCATCTCTGCCCATGATTATTTTAAAATATATGGCCCCATCAGGCTGTGATTTAAAAGTTTTAGCTGTAAAATCTTTCACATCTGAACTCAATTCGAAAGCTTTTGAGCCATCTCCTAAACCTGTTTTACCATGGCATGATCTGCAGTGCACCGAGTATAAATCTTTCCCAATGTCATCTTCGTCCTCGATCTGGGCATAAGGATTCTCCATATTTTTATATTTGTCAGGTACCTCCCAGTCATCCTGAAGCAGAATATAACCGGAAGCCAGGAAGAATAATGCTATAATGAATGTGAGTGCTTTAATTTTGTTTTTATTGCCTATCATTTTATAAAAAATTGTTCAGACAATAAATTATAAATTTGATGAGATAAAAGCAACCTCTTTTAGATTAATGTACCATGATGAAATTAAAACCAATATGAAGATTATTCATCCCTAAGGGTGTTTGCCGGATTTGTCATAGCGGCCTTTATCGTTTGAGAACCTATGGCGAGGAGACCGAGTATAAGCAATAAAAGCACTCCAAATAACAGGATCCATATGCTAAAATTAACCCTTATAGCAAAGAACTGAAGCCATGTATTGTTCAGGAAATACGCGATTGGGGTAGCTATTACAATTGCAATCAATAACATATAAATATATCCTCTTGAGATCTGAACAAGAATACCCCGGACTGAAGCGCCAAGCACTTTTCGTATCCCGATCTCTTTAATTTTAGTTTCAGCACTGTAAGTGGCCATTCCTAAAAGCCCCATACCCGCAATAACAATAGCGATTATCGATACAAAACCAACGATTGAAAGAACATCACTGAATATGCCCTGGGAATCTGCCAATTGTTCATCATAGAACTGGTATTGAAAAGTATGGATCTTATCAATTTCCTTCCATTTACTTTCAAGGAAATCTACTGTTTCATTAAGATTCTGACCTGATACTTTAATATTTAAATAGCGGTATTCCTCAGGATTGTATGTAAACATAAATGGCCCGATCTGGTCCTGGAATATATCGAAATAAAAATCTTTGACTATACCAATTACTTCTACAATTTCATCCTCGTTTTCCTCTGAGTTATATATGTTTACAGTACTGAATTTTTCTCCAACGATATCATTTATGTTATCATATCCAAAATTTTCAGCAGCAGCTTCATTAACAATAATGAATCGCTTGTTTTCATCTATCAGGTTCTGATTAAAGTCACTACCGGTTATAATTTCAAAGTCCAGATTTTTAATAAAATTATGATCTATTGAAATGTGGTCTAAATAAAGGGAATCTTGCGTTTCATCAAGTTTATAGATCTTATCTCCTTCCTTGACCATAGTTGCTGGCATTATAGAACTTGCAGATATCTGTTTTATGTCAGACCAGGAAGAGAATTCATTAACAAGTTGCTGGAAATCGTTTCCTCTTAGGTTAACATTAATAATATTTTCTTTTCCGAATCCGTATTCAGCATGGGCAAAATGTTTTAATTGTAGATAAAGCAAGGTAGAAGTGATAATGAAAAATAAGGAAAGCACCAATTGGGTAACTGTTAAAGCTTTGCCAAGCAAAGGCTTTTTAAATATGAAAACACCCTTTTTATTTACTGTTCCGGTAATTTTATTTCCCAGCATGCTAAGCGGTTTAAATGCAGATAAAAGCCAGGCTGGGATTACTCCTGAAAGAATACCAATCAGAATACTGAAAACGACAAAAAAGATATATGCCAAAAAATTATCCTCAAGGCCAATGGCCATGTATTTATTTATCCACAGACCGGAAAATCCCGGTTTAATTAATTGAAGCAACAAAATGGAAATTACGAGGGCGATAAATGAAATGACAATAGCCTCAATCGTAAATTGGACAAATATCTGAATCCTGTATGCACCATTGATTTTCCTGAGGGCAATTTCCTTCATTCTTGAGAGGGAACGGGCAATTGTCAGATTTGTATAATTAAAGCAAGCTGAGAAAATAATTATTAAAGCCAGGATAGATAAAAAGTAGAATCCTTCTATAGGCATTCTTATGCTCATCGGATTACTCAGCAACTTACCGGGACTAATTTCCGATAGGGGTTGTAACTCGAAGCTCGCCTGATAGTCTTCATATGCTTCATAATTAACCTGGGAAATATTATCCAGAATTCCTTTCAGTTCTGCTTCCGTTTTTCCTTCACTGCTTAAGAAGTATACATGTGTATCCCAGATATTTTTCCAATTATTCAGATCATAATCTTCAATACCAGAGTTTATCAATGACTCCAACGTTGACATGGATACGAGGATCTCAAAATTGATATGTGATTTCCTGCCATTATCTTTGACTATCCCTGTAACTGTAAAATCGCCCAGATAAACATCTTTTATATCAAAATCGAAGCCCAGCATATTGATGCCCCTGTCATTGAAGGAAATCACTTTGCCCATTGGATCTTCTTCTTTAAACAGTTTTTTGGCTGCTTCTTCAGTTAAGACCATTGAAAAAGGATCTCTAAGGGCAGTTTTGGGATCTCCGTTTTTTAACGTAAAACCAAAAACATTGAAAAGATCTTCATCTGTGTAAAATCCGGCTAAGGGGATTGTATGATCTTGATATGTGATATCTCCTCCCAGCATACCTTTGAACCTGACAACCTTGTCAATACCCTCATATTCTTCCAATAAAGTATTCTTTAAAGGCATGGCTGATGTAGCTACAAGTTGACCGGAGTTATAGGGCCTGGTAATTACTCTGTAGATTCGATCTTCTTTATCATGAAATTGATCGTATTGAAGTAAATCAAATAACATCAATATTAAAAGAAGCCCGGTCGACATACTTAATGATAAACCGATTATGTTGATGATAGAAAAAAGCTTCCTTTTAAAAATATTACGGAAGGCGATGAGCAGATAGTTTTTCAGCATATTAAAAAGTTTATTATATAAGACAACATATATTGAATAATAGTTACAAAAGGTAATAAAAATTATATGAAAGGAAATTATTGGTGGTGATTATATTCTATTATCGTTCCCGATGGGTTAAATTTAAACATTAATAAGCTCCCTACTGTTCTGTGGTAAGCGTTCTCAACTTATCCCTTTTATTGCAAATTTTTTGACATCTCCTGAAATTGAAAAAATTAACATTTGCTATCTCACGCCATATACCATATGACATGGACGTCGAAATATCTTCTTGGGTAATAGATGGAGAAATAATAGATCTAAATGAGTTTAAATTGAATTGTATGTGATTGTATAAAGGTTTAAATACCGGTAAATCAGTGATGGCCGATCGTAATTATTTTTTACACTTCATTCCTTATTTTATTTATTGCTAAGATCATCGATTACATTCAGAAGAATTGTTGAATTAGAAAAAAATTGATCTAATAAAAGATTGAATTCAATTGAGATCTGAAATATAAAACGTTGTTCTGTATTTTCGCTACATACAGGGATCCCGACATTTTCTAATTAAAATTCCTTTCAGGCAGATTTTAAAATAGATCTAAGACAGCGTCGTTTATAATTTTAAAGCTGCTTTTAATTAACTAATGCAAAAGCCTTGCTCATTGCCCCATAGGTTGCATTAAGAGCAGCCTCATCATCCATATCACGTAGTACCTGATTAAATGGTTCCGCTCTTACCGGTCCGTCATAACCTATTTCAACCAATGCTTCCATAAAAGATTTTATATCAACAACTCCTGTTGCCATCGGTAATTCTCGTTTACCATCAATTTGTTCATCGGCTGTAAATCCTTTTCGGGCATCATTCAGGTCAACTGTTATAATTTGTTCCTTTTTCAGATTTAATAAATCCTGTTTTGATTCACCGGCACAAAACCAGTGGAAGGTATCAAGCTGATATCCAACATTCGGTTCACCTATACCATCTATCAATTCCTGGCATTCGGCCATTGTATGAACGAAAGAAAATTTTTGAGCAGCCATAAGGGTTTTAGGGCCTACGTATTCTAATCCAAAATTAATTCCATGGTCTCCCAATATTTTTACGGCTTCCTTAAGTCGACTTGCCTGGAGCTCCATATTCTGCAGGTAAGTGAGTGAATCGTGGGTAGGCATGATCCATGTTGACATACGGGTTACACCGGCCTTTTGAAGGGCTTTGGCATGTTTTGGCAATTCGCTGATGCCTTTAGCTTGGGCTTCCTTTTCAACTCTGAAATTATAAGGTAATCCGGCGGCGCCCCAGGTAATATTTTTTGACTTCATATCATCAAGAAAGGCTTTTATCTCATCGTCACTCCATTCTGCAAGGGTGCCAGAATATGGTATTATTGCTTCGAATCCATGTTTAGCAGCCGCATCAAGAAGTTCTTTTTGATTAAGGCTAACACCAATCGCTCCTGGATTTAAACTCATCCTGAATTTTCTTGAGCCGTTCGGAGAGCTTGCTTTTATTCCTGCAAATGGCATTATCGTAGCAGCTGTAGAGAGAGTTGCCAGTTTAACAAATGATCGACGATTTTGAGTAGTTTTCATATTAATTTTAATTTTTTCAGCGATGTATTTTCTTTGTTTAGATATCAGCTAAGATCCGATTTTATACAAATATTTGCTAGTTCGTAATAGAATATTTCCATTCAGGATGACAGGAGTGGTCCATATTTCTCCTTCCAGCTTGTTTTTTGCAACAATTTTGAGTTCTCTGCCTTCATTGATAACCATTACATTTCCTTGTGTTGAAGAAAAGTATATTTTCCCGGCTGAATAAACCGGGGATGAATTATACTTTCCTCTGACTCTTTTTGACCACACAATTTCTCCGGTTTTTGCTCCGATGCACATCATAATGCTTTTGGTGTCTATAGTATATATCAAGCCATCCTTTATTAAGGGTGTAAGAAGCTGCAGGATTGGTGTGCGC
Source organism: uncultured Cytophagales bacterium (assembly GCA_963820995.1). Taxonomy (GTDB): domain Bacteria; phylum Bacteroidota; class Bacteroidia; order Cytophagales; family Cyclobacteriaceae; genus JAGTVG01. Next base: position 135,049 of record CAWGCL010000006.1, on the reverse strand, counting down.
ATTCTCCATATGACGTTTGTTTGTCCAATATCCCCTTTACCATTTGGATTTACAGCCAATAGTTCAGCATATTTATCATCATCATCAACTTTAAATCCTGTGTAGAAGAAAACAAGACCATCTTCAGAGAAGGGCATGGAAATGGTTGAATCAATTCCACCGACTACCCTCCAAATCTCCTTACCAGTATTTGGATCATAGGCAATACAAGCAGCAGAGCCATTTGATATAAGCTGGTCCTGTCCGTTTACATTTATGACAATAGGAGTTATATATGCCTTTTTCCCAATCGGTTCAAGTTTGTCGTATATTTCTTTCGGCCTTTCAATTTGCCATACTGTTTTACCCGTAGATTTATCAAGAGCCAAAATATATTGTTTATGGATCCCTTCACAGTGAAGGATCAATAGGTTCTTATATAAAATCAAGGAGGAACCAGGACCCTGAATATCCAGGAATTCGATATCCGTTCTCTGCCAAATGATGTTTCCTTTTTTCGTATTTATGCAAGCTGTGCCATATCGTCCAAAATGAGTATAAACATAACCTTTTTCGATGGCAGGAGTTGGTGTTGCAAATGAATTCAGCCCATGTTTTCTATAGATTGAGTCGGGTTTAAATAGTAAGATGTCATGTATAATTTCACCTGTTTGATTATTTACACACACAGCATACATTTCCTCACCCTCGGGCTTGGCAGTGGTCATCCATATTTGATCACCGTATACTACTGGCGATGACCAGCCTTTATCGTGAATCACGGTTTTCCATACCAGATTTGAGTCGCTGGTCCATTTGACCGGAGCGTATTCAGAGCTTGAAATTCCATCAAGATTATTGCCCCTGAAATGCGTCCAGGTTTTTATTTGGCCATTTCCTGACAATTGGATTAATGTGAAAGCGATAAGTGATAGGCTAAAAAATAATGATTTGATCATTTTTATTCTATTAATTGAAATATCATTAAAGATAAATATAAAATTTTTTAAAATTTGCGGGATATTTTGTATTTAATTTGTACTCGTTTAAAACTTGAAAGATTTGTCTGAAAACAATCCAACTGCTATATTATTATTATCCTGTAAAGACAGGACAGGTTTAGTATCCAGAATCTCTAACTTTATTTTTGAAAGGGGAGGGAATATATTGGACCTGGATGAGCATGTCGATCCTATTGAGAATATGTTTTTTATCCGTGTGGCCTGGAGTACCAAGAACTTTTCAATAGGAGTAGAGGAGATTGAAGAAGCCATTACTCCCCTGGCTAAGGAGTTTAAAGCCTCATGGAAGATAAAGATCGCAGAAGAAAAGCTTCGGACTGCCATATTTGTTTCTAAATATGACCATTGCATTCAGGATATATTATGGCGACAAAAAATGGGAGAATTTGGGATTGAGATTCCCTTGATCATATCAAACCATCCTGATCTGGAACCATTGGCTGCGCAATATGGAATCCCATTTCATTTGTTTCCTATAGCAAAGGATAATAAATCTGAACAGGAAGCGAGAGAGCTGGAGTTATTGAAAAAGCAACAGATTGATAGCATAATACTTGCAAGATATATGCAGATATTATCCCCTGAATTTGTAAGGGAGTACCCAAACAGGATTATAAACATTCATCATTCCTTCTTACCAGCCTTTGTTGGCAGCAAGCCTTATAACCAGGCATATGAACGTGGTGTGAAAATAATAGGAGCAACCAGTCATTATGTAACCGCCGATCTTGACGAAGGGCCGATAATAGAGCAGGGGATTATCCGGATTTCACATAAAGATTCCATCAAAGACTTGATCCGAAAGGGTAGGGACCTTGAGAGGCGGGTATTGGCACAGGCGATACTGAATCATTCTGAGCATCGCATTCTGGTTCATGGGCAGAAGACGATCATTTTTGATTGAGGATATAGTTGTTATAATTTTTTACTTATAGTTTAATGAACATATCCGTTTGTTCTTAAGTCGATTTTTCCAATATATCAATTAGTAACTTACTATAAGACAAAGAATAATTCACTGATGGGTGATTAATATTATTGAATTATACATTGTCTTATTTTGTTATAACAAGAATATTTAATCAACAGTATCTAATTACTCAATTTGTTTGTGGATAAAGTGCCAGTATAAAATTGGATTTCCCCAAAATGATCATCTTGTCTTATAATTTTAGTATTTAAAATGATTCTGCCAATGACTATCCATAACGTCTCTCAGTATTAAATCCTAATAAAATGGATAGATACAATTTTCAATTATAATAATGTAAAAGTCGTTTTCCATTTTATGTTTTAGTTTTTCCTAATTATCCATAAACTGATATGGGGATTTCTTCCCAAGAAATCTATGTTTTCTTCTGGCATTGTAAAATTGGAAATAATCCAAGATTTCACATTTTGCATAATGAACAGTATCGAACCGGTATCTTCGGATGCCCTCTCTTTCCGGTGTTGAGTGCCACAATTCAATGAATGCATTTTCTTCTGGAGTAGCCATGAGTGCAAACTCCTGGTTTATTCCCTTTAGTCAAGATATTTACTAGCGCTGTTAGACATAAAATGGCTCCTCTTATGATTACGAATTGTAATCCCTTTTAAATGATTCCCTATAATTATATATCATCAAGTAATAAGACAACATCATGCTGACGAATACTCCCTTTCAATAAATGTTTCAATACCCTTCGGGTGAAAATATCCATACCGGATAGCAAATAAAATAAACGTTTCTACGCTCTTCTTGGATGAATACATACTTGATATCCATCACCAGATGTTGCATGGGATAATCAGCCCCTATCTACCGTATTTTTACAAAACTTCTTCTGCCATTGGTTCTTATTTTTGTATGGTTATTCAATTAACGAGCCTCTTTCATCAAACGTTAAACTGCTTTTATAAATCAAAATCTTTCAAGCCGAAATTGGCAGTTAATCTTCTCAACCCTTAGCAAAAATACTTCGGACACAGGAACTCCTTAATCCGTGGATATTATCTCATTATTATTCACTCTGTTACCAGAGTAATTAAAAATATACCTATTCGGTTTAAATCATTGCTGCCAATGTGTTGGACTAAAGTATCACATGTTATCAGGCCTACACTTCAAGGAACATAACCGCCATAATGGAGTAATGTCTTTGTACCTGATGATTAGCATTTTACTTGCCTTTTGAGCTGTTCTGTTTTTATAGCCTGTCGGCAGACAGCTTTAAAAGTTCGTTTTTGACTTCAAGCTTCAAAGCTTGTTTGCCTATGATCTTTTTTGATTTCTTGTTTTCTTCAAGAAAATATTTGACTTCCGGATCAACTCGATAATACTGCCCTTTTATGATTTCAATACCCTTCTGATTAAAAACATGCATCCTAGGGTAAAATAAACTTTGTGCAATCTCAAGTTTGCGACAAGTAACAAACGTACCTTTAGCATATGCTTCCCGTAATCTGGAGTTTCTGTTCCTTATAAAAACTCTGCGTTTACTCATAGTTCCATAAATTTAATCGACTAAACTGTATTGGATTTTCTATGTGAAAAATCATCGCAGAATATTATTAAATATATTTCTTTGATCATTGCTCCCTAAATATTAAAATTGATAGACTATAACCAAACATGATAATACAACCTTACATTTTATGAATAGGATATATCAAGAAATAACATCTCATTCGATCCTTCGAATAATCATATTTATCTTTTTAGCCCTTTTAGCGACAGTTAATTTGTTCGCTCAAGAGGCTCAATCCAATGAAAACCTCAACGTGGCTCCATTGTTTATTTCAGAGGAACCTCTAATGATCACAATAAAGTCTGATTTTAAAAGCTTAATAAAAGGGAAAAAGAGTGAAGATCCTGCTTACCAGGCAGCGGAGTTAATTTATAATAATTCAAAAGGAGGGGAGGAAGTATTCCAAATAAAAATAAAACCCAGGGGTATTACCAGAAGGATTAACTCCTGGTGCTCATTTCCTCCTTTATTGTTGAATTTTAAGAAGAAAGAAGTAGAGAATACCATTTTTGATGGACAAGACAAACTTAAGTTGGTTGCCTACTGTAAAAATTCCGATGCAAATGAGCAGTATAATATTCAGGAATATCTGGTTTACCGAGTATACCAGCAGTTGACGCCATACAGTTTCAAAGTACGGTTAGTCCAGGTTACATACATTGATACAAGTGAAAAATATAAGCCGGTAACCCGGTATGGATTCATCATTGAAAATGAAAAAGAACTTGCAGAGCGTAATGGTGGCGAAATTGCTAAAATGGAGTTAAACAATCATGACCGGTGTGATCGCAAGTCGATCGATATTTTTACTTGTTTTCAATTTATGGTTGGAAATACAGATTGGTGGGTAGGGAACCAGCACAATGTTAAGATATTGGTTGTTGAAGGGAAGATGCCGATACCAGTTCCATATGATTTTGATATTACAGGGGTTGTAAATGCAAATTATGCAACACCTGATGAGCGGCTTGGCATTACTTCAGTCAGGCAAAGGTTATTCAGGGGATACTGCAGAAGGCCGGGAGAGTATGAAGAGATACTGGAAATATTTAATGAGAAAAAAGAAGAGATATATGGTATTTATCGCGATTGCAAATTACTTGATGAAAAGCAATTGAAAGGCACCCTGGCTTATTATGATCAATTCTATGACATCATCAACGATCCCCGCCAGATCCGCTCCAACTTTTACGAATCCTGCCCCCTCAGCCATCAACATTTATATAATAGATAAAATGAATTGTATTATGAATTTGATCCAGGCAGGTTTTGTTATTTACTCAATTTAAGAGGATCAGCAATTGTTTTCTCAAATTTAATTATACTTGGGATCTTATACAATGCTAAATTATCTCTACAATTCTTTAAAATAATCTTTTTAGCCTCATCCTCATTCGTCCCATCTTTTAGAACTATAATTGCTTGGATTGCTTCGCCTAAAATATCATCGTATATACTTTTAATCTTACAGCTTATAACTTTCTGAATTGAAACAATGATCTCTTCTATTTCTTTCGGACTTACTCTTTTCCCACCTACCTTTATGATTTCCTTTTTACGAGCATATAAATACAAAAAACCCTCTTTATCCATTTTTGCCATATCCCCGGTGTGTAACCATCCATCGCGCAAAGCTTTTTTGTTTCCTTCAGGATCATTTAGATACCCCATCATAATATTGTCACCTTTTGCGACTAGCTCTCCAATTTCCCCAACTTTTACATGTTTAAGGTTGTTATTAACAATTTTCAAATTCACATTAGGAATGCCCTTTCCAATTGATCCAATTTTTTTAATAATAAGATCAGGTGGTAAGTATGATAAACGGGCTGTTGCCTCAGTTTGTCCATACATTACAAAGAATTTTTTATCAGGAAAAGAATCAGTAAATTCTTTTATAAATACATTATGTAATTTTCCTCCAGCTTGTGTAACATATTTTAATTGTGGGAATGTTGATGACTTAAAAGATTTAGACTTTCGCAAAAGAATTTGGAAATGACTTGGTACTCCAGCAAAGCCTGTACATTTATATTTTTCCAGATCAGTTAGTACAGACCCAAGAAATATAAAAGTATTATTCAATACAATTGATCCGCCAACTCTTAAATGAGTATGTAATAAGGATAATCCATAACAATAATAGAAGGGGAGGACAACTTCCATAATGTCATCTGATTTCAAATTTAGATATTTGATTATTGAGTCAGTATTTGTCATTAGGTTTTTATGACTAAGCATTACTCCTTTCGGATGACCAGTAGAGCCTGATGTGAATAATATCTGAGCCATTCTTTCAGAATCAAAATCAATTTTTTGATTCTCAATTATAATTGATTCTCTATTAAATATGATTTCAAGGTCATTCTCATTGAATATCTTAATATTTCGATTTGTATATTCTGTTTTTAATTTGGAAGATAGAAATACAGATGATGCTTTTGTTACATTTAGTATATATTCAAGATTTGAAGTTTCGATAGAAGGATTAACAGGAACGCAAACATTTCCCGATTTCATAATTCCTAGATAAGCTATTATAAAAAAAATAGAGTTAGGACTAATTAATAGAATTTTCTCATTTTCCCCAACATTTTCATTTAACCAATTGGATAATTTTAAGGAATTCTGGTATATATAATTATACTTTGATTGCTCAGGGGAACTTAAGATAAAAACTTTATTAGATTCCCTTACTTCCTGAAAAAGATAATCGAATACGTTCATATACGATAAGTATCAAAAATTGGAGACCTTCTTAAATACTCTGTTGTTTTCTTCTTTCGTTCAAAATTATGATAGACATTTACTATTTCTTCCTCTGTGAAGTCTAAGATTTCAGCAACCTCTCCAGGATTATAGTTATTTTCCCATCCAAACCATATAAGATCCATAAGCTCAAAAGGTAGTTGAAAAAAGAATTCTTCTTGAGTTTGCTCTGCCGTATATGTATCAGTTGTCGGAGTGCGATTTAATATTCCATCAGGTATTTCAAGATATTCTGCAAGTTGATAAACTTGCGTTTTGTAAAAGGGAGCTATTGGCATAACATCCGCGCCCCCATCACCATATTTTACAAAAAATCCTTGTTCAACTTCATGCTTGTTAGGCGTACCAATAACTGCATAATGCATTCTCTCAGCATGATAATACAACATGCTCATTCGGCTTCTTTGCTTAAAATTTGAGGCAGCAACAATTTGTAAATACTCTTTTAATGGCAATAATTGGCTTTTTTCTGATCCATCCGGATTCACTATTGTTACAGAAAAAACTGGTGGCATATTTGTGTGGCGGCTATCTTGCTTGATACCGATTTTAAACTTATGAACGGAGGGATCATATTCATTGAATACCCGTTTAACGGCCTCATCTCTTCTTTTATAACAACCAAATCCAGCGAGAGTATCTGTTATTTCTTCTTTAATTGTGTTTACGCTAAATTTTTCTGCAAGTTCAATAGCAAGATTTAGACTTTCAGGATTAGAATCTTTTTCGGGCATCATGACACCAATTACTTTCTCTGAGCCAAATGCTTTTGCAGCCAATCCTAAAGTTACTGAGGAATCAATACCTCCACTAATTCCAACTATGGCACCTCTTCTTGTTAATTTTTGTTGAACATTATTCTTAAGGGTATCGATTATCTTATTACATACTAAATCAATATCATCAATGTGTAATATATCTTTACTAAAGGGTTTTTTTGAATATGTCATATTTATTTGTTTTTGAAAGTCTAATTATGCAGTATTCGATTGATTATTAATTATCAAACAATTTCTTGAATTTATTTTGTGAGGAATTTCGTTTTTATGATCAATAAACTGATCGTGAAGTATATGAGTTGAAATAATACCAGTTAGGGCCATATTGTCGACTTCTGATATCTGATTTTTTGATTTAATTTTTTTCACTAAGTTAAATGCTGAACTTGAATTAAATACATTAACTTTATCAAACTTCTCCTTTGAGAGCGTATGATGAAGATATTCAGGAATATTCGTTAGAAAACTACTTGTAGAAGGGGCTCGGTAAGCTTGTTTAGCCCTATTTATTATTTTATCTGGAAGTTTGTTGTCCATCATTTTTCTTAATAGTTTTTTTTCATATAAACCATCTAACTTATAATCTGGATTTATATCATTACAGAATTCGATAATTCTATAATCGAGAAATGGATATCTTCCTTCCACGGAGTTTGCCATTGCCATTCTATCTCCTTGTGATGATAATAGATAACCAGACATAAAAATGTTTGTCTCTAACCATTGGGCTTTAGATAAAGAATTATAATGATCAAAATTATTAGGTAACCTGGAAATTAAACCATTTATTGGATTATGGTCTCGAATAGAATCTTTTAAAGTGTCTGAGAAGTAGTTTTTAATTCGGGCTGTATTATTCCATCTAAGAAGATGTGAGTACACCGGTGAAGAAGTTTCAGATAGTTTATACCCAAAAAAGAGTTTTAATATATTCGTATTTATGTTTTGTAAATGAGATAAGTATGGGTATAATTTCTGTAGTAATAGCGGTCTATATTTTGATCTTGGAAACTTAGACCAAAATCTTCTTATATACATCTCCTTGAAAATATTGTATCCAGCTAAGATCTCATCGGCTCCCTCACCTGTAATGACAACTTTGAAATTATTGTTTCTAACATGTTTAGACAATAAGTACATCGGAGCAGGCGCAGTTCTTAGAAGTGGAATTTCAGAATGCCATATTATGTCAGGAAACACTTCAGAAATATCTTTAGTGTTGCATTCTATCTTTCTATGATCCGTATTTAAATAATCTACTGCAATTTTTTGATAATCTGATTCATCAAATTCGTTATCAGAAAATCCGATTGAAAATGTTTTTAAACTATCCGGAAAAATGTTTTTAATAATTGCCGTTGTTGCGCTTGAATCAATTCCTCCACTTAGGTATGCTCCAACAGGAACATCTGCTCGAAGTCTGATCTTTACAGCATCAGAAAGTAATAATTCAAACTCTTCCATTGCATTTTGGAAACTAATTCTGCGATGATTTCCATCCTCAGGAAATTTAAGCTCCCAGTATTGTTTGATCAGCATCCCGTCTTTATTGACTTTCATAAAATGTCCAGGAGGAAGTTCATATATATTTTCAAATGCGGTATTGGGAGTCAGAGCTGACCAAAATGTAAAAATTTCAGATAAAGAATTTGACGAGAATTGTAGATTTACATCCGGGTGTTCAGCGATTGCTTTTATTTCAGATCCAAAGATGAACTTGTTTGATATGTTAGTGTAAAATAGAGGTCTTATGCCAACACGATCACGAGCTAGAAATATTTCTCTTTTTCTATTATCCCATATAGCAAATGAAAATTGGCCATTTAATTTTTCCAAACAGGAATAACCATAATGCTGGAATAAGTGTAATAATACTTCTGTATCACTCGTCGTTTTAAATATTTGTCCTTTATGTTTAAGCTCATTCTTCAACTCGATATAATTAAATATCTCTCCATTAAAAATGATAGTATACCTCCCATCAATGGTTGACATCGGTTGATGTCCAGATTCTAAGTCAATAATGCTTAATCTTGAATGTCCAAATCCAATCTGATTATCTAAGTAAATACCGTATTCATCAGGTCCGCGATGATGCAGTCTGGCCAACATTTTTTTTAGGATTTCCTGAGAAATCAGGTTTTCTTCCTTATAATTAAAATATCCAGTTATTCCACACATTTTCTAAAAATGATCTTTTTAAATGCAATTCTTGAAGTGATTCTAAGCTTGGTCTTAAATCTGAATTATCTAGAAATTAACTTTATTTGAAATAAACCCAGCCATTTTGTTTATTGATTCAAAGTTTTCCATTAATAATTCCTCATCACTGGTCATTACTCTAAATTCATCTTTTATAAATTCGATTAGTAAAAGAAGGCCAATTGAATCAAAAATTCCCTGTTCAAATAGCAAAGTATCATCCTTTATCAGGTTGGCATCGGACATAGTCTCTTTGATAATATATTTGTGTAAACGATCTTTAATTTCCTTTTGTGTCATAGTTTATTTAGTCTTTTCCACTTCTATTTACTATAGTAAACAAGAGCTTAATATTTGTGCTACTAAGAAAACAAAATAATTATAATTATACTAATTTTATTTTGTATATTTTTAATATTTACCATAGTTTATTTATAAAGTATAATACAATTAATGTCTAATGGTTGGTAGGAAATGTATATATTTTATGAAACATTGCTGAAAAGCTGAAAATGTATTTTGAATCGTAATAAAAAAGGTCAGTAATTATTATATAGAGATAAATGTTATCTATATATATTCTATTTAATTTCAAGAAATGTAAAATTTTTTGAAATTAATTGATTAATTATTCTTTCGAAATATTCATGTGTTTCATTGTTATCATGAACAAGTAAAATTTCATTACCCTGTTTATATGAAAAAAAAGAATCAATACGATTTACAATTTCATAAAATTTTTTATTTTTTGTAATCATAAGGAACTCTCCAATATTTCCTGTCCAATATGTATCAGTGTCATTCATAAATCCTCTTGGCATCCTTTTTTTATAATTTCTGATTTTTAAAGGTTCATAGCCCAGTGTTTTAAGATGATTATCAAGTGCCACAAATTTCTTTTCAAATTTCCTAAAGAATATTTTTTTAGAACCGAATTGAATATTTCCTTTAATCCCATGAGGATATCTAAAATATTTTTTCCCTCTAGGAACATTTGCTTCTTTATATAGATCTGTGATAATTTCATCTGTTTTCGTAATTTCTTCAATACCCTCTTCAATACTCAAATCAGAAAAACGAGTATGTGAATAACCATGATTTCCAATTACAAAACCATTTCTTATTGCATAAAGCATATCTTCTGGATTTCTTTCCATTAATTCTCCAATGCAGAAAAATAGTGTTGGTATTTTTTTAAGTTTCAAAAAGTCAACTTTTTCTCTAAAGAAATCACTAGGTGAATCATCCATAGTATAATATGCTAGTTTTGCCATAATTTAATTATTAAATAATTGAACCATTGTAGTTATTAATTTGATTATGCTACTTAATTTATAATATTTGATACTCATTAAACTAATCTTCGGTAATATCTTTTAGATAATTAATAAGTTCTGAAGTGTACATAACAGCTCCAATTTTGTTAAGGTGTGTGTTATCATAGAAATATTCACTATTATAGTATCTTATGTCACTTGTGTCATAATTCATATAATAGGTTTCATTACCCCCCAACTCTTTTATTCTTCTAACAAATGAAACACATTGATCTCTGAAGTTGGGAGCAAAAGCTATAATAAACTTTATATCATTTTCAATACACAAATTTCTGAATTCTTTGAATGATTTAACTTTGTGTGGTATTTCTTTTATTTTAGAATAATTTTTTTTATCTGAATTATATTCCCATTTGATATTTTCTTTTTGAGAAGATATTGGCATTGATCCACAATTTTGAATTGAATCTAGAGAGCTGAAGGATCTTTTTTTGAAATTAAAGTTAACCTTGTTTAGTTGATGTAATATAAACAGATTTGACAAAAGGCGATTTTTTTCATTTCTGGCAATTAATTCCTCTCTAACATCTTTGTATTTTATTAAAGGATATAATCTATCAAGTCTGAATCTAATATATTTGTCGTCAACAAGTTCTTCAATTTCATCTACAACCAGTATTACAATTTCAGGTTTTTGGTTATACTTTAACAATTTTTTGAATAAGAAGAGATGAAATTCTATATCTGATCCAAGATATGATAAATTATAGCTTTCCATATTGAGTTCATTTTCAATATCAGATACGAGGACATTTCGTGCACCTCTTGATGAACCAAAAACTAGAATCTTTTTATTAATGTTGCCGGTAATAATTCTTTCAAGTCTTTTATCTGATTCAAATTGTGGAGTTATTTCTCTAACTACAATAAAGACTTTATCAAATATGAAAAAGATAATAAAGAAGACTAATAATTTATATATAAATGCTCTCATTTCTAAAATTGAAAATAGATAAATTGCTGTTCCTCTCCTGAGAATATAAACATCGAAAATATTAATCCGAAGTAAAATAACCATCTAATATACCTGGATTTTTTTAACAGCATTTTTTCAATAGCATATTGATTTTCTCTGCCCAACCATTCGATACATATAAAAATGACAATAAAAAGTATCAGACTTTTTGAATATACTTCAGGAAATGTGAAAAGGCTCGATGAAAAAATACTCAGAATATATTCGAATGCTTGAGTTAGATTCTCTGACCTAAAAAATATCCATGCTAAAATTGTTAAAATGAATGTTAAAATGATTGATAAGAATTCCTTGAAACTTGGAAATAATTTAGACTTGGGCAACAACATCTAAATATCTTCTATTCTTATTTCTTAATAAAAGGGGCAGAAAATAAAGCGCATTTAAAGCATCCCCAAATAATAAAAGTCCAATTTGCTCCATGCCAAAATCCACTTACAATAAAAATAATAAAAATATTTCTGATCTTCATCCATGTACTGCCCATGCTACCACCCAATGGAATATAAACATAATCTCTGAACCAGGTTGATAATGAAATATGCCATCTTCTCCAAAATTCGGCAATATCTCTTGAAAAATATGGAAAAGCAAAATTTTGCATTAAATTAAATCCAAATAACTGTGCATGTTCCAATTGCAATATCAGAATATCCTGAAAAATCACCATATATTTGAAAAGCAAAAAACATTGCACCAAGAATAAGAGTACTACCAGAATAATCTGTATAATTATTAAATATATCATTTACATAATATGGCAGCAATTATCAGCAATCACAATTTTTTTAAATAATCCCCAAAGTATTTGTCTCATTCCATCTACCGCCTATCGATAGTCAAATTTCTCTTTTTTTATAAAACTGGGGTAATAAGATTTGTTGCTCTTTCAATTGGACCGGCAACCAATTGAGGAAAAAAACTTACAAATGCAAAAAATGCAATAATATCTTTGGTTGGTTCCAGTTTTCTTCTATAAACATCAATTGAATAACTTAATGTTTGAAATGTATAAAAGCTTATTCCTACAGGCAAAATAATATTTAATGACTGTGCTATTTAATAGTTTTTCCAAATAAGTGAAAATGCATCAATAAAGTTATCAATAAAAAAATTAAAATATTTAAAAAAGCCAAGAAATCCAATATTTACAAAAATACTTATAAGTAACAGTAATTTTCGTTTTGTTGATTTGTCTTGCTTTGATAAGACGAATGCCAACTAGAATAATCAACTAATGAACTGAATAATATCAATGATAAGAAATCGCCAATCCCACCAACCATAAAATATATAACTTGCTATTACCAATAGTAGATTCTGAATTTTAAGATTTGATTGTTAATTAACCAATAAGACAAAATACTATTGGAAGAAAAACAGCAAATTCTATAGAATTAAACAGCATAACTACTTAAAAGAGAATTGATTTAGTTATTTTTACTTTTCTATAAATACCCTTTTTTAGATAATTAGAATTTGAATAGCTTTGCTTTAGAGAATTGGTCAGACTAGGATAAAATGATTTGAAAAAACAATAATTAAATACTACCTAATTAATTGTTAATCCCGCACAATACAAAAGATTCATTTATGAATACCTGAAAAATATGAAACTAAGTACTTACTATTGATGATTTTTTACTATTCGAAGTACTAGTTTCGGCATAAAATCCGTAACCCTTTCCATTATATTTGCTGTACCCTATATTAGTATTTTTTACATCATTAATGACAATAGACATGTTTTTAATTATACCACTTGATTGATATTGATCAATTAATTTAATTTGATCTTTTCTGGTATAATCTGATCTAACAACAAAAAGATTGATATCGGCAAGTTCTCCAACTATAATAGCGTCGGCTACGATTCCGACAGGAGCATTGTCAATAATAATATGATCAAAATAATCCTTGGCCTTTAAAAATAATTTATCTAAATTTTTGTTTCCTAAAAGCTCAGCAGGATTTGGCGGAGTAGGTCCTGATGGTATTATAGTTAAATTTTTTATTTTACTACTAACTATGATATCATCAACATTATCTTTTTCAATCAAAAATGTACTTAATCCTTTTTTGTTGGGTATATTAAGTATTGTATGAATTTTCGGTTTTCTTAGGTCACCACATATTAATAGAACCTTCTTGTTATTTTGTGCAATTATAGAGGCAAGATTTAATGCGAAAAAGGTTTTTCCTTCGCCTGGAACTGTTGAATGGATGGCAATAATTTTAGATTTGGCGGAATTAGAAAAATACTCCATACTTGTTCTCAGAATTCGGAATGATTCGGATATTCCAGAGTGAGGATGATTTATAACTGGGAGAAAATCACTTTTACGGTAATGTCCTATTTCATTAATTACTGAAACTGAGGTTATTTTTTCAACATCTTCTTTACTTTTTACTGTCTGATCAAAATAATGGATTAAGATTACCACAAGCATGGGGATTCCCAATCCAAAAAACAGACCGATTATATAATTTAGAATTTTATTTGGCCCTAATATTATTGCTGTTTCAATTCTAGCTGCATCAATAATTTGTACATCTGGAATATTTGAAGCTTTAGTTATCGCGGCCTCTGCCTTTTTTTGTAATAAGAAAGTATATAAATCATTATTTAGATCAAATTGACGTTTGATATTAACTAAATCCTGTTCTTTTTTAGGAAGTTGCGATAGTTGATAATTGAGCCCACTTAAATTTTCACGCAAAGATTCGAGCTGAATCTGTGTATTACTTATCAAGTTCCTAAGATTTTCCTCCAGACTCGGTCTCATATATTGAATCTCATTTTCTAATGCAAGTAAGGTGGGATTTTTCTCTTGTACTGTAAAGGCTAATGTACTCTTTCTGGTATATAACTCGCTTAAACTGACGAACCATGGAATTTAAAGCTGGATCAGTGATCCCCACCACTGAAGGAGCAATAACTTGTTCCATTTTATCTGCATCTCCTAGATATGTACTTAGATTTTGATAATATTCTAATCGCATTTTAGCCATGGATTCTTCTGATTGTAAAATCTCTAATCTTTCTATGATAAGAGCAGCCTCCTGACTTAAATCCACAATTCGGTTCTCTGATCTGAAATTTGTAAATGATCTACCAGCTGATTGCAGAGAATCAACAATTCCGATAAGCTGTCCATCAATAAAATTTACTGTATTTTCAGACGTACTATTTTTTTCTTTTAGGCCATAATTTATAAATACTGCACAGAGTTCATTTATGAAATCGACTTCTCTTTCAACTTGATTACCTTCAACACTCATGTGAATAATTTCTGCTTCCTCATTTGCTAATGAGATATTAAGTTTTTTCAAATAGGAATTAGCCAACGTATTCATATCATTAAATACAAATCCATAGCTTTTCCCAAGTTCATGGGATCTGCCTGATTCCTTATTTAAGACAAAATTGAAATATTCATTATTTAAAGTATCTCCATAAATATATTTGTGTTCAAATTCAATGTTTTTTTCAACCCCACCAATTCTTAGTGTTTCATTAACCGAAATTGAACAGCTTTCATTATCGACAGGAATAACATTCACTAATACTCCAGGTAGATTTAATAAAGGATTAAATTCTTCAATTCTAAAAGGGGAGTATAAATATAAATCTTTATGCGAAAATAATATTTCCTCAAACCATGTCACTCTCCAATCCAAATTATTTAATGCCTGATGTGTAAGCGAGTACGAACTTAGAATACCAATTTGGTTTTGTATTTTTGTCTGATTCCCAAGGCCAACAGTATTGAATATATTTGCCATATTTGATCCCCGATTGTTGTCAGGAGCATATAAAGTAGCCTGTATATTGTAATTCGGTTGAATAATCTTATTCGCTGTGTAAGCTCCAACTAAACCAATAACACCAAAAATTCCAAATAAGTACCATTTGTTGAGAATTTTATTAATTATTTCTCTATAATTAATTACTTCTTCTTCTTCTATCATGTATCTCTTTACTGAGGGCTTATTTGCCATGATTTTTTAGGATTTAAAATGCAAAAATAATGAATTTAGTTAATTAATCGTCTTATTTTATCCTATCAATTGTTTCCTATGGCGTTTACAAAAGATGCGATTAATATTACTGTTGTTGCACCTGATAAAACTAAAACCCATATAGGCTGTTTAAGTGGCACATTCTTATATTTAGATGGTTGTATGTAAATAACATCATCGGGTTGAAGATAAAATGCCTCCGAAGATAAAAACTCATAATCCTGAAGATTAAGTTTGTATGATACAATTCCGGCTGTTGATTGCCTCAGTACTTTTACCTTACTAATATTTGAAAAATCTGTATTACCATTTGCCATACTAATCGCATCAAGATTGTAAAACTTACATTATAGTTATAGTATATTCCTGGACTTACTACTTCTCCTAATACAGTAACTTTAAAGCTTAACAGCTTTACTTTAACTGTAGGATCCTTTATATACTCAGTTGCAGTTGTCTTAATTTTAGATTCTGCTTCTGATAAGGTTAAACCATCAACGAGTATGCTCCCAATTATTGGTAATTCAACAAATCCTTCCTTATTAACCATATATCCATTTAAATATTGGATTGCGGTTCCCATAATTAGTTTGGGTTCCTCCAGTTCCACCCAATCCGGTAGTATTCGAAGGAATAGCAGGATTGTAGATGGCATTTAATTCTGGATTTAATGATTGGATGCTTATATATAAATTGTCATTTTTTTTAATTACGTAATCCTGCGGTTTATCTATTTGATGATATAATTTAGCTTCAGCGTCAGACTCATCTACAAAGTATGTAAGACTTTTATAATTTTTACATGAAAAAATCCAGAATAATAGAAAAAATAGTGCAATCGTAAAAAAGTATTTCGCAATATTCAGATATTGTTTATAATGCATTTTTAAAAGTTTTAATAAGAATGTTATTTGAATATTTAAATTAGAAATAATTAATTCAATAATAATAAATTAAATATTTAAAATACTTAAAAATTGAAATTTCTTTCTTTGCTTAACTTCATTAGTTTCTTCCGAAACAAAATTGTTAGAAACACGATTTTTCACTATTGATATTTGTTTGCCAATATGGGGGTTATTGTTTTTATTCATCTCGATTTTTCTTCTATTATTCAAAATATGATATCCTGCAAATGAAAAGCAGAATGCCAATGATAGTTGTATTAAAATTAAATATATGCTTCTAAGGTCTTGCAGAATGAAAGATATTACAATTATAAATATATTAAAAAGCATCAGCGTTATTGAAGCTTTTATATGAGAGAAGCCAAGATCTAGTAAAAGATGATGGATATGTTGTCGATCAGCTGAAAACGGTGATCGCCCCTGCATTACCCTTAAGGAGAACACTCGTAATGTGTCGAAAAATGGGATAATTAAAATTCCAAATGCAACAGCAGGAGCAGAGTGAATATTAAAACCCAAGGAGAATGTTTGGAATTCAAGAAATTGAATTATTAGTACTGATATAATAAGCCCAACCATTAATGATCCGGCATCGCCAAGGAATATTTTATTATTCTTACTGAAAACATTATAATAAAAGAATGCAACCAATGATCCACTAAGTGCAAAACACAAAATTGAATAATGTATAAATCCAGCATAGTAAAACCAAATGCTGAGAGTGAAAGAAATAACAATGGCAATCCCAGAGGCTAATCCATCGATTCCATCAATTAAATTAATCCCATTGATTATGACGATAAAAACAAATGTAGTAAATAAAATACTCGTGAAATATGGAATACTCTCCAATCCTAAAGTTCCATAGAAGTTATCAATGCGGATGTTCGCTAAAACAATTATTATAAAAGATGCCACAAATTGTCCAGTAAGTTTCTTATAAGGATTTATTACCGACATATCATCCTTTAAGCCAATAAAAAGTAAGATTACCAAACCGGCAATTATATATGCAAGATCTTTCTCAAACCCAAAAGCAGCAAAAATAATTGTTGAAAGTATTAAACCAGTGAAAACAGCAATACCTCCAAGGTAAGGAGTCGCAGTTGAATGCGATGTCCGTCCATTAGGTAAATCGTATAAACCTTTAGACCTGGCTAGCGTAACAATGGGCGGTACTGAAAAAAAAGTAATTATAAATGCTGTTACAAATCCCCCAATGATTAATAACCAAGCTGGAAAGTATATTGTAATAAGATCGTTTGAAAACTCCATATCGGTTGAAATTAAGGGTAAATGCTTTACATGTTATTTGAGCAATTCACAATGTCAATTTAAATTATTTTTATAAATAATATAAATTATTTTATATTTTCAAATATATTAAAAAATATTTTATAATAAAAGTAATAATTAAAATAAAAATAATGCAATTGCTTTCTGATATTAGAAAATCTAAATAAAGATTCGTGATTTGAATGGATTAGCCAAAATTAAAATAGAAGAATTATTCAAAAAAAGATAGAATTTCTGTCAAACATCTTTGTGCAGTATTTCCATCCCAATAATCCGGATACCGGGGCGCCTTAGCGTTTTTAATTAAATTGTTAAATTCAAACCTAATTTTATTTATATCATTTCCTACTAATACTGATACTCCGCCATTTTCAATTAAGGTAATAGGTCTTTCGGTGTTCCATCTAAGTGTTAAACAAGGAGTACCTAATATCATACATTCTTCCTGTAGCCCACCACTATCCGTTAACATTATTTTAGCTTTTGTATTCAAATGTAACATATCGTGATAATTTATTGGGTGCAGTAGGGTGATATTATATGAATTAACAATGTTTTCGTATAGGTTGAATTTCTTAAGTTGTTTAAGTGTTCTTGGATGAATAGGCCAAATGAAATGAATTTTCGTAGAAGCTTCATTGATTATAAAATCCATTAATGGTTTTAAAATATCCACATGATCAACATTAGAAGGACGGTGTAAAGTCAATAAAGCATATGAGTCAAAATTAATATTGGAGATGTTTTCATTTTTAGCTTGAACTAAACAATTCTTTTTAAGAATTTCAGGTGTTTTGATACGATTGGCTTTATCAAAATTAGATAAAAGAGTGTCAATCATAATATTACCGACAAACCTGATTTTATTATTTGATATTCCTTCATTTGCAAGATTTGAACTGGAAATTAGATCTGGTGTTAAAAGTATATCCGAAACTCGATCAGTAACAATCCTGTTAACCTCCTCCGGCATTGTAATATCACCAGAACGAAGACCTGCTTCGATGTGACAACATTTTACATTTTCTTTTTTTGCAGTCACCGAACAAGCCAATGTGGCATTAACATCTCCAACAACAACCACTAGATCTGGCTTGTGATTTTGCAAAACTTTCTCAAATGCAATCATAGTTTTACCAACCTGTTCAGCATGACTTCCTGATCCTATTCCAAGATTGATATTAGGATCCGGAATTCCAAGGTTCTTAAAAAATGAATCATTCATTCGATCATCATAATGTTGACCTGTGTGTAAAAGAATGTGATCAATTTTCTTTGTTGGAATATTATTTTGATTGTAGTCATCAATTGCTTTAATAAAGGGTGCGATCTTCATGAAATTCGGTCTTGCTCCTACAACTGAGATAATTTTCATATGAATATTTTATTTAAATTCGACCAATGGCATTAAGATATGCAAATCGAATTAAATGGATTTGTCTTTTTATCCGGGTCGGTTGTGAAATTAATCTGTACAACCATTCCAAATGCATTTTCAACCAAAATTCAGGAGCTCTTTTCGTTTTACCAGTATAAACATCAAAACTCCCGCCTAGGCCCATGTACAATGCAGGATGATTTTCTTTCAATTCTTTCATTAATAGCTCCTGAAATGGAGAACCTGCAGCTACAAAAACAATATCAGGTTTATTATGTTTAATATTAATTATCAATTCGTCCTTTTCTTTCTGATTCTTTATATAGCCATCTCGATAGTTTAATATTTTAATTCCGTTGTATTGTTGTTTAAGTTTTTCTACTGTATTTTGAATAACTTCTGGTTTAGATCCAATTAGATAAAACGACTTTGTTTGATAATATTTATGAATTATGTCTAACCAAAGTTCACATCCAGGTATTTTCTTAACATGCTTGAAGCCATGCTTTTTTAATGCCCAAACAGCTCCGATTCCATCAGGATAACCTATGTTTTCCTTTATTATCTCTTTTAACAAACTTGGTGCATGCAAAATTTTTTCAGCATTTATAGCAATTAGTATGACGTTTTTATTATTTACATAATTGATAAAATCATTCTTTGATTCAAATGCATATGTTTTAATCCCATTTAATTGGCAAGAATTAATTGTCATAGAATATTGATATTAAAATATAAAGGAGGATATTTTTATTAAATAAATAGACTATATAAATAAATAATCTTATAAAGATCTAATTAGAAATATAAAGTCTATATGAAATTTTATATCCTACTGGTAATTGATTTGTATTTCGATACTTCATATAAATGAAAACTTATTCCATAGAATAAAAAAGCCTGACTCCAACGCATGTAAGGAATTTTATTTGTATAAACTTTATGTTTTTGATAATAAAAATACCCTTTTTTATCCTGCATATTTTTAATGGTCCAATCTAAGACTTTTTCTGCGAGTTCCAGGTTTTCTGGATAATAATTTAATTGTGATAAGGTAGCGAATAGCTGAGCAGGGCTATGTATATCAATTGGATAGATTTTATCATTGTAATATTTGGGAGTTCCATCATTTAGAAAGAAATTATTGATATAATAATTTAATCCATCTTCAATATTTTTTGTAACATCAATTTTCTTACAATAGCGACTATAAACCTTTAAACATTCCAGGTTATATCCGGTATGAAAACTATCGATCCAATTCTGTATTGGCAACTCTCCATAGATCCAGGATCCATCGTTATTTTGAGCATTTATGCATGCCATTACTGATTCACTCGCAAGTTCCTCATATATCTCTTTTTTTGTATAGTAGTAACAGTAACTTAATAGTTTGCTACCCATTAATGATGCATTATATACCCTGTCATTTCCCATCAATGGTGAATAAGAAAATAAAAGTCCATTCTTCTTTTATTGATCTATTAAGGTCGTGGATTATAAAATTAGCTGAGGATATGGCATTATGCAATAATTCTTCTCTTTTCAAAATCTCATAAGCGTTTATTAAAGCTGTGGAACAAAATGTCGTTACAACTATATTTGGGGTTCCAGATGGGAAATATAATCCACCTCGTGCCTGCCAATCAAAATTATATCCCCAACATGATCCGGAGTAATTAGAATTTTTTAGCGATATCAATATTTTTGATAGTGATTCTATTTTGTTTAAATATTCTATCTTTGGATCCATTTTATAAAGGTTGCAATATCCAGAAATAAATAAGGCAATAGCCTTAGGATTATATCCTTTGTCAACTCCAAATAAAGTCCTAAGATTTATTGGATTTCTTTTAAATAATTGAATCCAAAGTAATCTAGCAAGATCCCATTTGTTAAGAAGTAATCGTTGGAATAATTTTGAATTTAAACCGTCATAAGGATCCCATCCTATAAATGACTCCTTTTTACAATATGAATGTAGTTTGTTAAATGATTCCGTATAATCCATTAATGAAATTTCTTAATTGAACTATAACAATGATTTGGAGAACTTAGCTTAAGAAAACTTACTGTATTTTGATAGACCACAGTGTTTTACAATTATAAACCAATATATGCATTATCGCCTTCTGTGTATTGCATATGCATATCATCAAAATTTACATTTTTCAATAATTGTTTTGGATCACGGAGGAAAATAGGTTGTGGATTAACCGACTTAATGAAACCAAATCTTTGAAGACTTACAACATGATGATGATTTATTCCAATAGTGTCAACTATAAAACAGTTCTTGTCTTTAAAAAATTTCAGAGACTTTTTAATAACAGTATTCCATAATTTTATGTCTTTTCCTAAATAGGGCATATAAACAATCCGTCCCAGTCTTTTTTCTTTAGATTGATTTATATAAAACACACACATACCAAGTTTTTTATCTTTGTGCTTAATTCCAAACACATAGCTTTCTAAAAATGGACATGCATTTAGCCAATCAATGAATCTCTTATTTACATTAACGTGAAATACTGAATCAGAATGCCCCTCTTCAAAGTAATTATCCCCATTATATTTTATTAGTTCTATATCCTTATATATTGACGGTTTTTGGAAACTCATAACATAATTGGGAATGCGGGGAATTATCCTAACGATTTTGTCGATAAAGGATTTATCGCTATCAATAAAATATTTTATTGGATCATATGTCTTTTTATACGAAAATCGTTGTGATACTTTGTTATATTTGAATTTTAAAAAGAGTTCTTGAGCCATTTGAGTTCCTTCTATTCCGTATCCAAATTCTCCTAGTTCCAATACTTTTTTTAGTAATAAGATGCCAGCTAAACCCCGATAATTACGCCTTATTAACCACAACATTGGAATTACACCTTTAATTAATTTCTTATTATCAAGGAAAGTTGATAATACATATCCAATTACCCCTACGATAATATCCTCATTAGTAATTGCAACAAATGCATTATAACTTAGTGGATTTTCTGGATCACGGAGTATCCAATTGAGTTCTTTATCACTCTTTCTGTTTCGAAATAATTGAATTATTTCTGGTATGTCTTTCTTAATTAGTCTTCTTATCTTAAGATTTTCTCCCATAAGATTCAATTTACATAAATGTAATATTTAACTCAATAGTTATATTATTTAATTAGAATCAAGATTATACAAATAATGTTATCGAAAATATTATTCTATAAATAATCGATAAATTGTCTTTGTATTGTTATTAAATCATTCCCTAACTTAATTTAAGTTTATATAGAATTGATTTATTGAGATTAATTTTTAACCAATTTTTTTTTATTTCCCTCAATAGTTTTGGAATATAAAACATCTAATCGTTTGGCTACATTTGAGGCTTTAAATTTTCTTTGGGCGTATTTATAATTATATTCAGAAATCTTTTTTCTTATATTAGGATCTTTTATTAACTTCACTATTAGCTGAGCAAATATATTTGGATCTTTGCTTTCCGTTAAATATCCCATTTTTCCATGCTCAAAAAAATCATGTAATCCGCCCATCGGACGTGTAATTACTGGTATTCCAAATGCCATAGCTTCTAGGATAGAAATAGGCATTCCTTCACCGTGATATGTGGGTAATAAAAATATATCTGCACTTTTAAAAGCTTCAATCTTGGGATCTTCTGTTAGAAATCCCAAATTTTTCACATCCTTCAATTTGACAGAATCTAAATGCGTTACTATGTTATCATATTCAGATCCATCGCCAGCAATAGTCAAAGTAATATTCGGATATAAGTTCTTTAATATGCTATAAGTTGCGATTGTTTCATATATTCCTTTAACTTTTTCAATTCGGGCTAAAAAAAGGATATTGATTTTACCATTAGATTTGTAATTACGTTTCTTAATGTTAAAACTCTTAATTAATGAATCATCAAAAATCGTTGTTTCCAAATACACTGGATTGTGAATTCCAATAGAGAGCAATTGATGCTTAAATTCAGAAGCCAATACTGTGAAGGCATTAGCTCTTCCGAATGTTTTTAAAAATAAAAATTTTTTAAAAGGATTTTTGAATATTTTATTTGCTAACACTGCATCCCAGCCATGCCACATTACAAGAACTTTAAATCTAAAACTCTTAGCAATTAAGATAAAGATTCCATCTCTAAATAATGACTTTATGCCAAAAGATGGATTTACATGAATTAAATCATATTTTGATTTCCAACAATTTTTTATAAATGAACAATAATCCAAAATTAACCTAGAAATAGTTTTAAAAATGGATGCAGTTTCACTTCGAGAACCGATTATAAAATAATAGATTGAATTATTTAATTTTCCTTTTAATGATTTTTGATAAATAGATACTCCACCTTTAGCTTTTAGGGGGGGAGTAAGAATTAAAATTTTGTAAAACATTGCTAAATGGATGTCAGAACAAACATTCTTAGGATTTGCCTTAAATGAACTGAGATTGATAAAGTTCTAAATGCTTTTCAGCACAATTTGTTATTGAATATTTCAAATTAAAATAATTTACTAAATCTTGTTGTTTAATTTTCGAGCGATCAGCTAAATACTTCTTTATAAGTGCATAATAATTTTCTTCAGAAAAGTCAATAGAAATATAACCATAATCTTCGGTAGAAATAACATCCAAAATGCCTCCAGCAGGAGTGCATATCGGTATTGTACCGCATGATAATGCTTCCAAAAGACTAATTGGAAGTCCTTCCCACAGAGATGTTAAACAAAAACAATCACTACATAATAAATAATCACCAACATGATTTTGAGTGCCTAGAAAGTAAATCCCATTATGGTTCCTACTCAGGAGATTCAACCCCTCTTTTTGTTCAAATCCTGAACCTATTATGAGTAAGATAACATTATGATTTTCAGCTAACAATCTATTAAATGTTTTTAGCAACATTTCTTGATTTTTTTGTTTACTGTATCTACCAATGTGTACAAACACAATATCATTTTCATTAATTTTATAATTATCTATTTCTTTCTTAATTTTCTCGTAGTTTGGAGATTTAATAATCGGAGCTCGTCCGTTTTCAATTAGTATAGAATTGTCCAACTTATACAATCGTTTATATGATAGATCACTTTCCTTTGAAATCGTAACTGGCTGTATGAAGATATTTGTAGAAAAACCGATTGATGTTTTTTTGCCACTTAAATCCAATAGTTTTTTCTGCTGAATTATGTAGTGTATGAAAGAATTTACATCTATTCCGGAAAATGATAGATGGGATGAAAATATATAGAATTACGTTGAGATGAGCATGTATTGAATCAGGTTTTAATTGTTTTATTAAATTAAAAATTGAAAAAAAAGATTTCAAATTAATGCCTCTAGTATGCCCTAAATTTATATATTTTATATTTTAGAAAGTTCATGTGTGTAGAAATTCAGATTGTAATTTTTATCTGAACATATTACACAAAGAATAACTTCGTTGTTATTTGATAGACTATTGCTTAGATCAGTAATAAATCTTTCAGCCCCACCAGATGTAAGCGAAAAAATAATTTGGAGGATCTTCATTATGATATAAATCTATCTATTAATCGTTGATAATGATATTGCGGATTATGAGTTTTATCAAAGTATTTGCGAATCTTTTCCTGCACAATATTAAAATATGCCCCATCATATAGTGAATCTATAGCATTGATCATGGATTCAATATCTTCAACGAACATTCCTAAATTATTTTCCTTTATAATATCACTAGGATCAAACGACGAAATTACTGGACATTCATTCGTCCATGCTTGTAAAAAGGTATTTGGAAACCCTTCAATTTCTGATGTGCAAATAAAGATCCGAGCTTTTTCAAAGAGTTTATTTGTTTCATTAAAAGTCAATCCACCTAAAAACTTAAGATTTTTAATGCTACTGGATTTGATTTTACATTTTTCAAATAGATCTTTATCAATAGGATTCCCAACCATTACAAAATTGTATTCAGGTTTCTTTTTGGCAATATCAATAAACCATAATGGTCTTTTCAACTGTTTAAAATTACTTACCCATAAAATAGAGTTCTTCTCAACATCCGTTTTAGACCTTCTTTGTTTTTTATCCCAGATATTAGGTATTAATAGTGGATTATTTTTTTTATAATTCTTTTTGAGAAGATTTTGCTGCTCATTATTTTGTATGATAAAATCTGTTGTCATTCTCAATCCTAATTGAAATAATAATTTATCGTATTGGCTTTTTAAAATTTCATTCCCAGGTTCAAGATCAGAATTACTAGCAAATCTTAATATTACCTTGATATTAAGGATAATTGAAATTATTCTAATGAAAAAAAGGTCTCTTTTCGCTCCAGGGATTAAAATAACATTAGGTCGAATCCTGCATAAGAATAAAAAATATATAAAGCAGATATAACGGGATTAATAAACCTAACTTTTGGATATTTAATAAATGATATGTCATCTATTTTTTTCCAGTTATTTTCTTTAAGCGTAGTATGACTGTAGACATTCCAACCATTCTTCAAGAAAGTAATGGACCACATATACATCTGAATTAGAATGCCCCCAATTCTTAAATGGTCTTTTGTGTTTGAAGATAAAAGCTGATCAATATCAGCTGTCCAAATAAATATCTTCTTTTTCATCCAATTCTTGTCTATATAGCTTTAATTTAACATCATCTATATGTGCAATCATAAGTCCAAAAATTGCAAATACCGCAGGAACTTGATGGTAGGTATTTGTGGTAGCTAAAAAGATCATTGATATGAAAGTTATTATTAACAATTCAGTATTTCTTCTAGCCATATAAACATCAAAATTTCTTACTTTAAACAGTTCAATTCCAATCCAACTATTAAATAATATAAATAGAATAAATCCAACAGCACCTAATTCCGTTAAGTGAACCATGATTTCTGGTTCCATTTCTACATCTCCGCTATAATAATTCACAAAATTCCTTAGCCCAATACCAGTAACGGGATGATCTAGAAAAATCTCAAATCCCAATACATAAAAGAAACCACGATCTCCAAATACATCAAATATGGTTCCAGTTTCTAAACCTGTTCTTTCAGCTTGTTTAGTAGTATCTACTATTCTTTTTCCTATGTCTGTATTTTCTATAACATAAGTAAAGACGAAGAAAAGAAAAATAAAACCCATAAAAAACACTATAAATGTTTTTAGATAATTCTTTGATCTGTTTATTAGAACTTGTCCTGCTATTAATAAAGCTAATACCGCAAAAGCAGATCTAGATCCTGTTTTAAATATGATAAAAATTGGAAAGGAACTAAGCAGAAATAGAAACGTTTTACGAATAAAATCAGTTCTAATTGTATAATATTTATACATTAAAATAATTAGAAATGAAAATGCATATAGGCCGATTCTATTTGCATTCAATTCCCCGCCTAGTCGGGCTGCTTTACTTGTTGATTCAGTAGCGATGATAATTAATAAGCTAAATAGTAAAGAATATAGTAATGTATTTATTACTTTTTTGGAATCGAGATTGAATTCAAAACTAATTACCCATACCACTAACAAAGGAATCCATAGTCTTGCAAAAAATGAATAATACGGCAAATCAAAATTATAGTTTTGAAGAGTTACAATGAAAGCAAACAATACCCAAATGCCCCAATAAATATAAGGGAAAGAAGTAATTATTTTGAGAAATGATTTTCTGTGAATATTGTATAATAAAGTTAGTATTGCGATTAGAAACACAGATCTGCCGGCTCCATCCACTTTTAATATAAGTGCTTGGAGTGGCTCCCAAGAAATTACATAAAATAGAAATAAGTAGTTTAATTTTAGGTATTCTTTCACAGCTAAAAATATGGAGAATATAAATTAATAGTTAATAACATAAGTAAAAATATTCAAAGTTCAATTTAAAATAAAAACCTTCTATTCCAAAATGGTAAAAGTTTTCTTGAATGCCCTTTTGATATAATCAGAAACTAAAGCATATAATATTAGGCCGGAATATCTTTTATGATTTACAATCATTTGATAAGCATCCTTATATCGTTTTTGATCACGGAATTGCTCAAAAAGAGTCAAAGTTTTTCGTAGATGATACTTTTTCTCAAAATAAGATTTATTTGATAAGTCATATTCTACGTAAGTTTTGCTTAATTCTCTAGGGAGATAACATGCTCGATCATTTGCATCATATATATAATAGCATAGAGGGGTAGGTTCGAAAGCGAACTTAAAATTTCTAGCTAATCTAACCCACATTTCGCGATCCTCTCCTCTAGTAAGTTGTGTGTTAAATATTCCTACTTTATCAAAACAACTCTTTTTTATTATAATATTAGAAGATGAAACTAAGGGAGCTTTAATTTCTTCTTTAAAAAAGTTTTCAACATAACCTCTATGTTTATGCTCGCTATTTCTAATTAAACTCTCATTTAATGCTTTTCTATAAATTTGTGAACTGTAAAACGAGGCTTCTGGAAAATCATCAATAAGTTTCTTCATCTTCATTAGAAAATTCAAATCCCAAAGATCATCACCATCCAAGAAAGCTAAATATTCATTTTTGGCTTTTTTAATACCTTCATTTCTAGCACTAGAAACTCCTCCATTGGGTTTATTAATAATAACCAATCGCGGATCTGAAATTGACTCAAGAATTGAAAGACTGTTGTCGGTTGAACCATCATTAATTATTATCAACTCGAATTCTGGATAAGACTGATGCAAAACCGATTCAACAGTTGCTTGAATATTACTTTGTTTATTGTATAAAGGTATTAATACACTAAAAAAAGAATTTTCAAAATCCATGTAATTTAATTTATAATCTTATATATGTATTTCAATTGATCGTTGGCCAATGACTTACATTCCTTAACTTTATTATTAATTTTATTTAATAACACCTTGTCTTTTTGTTGAATAAGTTTAATGCAATTATATAGCTCTTTTATTATATTACTATCTTTATGCCACTTTTGATTCCGGGTGTCAATTATTAATTCTGATAATCCAAGACCTTCTCCAATAACCCCAAAGTACTTTTCACTATATGCCAATGATATTGCCGGCTTTTTCATAAAGAATGTTGAAATTGCAGCATGCATTCTACCAGTAATGACAAAATATGAATTTCCGAGTATAGAACGAATTTCCGCTGGTTGCATTGGATCAGTAAACGATAGGATAGAGTTTTTTTCTTGCCCATCGATTTTTTTCATAATTTCAGTAACAATTATTGCATCATTGACCTTTTCGGGTAAAAGTACATGACTTAGTAATACAATAGTATAATCAGGAAATAACTTTCGAACTAATTTTAAAATGGCAAGCCAGGTTTCAATATATTTTTCCGAATTGGCTGTATATCTGTGCACTAGTCCAGAAGGTACCAAAACAATGTATTTTCTTTTTATTAGAGATTCTTTATCTAATATCTTTGAAAATTCCTCCTGCTTGGGAAGTGGTAAAAATGCTAAATCCCTGCCCTTAAATACAGATTTTATTTTCAGTTTGTTCTTGGAATAATGGTAACTATTATCATCACGTGTAATCACGTATAAATTTTTAAAGATAATTTTAGCCATTTTTTCAAATTTTCCCGAAAAAGGTCCTAGTGATTGACTAGCAAGAATTACTTTGCATTTTTTATTGATTTGTCTATATAATAATCCCTGTTTAATAGCATTTTTCATATAGGTTTCCGAAAGATCATCACCTCCAAGTACGATCATAGCATCAAATCTTGATCTAATATTTTGGATAAATTGATCAAAGCCAAAAACATACCTTTTAATCATTTTATAATATGAATAGCCCTTAATTTTTTTTGGCATGTAACTTTTAAGTTCCAAAACACCAGTAGCTTCTCTTAATCTATCGACGTGAAAATTATCGCAATCGCAAAATATCTCCATGTTAGTGGAATATTCTCTACTAAGTCCTTCAATAAGGTTTATTGCCATCATAGCACTTCCATAATTATATGTATCGGTAATGTTTGAAATAAATATTTTTTTCATTTGGAACTAAGTAATTAATGCTATATCCTAAAATCAATCGGTTGATTTAACTTGATGTTTGAAAATAAAATTATAACCAATTAAAACTAATATTCATTTAAAAAGTTTTCAAAGGTTATAATTTCAAACAAATCAGTTAATAATTGTTTGTATAAATACTGAAAGTATTACTAAAATCTATTAAATGTGCTAATTCAATAATATAATTTTTCACCTAAATTTAGATAGAAAAATTCTAAATTGTTTTGGGAGCATATCAACAAACATAATCTTGTCTTCATTAGAAATAATAAAAATCAATGCAGTTAGAAGAGCAAATGTAAGCGTTAGAATCGAATATAGGATCAATTCCATCCAGGTATTAATAATTGCATAATGATTCCAAAAGCTAGATATCAATAAAGATAAAAGAAAGAGAAATACACCTCCTAACAATGGTTTATAGAATGTCAAAGTACTTATATTCAAAATTCTTGCAGTATATATTGGAATGAATATTCCATTCTTAAGAGTTAACACAATAGCTCCTGCCAATGCTACTCCTATTAAACCTAAATCCGTTTTGGTAACAAAAAAAATTGCAAGGAATAGGTTAAATCCCCCGGCAAATAATGTTACCAATCCAGGAATTTTAACTTTGTTGACTGCTGTACTTATTTTAAATAATGGAAGAATGCCTAAGTTTATTACAAGAGTGCACAACATGATGATTAATAAACTTGAAAACTGTGTGAAACTAGGTCCTAACCAGATGCCAAGTAAGGGTGAGGCAAGTCCACAAATCACCCCGGTAATTATTCCAATTCCTATGGACATATATCTTACTCCTAGCTTCGCAAATTTAATCAAATCTTTCATTTTTGAATTTGCATAAGATATTAAAACCATTGGTCCAATTACAGCACTTAATACCCCTGCTATACTTCTTAATAATTTCGTCCATTGTTGTACGGCTGCGTACTCTCCACCAGCATCAGGGCCAATGAATCTGTTTACTACAATTAAATCAACTTTTAACAGAAGTAAAAAACCTACCTGATTAACGATAATCCATCCTCCCATTTTTGTAATTTGGCTGAAAACGTATTTGTCAAAATATGACAATCCTAATTTAAAATAGGCTGTAAATTTTTTCCAATAAATAAACGATATTAATATTCCAACCAGTGCTGACATTAGATTCGCGATACCAACATACTTTAATGATGGACTGAAAGTTAAAAATAGCCCAACAATTGTCGAGGCTCGAACAAGTAATCGAGTGATTTCAATAAACCTAATTAAATCAAGCCTATTGTTAGCATAAAGTGATGTGCTGAAAATACTACTAAAAAGTGATATTAGATATCCTAAAAATGATAGAGAAAACAGATAAAATGCATCTTCTGATAATTCAGCTGGTACATTAATTAAGGATTGTAAATCGATTACGATGTAACTTAATATTGGAATTTTAAAAAGAACCAGCCCGAGGATTGCAAAAAAAGCAGTATTAAATGTCTTATTAGCATTGTCAAAGTCTTTTTTCTGTATATCAATTGCCAAAAAGCGTGTTATTGAAGCATTGATTGAACCAGTGATAAGATTAATATACTCAGTAAAAATCATGGCCAAAGGGACCAATCCATACGCTGCTTTACCGATATGAATTATTAAATAAGGTATAAGCCACAATCCAACAATAAACCTGATTATGAAATTTGTGACATTCATAATCAGGTTTATTGGTAGTTGCTTCTTGAAGGATCTATTTTTCAAACTTATATAATCATTTATTTTTCAAACCAATTAATAAGCAAATTAAATTAATTAATAATTACTTCTTGCAATGAATGGTAGATCAATATATTATAATTGCTTTTTCAATATTATAATAATTTACTACTAGATAAAGCTCCGCCATGTCACTCCCCGATTTTCGATTAAGATATCAAGCCAAATAAATAATTATATTTTATTGATAATTTATATGACTATTTTTATTTTTTTGTAAACTTAACAAATCTTTTATTCAATAAAAATTATATTTAAAATAAAAATAATGCAAATATAAGCTTATTTGTATTTAATTGAAATTAAGATTTAAAGTCTCCATTGTGAATCAATTTTATTTCTAATTTATTTAGATAGAATTTTGGGTGGCAAGAATAGCCAAATATTTAAAAAGACAATATTATTATCACTATATCGTGTTTTAAGTATGATTTTTCGGAATAAGCTGATTAAAAGTTGAATCCAGATCCTCATAATTAAACTGATTATAAAAAAATGGAAAATGTTAAAATCTATTTAACTTAATTATTGCATCATAAATTTAATTAGTTAAAATTTACATTTACTGAACATAGTGTTACGAAAGATTGTATCATAATTATGGATTACCAGAGGACTTCAAATAGTAAATTAAAAGTGGGGATAGTTGCTGAGGATTACTATTTACTAGCATGGCAATGCAAAATTTTAGAAAAACTGGTTGAAGATTCTTTATGTGAAATTGTTATAATCATTGAGAAAAATACACCTCGTATAACAAAAGATCAATATGAAATTACTTTAAATTATACTAAGAATTTTCTTTATAGGGCTTACAGAATATATGATCAAAAAAGATTTAAGTGTAAGCCAGATGCTTTAAAATTTAAGGATATTAGAAAAGAATTTCCCGATCATGATTTTGGTATTTTGCATGCTGATAGTGATAATAATGATATATTAAATCAAGAAACCATTAATAGAATTAATAATTTGAAATTTGATCTATTCATAAATTTTAATTCTGAAGTATTACAAAAAAATCCTTTAAATATTCCATCTTTTGGGATATGGGAGATTAAATTTGGTGATACGAAAAAATTTAAAGGAGATCCAGACGGATTTTGGGAGGTAATTGAAAAATGGGATGAGACATGTATTTCCTTGCAAATTAGAATAAATCATATACAAAATGTATACACTCTTTATGAATCTTTTTCATTAACAGATTTGGATAGTGTACATAAAAATCTTAATAGAAGTTATTGGAAGGCAGTATCATTTATTCCGGATAAAATTAAAGAAATATCAGAATTTGGAGAAGAGTATTTTTTTAATCTTATTGAAAAGGTTAGTAATTATAATGTTTTTTCAGAGAAAATTAGAAAAATCCCTTCAAACCTTGAGATGTTTCTGATCTTTATTAGAATTTTTATTGACAAAGTTAAATATAGAATTAACCATACCTTTTATTTTTACCAATGGTCATTACTGTTTAATATATCTAATTCCCATTCCAACGATATCTCATTGTGTGATTTCGAAAAAATTCACCCTCCTAAAGATAGATTTTGGGCAGATCCACACTTAATAAAAAATAATAATAAATATTATATATTTATAGAAGAATTCCCTTTTAAGGAAAAAAAAGGATTTATTTCTTGCTTTGAAATGGATTCTGAAGGGAGATATACTGATCCTATTAAAGTGCTAGAGCGGGATTATCATTTATCGTATCCATTTGTCTTTGAGGATAACGGTAATACCTACATGATCCCAGAAACTAAAACCAATAATACTATTGAATTGTATAAATGTACTGAATTCCCATATAAATGGGAATTGGCTAAGGTATTAATGAATAATATTGCTGCAGTAGACGCAACGGTTTTCTACCTTGAAAATAAATATTGGTTATTTGCAAATATAGTAAGAAACGAAGGGGCTAGTTCCTTTGATGATTTATTTATATTTTCTTCTCCCACGTTAATTTCAAATAATTGGGAAAGTCATCCTAAAAATCCGATAATCTCTGATGTGAAAAGATCACGGCCAGCAGGTAAAATATTTTCTTATAATAATAAGATTTATCGTCCTTCTCAAAATTGTTCCAAACTATATGGTTATGGGATGAAAATGAATCAAATTATTGAGTTAAATGACACCAATTATAACGAAAAAGAAGTCTATTCAATCAATCCAAATTGGGATCAAAGTATAATCGCTACTCATACTTTTAACTATTGTGACAATTTAACAATTATTGATGGACTTATAAAAAGACCTAAAATTTAGATTTTTTACAAATTGATTTTGTTCACTATTAAATTTCAATAGTTATCACCCATTCTATTTTTATTATCGATAATATTCGTTTGAAATTGATTTATTTTTCCCTTTAAATATTCAAAATATAAACTAAATAAGATATTAGTGAATTAAACAAATAACTTTAAAATTTCATTAGTTTAATTTTCTATTTGTTTTTTAGAAAAGATTAGGTTTGCACATCTTGATACTAGAATTTTATCAATGTATCATTATTTATTTGGTATAATTTCTTTA
This sequence comes from uncultured Cytophagales bacterium, assembly GCA_963820995.1. Classification (GTDB taxonomy): domain Bacteria; phylum Bacteroidota; class Bacteroidia; order Cytophagales; family Cyclobacteriaceae; genus JAGTVG01. Next base: position 101,532 of record CAWGCL010000006.1, on the reverse strand, counting down.
GTTATTTATTTAATTATCTCTTGGGTTGTTATGGAAAAGATTTTGGTTGCCAAAAAGGAATTTAAAACTAAATATTACATCCGTGATTTTGTGATAATGATTAGCGTTTTTTTGTTAAAGTATATATGTAGCTTAGCTTTAGATTCTTCATTTTTACCAGTACTATCCAAGAATAAGCTATGTTAGCATGAAAAAAGTTATCGCATTATTAACCTATATTTTTTTATTTCAGCAATATAATAGTAGTGCCCAAAATGCGGTTAATGCAGATGAAATAAGAATTGATGCAACATTTGAACATTTTAGTATATTATATAATATTAACGGGGATGAAAATTTAAACAGTTCAATATCAGTTACTTTTAGGGAGAATGGAACAAGTAATTCGTTTTTTCCATCTGCCCCACCTATGAGAGCCCATCCCGGAATCCCAGTTGATGGTAAAAATAGAAATTACAACTATCATGCAGCGAGTGCTATGTTTCTTAAGCCGGGCACTGAATATGAAATTAGAATTATTTTAGAAGATCCAGATGGAGGAGGCACTTCACGAACGATTGTTGCAAAGACAAAAAATTATCCAACTGAATCAGATAATATTAAATATGTAGCACCTGGTAATGGAGGCGGGAATGGAACTAAAAGTAATCCATACCTAGGACTTCAAGCTGCCGCAAATAATGCACAGCCTGGAACAACTTTGTTGTAAGCGATGGTAATTATTCATCCTTTACGATTAAATCTAGTGGTGAAGCCGGTAATCCGATAACATTCAGAGCAGAGAATCAACATGGTGCTGTAATTAATGGTGGTAATGGTTATGGAATTATACTTTATTTAGGAGGAAAAGATATATGCAGAAATATTACAATTGATGGATTTGAAATTAAAAATTGTAAATGGGCTATAAATGCAAGATATAATAAATATTTAACTGTAAAGAATAATAAAATCTATGACGAAGATTATGGCCTTTGATCACCTTAAAGGATGATGATCAACGCGAATCAGATTTTTATATTACTAATAACTCCTGGATCGGTCGAACAAAATGGCCAAGAACGGATGGAAGACATGGTAGCGAAAAAGCTATTCAATTACGAGGAAATAATCATGTGATAAGTTTTAATTATGTATCAAATTTCAACGATTTTATTTCAACTGACAGTGCACCACAAGGATATTCTTATGGTTTAGATATACATAATAATGATATAACTATGATGGTTGATGATGGGATAGAAGTAGATGGTACTTTATCTAATACTAGAATATATCTAAATAGGGTATTTAATGTACGAGCAGGTATTAGTGCGTCTCCGGTTTTAGGTGGTCCTTGCTATATTTTCAGAAATTTGATTTTTAATTTAGAATCAACAGCCATGAAGTTTGCTCGATCACCTTCTGGAGTTGTGGCGTTTAATAACACCTCTGTAAGTAAGTCTTCCCAAGTTTTTAATGATAAAGAACCTTTTAATAATTTCATAGTTAAAAATAACCTTAATATTGGTAAAACGCTGGTATATAATTTTATTAAACTTGGGAATCATAGTTCGGTGGAGGAATGGGATTATAATGCTGGTTGGGTAAATAAACCAGAATATAATTTTTTTATGGCGAGATTTGGAAGCACTAAGTATTATCAGTCTCCTAGAGAGGTGTTTAATGCAACTGGATTTGAAGAACATAGCATTGTAATAAGCAGAGTAAATGACCTTGTAAAGGTATCACTTCCAGGTAATGAGTATCGCGAAGAATTTCCTAATAATTACAATTTCCAACCAACTTCAAATTCTGATTTAATAAATTCAGGTGAATATATCAATAATATTGATAATCAATTTGTACTGGACGGCAATACGGACATTGGAGCTTTTGAATTTGGAGCTCCATTACCAACTTATGGCTGCGTTTTTAATAATGCGGATCCTTTATTAAATCATATTGGTAATAAAACTGTTACTGAAGGAAGTTCAATAAATATACCCTTAAACGCTACTGATCCTGATGGTGATAATTTAATATTTTCGCTATCTCCAGATCATAACTTTGTTTCTCTTGTGGATAATAAAAATGGGACAGGAGTTCTAACCATAAATTCAAAGACGGGTGATGCCGGTGAATATACATTAACTGTAACAGTATCTGATTCTAGAAATGGTAAGGATTCAGAGACATTAAAAGTTAATATTGTGGGGACATCTGAGAAGGGGAATAATGCCCCGATAATAGATCCAATAGGAAATAAAAGAGTATCTGAAGGAAATGAATTATCTATAAATATATCTGCTAATGATGCTGATGGAGATCAATTAAGTTTTTCAATTAGCCCAAATCTCAGTTTCATTTCTTTAATTGATAATAATGATGGTTCTGCTGTTATTACTTGTTCACCAGAATTTGGAAATGCTGGAATCTATAATTTTGTTATTAAAGTTACTGATTCCAATGGTTTAAGTGATGCTAAAGGATTTGTTTTAATAGTTGATAAGGAGGAAAACGGGAACAATCTTCCTTCAATAGATCCTATAGGAGACCAAATGGTCGGTGAAAAACAGTTGCTTGAAGTTAATTTATTTGCCAGTGATGCAGATGGAGATTTGTTAGACTATTCAGTTTTCCCAGAACTAGATTTTATCACAATTTATAATGGCCAGGATGGAATTGGATCACTTATTGTAAATCCTGCCAAAGGAGATGCTGGCAACTATAATATAACTATTACAGTTACTGATAGTGAAAATGGAACAGACTATGAGATGTTTACTCTCATTGTAAATGACTCTGATAACTATATTTCAAATATAATTAATTCTGGTGGATCTTCAATTATATATGGATCGATGTTTCTTCAGGAAGATAAATATTTTATAGGAGGGAGCGCTCACGACTATGGGAATAATTTTGTGGAAAATTCTGAACATGATGAACTTTATCAATCTATAAGATATGGAGATTTCAGTTATGATATACCCGTTCCTCAAAATGGCACCTATACTATGAGAATGTATTTTGCTGAGTTGTCTTTGAAAGGTGGAGAGCATGGAAAGAGAGTATTTAATATAGAAATTGAAAACGGTCAACATAAATTAATAAATTATGATATAAATGCAGATGTTGGACCTCTCAAAGCCATAACCAAAACTTTTACAGGAATCGAGGTTAATGATGGGAAATTGACAGTTGAACTTAAATCCTTTGTTAGAAAGGCTATTATTTCTGGAATAGAGGTGATTAATGTGACTGATGATGTTACAGGATTAGATAGAAATGAAATTAATGAGAATATATCCCTTTATCCAAATCCTTCAGATGGATTGTTTAATATCTTATTGTCAGAAAATTATCAATCAACATCCTTTCCAATAATTGTGTATGATATTTCTGGACAAATAGTTTACGAATCTTCAAGCAATGGTTTTAATAAAATATCGATTAATCTTTCAAACAAAAAAAAAGGGATGTATATCCTAAGAATTGGAGATAATATTACTGAAAAGGTTTTTCTCTATTAGTATTATCATTGATGAATCCCAATCTGCCATTTTTTATATCAATATGCTGGGTATATTTAAAAAAGTGTTATATAAATCAATCGCTTGATATCGTAAATACAATTAATCTAAATACAACCTCATTTTAATTCTCTTCTTCTTTTCCATAAATATATTTGATCTTTGAAAATTTTCAATAATTTTTAACAAACAATTGGTTATATCGCGAAATAATATAAACTTTGAAAACAATCTTTGTTCAACAGATTAATTGAATTACTAACTACTATCTATGAAATCTATCTCATTAAAAGGAATTGAATTTTTACTGATCCTTATAAGTTTCATAACAATAATATTATCTTATTTGGTTTTATTCGTATTTAAAGGAGAGGATCTGTTTTTTTGGATAAAAGAGGATGGTTTTTTTGAATATGGCTCAGCATTATGGTATTTTCTTTCTTCTATATTATTATTGGTTATTTATTTTAAATACACGGAAGGTAATAATTTTTTAATTTTCAGAACTAAAAGGAACCTATTCATATTACTTTTAGGCCTATTATTTTTTGTTGCTGCTGGGGAGGAAATTAGCTGGGGACAAAGAATTTTCAATATTGATACACCTGAAAATATTAAGGATATTAATGCACAAGGAGAACTAAATATTCATAATCTTAATTTCTTTCACGGTAAGGATGAATTTGGAAACCGAAAAGAAGGATTAAGTAATTGGTTAACACTGGGTAGGATATTTTTCATTTTTTGGGTGCTATATTGTGTAGTTATTCCTATCCTAAATAAAGTCTCTGTAAAAGTTTCTAAAATTTTGAAATCAATAAATTTGCCAATTGTTCACTTAGGATTAAGTGCATTTTTTGCTCTTAATTATGTATTATCAAGGATTATCATTGTTATAAACGATAATGTAAATGAACATGCGGTTGTTGAGATTAAAGAAGCTAATACAGGATTTCTATTTTTAAGTGTGGCCATTTTGTTTTTCGCAAATTTCTACTTTGAAAAGAAATCGATATAGTGTTTTATCCTTAATCTAGATGCTCCTTGTTGACTTAATTGAAAAGAAGTTCTTGCATTATTTTTATTTAAAATATAATTTTTATTGTATAATAGTTTGATTAAATTTACATTAAATTTAAATAATCACAAATTATATTAGTAATATTATATTTAATAAATTTATTTCTAGATATTTTAATACTCCATCAAAATCATTGCATTCATGAGTAATAATGAAATTCTTGATCGACCAATTATCTTTATAGGAAATCCAAGATCTGGAACTACAATTGTATCAGAAATCGTTATGAGGCATAAAGACCTTGCCTTTCCCTCTAATTATCAAAATAAGTTTTATAAAAGTTCAAATGTAAATATTATCAGGTTATTATTTGATAATAAATTCTGGCGTTTTCACGGCCAGAAGAAACAAATTAACAAAGTCAGTTTTTTTAATAAATACTACTTCAGACCAGAAGAAAGCTATCCAATGTGGAATTACCTAACTGGTCCCGAGGTGGATTTTTCACGAGATTTTTTATCGGAGGCTGTTGTGAACGAAGAACGAAGAAACTTTATACGCAACTACTTTTATAAAATGGTTAAATTCCAGCGTAAAAAACGATTAACTTTTAAAGTTACTGGCCCCTCCAGAATATCCTACTTTTTAAGTTTATTTCCAGATGCATTATTTGTTATACTTAAAAGAAGAGAAGTGCCAATTATCAGTTCATTATTGAAGGTAAATTTCTGGCAAGCTAGAGGGGCTCATAGACTTTGGTGGACTGGAATATATACCAGTAATGAAAAAAAATGGGCTGAGGAAAATAAGGATAACCCTAAATTATTAACTGCTTTTCAGGTAAAGAAAGTTGATGATAATACCAGAATAGAATGTGAAAAGTACAATCCAAAATTTATTGAAATTTACTACGAAGATTTTGTAACTGAGCCTAAGGAATGGACAGCAAAAATTTTAAAATTTTTAGATTTGGAGCAAAATGCTTCTGATTGTTTTGAATATCTGAAAAAAACAACAATAAGAAGTAGCATAAAATCAGATTCTGAGTATTTCAATAAGGAGGATCTAAACGGGATATACGAAGTTCTTAATAAGAAACTATAAAATTGAGAATATAACTAATCGATTATGTCAACATATAGTTTTTGGCAAAATATTTTCACATTATTCCATTATTTGAAATTTGGTTATTATGATGAATACAATTAAAAGTAAGGTCAATAATGGATATAAGTATCTCAGAAAAAGAATCCATCATTTATTAATGTCTCAATCTGAGAAAAAGAGAGTTTTATTTATTGTAGGTTGTCAAAGATCTGGAACAACAATGCTTAGCAAAATATTTAACGAAGATCTTAATACAAATAATTATGGGGAATATAGTAAACTGTCTTCTCTGGATAAAAAGGGAAAGATAAGATTAAATCCTCTTAATTTGGTTGAGAAGGAACTTAAAAAGGATAAAGCGCCATTCACAATTTTAAAGCCTTTAGTTGAGTCTCAAAATACAAACAAAATGCTTGATTTTTTTGGTTCAAGTCAAGCATTATGGGTGTACAGGAACTATAAAGACGTAGCTTCTTCAAATCTTATAAAATTTGGAATAGAAAATGGGATACGAAATTTAAAACCCGTTGTTGAAAATGACAAAGAAAATTGGAGATCCGAAAATATTACAATAGAAGAACGAAATCTAATATTAAAGTATTACTCTTTAGATATGAATCCTTATGATGCTGCAGTATTATTCTGGATTCTAAGAAATAATCTGTATTTCAAACAAGATATGGATAAAAATCCGAGAATTTTAATATGTAAATATGAGTATCTTATTAAATATCCCAAAATTGTATTAGAGGATATATACAATAATTCAAATCAAGTATTCCCAGGTGATAGAATAACTAAACTAATTCATTCTAAATCTGTCCATAAAGGAAAAAATATTTCAATAACTCCTGAGATTGATGATATAGCTAATAGTCTACTGATAAGACTAGATGAATCATTTTATCAGAAAAATACTAAATACACCCCTAATTATATTTAATAATATAAATTGATGTTTGTTCTTTTTATAATTATTAGTGGAAATTAAAAATACATGTTTTGAACAATTTGCTATTGCCATTAGTTTAGTTTTTATAACTCATTAACATGTTTTCAGTATTTAAGTAGATCTGCAGTAATCTAAAATCTAATATCATTAACTTAGTAGCCTTAAGGGCTTTTATATTATCCATTATTGTTGTACTTTCAATCTAGAATTATTTGTATTTTTTATCACAAATATTATTAAGTTGATGAATTAAAGTGCCTCAATTTTCCAAACACCAGTATACTAGATTTCTATAAATGGACTTTTGTGAAGAGTAAAAAACAGCCTTATCTAAAGGAAATTCCAGCTCTTATTATAGGATCTGGAATAACTGCTCTTGGAGTCATTAGAAGCCTTGCGCAGAAAGGCATAGAAACTTACTATATAACGAGTAATAAAGATTTTGTTAGATATAACCGTTGGTCTAAACCTATTTATCGTGAACTTAGTGATTTCCCTAACACGGATGAACTTTCAAAATTACTGAATGGAATTGATATTGACAAAGCAGTACTTTTTCCATGTTCGGATAACTACCTACAGGCACTGATTATGCTTCCGGACAAATTAAAATCTCGTTTTTATTTTAGTTTACCTAAACTTGAAGTAGTTGAAACTTTAATTGATAAATATAAATTTTCTTTAATCCTTAGAAAGAATAAAATACCTCATCCCGAATCTATTTTAATTAGGGATAAAAGACATTTATTAGAATATAAGGAAAAAATAGAAAGAAACTATTTTCTTAAACCATGTAATTCAAGAAAATTTAATTCATTATTTAATGTTAAAGCATTTAATATCAAAAATATAAATGATGCCCAGAAAAAATTTGATAAGGCGATTCAAGCCGGTACAAATATTATGCTGCAGGAATATATTCCTGGTTCATCAAATTTGCATTATTTTGTTGACGGCTTTATTGATAAGAAAAATGACATAAAATCATTATTTGCCAGACAACGGATAAGGATATATCCCCCTGACTTTGGCAATAGTTCATTTTGTAAAAGCATTACACTTAATGAAGTGTCGGAAACCAAAAACTATCTTACCCGACTTTTTAAAGATATTGGTTATCAGGGGATTTTCAGTGCTGAGTTTAAATTTGATTTAAGAGATAATCAATTTAAAATTCTCGAAATTAATGCGAGGCCTTGGTGGTATGTTGGATTTGCAACTCATTGCGGGATAAATACATGTATACAAGCATATGCAGACGCGCTCGGAGAAAATGTTGAAAATATTGAAAATTATAAAGTAGGTATAGGATGTATACATAGCAGGAATGACTTCCTAACCTCCATTGACTTGATTAGAAATGGGAAATTATCTTTGTTTTCATGGATTAAAGATTTTTTGAAAGCTAATAAACCAGTATTTGCATGGGATGATCCATTACCATCAATTGTGCTTTTCTGGCAAAGATTAATAAATTTTTATGAAAAGATTTAATATTAGTTCAACTGGATCTAATTTATACATTTTCAATTAGTAATTAAATTTTCTTACAATGGAGCGAAATATATTGGCTTGAAATTATGCAAAATGCACTTAAGATATATTTTGAAAATGTGTAAGTTTTTGTGGTCCTTCATGCTAAGAATAGTGCTATGAAGAAAATGACTACGAAAACAAAAATAGATCAAAACATATTTGTTGTACTTGTATATGGTAAGGAACAGGTCTTCATTTAACTAATAGACACAATGAATATTCATGCGAAGATGTTAGCTTAATTATATCATTAGCTCTTGGATTAGAATGTGGAGCCTATGCAAAAGCTACTTAGAATAGTCCCAAAGATTATTAAACTTCATTAACATCTACAAGTAGGAAAATTTGATTTAAGAACAATTGCAGATTGTTTTCCTATTCAAAATTCTTTAAAGTTGTTTATAAATGATAGATTGGAGGAGATTTTAATGATGACTTCAATAATGTAATGTTTAGAAATGCTAGATATTTCTATTCCCGCTTTCAAATTTACTATATAATAAATTGAATTATTTATTAGAAATCACAAGAGATACTTCAAATCCTTTGTATTGATTAGTATTTTCTTATTTACCTATGCAAAAATTACTAAAAATGCTACCCAATAGATCGTCAGTCGTGATTTCGCCGGTGATTTCGCCGAGATAATGCAGGGCCTGGCGGATGTCCATGGCCAGAAGGTCGCCGGAAATGCCACTCTGAGATGCCTTTTACAACTTCCTCAAGGGACTTTCGTGCATTGTATAGGCTTTCATAATGCCGGAGGTTGGTGACAACCGTATCGCCGGTTCTGAAGCCTTCAAGATTTACTTTTTCAATGATCTGTGACTTCAACTCTTCCAGATTTTCTTTTGCCTTGGCTGAAATGAAAATAAAGTCTAAGGGATCGTTCTTCAAAGCCGCTAACAGGGCAGGAGAGGCCTGATCTGTTTTATTGGCAACTTTTATATAAGGAATGTTGAGCTTATTCAGTTTTTCAACCTCGGCATGGATCTCGTCAACAGATTCTTCCTTCAGGTCGAACATATATAAAATCAGGCTGGCTTCTTTCATTTTCTTTTTGGTTCGCTCTACCCCGATTTTTTCGATCTTATCTCTAGCTTCACGGATTCCGGCTGTATCAATAAATCGAAAGGTTAATCCCTCTATATGTATCTCATCTTCTATAAAATCACGGGTTGTACCTGCAATATCTGAAACAATTGCTTTTTCTTCGTTTAGCAGGGCATTTAACAAAGTAGATTTACCCGAGTTTGGCTTGCCTGCAATTACTGTAGGAACTCCATTTTTGATTACATTTCCAAGGTTAAAGCTCTCCAATAGAGCACCGATAACTTTTAAAAGATCATCAATTAAACGATTCAATTCCTCCCTATCAGCAAACTCTACATCCTCTTCAGAAAAATCCAACTCTAATTCAATCATCGAGGCAAATTGTATCAATTGATCCCGGAGTTTTTTTATCTCCAAAGAAAAACCACCTCGAATCTGATTCATTGCTGCTATGTGAGAAGAATCTGAGTCAGCATTTATCAGATCCGATACCGCTTCTGCCTGTGCCAGATCGAGCTTGCCATTCAAAAATGCCCTTAGTGTAAATTCTCCAGGTTCAGCCATACGTGCTCCTTCACGTAAAAGTAATTTAATAACCTGTTGTAATATATAATTAGAACCATGACAGGAGATCTCAATAATATTTTCTCCGGAATAGGAGCGGGGTGCGATAAATATTGAAATTAGAACTTCGTCGAGAATTTTATCGCCATCACGAATGGTCCCGAAATGAATGGTATGTGATTTTTCAGCAGATAAATCTTTGCCATGGAAAACCTTATTAGTGATAGAAATTGCATCCGGGCCAGATAGACGGATTACTCCAATTGCACCTAATCCTGAAGGAGTCGCTAATGCAACTATGGTATCATGGCTACTGTTCGCAACCAATTATTTAATTGTTTGAATAGTTTTTGCGCTAAAAAGTCTTTCCAGGTCTCGTTCTTATAATGGTCCTGACCTAAATATATCAATATCGGCTCAAGGTCCTCAACCTTCATGTAACCGGGAATTGGTTGGATCATGTTCAGGTTTTCATCCAGATAAACAGTCGTGGGATAACTTAATTTTCCATTCATTAAAGCAGCAGCAAGTTCGTGATAACCTTTACGCCCCTGCGGTACGAATTTGTACTCTTTATCCTTGAAAATTATGGCCTCGGACCCTTCTCCATCCAATTTTACTGCATAGAAATCTTCATTTAGTATTTTGATTATTTTTGGATCAGTAAATGTTGTGGCATCCATTTTTTTACACCAACCACACCAGTCGGTATACACATCGATGAATATTTTCTTGGGATTTTCAGCATTCTTTTTCTGAACTTCTTCCATAGTATACCACTTAACTTTATCCTGTCCGATGGCGTCAATCGAATTGAAATTGATGATTACAGCTAGAATGAAGCTGATTATAATAAGTTGTATTTTTTTCATTTATCTTTCCTCAGATGATATACAAAAATACGATAAAATGTCCAATTTGTTGTATAATAAGTGAATTCTGAATGAATTGTCTATTTCAAGTCATCTTTAAATTGAGTCATTTTTACCAAGTCTTCAAAAGTATAATTCCATACACATCTTGGAATCATAATCTGAATTTCAGCCTGAATTTATCGAATTACCCAGCATTTTTCAGGAATGGTGAATGGATCTTTTGAGGAGATGGAATTAAATCCAGGTTGAGATAGGCTTGGTGGTTATCCGTTGCAAGTTGTTATTACGGATTGTTTTCGTCGTGAATTTTTAAAATAGAAATTGTTGGTGGCAGATCTTTCGAACTATATCGACCGTGGAAGATCCTTTAGGTTGTTGATGCATTTGACTGATGTGTTGAAACAATGTTGGTCATGGCAAATCTTTTAAATTGATAGTGGTTTTAGCTGTTCTTTAAAAAAATGCTTGTCATTGAAGTTCCTTTAAACTGATGAAGTCTTGTAAAATGATCATGGTAGTGACAGATCTTTCTAAACACTGTGGAAATGTAGGGTTTTTAATACTTTTTCATTGGTGCAATAACTATTAATCAGCAAGTCAACCAATGGGTTTTGTGATTGAAGCTAGTCAATGGACTCGATCGCAGTATAAACTCCACAATTGTCCGAAATAGTTCCAAATAATAAAAAGGTATTACCTGCTGATTATTTATTCATTCATTCTCTTATTCTAAATGAATATCCTTAATGGTTAGCTCTTCAACATACAAATTTTAGTCATCTAATCCTTAAGCATTTGACACTTTGTCCTCTGATCTATGATGATGAAATTTTTGAGGATTTGCTTCTAAAGGTTTTATTCTTCCTGGTTCTAAATCATCAGCATCTAATCCAATATTATCCTGTATTTTTTAGACATCAAATCTTCTGTGATCAACCTCAATACCTGCATTGTATCTTAGACAGAAGGATGCCCAGGGTTCATAACTCTGAATGGAGATAGACAATCTGTTTGCCTTATATTCATAGATCTTTGTAGGAAAAAAATTCTGTGTAGATGGATTAATTTCGTTGCAGATTAATCCAAAATATGCTACGCGTATATAATTGATTGTTTCCTGATGAGGCACAAAGTGATGTCCACCAATCAGTTTGATATGGGATTTGCCTTTTATACTGGACATGCAGGTTTTTTAAAATAGTGTTTTTCAATGCAGATCTTTAGTACAAAAGATTGCTGAGGCAATTCTTTTAAAAGGTTTTTTGAGTCGACCTCGGAAAACGATGTTGGCAAGTGAGATCTTTTAAACTTATGTTGATCTTGCCTGATCTTACAAAATGATTTCAAAAGTGGTCGTTCTTGAAATTAGATACGGATCTAGACAGATTATTTTAATTGATGATTATGGTTTCAGATGGTTTAAATTAAAGATTGTCGGAATAGGGATGGTTATTTTCAATGAAGTTTTTATATATGTAATTCAAAGAATCAATTTGGTTTTAAGGTAAGAATTAAATGTATAAACGAAAGCTAAGAGGAATGGGGTAGATCGAAAAACGATTGAAAATGTGAACTTATTTGATGCAATTATCTTATGCGGAATATTGAGATAAGCTCTATTTTGTCACTAATAAATTTTCAGCTACGGCGGCTGAAACAAAGATCTTTTTTTGCTGGTCTATTTCAATTTCAAGGGAACCGTCAAATTCGTGTTTTTCTAAAATAAGGATCTGGCAACCTATTGCATATATTGAGTTTATCCAGGTATCGGAGAAACATATCGCTTGAATCGTTTACTGATGTTAACTTTCCAATATCTCCAATTTTTAGCTTTGACAAAGGTACCCTTGGTTTGGTCTGAATCATACCGTCCTTGTCGGGAATTGGATCTCCATGCGGATCATATTGGGGATAACCCAAAAATTCATCCAGCCTGCTGATCAACAAAGATGACCGGATATGTTCCAACTGTTCTGCGATTTCATGCACTTCATCCCAATTGAATTTTAATTTTTCAACCAGAAATACTTCCCATAATCTATGCTTTCTTATAATACCCAGGGCATTTTTCTTGCCCTCTTCAGAAATCTGAACCCCATGGTATTTTTGATAATCAATAACTCCCTTACTGGCAAGTTTCCGGATCATATCGCTTACTGAAGCGGGTTTTGTCTTTAAAGCTTCAGATATTGCATTCGTTGAAACAGAATTCTTGCCCCCGTCGGACAAATGATAAATGGCTTTTAAATAATTTTCTTCAGCAAAGCTTAACATGTAAATTAGCGAAAATTTAGATGTGCCTAAATTAATGAATTATGATTGAATATCCTTGATTAATTTCAGGAGTTTTTCTTCATCATTTTTCCAGAAAACTTCATCAGGAATTCCTTTGCCGTAAAAATTTCCTTCTTTTATTAATTTCAACAACTTTGCGACATCAAATATTTTGTAATTAACCTCAATGCCTGCATTATATCTTAAACAGAAGGATGACCAGGGTTCATAATTCTGAATTAAAATAGGCAATCGGTTTGCCATATATTCATAAATCTTGGTAGGGAAACAATTCTCCGTGGATGGATTAATTTCATAACAGATTAATCCAAAATCTGCTTTGCGTATATAATTGATTATTTCCTGATGAGGTACAAGGTGATCTCCACCAATCAGTTTGATATGGGTTTTACCTTTTATTCTTGACACGAGTTTTTTTAATACTTTCTCATTGGCGCAATACCCGGCGATCAGCAATTCAACTAAAGGATTTAGTGATTGAAGTTTGTCAATGAACTCAATCGCAGTAAAAACTCCATAATTGTCCGAAATGGTCCCAGAGAATAAAAAAGTAATACCCTGCTGATTATTTCTTCTTTCCTCTTTTTCTAAATGAATATCTTTAAAAGCTAGCTCCTCAAGATACAAATCTTTGTCATTCAATTTTTTAGTATTCAGATCTTCCTCATCTAATCCTTTAGCATTTGATGTTCTGTCATATGATCTCTGATCATACAATTTTTGAGTATTTCCTTCTAAAGATCCTATTCCTGCTGGTTGTAATTCATCAGCATCTAATCCTCTATTATCCTGTATTTTTCCTTCAAACCCTTTGGCATCTATTCCTTGCTCCTCAAATCCTTTATTATCGGCACTTTGACTATCCAATTCCCTTTGATCTAATTCTTCAGTATCGAATCTATTAGGGATTACATCTTTATGATCTGATCCCGCAATACCCGATTCTTTAAAGTCTAAATTTAAAGAGCCAAACGCTTCACTATCTAATTTCTCAAGATCCAATTCCTTATAAGTGTTTTTTATAACTGTAGCTTTTTGGGCAGATCTCGGCATCTCAAGTATGTAACCATCTTCTGCAAAGATAATTTTATCAATAAGCCATCTCCCAGACCATTCTTTAAGTCGAATTGAATATGATAGCAGAATGCGAACAGTAGGTATGTAGTTTTTATTGTAATATATATTTCTGAAATAATTTTCTTGCACATCATAGACTATTTTGCACCCAGTCAATAACTTATATAATAATATAACATACAGTGTTTCAGGTGTATTAAATATAATTACTGAAGGTTTTACTTTAAATAATAAAAACAATATTTTCCAGGGGGCCAGGAGGCGTAGAGGGGATGTTCTTTTAAAATTGAATAAGGGATAAAAATATACATTGTCGACTTTTTTGATATTTTTTGATGCAAACCCTATGATATTAACATCATATTTATTTGTTTGGCCTAATGAAAGGCCGAATTTTTCGAACATTCTGGTGTCATTGACTGGCTTTAAAATGGATGTTAACACGATAGAAGTTCGTTCGCTCATTATTATACAATATTAGATTTAAGTTATTTAAAATGGTTCATGATTTAAAAGAAATAATTGAAAGGGCCTGGGACAATCGGGAAATACTGAAGGAAAAAGACACCAAAATTGCTATTAAAACCATTATTGAAGAAATCGATATGGGTACTTTACGAGCTGCCGAACCAACAAAAAATGGATGGCAGGTAAATGAATGGGTTAAAAAAGCTGTAATACTTTATTTTCCTATTCAAAATATGCAGTTGATAGAGATTGGACCATTCCAATTTCACGATAAAATGAAACTGAAATCAGGCTACGATAAATTGGGCGTTAGAGTAGTGCCGCATGCAATTGCAAGATACGGATCTTATATTAACAGGGATGTGGTGATGATGCCTTCTTATGTCAATATAGGAGCATATGTCGACTCTGGCACAATGATTGATACCTGGGCTACTGTAGGAAGTTGTGCGCAGGTAGGCAAAAACGTTCATATAAGTGGTGGGGTAGGTTTAGGTGGTGTTCTCGAACCAATTCAAGCTGCTCCGGTTATCGTTGAAGATAATGCCTTCATCGGCTCAAGATGTATCCTGGTAGAAGGAGTTCGAATTGGGAAGGAAGCGGTACTTGGCGCAAACGTAAACCTTACAGGCAGCACAAAAATTATTGATGTTACCGGCGATGAACCTATAGAGTTCAAAGGATACGTACCTGAAAGATCGGTTGTAATTCCCGGATCTTATGAAAAAAAATTCCCTGCAGGTATATATAATGTTCAATGTGCTCTAATTATTGGAAAGAGAAAAGAAAGTACTGATAAGAAAACATCACTTAATGAAGCATTGAGAGAAAATAATGTGGCAATTTGAATCATTGAATAATTCCGGAACGTATTTAAACTAAAGGTCATTTAAACTGTTATTAAATACAATTTAATCAATGTAGAAAGATATATCTGGATTAATTCAATTTCATTATGATAACTAAGTCGTAATATATAATTAATCCGGATTAAAAACAGGATATCCAGATTTATTGTAAAGAAGATCGAGGAAAAATTTAAGTACTTAATCATTCTTAGGTGTAAATGAAAATTAATACAGAAGCTATGTTTATCCTCCAGATACTAAGTTTTCTTCTATTTTTCACCGATCTGGTCTCCCAACCGGTCACCAGTTTTTATTTGAATAATGATTCTTCGGATGAAGTAAAAAAAACTTACCCATTTGATTTCGGAGAAAAATTATATTACAAAATGAATTATAGCATTTTTACTGTAGGTAAAGCTGAGGTTCATATTTATCCTGTTGAATATACCATTTCGCAGACTGATTGTTTTAAAATCGATGTGTATGGAAAAACTGCAGGGGCAGCAAGGATTGTCTCCAGAGTTGATGATAATTTTGGAGCATATGTAAGTATAGAGAGCCTTCTTCCTCTAAAATCCTGGCGTATCCTCGAAGAAGGCAAATACAGATTAAAAGAGTATTCGGATTTTGATCAGGATAATGGTGAAGTAAACGTTAGAAAACTGAATAATGAAACTGGCAGGATGGAAGCTCCGAAAGTCTATGAATTCAAGGAGCCGTATATGCTTGACCTGATCTCTGGGTTCGCTTATTTGAGAACTATTGATTTCACCAATAAAAGCACTGGAGACACTCTGATATTTAATGGTTTTCTGGAAGATACTTTCTATAAACTGAATGTTTTATATATGGGAATTGAGGAAGTGAAAACCAATTTAGGAAAGATTCGCGCACATAAATTAATTCCAATAATGCCAGATAATAAACTATTTGCAGGAGAAAACTCTATTACTGCATGGATTGCGAGTGATGCTTCAAAAGTACCCTTAAAAGTTGAAGCTAAAATGTTTATTGGGAAAGCCGGGGTAGAAATCACAGGTTTTGAAGGGATGAAATATTCTCCTAAATTTGTGAAGTGAATCTAAACTACAAGCTATGAGATATTTGCTGATAATTCTTTTTATATCCTTTCTTTTTAAAACCAGTTATGCTCAACCTGAAAAAGTCTATTTTTCTTCAAAAGATGGAGTTAGGATTACTGCTGATTATTATCGGATCCATGCCGATACGGTCCCACTAATTATCTTGTTTCACCAGGCTGGGTGGAGCAGGGGTGAATATATTGAAATTGCTCCAAGACTAAATCAACTTGGCTATAATTGCCTTGCAGTGGATCAAAGATCCGGAAAAACTGTTAATAACGTCGATAACGAGACTTTTCTTGAAGCCAAAAAGAAGATGAAAGAAACGAACTATCTATCAGCTGAGACAGATATTATTGCTTCAGTGGATTATGGATTGAACATTGCCGGAGGAAAAATATTTCTATGGGGAAGTTCCTATAGCGCAAGTCTGGCCTTAAAAATAGCAACACAATATCAGGAGCAAGTTCAAGCTGTATTGGCATTTTCTCCAGGAGAGTATTTCAGGTCTTTTGGAAAGCCTTCAAATTATATTTCTGAGAGCGTTACTGAATTAAATATTGCTGCTTTTTTAACTTGTGCAAACAGGGAAAAGGAGAAGTGTGAGATAATTTATAACAATATCGCTTCATCTAACAAAGTTTTCTTTGTGCCTGAGACTTCAGGTAACCATGGATCAAGTGCATTATGGAATATTCATTTTGACAGTAAAGCTTACTGGGGAGCAGTTGAAAGTTTTTTAAAGGCAAATAAATAAGTTTATTGATCAATCATCCTTTATCATTTTTGGAATACCTTTGTCAAATTCAAATATAAAAATGTGAAAAACCTATTGTTTATCCTTTCATTTACCATTCCATTTCTGTTTTCTTGTGAAAGGGACAGCTCTACACTTGGAGATGAATATTTCAATTCAGCAAATTATGAAATGGCCATCCAGGAATATAATGAATATTTGAAATTACGCCCAAAACATATTAAAACTTTATATAACAGGGGACGTGCGTATGAAGAAATGGGTATTTATGACCGTGCATTAGAGGACTTTCTCAAAGTTATTACTATTGATGAAAACAATGACAACGCTTATCTTAGTATTGGGAAATATTATTACCGCCAGGATAATTTTGATAAAGCGGGCCTGTATTTCAACAAAGCCCTAAAACTTAATGATCAAAATGCCATGGCCTATTATTTAATTGGAAGGGTGAATCATATTAGAGGGTTGTTTAATGAAGCAGTTGAAAACTATTCAAAAGCTGTTAACATCGATCACGAACTCGGAGAAGCTTATTTATATAGAGGTGCCATAAAAGTACGACAAAAATTTAGAAGTAGTGCCTGCAATGATTTCAAGATGGCCAAAAGTCTTGATGTTGAAGAAGCAGATGAAGCGATCAGAAAATATTGCAAATAATTCTCTATTCTGAAAGCAGAACTTCCTTTATCGTATTCATTTTCAGTTCAGTTTCTATCCACTCCTTTTCGGGATTAGAATCCCTGGTTACACCTGCTCCTGCATACAAAATGCATTTATTCTTAACGATTTTAGCGCATCTCAAATTTACATAAATGCTTGTCTCGGCCATAATATTCACTGGGCCAAGATATCCACTGTAAAACTCCCGATCCAGGTTTTCATGATCTTTTAAAAACTTTGATGCATTTTCTTTGGGCATGCCACAAACTGCAGAAGTGGGATGTAGTAACTTCAACATTACAGAACCCAATTGAGGAAAATTTACAGCTTCGAGATCTACCTTATAATCTGTCCTTAAATGTAAAAGCTCTCCAGCCTTAACCGTCTTAGGACCTTCCTCCTCAAATTCCCTTAATCTGATTTTTTTAAAGTTATTGATGATGTATCGACTTACAAGTGCCTGTTCCTCAATCTCTTTTTGGGTCCAAGCAACTTCGGATAAATTTTGAATATTTCTCCCGGATTGGGTTCCGGCTACAGCTGAGGTATGAAAAAACCTACCAGCCGTTATCTTAATCAGTAATTCCGGACTTGCACCTATCCAGATGTCTTTGCCAGCTAATGAGAACAATGAAACGAATGCTTGAGGGTGGAGATTGCATAATTCCATATATTTGAGGCCCAAGTTAAAATCATCTGGAAGACTAATTTCATTCTTCCTGGAAGGAACCACTTTCTGAAATTCGCCGGATTTGATTTTTTCAACTGATAATCTTACTAGGTTCTCAAAATTCTCTCTTTTGTGTTTTTCTTCTTTATGCCCGGAATTAAAACCAGTTTGAAATATAATTTCCGTATTGTTGTCAGATACTTCATTAAGGAATTCTTCCACTCTTTTTTGAGACAATTTTTGATCTTGTTTATAAGACGATATCCCTGAATCGCCAAAAACAAAATGTAAATCCGCATTTATGAAATATTGTAATAGATTATTGTCGTTTTCATAAGGGCTCACTAGAAATCCGGATTGAAATTCCTCAAGGTTTGGGTGCGTGTATTGAGGTTGAATTTTAATGAAAGAAACAATTAAATGAATTTCCTTTTTCCCAGGACTACGCCATGCGGCAACCCCTAATCCTTTCAAAATAGCAGTTGACAAAACTTTATCAAGCGTAATGTTTTTTGACTGTATTTCTCCTATTTCAATATCAATTTCTGTATCCTCCAAGGCAAAACAATCTATGATTTTATCTTTTTCTCAATTACGGCCAAAGTTAACCTACTTATACAAACAAGTTCTCCTGATTCATTGTTTATTGTAATTTCCCAAATCTGGGTGGATTTCCCTAAGTGCAAGGGTTTGGCAGTTCCTGCAACCCAACCTTCGGTTACGCTTTTGACATGATTTGCATTAATTTCAATACCAACGCAAGAGTACTTTTGATGATCTACGCTGAAAGTTGCTGCCACGCTGCCTAAGGTTTCGGCCAAAGCTACTGAAGCACCGCCATGAAGTAAGCCCATTGGTTGATGTGTTCTGTGATCAACAGGCATTTTTGCAGATATGTGCTTTTTGCCAACGTCAGTATATATTATGCCAAGGTGCTCGACCATTGAATTTTTACTGGATTCATTTAGAATATCTATAGTAATATTTGGATTGATCATACGTTTATTTGCAAATGAAGTGAAATATATAAATCTTTGGCGCAAAAAAAGAAATTGGCATCAAAAAAAATTTATCTGGTTCGTCACGGTGAGACAGAATATAACAGAACAGGTATTGTTCAGGGAAGTGGAGTGAATTCTGAACTTAATGCAAACGGATATAAACAATCAGAGTTGTTTTTTGATGCTTATAAAGATTTCCCTTTCGAAAAAATTTATACATCTTCACTGCGAAGGGCCATTCAATCTGTAAGTAAATTTTTGGAGAAAGGTATCCCTCACCAGATTCTACCCGGGCTTAATGAGATTAGTTGGGGTAAATCAGAGGGTGTTCCTTTTAGTCCTGAAACCAATAAACTATATTATGGAATTATCAGGTCATGGAAAGAGGGCAATATTAATAATAAATTAGAAGGTGGGGAAAGTCCGGTAGAAGTAAAAGCAAGGCAGGAAGCAGCGATCAGTCAGATATTGGAAAATGGTGAAAAGAATGTGCTGGTATGCATGCATGGGAGAGCAATGAAGATTCTTTTAGCATGGATAACAGGTCATTCAGTATCTGAAATGGATAACTTTGAGCACGAGAATCTGAGTTTATATGTCTTGAACTATAATGGGCAAGGTTTTGAAATTGAGAGAAGAAATGATGTCGCGCACTTGAACGGTTTTAAATCAACTATCGTTCCGACTGATTAAATGAATGCAAAATTCAGAAGATAAATCCACTTTAGATAAAAAGCCTCCTTTCTTTAAGAACTGGAAGCAGATTTACTTATTTGTTATTGGCAATCTGATTATATTGATCATCCTGTTTTACTGGTTCACCATTAGTTTTTCATGAGTAGTATTGACCTTATTGTACTATTTGGAACACTGGGATTCATTGTTATTTATGGCGTATGGAAAACCCGGGGAAGCAAAAATATCGAAGGATATTTGTTGGGTGACAATACCATGAAGTGGGGGACAATTGGCTTGTCTGTGATGGCCACACAAGCGAGTGCCATAACTTTTTTGTCAACCCCAGGACAAGCTTATGAGGATGGCCTGAGGTTTGTCCAGAATTACTTTGGACTTCCTATAGCATTAATAATAATATCAGCTGTATTTATCCCGATATATTACAAACTTAAGGTCTATACGGCCTATGAGTACCTTGAAAGCCGGTTTGATCTGAAAACAAGATTGCTTGGGGCTTTTTTGTTTTTATTACAAAGAGGCCTTGCTGCAGGTATTACAATTTATGCTCCTGCTATTATTTTATCGACTATTATTGGATGGGACTTAAGCTTCACAATATTACTTGTAGGACTACTTGTAATAATTTATACTGTGTCAGGAGGTACAAAAGCAGTTAGCCTTACGCAGAAATACCAGATGGCTATAATTATGGTGGGGATGTTCATAGCATTTTTCCTGATCATAAGCTATTTCCCGGAGCAGGTTAGTTTTATGGATTCAATAAAAATAGCAGGAAAATTGGGTAAACTGAATGCTGTTGATTTCTCTCTGGATTTTAGCCAAAGATATACCTTCTGGTCTGGTATAACGGGTGGCTTATTTCTTGCAATGTCTTACTTTGGAACCGACCAATCACAGGTCCAAAGGTACCTAGGTGGAAAGAATATTACAGAAAGTAGAATGGGGCTGATGTTCAATGCACTTTTGAAAGTTCCCATGCAATTTTTTATACTTTTCGTAGGTGTAATGGTTTTTGTGTTTTACCAGTTTATACAACCTCCTTTATATTTTAAACAAGGAGACATAGAAGATGCCATTAAAAATACTACGGAATATAAAAGTCTTCAGAAAAGACATGAGCATAATTTCACAAATAAAAAAGAGACACTTCTAGATCTATCAAACGCTTATGGCACCAATGATCCTGTTGAAGTTGAAAGGCTTACTGAGAAGGCGGTTACTCTGAATGATGAATCCAAGATCTTAAAGGAAGAAGTAAAGGATTTAATTACTTCAATTGATCCGGATGCTGAAACGAAAGATTCGGACTATGTATTTATTACTTTTATTATCGATTATTTGCCAAAAGGGATTATCGGGTTATTAATTGCAGTCATATTTTCAGCGGCTATGTCATCAACTGCTGGAGAATTGAATGCGCTGGCATCTACAACTGTTGTGGATTTTTATAGACGGCTGATCAAGCCAAAGGGAAGTGATCAACATTATGTGTTAGTATCGAAAATTACTACTGCAATTTGGGGCATGATCGCCATTATGTTTGCATTCATTGCGAGACAATCAGAAAATTTGATAGAGGCCGTAAATATCGTTGGTTCAATTTTTTACGGGACGATACTGGGGATTTTCATCGCTGCTTTTTTCTTTAAGTCAATTCGAGGCACTTCCATATTTATCGGTGCGCTGATAGCTGAAATTTTCGTGATAGGCCTTCATTTATTAACTACATTCGAGGTATTTGAAATTGGTTATTTGTGGTATAATGCCATTGGATGTGCATTGACAATTCTTATTGCCTGGATTATCGATCAGTTTGCTGCAAATCCTTTGAAATCATCAAATAGGTAAATTAAAGCGAAGGATAGAAATAAATAGGATAGCTTCGCGTCCGATTTTACAATTCAAAAAGAAGCATATCATATTCAATCATTGTTTACAATGAAGAAAACCGTTTGGCTGAAAAAACCAGATAAGCATTTCAGAAATTTCACCCGAGAAAAGCTAATAAGTATAGGAGCTGCTATTGAGGTGGCTTTTGGCGATTTATAATGTTGAATAATGAGTACCATCAATACCTTTTATGTTAAGCAACTTCGGGACATGACTGCAATGAAAAGCCTCATTATTTTGACTAATCACTAAACCAAGATTATCACTTTCTGGATTTGAAGAAAGCAAAAGCAATAGCCTGTGAATCGCAAATTGATCAGGTTTTGAACGATTGAATGATGAGCAATGGAAATTCAATCCAACGGGATTAAGATTATAAAATCAATATTTATAAAAAAGAAAACAGGATCAAGGTTTGTCTTGATCCTGTCAAATTGTTTGATATTTTTATAAAGCTGTATCGCCAATTCCCGACGATACAATATTATGATACCTTCCTAAGAATTATTTGCAACTGGCAATAAGCTTGTCATTTAAAGCAACATAATCATCATTGTTAGCTTCAGTTGCCATCTTCTTCGATTCCTCTGCTGTTGCAATGGCGGCACTGCAGTCTCCCATTTTCTTTTGGATCTTTGCCTTTACATGTACCACCCAGAAACGGTTATTGCCTAATTCAATGGATTTGTTGATCCATTCCAGAGCTTTATCTAATTCTCGATCTGTTTCAAAATAATAGTTTGCAGCTGCCCAGTATTTTCCAGCATCTGCGGCAGGATCCATTGCCTGTTTAATGCTTGCCATTACTGCTTCATCGGTGTTTACTTCTATTTTAGCACCCACAATTGTATTTTCCCATGCAACCAGGAGGTATGCATGGTCATTGCTGATAGAATTGATCCCTATCATTAAAGTTTCTACACTTCCCTGCATTTTTTCTGAACTAACTTTTACGCGCAGAGCATCTTTTGATTCATCATATTGGGCTGCACCAGGTTGATCGGCAACAGTATTGAATATTAATGTCCATTCACTTTCTCCAGGTATTGTAAAGAAAGAATATGAACCGGCAGCTAGTTCTTTACCTTCAATCTTAACACCTTCACTAAAAGTAATCTTTGTAGCCATGTTTGCCCCTGTTCTCCATAACTTGCCATATGGGACAAGGTCACCAAATATTACCCTTTCTTTTACACTTGGCCGGGAATAAACGATAGAAATATCTGTTAATCCTACAGTCTCTTTAACTTCGGATAATGGACTAGGTGCAGGCATACGTATTTGTTGCGCACTTAAACTAACAGATAAAATCAATGTTAATAATACAGTGAAAATCAATGCATTATTTGTTTTTTTAGCAATACTCATAGATTATAATTTATGTTTTAAATTTAAAATAACTTACTATATTAATACTTAATTTCTACTTTTTCAGAATTGAGAGCGGATATTTTAATTTTTCATTTTACATGATTATTAAAAAGGATTTTTATTTACATAATGACGTTGTTCAGATAGCGCAGGATCTGCTCGGGACTATCCTATATACGAGAATTGAAGGTGAAATTACCTCAGGAATTATTGTTGAGACTGAGGCGTATTGTGGCTCCATTGATAAAGCAAGCCATGCCTATCCTGACCGATTAACTAAAAGGAATAGAGTGATGTTTAAGGATGGGGGTAAAGCCTATGTATATTTGATTTATGGGATCCATTATCTATTTAACATTGTTACAAATAAATCGAGTAAAGCAGATGCTGTTTTGATCAGGGCACTTGAACCACGTATCAGGATTAGATATGATGATGGAAAGAAGGAAAAAAAATACACTAAAAAGGATTACTTCAGGACCAGGTATATTATCAAAAGCTATGGGCATAGATAAGAGCTTATATGGCGAAGATCTAACTGGAAGAAAGGTATGGCTCGAATACGGCAATAGGGATTCAATAAATAAGAAGATCATCAAAACGACAAGGATTGGAGTTGATTATGCAGGTGAAGATGCAAAGTTGCCATGGAGATTTTATTTAAAAAATAATCGCTGGATCAGCAAACCTTGAAAAAACCATAATTCAAATTTGCAGATTTATGGGAAATTAGGGTTTTTTTGATGAATTTTGATTAATTAAAATATTTTTATCATGAAGCAAACAGGGCTTTTATTTTTATGGGTATTATTTTTCATATCAATTTTTAATCCGTCCTACAGTCAGTCCGGGAAATATCAGGTTCTTGGATTAGGTCAGGGCGTAAACTCCTCATTTGATGAACAAGCGCCAATTTTAAGTCCGGATGGAAAAATCCTTTATTTTACACTGGCAAAGCATCCTTCTAATCTGGGAGGCACTAAAGACCCGGGCGATATCTGGTATTCGAAAAAAGATAGTGCCGGCAATTGGATGAATCCCATTAATCCAGGAGAGCCTCTAAATAACAAGCAGTATAATTCAATTATTGGTTTTTCAGATTACGGCAATACGATATACCTGACCGGTCATTATCTGCCCGGAAGTAAAAAAGCCAAAACAAAAGGAATATCCGTTTCTCATTTAAATAATAGAAAATGGTCATTTCCTGAACCTGTTGATATTCCGTATTATAAGAATTACTCCGACCAGCAAAGCGGGAGTCTTTCTTATGATGGAAACATCATGCTGCATTCGATTGAAACGTATGGAACAAGGGGAGCTGAAGATATTTATGTAAGTTTTCGAAAGACTGATGGTTCATGGACTGATGTGACAAACCTCGGTTCTGTAGTAAATTCAGTATATCAGGAAAAAACTCCATTTCTATCCGCAGACAATCGTACACTTATCTATTCCAGCAATGGACTGGGAGGACAGGGAAGCATGGACCTGTTTATGAGCAAGAGGCTAGATGATACCTGGAAAAATTGGTCCACTCCAGTTAATCTGGGTCAACCTATCAATACGAATGGAAGAGAAATGTATTATTTTGTAGTTCCCGGGAGTGATGAGGTGATATTTTGTTCAACACAGAATAGTGATGGATACGGAGATATTAAATATTACAAATTATTGCCTGAAGATGTTATCGTACCAGTTGAAGAATCTATTCTTGCGGAAGATGAAGTTATCCAGGAGACGATTGTCGAAAAGAATGTTCTTGTTCTCCAGGGAAAAGTATTTAATGCAAATAACAACGAACCTTTAATTGCATCAGTGTCTGTTTTTTTGAATGGCGATATGGAGATTGCATCCATCGACACTGAGACAGGTACGGGAGAATTTCAACTTGAAATATCATCAGATGAAAATTTCATGGTCAGAGTGGGTGCAAAAGGATTTATGAATATAGAAGAAGCGGTAGTTATTTCTGAATATGAACAAAACCTGATCCTGAAGAATTATTATCTTGAACCACTCGAGGTTGGAAAGGTTTTTAAGCTAAATAATGTATTATTTCACCGGGCATCTGCAAACCTGATAGATAGTTCATTTGTTGAATTAGATGTTGTTTATAGAATGATGGTCGAAAATCCGGCAATTATGATTGAATTAAGCGGGCATACGGATAATGTAGGAAATGCCAAGAAAAATGTTGTTCTTTCTCAGGAACGTGTAGATGTGGTTAAACAATACCTTGTTGAAAAAGGCATTGATGAAACCAGAATACAAGGTAAGGGATATGGAGGCGAACAACCAGTTGCGAGTAATAAATCCGAAGAGACCAGGAGATTGAACAGAAGGGTAGAATTTAAGATTATTGAGAACCAATCCCCATAATTCCTTGAAGCGCTCAAAACTGGTATTTCTTATCATTGCCATGTTCTTTTTAATGATCATAATGTATTTCATTTATGATTTTTCAAGAAAAACTACTTTCCCAGGTACTCCTGATAAAGAAAATAAAGTCGAACAATCTGAAAAGTAATTATCAATCACCGATTTTAAGAAATCAAAATAATTGAGCGAAAACAAGCACATAAAAAAGAATACCAATCCTATTGATAAGGATAAAATCACTGATATACCTGGGACAATAAGTTTCCCTCATCATGTTGGAAGCGCGGTTGTAAAACCAGAAGACAAGGGAAAAATCAAAGGAAGAGCTATGATGGCCATGAGGGATCAGACCCAAAGGGAAATGTCCCAGCTTTATGAACAGATGCAGACTCTGGTCAGGCAGGCAGAAGAAATAAAGAAAAGGGTAGAGGTTTCGGAAAAAATATATTTATCAACATTTAACTTCGAACCCGTGATAAACCATATATACTATTTATATGAGAAAAAAGATGGAAAAAATATCTTGTCTATGATTAGCCCGAAAGAATGGGGCAATACTATACCTTATGAAAAATACTTAGCCACAATTAAATTATTATCTGATCACACCTGGGAAATATTGGAAAAGGGCAAGGGCTGATGATGTCTAATACCCACCCCTTAAGCCGTTTAAGAAACGGTTAATTATAATTTCAGCAAATTCTTTTAGTTCAGCCTTTGAGCGAATATCAAATTTTCTGGCCATAACCATTTCAGAAAGTCCATGCAAAAATGAGATCACAATGGTAGTGCCTTCGAGAACAGGCATCCTTTGTATCCGGTTGTCGCTAATGGTTTTTAACAGGATATCACTTAAATAAGTGTAAATTTTATCTTCGCTAATCTTTTCATTATTGATGAATAGCAATTTATATCTTTCAGGATTCGATAGGGCGAAATCAATCCAGCTATTTGATAAATTTTTAAGCCGGCCAAAATGATCTTTTATAAAACTATATTCCTCTAGTTTTTTAATGAAATCATTTACAGACTTTTCTCTTAAACTATTTATTATTTCATTTTTATCTTTGAAATACAGATAAATTGTAGCTGGACTGTATTCAATATTTTCAGCAATTTTTCTTATTGATATATTCTGCAGACCTCCCTTTAAAAAAAGTGTGTTGGCAGTGTCGAGAATGAGCTTTTGCATTTTTGCTCTTTCTCTTTTTTTACGCTCAGATATTCCCATCTTACAGAGTTAACTTACTAAACACCGTTAAAAAAATAAATATAAAGATTTTTTAATAAGTAAAAAACCTGAGAAGAAAATGATTGTTAGATTTTGATGTATCCTGGACTGGCTCAATAGCCATTATCCTGGTTGAATTGTAAATTTTAGAAAATTCTGTTTTCGTTATCCTGGTTCTCTTTTTATCATAGGATTGCTTATAATATTGAAGACGTCCAGATTTATTGACTTCAATACTATAAGTTTCCTTATACATTACAGAGACAGGAGAGGGGACATATGTGATGTCCCCATGTCTTTTACTATTCTTATCAGAATCTAGCATAACACATTTTGATAAGTATCCTTGAAATTCTCATACACCATCCTGTCTTGAATGTTTTGATATTCATTGAACATTAACTGTGCGGATACAGGAACATAATTGAATTTATGTTTGAACTCCTGAATTTTTAAATGCATTTGTTGAATGCAGTAGTTTGCCTCATCAATCTTCTTGCATTTTCTTGGTTTTAAAAGATTACGCTTTACGAATCTTTTAAACTCCTTTTCTGCCGTTTTCTCTATGTTTGATGTGTTCATAATGTGTAATATTACACGCTATTATTTTCAAATATATGATTAAAATATATTAAAAACAAATATTTATATATATTATTCGTGTAATAATGCACATTTTTATTTACCAGATATTCAATGAACATAAATCAAATGGAAGGAATCATTGTAATAAGTTTTTATATTTTGTGTCAAACACAATTAATAATAGCTGATCAGAATTCAGGCATGTGTTACACTCCCTGAATTCTGAAAAGTTCGTTGAGGCATATGAAACACCAAATTGCTGAGGATCTTCTTATAATCGTCACTTCAAGATGGATTATGAATTAAAACATAGTGGAACAAGCAGCTAACAGCAATTCTATAATCCTTTTTTAAAGTTTTAACTGCTGTCTTGACAAGGACCAAAACAGTTCCCGTCAGGGCAATGCTGCTTTCAGCTCAACAATTGGAAGGGTGATGTATAACTTGAAATAATTATAGTTAAGTACTTATGGGTAAGTAATATATGTGAAAAACGAAACATCCCCTACCCCAGGAGGGGCTGAGATAAAGAATTGAAAATTGTCCTTAGAGAGAGTTCTTAGTGATATAATATCGGTAAGCTATAATCAATTTATCTACCTTGGAAATTTTAGTAAGATCTCTTCTGCTGTATTTTGGAAGGATCATTCTATTGATTCTGGCCAGGGTCTTAAAAAATGTTTTTCCAAAGGATGACATAATAATATACTAATCAGATATCAAGTTCATTAAAAAATTCCTAACCAGTTTAAAAGATTCCATACGGTATTTAGCAACAGAAGATATTTGCCCTACTTTTATGGTAATGGCCTCCTCAGGCATTGCAGTAAACGTATCTTCATCAGTCCAGTCATCACCTACGGCGAAGATGAAATCGTATTTATCCTTCAAAAGCCATTTTTCGGCAGCATATCCTTTATTTACCTCCGAATTCTTTATTTCAACCACCTTGTCACCTTCCATAACAGTCAGGTTTTTATTAGTAGCCATATATCTCAAATGGCTTGCCAATTCACGGGTCCTTAACTCGCCCAAACCAGTTTCAACTTTCCGGTAATGCCAAACAAGGGAATAGTCCTTTTCTTCAACAAAAGATCCAGGAGTACGATCAACAAATGATTCAAAAATTGGGCGAAATTCCTCTTTCCATTCATTTCGCATAGGAAAGATTGTATTCCATTGTTTACCTTGCTCTTTAAGCCATACTCCATGCTCTGCTATAATATCAATATTGAGTTTTCCGAGCCAGTCATCAAGAGTTTGTCGATCTCTGCCACTTATAATGACCACTTTATTCTTTTTATCTTTTGCCAGAGACTCCAATATCTCAAGGATCTCAGCATCAGGTTTAGCCTTCGATGGGATATCGTGAAAACCAGTCAATGTTCCATCATAGTCAAGAAACAGGATACGTTTTTTAGCTTTGTCATATTGGCCTTTAAAAACTTTCATCACGTTTTTATCCACTAGTTTAGTAGCAAATGACTTCTGTGTTTCAATTACCTCATTTAGCTTGTCCATAAAGATCTTGACCCAATGATGTATATTATACCTCTTTAATGATTCCTGCATAACGCTGATATGCGCTTTTTGATCATCGGGAGGCATAGTTAAAGCAGTGTAGATAGCCTCAACCATTTGATTGATATCATTTGGATTGATGAGAATGGCATCTGAAAGTTCTTTAGCAGATCCGGCCATTTCGCTAAGTATTAGAACCCCTCTCTGATCCAGCCTGCTGGCAATATATTCCTTGCATACCAGGTTCATACCATCTCTCATTGGTGTAACCAGTGCAACGTCTGCCATTCTATAAAAAGCAGACAAAGAATGAAGTGAAAAGGATCTGTAAAAATAATGTATAGGTGTCCAATGAATAGTACCTAACTTTCCATTTATCTTACCAACCAATAGATCAATTTCCTCTTTTAATTTTTTATATTCGCCTACATTGTCCCTTGAAGGAACAACAATTAAGATCAGGGATACGAGACCAAGGAATTCAGGATGGTTTTCAAAAAACAGATCAAATGCCATCAATCGCTGCGGTATACCCTTTGAATAATCCAATCTATCAATAGAAATCATTAATTTCTGTTTCCCAATGGATGTTCGATAATCCACTTCTCGCTTCAAGGTCTCAGGAGAAGAAGCCGCATCATTATATTTTTTATAATCTATTCCCATTGGGAAGGAATCCACTTCCACATGCCTGGAATCAACATTAATTACACCCTTTGTGTTAGGTAATGCCCCAATACGACTAACTGAACTTAGAAAGTGGCGCATATCATCATAGGTGTGGAAACCAATCAGGTCAGCTCCTATCATCCCAAACAGGATTTCTTTACGCCAGGGCAGAAGCCTGAAAGCTTCATAAGAGGGAAAGGGTATGTGTTGAAAAAAGCCAATCCGGATCTCTGGAAGTCTTTTTCTTACCATTTCAGGAAGCAGTAGTAACTGATAATCGTGAATCCAGATTATATCTCCAGGTTCTGCAATTTCCACTATGCTATCACAAAATCTCTGGTTTGCTTTCCGGTATGCATCAAATAAACTTTGATCGTATATTGCATACTGGTTGAAATAGTGAAATAATGGCCAAATGGTTGCATTGCTAAAACCCTCATAGTACATTTCCAGTTCAGATTCTGTGAAAAAAACAGGCATCATGTTCTCGTCCTTCAGATCTCTGGCGACATCCTGCTTATCTTTGTTCTTGTCAAGTACAATACCAGGCCAGCCAATCCAAACATTATTTCCTTGCTTATATACAGAGCTTAAGCCGGTGGCCAATCCCCCTTCGCTACTTTTATATATTAACTCCCCGTTGGTCTTTTCAATTTTTATAGGTAATCGGTTGGATACTATAATTATTTTGGACATAAAATCATTAATTGTAAATAAATATATAATTTACTAAAATCTAGCCTTGGTTAAAAGCCCTCAACTTTATTTGTGTAAGTTTTCGTTTTGTGTCCAACGGAAAGTCGTTTTTAAGCATCCAATCATAATAGGAGGGTTCAGCGTTAAAAACGTCTATAACCTTCTTTCCTTTGTGCTTTCCAAAATTAAAAATTTCTTCCCCATCATCATTAAAAACGACTCTGCCAGCCAGATCTACCATCCTTCGATTGGTCAGGTTGTGGATTTGTCCCATATCATTTTCAATTATTCCAACCTTTTTGCCTTGAAGATCTATCACCTCCAAATTTTCGTAACGTTGAATCTGTTCCTCGAATACTTCAATTGTAGCTTGGGTATCAGCCAAAGCACTATGTGCATCCTCAAGGTCTTTGTCACAATAAAATTTATATGCCGCAGTGAGATTTCTTTTTTCCATCATATGGAAGATCTTCTGTGCATCTAGGAGTTTCTTATTACTGATATCAAAATCAATTCCAGTTCGAAGAAATTCTTCTACCAGGAGGGGTACGTCAAACTTGAGTATATTGAATCCTGCCAGATCAGAACCTTCAAAAAACTGTGCAAGTTCCTTTGCAAGCTGTTTGAAGGTTGGTTCATTTTTTACATCTTCTTCATAAATTCCATGAATCAGGCTTGCTTCCTCTGGAATGGGAATCTCAGGATTAACTCTATGAACTTTCTCGATCCGGGAACCATCTGTAAGTATTTTTATAGCTGCTATTTCAACTATTTTATCTTTTGATATGTTGATGCCGGTAGTTTCAAGATCAAAAAAGATAAGTGGGTTTCTAAGTTTTAAATACATTATATGATTATGGTAATTGTTGGGTAATCTTATTAATAAATTCAGAATAAATCATTCCACCAAAGTTACCGGAACTCATAAACAAAAGCACGGTATCAGGCTGAATGTTATTAAGTATAAAATTCTCTAAGTCTTGCTTTGTCCGGGCAATAATCAGATTATCATTATTGAAGCCGGTTTTAATTACTTCTTCACTCAAAGGAGGCATTTTCTTAATTTCAAGGGTATGGTCGTTAACAAAAACAAGGTTAAGGCCATCTTTTAGGAAGCTATCATTGTATTCTATTAGGAAATCTTTATTCAAGCTACTATACGTGTGTAATTCGAAACATGAGATGATTTTTTTCCCCGGGTATAACTCATAAACAGCTTCAACTGTTGATTTTAATTTGGATGGTGAATGAGCAAAATCCTTATAAATAACAATTCTATTGGCATCATACAATTTTTCAAGCCGGTTTGCTGCACCTTCAAATGATTCAAGCGCCTGAATTATATCTTTATCCTTCAGGTTTAACAGTTTTAAAACCTCCATTGCACCAGCCAGGTTCTGCATATTATGTTTGCCAAATAGCTTTAATTTTTTCTCTGATTTGCCATTTTTTAATATATAATGACCATTACATACAGTATAATCAGGTGTAGAATATGGTATTGTTATAAAACTTCTTTTCTTGCTTTTGATCAATTTCTTGATTACATCATCTTCCTCAAAGTATATTATGGCGCCATCATCAGGGGTATTATCGATGAATTTTCCAAATTGATCAATATAATCATCTTTAGATGGGAAGGCATTGATATGGTCCCAGGCAATTCCGCTGAGGAGGCCAATGTTATGATTATACCTGATAAATTTAGGTGTTCGGTCCAGGGCGGAGGACAGATATTCGTCTCCTTCAAGTACAATAATAGGGGAACCATTGAGCTTAACCATATTATTGAATCCTTGTAGTCCTGCCCCCACGAGGTAATCAAATTCCTGACCAGCGTGTTTCAGGACATGCATAATTATAGAAGTAATAGTGGTTTTTCCATGCGAACCTGCAATTACAACCCTTTTTGCATTTTTGGAAGATTCATAAACGAAATCAGGAAATGAAAATATTTGAATACCGAGATCAATAGCTCTATTCAATTCGGGATTATCGATTCTGGCATGCATTCCCAGGATAACAGCTTTCGTTTCTTTAGTTATTTTTTCAGGATGCCAGCCCAATTCAGATGGTAAAAGTCCGTTTGCAGATAACCTCGATCTTGAGGGCTCAAAAATATCATCATCTGAACCTGTTACATAATATCCTGTTTGATATAAGGCTATTGCCAAGTTATGCATGGCGCTTCCACCTATTGCAATAAAATGGATGTGTTGGTTATGGTTGATCATATAATAATCTCAAATTTATAATAATCTAATGACGGTCCAAAAGGACTCAATTAAAATGATGTTAATAATTTGTTAAAAAGTGATTTTTCTTTGTTGATAATACTGAATAGGGTTGTGGAAAAAAATGCCAAAACTTATTCAGATTTTCTTTTTTATACCTGGTTGGATGACTTACATTTGTTTAAATGAATACATGTTTTTATAAGGGTTAATGGAGTCGGAGAAATCATCAAAAATTCGTATAGGGCCGAGGGGCAGATCAATTGCAAACCTGGACTTAAGTGCCCATCTGGGTAAGTTGCCACCACAGGCACCAGAACTTGAGGAAGCTATTTTAGGAGCATTAATGCTTGAAAAGGATGCTTTATCGCAGGTCATTGAAATTTTAAAGCCTGAAATTTTTTATAAAGATGCTCATAGTGAGATCTACGAGGTAATAAGGGAGCTCTTTGAAGATTCAGAGCCTGTGGATATTTTGACGGTGACCAACAGGTTGAGGAAAAAGGGTAAGCTTGAATTTGTAGGAGGTGCTTATTATATCACCAGCCTGACCTCAAAGGTTAATTCCTCAGCAAATATCGAATATCATGCGAGACTAATTATAGAAATGGCCATTAAGCGGTCATTGATACAAATATCTTCAGAGATTCAGAAAGATGCTTATGAAGATTCGACGGATGTTTTTGAATTGCTTGATAAAACGGAACAATCACTTTTTGAAGTTTCTGAAACCAATATTCGAAAGAATTTTGACAGTATGCGTTCTTTAATGAACGATGCTATAAAAGAGCTTGAAGTAAAAAAGAATCAGAAAGATGGCCTAACTGGAATACCTTCAGGATTTACAGCATTGGACCGTCTGACTTCCGGTTGGCAAAAATCCGACCTGGTTATTATAGCAGCCCGACCTGGTATGGGTAAAACAGCTCTTGTTGTTTCAGCACTTAGAAACGCAGCTGTTGATTTTAATCGTCCATGTGCTATTTTTTCACTTGAAATGTCTTCTATACAGTTAGTGAACAGGTTAATCTCTGCTGAAGCTGAATTGGAAGGAGATAAAATAAAAAAGGGAAATCTGGAAGATTACGAATGGGAACAATTGGTATATAAAACTTCCAAATTGACGGAAGCTCCAATTTATATAGATGACACACCCGCTTTGACCATTCTGGAATTACGGGCAAAAGCCAGACGTTTGGTTGCACAACATGGTGTTGAATTATTAATTGTAGATTACCTTCAGTTGATGTCAGGTGACAAATCTAAAACAATGTCCAGCGGCAATAGGGAGCAAGAAATAGCATCTATATCACGGGCCCTGAAAAATATTGCTAAGGAATTGAATATCCCTGTAATAGCAATTTCTCAGCTTAGCCGGGCTGTTGAAACAAGGGGAGGAGATAAGCGGCCTCAGCTTTCCGACCTCAGGGAATCTGGTTCAATAGAACAGGATGCGGATATGGTCTTGTTTTTATATCGACCGGAGTATTATAAAATAACTGAAGATGAAAATGGGCAGAGTACCAAGGGTATTGGTGAAATAAATATCGCCAAACACAGAAATGGTAGTCTTGGCACAGTTAAACTCAAATTTATTGGGCATCTGACTAAATTTGATGACCTGGATGAAGGGTTTGAAGGATTTGGTAGTCATGGAAATAAGGATGGTGGGGATCAAGGTAATGGATATTTTACATTCAGAAGTCGAATCAATAGTAAGGACGAAAATAAAAATAAAGAAAGTGGAGATTCGAAAGCGCCATTTTAGTGATCAGAAATCTTTTTAAGACCAGCTTTAGCTTCAGTCCTTATACTATTTCGGTATGATTCACCTTTATAGTCTAAAGCACGTTCATAATATTCCTTTGCTTTTGAATAATTCTCTAAACCGGAATAAATATGACCCAGATTTAAGAGCGCATTTCCCCAAAAATAAAATTCTTCAGAACCTTTTACTTCAATAACCTTATTATAGTAATTTATTGAGGTATCAAATGCTTTTAGCAATTGATAATTCCGGGCATATCGATAATAAAACTCGCATTTTTCTTCTGTTTTTGTATAATTTGAGATTTTACTAGAGGATAATGTTTGAATAGATCTTTCAAAATATCCTCCATCAAATAACAGTCTGGATTTAAAAAGCGTACTGTCGGGGATATAGTTATTTGTTATTCGATTATAAGCATATCTGTCCGCACCAGTTTGCAAACTCCCTACAGAAAGAACTCTGGTTTGATAATTTTCATACGCACTATCCGGGATGCTATAGAGGAAGGCGAGATTGAATAATTTGTAGTTTGCGTCCTTAACGAATAGTTCGCCATCTGGTTTATTGAGATAAAGATCGTATAAATAAACGGCCTTATTAAAACTCAAATCTTTGAGGTATGATTCGGCACGATAGTAATTGATTGCAGGAATTTGCAGATATGACCTGCCAAAATTCAGACATGAATCAAAATACTTTATAGCCTCCTGGTTGTTTCTATTTTTAATTGAAGAAAGACCAAGTAAATAGCTAAATAACAGGCTCTTATCGAATAATAAACTATTTGATTTTAAAGTTTCAATTGCTTCATTTGAATTGTCACTGTAAAAGGATTGAGATAAGGCATACATTAATATTCCTTCCCGGTTAAACACCGAATTACTCTCTGAAAGTTCTTTTAAATAATTAATGCCTTTATTATAATCAGGAACAACCTGAAACATGTTTAGAATCCAATTATATTGGTCCGGAAACAGGGAAAGAATAATATTTAATATTCCTGATAATTTTAAAGTATAGATTTGCCCGGTATATTCTTCTTCAAATGTTCGAATATTTCGAAAAGCCTGTATGAGATTAAAGGCTCCTGAAATCCTATCGCCATATTTAATCTTTATAAGCCCACGGTGAACTTTAAATTCAATTTTTAAGTAATTGACAAATGGATCATCTTCATTCAGGCCATTTAGTATATGAGAATATTTTTTTTCATCCTTTGCATATGATTTGTATTTGTCAGGATCATGCACCAAGAGGAGATCAAGCGTGTTCTTTAAATTTAGGATATATGCTTGAAAGGCTTTATCATTGGTCGGTTGATAGTTGTCTAAAGAAAGAGAAGGAATTTCACTTCTGAAATTTAGATCCAACACCTTATGATATGCTAGAATTAATCTTTTATCATAAGATTGGCTAAAGACAGAATTCGTATAAAAAAATAAAAGCGGGCAAATTAAAAGTAATGCCCGCTTTGTATATATCTTGATCAAGCTTTTTTTAATTGCTTAATTTATTTTTTCGCCCGGCTAGTCGTAGCTCTGGTTCTTTTTTTCTTTTCGGGTTCTTCTACAACGTCTTCGACATCAGCCAAAATACGGCCACAATGTTCGCATACTATTAATTTTTTTCTTTCACGAACTTCTGCTTGTCGCTGCGGTGGGGCGATATTAAAACATCCTCCACAAGCCCCTCTCTTTATAGAGACTACAGCAAGGCCATTTTTTGCATTATTGCGAATCTTTGTATATGATTTGAGAAGCCTTTCCTCGATGTGCTTTGTAGCCTTTTCCCTGAGTTTCATCAATTTTTGTTCCTCCTCTTCGCTTTCAGCTACAATTACATCAAGCTCTGATTTCTTGCTAGAGAGGTCTTTATTCCTTTCATCAAGTATAGATTTCGTTTCCTCGATGAGTTCTTCTATCTTTTTTATAGCTTCATATGACTCATTGATCTTCTTCTCTGAAATCTGAATTTCAAGTTGCTGAAGTTCGATTTCCTTTGTAATCGCATCATATTCCCTATTATTTCGAACATTCATTTGCTGTTCTCCATATTTGGCAATAAGTTGTTCAGCATTTTTCTTAGCGTTTCTTTTGTCTTCGATTCCTGCTTCAATGGCTTCAGTCTCTTTTACATAATTGGCTATGCGTGTTTCATACCCTATTATTTCATCCTCGAGATCCTGTACTTCATCGGGAAGCGCCCCTCTGATTTTAGTTAATTCGTTTAG
Source organism: uncultured Cytophagales bacterium (assembly GCA_963820995.1). Lineage (GTDB taxonomy): Bacteria > Bacteroidota > Bacteroidia > Cytophagales > Cyclobacteriaceae > JAGTVG01. The sequence continues at coordinate 64,769 of CAWGCL010000006.1, read as the reverse complement.
CTGTGAATCTAATGATTGAAGTTTTACAAGTGCTTCTAACTTCTGGGCTACCGTACTTTCCATGTAAATTTTAGATATATCTTATTGGATTAGTGTTTACCTCTGATAATTGGAGTGCAATATTACTAAATTTTTTCTTTAATAACTCTAAAATCAATTCTTTTGTAAATACTTCACTTTCATAGTGTCCGATATCTGCGACCAGGATTTTTCCCTCTGCATCAAAATACTCATGATACTTAATATCAGCACTGATAAACGCATCTGCACCTGCCTCTCTAGCTACTTTAATCAAGAAAGAACCAGCACCTCCACAGACAGCCACTTTTTTGATCTTATCATTTTGGATAGGTGTATATTTAATATGTTCGAGATTAAAAGTCTTTTTTAAGGTCAAGAGGAATTCTTTCATACTTAAATCATTTTCCAAATGACCGATCATGCCGCTTCCTATATCTTCTGCTTTATTGTCTAGCTTATGAATATAGTATGCTACCTCTTCATAGGGATGGGCAGTTTTTAATGCTTCTATTACATTTTGCTCTAAATGTTCCGGAAATATTAATTCAATACGCACCTCATCAACCTCCTCAATTTCATTTCTTTTCCCAGTATAAGGATTTGCCTTTTTGTTCGGTTTAAAGCGGCCAGTGCCAGGTGTTCGAAAGCTACAATGATCATAATTACCTATTACACCAGCTCCAGCTACATGCACAGAATCAAGTACTTCCAGTACATTATCTTTAGGTACAAAGGATACCAATTTGCATAAACCCGAGACCTTTGACTTTAAGATCCTGACATCTGCAAGTCCTAATTTGTCTGCAATTTTTTTATTGACCCCATTTTTAACATTATCCAGGTTTGTATGTATAGCATAAAGGGCTATATCGTTTTTTATAGCTTTTATAATAGTCCTTTCTACATAATTTGAACCTGTTATTTTTTTTAATCCCCTGAAAATAATCGGGTGATGGGAGATAACTAAATTAAAACCTAAACTGATGGCTTCATCAATAACAGCTTCTGTGGCATCAAGACTAATCAAAACTCCTGCAATTTCCTGATTTTTACTTCCAGTTAACAAACCGGCATTATCATAATCTTCCTGCAGAAGGGGCGGAGCAATTTGCTCAAGATGCATAATAATATCATTGATTTTTGCCATAGTTTCCTTAATTAATGTTTACTTCTATTAATCAATCAAATCTAAGAAATATGCTATTAAATCTTGCTTTGAAATAAAAGTTTTGATTTTTTTATAATTATATTCGTTTTTAATTGTATTCTTTCGATATTTACCTTAGATTGTAAACAGTTAATCTCAGTTAACATTTACTATAAAATTGACAGATCTGATAGTCAAGGTGATCGAATGAATTATATACTTATCAGATTGGGGAGTGGTCAGTTTAACAAACGGAATAGAAGAAATAGTTCTTAAGGTTTGCAACAATATTAATTGTATTTATAAGTTATTTTATTGGATTTAAATTATATTTAATCCGGTTTTTTAATATTTTTACAATTTACTGATTATTAATTTCTGGATAATTTAGAAATATAATTATTATCAATAGAATATGGCCAAAGGGTTTATACATAGCATAGCATTACATTTAGTCGTTTATTAACTTGGGAGGGGTGATTTCATCTATTCTATTTCCAAAACAAATTAATTCAAACCTCAGATGACAGAAAGGGATTCCTTGTATGATGTATTAAACTCTTATCTTCAGTCTGAGTCAGATAAAAAGGCGATTAAAAAGAAGATAAAAAAGAAGGATCTTATTGAGCAGATCATCAAGATTAAAGCACAATATGATGAACAGCAATCTCTTTTTAAAGTAATTGAACATCAGCTACAGGAATTACTTAAAACCATTAGTGGGTTGAAGGAGAAGGAACCTACAGAAGAACAGGAAAAAAAGGAAACAAACATAAATGAAAAGATCTTACGCAGATCTCTCGATGTTCTTGAGCAAAACAAAAAGATAAACCGTGAAATATTAGCTATTGGTGAGCATTACAAAGTTGATATTTATAAATTGAATTGGAAGAAACCTTATATCAGGTATTTTTATGTTCAGCTTTCCAAAAAAATGAAAAAATCTGGTTATTCCGACTATAAGCTAAATTGGGATAGAATAAACAAATTAATCAAACACCAGGGAAAGCCAATAGAAGAATATAAAGACAATAATATCTCTCCTAAAAAACTAATTATGTTGAAATCGCTCGTTGCTCAGACCTTGGAGCAGGAAAATAACGATTAAATCACCACCGGTTTAATTTAATACTATATTTGTACAGATTTGCTTAGGTATTATTGTATCATATCTTCATTTGAATGAAGTACATAAGGTTATTACTTTTTCCATTTTCCGTGATTTTCCAGCTGGTTACCAGCATTCGTAATTGGCTTTATGATAAACATTTTTTTAAGTCATTTGATCTGCAAGTCTCTAGCATTTCAGTAGGGAATTTAACAGTTGGAGGAACGGGCAAAACCCCTCTTGTCGAATATTTGATCAGTTTGCTCAGGGGGAGCAACAAAATTGTTACCCTAAGCCGGGGTTATAAAAGAAAAACAAATGGATTCATTATAGCTGGTAAGGATGACAATGCAAAAACGATCGGTGATGAACCTTTTCAATACTACAAAAAATTTAACAATGAAATTGGAGTAGCTGTATGCGAAGACAGGTTGTTTGCTATTCCACATATTCTTAGTTCCCTGCCTGAAACAGACCTTATCCTCCTTGATGATGCCTATCAACATAGAAGAATCAGCCCTTCATGCAACATACTTTTAACTGATTATAACAGACCTTTTTACAATGATCTACTCTTGCCAGCCGGTAACCTTCGGGAATCTAGAAAAAATGCTGACCGTGCAGATGTAATAATAGTAACAAAATGTCCGGCTGATCTGGATGAAGAGGATATAAATCAGATAAATAATTCCATTTCAAGGTATGTAAGAAAAAATGTTCAGATCTTTTATATGAATATTGAATATGGAAAACCAGTTCCCATTTTTAATAAGGGAAATAATCTATTTGAAAAAGTTATATTGGTTACTGCGATAGCTGAGCCAAAGCCTTTAGTTGATTTCATAGATAAAAATTATCAATTGCTAAAGCACATTAGTTTTTCGGACCATCACTATTTTTCAAGAAAAGACCTGAAACGAATTGTCACTGATTTCAAGAGCTATCAAGGAGATGGAATCGGTATTTTATTTACGGAAAAGGATATTATGCGCCTAGAAGGTACAGAGTTAAAGGACATTTTAATGGAATATCCTGTATTTTTTCAACCGATAACCTATAAATTTGCTCAAAATGAAGCAGAATTTGAAGAATTCATTCGGAAGGTGCTAGATAAAACAGAAGATTAAGTGTGCAAGAAACTATTTTTCCTGAGTTTTTTATTGCTATTGATTGCAAGCGACCTGTTCTCCCAGATTCTGGATGATTCAACACAAACTGTTTATGGACCTACCACAACCAATTTCAAATACTTAAAAGATATAAAATTCAACAGGGAGGTATCTTCACATCCAGACACAACGATAATTGGTTTTGAACGGTTTTCACCTATGGAGACGGGAAGATACAAACTTCAGGACCTGGGACTTGTTGGAACTTCAACAAAAAATATGTTTTATGAACCACCTTCAATAATTGGGAGGACTTCCGGCTATTATACTTATTCATTATTTGGATTACCAGTTGAGGATATCAAATTGTTTGATACACGTTCACCTCACACCGATTTATATGTAGTTTTCGGATCAGGAAACAGAAATATAACAGACATTTCATTCAGCCAGAATATTAAGCCAAATTGGAATTTTGGATTTAATCTAAAGTGGTATACAATGGATAAGCAGATCAGTAGTACCGGAAGAGGTGATAATGCGGTTCGTGGACTGTCTTACAACTTCTATATGTACTATTGGACGCCTGACAGTAATTATTTTGCCCTTGGAGCATACACGAGGAAGAATCATAAAGTAGCTGAAAGTGGTGGTGTGGATACAACAGGGTTTGTAACTATCAATGATTCCTTCAACGAAAATGCCGAGCTAAATCTGGAAGACGTCACCAGTACTGAGTTAAATATAAAATACTATTTATACCAGCAGTATAAATTAAATCCTGCCTTTGCTATATATAATGAATTTTATTCCTCTCTAATCTCAAATTATTATTCAGATCCAAATTTGTCTGTTAACCGGGAGTACTATGATCAAATCCTGTTTAATACATCAGAAACATGGAATAAAAACAAGATTAATGATATTACAAATGAGGCCGGTGTGAAGGGCGATTGGAAAAAAGCATTTTACAATGCTTATTATAGGTATCGTCAAGTCAAATTCTATCAAAACTACCTTACTGATATAGAAAACAGGACAGAAGGATATGTGGGAGGAAGCTTAAGGTATGATAATGATAGTTCCTACTATCTCGCAATTGAAGGGGAATTGATGTTGAATAATGGCAACCATAAGATCCAAGGTGTTTACGAGAACCGTTTCTGGGAATTGTCTTATCAACGTATGATGTATGATCCAGGTTTTATCCATGAGAGATACTTCAGCAATCATTACGAATGGTATAATAATTTTGTCTCGGTTCAATCAGATAATATCAAGGCTTTATTTAAAATCCCCATTAAGAAGATTGATATCAGGCCGTTTTTAACCCTATCCATGCTAAAGAATTATATATATTTTAATGAAGATAAAATGCCAAGCCAGGCTTCTGGGTTTGCCCAATTATATTCTCCAGGGATCTATCTGAACTTTCAGTTTGGCAAATACCTGCACTGGAACAATCAACTTATATACACTTTCAAATCGGGAGATGAAGAGGCGAGGGATGTTTTCAGGATACCGCCTATATTTGTTAATTCAAGCATTTATTATTCAAGGTTCATGTTTAATGAGAAATTGCTAATGTCTATTGGCTTAAATACGCATTACCAGAGCAACTACTTTGCTGATGGTTATGATCCGGTTACACAGCAGTTTTATTTACAAAATGATTTTGATATGCCCAGTTATTTTTTAGCTGATGTATTTGTAAACATCAAGATCAAAACAGTAAGGTTATTCCTTAAATATGCCTATATAAATCAAAAAACCGGTAAAGGATACTTTGCGAGTCCATATTACCCCGGACAGCCAAAAGGTTTTGATCTGGGCTTGAGCTGGATGTTCTATGACTAAAGAAATTATCTTTTCATCTTCTCTAGCAGTGAATTACAAGTAGAATGTAATAAAGAAATGTCTTCCTTTTTCAGGTAAGATAACCTTTCCATGATCCTGGGACCAATGATATGATTCTGTTTAATTTCTATTTCTTCTAGCAATTCTTTCACCTTCCCTTTAAGGGCAGATAAACTTTCGTTTGAATTTTGTACGGTTTCTTTCGTAGGTTCTTTACTAATATCAGGCGACAACAAATATGCATAAATCATTACCGCTTGGGACAGATTCAGTGATGGATAAGGATTGGCTATGGGTACATAGGTGATAAGGTCACATTTCCTGATCTCATCATTGGTCAGACCTGATTCCTCCCGTCCAAACAGTATTCCAACCCGGTTGAAATTACCCTTTCTATCTAATAAAAAATCTGATAATTTATCAGCTGGAACATAATTTTCATTTGTTCTCCTGCGCTTAGCGGAAGTGGCTATTAGGAAATCAAAGTCAGACGCCATTTGACTAAAATCCTTATACATTTTTGCGCTTTCAAGTATATCTGCTGAGGCATGAGCCAGGATTCTTGACTTTTTATCCAGATGGTTGGAAGAATTTACAAGACATAAATCCTCAAATCCCATAGTCTTGATTGCACGGGCTGAAGCACCTATATTCTCGGGAACAGCGGGTTCCACTAATATGAAGGAGATTTTCATCTACTAAAGGAAATCAGGTTTTCTGCTTTTTCTTCTTGGCTGCCGGGAAGAGTATATTATTTAAGATTAATCGGTAACCTGGTGAATTTGGATGCAAGTTCAGGTCAGTGGGCTCTTCCCCAACAATGTGTTGATAATCTTCAGGGTCATGCCCACCGTAAAAGGTAAAAAATCCTTTTCCCTGTATCCCATGTAAATATTTAGCTTCATTCAGGTCTTTATTTTCACCCATAATAACGACTTCAGGTTTTATCAAGCTCTTTTTATAGGCTGTAGTCTGTCCCATAAATCCTTTAACAATTTTTTCATGGTTCTGCGTGAGCATAGTGGGTATTGGGTCCCATTTGGCCGAAAATTCGAAGAGGGTAAAAAAGTCATTTTCAGCCAGGATATTTCTGTCCTGTGTATTTTGATCAATATTTGAGAACTCATACTCAAGCGGATCCCGTACAAGTTTGAAATCTTTAAAGGCCAGCGTATTTTCAAAAGACAATTTCTTCTGGGCTGCGGGATCAGCCGGATCACCATCATACATATATTCGCAAATATCAACACCATCTGCAGAAAGTGCAATATCAAATGTATCAGTGGCAGAGCACATCGCAAATAGAAATCCACCACCAAGAACATAAAGCTTAATTTTTTTTACAATAGCCGATTTCAGTTGGGAGACTTTCTGAAATCCGTGTTTCCGGGCACTTGCTTCAAACTCCTGTTGTTGTTGTATATACCATGGAAAGTTCCGGTAGTTCCTGTAAAATTTTCCATATTGCCCGGTAAAATCTTCATGATGCAGGTGTAACCAATCGTATTTGAGTAAATCATCATACATTACTTCATCATCAAAAATGACATCATACGGTATTTCGGCATATGTCAGAACCAATGTAACAGCATCGTCCCAGGGTTGATTGCTTTTTGGGGAGTAAACGGCAATTCTGGGCGCTTTCTCCAGTTTCATTACATCCGTATTGGAAGAGGGGCTTGAGATCTCATTAAGTATCTGATTGTATTGGGCATCCGAAATGACCGTATATCCAACATTTCGTATGATCAATTCGTTTTCAAGCTTCTGAAAATACTTCAACATAAAACTTCCACCACGGTAATTGAGTAACCAGTCGATTTCAACTTCATTCTGCAAAGTCCAATAGGCAATCCCATATGCTTTCAAATGATTTGACTGGCTGTTATCCATAGGGATAAGTATATATGCAGCTTTAGACACATTCAATCCAATAACAATTGAAATGCTGAATATCAAAACCAACCTGAAGAGTTTTACCATCTTATATTACCTTTCATATAAATTATACTACATTAGAGTAATAATACTTAATTGAATAAAGATAGACAAGTATATTTATCTTTTAAAAAGCATGCTTTCATGAATCTTATAGTAAATATCCAGGAAGGACTAAAATCTATATCAGCCAACTTGTTGCGTTCCATACTAACTGCACTGATTATCGCAATTGGAATTACATCTCTCGTAGGGATCCTTACAGCCATTGATAGTATGAAAGCATCAATCAACAGTAGTTTCTCAAATTTAGGTGCAAATTCATTCGAAATCCGGTCTATACGAACTGATCGGGGTCGAAACAGAAGTGGGGTAGAAGAGAAAAAATATGAACCTCTGCGGTATAAGGAAGTGAAGAGATTTAAAAATTTATTTAAATATTCCCAGGCAGTCAGTGTTTCCACTTACGTATCCTGGAATGCGGAAGTCAAAAGACTTTCAAAGAAGACTGATCCGAATATAAGAATTGTTGGTGCTAATGAAAACTATCTTAATCTTCAAGGATATAACATTGAATATGGCAGAAACTTTTCATCTTATGAAGTGAAATTTGGCCGACCTGTTGCTTTAATTGGGAACCATGCTTGGTTGAAACACTTTTTGAAGAGAACGAAAATCCACTAGACAAAGAAATCGCTTGCTTTGGCTATAAATATAAGGTAATCGGAGTTTTGAAGAAAGAAGGTGCTCTTGGGAGGCGATAGTGGCTCTGACAGATCGGTCATAATCCCTATTGAAAGTGCTATTCGACTGAATACCGGATGGACGAATTTCAATTATTATATTAATGTCGGTGTCGATAATCCGGAACAGATGGAATATACACAAGGACAGGCAACTGGATTAATGAGGACGATACGCCAGGATCCAATTGGCGAGGAAAATTCGTTTGAAATATCGAGAAACCTAACCCTCGAAGAAGAGCTTGAGAATATTAGCTCCTATCTAAGAATAGGGGGATTTATTATTGGCTTTATAACATTACTTGGAGCATCGGTCGGGCTAATGAATATCATGCTTGTTTCTGTTACCGAGCGAACCCGGGAAATCGGAATAAGAAAGGCTATTGGTGCTAATCCAAGAAAAATCAGAGAGCAGTTTTTAATCGAAGCTATTGTGATCTGCATTTTCGGAGGTCTGGGAGGCGTAATACTTGGAATTGCCATAGGGAATTTAATATCAGGCCTGATCAGCGCTGGTGGAGCCTTTATTGTACCCTGGCTTTGGGTATTTGTTGGATTTGCTATATGTATAGTGGTTGGTCTTATATCCGGGACTTATCCGGCCTTTAAAGCCTCCCGACTGGATCCCATTGAAGCCTTGCGCTTTGAATAAGTAAAAATTAGTCAGAATTCAGATAATCCTGATTTTTGTAAAATTCCTAAAATCTTCAAATGAGTTATAGTTTTAGATTTTGAGATGAGAAAATTGCGGTTCAGCCCGGATCTCTTCCACTTCTACATCAATCCATTTGCATTGACTTCCATAAGTCTAACTGCTAGCGTTTCATTGATCATGACAGGATCGTAATTGGCAACAACACGGATGTAGTTCCTTGTAAATCCATGCATCTTCCCGTTCTCAATATCATGTTCGAAAAGGACTGTCTCATTTCGGCCGATATTTTCTTCGTAGAATTTATGTCTTTTCTTAAAGGAAAGATTGCGCAACATTTTTGATCTTTCATTGCGTATCTTCACCGGTATAGATCCAGGCATATCAATTGCTAAGGTATTAGCCCGTTCAGAATAGGTAAATACATGCAGATAGGATACATCCAGTTCATTTATAAACTCGTAGCTAGTTTTAAACTCTTCTTCTGTTTCACCAGGAAAGCCTACAATTACATCTGCACCAATACACGCATTCGGCATGACTTCCCTGATTTTATTTATCCTGTCCAGGTACAATTCTCTCAGATATCGCCTCCTCATCGATTTTAGAATCTTGTTTGATCCTGATTGAAGAGGAATATGAAAGTGGGGTACAAATCGTTCGGATTTCGAAACGAAGTCAATTATTTCATCGGTTAATAGATTTGGCTCGATTGAAGAAATCCGGAATCGTTCGATGCCTTCTATTTTATCAAGTTCATGGATTAAATCAATAAACCGGGATACACGTTTATTTTCAATCAGACCATAATCGCCGGTGTTAACACCGGTCAATACAATTTCCTTTACACCCTGTGAAGCAATCTCACTGGCATTTTTCAATATATTTTCCAAAGTATCGCTTCTACTCTTTCCTCTGGCCAGAGGTATGGTACAGAAGGTGCATGAATAATCACACCCATCCTGGACTTTTAGGAACGTTCTTGTTCTGTCGTTAATTGAAAATGCCTGGTGATATGAGTTTGCTTCACTGATTGGTAAGGCAATGACTTTTGGACTATTTGACTTTTTAAAGTCTTTTAAATAATCAAAAATTTTAAATTTCTCAGCAGCACCCAATACCGCATCAACACCAGGGATAGTAGCGATCTCCTGAGGTTTAAGCTGTGCATAACATCCCATAATGATGATGTATGGATCATTTGCTAACTTTTGGGCCTCCTTCACTACTCTCCGGCACTTTTTGTCGGCATTGTCGGTCACACTACAAGTGTTTATTACATATATATCGGCCCCTTCTTCAAAATTTACCTTGCGGAAACCTTCATTTTCAAATAATCTCGAAATTGTTGAAGTCTCAGAAAAGTTTAACTTACAGCCCAATGTATAGAATGCCACTGTTTCCATATCCTGCAAAAGTAAGCAATTCTTTGAATTCTAAATGCAGGACTTAAAAGGGATTAGTTAAGAATTAATCCTTAACACCTCGAACTGAAAACCAGTAACGTGTGACGTAAGCAACGCCCTGACCCATATATGCGCCGTCATAAGACTGACTTTTGTACCTTGAAATTAATTCGCCATTATTCTCATAATATTTAGCTGAAGACCAGAACCAATATATAAACCAAGCTGTGAATACTCACCATTATAAATTGTCCTACAGGAAGTCGGCATTCAGGTTGAAATAATTCAACAAAATATTTAAAAAATCTAAAAGAATTCATTCAAATACCTCTGATAAGAAAAGCTATACTATTCTATTCAAGAAATTGCTGTCTTTCTTTTTATATTTATAGATAAGTAGGTAAAATCGCATCTTAATTTTTTGTTGTATTTTTTAATTTTTAGCTATGAAATATGTTTTCTTTTTATTCCTAACATGTTTGATTACAACCGCCTCCATTGCTCAGGAAGTTATTGATCTTGAAGTTATCCATAAGATCCGTCAGGAGGGCTTAAAAATTCAAATGTAGAAGACCTGGCATTTTATCTGACCGATGTTTTCGGCCCAAGACTAACGAATTCCCCTGGTCACAGGAAAGCAGGAGAGTGGGCTGTTAGACAATTAAAGACCTGGGGGCTGGATAATGCCATGATGGAAGAGTGGGGAGAGTTTGGTAAAGGATGGAATGTGGACAAGTGCTATGTTGCAATGAAAGAACCCTATTATTTTCCATTCATAGCTGTTCCAAAAGCATGGACTGGTTCCACAAATGGACCAATATCTGAAGAGGTAATATTACTTGATGTTACATCAGAAGATGATCTTGAACCATATAAAGGAAAACTAAAAAATAAGATTGTACTTCTCAGATCTACTGCAGATACATCACCATCATTTGAGGCTGAAGCTTTAAGATATACAAAGGATGAACTCGAAGAGGAAGCCAAACAATCATTTGGCCCTTCAAACAGATATTCAGCTAGCCGGATCGGACAATATCAGCACGTGGAGAGCACTTAAATAACAAAATTAGTGAACTTCTTAAAGAAGAAGGCGTAGCCCTATTGATCAGGGGATCGAGAGGGAAACATGGCACTTTGAAAACAAGTGGAGGGGGAGATGCCTACAAACCTGAAGCTGAAATACCATATGCTCAATTGGATATGGCGCCGGAACATGCAGATCTCATGGCCAGGCTATTAGAAAATGACATTAAAGTAACTATAGAAGCCGAGGTCAAGACTTCCTTCTATGATGAAAATCTGAACTCTTTTAATGTAGTCGGAGATATTATTGGAGCGGATAAAAAATTACAGTCTGAACTTGTAATGCTTGGCGGTCATCTGGATTCATGGCATGCTGGAACAGGAGCAGTTGACAATGCAGCAGGTTGTATTGTTATGATGGAAGCTGTGAGAATACTTAAAGCGATTGGGTATAAGCCGAAGCGAACAATTAGAATTGCCTTATGGTCTGGTGAGGAACAAGGATTGTATGGATCGAGAAACTATGTTAAAAACCACTTTGCAGATAAAGAAACAGGGATACTGCATCCTGATTATGAAAATTTATCGGCTTATTATAATATTGACAATGGCACTGGTAGGATAAGAGGTATTTATTTACAGGAAAATGATATGTTACGGCCCATTTTTGAACAATGGTTTGAACCTCTAAGCGATATGATAGATTATCCCAACTGTAACGATTCGAAATACTTCAGGTACAGATCATAAGGCTTTTGATGAGGTCGGATTACCAGGATTTCAGTTTATCCAGGATCCTATAGATTATGATATAAGAACCTGGCACAGCAATATGGATACATATGAACGCCTACTTATTCCAGATCTGCAACAGATGGCGGTAATCGTTGCATCTTTTGTTTACCTTACTGCGGAAAGAGATCAAAAGTTGCCAAGGAAGGAGAATCCGATAGAAAAGGAATAGCCTTCTCTATTTGTCATCGACTCTCAAGGTAATAAATCCAGCAATGATCATGGAAATGCCTCCTAATACAAGGGCATATATGGCTTCTCCTCCGAAATATATCCTTTGTAATGAATCCCAATATACTGGCAGCAAGGATCTGAGGAATAACAATAAAGAAGTTGAAAATACCCATATATACGCCCATCTTATTTGAAGGTAAGGAGCCGGTGAGAATAGCATATGGCATGGAAAGAATACTTGCCCATGCAAATCCGATCCCAATTTCCGAAATGATCAACATATACGGATTTTTGAAAACATAAAACGACAGCAAGCCCAGGCCACCAAAAAGTAATGCGATCAAATGGGTTATTTTCCGATTGGTACGTTTTGCAATAACAGGGATTAAAAATGCGATCAAAGCGGCAAATCCATTATAAACGCTCATCAAAACACCTACCCAGTTTGCCCCTTCATTATATGCCACGGAAGTAGCATCGTTTGTCCCATATATATGACTGGTTACTGCAGGAACCGTATATATCCACATCGCAAACAAGGCAAACCATGAAAAGAATTGTACTATCGCAAGCTGACCCATAGTTTTGGGCATATGGAAAAGATCCTCTATAATCTCAGTCATTCCATTAGAACGACTATTCTTAAGCATTATCCCCGTCAACAATTGAATGATTCCAAATACTGCAGCACCTACTCCTAAAACGTAAAGTTCCTTATCCAAAGAATAATAGTAAACAATATAACTGCTTATAATTCCAACCAATATCCAAATCAGACTATTACGGAAGTAATTGATCTTCTTATCATACATTGTAGCAGATTGGTTTAAGGATGCACTCGAGTCTGATTCAGATCCTTCATCAAAAGAGGCTAATTCTTCCGGACTGTATTCTTTTGAAGAGATCACCGTCCATAAAACAGCAATGAAGAATACTGAGGCACCGATATAAAAAGAGTATTTTACTGAATCGGGGATCATCATTTCCGGAGCTGTATTGCTTATCCCGAAAAGATTTGTCAGCAGATAGGGAAGGGCTGAGGCAATTACAGCACCTGTGCCAATAAAAAAGCTCTGCATAGCAAAACCGGCTGTTCGCTGTTCATTGGAAAGCATATCCCCAACGAAGGCCCTGAAAGGTTCCATGCTAACGTTAATTGAAGCATCCATAATCCAGAGCATGCCAGCGGCGACCCACAATACAGGAGAATTCGGCATAACAATCAATGCGAGTGATGCCAATATGGCGCCAACTAAAAAATAAGGCCTTCTTCGTCCCAGTTTGCCCCAGGTTTTGTCACTCATATGACCTATGATGGGTTGTATGATCAATCCAGTTACCGGTGCGGCTACCCATAATATGGGTATAGCATCCACATCAGCACCGAGTGTTTGAAATATTCGACTGACATTAGCATTCTGCAATGCAAATCCAAACTGAATACCCAGGAATCCGAAACTCATGTTCCAGATCTGCCAGAAATTTAATCTTGGTTTTTGTGCCATTTTATTACTTTTATTGTAAAAATTACCTCTATTCGCAATTAGTGTGACCTAGAGCTGAAATGATAAGCTAAATATAATAGAATCCCATATAATCCAATAAGCCATCGAAGAAATTTTCATAGTTATCCAAACAATTTTTTTAAGCCCGAATCTCTTTATGGAATCATGTTTGTTTTTTAACGATATTTAGGAATTGTAAGGATTTGCTCGGAATTCTACTCAAGAAGATGTTCATAACCTGAATAATACTTAATCATTTTTATTGAACTATATCGACAATTCAGGGCTATGACTGTGTTTACCGAGAAACAATGGCTGGTAAATAATGATTTATTAAATCAACTAAATGTGGATAGAGATCTTTGAAAGCTGTGGGAAAAAAACTAAGCAGGAATGTAAAATACCATGACGCAGGTATCAAAGAGCGTCGTAATTAAAAAAAGCCGTACCAGTTTGATCCGGTACGACTTTTATTATTTTATCAATAAATTCAATTATGCATTCCTGTTTAAACAATTCAGGTCTTCAAAAGCCTGCTTTAATCGGGCAACAAAAGTTTTCTCACCTTCCCGTAACCATGCCCTTGGATCATACTTTTTCTTGTTTGGCTTATCTTCACCTTCCGGATTTCCTATCTGTCCCTGAAGATAGCCTTCATTAGCTTTATAATAATTCAGGACACCTTCCCAGAAAGCCCATTGTGTATCTGTATCAATATTCATTTTCACAGCACCGTATTCAATAGCCTCTGTAATTTTTTCTGGTTCTGATCCTGAACCACCATGGAATACAAAATTTACAGGATTGTCTTCTGTTCCAAATTTCTCCTTAATATGCTCCTGAGAATTCTTTAAAATAATAGGAGTAAGGACAACATTACCTGGCTTGTATACACCATGAACATTTCCAAATGCAGCAGCAATAGTAAAGTTTTCACTTACTCTGTTTAATTGTTCATAAGCATAAGCAACCTCTTCAGGTTGTGTATATAATTTTGAGCTGTCAACATCGGTATTATCAACACCATCTTCTTCACCACCAGTAACACCTAATTCGATCTCTAATGTCATGCCCATTTTGTCCATTCTTTCAAAGTATTTCTTTGAAATTTCAATGTTCTCTTCAATTGGTTCTTCTGAAAGGTCGAGCATATGAGAGCTATAAAGTGGCTGACCGGTTTGTTTGTAATACTCTTCACCTGCATCTAATAATCCATCTATCCATGGCAATAATTTCTTTGCGCAATGGTCTGTATGCAAAATAACAGGAACTCCATAAGCTTCAGCCATAGCCCTGACATGGTGTGCACCTGCAATACCCCCAGCAATAGCTGCTTTCTCATTTTCATTGGAAAGTCCTTTTCCAGCAAAGAACACAGCTCCACCATTGGAGAATTGGATGATAATTGGAGAATTAATATCACGAGCTGTTTCAATTGCAGCATTTACTGTACTGGTGCTGATTACGTTGACAGCAGGTAATGCAAAATTGTTATCATTTGCATAATCTAATAACTCTTTTACCTCTTTTCCATATAAAACACCAGCTCTGAATTTTTTACCTATACTCATTTTAAAATGAATTTAAATTATTATTAAAATTGTTTACATTATGAACGTTTCAAAAAAAATTTCTGTAAGGATAGCCTGGATGAATACCTGGCCAGATTGCCATGATCATTTTGGCAGTGCAAATATGATCAATAAAAATGATTTTTAGGTAAAATAGGGGCAGTAAATGCTATTAATGACCTAAAGAATTCCAATCGCTTCGGGAATCACTTCGACCCTCAGGATTAGAATTCTTATTGAATGCTATTTTTAGTATTGCGGATATTAGTTTTATCAGTATTTTTTATATTTTGCAGGTAATTTAACAAATTATAATCAAACAGAATATGGCACATTTTTTTGGTATTGACATTGGTGGTTCAAATATTAAGATAGGACTGGTGGACTCAGAAAGTGGATTAATTGAAAAAGTAAAATATCCTACCGGGGAACTTAAGGAAAAAAACGATTTTGTGCAGGGATTCAGTGATATATTGAATAAGGAATTTGAGAATCACCCTGAAGTTGAAGAAATCGGGATAGGTGTGCCTGGAACAATATCACTGGATGCACGCAGCACATTGGAATTGCCTAATTTAGGAGAACTCGGAAATACTAACCTCCTTGAAAGGCTTGAGTCAAATCATCCTGGAAAGCACTTCTATTTGGATAATGATGCCCATGTCGCTGCATTAGGAGAATATTATTTTGGAACAGAAAAAGTACCGGAGAATTATGTATTCATCACCCTGGGGACCGGTGTTGGAGGGGCCGCAATAATTGATCACCATGTATTTAGAGGAGGAGACGGCAACCCAATGGAAATAGGGCATATTATGTCACAAGGTGGAAAAACATTGGAAACAATTATTGGCAAAACCGGCTTGCAGAAAATGTTAAATGACATGTTAAAGAAAAATAAGAGTAAGATTTTAGGGAAAAAGGTAGAAACATGGGATACAAAGCAAGTTCTTTCAGCAGCACAAGAAGGGGATAAGGTTGCCCTCAAAATATTCAGAAGAATTGGAGTTCTTCTCGGTGAGGCATTGGTCTCAACTATCCGACTGCTTGATATCAAAACTATAATTGTTGGGGGAGGTATTTCGCAGAGCTATAATTATGTTATTGGACCTATGGAAAAGGTTCTAATGAAGAATCTAACATCTTATTATACAAGTAAATTAGAAATCAAAAAAGCCACCTTGGCAAATGAAGCAGGAATTATTGGTGCTGCATCATTGTGTTTTAAATAGTCATTTAGCTTGTATAACTGGGAGCTCCCTGAACAAAAACTTCCTGCGATAGTCCCACTGCATTAAAGCGAATAAAAAGGAACAGGGTTTCTTCATCGTTTATAATGTTGCATCTTGAAGCCGGAGTAATATGATAAATAAAAAACTTTTGGTTCCGTCGATACAATTCATTTCTTTCAGGCTTACCCAGAATTTTAATTATTTCTTTATTCGTCAAACCTAAGATTTCATCCTGGTTATTAATTATACCATTATATAATTTAATCCTTTTTTGATGACAGCCATATGAATCCGATTTCCACGATTCACTGTCAAAACTGACCGAAGTATTATTGGAACATCCGCTAATAATCGATATAAATAAAACATAAGAAAGTGATTTTAACATAATTCAAAAACTAAAATAGGATCCTTGCATTAAATACATGAAGTTAGAATAATTTAAAATTATTTGTTCATATTCCATTACAATTCGATGTTAAACAGAATATTTTTGCATAAAATTAATGGATGAACAAATTTCTCAAATTTTTCACATCAGTTTCCATAATCATTTTCCTGGTTGCACTTTTACTTGTCTATGCTTTTTTACCAGATCCACTTGGGCTATTATTTAATGAAGATGGTTCGCAATGCGAGAAATGTCAAAGAACACTTTTTTTTATTCTACGTTATTCCTTTTTGTAATCAGCCAGATTATCCTGATCCTTTTTAAAAATGGGAGATTATTTAAAATGAAACTCAATCGGGAATATTTAATTACCTGGTTTCAGGGATTTCATTTGTCCATCAATCTTTTTGTCATATTAATGCTGATCTTTATTGGATTAGCCAATAATGCCGTGGATTACTCTTTCAGCAGTATTCAATTTATTAATTATTTAGCTCCGCTGGGTGTTCTTGTATGGCTCGTCATACTACCTCTTCCTTCTATTACTTAAGAAATCATAAAATATTACAGTGATTAGGTGCTGTTTCATTTGCTTCATCTAACAGTTTAATTGAATTTTAATAACACTCAATATATCAGCAAGATATACCTATTTACTTAAAATTCCGTGCTTAAAAATTGTCAGAAATGTAGTTTTTTTGGCATTATTTATCTTGTATATTCACTCATTAATCTAAATTAAAGTTTTGGTCAACCAAAGGAAAAGGAACCGGTAAATGGATAAAAAAACGAATGGGGAACAGTTTGTCTATGATGAAAGTACGATAAAATCCCTGGATTGGAAAGAGCACATCAGGATGCGGCCAGGTATGTACATCGGAAAACTTGGGGATGGATCTGCACAAGATGATGGTATCTACGTGCTCGTTAAAGAAGTAATCGATAATTCCATTGATGAACATGTGATGGGTTATGGTAAAACCATCGATGTAAAAGTAGGAGATCATAAAGTAGAAGTTAGAGATTACGGAAGGGGAATTCCGCTGGGGAAAGTAATAGACTGTGTTTCTAAGATCAATACAGGGGGAAAGTATGATTCACAAGCTTTTCAAAAATCAGTTGGACTGAATGGCGTTGGGACAAAAGCAGTGAATGCGTTATCGGCCTACTTCAGGGTTCAATCTTTCCGGGATGGCAAAACTACCTCTGGCGAATTCATCAGGGGGAATCTGTTAAAAGAAATAAAAAACAAATCGGCAAGTCACTCGCAACGGGACATTAATCGTTTTTGAGCCAGATCCTGATGTATTTAAGAATTATCACTTTATTCCAGAATACCTCGAAAATCAGATCTGGAATTACGCTTATTTAAATGCGGGATTAACCATCAATTTCAATGGGATTAAATTTCACTCAGAAAACGGTTTACTGGACCTGGTGACTAATAAAACGGATCCTGAGAGTTTGCGGTATCCAATAATTCATTTAAAAGGCCAGGATATTGAGGTCGCGCTTACCCACAACAACTTGTATGGCGAAGAATATTATTCATTTGTAAATGGTCAGTTTACCACACAGGGAGGGACACATTTGAGTGCATTTCGTGAAGCAGTTGTAAAAACAATCAGGGATTTTTATAAAAAGGATTTCGATGCATCGGATATCAGGGCCAGTATTGTAGGCGCTATATCAGTTAGAGTTATTGAACCAGTGTTCGAGTCTCAGACCAAAACAAAACTTGGATCTTTTAATCTTGGTCCTGATGGACCTACCATGAGGACCTTTGTAAATGATTTTATTAAGAAGGACCTAGACAATTATCTGCATAAGCATACAGATGTAGCTGATGCTCTGCTCAAACGGATCCTTCAATCGGAAAGAGAGAGAAAAGATATAGCTGGTATTAAGAAACTCGCAAATGAAAGGGCGAAAAAGGCCAATCTACATAACAAAAAACTAAGGGATTGCAGGATTCACCTGGATGATCAAAAAAGCGACCTCAAGAATGAGAGTATGATATTCATTACTGAAGGTGATTCGGCTAGTGGATCTATTACAAAGTCCAGAAATGTTCAGACCCAGGCTGTTTTCAGTTTAAGGGGTAAACCGTTGAATTCATTTGGGCTGACAAAGAAAGTTGTCTACGAGAATGAGGAATTCAATTTGTTGCAACATGCTTTAAATATTGAAGATGGTATTGAAGGGCTTAGATATAGCAAAATAGTTATTGCCACTGATGCTGATGTTGACGGGATGCATATACGGTTGCTTCTACTCACCTTTTTTCTTCAGTTTTTCCCTGACCTAATCAGGAACAGTCATGTATATATTCTGGATACACCTTTGTTCAGGGTGAGAAATAAAAAGGAAACTTATTACTGCTATAATGAAGAAGAAAAACAACAAGCAATGGAAAAGCTGGGTTCTAAACCAGAAATCACCCGTTTTAAAGGTTTAGGTGAAATATCTCCTGATGAATTTAGTGGCTTTATTGGTGAGGACATCAGGCTCGAACCGGTTATATTACATAAGGACACAAGCATTAAAAATCTCTTAAAATTTTATATGGGGAAAAACACACCTGATCGTCAGAATTTCATTATCGATAATTTGAAAGTAGAAAAAGACCTGGTTTTAGAGGAAGTTATATAACTATGGCAGAAGATAATAATAACAACGTATTTGAGGAATTACCTGAAGGAGAGAAGATTCATAATGTGTTGCCAGTTTCGGGGATGTATGAAAACTGGTTTCTGGATTATGCATCGTATGTGATTCTCGAACGGGCAGTTCCAGCCATTCAGGACGGATTCAAGCCTGTCCAAAGAAGAATTCTTCATGCTATGAAGGAAATGGATGACGGCCGCTATAACAAAGTAGCGAACATCATCGGTAGTACAATGCAATATCATCCTCACGGTGATGCCTCCATATCTGATGCTATCGTAGGATTGGGACAGAAGGATTTGCTGATCGACACGCAAGGTAACTGGGGAGATATAAGAACAGGGGATAAAGCAGCGGCTGCTAGGTACATTGAAGCGCGCCTTTCAAAATTTGCGCTGGAGGTTGTATATAATGCTCAAACTACAGAATGGCAATTGTCTTATGATGGAAGGAAAAAGGAACCAGTAACGCTTCCTGTTAAATTTCCAATGCTTTTAGCTCAGGGTGTAGAGGGAATTGCCGTCGGGCTCTCAACCAAAATCTTGCCACACAACTTCAATGAATTAATTGATGCGTCAATTAGTATTCTGAATAATAAAAAGTTCCAACTATTCCCTGATTTTCCAACAGGCGGAATGGCCGATTTCAGCGAATACAATAAAGGAATGAGGGGAGGTAGGATCAGAGTAAGAGCACGTATTGATGAATTTGATAATAAAACTTTGATTATTAATGATATACCATTTGGTACTACAACAACTAGTTTAATTGAATCAATAATTAAAGCCAGTGAAAAGGGGAAAATTAAAATTAAAAAGGTAATTGATAATACCGCAAAAGACATTGAAATACTGATTTCTCTTGCTCCCGGACAATCACCACACATAACAATAGACGCTTTATATGCCTTTACCGATTGTGAGATCTCCATATCCCCGAATGCCTGTATTATTCTGGATGAGAAGCCACATTTTATGGATGTTCACCAGATCCTTAAGATCAATACTGATCAAACTTTGCATCTGCTTAAGCGTGAACTCGAAATTAAACGGGCTGAATTGCTAGAAAAGATATTGTTTTCTTCATTGGAGAAGATCTTTATTGAAAACCGGATCTATAGGGATATTGAAGAATGCGAAACATGGGAAGCCGTTATTGAATCAATTGATAAGGGCCTAGAACCATTTAAAAAGCAATTTTACAGGGAAATTACTGAAGAAGATATTGTACGCCTAACTGAAATAAAGATTAAGCGAATATCAAAATTCGATTCTTTTAAAGCAGATGAAAATTTAAAGAAACTTGAGGATGATTTAAGTCAGGTAGAATTCCATCTTGAAAACCTGGTAGATTATGCCATCAACTACTTCAGGAATCTGAAGGAAAAATATGGCAAAGAAAAGGAACGTAAGACAGAAATTAAGAATTTCGATTCAATAACAGCTACTGTAGTGGCTGCAAATAACCAAAAGCTATATGTAAACCGGGCCGATGGATTTATTGGATACGGTCTTAAGAAAGATGAATTTGTTAGTGAATGTTCTGATCTTGACGACGTAATTGCTTTCCGGAAAGATGGAAAATTTAAAGTTTCCAAAATTGCGGATAAAGTATTTATGGGTAAGGATATCTTGCATACAGCCATTTTCAATAAGAACGATGAGCGAATGGTTTACAATATGGTCTATCTGGAAGGTAAAACCGGTAAATCTTTGGTTAAACGTTTCCAGGTAATGGGTATTACCCGGGATAAGGAATACGACCTGACTAAAGGACATAAGGGATCGAAGGTTTTGTATTTTACAGCTAACCCAAATGGAGAAGCGGAAACCATTACTGTAAACCTCACTTCTGGAAGTTCAGCGAGGAAAAAGATCTTTGAATTTGACTTTACATCCATTGATATAAAAGGGAGGGGATCACAAGGAAACATATTGACCAAGTATCCTGTCCGTAAAGTTCAACTTAAATCCGCAGGTATTTCTACATTAGGAGGTCTCGACATATGGTACGATCCAACAATTGGTAGACTGAACAGGGATGGCCGCGGTAAGCATCTTGGCATTTTCAAACCTGAAGACCAGATAATTGTCTTAACAAAAGACGGTTCCTACACACTTACGAGTTTTGATCTGACAAACCGATATGATCCTGAAAAAGTAATCTTCATTGACAAATTTCAGCCTAATGATATTATATCTGCAGTTTATTATCATGGAGGAAATAAAACGTATTATGTTAAAAGGTTTATCATAGAAACTTTATCAACTGGTAAAAAATTTAACTTCATTAGTGAAGAGAAGGGAAGCCGATTAGAGTTAGCTACTAATTGCAAAAACCAGAAAATAAGGATACATTATATTGCTAAGCGAAAAGATGCAAAAAAAACAGATGAATATTTACTGGATGATTTAATCGAGACAAAAGGGTGGAAGGCTATCGGAAATAAACTTTCCAACAATAAAATCAGAAAGGTAGAATTACTTAACGGCCTTGAGATTAAAAAGGAAAAAAATCCTGAAACAGGACCTCCTGCCATAACGAGGAAGACTACTAAATCTGATTCAGTAAGGATGAAAGAAGGGAATGCCTCTGGACAGGATAAAGAAGTGAGCCATTCTAGACCTGTTGACAAAAGGAGAGAATCGCCTGATACGGCTGGTGACCTTGAGGAAGACCCCATTCAAAAATTACAAAATATTGAGAAGGGCAAAGGAGAATTAAAATCTGAGTCAAAGGATGCTGAAGTTGATCAAAAGGTAGAAAATTTAAAACCTCAGGCAAAGCAGGTTGAAATTATCCAAAAGGTAGAAAAAATACAGCCAGGAGGAAAAGATGCTGAGGTTGATGAAAAGGTGGAAAAAATAAAATCTGTTCAGAAAAGACGAAAAGAAAATATTCCTACAACAAATACCGAAAGCGATGAGCGAACCAATCTAAAAAATGTTCGAAATTCAGAATATGATAAGCCTGCAGAAAGTGAAAAACCGGATAGAGATGATGAAATATTTGAAGTGGGCAGCACAATAGATCTGAACTTTGATCAGCCTCAGAAAAAAGAAGATCAACTTGATTTATTTGGAGATTAAGTTTAAAAAAGTGTGACGAACCCCTCACGATATTTTATCTTAGCACATAAATTGAGTTTGGAAAATAAAAGTATCTCAAACTTCAAAGCGTACATATACTTAAATGTACTGACTTGAGTGCCGGTAAGAATAAATGAGAATCTTATTTTATATAATATCATTAATTTTTGTTTTTGGTTTTAGCGGCTGCGGTTCATCAAATGACAAAAAAGCTGGTGTTATCGATCCCGGAACTAGAATTCTGGATTTAAATGAATCTCTTGGATATATTGACAAACTTCTTGAGAGAGATCCTTCATCTTCTGAACTTTTACTAAAAAAGGCCGAAATTCTATATAAACTGAAAGATTTTGACCTCGCATATGAAACTTTATCATTCATTGAGAAATCTGGAAAGGATACAAGATACCGCATCCTGGAAATTCAATTGAACCTGCAAAAGGACAGTGTTGATAAAGCCCTTTCAGCTGCAGAATACCTGTATAATTATGATGCGATCGAATCAATTGATTTAAATGAACAACTTGCTTATCTATATGCTGAAAAAAAGGATTTTCTTAAAGCCATTGATCATATTAATTACTGTATAGATAAAAACTCGGGCGATCCTAAATTTTCATATTTAAAAGGTTTGTATTATTATAATTTTAAAGATACCGTTAACGCGTATCTACATATTGAAAAGGCCCTTAACAATGGTTATGAGGAAATGAATGGAATCGTACTTTATTCAGATCTTTTACTGGCATCAAATAAACCTGATGAGGCATATGGAATGGTTAATGAATACCTCCAAAAAGAACCCAAAAATATTGATTTGCAAAATGCATTGGCAAAGATCTATAACATGAAAGAAATGTATAAGGATTCTAAAGAAATATCATTTAGTCTGCTCACAGAAGAATCTGCCGGATTTGGCCCATATCTTAATCTAGCCGATGTATACCTGGATACTTATGATTATGATTCAGCTATTTATTTTTCTGAAAGGGCCCTTGAAGTTGATAATCAATTGAATGAAGCTTACTACATTCTGGGTAAAGCGCATCGGGCAAAAGAACAAGTATATAATGCCTATAACGCCTATAGTAAAGTGCTTGAATACGATCAGGGTGATCCATATGCACTTTCAGAAATGCAGAAACTTGAAAATTATATTGCATATTTGCAGAGAATTAAGAGGGAGTATGAATCTCGACCAATACTTCCTACTCTTAAACCCAAAAGTATTGAACAATAAATGAGTAATAATATCAACATAAAGTTTCCTGATGGAAGTATCCGGTCTTATAAGCAAGGAGTTACTGGTTTTGAAATAGCGCAAAGTATAAGTGAAGGATTAGCGCGTATGGCTTTGTCCATAAAAGTTGATCATGAAGTATGGGATTTGAATCGGGAAATCCGAAAGGATTCTGAGGTTAAATTGCTTACATGGAGAGATATTGAAGGAAAATCTACTTTCTGGCATAGTTCAGCCCATTTAATGGCAGAAGCTTTAGAAGTAATATATCCTGGTATTAAATTCGGTATTGGACCTTCAATTGACAATGGATTTTATTATGATGTAGATTTTGGTAACCAGGAATTTGATTCAGCCGATCTTGAAAAAGTGGAAAAGAAGATGCTTGAAATAGCACGACTTAAAAATCAATATATTCGTGAACCAAAAACAAAAAAGGAGGCGATAAATTACTTCAAAGACAAGGGTGATGAATACAAGCTGGAATTACTTGAGGATCTTGTAGATGGGGAGATTACTCTTTATCACTCAGGTAATTTTATAGACTTATGCCGTGGTCCGCATATTCCGGATACAAGCAATATAAAAGCTGTTAAATTATTGAATATTGCTGGAGCTTACTGGCGTGGGGATGAAAAGAACAAGCAATTAACACGCATTTATGGCATTTCTTTTCCAAAACAAAAGGAACTAACAGAGTATTTAACATTACTTGAAGAGGCCAAAAAAAGAGATCATAGAAAGTTAGGCAAAGAGTTGGAGCTATTCGCTTTTTCTGAAAAAGTGGGTCTTGGATTGCCTCTCTGGTTACCAAAGGGTACCCAACTTCGTGAAAGGCTGGAGAACTTCCTGCGTAAGGCACAGGTAAAGGCTGGATACCAGGGCGTTGTTACTCCTCACATTGGTCACAAACAATTATACGTGACCTCTGGACATTATGAAAAATATGGGAAAGATTCTTTTCAACCTATTCATACACCTAACGAAAATGAGGAATTTCTTTTAAAACCAATGAACTGTCCGCATCATTGCGAAATATATGCTGTAAAACCAAAAAGCTATAAGGAATTGCCTTTGCGTCTTGCAGAATTTGGAACAGTTTACAGGTATGAACAAAGTGGGGAGTTGCACGGCCTTACCAGGGTCAGGGGATTTACACAAGACGATTCGCATATATTCTGCCGCCCGGATCAGGTGAAAGAAGAGTTTAAGAACGTTATTGACCTTGTTCTCTATGTATTTAAGGCACTTGGTTTTGAGGAATTTACCACCCAGATCTCTTTGCGTGATCCGAATAACAAAGATAAATATATTGGAGATGATGAGGCCTGGGAAAAAGCACAGAGGGATATCATCGAAGCTACGGAGGAAAAAGGATTAAAAACAGTTACGGTACTGGGAGAGGCGGCCTTTTATGGCCCAAAGCTCGATTTCATGGTGAAAGATGCTTTGCAAAGAAGCTGGCAATTAGGCACGATACAGGTAGATTACAATTTACCAAAAAGATTCAACCTGGAGTACATAGGTGCAGACAACCAGAAACACAGACCAGTCATGATTCATAGAGCTCCATTTGGATCAATTGAGAGATTTGTCGCCTTGCTTATCGAGCATTGCGGGGGTGATTTTCCTTTATGGCTTGCACCGGATCAGGTCGTTGTTATTCCTGTATCTGAAAAATATACAGAGTACGCTGATAAAGTTTTCAAACAACTTGAAGTAAGTGGCATAACAGGATATGTTGATAGCAGGGACGAAAAAGTTGGGAAAAAGATCAGGGATTCTGAAATAAATAAGATTCCGATGATGCTGATAGTCGGTGAAGCGGAAGAAAAATCAAATCAAATTTCCCTCAGAAAAAGAAAAGAAGGCGACGTGGGCAAATACGATCTTGAAGAATTTATTAAGTATTTTTCAGCTGAAGTAGATAAAAGTTTGAAAAATGCTCAATAAATTCCTTATAATTGGCCCATATCGGCCAGATATGTAAAAATTTCTATCACGTTAGTAGTGAGATAAAATAAATAATTAGCGATATTTGCACTTCATTTAAAAAATCAGTTTAAACTATCAAACCACGAAATAGATATGTGATGAGAGGGAGGGTCGAGGAACCCTACCGAATCAATGAAAAAATACGAGCACCCAAAGTAAGGGTGGTAGGTGAAAATGTTAACGTAGGGGTATACCCAATTGAAGAAGCTCTGCAAATGTCAAAGGGTATGAGTTTAGATCTCGTTGAGATCTCTCCAAAGGCTGATCCTCCGGTTTGCAAAATCATTGATTACTCGAAATTCAAATATGAACAAAAGAAAAAACAGAAAGAGATAAAGGCAAAGGCTCAAAAAACCGTAGTCAAAGAAATCAGGTTCGGGCCAAATACAGATGATCATGATTTTAACTTTAAAACAAAACATGCTTTAAACTTTCTGAAAGATGGTGCCAAGGTGAAGGCATATGTTCATTTCATTGGTAGAACTATTGTATTTAAGGAAAGAGGTGAAATATTATTATTAAAGTTTATGCAGGAGCTGGAAGAATATGGTAAAGTTGAACAAATGCCAAAATTGGAAGGTAAACGTATGACAGTAATTTTATCACCTAAAGGAAAAGTAAAATAAATAAAACGGGAAGATGCCTAAAGTAAAAACAAAATCAGGAGCAAAGAAACGTTTTAAACTTACTGGTACGGGTAAAATTAAAAGAAAGCACGCTTATAAAAGCCATATCCTTACCAAGAAAGGAACAAAACAAAAGAGAAATCTGGAACACGCGACATTGGTTGATAAAGCAGATGCTCCAAGAGTAAAGAAGATGTTGAACATCTAAGGTTTATTGTGTAACCCGGCTTCTGGTATGTAAGACCCTAACAAGGCGCCAACGGCCAAAAACGAATTAAAAATGCCAAGATCAGTTAACAATTCAGCTTCAAAAGCAAGAAGGAAAAAAGTCCTCAAGCATGCCAAAGGCTATTGGGGAAGAAGAAAAAACGTATGGACAGTAGCTAAAAATGCTGTTGAAAAAGGATGGACCTATGCATATAGGGATAGAAAAGCTAAAAAGAGAGAATTTAGGAAATTATGGATTCAGCGTATAAATGCAGGTGTGCGTGAATACGGAATGTCATATTCCAGGTTCATGGGTGGATTGAAAGAATCAGGTATAGAAATGGACAGAAAAGTTTTAGCCGATTTAGCTATGAATCACCCTGAGGCGTTTAAAGCTATTGTAGATAAAGTCAAGAAGTAGATTTATTAAATAAAATACTGAAAAGCCAGATTTATAATCTGGCTTTTTTTTGTTTTCGATCCTTTTACATGTGATTCGCTGTTATTCATCAATTTCCTGTAGGAAATTATTATAGGCATTTGATAATTCCTGATGGGTTTTCATTTCTTGAAGTCTTCTGGCAAGTACCATCCCATATTCAAAAGTACTTCGGGCCTTCTGAAAGTCACCCTTTTCCACATATAGTTGAGCGGCCTGGTAATATACTGGAAGATACTCTGGATATTTATTCAGAAGAATTTCAAAACGTTCAAGAGCCAGTTCGGGATCACCTTTTTTAATATACTCCAAACCCAATGCATAATATAAAAATGTATCCTCCGGATCATCCTGCAACAGTTTTTTCAATTCATTTATCCGATCATTCATTATTGAATAATTTTAATTTTGAATATAGTTCTTTATCTTAATCAGGTGATATAAATTTGGATAAAATCTCATCATGTATGAAAATTCTTGTTTGTATAACACACGTACCTGATACAACGTCAAAAATTGCTTTTTCAGATAACAACACAAAATTTGACAGTACGAATGTTCAGTATATAATTGGCCCGTATGAAGATTATGCAATATCGAAGGCAGTTGATATGAAATCTTCAAATGCTGCCCATGTTACAGTACTGAACGTGGGCAGGTCCGAATCCGATCCTAGCCTACGGCGTGCTCTAGCCATTGGTGCTGATGAGGCGGTGAGGATAGATGCTGATCCTAATGATACATTTTATGTAGCATCCCAAATTGCAAATCATATAAAGGAAACGCCATATGACCTGATATTGATGGGCAGGGAATCTATTGATTTTAATGGTGGAATAGTTCACTCCCTGGTAGGAGAGTTGCTTGGAATCCCTGCTTTCTCTCCTGTAATGCAGCTTGTTGCCAATGAAGGGAAAGTAGAAATGACCAGAGAGATAGAAGGCGGTAAGGAATATCTAGAAGCAAGTCTGCCATTGATAGCTGGTTGTCAGGAACCGATTGCAGAATGGAAAATTCCAAATATGAGAGGAATAATGACTGCACGAACAAAACCTTTTCAGGTTATTGAGGCATATGAATCTGCATCCCGTTCAAGTAATAAAAATTTTGAACTACCGGCGGAAAAAGGAGGTATACAACTCATTGATCCCAATGATGTTGAAAAACTTCATGAATTATTAAGGAATGAAGCAAAAGTGATTTAACCAAGCGCAATGTCTATAATCGTATTTTTAGAAAAAGAAGGATCAAACATCAGGAACACATCCCTGGAAGCTATATCCTATGCCAGTGAGATATCAAAAAACGAAAATGCTACTGTAATAGGGGTGGTTTTTGGAGAACTGGAATCGTTGCAACCAACAAGAACAGGAAAATATGGATGTGATAAATTGATCCATGTAAATGATCCAGCTTTTAACCAAGCGGTAATAAATGTTTACGCCAGTGCTCTTAATCAAATCATGAACGATGAATCAGCAGATCTTTTTATTACCGCACAATCAGCCCTGTCCGATCCAATTGCTGCAAAAATTGCAATTCTACAAAATGCAAGTATTGCAACTAATGTTACGGAATTACCAAACACAGAAAAAGAATTTATAGTCCGCAGAAGTATATATTCAGGAAAGGCTTTTGAAAATTTGGTTTTAACCTCTTCAAAGAAGATCATCTCAATTAGAAGAAACGCCGTAGGATTAATCGAGAATCAGAAAAATCCTCAAATTGAAATTTCCGATTTGAAGGTAAATCCAGATTTGAATGATGCTGTAATTACAGGTACAGATAAATCTACAGGGAAAGTCTTGTTGCCGGAAGCAGATATTGTGGTTTCTGCCGGAAGAGGATTAAAAGGCCCTGAAAATTGGGATATGGTTGAAAAACTGGCCGATGAACTTGGAGCTGCCATTGGCTGCAGTAAGCCTGTGTCCGATGTAGGGTGGAGGCCACATCATGAACATGTTGGTCAAACCGGCATAAAAGTAGCGCCAAATTTGTATATTGCAATTGGAATATCAGGAGCAATTCAGCATTTAGCCGGAGTAAGTTCCTCGAAAGTTATTGTTGTTATTAACAATGATCCTGAAGCGCCATTTTTTAAAAATGCAGATTATGGAATTGTTGGAGATGCTTTTGAGGTTGTTCCTAAATTAATTGAAGTTATTCGAGAAAATAAATAATTTTTTAGCGTGGAGAAAATTCAACTGGAAATACTGGGATTATCGTCCAGTCAATCGCAATCAGGATCTTTTGCCCTCGTACTTGGTGAGACGGACGGGAACCGTCGGCTGCCTATTATTATTGGTATGTTTGAAGCTCAGGCAATAGCCATTGAAATCGAAAAAATTATCCCTAACCGTCCTATGACTCATGACCTTTTTAAATCATTCGGGCATTCTTTTAACTATACCATCAAAGAGATTGTAATTTCCGATCTGAAAGAAGGTGTGTTTTTCGCTAAGATCGTTTGCGAAAATGACAATAAGACTGTAGAAATAGACGCGCGTCCGTCTGATGCAATAGCCATAGGTTTAAGATTCAATGCGCCAATCTTTACCTACGAAAAAATAATGACTGATGCAGGCATCATACTTACTGATGAGTCAGATGATGAAGCTTCAGATCTAACTGCAGAAATAACTAAGGAAGAACCTAAAACTTCAAGTCCATCTCAGGATAAACCTCTAAAGGATCATTCTTATGATAAGTTAAAAGAGATGCTGAATAAGGCTTTGGAAGAGGAAGATTATGAAAAAGCTGCCAAAATCCGCGATGAGTTGAACAGAAGGAATTAATTTATAATTAAATATGGTTGCGATTTTCAGAGGTTTGTTCGGCCTGATATTTTTACTTCTGGTGGCCTATGCTTTCTCAAGAGATAAAAAACACATAGACTGGAAACTTGTGGGCATGGGTATTGGCCTGCAGTTGTTATTTGGGATTCTGATAACACAAGTTCCATTCGTTGAAGGTATGTTTGACTGGATCAGCCGCGGCTTTGTGAAGCTCCTTAGCTTCTCAAATGATGGGGCACAATTTCTGTTCAACGGACTTGCACGAACTGATTATGGATATATTTTCGCTTTCAGGGTGCTTCCTACCGTCATTTTCTTTGCATCCATTTCAACTGGCCTGTACTATCTTGGTGTTCTGCAATTTATTGTAAAAGGAATAGCCTGGGTTATGGTTCGAACCATGCGATTATCAGGTGCTGAAAGCCTTTCAGCTGCAGGTAATATATTTCTGGGACAAACAGAGGCACCTTTGCTGGTTAAACCTTTCATATCCAAAATGACCAAATCGGAACTCATGTGCCTTATGACAGGTGGAATGGCTACCATAGCAGGTGGTGTTCTCGCGGGGTATGTAACCTTTCTTGGAGGAGATGATCCAACTGAACAGGCACGATTTGCAGCTTACCTTTTAAGCGCTTCGATTATGAATGCACCGGCTGCTATCGTTATGTCCAAAATGATAATACCGGAACGGGAATTTGATAAGATTGATAAAGATTTGACTGTTTCGCAAGATCAAATGGGTGTTAACCTGATCGATGCCCTCGCAAGGGGAGCATCAGAAGGATTGAAACTTGCTTTAAATATAGGCGCCATGCTGCTCGCATTTATCGCAATTATTTTTCTGTTGAATTATATTCTAAGAGATATGATTGGAGCCTGGACAGGACTTAATGAAATTATAATTTCAAATACCGACGGACAATTCAGTGGATTATCACTGGAATATCTATTAGGTCAGGTTTTCAGGATTTTTGCATTTGCAATTGGTGTTGACTGGTCAGAAACATTGCAGGTAGGAAGCCTGATTGGTCAAAAGACTGTGATTAATGAATTTGTAGCATATGAGAGTTTAAGTGACCTGCTTAGAGAGAATATGTTAAGTGAAAAATCCGTAATAATCTCAACCTATGCCCTTTGTGGGTTTTCAAATTTCAGCAGTATAGCAATTCAGGTGGGAGGGATAGGAGGAATAGCCCCAAACAGGCAAGCTGACCTTTCCCGTCTAGGCTTAAAAGCACTGCTCGCAGCAACACTGGCTACATTAATGACAGCAACTATTGCAGGGGCCATTATGGTTTGATTATCTTTGTAATATATTTCCTGTCAAACGTTTTGAAAGCAACCAGAGTTAAGCCATTAATTACCAATCTGATAGTACTCCTTTCAGGAATTATCCTGGTATATGCATTGGGTTGTGATTCAGTAATTGAAATCGATCCGGCAGAAACAGGGCAAGCTTTTTATCCACTTTCAACAGGAGACTATAGAGAATACGAGATTACACAAATTAAATACTCCATTTTGGACCATCCTGATACCGTCAGATATTTTTTAAAAGAAGAAGTAGGGGAAAGTTATATTAACCAGACAGGCAGCACTACATTTTCTTTGAACCGATATAAAAGATCTAATGACACACTTGCCTGGGAAATCGATTCGGTATGGACGGTTATAAAATCAGAAACCAATGTAGTTGTCACTGAAAATAATATTCCTTTCACCAAGTTAATATTTCCTGTATTAGATCAAAAACAATGGGACGGGAATGCCTTTAATATATATGAAGAGGAGTTATACAGCTATGAAGATACATATCAATTTTTTACTTCAAGAAATATTGATTATAACTCTACGCTAAAGGTAATCCAGGCATATAATCCGGATTCTATAGTAATGAAGGACATAAGAAGCGAAATTTATGCAGAGAATGTAGGTCTTATTTATAAAGAAACTATTATTTTGTACTATTGTACTGAAAATGAATGCCTTGGACAACAAATTATTGAACAAGGTATGGACTTCAAGCAGGAATTGATAGGGTATGGGAATGAGTAAATTGGTAACAATAACCTTTGTGTTCATAATATATGTGAATCAGGTATCTGCACAAGTGAACAGGTATATGGTTTTTTTTGACACGAAATTCGAATCTGTTTACACACGTGAAAATCCCGAGGCATATTTGTCGGAAAGGGCAATCGAAAGAAGACTAAAATATAATATTCCAATAACTCTTCAGGATCTCCCTGTAAATGGTGTTTATATAAATGGTGTAAATAGTCTGGAAGGTGTTACTGTTTTTTATCAGACCAAATGGCTTAACGGTGTACTTGTCGAAGCAGATGAATCCAAGGTACCGGATATTGAACAACTCAGCTACGTTCAGGAAGTAAAGTATGTAGCTCCTGGTGAGAGACTGAATCCTCAATCAGTAAACGAATCCGCTACCTCAGAATTTCCGGATATGGCCTCCAGGAAGTCGGAACTGGCTAATGCAACTCAAAATGATATGATTGGTGCGGAGGAAATGCATTCAGCAGGATTTTCAGGACAGGGCAAAATGATAGCCATTTTTGATGCCGGATTTATTGGCACGAATATCAGCCCATATTTTACCCGGATGTATGAAAACAACAAGGTAATAGCCACATGGGACTTCGTAGAGAATTCAAATAACATTTACAGGTATGATGACCATGGAACTAGTGTGCTTTCTACTATAAGCGCATATTTCGAAGATGTTTTTGTTGGAGTGGCACCGGATGCGGAAGTAATTCTTTGTGTAACAGAAGATGTGCCAACAGAATACATTATTGAAGAATATAATTGGCTGTTCGCAACGGAATATGCAGACAGTATTGGCGTAGACATAATAAATACATCATTAGGTTATAATACTTTTGATGATCCTTCCATGGATTATAGCTATGAAGATATGGATGGAAATACAGCAATTATCACACAGGTTACGGATATAGCAGCTTCGAAAGGGATACTCTGTGTTGTTAGCGTAGGTAATGAAGGAGATGATGCCTTGTGGAGAAAGATGGTTGCTCCTGCAGATGCTGATTCAGTAATTTCCGTTGGGGCTGTTAATGAAGATGAGGTATATCAGATCTTCAGTTCAATGGGTCCAACATATGATGACCGGATAAAACCTGAGGTAAGTGCACTTGGCAAAGGAACCAGTATTGTTGGCTGGAATGGTTTGCTGACCTCCGGATCAGGAACTTCATATGCAGCTCCATTGGTTGCCGGTTTAGCAGCTGGAGTCTGGCAGGCCTATCCTGACTTGAATAATATGGAAGTAATAGAATTAATTAAAAAAGGAAGCTCACAATATAGCAATCCTGACACTTTAATTGGATTTGGGATTCCAGACTTCAAGGCTATTCAATCTGAAATAACCTCTTTAGATGATGATCTTTCAGATAAGGGGTATAAAATCTATCCGAATCCTGTAAAAAATCACAGATTATTTGTGGAAATATTAAATCCCGGATCTTCTGGTAATGATATTGATATCCAGATTTTTGATCTGAATGGTTCAATGGTATTCAATTATAAAGCAGAAAAAATAGAAAGAGGAAACAGGTTTGAGCTTGATCTGAAAAAATTATCAACAGGAATTTACGTTCTACATTTATATTCTGGAAAAGATTGTGGAAAGGCAAAGATCCTTATCCCCTGATTTTTTGATTTAAAACCAAAATATATGGCTATTATATCTCCATCAATTTTAAATGCTGATTTTTCAGATCTCAGGTCGCAAATCGAATTGATCAATAAAAGTGAAGCAGATTGGATTCATTTAGACATCATGGATGGTGTTTTTGTTCCAAACATTTCATTTGGGTTCGCCATAATAAAATCAATTCATTCCTATTCCAAAAAACCTCTCGATGTCCATCTGATGATAGTTAACCCGGAGCAATATATCGAAAGATTTGCCGAATCTGGGGCATATATGATCACGGTTCATTATGAGGCCTGTACTCATTTACATAGTACTATTCAACAGATAAAAAAAACAGGAGCTAAAGCAGGCGTAGCGCTCAATCCTCATAGTGATATAGGGTTATTAAAACCAATTCTTAAGGACCTGGATATGGTCTTAATAATGACAGTAAATCCAGGATTTGGTGGGCAGAATTTTATTGAATCTTCGTTTGAAAAGATCAGAGACCTAAGGGCTCTTACGAAAGAAGTCAATCCAGAACTTTTAATTCAAGTGGATGGTGGTATTTCTACTCAAAACATAAAACA
Source organism: uncultured Cytophagales bacterium (assembly GCA_963820995.1). GTDB lineage: Bacteria > Bacteroidota > Bacteroidia > Cytophagales > Cyclobacteriaceae > JAGTVG01. The sequence continues at coordinate 30,770 of CAWGCL010000006.1, read as the reverse complement.
ATTGTATGAAGCCGGCGTTGATGTATTTGTTGCTGGCACATTTGTGTTCAAGTCAGAAAACCCAACGAATACAATAAATCTATTAAAAAATATTGTTTGATTCTTCCAGGGTGAAAGGTCTCTTTTCAATTAAGTTTTATATTGTATTAATATACTTAAACATAATGCCCATAATGCTAATGGCACAGCAGGGTGTTTTGTTCGGGACCATTAGTGACTCATTAAGTAAACCTATACAGACTGTTACAATTAGCATTCCTGAATTCAATACTGGCACAACTACTGATAGCCTTGGACATTATGAGTTGCGATTGCCTTCAAGGGTTGATTTTACCTTAATTGTACAACACCTGAACTACGATATACACAAAGACAATTTAAGACTTGAACCAGGAGAAAATAAGAGGCTAGATGTGATCTTAAGGCAAAGGATCAGAGTTCTTGACAGCATAGCCATTACATCCTCATCTGATGAGGATGTAAGGGATCAGGTTAGTGTTTATACCATAGAACCTAAGAATATAGAGTATTTGCCAAGCCCTTTTAATGACTTCAACCAGGTTCTTGTAACATTACCTGGGGTTGTCAGTAATAACGAACTTTCCAGCACATATTCAGTGAGAGGGGGGAATTTCGATGAAAATCTGATTTATGTTAACGATATTCCGGTTTACAGGCCTTTTTTGATTCGATCTGGTGAACAGGAGGGTTTAAGTTTCATTAATCCGGATCTTACCAAAGAGGTAAATTTCTCTTCAGGTGGCTGGCAGCCTGAATATGGAGATGCACTCTCTTCCAATCTGAATGTTACATATAAAACCCCCCAGGAGTTTAATGGTTCGTTAGCTATTGGATTACTCGGAGGAAGTTTTCATTTAGGTGGAAATATTAAAAAAGATAAAATATCATATATCATAGGGGCAAGACATAAAAGATCAGAATATCTTTTAAATACTCTTGAAACAGAAGGGGAATACTATCCCAGGTATACTGACATTCAATCATATTTCAATTTTAGTCTGGGGGATAAAAAAACAGGAAACCTTCCGAGAACTGAATTGGGTGTATTATTTGCATTTGCTAAAAACCAATACACAGTGATACCCGAAAGTCGTGAAACTACATTTGGAACATTTAATCAACCATTGAATATTTATGTTGCTTTTGCAGGAAGGGAATTACTGAATTACAATACATATCAGGGTGCATTCAAGCTAACCCACAGATTTACTGAAAGGTTTACTTCTCATTTAATGTTTTCAGACTATTATACGCAGGAAAGAGAATATTTCGATGTAGAAGCAGGTTACAGAATATGCGATGTGGATAAAAGACCGGGATCGGAGACATTTAATAAATGTATCAGTTTGCGGGGTATTGGAACTGATTTTGAATCGGCAAGGAATAAATTAAATGCTCAGATATTAAATGCGGAACTTCGAAATGAACTTATTATATCCGATAAAAGTCATATTGGTTTTGGAATTGGCTATGCATATCAGGAATTTGATGATCATATTCATGAATATAGTTTTATCGATTCGGCAGATTATGTAACCATCACTGAATATATTGATGCTGATAACCATACTAAAGGAAATGTAGTAACGGGATATATTCAACACCATATTAACTTCAGTAATAAGCATTTGTTAACCTACGGGCTTCGTTTTAACTACCTCGACATAAACAATAACTTCCTAATAAGTCCCCGAATACAATATTCATATTTTCCTTCATGGAAAAGGAATATGGTTTTTCGAGCAGCCCTGGGATTATACCAGCAACAACCCTTTTACAGGGAATTCAGAAGATTTGATGGAAGCCTGAATCTTAATGTGGATGCTCAAAAATCCTATCATGCGATAGCCGGAATGGATTATAATTTCAGTTTTTGGGGCCGCCCATTTAAAATCATCCTGGAGGCATATTATAAATATCTCGATGATATAATACCATATGATGTTAATAATGTTAGAATAAGATATTATGCAGACAATGTGGCTACAGGGTATGCAGCAGGATTTGATTTCAGGGTTAGCGGAGAATTTGTTCCTGGGGATGAGTCTTGGTTCAGTATAGGATTTTTGTCGACAAAAGAAGATCTGTCCATTGACGATAGGGGTATGATACCCAGGCCAACTGATCAGTTGGTAAACTTTAATATATTCTTTCAGGATCATCTTCCTAAGAATCCTACTTACAGGGTATACCTGAATTTAAATTACGCATCAGGATTACCATTTGGGCCACCTAATAGCCTAGAGTACAGAAATGTTTTTAAAGGAGAATCCTATCAGAGAATAGACATAGGGCTGTCTAAAATCTTTTTCCTGAAAAATATTAATTCCCTGGAATCCATATGGCTAGGTCTGGAGGTGTTAAATTTAACAGGTAGAAATAATCAGATAAGTTACTATTGGGTAAAAGATTTTAACAATATATACTATGCAGTTCCAAACTCCCTGTCAGGCCGCTTTTTCAATATAAAATTTAAGCTCAAGTTTTAGGGATAAAGGTGATTTTATCTACTATTCCTGTTCTCATCAAGGTATACAATAAGTCTATTTAAGTATTTCAACAACATTTATTATGCTAGTTACCAAGTACTTATAAAACAATATTTTTTCGAATTCTTTTTGTCATTCCGTTTAAAAATTTGTTATTTCGGCACTTAGTCAAATTTTGAAATAGCGAAAAACAAATAAATTGATAAAATAAAATTGATTGTATGATGAAAAAACTAATGTATTTTCTTGTTTTTGTAATTGGGATTGGATTTGCTAATGCCCAGGATGCTGAAATAACCGATGATGAGCTTAAAGCTTATGCTATTGCTAACGCAGGTGTAAAAAGCATCACTTCATCTATTAGTCCAATGGTAAATGATTTAATTTCAAAACAAGAGGGGATGACCGGTCAACGGTTTAAGGAATTGCAGGCAACTAAAGGGGATGCTGATAAGCTTGCTGGAATAGAAGCACAGGAATGGGAGATCAAGTTTTTAAGTACTGTCAATGAAGAAATTGACGAAAGAAAACAAGCTGCAAAGGATCTTATTAATATTATGGCTAAATATGCTATTGGATCAAGCCAATACAAGGCCATCCGTGATGGAATTAAGAATGACGGTGATTTGAAAGCCAGGTATGACGCCATTGCTGCTAAAATGCAATAACAAATGATTTAATAAATTCAGAACCTGTTAGATTTTGATTAAAGCGGGTTCTGAATTTTTAAATGACTTTTTAGTGAATTCTAAATTATAATATCTTGATATTATCCTCAGGATTCAGGCCACCTAATATTTCAATATTTATACCATCTGACAACCCGGTCTGAATTTCTCTTTTTTCAAAAACCTGATCTCCTTTTTCCAATTCAACAAATACCTTTTCTTCTTCGAAAATCAGGTTAGCCTCTTTAACCGCTAAAACACTGTCTCTTTTATCCAGTACAATATCTGCATTAGCGCTGTATCCGGCCCGCAGGAAAGTTCCTTCCTTCAAATTAATTGCTGCTTTGATCTCAAATTGTATAGCTCCTTCTTCTTCAATTCCTTTAGGTGATATATATTCCAGGTCAGCCATAAAAGTTTCTTTATCGAGTGCGCCAATGATAAGAAGTAAACTCATGCCTTCTTTCAATTTACCAACTTCTGACTCATCTACATTGCCCTCGAATATCATTTCATTCATATTGGCTACGGAAGCTATAGTTGTACCCTCATTGAAAGTATTTGATTCTATAACGAAGGTCCCTTGTTTAACAGGAACATCCAGGATCATTCCATCTGCTGTTGATCTAACCAGGTTAGAAACACTTCCTGATTTTTTTGAGGCTCCTTCCTTGATCAGATCAAGATTGTTCTCAGCAGCGTCCAATTCTTGCTTTCTAAGGCTATATTCCAGCATATATCTGTTGAAATCAAATTCAGAAATGATTTTATCATCATACAATTTCTTTTGACGATTAAGCTCTTTTTCAGCATTTTTATAGTTGATTATTGCAGCATTCAGATTTGATTCTGCATTATTAAGGGCTACTACATCCGGAATTATCTTGATCTTGGCTATTAAATCTCCTTCTTTGGCAATTTCACCAGCCTCAACATATATTTTTTCAACAACCCCTGAAACCTGAGATTTCAAATCAATTTCCTTTCTGGGGACTATTGACCCGGTTGCCACTGTTTTATAGACTATATCAGTATAAAAAGGTTTTTCAGTTTCATAAACAACAGGTGGTTCCTTGGATTTCTGATAAAGAAAATAACCGGTTCCAACGAAACTTGTAATCAGTATCAATACCAATAAAATTCTAAAAACTGTCTTCATATTAATTTATATTATTCAACTCTAATTGCTTCAATCGGACTTATTGATGCTGCTTTCCTTGCAGGGATTAATCCGGCAAATGCACCACAAATTATTAATATTCCAAATGCTGTCAGGGCGATGCTGAAATCAACTCCAGGATGGGCAAACATATCGGAATTTAAATCGAACTCATTCATTGCATAATTTATACCTTCTAAAAGGAATGTGCCCATTACCAGGCCAATGTATCCAGCAAAAGCTGTCAGGACTATGGATTCCTGCAGAATAAGAGATATTATAGATAGGGGAGTAGCCCCCATAGATTTTCTGATCCCAATTTCTTTTGTACGCTCTTTTACTATAATTAACATAATATTGCTTACGCCAATTACCCCGGCGAATAAGGTGCCAATGCCCACAATCCAGTTAAAAAGTGAGATTCCAAAGAAAAGGCCATTGATACGCCCGAATTCCTCCTCAAGGTTATTTGATCCTATCGCTGCGTGATCTTCAGGATTTACATGATGACGCTTTTTCAGGACATCTTTCATATTCTGTTCCACCTGACTAACAGGTATTCCCTCTTTAGCAGTAAATGAAAACCATCCAACCCTGTTTCCGTAATTAAATGCTTGTTGGAAAGTAGAGAAAGGAATATATACTGTCTGCATATCCCTCGTCGCCATTTCATCAGTTCTAAGAGATTTAAAAACACCTATAACCTTGAAGAAAATTCCATTTATCTTAATATAGTCTCCAATTGGATTTTCATCTGGTTCGAAAAGTACATTTACAACTTCCTGTCCCAATACAGCAACTTTCCGTTTTTCCTCGAGGTCATAATAATTCAAGTGCCTGCCCTGAACCATATTTACAATTTGAATATGCTGGAAATCCGGATAATCACCATACACATTAAAAGGACCAGATTTATTGCCTCTGAAGACGTTATTCCCTCCACGCCAACTTCCAAGTGAATTGCGGGGCGCCAGTTTGTCCAGTCCTTTCACATTTTCACGCAAGGCCAATATATCTTCGTTATAAAACCTTAAATATCTGCCTGGCTTGAATCCTTCGTAGGCCATTGTTGTTTTACCTCCCCACATAAATCCAGCATTCGTTGCCCAACTCTCAAATCCAATCCTTACGCCTGTTTCAAGGCCATTTCCTGAACCCAGCAGAACCATTAGCATAAATATTCCCCAGAATACACCAAACATAGTTAAAGCAGTTCGGAGCTTATTCTTTTTTATGGTTGCCCATATTTCCTGCCATTTGTCGTAATCAAACACTATAGAGTCTTTGTATTTTTAAATTTTTAATACTATTCATCTCTTAAAGCTTCAATTGGTCTTACTTTCGATGCTTTCTTTGCAGGAATATATCCAGCTATTACACCTGAAAAGATAAGTAATAATGTTGCCCCGATCGCTGTTTGAAGATGAATTTCAGGATTCCTGAAATAAGGCGCATCCACACTGAATTCAAGCAATGAATAATTAATGAATTCAATTAAACCAATTCCGCCAAGCAATCCGATATATCCGGCAATCCCGGTAATTACCACTGCCTCCTGCAGAAAAAGTCCAACAATAGAATTGGGTGTAGCACCGAGTGCCTTTCTGACTCCAATCTCCCTGGTTCTTTCTTTTACCACAATGAGCATAATATTGCTTACTCCCACAATACCAGCTATTATGGTTCCAATACCAACAATCCAAATAAAGATCTTTATACCGTTAAACAGGTTGACAAAGCGCTGGTAATTTTCAACATTATTCCAAATAAATAAAGCCCTGTTATCTTCGGGGTCAAATTTATATCGGTTAGAAAGGTCTTCCTTGACCTTATCAACTATCTCAATACTTTCTTTAACAGAGGCATCGCCAACCGTAAAGACCATATTATGGATATAGTTCGATCCATTATATGCAAGTTGAGCTGTTGAAATAGGAATAAAGATTCGACGGTCTTCATCACCGTCTCCTGCATCATCATAAATTCCCACTACTTTATATTGAATTCCTCCAATATGTATCCATTTGTCAATCGGATCTTCATTTTTGAAAAGTACATTACTGACTTCAGTGCCCATTATTACTACCTTCCGTCTATTTTCATGGTCATTATGGTTGAGGTATCTTCCCTGAAATGCTTTTTGATTTTCTATAAACGCATGATCAGGATGTACACCAATGACCGAAAAGCTCGAATACCTGTCCTTATATCTTACAGTAAATTCCCCGGAACAATAATACCTTCCTGTAATATGATCTATGCCCTCTATTTCGGATTTTGTCTTGTCATAATCGCTGTTCTTCAACCTGATGTATCGTCCCTGCTTCATGCCCTTATAAGGCATACTTGTTCGCCCGGGCGATACATAAATACTATTTACAGCATCTTCTTCAAATTCTTCATTAACACCATTCTCGAGACCTTTCCCTGCTCCAAGCAATAATACAAGCATAAATATTCCCCAGGACACACTAAATGCCGTAAGGAAGGTGCGTAACTTATTTTGCTTAATAGTGTAATATATCTCCTGCCACTTGTCCAGATCAAACATATCCTATCGATTAAGAAGCAACTGCAATTTCTTCATCAACTATAATTCCGTCTTTTAATTTTATAATACGATCAGTTTTGTGAGCGATATCGTCTTCATGGGTAACAATCAGAATGGTTTTTCCTGCATTATTTACTTCTTTAAATATCTCCATAACCTCATAGGAGGTTTGTGAATCCAGAGCACCTGTTGGTTCATCAGCAAGAATAACTTTTGCATCAGCAATTAAGGCCCGGGCAATGGCAATTCTTTGTTTCTGCCCGCCGGATAATTCACCCGGCATGTGTTCGGCCCATTCCTTCAATCCAACCATATCGAGGTATTCCATAGCCTTGATATTACGTTTTTTTCTTCTGACTTTCTGATAATAAAGGGGTAATGCGACGTTTTCCAAAGCATTTTTAAAGGAAAGAAGATTAAAGGATTGAAAAACAAAACCTAAAAAACGATTCCTGTAATAGGCGGCTTTTCTTTCTGAGAGGTTTTTGATCAAAGTATCGTTCAAAATATAGTCCCCGGAATCATAATTATCGAGTATTCCTATAATATTAAGTAATGTTGATTTGCCGGATCCTGAAGAACCCATTATAGATACGAGTTCCCCGGCTTCAATATTCAGATCAATACTTTTTAAAACTTCAAGCTTCTGTTTTCCTACATCGTAGGACTTTCTTATCTCTCTTAATTCTATCATAAATAAGGCGTACCTTTCCAGTTTGTATTTATCGATAACTATACCAAAATATTAATTGTTTGACAATCAAGCGAATATATAATAATTTGATAGATAGTTTAATTTTTTTGTACGGATTTGAAAGGTGGAATGTTCGCATGCGGACGATAAATGGAATAAAAATATTGAGGTAATCCGTATTAATTAATTTAACTTTAAATAAGATAAACACTATCCGTTATGTTAACCGCCAACGAAATAACCATCATACTCGAAGATACTGAAGTGCTTGAATCGGTTCAAAAACTGAAAAGTGACTTTTGTAAAAAAGAAGCGCCCTACCTTGATATCAGTGATCATGATTTTTTAAGTCTTATTATTATGATGCCAAGCATAACTATTACTTTATCAACTGGCGATATAAGTCTTCTGGAGGAGATGGCTTTGAATAAAAAGGCCAGGACCATTTCAAAGGGGGGGTATTATCTTAAAAAAGATCCGGTAGTATATGCCATGTCTTTTTTAGTTAAAAATGCTTCGGAATGGGAAGATCGTTTCTTTCAAACCATAAAACTGGCTATGGCTAAATCATTTGATAAATCTCTGATTGAAGGGGAAGATTTGGATTCTGCTAAGATTTCTGAACGGGAATTCAAAAAAAGATTAATGAATGCACCGTATATGTTCATAAGATTCCTTCATTCCTTTTTCTGGGATGACACACATGAGGATCTTTCCGACAAAAGGAGAATATCAAAAGTTGAATTTAAAAAAGTGCAGGAAATTGGTATAAAACTGGATTTATCAAAAACCATTATTTTTAGAAAATTTTTAGATACTTTTGACGTTAAATAAGCAAAAAACGGCCAAAAAGGGGTATTGACCGATTTGATGATAAAAATTAAGCTACTTGTCCTTGCACTATTATTATTTCTGATTGCACCTGCATTCAGCCAGATCAATGACCCCTATTATTATTTACCCCAGCAAGATGTCAAAGTCAACAGGTTCAGACAGGTTCTCAATAAAATATCGATCACCTTTACCGGAGGCTATGGCAGGACATTTTACAAACATGATCTACCAGGTTATGGAGTGTTAAATAAAACTGATTCTACAGATAGCGGGCTGTATTTATTTACCTTACAAGATTCATCGGCTTCTCCATTTTTTGGATATCAGAATTGGTTAAATGCACCTGATTCTGCCAATGTGTCAAGAAATTCATCAAGTGATCTTCAAAATCAGGTATTGAGTGATACATCAAAACTAGGCTATAAAGGAAGTGCCGGTACCATACCTTTCACGCTAACTATAAGTGTTGATCTATTTGATCGCTTTAGAATTGGCGCAGGAGCTGCTTTTGAACTTCATCATTTACCCACAATGAATCCTTATACCGGGGCCGAAGCACTTGGAAAATATACTCCAAATGTGAAAACTACGAATTTGAGGCGGGTTTTTGGTACAGTAGGGGGACGGGTATATAAATTTATGTACTGGACCTATTACGCAGATATTCAGATAGGTAAAATATGGATGGGAGGCGCATTCGATAAAAGCCTTATTAGCCAGGGTGTATATTTTAATATTGGGCTACCTATTGAATACGAATTTTCGGAATATTTAAAAGGATATATCAGGCCATCATATGAATTTAAAAATTATCGAATGGACTTACCGGAGTTTGGGGGAAGTGTCAGACATCGATATCCCGCATTATATGTTCATGTTGGTTTCAGATACACGATACCTGAACTTCCGCGTTGTCGCCTGAATGCAAAAACCCCACCAGGGTATAATTATCCCAAGAAATTCACAAATAAAACCTGCCGGTATCAAAAGAAGCATGTTCATGGAAATAAAGGATACCGGGGTCAGCCTTTCTATAAAAAACAGAATCCGAAAGTAGGAGAGAATTATCCTAATCTGCATAAGTACAGGTGGTGGAGAATGAACCGACGTAAAGTCTCAGGAGGATATTAGGTTTGTTCATAAATTAAGGAACAAATTATTCTCCGTAATAACATAATTTTTTGTAAATTTGCGTCCATAATTTTTCTATTTTAACCACAGTTAATGGCAGAAGGAGCTAACGAAAACATTATCCCTATCAACATTGAGGAGGAGATGCGGGGTGCCTATATAGATTATTCAATGTCAGTAATAGTTTCAAGGGCCCTGCCTGATGTGCGAGATGGATTAAAACCCGTTCATAGAAGGGTTCTCTATGGAATGCTGGAATTGGGTGTAACCTATAGCAGGCCATATAAGAAATCAGCCAGAATCGTTGGAGAGGTGTTGGGTAAATATCACCCTCATGGAGATTCCTCGGTTTATGACACCATGGTGAGAATGGCCCAGGAATGGTCTTTGAGGTATCCTCTGGTCGATGGCCAGGGCAACTACGGATCAATTGATGGTGACTCTCCAGCAGCTATGCGATACACTGAGGCAAGACTCAGACGTATTTCAGAGGAAATGCTGAATGATATCAATAAGAATACGGTTGATTTTCAACCGAATTTTGATGATTCACTTCAGGAACCAACAGTTTTGCCAGCAAAATTACCGAATCTTCTTGTAAATGGAGCTTCAGGTATTGCAGTTGGAATGGCTACAAACATGGCACCACATAATCTATCTGAAGTTGTGGATGGAATTATAGCATATATTGATAACAATGATATCCAGATTGATGAATTGATGCAATACATCAAAGGGCCTGATTTTCCGACTGGCGGAATAATATATGGATATCAGGGAGTAAAATCCGCTTTGGAGACAGGAAGAGGCAGGGTAGTTGTCAGGGCCAAAACAGAAATCATTACCAATAAATCAGGAAAAGAGCAGATCATAGTCACAGAAATACCTTACCAGGTAAATAAAGCTGCAATGATTGAAAAAACTGCAGCTCTTGTGAACGAAAAAAGATTGGTGGGCATTTCTGATATACGTGATGAATCTGACCGGGATGGGTTAAGGATAGTATACGATATAAAGCGTGATGCCATACCTAACATCGTCCTGAATCATCTTTTCAAACATACCCAGTTACAATCATCATTCGGTGTAAACAATGTGGCCTTAGTTAAAGGAAGGCCTCAGGTACTAAATGTTAAAGATCTGATATCCAGGTATGTAATTCATCGTCATGATGTTGTGGTGAGAAGAACTAAGTTCGAGCTGGAAGAAGCTGAGAAACGTGCCCATATCCTGGAAGGGTATATTATTGCCCTGGATAATATTGATGAAGTTATCGAACTTATTCGTAAATCCAGGGATCCGGAAACAGCCAGAATTGGTTTAATGGATCGGTTCAAACTCTCTGAGATACAGGCAAAAGCGATACTGGATATGCGACTTCAAAGGCTAACCGGCCTGGAGCGTGAAAAAATAGAGGAAGAGTATAAGGAACTTCAGGAGCTGATCAAGAGATTACAGGCCATTCTTGATGATAAAGAATTGAGAATGAGCATTATAAAAGATGAGTTAATCGCTTTAAAAGAGAGGTATGGTGACGAAAGAAGAACTGATATTGTCCATGATTCTGATGAAATAGGCATTGAAGATATGATCCCGAATGACGAAATGGTAATTACCATCTCTCATCAGGGGTACATTAAACGAACCCAGTCCTCAGAGTATAGAACGCAGGGGAGAGGCGGAGTTGGCTCCAGGGGGGTTGTTACAAAAGATGATGATTTTACCGAACATCTCTTCATTGCAAATGCACATGACTATCTCCTTATCTTTACAGAATTTGGCAAAGTCTTCTGGAAAAAAGTATATCAGATCCCTGAGGGCGCCAAGACAACTAAGGGGCGAGCTGTCCAGAACCTGATCAATATTGATCCTGAAGATAAAGTCAGAACAGTTCTAAACGTTCACAATCTACAGGACGAAGATTATATCAATAATAACTATATAATGATGTGTACCGTAAAAGGTACTATTAAAAAGACACTGCTCGAAGCATATTCCAGGCCCCGGCAGAATGGTATAAATGCTATTACAATCAATGAAGGGGACCGCTTATTAAATGTCTCTTTAACAAATGGTGATAATCATATAGTGCTCGGGAAACGATCTGGCAAAGCTATCCATTTCCATGAATCTGACATCCGGGCAATGGGAAGGAATGCAGCTGGAGTAAGGGGAGTTACCCTTGAAGGCGATAAGGACAAGGTAGTTGATATGGTGTGCATTAACAGAACGGATGCCAATCTGCTGGTTGTTTCTGAAAAAGGATTTGGCAAAAGAAGCCTGATAAATCACTACAGAATTACCCGAAGGGGAGGTAAAGGAGTCAAAACCATAAATATCACTGCAAAAACTGGCAAGCTTGTTGCTTTAAAAGAAGTGGTTGACACGGATGATTTAATGATCATTAATAAATCAGGGATAACTATTCGAATGGCTGTGGACACATTACGCGTAATGGGCAGGGCCACCCAGGGTGTAAAACTGATCAGATTAAATGAAAATGACGAAATTAGCAGTGTTGAGAAAATAGAGCAGATTGGGGAAGAGAATTTAGAATCAAGTTAAAGAGCTGATATACAGTGTATAATATATATGTAACAAACTAATTAATTAAGTAAATATCTTGAAATCATGAAACAGATTAGGTTAATTTTATTTTTACTCCTTACCGTAAGCGTCGCTTTCGCTCAGAATGAGAAAACTCCTAAGATAGAAAAAGCTAAAATTCTTCTCGATAAAGGAGAAGTGACTGAAGCTAAATCGATTATTGATGCTGCCACTGAGCATGAAAAAACGAAAGATAAGGTGAAAACATGGTATTATCGAGGATTGATATATGAAACTATCTATAATTCAGAAGATGAAGCCATAAAATCATTAAGTGATAACGCTTATAATGAAGCTGCTGAAGCATTTCTTAAGGTTAAGGAAATGGAACCCGAGACAAGTACATACTACATATTTGCTGACCAGCGGATTGTTGCATTGTACAGTGCTGCGTTTAACGGTGCTGTAGAAGCTTATCAGAGCGGCGATTATGAGGGATCAATTGCTTATTTTGATATGGTTAAACTTCTTTTTCCAAATGATACCACAGCTTGGCAATATTCAGGATATGCAGCTCAGCAGATGGACGATACGGAACTTGCATTGGAAAACTTCAATTACCTTGCTGATCATAACATGGCTGATGTCAATGTTCATAGAAATATTATTTACGTGTACAGGGCAGTGGTAAAGGATACTTTAGCTGCATTGGAGGCCGCCAGGCGAGCCAGGTTACAATATCCGGAAGACCATGACCTGAAGCAAGATTTGATCACTTTACTGATTATGGCCAATAAGATTGATGAAGCTAAAGAATCGCTTAACGAAGCTATAGCTAAGGACCCGGACAATTATATATTGTATTATGAAATGGGATACATTTATGACGCTTCAGAAGAATATGAAGAAGCCGGCCAATGGTATGAGAAATGTTTAGAGAAAAATCCTGAGTATTTTGAAGCTTTATACAATTTAGGGGTAAATAAATATAACCAGGGAGCAGAAGTATTAAAAGCAGCCCAGGATATGGATCTTGACACATATAAAAAGGAAGGCAAGGCGGTTGAGGCCAGGGCGAATGAAATATTCACTTTTGCGATTCCATATTTTGAAAAAGCGCATGAAGTAAATCCTCAAGATGTTAGCACTTTACAAACATTGCAGACTTTATATGCTTTGATGAAGGACTATGTGAAAGTTAATGAAGTTAAAGCAAAATTAGATGCTTTAGGAGCCACTTCAGAAATAGAGCAATAAGGGGAAAAATAAAGATAAAAGTAGGGGAGTTAAGATATACTCAGGCGGCCCAGTTATTCGGGCCGTCTTTATTTTTCTATGCTCTATTTAACATAATGTAAATTATATAACAATTCTCCGGGGATTTGCGTTCAGCTCTGCTGATTAACATAAAATCAGTTATCGGACGATCGTATCACACGATAACGTTAGAGATTTTTTGTTAACGCTTACGACAAAGCGTTCAACGACGACCAAAGCTTTTGACTAAGGACTCAGCATCGGTGAAAGGGAATTACATAGATTATGTTGGTGAGAATCTATATTTGTAACTAATTAATTGAGACTAAAATAAAACTTCCTTTTACATTAATGGTTTTATATAAAGTTATATTTGTTTTTAGTCTAATCTAAAACAATGCGAAAAGAAATAATTCTTGAATCGGAACTTACCTGTCCATTTTGTGGATTTAAGAAAAAAGAAATAATGCCTACAAATGCCTGTCAATTTTTTTATGAATGTACTAATTGCGAGAAATTATTGAAACCAAATAAAGGTGATTGTTGTGTGTTCTGCTCTTACGGCACGGTCATGTGTCCGCCAGTTCAGGAAAAAGGTTCCAGTAGTTGCTGAGGAATATCCGGATATATCCTTACATTATCCCCTATTCAATGTCAACCAGTTGTTATATGATGCCAAATACTCTCAAAACTCTTTAATATAATTTATATACTCGTTTTTGCACTCAATAATATCTCAAATATTCCTCAGGGAAACTGGCCAGCTTCCAAAAAATACAAGGCTTCGATATTATACAACATATCATTGATTTAAAATCAAAAATAAATGATGACGAAAACTCTTTAAGCCCCTACCCTAGCTAAATATATTTAATTTTCCTTATTTTGGTAAGCAAGGAACTTCACCGTATTTTTTTATAAAAAATTAAATTATAATGTACCGGAAACTAATTATCATCATCCTTATATTTTTTTTCTTAGCTGATAATTCCATAGCGCAGAATTCATCTACGAAAACAGATTCGTATCCGAGGAATACTGAACATGTATTATTTACAGCTAAAGATTCGAAATACAGAATTGCGGTTAGCAACAATGCTTCCGAATCGGAACAATGGGCAGCCAAAGAGCTTCAATATTGGCTGAAGGAGATCAGTGGCGTAGAATTACCGATACAGCCAGTTGAACAGGACTACCAGGGTCCACAGATTGTTGTTGGTTATAATCACCTTGTGAAAGAAAAAACAGATAAAGAGGCTCCTGCTGACCTGGATGAATCATTCAGATATCGCAGTTACGGTCCGGATATTTTAATTTATGGAGGAAAGCAAAGAGGCTCCATGTATGGTGTTATGGCTTTCCTTGAAAATGAGTTTGGCTGCAGGTGGTACACTCCATCGGTGAGTGTGATTCCCAAAAGGAAAGAATACAAATTTTCCTCTATCGATCATTCAGAAGCACCCGGGATAAGGGTGCGTAATGATTTCTATTTTGAAGCGTTTGATAGCATATGGGCAGCCAGAAACAGGATGAATGGCGCGATGTCTTTGAGACAACAGCCTGGCGGAATAGAAAGTTATTGGTCCGTACATACATTCTTTCCTTTAGTGCCACCCGAAGAATTCTTTGACGATCATCCGGAATATTATAGCCTGATCGATAACCAAAGGATATACAAGGATGCTCAGTTGTGCCTAACCAATCCTGACGTTCTTAAGATACTTACTGAAAGGATAAAAAAACAGATGCGGGAGCATCCCGAATACCTGATCTATGATGTATCACAAAACGATAGAGACAATCCGTGCCAATGTGATAATTGTCAGGCGATTGTGAAAAAAGAGGGAAGCGAATCCGGAGTAATTATCTGGTTTGTTAACCAGGTTGCCGAAGCAGTTGAAAAAGAATTTCCGGATAAATTTATCGGTACGCTGGCATATAAATATTCGAGGAAGCCTTGTAAAACAATACAACCACGCCATAATGTTGTGGTCCGCTTGTGCAGTATTGAGTGCTGTTTTTCGCATTCCATAGAAACTTGTCCACGCAACCAATTATTTCTGCAGGACCTGAAAGGCTGGTCTGCGATAGCTCAAAACCTGTACATTTGGGATTACGTTGTGTATTTTCAGCACTATCTAATGCCGTATCCAAATATGCTCGTACTTCAACCCAATATCCAGACATTCAGGGAGAACCATGCCATCGGGATCATGGAGCAGGCAGCCTATGAAAGCCGCGGTGGAGAGTTTGCCGAGCTCAGGTCTTACCTGATTTCACGGTTGCTGTGGAATCCTGATTGTAATGTTGACGATGTAATTGATGATTTCATGTATGGTTATTACGGAAGAGCAGGTAAGTATGTCCGTCAATATTTCGATTTACTATATGGAAGGATTACACCTGAAACTCATATACACATCGAATCACATAGGTACAACAGATTATCTGCTGATGACGAGATCTTTTCAGGTGACTTTTTAGAACGATCAACCGAGATTTTTTCAAATGCAGCCATCGTAGCAGATAATGATGAGATTCTGAATCGTGTGGAAATGGCCTCCCTCCCATTATTATACCTGAAATGCAAATTGACACCAGTCGAGGCTCGAAACGACGGAACCTATACAAAATTCAGGCGGATCGCTGAAAGAGAAGGTATCACCCACTATGCTGAATATGGTGAGGAAAGCAATCAGGATGACTTTCACAGAAGGATTGAAAATGCAAAATAATCAATAATCGTAATGAGATTGATAGAACCTCAGAATTATATCTTTTCTGCTAAAAATTCTTATCAATTCCTTTAACCCACGAAACTGAATTATTAAAATATATTTTATGTAAAACTTCTTCAGGAAGTGACAATCCACGCACATTGTAATCTCCTTGTGAAAATTCCTTGTCAGTAGAAAAATACTTGAAATCTTCCTCATATTGAAAAAGAAGTTCCGATTTTAGGTTATTAATCTCAGTTTCGGACCATTTAATATTGATTTTTGGCATATCGATCAGATAGGGACTGGCAATCAATCCCCCGGATATATCTGATCCGTAAAGAATCCTGTCCTGGTATTTGTGAAAAAACTCTCTCACTTTTTCCCTGGCCTGACCTTTTAGAAAGGGTATTGTGAATGAAGTTTCTACAGCGTAATTCGGGAATTGATTCAATCTTTTAGCAAGTTGGTTTAAATCATAACTCAAATTCCCCATATGACATCCGACTATTTTTAAATCTGGATTCCTTGACAACACAATATCCCTCGCACGCATCAGCCTGTCATAAGCCACCTCCCCTTTAAATTTCCCGATTCGATTCCATACATCGTTTCCTTCCTTATACCATGCATCAGGCAATCCATCGGGTCCGGCAGATAACCAATAATTTGGAGGGTCACCAATATGCATGAACAAGGTTTTATTATTATTGCTAATAAAATCGAATATAGGATCAAACAGTGGATTATCTATTAGTATAAAGTTTCCTTTCGAATCTTTCAATTGCATACCTATTTCTTTCCAGACCTTGACCCCCAGTGCACCACGATCAAAATCATCTTTCAATTTTTCAATCACCTGTCCGGACCACTCAGGCTTTCCTATCCCGTTCAAATCAAAAGTAGTACACCATGCATAGTATCTGGGAAGATTATCTGTGATCTCAGCAGCAGCTTCTATTTGGGCTTTTAAGCGATCCGTTTTAAGTCCTTCATTACAGATCGTGAACATTTTCATATTCCACTCATCCATTACTTCTTTTAAATAAGATGCATCAGATGAAATATGTGTATGAACATCAATTTTCTTGAATGATTTCATTAGCCTCGATGAATGTTCCATTTTTCTTTCTGAAAATGGCCGGGCTATTGGAGATAGCGATGTTAATATAGCTGATGTTGCTAGTTTCTTAAGAAAACTACGCCTGACATGTTTCATTTCAAGATGTATTCGTATAAGATGTCCATTTATAAATTCTAATTCTTACTATATAAAAAAGGTTAGCAATCTAACCAGGCATTAAAATCGATATTTAGGAATTTCCATAGATCTTCAGGATCGTTTCCCGGAGGTCCTTTCCCCCTTCCCCACATATGAATGCTATTTTTTCAGCGATGCTTTCCGGGTTTACCCAATCGGAAAAATTAGCATCCGGCATAGCTGCTCTGTTCGGCAGTGTATCAATGATACTGGGTACAATAACGGTAGCAGTAGTATTATTTTGCCTTGAGTCTGCATTAATCACCTCTGCCATTTTTATGATCATAGTTTTTGACAAAGCATACGGAAAAACCGCTTTAGCTGCATTCGGTTCGAAAACAGGTTTTGCCCCTATCAGTACTATATTTTTCCTGTCTTCCTGGTCTTTCAGTAACCTGAGAATGGGTTGAATGGTGTTAAAGGCAGTAAAAAAATTCAGATTGATCATTTTCTCTAAGGCCTCATGAGAAGTTTCGGCCAAAGTTGCCATTTCAAATCCACCAACAAGACAGATAACGGCATCAATCTTACCATATTTTGATACTACCTCCTCTATAAATGATTCGGCTGTCTTCAGGATCAGTCAGATCCACTGCTTTATATACCACATGCACATCCTCAGATGAGATATCTTTCCCAGGTTCAGTGGTCCCAATGACAGTATATCCCGTACCAACCATTTTTTGCGTAACTGCTTTACCCAAATTTCCAGTGGCACCTGTTATAATTGCTATTTTAGACATTCTATATTTCAGTTTTATTTTTGAGCTTGTTGCATTTTGTTTCTTTATTGCCTAAGCAATCTATAATCTGCTCTATCCTATTTTGTACCCCTACCCTTCCAAAAGATAAAGTATCGCATGCAAATATCCAAGTTGACTTAATTGCAATATATTATTTGAGTTAGTTATATTATATAATTACTAATCATAACAAATGAATAATATGCCAAAACAATAATTAAATCATTGGGATAGATTATATTTTGGATGTAGAATATAAATGATTTTTCATAGCGCTATATTTGAATACCATGAAAGCTATATACTTATTTTTTTATTTTTCTTTACTAATCCTAGTTCTATCCTGTAATACAAAAGAACCGGAAGGTTGCTTTCCCAATGAATTGCTTCCCGCCCATATTAAACCACTAACTGATTTTGGACAGAGGGCGGAATGGTCTTTGGATGGCAAAACGGTCTATTTCGTGGATAGTGCAGGTGGGGATGTATGGATGGTGGATGTGAAGTCAAAAAAAACCAGAAAGATTACAAAACCGTCTTACCGTCCCGCAGGACATGGATATTACAGGGTATTATGCTTGTCAAATGGTGATTTATTGTTTACCTGCGGACCTGAAAGATACCAACTTACCATGCAGGTGATGGATGAAAATTTGAAAACCCCGCCTGTTGATATTCCTAATGAACAAATAAATGAAGGCCCGGCTATTTCCAGAAGATCTATGAAGATTGCATGGTCCCCTGATCATAAAACCATTTATACCGGAGAGATAAAATACAATGACGGAAATCTTCCTGAAATTGTGAATAAGAAACTCATAATTGATAATAAAGACATTGTTGTTGATGGAATAAAGTATGAAGATATTCTGGAACCACAGGATTTCAGACCTCCAGATGAAAATGAATTGATCTGGTCTCAATATGGTAAGACTTCGAAAGGTATATTCAGCAGCGAAGTAATGGGGTATAATTTAAAAACAGGGGAGATTGTCAATTACTCAAAAGCTCCGGAACAATATGATGAACCAGAAGGCATTTATCCGCTTGATGGATTTACATTAATTGAATCTGACAAACACAATCCCAAAGGAACTGCCCACATTGACATTTATAAATTCTCTCTCAATCCTAATGCACCTTCATATGAAAGATTAACCTTTTTTAGTGATGTTAAAGGCTTTAGATCTTCTAATCCGGTCGTGAGCGATGATGGTAAAATGATGGCCTTCCAGGCATCTATTGCTGGTTCTGCAGCAGGTGCGGGTTGTGGATTATACGTTTTTGATCTGGAAAAATGGATCCCAGGTAAATAATCAAATATTATCTTTCAAATTACTGCTATTATTCAATTGCAATAGCGATGCCTTTATTCGGCTCAAGATTGAAGGATCGAATCTGAATAATCTAAGAATGGACTTTGGTACAGGAATTGAAATTAGCGAAAAGTATCATGAAGTTTTTGTGGAATTGAAGGATGCCTTCAAAGAATATTATAAAAATCCCTGCACATACATGATAAATTCGTTATAATCATAATTGCTAAGTACCTAAATCCTCCTAATTTTACAGGTACATTTATAAAAGCATAAAATCATGAATAAATTACTTGCAGTATTAATATTTTTAGCACTAACCGCATGCCAGACCTCCGGCACAAAAGAAGGGAAAAACCTATCAGGTATAGAGACAAATCAACTTCCCGATATTAAAGTCCCGGTATATGCCTGGTTGAGTGGCCCGCGGAATAAAACCGATCAGGAACTTAAGAGATCAATTTTCAGACTATAAAAATAAAGGCATCATAGGCCTCATGTATAATGGCGGCCATGATCCGGAAACATACAAGCGTGTTGGGGGAATAGCCAAGGAGTTTGGGCTTGAGTTTCATACCTGGATACCCACCATGATACAGCGGGAAAACCCAAAATTAGATCCTGAATGGTATGCAATTAATGGAAAAGGAGAATCCGCCTTCGAAAAACCGGCTTATGCAGATCATTATAAATTTCTCTGCCCTTCCAGAGTGGAAGTTTATGATTTTTTAAGTGATCTATATGGAAGGGTTGCAGAGATACCCGAAGTGGATGGAATTCATCTGGACTATATCCGTTTCCCGGATGTAATTCTGGCGGAAGGCCTCTGGGAAAAATATGGTCTTGTTATGGACAGGGAATATCCGGATTACGATTATTGCTATTGTGATCATTGTGTGGATGGTTTTAAGGAAACCTCAGGAACTGATATTAGGGCGGTGGAAGATCCTTCCACGGTTGAAGAATGGAAACAATATAGATATGACCTGATTACAAGTATAGCTAACCGATTGGCTGATATGGTCCATGCAAAAGGAAAGAAAATAAACGCGGCTGTTTTTCCAGGTCCAAATTCTGTCGCCAAAAAGATTGTGAGGCAGGAATGGAATAAGTGGAATATGGATTCATTTTATCCTATGAATTATAATGATTTTTATTTAAAAGGAACTGAGTGGATTGGAGAAGTTTGCAAGGAGGGCGTCGCAGCCATCGATAATAGAAAACCTCTATATAGCGGACTGTTCATTTGTCCAAGACCTGAAAATAAGACTGCTGAACCAGATCCTGAAAATCACGGTTTGATCCCTGAAGAAATGGAAGATGCTATTCGTGAATCAATGGAAAACGGCGCTTCCGGAATTTGCCTTTTTACTCCAACACCGGATGACGGAAGAACACTGGGAAGCTTTTGCAGTGGCTATCAGAAAAGATTATGCCAAAAAATAAAGTGTAACCCCTACCCTATTTCTGAGCATTCTTTTATAAGGTGCATTATCGATCACTTCTAAAGAGATTGTACACTAAGTGATAGATAAATTTATCTGGAAAGTTTATAATATTTTGATTGAGTTAATATTACCATCCCTTCCTTGTCTTTCTGCACATATCTTAACAGTATCTTATTATTGAGACTGTGGGGTATAAGTTAAAATGACCCCATTATCTCCTACTATCCAACCTTTAAGGCCATTAAACATATAGATGGCATTTAAATTTGCAAAAAGGCCGGTACTTTCTTTAATCCATGTCTTACCACCATCTTCTGAACGATATACTGTTCCGCCATTTCCTACAATCCAACCGTTTTGATCATCTATAAAAAAAATATCCGTCCAGGTTATCCCTTGTAGTTCAGAGGAAATTGTCTGTGCTGTCCATTCAGATGTTATTCCATCATTACTGAATAATAATATGGTATTTCTTGATCCACAGGCCCAACCTTTTGTGGAATCTATAAAATGTATGGCCAATATGTCAACTTCCGAATGTTTATAGTCAATATCCCAGGTATGACCTCCATCAGTTGATTTATAGATACTGCCCTTGCTTCCAGAAATATATCCATTATCCTCATCAATAAAATGAATGCCAAAAATTGCGATTTCGAGATTTGCATCAGGCTCTTGCCAATTATCACCTCCATCATGAGTAAACAATAACTGACCATTATCTCCCCCCGACCACACATAATCATCATCAAAGCTATATACAGTGTTCAATGGGTACATGGTTAAGGTTTGCGGTTCTGGATAAGCGCTACCATTAGTAGATAAATAAATGCCGCCGTTTTCAATCTTTCCATTCATGTCACCAGTGATCCAGCCTTTATCGCTATTGATCATATGGACGCCTCTAAAATTCCCATCATAATCATTAATCGGAGCTTGTGGCCAGGTATCCCCTCCCATTGTTGTTGAAAGTATGGTATTGAAATCTCCTACTACCCAACCAGTTGATTGGTCTACAAAAAATACATCTTTCAAATCAACAAACGCTTCAGTATATTGCAGACTCCAGTCATACGGATTTGCCTGAGGAAGAGTTCCTGTGCCTGGGACTGTACCACTTACAGGATCATCCTGACATCCATATATGCTGATCATCAAAAGTGAAAAGAACAAATACACTTTAATCCCTTGGTTGTAGAATAGAGTTTTTAATGGCAATTGAAACATATACATATACTTCATAACCAATATTTGCTCCGGATGTTAGGAGTTTTGTAGTATTTCTTTAGGGAATAGTCAAAGATCAATCATTACCTTCATCGTTTTGTCGCCTTGTGCCTCTATGTATTTATAGGCATCATAATATGATTCCAATGGAAAATGTTTAGAGATTAATGGATGAATATTTATTTTACCCGTATCTATTAGCTCAACGGCAGCTTCATAATCTTCATGCTTATACATCATTGATCCAAAAACATTCAGTTCGTGCTCTCCCAGGTAATACATATTGATAGTTGGATTATTTGAATATACTCCAAGAATAATGATATCACCTCCCTTCTCAATATTGGACATAAGATAATTCAGAGTGTTCTGAACACCGGCTGCCTCGAATCCAACTTGAAATCCATCCTTTCCAAAAATAGATTTGGAGCCCTCTTCAAAACTGGTACTTTCAACATTCAATGTGTGGTCTATACCACATTCTTCTGCTTTTCTCAACCTGTAATCACTAATATCCGTAATTAGTACTTTATTTGCTCCTCTTGCTTTTGCAAATTGAGCTACCATATTTCCAATTGTACCTGCACCGGCAACCACCACATTTTTTCCTTTTATTCCAGTGGTCCGGCTGGTCGAATGGGCACCCACTGCCGCAGGTTCCACCATTGCTCCCTGTTCCAAAGTCAGAGAATCAGGTAATACAATCAATCTGTCTTCTGGAACAAGGAAATAATCCTGAGCCACTCCTGGGGCCTGAAATCCCTGTACCTTTAGATTCTGGCAGGCATTGTATTGCCCCCTTCTGCACGGCGCACATGTGCCACACACTAATTGGGGGCGTGCTGTAACTTTCATGCCTGGCGCTGCCTTGACAACTTCTTCACCCACCTTTTCTATTGTAGCTGAATACTCATGCCCTTGTACAACAGGATATGGCGTTGCAGGATGTTCTCCATGAAACACATGTATATCGCTTCCACATACACCAATTCTCTCTATTTTTAGTAGAACTTCCTTTGGGCCAGGTTTTCCGGGAGATGGAACTTCCCGTTGTTCAATTACCCCAGGAGCAATCATAATAACTTGTCTCATGTTTTGAATATCGATATGTTCATTTGCTTTTAAGTTGATCGATTCAATTACCTTTCGAATAATCCGTTACCATCTTATTCAATTATCGCCCTACTGAAAATACGGCATATTATTAAAACAGGATACATGTCAGATGTTTTACTACTATCCCAAAAAAACAAAAGGTAATCCAGCCACTATTACATTTGGATTTTTTGTCCATGGATATCTCCCTCGTGGTTTAAATTTCTTATTACATTCCTCAGATCATCAATTCGTAATTGAAGAATTAATTTATGATAAGTTTTTACAAAAATGTCATTATGTTGTAGATCGCCAAAAACAGGCTTAATTTCCAGAAAAACTGTTGGGTCCTTTTTGTCAGATGATATTATAATTTGCTTTAATTCCTTATACATAATATCTTGTATTTCAATATTATATGACGAGGATTCTGATAATTCGATATACCTGTACCAGCAGGCAATTATTAAGGCGCCATATTGAATCGAACCACCCCTTTTTAATTGATCCTGAATGGTTGGAATGACAAATTTTGGAATTTTAGTGGAGCTTTCTGAACATATTCTGGTTAACTGATCACTTATTTCCGGATTTGAAAATCGTTGGATCAGACTATCTTTATATTCTTCTAAATCAATCCCTTCAATTAAACCAAGATTTGGTGTTACTTCCACGTCCATGAACTTTCTAAGTATTGTTTTACATGCCGGATCCGAGATTGTTTCATCTACGGTTTTGTATCCAAGCAAAGTACCCAATAATCCCAGAAGCGTATGACCAGCATTAAGTAACCTGATTTTCATGCGTTCATAAGGAGCAACATCGTTTACAAATTGTGCCCCTACCTCCTCCCATTTTGGTCGCCCGGCTATGAAATTATCCTCTATTACCCATTGTATAAATGGTTCAGCCACAACCGGCCATTGATCTTCAATTTGATAACGCGTTTTTAAATATTCAATATCTGAAATGTCTGAAATTGGAGTGATCCGGTCCACCATAGAATTTGGAAATGAGCAATTCTCCAAAACCCAGTTGGCAATTCCAGGTTCAGCTTCATTTATATAGGAAAGCAGCATTTTTTTACATACATCACCATTCTGCTGGATGTTATCGCAGGACAGTATCGTTAATCCGGATATATCACTCAGCATCCTACTTTTTAATGCCTGTGTAAGAAAACCAAAGACGGTTTTGGGATTTTCAGGATGAGTCATATCCCATTGAATTAAGGGATCTGAAAAAATAAATTCTCCCGTATTTGAATCGAAATTATACCCCCCTTCCGTAATAGTCAAAGATATTATTTTAATGCACGGATCTGACATTTTTTGAATCACCGCCATCGGATTCATAGGTCCGTAAAGATATTCAATGATAGATCCGATAATCATGGCTTGAAAGGATCCTTTTGATTCTTTTGAGATCAAAGTATATAAACCATCTTGTTGACTAAAGATCTTATATCTTTCTAAGTCCTCTTTCATTAAACCCACACCGCAAATCCCCCAGTTATCCAATCGTTTTGACAATACCTGATTGGTATAATAGGCCTGATGTGATCTGTGGAAATTTCCTGCTCCAATATGAACAATCCCAGCTTTTATCTCCTTTCTAGCATAGCCAGGCACCTCAATTCTTTCTCGAATCAGGGAAAGATTGTTTTCACCAAGTTTTATCAATTCATTCATATGTCTATATTACTTATCCTGGAATCGCTGGAGCAATACAGCCAGAATTATGATCAATCCTTTGATTACCTGCTGAGAATAGGCAGGGATAGTCAATAAATTCATAATATTTCCAATCATTCCTAAAATCAATACACCAAGAAGTGTGTTTATTGCAGATCCTCTCCCTCCCATCAAGCTGGCGCCTCCAATTACTACTGCAGCAATAACATCAAGCTCCATGGCAACACCGGTTACGGGTGCGCCCACTGAAGTTCTGGCAGTCAGTATTATTCCGGCGATGGCTGATAACCCGCCGGCGATTGCGTATACACTGAATTTGTACGCTTTAACCTTTAGTCCTGATAACCGGACTGCTTCCTCATTACTTCCTAATGCAATGACAATTCGCCCAAATGCATTATACTTCAATAAAACGGCTGTAATGACAAACACAATAATCAATACCCATCCTGGATTTGGTAATCCCAGAAAGCTTCCACTACCGAAGTCTGTCAGTACTGAAGCACTTTCAGCAACAATAACTGGTGCTCCTTTCGAAAATATAAATCCAAGTCCTCTAATGATAGACATCAAGGCGAGGGTTGCAATGAAAGGAGCCATTTTATGATAGGCGACTAAATATCCCGATAATCCCCCCACTAGAATTCCACATACCAAAGCGGCCAGAAGCGCCATACTTAAAGGCATCGTATGTGTGAACAATGCGCAAAGAACGCCTACCATGGCTACTATTGAGCCAACCGAGAGGTCAATGCCCCCAGTAAGAATTACAAGTAGCATCCCCATGCTTATTATACCTACGGGAGTGACCTGCCTTAGCAGGTTATATAAATTTGAATAAGTGAAGAAAGCCTCTGATACCATTGCTGATATCGCCAGCATAATCAGAAATATTAAAATGGTGTTATATTCAATAACAAAATGAAACCAAGTCTTTAATTTCCCTTTCATCTATATTATTATCTTTTGCTTATTATAAGATGACAAACTCTGTTTATTTAATTATTCATCATTTATCTAAGTCACGCCCCAATTGAAAGTCGTAAAATTTGCTCTTCCGAGAAATCTTCTTTATCAAGTTCTCCTTGAATTGCCCCATTTCTCATTACGATAATGCGGTCACAAATACCCATTAATTCAGAGGTCTCTGAGGATATTAAAATGATTGCGATACCCTTATTTGCCAGTTCATTTATCAGGGTATAGATTTCAACCTTCGCGCCTATATCTACTCCCCTAGTGGGTTCATCAATGATTAGCACTTCACAATTACGACTGATCCATTTTGCCAAAACCACTTTCTGTTGATTTCCACCACTTAATTTTTCAGTTTCAATTTGGGATCCGGGTGTTTTAATTGATAATTTCCTGATCAGACCTTCTGCAAGTTTATTTTCTTCAAGAGAGTTTAAGAATCCCAGTTTATCCGTCATTTTATCTAGATTTGTTAAACTGATATTTTGGCTGATCGACAGGTTCAATATGACGCCTTGATTCTTTCTATCCTCCGGCACCATACCAATTCCAGCTTTAATGGCCTTTCGGGGGGAATTTGCATTCAACTTCTTTCCATGTAAAAAGATTTGTCCGCTCTCTTTCCTGTCAGCTGAAAATATAGCCCTTGCTGTTTCAGATCTTCCACTACCTACAAGTCCTGCCAAACCCAATATCTCCCCTGATCTAACCGAGAACGATACATCCTTTACTTTATCATTTATCCGAATGTGTTCTATCCTCAGGATCTCCTTATTTATAGCCGATTCCCGATCAGGATACATGGTTTCCAATGATCTTCCGAGCATTCCTCTAATAATGGCATCCTTATCTATTTCTGATATTATCATACTTTCACTTGAAATACCATCTTTTAAGACAGTCACCCTGTCAGCTATCTGGAATATTTCATCCAGATGATGTGAAATATAAATTATGGCGACATTTTCATTTTTCAATCGTTTAATTGTGTCGAAAAGCTTTTGTATTTCAAAAGGACCCAAAACCGCGGAAGGTTCATCAAGAATTAAAACATTCACTTTTTCTGACAATGCTTTTGCTATTTCAACTATTTGCTGATGGGCTACACTTAGCTTCCGGACTTTTGTAGAAGGATTAATATCAAATCCCAGACTATTGATTAATCTGATTGTCTCTTTCTGTATCTTTTTTCGATCCATCCAGAGCCGATTTGCTCCTAGGTGATGTAAAAAGATATTTTCTGCAACGTTTAAGTCGGGGACCAGAGAAAACTCCTGATAAATAATTCCAATTCCAAGTTTTTTGCTATCCTGAGTATTTTTAATTAAAACCTCTTCATTTTCGATAAGTATTTTTCCTTCATCTTTAGAACACGCACCTGATAAAATTTTCATGAGCGTAGACTTCCCCGCTCCATTTTCACCGACCAAGGCATGAACCTCTCCTTTCCTGACATCCAGGTTAACTTTTGAAAGTGCCGAAATGCCGCCAAAAGATTTGCTAATATTTATCAGCTCGACGCAGTTCATTAATTAGGTTCAGGTTTTTGTATATTTAAGCCTCATTCTTTTTTAGAATAAAGCATCTGGATTATAATAATCATATACATTTTCTTCGTTGATCAATACTGCCGGTGTATAAATGATTTTGTTGATCGATTCACCATTTAAATACTTGACCACTGATTCAACTACCAACCGGGCTAATTCTTCTGGGCTATTTAAAGCAGTTGCCCCAAATTGACCCTTTTGTATCAGTTCATAAGCCTCTTTTTGTCCATCAAATCCAACTACTGTTATTTCACCGGATCTACCTGTTTCCTGTATCACTTTTAAAGCACCCATTCCCATTGCATCATTTTCTGCAACCAACAGATTAATGTCAGGATGGGCTACTAATATATCATCCATAGCTTCCATTCCTCCTAAAAGTGACCAATTTCCCCAACCTTGTGCCACAATGACCAAATTCGACCTTCCCTCAGTCATTAATTGTGATTCGACAAATCCTCTTACAAAGCCAAGTCGTTTTTCTCTTCCAACCGGATTCCCCTGGCTCCCACTTATTAGAGCTGCCTTTATACTCCCGCCTTTTAGTTTCTTAATTGCCCATTCTCCAAGCAGTTCACCATTCCCTTCATTAGATGCCTGTACGCTTGTTATATAGTTTGCTGAAGCATCAATCTGGCTATCAACAATGAATACTTCTATGCCAGCTTCAGAAGCCGCATTGACCGCGGGGACAAGTGCTTTATAATCCAGAGGATTAAGAATCAATACATCTAGTCCTGTTGTTATCATATCCTCAATTGATGTAATCTGTTTTATAATGTCATTCTGACCATCAGTCATTATGAACTGCATCCCATAGTCTTCTGTATATTTTTTCACGTAGCTTGAAAGCACGACGTAGAAGGGAGCGTTTTGTGAGGGTGAACTATAACCGATCTTTATATTAGATAAATCTTTATCGATTGACAAACGATTATTTAATGCTGTGGAATCTTTGTTTTCTGTGGTCTTTGTTGAGTCATTACACGCATAACAGGCGAATAAAAAGAAACTTATGAAGATGATGAAGCAAATTCGACCTTTATTTTGGTCTAATATATTAAAAAAGTACTTTGCCATATCTCAAACAAATTAATACATGTTTCAGATTCCAGGAAGAAATTGAGAATGCTTTACCTGAAAATCATTTTTTCAAGATAAAAAATAAAGATAGAAAAATTAAATTCTCACTAGTTTAAAGCTAGACGACAGATTTATTTTAAATATCGAGTTCTAATTACTTCAATACTATAAAATCCTTGTTTACCGGTATTGGCATTATATTTCAATTAAATATAGATAGAAAGACCAGTAGAAATGGCAAAATCTATGAAATTATTAAATATTTCATAGATTTATCAACAATATATTCATGATTGAATCTGAATGTCAGCTTATAGAGGGTCGTTTATATTTTCCCCGGTATTCCCTGGCCAATAATGCTGAGGCTTCCGGATTGTTAACGATGGAATGGCTCTCCTGATCCCATTTTATAATGCTATCGCTATTATATGAAATCATTGCCAATTGTACCGTTGCAGTTGATTTGAAAGCATCTTCTATCGTACAACTGATTAGATTTTCATCCTTTTGCTTCACAGCATTCAAAAAGTCAGCCATATGCTCCACTGCCATATCTGAACCAGGAACTTCAATAACTTCTTGTTCTTGCTCTTTGCCAGCTGGCATTATTACAATTTTTCTATCAGAAGCGAAAATTGTTCCCTTTTCTCCATAGAAGAATATTCCGTTATTAAGCTGCGTATTCAAGTCTCCTGATCCCCATAATCTGTGTTGCCAGGTAAGAGGGACTGAATCAAAGTTCATTCTTGCAGTAAGTGTATCTGGTGTTGTGATTTTACCTTCCAGCACTTCAAGTCCACCTCTGGTATAGAAGCTTTGTGGCATATCCAGATCCATTATATTTCTGATGATGTCGATATGGTGTATGCCCCAATCAACAAGGTGGCCATTTCCATATTCCTTTTCAAGTCTCCAAGCTATATGACCTATACTGGGGCTATAAGGCAATTTTGGTGCTGGCCCACACCATGCTTCCCAATCCAATGAGGCAGGTGGGGCTTGTATGGTATTATCCTCGAGTATGGGATTATAATGTATTTGAGCACCAATTTGGTGTATATTTCCTGCAGCGCCTTCCTGAATCATTTCTTTAGTCCTGGCAAAGGCTTTACTTTGCCTTCTCTGGAAGCCAATCTGAACAATATTACCCGCATCCTGGGCAGCTTTTACCATGGCTAATCCTTCATAAACATCGTATGCAAGAGGCTTTTCACAATAAATATCATATCCTTTTTTACAAGCGGCAATGAACTGTAAGGCATGCCAGTGTGGTTGTGTTCCAATGAATATAGCCTCGAGCCCCTTATGATCTAATAATTCTTCATAAGCTTTGTAAGTAGAAGGTCTATTCCCCTGAAGTTTTTCAATATCGTCGGCACTTTTATTTAAATGTTCTGTATCCACATCACATATAGCTAAAACCTCAATATCCCCGACTCTAAAAGCTGCCTTTGTAATGACCATCCCATACCAGCCAACACCAATTACTCCAACTTTTATCTTTTTCTCCTGTGAAAATCCGGGAATGTGGATTGATGAATAAAGTGCAGCACTACCAATGGTTCCCTGTTTTAAAAAATGTCTTCTTTTCATGACTTAATAATTAATAATACAATATAAACATAAATAAAAAATCTCAGATCACCATTGATGCATAATGGATTAAATACTTATACTTGCCAGCAGTGATTTTGAATCCATTATTATGATTGGATGAAATTATATACAATTGATTATATATATTGGAAGATCAGAGAACTGTTACTCTTATTAATCTAGTTTTTCCTGTTCTTTTAAAAATTTCATTTGATATATTCATTGGAATTTTATTCTCCTGAATTTTCTCCACGGACTTGGTCTCATTCTCAATGGTAATCTCAGGTTTTAAGCCCCTCTTATAAATAATTGGGACCTGGCAATATGTGATTACAACTAATATGGAAGATAAAAATGGCCGCTAAGAGAGGTGTTTTGACAGGTTTAAAGAAACATATGTTGAGTATTTTGTGATACTTAATTTTCATAGTGTTTCATGGGATAAATTTAAAGATAATAAAAACAGGTAATTTTTATACATTCTAATCCGTATTCTGTTATTTGTATTATTTAAAACTAATTTGGAAAGTAAAGCATCTATGAGAAGAATGATTCAGGCAAATAAATATTTAGGAAATGTAACCTTTTACCAAATCAAAAGTCTTTCATATGGAAACATATTCTTAATGCAACTGTTGGCTTTATTTATTGTCATTAGTAAAAGCTACAATTGTTTTTTAAATGGTCATTTATAATCACCCCTAGAATGTCAAA
>CAWGCL010000005.1:0-79319 GCA_963820995.1 uncultured Cytophagales bacterium | reverse complement strand
CCTCTGTATTAAGTTTTTCTATTTCAGGTGTAACATAAGATGCAGTAATCAGGTTCTTTTTGAATTTCAGGCAACTTTGGGCTATAATATGATGAAACCTCACCGGCAACATAGAAATAACAATTTCAGCTTTTACAATTAATCGATCTCTTTCTTCATCATTTTGTATATCCAATCTGACGGCTTGCCCATTCTTATGACCAACAATCCTTTGATTGACCAACTCAATTTTATGATCTACGACTGTAATCTGGAAATTATTCTTTTCACTTTCCCTCAATAAATAACGAATTAGTACATGCGAAGATCTCCCTGCTCCAAAAATTAGTATATTTTTCATTACATTTTATTATATTAACAATATATGGGATTTGTGTTATCCTTTCAATAAAAACGAATAATTTTAGAATTCGAAACCTGATAGCCATGAGCACAAAAGAAAAAAGCATCAAAATCTCCTATAAGGTGATTGAGAGTATTTCAAAATTACCGGAGATGGATAAGCAACTACTTGACATGGCCATCAGAGCCTCTGAAAAAGCTTATGCCCCATATTCTGCTTTCAAGGTGGGAACAGCCGTATTATTGGAAGGAGGAATTATTATGACAGGGTCAAACCAGGAAAACGCCGCTTATCCATCCGGACTTTGTGCTGAAAGGGTAGCAATCTTTTCTGCCTCTGCTGAGTACCCAAATAGGATCATTGAGAAAATTGCCGTTGTTTCAAAGGATAAAACAGGGCAACTGAGACCTGTAACACCATGTGGTGCGTGTAGACAGGTACTATATGAATACGAGATCAAGCAGGATCGTCCCATTGGTATGATACTTGTAGATGAGGGTCAGGCCTTAATGGAATTTAAGGATATTCGATCTTTGTTGCCATTTGGGTTTGGCAAAGATCAAATGGTTTAACACATATTTGAGTTACTGGGTAAATGGCATGATAGAGAAATCAGGTAAAACGAAATCAGGAAATTCACTCCTTATACTTCTTGTTTTTTATTTTTTAATTCCTGGCCAACAATTAAATGCACAATGCGCCCCCGGATCATTATCAAGGCAATGCATCGATAACCTGGAAGAAGGGGCCATCTACCTGAAAAGCTTTAGTATTGATGGGCAAGATAAGACCCGGGATAAAATTGAATATACTACTGTTTTAAGTAAAGATACCCAGTATACTTTTCAGATATGTTCTTCAGGCGAAGGAGCAGACGGAATAATACTAACCATTTATGATGCTAAACGAAATGCGATCACCTCAAACCGGGAAGATATTATTATAAGGCCTGAATTGAAGTATACATGTGCCATAACGGGCATCTATTATCTGGCTTTTACATTCTATGAATCTACGAACAGATGTGGAGGTTGCATTTTGTCTTTTAAAAATAGTCAGGATTGATCCCGATTGACAAGGGTTGAACTTGCCTGAGCAGTAGGGAAAATGATCGAATCGCTAATATTCACATGTGCAGGGCGAGTAACAATAAACAGGATCAAATCGGCGATATCATCTCCCGAAAGAGGTTTCATGCCATTATACACCGATTTGGACCTTTGCTTATCACCTTTAAATCTAACCATTGAGAACTCTGTGTCTACTAATCCTGGGCTAACCTGTGACACTTTTATGCCATATTTAATCAGGTCGATTCTCATCCCGTTATTAATGGCATCAACAGCGTGTTTTGATGCACAATATACGTTTCCATTAGGATATACTTCTTTCCCTGCAATTGAGCCAATATTTATAACATGCCCTGCCCTGCGCTCAACCATACCAGGGATGACAGCTTTAGAGACATATAATAATCCCTTTACATTTATGTCAATCATTGATTCCCAGTCATCAAGACTCCCTTCATGGATTGGATCATAACCATGGGCATTTCCTGCATTATTGATCAGAATATCAATTTTTTTCCATTCTGCAGGGAGATCTTCTATACTCTTGAATACATTATCTTTATCCCTAACATCAAAAGTTAATGTATGAACCTTGACCTTTCGGCTGAGAATTTCCTGTAATGATTGAAGGCGCTTTTCTCTTCTCCCGCATATAATCAGGTCAATTCCATGATCCGCGAATATCCTTGCAGTAGCTTCTCCTATTCCTGAAGTGGCCCCGGTAATTAGAGCAATTCTTGACATAATTATTCAAAATTAAGGTATAAAGTAACAACATTTGCTCGCAAACTCTTTATCCCATCATCATATCCAAATTTATCTTCTTGTAATAAATTGAGCAAGCCTTTAGAGAACCTAATTTCAGGTGCGAATTTAAAGAGAGGAAAATAGATGTCGAAGCCAAAGCCAAATTCACCGCTGAGGTTAAAACCAGCTGTTTGTAATTTTCGCTCTTCTTCATCATCTTTATTGCCACTTGCTTGTATGGCAGGATTCAAACCGCCAATAAAATATACTCTGAAATTATTCCATCGGACAGATTTATACTTGAAAAGGAGCGGAAACTCTACAACTGTTGATTCGACCAGCTGATTGATCTGGCTCCCATCTGTAAAATTGTATTCAAGGTTATATTCATAGAATCCAACCTTGGGAGTTACCCTGAAATCAAAAAAATTACCAAGCCTCATGTTAACGATGAAACCTAGGTCGAAACCGACTCTGGGTTGGGTTTGAATGGAAGCGAGAGAATCCATAGAACCATGTCAAAAACTCTTCAGAATAATCCATACTGTAGTATGACCTGTGGACAGCAAGTAGAAATCCGTAATGGATCCACTTCTCATCATAGTTCGGCAGGTTGATATCAAAATTCTTTTGTCCGAATGTTTGATTGCTCACCAATATCAAAAGAAGGATGATTATTCCTTTGTGCCAGTGTAAATTGAACTTATCCCAAATGTGAGCGGTATGCATCTAACTTCTTTAAATCCAACGTTCGATAGAATTGTCAAAAAATCATCACCCTCCGGAAATACCTGCACAGATTCCGGCAGATATGTATAAGCCGAATGATCCCTTGAAACCATCTTGCCAATTATTGGCAGGATGTACTTAAAATACAGATTATAAACCTGTTTAAAAGGAAACTTTGAAGGTTTGGAAAATTCTAAAATAACAACTTTGCCATTTTTATTCAACACCCTGTACATTTCCGAAAGCCCTTTGTTAAGATTTTCAAAGTTCCTTACACCAAAAGCAACGATCACAGCACTGAATTTATTATCCTCAAAGGCCAAGTTTTCTGAATCACCCAGCATTAATTCAATTTTATTGTTCAGATTTCTTTTAATGATCTTCTGTTGGCCTTGTTTGATCATCCCTTCAGAGATATCGATCCCCTTAATAGAATCAGGGTTCAATTTCAAAGCCTGGATGGCAAAATCCCCAGTTCCGGTGGCTATGTCCAGAATTTGTTTAGGGTAGTGGGATTTTAATAGATTTATTGCTTTTCTCCTCCATACTCTGTCGATCCCAAAACTTAACATATGATTTAGTAAATCATACCTTGGGCTAATGTTATCGAACATCAGGGCAACTTGCTTCTTCTTCCCCAAAGTATTGTTTTTATAAGGAACAACAGTCATATAATCAAATCACTTAGAAATGGCCTGCTTAAGTAAGAATTTAGAGAAAGCGTAAAGAAACAATTTTTTATTGGATAAACCTCACTACCTTGAATTCAACGCGGCGATTTATTTCCCGCCCGTCTCTTTCATCATCGTTAGACACAATAGGCTTTTCTTCACCATAACCGTTGGCTACTATTCTTGCTGGATCTATCCCTTTTCTGGTTAAAACGTTTACAACAGCTTTAGCTCTGCGATATGATAGATCTTTATTATATTCTTTTGTTCCAATATTATCCGTGTGCCCTGAAATCTCAACGACCAATCTGGAATTTTCAGCCAGCATGTTATAGAGTTTATTAATTTCCAGGAGGGAAGCATCTTTTAAGGTTACCTTATTAAAATCAAAATATATATTCCTTAGCACCAGCTTTGATCCGGCAACTGCTTTTTTCAATATAAAGTCAAATTCAACAGTTTGTATCTTGTCAATGCTCGCCGGCAGTGTATAATTACGATTTATAAAAACATAGCCATCTTTTTCGACTGAAATCGTATATTCCGTTTGTTCATCATTTTTTACAGAAGCAAGGTACTTGCCTGCGCTTAAATTACTAACTCCAGCCAGTATATTTTTGGATTTATTCCTTACCTGCACTTTTGCATTCAGCAGATTGTTATTCTCATCTTTTACATTTATGGTAATATTTATCGGCTGTTTATTATCAGGCAGTCTTACAAACTCAGGTTCTTCTTCTGTGATCCTCTGTATTTCTTCCGGAATGGAGAACATATAAATATCCTGATACCCAAATCCATCTTCTCTAACGGACGAGAAGTACCCTCTTTCTCCTTTTCGCGTAGTAATAAAGGAAATATCATCATCCGGTGTATTAATGGGATAGCCTATGTTTACAGGTTTAATCCAAGATTGATTGGCAGAATCGTAAACTGTTTTATAAATATCATAGCCGCCCATTCCTTCGTGACCAGTACTACTGAAATACAGGGTTTTTCCATCATATTCCATAAAAGGGAAATCATCATCCCCTGGCGTATTGATGGTTGATCCAATATTGACAACATTAATCCAGTTGCCATTATTATCGCGTTCTGCATAGAATATATCAAGTCCTCCGACAGAACCAACGCTGTCGCTGGCAAAAAACATGATATTCCCATCAGGTGAGAGGGCTACTGAGGTCTCTTTGTTACCGCTATTTACCTCCCCTGGAATAGGAATAGGTTTGGACCATACTTCGCCGTTAATTTTTTCAGAGAAATATATATCACCCCTGTTTTCATCCAGGTAAATATATAATTCCTGACCATTGTCTGAGATCGTTAAACTTGATTCAAAGAAAGGAGTATTTATTATATCTGATATGTTGGAAGCTCTTTCCCATCTATCGTTATCCATTTTGGAAATAAATATTTCTTCATAAGGGAAATTATCTTCAAACACATCCTGATTGAGGTTTCCATCAGGTCGCCTGGATGTAAATACGATCAAGGTTTCATCCTGATTTACAGATGGTCCATAATCCGGCCATTCTGAATTAATATTAGGACCAACATTCGTGATGTTATAGTTAAGTGGTGTTCCAACAAGGTCAGCCCCTATAAAACACTCTTCAATATGCTTTTCTGCTAATTCAGGAGCAATTCTGTCCTCTCCTTCATAATCAGATTCCGTTTGGCACAATTCAATATACTTATGAAAGAACAACTTAGCATTGTCAAAATCAAGGCCGAATTGATAAGCCCGCCCAAGCTGGTAAAAAAGATCAAAGGTATACTCCGGATCGATTTCATAAACTTTTACAAGATAAGAGACGGCTTTTTCCTTATTAATGGTTTGAAGGTATAAATAACCTGCCATATAATTTGCCTTTACATTATCCGGATCAAAATCCAATACCTGAACATATGCATCACGCGCCTGGATATCAGCATTTGAATTAATATAAATTTCATCTGCTATTTGTATAAGCTGATTAGCTATTTCCTGGTTATCCTGAGCATAGCCATGCAAAACGAAGAAAAATACAAAATTAAGGAAGATCAGGAATCCCTTTCTATATCTTCGATAAGTACAATTATGTTTCAAATTATTGTCTTTCGTGATTATGACTCTAATATAGATATGAATAATCAATATTCAAAAACACAAGCCGTTTTATACAAAATTAAAATTGCATACAAACAAGGTCGAATTACTGAGTTCTGGTTAAAGTAACATTTCTTATTATCCCTGAAGGATCTGATTTTTGCTGGACATTTAACGGAAAATCCTCATTTCTGTAACCTTGGGCCTCAATAGCTATCTTGTATTTCCTTCCAGCCAGTAGGGGAATGGAAAAATTACCATCTTTTTCCACAGTTTGGAATATGCCTATAAGATTATTATTCAATTCCTCCCTTACAATAATTTCAGCCTTAACCGGAGAATGATCGATCTTATCTCGAACCTCCCCTTTTACCTTTACCAATACATTTTCAGCATCTTCTCTGACAAGCATATAAATATCCGTTTTACCATAGGTATCTTCTCTTTGCGATGAGAAATATGCTCTTTCGCCATCTGCACTCCAAACAAAATATACATCATCATCAGGTGAATTTATAGGGAAACCCATATTTACAGGCCTCGTCCACCGCTTCTTATCTTCCAGGTATTCTGTATAAAAAATATCATATCCGCCCATACTGCTATGCCCTTTCGAACTGAAATAGAGTTTATTCCCATCCGGATGTAGAAATGGGCCATCTTCATCATATTCTCGAATTTATATAAGCTCCCAGGTTTTCTAGGATCGACCAATTTCCTCCCTGATCTTTCCGGGATATATAGAGGTCGGTACCGCCATATCCGCCTTGTCTGTCACTTGAAATAACCAGGACGGATTCATCTTGTGAAACAGTAGCTGATGATTCCCAGAATTTTGAATTTATGGCGTCGATCTTAATTGGATTCTCCCATTGTCCATTTTGACTTGAACTTAAGTACAGATCTCCGGAAATTCTGGAGGAGAACCGATCATCATCTCCTATGTATAGAAAAAGAAGGTCACCTTCAGGGCTTAAACCAACAGCTGAGTTATGTATATTATCTTGATTTATCGGTTGACCGATACTTGATACTTCCTGCCAGGTTCCATTTGAAAGGTGGGAAATAAACACATTTTCATAATACTGACCGGTCAAGGGATCGGATTTAGTTTTTTCTGTGGCTTTCCTCTTAGATGTAAGGATCAGCAGATCTTCAGACTTGTTAAGGAGGGGGGCAAAATCATCGTATTCACTATTGATGTTTGGGCCAAGGTTATTTATTGAAGTATTTATAAAAGGCTCCCTGACATATCTCAAGACCATTTCGACATTGTTGAATGTACTGATCTGTTTCCTTTTCATTGGTTTTATTGGATCTGTCTTCGGGATTTAGAAATTGAATTTGCTTTTTGTAACTCTCATACATAATTATTGCTTTATCAAACTCCATTCCAAGGTGATAGGCTCTGGCTAATTCAAAAAGGATGTCTTCCGGGGCATCTTCCTGTTGATAGACAAATTCAAGATATGGATAGGCGCGGGACTTTGCGCTTGAATTGAGGTAACTTATACCAATACGGTATTTATAGAGCGTATTTCCCGGATCTATTGAATCAAGCATAAGATAGCCTTCCAAAGCTTTTTCATAATCCTCAATCCTGTAATATTCTTTTGCAATATTTTCAATCCGGTTAGAAAATCTTTCAGCCTCTTTGTCCTGACTATAAGCCTGAATCGAAAATAAATTGAGGAATATTAGGATTAAAGATATCTGGAACTTTCTTTTTCCCATGGTTGTTCAGGTAATGGTTCGATTGATTTTTGATTTTGAAAATAATTATTTCCACTTTGCAATACTAATGGTTTAGATTCTTTTTATAAATTCCGTTAATTTGTTTGTTAGACTTGTCTCATAATTCCAATTAAAGAAATTGTTTTGATAAAAAATGCTGTATTTCTGAAAAGTGTTACGCAAATCAAGGATTGTCCAAAATCAATGGCACATGATTTTGCTTTTATCGGAAGATCGAATGTAGGTAAATCGTCATTGATCAATATGTTGGTTAATAAAAAGCAATTGGCCAAGACCTCAGGTAAACCGGGGAAAACTCAAACCATTAATTTCTTTCTAATCAATGAAAAATGGCATCTTGTTGATTTGCCAGGATACGGATGGGCAGGAGTCAGCAAGGAAAAAAAGATTGAATGGGTGGCATTTGTCAGGGATTATCTATTAAAGCGGGAAAATTTATATTGTCTTTTTATCCTGATAGATATCAGGCATGACCCACAAAGTATAGATCTGGAATTTATCAATTGGGCTGGAGAAAACAAGATACCTTTCGCTCTTGTATTTACGAAAGCGGACAAAATCTCAAAGAATAAGGTAGATTCAGCTATTTCCAGCTATAAAAAACGTCTGCTTAGAGATTGGGAATCCTTACCGGAGATATTCGTTACATCATCATTAAAACATATTGGCAAAGAAGATATTCTGAAATTCATTGACAAAATCAATTCTGCCTAAAACTTTGTCATTAATTGAAAATCTATCAAATTTGCTAAGCTAATTTTTAAAACAGGTATGAAGGACTTAACAGAAATTGCATCAATATCGGGAAAAGGTGGATTATTCAGGATTATCAAACCCGGAAGGGTCGGAGTTATTCTTGAAAGTATGGATGATAAAAAGATCAAGATCGCAACAAATCCGAATCATAAAGTATCTATCCTTTCAGACATTTCGATTTATACTAAAACTGACGATGGCTCCATACCATTGGAAGATATACTGCGAAAGATCCACAAAGAATTTGGTGATGATCCGGGTATTGACGGCAAATCCACGTCTGATGAACTGATCAGTTTCATTGAGTATATTGTGCCGGAGTATGATGAAATGCGTGTATATCCTTCAGATGTAAAGAAGTTGGTCAACTGGTATATGGTGCTCCTTCGAGAGGCTCCCGATTTTTTCAAGGAAAAAAAGCAGAAGGAAAATAAACATGAAGAAAAATCTATAGAGCAAGATAAACACTATCTGATCCCGAAAATCAATGGGGATAAAGAAAAAAGACTTAAGAAAAGGAGATCCTTCTTCTTGATCTTCAGATATATCTGTTAGATAAAAATTCTCCTACTAATAAAAAGAAGCTAATCTATCCTTATTTGTCACTATAGGGATTTTTAATTACATCAGTAGTTCAAATCCGTTTATAAATTGAAACACAGGAATTTTAAGACTAAATCTTGAAAAGTTTTTCCAAAATAAAAGAAACACTCATCTTCACATAGTGAATTTCGTCGGAACATTGGAATAACTACTATTGGAAATAGTGTTGCTTACATTTTAGGATTCCTATTTACCCCATTCATCGCAAGAGTCTACTTGCCTGAAGCTTATGGAACATTTGCAATATTTAATTCTATAGCAATAAATCTCGCATTGTTTACTACACTTATCGTTCCCATTACAATAATGCAATAATATTACCCAAGCTGGAAAATGATCTAGTAAAACTTCTTCAGTTAATTTTAATATTACTGGTGATAAATTTTTTCATTAACTATTGCCTGATAATTTTTGGAGGTAAAATGTTTATTGAATTTTTGAATCTTACAGATATTGGAGATTGGCTTTTTTTTATCCCTGTGATTGTTCTTTTTTCTGGAATATTCCAAACACTGATATCTTTGGCAAATCGATTAAAAGATTATAAGCATTTCTCAAAATCAAAGATTATTTCGATGGGTACATCTAAATCCTTTACATTAGGATATGGAATCATATTTTCTGGGAATTTTGCGGGACTTATATTGGGTGACTTTCTTTTAAAGTTATTGGGTATTTCCTTTATTGTTACTAAAAAATCTAGAAGCTATATAATTAAATTATTCAATATTAAACATTAAGGATATTTTAAATATAGCAAAGAAATATAAAAACTATCCAAAGTATTACTTGCCTGCTACATGGATCTTAATAATTATTAATCAAATTCCGTTATACTTTTTGACAATATATTCAGGTGCCACTTCCGCAGGGTATTTTGCTTTTGCTATTAGTATGCTTAATATCCCAGTATTATTTTTTTCAAATTCCATCTCAGCAGTTTATATTCAGAAAGCGAGTGTTTATTATCCGGAAAGAATTAATGAACTAAAATCATTGTCATTGTATATAGCAAAAATATTAATCATATTCTCCTCATTAGCGTTTGGATTAATATTTGGATTTGGCGATTATTTATTCCGATTTTTTTTGGGTGATAATTGGTCAAATGCTGGCAGTTTTGCAAGTAGTTTGAGTTTAGGATATGTTATTTATTTCATTGCTCTACCTTTTAATACACTCTACAGAATCTTTAATCTGGAGAAGCAATTTCTGGCATAAATGCATTGTTTTTTCTTTTAATCCTTTTCACCTTTATAGTTCTTTTCAATTCTTGTGAAGAACAGTTGATATTTATATATGCAATCCAATTTGGGATATATTCCTTGTCATTACTAGTGTATATCTTCATAATGTTAAAACTGAAAAACTTATTTTTTAGTTTTTTTAAATTATTAACTATTATAACCGTAACATTCTCTTTATTTTATCTGATGAGAAGATTCATAGATCTCCTATAAAAAAGATGAATTCAATTAAGATATTATTGGTAAGCATTCTGCACCTCCCAAAACAGGAGCTGAGAGTATTCAA
Organism: uncultured Cytophagales bacterium; assembly: GCA_963820995.1. Taxonomy (GTDB): domain Bacteria; phylum Bacteroidota; class Bacteroidia; order Cytophagales; family Cyclobacteriaceae; genus JAGTVG01. The sequence goes on along the minus strand of CAWGCL010000005.1, from coordinate 69,020 downwards.
ACTGCAAGATATCTAAAACATCTTAGCAATTATTTTGATATAGGCCTGTTAACTTCCAAAGCCAGCCATACGGGATGGAGAAAAATTGATCCCTCTCTTGAAAAGTATACGAAATATGTAAATAAGAATATTGAGGTTCCCACTTTCAGTAATACGATTTCCGGACTATCAAGATATAAAGTATTCCCATCAACATTTTTGTTTCCTGATACCGATTTTCTTTTTCACATAATGGGATTAATGTCATTAAAAGAAATAAGATCTTTAAAACCTGATATAATATATTCCAGGTCAACACCAATTAGCTCGGCTATATTAGCGTATAAACTAAAGAAAAGGCTTAAGCTCCCCTGGGTTATGCATTTAAGTGATCCATGGGTTGGAAATCCGTATTACAATTGGTCTATCGCATCTAAAAAAAAATGCGCTCATTTTGAAAGGTTATTGTTCGATAGTGCAGATATTATTACCCTGACATCAGAAACGGCTGTCAAATTGTATATCGAAAAATATCCTCATAGAAAACATGATATTTTGTATTTCCCGAATGTCTACGATGAAATAAACAAAAAGAGTTTAGAAATAGATATTGATAAAAAGATAAGGATTACATATACGGGTAATATTTATAAGCAAAGAGGAATATATCCATTGATTCAAGCAGTTGAATACATTAAATCTAATCATCCAGATTATACAAATGCCCTTGAGGTTAAAATTGCCGGGAATATAGATGATGAAAACTTAAATCTGTTAGAAAGATCTGATCATAAGATTATAACCTACCTTGGGCATCTGAATTATTCAGATAGTACTGACTTGATAAATTCATCTCATATTTTAGTAACGATTGATAAGCCATTGGAAAATGAATTTGATAATACATTTTTGCCTTCGAAAATAATGGATTACCTGGCTTCTAATAGAATTATTCTTGGGATTACTCACAAAGGATCTCCAACATATAAGCAGGTTCATAACCGGTTTGGAAAATGTTTCCTACATAGTGAAGTTTCGCAAATCAGCAAGTTTATTATTGATGTAATAAACAGTTATAGGAAAAATCTTATGACTAACTTTAAACCAGAAAAAGAAATTGATTTTTTTTCAGCAGAATACCAATCAAAAATCCTGAAAAAGACATTCGAGAAACTGATAACATGAGAATCGGAATAATTTTCGGCACACGCCCTGAAGCAATTAAATTGATCCCAGTATATAAACAGCTTAAAGATAATCCGAATTTCAAAACTATATTAATTAGTACCGGACAACACTTTGAATTGCTAAATAATGTGCTGGATTTTTTTAAAATTAAACCTGACTTTAGTCTAAGTGTCATGAAAGAAAAACAGTCTCTTTCTGATTTGTCAGCAGCGATTATGAAAAAACTTGACAAATTAATCATCCAGCAAAAGATCGAAGGAGTAATAGTTCAGGGAGATACAACTTCAGCTATGATAGCGTGTCTGATAGCTTATTATCATAAATTAAAAATATTTCATGTTGAGGCTGGATTAAGAACAGGAAATAAATATTCTCCTTTTCCTGAAGAAATTAACAGGAAAATCATATCTCAAATATCGGATATACACTTTACACCAACTAGCTTTTCTGAAAATAATTTGAGGACTGAAAATGTAATTGGAGATATTGTAGTTACTGGTAATACAATAGTTGATTCATTAATTTATGCAAAGAACTTGATCAATGGTAACATAGGACATTATGAGCGCCTATTCAAGAATGTACTAAATGAAAACAAGAAATTTGTATTGGTTACTATCCATAGAAGGGAAAACTATGAAAAGCATATCGATAATATTTTTAAAGCAATTAGAACATTAGCAATAAAACATAAGGACTTGTTGTTTATTTTTCCAAGGCATAAGAATCCAATCGTCGTTCAAAAATCAAATGAATATCTACAAAATGAAAATAATATTTATTTAATGGACGCGCTTCAATATGATGAATTCCTTTATTTGCTTATGAAATGTTTCATCGTCATGTCTGATTCAGGTGGAATTCAGGAAGAAGCTCCATCTTTTAATATTCCTGTACTGATAATCCGTGATTTGACGGAAAGGCCAGAATTAATTAATTCAAAAGGTGGTATTCTTTGCGGGACTGATCCAGAATCAATAATTCAGAATTTCGATAATCTTGTTACCTCAAGGACTGCATATAATAAAATGAGCAAAGTAAGGAATCCATTTGGTGATGGTAAAAGTTCAAAAAAAATTGTCGATTATTTAATTAAATACCGAAAGAAAATTTAGTAAAATTTTGAAAATACTGATCTCAGGATATTATGGTTTTGGAAATCTCGGAGATGACCTGCTATTGATTTCAAGTTTCAAAATCATAAAAACTTTTTTCCCTGAGGCTGAGATTCATATCTTGTCGAACAGCAATGAAAACCAGTATATTTACGATTTAACAGACGAAAATGTTAAAATCAAAGGATTTAAAACTTTACATCATCATTATAACTTGATCATCCACGGTGGAGGTGGTATTCATTTTGACTACACTCAAGGTGGATTGCATTACCTCATATTGAATGGATTGATTAAGATATTAGGGACTTCGAGATCCGTTTCTATTATCAACTTTTTTAAAAGACATTTTGGATCAGGTCAGATATCATGTGATAAAAGAATAGGTTTAGGTATAGGATTTGGTCCTTATACCAGATCATCAAGAAAGTATATGCGTGATATATGTATCATTAAAGATTATAGCTATTTGTTTGTTAGAGATAAGAAGCAGCATTAATCAATTAAATAAATATCAAACAAACATAAACGTTTATGAGTCGTCCGATTTGATCTACTTCTTAGATACTATCACTACCGCATCATCAGATAAAAGAACTATAAACCAAGGAAAAAGAAAGATATGTGTGATCTTGAGAGATTGGAAATATGACGATAACTTCTATGTAAGGAATATACTACATAACATTAGTCATATTAATACAATTTATGATTTCAGTTATATGGCGTTAGATAGTAGTGATCAATATTTTATAAATAGTGTTAAAAATATAGAAGTTTATACCCCATCCAGGAAAGGTGTAACTCAAGTAATTGATACAATTAAAAATCATGATCTTATAGTTACATCAAGAGCACATGGAGCATATCTGGGAAGTATGTTAAACGTTCCATCTATCTGTATTAATATTGAACCCAAATTAAAAAATGTACATGATACTTTGTTAAATTCATCAATGCTCATCCCTGAAAATATCACATCTGATAAATTTAGCAAAGCAATAAAATCGGTTTTTTCAGACTACAATTCTTTCCTTAGCGGATCGAGAACTGACCTGACCATTCAAAAGGAAAAAGTGTCAGTAATCTTAGAATATTTTGAAAACTATAAGCATGAGCTCTACAAGTCAAAATAATATATTATTGATATCACCCGAAAGTGGTTTTGGCGGATCAGAGAAATCATTTGCTCAATTATCCAAAATACTCCATAAACATTATAATGTACACATCATTTTTTTTGATAATTATACTAAACCGGTATATCCGCTTTATGGAAAAATCATTTATCTGAATACGCCAGGGGCTAAAAATTTTATATCCTCAATTATTAACATTGTAGTTCGAATAAGAAAAATAAGGACGATCAAAAATGACCTTAATATCTCTACATCGATTAGTTTCCTTGAAGGGGCAAATTATCTTAACATACTTACGAAGAAAAAGGAAAAATGTATAATTAGTATTCGCGGTTCTATTATACATGATCCTAACATAAAATTTTTTGGGAAAATCATAAGACGATCCATTTTGATACCTTTATTATATAGAATTGCAGACAGAGTTGTATGTATAAGCAATGGATTGAAACAAGAAATGATGAATCATTTTCATTTGAAGAAAGATAAAATTAGGGTAATATATAATTCTATTAATTGCGATGAAATTAATAACTTAAGAAAAGAGACCCTAGGAAATAAGTATGAAGAATTATTCAATAATTTTACTATAATATCACATGGCCGCATAGCTCCTGAAAAAGGAATTCAATATCAATTGATCATCCTTAGTAAACTTTTAAAGAAATTCCCAAATCTGAAACTTATTCTTATAGGTGATGGAACATTAAAAGGTAATTTGATCAACTTATGTAATAAACTAAATCTACGATATTTTGAAAAAGGAAGTAGTAGTGCTGATCCTGTAAAATATCATGTAATTTTTTGGGGATATGAAAAAAATCCTTTCAAACTTCTTGGGAAAGCTAATTTGTATATCTCAACTTCTTTAACTGAAGGATTTGGAAATTCGATTATTGAGGCAATGGCATGTAAATGCCTAACAATTTCGAGTGATTGCCCTTATGGCCCCAGAGAAATCATTATCCCTGAAAATGATTCCTTCAAAACCAGTATGCCTGAATATCCTAAATACCATGAAAATGGAATTCTAATGCCCGTTATAAATAATATTGAAAAAGAAGAGTCTACAGATCTCTGGGTTAAGACTATTGAAGATATAATACATAATAAAGTAACTAATTATTCATCTGATGCTGCCTTTAAGCGAGCAAGTATATTTAGTGAAAAGAGACTGGAGAATAATTGGATAAATGTAATTGCGAATAACTAGATTTCATTAGAAATCAGATGTTCAAGGAAAATATGAACAAAAAAATCCTAATTATAGAAAATTCGATAGCAGCTACCGGGGCGTTCAAATCAATAAATAGCTATGCAAAAAGCCTCTCAGGAGAATTTCAATTTTCGTTTGGCATAAATAAGAATTCTGAAATAAAAGCACAATTGGTCAAAGATAATTTCGAAATACTAAATCTATCCTTTCTGGAAATTCAGAAAAATTTTAAGGTTCTTTTTTATTTCCCAGTGCTAGTTTATAATTCAGTAAAGATCAGTTACTATTTGAAAAGAAATGGCATTAAGACACTTCATGTCAATGATATTTATAATATGACTGGGATCTTAATAAAAATCTTTTATCCTGATCTATTTTTAATCTATCATATCAGACTTTTAAAGAATTCCTATGCTTCTGTTTTATACAATTTATGGGGAAAGTTTGTTAATAGATTTTCTGATCGAATAATATGCGTTTCGAAAATCGTCGCAAATTCATACCCATTCAATCCAAATAAAACGATTATAATACATGACGCTGTGGCAATTGATAAGAAAAAAGTTATATCAAAAACTGTAGAAGATAATAATTTGATTCAACTGTGTTATATTGGAAACTATATAGAAGGGAAAGGACAAGATCTGGCATTATCTGCCTTCAATGAGGCAGTAAAGACCAATACAAATCTGAGGCTATCATTTATTGGAGGAACACTTTCAAAAACTAAAAACATAAGATATAAATCCCGACTAATTAAAAAATCAATAGATCTTGGAATATCCGATTTGATTACATTTAAAGGGTCGAGTGTGAATATTGAAGAAGACTATTTGAAAGCAGATATTATATTAAATTTTTCAGAGAATGAATCTTTTTCTATGGTTTGCCTTGAAGCAATGGCATATGGAAAACCATTAATTGCCTCAAATTCAGGCGGACCTGAAGAAATTATAGATAATTATGTAAATGGCCTTATTATCCCAAACCAAGATATTGGTAGAATGGCTGAAGCTATAATTGAATTATCAGGGGATCAGGAAATGATGAAGAAATTCTCCATTAATGGCCCGATAAAAGTCTCTGATAAATTTACTATCGATATAAATAAAAAAAAGCTTCAAAAAGTCTACAATGAAGAAACATAGTATTAAAAAAGAATTAAGAAAGAATAATTTTATAATTCAGATACCGTCTGATGCTGAGGCCGCAAAAGGTCATTCACAACTTTTACCGGATTGAAGGTTTCGATTGGGACCTCCACAAAGATGGTGATCCAGTCAGACATCGAACCGTTCCATAAGCCTGGAAGCTCCAGGGCCTTCAAATCCCTGCCACCCTGTGATTTCTGAGAAATAAAACCTGTCTGGGGATCCACGAACTTTGTAAGATCAAACTTTTCACCTTTATGGTTCTTAATACCACAAATCAAATCAACCGGATTAAAATGTGTCGCTGAATTGGCAATCTCAACTTGCCCTGGATCAGCCTGATCAATCTGGGCACTTTCAACAACCTGCAGGGAAATGGTATTATCCGGATTCTTCGCCCAGAATGGTCCTCCCCCCGGCTCTCCCTCATTTTTAACCATACCACAGATACGGATCGGCCTGTTCAGCTTTCTTTTAAAATATTCGCTCGCATCAATTATCTCATGGCCCGGCGCCAACTCTTCACAGAGTTCTTTTTCAATAAAAAGAGCGATTTCTTCCATGAAAGATGGACTTAAAGTCGACTCCTCATTTAAAATATTCAGATAGTAAAATATTCGTTCCTGGTATTCCATTAAAATACCGGCCAGGGCTTTTTTATATAGAACGGTTGCATCTTTCAGATGATCCGGCACTACATTGTCAATATTCTTAATAAAAATAATATCCCCCTCAAGGTCATTCAGGTTTTCAAGGAGCGCTCCATGCCCCCCGGGTCTGAACAATATCTCTCCATCCTCTAGCAAAAAGGGCTTATTATCCAAATCTACCGCTATTGTATCAGTAGAAGGTTTTTTGGGTAGAAAAGTCAATATTATAATTTGTATTATGTGTGTCAGAATAAGCACCAATTACCTTATCTAAATGTTCCTTGAATTTAATTTCATGCTCCGGGGAAACGGTAAAATGAAGAATTGTTTCCTTCAAACTGCTCCTGGCATATAAAGCGCCTTCAACTAGGTGTTCCTCAACAGGCGTTCTGGATCCTTCCTCATATTTATGAAATTTCAGCAATCCCTTAGGTGAATTCCCGTAATTCAACCCCTTCTCAGTTAATAAATATTGAAGAACAATATGATGCTTATTTGACTCAATAAGCTGAGAAATATTGAGACCCTCTTCTTCAAGGCAAGACTTAAGGTCATCGTAAAAAGCAAATTTCTCAATGTTATTGAAAAAATATCTTATTGAATTCCACGGGCCATCTTCATTGAGTTTATTGCTATCTTCTGCTGATCCCTTATACTCATTCATAAAGGAAAATAAGTCTTTGAACATCCGGCTCGCAGCCCCTGAGGCTGGTACAAATTTTACAATTTTATATTCCCCCAGAGTATCGTCATAAAAGTCAACTGCTCTTTTAAGGTCCTTATCTGTTAATTGAATAATACCATCTCCTATCTTTGCTGGTCGATCAACTTGCATAAATGGAAACCCCTTTACAAAATTTTCGATCTGACCTTCAACCTTTTTAATATCTTTTCCCTGAGACTTTAACTGCTCTATATTTGACTTAAATAACATTGTATTAAACTTTATTGATTAATATTTCATTGTATCAATGCAAACCAGTTCCCTTGTGCTGGTGTTGCAATCATTATTTCATTGTCAAGTTCAATTTCCTCCTCACTATGCCATTCTCCTTCATCCACCGATAACCACCTGATCCTGCCTTTTTTCCCTGGCAGGGTGACAATCATCTCAATTTGACCATTGTCAGGAAAATAAACCAGGTATTCTTTTCCTTCAATACCCCGGCAAAAGGCCTCATTGGGCTCCTTGTCTATAATTACATGATCTAATGGTATCCCATTAAAAAAATCCATCTCATCAGTAACCAATCTAACACCCTTGATAACGTTCCGGGCTACTTTGTTCAATCCCTGGCCGGAAGTTGGCCTGTGAAATCGGGTACTCGCAGCACCAAACATCATATTTCGAACAAAACATTCTATGCCATTCTGAGTCGTTTGATGTCTGCCTCCATCATTTCCATAAACCTTAACATTATTACATGGTCTTAAAGCATCGATCTTTTTCAGATGATCAATCCTTTTAATACCATTATTCCAATGTTCTTCGCCTGAGTTGTGGTTGTTTTGAGAAATATCAACAAACGAAAATATTTCAGGATTATCGGTTGTTTCCAGGTGAACAATATGATCAAGATCCCAGGGATCCCACATCTCTGTGGTCTGTAGAAATTTACCATGTTCAAGCCCCCTCTTTCTAATATACTGCGCCCAGAACTTTCCCCAATCAGATGTCACTGAGGTCTCGTTATCCATACAGTACAATACATGATCAAAAGACAACGTATAAGATAAGATTTTATCCACATATTTCTGCTGATATTCCAGTAGTTTCATTATGCTCAATTGACCAGGAACTGATCGAAAGAAATTATTCTCTGTAAATATAGGGTGTGAATTTACCTCCAGTTCAAGTTTTGTCCTCCTGGCGTCATAATTTATATTGTTCTTTGGATTAAACGGATTTACAAGCCAATTTTCCCTGTAAAAATCAAATGTGGCCCAAATTTCCATCTGGACAATGATTTTTCTTTTATGAGATTCTTTAAGAAAATTTTCAAACCGGAGCCAGTAACCATCATTCCATTTATTGAGATCATAAAGACTATCTGCCCCTATGGCAAATGGCCACAGATTCCCTTCATCACGACTCGACATCGTATTTCTGACATAATTACCGCCAACTTCCACAAGCAGGTCTAATTGTTCCTGAAGATCCGGAACCTGAAACAAATTATCATCTATTGAGCCACCTAAAAGGAGTATTTCCTCACCCTGGTAAGTCCAGTATTGTGGGTGCTGTTGACTGGGCTGAATGCCTTCATAATTTGACTTTTCAGGCGAAACATAGTCCGTTCCGATAATACTCCAAAGAATAGCGATGATAGTAATTGCCAAAATGCCGATCAGGAACCCAAACTTTCTCATTAGAATTCTTTACAAACCAAATTAATCAGATTCATGCTTTGATATACCACGCAAGACCCTTCTGATCTCATTGGCATGGTGCATCAGTTCATAACTTGCCTCAACATCATCATTGGTGATGATTTGTTTAAAATATTCCAGTTTATTAATATATGCATCCAGGGCTGTAAGCACATTTTCTCTGTTCTGCGAAAAAATAGGGGCCCACATGTCCGGAGAACTTTTTGCTAACCTTACGGTAGAAGAAAACCCACTACCTGCCATAGCGAAAATGCTTCTTTCATCTTTTTCCTTATCAAGAACAGTTGCGCCTAATACAAATGAAGTGATATGACTCAGATGGGAAACAAATGCAATATGTCTGTCATGATCCTTCGAATTCATATGCGCAATTTTCATGTCGATAGATTTCAGTAACCCTTCATACTTTTCAACAACATCCGGATCACTTTTTTCCCGGTCGCATATGATCATCATTTTATGATGCATAAGTGAAGCAAAGGCTGCTTCAGGCCCGGAGTTTTCGGTACCAGCCATTGGATGGGCAGCAACATACCTGCTTCTTTTGGGATGGCTATCAACAACGGTAGCCAGAGTTTCTTTTGTGGAACCAAGATCGGTTATGATCGCATCCTCTTGCATAAGATCCAGGGCTTGCACGATCTGTTTGATCAAAACATTCCCAGGCGTGGCCAATACGATCAAATCACTTGTGCTTACCCCCTCTTCAAAGGAAACGATTTCGTCTGCGATTCCAAGTTCGATAGCCTTCCGGCAATTATGCTCATCAATATCCACACCCTTGACAAATATATTTTCATGTTCTTTTCTAAGTGCCAGGGAAAATGAGCCACCAAGCAATCCTAAACCTACGATACAGACATTCATGATTCTAATTTATAGTCTTTCAATCTTTCCAGGGCATCCTGAAACATTTGAACATCGGAACATAAAGATACCCGAATATACCTTTTCCCTTTCTCTCCAAATACAAAGCCAGGAGTAATAAATACCTTGTAGTTATACAAGATCTCATCAACCCATTTTTCAACATCAGGATATAGAGTCCGGTATTTTCGCCCAGATAAACATCCCTACCTCATCTGATTTCCAGGAACATCCCAGTTTAGTAAGCAATTGATATACAAGTTCCCTTCTGTCTTTATATACCTGGTTACGCTGATCATGCCATTCCTGTGGGTTATCTAAAGCGGTAATGGCTGCATCCTGAATTCCCTTAAACATCCCGGAATCAAAATTGCTTTTCACCTTTAAGATCTGGTCCAGATATTCCCGCTTGCCACTTAACCAGCCAATCCTCCAACCTGCCATATTGTGAGACTTACTGAAGGAATTTAATTCTATGGCCACTTCAAAAGCACCTTCAGCATACAGAATGCTCAAAGGTCTACCCTCATTTAATACTAAACTGTAGGGATTATCATGACAAAGAAGGATCTTTTTTTCATTTGCCAGCTTAATAAGTTGATCAAAGATCTCAAGATCAGGAGCTGAACCAGTGGGCATATGCGGGTAATTGATCCACATGATCTTATAGTCATCAAGATTCGCATTAAACAAGTAGTCAAAATCCGGGGCCCAGTTCTTCTCCTCCAACAATGGATATGTATCAGCTATCCCTCCCACCATTTCTGTAACGGCCTTATAAGCAGGATATCCAAGTTCCGGGACAAGTACTTTGTCGCCAGGATTGAGAAATGCCAAAGAGATATGTGTTATCCCCTCCTTCGATCCCATCAATGGAAGGATCTCATGATCGGGATTTAAGTCCACTCTATATGTTTTTGAACACCAGCGGCTAATGGCATCGCGCAGATCAGCTATTCCTCGATAAGGCTGATAACCGTGGTTCTTTGGATTCCTGGCCGAATCTACCAAAGCATTAATAGTAGCCCTGGAAGGCATAAGGTCTGGACTTCCGATTCCCAGATTCAAAATATCATATCCTCGGTTATTCAGGTCCCTGATCTCCTGAAGCTTACTGGAAAAATAATATTCCTGAACTTGCTTTAACCGGTCAGCAGGATCGATGATCATTGTTTTAGGATTTAAATTTTGTTCGAATTTGACTAAAAAAAATCATTTTATCATAACATCCTGAATAATAATATCGCATTTACTATCCCTCAGGATGATCAGTGGGGACAATTTTAAATAATTTATCAGATCGTCTGATTATATTATCAAGAGGAATAGAGAACCGGTCACCCTTTACTGTCTGTGAAACTGGCTTTAGATCCACACGAATCTCTTTCACTGTGGTTTCAATTACCCCGGTAGTTGGCCCAGTGATTAGAATCTCATCTCCAACGCTTAAAGATTTAGTTTCCAATAGAAACTCAGCAACACCTATTTTTGCAAAAGTAGTTCATACCCTTACCTACATAGACCTTCCTTTTAGTTGCACTTGATCCATATTTCTTACTCCACTCGCCGGCTTTTTTGCCCATATAATATCCTTCCCAGAACCCTCGGTTAAATACCGACTTTAAACGTTCTTCCCACTTTTCAATTTTTTGTTCTGAGAATGTCTCTTCACGCCAGGAATCTATAGCTTCACGGTAACATGCTGTGGTTGTTTTAACATATTCCGGTGGCCTTCCCCTACCTTCAATTTTAAAAACCTTAACACCAGCATCTAATAGTTTATCCATGAATCGAAATAGTGCTCAGATCTTTCGGGGACATGATGTATTCATTGTCAATGTCCAGTTGATAATCCATCCTCCTTTTCAGTTACCGTATACCCTCTGCGGCACAATTGCATGCATTCTCCCCTGTTGGCAGACTTGTTTTTCTCATGAAGACTGAGGTAACATTTCCCTGAGACGGCCATGCACAAAGCTCCATGGGCAAATGCCTCAACTTTTATCTTTTCTCCTCCCGGACCAGTGATATTTTTTTCCTCGACCTGCTGGCAAATATTTTTCACCTGCTCCAGTGATAATTCCCTTGCTAAAACAACAACATCCGCAAAATTCGCAAAGAATTTAAGACTTTCAATATTGCTGACATTTGCCTGGGTGGATATATGGACATTTATCCCAATTGATCTGGCATAATTTATCACTGAGAAGTCGCTGGCAATTATAGCATTGATTTCCAGCTTTCCGGACGGCATCGATAATTTCCTTAGCATAATCAATGTCTTCATCATACATAACCGTGTTAAGAGTAACATAGGTATTAATACCATGCAGATCACTGATCCTTTTGATCTCCACTAAGTCTTCAATTGTAAAATTCTTTGACGAACCAGCACGCATATTCAATTTACCAACACCAAAATACACAGCATCTGCGCCACCCTGAATAGCAGCCATAAGGGATTCAAAATTTCCGGCAGGAGCCAGGAGTTCAATATCATTCTGTTTTCCTGAAGCCATACCGCAAAATTACGTAATTTTCTTATTCCTTTCTTTTCGACTGGATTAACGGTCAAGCCATTTCTTGAAATCGCTGGTTTTTTCACGGCTGACCAGAAGGTTATCGAGATGTTCGAAATTTTTTAATACGATCTTTAATCTATTGGAAGAATAGCTTATAATATCTGCAATCGAATCAATATTGATCATATAGTTTCTGTTTATTCTAAAGAACCTGGAAGGATCTATCAATTTCTGAACTTGCTCAAGCGAATAGTCTATGTCAAAGTTTTTACCAATTATTGTTTTGATAAAAGTGGCCCGGTCCCTGATAAAAAAACACGCTATCTCATCAATGGATATTGAATGAAAATGGGTGCCTATCTTTACAAAAAACCTGGTTTTATATTCCTTAACCAGCTGCCGGTATAGATGATCAAATTTTTCCGATTGAAAATGTTGCCCCTCGTGAAGTTCTTTATACTTGTCGATGGCCGATTTTAAATCTTTAGTAGTATAAGGTTTTAACAGGTAATCAACGCTGTTGACTTTGAACGCTTTGATAGCATATTCATTATACGCAGTGGTAAATATGATGGGTGTGGTTATTTTTACAGCATCAAAAATTTCAAAAGAGATCCCATCATCCAATTGAATATCCATAAAGATCAAGTCAGGAGCTGGATTACTGGACAACCAGTCTGCAGATTCGGCCACGGATTCGAGTAATGATAATATTTGAATATCCGGATCTAATTCATGAAGCATTCTACTTAATTTATCAGCAGCAAGGTGCTCATCTTCAATTATTAATACCTTCATTTTTAGTAGTTTTTAAGGGTATGGTTACTTTAAACTCTTCTTCCGTTTGGATAATTTCAATCTCCCGTCCTGTCAGGAGCTTATTCCGTTCCGAAAGATTATCCAATCCCAATTTGGAGGATTCACTTATTTGAGTTTTGGGTTTTAAATTATTTGAAACCGAAACGGTTCTTTTCACTTCATTTATACTTACCTCAATCTTTAAGGGATTCTCCCTGGTAGCTGCATTATGTTTAAAAGCATTCTCCACAAGTAGTTGCAGTGAAATGGGCAATATTTCATAATTTTCAGGATCCTTTATATTTACTTTCAAATCAATCTTACCGTCGTCCCTGACTTTCTGAAGATAAAAGTAGTCGATGACAAAATCCAGTTCATTTTTTAAGTTAATATGATCCAGATCCTTATTCTCCAGAATGTACCGATAAATAGTAGATAATTTCTGAATGTATATCTCCGAAAGTTTTACATCTTTTGAAACCAGGGAGGAAAGGGTATTCAAACTGTTAAATAAAAAATGCGGATTAACCTGGTTTTTTAATGTCTCATATTGAAAAATTAGTTTCTCCTCTTTTAAACGCTGCATATTATTTAATGCCTCTACCCATTGAACATAAAAGAAAATCATTGAACCGAATAAATATCCCATTCCGGCTCCAATCAAAAATCCTTGATACTCTGTTTTTAATAGATTTGGTAAATGTGTTACTGGATTTAAACCACTGAACAATAAGGATAGGGACACGACGCTAATGAAAATAATACATGATATAACAAATGCCACCAGGAAAAACAACGCTAATCTGACCAGGGCTCTTTTTGTATATTCCTTAACTGTTGTATAAGTAATGTTAGAGAAAAACTTTTGACCCAGCCAGATGAATAGCTCGAACTGAATAATGAGCAACACAAACATTACGACTCCCCCCTGATCAAAGAACGATTCTCTTACAAGAGACTTCCAGATTACTACTATGATTACACTAGCTAGAAAGATTTTAATATGGTAAGCCAACTTCCGTGGTAAATACAAATCGATTATATCCTCTTGTTTTCATATTCTAAAGTTCATCATTTTGTTTCTCAATTACTATTTCATGGTTTGCATTTATCAGCTCCGGATCTTGCTGTTAAAACATTTTCAATTCAAGTATTACCTACTTCATACAAAATCAGTCATTCAATATCTCCTTCTTCCAATAACAACCAGAGTATTCCCCTTAATCACATTTTGTCTATATCGTCAAATAACTTAATTTCCAGGAACAAAACTGATATTATCAATCCAATTATCATCTTTGGTTGTTGCTGAATGTTGTTAATCCAAATCATGATAACAGATTCAATCTTGATGGGATAAAGTTTCACATTCATGAGGAAGAAATGAAAAAAAAATTGCAGAGTTGAGGATATTTCAAGCTCAATCGTATGAAAATTTACCTAGCATGAATTATAGTCTTTGGCCTTTAATTGCTTTTAAAGTTTCAAATATAAAAATCTGGACTATATAACTAAGCTATACACTCCCTATGGCACAGATTTCACCATATATTCTAAAAATTACTTACTCAATCACAGACATTCTCCAGTTTGCCAAATCTTTATCTTCTAGTACCCATATTTGTCCCCCCACAGTGCCTTAAGTCTTTTCCGAAGTTCTTCTTCCCTTGGATTATTACCCGGATCGTAAAATTTCATCCCGCTTATTTCCTCAGGCAAATATTCCTGGTTGGAAAAATTCTGTTCGTATTGATGTGAATATTCATATCCCTTTTCCGTAACCTTGTTTTTCATGAATTTGGTAGGTGCATTCCGGATATGTAAAGGAACGGATAGGTCACCCTTGTCCTGAACAATACTCTGGGCATCCTTTATAGCAACATACGCTGAATTGCTTTTGGGAGATGAGGCTAAATACGTGGCGCATTGAGAAAGTATAATTCTTGCTTCAGGATAACCGATTATATTCACAGCCTGGAAGCAGTTCGTAGCAATAACGAGGGCAGTTGGATTTGCATTCCCGATGTCTTCAGAAGCCAGTATTACCATCCGCCTGGCAATGAATTTAACATCCTCTCCCCCTTCAACCATCCGTGCCAACCAGTAGACCGCTGCGTTCGGGTCACTCCCACGAATCGATTTAATAAAAGCGGAAATGATATCGTAATGCTGCTCTCCAGTTTTATCGTAAAGTGCAACCTTCTGCTGGGCAAGATCCATTACCAGCTTATCAGTGATGTTTAACTTTTCAGTTTTGATAGAATCTGCAACAAGTTCAAATATATTTAACAATCTCCTTGCATCACCACCTGACAACTTAAGAAGGGCTTCCTTCTCCTTTATAACAACCTTTCGCTTTTTGTAATCCGGATCATTTTTTATCGCTTTATCCAATATGCTTAAAAGCCCGGCCTCAGAAAGTGGTTTAAGAACATAAACCTGACAGCGGGAAAGCAAAGCTGAATTCACTTCAAATGAAGGATTTTCGGTAGTGGCTCCAATAAGTGTAATTATACCTTTTTCAACAGCTCCCAGCAGGGCATCCTGCTGAGCCTTATTAAAGCGGTGTATTTCATCTATGAAGAGGATCACCTTCGATCGTGATCTGGCCTGGCTAATGATTTCTCTAACATCCTTAACCCCGGCACTAACTGCACTGATGGTTTTAAAAGGTCTCTTTACCTGATTGGCTATAATGTTGGCAATAGTGGTTTTACCAACCCCGGGTGGCCCCCACAATATCATAGATGGCACATTACCAGCCTCTATGGCTTTTCTTAAAACACCTTCCTTCCCTGTAAGGTGTTCTTGTCCTAGGAGATCATCCAGGGTAGCTGGACGTACTCTTTCAGCTAAAGGAAACGTGTTTTCTAAAATCATTGATCCTGAATTGAGGAAAAACGAATTTACCTAAATTCTTCTTTTTTACCCTTGATTAATATGAAAATCCAAGAGCTTTGATTCAGCATTGAGGATAATTCCTACATTGTTTTTAACATTTCTTCAAACCATGAACTAATTGTTTCACCTTCCTGCTTACCAAGTAGAGATAAAAATTCTTTAGTAGTTTTTATATTGTTCTGATGGTATAATTGAACTAATCTTTGAAATTCTTGCTCTCCTATTTTTGTTTCGAGTTCATGTAACAATATTGCCCCTTTGTGATAAAGAACATAATATGCCTGCGAGTCTGTTCTGCTAATTCCCCAAATTGGTTTAAGATCTTTGATATTTTCCTGTCTACTAAGTAATTGTTTTTCGAACTCTTGGGACCCAAATACTTCCCTGACAATTAGTAATGAACTATATTCCGCAAAAGACTCATTCAACCAATCTTCCCAGGAATCTGCAGCTGCCTTATTCCACCATAAGTGTGCCATTTCATGTCCGATATATGTATTATACATAATTCTGTTAGAGAAGTAATCCATATTTTTAAAACTGGGTAAAACAATCATACCTGTTCGTGCATATCCTCCTCCAACCTCTCGTTTAGATTCGACAATGGTTAAATTCGGATTTTCCAATGATCCAAACCAATTGGAAAAGTGTCTATAAGCGATATCTATATCATTTGAAAATGATTTCAGAATTGTATCAGATAAATTATGATGACAAAGTGTGAGTTGCAGGTCGCTTAATGTGTTTTTAACTGTCTTCATATCTTTCGAAATAAATATGACGACATCATTTATTGGTTCATTCTGAATTATCTGCCATGCATTATCCAACTTATTGATTTTACCTATGCTGAATACTTGATATTCTTCTGGGCAGTCTATTTTCAAATCGTAAGAAGCTGGCAAACTTCCTGACCCATTCGGGAACCATGGAAAATACAGGCCTAATTCAACCCATTCAGGGTCAATAATATTTGCACCCCACTTGGGCCATTCCGTTATTTTGCCCTGGTATTTAAATTTTACAGGGATAATTTCCCCGGCCTTTACCGGTTGAAGTAATCTGAATTTTAATTCTCTGGAAAAGGGTGAAAATGTGGCTCCTGATGTGTCCACTTCAAATGTATCAATATTGGCAACACTAAAATAATCGATGTTCAATTGTCGATGGATCCTGAAAGACAGCTCTGAACTGACGGAATCTCTTATAAATAGATCTAAGGTACCTTCAATAAGGATTGTTTGTGAAACAGGATTAATGTCCGCAAAGAGTTGAAAATGCGAATGTTCAATTGTTTTTTCCTGAATTGATTGGCAACCTATATGAAAAAAAAGCAGAAAATAAAAAAATGCTGTGTTTCTGAACATGATTTATAAATATTGTTTTCAAAGAACCTGAATTAATAGATAACTTCAATATAATAAAAGTTGCACAGATGACCATTAAATTTAGGATGGATTGAAAATTTTTAACTCACCAGGATTATTTAGTCCTTGTATTTTATTTTATCCGTTTAAATTATTCCCATAGCCAGGTGGAATGGTAAAATTTCCTCAATTATAAAATAATACTTGAATTTTCAACTCGGTTTGTATTCAGAATGTTTTCTAGAGTCATTAATATTATAGAAATAATCTCGAAATTACATAAGCACTTATTTCTACAATTTTTACGTTTATTAAAGCATTGTTAGGGATATAATCTGATACTGAAGGCGATTAAGGTAGGGAAAAAGCTACATACATATCACCGCTTGGTGTTCCCATCTTACCACCCCCACAAGCAATAACCACATATTGCTTCCCATTTGCAGAATATACCGCTGGTGTGGCATATCCCCCATAAGGTAATTTGGTTTCCCAGAGGACTTCTCCTGTAAACTTATTAAAGACCCGGAACTTCTCATCTTTAGAAGCACCTATGAAGATCAATCCTCCTTTAGTCACAACCGGGCCGCCATAGTTCTCCGTTCCGGTTGGGGGGATCCCCTGTTCGGTTAAATAATCCAGCTCGCCTAAAGGAACCTGCCAGATATGCTCTCCACTATTAAGGTCAATAGCCGTTAGGTTTCCCCATGGAGGTTTGATCACAGGATTGCCATGATCATCTACCCATCGGTTGTATCCTGTGTGACTATAGGGTATTTCCTGCAACTCCTCACTGATGGCTTCCAGGTTAGAAAGATCCATAGTATTTGCTTCTGGATTCATCACATAAGTTACAAGTTCTTCTTTTTGTGGATCGGATAAATGGTCAAAGGCCGGCATGACTCCACGACCTACAGATATATAATCCTTGAGTCCTTGTCGTGTATAGGTCTTCCTGCGCTCAATTATCGAAGGATAGGTGATACCGTCTCCCTTCATATCAGGTTTATGACAGATGGCACAGTGGAGGTCATATATTAGCTTCCCTGCAGAGGCAAGCATGCCTTCCTGCTGGGGCGCCAGGTCTACCATAGTATGGATCCAGGGCATTTCATTGGAATTGATGTACATGATCTGTGATTCGAGATCGACTGCAGCACCACCCCATTCTCCACCTCCATCAAATCCGGGAAAGATCAGTGTCCCTTCAACACTTGGGGCGCTGAACATATGGTCATGGTTGATGTGTGCAAATGTCTCTAAAGCCTGGCGTTTTACCTCCGGATTGAAATCAGAGAAATCATCTTCAGTAATCTCCTGTCTGGCAAATGGCTTAGGTTTTTGGGGTACTGGTTGGCTTGGCCAGGTGGCTTCGCCTCTAAGATCGGTTCCAGGCACAGGAATTTCCTCAATAGGATATAATGGCTCCCCAGTGATCCTGTTAAATAGAAATACATATCCTGATTTGGTAATTTGAGCTAAAGCCTGGGTTTCTTCACCATGATGATCAACAGTCACCAGGTTTGGTGGCGCAGGGATATCGCGATCCCACAAGTCGTGGTGAACAGTCTGAAAATGCCATATGCGTTCACCAGTCTCTGCATTTAAAGCCAGGACGGAATTGGCAAACAAGTTCGATCCTTGCCTGTTTCCCCCGTAAAAATCAAATGATGCAGAGCCTGTGGGGATAAATACCATGCCGTTTTCCAGATCCACACTCATCCCTGCCCAGTTGTTGGCACCGCCTATTCTTTCATGGGCATCCTCAGGCCATGTCCAATACCCATATTCATCTGGCTTTGGTATGGTATGAAATATCCACTCTTGTTCTCCTGTTTTAACATTATATGCCCTAATATAGCCTGGTGCAGCTATCCGGTCTTCAGATAAACGGCAGCCGACAATGATCTTATCTTTGTAAATCGCACCGGGCGTAGTTCCGGTAACATAATGTTTCAGGGCATCTGGCCCCAATCCTATTTTAATGTTAACAATCCCCTTATCACCAAAAGACTGAATCAGTTCACCTTTTTCCGGATCAAGGCAATATAGAAAATTTCCGGCTATATAAAACAACCTCTTTTCATCTTCTCCCTCCCAGAAAGTTAATCCCCGGTTCACTCCCATAGAATAATTGAACCTTTCATCCGTAGGGGGCACAAATGTCCATATTTCCTTTCCAGATGCAGCATCAAGAGCAAAACAACTTAATACGGGAGTAGTCCCATATAATACACCTTCAATTACCAGGGGATTACATTGGATCTGAGTATTACGACTGGTATCAGCATCATTCGTCTTGTAGGTCCATGCCAATTCCAATTGATCCACATTATCAAGATTGATCTGGTCTAAGGCTGAATATTGGTTCCTGCCAGGTCCTCCCTGATAATGTTTCCAATCAATATTCCCTTTCATATTCTCCTGGGAATGCTGCACACAGCCACTTAATACAAAAATTAATATGATATACTTTATTTTATTCATATGCTGCATTTTAGTTTTTATCAGCCTCCTCCTCATTAAAATCCTGCCAGTATTTTTTGACCGTATCTTTCATTTCCCTGTGCAGAAGCAGGATCCCAAAAAGGTTGGGGATGGTCATTAAGGCAATCGTGATCCCTGAAAAAGTCCAGATTATGGTGGTATCAGTAAACGAGGCAACAAAGAAACCAATAACATACACGATGTGATAGTAAATCACATATTTAGATCCAAACAAAAAAGTAATGGCACGGTCGCCATAATACGACCATGAAATGGCAGTAGAAAAGGCAAACAGCAAGATTCCAATGGATACGATATATCTGCCATAGGTGCCCAGAAAACTGTTGGCGAACGCTTCTGTTGTCAGAGGCGCACTGTGGATCAAAGAGGCACCTTTTAAAGTTATGGTGCCCAGCTGGTCGTCAATATTT
The DNA here is from genome assembly GCA_963820995.1 of uncultured Cytophagales bacterium. Classification (GTDB taxonomy): domain Bacteria; phylum Bacteroidota; class Bacteroidia; order Cytophagales; family Cyclobacteriaceae; genus JAGTVG01. The sequence goes on along the minus strand of CAWGCL010000005.1, from coordinate 48,818 downwards.
CCATCGGTAACCTCAACTTCCCCATTAAATGGTTCTTTACCCTTCATTACTTTTACATTCTCTGCAAATGAACGGGCATGAATAATGGTTATATCATTCTTTATCTGGCCATCTACAACCTCTAACTCACCAGTAAATAAATCAAGGGACTCCTGACCGGCTATATGTTTAAACATTTTTTCCTTATCCGTTTTGTTATCCTCATCATATTTAGCTGCCATAACCTGCAGGTCAGATACCTGGAATTGGTTATCATATTTCTGGGTCCATGCGCCAGAAGAAAGGATTACAAGACCTGTGATGGTACATATAATGATCGTATCAATAAATGGTTCGAGTATGGCCACCATACCCTCAGATACAGGTTCATGAGCTTTCGCTGAAGCATGGGCAATTGGTGCGGAACCCTGCCCGGCTTCATTGGAAAACAAACCCCTGTTCACTCCCCTGTTAAAAGCATAGGCAAAATTGGCCCCCAGGAATCCACCAACAGCAGCTGTGCCGGTAAAAAGGTCTTCAAAAATGGACAAGAATGAAGGAACTATATTTTCATAATTATATACAATCACCATTATGGCACCCAGGAAATACAATATGGCCATCGTCGGGACAAGGCGGGAGGTGACCTTCGCAATTCTTTTAATTCCTCCAATAATTACAAGACCTAATATTATAGCCAATACCAGTCCCGTAATCCAATGCTTGATCGAAAAGGTGGTAAAAATAGATCCGGCTATACTATTGATTTGAGGCAGACTACCTGTCCCGAATGATGAAAGAATGGTCGAAAGAGCAAATATCACTGCCATAACCTGGGCAAACTTCCCCAGTTTAAATTTATTGAATAATCGATATTGGGTCAGTCGCCTGCTCATGTAATACATAGGTCCTCCAGCCATAGTTCCGTCCGCAGTTTTTACGCGGTACTTGTGTGAAAGTGTAACCTCTACAAATTTGGTGGTCATACCGAACATGGCTGTTACCAGCATCCAGAATAAAGCAGCTGGCCCACCAAGGAAAATGGCGTAGGCAACCCCGGCAATGTTACCTGTTCCAACCGTTCCTGATAAAGCAGTGGCAAGAGCCTGGAAATGAGTTGTATCCCCCTCGTCTCCTTTCTTGTCATATTTGCCCATGACAATTTTGAGCGCATGTTTAAAGAAGCGTATTTGTGGAAAGCGGAGATAAAGTGTAAAGAATAGCCCAGTGCCAATCAGTAAAAAGGCAAACCACTGTGCTCCACCTATGTTATTATCAATGTTTGTAAGAAATTCGTTTAGTTCCTGCATCACAGACTGGATAGATTATAATCTCTAAAATTTTGACAAATCTATAAAAATAAATCAAACACTGAATTTATTTAGTCATTTCCTCCATAGTTTTTTCTTTTATAAACTTCTGAATTGCTATTATTTTTTACATTTGTTTATCAACATAAACAGATAACAAATGGAGCAAAAAAAACTAGCAATTAATGATATTCATGTACAATCAGGGGCTAAAATGATGCCTTTTGCAGGATATATGATGCCTGTGAGATATTCATCAGATATCGAAGAACACAAAACGGTTAGAGAGGGCGTTGGGATTTTTGATGTATCGCATATGGGAGAATTCATGGTGGAAGGACCGGGGGCCCTGGACCTGATCCAATATGTAACCAGCAATGATGCATCAAAGCTTGTCAATGGCCAGGTACAATATACTTACCTTCCAAATGACAAAGGCGGGATTGTAGACGATCTACTCGTATATAAGTTTAATAATGAAAAATTTATGCTGGTTGTAAATGCATCCAACATTGAAAAAGACTGGAACTGGATTAATAAGCATAATACTTTTGGAGCCATAACAAAAAACATCAGTGATGAAATTTCACTTTTCGCTATCCAGGGGCCTGAGGCTGAAAAAGTAATCCAGAAATTAACCGAAGTTGATCTCTCTGAAATGAAATACTATACCTTTAAGAAGGGAAATATAGCAAACATCACCGATGGAGCAATTATTTCAGCGACAGGATATACCGGAGCGGGAGGATTTGAAATTTATGTGTATAATGAATACGCGGAAGAGATCTGGAAATCAATTATAGATGCAGGGTCGGATGCTGATATAAAGCCTATAGGGCTGGGGGCAAGAGACACATTAAGATTAGAGATGGGATATTGCCTTTATGGAAATGACATTGATGAAACAACCTCTCCCATTGAAGCTGGACTAGGCTGGATAACGAAGTTTACCAAAAACTTTATCAATGATGAAAGTATTAAGAAACAAAAAGAAGAAGGAGTATCGCGCAAACTGGTTGGACTTGAGATGATAGATAGAGGGATTCCCAGGCATGGATATGAGATCTACAGCACAGATGATGATCCTATAGGGAGTGTCACCTCAGGGACTATGTCACCATCCATGGGTATTGGTATCGGAATGGGTTATATAAAAGTGGGCTATATAAATCCAGGAACTAATGTTTTTATTGAGATCCGCAACCGGAAATTAAAAGCCAGGGTTGTCAAATTCCCCATTCTTAAAAAATAATCCCAGAAGAAATTTAAATATAGAATTTAACTATAACAATTATGCCTTCAATATCCGTATGTCTTAGTCCGGATTTAGCCAGACTCCAGGATTTTAGAGGCAAAGTAGCTGTGGTGGTGGACATCCTGCGGGCCACAACAACTATGGTAACAGCACTGGAATATGGTGTTAAATCCATTCTACCTGTCGATTCGGTGGATCTATGCAGAGATTTTCAACAAAAAGGATATATTGGGGCCGCAGAAAGGGGAGGAAAAATTGTAGAAGGATTCAAGCTGGGGAATTCACCTTTTGATTATATGAATCCCTGCTACAGTGGAAAAAAGATTGTATTTACAACTACAAACGGCACAAGTACTATATATGCTATTAAAGGATATGATAAAATTCTATTTGGAGCATTTGTGAACCTGGAAGCTGTCACTGAGAGGTTGTTGAGACTTAACAAAGATGTTGTAATTGTATGCGCTGGCTGGGAAAAAGAGGTTAACCTGGAGGATACATTGTTTGCAGGATCATTGACAGATAAACTACTGCCAACTTTTACCTCTTCCGGTGATCCCGCTTTACTGGCACATAAATTATACTTACAGTCAGAAGGTAATTTTTCATTATTTTTACAAGGTTCATCACATATTCTTAGACTACAAAAACTGGACCTGCAAAAGGATATTGATTTCTGTCTAACCCTGGATAAATATGAAAGTGTACCAGAGATGTTTGATGGAGAAATTAGCTTATCGAATAAATAAATTATATGATTATGAATGGTTCTAAAAAAGTAATTGGAATTGGTGAGATTTTATGGGATCTGCTTCCAGAAGGCAAACAGTTGGGGGGCGCTCCTACCAATTTCGCTTATCATGCCCGCCAACTTGGCCTGGATTCGTCAGTTATTTCAAGTGTGGGGGACGATGAACTTGGTCAAGAGATCATTCAAAATATCAAAGAAGCAGGAATTATAAGCTTCATTGACACCATCGATAAGCCAACAGGAACGGTAAGTGTAAAATTAGATAAAAATGGAATTCCAAATTATGTTATTCACGAAGATGTTGCCTGGGATTTTATAACTCCTTCGGAATCAGCGATTGAATTTGCATGTCGGGCAGATGCCATTTGCTTTGGCACGCTGGCACAAAGGTCAGAAACTTCATACTACTCAATACAGGAAACATTAAAAACAGTACCTGATACAGCACTAAAAGTTTTTGATATCAATATGCGCCAACGGTTTTATAATGAAATCATCATCAGGAACTCTTTACAGAAAGCCAATGTCTTAAAGATTAATGATGAAGAAATACTGGTATTTGCTGATATCTTTGGCATATCCGGGGATGAATTTGAAATCATGCATCAGATACTTAATAACCATCAGTTGAAGATACTGGCACTGACCAAAGGTGCACGGGGAAGCTGGCTAATAAGCCAGGAAGAAGATTCATATCTGGATACCCCACATGTAAGCGTAGCTGATACGGTTGGAGCAGGTGATTCTTTTACAGCCGGATTAGTGGCGGGTTTGCTGAAGAATAAACCTTTAAAAGAAATTCATCGATCAGCTGTGGATATTTCAGCTTTTGTTTGTACCCAGAAAGGGGCCACACCAATACTGCCTGATCATTTAAAAGAGTAAGATTATTTCATCAGATTAAGGCCAGGTTTGAGGTAATAAACCTGGCAGCTTTGAATAAATAATATCTGTAAAATTCCTATTCAATTAACAGAGTGAATTAGAATATATTATTCACACTAAATAACTATACAATCGAAGACTATTTGTTTTTCACAGAAGGATCTCTTGTCATTAACCAATACTGATCGTTTTCACCAAAGCCTTTATTCAGGATTATATCAAAGTCATGTTTTTTGTAAAACTGAACATCTTCAGGTGTAACGGTTTCTAAAAAACATTCTAACCCTTCATCATCCGCTCTTTTCAAACCAACCTGCATCAACCGGCTACCAATCCCTTTTCCTTGAAATTCAGGTTCCACTGCGATTAGCATGAGGTAATAATGCCTTTTATTCATTTTTTTGTGCTCCTTGCCCCATTGTCCGCTAATATCCAATGCCCTCATAAAATTATTAAAACCTATCTTAAATGGGTATAAGACCAGGCCCATTGAAAAGATCTTAAAATCATTTACTATGGGTTTATCCGGACCTAACCACATGGCAACGGCGTTGTGATCTTCCGTATAATGTATGTCCCCGTGTATCAATGTATATTTGAGAAAAATTCTCATCCACCATTCTAAATGCTCCATTCTTTTTTTATCATTTGGCATGATCCAGATATAGAATGGGTCATTATAAAAAGCGCGGCTCAATACGCTTGTGAATTCTTTTTCAAGGGAGGAAAATTCTTCTTTTGAATTAATTCTAAGTAGGCTATCCATATTTAGTTGATTTCATATCCGGGTTTAATGAGTGCCCGTATACCTTTCATTAATTGTATTCAGGGATGATATGAAGGTTTTAAAACATCGAATTCACCCTGTCCGACATACTCAACACTTACATGCGGTATAAAAGGTCAGCCCATGAAACATACCGGATCATTTTAACTTTTCATTGTTCCTGTGCCTGTCTGTATCACGGTTGGTCTTTTTCTCGATATTCTTTTGCAAGGCAATTGTCAGATCAACTCCTGTCTGATTGGCCAGACATATCACCACGAACATGACATCCGCCAGTTCATCACCCAGGTCCTTATCCTCATCTGTTTTTTTTGGACTTTGTTCCCCATACCGTCTGGCAATAATACGGGCTACCTCACCAACCTCTTCACTAAGAATGGCCATATTGGTCAATTCATTAAAATACCGGATCCCAGTGGTATTGATCCATCGATCTACAGTTTGTTGGGCTTCTTTTATGGTCATTCTATTTTTTGTCTTTTGTGTCAATAATTATGGTAACCGGACCGTCATTGACCAGTTCCACTTCCATATATGCTCCAAATTCGCCAGTTCCGACTTTTTCCCCGAGTTCAGTTTCCATTACATCAACGAACCTGTTATATAATGGAATGGCTACATCTGGTTTGGCTGCTTTTATATAAGATGGTCTGTTCCCTTTCCTGGTTGATGCATGAAGTGTAAACTGGCTGATAACCAATACTTCCCCTTTATGATCCAGGACAGATTCATTCATAATTCCCCCCGCATCATTGAAAATCCTGAGGTTCGCTATTTTCCTGCACAACCATTGGATGTCCTCCTCACCGTCTGCATCTTCTATGCCGAGTAGAATAAGCAATCCGTTACCAATGGACGATTTGATTATTCCATCAATTGCTACAGAAGATTGAGTAACTTTTTGAATTACGGCGATCAACTTACTATTTTTAAGAGTTCTATAAATTTAAAGACTGCAAAGACAATTTTAATTTAAATGATTGAAAAATTAAAACAACATTGGTTATTATTCATTGTATTGATCATAAGCATCGGGTTATTTTTCCTTTATTTAACAATTCAACCACATCTCACGTATTCGTTTTCCACACTATTCGACGGAAGCAAGTATATAAAAATCTATAACTTCTTTGCACAAGGCACCGAGGGTTATGATGTTATCTTTCCTTTTAATACCAGGATACTGGTTCCATATATATCTTCTTTGTTGCCATTTGACGATCCCATCAAAAACTTCAGTGGCCTCAATTTGATTTTTACTATATTATCTATCCTGTCTATTTATATACTTTGGAAGCAGCTTAATATCTCTTCGGGACACATCATGACAGGATTCTTCTGGTTGCTAATCCATTGGGTAGGAATAATACGTCATAATATTTTTGATCCAATCTCAGTAGATGTTCCCCTGTATTTCTTTCAAGCCGTATTATTGATCATAATTCTAAAAAGACAATATATCTGGCTGATATTGCTTGGCCCATTAGCTACCATTCAGAAAGAGTCCTTTCCTGCTCTGCTAATTGTCGCACTACTTGTTTCGTTATTTGAAGATTATCGTGGAAAATCGAAATATAAAAATTCGATAATCATAGGCTTATCTCTTATCATGAGTTTTGCTGCAAAAGCTATTGTTGCATACTATTTTCCCCCTTCAGATCCGGGTAAAAATTCAATCATTGTTATTTTATTTCATATTAAAGAAACCATGGTAAATCCCTTCCGATTCATACGATGGATAGTGGCGGTATTTACTGCATATGGTCCGCTACTTATGCTCGCCATCTGGGTGGGGATTAAAACCAGGACTATGCTTCTGGGGAACAGGTATATTATTTTTCTTTCCCTTACCTATTTGTTTTTAAGTCATTCCGCTGGCGGGGATATGACACGTATCGCTTTCCTGGGATTCCCGTTTATTATGACCTGGATCTTAGTTAAACTGGAGAATACAGGTGGATTTATGTTTAAAGCCGCTTTTATAACCGGCATACCATTGTTAAAAATTTTAGGCACAATGCCCGATCCAGCAGTATATGGCTGGGATAAATTCTATAACTGGTTCCCTGGATATGCAAATCCAATCATTATCTTTTTATGGCTTGCCTACCTGGTACTGTGTCTCGTTGTATTCAAAATCATAGATAGAAAGCTTGCTAGACTTCCTTGATTTTATCAGATTCCAGGATAGTCAGACCATCAGGTTTTCTTTTGGCCATTTCAAACATTGCCTGAGCTACCGTCCGTCCTTCTATTCCAGAATATTTCTTTAATGGTCCAATAAAGATCTTATCAAGTACTTTATAGGTTTTTTTTGCGATATCCTCACCTGCTCTCTTTTCATTCCGATCACCAAGAAGCAAGGAAGGCCTGAAAATTACCAGCGTTTCAAAGCCGATCTCGTTTAAAGCCGTCTCAAGTTCACCTTTTACCCTGTTATAAAAGATTATTGAGCTTTTATTTGCCCCCAGGGCTGAAACATTCAAAAATGTTCTACTACCCTTTGTCTTCATAATCTTTGCAATTTCCATGGGATAGCTGAAATCCACTTTGTAAAATTCCTCCTTCGAGCCGGCTTTTTTCATTGTTGTACCCAGGCAGTTGTAGACATCTGTAGCCTGTAGTGATTTAAGCGACTCCTCCAATTTATCAAAGTCGGCCAGGATTTCAGTTACTTTTTCATACTTAAATCCAGTCTTTCGTCTAACCAGAAGATAAATCTGTTGATAATAATCTGATTGCGCAACCAGTTTTACCAACTCATTCCCGATTAGTCCGGTAGCTCCGATTATTAAGGCTTTCTTCCCTGTTGTCAAAGTATGGTGAATTAAGAGTTATTTCAATCAGTCCACCTCTGTGAGCTTTCGTCCCATCAGTTCAGCATCCCATTCTTCAATCAAAGAATACATCTCAGATTGCAGTTGCTCACCCTTATTTTCCAGATACCATCTTTGCACTGCTTCACCTCTCATTTCTTTAGTTACCTCCGGATCTTTAATCAATGTTTTTACGAGATCTATGGCGCCGGCCGGTCTTGGCCCCCATGTTCCGGCTACTTCATATGTATTTGGATCAAAACAGATCAATTTAGGTATGGAACGCGTGCCGTTCGTCAGGAATTGGTCCATGATCTCAGGATTTTCATCCCTTAGTATAATTTGAAATCTGATCTTATCGGTCAGTCGGCTTATGGCTTCCATAAAAGGTAAGTTCTGAGATCCATCTCCGCACCATGATTCTATAATGATGACCCAAAGCATTTCAGATTGCACATTTTTAGTTATTTCTATGATCTTATCAGTCAATTGTAAAGTCCGGAATACCCTTTTCAGTCTCTGAAAATTCAGTTTTGTGAGATGGGTATTTTTTTCAGACTGATCAGGTCCGGAAGTCAATCCTTTACTTACCAATTCCTCTATAAATTCGAGATATTCCTCGTAACTAAATGTTCTTTTAAACATTGCTGGATCTAAACGGTTTGTCATATCAAAAAAGTTATATTCTAAACATGCTGCAAAAGTATAGCCTAATTAACACTGGAATCATGAGATTTATCATGTGTTGAGAATTTTATTCGGGATTTTAAAGTAAATACTTTAAATAACAAATTTTTTATTTATACAGTGTTGTATTTATTAATCGTTCTTTTAATCCTTTATCTGAATTCGGATTTGCAGTTCCGATGAAATTTCTGATCGAAAGGCCACTTACAGAATTGCATTTTATCCCGTCCGTAAAAAAAGCCGGCAGGTCATTGCTCCATTCCAGTTTGAAATCGGCAATATCCAGGCCATCCACATTCAAAGCGTATAATCCGGGTATATCATGCATGAATAGTTGCTTTTTTATTTCAGCGGCTGGTCTCAAATCAAAGTTTCCACCATAATCCATTGTTTCTTTTCCCTTGACAATTTCTAAATCAATATTATTGAAATGAATGGATTTAATTGTGCCGGGTTCATCTCCGTATACGATAATGCCATGCTCTGAAGTAGCGGTGATATTATTGAACTGGACGTTTTTAATCATTCCAGTAGGCTCATTCTCAAACCTGGTAATCGCTGACAAATGAATAGGTTCTCCATTTCCCCACCATTGCCCATTATGCAAACGGGTTTTTATAACGAAATTCGAAAAAACAAGGTCTTCTATAATCGCAGCATCATGGGCAAATACTCCGATACCCCGATTTGAACCGTAGATCACGATATTATTAAAAACGCAATTTCGAATAGGATGCTGTCCATATCCTATACGAATACCAGCTGAACGTGATTGAAAAGTACAATTTGTCACGGTCACATTCTCTGCAAATTCGGTCAGATTTCCATATTTGTATTTCGATTGTTCCTCCGAATTATATCCTGGTGTTTGTTCATCTTTGGTAAAGCCTGTTACGATAAAGGCATCATCCCCGGCCCTGATATCACAGTCTGACATTCGAATATTCCGGGAAGCAGTACAATGGACCCCATCACTATTCGGGATCATCAGGTTATTATATATGGAGATAGCAGAGACGAGCACATCATCGCAATAGGCAAACCGCACTGCCCATAAGGGGGTATCTTTAATCGTTATATCCTCAAGGACGACTGCAGAACAATGATAAAAGGTGATCGTCATCCCCGGACTAACTTTCCGCTTGATAGGGCCATCAGTATAAAATTCCCCTTCCGGCATATAGTCATCCTTTTGCCGGACCATCTGCTTATCGAATTCAGGATATGTATGATTTTGTGTCGTATCATAGAAATGTGTACCCTGTGCATCAATTATACCCTGGCCGGTGATCGATACCTGAGTTGCATTTTCGCAAAAAACCATACCATGTGTAACAAAGCTTGTCAGATAGTCACTTAGGTTTAAACTGCCTTTCAATACGGCCCCTTGCTCCAGATGTAAATTTACATGACTTTTTAACTGTATAGTACCCGTAATATAAGTCCCGGCTGGGACAAGGACCATCCCTCCTCCATTTTCCGCACAAGCATCTATTGTCTTCTGGATCTGTTGCGTGGACAATTCACCTGGGACAGCTCCGAAATCCGTAATATTATAAATTCCTGCCTGGGATTGAATTGAAAATAGAACGGTTAAAAAAACAAGTAAATACTTCATCTTTAAATTCAATTTAATGATTTAAAATTTGAATGAAATTCCCATTCTATGACCTGGTTTGTCTGCACTTTCATAGCCTGGCCGTATAAAACCCCAATAGTGAAAACTGATAAAAAGAAGGCTAAAATGCTTTTCATATCGAATGTATAGAATAAACAAAAAATATATCAGGATCCCGGGTGCAGAATCAATCAAGCCCAATGTAGATTAAAAAATCATGAACGCTGCATATCCATATAGTTATCCTTAAATCTCAACACATCATCTTCCACACTTTTCATGATCCAAAGAATAAGGGAAATATCATCAATATAACCGATCCCCGGTATGAAGTCCCCTATTAGATCAAATGGATTTATAAAATAGATCAATCCGGCAAAGATCAACAATATGCTTTTAAAGGGAACCTCGCGATAATCTCCTTTCACATAAGACCGGATCATCAAAATAAACAATTTGACTTTTTTAGTTAGGCTTGAAACTTCATCCTTATCATTTTCAAGATCAATAGATTTCTGAAATGCAGTATCCAATGTCTCAAGTACTTTTTCTTTACTTGAAAACATTCTTTTAGCATTTTCTAATGCTCGAATAAAAAATCTGTTTTTATCTTCTGACATCGTATTAATAAAATTGACTAACCTCTTTCTTCAATTGACTAAGGGCATGCTTGATTGAATCTACTTCGTTCTGCATTATTTCTGCAAAAACAGTTTTGGTCAGGTCCATACCTTTTGCTTCTTCCTTTAAATTCATGGCTGATTGATTGATCAGGTTAATGGTGTCTTCTACTGCCTTACGTACCAAAACCCAGGTATTTTCATCTATATAGATCTGCTGAGAAAGATTATGATTAAATTCTTCGCGGATCTCTTTCACAAGAATGATCTGAAATTCTTTAGCAGAAAGACCAGGGTTGTTTAATCGTAACATAATATTATTTGGGGAGATCCTTTCCAATAATAAAGCGATCCGCTCATATGCCTGTAACCTCAGCGGCAGAATAGTTTCATAATTCTTGATCTTGAAATCTACTTCCTTTCTTTCGATATCTTTTTCGAGTACACTTTTAACAGTCAGATACATGGCATATAACACCAGTAAAGCTGGAATTAGCAATTTTCCGAATTCAATGAGTATTTCCATAAAATATGATCTCTGGATATTTTCTTATACGAATTTACCCTAATTTTAAAAAAATGCTAAATCCCTGAATTCAATTCCCATATCATTTAGCATTAAATATTGATTTAAGCTTTTTGACTTTCTTCTTTTAGTAGTACAGAAGCGCGCTGACAAATCCCTCCAACAGGCGGATTATATTTACTTACTTTCACTTCAACAGAGCTCACTTGCAGAAACTCCTCAAAGACAGTATCGATAATCCTTTTACCAAGATGTTCCAGCAGTTTAGTAGGCTCACTCATTACATGTCGAATGATTTTATACAGGGATTCATAATTGATGGTTTCTTCAAGGGCATCATGTTCCGCAGCCCCTGAAAGATCTGTAACAATTGTTATGTCTACCGCGAATTTGTTCCCTATCTTTTGTTCCTCCTGGTAAAAGCCATGATGGGCAAAAAATTCCATCCCTTCCAATGTGATCATTCCTTCCATGCTAATCTATTTCATCAAAAAATGAGGAGGATGTAGGTTTTTTTACTTTTTCAGATTCTTCAAGACCAATCTCCGATTGATCTTCCTCCGACTCCTCAATCGTATTCGTAACAGTATTCTCTTTATCCCGGTTCCTCATCTTTTGTCCTCTGTATCCTCCTGAAGGCTTTCAACCTGATCTTGAGTTTCGTCTTCTTTATCTGAGAAAGTGGCTTCAAGGATTATTTCCTCCTCTACTTTGATCTGCTCCTCCTTTGTTACCTTCACCTCCATTTCAATCTCTCTCTTTCCGCCATTCATTTCCTCCTTTTCTTCCGTATCTGTAGTTAATTCAACTTCCACAATTTCCTTTTTCTTTTCTCCTGAGGAAGGTTTTTGGTCTTCTGCTCCCTGTGTGTTATTAAGAAAATCCAGAGTCACTCCCACACTCGTGGAATTGTATATTTGTTTTGCTTCTGAAACGATTTCATTTATTTGAATTTGATCAGATTTCTTCTCAAGTTTTTCTATCCTGTCAAGAAGATCGCCGCTATACGATTTTACCTGATCAGCCACTTTTTCCTTAAGATCAATCATCTGGTTGAAGAGGTTTTCCAGAGTTTTTACTTTGGTGATCATTTCATCCAAAACCTGCTTTTTCCTTGTATCTGCTTGCTCAATCAGATTTACGGCCTTGTTTTTTGCATCATTTAAAATAGTTTCAGCTTTTAGGCTCGATTCTTTTATCTGCAGATCCGTTTCTTTTTTAGCTTGTTCAATTAAGGTAGCTCCCGTATCTTCAGCTGTTTTTAATGTTTTGAAAAGGCTGCTTTCCAATTCTCTTAATTTACTTGATTCAGTTTCCAGGTTCTCTATCCTGAGATGTAGTTCCTTGTTTTCATCAAGCATTCGTTCCCATTCCATAGATAAGGACTGTAGATATGCATTTACCTCATCCTTTTCATATCCTCTGAACACCTTTTCAAAGGTCTTTTGCCGGATTTCTAATGGAGTTATTTTCATTTCATTATATTTTATTTTCAAGGATCAAAGGTCTATTTTTTATAGAGGCAGAAATATTATAGACATTCATACAATCCACTCCTTGACATGCTGAGTTTCTTCTGCCTGGTTTGATAAAAAAGTCATGCTGATTTACATTAGTAATCATAAGATAGATTTTATCTTCAAATCACCTTTATTAATATAACTTGATATCCCATAAGGATATTGTCCTGTCATCACTGCATGAAATTACTCTATTTTTATAGTTTGACCAAACTAATTTATTAACTGAAGAAAGATGGCCCTCAAATCGTTCTTTATCAACTACTTTTAAAAGCTTTAATTGATGCGCATCCCATAACTTAATGGTCTTATCCATACTTCCGGTAATAAAATGAGATCCCGAGGCATTAAATTCAATAGAATTTATGGTAAACATATGAGCCACTATTGATTCTTTTAAGGAAAATCCACTTGCTAGATCCCAAACTTTCAAGTGTGCATCCCGGCTTCCGCTAAAAAGGTATTTGCCTTCAGGGTTCAGTTTCAAAGTAAAGACAGAGTTTTTATGAGCCTCCCAGACTTTCTTTTCTTTTAGCTCTTTGAGGTCGAGCACTCTGATGCTATTATCACTACATCCGGCGATTAAAAATTGATCAGTAATTTCCAGGGATCTGACACTAGCTGAAGATACTTTGATCCTTTTCAAAATATCCATTGACCTCAAATCAACCACAACGATTTCTCCTTTTCCCGTAGCAATAAATAAATGATTGCCGTTTTTCTTGATATCAAAAATGGCTGAATCTGTCAACTTTAAAGAGCCTGTTTCTGTCCTCTTTACCAGATCAATGATATGAATACCCTCATAATTATGTCCTACGATAAGACGAGCTGATTCTTCAATTGTAATTAAAGAATATACCGAATTTGAGACACGGGCTATCATTTTTCCATTTTCTGTCCCGTCCAGCTTCCACTCCACGATCATCCCGTCATTCCCTGAAGTATAAAAAGTGTTCGTATCTATTCCTAGAGAACAGGGATAAACGGCTCCATTGTGTCCTGTAAGGGTTTTAAATTTTTCTATTTGAAATGTGGTCATATTTCAGCACTTAATATAAGGTCAACTTATAATATTAATATAATTTTGTAAAAAATTGTTTTCAAATGGATTTTTAACATGCCAATTGTAAAATTCAAACAAATCAACGAGGATATCACATTGGGAATGTGGAAAATTGAAGAAAATGAAGATTATCTGCAACACCATGTGCGTCTATCAAAGGAGGAACGGGCAGAATTAAAAGGGATCCACCATGTAAAGAGAAAGAAGGAGTGGTTAAGTGCCCGCGCCGCCCTATTTGAGGTGTGTAAATCACTTAAAATAAAATTTAAAGGAACTGTAAAAGATGATAACAAGAAACCTCACTTAATTGGCCTTCCCTGGCATATCTCGATATCTCATTCTTTCCCCTATGCTGCAGTATTGATAAACAAAAAAGAACCTTGCGGAGTTGATATTGAGAAGGCAAAACCAGCATTATTCCATGTATCTAAAAGGTTTCTGAATGATAAGGAATTAAATGAAATCCCCAGAAACCCAAACAGCCTTTGTGCTGCCTGGGCTGCGAAAGAAGTACTTTTCAAAATATATGGCAAACAAAAAGTTTCATTTAAAAATAACCTTCTGCTATCTCCATTTGATTTAAAACCAGAAGGGAATATTGTTGGTCATATCAGACTGGAAATGGGAACCAGGGATTATATCCTGGAATATTTTAAATTGGATGATTTTATCGTTATTTATAGTATCCACTAAACTCCTATCGCGGGATACATGGAGGTTTCACCCAATATTAAATACACAATATCTAAATATTATATTTCAGATCGCTCCCGTCCCATCATCTTCTCCTATAGATAACTCATTCAACAGGATCTTAATCTCATCTACTTTGTAATGATCCCCCAGTTTTTCATAAGACACGATCAGGTTTCGCAGAACCCGTTTAATGATATCAAGATGGGAACAAGGTTCATAAAATATATCCAGAGGGGAAATATGTAAATTAGTAATATAATTTTCCAGGTCAGATCTGGAAAAAAGTAATCCCCGGTTAAAGGCATTTATGTAAAACTGTAATTCCTGGGTTTTATAAGTGCAAACGAACAAATTTGGAAGGTTCACCCCGTACACAGGCATTTTTAGCTTATTCGCAATAAGCATGTAAATCACGCATAATGATATAGGATTTCCTCTTTTTGTATCCAATACCACATTGATCATTGAGTTTGAAGGGCTATGGAAGTTTTTAGTATTGGCCCTGAATTTATAATCCGAATACAATATACCATTAAGGATCTTAACCTGATCATAAGGGTGAATATCATCCCGAAATGCCCTCCAAGCCTCTTGATATATTTGTTCTATCTCGGCTTTCAGGGTTTTATATTCAATATCAGGATACTGGTAAGTCGCTACCAACCACATACCTTTCAACAAGTCTCTGGCTCCTTTTTCCTTCCATTCAATTAGTCTCATTTTTAATTGATCGAACTGGAGGGTATGGATGAGATCTTCTAATTTTCGCTGTACGGTGGGATTAAAGCTACTTTCCCATTCATTTTCAAGATGAGGTATGATCTTATTCCCCAGCGATATGATCTTCTCTTCGATCTGGGTTACAATGGAATGGTCGTCATCATCCAATAAAGAGACCAGTGCTTTGATTTCCTTTTTTTTCATACCGATAAATATATCCTAAATTTCTGCTCCAGTCAAAAGGATATCTATAAAATGGATGCTATTCTTTTTCAGACCTGGCGTTTTGTCGTTCCTCTTTTTTCTTCTTCTTCTCCGTTTTATCCTTCTTGCCGAATACAGACACCTGGACATACCGGCTAGGATTCTCTCGCAGGTCTATAAACAGACTGTCAAGATCTGCAGCAGTCTTTGTAAGATAATGATATAATGAATCATCATGCAGTAACTTACCCATTGAGCCTTCACCTTCATTCAGATTTTTCAATAATAAGTTCAGGTTATCCATTGAGTTGGATATACTTTCAAGAGTAGAAGATAATTCCAGGTTATTCAATGAGTCAAGGAAAACATCCGCATCTAATAACAGTGGCTTTAACTCACTTGAATGCGTCCTTCAAATTGAGCGTAAGACCATTCAAATTCTCCATGGTGATCTTAAAATTCTCCCTGTTCTCTTTGATCATCAGATAGGTCTGGTCCAGATTGGCAGTTAATTTTGTTCTATGGTCTCTCTTAACAGCAATTCCGTTTCATGGAAATTTTCAAGCTCAATATTTAATTGTCTGATCAATGCACCAATATCATCCGCTACCGGACCTGTTTGTTCGGTCAGGGACTCAAATATACCAAGGGCAATTTCAGATCTCAATGTATCGCCCCCCTTCAGAGGATTTTTTATTACTGCAGGCATTTTAAGTTCAATGGCTTTCCCGCCAAGAAATCCTTCGCTTTCTAGCACAGCAATGGTTGAATCATCCAATACGATACTGCCGTTAATATCCAATTCTACTATAATTTTGTTACCCCTGTTCTGATCATAAGTAATATTACTTACCCGGCCAACGGAAAATCCTTTGATGATCACAGAATTTGATACCTGCAAACCACCAATATTCTCGTAAACAGTATAATATTTGTTTGTTGATGCAAGGAAATCGATCCCTTTCAGGAAATTAAATCCGATGTATAAAAGTGTAATCGAAATTACACTGAGTAAACCTATTTTAAATTCTTTAGATAAATGCACGTCGAAGTTTTAGTTGTTAGATTCTATTTCGGTTTTGTAGTCCCTTAATGCCCTGTAAATTCCAGAGGCCAAATATACTTGTCCCAGATCATCGTTCAAATATTTTTCTTCTTTTGGATTGCTTAAATACCCAACTTCAACCAATATGCTGGGCATCGAGGTCCGCCATAAAACCCAGAAACCTGCTTGCCGGACACCCCTGCTATTTCGTCCTACACGTTTTTCGAATTGATCCTCCACCTTCTCCGCAAGGTCCAGACTGTTCTCAATATATGCATTCTGAAATATTGAAAACAAAATCAACGATTCCGGTGATTCAGGATCAAATCCCTCATACCTTTCTTCATAGTTATCCTCCATCAGGATCACTGAATTCTCGCGTTTGGCTACTTCAAAGTTCCCTTCATCAACATGGGCCCCCATCACATAGGTTTCTGTCCCGTAAATTTTCTCCTTATTTCCGGGAACCGCATTACAATGAATAGAAATAAAAACATCTGCATCATTTTTGTTAGCTATTCTAGCACGGTCTTCCAATTCAATAAATTTATCATTGGATCGAGTGTAAATAACTTCAACGTCTTTTAGGTTTTCTTCTATGATGCGGCCTAACTCTTTTGCTATCTTTAAGGCGATCGTTTTCTCCTGGCTGATAAGCCCATGGGTACCAGGATCCTTACCGCCGTGTCCAGCATCGATAACAACTTTATCAACCTTATACAGCGCTAGACCGGCTGGTTTGAACGACCCCATTATTAGTAAAAAGGCTAAACAGGGAATAATAACAATATTTTTCACAATATTTCGGTTGTTAAAAGTTATTAGGATAACTTTACGCAAAAATGTAAATTTTTTGATAAAACTGAAAGTGGGTTTATACAAATATAAACGTGTTGCCGGGATCATTTTACTGTTGTTCTCCATAACTTACGCTTTCGGACAAAACAATGCTCCTGAAACAAATCAGGAAAATAACATCAAATCAGAAACTAATTCCACATTAATCAAAGATCAGGCCAGCGATTCCCTAAATATAACAAAACCCTCGTTAATTCCACTTAACAGAACAGATTCTACCTTTCAATATACCAATATTTCTGATTCTACAGCTGAAAACTCTTTGCAATTGGATTCAGCAAAGATTAATACTACTCTCCCGGATTCACTTGCTGCAGGCACTGAATTATTAGATTCTGCAGCCTTGGCAGCTGATACCATCCCCCCAGTTGGAGATATTGAAACAACCATCAAATATTCTGCCAGGGACTCAATGAATTTGAGTTTAACGAATCAAAATGTGGACCTTTACGGAGCAGGGAAAATCGTCTATGGAGACATAGAACTATCAGCCGATCGGGTGAATGTGGATTATGAACTTCATGAAATACAGGCGGAAGCCACCGAAGACTCTTTAGGAAATCCCATTGGCGAACCTGTATTTAAGGATGGCCCTGATGTCTATGAGACTGAAAGAATGAGGTATAATTTTAAATCTGAAAAAGCCATAATCAAAGGTGTGATTACCCAACAAGGTGAAGGAATTATGCACGGGAATACTGTAAAACGGGACCAGAGGGGCGACTTGTATATAGACAGGGCCAAATATACAACCTGTAACAGACCGGACCCTCACTTTCATATTGAAGCAAGGAAATTAAAACTGGTACCGGATGATAAAATCATGGTTGGGCCTTTCCATATGAGGGTAAATGATATTCCATTGCCAATTGGTTGGGGATTTGGAATGTTCCCCATGCCCAGAACGCAGTCATCTGGGGTTATTGTGCCTTCATTTGGAGAAGAAAAACGCCGAGGATTTTATCTAAGAGATGGTGGCTATTATTTTGCCCTGAGTGATTATTTCGATCTTGCCCTGACCGGTGAAATATACAGTAAAGGCAGCTATGGGCTGAGCATGGCATCCTCTTACCGGAAAAGATATTCTTTTAACGGACAGTTCTCATTTAAATATAACCGTCAGAAAGGAATTGATGAGGGCGATTCTTCAGTAATTAAAGATTTCTGGGTAACCTGGAGTCATTCGCCACAATCAAAAGGATCCTCAAGGTTTTCTGCCCAGCTACGTGCCGGAACCTCTTCATATAATCAGAACAATCCATCCTATTATGACGTGATAAACAATATAAATCAGGAATTCAGTTCATCAGTTTCTTATTCTAAAACATTGACAGGAACCCCTTTTAATTTTGGTTTAAGTGGGCGTCTTCAGCAAAATACCGGAACGGGAAAGGTCAACCTTCAACTCCCGGACTATTCGCTCACCATGAACAGGATATATCCTTTTAAGGGGAAATCTCCCACGGCAAAAAACATAATTCAAAAGATCAATTTTAGCTGGAACATGGTAGGTACCAATAATATGTCAAACCAGAAGGTAAACCTGCCTTTTAATTTTGATATTGAGAATAAAAATCCGAATTACGACAGTACCATTGATTTCAGTACTTCGAACCTGGGGCAGATCTGGGAAAGATCGACAAAATGGGATCCAACACAGAATACCCATATCTACCTCTGCAAAGGTATCTGAAACACTTTACCATTAATCCTGCTGCTAATTATTCTGAAATATGGTACTTCAAGGAACTCAATTATTCCTGGAATGACATCTTAAATGCTGTACGGATCGATACGACCAAAAAGTTCTCAAGACTTTATTCGTATAACTTCAGTGCCGGCCTGAATACAAGATTATACGGAACCATGTACTTTAAGGGAGATAAAATTCAGGCCATCCGGCATGTATTAACACCAAATATCTCCTTCAGTTATGCTCCCGATTTTTCAGCTGATAAATTTGGCTATTACCAGACCGTACAGGTGGATTCGCTTGGAAATACGCGTGAACTATCTAAATATGCCGGATTTGTATATGGAACACCTTCTAGAGGTGAAAATGCCAGTATGGGAATTTCAATCAGCAATACCCTGGAAATGAAAGTCAAGGATAAAAAGGATTCTGCCAATGAGTTTCGGAAAGTACCCATTTTCGAAAATTTCTCAGTATCCACGAGCTACAATTTCCTTGCCGATTCTTTTAACCTGTCACCGGTTAGGATTACAGCCAGGACGAAATTATTCAAAAAGAAACTTGACATCAACGTTAATGGAACGCTGGATCCCTATGTTTGGAAACTTGATTCAATCTATTATGATGGATCTGGTAATCAGCGTGTGGTACAACGAAAAACAAGCCGCTATGCCTGGGATGAAGGAATGGGACTCGGACAGTTTACTCAGGCTAACCTATCTATTGGAACCAGCTTTAATCCGGAATCCTGGGAAAACAAGACCAGTGATGTGGACAAAGAAGAACTTACTGATTCAGAAAGGAATGAACTGGAATATATAGAACAAAACCCTGATTTGTACGTCGATTTCGCAATTCCCTGGAATGTGAGAGTCAATTATAACGTAAACTATACAAAAAGAGGGTACGAAAAGGCCAGGATCACACAAACCCTGAGATTCAGCGGTGATTTCAGCCTTACCCAGAAATGGAAAGTTGGTTTCTCTTCAGGTTATGACTTTCAAAATAAGGGCTTCACCCAGACAAACGTCAGCATAAACAGAGACCTGCATTGCTGGCAGCTGGCAATGACATGGATACCTTTCGGAAGGTACCAGTCCTATAATGTCACCATCAGGGCTAAATCTTCATTATTGCAAGACCTTAAACTTAACCGACAAAGAAGCTGGTGGGACAACTAATCTAACGGCACATTGATCGTTTTTACAGTCAATCAACTACTTTGTAATCCACTCCGTTATTTCCTCCAATGTAGGATTTTTTACGTCCTTTAGCTTCAGCTTCTTTCGCATACCACAGACATCATTGAACAGCTTGTTTGGATTCAATTCCTTTAATTGTGCTATAGTTTGTATACCTAGTTTTTCTATTATCGGCACCAGTTCTTCACGTATCCCATGATCAACATAATCCTGTTCAGAGGATATCTCTGCCTTCTTTTCAGGCTTCATTTGAGGGAAGAATATTACATCCTGAATGGAGTTCTGATTGGTCATAATCATAACGAGGCGGTCTATGCCTACTCCCAAGCCTGCAGTCGGAGGTAATCCATATTCCAAGGCACGGAGGTAATCTTCATCCAGCACCATAGCCTCTTCATCACCCCTTTTCCCAAGTTCCAGCTGATCTTCAAAACGCTTTCTCTGATCCTTTGGGTCATTTAATTCAGAAAAGGCATTACAAATCTCTTTGCCATTACAAATGGCTTCAAAACGCTCCACCAGGCCTTCTTTTGATCGGTGCTTTTTAGCCAGGGGCGACATCTCTATTGGATAGTCTGTAATGAAAGTGGGCTGTATCAGGTGGGATTCACACCTTTCCCCAAAGATCTCATCAATGATCTTTCCTTTCCCCATAGTTCTATCAATATCCAGTCCCATTTCAGCGGCTGTTTTTCTTAACTGGCTTTCATCCATTCCGGCAATGTCAACACCGGTATAGTGTTCAATCGCTTCGAACATTGTAAAACGCTTCCATGGCCTTTGAAAATTTATTATATTTTCCCCAACCCCTACCTCTGTAGTCCCGTGCAGATCTATAGCCACTTTTTCGACCATCTCTTCTACAAGGTCCATCATCCAGTTATAATCTTTATAAGCTACATAAAGCTCCACCTGGGTAAATTCAGGATTATGGAAACGGGACATCCCTTCATTCCGGAAATCCTTGGCAAATTCAAACACGCCATCAAAGCCACCTACAATCAATCGTTTAAGGTATAGTTCGTTAGCTATTCTGAGATATAAACCCATATCCAGGGTATTATGATGGGTTTTGAATGGCTTGGCGGTAGCTCCTCCATATATAGGTTGCAATACCGGTGTTTCTACTTCCAGATAACCTTTTTCGTTCAAATAATCACGGATCGAATTCACCACCTTTGTTCTTTGGACAAAAGTATTTCGCACCTCCGGATTAACAATCAGATCAACATATCTTTGCCTGTATCGCTGCTCATGATCGGTAAAAGCATCCCATGTCTTAACATTACCCGCATCATCAACTTTTTCCTTTACAATCGGCAGAGGCTTTAACGATTTTGAAAGAAGGCGTAGTTCCTTAACATGAATTGAGATCTCTCCAGTCTGGGTAGTGAATACAAATCCTTTAACGCCTATGATATCCCCTATCCCCAGTAATTTCTTAAAAACAGTGTTGTAAAGGGTTTTATCTTCCCCTTTGCATATGTCATCACGACGAACATATATTTGGATCCTTCCCCTGGAATCCTGGATCTCGGCAAATGAAGCGGAACCCATTATCCTTCGGCTCATCATCCGCCCGGCAATGGAAATATCTTTGTAATCCATTTTTCGTTTTTCATAGTTCTCATGAATATCACGAGTAGAGACGTTTACCGGAAATGTTTCGGATGGGTAAGGATTAATACCGAGCTTCTCGAGTTCTTCCCTGTCATTTCTTCTCTGGATTTCCTGTTCGCTTAAGTGCATATTGTCTGATTTTAAGCTGCAAAAATAGGGATAAATCGCATTTAAATGAAAAATAGGATTGATCTATTCCCTAAATTATGTTTAAAATGAACCTACCCCATAAATATTTTGTTTACAAGGCTTGTTAAAATATGACCTTTCGATACTTATTGTACAAGAAAGAGATGATCAGGAGTAATATACCCAATAGAATAAATACAACGGTTTTGGAAAGGGAGTTCATACCCCTGATGTCATAAAGAGCAAGTTTAAGCAGGGTGATCCCAAATAGTATGATGGCACTGATGCGAAGATATTTTAACTTTTTCCATATTCCGATTATAATAAGGGTTAAGGAAAATAACCCCCATAATATGCTTAATCCAAGTTTGTCAGCTGATTCATAACCTGCAAAATCCAGCCAGTGGAATAATTCACTACTTAATATCCATAGTGTAGCAAGGGCCACAAAAAGTATCAAGTATAATTTCATGTCATCCTTCATGAACTTCTGCATGATCAGCCAATAGTTCACGGCGACCGTTAAGATAAAAACAAAGATTGACAGATACCTGATAACAATATTTTCAATGCCAGGAATAAACTTATCAGGATATTCCGGATCTATATAATTTTCTCTCAGAACACTGAGCACCAATAACCCCTGGAATAGAAATGCGAATAAAACTATGCCATTCGCTATTAAATTGAATTGCCCTAGTTTCTCGTTTTTGAATTTTAAAATATTTGCAATAGTTACCATGGAGAAGAAAAGCATAGAGTAGATATGAATCCATATGATTTTGAAATTCTTAATATCCTGATCGGCAACTTCCATCAGGCTTGAATTACTCCCGGAAAAAGGTAAAGCCTTTGACCCTGTGAACAATTGGTTAAAACCTATGGCTATTTCAATTCTAAAGGTGTAATACAATACAAAAACAAGTGCCCCGACAAGATAGATCTCCATAAGATTTTTTAAGGTTACATCCATATTTTTCATAGATGGAAACCTGGGTTGAAAATAAATATAATTGGCTATGCCAAGGCAAACTATTACGATCAGTCCTTCCAGGAAAGTTATATTGAAAAACAGGTTATAAACCGTTTCATTTTCAAATGAACTAAATTTAGCGTATGCTATTTTCCAGTCTTCCATGAGACTGTACAATCCCAATATCAAAATTGGGTAGGCAGCAAATTCAAAAAAATGAGCTTTGAGGATACGGCCTGTTGAAAATAAAAGAATGCTTTCGATAAACCATAACAGAGTGACCCAGTAACCATCATATTGTATAGGAATAGCTATCGTTATGAATGCAATCGCCAATACTGCTAATAATCTTAATAATTTTTCATCAGCTCCCCTATAGAAGAAAATGATCAGCCAAATCAGAATATGTATTGAAGCGTTGATAAGGGTAAACAAACCCAAATTGGCCCTCCAAATATCAATTTCAAAATTTACATAGGATAATGTGTAGAAGATAAGCGCATTAGACACGATCAGCATAATATCCTCAAAAGAAAAATAGACCTTATTAATGACTTTATTAAGGAGGAAGGAGGCATAAAAAAGTAAGAAGAATATACCGCTGAATATTATTGAGTATATAAAAGGCCCGGCATTACTGAAATCAGTATTTACCCACCAGGTGAGATAGATCATCCAGGTGGTTATAAAAGCAATGTAAAACAGAAGCTTCCAATATTTTTTTATTGATATTAATAAAATACCCACATTGATGATGGCCATATAGTAGAATAAAAAGATGTATCCTTCTGGATCACCTCCAATCAAGAATGGGATGGCATAAGCTCCCGCTAATCCTATTATTGCAATAACCTGGCGATCATATCTAAGCGCCTGATAAACGGTAAATACAGTTACGATCACCATAATAATGAATGCAGTATTTAATCCAAGTATCTCGAGGTATATGATCCCGGCAAAGGTCATAAAATATAATATGGCCATCGAGCCACTGCAAAGAACTGCACTGAAATTATGATATTTCTTTTTGAGCCGGTAAGCAAAGAATAATAAAGCCGCACCCAAAGTATACCCTAGGATCAATCGCACCAAAGGACTTATCAGGTTCCTGTCAATAGCAAATTTGGCCCCTATACTGATCCCGATGATCAGTATCAGTATTCCTATTTTATTTAATAGATTGGTCCCAATAAAGTCTTCCAGGTTAGACCGAACAGATTCCGGAATACTGAACAAGGAAGATCCGGTTGACTTTTCACTTGCTGATTTTACCTTTTCTATCCTT
Organism: uncultured Cytophagales bacterium; assembly: GCA_963820995.1. Lineage (GTDB taxonomy): Bacteria > Bacteroidota > Bacteroidia > Cytophagales > Cyclobacteriaceae > JAGTVG01. The sequence continues at coordinate 24,573 of CAWGCL010000005.1, read as the reverse complement.
TTCTTCTCTGGGAATTCCGGGTATGATATGTCAGATTTTTGTATTGATTCTTCTTTTTCGGGGGTGTGTTTTTCTGGTAGTCCATGCTTTTGAACAAGTTCTTCACTTCCGGGGATCTGATTATCGGGAATGCCCGGTTTTCGTTTTTGAATTGACTCAGTATTTGCTTCATCAACCAAGTCTTCCTCCCGGTATTTATCGAGAGCAGATTTAATTTCTGATATTTCTTTTGCAAGAACACCCTGCTTGCTGATGAGAATGTTCAGCTTTCTTGAAAGATGTTCAATATCATCGGATTTATTCTCCAAAACGAATAGAAAGAAAAGAGATCTTTCGGTAATTTAATTATCGAGTATATACAATTTAGGAATTTAAAGGATTATAAAAAATTCCATACCTGATTTTTCCCATACATAGATTGGAACTTGACCCAATAATATCAATTTATTTCACCGGTGGCCATTGAATGCTTCCATGGTCTCTTCTTAACCAGGGTATATAATCCGTTCCAAATGACTTTGATTTAGTAACCAGTTCTCTATACTGTTCTGTTCGCATGAAACTAGTGTCAGCAAAGGAATACGCATGATCGAAAGTAGATAAATGATCTGCCAATACCTTCTGTAGTCTGGACAATTCTGCCTGGTAGGCTGGCGTATAAGCCAGGTTATTTTGTTCATATGGATCTTTTTCCAGGTTATACAACTGGTCCGCATCAAAATATGCCGGAAAATGTTCCATGGCTATAGATGAATGTGCCTGTTTTTCCATATTCAAATAATTCGGCGCATAGTTATATTCTCCATTTTTCATACTGGATATATCGTCTTCAGGGTAACGGAAGGCTATATATTTCCATTTACCGTCATTAACCGACCTCGCCAGACCTGATTCCGCAAAAACATATGGACGGGTATGTATATTTTCAGATCTTATCCCCGGCAATATGCTGATCCCATCCAATAATAATCCATCTGGAATAGGGATATTGGCCGATTCCAGGATTGTTGGGAAAATATCTATATTACTAACAAGTTTGTTATTTATACTTGACTTGGATTGTCCTTCAGGTAGTTTTAATATAAATGGCACTTTCAACCCTTTCTCATAACAAGTAGCCTTTCCAGGTTCAACATTATGGTCTGCCATAAAAATGATCATAGTATTTTCATCCAGGCCCAATTCAGCTAATTTCTCCTTCACTAATTTAATATGATGGTCAAGGCAAGCTATACCTGCAAATTTATGTCTTAATCCGGGAGCCTGTGCATTAATAGCAGCTTTCATGGAATCAGCTGGCAATTGATATTTCAAAATATCATCCATCTTTCCTTCCAGGGTAAACCGGAGGTCTTTATTGAATGCTTCTGCATGTCCCGGGCCATGAACGGCTGTACTGGCAACATACAGGAAGAAAGGCTGGTCTTTTTTGCTGGCTTCCTCAAGGAAATCAACTGCACCTTTGGTTATCCATGGAAAGTTATGTGTCCTCAAGCTCAAAACAGGAAAATTATCAAAATTGCCCCAAAGAACGCTTGAAGTATAATCAAAGCCCGCATCCTTTCTAACCTGTTCGCTTACTATTTCCTGATATTTTCTCAGTTTTGCATCTACGGCAGGATCATTAAGGTCAGCATCTTTTTCCAGGACAGGAATATTTACATCCTCAGGTAATTTACCGATATGCCACTTCCCTGCCATACCTGTAAAATAACCATTCTCTGAAAGCACACTTGCAATAGTCGGCAAGGAGCCTTCCAAATATGTGTTCCATGCTATTACATATGGCTCATTTTTGGGATAAGCTTTCAGGAAATCATTGTGAACGCAACGTCCAGGATACTTTCCGGTCAATAAAGAGAAACGGCTGGGAGTGCACATAGGTGCAGCCACATAGGCATTTGTAAACTTTATGCCTTCGTTCCAAAGCTTATCAATGTTCGGAGTTTGAAAAGATTCACCATATGCGGATAGGTATCCCGGATCCAGTTCGTCAGAATAAAAAATAACAATATTGGGCCGGATCTCCTTTTTTGTGCATGAACTGAACAGTAAGAACCCCAGGAAAACAATTAAAGTATATTTCATTTTTGGATTTCTATATTTTTAATTAGATAACTCTTTAATATAAATGTCTTTGAACCTGATCTTCAGCTCATCACCTGTATGGATCTGTAATGCAATATGCCCTTTTTCTCCGACATTTAAGTTTTTATGCAATGTATTGTCAAGGGTACCTGCACCTTCATAATCCGTGATTTTTTGCCCGTTCAGCCATGCTTCAATTTTTGTCCCCCTTGCTTTCACGCGCATCTCATTCCACACTTCGTCCTCTTCAAAATACAAATCATGATCTGCAATGGCCATTGTAGAATCTACCCATTCCCCATCCGGTATATCAGGGAATATCCACCTTTGATTGCCTCTTGTCTCATCCCACATCATACCGGAACGCCAGAATCCAGGTGGATGTATATCTATTTGAGGTCCATTTAACCAATATGCTTCTTCATCATATCTGCTCCTTACCTGAATACCACTATTTCCAGGGCTTTCCCTAAATGCCTGAAACTTATATTTGATCTCAAAGTCCCCATACTCTTTTTCAGTATATAGCCAGATGTAATCGTGATCACCACGGCCAAGACTGTTCGCTTCGATATATCCATCATTAACAAACCAGAAATTCTTTCCCTGGTCCTCAGGCTTAGCCTTTACTACCCACCCGGATAAATCCACACCGTTGAACAAAGAGACCCACTCCTTATCAACACCACAAGATATTATTAAGATAAGGGGAATTAAAAATACAAGAAAGATATATTGTTTCATTATTATGTTCGATTAGTTCTGTTTTGAAAGTTTTCTTCTTCTTTTAAGCTCGTTCTTGATCAATAAAAATTCGCGACTGCTTTGCCCGGCAATAGAGGTATTTTCTTCTGCCCGGCGCATCAGATAAGGTACAACGGATTCAACTGGTCCATATGGAACATATTTGACAACATTGTAACCTGCTTTTGCAAGATTAAATGAAATATGATCGCTCATGCCGTATAATTGTGCAAAATATACCCTATCATCATTATTTTCCATTTTCGCTTCTGCCATGAGCTCTGTCAAAAGGTAATTGCTGTTTTCGTTATGAGATCCGGAACAAACAGAAACCAGATCTTTGTTTGTAATACAAAACCTTAAGGCATCATCATAAGCTTGATCTGTGCTTGGCTTATCTGGTTGTATGGGGTCAGGATATCCTTTCTCCGCTGCTCGCTCACGTTCTTTTTCCATGTAAGCCCCTCTTACCAGTTTCGCTCCAAAAAAATACTTTTTCTCTTTGGAACGTTGCAAGGCCATCTCAAGATTATCAAGCATCCCTACCCTGTACAACTGATAGGTATTCCATACAATTGTTTCCTCTTTGTTATATTTCTCCATTAACTCGTAAGTGAGCTCATCGATCGGGTCCTGAATAAAGCTGTCTTCACTATCTATAAATATTTTAACTCCATTTTTATAGGATTCTCCACAAACTCTATCCCAGCGTTTCCTAATATTTTCGAATTCGTTCTGTTCACCTGCGCTTAATGACTCACCTGATTGTACTTTTTCCAGAAGGTCAATGGAGGCCATTCCTGTTGGTTTAAAAACACAGAAAGGAATATCCGGATCTCCTTTTGCCCTGTGAATCGTACGGATGATCTCGTCAGCAGTATGGTCAAATGCAGCCTCCGTATTTTCTCCCTCCACTGCATAATCCAGTATTGTACCGATATTATATTCAGCCAATTCCATAACTGTCTTCTCACTGTCGGTGATAGATTCCCCACCACAGAAATGGTTAAATAAGTTACTTTTGATCAGGTTTTTTACTGGTAATTTAAATTTGAGTGCTGCATTTACGAAAAATGTACCTAATTTTACAATTAGATTCTTGTCCATTACGGCAAAAAGAGCATAACTTCTTTTGAGATCTTTATCCGATTTAGAAGAAAATGCTATTAATGTATCGTCAAAAGAAATTTCATTATTGTTGATCATTTTAAAAAATATAACAGGTTAAATAAATTAGGATCACAATCACGACAAAGAAACAAGATTTTAGCAATATTTAAATAAAAATAGATGGAAATTAAAGGATTGAAAAGTTGGGGAGGACAATGGAAGAGACCCTTGATCATGGCGGGGCCTTGCAGCGCAGAAACGCGAGAGCAATTGAGGGAGACATCACTGGCTATTCATGACCTGGGAATCAATATCATAAGAGCGGGAGTCTGGAAACCAAGAACACGACCGAATAATTTCGAAGGGGTAGGTGTGAATGCCTTGAAATGGATCCGCGATATCAAAGATGAGCTCGATGTTCAATTCGCAGTAGAGGTTGCTAATCCCCATCATGTTGAAGAATCATTATATCATGGTGTTGATATACTCTGGATAGGGGCCCGATCAACGGTAAATCCATTTACTGTGCAGGAAATAGCCAATGCCCTCAAGGGAGTTGATGTTCCGGTATTTATAAAAAATCCGATCAATCCTGAACTTTCCTTATGGATTGGCGCTATTGAAAGATTTTACCAGGCCGGGATAACAAAAATCGGTGCCATTCATAGAGGATTTTCTTCTATTCAGAAAACCAGGTTTAGAAATACGCCGCAATGGAGTATTCCGATTGAATTGAAAAAGACATTTACCGAGATTCCACTTATCTGTGATCCAAGTCATATAGCCGGTGATAGAGAAATGATACTTGAAATCTCCCAGAAGGCTACAGACCTTGATTACGATGGTTTAATGATTGAAACTCACCGTGATCCTGCTAATGCCTGGAGCGATGCCAAACAACAGGTAACTCCGTCAAAATTAGGAGAGCTCCTTGAGACAGTGACTTTCAGGAATCCAACATCCAAGAACAAGGAATTTCTTTCTCATCTTGAAGAATTCCGGGAAGAAATTGACCAGGTTGACCAGGACTTGTATGAAATGATCGCCACGAGAATGAACATCGTGGATAAGATCGGTTATTATAAAAGAGATAACAATGTAACTGTTTTTCAAAAGAACAGGTGGAAAGAAATTTCGGAAAGTCGGATGACTTGGGCCAAACAACTGGGATTGGATGTTGATTTTATGGATGAAATATTTAAGAGGATCCATGAGAACTCAATTCGGCGCCAGAGGGAGATTATGAACAAATCATTTCAAAAGGCTAAGGATGCTTCCTGAGGAAATTGAAATAAGTCAGAATATCCCCGTCAACATACAGTCATTTTTAAATTCATCAGACTATGATAAGGTGGCGGTCCTTGTCGATGAAAATACCAGATTCCATTGCCTGCCACTCGTGCATAAGGCAATAAAGCCATCTGACATTATAGAGATCAAAAGCGGGGAGGAACAGAAAACACTGGATACCTGCATTCAGATCTGGAAAGAATTAACAGACAATCACTTTGAAAGAAAATCCCTTCTGGTCAATCTTGGCGGTGGTGTTATTGGCGATATGGGTGGATTTTGCGCTGCGACCTATAAAAGGGGGATCGACTTTATAAATATCCCGACAACCTTGTTGTCGCAGGTCGATGCCAGTGTTGGAGGTAAGCTGGGCATAGATTTTCTTGGATTTAAAAACCACATTGGCGTTTTTGAAAAACCTGAGAAAGTATTTATTGATACAGAATTTTTAAATACCCTTCCTGAAAGGGAATTGAGATCAGGATTTGCTGAAGTGATAAAACACTGCCTGATCGCGGATGCCAACTATTGGGAAAAAATTTCATCCCTAGATTTTAAAGATCAGAACTGGGCTGATATTGTTGAACATTCCGTGGAAGTAAAGAATAGCGTGGTTGAAGAAGATCCATTTGAAAAAGGTCTCCGGAAAATCCTGAATTTCGGGCATACAATAGGTCATGCTATAGAAAGTTATTTTTTACATAAAGAAGAGAAAAGGTTATTGCACGGTGAAGCTATTGCAGCCGGGATGATATGCGAAACTTATCTATCAGAAAAGTATTGCAATCTGCCTCGAACATCAGGAAAAAGGATTGAAGACTACCTCCTAAAAACTTTTGGCAGGGTCTTGATTTCCAATAATGAAATCGAAGATATTACCCTCCTTTGTCTTCAGGATAAGAAAAACGAAAAGGGTGTTATTAACTTTTCCTTACTGAAAGAAATAGGCAGGTCCGTATTCAATGTGGGAGTTGAACAAAATGAGATCAGAAATGTATTGCAACTATATGCACAGCACTAAATAAAATACATTTCAAGCTCGGTCTGGTTTTTATTAACATCTGAACGTGAAGGCAACTTACTATAATTAACAAGATCTTTTAAAATTTTTCCTGCCTGTCTGCGCTCTGATTTTAAATATTTACCTGCAACGGTTCCAATTATCATTCCCGTGCCAACAACAGCTAAAACTTTAATTAAACTTTTCATAATTCAAAAGGTTTCTACTTTATTATACCTGGTTTTCGTAATAAATGTTGGCTTTAAGATAAGAAAAAAACTTTAAATAATGAAAATTTTTATTAGAATTGTTAAAAAAAATATTTTTTAACCTTATACAGTCATTAAAAAGACCATGATCTCATTCATCGTGATCAAAATGGCTGTAATTTTAATGGTCCAAGAAATTATGATCGGGAACAAGCATCATATTAAAATTAAGAGATCACCAATAGCAGGACCTTGTGAAATATCAGTTTCTGCGTCTAAAAGTGAGAGTAACCGGGCTTTGATCATAAGTGCAATTGCCGGAAAAGGTGAGTTAGAAAACCTTTCTAATGCTAGGGATACTCAAACAATGGAGAGACTTCTTTTATCAGAGGAACATACTTTAGATGTAATCGATGGTGGTACTACCATGAGATTCCTGACAGCTTATTTAGCAATAAAAGGCAAAGACCGTATCATTACCGGAACACCTCGCATGTGCGAACGGCCAATAGGAATACTTGTTGATGCTTTAAGAAAACTTGGGGCTAGAATTGAATATGTCAAAAAGGAAGGTTATCCCCCACTGCACATTAAAGCTTTTCATAGCTCAGGATTATCGGAAATAAAAATGATAGGTGATGTAAGCAGTCAGTATATCTCGGCAATATTGATGATAGGTCCGAGGCTGGGAAATGGTTTAAAACTGGAGCTTACAGGCAAAATAGGCAGCAGGCCATATATAGATATGACACTGGGTATTATGAAACATTTTGGGGTTACAGCCATTTTTGAAGGAAATAATATTCAAGTGCCCCCAGGCCATTATAAAGAATCTGTTTTTAAGGTAGATCCGGATTGGTCCGGGGCTTCTTACTGGTATGCTGTGACCGCACTTGCCGATGATGCACAGATTCTACTGAAAGGATTTAATCTGCCTTCTTACCAGGGCGACAGCAGGATAAAAGACATTATGGTAGAATTGGGTGTTCAAAGTGAATTCAATGAAAACGGCCTGCTCTTGACTAAAACTGAGAATCTTGATCATGTGGAAATTGATTTTACAGACGTTCCGGACCTCGCACAAACAGTAGCGGTTGTTTGTTCCGCTAAGGGTATTTCTGCGCATCTAACCGGACTCGAAAGTCTTCGGATCAAGGAAACAGACAGAATTGCAGCATTGCAAAATGAGTTATCGAAATTTGGGGGACAGCTTATTGAGAAAAATGAACATGAATGGAAATTAATACCAGGACACCCGAAAGCGATAGCTGAAAAACTTTTTATCAATACATATGATGATCACAGGATGGCTATGGCTTTTGCACCTCTGGCTACCCTGACGGACATAAGCATTGAAAATGCCTCGGTGGTACAAAAATCCTATCCTTCATTCTGGGAAGATATGGGAAAGGCTGGATTTTCAATAGAACGAATCTAATCGGGCATGATCAGAATCTCCTGAGGAACGCAAGATTAACTCAATCAGGTATTTGGATTCACCATATTCTGAGGACAAGTAATCACATTACATGTATTGAATAGATCCTGTATCTTTATCCCTAATCGTCCAAAATTTACGTACCGGACGGATATTTCCTTAATCAACTGCCAGATTCCTCATTACCTAGTGTACAAAACAGATATTACCTTGCCAAAAGTGCCCAATTCCTCATTACATGAAATACCAGTAATCACCTTATGTCAATTACTGGAAATAGCTCTACTTCAGATACCGGTAATCATGTCCCTCCTTCAATTGCGCAAGAAATGCGACGAACAGTTTAATAATATTTTCAATATCCTTTAAATGGGCCATTTCCACAGTCGTATGCATATATTTTAGAGGCAGTGATATCAGGGCTGAGGGCACTCCGCTTCCTGAATAAGCAAAAGCATCCGTGTCTGTACCGGTAATCCTGGAACTTGCAGACCGCTGGAAAGGTATCTTGTTTTTTTCCGCTACATTAATAATGTTTTTCAATACATTGTTGTGCACTGCTGGAGCATAAGTCAGGACCGGCCCCTTACCAGCCTTTAGGTCTCCTTCTTTAATTTTATTGTAATGTGGGGAATGTGTATCATGGGTCACATCAGTAATTACAGCAAGGTCAGGCTTGATGTTTTCAGCAATCATTTCTGCACCCTTTAATCCAATTTCTTCCTGAACCGCATTCGTTATATACAAACCAAATGGCAATTTGGTCTGGTTTTCCGATATCCTCCTGGCTACTTCAGCAATCATAAATCCACCGATGCGATTATCCAGTGCCCTTCCTACCAGGTATTTCTTATTGAGTTCCATCAGGTCATCATCAAAAGTAACCACATTTCCCACATGAATCCCCAGTTTTTGAACCTCCTCGCTCGAATCACATCCACAATCTAAAACTATGGTTTCCTCATTCATCTTGGGTTCGCTCTTGGGATCCCTTACATGAATGGCAGGCCATCCAAATACAGCAGGCACTGGTCCCTTGTCAGTATGTATTAAAGCCTTTTTGGACGGGGCTATCTGAAAGTCTGATCCCCCGTTTCTGATCACATAGATATATCCCTCTTTTGATATGTAATTGATAAACCAGGATATTTCATCCGCATGGGCCTCGATGACTACCTTATATTTGGCAGAAGGATTTATTACACCAACGACCGTTCCGTAATTGTCAACTATATAATCATCAATATACTTTTTAATGTATTCCAACCATATCTTCTGGCCTGAATATTCATGACCCGTAGGAGATATATTGTTTAAGTAGGTATATAGAAATTGTTTGCTAAGCTTATCCATGAATTTATAATTATTAGGGGGCTAAATATACACCAAATAACAACATCCAAAACAATAATTTCTTAAAAAGCGGGTTTAAAATATATATGACATAGGCCTTAGGATAGCAAAGTCATACTATTGGTAATTATAGAACATTTACGCATATTATTAAAGATTTGACGATTTTTATAAAATAAAAAATAAAATTCTTACCTTTGATCAGAATAAAATTTTGATATTGACCATGGCACATCATATGAAATTTGACAAAATTGACAGGAAGATTCTCGAAATTTTACAGAAGAGTGCAAAGATCACAAATGCACAACTCAGCAAAGATATCGGGTTATCACCTGCGCCCACCCTGGAAAGGGTCAAGAAATTAGAAAATCTGGGTGTTATTAATAGTTACCACGCTAAACTCGACATATCAAAGATCGGACTTGGAGTTACTACGTTCGTTCTTGTAACTTTAAGCGGTCATAATAAAGAAAACATCGATAAATTTATAGACGAGATCAACACAGTCGATGAAGTGATCGAATGCCATCATATTACCGGTGCAGGTGATTTTATCCTGAAGATCATTTCAAAAGACATTCCTGCTTATCAGAAACTGATGCTTGAAAAGGTAAGCAACATTAAGGTAGTCGACAACATGCAATCCATGGTAGTGTTATCTACTTTTAAAGACAGCAAAGTCATGCCAATTCCGGATTCAATTGATGATCACTAAAAAATAATATTAACATGCAAGAGGTTAAAGATCTTATACTTGATAAAAACCAGATCTTTCAAAAAGTAAAACGGATCGCTTTCGAAATTTATGAAAATAATATTTCCGAAAAGGAGCTGATCATTGCCGGAATCCCGACTGAAGGATATCATCTGGCAAAAATGTTAGTCAAAGAATTATCCGACATAACTCCATTTAAACTAACATTGGCCAAAATATTACTGGACAAAAAAGGTAAATTGAATAGTAAAGTAGAATTGGACATCGACCCAGGCTTAGCTTCGGGCAAAACAGTAATTATTGTGGATGATGTATTGCATACCGGCAAGACCTTTATACTTGGAATGAAGCCATTTCTTGAAGTCGATGTGAAAAAGATACAAGTAGCAGTATTGGTTAACAGGAGTTACGCAGTTTTCCCTGTAAATACCAATTATACTGGTTATGAATTATCAACTACATTAAATGAGCATATTAAGGTAAACCTGGATAAAAAAGACTTTGGTGTTTATTTATACTGATCGTTAATGTCAAAACATAAGGACGAAATAGTGCGGGTTACCACACACACCCTCAGGGAACTTAAGGAAAAGGGTGAGAAAATCTCCATGTTGACGGCATATGATTATTCCTTAGGCAAAATCGTTGATAATTCAGGTATTGAGGTCATCCTGGTTGGGGATTCTGCCTCAAATGTTATGGCAGGACATGAAACAACACTACCGATCACACTCGATCAGATGATCTATCATGCAACGGCTGTTGTAAAAGCTGCGAAAAGGGCTCTTGTGGTTGTGGATATTCCTTTCGGGTCCTACCAGGGAAGTTCATCTGAAGCATTAAAATCTGCGATCCGTATTATGAAGGAATCTGGAGCTCATGCGGTCAAGATGGAAGGAGGAAAAGAAATCAAAGAATCTGTCATGCGGGTATTGTCAGCGGGCGTTCCGGTAATGGGACACCTGGGATTAATGCCTCAGTCAATTTATAAATTCGGCACATATACGGTGAGGGCAAAGGAAGAAGAAGAAGCGGAAAAGCTGATTGAAGATGCCCTAGAACTTGAAAAATGCGGATGTTTTGCCATTGTATTGGAAAAAATACCTGCCTTACTTGCTAAGGCAGTATCCACAGAATTGAGGATCCCTGTTATTGGCATAGGTGCAGGACCTTATACCGATGGACAAGTACTGGTTATGCATGATGTCCTAGGGATCAACAAAGATTTCAATCCTCGTTTTTTAAGGCGGTATGCCGATTTGAATACCGTAATTTCTGAAGCAATAAAAAATTATATCAATGATATAAAAAGCGGTTCATTCCCTAATGAAAGGGAAAGCTATTAAAGCACCAGACTATGAAAACCAGCAGTATATATTTAACCATACTTTTATGGGTATGCACGCTTGCCGGCTTTGCACAAAACAAAGCATATAATTATAATGAATCAAGATTTAATCCATATCTTAACCGGTTTTCTGTTTCTATAGGACTGGGTACATCCATATATGATGGAGAATTTGCAGGAATGAGCAACTTTGTGAACCAGAACTATTATTTAAATCCGGGTATTGGTGCAGGTCTCGCATATCGGTTTTTTGAAAGGATCAGCCTTAGGGCAGAAATTAATGTATTCAGGTTATCTGCAAAATCAGGATTCACACAAGTAAAGCATAGCCGTGAATTTTCTTCAGTTAATTTTGATTATTACCTGAATGGGGTTATTGACCTGTTTCGACAAAGTCGTATCGATGGTAAGTTTAAAAGATGGAATCCGTATATTTTTGGTGGGATAGGCCAGGTGGTCTTTTTTCCAAGTCATAACCTGGAAGGTGGCCCCGAAGGCAATGAAGCTGGAATTGATACAACTTATTTAAACTATGATTATTCCAAAGCCTCTCTTATCTATCCAATTGGGGCTGGTGTAAGTTATTATTTTGATAAATATAATAAGTTAAGCCTGGAAGGTAATTACAGGTTTACCAAGACCGACTTTCTGGATGGGTATAAAAGCTCAGCCAGTCCAAATAATGACAAATACCTAACTGTTTTTATCAAATACACTTTTGTTATAGATCGTGAACCCAGAAAATCCTTCAGCTACGAGAAATATACCGGCAAGGACCGGAAAAAGAAAAAATGACCAATATTTGTTGTGGCTGCCCGGAGCGATCCCGCAGTCATGATTTTTTGAAACGATTTATCTTATTTTCATACAAGTAGAAACCATTAGTAAAAATGAGTGAACAAAAGATTACTATTCAAAATGGCTAACTTCAAGTACCGGATAATCCAGTAATTCCTTTCATCGAAGGTGACGGAACCGGTGTTGATATCTGGCCTGCTTCAAAATTAGTATTTGACAATGCAGTAGCAAAAGCCTACAACGGCTCGAAGTCTATTAACTGGAAAGAAGTGTATGCGGGCCAGAAGGCTTTTGACAAATTTAACAGCTGGCTCCCGGAAGAAACACTTGCCACCTTTAAGGAATACCTTGTTGGTATAAAAGGACCTTTAACGACTCCCGTTGGCGGAGGCATTAGATCTTTAAATGTTGCATTGAGACAAAAATTAGACCTTTTTGCTTGTGTTAGACCCGTACGCTGGTTCAACGGAACACCATCTCCAGTAAAAGATCCTTCAAAGACTGAAATGGTGATCTTCAGGGAAAACACAGAAGACATCTATGCAGGGATTGAATTCCAGCAGGGCTCGGAGGAGGCTATTCAATTTGCTGAGAAATTTAAAAGCATGTTCCCCGACAAGTTCCAGAAGGTTAGGTTTCCAGGAACAGCAGGATATGGAATAAAACCCATATCTATTGAAGGAACCGAGCGGTTGGTAAGATCGGCCATAGAATATGCCATGAATAAGGGTCGTGATTCTGTAACACTTGTTCACAAAGGAAATATCATGAAATTCACAGAAGGTGCCTTCAGGGATTGGGGGTATAACCTGGCCAAAAAAGAATACGGCGCTGAAGATCTTGATGGAGGTTCATGGCAAATAATAAATAAAAACGGTCAGAAGATCATAATCAAGGATGTAATTGCTGATGCATTTTTACAGCAGATTCTGACACGACCTGCCGAATACTCAATCATTGCTACATTGAACCTGAACGGAGACTATATCTCTGATGCATTGGCAGCTATTGTTGGTGGTATAGGAATTGCCCCGGGAGCCAATATAAATTATGAAACAGGTCATGCTATCTTTGAAGCTACACATGGAACAGCGCCAAAATATGCCGGACAGGATAAGGTAAATCCTGGATCAGTTATTCTATCAGGTGCTATGATGTTTGAATATCTGGGTTGGCAGGAAGCTGCAGATCTAATATACAAGGGCCTTGAGAAAGCGATTGAATCGAAAAGGGTAACCTACGATTTTGAGAGGTTGATGGAAGGTGCGACTTTACTGAAATGTTCTGAATTCGGACAGGAAATAGTAAATAATATGTAATTGAAGACCCGATAATGGGTCTTCTATCCCTACAAACAGGTTTTAATTTTCCTGTAGAAAAATTCTTTCTGCGGTATGTTGAATCCTGGTTTTTCATTTATGCATATCAATTCATAAGTTAAAAACATAGCTCAAGCCCTCTTTTCGATGATATTTTTCTACACTTTTAATTTAATTTTAATGCCTTTAAATTAACCAATAGTTCCAGGTTAAATAGTTTTATTATATTTTTCTGGTCGCTAAATACCAAATGATTTAATTCTACTGAGATGATAGGAAATACAATTTGTTTTTATACCAATAAGCTTCAGCTACTGGCGTTATTTTACTGGAGATTAAAAATACTTTACGATCGCTTAAACCTTTGTAGTGAATTAAGTGTATTTCATATAAGTAAAAAGATTACGTAAATTTATAAGATAAAGATTTATCGATATGAAGAGAATTCATCTCTTAAGCATTTTCATCGTCCTTGTCATTGGCACATCATGTGTGACGGAGGCTACCGATCCAAATGGTTTGCATTCGATAAGACCCCTCACCTATGAGGAAGAGATCCTACTGAATTCTTCCAACGAATTCTCATTTGAGTTATTGAGAATGCTTAATAAAGATGCTCCAGAGGAAAATATTCTTTTTTCATCATTGGGAGTCGGTAATGGAATAGGAATGTCCTTGAATATTCTGGAATTGAAACCGAAGGAAGAATTGAAGAATTTTCTCAAGATTAATGAGGTAAGGGACATTGAGATCAATAAGTCATATTATGAGTTGGGCAGGATGTTAAATTACGTAGACCTGGATGTCAGGTTCGAAAATGGGAACAGCCTTTGGATCAATTATCAAAATGAGTTCAATCCCCTCTCAAGCGATCAAATAATGGCTTATTATGATGCGGATGTGAATTATTTGAACTTCCAGAATCCTAAAAACCTGCGGAAAATTAATCAATGGGCAGAAAATAGAACATATGGCAAAATAGACCATGTAATGGATACAATAATTCCATCTGACAGATCCTATATTATCAATTTGCTTTATTTTGATATCAGTAAAGCATTACCGTTTGAAAAAGTTGTCCCTGGCCCGGTTGTCTTTAATACCCTTGATGGTGATAGATTTGAATGTGAAGGTTTGAACCTTAAAGAAGGAGTTTATAGTAAATATATTAATGAAGATTTTGTGCTCCTGGATATTCCCTTGGGTAAAGGACAGTTTAATCTGACCATAATCATCCCTAATCGTTATGATGCATTGAATGAAATGATTGAAAATCTAAACCCTGCCCTTGTGAAAGATTACTTAAACCAGGTTACTGAATCAAGGGAAGACCTGATATTACCAGATTTTGAGATCAATTCAGTGATCCGGTTAAAAAATCTGTTCCCTAAATTCGGTTTAACCGGGCCATTACAGATAATAGAAGGTTATTACCCAACACATAACCTTTTTATATCAGACTTCATTCATAAAACACATTTTAACCTTAGCAATGAAGAAGAAGGTATTCTGGATAATATGGAACTTACATTTCAGGATCCTGCATATGTGATTGACAAACCTTTCGTCTTCATTGTCAGGGAGAAATATACCGGCGCCATGGTATTTACCGGTAAACTGGCTGAGCCGGTTAATAGTTCTATGGAATAATTCCATCACAAATGGGTTCAATTCCAAAATATTTTTAGAATTCCTTCAGAAATAGTAAAAAAAATTGGAATTTTAGCGTCTCGAACGGCAAAATTCACAGTATCATATTAATGATTATACAATGAACGACAGAGTATATATTTTTGACACTACACTTAGAGATGGAGAGCAGGTGCCTGGGTGTCAGTTAAACACAGAAGAAAAGATTGAGGTAGCTAAAGCACTGGAGGCTCTTGGGGTGGATGTTTTAGAGGCTGGTTTCCCCATTTCCAGCCCAGGTGATTTTAACTCCGTTGTTGAAATATCAAAAGCAATCACAGAACCTATCATATGCGGCCTAACAAGAGCTTTAGAAAAAGATATTGATGCAGCTGCTGACGCTTTAAAATATGCCAAAAGAAAAAGGATACATACGGGAATTGGTTCTTCCGATCTTCATATTTATACTAAACTGAAGAGTACCAGGGACAAGATCCTGGAACAGGGTGTCAGGGCGGTTAAATATGCGAAAAAATATGTTGAAGATGTTCAGTTTTATGCAGAAGATGCCGGAAGGGCAAATCTCGAATATCTCTGTAATATGATCGAATCAGTGATCGATGCCGGTGCTACCGTTGTTAATATTCCTGATACTACTGGATATAATTTGCCCTGGGTATTTGGAGAAAAGATCAAGTACCTTGTCGAGCAAGTACCTAATATTCATAAGGCCAGAATTGCTGTACATTGTCACAATGACCTTGGACTGGCCACTTCCAATACCATAGCTGGCCTTGTTAATGGGGCCAGGCAGGCAGAAGTAACTATGAACGGTGTTGGCGAAAGGGCCGGGAATACATCCCTGGAAGAAACCGTTATGATTTTGTACAGTCATAAGCACCTTGGACTTACCACCAATATTAACACATCACAACTTTGCCCTACAAGTGACCTTGTATCTAAAATGATGCGTATGCCTGTGCAGGCGAATAAAGCTATCGTTGGCAAAAATGCTTTTGCTCATTCATCAGGAATTCATCAGGATGGATTTCTGAAGAACAGAGAGAATTATGAGGTAATTGATCCGTTAGACGTCGGCGCTTTGCCTTCCAGCATCGTACTAACAGCTCGCAGCGGAAAGCATGCACTCTTGCACAGACTTGAGAAACTGGGCTATACTTTTGAAAAAGAAGAATTGATAAAGATCTATGATAAGTTCCTGGTTCTCGCTGATTCACAGAAGGAAGTAAATGATAAGGATCTTATCGTTTTAATAAAGGATATAGAGCCAGAACTTAAAAAGTAACAAAATAAAATATTCTTGAGGGCAAACTTTTCAGATCGCTTATAACAGTTCGTTATTTCAAATCAGAATGAGCTTATTTTTTTGTTTTTTTACCTAAATTGTGGGTATGAAAATCCTTACTGCTGCCGAAACCAGAGAAGCTGACGCCTATACCATCAAAAATGAACCAATAGCTTCCATCGATCTGATGGAAAGGGCCTCACTAGCATTTTCGAAGGTCTTTACAGAACAATTCCATTCAAAAAGGACGGTTCATATTTTTTGCGGAAGCGGAAACAATGGTGGAGATGGCCTGGCTGTTGCCAGGTTACTGTTACAAAAGAAATACAAGGTAGAAACATACCTGGTAAATTTTAAAGAAAAAGGTTCTGCAGATTTTATGACCAATCTTGAAAGATTGAAAAAAATTCATGAGCCCCAAATGATCAAAGAAAAGGGGAAATTCCCCACCTTTACAGAAGATGATGTGGTTATTGATGCCATATTTGGATCAGGGCTTACAAGGCCGGTTGAAGGTATATATGCACAGGTAATTTCCGAGATCAATGAAAAAGCAAAACATACCGTAGCAATTGATATTGCTTCTGGCTTGTTTGCTGATGCTCCGGGCCAAAAAGGGGCTATTATTAAACCGAGCCTGACCATTACCTTCCAAATGCCTAAACTTGCTTTCCTTATTCCGGAAAACGAAATATATGTTGGGGCCTGGACTGTAGTAAATATCGGACTGAACCGGGATTTCATTGAAAAGACAGCCAGCGCAAACTATATGATGACCAGCAGGATGGTGAAGGATATGATCAGGGAAAGAAGAAGGTTTTCACACAAAGGCGATTTCGGTAAGGCAATATTACTATGTGGGAGTATGGGTAAAATGGGAGCTGCGGTGTTAAGTGCCAAAGCATGTATGAGGACCGGTGCCGGATTACTTACTATGCAGGTCCCTCGATGCGGTTATAACATCATGCAGACTTCAGTACCCGAAGCTATGGTTACCGTTGATATTCAGAAAGACTATCTGACTCAGTATCCGGACCTTACGCCGTATAATGTAGTAGGCATTGGACCTGGGATCGGGACGAATCCGGAAACAACAAAGATGATGTATAAGTTACTGGAAAATCATTCCAATCCAATGGCCATCGATGCTGATGCAATAAATATTATCGGCAAAAACAGGTTCCTTTTAGAGAAACTGCCGGAGGGCAGTATTCTCACCCCACATGTTGAAAGAATTTGAGCGGATTACAGAGGCCTGCAACAACCATTTTGAACGGCTCGAAATACAGCGGAATTTTTCCATAAAATATAAAGCAGTGGTGATACTAAAAGGTGCTAATTCATCGATTTCATTACCCGATGGAAGGATACTATTCAATATAACTGGAAATCCAGGTATGGCCACAGGGGGAAGCGGCGATGTGTTGACTGGAATGATCACAGGTTTATTGGCTCAAAACTACAGGCCTTCTGAGGCTGCGATCCTGGGGACATATCTGCATGGCCTTGCCGGTGATCTGGCTGAAGAAAAAAATGGCAGGGAAGGATTAATCGCCTCTGACATCATTGAGGAAATCCCGAAAGCCTTTCTTCATACCAAAAAATAATTCATTTTTCTTATCTTTTTTCTTTTTTTTCTTATAAATTGGTATTGTGCAAACCAAAGCCGTGTTTTCACGTTATTATTTGTATTACCAGCCTTGATTTTGAAAGCGAAAAATTACGCTGGTTTTTGGAACGAAATTTGCTTGTTTTAAGATATAAAGTAGATATGAAATTTGGAGATTAGCCTATGAAGAAACTTCTACTCTTTGCTCTTACATATTTCTTACTCTTTGGAATTGCGACTGCTCAGTCAGCATTCTCAGAGGAGCAAAGCGTATCATTGCCCTATCTTCAGGATGATGAGGTCACTTCCAAAAACAAGATTGAGATTTTCCCTAATCCGGCTGTTGAATATATTTATATTAAGATCGAAAATTCTGAATTGGAAAATGTGGAGATGGAACTTTTCAACATAATCGGCAATTCTCTAAATTTTGATCTTGAAGAAATTGAAAAGAACAGCTATCGGATCAAAGTAGAAGATTTTCCTCCTGGCTACTATTTATTAATGATTAAAGATCCGATCAAACGCTTCAACCAGGCGTTCAAGTTCCATAAGGTGAAGTGACAAGAACAATTATTTTATATCTTTTCAATAAGTTAAAAATCGAAAAATCCGTATTTAAACTAAATAAACAAAGTTCAGTGCTTTGACTTTAGAAACACCAGCAATCCGCATAGTATGACTTCGGCACAATAGCATCTAATTGGTTGTTAAAATATTTCATAAATATGGCAACTAAATATAGTTGCTAGCCGTTGTGACTAAAAAACAGAAATTTATAAAGCGATTCTTGAGTATGTCATCAGACTTTCATTATGATGAGATGGTTCAACTCTTGAAGTAATTTAAGTTTCATCTTTTGAAGAAAGGAAAGACGTCAGGTTCAAGGGTCAAGTTTGAAAATTCAGATAGAGTACCAGTTATAATGCATAAACCGCATCCTGATGGTATAATGAAAAGGTACCAATTGAAGCAGGTAAAAGAAATTTTAGGGCTATGAAATATTTAATGCATAAAGGATTTACAGGAAGCATAGAATATAGTTCCGCAGATGGTATGCTATATGGTAAAGTATTAGGGATTAAGGGATTGCTCTCTTATGATGGGATTACAGGCAAAGACCTTGAGAAAGATTTCATAGAGGTAGTAGAAGAATATTTAAAAGATTGCAATAAGTCGGGTGTGATACCCGAAAAACCATTCAAAGGAAGTTTTAATGTCAGGATCCCATCCTACCTTCATCAGAAGGCCGCACTTCAGGCCATGCAATCAAAAATATCATTGAATAGTTTTGTAGCCGAAGCTATACGATCAAGAGTTGCCGAAGAAGAATGAAATATCTAATATGAATTACCAAACAGAGAGATATTATTGATTGGATTTTCTCGTCTTGGAATAATTCTAGAACTCAGCGGTACCCCTAGCCCTTGGAAAGGGTATCACATCCCTTATATTCACAATGCCTGTTACGAATTGAATGAAACGCTCAAATCCGAGGCCAAAACCACTGTGTGGAGCCGTTCCAAACCTTCGCGTATCAAGGAACCACCACAATTCCTTTTCGCTGATACCGCATTCCTCCATCCGCTGGGTCAGCTTATCCATTCGCTCCTCACGCTGGGAACCCCCAACGATCTCGCCCAGTCTTGGGAATAATATATCCATAGCCCGTACTGTCTTACCATCCTCATTCTGCCTCATGTAAAAGGCTTTAATTTCCTTAGGATAATCGTAGAGGATCACTGGTTTCTTAAAATGCTTTTCAACGAGGAACCTCTCGTGTTCAGATTGCAAGTCGGCTCCCCATTCTTCAATAATAAATTGAAACCGCTTCTTTTTGTTAGGTTTCGAATTCCTTAATATATCGATAGCTTCAGTATATGTAATCCTTTCAAAATCATTATCGATTACGAAATTAAGCCGCTCTATGAGCGTCATATCACTTCGCTCTTCAATTTTCTTCATTTTGTCCTCCTCAATGGCCCGCTTGTTAAGGAACTCTATATCCTCTTTGCAGTTTTCCAGGACATAACGAATAATATATTTCAGGAAATCTTCCGCCAGGTCCATATTATCATTGAGGTCATAGAATGCCATTTCCGGTTCAATCATCCAGAATTCAGCAAGATGCCGTGTGGTATTTGAATTTTCTGCCCTGAATGTTGGTCCGAAAGTATACACTTCCGTTAAGGCCAGGGCAAAAAGTTCTGCCTCCAGCTGTCCCGATACAGTCAGATTGGTTTCCCTTTCGAAGAAATCCATTGAATGATCGACTTCACCAGATTCAGTTCTTGGAGGATTATCAATATCCAGTGTGGTTACTTTGAACATTTCGCCGGCTCCTTCTGCATCAGAAGCTGTAATAATTGGCGTATGAATATTAAAGAATCCTCTTTCATGAAAAAATTTATGTACGGCAAAACTCATCGTATGCCTTACCCTGAAAACAGCACTGAACGTATTCGTCCTGGGACGCAGATGAGCAATCTCACGCAGGAATTCCATAGAATGCCTTTTTGGCTGCAAAGGATATTCATCCGGATCGGCCTTTCCAAGTAAGTCAATCTTTTCTGCCTGGAGTTCCACTTTTTGGCCGCCTCCAAATGACTCAACTAATTCACCTTGTACAGATAAGCAGGTACCAGTTGTTATGTCTTTGAAGAGGCCCTCATCAAATTTAACCGGATCAGCGACGATCTGAAGATTGTGTATGATTGATCCGTCATTTAAAGCGATGAACACAACATTCTTGCTTTCTCTTTTTGTCCGGACCCATCCATTTATCATTACCTTCCTGCCTATTTCCTGCTCTTGTAGGATTTTTATTACTTTAACCTTCTGGTAATCCATAATTTTCATATTAATTAGATGAAAACCTTATTTATTTCGTTATCAAGACAAATTTGTATAATATCCTAAAGTGGATCGCAAAGCAACTATATATTAGGGTTTTTATCAATGAATTTATAGAAATATTCTATTTTTGGATATTATTAGATGAACTCAGAATCAGGCGCTAAAATTAATAGATAATTAATGCAAAGACTTGGGTTGATACAAACGCTTTCTCAAAAACTGTCTCCACAACAGATTCAGTTCATAAAGCTATTGCAGATACCTACAACGGAGCTGGAAACCAGAATTGAAGAGGAGCTAGAAACTAATCCAGCGTTGGAGGAAGGGCCGGACCAGAATGAAATCGAAAATTCTGATGATCCTGAGTTTGAAGAAACTGCCGACACCTCTAATGATGAAATAAATCTGGAGGATTATCTGCAGGATGACTATTCCGGATACAAGATGCAGGGTGATGGTTCGGGTAATGATGAGGATAAGGATATTCCTATTGCCAGTTACCAGTCATTTATCGACATGTTAAAAGATCAACTTGGCTATTTGAAACTGGATCCTAGACAAATGCTTATAGCTGAGCAATTGATCGGCAGTATAGATGGAGATGGTTATATTCGCAGGGAGATGGAATCCATCATCAACGACCTGGCTTTTTCCCAGAATATCGAAACCACACTGGAAGAATTGGAAGATATATTAGAAAAGATCCAGGATTTTGATCCTCCCGGTATAGCCGCCCGTAATCTGAAAGAATGCTTGTTGATTCAGTTAAGAAGGAAAGAGGAAGAAGAAAATGGGGATGTAAAATTGGCCATAAGGATCCTCGAATCCAGCTACGATGATTTCACCAAAAAACACTTCGATAAGATCAAAAAGAAGTTGAATATAGAGGATGAGGAAGCTTTGAAGAACGCCATGACAATCATCACCAAGTTAAATCCAAAACCTGGAAGCAGCTCGGATGGCCTTGTAAGGACCCAGTATTTAATGCCTGATTTCATTCTCACAAATAACAACGGGAAACTGGAGTTAACTCTAAATTCAAGGAATGCCCCTGAACTTCGGATCAGCAGGTCCTACGCTGACATGATGGATGCATATGACAAAAGTAAAACCAAAGATCAGAAACTCAAGCAGACAGTAACTTTCGTCAAGCAGAAATTGGACTCAGCCAAATGGTTCATTGATGCAATCAAGCAAAGGCAGATGACCTTGTTGAATACCATGCAAGCCATTATTAATTTTCAGTTTGATTTCTTCCTTACCGGTGATGAGAGTAAGTTGAGGCCAATGATCCTTAAAGATATAGCCACTACAATTAATATGGATATCTCGACTGTTTCAAGAGTCGCTAACAGCAAGTCTATCCAGACCGAATTTGGCATTTTTCAGTTGAAATATTTCTTCTCTGAGGGAATAAGCACAGATTCCGGAGAAGATGTGAGCAGCCGCGAGGTCAAACAATCCCTGAAAGACATGATAGAAAATGAGGATAAGAGCAAGCCACTATCGGATGATAAATTAGAGAAGCTTTTAAAAGCTAAAGGATATAATATTGCGAGAAGGACCGTTGCAAAATACAGGGAACAATTGAACATTCCAGTGGCCAGATTAAGGAAGGAGTTATAGTGGGCAGGATCCTGGCAAATCTCATATCTTACATTTTGCATCCTTTATTGATGCCTACCTTGTTGTTGTTGATACTCCTTTTCTTCTTACCTCAATCTTTACAACCTGTTTCCGGTAAAATTGCACTAATGATCATCCTGCTGGTCTTTATAACCACTTTTGTGATTCCTGCATTAAGCATTCTCGGTTTGCGGTCGACCTTGACAATTTCCAGTGTAAAACTCAGGAACCGGTCAGAAAGAGTATTGCCTTTTACTTTTATAACAATCTTCTACGGGATCACTACTTATTTATTTCACTCCAAGATCGAGATAAATGACCTGATCCTGACTATATTCATTGCAGCAAGTTTACTGGTGGCGACATTGACCATCATTACCATTTTTTTTAAGATCAGCGTTCATGCGGCCGGAGCAGGGTGCATGATTGGGTTTCTTTTATCTATCATGCTGATTTTCCCTGAGCATAACCTGATGTGGGCACTTGTGGCCATTGTAATGGTTGCAGGATTAATTATGTCAGCCCGATTATATCTGGATGCACACACGCCCGTTGAAGTATATTCTGGATTTGCTCTAGGACTGTTTATTTCCTTTTTCAGCCTGTATTTTCTGGTTTGATTTCCGGACTTTTTTATGGTCGGATCAATTCCCAAATATTGAGTTAATCCGATCTTGCTGGTAGGTTATTGAATTTATCTTGAATTATTTACAAGACTTAGTTGATAAACCTTATTCTTAAAATATTTAAACCATTTCAACACATATGGATTTTTAATACACAATTCAGGTTGATTGGATTGTTTCGCGGCTATGATACAGCCCATTGAAAATATATTCCTCTGAAAAGGAGGGATATGAATTTTTAAAGAAAAATATATTTTCAAATCATTTAACGGTCTCCTTAATCCTAAAACAAATCAAAGGAGATGCCAAATGACATGGGTTGTGTCGTGGTTCCAAGTGGCCCGTTGCTCCCTTCAAACAATTGAGTCAAGCTGTAATTATAGAAAACTCCAAAACTGGCATATTGAAAGCGCCCGGTAAGATTTACACGGTACCAGGCGGTATCAAAATCTTCTTTTTGTTTGATTTTCTTATTCTGATCATCCTGCTTATATCTTACCTTGGTTTTGGAATCCACCCGGAAATCAAAATTAACCCCAACTGTTATCTTGAAAGATTTTTTGGGGTATTCCCGGTTAGTGTTGTATGTAATTTCAATGGGAATGCCAAGATATACTGCATTAAACTGTGAGCGTTTAATATCTGCATCTGGAGCGAGTATTGTATCCAGGTCAACCAATACCGTTTGATATCCCTCGAAAGTAGGAACTGAGTTAAAACTTCTGTTTTCTGAAAACGTAAAGGTTTCCGAAGTTACTGCTACGCCCGGGTGAACAGAAAAGTTTGATTTGCCCAGCCAGAGGTCCCATTTATAATAACCCCTGAAATATATGGATGGCCAGATTTTCATTGACATATCTTCAGGAAGATTTGGCGCCAATACAAAACCCAGATCCAGTCCCAGCACGCCGGGAAGATCGGGCCTCGCGCCTTCAATCTTTTTCTTTGCCTCCTTTTCGTCTATATCCTGGTTTTCCTGTGCAATGCTCAGGCCTGAAGTAAACAATATGGCCAGCATCAACAACAATCCAACTCTTTTTGACATTTTCATAAAATTTAATCTCTGAATTTAAGGCGACAAAGATAATACATTTTGATGCAGTTTAAGTAATCTGGAATATATAATCTCTTTGATTTAACAATTATTCACAATTAGGACGTATTGTTCTTATGGGTCAATAATCTCCTATAATATTTTCAAATAACATTTTGTTTTAGCTGCAGGGGGGTAAATCCCAGGATATTTTAAGTGTGGAAAAAAAATAGGGATTATATTTGCAGCTAATGGCCGACTAGCTCAATTGAATAGAGCACTTGACTACGGATCAAGAGGTTATAGGTTTGAATCCTATGTCGGTCACGAGGAAAACAACGCCTGCCACTAAAGTGGTAGGCGTTTTATTTTTATGGCGAGCTGAGTTTACTCAAGCGAGTAGATAAAAATGAAAGGTCGGCAATCTAAGATTGCAGGCTTTGGTTTCGGAATTCGGAGCAAAAAAGGATCAA
>CAWGCL010000004.1:0-1213537 GCA_963820995.1 uncultured Cytophagales bacterium | reverse complement strand
TTCATTAAAATTTTAAAATATTTTTTCCGAGTATCTGTCTTCCACTAAATATCCGATTATACTTATAGATCTTGACTAAGATACATACCTGCAATAACTTTTTAGATGGAAAAGAAAGATTGAAAATTTCAGTGATTGCCGCTATGGCCGAAAACGGGGTTATCGGTATCAATAACCAGCTACCCTGGCGATTGCCTGCTGATCTGGGCTGGTTTAAAAAAAATACCTTAAACAAACCCGTGGTCATGGGTAGAAAGACCTGGGAATCATTGCCATTACGGCCATTACCCGGACGCCAGAATATAATTATTAGCCGCGATATTCAATATCAGCCGTTGAATGTTCAGGGACAGGAAGTTGCTGACATCATTATTGCAGATTGCATAGATAAAGCCATTGCAACGGCTGAGGCTAAAGGGTTTCAGGAGCTGATGTTTATTGGCGGGGCAATGTTATATGAGCAGGTATTACCACGGGCCGATTGTTTGTACCTGACTGTGGTACAGGGCGAGTTCGTGGGAGATGCCTGGTTTCCAGAAATCGATTTTTCTCAATGGCGCGAAAGTTATCATCAGGATAATGAAGCGGATGACAAAAATCAGCATTTTTACAGTTTTAAAATATACGAGCGAATCTAAACAGTTGTGCGGAAATAGTATGCATAAGTTTTGCACAGGAGCCTGCGATAACTGATTTCGCTCATGTTAGCCACTAACATTAACAAAAAAGTCGACCCGCTACATCACCGGGTCCTCTGCTAAATGGAAATATTTCAGGAACTCTAATCGAGTTCACTATGCTAGCAAATATTTAATGTGTACCAGGTTAATGGAATCTTACTCTGGTCAGATTCGCCCGAATAGAATGCCCCGCTTCATAGTGTTTTATGACTTTTCCATAAGTAGAAAGGGAAGACCATCTATTTTCAGGTTTACATGCCCATTGGGATCGACCTTCCGCTGTATAGAGTTCGCATACTCATCTTCGACATTGCCCACATATTCGACCGTTCCAGCGAAATGGTCACGGTTAAGAAACATTGGAGCGATAAAATATCCGTTTCCCCAGATCGACTCAAAGCTGAGTGGGCTTAATATTTCTCCTTTCCAAATCACCCCTTCCCAGCCGGGCTTAGGACGAAGTGGTTCGTCAGTGAAAGGATAACTTGGCATTTCGATGCGAACGCCTTTCATTTCAAGGCTATACATGCTCCACTGCGGAATACTTTCTTCTTCCTGCTGCGTCCAACAGCTAACAAAGAAGAACTTCCCGAAATCGATTTCAGCGTGCATCTGGGCTTCTTTTACATCATTTACGCCATCTAATCTGGAGAAACGCAACTTCCGCGTCTTCAGGATAAGTGCAAGCGATTCAATGTTCGTGTAATGGTATATACGAGACAAATTACTCCCCTCTAGTAAATCCCTTTAACAGTGATATTAACGAGACCTGACGTCCCGTTATACATTTTTAATTGAGTTCTTTTTATAGGTTGTTCTCCGCTTTGATGAGTGAGAATATTTGTTCAAAGTGTTATTAAACGTTGATACATAAGAGCTTTTCTTATTAAGAAAGCTTTTTGTAATTTTTATAATCTATAAAAATTACTTATGATCAGCATTCTGGCCCTCAGCCAGACAGCAATTAGCTTTTTGTGCAAAGATTGCTAAAAGTTCACTCATCAAAGCGGTGAAGAGCCGGGACAATGTAATGTCTATATATACTCAGGAGCCGGTATCATCCTTGGTTTTTGAAATTTTTGAATAATCCGTAAGAAATCCCTTGGCCTGGTAGTCGCCAAACATGGGTTCCTCAGAGACTGTTTCTGCCAATACCTTAGAGGGTAATGCTAATATGCTAGCAAGGCCAGGTATCGTTATTAGTTTTTTATCTTCATTTTATTAGTTCCTATAGGGATTCTTTATGAATGTTCTATTTCTTCTGAGTTTCCTGATCGGCAATATCCAGCCAGCCGCCGCCCATGGAACGGTATACATCAACCAGGCTGGTTATGACCCCGGTCTGAGTCTGGACATAATCGAGCTGGCTGGAGAACAGGCTACGATTGGCATCTAGCACCTGCAGATAGCTGGTCGTTCCGGCATCATATTGATCTTTGGCCAACCGTGCGTAAGTCTCCAGGGCTTTTAACCTGCGTCCTTGCGCCTCCTGGCTCTCTCGCCCTCTGGTGGTTGCTACCAGGGCATCTTCAACATCGCGAAAAGCTGAAATAATTGATTGTTGATAGCGGTATAGCGCTTCTCGCTGGGCAGCTTCGGCACTTATAACCTGACCTTCAATATTTCCGAAGGTAAAGATGGGGGCCAGCAGACTACCACCGATTCCCCAAACGTTGGAGTCACCATCAAATAGCTCACTTGAATTCACTGTGGATACTCCCAGGGCACCTGTCAGTGAAATATTAGGATAATAGAGTGCCTCAGCCACGCCAATACGGGCATTGGCAGCTATTAGTGCCTGCTCCGCTTCAATGATATCAGGCCGTTGTTCCAGAAGCTGGGACGGCAGTTCCGCAGGAATCCCGGGAATGGTCAGCTGCTCAATGCTGCTGCCACGAATAATCGGTTCCGGGTTTTGGCCAAGCAGCACTGCAATCAGATTCTCCTGCTGAGAAATAGCTGCTTCCAGCTGGGGAATAGTCTGGCGGGCAGACTCATATTCGGATTCAACCTGGCTGACTTCAACCTGTGAGACAGTCCCGTATTTATGGCGTAATTTAAATATACGCAATGATTCTGCATAGGACTTTTCTGTTTCCCTGGCAATATCCAGCTGACGGTCAAGACCGCGCAGCACAACATAGTTGCTGGCGACATTACTGACCAGCGTCAGCAGGACGGTACGTCGCCCTGCTTCACTGGCCATCAGATCAGCCTGGGCTGCCTCAGTGCCACGGCGAATTCGGCCCCAGAGATCAATTTCCCAGGTCGCATTCAATGCTCCCTGGTATAATGTGTACGGAGGTTGTCCAGGAGAAATACCGGTTTTGCTATTCTGCTGCCTGGAGACACCTGCCCCAACCCCTATCTGCGGAAAAGCCTCGGAACGGGTTGTGCGCAACTGGCCAAGATACTGATCAACCCGTGCTGTAGCAGCCATGAGATCAAGATTATTGTTGAGGGCCGTGTCAATCAGCTGGTCGAGTACAGGATCATTAAATTGCTTCCACCAGGCAATATCAATCATCCCCTCCGCTGCCTCATAAGAAATGGTCCAGTCCGCCGGTGTTGCGACCGTTGGACGCTGGTAATCAGGACCAACAACGCAGCCGGTGAGCATGACCACGGTAATTCCGACACAAAGTAGCTTACGCATCATGGTCACCTCCTGCTGGTGCTGGCACAGGTGAGTCGGTTTTCTTTTTCCTGCTGAACAGTCCTGAAGCGTTTTCAACCAGGACAAAAAACAGCGGCACAAAGAACGACGCAATCATGGTCGACGCCAGCATACCGCCAATGACCCCGGTGCCAATAGCATGCAGACTATTAGCACCCGCTCCGGTGGCGATAGCCATCGGCACACAGCCAAGGATAAAAGCCAGTGAGGTCATGACAATCGGTCGCAGACGCAGGCGAGCAGCTTCAACGGCTGAATCAACCACCGACATACCAGAGTGTAAATTATCTACAGCAAACTCGATGATCAGGATAGCATTTTTGGCTGAAAGTCCAATCAGCGTCACCAGGCCGACCTGGAAATAGACGTCATTGTCCAGACCACGTCCCCAGGTCGCCAGGAGAGCGCCGCAGATCGCGAAAGGAACCGCCATCATTACACCAATTGGCAATGTCCATTTCTCATATTGAGCAGCCAGAATGAGAAAGACCATGATCAGGCCAAATATAAAGGCAGAACTGGAGGTGCCGCCTGACTTCTTTTCCTCGAATGCCTGACCGGACCATGAAAAACCGTAGCCATCAGGAAGCACTTCAGCTGCGATTTCTTCCATGGCTGTAATCGCCTGGCCGGAACTGTATCCGGTTGCCTGGCTGCCGGTCAGCTTTGCAGCGGGAAAGCCATTGAAACGCGGTAACAATCCAGCCCCGGGTTTATAGCTCACCGTTGCCAGGGCAGAGAGCGGGATCATTTGTCCATCCTTTGTCGATCGCACATAGATCTGTTCAAAATCGGTAGGCTCATCACGGTATTTTGCCTCAGCCTGGATAATAACCTGCCAGATTCTGCCAAACTGGACATATTGCGCCACATAGGAAGAACCGAAATAGGCCTGCAGTGTCTGGTAGATGTCTGAAACTGCTACCCCGAGAAGTTCAGCACGGTTGCGATCAAGATCGAAATATAGCTGCTGCTGCGATGCCGAAAACGTTGTAGAAACTCCTGCCAGGTCGGCACGTTCACGGGCTTTGGCTACAAATTTTTTGGTTATTTTCTCCAAATCCTGAGAACTGCCACTGCCCATGTTCTGGATATAAAACTCAAAGCCTCCGGTGGTGCCAAGCCCGGGAATAGATGGGGGATTCAAAGGAACGATAATACTTTCCTTGATGCCAGTGAATTTGCGACGCAGCTCGTCAATAACTGCAAACGCTCCGGTCGCTTCACCTTCGCGCTCTGAATAGGGTTTGAGCGCTGTAAACAATACCGATGCGTTGGTCTTGTTCTGACTGTCAATCAGGCTATAGCCATCTAGCTGAAATACCGAGTCCACAGCCGGATTTTCACGCAGGGTTTTGACAGCAAGATCAGCAGCCGATGTGGTCCGCTCAAGACTTGCCGCATCAGGCATGATATTGACAGCAAACAGGTAGCCCTGATCTTCTGCCGGCACGAAACTCCCCGGTAAAATTCTAAACAGGGTGATCACCCCAAACACCACCCCGCCAAACAGGATCAAACCAAGCAGCTTGTGGTTGATCAAAAAACGCACTCCAACCACATATACGTTCGTTATCCTGGTAAAAGAATCATCAAACCACTTGCCAAAGCCCTTCTTCTCATGAGTTCCAGGCTTGAGAATACGGGCCGCCAAAGCCGGGGAAAGCGTAAGGGCCACAATGCCGGAAATCACCATGGAAATGGCGATAGTAATGGCAAACTGTTTATAGAGCGTACCGGTTAATCCACCCAGAAAGGCAACCGGCAGGAATACCGAGACCAGTACCAGAACAATGGCAACCAGAGCGCCGGACAGCTCATCCATGGCCTTGCGCGCCGCTTCAATGGGAGAAAGCCCATTAGTGGCCATATGATGTTCGACACTCTCAACCACGATAATGGCATCATCGACCACCAGACCGATAGCCAGGATCATACCGAAAAGAGTGAGCATATTTGTCGAAAAATCAAGAAAGTAGATTCCGGTGTAAGTTCCTATAATACAGATAGGCACAGCCAGAATGGGAATGAAGGTGGCCCGGAAACTCTGCAGAAACAGCAGAACAACCAATACCACCAGCACTACCGCCTCGAAAAATGTATGCACAACTTTCTCGATGGAGGCCTCAGTGAACTGACTCGTGTCAATGACGTATTTAAATTTGAGACCATCCGGAAATCCCGGTTCGAGCTCTTCGATCAGCGCTCTTACCTTCTTTGAAGTCGCTATAGCATTGGCACCAGGCTGTTGGTAGACAACGACCGCTGCTGATTTTTTGCCATCGAGCTTGGTCGTCATGGAATAATCTTTTGAACCCATTTCAGCATAGCCAACGTCTTTGAGACGAACAATGGCCGAGCCGTCAGACACGGCCCGAATAATGATGTCATCAAATTCCTCTGGTGTGGCCAGCATTCCTTTGGTTGTCACTACAAAGCTCTGCTGGATCCCGGGGGTGGCTGGAGCCTGGCCGATCTGACCGACACCAAATGCCTGGTTCTGATTCTTAATAGCATTGCTGACATCCGTCGCTGTCAGGCCCAGCTGGGCGAGACGATCGGGATCTAGCCAGATGCGCATGGCAATGTCAGGACTTGGAAACATACTGGACAGGTTAGCACCCTGGATACGCTTGATCGGATCGAGTATATAGAGATTGACGTAGTTGGACAGGTAAGTCTGGTCGTACCGATCATCGTCTGTGTAGAAGCCTGCGACCATCATAAATGCCTGGGAACGTGTCTCGACGGTCACCCCCTGTTTGGCGACCACCTCCGGTAGCTTGGCACTGGCCTGGCTGACCCGGTTCTGCACGTTAACCTGGGCCTCGTTAGGGTTGGTACCAGGTTCAAAGGTCACCGTCAGCGTCATGTTGCCGGTTGATGAACTGGTAGAGAGCATATAACTCATACCCTCGACACCGTTGATCTGCGTCTCAAGGGGGGCCGCAACCGTGTTGGCGATAACCTCTGCGGTAGCGCCGGGATATATGGCGGTAACCTGAACAGTCGGCGGAGCGATGTCCGGGTATTGGGCAACCGGTGTTGCTTGCATTGATACCAGGCCACCCAGAACAATAATAATCGATATGACCATGGCGAAAATAGGTCGATCGATGAAAAACTTTGCCATTGCAGACCTCGTCTATTTCGTTGCAGGTTGTGAGGATTTCGTCTCTTTCGAATCAGTCACCGGTGCTATGACGATTTTGACCGGCATGCCGGGTGCAAGACGCATAAAACCATTGGTAACCACCTGCTCTCCCTTATTCAGGCCTTTTTCAATAACCCAGTCATCTCCTACCCAGGATCCGACAATAACGGGTCGGATCTCCGCTTTACCTTCTTTATTCACTACATACACCACATGCCCGTTAGAAGTCTGCTGCACTGCACGTTGCGGGACAGTCATAGCATTGGGTCGCTTTGCACCCTGCATGACAGCTTTTACGAACATACCGGGTCGCAATAAGGCATCCGGATTGGGTAATTCGGCCTTGATGAGAAAGGTAGCCGTCTCACTACTAAAAGTAGGATCAACAAAACTCACCTTGCCTATATGGGGATATTCACTGGTATCAGAAAGATACACCTTAACAGTGTACTCATGCTCAGGGGCCGGAATCAGTCGACCAGCGGAAATTTCATTCCTGTGTTTGTCAAGCTGATTCTGCGATATACTGAAATTGACCCAGATCGGGTCTAGCTGGGCTACATAGGTCAGATCGCCACCGGGTCCGACACTTAAGTAGGCACCTTCACGAACTTTGGAGTCGCCACTTGCTCCGGTTACCGGTGCTTTGATGACGGTATAGCCCAGATCAAGCTCCGCCTGTTGAAGACGGGCCTTTGCCTGATATACTTCCGCTTCTGCAGACTTCACAGCCCCCGTAGCATTGTCCAGATCACTCTTGCTGGCTGCATCGAGCTTGGCTAAAGGCTTGATCCGTTTCAGGTTAGCCTGCGCGGTCCAGAGCTGTGCCTTGCTGTTGGCCAACGCGCCAGTCATAGACTCAACCTGAGCCTTGAATGGTTTCTGATCCATGAGGAACATTTTCTGCCCCTGTTTGACCACCTCTCCCTCTTTATAAAGAATCTTCTCCAGGAAACCGTTAACCCGAGCCACGATTTCAACCTGATGGGCACTTTCAATCTTGGCAACAAAGGTGGTGTCAAGCGGAATAGTTTTTGGCTCAACAGTGATGACATTCACCTCGGCTGGCGGTAGAGTCGCTTTAACTTCCTTTTTCTTATCACAACCCATCAGGCTGATAGCTGCCAGGACGATTCCCCCTAATATCAGCATCCTAAAGCTAAGCTTGCCAGAGAATTGCTCCACATTCATACCAACTACTCCTGTTGTATATTTATACCTGAACATATTATTTCAAAATTTGATAATTGCGTGTACGTCGTTAAACCAGGTTGGGTAAAGTGCTACCAGATTTAAGAAATAGTTTAAAATTTAACTCATTTGTACTATTTTACCGGGTAAGTGTAATAATTATTTCAACTAAATACTACGATGATTTGTTGCGGATAACAGTAAACGGTGTCTTTATCTTGATGGCACTACAACCTGGAGGGTAGCGAATGTCCAACGCTGGGCAACCGCTATGCTGATACATCAAAACGGCCGTTGTCGGCCGATATGAGCGTTATCCCAGAGCTGCGGGTTCGCTATGCAGGCAGGTTAAAAAAGGGTTTACCAACTATTGGTAAAGCCTCACATCAAAATGGCCGTCAACGGCCGATATCGGGAAGCAGACACATCATCATGGTGCTCTTTCTGAATGTCCGGGCAGTGAAAGATTAACCTGTTTATCCTATGATCGTGTAACAAATAGGCTAACAGACTAAACGCGTCTGGCTGAAAACCCTTTGTACCAGTGGCTTAAAGTTTATGACTTTTCCATAAGTAGAAAAACGCATTCGCCGCCAGAGCGAAGCCGATAATCTTCAGCATTAAAGGTGTGCTGACATAATCCATTAATGTGCCTGCTGCGATCAAATAAATAGCCAGGGTGATCAAAAGTTTGGCTTTGTCCAGCAATTTTGACTTGTTTTCGCTGTTCATTAGTACTATGTTGCGCATCACTGTTTACCTGTATGAAGTTTAACCCATAGGTAATTATAACCGTTTTTCTCTGATGGTTATCCTGATCATTGCCTTTTTGATGTCCGTATTTATTTGGATTTTTGGATCATGGTTTGAAACAGAATTTGTTTCAAATTTTATCCAATCTTCTCTGGATCAAATAGATTCGGCCAGAGATAAAATTCAGAATGCTATTGGAGAAGAAGAATTGACCAAAGTTCTCGAAATATTACCTTCCACAACATTATATGACCTTGCATTAGATTATTTTTTGAAAAGTTTGCCTTATGGCTTATTTTTAACTATAATCATATCATTAATTCTTAGAAAGAAACCTAATTTTTGATACTATGGAAAAAAACAATCTTTTTAATCATGCCCTGAAATTCGGATTCATAATCGGAATTGTTAACATAATCATAGGGATCCTGGCCTATATGGTCGGGGAAGCTTTAATGGTCAAATGGTGGTTCGGATTACTGATCATCGTCATCAACATTGCACTTATCATCTACAGTGGAAGTCAATATCGTTCTTCCGTGGGAGGATACATGAACTTTAAAACCGCCTTTTCTGTTACCTTTCTGACCTTCCTTGTAGCTGGAATTATTGGAACCATTTTTAATATCCTTTTATACCAGGTTATAGATCCTGAGCTACCTGGTAGGCTGGCAACTGCCGCTGTTGAACAAACAGAACAAATGATGACTAGCATGGGTGCCCCTGCTGATCGTATTGATGAACAACTTCAGACAATAGAAGGCAGAATGAATGATCAATTCTCCTTAATGGGCCAGATAAAGGGATTTGGAATTGCCCTGATCATTTACGCAGTTCTTTCGCTGATACTTGGAGCTATCCTTAAGAAGTCAGAGAAAGCAGACAGTGCCATGTAGAGCAAACACTCTTAAAAAACTAATATTTTAGAAACCTCCAGGATGGTTTTGATTCGAAACCTCCTGAAGGTTTTTTTATTTCCCAGGTATTCTGCTATTGTTGGATAAATTATTTAATTTGGCCCTGAATTATTCATGATTATGACTGAAACCCCGGATATATCAATTATTGTACCTGTATATGATGAAGAGGAATCAATCAGAGAATTAAGTGAATGGATTGATAAAGTTAACCGGGAAAATAATCTTTCCTATGAGATCATATTCATAGATGACGGTAGCAAAGACACTTCCTGGCAGGTGATTGAATCCTTGATCAATTGAAAATACCAATATTAAAGGCATTCGTTTCAGTAGAAATTATGGAAAATCTGCAGCACTGGATACAGGATTCACAGCATCATCCGGCAAAGTGGTTATAACCCTTGATGCAGATTTACAGGACAGCCCCGATGAGATCCCTCACCTTTATAAAATGATTGAAGAGGAAGGTTATGACCTTGTTTCAGGTTGGAAAAAGAAACGTCATGATCCGATTACCAAGCGCCTGCCATCCAAATTCTTCAATTTTGTTACCCGTAAAATATCGGGCATTAAACTACATGATTTTAATTGTGGGCTAAAAGCCTATAGTTCCAGGGTAGTGAAAAACATCAATATTTATGGGGAAATGCATCGATACATCCCGGTAATAGCCAAATGGAATGGCTTTGATAATATTGGGGAAAAGGTTGTCACCCATTATCCGCGAAAATTCGGGCGTACAAAATTTGGTATTGAACGATTTATAAATGGATTTCTCGATCTGATATCCATTACCTTCGTCATGCGCTTCATTAAAAAACCAATGCATTTTTTTGGTACATTAGGGACCTTGTCATTTTTGCTTGGCCTTTTCATCACCTTTTGGATCATTGGCGTGAAGATCTATCAGATCCAGAATCATCTTCCTGTCAGGGAAGTTACCAGTCAGCCTCTGTTCTTTCTGGCGCTTGTGGCTTTGATTATTGGTGCACAAATGTTCATGACAGGATTCCTGGCAGAAATCCTCACATTGAACTCAGATAAAACATCACAATACCTTATAGTAGATAAAAAAGGTTTCAAGTAAATTCATGGCTAAGCGGCTTTATTCCATCATCATTCCTGTTTATAACCGTCCAGATGAAGTTGATGAACTACTGGAGAGCCTGACCCAACAGACCTTTAAGAATTTTGAAGTGATAGTAGTAGAGGATGGATCCGTTGAAAAATGTGACAGGGTGGTTGAAAAGTATGCTCATGAATTAAATATAAGTTATTGTTATAAAGAAAACGCCGGGCAGGGATTTGCCAGGAATTATGGGTATAAAAGGGCAAAAGGAGAATATTTTATTGTATTCGATTCCGATTGTATCATTCCCGATACCTATCTCGAGACAGTTGATAACTCTTTGAACAATACTTACCTGGATGCATATGGCGGTCCTGACAAGGCGCATGATTCTTTTACACCTATTCAGAAAGCCATAAACTTTTCCATGACATCAACCCTTACAACTGGCGGTATTCGAAATAAGAAAAAAGCCCTGGGAGGATTCTCCCCGAAAAGTTTTAATATGGGGATTTCCAGGTCTGTATTTGATGCCACCGGTGGATATATCATACCTTTCAAAGGAGAGGATATCGAATTCAGTACACGAATACAAAAGATGGGATATAAAGTTGGATTGATAGAAGATGCATTTGTGTATCATAAAAGGCGCACTTCATGGTATAAATTTTTTAGGCAACTTCACTTTTTTGGAACCGCAAGGATCAATATTGCCCGGTTTTTCCCGGATCAGCTCAAGCTGGTTCATTTTCTTCCAGCCATGTTTACCCTTGGATTACTTATAACCATTGTATTATGGTTTTTGTATCCTCCTTTAGCAGAAATACTTTCGGTTATTTATTCTATTTATTTCGTAATCCTGTTTATCGATGCGCTGCTCAAGACACATAACCTGCTGATATCAATTCTTGGAATATGGGCAGCCTTTCTTCAGCTAACAGCTTATGGCCTTGGACTATTGCAGGAACTAATTACCTGGTTGTTCAAAAAATGAGAAAATAAGTTCTTTTCAGTTTTTTTTTCTAACTTTTAAAACTTTTTACAACTCTGTTTCATCTATAGTCCAGAAGCTTCTTAAATCAATGGTAGAAACATTAAGAGACATAGCCTTATATCACAGTGAATGCCTGGTAGAAAAATCACAGAAAGGTGATAACCATGCATTTGGAAAACTAGTTGGATTGTGGTTTAAAAGGATCTATAACGTTGCTTTAAAATATTTTGGCGATCATGACCTGGCCATGGAGGTAACCCAGAGAACTTTTATATCTGTATATAATAATCTCGACAGTATAAAAGATGTAAAAAGTTTCAAATACTGGCTTTACAAGGTGGCGATCAATCAATGTCATGAAGAGGAAAGAAGGCAGAAAAGAAAAACCTGGTTTTCTATATTTCAAAGCGATGATGCTAAGCGAATGGAAGAAATTAATTTTCAGCCGGAAAAAGAATTTCAGAGGAAAGAAACAGAAGAAATAATGGGTAATATATTAAAAACGCTACCGGAAGAACAGAAAGTGGTCATTATTATGAAGGAATATGAAGGTATGAAATTCCGGGAGATTGCTGAAACCCTTGGGATCTCTGAGAATACAGCAAAATCAAGGTTGTATTATGGGCTGAAGAGCCTTAGAAAAACAATAGAAAATAGTGGATTAAACTTAGAATATAAATAATCATGGGTACAGAAGATTTCAACAAAGAACTGATAACTTATCTCTATGACGAAATGTCGACTGAAGAAAGGCAGCAATTTGAGATAGCCATGGAAAATAATCCTGAGCTTAAGAGAGAATTCGAAAACTTAAAGGAAATGAGAAAAGGACTTGCACAAATCCAGGACAAGGAGGTTATGGAACCTTTCTTCCTTTGGGGGAAACAAGGCTCTGATTCCTGGGCAAGCATGTTCAAAAGAAGAAATTTGCTCATGTTCAAACCATTTATTGCTGTGGCTGCTTCTCTGGTGATAGTTTTACTTATAGGTTATTTAACCAATTTCACCATTACCTATCAGGACCAGTCCCTATATATAGGTTTCAACAAAGCCAATACAACAGGTTCGGAAGGAAGTTATACTCAGGAACAAGTAGCGGCAATGGTCAATGCAGAAATTGCGAAAAACAATACCTATATATTCTCGAAGTTGACAGAAACTGAAAATAATATAGATACCCGGTTTGCGTCGCTCGAATCAAAGCAGAACACTCTAATGACACCGTCGTATGCTGCTTCTGATGTAGTGACTAAAAAAGAACTGGATATATTTCTGTCGAATGTTAGAAGTAATAATCTGAAAGTACTTCAAACATATCTGCAATCATCCAGTGTCCAGCAACAGGATTATTTTCAAGCGGTGCTTACAGAGTTCTCTGATTATATGGAAAATCAAAGGGAAGAAGATCTGAGGTTGATCAGGAGAAGTTTGATCACACTTCAGGAAAACCAACAGACTCAAAAGGAAGAAACTGATCAAATGCTTGCAAGCATATTGACAACGGTAAATGATCAAAATAACTAAAAGGTAATAACAGGCCCCTGACCATAGGTCGTTGGCTACAATAAAAGCTCAATTAATCTCGAAAATAAATGAAAAGTCATATGAAACGGTTAGCAATAATATTAATTATACTCATCAGCGGAAATGCAATTGCGCAGAACATTGATGAGGATAAAATGAACAGAGACCTTGAAATAGCTAAAAATGTATTGGCGACTATGTTAAAAGGTGACTCGGAAAGATATTGGGGTTCTGGTTCAATAAGTGGGTCTTATGTTCAAGGTTATGGTGTGATATTCACAATACCAAAACATTATTCGATGATCCATGCAAGGCCACCAAAAGCTGTTGTAGCTCCCCGGGTTCGGATTAGGACAAGTGGATCTAATGATGGATCTATTATAATAGAGGAGGATATAAAAGCCTATGTGGAAGAAGCTGAGAAGTTGGCTAAAAAGCAGGAAGAATTGACAAGAAAACAGGAAGAACTTGCCAAACAGCAAAAAGGGCTTTCTGAATCGGAAAAGGAAGAACTTGCTGAGGCTATGGCAGAAATAGAATTCAACGCCCAGGCCATTGCAGAAATAGCCAAGGAAGCAGAGGCCCAGGCACTCGTATGGCAAGCTGAATATTCAGAAAACATGGAAGCTTCGATGGAGAAAGCGGAACAGGCCATCATTACATTCCTGGCTGATTATGCCGACCTTATTGGTCAGCTTAAACCAACTGATAATATTCTTGTTAAACAGGATTCACCCTATGATCAGGATATTTTAATATATGGATTTGACGAATCTGATGATATCTGGGTTGATGCTGATGCAGATGTTGATGCAGATGACAGTGGTTCAACCGGCATTTATTCAGGTAAGAATAAAGGATCAGGTTTTTCTGCTGAAGTATCTAAAAAAGTAGTTACAGATTATAAAACAGGAAAAATTGATTTTGATACTTTCAAGGAAAAGGTAATAATCAAAAGAGCTGCACCTGAAAGAAAAAGTGCAGATCTGGATATGTTCGCAAATATTTTTAAGCAGTACTACAGCCCCAAAATGTCAACAACCTTCTTTACCGAGCGAACCCCTAACTATGAAATCCTGGATAACTTTGGAGTGATTTATACTATAAGTACCTATTCCTCATATGTAGATGGCAGATATTATAGCATGCCCGTAATTGACAAGGAAAAAGTCAGTTCCGAAGAAAGGAAAGCCGCCATTGAGGAGTTGTATCCTAAGTTTGAATCGGATATCAAGTCCTTCATTATAGATTATGGCCGAACGATACGCTCCTTACAGGATGATGAAATGCTGTTAATGAAGATCAAAATGACCAGGTGCGAGGATTGCACCATTCCTAAAACAATAGACGTTTCTGTAAAAATGTCAGTACTTAAACAATTCGATCAACAGAAAATCTCTAGGGAAAAAGCACTGGCATCCATAGAGATCAAGAAGAATTTTAAAAGTTCAAATTTCTAATCAATACTCAAATCTCTTATATATCAGAACTGGTCAGGATTTATCCTGATCAGTCTTTTTGCATTCCGTGTATCAGGAATTATAGAGCGTAACCAACTGCAACACATTTTTTTCATTCCATCCGCTGCGTTTGATCTCCGCTAAGATATCCTCATTATCACTCATAAACTCCCTTAATACCTCCTTTTACTTTTTGATGCTTGCAACACTTCCCTTTAGCACCCTTTTGAGTCCAGAATTTTCTCTTTCCACTCAATAAAATGGAATTCGTCCGGCCTGTATTTTATTGATTCCCCAGTATCTTCAATCTTCAATTTGGCATGACCTGAAACATCCATTTTTATTTTACTATACAATGCATCCCCTTGAGACAATATAACATAAGATGCACTTTTCTACGCATAAACTCCAGGAGATAAACAGATTACTCCTAAAATGGCTAAAACGGTTAAGCGTATTTTCATATAAGCAAAGAAAACAATCACAAAATCTATATAGAATTATTAATTCAATAAAATTTAAACCCTCTATTTTATTTGATTTAAATTAAACAGGATTAAGGGATGAAGTCTTTAGAAATTTATTGGACTGAATTAGGAAAAGTAAGGATAGAATTGAATATTTTCTCTTTTTTGGGCTGTTTTAAGAATATCCTAATCAGAAACATTGTATTCAAACTTTCTTTGGATTTGATTTTAGAAAAACCTTTTCTTTGAAGTTATATAACTACCCGTTCCTGTCTTAAAAGCCTGGATCAGGGATTAAGAATTTTGGCATTTCGCGGATTTATTTTTAATACCAGATCAGGACGTTCGCAATTATCATACGTTGCGAATAGATCAATCAGTTTATTATCTTTATAATAATAATAATCAAATTTTCCGGTGTCAATCCGGGCAAGTGTACAATCCGAATCATTGAATATCGCAGTTAAAGTACGGATCAGAAACTGTTTCCTTAGCTGTATTATTAATCCTTCTTCAATCTCAACAAAAAAGAGATCATAGTAATCGTTGATCAGGTCGGAAGTGATCTCCAACCTTGAAAAATACAAGTCCATTTTCCCATCATATATCTTTTCAATAAAAATATACTGATCTACGTTGTTAATGGTTATTTTATGGGAGATCAGGCTGAACTCATCCGATATAAAAGCCTCCACAAAAAGTGGATCATATTCCTGAAATTCAAGCTCAGACGCCTTTCTGAATACAATAGTTTCAAATTGCTTTTTATCTGAGATCTTTTTTATATATCCATGAAGGGTGTCACAAGATGCTGTAATCAATACACCTTTAATTTCTCTTCGCTCTCTGGCTTTAACTGATACAAGGCAGCCAAAAATGATGAATAATATTAGCAATATCCGTTTCACAGTAATCATAGCTACTAAAAAATGTGAATAAATACGGATGGTTAGGTCACTATACTATTGGTTGGTTACATAGCTGGTTTTATTCTTTCACATATTGTGTTTAAATCTGGTTGTTTATAATGTTTATCTGAACATATATCCGTTTCCCCCCAAAAAGGTAAACACCGAAAAAGATTTTTCTGAATCACTCATACCTGAAAAATTCCAGTTCATTTCCATTATTCGTCATTTCAAAATCAATGATGAAGTCAAGTCATGTATAATAAAATGACCTGAATTGCTATTAAAAGCACCTAAAATTGAATTACAATGCAATTTGAATTGAAAAGTAAAAATTTGAGTGAATTTAAAAATCTTTGCAATAAGATCTTATTCAATCCTGCGATCAGTTCAGCGGGCTTTGATGATGATTTTACGGTAATTATTAATCTGGAAAGGAACAAACTCGCTGATTTCTCAATGCTGATCAGAAATCTGAAAGTAGATGTCGCAGAATTAAGAATTTAAGCCACAACAGCACCTTATTGTTCATTTTCGTACACTTTTTGAAATTATTTTAAGCCTCTCCTGCCGGACCGCTCTTTTCTTGTGATTTCTATATGTTTTTAATACATAATTAAGCCCTGTGTCCGGTTTTGATACAATATCTAAAATTTATCCAAAACATAACAGCCTGATTTAGAGGTATTTGTAAAGTTTGGCACGCGCTTGGCATATTTTAGGGTGAGATTAAATTACTATTACCATGAAAAACCTAAAAATAGCTCAATTACTTGGATGCCTCTTTCTCCTCATAGTGGTTAATATTCAAAAGTCCAGTGCAATTACCTCTAATGGATATAGAATCAGTTATAAATACTAGCGATTCTGAATTAAAATACGATGTTCTGGAAGTAATGGATGAATTCCAAGCGAAAAATGAGATTGAAGAAGTTTCAGTTGAGATC
The DNA here is from genome assembly GCA_963820995.1 of uncultured Cytophagales bacterium. Classification (GTDB taxonomy): domain Bacteria; phylum Bacteroidota; class Bacteroidia; order Cytophagales; family Cyclobacteriaceae; genus JAGTVG01. The sequence goes on along the minus strand of CAWGCL010000004.1, from coordinate 1,196,793 downwards.
TTAGATCAGGATTTCAATGTAATTGCATTTGGGACTGGAAATGAATACAAAATAGAAAGATTAATAAGTAAATCAGATCTAATAACTGAAATAACGGGAAAGAAATTTTTCCGTCTATGCTATGAAAACGAGTAGATCACGCATGGCTTAAAATTTAATAAAAATAATTGACCACAATTATTAGTTAAATTCCGATCACCTCTGCTTTCTTAGTTCCTTCGTAATCCCGCCAAATGGCGGGATTATATTTTTGTTTAACCCATAAGTATTTCAACCTGGTTTGCGCTCCCCTCTGAGAATATCGGGATTAAAGGGCCATCAATCGTGCTGCCATTTACTGTGATCGATTTTACACCCTTACTCACATGGTCCGGATTTTTAACCTCGATCTGATATAACAGCACCCCTGAAATTTCTTATTATGCTTGAAGCCATCCCAACTTTCTGGCACACAAGGATCGATGATCATTCCGTCATAATCCGGTTGAATCCCCAGGATGTATTGGGTAATGGCATAGTAATTCCATGCCGCAGTTCCAGTTAACCAGGAATTTTTAGCTTCCCCGGGTTTAAATGCATCTTTCCCTGCAACCATCTGGGCATATACATAGGGTTCCGTTTTATGAAGGTCACTTATATCTTCAAGAAAAGATGGGGCTATTTTTTTATAGTATTCATAAGCCCGGTCTCCCCTACCAAGCAGCGTCTCACCAATCATGATCCATGGATTATTATGGCAGAAAATACCTGCATTTTCCTTATATCCCGCCGGATAGGTAGAGATCTCTCCATATTCAATTATATACCGGGTAAAGGCCGGATTATTAAGTACTATTCCGTATTCACAATCCAGTCTTTCTTTAACTGAATCGAGGGCTGTCTTTGCACGGCCATCTTCCAATCCAATCCCAGCCATGGTACAAAATCCCTGTGATTCTATAAATATCTTCCCTTCATCGTTTTCATCACTTCCCACTTTTTTACCGTAAAAATCGTAGGCCCGGATAAACCACTTCCCATCCCAACCATACTGATCGATTGCAGCCTTCATATTCTTTATATGTCTTTCTGCTTCTTTAACAAGCTCATTTTTGCCTATTTTTTTACACAAATTGACAAACTCGGTACCATATAATACAAACATGCCGGCAATCATAACAGATTCCGCCTCACCGCCTTCTTTATTCTCGGTCGTCTGAAAAGATTCATTAGGATCATTTGAAAAGCAATTCAGGTTCAGGCAATCATTCCAGTCTGCCCTGCCGATCAATGGCAAACCATGGGGTCCGAGGTTATTAACCACATGATAAAAAGATCTTCTCAAATGTTCAAAATGACTCCGGGCTACACTTTCATCATTATCAAAGGGGACTTGTTCTTCTAATATTGAATAGTCCCCGGTTTCTTTAATATAAGCTGTAGTGGATAGTATGAGCCATAATGGATCATCATTGAAATTTCCCCCTACATCATCATTTCCTCTTTTTGTTAATGGTTGGTATTGATGGTATGCTCCGCCGTCCTCAAATTGCGTAGCTGCGATATCAAGGATTCTTTCACGGGCCCTTTCAGGGACCTGGTGTACAAATCCAATCAAGTCCTGGTTGGAATCCCGAAATCCCATACCCCTGCCAATCCCGGATTCGAAATAGGAAGCACTTCTTGAAAAATTGAAGGTTATCATACATTGATATTGATTCCAGATGTTCACCATTCTATCCAGCTTCTCGTCACCACTTTCCACCTGGTATTTTGAAAGCAGGTCATCCCAGAAATGACCCAATTCTGTAAGTGCTTTATCCACTTGCTCAACAGAATCAAAAGAGGAGATCATATCCTTTGCCTTCTGCTTATTGATAATTCCCTTTGATTCCCATTTCTTTGAAGCTTCGTTCTCCACATACCCAAGCATGAATATCAGGTTTTTGGATTCTCCAGGTTCCAGTTCAATTTCAATGCAATGTGATGCTATAGGAGACCACCCGTGTGCGATATTGTTATCTAAACTGCCTTTTTCAACAGCAGCATGGCTTTTCAAATCCATTATACAATCCAAGAAAAGCATCCCTATCCGTTTCGAATCCATCAATCTCTGAGTTTACGGAGTAGAAAGCATAATGATCTCTCCGCTCTTTGTATTCCGTCTTGTGATATATTACTGATCCTTCAATCTCTACTTCCCCGGTCGAGAAGTTCCTCTGAAAATTGGTCATGATCGTCCTCTGCATTCCAGAGGCACCACTCAACAAATGAAAATAATTTAAACTTTTTTCTCTCCTCTCCTACATTCTTCAGGCTTACCTTCTGGATCTCTCCCCAGAACCCAAGGGGAACAAAATACAGGACTTCAGCAGACAATTCATTTTTCTGCCCTTAAATACGGGTATAACTAAGTCCATGACGGCATTCATATTTATCCAGTTCTGTTTTTACAGGTTTCCAGCCGGGTGACCATATCGTCTCACCATCTTTGATATAAAAATATTTTCCCCCATCATCTATTGGGACATTATTATATCTGTACCGTGTAATCCTTCTAAATTTCGCATCCTTATAAAAAGAATATCCACCAGCCGTATTTGAGATCAGGCTGAAAAAATCTTCGATTCCCCAGGTAATTGATCCAGGGATAAGGTGTTTTGGGATCTGTTATAACATATTCCTTATTTCTATCGTCGAAATGTCCGTATTTCATTCTTTTAATTTTGATTGATACAACATTATTTGTCTTTTGGAAGTTTATCCCACCATGTTTTCTTAAGGATGAAGGTGCATACAATGGCCACTGCAATACTGATCATTGTAGGAACACCTTCAAGTAATATAATATAGATAGGAAAGATCACAAGCGCGGTTTGCCAGATGGTTCCAATTACTACATTAAACATGTCCCATTTGAAATTAGTATTTCTTTTAAAATCGGGGTCCTCGGCTACTACCTTATCATGGATAGGCTTCCAAAAGCCCCATGGGCGTACATTCTTATAAAATTTCTTCAAGACTTCCTCATCGACCGGAGGTGCAAGATAGGTGCCAAGGATACATCCTATCACCGCTATCAGGAGCATTAAAGGGAAATAATACAGATCCAAAATACCTGGGAAAATATATCTGAAGGATAAGGCAGGAATTAATCCGCCAACCATTCCCCAGAAGAATCCATGACCATTAAACCGCCACCAGTACCATTTCAGTACATTGGCAGCCACATAACTTCCGTATAAGCCGGAAACGATCCATTGTAAGACATCATTTACATCTTTTGCATAGAATCCAAAAATGATACTTATCGTTACCATTGAAAGTCCTGCAATATAATTGATGGATTTTATTTTAATATTGGATGCTTTGGGATTGATGTATTTCAAATAGATATCATTTACGATATATGCCTGTGTGGCGTTCAGGGTACCTGCAAAGGTCGACATAAAAGCAGCAAGCAAACCAGCCAGCAACAATCCCATAAACCCAACCGGGACAAACTCATTGATGGCTGAAGGGAGAATCTGTTCAAAATCGATTTTTCCTGCAACGATCAGGTCCAGTTTATCATAATATATTAATCCTAATATTGCAAAACCGGCGATCATGAAATACCTGATGGGCATCAGGATTAAGGATACAGAGCCACTCATCAGGGCAGCTTCTCTAGGTGATTTAGATGACAGGATCTTCTGCATGTCATAGGTTGGTGCCGGGCCCGCCATACTCACCAGGATGCCCTTAAAGACCATCATCATAAACAACACGGAAAACAAGGAAAATCCGTCTTCCGAAATTTTCCTGTTCACTTCAGTAACTATTCCCGACCAGTCTAGATCAAGGTTCCATCCAAAAAATGGACTATCCACCCTTCCGGTACCAGAAAATCATTCGCCGCCATGGCATTCATGGCTATGATCCCAATGACAATGCTCGAAAGTGCCATTATTATATATTGAATGAGATCCGCCCAGACAATACTCATCATCCCGCCGAGTAGTGCATACAATACCGCAAATAAAGTAAATACAATACCATAAACATGGGCCACATATTCAGGGGCCACTTCAAATGGGATATAGGGGGATACAATTTCCCAGGGAAGAAAGATCTCGACGAATTTACCCAATCCTATAAATCCATAAGCCAGGTAGCCCAGGCCCATGATCAAGGCAAAAATGACCACAATTTTATGACTTAACCTGGCGCCCCCTCCAAAACCGAAGCGTGTACCAATCCATTCCGCTCCAGTAGTTACATTAGATCTTCTTAACCACATGGAAAGAAATACCATTAAAAAGATCTGGTTAAAAACAGGCCATAACCATGGAAGCCAGACGCTTTTCAATCCATACACAAACAATATGGTAACAAGCCACATGGTGCCCGATATATCGAACATTCCGGATGCGTTTGATAGCCCAAGCAGATACCAGGGCAACCTGTTCCCTCCAAGCAGATAATTTTGTTTATTTTTTTGGGCCCGTCTTCTTAATACAAGGCCGATTATCACAGTAGACGCCAGGTAGAGGCAGATAATCAGAATGTCGTATATGGTCAATTGCATAATTATTGGAATTATATTTTATCATATCTATCGTTGAAAAATCTTAAGATAGGATAGAAAAAGTACATTTTATAGAGTTCCTGTTAAAAAATTAATTGGAGCATTTATTAAAGGACAAATATGGCATGTTAAGGGCCGAAATAGAAATTTTTATTCGGGTTTTATAATTAAGGTAATCGCAGGATTTAACAGTTGAAAATGAAATAATGGCAGGAATGTAATCCCTGAGAATGGTAAAAGAGTGATGTGCCTTTCTTTTGATAAAAAAAATTCAAAGACTTAATTTAAAAAAAAGGGAGGCCATTCATATTTGCAGGCCTCCCCAAATTATCCATTAAATTGCTTTGCTTCCTCTTTCGTTTGTCCGAATTCGAATACATTCCTCAAGGGCGGTAATAAAGATTTTTCCATCTCCCACAACGCCATGGGAATTAGTTCTGGCAGCTTTTATGATGGTGTCAACGGTAATATCAACATATTCGTTATTTACGGCGATCTCAAGCCGAACCTTTGGCACCAGATTTGGGACCAGCTTCTGGCCCCTGATTATATCCTCTTCTGCTATTTGCTGGCCATGGCCAGATACCCGGGATACTGTGATCCGGGTAATTTCAGCTTCTATCAGTGCTTCTCGAACCTGGTCGAGTTTAGTTTCATTTATAATTGCAGTAATCAGTTTCATGTCAAATTCTAGTTAGGGTTAAGCATTCCATATCCATGTTCACCATGATAGGCACTGTCAAGTCCTTCCATTTCATTCTTTACTGTTGACCTCATTCCAAATAACTTATCAGTAATCCAGATCAGAATAAGTGTTAGTACAGCCGCATAAACAATTGCTATCAGAACAGCAGCTACCTGTACTCCCAATTGTTGCATCATTGTCCAGCTTCCGCCAGCTGCAGCAGCAGCGTCTGCCATCCAGGCCTCTCGTATAAAGAAAGTAAGGAAAATGGCTCCCACAATACCACCAATGCCATGTATACCAAATGCATCCAGGCTATCGTCGTATCCAAGCTTATTTTTCATTATAATCGCATAATAACATAATCCCGAGGCGATGATCCCTAAGATAAAAGCCCCGAATGGCTTAACCACTCCTGCAGCAGGGGTTACCGCAACAAGACCGGCGAGGATACCGGAAACAAATCCAAGTGCGGTGGCTTTACCCGCATGAAAATACTCAATAACTACCCAGGCGATAGCACCTGAAGCAGCAGCAACCTGAGTGGCTGTCAGTGCCTGAGCGGTGGATAATCCACTGGAGATACTGCTCCCGGCATTGAAACCAAACCAACCTACCCATAGGAGACCACCGCCTATCATCGTCATTACAAGGTTGCTTGGCGGCATACTGGTTTTAGGAAAGCCTCTTCTTGCCCCCAGATAAATGGCAGCTATTAAACCGCTCACTCCGGCAGAAATGTGTACCACTGTACCTCCGGCAAAATCGATCGCCCCATTGGCTCCCAGGTTAAATAGAAAACCGTCTTCTGCCCATACCCAATGACATAAAGGATTATATACCAACAGGCCCCATACGGCAATAAAAAATACATAGGCCTTGAAATTCACCCTTTCTGCAAATGCACCAGCAATTAAGGCAGGAGTAATAATTGCAAACTTTCCCTGGAACATGGAGAACACATATTCCGGAACACCCGCCTCAAGAATAGAATTATCAATTCCATCCAGGAATACATAGGCTGAATTCCAGCCAAACCATCCCCATAATACATTGCTGCCAAAGGTCATGCTGTATCCCACTATCACCCACAATACAGTCATCACACCCATAGCTGCAAAACTATGCATCATAGTGCCTAACACATTCTTAGTCCTTACCAATCCGCCATAAAACATAGCCAACCCGGGTACCATTAACAATACAAGGGCTGTTGAGGTAAGCATCCATGCTGTGGCGCCGCTGTCAATTTCAACTCCATCAGAAGCAAACAGACTTCCAGAACTTAATAGAAAAAAGAAGCCTGTAACATACAAAACTTTCCAATTAAACTTTTTCATCGATTAATTTTAAACCTGATTTATAATAATTTATGTGATTTTATAATTTGTTGGATATAATTTAGATGCAATAATAAAAATATTATGCAAATAAATATAATATTGGCTTATATTTATGCTACAAATTTTATTTTTTTCGATATTTCGGAGAAAACGGGATTGTTTTTCACCTTGAATAAAATGAAATGCTATTTTGAGGCAATATAATTTGAGATCAGGGATAAAATTTGTTCATAGTTGTCCGGCGAAAACCAATGAATGTTTTCATCTTTTCTAAACCAGGTCAGCTGGCGTTTCGCATATCTCCGGGTATTACGTTTACATAGACGAATGGCTTCATCCAGGTCATATTTGCCATCAAAATATTCAAAAAACTCCGCGTAACCTACCGTTTGTAAAGCCGTAAGGTTTCTAAAAGGCAATAATGACTGAACCTCATCCAGCAATCCTGCTTCCAGCATGCCATCCACACGCAGGTTGATCCTGTTAAACAAGTCTTCTCTATTCATATCTAGACCTATTTTTAAGACATCGAAGTCTCTGCTTTTTTTTTCATTGTTTTTTAACTCAGAATATTTTCTGCCAGTTTGTTGAATAACTTCCAATGCCCGAATCACTCTTTTTGGATTTTTCAAATCAATGGACTTCCAGGTATCGTAATCCAAACTTTTCAACTCATTAGTAAGGTGATCTAAACCTTTTTCCTCAAACTTTATTTGAAGATTGTTTCTAAGCGCCAGGTCAGGGCCGGGAAATTCATCAATTCCCTCACATACGGCTTTAATATATAATCCTGATCCTCCTGTCATCAAAATCGTCCCCTTCCTGTATTTACTGAGCAATTTCACAACATCTACCTCAAACCGACCAGCACTATAGTATTCGTGTATGCTTTTATAATTTATAAAATAGTGTTTAGCAGCTTCTAATTCCTGAAGAGTGGGTTTAGCTGTTCCGATATTCATTTCACGGTAAATCTGCCTTGAATCAGCCGATAGAATATCGCAATCCAACTTCCTGGCAAGCTGAACTGAAAGTTCTGTTTTTCCAATTCCGGTGGGGCCTGATACAACAATCAATTTTAGTTTGTCGTTCATTAAATGGGGATTTATGATTTCAATTTACTTTAATAAATGATAATTCATGAATTCTTTTATTAATTTATTTAAATTTGAAAATCAGGTAGTATCGGCTATACATGAAATCAAAAAAGAAACCGGGAGTTATTAAAAAGCTAGATGATCAGACCGCGGATCTTGTTGTTGAAATGTCTTCCTATCTCTTTCCATCGGTGGAATTCAAAAACATGTATATTACCCGGGCTTATGAAATAAGTGATCTTTTTGGCTTCAGACCAGACGAACTGGAAGGTGTAGCCTTAGGCGTTCTTTTCCCGGAATTTCAAGAAAAAGAACATCTCTCAAACGCACTCCTCACTGAAATAATTTCTGATCTTGATGAAGGCCATACTATAACTCAGGAACTGAAATTCCAGCACAGACATGGTTACGAATTCAAAGAAAGCGTGAATATATCCAGGCGGGAAAAAGATACATTTGTAATGGAATTTTCAGACAGACCTGCCGGTATGATAAGTGACCACCTTCTGGAAGGCCTTTCTAAACGAAGTTCTGGAAAAACTAACATTACGCCTCCAACACAATTTCTAATACGGATGTGTAACGACAAGAATGAATATTACTATTTCAGCAAGCAATGGTTACAGTATACAGGCTCCAGGTTAAAGGATGAATTAAATAATGGATGGATAAAACACGTCCATCCGGATGACAAGCTGATTCTTGAGGATTCGTTAAAAAAAGCATTCAAATCCAAATCAAAATATGATCTTACATATCGTTTATTACGATATGACAAACAGGTAAATCTGATATATGAATCGGGGATCCCCTTATATGATAATGACGGTAATTATATGGGATATATCTCAACCGCTGTCAAAAAGGGCAATAATGTCTCGGATTTAAAAAAGGGAAAGATGCAGAAATTGCTTGAATCTGAAAAGAAATTACAAGAATCCCTGAATTATTCCAACCTGATATCCCTGACTATTAACCGAAGTCTTCAGGTTACTTATTGTAATGATAACTTTGCTGAATTATTAGGAATCGATAAGAAGGCAATACTGGGCGAGGATGTCTACAGTTTCCTTGAATTTGTTGATTCTGATGGTATACAGCTACATCCTGTTAAGGATTTATTTGATTTAAAGAATGAAACAAGGTCAATAGATGCTTTCTTAAGAAGTTCATTCCGGGAAAAATCAAAAATCAACTTCAGCTTTATTCTGTTGTATGATGAAGAGCATGAAATCCCATCCATCACGCTGGTAGGTGAAAACATCACGGAAAAATTGAAGGTCACCCACGCCCTTGAAGAATCAAATCAACAACTGAAGAACCTGTTTGACAGCGCAAACGACCTGATACAAATCACATCCCCTGATGGGAACTTCCTATTTGTAAATAAAACCTGGAAAGATAAATTAAGGTATACGAATGATGATATCCCCAACCTGACATTTAAGAAAATTCTCGATGAAAGTGTGATTGAAAGCACGATCAATAAGCTGACCGGGATGTCGGAAGAAAACAGTGAATTAAAGATTGATACTGTACTGAAGACTAAGGATGGGGAGAAGGTTTTCGTAACTGGCAACCTCCATTACAGTTACGTTAAAGGAAAAAAGAAAGAATGCAGGGGAATATTTTTTGATGTCACGGAAAGGTTAAAAGCCGAAAAAGCACAAAACCTATATTATAGTATTTCTAATTTAACCTTCAACACTGCGGACCTTGATTCCCTGTTTATTGAGATCCATAATGAGCTGCAAAAGATCGTAACAGCTGACAATTTCTATATCGCACTTTGTGATGAAGAAAAATCCTATGTTCAATTCCCATATTTTAAAGATGAAAGAAGTCAAGAAGTTGAAAAAATTCGGAAAAGACCTTTTGGCGATGGATTAACAGAATATGCGATTTCTAACGAGAAACCAGTTTTTTTTACCGAAAAAGAACTGGTTCAATTGCAGGAAAAGAATAAGCTGGTGATTCATGGGGGCTTACCAAAAGTCTGGTTAGGCGTTCCACTCAAACAAGGCGGGAATATTATCGGCATTATTGTGGTCCAGAGTTATACGGATAAAAAAGCCTATAGTAAGAAAGACCTTGACCTCCTGGTATTTATATCAAGTCAGATAGCAACAGCAATTGACCGGCAACAAAAGCAAATACAAATCAGGGAACAATCTGCCCGGATGCAGTCAATATTTGAAAGTGGAGACCATATGATATGGTCAGTCGACAGGGCTTTGCTTTTCTCTTCATATAACCACAATTTCTCTGAATTCCTGAAGGGAAATTATATGATGGATTCGAAATTCAAGACACCCCCCGAAGATATTAATGAGATCAACAGGACGGTTTTCTGGGAGCTGAAATACAGCAAGGCATTTGAAGGAAAGAGTGTGCAATTTGAATTGAAATTCATAAACCACAAGACAAAAAAGATATCCTGGAAAAACATCATATTAAATCCAATTTTTCTTGAGGACAATGTAATTGAGGAAGTCTCTGGTATCGCTTATGATATTACTGACAAAAAGCTCTCCGAGATCGCGCTAACAAAAAGCGAGGAGCAGTTCAGAGATATTTTCGAGTCCTTCCAGGACGTTTATTTCCGTTGTAGTTTTGATGGCGAGATTACAATGCTTAGCCCTTCAGTAAAAGAATTTCTGGGTTATGAAGCTGATGAACTCATTGGTAAAGACATTACAAATTATTATTTGTATTCTAAAAAATCGAAAGACCTTCTAAAAGATATTGTCAGGAAAAGGAGTATTAGGGATTTTGAAGCTGCCTTGATACACAAAGACAGCAGGATCATACAAAGTTTATGTAACCTGCGGCTTGTATATGATAATGAAATGGAATCCATCGCTCTGGAAGGTGTTGCAAGGGATATAACAAAGCTGAAAGAAACCAACCTTGAACTTAAACAAGCCAAAGAAGTTGCTGAACGGTCTCTGAAAGTGAAAGAACTTTTCCTTGCCAATATGAGTCATGAGATCCGAACACCGATGAACGGGATTATCGGCATGATAGACCTCATGGAGGGCACCAGTATCACACCTGACCAGAAGCATTATATCCAGACCATCAAGAAATCCTCAGAAACACTTCTGAACATTTTGAATGATATCCTGGACCTCTCTAAGATAGAGGCAGGCAAAATGCAATTAAAGCAAGAGCCCGTCAAATTGAGGAATACGATGGATAAGATCTATGCCTTGTTTGCCCAGCAAGCCCTCGCGAAAAACATCAATTTGTATTATCACCTCAGCGAGAAACTTCCGGAATATGTATTAATTGATGAAACCCGGCTGTTACAGATTTTATCTAACCTGATCTCCAATGCAATTAAATTTACAGAAGGTGGTGGATCTATTGATATTGATTTAAAAAAGGCCAGAATTCCAGGTCAAAAGAATATAATCCGTTGCGTGGTCAGTGATTCAGGAATAGGTATTTCACCGGAAAACATCAGAAGGTTGTTTGGCATTTTCAGCCAGATTGATAACAGTACCACCAAATCATACAGTGGCACAGGACTTGGACTTGCAATATCCAAGGAATTAGCCAGACTGATGGGTGGTAAAATTGGTGTGTATTCAACTTTAGGCCTTGGAAGTTCATTCTGGTTCACTTTCGAGGCAGAGCCTACAAAGAAAACTGTTATTGTGGAGAACAAAATAGTTGATAATGACATTAAGATTGAAGGTTATTTTGAAGAGGAACAACCCAAAATTCTTTTAGTTGACGATAACGGTGTTAACCGACAGGTAGCTGGTGAAATCCTTAAAAAATCAGGTTGTATCGTTACTCTTGTGGAAAATGGGAAAAGGGCCATCGAACTGGCTGCCACAAATAAGTACGATCTTATTTTCATGGACATCCAGATGCCTGAAATGGATGGTGTAACTGCTACTAAGAAGATTAAAGAAATGAAGCTGGAGGTACAACCACCAATCGTTGCCATGACCGCATATTCAATGAAGGAAGACAAAGAGCGTTTTCTTAGCCAGGGTCTTGATGATTACATTGCTAAACCTATCCGGGCAAATGATCTCCTGAATAAAGTAAGACAATGGGTACTTGATGAACAGATCTTTAACGGAAATTGGAATGAAGAGGAAGAGCGTGGTGAAATTCTCAATATGGATACGGTAAATCAACTGATTGACCTGGGTGGAGAAGAAATGGTACATCAGGTATTCAACGACTTCCTTGAAGAAACTACCGAACAGATAGGATCAAGCCTGGAAGCAGTCAAGAAAGATGATTATGAAGAAATAAGAAAGCATCTGCATACCTTGAAAGGCAATGCAGGAACTCTCGGGGTTGAAAAATTATCTAAGCAGGCTGAATTGACTGAGCGGAATATAAAAAATGAAAACTACAAAACCCTTGAAGAAGATTTAAAATTGCTTAACTTAACATTTGAAGAGTTTAAAAATAAGTTTAACCAAATATTAAAAACATCTAAAGATGAGCGCCCCTAAGAAGGTATTAATTGCTGAAGACAGTTCTGTTATCCAGAATCTTACAAAGAAAATACTGTCTATTCAAAACTATGAGATATCATCTGTAAAAAATGGCCAACAGGTATTAGACGCTCTTGAGGCTGGATCTTTTGACATAATTCTGATGGATATTAATATGCCAGTTATGGATGGCATTGAGTGCACTGAAAAAATCAGGAGTCTGGAGGATCTGGAAAAATCAAAAATACCAATTATAGCCATTACAGGAAATGCCAGGAATCTAAGCCTGGAAGAGTATCAGGAGATCGGGATCAATGAGTTTTTGCAGAAACCACTCAACTTTGATCAATTGGTGACCCTCGTGAAAGATCTTACTGCAGATTAATGGCCAATTTTAATTATACTAAACACTTCCTGAATAAAATTGAAGATCTATATTCTGAAACAGATTTCAATCTTCGCTATGAACGCGGACATTTCAAGTCTGGATACTGCGTTCTGAAAAGCCAGAAAATAGCTATCATCAATAAATACTATTCTCTTGAAGGAAAGATCAACAGTTTGATCGAAATGTTGAAAGAAATTGAAGTGGATGTAGATAAATTGAGCCCGAAAAACAAGAAATTGTTTCTCGAACTTAGTCAAATAACAGAATTATCTTGATCGTAACATTCTTAGGTACGGGTACTTCCCAGGGAGTTCCGGTCATTGGATGTAATTGTGAAGTATGCTCATCCACTGATCCTGCTGACAACCGGCTTCGCAGTTCTGTACATATCCTGGCGAATGGACTGAGTATTGTGATTGACACTGGTCCGGACTTCCGGCAACAAATGCTCAGGGAAAAGATTAAGGCACTGGATGCCGTCCTTTTTACTCACCATCATAAAGATCATGTAGCGGGTATGGACGATATAAGAAGTTATAATTTCATGTCACGAAAAGCAATCCCGGTTTTCGCAAATCATACGACGAAAGAACAGCTGGTTAAGGAATTCGAATATGTTTTTGAACCAAATGGATATGGAGGTGGCCCTAAAATACTTATTCAGGAGATTAGTGGTGCTCCATTTCATTTTAGTAACCTGGAAATTACCCCTATCGAAGTCTTTCATGATGAATTACAGGTATTTGGATATAAAATTGGAGATTTTACATATATCACCGATGCAAATTATATAAGCGATAAAGAAGTTGATAAGATATATGGTTCAAGGATCTTAGTACTAAATGCGCTGCAAAGAAATCCCCACCCTTCCCATTTCACACTGGATGAGGCACTGGAACATATCGAAAAAATTAATCCTGGAGAAGCATATCTCACTCATATCAGTCATAAGATGGGGCTTCATAAAGAAGTGACAAGTCTGTTACCCGGTAATGTACACCTTGCTTATGACGGATTAAAATTGAAGATATAGCTGTGCATAATAATTACTTTTTTCTAAGAAAGCTTGTTGAAAAACTGGAAGCACAATTGATCGGATTTTCAATTATTTCATGTTTTTCCCAGAATAAGGATGAATTAATTTTGGCTTTTAGGAAAGGATCCGTTGAATTCTGGATAAAAGCAGACCTCAAATATCAATTTTCCTGCCTGAGTTTCCCTTCAAACTATTCAAGAGCCCGAAAGAACAGCATAGATCTTTTCCCGGAAATAATAGAGAGAACGGTAAGCAGGATCCATCAGTATAATCACGAAAGAGCGTTCTCAATAATTCTCGATCATGAGATTACCCTGCTTTTCAAGCTTTTTGGAAATTTCTCAAATGTTCTTTTATACAAAGAAGATCAATGTATAAATGTATTCAAGCATGATGCCGGAGATGAAGACAAAATTAAACCAAAGAAATTAGATCGACCTACTCAGATAATTGAAGAAAGCAAATCAATCACCACAGAAAACCTCAGGAAAATTATTCCATCATTTGATAAAAATATAATGGCCTATCTGGAGTCAAAAGGCTTTAAAAATTCAAATGATTTGCAAAGTAAAAGAGACATGGTTTCTGATACATTGGCTTTGCTTAATAATCCGCTTTATTATATTTATCCGGATGGAGGCATCTTAAAATTTAGCCTCTTACCTCGGATAAAGGAAACAAGGCATTTTACCGATCCGATAAAAGCGATTAATTATTTTTATCTTGAATACCATAAAACGTATTGGTTAAATAAAGAAAAAGGAATATTGAGCAGGTTAATAAAAAACCGGTTGAAAAAGTCGAACAATTATATCAGGAAGTCCAAAGAAAAGCTGGAGGATTTAAAAACGGGAGGTGACTATAAGCAATATGGAGATATAATAATGGCGAATCTTCATGCACTCAGGTCAGGTATGGACACGGTGGAGTTATTTGATTTTTATAACAACCGCGACACTCAAATAAAAATGAAGACCAATTTGAGTCCTCAAAAAAATGCTGAAAACTATTATAGAAAAGCTAAAAACCAGAAAATAGAGATCCGGACTCTTGAAAAAAATATACAATCGAGGATTAGCCAGGCACAACAATTGACTGAATTTATTGAGATCATAGAAAAGCACAATGATCTGAAACAATTAAAAATATTCGCAGCTAAGAATGGTTTGATTACGAAAAAAAATGAAGCCGTCACGGATAAACCGATATTCAAAATTTTTGAACACATGGGCTTTCAGATACTTGTAGGAAGAAATGCTAAAAACAATGATGAACTCACTTTTAAGTATGGGTACAAAGAGGATCTATGGCTGCATGCTAAGGATGTAAAAGGATCTCATGTGCTGATAAAATATCAATCGGGAAAGAATTTTCCAAAGCCGGTCATTCAAATTGCTGCTCAATTGGCTGCATTCAATTCTTCCAACAAAAATTCTGACACCTGTCCGGTAATATTCACACCCAGAAAGTTTGTTCGTAAATCAAAAGGGATGCCAGCAGGTGCAGTTATTGTAGAAAAAGAGGATATCATTTTCGTAAAGCCAGGCGATTTCTAAAATTTACTTCAGGAACGGGAATACATATTATCTCTTAAACATTCTTCAATTCATCTGAAAGAGTTCTTTCAGGTTCACCGTTTATATATGGAAATATGTGGAATTACGAATTCTTAGTGAATTATCTATACCACGTTAATCCGAACTGAATTATTCCTGGTCCTACTGGCTACAGGGATGGTACTGGTTGTAACATAAATATCCCCGGGTTTCAGAACTTTACGTTCAGTAAGGATACTTTGTATATCATTCACGGCATCGTCTGTTGATTCGAATTTCTCATAAAAGATAACCTTCACGCCCCATATAAGGGCCAGTTGTGTTAAAAGTTTCTTGTTTCCGGTAAATATATAAATTTGGGCCAAAGGCCTTTGGCGGGCTATGCTAAAGGCAGTATAACCGGAGCCTGTAATTCCTGCTATAACTTTAGCATTTGTTTCATTAGCCAGTTTACAGGCAGAAGCCAATACCCTGTCAAAGAGGTATCCTTCAGAGAATTTATCTCCCTCAAAATTTCTATTAAAAATAAAATCTACGCCCTTTTCAACCGATTCAATGATTTTTGACATACTCCTTACTGCAAGAGAGGGGTATTCACCTGCCGCTGTCTCCACACTAAGCATCACTGCATCGGCACCATCCATGATGGCATTGGCAACATCACTGGATTCCGCACGGGTTGGCCTTGGGTTAAATGCCATGCTCTCCAGCATCTGGGTTGCAACAATTACAGGTTTTCCAGCCTCATTGCTTCTTTTAACAAGCATTTTCTGGATCATTGGAACCCGTTCCATAGGGATCTCAACACCTAGGTCACCTCTTGCTACCATTAAAGCGTCAGTAGCATCCATTATTCCATCAATATTATCCACTGCTTCTGGTTTCTCAATTTTGGCGACAATCCTTGTGGATTTTCCACTTTCTTCAATAATCTTGCGCAATTCCAGAATATCATCAGCTTTCCGGACAAATGAGAGTGCTATCCAGTCAACATCATGTTCAAGACAGAAAGCAAGATCGCTTTTATCCTTATCTGTAAGTGAAGGGATCGAGATCTTGGTGTTGGGGAGGTTAATGCCTTTTTTCGATTTTAAAAGTCCGCCATAAAGGACCTGTCCATAAATTTCTTTTCGCTCCTTTCCTATAACCCGAATACCAATATTTCCATCATCAATCAATATGATATCTCCTTTATTAACATCAGAGGGTAAGGTTTGATAAGTTGTTGAAATGATATTCTGTGTACCCATAATATCCCTGGTTGTAATAGTGATCTTCTGACCTACTTTCAGGTGCACAGAACCTCCTTCAATCATTCCAATGCGTATTTTAGGGCCCTGGAGATCCGCCAGAATGGCAACAGGCATCAGTAATTCCTGATTGATACCACGAATAATATTTATTCGTTTCAGGTTCTCTTCCTGGGAACCATGTGAAAAGTTCAACCTGAATACGTTTGCACCAGCATTAATAAGTGATTGAATCTTTGATTTTGTATTACTGGCGGGACCTAAAGTAGCGACAATTTTGGTTCTGTTAAAAGACGTTTTCATTCCTCTAGTTTTTCCTATGGTTCATTGACAGATTATTACTACATTTAGAGCAAATACTATTCTTTCCGAATATATTGATGACCTATCTTTAAAAATATTAATCAGAGCTTTCGCTAATCAACATATCAAATACCAGGCTTTTGTCAAAATATCAGGTTCTCTTTAGATTTGAGTTTATCTATATCTAAAGCAACAATATATTGAACCTCCTTGATCTTTTGAACCTCCCTGAGTAATTCCTGGTCGCTAAGATCGCCTATTCTTCCATTTTTCATGATCAGATAATCAAATTTATTCAGCTCCGGGATTAAATAAGACATTTTATCAGATTTCCTGTCTTCCGATTTGTTTTTCAGCATCCTAAGTTGTGCGTGTTCCGTCTCATACAAATAGTTAGAGATAACAAGATTTTCATCATTAAGAAAGGATATTTTTATATCTTCTTCCTTTCTTAGATGTAAATCCATGTGTTTGTTAATTAACCAGGCCAGCCTATAATCTTTTGATATTGAAATAATTCCATACAAACTAAAATCATATTCATATTCAACTATGAGCTTGTTTTTAGCCATTAGAGTACATTTTCATCACAATTATTGAATTTATTTCATTTGTTATCCGATTCCTACAAATTTGATAAAATGATAAGATTAAAAAAAATTGTTTGACATTATTGGTATAAATATCTTTCTTTGCAAAGTCAAAATTAAAAAGCATCTAAAATGTCTGAAATTTCACAAAAAGTAAAAAGTATTATTGTTGATAAATTAGGGGTTGAAGAATCAGAGGTAACTCCTGAAGCAAGTTTCACTAACGATCTTGGAGCCGACTCATTGGATACCGTAGAGTTGATCATGGAGTTTGAAAAAGAATTTGGAATATCGATCCCTGATGACCAGGCAGAAAATATCTCTACTGTAGGTCAGGCCATTTCATACCTAGAAGAAAACGTCAAGAGCTAATTTAGTTTAATACGAAATTTATTTCATGAATCTTAAAAAAGTAGTAGTAACCGGAATCGGTGCGTTAACTCCTATTGGCAAAAATGTCAATGAGTTCTGGCAAGGGCTTTCCAATGGTGTAAGCGGTGCTGCTGATATAACAAGATTCGATACAACCCACTTCCGGACGAAATTTGCCTGCGAAGTTAAGGATTATGATCCTAACGATTATTTCGACAGAAAAGAGGGCCGGAAGATGGATTTCTTTACTCAGTTTGCACTGATAGCTGCCGGTGAGGCAATGGAAAACAGTGGATTGGACGTGGATTCCATCAATCTTGACCGTGCCGGAATTATATGGGCTGCTGGAATAGGTGGATTAAAAACCATCAGTGATGAGATAATTAGCTATGCTGATAATGATCGCATACCCAGGTTCAGTCCTTTTCTCATTCCTAAGTTAATACCCGATATCAGTGCTGGGCACTTATCAATAATTCATGGATTCAGAGGTCCAAACTATGCAACAGTTTCGGCTTGTGCCTCTGCTACAAATGCCCTGATCGATGCTTTTCACCTAATCAAACTAGGTAAAGCAGATGTCATTATTTCAGGTGGATCGGAAGCGGCTATCACTGAAGTTGGTGTTGGTGGTTTCAGCTCAATGAAAGCTTTATCAGAAAGGAATGATTCCCCAAAAACTGCTTCAAGACCATTCGATAAAGACCGCGATGGTTTTGTAATGGGAGAAGGAGCCGGTGCATTAATACTTGAGGAGTATGAACATGCCAAGGCAAGAGGAGCCAAAATCTATTGCGAAATAATTGGAGCAGGTTTATCAGCCGACGCACACCATATTACAGCACCTCACCCGGATGGATTAGGCGCAAAATTGGTAATGAAAAATGCCCTGGAAGATGCTGAAATTGCCCCCGAAGAAATGGACTATGTTAATGTTCATGGAACTTCCACTCCATTGGGAGATATTAGCGAGGTACTGGCAATAAAAGAAGTTTTTGGGAAACACGCATATAATTTAAATATCGGTGCTACAAAATCTATGACTGGCCATCTCCTTGGCGCAGCTGGAGGTGTAGAAGCGATAGCTTGTATACTTGCAATGCAAAATAATCTTGTTCCTCCTACGATAAATCACTTCACCGACGACGATAATTTGGATAATAACCTTAATTTTACATTTAATAAGGCTCAAGCAAGAGATATAAACATAGCCTTAAGTAATACATTTGGGTTTGGGGGTCATAATACCTCCGTTATTTTTAGAAAAATAGTATAAATGTGCACTTATTGTGGGCAAGATTATTTCAGTTTTTTAAACCAGTAACCAGGGAAGACAAAGAACTAGCGAAATCAATTCATCATACCCTTGGGATAAAACCGGTTAACATTTCACTATACTACCTGGCAGCCCAGCATAGTTCTGTTGCAAAAGAGAACATTGGTGGCTCTAAAGATTCTAATGAAAGGCTTGAATATCTGGGGGATGCTATTTTAAGCGCCATAGTAGCAGATTATCTATTTAAGAAATATCCATATAAGGATGAAGGATTTCTGACTGAGATACGTTCCCGAATTGTAAATCGTGAATCATTGAACCTCCTTGGCAAAAAGCTGGGGCTCGACGAAATAGTAACCTACAACGATACCAGAAGGCATGCGCAAGCGTATAAATCAATACTGGGAGATACTCTGGAGGCTTTCATTGGTGCCGTATACCTTGACAGGGGATATAAAAAATGCAGATATTTTGTTATGAATACCTTGTTGTTTCCTCATCTGGATATTGATAAAATTATCTCAATAAATCCTAACTTTAAAAGCAAGGTAATTGAATGGGCGCATAGAAATGGCAAAATAATTCGTTTTGATATTCTGAATGTGATTGAAAGTAAACACTACAAGGAATTTATTGCCCAGGTATATATCGATGAAAAACCATATGGAAAGGGTAATGCCTTCAATAAGAAAAGAGCTGAACAGGAAGCGGCTGAAAAAACATGTAAAATGTTAAATATTAACTAATAGCAATTCATTGGATCATATTTTAAAAATAGCCAGTGCAACTTTAAATCAAATGCCTCTGGATTGGGATACCAATCTGGATCATATAAAAACTGCTATTGCCGAAGCCAGAGATCTGAAGGCCGATATCCTATGCCTGCCGGAATTATGTATTACCGGATACGGATGTGAAGATCTATTCCTCAGCAACTGGGTATCTGAAAGAGCTATTTCATTAATACCTTCCATTTCGAGGCATTGTAGCGATATAACTGTTCTCGTTGGGCTTCCGATTTGGCTGAATAACCATAATTACAATTGTGTTTGTGTTATTCAGAATGAGAAAGTGATAGGTGTAAATGCAAAGCAATTCCTCGCAAATGATGGAGTGCATTATGAGCCGAGGTGGTTCACTCCATGGCCTTCCGGACAATTAGACACCTTGAACATCGATGGCTATAAGGTCCCTTTTGGCGATTTTCAATTTCATGTCAGGGATGTATACTGTGGAATTGAGATATGTGAAGATGCGTGGCGATCGAACCGGCCGGCTTGCAGGTTGAAGGACAAGGGCATACAACTAATCCTGAATCCCAGTGCCAGCCATTTTGCCATTGGGAAATCGGTTCGACGGAAGAAACTTGTTGAAGACAGTTCAAAAACATTCCAGTGCGCATATGTATATGCCAACCTGCTTGGGAATGAAGCCGGTCGCATGATATATGATGGAGAGTGTTTAATTGCACACGGAGGACGGCTGATCCAACAAAACAGAAGGCTATCCTTTAAAGATGTAAATATTATAACCGCCGACATCAACTTTAAGGATCCGAAGCAATCACATGCTGATTTTAATTATGAGAACCTGGATCGAAATGAAGAGTTTGTAAGAGCTGTATCCCTGGGATTATTTGATTATATGAGAAAAAGTAGAAACAGGGGTTTCGTTCTGAGTTTGAGCGGTGGTGCCGATTCTTCTTCTAATGTAGTTTTAGTTGCTGAAATGACAAAGCGGGGTTTACAGGAACTTGGAGTAAATCAATTTCTAAAGAAACTAGGCCGCTCAGATCTAGAGGAAATAATAAAGGATTACAACGAAAAGGAAATCTGGAGAGCGATAAATAACAGCATTCTTACCTGCGCATATCAGGCCACAAAAAATTCATCAGAAGAAACCCTGGAAGCTGCAAGAACCCTTTCAGAATTTGTGGGAAGCACTTTTTTTTACTGGAATATCGATGAAGAAGTTAATTCGTATACACGAAAGATTGAGAAGGTAGTGGGCCGTAAACTAAATTGGGACCTGGACGACATCACCCTTCAGAATATCCAGGCAAGAACGCGGTCACCGATTATCTGGATGCTGGCTAATTATTTGCATTCCATACTTATCACAACCTCCAACCGTAGTGAAGGAGATGTGGGATATGCTACTATGGATGGCGATACAAGTGGCAGCCTGGCCCCAATAGCTGGAATAGATAAGTATTTCATATTAAAGTGGTTAAAATGGGCAGAAAAACATTTAGGATATTCAGCCCTGAATCATGTAAATAAATTAGAACCGACGGCAGAACTGAGGCCAAAGGAACAGGATCAATCTGATGAGCGCGATCTGATGCCTTACAAGATCCTGGTGGAAATTGAAAAGCTAGCAATCTTCAGGCACCTTTCACCAAGCACTGTATATTTTCAATTGAAAAGCAAAAACTTAACAGATAACAAGAGTTTAAAGCTTTATATCATAAAATTTTACCAACTTTGGGCCAGAAATCAGTGGAAACGCGAAAGAATAGCACCTGCTTTTCATCTTGATGATTTTAATGTTGACCCAAGGACCTGGTGCAGGTTCCCGATCCTATCGGGAAGTTATGCTAAAGAAATTGAGGAATTAATTAATATTGAGGATTAAAAATTTATTTCATGGAAATACTAGGGTATATAGTGTGGTCACCTGTACCGGAAATTTTTCCAAATCTGGATTGGGGAATAATAGGTAACATCCGATGGTATGGATTATTATTTGCGATGGCTTTCATTATTGGTCAGCAGATCATGTCCTATATATTCAGGGTAGAAGGGAAACCTGATCGGGATATTGAAACACTTACCATTTACATTGTTGTCGGGACCATTATTGGGGCCAGGCTTGGACATGTTTTTTTCTATGAGCCGATGAGGTTCCTTGCCGATCCAATTGAGATCTTCATGATCCAGAAAGGTGGCTTAGCCAGTCATGGGGCAGCTATAGGCATTATTACATCCATATTTGTTTACTCAAATTATTATATCAGAATTGGCTTTTCAAAACCTTTCTTTACCATAAAAAGAAAAAAACGTCAGGGCCAAAGTTTCCTATGGGTCATCGACCGAATCGTGATTGTCGTTGCTGTGGGGGGTTGTTTTATCAGAATGGGCAATTTTTTAAATAGCGAAATAATTGGCAAACCTACAGATAGTAAGTATGCTGTATTCTTTGCGAGAGATGTAATAGACCAGTTTGAACTTGATCAAAATATAGATGAAGTAGATATTAAGAAAAGCCAGTCCAGCGATTTCAACTCATATCCGATAGAAATTAGCCTCAGATTCAAAAATAATGATTACCAGGAGAACCAGATCAAATCATATCTAGAACGAAATGTAAAAAGGATCCTGTCGAATTATGAACATATCAATCTGCATATTAATGAACCCCCTGATCAGCCATTAAATTACACACTATCTAAAAACACCGATGGGTCGTTTACAGCAGTGATCTCTACATTTGCCATTCCGCGCCATGCCACCCAGGTATACGAAGCACTGACGAGTCTTTTACTTGCCTTCTTGTTATTCTGGCTCTGGACGCTTAGAAAGGCGGGAACTCCGCATGGACTCTTATTCGGACTATTTCTGATCATATTATTTGGATTGAGGTTCTTTCATGAGCTTTTTAAAGAAAATCAGGTAGATTTCGAAAACACAATTCCTATGAATATGGGTCAATGGTTAAGTATTCCCCTCATCTTGGCTGGTATTTACGTATTTATTAGAGCATTAAGTAAAGGTTCTCCGGAAAAGCTTGGCTAGAATATAAAACCAAAACTATGTAAATTCGTGCAATTCGATGCATCTTTGATGTAAACCGGATCATTTCACGTTGAGAAAGTGGCATATATTTTAAAAATATCTGATATCACCTGTAAAAAAAGGATCAATATCTTTTACCCTTATATTGCTATAATGCTTTTGATCCTCGCCGGAAATATAATCTTACAAAATTCTGTAATTGCTCAGACACAAAAAAAATATTATACCGACTTAGAAGACATCCCTTTTGACTCCATCAGTATCGATAGAATTTTTGTTATCGGAAATAAAAAGACTAAGGAACGTATAATCAGAAGAGAACTTGACTTTACAGATGGTGACAGGATCTCAACAGAAAACCTCAAGGAAAGAATCAAAAAAAATGAAGAGAAACTCACCAACACGTCCCTGTTCCAGACCGTTAAAATTTCCCTGGTTGAGATAAGCTTCGACCGAGTGGATGTGATCATCAGGTTAGTGGAACGATGGTATATTTTCCCAATACCTGTCCTCGAATTAGCCGACAGGAACTTCAAGGATTGGTGGGTAAATCAGAACCACGATTTTTCACGGATTGAATGGGGATTAAAATTATACCTGTACAATATGAGGGGAAGAAATGAAACCCTCAGATTGCAGGGACAGCTGGGCTTTACCAAACGATTCAAAATCAGCTATGAGTTTCCCTATATTGACAAAAAACAAAGGTTTGGTCTTGGATTTATGTTTGATTATAGGCAGAATAAGAACACATACTATACTACTGAAAACAATGTGCTGGTTTTTCTTGATAGCGATCACTGGCTCAGGGAACAGTATATTGGTGATGTTTCCGGTACATACCGGAAAGGATTTTATTCCTTACATAAATTTGGTACCGCTTTCTATAATACGGAAGTCAACGACACCATTGTAGAGCTGAACCCAAACTACTTTGGGGAAGGCAACAAGACCCAACAGCGTTTTCTGAGCCTCTATTATTCATTTGTCAACGATAAACGTGACATAGCCGCTTATCCCCTCCATGGATCCTATTTCGTAGGGTCCATAAGTAAAAATGGCCTTGGTATATGGGACGATATCAATAACCTGCAATTAAGTGCATTATATTATAAATATTTCGACCTTGGCAAGCATTTCTATCTAAGTGGGAGTATAGGCGGGCAATACCTAACCCCCACTGATCAACCTTATAATGTGTACAATCGTATGGGAATTGGCCGGTTTACAATGCGGGGATATGAATTGTATGTGATTGAAGGTCCCCTTTTTATACAAAATCAGTGGTCTTTCAGAAAACTCCTCTTTAAATTAGAAAGAAACCTGGGTTCCTCTGTTCCGATTCGTCAATTAAGCCAGTTTCATCTTGCTCTTTATGCCAAAGCCTATTTCGACCTCGGGTATATTGAGGGTTATCCAAACAACGAAATGAACGCGAGATTAACTGATCAGTTATTGTATTCCGGTGGCCCTGGTTTGGACCTGGTGACCATATACGATCTCGTTCTCCGGTTTGAATATAGCTTTAATAAGCAGGGAGAATCAGGGTTTGTCTTTGGTTTCAGGGCAATTTTCTAAGAATTAAAATCGATACTCATACCTGAAATATAATACAAAAACTGCTTAAAGCAGGCAAAATCAAATTTCCTTCAAAGTTGCTGTTTATATTAGATCTCAATAGGGAAATCTTATTTTTTGATATAGTCTGATGATGAGCAGGACTAATTATAATGTTACAACTTCTAGTACACTTAATACATCAATCTTCTTTTACTCCTGGAATTCTCTCGCCAGATGGCCAAAAAAGAAGTTGATGCAGTAGAATTAAGCTCCTTCAGACATTGGTTTTTACTTAATGAATCCGGTCAAACAAAAAGGGACTATATATCAACAATGTCTTTAACAAAAATTTAAGGTTTATCTACGTATATTGAGCATAACTTATATCTAATATTAATTTTATTTTTAATCTGCAAAAAATGAAAAGGATTTACCTCAACTGTTCAATTTTAGTTGTCTCAATTGGATTTTATTCGACAACAATAACTCTGGCCCAATTACCTGTCAATCCTGACGCATCCCCTGAGGCGAAACAGCTTCTTGAATACATATACAGTATATCAGGAAAGCAGATCCTGACGGGCCAGCATTGTGCACCACTGATAGGATCAACACGCTTATCTGTAGTCCACAGAATGTCCGGACATTATCCAGCCATATTTGGTCAGGATTTTGGTTTCAGCTATCCGGGATACTGGGATGGGATCAATTACAGGCAAAGAATTGTCGATGAAGCCATAAAAAGACATCATGAAGGATTTATAATTACCCTCATGTGGCACGCCGTAAGACCCACCGAAGACGAACCAGTAGTATTCAGGGAATCTATCCAGGGAGATCTTACCGACCAGGAATGGAAAGATTTGATCACGCCTGGTACAATAATAAATGAGCGATGGAAGTCCCAGGTGGATGTCATCGCATGGTTTCTAAAGCAACTTCGTTATGCAAACGTACCAGTATTGTGGAGACCATATCATGAAATGAATGGCGGCTGGTTCTGGTGGGGTAAAAAAGAAGGTGAAGATGGCTATAAGAAATTATGGCGCATGATGTATGACAGGCTTGTCAATTTCCATGGATTAAATAATCTCATTTGGGTTTATAATACCAATGAGTTTAAAAATGGGGTTGATCCTCACAACACCTATTTCCCTGGGGATGATGTAGTGGACATCATTTGCAACAGATGTATATTCAGAAGGATTTAACCAGGTTAACTATGATCAGATCCTGGAACTGGCAGGTGACCGGCCAATAGCTCTAGGAGAGGTGGGTCAATTACCTGATATGGCAAAAATCAAGGAACAACCCAGGTGGGCCTGGTTCATGCAATGGGGAGAACCAGGCAGCCGGGGAAGTGGTTTTCAATCCTATCGGGAAGTATATAATTCGGAGGAAGCGATCACGCATAAAGAATTACCATGGGTTGATCTGGATGAACCGAAATTACATTATCCTGTATTAAAATGAAGTATCATGATTATGCAGTTAAATACAGTGGCATTATTACACAAGGTGATCCGTCAATACACTAATACGAGAAAAAGCAATTTTTAAAAATCATATAGAATAGATATTGCGCTATGAATAATTTAAAAACAATGGTTAGATTTCCTATCGTAATCATCATATCAGCTTTAATATTTATACAGTGTGGTCAAACCAGGGATTCGTCCATGACCACAGTGGAAATAGATATCTGTAAAAGAGGAGCTCCAATAGAGAAATATATTTACGGGCAATTTATCGAACACCTGGGAAAATGTATATATGGGGGTATATGGGCTGAAATGATAGAGGACCGAAAGTTTTATTATCCCATTTCCTGGGAATTTGATCCATACGGATCTGATACGGATCCCTTCTGGAATACAGGTCCTTATCCATATTTAAAATCTTCTCCCTGGCAGGTGATGGGTTTACAAAGTACAGTGACTATGGATAGAGCTAAGTCATTTACAGGGGATCAAACACCACTTATTTCCTCGTCTGGTGGATCAGGGAAATTCGGAATCAGGCAAAGTGGTTTGGGACTGGTCAAAGGGAATAAATATGACGGGAGAATAATACTGTCCGGCGACGAATCGGTTCTTCCAATAACCATTCAACTGGTATCCAGAGCGGGTGAAGTTATTAAGTTTTCTCAAACTGCGATAAGCAATAGCTATACCTCCTACCCATTGACCTTTACTTCCAGTTTCGACTGTGACAGTACAACAATTGAGATCTTTAGTGAAGGCAAAGGCCAATTCAGAATTGGCACTTTATCCCTAATGCCTTCCAATAACATCAAAGGATGGAGGACGGATGTCGTGGATTTAATGAAAGAATTGAATGCGCCTGTGTATCGATGGCCGGGTGGTAATTTTGTCAGCGGATATAACTGGAAAGATGGGATTGGGGATCGCGATAAGCGTCCGCCACGAAAAAATCCTGCCTGGAAAGGGGTAGAACATAATGATGTTGGCATCCATGAATATATGGAGTTGATGAAAATATTAGATACAGAACCATTTATTGCTGTTAATACTGGATTAGGAACCGTGGAAGAAGTGGCTGAAGAAATTGAATATTGCAATGGAAGTATGGAAACCCCTATGGGTAGATTAAGAGCTGAAAATGGACATGAAGAGCCCTATAAAGTGAAATGGTGGGCCGTCGGAAATGAAATGTATGGAGAATGGCAATTAGGACACATGCCTTTATCGGACTATGTTAAAAAACATAACAATATGGCTGAGGCGATATGGCAGAAAGACCCTGAAGCTCAATTAATTGCTGTTGGTGCCGTAGGGGAATGGAGTGAAACGATGTTATCTCAATCTTCGGATTATATGAATCTTCTGAGTGAGCATATTTATGTTAAGGAGCTTGAAAATGTTCAGGACCATACACTTCAACTGAAAGATAATATCCACAGGGTCGCAGAGGCACACCGGGGATATCGCAAGGAAATTATAAATTTGCTGGGCAAAAATATCCGAATCGCTATGGATGAATGGAACTACTGGTATGGCGATTATATCTATGGTGAACTTGGTGTACGTTATCATCATAAGGATGCCCTGGGTGTGGCCATTGGCTTACATGAATATTTCAGGAACAGTGATATATTTTTTATGGCCAATTATGCTCAAACGGTAAATGTTATAGGCTGCATCAAGACTACCCCGATACATTCAGGATTTGCAGCTACAGGGCTTCCGCTGAAGCTCTATCGCAATCACTTTGGATCCATTCCCGTCTTTATCGATAAAGAATATGATGATCTTGATATTGTGGCTGCCTTAAATCCTGATATGGACAAAATCACCGTTTCGATTGTAAACATTAGCCAGGATTCCCAAATAATCAATCTGGATTTTGGCACGACCTCAATAATTCCTGAAGGCAAAAAATGGATCATACAAAATGATGACCCCGAAGCCTACAATGTACCCGGAGAAGAACCGATGATTAGGATTATGGAGTCTGAGGTTTTGCTTAGTGAGGAAGGATTAAATATACCTGGATATGCAATCCTACTTGTTGAATTTAACATTTCAAAATAAGAAATTCCCTGGAAATCTGTTACTGGATAAATAAATAACAATGCCCTATAACATACCTGTTGATTTTTAAATTATGGTGTAAGCCAGTAAACCAATTTAAAAACAATGGCCCTGTTTTTAGGCTTCATGAAGGGGCTGTTAAGATAATTATCGGTATATACCAGGAATAAATCCGACATTGGCTGGTAACGCCACTGAAAACGACCATTAATATTAAAAATTGTTGGCCTGTGTGTTACACTGTATAAAAGTAGTAAAGAATATACTATTGGAAAAGTTGATCTCAGCCCGTTGATTGATTGGATATAGATTCTCGGGCCATATGGATCTGGAAACTGGAAAGTATTCAGAAAAGAGATAAAATCCCAGGCAAATACATTTCCTAAAATCATTCATTAAAACTGATCCAGACTTTATCTACTTCTGGTATATTTCAGTTCTTTCATCCTGGATGATCCCATTCCAGTTCAATCCAAAACCAAAATCATAAGCATTCCCTTCCGTATCTACATGCACTTGCATATCAAAAGGTACGTCCTCCATTTGTTTCTCTACAGTCGACATATCCGCAGGCATTTGCAAAGGCAATAAGCCTGAAGGATCAAATTTGCCCGAGATCACATCCAGTATTGCCTGGTCCTGTATATTAAAATTAATAAGAAGCCCCTGAATTTCTTTTTCAAATTCAGCAACAACCGTTGGATTCGACATTTTTAAAACAACAATAACAGGTTTGCCTTTCATAGCTTTCTTTGTCTCCAGTACCAAATCCAAATCAGTCGAATTATTGGCTTTAACTGTTTTGCCTTTATAGGTTCTGTTGAGAACATCCTGTTCCCTGGAATCCCCGGCAAGACTTGTTTCCCGTGCATCGTTGGCTGTATAGCTGCCGTACATTAAACTTATAGGAAAAAATCCATTATCCCCACTTTCAGCATCTGACACACTATACCCGGCAGTTCGTCCATTACTGGGATTGTTGATCACGACAACCGCGATATCCGCTTCTTCAGGATTTTCCGTTAAATTGAAATATTTTGAAGCTAGATCAGGATTGATAGGGGCTTCATTCCTTGCAGCTTGTTCCCTGCCAAAAAAGTTTCTGGAAGCGGGTATAAACCTTTCAGGAATATATATTGTTTGTTCCTTCATTATTGGAAGAACATTGCCAGTATTTTTCAACAATACCACGGACCTCAATTGTGCCTGATATCCTGCGTCCATAAATTCAGGATTTCCCACGACAGATATTGTTTCAGCAACATCAAGATATGGATTTTCAAAAAGCCCAACCCTGAATATATTTTTTAAAAGTCTTACTGCAGATTGTTCAAACCTGGCCCGCATAAATTCTTCCCCAAATTCCGCCACACCAAGTTTATAGGCCTCAATAACAGGACCTGAATCATTATTGCCTCCAAACTGATCACCACCTGCCATAAGGATCTTATAGTGCTTTTCAGCCTCCGTCAAATGCTCTACACCCCATGGTGTTCTTCCAAATTCAGCCATCCCTGTATCATCTCTTGTTACACCCCAGTCTGTACAAACAACCCCATCAAATCCATATTTTTCACGCAATTGATCATTAATAAAATAATAGCTGAAGGCGTTCCCAACATTTTCCCCCGTGGGATCCTGATTAAATGAAATGGTATAATAAGGCATAATGGCAGATGCCATTTTTGTTCCTCCATCCAAATTAAATGCCCCTTCTAAAAAGGGTTTAAAGTGCGTTTCGATATTTTGACCAGGATAAACTGCAAATTTCCCAAAGCCGTAGTGGGCATCCCGACCACCTTCACCTGTACCTCCACCTGGCCAATGTTTTGCCATGGCATTTACACTTTGAAAACCCCATCCATCTTTGACTTCCTTTTCCGGAGCGGATGTTTGAAATCCATCGATATAGGCTTTCGCCATATTTGAAGATAGTTCCGGGCTGGGTCCAAAAGTTCCACCGAATCTGTACCATCTGGGATCAGTGGCCAGATCAACCTGGGGGGAAAGAGCTGTTGTTATTCCCAGTGCCCGATACTCCATGGAGGCAATTGTCCCAAACTCTTTAACTAAGGTCGGATCAAAACTTGCTGCCAGGCCAATGGATCCGGGCCATCTGCTAATTTCTCCACCTGACCCTAAGGTGTACTCTTCATCAGCCCTTGACTGATGCCTTGGATCCGAACTGTTATTGGCAGGGATACCAAATCCTAATCCTTCAACCAATGCCTGGGCATTATTATTCCAGACTGCTGCTACTTCCGGACTCTCAACTGAAGTAATCAACACATGCCGGAGATTGTCATCCGTCAAAAATTCTATTTGCTGGTCGCTGAGATCTGAGGCTTTGGCTCCACTTTCATCAAATGATTTTCCGCCATAAGAACTGCCTCCCCTGAATCCTCCGCCAGGTATCCTCTGATGGCCGCTATATAGCATCAAACCGGCTATCTGTTCGATGGACATTTGTGATGCAAGATCTTCTGCCCGTTCCTGGGCAGTTGCTCTCCAGTCCTCATATGTATCCAATTTCCCGTTTTTATTCAGGTCTTTGAATCCATATCTGTCAACAGTAAGAATTTGCACCCCCGATTGTAATGAATATCCAAGGGTTTGCCCTTCCGTATTGCTAACAACCATAATTCCGTCACGCTCTGATTCTATCCATTTCGGACCACAACTTATACTATTAAAAATAATCCAACCAGAAGAATCCATCAGACTTCCTGTCTATAATGTTTATGGATAACGATTTTGCAGTAAATTTCCAGTATTCTATTTCATCATAATTGGTCTGGTTCAATTCAAGATTTAATAAGATGGAAACTCTCTCATCAATGACCTGGATTCCATCAGGTGTTGTGGTATTCCAATTGATTTTTAATTCAAAACGGCTGATCAGGCTTTTAAAAAATGATTTCATATTTTGAGAGTTGAGTTGAACAACACTTACTTAAAAAATTTAGAATAAATATATGAACCAATTCTGATGAAATTCTGAATCTGAAAGCATCCTGAAAACCAGAAAACATCAACCATCGACATCATTTGCAGAACACTTTTTATCATTCAGAGTTTATTATTTAAAAAGACTACACCAAATAAGGTGTCACAAATATCAATCCCGGCACCCTAAATACTCTTTTTTAAAAGGAAAATTATATAAGCTTGATTCCAAATATTCATGTATTATTCAACCAGTTTGTTAATCGTTCTGTCCAGGTATCTACTGGAAGGTCCTTTATATTCATGCTAAATTCTTGACCTCTTCCTGAGCTTAATATCTTTTAAAAGAGGTGTTATAAAATTATAAAAATCAATTTTCATATTATCTAACTAAAGCACTAATTATTCCCATAGGCCTTGTAAGAAACTCATATCTGAATCATCAGTAGCATTAATCTGACTTGCTTTCTATATCGATGATCATTACAGGTGGATCTTTCTCATCATTTCCTGTAAAAGGCCAATCAGGGAGTCCGGCACCATTGGGATCGCCTGTTTTAATGAAATTAGCAAAATAATCCTGCATGGTCTTTGAAACTTTATAATCTTCAGTTGTCCATGCATATTCCTTGATCAAAGGAAGATTCCCCATACAATATTCTATTTCACAAGCATGCGGTGCACCGATAGGTTCCGGTATCTTAAAATTGGGATCTCTTGGCAAAGTGCCGCCGGCTAACCCAGATGTAAGGTTTTGATCAACCAATGGGGGACGCAATTTGCTATAGAGGTATCTGTACACGGGCTTGTCGCTATTCTTCCTATGCAGGTCAAACCATTTCCAAGTACTATAGGCAATAAAACGATCTGAAGCCAATGCTGTGGCTGAAATTTCAATTTCGGTGTCCGAGGAATGGGGATATAGCTCCAATACTTTTTCAAATTCCTCAGGATAGGTCTTCTTAACGGCTGCGATGTAATTCTCTTCGGAGTACGGCCTGCCCATCATAAAAGCCATACCTGGGATTTCGGCTGAATTCCAGCCTAATAGAAGAGGTATGTCCGCCTGTTCACCTGAATTAAAGATCTCTGGCAGAGTTTTTCGGAAGAAAATATCCATCAATAACAATTGGAAACCCAAATCTCTTTGATTCATTATAAATCTCATATACATCTCTTGTACTTAATGCCCTGAGCTCTGAAATGTTAGCACAATCCGCCTTATCGGCAAATTCCTGTCCTATCGTTTCAGCTTCGGAGAGCGGAACCGGCGGTAAGGTTGGATTTATCCCAGCCCCGCTTTCTCCAATAGCACCTAGGATAAGATCTTTTGACAATGGGGAAGCCATCTGCATGCTTACAGATATAGATCCTGCGGATTCTCCTGCAATGGTCACCCTATCAGGATCACCTCCAAATGCAGCAATATTTTTATTTACCCACTTTAATGCAGCATGTTGGTCCAGCAATCCATAATTGCCCGATGCATTGTAAGGCGACTCCTCACTCAATTCAGGGTGTGCCAGAAAGCCAAAAACATTCAGGCGGTAGTTAACAGTGACAGTTACTATACCCTTTTTTGCCATACTTTCACCATCATATCTGTATTCGGATGCATCACCGGCAACAAAGCCGCCTCCGTAGAAATACACCAACACCGGTAATCCGGTCGTGTTACGCTTGGCAGGAGTCCAAACATTTAGATACAAACAATCTTCACTTACCCCATCTGAACGGGATACCATATCTCCAAAAACATTTGTCTGAATAGGTCGGGGACCAAATTTTTTAGTCTCTTTTACACCTGTCCAATTTTCTAAGGATTGAGGAGCTTTCCATCTGAGATTACCTACTGGTGGCTTGGCAAAAGGAATTCCAAAATACTTCTGTATCCCCGTACTAGTATCATAATTCCCTTCAATGATCCCGTTTTCAATTGATACTTGTACAGAAAAACCATAATTGCTTTGTGCATTTGAAAATGAATTGGCCAGCATAAAAAAAATGCTCATTATTATTATTTTTTTCATCTTTAAAAAATTATCTGGAATGACCATTTTGTGAATTTAATAATTAATTATATCAGGGAAAAAATATTATTCCGTATATCTTTTTGAATCAGATATTCTTAAAATTAATAAACGGTTCAAAGATTTGATGTTGTACTAAATCCTTGAATCTATCTAATATAAGTATTTTGAAAATTAATTCTATAATTATTGCTCAGTTAACACCTGTCCAGAGGAATCAAAAACCCTGACTTTCGATATTTCTGGCGACAGAGCCAGCATTCTTGAGGATTGTGAAAGATAAGATGATCCATA
Organism: uncultured Cytophagales bacterium; assembly: GCA_963820995.1. Taxonomy (GTDB): domain Bacteria; phylum Bacteroidota; class Bacteroidia; order Cytophagales; family Cyclobacteriaceae; genus JAGTVG01. The sequence goes on along the minus strand of CAWGCL010000004.1, from coordinate 1,163,701 downwards.
GTAAAACTCATGTCGTCGCCTGGCCCCACTTTTAAGTATGATCTCTGCCCATGTTGCATTGGATGGAACCCTAAGAACCGATTGATCAGTCGTTTTCCGGAATAACAGTAAGGAATCCTTGTTCTGAGAAACCAGGTATAACTCTCTCCCATTCCCATCGTATAATTTCGCAATACCCTTGGCATCACCTAAGACGTTAAATCCAGCTTTTCTGCGTTCAATAACTTCGAAATTACCACTTCCATCACCTGATAATACCAGCCCGTTAAATGCATCTATCCTTCCAGACATTGGTTCAATAGAGAAATCATTCCCAGCGAACAATAGGTCAATATTCCCATCATTGTTAATATCGGCAGGCAAAATGCCGAAAACCGGAGCAAACTGGGCCTGAATAGGTAATTCTTTGATCGAAAAATGACCTCTACCATCATTAAAAAGGATCAAAGTTTGGAAGTTATTTCCTTCCCCGTAATAGGCACTGTCTAATTCCTCAGCGGTGAATATATTTTCTATTGTGGCCCGCCCGTAACCTTTATAAGTCGGGATACGGTTTCTGATGAAACTCAACTGCATAGTCATATCGTCCCGTGTGTGGATAGGAAAATATTGAGGTTGGAAATATTCATCACTTGTTAAAGCGGCAATAACTGGGTCAACCACCCCGTTCCTGTCAAAATCACCGGCATACATTTTCAATGGCCCTTCTTCAGTCCCTTTGAAAATTGTATTTAATCCTAAATTCCCGAGGATATAATCCATATCCCCGTCATTATCAATATCTGCTCCATTTATGCTGTTCCACCACCCAGTAATTGGTTGCAAATTCAAAGATTCTGTTATATTCTTAAATCCTGTACCTGTATTCTTAAAAAATGTAACAGGCATCCATTCCCCCACTACGATCAGGTCAATTAACCGGTCATTGTTGAAATCAGTCCAAAGTGCGTCATTTACAAGGCCCAGGCCATTTAAATCGGGTAAAACATCCTGACTTATATCCAGATATTGTCCTCCTTCATTTTTCAATATTTTACTGTCAGCAGGATAGGGATATTCACCAGGAATTACTCTCCCACCCACAAAAAGATCCAGGTCTCCATCCGCATCGAAATCAGCTGCCTTCACACAAGACCCTGAAATGTAGAGCTCTGGTAAAACCTCCTTCTGATAAGTGAAATACCCTTTCCCATCATTCAGGTATACCCTGTCAGAATAAATTTCATCGCCCTTTTGTCTCTGGACACCTCCCTTCAGCAGGTAGAGGTCCAGGTCTTCATCATTATCAATATCAAACAAAAGCAGGCCCATATCTTTCCCAATCTTGTCCTGTCCTTGTATGATCCTGTTTTCAGGCCTGAACCTTCCATCAGGCTTCTGCAGATAGAATGTTCCCGGATACTGTCCGTTTCCGCCAATATAAAAATCTTCCAATCCATCGTTATTTATGTCCCCCACGGCAATTCCAGGTGTGGATTGAGAGAATTTATGCGGGATGGTTCGCTGGTAATTAAAATCAAATAGAACCTTTTCCTGATGGATATGATCAAGCTGGTAATCCTCATTAACCCGACGCATCAATGGTTCCCCAAGATCAGGTAATAGGTAGTCTCCAAGAGTAACTGATGTAAATTCACTATTCTTGATATCGATTTCCAATAATTGGTTAGCTTTAGCATTATAGATTTTTTCAATTTTCCCCCCCGGCCAGAACACTACAATAGAATCAGCATTCAAATGAGGGCCTAATCCAAAATGGATTGTCATATCTACTGTAGACATAAAACCCCTGTAGAAACTGTGTTCATGAAACTGAAGGTTACCCCCGGTATATAATAATACTTTCGCTCCCAATCCATGCGGATTTTTTTCAGGTCCCTTCAATTGTATATTCAAGAAATTCGGTTTATCCGATTCTTTAACATCATTTATGGTATTCTTATACAGGGTAGCAGGGCCATTAATGTTATTGGTAATATAATCCAGATCTCCGTCATTGTCGAAGTCGGCGAATGCTGCACCATTTGATAAGGTAGGCTCCTCAAAACCCCAATCCTCCGTTTTCTTGGTAAAGGTGAGGTCGCCATTATTCCTGAAAATATAATTGGCTATTTTCACTATGGGTACCGAGTCAATCAGGTCCAGCCTTTCAGATACCAGGTTTTCGAACCGGGCTTTATAATTTGCAAAATCCATGTCGGTCACATCGTGCTGGAATCCATTACATACCACAAGGTCTTTGTACCCATCGTTGTCAAAATCCGCAAACAGCGGTGACCAGCTCCAGTCTGTCTGATAGATCCCTGCAAGAAGACCTATTTCACTGAATATCATATCCCCTTTATCGTCAGTACCCATATTCAACTGCAACATATTCCTGATAAACTGGAGGTCATACTGGAATTTCTCATAGTTGATCTGGTTCATTGGATTATTACGCAGAAGCATTGTTTTCTTTCGATAGTTTATCTCAGGTAGCATGTCAAGGGCAAAAATCTCCTGCAGCCCGTCGTTATTGATGTCAGCAATATCCTGCCCCATGGCTGAAAAGCACTGGTGTTTCAGGTAATCTGAAACTCTATTGCTAAACGTGCCATCCTGGTTGTTGATATACAATACATCATTAGGCAGGAAATCGTTTGTAATATAGATATCCGGCCAACCATCAAGGTTAATATCCCGAATGGATATTCCATGGCTATAGCCTTCTACAAGGATACCGGCTTTTATAGAAACGTCCTTAAATGTATGATCTCCCTGGTTTTGGTAGAGTTTGTCGGCATTGACTGAGCTGCCATCAACACTTTTTGTCCTGAATCTGCTTGGAAATTTACGATCCATAAAGTTGCTGAGAACAAAAAGATCAAGATCTCCATCCAGGTCATAATCAAAAAAAACAGCATTTGCTGAGTGACCGGTATCCTGTATGCCCCATTTTTCAGCTTCTTCCGAGAATTGCGGAATTCCATTTTCATTCAGGCCATGATTTATAAACAGTTTATTTTTCCTGTCAGCCGCTATTCCATATATGGATGCACAAACATAGATATCCAGCCAGCCATCTCCGTTGATATCAACGAGTGCTACTCCCTGACCCCAGATGTCTTCCGCGGCAACACCTGCCTCAAGTGTAATGTCTTCAAATTTAAAGTCTCCCCTGTTAAGGTACATTTGATTAGGCACCTGGTTACCTGAAAAATAAACATCCTGAAGGCCATCGTTATTAAAATCTCCGATCCCCAGACCAGCCCCATTATAGATATAATAAAAATCGATTACATTCAGGGTATCGTTTTCAGTTAGGTTATTCGAAAAGTTAATACCTGAATGATCCGGCCGGATCACCTCAAACATTTTTTTTTCACCGGATTTCCTGCATCCGGAGGCAATAAGTAAAAATACCGGGAATAGAAGAATATACGATCTGGAATACATTTCAACAAAGATTTCTACCGGCGAATATAAATAAAAAATCCCGCCTGCCTGCGGTAGGCAGGCCAAAGCGGGATTTTTTATATGTATAAGTTATAACTTATTCTTAGTAACCAGGATTCTGCTTCAACACATCCGTGTTATTGATAATATCAAGCTGATCCTGAGGAATAGGCCACCTTAAATTCTTGTCTGCGAATGTTACACCAACGAGATAACTCCTCACGTTAGGATTAGCATTTGCTCCCTGAGGTCTTGTAGATTCCACAAGCTACATAATCATTAAGTACCTGTGGTGCCACACCCCAACGGAGTAAGTCAAAGAAACGGTTACCTTCCATTCCGAATTCAACACGTGTTTCATGACGAACGGCTTGTCGTGCATAATCCTGACTTGGGAATCCGGCATACTGTTGCACGTTATAGCCAAGGCAAGCCGGTACTGTAGTTTCAGTACCATCTGCAAGGCGTCCCATAACAACTACGTTGTCCGCTCTGTCCCGGAGCTGGTTTACCAGACTAAGTGCTGTTCCAAGATCAGACTCTTCCACAGCGATCTCAGCTCTCCAGAGCATGACATGCGCCAGTCGGATCTCCCTTACATTGTTCGCACTTGCACCCTGTGCCCAACCCGATGCTGTTGAAAGGGATCCTTTCTCAGCTTTGTAATATACTTGCTTAATTGGTGAATAAGGTCCGCCGTAACCTTGCTTACGAACCCATGGATCACCTGGGTGCAATGCCCAATCCAGGTATGGAATACCCCGTCGGCCAACTGTCCAGTCCAACCTTGGATCAACAGATTCAGTGGCAACATTTTTTCCATAAGGGATGAAACCATCATCCACCCATACATCTGTCTCCCAATCCGCATCAGCGGGAATACCCATATCCCATCGGAAATCCCGGCTGTTGAAGTCATCCAGGTAAGGAAGACCAGTAGCAGGATCTGTCAGGAATGCATTTACCAGGTTCTGTGATGGCTGGTGGAATCCGCAGCATGTTCCAGGACCTGTGGAACCATATGGGAAGTTCAATACGTCCCTGTAGTTACCATTCTCACCATTGGAACCGTCATTTACAGAAGCCTGTATCTCAAGTATAGATTCATCATTGTTATTGCCTTCAACGCGATAATTGTCATGATAGTTATCTACCAGTGAGAAAGGTCCGTTATTAATGATGTCGTCCAATAATGTTTTTGCACCAGCATATCCAGGAGCAGTAGTTGGATCAATACCTGCAGCGGCACGACCATTCCAATGCATGTAAACCTTGGCAAGAAGCGCTTTAGCAGACCAGCTTGTGAATCGACCTGGTTGTGAATTGCTGGTTGGTAAAGTACCAATTGCAGCCTGCAGGTCTTGTTCAATATTTGGCCAGATATCTACATAATTTCCACTTTCATCTACGTTTCCAACTTCAGCAAAAGGCAATCCTTCTGCAGTACCTACGGTTTCATCGACATAAGGTACATTACCAAAAACGATCTTAACTTCGAAATGGTAATACGCTCTAAGCGCTTTAGCTTCCGCAACAGCCTGATCGTGCTGTGACTGAGACATTGTCCCGGCTTCCAGCGCTTTCGCGGCAATACGGATCACGTCATTACAGCGGCTGACACCATCATATTCTACGCGCCACTTACTATTAAAATAACCTTCCTGAGGCGTTCCTACATATCGTTCGATGTTGGTCTGAGGGATCTGGTCCCCTTCATCCGTTCCCTTATATGCATCGTCAGAAGCTATACTTCCATAAACATACGGGGCGGCATCCCAGGTTGTGATACCATTCACACCATCCAATACACTGTAAGCTGCAACCAGCAAGGCATCAACACCGGATGCTGAAGCTAGCTGATCCTCCCCTACTTGTCCTAATGGAGGTTTCTCAAGGAAACTGTCCTTACATGAAGTTACTACTCCAAATAACAGTACGAATCCAATATAGAGTATCTTTTTCATTGTATTATTCATTTTATCGTTAATTAAAATCCAAAGTTCAGTCCAAAGATAAACTGTCGCGATGTTGGATAAATACCCTGGTCAATACCTAATGAAGCGTTATCACCAGGTCCGGCAATATTAACTTCCGGATCCAGCCCTTCATAATTAGTTACAGTAAACAGGTTCACTCCCTGGAAGTAAATCCTCAGTCTGTCGATACCTTTCAAATTCGGGAAAGTATATCCAAACATCAGGTTCTTCATTCGGAAATAAGAGCCATCCTGCACGAAATATGAATTAGATGCATAACTCAGGTTATCGGATGAACTCAGTACTGGCAATTCTGCATTGTCACCCAAAGTAGGGGTCCATGATTTTTCGTACATTTTCGTGCTCCTGTTACCCTGGAACTGAACGAAGTCAATCCAACGAGCCACATAGTTGATCAGGTCGTTACCCTGAACACCCTGGAAGAATAATGTCAGATCAAAATTCTTAAAGGTAAAGGCTGCATTCAAACCATAATAGAAATCCGGATGAGGATTACCAATGAATGTATCATCTTCATCATTGATCACGCCATCACCATTCTGATCCTTGAACTTAAACCGGCCAACACCTTCGCCATACTGGCTTATGTAGTTGTAATAACCCGGATAAATGTCAGAAACATATTCTCCATCTTCGTTATAGTAAGATTCAGAACCATCCGTAAAGCCAATCACTTCTTTACCCCACATGCTCATGTAAGGCTGGCCTGCAACAGATCTTGTATATCGCTGCTGTCGCAAGTCTGGTCCTAGCAAGGTCGATGATGTATTTTCACTTAATGAAACCACTTCGTTACTGTATTGTGAGAAGTTAAATCCAATGGAATATGTAAAGTCTCCACTGGAAGAAGTCCCATTATAAGCGACGTTCAGGTCAATACCTGTGTTCTTCATTTCACCTACGTTTTGTGCAGGTGCAGAAGCCTGACCTTGTGTGCCGGGTAATGTCAGGGTAAATAACATGTCTGATGTTAACCTGTTATACCAGTCAAAGTTGACAGTCAATTTGTTATTGAACATGGTCCAGTCAAAACCGGCATTCCATGTAGTCGTGGTTTCCCACTGACCGAATGGGTTTCCGAATCGCCCTGTATCAAATCCGGCAATAGTCGCAGTATTTGATCCCGCAATGTCATAAGAGGATTCCCATGGATGTGTACGGTATGTGGAGTACTGGTTATCCGAATTAATATTCTGGTTGCCCATCTGTCCCCAACCGACACGTAATTTCAAATCGTCTGTCCAGCTGATACCGCTCATGAAAGATTCGCTTGATATTCTCCAACCTATAGAGGCGGCTGGGAATGTTGCAAATCGATTCTCAGAACCGAATCGTGAAGAACCGTCACGGCGGATTGTAAAGTCAACCAGATATTTGTCGTTAAACGAATAGTTCACCTTTGCAAATAATGAGAACATGGACCATCCAGAACCGCTTCCAGTGTTTTGTTGAGCAGCTTCCCCTGCATTCAGGTACCTGTAACTCAAATCATCCACAAAGAAATTGGATCTTGAACCGAACAATTGACGATATGTATTTTCAATGGCTTCAGTACCTGCCAGCACATTCAATCTATGCTTGTCAGACCAGGTATGATTATAAACCAAGGTGTTATACCATGTCCAGTTCAATACATAGTTCATATTAACGCCCAAAGTATTAGATGCTCTTGGTTCTGCATCTTCCGGATTCAGGAAGGTATAAGCTGACTGGTACCAGTTGGTATAGTCAATACCTAATTGAGTTCTGAAAGTCAGATCCTTGAAAAAATCAGCTTCGATGAAAGCATTACCAAATACCCTCCAGTTTTCGCTAACATTATCCTTGGCACGCTCTAATTGAGAATATGGACTGGAGGCGTTACCTGTATTAGTACCTTTCGTACCTGCATGGTTCCCACCAATGTCAAAAACAGGAACAATAGGTTGCATTCGATATGCATTGGAGACAGGGTTACCTTCCGCGTTGTTGTTGAAGTTTACACCTTTAGTATAAGAAACCTCCAGGTTTTCACCAACACGGAACCAATCCTTAGGAGCAAATTCCGTATTACCCCGGATAGAGAATCTTTTGAAATTGGTAAATGAGACAATCCCTTCCTGGTCGAAATAACCTAAACCAAAGAAATAGCGTCCTTTGTCCGTTCCACCGGATGCACCCAGGTTATATTCCTGGATAGGAGCTGTACCATAAATTTCATCGTACCAATCGGTACCTTCCTTGTTTGCCCGTGCTATCAGGTTATTCGGGAAACTATAGGTGGATTCATCCACTTCACCTTCAAAAGCTCCGTCCGGATACACATAATCCGGGATGAAGTTAGAAGCCGTTGGATCAGGTCCATACTGTGCGTTATAACCATCCCAGTCAAAACCTGAGATATCCCCGCCATTTGCATTGGCATAATCGTTCAGGTCCTGCTGATACATCAACTCACCCAGTTTCTGGGTATTGAGAAGATCCAGGCTGTTGGCCGCTTTCTGCCAGCCATATTTGGCATCGAAAGTAAATTTAGGAGCCCCTGCCTTACCTTTCTTAGTTGTAATGATGACCACACCATTACCAGCACGCGCACCGTAAATTGAAGCTGAGGATGCATCTTTCAGCACCTGCATACTTTCAATATTGGCTGGGTTAATTCTATTAAGGGCATACACATCGTCGGTTGGAACACCGTCAATAACGTATAATGGCTCGTTACTGTTCACTGTACCAAAACCCCTGATCCGGATCATTGTTTGTCCACCCGGCTGGTTGTCCTGACCGACAAATACGCCGGCAGCCCTACCCTGTAGTCGCTCTCCAAAGTTAGCGGCTGGGATCTCATTCAATAAATCAGAATCAATTGAGGCCACCGAACCGGTGATATCCCTCCTTGTTTGGGCGGTATAACCCGTCACTACAACCTCTTGCAAGGCTGTCACATCTGCTTCCAAAACCACATCAATTACAGATTGACTACCAACTGTTATCGATTGGGTCACATAACCCACAGATGAAAATATCAGAACATTGTCTGGACCAGAAACCGTGAGCTTATATGCTCCATCAAGGTCAGATATCGTACCTACGGTAGTACCTTGAATGAAGATATTAACCCCTGGTAGTGATCCGGTGCCGTCATCTGCGGTCACCGTACCAGACACTGTCTTCTCCTGTGCAAACATTACACCAGCAGAAAACATCATCGTTAGAATAAACAGCGTAAAACGCTGTAGCACATTTGTAGAATTTTGCATGGCTTAAAAAATTAAGTTAAAACTAATTTTTGCTACAAATTAATTAGACATATATACAAAAAACCCGTGATGAAGATCTTCTTCATCCGAGACAATTTCCAAATTAATTAAATTTAGTTTTTTTCCTATAAGTGAATTTTCGATAATAAAAAATACGTTAAAGTTAAATTCCGCTTTGCAATTTCGTAAAAACCTTTGATTATATCAATTGTTTTCCCAAAAACTGCTCACATATGTAATCTTTAATACAAATCAGGCAATAATCCAAAAAAACAAGGGGAGGTATAGCCCAATTCCGGAGGCAAATATATGGTTATATTTAATTTATTCCAGCGTTAAGGCAATATTTTCAAATTATTTCTGCCTGAAGAACTGATTTTCTCTAAATATTTTGCCGTAAGTTTTTGATAATCAGAATGGTGCAAAAATATAATAAATTCAATATTGTTTTGTATTTTTTAGCTGGTCAATATCGGATTTTTTTCTTTTTCCCGTTTTTATTGAGGCGGTACCAATCCCCTGCCTTTTCACCGGATTCATACCGCCCGGTATATTCTAAAATACCCGCTTCGTTATAAAACAACCATACCCCGTTTTCAGCACCATCTTTAAATTCACCTTCCTGTATTTTTATACCCTTTTCGTTAAAAAACTTCCATGCACCTTCCGGCAGACCGGCTTTATAATTCCCTTCACGCTTTAATTCACCATTATCGTAATAAAACACCCATTCCCCATCATACATACCTTCTTTATACATGCCCATCTTTTCAATATTCCCATTAGAGTAAAAGTATTTTGCAGAATCGGTCAATAATCCTTCATCCCAATACTCTTCCCCTATTACATTTTCCAGGGTATCATAGTATACAACCCTGCCATCCAGCAAATCATTTTTATAATGCTCTATAGCACTCAATTTTCCAGTTGGATAATAATGGATCCATTCCCCCTGCTTCAGGTCTTTTTTAATTTCACCTTCCGATTTTAATCCCCCACTTTCATAATACAGTTTTACTGATTGTGCTTTTAACGGAGATACAAGTATTATACAATATATATATAGAAGCAGATGAACGTTCATTTTTCAGCTAAACCTAAATTTTTCTTAATATTATTATGAAAATTGATTTAAAACCATTTATTTACCGTATAACTTTTTCCTTAATTAATATAATTATTTAAATAATTTGGAAATCAACAAGTTACATAGCTTTCTTTTATCTTTCAAATTAAGTGGAAAGGTGCAAGTACATACTATTGAGGCGATTAACTTAAGACACGCCAAAGAAAAGATTCTTTTCAGCTATGATGAGGCGACAGATATACGTGACTGGACACATGAAAAAAAGAGAGATCTGCAGAAATATATTCTCAAAAATAATGTAGTGGTAAACACTGAAGAATAGTATATTTTACAGGTAATTGAGTTTAGTTTTTGAAGAAGCCCGGCTATTAGATTCATATCAATATGTATTGTCTAACCACGTTTTACATTCAGATTGCTATATTGTAGTCACGTCTATACCGGTTCAATAAATAGTTGTTTCTATTTCCTTTACACCACAGAAGTTCCGATAAATATTTACAGCATCATTTAATGCTCCTTCAAGCCTTCCGGAGCCTATAAAGTCAAAAAATATCATTAGAAAATTCATAGTATGAACTCTAACCATAGTGCGCATTGAATCGCTTGTCGGTGATCCAAATACCCCTTTCTGGTCCCTTAATACCGGCAGGTTTTCAATATTTAGTAATCCCCGTCCAATGGCCTCATAGGGTTCGTCCGGCTTCCCAATACCCAGCTCAATCCTTCCGTTTACCGTATCCAGATCATATCCGCCAATGGAGAAGCCATGTTTTATAGAAATCATATTCAAAGCATCAACTATATTATTTACACGGTATAGCCCTTTTCCCTGGACCACCCTTCGCGTAAGGGCCTCAGCTGATGGCCGGTATCGGGATGGATCTTTCCCCAGTTTTCGGTATGCAGTTTTGGTATCTGTGATAATATCAGTCTTACTTACCTCCTCAATCGAATACAGACTTTTCAGATGATCACAGGTTTTATCAATTTGCATTAACAAGCCCGAATCAGAGGGTTCAACCCTGACTACAGCATTCAAGCATCCCAAACGAACTTCAGGAAGCGCTTTTCTGATCTCCCCGGAAATTAATATTTCAAACACCTTAATTTAAATTGTTATATCCATATTCGAAGATACATATTATGATAATTTATAGTAAAAAAACATTTGCCAATATTTTTATTAATATTAATTTTATTAGTATATTTACTAACTTTATTAGTATTTAATCAATATGAAAACCTCGACACGAATTGGAGATATCCGCCTGGTAGATAAAATGTCAAAAGAACAAGTCCAGGACTATTGGCTGGAATTAAAAGAATCCAGGTATGAAAGTTATTTCTTTAGAGAAATGTATGAACGTATTATTAAGATGAACCCTAACCTGGTACTTCCCACAGAAGAAGAAATTAATAATATCGAATCAGATGCCCTGAATGTGTCTTTGTGGGAAGAAAACTGGGATAAGCTAAATAAAGAAAGGATTCTCAGGGGAGGCGTTGATTATACTATCTTCAGGGAAAAGCCCATGTGGATAGATCCGGAATATCGAATCTCAAAAAATACATAGATTTTCGAGGTATTACATGGGTAGTATATGTAACGCTTTCTGCAGATTTTACAAAAATGATACAGTAGAATTCATATTTTTGAAGAATTGTCTTTGATTTACATCTGTTAAGAAATATGATTCAGGTAGATCAAATGTGAATTGTACTTGAATGAAATCTAATGAGGGAGACAATCAATCGAAATCCAAGTCAGATTGCACTAGAATCGATCATAGCTGAAAGAAAAGTATATAAATTTAAAAGGGCTGGATCCATAAGGACCGGCTTACGCTTTCTGGAGTTCGATAACTGTGATTTCCGGTAAAATGCCAATCCTGCCTGGATATCCGATGTATCCATACCCTCTGTTAACATATAGGTATTGGTTGTCCTCCTGATAAAGATCAGCCCATTGTTTATACATCCATTGTGAAGGGCTCCATTTAAAATCGCCGGTTTCTATACCGAATTGGAATCCATGTGTATGACCCGCCAGCATCAAATCGATATCAGGATATTCCCTGCGTACCTGGGCATCCCAATGGCTTGGATCATGAGATAATAGGATCTTAAAGGGGGTATCCTCAGTTCCTGGATAAGCCAGTTCCATCTTTCCATATTTTGGGAACCTGCCTGTACCCCAATTCTCAATACCAATAATAGCAATACGTTCTCCATCCACTTCAAGGAACCGGTGCTCGTTCATCAAAAGATCCCAACCGAGTAATTTGTGCGCCTCGATAAGGTCTTTAAAATTCTGATCTTTCGCCTTCGCAGAAGGCCATATCCGATAATTCCCATAATCGTGATTCCCGGTCGTCGAATATACCCCCAAAGGTGCTTTGACCTTATCAAATACATCAATATAATCCTTCACCTCTCTGGTTTCATCATTCACCAGGTCACCGGTAAAGAATATGGCATCGGGCTTTTCCTCAAGGAGCATATCTACTCCGCCTTTTACTGCTGTTTTATTATAAAAGCTTCCTGAGTGTATATCTGAAATCTGAATGATCTTTAATCCGTCAAATGAAGAAGGAAGATCAGGGAACTTGAGTTTCTGCCTGCGGATTCTGTAATCATGGGCACCGGAGACGATTCCAAAAGTCATCGCTACCATAGGAATGGCGCCAGCTATGGCTGCGGTTTTTGCTAAAAACTGCGACCTTGATATCTTAGATGATTCAGAATCATCAATAACTTCCTTCTTTATGAAGAAACCAATAAATTTTTTCCCAAGACGTAGCAGATCATCCATAAAAAGGAAAACCACAGAAAACAATTTGGCAAAATAAATAATTGTCACGCTAACGATCATAAAATACCTGAATTGCTGAGGGAAAGTATCTGGTGGGAGAAGATTATAGGACAAGAATGACAGAAATGTAATCAAAGTCAATCCCCAGTATCCCAGGTATATCGTTCTCTTCCATGTTGCGCTCTTATCTTTAGCAATTACCCTGAAGGCCTGAAAGACATAGAGGTCGATCACAAGAAGAATCAAACCTAATATTGGTATTACCAACAATTTATTCATTCCAATGAGAATTATACATTTCCAAAATCAGTTTCTTTAATGTTGTCAGAGAATCCAATAAGGAATTCTTCCATGTTCTTTTAATTAATTTCTTGTTCTTGCGAGTAAAAGCACCTGTATCATATCTCGCAAAACCACAAACTTTCCATATAGCCGCAGTTCTTTAAGCATATTATCATAAACCTGATTTTTCTGAATATGTTTCCAGTATAACTAATTCCCGTTCTTAAACTTATGGACCATCTTATCGGAAAGCAGATACATAACCGGAACAATGATCAGCGTCAGAAATGTGGCGAAGCTTAATCCAAATATTACTGTCCATGCCATAGGCCCCCAGAAATCAGCACTACTGCCTCCAATATAGAAATTTGGATCCAGCTCTGAGAATAAGCCAATGAAATCAATATTCAGACCTATTGCCATTGGGAATAATCCAAGGACCGTTGTTATCGCGGTAAGAAGGACAGGGCGCAACCTGGTTTTTCCTGCCACCTGGATACTGGACAATAATTCTTCATAAGGAAGGAGTTGATCTTCAGGGATGCTTAGTTCAGCCCTTCTTCGTTTTCTGACCAGGTTGGTATAATCTATCAGTACGATTGCATTATTTACAACCACACCAGCTAGAGAGATAATACCGATGCCGGTCATGATAATTACAAAGTCCATGTTGAAAGCTACCAATCCCAGGAATACTCCAATGGTACTGAATAACACTGAAAGGATGATTATGAATGGGGATATCACTGAGTTAAATTGTGCGACAATGATCAGGAATATTGAGAACACAGCAATTATAAGGGCACGCATAAGAAACTCACTGGACTCTGCCTGTTCCTCCTGTTCACCCGTAAACCGGATATCATATCCATCAGGGAGTTCCATATCAGCTACTAGTGTCTTTAGTTCAGTAATGATCTCGTTGGCATTATACCCTTCTTTCACATTCGAATACAGGGTGATTACGCGGTCAAGGTCTTTACGTTTGATCGATCCATAGGTCGTAGAATATTCTATATTCGCCACAGAGGAAATAGGGATCTGCCGCCAATTCCCTTTATTGTCCATGAAAGTGATCCTTTTATTGATCATGGCGTCAACATCATAGCGGTATTCGTCTTTAAGCCGTAATTGTATCGGATATTCGTCTTCACCGTCTTTATATTTTGATACTTCCAATCCAAATAATGCTGTCCTTAATTCCGAAGCGATCTGATTTGTGGAAATACCAAACCTGCCTGCCTTGTCCCTGTCGATCTTAACCAGCAGTTCAGGTTTGCCGACCTCGAGATCAGATTTCAATTCCTCAATACCTGGATAATTTGCTTCGTTGATCCTGTTCTTCACTTTGTCAGTCAATGCAATGAGCCGTTCCAGGTTTTCTCCGGAGATTTCAATATTGATTGGCTTTCCAACAGGCGGCCCCATCTCTTCTTTATCAACGGTGATCTGTACGCCAGGGTATTTATTAAATGTATTCCGGATCTCTTCCATGATTGCAGAGGTACTCACGCCATCCCTGAACTCATACTCCACAAAGGAAATAGCAATCAATCCTTTATTTGGCGTGGCCTGTCCTCCTGTAAAATCGTTCGGGTCAGAAGCTCCTTCTCCCACCTGGGCGATGATAGATTCAACAGCATGGTCATAAGGCCTTAGCAATTCTGTGAGCTCTTTCTCCATATTAAGCGTAAAACGGTTTGTATTTTCAATATCTACACCAATTGGTTTTTGAATGTAGATATATACATAATCCGGTTCACTGGATGGGAAAAGGCTTATTTTTGGTTGCCGTATACCAACCAGGACAATCGACACGAAAAGAAGAACAAATGTAGCAGCAAAGAACACATATGGTCTTCTTCCATGTAATGCATAATTAATGATCCTGGAGTACATGGCTTCCAGGTACGGAATGAACCTGTCCTGAAATAACTTGACACCGGGAATAAGTATATGCAAATTGAAAGGTATGAAAAGGGTTACAAGTATAAACAAGTTACCAATTACATAGATCCCTGCAAGGTCGAACATTATTCCTATAGCCAATAAAATCATGGATATAACAAAAAGTCTCATTTTCCGGGGCTTTCTTTCCTGTAACTTCATATACATCGAGGTAAGTACAGGATTGATAACCAGAGCCACAAATAAGGAAGAGGATAACACTATGATCAGGGTTATTGGCAGGTATTTCATGAACTCTCCCATAATACCAGTCCAGAATACCAGAGGGAAAAAAGCTGCAAGTGTCGTTACAGTAGAGGTAATGATCGGCATAGCTACTTCACCCACCCCTTCTTTGGCAGCCTTTATTGGTGAGGCCCCTTCCTGCATCATCCGGTAAATGTTTTCAACTACCACGATACCGTTATCAACCAGCATACCCAGCGCCAGGATCAGGCCAAATAAGACCATCATATTTGCGGTATAACCTATGGCATTCAGTATCATGAAGGACATAAACATTGACAATGGAATGGCGATACCTACAAAAGTGGCATTCCTTAATCCCATGAAAAACATCAGCGTCAGGGTAACCAGGATAACACCAGTAATAATGGAGTTCTGAAGATTATCAACCATACTGCGGGTGTATTTTGACATATCATTGGTAAGGGAAACATTCAGATCATCCGGAAACCTTTCTTTGGTTACCTGGGCAACAATTTCTTTTATTTTATCGGAGGCGATGATCAGGTTTTCCCCTGCTCTTTTCACGACGTCAACGGTTACAACCGGCAGGCTTTTGGACCTGGAATAACTTTTTCTTTCTTCATAAGAGTCCCTGACTTCAGCCACATCTCTCAAATAGACTATATTTCCATTTTCATCACTGACAACAATATCTTCGATTTCTGAGACTGAGCTGAATTCACCGACTACCCTGAGCGATCTCTGATAATCTGTCCCACGGATATTACCCCCTGACATGGTCACATTTTCTGCAGCAATGGCGTTCATGATATCCCCAAAATTCACCTGGGTGGCATCCATTTTAAATATGTCGGCATCGACCCTGATCTCTCTTTCCAGGGCACCCTTTATATCGCATTTTGAGATTTCAGGGAGCTTTTCAATCTCATCTTCCAGGATCTCAGCATATTTTTTAAGCTCATTTAATGTATAATTCCCGTACAGATTTACATAAATGATGGGCATTTCATTTATATCAATATCTATTACATTTGGATCTGTATCCAGATCGCTTGGCAATTCGCTTTTGGCTTTATCTACAGCATCTTTAACATCCTGCAGGGCTTTTGCAATATCTTCCTCAGGATTAAATTCAACCAGAATGATCGAAAAATCCTGTATTGAAGTAGAAGTTATGTTCTTGATGCCTGTAATAGGTTTAATCTCTTTTTCGATTGGCCTGGTGATCAGGTTCTCGATATCTACTGGTGAATTCCCGGGATAAGGGGTACTGACGTGTACATAGGGTATTTTTACCTCTGGCGCCATTTCCTTAGGAATGGTCAAATAGGCGTTAATCCCCAGAAATACAATTATTAAAGTTAATATTATGACGCTGGTCCTGTTATTGATTGCAAGGGTACTAAGACCAAATTCCCTTACAATCGACTTTTTTGAATCTTTTTTATCAACCATTATACTGTCTTTATTATCAGATTACTGATCCTTCAACCACGTTTACATTGACACCATCATTAACGTCCCTGAATCCTTCATTGATTAATTCTTCGTCTCCGTTAAGACCTTTAATGATCATGGTTTGGTTCCTATAGGTTTTACCTCTTTCAACAGGCACTTTTCTAGCCACAAGGTTCTCTGAATTCTTTGCTACAATATATACGTAATCGCCCTTGCTGTCCTTTTGAATCAGGTTGTTGGGCACTACTATTGCATTGTCTGATTCAAAGTCTTTAATTTTAACTACAGCAACCAGATTTGGTTTTAAAGGAACTGGAAGCTTTGGAACCTTAACCTCAACTGAAAAGGTCCTATTATCACGGTTGATCACCTGACCGATAGATGAGATCGTGGTTTCAAATTCCTGATTTATAGACGAAAAGGTAACTATTGTAGAATCTCCCTTTTTAATTGACCCGATATATGCTTCTGAGACATCCGCCTTGATATATAGGTTCTCCAAACTAACGAGCCTGATCAATTGAACCGTTGGTTGAGCATACTGGCCAAGTTTAGCTTCAAGCTGGTTAATGGTTCCTGAAAAAGGTGCCTTAATATAAGTTTTCTGAATCTGAGTTTTCAATGTCTTAATTTGATTCTCCAATGATTCTTTCCTGTTCTTTGCCTCCAGGTATTGCATTTCAGTACCGATCTTCTGATCCCATAGATTGGATTGCCTTTCGTACATGGTTTTAGCCAACTCGTAACTGGTTTGTAATTCTTCGTAACTTCGCATCAATATTTCATTGTTGAGCCGAATCAGAGTTTGCCCGGCCCTTACAGCCTCTCCTTCAACCACATAGATCTTTTCGATCAGGCCCGGAGTTTCTGCGGAGATCACCACATTTTTCCTGGATTCCACAGAACCATTGACCTCAATAAAACTCTCAAAATGCCCACTTGTCACTGGAACAGTGTTTATCAAAGTCGCTTTTCTGTTTGTTTTTGCAAATTCGGGATCCATATCTGCAATTTCCTGCTCTAACTGACTGATCGAATTCTTCAAATCTGCCATCTCAGTCCTTTTTGCTTTTAATTCAGCCTTTTTCTCATCCAGTGTGCTGGAATTCTGGCATGAGGCAATTAAAAAGCCTGCAAATAATATTGATAGGGTTTTGTTGAATTTCATATTATTCTTCATTATAATTTACTTCTAATACTCCAAGTGCTTTTTCAAGTTCAATTTTTGATAATAAGACATCATATAAGGCATTGTAATAATTGGTTTGAGCTGCCACATAGGCATTGTCGGCCTCAATTACTTCCAGATTGGATCCTACTCCTTCCTGATACTTTATCCTGGAGGTGCTAAATACTTCTTCAGCCAGTTTCATATTTTCCATCTGGTTTTCAAGCTGGTCCAGGTTCGACTGAACACTTGTTCTTTTATCATCTACTTCCAGGTTTATTGAATTCTCAAGCATTTTTTTCTGATAACCCAGTTGCTGGATCTGCAGTTTGTTCTGTTGTATCAGTTTAGATTTATACAATCCGTCAAAAATCGGAATAAACATGGAGATGCCAGCCAACTGGTAGTTTGGATAGACCATCGGATCGCCGAACTTCCAGAGGTTGCTGAAATCCGCCACCCCGGCATTCATTCCCCAACCGAGCACCAGGTCGATATTTGGGATATATTGTACCTTATTGTTTTTCATATTCAAATAGGCCAGTTCTTCTCTTGTTTGTAGTACAGAGTAATCTATCCTTCGCTGATAACTGGCTTCAAGGCCGAAAAGTTCTTCCATCTGAAACTCTATATCCTCCAACCTTTCAGTTATTTCAAGGTCTTCCCCTACAGGCATACCCATCTGATATTTTAAAAGCTGTTTGCTTATGATCAATAGCTTACGGGCATTTGATAATTGGGTATTTATATTATTGAATTCCACCTGCGTCCTGTTTACATCTATTTTCTCTGCAAAACCATTCTCATACATAATCCTGGTATCATTTAAGAGTGAATCCAGTCTGCTCTGATTGGCTTCGAGAAGATTGATGCCTATCTCATTCACTAAAACAGTATAATAAGCTTTGGAAACTGCCTCAACCACATCGATCTGTGTTTGTATGTGTTCCCTGGTAGACAACTCCACAAAGGTCTTTGACGCTGACATGCCCACAAAGAACGAACCTTTGAATATCATCTGGGAAACATTAAGACCAATTATACCATCATATGGTGTTCCAAAAGCCACCTCCATAAATGCATCGTCCGGGGCACTCGGATTAAAGATCTTTTCCGGAATAAAAGTTTTTCTTATAATGAAATTTTTATTGAAACTGACATTGGCATCAACCTGTGGCAGTCCCTGAGATAAATACTCCCCAACCTTTGCTTGCGATACCTTTTTCTCCAATTCCGCAATTTTCACACTTTGATTGTTGGAGATGGCGTAATCGATACAATCCTGTAAAGTAAAGTATTTGACCTCCTCTACAGGCTCATCCAAATTCCCTCCAAGTGCAATGAAAGGCAACAGGGTAAGTATAATTACTATATGAATGATTCTAAATCTGATCATTTGTAACATAATTTTCTTTGTAATTATTTAATAAGGCATTTCCTTTATCGGTCATAATGCCGTAAAAAAAATGATCCAGGATCTGATACTGGACTTCCTTGAAATTAAAGGATTCATTAGGGAACACATCCTTATCAAAAGCAAGCTTGATTTCTTCCATTCGCAGTGTTGCGAGTATCTGAACATCAATGTCAGCTCTGAAAAATCCTTTTTGAATACCCTCCTCAAGCGTAGTAACTAAAGATCGAAACATCACATTCTTCTCAAAATCCAGGTATAAACTCCATGCCTCCTTGTAATATTTCCTGATATCAAATAATACGTAAGGGTTTATCTTTTCAAAAATATCACGTGCATGCAGGGTGCCGCCGTAGAGCAGTTCAATAGGATCTTTCGATTCATTCTGGACTTTTTCAAACTTATCTTCTTGTTCCTTCAGGAATCTTTCGGAAATGAGATAGACAATTTCGTTCTTATCCTTGAAAAAATGATAAATGGTTTTCTTTGAAATGGATAGCTCTCTTGCTATATCATCCATACTAATACTTTTTACTCCATATTTAAGGAATAAACTACCTGCCGTTTTTAATATTTTATCTGATATATCCTCCATCGGAACGCCGGAAACTTTAAAATTCTTCTAAGTTTTTTACTAGTATACTTTATTAGGGGAAAAAGGTTTAGAAAAACCAATTAAAAATTTGTTAAAATTTACTTCAGTGGTAATGAATGGGGATATCCGGTCACTGTTATTAGTACTCAACCAGGTGGGCTTTGGACATACTCCATTAGCCAGGATCAAGGCAAATACTATCCCAAGGATAAAGATGAATCTTAGTATGGCAAGGACAAAGATCAAATCTATAATATGGGGTAAGATGTCAGCTATTAAGATGTTTAAAGTATGCATAAAATTAAATTTTTAATGAAATACCATTCTCTATTTTATCAATACGCGCCTATGACGAACAGGTATAGCTATTTTCGGTGAGTGATCTTTAATTACCGGTGAACGTCGGGAATTTACTGTTGATCACAAAAAGATTTAGAAAGTTCTGGATTAGCCTTAAACATTCCCGGGCGAGTGAAAATTGAAAAATTTCCTTATGGTTCATATCTCTAAACAATCTGATTATTGGTTTTCGAAGTATTTAAACTAAGTTTACATTTATTGTATAGCATACAAACTCTGTCATCGTTTTGGCTGCTTTGGGAAATATCGAAGAAGAAAATCTGCTGGATCTTAAATACATTAAGGTTGGTAAGGGAAATAAAAATGCCATTGCTTTCCATGGTTTTGGCCAGGACAACAGCTATTATGCCCCTTTTGAATCGATTTATGGGCAAGAATACACAATATACTGCTTTAACCTGCCTTTTCACGGAAACGACACCACCATAAAAACAGGCTTCCCGGCTTCATTGGATATTTTAAAGGTTTTTTTTAAGAGATTTTTTGAGAAGAACCACATTGCCGGATTTACCAACATTGGATTTAGTATTGGAGCTAAAATTTCCATTGCAATATTGGAACTTTTCCCTGAAAAAATTGAAAAGATGTTATTAATAGCGCCAGATGGTTTCAGAACCAATATCTGGTATAGCCTTGGAACCGGATCAAGAGTAAGCAGGTCGTTATTTAAATATTTTATAAAACATCCTGATAACTTATTCATACTCTCTGATTCAATGGCTTATCTGGGATTGGTCCATCCGGGTGTAATACGATTTGCAAAATCACAGATGAACTCCTTTGAAAAGCGGGAAAAGGTATTCTATACCTGGATGTTCTTTCGAAAGCTTCGATTTAGTAAAGATCGAATCATTCATTTGTTAATCAGGCACCAGATTCCAATATCCATTTTCCTGGGCAAAGAGGATAAAATAATCCTTGAAAAACATTTTAATTTCTTAACGCAAAACAAAGAAGTAGACTCTAACATCACTATTCTGCAAGCTGGCCATAACGACCTGATAAAGGAAACAGCCAAATTCCTTGAAAGCACTAAAGAAAACTAGATTGTTTTATAATGTAATAGTATAAACTTTATTTTATCTGGCCAGGTACTCTCCAATATCTGAAGGTGGCCCATAGGCTGGATTAGTTAGGAATTCATGATCTGTGAGTGTTAACAGGAAGGCTTTAAGGTCTGATTTTTCTTCATCTGATAATTGAACTCCATGTTCACGAACATTTTTCATCAGAGGGTCCACATAATCTGAATAAACTAATCCTTCAGAATAAAAATCAATCACTTCATCGAGGGTTTTAAACCGGCCGTCATGCATATAAGGGCCATTGATCTCGCAGTTGATGAGGGAAGGTGCCCTGTATGCCCCGGTATGCATCAGATTATTGGTAATTGAAAAACGGTCCCGGGAATCTTCAAAAACAGTATCTTTTGCATTGTTATAATAATCATTGGTGGTCATAAGCAGAGATCCTGAATGGCAATGAAAACAATCGGCTTCTTCAGAGAAAAACAATTCATAACCCCTTAGTTCCGATGGGCTAAGTTCCGTTTCATGTCTTACATATTTGTAGAACTTAAAGTTATTGGCTACGAGCGTGCGCACAAACTGTGCGATGGCCTTACTAATTCTGTCAATATTAACCTCTTCTGTGCCAAATGCGGCTTTAAACATGGGCTTATATTTATCAATAGAGGCAATCATTTCGACGGTCTGATCTATTGATCCTGCTATTTCATGTTCTGCGACAATTGACATCCAGACGAGCGATTCCAGATATTTATAGTTTAGTTCATCATGCCCCATGAAATCATATCCTTCTATCCCGGTCTTCCCATTGGTCTCATGGATAAAACCATTCCAAAGATACCCGCTTGGATTATATATCATGTTGTATAATGGCATGGTCATATGTGGTGTCTTTTTCCCTTCAGGGTAGTCAGGAGTAGGCAATCCGAAGGGATGACCATCTGTAAATTTGGCATGATCAATGCTGACTTCAAAGCCCTGGGATTGTATATGGCATGTGCCGCACGACATCAGGGAATCCGGATGGTCCCTGCCTGAAAGTCGGCCGTCATAAAAGAGGTAGCGACCGAGCTTTACGCCTTCAACTGTCGTTGGATTCTGAAAAGGAATATTTAATTGTGTGGGAAAATGTTTTACTTCTTCAAACACATAGGGAGTCGGGATCAGTGGCTCAATACGCTCACCATTGTCACAGGAGTACAATATCCATAATGGTATCAGAAGCAAATATTGTGAAATTCTTTTGCCCAAACTCCTAAAATATGCCTGACAATAATTATTCGCCATCAACTTCTACAGTAAATACGTTATAACCATTTTCCTTAATCTTACCCATGGCCTCCTGGTTATTCATGATTTTACCTCCGTAAACGTCATGGTCATAATCATGTGGTTCTGTAAACCAGTTTTCAATATTCATGATGATACTAAGCTCTGAAATACCACCATCCTTAACTTCAAAACCAGATACGGACAACAAGGTTTCGAACCAGTTCTGTACGAACCCGGTAATATTATTCTCCTCGTCATATATTTGACCCACGCCAATGTGAAAATTAAATGGAGTTCTATCAACTTCCTCTTTCATCCAGAAACCATTAAGTTTCATATAATGATACCCGCCTTCCTCACCTCCCATATGATAGGGCCACATCATATTGCTTTCAGGTGGATCAGTAAACATATCAGGTATATTTTTTTCACCTTTTATTCCAAAGGTGAATTTAATTCCAGTATACTCGCCTGCTTCTATATTTCCGGAGATTGCCCAGTTGAGGGTGGATTCAAGGTCAGTATCAACATAATGTATCCAGTCATCTCCAGCAATCTGGAATTCATCTCCATCCTTCCCCATAAGAACAAGGTCGGAAATGAACCATTGTATTTCTGATATTTCATAATTGTTGCCTGCTGCATTCTCATATATCATCATATCATACGCAGCAGAACTATTATCAACCCTGTGTTCGAATTGTACCAGAAGATTACCATAACCATTCTGCTCACTCGCGGAATCACAGCCAATCAAAATCGCAGCAATTAGAATTAATTTCCCTGAAATCCTTTTCATGTGCTTAAGTTCTACTTCATAAGGTCAACTGCCTGCCTCCCAACTTTAGCGGGAGAACTCGTCTCGCTACAGCGGGACTCATTTCATCTTATAGCTCTCTCTTTAATTCTAAGACACAAAAATACACTAAATTTTGTACTCATTTTCCGACCATATAATTTTTGCGTCTAACAATTCCCTGATCTTCTTATAAAAACCAATTTTTATTATAAACCTCACTAATATTATAGACTGATTTAATCCGCTTAACCACTATTCAGGATTCCCAAAATATGCAAAACAAGCAAAAATATACCGAGATGACTACGACCCTTACACAAGTCGATACGCAAATATTCTATTACGATTGTTTTATTAAGCTATTGTTGATCCCGTATTCCGAACTTTCCTAAAGCATTGGGGCAGGCGTAAGAAGTATCGGTAAGAATTGTTTGGTCCGTCAGGGTATACAGAAAATTGATCAGGTCTATTTTTTCCTGTGAATTCAGGTGAATACCTCCATCTTTCAATCCTTTTACCAGGGGATCTGCATATTGTGAATTATGGATGTCCTCTGAATAAAACTCAATCACTTCTTCAAGTGTTGCATACCTGCCGTCATGCATAAAAGGTGCATTTAAGGCACAATTTATTAAAGATGGGGCTCGATATGCCCCTTTATCCCTGGTATTTAAAGTAATTGCTGCCCTATCGCAGTTATCCTCAAATTCAACCTTTTTCCCATTATTATAATACTGGTTTGTCGTCATCAGCATAGAACTCGTATGACAATGAAAACAACCTGCTCTTTCCGAATAAAACAATTCATAACCTTTTTGTTCACTTTCATTCAATTGAACCTTCCCTTCCATAAAATGATAGAATTTGAAATCTGAGGCTATAATCGTACGAATAAACTGTGATATAGCTTTTGTAATTCGACTAAGAGTAATTTCCTCATTCCCAAAGGCAGATGTAAAAAGAGGTTTATAAATCTCCTCAGATCCTATAATGTCAAGCATTCGGTTAATATCCGCATTTATTCCCTGGTCCGAAACTATGCTTATCCAGACAATTGATTCCAGGTTCCGGAAATCAGTTTCAATTTCTCCATCTTCAAAACTGTTTTTCTCCTGGATGAACCCATTCCAGAAATAGCCGTTTGAATTATATATCAGATTGGAAAGTGGTAAGTGTAACATGCAATTCATTCCCGTATATACCTTTTCCCTCTTTTGTAATTCCACACGGATATCCCTTCCCGGCAAGAACTTTTATGTCTGATCCGAATCCTTTTGATTGTATATGGCAGCTGGCGCAACTTTTAAGAGAATCCTGATTCTCTGAACCGGACAACCTTCCATCATAAAAGAGATATCTGCCAAGCCTCACACCTTCTTTTGTCAAAGGATTAGATTCAGGAATATTAACTTTTTTCGGAAAAAAACTAAGTTGCGGAATTGGATATGAAGTCAGGTTTGGCGCTATCAGAATAGTCGAAAAAAAACAAATAACCCAAATAGCAAACCACTCCAACTAAAACTATAAGAAAAAAGAACCCAATACCCCTGTTCCCCACTATATCAGATCATTACTTTATCACAGCAGTAAACACATCTTTCCCATTGGCTTTTATCTGACCCATCGCTTCCTGATTGTCCATAATACTTCCGCCAAAGACATCGTGGTCATAATTATATGGTTCTTTAAACCAGTTTTCAATATTCATAATAATCCGGGCTGTCACATTCCCACCTGCAGGCATTGTAAATGAAGAAAGGGGTAATTCAACTTCAAACCAATTCTGAATAAAACCTGAAATTCGGGCGTTCTCGTCATAGATCTGCCCCACTCCAATGTGGAAATTAAATGGTGCCCTTTGCGATTGATTATCGATCCAGAATCCATTCAGCTTCATATAATGATATCCGCCTTCGTCTCCCCCCATGAAATAAGGCCACATCATATTACTCTCCGGAGGATCTGTAAACATAATCGGTGCGTTCTTTTCCCCTTTAATCCCAAACACAAATTTGATCATTTTGTATTCACCCGGATTAACACCGTCCATGATCGTCCAGCTATGGGTTTCAGGTAAATCCGTATCTATATAATGAACCCAGTCAGAATTTGACAGGGAATGGATCTGTCCTTCGGCATCAACGAGTGATACGTCTGAGATAAACCATTGGATTTCTGAGATCTCATATTGATTCCCGGCAGCATTCGTGTAAATCATATTGTCCACTTCAAGCGGAACATGTTGTACGATGTGATCAATTTCAAACCGGAGTGTGCCATTATAGGTTTCCTCCTCATTTGTATAACAACTATAGACCAACAAAATCAAAACGAAAATAGCAAAATTCACATACTTCATACCACAAAAATTTAAGTCCTATCTATATTACTAGAATCGAATATATTTTAAAAAAAGTTCACAATTATCCAATTATTTATGATATAAGGAATCAATAATCAGATTTTATCCTTCTACCAGTTTGCTAATATCAAAGATAGCGATATTCCAAATTTTTAATTATCATTTTGGTCAAACTATACGTCGAAACTGATATTTTTTTAATGACTTTCGTATAATAAGATAAATATTTAAATCCTGATGTCTCTAAGAACCACAGCTTTTCTGAATATAATCTTTTTAGCCTTTTTTACATATGCCAACGGACAGGATATCAGGGGAAAAATTACAGATAGTCAGACTGGCGATCCTATTGCTGCTGTAAATATTTTCTTTGCAAATTACGAAGCGGGCACATATTCTGATGATTCCGGCTATTTCGATTTAAAGATCCCGGCGTATTTACCATTGCAGCTTGTTATTTCTCATGTTTCTTATAACAATAAATTTTTGTCATTAGACACGCTCCCACATGGTAGTCTATTTGAAGTTCAACTAAAGAGGAAAGTCAGAGAACTTGAGGAAGTGAGTATTTCAGAGGATGTAGATAGGGAATGGAATCGGAATATTAAAAAATTTACACATGCTTTTCTGGGAGAAACGGACAATAGTCAAAAATGCATTATAATAAATCCGCATATAATTGACTTTGTAAATGAAAAAGACTTGTTGAAAGCCTATTCAAATGAATTAATAATTGTTGAAAATAAAGCCATCGGATACAGGATCCATTTCCTGCTTGAATATTTCAGTATGCAGGGTGATCAGGTATCATTTTCAGGCAAGCCATATTTTGAATCTCTTGTTGCCGGATCGGAAAAAGAAACAAATCGCTGGATTAAAAACAGGAAATATACTTATTATGGCTCGTTAAGACATTTCTTCCAGTACGCTTACTGATTGGATCGACTTTTAATGAAGGATATGAAATAGTATCCGGTCAATTGGACCATAATAACGAATTTTTATTCAAAGGGCTTGTTAGTCCGCAGGATCTAATCAAAAGAGAAAAAGGAAAAATATATCTTAACCTGAAAAATACGATTCAGGTTGTGTATACTAGAGAAAAGGCCCTTTCAAGAACATTAGGCAATATGGAGAAATTCAAAGTTGAAAACGAATATCAAACCTCCTATTTAACATCAAGAATAGCCAGGATGCAGATCAATGAGAATGGTGTATTGTTTCGGCCTGATCTTATACGGGTTTATGGATTCTGGGCTCGCGAAGGGGCAGCTGATTTTTTACCTTTCGATTACCTTCCGTAAAAGCAATAAATAATCCGATTTTGCTTTCCTCCATCCTGATTAAATCAAAAAGTTTATTTAATTATTTCTTCCTTAACTGTAGGCAGACTGTACCTGTATTAAAGGATTAAGCCTTTGATTGATCTCTTTTCTAAGATATAACCAGGTCACCAGGGTAGAGGAAAGATCCGCGATCGGGAATGCAATCCATACCCCGTCAAGTCCAAGAAAAAGAGGCAGGATTAAAACAAGGGGAATCAGGAAGAACCCTTGTTTTGATAATGAAAGGATCAGTGCCGGTCCCGGTTTTCCAATAGCCTGAAAGTAAGAAGCACCAATTAATTGCACAGCAATCAGTGGGGTTGCAAGAAACGCTATCCGCAATGCATAGGGAGTTTCCATCAATATTTCAATATCTTTAGAGAACACCCTTACTATAACGTCAGCACCAAGTAAAATGGTAATAAAAACTATAAAAGACAGCGCTACACCATATTTAATGGCCGTATTGACCACTTCTTTCACCCTTAACCAATACTCAGCCCCGTAATTATATCCAGCTATTGGAACGAAACCCTGAACAAGTCCCATCACAGGGAAGAGGGCAAACATGATCATCCGGCTGATAATTCCATACACCGCAATGGACATCTCCCCACCATAGCGGAACAAGGTGTGGTTTAATACCAGTACCAGAAGGCTAATTGTTCCTTGCCGGGCAAGGGTAACTCCGCCAAGTGAGGTGATTTCCCTGGCAATTGTTAAATCTATTCTAAAATGTTTTCTTTCAACACGTAACTCTGATTTTCCTGACTGCAAAAAATCCAAATGCATAGATTGCGCTTAATATATATGAAATGGTCGTAGCCCATGCTGCACCCATTATTCCCCATTTAAAATATACAATAAACAACTGCATCCAGGATGATGTTCGAAATTGCAGGGATCATCATAACAAGCATGGCAAATTTTGGTTTCCCCTCTGCACGGATGATATTATTTGACATCATAGCCCAGGCCAGAAACGGAATACCGATTAAGAAGAATACCAAAATACTCTATCGCATACCCTAAAATTTCTCCCTTTCCACCGAACATTATTAAAACTTCTTCAATATATAAGGAGCTTACGATGACAAAAATGGCGGCTACGGTAAGCGTCATACCAATCATATTGCCAAATGTCAGATGTGCTTTTTCTTTGTCGCCAGACCCCAATGCTCTGGATAAGATCGATCCACCGCCAATACCTATGGCCATTCCAACAGAAGACATAAAAAATGTTAAAGGCATAACAACGGTTACGGCAGCTATACCCAGGGGCCCAACATAATTGCCCACAAAAATGGTATCGACAAGATTATATATGGAAAGTACCAAAACACCCAAAGCAGCCGGGATGGACTGCTTTATCAGAAGCGAACTGATCTTCTCAGATCCAAGTGTTTTAGATTGGGCCATATATTAAGTACTTATGATGTGTGATTTTCGATCGGATCGTAATGAGTATATAAAACGCCGGTAATCCATTAAATGTTTAAAACGTTTTACTTTCGCTAAAGTTATCCAAGATAGTTCTCAGGGATCAATAATTTATCTTCATCCCTTTCAGAAACAGCCACAGAATAACCTTTTTCGATCGAGAATCCTCCTACCTCCCCTTCAATGCTTAAAGCTGCATATCCGACCTGGGCGCCTCCCTTTTTCAATTCTGGATATCTTTTAATAATTCTATCAACAGCCTTTTTACAGGCTTCTTCAGGTGTCAAACCCTGTCTCATTAATTCAACAACAAGGAAGGACCCAAGAGTTTCAAGCACCAGTTCGCCCTGACCTGTAGCGCACGCACCGCCAACTTCATTATCCACATACATGCCTGCACCTATTACCGGCGAATCACCAACTCTTCCATGCATCTTAAATGCCAAGCCGCTTGTGGAACACGCTCCGGACATTTTTCCATTCTCATCAATTGCCAGTATTCCTATGGTGTCATGGTTGATGGGCCTGTAATTATTATCTTTTACCCATTTTCCCCAGGCTTCTTTAGCAGCGTCACTGAGGAGATTCTCTTTTTGGAATCCCTGAGATAAGGCGAATTGCAAAGCTCCTTCTCCACTTATCATCACATGCGGGGAATCTTCCAGCACCCTTCTTGCGACAGAAATGGGATGTTTAATATGCTGGAGAAAGGTTACAGATCCTGCTTTCCCAAATTCATCCATTATGCAAGCATCAAGCGTAACAATTCCGTCCCTGTCTGGAAGACCACCATAACCTACACTCATATCTTCAGGATCAGCCTCCGGAACTCTGGCCCCTGCCTCCACCGCATCCAGTGCTGTACCCCCTTTGATAATAACATCCATAGCAGCACGGGTAGCTTTTCGATTATCCCAGGTAGCAATTACAATGGGTTTTTTGGAAGATTTCTTCTGACTGGTAATCAATCCAGAGGCCTTTGAAATCATCGGCGTAGTGGCAGATATAGCCCCCAGCACAGTTCCTTTTATAAAATTTCTTCTTTTGATCATGGATTATAATTTTTAACCTTGAAAAATATCCTTTTTAAATTCATAATCGAAATATAATTGTGATTATTTGGCAAATCAAATTACAAATTATAGATTTTCACAAATCTTACTTTTATGAAACAAGTGTTCCTATTCATTTGCCATTGTCAATATTAGCTATCGCTTCTATTTTTTCCTGTTCAAATAAAAAGAAAACGGAAATTAGTGAAAAAGGTCAACAATCATCACCAGTAGAACGACCTGCCAACAGGACCGTGATTGCCTTTGGTTCCTGCTCAAAACAATACAATCCTAATCAGCGATGGGTGGACATTCTGGAAAATGATCCGGATATCTGGATATGGCTGGGGGATAACATATACGGCGACACACACGATATGGATATTATGGAGGAAAAATATGCACACCAGAAAGCGGACTCAGGTTATCAGTTATTAATAAAATCCGGAACCAGTATTATCGGGACCTGGGATGACCACGATTATGGAGTCAATGACGGGGGAAGAAATTATACCAAAAAGAAAGAAAGTAAGGAACTTTTCATGGAATTTCTGGACATTTCGGAAGATAATCCAGTTAGGGAACATGAAGGTGTTTATCAATCTTATGATTATACCTTCGGGGATCAACTGTTGAAAATAATACTACTTGATACCAGGTACTTCAGGGATACCCTTGAAAGAGATTTTATGACCAGGGCATATAAACCAAATCTGGAAGGAGATGTACTTGGAGAAGAACAATGGCTATGGTTTGAAAATGAATTAAATGAAAGTATCGCTGATCTGGTACTGATAGGGTCCAGTATACAGGTAATACCTGAAGAACAGATTTACGAAAAGTGGGAAAACCTACCTGCTGCCAGGGAGAGGCTATTTAATCTTCTTCAAAAATTCCCGGAAAAGAGGGTGGTGTTTCTGAGTGGCGACAGGCATATTGCCGAGATCTCAGAAATGTCCTTTGATGGTCTTGAATATCCTTTATATGATTTCACAAGCAGTGGGCTTACACATACATGGTTAAGGGATGATGAGGAACCGAACAAATACCGGGTCAGTGACTTTATTGTTAATCTGAACTTCGGAGTGATCTTAATAGATTGGCAAGAGCATAAGAACCATAAAATCACATTCCAGATCAGAGGAGAGGAAAATTCACTTCTTTATGAATTGACACCTGAATTGTATAATTAACTTCTGTTAAATACTAGTATTTAGGAATAGAGGGATCTATTTCATCTGACCAATTCAGAATTCCTCCCTTTAAGTTGTAGAGATTAATGAAACTGAAGTGTTGTTCAAGCGCTCTGATAACATTTGCACTCCTGTTACCGCTTCTACAATAAATTACAACTTTTTTCTCTTTATCAATTCTATCCACATTCTGAAAGACTTGCCCCATAGGGATCAATTCTCCACCTATGCTACAATAATCATGCTCTCCCTTTTCCCTTACATCAATTAATTGGAAATCATCTTTTGCGTCAATCATTTTTTTCAACTCGTGAACATTAACTTCTTTCATAAGAATAGATTTAGTTTAATTCCAACATCTGTTTTTTAATTAAAAATCCAGATGTTCTTTTCATTTTTAATAGTTTAGCAGTTCGATTTCTGATAAAATCAGATTTCAATCTGCAAACATAACATTATTTCTTAAATAATAATCATGAGGATCACGCTGGAAAGACAGAACAAAGCTGTGCACTTACAAGCGACCAACGAGGATGGGGCAAGGATTGATATTGACGGGGCCCCTTCGATTGGGGGAGAAAATAAAGGACTACGCCCTATGCAATTGTTGCTGGCCGGAATAGGAAGCTGCAGCACTATGGATATAGTAAGTATCTTAAATAAGCAAAAACAGGACCTTCAGGACATCCGGATTTTAGTTGATGGAGAGCGGGAAAAAGAGAAAACACCTTCATTATTCGAAGAAATACATGTTCATTTTATATTAACTGGCAACTTAGATGAAAAGAAGGTGAAACGGGCCGTTGACTTGTCTATGAACACCTACTGCTCAGTATCAAAAATTATTGAAAAAACTGCCCGAATAACATATTCATACGAAATTAAAAACACCTAAAATGAAGGATAATAAGCACTTTGAAACAAAAGCCATCAGGTTTCAGGCCGATCAAACCTATAATAAAGAACATTCGGTTCCTATATATGCCACTTCAAGTTTCCTTTTTGAGAATTCTGAAGAAGCCAGGGCGCTATTTGCAAATGAGATTGAAGGGAATATATATACCCGTTTTTCAAATCCCAATAACGAGGAGTTTATCTCAAAGCTTTGCCTTCTTGAAGGAATGGAAGATGGTGTAGCTACGGCCTCCGGCATGGCTGCAATGTTCCTGAGTATTGCAGCATTCCTGGAGCAGGGGGACCATTTAATCGCTTCCCGGGCTGTATTTGGATCTACACATCAGATCATTACACAAGTCCTGCCTAAATGGGGAATTACACACACTTATGTTGACACCAACCATCCGGAAACCTGGGAAAAAGCTGTTTTGCCTAATACTAAAATGCTTTTTCTTGAAACACCCTCGAATCCGGGGCTAGACATTATCGATCTGGAGATGGCCGGGGCATTTGCAAAAAAGCACAATCTCATATTTAATGTCGACAACTGTTTTGCCACTCCCTATCTTCAGAATCCCGCTAAATGGGGAGCTCATCTTGTTTCCCATTCAGCTACAAAGTTTATTGATGGGCAGGGACGAGTTATCGGTGGTGCGATTCTGGGCAATAAGGAACTCATGGAACAGGTTCGATTTCTTAACCGTCATATAGGACCTGCAATGTCTCCTTTTAACAGTTGGATCTTATCGAAGAGTCTTGAAACACTAGCTGTTAGAATGGACAGGCATTGCGAGAATGCACTTCAACTGGCAAAATTCCTTGAAGATCATGAAGAAGTAAACTGGGTGAAATATCCACACTTGCCCTCTCATCCAAAATATGAAGTTGCCAAAAAGCAAATGAGTCAAGGCGGAGGCATGGTGAGTTTTGAAATAAAAGGAGGGATCATCAGGGGCAGTAAATTTCTGAATAATGTACAGATGATGTCCTTAACCGCTAACCTGGGAGATACAAGATCGATCGCAACCCACCCGGCTTCAACTACCCATTCAAAGCTATCGGATGAAGATAAGCTGGCTGTTGGGATCACGGATGGATTGATCAGGATATCTGTTGGGCTGGAGCATATTAATGACATTATAGAAGATATAGATCAGGCACTGGAAAAGAGTAAAAAATAATTCAATTATCAATTATTAAAACCTTCTGTATAATTTTATTAACGCGCATAATATTCCTTCGTATATTTAATTACCTATTCTAGAGATTGGTTCTGGATCAATAAGATTGTAGAACCACATATTTTTTAATATATGATTAAGGATTTATTTATCCATCAGCTACGGCAAGCTGTTCGTCACAGAAGCTGGGACAAACAGGTAGCGACAAACGTCTTTCTAGGTTTTTTATTTACCCTCATTTTCCTGAATATACTGATGTTGGGATATGCTATTGACGATATCCTTAAAACATTTTATCCTGAAAAAGACCCGGTTGAGCAGTTTACAAGCTTTATTTTATATTATGCCCTGGTTGATTTTGTTCTAAGATTAATGTTGCAAGAAGTTCCTTCTTTATCTATTCAGCCTTATTTAATACTTCCAGTAAAAAAAAGAACCCTGATCCAATATCTATTATCGAAAACATTATGGAGCTTTTTCCCTCTTATTCCCCTTCTGGTGGTTATCCCATTTGCAACAAAAATACTATCAGGTTCTGTCCCACTTTCCAGCATAGTATTGTGGACATTCGGGATATATTTATTTTTTAACACAATCAGTTATATTGCCCTTTTCCTAAAAAGAAAAATTCATTTCAATCCCGGCATTATTGCCATCCTGATTTTGTGTTTTATCGTCATAATTCTATTGGAGAAAGATGGCATTATCTCACTGTCTAAGTTATCAACCGATTTGTTCATGATTCCGCTTCAGCATCCTCAGTATAATTTGATTTTCATTCTTTTATTCAGTCTTAGCTATATGATAAATTTCATTTATCTGAAAAGACATGTATATACAGAAGAGATCATGCCGAAACAAAAAATCCGAAAGGTCCAGCAAAATTTTGATTATTTAAATAAGATGGGCGCTTTTGGAGAATTAGTTGCAATGGAATTACGTCTTATATTTCGCAACAGGAGAATTCGTTCAACGGTCTTTTTATCACTCTGGATGGTTGCTCTTTCCTGGCCATTTTACAAGTACTATTATCCAAATCTGGAAAAAGAGAAAAAAAGTCCGGATTACAAACAGTCCGAATTATTAATCCCTGGGGATAATCAGCACAAGGTAATTTTGAATGTCTATCCTGATATACCCCCACCTTTAAATCAGGTTTGCGTTGCAGGGAACCATGAGAATTTTGGTGATTGGAAGGCTGATCTTGTTCCCCTCCAGCTAATGGAAGACAGTTCGTGGGCCCGTTCTTTTGTATTCGATAAAGGAACAGAATTGAACTTTAAGATCACGGGTGCCGACTGGGGCAATGAAGCATTATATGAGGAAGGAACCGTATCGGAGCCTTTCAGCTTTTCCGTTGAACAGGACACTACGATCAACATCCAGGTCAAAGCCTGGAAAGAAGATAAAGTTTATAATATTATTTCAGGAGCCATGCTCATTTATGCCAGCGTATTCTTTATTGGAATGTTTATCATCACATACGGTCAATTTCTTTATGCATGGGAAGCAGGATACTTCGATTTCCTGCTAGTGAGAAAAATCGATTACAGGAAGTATCTGTGGGTAAAAGTATTCCTCCTGTCTGCAACTTGTATTGGTGCTTTCCTAATAATTACTCCTTTTATAATTGGCAATAGTTTAGCTTTAAAATCCTTGACAGTGGCATTGTTTTATAATCTGGGTATTAACCTACCGCTAATGTTGTTCCTGTCACTTTATAACCGATCAAGAATCGATATCTCAGCCGGGGCTTTCAGCATGCAGGGAAAAAGCGGGCAGCAAGTGATCAATGTATTTATACTGATCCTTTCGCCGGCAATACTCAGTGCTTTCCTGATCAATTACTTTGGCATAGAAAATTGTTTCATGATTGTAGGTGGTATAGGCCTGACAGGCATTTTAGTTACGCCTGTCACATTCAATTCAATCTTAAAATTGTTTATTAAGAAAAAACACATAATGGGGGCTGCATTCAGGAATCCCATATAAATAAATTCAAAATGATCGAAGTAAAAAACCTGGTTAAAAAATATAGTGGGGTTGTTGTTCTTGACATTCCGGATCTTACCGTTTTAAAAGGTGAGTCATTTGGACTTGTCGGCAATAATGGTGCAGGAAAGACTACATTATTCAGTCTTATCCTTGATTTGAGGCGGGCTACCAAAGGCTCTGTTCTAATTAAAAACCATGATGTGGCAAAAACCGAGAACTGGAAGAATTTTACGGGTTCATATATAGATGAAAGCTTTCTAATAGATTTCCTTACCCCTGAAGAATATTTTCAATTTATAGCCAATTTACACGGCCTTTCCAAGGGTGATCTGCAGGAATTTTATAAAAAATATGAGGATTTGTTTGCAGGAGAGATCATAGGTAAAAAGAAATATATCAGGGAACTTTCTAAAGGGAACCAGAAGAAAGTCGGAATAGCAGGATCCCTTATATCTAAACCAGAGGTTGTGGTATTGGATGAACCCTTTTCCAACCTGGATCCTTCCTCCCAGATTCGACTAAAAAACATACTTAAAACAATGAAATCAGAGGACTCAGTTACCATGCTGATATCAAGTCATGATTTGAACCATGTCACAGAAGTATCCGAGAGAATTGTGATCCTTGATAATGGAAATATTGTACATGACCTCCAGACTAGTAACAAAACACTTGAAGAGTTGGAGTCTTACTTCGCTGTATAATGAACAGAAATTAATCCATAAAATGAAATTTAGGATCCTTTAATATATTATATCCTGTAAATAATTTAACTTCATATATCAAATATTAAAATCATGGCTGAACCAAAATGTGAAAACTGTAAATTAAGAGCGAGATATGATGCAAAACCCAAATCACTGCTAGGCAGGTTCTGGAAATGGCATATCTCATTTTGCCCTGGCTGGAAAGCATACATCAGGTCTGTTACTGAT
Source organism: uncultured Cytophagales bacterium (assembly GCA_963820995.1). Taxonomy (GTDB): domain Bacteria; phylum Bacteroidota; class Bacteroidia; order Cytophagales; family Cyclobacteriaceae; genus JAGTVG01. The sequence goes on along the minus strand of CAWGCL010000004.1, from coordinate 1,128,215 downwards.
GAAAAAAGAGAAAAGTTATTTGAAAAATATGGAACTGTAAAATACTAATTATGAAGAAAGCCGATATAGCAATAAACACTTTTAACAATAATCAGAATTGTGCACAATCTGTTATTGGAGCTTATGCTGAACAATACAATCTTGACAAAGAAACACTTTATAAACTAGCCTCGGCATTTGGAGGTGGTATGGGCCACTCTAATGGAGTTTGTGGAGCTTTAAGTGGTGGCTTGATGGTCCTTGGCCTCAAGCATAACGAAAAACAATTTGATAAAGAAACAACTTATGCTCAAACCCGTCATTTAATGGATGAATTCATTAAAAGAAATGGGACACGCGATTGTGAAAAATTGATTGGGGTAGATCTTATGACTGAGGAAGGAAAGAAAAAATTCCAATCAGAGGGTATTAAAAAGAAAGTGTGTGAAAAATGCATTGCTGACGTAATTGACATTATTGAGAATGCGTAAAATAGATCCCGAAATATAGCGATACCCCTATATCAACGTAAAATATCTTCCCATTAAAGGAATCTTAAGATAAAGAAAGGAAAGACTGTATCCGGTTTTATCAGGGCTATTCCTTTTCGCCCATCTCTTCAATTCTTCGATGAATCTCTTCAGGGCTCACATGTTCAAATTTATTGGCGATCCACCACTGGTTTTCCTGTTCATCTACTACACCACATTCCCGAAAACCATAGAATTGGTCATTAGGCTCCATTAATGATTTGGCCCCGAAACTTAAAGCACGTTTATAAGTCCGATCCACTTCATCCGAAAACACATAGTTTATACTCCGTTCCCGGGGAAGACCTGGACGCGTTTTACCAATCATAATTGCTACTTCATAAAGCATTCCTACAATATGAATGATAGATCCATCTGGCGATCTTAAGGGTTCCCTGAATTTTACATCAAATGCCTTCTCTAAAAAATCTACTTGTTTTTCAACATTATCCACCATCAAATAGGGTGTAATTGAACTGAACCCTTCCGGGGCTATTGATTTATGCGACTTATCCATGTGGTTATCAGTTTGATTAATGAATCGGGTCAGGATAAATGCCTTAAATAAAAGGCAATAAATTTTAGCTGTATATCAATGTCCATTGAAATTCAGCAAACCTTTTGAACTAAATTGTCTCAACCGCTCAGCCTTGAGAAGGAGGACCGGATGAAATGTTTTTACTCCGCTCTATTGATTGCAGGGCCAGGTAATTGTCGCCAAATCTTCGCAAATTTTCGATTTCGACATCATATTGGTCAAAATGTCTTTCTTCATCCTCAACCAGTGACTCGAACAATTTCTTTGAAACGGAATCAGCATTCTTGGCACATTCATTAGCCCAGAGATTATAATCCCTGGCACTTTCCTCTTCCATACTTCTGGCCAGTTCAAGCATTTTAGCTACCTCCTGTATAGTTTTGGTCTCTTCAGCCGCTTTCATGATTACGTCACCTCCCAAAAACAATATTCGCTCAGCCAGACGTTCGACATGTATCATTTCTTCTATAGCGGTACGCTTAAACAAACTGGCAAGAAGATCATATCCTTTATCATCACAATGAATGTGGAAATACATATATTGATGAACAGCATACAATTCATCCGCTGCCGCTTTATTTAATAATTCAATGCTCTTTTCTTTCATAATTTATATGGTATTACTTATGACTTAATAATTACTTAACTTTTTTCCAATCATCAGAGGATGACACATGCAATTTACCATCATTTTTGTCAAGGATAAAGTCAATAATGTATTGTTTTGAACATCCTTGAAAACAAACCTCCCCGGTGCACTTGAAGATAATGGGATATGAATACCCATAAGGTTTCCTAAAAATTACCTTCTTATTGTTTTTATCTAGAGGGAATCCCCACTCAAACCGGATTACATCTTCTTTGCATTCACTTTTAGCAACTCCAAAAATATCATATTTGTATTCCCCTGTACCATCCTTTTTTAAGGATAAATATCCTTTTTTTGCGCCCTGATAAAGGCCGAGGAACATCTCATCTGCTTCACATGTTACACGGACTTTTTCCCCATCGATCCAGAAATCTTTTATATATTCCTTACTTTCCGCATTAAAAAAATTAAGAAATCCACCGAAATCAACAATTAAAATGAAGTAAAGAAACAGCTTAAACATATCATGAAAATATTTCCTCTAATATCAAAATTTTATTCGAACTTGACATTTAATTTCTGCTTTTTTATTGCCCGGGATCATACTAATTCCGCTACCAATATTATCAACATTGAAATAATCAAATATGGAAGCTTTAAACCATAGATCAAGTAGGCGGATGGGACTGAATTTGAATAAAATGTATCCCCGTAAACCATGACCATAATAATTCACCATACTATAAGCATACAGAACATCATGTTCGTAAATATAATGGCGATTTAAATAGTCCTCAGAATAGAAATATGCGATTCTGGATTTTATTTGAAATTTCGGTTTTATCCACAAAACATCCTGCGAAAGGCAATAACCAAATGTATTGTTTTCATTTATTTTATAACTGTTCCCCTTCAATCTTGATTGAAATATCAAGGATTTTCTTGGTTGAAAAGTGAATCTAAATTGAAGGTTTCTTTTAATACCTTCTAATGTTTGAACCAAAGGGGTTCTTGTATTAGAATGATTCCTGTATTTTGATTCCATTTTGTATGTCAAATCAAAGACTAACGATGCTTTTGGCTCAAACTTCATATAGACTAAAAACTCATTTCCTGTTGATGGCGAAGTCAGATTATACCTGAGCCAGTCTGATCTGAAAATATCGATATAAGCTCTAATCTCTAAATGGGGAACCGGGCATAATTTTAAGCCCCAATAGATTCCCTTTTCATTATTTGATTTAGTAAATTCTGAGAAGGATTTACTATATTTTGAAAAATAGCGGGGGCTATAGTATCTCAAATGAATTGTCGCTTCGAAATTGGGTAAAATATTTGCTATAAGTCCCTGTACGAGTCCATATCCATTACTCATTGATCTGGCCAACTCTCCAAAAACACTGAATTTTCCCTTAATGAAGTTATAATACAACCCACCGTTGTAATTTGCTTTTCCAGAAAATTCAAACTGATTATAATACGCGGGATTATTATATATAGGGTAATTCCAGGAATTAAATAGAAACGAGATCCCAAATGTAAGATTCCCGGAGGGCAAGGAATAATTGGAATTGAATCCTGTTGAATACTCTGTTAATTGTTGTTTTCTGTAAATCTCCCCAGGAGTTCGATGATAGCCGGTTTCTGACAAGCTTGAAGCATAATGCATTATTTCAGCAGATCTGGAAGAATCAATTGAAATTGTCGCATCCTGCAATTTCCTTGATGCTAATCCTGTAAAACTAAAATAACGGTTTCCAATTGTAAACGATATCCCTCTGAAAAAACTGGATTCGGCAGCCCCCTGATAAGGGTGTATTCCACTATATCTGTTTCTTACAGATCCTACGGTCTCCGAGCCTTTGTTCATAAATCCCTGCCCAAAAACCAGCCCTTCCCCAAAATGCATTTTGAAATCTCCTAAGGTCAGTTCTTTTAAAATACCCCGATTCAAAATACGAAAGTATCCCGCATAATGATCGAAGCCGTAAAACTGTAATGCCCGATCTATAAAGAAAGGCTCACCAGCATCTTTTTCAAAGGTTATTCCAATATCAAAATCATCGGGCTCATGTATCTCAAATCTACCATATAGATAATTTGCAGAACCAGAAAAGTATTGATTCCCTATTGTTGATGTATAATTCTTTGAATTGATATAGCCTTTTTGTGGATTCAATAATCTGGCGTACCTCAATATCATAGATTTTCTGGAAGTTCTGAGAATATTACTCATCATAGGAATGGTATCACGTAAAATCCAGGCTTGGTTAATTTTAAGAAAAGGAATGAGCATCTCAATCTTAGCTGAATCTATTCCGGGTATTAAATACAATTCATACAAACTTAGAAAGTCACCATAATCAGTCCTGAAACTCAGGATATTTTCAACCTCGTTTTCAGATAAAAACGGAATGCTCAGTATTTCTGATCGCTCAGCTGTATTAATTGGAATTGGGTGGTTATATAAGTTAATTAATGTTTCATTAAGAATATCCAGGTCGATATCTTCATCGGCAACAGGAACAATATAATCTAGAATTTTTTCATAATTGGAACTGTTATCCTGGCCATATATCCTTATAGCAATACATAACAAGAAAAACAGAATTTTCACTTTCATGGGTGCTGAAAATTTATATTGACAGAAAATTCTTGTGAAATACCCAGCACCGGATGGATCATGATGGCATAATCCAATCTGAATTTTCCAGGTCTGAATCCAAGCCCCATGGTTGATTGCAAAGACTTCGTATTTATTCCAGTCCTTAATGCAACTTTACCTCTGATAAGATATTCAATCCCAAGAATCAGCGAGTGTTCTTTATTGCCATTCCATTTATATTCGATATTGGCCATCAGGTTCCCCGACGGTCGATAGGACAGGCCTGTTTTAAGAATTGTAGGCAGGAAATTTAAATGCTCGAATCTTTGCCTTGAGAGGAGGGGATGAAAAAGGTATCCGCCGAGAAGAAATTTTGGACATAACTCTATTATCCCTCCAATCTCAAGTGACATTGAACCGGCTGATCCATAGCCGGAGATAATGAATTGAATATAGCTAAGCTGGACCCCTAAACTGATGGAACGGATCCGGTGGCTATACCCCACACCTATCTTATGTTCGCTAAGATGCTGATCCCCGAATCTGTAAAGATTTATACTACCAATTCCATTTAATAATTCTCCATTAATACCAAGTCCAATTTTCAATAGCTCAGGGATCCCGTAAAGCATAGAACTGGAGAAACATACAGAAGTACCATGGTGATTGGCAAGTGCTCCAATGTTGTTAAATCCGGAATATGCATCCGTAAGGGTAATGCTAGCATTGGAAAGGCCGAATGATCTTGCCCCTAATTCGTAGTTGCCATTCTGGGCTACGGCATTCATATATACCGGCAGCAAACAGAATATAATTCTGATAAGGAATTTCATAATAGCTGGTCGACTTTCTATAATAAATCGATCTCAGACCAATGTGTCAGGCTGAAAATTAAGGATGGATAATGCCTGAGACGTTGATTTGGATCCGGGTTTTTTAATTAGCTGGTTTCGTCAGGAAATTTATTAAAAAACGAAAGAAAAGTCAATAAAAACTATTAGGGAATATCGGAAATTTTCCTATTCTTCTTCTACTATTTCGTCCGACTTAAGTTGCTTCTCATAGAGTTCCTTATACACGCCACTTTTCCTGATCAATGTGTCATGATTACCCTGTTCAATAATCCGGCCGTCGTCAAGAACAATAATGTGATCTGCCAGTTTGGCCGATGATACCCGGTGAGAAATTATGATGGAGGTCCTGCCTTCCATGATATTTTTAAGGTTATTCAGAATATTATTTTCAGTTTTTGTATCAACAGCAGAAAGGCTATCGTCCAGGATCAGAATATTTGGGTTCCTGACCAGTGCACGGGCTATAGACAATCGTTGTTTTTGCCCACCAGATAGAGTAATCCCTCTTTCTCCAAGGACTGTATTAAATCCTTCAGGTAAATCAATTATATTGTCATGAAGATCCGCATCAATTGCTGCCTGGATAATTTGTTCATCATTGAGTTCTTCACTTCCGAAAGCAATATTGTTATCGATCGAATCGCTAAACAGAAAAACATCCTGTGGAACATATCCAATTTGATTTCTCATATATTGAATATCGAAATCCCGAATATCTGAACCATCTATTATAATATTCCCTTTTGTAGAATCATATAAGCGGCATATAAGATTTGCAATAGTACTCTTACCTGATCCGGTAGTCCCAATAATCGCCAGCGTTTTACCCTTTTGAACTTCAAAGGATATGTTTTTTAGGGCATTGATTCCTGAATCTTCATAGGTAAAGCAAACATCTTCAAATTTGATATCGCCCAAAATCTCCCTGGTGAGGTTTTTATATGATATTATATGATTTTTTTCCTGCAAAAATTCATTTACTCTCTTCTGTGAGGCTGCTGCCCTTTGAACAATACTGGTAATCCAGCCCAGGGAGGTAACTGGCCAGGTAAGTAAATTTATATAGATAATGAATTCTGCAATATTCCCAAAGCTGAGAGTTCCATTGATTACCTCGGTTCCGCCCACAAATACAGTTAATATAGTACTCAACCCAATTAAAAACAGGATCAGGGGAAAAAAAAGGGCATTTACTCTGGTAAGACGAAGGGATTTTATTTTGTATTCCTCGCTTTTTTCAGAGAATCTTTCAGCACTTTCTTGTTCCCTGGCAAAGGATTTCAATACCCTTATCCCCGAAAACGCCTCTTGAACGAAAGTAGATAATCCTGACAAACTTCGCTGTATTTCTTCAGACCTCCTGTTAATCTTATTATGGACATAGTAAATACTGAAAGATAGAAAAGGCAAAGGGATAAGGGCATACATGGTTAACTTGAAATTTATGGTAAACATGATCGGAATAAGCATTAAAAAAAGAGTAAAAAGGTTTAATCCGTACATGATGGCCGGTCCGATATACATCCTGACTTTGCTGACATCTTCAGAAATTCGTGCAAGAAGGTCACCCGTATTATTCCTTCTATAAAAACTAATTGGTAAGGACTGATATTGTTGGTATATCTCATTTTTCAGATCATATTCGATATGCCTTGACATAACAATAATGGTTTGTCTGACCAGAAAGAGGAAAAATCCCCTCAATAAAGCCATTCCTAATATAATGAGCCCATAAATAACCACACTGCGTTTAATATTTTCATTATAATCTTCCTGGATTGTTTGTCCATCAAATAGCTTATATACGTTTAGATTATCTATAACCAGATCAAGTGCATATCTAACATATTGTGCCGGCAGTATCTGAAAGATGTTCGAAATAATTATAAATAACAGCCCCAGTAACAGCAGATGCTTATATTTTAGAAGATATTTATTTAGATGAGCGAGTTCTTTCACTACAGATTAACTAGTTTTCCAGATTAAAGTTTGATTTATATAATTCGATTGATATAAAATTGAAAATGCGCTACTTTTGTGGTACTTTGGATTATCATCAATTGGGTCCATCCAATTAAGGTTCTAAATTATTAAACTTTTAACCCAAAAATAAATGATAGACTTAAAACAAGAGGAAAAGGTTGGTTCCGTGTCCGTTTTCGGCAGTTTATCTGAACATGGTCATGAGCAGTTAGTTTATTGTTACGATGAGCATACAGGTTTAAAAGCGATCATAGGCATACACAATACTGTTCTGGGTCCTTCTTTGGGAGGAACAAGAATGTGGAACTACAATACAGAAAAAGAAGCATTGATGGATGTTCTTCGCTTGTCCCGGGGCATGACCTTTAAAGCCTCTATATCTGGTCTAAATCTTGGAGGGGGGAAAGCTGTTATTATTGGTGATGCTAAAAAACTTAAATCTGAAGCTTTACTAAGAAGATTCGGGCGGTTTGTCGAAAGTCTAAAAGGGAAGTATATAACGGCTGAAGATGTGAATATGAGTCCGGAAGACATGGAATATATTTCAATGGAAACGAAATATGTTACAGGCCTATCTGAAAAAATGGGAGGTGCCGGGGATCCTTCGCCATTTACAGCCTATGGCGTTTATATGGGCATGAAAGCTTGCGCAAAAGAGGCCTATGGAGATGACAGTCTGCAAAATCGGAAAATAGCTGTTCAGGGTGTTGGACATGTGGGCTATTATCTTGTAAAACACCTTATTGAAGAAGGCGCCAATGTGCTGGTATCAGACATTTATGATGATAAAATAAAAGAAATAACCAAGGAATTTAAGGTTACAGTAGTTGATGAGGATTCAATCTACAGTGAAAAAATGGATATTTATGCACCATGTGCACTGGGAGCGACTGTCAATGATCAAACCATCGATTCTTTACAGTGCGATATTATCGCTGGCGCCGCCAATAATCAGCTGGAAGACGAGCATAAACATGGAGATATATTAATGAAGAAAGGCATAATATATGCTCCTGATTTTATGATCAATGCAGGTGGCCTGATTAATGTTGGACTTGATTATCTTGGTAATTATAGCCGGGAAAGGGTATTTAAGAAAGTGGAGAGGATTTATAGTACTGTGTTGGATATTATTCATAAATCGAAAGAGGAGGAGATCTCTTCACAGGAAGCAGCCATAAATATCGCTTCACAAAGAATTCTGGATGTCAGCAAGGTGAAAGCGCATCTATAATAACGATAAATAACATATGTTAAACAGGCGAATTCTTAGATCGAAAGCATTACAATGCTTGTATGCTTTCTATAAATCTAAAGAGGCCAACTACAATCTGGCCCTCGATTACATACGTGAAAGGTTTTTGCCTGATTTAAATTCAATGGAACCATTTGATAAATCAGAATTGAATTTAAAGAAAAGAGATTCGATTAAAACTTTTGAGCTGAATTTCAAGCATGATTCGTTTGTTAAATTGCAGGACAGTGAAGAAGATACTGAGGTAACTGCCCATGATGCTTACATCGATTATGAGCAACAAAACATGAAAGATTATAAGCATTTTAAAACAAATATGTTGCGGGATGTCGAACATATTTATAACCTCTACTTGTGGTTATTGATGTTACCGGAGGAATTGATCAGAATCATGGAAAATGATACCTCCGGAAAACTAAGTATTGCTCACGAGAGATTTGCAGAGAATCAAATTGTCCAATTATTACGTAATAATAATAGATTTCAGAAAAGCATAGTTGATTACAAGCTTTCATGGGACAATGAACGTGCTCTATTGTTTAACTTGTTTAAGAATTCCATTAATAAGGATGAAGATTACGAATCATATATTAAAGGGAAAATAGAAAAAAAGAATAATTTTGCAACTGATAAAAAATTAATACTGCATCTTTATAAGAATCTTCTGTTCAAGAATGATGCATTTCAGGAATTCATGACTTCTATCGACTTAAACTGGAATGAAGACAGACACGTGATCAGAAGTATGATTGTGAAGACTTTCAAAAATGTAGAGGCTGAAGATACAGATATAGAGTTGGCAGTGTTAAGTAATAACTGGGAAGAGGACCGTTCTTTTTTTGAAAAGTTATTTGAGATATCCGTTAAAGAAGATAAGGAATTTGATAAATTAATAGCTGAGAAATCTAAAAACTGGGATATTGAAAGAATGGCCATCATGGATAAGATTATACTTAAAATGGCCATTGGAGAAATGATCTATTTCCCAAATATCCCGGTAAAGGTTACTATAAATGAGTATATTGAATTATCGAAAAATTTTAGTACTCCAAAGAGTAAAAAATTTGTAAATGGTATACTTGATGTTCTTTCGGAGGAGTTAATAGAAAAGGGTATCATTAAAAAAAGTGGTAGAGGTTTAATTGATAATAAATAAATTAGATATGAGTAATTCATCAAAATCATTACTGGCATTTTTATTTGGCGCTGCTACAGGAGCAGTCATTGGTTTATTATATGCCCCTGAAAAAGGAACTCATACAAGAGAAAAACTGTCTTTCCTTTTAGACAAGTATAAAAAAGAACTTGAAGAGCTACTGCAGGAGTTGGTAAATGCTAAATCCAGTCCTGACACTGTCGCTAAATCGGAAGGACAGAAGGTAATTAAAAATGCAAAAGATAAAGCTGAAAAGCTTCTTGAAGACGTAGATGACCTTATTGGTCAAATAAAAAGCAAAAACGATTAATGAAAATGAAGTATATTAAAACTTTACAACTGGCATTAATTGTCTTTATTCTGTTTTCATGTTCTTCGGATTCTAAACTTGAAAGAAGAATAACGGCATTGGAAAGAAGGGTTGCAACGCTGGAATCTGGCAATACAGCAGTAAGCCAGCCTTCAAGTGGCAATGTTACCTTGGCATCAAATCCACAAAAGGTTGATGATAATACCCCAAAACCAGTTTTTTCAATTGAAAGTACGGAATTTGATTTTGGGACAGTAAATGAAGGGGATATAGTAAACCATACATTTGTATTTACAAATACTGGCAAATCGCCACTTGTTATCGATAAGGCGACTGCCTCATGTGGTTGTACTGTCCCGGACTGGCCTAAACATCCTATAGGGGTAGGTCAAACCGGTGAGATAAAGGTAAGGTTCGATACAAAAGGGAAACCAAATCAACAAATCAAAACAATATCCATTATGGCAAATACCGAGCCTACATTATCTCGGTTAAGAATAAAAGGATTTGTTACTCCAAAGAACCAGCAATCAGCCGGACCTGTTAAATAACTTTTAAAATAAATAGATAAGTGATGTTAGATTTTATTTTGTTACAAGCGGCCTCAGGAGGCCAATCATTATATGGGAATTTGCTCCTGATTGGTGGGATAGTCCTGATTTTTTATTTCTTTATGATCAGACCTCAACAGAAAAAGCAAAAGGACCAGAAGAGATTTCTGGAAGATGTAAAAAAAGGGGATAATATAGTTACTGTTGGAGGTATTCATGGAAGGATTGCCTCGATAGATGGTGAAACTATTATTCTTGAGGTGGAAAAAGGTGGTAAAATTAAACTTGATAAATCATCAATATCGCTGGAAGCCAGTAAAAGATTTAAAAGCGGGAAATAATTTGTTTAATTTGATTGGATAGTGTCAATAAAATATGGAGGTGGCTTAAATCCATCGTCAGACCCAATAACAAAGATCTGAAGATAGTTATTCTATGTATTATTGGAGCTACCATTATCTGGTTTTTAAGTGCCCTTAATAAAAATTATACTACTGTAATAAAATGTCCGATTGAACTCTCTTATGAGAAGGAAGGCACTATAGAAGTTATTAATCCGCCAAGAAACGTCCAGGTTAATGTATCAGGAGTTGGATGGGACCTCTTAAAACAATCTCTATCTTTCAGAAGAGACCCTCTTCTTATCTCAGTGGAGAATCCAATTGAAACAAAAAGAATTGCCGGTTACACTATCCAACCTTTAATTTCCCAACATTTAAGTTCTCTGAACCTGAATTTTGTGGTTACAGATACCATATACATTGATATACAGCGATTGTTGAAGAAGAAATTACTTGTATATATAGACAGCAGTAAAATCAGTCTGAAAAGATTTTACCAGATCGTGTCCCCCCTAAATGTAAGTCCCGATTCCGTTATAATTACCGGTCATGAATCATTAATAAAAACTCTTTCAGATACACTTTCTGTTCGTTTACCACAAGACGAAATAGACAATGACTATTCTGAAAAGATATATATTGACAATTTTGACTTAAGTTTAGTATCCTTTTCCCCATCAGAAATTGACATCAGTTTTGATGTTTCAAAATATATTAACCTCAGTACAGATTTTGGAATTGAATTGGTTAATTTCCCAATAGACTCCTCTGCTTATATTGAACCAGATAATGCGCGTTTGCAATTTGCAATTCAGGAGGAACTACAGAATAATATTCCTGAAGAAGATTTTTTGATCATAGCTGATTTTAACAATGTCAATCAACAGGACTCCACGGTCAGGATTGAGTTAATATCTCACCCCGATTACGTTCAGGACATTAAGTTAGACACATCAATATATAGGGTTAGATATAGATAAATGTCTTTAAAAGTTGGGATAACAGGTGGTATAGGTGCAGGGAAGACCCTTGTAGCGAATATATTCAGGACTTTTGGCATTCCCGTTTATAATTCCGACGAAGAGGCAAAACGATTAATGAATGAAGATGACGATCTGAAAGGGAAAATTATTGATCTTTTTGGGAGGGAATCCTATATTAAAGGGGCTTTAAACAAGGCTTATCTTTCCGAGGTTGTATTTAAAAACCAGGATAATTTGGTCAGGATGAATAACATCGTCCATCCCGCTGTATTTAAAGATTATAGCAAGTGGTTGATAAAATATGATGACGACCCTATTACCATTAAAGAGGCTGCGTTATTGTTTGAATCAGGTTCCTACAAAGATCTGGATTATACCATCCTGGTGTCAGCTCCAAGATCCATTCGAATTGGACGTGTTTTACTACGAGATACAAACCGCAGTAAGATAGATATTGAAGATATTATTGAAAAGCAAATGAGTGAATCCGCGAAGAAGAAACTTTCAAATTTTATTATAATAAATGATGGAAAAAGGATGGTTATTCCCCAGGTTCTCGAAATTCACAAGAACCTTCTACAAATTCTTAAGAAATCATTTGGCCTTAACACAAGTAAATAACCGGGTATCAGCTTTTTTGCCTCGCAGGTTGATCTTTCCAATCTCTTTAAAAATGTATCCATTTAAAATTGTGATTTTTTCCTTCAGATCATTAGAGAATAATAAGTTCACTTTATAATAATTGCATTGGCCTTCAATTCTACTGGTAGTGTTCAATACATCACCTGTGTAAACGACCTCTCTTTTATAACTGCCCACCACTCCTGTTATCACTTTACCACAATGAATTCCAGCTTTGAAATCCGGCACCAGTTGATATTTTTTCAAATATTTTTCTTCAAGGTTATTTATGGTATCAGCTATGCTGAAAAAACATTGCAAACAATTTCCATCTTCAACACCTTTATTTATTGGCCATGAAATAACTACCTCATCACCAACATATTGGTAAATTTCTCCATGAAAGGCATTTATTGGTTCTGCCAGGTCATCAAAAAAGTCGTTCAATAACTCAAAATATCTTAAATGTCCCAGTTTCTCAGCTATCGTAGTTGCAGAGATAATATCGAGAAACATGAAAACACGTTCAACTTCTTTGATATCATTTTTGTTATGCTCATCATATACTTTAGTAGCACTTCGTGTTTTTATATTTGGGATAGGTTTCGGTCCCAATTTAAACGTAGAAGTAACAATGCTTAGAAACTTTGTATCATCCCAGGGTTTTACGATAAAATCATCAGCCCCCTCTTTAATGGCCCTAATCGCTATATCCAGATCACTGTAGGCAGTCATCATGATAACTCTTGCAGAGGGGAATTTTTCATTGAAAATCCTCAGAAGATCCAGGCCTTCCTGTCCTGATGTAGACCCGATTGTATAGTTCATATCGAGCAATGCTACATCAAACTTTTTGTCATTAAAACTACCATTTAATAGTTTAGGATCGTTAAGGGTAATTACTTCGTTAAATTGTTGACTCAACAGGAACTTCGATACCATCAATACGCTCTCATCATCATCAACAATTAAGATCTTTCCATTCTCTTTATTCATCAGGCTTAATTGGTTGATCGATTATTGGAAACTGATGTTGCAATTATAGTTTTTTATAGAAATAAATGCACTAATCAGTTATTTTTTCTGCCATATCCTTTGATATTTTCTTAAAATTAGCACGGATTTACTGCATAAAACTTGAGTAATGCAATGCTTTGTTCATTAATAGAGGGAAGAAACTTTAAAAACATTAAGCATGCCGTTGTGGATTCTTAATTTCGTTGACTTGTAAATAATGTCACATAGGATGCTTTCCCCCGAAGGCTGATCTCTCCAATCTCAACAAAATTAAAATGGCTCTCATTCGGGATTCTTTTCATGAGATCTTTCGACAATAAAAGGTTGACATTATGCTGGTTACACTGACCCTCAATTCTACTGGTCGTATTAAGAACATCTCCTGTATAAATAATTTCCTTTTTGATAGTTCCAATAGTACCGGTAGACACTTTCCCAAAATGCATCCCTGCTTTAAACGTCGGGACCATATCATATTTTTCAAGATACTTGTATGAAAGGTCGTCGATGGTATCTAAAATATCAAAGAAGCAATGCAGACAATTTGCTTCACTAATTCCTTCGTCAAGCGCCCATGACACTACTACCTCATCCCCTACATATTGGTAGATCTCACCCTTATGTTCTTCAATGGGTTTTGCCAGATCATTAAAGAAATCATTTAATAACTCAAAATATTTAACGTGCCCAAGGTTTTCTGCAATTGAAGTCGAAGAAGTTATGTCAAGAAACATAAATACCCTTTCCACCTCAGACATTTCCTGGTTTTCTTCTTCAATCGCCGGGGCAGTTGTCAGCTGAATATTCGGTTGATTTCCTGGCGATTTTTTAAATGCTGAAGTAACGATCGACACCATTTTGTTATTATCCCAGGGTTTTACAATAAAATCGACTGCCCCTTCTTTTATGGCCTTAATGGCAAGATCAATGTCACCATATGCGGTCATCATAACAACCCTTGTTTTAGGAGTATTAACAGTCAGATAGTTTAAGAGATCGAATCCTTCCTTCCCAGTGGTGGCGCCTGCAGTATAATTCATATCGAGAAGTGCAACATCAATGGTATGATTGTCAAGAATTTCCGAGATATTATCAGGCGTACTTGTGGTTACAACTTTCGCAAAATGACGTTTCAGAAGAAACTTTGCGGCAAGCAAAACATCCTCATCATCATCAACGATTAAAACAATTCCATTCTCTACACCCATTTGATTTAAACTCTGTACAGTTTCTTCTGGATTTTATGAATTCCTAAAAATAATATATAATGTAGTAAAAAACTTTTATTTCTTGATTTTTAAAATAAAAATGATACCTGTTTTTCTAGTTGAAATTACCGAAGGATCAGCTATCTGCGCGCTGTGAATAGAATATCTTAGTTAAAAGAGTTTTTGGGGTGGAAGATGGGATTCGAACCCACGACCTCCTGAACCACAATCAGGCGTTCTAACCAACTGAACTACAACCACCATACATGCTCAAATCAAATATTTTGCTTTTATTATACCTGATTTGGATTGCAAAAATACTGTCTTTGTTAAGACAATACAAATCAAAATATGAATTTTATCTGTTGAATAAAAGTCTATCCCCATTTCCCACTTCAATTATTTTTCCCTTGTCATATACAACCTTTCCTGATACAATGGTCCTTTCAACACTGGATCTGAATTCAAATCCCTGAAATGGTGACCAACCGCATTTTGAAATAATATTTTCCTCCCTTACAGTATAAGGTTTATCAAGATCTGAAATTACGATATCAGCAAAATATCCCTCTTCTATAAATCCTCGACGGTCTATTTGATAACGAATGGCAGGATTATGAGACATTTTCTGGACAATAATTTCAAGGTCGAATACACCCTGATGATATAGCTCCAGCATGGCTGTCAGACCGTGTTGTATCAGCGGGCCACCTGAAGGTGCCTTAAAGTAAGTATTTTGCTTTTCTTCTAAGGTATGTGGGGCATGATCAGTAGCAATAATGTCTATACGGCCATCCTTTACTGCCTGTCTGATGCCATTCCGGTCCTCCTTGTTCTTAACGGCCGGGTTCCATTTGATCAGTGTGCCCATTTTTTCATAGTCTTCTTTGTGAAACCAGAGATGATGAATACAGGCTTCTGCCGTTATCCGTTTATCTTCTATACTTCCCTGATCGAACAAAGACAACTCCCTGGCCGTTGAAATATGGAGAACATGAAGATTGGCCCCATACGCTTTTGCAAGAGAAACCGCAAGAGAAGATGATTTGTAACAGGCCTCTTCACTACGAATATCCGGATGGCAGGATATGGGGACATCATCTCCATACCTTTCCTTGAAATCCCGGGTATTACTTTGAATAATCCCTTCATCTTCACAATGAGTTGCAATCAATAAAGGTGACTTTTTAAAAATGGCTTCAAGTGAAACTGGATGGTCAACCAGCATATTCCCTGTTGAAGATCCCATAAAGATCTTAACTCCGCACACACGTTTTTGATCGGTTTTAAGTATTTCTTCCAGATTATCATTAGTAGCACCAATATAAAATGAATAGTTGGCCAGGGAATTCCTTGAAGCAATTAAATACTTTTCTTCAAGCAAATCCTGTGTGGTTGCGTTTGGAACCGTATTTGGCATCTCCATAAAAGAAGTAACACCACCCGCAACAGCAGCCCTGGATTCATGATAAATATCGGCTTTGTGGGTTAATCCTGGCTCTCTGAAATGGACCTGATCATCTATAATCCCGGGAAGAACATATTTCCCTGAAGCATCGATTACTTCTGCCTCAGGATCCGATATATTTTTATCAATTCGTTCAATAAAAGAACCATTGATCAGTAAATCTGAATTAAAGATTGTATTCTTATTTACTATAGTTCCATTTGCAATTATTATTTTTTTCATCAAGAAAAATTGAGATTTAAACTTTGCGGTGACGCATTTCCATTATCATTTAGTTATCAATCCATAATCCTGAAATTAGTAACATTCTTATACAAATCGGAGAAATCATAGATTAAATAATAATCATTCTTAATTTTACAACCTAAAGTGCTATAAAATGCAGGACGAGCCTAGAAGTTTCCAGGACCTTAAACTTACCAAGCAGATTTTAAATGCCGTCTCAGACCTTGGCTTTGAATCTCCTACACCTGTTCAGGAAAAGGTGATCCCAAAAGTTTCAGCGGGCCATGATCTTTTCGGAATTGCACCTACAGGAACCGGAAAAACAGCTGCTTTCATTATTCCTCTCCTCATGAAATTGAAATTTGCGCAGGGAGAACATCCACGTGCTCTTATTTTGGCTCCTACCAGAGAATTGGCCATACAGATAGACCAGGATATTGCTAAAATTTCCTCGTATTACGACCTCAGGCATGTTTGCATTTATGGAGGAACAGGTATAAAATCACAAATAGAAAGTATTCAGAAAGGAGTTGATATAATTACCGCCACCCCTGGCAGGCTGTTGGACATCTATCAACGTGAATATCTATACCCCCGATTGATTAAAACTATGATCCTTGATGAAGCTGACAAAATGATGGACATGGGATTTAAAAAACAGATTAACCGGATCCTTGAAATTATTCCGCCGAAAAACAGACAGAATCTTTTATTTTCAGCTACTCTGCCACCCGAAGTTGAAGAACTGTCATATGATTTTCTTGACTTTCCGGTTAAAATTGAGATTGAACCACAAAGCACCACTGCCTCCACCATCGACCAGTGTTTTTATAAGACCCCAAATTTAAGGACAAAAATAAACCTTCTCGAACATTTACTTGAGAATACAGACCGTTTTAAAAGAATTATAATATTTACAAAGACCAAGGAAACTGCAAACAATATATACAAGTATATCCAACGAAAAATCGATGTTAACTCAAGAGTGATACATGCCAATAAAAGTCA
Organism: uncultured Cytophagales bacterium; assembly: GCA_963820995.1. Classification (GTDB taxonomy): domain Bacteria; phylum Bacteroidota; class Bacteroidia; order Cytophagales; family Cyclobacteriaceae; genus JAGTVG01. Next base: position 1,110,994 of record CAWGCL010000004.1, on the reverse strand, counting down.
GAATTCCCGGTTAAATGCAATTAATTCTTTTAAGGAAGGTGGGATAAGGATCCTTGTCTCAACTGATGTTTCTGCAAGGGGATTAGACATTTCAGAAATATCTCATGTAATTAACTTCGATGTACCTCATATTTATGAAGATTATATACACCGTATAGGACGAACGGGAAGAGCAAATAAAACAGGGGAATCAATAACATTTGTAACAAGTCCTGATTTACATCACTTGCATGAGATAGAAAAAATTATCCGACAAAAAATCCCTGAAAAGCCATTTCCGACAGAAGTTAAAGTTGAGATTACAGAAAAATGGGAAAAAAATCTGATTGATAGAGAGTTAGACAGGATAAAACGGAAACTAAACCCTGACTTCAAAGGAGCTTTTCATGATAAGAAGCCAAAAATCAATAAAAAAAGGAAACCGAGATAATGTTCATCTATATTACTCCGACGGAAAAAAAACTCCCCGATTTTATAACATTTTAATTTTATATTCGTACATTTGATTAGATCTTTCTCTTATCATAGCTGGTTGAATTTTGAAGCCGGGCCCTCCCAAAATACCCGGCTTCTTCTTTTATATCTACTTAAGGTTTTCTTCCCTATTGGCCACTTCCCATGCAGTATAATAAATAAGTTTTGTTATTAATGCCATTCTATCGAAAATAATCTTGTCAACTTCATCTGTAGGTCTGTGATAATCATTATGGACACCAGTGAAATAGAAAATTACAGGTATCCCGTTTTTGGCAAAATTATAATGATCAGACCTATAATAGAATCTTTCGGGATCGTCGTCAGCATTATAGGTATAATCCAAAATCAATCCTGTGTGGTCTTTATTGGCTTTTTCAGATATCATATGCAATTCCTTAGAGATTTTGTCGGACCCGATCAGGTATACGTAGCCAGGATCATCAACGTGCTTATTGTCTATTCGTCCAATCATATCAATATTAAGATTAGCAATAGTCTTGTTCAACGGAAAAACAGGATCACTAACATAATAAGAAGACCCTAAAAGGCCTTTTTCCTCTCCGGTCAATAAAATAAACAAAACACTCCTTTTGGGGCCAAGCCCCATTTCCCTGGCAAGAGCAAATGCTTCAGCCAGTTCAAGGATAGCCGCAGTACCTGATCCATTATCATCTGCACCATTATAAATCTCACCATTTCTCATTCCAACATGATCATAATGAGCAGAAAGGATCAACACTTCCTCTGGTTTTTCCAAGCCTTCTACAAATCCTATAACATTTTCAGTCTTTACAACATCCTCGGTACTTTCTATTTCCGCGATCACCTCCCCTTCCGGAATTTTATTTACAGATTTATATTTGCCTTTTTCTGTCTTTACTGATGACAACTTCATTTTTTTAATTGAAGTGCTTAATATCTTTTCGGCCATACCTGGAGGGATTAAAAATACCTTCATATCATCCCCTTGCGAGTCACTTTCCAATTTGAATTGTGTCCCCATCAGATAATTTCTATACATCGGAATAACTTTTTTAATATCTTCATCAGCATCCCCGTAAATGATAAATATTTCTTTAATCCCGGCGTCTTTAGCTATCGAAACCTTTTCTTCCCAATCTCCATATTTCTCAGGAAACATCAGTACAACCCCCTTATTCTCACAATCTATATGAGCATAATCCTTCTTGTTGCCACGTCCCGCAAATTTTATAGAAATAGTCTTATTATATGGCTGGGGAGATGTGCTTACAAAAATAAAATCCTCCATATTCTTGTAGGTAACTCCTTCAACGATAAGATGTACCTCTCCCCATTTTCCTTTGATTAAATTGAAGGATTGTAAGTAAGAATATTCTGATCTGGATTTAATGGGATTTAACCCTATTTCAGCAAACTGATTTTGAAGATATTCAGCTGCTTTTTTCAGGCCCGGTTGTCCGGTTTCTCTTCCTTCAAGTGAATCGTGGGCAATAATTTCCAGGTGTCTTTTTAAATCATTTTCTGTAATGCTGTTAACAATGTTATCAATACTTTTTCCTTCCTGTGCTTCAGCAAAATAAACTACTAAAAACAATGAATAAACAATATGAAAATTCTTTAGTGATTCCAATATTTTAAACTTTCGAAATAACATTTTTTTTATACATAATATTTTACCTTTGCACACCTTGAGAATGCTTATTTAACCTAAAAATCTGGTAGGTAAAGTTATGAATTTAAATTTGAATACAATCAGCAAATTTGAAAGCAGGCATATAGGCCCTTCTAAAGATCAAATTGACAAAATGCTGAATGTGATCGGTGTGACCGATTTGGATAACCTAATAGACGAAACACTTCCTGAAGCAATCAAACTTAATAGATCACTAAATCTGCCAGAACCATTAACAGAATCTGAATTTATTACCAGTTTCAGAAAAGTAGCTCAAAAAAATAAAGTATTCAAATCTTTCATTGGAATGGGCTATTACAATACCTATACTCCCGCAATAATACAGAGAAACATCCTGGAAAATCCTGGCTGGTATACTGCCTATACCCCTTATCAGGCCGAGATCTCACAAGGCAGGCTGGAAGCATTAATAAATTTCCAGACTATTGTTGCAGATCTTACGGGCATGGAGATTGCCAATGCCTCTCTTCTGGATGAAGGAACTGCGGCAGCGGAAGCAATGGCCATGCTTTATGCACTTAGAAAAAGAAATAAAAAAGAATCCACTAAATTTCTTGTTGATTCAAATACATTCCCTCAAACCATCGATATTCTGAAAACCAGGGCAATACCTCTTGGGATCGATATCGAGATCAAATCCATAACAGCCCAGGATCTTGATCAGGAAAACATATTTGGCATCTTTCTTCAATATCCGAATTCTAATGGACAGATTATAGATCACAGGGAGTTAATTGAAAAAGCTGTTGAAAATCAAGTCTTCACTGCCATAGCCGCTGATCTGCTAAGCCTTACATTACTGACTCCTCCAGGTGAATTAGGTGCTGATGTTGTCGTAGGGACATCTCAGCGATTTGGAGTTCCTTTAGGATTTGGAGGTCCTCATGCTGCTTTTTTTGCTACTAAAGAAGAATTTAAAAGACAATTACCTGGAAGAATTATCGGAGTATCTTTAGATTCTAGAGGGGATAAAGCATATCGAATGGCTTTACAAACCCGGGAACAACATATTAGAAGGGAGCGTGCTACTTCAAATATTTGCACTGCACAGGTTCTATTGGCCGTAATGGCTGGGATGTATGGCGTATATCACGGGCCGGAAGGGCTAAAAGCAATCAGCACCAGAATTCACAAACTGGCAGTAACACTTGAAAAATTTCTTTTAGATTTGGGATATGCTCAGCTTAACGATTATTACTTTGACACATTGAAAATTGAGTTAAAACCTTACGAGAAAGAAAAAGTTAAGCAACTGTCAGAAAAAAAGCTTATTAATTTCAAGTATTTCGAAGAAGATCATATCGGTATATCCCTTGATGAGACGACCACGGAAGAAGATATCTTAGTGATCGCAAAGATATTTGCAGAAATAAGGTCATTGGGAGAGCCTGTTATCTCTTCAGACAGCACTTCATCAAACTTAACTGCCCGAATACCGGCTCCTTTGGAAAGAGAAACCCCTTTTATGGAACATCCGGTATTTCATGAGTACAGATCAGAGCATGAAATGCTGAGATATCTTAAGAGACTTGAAAACAAAGACCTTTCTCTGGCCCATTCCATGATTTCTCTCGGCTCCTGCACGATGAAGTTAAACGCGACAACAGAGATGCTGCCAGTTACCTGGCCGGAACTATCAAATATTCATCCTTTCGTACCGGAAGACCAGGTAAAAGGGTATAAGAAAATAATTTCTGAACTTGAGGATTGGTTGTCCGAAATTACTGGATTTGCTGCTACATCATTGCAGCCCAACAGCGGCGCCCAGGGAGAATTCTCAGGATTGATGGTAATAAGGGCATATCATGAATCGAAAGGCCAAGGCCACCGGAATGTAACCTTGATTCCCTCATCCGCTCATGGCACGAACCCGGCAAGCGCTGTTATGGCAGGCACCAGGGTCGTTATCGTAAATTGTGATGAGTCCGGCAATATTGATTTGGAGGATCTTGCAGATAAGGTAGAAAAGCATAAGGAGGAGCTTTTCGCATTAATGGTTACTTATCCTTCAACACATGGTGTATTTGAAGAAAAAATTATCGAAATATGTGAGCTGATCCATAAATACGGAGGACAAGTATATATGGATGGCGCCAATATGAATGCTCAGGTCGGGTTAACTAATCCTGCTATTATCGGAGCTGATGTTTGTCATTTAAACCTCCATAAAACATTTTGCATACCTCACGGAGGAGGAGGTCCAGGCATCGGACCTATTTGTGTAGCCTCTCATTTAAAGCAATATCTTCCAGGCAATCCGGTTGTTAATACTGGAGGGGAAGAAGCCATCACAGCTATTTCTTCGGCACCGTGGGGAAGTGCAGGTATTTTAGCTATTTCTTATGCATACATAGAAATGATGGGTGCAGAGGGATTGACCAATGCAACCAAAATAGCTATCCTGAATGCAAATTACATAAAAAGCCGGCTGGAAGGACATTTTAAAATTCTTTACTCTGGCAAAAACGGGAGGTGCGCCCACGAGATGATCGTTGATTGCAGGGAATTTAAAAAGGTAAATATCGAGGTAGAAGATATTGCAAAAAGACTTATGGATTATGGGTTCCACGCACCAACTGTATCGTTTCCCGTTGCCGGAACACTAATGGTTGAACCAACTGAAAGCGAATCCCTGCAGGAACTCGACAGATTTTGCGATGCTTTGATCAATATCAGAAAAGAGATAGAGGAAATAGAAACAGGGAAGGCCGATCCTGAAAAAAATGTTTTGAAAAAAGCTCCACATACACAAACTGTTGCTATGGCAGATGATTGGGACTACCCTTATACCAGGTCAAAAGCTATATATCCCCTGGATTTCGTAAAGGAAAATAAATTCTGGCCTGCTGTAAGCCGGATTGACAGTGCATATGGTGACAGGAACCTTTTCTGCTCATGCATCCCTTTGGAAGAATATCAAGAGCAGGATGAAGAAATAATTTGATTTCACCACTCCCAGCTCCTTTCATTATGCAATGGATAGGATTTAATCGAACCAGATTTCGTGTTCTTTTGAATCATATCTTGGCTTTCGCAGGGGTTCAGGTTTTTTCTTCTGGTCCATTGGCCTTTTCCATAGAGAAGCCCACCAATGTTCAAATCGACTCTCTTCATCCATACCGTCGAATTTTCTATGCTTGGCAGATAACCTGGAGTAATGAATCCGCTCGAACAACCTCCTCTGAACTTTGAAATCTCCTTTATACGCAAATATTTCACCGGATGCCTTTTTAAGCCTTGCATCCTTTTGCCGTTCGGAAATATATTTCAGTTCGCCGGAATAACTCATGGCTTCAACCGATTTTTGCCTTAATTCTGATTCTTTAGCAGACTTGCTTTTAGTTTTAAACAATCCTGCATTGAGCATTTCGATAGATTTTCTGATATATTGAGATTCCCTGTCCTGGATACTTTGCCCCTTATATAATCCCTGATTCATCATTTCGACAGATTTCCCCATATATGTATCTTCTTTATTCATATCCCTTCTCACTTTGTAAAGCCCAACATTTGAAGCCTCAATAGACTTTCTAATATACATAGCCTCTTTCTTACGATCAGAACTTCTTATAGTAAGACCTGCACTTTGCATTTCAACAGATTTGGCCATATACATATCACCCTTCTGTAACTTATTAAGATTCAAATCACCCTGGTATTGCGATTGGGCCATAGAATTGGATTGCATAAGTTGTTTCCTGTCCCGCAACGACTTGTTCTTGATCACAAGTCCCTGATTCTGTGCTTCTATCGATTTTATCATATATAATTCATCCCGCTTCCTGGCATTAAATTTCAAATTACCCTGGAATTGCGATTGGGCCATAGAATTGGATTGCATAAGTTGTTTCCTGTCCCGCAACGACTTGTTCTTGATCACAAGTCCCTGATTCTGTGCCTCTATCGATTTTATCATATATAATTCATCCCGCTTCCTGGCATTAAATTTCAAATTACCCTGGAATTGGGATTGAGACATCGAATTGGATTGCATGACTTGTTTCTTATCCCGCAAAGATTTGTTCTTAATTACAAGTCCCTGGTTCTGGGCCTCTATAGATTTAACCATATACTGGTCTTCCCGGTTCTTCGCATTGTATTTGATATTACCCTGGAATTGGGATTGAGACATCGAATTGGATTGCATGACTTGTTTCTTATCCCGCAAAGATTTGTTCTTGATCACAAGTCCCTGGTTCTGGGCCTCTATAGATTTGACCATATACTGGTCTTCCCGGTTCTTCGCATTGTATTTGATATTACCCTGGAATTGGGACTGGGACATCGAATTGGATTGCATGATTTGTTTCTTATCCCGCAAAGATTTGTTCTTGATCACAAGTCCCTGGTTCTGGGCTTCTATCGATTTGACCATATACTGGTCTTCCCGGTTCTTCGCATTGTATTTCTGGTTTCCGGAGAAACGTGACTGGGCCATTGAATTTAACTGCATCACTTGTTTTCTATCCCTTACTTTCTTGGATTTTACTGTCATCCCCTGGTTAAGGCCCTCAACTGATTTAGCCATGTACGTATCCTCTTTCATGCTCTTATTCAATGACAAATTTCCTTTATCAAAAGCGGCTTTGTTTGAATTCCTTCTGATCTGGGTATCTTGCTTCTTCTTAGATTTAACTCTATACAACCCCTGTGACTGAGCCAGTATTGATTTTTCGAGAGTTCCAGCCTGAATCTGCTTCCTTGATTTTGATTTTCTAAGCCCCTGCATTTGGGCCTCCTCCGATTTTTGTGAGTATTGAGCCAGTTTCTCATTCCGTCTTCTCACATTGGTCCTTCCAGGAGTATCGTCAATTGGTGGTTCCGGAAACAATCCTTGTCTGGATCGCAAAGCATAAGGCTCAACACGAATATTCCCCTGGTGTTGGACAATATTCTTTGATTGTTTCTTGTATTTCTTTTGACGCTTCAGGTATGTATCCTTTAATACCATTCCCTGCCTGTTAGACTCGTTGGCCTTTTTTGTATAATTTCGTTTCTGTTTTCTTTCTGATTGTGAGAATGTCCTTGAGGGATTTTTTTCTGCATTCTGTTTTTTGGGAACATAACGTTCCTGTAATGCTTCAGGAACAACCTCTAATTCACCGCTGGTTTGGTTTTGAAGAGAGGCCCGGCGATACCTCTTATTTCTTTCTTTCTTTTTTTTATTTTTTTTGTTTTTCCGGCTCTCTTTATAGGCATTTGATTTTTTATCCGAAATCTTGATTTGAGCATTACCGGAATGGCTTATAAATATTAAGCTGAACATAACCAGAAGACATAATACAACTATTTTGACAGGGTATAGCTTTCCTTCAATCAGTTTAAGGTTCTGATGAATATAGTTGTTACTCAAAATTATTCAGTTATTCTTATGATCTATTAACGCTAAAATCCATAAAATATTTACAAATATGTGTAAAATCCTGGATGGCATCAATATTCTATTAATTGTAGGAGTTTTTTCTTGAATCTATCCGGTGGGAGGAAATTTTCTTCCAGGTTGTTAACAAATGGCACGGGTGTGTCTAGGCTTCCTTCCCTGAGTACTGGTCCGTCGAGGTATTCAAACAAATTCTCAGCAATAAATGCAGAAATCTCACCTCCCATTCCGCCTGTTATTGTTGCTTCATGAAGGATTATAACTTTCCCGGTCTTTTTGATGGATTCTGTAACAAGTTCCTTATCCCAGGGGATGAGTGTCCTAAGATCAATCAGATCAAAAGATATATTTGACAATGACTCAATGATGGCTTTGGACCAGACAACTCCATATCCATAGGTAATTATTGTTATATCATTTCCTTCCTGAACCCTTCTTGCCTTCCCAAAAGGTATGGTATAATAATCTTCGGGGATCTCTTCGCTTATCGATCGGTAAAGTTTTTTATGTTCAAAATACATCACTGGATTAGGATCCTCAAAAGCTGTAAGCAATAATCCCTTGGCATCATAGGGAGTGGAAGGGTAAACTACCTTAAGCCCGGGAGTATGCGCAAACCAAGCTTCATTTGATTGGGAGTGAAACGGGCCAGCATTAACTCCTCCGCCGGTTGGCATTCTAATGACCACATCAGCATTTTGCCCCCATCGATAATGTGCCTTTGCCAGGTTATTAATTATCTGTGTAAATCCGCATGAAACAAAATCGGCAAATTGCATCTCGACCATCGATTTCATTCCTGCAATAGATAAACCGAGGCTTGCCCCTAAAATAGCTGATTCACAAAGAGGTGTATTCCTAACTCTGGCCTTCCCATATTTTTCAAATAGCCCCTCAGTTACTTTAAATACGCCCCCATATTCGGCAATATCCTGTCCCATCAAAATCAGATCCGGATGTCTTTCGCAGGCCAGGTCCATGGCTTCGCTAATTGCATCCACGAATCGTTTTTTGTGTGTTCTTTCTGAACCAGGCCGGACCTCTTTTATCATGTAAGGATAAAAGATATCACCTTTTTCCCTTTCTTCGGAGAATTGCGGATATGGGTCTGCATAGGCCTCTTCTAAACCTTTTTCAATATTATGTTGAATTTTCTTTTTGATCCTCCCCTTTTGATTTTCATTAAGCACATTGATGTCAAATAAAAATTTCTCATAATTATCTATAGGATCTCTGGCTGACCATCTCTCCAAGAGGTCTTTAGGCACATATTTTATTCCTGAAGCCTCTTCATGACCTCGCATTCTGAATGTTAATGCTTCTATAAGAATTGGCCGGTGCTTTCTCCTAACCTTCCTGGCTATTTTTTTTACAGCCTGATATACTTCGAGTACATTGTTGCCATCTATCTGATGGGCTTCCATTCCGTATCCGTGACCTTTATCAATGAAATGCTGATGGTTGAATTGTTCAATGCTTGGGGTAGATAATCCATAGCCATTATTTTCAATGAAAAACAGTACAGGAAGGTCCCAGACTGAAGCCACATTCAAAGCTTCATGAAAATCGCCTTCACTAGCCCCTCCATCACCGCAAAACACCAGGACTATTTTCTTTTCCTTTTTGAGTAAATGAGACAGAGCAATCCCATCTGAAACGCTAAGCTGTGGTCCCAGATGAGAGATCATCCCCACAACGTGATGCTCCCTGCTTCCAAAATGAAAAGACCTGTCCCTGCCTTTGGTAAACCCTGAAACCTTACCCTGGAACTGGGCAAAAAGCCTGTTTAGAGGAACTTTTCGGCTGGTAAATACACCCAGGTTTCTGTGCATTGGCAAAATGTATTCATCATGCTTGAGCGCTAATGTAGCACCAACCGATATTGCCTCTTGTCCAATTCCACTGAACCATTTGCTGATCTTACCCTGACGAAGTAATTTTAGCATCTTTTCTTCTATCATTCTTGGGGTAAGCAAGGCCTCGTAAAGTGTAATCAACCTTCTGTCGGTAATCCCTTTTCTGTCGAAATACATTGTTTTACTTTTTATCAAATGTAAAAGATTGAATTGAAGATAAAAACAGATGTATTTTATATTTTTGCTGCTACACAATTATGATAAATTACAAAGAATTTTCTCTAGATAACGGCCTTAAGGTAATTGTTCATGAAGATCATTCCTTACCAATTGCGGTTCTGAATCTCCTTTATAATGTTGGTTCAAGAGACGAAGCGGAAGACAAAACCGGATTTGCTCATTTATTTGAACATCTGATGTTTGGGGGCTCTGCAAACGTCAAATCATTCGATGAACCTTTGCAGAAAGTAGGCGGAGAAAATAATGCCTTTACAAGCCCTGATATTACCAATTATTATATCTCCTTACCAGCAGCTAACCTTGAAACTGCATTCTGGCTCGAATCGGACCGGATGCTCAGTCTTGCATTCGAAGAAAGTGTTCTGGAAGTCCAACGGAAAGTAGTAATTGAAGAGTTTAAACAACGTTACCTGAATCAACCTTATGGGGATGTATGGTTAAAATTACGGCCACTGGCATATAAAAAACACCCATACAGATGGCCAACCATTGGCAAGGACATATCTCAGATTGAAACAGCATCGATGAAAGATGTCAGATCATTCTTCGATAAATTTTACCTCCCTAATAATGCAACAATGGTGGTTGCAGGAGATGTGCATGCCGAACAGGTGATGAAACTGGCAGATAAATGGTTTGGATCCATCCCGCCAGGTGAAAGATATATCCGTCAACTCCCTGAAGAGCCCGCCCAAATGGAAGCCAGACGGGAGATAACCGAAGCAAATGTACCATTGGACGCGATATATATGGCATTTCATATGCCTGGAAGACTGGATATTGATTATCATGCAGTTGATCTTCTTAGTGAGATTTTAGGCAGGGGAAAAACATCCAGGTTGTATCAAAATCTTGTCAAGGAAAAAAATGTTTTCAATTCCATTAACGCGTATTTAACAGGTTCAATTGATCCGGGATTACTGGTAATAAGTGGTAAAATTAAAAATGGCATATCACCGGATGCAGCTGAGGCAGAAGTAAACGGCATCATTGAGGAACTAGTTAATAATGGCATAACAAGAAAGGAACTGCAGAAAGTTAAAAACCAGGCTTTTACTTCACTTGCCTTTCAGGATGCAGAAATATTGAACAGGGCTATGAACCTTGCAATTTTTTCGAATTTGGAAGATCCAGGCCTCGTTAATAAGGAGAAAGCTAAAATAGAATCTGTTGATATTGATAATATTCTTTCAGCAGCCAGGAAAATATTCAATAAGAACAACAGGAACATATTAAATTATAATTCCATAAAATAAGCATTAGGTGTATATGCAAGCTGTAATAGAACTTCACTATTTACCTTCCATACCATATATTGCATCCTGGGTTCATTTTGATGAAGTGATTATTGAATCAAAAGAAAGTTATATCAAACAGTCTTTTAGAAACCGTTGTCAAATTAGAACAGCAAATAAAGTAGACGATTTGATCGTCCCGATTCAAAAAGGGAACAGCAACATCCCCATCCAGGAAATCCGTATTGACCAAAATCAGTCCTGGATAAAGAACCATTGGGGAGCAATCCAATCGGCCTACGGTAATGCTCCATTTTTTGAACATTACTATCAGAATATCGAAAGAATTCTGTTTAATAAACCTCGTTTTTTGTTTGATCTGAATATAGAGATCCTTGAGTTACTTTTAAATATGATTGGGTTAAATAAAAAAATTATTTTTACACAAAAATTCAAGAAAATTTACCCTTCCGATGTTCAGGATTTGCGTTCTATCATCCATCCAAAACGGGGAAAAAATGATTTAAACTTTTACACTGCGCAGGAATATCCGCAAGTGTTTGGAAATCAATTTGTTAAGGACCTCAGCGTAATAGATTTGATTTTCTGTGAAGGTCCAAATGCCATTAATGTTCTAAAAAGATCAATAGGTGTTATTTAAAACAATTGACAATCAATAATCGTTAAATTTCTGTATGCTCTGGTATTATTCATAATATATGTATATCATAGCATATTAAATCAATTAGATTTAACTTTACATATTACTGTTCAAGGAGGTATTGAATGGAAGCAAAATTTTCAAATAGAGTAAAAGAAGTTATTTCACTTAGCCGTGAAGAAGCACTACGGCTGGGTCATGATTATATTGGCACCGAACACCTTCTTTTAGGAATGATCCGTGAAGGTGAAGGAGTTGCCATTAGTATTTTAAAAAAGCTGGGTGTTGCACTCGACGACCTGAGAACTTCCATAGAGCAGGCCACCCGTGGAACAGCCATAACTAACGTAAAAAACCTAGCCAATATCCCTTTGACCAGACAATCTGAAAAAGTACTTAAAATAACTTATCTGGAGGCCAAAATCTTCAAAAGTCAGTTGATAGGAACTGAACATCTATTGCTTTCTATCTTAAGAGACGAAGATAACATAGCCACCCAAATACTTGAAAAATTTGACGTGAACTACGATGTTGTAAAAGAACTGTTGGAGTTCCAGACTGAAAATCCAATGGCTTCCTCCGACACTGATGACGGGGATGAGGATGCATCCAGGATTTTTGGAAGTTCATCCGGAAAAGGTGAAAGTAGTCCAAAAAGTACAGAAAAGAGTCGAACACCGGTGCTTGACAACTTCGGGAGAGATCTAACGAAGCTCGCTGAAGACAATAAATTAGATCCTATCGTAGGTAGGGATAATGAGATTGAGCGTGTCGCTCAAATTCTAAGTAGGAGAAAGAAAAATAATCCGGTGTTAATCGGAGAACCTGGTGTGGGGAAAACAGCCATTGCTGAAGGACTTGCCCTTAGAATTATACAGAAAAAAGTATCTAGAGTGTTATTTGGAAAGCGGGTGGTAACGCTTGATCTTGCTTCACTGGTAGCAGGTACTAAATACCGTGGACAGTTTGAGGAAAGAATGAAAGCGGTAATGAATGAGCTGGAAAAATCACCGGAGGTAATTCTATTTATTGATGAATTGCATACAATCGTTGGAGCTGGAGGCGCTTCTGGCTCACTGGATGCTTCCAATATGTTTAAGCCTGCCTTGTCAAGAGGCGAAATACAATGTATTGGTGCCACAACGCTTGATGAATACCGCCAATATATTGAAAAAGACGGTGCTCTGGCCAGACGTTTTCAAGTTGTCATGGTGGATGCAACTACTCCTGAAGAGACCATTACCATACTGAATAACATAAAGGAAAGGTATGAAGATCATCATCATGTAAATTATACTCAGGATGCAATACAAGCCTGTGTTCGTCTGTCTGACAGATATATCAGTGACCGGTTCTTACCCGATAAGGCAATTGATGTTCTTGATGAAGCAGGAGCCAGGGTTCATATCAATAACATTCATGTTCCTCAAGAGATAGTAGATCTTGAAGAAGGTATCGAAGACGTTAAAAAAGAAAAAAACAGGGTTGTTAAAAGCCAGAAATACGAAGAGGCTGCCCAATTAAGAGATAAAGAAAAGAAACTGATAAACCAGCTTGAAGATGCAAAAAACAAATGGGAAAATGAAACCCGTACTAAGCGGTTTGAGGTAAATGAAGAAAACGTAGCTGAAGTGGTTGCTATGATGACGGGCATTCCTTCCAACAGAGTGGCGCAGAATGAAAGCTCCAAGCTTCTTGGAATGGGAAATGAACTCAAAAAACGGGTAGTGGGTCAGGATAATGCCATAGATAAGCTTATTAAAGCTATTCAAAGGACAAGAGTTGGACTGAAAGACCCGAGGAAGCCTATTGGTTCATTTGTGTTTCTTGGCCCAACCGGTGTTGGTAAAACTGAATTAGCCAAGGTTCTCGCCTCTTATATGTTCGACAAAGAAGACGCTTTGATCAGGATAGATATGAGTGAATATATGGAAAAATTCAGCGTCTCAAGACTAGTTGGAGCTCCTCCTGGTTATGTTGGCTATGAAGAAGGCGGACAACTGACTGAAAAAGTAAGGAGAAAACCTTATAGTGTGGTTTTACTTGATGAAATTGAAAAAGCACACCCTGATGTATTTAACATTCTCTTACAGGTTTTAGATGATGGAACACTGACCGATGGACTTGGAAGAAGAATTGATTTCAGGAACACGATTATCATAATGACTTCAAATATCGGTGTTAGAGATCTGAAGGATTTCGGGGCAGGTATTGGATTCTCCACAAAATCCAGGGAATCCAGTGTGGATGACCTGATGAAATCCACAATTCAGAATGCCCTAAAGAAAACATTCAGCCCTGAATTTCTGAACAGACTGGATGATTTGATCATATTTAATTCTCTGCATATAGAGCATATCCACCAGATCATCGAGATTACACTGGATAGTTTGTTCGCCAGGATCCATGACCTTGGATTTAAAGTTGAATTATCAGATAAGGCTAAGGATTTTCTTGCTCAAAAAGGATTTGATCCTCAATATGGTGCAAGGCCTTTGCATAGAGCCATTCAAAAATATCTGGAAGATCAGGTGGCTGAAGAGATCCTCAAAGGAGATGTTAAGGAGGGGGATATCATTAAAGCTGATTATCCAGGAAAGGGTGAAGAATTGATCATTAGCATTACAAAATCGAAGAAAAAAACTGAGGGTCAAACATCAAAAACCACCAAAGCCACAAAAGGATCTAAAGAATCAGAAGGAAAACAAGAAAAACAGGAATAGGTCTTATTGAATGTCATTTGTTTTTCAATAAGTAAAACTTCTCTTTTTTCAATTACTCAAACCTGATTGTATTCAACTCAAACGGAATTTCTGTTTTTCACCCTTTATCACAATCTCAATAGAATATTGAGAATTGTAATTTGATTTTGAATCTCATACCTTTAGCTGCTTTATATTTGATGATCTCAGGATAGACTTATTATCTAAAGAGCATCAGTAAGTTATAATTGATATCTAAAAAATAAAATTTAGAATAAAAGATGAGTGAACTGATCAATAATTCGAATGACAGAAAAAAAAGACTGAAGGAGTTGATCCTGAAATTACATCAAGGTGGTTCCGAACAAGAGGTTAGAACCGAATTGATGCAGAGTTTAAAACAAATCCCATATGGTGAAGTAGTGGAAGTGGAACAGGAATTAATTAGCGAAGGATTACCTGAAGAGGAAGTTGTCAAACTCTGCGATGCCCATTCAGCTGTTCTTGATGGCAATATTGACCTCTCTGCCTCAAAGTCAATTCCTCCCGGGCATCCACTGGATGTAATGAAAAATGAAAATAAAGAACTCCTTAAGGTAGCAGGTCAGATCGACCAGTACATTAGAAAAATATCCGATAAATCAAATGATGATCTGAATACTGAACTGCTGACATTAAGAGGATTGTATAATAACCTGTATGATGTAGATAAACTTTATCAGCGAAAGGAATATTTATTGTTCCCTTACCTTGAAAATCAAGGTATTACCGGACCACCGAAAGTAATGTGGGGCAAGCACGATGAAATAAGGGAATTAATAAAAGGAAGCATCGAACTTCTACAAACAGAGAATATAACACTGGAAGAGTTCATTGCGGCCTCCGAAATCGTATTGAAGCCTGCTATAAAGGGTGTAATAGATATGACTATCAAGGAAGAACAGATCCTGTTCCCGATGACATTAGATAAACTTACTGAAGCAGATTGGTATGAGATCAGTAAGCAATCTCTTGAAATCGGTTTTTGTTTATATGATCCGCAAATTGAATGGAAACCCTCCTGGGCCAAGCAAGAGAAATCAAATGCAGGCTCAACATCTGGAGATAGTATCCAGTTGCACTCAGGTGGATTTACCGTTGAAGAGTTACTGGCCATATTAAATACACTCCCCGTAGATATGACGTTTGTTGATCGCAATGATAAAGTAAAATACTTTTCGCAAAGCAAAGAAAGAATATTTCAGAGAAACCGGGCTATTTTAAACAGGGATGTGAGACATTGTCATCCTCCATCCAGCACACATATTGTTGACAAAATAATTGAAGATTTTAAAGCCGGTAAAGAATCACGTGCACCATTCTGGATAAATATGGGTGGAAAAATGATACATATTGAATACTTTGCTCTTAGAAATGAGAATAATGATTATTTAGGAACCTTAGAAGTATCACATGATGTTACAGCCTTTCGCGAATTGGAAGGTGAACAAAGAATATTATCCTATACAAAGGAGGCATAATGGAGAAAAAACAACTTATAATTAGCCCGAAGACGAAAGTTCTTCAGCTAATAGAAACTTATCCTGAACTGGAGGATGTACTAATCAATTATGTGCCTGCCTTCAAGAAGCTAAAGAATCCGATTTTAAGAAAAACAGTTGCAAAAATTGCCACTTTACAACAAGCAGCCAGCATAGGAAATGTCAAGGTTGGCGATTTAATCAATCACCTCAGGAAGGAGGTCGGCCAGGAGCTTCTGGATAATGAGGTCAATAATCCATACAATACATTGCTACCTGATTGGTTTAAGGATGTAAATATTGTTCAGGAACTTGATGTCAGGGAAATGCTAGCAGCAGGAGAACATCCGGTAAACCAGGTTTTGGCTGACCTTAAAAAACTGCCCAATAATTCAATTTACAAAATGATCGCTCCTTTTCTCCCTGCCCCCCTTATAGATAAAGCCTCCAGCTTAGAGTTTAAACATTACGTCGTTAAAGAAAGTGATAATTTGTTTTTTGTATATTTCTTCAAGGATAACAGTTGATCGAGAAATAGATATCAACTTCTTTTTTTATTAAATTGTATATTATCCCTGATAATTTAATAAAATACTGTTTATTCCCATTATCATGGAATATCTTATTGCTCACGATATTTCATATATACATCCTGATAAGGAAATATTATTTGAAAAACTAGATTTTTCGGTTCAACAACCTGAAAAAGTGGCTATCATTGGCAATAATGGCTCCGGAAAATCTACTTTTTTGAAAATTTTATGTGGCCTTTGTACCCAGGACAAAGGATCTGTCAAAAGATCTTCCATTCCCTATTATATACCTCAACATTTCGGTCAATATAATAACTGTTCTATAGCAGAAGCATTAGAAATCGAGAAAAAACTAAGTGCTTTTTATAAGATCCAACAAGGGCATACAAATAATGATTTACTATCTATATTAAATGAAGACTGGAATATTGAGAAAAGAAGTCAGGAAGCCTTGCGACAATGGGATCTAACTGACCTTAATTTAGCCCAGAAAATGGATAAATTAAGTGGTGGTGAAAAAACTAAAGTATTTCTGGCTGGAATATTAATTCATATGCCCAAAATAATTTTACTTGATGAACCCACAAATCATTTAGATATCCATAGTAGGAACATTTTTTATAACTATGTCAAAACAACTGAAAATATTTTGGTGACAGTAAGTCATGATCGTGTTTTATTGGAAATGCTACATCCCGTTTACGAATTAAAGAACAGCCAGCTTACAATGTATGGGGGCAACTATAGTTTTTTTAAAGAACAGAAATCAAAAGAGTTGAAGGCTTTAAAACATACGCTCAAGGAAAAAGAAAAATCATTGAAAGCATTCAGGAAAACAGCCCGCGATACCATTGAAAGAAAACAGCGATCTGATTCACGGGGTACTAAAAAGCATAAAGGAAATGTACCTCCCGTTTTATTGCACCAACTTAGAAATAAGGCCCAAAAAAGTTCATCCAAATTAAAAGCTGTTCACTCGGAAAAAATTGAATCAATTTCCAAAGACATTTTAAATATCAGGAAAGAACTTCCTCACATTGATGAAATGAGGATGAATTTCAATAATACTTCCATCTATCTTGGTAAGATATTAGTAAAAGCTAAGTCTATAAATTTCAAGTTCGGCAGCCAAAAATTGTGGTCTGCCCCAATAAGTTTTGAAATAAAAAGTGGAGACAGGATAATCATTGAAGGGAATAATGGTACTGGTAAAACAACTTTAATAAGACTTATTTTAGGAGATCTTTCTCCTTCTGAAGGGAGCATCAAAAGATCTTCTTTCAAGTCAGTATTCATCGATCAGGAATATTCTTTGATTGAAAATCAACTTACTATCTATGAACAAGCTCAAAAGTACAACGATGGAGCCTTGCAGGAGCACGAAATAAAAATTCGACTATACAGATATTTGTTTGGCAGAGAATCATGGACAAAATCCTGCGCTAATTTGAGTGGAGGAGAAAAAATGAAACTTGCCCTTTGCTGCCTGATGATCGGTGCAAGTGCGCCGGATATCTTTGTATTGGATGAGCCAACTAATAATCTGGACATTCAGAATATTGAAATTCTCACTACGGCCATAAGCAACTATCATGGGACGCTGATTGTCATTTCCCACGATATAAAATTCCTTGAAGATATAGGTATTAGTAGAAAAATACAGATATTGAACGGGAAGATAAGGACTGATGCAATTTATTAAGAATTACCATGATTAAATCCAGGTATATTTCCCTGGTACTTATTTTTGTACTATTTCTGATGAGGTGTAAGAACCAAAGACAACCCAATATCATTCTGATCATGGCAGATGATCTGGGTTATGGTGAGATAGGGTGTTATGGGAATGAAGAGATCAAGACACCCAACCTGGACAGACCTCTCACCGGTACTTTTCAATATAGGAAAATTGAAGAAAAGAAACGTTTTCTGGAGATACAGGGGAAGTTTAGCAATGAGGAATGGTTCGATGAAACTACTAACCACTCCGGAAGACACATTGCTATTCGACCTGAGCAAAGATATTATTGAAGTTAATGACCTGTCTACAGATAGTCTCGATATATTGAATGCAATGTTGAATGAATTGGGTAATTGGAACACCGAAATGAACAGATACCGACAAAAGACCCGATAGGAGTAGCTAATCTATCAATCCGATTCCGCTTTTCTTCGAATTTTAATTTTTATAGCTCCCGGTATATATTTTTCCGAGACAAAGACAAGATAACCCCCACCTCCCGCTCCTGACAATTTCCATCCCAATGTATCTTTCCTATGTAAATCGATAGTATTAAGCACTTCTTCATTAATCATATTTGGGAACATTGCAACTTGCGCTTCAAAAGAAGCCCTGAAATGTTGACCAAATTCAAGAACATTTTTCTTCATTATGGCCTCCCATGCAGCTATTGTAGCGTCTGCAAGAGCTTTTGCATTTTTAGAGTCTATTTGAGTATCCGCTAAAACGTCAAACCCGGATGCACGAGGATTTAATGGCACAAAATTAAGTCGTTCTTCAAGCCAGGATAAAATATCTTCTACATGGCATGATTCTATTTTATATGGCCAGTATTCCCCATTATAATGCATAATATTCAGACCAGGAAATACTATACCTATCGAATCCTGGGATCCGCTTATCTCCTTTTTACCTGGTGGATTTTCGAAACTGAATAAAACCTTTGCTAGTTTTTCAGGATCATCTACCGGTAAGCTGTAACCCCATATTTCTATGGCCTTTTTTCTAGTACTTGAAGACATCCCGCTTCTATCATTGAAATCGTGTGTGGGTTCTATTGATATTGTTATAACCGGACCGGGATGATGCTTAGAAACATAAGGCTGATCAAGCCAGCCACCTGCCAGGTCAAGCCTGTATGGTATAATGCTTTTGGATCTAATCCCAGTTGTTGACCTGGAAGGAAGATCATCTTTTGGAATTCTTTTGCTAACGACGTATTCAATTCCCAACTCTTTGCAAAGATCCTTTTTGGCAGTGGAATCCCCATCTTCATTAACAAAAAGAATATCCGGTTTCAGTTGCTTAATTTCATCCAAATAATCCATTATTCCACTTCCCTTATTAATCCATGCATCCTTTACATATTTTATGGATTTTACCATATACAAGCGTTCCCTGTCGTTGTTAATGGTTTTCCGATTTTTGAGGCTAAAAATAGTTTGATCTGATCCTAAACCTACATAAAGATCTCCATGGGAAGCAGCTTCCTCGAAAAAGGCCACATGCCCACTGTGTAAAAGATCGTAACAACCACTAACAAAAACTTTTTTACTTTTCATAAATGAATATTTGGATCAGGACAAAAATAATAAATTAGTTTGCATCTTCCGGATACCTTACCTCAATTGTACGCTAAAAGGCATTATTTTGAAATCAGATCAATTCAGGCTGTAATATATAATTCCTTAATTTATTCCAGGTTTTGAAAGCTCTGCCAACTTGATAATAAGATTATTCGTAATTTAATATTATAATGGAGGTATACGAGAAACAGGTTTATGATGAGCTGAAAACATGGAAACAATCAATTCATGAAGAGCCCTCTGTCTTTGGCGTCCTGGCCAAGTCCGTTCAAACCGGCATTAATAATGTTATCCCTGAGCGCATACACAAAATAATGACCGATGCAATCAGACAAATGACCAAATCAGTCATCTTTGGAGCCTATCTTACTACCTGGGAAAAAGATAAAATTGATCTATTACCTGGAATAGAGGAAAAAGTAAAAGAAAAGATTGATATATATAGTAAAACTGCTGCCGCCGAAGGAGGTGTTACGGGTTATGGAGGAATATTGATGGGCCTGGCAGACCTGCCTTTATGGTTAAGTATTAAAATCAAAATGCTTTTTGAAATTGCCAGCCTGTACGGATATGACCTTTCCGATTACAAAGAACGAATTTATATATTGCATATCTTTCAATTAACATTCTCACGGCATAAACAGCAGAAAAATATATTTAACCTGATCAATAATTGGGATGAGGAAAAAGAAAAATTGCCGGAAGACATCAATGATTTTGACTGGCGATCGTTTCAAATTGAGTACAGGGACTACCTGGATCTGGCCAAACTACTGCAGTTAATCCCTGGCTTTGGTGCCATCGTTGGGATTTATATTAATCATAAACTTACCCGCAAATTAGGGCATTTCGCAATGAATGCCTACAGAATGAGGTGGCTTCAGGTCAAATAAAAAACCTTTGCACAATTCACCTTCCTTTATTATATTTCGCTTTATTATAAAATTTATTCTTATCCCTGATGCAACTTTTAAAACCTCTGTCATGATGAATAGCCTTAATTCATTTCTAATATTACTCATATTTGTAATCTCGTATCCGGTTTCCGGACAAAATGAAAAAGCAAACTTTAATGGTGCATGGAGATCTGATGAGGGAGTAATCATATTTTCGGGGAATTTCTTCTCCTATGCTTTGTTTGAAACCGAATCCGGATCATTTGAGGGGACTTACGGTGGGGTATGGTCTTATGAAAATAAAATGCTCAACATATTTATGGAATATAATACTTTCGATAATACAGTTGTTGGACAAAAGATAGAAAAACAAGCCAATTTCGATGATGACAATTTGATAATTGAAGGTCATGAATTTACAAGAATTGACAATGGTCTTCCTGGAGCTTTAGAAGGCGCCTGGCTGTTTTCGGGAAGAAAACGTGATGGTGAAATTCAAACCAGGGATACCGATCAACCACGAAAGACAATGAAGATATTATCGGGTACTAGATTTCAGTGGATCGCCTATAATGTGGAGACAGGAGCATTTTCCGGAACGGGAGGAGGCACTTATACTACTATTGATAATCAATATACTGAAATTATCGATTTCTTCTCAAGAGACAGTTCCAGGGTTGGTGCTTCACTTACTTTCAACTATGAATTAATTGATGGTGTTTGGAATCATTCAGGACTCAATAGCCGAGGAGAACCCCTATATGAATTCTGGAGCCCAAGAGAATGAAGATTAAATGAATGAATCCATCATAAAATCACTAAATATATGGCATTCAATAAGATCCGGTGCATTAGCTGGAATAGGATCGTCTATTGTATTTATGATTATTCATGTAGGATCCATATATTTGTTTACCTCTTAGCTATATTTTTGATGCTGTTTGTGAAATAGTAAGATGCTGATTACAAAATATAAGATGGAAATACTCTAGCTGATGGCATATTGTACGGAACCTGAAGTCGTAAATGCTTCCCGAATTCAAATGTCTTTATCAATACTTTAATAATAATATTATGATCAAATTAGGTGTCAATATGGAATTTGTACGACACCATGATAAACCTTTTATCTGGGGCGTACAAAAAGCTAAAGAGATTGGCTACGAATACATCGAGCCAATGGTACATCTTGGGCGAGAACTGTTAAGTGAGGCAGGCTATTTTCACTCTGTTTCTATGTTTGAAGATCCTTTATGGATAAAAGAAATCTGTGATAAAAGTGACATAAAACTATCCGGACTTTCCACTCATACTCCACTCTGCAAACCTGAGATCAGTGTGGAATATTTGAAGATGTCGATTCGCTTTGCAGCTAGCGCAGGCGCTCCGATCGTAAATACCGATGAGGGGCCCAAACCTTCCTGGACTACTGAAGAGATGGATTATAACTTGATGAAATATACGCTCACCGAAGCTTCAAGAGTAGCAGAACGGCATGGGATTATAATTGGCCTGGAGCAACACCAGCAATATAGCAAATCACCTGAGGGATTGGATAGTATTTACAGCTTGGTAGATTCGCCAGCCATAGGCATCAACTTTGACACCGGGAATGCCTATCTTGGTGGTGCCGGGGACATCTATTCCTGGTTAGAAAGAATTAAAAATAACCTGTTCCATATTCATGCCAAAGATATCAGTATACAACAGGGAAAGGATGAAAGAGGGAAAGTAACAGGCACCCCTGTAGGTTGTGCCTGCGGTGAGGGTGTTGTAGATTGGAAGCGCGTAATTGATATCGTTAAAGATTTAGAACGTGATATCGTTTTCAGCGTAGAATGCGGCACCGTTCCGGATGCCATTAAAAGTTTCGAGCACCTCTCAAAACTGATTTAACCATTAATTTTCTGTTCGATTGAACCAGATCCTAATCACAGTGGATTATAATAAGAAATATTCTTGATAATCAAACATTTATCTATGACACAAGGAATAGAAAAACTACATAAGGCCTCATTATCTAAAAATGAGGCTAAAAAAAGTTGGTATATCAATCTACTTTCACTGATTTATTTGCTCACCCTTACTCCCTTCCAGAAAGCTACGTGATCTTTAATCCCCTTAGCCAGCCCACTGGGATCCGGATAATACCATGCCGCATCTTTATTTACTTCATTTTCTACAACTAAATTATAATAAGAGGCAGTGCCTTTCCAGTGACATACTGAGTGAGTATCTGCACTTTTTAGATATTCCTTGTTAATACTCTCTACCGGGAAATAATGATTCCATTCTATATAATCGAAAACTATTAGATAAAAAGATGAAAAAAATTACAGGAATAGCATTAATTATAATATCAGTTGTAATGATATACATTTCCGTGGCGCATAGAATTTTACCCCCAGCGCTTACGGGGATAGGATTCATTTTGATTGCTTTAACCTATATGTATAGAAAAGAGGATATCTGATAGCGCTATTCATTGAATCATAAGGCAATGCTTATTAATTCATATGTTTATAGATTGACTTTTTTGGGAATTATATTAATTTCCTCAACAGCTTATGTCAATTCAAATCCTGATCCTACAGAGAAAAGAACTCACTCCCTGTTTAAAATTGAAAGAAGCAAGGATACGGATGAGGTTTTTTACGATATAAACCTAGATCCCAGGGGGAAGATAGACCTTAGAAATCCAATCCGGATTTATTGGAGAAAGAATACATTGGGAGGGATTGAGGAGAACCTTTCCTGGGTACAACAGAAATTCGGTTATGGATTGAAATATTTTACAGTAAATGATTCTGAAATCATATTTCGATTCGTATCATATATAAACAGGGATTTTACTTTAAAGAAGAACTGTGAAGGAAATTATAAAGTATACACCTCATTAAACAATGAAATTATTGAGGTCAAAAAATTATTTATTCAATTTGATGGAGGCACGTATCTGTCACCAAGAGTATCAAAGGTCGAACTTCATGGGATCGGCCTGAAAACTCATAACCAAGTTATAGAAATAATTAGTCCATAATATTCTTTAGATTTTTATATATATTTAAGATTGTTTAATACGTTTTGAATTTATTTCTGGATTGATTCATAAACTATATTTGTAAAATCTGGTTTTAAAGAATAAAATAAAATGCCCCAAAAAACTAATAACATTGGATATGCGATTGCCCTGGCCTGGCCTGAAACTTATTGTAAGCAAGCGGGTGCATGGTATGATCCCATAATGAACTTTCTGGGCATCAATACAAATTTTCATTATAAAGTTGGCCATGCAGCTGTGATACTGGTGGATGGTATTAGCGGGGAATGTCATTATTTTGATTTTGGCAGGTATCATGCACCATTTGGACATGGAAGGATTAGAAATCAGACGACAGACAATGATCTCAAAATACGTACAAAAGCTATAATATCTGATTTCGGATCGATAGAAAATATACATGAGATACTTTCAGAATTGTATCATAATTCCTCCTGCCATGGAAGCGGCATCATTCAGGCCTCATATACTAAAATTCGGTTTGAGCGGGCGCTTAATACCGCTCTGAAAATGCAACAAAAAAATCCATGGAATTATGGGCCATTTATCCGGAACGGTACAAATTGCTCACGGTTTGTCCGTACTGTTATATTATCCGGGAAACCCAGGGTATTGAAAGCCTTCAGATTACGGTTCCCTCTAACATTAAGCCCAACCCCCATAGGAAATGTCAGGTCCCTGGACAATAAGACCATCCATCATCCTCGGGAAAATATGTTTTCAGATAGGAGTAAAAAAGTGTATAGGCCTTTTCTTCTTCCATCAGAAATTAAAAAGACACTTTCGAAACCAACAAAAGCACCTTTAATCCCTTTAAATGCTCAATGGTTAGCTGGAGAAGGGGCAGGCTCCTGGTTTTTTATTGAACGCGCAAAGCCTGGATATAAAGTAACACGGTTTAATGAAATTGGGGAACCGGAATGTTCAGGATATTTTTTGAAACTTGGTAATTATACGCTTGATTTGTCAAAACCATTCAAATTTACACACCTAAGCCATTGCGATCAGGTTAAAATAGAACAAAGTGGCAAAACAATACCTTTAAAACGAATAGAAAAAACCACCTACAATAAAAAATATGACACTTACTCCCTTATGCAAATTCAATGAACTCAATGATCGAAAACCATCTCACGTGATGGTAAACGATCTTGACCTGGTAATTATTCGATATGACAACGAAGTTTCCGTATTGTACGGAAGATGCCTTCACCGTGGGGCGCTCCTTTCAGATGGATATATCGATGGTGAAAACCTTATTTGCGGATTGCATAGTTGGGATTACCGAATTGACACTGGAGTTTCTGAATACAATAATGAAGAGGCCCTATATAAATTCAGATCCATTGTTAAAGATGACAAGGTATGGATTGACGAAAATGAAGTAGCCGACTATCTGCAAGAACACCCACAACCCTTCAAGCGTAATGATTATTTAGGCAACTTCGCAGACACACATCCCGAAAATACTGAACCTTACACCTCATATATTCAATCACTGGCAAAAAGTGGTTTAAAAAATTTTGGATCGCATGGGCCATCTGAAGCCATGGGTGTAGACCGTAATACTTTGCCGAAATGGGAAGATATCCAGTTCCTTCCGGCACAATTATCCAAACGGCCCTTAATTGATGACACAGAAGTAAACTCTGAAACAATTATTGGGCCGAATGCAAAAAAACCTATGAAGCTATCAATACCTGTATTTATTTCAGACATGAGCTTCGGGGCTCTTTCGCGTGAAGCTAAGATCGCACTTTCAAAAGGTGCAGAATTGGCTGGGACTGGTATTTGTAGCGGCGAAGGGGGCATGCTTCCGGATGAACAAAAAGCCAACACACATTATTTTTATGAATTGGCATCAGGAAAATTTGGCTTTTCCTGGGACAAGGTAAAAAAAGCCCAGGCTTTCCACTTTAAAGGGGGTCAGGGAGCGAAAACCGGTACCGGGGGGCATTTGCCAGGAAGTAAAGTAACGAAGGAAATAGCAGAGGTCAGAGGCTTAAAAGAAGGTGAAACGGCAATATCACCCGCTACTTTCCCGGATTTAAGAACAATCGATGACTTCAGGAACTTTGGAGAGGAAGTCCGGGGGCGTACTGGCGGTATACCAATAGGTTTTAAAATCGCTGCCAGCCATATCGAATCAGATATCGATTTTGCTTTGAAGGCGGGAGCGGATTATATTATTCTTGATGGTCGTGGTGGAGGCACCGGTTCAGCTCCGACAGTATTGAGAAACAACATCAATGTGCCAACAATACCGGCACTGGCAAGGGCCAGAAAGTATTTGGATAGTGTATCTGCTAAAAATGTTACCCTGGTAATAACTGGTGGTCTTCGTGTGCCTGAGGATTTTGCCAAGGCTATGATGCTGGGAGCCGATGCCATAGCTGTGTCAAATTCAGCCCTTCAGGCCATAGGCTGTCTTGGTATGAGGGCCTGCAATACCAATAATTGCCCGGTCGGGATAGCTACTCAAAAGGAAAAACTCAGACAAAGATTGATCATTCAATCATCTGCAGTACAATTGAAAAACTTTCTGGTCTCAAGCAATGAATTAATGAAAGTGATCGCACGGGCTTGTGGATATAATGATTTTAAAAAGTTCAATATGAATGATCTGGTAACCTATAACTATGAAATGTGCCGGTTGACAGGGATCCAGTATGCGGGTATTACTGAATAAATGCACGAATTAATGAATACATATACTGAAATCGATCGACAAATTCATCAGGCAAGTCAGATACTGGCTAAACTAGGCAGATCACTGGTGCCTAAAAAAGATGATGACAGCCATACCAACTTGTATTGGGAGCCCATTCAGCAGAGATTGCTGGGAAGGTGGATCTCAATTTCCAATGGAAAAATCATGCCCGCATTATATTTAAGAAAGATGTCATTTCAATGGCTGGACCAGCAAATGGAAGTGATAAATGACTTATCACTTCTTAATAAAAACTATCTTGAAGCTGAAATTCTAATTGAAGATTCTACCCGCGCAATTGGGATAGAAAAACCAAATCTAATGGCACCACTTCATTTTGAAATTCCTGA
Source organism: uncultured Cytophagales bacterium (assembly GCA_963820995.1). Lineage (GTDB taxonomy): Bacteria > Bacteroidota > Bacteroidia > Cytophagales > Cyclobacteriaceae > JAGTVG01. The sequence goes on along the minus strand of CAWGCL010000004.1, from coordinate 1,084,371 downwards.
TTATCCATTCATTAAGCTGCCTATTGAAAAAATAGAAGAGGATGCGCTTGCGAAATGGTCCTGTTTCAGGAGTCTGGCAAACTACATCTTGAAGGATATTTGCCAATCTGTGCAAAAGGAGGCAGAAACCAGGATCTGGCCGCATCATTTTGATACAGGGATCTTTTTTCAATGGAACGATACGCTTGGGATAGGGGCCGGTTTAGCAATGGAAGACAATATGGCAGGTGCCTCCTACTTTTATATATCAGGATATACCGGGGATCATCAAATTGATTATTCTAAGGCCGCAAAGCTTTCGAAAGGAAAATGGATTAAAGATGGGCAATGGAGGGGCGGTATTCTCCCGATCGACCAGTTGGGTATAGGAAATGATGTGCAGATCTTACAGGATTTCTATAGACAATCCCTCGGTTTCTTACTGGACCGGTAGCATCTTCTTTATGGATTTTAAGAATTTTTGTGGATGATTGAATTTTAGTTTTATGACTGCAACTGTTTTATTCCCGAAATAAATCATTTTTTTACGTCTATATCAATTTTTATTAGAGGTCATATGTAATATATTTGACTTGAAAAATATTTATCATTTTTCAATCGATTATTTAAAATACTTTTTTTAACATGAAGAAATTATCCATACTGTTTTTAGTATTAAGTTTCTTTTCCTGTCAGTCAATTCCCGAAAAAAATAAAGACAACTTTTCCGTAAAGAAGGGAACAAATGTAGCCCACTGGTTATCTCAAAGTAAACGTCGGGGCGAAGAACGACAACAGTTCTTTATTAAAAGTGATGTTGAAGAAATTGCATCCATGGGATTTGACCACATACGCCTCCCTATTGATGAAGTTCAAATGTGGGATGAAAATGGGAATCGGCATGAAGATGCTTTTCAATTAATGATCAATTGTATAAAATGGTGTGAGGAATTTAATCTGAAGGTTATCGTTGACGTCCATATTATTCGGTCACATTATTTTTTGGCTGAGGAAAAACCTCTTTGGACCGATCCTGCAGAACAGGAAAAGTTTTACGATCTATGGAGGGACCTATCGGCCGTGTTGAACCAATTTCCGAATAACCATCTTGCCTACGAACTCATGAATGAAGCTGTGGCCGATGATCCTGAACAATGGAATGATCTGATAGCCAATACAGTTAAGGCAATACGTGAACTGGAACCCAAACGAACTATAGTGATCGGTTCCAACAGATGGCAGTCAGTCGATACTTTTGACGAACTTAAAGTTCCGGAAAATGATCCAAATATCCTTTTAAGCTTTCATTATTATGAACCGATGATGCTTACACATCTGCTGGCAAGCTGGACAAGTTATCGAAACTACCCCGGGCCGGTACACTATCCCGGGATCCTTGTAACTGATGAAGAATTTAATAACCTCCCGGATAGCCTGAAGGCTGTAGCAGTAAGTTCAGTGGGTAAGGAGTTTAATAAGGAAGTAATATTTGAAATGTGGCAAAAGCCTATTCGGAAAGCCAAGGAACTGGGTCTGCCATTATACTGCGGAGAATTCGGCGTGTATCACAAAGCCCCTGAACAAGACAGACTTAGATGGTATAAGGATATGATCCAGTTATTTGAAGAAAACGGGATAGGTTATACCAACTGGAATTACAAAAGTTCAGCATTTGGCCTCGTGGATGAAGAGGGAAACCGGTTTGAAGATCTGATCGGGGTCGTAATTCCGGAAAATTAACTATGTAAATGATGATTTAAATATCCTGATTCCTAATAACTATTAGAGTATCGGGATAATAATTACCATATATCTATTTATTTTAATGCACGCATCTAAATATATATTAAGTATTATACTCTTTTCATTTTTTGCATCATGTAATCCGCATAGAGATTCAATAAAGCCTAATATTATTTTAATTATGGCTGATGATATGGGATATGAATGTTTAAGCTGTTATGGCAGTACTTCTTATTCTACCCCTGTTCTGGACAAACTCGCTTCAAATGGGATACAATTTAATCAATGTATCTCTCAGCCGCTTTGTACACCTTCCAGAGTGAAGATCATGACCGGAATGTACAATTATCGCAATTATGATTACTTCGGACATTTAAATAACGATGCCTATACGCTTGGTAATTTAATGAAAGATGCAGGATATGCCACATGCATCGTAGGCAAATGGCAATTAAACGGACTGGCATATAAAGACGAAATCCCCTATTGGAATGATAACACCAGACCAGTCAAATTTGGTTTTGATGAATATTGCCTTTGGCAACTGACCCAGGGCAGGAATAAGGGGGAAAGATTCGCTGATCCGCTTATCGAACAAAATGGTAAAATACTTGATACGGATATTGATGATTATGGCCCGGACATATTCACCAGTTACCTTCTTGATTTTATAGGTAGAAATAGTAATGATCCTTTTTTTGTTTATTTTCCAATGGTGCTTGTGCATGAACCATTTGTACCTACCCCTGATTCCAGAGATTGGGCCGATCCTTCTATGCGCTATGAGAAAGACACTTCCTATTTCAAGGATATGGTGTCCTATACAGATAAGATAGTTGGAAGAATTATGGAAAAACTGGAACAACTAAAAATTAAAGACAACACTCTGGTCATTTTTACGGGAGATAATGGGACACATCCTACCATATATTCGAATACAGTAAAGGGATCTATACGCGGGGGCAAAGGCAATACCATCGATGCAGGAGTTCATGTTCCTCTGATCGCTTATTGGCCAAAAAAAATTAAGGAGGGATTTGAGTTTAATGGCTTAATTGAATTCAGTGATTTTTTCCCCACTCTTGCAGATATTGTAAAAGTACAAAGAGGCACAGATGGAAAAAGCTTTTATCCCCTGTTTACAGGTGAAACATATAAATCCAGAGAAACAGTATTTGTTCATTATGATCCAAGATGGGGTAAGGGTGTAAATCAGTATAGGAACCAATTTGTCCAGACCAATGAATATAAACTTTATCAGGATGAACAATTCTTTAATATAAAAAAAGACCTCTTAGAGAAATCCCCATTGCATACCGATTCCATCACTGAGTCTGAGCTGATAATCAAATCTGCTCTGCAGGATGAATTTACTAAACATCCGGTCTGGGAAGATGCGAATTGAGTTGATTGATTAAAGATGTAGTTTTTCTTAAATTGTATTGGGGATTTCCCGAACAACAGCAAAGGATGCTTTCCATGAAATCCAGAAAATACACATTGCTGGTTGATGCGACTATCAATTTAATTCTTGGTGCTATACTCGTCTTATATTCGGATAACCTGGCTTCTTTCCTTGGCTTGCCAATCGTTAGCAACTATTTCTATCCGAATATCCTCGGTGGCGTTTTTATTGGAATAGCCATTGCATTGATCATTGAAACCAGTAAAACCAAATCGAAACTTACCACAGGATTGGGATTAATTGGTGCACTCGCTATAAATATGTGTGGAGGATTGGTATTACTAATGTGGCTGTTATTTGGAGATCTGGTGATTCCTTTTAAGGGAAAATTTTTGCTCTGGTGTCTTGATGTTCTTTTATTGATATTAAGTACAATTGAACTATTTCAACATTATAAAAAAAATGATAGACAGGATTGCTAAATGTGGATGTAATTGCTTCTATTGTCCAACATATAGGGAAAACCTGAAAACATTTGAAGATAGAAAAATATGTTCTGCCGGATGGAGCAATCTTACTGGAACAAAAAATCGGATCGATCCATAAGATGCTCCTTGATCTATTTAATGACCTGAAAAAGCACAATATTCAGGTAGAAATTATGCCCCTTATCGATACTGGATGGCTAACCCCTACAGGCGGACTGAGGAAAAAAGGGTGGATAATCAAAATGTCATTCGAAAAGTTACTTACCGGATCAGATACCCTGAATCAACTTATAAATTATGTTTCTATTTTGAATGAAAAATATCCGAGAAATGGATTCCGTAGGTTTTCCAGCTTAACCAGAAATTCAAGATATAAATGGGTGTTTTCTATTAATTTGAGAAAATTTTTAAAAAATTACTTCCTCATCTGAACATATGTTCATATGTTTGCGTTTATATAAATAAAAAATAATTCAAATGGAAAGCATTGAAAAGGTCAAGGGTATAGATATAAAATCCATAACCGATATTGAAAAGCTTGAAAAAGTATCATTTATATTAAAGACAATCGCACATCCCTTAAGGATTGGGATTATTAGCCTGTTGGTTGAAAATGAAAAAGTCTGCGTAAATGATATATGTTCAGAATTAAAATCTGAGCAATCACTTACCTCCCACCACCTTTCAAATATGAAACTGGCTGGAATACTGGGAAGCGAAAGAAATGGAAAAAATATCAACTACTATTTAAAAATGCCTGAAGTTGTTGATGTGATCAAATGTATGAACCGGTGCGAAGTACTTTAGTGAAGCATTAAAATCGCTTCACTTTTTTTTAAAATAACATATGAAACAAATATCATATTAAGTGTTAATAGCAGGATATATAGCAGCAGTTGTTATAGGTTTTACACTGGGCCTTATCGGTGGTGGCGGATCCATCCTCACCGTTCCGGTATTAGTATATATGCTTCACATTAACCCTGTCCTGGCTACAGCTTATTCCCTTTTTGTAGTTGGTGTATCCTCCACAGTAGGAGCATTCAATTATATGAAAAAAGGCCTTTTGAATTATAAAACGGCAATCATTTTTGCCGTTCCTTCCTTTATCGCAGTATTTCTGACAAGAAAATTTCTGGTTCCTGCAATTCCCGAACAGTTATTTTCCATAGGTGAACTGGATATCACAACAGAAGTACTTTTTATTCTGTTATTAATCCTGGCAATGATATTTGTATCACTGCTAAGTCTTAATAAGATCTTTCAGGGCAATAAAAAACATGTCAAAACCTTTCTGCTGGTGACCCCAGCAGCTATAATGGTTTTTCTTGTCAGGCAGTTTCTTATACCCAGGATCCCGGATAATTTGATTGTTATTGGAGACTTCACGCTTTCACGCGATATGGGAATCATGCTCTTTTTTGCATTGATCATGCTGCTTGCAGGATTATCAATGATCACAAAGAAAAAATCAGCGGAAGATGATAAAGAACCTAAGGGTATAATTTACAATTATCCGATGATCGTGGTAGAGGGCGCAACAATTGGAACAATAACAGGGATAGTTGGTGCCGGAGGCGGATTTCTGATTATTCCTGCCCTGGTTTTACTAGCCAGGTTGCCAATGAAAATGGCAATTGGAACATCTTTATTGATAATTGCGGTGAAGTCCCTGGCCGGATTCCTGGGAGATTTGAGTAACCAATCGATTGACTGGGTATTTCTTTTGTCTTTTACTGGACTGGCTATAATTGGAATATTTATAGGTACCTATGCGTCAAGGTTTATAGATAATCAGAAATTGAAAAAAGGCTTTGGTTGGTTCGTGCTTATGATGTCAGTATATATTATATTGAAAGAACTTTTCTTTTGAAAACAAATAAAAAATAATAGATATGGAAATTAAACAATTTTATGATGAAACATTGGCGCATGCCTCTTATGCAATCATAAGCGAAGGGGAAATCGCCCTGGTGGATCCCGCAAGAGATCCCCAACCTTATTATGACTTTGCGGAAGAAAAGAATGGTCATATTGTGGCTGTGATCGAAACACATCCCCATGCAGACTTCGTAAGTTCTCATCTTCAGATCCACAAAGAAACTGGTGCAAAGATCTATGTAAGCAGATTACTGGGTGCAGATTATGATCATATCACTTTTGATACAGGTGATGTTCTTAAGCTGGGAAACATTACGTTGAGGGCATTGAATACACCTGGTCATTCCCCGGATAGTATCAGTATAGTAGCTACAGATGATGCTGGAAAAGATCATGCTGTATTTACAGGAGACACGTTATTTATTGGCGATGTTGGGAGGCCGGACCTTAGGGAAAAAGCAGGCAATATTACTGCAAAGAGAGAACAATTGGCCCGGGATATGTATAAATCAACGCGGGATATTCTTATGCCGCTTGATAAGGATATCATAGTCTATCCAGCCCATGGTGCAGGTTCACTATGCGGTAAAGCCTTAAGTAAGGAAACATTCAGTACGCTGGACCAGCAATTAAAAGAAAACTATGCTTTACAGGAGATGTCAGAAGATGAATTTGTTGATGTCCTTCTGGAAGATCAGCCTTATATTCCAAAATATTTTGGCTTTGATGTTGGAGTAAATAAAGCAGGTGCAGATGATTTTGAAAATAATATTTCAATGGTCCCGAGATTAGATTCTGAAGCAGAGTTGGATCAGGATGCCTTGATCGTAGACACACGGTCCAGGAAGTTATATAATGAAGGTCATGTTCCAGGCGCCATTAATATTATCGAAGACGGGAAATTTGAAACCTGGTTAGGATCGATCGTAGGTCCTGAGGAAAAGTATTATCTGATCGCAGAAAGTGAAAAATGTATTGAAAGTGTTATCAGAAGAGCTGCGAAAATCGGTTATGAGAAAAACTTACTGGGTGCATTGTTAAATCCATCCTATGGAACCAAGATCCATTCAGAAATAAACGTAGATGGCTTCAAAGCTTATACAGATAATTTTACAATTGTCGATGTAAGGGTTGAATCTGAAGTCAGAGCAAATTCATATTTCTCTAATGCAATTAACATTCCATTGCATGAATTGAGGGAAAGGGTAAATGAGGTTCCATCTGACAAACCTATCGTAGTACATTGCGAAGGTGGATATCGATCTGCAACCGGGTCAAGCATCATCGAAAAGACCTTTCCGGAGGCTGTAGCATATGATCTCAGCGAAGCTATAAAACAATTTAAAACACAAACTGTAAGCTGATCATCATATACCTATAAAATTCGGTAATAAGAACTGCTTATATTCAGGGGTTGGCAAATCCCCTTCATTAAAAACATTTATCAATTACAACAATAGAAAACTATGTTCAATTTATTTGGAAACACAACTGAGAAATTTCAAAACATATTCTGCGATGAACTGCAGAAATTAATAAGTGACAACCCAAACCCTGAGAATTATGATATAATAGATTGTCGTACTCCCGGGGAATACCATATGGGTCATATTCCGGGAGCCAAACTGGTCGATCTAATGGATCCGGCATTCAGGGAAAAAGTAGAACAACTTGATAAAAATAAAACATATTATGTATACTGCAGAAGCGGTAGCAGAAGTATGACAGCATGTCGCGTTATGTCCGATGCGGGGATTGAAGACCTGCACAACGTAAAATTCGGTCTGATGGGGTGGCAGGGTCCTTTGGAGTAATCAGCTATATGTGGATTTACTGGGCAGTCTGTATTTAACAAATAAATAGTTAAATTTGGTATGACTGTCCAGAAATTTCGCATTTAAAACAAACCATGAAAATCATATCAAAATATTTTCTTATCCTTTTCACAGTTCTGTTTTATGTTTCAGGATGTCAGGCTGATAATCCTGAAATCAATATCTCAGCGGAGGAATTTTTAAATTTGAATGAGACGACAGAATCGCAAATTCTGGATGTACGTACCAATTCTGAATATTCAGCGGGCCATTTAGAACATGCTGTTCTTTTAAGCCTCCGCGCCTCTGATTTTTCACAAAAGATCAAAGAACTTGATAAGAACAAGACCTATTATGTATACTGCCTTTCAGGAGTCCGGAGCAGGTCAGCAGTTTTTAAAATGCGGGAGGAAGGGATAATAAAAGCATACAATATCAAAGGAGGAATTAATGCTCTCATGAGAAATGGGGCCACCCTTACAAAATAAATTTAATCTGCTGAAATTTTTTCTGTAAGGTAGAAACACCAGGGTTTTTTCTTAAATTAGATGTTCATCTAAAATCATGTGATGAAATATTACAGCAGTAAAATTGTAAAACCTACAGATCTTAATCCTGGCGGGACATTATTTGGAGGCACACTTCTGGGATGGATAGATGAGGATGCTGCCATATTTGTTATAAACAAGCTGAGATCCAAAAGCATCGTAACAAAATATATGTCAGAGATAAATTTTGTCAGCTCTGCAAGGAACGGCGATATTATTGAGATCGGATTCGAAGTGGTGGCCTATGGCAGAACATCCATAACTATAAAGAGTCAGGTCAGGAACAAACTAACCAGACAGGAAATCATCCGAATCGACAAGATCGTATTCGTACACATTAGCGCAAACGGAAGGCCAAGCCCCCATGGTATTATTCAGCAGGTGTGAAATAGCTATTGTCATTTGATATCAGTTCAAACTGTAGGATCTGCTAAACCCATCCAGCCTGTTGAGCTCGCAAATTTAATGATGTAAAAAAATCACACTTAGCTAACATTTTTAGTTTTATATTAATAAATTTAGATTTACTAAATTTATTGGGATTGATTTTGCCGAATTATTCTATAGGGTCTGATTTTAAATCGATTGAAGCCGCTTTGTCATATGAGTTCTCATATACCTTTAAGCCTTTATATGTAACCAAAACAAACCAGGCACTTCCCATTATAATTGATCAGGAAAAAGGAAAAATAGAACAAGCCATATGGGGACTTAGAGGAAGCTCAAAAGTGCATAAGATCTATCCCTGGATTCGTTCTGAAGGAATTATCAAAAAACAACCAACACGCTCACTAATCAGGCATAACCGGTGCCTAATCCCAGCCAACGGGTTTTTTATTAACAATCCACATGATACCATTTATTTTATCTATTTCCCAAAGAACAAGATCATTACTTTCGGTGGCATTTGGAAAATACTGCAAGACAAAGAATTGAACATCCAAACCACTGTTTTTGCCATCATAAGCTGCCCTTCAAACGGAAAAATATCCGGCTTAACCAATCGGGTACCACTTGTAATTCATACGGGTGCCCGTCGAAATTTTCTTAAAAAAGAAAAACCTTTGATGGATATTACCGGAATATTAAAAAAAGAAAATAATTTAGACTTTAATGGGGTTCCTGTTTCTTCTGAAATATTCAGAAAACCGGATATATCGAAAAGCGATTTTCTCCAATCAAAACAGAAACTTCTAAAAAACAGGGAATTCCCTGAAAAATCAATTTTAGGGAGTTATTATTACCATCAGTCATAATGTATGCAGTTGTTGACATAGAAACCACCGGCAATTTTACAGGCCGGCACAAGATCACAGAGATTGCAATTTACATCTTTGACGGAAAAGAGATTGTTGATGAATATCAGACCCTTGTCAATCCGGAAACAGGCATCCCCCCGTATATTTCTTCAATGACCGGCATCACCAACAAAATGGTCGAAAATGCTCCAAAATTTTATGAAGTAGCAAAGGATATACTTTTAAAACTTGAAGGGCATATTTTTGTAGCGCATAATGTAAATTTTGATTATAATTTCATCAGACAGGAATTCAAATCACTGGGCGGAGACTTTCAGTCGAAGAAGCTTTGTACCGTTCGTCTTTCAAGAAAGATATTGCCAGGACTTCCCTCCTACAGTCTGGGTAACCTGGCAAAGCATCTTGGAATAAGCATTAATGGCCGTCACAGGGCATTTGGGGATGCGAAAGCTACAGTGAAAGTGCTTCAACACCTGCTTGAAAATGATTCTGATGGACATGTTGGGAAAGCCTTAAAAAGAAATTCCTTTGAAGCAACTCTTCCACCAAACTTAACCAAAGAAAAATTTCTCAATTTACCTGAAGAGACCGGTGTTTATTACTTCTATGACCGAAAGGGGAAAGTTATTTATGTCGGTAAGGCTAAAAATATCAAAAATCGAATAAAAAGTCACTTTTCCGCCGGATCAGAGACAACACAAAAACAAAATCTCTTCAGAGACATATTTGATATAAGTTATGAACTCTGCGGGAACGAACTTACCGCTTTGCTCTTTGAAGCCCATGAGATAAAAAGACTCTGGCCAGCATATAACCGTGCTCAGAAGCGGGTATCCTGGAATTTTGGAATTTATTCTTATGAGGACCAGCAGGGATATAAGCGATTTTCAATAAGTAAGATAAATAAGACCGGGGAACCTTTTATGGTTTTCAAAAACCAGATGGAAGCAAGAAGTTTTCTCAATAAGATGGTTCATGAATACAACTTATGCTCTAAGTTATCAGGACTTCAAAAATCCCCAACTTCCTGTTTTGATTATCAGATCAAGAAATGCAATGGCGCTTGCATCGGAAAAGAGAAACCGGGCAGTTACAATAAAAGATACAACCGCGCCATAAACACATATCAAAGGCTGAATGAATCCGTAGCCATTATCGGTTCTGGCAGGACAGAGGAAGAATCCTCAGTGGTCTGGCTTGAAAGTGGGAAATATCTGGGTTTCGGCTATTTTGACAAATCCCTAGATCTTGGCAGTGTATTCCACTTGAAATCATTTATAAAAACCTATGAGGATGACCAGGACATTCAGCGGATAATTCAGATGTACCTGCGGAATTATAAAGATTACCGGATAGTACCGGTTGAATAATTCCCTCTCTTTTATTTTCACAATATATTTCCTTATTTTTGATTAGTATCAAAACATTTTTTAAACATGAATAAATTTATTTTTTACTTTTCCCTTCTTCTGCTTTTTCATAATTGCACAGAAATGCAAAAAGATGATACTCAGCCTACATCTTATGAACAATTAAAGGAAGTCAATCTCTCTCAGAAACCTAACATCCTTTGGATTACCTGTGAAGACCAGATGCCTAGCCTGGGGAGCTTTGGAGATCCGGTTTCTAAAACACCCAACCTGGATAAACTCGCAAGCGAAGGTGTCCGGTTTACTAATACCTTTTCTACGGCCGGAGTATGTGCCCCGAGCCGCGCCACCCTTATAACCGGGATGTATCAGAATAGTATCGGCACCTTACATATGCGAACATTAGGTGCGTCAGAATTCAGGCCTGTGCCATCATATTCTGCTGTTATCCCTGAATATGTGAAATGTTATTCTGAATACTTACGTGAAAACGGATATTATTGTACTAATAATTCCAAACAGGATTACCAGTTTATCCCACCTGTAACAGCCTGGGATGAAAGCAGCAATAAGGCACATTGGAAAAACCGTAATAAAGACCAGCCCTTCTTCGCTATTTTCAATATAACTATTTGTCATGAATCTGGTATGTGGCGGAATAAGGATCACCCGCTGAGAGTAGATCCTGCAGATGTAGTGGTTCCTCCGTATTATCCTGACAACGAAGTGGTGCGAAAAGAACTGGCTAGAAACTATTCCAACCTGTATGAAATGGATTCGATAGCTGGTGCATTTATTAATGAGCTTGAAGCTGAAGGGCTTTTAGAAAATACCATAATCTTTTTCTACAGCGACCATGGAGGCCCTCTACCAAGACAAAAGAGGGAAATATATGACACTGGCTTGAAAGTGCCGATGATTATACGTTTCCCAAACAAGCAAATGGCAGGAGAAGTTGTAGATGAGTTGATCAGTTTTGTGGATTTTGCACCTACCCTTCTTTCACTTACCAATATCAAAATACCGGATCATCTACAAGGACAAGCGTTTCTTGGAAAAGAGCAGGCCCCACCCAGGAAATACATCTATGCAGCAAGGGACCGTCTGGATGATGAATATGATATGGTAAGGGGAATACGGGATAAGCGCTTCAAGTTCTTCAGGAACTATCAACCAGAAAAACCCTATATCATGGACATCGAATACCGATTACAGATGGACCTCATGAATGAATTGATCCGGGCGCATGAAGCCGGTGAATTAAATGAAGCACAGGAACTTTGGTTCGCACAATCAAAACCGGAAGAAGAACTATACGATCTTGAAGTGGATCCACATGAGCTGAATAACCTGATTGACAATCCTCAATACAAAGAAAAGGCTGATGAATTGCGAACTGAATTAAAAAAGTGGATGGATGATATTGAGGATGTGGGATTCACCCCTGAAATCGAAATGATCTCTGAAATGTGGGATGGTAAAGAAACGCCTCCGCTAACAGAATCACCCATTCTTACTATTTCCGAAACTAAGGTGAGCATTGATTGTGCCACGCCAGGTGCCTCAATAGGATACAAAGTAATCCGGGAGGGTCAGGAACCTGATTCATGGCAGGTCTATACGGGACCATTTGAGCTGAAAATGGATGATATCCTGAAATTCCAGGCACACAGGATCGGTTATGAGCCTAGTCAAATACAGGAATATCAAATCGCAAAAAAATAATCTATGAAAAAGAATCAAAAAAACCATTCCAGGAGAGAATTCATAACCAAAACCTCGATCATTGCCAGTGGAGTCACACTTAGCCCCGAATTGTTTAGTGCAATACCACTGAAGAATCCACTGGGAAACAAAAATGATAAAATAAAAATGGGATTTATCGGCCTGGGAAATAGGGGAACACAATTGCTTGAAAGGTTCATGGGCAATGAAGATGTTGAAGTAACGGCACTTTGTGATGCATATGAACCCTATATTAACCGCGATTATAGCCAGGTCGATGACAGGTGGAAAGCCATTGGGATGATCCCGAAAATGGGTGAGAACTTTGGCAACGATGTAAAAAAGTATGCAGACTTCAGGAAATTGCTTGAAGATAAGAACGTGGATGCTGTATGTATTGCTACCCCCGATCACTGGCATGCACTTCAAACCATTGCCGCACTTGAGGCTGGGAAGGATGTGTATGTAGAAAAGCCTTTAACGATAAATATCAGCGAAGGAAGGGCAATGGTCAATGCGCAGAAGAAAACTGACCGGGTTGTAGCTGTCGGTCTTAACCGGCGTGGATCTTCGATATATCAAAATCTTTCTAAAGAGTTACAAGGTGGAAAAATTGGTAAAATAACCGTAGCGAATGCAATGCGTGTAAGTAATATGGCACCTGACGGAATTGGAAGTTTCAATGCTGAAGATCCCCCACAAGGGTTCAATTGGGATATGTGGTTGGGGCCAAGGGCAAAAAGACCATACCAGTTTAATATCGCACCTTACAAATTCAGGTGGTGGAGCGATTATTCTTCGCAAATGGGAAATTGGGGCGTACATTACATGGATGTAATTCGATGGATGATGGGAGAAAAAGCACCTTCAGCCATCAGTGCAGTTGGAGGAAAATATGTTTTGATGCATGATGGGGATATCCCGGATACTATGGAAGTGCTATTTGAATTCGCCTCAGGAGCTATTGTCAAATTCAGCATTCACGAAGCTTGTGGAGGGGGCAACATACCTATTGGTGAGATCGAACTTAAGGGCACTTTGGGGAATATTGGCATCAACCAAAACAGATATCAGGTAATCCCGAGCCATCCTGGTCAGTTTCAGACCTGGGAGCAACTAATGGAACCTGAAGATTATCGAATTGAATCAGATAAACAATATCGGGGACCTTAACATTAGCGAGGATTCCACTGCTAATCTGATCAGAAACTTCCTTGATTGTGTAAAATCAAGGGAAGAACCATGGTGCCCGCTCGAAGAGGGGCATAGATCCACTTCTTTTGCACATCTGGCAAATATGTCTTTGAAACTTAAATCAAGATTAGAATGGGATGCCGAGAAGGAACAGGTCACAAATCTTAACAAAGCAAATGACCTGATGTCTTATGAATACCGGGATCCATGGAAATTATAAGTACATGAACAAACATTTTTAAACATATTATTTATGAAAAGAAAAAGAAGGGACTTTATTAAAAAAATGTCTGGAATGGGTCTTGGACTAGCCGGAATACCCTATACCGGTTTTACAAAAACATCCGGAAAAAATAAAAGGTACAAATCAAATAAGATTGAAGAGATCTGTGTCTTTTCGAAACACCTTCAGTTTCTTGATTACAACCAAACAGCTGAAACTGCTGCTGAAATAGGATTTGACGGGATAGATCTTGCAGTACGGCCCGGAGGTCACGTATTACCGGAAAATGTGGCCAAAGACCTTCCTGTTGCTGTGAAAGCGGCTGAAAGAGCGGGGCTTAAAGTACCAATGATGACAACATCGATCATTAATGCAAGTGATTTTGACTCACAGGCGGTACTGGGAATTGCTGCAAATGAAGGCATTAAGCAATACCGTATGGGCTATATGAAGTACGACTTTGAAAAAGGAATTGATAAGACTTTGGATGACAAAAAATTCATTATTGATAAACTGGTCGAATTGAATGAATTTTTTGGGATCATTGGAAATTATCAGAACCATGACGGAACAAATATAGGTGCTGCCATCTGGGATCTCTGGACATTGTTCAAAAATCATGAAAGCGAGTGGATTGGAGTTCAATATGATATCAGACATAATACAGTTGAAGGGGGTCATTCATGGCCGGTAGACCTCCAGTTGATTTCACCATATGTACACTCCCTGGTTATAAAAGATTTTAAATGGGGAATAGTAGATGGCAAATGGAGAACTATTAATACCCCATTGGGAGAAGGCATGGTGGATTTTCCGAAATTCTTAAAGATGTTAAAAGATATGAATATAGGAGGGCCAATATCTATGCATTTTGAATATGAATTAACTGATAAGCCAATTGAAGAAATGGATCCGGATGAAGCAAAACGTGAGGTCTCTGCACATATGAAAAAAGACCTTGAAACGCTGAAAAAATATCTGAAGGAGGCTGACCTATATTAAGTTATTTATGAAAAGAAGGAAATTCATTAAGAACTCGTTAATTACTGGTGGGATAGCCATATCACATAATACCATGACCAAATCCATCACTTCTGTTACAGGAAAAATGAAAAAACAGATTAAAATAAAATCAGCCAGATCCAATTTCGAACGGGAACCGTTAATAAGACCTTTCGGTTTTAAAGGGGGATACATGACAGAGATATGGCAGTCTGCTTCCATGCTTGAGTCCGAATCGGGCACAAGAAAAGTAGGCCTTTGTTCACAAAGTGTTCTGTGGTCTGACGCAAGTGTCTTTGCCTCTCATTCTGAAAGCGGAGGAAATGCCTTGATGTATGCCATGACAGAATATGCGCTTTCCTTATTAAAAGGCAGGTCATTTACCAATCCTATTGAACTTCTGGATGAGATCCTGGACCCGGTTTACGATTATGGGAAAAAGATCACAAACAATAATAATCTAAGGGAGACCTTTGCATTAAATGCATTAGTAAGTGTTGACAATGCAGCATGGTTGTTATTTGCTAAAGAAAATAACATTACTTCCTTCGATGATATGATCCCGGAGGTTTATAAAGCTACCCTCTCCTACCATCATGATAAAGTTGCAAGTATCCCATTGATGGCCTACACAATCCCAATCACTGAAATAAAGGAAGCCGTCGATGATGGATATTTCTTTATGAAGATCAAGATCGGACAGCCAGGCACACAGGAAGAAATGCTTGAAAAAGACAAGAAAAGATTGTCAGATATACATAATGCAATTGGCCATGTCTCCACTAAGCATACTGAAAATGGAAAAATTCCCTATTATTTTGATGCGAATGGCAGATATGAAAAGAAAGAAACATTATTGAAACTGCTCGATCATGCTGAAAAAATAAAGGCGCTAGACCAGATTGCCGTGATCGAGGAACCCTTTCCTGAAGATAAAGAAATTTTGGTTGGGGATATAGGATTGCGTATTGCCGCTGACGAAAGTGCGCATACGGACAAGGATGCAATTAAAAGGATTCAAATGGGTTATAACGCAATTGCCTTAAAAGCAATAGCTAAAACACTTAGTATGACCCTGAAAATTGCTAAAGTCGCCTACGAACAAAATATCCCTTGTTTTTGTGCAGATCTAACTGTTAGTCCTATTCTTGTAGAATGGAATAAAGCTGTGGCTGCACGACTTGCTCCATTCCCTGGAATGAACCTGGGGCTATTGGAAACCAATGGGCATCAAAATTATAAAAACTGGGATAAAATGGTATCTTATCATCCTATCAGGATGCGTCCTGGAGAAAAACAAAGGATGGATTATTCTTTCTGAATAACGATTATTATCAAAAAAGCGGTGGTATTTTTAATGATTCAATTCACTATATGAATTTGTTTCAGCATAAATAGAAAAATTAATGACTAATATACTGGTCACAGGATCAAACGGACAGCTAGGATCTGAAATTCGAAAATTATCGGAAATAAGTGATCATAATTTCATTTTCACTGATATAGATGAATTAGATCTAACGGACATCAATGAATTAGAACGGTTTTTTGATAAAAGCGACATTTCCTACTGTATAAATTGTGCAGCATATACTGCAGTTGACAAGGCTGAAACTGATATTGAAAATGCCATTGCTGTGAATGTTACAGCTGTCAGAAACCTGGCAGAAGTATGCGCTATTAACCGTGCAGTACTTATACACATTTCAACTGATTTTGTGTTTGATGGAAGCAATTGCCAGCCATATGTAGAAACTGATAAAGCCAAACCGATCAATGTTTATGGGCAATCAAAATATGAGGGAAACACAGGCCTTAAAGGAAAATGCTGCCACAATTATTATTAGAACCTCATGGCTGTACTCATCCTTTGGGAACAATTTTGTAAAGACTATGATAAAGGCGAGTGCCAAAAATGACAAACTCAATGTAATTTTCGATCAGGCCGGAACCCCAACCTATGCGATGGACCTGGCTGAGGCCATTTTAAGAATTATTGATAAGGCCCATATAAATATAAAAGAACGTAGCAAATATTTCGGGATCTTTCATTTCAGTAATGAAGGAGTTGCCTCCTGGTATGATTTTGCAATAGAAATTTTCAACATTTCGGGTATTAAATGTATGGTTAATCCGATACTTACCCGGGATTATCCCACTCCTTCAAAAAGGCCACATTTCAGTGTTCTCGATAAATCAAAGATCAAATCCACATTCGGATTAACCATCCCTTACTGGAAAGACAGTTTAACCAGATGCATAAAGGAATTAGCGGGCCGAAAGTAAAGCCCTGCTAAAGCAGGATAGTGAGGTGCCAGAGAGCGTAGCATGCAGGAGGACTGAATATGAAGTCCTGTTAAAGCAGGATAATGAGGAGTCGGAAAGCATAGCGGGTAGCTGAGTTGAGTGTTTAGAAAATGTCCGGCGAACAACATCCACGAAGAACCGGGAAATGGAGCGTGCAATAGTGTCGTAAGATTATTTATTTTCAGGGAGACAATTTCCGCGAGGCCGGATGAATCATTTTATTTAATTATCTTCACAGTCAAATTTTAAAGATCTGAGAATATGCACGACTGGAGATCAGCGAAACTGACTGAAGACTACCTTGAAGGGGTGAGAGGGGGAATTCCCCTGGCTGAAACGCAAATTGAAATAATCATTAGAATTATTAAATCATGGGTGCCTGAACTTCATACATTTATGGATATGGGATGTGGGGATGGTGTTTTGGGCAGGCAACTTTTGCGGGAATGGCCAGATTCGGAAGGGATTTTCATGGATTTTTCTCAACCTATGATCTCTTCGGCAAAGAAAAGTGTGAACCTTTCAAAAACCGAAGCACCATCATTCTTCAGGATTACAGTGAAGACAACTGGATGGATTCCATTAAACATAAAACTCCTGTTGATGTAGTTATTTCAGGATATTCTATTCATCATCATGAAGATGAAAAGAAATACAGTATTTATAAAGATGTATTCAATATTTTAAAGCCAGGCGGTGTTTTTCTTAACCTTGAACATGTTGCTTCGCCTAATCCAAAAATTGAAAAATTATTTGACGAAGCCTTTGTGGATGGTTTATACGCATATCATGTCAGATCCGGCGGAAAGGAAACCAGACAGGATATAGCCTATAAGTTTTATAACCGCGAAGACAAAGTGCTAAATAAACTGACCATAGTTGAAAAGCAAGTCGATTGGCTTCGTGATATTGGATATATAAATACTGATTGTTTTTTTAAGTTGTTTGAGCTGGCCCTTTTTGGAGGGCAAAAGCCAATATAAGCTCATAACAGATAAAATCGCCTTGAAAATGAAAGAATCCTTTTGAAGAAGATTCGGGTTAATTCCATGGGAAAAGAAAGAGTCCTTCTGATGTAGATAAAGAATATTTTTGAACAGGCAAAAAAGAATCCTTCAAAAGCAAATAAGATATTAGTCAAGCAGGATTTAGGATGAGTTTCTCTGTATCGGATACGATATAAATCCTCCATAGAAAAGAAAGAATCTGCCGATGCAGATAATAATTTTAGCCTTGGGATAAGAAGGAGCTTTTCTGAAGAAAATAAGATATCAATCTCTGACAAGGAAGAACTGAACCCTCCTCCTGTCGATTCCTTGCTTAAGATCCATAACATCGTAGATATCAGCAAAGTGTTTTTTATCCATGATCATCATTCTTTCTTCAGAAACACCGCGCCCTTTTAAATAATCTTTCACAGCTTTTGACCTTTTCTCGGACAAGTTAAGGCGCATGTTTTCTTCCGCTAGGTCTTCGAATCCTACAATAACTAATTTCAACTGGGTTTTTTTCAGGTATTCGACCAGGATATTGATCTTATCTGCTGAATACTGGGTCAGGGGTATTGTATGATTCACATCGAAATGGGCCGAAACAGGAAGTTTTTCCCAGACAATCAGATTGCTCAAATAGCCTTCCTTTGGAGACAGCTCAATTCCATTTTCATAAATCAATTGCCTGTATTTTGTGGAAGTATATCTTAGATCAAATGCATCAACAAAAAACATGTTTACCCTGCGGTTAAGAAACCTCCCCAGCACACTCTTATTATTCCAGATAGGAATGGTTTCTCCGTAGCCCTTACTGTGTAATCGTGTACTTTCAATTCCTTTTTTGCTCAGGTAAAATTTTACAACTCCCGCTCGCCTATTTGACAATTTATCATTGTAAATATCAGGTCCAATATAATCAGTATGACCGGAAATAAAGATCTTTATATGCTTAACATCAATAAGAAAATCAACCAGTTCATCGAGTCCCGACCTGTAATACGGTTTTAATTCGTAGGAATCAAAATCAAAGTTTATGGTTGGAATAATTATCTTACCTTTGGTATCAATTCTTGATAAGAATATAACACCTTCCTCTCTTTCCATTGCCAATCTCAGTTTTTCATCATCACCTGAACTTGCCAATGAAGCGATCAACCTCTCCAGATAATCGTAGTCCCTTACCTCATCTTCCAGATAAAATTTATTATCGTACTTGACCCCATTCTGGCTTGGTTCTTCTATTACTGCCGATGACATATCCCGGGGATTCCTGCTACGGTCTCCCCTGCTTCGGGTATTTCCTGATACCTTTGATTCATCCGGTATAGAAGTATTGTTGACTTGCTCCTCTTCATTATTTGAACCAGTAGTTACCATTGAACTACTTGCAGACCGTTTACTCTGAACAGCATCGACAAACGATGTTGAGTCTACAATAGAAATAATTTCATCTTTATTAGGGACAATATCCATAACATATTCAAATATATCTGCGCGATACGGAATTATTAAGTTCTTTTCCTTGAACCGATAACCTTCAGCGTCGATGCCCAATTTGTAATTGTTCTCAAATTCCATTGAGGCATGGTATTTTCCCTCTGGAAAATCTGAGCTTTTCAGGACCTTCGACACACCAGTTTTCATATCAGTAATGCGGAGGTTTGCATTAATGGCTTGATTAATATTGGGATCGAATAAATTAAATTTGATTATAAAATTTGTGGACGTAGATTCTGGTCTTACAATCATATAAATATCTTTTTCCCCATAGGAATCGTTTCGGTAGGAAGCGAAAAATCCTTTCGCCCCATTGGCATGAAGCGTAAAGTATATATCGTCATCAGGTGTATTTATAGGATAACCAATATTCCTGGGGTCGGTCCAACTTTGTATTTCTTCCAGATAAACTGAAGAATAAATGTCATACCCCCCAAGACCAATATGCCCTTTTGAACTGAAAAAAGGGTTTGCCATCGATGTGGATCTGTGGGGCATCTTCATCAAAAGGCGAATTAATTACATCACCCAGGTTTTCAACATTACCGTATTTTCCATTGTCCAGCAAGCTTGCCCTGTATATATCCGATCCGCCGTAACCACCCGGTTTATCGCTGGTGAAATATATGAATTTCTCATCGGCTGTGAAGCTGGCACTTGATTCCCAATGAGATGTATTTATACCAGGTATGGGCTCAGGATCTGACCAATCCCCATTTTGGAGTTCGCTAATGTAAAGATCTCCTCCATTGTCAGATTTGTATAAAATTAGTTTCGTGCCATCCGGACTTAAACCAACACAGGCATCATGACCAGGTGTATTAATTTTCAGATCATTATCGGGTTCGCTCCATGTCCCATCCCTGTTCAGGTAAGAAATGTACACGTCTTCCATAAATAATCCGGATTTATCTACGGTCCTGCCTGTGGTATTTGGCCTTCTTGATGTGAATATGAGCATATTTTCACAGCATTCATCAGGGGAACATATTCCGGAAAAGGACTGTTTACCGGAGCTCCAAAATTATCGATCGGGGTAATAACGGGTTCTTTAATATATTGTTCTGCAAGTTTGCAATCCTCGACATACTTCTCTATTTCTAGTCTTTCCTTTTTATCAAACCTGCTAAATGAATCCGGTGATTTCAATGCGATATTATAATAATGAACCGCTGAATCAAATTTTAAATTAAAATGATAAGCCCTGGCCAGATAGAAGTCCAGATTGGGGTCAGTTTTCCCATTTTGTATCGCATCCAGAAAGTAGTTGAGACTTTTTGCCTTATCAATACTATGATAGTAAATGATTCCAATTCTAAATTGATATTCGGGATTATTTGGAGATAGTGAATCCAGCAGCAAATAGGTATCTAATGCTTCGCCATAAAACTCCGATTCATATAATTGGTTTGCGGCGGTTTCTAACCGGGCAACCTGACGTTCTTTTTTTTCTGGGCATTTAGAGTAGTACTAATAAAAAGGGCAAAAAAGAGAACGGAAAAAAAGCCCACCCTTGAAATCATTGGCAATTTTTATTTCAAATATATAATCATTCTCATTAGATGCAAGTGTAATGAGCATAATTATTGATTTAAAAATTTTAAGATAAAAATCTTTGATTCTAAATGTATGTAATTAAAGTACTTAGCAATTTGTAAATGTTTACAAACGAAAGTAAATATTTAATATACGAATAGATTTTCGTCTGTATTTTACCTTTATTATCTGATATCAGGGATCGGCCGATCTTATAATCAGAGAATAGTTAAAGTAATAAACAAACCAGTTATGAGAAACTTAAAAAACACCGTCCGGCTTATTGGAAATGTAGGTATGGACCCAGAATTAAAGACCCTGACCAACGGCAATACAGTAGCCCGCTTTTCACTTGCTACTTCCGAAGGTTATATTAATAAGGAAGGAGAAAAGGTCATTGATACGCAATGGCACAGAATTGTAGCATGGGGTAAAACAGCCCAGCTAGTTGAAAAGATTTGTAGAAAAGGAAACAGAATTGCTATAGATGGCAAGCTTACCAATCGTTCATATGAGAATGATAAGGGAGAAAAAAAGTACATTACCGAAATTATAGCCAATGAACTCATGATTATTAATCCTCAGGGAACTAAAACAGCAACATAAACAGTTCTTTCGATTATTAGCATATTTAGTATCTGGCCCCTGTAATCTTTTCGAAAGCTCTGCTAGCTAAAAGTAAAATCCAGCACGAAAGCCTGTAGATTTAGGAACAAATGAATTGAACGCGGGCCAGGTATTTAACTAATCCCTGAGTTTATCCAGTATCCTATTCAATTCTTTTGCCTCTTCAATATTTATAGATGAGAAAAGATTGTCGAATTCAAGGATCTTTGTATCGATTTGAGCTAATAGTTCAAAGCCCTTGTTTGACAAAGATACATCCACAAGGCGTTTGTCAGATTTACAGGTAATTTTTCTCACTAAATCTTTTGTTGATAGTCTGTCCACTATCCTGGAAGCATCGCTGTTTTTATCAAGCATCCTTGATCTGATTTCCGAAGTACTGATTGCATCAGGGAATTGCCCTTTCAGGATCCTGAGAACATTGTATTGTTGAGAGGTAATATGGTATTGAGAAAAAAAATTCTTCTGCTTGTTATGAAGCCAGCCGTATGTGTATATCAGGTTGATAGCTGATTTCTGATATTCATTTCTGAATTTTTTCTGCTGTATTTCTTCTTCGATTTTCATAATAATTAAACACTGGCTGATACCTGATTAAAATACCAGCCAGTAATAAAATTGCATAATTATACCTGCTTTTGCAACTCTACATTACAAACAATATTTATTTCATTGTCAACCACAGCACCACCTGCTTCCATCAGGGTATTCCATTTCAACCCATAATCAAATCGATCGATCGTTCCTTTGATCTTAAATCCGGCTTTGGTATTTCCCCATGGATCTGTTACTGTGCCATTGTACTCTGTCTCAAAAGCAATAGGCATTGTCACATCTCTTATGGTCATTTCCCCCTTGAGAACATATCCGGATCCATTCTTAACCAGATTGCCCCTAAAGTTTAATTCTGGATATTCTTCCGCGTTGAAGAAATCTTCAGATTTTAAATGGCCGTCCCTCTTCTCATTGTCTGTGTTTATGGACGCTACCTTCGCCTTGAACTCAATCTCGCTTCCATCGAAATTATCACTTGGACTTTTTACACCACCATCGAATTCCTTAAATTTTCCGCCAACCTCACTAATGACAAGGTGTTTTACATTAAATTGAATCTCTGTGTGTGCCTTATCTAAGGTCCAGACACTTTGCCCGAACAAAACACTACCAGAAAACAGAAAAACAGCTAATAATAATTTGACTTTCATAATGTTAAAATTTAAAATGTTATTGAATATTTATTTATTTTCTTTCGATAATATAATAACGATGTTTAAACTTTAATGTTTCAACATTGATTAATTTTTTTTATCTTTTTATCAGATATGTGCGTAGAAAACTCAACTTAATATGAGCAAATCAATATTATTTTACTGAAATTCGATAATCTGGGATTCTTTACAAATTGCAGGAATTGATTCCCGGCGGCAAGTATGAAAACATATCAAAACATATTTGTTTTAAAATCCGGATGAATAATTCATAACTAATAACAGGGAAATTCAAGAACAATACTTGGAGAGGTCGAGATCAACACTTCTGGAAATGCAAGGACAATAATTGAATAGAGTTGAGACCAATACTTGTACAAATGCAAGGACGAATGCCTGGGAAAAGTCAGGACTAAACCCTGTGAAAGGCATTTAACAATTTTGGTAAAACCAGGAGCTATAGCCTTGGTAAATCTTATAATCAATGGTTAATCTAGCTTAGTTGCATCATTGAAATTTTTGGAAGCATCCTGAACAACAAGAACCCAATCACTACCCCTACCCATTGAATGGGGTGTAAAATCCCTGGATTCAGATTTATCAATGGTCTCAAAATACTGAAATTCTCCGTCTCTCGGATTAAACCAAAATACATTTAATGTGTCAGCATCAAACCTTGATATATCCACTTTAACAGGATACCCATAAGGATTGTAAACAAACAATATATCTTTACCCTTAGATATCATACCCATCTGGTAGGCCCCACTTCGTGGATTGAAATTCAAGATCAACTGCTGATCAGGTATCATTTCCTGCCAGGGATAAGCTTCAAAAAAGTCTTTCATAAAGCCAACCTGAAATGATCCCGCATGATCTAATGCGCGACGCCAATTGGTTCTGGCCCAGGAAACTGGACGCCGACCTTCCTGCCACATTTGCCAAATATTATGATTACCATATGTATGCCCGCAAGAGCCGGAGAACATACTCCAATAAGCTGCCTGACGGATATCGAAATCATTGAACCAACCATATTCCATCGGTCTGAAATTAACGGGATGATCTTCATAACGAGGTTCACCATCCATTGTTGGCTTAACCGGATCAAGTTTAGAATTCTTCAATGTATGTTCATAATTTGCAGCATCTCTTGGTCCATGACCGGATTGGAAGAAATTAAAATCAAGCCACTCATCTTCATGAAACCATTGTGATGAGTTACTTCCTCCCTGGGGATGAAATGTCATAAGATGCTTTCCCCCATCACCTTCTTTGATCCCTTTCGCCACACTCCTGATAATTAGCAGATCTTCCTCATTATCAGGATTACGGTCACCCCCAAGTATCCAGATTACAGGAGAATCCTTATACCTGCTCCCAAGAAATTTACCGAAATTATAGGCATTTTCAGGAGTAAAAACTTCCGGGCCAACTCCCCATTTAAGGTTGAACTTATCGCCCCAAGTTGGCAGCATACCAACCATCATTCCCAGAGAAGCAGCTTTATCAACTATATAGTCGACATGAGTAAAATACTTTTCATTTGGATCTGAAGGATCCATATTGATTAAAGGGACATCTCCATATCTATTAGGCTCCTGAAGCCCGTCAAGTTCAGCAAGAACAACGGCCTGTATCACATTAAAACCTTTTGAGGCCCTGTTTGCAAGGTACAAATCAGCCTCTTCACGGTCTAATCTATGAAAAAGTTCCCATGCAGTATCTCCAAGGTAAAAAAACGGACTGCCATCGCTTTTAACAATAAATCGCTGGTCTTGACTGATCATTAAATCCTGGGCCAGGATCACGTATGAATTGAAGGAGAAAAATAAGATTAGAAATAATCTACAGAAAGATCTATTATCGTTTTTCATTGATTTTTAGGTTTTTATATTTAACCAACGCTTCCAGTAAATAATAATCTCCATAAATTAATGGGACACCAACCTCGGTTTTACCGGGAATACTTCCAACACCCTGATTTAATACAAAATTTTCATATTCGTTAGGCTTATTAAAATATCCTTGTCTAACCATGGTATGGATGATTTTCTCGGCTATGGTTAGATATTGCTCAGGTTCCTTGATTTCTGAATACGAGGACAACTCTATTAGTGCAGAAGCAAGTATTGCAGCAGCTGAAGCATCACGCGGTGTTTTAGGGATATCCGGTGAAAGATAATCCCAGTAAGGGATGCAATCTGGCGGAAAATTTTCATGACCCAATATAAATGATGCTATTCGAATAGATTGATCAAGATAGACCCGGTCCCCTGTTTCCCTGAAAGCCAGTACAAATCCATACAAGCCCCAGGATTGTCCCCTTGCCCATGCTGTGCTGTCAGAATATCCCTGGAATGATCCTCTATACCTTGGAAGCAGTGAATTAAGATCATAATCAACAACCTGGAAGGAACTGAAATTGGGACGAAAGTGCCTCTCCATTGTTTTCAAAGCATGCTTATTGGCGATCTTATAGTATTCAATGTTATTGTTCCATCGCCAGGCTTTGAAAAGGATCTCCAGGTTTACCATATTATCAATTAATACCGGAAATTCAAGATCATCAATTTCATCCAATGATTTTATACATCCAATATCATCAAAATAACGTGAAGCAAGAGATTCAGCAGCGGTATTCATTACTTTTTTATAAGATTCACTTTTAGTTATTCGATAACCCTGCCCAAAACTGCTGTTAATAATAAATCCAATATCATGGGTAGAGGTATTATAACATTGATCCCTTAAAGTATTCGTCCAGGATTTAGCAGCACTGAGAAAGTGTGTGTCCCCTGAATATTCATAGAGATACCATAATATGCCCGGGAAGAAACCACTAGTCCAATCACTTGAGGAAACCATATTGAGTTTGTTGTTCTCAATACTTCTTGGGAATAATGTAGTATCCGGATGTGAATCAATGAATTTTCTATATTTTGACATGTATAACTCCAGCAATGTGTCAATCCCGAGTAGCTCAGGGCTGCGCAATTCTTCAAATGTAACCTCACGTGTATTCCTGCAGTTCAATAGAAACAAACAACCGGCAAAAACAATTATAAAGTAGCTATAGACTTTCCTCAATTTCTTTCCTCCAAATTATCTATGCTAAAATACCCTAAAATATAATATTGGGATATATATTTTAAGTTTCAATCGAAATTAATTGTCCAATAATTCCCGGTGTATAAACAAGGATTACTAATAAATCGTAAAAATATTTCAGTATACCTGACTCAAGTGATGTCCATGATTTGTTCCATAACATTGTCAGTGTCAAATACATCTCTCCAGTTTTCCTTGATTAGAAGGGGTTTTCCTCTTTCGATTGCCTTATTAGCTGCATCTGAGAATACTGCTCCCGGGATCTGGTCATAAATAACTGCCAACTGAATATTCAAATGACCTAAAAGGAATTCTTTAGCCGCATCGGCAGGGACACCTTTCTCGATGACGATATCAAGTGCTTCCCTGACAATGACCTGAAGTGTTGAGCACAAGGTTTCCACAAGGGCAGGCTCTAGCAAGCCCATTTGTTCAACAGTAATCCTGTAATTCTTCACAACAGGGGCATACATTTTGCAGGTTAGCTCATCCCCAATGCCATAATCCTCTTGTGGGCCTTGCATCAAGGCGCTTACAGTTACCTGTTTTGCCAGAACTCCACCAAAAAAATCTCTTTGAGCTTCCTCGCTTGGTTCCCAATTAAATACTGATGGATGGGCTGGATGGGAAATGTATATCGAAATGTCATCCCTTTGAAAGATCTTTCCGGCCAAAGCAGCAGCCGGATCCAATGTAACAAGCAGTGCGCCAGACTTCATAGCAGGGACAGTTATGGAGGATACTTTCTCAATAGCTACATCAGGTACAGCAAGAATAATAATATCGCCTACTGGCAATACCACATCCTGATCGGAAACTGTGACTCCCTTTTCAGCTAACCGTTTCTGGCCTTCTTCACTCACTTCCAGGTAGTACATCTCATACTCACTGCTTTTTAAATTATCTGTATATCCGGCAACCCATCTTACCACCGGCACCGACTAATACGACTTTTTTCATATATCTTATATTTTTAGAAAATAACTAATAAATTTTCGTGCTTTATATGGAAAGATTATTCAGATATTCCAGGCTCTCATCAATCCAGCGCCTTTCCTTTTCAATGGTTTTTTCTAAAGAACTTTCCTGATCTGGCCAAAGTTCCAATATCATTGAATCGGTTTTACCCATCTCTGAGAGTGTTGCCAATACTTTTTTCAGGGGCATCATTCCCTGTCCTGCCGGAGTCCCAGTAATTTCAAATCCCATCATATGTGGTTTCCGCCTGATCATATAATCTTTAAGGTGGAAGTTAATGGTATATTTGGCCAGTAAATCAAATACTTCCTGAAAGCCCTCATCTGCACCAATAGAGTTAACAGAATCCAGACAAATTCCTACAAAATCACTGTTGACCGATTCTATAATCTCGCAGAATTGACCTGCTTTCAAACGATCGTGGTTCTCAATTGCCAGTTTAATCTTCTTCTCTTTTAAGTCCGTAACCAGGTCGTGGATTATACTGATAATCTCCGCTATTGCAGGCTTAAATTCAGCGCTATCGATAACTACCCTTAATATTGGAGAATTGAAAAAGGATGCAATTTCAAGGTATCTCAACATATTTTCCTTAAACAAACCCCTTGTCCCAACCTCTACACCAATATTGAGTTTTTTTGCCCGAGCTCTAATTTTTTCAAGCTCATCACTTGAATATATATGTAATGGCAGATTATCCGCTATTTGCACTAAGTTTATTCCTTTTGAATGAACAAATTCCAGGAACCCGTATATATCCATCGGGTCCTCCGGTTCAAATCCCGGCACACCGATCGACCATGCCATTGCATATGTTCCTATTCCTATGCGCATACGATTATGTCAGAATTCTGCATAATGATCATTCTAATTAAAATTCTTCAATTCAATTATTTCTCCACTTTCAGCTGAAGCATAAGCCGCCCAGACCATCTTTACCGTTTCAAAATTATCTTCCCCATTCGTTTCCGCTTTTCCCTTGCCCAGCATGTCATCAAGTATGTTCTGATTAATTGAAATTCCACTTTCATGGTTTACAATATAATCTGGATCAGCCCAATCATAAGAAGGGAAGGTTACTACTTCAGATTGGGTTCCTTCTTTGGTAGTTGTTCTTAATTCAAATCCTGGCCCCATATATATTGAGCCTTTACTGCCTTCCACTAAAATAAATACTGTAGTAAAAGCATCGTCTTCCACTATTGATGAATAGGATAACTCTGCAAATACTGGCATCCCATTATCCATCTCCATCATCACTGAAGCTACATCTTCTCCTTTAATTGTTGGGTTTACCGTTAGTTTCTGGCACCAGAGTTTTCTACAATTCCCAAACATGAACCTTGTGACATCCAGTACATGTGATCCCATATCCGTTAGGATAAACTTATCCAGTTCAGCTAAAAAAGGTTGATTATCAAAAACAGGATATCCCGAATTAAATGTCACACGCGCTTTAAATGGTTTGCCAATTATACCACTATCCAGAATTTCCTTAAAGCGCCGCAGCGGTCGCTCCCATCTGTAGTTTTCATGAATATAAAAATTTATACCTGCTTCCCTGGTCAAGGCCATCATTTTCTTCGCGGTTTCAAAATCCGGTGCCATTGGTTTCTGACAAATAATATTCTTCAATCCATAATCAACGCCCATTTTAACAAACTTATAATGGGTATCCACATCTGTTATTATGTCGATAAAATCCAGATCTTCATTTTTAAACAACTCATCCGGATCATCATAAACACGAGGGACTTCAAATCTTTTAGCCAGTTCCTCGGCTTTAGATTTTGTACGATTACATAAGGCAACACATTCCACTCCTTTTAACTCATTCCATGCACCCAGTTGGAATTGCGACCAGAATCCCGTCCCGAAAATTGCGAATTTAAGATTTGACATATAAGGAATTATTTAATGTAAAAAAATTATATAAACTAAAATAAAGTCAGATAGAAATTCAGGCGATTAAATCAAACCAGCGTTAAAAATCCTGAAGCATCAACATTAAATCCGGCGAGTGATCAAAAATTCCTGCAAAGGAATATAGTATTGCTAAAAAATATGCTTATTGAAAATAAATAACCATAATCAGCCCCCTCCTTGTATGATCACAGACCGGCGAAAAATATATTTTAAATTTAATTTATTAACGATTCGAAACAAAATATTATAATTTTACTTTATCAAATTAGAAATTATGAATCGAAAATTATCTATATCCGGCTTATTTCTGATCATTTGCTTTTTTATGGCGTTCAATGCATTCAGTCAGACAAATGTTAAATCGAGTGGTATCAATGAAAAGGATTCTAAATTGGATAACATAATGATACTTCATTTAGGGGAGAATTTTGATACGCGAAAAACAGTTGAAGGTGAGATTACTTTCTGGTTAAGTAAATTCAAATTTTCTGCTTCACCCTCAAACCGGTATTTTGAACATAAACGCATTCCAACCAAGGATCAGATAGTTAAGGTTTTAGAAGAAAACGGGTTTGATGGTATTCTTACCACATTATTCACCGATATTGAGACTAAAGAAAGATTTGAAAATCCACAGGCAGCTTACAACCTAACACCAACTTCACCTACCATTTATAATTTCCTTGATTCTTATCAGAATAAGTATAGCACGGGCTATACCATTCAGGAAAAGGCATTTGTGGTTCATTCCAAGCTATTTAAAACCGATGATGAATCTGTACTTTATGAAGCCACTACTCAAACCTATCAACCACAATCCCTGGATATAGCTGTTGAGGATTTTTCAAAATCAATTGCCAAGGAGTTGAAAAAAAGCAAAGTGTTAGAAAAGAAATAGGCTATCAATCATCTAAATTTTTAACCCGGATAAGTCTAAAAATGGCTAATCATGTCTTAATGCCCTAACAGGATCGATTCGTGCAGCCCTGATTGCAGGATATAATCCAGCTATCAAACTCAACAATATAGAAAAGGCAACAGATCCAAAAATTAACCACAACGGAAAATAAAAAAAATCAACATGAGGTTCTCCGGCCGGCATAAACTGTGAATTGGCAATTTGATTGGCAATGCGTGTTACAATCCATCCTAGAATTAATCCAAATACAGCACCAACAAGTCCGATTGATCCTGCTTCCACGAAAAATATCCATTTGATCTGATTTTCGCTCCCTCCAATCGCCTTCATGATTCCAATTTCCCTGGTCCTTTCCAGTATAGACATGATCATGGTATTAACTATTCCCAATCCGGCAACAATAAGCGCAATAGTTCCTATGGCTCCAAGAATACCATCCAGAATGAGGAATCCTCTTCTTATCTCCTTCAATTGATCGGTAATAGCAAAAACGTTCAGGCCTAAATCATCTTTTAATGTTTTAACTACCGGATCCATGAATTTGGGATCTTTTAACCGGACATAAATTGCACTATAACCACCATCGTTAGAATCGCCCCCCAAAACATCCCATATATTGGTAAACCCGAGACGTGGCACTTTATTTGCTGTTTTATATGGCACTAAGACGTCACCTCTTACATTTTGGTTATCAAATTGCGTTTTCTTTTTTATAATCCCGCCCAAAATGAAAGTGGTAGTCTTCTCTTTAAATGGGATCTCCCGATTCCCAGATAATAATTTCATTGGATTCAGGGCCAGGTTTGAATAATCCATTACCGCCGTAGTGATCTGAATTGGTTTCCCAATCAAGGAGTCCGGAGGAAGAACCAGAAATTTCTGATCCTTTTCTTCAAAGTTGAATTTTACAGGCTCATCAGGATCCTCCACAATTATCTTCATCCTTTTAAGTGTCTCCCATCTCACAATCACTACAGCTGAGGAATCGTTTTCAAAAAAGGAACCATACGTTATATTATTGAAAGGCTGATATGTTTCTAAACTGTGAGGTATCCCGGAAACCGTAACCTCCCTGTCTTTATCCAATACTTTTAATTTCGCCTTGAAAGTCAATTCAGGAAATGCAATATTGACACCTTCAACGTCATTGATTTGTGCCAATGTTGAATCACTCAACCTGGTTACCGTTTGGTTCACCTGATTGGTCAATGAACTGACATCCCCTTCGGCAATACTTTCAAGGTCAATTTTTCTGGCTGTTACCGTCAAGCTGTTGAAAAGATCGTTATTCTTAAATGCCTCAGTAATATTTTTCTCCATACCTGTACCAAAGGATATCATTGAGGTAAGGGCACCAATACCGATCACAACTCCCAATGTTGTGAGGGTGGTACGTAATTTCGTTCGCCATAAATTGGCAAACCCCAGCTCGATCATATCACCGATCTTCATTTATCCTTTTAATTTTCTTATCTTCCAATATTTTGCCATCCAACAAACTAATCATCCTGTCTGATATCTTTTCAGCGGTTTCCCGGTCATGCGTCACAAGAAGTATGGTCTTTCCCTGTTCCTCATTCAAACTAACCAATAGATCCATGATTTCATCTGCTGTAGTACTGTCGAGGTTTCCGGTAGGCTCATCTGCAAGGATAATTTCAGGATCATTTGCCAGGGCCCTCGCAATAGCTACACGTTGGATTTCTCCCCCTGACAGTTCATCTGGTTTGTGGTAGATCCTTTCTGAAAGCCCAACCCGGTTCAGCAAATCCTTGGCCTTAGACCGTCTCTCGTTTTTGGGACATCCTCCAAATATTAAAGCCAGTACTACATTTTCCAGGGCGTTTCTGGTAAATATCATGTTAAATGACTGAAATATCATTCCGACATGGAAACGGCGATGGTAAGCAAGTTCATTCCTCGTCCAATCGGATATTTTCTTTCCGTCATAAATGATTTTTCCTTCAGAGGCAGTATCAAGTCCCCCAATAAGATTAAGAAGTGTTGATTTCCCCGAACCGGACCGTCCGACAATAGAAACGATTTCACCTTTTTTGACTGTGAAACTGATGCCATCCACTGCTTTGATGGCCATTTCACCTTTAAAATAGGCCTTTACTAATCCGTTTATTTCAAGAATAGGCAAAACACTGTTTTCTAATATTACATCAAATTATCTGTCTAAAGCTATTTTTAAAAATAAAAACCTGCAAAACATTAAAATAATTATATGGTCGGCCGTATGTTTCCACAAAAAACATACTTTAAAACCTAAGTCCATTGTAACTTTAGTGTAATAGTATATTTCTGAACCAATAATTCGCTTATAATTTGAAAGGTAGTATTGTCATTAGATCAGCGAACCAGCAAGATACAGAGAAGATGCTGGAAATATATATACCTTATATTCTTAATTCTACCGTATCTTTTGAGACCGAAGTACCCACCAGGGAAGAATTTCAACACAGGGTCAGTCATTATCAGGAAAAATTACCATGCCTGGTTTGCTATATTGACAATAAGCTGGCCGGATATGCTTATGCCGCTGATCACCGGTTAAGACAAGCCTATGAAGTAACCAAGGAACTTTCAGTATACGTCCACATTGATTTCAGGCAATGCGGGGTAGCTACTGCCTTGTATACTTCACTAATGGAGATCCTTAAAGCACAGGGAGTTTCAAATGTGCTTGCCGGCATTACATTACCAAATTCCGTGAGTGTCAGCTTCCATGAAAGTATGGGATTTAAACCTGTGGGTGTATATCACAATGTAGGTTATAAATTTGGCAGGTATCAGGATACTGGGTGGTGGGAGCTTATGTTAGGAGCCAATAACAACAATCCCCTCGAATTGGTAAAAATCAATGATATTATTAACACAAGAACCTGGACGGATGCAATGGAAAAAGGCATATCAAAAATCCGGATAAAAGAATTAAATAAATTAAAGGATGATGAAGAAATTTAAAATCCATAGAATATACCATTTACTGTATTATGTAATGCTGATTCTGATAACGAGTAACTGCCAGACGGAGGATGGGAATAGCAGAGAGCAAAAAATATCGAGAGGGATCATCACAGATAATGCAATGGTAGTATCAGCTCATCCATTAGCATCTGCAGTAGGTGTGGAAATCTTGAAAAAAGGTGGAAATGCAATGGATGCAGCCATAGCGGTTCAATTCGCACTTTCGGTTGTTTATCCGGCAGCCGGGAATATTGGAGGTGGAGGCTTTATGGTAGTCCGTAAAAATGATGGAAGCATTTATTCGCTTGATTTCAGGGAAAAAGCACCCTTAAAAAGCAGCCGTGATATGTATCTTGATTCCACAGGACAGGTTATTAAAGATCTGAGCCTAAAAGGTCATCTTGCATCCGGTGTGCCAGGTGTAGTGGATGGTATGGATAAAGCTTATCAAAAATTCGGAACGCTTGATTGGGAGGAACTTATTCAGCCTTCAATAAACCTCGCAAGGAATGGTTTTCAACTAACCAGAAAAGAAGCTTTAGGATTGAATAATAATCAGAAGACCATTATTGAAGTAAATACAATATCTCCTGATTTTGTATTGAATGAGGAATGGAAAGCAGGTGACACTATTCGATATACCGATCTTGCTGAAACCCTTGTTAGAATAAAAAACAATAAAAGGGCCGGGTTTTATGAAGGCCATACGGCAGAACTTATCGTAGCCGAAATGCAAAGAGGAGATGGACTCATATCTTATGAAGATCTTGATTCCTATGAAGCAATATGGAGAGAGCCTATTGTTGGTCACTACAAAGAATTTAAGATAATTTCTATGGGGCCACCTTCAGCAGGCGGAATTTCTTTTGTCCAGCTTTTACAAATGCTGGAAGAATTTCCCCTATCAGAATATAACCTTGATGAAGCTGAATATATCCATCTGCTGGCGGAAGCTGAAAAACGAGTTTATGCTGATAGGGCGAAGTATTTAGGTGATATGGACTTCTATAATGTCCCCATAATTCAATTGCTTGATAGCATATATAATAGAAACAGAATGATGGATTTCAATCCTGAAAAGACCAAGCCATCGGATGACATCTATGCCGGCGAACTGGGATTGAATGAACATATGGAAACTACGCATTTTTCTATCGTTGATCCTTTTGGAAATGCTGTAGCTGTGACCACTACCTTAAATGGCGGGTATGGATCAAAGGTTTTTGTTGCAGGTGCCGGTTTCTTATTGAATAATGAAATGGATGATTTTAGCCTTAAACCCGGAGTCCCCAATATGTTTGGATTAATAGGAGGTGAAGCAAATGCCATAGTGCCTGGAAAGCGGATGTTAAGTTCCATGACACCTACAATTGTAGAAAAGAATGGGGATTTATATATGGTTATTGGCTCTCCGGGTGGATCTAAAATTATTACCTCTGTACTACAATCCTTTCTTAATGTAGTAGAATTTGGCCAAAGTATGCAAAAAGCTGTAACTTATAAAAGGTTCCATCATCAATGGAAACCAGATCATATCATGTTTGAAAGTGGCAGGATGGATGATGAAGTCAAGGAAGAATTGCTGGTTATGGGACATAAACTCATGGTGAGGGGCCCATATAGCCGGGTGGATGCCATTCTGGTATTGGATGATGGACGTTTGGAAGGGGGGGCTGATCCCAGGGGAGATGATGCAACTTCAGGATTTTAAAAATTATTATTATGAAAAACAGAAGACAATTTCTAAAAAGCTCAGTGCTTGCAAGTATTGGGGTAACGGCAAGTGCCTTACATACATCCTGCAACCAATCAAGTGAACGTAAAACCCAGGATTTTAATATTGGGATCATTGGTTTGGACACATCACATAGCCCGGCATTTGCAACGTATATAAATGATCCGGAAAACGAAAGCATGAAAGGTATGCAGGTAACTGCCGCATATCCCTTTGGCAGTAAAGTGATAGAGTCCAGTTATAAAAGAATTCCTGAATACACAGAACAATTTAAATCAATGGGCATAAAAATTGAGAATGATCTAGATGCCCTGATTGAACAGTCCGATGGAATATTGCTCGAAACGAATGACGGCACATTGCACCTTGAACAGGCCTTAAAAGTTATCAATGCAAAAAAACCACTTTTTATAGACAAACCAGTAGCTGCAGGCTTAGCTGATGTTATTAAAATATATGATGCTGCAGAAAAGAACAAGGTGCCATTGTTTTCATCTTCTTCCTTAAGGTATCTTAAAAAAGCCCAGGAAGTAAGACATGAGAAAATTATTGGGGATATTACCGGGGCCAGCACTTATAGCCCGGAACACCTCGAACCGTCTCATACCGACCTGTTCTGGTATGGAATACATGGTGTGGAGATCTTATATACTATTATGGGTACCGGTTGTCAAAGCCTGAAAAGAATAAGTACTGAAAATACAGATCTGGTTATTGGTAAATGGGCGGGTGAACGACTCGGTACCTTCAGAGGTGACCTCAGTGGACAGCAGCATTATGGAGGTACTGCCTTTGGTAGGGAGGGTGTTCTGGAAGTAGGACCTGGCGAGGGGTATGGACCATTGCTTGAAGAAATCATCGTTTTTTTCCGGACAGGTAAATCTCCAGTATCAACCGGCGAAACGGTTGAGTTGTATACCTTCATGGAAGCAGCTGATGTCAGCAAGGAAAGAAATGGAGAATGGGTTGAATTGAAAGACGTTTATAACATGGCTAAGGAAAATTAAGCCATTACAAATTGAATAAAATCACTATACAAAAAACAAAGACCTATTTTTTGTATATTGGAAATTAAGAAGCAACTCAATAACAAATGTCAATTGTATTTTCAATTGAACTTCATTTCAGACCCCTGATTTGATCAATTTGGCACATTTATAAACTTTTTAATCATGAAACATATAGCCCTTATCATTTTTCTACTACTGAACTTCCAATGCATTATTAAGGGTCAGGTCAGTGAAGACATAAAGCCAAAACTTGTAGGGAATTGGGAGATGATACATGAATTAAGCGACGAGTTTGATCAAAACTCTTTAGATACTTCGAAATGGTTCCCAAACAATCCTGGATGGCTTGGCAGGAAACCAGCTTATTTTTCAAAAGACAATGTAATTTTAAAAGATGGTATGTTGAATCTGGTTGCTAAAACAGAAGATTTAGAAGGACTTCCAGAAGGATATCATACATTTACGACCGCTGCAGTTCAATCGAAGGCCAAGGTGAAGTATGGTTACTTTGAGATACGCTGCCGGGCCATGGATTCAAGATGCTCCAGCGCATTCTGGTTCTATGCTATTGATGAAGACATCTGGACAGAAATAGACGTATTTGAAATTTGCGGCAAACATCCTGACAAATCCTGGGAACATAAGTTTTTTGCCACAACCCATGTTTTTAAAACCCCTGAAGATGGAGAAAATCACTGGTCGGACCACGAAATATGGATTGCTCCTTTCAGATTGGCTGATGAATTTATTACTGTGGGCCTGGAATGGAATGAAAGTGAATTGAAATGGTATGTTAATGGCAAGGTTGTTCGAACCCGGGAGAATTCACATTGGCACCAACCTCTTACGATGAATTTCGATAGTGAGACAATGCCTGAATGGTGGGGCCTTCCCGATCCAAAGGATCCCACAGGTTATTTTCTAATTGATTACGTACGTTCCTGGAAGAAGTTAGAATAATACTTAGAATTACTGGATTATCGGATTATTGGCAGAGATCTGTGAAGTCTCTATATTCCCTGAAACAAATCAATGCCAGATTCAATATTTCATCCAATGCCTTTCAATATCTTCCAGAGTCCTGCCCTTAGTCTCTGGCAAAAGCTTCCAGCCTATGTAAATTGTAGGAAGACAGAAAAAAGCAAAAATCCAGAACGTAATATCCGGGCCCAGGTTGTCGAGTGAAATAGGGATCAACTGTCCAATAATCGCAGTGCCGATCCATACCGCAATTGTTGCAATCGACATTGCCCTACCCCTGATTTTCGTTGGATAGATCTCCGATAGGATCACCCATACTACCGGCCCGAGAGAAAAGGCAAAACAGGCAATAAAAACGAGGATCAGACTTAATAGAAGCATGCCATTGGCTTTCCCGGCAGCAAAAAGAGCACCAATAACGATCAGGGAAACCAGCATACCTGCAGTACCAGTCAGTAGCAATCGTTTCCTGCCAAAAATATCAATGGTAAAAATAGCGATCACCGTAAATACCACATTAATGATCCCAATGAACACCTGCCCGCCTAGTGCTTCAGTCAAGCCAAATCCAGCCTCTTCAAAAATGCGCGGACCATAATAAATTATAGCATCAATCCCGGTAAATTGTTGTAATACTGCCAGGGTGACACCTATAAATACAGCCATTTTTATTCCCGGGGCTAATAACATCTTCCAGGATCCCTTTTCCAAAGCAAGAGTGTCTTCAATCTCAGATATTTCATTATTCGCTTCATTGATCCCCACAAGACGTGACAACACTTTTCTTGCCTGATCTGTTTGCCCTTTTACAACCAGCCATCTGGGGCTCTTGGGTATGAATAAAATAAGAACGAAAAAGCTAAGGGCCGGAATAGCTTCCATACCAAGCATTCCGCGCCACACCTCTTCTTTAAAGATTAAATGTAAGTTGGTCAGGTTTTCAAAACCTGGATTATGGGAAGCATTTAGTAACCATACATTCACGAAGTAGGCACATAAAATACCAACGGTTATGGCAAACTGATATAAGGTTACCAACCTGCCCCTTAAAGCAGGAGGTGATATCTCGGATATATATAAAGGTGACAACATGGAAGCAATACCCACACCCAAACCTCCTATCAGGCGGTATATTACCAGCATTGTAAATGATAAAGACAAGGCGCATCCGATTGCGGATATAGAAAACAGTGCTCCGGTTAACAACAACACCTTTTTTCTGCCATATTTATCACTGAACCAGCCGGCTCCTGATACTCCCAGTATGCAGCCTAGTAATGCAGAACTCACATACCAGCCTTCCATATTCGCATTAAGCTCAAACTGTTGGCGTACCATAGCCAGGGTGCCTGAAATCACTGCGGTATCATACCCAAAAAGGAATCCTCCCAGAGAGGCGATCACTGCCAGACCAATAAGATATATTCTTTGTTTAAGATCGTACATCAGGATTTAATAAAGATTCGCAATTTAAGGTATGAATGAACAAATAAAAATTAATAGAATTAATAATTTGATCCTGGACAATTGTTCATCATTATTTTTAAATTCGTAAAGAAGAACGACATGTTGAATGGTCTTGTTTTTTTAAGCAACAGATGTTCACAAGATTATTTTTCATCAATAATATCAATTTTTGAGATTTTTGGAGTTCCTAAAAACGTGTTTAAAGAACATAATACCTTAAAAAAAAGAAATGAAAAAATATCTGGTTCAGCTTCTTCTTTTGTCGGTCCTGTCATCCAACGTAACATTCAGTCAGGATTCTGATGAATCCCTGGTACGACTTTTGGATTTCGTAAATAAAACCAGTGATTACAAGGAAGGATATACTGAAAGTCTCAGTAATAACGATTTCAGGTACCATTCCATCCGCTCAGATGTTGATGAATGTCTTATTACAAGAGCGACAGATGGCACTATGTCCATAGAATGGGCCACTGAATCCCTGGATAGTGGGATAAAAGGTAAAGGCATTGGATTTTTATGGATCGCGGCCATGGACATTACCGGTGATAATAGTGGTTTTGATCTATACTTAAATGACGAAAAACGATTTCACATTCAATCCAGCACTTTGTATTCATGGTCAATGGAATCAGCAGATGGCGGATTGCTGCAATTTACCTCCATGGAGAAAGATCATCATGGCGATACTCATGGTTATATGGCCTTATGGGCACCTGTATCGTGGTTAAATCCCGGAGAACCTCAAAGGATCAAAATAGTTGGGGAAGCAGCTGGATCTAATGCCTGGATAATAGTATATAAAGTAAAAGATGCTGTTTCATACCTCCAACAATCAGTGCAGTTTGATAAATGGTTAAAATTGAAGGCTGTGAAAAATGACAGGAAGTATATGTTATCACTCAACTTGCCAGCTTATTTCACAGGCGAAACATTGTATTACACTTCAGGAGGAAAATCAGGAAAAGTTATCACCAAACCTGGAAATAATGGGGCAGAAGCTCAATTTGAGCTTCCTGAGAAGGCATTGGGGGAATCCTTGACAATAAAAGATTCGAATGCTGAAATAGTTGCTATTAATTCATTCGGCCATGAAGAAATAAGCACAAAACTTCTTAACAAGGCCATTCTTAAAAACGAACTGACAATACTTGAGGATGGGAGTATTTCCATCAATTCCCAGAGGATCTATAGCCCAAAAACAGTAAAAAGTCTAATAGCTCTGTCCGAATCAAAACTATCTGAAGGCAAAATATATTTAATGAATTCCAGCCATCAGGATATTGCCTGGATGGATTCTCCGGAGAAATGTGTCCTGGAAAGAGACACAATGCTTTTATCTCCCCTTTTCGATCTGGCTTCGAAAGATCCGGATTACCGGTTTGATATCGAAGATGCCCTGATGTTAAAGGAATATATTCATAGGCACCCGGATCAAAGAACCCTGGTTCAACAGATGCTTTCCGATGGAAGAATATCCTGTGGGTCTACGTTTATACAACCCTATGAAGAAATGTATTCAGGGGAATCTCTTGCCAGGCAGTTTTATTCCGGCGCTAAATGGCTCAAAGATGAATTTAATTACAATGCAAATGTTTACTGGAATGTGGATGTCCCAGGCCGTACCTTGCAAATGCCTCAAATCATGAAAAAGGCAGGCACTGACTATCTGATGATGAGCCGTTTTGAAAAAGGTGTTTACAGATGGTACAGCCCTGACGGATCATATGTTACCACATATTCTCCCGGTCATTATGCTGATGCATTCAGGCCATTGCAGAAGAACTTTTATGACGCCGCTCAATATTTAAGTTCCTCTGCTCTTTTCTGGGAAAAGTACTATAAGGAGAAATCAAAGGATACGGTTGTGCCGGTTCTGTCAGATTGGGATATGAGCCCTGCTGTCAACTATTCCCCTTTTATACAAAAGTGGGAGTCCCTGACCGAGATACAGAATGAAAATGGGGATTTTGAGAATGTTACCCTACCTGAATTCAAGATAGTTTCGGGACCCGAATATTTCAAAGCATTATCTTCAGGAATACAGGAATTCCCTGAGATAAAAGGAGAAAGGCCAGCTATATGGCTGTATATACATGGCCCTTCACACCAAAAGGCATTGAAGGCCAGTCGGGAAGGGGATATCATACTGACACAGGCGGAAAAATTCGCTACTGCGAATGCCTGGGTTGAAGGAGATTTTAAAAGCTATCCACAACAAGCGTTAAATAAGGCCTGGGAAGCAAAGATATATCCTGATCATGGTTGGGGAGGAAAAAACGGGCACATAACGGATAACCTATTCCTTCAGAAATTTACAGAGGCCAGAAACTCCGGCGAGAAGATCCTTGAAGAAACTTTAAGGGATATTTCATCGAAAATTAAATCCTCCAGGGAAAAAGGAATACCAATTGTAGTGTTCAATAGCCTTAGCTGGATCCGGTCTGATGTGGCGACTGCAAGATTATCTTTCAATCCGGATGAAGCCCGTCAGATATTTTTGATGGATTCAGAGGGAAAGGAAATTCCAGTACAGATAACTACAAAGGAATTATTCCCGGAAGGATCTTTTAGGTCTGTAACTATAAGTTTTATTGCCGAAAATGTTCCATCCATGGGCTATAAAACCTATTATTATTCTCCTGGCAAAGATATAGATAGCCAACAAAAAGCCATGCCTGGAAAATTAGAAAACAAGTTCTACAAAATAGAATTCACAGATGGTGGATTACAAAGTATTTACGACAAGGATCTGCAAAAGGAATTGATCGATCCTTCAAAATTTAAAGCTGGGGAAGTATTTACAATGCGTTCCATAGGAAATGGTGCAGGTGAATTCGCTGAAGTGCAGCAACCCGATATGGAAGGATTTGACAAAACCAGTAATTATCAAATGCATTGGGATTTAGCGCAAAACGGCCCAGTGTTCACATCCTGGAAAATGAGACAGGCAATTAAGCACGCGGTTGTAGAACAGGAGGTAATCTTATACCATGAACTTAAAAGAATTGATTTTATAACGAATATTCTCAATTGGGAAGGGGTATTGTTCAGGGAATTTCGTTTTGCAATGCCTTTGAATATGCAAGAAGGTCGGGTTGCGTATGAAGTACCTTATGGCGTATTGGAAGTTGGGAAGGATGAAATGGAAGGGGATGCTGGTGAAAGGTATACAATAGCATGCAAAGATACGAGGCCCAGAGCGATTCAAAACTGGATTAGTGCATATAATGAAAATAATTGTGTGATGCTTAGTTCTACTGCCGTAGCAGCTGATTATCTTGATCCCACAGATAATCCTGTCTCCTCTGTTATATTACAACCCATTTTATTCGCATCCCGTCAAAGTTGTCATGGGGAAGGCAATGACTACCTGCAAACGGGCGATCATAGCTTTCTATTCACATTTACCTCTGACAGCTCGGATTGGAAGTCAAGCTATAAATCCGGTATACAGGCGAATGAAAAACTTCATACAACCGTGGCTCCGAAACAATACGTGAATGCAGAATTACCAGAGGAACTGAGTTTTGTAAGCCAGGATGCAGAAAATGTTATGATCACTACCATGAAGAAAGCCGAAAACAGTCAAAATACAGTAATCAGAATGGTTGAAATGGAAGGGTTGGACACACAGAACAGTTTGTTTTTGAGGAATCAAATCAAACAAATACAGCATGCAACTTTAATAGAAGAACCTCTAAAGAAAATTACAACCAATCCCCATACCAAGGTCGATTTAGGACACCATGCCATTGAAACTTATATCCTTCAAATGGAATAAGAAATATTAAGGAACTTCAGCTTAACCGACCGACATAAAATTCTTTGGATATTTAAATCTTCAAATCTTTGATCTTAAGGATCTTAGGTGCTATAATTCGTATTAATATGAATGAAAAACTTCATCCTCATTACACCACAATATAGTTTCAGGTGCAATTATTACCGAGCCATCTACAAAGGTCAATAATACAACTGAATCGGTTAATGCTACTTCTTCAACAAAATCAGAAACCTTTAAGGCAAATGGGATTAAACACTAGATTAGAAAGATTATATGGAACCTGGGAAAAATATACAATTGATAAATAAAACATGGTTTCTAAATGAATGATATATCATTTAGAGAATTAAAAAATTAATAAATGTGATTTGGTCTAATTCAGGTAATTATCGAAAGTCCAGCTTATATAGTATAATCCACCAATCTGTGAAGCCCCGAAACTGGTTGTATAATATTTATTAAGCACATTAGACCCACCAACTTTAATGATGGTCTTGATCCTTCTTATCTTATACGAAATATTTGCATCGACAGTAGAAAAGGCAGGAATTTCACCAGTCCCAAAGGGAGATTGCCACAGGAAGCTGTTCTGCCATCTGTAATTAATGGCAAATCCGACATTTTTTGTAAATTCCCTGTTGCCAGCTGAGATATTGAAACGGTAATCAGGCGTATTAAAGCTGGACTGGTAACCCGGGGTTTCAATTTCATCTTCGAGGGAATTATAGGCAACATTTCCTCTTATAAAGAAGCCACGGTCAAAATGATAGTCCGCTCCAAAGGCCCATCCGAAAGAAACTACGGATGCATCTGTACTTATATGGGTACTATAACGCTGTTCCTGAGGTGTATTAGGATATTGAGCCAGTAATTGAGTAGCCAGGAATCCTTCAAAATAATTTCGGTAAATATATGCATCAACAAATAACTTTCTTTTCAAATACATGCCTTTATACCCAATTTCAAAGGCCGATACAGTTTCCGGACCAAAAGGTCCAATAACATACGGTCCGTTTTCCGTCACTGGTTCGTCTGTAATCGGATTTGGGCCAGACAAAGGATATACGGGATCATCACCCAAATAAGCATCCTGGACTTCAGGCAAACCTCCTATAGTATGGTATACGCCGGCATCAAAATCTGTCCATTGATCAGAAGTGGACGGAAACCTGAATGCTGTCTGATAAGAAGCCCTGAAGTTATGGTCCTGTGCTTTATCCAGGGAATACACCAACGAGATCCTGGGAGTAAATTTACCTTCAAACTTTTCATGTTTATCATACCGGGCGGATGCTGTAACCTTAATTCTGTCTTTTAAGAATCCTTTACCCATCTGGATGAATGATCCAAATTGATTGACTTTAATAGGATCTCCAGGCTCATCAAAGAATACAGTACCCTCAGAATCGATGGTATAACCTCTTTGTGAAACGCCCACCAACAATTCAAAGGCACGAATAAGATGGGTAAAATTATACATCCCTTCCACCTGCCAGATAGAACTGCGATCCACAACCATTGAACCCCCCTCGTCAAAAGGCCTGCTCCTTATGTCATTTACAAAATAATCGAATTCTTCAGTCCCGGGTAAAGGCAAGGCAGGTTGGCCAGGGTTAAAGATATTTCCATTTTGATCTCTATTATCAGCGGTAGCCCTGGCAAATCCATAGGCAGCATCCAAAGATCCTCCGGTTAAGACCGTCTGAGCGAATGCCCCGATATATTCTTCATACCATTGCTCACTGGGCTTCCAGGCTTCATTCATTCTTAAAGCTGTGGTTCCGGCATCATAGGACCTGCCGGAATTCTCTTGTATACCCCACCCGCGAATGTAAAAATTGGGACTTCTCAGTTCGACTCGCCCGGAGAATAAATCAAAATCCCATACCGCGAACCGGTTCTGGGCTGTGTATACACTAGAACCATTGCTGTAGTTCAAGCTGGCAATAGCTTCCAGTTTTTCCGTTATCCGGTAATCGATCTCTCCGGATAGTTTAAGATTCTGTGTATTGCTATAATTCACGAGGTCCTTTTCCTTCCACCCTGTTCTCGTTATGATCTGGTCAGGAAACTGTGATACTATTCCCGCAACACAAGCATCATATTCTGGAGTTCCTGGCGTCAATCCCTGGTCAGCACAAATTGTACCACCAATAGTTGGGGCAATTTCTTTGAGGTTAACAGGGACTATCGCTTCGTCGCCATATACATTAACGCCATCGTAGCCTTCATTTGTTTCACGGGTTGATTCAGAATTATTAATATTGCCAACATCCCGGTAATCCCTGGCATACCAATCCGTAGCCTTGAGGTAAGATGCATTGATTTTAAAGGCTACCTTGTCATTAAAAGAATGTGCAAATCTTAAATTAAAATCAGTTAAAGGTGTTACCCCGTCACTTTCACTATTACCTACATTCATTACCCCGCCTTTGGCAATAAAACTAATGCCCTGGTAATCAAATGGATTTTTACTGGTCATAAATAAGGTCCCGTTCATGCCTCCTGGTCCGTACATCGCTGAGGATGCGCCAACAATCAGCTCGACACTTTCAACATCTAATTCTGAGATGCCGAACAAGTTTCCAGCTGCAAAACTTAATCCCGGTGATACGTTTTCAACACCATCGATGATCTGATTCATACGGTAATTATTCTCACCTGCGAATCCT
Source organism: uncultured Cytophagales bacterium (assembly GCA_963820995.1). Classification (GTDB taxonomy): domain Bacteria; phylum Bacteroidota; class Bacteroidia; order Cytophagales; family Cyclobacteriaceae; genus JAGTVG01. The sequence continues at coordinate 1,040,014 of CAWGCL010000004.1, read as the reverse complement.
CTTGTATTGGGGTACCGGAAGGTCAGACTGGCAACGTTCATGTCGACCCCTTTCAACTGATATAATCCATCATAAAAATTATCAGCGGCATTCAGTTGAATATCTTTGATCCCCATTTTTTCAAGGCTGACAGAAGAAAGCATAACTTTTTCATCTACCCTTCCTGCTCTGATAACCACCTCATCACCGAGTAATCTTCCTTCCTTTAAGACCATTTCAACAGACTCGGATGGATTGCTGAGGGTAAATTCCCTGGATTCAAAACCGACACAGGAAAAAATAATCTGATAAGGGGGAGAAATTTTGGTTTTAAATGAGAAATTACCCTGCAAATCAGTAATGGTGCCTACATACAAGTCTTTCAACATGACATTAACACCTACTATTGCTTCACCTGTCTCTTCATTCTTCACACTTCCTGAAATGATGCTTTCCTGAGCGTATGACCCAATGCTGAAGAGGAATGCAGATAAGGTCAGATATATATATTTTCGCATAAAAATCTTTTTTATGGCTTGAGGAAGCATAAGAATATTTACCACCTTAAGCTGAATAGAACGCAAATTAATATAATTTTTTTAGAAAATATTATTCTTTTTTGCTAAAAACAGACATTTTTGCTTTTCACAAACCACTAATTTAAAACAAAAGTTATGGAAAAAAGAAGATTAATTTGGAGAATAACAGCATATATGTTGTTTGGCTTGACTATGGCGGGTTTAGTAACTTTCACAAGTTGTAGTGATGATGATGATGAGGGCGATCCACCGGTAGAAACTCTGGCAGGAGTTTATAAGATGACTGACGCAACGACGACAACTGATATTGTAGATATGGAAGATAGCGTTATTATCCCATCCGGATCAGATGTTACAGCGATCATGTCAGGAGGAATATTTGGTGCCAGCCCATGCGATAATCCGTTAAATAGTGCAATTGATATGGCTACAGATGGTAAATTGTATTTTGTTTGCATAGGTAGTGAATCAGATAAAGATGGCGTAGATGCAGGATCATGGAGTGAGAACAGCAACTTAACTACACTTACCTTAACTCTGAATTCTACTGTTGTACCGCCTCAGGGATTTGTACTTACAGTTACAAATGTAACAAAGACAGGTGCTGTAATTAATGGAACCATCGCTGGCGTTCCTATGCCTAATACTTTATTGGGAGCAATACCTGGATTTGAAGATGTCGATTTCCCGATTGTTCAATTAGTTGGCGCTGAGATTGAATTTACTCAAGTGGCAGAGCCATTGTAAAAAAATATCCTTTAAAGATTTTATCCCGTTTGCTAACAGATGATGTTTCGGACGGGATTTTTTTTGGTTATTGCTTTTTTTTCGGATAGATATTTTTGACCAGCTAAATTCAAAACACCTCTTTTACCTCAATATTCTCAGGCACTTTGTAATCCCAGAGCTCCATCGAAAAGCCCCAGCGATCAATGATCTTATCCAGAAGAGTTCTTGAAATCACATAGGTATTTTTCCTGTATCCTGACATACTCTCAATATATGTTTGTAGCACTGGCTTTACTTTCTCAAAGTTCGGGATCCTGAATTGATCATAGAGGTTCTTCAGAAAATTCAATGGCTCTTTTTCATACTCTTCGAATTTGATCTCAATCAGGTTCTCAGTTGGAACAAGTGCTTTAGTTTTCAGATAATCATTGATCATCTGATCATATATGCTGAATATCATTTCCTCTAATTCTGCTTCGGTGGCAGTGTGAAACCATAAGGTTGGCAGGAGTTCAGTGAAAAACTTCTTAGAGGACAGGAAAACAATTATCGGATTACGTAGTATAAAGATGAATTTTGCTGCGGGGTACATATCAAGCATTACCTTTATCCGGCCTGTGTTGCACGGATTTTTTAACAAGGGGATGTTTCCGCCGGTATTGATCATGGCTTTCTTGACCATCCTTACGTAATCCCTCTTCCAACTGGAATAAACCCGATCTGACATGCCATTCATCCGGATATATTTGTCATAATATTCAGCATAATCAGATGGAAAATACATGAACTGATAATAATTCAATGGATTGATATTGGTCAAGGCAAATTCCTCCTCCTGGGGAAAAGCTACATTTAATCTTACATTATCTCCCGGTCTTTTCTCCGGGATCAATGACCGCATAATCGTCTTGAAAAGAAATTTGCTTTTCAGGTTGTTGGGGAATACTGTCTGATAGGTAGTTACATATCCCATTTGCGGATCCTTTGATAATAGATTATGTAAAAAAGTAGTTCCCGTACGCCAGTGCCCGATAATAAAAATCGGATCAGATTGTAACTTATATCTTTTGCACTTTATATTGAAATATATTTTCTCATACCACTGAAACAAAGCTGAAATAATTACTATAATAGATGTCAGAAAAGTCTTTAGAAAATATCTGCCTTCTATTTTCCTTCCCCATAAAGTTCTTATATAACTAATTGGGGTACTTCCGATCAAAGGTGATATTGGCGGTAATTTAAATTTTGCCATACAATCAATAAAAATTATTTTAATCTACTATATTCATTTATCTTTGACGCTTCATTTGAGCCTAAACTTTATAATAAAGTCAGAAAAATTTGTTGGGAATTTCCGCTTATAGTAGGTTTGGGCACTAAAAAATCCGTGATTTGAAATTAAAATCTTAGATTCCCATCATTTTCAAAATTAATGGAATACAAACAAGTATGAAAAAAAACGCTGTCTTTTCTTATGCTTATGTAATAATTGCTTATTTCATAGCCATATATGCAGGGAAATTATCGCTGGATCATATTCAAACATCTTCTGAAATTCTAAATATGTTAATTGCGGATGTTATCGCTACGGTTATCATATTTCTATTTAGCCTGATGTCCGGAAATTCCTCCTTATACGATCCTTACTGGAGTTTGATACCTGTGCCTATTGCCTTGTACTGGATATATATGTTCCCGGATGGCAATCATACCAGGCATATTTTAATTCTTGTGACCATCTCAATCTGGAGTTTGCGTTTAACAATCAATTGGATAAGAAGCTGGCCGGATCTTACACACGAAGACTGGAGATATAAGAAACTGGCTGAAGATTCCGGTCCTCTATTCTGGCTGGTCAGCTTTTTGGGTATACATTTATTCCCGACATTAATCGTATTCTTAGGTATGTTACCAGTTTTTGTAGCATCTGAGATGACTGTAGCAATAGGATTTTTTGATATAGCAGGTTTGATAATTTGTCTATCGGCCGTAGAAATTGAATATCTGGCTGATGAGCAACTTAGAAAATTCAAATCCACCAACCAGGTAAAAGGCACCAATATGGAAAAAGGCCTTTGGGCAGTATCACGCCATCCAAATTATTTTGGCGAGATCCTGTTCTGGTTCGGATTGTTCTTTTTTGCTATCGGAGATCAATTTAAGGAGAATGCCTGGACGGCTATTGGATTTATCGCAATGATGATTTTATTCAAGTTTATCAGCATACCAATGATGGAAAAAAGACTGGTAAAATCAAAAATAGATTATGATAAATACCAGAAAAGGGTATCAGCAATAATTCCAATGAAGTTTTAGATATCATTTTGTAGATTGTGGCTCCCCGAAAAGTTTTTTAAATGATCCGGAGAAAAAAGTTAATTATTTTTTATTCTAATTTTCGATATACTAAATTGACGACCAATAAGTTATCACTGGCTGGCTGTAAAAATCCTCGATATGATATAAAATATGTCGTTTACCCTGAGCTGATTTTCAGTATGTATAAGTGAAGGTCTGATGCAAGCGAATAATAAGGAGAAACTATACTGGCACAATAAATCAATATCCCAGATACTGGAAGAATTTAATGTTATTCCAGAGTCTGGACTATCCTCTGATGAAATAGAGCTCAAACGCAAAGAATTTGGCCCAAATGAGCTTGTAGAACAAAAAACAAGAAGCGTTTTTAAGATTTTATATGCTCAGTTCACTGAAACAATGGTATTGATCCTGATCATTGCGGCCATTGTTTCTTTATTTCTCCAGCATTGGCTTGAAGCATTTTCGATCCTGGCCATCGTGATTTTATTTGCGATTCTTGGTTTTATTCAGGAATACAGGGCAGAGAAAGCTATGGCCGCCCTGAAAAAGCTTGCAAAACCGCTGGTCCGGGCTCTCCGGGATGGAAATATAATTGAGATATCATCATCCGAACTGGTCCCGGGAGATATTGTTTTAATTGAAAATGGAAACATAGTTCCTTCAGACTGCAGAATTATTGAGGCCCACAATCTGAGGGTTCAGGAATCAGCGCTTACCGGTGAATCCATGGCTGTTGATAAGCGGCCTGATAAATTGGATGAAGTGAATATCCCATTGGGAGACAGGAAGAATATGGTCTACCTGGGAACAATAGTAACACAGGGAAGAGGGACGGGTATTGTTACAGGTACCGGGATGTCTACAGAACTTGGCTCGATTGCATCCATGCTTCAGCGGGTAAAATCAGAACAGACACCCCTTCAGAAAAGACTCGATAATGTAGGAAAGATCCTGGCGATTGCCGGTGGGATTATTGCTTTCCTCATCGCTCTGTTTGGGTTTTTAAGAGGAGAAGATATAAGCGAGATGTTCTTAGTAGCTATTAGTGTTGCTGTTGCTGTTGTGCCGGAAGGCTTGCCAGCTGTAGTCACCGTAACCCTGGCAATCGGGGCCAGGCGGATGCTCGCCAGGAATGCGCTAATCAGAAAATTGCCAGCGGTTGAAACATTAGGATCAGTCACTGATATCTGTTCAGATAAGACCGGCACCCTCACGCAGAATAAAATGACGGTAACTTATATAGGTACACCTCAGAATACGATATACCTGGACGGAACAGATTCAAACCTGAATGACATAAAATTCAATAATCCGGATCCATCACTATCCCCAATTTTAATTGCTGCCAGCCTGTGCAATGATTCCTCAATCTCGAATGGTAACGGAGAGAATGAAAACAGGGTCATAGGCGATCCTACTGAATCAGCATTGGTGATCGCTGCTGATAAATTTTCTCTTAACAAGAATGATCTAGAGTTTTCCTTCCCGAGAATTGAAGAGATCCCTTTTGATTCAGACAGAAAGAGAATGACTACGATACATCGTATAAATGGCCAAAATTCTGATCTGTTAAGCTTTGCAGGACTTGACTCAAAGGCTGTATCGCCAGCTATATCATTTACAAAAGGAGCCTTCGACGTCTTACTCCGGATCTCATCCAAGGTTCTTTTCAATAATGAAATTGTAGACTTGGATGACAGTATTAGAAATACTCTTATTAAGACCAACAAGGAACTTGCAGAAAAAGGCGTAAGAGTATTGGGTGTTGGCTTTAAGGCTTTTGAAGAAATTCCTGAAGACAGTAAGGTAGAGAAAGACATTGTACTCCTTGGCTTATTAGGCATGATTGATCCTCCACGTGAAGAAGTAAAACATGCCGTAATTAAATGTAAAACTGCCGGGATCCGGCCAATAATGATTACCGGCGATCATCCATTGACTGCAGATTACATTGCCAGAAAGCTTGGCATCTCTGAGGATAATTATGTTGTCACAGGATCTGAACTTGAATTACTTTCCGATAACGAATTGCGTAAAGTAGTTGACAAGGTGTCTGTTTATGCCCGGGTTTCTCCGGAACATAAACTTAGAATTGTTCAGGCTTTACAACAACAGGGACATATCGTTGCAATGACTGGAGATGGAGTAAATGATGCGCCTGCTCTGAAACAGGCTGATATAGGAGTTGCTATGGGTATCACTGGAACAGATGTATCAAAAGAGGCTTCTGATATGGTTCTTAGGGATGATAATTTTGCAACCATCGTAGCTGCAGTAGAAGAAGGCAGGGTTATTTATGATAACATTCGAAAGTTTGTAAAATTTTCAATAGCCGGAAACCTTGGGAAAGTATTGGTTATGATCATTGTTCCTTTAATCACCATATTGATGGCAGGCCTTGGATTGGATCCAATCACTATCCCTCTGGTACCTCTCCAACTGCTCTGGCTTAATCTCTTAACAGATGGATTGCTTGGTTTGGGTTTAGGTGTTGAACCCGCTGAATCCCTGACTATGAAACGGGCACCCCTGTCACCAAAGTCCAATATTTTCAGCGATGGAGTAGGTGGACAGATCCTGAGAACCGGATCAATTATAGGGTTGATATCTATCTCCATCGGCATTATTGCCTGGGCGGATCAGAACCCCAAATGGCAAACAATGATGTTTAGTGGTATTGCATTTGCCCAGATGTGGCAGGCTCTGGCTACCCGGTCTTTCAAGGATTCTGTTTTTAAAACAGGCCTTTTTACCAACAAGGTGATGTTATATATGATTGTCCTCACTTTCTTCATGCAGCTGGCGGCATTATATATACCCTTCCTGCAGGTATTCCTTTCTACTCAAGCCCTTACGCTCAATGAACTGTTGATATGTATTGGAGTTAGCGGATTGGTACTAGTAGAGACAGAAATCGAAAAAGCCATTTCCAGGTATAGCCGAATAAAATTTTAATTCATTCAGGGATTTTCTCAACGATCATTGTATCTTGATTTAATTATAGAATTATTTTTATAATTAATATGCTACCACCCTCCCCAACCAATAGGCCATCGGGGATCATTGATGTCATAATTAAAGGAGTTAAGATGCTGATCACAGCGCTTGAATCCATAACTGCGAGGGTATTGCGGTCGTATACCTGCGTTAAAATTCATATACTGATATCCCAATTGATGTGCGGATGCACCAAAAAACCCATGGACAGGTGCCTCAGTATCATCAATATAAAACAGGTTTCCTTTGATGCGTGCAGGCTGCGGGTCAAAAATACTCCCCACGTTAGCGCTCTGTTCATGCAAAGCATCCCAGAATTTATAAGCACTCTGGGTGAGAGAATATTGATGTATGTGGATGAGGTAAAAATCATTGCTGAAATGTTCAACAAAAGATACAGGCATATATATCTTGTTGCCATTAAAATCCCTGTCAGAAATTACCGATATCCTGTTGATATCAAATTCATGTTTAAAACAAACTCTGGTTTCAAATTCATTAACCATGAAAAATGTATAATAACCATCCCATTTCCATCGATAATAATTTTTCTCTTCAACCGGGTCATCCACTACTACGTAAACTTCATGCCCCTGCTTTTGAATATCAGATATGGGTTTAAAGATATAGTAGATAGAATCAATTTCAGGAACAGGCAACATTTCTTCCGGTTGGGATTCTATCATTCTCCCTTCTGCTGTATTTATGGAAAGTGTGTATGTCCTCCCAATTTCGCCAATAAATCCTTCATCGGTTTTATATATCCCAGGCCTACCTTCCAATAAGACTTCTTCCCTTCCGGTATCATCCCTGATAATTAGTAATGCACCGGAAACGGGCGGGTTATTGCCTTCTGTTCCATCTGTATATGCACCACTGTAAGTTAGTTTTACTTCATAGGGCCCCGGCTCATTCGTAATCAAACCATCAACTACGATTTGAGGTTCAGGCACTTCATAATCAACGGATATGGGGACTTCACAAGCCAACGTGAATATAATTCCCGAAAGGACCCAAAATTTTTGCCATATCATTTCCACCTTCCTCATTAAAACTTAAAATTATAGGTGATTGATGGAAAAGCTGTTCCGATAACCGATAATTTATAGGCCTGGGGAACAGCCCCGTTTTCAGCTTTAAAATATACTGAATATGCATTCTTCCGCGCAAATAGATTATATACGGAGAATGTCCAGCTGCCATCCCACTTTTTCTTTCTTTTCAGATTCCCGGCAAGTGTGAAACTAATGTCCAGCCGGTGATAGTCAGGAATTCGATACTTATTTCTTTCCCCATATCCTGCAACTGTAAAACGGTCTATTATGTACTTGTTTTCCGGAAATGTAGCAGGCCTTCCAGTCATGAATATATAATTTGCGGAGAATGACCACCGTCTAGTGATCTGATAATGTCCTGTAAAAGATAAATCATGCGGCCGGTCATAATATGTGGGATAATATTCGCCATTATTAATTGTTTCTTCCTCATTAAACCCAATCACCTTTCTTTCAGCTCTGGAATAAGTATATGCTACCCAGCCGGTTAATTGTCCCAATTTCTTTCTAACAAAAAATTCGATCCCATAAGCCCGTCCATCTCCATGGATTAATTCTTCTTCAATATATTTATTCAGAACAAGCCTGGCTCCGTCTTTATATTCCAGCAAATCTGTAATATCCTTATAAAATATTTCTACAGAAGTTTCAATTGAATTTTCAAGGAAATTTTTAAAATACCCGATGGAATATTGATTACTGTATTGGGGCCTGATATACAAGCCGCTAGGCTTCCAAATATCAATTGGTGTAACAGCCATAGTATTTGACAGCAGGTGGATGTATTGATACATCCGGTTATATGAGAATTTTAAAGAACTGTTTGAAGGAAGCCCCATCCTGAAGCTCAGGCGCGGCTCGAATCCCCCATAAGAATTGATCACTTCGCCATTATCATATGTTTTTACGTCGATAAGTGATTCTTCTGAAATAGGCTGTCCCTCTTCATAAATATTTACATCTGATGGACCAATACTTTGGAAATAGGAATACCTCAGGCCAGCCATAAGGGAATATTTTTCAGAAATGGCCCATTCATCCCCGGCATAAATTGCAAATTCATTTGCATATTCATCGGAGATAGAAATAGGTAATACCGATGATTGGGATCCAGGCCTAAGATCCCCATGCAGAAATGAATATCTGATAAAACTACCTCCAAAATTTAGCTTATTATTATCTCCGGTACCCCAGGAAAAATCTGCCTTTGCACTTATATTATCGATACCGGCATCCCAGTCAAAAGCGTATTTTTCTTCTTCATTGCCGACTCCGTACTGATATTTGCTATATGCTCCCGTCAGACTGCCCACAAGATTTTCACCGAATAAGTGATTCCAGCGAACAGACAGGTTATTTGTCCCCCAGTTGTAGGCTGTATCAGAAGGCAATACAAATTCATCTTTACTTGAATAATAAGAAATATGCATTGTATTCTTCTTATTGATATTATAATTCAGTTTGACATTAGCATCATAGAACCAGGCCGAACTGTTTTTTAATTCCGCATCAGGTAACAGCCTCATGAGGTAATCACTATAGGATATCCTTCCTCCTAAAGTAACTGAAAGCTTATCTTTAATTACAGGGATATCAAGTGTTAATCTACTGGCAATCATACCTATTCCGCCTTTCCCGGAAAACTTATTCTGGACCTGCTCCCTGGTTTTTACATCGAGTACTGAAGAAAGCCGTCCTCCATACTGTGCTGGAATACCTCCTTTCAACAATGTAACATCCTGTATCAGGTCCTGGTTAAATCCTGAAAATATCCCAAATAAGTGAGAAATATTATAAATCGGTGTTTCATCAATCATGATCAGGTTCTGGTCTATACTTCCCCCTCTTACATTAAATCCGGAAGCGCCTTCTCCAACGGTAGTCACCCCAGGTAACAGCAATAAAGTACGTATAACATCCGCTTCACCCATAAATGCCGGAATGCCTTTGATGGTCATGATATCCAGTTTGGTTTTTCCAAGTGATACATCACTAACATTATGGTCAATAGCTTCTTCACTGACGACTACCTCACTTAGGGTAATAACCTTATCTGCAAGTGTAAAGTTCAATGTAGTGTCCCTGCTCAGGCTTAATTGCTGGATTTGTGGTTCCAGGCCAACTGAATTAGCTTCCAGAGCATATACGCCTGTCGGAATAACGATCGAATAATAGCCGTGCAGGTCCGAGGCTGTTCCTGTATCCAGTTGATGAACGTATATGGTACTGCCAATAAGAGGTTCATCTGTATTTAAAGACCTTACATAGCCAGAAACAACAACGTCGCGTCTGAAATTTCCCTCCTCAGTATATTCACTAAATACCTGACTTCTCTCCTGCCATGCAAGGATATATTGCCATTCAGAATAAGGAATTAGCTCAAGGCCATACTTTTGAAGTGAACTTACTACGTCATCGATGTGGTTTATCTTATTTACGGTATTAATTTTGATGGTATCTAACCATTCAGTTCGATAATAAAACTTTACTTCCAGGTCCTGCTCTGCATTTTTAAGAAATTGAATAAGGTTTGTCTGGCGGATGTTAGTTTGCTGAGTTTCCTGAGCAAAAAGGGATCCAATCCCTGCACACAGCAGAACTACGGCTACAATAAGGTTACTGAATAAGTAGCGATATGTACTTCGTTGATCTTTCAATTCAGTTAACTACTGGTTTTTCAATTAATACTATCTTTCGGTCATAAAACACTTCGCCGGATTTGTTAATCCCCTCGACGATTATCTCCATATCAGACATCAGATCGTTTAAATAAAATCCAAACATTGTTTCTGGATTTTGATCATATTTTAAAACCGGATTCCAGTATACAACCGGATCAAAATTTGGCAATGTGTTTGAAATAAGATCTGACCGCATACCATTTTGGACAATTCCCCTGGGTTGATGGAAACCGGCCATATCTATCTTCGTCCCATAGGGTATATCAATAGGCTTTTTGGTATATATTGCTACGATACCTCCACTTGCCACAGGTCCAAAATATTTCAGTTTGGCTTCTCTTACCAGGACATCAATGTTTTTCACAAGGGTAATATCCATACCCAGGATAAAATCGTTATCCTTGACGATCTTGCCATTCACAAGGAACAAAGGATCTGGTTGGATATCCGCATTCGCTGAATGATAGATCCTGATGCGGGTTTTTCCATTGAGCTTAAAGATCTTTACATTTGGCAATAACTCGATGATCACTTCCCTCATGTCACTGAGTTGAATATAATCATCGAGATCATATGACAGATCCGGTTTATCATAGATCTTATTGTCGGTGTAGAAATCCTCTTCCAGGAATTGACTTGAATCAATCAGGTGTGTGTAAAATTTTGAAAATCTTTGATCCAGACGACGGACATGTACGAAATTTTGGAATGTGGGATTAAACCAGATATTGCCAATAATGGGTGGTGGATCAAAAGCAGGTTTAAGGTGGATGGTATCAAGCAATATGCGCTCATCTTCCCCGACATTAAGTATCAATTCATTGTTCCGGTTATGAAAATAGATGTCGTCAAATTCAAAACTTCCGTCCTGGTCAGTAAACTGAAAGCTATACCCGGGCCTTTCACCAGTTTGTGTAAAAGTAAGCGCTCGAACGCTTAATGCCTCTTCAGTTCGTTTATCAACCACTTTACCTTTTAATCCCAGTTCCTGTTCAGGTTTATATATTGGTTGATTATAAATCAGCTTTGGATCACCCGTTAAATCATTTATTATGTAGTTCTCCTGTAATATTTGCCCTAGCTCCTGGCCTTCAGTAGATGGAGTCCCTACATAATAGGATAAGTTTCTATAAGAGGCCAGTGCCTGATCATTGATCCGGGTATACCCGGTTACAAAATCCTGAAACTGCTTTGTGTCCCGGACAAGAACGGATAATGTTGATGGCATTTCAGTAGCCATGGGATTTGTCACACGCACCTTACCTATAAGCTGCTGACGGGGAACGTATAACATTTTGTCTTTCAATATGAAGAGACTATTTTCCTTCGTCTTGTCAATAAAAACTGTCTTATATCCTAATAATCCATGATCCTGGGATTGTATATAAATTATATTTTCTCCAGGATAAAGGTCATTTTTTTCAAGAGTCAGGTTTTCCACCTTATTCCTGATCCTTATTCTATCCATTCGTTGATCTGTAAATCGCCCTTTAACGAATACATCAACATTTTTATATTGATCATAGGAATCATCAAAATAAAGGCTGAGTAGGATTTGGGAAGCACCGGGATTATCAGAGATCCTGATATAACATTTCTTCGTTTTCGGAGCGGGGAACTCGAATACTTTTTTGTGGTTTTCCTCATCGGATACCAGTAATGAATAGATATTGATGGCAGATCCTTTAATAACACAACTCCCTGTGCCATCGGGTTTGATAGAAAAATGTTTAAGGCTATCTCCACTTTGATTGTCAATGATCCAGGCATTAAGAGGTTTGCCGGTTCCGTCAAAGGATTTGGAACGAACAACTATTGTATTATCAACGGCTTCCAGAATCTTACCTCCTTCGATAAAGATTGAAAAGTCAGGGATTCCCGGATTTTGAGTTTGTTTGGTTTGAATTTCTTTGATATCTTTTGGGTGAACCAGATAAACCGGCAGGTAGTGGATCAATTCATCACAAAAACCGATCTGATAAAAAGTAAATCCCCTGATCCAATACCATCCTGATGATTCGATGTTATGGGTTTCAAATTGGCCCGGACTGGAACCATTACGGGCATCATGTTTATGATTGTATATGACATTCCCTTTCTCATCCAGCAATTCCGCATAAGCTGTCTGGCTGGGTACTTTATCCTTACCTGCTTCTGGATTGTATAAATAGAGGTTGTAGTTGATATTGGAACCTATTTGATAATATGGCTGATCAGATATAACGAAAGTTTGTTCCAGGTCCTGACCCACTCCCTGTACCAATATCCCTAAATTCAGGAATAGAATACAGAAATAAAAAAATGCCTTACTGCTCATCCAACGCATAAAAAAAGAAAACAAAGCTAATTATAATAGCTGAATAAAACGTTACTCAGAAACCATTAATAAAGGTTGGTTCGGCGGCGGGAATATTGATAGGATTAAAATTTTCTTATATAATCACTCTTGTGCAAAAATATTTGTGGAGAAAAGAAATGCAAATGTGATCAAAACCAATATACCAACCAATCCATAGGTCAGTGATTCAGAACCTGTGAGGGCCACTAAAACAAGCAATATACATCCTACGAAGAGGGTGACCAGGTATCCTACAAACAAGTTAAACAGTTTATTCATCTTAAAATTTTTTATCAATACAACTCCTTGTCGAAATATAAGATATATTGGTCTTTTTTGCCAATATTCTGATTCTTAGTTTTTATGTTTTGGTAGATGTCATACTTTCTTTGAATTAAATGATGGAATCGAAATATTACTGAACACTTGACTCGAATTATAAATCTTATGAGCATTTTAATTCCATGATAATATTTAATTTACAATAATATGATCCCGGCTTTATTGGATTCATAACAATAATATATATATTGGCAGGTATATCAATCGGTTATGACACATCAGGATTTTCAAAAACTGCCTTCATCAGTTCAGCGTGAGTTCGTTCTGAATGCCTGCGAGCAATTATTTACGGTTAGAATCGACCCGGATCTTACCATTGACCTGTTTTATTCCTATAATGGTGATTTTTTTGTAGAATTATATATTTCAAAGAAGAAAGAAAGGCTGATAAACATCAAGTCATTTTGTTACAATGATCATCATTTCCGAAAATTCCTTGTAGATATTGAAATTTCGGAAGCATTTGAAATTCTGAGGAAAAAGTGATTTTCTAAGGAAAGTTCAGATTTCCCGATACAAATCGCCTTAATCCGGGACCAAATGCCCAATAGAATTTTGTTCTACGCCAATCACTTTCCGGGCAGGATATTCAACATAAATGCTTTTATTGTTGGGGATCAATTTCAGGATTCAGCGAGTCAATGAAGCAGAGAGCAATTTGGAAAGAATGCGTAATTCATTAAAGTTTAGTAAGGTCAATAGGATTTGTGACAGTCAATAAGGGTTGCAAAGGCCAATAGGCATTGAAAATTTAATAGAATTCGAAAATAGCAATGAGATCTGAAAGAAGAAATTAAGCGGGCAGGTCAATGTTTATATCCAAAAACATTAAGCCTGTACTGATTCGAATTCTTTTTCAACAGGGATTTCTTCTTCGATGAAGTACATGTCGATATCTCCTACATTTTTGGCATAGATCTTACCCCGGTGGTGACATTTATATTGATCTTTAACCAACTTATAAGTTGCTTCTGAAATGTTTACCTTCCCAGGTTCCCCATTTGATTCCATCCTGCTGGCGATATTTACGGTATTTCCCCAGATATCATAGGCATATTTCCTTTTACCGACCACACCGGCAACAATGGGACCGGTATGAATCCCGACTCGCAGGTCCCAACCTGCTTCACCATTCTCAGCTAACTCCTGTTTCCTTTTATTGATGAAGTCCTGCATAGCCAGTCCGGCCTTTACAATATCTTGTGGATGGGTCTTATTTGGTAGGGGTATTCCGCCCGCGCACATATACGCATCACCTATTGTCTTAATTTTTTCAAGGCCGAACCTGCCTACAATATCATCGAAGGCATGGAAATAATCGTTAAGGTGTTCCACCAGTTTATTTGGGGTCATCCCCTGGGATATCGAACTAAAGCCTTTGAAGTCTGTAAAAAGCACCGACACATGCTCATAGTATCTTGGAGTAGCTTGTCCTTCGGCCTGCAGTTCCCTGGCAACTTCTTTTGGTAATATATTCAATATTAAATTCTCTATCTGTATTTTCTGACGATCAAGAATCTTGAAAGTTTTCACTTTCTCACGATAGCTGTAGAGCAAGATTGCTACTATGATCAATACCAGTACAATTCCAACAAGAAAAGCCCGGTTAGCAGTCTTTTGCCTTCTCATCTCGGATTCCTGTAATGCTTTTTCTGTTGTTAACTGATTTATCTCTTTTTCCTTATTTTCAATTTCATAAGTAAATTGCATACGCTCAATTTTCTTATTATTTTCAGCGTTATACAACTCATAATTTATTTCAGTAAGAAGGGCCTGGTATCTGAAAGCATTAGTATATTGACCTAATTCTGAGTAAGCAATGGCTATTCCTTCGTAAGCTCTTTGCAATTCATCAGGTGTACCTATTTCCTTTGCCAGTTTTTCAGCTTCAAGAAATGGTTCAATAGCGCTTTCGTAATTCTTTTCCTGAAGATATACGTCACCAATTCCATTCAGGGACTGAGCCTGCTGGGCTTTATCCTTGTATTTCGAAGCCATTTCAAAAGCATCCTGGTGAAATTTTATAGCCGATTGATATTCATTCATCTTTGCATATAATTTGCCTATATTATTGAGTGTATAGGGTGCACCGGAGGCATCACTTATCTCATAGGCTTGTAAAGATTTTTCATAAAAAAATAAGGCTGAATCATATTTGTTCTCTAAAAAATATAATTCCCCAATGTTTGCTGTGGCTAATCCTACCACGTAGTAATCTTCAAATTCCTCGCTAAAATTATATGCGCGCCTAAAATATTCTAATGACATATTGTAGGTTTCCGGATTTGATGCATATGCAGCGCCAATATTAAAGTACGCATTCGACATTCTATATTTGTCTTGTGCTTCCTCTGCAGTTCTAGCCGCCTCAAGATAGTATTCTACGCCAGTGGTTTCATCTCCCTGATCATAGTATACAGTTCCAAGATTATTCAACAGGTTTGAAACACCGGACTTATCCCTTATAGAGTCATAAATCGTCATGGATTGCTTCCAATATTCTATTGTCTCTATATAATTAGCCTTTGTGTAGTACCCCAAACCGATGTATTTCAAAGCCAGCGCAACACCTTTGTAATATTTGATTTTTGTTCCCAATTCCATGGCTTCAACTGCATTCATGATAGCCATGTCCGGATGGGTTGTATAAAGAAGTGAACTCAGATCATTCAATGCATTGACCTTTGTCGAATCCTCCTTAAGATTTTCTATGACTGTCTTTAAACTATCAATTTCCTGGTCCTGCGCCAAACTTATGAGAGCAGCAAGATTAAGAGAAATAATAGCCAAGTAGGTATAAATTTTCATCCGGGAGTTTTTCGATATTCCTTAAAAGTACAAAATTTTAATAAACATGACAACATACAAAATACATGTATAATCATAACAAACGAACAAATAAAAAGGGGAAATGTTCCTTTCCCCTTTTTATACTATTTTGAAATATTTATTCTATTCCTTTATAAAACGTAATACATTTTCCTTACCGTCCACATTAACTTTAAGGATATAGATGCCCAAGTTTAATTCGGCAACATCTAATTCCACCGTATTTGGGGATGAATTCCAGTATATATTTACTTCATGATATTTCCCCTGTGAATCAAATAAAGCAATATCCACATTAGAATCCTGATCTCCCACAATACTAATAAGGAACCTGTCTGTAGCCGGATTTGGATAGACAACAACTGATCCAGCTTTTAATTCATCTTCAATCAATTCCATGTCTGAAGTTTCAGTTGTACTGTCTGCAATTCTGGCATTAAACAGGCTATTACAGCCCCCTTCTTCTACATTGGAAGAACTTGTGGTCGCCGAAGTATTGAATGAATTAGAGTTTGACAGATACCAGGTTATCGGATCTCCATCAAATGGGACCCGGAAAAGCCTCTCTTCCAGAGTACTGGTTGCACTGGGCAAGAAAATTGTATCCACTTCACTGATATCAAAATTCCCGGATCCCTCTATATAATTATTTTCTCCATAAGGTATCCGAACTTCGACATCATTAGGATTCTCATAGGAGAAATATGCAAAGTAATCATAATCGGCAAATTCTGCAGTTTCATTGAATTCAACACACTCAGTATATGCCCTGAGTTTCCTTCCTGTTGGATTAACATATATTTCCCCTGATATCACCTGAATTGTGTAATTCGCCGGATCATCCAGACTTGGAATAATTTCCAAACTACCAGGCTCAGTTATCTCCTCAATCGTCGTTCCATCCTTTTCCAAAGTATAGGTTACAACCGGTCCATCAGGTGGGAATACATATTCCGGTGTTTCCTGATATACAAGTCCCGCATTGAACTCTTCCTCATTATAGGAATATAAAGGTGTTGGATCATCGCCCTCGTCGATTATTAAACTATTCGCTCTTAACTTCAATTCAGCAGGGTTTATGATAAATTCGAACGGATTATAGGTCACTTCAAGATCAGGAGAGAAAAGAGCCCTGGCCAATACAAATTCTTTTGCCCTTGTCGTTCCATCCGGACTAAAAGGACTAACATTTATATTCGATACCACATCAATCGGATACATTCCTAATGCAGGTTCCCATTCAGGATCATTTGGATCTGGGGGATCATTAGGATCTTCAGGTGCATCTTCAGCCAGATCATCTTCATGTAATATGAGGATGTTCTCCACGCCTGCAGGATCGTTAAAGATATCCTGGTCAGGATCAGGATCTCCATTGGCCAGCCGCTTAATGTTGGCAAGACGTTTTATATTGGCCAGCCGCTTGATATTGGCCAGCCGCTTGATGTTCGCCACTGGTGTGCCATTATAGAGTGCCTGACCATTTGCCAACCGTTTAATATTGACCAGGCTTGAATTGGTTGAATCGTCAAAGATCAACTCGAACTCTCCTGAGGGATCCTCTAGCTCATCATCGCTAACGTAAGTATCCAGAAGCTCATCTTTTATCTCTATAATGCTGTTTTTATAAATTGGGCCATCGGCTTCCGGTTGAGTGCTCGCACTGTTATATATAGTGGGACTGGCATAAAATGTGTTCACATATCCGGAAACATCAGGTTCAGGATCAATTTCTCCTCCGGAATTGGCAAGCCGTTTGATGTTAACGAGTCGTTTGAAGTTAGCCAGACGCTTGATATTCGCCAGACGCTTGATATTGGTGAGAACACCTATAGGGCCTTGCTCAGTTCCCTGATGATCCCTCTTGAGTAATCTGGTCAATTCTCCTTCATCAATAAGAAGATCTGTAGTAAGTCCAAACTGATAGTCATAGTTGATTATAAAGGGATCCCCATAAACCAGTTCATTGATTTGTACTCCTTCCTCATTCAGCAGGGTGGCTGTGACAGTGGTCGGTAATGGCAATACCAGTAAATCCCCATTCTGAAACTGGAAATTATAGTTATTTCTATAAAACAAGATCTCATCATCAGTCTGATTTTCATCATAGAAATCATCTTCTAAAAACGGGGTGATGGTGTAAGCATTTACTCCATCGTAAAACCAGGCTTGATCCTCCGTGCCGGGTTCAATTTCTAACGGGTTATCCGATGCACCTGCGGTAAATGCAAGTAAATTTTTAGATGGCAGGAAAAGTCGTATTGAATCAGCTAAACTCTCCCGTAATAGTCCGAAAGAAAAGTTGCCTTCATCATCCCGCACTATGGTGCCATCCAATAACTTGTATTGAAAATCGGCAGGATTTTTCTGTGCGAAAAGTTTATCAGCATCTTCAGCGGGGTTAATATCCGCACTGATGATTACCGTTGGATTGTCGAAGAGGCTGAATTCATCAGAGAAGTTACCCAAACGCCCATCACTTTCTGAAGGCGGGTTGTATATCTGTACTACCGGATCCCCCAAAGGTTGACCTGGGTCGGTCGTCAATGTAGCAGTTAGTGTACATGTTCCGTCCACACAGGATTGACTTGTTGGAACAGGTTCGCCTTCAATATAAATAGTGGCATTTTCGTTAACAAAACTTGCACCCATATCAACCTTAATGGTAATAACTCCATTGCTAACTTCCGGAGGATATATTTTCACTGAACCGGGGATAAACTGCGGTTTTAGTTCAAGCAGTGTTGATATGATATTGTCAGCCTGAATCAATCCATTTCCTCCCTCCCAGGGCTGGGCACTGAAATTCTCATCCGTGAGATCTGCCCTGGTAAGCATTGATTTAAGATCACCTATGTTGGCCCCCCTCAGTTCAACTTCCCGAACCAGTGCGGCAACACCTGCCACCAAAGGTGCAGCGGCTGAAGTACCGAAGAAATTGGGCGTTTGGTCCTCAGGAGTTTCCGGATCATTTGGATAATCAGGGTCATAGTCTATAAAAACAGAGCCCGATACTTGTACGTTGCCTCCATCAATAGATGTAATATCAGGTTTATTAAAGCCCAACTCCCCAGGATTTTGTGCCCCACGGGAGGAAAATTCCTCAACTGTCTCTGGATTGAAGAAAGGTGCTGCGCCAACGGTCAGTGCATTTTCACTCGCCGCAGGACCGACTATTGTTCCATTACCTAAATTATCGTATTCCCAGGAGAAATCATCCCCTGCTACAAAAGCCACAGCTTTAATTCTGGGTTGCGGTATATCTCTTGGGCCTGATACTTTTACAATCGATAGGGTCACTTCAGTAGGGCTGAGAGCCTCAAACGCTACAAGTTCATAAGGATCAGAATTTTTCCTGCCGAAAACATAGAGAGGATTCCCCTCAAGGTCCTGGAGGATAACATCGAAATCAAAGAGGGCACCGGAAGGTGTTCCAAGCTCTGAAGGTTCATCTGAATACCAGTCATCATCCCATTGAAAAACAATATAGGTATAACCACTGACAGTGATTCCTAAATCAGTATCATTGCTTCCATCCCATAGAAGTTCATTCCTATTATTCGATATAAAAGGGACTTCTATTCCCCTTTTTCCAAAATTACCAGCAGCATCCACGTAGAGGGCAGGATCATCACGTTCGGGACTTGTGACGTATTTCACCGCCTGGGTTATCAACCCATCCCTATACCATGGTGTTTGGGGATAGGTTACATCACTCACGAGAATGTTATATCCTTCACTGTACAGCGTACGAATTCCCCTAGCCATATGCCCTTCTGTCCAGAAAGATTGCCAGAATGCCATACTCGTATTTGGTGCTACATCATGAATAAGCTGGGCCATAGCCCGGCCTTCATCATTGCCTTTTGGATTCTCCTGATAAACTACCAATTTACCCTCACCATTCACATTTGGATCGTCTTCATAATAGACAATCTCCGGCAAATCCTCAGTAGTTACATTGCCTGCAGCACCCTCTAATGCATCAAAACTGTCGGAAAAGATACCGACCCTGGCGCCCAGGCCGGATACACCATAACCCAGACGCGCATTAGAAGATCCCTGAATAATATCTCCCTGAGTTGAAGTAGCATTTGAGAAAGGGGGAAGAGAATTCCTGACATATTCGATGATGGTCGTGTGGGTATTCAATTCCTGCAGTAAATTAATGGGGAATAAAGTAGTGATAATAAATCCATTGTCGCTTATATCAAGAATATCATCCTCAAAAATAGTATAGGTTCCAGATAATAAATCAAGTACAGCCTGCTTCGAATTGGGCCTCGGAATAATATCAATAAGAACCTCAGCCCCTATTATCTGATATACCAAAGTGTCACCTTCTTCCGGTGAATCATTCGAATCATACGTTTCAGACAGATAGGTCAATTCCTGACCAATAATATCCTCATTCCTTTCACCTAAAAATAAAGGACGAATTAGGCTGGGATCTGAACAGTGTGAAGAATTTATATCAGAACGGGCGGTATGTTCTTTCCCATTGGGCAGTATTACGGTCCATTGAACATAATCATCTTTGCGAAATGTTTGTTTCTCAACGCCTTCGTGGGTACCCGGTTGAAATGCTCCTGAAGCAAGCTTCTTCGCCTGTCCCTTGTTATAGACAATATAACTATCCCCATCTTCTAAGATCACTGATTTTTTATTAGGATTTTTATAGCCAAAACTGGCTTCATACATATCATCTCCTATGTAATAAATGCACTCAACATAGATTTCAATGTCTTTCTGTTTTTGACTAAAGGATGTTAGCGGAACTAATAAAATAAATAGCAGTAAAAGGCTGAAAGATCTTAGACCTTTAGATATAGCCAATGGTTTCAATGTGAATTCGTAAAATCTTTTCATACGGGTCGTGTTTGGTGTTTAAAAACCTTCTCTTGGTTAATTGATGACATGAATTCGTAATTTTCAGGGCAGTCATCTTAGTTAAATACAATCAAAAACTGATAAATTTAAAATCTACAATCTTCAAATATATGAAAAATATAATGAATAGTCAATGTATATTTTCTGCCTTTTTCTGTTTAAAATAATCTTTCTATAGGCGCCTGGTAAAGGCTAGAATAAAACCATTGATTTACTTATACTTTCTCCTATTATAATATTCTTTAAATAATCCAATTATTACATAAAATAGTTAAAGAAATATTGTGCGGAATGTAACAAAAAATCAAATATAAGTCAATAAATATTTTCTCCTTTTTTAAAAAATTAAGTTAAATTCATTAGATTGCTGTAGGAAGATTATTTTTTGGGTTTTAAACATGTGATGTGGAACATAATATCCCGAACGGCCTTGAATTGGACGACAACTCTTCTGTTGCCGTCATAGGAGGAGGTCCTGCAGGAAGTTTTTTTACTTATTTTGCCCTGGATTTTGCACAACGGATCGGTATTGATATCAATATCGATATCTTCGAAGCCAAGGACTTTCAATGTGCCGGACCATCCGGATGTAACCACTGCGGCGGTATCGTTTCTGAATCTTTAGTGCAGATGTTATCAACGGAAGGAATCGTGCTGCCACCCAATGTGATACGGAAGGGGATCGAAACCTATACCCTGCACCTTGAATCCGGAACGGCAGTTATCGAAACCCCCTTTCGGGAGCAACGGATTGCAGCTGTATACCGCGGATTCGGGCCCAAAGGATCCCATGAAGATGACCAGGAAAGTTTTGACAATTACCTTTTGCAGCTATGCGAGAAAAAAGGAGCTAATATAAAAATTGAAAAAGTAACAGGTCTGGAACGGGAAGGAAATGGCATCAGGTTAAAGTCGCTGAAAAGTGGGGAAAAGAAATATGACCTGGTCGTAGGTGCTGCAGGACTGAACCCGAAAACCCTGGCTTTGTTCAAATCGGTTTGCCCCTCTTATATGTCACCCGAAACCACTAAAACCCATATCTGCGAATTTTACCTGGATCCGGAAGTTATTGACGAATACTTTGGGAACTCAATGCATGTTTTCCTGCTTGATGTACCTAACATCAAATTCGGGGCATTAATTCCAAAAGGGCATTATGTAACGCTTGTCTTGCTCGGAAATAATATCAACAGGGAGATCGTAAAAGGCTTCCTTGAAACAAAAGAAGTGAAGGCATGCTTTCCTCCTGATGTAGATCTTAACAAAATAATTCCCTGCTTTTGTTTCCCAACAATCAATATAAAGGCTGGAAAATCAGCTTATGCTGACAATGTAATTCTGATTGGAGATGCCTCCTCATCCAAATTGTATAAGAATGGAATTGGTTCAGCCTATGTTACCGCCAAAGCAGCTGCTAAAACAGCTATTTTCGATGGCATTTCGGAAAGAGATTTTAAGAAATTTTATCAAAAGGTTTGTGATGAACTCAATCTTGACAACAATATTGGTAAAGGAATTTTTGCACTTACTACTATTATTCAGAAATCTAATCTATTGAAAAAGGGACTGTATAATATGGTGGTCAAGGAACAGGAGAAAAGCAGTGAAAAACGTCGGATGAGTTCCATTCTCTGGGATACATTCACTGGAAGCGCCCCTTATACCGATATACTTAAAAGAGGTTTAAATCCTCTGGTTGGTTCTAGCCTTATATTGAATACCCTAAAGAGATCGTCGAACGGAAAAATTAAATAAAATGAGAAATAATACCCTGGGCCGGCATTACAAAGACGGCGAAATAATTATTAAACAAGGCACAGTTGGTGATTGTGTGTATGTGATCCAAAAAGGAAAAGTCGAGGTCATAAATGAAAACAAGGGAAAGGATGTTAAAGTGGCCGAATTGGGTGAAAAGGAATTTTTTGGTGAAATGGCCCTGTTCGAGAAGGATGTCAGATCATGTACCGTTCGTGCTATTGGGGAGGCGAATATATTGACTCTTGATAAAAAGAATTTCTATAAAACCATACAGAAAGATCCTTCTATTGCCTTCAGACTCCTGGAAAGAATGTCTTCGAGGCTTAGAGAAACCAATAAATTTGTTACCATCTGATAGAATTGGATTAAAATATTAAAAACCTGGAATATGAACGGTCAGAATTATTCTATAATTTGACTTAACAGGGATTTTTCATGTATTTAGCTGATGACGAACGATTTCGGGTTATGATGACACCTGCTCCTGCATGCTATTGATTTCAATCTGTTTCAGAAGATTGGTAAAAATGATATGATGGAATGGAAGAAAAGTATACCAATATAAATTACCCCATATTCCTTTCGCTTGATAATAAGCGGTCGTGGTCAGTTTTCGCTTTCCGCTTTCCTCTTTCACCATAAATTCCAGCCAGGCCATTCCCGGCAATTTCATCTCAGCGCGTAACAACAATTTACTGTTTTCATCAATTTCCTCTACCCGCCAGAAATCGATCACATCGTTCAATCGTAGTGTTGTGGCGCTTCTCCTTCCCCTCGAGATACCCACGCCTAAAAGTAATCGGTCCATTAATCCCCTTATTTTCCACATCCAGTTGTTTCGAAGCCATCCTTCTTCTCCACCGATTTTGCAAAATGATCTATACAATTCTTCTTCCGATCTGTCGGTCAACCTGGAATAGGAGCTTACAAATTTAGGTTTTGTTTTCAGATCACTTAATTTTACAGCCAATTCATGTTCACGGGGATACTCATCAGACCACCTCGTAACGACCTCATCATGCTCTTCTTTCGACATCGCCCTTAAAATTGAGTCTCTGAACTTAAGCGGCGTATAAAATGATTTGATATGATCGGGCTTATTTTGACACACCATTTCAAAACGTCCCCTGATGATCATTGAACGAATGATTGATTCGGGCAAGGGTGTTACCAGACTGGCAAAATAGGAGTAAAATTTTGGATAGGAAACAAAGGTTCTTAGATATAACTTTTTTTTATTCAGAAGTTCAGAAAAAACCTTAAACATCTCCTCATACGTAAGCACTTCGTCACCACACACATCATACTGGTTTCCAATGGCCTCATCTGTTTCAAGTACTCCTACAAGCACATGCATCAGACTTCGCAGACTTATCGGTTGCACTTTATTTTTGGACCACTTGGGTAGAAGTATTATCGGCGATTTCTTGATGAGATTATTCAACAATTCATAAAAAGCACTTCCCGAACCAATGATAGTTGCAACACGCAACTGTGTTATAGGAATAGTACTCTTTTTAAATTCCAGTGGGATCTGGTTTATTTTTGATTGAATGGAGTCATTCAAAGAAGTTAAATCTATTATAGTACTTAAAAGAATAATTCTCTTGATACCTGCCTCGTCAGCGACCTCACGGAAATTCTTTGCGGCATTAAAATCAGTGGTCCTGTATTTTTTATACCCAATAAATGAAGGATGAATAAGATAATAGGCCGTATGCACACCAGTCAGTGCTTTCTTAAGCTGTTCCTTTTTTAGAGCATCAGCAACCACCGTCTCAGCTTCCGGCCACCGTTCTTCACACTCGCCGGTATCAACCCTCGCCATAACCCTGACTTTATACCCTCTTGCTAGAAGTTCCGGCACAAGCCTCCCTCCAATATAGCCGGTGGCTCCGGTAACCAGAACAGTGCCAATTTCAGGTTTGGGTGTGGTCGTTAAATTTGAACATAGAAGGTCGTTTTTTTCCCAACTCATTTCCTTTTCGATATCTGCTAATTAACCTGGCTTTTCCCTGTCCTTTAGTGGTTGCATTATATCGAAAAATTAACAAATCCACCAGATTATAATCAGCCTTTAAAACAATGCTAAGATAGAATATTTATTCTATAAAAAGAGCAAATCCAGATTTTTGTGTTGATGCAATGAGATGGATCAGATTAATTTCCAGGGTAACGATTGTTACCCACAATTAATATAAAAAAGTACCGAAGGTGGGAATCGAACCCACACTCCCGAAGGAACACGATTTTGAGTCGTGCGCGTCTACCAATTCCGCCACTTCGGCAATTATAAGGAATACAAAAGCGACTAATCTATGTGGTCACTTTAGTATCCAATAAAGCAGGTTTTAGCTCAATCTCAAAGCTACAAATCCCTGCGATACGGATCGCAAATTTCATTAAAGTTTAAATAAATTCCAATGGTTCTGAAATTTTTAACCGATGCCCCTGGTTATTGGACAAGATTGACCTGAACAGTTAAAGGCAATGCCAGCCCATACAATTGATCATTCTTCATCGAAGTTGATCATAACCGGAGAATCAAATGCAAGTCCCATTAATTCAGAAGCATTTCCTTTATTGATTCCGATTTCAAGAAATCCATTGCTGTTAAATACCACAAAGCACTCCCCAGGCTCAACAGAGGCGTAACTTGAATGAATGGTCCTTATTGTTTCCCGTCCGAATTTGATATCAAATCCTCTATGCTTAAGTAAAATATTAAAGATCTCCTGATCTATATTAGTAATTGCATTCCCAAAATGATCTATCCGTATCACATTGCCCGAGATTTGCTTCTTAGTCGCTTTAAGCTGACGACCCAGCATTCGTTTGAAGTCGGTGACAACAGTACCCAAATTCTCCATCGCCGCCCCTCCTGCAAGCATCGCAGTAGCCTTGCCCAATATGTCTCTGGATGGAAAAACAGAAGATTCAATATCCTGATTACTCAGTTTAACAATTTTTTCCGGATGATCCTCGCTGATCAGGCTGAATAATCCATTATCAACACCAATGAAATAATGCCCTTCTATGTTTATTATTATATAATTATCAGATTCACGGTCAACTGCATTTACAGCTACTAAGTGTACTGTTCCAGGTGGAAATTCACGAAAAACAGATCCTAACACATAAGATCCATGGCTTATATCAAATGGGGTAATGGAATGGCTTATATCTACAATTTGCAAATCAGGATTGATCCCCAGAATTCTGGCTTTCACGGCAGCGACATAATGATCATTATCCCCGAAATCCGACATAAATGTGATGAGAGCCATAGAAGCCAAAAAATTATTATGTAATTTTGTTCAGACAAAAGTAAGTATTAAAAGTAATATTATATTTAGAAAATAAAGTTTTAGCCTTTGGTAGAAAAAATCATAACCTTAGAAAACATTTCATTGCTGGATTTTCTCGGTGTAGAAAATCAGAATATTTCAGAATTATCAAATCATTTTCCATCAAGTAAAATTATTTCAAGGGGGAATGAGATCCGCATAAAAGGACAGTCAAAAGAAATAATCCGAATCAATGATATTTTAAATTCACTTCTGAACCATTACCACAAATTCGGAAAAGTCACAAAAGATAATGTAAAATCATATCTCGAACGGGATACGCTGGATGATCTGTTTGCTAATGAAAATGTATTGATCTATGGCACAAGGGGCTTTATTATTAAGCCTAAAACGACCAATCAGAAAAAGCTGGTTGAAGCTGTAGCCAAAAATGATCTGGTATTTGCCCTGGGACCATCAGGTACAGGAAAAACTTATGTTTCTGTGGCAATGGCCGTAAAGGCCCTGAAGAACAAAGAGGTGAAAAAGATCATCATCACGAGGCCGGCAGTTGAAGCGGGTGAGAACCTTGGTTTTTTACCCGGAGACCTCAAAGAAAAGATCGACCCCTACCTTCGGCCTGTATATGATGCCCTGGATGATATGATCCCTTTTGAGAAATTAAAATATTACCAGGAAAACAGGATTATTGAGATTGCACCCCTTGCCTATATGCGTGGCCGGACGTTGAACGATGCATTCATCCTATTGGATGAAGCCCAGAATACGAGCCCTATGCAAATTAAAATGTTCCTGACCAGGATGGGGCCCAACAGCAAGGTTATTATTAATGGCGATCTCTCTCAGATTGATCTTCCTCCTCATACAAATTCTGGACTCAAAGAAGCCGTTAAGATCCTCAAGGAAATTAAGGGCATATCCTTCATTCACTTCACTTCGAAAGATGTGATCCGTCATAAAATTGTCAAAGACATCATCGACGCTTATCAGAATGCTATTGATAACAAGGAAAATAAGGATAAAGCTTGATCACAGTAAAAGAAATAAACAATAAGAAAGACCATAAAAAAGCCCAGGAAATCAGGCATGCAGTTTTCGTTATAGGCCAGAATGTGCCTTCAGAATTGGAGGTTGATGAGTTTGAGACGGAAGCAATCCATTACCTGGCCTTTCTTAACAATAACCCGGTCGGAGCGGCAAGATGGAGAATTACAAACGAAGGCGTGAAACTCGAACGGTTTGCAGTTCTGGATGAATACCGCGGCAGGGGAATCGGATCCGCTATGGTCGAAAAAATTTTGTCTGACATTAAGCGTGATCCGGAAGCAAAGAATAAGGAGATATATCTGCATGCACAATTAGATGCGATCTCATTATACCGAAAATATGGATTTGTCAAATATGGGAATATGTTCGATGAGGCCGGCCTGATGCATTATGCCATGCGATTACCCAAATAAATACCTGGAGTTATGCCATTTTTTGCAGGCAATAGTTAATACAAGAATTACAATTTATTAAGGACTAAACAAGCAATTTAAACGGTCCGGATCTTTTCAAATTCGCTATTCATTTCTCTTTATTTGTATCAGAATATTTCGTAAATTCCTGATCCAATTTATACAATCATGCTATACTGGATCCGGTACCCTTTTATACGGATAGCTATATCATTTTCAGGCGGGATTTTACTGAATACCTATGTCAAATTGCCTCCTTCAATACTGCTGGGCCCTCTAATCAGCAGTTTGGTTATTTTTTATTTATCGCAGAAGCATTTTACAAAAGACAGCTTCCGGAAATTCAATGTACTTATAAGCATATCTGCTTTTATATGCATCTTTTTGTTTGGGTGCATATATATACATTCCAGAGATATCTCAAATTGTCCCAACCATATTTTACAGATCAATGATGATATTGAGTACTATGAAGCAACGGTCATCGATGCTCCTGATACCTCCGGGAAATTTTGTAAAGTACTATCCAAAGTTAAAAGAATCCGGTCCAACGGGATTTGGAAACATGCCGAAGCTAAAATATTGATGTTCCTTCCCAAAGCTGAAGCTCTGACTTATGGGCAATCTATTTTGGTTTTGGGGGAACCTCAAAAGATATCTCCTCCTTTAAACCCGGATGAATTTGATTACAAGAAACATATGCATTATAAAAGGATTTCCCATCGGCATTTTATAAAACCGGGAAGATATATATTGACTGATCTGCAAAACGGAAGACTATCGATAAAAGGTCTTTCCTTAAGGATCAGGGATCATTTATCCCGAATTATAGATTCATCTATTACGGATAGAGAGACCAAAGCAATAATGCTGGCTTTAATGACAGGCCAAAGAGACTATTTAAATGAAGATAATTACAATTCGTTTGTTGAAACCGGGATAATACATGTACTGGCTATATCTGGATTACATGTTGGTATCATCTATATCTTCCTGATCTTCTTGTTGAAACCCCTTCAGAGAAAGAAGTGGAGTAAAGCGCTCAGTTACTGCCTGAAGATATCTATTCTTATAATTTTTGCCTTCATTACCGGATTATCGCCATCGGTCATGCGGGCTACTCTGATGTTTGTATTTATGATTATAGGGAAAATGCTGAACCGGAACAGCCACGTCCTGAATTCTG
Source organism: uncultured Cytophagales bacterium (assembly GCA_963820995.1). GTDB lineage: Bacteria > Bacteroidota > Bacteroidia > Cytophagales > Cyclobacteriaceae > JAGTVG01. The sequence continues at coordinate 1,011,598 of CAWGCL010000004.1, read as the reverse complement.
TTTTTTCGTCCTTCTTTATATTACTTTTAATTGATCCTTTCAAACTGTTTGATGTTGGATTTCAACTTTCATATTCCGCAGTTTTGGGGATTATATTATTTCACCCAATAATTTATAAACTGATTAAGTTCAGGTTTAAATTTTTCAACTGGATATGGGAGCTAATGGCTGTCTCAATGGCAGCACAACTGGGGACCTTGGCATTTTCATTATATTATTTTAAGCAATTTCCAACCTATTTCCTGCTTGGAAACATATTTGCCATCCCTTTTGTATTTATTGCTACTATTTTAGGCTTTATAATGATACCTGCCTCCTTTATCCCATATATTTCACATCCAATTACATCCGCCATTGAATTCATTACGGCTTATTTCCTCAAACTGATCTCAGCTTTACAATCCTTGCCTTACGGATTGATAAAACCAATACAAATCGAGGCCTTCCAGGGGATTATGCTGGCTGTCTTAATTATGAATTCTTATTTAGTGATAAGAATCCGAAACTGGAAATTACTCTTCCTGTCTATGGGGTGTGTTATCGGTATTATAGGTTTTGACATAAAAGATAAAGTCTTATCCCGTAATGAAAAAGGGATAATTATCTATAATTTACCGAACATTTCATGCATAGAGCTTGTTGATGGCAATACGAGCTTTACAATATTGAAAGATGTTTCGAAACATTATATCGACAAAATCAATTATCATGTAATAAACCACATCGGCAGACAGAAAAGAAAAACTGAATTATCAGATTATTCAGAGATTATAAGAAAGCTTCCAATAGTTAAAAAGGATGGGCATTTACTGATTTGCTGGAATGGAAAATCTATTGCTATTTTGAATGGTGATAATGACAAAAAGAAATTTAAGGGTATGAATATCGACTATATGGTGATCTCAAATTCTAATACTATTCCTGAAGATTTCAGGAATTTAGCACATAGAAATGCGAAAATAATCTGGGATTCATCAAATTCCTATGGTATACGTATGGCTGGTGCGGGAACAGTTACATGAATCAATACACCTAGTTCCAATTCATGGCCCATTTATTGAACAATTTAATGATTGATAATGGTAGAAATCGCGTTCTCTGAACGATATATTTATAGACTACCCGAAGGCCATCGCTTCCCGATTGGGAAATATAAGCGTATTGTCGATAAACTTCTTGTTGATAGAATCATCGGGGAAGATCAGATCTATGATCCGGGAATGGTGGACAATGAAGTTCTGCTTGCACATGATTCCGATTATTATAATAAAGTAATTCAATACGCACTTACCCCAAGTGAGATTCGAACTTTGGGTGTCCCTTTGCACGAAGGCTCAGTAGGCAGGGCAATAAATAGTGTTGCCGGTACTGTCAGAAGTGTTGAAAAAGCCGCGAAAGTGGGGCTTGGCATTTCAATCGGGGGCGGTTATCATCATGCTTTTTCAGACCATGGAGAAGGATTCTGTATATTTAATGACCTTGCCATCGCGGCCAGGCATCTACTCCAGACCATACAGAATTATAAAATACTGATCGTTGACCTGGACGTCCACCAGGGGAATGGGACTGCCAGCATACTCAGGGAAGATGATAATATCTATACATTCAGCATGCATGGATCAAAAAACTATCCAGCGAAGAAAATACCTTCAAATTATGACCTTGAACTACCAGATGGCATGAGCGACAAGGATTATCTTTATAACCTGGAACATGCCCTTGAGCTCATATTAAAGCAATTCTATCCTGATTTCATACTCTATCAGGCTGGTGTAGATGTTTTGCAATCTGACAAGCTCGGACGACTTGGATTATCGATGGAGGGCTGCAGAAAACGGGATGAAATCGTATTTAATACCATTCGCCAGTTAAAAAAGCCATCTGCCCTGACCCTTGGTGGCGGCTATTCAAAAGACATTGGTATAATTATTCAAGCCCATGTAAACACAATAAACACTGCGCTTGATATGTTAGAATAAAAAAAGCCGGGAAGGAGTTCCTGACCCAGCTTTTTATAATAAGATGTTATAATTACCTGACTTCTTTGGTAACTGAGCGATCGGCTGATGATACCCTGAAAAATATGTTCCCAGGCACTTTATCCTTAAACCGATAAGTCCTTGAAAAACTTTTTCCTACATCAATGGTATCTTCAAATATCGTTTCACTCTCCTCGTCCATGATATCCACATAAACTGGATCTTTCCTCACTCCCTTTACCACAAGGCGGAATGCTTTATTATCTTTGTCCCTTTCCACAGAAAAATCAATATCGTTCTTTTGATACCTGTGATATACCTCTTTTGATATTATACCACTTGGTGATTGTATGTTTATTGCATAAATACCATCCGACAAATTACTGAAATCATATGATTTCATAAATCCTTCATGATTTTCTACCTTTTCAGACAGGAGCAAATGATTTTCACTATCATATATCTTGATCCTGACTTGCTCGGTCTTCTTAATTGGATAAACTAATTTATAGCGTGAATCCAATTCGGACACTACCTGCACATTTTCAGGTATTTTAATACTCGCTTCCATTTCACTAGTTGACACCTCCTGGGCAGTAGCCCAGCCAGCACTAATAACTATTACCAGTACTGCCATTGTTATGTTTTTGACTCTTCTCATAATGCAAAAAATTTATTATGATATTGCAAATATACGTCTCTAAAATTTAATATGTTTCAATATTTATATTAATTAATTATTAAATTAATATTATTTAGCAAAATAAATTGAATATTTTTAATTTTAGATGCAATTAATAGAGAGGGATTGAAATATTTAAATCAAAATGATGCCTTATTTAATAATATTTCAAAAATTAGCATTATAGATGTTCAAATAAAAATATTATTTTGAGATATGCAATAATCGTAAAATAATATTCTAAATCTTCTTACAGGGTATCTCTTTACCTATAGATTGAGGTCAGTAGGCAATTTTATTTGATCTGCATAAAATTTTATCCTTGAAGGTTGATATGATAAAACTTCAATTTTATCAATCATATCTTTTTTATGGTTATAAAAAACTTCCACATAAAAATTGTTATATAGATACAGATTGATCTTATATTCATAGTACCTAATCGCCACCACAAATTCACCTTCAAAGTAAACTTTCTTTACTTTTTCAAATAAAGGGATATCCATAAACTCAACCTCACTCAACATATTTTCAATATTCGAAATCTACAACAACTCTGTCCTTTGCTAATTCAGTTATACGTTTGGCAACAGAAACATGTTCGGGATGTTTCTGATATTTTTCAAGACCAGCCTTATCAGCATGCCCTGTGATCAATACCAGGTCAAAGGCAACCGTACTACGGTTAAAATCTTCACCAACTTCAAGTGATTTCAATTCCGGAATTAACGATGAAAGTTTGTTCAATAGATCTTTGATCATCGACCTGTTTTCGGAATTATTTTGATGTAATCTCCACATTACTACATGCTTTACCATAAATATTCGACTTTTATTGAAAGAAAATTACTTCAATATATAATAATAAATACTATTTTAATCGTTGTAATTTAGTACAAAGGCGTATTTAAGGCATATTGTATGATTTAATTTTTTACAAAATAAGACTGGCTATTAAAATAACTAAGTTATGAGAATAATTGTATTTATTGTATTGTTCTTTACTGCCCGTTATGTATCAGCACAAGACATAATACCTAAAGAACGATTTGGGGATCTGAAACTTGGCATCACATACGAGGACGTGATCTGGATAATCGGGTTTGATGGCTCTAAGCTATCCAAGGACAGCGCTCCCGAAATGCTTCGTGAGCCTCTGAAAGAATTGAACATCGACTTTGATTATGTCGTCAATTTCAGGTATATCATGGACCTGCCTGTTACCAGTGTATATTTTAAGGAAGACCTGGTCGTTTTCTTTACCATAAGCAGTTATCCTGAATTCAATCAATTTATCTGTCAGGACCTGACAACATCCGTTGGTTTGAAATTCTGGGATTCATTGAACCAGGTCAAGGAATTATACGGCCAGGAAGGATCTCAGCTCCAATATTCGAGTGGGAATATACAATACTATGCTTACAGGGACGATGGAATTTGCTTCGGTCTCGATGAAAATGAAGTCAGGACAATAAGCATATTCGATCCGGATTTTTAAAATGAATAAGAGATAATTCAGTTACACACATTGCAATTACAAATTAAATGAATATGAACGCTAGACTAATAAAGAATTTTTGTTCAACAGGATTTTTATTGATATTAATGCTATTGACATATTCTTGCGGCACAGACAAAAAGCAAGAAACTTCCTCTGATGAGTTTGATGAGGCAGCTTCAGAAATAAAGGAAAAGGTGGAGGCTATTATTTATGAGATCCCCTCTCCTTCTGAGATACCCTTCATCATACAAGCCACTGGTGCCGAGTTTATTCCACAACTGGTAAATGACCTGGACAAATACGAAAAGTATACCTCTTCAACCAAAGTAGCCGCCATGAATCTTGGCGTTTATGCTTCGGATATAGGATATCTGGTTACTTATGAAAAGGTACAGGAAGCCCTGAATTATATGGATGGCTGTCTGAATATTGGAGAGGCATTGGGACTTCAAAGTACAATTGATGTTTCCATCATCGAGAAATTTGAAGCAAACCTTGCGAATAAAGACACACTTGCAGCCATTATTAATGATGCTATTAATAATAGTGATTCTTACCTGAAAGAAAACGAGAGAAATAATATTGCGGCACTGGTAATAGGAGGCACTTTCATCGAAGGGTTATATATAGCAACACAGATTGTCGATTCATATCCAAAAGATATGCTATCAGACGATGATCGAAACCTTATATTAACACCGTTGATTCGAATAGTACTTGAACAGGAAACCGCCCTGGCCAACATGATCAGTTTACTCAATAGTGTTGATAATAAAGGAGATTGGATTGAAGGCATGATCAACAGCATGAAAGAATTGAAATCGAATTACGAAGAATTGGATATTGATCAATTACTTGATGAGAATAAGGGAAATGTGGTTTTATCTGACAAAGTACTTGAGCGAATAACAGTCCAGGTAAGGAAAATAAGAAGTACGGTCACATATTAAAAAAATAGAAATATATATTTTAAAGTATTGATTGGTAGTTCTTTCAATACTTTTTTTATATAAACTTATAAAGGTTCAACTAGTTTATGAGTGAACAACTCCTAAAGGCTATTATATTATTGTTTGCCATCCTGGCGAAAGTAGATGGTGTGTCTGATGATGAAAAGGAAACCATAAAAAGTTTCCTTTTGAACCGGCTGAATGAGAAAACCGCCCTGAGATATTATGACCTTTTCATTAGTCTTATAGAAGTTTACAAACAGCAAAGTGGCAAAATGTCGCCTGAAGAGAAAAGGTTAAATGAAAAACAGGAAGTCGAAAAAATATGTCGACAGATAAATGCTGAATTAACCCACCATCAGAAAATAGTTTTATCTCTGGACCTGATCATGCTAACTATTGCCGATGGCACGATATCAAAAAAAGAAGAGGCGTTACTAACCCAGATCGCAAAAGAAATTAAGGTTGACCCACAGGATATAGATTCAATTAAACTATTTTCCCTGGCGGAGAATACATATAATCTGGAAAATGATATATCACTTATCATTGCCTCAAGCAAGGAACATCTGAAAGGTCATTCGCGTTGTATTCGTGTAAATAATATTGATGGATTTATTTCGATCCTGCAGTTAAAGAATTACTCAGGCGCATTTTTTATAAAATATGTAGGTTCTTCCGTCATCTTCATAAATAACATACCCTTAAAAAAGGGAGAAATCAGGGTTCTTCCTCCTGGAAGCACAATCAGGGGGACCACATTCAGCCCTATTTATTATAGTGATATCGTAGGTGGCTTTTCGAAAACCGAAGACGAAGCCCGGATCTCCTTTTCAGCAATAGACATTGAATACAGGTTCAAGTCGGGAACAGTTGGTCTGAACAGGGTAAATATCAATGAAGAAAATGGGACACTGGTTGGTATAATGGGGTCAAGCGGGTCCGGAAAATCAACTTTATTGAACGTTCTTAATGGAAATGATAAACCCGACAATGGGAAAGTATTGATCAATGGCACCAATATTCACCTTGAGAAGAAAAAAATTGAAGGGGTAATAGGATATGTTCCTCAGGATGACCTCTTAATTGAAGCTCTTACTGTTTACCAAAACTTGTTTTATGCTGCTAAACTGTGTTTCGCTGACCTGAGTGACCGGGAACTAAACGCCCTCGTTCAGAAAACACTTATGAACCTCGGATTAAGTGAGACCAGAGATCTCAAAGTAGGTTCTCCACTGGATAAAACCATAAGTGGCGGGCAAAGAAAAAGGCTTAATATCGGCCTTGAGCTACTTCGGGAACCTACGGTCCTCTTTGTAGATGAACCCACATCCGGATTGTCGTCAAGAGATTCAGAGAATATAATAGACCTGCTTAAGGAACTATCCTTAAAAGGTAAACTGATCTTTGCGGTAATACATCAACCTTCTTCTGACATTTTCAAGTTATTCGATAAACTTATTATTTTGGATGAGGGTGGATACCAGATTTATTATGGAAATCCGGTTGAAGCCGTGGTATATTTTAAAGCTCTGTTTAACCTGGTTGATAGTGACAATGGAACATGTATGACCTGCGGTAACGTAAATCCAGAACAGATCTTCAACATCATAGAAACCCAGGTTGTCAATGAATTTGGCAAGCTTACTAAGGAAAGAAAAGTAACACCGGCACAATGGCATGATATCTTTCAGAAAAAAACAGAGGTAATACATTCATCAGAACATACACATCAACTCAAATCCACAATCAGGATCCCCAACAGACTAAAACAATTCAGGATATTTGCCACAAGGGATTTCCTGTCTAAAATAGTCAATAAACAATACCTCATCATAAACCTGCTGGAAGCCCCTTTACTCGCTTTTTTATTAGCGTATATCGTAAAATATTTCCCATTTACAGGGGAAAGCTTCAATACTGCTTACAGTTTCAGCGACAATGTTAATATCCCGGCGTATATCTTCATGAGCATTATTGTAGCCCTGTTTATGGGCCTGACTGTAAGTGCTGAAGAAATTATCAGTGACCGCAGGATACTCCAACGTGAATCATTTCTGAATCTGAGCAGGGGCAGTTATTTGGACTCGAAGCTCCTTATACTATTTTCCTTATCAGCCATTCAGACTTTATCGTACGTTCTGATTGGTAATTATATTCTTGAAATTCGGGGCATGGACCTATCTTTCTGGTTTATTTTATTCAGCACATCCTGCTTTGCAAACGTGCTTGGTCTTAATATATCAGCCGCTTTCAATTCAGCTGTTACCATTTATATTTTAATCCCAATTCTGTTAATCCCTCAAATATTGCTTTCTGGGGTGGTTGTAAAATTTGAAGAACTTAACCCTGGCATTTCCAGCAAGGATAAAGTCCCTCTGATTGGCGAAATTATGGCTTCAAGATGGGCTTTTGAGGCAGCTATGGTGACCCAGTTCAAGGATAATAAATTTGAGAAATCATTTTTCGACCTGGATAAAGAGAAAAGTAATGCTGAATACTATAATTTATACTATGTACCGGCATTAATGACAAAACTGAATTATTGTAACAGAAATTATAAAACTACGAATGCTGAAACCTTAGAGCACGTTAATAATGGATTTGCCCTATTGGGCAATGAAATTGGAGTCAGATTGCAAGAATTCGGACAGGACCAATTGCCTCTTTATCCAAAACTAAACATCAATGATTTCAACCAGGAGGTTTACAAAAAAACTAACGATTTCCTAAAGATCCTGAAACGTGTCTATATACGCCGGTATAATGAAAAAAGTGACCAGAAGGATGCACTTGTTCAAACCATTACAAACACCCCTGGAAAAAGGGATATATATGACAGGCTCAAGCGGGATCACTACAATAAAAGAATTGAGGAAATGGTCAAGAAAAGCAATGAAGTGGTACGGATCATAGAATATAAAGACCGACTGGTTCAAAAGATCTTTCCAATATTCCATGAACCTTCTGAACCTAATCATTTCTTTGACTTCAGAACAATATTTTATTCCCCCACAAAATATTTTGCAGGTCAGCAAAGAGATACATTATGGTTTAATGTTGGCATGATATGGTTTATGACAATCTTGCTGTTTATAGCATTGTATTTTGATCTTCTTCGTAAATTAGTCGACAGTTTTAGCAAGGTCAATTTGAAAAGACAGTCCGCTAGCCTATAAGTAAATAAACTTATATTGCACTTGTACTTCGAAAAGGCCTGTCCATTTATCTGATCACATATGTTTTTTTATTTATCTAAGTTGATTGCCTTTCTGTTTTTACCATTCACTCAAATGTGTGTATGGTTTATTCTTGCTATATTCTTGAAAAAAAGGTCATTAAAAAGGAAATTTCTTATCCTTGGAGTGGCATATCTGTTTTTTTTCTCAAACAGATTTATAGTGAATGAAGTTCTTTTAATGTGGGAGGTCCCACCTACCCCCTATGAAAATATCACAGGTGTATACCAGGCAGGAATAGTTATGGGCGGTGTAACGAATAGTGAAAAAACACCAAGGGACAGGGTGTACTTTTCAAAAGGCGCGGACCGCATTACACATGCTTTCCAATTATACAAGCTGGGCAAGATCAAAAAAATCCTGGTTTCCGGGGGATCCAGCAAACTGATCAATGCCAGGTATAAGGAAGCCGATAACCTGTATGATTTCCTCATTTTATGCGGAGTTGATCCTGAAGATATTCTTCTTGAGAACAATGCGAGGAATACCTATGAGAATGCATTGAATTCGAAGGAAATTTTAGATAAGGAATTCCCGGGCAGCAGATACCTTGTTATTACCTCCGGATTCCATCTTAGAAGATCTCTTCAATGCTTCAGAAAAATGGGAATGGATGTAGATGGATTTAGTACCGATTTTTACACCAAAGACAGGACTTTTAATCTGGAAATGCTTCTTATACCGGATCCTTCAGCCTACAGGGACTGGCACATGATAATCCATGAATTTTTAGGATTATTGTCCTATAAAATTGCCGGATATATTTAGTCTATTTAGAAATCCAGACTGACTTGGCATTCATAAACTCTCGTATCCCCAGATAGGACAGTTCACGGCCATACCCTGAATCCTTGATTCCCCCAAACGGAACTTTTGGATGAGAGGCCACCATGGCATTAACAAAAACCGCCCCTGTTTCTATTTCCCTTGCCAATTGCCAGGCGTGGTCCCGATCCTGTGTCCACAGGGAAGCACCCAAACCAAATTTCGATTGATTTGCTATCTTAACAGCCTCATTTGCATTCCTGGCTGAAATAACCGATGCCACAGGTCCGAATAGTTCTTCATCAAAGCCCGGCATTCCTGGTTTTACATGAGTAAGGATCGTGGGCCGATAAAAGCTGCCCCTGTTGGCTGGCCTTTCACCCCCTGTTAAGACCTTTGCACCTAAATTTACAGATGTTTCCACCTGGTGGCTGATCTCCGCTACCAGGTCTTCCCTGGCCATTGGCCCGTAGTCTACCTCTTCTGAAAAAGGATTTCCCCCTCTCAAGTCATTAAAAGTTTTGCTAAAAAGATCAATAAATTGATTGAATATTGGTTCTTCAATTATAAACCGCTTGGCAGCAATACAACTTTGACCGCAGTTTATCATCCGGGCTTTTACAGCAGTTTCTGCCGCTGTTTTTATATCTGCCTCCTTCAGCACAATAAAAGGATCACTTCCCCCCAATTCTAAAACCAGCTTTTTCAGGTTCTTACCAGCACGTTCAGCTACCTTTCTTCCTGCAATATCACTACCTGTCAAAGTAACCGCTTTAACTCTTGCATCGTCAATAACTTTAACTACTTTATCCGAACCTATCAAAAGGGTTTGAAAAGCGCCTTCAGGGAAACCTGCTTCTTTAAAGACGTCCTCAATCGCCAGGGCGCATTGTGGAACATTAGAAGCATGTTTTAAAACGCCAACATTCCCAGACATAAGACCCGGGGCCGCAAACCTGAAAACCTGCCAGAAAGGAAAATTCCAGGGCATAATAGCCAATACAATTCCAAGCGGGTCGTAAACAAGATAACTGTCCGCTTCCTCAACATCCAGTTTCTCGTTTTTCAGAAATGATTCGGCATGATCCGCATAATAACGACATACCCAGGCACACTTCTTTATTTCTGCCCTGGACTCAGAAATGATCTTGCCCATCTCAAGTGTTATGATCTCAGACAACTCATCAATCTTTTGTTCGAGTACATTTGCGCAATTAATCATCAAATCACGCCTCAATGTAAAAGATGTTTTCGACCAATCTTTATAAGTCTTTTCCGCAAATCTCAGGGCATTGTCAACATTACGGTCATCGTATTCTCTAAACTCCTTAAGCACATCAGAGTTATAGGGATTTATTGAGGAAATGGGCATTACATTTTATTGATTTAGGGAATTAACAGATTCCTGTGCTGCGATCAGGGCCAAGACCGGTCCAAATATAACTCCAATAACAGGCACCAGTAAAATAAAATTGAATATCAATCCAATCCCAATGGGTATTCCAGGCAAACTCCGGCTCTTTTCAATGCTGTCCTTCATAGAAAGCCCACCCATTTCGAAGGCGTAATCCATTAAAACTATTGTAAAGAAGTAACTCTCTGCAATAAATATTAATATGGGGATCAAGGGAAATATCCAGAATATGATAGCTGCTAAAAGAGTTAGCAAGACTGTGACGAGTATTTCCAGGCTAAAATTGCGCAAGGCAAACTTAATCCCCCGGAAAGAACAAAAGCAGTATGACCATATATTCATTTTATGCTCTTCGCCAACCAAAGACCTGTGAAGAACATTGGAAATATTTACAAAAACCGGTGAAAGCAAAATCAGTATAAGGTAACGATACAATTTCAAATATAAAAATAAGGTTAAACCCCTAATAATGAGGGTAGTGACAATCCTGAAAATATTACCCGCAGTCGAATCATATTCCTTGAGATGATATTTTCCATTCACAAACAATAAGATGTCATCAGAAGTAGTCCAGGCCAATACACCCACACCTGTGGCAATTAGCAGACTTAGAATGGAGGGAAGAATAAGTATAGACCAAAGTCGTTGTTTATCCAGTGTGCGAAAGGCCTGACCATAGGATCTATAAGCTAAAAATAGTTGTTCATCCAGTTTCACAAGCAATTACTTATTTCATAAGTTTATTAAAAAAAAAACTCTATTGCAACCTATGTGAGCAGTTCTTCCTCAAATAAGGCCGTTTAGCTATAAATCTTTAAAAGTTAGCCTTTATTAGGAGGCAGAATTGCGTATTTTTTCGTATCTTAACAAGAAACTATTTTTTCGTTTTTAGTTTACAAATCTGGATTTTTTATTAGAATGAATTCGAAATTATTATGACTTTGCTTGAGAAAATACGTGCAAATGCCAGATCATACCAGAAACGAATAATCTTGCCTGAAAGCTTTGAAGAACGGACCATGCAAGCAGCCGATTCTGCCTTAAAAGAAGATTTAGCACAAATCATATTACTTGGCAAAAAAGATAAGGTTTTATCTAAAGCTTCAGAATTAGATCTTGTTTTTCTGGATAAGGCCACTTTTGTAGATCCTGAACAACATGATAAGAAGGAACTATACATTGACTTGATGGTTGAAATCCGGAAACATAAAGGATTAACCCATGATGAAGCTTCCAGGCTGATAGAAAATCCACTTTATCTTTCAACGCTCATGATTAAAAATGGAGATGCTGATGGTGAAGTTGCCGGGGCGATGAACGCTACAGGTGATGTATTGAGACCGGCATTTCAATTTGTCAAAACACTTCCTGGCATTTCAGTAGTGAGTGGTGCATTTATTATGATTTTACCGGAAAAAAAATATGGTGATGATGGTATTATGATATTTGCAGATTGCGCTGTTCACCCTAATCCTGATGAAAATCAATTGGCTGAAATAGCAGTAGCAACTGCCAAAACTGCAAAAGATATAGCCGGCCTTGAACCAAGAGTAGCTTTATTAAGTTTTTCTACCAAGGGAAGCGCGAGGCACGAAATGGTTGACCTGGTATCAAATGCCACGCAAATAGCAAAATCAATGGCTCCTGAGCTGCAGATCGACGGGGAATTACAGGCAGATGCGGCCATTGTTGAATCCATTGGGATGAAAAAGGCACCGGGAAGCCCTATAGGCGGCAAAGCAAATGTTCTGGTTTTCCCTGACTTGAACTCGGGTAATATCGCCTATAAGCTGGTCCAACGGCTAGCTAATGCTGAAGCGATTGGGCCCATCCTGCAAGGCATGGCTGCCCCAATCAATGACCTCTCCAGGGGTTGTTCGGTCTCAGACATTATTAACATGATAGCTATTACAGCAAACCAGGCCGCTGGATTAAAGAAATAATTAAAACTGAATACAATGGAACAGGTTGAACCGATAGAAGGATATGCATTAAAGAGTTCCGGGGATGAAAAACGCGAATCTGATACTTTCACTAAAGTAGGGATTGTAGGCTGTGGTATTCTGGGACAGGAAATAGCCAGGATGGTCAGCAGCTATGGTATAGATGTTATTTTTCTTGAACTATCCAATACCAAGATAAACGAAGCTATTAAGGGAATTAAGCGTGACCTCAGGCATATGATCAAACGCTGGGGCATGACCGATAGTGACAAACGAGCCATAATGTCAAGGATACGTGGTACGCTTGAATATGAAGATCTGAGAGGTTGTGAGGTGGTTATTGAATCGATCAAATCCAAAACCCGTGAACAAAGTGTTGAAACGCGTAAGGAGATATTCAAGAATATTGAAAAAGTCGTTGATCCTAAAGCGATTATTGCTACTAATTCAACGACGCTTGTAATTACAGAGCTGGCTGCTGAATTAAAAAATCCCGAACGTTGTGTTAGTCTTCACTTTATATCCCCTGCAGGCGATATCCCTTTAGTAGAAGTGGCCAAAAGTTTATATACATCCGATGATGCTTATAAAAAGGTATGCAAGTTTACGAGGCTACTTGGAAAACGCATCGTCCCTGTAATTGAATCACCTGGTATTATTAGCACCAGGCTGATCGCTCCAATGATCAATGAGGCCTGTGAAATACTTATGGAGGGTGTGGCGGATATGATTGATATAGATGATACTATGAAAATTGGTTATGGCTTCCCACTAGGACCATTTGAAATGGCAGACAAGATTGGCCTGGATATGGTAATCCGCTGGCTGGATAATCTATATCGCGAATTTGGCGATATCAAATATAAAGCTTCCCCAATGTTGAAAAAGCGGGTCCGTGCAAATCATTTAGGCCGTGAAGCAGGGATAGGCTTTTATAGATATGACGAGGAAGGGAAGAAGATCGTACCGGAACGGCATGAATCATGCTGAGTTCTGATTTTTTAATGAATAATATAACAAATAATGATTGTTTTAATACTTAATTCTGGATCTTCCTCAATTAAATACCAATTGTTCGAGATTAAAAAGAAAATCCTGCTGGCCAAAGGATCGGTTGAAAAGATAGGAATGCAGGGTTCTTTCCTGCTTAATAATAGAAATGATGGCGATGAAGTAAAGTTGGAAGGTGAGATTGTTGACCATCAGGCAGGGATCGAATATATATTTGGTGTTCTAATCAGCAAAAAACATGGGAGCATAAGTTCTCTTGATGACGTGAACGCTATTGGCCACAGGGTTGTCCATGGTGGCGAAACTTTCAAGGGAAGCGTACTTATAGATGATGATGTGATCAAAAAGATTGAAGAAGTTGCGGAACTTGCACCTCTACATAATCCCCCAAACCTGAAAGGGATCTTTGCTGTAAAATACCTTCTGCCAGATATCCCACAGGTTGCAGTTTTTGATACTGCATTTCATCAAACCATGCCAGACTATGCATACATGTATGCTATCCCCTATTCACTGTATAAAAAATATGGATTAAGGAGATATGGATTTCACGGCACAAGTCATAAATATGTATCACATAAGGCCTGTGAAATACTCAATGTGGATATTAAAAGGCAAAGGATTATTACATGTCACCTTGGCAATGGCGCATCAATAACTGCAATTAAACATGGCAAATCGGTTGATACCTCCATGGGCCTTACCCCTGTGGAAGGCATGATCATGGGGACAAGGTCAGGGGACCTGGATCTGGGTGTACTTACCTTTATTATGAACAAGGAAGAGATAAGGGTTCAGGAAGCCAATACACTGATCAATAAACACAGCGGTATGCTGGGGATATCCGGTATTTCCTCCGACATGCGCGAAGTGCAGAAAGCGGCAACTGAAGGTCATAAAAGATCAGAACTTGCATTGAAAATGTATAGCTACAGGATTAAAAAATACCTGGGGGCATATTGTGCAGCTATGGAAGGCATGGATATCGTTGTTTTTACAGGGGGAATAGGAGAAAATGACATCACTACCAGATACGAAGCCTGTAAGAATATGGAATTTCTGGGCATTGAAATTGACAAAAAAGTAAATGATAAGATGGTGCATGGGAAACAAGGTATAATAAGCAAAGAGGGTTCCAAAGTAAAGGTTATGGTAATTCCGACAAATGAAGAGCTTGTAATTGCACAAGAAACCGTAAGGATATTAAACCTGGAAAAAAAGCGGAACCTAAATAATTGAACATAAAATTGAATTAGAAAAGTTTAGTATAAGATTATAAAACCTATAAAATAGTAAAAATGAAAATTGCAATACCGACTCGTGATGGAAGACGGATATCTTCCAATATCCAAAGTATTAATGGCTTTAATGTTTATGAAATTTTGAACGGGGAAATTATTGCTGAAATATATATTTCAAGAAAATCAATAGAGAGACTTGAAGAGGAGACAGATCAAGAAAATTCAAATGAAAAAGAACTGTCCTTAATTTCAGCCATCTGGGATTGCCAGATAGTAATATCCAATGGTTTCGGGAAACTTATGTTCGAAGAACTGGTAAAAGCCCAAAAAGAAGTTTATATCACGGAGGCTGTAGATTCCAGGATCGCTATAAGTCATTTCGTGCGGCAAACCCTGAAAAATCATCCGGAGTTAGCCTGATGTTTATGATTTGATTTATTCTGAAGTGGTTCTGAACAGATATTGACGGGAATTATATCTCCCGTTGAATATTAAATTGTTCCAGATAATCCGCCACTTTTCGAATAAAAGATCCTCCGAGTGCTCCATCGATAACCCTATGGTCGTAGGAATGAGAAAGAAACATTTTATGACGGATTGCGATCATATCGCCTGTTGAGGTTTCAATAACCGCGGGCTTTTTTGTTATTGCCCCGATCGCAAGAATAGCGGCTTGGGGCTGCATAATGATGGGGGTTCCCATAACGTTACCGAAAGATCCCACATTTGTGACGGTATAGGTTCCATCACTCAAATCGTCTGGTTTAAGCTGATTATTTCTTGCCCTGATAACAAGATCGTTTACTTTTGCAACCAGTCCATTTAAGCTGTACTGATTTGCATTTTTGATAACCGGAACAATAAGATTAAAGTTTGGTAATGCAACAGCAATTCCAATATTGATCTTATTATGCCTGATGATACGATTTCCATCAACTGACACATTGATCATAGGGAAGTCCTTTATTGACTGAATTACTGCTTCCAAAAACAATGGAGTATATGTTAATCTCTGTCCAAATTTCTCCTCATAATCTCGTTTTACTTTTTCCCGCCACATAACTACATTTGTCACATCTGCTTCAACGTATGAAGTTACATGCGGGGAAATCCTCTTGGATTCAACCATTCTCTCCGCAATCATAGCACGCATCCTGTCCATTTCAATAATTTCATCCTCGCCTGCTGCAAAGTTGGCATCCTCAAACTCATCATATTCAGCGGGCAAAGGCCTTTCAGCTATTGAGATAACTTCCTGGATCTTAGCAGCCTCCTGTGATTTCTTCTTTGCTATATATGCCAGGATGTCTTTCTTCGTTAAACGGTCCTTTTTCCCTGATCCAACGATCACGTCCAGTTCATGGAGACTTATCCCTTCCTGTCGGGCAATACTCTTAACAAGAGGTGAGTAAAATCGATTTGATTCAGGTTTAGTTAACTGGTTGATCCCGTTACCTCTACCACCAGATGACACACCAGAAACTTCAGAAACACCAATTTCTTCCGGATGCTCATAATCATCAGGCAGATCATCAAGCCCGAGGGGGTGCTTGATATCTTCTACCGTTTCAATTATGGCAATAGTTGATCCCACCGGAACAATTTCTCCTTTTTTTACCAGAATTTCCTTTAAGATTCCACCATGTGTACAGGGAACTTCGGTGTCTACTTTATCAGTGGCAACTTCCAAGATCGATTCATCTGCTTCTATCTGATCTCCTTCACTTTTAAGCCACTCCAATATGGTGGCTTCCATTATACTTTCGCCCATTTTAGGCATAACCATTTCAACAATTGCCATAATCAATTCTTTTGATGACGGGTATAAACAAAATTAACATTTTAAGTCTTCAGTTCAATTTTTTTCAGATATTCTTTGCCATAACAACACCAGTGCCGTTACTGAGGAATATTTAATATTGCTTAACCTGTCCTTCAATATGGTGAGTTTTTTAGTAAGCATTGTGCCATCAGGGCCGGCTATGGCAATCCAAACTGTACCAACAGGTTTATCGGCAGTCCCTCCCCCTGGCCCGGCAATTCCACTGGTCGCTACCGCATAATCGGTTTTGAACTTCTTCCTGATCCCATCAGCCATCTCTTTTACAGTTTCTTCACTTACCGCACCAAAATTCTGAAGTGTTTCAGATCTAACATCTATTATGGACTCTTTAATATCATTGCTGTAAGCAATTACTGCCCCTTTATAATAGACTGATGATCCGGGAACATTGGTAATTAAATGAGATATATATCCCCCTGTGCAACTTTCTGCAGTTGATAAAGTCTGTTTGTTCAAGGTCAATTTTTTGCCAATTGCTTCCTGAATTGTTTCACCATCTTCCCCGTATATATATTGACCTATAAACTTTTGCAATGAATTGGTGTAGGATTTTACTTCTTCAATCAGAAATTGTTTGTCTTGTCCTCTGGCTGTCAACCGTAATTTAACTTGCCCATAGGATGGAAGATAGGCAAGTGATATATTTTCAGGCAAGGAACTTTCCCATTTCTCAATTTTCTCAGCAAGCCAGGATTCACCAATTCCGGCTGTCATGATGAGTTTATGATAGATGATATTTGACTGAAACACTTCCATTAACTTTGGAATAATTTTCTTTTCCACAAGGTATTTCATTTCATGCGGCACTCCAGGCATCGACACAAAGATTGTATTATCTTTTTCAAACCACATACCTGGGGCAGTGCCCATTTCATTACGGACTACAAGGGCGTTTTCAGGCAAGTAAGCTTGTTTCTGATTGCTTTCAGTAAAAGGGAAACCTCTCTTTTTGAAATACTCTGATAAGTCTTCAAATACCTTCTGGTTTAACCTAATTTCAGAGTTAAAATAATTTGACAGACATTTTTTGGTTATGTCATCATTGGTTGGACCGAGTCCGCCGGTAATTAAAACCACATCAGACCTGGCCTCAGCAATTTTTAATGCATCCAGAATATCATTAAAAATGTCCCCTACCGAGAGATGCATGACAACCTTGATCCCAATTTCTGAAAAAGCATTACTTATGAAGTTCGCATTTGTATCCAATATATGACCATACAATATTTCTTCGCCAATGGTCAATATAGTAGCTGTGATTATTTTCATTTAATTTTAAATATTTTATCCATATAAATAACACAATAAGCACCTTTTCGTTAAATATATTAAAGTATTAAATTAACTGGGCTGTTAGGCCTATGTTTTTAGACTTTTTCCTAAATTACGTATAAGTTTTACGAATTTTTTAACATGTTTTTATTTGAAAAATATAAAAGCACTATAAATGATACCGTAAAATCAATTCAGAAAGGGTATTTTTTTAATAAATATCCGGAATTACCAACGGATAAGATATATGGTGAAAATTCAATATCAGAGGGATATCAGAATTTTAAAAACCATATAAACAACAAATTTGAAGAGCTCAGGCAAGCCATGCCTGAAAGCTGGGAAGGAAATGAGCAATCACCTTTTCTACTGCAGCCTTTAAATATCCAATACCCTACTTTCGATATAAATACGCTTATAGAAAGGGCAAAAAATGAATACCATAAATGGCGAAAGGTTTCTATTGAAGACCGGGCCGGGCTTTTAATTGAATCCCTGGAGAGAATTAAAAAGCGATTTTTTGAAATTGCCTTTGCAACTATGCATACGACCGGGATGGGATATGTCATGGCATTTCAAGTGTCAGGACCTCATTCAGCTCAGAGGGCCCTAAATGCCGTAGCTTCGGGATTTGACGCCCTGAAAAGATATCCTGTCACCCGATTTGGAAAGATAGTACAGGACGAATTTGGCATAAAACTGGGAAAGTCATGGATCGCAGTTCCTAAAGGCATTAGCCTTATCTTGGGATGTCCTAATTTCCCATCCAGGGACACCGTCCCAAGCATTTTTGCAAGCCTGATCACAGGCAATCCAGTTATTGTGAAACCTCATTCTTCTTCTATATTACCCATAGCCATTGCAGTAGCTGAGATTCAGAAAGTATTCAGTGAAAATGGATTTGATCCGAATGTTTGCCAATTGGCGGTCGATAGTGAAGATGAAGACTATATAAAATCACTTGTCGAACACCCACATATCAAATTGATCGATTTTAAAGGAAATTGTTCATTCACCGATTATTTAAAAAACCTCAAAAACAAAACGGTATTTACTGAAAAACAAAGTGTTAATTCAGTAATAATCGATTCCTTTGAGGATCTGGAAACGGGTATTAAGAACCTGGTGATGTCCCTCGCCTTATATTCCGGCCAGATGGGCAATACGCCACAAAACTTTTTTATTCCCGAGGAAGGTATCAAAACCCCTGATGGCCAGATTTCCTATAATGATTTTGTTAACCATTTTATAAAAGCTCTTTCGGAGTTAATAAACCATGAGACCGGCGCCCAGATTCTTGGATCCATTCAGGATGTTAAAACCATATCTGGCATTGAACGCCTTGAAAAACAAAATGGAGGATTAATTTACAAAGCAAGTCCTTTTCCTCATCCAGAATATAAGAATGCGAGAACCTTATCTCCAATGATCATGGAGTTGTTTCCTGACCAGAAAGACATTTATATGAAAGAACATGTTCGGACCGGTAGGCTTCTTTATCAAAACCAAAAACTCTTTCCACTCACTTGAACTTGCCTATGAGACGGCCGAACGAAAAGGAGCTTTGTATTGTAGTGTTTTCACAAGTAATGAAAAATTCAAGGATATTATCATAGACCAGATGACTTCAACGAATACACCAATTACCTTTAATATGGTGGGAAATATTTACATTGTACCAGGTGCTGATTACGATGAATACCATCTGACAGGAGGTAATACAGCAAGTAACGCATCTGCCTCAAACCTTGATTTTGTACTTCAACGATTTACATGGGTAGGTTGCAAACAACCTGTTTTCAATTAATTCAATTCAGGATTAGATCTTATTTTGAAAATATAAGGTACATCACAAGGACCGATAAAAACACATTTGCAACACCTGCACTGAA
Source organism: uncultured Cytophagales bacterium (assembly GCA_963820995.1). Taxonomy (GTDB): domain Bacteria; phylum Bacteroidota; class Bacteroidia; order Cytophagales; family Cyclobacteriaceae; genus JAGTVG01. Next base: position 991,866 of record CAWGCL010000004.1, on the reverse strand, counting down.
AATTAATTCGGGATTGTTTTTTTTCTGGTATAATCCAATATAGGAAGTCACCAAAAGAATTACCAAAAAGAATGCAAATATATTATATATACTATAGTGTGGGTTAAACACATATTTATCCATTCTGGATTCTACAGTTAACTTATATTGTATACCAAATATTGGCGATAGCGATACAACGGCAGGGTCCCCGGGCCTGATCATCTTTGAATATCTGAAACTTAAAGGAAACTCAAAATCTTCAGTAGCGATGACGATGGTATTCATTGATTTATATGTAGTCAATTTGGACAGAACCGTTTGTTCATAATTGACCTTTGGCAGGAAATAATCAAGAATGATTAAGAATGTAAATAAAAATGAAAGCATAGATATGATCCTTACGGATTTAATGTAGGGCTTTAAATCTACATCATCATCCCTTCTTAAAAAAGGATGTATCCAGCCATCTTTTTCTTTTACGTATGTTTTCCAGTTTACTGTTTCAGTAAAGATTGTATCTGCACGCTGACGTTTTTTGTCAATATGCTCATAGTCATAAATAAAATTATAATTTTCCCTGTGGTCTTTACGACTCAATACCTGGTAGGCTTCATTTATTTCTGTGAAAATTTGATGTGAATTAAAGGCACCAGCTTTGTCAGGATGGTATTTTAAAGCCAAATCCCTGTATGCCTTTTTAATCTGCCCCTCAGTAGCATACCTGTCGATGTTTAATATTTTATAATAATCTTTCACCGACTATATAAATATTTTCGAAAACTCATTTAATAATATATACTAATAGCTTTATAAAAAGTTAAGGGCAGCATATACTATATTCAAACGAAAAAATGTTGTAAAATATTGTGAATTTGTAAAGTATCAGAATAATGGTTTATAATTGCAAATAATCAGGCTCCTCCAATCAGACATAGTACATATCACTAAAACAATAGTTTTTTTATGAATTTTCTAGCTCATGCATACCTTGCTCATCCTTCAGTACCGCTTATAATCGGTAACTTTATCGGTGATTTTGTTAAAGGAAAGCAAATTGAGCAGTACGATGATGGGATTTCTGAAGGCATTATCATGCATAGAAAAATCGATACATTTACCGATACGCATCCTGTTTTTAAACAAAGCAAAAACAGGATAAGGAAAAAATACAATCATTATTCTGGAGTCATCATCGATTTGTATTATGACCACTTTCTTGCTAAGAACTGGGAGGATTATTCAGATATTTCCCTGCAAAGTTTCACATCAGGTCTTTATGATATAATTCTTAAAAAGGAAAATATAATCCCTGAAAAGGCCAGATACATGCTGCCTTATATGGTAAAATCCAATTGGTTATTGAATTACGGTACAATTGAGGGCATTGATCGTTCACTTACAGGACTTTCAAGAAGGACAAATTTTAAATCCGGAATGGAGAACGCCAGCAATGATTTAGTAAAACACTATAATGAACTGGAAAACGATTTCAGGGATTTCTTCCCTGAAATTATTGATTACATAAATCAATAATCCTTATTCAACCTCCAATTCCACTTCCTTTGTTTCGCCCATACCCGTGAACTTTAAGGTATATTTCCCTTTTTCTGTATAAATTAATTCCTTCGTGTTGGGTTTATTATTGTCCTTTAGAGGATGGATTCTGAGATCCCAATTAAAATCATTGAATCCTTTATAGGCAGCATTAAGAGTAGATTCATAACATTTAACATCCTCTTTAAATACCTCGAAGGTAATTTTTGCATCTTTTTCGGACACAAAATACATGATTTTAGCTTCTGGTGTATAGGCATCTAAATAGGGATATCTTTTTTCACCCCAGCGCTTCGAAAACCTGATCTTTTCAGGCTTGAATACCTGAAACTTATCTTTACCCTGCGATTTTGCAACATTCCGGATTGGTTCTATTGGCATTACATAAATGCTTCGGCCATGTGTGCCAATGATCAGGTCATGATCCCTTGGATGAATGGCCATATCGTAAGAAGCAACATTGGGTATCTGAGGTACAAGATCCCAATAAATTCCGCCATTTAAAGAAACATAAGAACCGTGATCAGTACCCATAAACAATAGTTCAGGTATCGAAAGATCTTGTAAGACTACATTTACTGCCTCCATTTCAATATTTCCATTGATGGCATTCCAGGACTCTCCAAAATTTTCAGACTTAAACACATAGGTTTTGAAATCGTCATCTCGATACCCTGTCAGGGATATAAATACAGTGCCTTCGTCAAATGTTGATGGGTATATACTCGTTATCCATTTGTTTTCAGGAAGATCTTTACTAATCAGGTTCCATGTGCTGCCACCATCCTTGGACACATGTAGGTTCCCATCATCGGTTCCTACATATAATAATCCGAATTTCAGTGGAGATTCGGATATACAGGATATGGTCGAATAGGGGACATTTCCGTTCGGGAGATCCTTTGTAAGATCATCACTGATTGCAGTCCATGTATCTGCTTTGTTAAGCGATCTGAATAATTTATTTGCCCCCAGATAAATGATGTCAGGATTGTGCGTACTCATCACAACAGGTGTACGCCAGTTAAATCTAAGGCTTTTTTCACCGATATCTGGCCTGGGGGTTATGTATTGTCTCTCTTTAGTTCTGGTATTTATCCTATAATAATTGCCGAATTGATACCCGACATAAACGAGGTTAAAATCACGTGGATCCGGAATTACAAACATACCGTCCCCTCCAAATAAATACTCCCAATGTTCAGTTTCATTGGGTTCTGATCTTGAAGAGCCGAATAATATTCCATTGTCTTGTAAACCACCATAAATATTATAGGGTTTTTCCATATCATAATTCACCGTATAGAATTGACCTGCAGGAATATTGTTAATATGGTTCCAAGCAGTTCCTCCATCATATGACATATATAATCCCCCATCATTACCCAAAATCACATGGTCAGGATCATTTGGATTAATCCACATGGAATGATGATCGGAGTGAACATCCCCAATCGTATCAGCCCTTGAAAAATTCTTGCCGCCATCATCTGATCTTAACAAGGGTACCCCGAAAATATAGATTCTATCAGGATCAGATGGTGAGACTCTTATTTCTCCAAAATAATATCCGTAGGTAAAATATACTCCCGTAAGATTATAATCATGGGCTTTTTCCCAGGTTATCCCAAAATCATCAGAGCGATATATTTCAGCTCCTTTAACCTCTGTGTCAAAAAGTGCATTATTTGCATCCCCCAAATAATCTGCAATATCCTTAGGTCCGTATTTTCCTTCACCTACTTCAGCTTTTACTTTTTTGGCATCATACTTCTTCGGAAAAGAATTGCTTTTTAGAAAATCATCCAGTTTATCATTATCCAGTTCAAGGAATTGTTCTTTTGACATTTGAAGAAAATCCGCTGCCTGTAAATCGCCTTCTTCTCTTTCTTTTTCAGTTTTTGTTTCAAACTGGTTGTCAATAAGGGCATAAATCACATTAGGCTCCTTCTGGCATATATCCAGTCCAATTCTACCCGTGAATTCCTGGTCAGCAATTCCATTCATAACCTTATCCCAGTTATTACCACCATCGGTCGATTTATAAATGGCAGATCCAAATCCATGTCCTTTAAAGTCCCAGGCCTTCCTGGTCCGCTCCCACATAGAGGCCCATAGCATATCTGGATCGTCAGGATTAATTATCAGGTCAATAGCACCTGTGCTGTCATTTATGTAGAGGGTTTTTGTCCAGGATTTTCCACCATCTGTGGTTTTAAAAACACCTCGTTCAGGATTATGTGTATATAAGTTTCCCATTGCAGCAACCCAAACAATATCCGGATTATCAGGATGAATAATTATCCTTCCTATATGCTGGGTTGATTCAAGTCCCATGAATTCCCAACTATTACCCCCGTTCATTGATTTATATACTCCGGAACCGGCATAACTGGATCGACTGCTGTTGTTTTCACCAGTACCAACCCAAAGCACTTGATCGTTAGAAGTCGATAAACAGATGTCACCGATAGTCAGAGCCCCCTGATTATCAAAAACAGGATCAAAAGTTATTCCATTATTTGAGGTTTTAAACACACCGCCAGAAGCAAACGCAATGTAAAATTCTTTGGTATTTGATTCATTGACTGCTATATCAGTGATGCGGCCGCCCTGAACAACCGGTCCAACATTTCTAACCGGATAATTTGAATATATGCTTAAATCTTTATTGGTTGTCCGACTTTCAATACTATTTAAAATTTCAGTACCAGTGGTATAGGATTGTTGACCAAATCCCAATTGTGTGGACAGGACAATAAGAATAAAAAACAAGGATAATTTCTTCATAAATACAAAATTAAATTCCGGCCCAAAAGTAAAGTTTTTTCATCCGGAAAGGAAGGGAGAGATAAAAAATGTGATTTCTAAATGCGGCAAGCAATAATTAGGTTTTAAAAAAAAGGGGAGCATTTAATCCCCCAGAATATCGTTCATCATATCTTCAGTCCATTTTACCAATACCTGCTTTTGACTGTCATCAAGAGAAGCGCCCCCATGTGTTATTGTATAAATAGGCATGGGCATATTCCCTTCATCCACTTCTTCAGCAATTTCATCCAGAAGCTTGATCTTATCCCTGGATTTCAGACTACCCCATTCCGAAAAATTGAGTTCACTCCGGCCTTGCTTCACATCCCTGACAACCAGCCAACCGACAGGAGCTATATAGGCGTACCAGGGATATTTAGTTTCATTAGAATGACAATCATAACAGGAGGTTCTGAGTATTTGCTCAATTTGATCGGGCACTTTGTCTGTTAGAATTAAGTCAAACTCATTCGATTTAACAACCTCCGGATAGGTATTGGGAATAAACTGAAGAATAACAAATAAAGCCAGTACTACCCAAATGGTAATTTTCAGGATCTTCATTGAAGAAATGTCTAATTTAACATCCCATCTGCTGCTTTTTCAGCCCAATCAACAAGCAATTTCTGCTCATCTTCTGTAAGTTTCTTTTCAGGTTTTTGCTCGAGGAACTTCTCCGGTGGCATAGATCCTTCACCAGCAACTTCGGCTATATCACCTAGTTTCGCAATTAGTTTGGTTTTTGACAGATCACCCAATTTGTCAAGAAGAAGTTTATCCTTGGCTTTATCCGACTGAGCTTCCATATTATGACATCCAAAGCATTTATTATCTAAAACAGATTTAACATTTTCAGGGATATTCAAATCTCCTGTAACACTATTATTTTCATTGAAGAAAACACTTGATTGAAAGATAACTGCAACAACAATCAAAGCAATTGGAAAAAGTAGATTTCTTGTTTTCATGTTTAAGAATATTTTTTCGTTTTACAATCGACCAATATATAAAAATAACTTTTTAATTGGACAATTTAAACCTTAAAAATAAAAGTCTAACTTTTATGATCCCATTTCCATTGATCCAAATTCTGTACAGCTTCACATAAAAGATCTATACAGCTTATGACATCTTCTTTATGAGCCATTTCGATCACCTGGTGAATATGCCGGGTAGGTATGGAAATAGCCCCAGAAATCGCTCCATTTTTACCTGTTTTCTGCATCATTGCCGTATCAGTTCCACCAACTGTCAGGACCTCTGGCTGCCATGAAATGCTGTTTTTTGTTGCGGTATCTTTCAGAAATTCTACCATCCTCGAATCGCATATAACTGATGCATCCATTATTTTAATTGCAGCACCATTACCAAGTGACGTGACTTTTTCGTGTTCCTGTGCACCTGGAACATCATAAGCGATAGTTGTGTCGATTGCTATAGCAAAATCTGGATTTATCATATGCGTAGCAACATTTGCGCCTCTCATACCCATTTCCTCCTGAACTGTAAATACTCCATACACGTCATACGATGGATTGTTTATTTTTCTTAGGGTCTCCATAAGTATATAGACTGAAATTCTATTGTCAATCGACTTACAATTGACGCATTCCCCCATTTCTATTAATTCCCGTTCCCGTGTAATCGGGTTCCCAATTTCTATGTATTTCTCCACCTCTTTCTTTTTCATTCCCAGATCAATAAAATATTCAGATGATTTTGGAACTTTCTTTTGTTCTTCCGGCGACATTACATGAATGGGCTTAGTTCCCATAACGCCAATCAAGTCTTTTTTACCATGAACAATCACCCTCTGTGCTGTTAAGGTTTTAGGATCGAATCCTCCAAGTGTGTGAAATTTTAGAAATCCATCCTTTGTTATATGCGTTACAATAAAACCAATCTCATCCATATGGGCGGCGATCATTATCTTCTTTTTATCCGGATTGTCAGGCGATTTTTTAACCGTAATCAAATTGCCCATGTTATCAGTATAATAATCATCGACACTTGACTGAATATGGTCGATTATAAATGATCTGATGGGTTCTTCAAAACCAGGGGCGCCCGGTGTTTCACAAATTTTTTTTAATTCTTGAATGTTGATTTTCATTTCTTTTCTGTGATTAGGGATAATAATTTTTTATAAGTAATATTCTTGAAATTATTTATAATTCCATCTACATTTTTGAATTCTTCAGGTTTATGGGTTGTGGAAACAGCAATTACGTGAGCACCAGCATCAAAAGCTGATTGAACTCCCGACAATGAATCTTCAAAAACTATACATTGCCCTGGCTCAAGTCCAAGTTTTGAAATTGATTTAAAGTAAATTTCCGGATCGGGTTTCCCTTTTTTTATATCTGAGGCGTCAAGGATAAATTTAAAATAACTTCGAATAGGTAAATACTTAAATACAAATTCTACATTATCCCGAGGTGCTGACGTTGCAATAGCAACAGGGACTTCATTTTCTTTTAAGTCGTCTAGAAAATCTTGTACCCCCGGCACTAGCTCAATTTTATGCTTATACATTTTCCTGTATACCTCCTCTTTCTCATTCACGTACTTGTCAACTTCTTCCTGCAAATGGTCCTTTTTAAATATGTAATCAATGGTGTCTTTGGCAATTCGTCCAAACACGTATTTATAAAGTTCGTCATCAGTAAGTGGTACCTCGTGGATTGCACAAAAAGTCCGCCAGGCTTTCTCATGATAGGGATTGTTATCCATTATTACACCGTCCATGTCAAATATGACTCCAATATCTGCCATCATTGAATTAAAATACTTAATTTGATGTGAATTAATATTTTTATCGAAGATAAAAAATACATTCCTGGATTTAATTCATTTAAAAAAATATATGGACATAAGGCTGGAAGAAATAATTATTTATCCAATTAAATCCCTAGGGCAGATATCATTAAAGGTGTCAGAAGCCTGTATCAGGGGATTAAAATTTGACAGAAGGATGATGCTTACTGATGTGAAGGGAAATTTTCTGTCTCAACGCAATGCCCCGGAAATGGCAAGATTTAATCTGTCAATTGAGGACGGCGGATTTCTGGTACAGCATGAGGGGGACAGAGATACTTATCCCTTTTAATCCGATATCAAAAAATTTCAGGAAAGTTACTATATGGGATGACCGGTTTACTGCTCCTGAAGCAGAAGATCAATACAACAGATGGTTCTCAGATCAACTAAACCTGGAATGCCATTTAATCTTAATGGATCAAGACACCCTGAGGCCTGTTCAAAATAAATATGCTGTAGACAATGAACACGTCAGCTATGCCGATGGTTTTCCCTACCTGATCATCAGTACCGGATCACTTGAGGATTTGAATAAAAAACTTGAAATACCGGTTCCCATGGATCGCTTCAGGCCCAATCTTGTAATCTCAACGGATGTGCCTTTCGAAGAGGATGAGTTCGATGTCTTTCAAATTGGAGAAGCTATATTTAAAAGAGTAAAGCCTTGTTCGAGATGTGTAATCACCACTACAGACCAGTTAACAGGGAAAAGATCAAAAGAACCTTTGAAAACTCTTTCAAAATACCGGAAAATTGGCCAGAATATTTTTTTTGGCCAGAACCTGATCTGCCTGAAGGAAGGACTTTTGAAAACTGGCGATATTCTTTACCCGACATCAATTTATAACCCGGGATAGCCGGGGAATTACAAATATGAATAAATTTGTATGTGGAAAATCTAAAATTATAAAATCCAGTTTAAATTCTTATCTAGAAATGATCAATAAACTTGTACAATTATTATTCATTATTCTGTTTTTCATTATCGCAGGATGCTCAGATCCAAATAATAAGAAACTACCAATACTCGGTCGCAAAAGTATTCAGGAAAGAACCGTTAACGGAACCGTTAAAACTGATACCATTTACCATAGAATTGATGACTTTATATTCACCAACCAGGATTCGATGGAGGTAACAAACAGCACTTTTCAAAATAAGATCTATGTGGCCGACTTTTTCTTCACTACCTGTCCTACTATTTGCCCTATCATGAAAACACAAATGTTGAGGGTGTATGAACAATTCAAAAATAATGATGCGATCCTTTTTCTTTCACACACAATTGATCCTGAGTATGACACCGTTGCCTTGCTTCACGATTTTGCAGAACGTCTTGGTGTATCGAGCAAAAAATGGCACTTTGTGACCGGACAAAAGGAATATATTTATGAGGTTGGTCAAAACAGTTATATGGTCACGGCAATGGAAGATGAAAATGAACCCGGGGGATACCTTCATAGCGGTGCTTTTATACTTGTTGATCCGGACCGGCACATCAGAGGATTGTACGATGGGACTAAAGAAGATCAGGTTGACCGGCTTATCTCTGATATCCCTAAGCTTTTAAGCGAATATGGTCTATAGATCCATTATATTTCTTGTCTTTATTCCAATAATATCATCTGGTTTCTTGCGGAAACAAAATCAGGAGATGAAGGTTTATATGCCTCAAAAATAAAATACCGGCAATATTTTAATAATGGCAGGCAAATATATATGAATAATTGCAGTAATTGTCATCAAAAGGACGGTTCCGGTCTGGCAAGGTTATATCCTCCAATTAAAGATTCTGATTATTTTCGCGCAGACCCTGTAAGGACTATCTGTATTGTTCGTAATGGCCAGAGTGGTGAAATATTTGTGAATGGAATTTCTTTCAACCAACCCATGCCAGCCAATACTGATCTTTCAAATCTCGAGATCGCCGAGTTAATGACATATTTATATGGAAATTGGAGTGAGGAAGATAAAATATTCAGCCCAAATCGGGTTTCTGAGATGCTAAAGAATTGCCAAAATTATTAATCCTGATCCTGTTATTCTACCCAAAAAACACTTAATAATTAAATGAAGAAAGAATCTATCATGCTTCAATTTATTTTGTTTAATTTTAATATTCCATTCGCTTATTAAGTGATAATTATCATACTTTGAAAATATTATATTAGTATTTTTGTGACAAAATAATACGTCCTTTTTCAAGGATTATGTTACAACTATATCTTATAATCTTCAATTATTATCCGGAAAATTAAGACAGCATATTTATTTATAAATAATTATTAGCAATGACTAATCAGGAGAAAATTAATGAGTTAATTGAAAAACGTGCTGAGGCCCGAATGGGTGGAGGTGAAAAACGTATTGAAAGCCAACATCAGAAAGGCAAATTAACAGCCAGAGAGAGAATCCTGTTATTACTGGATGAAGCTAGTTTTGAAGAGTACGATATGTTCGTTACTCACAGAACAAAATCATTTGGCATGTGGGATCAGAAATTCCTGTCTGATGGGGTTGTTACCGGGCACGGTACAATTGATGGTAGACTTGTTTATGTATTTTCGCAGGATTTTACTGTATTTGGCGGAAGCCTTTCTGAGATGTTCGCTCAGAAAATATGCAAAATAATGGACCAGGCCATGCAGGTTGGAGCACCGGTAATAGGCCTTAATGACAGCGGTGGTGCAAGGATACAGGAAGGCGTTCGAAGCCTGGCCGGGTATGCTGAGATATTCCAGAGGAATATTTTGTCATCAGGTGTAATACCTCAGATCTCTGCCATTTTTGGACCATGTGCTGGTGGGGCCGTATATTCTCCTGCTTTGACTGATTTTATTATTATGAGCGAAAAATCAAGTTACATGTTTGTTACCGGGCCTAAGGTAGTTAAAACTGTAACAGGTGAAGATATTTCAATAGAAGATCTTGGAGGAGCTAATGTACATTCAACTAAATCCGGAATTTCCCATTTCATGGTTGAAACAGAGGAAGAGGGCTTACTCCTGATCCGAAAAATGATGAGTTACATCCCTTCAAATAACCTTGAAGAACCGCCGATTAATGAAACAAAGGATCCAATCGACAGGCTTGAAGATGAATTGAATGAATTAATTCCGGAAAATCCAAACAAACCATATGATGTCAAGGATGTGATTCATGCCATTACGGACGAGCATGAGTTCTTAGAGATACAAAGGAACTATGCCAAGAACATTATTATTGGCTTTGCCAGGTTTAATGGAATGCCCGTTGGCATCGTAGCCAATCAACCCAATTATTTAGCTGGTGTTCTTGACATTGATGCTTCAAGGAAAGCTGCTCGTTTCGTTCGTTTTTGCGACGCCTTCAACATCCCTATCATTACCTTGGTAGATGTTCCGGGATTTTTACCGGGCAGTGCACAGGAGATGGGTGGTATTATCATCCATGGTGCGAAATTGTTATTTGCCTATGGTGAGGCGACCGTGCCAAAAATCACAATCACATTAAGGAAATCTTATGGCGGAGCCCATGATGTAATGAGTTGTAAGCAGTTAAGAGGTGACTTGAATTATGCATGGCCATCTGCTGAAATAGCTGTTATGGGCGCAAAAGGGGCCGTGGAAGTATTAGAAGGAAAAAAATTACGTGAAATAGCCGATAAGGAAGAACGGAAAAAATTCATTTCTGAAAAAGAAGAGGAATATATCGAAAACTTTGCAAATCCATATCAGGCTGCCAAATATGGATTTATTGACGATATTATTGAACCCAGAAATACCAGGTTCAGGATTATTCGGGGATTAAAGATCCTCTCGACCAAAAAGGACTTTAATCCACCTAAAAAACACTCAAACATTCCATTATAATCTGATTAATATGATGATTCTAGCTGAAATAAATTGGGACTACTTTCTAAGTGACGGCTTAGTGATAACCCTGGTAGGATATCTTATTGTATTTCTGGCTTTGGTACTGCTGGCTGCTGTTTTCAATACCGTGCCAAAACTTCTGGCTTACCAAAAAAGGCGGGCTTTAAAGAAGAAGGGTAAAGAAGCCGCTCTAATTGCTTCCATAGATCATTTATCCGGAGAGGCCAATGCTGCTATTGGAACCGCTATATTCATGTTTTTCAATGAAATGCATGATAAAGAGGATCCAATAATTACTATCCGGAAAATATCAAAGAGCTATTCTCCCTGGAGTTCAAAGATCTATGGCATCACCAGAGGATTAAACAGAAGATTTTAACTGAAATGCCCGGGTTAGTAATAAATGAGATGATATCATCATTTTACCAAAAACAAGATACCGATAAAATTATACTGCAGTTCAAATGAAAACATACAAATTCACAATCAGTGGCAATAAGTATACGGTGAACATAAAATCGTTTGAAGATAATATTGCTGAAATTGAGCTAAATGGAACACCCTACACTGTAGAAATGGAGCAGGATATCAAAACCACTAAGACTCCAAAACTGATACGGCCAGAAAAACCTTCACCAAAAGCCCCTGAAGAGATAATGAAAGGATCAGGATTAAGCAGCATCACCGCACCATTACCTGGGACTATTTTTAAAGTAATTGTCAAGGAAGGTGATTTAGTCAAGAAAGGGGATGCTGTTCTAATCATGGAGGCTATGAAAATGGAAAATAATGTTCTTGCTGAAAAAGAAGGAGTGGTAAAAAAGATCCTCGTGAAAGAAGGAGATTCCGTGCTTCAAGGTGATCTATTAATTGAAATTGAATAAGAAGAAATGAGAAAGCTATTTACCGTTTTAGGGATCATCGCTATTCTATCGCTGGTGCGATTATCTTTTGTTAGTGCTGACCATCCGGCTTCAACAAATAAAACTGAGCTTACTAAAACTGAAATGAGTGCTGAACAGGTATCCGACGACCTTACAGAAGGCAAAAAGCCCAGTGGGGCATTGCAGGGTATTAAGAATTTCTTCAGTTATACAGGTTTTGCTAATGCTACTTTCGGGCATATTGCTATGCTCATTGTCGGATTATTCTTTATAATTATTGCCATTGAGTATAACTACGAACCCTTGTTACTCATTCCAATTGGTACAGGGATAATCATCGGGAACATTCCATTCGTTCCGGGATTTCAAATTGGTATTTATGAGGAAGGCAGTGTTTTAAATTATCTATATTATGGTGTCGTAAAAGGTATTTATCCACCATTGATATTTCTTGGGATCGGTGCCATGACGGATTTTTCTTCGCTAATCTCTAATCCACGTTTAATGCTTCTTGGTGCAGCCGCCCAGGTTGGAATATTTTTAACATTCCTGGGGGCTTTAATGCTTGGATTTGCACCTCCCGAGGCCGGTGCAATTGGCATTATCGGAGGTGCTGATGGCCCAACAGCCATTTTTATATCATCCCGTCTGGCTAATGGAATTAATTTGCTTCCCGATGGCACAACTGTTAAAAACTTAATTGGCCCTATTGCAATTGCAGCCTACTCTTATATGGCCCTGGTTCCGGTTATTCAACCGCCAATCATGCGTTTATTAACTAACAAAAAAGAACGTAAGATTAGAATGAAACCGCCAAGAGCTGTTTCGAAAACAGAAAAAATTCTTTTCCCTGTTATAGGCTTGTTACTTACAGGGTTTATTTCTCCTAATGCACTGCCATTATTGGGAATGCTCTTTTTTGGAAACCTCCTGAAAGAATCAACCAGGACAAACAGATTGGCAGATACTGCTAAGAATTCGCTGATTGATATAGTTACCATACTCCTCGGTATCACAGTCGGTGCGTCAACTCAAGCTGACGTATTCCTTACACCGGATTCACTACTGATCTTTGCTCTGGGTGCATTGTCATTTATGATCGCAACGGCTGGAGGACTATTATTTGCCAAGTTTATGAATCTATTCTTAAAAGGGGATAATAAACTTAATCCATTAATCGGCGCAGCAGGAGTCTCTGCGGTTCCAGACAGCGCCAGGGTTGTTCAGCACGAGGGGCTTAAGGCAGATTCTACAAACCATCTTCTGATGCACGCAATGGCCCCTAATGTATCAGGCGTTATAGGATCGGCAGTGGCAGCTGGTATTTTGCTAAGTTTTTTACTTTAATAGAACTTTGAACTGGATTCCTTTTTTGAAGACTTTATGATTTAATCATAAGGTTGATTGAGAATGCAAGATTTTATATAGAGTTTTAATGAAGAGGCAATCCTTATTTATGAATATTCAGGGAAATCATCCAAACTCACTGTAGACCGGTTTTTCTGATCTATTTCCCAGCAAAAGTGCTTCAGGCCATTGCTTATTCCTATATATCTGACCTGTAGAGACCGGCTATAGGCGGCAACCTGATGGATAACTTTATCATCCAGTTTGGTTTCGGGAGATTTGCACTCAATTACCATGAAAGGATTACCGGCCTGATCGAATATCAACACATCTGAACGCTTCAATAGTGTATTGTATTTAAGCCCAGATTCGACTTTAATCATTGATTTCGGATAGTGCCGTATTTCAATGAGATACCTGATCAAATGCTGCCTTACCCATTCCTCCGGAGTTAATCTTACACTTTTTTTTCGCAATACATCAAAAATCATTAATTTGTTCCCATTCCTTTCAATTCGAAATTCAAATGAAGGAAAGTTCAGTTTTTTATTCATTGCCTAAAACTCCTAAATAATATCTATGAAACCAATATGATTAAAATAATCAGTAATATCTCAGGAAAATGATTAATTTAATCTCGAAAAGTTCCAATTAACCATTGAGTAACTAATATAAACATATGAAAACGAGATTGGAAATTGTCAAAGACTGGCTACCAAGATATACCAGCACATCTCTTAAAGATTTTGGGAAATATATATTGTTGACCAATTTCCATACCTATCTGAAAGTTTTTTCTGATATGCATGGAAAAGAAATAAAGGGTGAAGGGGGACCTATGCAGACCGTTACAGCTGAAAACATCTCCCTGATTAATTTTGGTATGGGAAGTGCCATGGCAGCAACAATCATGGATCTCCTTATCGCAATACGGCCAAGGGCGGTGCTCTTCCTGGGTAAATGCGGAGGTCTTAAACGAAAGACGAAACTGGGAGACCTCATCTTACCAATAGCGGCTATTCGTGGGGAAGGCACGAGTAATGAGTATCTGCCAAAGGAAATACCTGCTTTGCCTTCATTTCAACTACAAAGAGCTGTCTCATCAATGATTAAAAAACATGCTTGCGATTACTGGACTGGAACTGTCTATTCTACAAACAGAAGAGTATGGGAACATGATAAACAGTTCAAATCATACCTGAGGATGGCAAGGGCTATGGCCGTTGACATGGAGACTGCTACTTTATTTACTGTAGGCTTTAAAAACGGGATCCCACGCGGTGCACTTTTACTCGTTTCTGACAATCCCATGATCCCACATGGGGTAAAAACCAGTGAAAGTGATAAGAAAGTATCCGATAAATTTCTAAAATTACACCTGCAGATTGGGATTGATGCTTTAAAAGAATTAATATTCAGCGGTGATTCTGTAAAGCACCTGAAATTTGAGTGATTTTTTTTAATTTAGTTCATGGCAGAAGCATTTCAACCTTATTTTGTTCTAATCGTTCTATCTCTGACCTTTGCCTTGATTTATCTTGAGGTTCTCAGGCCATCTGTTAGTTTCCTTCTAGCCGTTTTGATTTTTACCATTACAGGCATACTGGATACTGAGCATGTTCTGGCAGGTTTTTCAAATAGTTCGATAGCAGTAATTATTTTACTAATTGTAATTACAGCAGCAATACGCAAAAATTATAGAGTTGAGCTGATTTTTGACCTTGTATTTAAGAAAGCTAAAACCTACCGGAATTTCCTGATCCGGATGATGGCCCAGGTGGCTATTTTAAGTGCTTTAATTAATAATACGGCAGTCGTGGCTCTGATGACTCCCTATGTTTACAATTATGGCAGGAAAAACAAAATAGCCCCATCAAAATTACTGATCCCCTTATCTTACGCAACTATCATGGGAGGAATGTTAACCTTGATCGGAACTTCCACCACACTTGTCCTGAATGGATTTATAACAGAAGCAGGATTAAAGGAATTGAAGTTTAATGACTTGATCATCATAGGCTCAGTAGTAACCATAACAGGAATCTTATTTATCGTATTCTTTGGTTACAAATTGCTGCCAAATCATACAGACACCCTGCAAAATTTTTCCAAAAACAAAAGAAAATATCTGATAGAAACATGGCTGCAAGACCAGTCGCCTTTGATCAGCAAAACCGTTATGGATGCAGGTCTTCGAAATCTGCAAGGAGTTTACCTTGTGGAGATCCAGAGGCAGGGAAAGATGATTTCACCAATTACCCCCCATGAAATCATACAAAAAGATGATATCTTATTTTTTGCCGGTGACACAACAAATATCATGGACCTGATCAATGAACAGAAAGGTCTTATTTTACCGGAAAAGGCAAGCGATTATCATCAGGATAAAACTGATGTGATTGAAGTAGTGGTTGCTGGATTTTCATCCATAATTGGCAAAACGGTAAAAGAATCAAATTTCCGGAACAGATACGATGCAGCAATTATAGCAATACATAGAAATGGCGAAAGGATCAGCGGCAAAATTGGAGATATCGAAATCAATCCGGGAGATGTGTTATTGTTATATGCAGGTAAAGATTTTGGCAATAGGGTTGAACTGTATAAGGATATTTATGTGATCAATAAGGTCAGGGAGATTGCTGACCCAGGAAGAAAAAAATATTATGCTATTGGATTGATCTTATTGGGGTCGATTGTTTTATTGATAACTAAAGGATTGGCCCTGTTCCCGTCACTTCTGATAATTTTTACGATAATGGTAGGTTTTGGCCTGATCAGTGTTCAAGATATCCGGCGGGAACTTGATTTTAACCTGATTGGCATCCTTGTGTTTTCTTTAGCCATTGGACAGGCTATGATCATATCCGGAGCTGGTGTCATGGTTGCTGATTGGTTGATCGGATTATTGTCTCCATTTGGGCGAACTGCCATATTAATCGGATTAATATTGATCACCAATTTATTGACATCCCTCATTGGGAACGTAGGTGCCGTATCGATTACTTTCCCCATAGCATTGGGTATCGGTCAAAGTATGGGAATTGACGCAACACCCTATTTCCTGGGCATTGCCTATGCAGCCTCAGCTGCTTTCATCACTCCTTTCAGTTACCAAACGAACTTATTGGTTTACGGACCCGGGGGATACAACCTTAGAGATTTTGTCAGGATTGGAGTTCCTGTGACATTGATTTACCTGACCGTAGCCTTCTTTGCCCTGCTTATTCTATACAATAAGGTCTTCATCCCAATGTAATATTATTATTAATCATTGTAGAAGAGGTAATACCTTCCATTCATCCTATCCATTCTAAATCCTTTTGATTTATATATTCATATTGAATGAAACAAAAAACTGGATATGTATTAGTTCTTAAATCAAGCCTATGCAATGAGCTGAACTACTGGATCTGATATATAATCAAAACTAAAAATCTGGCCTGGTTTTAATATGATGCCAGCACATCTTACTGGACAATATTATAACTCATTCTAAATTGCACATATCGGAGAATATTGGCTTAGTCGGCATAAACCTGGAGCTAAGTGCAATAAGGTATGTTTCAGGGATTTTCGGTTCTGCAAAAAAAATCCCATCCACCTGCGTTAGACAGGCCTGGACGGGATTTACAAATTCATTTCAGATCTAAAGAATTATAGATCTATTCTTTTAGTAGCGGAATAAAGTATTTTTCGTGCATTCACTTCTTTTAATTCCTGCTGCACATCAACCACAATACCCATTTTTACCTCTCGGTCAATTTTAAGGGCCATTGTGATCTGATCTCTTTCCACTTCCGTTAATTTATCTTTTTCCTCGTTAACAAATTTCTGAATATCGGTAGGTTGTACCAAACGATCATTGATCTGGATCCTGGGTTCAGCGCCCATATCCGATTTTTTTGGTTTCCCAATGTAGATATAACTTACAAGAGATTTCCTTTCCAGTTTATTCAATTCCTTCGCTGAAGGAATTTTTTGTTCAACAAGAATATCTGATTCCCTAAGAACGGTTGTTACCATAAAAAAGAACAAAAGCATAAAGATAATGTCCGGTAAAGAAGCCGTAGGGATATCCTGACTTGTACTGGCTTTTTTCTTAAATTTCGACATTTTATTCTCCTATTTTTGTTGGTTCAGCAATAGAGACATTCCTGGGGATTCCCTCTCTTGCTCTACTATATACGTCATTTTGTGCCGGATCACTTTTATCAAGGTTTCTGAATTCCTCAGCTGTCAATCCAACCCGTTCGCCGTAGATCTCATCATAGGCCCCCATGATCTCATCAAGAATGCCTAGATATATTTCATAACTTGTTCCCCGGTCTGTTTTATAGGATACAACGGCATCGCTAGGGCTATCTGATGAATCAGGCTTTCGGCCCTGAGAGAGGACAAAATTCCTTTGACCTGCTGACAGTG
Source organism: uncultured Cytophagales bacterium (assembly GCA_963820995.1). Taxonomy (GTDB): domain Bacteria; phylum Bacteroidota; class Bacteroidia; order Cytophagales; family Cyclobacteriaceae; genus JAGTVG01. Next base: position 974,189 of record CAWGCL010000004.1, on the reverse strand, counting down.
AATTTATCAGATCCTGATTTTCCTGATCCTGTTTTCCAAAATTCAAGACAAAATCCTTAACCATATCTCTTATCTTAGAAATATCCTGTAAAGGTTCATCTTCCACCAGAATCCTATCACTTGAGTTTACATTCACTTTGAATATATTCCTCTGGTTCTTGGTTATATCCGGCGGTGGTTGGTTTGGATCAGGCTTAGGCGGCAACAATAGGGCAATCCCTTTATCAGAGGCAATGGTCGTCGTAACCAAAAAGAATATCAGCAATAGAAATGCGATATCTGCCAATGATGCTGAAGGAATATCAACCCTTCTGTTTTTACTTTTTGCCATCAGCTAAATATTTTTGAAATTTCAGTAAATACAATCCCAACGACTGCTACAACTATTAAAATGTAAGTAGTGGAAATTACACCACCAATATACTTAGACATTCCTGCATCTATTCCAAATTTGGAATATGTTGCAGTAACCTCTGCCCCAGCAATGCTATACCCAATTCCAAAAATCACGAGAATAACTGCAAGACCAATTGCACCTGTTACCAACGTTTTGGGATTACCTATAGCATTTATCAATGGGAGGACAATTGCCGCAAGCGCTGCCAATCCAAGCAAGGCATATGAGACAATTATCATTATATCAACAAAATCCTGTTCCATATGTCTTTAGATTATTTTCCCTGTGTTAAATTGTACTTAACAAGAATATCAACGAATGATATTGAAGCATCTTCCATTTGATTCACAAGTGAATCAATTTTTGACACCAGGTAGTTATAGAAAAGTTGCAAAATAACAGCTACGATAAGACCGCCTACAGTAGTTAAAGGGCAACTTTAATACCACCAGCAACAAGTGATGGAGAAATATCTCCAGCTGCTTCAATAGCATCAAACGCATCAATCATACCAATTACAGTTCCCATAAAACCTAACATAGGTGCCATAGAGATAAATAATGATATCCAGACTAATCCTCTTTCAAGTCTACCCATTTCAACAGAACCATAGGAAATAATTGATTTCTCAACCATTTCAATCCCTTCTGAAATACGGAGAAGGCCCTGGGTGAAGATTGATGCAACAGGTCCTCTTGTGTTTTTACAAACATCTTTAGCTGCTTCAACACCACCTGAACTTAGAGCTTCCTCGACATTGGAAAGCAATTTCTTTGTATTGGTAGTAGAAAGATTCAGTGTAATAATCCTTTCGATGGCAACTGCAAGTCCAAGAATTAAACAAAGAAGTACAATGGACATAAATTGCCATCCACCTTCAATAAACTTGGTTTTGATCGCCTGATGAAAGGTTTGTTCCTCTACCACGAAATCCTCAGATGCCATGCTATTATCAGCTGCGGATACTGAGGTTGATTGTTCAGCTTCATCATCCTGTGCATAAATCGCACTAGTGAAACCGAAAGTTAATGCTCCGTAAAGCATAAATAAAGCCAGTAACTTTTTCATAATTCAGTTTTTTGATTTTTTCAAGTATACAAATTATAGTTAAATTATCCGATTAGTTATTCAAAAAAATTAGCGGAGAGGATGGGATTCGAACCCATGGTACCCTTGTGGGGCACACTCACTTTCCAGGCGAGCACCTTCGACCACTCGGTCACCTCTCCAAAAAACACTGTTAGTGGCACAAATAAATTAATAAATTATGCCTTATGCAAATTTTAATTTGGATTTTTAAGCCTATATGCCTATATCCATTTCTCCACTTAAAGACGTTGAAAGAAGGTTATTTATGCGTTCATAATTTGTTTCATAACCCAATACGTACATCAATTTTGTGATTGCGGCTTCTGTGGTGATATTCCATCCACTAATAACTCCGATGTTCTGCAGTTGGGAACTCGTTGCATATCTGCCATGAATGACCTTCCCTCCGATACATTGAGAAACGTTATAAATAATTATTCCACGCTTGATGGCATTCCTTAAAATTTCAATGAACCATTCTTTTGTAGGGGCATTCCCAGATCCGTATGTCTCCATAACAACTCCCTTAAGACCCTTTATATTCAGTATACTTTCAATCACATCCCGTGTGATGGATGGGAATAATTTTAATATGACCACATTAGGTTCAAACTTGTCGCGGAATATCGGTTGACTTTCATTATTGTAAGGCATGATGGCGGGCTTATTGAACTCGATCGTGATTCCGATTTTCGCAAGTAGCGGATAGTTCTCTGATTCGAATGCGCTAAATTGAGAACTTCTGATCTTTGAAGTCCTGTTACCTCTTAGTAACTGATAATCAAAATAAATGCATACTTCAGGAACTAAGGGTCGGTCACCGATCATTCTTGAGGCAATCTCAATGGCAGTGATTAGATTAGGCCTTGCATCAGATCTGATAGCGGTAATTGGAAGTTGGGAACCTGTAAAAACTACTGGCTTGTTTAAATTCTCTAACATGAAACTAAGTGCTGAAGCAGAATAGGCCATTGTATCCGTACCCTGCAAGACCACAAATCCATCATAATGCTGGTAGTTTTCATATATGATCTGCCCAAGTTCTATCCAGTTCTCATAATTCATATTTGAAGAATCCATCGGTACAGGAAATGAAATAACAGTGATACCCACATTTAAAGCAGTTAGCGATGGAAGTTGCTGCATGATCTGATTAAACTTCAAGGCGACCAACGCACCTGCCGAATCCCTTACCATTCCAATGGTACCCCCGGAATATATGATCAATACCGAGGCTTTCGGCCTGATAGCTCCAGTTTTGATATGTATTATCCTGTATTTCGGGCTATTTTGCTTTAAAGACTTTTCTGGCATTATCTGTAGTTTTTTCTGCTATTTCTGAAATATCAGTACGATAAATTTCCGATAACCGCTGTGCAATCAGTTTGATATATGCAGGTTCATTTCTTTTACCTCGGTAAGGATGTGGAGTTAAATATGGGCTATCGGTTTCCAATACAATCTTCTCCAATGGTATACTTTCGATGGTTGAACCTAATCCTGAATTCTTAAATGTAACCACACCCCCTATCCCTAAATAGAATCCCAGATCAGTTATTCGCTTAGCCTGGTTAAGGCTGCCTGTAAAACAATGAAATATACCCGAAAGACCCTCGCTGTGATTTTTCTCTATAATCTGTATGGATAAATCAAGAGAGTCCCTTGAATGTAATATGATAGGCAAATTATATATTTTAGCCCAGTTCACCTGAATTTCCAAAGATTCAATTTGTTGATGGCGAAAGGTTTTATCCCAATACAGATCGGTCCCAGTTTCTCCTATGCCTGCAAATGAACGTTTTCCTAACCAATTTTCTATAATTTTCAGCTCCCGTTCGAAATCTGCCTTTACAGAACAGGGATGTAAACCTATCATAGAATAGCATTGATCAGGGAATTCTTCTTCAAGGGCGAACATCGGGTCAAATGTACTTGCATCAATATTTGGCATATAGATCTTTGTAACTGAAGAGTCAATAGCAGCTGATAATACTTTCTTATAGTCTTCTTTAAATTGCTCCAGATAAATATGCGCATGTGTATCAATCAATTCCATATCCCAGCCTTGTCAACTTTTCAAATATAAATCCTCTATTTTGCAAAAATCATAATTTTTATTTTTAAAATGACGTATATATTGCGAAATTATCAATTTATTTTTCTCAAAAGACTTTTTGCTGTCGTGAAAAATTATGATTGAACCATTCCGGGTATATTTTAAACTTTTTTCAAGGCATTTTTCGGCTGTCATTTTCGCTGAAAAATCATAGGATAATACGTCCCACATTATAATCTTATACTCATTTCTGATTCTTTTGAGGATTTTTCTTCGGATTTTACCATATGGTGGTCTAAACAGTTTAACCGGACCTGTACTAGAATTATTGTTGATCACTTCATCGCATAATTGAATGTTTTTCAAATAATCATCTTCGCTTACTTTCCAGCCATTTAGATGATTGAAGGTATGATTTCCTATTCCATGTTGTTCATCTATAATCCTTTTAAAAACCTCAGGATACTTTTTGATATTATCACCTACACAAAAAAATGTGGCTTTTACATCCAGATCAGATAATACATCGAGAATATGGTCAGATACTTCCGGAACAGGTCCATCATCGAAAGTCAAGTATATTTTTTTCTTTTTCCGGTCTCCATGCCATAGTGCTTCTGGATAAAAAAATTTGAAAAGTTTTGGGGTTTTGAAAAAATACACCTGGTTAATTTATTTTACAGGATAACAATGTTATATCATCATTCAGAACACTCGAAGCATTAAAACTGTTTACTTCTTCAACAATTTTCTGGTGAAGGTCCCGGAGGTCAAGATCCAGGTTATTCTCTACAATTTTGATCACCCTTTCCTCACCAAATGGTTCATCATTTTCATCGAAAGTTTCGATTAAACCATCCGTAAAGGCCAGGAAAAAGAAACTTGAGAGATCGTTGATCTTTCCTATTTTCAGGAATGGCAAAGGATGGAATATACCCAATACGGTTGTTCCCAGTTCAAGTTGTGTGAGATCGTGCTGAGGACTGTGAAATAAAGGAGGATTATGTCCGGCATTTACATATTTAAAGTATTTCAGATCTCTATTGTATATAGCAACAAAGAAAGTGATAAAGCTCTCGCCGTTGCTGTTTTGAAGTACTAAATAATTCAATTCCCTGACAATCTTTTCCAGTTTGGTAGTCTGCCTTATTAAGGTTCGTAGTGAAGCCTGAAAATTGGCCATCATCAATGCTGCAGGAATTCCCTTACCTGAAACATCTGCGATACATATTAAAAACTGGTTTTCATCGATTGGAATAAAATCAAAATAATCACCACCTACTGCCTGATGGGGCTCATAGCTTGAGAATATTTTAAATTTTTCTGTATAAGGCAAATTCTTTGGAAATAATAGCTGTTGCACCTTCCTGGCTATTTCCATTTCCTTTTGAAAAGCCTTTTGTTCGAGTTCTTTTCTTGCCAGCTTCTTATTTTCAATAGCAACAATTATAATATTGGACAATGTTTGAATAAAGTTCAGATTAATTTGGCCTGTAACATAATCCTCACTGTTAAATCCGCCAAGGAGAACAACAGCCAGCAATTCATTTTTATGATTAACAGGGATTACTCTTTCAAATTCATTAAAAGGTTCCGTTTCATTCGTACGATCCAGGTCTGAGATATCATTGACTTTTAAGCTGCTTTCATTAAATGCCACATTCCTGAAGTCATTTTTAGTGCCAAAATTTACTTTACATTCCCAATTATCGTCCTTTACATAAAGGGCAAGTCTTTTAATCTTAAGGTTAGCCCTTAGGGTGAAATTAAATATCCTATAAAGCGATTCTTCAGGTAGGTTATTATTTATTGCCTGAGTTATCTCCAACAAAGAATTCAACTCAAGATCTTTTAATTCAAAATTCTTCCTGATGGTTTCGATATCCATATCACATATTTTTTATACTTGCTTTGGGATCCAATGCATCTCTCAGTCCATTTCCGAGTAAATTAAAAGATAAAACGATCACTGAGATGGCTATACCTGGAAATATGACCATTTGCCAGCTATTTTTTGTGCCGATCATGGAAAATCCTTCGTAAATCATATTCCCCCAGGAAGGGGTTGGAGGTTGCACACTTAATCCCAGAAAACTAAGACCAGCTTCAAGCAAGATTGCAGCTGCAAAATTAGCAGTCGCAATCACGATAATCGGACCAATGATGTTTGGAAATATATGTGTATATATAATTCTGAAATTTCCTATCCCTAAAGCCCTGGCAGCTTCAATATAGGTTTTCTCCTTAATGGCCATTATCTGACCGCGAACAACCCGTGCTACTTCAACCCACATCGTTAATCCAACCGCCACAAAAGCCACCCAGACACCCCGGCTTTGTAGAGCCATACTGATTGCAATGACAAGTATAATGCCTGGTATAGACCAGACGACAGACATAAACCACATAATAAAATGATCAATCTTTCCTCCAAAGAAACCGGATAAGGACCCTAAGGATAATCCTAAAAATAGGGAAATAAGCACTGATATGAAACCAATTGAAAGAGATATCCTTGCTCCAAAGATTAATCTGCTTAAAATGTCTCTCCCAGCCCTGTCTGTTCCCAGTATATACTTTTCAGAAATTATATTATCATTTTTGAAATTCAGATGTAATTGATCCAAGCTTATTTCATGTAGCTCTCCTTTATAATCCACATACCTGATACGTTCACCTTCCACATCATGATTTAGCCCATTTTCGAGAAGTTCTGATTCGCCAATATATAATGGATATACTGCGGGTACCATTTTTATATATTTTATTTCTTCTTCACGGCCAAATCCTTTGTAAAAAACGGTATCATATTGAATCCAGTAATCTTTAATAGGAATCTTTATATATGATGTTTCCTGGCCAGATATCGCTCTTTGTATGAAATTCTTTTTGGGTATTTCAAAATCTTTCCTAAGTAATAAAAACTGAACCTGAAATCCTGGTAATTTTTTTTGAACCTGAATTGCTCCATTATTTGCATCGGGTGTATCATCGGGCATAATTAAATATCCCGCCAAAGCAACAATTCCAGTAAATAAAATATAGTACAAACCAAGCATTGCAGGTTTGTTTTTCTGTAGTCGTTTAACTACATAATAGTTGGGCGATCTCCCTATGGTCTTATCATCAGGCATTCTGGTCCGAACTGTTATGAGCAAATAATCCAGCCTTTGAGGCCAGATAATAGTATGTATGGAATCCAGTTTCCAAATCAATTTCATCCCCCAGCAATTCCTCGGTTGGCGAGGAATAACACCTTATCCAGTCTTTTAGGAGCAGAGATTCTATACGTTGATTTTAGCATCTGATCATCCCATTGCAAAGTGTCCCTTAGTTGCGTATAAGATTGGACGAAATATAACTCATCTAATACATCATATTCAAGGTCAGACATAATTCAATTTTTAAAGTGTCTACCCTTCCATTCATATCCACCCATATTTGAAAGAATTCCAAAGATAACAGCATATAATGGGTATACCAATGAACTGATAATAAATGGAATTACTTTCAACTCTTTACTAAAAAACAGATACATCTGTTTAAAGTAGATAAATTCAAGAAGGAGTTTAATCGTCAACATTAAAATAACGGTATATGGAGTCACTAATTTTAATATGCCGGAGATAAAAAGCAATAAAAATGATAACTGAACGGTAAAAATATATATTGCCAGTAATTTATTAAATGGATTGGCGTGTTTTTTCCACTTACCTGACCACCTTCGACGTTGATGATAAAACTCCCTTAAGCCGGATTTAGGTTGAATATGAACAGCTGCCTGATTCGATTTTAAAAAAGAAATTTTTGACGGATGTCGTTTACTAATTTTATACATCAGGAATTCATCGTCTCCAGAAACAATCTTTTCATATCCCTCATACCCATGTACTTCAAAGAAAGTATCCCTTCTGAAAGCCAGATTTGCCCCGTTACATAGAATCGGCATATTATAATAAATAGCTGCAGCACCGGCGCCAATCAAACTGGAAAATTCAAGGGATTGAACATCATCGATGAAACCAAAACTATCCATAACAACAGGTCCTGAGATGAATTTTGCATCTGTGCCCGAAAACGCCCTGGCATAAGACTGGATCCAATCTGTCCCAAACAAAACGTCTCCATCTGTTAACAAAACAATCTCACCCGAAACTTTCGTCAGGCCATAGGTTATAGCTGCCTTTTTATGTGAAACGCCGGCTGCCTTTTCTTCCAGCTTATACAACAGGATTTTAAAATCACTTCTTTTTGAATAATCCAGCAATTGCTCAAAAGTGCCATCTTCTGAACAATCGTCAATAATTATGACCTCAAATTTATCATAGCTATAACTTTGTTTTTCCAGACACTGGATAAGAGAGGGAATATTATGAATCTCATTTCTGACAGGAATTACTACACTTATAAATGGATCAAAAGATTTTAAAATATCAGGCATCTTTATCCCATTCCAGGCCCTTATCAGAAGGAATAGAAATAAAAAATACGAGATGTTTAAAAAAGAGATTATCCAGTCCAAGATTATAGGATTTATTAGAATCAGAAATTTCCTGAATATCCAATAAATATGATAATTTCTTCCTATAATTAGTTAAATTTTTAAAACATGGATAAAATTATTCTCGGAATGGACCCGGGCACCAATCTAATGGGGTACGGGATTATTCATGCAAAAAATAGTCAAGTAGATCTAATTCAATATGGGGTCATACATTTAAAAAAGTATGAGACACATGAATTGAAATTAAAAAAAATATTCGACCGGGTTCTAAGCATTATTGACGAATTCAATCCTGATGAAGTAGCGATTGAGGCACCATTTTATGGTAAAAATGTTCAGTCAATGTTGAAACTGGGCAGGGCTCAGGGTGTCGCTATGGCGGCAGTTTTGTACAGGAATATTGCAATAAAGGAATATGCACCAAAAAAAGTAAAACAATCAGTCACGGGTAATGGCAACGCTTCTAAAGAACAGGTCGCTAAAATGTTGCAAAACCTTTTGCGCTTCACGGATATTCCTAAAATGTTTGATGCTACCGATGCATTGGCAGTTGCTTTATGTCATTTCTATCAGGAGAAAGTTGGCATTTCTGGTAAGAAATCCTGGAAATCATTTATTAGTGATAATCCCGGCAGGATCATTAATTAATAATTATACTTAACCCAGAATCATTAACTCTAATTCATTGTCAGGAAGGCATTGCTGATCTTTTCACAGATATCTCCGAACTCCTCATTAGTTAACTGCAATTTAGGACGGTTGAAGTTTATATCGCCCATGCTGTTAAGAGGTATCAAATGTATATGTGTATGGGGAACTTCCAGGCCAACTACGGCTACCCCAATTCGCAGACAAGGAATAACAGACTTTATAGCTTCTGCAAGTTTTTTGGTGAAGCTATTTAAACTTTCATATTCTTGTTCACTCAAATCAAAATAATAATCTACCTCATTTTTTGGAATCACTAGCGTATGTCCTTGAACCAATGGATTGATATCAAGTATCGCAATGTTATTTTCGTCTTCAGCAACGATATACCCGGGGATCTCCCGGTTGATTATTTTGGTAAATATTGAGGCCATTATTCCAAACCTATTTCAAGGATTTCAAATTTCATTTTACCGGCAGGAACCTGTATTTCAACTTTATCACCTACCTCTTTACCGAGCAGTCCCTTGCCAATCGGAGATTGAACAGAGATCTTGCCTTTCTTAAGGTCAGCTTCTTCTTCTGAAGTTAATGTATATGAAAACTGCACTCCGTTCTGGGCATTCTTGATCTTAACTTTAGACAGGATGGACACTTTGGAAGTATCAATTGAAGAAGGATCTAATACTCGTGCGTTTCCAACAATTTTCTCCAATTGTACTATTTTGGTTTCCAGGTGCCCCTGAGCATCCTTAGCTGCATCATATTCTGCATTTTCACTCAAATCGCCTTTATCCCTTGCTTCAGCTATCTGTTTAGATATATCGGATCTCCCCTTAGTCTTTAGTTCATGTAGTTCATCCTTGATCTTTTGCAATCCTTCCTCAGTATAATATGCTACTTTATCCATATCAATTGTCAAATTTCTTATTCTATAACGATGGAATTATCTAATGTGATGTAATACAAATCAAAAACCTAAAGGAATATTCAGATATTCTGTTTTCTCCTTTAGGTTTATTGCTTGTATCTGCAAAAATAACAAATCCATTCTGGTATACCAAACCTATAAGGAATTTGAGAGAATTAATGCCGATTTTTCATATAAACAGACCAAAATTCAATCAAATTACGATTATATTAGCCGAAACTTTTTAATCATAATTTTTATTAGAATCAATTCAATTATAATCCCAGATAAGATGAGAAAATTTGTTTTAGTGATGTTATTGATCAACCTCACTTTCTTTTCGTATGGACAAAGAAATAAGAACAGGGGCGAGGAGAAAAAATCTACTGAGTCCTCAATTGTCAATGGTCTTAAATTCAGATCCATTGGCCCGGCTCTGACATCCGGCAGAGTATCGGATATTGCAGTTGATCCGGTGCATCCAAATACCTGGTTCATAACCATTGCATCTGGCGGAGTTTGGAAAACCATAAATGCCGGAACAACCTGGACGTCAATTTTTGACGAGCAAGGATCTTATTCTATAGGCTGCGTTACCATAGATCCGAATAATCACAATGTTATCTGGATAGGTACAGGTGAAAATAACAGCCAGCGAAGTGTTGGATATGGCGACGGTCTTTATAAATCAATGGATGGTGGAAAATCGTGGAAACATGTTGGGTTGAAAAACTCAGAACATATCGGAAATATCGTAGTTCATCCGGAAAGCTCAGAGATCGTCTATGTCGCTGCATATGGCCCACTTTGGTCTTCCGGCGGGCGAAAGGGGAATATTCAGGACTGTAGATGGCGGTGAAACCTGGGAAAACATTCTTTTTGTCAGTGAGAATACCGGTTTTAACGAGATCCATTTGGATCCGAGGCATCCCGGAGATCATGTATGCTACAGCACATCAACGAAGGAGGCATGTTTATACGTATCTGGGCGGTGGACCTGAAAGTGCCATTTATAAAACCATCAATGGAGGTGAAAGTTGGTTCAAAGTTTCAAAAGGTCTCCCTGAAGTCGATATGGGACGAATTGGGATGGATGTCTCACCAATCAATCCAGACTACCTTTTTGCAATAATTGAATCCGCAGATGAAAAAGGAGGATTTTTTCGATCTGTTGACCGGGGTCAGAGTTGGGAGAAGATGAGCGATTACAGCACTTCAGGCAATTATTACCAGGAGATATATTGCGATCCATTGGACATAAACAGAATATATGCCATGGATACCTGGTTGCAGGTTACAGATGATGGGGGCAAAACTTTTAAAATGCTTGGTGAAAAATACAAGCATGTTGATAATCATGCCATGTGGATCAATCCGGAAAACAACTTACATTATCTGGTTGGTAGTGATGGGGGGCTATATGAGTCATTCGACGGTGGAGCAGACTGGAATTACTTCGCCAATCTTCCAGTGACACAGTTTTACAAGGTTAGTGTAGATAATGAATTTCCGTTTTATAATGTTTATGGTGGCACGCAAGACAATTTCAGCATGGGAGGGCCATCCAGAACTACAAATATTGCAGGTATACCGAATTCAGACTGGTATATAACTAATGGAGGTGATGGATTTGAATCGGTTATTGATCCTGAAAACCCGGATATTGTTTATGCGCAATCACAATATGGATATCTTGTCAGGTATGACCGCAAAAGCGGGGAGTCTATAGATATCAAACCATTGGAGCGTGCAGGGGAAGCGGCTTATAGATGGAATTGGGATGCTCCGTTGATTATTAGTCCACACAATGCTACAACTCTTTATTTTGCCGCAAACAAAGTTTTTAAAAGCACCGACAGGGGTAATTCCTGGGAAGTGATCAGTGAGGATCTGAGCAGGCAAATTGACAGAAATAAAATACCTGTAATGGGAAAGGTTTGGGGCATGGATGCAGTAGCCAAGAATAAATCAACATCAATTTACGGCAATATTGTAAGCCTTGATGAATCATCATTGCAAAAGGGACTTTTATATGCCGGTACTGACGATGGGCTTGTAAATGTCACAAAGGATGACGGCAATACATGGAACCAGGTGGAGACTTTCCCTGGGGTGCCTGGAAATACTTATGTAAATTGCCTCCTGGCTTCTCAACACAACGATAATATTGTATATGCTGCTTTTAATAATCACAAGAATGGCGATTTTAAACCATATTTATTAAAAAGTATCGATTATGGACAATCATGGAAATCAATAAGTTCTAATTTACCTGAAAGAGGTTCAGTATACAGTATTGCAGAAGATTATTTAGATCCTGATTTATTATTTGCTGGCACTGAATTCGGAATATTCTTTTCCAACAATGGTGGCCTTACGTGGACGCAATTAAAAGGTGGATATACCAACAGTTGGTGTACGCGACATTGCCATTCAGAAGAGAGAAAATGACCTCGTACTTGCTACTTTCGGGAGAGGTTTCTATATACTGGATGATTATTCCGCTTTAAGGCATATTTCTGAAGAAAAACTTGCCAAGGAAGCCATAATCTTTCCAGTTAAAGACAGTTGGATGTTTCATCCCTCAAAACCTTTGGGTTTGCGAGGGAATACTTTCCAGGGATCAGCATACTATGCAGCCAGTAATCCGCCGGTTGCTGCAGTTTTTACTTATTATTTGAAAGATGAGACTAAAAACCTTGAAAGCAAGTCAGGAATGAGAAAGAAAAGGAAATTGAAAAAGGTGGTGGCACCATTGAATATCCTTCATTTGAAAAGATCAGGCAGGAAGATGATGAAATTAAACCATATTTAATTTTTACTATCTCGGATATTGAAGGAAATGTAATTAAAAAGCTGAAAACAGAGGCTAAAAAAGGGATCAATAGAATTTCATGGGATTTCAGGTATCCGGCTTCAACACCTATCCAGTTACAAAAACCTGCCTTCGACAATCCATTTTCAGATCCTGACACAGGTCCTTTGGCACTTCCTGGCACTTATACCGTTTCCCTTTCGAAATTTGTAAACGGGGAAGTCACACAAATTGTACCTGATACAGAATTTAAAACAAAATTATTGTCAAATACTACACTTCCTGCTGAGGATAAGGAAGCTTTATTCAAGTTCCAGGAAGAGGTTGCCCAGTTCCAACGAGTAGTAAGCGGAACATCTAATACCCTTGATGAATTGAATACAAAACTCAAATACTATTATAAGGCTGTTAATAGTACTACTGGAATTCCAAATGATATTCTGGAAAAAATTGTAAAAACAGACCAGCAATTGAAAGTTCTGAACAGGAAAGCTAAATGGCGACATGAGCCTTGCTGGAAGAGATTTTGAAACTCCTCCTTCGATTACAGGCAGAGTTTACACGATAGTTTACGGCTTATGGAGTTCAACAAGCGCCCCTACTCAAACCCAGATCAATTCGCTGGATATAGCAAAAGACCAGTTTGAAGAAGTCTATAATGAAATCAAGACTATAACTCAGCAGGATATAGCTGATATCGAAAAATCTCTGGAGGATGCAGGTGCTGCATGGACGCCTGGCCGTTTACCTGAATGGAATAAATAGAAATACATAAAAAAACCCGTCAATTATAATATTGACGGGTTTTTATCAGGATATCCTTTTAAGATATCATTTTTTCTTAAAGTCATTTACCGCCTTATCGATTGAATCAATCAGTTTTTTTGAAACCTTTCTTGGTTGTTTAGCCTTATATTTCTTTAATAAGTCTGATGACTTTTTAGCGTATTCATGTAATCCGACAGGATTCCCATCAAATCCGAAGCTTCCAAGAACAAATTCCAATTTAGAGCGGATATCGTAGTATTTTTCATCCCCGATTTTCTCAAATTGAGTTAAAGCATCCTTGCAGGCTTTTTCCAATTTTTCGTTTGTATTCATAATTTATTTGTATTAGGCACATTGTAGGTTTAAACTCATATACAAAACTCGCTAATTAACATTGATATTCCAATATCTAAGGGATGTAAAAAATTATACATTCGGGTTAATCGATAATTTAATATTAAGGTTACAATAAAGAAATATTTAACAGAACATGGCCAATAGCTATATTTTGCGAGTTGAAAATGGATAAGACTATTTGCTTAAAACTCAAAGACCACCCATTACGGTATTAATATAATTCAACGCTTTATATTACCATAGAAATAAATATTTTTGTAGCTAAATTGCTTTTATGAAAAAATTCTCCTGCAAATCATCTTCATAGTTTTTCATATAAAATTTTTAAAAGTATAGGCTGTACTGATGAAGAAGCTAAACTGGCAAGTGATGTATTGATCTCAGCTGACCTGAGAGGTGTCGATTCTCACGGTGTAGCAAGGTTATCGGGATACATTCGATTATATGAAAAGGAAAGGTTAAATCCAACACCAGATATCCAAATAATTCATGAAACACCTAGTACTGCGGTAGTTGATGGGGATAGGGGCTTAGGTCTCGTAGTGGCACCTAAAGCTATGGAAATTGCAATTGAGAAAGCTGAAAAGGTTGGTTCGGGATGGGTAGCTATAAAAAACTCCAATCATTTTGGGATTGCCGGATATCATGCTATGATGGCACTTCCACATGACATGATCGGCTTGTCTATGACAAATGCAAGCCCCCTTGTTGCACCGACATTCTCAAAAGAACGTCTTCTAGGAACTAATCCAATTGCAATAGCCATTCCTGCTGACAAACAACCAGCATATGTAGCTGATTTTGCAACCACTACCGCCGCCAACGGAAAATTAGAAATATTACAGAGGAAAAATGAAGAAGCCCCAACAGGCTGGATCCAAACTGCTGAAGGGCAAGATTCTACAAATCCAGATGAACTTAAAAACGGGGGTGCATTGTTACCTTTGGGAAGTAACAGGGATCACGGAAGTCATAAAGGATATTGTCTTGGCTCCATTGTAGATATCTTATCAGCTGTATTAAGTGGCGCTAACTTCGGCCCATGGGCCCCTCCTTTTGTAAGTTTTCTTCCAATGCCTGAAAATCCTGTTGGGGACGGTCTGGGGCATTTCGTAGGTACCTGGCGAGTAGATGCTTTTAGGCCGAAAGAAGAATTCAAAAAAAACATGGACATCTGGATAGAAAGATTCAGGGAGGCAAAAACTACTGAAAATCAGGAGAGAGTGCTTATCCCAGGTGATCCGGAGAGGGAATTTGAAATGGAAAGAGGAAAAAACGGGATCCCCTTGCTGGATAAAGTGGTTAAAGATCTTTCAGATCTTGGGAATGCTCTTGGAGTTCCATTCCCCCATTAAAATGAAACTCCAAATCGATAAACCCAGGGGCTTCCATACGCGGAAGTTGAACCTGAGTACATAACGTCATACATTACGGCAAAGAAAAATCCGCCACGTCGGCCAAAAGGAACAAAGAGTCCCAATCCCAACATAGTTCTGGGATACCAATCCCTGGCCAAATAATACTCCTGTGTTGTAGGATCGTATTGTGCAGCTTCGAAATTAAGATTCTCAAACTCTCCATAAGCGAATAATGGAAGCTTAGGAATGAAATATAAATTCTGTCTTAGAAAAAAGCGATATCCATAGGAATTACTTTCATAGGTAGGTGTATATCTATTGTCCTGATAATACTGATAGGTTATACCGACCCCACCTGATAAGCCTTTTGTGATCATATACCCAACAGCAGGAGATACATATACAGATGTGATACTCCCAAATGTGGCACTGAATCCTCCCCCGTAATATATCCTGTCTTTAAATGCAGGTTTCTCATCGGCTGGATCCATTTCTATCTGCGCATATGCGGTAACAGATAAAAGAAATAATAAAATTAGAGTATAAACTTTATTCATTAAGATTTTATTATATTGGAACTTTACGAAAGATTTTGGCAGGAGAAATTGATTTACTCTTCATCAAGTACAAGAATATACAGATCTTCTGATTCCTTTTTCATTAAATATTTTTCCCGGGCAAATTTTTCTAACAATTCGTTATTGCTCAGCAGTTCCTCCCTGTCTTTCTCCACTTCCCTTATCATCTGAGTGTAATAAGCTTTCTGCTGTTCCAATTCACTGAGTTTCCCTCGCTTTTTAAATTGTGAATACAGGTCATTCGAATCTATGAACAACATCCAGATTATAAATATAACACCAACTATAAAGTAAAAGTTTTTGAAAACCGGGGCTAATTTTCTTAACATAGTGAACAAATTATGCAACTAAAGTAATAAAATGTTGTAAAATAAAAAAGCCCTGCACAAAAGAGATGCAGGGCTAATATATGTTTTATTAAATAATCATCCTTTTTGAGGATATCGAGCAACTTCTCCCAATTCCTCTTCAATTCTCAACAATTGGTTGTATTTAGCCATTCTGTCAGATCTGGACATGGATCCGGTTTTTATTTGTCCAGAATTGGTTGCAACTGCAATATCCGCAATTGTGGCATCTTCAGTTTCACCGGACCTGTGAGAAACCACTGTTTTCCAGCCTGCCTTATGTGCCATCTCAATGGCATCAAGTGTTTCGGAAAGAGATCCGATCTGATTCACTTTAATCAATATGGCATTACCACATTTCTCATCAATTGCCCTTTTGAGGAATTTTACATTAGTTACCAGGTTGTCATCACCTACAAGCTGGATTTTATCTCCAATCTTCTCAGTTAAAAGAGCCCACCCTTCCCAGTCGTTCTCATCACAACCATCTTCAATTGAATCGATAGGATATTTATCTGCCAATTGAGCCAGGTATTCCACCTGCTCGGCTTTATCTCTTACCACACCTTTATCTCCTTCGAATTTAGTATAGTCGTATTTGCCATTTACATAGAATTCTGAAGCTGCACAATCAAGTGCAATAGTAACATCAGAACCAGGCTTATAACCAGCAGTTTCTATTGCTTTCAATACACTATCGAGGGCCTCTTCTGTACCTCCGGAAAAATTAGGTGCAAATCCACCTTCATCTCCAACGGCAGTACTCAAGCCTTTATCTTTAATTATTTTTTTCAGATTATGGAATATTTCAGAACCCATTCTCAGAGCTTCACTAAAGGTTGGTGCCCCAACAGGTCTGATCATAAATTCCTGGAAAGCAATAGGAGCATCAGAGTGTGATCCTCCATTGATGATATTCATCATAGGAACTGGAAGAGTAGCAGCGTTGGTTCCACCGATATATCTGAATAAAGGCAAATCTAATTCTTCTGCAGCCGCTTTTGCTACCGCAAGGGATACGCCAAGTATGGCATTGGCACCCAATTTACTTTTTGTATCAGTACCATCCAGTTCGATCATGATCTTATCGATCAGTTTCTGATCAAACACTGAAAGACCGATAAGTTCTTCAGCGATTACTTCATTAACATTTTCAACAGCTTTCAAAACACCTTTACCCATGTATTTTGATTTATCTCCATCTCTCAATTCTACTGCTTCATTCTCTCCTGTTGAAGCGCCTGATGGTACAGCAGCTCGTCCCAGTATGCCATTTTCAGTAATAACATCAACCTCGACAGTGGGATTCCCTCTGGAATCCAGGATTTGTCTAGCGTAAATACTTTCTATAAAACTCATTTTTGAAAAATTAATTATTGTTCATATATGTAATAAAATTGTCAAATAAATATCGTGAGTCATGCGGCCCTGGTGATGCTTCCGGATGGTATTGGACAGAAAAAGTCTTTTTATCCTTTAATTTTAATCCTGCAAGGGTTCCATCATTTAAGTGGATATGCGTCATTACTACATTGCTGTTTTTATCAAGGTCTTCTTTGTCAACAACAAATCCATGGTTCTGGGAAGTGACTTCACTTTTTCCAGATTCCAGGTTTTTAACAGGGTGATTAAGCCCGCGATGGCCATGATGCATTTTATAAGTGGATATACCATTGGCCAGAGCTATAACCTGGTGGCCAAGG
Organism: uncultured Cytophagales bacterium; assembly: GCA_963820995.1. GTDB lineage: Bacteria > Bacteroidota > Bacteroidia > Cytophagales > Cyclobacteriaceae > JAGTVG01. The sequence goes on along the minus strand of CAWGCL010000004.1, from coordinate 956,659 downwards.
CAAATGCCAAACATTGGCGAATTTTCTTTCAATATTTCTTTTACTGTATCGATGGCATACTTCATAGTAGCAGGATCGCCAGGCCCATTGGATATGAAAAACCCATCAGGATTCCATGCCTTCATTTCCTTAAAAGAGGTCTCAGCTGGAAATACTTTACAATAACATCCTCTGGATGCCATATTTTTCAGGATACTTGTTTTAATCCCAAGGTCCAGCACCGCCACTTTATACGGACTTTTTTCATCACCAAAGAGATATGGTTCAGATGTTGTTACTTTTGAAGCCAGCTCAAGGCCACTCATATCAGGAACTTTGTCCAATTTACCTTGCAGAAAATCGATGTCCAGATTTTCTGAAGATATTATTGCATTCATTGCTCCTTTGTCACGTATATGCCTTACCAGCGCCCTGGTATCAATTTCAGTGATGCCAACCACATTATTGTTATAGAGGTACTCCTGAAGCGATTCTGTAGCTGTAAACCGGCTGAAGATTTCTGAAAAATCATTTACAACTATACCTGCAATTTTAGGGGATCCAGATTCCTGTTCCTCATCATTGGCCCCATAATTACCTATATGCGCTGTGGTATTTACAATAATTTGTCCATAGTAGGATGGGTCAGTGTAGATTTCCTGGTATCCAGTCATACCGGTATTAAAACAAATTTCACCACCGGTAGTCCCTATTTTTCCTATGGCTTTGCCTTTGAACAGGGTTCCGTCTTTTAATAATAAAATGGCTTCTTTGTTGAATATTTCCTTCATGGATTTTAAGAATTTTGCTCAAAAATACTTAATTCGTAATAGTTAATCTATGTAGTAATATTAAATATTTGTAAAAAAAAAGGACCAGAAAAAAATTCAGGTCCATTTATTTCAAATCACATTCGATTATCTTCTATTTTTCACTTTCATCTTTCGCGCTCTCTTCACTTCCCTCTTTGTCATCCTTGGGATTTTCAGTCTTTTTTGCAGGTTCCTTCTCGTCCTTAGCTTCTGCTTTTACTTCCTCAGCAGATTCAGCTTGATCAGAAGATTTCTCAGCTTTCTTAGCAGCTTTCTTTTCTTCTTCTACTTCAACAGCTTTGGCGTCTACTTCCTTCTCTTCAGTCTTTACGGTTTCTTTTACCTCTTCCTGAACCTCTTCAGCTTTGCCTCCACCACATCTTCAACAGCGGCAGTTTCTACCTTCTCATCAGTCTTTGTTTCTTCTTCTTTCTTTTCAGCTTTTGTATCGGTTTTGGCAGCTGCAGAATCCTGCTGGGATTTAGCACCTCGACGGCCTCTTCTCGTTTTGGCCTTTTTAGGTTCTGATTCTTTAATGAGCAGGTCATTGAAATCAACAAGTTCTATCATTGCCATTTCAGCATTATCCCCTAATCGACTTCCAAGTTTAATAATCCTTGTATATCCACCTGGGCGATTTGCTACCCGGTCTACGACCTCATTAAACAATACACTCACAGATTCCTTATCCTGAAGATATGAGAATACCACTCTTCTGGAATGTGTTGAATCATTCTTTGCTTTAGTTATTAAAGGCTCGACATATTTTCTTAACTCCTTGGCTTTTGCAAGGGTGGTATTAATTCGCTTATTGACGAGCAAGGAAGAAGCCATATTTGACAACATCGCTTTTCTATGTGAAGCCGTTCTTCCTAGATGATTAAATCGCTTACCGTGTCTCATTATTTATTATTCTTCATCAAGTTTATACTTGGAAAGATCCATACCAAAGGTCAGGTTCTTTTCAGCAACAAGTTGTTCCAATTCAGCCAATGATTTCTTTCCAAAATTTCTGAACTTCATCATATCAGAAATCTCCAATTTTACCAAGTCTCCCAATGACCTTACATCGGCTGCTTTCAAGCAATTATAAGCACGAACAGACAAGTCAAGATCACTTAATGGTGTCTTGAGCAACTTGCGCATGTGCAGCATTTCTTCATCAACCGTATCTGGTTCTTTAGAATCTGCCGTTTCAAGGATCATGGTTTGATCAGAGAACAGCATGAAATGTTGGATCAGAATATTAGCAGCACCTTTTAAGGCCACTTCAGGATGGATAGATCCATCTGTTTCAATATCAAGGATAAGCATTTCATAGTCTGTCTTTTGCTCAACACGTGTATTTTCCACACTGTATTTCACGTTCTTGATAGGTGTGAAAATTGCATCGATTGGAATATATCCGAATATCTGCTCTGAAGGTTTGTTTTCTTCAGCAGGAACATATCCTCTGCCCTTTTCTACATTCAATTCAATTTCAAAATCTGCAGATTCATCCAGATTACAGACGATCAATTCAGGATTTAATACTTCAAAACTTGTAGTATAATCCATGATATCCCCAGCTTTTAAAACACTTTTGCCTTTTACTGGAACAGTAACTTTATTTTCAACAACATCTGCAATCTTTTTAAACCTAACTTGTTTAAGGTTCAAAATGACTTCAGCAACATCTTCTTTTACACCTTCAACGGTTGAAAACTCATGCAATACACTTGGTATTTTAATACCAGTTATTGCATATCCCTCCAAAGAAGATAGAAGAATTCTTCTTAATGCATTCCCTATAGTAACACCATATCCTTGTTCTAGTGGTTTAAATGTAAATAATCCGTGGAAATCATCGGCTTTTTCCATCACCACCTTTTCAGGCATTTGAAACGCTAAAATTGACATATTTGAATTCTTTTTATTAAAATTAAGATTATTACTTTGAGTATAATTCGACGATCAATTGTTCATGAATGTTTTCAGGGATCTCGTCACGTTGAGGAAGGCTTATATATCTTCCAAACATTTCCGTATCATCCCATTCCATCCATGGGTATTTCTTGCTGCTTCCTCGTGCAAGACTTTCACTGATCACCAACAATGATTTTGATTTTTCTCTTACTCCGACTTTATCGCCAACCTTTACACTAAAAGATGGGATATTCACTACAACATCATTCACTGTGATGTGTTTGTGAAGTATCAATTGACGAGCAGCCCTTCTGGTTGGTGCAACACCCAGACGGAAAACAACGTTATCCAATCTTGATTCAAGGAGTTGCAATAATATTTCACCTGTAATTCCACTTCTTCTTGAAGCTTTATCGAATAAATTCAGGAATTGTCGCTCAAGAACCCCGTACAGGTATTTTGCTTTTTGTTTTTCCTGCAACTGGATAGCATATTCAGATTGTTTCCTACGCCTGTTCCTGCCATGCTGCCCCGGAGGGTAACTCTTCTTCTGAAGTGCCTTACTTGGACCAAAAATTGGTTCCCCGAATTTTCTTGAAATTTTTGATTTTGGGCCTCTGTACCTAGCCATTACCTTTAAATATTTTTATGTTCTTAAACTCTTCTTCTTTTTGGAGGTCTGCATCCGTTATGAGGCAAAGGGGTCACATCTTTAATTGCGATAACTTCAATGCCAACATTTTGAATAGTCCTCATAGCTGATTCACGACCTGCTCCTGTTCCTTTTACAAAGATCTCTACCTTCCTTAATCCCAGGTCATAGGCTTTCTGTGCACAATCCTGTGCAGCCATTTGAGCGGCATAAGGTGTATTTTTCTTGGAACCTTTAAAACCCATTTTCCCGGCTGAAGCCCAGGATACAACTTGTCCCTGACCATTGGTCATAGAGATGATAATGTTATTGAATGTGGCTTTAATATGTGCCTGTCCAACAGGATCTACAACGACAACTCGTTTTTTAGCCTTATCTTTTCTCTTTTGTGCCATCTATTAATGATTATTTAACTGCTTTTTTCTTGTTTGCAACTGTCTTACGCTTACCCTTCCTTGTCCTGGAATTGTTCTTTGTTTTTTGCCCTCGAACAGGCAAACCTTTACGATGACGCAGACCGCGATAACATCCAATATCAAGTAATCGTTTGATACTAAGCTGAATCTCAGATTTCAGTACTCCTTCTACTTTAAACTCTTCATTGATAACCGACCTGATCTTATTGGATTCTTCATCGGTCCAATCCGATACTTTTCTGTTCCAGTCAATCCCTGCTTTAGTAAGGATCCTTTTTGCAGAACTTCGGCCAATGCCAAAAATGTAGGTAAGAGCAACCTCACCTCTTTTGTTATCTGGAATATCTACTCCTTGAAATCTAGCCATAATTATCCTTGTCTTTGTTTGAACCTGGGGTTCTTTTTGTTAATCACGAATACTTTACCTTTTCGTCGAATGATTTTACATTCGCTACTCCTTTTCTTTACAGAAGCTTTTACTTTCATTCGAAATAAATTTAAATACCTAGTTTTCTCATTTCAATGCCTGCCTTACTATTATAACCGACTGATGGTTTAGATTTAACTTATTTTGAGTTTTAACCTATTCCATCAAAAACTCCCGGCGATAATAAAAACAAAGCCGGCAGAGCTTATGATTTTTTATTTATATCGATAAACAATTCTACCCTTTGTTAAATCGTAAGGCGACATTTCAAGTTTCACTTTGTCACCTGGCAATATCTTAATGTAATGCATTCTCATCTTACCGGAAATATGGGCAGTAACAATATGTCCGTTTTCCAGCTCGACTCTGAACATCGCATTCGATAATGCTTCAGTAATCGTTCCGTCTTGTTCTATGGATGCCTGCTTAGCCATATATTTTTATTTAAATCACTTTTTCTTTATCAAACATCCGCTACGCAACAGCAACATTTGCAGCCCTACCTTTTAACTTCCCTGACTTCATGAGTCCTTCATAGTGTCTCATCAGCAAGTAACTCTCAATCTGCTGCAATGTATCCAATATTACCCCAACCATGATAAGCAATGATGTTCCACCATAAAACTGAGCAAATTGCCTGGAAACACCTGCTATTCCGGCAAATGCTGGCATTATAGCCACAATTGCGAGGAAAAATGAACCAGGAAGGGTAATCTTGGTCAAAATATTATCTATATATTCAGAAGTCTGCTTCCCGGGTTTAATACCAGGAATAAAACCGCCGTTTCTTTTCATGTCATCCGCTATCTGAGTCGGATTAATAGTAATAGCAGTATAGAAAAATGTAAACAGTACGATCAATGTGCCAAACACAAGATTATATTGCCATGACTGATAATTTGAGAACGTACTATCCAATATATGCTGCAAGGTCGCTTGAACTTGACCAGAATCCCGCAATAAGTGCAGGAAGGAACATCAAGGATTGCGCAAATATGATCGGCATTACACCGGCTGCATTTACCTTTAATGGAATATATTGTCTTTGTCCGCCGTATACTCTATTCCCTACTACCTGTTTTGCATATTGAACAGGAATTCGTCGAGTAGCCTGGGTTAATGCAACCACACCCATAACTACAAAGAATAAAGCTACCAGTTCAATAATAAATAACAATGCACCGCTCATTCCTTTTGTTGTAGCTTCAGCGATCAACGCCCCTGGGAATCTGGAAATAATTCCAATCATGATCAACATTGAAATACCATTCCCAATACCTTTTTCTGTAATCCTCTCACCAAGCCACATGGCAAATACGGTCCCTGCAGTCAGAATGATCAATGATGAGAAATAAAACAGTGATGGATCAACCATAACTGCATCATCTGGAATTGTTCCGGCTATATAAGCAGAGGACTGGAATAAACATATAAATATTGTCAGTACCCGTGTGATCTGATTGATCTTTTTTCTACCAGACTCACCTTCTTTTTGCATTTTCTGAAAATAAGGCACTGCAACCGTAAACAATTGCAACACGATCGATGCGGATATATATGGCATTATACCTAATCCAAGGATTGCAGCATTACTGAATGCGCCACCAAGGAAAGTATCCAGTAAACCCAGAATACCGGTTTGCGTACCGGAGAGTTTTGATGGGTCTACCCCGGGAAGAACCACAAATGATCCGAGGCGAAATATAATGATATAACCCAGTGTGTTAAGAATTCTGTCACGCAGTTCCTCAATAGTAAAAATATTCCGTATGGTTCTAATAAATTTCTTCATAGACTACAGTGTAGTTACCTTACCACCCAATTTCTCTATAGCTTCAACAGCTGAAGTCGAAAACTTATGGGCTGTAACATCTACTTTTGTTTTCAATTCTCCTCTACCTAATACTTTAACCACATCTCTTTTACCAATAATACCATTATTAGTTAAAAGTTCGATATCCACTGATTTCGCTTTGGTCTTCTCAACTAGTTGTTGAAGTATATCAAGGTTAACTGGCTTAAAAACTACCCTTTGTGGTCTTTTAAAACCGAATTTCGGTACCCGGCGTTGTAAGGGCATCTGCCCTCCTTCAAAACCGAACTTCCTCGAATACCCGGACCGTGATTGTGCTCCTTTATGTCCTTTAGTAGCGGTTCCTCCACGACCAGAACCCTGGCCTCTTCCTAATCGCTTATTGCTTTTTACTGAACCCTTCGCAGGTTTTAATGTATTCAGTTTCATCTTTAGTAATTTATAATTCAGTAACAGTTACCAGGTGATTCACCTTTCGTATCATTCCCTTTATCTGGGGTGTTGCTTCTACTTCAACACTTTTATCTATCCGGCCAAGTCCCAGTGCTTTAATAGTCAGCTTCTGATCCTTAGGCCTGTTTATTATACTTCGTCTTTGTGTTATTTTAACCTTCGCCATAATATTAACCATTAAAGACCTTTGAAAGTGATACACCCCTATGTTGGGCGATAGTATATGGATCTCTCATATTGGCGAGTGCGTGAAATGTAGCTTTAACCACATTGTGAGGATTTGAACTTCCTTTAGATTTTGCTAACACGTCTTTTACACCAGCACTTTCCAGAACAGCTCTCATCGCACCGCCGGCTATTACACCTGTACCAGGAGAAGCGGGTTTTAGAAGAACGAGTCCTCCACCGTATTTTCCAATAGCTTCATGAGGAACGGTTCCTTTTAAGATCGGAACCTTAACAAGGTTCTTCTTGGCATCATCAATACCTTTTGTAATGGCATCGGTAACTTCATTTGCTTTACCTAAGCCAAAACCAACAACGCCGTTCCCATCTCCTACAACAACAATGGCCGAGAAGCTGAACCTTCTACCCCCCTTTACTACTTTAGCTACCCTCTTAATGGCAACTACTTTTTCTTTTAGTTCAATTTCACTCGCCTTAACAGATTTAACACTTTTCTGTTGCATATATTTAGAATTTTAGGCCTCCTTCCCTGGCGCCATCTGCCAAGGCTTTTACTCGACCATGATACAAATAACCACTTCTATCGAAAATAACAGTATCTATACCACTAGCTACTGCTTTTTCAGCTAATTTTTTACCAACATCTTTGGATATGGGAACCGTGACGCCGGTTTTACCAAGTTCTTTTGAAGATGCAGAAGCCAGTGTATGCCCTGAATCGTCATCGATCAATTGAGCATATATTCCTTTGTTGCTCTTATAGACAGATAATCTTGGCCTTTCCTTGGTACCGGAAACTTTATGTCTGATGCCTCTTCTAATTCTCAGTCTTCTTTTTTCTTTATTAAAAGCCATAATTAAATTTATTTAGCAGCAGCTTTACCAGCTTTTCTTCTGATTTGTTCACCAACAAACTTGATACCTTTACCTTTATATGGTTCAATTTTTCTGAGAGATCTGATTTTGGCAGCTACCTGTCCGATTAATTGCTTATCATGACTCTCTAAAATAATAACAGGATTTTTCCCTTTAGCGGATTCAGTTTTTACTGATATCTCAGGCGGAACCTGGAAATAATCATGGTGTGAATATCCCAGCGTAAGATCAAGATAATTATTTCTTGCTTCAACCCTGTAACCAACACCTATCAGTTCCAACTCAATTTTGTATCCGGTACTTACGCCAATAACCATATTATTGATCAGTGACCTGTACAATCCATGCATCGCCTTATGCCTTTTCTGCTCAGTTGGTCTGCTTAACTTTACTTCACCTTCAGATATATCTATTATGATATCCGGATCGACGAGTTGGTTCAATTCTCCCTTTGGCCCTTTTACCTGAACATTATTATTTTCAATGTTAATTGAAACTCCTTCAGGGATCGGGATGGGTTGGTTTCCTATTCTTGACATCTTCTGATCATTTAATAAATATAACAAAGTACCTCTCCACCAATGTTTTCACTTCGTGCTTCCTTATCCGTCATCACGCCTTTGTTGGTAGATAAAATTGCTATCCCCAAGCCATTCAAAACTCTAGGAAGTTCTCTTGCATTAGCATAATATCTAAGACCAGGTTTACTCACCCGCTCTATATGCTGAATGGCCGAAATTTTACTATCAGGATTATACTTTAGGGCTATTTTGATGGTGCCCGGTGAGGCCTCATCTTCAAATTTATAGTTTTGAATATAACCTTTCTCATGAAGCACCTTTGTAATCTCCTTCTTTATTTTAGAAGAAGGTACTTCTAATATCCTGTGATTCGCTTTTATTGCGTTCCTTATTCTTGTTAAGAAATCAGCTATTGGATCCATATTTTAAAACTTAAGCCCAAAAGGGCTGCAAAATTACTAAATGTTTTTATAATTAACTAATCAAAACTACCAGCTTGCCTTAGTTACGCCAGGTATTTTCCCTTCACCTGCCATCTCTCTGAAAGTCACCCTGGAAATACCGAATTTTCTCATATATCCCTTAGGCCTGCCTGTAAGTTTGCACCTGTTGTGCAAGCGAACACGAGATGAACTTCGGGGTAATTTATCTAGTCCCACCCAGTCACCAGCTTCTTTTAAAGCCTTACGTTTCTCGGCGTATTTAGCTACAAGCTTTTCTTTTTTTCGTTCTCTAGCTTTTATTGATTCTCTGGCCATAATATTATTTTCTAAATGGCATTCCAATTGCCTTTAATAATTCATAACTTTCTTCATCGGTCTGCGCAGTCGTAACAAAGGTGATATCCATTCCAGAGATCCTGTTAATTTTATCAATACTGATTTCCGGAAATATGATTTGTTCTTTAACACCAAGGGTATAATTACCTCGTCCGTCAAACCCCTTTTCATTTATCCCTCTAAAGTCCCTCACTCGCGGTAAAGCTACCGAAATGAGTCTGTCGATGAATTCATACATTTTATCACCTCTCAGTGTTACCCGAGCGCCGATGGGCATACCTTCACGCAGTTTGAAGTTAGATACAGACTTTTTTGCTATTGTAGGAACTGCCATTTGACCTGATATGATCGTAAGTTCTTCAACACCAACGTCAACCAGTTTTTTATCGGCTGTTGCCGCGCCAATGCCCTTATTGATGGCTACTTTGGCAATTTTAGGAACCTGCATAATGGATTTATATTGAAATTTTTCCATTAAGGCAGGAACTACCTCTTTCTGATACTTTTCTTTTATCCTTGGATTACTCATTTTTTATAAATTCTCCGCTTTTTTTAGAAAATCTTTGAAGCTTACCTTCCTTGTTTAATTTTCTGCCTACCCTTGTGCCTTCTCCGGTTCCCGGATCCACAACCATGAGATTACTGAGATGAATAGGTGCCTCCTGTTTCTCAATACCTCCATTAGGGTTGGCTGCTGATGGCTTAAGGTGTTTAGTTACCATATTGGCACCTTCAACAATCGCTCTGTTCTTTTTTATGTATATTTCAAGTACTCTTCCTTTTTTCCCTTTGGAGTTTCCGGAAAGCACTATCACTGTATCACCTCGACGTATATGTAATTTTTTTGGCATTATATTATTGTTTAAATAACCTCTGGTGCAAGAGAAATAATTTTCATGAATTGTTTTTCACGCAATTCCCTGGCAACTGGCCCGAAGATCCTGGTACCTCTTGGTTCATCAGTAGCGCTTAATAATACAGCAGCATTATCTTCAAACCTGATATATGAACCATCTTTTCTTCTCACTTCTTTCTTGGTACGTACAATAACTGCTCTGGAGACTGTTCCTTTTTTCAAAGTACTGGATGATAAGGCAGTTTTTACAGTAACAACTACTTTATCTCCTACAGATGCATACCTTTTCTTTGTGCCGCCCAATACACGAATAACAAGGACTTCCTTTGCCCCACTATTATCCGCAACATTTAAACGTGACTCTTGCTGTATCATGATTATTTTGCTCTTTCAATAATTTCCACTAATCGCCATCTTTTGTTTTTACTCAATGGCCTTGTTTCCATGATCTTTACTGTATCACCTATCCCACATTCATTTTTTTCATCATGGACCGAGAACTTAGACGTTTTGCCAATAAACTTACCATATTTTGGATGTTTGAATTTCCTGTATACAGAAATCGTGGCAGTTTTGTCCATTTTATTACTGACAACAGTACCAATTCGTTCTTTCCTGAGATTCCTTTCCATCTATTACTCGATTAATTTTGTGTTTCCTTCAGTTTTAGAATGGTTCTAATCCTGGCGATGATTTTTTTGTTTCCTTAATCTTCATTGGATTTTCAATAGGAGAAATGGCATGAGCGAATTTCAGCTTTGTTAAGCTTTCTTTTTCAGCCTCGAGTTTTTGTTTCAACTCATCCAATGTCAACGATTTCAATTCAGAATTTTTCATCTGTTAATTTTTTATTTTTCTTGGTTAGAGGTCCGTTTTCAAACAGACTTGGATTTAATTTTCTTCCACATAATCGTTTCTAACCACAAATTTTGTTTTTATCGGCAATTTCTGAGCTGCAAGCCTAAGGGCCTCCTTTGCCAGCTCGGTCTTAACGCCATCCGATTCAAATAATATTGTTCCAGGCTTAATAACTGCGACCCAATATTCAGGGGCTCCTTTACCTTTACCCATCCGAACTTCAGCAGGCTTTTTAGTAATTGGTTTATCCGGGAATATCCTGATCCATACCTGACCTTCCCTTTTCATCGCTCTTGTCATGGCGATACGGGCAGCCTCGATCTGACGGCTAGTTATCCAACCAGGTTCCAGGGACTTTAATGCCAAATGTGCCAAAGGAAATCTTATGCCCACGCGTAGCAATACCCTTTACTCTACCTTTTTGTTTTTTTCTATATTTAGTTCTTTTCGGCTGTAACATTGCGTAAAATCTTTAAATATTATCGTCTTCTTCTTCTTGAATTGTCTCCGCCTCTTTTCCTTCGCCCACCGTCGTTTCCTGTTCCGGTTCCACTCATTCCTACATTAGGGGATAAATCTCTCTTTCCATATACTTCACCTTTAAAAATCCAAACCTTTATGCCTATTTTGCCATAAACTGTATTGGATTCGGAAATAGCATAATCAATGTTTGCCCTTAATGTATGAAGCGGAATTCTTCCTTCTTTATATTGTTCAGTCCGTGCCATTTCAGCACCTCCTAATCGTCCAGATACTTTAATTTTAATACCTTGAGCTCCAACCCGCATAGCAGATGCAATGGCCTGCTTCATAGCCCTTCTATAAGATATCCTGGCCCGGATCTGCTGTGCAATGCTTTCACCAACCAATTTTGCATCAAGTTCAGGGCGCTTGATCTCATAAATATTAATCTGTACATCCTTGCCGGTGATCTTTTTCAATTCCTCCTTTATTTTGTCAACTTCGGCACCACCTTTTCCGATCACGACACCAGGCCTGGCAGTATGTACAGTAAGCGTAATTCTTTTGAGAGTTCGCTCGATCACAATTTTTGATATACCTCCTTTAGGTATCCTGGCTTCAACATATTTTCGAATATTCTGATCTTCTATAAGCTTTGCAGAAAAAGTTTTCCCACCATACCAGTTGGAGTCCCAACCTTTAATGATGCCTAACCTAAAACCTACAGGATTTACTTTTTGTCCCATTCTTGACTATTTTTTTTCAGTATTGGTTTCTTCATCATACTCATCATGTACATAGGAGCTGGCGACTACCATTGTAACATGATTTGAACGTTTTCTAATTCGATGTGCTCTTCCCTGGGGCGCCGGCCTGAGTCTTTTCAGGATTCTTCCACCATCAACCTGAATCTCTTTAACAAACAGATCAGCTTCTTCCAACTTCACATCTTCGAACTTATTTTGCCAGTTTGATATGGCTGAAAGCAATAATTTCTCAAGTTTTGCCGCATTATGATTTGGCTCAAACTTAAGGATATTCAATGCTTTTGTAACTTTCTTCCCTCTGATCAGATCTGCAACAAGCCTCATTTTTCGAGGGGAAGTAGGCACATTCTTTAATTTAGCAACGGCTTCCATTTGTTTTTATCTTTTACCTTTATCCTTTTTTGAAATATGACCCCTAAAAGTCCTGGTTGGAGCAAACTCGCCCAGCTTATGTCCTACCATATTTTCAGTTACATAAACAGGTATAAATTTATTTCCATTATGAACTGCAAAGGTATGACCAACAAAATCAGGAGATATCATTGATCGTCTTGACCAGGTTTTAATGACTGATTTCTTTCCTGAATCATTCATTTTATCAATTTTCCTTTCCAGCCGGAAATCAATATAAGGTCCCTTTTTTAATGATCTTGCCATTATTTCCTTTTACTAATTATCAATTTATCTGAATACTTATGCTTAGCTCTCGTTTTCTTACCCTTGGCATACAAACCAGTTCGTGATCTTGGATGTCCTCCGGATGCACGTCCTTCACCACCACCCATAGGGTGATCAACAGGATTCATGGCAACACCTCTAACCCTTGGCCTTCTTCCCAGCCATCGCTTTCGTCCAGCTTTACCGAGGGTAATGTTCATATGATCCGAATTCGATACGGTACCAACTGTAGCGGTACAAGTTGTCAAGATCATTCTCATTTCACCGGAAGGTAATTTCAAAGTCGCATATTTGCCTTCCCTGGCTACAAGCTGAGCATATGAACCAGCACTTCTCGCTATGGAAGCACCTTTGCCAGGTCTTAGTTCAATATTATGTACTATTGTACCTAAAGGAATATTTTCTAATGGAAGGTTATTCCCTACTTCAGGAGCTATCTTATCACCTGACACTACGGTAGCGCCAACTTTCAATCCTTCAGGTGCAATTATGTAAGTTTTCTCACCATCAACATAGTGTAGTAAAGCAATTCTGGCTGATCTGTTAGGATCATATTCTATGGCTGCTACTTTTGCAGGCACCTCCTTTTTGCTTCTCTTGAAATCTATAATTCTGTACTTTCTTTTATGGCCCCCTCCGGAGTACCTGATGGTCATTCTTCCTGCACTATTCCGTCCACCAGATTTCTTATTCGGTGTGACCAAAGATTTTTCAGGCTCCGTTTTTGTAATACCCTCAAAAACAGGTGCTGTCCTGTATCTTTGTCCGGGTGTCATGGGTCTTAATTTCCTTACAGCCATTTTAAACTACTTTATATTCCGCTATAAAAATCAATCACTTCACCTTCAGCTACGGTGACGATTGCTTTTTTAAATGAAGCGGTTCTTCCAGAAATAATTTTTGTTTTGGTATACCTAGTTTTCTCTTTTCCCTGATATCGCATCGTATTTACGCTTTCCACATTTACGCCGTACATTTTTTCAACGGCTTTCCTGATCTCTACTTTATTTGCCCTGCGGTCAACGACAAAGCCATATTGTCCCTTTTCGTTAAGATCAGAAATTTTTTCAGTTACCAGGGGTTTTATTAATACTTCCATCGATTAACTAATTCAGTATTTCTTCAATTTTTTGGAGAGATCCTTCGAAGACCAGAAGCTGGTCAGCATGAAGCACCTCATAGGTATTTATATTATTTGCTAAAACAATCTTAGCATTTTTAACATTCCTTGAAGAAAGCGCCAGATTCTGGTTTTTCTCAGGAATGATCATCAATGTCTTCTTTGTATCTACAGAAAGATCTTTCAATACTTTGAGATAATCCTTAGTCTTTATTGCATCTAGGACAAAGTCTTCGAGTATGGAGATCTCATCTGCTTTTGCTTTGTAAGTTAAGGCGGAACGCTTGGCCAGGTTCTTAACTTTTTTGTTCAGTTTGAAGCCATAATTTCTTGGCCTAGGACCGAAGGTTCGTCCACCACCCCTGAATAAAGGTGATTTTATACTACCAGCCCTTGCAGTACCTGTTCCTTTTTGTCTTTTTATTTTCCTAGTCGAGCCTGTGATCTCACTTCTTTCCTTGGATTTATGCGTCCCTTGTCTCTGATTTGCCAGAAATTGTTTCACATCCAGGTAAATGGCGTGATCGTTTGGCTCAATATTAAAAATATTGTCAGCCAGCGTTACCTTTCTGCCAGCATCTTCACCATTATTTTTTAGTACCTTAACTTTCATGTTCAATTACTTCTCAAGCACTACATATGAATTTTTAGAACCAGGTACGGATCCACTTACCATTACCAGGTTTTTTTCACGAATTATTTTTACGATTCTCAAATTAAGAACCTTTACTCTTTTCCCTCCTTGTTGTCCGGCCATTCGAATGCCTTTGAATACCCTTGAAGGATAGGAACTTGCGCCGATAGATCCAGGAGCTCGTAAACGGTTGTGCTGCCCATGGGTAGCATCACCTACACCCTTAAATCCATGACGTTTTACTACACCCTGAAATCCCTTACCTTTTGAATTACTTATGGCATCTACAAATTCCCCTTCCTGGAACACATCACCAACATTTATGACCTGTCCAACTTCAACACCACCTTCAAATTCATCCCTGAATTTTCGGAACTCAACTACTTTTCTCTTAGGGGTAGTATTTGCCTTATCAAAATGGCCTTTCATAGCCTTGGGTGTCCTTTTCTCTTTCCTCTCATCAAAACTTAGCTGAATGGCCCTATACCCGTCTTTTTCCACATTTTTCACATGTGTTACCACACATGGTCCAGCCTCGATAAGTGTACATGAAACGCTACGACCTTCTTCATCGTAAACGTTAGTCATTCCTATTTTTTTTCCTATTATTCCTGACATCTCTTTATATAAAATTAACTACCCGAAAAGGGTAGTGGTCGACAAAAGGACTGCAAAGGTATTAAATAAATTTCAATGTTCAAAAACATTCAAATTTATTTGCCTTATATACAGGTTCAAAAAAAGTCCCGCCTGCCTGCGATAGGCAGGCCGGGGCGGGATTTTAAATATTGTATTTATCCAATCAGACTTTGATCTCTACATCAACGCCGCTTGGCAACTCTAGTTTCATTAAAGCATCTACTGTCTTGGTGCTATTTGAGTAAATATCAACAAGTCGTTTATAGGTGCAAAGCTGAAACTGCTCCCTGGATTTTTTGTTTACATGCGGAGACCTGAGTACCGTGAATATTTCCTTTTCAGTTGGTAAAGGAATAGGTCCGCTAACAACAGCGCCAGTAGTTTTTACAGCCCTAACGATCTTTTCTGATGATTTATCAACCAGATTATGATCATAGGATTTTAATTTAATTCTGATTTTCTGTGTCATATTAATAACTATTCACCTTTTACTTTTGCGATAATTTTTTGGGCCAGGGCTTCAGGAACTAAATCATAATGAGAAAATGTTAAAGTAGCTGATGCTCTGCCTGATGATATTGTCCTGAGGTCAGTGACATATCCAAACAGTTCGGATAATGGGACGTCAGACTTAACTACCTGAGCTCCTCCTTTGGTATCCATCCCTTTCATAATGCCCCGTCTTTTATTCAGGTCACCCGTTACCGGTCCCGTATACTCGTCAGGAGTTACGACCTCCACTGACATGATCGGTTCCATAAGTTTGGGCTTTGCTTTGGATGCAGCTTCTCTAAATCCTATTCTGGCTGCTAATTCAAATGATAATGAATCAGAATCTACATCATGATAGGACCCATGAAAAAGACGCACTTTCATCCTTTCAAGAGGATATCCTGCCAATGGCCCATTTTTCATGGCCTCGGTAAATCCTTTTTCAACAGATGGAATATATTCCCTTGGGATTACCCCACCTACAATTTCATTTACAAATTGCAGACCAGGTTTTTCATAATCTTCATCCTGTGGTCCTAGCTCAAACACTATATCCGCATATTTACCACGTCCACCAGATTGTTTCTTATATAATTCACGGTATTCCACATTTCCAAATATGGCTTCCTTATAGGCAACCTGTGGAGCACCCTGGTTAATTTCAACATTAAATTCCCTCTTGAGCCGGTCAATTATAATCTCCAGGTGTAACTCACCCATACCTCTCAGAACAGTCTGTCCTGTTTCTTCATTGGTCATTACCCGAAGGGTTGGATCTTCTTCTACAAGTTTCGATATCGCTACACCCAACTTGTCCTGATCAATTTGCTTCTTAGGTTCAATTGCATAACCAATAACTGGATCTGGGAAGGTAATAGATTCTAATATGATCTTATGCTTTTCATCGGTAAGGGTATCCCCTGTTTTAATATTCTTAAATCCAATCGCAGCTGCAATATCTCCAGCTTCTACAAAATCTATTGGATTTTGCTTATTGGAATGCATCTGCATCAATCTGGATATCCTTTCCTTTTTACCCGTTCTCGTATTAAATATGTATGACCCTGCATTCAACTTTCCAGAATAAGTTCTGAAAAAGCACAACCTTCCGACAAAGGGATCGGTTGCAATTTTAAATGCTAACGCAGAAAAAGGTTTGCTGGCATCCGGCTCTCTGGTTTCTTCCTTGTCATTGTCAGGATTGATCCCAGTAACCGGGGGAAGGTCAAGTGGAGAAGGTAAATATCTACAAACTGCATCCAGTAACGCCTGAATACCCTTATTCTTAAAAGCCGACCCAACGAGTACCGGAGAAAATGACAAATCGATTACAGCTTTTCTAATAGCAGTCATCATTTCATCTTCAGTTATCGATTCAGGGTCTTCAAAGAACTTTTCAAGGATCTCATCATCATATTCGGCAACACTTTCTACAAGCTTCTGCCTCCATTCATCAACTGTTTCTACAAGATCTTCAGGAATATCCTCAATCATATAGGTCATCCCCTTATCTTCTTCATTCCAGATAATGGCCTTATTTTGAATCAGATCAACCACCCCACGGAAGGAATCTTCAGCGCCAATTGGTACCTGAAGTGGAATAGGATTAGCACCAAGCTTATCCCTTATCTCATCTACTACATTAAAGAAATCCGCACCAGCCCTGTCCATTTTGTTTACGAAACAGATCCTGGGAACCTTATACTTATCAGCTTGTCTCCAAACCGTTTCAGATTGAGGTTCAACACCAGATACTGCACAAAATAAAGCTACCGATCCATCAAGAACCCTCAGTGATCTTTCAACCTCCACAGTAAAATCAACGTGACCGGGGGTATCTATGATGTTGATCATATATTCTTTGGACTCATTGGTCTGCCGTCCCTGAATGGTAGGATATTTCCAAAATGTTGTGGTGGCAGCAGAAGTAATGGTTATGCCCCGCTCCTGCTCCTGTTCCATCCAATCCATTACGGCTCCACCTTCATGAACTTCTCCCAGCTTATGTGTCAAGCCGGTATAATAGAGAATTCTTTCAGTGGCAGTTGTCTTTCCGGCATCAATGTGGGCCATGATGCCAATATTTCTTAAATATTGTAAGTCTCTAGTTGCCATTTCAAATATTAAAATCTGAAGTGGGAGAAAGCCTTGTTGGCATCAGCCATCCTATGTGTATCATCTTTCTTCTTCACAGCAGCACCTTCACCTTTTGAAGCAGCTACTATTTCTCCGGCCAGTCTCTCCACCATAGTTTTCTCGTTCCTCATCTTCGCATACCTGATCATCCATTTTATTCCCAATGAAACTTTTCGATCTGGTCGTACCTCAGTTGGCACCTGAAAGGTAGCGCCGCCAACTCTTCTACTTTTTACCTCAACAGCAGGCATTATATTATTCAAAGCCTTTTTCCAGGTCTCCAATCCATTTTCACCAACTCTGTCCTCAACAATTTCAATAGCATCGTAAAAAGTACTGTATGAAAGGTTCTTTTTACCCATGAGCATCAGATTATTAACAAACCTGGTAACTAGCGTATCCTTAAATTTAGGATCCGGCAATAAATATCTCTTCTTTGGTTTTGATTTCCTCATCTTAAATATCTTTATTTAGTCTTAGGCCTTTTAGCACCATATTTTGATCTAGCCTGAAGCCGGCCTTCAACTCCTGCTGTGTCGAGGGCACCCCTGATTATGTGATAACGAACACCTGGAAGGTCCTTCACACGGCCTCCCCTGATCAGAACAATAGAGTGTTCCTGAAGGTTATGACCCTCACCCATGATGTAGGCGTTCACTTCATTACCATTGGTGAGCCTTACCCTGGCCACTTTTCTCATGGCAGAATTAGGCTTTTTCGGGGTTGTGGTATATACCCTGGTACATACACCCCTCCTCTGTGGACATGAATCCAAAGCAGGTGACTTTGATTTTGACGATTTTGTTTTTCGTCCCTTTCTAACTAACTGTTGAATTGTTGGCATACAATTATATCGTTATTTTTCTATTCTCCTTGAAAATTTCGGACTGCAAAGGTAGGTAATTCCTTTTATTATGCAAAATAATTTACCCCCATAAATTCAATCCACTAAGCCTCTCCTACAGTACCTCCAAAATTGATCGGAAATTTAGGTGCGTCTTCGGTTTTCTTGATGTCACCAAAAGTATCCTCGTATTTTCGGATATTATCGATCAAGGCATTTGATAACCTCTTGGCATGCTCAGGTGTAATCACAATTCTGGACTTAACCTTTGCCTTCGGAACACCAGGCATTAACCTGATAAAATCGATTACAAATTCACTATTTGAATGTGCGATCATCGCCAGATTTGAATATATGCCTTCGGCTATATCCTCTGTCAATTCGATATTGATCTGGTTTGGTGCTGCAGGATTTTTAGCTTTATTGTCGTCTTCCATAATATATTAATACTGTGGTTCTCTATGTTTTGTGAACTCCTCTTTGGATTCGATCAATTGCTCGTATTCCTCTTTAGAAGAAACGATCAACTTGCTATACTCCCTCATTCCTGTTCCGGCAGGTATTTGATGGCCTACAATTACATTTTCTTTTAATCCTATCAATCCATCTCGTTTTCCTCTGATAGCAGCTTCACTGAGCACCTTTGTAGTTTCCTGGAAAGATGCTGCAGACAACACACTCTGTGTTCCAAGTGAGGCTTGTGTGATACCTTGTAATGTAGGCATCGATACGGCAGCCATGGCATCCCGTACCTCTACAATGGCCATATCCTTTCGTTTCAAACTGGAATTTTCATCCCGTAATCTTCTGGAAGATATGATCTGGCCCGCTTTAAGTACTGCGGACTCCTTAGAATCAACAACTACTTTTTTATCCAGAACGGAATCATTCTCTTCTCTGAACATCCACTTGTCAACTACCTGACCAGGCAGGAAAGTCGTGTCCCCAGGTTCAATTATGACCACTTTCTGCATCATTTGTCGTACAATGATTTCAATATGCTTATCATTGATCTTCACACCCTGCAGACGGTAAACCTCCTGTATTTCATTCACAAGATATTCTTGTACAGCAGTAGGGCCTTTTATAGATAATATATCAGCAGGTGTAATGGCTCCGTCAGAAAGAGGTATCCCCGCTTTCACAAAGTCATTATCCTGTACCAGTATATGTTTGGATAAAGGCACCAAATATCTTTTCTTTATGCCATCTTTGGATTCAATGAAGATTTCCCTGTTTCCCCTCTTAATGGCACCGTAAGTAACAATCCCATCAATTTCACTTACTACCGCAGGATTAGAAGGATTTCTTGCCTCGAACAATTCAGTTACACGAGGCAAACCTCCGGTGATATCCCTTGTTTTACCAATTTGTCTTGGTATTTTACATAAAATCTGGCCAGCAACTATTTTATCACCTACGTCAACTGCAAGGTGAGCGCCAACTGGTATGTTGTATGTTTTAACTTCATCTTTAGATCCAACAACCATAATCGCAGGGTTTTTGGTTTTATCCTTACTGTCGATAATAACTTTTTCCTTATGCCCTGTCTGCTCGTCAGATTCTCTCTATATGTAATGCCTTCTTCAATGTACTCATATTCGGCTTTTCCATTGAAATCTGATAGTATTACTGCATTATATGGATCCCAGAAACATAGTTGATCACCCTTCTTCACTTTATCACCGTTCTTAATACTTAGGAAAGCACCGTAGGGAACGTGGTTACTGATCAGTTGTTTTCCGGATTTCTCATCTATGATCTTGATTTCACCGGTCCGACCCATAACGACTTCTACATTTTCACCATCAGCATTCTTGGTTGTAAGGTGTCGTAACTCTTCAAACTCGACCTTACCATCAAACTTAGCAGTGATTCTTGCCTCAACAGCAATATTCGATGCTGTACCACCTACGTGGAAGGTTCGAAGTGTAAGCTGTGTGCCTGGCTCACCAATAGATTGAGCTGCTATTACTCCAACAGCCTCTCCTCGCTGAACCATCAACCCGGTTGAAAGATTCCTTCCGTAGCATTTGGCACAGATCCCTTGTTTTGTTTCACAGGTCAATACCGATCTGATCTCAACTTCTTCTATACCCGCCGTCTTCGATCTTGTGTGCGATCTCTTCTGTAATCTCTTCTCCGGATCTTACTACTAATTCATCATTTAAAGGAAGATATACATCATGAACGACTACCCGTCCTAATATCCTCTCTGACAGAGGTTCAACGATATCCTCATTATCCTTCAGTGCAGTAACCACGAGACCTCGCAGTGTTCCACAATCCTCTTCATTCACAACAACATCCTGAGCTACGTCAACCAACCTTCTGGTAAGGTATCCGGCGTCAGCAGTCTTCAAGGCAGTATCGGCCAATCCTTTTCGGGCACCGTGTGTGGAAATGAAATACTCTATCACGTCAAGACCCTCTTTAAAGTTCGACAAAATCGGGTTTTCTATAATAGCTCCTACAGAGCCTAACAAGCTCTTCTGTGGTTTGGCCATCAATCCCCTCATTCCCCCAAGCTGCCTGATCTGCTCTCTGGAACCCCTTGCCCCGGAGTGCATCATCATATAAATGCTATTAAATCCGTTTTCATCTTCCTGAAGTTCTGTCATCAGGGTGTGCGGTCAATTGTGAGTTTATCCTTGTCCAGATATCAATTACCTGGTTGTATCTCTCATTGTCTGTGATCAGACCCATGAAGTAATTGTTCCAAACGGCATCGACCTCTTCCTTCGCCTCAGCAATAAGTTCATTTTTAGTGGTCGGGATCTTCACATCATCCAATCCAATAGAAAGGCCACCTTTGTAAGCCATCTGGAATCCAAGCTCTTTGATATCATCGAGGAACTTGGCAGCCTTTGCCCCGCCACAAATTTTATGTACATCAGAGATGATCTTCTGAAGCTTTTTCTTAGTCAATAACTCATCCACATAACCAACTTCTTCAGGAACATTCTGGTTAAATATAACTCTACCTGCTACGGTATCTATCAGTTTCTTTTCTAATTCGCCGTTTTCATTCCTGATATTCACTTTAACCTTTACAGGTGCATGAATAGAAACTTTTCCTTCATTAATTGCTATAATAACCTCTTCCGGACTATAGAACAATCCACCTTCTCCTTTAACCGGATGATCTTTGGTGCTAGGTCTGCCTTTGGTTACATAGTACAAACCAAGTACCATATCCTGAGAAGGAACAGCTATCGGTGCGCCATTAGCGGGGTTTAGAATATTATGTGTGGATATCATCAGCAGAGAAGCTTCAAGTATTGCTTCCTGTCCAAGGGGTACATGAACAGCCATTTGGTCGCCATCAAAGTCAGCGTTGAAAGCTGTACATGTTAATGGATGCAATTGAATGGCTTTGCCTTCTATAAGCTTTGGCTGGAATGCCTGAATACCTAATCTGTGCAGTGTAGGAGCCCTGTTAAGCATAACAGGATGTCCTTTTAATACGTTTTCAAGAATATCCCAGACGACAGGATCTTTACGGTCTACAATCTTTTTGGCAGATTTAACCGTTTTTACAATACCCCTCTCAATAAGTTTCCTGATGATAAAAGGCTTGAATAATTCCGCCGCCATATGCTTTGGCAAGCCACATTCATGCATTTTAAGCTCTGGCCCTACAACGATAACAGATCGTCCTGAATAATCCACCCTTTTACCCAGCAAGTTCTGGCGGAATCTACCTTGTTTTCCTTTGAGCATATCACTTAAGGATTTCAGGGCGCGGTTTCCATCTGATCTTACCGCATTTACTTTTCTTGAATTATCAAATAAGGAATCAACTGCTTCCTGAAGCATCCTCTTTTCATTACGTAGAATTACTTCCGGAGCTTTTATATCAATCAACCTCTTAAGTCTGTTATTCCTTATAATAACCCTTCGATAAAGATCATTCAAGTCAGAAGTAGCAAATCGTCCTCCATCAAGTGGAACAAGAGGCCGCAGTTCCGGAGGAATAACAGGCACCATTCTGATGATCATCCATTCAGGACGATTCTCTATTCGGGTTCTTGCTTCCCGGAATGCTTCAACCACTTTGAGCCTTTTCAACGCTTCCGCTTTTCTCTGTTGTGAAGTATCTGTAGCTGCCTGATGTCGCAGACTAAAAGATAATTCGTCCAGTTCAATACGTTTAAGGACCATCTCAAGTGATTCTGCCCCCATTTTAGCGATAAACTTATTTGGATCATCGTCATCCAGCATCTGGTTTTCCCTTGGAAGTTTATCCATAATATCAAGGTATTCATCCTCAGTCAGGAAATCCATGGTATTAATACCATCCTCAGCTTTCAAACCAGGTTGCACAACCAGGTACCGTTCGTAATAAATGATCTGATCCAGTTTCTTTGTGGGTAATCCCAGAAGATAACCTATTTTATTAGGCAGTGATTTAAAATACCAGATATGAGCTACCGGAACAACCAGTTCGATATGTCCCATTCGCTCCCTTCTTACCTTCTTCTCAGTAACCTCAACGCCACAACGGTCACAAATTATACCCTTATATCTAATTCTCTTGTATTTTCCACAATGGCATTCCCAATCTTTTACAGGTCCAAAAATCCGTTCGCAAAACAATCCGCCCATTTCTGGTTTATAAGTCCTGTAATTAATGGTTTCCGGTTGGGTGACTTCACCATGAGAACTTTCAAGAATTGATTCCGGGGAAGCAAGACTGATGGTTACATTTTTAAAGTCACTTGTGATTTTTTTATTTTTTCTAAAAGCCATATTGGATATAGTCTATATTATAAAGCTTGTTTCAAATTATTATTCCATAGTTACCTCAAGTGCAAGTCCCCTGAGTTCATGTACCAATACATTAAAGGATTCAGGCACATTTGCCTTTGTCATGTTTTCACCTTTAACAATGGATTCGTAAACCTTTGCTCTTCCGATCACGTCATCAGATTTCACGGTAAGCATTTCCTGAAGGACATTTGCTGCACCAAAAGCTTCAAGTGCCCAAACTTCCATCTCACCAAATCGCTGTCCACCAAATTGGGCCTTACCACCCAGAGGTTGCTGTGTAATCAGCGAGTAAGGGCCTATGGATCTTGCGTGCATTTTATCATCAACAAGATGACCCAACTTCAGGATATAGATAACACCTACGGTAACCTGCTGATCAAATTTATCCCCTGTGAGGCCGTCATAAAGATCTGTACGTCCATACCGGGGCAATTTAGCATCATTCAGTTCCTTTTCAACATCCTGAATGGAAGCTCCGTCAAATATTGGCGTAGCATACTTCTTGTTCAGCTTCAAACCAGCCCATCCAAGAACAGTTTCATAGATCTGACCAAGGTTCATACGCGATGGCACGCCCAAAGGATTCAATACAATATCAACCGGCGTACCGTCTTCAAGGAATGGCATATCCTCTTCCCTGACTATTTTAGCTACAACACCTTTATTTCCATGACGACCGGCCATTTTATCTCCCACTTTCAGTTTACGTTTCTTCGCAACGTATACTTTGGCCAACTGCACTATACCAGTTGGTAGTTCATCACCCACCTCCAGAGTAAATTTCTCTCTTTTAAAGGTTCCGGCAATTTCGTTTCTAGTCTTATTAAAATTCTTAACCAGAATTTCGATCAGACCATTGGTATATTTATCATCTGTCCAATTATCCAGCAGGAGGTCAGATATCAGATTTACTTCCTCAGGAACATTATAGGTGCTTTCATCCCTGTAAATATTTTTCTCAGGGAAGAAATTCGCTTCAATATTTTCCTTCGTGAACTTAACTCCACTTGCCATGATCTCATCGCCAAATTTGTGCTTCACACTCTGGCAAACTTTTCCGTCCAGCAATTTGGATAGTTTATCGATGAAGATAGCTCTTAATCCAAGTAACTCTTTACTATAGCTATTCTTCAGTATTTCAACTTCCTTTTTCGACTTGGCCCTGAGTTCTTTATCTTTCTTAGGTCTGGCAAACAATTTTGTTTCAATAACCACACCTTGCAGTGATGGTGAGGCCCGCAAGGAGGCATCTTTAACATCACCAGCTTTGTCTCCAAAAATGGCTCGGAGAAGTTTCTCTTCCGGAGTAGGATCTGTTTCCCCTTTAGGTGTAATTTTACCTACGAGGATATCTCCCTCCATAACTTCAGCACCAATTCTGATTATGCCATTCTCATCAAGATTTTTAACGGCTTCCTCACTGACATTGGGAATTTCGGAGGTCAATTCTTCTTCACCCCTTTTTGTATCCCTTACTTCCAATTCAAACTCTTCAATATGTATGGAAGTAAATACGTCATTTCTAACCACTCGCTCTGAAATGACAATAGCATCCTCAAAATTATATCCCTGCCATGGCATAAATGCCACCATCAGGTTTCTGCCAAGAGCCAGCTCTCCTTTTTCAGTAGCATAACCTTCACAGAGCACCTGTCCTTTTTTGACCTTCTGGCCTTTAAATACTATTGGTCTCAGGTTTATGCAAGTGTCCTGGTTTGTCCTTCTGAATTTAGTAAGATTATATGTCTTTACTTCACTATCAAAAGTAGTGGTAGCTTCATCTTCAGTCAGGTTATATTTTATGGTAATTCATTTGCATCCACAAATTCAACTTCTCCTTCTCCTTCTGCCTTTATCAAGGCCCTTGAATCTTCAGCAACGCGTGCTTCCAGTCCGGTTCCTACAATAGGCGATTGAGGATTCATAAGCGGTACAGCCTGACGCTGCATGTTAGATCCCATTAAGGCCCTGTTTGCATCATCATGCTCAAGGAATGGAATCAATGATGCCGCCACTGATACGATCTGGTTAGGTGCAACATCCATAAAGGCTACTTTTTCGCCTTCAATCAATGGATAATCACCTTCAAATCGTGCTTTTACTTTTTCATTTACAAATTTCCCTGTATTATCGAGGGGTGCATTAGCCTGAGCGATGATTAGATGTATCCTCCTCTTCAGCAGTAAGATATTCAACATTTTCACTCATAGAAACTTTACCATCCTTAGATTTACGATACGGGGTCTCGATGAATCCCATCTTGTTCACTTTGGCATGAACACAAAGAGAGGAGATCAAGCCAATATTTGGTCCTTCAGGAGTCTCAATGGTACAAAGTCGGCCATAATGCGTATAGTGAACGTCCCGAACCTCAAATCCAGCCCGCTCTCTGGAAAGGCCTCCTGGCCCCAGTGCTGACATTCGTCGTTTATGGGTGATCTCAGCCAGTGGATTAGTCTGATCCATAAACTGAGACAATTGGTTTGTTCCAAAGAAGGAATTAATTACAGAAGATAATGTCCTTGCATTGATCAGATCAACAGGTTTAAAATCTTCATTATCCCTTACATTCATTCTTTCCTTTATTGTCCTGGCCATTCGGGCAAGTCCAACACCAAACTGTTGATATAATTGTTCTCCAACAGTTCTTACTCTTCTATTGCTTAAGTGGTCAATATCATCAACTACTGCTTTTGAGTTGATCAGTCCAATCAGGTACTTAACAATCAGAATAATATCTTCCTTTGTCAGGACTTTCTTTTCATAGTCTGTATTGACACCAAGTTTTTTATTGATCCTGTACCGGCCAACTTCACCAAGGTCATATCTTTTATCACTAAAAAACAGACTTTGTATAATATCCCTGGCAGTTTGTTCATCAGGTGCTTCAGTATTTCTCAGCTGCCGGTATATCTGCTCAACGGCCTCTTTTTCAGAGTTGGAATTATCTTTTTGAAGCGTATTATATATAATTGTATAATCCTCGATGTTTGCTTCATTCTCTATGAAGAATGATAGACTTTGGATCCGGATTCTATAATGATCTCTATATCTTCTTCCTGAATAACGGAATCCCTTTCAAGGATAACTTCATTTCTATCTATGGAAACAACTTCTCCGGTATCTTCATCTACAAAATCTTCAATCCATGTTTTCAGAACTCTTGCAGCAAGTTTTCTGCCAACTACCTTCTTTAAGTTAGTTTTTGTGGCAGGCACTTCTTCTGAAAGGCCAAAAAGATCCAGAATATCTTTATCAGATCCCTATCCTATTGCTCTCAACAAAGTGGTTACCGGAAATTTCTTCTTTCGGTCAATGTAAGCATACATTACGGTATTTACATCGGTGGCAAATTCGATCCAGGATACCTTTGAAAGGGATAATTCTTGCAGAATACAATTTTGTACCATTGGTATGCTTACTCTGGGCAAAGAAAACACCCGGAGATCGATGCAATTGAGAAACTATGACGCGTTCAGCTCCATTTACGACAAAGGAACCTTTCTCCGTCATATATGGGATATTACCAAGAAATACTTCCTGTTCAATGGTTTCAAAATCCTCGTTGTCCTCATCATTACATGACAGCCTCAATTTTGCCTTTAAGAGGAACAGAATAAGTAAGGCCCCTGTCAACACATTCAGCCACTGAATATTTCGGAGGATCAACCATGTAATCGATAAATTCCAGTACATAGTTCTCTCTCGAATCAGAGATTGGGAAATTTTCCGAAAACACCTTATAAAGACCTTCCTGTATTCTTTTTTCAGGTGGTGTTTCCAATTGGAAGAAATCCTTGAATGATTGGAGTTGTACATCAAGGAAATCGGGATAATCAATTACAGTTTTAATTGTGGAGAAAGTTTATTCTCTCTGTTTGATTATTTGTAGCCAAGGCTTATAACTATTTAATGATCGTTAAATAATCATTCGATGAAGCTATATTGCCTCATCTTAGTAAGAAACTAGAAATGTGCTTTACGTTGGCACATACAGGAAAAGACCTGACTGGAATTGCCAGGCCTAAACATCATATTACCATTTATTAGCAAAATAAATGGTCAATACTTATTGTAATTCTACTTCAGCGCCAGCTTCTTCAAAGTCTTTTTAAGGCCTTCGGCTTCATCTTTAGCCAATCCCTCTTTTACTGGTTTTGGAGCAGCGTCAACCAAATCTTTAGCTTCTTTCAGGCCTAAGCCTGTTAATTCTTTAACTGTTTTAACTACTTTAAGTTTTTGAGCTCCGGCTGCTTTCAAGATTACGTCAAATGCTGACTTCTCGGCTGCTGCTTCAGCTTCACCATCGCCCGCTGCAGCTACAGCTACAGGTGCGGCAGCAGCTGCCGGCTCAATACCATATTCGTCCTTTAAAATAGTTGCCAATTCATTAACCTCTTTAACTGTAAGATTAACCAACTGCTCAGCGAATGCTTTTAAATCTGCCATTTTAAATTATTATTTTATTATGTTATACTTTAATCTTCTTTTTCTGATAATGTTTTAACAATACCCGCCAATTTATGTTCTCCACTTTGTAGTGCAGAAATAACATTTTTGGCCGGAGATTGGAGTAATGATATAATTTCACCAATAAGTTCATCCTTGGATTTGAGCTTACTTAATGCTGATAACTGATCATTGCCAATATAAAGTTCTCTGTCAATGGATGCTCCTTTGAGAACAGGTATTTCTCCTTTATATTTTTTTCTATACTCATTAATGACTTTTGCAGGGAGATTCCCATTTTCATGTGTAAAAATAATCCCTGAAAATCCTTTTAATACATTATTTGTCTCAAAATCACTATAATCAGTTTCTAACCTGGTCAAGTGCTTTTTTGATCAATGTATTCTTAAATACTTTGTATTCAACTCCCTTTTCAAAGCACATTCTACGAAAGTCGTTTACTTCTGCCACAGTTAATCCTGATGCATCCGTAATGTAGAAAAAATTATTATTATTAAATCTTTCAACGAGTTCTTCTATTACCTGAGCTTTTTCTTCTCGATTCATGACTATATACCTGGAATGCTGTTTTTATCAATTGGAATACCTGGACTCATAGTACTGGAAAGATAAATACTTTTCACATATGTCCCTTTCGCTGAAGATGGTTTCAATTTTGATATTGTATTCAGGATCTCTACTGCGTTATCCAGAATTTTATTTGCCTCAAATGAAACTTTCCCAATACTAGTATGTATAATGCCGAATTTATCAACCTTAAAATCAATCTTTCCCTTCTTAACCTCCTTAACGGTCTTACCAATATCCATGGTCACTGTTCCTGACTTTGGATTAGGCATCAAACCTCTGGGGCCCAAAACCCGACCTAACTTACCCACCTTTGCCATAACACTGTGGCATGGTAATAATAACGTCCATATCTGTCCAGCCACCTTCTATTTTTTTAACATAGATCATCAAGACCAACGATAATCAGCACCTGCATCCTTGGCTTCCTGTTCTTTTTCCGGTGTACAAAGCACGCAGACTTTTACCTCTTTCCCAGTACCATGAGGTAAGAGATACAACACCCCTCACCATTTGATCAGCTTTCCTTGGATCCACACCTAATCTGACGTCGATATCAACCGAAGAATCAAATTTGGTAAATGTCATTTCTTTTAAAAGGGATGAAGCTTCTTCAAGAGAATATTCCTTTCCTTTTTCAATTTTACCTTCGGCTTCTTTTTGCTTCTTTGTTAATTTTGCCATTTCATTGAATTTTACTTATTCCAGGGTGCCCTACCCGTTACTCTTAATCCCATGCTTCGAGCAGTTCCAGCCACCATTTTCATAGCGGATTCTACTTTTAATGCATTTAAATCAGGCATTTTTGTTTCAGCAATTGTGCTTACCTGATCCCATGTAACTGAACCTACTTTTACTCTGTTAGGTTCCGGAGATCCCTTCTTTAACTTAGAGGCTTCCAGCAATAATACAGCAGCCGGTGGAGTTTTGATAACAAAATCAAATGATTTGTCTGAATAAATGGTGATCAATACAGGCAATAACTGTCCCTATTTTATCCTGGGTTCTGGCATTAAACTGCTTGCAGAACTCCATGATATTCAGGCCCTTACTACCCAGAGCCGGTCCTACCGGAGGTGAAGGATTTGCCTGACCTCCTCTAATTTGTAATTTTAAATATCCACTTATCTCTTTAGCCATTTTGCTAATCTTGTTTTTCTACCTGCATGTAATTCAATTCGACCGGTGTATTTCTGCCGAATATTTTTACCATGACATTTAATTTCTTTCTTTCTTCAAAAACTTCTTCAACCGTTCCTGTGAATCCGCTGAACGGCCCGTCCATAACTTTTACAGATTCTCCAACAATAAAGGTGGTTCAAATTTTTCTTCCATGTCTTCGATTTCATCAACCTTACCAAGGATCCTGTTGATCTCTGATTGTCGAAGCGGAACAGGGTTCTTTGACGATCCGTCACCTGTATCATTTGCTCCTAGAAATCCAATAACTCCTGGAACACTTTTTACCACATGATCAGCTTCTCCATGTGATAGATCTGCAGAAACGAGAACGTAACCGGGGAAGAAATTTCTCTCTCTTACCCTTTTTTTACCATTTCTCATTTCATATACTTTTTCAGAAGGAATAAGCACCTGAGGAATATAATCCTCAAGTTTTTTTCGGGCAATCTCATTTTCCAGGTAAGTTTTAATTTTCTTTTCCTGGCCACTGATCACCCTCATTACATACCATTTCTAGCTCACCCATCCGGTTAATATTTGAATTTAAAATTCGTTATAAAACCAATTCATATATATTGTCAAAAACCAAATCGATCGGCCTATTACAATTGCAGAAAATCAATGAAGCAACCAGTACCAAGGACAGAACTACTTTGTAAATCGCTGTACTTTGGCCAAGCTAACTTTGTGCTCAATTCCTCGATAGAATTCTAATAATATATTGTTTAATTTTTTTCATTGATCATATTTCATTTTTGCACGGGTGGAGAGACTCGAACTCCCAGCCAATGGTTTTGGAGACCACTACTCTACCAATTGAGCTACACCCGTCTATCGCCAAAAGGGCTGCAAAGTTAGTTAACATTTTTTAAAGAAACAAATGCGTTTCATGAATATTAAGAAACGCATTTGCTCTATTGATTATCTATATATTATTCAATGATTTCAGTTACCTGACCAGAACCAACTGTTCTACCACCTTCACGAATAGCGAATCTCAAGACCTTTTTCCATAGCGATGGTAGTTGATAAGCTCTAACCTCGATGGTAACATTATCACCAGGCATTACCATTTCTACTCCTTCAGGAAGTTTGATCTCACCAGTCACGTCTGTGGTTCTGAAATAGAACTGTGGTCGGTACTTTGTTAAAGAATGGAGTGTGACGTCCACCTTCTTCTTTTGAAAGCACATAAACCTCAGCTTTGAATTTGAGATGAGGTTTAACAGAACCTGGCTTACAGATAACCATTCCTCTTCTGATTTCATCCTTATCAATACCTCTAGAAGAAGACCAGTATTATCACCAGCTTCACCTCTGTCAAGGATCTTTCTGAACATCTCAACACCAGTTACAACTGATTTCAGGTTTTCTGCTCCCATACCTAGAATATCAACAGGATCACCAGAGTTAATAACACCTCTTTCAATTCTTCCAGTAGCAACAGTACCACGACCAGTAATTGAGAAAACGTCTTCAACAGGCATCAAGAAATCTTTGTCTACCAGTCTTTCTGGAATTGGAATATATTCATCAACAGCTTCCATCAATTCTTTTACCTTCTCAACCCACTCGGCTTCGCCGTTTAAGGCACCCAGTGCAGATCCCTGAATTACAGGAATATCATCTCCAGGAAATTCATACTCACTAAGAAGTTCTCTAACTTCCATTTCAACGAGTTCAAGTAATTCCTCATCATCAACAAGGTCAACTTTGTTCATGAAAATAACCAAAGCTGGAACACCTACCTGACGCGCAAGAAGGATATGCTCTCTTGTTTGTGGCATTGGGCCATCTGTAGCAGCAACAACAACAATAGCACCATCCATCTGCGCAGCACCAGTTACCATGTTCTTCACATAGTCAGCGTGACCAGGACAATCAACGTGGGCATAGTGCCTGTTTGCTGTCTGGTACTCTACGTGTGCAGTGTTAATAGTAATTCCTCTTTCTTTTTCTTCCGGAGCATTATCAATAGAAGCAAAATCCCTGCTTTCTGCTAAACCTTTTACTGCCAATACTTTCGTTATAGCCGCAGTCAATGTAGTTTTACCATGGTCAACGTGACCTATTGTACCGATATTACGTGCGGTTTGGAACGATCAAAGGTTTCTTTAGCCATGTTTGAAAATTATCTCTTTGGTTACAAAATGATTAAAATAAATACTTATATAATTTTGATGAAAGCTTAATGAATACTCATAATAAGAGTCATCATTTTAATCCTGCCTCATCAGCCAATCTATAAAATTACTAAAAGATTAGCTTCAATTCAATTATTAATATTAATTCGAGCCAATGACGGGAATTGAACCCGTGACCTCTTCCTTACCAAGGAAGCGCTCTACCCCTGAGCTACATCGGCTGGAGGTTATGAGCGGGAGACGAGGCTCGAACCCGCGACCTACAGCTTGGAAGGCTGTCGCTCTACCAACTGAGCTACTCCCGCATTTTTATTTAGTGATTTACTGAATGATTGATTTGGCGATTTGATGATATCTCTTAATTTTAAAAGATCAAATCACTCAATCTCCAACTCGATAAATCGCTAAATAATCCCGTGGGGGGAGAAGGATTCGAACCTTCGAAGGCGTACGCCAACGGATTTACAGTCCGTCCCAGTTGACCGCTTTGGTATCCCCCCAGAATTTTGCTCAATTCAATACTTAAAAAAACGCCCTTTTACAAAATCCAAATTGGTTTTTGCAAAGGGAATGCAAAATTATACTCTTTTTTCTTTTAATCAAATATTTGGTCTAAATAAATTAATTAAAACAATTACTGTCGATTATTTTGAAATAAACAGCTTTTCTAACATGATATATTTTTACATAATATGCTGAAAATCTGTTACTTATACCGTGCTAGAAAAGTGACTGGTATAACTGTCTTAGATATTCATCAGGCTCCTGATTCTTTATGTCCTCCCTTAAACTATCAACACCGCTGAGATCACTAAGCAAACCAAGAGCCTGGTAGGCAGCCAATCGCACATATATTTTATCATGATTACGGGCAAAATCCTCTAATACCACGATGCCTCTCCGCTGTGTTAATTCCGGAGAATTCATCATATATTCCCCGAAATATTGAAGAAGGTACCATAAACCATCTGATTGCGCATAATTCATTTTATCAATAAACCAAGTATATTTTCCCTCTATAGTCGCGTCAATATAAAAACTCGCAAGTGGAATGACGATGTTTATATTATTTACCTCTTCATATTTAGAGGCTATTTTTTTGAATTCTTCAGGGTCCAAGGCTGAATATATATAAATGGCAGATCCTGCTACCATGTATGAACTATCATCAAGGGCATTACGATAGACCTCAATATGATCGCTCCCGCTTAAGGAATTTAATACATGAAGTGCATCCGCCCTAACCAATGATTTCTCGTCTTTAGCGGCCAGTTGCAAAACCTCCTTGGCCAGCAAATTTCTATCATCCTGCTCAAGTTCTTCCACCTTCTCAACAGCCATTTGTCTGAAATACCAGAATTCATCCTTTAAAGCCGCTTTAATTACCAGGTTCTTCAAGCTGTCATAATCACTGTTAAGTAATGTGTCCAATGCATCATGCCTTGCCAAAAATTTATCTGTATTAAAATACTGGTATATATATTCTTCAAGAGTCTTATCATGTCGGATCTCAGCCAGCAGTTTTTGAGAAGCATCAAACAACACCAGCTTGGGATCATTCTTTACTGGCAATTCAAAAGTCTGATATATCTCATCAACAATAATAAAATAAGACTCAATACCTTCATCAGTATATACATCAATATTTATCGGTAATTTATAAACCGGGGCAATATTAAGATCTTGAATTTGAGAAACAGTTAACGTCAAAGAGGAATCATTAAAGTGATCTTCAACCACAATAACCGGGTGACCCGCAGCCAAATACCATTGATTAAAAAACCAGTTAAGGTCCTCACCGGTTACTTCTTCAAAAATCAGACGCAATTCGTGGACCTCCACAGTTGAAAATTTATGTTTTTCAAGATACCTCTTCAAGGATTCAAAGAATGCATCATCCCCAATATATTCCCTCAACATGTTGAGGATCAATCCCCCTTTTGCATATGAATGATTATCAAAAACGTCTTCTTTATCATCATAATAGAATCTTATGAGGTCCACCTTTTTATCTAATGATTCATCCATGTACTGCTGGTACTCATCGAGTGCATGTTTATCCGCCTCATATGATCCATGTTTATATTCATACCATAAATATTCAGCGTAATTAGCAAATCCTTCATTTAGTGTAATATTCGCCCATGATTCGCAGGTTACCAGGTCGCCAAACCATTGATGTGCCAATTCATGAGCAATAATTCTTTCGAAATTATAATCTATAAGTTCCCGGCTGTCAACATTCATGTCATCATAAAATACAGAAGCTGTTGTATTTTCCATTGCACCAGACACATAGTCTCTGACAACGACCTGTGAGTATTTGGGCCAAACAAAATCTACTCCATATACTTCAGAGAAAAAAGACATCATTTCAGGAGTGGCACCGAATATATCTTTCGAATACATGGCATAATCTTTTTCCATGTAATAGCTAACAGGAATATCATTCCATTGATCTTCATAAACACCAAATTCACCTACAGCGATCATAAATAAATAGGGTGCATGGGGCAGGTCAAGTTTCCAGTAATCTGTTCGTGTGCTGTCCCCATTAAACTTCGAATAAATCAACTCGCCGTTCGACAAGGTGGTATATTTTTCATTCACGGTAAGAAATACCTCCTGTGTCGTCCTTTCATTTGGAGAATCAATAGTCGGGAACCAGCATGAATTTGCTTCTGTTTCACCCTGAGTCCATGCTTGTGTGGGTTTATACTTATCTGAACCATCAGGATTAATAAAATACAGTCCCTGATCCGATTCTATGGCAATGCTCCCTCCTGTTTCCCTTTCGGCAGGCTTAGCAGTATACTTTATTTCCAGAAAAATATCCTGATCCCGCTGATAAACCCTATCCAAATTAATCAATAACTGAAGCCCATCATAAAAATAAAATAAATCTTGTTTGTCAGTTCCATCGATAAGCTTGATATGGTGTATGTCAAAATTCTTGGCATCAAGAATTACCTTATCCTGTGGATTGAAATAGGGCCTTAATTGTAATGTGGCAATACCATTAAGTCTCTGCTTTCCCCAATCCAGAGAGATTTCAAGTTTCGTATGAATTAAATCCAATAACCGGGTTCGGCTTGCCCTATAAACCGGATATTCTAAGGGAAGGTTATCAATTGCTTCTACATTTTCAACAGTATCCTCAACTTCTGTGACAATATCCTGAGTTGGGGTACTGCTCTGCTTAACCTTACACCCGAAAATTACTGCTGCTAATGAAACTGCAATTACATAAAATCGCATATTTGAATTTTTTATTACTGGTGAATCAATTGATCATAATATATAACACAAAATCATGCAAAGTTAACTTGTAATATTGATTAAGTGGAAAAACTATTGGTAATTTCAATGCATAAAATTGAATCCATTTAAAAATTACATTTTTTTAAAGGGCCTGCAATGTTATATTTGTATAACTATTGAAATAATATGGCATGAAGTATAAACGTATATTACTAAAATTGAGTGGTGAAGCGTTGATGGGTGATCAGAAGTTTGGTATTGATCCTCAAAGACTGGAGCAATATTCCAAGGAGATTAAAAAAGTTAAAGACCTTGGCCTTGAAGTAGCAATTGTAATAGGTGGGGGCAACATCTTTCGGGGTATTACTGCTGAGGAAAGTGGCATTGACAGGGTACAGGGTGATTATATGGGTATGCTTGCTACCGTAATAAACGGGATGGCTTTGCAAAGTGCTCTTGAAAAAGCCGGCATGTTTACAAGATTAATGTCAGGTTTCAAGATTGAACAGGTTTGTGAACAGTTTATAAGAAGAAGAGCAATCAGACACCTTGAAAAAGGCAGGATCGTTATTTTTGGTGCCGGGATAGGCAATCCTTATTTTACCACCGATACAACAGCAAGTTTAAGAGCTGTTGAAATTATGGCAGATGTGGTTTTAAAAGGTACACGGGTTGATGGATTGTACACGGCTGATCCTGAGAAGGACCCATCGGCTACCCGCTT
The DNA here is from genome assembly GCA_963820995.1 of uncultured Cytophagales bacterium. Taxonomy (GTDB): domain Bacteria; phylum Bacteroidota; class Bacteroidia; order Cytophagales; family Cyclobacteriaceae; genus JAGTVG01. The sequence goes on along the minus strand of CAWGCL010000004.1, from coordinate 921,233 downwards.
TTCGAATATATCTTTCCAGGAGGTATTTGAGAACGGATATAAGGTCATGGACATGACTGCTTTTGCTTTATGTCAGGAAAATAACCTGCCAATTATTATATTTGACATGAATAAGCCGGGCAATCTTTTGAAAATTATTGAAGGTGAAAAAGTTGGAACACTGGTTCACTGATTTTTTATATAAAGAACAACTCAAATGGAAGAAATTGAACTTTATCTCGAAGAGGCAGAAGAATTAATGGAAAAAGCCATTCATCATGTAAATTTTGCTTTTGGAAAAATAAGAGCCGGCAAGGCAAGTCCAGGTATGCTGGATGGTATCATGGTTGAATATTATGGCAACCAAACACCCTTAAACCAGGTGTCATCAATAAACACTCCAGATGCGAGGTCAATAATTATAAAGCCTTGGGAAAAAAATATAATACCGGAAATTGAAAAAGCAATTATAAACAGTGACATTGGCTTAAATCCCCAAAATGATGGTGAAATTATCAGGCTAAATGTTCCCCCTTTATCCGAGGAAAGAAGACTTCAGCTGGTCAAGCAGGCAAAACATGAAGCGGAACAGGGAAGAATAAGCGTAAGAAACATAAGGAAAGATACGAATGACCACCTGAGAAAGCTTATAAAAGAACATGTATCTGAGGATGCTGTTAAAAATGCCGAAATTGATGTTCAGAAACTCACAGATAAATATATCGAAAAAATTGAGGAGTTGCTGGGCAACAAAGAAAAAGACATCATGACGGTATAATTTACAAGTTATCCCTCATAATTATTCATAAAGTTTTCTGTCTCTAATAAATTCAGCCACTTTATCAGGGACAAGGTATTTAATTGATTTCCCCAATTTCACATTCTTTCTTATAAAAGAGGCTGATATGTCTATTTGAGGGGCTTCCACAAAAGTTACATTTTGATGTTTCTTAAGTTCCGTATCTTTCGTATTGGGCCTGGGATATACAATCAGGCCGTAATTCTCAAGAATAATTTCATAGTTCTTCCATTTTTTGAAACTTGCCAGATTATCCTCTCCAATAATAATCCTGAAATCGTGTTCTGGATATTTTTCTTCAAGGTGTACAAGTGTATTTACCGTATAATTAGGTTTTGGAAGGTGGAACTCAATGTCTATGGCTTTAAAATTGTGATGATCTTCAATGGCAAGTTCAACCATATCTATTCGATCAAATTCATGTATCAATGATTTGCTCTGCCTTTTATGTGGGTTGAGAGGAGATACTATAAACCAGATTTCATCTATATCGGTGTATTCATATACTGTATTGGAAACAATTAAATGCCCTATGTGTATGGGATTAAATGAACCAAAAAAAAGTCCTGTTTTCAATATACTTACTGGTTTATAAAATTTCTTACGATCTGTTCCGTTTCCTGTTTTGCGACTTCAAGGATGTCATTCTTTACCACAACATCAAACTTTGACTGATATTCCATCTCTGATTCTACCTTTTCAATTCTTTTCGTCAGACTTTCATTATCTTCCGTTCCTCTTGCCTTCAATCTCTGCTCCAGGACAGCAATATCTTTAACCTGTATAAATATAGATAATCCCTGATCCTTAAAATATTCTTTCAAATTTATTGCTCCTATCACATCCACGTCAAATATTATGGTATTCCCATCAGCCCAGATCCTTTCAACTTCAGACTTTAAAGTCCCATAAATAGATCCAGTATAAACTTCTTCCCATTCAATAAAATCACCATTCTTTATCTTGTCTACCATTTCATCCTTAGTCAGAAAATAATAATCCAATTTATCTTTTTCTCTTGGTCTTTTATCTCTTGATGTAGCTGATATGGAAAATTTTAATTGTGGAACCGTTTTTAACAAGTGCTTTACTATGGTTGTTTTTCCGGAACCTGATGGAGCTGCTACAATAATGGCCTTCTTATTTGACATCATCAGAGGATTTTAAGAAAGAGTCCTTCACCATTCTTCGCAATTCAACTATTAATTCTTCAGGCGCTTCCTTTACCTCGAGTTTTTTTCGAATGGCTTCACGGATAGATTGCTCAAGTTTATAATATTGGGCACAATGAAGGCAATCTCGAATATGCTTATAAAAAAAAGTTTCTTCAGCTTTATTAGCTTCGCCGTCAATGACGAGGTTAATCACATGAATACATTTTTCATGATCCTGACATGGTCCTTCAATATTTTTCATTTTTTCTCTTCTTGCCATGATTAATTTTTATTTATATCCCATTGATCCAGCATACTTTCTTAACTTTTCCCTTAGCAGATTCCGGGCCCTATGTAATCGTGACCTGATCGTTCCAATAGGGACATCAAGTATTAAGGCCATTTCTTCATAAGAAAATCCTTCGATGTCACATAAAATTATTACAGTTCTAAAATCCACTTCAAGGGAATTTAAGGCGATGGAAACCTCATCACCTATCATCTCCTTAACGGCTTCTACCTGGAGATTAGAAGCAATCATATGATTCACTTCATCAGAATTATAAAAAGCCTCAACTTCCTGATAGTCGATCTTTACGGGCTCCTTATTCTTCTTTCGAAATTCATTAATAAAACTGTTCTTTAAAATTCTGAACAACCAAGCCTTAGCATTAGTTCCCTTCTGAAAAGAATCAATAAATCTAAATGATTTAAAATAGGTTTCCTGGACCAGATCTTTCGCGTCATCCTCGTCGAAAGTAATCCTATATGCAAAATTATAAATGGAATGTATATGTGGAAGAAATTCCTGTTCGAATATTTCTACCTTTTCGAGAGGCAAATATCGTTGTGGAGTTTTCTTTCTCATCATAATCAAAGTTACATAATTATTTAAAGGATGCCATAAACAAATAAGCTAGAAAAAGTACTTAAATTACTTTCTTGCCATATAGATTAAGCATTTTGTATAATTTTGTAATTGCAATGCGATAATCTTACACATTTTGATGATACTTTTTAAATTGGTTAGCCGGTTGCCATTCTGGTTACTTTATATTATCTCAGACATAATGGCTTTTTTTGCAGAACACATTTTGCAATATAGAAAGACTGTGATCCTTAAAAATTTACAAAATTCCTTCCCTGATAAATCAAAAAAGGAAATACAGAAAATCAAGTCCAGATACTATAAAAACTTAACGGATGTTGCACTTGAATCATTCAAGCTGCTCAGTATTTCAAAAGAAGAATTCACAAAACGGATGAAAATCCTTAATGTAGAAAAAGTCAACAATCTATATGATAAAAACATATCTGTGATCGCTACTACATCACATCTGTGCAATTGGGAGTGGATGCTGGCAATTTGTGCTGTTCATTTCAAACCCTCGATCGATGCAGTTTATCAGCAAATACAAAACACATTCTTTGATAACTTAATGTTACGGATACGAAGCAGGTTCGGGTCCATCCCCGTTGAAAAGAAACAGGTGTTTCGGGAGAGCTTAAAAAAAAGGAATACCCCTCATGTAATCGCGCTTGTGGCAGATCAATCGCCGCCTGTTCATGATGAACAGATAATATGGGCACCATTCATGAACCAGGACACCGTATTCTATTCGGGTATGGCCAGGTTGGCGAAATCATTTAAATGGCCCATCGTTTTTGGTGAGATGAGAAGGTTGCGACGAGGTTATTATGAAATGGAGTTTAAAGATATCTGTAATTCCCCTGAAAAATACAGCGATGATCAAATTATAAATATGTATGCTGAAATGGTTGAAGCATCCATACGGAAAAACCCGGAAAGCTGGCTCTGGTCGCATAATAGATGGAAAAGGGAAAAGCCAGCAGATTGAACTCTAACCAAGAAGGCCTGACAAAGCAGTTTTTTATTTCAAGCTCATTCTGATGTTCTCTTGAACTTTTTCTACTACATGACTGAGTGTTTCAATCTTATCCATTGGAGGTTGATAATCTTTCAACTCTTTTGCCATTACAAAAAATTCTTTGTATCCGGGGTATACTGAAAATTTATTAAATATAAAAAGAAATCGATAATACAGTGATTTTAGTGAGGCTATTAAAAAGAATGATACTTTATGATATCCTGTCAGATACAAATAACTTAATATAAGTCGATTGCGTTTAGAAATAATATTTATAAAATCAGGACTATAATATTTCTTAATGGTGGCTGAATGTTTATGATAGCATTGAGCTTTTGAATTAAAGTACAATTTCCAACCTGAAAGCCATGCCCGTATTGACAGATCAACATCTTCCAGGTAAAAAGGATGATAGATATTCAGGAATCCTTTCAGATCCAACATTTTTCCCCTATCCACAATCGCACTTCCACCACATACATACAGAGTATATACGTTATCAGCACATGCTTCAATATATGGCAACCTTATGTCCTTATATTTTAATCCAGATGCTGATATTTGTGGCCGTTTTATTCCCTCAAGAATTTCTTCAGTCAATTCATCTTTTATTATCCCCATGACGCCAAATGCATCAGGATCGTCAAAATATTTAAATGACGAAGAAATGTAGTCTATATCTGGCTTGATATCATTATTAAGCAAAAAAACAAGGTCGTGTTTTGCTTTTTTTAGACCGGCGTTGATCGAAGGCCCGAAACCAATATTATTATCGTTCTCTACTATCATAATATCTGGATAATTCTTTTTTAGAAATTCTGTGGAATTATCTGTTGAGGCATCATCAACAATAATAATTTCTGACTGTGAGATTCCCTCAAGCGATTTAATAACAAACGGAAGATTCTCAGCAAGCAGTTCTTTCCCATTAAAATTCGGTATGATTACTGAAATGCTTTTTGCCATTAATAATGAGAGTAGAGATTAATTTTTTGCTGACTTTTTAAAATTTACCAGTCCGCTATATCTGAGTCCTAAGAGACCACCAAAATTATCAATAATCTGCCCAAAATCATAGGAAATGGCAGCCTGAAGGCTGAGTCCTTTTACTTTCGCAAATCTGTAATCGATTTCAAAAAGGCTGTACCATTGAGTTTTTGATCCCTCATAATACCATTCAAAATCGGGATTTATAGCGATCCCTTCCCATTTGTATCTTCCTTCATATTCCTGCCAGGCCCCATAATTTTGAGTAAATGTAATTTTTGCCCAGTAATTCAGTCTTGGATTTATAGCTCCTTCAAATCCGAAATTATGGGCCTTAACCCTGTTATTTACGATATACTCTCCACCAACATTCATCCCAGTATACTTTAACATCTCTGGTTTTGTGTGAAAAATTGACATGCCCATAATTCTACCTTGATAAATATTCCGATAATTGTTGTTATTGTAATAATCTACCCGGCCCCCAAATCTGTATCCATAATTTATTTCATCTTCTAAAAAATCATACCAGTCAATAACATCAAAATCTGCAACATCATATCCTAAATTAGAATAATATTGTTCCAACCAAAGTCTGTCCTCCTCAACAAACGGGAACCTGATCTGTCCCTCAACTCTTGGATCTGGGATTCCTTCCCCAACCTGGTTGGTTGTGGAAACATACTCGTATAAAAATTTCTTAAGGAATGGAAGCTTGGTTTCTACTATCCCCCCTATGTAATTATCCTTATTGTATTTAAACCACTGGTGGAATCCACCACTGTCATTAATCGGTTTCTGCTGATATAATTGAAACTTTACCCCCTTTATCCTAAAGTTGAGTCCCCAGTCGAAAATCCCCATATGTTCCCCGTAGGCATTCGCCGACTCGCCTTTTTGATTCGAAGCATTTGATCCCCTTGCAAAGAAAACTGACCAATAATCATAAGGGACTTTTGTCCCGTCACTCCTGGTACCTCCGTAAATTCCCAGATGAGCAATTCCTAAATGCAGGTTAACCGGCAATTTGTTTGAGCGTATATAGGCGTATTTTTCCTGTACATATGAATCACTGATTAGACTATGTTCAAATCTATCCTCCTCTAACCATCCATGGTTAATTGCACCCATCACCTGTACATAGCCTTTGGTAAAGGGCACATCTACGTATTCATAAAAACCGATACCAACTCTTGGATATGGCAGGGCGTTGTTACTCACAATAAAGGAACCTACAGAAAGCCGCTCACTGTACTGACCAATGGTGTATTCCTGTCGACCAGCAATTATTTTTAGTTTTCCATACCTTAAATTCAGATAACCCTGATAAATGAAATTCCTTTTTTCATTCAGGGTAAATGCGGCATCAAAACCAATTTCAATTCCAAATTTTTTCCCAAAAGACATGGGCAGACTAAATCCGGGAACCAGCATTAGATTATAGGTGGTATCGCTAAACATACCATACCGGTTACTTTCTATCCAGTGTGGAGGATAACCTTCTGTCCCCATAGTGGCGAATCCTTGAACATGATATTCAAGCGAATCTATCCTTGAAAAGGACACATGAGCAATTAGAATGAAAAAGAATGTTAGAAATCTCTTCAAGATCATTCAGGATTTTTGTTAAAAATACGAATTATAAATTATTGAATCTTTCTTAGTAAGGCAGAAATATGGTTTTGGATATGCAAAGTTAGTTAATTTGTAGGACATACTTATTTTAGCATTTTCAATAAGGATCAGAAGGATTTTTATATATTCACGGTTATATAACTAATCGATCACCCAAATATTATAAATGTTCAATGTGTTAATAGATATGGACAAGCTGAAAAGACCCTATTCAGGACTGGGTCAGTTTAGCTATAGTTATGGAAAACACATTTCGGAAATTGATGATGACAAATTACGTTATAATTTCCTCGTTCCTGAATCACAAACTGGAATATTTGGAAAGGATTATGCTTACGAAAAAACATCTTTACTAAGGAGGGTTTTGCCATCCTTATGCAAGAAATATCATCTTTGGCATGCATTGCATCAAGATTCCTCCTTTTTGCCTGCTGATTCAAGATCTCCATACATCCTGACCATACATGATCTGAATTTCTTGCAGGAAAAAGGGCCTTTTAAAGCCAGACGGCGTTTAAAAGTTTTACAAAAAAAAGTAGATCGAGCCTCGGCAGTGACATTTATCTCAAATTATACAGCTAAAATATCAAAGGAGAATCTTAACCTTGAAAGAAAGAAAGTATATGTTATATCACAATGGAGTAGACATTGAGTCTGATAAAGAAGTCGCAAAACCGGATTTTCTTCCTCCTGGCAAATACTTGCTTGCCCTGGGCATGGTACTTGAAAAAAAGAACTTTCATGTATTAATTAATTTTCTTGAAAAATTAACTGATTACACTTTAGTTATCGCAGGTGATATCTCATCTCATTATGCTAGAATGATCCTCAAAACTGTTAATAAAATGAAACTTCAGAACAGAGTGATATTACCTGGCATTGTTTCAGAAGATGATAAGATTTTTCTATATAAAAATTGCTCGGCATTCCTGTTCCCTTCCAGAATGGAAGGCTTTGGCTTGCCGGTAATAGAAGCTATGAGATTTGGCAAGCCTGTTTTCATCTCAAACAAGGCTAGTTTACCTGAAATTGGTGGCGAGTTAGCCTATTATTGGAACGACTTCGATCCGGATTACATGGCATCCGTCTTTCAATTCGAAAATGCAGGAGTACTATATAAATGAAGAAGATGCCAAAAATAAAATTATTGAATATTCAAAGTTGTATGATTGGAAGAAAAGCATATTGGAATACCAAAATCTTTATCTGGAGGTATTAAACAATCATTATTAGCGGCATTCTTTCCAGTTAAATTCAAAGAATTATATGGTGATGCGAATCCTTTCTGTATTTAATAAATTCAAAAAATAAGCCTGAATAAAAATTCAACTATTATTTTTGTCAAACATTTAATGACTCGATGAAGACAATCTGGCGACTTCTTTCTTATGCTCGACCCTTGAATTTCTATTTGCCACAGTTCTTCCTTTATACTTTTCTTGGAGTTGTTTTTGGATTATTGAACCTCACGCTACTAAAACCACTTTTTGACATCATTTTTAACCAAATCGATCCGGAATTATTAATTACATATTCATCTAAACCCGTTTTCAGCGCAAACTTCGAGTATTTAATACATGCTTTTTACTATTACTTTATTCAGGTCACAGACCAATTTGGCAATTATGGTTCTCTGATTTTCGTATGCTTCATTATTATTTCTGCAAACCTGATGGCGAATTTTTTCCGCTATTTTTCTCTCGTAATCACTGGGATTATAAGGGCTAAGATCATCAAGAACCTTAGGCAGGATTTCTTTAAGAAAGTCAGCAATCTTCATATAGGCTTTTTCTCCAGTGAACGCAAAGGGGATATCATGTCAAGGATTAGCAATGACGTGCAGGAGATTGAAAATTCAATTACCATGATCCTTGAAGTTGCATTTAGAGATCCCGTGGCGATCGTATTGTCATTTGCTTATTTATTCTGGAGATCTCCCAGTTTGACTTTGTTTACTTTGTTAATGATTCCGATAGCTGCTACCATAATTACAATAATTGCCGCCAAATTAAGAAAAACCTCCAAGGCTACTCAGGAATCCCTGGGACGGATCGTTAATCAAACCGAAGAAATGATATCAGGGCTTAGAATAATAAAAGCATTCAATGCACTTGATTTTATAAATGGCCAATTTAAGAAGGAAACATATAAATACGCAAGGACCTATGTTTCGCTGGTTAAAAAAAGAGATCTGGCATCACCATTATCGGAATTTGTTGGTGTCATATTCGTTGCAGCCATTCTTGTATATGGTGGTTTTCTTGTATTGAACCAACAATCAAACCTTGATGCTTCCGGTTTTATAACCTACATAATTGTTTTTTCTCAGGTACTTACACCCGCCAAAAATATTTCTAAAGCAGTGGCAAATATTCAGAGGGGATTAGTGTCTGGAGAACGTATATTTAAAACAATTGATATTGAACCCGCCATTAAAAACCACCCGAATGCCGTAAGTAAACAACAGTTCAATGAAAAAATTGAATTCAAAAATGTATCTTTCTCATATGGTGAAAACCCCGTACTCAGAAATATTAATCTGGTTATACCAAAAGGAGGAACCATCGCTCTTGTCGGCCCATCAGGAGGAGGCAAGTCATCACTGGTTGACTTGATCCCAAGATTTTATGATATACAGTCAGGGAGGTTATTGATGGATGACATCGAGATCAAAACCATTGATTTGATTGCATTGAGGAATCTGATGGGTATAGTAACCCAGGAATCAATTCTATTTAATGATACCATTTTTAATAACATCGCATTTGGCCTGAGAAATGTTAGTGAGGATGATGTGGAGCAAGCTGCAAAAGTGGCCAATGCGCATGAATTTATAATTCAAACCAAACATGGATATCATACCAATATTGGGGAAAGAGGTAGCAAACTTTCAGGTGGTCAACGTCAACGTATCAGCATTGCCAGGGCTATATTAAATGATCCAGCTATTCTGATCCTGGATGAAGCCACTTCGGCACTGGACTCAGAATCTGAAAAGCTTGTCCAGGATGCGCTCGACAATTTGATGAAAGGAAGAACGTCAATTGTTATTGCCCACAGGTTGAGCACCATTCAAAAGGCTGATCATATTGTCGTTTTACGAGATGGCGAAATTGTAGAAGAAGGAAATCATGAATCGCTTATCAAACTAAATGGCCTTTACAATAAACTTAGTGAAATGCAATCATTCTAAAAATGGAATTTTATAAATTTACAGCAATTGGATTTTTGTTTTTCCTTTAATAATTCATGATTTTTTAAGTATAAAATGAGACTGAATAAATACTCTTTTGGAATAGGCGATAGATTCGCCCAGCAAGGTCAATCACAACTAAGGGCATTTCAGGAATCCCTTGACGATAATTTGATTATTACACCGGTCTGGAACAAATCCTACCGTGAACATAAAACAGTCCATTCAGTACCTAAGTCAGTTAGAGAAGAAGCAGATGAGGCTGTAAAAAGGGGAGCATGGCAGCAGGAATATCTTGTCGATGCAGATCACATTAACCTCTCCAATGTTGAGGAGTTCCTTGAATTTTCTGATTTTTTTACTATAGATGTTGCAAACTTCATAAACGGCAGAGTTGATGAAGAAGAAATAGAACAATTTATAAAAATAAATTCAAAGTTCATTGGTCAAATTCAAATCCCATCCATACCTGATCCATTTTCCATTGACAGGGATTTTTTATGGTATATAGGAGAAAAATTCTTATGTGCAATAAAAGAGGCAGCGAGGATATATCAGCATATTAAGTTGAAGAAAGGATCAGATTTCATTGCGGAAGTATCTATGGACGAGGTGGAAGAACCACAATCTCCCATTGAGTTATTTATGATATTATCCGGATTAGCTCAGTATGGCATCGAACTTCAAACCATTGCGCCAAAATTTACCGGCAGATTTAACAAAGGGGTAGATTATGTGGGTGATGTTAAAGCATTTCAGAAAGAATTTGAAGAAGACTTGCTGGTTATTGACCTAGCCATTAAGGAATTTAATCTGCCTGAGAACCTAAAGCTTAGCGTTCACTCAGGTAGTGATAAATTTTCCATCTATGAATCCATATACAAAACTATAAAAAAATATGACAAAGGGGTTCATGTTAAAACAGCCGGGACCACGTGGTTGGAAGAGATAGCCGGTTTGGCCCTATCGGGAGGGCAGGGCCTTGAATTAGCAAAAGACATTTATGGAAAGGCCCTGACCAGGTATGACGAATTAACTGATCCTTATTCGACAGTAATTGATATCAAAAAAGAACATTTGCCTACAGTTGAGGAGGTAGTCGGATGGGATAATAATAAATTCACCCAAACTTTAAGACACAATCAAAACAATCCGAATTATAATCCTGAGTTTCGTCAATTACTTCATGTAGCTTATAAAATTGCTGCCGAATCAGGAAGTCATTTTCTTGGTCTGGTTAAAAAAAATGAAGGGATAATTGGCCCCCTGGTTACAGAAAACATATTAATTAATCATATAGAACCTATATTTTCAGGGAAAAAGATAGTCTAATGAAAGAATTTTTATCCGAAAACTTCCTGCTTGAATCAGAAATGTCAAAGTCATTGTATTTCGATCATGCCAGCAAAATGCCTATAATCGATTATCATTGTCATTTACCGCCAGATGAAATTGCTGAGGATAAAAATTTTGCCAACCTGACAAAGATCTGGTTATATGGCGACCATTATAAATGGAGGGCAATGCGGGCTAATGGCATTATGGAGAAATACATTACCGGCAATTCCAACGACTTTGAAAAATTTGAAAAGTGGGCTGAAACTGTTCCGTATACTATGAGAAATCCATTGTATCACTGGACACACATGGAGTTGAGGAATCCATTTGGGATATCCAAATTGCTAAATCCGGATTCTGCCAGAGAAATTTATGACAATTGCACGGAACTTTTAAACACTAAATCCTATAGCACCCGGAATCTTCTAAAAAAATTCAAGGTGGAAGTCGTATGTACTACCGATGATCCATCTGACACATTAGAACATCACCAGAAAATCAGGGAAGACGGATTTGAGATAATGGTATTGCCCACATTCCGGGCTGATAAAGCTATGGCCGCTGAGGATGTTGTCTTATACAATCAATATCTTGATAAGCTTTCAGATACATCTAATATTGATATTAAAGATCTGCAATCCTTAATAGATGCACTTAAAGCCAGGCATGATTATTTCCATTATATGGGGGGTCGGCTTTCAGATCATGGACTTGAAGAAATGTATTCGAATAGTTACAAAAAATCCGAGATCAATAAGATATTCAACAGCATTAGGTCTGGCGTATCAGTATCCAGGAAAAAATTATTGAAATTTAAATCTGCACTTTTAATTTACCTGGCTGAAATGGACCACGAAAAAGGATGGACTCAACAATTTCATCTGGGCGCCTTGCGGAATAATAATTCAAGAATGGTTTCTGCTTTAGGTCCGGATACCGGTTTTGATTCCATCGGGGATAAAGAGATGGCCAGGCCAGTATCCAGATTCCTCAATAGTCTGGATAAAACAAACTCACTGGCAAAAACCATACTCTATAATCTGAATCCCAGGGATAATTACTTATTTGCTACAATGATCGGAAATTTTAATGACGGTTCAGTGCCAGGAAAGATCCAGTTTGGATCAGGCTGGTGGTTTTTGGATCAAAAAGATGGAATGGAATTACAATTAAATGCATTGTCAAATCTTGGATTGTTAAGTCGGTTCGTTGGAATGCTTACGGATTCGAGGAGTTTCCTTTCCTATCCAAGGCATGACTATTTCAGACGGATATTATGTAATTTAATTGGAAATGATGTGGAAAATGGTTTATTACCTAAGGATTCTGCCTGGTTAGGGCAAATGGTGGAGAATATTTCATATTATAATGCAAAAAACTTTTTCAACTTTAAATCAAAATAAAATATGGCACGCTTTAAAAGACTGGAAGTCTATAACAAGATAGTTGACACGGGTATTATCCCGGTATTCTATAACCAAGATGCAAATACCTGTAAAAAGGTTATGAAAGCATGTTACGACGGTGGGGCCCGGATATTTGAATTTACCAACAGAGGGGATTTCGCGCATGAGGTGTTTTCGGAGATCAGTCATTATGTTTTAGAAAACTTACCCGATATGGTTATTGGAGTAGGATCTGTTGTTGATGGCGCTACTACATCATTATACATACAACTTGGTGCAGATTTTATAGTATCTCCAGTGCTGAAAGAAGATATGGCCATAATTTGCAATCGGCGAAAAATACCATGGATGCCCGGCTGCGGCACATTGACGGAAATTGCTAAGGCTGAAGAATTAGGTGCTGAAATTGTTAAAATATTTCCCGCCAGTCAGATTGGCGGACCTGCATTCATTAAAAATATTAAAGGACCATGCCCATGGACTAACATATTGCCAACTGGTGGTGTTAAACCAACTGAAGAGAACCTCTCTGAATGGTTTAACGCAGGTGCCTTTTGTGTTGGAATGGGTTCGCAATTATTTGTAAAAACTCCTGATAATGAATATGACTATCCCAATATTGTCAGGAACATGAAAATATCAATAGATATCTATAAAAAGATCAGATTTAAATAATCTGAGGAGTTGTTAACAATTTTATAATTGAAATGGGAAAGATAGTCAGGGATTTTAGCCGGCCGGGAAAATATATAGCAATCGTTTTTCTAATTACTGCATCTTTAAGTGGATGTACTGAATTAAAAGAAAAACGGTTCCTGAAACTGGCACATACACTTCCCCCTGACCACCCAGTACACAATGCCATGGTATTCATGGCAAATAGATGCGCAGAGCTTTCAAACGGGAAGATGGAGATTGAAATTTATCCCAGCGAACAACTCGGCTCTGAACAACAATGTGTTGAGTTACTGCAAATTGGAAGTCTTGCTATTACTAAAGTTTCAGCAGCTGTAATGGAAAGTTTTACCGAAGATTATAAGGTACTCGGATTGCCTTATATCTTCAGGGACAGCGCCCATGCAGTAAAAGTGCTGGATGGCGAGATTGGCCAGGAATTGTTATTAAGCACTGAAGATCGTTTTATTCGTGGTCTTTGTTTTTATGACGCCGGTAGTAGAAGTTTTTATACGATTGATAAACCCATACTTGAGCCTTCCGATCTCAATGGAATGAAGATCCGTGTTATGAAAAGTAAAACTGCCATGGATATGGTAAAAGCCCTTGGTGGCTCTCCCACACCAATTTCTTATGGGGAGTTGTATACTGCTCTTCAAAGCGGAGTTGTGGATGGTGCGGAAAACAATCCGCCCAGTTTTTATACTTCCCATCACTATGAAGTCTGTAAACATTATGCACTAGATGAACACACGGCTGTTCCTGATGTTCTAATAATCAGTCAGCATATCTGGAAAAAGTTAAGCGATCAGGAAAAAAAATGGATTCAACAGGCAGCCACAGAATCGGTTGCTGTAGAAAGGAAGCTGTGGTTTGAATCAGTAAAGAAATCTCTAATAGAAGTCCAGAAAGCAGGTGTTACTATATACTATCCTGACAAATCTCTTTTTGCAGATAAAGTAAGTGGGGTGTATGACTCGTATAAAAGTCAGGAACGAGTATTTAATTATATTAAACGAATTCAGGCGACCAAATAAAATATCCCCAAATGAAATTACGTGTCTACGTAGACAAAATGCTTGAAAAACTACTCATTCTATTAATGAGCATCCTGGTGATTGATGTATTATGGCAGGTAACAAGTCGGTATATTTTGTCTTCCCCGAGTTCATTTACAGATGAACTTGCGGGATTTCTCCTCATCTGGGTCAGTCTGTTCGGCGCCGCTTATGTTACCGGCAGAAAAGAACATCTGGCAATAGACCTCCTGCTTCAAAAATCCAGTCCTAAAAATAAAATCAGACTTGAATTGTTTATTCATATCGTAATTTTTTTGTTTTCGTTTTTTGTATTAGTTGTTGGGGGGATATGGTTGGTCTATTCAAGGTTTATTTTATCAGTAAAATCAGCGGCACTTCAACTTCCACTGGGCTATGTATACATTGTTCTTCCTGTAAGCGGACTGATAATTCTATTCTACTCAATTGATAATAGCATGAAGTTACTGAAATCAAATAGCAATTAAGCGCATATGGACTATATCGGTGTATTTATATTAGTTGCGAGTTTTATTTTTCTGTTATCCATAGGAGTTCCAATAGCTTATTCTATTGGTATATCAGGGATATTGACCATGCTCGTAAGTATCGATTCATTACCAGCTTTCACAACCTTCGCTCAACGAATGGCAACAGGTCTCGACAGTTTCGCTTTATTGGCCATCCCGTTCTTCATACTTGCCGGCTATATAATGAACTCAGGTGGGATCGCATACAGATTGATTGATTTCGCCAAAGTGCTGGTAGGAAGCCTGACAGGAGGACTGGCATATGTAAATGTTATTGCAAATATGCTTTTTGGAGCAATTTCAGGTTCATCCGCCGCTGCCGCATCTGCTATCGGAAGTATTATGGGACCGGAAATGGATAAAGAAAAATACGATAAGAATTTTAGTGCCGCGGTTAATATCAGTTCAGCGACCACCGGTTTATCCATTCCGCCAAGTAATGTTCTAATAGTATATTCACTGGCTAGTGGTGGCGCCTCAATTACCGCCTTATTTCTTGCCGGTTATATTCCTGGAATTTTAACAGGGATTGCCATTATGATCACTTCCATGTCCTTGTTGATTTATAAGAAAAAAGGATTCAAAGGAGTTGCACTATCACTTCTAAAAATACTAATCCTTTCTATCTTTATCTTTACTATTGTAAGTGGATTATTTTACGCACATAATAATCTTTCATCAAGCATATATCGGTTAATCTGGATCACTCTATTAGGAATATTCATCTTATTCTCAGGATGGAGGATAAAGGAAAACAAAGAAAGAACACTGATTGGATTAAAGAAATTCTGGGCAGCTTTTCCAAGCCTGATGATGCTTGTTATTGTAATTGGAGGGATTGTAGCCGGATTTTTTACAGCAACTGAAGCTTCAGCAATTGCGGTATTATATGCATTGATCCTGGCACTTTTATATAAGGAAATAACAATCAGGGATATGCCTGATATCTTACTTCAATCTGTTAGAACGACAGCTATTGTTATGTTATTGGTAGCGACCTGCATGGGGCTTTCCTGGATCATGGCTTACGAAAACATTCCGCAAAATGTAAGTGCCGGATTGCTGAGCATCAGCGATAATCCCTTCATAATATTATTAATTATTAATCTGATATTATTGTTTGTGGGAGTCTTTATGGACATGACCCCTGCAGTTCTGATATTCACACCCATTTTCCTTCCAATAGTCCAGACTCAATTGGGATTATCTCCTATTCATTTTGGGATTATCATGGTGCTGAACTTAAGTGTCGGTCTATGCACTCCCCCGGTTGGCTCAGTACTATTCATTGGATGTAGTGTTGCTAAGGTAAAAATTCAGGATGTAATAAAGCCTTTGCTTCCCATGTTTATTGCGATGATAGCCGTTCTTATGCTGGTTACCTATGTTCCTGAACTTTCGTTATGGCTGCCAGAGTTATTTGGATATTAAAAAATCCCGCAAGGGGCGGGATACTTTAATTTCGTTTTACCAGGTTGTGATTTCCATGGCTTTTACTGCTCTTAATATATCTCTACGGCTGATCTGCCCTACTAGGCGTCCTTTTCCATCTACTACTGGAAACCTTTTATAGTTCTTCTTGAGAAATTCGTTGGCTACATCCACAACATCAGCTTCAACATTAATCGTTTTAAGGTTAGTAGTCATATATTTCGACACTTTACTGGTTGATATAGGTTGGTTATGATATACACTATCGATAATTACAGTGATACAATCCTTTTCTGAAATCATTCCTACCAATTCCTTATTTTCATTCAAAACTGGTGCTCCAGAAATTTGATGTTCAATCATGCTATCAATAGCATCAATTATATCTGTCTCCGGAGTGAATGTAATCAGATCGGTTGTCATGTACTTTGTTACAGGCTCATATTTTGAAGCAGTACCGACCTTTGCTTCACCTTCTCCTTTTTTTACTAATTTTGGTTTAAAATTCATACTTATTATTATTTGGTTTACTATTCTTACCGTGATATTTTATGATGTTTTTGATAAGCACAGCCTGTAAAAGTAGGTATTTTTTTCATCATACCAAAATAATTGTATTACAGTATCATGTTCTTTAAGTTAAAAAGGAAGGAATTGTTTAAGCTGAACTTTTATAGAATGAATTTATTAATTTCCTATATTTATGCCCAAATTCTAAAGATATTTTGAATGATGAAAACCTTATTTGCATTATTCTCCCTGATTTTAATTCTGGAAGACAATCCTGATCCATTACGATTTAAGGATGAAATTAACACATATATTGAATCTGACAAATCCAATCCTCCCCCGGAGAGTTGTTATTTATTTATAGGAAGTTCTTCTATGCGAATGTGGAAATCCCTTCAAGAAGATTTTCCCGGTTATCCTGTGATTAACAGGGGATTCGGAGGATCCCATTTTTCTGATGCAATCTATTATTTTAACGATCTGATACTTGCTTATAATCCTAAAAAAATCATAATCTATGAAGGGGATAATGATATAGCAAGTGACAAAAGTCCAAACAAAATCATGAAGGATATGAAAACACTATTGGGTCTGATAAGAGATAATCTGGATCATCCGGATATCGCCATTATATCAGCAAAACCCAGTCCAAGAAGGTGGAATTTAAAAGATAAATACGAAAATCTAAATGCAAAATTTGAGAAATTTGCCAGTAAAAGTCAGGATTTAACTTATATTGATGTTTATACTCATATGTTAAACGATAAGGGGCAGCCTGAACCAGAGCTGTTTCTAGAGGATAGTCTTCATATGACCACAAAAGGTTATATGATATGGGAAGAACAAATACGTCCTTTTATTGAAAAATAGGTATCCCGAATTAAATACCAAGCACCAAATGAAGAAATTTCTGATAATTCTACCTGTATTTTTGATTTCCTTCCAGGCTATCTCCCAGGATTGGTTTTCAAACCATGATTATGGAGAAAGTGTTTCAGCTTACGTTTTAGGAATGGCTGGTGACACGATCAAAGGATCAATAAAATATGACTTCCCAATTGTAATGCAGAAAAGGATCTATTTCAATTCAATACAGGAATCAAACAATAGGGTAGAATATACCCCCGATAACTTAATGGGATACTCTATCGATGGGAAATCATGGTTTAGCACTTCAGTCATAATGGAAACTTTTAATGGGCCATTCAAATTTAAAAGGTTTGGAATACTGGAATCTGATCCCGGACCAGTTTCTCTTCTGCGGATATTTGATGAACAGGATAAATTGAAAAAGAAAATAAACAGTGCGGAAGCAGAAAAGAAATCGGAGAACATCATGCTTAACTATCCGAAAAATTCTCTAGACTACCTGTACATTAAGAAGAATGAAGGAGATGCGGAGTTATTATCCTCCAAAACATTTAAAAAGTCTTTTGTTTCAAGAATGAGGTTATATGTAGGTGATTATGAGGATTTAATGCAGAAGATCGAATCCAAACAATATCAATTAGGAGATCTACAAAAGATTGTTGCTGAATATAATCAGTGGTTTGAATCAAAAAGATATAGATAATTTTATTCAGATAAATTAATTAGCTGTCCCGCCCCTTTCACATTTACATCAAGAATTTCCGGTTCATGAAAATAATACAGACTACCTGTACTTCGAAGCACCCCTTTCAGGGAACTTATCGGATAAAGTTCAACACGATTTGATCCATTGTGGTCAATTTGTATATCATCTGACAGCAGGTTTCCTGCAATGAATCGGCTATCGCCAGTCAGGACAAGATCAATGAAACTTGCATTTCCGCTTAAGGTAAAATTCGAGATATATACTGATTCAACCAATAAAGAATCAACATCAATATTCATCTCGAAATTACCTGTTCCATCAGAGAAAACACTCAACTTGTCAAGCTTTAAAGTTTCTTCGGAAATAATATTTGCGAAATCGAAAATACCTATACTTGATATATTATTAGAAAATATATAGATCCCTGGATTTTCAGGAGATCTTATCCAGTTACATGTATTATCGTTTGTGATGATGAGTATCTCACCTTCTACTTTGAGATGAATTTTAGGAATCAGATTAATGCCAGCTTTAACAATTACTTTCTGTTCATCTGAATTGACCAGATAAATATCCGCTTCATCGTAAGCTTCTATCGAACTAAACGAATCTAGCTGGATTTCCTTTTCAACAACCTCCCCACCTTTCTTGAAACAATCGATAGCGTTCTCGGTGTCACAGCTAATGAAAGATATGGCATAAAATATAATTGATAAGATTAAGGCTGACTTTTTCATTAATTATATTGTTATTCCTATACCCCATTCAGAGTGGTCTGCTTTTGCAAAATGGGTAATAAATCCGTAATGAAGATATACATTTTTACTTAAATAGAATTTCAAAGCAATTCGTTGATATACAATTTTATCTGTTTTATAAGGGCGATAAACATAAAATCCAAGCTGAGTAAGAAGTGAGATCCTGTTCATCTTTAATTCATACCCGGCTGTTAATCCCACCCTTTTATGATCAAGTGTGTCAGGGTCAATATCACCTTGAACCATTTCTTCTTTCAATGCCGTATTGCTGAATCCGTCAATCCCCGCATTAAAAATACTTATTTTTGAAACTTGCTTATTTACATAAAAAGTGAGCACATATACAGAGAAGTATGGACCGCCTATAGGTGGGATTTTCTTCAATCCATAACTGAAATTAATGTTATATTTTAATCTCTTATCCCATGTATAATCCTCATTCACTGGTGTATACTCAGGAGCTTCATTATTGAGGCGATAAGTACACCCTAGATTAGCAGACATAATGTTGATACCTTTATTTGGTTGTGATAAAGCAGCCACCGAAAAATGAGAGAGGGTAAAAGCACCGGTTAGTTTCCATCGTTCCGTCAGTTTATAATTCATGCCCAGTCTTAATTGCATATCATTGCTTACCGGTCCTCCAACACCAATATTTTGATTATTGGTTTCACGGTCATAGGGCTTTGTATGGAAGCCGATACCCGTACCAATTTTTAATAAAACCTCAACTTTTCTGGTTCTTTTTAAAATAAAATCCATATAGAATGTACCTGCAAAAGATTCGCCCAGCATATCATTCCCATAGTTGAAGTACGAAAAGGCAAAACCGACATCCGGGTATTTAAAAACTTGTTCCCAGACCTGGTTCCCATAAGTGTTTTTATTGATCAATACTTCCGCCCCGGTAGTAATCCCTTGTGATATATGTCCCATGTACCGGTCATGTTTGATCACAAATCCTGTTAATAAGTTGGCTCCTACAGTATATGTATACTTTGGGGTCTTTTTAACAGACTGGCTAAATGCCTTGTTAAATAGACTAAAAAAGCAGAATATTGCGAGCAAAGTATATTTCAAAATCAATAGTGTAATTCAGGCTACAAATGTAGGTAAATTTTATTTTAAATCATTGAAAGGGAAAACAGCTATAGTGACCGGTTGCAGTAAGGGAATAGGACTTGCTACTACAATGTCTTTATTAAAGAAGGGAGTTATTGTAGCAGGTTGGAGCAGAACTCCCATTAATATATCACATAAAAATTTTATACATTTCGTAACAGATGTTTCAAATTTTGAATCTGTACAAAAGTCACACAATCAAACTATTGCAAAATTAGGCCAGTCGGATATTCTTATTAATAATGCCGGGATTGGGTTTATATCAGGATTCGAAGAATTAGATAAGGATAAATGGCATAAAATGTTTGATGTAAATGTACATGGTATGTATTATTGCTCTAAAATGGTAATCCCGGGAATGAAAGCTAAAGGGGCAGGTCATATTATAAATATTGGTTCAATCGCCGGAACCACTGCGGTTAAGAACATGGTCGGCTATGCTTCCACAAAACATGCTGTTACGGGCATGTCACATTCTTTATTTATGGAGTTACGCGATTTTGGGATCAAGGTCACGTGTATGTATCCAGGGTCAGTAAAAACCGGGTTTTTTGACAATATTGATGAAATTGAAGCGCATGATCATATGATGAGTCCGGAGGATATAGCAAGTACTATTATCCATGTCCTGGAAAGTCCACCAAATTATCTTCATGTTGATATTGAAGTACGTCCATTAAAACCGAAAGGCTAATTTGATAAAAATTTTGAATAAGCACTATTATTACAAATATGTCGGTTGAAGTAAAAAATCTGACTAAAATATTTAACCAGCAAAAGGCTGTCAATAATATTAGCTTCTCTATAAATGAAGGTGAGATCCTTGGCTTCCTCGGGCCAAATGGCGCCGGGAAATCAACAACCATGAAGATGGCCACATCCTATTTACCACCGACTTCTGGGAACATCTTTATTAATGGCATCGACGTTATTCAAGATCCTTTATCGGTCAGAAAAATTATTGGTTACCTGCCGGAACATAATCCTTTATACCTTGATATGTATATTAAGGAATATCTTGAATTTGTTGCGTCTTTACATGGGATTAAAGGTAAAGCTCTAAAATCAAGAATACTGGATATCATTGCAATGACAGGCCTTGAACTGGAACGTAATAAGAAGATAGGTCAATTATCGAAAGGCTACAGGCAGCGAGTAGGCCTTGCCCAGGCAATGATTCATGAGCCCGAGGTGTTGATACTGGATGAACCTACATCAGGACTGGATCCCAACCAGATCATAGAAATACGGGAATTGATCAAAGATTTTAGTAAACAAAAAACAGTTATTTTCTCAACTCATATAATGCAGGAAGTGCAGGCAATGTGCGACAGAGTGGTTATTATTGATAAAGGAATAATTGTAGCTGACGATAAGGTTGAAAACCTTAAGGGCAAAATTTCAAATCAACATTTAATAACAGTAGAGTTTGAAGTTCTCCCTGATATTGATATTTTAAAAAACATTGAAGGGATTTATAAACTGGAGACTGAAGGAAATAAAATTAAGCTCTTTGTCGATCCGGATTTGGATATCAGAGGGGATATTTTCAAACTTGCCAGTGAAAAAAATCTGACATTGATAGGTTTACATAAAGAGGATACATCATTAGAAAATATATTTCAACAACTTACTAAAGACAATTTTAAGGACACGGAATAATGTTTCAGGTATTTAAAAAAGAATTTAATGGTTTTCTGAACTCCTTTGTAGCTTATATTGCTATTTCCGTCTTTCTTGTTGGGGTTGGATTACTCATGTGGGTCTTCCCTGATACAAGTATTCTAAACTATGGATTTGCGGATCTTGAGACTTTATTTTCTTTTGGCCCTTATGTATTCATGTTCCTGGTACCGGCAATCACAATGCGTATGTTTGCTGATGAAAAAAAAAGCGGGACGCTTGAACTCCTGCTTACCAAACCCCTGACCGACCTGCAAATTATTCTTGGAAAGTATTTTGCCGGATTCGCACTGGTTATATTTTCATTAATCCCCACCTTGCTTTATTATTTCTCGGTATATCAATTAGGAAATCCAATTGGGAATATTGATACAGCTGGAGTTATCGGTTCATATATAGGATTAATACTCCTGGGCGGAGTTTTTATTTCAATAGGTGTATTTGCTTCATCCTTAACTGACAACCAGGTAGTATCATTCATATTTGCATTGTTCTTTTGCTTTTTCTTTTATTATGGCTTTCAGGCTATTGCCGGTATCAATATCTGGGACAAATATTCAGGTATCCTGGAGGAAATGGGAATATTATATCATTATAATTATATGAGCAAAGGCTTGATCGACTTGAGAAACGTAATTTACTTTTTAAGCCTGATCAGTATCATGATTATGTTTACCAAACTAAAACTTGGCAGCAGAAAATGGTAAATTTCGGAGGTAAAAGGTTCGAAGATTTGTTGAAGTTTGGGATCGGCATATTGCTGATCATAAACATCAATGTTTTCTTTTCAACTTATACAATTCGGTTTGATTTAACAGAAGAAAAACGATTCACAATTTCTGATGCCACAATTGATCTATTAAAATCCTTGAATGATGTGGTTTATGTCGATGTTTATCTGGAAGGAAATTTCCCGCCAGGCTTCCAGCGATTACAAAAGGCAATCCAGCAAACACTTGATGATTTCAGGGTTTATGCGGGTGATAATGTACAGTACCGTTTTATTGATCCTGACGATTTCCAGGGGCAGGAAGGGAAACAAAAGCTAATACAATCTTTAGGAGAAAAGGGGATTCAGCCTACCAATCTTTTTGCAAATGAAGATGGGAAACGCACGGAGAGATTAATTTTCCCGGGAGCCGTCGTTTCGTTCGCGGGAAGCGAAGAAGGTGTTATGTTGTTAAAAGGCAATAAATCTTCCACCCCCCAGGAGCGGCTAAATCAATCAATTGAAGGTGTTGAATATGAATTGGCATCTACAATAAACAGAATGGTCAATATTGATAGAAAGAGAGTGGGACTAATAAAAGGACATGGTGAATTAGATTCATTAGATATTTATGCAATTAGAAGCGAGCTTTTAAAAAAATATGATGTTTTTGATGTAGATATAAGAAAGAAGGCAGATTTGAATGGATACGATGCTTTAATTTTAGCTAAACCGAGGTATCCTTTTACTGATCAGGAGTTATATAAAATGGATCAGTTTATTATGAACGGCGGGAAGGCCATGATTTTGGTAGATATGCTTGATGTTAGCCTGGACAGCATTAGTAGCGAAGGCACTATAGGTTTTCCATTGAAAACAAACCTTGATAATCTATTGTTCAAATATGGTGTAAGGATCAATAAGGACTATTTGCTGGATCTTTCCTCTGGAGGATTTCCGGTTGTGGTAGGTAATATGGGAAACAATCCCCAGGTTCAAATGATGCCCTGGCCATTTTATCCAATTGTAAATCAATTTTCCGATCACCCAATTGTAAGAAACCTGGACGCAGTTTATTTTAGATTTACCAGTTCTATTGACACGGTAAGGTCTGAGGACGTGGAAAAAACACCTCTAATGTATTCCTCAGCCTATACTAAAACTGTTTCATCTCCTGTTCGGATCAGTCTGAATGACCTGAGAAAAGAAATGTCCCCTGATATTTTTAACCAGGGATCAAAACCATTAGCCTACTTGCTGGAAGGAGAGTTTTCATCTGTATTCAAAAATAGGTTCATTCCGGAAGGATTTGAGAAATCCCAGTTTAAGGATAGGAGCAGTAAGACGGCTATCATAATTTGTGCCGACGGTGACATAATTAGAAATGAAATAAATCCCCAAAACAATACCCCTTTTGATCTTGGTTATGATCCTTATTTGCAGGCCGAATTTGCTAACAAGGATTTTATAATCAATGGACTTTCCTATCTGATTGATGAAAACAACTTGATATTGACAAGGAATAAAGAAATATTGATCCGGCCTCTGGACAAAATTAAAGCTGAGGATCAAAAACTAAGATGGCAGATAATAAACCTCCTATTCCCCATATTGGCCATTATTCTGTACGGATCCTTAAGGCATTACTACCGAAAGCGTAAATATTCATCAAAGTTTTAATCGATGCAGATGAGGAAGAATCTTATATTACTCGTCATATTTTTAGCCTTGCTGGGATGGACGTTGATTTATATTAATCTCGAACAAAAACAGGAAGGCCTTTCAATAAATGAATACAAATTCACTGTAGAAGATACGGCATCAATTAACCGGATAACCATATCAGGAAATAACTTCAGGAATATTCTTTCGAAAGAATCAGGGTATTGGAAGGTAAACGATACCTATTTGCTGGATCTCTCCATGCAGAAAGTACTGATGTCCGTTCTAAACCAGGTCCGTGTAAAAAGGACTGTCCCTAAAAACGATCTTTCCAGAATCTCTGAAGATATAGTTGAAAATGGTTTTAAAATAGAGATTAAAAGCACTGCTGAACCGGAACGCATTTTTTATGCGGGAGGTAATGGCATTTCACTTTCCTATTTCATGGGTGATGACATGATCCCCTATATCGTCCATTTACCCGGATATGAAAGCTATGTTACTGGCATATTTGAAGTAGCTGAAAATGATTGGCGTGACCGACTGATTTTCCAGACATCCTGGCTTGGCATTAAATCTCTGGACCTGTCTTATCCTGAGAATCCCGCAAACAGTATCGGAATAAGTGCTGAAAATAATCTTTATAGAGTTAATGGGGTTTCCCGGTTAGATACAGCCAGTTTAATGGGATTTCTTGATGAAATAAGTTTCTTCTATACAGATCAGTATATTGATCCTGGGCAGGTTGCATCCTATGATAGTCTAAAAAATACGAAACCATTTGCCGTCCTGATAGTTAACTCACTGGGAATGAATGAACCTGTTGTTATCCAATTTTACCCTGAACTTTCTGGAGACAATGTTATCATGGGTGTATTACAGAATCAACAGATGTGTTTATTCTCAACAAAAAGGATAGAGAGTATATTTAAAAAGAAAGCAGATTTTATTGCCAGGTAAACAGGCCAAGCCAAAATATTTTCAGTATGAAACACTTAATTGCCTTATTGATTCTATTAATTACCTACAGTTCCACATTTCCGAGTTCACAAGTGGAAGAAGGTACAATTATCATCACAATAAAAGCTATAGAAAATAAAGATGGAATTATGATGGTGGCATTATTTAATGAGGATGACAAATTCCTGAAGATTCCATCCTATTCACAGGAGATCCCCATATCGGATGAAACCGAGATCGAGGTAATATTTAAAAATATTCCATTTAGAAAATATGCGGTTAGTATTTATCATGATCTGAACGAAAACGGTGATTTAGATTCGAATATGTTTATGATACCAAAGGAACCTATAGGGTTTTCAAATGATTATTTTCCAAAATTTGGTCCTCCAAAATTTAAGAATGCATCTTTTGATCTTGGTCAGAAAGAGCTCAGGATGACCGTTAATTTGAAGAAATATTAACACGAGCATCTTGAGATACTTTAAAGTATAATTAATAAATAATTTCAATATTTTCTTCTCAATTTATTATCTTACAATTCTATAGGGTTCAAAAATCATGAGAAAAACTATATACAAGGCAGATGAAAGAGGATTTGCTAATCATGGATGGTTAAAAACCTACCATATGTTTAGTTTTGCAAACTACTATGATGTAGAAAGAATGGGATTTGGAGTGCTAAGGGTTCTGAATGATGATATTGTTGAACCAGGCATGGGATTTGGCACCCACCCTCATGATAATATGGAGATAGTATCCATCCCTCTCAGGGGAGTAATGGCCCATAAAGACAGCCAGGGAAATGAATTTACGATCAGGGAAGGTGATATTCAAGTAATGTCTGCTGGCACCGGTTTAACACATTCTGAATACAATTATTCAAAAGAATACGATTTGAATTTCCTGCAAATCTGGATTTTCCCGAGAATCTATAATACAACTCCTTGTTATGAAGAAAAAAGATTTCAATTCCCACAAAATGAATGGGTTTTGGTTGTTAGTCCTGACCGATCACATGACAGCCTCCCGATAAACCAGGATTGTTATTTTTCCCTTGGCAAGTTTTCAAAAGGTTATTCTATGAATTATAGAAGAAAATCTGATATTAATGGATTATTTATTTTCGTAATTGAGGGGAAAGTATCAGTTGAGAATGAATCTCTTCATAAAAGAGATGCCATCGGCATTGAGAATACAGAAGAGATCAGTATTGAATTGGAGGAGAATTCATTTATCCTGCTTATAGACCTTCCAATGGACAAATAATAAATTATCTGGAGTTCCAGTACTATTATTTTGTTCTTTCAATGGTAAATTGTACCAAATCAGCAAGAGATCTTTTATAAACCGAATCTTTAAAATTATCCAATATTTTCAATGCTTCATTTTGGTATTTGGTCATTTGTTCGTTGGCATATTGAATACCTCCAGAGTCTTTTACATATTGGATTATATTGTCCACCACTTTCTTTTTGTGGCTTTTATGCTTGATCTTATAAATGATCTCCTTCTTCTCCATCCAGGAAGATTTCTGAAGTGCATAAATCAAAGGAAGGGTCATTTTCTTTTCCTTAATATCAATGCCAAGCGGTTTGCCAATTTCCAGATCGCCATAGTCGAATAGATCATCTTTTATCTGGAAGGCCATACCGACATTTTCTCCAAATAATTTCATCATATTTATGGACTGCTCGTCAGCGCCTCCCGAAGCGGCACCAACAGCACAACAGGAGGCTATTAATGAAGCGGTCTTCTGCCTGATAATATCATAATATACCTGCTCTGTAATATCTAGATTCCTGGCCTTCTCCATTTGCAGCAATTCCCCTTCACTCATCTCCCGTACAGCATCAGAAACGATCTTCAGTAAATCATAATCTTCATTGTCGATCGATAAAAGCAAACCACGGGATAAAAGATAATCCCCAACCAGTACAGCTATTTTATTTTTCCACAATGCATTTATTGAAAAAAATCCGCGTCGAAACATGGAATCGTCAACCACGTCGTCATGAACAAGAGTAGCTGTATGAAGCAATTCAATTAATGATGCTCCCCTGTAACTTGTTTCTGTGATCTGACCTGCTACACCGGAAGAAAGAAATACGAACATTGGTCTCATCTGCTTACCCTTGCGTTTGACAATATAATTCATTATCCTGTCAAGGAGCATAACCTTGCTCTTCATAGAATTGTAGAACTTCTTTTCGAAGCTTTCCATTTCAGCCGAAATGGGTGATTGTATTTCTTTTATTGATAACGGCATTTGGAAAAATCCTATACAAGTATACTATCTAAAAGTTCATAAGCAAAGTTTAAAATTTTATAATTGTACTGAGGTTAATGAATTAAAGATAATATGGAAAATATTCAGAAGTTAGATCCGGTTATTTTAGAATCAAAACATTACAAAAGGCTTTTTTCTATAGATATAAATTACTTGTCTGATGGTTTGCCTAAACCAGTAATACTTCATATTCATGGTTTCAAAGGATTTAAGGATTGGGGGTATTTTAATCAGCTCGCAGTATACGCTGCAAGGAATGGTTATGTATTTATAAAGATGAACTTCTCCCATAATGGTACAACCCCGGAAGATCCCCTGGATTTTGTTGATCTTGAGGCTTTTGGGTCTAATAATTTTTCGATTGAACAAAGTGATATAGCCACAGTTATTGATTATGTTTTTTCAAATGAATTCGCTGTGGATAAAAATGAACTGGACCTCGGGCGGTTCTACCTTACAGGCCATAGCAGAGGGGGGGCAGCAGTTATTTTAAAAGGATATCATGACAAAAGGGTAAAGGCAGTGGCATCCTGGGCCGGTATAAACGACCTGAGCAATTATTTCAGCATGAACGAGGTCGATCAATGGAAAGAAAAAGGTGTTTTGTATATTGAGAATAGCCGAACAAAGCAATTGATGCCTCTATACTACCAGATTGTAGAAGATTTTCTGGCCAATAAAGACTTACTGAATGTACCGCAGGCCATTAAAAATTTTATGAAACCTCTTTGCATCATACATGGCTCAGAAGATCCAACAGTGCCCGTACGTGTTGCATACCTGACTCAAAAATGGAATTCAAATATTGAACTGCATATTGTTGAAGGTGCTGATCATGTGTTTAATGGAGGACATCCCTGGAATAGTCATGATTTACCTGAAAATGTTAAAAAAGTCATGAATTTAACCATGAGATTTTTTAATTCATTATGATATATGTCGTACCTCTCTTAAGGCAATTAGTTGAAACTTCCTATTACTAGGCTCTGCTGCTTGAAAAGGCAGTTACTATTTCCCGGAACTTCATACTCGTTCGAATATATCTCAAGAAATAATAAGCCGGATTAACAGGCATCGGTCGCTAATAGCATATCAAAATTTTTGCTGTAACTACAGAGAATAATAATTGACGGCCAATTGATTGTAATCACATAGCAGTTTATATGGGTTAAATGCCACTATCAAAAAGTTAACATTCTAGTGATAACAATGGAATGGTGAATAAAAAAAATTGTAAATATTTTAAACCATTTTTATAAACTGTTGTCAAAGGATAAAAATTCAACTGGAAAATGTTTAACCAAAAAAATAAAACTATGAAAAAGGGAATTTTAATAGCTGCATTTTGTTTTGCTTCAATTAGCCTGGCGACTGCGCAGCGTTCGCCTGGAATCAATCATAGTCAGAAACAACAGACTATGCGAATTAACCAGGGTGTAAGAAGTGGAGAATTAACAGGACAGGAAACTAAAAGATTGGTAAAAGAACAAAAACATGTTCAGCATGAAAAGCGTCTAGCAAAAGCTGATGGAAAAGTTACAAGACGCGAACGTAAGCATATTCGACATGATCAGCGTGTAGCCAATAGGGATATATATAGACAGAAACACAATAATCAAGATAGGAATTAAATAGTAGATACTCTCATAATAAATTTAAGGTTTAACCTGTAAAGTAAACACATGGTCAATAAAATGGCCATGTGTTTTGCTTTTAATGAGCTGAATAAAAGATCTTACAATATTATGGGAATTTGAAAAAAAGGAATGCTTAGTCTTTAAATACCCTGTCGATTTTCTGGGTTATTTTCTTTTCGATCTGATTTGCCTGAGATTTTATAGCTGTCCCCACGAAACACTCAGCTATAATGATAATCGCTACGATTAATCCTAATATCACATATATTAATTTTTTACCCATGTGAGTTCGCTCCTTTATAATATATAGATCAATAAACATACCAAAAGGTTTAAAGCCTATGAAAAAAAAATTGTTAAAAAAGGTTAATAACGAATGGTATCACATATGCACTTATTTTTAACTAATTTTGCGCCTGTTTAAAATCACAAACAATTGCACTATGTCTTTATCAAAGAAGTACGATCCCAAGCTGGTTGAAGACAGGCTTTATACCCAATGGATGGACAAAGGATTCTTTCATGCCAGTCCCAATAAAGATAAACAACCATACAGCATTGTAATACCACCTCCCAATGTAACCGGTGTTTTACATATGGGCCATATGCTGAACAATACGATACAGGATATTTTAATAAGAAAAGCCAGAATGGAAGGTATGGAAGCCTGCTGGGTTCCAGGTACCGACCATGCCTCAATAGCAACAGAAGCTAAGGTGGTGGGAATGCTCCGGGAGAAGGGCATAAAAAAATCAGACCTCGAACGTGACAAGTTTATGGAGCATGCCTGGGAATGGAAAGAAAAATATGGTGGGATCATTCTTGAACAGCTCAAAAAATTAGGTGCTTCATGTGACTGGGAAAGGACCAGTTTTACCATGGATCCGGAATATTATACTGCAGTTATACGCGTTTTCGTTGACTTCTTTAAAAAAGGATATATCTACAGGGGATTAAGGATGATCAATTGGGATTGTGAAGCCAAAACTGCATTATCAAATGAAGAGGTTATTTATAAGGAAGAGGGTGAGCAAACCAATTTATTTTATGTTCGGTATCGTGTTAAAGATGAAGATAATCGATGGGTAATCATAGCTACGGTAAGACCAGAAACAATAATGGGAGACACAGCCATTGCAGTAAATCCTCATGATGAAAGATATAAAGACCTGATTGGAAAAAAGGTTCTTGTTCCAATAATTGGTCGTGAAATTTCAGTTATAGCCGATGAATATGTAGACATGGAATTTGGCACAGGATGCCTTAAGATCACCCCCGCTCATGATCCGAACGATTATGAGATTGGATTAAGCCATAATCTCCCTGTAATTGATACTATCAATGATGATGGCACATTGAATGACAAATGTGAGGTTGAGAACTATGTTGGTTTGGACAGGTTTAAAGTTCGGAAAATGGTAGTGAAAGACCTTGAAGACCTGGATCAGCTAGTAAAAATAGAAGCATTCAATACACGTATCGGTCGATCGGAAAGGACGAATAGTATAGTAGAACCGAAACTGTCGCTTCAATGGTTTATTAAAATGAAAGAAGTTTCAAAAAAGGCCCTTGAGGCAGTAGAAACTAATGAAGTATCCCTCCACCCACAAAAATTCAAAAATACATACAGGTATTGGATGGAAAATGTCCGTGACTGGTGCATATCACGACAATTATGGTGGGGGCATAGAATACCAGCATATTATTATGGAAAGGGAGATGATGATTTTGTAGTAGCGGAGACATTAAATGAGGCTCTGGCTTTGGCACAGAAACAATCGGGAAACGACTCTATGTCAGTTGATGACCTGAGGCAAGATGAAGATGTTCTTGATACCTGGGCATCATCCTGGTTATGGCCTATGCAGGTATTTAATGGACTTGGTAACGAATATTTTGATAGAGATAAAGGAAAGATTATTAAAGGGTCAAATCCTGACCTGGATTATTTCTATCCCACAAATGTTTTGGTTACAGCACCGGATATATTGTTTTTCTGGGTGGCTAGAATGATCATAGCTGGTTATGAATATATGGGTGAAAGACCTTTTAAAGATGTGTATCTAACAGGTATGGTCCGTGATATCAAGCGAAGGAAAATGTCAAAATCACTGGGTAATTCACCTGATCCGCTGGAATTGATTAAAAAATACGGAGCGGATGGAGTTAGAACTGGCATGTTATTTAGTTCTCCAGCTGGCAATGACCTGCTTTTTGATGTAAAACTTTGTGAGCAGGGAAGAAATTTCGCCAATAAGATCTGGAATGCATATCGCCTGATAGATGGGTGGAAAGTTGATGAATCCCTGGTAAACCGGGATCATGACATTGCTGTCAATTGGTATGAATCCAAAATGAACCAATCCCTTGATTTGGTAGAAGACAGCTTTTCAAAATATAGAATATCAGATGCTTTAATGACCATTTACAGGTTGATATGGGAAGATTTTTGCTCATGGTATCTTGAATTGGTCAAACCAGGATTTGAAGAACCTATCGACAAAAAAACCTATGATGCAACCCTTGGTTTTCTGGAAAATCTCATGAAAATCCTTCATCCATTCATGCCTTTCATAACCGAAGAGATATACCAGAACATGGCCGAAAGACAAGAGGACGATTTCCTTATTAAGGCCGCCTGGCCAGCAGCCGGTGATTTTGATAAAAAGATAATTGAAGAAGCAGAAGAGTCTTTTGGCATCATTACAAATATTAGAAATATCAGGAATAACAGAGGTATTTCTCAAAAGCAACCCATATCACTTTCAATTAAAACTAAAAATAAAGATCGGTTCTCTGCATTCGATCATTCCCTTAAAAAGCTCGCCAATCTCGAAAAAATCGATTTTATCGAGGAAAAAATCCCTGGTGCAATTCATTTTATAATAAAGACAGATGAATTCTATATCCCTGTGGAAGGAGAAATCGATCAGGAAAAACAGATTGATGAAATGGAAAAGGAACTGGAATATGCAAAAGGATTCCTGGCATCCATTATGAAAAAATTGAACAACGAGAACTTTGTAAAGAATGCACCGGAGAAAGTGGTTAAAAATGAAGAAAAAAAGAAATCAGATGCCGAAGGGAAAATTCAGAAACTTGAAGAAAGTTTGAAAAACTTAAAATCTAGTTAATATATTATTCTCGAAATTTTATTATATTTGACTGAGGGCCAATATATTAAGGCTCAAAATGGACGCAAAATTATTTACATTAGATAAAAACTACCTATTAAAAGAAGTGCAGATCAAACTTAGAGCAAAGCTTCTCCGGCAACTTGTCTCTAATATTAAGGATTTGTATCTGGAAAAATTCAATCCCCTTGGACTCCTTGATGAAACAATTGTTAAACTACTTAATACTGAAAGCAGTGATATCGATTATCTGAATTCTTTTTATTATGAGTTGGCGGGTATTTATAGATTAAAATATGGAGAGAATCAGCTGGAGTTCCTTTTCGATGGATCTTCCCATTTTATTAAGTATGAAAAAGATTGGCAAAGGAGGTTCAGAAAATGGATGCATGAATTTTCAGAACATAAACATTTTGTAAGGGCAATTTTAGAAGGCTCATATCTTCATACAGAAGAACAAAACAGAAAAAATATTCAGATTCGGTTAAAGCTGTTCCTTGAGCAACATTTCCATTTAAGGGTATATAAGTATAGAGGAATTAGAAAACTTAAATCAGCTTCCTGACAAGGTCTTAGATCAGTACCGTTCCTTCGAAAACTTTTTCAGCTGGTCCAATCAAAAATATATTCTTGAAAACACCTTCCTGAACCTGCTCAAAACGTACAGTTAAATTTCCGCCTAATGTAACTATATCCACTTTGCCCTTTTTACTGTTCCGGCCTGTTACAAGTGCAGAAGCAGTAACACCAGTCCCACATGAAAGTGTTTCATTTTCGACACCTCTTTCATAAGTCCGCACAAAGATCTTTCCGTTATTTTGCAATTGTACAAAATTTACATTCGTCCCGTCAGGCATAAATTCCTTACTTTCCCTGATTTTTTTCCCTTTCCGGAAAACATCATAGCGATCAACATTTTCTACGAAACGAACATAATGCGGGGATCCAGTATTAAGAAAAAAGTCTTGATCTTGAGTTGATCTGATTGTAGTCACATCAGGCATGCTTAGATGCACAAGTTCATTATCAATAAAAGCATGCAAAGGGCCTTCGATTGTAAGAAAAGTAGTTTCAAGCTCGATCAATCCTAAATTGTGGGCAAACATGACGGCACATCTGCTGCCATTTCCGCATAAGCTTTTTGATCCATCCGGATTTATATAAATCATCTCAAAATCATAATCAGAATGGTCTTCGATCAATATCATTCCATCGGATCCAATTCCAAATTTCCTATTACACAGCCTGCCAATTAATTCATTTTGATTTTGGTCAAAAACTCCATTTCTGTTATCTATCATAATGAAGTCATTACCAGTGCCCTGATATTTAGAAAATTTTAAATCTATCATAATCTCAATTTAATAAAAAAAAAGCCGGCTAAAGGGCCGGCTTATTAATTTGTTTCTATAAACTTATATTTTTTCCTTGACCTTGGCTGCCTTACCTTGCTTACCTCGTAGATAATATAACCTGGCTCTTCTTACTTGTCCTTTTCTGATTACCTCAATTTTATCGATATTTGGAGATAAAATCGGGAAGATTCTTTCCACACCCACACCATTTGATATTTTTCTTACAGTAAATGTTTCACCATTTGTATTTGCGTGTCGGCGTTGAATTACTGTACCCTGGAATTGCTGAATACGCTCCTTGTTCCCCTCTTTAATCTTTACATGCACTATTACGGTATCGCCAGCTTTAAAATCCGGATAGTTTGATTTCTTCTCGAGAAATTCCTTTTCTATTTCTTTTATTTGATCGCTCATGACCGTTTTCTAATTATAATTTGAAAATGGAGTGCAAATATAATGATTTTAATTTAATACGACAGTGCTGCAATTATTTATTTTGTTCTTTTTTTATAAGGTTCGGCCTTCGTCTTTTT
Organism: uncultured Cytophagales bacterium; assembly: GCA_963820995.1. GTDB lineage: Bacteria > Bacteroidota > Bacteroidia > Cytophagales > Cyclobacteriaceae > JAGTVG01. Next base: position 887,251 of record CAWGCL010000004.1, on the reverse strand, counting down.
GTCCTTTCAACAGATTGTTCAAATCGCCATTCTTCAATCTTCTTTTCATTCCCTGATAACAGTATTGATGGCACAACCATATCCTGAAATATTTCAGGTCGCGTATATACCGGAGGGGCAACTAGCCCATCCTGAAAGGAATCTGAGAGTGCGGAGGATTCATTATTTATTGCACCTGGCAGCAATCTTACAATGGCATCTGTGATAACAGCCGCCCCCAGTTCGCCACCAGTAAGCACATAATCCCCAATACTGATCTCCCTTGTAATAAAATTTTGTCTTACCCTTTCATCCACACCTTTATAATGTCCGGCTAAAAGTATCAGGTTGCTTTTAAGTGACAGTTCGTTTGCAATGCCCTGGTCAAAAATCTGTCCGTCGGGACTCAGGTAAATTATTTCATCATAAGTGCGAATTTCCTTGAGCGAATTAATGCAATTAGCAATAGGCTGGATCATCAAAACCATTCCGGCACCACCGCCATAAGCATAATCATCAACTTTTCGGTGTTTATCATTGGAATAATCATGTAGATTATGGACCTCGATCTCTACCACTCCCCGATCCCTGGCTCGTTTTACAATGGATTCATTAAGAGGACTCATTATCAATTCAGGCTGGCATGTAATTATATCGATTCGCATAATGGTTATTGATTTAGATAAACATCCAGCAATCCATCAGGTAAATTAAGAAAGATCGTTGTATCCTTTTTATTGAGTTTTTCAATGAATTCATCATTAATCGGGACAAGTATTTCTTTATTCTTATAATCAATGGCAAAAAGGTCGTTCCCATTCGCCTCATAGATGTGTTTCACCTTGCCTATTTCCCCTGCCTTTAGGTCGACTACCCGATATCCAACAATCTCATGATAATAAAACTGATCCTCTTCCAATTTTGGGAGCATATTTAATGGAAGATAGATAGCACATCCTTTATACCTGGCAGCCTCATCAATTCCATCGACATCCTGAAACTTGAGTGTGGCTTTATTCCCGATAAGTTTATATGACTTAATAAAAAAAGGAACCAGTTTTTGTTGATATTCAACATAAACTGATTCCATTTCTTCATAATACTCCGGAGTATCCGTATCCAGGAATATGGTAAGCGCACCATGGATTCCATGTGGCTTAACGATATAACCAAGTTGAAAACAATCTTCAATTTTCATCCTGGCGGATAAGTATCAGATTAATAATTATTTTTTGTCCGCTTTGGATTCGTCTTCAGACTTTTTCTCTTCGTCCTCTGACTCTTTATCCTCAGCTTTTTCAGAAGCTTTAATTTCTTCTTTTTCAGCCTTTTCTTCAGCAGCTTCATCCGCAACCGGGCTATCCTCTTTTACTTCAGGAGCCTTATCTTCAACCTTTTCAGCTCCCTCGACTTTAACCTCTTCAATTCCAGCCTCCTCGGTCTTAGCCTCCTCAGCAACAGGATTCTCTTCTTCTTTCTTTTCTTCGGTTTTGGCTTCTTCTTCAACCTTCGCTTCAGGCTCTGCTTCTTCCTCGCTTTTAGCTTCAGGTTCCGACTCTTCTTTCGCTTCATCTTCCGGTTTTGATTCAACCTCAGATTTAGCTTCTGTTTCAGTTACAGTTGCAGGAACTGCATCAGCATCAGTGGCCTCTTCTTTCACAGCTTCTGCAGTATCTTCCGTTTTTGATTCAACCTCAGATTTAGCTTCTGTTTCAGCTTCAGTTGCAGGAACTGCATCAGCATCAGTGGCCTCTTCTTTCACAGCTTCTGCAATATCTTCCGTTTTTGATTCAGCCTCTGATTTAGTTTCTTTTTCAGCTTCAGGCGCAGGAACTGCATCAGTTTTAGTGGCCTCTTCTTTCACAGCTTCTGCAGTATCTTCCGTTTTTTGCTCAGTGCTTTCAGGTTGGGCTTCAACAACTGTCTCTTCAACAGTACCCTCCCCTTCCTCAGCAGTTTCAGCTTCGACTTTAGGTGCAGCTTCCAGGGCCAATGCTGCTGCTTTTTTGCTTAGCTCTTCCGCTCTTGCCTCTTTAACTTTTCTTTCAGCGTCTAACCTGGATTTCTTTTCAGCTTCCTGTTTCTGTGTTATTTGGTCAACATTGGCCTGATTCTTACCTTCGCGTTCTTTTAGCCAAGCCTGAAATCTTTTATCAGCTTCTTCCTGGGTTATTGCACCTTTCTGAACTCCTATCTGCAAATGCTTTCTTAACATTATTCCTCTCTTAGAAAGGATGGTTCTTGCAGAATCAGTGGGTTGTGCCCCTTTCATGATCCAATCCAGGGCCTTGTCATCATCTATATCAACAATTACCGGATCAGTGTTCGGATTAAATATTCCGAGTTTCTCAATATAACGACCATCTCGTGGTGATCTGACATCCGCTACGACTACATCGTACAGTGCCAGTTTTTTACGTCCTCGACGTGCTAATCTAATTTTTACTGCCATTTTTTTTGTTTTATGTTTGGAACTCGTCCATGTTTAAAAAAGGAACGCAAATTTACTACATTTTATTTAAAATGAAAACAAGCCTCAAATTAATCCCATTTTCACCTTTAATCAACAGAAGGTTTATACCAATCTTTAATGAGTACTTTAAGAATAATTAAATAAACTCGTATACTCGCTTAAACGATTTTTAATAATGAAAATAGCTTTATATTTTTGCTGAACTGCGAAATTTTAATCATGGACAGATATTCATATATATCAAATGCGCACGGCGCCTACATCGAGGAACTATATAAAGCATTCCTCGAAGCACCTGAATCAGTAGACCCTAGCTGGCAGAGGTTTTTTGAAGGATTTGAATTCTCCCTGGACTTTAAAGACGACTCACAAAAAATAAATGGCAATGATGCATACGACCAGATAGCCGTTGAGGACTCTACAAAAGAAACAAGGGTTAGAGAATTGATACATGGATACCGAACAAGAGGACATCTCAAATCCAATACAAACCCAATTCGCCCAAGGCGGACGCATAAAGTGTTTCTTGACCTTGCGGATTTTGGGCTTTCAGAAGATGACCTAAATAAAGAATTTGAAGTTGGAAATCGAATTGGTATAGGCAAATCCAGTCTGAAGAACATTCTTCAAACACTGAAAAAAGTATACTTGGGTCCCATTGGATTTGAATATATGTATGTGCGGAATCCCGATATCCTGGATTGGTTCAAACAGAAAGCCGAAAAGGAATTTTTACACTATACGCCGCCACAAGAGGAAAAAGAAAGAATCTTAAATAAACTAAATGAGGCTGTCGTCTTTGAGAATTTCCTTCACACAAAATATATAGGTCAAAAACGGTTCTCCCTCGAAGGAGGGGAGAATGTGATCCCAGCTCTTGATACGATCATTAATGAAGCAGCCGGCAATGAAGTTAGGGAAATTAATATCGGCATGGCACATAGAGGAAGATTGAATGTTCTTGCCAATATTATGGGGAAAACTTATGAAGAAATTTTCAGCGAATTTGAAGGGAACATTACACCCGACCTGACCTATGGTTATGGAGATGTCAAATATCACCTCGGCTATAACAGCGAAATAAAAACGAGATCAGGTAAAAATATATATCTGAAACTCTCTCCGAATCCCTCCCACCTTGAGGCTGTTGATCCGGTAGTGTTGGGGTACGTAAGGGGGCAGATAGATGACGAATATTCCGGAAAAGAACAGGAAGCCCTGCCTATATTAATTCATGGAGATGCAGCTATTGCAGGCCAGGGCATAATATACGAGATCACCCAGATGACCAATTTACCTGGTTACCGTTTAGGGGGATCAATACATATTGTCATCAACAATCAGGTTGGATTTACTACAGACTATGACGATGCCCGTTCAAGTATTTACTGTACCGATATCGCGAAAACAATTGATGCACCAGTATTACACATCAATGGGGACGATCCGGAAGCCATCATCTTTGGCGCAAAACTGGCTGTCGAATTCAGACAAACCTTCAATAGGGATATATATCTTGATATATTGTGTTACAGACGGCATGGTCATAATGAAAGTGACGAGCCAAAATTTACCCAGCCGAAATTATATAATCTTATCGCCAGACATCCCAATCCAAGGGAGATATATACAAAAAGATTGATTGAAAGAAAGGATCTGGACGCTGAATTGGCCAAAAGTATGGATAAGGAGTTCCGGTCGCTCTTACAGGACAGGTTGAATCTTGTTAAGCAACATCCATTACCTTATAAACCCCAAAAGATTGAGGAAGAATGGAAATTGATGAACAAGCCTGACCAGAAAGCATTTGAAAAATCGCCAAATACAGGAATTAGCCTGTCAACATTAAATCTTGTGGGCAAGGCTTTGACTCGCTTACCAGAAGGATTTCAGCCACTACGACAGATAGATAGATTATTAAAGGAAAGAGAATCAAACTTTTTTAAGAAGAAATTACTTTCCTGGGCTGATGCTGAACAGCTGGCTTATGGATCATTGCTTTTAGAAAAAGTGATCGTTCGCATGTCCGGGCAGGATGTTAAAAGAGGGACTTTCTCACATCGGCATTCCATTGTATTTGATGCTGAATCAAATGAATCTTATTGTTTTCTATGTAATATCAAAGAAGGGCAGGAAAAATTCAGAATATTCAATTCCCCTCTTTCTGAATATGGGATTTTGGGATTTGAATACGGATATTCGATGGCCACACCGAATGCACTGGTGATCTGGGAAGCACAATTTGGCGATTTTGCTAATGGCGCCCAGGTAATCATAGATCAGTTTATCGCAAGTGCAGAGAGTAAATGGCAAAGAATGAATGGCATTGTTCTACTGCTTCCACATGGCTATGAAGGACAGGGTCCCGAGCATTCAAGTGCAAGGCCTGAAAGATTTCTTCAGCTTGCCGCCGAAAATAATATTATCATAGCTAATGTTACCACACCTGCCAATTTCTTCCATCTATTAAGAAGACAGGTAACCTGGAATTTCAGAAAACCTTGCATAGTCATGTCCCCAAAATCCCTTTTAAGACATCCGGATGTGATATCGCCTATATCCGATTTTACAAAAGGCCATTTTCATGAAGTTATCGATGATGATTTTGCAACGAAAAGCAAAGTCAGGAGAATCGTAATGTGTAGTGGAAAAGTTTTTTACGATCTCCAGAAAGAACAGAAAATACGCTCAATAAAGGATATTGCCATAATTCGCCTGGAGCAATTATATCCTTTCCCGGAAAAGCAATTGGCTCAGATTCTAACGAAATATCCAAAGGCTGAAAAAATATGGCTTCAGGAAGAGCCTGAAAACATGGGTGCTAGGGATTTTATTTTAAGGTCTTATAAAGATAAAATTGATCGGATTATATCCAGAAAAGCTAGTGCTTCCCCTGCTACCGGATTTATGAAAGTTCATTTGGAGGAGCAACAGGCCATAATTAATTCTGCATTAGAAAAATAATACCAAAATGTCTATTGAAATAAAAGTACCCGTAGTTGGGGAATCAATTACTGAAGTAACCATCGCCAAATGGATTAAATCTGATGGCGAATTCGTTGAAATGGATGAGGTGATCTGCGAAATGGAATCTGAAAAAGCGACCTTCGAGCTAAACGCGGAGGCATCTGGCATCCTTAAGATAAAAGTTGAAGAAGGATCCACAATTCAGATCGGTGAAGTAATATGTGAGATTGAAGTTTCGGAAGCAAGCTTGGAACAATCCTCAACAGATGAGCCCCCCCAGGTTCCGAAAACAACTTCTGCCCCATCCAAAACCGGACAGGTGATAGAAATGATTGTGCCCACTGTAGGTGAGTCAATTACGGAGGTGACCATTTCAGCCTGGATAAAGAAGGATGGTGAGGTGATTGAACTCGATGAAGTAATTGCAGAGATTGAATCGGAAAAGGCAACCTTCGAATTAACCGCCGAAGCCACAGGGATCCTCCATCAAAAAGTCAAAGAAGGAACGACCCTTGAAATCGGTGGATTGATTTGTACAATAGAGGAGATCTCAGGGCAACCTGATAATGAGATAAAAGACAAAAAGACTTCTGAGGAAACAGCTGTCAGCAGAGAGGAAGATGGTAAAACATATAGTGAAGGACATCCTTCTCCTGCTGCTGCAAAGATAATGGCTGAAAAGGGATTATCCTCCAATGATGTTTCAGGTACTGGCCCTGGTGGCCGGATCCTTAAAGAAGATGCCTTAAAATCTGTTCCAAAAGTCCCGGAAAAAATAAAAACCACCAGGCAGGAAGAAAGCACTTCAAAGGTAAAAATTGAAGCAGGTTCCAGAAACGAGACCAGGCAAAAACTTTCCCAACTTCGTAAAACTGTATCCAGAAGACTGGTGGCTGTGAAAAATGAAACGGCCATGCTAACGACCTTTAATGAAGTTAATATGGCTGCCATCATGGATTTGAGGAAAAAATATAAAGAACCTTTCAAGGAAAAGTATGGCGTCAACCTGGGATTTATGTCATTCTTCTCTAAAGCCTGCTGTATTGCACTTCAGGAATGGCCTTCTGTAAATGCCAAAATTGATGGAGATGAAGTTATACATTATGATTATTGCGATATATCAATTGCAGTGTCTGCGCCTAAAGGTCTAGTAGTACCCGTCATTCGAAATGCCGAATCCATGAATTTTGTGGAGATTGAAAGAGAAGTGCTCAATCTGGCTACAAAGGCTCGCGAAAATAAACTGAGCATGGAAGAAATGACTGGAGGAACCTTTACAATCACTAATGGTGGGGTTTTCGGGTCAATGTTGTCTACGCCCATCATTAATGCGCCACAATCTGCCATATTGGGAATGCATAATATCGTAGAAAGACCAGTTGCAGAGAATGGCGAGGTGGTTATCCGGCCCATTATGTACATTGCCCTGTCCTATGACCACAGAATTATCGATGGAAGGGAATCCGTCAGTTTTCTGGTTAGGGTTAAACAGCTATTGGAAGATCCTTCAAGACTTTTATTGGAAATTTAGAAATTTTTACTCCTATGAAATATGATGTAACAATAATTGGTTCTGGTCCCGGAGGTTATGTGGCTGCCATACGCTCCGCACAATTGGGCATGAAAACAGCTGTCGTTGAAAAATATGATGCACTTGGTGGAACCTGTTTAAATGTTGGATGTATTCCTTCGAAAGCACTTCTTGACTCATCAGAGCACTTTCATACAGCAAATAAGGATTTCAAAACCCATGGAATTGAAATATCAGGTTTAAAAGTAAATCTTTCTCAAATGATAAAGAGAAAGGAGGAAGTCGTTAAGCAGACGAGCAATGGTGTAGCATTTCTTATGAAGAAAAATAAAATTGATGTATATCACGGGACAGGTAGTTTTGCAGACAGGAACAACATTATTATCAAAGATAAAGAAGGTAAACAGCATACAATTTCAACGGATAAGGTCATTATAGCCACTGGCTCAAAACCATCTTCCCTGCCTTTTATAAAAATTGACAAAAAAAGGATCATAACCAGCACTGAAGCACTTAAATTAAAACAAGTTCCAAAACATTTGATCATAATTGGAGGTGGTGTCATTGGTATGGAGTTAGGATCAGTTTATGCCAGGCTGGGTGCTAAAGTTACAGTTATTGAATTTCTGGATAGCATCATACCCACAATGGATAAAACAATGGGTAAGGAATTACAAAAATCCCTTAAAAAGCTGGATTTTGATTTTTACTTAAAGTACAAAGTCTTTGAAGTTAGTTCAACAGCGAGGCAGGTCATTGTCAAGGCAGAAAATGACAAAAAAGAAAAAATAGAAATCAAGGGAGATTACTGTCTTGTATCAATTGGCAGAAGACCCTATACAGACAATCTCGGCTTGGAGAATGTGGGGATCGGTCTAGATAAATTAGGCCGGATTGAGGTAAATGATCAATTGCAGACGAAAATTGAAAATATATATGCTATCGGGGATGTTATAAAAGGCCCAATGCTGGCCCATAAAGCAGAGGAAGAAGGCATATATGTTGCTGAAAGTATAGCAGGCCAGAAACCGCACATTAATTATTTATTAATTCCAGGTGTTGTATATACATGGCCGGAAGTAGCAAGTGTTGGATTCACGGAGGAGCAACTGAAAGAAAACGGAAGGAAATACAAATCAGGATCATTCCCATTTAAAGCCTCAGGAAGGGCCAGAGCAAGTATGGATACAGACGGATTAGTCAAAGTACTTGCAGACCATGAAACGGACGAAATACTCGGAATACATATCATTGGGCCAAGGGCTGCAGACATGATCGCTGAAGGTGTTGTTGCAATGGAATATCGTGCATCCGCCGAAGATATTGCCAGGATGTCGCACGCGCATCCAACTTTTACTGAAGCCATTAAAGAGGCCTGCCTCGCGGCCACAGAAAACAGGGCGATTCACATCTGAACAGGACAATAAACACGAATCAATGATCTTTCCTGGATAATAATATTGACCGATTATTTAATCCGGATGAATAAAATTTGTTTTAGTTTATAAAACAGATTTTAATTTTAATTAATTAGGTATATTTTTGCCTCAATTTGATCTTTGATAAATTAACTAATCCATCCCAGATGCCAAAAGACCCAAGTATAAAATCAGTATTAATTATTGGAAGTGGCCCGATCATAATTGGACAGGCTTGTGAATTTGACTATTCCGGATCCCAGGCTTCCAGATCCCTCAGAGAAGAAGGAATTGAAGTAACACTTATCAACTCAAATCCGGCCACAATTATGACAGATAATGTGACTGCTGACAATATTTATCTTAAACCGCTTAAAAAGAAATCGATCGTTGAGATTCTAAAGAAACATAAGATTGATGCCGTCTTGCCTACGATGGGAGGGCAAACTGCATTGAATCTGGCTATCGATTGTGCCAATGCAGGGATTTGGGAGAATTTTGGGGTAAGAGTAATTGGTGTTGACATCCATGCTATTGAAACGACTGAAGACAGGGAGAAGTTCAGGTTGAAAATGAAAGAGCTTGATGTGAATGTATGCAAGGGAAAAACAGCAACCTCCTTTCTTCAGGGAAAGGAAATCGCTCAGGATATAGGCTTCCCATTGGTAATAAGACCTTCCTTCACCCTTGGAGGCGCTGGTGGTGGATTTGTGAATTCAGCTGACGAATTCGAAAAGGCCCTAACAAAAGGCTTGCATACCTCCCCTATTCACGAAGTACTCGTCGAGCAAAGCATACTTGGATGGAAAGAATACGAACTAGAATTGCTTAGGGATAACATTGGAAATGTAATCATCATTTGTTCTATAGAGAATTTTGATCCAATGGGAATTCATACCGGCGATTCAATAACAGTGGCTCCGGCGATGACATTACCTGATACTGTATATCAGGAAATGAGAGATCTGGCCATCCGGATGATGAATGGCATAGGGGAGTTTGCCGGGGGGTGTAATGTCCAGTTTGCGGTGAACCCGGAAACAGATGAAATCATAGGCATTGAAATAAATCCACGGGTATCCCGATCATCTGCCCTGGCTTCAAAAGCTACTGGTTATCCAATTGCCAAAATAGCGGCTAAACTTGCCATTGGTTATAATCTGGATGAACTTGAAAACCAGATAACAAAAACGACTTCTGCTTATTTTGAACCAACCCTCGATTACGTCATTGTTAAGATTCCAAGATGGAATTTTGATAAATTCCGGGGTTCTGACAGACGGTTAGGCTTGCAAATGAAGTCTGTTGGAGAAGTTATGGGAATTGGCAGAAACTTCCAGGAAGCTCTACAAAAGGCATGCCAGTCACTTGAGATAAAAAGAAATGGGCTGGGCGCAGATGGCAGGGAATTGAAAAATCAGGATGCTATCCTGAATAGTCTATCTAATCCAAGCTGGAACAGGTTGTTTCATATATATGATGCCTTTAAATTGGGCATACCCTTTAAAACCATCGAACAACTTACAAAAATTGATAAGTGGTTCCTGAATCAGATAAATGAGCTGGTCCACCTTGAATTGGAGATCGAACAGTTTACAGTGGATACTATACCAGAAGAACTTTTGCGAACGGCAAAGGAGAAAGGATATGCCGACAGGCAGATAGCGCACCTGCTCAGGTGTCTGGAGAGTCAGGTGCATAAAAGAAGAAATGACCTTGGAATAAAAAGAGTATTCAAACTGGTTGATACCTGTGCCGCTGAATTCCAGGCCCAAACACCCTATTATTATTCCACTTTTGATTTGGAAAACGAATCCGTTTCTTCCAATAAAGAAAAGGTAATAATTCTGGGATCCGGTCCCAACAGGATTGGACAAGGAATTGAATTTGATTATTGTTGTGTTCACGGAGTTTTAGGTGCCAAGGAAGCCGGGTATGAGACAATTATGATCAATTGTAATCCGGAAACCGTATCAACCGATTTTGATGTGGCGGATAAGTTATATTTTGAACCGGTATTCTGGGAACATATATATGATATCATACAACATGAAAAACCCATTGGGGTTATTGTTCAACTTGGTGGACAAACTGCCTTAAAACTTGCAGAAAAGTTAAACCGTTATGGTATAAAGATTCTGGGAACGAGTTTTGAAGCGCTGGACCTTGCTGAAGACAGGGGTAGCTTTTCAAGACTTCTTAAGGACAACAATATTCCTTATCCGAAATTTGGTGTTATTGAAGATGCAGACCAGGCCCTTGAGTTATCTAAAGACCTGGGATTTCCCCTCCTTGTCAGGCCATCTTATGTGCTTGGGGGTCAAAGTATGAAGATCGTAATTAATGATCAGGAACTGGAATCCCATGTGGTGGACCTCTTCAAAGAATTTAAAAAGAATAAGGTATTGCTGGATCATTTTCTGGATGGTGCTATCGAGGCAGAAGCCGATGCCATCTCTGACGGTGAAGATGTTCATATAATTGGTATTATGCAACATATTGAACCAGCTGGAATCCATTCTGGCGACTCATATGCTGTTTTACCACCTTATAATCTGGGTGATTTCGTTATACAGCAAATTGAAGCGCATACCAGAAAAATAGCTTTGGCATTGAAAACTGTAGGATTAATCAATATACAATTTGCCATTAAGGATGATATAGTATATATTATCGAAGCTAACCCTAGAGCCTCGCGTACCGTACCATTTATATGTAAGGCTTACCAGGAGAATTATGTGAATTATGCCACTAAAATTATGCTGGGGAAAGCCAAGTTAAGTGACTTTGATTTCAATCCTGTAAAAAAAGGGTATGCAATTAAGGAACCTGTGTTTTCATTTGACAAGTTCCCAAATGTAAATAAAGAATTGGGACCTGAAATGAAATCGACAGGTGAATCAATTTATTTTATTGATGACCTGATGGATGATTACTTCCTGGAAGTATATTCCTATAGAAATCTATATCTGAGTAGATAATAATCTTAATTATGTTGAAATTTCTGTTTATCATTTTCATGTTCGTTCTGGCCATATATTATGTGTTTATCTTGCCATTTAGACCAAGAAATGATATTGAAGATAAAAGATCCCAGAGAAAAAGGGCCAGGAACAGCAATGTGGACATTGATTATGTTCCTGAAGATAAAAAGCAAAACAAAACCGATAATTTCAAGGGCGGTGAATATATTGATTATGAGGAAGTTAAGTAAAAATAATACCTAACTAATGATAAACATTTTTTGATATAGAATAAATTTCTAAATTTACCATCCTAACTAGAAATATTATATGACCTGGTTTCTTAGAAAAGCGAAAGGTATCCAAACCCCAACGAAAGATAAAAAAGACGTCCCTGATGGCCTTTGGTACAAACTTCCCAGCGGAAAGATAATTCATACAAGAGAACTGAAGAATAATGCATATGTGAGCCCTGATGATGGATATCATGTAAGGATTGGCTCAAAAGAGTATTTTGAACTTCTGTTTGACAGAAATAAATTCACGGAGCTTGATGCGAAAATGGTATCGACTGATCCATTGAAATTTGTGGATTCGAAACCATATATAGGTCGTCTTAAGGCATCTATAAAAAAAACACATCTCAATGATGCCGTTAGAACTGCTTATGGCAAAATGAATGGGATTAATTTGGTAGTTGCCTGCATGGATTTTGCCTTTATTGGGGGATCAATGGGATCTGTTGTTGGTGAAAAAATCGCCAGAGCCATAGACTATTCATTAAAAAAGAAATATCCCCTGATAATCATTTCTAAATCAGGGGGAGCCAGAATGATGGAAGCAGGATACTCATTGATGCAAATGGGCAAAACGTCCGCTAAACTGGCCCTTTTATCGGAAGCGAAAGTACCTTTTATTTCCTTAATGACTGATCCTACTACAGGAGGTGTAACAGCTTCTTATGCCATGCTTGGGGATTTTAATATCGCAGAACCCGGAGCATTAATTGGATTTGCAGGCCCTCGCGTAATCCGTGAATTTATGGGCAAAGACCTTCCCAAGGGATTCCAAACATCAGAATTTTTACTTGAAAATGGATTCCTGGATTTTATCGTGGATAGAAGGAAGCTTAAAAATACATTGACCACACTCCTTAATATGTTGCTAGAGAAATGATCCTGGCACATTTTTTACAGATGTTTCTGAGTGCGATCCAACATGATAATATTTTTAAAATCAGACTAATTCCTTTGAATTAATATAGATATATTTGCACATCTTTGAACGATAGAAAACATAATTAACAATGGGTCCGGTAATCTTTTCATCAATAATTGCTTTTTCAATAGTCATTCTTCTATTGGTATTCATTTTACTTTATGCTCAATCCAAACTTGTTCAGACAGGAGACGTAAAGATCACCATCAACGGAAAAGAAGATGAAGCATTAATAGCCTCTGGAGGGTCCACCTTATTATCAACTTTATCTGCGCAAAAGATCTTTCTCCCCTCCGCATGCGGAGGCGGTGGGACATGCGCCATGTGCAAATGTATAGTAGAAGATGGCGGTGGAGAAGTTCTTCCTACAGAAGTAGGGCACCTGACCAGAAAAGAACAACAGGAAAAGGTCAGGTTATCCTGTCAGGTCAAGGTAAAACAGGATATGCAGATCAGAATACCGGAAGAGATCTTTGGAATTAAGAAATGGGAATGCGAAGTAGTTTCAAACTATAACGTGTCAACATTTATAAAGGAATTTGTTGTTAAACTCCCAGAAGGTGAATCATTAGATTTCCAATCAGGCGGTTATATTCAAATAGATGTTCCTGAAATTGAAGTTAGACTTTGATACCATTGACATTACTCCCCACCCAAGTCTCGGACATGCACAGGACGTTTATAAGAGTGACTGGGACAAATTTCAAATGTGGGGTCTGAAAATGAAAAATGATGAACCTATTTTCAGAGCTTACTCAATGGCCAACCACCCTGGAGAAGGAAACATCATCATGCTTAATATTAGGGTTGCTACACCACCATGGGACAGATCAGCTGGAAAATGGATGGACGTTAATCCAGGTATTTGTTCCTCATATGTGTTCTCCCGAAAGCCAGGTGATAAAGTTACTATTTCAGGGCCATATGGTGAATTCTTTATAAATCCAACGGATAAAGAAATGATATATATAGGTGGAGGGGCTGGCATGGCTCCTTTACGTTCCCATATATTCCATTTATTTAATACCGAAAAAACAAATCGAAATGTTAGCTACTGGTATGGAGGTCGTTCAAAAAGAGAACTCTTCTATGTAGATGAGTTTAGAAAAATTGAAAAAGACTTTCCAAATTTCAGGTTTTTAGTGGGACTTTCAGAACCTCTCCCTGAAGATAACTGGAAAATCAATAAAAGCCTGGATGATAGAGAAGGGGATGGCTATACGGGATTCATACATCAGGTATTATATGATAATTACCTGAAAGATCATCCGGATCCGGATGAAATTGAATTTTATCTTTGTGGTCCCCCATTAATGAATGCGGCTGTGTTAAAAATGCTGGATGATCTGGGTGTGCCACCTGAAAATATCCGGTTTGATGACTTTGGAGGATAAATTAAAGTATCCAGTCCCGCCATGTGGCGGGATTTTTTTTATATTTATTTTTAGAAAAAAAAATAAACTACTCTATGGATGTTAAGATTTTCTTTAACCCGGTCAATGAGAGGATTTACAATCCTATAGAATCCAGCCACTCATTTTTCAAGAACATTTACCTGCCAGGCCCAAGTTTTCCCGATATAAAAAAAGCTGATATAGCATTGATTGGCCTAGAGGAGTATAGGGGTGCTGGACGTGAAAATGAAAGCGATCACGGAACAGATGAGATTCGTGCAAAGCTTTATAATCTAAAAAAGGGTGCAATTGCCAATAAGATCGTTGATCTGGGAAATCTAAGGAATGGACCAACTCTGGAAGAAACACATACACGGCTTCAGGAAGTCTGTCGATATTTATTAGACAATGAAGTACTCCCCCTCGTATTTGGAGGTACTCATGATATGGACATTGCATTATATAAAGCTTACCAGGATATGGAAAAACTGGTAAGTATATTAAATGTTGATGCTTTTATAGACCTTGGTCTAGAAGATGAAAAGTTCGACCATCAGAACCATGTGTACAAAATCCTGACTCACGAACCCAATTTCCTGTTTAATTTCAGTCACATAGGATATCAAAGTTACCTTATCAATCCGAAAAGTCTGGCTATGATGGAGGAGTTGTATTTCGATACCTATCGCATCGGAAAAATAAGACAGAATATTTTTGAGATGGAACCAGTAATCCGGGATGCTGATATCCTTAGCTTCGATATTACGGCCATACGATCTGGAGATGCACCAGGCAACTCAAATGCTCAACCATTTGGACTTACTGGTGAAGAAGCCTGTCAATTATGCTGGTATGCAGGTTTAAACGAAAAAATGAGCTCTGCGGGTTTCTTCGAATATGACCTGATGCAAGATGATCAGCATAAAAAAACAGCTTCGGTTATAGCTACAATGATCTGGTACTTCATTGAAGGATTTTACCATAGAAAAGATCACTTCAGTTTCAAAAGCAATTATTATATGAAGTATGTGGTTTCTTTACCTGGTGATACTGAAATACTTACATTCTATAAAAGCAAACTTTCAGAGAAATGGTGGATGGAAGTGCCATATCCAAAAGGGAAGAAGGTATTTGATCGCAACAGCATTGTACCTTGTAGTTATTCAGATTATGAAAAAGCTATGAAAGGAGAATTACCCGAAAGATGGATAAATACTCAGGCAAGATTATTGTAATATTAATTCAATTGACGAAAGGATTGAACTAGTTGCTCTCTGACATGATCCGGAAAAAGGAATTATCAGGATCAAGGTCAGTAGAATGAAATGGAAAAGCATCCACAGCATCTGCCATAAAATCCGCTTCGTAAACTACCCTGGAAGAACCTACATTGAGGAATCTGTCGTACCAGTCGTTCTCCTTTTGCAGGACAATAAAACCATTCTGGAAATCAATGATCCCCTCGCTGGTGACTTTGCCGCTGTAAATATCTGCCGTTTTTATAAAGACATTGTGACCACTGTCATCAATATTATGATCCTGTTCACTATATATTGAGAAATATTGTCCATCCCCAGAAATATAAGCAACAATCCCTGTGGCGTCAGAAAATTCCGCAGCACTCTTGACCTCGATCTGAAATTCTGAAGTCTGATTCAAAAATTGAAAACTGTAATTCACATACCTGGTTCCAGACTCGAGATTGGTCCAATTATCAACGAAATAATTACCGGTAACATTATCGGGTGTAAGCCCACTATGTATCTGAAGTCCTTTTCCTTCAAGTATTTCAATGAAATCCATATTTAAAAACTCATTTATCTGTTCAGGTACATCAACGATATATTTCATGCACCTCGTGTTTTCCAGTTCAATCTGATAGTATTCAAATTGAGTATCAACATGGACATATTGCTCACTGGGTTCTTTAAAATATGATTTTATTGCTATAAGACTTATAAGTTCATCACGCCTCATCCCCCATTGGTTAGTAGCCTGGGTAATCAGCTTATCACTGAAATTAAAACTCTCATCCAGTATTCGATCCGAAGCTATTTCTATTAACTCACACTCGCCTTTTGATTCGATTGAAATCAAAATAGAAGAAGATTTTAATCCTATAATAGTCTGTTCTTTAATTAGTTCAGGAACCATTTCGATTTCTTTACAGTTAATCAGGTAGTCATTCCCCTCAAACGTTGAATCAGACAGATGAAATTGCTGGATATAATATGCATAAGGTATAGAGTTTATTTCGGCATCAGCTAAAGGAATGAGCGGCAATGACAAAGCAATTCTTCGCAATTTATTATCCTCCTCTGTTTCGGGCTCTGCAGTTAAAGCCAATCCATTGGTTGTGAAATAATTGTTGAGTTCCTCAGGAGTACCATAAAGAAAAGCAGAACTATACCTTTTCTGATTATCCTTGATGAAGATAATGGATTTACCATTTACCTGGTTGTAAACGATAGAAACCCCTTCAATAGGCTGATCAGATCTGTTTACAATCATAAGGTCATACAACACATTAAGACTGTTATTAAAAACCGTCTCAATATCCAGTTCACCATTTAAATTTGTAACAGATTCAACTGCATGGCTAGTGAAGGTAATTCGTTCCGTTTTTATTCCCTCGTCTTTATTAAACAAACCACAGGAGGTCAACAAAAGCGAAAATAAAAGCGAAAGGGCAATATTTCTTTTTTTTAGCACAGCTCAATGAACTAAAATATACATAAATAAATTCTCCAAAAAGGAACGATTCAAGAAAAATCAAACTTTATATTAGAAAATTTATATTTGCAAATAAAGCAATTTTTTCGGCAAATCCAAACAAAAAAAAAAAATCCCGGGTGGTGTCCCCGGGATTACTATAATATTTAGTATCCAGTTATTTACCAGCGCATCAAAATCCCCGCATTCCAGGTCCTTCCAAAGCCAAAATATCCAAAGTTTTCAGTATAAATGGTTTCATCGGTACCCGGTTCCGGATGATTATTACTCTCAGATTCTGAGATATAGGTCTCGTTTAATAAATTATTAATATTAATTTTAGCAGTGAAATTTAATTTCTTTCCTGCTTTAAAATCATAATATAAGCCGGCATCAACCAGGCTGTAACTTGGAAGTTCCAAAGAACCCTGATTATCTTCATCCAGGAATGCTATCTCCGTAGGATCAAAATCAGCAAACAGTTTGTCAGCATAATAAAAACTTCCATAAATTCTGAAGTTTTTCAGGAATGTATAGGTTAGAGCAACTCGCGCGGTTGTTTGAGCAGCATCGCCAACTTTAACATTATTTAAATATAAAATTGTATCTCCAAGGAGGGTCCGGTCATCATCATATACATTTACATTTACGTTATCGCTATATCTCCAGTCCCCCAGAGAGAACATGACTTCAAGCATAAGGTTCTTAGCAATTTCACCGTATAGCTCTACTTCAACCCCAGTATGTGTTTGGGAGATGCCGGATAAATTGGCTGTTCCTTCCTCACCTCCTCCTAATTGTACTCCTCTCTGTCTGAACCTGTCTGTCCATGTAGTCCTGTACAAATTTACATTTGCATTTAGGAACCTTGATCGGAAGCCATAACCCAATTCCAGTCCAGTAACTTTCTCATTTACTAGATCATCATTGATCTGATTAACAAAATTCAGGAAAACAGCATCAAACAAGGGCTGCCTTGAATAAAATCCCCCATTGAGGAAGATATTATGTTTGGAATTAATATTCCAGTTAATACCCCCTTTTATATTTCCGCCAAGTTGATTGACCGTTTCAGAAACCATCGTTTCATCTAAACCCGCTGCCTCACTCAGAGCATCTGAATAATAGTAATTAAAATAATCAACTCTCTGATACGATTGATTTGAGAATGCTCCTGAAATATGAGCTGATATATCATCGTTGGCGTATTCTAATTGTGCAAATGCACCCTGCCAACCAACTATTCCATCATTATGATAATTTAATTTCATATCATTTTTCATATTCACTATCGCATTTGCAGATTTCTCCTGGGAAATGAATTCGCCTGCAATATTTATGTCAGTGTCAGTAAAATAGGCATCAGCTCCTAACAAATCAGTTACTCTTCTATAATGAATCCCCTTATACCACCTCAGATCAACACCAGCAACCAGACTAAGGTTGTCATTGAATCCATGTGTTAATGTGGATAGAACACCATACCAGTTATGGCCGTTCATGGAGGCTCTTCTGATAAATCCATTGGAGCTTGTATTCACGTATTTGTCTCCAAAGAAACCTCTGCGGTTATCTATATCCCGGTCAACACTGTCAAATACCTGGGCAGGATCACCCCAGGAGCTTGGGTAATTTGTGGTCCCTGAGTTCCAGTTGTTAACTTGATCAAACATGAACTGACCCCTGGAATCAGCACCATACCGGTCGTCATAAAACCTCGATGAAGTAGGAAATGATCCATTTATTGTTCCCCTATCACCAGTTCCGCCACCACGACCAAAAGATGCATAGGCTGTTGTCGCCAGATCGGTTCGCGGGCTGATGGTCCAATACCAGTTTCCGTAAAACTTGGGCTTGTGATAGAAATTTCTTCTCCATGAGAATTCCTCCCCATTGTAATCTCCCCATTTTGAATTATACTTAATACCCCTTTCATGATCAAGAAGATCCTGGAAATTGATACCATCAAAACGAGTTACTTCACGCTGATGATGCCATTGAGGAGCTCCAAGTCCGGTAAATACTAAAGTATGCTTGTCGTTGATCTTCTTAGCTAAGGAAGCGAAATATGAATAAGCACGGAAAGTTGTTCCATCCACCCATCCATTACCCCTGGTATGTGTTCCCTGAATGGTAAAGGCCCATCCACTTTCCCCAAGACCAGTCGATAACATTAGATTATATTTCTGGTATCCATCATTTCCAATATTTACTGAAAATTTACCGCCTTTATCCATTTCTGCTGCATTGGTAATAATATTGATAGTACCTCCCACAGAAGATATAGCCAGTTTCGAGGCACTTAATCCCCGCTGCATCTGAACCTGTGATGAAACATCTGTTAAACCGGCCCAGTTTGACCAGTATACCCAGCCATTTTCCATATCGTTTACCGGAACACCATTGATCATAACAGCAGTGTTACTTTGATCAAATCCCCTAACATTAATCCTGGAATCACCAAATCCACCACCCTGTTTTGTAACATATACAGAAGGTGTATATCTCAATACTTCCGGGAATTCCTGATTCCCCACTTTTTCCTCAATCGCCTGCCCCTTGATTGTAGAAACAGCAACCGGTGTTTTACGGTCTATGGCCACTGATGCAATGACTTCCACTTCCTTCAATCCAACTGCCCCCAGGGCCAAATTTATTGTGCCTAAGTTCACAGTTCCAGTAGTCACATTCACATCCTGCTCAATCGACTCATAGCCAACATAGGAAATCACAACTACCTGTGATCCTGTTGGAACATCTCCAATAGAAAAATAGCCATCCAAATCAGTAATTGATCCAATGGCAGTACCTTTAATAATGGCGTTAGCACCGGGCAATCCTTCACTTGTGCCTTGATCAATAATTCGACCTGTGATGGTTCCGGTTTGCCCATATACTGTCACAGAGATCAAAAAAGTTGTAATGATTAGTAAAAATCTTTTCATAAAGCTATAGATTAATTAAAATAATAAATTGAATGCAAATCTTAGTTTTATTCAACAATATTGAAACCCGTTAATGTTAAGAAATTAATATTTTTAACGGTCCTTTATTAACAATTTATTGCAATAGAATTCTTAGAAAAAAACACTCAAATTATATTGCAAATAATATTAAAAATCCAATAAGATTTGGATGCGAAAAAAATGAAAATTACGTGTGCCCCGGCAAAATAATTTTCAGTACGAACTTACTCAATTTTTTAAAAATACCAAGGTGATAACATCATAAAAGTAGATCAATATTTTCAGGAATTATTCAGCCCGAAAATCGAATTGGTTAATTAATTTCTTAACAAGTATATTTGAAGTTTATTAAGCCCAGATAAATGATAAAGACTAGATTTATTTTATTTTTATTTTATTTCATTAGCATTAGTCTATTAGGCCAGACAAACCTGGACTATTACTTTGACGAAAATGTTACTTTTAATTCAGCGATTTCCAAACCATCAGATATCCTAGATTTTGAAGTTGGAGAAAAGCATGTGAGCCACGATCAGTTGGTTAAATATATGCACATCATTGCTGAACAATCGAACAGGGTGAATATAGAAAGATATGGATGGACATATGAGCACCGCCCCCTTCTATTACTAACCATTTCTTCTCCGGAGAATCTCTCAAATATTGAAAAGATCAGGGAAGATCACCTTAAGGTTTCCGATCCTTCAATTTCAGGAGATCTAAATTTAACTAATATGCCATCAGTGATCTGGTTAGGATATAGCGTACATGGAAATGAACCTAGTGGCCTTAATTCCTCGCTGCTGGTAGCTTATTATCTTGCCGCCGCTGAATCTGATGAAATCAATTCCATACTGGATAATACAGTTATACTTATCGATCCAAGTATAAATCCGGATGGTTATAGCCGTTTTGAACAGTGGGTC
Organism: uncultured Cytophagales bacterium; assembly: GCA_963820995.1. GTDB lineage: Bacteria > Bacteroidota > Bacteroidia > Cytophagales > Cyclobacteriaceae > JAGTVG01. The sequence goes on along the minus strand of CAWGCL010000004.1, from coordinate 866,704 downwards.
AACCAATATATGTCAGAAGTATCCATAAGTGATCCTAACAATACAGAGCATAACGAAGCATGGCCAAGGGGTAGAACCAACCACTACTGGTTCGATTTGAACAGGGATTGGTTGCCTTTACAACACCCTGAATCTCAAGCTAGAATAAATCAATTTTATAGGTGGAAACCCAACATTTTAACGGACCATCACGAAATGGGAAGTAATTCTACCTTCTTTTTTCAGCCTGGAATACCCTCAAGAACGAATCCGAATACCCCTGCTGAAAACTTCAGACTTACTTCTAAAATTGCTACTTATCATGCTGAAGCATTAGATAAAATTGGCTCTTTATACTTTTCAAAAGAACAATTCGATGATTTTTATTATGGTAAGGGATCATCCTATCCGGATGTAAATGGAAGTATAGGGATATTATTTGAACAAGCATCATCAAGGGGGCTTTCCCAGCAGACGGTCAATGGGATTCTCGACTTTCCATTCACCATCAGGAATCAGCTTACTGTATCACTTTCAACAATAAGGTCAGGATATGAACTCAAAGATGAACTTTTAGAATATCAAGCTGATTTTTATAGGAATACCTCTGATCTTGCCAAAAATGACCAGGTAAAAGCTTATGTTTTTGATGGGGAAAATGATCGAACCAAAACCAACAGCTTCCTGAGCATCCTTAAACAACATCATATCAAAATATACAGACTTGCAGAGGGGATATCGATAGAAAATCACAATTATTCAACAGAAAGTTCTTATATAGTCCCGCTCAACCAAAATCAACTTAGGCTTATTAAAGGAATATTCGAGAAATCTACTTCTTTTACGGATAGCCTGTTTTATGATGTTTCAGCATGGACTTTCCCACTGGCTTTTGACATTCAATACACTGCACTTCAAGGAAAAACCTTCGATAAAGCGCTTCTTGGTGATCAATTGTTTGAACTTCCTCCACATACAGGAACAGTAAAAGCAAAAAGTTCCTATGCTTATCTAATGAACTGGGAGGATTATAATTCATATAAAGCATTATATATGATCTTTAAAAATAATCTGAAAGTGAAGATTGCATTGAAGTCATTTTCAACTAATGAAGGTCTTAATCATAAACCAGGCACATTACTAATCCCCGCCCGGAATCAATCTAAAACAGAAGATGAGGTATACGAAATCCTTAAAAAAATATCCTCAAAATGCAGTGTCAGTTTCTATGATGTCTCATCTGGATTCAATCAGGATGGAATAGACCTGGGAAGTCCAAATATGATGAATCTGGAAAAACCTAAAGTTATGATGCTCGTAGGTGATGGCGTTTCATCCTATGATGCCGGAGAAGTCTGGCATTTGCTTGATAACCGTTTTGGAATTCCTCTATCTCTGATTGATATTGATAGATTTAATCGCATTAACCTTTCCCGGTATAATACTATCATCATGGTAAATGGAAATTATTCAGGAATATCTGGAAGTGCAAAAGAAAAACTGGAGCAATGGATTAAGGACGGGGGTAAAATAATTGGAACTAAAGGTGGCGCAGAATGGTTAATTGATCAGAAACTCGCCCATATAAACTTGAAAAAAACGGTCAAGGATAGTCTGACACAAAAAAGTTATGGTGACATGTCTCAACATATTGGAGCCCAAAATATTGGAGGTTCAATATTTGCAACAACACTTGATCTTTCACATCCCCTATGTTTTGGATATCCGGATGAAACCCTTAGCCTTTTCAAAAACAATAGATTGTTCTTTGAAAAGTCAAAAAATCCTTATAACAATCCTGTTGTATATTCTGATGACCCATTACTTAGCGGATATATTTCAAAGGAGAATTATGAACTAATTAAAAATTCTTCGGCATTAATTGTAAGTTCGGTTGGAAGAGGTAAAACAATATGCTTTAGCGACAATCCAAATTTCAGGGCTTTCTGGTATGGAACAAACCGATTGTTCCTTAATGCTATATTCCTGGGAGATCTGATAAGTACTTCATCAACCAGGTAACTGATCAACCTTTGTTACCTTCTTATATCCTGAAAGTTTGTTTATAAGCTCTGAGAGTTGAGAGAGAGGGATGGATCCGGTAATTGTACAGGATTCTTCATACTCCTGTTTTGAAATTTTAAAATCAAATTGTTGCAAAACATGCATAACATCGTTAATTCCCTCGTAGTTAAAATGAATGCAGATTTCACTTTTTTGCACTTTTTCTATGATAATTGCATTTGATAAAGCTGCTTTTGATGCAGTTTTATATGCGTTAATTAAACCACTCTTTCCTAACTTAGTACCTCCAAAATATCTAACAACAATGACCAGTACATCCATAAGTTGTAAGGATTTAATCTGGTTGAGAATAGGATCTCCGGCGGTATGCCGGGGTTCCCCATCATCGCTTTTTCTGAAACGCACATCTTTATTCAATATGATGTAAGCGAAACAATGGTGGTTAGCATTATAATGCTCCTTTTTTACTGATTGAATTAGCTGCTTAACTTCATCCTCATGTTTTACTGGAAATGCAAGAGCAATAAACTTACTGCCTTTTTCTTTATATAATCCTTCAGACTTTTCCTTTATGGATAGATATTTATCCTTCATTATATAATTGGAGAAAATCTTCAGCTTCAGTTTTAACGGGAACGAAAGGATCTGCTTTCAAAGCAAGCTTATAATACTTTCTGGCATTTTTGTCATCATCCTGATCAAGTGCAACCCTCGCCATTCCTGTATATATCAGGCTAAGGTAATGGCCATCTTCTCTCCCCATCTCTTCATATTTTTCAAGTGCTGTTCTAAGATAATACCTGGCCGCTTCTATCTTATCCTGCTGTTCAGAGATTAATCCTGAAAACAGATTTCCCGCCAGTTGATAGAAGGTGTCATCATGGTTTATAAGTGAATCGATAATGGCTTTAGATATACTATCCTTATTGTTATAGATCATAGATTCTAAATATAAACATTTGAACCTGTAGTTACCTGGGAAGCGGTTGACAAGTACTTGTGTGTAAGGTAATGCCAATTCAGGATTGTTCTCATATCTGAGGTATATGTGAAAAAGATAAATCAAGGCTTCACGTTGCATGAACACCCCCTCTTCCGAAGCGATTTTAAGTTGTTCGAGACCTAGTTCCATATCACCATTCACAAATACCCATAAAAATGTTTTATAAAAAGGATGCAGTTCTGGGTATTTTTCCCTGTAATAATTATAAAGTCCGGTCGAAAAATAAAAATCCTGGAATCTTTCTTTAAGCTCAAATCCCTCCTTCAAAGAATTATAGGCTTTTTTTGCAGCCCCCACAGCTTTCATACCATGCCCAACTCCAATATACAGATCAACCAGGAGTCCATATCCTGCCATTATATAAAATTCTCCTTCTTCTCTGAGATTCTCATTTTTCTGGAAAGGAACAGCCAGTTCAATAGCTGTTTCCAATTCTTTTTTGTATTCGAGATATGGATCCGAATTATCTTTAAAGGGTCTATCCCTCCAGTAAAGGATCATTGACCGGAGAAAATGATTCGCGGGATGATCACCGAGCTGATTTTCAAGGGTATCAATTTCCAGGTGGGCTTCATCAAATTCAAAATTATAAATAAGATCTAAAGTCCTGTTAATTCGATCGATCATCCGACTATCTCCAAGTATAAATTCTTGGGAAAAAGAACTTGAAATGGGGATTATTAACAAAAAAAGTGACAAAACAAATTTCATGTATGCATATTAAGAAAAATACAATATAATATCCTGATAGGATATTAAAAATATAGCTAATAAGGCCATTATCATACCAATTATATTTAGCTTGACAAGCTTTTCACTAAATATTAAAAATGAGGCCATACTTGATAATACGATAATTCCAACATTCAGGATGGGATATACAACGGCTCCATTATTATTAAAACTTGATAAGGTTAATAATAGGAAATAAAGGCTGAAATAATTGGGTATTCCAAGGTAGATCCCGCCGATCAGGTCTTTTTTATGGATCTTTTCTTTTCTAAGAATTAATATAATAACACCTGAGATGAAAGCAGATGCAAATATGATTACCGGAAGCACCGGTTTCTGATCAGATGTAATAATGAATGCGTTCAAATAATTCAAAGAAGTATCGATAAGCCCAGAGGAAAGAAAGACGAATGCCGGTATTAATAGTAAGTACTTACTGCTCCATGTAGTGCTTCTACCCCCTTTTTTCGTGAATGAACATAATATAATAGATGTAATACCAAAAAGAAGACCGGCAAAATTAAATAAATCAAATTTTGTAACTACCAGTTTAAATATATAAATACTAAAAATTACCGGTATCAGCATCGACATTTTTGAAGATACAGTAGCAACTGCAACATTATATTTTTGAGTAGTAATGGCCATTAAATAAAATGTTAAAACAAATACTGCTCCCAGTGCTATTGGAAATAAAATCCAAGTTTCAGAAAGGATATAGGCATTTGCTATTAGACTCTTGCCATAAAACAACATCCCTGTCAAAACACAAACCAGATAATTGATGACAATAGCATTTAGCGTATTAATTCCCATCCTGGAGTAAGACCGAAAAGAGAGAAATATCCCAATATTCATCAGGATTGTCAGGATCAGGTATATCATATCTACTAAATAATCGAATTCTAATAAACAATGATTATAAATCCTGTATTTTTATATTAATATGTTTCCATAATCCTTTTTGAGCAAAAACCTTGAGTGTTAAATTTAAATTTATAATTGCTGAAGCCCCCCAACGATTTAGATTTTCCGGCAAACTATGTCTGTATAATTCGCCGGAATTCATAAGCTTATGGCATGAATTAGAAAATTTCACTTTCTTAATTGTCAACCCGGAAAAGGAGGGAATCGCTGCTCATATCAATTTTCAGATTAAAGAAAATACCGCTGTCAGCCTATCAACGGCACCTTTCGGTTCCCTGTCTATCTCTGAAGAAGTGGATTTTGAAACTTTAAGTAAATTCATAGATTTTGTAGAATTTCATTTAAAGACAAAAGGCATCCGGAAAATAATAATTAAACATTATCCAGGGATATATCACCCTCAGTCGTATGAAAAGGTGGCCTCTGTGCTTGCCCTCAACGGATATAATGCATCGACCATTGACCTGAACCAGGTCATCCAAATATCTAATAATTCCTTTGATGGGATCATTCACCCAATGGAGAAAAGGAACCTCATCAAATCAAAAAAAACTGGCATCATATTTACCGAACATCCAAACACTGAAGCAGAAATGGTGTTTAATGGTATAGAATCCTTCAGAAGAGCAAGAAAGATTCCGGTAAACATTGATCTTAAATCAATTATGCGTTTAGTTGATAAATTCCCTGATAAATACAGTTTTTTTTCAGCATCAATGGAAAATGATATGGTTGCAGCAACAATTTGTGTTGAGGTAAAGGATTCTGTGCTTTATAACTTTTTACCTGCGCATAACAGCGCTTACAACAGATTTAGCCCTTTGGTATTTTTACTGGAGCAGATCTATAAGTATGCCTCCGTCAATGCAATGGAATATATTGATCTGGGTGTATCATCAATTAATAATGATCCGCAGAAAGGCCTGATAAGGTTTAAGGAAAGACTCGGCAGCTTATCTTTCAGTAAACTAACTTTCTTAAAAGAAATTTAATAGATGATTGATTTTATAAAGAAATCCACCTGGTCATTTTCATCCATAATTATAAAATCAATATGTTCCCTTGCGACGAATAAATTGTTTGCGGTATATTTTGGGACAACCGGAATAACACTTTTATCACACTTCCAGAATCTTATTAGTTTGATCACTCAGGTGCCGAATGATGGGATCAATAGAGGTATTATTAAATACTGGTCACATGGGGATATACCTCAATTACAGAAACAAAATTATTTCAAGGCCGGATTTATATTAAATTTCATCGTGCTTGGGGTAACTCTTACATTGATTTATTTATTCCGTGCTTATTTTTTCAGGGATTTCAACTTTAATTTCAGCAGTACTATATTAATACTTTTAATCCTTGGCATATCGCTTTATATCGTTCATTTATTTCTCCTTTCCATCATTCTTTCTTTTCAACGAATTAAGGTCTATGCTATAATCAATGCACTGGGATCCATACTTGTGGTAACAGCCATACTAGTTATTGCCCCAAAAAGAAATTTAAACTATGCACTATTGTTTTACATATTTGCGCAAAGTATGGGAGTGATTTTTTCACTTGGTTACGGATTGATGAAAGGAATATTATTGCCTATGGCCGGCCGCATTCCGATGAAGGATTTTGGGAAACTAGGTGAATTCATTTTAATGGCCCTCAGTATCCTTATCTTTGGCAAGGTCACTGATTTCATTATTCGAGACTATGCCATTCAGTCCTTTGGAATGGTCCACACTGGTCTCTGGCAATCAATTGTAAAACTATCGGATGGATACATGATGTTATTTATCAACACAGTAGGGATCGTTTATTACCCGCAAGTATCCGCCCTTATCTTAAATACTGAGGAATTACGCCAATATCTAAGGGATGTATTTAGAATCGTAATCATTATTAGTGCGATTGGTTTGGTTCTTATTTATATCCTCCGGGAACCTATATTGATATTATTATATGAAAGTGAATTTGTGCCCGCCGGGGATTTGATGCCTTTACAGTTCGTAGGCGATTTCTTCTGTATAATTGCATATTTGTTAACATATATTATTTCTGCCCAGGCAAGAACGCGAACATTCATTCTATTACAGGCTGCCTCAGCTGTATTTTATATTTTTCTGGTCTATTTTCTGTCATCCAGTTTTGGGATAGAGGGCATTCCAGCTGCACATGCCATAAGATACTTCGTTTTAGCAATAATTCTTATAATTTTGAATAAACGTATAATTTTTTAATGTCACCACCACTGGTCACCGTAATATGCTTATGCTATAACCATGAAAAATACCTGCTGGAAGCAGTTAACTCAATAATTGATCAATCCTATCAAAACATTGAGATCATAATTGTAGATAATGGGAGCAGTGATAATTCTCAAAAACTCATTAAAGACCTCGTCTCAGAACACCCAGGAATCAAAATGAATCTTCTAAATGAAAATCTGGGAAACTGCAGGGCATTTAATATTGGCTTGTCTGAATCGGAAGGTGAATATATTATTGATCTTTCGGCTGATGATGTACTTCTCCCCGACCGGATAGAAGAAGGTATAAAAAGTTTTGAGAGACATGGCCTGGAGTATGGCGTTAACTTCACCGATGCTATATATATTGATAATTCTGGAAAGGTTTTGGGTGCGCATTACAAAAGAGATAAAAACGGACTTCTGAAAGATCCAGTGCCGGAAGGCAATGTGTATACTGAAATATTAACAAGATACTTTATTTGCACCCCCACAATGATGATGCGAAAATCAGTATTAGATCATTTGGGTGGGTATGATGAAAGTCTATCTTATGAGGATTTTGATTTTTGGATCAGATCGGGAAAAATCACTAAATATTGTTACACGGATAAAATCCTTGTTAAAAAAAGAGTATTAAAAAACTCATTGTCATCAAGCCAATATAAAAAAAACAGCCATATGTTAAGATCAACTTTTCTCGTATGTCTGAAAGCAGAAAAACTCAACAATACCGAATCTGAAACAAATGCCCTCAGTAGCAGAAGTAAGTACGAGTTTCGAAAAGCATTTTTTTCAGGGAATTTTCGGGAAGCCTATCAATTTTCAGCCCTTTTCATCAGGAATTCAAAACAGGGATTAGAGCGGTTTTTATATACTCTTATAAATAGTCTACTAAGTCTTTCCAGGTAATTTATGTATCCTTTTTTATTATATTGATATCTAGGAGTTAATATCAACGTCTATTATCATCATCAATGATCATACTTACATAACTGTCATATCTGGTCTCAGCTATTTCCTCACGCTCTAAAGCATCCAATACTGAACATCCAGGTTCATTGATGTGTAGACAGTTCTTATATTTGCATTCACCCAATTTATTCCGCATCTCAGGGAAATAATGGCTGATCTCCCATGGTTCCATATCGATCAATCCAAGTTCCTTTATTCCAGGGGTGTCAATCACATAGGAATTATTATCAAGTTCGATCATCTGAGCAAAGGTAGTAGTATGTTTCCCTTTATTTGCAAAATTTGAGATCTCATCAGTTGGTAACTTAAGTGCCGGATTGATTCTATTTAAAATTGTGGATTTCCCTACACCAGAGTGACCTGAAAGAAGAGATTTTTGGTTAGTAAACCATGATTTTACAATATTCAGATCCTTATCTTTCTCAGCTGAGATCAGTACGTTTTCATACCCAATTTCAGTATAAACGCTGGAAAGATAATCGTGCAGGTCCTTCAGTGAATCATTAAGAAGATCTGATTTGTTGAAAATGATTTTGGCGGGTATACGGAAGGAATCTGCAGATACAAGGTACCGGTCAATAAATCCAACAGAAGTACGTGGATATGTAAGACTTGCCACCAATATGGCCTGATCAATATTTGCAGCAATAATATGACCCTGGCTTGACTTTTTGATTGATTTACGTATCAGATAATTAGTTCTTGGTAATATTTCATATATGATCCCTTCCTCATGTAGATCTATTGTGAACCTGACATTATCACCAACGGCTATAGGATTTGTAGTTTCTATCCCTTTTAATTTCAACTTACCTCTCAATCTGCACCGGATAAATTCACCTGATTCAGATTTTACATCATACCAGGATCCTGTTGATTTTAATACCAGTCCTTCAAAGCTCATGATAATATTGCCTTTAAATGGCTTAAAATTGCATCCGTGGAGCCAAGATTCCTTTCGACATATGATCTGCAGGCCTGGCTGGCTTTTGAATAAAAGTCTTCATCTGTTAATAACTCTTTCATTAATCTTTCAATGGAAGATGAATCAGCTATTTCAAAGGCACCCCCTGCATTCAGCAATGCCTGAACCTCCTGATATTTCTTATTCAACTTGCCTTTACCAATTATTACTGGCTTACTGTACGTGGCAGGTTCTAAAATATTATGCAAACCCTCTCCAAACGCTCCACCCACATATGTTATATCTGCATATTTATATATGGAGGATAACATACCGATGTTGTCGATAATAAGGACATCTACAATATCCACTCCATTGTCAATATTACTATATCTTAGAGTTTTTGATTTAATTTTTTCTTCAACATAGGCGATCTCTTCCATGTTAATGTTGTGCGGAGCAATTATAAATTTTAGGTTCTGAGAAAGATTTATATAATCCATCCATAAATCAATATCTTTTCGCCAGGTACTTCCCAATACGATTAACTTGTCACTTCCTTTAAAACTATCAATAAATTTAACGGGTGTATTCTTATTCAAGATGGAATTCACCCGGTCGAATCTTGTATCTCCGCTTATTATTGCATTCTCTAATCCAACACTTCTCAATAATTCCAGTGTTTCCTGATTCTGAACAAAGAAAAAATAAAATTTTCTCAGCATCTTCCGATAAAATGACCCATAAAACTTAAAAAATACCTGATCAGGTCTCACAATAGTAGATACTGAAATTACTGGAATACCTTTTTCATTACACGCATTCAAATAATGATACCAGTATTCATATTTAATAAAAAAAACAGCGCTGGGATTTAATAAATCTATGAGTGATTTGGCATTTGATTTTGTATCAGCGGGCAGATAAAAAACACCATCTGCAAAGGGATTATCTTTTTGATATTCGAAGCCTGAGGGCGAAAAAAAAGAAATGAAAAGTTGATATTGAGGATATGTTACTTTAATTGCTTCTATCAATGGTAGTGCTTGCTCGAACTCTCCCAGTGAGGCGCAATGGAACCAGAGGCTTTTTTTCCCTTTCTGTAATTTATCTTCTATTGATTTGAATGCTATTCGTCTTCCGACAACAAGAAGTTTTGCTTTAGAATTAAAATTCGAATAAACTAAAATCAGCAGGTTAAATATACGAATCAGTATATTGTATATAATGAGCCCCATGTCCAGCAAAATACAAAAATAAATCCCGCCTACCTACCGATGGCAGATCTATCTGCCGAAGGTTGGCCAGACGCGGGATTAGATGTTTTTTTAGTGCGTAGAAAGATAATCCGCTACACCTGCTGGCGTTGCTTCCATAGCATCTTGGCCTTCTTCCCAGTTTGCCGGGCATACTACTCCATGCTCTAATGAGAAATGCCAGGCATCAACAATCCTAAGTGTATCATCAATGTTCCTTCCAAGTGAATCAAAATTCACATATTCATGACGAACAATTCCTTCTTTATCAATCAGGAATGTACCCCTATGTGCTAGTGGTGCCCCTTCAAATACCAATTCCCCTTCTTCATTATAATCATATTCTCCAGCCAGAACGCCAAAGTTATCAGTTATAGTCTTAGAAGCATCAGAAACTATCGGATAAGTTACTCCTTGAATCCCTCCTTGTTCCTTGGGGGTGTTTAACCATGCGAGATGAGATTCTGCAGTATCTGTAGATGCAGCCACTACAGCAACACCTCTTTTTTCAAACTCTGTAAGTTTTTGCTGGAAAGCAAGTATCTCTGTGGGACATACATAGGTGAAATCCTTTGGATAGAAAAAGAAGATTACTTCCTGCTTACCAATAAATTGTTCGAGTGAGAAATCTTCTACAATTTGATTGCCGTTAATAACGGCGTGTGCACTAAATAATGGTGCTTTTTTACCTACTATTGACATGTTCTTAATAATTTACTTTTAAAATTTATTTTATTTGTATTTTCCGTTTAAGGTCAATTTTTTCACCTTCTATTCTTAAACTGATTTTTTTAACTTTTAAATTCTTGATTTCTTTTTCATCCATATAACTATTGATCAGTTTGTTCAATGAATCATCTTTGAAATTAATAATCTCATTTGTATTAGTTATATAGATGTGATTATGGGCTGAGGTCTCCCCATCATATCGCATTAATCCATCAGAAGTGGGGACCTTATGAATTAAGCCGGCCTCTACTAAGCATTCGAGTGTTTTATATACGGTACCTAAGGAAATGCTGGGATTAACCTTTTTAACATGCTTGTATACTTCTTCAGATGAAGGGTGATCCAGGTGCTCATATAAAGTACTTAAAATCACAATCCTCTGCTGTGTTGCTTTGAGCCCTGCATCCTTAAGGTTTTGTACTATTTGAGCAATCAATGCCATCTAATAATAAAGATTATTAAATAATAATAATTATTAACAAATTTAATGCAATTTAATTAGAAAGTGAAGGATCTTGAATTAAAAATTAAGATTTAAAATCGGCGCGAAGTGTAATGAAACAAAAAATTCAAACTGCCAGCTATATGCGGGCCTATCTTCCGCAATCAGTCCTGCCGTCTGTAAGCTGGCAGGTCTGATCGGGAAAATATTATATTTGTGCTTCTAATTTTTTCGAAAGGACACTTTTGGGTACAGCCCCTATCTGTTTATCAACAATTTCTCCGTTTTTGAAAAATAATAGGGTAGGAATACTCCTTATCCCATATTGTGCTGATACGGCGGGATTATTATCCACATCTACTTTGCCGATTACGGCCTTACCTTCATAATCCTTTGCCAGATCTTCAACTACTGGACCAATTAGTTTACAAGGTCCACACCACTCGGCCCAGAAGTCGACCAGAACAGGTTTTTCAGTTCCCAATATATCCTGATAATTGCTATCTGTTATTTCAATAGGTTTGCTCATTACTAAGTTTATTTAAATCATAGAATTAAACTAATGCAAATATAATTTTAAAAATTGAGGTGTATTTCATAATACAGATATAAATCTGAATTTGTAATTTATGTGACACTGCCTAATGCATTAAAACCTTATATTCCATGCCAGGCATTGACTCTAATTCACCGATTAGATCATTTGTGATGCCTATCCGTATCTTCCTGGAAAACATATCGACATTGAGGTTTTCCTTATAATCGCTGATGTTAAATAATAAAGAACCTTTTCCCGGATTTCCTTCAGTTATTTCTGACATCTTGGAAATGAATGTATCAGTTATGTCGTTAACATCAAGAAACAATTCGATTCCATCCAGGTATTTCTCCCTAACTTCACTTAACAGATCAATTTCCTGTATTTTAAATTCAAGCTCATTTTCATTCCATTTCCGGGGGGCTATTAAACCACGTATAAACAAGAACCAATTGGTTTCAAAATATTTCTTAAATTTCAAATAATCATCAGAGAAAAGATAAAAAGAATAGGTTGATTCATAATCCTCTAGAGTCAGGATGCCAAAAGGATTACCTTTTTTTGTAACCCTGTGAGCGAAACTTGACACGATCCCTCCCAATCTAATCTCTTTGCCCTTTAGATTACTTAAATCGCTAAACTCTCCTAAATGGGTGTTGCAAAAATGTTTAAGTTCGAATTTATATTGATCGAGCGGATGCCCGGAAATATAAAAACCTACAACATCTTTTTCAATCTTAAGTTTTTCTATATTAGTGAAAGGTTCGCATTGTTCAATCCTGGGTAAGGGAAGACTTTCATTTGAACTACCTCCGAATAAAGACTGTTGAGAGGCATTTCTTTCAGCTTGTAATTTACTACCGTATTTAATGGCTTTTTCAATCAGACTGGTATTATTATCATCCGAATGAAGATATTGTCTTCTATGGATATCGCCAATACCATCAAAAGCACCAGACATTGCCAGGCTTTCAAAGGTCTTTTTATTAGCATTTCGTAGGTTTACTCTCCCAGCAAAATCAAATATATCAGAATAAGGGCCATTCTCATCTCTTTCGATGATTATAGCTTCAACAGCTGCGTCACCAGTCCCCTTAATTGCACCAAGCCCGAATAGGATCTCATCTTTTTCATTTACGGTGAATGATGTACTACTTTGATTTATATTTGGTCCCAGTACTTTTATCCCCATTCGCCGGCACTCGTCCATGAAAAAAGTAATCTTATCAATATTATTTTGATTATGAGATAAGACCGATGCCATGTATTCAGAGGGATGGTGGGCTTTCAGGTATGCCGTTTGATATGCTACAACAGAATACGCAGCCGAATGTGACCTGTTAAAGCCATAAGCTGCAAATTTTTCCATGATTGAAAAAATCTCTGTAGCATTTTTTGTACTAATGTTATGAAGCTTTTTAGCACCTTCAATGAACTCCTCCTGCATTCCACGCATGACATCCATTTTCTTTTTACCCATGGCACGGCGCAGTATATCGGCTTTCCCAAGGGAAAATCCTGCGATAATCTGTGCCGTTTGCATGATCTGTTCCTGGTATACCATGATCCCGTAGGTATTTTTCAGGATCGGTTCAAGCAGTTCATGAGGGTATTCAACTTTCTCCCTACCATGTTTCCGATTGATGAAATTTGGTATGAAATCCATTGGGCCTGGCCGGAAAAGCGCATTCATGGCAATCAAATCCTCGATATCCGTTGGTTTTAACTCCTGAAGATATTTTCGCATCCCAGCAGATTCAAACTGAAAAGTGCCGACGGTATCCCCCTTTTGATATAATTCAAAAGTTTTTTCATCATTAAAGGAAATATTGTCAATATCTATATCTATGGATTTGGATTTACGTATGATCTCCAGCGCATCCTTTATTATGCTCAGGGTTTTTAAACCGAGAAAATCCATTTTCAGCATTCCTGCATCTTCAATTACCTTTCCATCGAACTGTGTTATCCATAAGTCCGTATCCTTTGAAGAAGAAACTGGAATATAATTGGTGATGTCATCAGGTGCAATAATCACCCCTGCTGCATGTATGCCAGAATTGCGAACAGATCCTTCGAGTTTTTCTGCCAAATTTAAAACATTGGCTTTCTCATCACTGCCTTTCTTAATTTCTGCAAGCTCTTTCACCTCCTCAAAAGCCTGTGACAACGAAATACCCGGTCTCTCCGGTATAAGCTTAGCTAATGTATCTGCTTCAGAAAGTGGAAGATCCAATACCCTGGCTACATCACGGATCGCCATTTTAGCCGCCATGGTTCCATAAGTTATAATCTGGGCAACCTGATTATGGCCATATTTGTCTACTACATAATCAATTACTTTCTGCCGGCCTTCATCATCAAAATCCGTATCAATATCAGGCATTGATACACGCTCTGGATTTAAGAATCGTTCAAAAAGAAGATTGTATTTAATTGGATCAATATTCGTAATTCCAATACAATAAGCTACAACAGATCCTGCTGCGGAACCTCTTCCAGGGCCAATCATGACACCAATATTCCTGCCGGCATTTATCATATCAGCTGTAATAAGGAAATAGCCTGCAAAACCCATTGTTTTTATGATATTGAGCTCATGATTAATGCGCTCTTTAATATCATCAGAAAAATCAGAATATCGTTTTTTCGCTCCTTGAAAAGATAAGTATCTCAGATAAGCGTCGGCATCCACATATCCTTTTGGTATTGGAAAGTTAGGAAGCAATATATCCCTTTTTAGGTTCGGGGTAAAGCATTTATCGGCGATCTCATTTGTAAAATCCAGAGCCTCGGGAACATCTTTAAAAAGTTGACCCATTTCCTCAGTTGATTTGAAATAGAACTCGTCATTCGGAAATCCAAAACGATATCCCTTCCCGTTTCCAATTGGAGTAGATTTCAAATCCCCTGTATTGACACATAAAAGTATATCATGTGCTACCGCATCTTCTTTTTCTATATAATGAGAATCGTTTGTGGCTATGGCATTTACCTTGTGCTTCTTACTCCATTTTAATAGGACCTGGTTAACATCTTCCTGACTTTTGCCGGAATTGTCAATATCTTGTAGATTATGACGTTGCAATTCGATATAATAATCTTCCCCAAACAGATCAAGCCACCATTTGAATTCTTTCTCAGCCTCCTCCTCAGATTTCCATATAATCGCCTGTGGAACAATTGCACCAATGCAGCATGAAGTAGCAATAAGCCCTTCATGATACTTTAATATTAATTCTTTGTCTATCCGTGGCCATTTACTATATAGCCCTTCAGTATATCCCAATGAACAAAGCTTCATCAGGTTCTTATATCCAATCTCGTTTTTTGCAAGTAATAACTGATGATAGCGGTTGTCCCTGTTTTCTTTACTGAATGATTTTTTATGCCGGTCTTCCACAACATAAAATTCGCAACCAATAATAGGTTTGACATTATATTTACTTGCTTCAGCAACGAATTTAAAAGCTCCGAACATATTGCCATGATCAGTGAGGGCGACTGCACTCATACCATCATTATATGCTTTTTGAACCATGTCTTTTATTGAGGCAGCTCCGTCTAGGAGAGAATATTGGGTATGGCAGTGGAGATGGTTAAACGAAGGCATATGTTATTTCATAAAAGGTATATAAACCAATTTTTTAGTTTCGAAAAAAGATTCTTCAAAATAATCCTTTAATTCTATGAGCTTATACTGCGCTCTTAAGGTTTTCAATTCTTCTGTTAGATCACCCCCTTTTAAATATAAGATTCCGTTGGGTAATTCATTTGTAAAACTGGAAATAATTTTTGATTTTGTCCAGGTATAAAATGGAGTAATTTTCGTAACTGCCCTGGCTGTGATAAAATCAAATTTTTCTGTCAGATTTTCCACGCGGTCGCAACGCGTTTTAACATTCATTAAATGTAATTCCTGACTTATATTATCAACTATTTTTATTTTCTTACCAATAGAATCCAGCAAAGTAAATTCAACATCCGGGAAACATATAGCGAGCGGAATCCCCGGGAACCCACCCCCAGTACCGACATCTAATACCCGGGTCCCGGATTTAAACTCTATAAATTTGGAAATAGCCAGAGAATGAAGAATATGTCTTTCATAAAGTGATTCAATATCCTTTCTTGATATGAGGTTTATCCGCTGGTTCCATGAGGCATAAAGCGGACCCAATTTATTTAGAAGATCGACCTGGTGGTCTGATAAGCGTCGAAAATATTTTAATACTAGCTCCGGATTGTCCAATTTTTTGCTACATATGACTTTCTTTCCCTTTCACAATATCATAAAGCAACTCCCTGGCACGATGTAATTGGGCTTTTACTGTGCCAAGAGGAGCATCTAGCTCAGTTGCTATCTCCTCATAGGATAGTTCTTCAAAATACCGTAATTTGACCAATCGCTGATATTTTGGAGGTAATTTTGTGACAAAATCACGGATTAACCCAATTTTTTGCTTTTTTATTGCCTCTTCTTGTGGGTTAAGATTCCTGTCCTGTACATCAATACTGATTGTTTCACCATCATCATCTTTGTATGAGGAATTCAGGCTCATTGTTTCTAGCTTTTTTTCCTGATAAAGTCAATTGAATTATTGGTTGCAATCCGGAACAGCCATGTACTGAAAGTATAGTCTTTCTTAAAACGATGAAGGTTCTTAAATGCTTTGGCAAAAGCCTCAATGGTAAGATCCTCGGCATCATCAACATTACGGACCATTTTCAGGATCATATGATATACCGGTTTATTATATCTTTTCATTAATTCCGCATAGGCAGTCTCATCATTTTTCTTGATGGCCCTATCGATCAAATTAAAATCTTCAACCGCCTTTACCGAAAATTCTTTACCTAATTCCATTCGACTTTCCTAGCTGTAAATGCCCGTAACGAAAATATTAACAGATATGAAATATACACAAAATCCATAAACCACAAACCCCATATCTCATATTTTACCTTCAGGATCTTCGTGAATCTATCATAGACCCATATTAATAACAACAGCTGGATGAAAAAAAGACCAACTGTCCAATATAAATTATAAGTTAGGAATATTAAAGACAAACCGGTAATCCAAAATAATATCTTGCTGACAGAAAATAGACCAATTAAAAACTTGTGTTTGAATTTATACAATTTGCTAACAGATATATGCCTGATCTTCTGTGTAATGAAATCACTCAGTTTATTCTTTGGTTCAGACATAATTACACTTTCCGGGTCGAGGACAACCACCGTGTTTTTTGAGGTTGAATAGCGGTTTACGAACAGATCGTCGTCACCTCCGGTTACTTTAAGGAACTTGTTAAATCCTTTTTTCGATAGAAAGAAAGATTTTTTGTATCCAATATTCCTTCCTACTCCCATATATGGCATCCCAAGTAAGGCCATTGTAATGTATAAAATAGCTGTTTGGAGTGTTTCATGCCTTATAAACATATTCAAGAATCCAGGATGTTTCCTGTAATATGAGAATCCAAGCACAAATTCAGTTTTTCCGTTGAACTGGCTAACCATTTTTTTAAGCCAGTTATAGGAGATCGGTTCGCAGTCAGCATCAGTCAACACCAGGAGATCATTCTTAGCTCCCTTGATCCCCAGAGTTAAGGCATATTTTTTTGCATTAACATGTTCAGGCGTCCACTCAACTCTCACCATTTTTAGCTTCTTGTTCTTTGACTGTTCTTCTAAAAGATATTCATAGGATCCATCGGTCGACCGATCATCCACAATTACCACTTCAAAATCGACATAGGCCTGGGCCAGTAATTTTGGGATAAGGACCTTTAAATTTTCGATTTCATTGTGGGCACATACAACGATGGTTACAGGCTTGTCTTCAATATCGAGAATATGCTCTTTAGATCTATATGATGACAATTTAAATAAGGACAGTATGTTCAGCAAAATGGTAGCAAACGAGGAAAGGCAAAATATGATAAATAATATTTCTAAAATCATTTTAGAGAAAAATCATCCTGATTGAATGATCAAAGATAATCTTATATTTTAGAATTTAGTTGGGGATAAAATATATTTTTGTGTTAAATTATTTCGCTTGGATGACTTATAAGATTAATTCAGTTGATTCTAACTCGAAAGCCCGCACAGGGCAATTTTTTACAGAAAGAGGTGTTATAAATACCCCGATATTTATGCCTGTCGGAACAGCAGGCACCGTTAAAGCCATACACCAGCGGGAACTATATAGTGACATCGGGGCAGAGATAATTTTAGGCAATACATATCATTTGTATCTCCGTCCCGGAATGGAAGTCCTTTGTAATGCAGGTGGCTTACATAAATTTATAAACTGGGACCGCCCCATACTTACGGACAGTGGAGGATACCAGGTATATTCTCTTGCGGAAAACAGAAAAATTACTGAATCAGGCGTCACATTCAGTAGTCATATTGATGGATCAAAACACAGTTTTACTCCAGAATCAGCCATCGATATTCAAAGAGAAATAGGTGCAGATATCATAATGGCTTTTGATGAATGTACTCCTTACCCTTGTGAATACGCATATGCCAGGGATTCAATGGACATGACACACCGATGGCTCAAAAGATGTTGCGACCATTTTGACAATACTTCAGAAAAATATGGTTATAAGCAATCCTTATTTCCCATTGTTCAGGGGAGTGTTTATTCAGACCTCCGCAGAAACTCGGCAGAAACTATCGCTTCATTTGGAAGGGAAGGAAATGCTATTGGGGGACTATCAGTAGGTGAACCGGCTGAGGAAATGTATGAAATGACAAATCTCGTTTGCGAGATATTGCCTAAAGACAAACCCAGATACCTTATGGGCGTTGGAACTCCTGAGAACATCCTGGAGTGTATTTCTTTGGGTATTGATATGTTTGACTGTGTGATGCCTACGAGAAATGCAAGAAATGGGATGTTATTCACAACAGAAGGGATAATTAACATCCGGAATGAGAAATGGAAAAATGAATTCTCCACTCTGGATCCCGGAATGGATGGATATGTGAGTAATTATTATAGCAAAGCTTATTTGAGGCACCTGATTCTAAGTAAAGAAATTTTAGGTGCACAGATAGCCAGTTTACAAAATCTTTCGTTATACCTTTGGTTGGTCAGGGAAGCCCGAAATCATATTGAAAAGGGAGATTTTACAGATTGGAAAAATATAATGGTGGGGAAAGTTTCACAGAGACTTTAAAGTATGATGATTAAAATCATAGATAAATTTATCATTAAAAAGTTCATTAGCGCCTATTTTTTTGTTGTCGCTATCCTGCTTGCTGTAATTGGAGTAATCCAGATTACTGAAAAAAATGATAAGATCATCAAGCACAATCTTTCCTTTATGGATATGACTAAATACATGCTTGATTTTTTCCCGTATGTGGGGAATATGATCACGCCAATAACAACCTTTATTGCTGTCGTTTTTGTTACAGCAAAAATGGCAGGTCATTCAGAAATTATTGCCTTATTGAGTTCCGGTGTTAGTTTCAAACGGCTTATGATTTCCTATTTCATGGGAGCTATGATTATAGCCTTGTTGAATTTTTACTTAACGGGCTGGCTCATTCCTAACTCCAATAAAGACAGGATCGCCTTCGAAATTCAGTATTTTGAAAATCCCTTTCATTTCAGTGACAGGGACATACATATTAAGATAGGGCCAGAATCGTATTTCTACCTCGAGAGTTACAACAATCAGTCTAAGATAGGATATAAATTTACCCTGGAAACAATCTCTGATCATCAGTTGCATGAAAAATTATCTTCACAACGTATTCAGTGGAAGGAAGAAACACAATCCTGGGAACTCAAGACATGGGAAAAAAGAACATTCAATGGGATTGAAGAATTGTATTCAAAAGGCAAATTTATTGATACGGTCCTGAATATTACACCTAAAGATTTTGAAAATGATTGGCGTTTGTTTGAGACCTTAACGATCAATGAGTTAAACAGCCACATCAGATTATTGAAATCGCGCGGGGCTGATGATGTGATCGTATATGAAGTCGAAAAGTATACCAGGTATGCCTCTCCATTCACCGTAATTTTATTGACCTTCATCGGTTTATTTGTTTCTGCCAGAAAAGCAAGAGGTGGCACGGGATTTCAAATTGCGCTCGGCTTTTTAATTTCATTTATATATATTCTGTTTTTCTGGTTCAGTAAAACACTGGCTGAAGCAGGGGGTTTACACCCCGCAATGGCCATATGGGTACCCAATATAATATTTTCAGCCATAGGCTTCCTAATTTATAAAACAGTGCCCCGGTGAGTGCTTCAGCAAGGGATTATATTCAACTGCATTTCATTATTATCCTATGGGGGTTTACAGCAATTTTAGGTCTTTTAATAAAGGTACCACCACTTGAATTGGTGTTTTACAGGACCTTTCTGGCCTCTTTTGGGCTGCTGATTATTATCACTTACAGGAAACTACCCCTCCTGGTCTCCAGAAATTACATGATTAAATTTCTTGGAACAGGGTTTATCATTGCTGCACATTGGATCCTTTTTTTTGGATCAGCCAGGGTATCAACAGCATCTGTTTGTCTTGCTGGAATGGCTACTACTTCATTCTGGACCAGTTTAATCGAACCTTTGGTTAACAAGAGGCGGATAAAGATATTGGAAGTGTTTTTTGGCCTGATTGTAATAGCCGGTTTGTATCTGATTTTTCATTTTGAATTTAACCATGCACTTGGATTGTTACTGGCGTTGGCTTCTGCCATATTAGCATCCGTATTTACAGTAATTAATTCGCGATTCACGCATTCACACAATCATCACACGATTTCCTTTTATGAAATGGCAGGGGCCAGCCTTTTATCTGGCCTGATAATTCCTTTCTATTACTTATTTGTCTCTGAAAATATTGGAGGCATTTCTTTCCCATCGGTAACTGACTGGGGATATTTAGTGATTCTGGCAATTGCCTGTACGGTATATCCATTTACAGTCTCCATTGAATTAATGAAAAGAATATCTGCTTTTGTAGTAAATCTGAGTATAAATATGGAGCCTGTTTATGGGATAATCCTTGCTTATTTAATATTTGGAGAAAAAGAAAGAATGAATTCCGGTTTCTACCTTGGCACCTTGGTGATACTCTTATCTGTAATAATCTATCCTGTGATCCGTGTATGGTCAAATAAGAAAAGAATAAAAAAAGATCCTTACAGGGCAACAACCCAATTGAAGTAATTCTCTGTAAAACCTCCATCTAAAGCAGGCTGGATATCGAAAAGTCCATACATTGCTGAACCAGACCCGGTTAAGGAGGCATACATAGCCCCCATTTCATACAAGCTCGTTTTCAATTTTGATAATTCGGGATATTTTTCAAGTAATGGCCCCTCAAAATCATTTTTTAGGAAGTTTTTCCATTCATGAACAGGTTTGGAAGTAATTATTGACTGAATCTCATGATTCGGTATGGCAGGCTTAACAGAATCATAGGCTTCCTTTGTTGATATAGAAAGCTGAGGCTTCAGGATACAGATATAATACCCCTTTAAGTCCAGTTTAACCTCATTCATCAGTTCACCCCGACCCTCTACCAGCATAGGTTCATTATAAATAAAAAAAGGACAATCGCTACCTAAGGATCCGGCGTAATCTTCCAAAACACTATCATCCAGAAATAAATCAAAAAACTCGTTCAGCATTTTTAAGGCAAATGCACCATCAGAAGAACCTCCACCTAATCCGGCTTCCATTGGAATATTCTTATGAAGGTGTATTGATACATTCGGAAGGTTAAAATCTTGTTTGAGTAATTTATAGGCTTTTACAACCAGATTGGCATTTTTATCGTCGGGAATAGGCAATCCACTCGTGTTAAAATCAAATTCGTCCGAAAGATTAATTTCAAGTACATCGCAAAGGCGGACAGGAAAAAAACAGGAAGATATGTTATGATAACCATCACTCCTTTTCTCAATTATGTCCAATCCTAAATTGATCTTGGCATTAGGAAAAGATATCATCTGAATTCCTTCTAATTACTTTTTTTGCAGGTCCTGAATTAATTCCTCTGTCATGCCGGATGAAGAAAATCCGCCATCATGCATTAAATTTTGCATGGTCACTTTTCGGGTGAGATCTGAGAACAGGGCTATTATATAATTTGCACATTCCTGTGCTGTAGCATTTCCAAGAGGAGACATCTTTTCAGAATAATCTAAAAAAGTATCAAAACCTCCTACACCTGATCCTGCTGTAGTAACCGTAGGAGATTGTGAAATTGTATTTACCCGAACGTGTTTTGACTTTCCAAATCGGTATCCATAACTTCTGGCGATAGATTCAAGCATGGCTTTCGCCTGGGCCATATCCGAATAGTCGGGGAAAGTTCTTTGAGCTGCAATATATGATAATGCAACAATTGATCCCCATTCATTCATAATGTCCATTTTTTCTGCTACCTGCATAAGTTTATGAAATGAAATAGCAGAAACATCAAGTGCTTTTATCATCCATTCATAGTTTAAATCCCCATAAGCACGTCCTTTTCGCACATTCGGGCTCATTCCAATAGAATGAAGAATAAAATCAACACCACCACCAAAATTTTCCATGGCTGATTTATACAGATTCTCCAGATCTTCAATTGAAGTCGCATCGGCACCAATTACCGGAGCATTGCCTGTCTTTTCTGAAAGTTCATGTATCGTACCCATCCTGAGGGCTATAGGTGCATTTGTAAGCACAATAGAAGCACCTTCTTCATAAGCTTTAAGTGCCGCTTTCCAGGCTATCGACTTTTCGTCAAGCGCCCCAAAAATGATTCCTTTTTTACCTTTTAGAAGATTAAATGCCATGTATTCAAAATTTTAGTGTGCAAATGTATGAATATATTCTTGTTATTAAAACATTTTTAAGAGACTTAAGAACCTATATTTGTATATATCCATTCATAAATGTTACTGCTCGTCCACCAATTAAAACCCGATCGCCCAGATTTTCACAAAGCAAAATACCCCCACGTTTGGAGCATTGCCAGGCACTCAGGTATTTTTTGTTTAATACCCCTGACCAGTAAGGGATTAGGTGGGTATGCGCTGATCCGGTTACTGGATCCTCATCTATACCAACAGCCGGAGCAAAGAAGCGTGATACAAAATCAAAGTCCTTTCCCTGGGCAGTGGCGATCACACCGACATCATTCATTTTTTTAAGTTGTTTAAAATCAGGGTTGAGATTTAAGACATCCTTTTCATGTTCATAAACAAGCATTAGCTTTTTCCCTTTTAAAGCTGATACAGGTCTCATTCCCATGGCCTCTTCATAAACATCTTTGTTCTTTACAGTTCTTGGTTTCTGAGCAGGGAAATCCAGATATATCAGCCCGTCTTTCCGGCTTTTTACATACAAGATGCCACTGGCAGAAAAAAACTCAATTGAGTCCTCCTTATAATTCAGATGGTTGAAAAGGACGTGCGCAGTAGCCAGAGTTGCATGTCCACAAAGATCGACCTCACTCAAGGGAGTGAACCATTTTATCTCGTACCCGGCATCTACTCTCACAATAAATGCTGTTTCAGAAAGATTATTCTCCATAGCGATAGATTGCATCATTTCTTCAGATAACCATTCTTTCAAAGGGCATACAGCAGCAGGATTGCCTTTGAATAATTCATGATGAAATGCATCCACCTGGTAAATTGGGATATTCATAGGCGTTTAGTATAATTGAAGATCTTTATCATTATCAACGAAAAATTGTTGTATACTTATATCGATTTTTAGTTAGCATGATCATTTTAGCATGAAACAAGGAAAAACAGGCGTACTTCTGGTTAATCTGGGCACTCCGGATAATTGCACAGTACCTGATGTTAGAAAATATTTGAGAGAATTCCTAATGGATGGCCGCGTAATTGACATCCCATTTTTACAAAGATGGCTACTGGTAAACCTTATTATTGCCCCTTTTAGAGCTCCCAAGTCCACTAAGGTATATCAAGAATTATGGACAGATAAAGGCTCTCCCTTACTTTATTATGGTTTGGAAATTGAAAAAAAACTACAAAAGATGGTCGGGGATGATTATTATGTAAAGCTCGGTATGCGGTATCAGAATCCCAGTATTCGAAGTGCCCTGGACTACTTGATGCAACATAATATCTCCTCTATTATTGTCTTTCCTCTTTTCCCCCAGTATGCCTCCGCTACAACAGGATCCGTACACCAGGAAGTTATGGATATTATGCGGCACTATGAAAACATCCCTGAAATAAAATTCGTCAACAACTACTGCAATCATCAGGCATTTATCAAAGCTTTTGCCGAGGTCGCACGTAAAACCTTGAATGGGAAAACCTATGATCTGATGCTGTTTTCGTATCATGGATTGCCTGAAAGACAGATATTGAAAGCCTCTGCAAATAATATATGTAAACTCGGTGATTGTTGCGTAACCTATGGCGCACATAATCAGTTCTGCTACAGGGCGCAATGTTACGAGACCACAAGGTTGCTTGCCAGGGAACTTGGAATTGAAGAAGACAAATACCAGGTCGTTTTTCAATCTCGTCTTGGTAAGTCTCCATGGATACAACCTTATGCAGATGAGGTTATCAGGTCATTACCTTCGAAAGGCATTAAAAAGGTGGCTGTTATGATGCCTTCATTCGTGGCAGATTGCCTTGAGACTATTGTAGAAGTCGGATCGGAATTCAAGGAAATATTTGAGAAAGCTGGAGGGGAAGAATGGATATTCATTGAAAGCCTTAATGATTCAGAATCCTGGATTGAAACACTGGAAAAGTTAATTCGAAGATAACTAAGCTAAAATTTCCTTCATTTTATCAATCGTATAATCAACTTCTTCAGGGGTATTAAACTTGCTAAATGAAAACCGTATTGTTGTTCTTTCGCTGTCAGTATTCAAAGCATTGATCACGTGTGAGCCTTTTAATGCCCCGCTTCCGCAGGCAGAACCGCCAGATGCTGCAATACCTTTCAGGTCAAGTTGAAACAAGATCATTTCATTTTTATCGGATGGAGGAAGGCTGACGCTAAGAACAGAATACAAACTTCTTTCAATATCTTCACTTAAACCATTAAACTTTAATCCGGGAATTATTTTATTTAGCCCTTGTGCCATCCTTAATTTCAAGGATTCAATATGCTTTCGATTTATAGATAGCTGATCATAAGCAATTTCCATAGCTTTTGCAAGACCCACAATCCCATAAACATTTTCTGTGCCAGCTCGCATATCTCTCTCCTGACCACCTCCCAGAATATAAGGAGGTATGCGTGCAGAAGAATTGATATACATAAAACCTATTCCTTTTGGACCATGGAATTTGTGGGCAGATCCTAATATAGCATTGATATTCACTTTTTTCAGGTCAATTGTATATCTTGCTATCGATTGAACTGTGTCGGAATGGAACAAAGCCTTATGTTCTTTGCATATCTGACCAATTTCTTCCAGATCCACTAGATTTCCTATCTCATTATTTGCATGCATTAAGGACACCAGATTATCCTTATTTTTCTTTAAAAGATATATTAACTGATCTTTATTAATATTGCCATTCTCATCAACATCCAGAAAATGAATTCTGACAAGGCCAATCGATTCATAAAACTCCAGGGAATGCAGAACAGCGTGATGTTCGATAGGAGATGTAATGACATTTTTTATATTATAGCGCCGTATTAGGCCACTTAAACTTGTATTATCAGCCTCGGTTCCGCCGGAGGTAAAAAAAATTTCTCCCGGACTGGCATTTAATAGTTCTGCAACTTTCTTGCGTGCGGATTCAATTGCCGATTTTGATACCCTGCCAAAGGAATGTGTTGAAGAAGGATTACCAAAACCATCTTTCAGATAGGGCTGCATGGTTTCATATACCTGCGGATCGATAGGGGTTGTTGCAGCATTATCTAAATATACTTTCATTTAAATCCTTGTTCTGAAATTATCTCTTTAATATCCTCTATGATCTTATTTGCCAGGATTTCAGCTTTTGAAAGAACATCTGATTCAGATATGATCCTGATAATGGGTTCGGTATTCGATTTACGAAGATGAACCCACTCATTTCCAAACTCAATTTTTACACCATCAATTGTATTAACCGGCTTGTTCTTGTATTTGTCTTTAATACTTTCAAGGATACCGTCGACATCAATATCTGGAGTTAGTTCAATCTTGTTTTTTGAAATAGCATAATTAGGATAAGAAGTTCTTAAAAAAGAAGCAGGTTTACCATATTTTGCAAGGTAGGTCAGAAACAAGGCGATTCCTACAAGTGCATCGCGGCCATAATGTAATTCAGGGTAAATAACCCCACCATTCCCCTCACCGCCAATAACAGCATCAGTTTCTTTCATCACATTAACGACATTGACTTCTCCAACTGCAGCAGGGAAATACTCACAGCCATATTTCTCGGTTATGTCCCGAAGCGCTTTTGAGGAGGATAAGTTTGAAACTGTATTTCCTTTCTTGTGTTGTAAAATATAATCAGCTACAGCAACCAGGGTATATTCCTCTCCATATGGTGTACCATTCTCTGATATAAGAGCCAACCTGTCTACATCCGGATCAACTACAATACCGAGATCGAAATTGCCGTTTTCTATTTCTCTGCATATCTCAGTAAGATTTTCAGGCACTGGTTCAGGATTGTGTGGGAAATGTCCATTTGGTTCAATATTATGTGCACTAATCCTGTCAACGCCCAGGGCATTTAACAATTTAGGTACCGCAATTCCTCCGGTGGAGTTCACACAGTCAATGGCGATTTTAAAATTCCTTTCCCTGATAGCTTCAACATCCACAAGTGGGAGCTTAAGAATTCCACTGATATGCCGGTCAATGTAATCGTCTATAACCTCATAATCACCTATCTTATTCTGTGTTTTATACTTAAATTCCTGCTTTTCAGAAATATCAAGAATATATTGACCATCCTCTTCAGATATAAACTCTCCTTTTGAGTTAAGAAATTTAAGTGCATTCCAGTTGAGTGGATTATGACTTGCGGTTACAATTATGCCACCTCCGGCGGATTCCTTTTCAACTGCAAATTCAACTGTTGGCGTTGTAGATAATCCAAGGTTAATCACATCTATGCCCAGATTTCGTAAGGCATGAATAGTGAGGTCACTAATCCATGGACCTGAAATGCGGGCATCCCGTCCAATAACTACTTTTTGTGGACCTGCCTGCTTCCTGATCCACATGCCATAAGCGGAGGTAAAATTAATAACATCAACAGGGGTTAATCCTTCACCTGGCACGCCTCCAATTGTGCCACGGATCCCAGAAATGGATTTAATCAAAGCCACGGTAATAGGTTTTTAATAAATAGAATAAGTTTGGGTAATGCTTATTTGAATTTTGAAATTACTTTGTTGACTTCACTCTGACACTTGTCACCTGGTTCTACTTTTCGGCCGCACATTCCACAGGAAACACCCTCTTTATGCAGGAATGGGCTTTGCGATGCACATGTTCCTCTAAATTTACCTCCTTTAACAAAAATCAGCCGAACTGACATCAGAAGGAAAAAGATCCCGACCAATACGATAGCAAGTATAACAGTTGTCATTTTATTCAAATATTTTGAGCAAATTTACACGATTATATAAGTAACGAACAACTTCTGTTCAATGTTTTCTGATTGGTTCAGACCTATAAACTTAAAAATTGAATAATATGCCAAAAATTAATTTCCCTATTGATCCTGATCGTGGAAGGAAACTGAAGGCCTTTGACAGTTTGCTTACCATTATGGATGAGCTGAGGGAGAAATGCCCTTGGGATAAAAAACAGACATTTGAATCTTTGAGATATCTGACTATAGAAGAAGTTTATGAACTCTCTGATGGAATTCTAAACCATGATCTGGATGAGATTAAAAAGGAATTGGGTGATTTGATGTTGCATCTGGTATTTTATTCAAAAATAGCATCTGAAAAAGAGGCCTTTGATATTGGCGATGTATTGGAAAACATTTGCGAAAAGCTTATCCGCAGACATCCGCATGTTTATGGTGATGTCGACGCGGAAGATGAGGAAGCAGTCAAACAAAATTGGGAAAAAATTAAATTGAAAGAAAAGGGTAATAATTCGGTATTAGGGGGTGTTCCTAATGCATTACCTGCCCTTGTGAAGGCTATGAGGGTTCAGGAAAAGGCCCGGGGGGTGGGTTTTGACTGGGAAGAAAAGGAGCAGGTCTGGGAAAAAGTACGGGAGGAAATGGAAGAGTTTCACAGAGAATTTAACCTCTATGAAGAGGGAAAGATAGATAAAACCACTGCTACGAATGAATTTGGAGATCTACTGTTTTCGCTCGTTAATTACGCCCGGTTCATAGACATAAATCCGGAAGATGCTTTGGAAAGAACCAACAAGAAATTTATCCGCAGGTTTCAATACCTGGAAAATGAAACTATGAAGGCAGGAAAGAAGATCTCGGATATGAGTCTTGAAGAGATGGATGTGTATTGGGAGCAGGCAAAAAATATTATACCTAATTAATTGACTAAAAGGTAAAATTCAAAACATTTTATAATCTTCGTATACTGATAAAAAAAGTATAAAAAGACCATTTGCTATAAATCGACATATTAATAAAATGATGATTAAAATTTACCATAATCCACGTTGCAGGAAAAGTCGTGAAACCCTCGGACTGATCAGGGAAGCTGGTCATGAACCGGAAATCATAGAATATCTTCAGAATCCACCATCAGAATCGGAATTAAAAGAACTGCTTGAGGGAATGGATAAAAAGCCTGCGGAACTGATAAGAAAGGGCGAAGAAATTTACAAATCAAAATTTAAAGGGAAAACTTTCTCGGAGGCAGAATGGATAAAGATCATGGTGGAAAATCCTAAATTGATTGAAAGACCAATTGTAGTAAAGGGAAAGGAAGTTATACTCGGCAGGCCTCCAGAAAATGTTAAGGAAATATTATAAAACTACTTAAATCCCGCGTTCCGCATTATTTTAAATGAATAAGAACTGATTGAGCTTACAAACCAGGATAATCATATCTTACTTATATAGCTCTTTCCCGGCGTTATAAAACTCATCTTCTTCTTTCCAGAACAAAGGTTTGTCAGTATCAGCGATTTCCCTGAGGGCAAAACCAAATGATCTGGTGAATTTCAGCACATAATTAAAATTTATAGTTTCTGTCTCATCCGAGGGTTGATGATAATTTTTGAGGATCTCAGCATCCATGCTCCGGAACCCAAGTGAAAAAGTAACAGATGGAATACCCTTTTGTGATAATATGATATTGTCGGAACTATTAAATAGAAACTGGACATCATCAGTCCCGTCAAAAGCCTCAAGACCAAAAGCATCTACAGGCTTTTTCAAAGATTTGATTTGTGTTAATTTTTCTCTTCCCAATAACTGTTGCAATGGTAGTGTCATTATAACCCCCACCATCTGTATTCAGACAAAATGCAATATTACTTAAAGAAACAGGCGGCTCATGGACAAACCATTTACTGCCTAATAATCCTTTCTCTTCAGCTGTAAATAATACGAATAAAACGGGGCGTTTCAATGGATACTTCGCTATATTCTCAGCAGCAAGAAGCACACTCATTACACCGATCGCATTATCACGTGCGCCATTATAAATGGAGTCGCCCGAAGCATCAGGTTTGCCCACTCCCACATGATCATAATGAGCAGAACATACGATGAACTCACTACTCAACAATGGATCTGTCCCTTCCACCATTCCTACTACGTTATTTGAAATAAATTTTCTCTCTCTGAGGCCTTTTACATCGATCCTTAAATCTCCGGCAGGATCCTTAATTAGTTTTGAGGCGAATGTGCTATTGATATCCCGAATCAGCAAATGCTGAAAATCTCCCTGGATTTCATTTGAAAGATCCAAATCAATCTTAGGACGGCTATAGTAATTGTAAAACCGGTCCCAGTAAGGATTGCTTTCTCCAAAAACTTCAATTAATCCTTTGGCTTTTACATCAATTGCTTTGCTTTTTATCATTCTGGATTGTTCCATGATCTTCCGGGGATTCAGACCAGGATCCTTGTCTAAAAAGACCACTAAAATTTTATTTTCAAGATCATGATCTTCTATTTCACTGTTAGATAGATCATATGTGATTACTTTAGCATTTAATGGATTGCCTCCTCCTGATATCTGCAGTAAATTTCCTTGCATTTCAATTGTCTCGCCCTGATAAGTAATTAAAATTTCATCAGGTTGACCTTTATGTACCATTTTGACTGGCTGAAAATAATCCTTCATGCCGGCAGCAATTTGCACCCCGGTGCTTTCAAAAAAGTCTGCAGCATATTCTGCGGCGAGTTCTAATCCTTTTGATGGAGTATCCCTTCCTTTTAGTTCATCTGATGCGATAAATTCTGTTATGGATTGTACTTTATCCAGGCTATACGTCTGATTTATCAATTGATCTATTTCCTGGCCAGAGAGAGTTTTTACAAAAAAGATAAATAATAAAGTGATAATTGTGTTTTTCATATTTCAGTCTTCTTCCTCTAAAATAACAATAATCAAAAAAACGGCATGTATTATGAATATTAATTTAAATTTGTTTGTAGGAGAACTTTTTAGAAATCAGGACAATTAACTTCTCTAATAGAGCTTCATCATGAGAAAAAAGAACTTAAACTTCACTCTATTTGTTTTTAATATTGCTTTAATATTTTTATCAAATAACCAGGTTCATTCACAATCCATTGAAGACTATGAGCTCCTGACAAATATTTTTTACAGGGATGCAACAATTGAACCTATAACTGAATATATGAAAGAAAGGTGTGTTCTTGACATTTATTACCCAAAGAAAAAGTCAGGTTTTGCTACGGTTGTCTGGTTCCATGGTGGAGGATTAAAAGCCGGAAACAAATTTATTCCGGAATGGCTAAAAAACCAGGGCATAGCTATCGTTACTGTCAATTACAGGTTTTCACCCAGGGTATCCTGCCCGGCATATATTCAGGACGCTGCCGCTGCAGTCGCCTGGGTTTTCAACAATATCGAAAGCTATGGAGGTAATCCGGGCTTAATAGTCGTCTCTGGGCATTCTGCAGGAGGCTATTTAACCAGTATGATTGGCCTGGATAAAAGTTATCTGGAAACCTATGATATTGATGCAAACCAGATCGCCAGTCTTGTCCCATTCAGTGGACATACAATCACACATATGACAGTCAGAGAGGAAAGAGGAATTAAGGATACACAACCCATCATCGATCAGTACGCCCCTTTGTTTCATGTCCGTTCAGATGCCCCGCCTCTGGTCCTGATAACCGGTGATCGCAATCTTGAAATGCTGGGCCGATATGAGGAAAACGCCTATATGATGCGAATGATGAAGGTAGCCGGGCATGAGCAAACCATCTTGTATGAATTGGATGGATTTAATCATGGAGGAATGGCCATACCCGCATATCCTTTATTATTGAATGAGGTGAAAAGAATAGTTAAAAAGAAAAAATAGAGGCTATTAGAACTGATTTACTCAACATAAATCTTAAATAATTCTTCATTCCAATATTCAAGTTTATTAAGTTTACTGTCCCATTATTAAAAATGTATTTTAATTAAACATAATTAAATAATAACACTTTAAATAAAACTAAAAGTACCTATGAAAACATCAAACTATTCAACCATTATTTTAATGGTATTTATGATTTCTTTCAGCTTCTCTTCTATGGTAAAGGCCCAGGATGATCAGCCAAAGAAAAGCCCGCGGGCAACGGTAAGCCAGATTATTGGCATTGACACGAAAGTCACAATTGATTACAGCCGACCTGCAATGAGAGGCAGGACCATATATTGGGATGTAGTACCTAATGGGATGGAAAAACCCAATAATTATTCTGACAACAAGCCATACCCATGGCGTGCTGGTGCTGATCAAAACACAACAATTGAATTTAATAAAGACCTCGAAATTGAGGGAAAAGCAATTGTTGCAGGCAAGTATAGTATTCATATGATCCCATCAGAAACTACATGGGTGGTTATTTTCAATAAGAGTAAATGATGGATGGGGAAGTTATAAATACGATCAAAGCCAGGATGCACTCCGGGTAACTGTAAGTCCAAAAAATGTTCATTCTGTTGAAAGGTTAACTTATAATTTTATGGATCTGGACGGTTATACTGCCACGGCCTTCTTACATTGGGGAGATAAGCAGGTTCCTATTAAATTAAAAGTAGCTGGAAAATAAATAAGATGATGGCTTGTAATAAATTTAAATTACAAGCCATCATTTTTACATTTTCAGGATCCTCCAGTTCTTCCTAATACCAAACTTTGTTTTTTTCTATTTTTCCTGATTCTGTTTTTGAATTCTACCCCTATTAATAAGAGTTTTTCTTAAGTTTCTTGCCATTCAAGGTACATTACGCATCTTTATCATAAGCCATCTTGACCTTATCAATGCTCTATTTACTGTTCTGACACTGGAGACAAAATAAGGCAGTATTAGGTACTTCAGAGATCATTTCATTCAATATACTTTCCCCAAATAATAAAATTAAAACTGATTATTTAAAGAACAAAATATGGATCCTGATCTCATTTCTTAATATATATGAAATAAATGATGCCTGCTTTTCAATAGACTATAATTTTTCACAACTTTGTTGGCTAATCAAAAATCACATGAAAGTACTGAAATTTGGAGGTTCCTCTGTTGGAACACCTGAGAATATAATACAGGTCAGCAATATCATTTCGGATTATATAAATAGTGGTGAAAAAATCGTTGTTGTAACTTCCGCAATGTATGGAATAACAAATGACCTAATAGAAGTTGGCAAGGCAGCGGCTGCAGATGATGAAAACTATACTGAGTTATCGGACAGAATTGTCAATCATCATCTGAATGCTATAAAAGAATTGATAGACATCAAATCCCAGAGCAGCATTATTGCACAGTTAAAATTCCTCACCAATAACCTCGAAGATCTGCTGCATGGTGTATTTCTGTTAAAAGAACTTTCTCTCCGTACCCTTGACCTGGTCATGAGCTTTGGAGAACGATTGGCTAGTTTGATTATTTCATCATATTTAAATCAGTTAGGATTTCCTTGTGAATGGTTAGATTCACGTCATTTAGTCAAGACAAATGATCAATTCGGGAATGCAAAGGTTTTCGAATCCCTCACTTTCGAG
The DNA here is from genome assembly GCA_963820995.1 of uncultured Cytophagales bacterium. GTDB lineage: Bacteria > Bacteroidota > Bacteroidia > Cytophagales > Cyclobacteriaceae > JAGTVG01. The sequence continues at coordinate 833,764 of CAWGCL010000004.1, read as the reverse complement.
AACATCCAGAGATATTTTGAATCACATCAAAAACTACAGGTTGTAACAGGATTCGCCGGCACCACATCAAAAGGAGAAACCACGACCCTTGGACGAGGTGGATCTGATTATACTGCATCTTTGTTTGGGGCTGCATTGGGCGCTGATGAAATTGAAATATGGACAGATGTGGATGGGGTTTTGACTTCAGATCCTAAAAAAGTGCAGGATGCCTTCTCACAAATCTCTTTGTCATATGTTGAAGCGATGGAGCTTTCTCATTTTGGGGCTAAGGTGATTTACCCGCCAACTTTGCAACCCGCTTTCACTAAAAAAATTCCACTGCGAATAAAAAATACATTTAACCCTTCTTTTAATGGGACAATTATCAGTGAGGAAACAGAAAACAAAGAATTCCTTATTAAGGGGATATCATCCATTGAGAATATTTCCCTGATCAACCTGACTGGTAGTGGCATGGTGGGAGTTCCAGGAGTGTCTTCCAGACTGTTCGGCACTCTTGCTAAAAATGAAATAAACATTATCCTTATTACACAAGCCTCTTCGGAACATTCAATTTGTTTTGCTATATCTCCAGATCAAACGATCAGGCAAAGACAGCCATTGAAGAAGAGTTCTCAAATGAGCTTATGAACAATAAGATCGACGAGGTAAACTTACAGTCGGGGCTCTCCATCGTGGCCATTATTGGAGAGAATATGAAAAATACGCCTGGTATTTCAGGCAAGCTGTTCGATGCTCTTGGTAAGAACGGGATTAATGTTGTGGCAATTGCGCAGGGATCTTCAGAACTAAACCTTTCCGTTGTCGTTTCGCACTTTGACCTGACAAAATCCCTGAATACTCTTCATGAGGCATTTTTCCTTTCAAATGTAAAAACCCTTCATTTGTTTCTTGTAGGTGCCGGATTAATTGGCAGCACCTTGCTTGCACAAATCAAAAAGCAGGAAGAATATCTTCTCAAGGAACATAATATGCAATTTAAACTCGTAGGACTTGCTAACTCCAGGAAAATGTATCTGAACAGGGATGGTATCTCAATGGACAACTGGAAAAAACATCTTGATAAGACTACGGAAAAATCGAATATGCAAAAGTTAGTGGATAAGATGCTGCACATGAATTTATCCAATAGCATATTTGTTGATTGCACAGCCAGTCAAAAAGTGGTCGATGTTTATGAACAGGTTCTGGACAACAATATTTCAATAACTACGCCAAATAAGCTGGCTAATTCCGGCCCTCTTGATAATTATAATAAATTATACAGGCTTATCGAGGAAGAAAAATGTTAAATATTTATATGAAACCAATGTGGGTGCCGGTCTACCTGTAATCACTACTTTGAATGATCTGAAATGGAGTGGTGACTGGATAATCAAAATAGAAGGTGTATTATCGGGAACGCTATCTTATATTTTTAATAATTTCGATGGTTCAGTAAAATTCAGCCAGGTAGTTAAAGAAGCCAAGGAAAAGGGATTTACAGAACCGGATCCAAGGGATGACCTGAATGGTATGGATGTGGTCCGAAAAATCCTTATCCTCTCCCGTGAAGTGGGATATGATATGGAAATCGATGAAGTAGAGAATGAAGCTTTCTTGCCTGAAGCTTGTTTTGCTGTTAAATCTGTTGATGAATTCTTTATTGAGCTTGAAAAATATGATGATCACTTTGCTGATCTTTTGAAAAAGGCTCAAAAGAAAGACCAGAAATTGCGGTTTATGGCAACTATGCAGGATGGAAAAGCCAGGGTAGGCTTGCAAACTGTAGGACAGGATCATGCTTTATATCCTTTATCGGGTAGTGATAATATGCTTTCTTTTACAACAACCCGATATAAGGAAAGACCACTTGTAATAAAAGGGCCTGGAGCTGGTGCTGAAGTTACAGCAGCTGGTGTTTTTGCAGACATAATCAATATAGCCAATTATTTGCCTTAAAGAAGATTTTCAATGGAAAGTATCCGGGTATTCGCACCTGCTTCAGTAGCCAATGTTTCCTGTGGATTTGACATCCTTGGCTTTGCTCTTAATACTCCGGGAGATGAGATTATTCTGAAGAAAAATAAATCCGGGAAAGTAAGAATAATTGAAATTACGGGCGATGATGGAAAACTTCCATTTGAAGCGGATAGAAATTCTGCATCTGCGGTAATTCAAAAGATTCTCGAGCACTTTAAACTGAGCCTGGGAATTGATATTACTCTGCATAAAAAAATGCCATTGGGTAGTGGGCTCGGTTCAAGTGCCGCAAGTTCTGTGGCTGCTGCATATGCTATAAATATCTTACTTGATGGCCCATTGGATACTTTTGAGGTTTTGAAATTTGCAACTTATGGAGAAAAGGTAGCTTGCGGATCGGATCATGCCGATAATGTAGCACCTGCACTATTAGGAGGATTTGTTCTGATAAGAAGCTATGACCCCCTTGATGTGATTAAACTTCCTGCCCCTGAAGAATTATATGCATCGGTAATTCATCCCCAGATTGAAATCAAAACCAAGGATGCAAGGGATATTTTAAAAAAACAGATACAATTGAAAAATGCAATTAAGCAATGGGGGAATGTTGGTGGGCTGATTTCAGGCTTGTATACTTCTGATTATGAGCTGATTGGCAGATCCATGGAAGACCACATTATTGAACCCATCCGCTCAATTTTAATTCCCGGTTATGATGCTGTTAAAGCTGCTGCCCTAGATTCAGGAGTCCTGGGTTGTGGCATCTCAGGATCCGGGCCATCAGTTTTTGCATTGAGTAAGGGGATGCATATCGCTGAAGTAGCGGCACAAAAAATGAATGAAGAATTTAAAAAAATCGGTATAGAAAGCGATATTTACGTTTCTAAGGTAAACAATAAGGGCCCAATAGTGCTCGAATAAACATGAATTTCTATAGTACAAACCATAGTTCCCCCCAAGTTAGTTTTCAGGAAGCAGTACTTCATGGCATGCCGCCGGATAATGGATTATATATGCCATTATCTATTCCAAAGATTCCTGAGGACCTCTTAAATGAACTTCCCCAGTTGAATTTCCAGGAACTGGCCTTTGAGATCAGTAAGTTATGGCTTTTAGATGACATCGATGAAAAATGGCTGAAAAAGATCGTCTATAATGCTATCGATTTTGATGCCACTTTATATAAACTAAAGGAAAATATATTTTCCCTTGAATTATATCACGGCCCTACTTATGCCTTTAAAGATTTTGGCGCAAGGTTTATGGCCAGGTTATTATCACATTTTGTTCGAAAAGAATCAAATGAAACAGTTATCCTGGTTGCGACTTCGGGTGATACGGGCAGCGCAGTTGCACAGGGTTTTTATAAGATGCCCGGAATATATGTAGTCCTGCTTTACCCAGGAGGAAAGGTTAGCAAATTACAGGAAAAGCAGATCACGACAATAGGAGGAAATGTAACAGCACTAGAAATAGATGGAACTTTTGATGACTGCCAGATGTTGGTCAAGCAGGCATTTCTTGATGAAGACCTGAATGATATTATGCATTTGACCTCTGCAAACTCTATTAATTTTGCCAGGTTATTGCCCCAGTCTTTTTATTACATATATGCATATGCTCAGTTAAGCCAATACAAAAAACCTGTAATATTCTCTATTCCAAGTGGGAATTTCGGGAATATGTGCGGAGCCCTGCTGGCAAAAAAAATGGGTGTCCCCATACATCATTTCATCGCTGCCACGAATTCGAATAATATTGTCCCGCAATACCTGGATACTGGCAAATTTGAACCCAGACCTTCGCTTAAAACCATATCCAACGCTATGGATGTGGGAAATCCGAGTAATTTCCCCAGAATTCTTGAATTGTATGGAAATAAATACGAAAATGTGGTCAAGGATATTTATGGTTCGGCATATTCAGATCATATTACTAAAAAAGCCATTATAAATGTTTTTAACGAAACCCATTACCTGATGTGTCCTCATTCTGCTATAGGATACCTCGGACTTCATGATTATATGCTTGGCAGGGAAAATGAATTTACAGGCGTTTTTGTTTCTACCGCACATCCGGCAAAATTCAGCAATGAAATAAATAAGTTTCTTGATTATGAAATTGCCTTTCCCCATGGGCTTAAGAGCGTCTTGAATAAAAAGAAAGAATCTGTAATGATGAAAAGCGATTATGAAGACTTTAAGAAATTTCTACTAAAGGCCAGCTGGAGAAAGGAATAGTTATATAATATCCTGCATATATAAAAACATTTTTTTTATTTCCTTTTTTATTCATATTCTTGTTATCTAAACAATTATCATTCCGTTGGATTTTCTTCAAAATAACATGAACACCCTTCTATTAATAGTGGGATTTGGAATCGTTGCCGTGGCTTCGAGCCATATATCGAAACTTTTCCAGAGAATCCATCTGCCGATCATATCCGGATTGCTTTTTATAGGAATTCTGTCCGGGCCCTATTTGATCAACCTTATACCGCATGAATCAATTCCAAAGCTTTCTTTCATAAATGATATAGCGCTTTCTTTCATTGCATTTGCGGCAGGTGCTGAACTATACCTCAATGAACTTAGAAGCCGGTTTAACAGCATTAAGTGGATTACTTTGGGGCAGATCCTGTCAACTTTTCTTTTAAGCGGGGTTGTGATTTTTCTTATTTCTGACCTGGTTCCTTATATGAAAGACCTTAGCGTTATAGAGAAAATATCTATTTCTTTCCTGACAGGAGCCGTTTTTGTAGCACGATCCCCGGCGTCAGCAATTGCTATCATCAATGAATTAAGGGCGAAAGGCCCTTTTACACAAACAGTACTTGGAGTTACGGTGATCAAAGACTTTATTGTGATCATCTTATTTGGTGTGACATTGAATATATCAGAAACATTGATCCAAGGTGAAGAATTCAATGTTTTCGCTGTTTTTCTCATTCTGATTGAACTGATATTATCTGCTGGCCTTGGATTTTTACTACATTATTTGTTATCGCTGATACTTAAACTGAAGGTAGAGAAACGTTATAAAACATTCCTCCTATTATTATCAAGTTTTGGAGTTTATCAGTTCTCCTATTTTATAAGGCATATTTCTTTTGATCTGATAAATCATGAAATATTTCTGGAGCCATTGCTGATCTGTATTCTGGCCAGTTTTATTGTCACAAATTATACCCGGAACCGGGCTGAATTTATAAGAATTATTAATGATATAGGACCTGTCATATATGTAGCTTTCTTTACCTTGACCGGGGCATCTATGCAGCTTGATGTACTCATAGGTGCGTGGGTGGTAACTTTGCTATTTTTCCTTATTAGACTTGGAACCATAGTAATCGGTGCATATGGAGGAGGCATACTGGCCAAGGATCCTCCTAAATTTAATAAAGTAGGATGGATGCCATATGTAACACAAGCCGGTGTAGCTCTAGGTCTTTCAACTATAATTGCTACTGAGTTCCCAGCCTGGGGCCCTGAATTTGCCACAGTTGTTATTGCAGTGATTGTAGTGAACCAGTTTATCGGCCCGCCCTTGTTTAAGTATGCCCTGAGATACGTGGGTGAAGACAGAAGCAGAGGGAACCTGTATGAATATGACGGGATACGCGATGTGCTGATATTTGGTTTGGAAAACCAATCAATTGCTTTAGGTCATCAACTATCAAGAAATGGCTGGAAAACCAGAATTGTAACATTAAACCCAGCGAAGAAAAAATCAAAGATCGATGGTATTGAGGTGATTTATTTCGATAAGCTTAATATTGAAAGACTGAACGACATCAAAGCAGATAAAACGGAAGTATTTGTGATGATGCTAACTGATGAGGAAAACCTCCAGATTTGTGAACTAGCCTACCAATATTATGGCACGAATGTAATGGTGGTCAGGCTCAATAACAGAGAGAACTTTGAAAAATTTCATAAATTGGGGGCGCTGATTGTCGAGCCTGCAACAGCTATGGTCAGCCTCCTTGATCATTTCGTAAGATCCCCTCAAGCGACATCCTTACTACTTGGCATGCAGAAAGATCAGGATACCAGGGATGTGGAAGTTTTAAACCCAAATCTTCATGGGGTATATCTTCGAAACCTGCGACTACCATCAGATGTGATTGTTCTATCTGTAAAACGGGGAGGCCAAATGATCATATCTCATGGTTATACCCGATTAAGAAGGAACGATATTGTCACTTTTGTTGGTTCTATCGAAAGCCTGGATAATGTATCCCTTCGTTTCGGCCGCTAATAGTATTTATTCAGTTCCCGTTTTAAAATTTGCAACATCCACAATCTTATTACATAATTCATTATTCATAATTCTTATTATATCTTTGCGGCTATGACAGATAATATCACAAGACCAGAAGATAACATTCAGCTGAAAAATGTAATCGCCCACGCAAAAGAATACGGATTTGTATATCAATCCAGCGAGATTTATGATGGGCTTCAGGCTGTTTATGATTACGGCCCATATGGCGTCGAATTAAAAAATAATATCAAAAACCTGTGGTGGCAGTCAATGGTCAAACTGCACCATAATATTGTAGGAATAGATGCTGCCATTTTTATGCATCCATTAACCTGGAAAGCCTCCGGACATATAGACAGTTTCAATGATCCTATGGTTGATAACAAGGATTCAAAAAAACGATATCGGGCTGATGTATTACTGGAAGACAAGGCAGCGGAGTATGAATCAAATGGAGAACCCGGGAAAGCTAAAGCCCTTATTCAGGAGATGTCCCGACTTCTTGAAAAAGAAGATCTCAAAGGCGTTCATGATCTGATAGTTAATGAGGATATTCGTTGCCCGGTGTCAAATACGGCAAATTGGACAAGTGTCCGGCAATTCAATCTGATGTTTTCTACCCAGATTGGATCTGTAGCTGATGATGCAAATGCCATTTTTCTTAGGCCAGAAACCGCCCAGGGTATTTTTGTTAACTTCCTTAATGTACAGAAAACTGCAAGGATGAAGATCCCCTTTGGGATAGCCCAAATTGGAAAAGCCTTCCGGAATGAAATTGTAGCCAGGCAGTTTATATTCAGAATGCGGGAGTTCGAACAAATGGAAATGCAGTATTTCATCCGACCGGGAGAGGAGATGAAATGGTATGAACACTGGAAAGAGATCAGATTAAACTGGCATAAGGCCATGGGAATTCCTGATAACAAACTTAGATTTCACGATCATGATAAACTTGCACATTATGCCAATGCAGCTGTAGATATAGAATATGAATTTCCATTTGGCTTTAAAGAAGTAGAAGGAATCCATAGCAGAACTGATTTTGACCTCGGTAATCATCAGGAATTGTCAAGAAAGAAGATGCAGTATTTTGACAATGAGATTAACAAATCTTATGTCCCATATGTGATTGAAACATCTGCCGGGGCAGACAGACTGTTTTTCATGGTATTAAGCAATTCTTTCAGAGAGGAAGAAGTAGGTGAGGGAGATGATAAAAAGACCAGAACTTACCTTAAGATCCATCCCGGTCTTGCCCCTGTAAAAGCGGCCATATTTCCACTGGTCAAAAAAGATGGCCTACCAGAGGTTGCTAAAAAGATATATAATGACCTGAGGTTCGACTACAACCTGATATACGAGGAAACACAATCAATTGGGAAACGATATACCCGTCAGGACCTGATAGGAACACCCTACTGTATTGCAATTGACCATCAAACCCTTGAAGATGACACGGTCACAATCAGAGATAGGGACAGTATGGGGCAGGTGCGGGTTAAAACGGATACCTTAAAAGAAGAAATTGGGAATAGAGTCTCAATGCAGAATTTATTGAAAGAAATTGTATAGATTATTGTCTTTCAACATACTAATTCGAAGATCAACATATCCAAATAATATATTATGCCCTATACGGTTGCAATTGTAGGTCGCCCGAATGTTGGCAAATCAACATTCTTTAACCGGCTCGTAGAAGAAAAACAAGCCATTATGGATGATGAAAGTGGTGTAACACGAGACCGGCATTACGGGATAGGTGAATGGAATGGGCGATCCTTTACAGTAATAGACACAGGAGGATATGTTACTGACTCTGAGGATATTTTTGAATCCGCCATACGTGAACAGGTCGAATTAGCCATGCAGGAAGCCGATTTCATCATTTTTCTGGTTGACTGTAAAGATGGACTCACAGATCTTGATAAAGATTTCTCTAGTGTTATCAGGTCAGTGGGTAAACCAGTGTTTCTGACGCCCAACAAAGCAGATAACAACAACCTCAGATTAGCAGCGAATGAGTTTTATGAACTGGGCTACGAAATCATGTATCCCATTTCTTCAACAAATGGTTCCGGTACAGGTGAACTTCTGGATGATCTTGTATCGAGTTTTAAGGATCAACAAAATACTGAAACCAGGGACGATCTACCTAAAATATCAATAATCGGCAGACCTAATGTAGGGAAATCATCATTGTTAAACGCTTTGATCGGAGAAGAAAGGTCAATCGTTACTGAAATTGCCGGAACCACGAGAGATTCTATTAATACCCGATACAAATTATTCGGGAAAGATCTTCTACTGATTGATACAGCGGGGGTGCGAAAAAAAGCTAAAGTGACTGAAAATATAGAGTTTTATAGTGTTATGAGATCTATAAAAGCCCTGCAGGAAAGTGATGTATGCATGATCATGGTTGACGCCACCCAGGGCCTTGAAAGCCAGGATATTAACCTGATTGGATTGGCCAACAAATATAAGAAGGGTGTTTTGTTGCTGATTAACAAGTGGGATCTTATTGAAAAAGACACCAGGACTGCTGAAAAATTCACATCAACAATTGAAGAAAAGTTGGGACCGCTAAATTATATACCTGTCCTTTTCATATCAGTATTAAAAAAACAGAGGATCTTTAAAGTCATTGAAAGTGCACTCGAGGTATACGATAACAGGAAAACGGAAAGTATCTACATCCGAATTGAATAAGGTAATGCTACCTGTAATTGAAAGAACACCCCCTCCAGCCTTTAAAGGGAAGTATATTAAGGTCAAGTACATTACCCAATTACCAACACAATCGCCAACTTTTGCATTCTTCACCAATCATCCCAAATATATTAAAGCACCTTATGAAAGGTTCTTGATCAATACCATTAGGGCCAACTTCGGTTTTTCCGGTGTACCGATCAAAGTGGTTTTCAGGAATAAATAGCATAATATGACAGAAAAATTCCGGGAAATGATCCGAAAGTATGTGCCAGAAAAGTCTGCTAATTATTGCGTTGATACATGGGTATCTTACCCCTTCAGTTTTAAAGTGACCAGGCAAAGAACTTCTAAGATCGGTGATTATCGATACAACCAGAAGACCGGAAATCATGAAATAACAGTTAACGGAAATCTTAATATCTATGCCTTTTTGATTACCTTTTTCCACGAGGTGGCCCACCTGGTACAGTACAGAAAATATCAGAATAACAGACCTCCTCATGGTATCGCCTGGAAAAATATATTTCAGGAACTGATGGGACCGGTTTTAAATGAAGATATATTTCCTCCTGATATTCTGGAGCGTCTGAAAAAGCATATGAAGAATCCCAAGGCATCCAGCCAGAGTGATCCGGCACTATCAAAACTTCTCAGACAATATGACCGTCACATTCCTAGACGAGAGTTTATACCTTGAACAACTCAGTGAGGGGGCATCGTTTAGTCTTGATGGCCGCGTTTATACTAAAATCAAAAAAAGAAGAACCAGGTCTTTATGCAGGGAAAGTAAAACGGGCAGGAAGTTTCTTATCTCTGAAATCGCTCAGGTTAAAAAATTACCATAGAATAATTGAGAATTAGCTGAGAAGGCCTGGTTTATGGTGTAAAGTAATTCGCCCAGTAATGAAAATTCCACAAAGAGTTAATTATCCGGAAAATACTTCATTACTGAGTGAATTTAAAATAAAAGACTCAGGATGGAATCTCTTTCTCCTGTAACTTTAATTAAAATTTAATTCTTACACCTAAATTGGAGTAAAAGGATCGGTATTTTCCAATATCAAAATCAGTGACACTCGACACATCTGTCAATGACCATTCATACTTGACATCCAGAAATAAGATCCAGATATCGAGACCGGCACCTGCAAACAATCCCCAGCTTGGGCTTTTAAAGTCTTCTTTATTCGCGCCTTCTGCATCCACACTAGTCATAAAAAAGGCGGAACCTCCCCCCAGGATTCGAAGAGCAGCGAGGCTTTCTTCATTGCCGAGGAGATGATAACCTACCGCCACAGGAATTCTTATCCCAGACATATTCAATTTAAGTTCTTGAGGAGAAGTCCCTTCCTCAACAAATTGAGTGCTTTTTTTAACAAAAAAAATACCGGGATCAACATAGAATTTTTCACCAATGAGCACACTGGCCCCTACCTGATATCCAACCTGTCCCTTTGCATTCCCGGTATCAGGGTCCTTGGATACATTTGAAACATTGATGCCAATGGCAGGCTTCAATTCTACCTGGCTATATGCTGTAATAGCCATAAATAAGACAATTAGAATTAGAGTAAACTTTTTCATAATGTAATTTTGGTTAAAGAAATTTTACTAAAAACACTTTTTATAACTGGCCAGCATCTATTTTGTTTAAAAACATATTTTCAACGTTTAATAAATTAATGGCAAGTCAGGAAAATACGTAGACCAACAAGGTATTGTTGCAAGAAAGGGGTTTGATAAAATAGCCTATCGGGATCCTTCCAACCTTCTTTCAATAAAGCCGGATACCCTGTTAAAAAGTACTAGCGGGTTTAAGGTTCTCCAATTGTCGAATTGCAGAGTGCCTCCGTAATTGATATAAAAATCCAGGTTATATTTTTTCCATTCATCAAGGACATGGTCACGAAAATTAAGAGCAGCTATCCATCCATCTTCAATATCCTCAAACCATTCTTCATAATAGCAATCGTCGGAACCATGGAAATTATATACATGCTCACCAATCAATATGAATTTATTTATTCCAAAAGAACTCAAATGGTCTATCACATTTCTTTTCAGGAACATAATGTCATTGTTTATCGCATCGTTCCATTCCCCAATAAACTCAATAATACAGAACTTCATTTCATATGAAACATACAGGATTTTCAAATAAAGGGTTTCGGTTCCTATATAATCCCAGGCGGGATCAATGTAATAATTATAAATGACATCACTGTATTGATCATAATTATACTCTTTTCCATAAAAAGGAGAACGTTCGTCTTTTGATGAATCATATAAACTCATCCAGCGGTAGTACGGTTCTATCTCATGCATTTTCCTTCAATAAATAACCCACTTTTTTAAATTTGTTAAAAACCCAATCCTGATGGGGGGCATCCTTCAGTTCCTTTGTAAGGTCCTGACCTGACCAATGTTCATAGTGTCTCCCATTATCCCAGCGATTAGAATCAGTTAGATCGTAAATAACTCCTTTATATGCACACCATATCTCCTTCTTATCCTGTCCATTTCTTAAGGCGAGCTGATGCTTAGAATATTTTTTCATTCTCCCAAAATAAAAACAAATTGATGAATTATCGTTTATGCTTTATGTTATATACTGCATATCATTATACTTGATCACTTAAGATAAATTGCAAGCTGTAAAATTAATTGAGATTTTTGGAATTTTTTTTATCGAAGTCTTTAATTTCTTCCTAATTTGGTTAACACTTTAAAAAGTTCAGATTAAAAAAGAATCTGATTTAACAATTTAAACAAGATATTATGCATTTTGAAAAAGGAGTGAAATCAACATTGGTAAAAGGTATTGATTATGTTGACGGAGGAGTGGCCAGCAAGCAGGTTATCAAGAACAAAGGAGGAAGCATTACACTATTCGCATTCTCGAAAGGTGAAGGATTAAGTGAGCACACTGCCCCTTTCGATGCATTTGCAAGTATTCTTGAAGGAGTCGCAGAAATCCTTATAGATAAAAAACCGCATACTTTAAAGGCAGGTGAAATGATCATAATGCCTGCAGACATACCGCATGCATTGAATGCAACAACAGATTTTAAAATGCTTTTGGTAATGATCAAACCAGAAATAAAATAAAACAGAGATCAGAAGTTATTTTCACCCCCTGAATAAAAATATTCTTGGATAATCTTAGATCTTCAAAGCTTGCTTTCAAACTGGGAATAGGAAGTTTGCTTATTGCCGGCATCATAGGGTTAATGCTCAGATGGCATTATTTGAACCCCATTCCAGGTTTCCTTCATAAAAACTGGCTTCACGCACATTCTCACATTACCTTCCTGGGCTGGGTATTTTTGGGTTTAATTGCTCTTATAAACTACTTTTTCAGGAATGAAGAAAATTTCCCTCATAAGAACTTCATTTTTCTGATATGGCTTACTGTAATTGCTAATATTGGTATGTTAATCTCTTTTCCGATTCAGGGTTACGGGGCGGTTTCTATCTTTTTCTCTGCCTTTCACATGGTTTTAGGTATTTATGCTTTCATATTATATAACAAAGTTTTCAAAAGCCATAATTCCTTTGGGATACAGCTTCTCAGATCAGCTTTTGTTTTTATGGTTATTTCGGGACTAGGGCCCTTAGCTCTTGGACCAATTATTACCCTTGGATACAGAGATACATTCTGGTATGAATTTTCCGTGTATTTTTACTTGCACTTTCAATATAATGGCTGGTTTTCATTGGCAATTTTTGGAATTATCTTTCTTTCCCTGGGCACAATTAAAATATCAAGAATCTGGTTGTATATTATCAATTTGTCTATTGTACTAACCTATCTTTTATCTACCCTTGGGATCCGCCCTCCTGCCTGGGTCTATTATCTTGGTGGATTTGGGGCTTTACTTCAGATAATACCTTTCATATACCTTTTGATCCTGTTATTAAAAAACTATAAACTAATACTCCCAGCATCTCGACCTTTTACGAACGCCCTGCTTCTGATCTCTTTGATGGCATTTGAGACAAAACTGTATTTGCAGTTTTTTTCCTCCATCCCTTCAATTGCAGACTGGGCTTTACACAGTAAAAATATCGTTATAGCATATCTGCATTTTGTACTGCTGGGATTTGTATCAACTTTTCTGATAGCATTGTGGAATAAATTGATATATGAGGAAGATAACAGATCTTTTACTTTGGGGACGTATTTTTACATTATAGGTCTTGCAGCGATTGAATTTACTTTGTTGTTCTATGCAATTGGGATTTTCGAGGGCTATCTTCTACCCTTTCGCTTGCTTTTGGTTTTCTCGATCGTACTGACAACCGGTATTCTCATATATTTCAACACATTTATAAGGAGGAGAAAAGAAACCTAAATATTAGGCAGAAATTTTTATTTTATCATCTCTAGGTTGATTGAATTATGGAATATCAAGCACCTCTTTATAATCAATATTAACAGAATTTCGTTAAATCAATCCGGCAATCGGGCACTAAGGTTTTCAACCAATTGATCCGGCTTAACCAAGAGGCCCTTTATTAATTCATATGCGGATTCCAGATTTCTCTGTGCCTTTTCTGACAGCCCTTCCTGAAGTTGAAACTCATATCCTTTGATATGCAACAGATATGTCTCAGGTGTATAATTGTATATTTTATTGCAAAGGTTCAAGACAAAAGATGGAGATGCCGAATGCATGGTATAATTTACCTTATCAGATGGTTCAACCCGTGTAAATATAAAATCATCTATTTCTTCAATCGAAGCATCAATGAAAATAACGATATCATAATCCCGGATAGTATAGGCGTCCTCAATATTGAGTTGGTAATTGGAATCAATAGATATGTTTTTAATCTCATTCTTAATTATCCATTTTTCAACCAAATCTACTAAAATCGGTCCCAAACCATCATCCTTCCTGCCGGGATTACCATATCCATATAACAATATGTCTAACTTTTTGACCATCTATTCAGATCTTAGAACATCAATTACTTCTTCATCTGAATTATACAAAGTAATCTCCAAAGGCATTTTCCCAAGTGCATGTGTTGCACAGCTCAGGCATGGATCATAAGCACGTATGGCTGTTTCAACTGCATTCATCATTCCTTCTGTGATTTTTTCCTGCCCATTCATTTGAGATTTTGCCACCAGCTCCACCGCCATATTCATAGGGGTATTATTATTGGTGGTGGAAACAATTAGATTGGCCATTTCTATCTGATCGTGTTTGTTTATCCGGTAATGGTGGAACAAGGTTCCCCGTGGTGCTTCAATTAATCCTACACCTTCTATGGTTTTATTGCCTTTTCTTACCAATTCTCCTTCAAGAATATCCGGATCATTGAGCAATTCCTTGATCATTTCAATAGCATGAAGGGTCTCGATTAACCTTGCCCAATGCATGTGCATTGACATATTATTAGGTTTCCCATTGGTATAGGCCTTAAAGATCTCAAACTCTTTTTGTGCTAAAGGGCTTGGTATAAAGTCGCATGTATTCAACCTTGCCAAAGGCCCTACGGTATACCAACCATCTTTATTCCCCAGTGAACGAAGGTAAGGGAACTTCATATAGCTCCAGGATTTGACTTCTTCTGCTATATAATCCAGATAATCCTGATAATCCACATCATGCAGGATCTTGTTGCCATCCGTATCGACCGCCCGGATAACCCCATGATATATGTCCAGTGCCCCATCCTTCCGGACCAGGCTGAGATGACTGGAAGGAAATTTTGCAAAATTATCAATGAAGTCTTTATTGTTTCTATGATAATCTTTGAACAGTTCAAGCGCTCCCTGGGCCCAGGCAATCATTTGATCGACGTTTAAAGGATCCTTACCTATAAGGAATTTCATTTTTTCTTCAATGGAAAGACGTTTATTGATACCTCCGGGTATAGCGCCTGTGCCATGGATCTTTTTCCCTGCTGTAGCCTGAATGATCTCCTGGCCAAATTTTCTCATCATTACTCCCTGGACAGCAAGGTCTCTAAAATCTTTTGCTACTTCAAGCACGTTTCTCTTGCTTGGTTCTGCATAAATACCGAACAGCAGATCCGGAGATGCAAGGTGAAAGAAATGCAGGGAGTGCGACTGGAAAAATTGACCATAATGCATCAGTCTCCTCATTTTCTCCGCAGTAGGTGACAAATTATCTGGTCCAACTCCAACAATTACATCCAATGCTTTGGCAGCAGCCAGATGATGACTCACCGGGCAAATGCCACATAATCTCTGTACCAGTACCGGGGCTTCCCAGTAGGGCCTCCCCTGGATAAATCTTTCAAATCCTCTGAATTCAACAATATGTAATCTGGTTTGGACAACATTGTTTTCATCGTCAAGATGTATGGTAACTTTTCCGTGTCCTTCAACACGAGTTACGGGTTCTATGGTTAATTTCTGTCCCATGATAAGTGTTTTAGTCGTATTTAAATGCTTCGTAAGGAACCTTTAAATCCTTACCGGTAATAAGTGCAACCAACGCCTCGTAGATCATATCAGCGCAAGGAGGGCAACCCGGAAGGTAGAAATCAATTTTTACAACTTCATGACATGGGTATACCTTATCTAAAATTAGAGGCAATTCCTCGTCATTCGGTATGATACGTTCTTCGTTATTCTCAACACTTGGTCCATCCAGATATGCTTCTTCAAGACATTCCCGCAATGGAATATTATTTCTTAATGCTGGTAATCCGCCCATAATGGCACACTCACCAACAGAGATTAGAATTTTACAATTTTCTCTGAAATCTTTAAGAACATGAATGTTTTCACTATTACAAACTCCCCCTTCAATCAATCCTACATCACATTTTTTAGTAAATTTTTTAATATCATTGATAGGTGATTTGTTGAATTCAACAAGTTCAGCCAGTTCGAGTATCCTTTCATCGATATCTAGAAGTGACATGTGGCATCCAAAACACCCGGCCAATGAAGTAGTCGCTATTATAGGCTTGCTCATATATCCCTGATTTAAATTGTAGTTGCTTTAATTTCCTCAATATCTGATCCTATAGGATCTTTATCATATTTTCTTTCCCCAATTGGAACAATAAATCCAATTTCCTTTTTTAATATGGCACCCACAGGACAAATATCCATAGCTTCCAGGGCCATTTCGTCAGTCATATTTTCGGATAACTTAGTGTCAATATTTATTACAACCTTATGCCCTCTTCGCTTAAAGGCAAAGATACTTCTGCCTTCCTCATCCTTAATTCCGCGGATGCACCGCTTACAAAGAATACATCGATTATGATCCTTTATTAATTTACTATTAGAGCCTTCTATATCCCTGTCAGGAAATTGATATGGAAATCGAGGTGCTGGAATATTGTACTTATAAGCGAGCGCCTGTAGATCGCAATTACCACTTTTCTCACAATATGGGCAATAATGATTCCCTTCAACCAGCAACAATTCAATGATCGATTTTCGAATATCGATGATATCCTCCGTATTGTTTTCGATTTCCATTCCTTCAGCTACCGGCGTGGTGCAGGCGGTCATTAATTTTCCATTTACTTTAACATTACATACCCGGCATGAACCTCTGGGTTTTAATCCCGGAAGATTACATAATGTTGGAATGTATTTTTTGTTTGCAGTAGCTGCATCCAGTATAGTCTGGCCTTTTTCTGCCATACAAATTACACCGTCAATTGTAAAGTTTAATACTTTCGACATATTTAATTCCAGTTTAACAAGTTAAAATGATTTTCTGCCTGTTATTTCAAATGAATCCTTTAAAGCTGCATGGATATCGAATCCTTCATCGAATGTCTTATTCTTCTGGATCCTTGCTTCATAAAGTTCCGGAAAATTCCTCAGAGTAGTAAGAATCGGATTTAAAGCCGTTTGGCCTAAGCCACATCGGTTTCCTTTCATAATATGACGCCATGCATACAAATCATCAAGGTCCTTTTGTACACCCCTGCCACTGAGTATCTTTTTTAGTTTATCCCTGTAGATCACACTCAGTGATCGGCAAGGAGTACATGATCCGCAGGATTCTTCAACAAAGAAGTCCATAAAGTTCAGGACAACGTCTTTCAGGAGATCTCGCTGCTTGCCTATGATGATCAATGATCCACCAGTGGCAAGGTCCTCATAGCCTAGTATCCTGTTAAAATCATAAGGAGCGATACATCGGCCTGACGGACCACCTACCTGAACAGCCTGAACTTCTCCCATGGTACCAACGAGGTCAAGTATATCATTTACGCTGAAACCCCATTCTACTTCATATATTCCAGCGTGAAGACAATCCCCGGAAACACTCAAGACTTTAGTGCCGGTCGACTCATGAGTTCCAAATGAACGATACCACTCACCTCCATTATTTATGATCTGAGTTACAGCTGATAGCGTCTCTACATTATTAACTATTGTGGGTTGGTTCAAATACCCTTTTTCAACAGGGAAAGGGGGGCGGTCACGTGGTTCCCCACGTTTTCCCTCTGCTGATTCAATAAGTGCCGACTCTTCCCCGCATACATATGCTCCTGCTCCAAATTGAATTCTGACGTCAAAATTGAATCCTTTTTTCTTGCAAATATCCTTGCCTAAAAAATTATTATCCCTGGCTTCCTTTAACACACTTTCAAGGTATTCCTTAAGGTATTTGTATTCATATCTTAAATATATTATTCCCTCTTCAGCCCCAACAGCGTATCCTGCAATGGCCATACCTTCCAATAACCTTTTAGGCCTTTCTGTAATAAGAACACGGTCTTTAAAGGTACCTGGTTCGCCTTCATCTGCATTACAAAATATATATTTCCTGTCTCCGGGTGCTTTCCTGCAAAACTCCCACTTAAGACCCGTTGGGAATCCTGCACCGCCCCTGCCCCGGATATTCGACAATTTCACCTCGTCGATAACCTCTTCCGGTGACATTTTAAGTATTTTTTTTAAGGCACTACCATATTCGGTTACAGGTGACAATATAGGTCCCATCTTCCTGATATTGTTACTTACAACGGATTTGATTAACGGATTGCTGTTCGCACCATCACCATAACTTGCAACATACATTTCTTCTACATCTCTTCCTTCTTTA
Organism: uncultured Cytophagales bacterium; assembly: GCA_963820995.1. Taxonomy (GTDB): domain Bacteria; phylum Bacteroidota; class Bacteroidia; order Cytophagales; family Cyclobacteriaceae; genus JAGTVG01. The sequence continues at coordinate 815,759 of CAWGCL010000004.1, read as the reverse complement.
ATGTCTTGAATGATCTCACGGGCCCTGAATTTAGTTAGGCGAGTAAAAACCATTCCATTAATGATGGCTGCTGGTTCCTGGTCGTTCATACCTATACATGAGGTATAAAATAAACCGACCTGACCATCCTTGGAGACTTCACCAAACTTACATCCGGCTTCCTCTTCAAATACCCTGGCAACGGCCCCACAACCCATCATATTAGCTACAGCACTATTGTTCAGATAAATATTGTATTTACCTAAGGGGGTCATGGAAAAGAAATGGTAAAACGAAATGGTTTGTTCCACATCAACATGCGAAAGATTAAGGTCTGCTGATATGATATCAATAGCTTCAGGTGGTATATACCCTAAAGCATCCTGAGTATCGATCAGGATATCCATTAACCGGGTTTCATCATTATTATACTTCGCAATTATGGACTTGACATCCTTTTTCATAAAAATAACTTTAGGTTAACAAATCTTTTACAGATATCATTTTTTAGATATAGTGAATATGAGGTTTTCAATCTCATTCCCGATATTCACATTGTTTATTGCTACATTGAGGCTTTTTAAATTCATAGAAGTAAAGTTCAGGATTCCTTTGATCCCACCAGCTTCCAACATATCAAGGCAACCCATGGCAGCATTCTCAGGTACCGCTAAAATGGCAAGCTTTATGTTGTTTTTTTTAAGAAATTCAGTCATTTCCTTGATGTGGTAGATCGGAATGTCTGCCTGTCCTTCAATCTTTTCAGGATCTGTATCGAAGCCAGCCGTTACAATGATTCCTTCCTTTTTAAATCCTGGGAAGTGCATCAATGCTTGCCCAATCCTACCCGTTCCCACAATAATGATCTTATGTTTCTTATCAATACCAAGAACCTCGTTGATCTTAATAAGTACTGTTTCAATGGTATATCCGCCTTTTTGAGCTCCCCTGATGCCGAATTCTCTGAAATCCTTACGTACTAGTGATGGTGATATATCCAGCGTGTCTGCAAGATTATCTGAAAACACTTTAACAAAACCTATAGACTTAAGCCTGTTCAGAAGGTTCTTATAATTTAATAGCCGGTAAACCTTGTCATCTGCGCCCATTTTTACTTAAATTATTATGTTACAAAAATAACATATTTAATATCTAAATATGATCATTAGTCTTAAATTTTATTTATCAAATTAAAAAATTATAGCACATATTGTGACAACCTCTATTAATATGTTAAAGCGTCTATTCTTTCGGGCCATGTATTGTAAATTTCAAATACCACTTTTAATCCTTTTGAATTCATTGTTTTTATTATACACAACCTTTCATAATCCAATAATCTTGTTATGAACTTAAATTTGATTTTATATCAAATAAGGCCACATACATAATGTTTGTAAATAAAATTGAACCGATACATTTGTTTATGATTTTATTTTTAATAAATTATCGAGCCATTTTCTAAACAAAAATTTATACTATGCGAAAGATCACTACCCGGCAATGGAAATTCTTACTTGTACTTTGTTGTATTGTTTTAAGTTTAAATGCATTTGCTCAATCTGAAGGAGATTCAGGAAAATCATATTCTGAACTTTTTAACATAAATAATCCTTTCGAAATTGATCTCATTTTCGACATTAAAGGCTTCATCAAAAACAAGGATGCAGAAGAGTATATGGACGCTAAAATAGCCTACAAAACAAGTGCCGGGGATTCTGTACATAAAAATGTTAAGATCAGAGCCAGAGGATATGTAAGAAAAAGGATCTGTTATTTGCCTCCAATACGAATTGATTTTGATGACGAAGATTATCAGGTCGACCTTTTTGATTCATTTGGAAAAGTGAAATTGGTATCTACCTGTAAGGTCGCCGCTAATCATGAGCAATTTGTAATAAAAGAGTATTTATCCTATAAGATCTATGAAAAGATAACAGATATAAGTTTGAAGACTTATTATCTTAAAGTTAACTTTATCGACAGCCAGGGAAAAAAGAAACCATTTACCAGTTATTCTTTTATTCTTGAAGATATAGACGACTTGGCAGAAAGGAATAATGCAATAGAAGTGGAGAACATGGGGCTTCTTGAGGCACAACTCGACAGGCCAACGATGAACCTTTTCGCAATGTACCAGTATCTGATCAGCAATGTCGATTGGCACATACCTAGTCTGCACAATGTCAAGCTGATTAAAAGTAATGATCATAGAAAACCTTTACCTATGCCTGTCCCATATGATCTGGATTATTGTGGAATTGTCAATACGAATTACGCGATTCCTCAACCCAGGGTGCCGATTGAATCCTTAACACAAAGGTATTGGATGGGTACTTGCCTAACTGAAGAAGAATTTTCTACGGTAACTGCGACTTTCCTGGAAAAAAAAGATGAAATCATTAGAATGTTTGAAGAATGCGAATCCCTGGATAAAATTCATAGGAATACTGCAGTAAAATTTATCAAACAATATTATACTATAATCGAAAAGAGTGAACAGCAGGCAATGAGGACTATATTAAAAGATTGTGATCAATAAATCCCAAGATACTTACAAGCCTAAAAATTGTATCCCTATTCCACTAAGGAAAATAAATGCACCCGCAATGGCATGACTGAATCGTTCCATCTTTCCAAACTGAACCAGTTTCAGTCCAGAGGTGGATAAATAAACGATCCCTGTCATAGTCAGGATCGTAGACAGGGAAAAGGCAGTTATCACAAGGACCAGTCCAATAATACTCCCTTCAGAGGCTGGAAATATAAGGATGGGAATAAGTGGTTCGCACGGTCCGAAAACAAAAATGATAAATAATATCCAGGGTGTAATATTTTTCCCTTTTGCGTCTTCATGAATGTGCTTATGGTTCCCTGAATGAACATGAACATGCTTATGCACACTTCCGTCGACATGCTTATGCCAGTGAACATGAGGCTTGTTATGATAAGCCCTAAAAATACCCCAGGCAAAATAAATTCCTCCAAATATGATTAACAGCCATGCAGCAACATTTCCTCTTGAACTCTCAAACAGTTCAAGACTGTATAAACTCCAACCGAAAAATACTCCAAGTAGCCCAAGTATAATCGACCCTCCTACATGCCCTATCCCACATAATACTGTTATAAAAATGGTTTTTACAGCAGACCAGTTGCGGGATTTTGACAACATGATAAAAGGTAAATAATGATCAGGACCAAGTAATGTATGAAAAAAACCTATTGAAGCAGCGCTAATCAATAAAAGCAATAAAGATTCCTCCATTAGAGTTCATTTAAAAAGTAATATAAATTTAAGACTTTATGGATAAAAGCAAGTATCAAGTCCATTAAATTAAATAGACCGTCTTATAAAAAGATCAAAATCCGGATAGGGTTGTATCTAAATTCGAAAATGCCATCATCCAGAAAATACAAACCTGGACCTGCTTTAGAAATTAAGACCTTATATCTTATAAAACAGTCTATTTATTATTGATTATTTATTACTTAAAATCTCCAGTTACAATTTCACTCTGATCACTTACTATATTATAAGCTTCTGTTTTATTTTTACTTTGCTCTTCAAGAATCATCTTATCTTCTATTTCACTTGTATTTGTTGAAGTTGTGATAGCAATTGAAGGTGCAATAACCAGTGCAATAACGGACATCAGCTTTAACAGGATGTTCAATGAAGGTCCGGATGTATCCTTGAATGGATCACCGACAGTATCTCCAACCACTGCAGCTTTGTGAGGCTCAGATCCTTTGTAATACTTTTCACCATCTATTTCAATACCCTCTTCAAACATTTTTTTAGCATTATCCCATGCTCCACCAGCATTTGATTGGAATATGGCCATCAATACACCGGTAACTGTTACACCAGCCAGAAGGCCGCCGAGCATTTCCGGACCACCGACGAATCCGACAAATGCCGGTGTTATGATCGCGATAATACCAGGAAGGATCATCTTTTGAATAGATGCTTTTGTAGAAATTGCGACACATTTATCATACTCAGCGGCGCCATCTGCAGCCTGGAATATCTTCATGTCTTCTTCAGTTGCATCTTCCAGGTTAGAATCATACTTCTTCATAATCTCCAATGCTGCTGTTAGCGCAGGAATAGATACAAATTGCCGTCTTACTTCCTGGATCATTGCCATTGCTGCTTGTCCAACTGCCTTCATAGCCATTGAGGAGAATACAAATGGCAGCATGCCACCAATAAATAATCCGGCCATAACAGAAGGTCTGGAAATATTAATGGATGTAATATTTGCCTGTTGCATAAATGCAGAAAATAAGGCCAATGCCGTCAAGGCAGCAGATCCGATTGCAAATCCTTTACCGATTGCTGCTGTAGTGTTCCCAACAGCATCAAGCTTATCTGTTCTTCCTCTTACTTCTTTTGGCAATTCAGCCATTTCGGCAATTCCCCCGGCATTATCACTGATAGGACCGTAAGCATCAACAGCTAACTGAATCCCAGTATTTGCCAGCATTCCAACCGCCGCTATAGCGATTCCATATAATCCGGCTACAGAAAAAGAAATCATGATGGCTGCAGCAATTAAAAGAATTGGAATAGCTGTCGACATCATCCCTACACTTAATCCTGCTATGATATTTGTTGCAGGACCTGTGAGGGACTGCCTTGCAATATTTTTTACAGGCCTGGTACCTGTTGCTGTATAATATTCTGTGATCTTACCAATACCAAGACCTGCTCCAAGACCGGCAAGTGTAGCAAAAAATACACCCAGAGAGGTATAGGTTTTACCACTTGCAGCGACCCATGATTCCGGCATCATAGCATTAATGATGAAATACATAAGTATCACCATCAGGATTGAAGAACCAAATTCACCAACATTTAAGGCAGATTGTGGATCCCCTCCTTCTTTAACCCTCACAAAGAATGTTCCTATTATAGATACAACTATACCAACAGCAGCAAGAGTCAAAGGCAGTAAGATAGCCCCTAATCCGTTGAAATAATCACTGAACTCAGGCAGGGTTACGAAGGCTGTTCCAAGGACCATGGTACCAATGATAGATCCGACATACGATTCGAACAGGTCAGCTCCCATCCCGGCGACATCACCGACATTATCACCAACATTATCAGCAATAGTAGCTGGATTTAAAGGATGGTCTTCCGGAATACCCGCTTCAACCTTACCAACAAGATCAGCTCCAACATCGGCGGCTTTTGTGTAGATACCTCCACCAACACGGGCAAACAATGCAATTGAAGATGCACCAAGTGAGAATCCTGCCAGCACATTCAGAACTTTGGCAATATCCCAATCTGCTCCTATATAATTATTATACAGAAGGAAAAGACTGCTCAAACCAAGAACGCCTAAACCGACAACACCCAAACCCATTACAGATCCGCCTGCAAATGCAACTTCAAGTGCTTTACCAAGAGAAGTTCTTGCAGCATTCGTAGTCCTTACATTAGCTTTAGTAGCTACTTTCATACCAATATATCCTGCTAATCCGGAACAAAGGGCTCCAACAATAAAGGATAATGCTACTAATCCACTAGATTCAGCTTCAAAAGATCCCTTTACTCCCAAAACGATCGCTAACGCTACTACAAAAATGGAAAGAATCTTATATTCAGCTTTAAGAAATGCCATTGCACCAACGGCTATGTGTTGTGAAATTTTTGCCATCTTTTCCGTCCCAACTTCTTTCTTCGAAACCCAGGAGGATCGCCAAAAGACAAATATTAAGGCTAACACCCCAAAAAGAGGCAGAATAAATACTAAATTTTCCATATATAAATTAGATTTTAATTATGTAATAGTTTGTTAATACAAAAAAATATTGTGCAAAAAAATGAATTCAAAGAATTTTCGCAACTCTCTTACGATGAGATTGTTGTAAAACGACTGCAATATTACTGATAAACGGGAAACTATGCCAAAAAAAACTGTTCTTTCGATGGCGTGAATTCAATAAAAAATATTCCGGTAATTTATTATCAGTTAAAAATGTTAATGTAGCCAACCAGTCTTTGAAGTACTTCCGCAATTTCAGCTGTAAATGGGTTTTCCAAACCTCTTCCAATAACATAAATTGAGAAGATCCCATATAAGCCGAGGAGGAAAACAGCATGCACAAGTCTGATCCTTTTTGAAAACACATATACCGAAACAGCCAAGACGGTCAAAATCAGGAGCAACATTCTGAGTTCACTACTCATTTCAATGATTTCCTGATGCATATGAATAGGTCCGTGGATTAAAGTAAATAGGAAAAGTGGAAATCCAAGGGCAAAGCATATATCAAAGATATTGCTCCCAAGCGCATTCGAAATTGCATCGTCATAATTGCCTTTCCTTGCATCATTCATAGATATAATTGTATCTGGCACACTTGAAGCCGCGGAAGCCAGAATTACAGCTACAAACATGATAGGGATATCAAGGCCATTGAAGGTTCCTAAATATGGAATTTCATATTGATCACTCCCTATCCATTCACAAGATAACACCAACACAAAACAAACAAATGCAATTGCCATGGTTGAGATGATCAGTAAAGGCCAGGCATTCAAAGTACTTATTTTCTTTTTCCCCAATACCACCCTTCTCAGGTCAAAACTTAAAATTGCTGACCACAATGGGATCTGCCTATATTCTATTTCTGTCAATTCCCTTTTTCTTTGTTCCCGTTCATCATGACCCCTTCTTTCCATCGCAAATATCATGTATGTCAGATAAACAAAATATATGATCATAAGAAACAGCCCATGCCACCAGTCAATAGATTGTCCGCTAATGATCATGATAAATAAAATTTCCGCAATAATTAAAGCTAAGCCATCCCTGCGAACAACCTTTCCTGAGACATTAATATTCCTTGCGATCCCAATAAAAATAACAACCAGGATTACTGCGGCTGGAATGATCATGCTATTGAAAATGGCACTTCCTGCGGTGGTACCAATACCACCGGAGAAACCATCCACATCTTTCAGATAAAATAAAAAGAAAAGAGAAGTAAAAAGCTCAGGCAAAGAACTTCCAATTGCATTTATGGTAGCCCCACGGACACCATCGGACAGGTTTCTTCCAATAAAATCCGAAGCTATGGCAAATCCATCACTGGCACGCCAAATAATAACACAACTAAGAATAACTAAAATAAGTGGTATTAAAATACCCATATGGATCCCTTAATCAATATTGAATATAACACTCCCCGTATCAAAATTAATTTTTTTTTGTCTAATAAACCTGTAATCATACATAAAAAATCCAAAATAATCTTATTAAAGTCTAAAAATCAACCAGATATGATTAAAAAGTAAACATCTCCTAATTTTTTTTAAAAAGCAATAAGGGTAATCCCTTTTCTGATTGTCTTCATTCAAAAAAAAACAATATGAAGGCAAAAATAATTACAATTTTAATGATTACAATCGTGTGCTGGAACAACCCGGCGCACAGTGCAGAAAACCAGCAGATGGCCCTTAATGGTTCGAACTTAAACAAGGACAAAGTATCAGAAAAGGCAACTAAACTTAATTCTTACGATAATCCGGATAATAGAGATAGTGGGGGAAATGGAATAGAAACATTGTCAGGAGGAAATCCACATTCAGGCGGGTATGGTGCCCTATTCTTCAAGGGATCAAGTTTCAACGGAACTTCCATTGCGATGATGGGTATCCGGGGTGCGTGGGTAGTAAACAGATCTTTTGGCCTTGGCATCGATCTTAATGGATTGCTGCCCATTTCAAAATATGATGATGTAGATCCAGTGGAGATAAGAAAAGCAATTTTGGTGGGCGGATATGGTGGACTTCTCCTTGAACCGATTGTCTGGTCGAAAAAGCTGGTTCATGTAACATTCCCTATATCATTTGGCGCTGGATGGCTTGGATATGTAGAAGACTGGGAAAACGACCAATATTACAGTAGTGGGGATTTATTGGACAACGATGTCTTCTGGTATATCGAACCAGGTATTTGTGCTGAAGTAAATGTCACAAATTATTTCAGGATTGATGTAGGTATATCAAAACGCTTCACCCAGGATCTGAGTTTATATAATACCCCATCCGATGCTTTTGATAAACTGAATTATTCATTGACACTTAAATTCGGTGGATTTTAGTACTCAGGTAATACTAAAAAATTGACAAATGCGGTAAGACCTGTTATATAATGCAAAATAAAAACAGGTTTTAAAACCTGTTTTTTAATTATTCCGCCCAAGCGGTTCATTTTTCTTGATTTATTTCCGAACTTGATTACACGTATTCGATGTAAACATTTTTAAATCAATAAAACTAAAATTATGGACCGAAGAGAATTAATTAAAGGAGTCGGCCTCACCACAGCGACTGGTGCACTGGGATTGTGGAATGTGCCAGCGAAATCACAGGAAACTGAGGGTGCAGGAATAAATGGCATGCCTTCTGTAAAGATCACAAAAGTCAAATCCATTGTAACCTGCCCGCATGGGATAGAATTGATCGTTGTCAAAGTTGAAACCGACCAACCGGGATTATACGGATATGGATGTGCCACATTCCGCCAGAGAGCACATGCTGTGGTTTCAGCAATTGACAAATACCTTGATGATTTCTGCCGCGGAAAAAGCGTGGAAAACATCGAAGACATCTGGCAAACAACCTATGTCAGTTCATATTGGCGAAACGGACCGGTATTGAATAATGCACTTAGCGGCCTCGACCAGGCATTATGGGATATAAAAGGGAAAATGGCGGGGATGCCTGTTTATCAGTTACTAGGCGGCAAATGCAGGTTTGCGGTTGATTGCTACTCACATGCTAATGGAAAATCGCCTGAGGAATTAGTAGATAGCGTTGCAGAAAATTAAAGAGAAAGGTTTCAGACACATACGAATTCAACTGGGAGGATATGGCGCTACTCATATGGCTGACAAGGCTGATTTTAAAGATGCGGGATTTGGTAAGCCGGACGATAATTATATGAATCAGCAGACATATCTTAAAATGATACCCGTAATTTTTGAAACGGTAAGGGAAAAATTCGGCGAAGATCTTGAATTACTTCATGACATCCATGAGCGTGTTCAACCTATGGATGCAATTCGGCTTATTAAAAACCTTGAGGAATACCGCCCGTTTTTTATCGAAGATCCTTTCTCTCCTGAAAATAATGGTTATTTCGAGCTATTGCGACAACATACGCTTACACCGATTGCTATGGGTGAATTATTTAATAATCCGCATGAATGGCTGGAACCTATGTCTAAAAAATTATTCGACTTTATCAGGATCCACATCAGTCAGATAGGGGGTATAACTCCTGCTATGAAAGTAGCAAGACTTGGAGAATGGTTTAATGTCAGAACCGCTTGGCATGGACCCGGAGATGTATCGCCCATAGGGCATGCTGCAAATGCACATATTGATCTTGCAGTATGGAATTTTGGCATTCAGGAAGCTGTTAATTTCTCAGATAAATTAAGAGATATATTCCCTGGTGCTCCATATATGGATAATGGTTATATGCATATTAATGAAGCCCCAGGATTAGGTGTGGATGTTAATGAAAAGGTAGCGGCCAAATACCCATTGCCAGAGAAATTCAATTATAACTGGACCCAGGTTAGAATGAAAGATGGCACACCTATAAGACCCTAAATATAAAAATATACCTGCAAAGCACTAAATTGAATTATAAACCTTTGCGCCAGTTTTTAGATCCCGTTAGAAAGCGGGATTTTTTTAATATTTTGGGTTACCATTTCAAGACATTGTCATTAAAAATACCAACAACTTGAAGAACCATGAAAAAATACTGGTCATTACTTATTCCTTTAACTTTAATGAGTTTGAATTTCCTCGGATTAATATTATATGCTCAGCCAATGCGGATTGATCAGGATGTTTCCAGGTACTCTCTCATATCAAACAACAAAATCGCAGATATTCTGGGTGAGGTATATGTGTTGTCAAATCCTCTAAATGATCCAACTGAATTAATGGCTTATGTTCAAAGCAATTCAGAGTACTTTGGTCAAAATGGAATTATTACCCTCGCTGCAAGAGATCTGGGAAATTGGATCATGGCAAACAATGTTATGGGTCTTGAGGAAGATTGTTTAGCTAAAATTGAAGAACGACTCAGGCGTGATGATCTTTCCCGCGAATATGCATCTCAATTGTTAATTGATATAAAAAAGAACAAATTCAACTGCAAAGTTATCGCAGCAGAACTTATATGGATATCCGAAAATCTTCCCAAACTGGCTACAGGAAACTTAAAAGATTACCTATACTCCGGAACAGATCTTCGAATGCAAATGAAAAATGTTTTGCCTTTATATGAAGCTATGCATATCTCGGATCCTGAGATTGCAGAAATAATACTTCAAGACAAGAATTGTTACCAGCAGAAAATAGCTGACCAGATTCAACTGATGGCTTTGATATCAACATCAAATAATTAATGTGCTAAAAGACGTAATCCCCTGTTAAAATAGCCGCACTTTCTCTTCTCTTACATCCTTTCCCTGATCCCGGGAAAGGATGTTATTTGTCTAACCTGAATTGAATTTTATTCTGAGCGATCTTGACGGCCTCATAGGCATTTACTATTCCTCCTGTTACTGAAAGGGTTGGGAATTCTATAAGTTCTTTAGTCCCGGGCAGGTAAACTTCTCCTTTATAGTTTTGGACTGATTCCAGAATCACTTCCTTGACCTCATTTGCAGAAAGTTCTGGAAAATATGAAAAAAGTAAGGCAGCTACGCCCGAAACGACAGGGGCGGACATGCTGGTACCACTACTTTCTTTATAGGTATTATTTGGCAACGTAGAATAGACATATACACCAGGCGCAAAAAGATCAACACTTGTCTCCCCATAATTTGTAAATTTAGCCATAAGATTTTCATTTAAATAACGACTATTTGCCCCGACTTCAATCACGTTCCAGGCTTCTTTCTTTCCTTTAATAAATTTTCGGGTGGGGTAATTGTCAACTAAATCCTTATTTTCCCTGTCGTTACCAGCTGCATGAACGATTAGTACCCCTTTCTTTTGCGCATATCTAATGGCCTTTTCAACGGTGGCCCTTTCAGGCGAATAATGCTTGCCAAAACTCATATTAATCACTTTAGCCCCATTATTAACTGCATAATAAATGGCATTGGCCACATCTTTATCCCGCTCATCTCCATTTGGAACTGTACGTAGAGGAATGATTTTTACATTATCGGCTATTCCGCGAGCCCCTAAATTATTCTCTCTGTCAGCTGCAATAATGCCTGCTACATGAGTGCCATGGTCTCCCATCATACCAGAAAAATCATCTACCTGATTATTTCCATAATATCGTTCCTTCTTGTTTTCGTAATCATCATTTACTATTGACCTTGGGTCATAATCCAGGTTATAACCATAATTCACTTCATATAGGTAGTGTTCTTCAGCTGGCGTTAAAACACTAACCATGGTCTCATAACTCACTGTGTTTCCAAAATATTTAAGAAGTTTCCCTATCTGAGCTATAGCCTGATTGATGATGGTATCTTCAGACTCAATGGCATTGACGGCCTCGAAAGTTAAAGAGTCTGTATCCAGATAGCTGAGTAAAAGGTTATAATATCTTGGAATATTTGAAATAATTTCAGAATACTTAAGAAGGGTTTCTTCAGATTTCTTTCTTTTATACTCAAACTCATCCCTGATCTCAACCCAGTAATCGTAATCCTTGTCAGATTCATTAATGTTATTACCGTATTTAGATCTTAACCGCTTATACTCTCGCGTTAATTCATAGGTGTCATAAACTACATTTTCTTCCGGACCGCCAATAAAATTCCACCCATGCACATCATCGATATATCCATTATTATCATCATCGATACCATTATTTGGTATCTCATCTTCATTCGTCCAATAACTATCTTTCAAATCCTCATGGTCTAAGTCAAAACCACTATCTATAACAGCAACTAATATTGTCTTAGAAGGTCGGTCACGGAGAAGCTGATAAGCTTTGTTCAGGCTTATCCCAGCAAGCCCATCATCAACCGGATCTAAATGGATCCATTCCTTGAGTCTTTAAAGTATCATTATTATCTGTAATTGATTCTGAGTAAACCGGAATGTCGATCATTATAAAAATAACTGCCAATACAGCTAAAGAAAAAAAACTCCTGCCCAATACTCTCATCTAAAAATCAACTAGTTATATATTATTATATCGAATATGCAATATTAAAAATAATTTACGTAAAAATCTCACGATAAGTTATCAACCATGCAATTATATTGTGAATTTCATGATTTTTAATTCGAAAGTTGCCATTTAATGATACTCCTATCTCAAAATGCATGATATTTTGATTCCTGCTACGGTTGGGAATTATTAATAATATTATGCTATATTCAGGCTGTGATTAGAGAAATTTTTTCCAAGAGTCATCCGAAACTCGAATGAATCACAAATTGAAATTGAATACGTATAATTTTTGTCTGATGCGATACTATGGAAGAGGAAAGCAGAAAAAATAAAGATCTTCAGTGGAGGAAGATTATCAGAGAGCTTGTTCAACCTTTTATTGATCTGTTTCATACTTCGAGGGCTCTGTTCGGCCTGAATTTGTCTTATGTTCTGGAGGGTTTGACATATTTTGGAGTGGTTGGACTATTGGCTATTTTTTTTAATGAATTTATAGGCCTGGATGATATCAAAGCCGGCCAAATGGTAGGCTTTCTTACAGCGGGGATTACCCTGGCCATGCTATTTCTTGGAGCGACGGTCGACTGGCTGGGCGTTCGGAAAGCTATATTGATAGCACTATCATTCATGCTTATTGGAAGAGTACTATTATCAATCTCGCCGGCAATTGGTGTTCCGGGTTTATGGCAATCTGCCCACTGGATAGCTATTCTGGGGATTGTAGGTATAATCATAGGCAATGGCATATATCAGCCAGCCGCTTATGCCGGGGTTAAAAAGTTTACCAGCGCAAAAACTTCGGCTATGGGATATGCTATGCTTTATGCCTTAATGAATCTGGGTGGATTCTTGCCAGGGTTGATCTCGCCTCCATTAAGACGGGCTTTCAGTATTACAGGTGTTTTCTGGGTGTATGTAATACTTACTGTGGTAGGAATGATTGTGGTAGCACTAATCATAACCAGGAAAGCTGAAAAAGAAGCTTCTGAAGAAGCCCAGGCAGAAGATAAAGCATTAGGGACACCCGTAATTGATGATGGGGAGGATGAATTAAGTGGAATGACTTTGAAAGAGAAGGCCTCTTTCTATATCCGGAATTTCCCTCTCAGAGATATGCGTTTTCTCTATTTTATCTTTATTCTTATACCGGTACAAACCTTATTTGCACATAATTGGTTGACACTTCCTCAGTATACAAGTAGGGCCTTTGATGGATTTGTCAGTGATAATTTTGAATTTTTCGTTAACCTGAATCCAATATTGATATTTGTCCTTACGCCAATAGTAACAGCTTTTACAGCCAGAAGGAATACGTATAAGATGATGATCGTCGGAACATTTATTATGGGCTTTCCAACATTTATCCTGGCTTTTGGCCCAAACATTTACACCCTTATGATCTATCTGATCATTATGACCATAGGTGAAGCCATGTGGCAACCAAGGTTTCTACAATGGGTGGCAGAAATTGCACCCAGAAATATGACTGGTATATATATGGGTATTGGCCAATTCCCGTGGTTTCTGACCAAGATCATTACTGCACTGTATTCAGGATGGTTCCTTATGAAATACTGCCCGGCGGATGCTCCTCCATCTGAAATGAACACAGAAATTATGTGGCTGATCTATGGATTTATTGCAATATCATCATCCTTTGGTCTGATAATAGCCAGGAAATGGATGATGAAAGGATTTAAAATCAAACACGAATCAAACAAATAAGCATATGCCTATTGTATATCTGTTAATAGGGATCTTACTTCTTATACTTCTAACCACTGTTGTTAAACTCGATGCATTCTTATCTTTTATACTTGTAGCCATTTGCATGGGGATTGTCACCGGAATGGACCTTTCTGCCATTAGTGGGTCTATTATAACTGGGATGGGGAATACGCTTGGATTTATTGCGATTATACTTGGATTTGGGGCCATGCTCGGCAAGTTGATATCAGATAGCGGAGCCGCACAGCGGATTTCTATAACACTTCTCAACAAATTTGGCAAAAAACATGTGATCTGGGCCTTAACAACAGCCGGTTTTATCGTGGGTGTTCCCTCTATTTTATGGTGTTGGATTTGTGTTACTGGTCCCATTGATGTTCACGATTGCATACCGGGTAAAATTACCAGTGGTATACCTAGGATTACCTATGATCACTGCACTTTCAGCTACACACTGTCTTCTGCCTCCACATCCTGCCCCTACAGCACTGGTCGAACAATTCAATGCCGATATGGGAACTACGATCTTTTATGGGATCATTATTTGTATACCAATAATACTTATCGCTGGACCAATATTTGCCAGGACCCTGAAGAAAATCAAATCAAATCCTCTCGAAGCATTTTATGATAAAAGAGAATTGAAAGATGAAGAAATGCCGGGATTCGGGATAAGCATCGCAACGGCACTGTTTCCCGTCGTCCTAATGATTGTGGCTTCCGTTTCAAATCAATTTTTTCAAAAAGAATCTGTTTTTCTAGACATAATCAATTTCATAGGAGATCCAACAATAGCAATGGTTCTGGCCGTCATTTTCGCAATATACACCCTGGGTATCCGGCAGAATAAAAAAGTGGCTGATGTGGCGGAATCCCTTATAGATGGAGTTAAAAGCATCGCAATGATCCTGCTGATTATAGGCGGAGCCGGGGCGTTGAAACAGATCCTGACGGACAGTGGCACAAATGATTACCTGGCTATGTTGTTAAAAGGCATTAATGTTTCCCCCATAATTCTTGGCTGGGGAATGGCTGTTGCGATACGATTATCCATCGGATCAGCAACTGTAGCAGGACTCACTACGGCTGGCATCATCGCACCGCTTGTAGTACAGACCGGCGCTGACCCAAACCTGATGGTCCTGTCGGTTGGAGCAGGAAGCATCTTCTTTTCTCATGTTAATGATTCTGGTTTCTGGTTGTTTAAAGAATATTTCAACCTTAGTGTGAAAGATACGATAAAAACCTGGTCTACAATGGAAGCCATTCTATCTGTGGCTGCATTGGTGGCCGTCCTGATACTGGATATTTTTATTTAGACTATTTACCGTCTGGTTATTTTCTCTTCTTTATCTTAAACGAAAGTGATTGTGTCAATTTAATAGATTGATCAATTATGAAATAGTACATTTTTATGCATAATGACGGTAATTAAGAATAAATTTATAAATTGAATTTCTAAATTAAATTATCAGATCACTCAAATTTTTACTTATGGACAATATATCCCCAAATGAAAAACTTAGCCAGCTGAAACTTAAACTTCCACCTGCTCCTGAACCTCTGGGAGTATACAAACCATTCCTTATAGTTGGTCGTCTGGTGTATGTTTCCGGTCATGGCCCCATTAAATCAGATGGAAGCCTTATGAAAGGTAAAGTAGGTAAGGATATGGATATGGAGGAAGGCAAAAAAGCTGCCAGACAGGTAGGGCTTGCAATCCTATCAACCCTAAAATCTAATCTGGATAACCTGAATCGCATAAAAAGGGTGATCAAAGTTCTTGGAATGGTAAATTCCACGACAGACTTTACAAAACATCCCTATGTGATCAATGGATGTAGTGAGGTATTTGCCGAAGTGTTTGGAAAAGAAAATGGTGTTGGTGTCAGGAGTGCGGTTGGCATGGGATCACTTCCGGATAATATTCCGGTCGAAATAGAAGCGGTATTTGAACTGATTTGATATGAGTTCCTCGCAGGATTGGTACACTATAGAAGAAATTGAAGATATTGACTCTCCTGCCCTGGTCATTTTCAAAGATCGGGTACAGATGAATATCAAGGAGATGATTAGGATAGTGGGCGATCCGTTGCGATTAATGCCACATATTAAAACCTATAAGATAGCCGAGGTAATAAAAATGCAATTGGAATCAGGTATCAACAAATTCAAATGTGCTACAATTTCAGAAGCTGAATTACTTGGCATAACAGGTGCGAAATATGCATTACTTGCTTATCAGCCTTCCAATGTAAAATTAAGACGACTGATTCAGTTGAAAACTGCATATCCCGATACCATATTCTCAACGCTTATAGACAACAAATTATCTGCGGATATGATCGATTCATCGTTAAGGCCACTCGGTGAATCGATGGACGTTTACATAGATATTAATAATGGGAATAATCGAACAGGGATCCTGCCTGAAAAAGCACTTGACCTGTATGCTTATTGTATTGCATTGAAAGCCATCAATATTAAGGGACTGCATGTTTATGATGGTCATATTCGCAATCAGAATCCCGGGGAAAGGAAAGAAGCATGTGACAAGGATTTTGTGAAGGTAACATCACTGGCTAATAACCTGAAGAAGAAATATGGAATAATTCCTGAAATTATTGCAGGGGGCTCCCCTACCTTTCCAATTCATGCTACAAGAGAAAATGTGATTTGCAGCCCTGGAACGACATTATTCTGGGATGCAGGATATGGATCGAGATTTCAGGATTTGCCTTTTCTAACCTCCGCCGTTCTCATAACAAGAATAGTTTCAAATCCTTCTAGTGGGCTATATTGTCTGGATCTCGGTCATAAAGCAGTGGCGTCGGAGAATTCACTGGAGAACCGGGTGTTTTTTTTAAATGCAACAGGTTTGAATCCAGTTGGTCATAGCGAAGAACATCTGGTGGTTGAAAACACAAAAGATGATGAATTGAGTGTTGGTGATGTTATATATGGTCTGCCTTATCATATATGTCCAACGACTGCTTTATATAATGAAGTAGTTGTTGTGGAAGACCGGCAGATTATTGATCGCTGGGAAGTAGTAGCCAGGAACAGAAAAATCAATTACTGATTATGCAATTAATATTTGACGCACACCTCGATCTGAGCATGAATGCGACCCAATGGAATCGCGATCTGAGGAATACCGTTTATCAGATCCGGAAAATGGAACACGGTTTGAATGATAAACCGGACAGGGGTAAAGGGACTGTAGCCTTCCCGGAAATGAGAGAAGGGAATATAGGCCTGGTAGTGGCTACTCAAATAGCACGTTATGTAAAGAAAGGAAATGATCTCCCCGGATGGAATTCACCAGAACAGGCATGGGCGCAGACACAGGCACAGCTGGCCTGGTATAAAGCCATGGAAGAAGAGGGCGAAATGGTACAGGTCGTCAACCTCTCCTCCTTGTATAATCAAATGAAAAGATGGATGGGCAATGATGAACCGGGCAAAAAACCAATTGGCTATATATTAAGTCTTGAAGGCGCCGATTCAATCATCAACCTAAATTATTTGGAAAAAAGCTACGAGCAAGGATTGCGTGCGCTGGGACCTGCTCATTATGGTCCGGGAACATACGCACAAGGGACGGATGCATCTGGTGGATTAGGTGTTAAAGGCATTGAACTTTTGAGTGAAATGGAAAACCTGAACATCATTTTGGATACGACGCATTTATGTGAGGAAAGTTTTTGGGAAGCTCTTCGAAATTTTAAAGGCTCCGTCTGGGCCAGTCACTCTAATGTGAGGGCCCTGGTTGATCATAACCGGCAACTTAGTGATGATCAGATCAAGGCGCTGCTGGAAAGAGGCGCGGTCATTGGAGTTGCTATGGATGCGTGGATGATGAAACCGGGTTGGATACGTGGAAAGTCAATTCCTGAAGAAATGGGTGTCAATCTTAATATCCTTATTGATCATCTGGACCATATATGCCAGATCGCAGGGAATACTTTCCATGTGGGAATAGGCTCTGACCTTGACGGTGCTTTCGGTAAGGAACAGTGCCCTCACGATCTGGACACAATAAGTGATTTACAGAAATTGCCTGAACTTCTTATGGCAAGAGGGTACTCAGAAGGAGATGTTGAAAATATCATGCATAAGAACTTCATTCGGTTTTTAAAAGAAGCCTGGGAAGATTAAGCTAGTATAAAAGGAACCAAAAAAAGGCAAAATATTGAAGGATTCATAATGGATTGTTCATATTAGTTGCTTTTATTTTGACATGATTCCCCTTTAATAGAATAGGCATAAGGGATTATCCCTGAATGATTATTCCAATTTTGTCGAATCCTGAATATTAATTAATTTGTAATCTAATGAAAATGAGACCTACTTCTATAGCTTTATTGTTAGGAATTCTGCTATTGAATTCCTGCATGGAACAGAAATCAGATCGATATAATGACATCACTTTTTCTAAACTATTGACTGATAACAGGATTGATCCTCTGGGAATAGATAATATTAATCCCGGTTTTACCTGGATAGCTGAATCAGGTATTCCTGGGAACAATCAGACTGCTTATCAGATCCTTGTATCCAGCACTCCCTTTTTATTAGATAAAAATGAAGGAGACATATGGGATTCCGGGAAGATCAGCTCGGAGCAATCCGTTAACGTGAAATATGGCGGGCCTGTAGTAAAATCCAGGAAAAGATATTTTTGGAAGGTTAGAATATGGGATAAATCAAACGATCCTTCCAAGTTCAGCCAATCAGCGAAATGGGAAATGGGATTGCTAAATCCTGGCTTATGGCGGGCAGATTGGATCAGCGCCCCCCGGTTATTCGACTGGAGCAAACGCGATCAGCAAAGGAAGCAGATCGCTAAGGATGCACCTCCTGAAAGGGAAGAACCCTCCCCGATATTCCGAAAGGAATTTATTATTGATGGTAATGCTAAATCCGCAAGGGCATATATCAGCGGCCTTGGTTATTATGAGCTTTATATAAACGGACAGAAAGTGGGGAATAACATATTGGATCCTGCCTTTACTGCGTATGATAAAAAAGTATTATATGTAACTCATGACATCTCAGAATATCTTAAAGACAGTTTGAATGCGGTTGGTGTAATGCTGGGGAATGGATGGTATAATATGTTTTCCAGAGGTGTATGGAGTTTTGACAGATCTCCATGGCGGGCAGATCCTACATTCCGGCTGCAAATTCGAATCGCCAGCAGCCTGGGAACAATACAGCAGGTGCTTAGCGATACATCCTGGACATGCAGTCCCGGACCTATAATATTTAATAGTATACGACAGGGAGAGGAATATGATGCCACATTGGAACAAGCAGGCTGGAGCAGCCCTGGATTTTATGAAAATGACTGGTTCCCAGTCAGGAAAGTCAGGGGTCCGGAAGGTAAAATGGCCGCACAAAACCTTCCTCCGATCAGGATTCTTAGAAAGATCAAGCCTGAAAGAATCTATAAATCATCTGAAAATACGCTGGTTTGCGATTTTGGGCAAAATATAGCGGGTTTTATTGAGTTTTCGGCCAATACAGAAACGGGCAGAAAGATCCGGTTTAAATATGGAGAAAAACTCTACCCTGATGGAACGGTCGATCAAAGAAATATCGATGGGCTGGTTGCAGAATCTACTTTCCAGACCGATGTATATGTTACTAAAGGAGGAGGCCCTGAGGTCTGGCACCCCAGGTTTACTTATCATGGCTTTCAATATGTCGAGATAGAAGGTTTCGATGAATTGGCCATCAATAATATTAAAGCTTGTGCAGTGAGTACCTCAATATCAAAAACAGGTTCATTCTCCTGCTCGAACGATTTGCTGAATAGCATTCAAAGCTCAACTGAATGGTCTTTCATGAACAACTTTCATGGATATCCTACTGATTGTCCACACCGTGAAAAAAATGGTTGGACCGGGGATGCCCAACTGGCAAGCGATATGGCATTATATAACTATGATATTGCCACCTCTTATGATAAATGGATAAGCGATATTGTCGATTCGCAATTGCCAACAGGAATGGTGTCAGCCATCGTTCCGACAGGAGGTTGGGGATATTACTGGGGAAATGGGCCTGCCTGGGATTATGCTCTTCTTATCCTTCCCTGGAAAACATATGTATATACTGGCGACAGGGAGATCCTTCAAAAGTACTATCCTGCGATGAAAAAATATATCGAGTTCCTTTCAAAGACTGCTGAGGATTATATAGTGCATTGGGGATTAGGTGATTGGGTACCTGTAAGAGCTAAAACACCAGCACAGTTAATCACAACTGCCTATTACTATCAGGACGCAATACTCATGTCAAAAATAGCAGGAGTTCTGGGTAATGATATTGAAGTGAACCGATATGCTTCGCTGGCAGCCAACATTAAGTCGGCGTTTGAAAAACAGTTTATAGATAGAGTCAACAAATATTGTTGGGAACGGGACTCAAACTGCGCTTAGTTGTCCATTATTTTTTAATATGCTCGATGCCGATCTGGCTTATGAGGTTTTAAATAATCTGGTTGAAAATATAGATAACAACGATTTCAATCTTGACTTTGGGGTACTTGGTTCAAAATTCGTCCCAAATACCCTGGCCGAGATGGGTAAAATCGATGTCGCCTATAACATGATAAATACCACAGATTTCCCCGGATGGGGTCACTGGATTAGCCAGGGCGCCACTACTTTATGGGAAGACTGGCAAGGGGAAAGCTCCAGAAACCATATTTTCTTCGGGGATGTAAGTGCCTGGTTTTACAAATATCTGGGAGGTATCAGACCTGATGAACAAAACCCGGGATATAAACATTTCATTATCAAACCTTATTTCCCCGAAGACCTGACCTGGGTAAAAACAAGTACTGAATCCCGATATGGCAGGATAGAAAGCAACTGGGAAAGAAACGGAGATGCCGTATCCTTCTCTGTCCGGATCCCATTTAATACTACAGCTAAAGTAGTACTTCCAGGTAACATATCGTATTCGGTAAAATCAAAAGAAAATGATGAGGTAAGTTATGATCAAATTAAGGAAGAAAATGAAAAAATAGAACTTATTCTTTCCGCTGGTAGATATAATATAAATTTCAATTATCAGTAATTGATTGTCGATTTAGGTTGACAAATTATCATAATATGATTTACATGGTCAAAAGAGATTTCTTTTTTGGGATAGTTTGTCCAAGGCAAGAATATTTCGCAACATACTTCGACACTTCCCGTACAAAGAAATAAAACATTTTTTAATGTATTTTGACAGAAATGAGAGAACGATTTGCCATTTTTAGTAATCAAACGGGATTGAAATATTTAATAATTGTATTGACGATGCAATTTTTGCTGACTCTTATGATAAATCCTTTACTAAATGGTTATAATAATGCCGTCCAAATAACCTGTGAGCAAAATGAAAACTTAGAAGAAATCCATGAAATGCAGGAATTCTTGATTAAGGAAAATGATTCCAAAACCGTCTTTCGTAAAGATTCCATTGGGGAATTCATAACATTACCATTGCACTTAAATTACATGTGTCTGATCGATATCCTGATTCCTCCTCCAAAAACCGTTTAAATACTACACAAAATCCTGTATTTCTTGAGTTGCCTCAAGAATAGCCCTAAAAACAGGTTGTAATCCTTCATTAAAATTTTAATTCGTTTTTAAAAATTGTTGTCGGAAATGAAAAATATATTCTTCATTATTTTAGCAATGGGATTAAGTCAAGTTGCAAAATCACAGTATATAAATGATTCTTATACTCTTTACACAAAGGAATACATCAAGTTATCTCCGCTTGATTTTAAACATAATCGTTTTCAAAACAAACTCCATACATCTTTTGTGGAAGTGAAATCTTTGAAAAGAATCAAATTAAGCAGTCCAAATTACAAAAACCATTTTGATAAATTTCAGGCAGATATGATAAGTTCAATGAAAATTGTATCTAGACCCATAAAATTAAAGGGTCCAAATTACAAGAACAGGAGATTTAAATAGTCTTTTTTTGAGTTTTTCAAAAATTATCCGTTTGAGGCTGTACTGAAAAGTCAGCCTCTTTTTACTTTTGGTTGAATTACCCCTTCACTCGAATCGATATACATACTTTTATTACCTTAAATCCATTGCCAGTGATACTTAAAATGATATCATCCCCCCAAATTGGATTCAACAGCCTAAGATCTCCAATGGATCAATTGTTGTACGTATGGATTATGATTAAATTGACATTTGATGGAAATTCTTTAAAGCAGGCCTATGGAAGACTGAAAAATATGGGGAAGCGAGATACTGATCGATTATTTAGACTACACGGAATTACCCTAAATCAGCATATTTCTGCAATGCTCCCTCATTAAGAATGAGAATTTCTTTATCCTCCTCTTCAATCACACATTCATTTTTAAACTCCTTCATGACTCGGATAGTGCTTTCTTTGGTCAACCCGGTCAGGTCTGCTATCTCCTGCCGAGTAATGTACTTGATGGAACCATTTTTGAACACATCATTTTTGAGATATAGCAAAGCTTCGGCTATACGTCCTTCCATGTTCTTCTGTGTGAGCGTAACAAACTGGCTAAATGTATGAATACTGCTTTCTGAAAAGCACCTGATAAATTCTTCAGCAAATACGGAATTTTTACGAATTACTTCTTTAAATACCTTTACATCTATGAAACAGGCTCTTGTATCCATAAGGGCCATCAATGAAGAATGGTGACGCATATCCACATACATACCAGGTCCACCGCTGATCAGGTAAGGTTGAACGATTGAGATAATAAGATTTTTTCCCCTCGGGCCTTCAATATAATCCTTGCCAAGCCCTTCACTGATTATAACAATATGCGATAAGGGCGAACCTTGCTTGAAAATAATTTCACCTTTCTTGAAAAAAACTTCTGTTCGATGATCATTCAGCAACTCAAGTTCCTTATCGTTTAATAATTCGAAAAGAACATTTCGCCTAAAACAATGCCTGCACTCCAGGCATTTTTTCTTGTTATAATTTACCATCTCTCCCCGTTTTTCTGAATAATTTCGTCAAAATATGAAACCGAGCCTAAAAATACAACGATTTTTGTTCATTTTAATATGATATAAATCATATTTATACGAATCTATATCAAAATTTTGTCAAAAATAATCAATTGAATGTATCTATTAAATCTTATGCAACAAATTGATAAAAAATACAATAAGGATCATTTTTGCTTTGGAATTATCTATTTATCTTATTTAAGACCAGAATGTTATTTTTTCTACTTTTTGAATAAACGTAAAATGGATAAGGTTCTTGATCATTATTAACAGTTTTACTGATATATCAATGATGTGGCAGGGAGTTAAAGATTCGAGATTTGAGTTGATTTTAATACTATTTCTATTCTATTCAAAATCTGTACAGGATATTTTCCACCTATATTCGGCATCATTTATACCATATCACAAAATGTAGTGATTTGCAGGTTTTAGATTATACATAATAATACATACGATGATGAAATTATTCACAAGCAAAATGAAAAGGCGGGCAAGAGAAATTCTTCCAATACTGTTCATCCTTTTACTGGGATTTACTTCTTGTGCTTATTACGAAAAGCCTCTTCCGGATATTCCTACGGACGTAAGCTTTTCAGAGGATTTGATCCCGTATTTTGAAACAAGTTGTGCGACTACGGGATGCCATAACAATGGAGGTATTCCACCGGATCTATCAGAAGAATTTGCATATACATCTGTCACAGTTGGGGGTTATGTTGACACCGACAATCCGGAACAAAGTCTTTTATTTACCAAGATTGCCCCAGGTGGTTCTATGGAAATATACAGTACGCCCAGGGATACCCAGATGGTGTTAATATGGATTGAAGAAGGAGCTGAAAACAATTAAAATATACAAGGATATGAAAAATCTAAAAATTATAACTTTCGTGCTGTTAGCGAATTCCATGTTATTCATTGTTAGTGGAGCGATGGCACAGGATGAAGAAAAATCTAAACCAAGGCCACAACGAAAGGCATTTGAAAGTGCAGTACTATTGGAGAATCAATCGGATGTTATCAATGGTGCTAAAACTCTGGAGTGGAATATCCAGCACCGTTTTGGCACGGTGAGAAACGGGGCTTCCGATCTTTGGGGAGTTTTTGCACCCTCCAATATCAGGCTGGGCTTCACTTATTCCATCATCGATCGGTTAAGCATAGGATTTGGCCTCTCAAAGGTAATTGTAACGAATCCTTATATAGACCTCAACATAAAAGGGAAGATCCTGCAACAGGGACGTGATGGAGGGAGTCCATTTAACCTGACTTTTTATGGGAATATGGTGATTGATACCCGAAACGAAGATAATTTCGCCACACAGCTTCACAGGTATTCATATTTTTCTCAATTGATCCTGTCCAGAAGGATCTCAAAGAAATTTTCCCTGCAACTTGCCCCACAATGGTCCCACTTTAATGCAGTGGATTCCTTATACAGCAACGATGTCTTTGGACTGCATATTGGAGCCAGGTTCAAAGTGAGCTCTCAGGGATCCATAATTTTTGACTGGACAGAGCCATTCACAGAGCATGCCATCAACAATGCAAGCGAAGCTTATCAGAGAGATGCTGGCCCTTACAGGAATGTATCATTTGGTTATGAAGTGGCGACCAGTGCCCATGCTTTTCAATTCTTTTTCAGTGTTTACGGGGACATTCTTCCTCAATATAACTTGACATACAATACCAATGAATTCATAAAGGATGTGGATGGAGAAAACAAGGTTTCATTTCGAGTAGGTTTCAACATGACCAGATTATGGGGATTTTAATTTTTTGATACATGGATAAAAACAATAAAAAAAACAACCGTAGAAATTTCTTAAAAAACGGTTTAACGGTGGGTGGATCTATGTTAGCTATGGGCATGGGCCCGACAATAGCTAAGGGTTCAACCGGTGGAGGCAATTCATCAGGTGAAAAAATAAAGGTATTAACAACTGAAGGGAAAGTAATAGAAGTTGAAAAACCAATTGATGAATGCAAAATTGATCCCTGTGAACCGCCTAAGGGCAATGCGGCAAGACAGGGAATACCTGGCAGGAGTTTCGTCATGGTCATAGACCTGGCAAGATGTAAAAATGCCAGAAAGTGCATTGAAGGTTGTCAGAAAGGCCATAATCTTTCACCTGACCAGGAGTGGTTGAACGTATATTTAATGAAAGACTATCCGGAAAGTGAACCCTATTGGTTCCCTAGACAGTGTTTTCATTGTGATATACCTCCATGCGTCAAGGTATGTCCCGTAGGAGCAACATATAAAAGGCAAGACAATATTGTCCTGGTTGATTCAGATCGCTGTATTGGATGTAAATTCTGTATGACAGCGTGTCCTTATTCTGTAAGGATATTTAACTGGGAAAAGCCACCTGACTCAGATGTACCTAAGGAAGATTATTCCCCGGAATCAAGTGTTCCAGCCCAAATTGGAGTGGTAAGCAAATGTGATTTCTGTCCGGACAGATCACGTGAAGGTAAGCTACCTTATTGTGCAACTGGATGTCCAATGGGCGCTATTTATTTTGGCGATAAAAATGAAGATGCTGTATCGAACGGTACAGAAACTCTTAGATTCAGGCAATTACTAAAAGACAGGGTCGGGTACCGATACCTCGATGAGTTAGGGACAGAACCAAATGTATATTACCTCCCACCTGTAGAAAGGATGTTCGATTACAAGAGTGGGCTGAATGACCTTCCGGAAGAAAAAAAGGAGGTCTATGAGAATATTATAGAAGGTGATCATCCTCAAAACAACTAATGCCATGGAAAATAGTAGCGATTTAATGAAAAAACTGGCCCGAAATCTGGAAACACCTTCCAGACAGTGGTATATGTGGGTAGCTATTCTTTCCATAATAGTACTTTTTGGGGTTTATGCACTCATTCGACAAATTCAGGAAGGACAGATCATTACGGGAATGCGGGATAATGCCGTATGGGGAATTTATACAGCCAATTTCATATTTTTTATGGGTTTAAGTTACGCAGGAGCTTTGGTTTCCTGCTCTTTCCAGTTATTGAGAATTCAATGGGCCAAACCTTTATTGAGGATAGCTGAATTAATTACGGTGTCTACTTTGATAGTAGGTGCCCCTTATATTTTATTCTGCCTTGGCCGCCTGGATAGGATCCATTATTTACTAATGTATGGAAGAATACAATCACCAATAACCTGGGATGTAATTGCAATCTCCACGGATCTTATATTTTGTGTTGCATTCTTATACTTTACCCATATCAGGGACTTCGCCAAATTGAGAGACATGCAAGGCCTGAAGGTATCGAAATGGAGAAAAAAACTATATACTGTATTGGCTTTAAATTACAGGGGAACACCCCTCCAGAAAAAATACCTCCATCAGGCGCATGATATCATGGCAGCAATCATCATTCCAACAGCCGTAATAGCGTATTCTTTATTGTCCTGGTTGTTTGGGATGAGCTTAAAGCCCGGATGGCACAGCACCATTTTCGGTCCATACTTTGTGGTAACTGCTGCATATTCTGGAGTAGCCCTCCTTATTATTATTATGTGGCTATATCGAAAATCAAGAAAATTGGAGGATTACATTACGAATAAGCACTTTAATTATATGGCATTTGGATTGGTCCTATTGACCATGGCTTATGGTTATTTCACTTTCAGTGAATACATCACTGATTGGTATAACCAGACGACACAAATGTCTTCCCTGTTGGATAAATTTACGGACATGTCTCAATATGGAGCCCTTCAATTATTTCATGTGATTTTTACGATGTTTATCCCACTGATAATTATAGGATTGCCATGGTTCAGATCCATCAACAGCATAACCCTGGTTTCATTATTCATTGTGGTTGCACTATGGGTTAAAAGATATCTGATTGTGGTGCCACCTCTTGAGACACCATTTATCCCTATCCAGGATGTCAGACCAGAATATGTTCAATATTCCATGTCCTGGGTTGAGGTTACACTAACCGTTTCCGGTTTGGCATTGATAGTGCTTATTTTCACCATTGCCTCAAAAATTGCCCCAATTATTCCTGTGGCTGAGATGGAGGATGTCGAGGATACTGCAAAACCAATAATTAGATTTTCAACAAAAGGCGTTTAATGTAATGATTTTAAAATTGATGAAAATGAATAATCACATATATAGATTTATATTCAGCCTGATTGTCGGACTCCTGTTTATATCGCTTGTTGGATCATCCTTTTGCCAGGCCCAGTCAAAAGAAAGGACAAGGCTCAGGTCTTATTTCTACATACATCCCAATGGCGACAGGCAGATATCGGTGTTACTTACGGCTGGAAGAGGAAAAAATATGCAGAACGTTGGAAATGCTACAATCGACCTTGAGGCAGATCTGGGTGATTCGACCCTATTCCTTACAGAATTGATCACCGATATCAATGGAAGCGCTGACCTGCGAATTGAATCAGGATATACATTCCCTGCTGACGAGGAAGGAATAACCACGATCCTGGCTTCGTATGCCGGTAACGACTCATTAAGATCGGCTTCTACAGATATGGAGATAAAGGATGTTTTCATTGAAATGTCCTTTGATATAGAGGATTCTGTAAAGATCTTAATAGTCGAAGCAAATGAATATAATGCAGAAGGCGAACTAGTCCCAGTCGAAGAATTGGACATAAACATTGGCGTTCAGCGTCTATACAGTGTTTTAACAATTGATGTTATTGAAACGGATGAAGATGGGATTGGAATTTTGGAATTTCCTGATGATATACCTGGCGATTCAATTGGAATGATAACCATTACAGCCCGGATTGATGAACATGACTATTTTGGAACTGTAACAAAATCTCAATCCATTGATTGGGGAACTCCAGTGTCCTACGAATTGAAAACACTACCAAGACAATTGTTTACAGATGAGGCACCGCTCTGGATGATCATTGGAGTATTTATTGCAATAGTGGGTGCCTGGTACCATTTCTTCTTGTCCGTTTTCAAATTGTACAAGTTAAAAAATGCAGATGATAACTAATAACCGAATTTACAAAATAAAAAAATTATTGACATAGTATATATTTTATCAAAGAACACTAACTAATTAATAGTATATAAAATGATTTTTCTTAATTCATTGATTGGTATTTAAATACTTGATATCATAACTCAAATCAATTAATGAATTTAAAATAAAAGTATTTTAAAAGAATAGTTGATTAGTATTTAGAAAAATAAATTTTTAAAAGAATATTTTAGATTTTTTACTTTTTGATCTTTCCTGAATCCTTTCTGGATTTTTGGGAATAAAATATATGCTTATGGCTAAACAAAGTAACCCTGATAAGAAAAAATCACGGCGCAATTTCATTAATTCGGGTCTTAAATGTGGAGCAGGGGCCTTATTGTTTTCCGCTGCAGCCTCCTCATGCAAGAAACAAAATGAAAAAGTAAAGGCACTTACACAAGACGGCAGATTGATTGAAGTAGATGCCAATGAAGCCGACTGCTGCGCACCTGCTACTCCAGAGGAAGCCAGGAACGGAATTCCAAACCGGAAATTTGTTATGGTAATTGACCTTTCTCGCTGCAGAAATGCCAGAAAATGTGTAGAGAAATGCCAGGAAGCACATCATTTGCTACCTGGGCAGGAATATATGAGGATTTATTTAATGCAACGATCAGAAAAATCAGCCCCCTTTTGGTTTCCAAAACCTTGTTTTCATTGTAATAATCCTTTATGTGCAAGTGTTTGTCCTGTTGGCGCCACTTATAAAAGATCCGACGGGATTGTCCTGGTGGATAATGAAAGATGTATTGGATGTAAATTCTGTATGACGGGGTGTCCTTACAATGCCCGGATTTTTATTTGGGAAAAGTTAGAAACGGAAAATGAAGAGCATATTGAATATTCTCCCGAAACAAGTATTCCGGTAAGAGAAGGGACGGTGGCAAAATGTGATTTTTGCCCTGATATGATCAGGAAAAAGGAACTCCCTCATTGTGTAACTGCCTGTCCTATGGGCGTGATATACTTTGGGGATATTAATGAAGATTCAGTCACAAATGGTGAAGAAACTGTCAGTTTTTCTGAACTGATACAGAATAATGACGGTTATCGATATCTTGAGGTTCTGGGTACAGAACCAAGTGTTTATTATTTACCTGCCGCTTCAAGATTGTTCCCCTTTGAAAGAGGTTTAGAAAACCTGGATGAGGAATTACTGGAAAGATATAAAGACACCCCGTATTTTAAAAATAAAAAGAATGGATAAGGCAGAATTAGGTCTCCTAAAAGAATTCGAACCTCAGCTAAAAACAAGATCGAATCTCAGTAAAGCCTGGATTCTCTTCTTAATAGCTGGAGTCCTGTTCGGTTTATTTGGATTATATATTCAGATAACACGTGGTCATATTGTGACAGGAATGCGGGATTATGTGGTTTGGGGTGTGTATATCGTAAACTTTATATTTTTTATGGGTTTAAGCTATGCCGGAGCTCTTGTTGCGGGTTCCCTTCATCTCATGCAGACGAATTGGCGCAAACCAATCATGCGTATGGCTGAAATATTAACAGTGGTATCACTTATGGTCGGCCCCCTATTCATTCTACTTTGCATAGGCCGTCTTGACCGCTTATATTATCTGTTTATTTACGGAAGGATACAGTCGCCTATTACATGGGACGTAATTGCTATAAGTACTGATTTAATCGGGTGTCTCATCTTTTTATACCTGGCTTTAATACCAGATTTCGCAAAACTCCGTGATTTTGAAGAATTGGATGTTAGGCCATGGAGAAAAAAAATGTATCGTATTTTGTCTCTAGGTTATCAGGATACTCCAGAACACAACAAAATTATCAAGAGATCCAAGAATATCATGGCTGCTATTATTATTGCCATCGCAATTATTGTATACTCCGTTTTAGCCTGGATCTTCAGTGTTACCCTGCAACCAGGATGGCACAGTGCTATATTTGGACCTTATTTTGTGATCGCGGCCGTATATTCCGGTACAGGGGTATTAATCATTGTGATGTGGCTGTACAGGAGAATATATAATCTACAGGCTTACATCACAAAGGATCATTTTGTGAAGATTGGGATATTACTTCTAATACTAGCTGCTTTTTTCGGGTATTTTACCTTTAGTGAATATCTTACAAAATGGTATGGATCAGAGAAAAATGATGCCTTATTAATTGATAAACTATTTTCAGAGTTTTTCTGGATGTTTATCATATCAAATTACGCCGGCGTTATACTTCCATTAATAATTATGGGAATCCCTAAATTCAGAACCATCAATAGTATTACGATCGCAGCAATTATTTCGGTTGTGGCCTTATGGTTTAACCGATATCTTATTGTGGTTCCAACTTTGGAAACCCCTTTTCTGCCTATACAGGATTCTAGAAATGAATATCTGTTTTATTCTTCAACATGGGTTGAATGGTCTACAACCTTGGGAGGGATTGCCTTGTTCTGTCTGCTCTTTACATTGATGTCTAAATTTGTTCCGATTATTGAGGTATCAGGCAATGGAGATTTAAAAAATAATTATAAAACTCAAACAAAATGATACTATTTCTAACGCTGTCATTTCTAAGAATTACAAGATTGATTTCAATAATTATTCTACTTTTTCTGGCTGGCTATTCTGATGTTTTGGCTCAGAATACAAAAAAGACAAAGAAAACTAGAGTTAGGATGAGCCTAGATTATTATGATAACATGGATAAATCAAGATCACTTGTAAGCAGTTTGTACTTTATTGAAGATAGGGTGCGGAATCCTGTGGTTAATGAAATGGTAGTCTTTTATTCTGGTGATATATCTGAAAATATAGTGATCGACAGCCTGTTAACTGATGAAAATGGGGAGGCAAAACTAGTATTTGAGGAAGGATCAAAGTTTATAGTTGATGAGGACAGGTTATATCATATCTCGGCTCAGTATAATGGAAATAAATCCTTTGCTGCTGCAAAATCTGATGTCTCTTTAAAAGAGATTACTATGGAACTGTTATTAAGTGAAATCAATTCAATTAAGACGGTCTCTGTGAGAGCTTATGAATTGGGGAATGATAAAGAGATAGTCCCTGTTGAAGATGCAGATGTAAATTTCTATGTGCCACGTTTATTTAGCAATCAATTAATTGGAAAGGGTAGTTTCAGCGATGGCAAGTGCAGTATAGAGTTCCCTGACGATATTGCCGGTGACACCATTGGTAATATATCAATTATAGCTAAAATTGAAGATCATGATAACTATGGCAATGTTGAAAGGCAAATTACCGATTTTAGATGGGGAAGTACCCAGCCAATTGAAGATGACAAATCACTAATGACCATACAAATAAGCATACCCACACGTGCTCTGTGGCACACAAATGCGCCGTTATGGATGATAATTACTTTAATTATTTTATTAACCGGGGTATGGAGTCATTATATTTATGTAGTTTTTCAATTAATCAAACTAAGTAAATTAAGTAAAAACAAAAAAATTAATGCTGTGGAAGGAAATTAATATATGATATAATAATTATTATTAATAAATTGCTTTAATCTTGAATTTAAAAGGATTAAACTTAAATTTCAAATATTTTTATTGTTACTGGATATTCATTTTTATAATTTTTTACCTAATTAAGTAATTTGCATTTAATTAGATGAATCAATTGGTATTATTTTTGGTGTACTATAGAAAAATAAATTAAATTTTTAAATATTAAACAATTTCAAAAAAGGAGGACTTATGAAAACCAATTACAAGAACTTATTAGGACTAGCTTTCCTGGCAATGTTTACATTAACAATCTTATCTTTTACAATGCCAACAGGCACTATGGATGATTGGGGCATGGATGCAAAATATAAAAGCATGGAAAATCCGTATGCCGGTGAAGGTGATGAGGATGAGATAGGAGCAGATCTATACAAACAGCATTGCAGATCATGCCATGGTAAAGAAGGATATGGAGACGGATCTAAAGCAGCAGAACTTGAAACAGAAATGCGGGAATTGGGAAGTGCTGATGTTTTGGGCCAGTCCGATGGTGAATTGTATTACAAATCTATTATTGGGCGAGATGAAATGCCTAATTTTGAGAAAAAGATCAGAAGCGAAGAAGATCGATGGATGGTGATTAATTATATGAGGACTTTAGCTGAATAATTTATCCTAAAATATTTGGACTAAAATTCAGTAAATGAATAAAAAGGAGGTGATGATTCCCTCCTTTTTTTATTTATTTTATTGAATTCAATTTTTTATCCTGGGTCCCACATAATGAATTTTACGTGGAAGTGTTTATTGGTGGCAAATCCTTTGTTTATATTCCTTTATCTATAGAAATCAGATAATACTTTAACTCTTTTGAAAATAAATATTTATAGTTGGTACTATTTTTGTCACAATTAAATATAAATTTGATACTTGCAAACCAAAAAAATAAAACAGATGAAAACCACTTACAAAAACTTAATCGGATTAGCATTCCTCGCAGTTCTTACAATTACTCTTTTATCCTTTACTATGCCAACGGGCATTATGGATGATTGGGGCATGCCAGCTAAATACAAAAGTATGGAAAATCCATATGCAGGTGAAGGGGATGAAGATGAAATAGGAGCAGATCTATACAAACAGCATTGCAGATCATGTCATGGAAAGGAAGGATTTGGAGATGGATCAAAAGCAGCAGAACTGGAAACTACAATCAGGGAATTAGGCAGTGCAGATGTACAGGGCCAGTCTGATGGGGAGCTTTATTACAAATCCATTATTGGCCGTGATGAAATGCCAAATTTTGAGAAAAAGATCAGAAGTGAAGAAGACCGATGGATGGTGATTAATTATATGAGGACTTTGGCTGAATAAATAATATCATAAATTTTCATGGAGGCTATCTCAAACATCAAGGAGATGGCCTTTTTTTTATAACATTACTATAGTCTTTCCTTGTTAAGGAAAAATTTCTGCATTTAATAAAATAGAATTTATCTAAATAAATTCAACAAATTGATAAAAGTCATTTTATTGTCATTAAAATTGACGGATTTTTACGAATTACAAAATTTCAGCTTTTTCTAAATGAAATGACAGGGCTTCAGCGGTAATGGGTTATACGAGAGAAAACTAAGATTACAATCAATTTAAACTTAAAAAACCAATTCAAATTGTTGTCCATCTGATCAAGCTGAGAATAGGTTTAAAGCAAATAAAAAACATATGAAAATATTTAACTTTCTATTCTCCGGAAAATTTATGGGGATTTTACTTGTGATATTTGGCATTTCAATTGGTTATGCCACTTTTATAGAAAATGATTTTGATGCCAAAACAGCCAAATTGCTGATATACAATGCCTGGTGGTTTGAAGCAATGCTGTTGTTAATGATAGTGAATTTTTCAGGCATGATCTTTACAAAAAAGCTATACCGTAAAAGTAAATGGAATATTTTGCTTATGCATATCGCTTTTATAATTATTATTATAGGTGCCGGCGTTACAAGATATTTCGGATTTGAAGGACAAATGCATATCAGGAGTGGCGAATCTTCCAACAAAATCAGAACCTATGATGATTATGTGAATATCTCCATCAAGGATAATGAACACCGAACCCGTGTATATGACAAAATTATTCTAGCTCCCATAAATAAAAACCTGTATAAAAAGGATATTCAACTAAACAATAAAAATATTCGTCTGGAGATTGAAAGTTTCAGGCCCAACATGAGAAAAGTAATTCAAGCTGATCCAAATGGAGTGCGATATTTAAGCCTTATGACGGCCGGAAACCATGGAAGAGGAGAATTATTCCTTCGGGAAAACGACAAAGATATGGTTGAGGGTATGGTTGTCAGCTTTGGAGATACAACAGGTACGGCTCATGTTCAGTTCGTTCTGAGGGATACTGCACTTATGATCCGTTCACCACAGCCTATTCAACCAATGCATATGGGAGTTAGCACATCGGATCCTCTGGAAATAAATACATTTCACCCTGTCTCAGCGATGCAGATATACCAGATTGGAACGGTATCTTTTGTTTTCAGGGAGATCATTGACAAAGCCAATATGATCTATATGCCATCACACAATGGAGCTCAGGGGGGAGAAAGCTTGATTGACCTTAAAGTTACTGTAGAAGATAATGTAAGGCATTTTATGATAAAACAGGGAAATTTTGAACAAATCATTATAGATGATATACAATTTACAATGAATATAGGGAATCAGGTTTATACCATTCCTTTTGAGCTAAAACTTAACAAATTTGAACTGGAACGATATCCAGGTTCTCAAAGTCCCTCTTCCTTTGCCAGTGATATTGTACTCATTGACAAGAATGCAGGCGAAGAAAGACCTTTCCGTATTTTCATGAACAATGTATTGGATTACAAAGGGTATCGGTTTTATCAATCCTCATATGATCAGGATGAACAGGGGACAGTCCTCTCGGTAAATCATGATTATTGGGGAACGCTGATCACATATATAGGCTATACCCTATTATTTGTGTCCCTTACATTATCTCTTTTTACTCCAAATACCCGGTTTGCCCGGCTAACAAAACAAATGAATGAAGTGCATGAACAAAGAAAGAAGATAGTAGTATCTGTAGTATTCTTGCTTTCATTCCTGTTTTTTACAGATAATGCAAATGCTCAAACGGGAGCAACTAAAATTGATAAAGATTTTGCAGAATCATTCGGTAAACTATTGGTTCAAAACAAAGATGGCAGGGTAATCCCATTAAACACGATTGCCAATAATTCACTTGTTAAAATATATAAGAAAACGTCCTTTGAAAAGATGAACGCCGACCAGGTATTGCTGGGAATGCTGATCATGCCGGATGTTTGGCAAAACAAACCAATGATTAAAATTTATGAAGCTGATGTCCAGAAGCTCATTGGAATCAAAGATAATTTTGCCAGTTACAATGACTTTTTTGACGAAAGGGGCATTTATAAATTGAAAAGTGAAGTTGACAGGATTTATGCCATGTCCCCTGCCCTGCGGTCAAAAATTGATAAGGAAATTATCAATGTAGATGAAAGGGTTAATGTAAGCAATATGGTATATAACGGATCTTTATTCCGGGTATACCCAATTCCTGACAATAAGGAAAACACCTGGGCTTCACCTGCTAAGATCTGGATAAAAGATACTGTTGCAACAAACAGAACCACCTATCTTGACAATATAAGAGAAACCATTAGTGAAAGCATCACCACAGGAAATTATCAAAAAGCGGAAGAGGTTCTGTCAGAAATCAAGGAATATCAACAAAAATATGGAAAGGCAATTATACCCCCCGATACTAAATTGAAACTGGAGATCTTTTACAATAAGTTTAATATCTTTAAAAGGCTTTTCCCTATTTACATGACCATAGGCCTTATCCTTTTGGGATTATTTATTATTCAACTGTTTAAACCCAGTCTTGAGTTCAAAAAAATCATCAGGGTATTTTATATTCTTCTCATGGCAGCCTTTGTTTTTCAAACATTCGGATTAGGACTTAGATGGTATATTTCCGGCCATGCCCCTTGGAGCGATGGGTATGAATCCATGATATATATTGCATGGGCAACCATGCTTGCAGGATTTATTTTTTATAAAAAATCCCCAATGACATTATCAGCAACAACCATTTTGGCAGGAATTACACTACTTACCGCACATATGAGCTGGTTAAATCCTGAAATTACCAACCTGGTGCCTGTATTGAAATCGTATTGGCTCACATTCCATGTGGCGACAATTACCGCTAGCTATGGGTTCTTTGGCTTGGCCTCAATGATTGGAATTATTAATCTTGTAATTATGATTTTCAGGAATCAGGCCAACCATGAAAGAATTAATCTGAAATTGAAAGAATTAACCATTATTATTGAAATGTCGCTTATGGTGGGATTGATATTACTGGTTATTGGCAACTTCCTTGGAGGAATTTGGGCCAACGAATCCTGGGGACGGTACTGGGGTTGGGATCCAAAGGAAACCTGGTCGCTTGTTACGATTATTGTGTATACATTCATTCTTCATATGCGGCTGATTCCAGGAATGAGAAACCTATTTTCAATAAACTTTATGGCTCATATTGGATTTGGTGCGGTATTAATGACATATTTTGGAGTAAATTATTACCTGTCAGGATTACACTCTTATGCGCAGGGAGATCCGGTTCCAGTTCCATCTTTTATATATTATATGATTGGAGGAATAACTATAATAAGTGTTTTAGCCGTTATTAATGATATCAATTTGAAAAATAAGCTGGAAGTCCAGGGTGAGCTAACAGATGAGTCTGATGATTAAAATTTAACTGATCCAGTTAATAAA
The DNA here is from genome assembly GCA_963820995.1 of uncultured Cytophagales bacterium. GTDB lineage: Bacteria > Bacteroidota > Bacteroidia > Cytophagales > Cyclobacteriaceae > JAGTVG01. Next base: position 779,490 of record CAWGCL010000004.1, on the reverse strand, counting down.
CAAATTATAACTGAGTCTATGTCAAATATTTGTCTGATACATGTCATATTTCAGTATTTGAAAAACTCGTATATTTAAGGATATTTTATATCCTCGGATGAGATATTATTCAATATTAAGAAAGTAAAATAATGAAAGTCGCCAGTCAAACTCTAAGTTACCTGCTGCCGATTTTATATCTGGCTGTTATATATATTTATTATATAATATTTACCGGAAAGAAAAAGAGCTGGACGCATAAGACAACCCTGTTTTTAGGGATTCTGCTGATTATTCACAGTATAGATATAGGCTTAAGGCACGCAGTTCTGAAATCAATCCCACTATCAACGATTCATGATGCATTAAGCTTTTTAGCCTTTTCAATTTTATTTGTGTACATGATCATTGAACTGAGGTTGAAAATCCGGGGCTCAGGTATCTTTATTCTTTTCTTTGCTTTTATTCTTGAATTGATATCGTCATTTAACTTGTCATGGGAGGTAGAAACCAACGAACTTTTAACTAGTCGTACATTTGCCTTACATGCATCATTATCAATAATGGGTTATACTGCAATGTCCTTGTCTACTTTGTATGCCATTATGTATATCATACAAAACCACAACCTTAAAAAACGCAATTTAGGGAAGTTGTTTAACCAACTTCCTGCGCTTTCATTCCTTGAGAAAATGAGTATACAATCTGCATTTATAGGAATTATCCTACTTGGAATTGGGTTATTGCTAGGACATATTCAAGCAGAAGCTATTATGGGTGAATTCTGGCCAAATGACATGAAAGTGATCGCAACGGATATAGTATGGGCATTATATCTTACCGGATATATAATTGCCCAGTATCTTAGATTACATGGAAAGAAGATGGCATATTTGTCAATTGCCGGTTATTTTATTTTAGTAGTTGGAGGATTTATGATTGTTTATCTTACAGAAACGTTTCATGAGTTTAATTAAGGATGGGGGATATTCAGGATAGTCATATTGCATTAGGAGTTCTAGGGATTTCCCATAAAACAGCTTCTGTAGAAATAAGGGAACTCGTATCTCTTAATGAGGAAGAACAGAAGGGGATTATAAAAAAGATCACCGAAGATTTTGATGTTAATGGAATTGAGGTTCAGGGCATCCTGATCCTGTCAACCTGTAACCGGACTGAATTCTATATAAGTGCTGAAAAACCAGATATCATTCTTCCTGCTATAAAGCAAATGCTTGCCACTTATAAGAAATGTCCTTATTATACCGATGGGACTATCACCTATGAGAAATTTGGATCAGAAGCTGTACGTCATTTTTATAACGTAATTTGCGGTATTGATTCTCAAATTGTTGGGGAAATGCAGATAACAGGCCAGGTGAAAGATTGCTATAACTTTGCCCATCATCTGGATGCTACAGATGCAGTATTGAATAAGCTGTATAATTTTGGGATGCAGGTTAAGAAAAAGGTTAGAAATGAAACCTTTCTTTCTGACGGAACAGTGTCTGTCAGTTTTGCAGGGGTAGAGCTGGCCAGGAAAATATTCGGCGACCTTGCCGATAAGCGTATATTGCTGGTTGGGGCGGGTAAAACCGCTGAATTGGCCGCTGTCCATTTCCTTGAAAACAATGTAAAAGCTATCAATGTAGCCAACCGGACCTTGAGTAAGGCTGAAGAACTAGCCAAAAAATTTGGAGGTAAAGCTTTTACCCTTGGTGAATTGAATACTGCATTGGAGGAAACCGATATAGTAATCTCTGCAACTTCAAGTGATAATTATGTGATCACCAACAGCATGATGAAAGAGATCATCAGAAAAAAATATTATGAATCCATTTTCCTGATTGACTTGGCCATCCCTAGGGATATAGATCCGAAAATTGAGGACCTTAATAACGTTTACCTATACAATCTGGATGATCTCAATGGGATAGTTGAGCAAAACCTGGAGAAAAGAAGAATGGAAATCCCAAAAGCTTCAAAGATTGTGGAGGAATATCTTGATGAGTTTAAAAGCTGGGTATCTACCAATTCAATGGCCACAATCATTAGTAAGCTAAAAAGTCATTTTGAAAAACTTCACCATATTGAGATGAACAGGATGCGAAAGCAGTTTCCTGAAAATGGATACCAGAAGGAACTTGATAACTACACCCAGAATGTGATTAATAAATTAGTGCGCCAACATATGAAATCCCTGAAAAAGAATGCAGGTGATCCGGAAAAATATAAGCAGCACATCGACCTGATATATAATTTGTACGAAATAGATTTAGATAAATAGATATATGCGAACGATCCGCGTTGGAACCAGGGGTAGCAATCTGGCATTATGGCAAGCGACTTACGTAAGAGAGATGCTGGAGAAACTGAATCCAGGCATTAATTTCAAACAGATAATAATTAAAACTGAAGGCGACCTGGATCAAAAATCCTCACTTTCCCAGATAGGAGGTCAGGGAATATTTACTAAAGAACTTGAAAGGGCTTTATTGACTGATCAAATAGATATTGCTGTTCATTCCCTAAAAGACCTTCCATCAAAAATGCCGGAAGAGCTTGTTTTAGGGGCGGTCCCGGAAAGGGGGCCAGTCGAAGATGTCCTTGTTACTGAAGAAGGTCTCTCAATTGAACAATTACCTGATAATGCCAGAATCGCTACTGGGAGTATACGCAGAAAATCACAATTATTAAATATAAGGCCTGATTTATTGATCTCCGATTTGCGCGGGAATATAGATACAAGGCTCAGAAAACTCAATAACCAGAACCTGGATGCTATAATCATGGCTAAGGCAGCCATTGTCAGGTTAAATCTTGAGAATGTGAATTTTAGGGAATTTACTACTGACAATATGATCCCCGCTGTTGGGCAGGGAGCTGTAGGGATACAGATTCGTAAGAAAGACCAGGATATAGCAGAAGTTTTACAGTCGATTAACCACCTTGAAACTTTTCACGCTGTGTCTGCTGAAAGAGAATTATTATTTACCCTTGACAGCGGTTGCCAGTTTCCAGTAGGGTCATATGCCCGGGTATCTGATCATAAACTGAGCATACGTGGTTTTGTAGCAAGTGAAGACGGTAAGAAAATAATTCATGATCAAGTGGAGTCCGATGTGGAAAATTCTGTTTTAGCTGGGAGGACACTGGCCGAAAAACTATTGAAGCAAGGAGCCAAAACTTTATTGGATGACTTCAGTTCTAAACAAGAGTGATTGGCCCTTATTTACCTTAAAAATATACGATTCTGAATTGCAATTAAATTAATGAAATGAGCAACAATTATTTATATATTGATTCAATTGATAAGAAACCAATAAACCGGACCCCAATATGGATCATGAGGCAGGCAGGCCGCTATTTACCGGAATATATGGATGTAAGAAAAAAACATGATTTTATAACAGTATGTAAAACACCAGAACTGGCCACAGAGGTTACTTTACAGCCGATAAGACGCTTCGGTTTTGATGCAGCCATCCTGTTCTCAGACATTCTTGTAATTCCGGAAGCTTTAGGACAGAACCTGGCTTTTCTGGAAAATCATGGCCCAAAACTATCCCCTCAGATCTTACTGGATAAGGATATCGAAAAGTTAAATCTTCAGGATATTGAATCCAAACTATCTTATGTGGGGGATGCCATAAAAATGATAAGTACTGAATTAGGTGGCAAAACTCCTTTGATCGGATTTAGCGGATCTCCTTTTACTTTAGCTACGTATATGATAGAGGGTAAGCCTACCCGTAATTTCAAATTCATAAAACAAATGCTGTATCATAATCCGGAAAGACTTACATCACTGTTGGAAATGCTGACCGAAGCTGTAAGCAGGTACCTGGTCATGCAGATTGAGGCGGGGGTTCAGGCTGTTCAATTATTCGATACCTGGGGAGGAATATTGCCTGTTCATTTATTTGATCCATTTTCAGCCAGATATATGAAGCAAATATCAGCAAATCTTAAAAAATTTGGCGTTCCGGTAACTTTGTTCAGTAAAGGAGGAATCGAATTGGCAAAACAATTGTCAGACAGTAGCGCTGATATGATCGGTATCGACTGGATGACTGATTTGAAAGAAGCAAAAAACCTGCTGGGCGCGAAATTCGCACTTCAGGGGAACCTGGATCCCACAACATTATATGGCAGTCATGATATCATCAGAAAAGAAGTGACCAGGGTACTGGAGGTTTTTGGACCTGAAAGCGGGCATGTTTTTAACCTGGGACATGGTATCTTACCGGATATTCCGGTGGATAATGTATATTTTCTGGTAGATACAGTGCGTGAAATAAGCGAAAAGCTGCATGCTCAAGCGGTTTAATAATTAATACGATTAAATTATATTTCAAATATGTTCCAAGATAAAATATCAGTTGATTTAGACCTTCTTAAGAAATATGACCAGCCGGGTCCGCGATATACCAGTTACCCAACTGCTCCTTATTTTCATCAAGGTATTGGCTATGAGGAATATATTACTCATATTTCCCAGGATAACACTTCTTTAGAAAATTCCGACCTTTCTTTATATTTCCATTTACCATTTTGCGATACGCTTTGTTATTTCTGTGGTTGTAATATGATGGTTACCCGGAATTATGATAAGATTGAAACTTATATCGACTACATTGAAAAGGAGATCCAGCTTTTAAAACGTCATATTGACGGGAAGAGAAAAATTATTCAACTCCATTGGGGGGGCGGAACTCCAACACATCTGTCGCCTGATCAAATACGTAGACTAGGGAATATTATCCATGATAATTTTGATTTTCATACCAATGCAGAGGTGGGTGTAGAGATAGATCCACGCGAGCTTACCTTTGACCACATGAAGGCCCTTAGTGATATGGGATTCAATCGGTGCAGCATGGGTGTTCAGGATTTTGATGCCAAGGTACAGGAAACGGTTAACCGGATCCAACCTGAAGATATAACCCGTCAAACAGTTGATTGGTCAAGGGAGCTTGGTTTTAAGAGTATAAACCTGGACTTGATGTATGGGCTGCCTTTCCAGAAAGTAGATTCTTTTTCAGAAACTATTGATAAGGTTTTATCTATGAATCCAGACAGGTTTGCTGTATTTAATTATGCACACCTACCCAGCATAATCAAGCATCAGAAATTAATAAAAGAAGAATGGATCCCTCCAAGAGAAGAAAAACTACAATTGCTGAAACTGAGTATTGATAAGTTATCTGATGCGGGATATACCTATATTGGAATGGATCATTTCGCAAAGCCTGATGACGAATTGACTATTGCATTGGAGAATGGCACCTTATACAGGAATTTCCAGGGTTATTCAACCCATGCGGGCATTAACTTATTTGCACTTGGGATAACAAGTATAGCCATGCTCTCTGACACTTATATGCAAAATGTTAAAACCCTTAAAGAATACTATACGCTGATTGATCAGGACCAATTACCCATTATGCGTGGGATAATTCTGAACGAGGAAGATATTCTTAGAAGGGATGTGATCACAGAATTAATGTGCAATTTCCGGCTGAGCAAGAAAAAGATTGAAACAAAATACGATATCAATTTTGATGTTCATTTTAAGGAAGCTTTAGAAGAACTTCAATCGTTGCAAGATGATGGCCTTATTGAACTGGAAAGTGATAAATTGTCGGTTACAAATGCCGGCCGATTGTTGATTAGAAATATTGCAATGAAATTTGATGAGTATCTAATGAAAAAAGAAAAGGATAAACCACAATTTTCAAGAACCGTATAAATTTTTTGATATGTTTACACCGTACTATAGACCCCGAAGGTTAAGAAGAAACGATGCCATTCGAAACCTGGTTAGAGAAACCACCTTGTCAGTCAATGATTTGATCCTGCCATTATTTGTGGTTGAAGGAAAAAACGTCAGGAACCCGATCAGTTCTATGCCAGGTAATGATCAACTATCCATTGACCTTCTTATCAAGGAAGTCAGGGACGCCTACTCCCTGGGTGTTCAGGCCATTATATTATTTGGAATTCCGGACCATAAGGATGCTATGGGCAGTGATGCGGTTAATGACAAGGGCATCATCCAGCGGGCTGTTTCAGCAGTAAAGGAGGCTGTTCCTGAGATGTACATTATTACTGATGTCTGTTTCTGTGAATATACGGATCACGGCCATTGTGGAGCCATAAAAGATGGAGGAGTGGACAATGATATTACTCTTCAAATGCTTTCCGACCAGGTACTGACACATGCCAGAGCCGGGGCAGATATGGTAGCACCCTCAGGGATGATGGATGGTATGGTTGGAGCTATCAGAAAAGGCCTGGATGATAATAATTTTGAAAATATCCCTATCATGAGCTATGCCGCAAAATACGCATCAGGTTTTTACGGCCCGTTCAGGGAAGCCGCAGAATCATCGCCGCAATTTGGAGACCGCAGAGCTTATCAGATGGATCCGGCAAATACCAGGGAGGCGATGTATGAAGTGGAATTAGATATAAATGAAGGCGCTGATATCATTATGGTGAAGCCAGCGCTTGCCTATCTCGATATTATATACAAAGTGAAATCACAAATTAACCTGCCGGTAGCCGCTTACAATGTGAGTGGTGAATTTTCCATGGTAAAGGCGGCAGCGAAACTGGGTTGGATTGATGAACAGAAAGTGGCCATGGAGATGCTTACATCCATAAAGAGAGCTGGTGCAGATCTTATACTGACTTATTATGCTAAGGATGCAGCCAGATGGCTTAATGAATAAGATAATATTTATAATTGATAAATAAAAAATCCCGCCTCAATAGGCGGGATTTTTTTATGTCTTTTATTGATTAAAATTAATCGTGATATCCTGTCGCGTATTCTGATAATTCTTCCATTGTCTTTCTGGACGTCGCAGGAAAATCAGGACTTCCTCCTACACCCTCAGGATCTTTATGGCATCGATAACATACATAATCAAGTGTAACACCAGTAGATCCATTAGCTAATGTACCATCCTCATTGAACATTTCCCCATCGGCATCCACGTTGATCTTAAAGATATGTGTCATTATATCAGCCTGATACTTAGTACGGGCAACAGCAGTCTTAGATGCATATGGCATATGACATGTCTCACAATCCGCTACACCCCGGTGGTCCTGACCATTAACGATTTCCGTATGACAATCTGTACACGTCTTTGTTATTCCACCCATCTGACCATGCTTAGTGGTTTTATGAGGATCGTGGCAATCATTACAACTCAATACACTGTGACCGGCAGCAATCATCTCATCGTATTGTTCATGATGCTTGATAAATCCACCGCTTGCGGCGATGGTATGGTCCTCATTTCGATAATGGCAGGATCCACATAATTCTGAAGACCGGTCTAATACAATATCATCTTTCGATTTGGTATATTGATGTATTGCACCTTCTCCATGGCAGGCCTCACATTGTATTCCAGGTGCATAAAATTCACCGGCCATTCCTTCCAGATCATCTTGTGGATCACCTCCATCATCAACACTTACCCAACCAGTTGTATGACATCTGCCGCAATCATACATTTTAGTTCCAGGCTCCTCATCCGCATGATAGGCAACTGCCTCCTGTGTCTCAAAATTCCATTGTACATCATCACCTGTAACGATATATCCATTAGAGTCAATGTATCGCGCTTTCCAATAGTACCCTCCGATCACATAGGTCAGATTATCCCATGTATAGCCTGAAGGTGTATAATCCAGTATTGTAAACGGATATTCCGGTGCCTTCCCTCCTTCAACTTTCATAAGTTTGTACGGATGCCCTGTCGTAATAAATGAATTATATATATCCGTATGACAAACTGCACATTCTGCAGAGCCTATGTACGCCTGTGGTGGTGGTTGCTCTATCTCCGGTATTTCAAGCCCAATCTGGTCAGATGTACAACTCCATCCTATTAAACCCATGAAAAGTATCATTCCCGCAGATCTAAAAATTAATAATATCTTATTTCCCATGATTTTAATGTTGAATTAAATTTCCTGATATTTTAAATGCACAATTACGGTCCATATTGGCCGGTTTAGACCATTTATTAACCCTGATTGGACATAAACAAAAATATTCCTTTAGGAAATTATATTGAAGTGCATCGTCATGATATTATTCGTCTAAGAAAATTTTGTTTTTAAGTTTAACAATGGGATAGATCAATAAAAAGATAATCTATGTCATCTTTTTCATGATTTAACTCCCGGTAAAAAGCCGAAAGATTCATCCTAAAAAGGTCATAAGATCATACCCTAAACATTGCCTGAAATCAGGGACAGTGGTAGCTTTATACTGGAAAAATTATTATGTAATTTCTAAAGAACTTTTTAATTAACAAATAATAAAAATTATGAGAAAGCGAATTTTTTTGAATTGTTTAATCGCAGCCAGTTTTGTGATTGGATTGGCCTTCATGTCAGGTTGCGAAGGTCCAGCAGGACCAGCAGGACCAGCTGGTGCTAATGGAACGGATGGTACGAATGGTGCGGATGGTACGGATGGTACGGATGGCGTGGATGGCAATGTATCATGCTTACAATGCCACTCAGCCGAAACACCACAAGTAATATTGGAGCAGTTTAATCAGTCAGTTCATGCAGCTGGACAAATTGCTGTTGATTACGCTGGTGGACGCGCAAGTTGTGCACAATGTCACTCCAGTGAAGGATTTATTGAGTTTGCACGTACAGGGGATGTAGAGGAAAATATTTCTAATCCAAGTGCCTGGGAGTGTAAAACATGTCACTCAATCCATGAAACTTTTGAGCAGACAGACTATGCCCTGAGGCTCGCTGATCCTATCAACTTCCTCTTTGATTCAACAGCCACGACTTACGATCTTGGCAACAGTAATCTATGTTCAAACTGTCACCAGTCACGCCGTGGAGAACCAGCTTATACAAATCCAGGTGATAGCTTCGCCATAACGAGCACACATTATGGACCTCATCATGGCGCTCAATCCAATGTAGTGGTAGGATTAGGCTTTGCTGAAATCGAAGGAACATATTCTTATCCTGCAGCAGAATCAGCTAGTCATAATGATGCAGACTTTGGCAGATGCACAGGTTGTCATATGGCGGAATATGGTAATGGAGCCGGTGGACATACCTGGAATCCTGCATTAGATGGATGTAATGTTGCCGAATGTCACAATGGTGGTCTTACAGATTTTAACGCGAACAATGTTCAGACGGAAACAGCCGCCCTCCTTGAAGAGTTAAGGGATCTGTTGGTAGCACAGGGTGTTGTTGAATTTGTAGAAGAAGAGCATTACGAAGTGAATCCTGAAACAGGAGTAATTGAACTGGTGGTCACACCGGAAGGATATGAACCTATAGTTGGAACATACACAATGATTCAAGCGCAAGCTTTCTTTAACTGGATTGGACTCGAGGAAGACAGAAGCCATGGTGTTCATAACCCGGCTTACGTGAAAGCTCTACTGGAAAACTCCATCGAAGCATTGACACCATAATAAGATTAAAAATATATTAAAAAAATCCCGCTGTGGCGGGATTTTTTTTTGACTTTACCTTAAATAAGTCCTTGTCACGAATTTCAGTTTCAACCAACTCTGGTTCTTCACGTCAAATAACAGGTTTAAAATCATTCCTTATAATATAAAGTGCCGGCAACCCAATTCTTAATATATATGTATTGGCTACCATTAAGCCTGGTTTGATTTTAAGTGATATTTAATGAAGAAAAAAACCAGATCGCCAGATTATAACCTATTTCCTTAGTATATCCTGTATTTGAGCGAAAAGCTGGCTTTCGGAAATACTGGTCTATAATAAATGTATATGCTTTTTATAGTTTTTTACATCTGATCCTGATTCTTATGCTGTCTATCTGAAAGCCTAAAGTCCATTAATTGATAACAATGCACATGTAGAGATCAGCTAATCAGCCTTCGGATTTGGATAGGAATAAGAATATCCCTTCGCCATTAAGAAATTATGATCGTATTTGTTTTTTATTAAGAGTAATATAAAAGAATGCCAATATAGAAGTGTGCACTAACTTGCCGTCTTACTATCCTTTTTAATCAAGTAAATAACCACAAAAATATAGAGATAGTGAATCCAAACGGCTGTTAAAAGAACTATTAATGTATAAGTCATCCATAACGGAGCATCTGTATCACCTAATCCTCTTCTTTCTTCCCGGATAACAGGTTCACGAACCGTGCCCCAATCCTTTTTCGCAGAACTTTCTACAAAGCCATAATCATCGCTGTCTTCAATTCTCGCTATTATGGTCAGATTCCCTTCGAAATCACCAGGTAAGGTAACTGGGAATTCGACCTCACCAACACCATCTTCTAATTCAACATCACCAATTTTATACAGGCTAAAGGACCCCGGAACATAAAATGAAAGATCAATACCATCCAAAGGTATCTTTTCAGATGAGGATTGATCTATCTCGTTGGCTTTAGCTGAAATAACTTTAACAGAGTCTACTTCCTTGAAAGTGATCTCAATGTCAACCTCCATTATTGACACATCTTTCGACGCCTTTTTAAAGTTCTCATTACCACCAAAAGATGCCTTGAAACTATATCCATTTTCATTATTCAAAAGAAGATTAATACCTTTAGTTATTGTAAATACTGATTCTCCATTCTGATCTGATACTACCTTGCCCAACAGGACCTCTGCAGAATCATTGAAGGTATAAAAATCGATCGGGAGATCCGGTACGGGCATGATCTTACGGTTTTCACCGGTCCTTGCTCTTACATTAGCCTTTAAATCCTTACCTGTGCTTTTTTGATAGCACATAATATCCAAGTAGGTTCTCAATGGCGTATCTTCCTGGGCAAATGTATAATTTCCATTAAGGAGAAATATTAGTAATGCCAGCAGTATAACAACACTTTTTAAATTTTTAGTATCTATAAAATTTTTCATCTTCCAATGATTTATATTCAAATTATTTATTCAGACAAGATCATTATTATGAGAATTTTATGTTTTGGATTCATCTGATTCAAAAGATGCAGATTCGGCCAGCGGTATAATTGGAACAAATTTTGAATACAAGTAAAAGAACAGACAAAATACCGCCAAACCGGAAATGGTTAATATCCATTCAATCCATGTCATCGAATAATGAATGTATTCCATGCGCGATTCCTGCATAGGGAGTAATGGGGTTTCTAAGGTAGGGATTATAATAATATACCTTTTTACCCACATTGCTAATACGACAATGAGCGATGCGAATGAAATGCTGTTTATGGATCTGAAATAAGGAACGGCAATGATAATTATGGGCAGCAAAACACCAACAAATGCGGCGAATATAAACATCCAGCCAAATTCATTCAAATTAAATAATTTATATATGAGTTCAAGTTCCCATTTTTCAGAACCATACCAATTGGTTAAATATTCCGCGAATGTAAAATATCCATACAATGCCCCCAGTACCAATAAAATTATACCCAGATACTTAAAATGCTTTTCGACAATGATGTCTTCCAGATGATATAATTTCCTGTACACCCACATGGCCACAATTAATACCCCGGTCCCTGAAAAAACAGCCGCCACCACAAAATAAGGGGCAAATATAGTGCTATGCCATCCAGGCCTTAGAGTCATCCCAAATATCCACGATAAAACAGAATGCACGATCACAGCCAAGGGTATAATTATGATAGACATGATAGTCATCCCTCGATGAATCAGATTGCGTTGCCTGGGAGTATCCTGATAGGAAACCGCAAAAAACTTATAAAGGGGTTTTCTCCATTTTCCAACCTTTAAACCATTATAATCTCTTAAAATGGCAAAATCCTGGATAGTGGCTAAGTAAAGGAATATTATACTTCCAATTAAATAGGTAGTTATTGCTATAACATCCCAGGTGATTGGTGACTGGATCCGTCCATACAAAACCAAATGATGAAGTCTGTCCAGGCGACCCATACATAGTAATATATAGATTGGCCCTAAGATAGTCGAAATGACTGTGATCATTTCAGCGATCCGGATAATTGGTTTTCTCCATTCTACTTTTAACAAATACAATATGCCAGATATCAAGGCACCAGCATAACTTATCCCTATATAAAAAATGAAGTTCACTATATAAACACCCCAGAATACATTGTCTCTCATTCCCGTCACATAATGCCCTTCAACATGCTGGATATATAAAGCTGGAAATCCGGCAAGTACGAATACGACCATGATCCAGAATAGGATTTTCTCGAATAAGGATGCCGTTTCCAATTGTGGGGCATACCTTTTTAACGCGCTGATGGTGGTTGCATCTATTTTCATCTCGTCTCCTTTTTAATTTTTGATCGACTCACATCATATCTCTGACGTATTTCATCAGGTAGGTCTTTGAAACCTATTTCGGGATCAAAGCTTCTGTTTACCGGAGGAAGATAATAAACACTGGGCCGGGTACCCAATTCTTCCATATATCTATATCCTGCCCTTTCGTAAATAAGCTGACTGAATCTAACAGTTTCAGTTCCATTGGTAATAAGATCTTCATTCTTATCTCCATAATAGAGTACACCATTCGGACAAGCATCTATACAACCAGGCAGTTTCCCCATCCTGGCCATATCCGGACAGAAATCGCATTTACCAACCGTACCCACCTTTTGAGGTACACCCGTTTCAATCGCTCCGTGATGGTCCTTAATATCTTCAGTATATTCAGGTTCTTTCCAGTTAAACACACGGGAGGAATAGGGACAAGCCGCCATACAGAATTTGCAGCCGATACATCTTTCATTATCAATTAAAACAAGACCATCCTGCCTTTTAAAAGTGGCCCCTACCGGACATACATTTACACATGAAGGACTATTACAATGAAAACATGGTTTTGGGAACCAGTAAGGAGCTGCATCCTCACTATCCTGCATATAATAAACTTTAATCCATTCATCTTCAGAAGGGAGGTTATGCATTCGCTGGCATACATCAACACATTTTCGGGCATTCCTGCATTTGGCCAGATCGATCACCATAACATACTCGCAGTTCGGATCCCCTTTACGAGCTTCTTTGTTCGTAACAACATGGACGGATTCATGGATTTGGGAAGCATCAACTTCAACCAACTTACCATCAGTGGTCATTACACGTACTTTTTCGCCAGATTCTGAATCTTTATTCTCTGAACAAGAAGAAAACACGCCGGTGGAAGCAGCAGCTCCCATCCCAATCGATAATCCTTTTTTAAGGAATTTCCTTCGAGAGGGCCCCTTTCTACTTTTTTTAGAATTCATAGGATGATTCTTTAGTATGATAAAAAATTCTCAATCGATTATTTTGAGGCAATTCAGGCAATTCTATAATAAAAATCTGCTCTAATTAAATATATGAAAATTACTTAGTAATTTCAAGCATTTTTTATTAAAAAAAAGCCCTTTATTCCAATAAAAGCCTATAATTGCTAAAAATACTTTTAGAATATTTGGCATTTTTTGCATTTAAAATAAAGTTAGAATCTATCAGCAAAACCAGTGTAATTAAAAGTTATTGTGACAAATTGCCAATAGTAATTTCTAAATAGTATACATCATTACTCATGATATGTCCGAAAGTGATGATAATGATATTTATGCTAATTGGATTGTGATTTTTAGGGATCCCGTGAAAGTACAGCAATCGGTATATTTTATACAACTCTATTAATTTCAAAAACATATATATAGGTAATTTAATTAGATTTTTATGAAAATTTTTTTTAAATTAATTCTGGATTGGTAGCAAATATTTTAAAGCAATCCCATCCTTTATATTATTCCATTAAAAACATGTGTTTTTCTTGGCCAACCCCATTAATGAAAGGAGATCAATCATGACCGATTCACAACATACCAATGAAGTTAACAGTAAGCTGATCCTTGAAAAACTAAATAATCTGGAATCCAGAATATCCAGGATCGAATCTAAACTAAGATATGTTTCAACACGGGGAGCCTATGAAAGAGAGGAAGATGAAAATGATCGGGGAATCGGTATTAAAAATCACAAAGATTCGTCCTTTGAATCCAATCTGGTTGAATATGGACTTTCCTGGCTCAGTACTATTGTATTTATATTCGGGATCATATTTTTAATGTCGTATATTAGAAATATTGGATATCCTATTCTGGCAGCATTTACAGGTTATGTGGCAGCTGCTAGCCTTTTTATATTTACCTATCTATTAAGGAATTCATTATCTCATATAATAAAATTTCTAAATACTTGTGGCTTGCTACTTGTATACATAGTCACTCTAAGATTACATTTTCTCTCTACTGAACCACTCATAAACAGCGAAATTCTAGCCATATTCTTGTTATCAATTTCCATTGGGGCTATTGTATGGTATACTTTTAGGCGCCGATCCGAGTTCCTTGCATTTTTATCAGCCCTATTAATTTTAATTTCCGGGATCATCACCGATTCCACATATATCACACTTTCTTTTGTCGCTGTAGCAGCTGGATTATCCTTAATCTATTTTATAAAATTTTCCTGGTGGCGTCAATTGATCATAATCATGTTTCTGGTTTATGTAAACCATTTAGTATGGTTACTGGGTAATCCATTTATGGGACATCCTATGAAATTTGTGGAATCACATCAATTCAATATTATATTTTTGTTCATATATGGATTAATATTTTCATCGACCATAGTCATTTCGAAGAAGAATAAAATCTCTGACAATGTAATTGGATTGATTTCCATACTTAATGCAATGAATTTTTCATTGCTCATTTTTCTTTTAAGCTTTTTATTCTTTAAAGAAAATTATTTTATAATTTTTGTCCCTATAGCGCTTATATGCTTAGGTTTTTTCTGTTTTTCTCAAATACAGAAACGAAAGATTATTTGCCCCTGCTTTCTATGCTTGTTTTGGATTTTTGGCTTTAAGTGTATCGATATATGGATTTGCAAGCCTTCCGGATTCATATTATTGGCTCGCTTTACAAAGTTTGATCGTTGTCTCCATGGCACTCTGGTTCAGATCCAGAATAATCGTTGTAGTCAATTCCCTATTATACGTAATTATACTGATCATCTATCTGATAAGCTCACCATCGTTGGATAGCATTAATTTTATTTTTGTAATTGTAGCGCTGTCAACCGCTAGAATATTAAACTGGAAAAAAGACAGATTGACCTTAAAAACTGAAATTTACAGGAATATTTATTTGATCGTGGCCTTTTTTATGGTGTTATATGGCCTTAGTCATGCTTTTCCTACGCATTATGTTACCTTAGCCTGGACGGGAGTAGCTATCCTATACTTGATTCTAAGTATTGCCCTCAAAAATATAAAATACCGCTGGATGGCCTTTATGACTTTACTTTTTACCGGAGGTCATTTACTTTTCGTTGATATGGCTAAAATGGATGCTGGATATAAAGTTATTGCATTTCTGGTATTTGCAGCCATAACTATCGGATTAACCTTGTACTATACTAAAAGGATTAAAAAGAAATCTTCTCCGGAATAATAAATTCTTTTTATCTGGTCAAGATAGTATGACCCTTAACTTATCTACATCAATAATTAATATCACGCTAATTCTTTTTGTATTTTTTGAATATTATAAATGCATTTTTATCTTATGTTAAATGTGAATTTTTATGATATATATCACTTCATATTAGATATAAATCAGCGAGTTAAAATCGATACTGACTTTTTTTTATTTGTAATTTTACCTAATCGTTTAATATTAATTTTTTGATATTATGAAATTACCGAAGTCCTATTATAATATCCTTTCCTTTGTAGGAACAGCGTTGGCCATTATAAGTCTGTCTTTTATAGTATTATTTATTCTTGTTGGATTTTTATTTGAAGACACCAGCTCATATCTCGGCTTATTCACTTTTATTATTTTACCTGTCTTCCTAATTATTGGGCTAATCTTAATACCTATTGGAATGATGGCGGAAGTAAAACGTCGAAAAAAACGTGAATTAGAATATATAGCTAAAGGATGGCCTGTAATAGACCTCAATGTTTCCCGGTACCGGAATGCAATCATGATATTTGGAGTGGGTACTGTTTTTTTTATTTTTCTTACGGCTTTAGGAAGCTATGAAGCTTTTCATTATACCGAATCAGTTGAATTCTGTGGAACGGTTTGTCATGAGGTTATGAAGCCGGAACATGTAGCATACAGCAATTCACCTCATGCCAGGGTGGCTTGTGTGGAATGCCATGTTGGTTCAGGAGCGAACTGGTACATGCGATCCAAGCTTTCGGGTTTGAGACAAGTTTATGCAGTTCTTACCAATGATTTTTCAAGACCAATTGAAACACCGATTCATGATTTGCGGCCTGCCCGTGAAACTTGTGAGAAATGTCACTGGCCAGAAAAATTCTATGCACGGCAACTTATCAATGAAAAGCATTATTTGACAGACAGCGTGAATACCGAATGGAATATCGGCCTTCAAATGAAGACCGGGCCATCTCACAGTGCCCAAGGACTTTCCGAAGGAATTCACTGGCATATCAATCCTAATGTTAAAATCGAATATATCCCAAAAAGAGATAATAGACAGGACATTCCATGGGTAAGATATACTAACAGGGAAACAAATGAAGAGATCATATATATAGATGAGGATAATATGCTAAGTGAGGAAAAAATGGCAGCTGCGGTTTCCAGAGAAATGGACTGTATGGATTGCCATACCCGGCCGTCACACCACTATTATACGCCAATGGAGTTTGTGGATGACGCCATTACTGCCGGGAAAGTTCCAAATGATCTTCCCTATATTAAAAAGATTGCGATGGATATATTTGTTGATCCTTTCGATCATACCGATACGGCTTTAATGACCATAGAAAATTCCATACTTAATTTTTATAAGGAAGAAATGCCGGAGGTCTATGAATCCAGGATAGACGATATCAACCAGGCAATCGCAGGCATCATAGATGGTTTCTCCGAAAACATATTCCCGGAAATGCAGGTCAGCTGGGATGCCTATACGGATCATATTGGACATAAAACGTATAATGGATGCTTCCGCTGCCATGACGACAACCATGTAAGTGAATCTGGCCAGGTGATCCGAAAGGATTGTAATATCTGCCATACCATTATATTACAAGGAAAAGTAGGAGAAGAAATGGTAGCCGGATTAAATGATGCACTGGACTTTGTGCATCCAAAAGAACTAGAAGATGGATGGGATGAAGATCTGTGTGCTGATTGTCACAGATACCTTTATTAAATCAACCATCTTTATCGATTTTTAAAACAATAAAACTTATCCTTCCCTGCATGTGGAAGCTGAAGCTTTATTGTTCAACTGAAAAGGATACGATCTTATCAAGCCACAGTAGAATCAATTCTGCATATTTCTAAATGATAAAAACGTAACACATGTGTTTTGGCATGATCATTTCAATGATCTTAACACATATATCAAAACAGGTAACCTGAATTAAAGATCCATATCACCTTACATGATATTAGTACTTTCAATAATTACATAATTTTTATTTGGCTTTTTCCGGATAATCAATAACCAGGTTACAAAAAGTTCTTATCCCCAAGATCATGCTGTCATCCGTGACAAAGAAATCAGGTGTATGATGAGGATACGCCTCATTAGCATCCATTCCCTTTGGCATACCACCTAAAAAAAAGAACAAGCCAGGTATTTCCTTCTGGTAAAATGAAAAATCTTCCGCCCCGGTTATGGCTTTGTTAAGAATAACATTTTCCTTCCCGGCAGTAAATTCCAGTGTGGGCACCATCAGTTCTGTTAATTCCGGGTCATTATAGGTTACCGGATATCCCTTGTTGATCGTTACTTCCGCAATCGCACCCTGGCTTGAGGCGATCATAGTTGCGGTTCGTTCAATATCATTAAAGATCTTTTCACGCATTTCAGGATCAAATGTGCGGATTGTCCCTATCATCTCTACTTCTTCCGGTATAATATTATTCCTCACGCCACCATGGATAGCCCCTACCGTCACAACGGCAGGATCCTTAGTTAATTCAGCCTGCCTGGATACGGTGGTTTGCAATCCATTTATTATCATCGCTGACGTCACAATAGGATCAATGCCGCCCCAGGGTCTGGAACCGTGTGTTTGTTTTCCTTTTACTTTAATTGTGTATGAATTTGCAGCAGCCATAGTCCCTTCCGGTTTGTAACCAATCTTTCCAGTCTCCATTGTAGACCATATATGCAATCCGAAAATAACATCCACATCAGGATTTTTTAACACACCCTCCTTAACCATAAGCTCAGCACCTCCTTCTTCTCCCTGGGGTGCTCCTTCTTCAGCGGGCTGAAATATAAATTTTATAGTGCCCTTCAAATCATCTTTTATCTCTGATAGTAATTTTGCAGTCCCAAGCAAAATTGAAATATGCGTATCGTGTCCACATGCATGCATTACCCCTACTTTTTGGCTATTATATTCAGAAACCTCTTTGGATGCCCATTCAAGGGGAACCCGTTCGGTAACTGGCAAAGCATCTATATCGGCCCTCAAACCAATCACTGGACCTGGCTTACCCCCTTTTAATATAGCAACAACACCTGTATGGGCAATACCTGTCTGAACTTCCAGCCCGAAAGATTCAAGCTTTTCTGCAATAAAAGCAGCGGTTTTAAATTCACGATTGGAAAGCTCAGGATATTGATGCAAATGATGTCGCCATTCAATAACTGTAGACTCTATCTGTGAAGCTAACTCATCAATTTTCAATTTTTGCTTGTCAGTTTTCTGGGCAAACCCATAGTTAACTATTGAAGCCAAAGTGATTAGGAATAAGATAAGGGATGTATAATATTTCATGCTTTATGGTTTTCTATAAGCCCGCAAAATAGTGAATTGATGTTGTTAATTCCTATTTTTCCAGAAATAATTTGGATATGAGCTCATATTTGCAAAAAGGACCAGATTTGAAGCCATAAATCAATAAATATAAATTTTTCTCACTCTCCGGATCACTGGAATATCAATATATTGTTTTTAGCTTAATCCTGAGATTCAAAGTGATATATCTATTGATCTATATATTCATATAATTCCGATTAGACAGGATTGTAAGTGAAGCTCTTCTTCTCAATTTTATATTTGGACAACTGATTGCATAAATCCTTTTGAAATTTAAAATAATACCTTAATTTACCTCTCGTTAGTAATCAAGCACATTTTTTCCTACATGAATATCAAAGGGCAACACTACCGAACGATCTGGGTAAAAGAAAACGAACCCGAAATCGTTCAGACCATCGACCAGCGTGTATTACCATTCAAATTTGAGATTGTCGATCTTAAAATACCTGAGGATTTTGAAACGGCCATTAAGGAAATGGTGGTAAGAGGGGCACCACTTATTGGGGTGACTGCTGCTTATGGGATGTATTCCGCGACTCTTTCCAAAGATACAAAACACAATATTCAGGAAGTGGCTGAATCTCTGAAAAAAACAAGGCCAACCGCTGTTGACTTATTCAATTCGATTGAAAGGATGACCAATGCCATTAATGGATCAAGCGATCCCGATGAACGGTCACGGATTGCTTTATCCTTAGCCAATCAGATGGCAGAGGAAAGCATTAATGGGTGCAGGAAAATTGGTGAATATGGATTGGATGTTATCAAAGAGATAAGTAAAAAGAAAAAGGGAGCGCCAGTAAACATTTTAACACATTGTAATGCTGGATGGCTGGCATGTATTGATTATGGTACAGCAACCGCTCCAATATACCTGGCCCACGAAGAAGGCGTTCCAGTTCATGTATGGGTCGATGAAACACGCCCACGAAATCAGGGCAGTCGTCTGACAGCTTGTGAATTGGGCGAACATGGCATCCCCCACACTGTAATTGCCGACAATACTGGTGGCCACCTGATGCAACATGGAATGGTCGATATGGTTATTGTGGGCACCGACAGGACTACCCGAACTGGTGATGTGGCTAATAAAATCGGGACCTATCTAAAGGCCCTGGCTGCACATGACAATAACATCCCTTTTTATGTGGCTTTGCCATCCAGTACTTTCGATTGGTCAATAAGAAATGGGATAGAAGAAATCCCTATTGAAACGCGATCTCCTAAAGAGGTGAAATACATGGAAGGCTGGAACGGTTCAGAGATCTATGATGTTCTTCTTATGCCATACACAAGTAAAGCGGCTAATTATGGTTTTGATGTGACACCAGGCCGTTTGATCACCGGACTAATTACAGAAAAAGGGATTTGTAGGGCTGATGAGAACAGCATCCTTGAATTATTCCCGGAGAAGCGATTATAACGGTCTTAAAATAAATTAATATGGAAGATGGATATATAAAATTCAAGGCCAAATGGGAAAAGAGCCCTTCACTTCCGTATAGATTTATTAAAGAATTGAATAAATGGCGGGGACTTCTCTACGAGATGAAACTGATCGGGGCTTATAATGATGGAATTGGATATGGAAATATTAGTCAACGATTTGGCAATTCGGATCATTTCATTATATCCGGATCCGGGACAGGAAATCTGGAATCACTTACACCTGATCATTTCTCCCTTGTAACAAATATTGATATTGATCATAATTTGCTTCACTGCAAAGGTCCAATAATGGCTTCAAGCGAGTCCATGAGTCACGGGGTTATTTATAGGGAATGCACTGATATACATGGGGTGATTCATATCCATAACAAAGAGCTATGGCTGAAATTGTTGGAGAAAGTGCCAACCACAAGTGAAAAGGCTGAATATGGTACACCAGAGATGGCATACGAAATCATCCGCCTGTTTAGGGAAACAGACCTGATGGAAAAGAAGATCCTTGTGATGAAGGGTCATGAAGAAGGAATTTTTTCTTTTGGTAAAAGCCTGAATGAAGCCGGGAAGATTATTCTTGAATATTATCAGGAGCTTAAGTAAAGCATTTACGTGGCGATCCGCAATAAATAAATTACTCAACCTGAAAACAGCTTGCTGGTCAGGCATACATCCTGATCAATAACTACGCATGTTGAATTCAGGACAGCAAATTCCACAATAGAATTTCCAAAGTATTTGGACATACCAGAGACCTTCTCAGATGATAATATTTCATCATAAACTGGATATATACACCGATGGTAAATGGCTACCAGTCTTCCTTGGGCTTTTTCTTTTTCAGGTAAAATGCACGAGTAATATTGAACCCAAGATGAATGTCTCCATCGAAAAAGTTCCCAGTTGTTTCGGTTATAAATGACTTTTCGATCATGGCACGCGAGTTTGAGAAAACGATCTGGAAAACATGACCTCCGGTTTCAATTTCGAGCCCTACTCCAAGGGCATCATAATTCACTTGCTCAGTATTATTATTGAATTGGTAAAAGTATTCCAGTGTCAAAGCCAGTCTTCTGCTTACTTTATATCTCCCCCCAAATCCCAGGGCAAAAATATCATTGCTTTCTTCAGGGGTTGCTACCAGGTTACGATGTACCAGTGTTGGTGTCAGTTGCAGGGAGAGATTCTTGTTGAATTTCCTTGCCAGAATAACCTGGTATGCATAAGATAAACGGGAAGAAAACTGGATCTCCTGCTCCGGATTGGTCGGCTTTAAGGTATTAATGGCCATACTAACAAATCCGGTTGCCGTAAACGGAAAATTTCTGGCACCTTTTGTCTGCTCAACAAACCGGTACTTCAGGAATCCATCATAAGTTTTTTCATAACTGCTCCTTCCAATTCCTATGGTCATGTCATCCGTAAAGGAATATTCCAAACCTAGCCGTATCCAGGCTTCGTCCAGTCCCCAGAAATTATAGGCACCGGAATTCAAACTCCCAAACCGGTGCATGAAAATCACCTCCAATGTACCTGCCCCCCGGGTCTCAACAGAATGCCCGTTAATTATACGTGTACCATTAAATATGGATCGTACCGGCTCCACACTGGGTTCAGAATCCTCTATAAGATTCATCAGGTCTTCCTGAGCAAAAACACCGGTTTGAAAGAAAAGGACAAATATATATAGTACTGGCTTAATCAATCGGTTCATATGTAAATGTTATAGTTACCTCAACTACTTCCGCAATATTATAAAAAACCACTTTGGGTATTTTAATCTTATAATCTTCCAGGGCAATTGAGAATTTTGATTTTATTCCGATTGAACCCTTTTCGATTTTGATCTCTCCATCCACAGTAAGATCATTACTTACTCCATGTATATTCATGGTCCCCTCAGCCCTGGCTTTTTGCCATCCACTACTTTCAACTTGAAATCCTGAAATGATGCCCTTGAAGTTAGCCGCTGGATATTTATCGGATTCCAGGTAATTTTCATTAAAATGTTCCTGCATGAGGGACTTCTCAAATTCAAAGGACTTAATGGGAATAGAAAATACAATCTCACCCGTTGCTAGATCTATGGCACTCTGACCATCAGGATTAGTTGCTTCTATATCTTCCATCGGTGCATCAGAAAAGAAATGCACGGAGGATGCAACGGATTTATACTTTTGGGCCAGAGATTTATTTGAGAATAACAATAGAATCAAAAGGCCTGCAATTCGAATATCTTTCATAACTAAGGATTTATCATTCTAACATATTAATTATCAGGAGCTCCTGCATTTACCCAACATGCGATATCGTCAATATCCTCTTGTGAAAGACGAATACCTGATGAAGATGGAGGCATTGTTCCGTTAGAGGTCCTGGTTCTGATTTTTTCAGCATTCGAGGAGATCTGTTCATACGTTTCCAATGTGGGTTGCTGTCCTCCTGTTGCATGACAACCTTGAATAGCACAATTGGTATTTACAATGGGCTCCACTTTGTCCGAAAAAGAAACACCCTCAGAAGGACATTCATTAATGCCATACAAATCCTCGGCATTGTCATATGTACATGCGAAAGAAATCAAAACAAGTCCAATTATAACTGCTCTTTTCACGTCAGTTCCTATCTAGTTGTTGGGAGCACCCTGATCTACCCAATCCGATATTAATTTAACTTCAGCATCCGGCAGTGGCCCGACCGGGGGCATGGAACCACTTGATGTTCTGAACTTAATATTATTGGCATTTGCCTGAACATCTGCATAGGTGGCAAATGAAGGGATTCCCTGCTGCGCTCCATGACAATTGGATATCTGACAATTTGTATCAATGATCGGTCTTATCTCATTTGAATAAGATACTGCCGGAACTTCCGTAACAGTGGCCATTTTTGAATCTGTGCAATTATTGGCGTCTTTAACTGTAATGGTGTAATCGTTTGCCGCAAGCCCTGTAAATGTGCCATCATTCTGAAAATTGATCCCATCAATGCTGTACATATATGGAGTTGTCCCATTATCCGTGCTCACTTTTATTTCACCATTTGATTGCCCTTCTATGCTTATGGTTATATTATCAATGCTTAATTCCGGGCCATTCTGACAGGGATCCGCTTCTTCAGTTGAATCACTACAGGAATTCAATATGACAATTATTGCAATCATGATCCCAATAAGTTTAATTAACATTCTTCTTCATGAGTTTTAATTTTGGTTTAGAATAATTTTATGGTGCATATAAACTATTTTATTAATCTTCACTATAATTATGATCAATAGCTCATCTGAGATAACCTTAAATATGATCTTTTCAGGGTCGCCGTTTTTTGACATTTGAAATATTTCCAGTTTCAGGGCTTCTGCTTTCATATTATTTACCGAGTCGGTATTTATACATAAAATAAATTCCAAGAGTATGTAGGTCAACCTCACCCCAGCCAACACCTGCCGTGGGTAATTTTATAAATGGCTCAATTTGCAGGGCACCTTTTCTACCTAAATTGTACTGGTACCCTACTGATAGATTTATGATCTTAAAAGGATAAATACTTACTTCATCGGTGCCCCAATGTTGTGGAAGATCCGGATCATCTGCTTCGTATTCAAAATAATAATCCTCTTTTAAGAGAAAATATGTAGAGGCCCCTCCTGAAATAAAAATCTGGTGTCTACCTGAAATCAGGAAATCATATCTAACATTTATAGGAATATCCAGCATAATGCATTCTCCATAAGCTTCATCCGCAGATATGCCATTTTTCCAGTATCTTGGTGGTGCATGGTAATCTTCTCCCTTCGCTTCATACTTATTTTTTACCCAGGTTATTCCAGTATTTATCTTTAACCTTCTTGATACACCCATTTCAGCCATAAAATTCCAGCGGATTCCCGGGGAAACGAAATTGCCAAGCCCCACGGTACTGAAATCAGGGCTGAAGCCTGCTCCAAGGGTCAAAGAAGCTTTGTATCGGGTATTTCCCAGGTCCTCAACAACAGGCCTTGCCTCAATCTGGGCGGGCTCGAAAGGGTTACGAAATACGGAACCAGGAAACAAGGGGTTCAACATACCTGGAACCCGATAAGCATATGACTCAGACCGATCAGTTCCCTGTTCTCTACTCCTTGCTGAGGTGATATCGCCTGACTGGAATGATTCCTTCAGGGATTCGTTTTGTAGATTACGGTAAATAACGTTTTCGTTTTTATCCATCTCAGTGAACGTGGCAACATCAACCGTTTTCTCCATGGATGAGAAACCTGGCTTCAGGCCTTGGTTGTTTTCTGAAGATTTAGTATGTATTTCAGAATCAGTGGGTGTTTTTGAATCCACCAATTGAATATTCGTGTTTTTTGATTCCAGCAGTTGATCATTTGCTGTAGTGGGATTGGAATCTATATTATCATCATGATATACCGAACCAAGCTCCGTGGTCTTATCGCTTGAAAACCGATCAAAAGAATACCAACCCAATGGTATTACCAGAAGTAAGGCAACCAAGGGCCAGATCTTCTTCAGAAAGGCAGAAAGTGAGAAGGCAACAGGCATTTCACTATCCAACAGGGCTTCCATTTTCTTCCAATCGCCTTCCCTGAACTCAATATTATATTTTTGAGCTCCTTTCTTAAAGAAATTTTCTAAACTATCCTTGTTTTGATCGTTCATAGTCTTCCAGGAAATATTCCTTTAGAATAATTCTCATATTATTTTTGGCCTTAGCCAGGTTCGATTTTGACGTGCCAACCGAAATGTTCAGCATGGCCGCTATTTCTTCATGTTTGTATCCCTCTATGACGTATAAATTGAACACAGTTCTGTATCCGGGAGACAGCTTCCGGATAAGTTCCAGGATCTCATTATAGGTAATATGAGATAATATATCCTCACCTGATGAACTTACCTGATCTTCATACAGGTCATTCACAAATTCAATTCGTTTTCTTCTAAAATTATTAATACACGAATTGATCAGGATCCTTCTAAGCCATGGTGTAAATGGTTTTGAAAGATCAAATTTTTTAAGGTTTTTAAATATTTTCATAAATGCCTCATTTAATACTTCAACCGCTTCATCCCTGCTATCTGAATACCTTAGGCAAACGCTCAAGCTATAGGCATAAAAATGCTGGTACAGATCTCTCTGACTTTTCCTGTCATTTTTAATGCAACCCTTTAATCAGGTTGCGTAGCATAAGATTTTGATCTGTTCCCAATAGATATCTTTTAATGTAAAAGCTTTCTGAAGATTAAATTGTTACGTTCCCATTTTCCATTTTTACAGACTATACAATGAAAGCCTTCCAATGGTTGCCTATGAGACATTTTAAATTTGAATATTTGATCTTTAAATAAGAACCTCACACTCGCGACACAGCCGCGAATTTTACAGGATTCTTCTGGAAAGGGGAAAAAAGATAAAGCAGCAGGATTCATTAGCTGCCTTATCCATATTTTGTTTATAAATTAATTTTTCTCAAAGGTCAGGAAGTCTGTCCCTCCATTACCTCCACTAATATCCACCAATTCAATCATACTGGCTGTTACGGATAGGATATCCCAATCATCATTAAGATCCTGAAAATCATTAGTGAGGTTAAAAAGGATGTTGAAATCCAAATCATCCGGGCTGTCATCACTGCTATTACTGTCCGAAATACTCCACGTTCCCTCATAAGTATTTGTCCCATTGCTGGTGGTCAACACCCCGTTCTCATTGAATACAAAGCCATAGCCGGAAAAATGATTTGCTTCATCATTTCCCGAATCGATGAATTTGGTGATTCTCCAGTTCCCTGAATTCATGTTATCCTCCACTTGTTGTATGGAAAGAAGATCAGGCCCGGTTTCCCCGTTCTCTGAACAGGATATCATTCCAAGGCTTAAAACAAACAGAATGGACCATAAATATTTTGTTTTTTGATATTTCATAGTTGTCTGGTTTATGATGTTTTTATCACTCTTTTACTTTACAGGTGCTCAAACCAAATGGTGCATACAATGGACAAAAACTCATCAGGCTGGTCAGCACAAATATTCCTGCAAGACCAAGCAGTATAATGCCTAATATACCTGATAATTACGTTAGTAAAATAAAGTGCTGCAATGATAACGGCTATTATCACTCTGATAATCCTATCCGCATTTCCCATGTTTTTTTTCATCTTTCTGTTTTTTAAGTTAATAAATATTGAATAAGAATGACTATGGCAGTAATAATTCCGATGCATAAAATGCACACCGAAACAAATTTTATTGCTTTATTACCATCCATAGTTCTACAAAAATGGGACAGGTATCTTTATGCAAACAGTGACCGAAGTCACAACTACAAAATTTCTATGCTACTGGAATGTTGCCGACCTTACCTTCTCCTTCCAGTTTTTTCATAACCCTGCTGATCACTTCCCTGGCAGTTCCCATATCATTGGCGATTTGCCGATGTGATATTTTCAGTGGATTTTTACCAGTTAATTGATGTTTTTTCTTCAGATAATCATACAATCGCTGGTCCATTTTGTTGAATAGTAGGTCGACTTATCGTTTCCAGTAATTCGATATATCTTAAATTATATAACTGAAAAAAGATTGAATTGAAATCCGGGAATTGGCGTATCCATCTGTCAATTTTATCCACCGGAAGGAGTATTGCGGAAGTATTTTCCTCGGTAATGGCATAAACACGACTCGGTTCATTCTTGAGGCTTGCTGAAAATGACATTATACAGGATTCATTGGGCTGGATATAATACAAGCAGAAGATCTTTTTCCTCATGCCTCGAAAATACCTTTATAAGCCCCTGGGTCACGATTGGAATTACTTTTATATATTGTCCTTCCCGTAAGTATAGTAGACCCGGAGGGAATCTCTTTAAATATTGCCACTGATGCAATTTCAGAAATCAATTCATCGCTAAGATGCGGAAGAAAACGCGATATTTTTGATTTATCAATCATCATTACTTTTTTACTTTAACATATATCTAAGTTAATGGATTGCCTGGAAAAAATCAGGTGAACGCTGAAGTTTTAAATCCGGTTATTAAAATCCAAAAATATATCTTGTTGATATTTTACTAGCTATAAAAAGGAATGCAGCTCTACTTTTCATTTACAAACCAACTCAAAATTATGTAAATTTTATTTGCCCCTTAAATCTTACGCATTGTCCGATCACTGATCTCCGGGGGTATTAAAAAAATTAAAGATTCAATCAGGTTGAATAAACAGAGCCGACCCGGATTTCACACGAAATTCTCAGATAAGGCAACCTTTTCAGGAGATCACTTGTATTGGGAGTAGCCGGATAATCTGGAATGGATACATCTCCGGTTGTTTTTCTCTATGATTACCAGATCTTCTTCTGGAAAATATTTTAAATATATTATAACCTAAACTTTACTATTATGAAAAGATGGATCATACCACTTCAGACTAAGTTCTTACCCGTATTTTTTGGGATTATTATCTTAGGTGGTTGCAACAATGATGAAAGCGCAGACCCGCCTGATCCGGCCAGTATCAATAAAACCTCAGGTGATAACCTTGCGGATGGGAACAACCAGAGCTTGTATATATTCACGGTGGATGTGAATGGTTCAAACAATTGTTCGGGTAACTGTCTGGATCTCTGGCCAGTATTTACGAAGAAAATGTAAATCTTGGTCCCGGGCTCAGCTCAGAGGATTTTGGAGAAATTACGCTACCCGACGGGGCAAAACAGATCACTTATCTTGGCTGGCCACTGTACTATTATTCTCCCGCCGGAGATGGAAATCTGGAAGCCCCTGGCTCTACTTCAGGAGATGGAGTAAACGGTGTTTGGTTTCTGGCCAAGGAATACTCAGTAATGCTGGCAAACGCACAATTGAAAGGACTGGATGGGAAAAATTACAAAGATGATTATACAGAAGGCGATGGTATTTCTCAGTTTTTTGTCGATGGAGAGGGAAGGACACTTTATGCATTAGTAAAAGACTTTAAGGATCAGAATAATTTTACAGCGCCTGATTTTAGCAATGATGGTGTTTGGCCAATCTTTCATGATGAATTAAAGGCATTACCCAGTTCCTTAAATGCATCCGATTTTGGAGAGATCGATGTTTTCGGTGAAATGCAACTTACATACAAGGGATGGCCTTTGTATTATTTCGGCCAGGATGAAGATCGGGGAGAAACAAAAGGGGTAAGTGTACCAGCTCCAGGGATCTGGCCAATTGTAAACCTGAATACGAATTCCGCACCATTAGCACCCACTGTAAATTTGTCAGAAGATGAAGTGCTCGGAAATATCCTGGTTGATGCTCAGGGAAGGTCTTTGTATTTCTTTACACGGGTATGTTAACGGGGAAAACCACTGTTCCGGTAACTGTGAATCATTCTGGCCCATTTTCTACGAGGAAGAGATCATCCTTAAAGAGGGAAGCATTTTGGAGAAATCTGATTTTGGGTCCATTACTTTATCGGATGGTACAACTAAACAAAATACATACAAAGGATGGCCTTTATACTATTATTCTCCAGCAGGTGATGGTACAGTAGAGGATCCGGGGGAAACGTCCGGTGAGGGAGTAAACAGTGTTTGGTATATTGCAAAACCTGATTACAGCTTTATGATCGCCGACGATCAATTAATCGGGAATGATGGGAAAAATTATACCAGTGATTATAATGAGGGAGATGAGATCACAAAGTATTTCGTCGATTCCAAGGGAAGAACATTGTATATATGGGTTAATGATTCAAAAGATACGAATAACTTTACTGCTCCGGATTTCAGTAACAACAGCGTATGGCCCATATTTTATACTGAGATATCAAATGTTCCATCAGGAATGAATATTGAGGATTTTGGTGAAATAATGGTGCATGGCGAAAAACAACTTACCTTTAAAGGATGGCCTGTGTATTACTTTGGACAGGATGAAAACAGGGGGGAAAAAAAGGAGTTAGCGTGCCGGCACCGGGAATATGGCCTATAATTAATAACAACACACAAGCTGCCCTTTAATAGCAGGCAATATAGTCTGAATTAAAAGAAAGGCGCAGGCGCTTACTTTCCTGTGCTATTTTTTGAGCTATATGATACTAATCTGGGAATGAAAATGAAATTCGTGCATGTCACTGCCATTTTCATACACATACCACAATTCGTCTATTCTGAGTTTAGTAATATTATAGTCTGATGCTGAAACGGTTTCATATCTGGTTTCATAGCTTTTATTGTTGGTTTAACTTAAATATTTACGATAATTTTCGAATTTTATTATTATACCAGGATAGCTGTTACAATGAAGCTATTATTTTAAAAATATCCAACAGAGTTGCTAAGGCATTTTTTTTAAAATTTTCTCCTAAATATTAATATTTAATTCTTTTTAAAAAATTATTTGTGGGCTAAAAAACAATACAAACTTATGGGAACCTTCTGATGTTCAAATTTGCTATTTACTTGACATTTAAAACTACAGAACCTTAAGCAGGCATGATGTTAGGGATAAAAAAACGGAACAAAAACGGGCATTCCAGAAAATAATCTTAATTTTATATGATCAGTAATTGACCATTTTTATTCTTATGAAATACTACCTGATTATTTTTTTTGTAATGATTTTAAATTCTGCGTTGTTTTCTCAGGAATCGATACAAAATGATTATACTGCATACATCCTAACTCCTGCCCCATCTCCATCACCAAGGATAAATGGGCCGAAGGTGTATGGCGTGAGGCCGGGAAATCCAGTAATCTACAGGATTCCGTGTACAGGTGAACGCCCCATAATGTTCAATATTAACAACCTTCCTGAAGGCTTAACACTTGATAGCGAAAAAGGAATTATTACAGGCAATATTTCTGAAGCGGGAACCTATGAATTGGAAATATGCGCAAAAAATGCAAAGGGAGATTTTTGCCGTGATCTTAAAATAATAGTTGGAAATGAACTTGCTCTTACCCCTCCCATGGGCTGGAATAGCTGGTATATACACTATGACAGGATAAGTGATAAATTAATGCGACAGGCTGCTGATCAGATGATCGCAGCGGGGATGGCAGATTACGGATATCAATATGTGAATATCGATGATTGCTGGATGATAAAAGTGAATTCCAAAGATCAGGAAATAGGTGGGGAAACGCGGGAAAAAGATGGTACTATAAAAACCAATGCAAGGTTCCCCGACATGAATTCAATGACAGACTATATCCATTCAAAAGGATTGAAAGCAGGAATTTATATTTCTCCTGGTCCAAGTACCTGTGCTGGCTATGAAGGAAGCTATAACCGTGAGCAACTTGATGCGGAAACTTTCGCTGACTGGGGATTTGATTTCCTTAAATATGACTGGTGCAGTTACAGGAAAAAAGCAGGTGGCAAAACAATTGAGCATCTTAAAAAACCATATCAGAAGATGTGGAATATACTGACCACTCTTGACCGGGATATTGTATTAAATCTTTGTCAATACGGCATGGGAGATGTCTGGAAATGGGGTGCTGAAGTAGGCAATTGCTGGCGGACAACCGGAGACCTGGGACTCGAAGAGCGTAAAGGACTACCTGGCTTTTATTCGATAGGCATGAAGAATGCTGAACATTGGGCTTATGCAAAACCTGGGGGATGGAATGATCCGGACTATATTTTAATTGGATGGGTGGGCGACGCTCATAATATGGCCGAAGGTACACCAACTGACCTTACACCCTATGAACAATATTCCTATATGTCAATGTGGAGCCTGATGGCCGCACCTTTGATCTTCAGTGGAGATATGGCGAAGCTTGATCCTTTTACACTGAATGTGCTCTGTAATCATGAAGTTATTGAAGTGAACCAGGACCCCCTTGGTAAACAAGCTAAAATTATTCGTAAGTCTGATACCGAATTTGTACTTGCTAAGGAATTGGAAGATGGTTCAATAGCTGTAGGACTATTCAATTTAAAAGATGAAGAAGCTTCTTTGGCCATTAGCTGGGATGAACTGATTATCTCTGGAAAAAATATCATTCGCGATTTATGGAGACAGGAGGAAATCGGCACTTATAACCATTCATTCGCAACTCAAGTGGCACCACATGGAGTGATGATGTTACGATTCTGGCCGGAACCCTGAATCTGAAAAACAGAAGCTCTCTTTAATAAAATTTGTATCTTTCATTTTATTTAGAAAGGTGCTGATTCACATATGATTTTTTACTTTTTATTTTTTGTTCTATTCTTTCCACCAGTAATTTCATTTCTGCTATTCTCTATCATGTTTTACCAGGAGATGGAATGGACCGCATTCAGGAAATCATCAGGCATAGTAATAATGTTCCTCATTTCAGCCTTCTGCCCCACCTGCAATGGATGGATCTCCATAAGCTGGCGGTGGCAATCCCATCCCAGCTATATTCATTAGAAGAATTCCAAAAACGGCTATTCCTCTCAGGATATCAATAGAAACAATACGCTTGGTCACCTCGACGGGTGTAAAAAGGGGTTCTTTATAACCTTCCATTAGTGTAGTTTTAAGTTTAGTTTATTGGTAAATAACCTGACAAGATATCAAAAAAAAATATATTTACAATCTGGAGGGGTTTTATATCAAAGCGAAATTTTATCAGTTGTCCAAATAAAATCAAAACTGCTTTAGTGGGAATTTTTACATTTTGCTAACATTCTTCATATTCTTTTTATAAATTCAATCCTCCATTATCAAAATACTTTTTATAAGAGAAAATTTTTTATACCATTAATCACACTAATTATGAATACATCAAGAAGAGATTTTTTGAAGCGAAGTGCGCTAGCTATGGCAGGAACTTCGGTAGTGACCAATTCTTTGTTCTCTTGCAGTTCGGCAAAAGCTAATGAAATTGTAGCCGTACAATTATATTGCGTAAGAGAGGACATGAAAAGCGATCCATTGGCCACACTTACGAAACTGGCAGAAATGGGATACAAACATGTAGAACATGCGAACTATGAGGATCGCAAATTCTATGGGTATACTGCACCTGAATTTAAAAAAGTACTTGCAGACCTGGGTTTAAAAATGCCAAGCGGACATACAGTTCTTGGAAAAAAACATTGGGATGCAAGCAAGAATGATTTTACAGATGAGTGGAAATATACTGTTGAAGATGCAGCTACCATGGAACAAAAATTTGTTGTGAGTCCATGGTTGGATGAAAGTTACTGGAGCTCCTATGATGCCTTAATGGGATTTCTGGAGGTTTTCAACAAATGCGGTGAATTATGTCAGCAGTCGGGGATGAAATTCGGATATCACAATCATGATTTTGAATTCAGTGAAATACTTAATGGAGAAGTAATGTTTGATCTTATGTTAGAGAACACTGATCCTGATAAAGTTGGCATTCAGTTGGATGTGGGAAACATGTATATAGCCGGGGCGAAAGCCAAGGATATTATTATGAAATATCCTGGTCGCTTTGAAACCATCCATGTTAAGGATATGATTGAAAGTGAATCTGAAGAGGGCCATGGCTTTGAAAGTACCATTATAGGTAAAGGCCTGATTGGCACAAAGGAAGTTACCGATATGAGTAGAGACCAGGGAACCTGGTTATTTATAATAGAACAGGAATCATATCAGGGAAAAACTCCATTGGATTGTATGAAAGAAGATCTTGACATTATAAATCAATGGGGATACGTCTAGCATTCTAAAGATATCATCTATTACCAAATTAAACACAGAAGCCCTGAAGGAGAACAAATTTTTCTTCAGGGCATTTTACTTGATTGATCATTGCACATGTTTAACGCAGTAATAGAAGCTAAACCTATCAGGGTTGACTGCCAGGTTCTGTAATATATTCCATAATACATTTGCCATTCTTCAGATAAGCCCTGCAAAAGGCATCAAGTTTCTTAAAGGCAGCACTGCCTTGTGTCCCAACTTTTTCACCAGGTTCTGGTTTTATGCCCCATACAACTCTTGCTGCAGCATTTGGGGGATAATCTTCGGTTTCCTGGGGAAGATAAAAACACCTAAAGTTAGCTGTATTCTTGACAATTTCCGCCGTGAACCTTTCTTCATTAACTGAATTTGTACTAACAGTATAATATTTATTGTCAAAAGACTCGATCATATAACCTGCTTCAATAAATTGATTGATCACATCATTTAAAAAGTATTCGTTTACAAGCGAATCATGTACGATCTTGATCAAATTAGTAGAACTAGGTTTTTTCTCATATTTAACTTTTTTGAATTCGCCTTTTGTAAGTTTGTTTACTTTTTTATCCGCATCATCCTGGAGAATATACTCAACAGATTCCTTGTCTTCCTGTACTATTCTAACTGAGATGGTGCTCTTATCTTGTAAAACGATCATATCCTGTGCCCAAACCATTAATGGCATCAGCATACAGGTAAGCAGATATAGTCCTTTCATACTTCGTGATTTATTTTATTTTTTCTTAGATCGTTTAAACAAGATAACATTTTAAAAGGATTTATGCATAGCTGAGAATAAATTGTTTGTAAAATATATTGCCAGCTGCAATGTATCATTTAATGCAAATTATTTATTTATATTCACAATAAATCCTTTATAGAATGTTTAAAGTAACTTGATTCAATACCCTTGGCTAGAAAGATAAAGATCTTATTCCTTTCCCCATATCCCTACGATGAAGTTGCCTCTCAGCGTTTCCGGTTTGAACAATATTTTAGCGTACTTGACAGGAATAATTTCAAGATCAGGCAGAAATCTTTTTACAATATAAAGACCTACAAAATATTATATTTACGAAAGAAATACGCTCGAAAACTAGCAGGTATAATATGGGGATTTTTAAAGAGAAACGTACATGTCTTGTATGCCCTATCGGCAGATTATGTATTTATTCACAGGGAAATAACTCCTCTTGGCCCTCCGGTTTTTGAATGGATCATAGCAAAAATCATGGGTAAAAAGATTATTTATGATTTTGACGATGCCATCTGGCTGCAAAACACTTCGGAAGAAAACATTTTCATTTCAAAGTTGAAATATCATCAAAAGTTTTTCAAAATATGCAAATGGAGTTATAAGATCAGTTGTTGTAATGAATACCTTGCAGCCAATGCCAGGAAAAAGAATCCTCAGGTTTTTATTATCCCAACAACTATTGATGCTGAAAGATGGAGTCCTATCGCTAAAATTAATAATGAAAATAGGTTGATCCTGGGCTGGACTGGAACACATTCTACCTTACCTTATCTGACTTCAATAAAATCCGTTCTTGAAGGAGTTATTAAAAAGCATCCACAAATTAGTATACGAATTATTTGCAATAAAAAACCAGATTGGACGATGCCCAACCTTGAGTTTATCCCCTGGAATAAATCTACAGAAATTGAAGATCTAGCCGCCATCGACATCGGATTGATGCCCTTGCCTTCCAGTCCCTGGGCTAAGGGTAAATGCGGATTTAAGATTCTGCAATATTTTGCATTGGGTATACCCGCCCTCGCTTCCCCGGTAGGTTTCAATACATATTTAATAAGGCATGGAGATAACGGATATATGTGTGCCGGGGAAGAAGCATGGATTGAGAATATAGAATTGTTAATAAATTCAAGGGAATTAAGGGGCCGAATAGGTAAAAATGGCCGAGATACTCTGATCAATCATTATTCTTTGGAAGTAAATACCACAAATTTCCTGGGTCTTTTTGTATAGGAATACAATATGAACATAGCTATTAGGTAAAACGGCATCATAGGAATTTTATACCTTACCAGGGTGCCGAAATTATAGGTTGACAATCCGATGGCAAAAGCAAAGGTAATGGAGAAGATAAGGCAAAAAACTACTATTGGATTTGAAAACAAGACCGCAATTCTTTTTTTAAGAATAATACTTACAATTACGACAAGAGTAAAAATTAAAAGCAACAGACTTTCAACAGCTGCAAAAAACATGACAAGATTTTTAGCTTCCCATAAATAAGGCCGGAAAAGTGTAACCCAGATGGCAGCAGGCGTTTTTCTTATTATTCCACTTGCCGAGTAGTCAAAATCTCCAAGGGTATACCCGGACCCTTCCTGTTTTTCGCTCACATAACTCAACCAGCGGGCAGTTGATTCAGCCGTATATGAAAGCCTTTCCAATTTATATCTGTGATTTTCCTCGCCAATGAATTTGACAGAATAATATCCGCCAAAAGCCAATAAAACGATTGTAAATGGAAGGATCATAGTCTTTAAGACCAGGTTTCTGATTTTACTAATTCTTGCCATGTAGAACCAGATCATTAAAGCTGGGACGAGGCATAAAAGAATATAGATTTTAATTTCATATATCATGAAAAACGAAAAAATCAGCAAAACAGATCCCAAAAGAAAATTCCTTTTGAGCATAAAGATCTCTGCAAAAGCATACACACCCCAACCTAATGCACCAAGAGTTATTGTATCTTTCAGAATGCCTGAACCCCAGAAAAAAACAGAAGGGATAAAAAATATAGCAATAGCCAATTGTAAATGCATCTTCGGCAACATTCGATAAAATACCATGTACATTGCCCATAATCCGCTGAAGCTAAATACTGCAAATAATATAGCTGTTGCTGAATAAGTATG
Organism: uncultured Cytophagales bacterium; assembly: GCA_963820995.1. Classification (GTDB taxonomy): domain Bacteria; phylum Bacteroidota; class Bacteroidia; order Cytophagales; family Cyclobacteriaceae; genus JAGTVG01. The sequence continues at coordinate 743,622 of CAWGCL010000004.1, read as the reverse complement.
ATATGTAAATAAATCAAAAAAGCTGGCAACCCGGACTACAAAATAAGAGGGCAGATCATTATAATAAATGATTTCAGAGGCATATTCAAAAGTTTCCGGGTTATACTCGCCATTCGCAAACATCAATTGTAAAGCTTTGGCCGGTGAGTCCCAGAATGCTTCCCAGATATATTTTGATCCCTTGTCAAAGTAATTGAAGGTATCCCCTCCCTCATAATAAAATTGATATATCAGACCGAGACTGATCGCACCAATTATCTTTAGAGATAGACCCGGAATAAAATATTTTCTGGTTAATTTATCCGCCACATTTCTTCGTATTACTATGGCGAGAACATAGATCAGAATCAGTAATACCGGAGTGACAATAAAATCCTGAAGACTCATTATAGCTCTTTCAATAGTTTTCGTGCCCGTTTATTGGCGGGGTGCTTCTTCTTGGATTCCTTTTTAACCCGCTTGAGGTACTCTTCCGCGGTTTTTTTATCTCCCTCCGAAACAGCAATCTCACTAAGTCCAATAAGGGAATAAAGATAGTATCCGGAATCCGTAGCTCCAACATCCTCGGCAAAATCAATTGTTTTGCTATAATAATATTTTGATTTCTCAAAATTGCGCCTTTGCTCATAGATCTGTCCAAGATAAAATCCTGCATATCGTCCTGAAACTTCTTCATAACCAGTATTCCCACTGTCAATTCGTGCAAGTATCAACAATGATTCCAACTCAGTTCTCCGGATCTGACCAGTGGAATATAACAGCCGGGCATAATATCTGTGAAAAAATGCATTCTGAGGAAAAGTTTCATACAAATATTGTGAGATCTGTAATGCGGCACCCATATCTTTTTCCTCATACGCAAGAATTCTCATCAGAAAATATTGTGCCTCAGTACGTGTATAAAATGCATGTGTTGCAACGGTACGTAGCTGTTCCAATCCCAACTCTTTATCGCCTTTCTTGAAAAAGGCCATAATGGGTTTCAACATGGGGTAATTATCCCTTATCCACACAGTAAAATAATTATACAAACCATCCCCAAATAGAAGTTCGGGGCTCAGGTAATCTTTATCCTTCATATCATCAAGATATTTTAAAGAGTTTCGGGCAGCGCTTGCAGCTTTCCCCCATTTTTTACGTTCGGCGTAAAGCCTGCCTTTGAATGCCCAGCCTGCAGACTGGAAAAAAGCCCCTTCTACTTTAAACTGAGGTAATTGGTAGATAAGCTCTGCTTTTAGTATTGCCGTATCAAGATAAGCTTCAAATTTTACATCATATTGTGTGTTTTCAACATTCACCGCGATCTTCCACCACTCGCTCAGGGCGAGAAGGAAATAGGATAAGGGGTGATTAGGATATTTCTGCTTGATCCAGCGATATTGTTTTTCTGCCTGGGCAAATTGAAAATTGTACATATCATTAATGGCCTGAGTAGCTTCAAGCTGAATATTTATGTCCTCAAGAAGAAGTACCTGTGTTGTATCCTCATCCGGATTTTTATCAGCCTCTGCTATTAAAGGCATAAACAGCAACATTAAAGAAATCCACAATAACCGGTTCATTAAATAATTCAGGAGTATCTTAATACTAAAACAAATATATTTTTAAAAAATTGAAAGAATACATCAATTCTATAAAGATTAATGACATGATATGGACTTTTTTGTTTTGTTTTACCATAAATATTATTGACTGTTGTCATTACAATGAGCACAACCGACAATCCTCTTAAAGGTATTTTTGATGAATTCGCAGCCATAGATAAACGGCTTTTTTTTGTTTTTCTATGCCTGATAACTTTTTTACTGCTTTATCTCAAGAAAAGTTTCATCGAGAGTCAAATTGCTGCCTTTGAAATTCTGGAGCAAAGGGGACAAATGGGGTTTTATCATTTCATTAATGCACTACAGTATTTTTCAATCCCCATTGTATATCTTGTATAAATTCACTGTGATTGCTTTTATCCTGTGGGTAGGTTGCTTTATGTTTGGGTATAAAGTGTTTTACTCCAAACTCTGGCAATTGGTAATGTTCGCCGAATGTATTTTTTTTGGCGCTGAATTGCTAAAGATCGGATGGTTCGTTTTTATTGAAACGGACCCTGAAATTTGGGATGTAAAGGCTTTTTATCCCTTATCTTTGATTAATCTTTTTGATTACAGGGAGGTGCCGGATGCCTGGCTTTATCCTTTGAAGGCAATTAATTTATTCGAGGTCTTATACTGGGCAATTCTGGTATATGGAATTCAATTTCTATCACGTAAGCGATTTGATATATCACTCTACATAGTTCTCTCCTCCTATGTGCTCTGGTTTTTCCTCTGGCTGATATTTTTTGTGTTAATTTATAAGTAAAAATAAAGAATATTCATTTATTTTATCCCTCAAAAACTGTCGAAACACATTTTAGTATTTATCAATAAATCAAAAACAACAATATGAGCACACCACTTGTAAGCATTTTAATGGGAAGTAAATCAGATTTACCTATTATGAAAGGGGCCCCGGAGGTATTGGAAGAACTGGGAATAGGTTATGAACTTACAACCCTGTCAGCCCACAGAACTCCTCATCGAGTGATGAAACTTGCTGAAGGAGCTAAGGACAGGGGCATCAAGGTGATTATAGCAGGTGCCGGTATGGCAGCACATCTACCAGGAGTCGTAGCTGCGTTTACAACATTACCTATTATAGGTGTTCCCATCAAAGCTGGCAATTCACCTGGTGGTTTAGATGCCGTATTGGCTATTCTACAAATGCCTCCCGGAGTACCCGTTGCAACAGTCGCAATCAATGGATCAAGGAATGCTGGAATTTTAGCAGCCCAGATCATTGGAACAGGTGAGCCTGAAATAGCTGAGAAACTAGCCAAATTCAAAGATAAGATGAGGGAAAAGGTAGAAACACTTGCTGATGAAGTAGAAGAGAAGGGCTACAAGGCTATGCTGTAAGCTACTTTCTTTCCATAAAAGATGCAAACATTTAACGTCTTTGATCCGGTTCTGATCGTTTTAATCCGATGGGAAAGAAAGGTTTTATCAGACCTTATGATTCATTTATAACCGCCAGAACTGTCCGCCCGGCCCTGGCAACTGTCCCTGGTTTTATCTGGATATCAGCATTAGTAGGCAGGAAAACATCAAGTCTGGACCCAAAACGTATAAATCCGAATTCAGCTCCCTGGTCAAGTTTATCACCTTCTTTAACATAGAACTTGATCCTTCGGGCCATTATCCCTGCAATTTGTCTTACGACTATGTTCAATCCATTTTTAAGGGTTAATACCATAGTGGTACGCTCATTTAAGTGTGCTGGACTTTGGATGCCAGGCTACTAAGTATTTCCCTGGGTGGTATTTAAAGTATTTTACAATCCCTTCTGCCGGGCTTCTGTTTACATGCACATTTATCGGCGACATAAAAATACTGATCTGTATCCTTTCATCCTTTAGATATTCTTCTTCAATGGTCTTTTCAACAACGACCACCTTTCCATCAGCTGGTGCAAGAATGTGATTGTCATTGTAGGGAACCTTTACGTTTGGATGTCTGAAAAACTGTAATACAAAAAAGAAAACCAGTAGACTGGCGGATATCACAAAATACCTCAGCACCATATCCTCAAGGAAAAAATGCCTGATCAACAGGTTAAGAACAAGTAATAATAAAATCAGAAATACAAGAATCCTAACACCTTCTTTATGTATACTCATAAATGTACTTATCTTTAGAAACCACCACGGTGGCTGTAAGCTCTGGCTATTTTATCTATGGCCACCATATATGCAGCTATCCTCAAAGATACATCATACTTTGTCGAAATATCATAAACGTTATTGAAGGAACTCTTCATGATCCTGTCAGACCTTCTGTTTACCCGCTCCCTGGTCCATTTATATCCCAGACGGTTCTGAACCCATTCAAAGTAAGAAACAGTAACGCCTCCTGCATTGGCCAATATATCTGGTATGACCATAATCCCTTTATTTGCGATGATCTCATCCGCCTTTGCTGCGGTAGGGCCGTTGGCTCCCTCAACAATCAGTCTTGCATCGATCTTATCCGCATTACCAAGAGTGATCACATCCTCCATAGCGGCAGGGATAAGTACATCTGTTTTCAACTCGAGAATTTCTTCACCATTTATTTTATCTGCCTCGGAATAGCCATCGAGCAAACCGCGGTTGTTACTTGCATACTGTATGGCCTCTTCAATATTGATCCCTTTTTCATTAACGTAAGCACCACTTATATCTGATATGGCAATTATCTTGGAACCTCTTTCTTCCATAAGCAAAGCAGCATGAGACCCTACGTTACCGAATCCCTGGATGACACATTTGCTATTGTAGGGATTGATCTTCAATTTCTCCATGGCTGATAATGCAGAAACCATTACACCCCGTCCGGTAGCGGCTATTCGTCCGAGTGAACCACCCAGTATTAGGGGCTTACCTGTTACCACACTAGATACGGTTATGCCGTGGTATCTGGAGTATTGGTCCATCATCCAGGCCATTTCCCTTTGACCGGTCCCCATATCAGGTGCGGGAATGTCCCGGTCAGGTCCAAAAATCCCGGACATGGCAGTAGTATATGCCCTCGTCAGCCTTTCAATTTCTCCTGAGGACATTTCCATAGGATTGCATTTTATTCCGCCTTTTGCACCACCAAAAGGAATATCAACAACAGCACACTTCCATGTCATCCATGCCGCAAGAGCCTTAACTTCATCAATGTTAACATGCATATCATAGCGGATTCCGCCCTTTGAAGGGCCCAATATGTTGGAATGGATCACCCGGAAACCCTCAAACACCTTGACGGATCCATCATCCATTGTAATCGGAACACTAACAATTACCTGTTTGTCAGGTGATTTTAAAACATTATAGATTTCTTCATTTAATCCCAGTTTTTCAGCTGCTAAACTGAATCGAAACATCATGGATTCGAAAGGATTTTCTTTATCTTTAATAGGAGCAGGTTCAATATAAGACATAGCAAATCAAAAATTTAATGGCCCAAATCGGTGCTAAAATTACGGAATTGTTAAAAATAATATTCTTTTTTTATAATTATTTATTCAATTAGAAAATAAAAACTTTCAATAAGAATACAATGAAGGGAACAGAAATAAGCAAACCATCAAAACGGTCCAAAAATCCTCCATGTCCCGGCAAGCTGGTTCCTGAATCTTTAATTTCAATACTTCGTTTAAACAAAGATTCAACAAGGTCACCATAAGTTCCAGCTACCACCATAATAACTGCTACTAAATACCACTGATACCATGTCATCACATCAAAATACTTACCGATAATTGTTGCGATAACCATTGCCAGTATAAAACTCCCAATCATTCCTTCCCAGGACTTTTTCGGGGATACTCTTTCAAAAAGTTTAGTTCGGCCAAATAATACCCCTGCAATATACCCTCCAGTGTCGGAAGCCCAAAGGAGCAACAATATACCAATGATGATCTGATAGCTATACCCGCCATCAGCATATACGCTTATGTTCAATAGTGCAAATGGAAGGCCCACATAAATAATCCCCAATAAGGTATAAGCAATATTAGTAAAAGGTTTCTTTTCTTTCTTATAGAGTTTGATCAGGAAAATAAGAGCAATGGATGGAAATATTATGAAATAAAGGGTCGGATTACAAATCCCCTTCTCAACAAAAAAGGATAACACAAAAATTAACATGGCATTTAAGGTACCGATATACTTCAAGGGCAACATGCCATCTAAACCAGTAAGCCGGTAAAACTCTAGGATTGAAAGGCAGGAGATCACCATAAAAACAGCAAAATATGTCCATTCGCTGAAATATGAAGCATATATCACCAATCCGGCACCAATTAACCCGGTAACCAGGCGCTGGGTAAGGTTATTATATCTATTCAATGTTAATCTCATTCTCAACTATCTTTATAGCCTTGATGACTTCATCAGGATTAACAAGTACCTCAAAATAACCAAATTTATACATACTATCCTGCTTGTCAATGATAACAGGATTCAAATTATGCTCTTCCAAAACACCCTTTACGATTTCAGCTTTATGCAATAATGGTGTTGAAAACACGGTCTGCCATTTACTCATTTGCCAATTTTTGATACTGGAATTGTTTCCGGAAGGAAAATAACATATAAATTGTAATAACAGAAAATATCAGGATAATATTTAGAGGATATGATTCCTGAACTTCAATATCAATTCCAATATACCCTGTCTGATATAAATAGATCAGGATTAAAGTGAACCCATTATTGATAAAATGTCCTAAAATTGGGTACCATATATTCCCTGACCAGTAATAGATATATCCAAACAAGATGCCAAGGAAAAGCCTTGGCACGAAACCGAAGAACTGCATGTGAAAACCACTGAATAAAATTGCAGTTACGATAATTGCTACATGGATATTCTTAAAAAACAAATGAAATTTATTCTGTAGGATACCTCGAAATATCAGTTCTTCCCCAATGCCTGGTATTACAGCAACTACAATAAATACTATGATAAACTGACTAACAGAATTGAACTCAGTCAGGAAATCAGTTATCAACTTTAACTCTTCTTCTTTCTCACGGGCCCATTCCTCAAAACCACTCAAAAATCCAGGAAAAGAGAAGTTCATATTCCATTCGATAAACACAGTATTAACGAACATGAATGAAATAACTATTATTATGGTTAAAATTATGGCCCAAAGATTTATTTGCTTCAGGTTAAATAAGGCTGATAATTGAATCCGTTCCACAATTACCAGGTATACAAGACCAGCAATAATGAAACCTCCAATAGCCCCAAGCCCCTGCAACATCAAGATGGCTGTCTTTTTTTCTTCAGTCAAAGGCAATGAAAGTAGTTCCGGTACTTCAGATAAGCTTAGATCAGTGGTAAATATCGATATAAATAGGCCGAGAAATTGTCCTATAAACATCCCGGCAAAAAACATCAAGACCAGGATAATTATTGAATACCAGGGTTTTGGTGGTTCGCTATACAGTGGATTTTTGGTAGTTATTTGCATAATTGGTGTAAATTTACATTTTTAAAGAAATAAATCTTTGGTTAGAATAGGAAACATAGAGTTAAGCAACTTTCCATTACTATTAGCACCCATGGAGGATGTAAGTGATCCTCCTTTCAGGGCATTATGTAAAGAAAATGGAGCTGACCTGATGTTTACAGAATTTATTTCTGCTGAAGGTCTTATCCGGAATGCCGATAAAAGCCTGGAAAAACTGGATATTTTTGACTATGAACGCCCGATCGGCATACAGATTTTTGGAGATAAAATTGATTCTATGCGCAGGGCAGCAGAAAAAGCAGAGGAAGCCAATCCTGAGATCATCGATATAAATTATGGATGCCCTGTTAAAAAGGTAGCATGCAAGGGCGCAGGTGCCGGAATTTTATTGGATCTTCCTAAGATGCAGGCCATGACAAAGGAAATCGTGGATCAGGTAAGTACTCCTGTTACCGTGAAAACAAGGTTGGGTTGGGATGAAAACAACATTAAGATAATGGAAGTAGCCAAGAGGTTACAGGATGTGGGTATAAAAGCATTGACCATTCATGGCAGGACCAGAAAACAAATGTATAAAGGCACCGCCAATTGGGAATATATCAGCAATGTGAAAGATTCACCTGACATACATATTCCGGTTTTTGGTAACGGGGATATTGATTCACCTGAAAAAGCACTTGAATTTAAAAATAAATACAATGTCGATGGCATCATGATCGGTCGCGCATCTATTGGAAATCCATGGATATTCAATGAAATTAAACATTACCTGGAAACAGGTCAAAAATTAGCTCCTCCATCACTGACAGAAAAAATAAACGCCGTTAAAAAACATTTGTCTTTTTCAGTAGATTGGAAAGGTGACAGGAAAGGGATCTATGAAATGCGCAGGCATTATACAAACTATTTTCGTGGTATACCAAACTTTAAGCCCTATAGAAATCAACTCGTTCAACTAGAATCATACGATGAAATCATAAATCTGCTTGATAAAATAGGGAACATTTTTGTTAATGAATATTCTTTAACCTGATGATTGATCAAAAATCAAGCAGTAGTGCCTTAGTAGCCTGGTCACTTCTTATAATTTTAAGCATCATTTGGGGTAGCTCTTTTATATTAATGAAGAAAGGGCTGCTTGCCTTCGATCCGGGAGAGATTGCCGCGCTAAGAATATTTTCAGCTTCCTTGTTTCTTTTTCCAATTGCCATTCGAAATTTACGGGAAATTAAAACCCGCAAACAATGGATTTATCTGTTTGCCAGTGGGTTTCTTGGAAGTTTGATCCCGGCATTTCTGTTTCCTTTAGCACAAACCAGAATTGATAGTTCAGTATCAGGAATATTAAATGCATTAACGCCTTTCTTTACCATCCTGATCGGCGCATATCTGGTCGGGGCCAGGTTTAATAACCGGATAAAGCTTGGTATATTTATTGGTTTCTTAGGTTCCATTCTTCTGGTAACGGCTGGAACCGGCTATGACCTTACTCAGATCAATTATTATGCGCTACTGATCGTTCTGGCAACTATTTTATATGGTTTTAATGTGAATATTTTGAAGTATTACCTTGGAGATATTCGACCTGTGCATATTACAAGCTTTTCTATGATGTTGATAGGACCGTTTTCTCTGGTATACCTTTTGTTTTACGCAGATGTACTGCAAACCCTGCGGTCAGATATACATAATTTAATCCCATTCGGCTATATCGTATTTCTCGGGGTAATTGGCACGGCCATATCCCTAATCCTTTTCAACAAACTGGTAAAAATTACCAATATAGTCTTTTCAAGTTCAGTGACCTATCTAATTCCTGTTGTGGCAGTTATTTTGGGTCTCATCGATAATGAAGTACTCCTTACTCAGCATTATATTGGTATGATATTCATAATTATTGGAGTACTGCTGGCCAATAAAGGAAGGCGAAATTAATTTTTTAAAAAAAATAATAATCAATTCAGGTTTTCTGAAACTTTTTTGGCATCATATATCGTTATTATTATGAGACCTAACCAAAATTTCACTTACTATGTACAGCAATTTCATTTCTTCAACCATTTCCCAGGATCAGATCAATGAAATTATTGCAGCTATCGATCGGATCAATGCTAAATTACCTACTTTGGTATCCCTTACTAATGAAGAACTTTCTTCTCTGCCAAAAGTTAGTATGAAGAACATTGACTTCATACATGAAGTTCTGGATTTCGCGGATACATATCCTGACCTGGTCCCTTCCCATATTGATGTACTAGAGATCCGAAAAGACCTTCGTCTTATAGAATCTATTTCTAAGATTTTAAAACCGATGAAACAGCTCGTCAAGAAACTGGAGGATAGTGCTTTACTAGCCGGAAGTGAAGCCTACATCCCTTCACTGGCTATATATAATTCTGTAATTGCCGGAACGACACGATCAAGGACGCATCAAATGACCATTCACTGATTATTTCAGTATCTTATTATTCAGGTATAGCTCACTGAACTTCTCTATCTGGTTTTTATTACCCAGAATAATGAGAATGGAGTTCTGGTTGATAATGGTATCCGGACCTGGATTAAATGAAAATCCTTTTTCTCCCCGTCTAACTCCAATGATCGAAACACCAGATTCCGCCCGAACGTTTAGATCACCAATTGTTCTATTTTGAAAACTATGCTTTATATTTTCGAACTCAATTTCCTCCAAATGAAGTTCCTGGGAAGAAACCCCGTTCAAAAGGTCTAGAAATTCTATAACATAAGGTTTCGTGATCAACTGTGACATATGCAAACCACCCAATACATCAGGTAATATTACATTATGAGCTCCGGCCCGGATCAGTTTTTTTTCTGAATTGGGATCGGAAGCCCTGGCAATAACATGTATGTCGGGATTTAATTCCCTTGCGGTGAGGGTAATAAAAACATTGTCAGAGTCCCTGGGCAAAGTAATAATAATATATTCTGCAACCTCTATTTTTGCAAGTTTCAGAACTTCATCATCTGTTGCATCCCCGACCACCAGGTGAATACTGCCATCATCAGGTAAAGAATTTATAATATCCTCATCATTTTCTATTACCACAAAGTCTTTTCGACTCAGGGTGAGTTCTTCGCAGGCTTTTGAACCGTTCCTGCCATAACCGCAGACAATAACATGATCTTTCATTTTATTTACTTCTCTGTCAATGATAAATTTACGAAATATATTCCGCAATCCACCTTCAAAAAGGTAGCTGGTGATCACGGAAATCACATAGGCAAAAATGACCAGGTTTAAAATAATGTACAGACTGACAAATATTTTACCCAAGGGCTCGAGAGGATCTATGGTGGCAAAACCAACAGTTGAAATGGTAATAACCGCCATAAAAAATGAATCAATCCAGGTATAGCCCTCTATAATGTGGAAGCCGGCAGATCCAAAAAGTATACTCAGGATCATTATCCCAATGGCAAATATTAGTTTCTGGATTCCTTTTGGCATTACAACTGTTTGTTCCTTTTAATATTATCCTCGCCTAAATTTATAAATATAATGGTTAAAAATAATTAAAGAAGGGGAAATGATTCCTGAACACATACATAATTTTATCGACGATTGAGATTGTCAAACATTCAATTGTGAAATAAACCTTGTAAATATCAAACCAATTTGGAAGTGTATAAAAACCATACGCCAATAGTTTCCCCTTTGTATTAAGTACATGTGAAATCTCTAAAATCTCAAACTTGCATTAATATATATCTAACAATTTAAGACTCAAAATCGTTAATATTACTATATACAAGTTAACCCAAACCAAAAACATGAACTTTACAGAAACCAGAGACCGCTATAGTGTCTTCCTTATAGGAAATAATCCCCATGAAATGTCTTCTATGGAGAATAATATTTCCAAATACCACAAAATGAATTTTATTGCTGACGTAGGTTTTGATCTAAGGGATAGTCTTTCCAAAGTACTTAAACAGAAGCCAAGTTACATTCTTCTCGATGATTGTTATCCGGTCGTTCAAATCAAAAAATTTATTCAAAGGATCCGAAATAACCGTAAGACTGAAGGCATACCGATTGCTTTATTGAAAAGCTCTAACCAATATGTTCGAGTTGAAGGCATCCAGGATTTTTTCCTGAAGGATAATTTTTCAGCCGACAGGTTGTTTTATGCAATAAGAAATTCAAAAAAAATACGGAGAACTCAGATTGTATTTTACAAATCGTATAAGAAAAGCCGGCGACACTATCAATCTTTAAAAACACATCTGAAAAAATATTTCTAGCCCTTTCTCTGAATCAGAATTTCCTTTTTTTACAATAGATCAATTATTGTCAAGATTGATTATTATATTTTCAATCGACTGCTTTCAGGTGGATAAAATTTTAATAGAATAATAAATATTTACATTTATTGAATTCATTTTGCGAATTTCTTTCTTATAGAATTTTGAATTAAGTATTTTCGTGGGCTAAAAATATATAGAAGAGAAGAATCTTAAAATTAAATCAGCAAAAAAACACGAAAAGTATATGTCACTACCCAAGGAATTTAAACACTCTTATGAGTTCGACCCGAAATATTCGAAGAGTGTAGCGTATTTCTCAATGGAATTTGCGCTTGACCAGGCATTAAAGACTTACTCTGGAGGATTGGGCTTTCTTGCCGGATCGCATATGAGAAGTGCGTATGATCTAAAACAAAATGTTATAGGTATAAGTATTTTATGGAAATATGGATATTATGATCAGATACGTAAGGGAGATCAGTCAATGGATGTTCTTTTTCAGGAAAAGATCTACAGATTTCTTGAAGATACTGATATAAAATTTTCAATAACAATTAATAATCATCCTGTTGTTGTAAAAGCTTATTATCTTAAGCCTGAGACGTTTGGCACAGTCCCTATTTTCTTTTTAAGTACGGATGTTCCGGAAAATGATTACCTGGCACAATCCACTACGCATAAATTGTATGATTCAGACCCAGCTGCAAAAATTGCACAAACCATATTACTTGGAGTTGGTGGTGCAAAACTCCTGGATGAACTCAAGGCAGATATTGAGATTTATCATTTGAATGAAGCTCACGCATTATCTGCAGCTTTTTACCTGTATAAGAAATTCAAGAGTGTTGAAGAGGTCCAAAAACGATTGGTATTTACCACCCACACTCCGGAAGAAGCGGGAAATGAAAAACATGACATAAGGCTTCTTGACAAAATGGGTTTTTTCTGTGGAACACCTATGGAAGAAGTAAGAAAAATCTCAGGTATAAAAGACGATGTATTTAATCATACCGTAGTCGCTTTAAGGTTTGCCAAAATCGCTAATGGAGTTTCAAGAACGCATGGTGAAGTAGCAAATGAAATGTGGAGCAAATATGATGGGATCTGTAAAATTATCTCAATTACCAATGCTCAGAATAAGAAATACTGGGCTGACAAGCAACTGAGTAAAGCCGCTGAAAATAATGACCTGGAATTTATCAGGAAAAGGAAGTGTGAAATGAAAAGTGAACTTTTCAGTGTAGTAGCTGACCAGACAGGCCAACTTTTCAATACCGAAACACTTACCATAGTATGGGCAAGAAGATTTGCGGCCTATAAACGGGCCGATCTGTTGACTTATGATGAAGAAAGGTATGAGAAACTTCTAAGCAATTCCAAATATCCCGTCCAGATCATATGGGCCGGGAAGCCTTATCCGATGGATTATAGTGCCATAAGTATGTTCAATAAACTGGTCCATCTAAGTAAAAAATATGATAATATTGCGGTACTTGTTGGTTATGAACTGAGACTGTCAAAATTGTTAAAGGATGGATCTGATATCTGGTTGAACACTCCAAGGATACCTCGTGAGGCATCCGGGACCAGTGGAATGACAGCTGCAATGAATGGATCGGTCAACTTCAGCACATATGATGGCTGGATCCCTGAATTTGCCCGTCATGGTGTAAATTCATTTCTGATACCGCCGGTTGATCAGAAACTACCGGTTCATCAACAGGACCAGTTAGATGTTCAGAACCTGTATGATATCCTGGAGGAAGAAATATTGCCTGCATATTATGATAAACCTGAAGCTTGGAATGAGATCGTCAAAAATAGCATGATGGATGTGAGTCCGTATTTTGATGCTGCCAGGATGGCTTATCAATATTATGAGAAGATATATAATTATTAAAAAATTATAACCCTTTTTTTGGAAGATCCCGTTCGCAAACGGGATCTTTTTTTTCTTATTTTTCTCATATATTTATATTTTTCCCATTTTTCGTTAATCCATTTTTTTATAATTTGTATATTGATTGCAAGCACCTCATTTGAGGCTTAAATCCAATAATAAAATAATGAGAAAACCCAGAGTTTTAATGTTGGGGTGGGAATTTCCCCCTGAAATCAGTGGCGGACTAGGTATTGCAAATTATAATTTGTGTAAGGCACTGTCCTCTTTAACAGACCTTACCATCATACTGCCCAAGGCAGATCCTGATTTGAAAATCCCTAACGTAAAAATCCTTGATTTAAGTCGGATAAAGCTTGAAACACATTTTGAAAAGGAAGAACTTAAGGAATTCGAAAAAATTGTTAAAGAAAAAAAAATCGAATTCAACATATCTCCATATCCACGGAAAAGAGAAGTGATCCATGATAAGGTTACAAAAATAAAAGCACCAACAAAAACGAGACAGATTGTCGAGGTCCATAATCAATTCAGCAGAAGTGATCTTTATGGAGTTGACGTATTTGAAAAAGTTAATTATTATTCAGAGATCGTAAAGAGAATTGCTGCAAACCTCTCATTTGATATAATCCATGTACATGACTGGATGACTTGCCCTGCCGGAATTATGCTGAAGGAAGTATCAGGGAAACCGCTTATCCTTCATATTCATTCACTTAATTATGACAGGTTAGGACCAGAAAAAATTGACTGGATCTACAAAATTGAAAAAAAAGCACTCCGAAAGGCCAACATGATCATTCCGGTAAGTCAATATACGGCCAATATCATCCATGAATTTTATAAAATATCACCGAGGAAGATCTTTCCGGTTCATAATGGGATTGAAGATGTCAAACCATTTAAATCAGAAAAAAATTTCCCTGAAAAACTCATATTATTCCTGGGCAGGGTAACTATGCAGAAAGGACCTGAATTTTTCCTGGAAGCTGCTACGAGGATTATAGAAAATAATGAACAGGTACGTTTTGTAGTTGCTGGCAAAGGAGATAAACTGCAGGAGATCATCGAATCAGGTGCTTATTCAGAATTAACACATAAAATTCATTTCACCGGTTTCCTGAAAAGATCGGAAGTTCAGTACATTCTTTCAATCACTGACATTTTCTGTATGCCATCTGTATCGGAACCTTTTGGCCTTACAGCACTAGAAGCTGCACAATTTGGGATCCCAGTAATTCTATCAAAAAGATCCGGAGCTGCAGAAGTACTAAGCGGGGCCCTTACAGTGGATTTCTGGGACACTGAAAAAATGGCGGAACTCATTCAAAAACTGCTGACCGACAAAAAATTATATAAAGCTTGTGTTGCACAGGGATACAGGGATTTGAAAAAACTCACATGGGCGGAAAGTGCCAGAAAAATACAACTGCTTTATACAACATTGCTAGAATAACCTTTGGTTTCGATTACTGATCTCCAGCAAATTACATCCTATCCTCTTTTTTACAGGCAGATTGAGATCATAGAAAGGGAAGTTCCAAAAACTAAGATCCACTGAAATGGGATTTATTACAATCGCTTATATCCATGAATTTCCTTTTTATCTAATCAGACTGCCTTTCCAATACAAGCGCTGTCCGGTTTGGCAGATAAATGCGTAATTTCTGATAACCATCATCTTTCTTTACCGGATAAACCATATTCATATCAACCCTTTCAAATCCTCCATATTTTGCCTCGTCCGTATTTAATATTACTTTATAATTGCCATCCAGAGGGGCATGGAAATGATAATCGGGGATTGAATGCGAAGGATGAAAATTAAATAAAAATATAAGATTATTCCGTTCAAATATTATGGCTTTATTTATATTATCCATATTCAATTGTCGAGCCGGAAGCGATTCAAGAATTTCATGTTCCTTGATCAGATTGATCATGTCTTTGTCAAACTGATTTAGAAACTTATATTTCAAACTTTCATTATCTACGAGTGACCATTGCCTTCTGCAATATTTATAGCTCCAATTGTTCCCTTCCCGGGGAAAATCAATCCACTCCGGATGTCCAAACTCATTCCCAATAAAGTTCAGGTAACCTTCCCCGCCAAGCGTTATGGTAAAAAAGCGGATCATTTTATGAAGTGCTATCCCCCTGTCGATCATATAATTATCGTCATTCACCTGCATATGGAAATACATTTCTTTATCCATCAACCAGAAGGCTACTGTTTTGTCCCCCACGATGGCCTGGTCGTGCGATTCAGCGTAAGCTATAGTTCGTTCCTTCCAGCGTCGGTTAATCATTGTTTGCCATAATTCATGGATGTTCCAATCTTCATCACTCAACTCTTTCAGATATTTTATCCAGAAATCAGGAATTCCCATACCCAATCTGAAATCAAACCCTATGCCTCCTTCGTTCTGTCTTCTGCAAAGTCCTGGCATACCGCTCATATCTTCAGCGATGCTTAGTGCATCCTTCTTGATCCTATGTGTAAGTTCATTGGCCAGCTGCAGATATAACAGAGCATCCCATTCCACCCCGTCAACAAAATATTTATCATAATGATCAAAACTGGTAAAATCACCATGATGGAAATACATCATGGAGGTAACACCATCAAAACGGAATCCATCTACATGAAATTCTTCCAGCCAGTAGGCTAAATTTGACAATAAAAATTGTTTGACCTCCCATTTCCCATAATTAAACAATTTGGAATCCCAGGCACTGTGTATGCCCCGGCCACCGGGATGAAAATACTGATCATCGGATCCGTCAAATTCATTTAGCCCTTCAGCTATATTCTTTACGGCATGAGAGTGCACGATGTCAATAATCACTGCAATTCCCATTTTATGTGCTTCATTTACCAGGTGTTTAAAGTCTTCAGGGGTCCCAAAACGGCTTGTGGGGGCGAAAAAACTTGATACATGATATCCGAACGAACCATAGTAAGGATGCTCCTGTATGGCCATACATTGTATCGCATTATATCCAAGATCCTTAATCCTCGGCAATACCTCCTCAACAAATTCCAGGTAAGTTCCTACACCTTCTTTTTCCTGTGCCATACCAATATGCGCCTCATAAATGATAGGCGCTTTGTTGATTGGTCCCAGTTTGAATCCTTTGTCTGTCCATTTAAACTCGACATCCGGTTCCCATACCTGGCCTGAAAAATCATGACTTTCAGGATCCTGGACAGTACGCTTGATGTATGCCGGAATCCTGTCCCTTTCCGAATTTTCTGCGACTACATGCACCTTAACCTTATCACCATGCTTCAAAGTATCCCCATCAATAAAGGCTTCCCAGATTCCCTGATCGTTCTTAGATAATTGATGGGCATCCCTGTCCCAATGGTTAAAATCACCAATAAGACTCAATGACCTGGCTGCTGGTGCCCACTCTCTATACCACCATCCCTTCTTCTTCTTATCATAATTTATACCCATATAGGTATAGGCATTTGAGAATGCCTGCAAGGAACCAGCTTCTTCTTCTATAGACTTCACCAGATCGTTAAATCTGTCGATACGGTCAGCGATCTCTTCTGTATAAGGTTCTAACCAGGGATCGTCTTTTACAAGGATGGGAATATTCTTTTTGTTCATATCTTTTAATTTGAAAAATGAAAATAACAATCCTATTGATATTTCCCAATCACTAAGGGAAGACAATTTATTTTTATTTTCTTTGCACCAAAGTTATTTCATAAATATGAGAACAATCGGACTGATCGGAGGATTAAGCTGGCAATCCACACAAACCTATTATCACACAATAAATACTGAAATAAATGCACGCTTAGGGAAGAACCATTCAGCAAGTATATTGATGTATTCATTTGATTTTGAAGATATTGAATTGCTGCAGAACAATTCCGATTGGAATAGGCTGAATGATCTTATGGCAAATGCAGGGAAAAGATTGAAAGATGCTGGAGCTGATTGTCTGTTAATCTGTTCCAATACCATGCACGAATGTGCCGGTCATATTGAAAAACAAGTAAATATTCCTTTGCTTCATATAGCTGACGCCGCTGGGGATTTCCTCGTACAGGGTAATTTAAAAAGTGTCGGATTGCTTGGGACAAAATTTTTAATGCACTCAGATACCTATACAGATAGACTGAAAGATAAATTTGGAATAGAGACGTACTTGCCTGATGAGGATGACATCGAGGTTCTTAATCAAATCATATACAATGAATTGGTTAAAGGAATTATAAATAGTGATTCCAGAAACAGGATATTATCGATAATACAAGATATGCAATCAAAGGGTATTGAAGCCATTATTTTGGGGTGTACGGAGATACCCCTTATCATAAAACAAGATCATTGTGATATTCCGGTAGTAGACACTACCGATATTCATGCCAAATCTGCAGTTAATTACGCATTAAGCATATAGACAATAAATAAATCGTTAAATTTAAGTCAGAGCGTTGGGAATATTCGTTAAGAAATAAGGTGAGGAAAAGAATTCTACATATTGCAATTATCTTATATTTACCCCTTTTGGTAAATGCCCAGGATTTAACTTCAAATGAGAAAATTAAAATTAATGGTGTCATTTATGATGCCAAATCGAGTGAAAGAATCCCCTTTGTTCATATTATTGATATTAGTTTAAATACCGGAACTTCAGCTGATGATAATGGAAATTTTTCCTTCGCGACCAATCGTGGAGATTCCATTAAGTTCACCGCTGTAGGATACAGCGATTTCTTTATGCTACTAAATGATTCTATAAAGAATAATTCTTACCAGGTCATTAAGCTGGAGCCAAAAGCATATTTACTGGAAAGCATGGATTTTTATGCCAATGATCCTATGAAGGGTTTTTATCTTAAGGATATTCACAGGGATACTATAAGGATAGGAAACAATAAAGGCGCGCCAGGGGCATCTTATTGGAATGTACTGCCTAATGGCGGAGGTGGCTACATCACAGCCTTCGCGAATTTATTTAATGACCGTGCAAAGCAGGAAAAGAAACTGAAAAAGATCCTTGAAGAAGAACGTATGCTTAAAATGCAGGAAGAAGCTGAACTAGTCCAGAGAAAGACTTCAGAAGAAAAATATAATTTTAAACTGGTTAACAGGATTACAGATCTGGAAGGACAGGAACTTGAGAACTTTATTCAGGAATTTAAACCTTCCAGGGGATTTATACTCCGGGCTACGGAATATGAAATCGCACTTCAAATTGTTGAAAGCTACCGCGAATATGCCTATTACAATGGATTGGAAGTAGATATGGATGAGATCCTGAAACGGGCTAAATTTAGTGATTGAAGAATTTATCTTCAATTCAACAATGATACTTTATCACCAATTGGTATCACCCTTTATACAATTGGAAATCCAATCTTAGTTTTTTTATCTGTTTATTTCCAGAAATTCCTTGTCATGATCTCTTCCCCGATCTTCCTGTACTGGTTAATGACCTGGATATTGGTAAAATCGTGAAATGCATCCAAATTGTCAAAATTCTGGTTTTCAGGATCTCTAGAGGTGAAATGTCCGTTTCTGCTGAGATACTTTTTCGACTTATAATAATAACTATTTCTCATGGCTATTTTTCCTGTTTACATAGTTATGACAAACAATATGCCAAATACCCTTATTCGAGTTCATAAAAATTTAAAAATCGATTCCGATTGATAAAAACGTAATCTGTTGATTAGAAGTATTTCCTTTAATAAATAACTGTGAACTTGTTATCGTTTGATTTGTCTACACCCATACCAAGGATTGACAAATAAATTAATAATTTACGGAATATGTAAATTCCTATAAATATCGTACGTTTATTTTTAACTCGGGTTTCATATATAGCGATAAAAATCTACTGGCGTTCAAAAAGAATTTTACCGTCTACAATGGTCATATCTATCTCAGCAGAAAGAATATCTTCTTCGGGTATGGTCATAATATCTTTAGAAAAAACAGTAAAATCCGCAAGTTTTCCAGGCTCAATAGAGCCTTTAATTTTTTCTTCAAAAGCTCCATACGCCGCATCTAGTGTATATGATCTCAAAGCTTCATCCCTGCTCATTTTCTGGTCTGGTTCATATCCACCCGGAGGTAAACCCTGGAGTGTTTTTCTGGATACTGAGGCATAAAAACACTGAACGGGGGATAGAGGTTCTACAGGCACATCCGTTCCGTTTACAATTCGGGCACCGGTCTGTAATAATTTCTGCCAGACATAAGCTCCTTCAAGGATCCTTTCTTCTCCAAGTCTGTCAATGGCCCAGGGTCTGTCTGATGACATATGAATAGCCTGCATGGCAGGTATGATCCCGAGATTGGCAAATCTTGGTATGTCAGATTCTGTAAGATGTTGGGCATGTTCTATCCGGAAACGGGGATCCTTATATTCTGGATTTTCAATATATGCTCTTTCATAGATGTCTAGTACTTCTTTATTCCCCCGGTCTCCAATAGCATGTGTACAGACCTGAAATCCCTTTTGAATGGCCTGATCGCTTACTTCCTGCAGATATGATAGTTCACTTACAGCATGTCCATAATGTCCTGGCATATCCGTATATGGTTCTATCAACCAGGCACCCCGTGATCCCAGTGCGCCATCAATAAATAGTTTGATCGACCGGATAGTTAAAAAATTATTCCCTAATCCTATCTCAGGCCCTATTGAAAAGTAGGTGTCCAACAGGTCCCTGTTTCCTCCGGATAACATAATATATAGCCTGGTAGAAAATCCTTCTTCATCTAAAATCTTTTTCATCAGGTTTATAGTACGGGCACCTTCCCCGGCATCATGAAATGAGGTAATACCATTTTCAAGACAATTTCTGCTCGCAAGTTTGAAAGCTTTTCTATCACTTTCTTCATTATTCTCTGGAATGAATCGCCCGATCAGTCCCATTGCTGATTCATTGAATATCCCGGTAGGATTACCATTCTGATCTTTAATGACTTCTCCACCTTCATCAAAATCAGTTGCGGAAGTAATATTTGCTATTTCCATGGCTTTTGCATTCGCCAGCAATGCATGACCACTTGCATGGCGCAATACTACAGGATTATCGGGTGATGCTTCACTCAGCATTTGATGCGTTGGAAATCCTTTAACTTCATCCCCTGATATCTCCTCCCATTTGCTTTGATGCCATCCCCTCCCAAGGATCCATTCACCTGGTTCTGCTTCAGCAACTGCCTCCCTGACTTTTTCAACCACCTCTTCATAACTTGAAGTTCCCATAAGGTTCAGCGACATCAGGCTATATCCCATTCCCATAAAATGTCCATGACCTTCAATTAATCCGGGAGTCATTAGCCTGCCATTTAGATCGACCGTTTTCGTCTCTTCCCCAATGTAAGATTTGATTTGTGTGCTGGAACCAGTATCCAGGATCTTTCCATCCTTTACGGCAAGGGCCTCCACAATGCTGTTCTTTTCATCAACCGTATGTATTTTACCGTTGACAATCACCAGATCGGCTGTCTGCTTTTCAACACAGGATATGAACAGAAATGTTAAGATCAGGATTGGATATGTATATTTTATAAACTTCATAACACTATATCAGGCTTTTTTCAATGCAATGATATACAATAAACCCGAAAAATGATATTTAATTCAGAATGTAGGAAGACTGAAACATTAGGAATGAATTTACTAATTTTACAATACTAAATTAAATAAACAATTATGTCTTTCACTTTACAAATTGGCGAAAAAGCCCCTGGATTCAACCTGAAATCAACGGATGGAAAGAATTATTCGCTATCCAGCTTCAGCGATGCTGAATATCTTGTCATTTTCTTTACCTGCAATCATTGTCCATATGTATTGGGCTCTGATGAAGTAACCAGGGCAACGGCCATAAAATTTGCTGATAAAGGAGTGGTTTTTGTAGGCATAAACAGCAACAGTCCAAATACTTACCCGGAGGATGATTTTGATCATATGATCAAGAGGATGGACGAACAAAATTTTCCCTGGAAATATCTTTATGACAGTACACAGGAGATCGCCTTGAAATATGGAGCATTGCGCACACCGCATTTTTACGTGTTCGATCAGGAGAGGAAACTGGTCTATACCGGAAGGGGTGTAGACAGCCCGAGAGACACCAGCAAAATGACTGTGAATGACCTGGAAGATGCTCTTGATAAACTGACTTCCGGAAAGGCTATATCTGTGCCTGTGACAAATCCAATTGGGTGTAATGTGAAGTGGGAAGGAAAAGATGCGCACTGGATGCCGGCCGAAGCTTGCGATCTGGTATAAATATTTTACTTTGGTATTAAATAATTTGTTAATTTAGCGGGGTAATTTTTTTGCGTTCGTGGTGAAACAGGTAGACACGCTGTCTTCAGGAGGCAGTGCCTTCGGGTGTGGGGGTTCGACTCCCCCCGAACGCACCAGTTAATTTCTCGACCATCCTCTGGGTTTTATTTAAACAAGCATCACGAAAGAAAAAGCTTGCCCCTAAATCTAATTTTTACTAATTGTTTATCGAGTTGATTGCCCTAATCTTTTCATTTACTTGATCCATAAATTCATGTAAATAGGCTGCTACGTTCCTTTTGTTCTGGTCGATGATCCAATACCTGCGGATATCTTTTGTCTTGTATTCAATGTACAACCCACCTCCATCCGCGCAGTCCGGACAACCAAAAACCGTATCTGATTCGCTTAAGATGCGGGTTGGAAAATAATCCAGAAGATCTTTTACCGGTTCATAATAATTGTTATCCAGTTCTAAAAATGAAGCATCGTAAAATTCATTGTGCTTTGGATAGTCTTGGTTCGTATCTATAAATAACCTGTTTTCCGTCAGCTTGTAAATTTGTATACACTGGTCTCCAAGACAAAATCCATAAAAATGTCCGAAGATGAGATATTCTGCTGGATCTGCCATTTCTTCATCACTGCAGGAGAAAAACAGTGACAGAATTAAAATCGATAACAGGTAATTATAAAATCTATCCATATTGAAAAGTCTTAACTTATAAAGAAAGACCTTAAATAAGGTAAATCCGTTGGAATCTGATTTTAAAGAATAAAAAAGATATGATATTTTTATTATTCAGCTTTATTCGATGAAACAATTTATTTACTTTCATATCGAAAACAGCTGTGTTTGGATTGAAGCTATTGATACCGTGAAACATAATACATGAAGATAATGCGTTCTAATAATATGGTTTTTTATAAAAGGTTAAGCTTCGTTTGGGGTATTTCTATACTTCTTAGCTTGTCAGTCTGCCACGATACTAAAGCCCCTGATCGGGAAGTAAGTAAAATAAAAGAAAGCCTTCTTGATCAATATGTCTATAAACCAGATCCAAATTATCACTTTGAGATAGCCTATCAGGGAAAGAAAGAAGGATATACGTTTTATGTGCTGAAAATGATTTCGCAGCATTGGCTCACTGAAGAGGAAGTGGATGAACCGGAATGGTGGCACTGGGTAAGTGTGGTCATACCAGATTCAGTGAAACATTCAACAGGCATGATGTGGATTGGTGGAGGTGCAAAAGACGATGAACTACCCGAAGAACCGGGTGATATAATATTGCAATCTGCTTTACTAACAAATTCTATTACAGCGGAAATTCACAACATCCCCAACCAGGCGGTTACTTTCAAACATGATCCGTATGGCCCAAGGTTTGAGGACGAACTGATCGCCTATGGATGGCGCAAATTTCTGGAGGGAGGTGCTAAGGATGAAGACGCCATTTGGTTGGCCAGGTTACCCATGACTAAAGCGGTTGTAAGAGCCATGGATGCGGTTTCAGAATTGGTTTCAACAGAAATGAATGAACCACTGGATCAATATCTGGTTTCCGGGGCATCAAAAAGAGGATGGACCACATGGACTACTGCCGCTGTTGATGATAGAGTTATTGCCATAGTACCGATAGTCATTGATTTACTGAACGTCGTTCCTTCATTTGACCATCATTGGCGTAACTATGGTTTCTGGGCACCAGCTGTAGGTAATTATGTGGATGAGGGTATCATGGATTGGATGCATACTCCCGAATTTAAGAGAATGCTGGAAATTACTGAACCTTACTCCTATATTGACCGTTTCGATATACCGAAACTCCTGATTAATGCGAGCGGTGACCAATTCTTTCAACCTGACAGTTGGAAATTTTACTGGGATGACTTGAGCGGGGAAAAGTATATACGATATGTTCCAAATACCGGGCACTCACTTAAAGAGAGCGATGCTTTGGAATACCCTGATCTCATATTACCAGTATATCCTATCGAAAAGTGAGAGACCTAAATTTAATTGGAGAATGAATGGATCAAAGATATATATTACAACAGACCCAATTAATCCTCCTAGCGGAATCAAACTATGGAAGGCTATTTCAAAGGAAACACCACGTGATTTCAGAATTGATGTGATCGGGAAAGCTTGGACGGACAGCACACTAACAATTCGGACTGATAGTAATTATGAAATCGACCTTGCTGTTCCGAATATGGGGTGGAAAGCTTATTTTGTAGAACTAACTTATGAGCAAGACAGTAAACTTCCGCTGAAATTGACTTCCGGGGTAACAATCTTACCTGATGAATATCCATTTGAAGCTTTCGAACCTCGCAAGGAATAAAATCAATGGATTTATTTATTTTTCAACCTCAAATTAAGATAAGTATAGCTGGAAATACTTTTAGCAATCCTGATCTGTTTTCATGTGTGAATTTGATTTTTGAATGCATTAATGATAAAGTTACAATACAACAACAACTAACTATCCTTTGATACTTAGATTTCGCATTCCTTGCTCATCCAGTATTTCAATTCTTGGTCCTTTTAATTTTATCATCTTGTTTAGATTGAGGTCAGTAAGCAGTTTAATCGTACTTTCTTTCGAAATACATGAGAAATCAGCTATGTCTTTTCGGTTTATATATTCGAAAATATCATACCCGCTAAACTCCCGATGACAGAGGTAGAGGAGGGTGTCAGCCAGCCTACCTAGCATATATTTGTACCCGATACTTTTTAACTTGTTATAAATATGCTCTTCATTTCTACAATACAACCGCATGATCTCCACACTGAATTGTCCATTTTTCATCAATAATTGTTTAAAACTTTCATTGTCAAGGAGACATACCTTCGATTTTGTTAATGCAACAGCTGAATAATTATAATTCTTCTTCCCACACAATGATGAAAATCCTACAAATTCCGAATTTTTTACTATTCTTAGATTGATGATTTTTTCATTCGCTGTTTCAAGATATGTTTTGACCAGGCCTTCTGCTACATACAATACATAATTGGCAAAAGCACCCTGCTTACAAATGGTCTCTCCTCTTTGAAATATAATTTGTTCCTTATGCTGGCTAATGAAGTCCAATTCCTCAGGTATAAGGATGTTAAAACACGTGGATCGCTGTAGACAAGTCTTGCATCCACTTATAGCCAAATTATCAGAAACCGCCATTTTAATGACAATTTATTGTGATTTATTGAACATTATATATGCTTAATTATTTTAATAAGCTATATCATCTCAATTGTTGAGGTATCTTAATATAAATATACCCTATTTGATTCACAATAATACGTTAATTACAATATAATTAATACTAAATATTAAGAACATGAAAAGGTATTGCATAGGATTATTCTTTATAATATTTATAGCTCTAACTGTCATTCCTGCATTTTTTTTCTATGCAACGAATAATATGGCTCAAACAGATATTTTTACCAGGCCAGGATGGTTGTATGGACTTGCTTTAGTTACCGCGATCATATCCGCGTTCATTTGCGAAATGAGAAGCAGCCGTCACCCAAAAAAGATCGGGTAAAGCATATCAAAGTCATGATTAGATAGAGTTTTGAGCTTCAGTTTCCTGTCAGGTTGGTTTCAGGCCAATCTGGTATTCCAAGAATAGTATATCATACATTTTAATCTGCGATCAATTAACAACCTTTCTGAATGAATTTCGTATAGCATACCGACGGTCGGTCTGTTATATTTAAATTTTATATAAATGGCAAGAAAAGGAACAGCCCTAAAAGCAAAAATTCTCGAAACCGCGCATCTCTTGTTTTCAGATAAAGGCTATGACAAGACTTCTGTCAATGACATAATCAATAAGCTAAGCATATCCAAAGGTGCTTTTTATCATTATTTTAAGTCTAAAGACGAGGTTCTGGATGATATTATTATGAATTATACCATCGAATTGGTTGACATGCTGTATGAGATCGCCTATGATTCTTCATTGAACGGACTGGAAAAGTATAAAAAGATGTTTTCAGAAACTCAAACACTTCGGAAACAGAATGCTGAAAAATTTTCTTTTCTTACAAAATTGTTTCTCACGGAAGGGAACCTGCTCTTCCGGCATCGATATACTGAGAAAATCCTTGAACTGACAAAACAGCCTTTCATTATAATCCTCAGGCAAGGGGTAAAAGAAAGATTATTTGTGATCCACGATCCGGAAGAAACAGCTGAACTGATAATCCGTCTTGGCAATATTTATCGCACAAAAATCGCTTTGCTGACATTAGCCCTTAATGACAACCCAAACAATCTGTTGAAAATTAAGAATATCATAGAATTCATGCAGGATACGGTAGAAAGACTACTTGGTTTGGATTCAGGTTCACTGGATATCATATCTGGTAGTTATCAGAGCGGTATTGGATCGTGAACTCAAAATAATATATTATGAAATCTCTCAATAGAAATGCAAATCCGAGGTTTTCAAAAACAACCAGGATTTATCTTATCAGAGCAATTATATCAACTACTCTTGGATGTTTGCTCTTCTTTCTGGGTGCTGGTACATGGGATATCATGCGCGGCTGGATCTATTTTATAATTGCTTTATTAGTTGTCCTTATTTCTAATATCATCGTGGCGATAAATAATCCTGGTCTTTTGGATCAACGCTCCAAAATCAGAAAGGGCACAAAAAGCTGGGACAAATTATGGCTGTTCAGCTTCATGCTCTTTTTTCTATATGGCATGCCATTTATAGCAGGTTATGATATTGGAAGACTGGGAAATCAAATAACAGGAATGTCATTATACCTGGGTCTTATATCCTACCTGTTTTCAGCTTCACTGGCAACATGGGCTATGTCAGTTAATAAATTTTTTGAATCCTCGGTAAGAATACAGGAAGACAGGGGCCACTACGTAATCACAAATGGCCCCTATCAATTTGTTCGACATCCAGGTTATGCCGCTATGATCTTCTGGGCAGTTGGATTTCCGCTTACAGTTGGATCAAAACTTGCACTTTTCGTAGGTATTGGAATGCTTCTTGCCTTGGCCTTAAGAACCTTCTTTGAAGACAGGACATTACATCAGGAACTTGAAGGATATGCGAATTACGCTAAAAAAGTAAAATACAGGTTAATACCATTTATCTGGTAAATGGCCATTAATATTTGTTTAAGATTTCAGAAGAAAACAATTTACCCGTAATTATAAAGAAGGATTACTATCCTGCTTGTCAACATTAAAAATGTTTGATTGAACAAACTCTTCTCACCGAAATGACATTAAATAATACATATTTATCCTTCCCGAAAGTTTAGAGGTGAATAACCTCACCATATGCTGCAGCAGTGGCTTCCATAACTGCTTCTGACATGGTCGGATGAGGATGAACGGTCTTTAGTATTTCATGTCCCGTTGTTTCAAGCTTTCTTGCCGCTACAATTTCAGCTATCATCTCGGTTACATTGGCACCAATCATATGAGCACCCAGGCATTCTCCGTATTTAGCGTCATAGATTACTTTTACAAAACCCTCTTTCGCTCCTGCCGCGGTGGCTTTTCCCGAAGCGGTAAAAGGGAATTTGCCAACTTTAACTTCATAGCCTGCCTCTTTAGCAGCTTTTTCGGTATATCCCACAGAGGCTATTTCAGGATTGCAATAGGTACATGCAGGAATATTATTGTAGTTCAATGGTTCCGGATTCTCTCCGGCTATTTTCTCTACACAAATAATACCTTCTGCTGAGGCTACATGAGCCAATGCGGGTCCGTCAACGATATCTCCTATGGCATAGATCCCTGGTATATTTGTTTGATAATAATCATTCACAATAACCTTTCCCTTATCTGTTGATATACCAACATCTTCCAGTCCTATCCCATCCAAATTTGTAGATACGCCAACAGCCGACAATACAACATCCACCGTTAGCTGTTCCTCCCCCTTTGGAGTCTTAATAGATACTTTGCATTGCTTTCCTTTAGTATCAACAGAAGTAACCTCAGAGTTAAGCATGACTTTTATTCCGGATTTCTTATAAGACCTCTCAAGTTGTTTTGACACCTCCTCGTCCTCCAGAGGAACAAGATGAGGTAAAAATTCAACAAGGGTTACTTCAGTACCTATAGAATTATAGAAATAAGCGAACTCAGTACCAATAGCTCCTGATCCAACGACAACCATCGATTTTGGTTGTTTCTCCAGCGACATGGCCTTACGGTATCCTATGATCTTTTTACCATCAAGTGGTAAATTGGGTAGCTCCTTGGAACGTCCACCGGTTGCTACTATAATATGACTGGCGGTATATTCCGTTGTTGTCCCAGAATCATCGGTTACCCCAACTTTATTATTGGATAACAATTTACCGAATCCGTTTATGACATCAATTTTATTCTTTTTGAATAAGAACTGGACACCTTTACTCATATTCTCAGCCACATCACGGCTTCTTTTGACCATAGCAGAGAAATCAGCCTTTGAGGTCCCTACTTCTATCCCATAATCACCAGCATGCTTTATATACTCGTATACCTGGGCGCTTTTCAGCAAAGCTTTGGTAGGAATACATCCCCAGTTTAGACAAACGCCCCCAAGATTCTCTTTTTCCACGACGCCAACTTTCATTCCCAGCTGGGAAGCCCTGATCGCTGCTACATAACCACCCGGACCACTGCCGATAACTATTAAATCATATGATGCCATAATTGTATTGTTAAATTCCATACAAAAATAATTGAAAATGTTATTAATGAAAGGGAATGTACTCTAAGGATTAAAGAAATAATTTTATTTTGTATGGAATTTAAAAAATGGGGTGTGAGTCCTGTTATTAAATAGTTATATTTGGTGTTTTGATAAAAAACCAAATTAATACGCTAAGTTTAAACTAATAAGTAAATCAGAATATTATGAAGTTACTCGAAGGTAAAACAGCTCTCATTACAGGAGCTTCCCGAGGTATCGGTAAATCCATTGCCATAACTTTTGCAAAACATGGAGCCAATGTGGCATTTACTGATCTTGAGGTAAATGATGCTGCCAAAGCCGTTGAAGACTGAGATAAATACTTTAGGTGTTAAAGGAAAAGCATATGCATCCGATGCCAGTTCATTCCAGGGTTCAGAAGACGTTGTTAATCAGATCCTCCAGGATTTTGAAAAGATAGATATTTTAGTAAATAATGCAGGCATTACTCGAGATACATTACTAATGCGTATGACCGAAGAACAGTGGGATATGGTCATAAATATAAATTTAAAATCTGCTTTTAACCTAACCAAAGCAGTCCAGAGAATTATGCTAAAACAAAGGTCTGGCTCAATAATAAATATGAGTTCGGTTGTAGGGGTAAAAGGCAATGCCGGACAAGCCAATTATGCAGCTTCAAAAGCAGGCTTGATAGGTTTCACTAAGTCGGTTGCCCTTGAATTTGGGTCCAGAAATATCAGGTGCAATGCCATAGCGCCAGGTTTTATTGAAACGGAAATGACAGCTGTACTTGATCAAAATGTCGTCCAGAAGTGGGTTGAAGCTATCCCTCTGCGACGTAGTGGTTCACCTGAAGATGTTGCAAACTGTGCAGTGTTCCTGGGCTCAGACTTGTCTTCTTACATGACAGGACAGGTATTCCAGGTTGACGGCGGGATGTTAACATAAATCAACCAAAGCATACCAGATCTTAACCCAGGAATTGTGGACAATCGAATCTTATTTGAATTATCTCCATGGTTCGTTTTACTATGTATTCTGGCTGGTCTGGTATATGCTTTCTTGCTATACAAACAAAAGAACCCATGGGGAAAAATACCATCCCTCGTACTAGCATCTATCAGATTCGTTACGGTTTCAATTATTGCATTTTTATTACTAGGCCCGCTTATCCGCCATATCCAGAATACTATTATTGAACCCAGCTATGTAATTGCGGTCGATAACAGCCGTTCCATTCCTGAAACATATACAGAACAAGATTTCAGCCAGCTTATAAATGAGTTGGATGATATACTTGCTGATATTCCAGGAAGTAATCAGAAGGTAAAAATCAAAGATCTTTCAGGTAATGAGCATTCAACAATTAATGAAATAAAATTCGATGTAAGTTCCACGGACCTGAATAGAGTTCTGCATGAAATTGAGAATGAATACGAAGGTAAAAATCTAGCCGGCGTCATTCTTGTTTCTGATGGGATCTATAACCTGGGGTCCTCTCCAATTTACTCGAATTTCGGATTTCCTGTGCACACCATAGGTATTGGCGATACGACAGAGAAGGAAGATATTATACTTAAATCCCTGAATCACAACAAAATAGTATATCAGGGAAATAAATTTCTCCTGCAAGCTGAAATATATAATAAAGGGTATCTTGGCAATTCTGTTTCAGTCGATGTCCGAAGTAAAGGAATTACGCTTCAAAATAAGATACTTCAAATTGATACAGATAACGGACTTCATATCCTTGAGTTTGAACTGGAAGCAAAAAATAGCGGCATGCAACGGTATGAGGTTATCATTAATCCTCTTGCTTCAGAATTTTCAAATGACAATAACAGGCTTGATGCCTTCATAGAAGTAGTTGAAGGAAAAGAAAAGATACTTCTTCTTGCAAGTGCACCTCACCCCGACCTGAAAGCACTAAAAAGCATTATTGAGAAAAATGATAACTATGAAATTGAGATGGTAATCCCAGGTATTACGAATAAAAATGAAGAAAAATACGATCTGGCAATACTACACCAACTTCCTGATTCCAGAAACACCTTTTCAGCGGAAATACAGGCTTTAATTAACAATGGCACACCCATCTTATTTATATTAGGATCCAGGACCAATTTAAACAGGTTTAATTCCAATAACCGGACCATCAACATCAAACCATTGCGGAATCAAAAAGACAATGTTTTTGTATCTTTAAACAGCAATTTCAACCTTTTCAGCATAAATGAAGGCTTCAAAGGCATATATTCAGATTTACCCCCTATACCTGTCCCTTTTGGCGAATACACCCTGAAAGGTGAATCTGAAATAGTATTATACCAGCGTATAGGGAAGATCACCACACAAAAGCCTCTACTTGTTATTAATAAAAATCCAGGCATCAAGGAAGCATTGATGGTAGGTGAAGGATTATGGAAATGGAGGCTGAATGAATATCTTTTTACAAAGGAGTTTAATGGAATTGATATTTTATTTAACAAAGTAATTCAATATTTAAGCGCAAAGGAAGACCGGAGAAAATTCAAGTCATATCCCATTCGGACTGAAAACTGGGATACCGAACCTGTGATCTTTGAAAACGAAATTTATAATGAAATATATGAGAATGTCTACGATCAGAAAATTGACTTAACCCTGACTGATGAAGAAAATAACAGGTATGATTATTCATACATCATAAGTCAGGCAAACAGCCAATTCAGAATCAGTGGCCTGAAGTCAGGGGTTTATTCTTATCGTGCCACAACCAATCAGAATGGACAAACTATAACGAATGAGGGTATGTTCGCCATAAAAAAACTTCTGGTGGAGGTCTCTAATCTTAAAGCTGATTTCAATTTATTGCGGGAACTTTCCAGGCGGTCATCAGGAAATTCCTATACAATATCAAATATGAATAATCTTCCGGAAGATATGCAGTCCTCCAATCCACGATCATTAATTTACAGTTCAGAAAATTATTTAGCCATCATTAATCTGAAGTGGATCTTCTTTCTGATCCTGATTCTGATCTCTATAGAGTGGATATCCAGGAAATACCTTGGGGGCTATTAAATAAACAGGATGACCAACCAGAAATACATATAGGATATTTATACTTCTCTTCTGGATTAATGCACTCATCCATGTCTTTTCCATTATCCTGGACCATAACCAATTGATCCTGATTACAAAACCTCTTATCATGCCCATACTCGCCGGGATGTTTTTTTTCAAAACCATTGATGTCGAAAGAGCAAGTCCCTGTATCTTATATATATCTGGCCATGTTGTTTTCCTTTTTTGGCGATGTTCTGCTGATGTTTATGGATCAGGGGGAAATCTATTTTATTACTGGATTGACTGCATTCCTATTTGCACAAGTCCTCTATATCATTACTTACCGACATTATCGATATAAAGGATCAAATGTTTCCGGATGGGGTATCAGAATGATTTATTCATTCATAGTTATAGCATATACCATTATTTTATGGATCAGTCTGTTCCCTCACCTTGGAGAAATGTTACTTCCGGTCACGTTGTATACTTTAACAATCTTCGGGATGGTAATCATGGCCATTTTCCGCCAAAATCGTACCTCGACATTGAGCTTCTACCTTGTCCTTTCCGGTGCCGTCATTTTCCTATTATCGGATTCCATTATCGCTATAAACAAATTCATGGTGTCTGTCTATTACGAACGACTACTTGTTATCATTACCTACATGATAGCGCAATTCCTGATCACGACCGGATTGGCGGAACATGTAAATCTCAGACAGAATCAGACAGAAAAAAATCCTGTGAAATAAATTTTCACAGGATGAAACCAAATTCATTTTAATATTGGGAATGCAAACTAATAGGGTTTTACCTTACCACTTCCCGAAACATTGCTTCTTATCCTGTCCGGATCGCCCTTATAATAAACACTTCCGCTACCACTGATATTAGCTTCGAGAGAATCTCCAACATTGATCTTGCATTTCCCGGAACCACTGATCTTAACCTCATATTCATCCACTTCCATATCGAGGGCATCGAGATTTCCAGAACCACTGATTGATATTTCAGCCCTGTCCGCCGAGCCAGAAACTTCAATATTTCCTGATCCGCTAATTTTTTGTGTAAGATCATCGGCTTCCAATTTCAACTCAATTCTTCCTGAGCCACTTACACTCAAATAAAGATCATCTGACTCAATGGTATTTTCTCCAATTATCTTTCCCGAACCACCCAGGGAAACAGAAGAAATTTCAGGCATTGTCAGATATATCGTCACACGGTCCCGGCCAAAACTCCATCCTTTATTATTTTTATATCTTATAACAAGACTACCGTTCTTGACTTCAGTGATTACATCTTCAAGGTCATCAGAATCACCTTCCAATTCTAAACTTATTGTACTGCCCTGTTTAAGATATAAATCGCCGGATATTCCCATGGAAACCTCATCAAATCCATCAACCTGCCTTTTTTCCTTTTGTGCCATAGATTCAAAAGAGAATACCATAAAAAATATGATCAGAGAAATAAAAATATTGTTTTTCATAATGTTTTATTTATACACAACTATTAATTAATATTGATTCAATCATTATTTTCTGGCCTTTTAATAGGATTAATCCTATACACTCACCAGAGATAAATTTTACAGTTTTACTATCTTCAATAAATGAAAAATCAAAATTATTCAGATCTTTTACTGTAATGTAAATATTGATATCATTTTCTTCGATATTCAAAAAACTGAAAACACTAGCCAGGAATGTTTTCTTATGTTCAGTAATTCTGACACAGCCACCCTGGTTTGAAGTTTCAATCCCGCTAATTTTTTTTTCAGGTCCTTCCACCAAAATGTGTTCCCCCTCCCCTTCCACAAGAAAAACATTGCAATTTACATCTATTGTCAACTGACTTATTCCATTAATTTTTTTAATGCTTGATGCAATCCTTTGCTCCTCATCAATTTTAAAATTAAGTTGATAATAAATTAGAAAACAAGTTAGAATCCCAAGAATAGAATAAATATAAATTTCCCGCTTCATGATTGTAGGCTACTTCCTATTCATATAGATGATTATATTGACTTCAGGGTTGCAAAAAACTTCAAAAAAAATGTTAAGTAAAGTTAAATTTCAGGATTCAAGCAAAATATTCCCTATCCAGCGAGGGATAATGCCTGCTCTAAGTCCTCTAAAAGATCACCAGGATCTTCAATTCCAATGCTCAATCTGATCATTGAATCCTTGATCCCCATTTGGAGTCTATCCTCCATTGGGATACTGGCATGTGTCATAGTTGCAGGGTGGCCACAGAGGGATTCCACACCTCCTAATGACTCAGCTAAAGAAAAAAGCCTAAAACTTTCGAGAGCTTTAAAGGCATTTGCTTGTGTATCCTCTTCCAGTGTAAATGACAGCATCCCCCCATAATCTTTCATTTGTGATCTGGCAACTTTATGATTTGCATGATCCTTTAAGCCTGGCCAGAAAACCTGATCAACCTTGCTGGAATTTTTCAAAAATTCTGCTACCGATCTTGCATTGGCGCAATGCCTTTCCATCCTGATTTCCAGTGTTTTGATCCCTCTGAGGACAAGGAATATATCCTGGGGGCCAGGAATAGCACCACAGGAATTCTGAATAAAAAATAACTGTTTCGCCAACTCTTCATCTTTGAGTACTATTGCGCCCATTATCACATCAGAGTGTCCACCCAGGTATTTCGTAATGGAATGCACCACAATATCTGCCCCCAGTTCCAGGGGTTGCTGCAAACACGGTGTAGCAAAAGTATTGTCAACCGCCACCATAATCTCATGATGCCTGGCCATATCACATACTTTCTTAATATCAATAATGTTTAGCAATGGATTGGTAGGGGTTTCAATCCAAATTAATTTTGTTTTATGATTGATAAGATCTCCAATATCATCCACGTCCATCATATTCACAAAATGGAATTTAATCCCCAATCCATTATAAATCCTGGTCATTATTCTATGGGTCCCACCATAAAGATCGCGAGTACAAATAACCTCATCCCCCGGTTTCAATAGTTTTAATACAGCATCAATAGCGGCCATGCCTGAAGAAAAACAGAGGCCGTAATCTCCGTTCTCCAGAATTGCAAGATTATTTTCAAGGACCTCGCGAGTTGGATTCTGTGACCTTGAATATTCATATCCTTTATGTTTTCCGGGTGAATCCTGCACATAGGTTGAAGTTTGATAAATAGGTGTCATAATCGCTCCTGTAGCCGGATCAGGTTTAACACCGCCATGAATTACTTTTGTTCCAAATTTCATATTGAGGATATTTATTCCTTGTCTTCTTCTTCAAAAAAACGATCCATCTGTTTCTGCATTCCCTCCTGGCTTTCACTATATAAAGGAGTAAGAGATGACTTATCCGGGAATGTTTCCATATGCAATGTGCGGGTTGGAAATGCAAACCTGACATTCAGGTCTTCGGCCAACTTAAGTATCTGTATGATAATTTCATGACGGTATTGAAGTTCCAATGCCCAGTTAGGTGCTTGAAAGAAGATGTAGAACATAATATTGAGTGATGAATCTCCAAAGTCATTCATAAATATATGGTATTTATCCTTTCGTGTATGAGGATGTTTTTCCACGATCTTATTAAGACCTTCAATAAAAACTTCTACAAGTCTTGGAGGCGTATCATAAGTTATTGCTAATGTGGTATAATATCTTCTATAAACCCTCAGGCCATGATTATCGATTGTACGGTCAGCTAATATGCCATTTGGCACGTATATCAGAGAATTTCTGAATGTCCTTACACGGGTTGACCGCAAACCTACTTCTTCAACTTCACCATCAATTTCACCGCTTGTTATCCAATTCCCAATCTGAAAGGGTTTATCAATGAAGATCATCAATGAACCAAAAAAGTTTTTGATGGTGTCTTGTGCGGCAAGAGCCAAAGCCAGACCACCGATGGAGATACCCGTTATAAAGGGAATAATGGAGATATTCAGATTTATTAATACAAATAATGCTCCTATTATGATTACAAAAGTCTTTAACACTTTTCTTAGCAGAGGTACAAGTTGATCGTCAAGTGTACTTTCTGTTTTATCAGCAACCTTCATCATATAAAGGCCAAAAATATCTACTAACCTGTATGCCACTATGGTTAGAAATACAGGCCATAGTGCCCTCAAGGCGATTATTAAGTACCTGGAAAATGTAACCGGTAGTTGTAAAACCGGGATCAGTACCATTAGAATAGGGAATATGATCAAATAACTGATTGGCTGGGCGATGGGATGGATCAGGTTTGAAGCCAATTTCTTATACCCGTATTTAACCAGCAATTCGATAATTACTTTCTCAATAACCAGGGTAAAGATCTTATTAACGATGAAAGAGAGCAGAATGAGTATTAATATTCCCAGAATTTGCCAGATATATAGTCCCAGATATTTTGAACTTCCCATTTTTGGCAGAATATCGAGCAGTTTATCGGTTCCAAATGGAAATACCTGGCTAAATACCTGATTGATATAGACAATAGAGGATTTTGAATATATCCACTTTTTCTCTTTCTTAACCAGGAAAATCTCAGGGTGTTTGCTAGTAAGAACATACCTGTTTTTATTGGTTGCTGAATCAAGAAAATTCGGATCTTTGGGAATTTCATCCATTTCAATATAGATGCCCTCACCATCCAGCACATGTTTTAGTTTGATAGCTGCATCTCTTGCTTCGTAAAGGCTGACACCCGTTTGTTCAAAGGCCTTAGCCGAAAGGTCAGGATGAAAATTATTGTCCTGGAGATTATTCAAATGCGTGAAAATTGCCTGGTATGGATTGCCCAGTGAGACCGCATAGGTAGTATCATTTTCTACAGCTAAAATGGACGGCGAAAAAAAAACAACAATGATAAGTATAATCCAATTCTTTTTCATGACTTAATATATAATGGAAATCTTCTTAATTACTTCTTATAAAATGACAGAACTGAAAACTGGTTGCCATAACAACTATACATGTTATATTTATTATTTGCTTCAGAATATAAAAGTCCGATTTTAAAACCACTTTCAACGGGTTGCATATTTATTAATTCCCCGCTTCCATCATAAAGATAGGTGAATCCTTGTTGCTTATCTACAAATACGTAAACCTCGTTTCCGGCACTAAAATTATAAAACTGCACCTCAAGATCATCAGTGTACAGAAGCTCGTTTTCAAATATTGTCCCACCTTGCTGATCCAGGATACTTACATTATTATAATCCAGCCGGCTAATTACGTAAGTATTATTTAATGCATCCGGAACGATCTTGAATCGGCTTTCCGGATCGGGCTTGAACAGCTGTAACTTTTCAACCAGATCCCCATTCAAATTTACCTTAATGACCTCTCCTATGTCGTTTATAAGATGGATCCTGGATCGATCAAAATCGGCACCTCTTTGTAAGAAAATAGATTCTGAAAGCTGGGAGTTCAGATTTACCGGGAAGTTGCTATATGTGTCAGATCTTCTGGTATACATATTAATCATTCCATCCTCCCGAATAGAGATCAGACAATCACGTCCGCCAACCCTTATATGGAAAGGGGGCACCAAATTTTTCCCGCCAGATGGATTGGGCATCCATCCTTCCAATTCCTTGCCTGTTTTATCTGTAAGATAAATATCTCCCGAAGTATCACAGAACAAAAATCTGTAACTCCTGCTGTTATCGTAATCTATCCGGTTCAAATAGTTAAGATCTACAGGGTGGGCCAGACTCACAGGAAAACCATTCAGAATATTTCCCAGCCTATCAAATATATAAATCTTAGAGTTAGTGGCAAACAGATATTGCAACTTCCCATTTTTATAGTAATCTACCTGGAAAATATCTGATTTGATCTGCTCACCAACTTGCTTTTTCCATAATACTTGTCCATTGTTTGAAATAAAGTATAATTGTCCCCCTGAATCCTGGAACATTACCTCAAGGCTCCTGTCTAGGTGGCTTCGGAAGATAAAAGGTTTGGTGACGATAGGATAATCTGTAACCACAAGCTGGTCTCTAAAGAATTCTGAGGGGGTAGTTATAACTGACGTTTCCGATCTGTGCTGTACTGCTGCACTGGTGTAGAAGTTATTGTTGATGTTGCTGAATTGAAATGAAAAAAGTTCGAAATGCTTGAATTGTCTGTCGAAGTTTTTAAAGAAAGGTTTCCATTCTTCATTCAAAGAAGCAAAAAAAGCATTCCAGGAATTGCTGAAGTTTATAAAATAATTCACATTAGCTCTCTTTTGAACATTATCAAAGTACTGATTGAATTTCAAGGATTTACCCCATGTATTTTCTTCCTCAATTTCACTTAACAGGTGTTTGATTACTTCAAATGAATTTCCCAGCACTATATAAGACCCAAGGTCAGTATAATAGCTGCTTTCAAAACCCTCAAACTCTTTCCCAAGTAATGAAGCCGGAAATTCATCTATGGCAATTTTCTTAATCCGCTTACCAGAATAGTCTTCATAAAGCAGAGTGTCAGAATGAAGATCATTTGCTACCATGATGAGGTCGTCAAATGCATTTACACTTTCCGAATAGTCTTTTGATTTAATAATTAAGAGTTTATCGGGATGTTCAATGTCAATGGACTGTAAGGTAGCGAGACCGATCTCATTGCCTATCCATCCATAAAAATCCTTCTCATATATATCATACTCCTTTAACAATTTAGTTTTCCTTTCAAGCGCCTGTGGAAAATTCTTCTCCCAGAAAATATCTACAGATTTCCTCCAGTTAGTAAAATCTTCATAGGTATAGGAAATATATGTAGCAGTTCTGTTTGGCAGATAATATATGGCTTCCACGTTTTGGGGAGATTGATCATAAAAGGTAGACAAGAAGTATTCATTGCTGTTTTCAGGAATTTTTGTGGCCCCGTTAAAAAATATCCTGTTATTTTCAAAGGCTATATCGTAATAGGTAGATCCTGTTAACCATTTCAGATAATCATCATAATCCTTCCTATTATCATCAATAGAGAAATTTCGGATCAGATCCGGGATCTTTGCTACATTCAGGTAAAGGTTCCCCTCGTCCATTTCTATTGGTTGAGTATTAAAAATCTCGGAAGAAATGGACTTGAAATTAGCCAGAAATCCGCTTGTTATATTCCTTATCACATCATCGATCAGAAAAGAAGTAAAGCTTCCTATAAAGTGTCCTTTATATTCAATAAATGTAAATTCAATTTCACCCTCATTATTTGAAATCTCATTTATACTGAAGTCTTCATACTTCCTGACATCAAATCTATATTCCTGTTGGTTTTTATAATGTTCTAATATCGAGCTTAATATTTTTCTTTTGTCACCGGAATTTAAAGTGAAGTAAAAAATCAATCCAAAATCAGTATTAGAGATCTTGTGAAAAGAGATTAGTATCGGCCGGTCGCGAAATAATTTTTCGAGGCTGCCTGAAGCACCTGTTATGCTGTCAAGACTTACAAGGTCTTCATTCACGTCATTAATTACGGGTATACTTGACAAGTTCTTCCAAACCGGCAGCTCCAGCAAGCTGTTCCAGATCTTAATGGGTTGCTCAGTTTCATAAACGGCAAGTGCATTTTTAGGGACCAAGTCCCACAAGTCTACTTTGTCACGTTCATAATAATATTGCAAATAATAAAATATCGCAGAGGCGAGCGATATAATAAAAATTATAATTAAGGCTTTTTTCAAAGTGCTATAATCAAAAGTGAATCAAAAATCTTTATCAATTGTAAAAATAAAAAATAGATTGGGTGATCAGGTTTACAATTCATATATTTTTTAACTTTCGAATATTAATAGTTTTTAAGGTAAATCAAAATTTTTATTGCCATGGCAAAATTAACCTTTGATCTTATCGATGCTGATGGAAGAAAACTTCATGCCTGTAAATGGGGAACAGATTCAGATCCGATTGCAGTTGTTGCTCTTGTTCATGGCCTGAGCGATCATACTGGCCGTTATGAACTATTTTTCAGAATTTTTAAATAAAAACAGGATAGCAGTAATCGGGATGGATTATCAGGGGCACGGAAAGTCGCCAGGAAAACGTGGTCATGCTCGATCGTATGAACTTCTATTATCAAATATCGAAAACCTTTTAATCGAAGCTCGTTTGGATTTTATTAATACCCCCTTATTCCTGTACGGGCATAGTCTTGGAGGAAACATTGTTGCAAATTATGTTCTCCGCCACCAATCTAAGGAAATAACCGGATCGATTATATCTGCACCATTTTTTGAACTGGCTTATAATCCACCCACCTGGAAAATGAAATTGGCAAAAATACTTAATAGTGCATGGCCTTCACTAACATTATCAAATGAATTAGATCCCATGGAATTGTCGCATGACCCCCTGGTTGGAAAAGCATACCTTGAAGATCCTCTGGTTCATGGAAAGATATCTGTTGGTGTATACAACAACGCTATTACCCAGGGTGTCTGGGCCCTTGAAAATGCCGGACTACTGAATTATCCAACACTGATCATGCATGGATCTGACGACAGGCTAACTTCCCACAAAGCATCAGAGAGATTCGCTAAAGAAGCCGGATCATTGGCTACTATAAAGATTTGGGAAGGTCTCAGGCATGAAATACACAACGAGAATAGCAAAGAGGAAGTCATGAACTTCATGTGTGATTGGATCAGGAAATATTTACCGGTTGATAAAATAAAAGAGAATTGATGAAATCAGGTTCAGAAAGGATAAGCGTCTTCGACATCTTTAAAATTGGGATAGGCCCTTCAAGCTCTCATACTATGGGGCCCTGGAAAGCCGGACTAACTTTTGTTTCTGAATTAAAGAAAAAGGGTGTCTTATCAAAAGTAAAAAGCATTCAGGTCAAGCTTTACGGATCGCTTGCCAAGACAGGCAAGGGACATGGAACCAGTATGGCTGTCATTCTTGGCCTTTGTGGTTACGATCCGGAGACAATTGAACTGGGATTGATATCTGAAGCTGTCAATAAAGTAAAATCCACTCACATTCTTCCTCTCGGAGGGCTTTATGATCTCAAATTTATTGCAGAGAAAGACATTGTTTTCCATTTCAAAAAGTGCCTTCCATTTCACCCAAATGGCATTTCATTTAAAGCAATCACTATTGATAGACATAGTTTTATTTATACTTTCTACTCTATTGGCGGTGGATTTATCGTTTGTGATGAACTGAATTTGTTGGAACAATATGACTATCGTTTCCCCTATCCCATTGATTCTGCAAAAGACCTGATCAGATGGGTTGATTCAACAAAAAAATCAATAACGCAGGTAGTATCCGAGAATGAGTTGTCATTAAGAAATGAAAAGGAACTAAAAAAAGAATTAAACAGGATCTGGATGGTTATGGCGGACAGCATGTTCAAAGGATGTCATACACAAGGTATGTTACCCGGTGGCCTGAATGTTCAACGAAGAGCCCAGGCAATGAACAGGAATATGCTACCTGATGATGAATCGAGGAATTTCAAGGAATGGTTACATCTGATAAAATCAAAAAGATTTACTTTCAGCGAGATCCTGAAATGGGTAAGTTGTTTTGCTATTTCCGTCAATGAAGAAAATGCTTCATTCGGCAGGGTAGTAACAGCCCCTACCAATGGTGCGGCTGGGGTAATACCTGCCGTCTTGATGTATTATCTGTGCTTTGTTGAAGGAGCCACTGAGAAAAATATCCAGAATTTTCTCCTTGTAGCCGGTGAAATGGGATCTATTATCAAGAAAGGCAGTACCATTTCGGCAGCTATGGGCGGATGTCAGGCTGAAATAGGCGTTTCTTCTGCCATGGCAGCAGCGGCCTTAACTGAGGTCCTGGGTGGCGAACCTGATCATGTGATCATGGCTGCAGAAATTGCAATGGAACATCACCTGGGCCTTACCTGTGATCCGGTGGGTGGACTGGTTCAGGTACCTTGTATTGAAAGAAACTCTATGGGTTCGATTAAAGCGATCACGGCTGCTTACCTTGCGCTGGAAGGGGACCCAGACTCTGCCAAGGTATCACTGGACAGTGTAATTAAAACCATGTGGGATACTGCTCAGGACATGAACTCAAAATATAAAGAAACTTCTGATGGCGGGCTGGCTATTAATATCCCTGTTAGCGTGACAGATTGCTGATCGCGTCACTTTTGGACACAATTACGATTTAAGGATAAATATAGGTAAGAACCCTCAAAAATAGATACGGAATCACTAATTTTACCGAATATTTAAAAAGTAATCCTGTCAATTCTTTTGAAAGAGACCTTTTCCGGATGAGGCGTTTAATAATTCTATTTTTCATATTTGGGATAGCCACTCCTATTTTTTCCCAGATTGACTCTACCAGGACGATCGAACTTGATAATATTATTATTCAGGGCAATCGTATCGATATTCCTTTTAAGGAAACATCACGGAATATTGCCCTGGTAACTGATCTGGAAATAAAGGACCTCCCGGCACAAAGCATTCCGGAGATCTTAAGCTATATCCCCGGAGTGGATATCAGACAAAGAGGACCAATTGGTGTCCAGGCTGATATTGGTATCAGGGGCGGCACATTTGAACAAACCCTGATCCTCCTCAATGGCATTAAACTTTCTGATCCTCAAACAGGCCATCATAGCCTTAGCCTCCCTTTGAACTTTGCAAACCTTACCAGAGTGGAAGTTTTAAAAGGCCCCGGGGCAAGGATCTTTGGACAAAATGCCTTTTCTGGTGCGGTGAATTTCATTACTGAAGTTCCTGACGACCGATTTGCCGGGATAAGACTCTATGGGGGACAAAATAAATTATTTGGTGGCAGCCTTGACCTGGCTCTTCCCTCAAAGAATTACAAACAGTATATAAGTTATTCACATGATGCCTCAGACGGGTATAGATATAATACAGATTTCAAGATCAATAATATTTTCTATCAGGCCGAAGCCGAAATCTCAGGAGGGCAACTTGAAGTACTCGGCGGTTGGACAGGTCGTAAATTTGGGGCAAATGGTTTT
The DNA here is from genome assembly GCA_963820995.1 of uncultured Cytophagales bacterium. Taxonomy (GTDB): domain Bacteria; phylum Bacteroidota; class Bacteroidia; order Cytophagales; family Cyclobacteriaceae; genus JAGTVG01. Next base: position 701,401 of record CAWGCL010000004.1, on the reverse strand, counting down.
TATGCCAATCCCAATTTCGATGAACAATATGAAGAGGTTGAAACATCAATACTAAGCCTGGGGTATGTGAAAAATATTGGGAACTTTACAATCAAGCCACGTATTTATTGGAGACGTAATAACGATAATTATTTTTTCGTCAGAAACAATCCTGAGATATATCAAAATGACCATACAACGAATGTCGGGGCCATTGAAATTAACAGTAATTGGAGAAACAAGCTTGGCCAGACCGGTTTAGGGATTGAGTTTCGGAGGGAAACCATTCATGGTGATTGGGTCAGGGGCGGAAATCCTTCAAAAAGCAACCTGGACGGTTTTTACAGAAACAGTTTTGGAATGTTTCTGGAGCATCAGTTTAAATATGGAAAACTTGATGTTACACCAGGAGTATTTATAAGTCATTACTCTGATTTTGGCTGGAATGCCTTCCCTGGCATCGATGTGGGTTTCCTGCTTAGACCAGATTTTAGAATTTATACGAATCTTGGCAAATCATACCGCACTCCAACTTTTTATGACATGTATTACGAAAGTCCTGTGGAAGAGGGGAATCCGGATTTAAAGCCTGAAGAGGCTATTACGTTTGAAATAGGAGGAAGATATATTAAGAATCCAATAAGTATAGAGTTTAACTGGTTTTACCAGGATGCTAATGACCTCATCGACTGGGTTGGCATCCCACTAACAGACTCTACCTACCTCTGGAAGTCCGCTAATATTTCTAAAATTAAGAGAAATGGCATCGAAATTGCTTCTCAACTTAATATGGAAAGACTAGTGGACAAAAAGATGTTTTTAAAATCTGTTTATCTGAGTTATAATTTCATTCACTCAGATCTGACAAGTTCTGCTGAATTATCCAGGTATTCCCTTGAGAACCTTCGGCATCAATTCATTTTTGGTTTAAATACCAGGATCATATCAAATATATATCTTGACTTTAAAACCAGAATGAACGAAAGAGAAGGCCATCCCAATTATTGGGTTTTCGATGCGAGGTTATACTGGGAAAAAGGAACAGGACCATACATCTACATAGAAGCCACCAATCTGACCAATACCCAGTATTATGAGGTCATGACACCTATGCCAGGCAGATGGATGCGGGCCGGGATCATGTACCGTCTGGGATTTTAATCACCTTAAAATCGGATAAAGGACGATTACAGATCTTCCTCATCTTAATTCGCGATATAAGATGATCAGGATATATGTGCCTGACCGAAAGTGCTTGCATATCGCAAACACGGATGTATAAGGTAAAAAATTAATAAGCAATGGACTTAAATGTTTATGCATTCAGTAACCTTTAAATTTTAGAAAAATGAAACGATTAATAATTATTATATTGGTCGTGGTATCTATAAACCAGACCAATGCGCAATTCTTTCAGGTAGGAGCTAAAGCAGGCATCAGTGCTTCAAACTTAAAAGTCGATGCTATGTTTTCCGGTACTGACGGACAGGAAAGTGTTTACTATAAGTCGGGAGAGGCCGCTTTAGGTTGGCATTTAGGATTGTATTCCAGAATAAAGATATCCAGGTTCTATATACAACCAGAATTATTATATTCCTCAACAGGTGGAAAAATTAAGGTCTCAAACGACGGAATCGATTTCCCAGGGATCAACGAAATAAAACTCAATAAGTTGGATATCCCAATTCTGGCTGGATTTTACTTTGGCAAATCTTTCAGGGTATATGCCGGACCCTCTTTTTCTTACCTTATATCAGAAAAATCAGTTTGGAAATACACAAAAGACGTGTTCAAACAGGATTTCAAGAAGGGAACAATAGGATACCAGGCAGGTATAGGAATTGATATAACAAATGTTTCCCTCGATCTTAAATACGAAGGGAACCTAAGTGGTATAGGAAAATCAGTATCCATACCAGGAACTGATGTCAGTTTTGACACTGACGTTAGAAATCCTCAGGTAATCCTAAGTGTGGGATTCAGGTTCTGATCTTTAACCATCCCTACCACTCATAGAATTTCTTCATAAACCATAACCCTTTAATGTTGGAATTTCTCTTATTTGATGTTTATATCAAAGGGCATTCGGGCTTGCGGTCCTTTAAGTGTATTTAATTGTTGAACCTGCTGAAAATAAGGATAATATTCCCCAAGTTTCAGTTTTAAATAGCGAGTCTGGATGTCCGTACCGAGGTCTGCCATAATCTGCTCAAATACGGTCTTCTGTCTTGGGTAATAGCTTACGCGGTATTCCTCCAGCTCAGCCATTTCAGCTGCTTCCTCAATGGCATCTTCCAGGGTGCCAAATTCGTCAATCAAGCCATTTTCAAGGGCTTCATTTCCTGAATACACCCTGCCTGAAGCAATCTTGAGCAGTTCATCAATCGTCATATCCCTGTCATCGGCTGCCTTATTGGTGAATATTTCATAGCCCCTTTCAATTTCCTGTTGAATGATCTCTTTTTCAAAAGAAGACAAGGGACGTGTAACAGTATACATATCGGAATATTCACCGGTACTGAAATTATCGAAAGTCAAACCCAGTTTATTTTCAAAGAGTTCTTCTGCATTGAATAATATCCCAAATATACCGATTGATCCTGTTATGGAAGTAGGCTGTGCATAGATCTTATCACATGCCATAACAATATAATACCCCCCTGAGGCAGCGACATCAGCGATTGAAGCAATAACGGGCTTTTTCTCTGAAGTAAGCTTGATCTCTTTCCAGATCACGTCGGATGCAAGTGGACTGCCACCTCCTGAATTAATCCGGATAACAACTGCTTTCACGCGATCATTCTCCCTGGCACTTCGTATTAATTCTGTGTAACTATCAGATCCGATCATCTGGTTCTCTCCTCTTCCAGAAAAAATATTACCTTCCCCTATTATAACCGCAATTCTGTCCTTTGAATATTTCGAATCGCCATAGGATTTATTATAATTTCTGTAAGAGATCATATTTACATCATCATCTTCTTCAACATCCAGCTTATCTTTCAAAAGATCCATAAACTCATTGTAGTATTTCTCTCCATCAAGTAATCCAAGGTCTACAGCATCTTTGGTAGTCCTGGCTAACATTGAATATGAGATCTTCCTGACTTCTTCTGTCTCCATATTCCTGGATTCAGCAATTTCCCCAAGTATATGATCATAAATAGAATTAACGTATGCGGAGATCTGTTCTTTATTCTCCTCACTTAAGTCTTTCCGCATAAAAGGTTCCACAGCCGATTTGTATTCACCGACCCTGAAAATCTGCGGTTCTATGCCAAGTTTTTCAAATAAACCGGTAAAGAAGATGTATTGGGCGGATATGCCATTGAATTCCAACATTCCGTAACCAGGGTGTGATATATATTTCATCTGAAACGGAAGCCAGATAATATGAGGTTTCCGTATAATATTCAGCATAAGATACTATGAATTTCCCAGAGGCTTTAAATGCTTCTAATTCTTTTCGCAATTCTTCAATGGTGGCCATCCCTGCCATAAAAAATCTGGGTTCCAGGAATATTCCCTGTATCTCATCATCAGATTCTGCATGCCTGATGGCTTCCTTTAACTCTTTCAGACCCATTTCTCTTGCTCCTGCACCTGGGAAACCGAGTGATGCAAAAGGATCATCAACTTCACGTTCAACAATTTGTCCGTTCAGCCTGAGACGTAAAATCGAGTTTTCAGGAACGGATACAGTTTTTTCTGCTGAGGAAATGGACAATATGCCTATAAAAATAAAGAGCATTACGAAACTATAAATAAATAATCCAACCAGAACAGCTAATAAATTGCGTAAGAATTTCATGTACTTATACTTTTTTTGTTGTTTTCAACTGTAATTATATTACTTTACCCTAACAACATAAAAACAATTTATATAGCTGCTATTTTTAAAGGATGAAAGGAAAATATTTAATATTAGGAAGTAATATAGGAGACCGAATAAGCAATATTGAGACAGCAGTAAATAAAATAAGAACAAATGTCGGAGAGGTAGTCAGGGCCTCATCTATCTATCTCACTGAACCCTGGGGACATAAGGAACAAGCTACATTTTATAATCAGGTTGTTGAAATAAAAACTGAGCTTGACGCTTTTGAAACCTTAAATAAACTACTGGCAATTGAAGAGTCCATGGGCAGGGTCCGTAAAAAGAAATGGGCGGAAAGGATCATTGATATAGATATCCTCTATTTTGATGACCAGGTCATTAGCAAGGAAAATCTGAGCATTCCCCATCCGGGTATTCCGGATAGAAGATTTGTACTAATACCATTTGTGAATTGATACCTGATCACATTCATCCTGTACTGAATGTCTCAAACACCGACCTACTGAAAGTAACCAAAGATCATCTGGGTGTTAAAAAAGTCTAAATTTAATTACTTATCCTTTAATCAATGCTTCTCACTTGAGCTTCCGGGTTGATTTTTTTCACCAGGCCCTGTAACACTTTACCTGGTCCGCATTCAATAAATTCAGTGGCCCCATCGGCTACCATATTTACTACAGATTGTCTCCATTTAACGGGTGCAGTAAGCTGGTGATTCAGATTCTTCTTTATCTCCTCAACATTGACATGCGGTCTGGATGTATAATTCTGGTAAATAGGACATATAGGTTCATGAAACTCGGTATCAAGAATTGCCTGTTCCAGCTCTTCTCTCGCCGGCTCCATTAAGGGTGAATGAAAAGCACCCCCAACCTGTAATGGTAAAGCTCTTTTCGCCCCTGAGTCTTTCAACTTTTCACATGCGATAGTGATTCCTTCATTTGAACCGGAAATAACCAGTTGCCCTGGACTATTATAATTGGCAGGCACAACAATTTCGTCAATGCCTTCACATATTGCGATAACTTTTTCATCTTCCATACCTAAAATTGCGGCCATGGTGGATGGATTGATTTCACATGCTTTCTGCATGGCTTCCGCTCTTTTCGACACAAGCCTTAATCCGTCTTCAAAACTCAGAACTTTATTTGATACAAGCGCTGAAAACTCACCTAATGAATGTCCTGCAACCATATCGGGATTAAATTCATCAGCTATTAACGCTGAAATTACTGAGTGAAGAAATATAGCGGGTTGTGTAACTTTAGTTTGCTTTAATTCTTCAGCTGTACCATCAAACATTATATCCGTAATCCGGAAGCTAAGAACTTTATTTGCAGATTCAAATAATATTTTTGCTTTCTCGGATCTCTCATATAAATCCTTCCCCATACCTGGAAATTGTGCTCCTTGTCCAGGAAAAATATATGCTTTCATGCTGTTCAATTTTAATAGAATCACAAAACTATATATTATAACACTAAAACATTCACTTTTATTTTATTAATGATAAGACAATCCATTCCTGATCAGAACTTTTTTTAAAAAATTGTACATTTCCCAGAACAATAGCCTATAAATTCATGTAAAGGTGAAAGGCTTTAGAAAATTCAAAGAAATTTTAAAGATATAGTCTTAGTCTTTTCCTTTTTTCCTGTAGGCCTGTCCCAGGTAATTTAAATAGAGGACTCCTATGATGATTATTGATATAGCAACAAGTGAAAGGTATTTTTCCAGGTGAAAAAACCGGAGGACCGGGTAAGATGCAATCATAAGAATACCCATACTTATAAATGTATTCCGAAAAATTAGGGCATACTTCTTAATGTCGAATTTCTCTTTTTCTTTATCAGAAAGGGTATTGTATCCAGCGATTAATTGGTATGCTTTGGCTTTATGAATATAGATTCCAAGTCCCATGACAATAATGCCTGAAAATACAATAACGCCTACAAGAATAGCCTGGTCACTCATAATTCAATTACCTGAATATCTGCACCCAACCTTTAAGGGTTTGGGACCTAAGATCAGGATCATTCATATCATATTGAATGTCAACCTTATAATAATAAACACCGTTTTCCAATACAGCGCCTTCATTTGTGTTTCCTTCCCAATTGATATATATTGAATTCTCACCACCGCTTGTTTCTGAGTACACCTCTTTGCCCCACCTGTTAAAAACTGTGAAAGTTAATGAGTTAACAAATCTCGGGCACTTAATAAATGGGAATGAATATGGCTGGAAAGTATCATTCTTACCATCGTTGTTTGGGGTAAATATATTTGGCAATTCATAATAAGGACAGTTTTCAAACTGTTTCACTTTACTGAACTCTCCCGGGTTTCCTGACCTGTCCACTGCCCTGATCTTATAACATCCTTTAAAAGAGGTTAATCCTTCATGTTTAAAATATTCATCCTGAGGTAATCCGACAATATTATAATCTTCCTCAAAGCAGGTTTCAGAGAACCACACCTCATAATAAACAATATCCCGTAAACAATCATTATCATCCCCAACAGGTGTGGATGTCCATTCGAGTTCATGGAAGAAATCGTCAAAATTACATGGTTTATCCTCAATAAAATTCAAACAGGTGGTATCGCTGACAATGGTATCCCCAATATCAATAATTACACAGGGTGGAATGGTATCATTGGGTTGATTGCAAATTATTTGGGAATCGTTAATCAGCGGTTCAATAACCTGAGGGTTCCCGTAAGATCCCTGTGTGGTAACGTAATAACAATAAAATGTATTTTCATCGAGCCTTACCCCATCAACTTGTCCTGAATCCATATAATGGAACCCATATTGGTTTACATCCACACTATCTATTAGTACTAATTCACTTTCATTTGATGGATTGATATTATCCCTGTAGATATAATGGTACGGGAATCTCTGGGTATTATTTGACCAAGGCACATTCGCATCCCAAATGAGTTCAATACTGTTTACATTTGGATCTGTGCTTAGTCTCACTGAGGAAGCCAAAGCTGAAGTGTCAACTACATTACCGCCATTATCATAGGCTACAACGCGATAGCTATATGCAGAAAGATCGGTATCCAGACCTGTATCGATATAGGTAGTGTCTGTTAAGGTAACAGGGCCTACAGCTGTTCCCCCTCCATTCTGGCCAACAAACCTATACAATTCATAGGAATATGGAGGTGGAAAGGCTGCCTGGTCAGCATCAAACGGGCTTGTCCACTGCAGATCGATTCTTCCAGTCTCAGTATCAGTTTCCAGTACGCTGACTTTGGTGATTACAGGCCCAAATCGTTCCTGGTCCTCCTCAATGGTAACACATACTTCTTCTGATGCATAACTCAATCCTCCCGCAGGTAGTTTATATTCAGCAACCAGGCGGTAACAGTATGTTGCTCCATAATCAAGTCTTGCCCCGTTGTTTGTATCTATATAGTCTATCTGATCAATAGGCACGGTGGCAATCAAGGTATATCCAGCGTACTCCGGCATACCTACTTCACAATTATCCGGTTCAAATTCAAAGCTGTCAACTCTTCTCCATATCTGCATGGTGCCAGCATATTCATCACAAGCATACTGATTCCAATCCAGGGCTACTCGCCGTCCCGTTAATCCAGCGGCGGTAAGCCCCTCAGGGGCCGGGCCAACCACTGTAACTTCCCAGGTAGCAAAATCAACCAGGGAAGGCCCATCAAGTCTGTCGGGGAAATCTCTTGCTTTGAATGTAATCTGATAAGGTAAAGACCGGACATGCGAACAATTTGTCTGCCACGCAAAATCAATAAATGCCGGCGATGGTTGTGGATTCACTGCATCATCGGGTTGTGGACTATAAGTTGCAGGGGAAGAGGACAATTCATATGGCCCACCAAAAGATGAGATGGTTATCCGGTCGTTATCCGGATCATCTGCCCGTATAACTTCCTGCAACAATGTGCCAGCTTCAATACAAGTATCTTCAGGTATGGTAAGTTCTGGTCTTTCATTATCGCAATCCTGTACAATGATCTGCATGTCCCGGGTTACGTACCCCATCTGAAACCATTCATTCAGGTCCGGAAAATATCTCCATTCTTTTACAATAAAAGCAATGTTGTATTCATCTTCAGTTCCGGGAGCATCCCAGATCAAGTCTCCGGAAACGGGATCAAGTGTATAAGTTGGAGGTCCAGTACCGGCTTCATTTGTAACACCCGGAACAGTTTCGATGTCATAAACGTTAGGAAGTCTATAATTAACTACTGGCAAATCAACGTCTTGCTTATTCACAACAATGTGGTAAGAAAGGCTATCTCCGTCGAAGTCCCATCCTCCGCCATTATGATAAAATGCTTTCCCCACACATCCCCTGTCTAATGGAGGATTAAGAAGGACCGGGGTATTATTACATCCGAAAAAAGGATCAACAACAATTTGAGTTTCAATATAAAAAGGTGTGTTAACAGAGTTATCCATATTTGCAACACTTGCATTCCTGTTAAATTCACGGTAGGTAACTGTATACGTACCAGGCCCAGGAAATGTGTGCTCAGCATAAAAGATATTCAAAGCTACTTCATCACCTAAATCCTGGAAAAAATCCGGACTGCCCGGAGTAAATCCAATGGGAGCTGATCCATCACCAAATTTCATATCACCTGCACCAAATAACACCGATGAACCAGTATCAGTATATCCTATAAGCGTAAAACGATATGTATTGGAAGTACAGTCGATAAGTTCAGCAATAATCTCCCCTGCACGAATATGTGTTGCATACACCCTCACTGAGGCCATCAAAAACAGCAACATCAAAATCGTCTGTATCCTAATCCATCTCATCAAGATTCCTCTATTCTATGTATTATCAACGATAAAAATAAACAACTAATATACAAACAAATAAAATTAACAATAAGTTATGCTTACAAAGTAATAATTCTTTAATTATGAAAATTATTTTCTTATTTTTGGTTATCAGTTTTTTAACCGATATATTTTTGATACAACACATCATACCTTGTTTTTTTACTATACAGATTTTAAAATTAACTGAACATGAGTTGGATTACAGATACTTTAGGTAGTTCCATAGGTAAAAAGCTATTAATGTCATTAACCGGATTGTTTTTAATATTATTCCTGGTGATTCACCTGGTAGGAAATCTTGCGATTTTCTCTGATGACGGTGGATTGTCCTTTAATAGCTATGCGGTTTTTATGTCTTCGTTTCCTTTAATAAAAGCTGTTTCTTATTTACTTTATTTCAGCATATTGTTGCATGCATTTTATGCCATGATGCTGTGGTTCCTGAACCGGAAAGCCAGACCGGTCCGGTATGCGGTTGAACATGCCAATCAGAATAGTACATGGGCATCCCGCAGCATGACATTACTGGGTTCTCTTATTTTTATCTTCCTGATCATGCATCTGAAGGATTTCTGGTGGCAGTATAAATTTGGAGGAGGATATGAATTCGAGATTGATGCCAATGGCAACCGCGACATTTATAAGCTGGTAATTTTACAATTTCAATACACTTATGTTCTTGTAGCCTATCTGATTGGGCTTGTCGCACTTGCCTTCCATTTATGGCATGGATTCGAGAGCGCATTTCAGACACTGGGCTTTAATCATGAACGTTACACTCCAGTTATTAAGTTAATTGGCATTCTTTATGCGCTCCTGGTTCCACTGGGATTTGCCATGATGCCGGTTTATGTATACTTTTTTATGAAATAAAAATTGAATAGATAATTATGTCTCTTGATTCAAAAATTCCAGATGGTCCCTTAGCTGAGAAGTGGACCCAACATAAATTCAACTTAAAACTCGTAAATCCTGCAAATAAGCGGAAATATGATATCATCGTTGTGGGTACTGGTCTGGCTGGTGCCTCTGCTGCTGCTTCCTTTGGAGAACTGGGCTATAATGTAAAAGCCTTCTTTTACCAGGATAGTGCCAGAAGAGCTCATTCCATCGCCGCTCAGGGAGGAATCAATGCAGCAAAAAACTATACAAATGATGGGGATAGTGTTTACAGGCTATTCTATGATACGATAAAAGGAGGTGATTACCGTTCAAGGGAAGCCAATGTTTACAGGCTGGCAGAGGTGAGTAATAACATTATCGATCAATGCGTAGCCCAGGGAGTTCCTTTCGCCAGGGAATATGGAGGTTTATTGGATAACAGGTCTTTTGGTGGCGCCCAGGTTTCAAGGACTTTTTATGCAAGGGGCCAAACTGGTCAGCAATTATTGCTTGGGGCGTATTCTGCATTAAGCCGCCAGGTTGCCTCCGGCAAGGTAAAGCTTTTCCCTAGAACCGAAATGCTGGATGTCGTGCTTGTTGATGGAAAAGCCCGCGGCATCATCACAAGAAATATGATTACCGGAAAGGTAGAATCACACAGCGCCCATGCTGTGGTTCTGGCTACCGGCGGATATGGTAATGTATTCTTTCTATCTACCAATGCCATGGGATGCAACGGTTCAGCCGTCTGGCGGGCTCATAAGAAGGGCGCCTTTTTTGGAAATCCCAGTTTCACACAGATACACCCCACTTGTATTCCAGTACATGGTGACCAGCAATCGAAACTTACCCTGATGTCTGAATCATTGAGGAATGATGGCCGGGTATGGGTTCCCAGGACCAAGGATATCGCTGAAAAGCTGAGAGCCGGGGGGATAAAGCCTACCGAAATTCCTGAAGAGGACCGGGATTATTACCTGGAAAGGATCTATCCTTCATTTGGCAATCTTGTACCCCGGGATGTGGCCTCCAGAAATGCAAAGAACGTATGTGATGAAGGCCGTGGGGTAGGCGAAACCGGGCTGGCTGTATTTCTTGACTTCAGAGATGCTATTGAAAGAGATGGCATTGACGTGATCAAAGCCAAATATGGAAACCTGTTCCAGATGTACGAAAAGATCGTGGATGACAATCCGTATAAAACACCGATGATGATCTACCCCGCTATCCATTATACTATGGGTGGTTTATGGGTTGACTATAACCTGATGACAACCATTCCAGGGCTTTATGCCACTGGAGAATGTAATTTCTCTGATCATGGCGCAAACCGTCTTGGTGCCAGCGCCTTAATGCAAGGACTTGCAGATGGTTATTTCGTTATGCCTTATACAATAGGAGATTACCTGGCAGATATGTCGTATGACAAAGTCCCGACTGATCACCCTGAATTTCAGAAGGCTGAAAAGGAGGTGAAGGAAAGGATAGATAAGCTGCTGAACATCAATGGCTCGAAAACAGTAGATCAATTCCACAAGGAACTGGGTCTCATTATGTGGGAAAAATGTGGGATGTCAAGGAATGCCAGGTCCTTAAAAGAAGCGAAGGAAGAAATTCAAAAACTCAGGGAAGAGTACTGGAAAGATGTTAAGGTACTCGGTGTGAATGAAGAGTTGAATATGACTCTGGAAAAAGCCCTTAGAGTGGCTGATTTTATGGAATTGGCCGAGCTTATGGTGGATGATGCGCTGGATAGAAAAGAATCATGTGGCGGACACTTCAGGGAGGAAAGCAAAACCCCGGAGGGAGAAGCCAAACGTGATGATAAAAACTTCACATATGTTTCTGTATGGGAATATCCTGGTGAGGGCCAGCCATCAAAGTTACATAAAGAGGAATTGGTTTTTGAAAATGTTAAACTGACTCAAAGAAGCTATAAATAATGGAAAAAGGAAGAACATATACGTTAAAGATCTGGCGTCAGCCGAACGCGAATACAAAAGGAGCTTTTAAAAAATATAAAGTAGAGAATATTTCCCCTGGATCTTCATTCCTGGAAATGCTTGATATATTGAATGACCAATTATCAGAAAAGGGTGAGGACCCGGTTCATTTTGATCATGACTGCCGTGAAGGAATTTGTGGCATGTGCAGCCTTTTCATAAATGGAAGGCCTCATGGCCCTGATGAAGAGATCACGGTATGTCAGTTGCATATGCGTGTATTTGCAGATAACTCGAAGATCACGATCGAGCCCTGGAGGGCCAATGCTTTCCCGGTGATAAAAGATCTGATTGTCGATAGAACTTCCTTTGACAGGATTGTTCAGGCAGGTGGGTTTATATCCGTTAATACCGGAGCGGCTGTGGATGCAAACGCAATTCCTATTTCGAGACCAAATGCTGAGCTCGCAATGGACGCTGCCTCCTGCATAGGGTGTGGTGCTTGTGTGGCTGTATGTAAAAACGCTTCGGCCATGTTATTTACCGCAGCCAAGGTTTCTCAGTTGGCTTTATTACCCCAGGGTGATATCGAACGAAAGGAAAGAGCCAGGAAAATGGTTGCCCAAATGGATATTGAGGGATTTGGGGCCTGTACCAATACCGGGGCCTGTGCAGCTGAATGTCCTAAAGGGATTGACCTGTCTGTTATAGCCCGTATGAACCGGGAATATTTTACAGCCAGTTTAACGATGTAAAAGCTAATTATACTAAAGATCAAATCCCGCTATCCATGTATTGAGCATGAGTATTGCGGGATTTTTTATTTCATGTATTTATATTTTACTTTTCAATGGTCACAGCTGCCAGCCGGCCAGCAGGTGGAATCTTTAATAAAAAATAATCATGCTGATTGATATAAATTATCAGAAAATTACTTTTTATGTCTATTTCTTCAAGTTTTATTACATGGGTTTGAAGTAGCGAAAACTGTGTTGTCAAATTGTAGTTTAAATGCCTTTTTTATATCAATGGACATTTATGCAATAACGGCTTTTAGCAATACCTCTACATTGATGGTAAACCGTATTGTTAATTTTATCTTTAAATACCAGATCGCTTCAGAAGATGAACTTGAAAATATCTTCCGGTCCGTTGATTATGCATTAAGTCCATATAAATATCAAGGGGGGTTTGTCTTATTGGCGGAAGACAACAGCTCTATTATCGGATCCGTAGTTATTAACCGAACCAACATGGAAGGCTATGTGCCAAAGAACTTGATGGTCTATTTTGCTGCGGATCCAAATTCCGCCTATCCTGAGCTTGACAAACAATTGCTGAAAAAGGCCATTCAACTGACCAGCGGTGAAATTGCCTACCATGCTTCCTTTAACTGCCCGGCCCTGGACCTGCTCGAAGATGTAGGTTTTGAAAAGAATTTCTTTGAAATGCGGTTGAAAAAGTGAAATATTACATCTTCACATTTTTATAACCTAACATTTTCCGCATTTGAATTTTAATTCGCAAGAAAAGATCCTGATCACCCATGCCCTTCATACTGAGAATTTACTTCGGGAGGAATTACAAGAATTGGGATTCAAGGTGATTGGGCGTGACAGGCTCCATGTTTCAGTAAATGGGACCCTGAATGATGCGATAAAGTTAAACTTAAAACTCCGGACAGCCCACAGGGTATTATATCACTTGCAAACTTTAAAAGCTTTCGACCTGGGTAGATTATATAAGAAAATAAAAGGATATGATTGGACTGAGGTGATTCCTGAGAATGTTCGTTTCAGTATAAATTCTTACTGTAACCAAAAAGATATTAGAGATAACCGGATCGTCAATTTAAAAGTAAAAGATGCTATTGCCGATTACTTCATGGCTGAGGTTGGGAAGCGACCGGATTCAGGTAAAGAGAACGACCAGCTGGTTCTGTTTATATACTGGGTGGAAAATACCTGCTCTGTATACATTGATACAAGTGGGGAATCTATAGCAAAACATGGTTACCGTCACCAGGGCTGGAAAGCTCCCGTATCAGAAGCATTGGCGGCTGCCATAATTCAAAGTTCGGTATGGGACAGGAAAAGTGCATTTATAAATCCAATGTGCGGCAGTGGTACGCTTGCCATAGAGGCCGCATTATTGGCAAGCAACAGGTATCCGGGTTTATTAAGAAGCAATTACAGCTTTATGTATATTAAAGGATATGATAATGCTTTTTACATACAGGAAAGGAGCGAACTGGACAAACTGGTTTCAAACAAAAATCTTCCACAGATCATTGCAACGGATATCCATGCAGGAGCCATTCGTGCAGCCCGGTCGAATGCTGAAACGGCTGGAGTATTGAATATGATCCAATTCGCCAGGTGCAAGTTCCAGGATACTCTATTGGCAGATGAAGAAGGAATAGTAATTATGAATCCCGAGTATGGGGAGAGAATGGGCCAGGTAGACCAGTTAAGACCTACTTATAAAAACATAGGTGATTTCTTCAAGAACAATTGCCAGGGATATTCTGGTTATGTATTTACAGGGAATCCGGAACTGGCTAAATCAGTTGGTTTGCGTACGAAAAGGAAAATACCTTTTTTAAATGGAAAGATCGAATGCAGGCTGCTGGAATACGAGTTATATTCCGGAACCAAGAAATCAAAACTACATGTTGAATAGAGACCTGGATAAATGATCCTATATAAAAAATATGTAAACAGCCGTTATTGTAGTGAGCAAAAAGCAGAATGATCTTTTTTTATACATTTTAGACTCGTAAGATCCGAAGATCCCAATCAATACACCAGCTAAAAACCCGAATATAAAAGCTGATATAATATCATGTGGGAACAAGCCTTCTTTATTAAATAAATTTACCATCTCTGAAATTCCCGTGAGTTTTATTTGAACAACCTGGAATACATAAGAAGATAGCTATCCCGGAGTCTTTTATATCATAAATAGATATAATATTAATCAATCAACCCAATGAAATACATTCCGGATCACTGACCAGCGTGGATCTTTTACTTCATGTATGCCCTTTCCCATTACCCAATAGCTGAATGCAGAATCGAATGTTGCATTGGCTTTTTTAAGATAGATCCAGGTATTGATGAAATTCAGGAATTCCTGATCATTCTCAGAAACAATATATGCCATGGGTATCTTAAAGGAATCAGTGGAAGGAACTACAACTGAATATTCAGGATAGATTATGGACCATGCTCCACCTCGTTCGGCAGTAAATGCAAGGGCGTCAAGATCTATGCTCTCCTGAAAGAACTGGCGCGGACTCTCTAACGGAATTATCTTAGCATCTGGTAAAAGTTCTTGAATTTTGGAGGTATAATACAGATCATGGTATACACCTATCCTGACAGAATCCATTGCACGTATGCGGTTCATATCCTTAAATTTGCTTCTTCTATAGTCATGAACGATAAAAGCGAAATTGGCATCCTCGTAAGGTACGGTATAAGCAATTTGTCCCAGTTTGATTAAAGTCACAGCAGTGCCGGTCATTAAGATATCAATTTCACCAAGATCCAGATGTTTAGGTATATTTTCCGGTTCAACTCGTATGAACTTAATAGATACTCCAAGGTCTTTAGCAAGAATATGAGCCATTTCAATATCCGAACCAACCAGCTGACCATTTTCATTAATGAAAGCGTTCGGTAAATGATCTTTTAAAAAACCGATCCGGATATAACCTCGCCTAACGATACTTTCAAGTCGTGTCTTGGAAGGATCATAATCCGTATGGGGTGGTATAGAATCAAGATACACTTCATTAGGTACAGAATGTCGTGAAAGATACATTTGCACCAAGTCTCTGTCACTTGTATATACCCCCTCCAATAAGCCCAGGACATACCTTAGGCCAACGATAGTCACCGCAAACATGATTATGCTAATACCAATGTAGCGTAGAATTTTTTGAGGTTGAAACCGCAATTTGCCGGTTGTAGAGATTACACCCAGATAAGTCAATGAAAGGATGAATACAGCAGCCGTCAGCGCTCCGAACCTGTTGGTTATGATGTTGTCTATGGGCAGGAAGAGGTTAAACAGATCAGATGGGATCTGCATCAGATCAAGCATAAAGGGAATGGCTGTTACTGTGCTTCCAAAGAAACTAAAAGTTCCTGCAAGCATGAATGCTGGATATTCTGAAATCGAAACATCAAAACCAGACAACCATCCTGCAAAAAGAATAAAACTCAGAGTTAATAATTTTCCGGAACTTGGAAAACTGAATGCTGTAGGAACAATTACGTCAACTTCTTCATCCCCATTGATTTGGTGTTCATTCAACGCCTGCTTACTTTTTTCCGCAAGAAGAGGGAGGACGACAAATAGATTTCCTGTTGCAAAAGCGGTAACTAAGGCATCTTTTGACTCTCTGATGACCTGATGATAGGTTAAGGGAGTGAGGGCGGTTACTAGACCGGGTAGTATCCAAAAGCTCAACAACAAAGCCATTGCACCATAGCTCCAAAGGAAGATCCATAATTTTGAGAGAACTTCTGGATCCAGGGTACCAGAAAGTCCGGCAACAAGGGCAAACACACCGTAAGGAGCAAATTCAACTACCCAGTTTGTAATTTTACCTAAGGCCTCAACAATAGGATTCAATACTTTTATAACCATACCCCTTTGAGGTAATGTAGACAATGCCACACCAAGAATAATGCTGAACAAAACCACTGCTGGAACTACAGAGTTAGAAAGTGCATTGAATGGATTTGCAGGTATGTACAATGCAAGAAAGTCTATCGGTTCAGCTTCCATTACCTGTGCTGTGCTGAAAAAAGAGGCCGTCTCCCAATCTGGAAAAGTAAGTGGCATCAATCCAACCGCAATCAACGACAAACACCATAATATCACTATAAAGATCCCCAGATTTATTACCAATTGCTTTCCTTGTTCAATTTTGAATCCGCCTATACCAATAATTAAAGAAAGAAACACATAGGGAAGTACCGGCATCTGCAACAACATGATAAACACTTCACCGACGATTGTGATAGGCTCCACGAGTTCACCAAAAAAAAGACCTGACAAGAGGCCCAATATAAAACCAATGATGATTTTAGTGGTCAGACTCATCTTTCGCTCTTTTTTAGATTGCTTCACCCTTATTGAAATTTATTGCCCGGAAATAATTAAGCTCAGGTTTCATGTTTTGAAGTTAAGGAACAAATCCTAATATCAGAATAAATGTGTATGCAAATTGTATTTTAATACCAATAAGAGATCAAAATGGAAAATAATCTGTTTCTGACCTAAAAGGAAAACCTTATGAAACATCAATGCTTAATAAAAATTCTTTATATCATTCTGTCTTGATATGGCTCTGGAAATCTGAGCAGATCCTATATTTGAGTTAGTTAAAATCAGGAATCAACAAAAAGTTATACTATATGATTTGGCCGATATAATATTATAGTAAACTATCTCAGATAATAATCGTTTTTAAAATGATTTTCCATATTATTCATTAAATTGTAGGGTTGACATATACATGAACTTCGTTTTGAGATCACATTACACACCTAAAAATAAAATACGAATCGTTACAGCTGCCTCGCTATTCGATGGGCATGATGTTTCCATTAATATCATGCGACGAGTATTCCAATATTCTGGAGTTGAAATCATCCATCTTGGGCATAACCGTTCGGTTGATGAGATCGTAAATTGCGCGATCCAGGAAGATGCACACGCTATTGGAATCACTTCCTATCAGGGAGGGCATACAGAATTTTTCACTTATATGCATTCCCTGTTAAAGGATAAAGATGCCGACCATATAAGGATATTCGGCGGAGGTGGTGGCACCATTTTACCAGATGAGATTGATGAGCTTCATCAGCTTGGGATCTTAAGAATTTATTCACCCGATGATGGCCGGAAATTGGGATTGCAGGGAATGGTCGATAACATACTTAAAGATATTGATGTTGATCTGCATGCCGGACAATCTATTGACCTGGCGAAAATCAACACTAGTAATCATAAAGAGATTGCCCATTTGATTTCTCAGGTTGAAAATAACTATAGTAAGAGTAAAACTCTGCTAAATAAAGTAAAACGTACTACCCATAAAACTCCTGTATTGGGAATTACAGGAACCGGAGGATCTGGAAAATCCTCAGTGGTTGATGAGATCGTAAGGAATTTTCTTGAAGATTTTAATAAAAAGACGATTGGGATAGTATCTATCGATCCCTCTAAAAGAAAAACGGGCGGATCATTGCTTGGTGATCGGATCCGCATGAATGCCATTAACAATCCGCGTGTGTACATGCGGTCGATGGCAACACGCCAAGCTAATGTAGCGCTGACATCTCATATCCGGGACGTGATCGATATTTTAAAATTTGCCGGCTTCGACCTGATCATTGTGGAAACTTCAGGGATCGGTCAGTCGGATACGGAGATCGTGGATATTGCGGATGTTTCCATGTATGTGATGACCCCCGAATATGGCGCTCCGAGCCAGCTGGAGAAAATTGATATGCTTGATTTTGCGGATATTGTCGCCTTAAATAAAATGGACAAGGCTGGCGCGGATGATGCTCTGCGCGATATCAAGAAACAATACCAGCGCAATCATCAATTGTGGGATCCGAAAGAATCCGAGATCCCTGTTTTCGCTACCACTGCCTCTCAGTTCAACGACCAGGGCATCAAAAACCTTTATGTTAAGATCATAGAGGAAATAAATAAAGTTAAAGGCGGTTTTAAATCTTCCAGAATAAAACCTTCAGGTGATTCAGAAAAACAGTTTATTATCCCTCCCAAAAGGGATAGGTACCTGTCTGAGATTTCAGAAACCATCCGGAATTACAATGAAGGGGTTCAGAAGAAATCCGAAATAGCTGGGAATGCCCACGCCATCAAAAAGACAATTTCAATCCTTGAAAAGGATGGAGCTTTAATGCAGGATCTTGACAAAGAACTAAACAGAAAATTAAAAGATCATATTGAAGAACTTGGTTCTGAGAATTATAAACTCATATCCGACTGGGCGAAAACCAAGAAGAAATACCGGGAAAAGACATTCAGATTTACAGTTCGTGGGAAATCCATAAAGATTGATACTTCCAGAACAACTTTATCCAATACTGAAATCCCTAAGATCAGTTTACCTCCTTATGAAAATTGGGATGATATTCTGCGATGGCGGCTTCAGGAAAACCTGCCGGGTGAATTTCCATACACAGCAGGTGTTTTTCCCTTTAAAAGAGAATCTGAAGATCCTACCAGGATGTTTGCCGGTGAAGGGGAACCTGAACGGACCAATAGACGTTTTCATTATTTGTCCAGGGACCAGTTATCGAAGAGACTTTCAACAGCCTTTGATTCAGTTACCCTTTACGGTGAAGATCCTGCAAAACGACCTGACATCTATGGGAAAATAGGGAATTCAGGAGTAAGCATTTGCACACTTGATGATGCAAAGAAACTCTACTCCGGGATCGACCTTGTGGATGTGGGCACATCCGTTTCCATGACTATTAATGGCCCTGCTTCGATGTTATGTGCCATGTTTTTAAATGCAGCCATTGATCAGCAATGTGAGAAATACATAATAGAAATGGGATTGGAGAAAAAGGTGGAGAAAGCCTTGAATCAGAAATTTGATAAAACGGGAATCCCCAGACCAACTTACTATGGTGACCTCCCGGAAGGGCATGATGGTCTTGGGCTTGGATTGTTAGGAATAACCGGACAGGAAGTGCTACCTGCTGATGTCTATGAAAAAATCAAGAAAGATACCATCTCAAAGGTCAGAGGAACGGTACAGGCAGATATTCTGAAAGAAGACCAGGCCCAGAATACATGCATTTTTTCGACCGAGTTTTCTTTACGTATCATGGGAGATGTACAACAATATTTCGTGGATAATGGAATTAGAAATTTCTATTCAGTATCCATATCTGGATATCATATTGCGGAAGCTGGTGCAAATCCTATTACACAATTGGCTTTTACACTGGCCAATGGATTCACATATTTGGAATATTATGTTTCAAGGGGAATGAAAGTGAATGATTTTGCACCGAATTTTTCCTTTTTCTTCTCAAATGGGATCGATCCGGAATATGCGGTGATCGGTCGTGTGGCAAGAAGGATCTGGGCTAAAGCATTAAAGCTTAAGTATCGTGCCAATGAGCGTGCACAAAAACTCAAATATCATATCCAGACCTCTGGTAGATCACTTCATGCCCAGGAGATTGATTTCAACGATATTCGTACAACTCTTCAGGCACTTTATGCAGTATACGATAATTGCAATTCCCTCCATACCAATGCCTATGATGAAGCCATCACTACACCTACAGAAGAGTCTGTCAGGCGGGCGCTTGCCATTCAACTTATCATCAACCGGGAACTGGGCCTGGCCAAAAATGAAAACCCTCTTCAGGGATCTTTTATCATAGAGGAGTTGACCGACCTGGTCGAAGAAGCCGTATTATCTGAATTTGATCGCATTACAGACCGGGGTGGTGTCCTGGGAGCAATGGAAACCATGTACCAGAGAGGAAAGATCCAGGAAGAAAGCCTTCTTTATGAGACTCTGAAGCATTCCGGGGAATATCCGATTGTTGGCGTAAACACATTTCTCTCCTCCGAAGGATCCCCAACTCTTGTTCCTGATACAATAACCAGAGCAACAAAGGAGGAAAAAGACAGACAGATACACAATTTGAAAAACTTTAAAAAGGCCAATGCTGGGCAAGGGAAAACACAACTTTTGAAGCTTAGGAAGGCTGTTACGGATGGTCAAAACACCTTTAAACAATTGATGGAAGCTGTAAAATTCTGCTCTTTGGGTGAGATCACTCATGCCCTGTTTAATGTGGGCGGCCAATACCGGAGAAATATGTAATCTAAACAATCACCCTGCTATTACGAATCCATTCTTTTTGACTGAATGGATCTCATGTCCTGAGGTGCCGTTTTTAAAATATATATCATTACCCCTTATTTATTGAAATTTATAAATCTTTTGCTTTCTTAAAGTACCAGTTAAAACTTCAACATCAATCCATAGGAAACCGGCCTTTCATCAAACCGAAAATGTTTTGAATAAGTTTGCAGGATTAGAGTCTTGATATACATTTACATGCCTGACATAGACATTACTAAATCCCCAAAATTGACCTCTGAATATCCCTCAGGCACTTCAAACTCATCGGATGATATATCCTCTTTTTGAAGACTTACTACATCAGTTCCTGTTTCTTCACTGCCATATTCATAACTAACGCTTTTTAATTCAATCCCGGATCGCTCAACATTTTTATACGTTTCCGAAAACTCAGGTGCATTTCTTAAGAAAACTTGATCAGGAACGCTGCAACCTGCTGTTTTCATGGACATATCGATGGCTTTATTCATGAGCTGAATCAAACCACTTAGTGATGCATCGTTACTGATCCATTTTTCCTCAAACAATTCACCATCCACTTTAATGCTGTATTTGGTGGTGTTATATCCAGCAATAGATCCACCACTACTTTTTTCAACAGATACTTTTGGTGCGGGTTTTGCTTTCTCCTGCGCTATCATTTCGTCCATCATTTTTATCTGTTCAGCAGGCATCTGTTTATTCATTTCACTCATCATGGTTTTCACAGCGTTACAATAATCATCAGGCGATCCTTTAGCATACGTCATATCATTTTCATTGATTATAATGATGAGGTTTGAACCAGGATTGTACATTGAAGTCATTGGGACCTCATCCATATCGTCGGGAAATGATTTAAGCCATCCGTCTCCTATGTAGGTAACACTGTTGTTTGATTCTTCTATAACCCAACCTTGGGAATAAACAGAATTATTCAAGAAGAGTATACAGGCAATTACAAAAATAAAATTCAATCTCTTTCTCATGGTAATGATGGTTTTTGTTTATAAAAAAATAAATATCAATACTTGCCCGAATAAGGGCGTATTTTCAGTCGAGGTGAATTAGAATTTAAGATTATTAACAACAACCTAATAGAATGAATTAAATAATTCAAAAGTTAGGATATGATATATATCATGAAATGTCGTTTATTTTTACCAGATAGTCATAGGTCAGGTATAGTTTTAGAAATTCGAAAACCATTATTCATCGTTTAGTATTCGACATAATCGGCTGGTTGGATATGTTATGTAATCTATTTATCAATAACTCATCCAATTTTATAAGAAATTAGTTGGGCCGATCCTGCATATTCATCGAAGTATTTTTAAATTCACTATATTACTAGACACCTTTATATTTTATCTTTATGAAAATTCAACTTTATTCTTACCGTTATTTGATAGTACTGCTCGCTTTTATTAGCTGCCTTCCAGATGTAATAAATGTTACTGTTTCTCCTGATGATCCATCGATCCGTTATACCGGCCGTATAAATTTTGAAGATCCTGAAGCTCCGGAAATCTATTGGCCGGGGACACAAATCGAAATAAGGTTCGAAGGAGAGGAATTGAAAGCAAAGCTTAAAGATGAAAGAGGTGAGAATTACTTTAACATTGTCATTGATGATGACAGCCTTAGATATATCAGGCTAGATACTACGGAACGATTGTACACACTGGCAAAAGGCTTACCAGAGGGTCCGCATACTGTTAAATTAATCAAACGCTCCGAATGGGATTGGGGTAAAACCTGGTTTTATGGATTTGAGATAGGGAATGGCAGCACATTGGATCCTTCACCAAAAAATGACAGGATCATTGAATTTTTTGGCAACTCGATCACGGCCGGATATGCTATTGAGGACATGACTGGAGGGGATTCACCAGACAGTATTTATACCAATAATTACAATACCTATGGTGCCATCACCGCCAGGCATTTCAATGCGGATTATTATGGGACATTAAAATCAGGGATCGGGATCATGATCAGTTGGTTCCCACTGATCATGCCGGAAATGTATGACCGGCTGGATCCTTCCGATCCTGAAAGCAAATGGGATTTCTACCGGGTGCAGCCTGACCTTGTCGTTGTGAACCTGTTTCAAAATGATTCCTGGCTGGTGAATATGCCTGAAGAACCAACATTTGAGCAGAGATTTGGGAAGGATGCCCCGGATGAGGAGAAGATAATCTCCTCCTATGTCGATTTTATCTCGAAATTACGCGATGTCTACCCTGAGACTCCCATTATCTGTGCTTTGGGAAGTATGGATGCAACAAGGGAAGATTCACCCTGGCCGGGATATGTCACTACTGCTGTGGAAAACCTGGATGACCGGAACCTGCATACCATCTTTTTCCCTTATATCAACAAGCCGGGACATCCCAGGGTAGCAGACAATCGGAAAATGGCGGATCAACTCATTCAATATATTGAAGAAACTCTGGATTGGTAGTATTTTTTTCAGGTTTTCTAGCTTTGTTTTTAACCAGATGAAAACTAATGTTTCTTATCATTATTTCCCGGTAGTATAAAGAAAAACACATAAATTGCAACCATCCGATTCTGTTAAATCGTACTATAGATTAACGCCAAATCATTTTTTAGAAACCTGAAATCATATGAAAAGAAATGAATTTTTAAAAACAGGTACCGCCCTGACTGTTTGTTCTATTTGTGGATCCACTATTCTGAATGGATGTAAGGCCATAAGCGGAAATTCTGATACATTTGTTGCTCCAGATCACAGTTATTCTGTTGATGGAGATACTTTAAGGGTATCACTCGATCAGGTTCCGATATTGAAGGATGTGGGTAATTCAATTCAACTGGATATTCCAGACAAAGAGAAGAACCTTATAATAATTCATGAATCCGCAAATGAATACAAAACCTATGAGGACAAGTGTACCCATGGAGGCCGGGAACTTGAGTACAAACCAGATAAAAAGATATTATGGTGTGTCAGTTTCAGCCATTCGGAATTTGATCTGGATGGCAAGGTAGTCAAGGGACCCGCACCTGATAGCATCCTGACATTTCAAACATTACTGGATAATAACGAACTTTTTATTGATCTTTCATAAAGATTTTGAGCAGATAATCTGCCGCTTGACTTTTATATGTACAACAGGCTGATCATATACTTTTTCTCAGGTACCGGGAATGCCAAAACTGCCGCCCACTGGATAGCTGATCAGGCTAAAAATAAGGGTTTACGATCTGAAATCATCCGGATTGAAAAGAATACACCTACTCCCCGGGAACGGTTTGAAGAAAATACGCTTGTTGGTTTCTGCTTTCCCACGCATGGTTTCAATACACCACCTATTGTTATTGATTTCATCCGTCGTTTTCCGAAATCAAATGGTACGAAGATCTTTCTGCTGAACACAAGAGCCGGCATGAAGTTGTATAAGCTCTTTACTCCGGGAATGAGCGGAACTGCATTATGGTGGCCTGCCCTTATGCTTGGCCTTAAAGGTTATAAATGTATCGGTTTTCAGCCTCTTGACTTGCCATCAAACTGGATATCGGTACATCCTGGTCTAAGGGAAAAAGTGGTGGATTCCATATTTAACCGCTGCAAGAGAATAACCGACCGTTTTACTGAAAAACTCCTGAAAGGAAAACGGGTTTATCAGGCTTTTTGGGGCATACCAGTGGATATCCTGATCAGCCCGATCTCAGTATTGTATTATCTGTTTGGCCGTTTTGCCTTATCAAAAACCTATTTCGCCAGTTACAAATGCAATAATTGTGATAAATGTATTAAGGATTGTCCGGTCAATGCCATCAAACTCGTCGATAAAAGGCCATTCTGGACTTATAAATGCGAAAGCTGTATGCATTGTATGAACTATTGCCCGGAAAGGGCCATTGAAACAGGACATGCTTTTATTTTTTTATTATGGTGGCTGGCTTTCACGATGATCCCGGTATTGCTGACCGGAATTTTAATCAGATATAATATCATTCCGGAAGATATTATCTCCTCCGGATATTCTTATATATATTCAGCTGTGCAGTTCGCAGTCGGAATATGGATCATCTTTTTCGGATATGGGTTAATGCATTTCTTGCTACGCTATAGGTGGGTCAACTATATAATCACATGGACTTCCCTGACCAAATTCAGATTTTGGAGACGCTATAAAGCCCCGAGAAAATTTTTGAGGTTGGACTAAAAGAAAAGCATTTCAGACGTAGGCCTTCATCTCGTATAATTAAATGCTTTAATGACAATCTGGACTCTATGTCGCAACCACCACCTGAAAAGAAAAGATTTCAAGGCAATGGTACTATAATTGGTTTAAAAACAGATGCTAAGTTGGAGCTTTGATAATACATTAATTGTATAGCTTCAACTTAGCGCCCTGCAGGACCAGATAATCAAGCCTGATCTTCAATTTGTTAAATATTATTAAAGTTTCCTTATCCAGATGTTCCGGTAACTTACCGGATTGCTATGGTCTTGCAGCATAAGTGGACCATCTCCATGTTGCTCATATTTTGGTAGTCCGATATAGGGGGTATCACCCTTTATCAGGTAGTGATTCTGGACTAAAATCCCATTTTGTATTACCGTAATGTAAGCAGGGGAAGCCAGTTCTCCATCATCACTGAAGATCGGCGCCCTGTATATAATATCATAGGTCTGCCATTCTCCCGGAGGCTTACAGGCATTTACCAGAGGCATCTGCTGCTTATATATGCTGGCCGCCTGACCATTGGAGTAGGTCCTGTTGTTATAAGAGTCCAGTACCTGGACTTCATAAATACCCTGAAGGAACACTCCACTATTACCTCTTCCCTGTCCTTTTCCAACAACCTCGGCAGGTGTTCTCCATTCAATATGTAACTGGCAATCTCCAAATTTTTGTTTCGTTTGAACACCTCCGGCACCTTTGACCGCAGTCATAGCCCCATCACTAACTTCCCATTTTGCCGGCTCGCCTTTCATATTTTCCCAGTTCTCAAGATTGCTTCCATCAAATAATACGATAGCATCCGAGGGTGGAGCGGTGCCATCTCCTGGAGTGACGACAACTGGTTCAGGTTCCCAGACTTCTGTCTCCTGAGGTTTCATTTTCTGTGCAAAAACCTGACTGAAACAGATAAAAAATGCTAATAATAACAACGGTTTTTTCATATTTACTCGCTTTAGTTTTAAAAATCAGAATACTTATATGCTAAGCGAATTTACATATTTTGTCAATCCAATTATTTATATTTAAAAAAATTTGAAGGCAGGACATGCTTATTTATATTTTTCTGATAGCACTGGTTGTATTTGTGATAGCCTACCGGATTTATGGCAGGTACCTCGATAAGACCTTTGATGTTCAAAGAAACAATCCAACACCCAGCCATACGGATTATGACGGTGTTGACAAGGTCCCAGCAAAAGCGCCTGTGCTTCTCGGTCATCATTTCAGCTCAATCGCCGGAGCAGGACCTGTTGTCGGGCCGATTATTGCGGGGATCGCTTTCGGATGGCTGCCTGCTTTGTTATGGATCGTACTTGGAACCATTTTTATAGGAGGCGTACACGATTATACTTCTCTTATGGCTTCAATCCGGCATAAAGCTAAATCAATCGGTGAAATTGCAAGGATACATATGTCACCCCTTGCTTATAGAATGTTTCTCATTTTTATATGGCTGGCGTTGGTATATGTTCTTATCGTTTTTATAGATCTTACCTCAGCTGGCTTTACAAGTAGTCCGGAAGTAGGATCTTCTTCCATATTTTTTATATTACTGGCGCTCGCATTCGGCCTTACAGTGAAAAAACTTGGTCTTAGCCTCAAGGCTGCTTCGTTTATATTTGTGCCGCTTGTCTTTGCTGGAATATATTTAGGACATCTATTGCCCATTACAGATGGTATCTTGCCAACGATTATGGGTGAAACCTCCAGAACCTGGAATATTATCCTGATCGCGTATTGCCTGATTGCCAGCATCACTCCTGTCTGGACTCTTTTACAACCAAGGGATTATCTATCATCATTTCTTTTATATGCTTCACTATTAGGCGCTTTTGTTGGGATACTGATTGGTGGATTTGAGATCAGATACCCGATGTTTACCTCATGGTCGAATATCGACAGGGGTACTTTATTCCCTATACTCTTTATAACCATAGCTTGCGGGGCCTGTTCAGGTTTTCATTCAATTGTAGCATCAGGCACCACATCAAAACAACTCAACAATGAATGTGACGCACGACCGATTGGATATGGGGCCATGTTGCTCGAGGGTCTGGTGGCCGTGATCTCCTTGTTTACAGTCGTTATGCTTGCCTCAAATAGTGAGATATTGAAATCAAACCCTTTGGAGATCTATGGTAATGGACTGGGTAATTTTATGCAATCACTGGGTCTTCCTTTTGAAACTGGAAAATCATTTGGTATTCTGGCAGTATCTACCTTTTTATTGACCACGCTTGATACTTCCACCAGGCTGGGCAGGTATATTTTTGAAGAATTCTTCAATATTCAGGGAAAGTATGTCCGGGTCATCGCAACAATAGCTACCCTCTCATTACCGCTGGCCTTCAATTTCATGGTACTGCATGATGCTTCCGGCAATCCTATTCCTGCATGGCAGGCAGTATGGCCTGTTTTTGGTGCTACCAACCAGCTTTTGGCAGGTCTTGCCCTGTTGGTCGTTTTTGTTTGGCTAAGTAAAAAAGGTAAACCAACTTTTTTTGTTGTTATCCCTATGATATTTATGCTGGTGATGACCATCTGGGCTCTGATACAACTGGTTTACCAGAGTGGATTCGATGTTATCGGAAGCATCGCTTTTTTCCTGCTTTGCCTCTCCATTCTCCTGATCATAGAGGCTGCCAGGACAGTTTTTAAACCTGGTACAATCAAAAAAGCCGGTGTAAATGCTTAATTACCTGCCTGGTTCAATGATCCATATTGGCACGACAGATAGGAGAAGATATGATGGCCTTCCATGGGAATGGCTTGGGACTCCTCCGGATACCCGTGTGGAACAAACTCCTCAGGATGTCCAGTCGGGTAAGGATTTACAGCTTGAAGCTGCTATTGATTTGCTCAAATAATTGATCTGATTTATGCCTTAATATGCCAGGTGGCGTGCAGGTTCTTTTCTTCGGATATACAAAAAAAATCCCGCCTTTCGGCGGGATTAGCACATTGGAATATATATCAAGTAAGCTTAATTAGCTTCTACTTTATAAATTCTTAATTATAATACTTCTTTTAGTTGCTCTCTACTGGATTTTCTGCCAAAAGGATCTCCTTAATAGCTTTTTCCATAGTTGCCTTTGGTAAAGCACCTTGAGCCATCTGAGGTTGCCCATCTTTAGGACAGAATAATAAAGAAGGAATACTTCTTATTCCAAACGCAGCAGCAAGTTCCTGCTCTGCTTCTGTATCTACTTTGTAGATGCGAATTTTGCCATCATACTCTTTCGCCAGTTCCTCAAGAACAGGAGCAACCATTTTACATGGGCCACACCAGTCGGCATAAAAATCAATCAGACAAGGAAGATCACCTTCATATTTCCAATCCTTATTTACTTCGTAGTTAAATACTTTTTCCTGAAAAGTTGCTTTTGTTAAATGTTCCATTTTATTATCGTTTATTGTTTTTATTTCAGCGTTTAATTTCTTTACGTTGCTTTTATCTCCAGCTGGCTGGCATCCTAACACAAATGCTGCCAATAACAGAATAAATACTTTCAAAATGCCTTTCATATTTTTACTTTTTTAAAATATACGCACAAACATATGAAAAGGTTTTCATATTAACAATATTTCATATAAAAAAATTTATGGTCTGATTCGGGACAAAATGAAATAATTTTTTTAGCTTCAGTTTTTAAATTCTCCTGACATGAAACGATTATTTCTCGTCCGACATGCAAAATCCTCCTGGGACGATCCTTCCCTGGATGACATCGACCGTCCATTAAATAACCGGGGCAAAAAAAATGCACCTGAAATGGGCATCAGATTACGGAAACAGGGTATTATTCCGGATCTTCTTATATCCAGTCCCGCCAATAGGGCATATACCACCGCCAAAAAAATATCAGAAGAAATTGGCTATCCAAAGAAAAAGATAGAGGTAGACGATCGCTTATATCATGGCAGTAGTAATTCTATGATCTCTATTGTCCAGGAACTTAAAAATAAGATTAATAGTGTCATGTTATTCGGACATAATCCTGGATTTACTGATTTTGCCAATATGCTATGCGGCATAAATATTTATAATATACCTACAACCGGAATAGTGGCTATCGATTTCAGTACGGATGATTGGTCGGCTATAAATTATAATACAGGAGAACTGGTGTTCTTCGACTACCCGAAAAAAATGTCTACTAACTAAGCGATATTTTTCGAATATCCAGAATTGAACCATCAAACTGGTGTATCCTGTCGACAAAAGATATGATCTTTTCAGCCGTCTCCTCAACTGCAGGTAATTGGCCGGACTCTTTTAAAGCAATGAATTTATTGATCTGACTGAAATCAGTATATGCTGTTGATCTGACTACTTCCTGCATGCTGGTATCAACAGGTCCAGGAGCAAGCGATACAATTCTGAAACCATTCTGCCTAATGCTGGTTTCCATATCAGTTACCTCTGATAGCATATCAATCGCTGCTTTGGAAGTACAATATGCCCCCCATCCATCATATGGGTGCCTACCTGCACCAGATCCTATATTGACTATTACCTTTTTTCCGCCTGCATCTTTGAAACTCCTAATAAATGCATTCATGAGTATAGCCGGTGCAGTAACATTTACATTCATTACTTTGATGAATTCCCGGTGATCGATATCTCCCAAATACTTAATATCACCCAGATAGCCTGCATTATTAATTAAAACAACCTCCTCGAAGTCAGTATGATCATTAAATATTCCGTCAACAACTGCAGCCAGTTGGACAACATCTTCCAGGTTAAGGGGTATATGTACAAAACGTTTATTTTGAAGTGTATTAGTCCTGGAAATTCCGGTCACTTCAATATCAGGTTCCTGCAATAACAGTTCAGTAATGGCATGTCCTATACCCTTGCTTGATCCCGTAACAAAAAATTTCCGCATACTAAAGAATATACCGACTGAGATCTTTATTAGTTACCAGTTCTGCCAGTTTTTCCTCCACCATTTCCTTCGTGACCATGATCTTGGCATTTGGGCCAATAACGTCAGGAACATCAAATAGAAAATCATTTAACAATTTACTCATCACCGTATGAAGTCGCCTTGCACCTATATTCTCAATTTCTTCATTGATATGAAATGAGGTTTCAGCAATCTGTTCAAGAGATTCGTCTGTAAAATTGATCTCTATGTCCTCGGACTGGAATAAGGCCTGATACTGCTTTGTCAGGGCATTTTTTGGCGCTTTTAAGATCAGACAGAAGTCTTCCTTAGTCAGATTATTCAATTCCACCCTTATTGGAAACCTTCCCTGAAGTTCGGGGATCATATCCGACGGCTTTGCAATATGAAAAGCTCCGGCGGCAATAAATAAGATATGGTCAGTTGTGATTACCCCATACTTCGTATTAACTGTGCTACCTTCAACAATTGGTAACAAATCCCTTTGAACTCCCTCGCGGCTTACATCGGGCCCACTCCCCTTTTTTGCAGCGCCAGCGATTTTATCAATTTCGTCAATAAAGATGATTCCGGTACTTTCAGCTTTGCGGATCGCCTCCTCTTTTACTTCATCCATATCGATCAACTTGGCGGCTTCTTCCTCCAGCAGGATCTTGCGGGCTTCCTCTATGGTCACCTTCCTCTTCTTATTCCTTTTTGGCATCATATTGCCAATCATCTCCTGAAGGTTAATCATGGAAGACTCATCCATCATACCGCCGCCTATCATTCCGATACCAGAATTTGCCGGTTGCCTTACATTAATTTCAACCTTTCTTTTATCAAGTTCACCCCTTTGTAATTTTTCCCTGAATTTTTCCCGGGTTTTTTCATTTAATTCGTAATCATCCTTAGGCATTTCCTCCACTGTCTTATCCATTGTATGGGGAGGTCTCAATGTTTGAGGTTTCATTGGAGGAATTAAAATATCCAGGATTTGATCTTCAACAGCTGAGGATGCCTTATCCATTACTTCTTCCTTTTTCTTGGCTTTGACAAGGTTAACCGACTGTTCTACAAGGTCCCGGACCATACTCTCCACATCCCGGCCGACATATCCAATCTCCGTAAATTTAGAGGCCTCAACTTTGGTAAATGGTGCATCCGCGATCTTGGCCAGACGTCTCGCTATTTCTGTCTTTCCAACTCCGGTAGGTCCAATCAACAGGATGTTATTCGGAATGATCTCACTTCTGATCTCAGGATCAGCATTCATGCGCCTCCATCTGTTCCTTAAAGCGATAGCAACATTTCTTTTGGCATCGTCCTGCCCTATTATATATTTATCCAACTCCGATACAATTTCCCGCGGGGTCAAATATTTCTCTTTGTCCAACATATAATGCTTCTTTAATAATTAATTCTTTTGAAAATTAATCAAGGATTGTTGTCAATTCAACAACGACACTCAATTATTCCACAATAAACTTCATTGAGTCAAAAACTTTTTCTTTCAATAAAGCAATGGATATCACTTCATCCACGTGGTCAACATAATGAACTTGGATGTCTGCGATATAGGATTTTGCAATCTCATCGATATCTTTCCGGTTCTTTGAGCACAATATAATCTCTTTAATCCCGGATCTTTTTGCAGCAAGTATCTTTTCCTTGATTCCCCCGACAGGCAAAACTTTCCCACGCAGGGTTATTTCACCGGTCATGGCAATTTTATTTCTTACTTTCC
This sequence comes from uncultured Cytophagales bacterium, assembly GCA_963820995.1. Classification (GTDB taxonomy): domain Bacteria; phylum Bacteroidota; class Bacteroidia; order Cytophagales; family Cyclobacteriaceae; genus JAGTVG01. The sequence continues at coordinate 670,119 of CAWGCL010000004.1, read as the reverse complement.
TTTGCGTGAATACTGAGGCAAGAGAAATCAGAATAGTAATCCCCGCTGATGGTCCGTCTTTTGGAACAGCCCCGGCCGGGACATGTATATGAAGATCATATTTTTCGAACACCATATAATCAATACCTAGTTTTCCGGCATTGGATTTCAAATAAGACAAGGCGGCCATAGCCGATTCCTTCATTACATCTCCTAACTGACCACTAAGTGTCAATTTCCCAGTACCACGGCTTAAACTTGACTCGATGAACAGGATCTCACCGCCGACCTGTGTCCAGGCAAGCCCGGTAACCACACCAGCGGTCTCATTATCCTGGTATAATTCCTTATCAAATCTTTCTGTACCAAGTATTTCGACAACCCGATCAGGGGTTATGGATTTACTGTACTCTTCCTCCATCGCGACTGATTTCGCAATATTACGGATAATGGAACCGATGTTTCGTTCAAGCGATCTAACTCCAGACTCCCGGGTATATGCATCTATAATTTTAACTATACCTGTTTTTGTAAACGATACATCTTTCGCTTTCAGGCCGTGCTCCCTTCTTTGCTTTGGGATCAAATGCCTTTTTGCGATCATATATTTCTCTTCCAGTGTATATCCGGTGATCTCTATTATCTCCATTCTGTCTCGTAATGCCGGATTAATAGTATCCATGGTATTTGCTGTTGCAATGAAGAGCACTTTCGATAAGTCATATTCGATCTCAAGATAGTTGTCGGTGAACGTGCTGTTCTGCTCAGGATCGAGCACTTCCAATAGTGCTGAAGATGGATCTCCCCTGAAATCTGAACTCACCTTGTCTATTTCATCAAGGACGAATACCGGATTTGAAGACTTAGCTTTCTTAATATTTTGGATGATCCTTCCAGGCATGGCCCCAACGTAGGTCTTCCTGTGTCCCCGGACCTCTGCTTCATCATGAACACCACCCAAAGACATCCGTATATACTTCCTGTTCAGGGCTTTGGCTATTGATTTTCCTAAAGAGGTTTTTCCCACACCCGGAGGTCCATACAAACAAAGTATTGGACCTTTTAGGTCTTGCTTGAGTTTCAGGACAGCCAGGTATTCCAGTATCCTGTCTTTAACCTTTTCAAGTCCATAGTGGTCCTTATCCAATATTTCCAGAGCTTTGTTCAGGTCAAAATCGTCAAGCGTAATGTTATTCCAGGGGAGATCTATAAGAAATTCCACGTAATTCATAGCTACCGGGAATTCTGGAGAAGCAGGATTGATCCTTTGCATCTTCTCCAGTTCCTTATTAAAGTGATCCCTTGCATATTGGGGCCAATCTTTTTTACTGCCTTTGCTTCGAAGCAGGTTTATTTCCTGATCAGGTCCATCAAAACCCAACTCATCCTGAAGCACCTTCATCTGCTGTCTCAGGTAATAATCTCTTTGTTGCTGATCGATATCGGAGTTCACTTTCCGCTGGATCTCGTGTTTTAACTCCAGCATTTGAAGGTCTTTCAAAAGGTACTCCAAAAGCAGGGTCGCCCTGTCCATCCCATCATTTAATTCCAGTAGCTTTTGTTTATCATCCACACTGGCATTGATGTTCGAACTCAGGAAATATGTAAGAAAGTTTGGACTATCTATATTGTCAAGTGCTACCTGAGCCTCCTGTGGGATCTCTGGATTTAAGTTCATTATCTTAAAGGCAGTATCCTTTATAGATTCAATTACCGCCTTGGATTCCTTTTTATCAACATCAGGAAATAGTTCAGGTATAGATCTAATTGTTGCCTGAAGATAGGGCTCTTTTTGTATGATTTTTTCTATTTCAAACCTTTGCTTACCCTGAATAATGATCGTAGTATTCCCATCTGGCAGGATCAGAAGTTTCAAAATCCGGGCCAGGGTTCCCACTCTATGAATGTCATTTTCACCAGGGTCCTCCACCTTCATATTTTTCTGGGCTACTACACCAATTACCCTTTTACCCCTATAGGCCCTTTTAACAAGTCGAATTGACTTCTGCCTTCCAACTGTTATGGGAATTACAACGCCGGGGAACAGAACTGTATTCTTTATTGGTAAAATAGGCAGGTCTTTCGGTATTTTTTCTTCAGGAAGCCAGTCCTCTGCATCAGGTGTTATAAGCTGTACAAACTCACCCGTGTCTTCATCCCTGAAATCCGATAATCCCAAAGTTGATAATAAAAGATTCTTATTAAACCCCATATCCGTCCCTATAATGACAAACTGTCACTTTTTTTATATTTAATACTTTATTATGAATCGCTGTAATTACTCAATACCTGTGCCAAAGTGGGGGAATATTAAATTAATAACATCTGAACTAAATAAAATTACAACATAAATTGTGAAATTCACGTTTTATTACTGATTTTTCGGAATTAATAATTAATGATCCAGAAAAAGACAATAACGCCACTGGTGGTAACTTTGACACTGACGTGTCAGGTTCTGTTTGCACAGAATAACATAAATTCCGAAGAGGATTCTACCATCATCAAGACAAATCCTATCATTCAGGCAGAGCCCTTTATCGATTTTCCGAACATAAATCAGATTCCTTATTACTATCACAAGAAGAAGCTGAATGCTGTTAATGAAAATTCGCGTTCCTCAGATCCTTTAAAATATTACGAATCGCTATATGAATACGTTTCCAATTTTGGCGTTCAAAATTTTTATAACGATACGAAAATGATATGGGAACTTGGCCAACTGGCTGAACAACTGGGCAAAAAGGCAGAATCAATCGATTTATATAGACTGGTCCTTAAACATTCAAGACAGGATATTGATCTGGAACAGATAACCCAGCATTTCGATTCAGTAGCCGGCTATGAAAGAGACCAGTATGTTTCAATAGATTATTACTATGAGCTGGTAGATTACCGGGCAGATGTTGACACACTCATCCCTCCCAGAGGGGTATTGATCAATATGGGTCATCTGATTAATTCCAGGCATTCCGACTATGGACCCTCTTTAAATGTAAATGATTCCGTATTGATCTTTACTTCCAGGAGGTTTGAAACTGAAGTGGCCCCGTTGGATTACAGGCGGAATGAAGACATTTTTATCAGCAAGAAAGATGAGGACGGATGGTATGAAGCAGAACCCCTTACGGAAGTCAATTCAATTTTCAATGAAGGATCGGCATGTATCAGCAAAGATGGAAAAACTCTATTTTTTGCCAGGTGTGATGCGCCGGATACTTATGGAAATTGTGATTTGTTTGTGGCCAGCCTACAGGAGGATGGCACCTGGGGGAATATTCAAAACCTTGGCTCACACATTAATAGCAATTCGTGGGACTCGCATCCTTCCCTGAGCCATTCCGGTGACACACTGTATTTTTCTTCTGATCGTATAGGTGGATTTGGTATGGCTGACATATATTTTACATATAAGGATAAAAAAGGCAAATGGTCTGAGGCTCAAAACGCCGGCCCCTACATAAATACCAGGAACAACGAGGTGAGTCCATTCTTTCACCCCACTTACGATGTCCTTTATTTCAGCTCAAATGGACATCTTCTGAATTTTGGTGAATTTGATATTTATAAATCCTATCGCTATGGTCGATTCTGGGGTGAACCTGTAAATATTGGCCCGCTGATCAATGGCGAAGGATCGGAATTTTACTTTACTATTGATGCCAACTCAGAATATCTTTTTTATGCAAAAAGTATTGAAAATGATATGGCCAATCTGGACCTGTATTCTTTTCCACTACCTATGGAGGCCCAACCCGGAGCGGTAGCCAAATTATATGGATCAGTTTATGATATAGAAACGCAGGATCCTTTTGCTGAAGGAATTGTAACAGTGATCGATCTCGAAAACGGAATTGAAGTTGCACCAAAAAAACTGAGCCCCCAGGGTACATTTGAATTTAATCTGATCAATAATAACCGCTATCTGTTGATCATTCAGAGCAGTGAGTTTTTCAGAATAGAAGAGTTCTTTACACTCGTTGGAAATATGGAGATCAGTAAATATACGAAGGCGATTTCCTCAAGAATGAAGTTCAAGTCCATCGAATTTGACCTGGAAAGTTCCGAGATCAAACCAACCATGTTCTATGACCTTGATAAAGTCTCCCGCTTTCTATTAGATAATCCTGATTTCAAACTTCGGATCTCCGGACACACGGATTCCTATGGAACTCCGGAATATAACTTACAGTTATCAAAGGATCGCGCAGAGGCGATCATGGAATATATCATTTATTTCGGAAATGTACCGAGGGCCAGGGTAGATGCAGAAGGATACGGCAGCACCGATCCCATTGTAGAGGAAATCACAGAAGAAGACCGCCAATTAAACCGGCGAGTCGAATTCGAGCTTTACAGGCCCAGTCTAAAAGAGCTGGAAGAAATGCGAATGCTCGAACAAATGGAAGATGTAAAGGACTGGTAGTTACTTCTCTACTAATTCCTTGAAGATATCATTGAATATCACAAACACCATCAATCCAAGTAGAATGACCATGCCCACTTTCTGGGCTACCTCCATAAATTTATCCGAAGGTTTATGACCCGAAACGATTTCAAAAACCAGGAACATTACATGCCCTCCATCCAGGGCTGGAATAGGCAGAAAATTCATGAAAGCCAGGATCATAGATAAAAGACCTACCAGGTTCCAGAACCGTGGCCAGTTCCAGGTTGATCCAAATATTTTAGCTATCCCTATTGGTCCTGATACAGATTCACTGAAATTCAGATCACCTGAAAATATTTTACCAAAAGCCTTAATATTAATAAAGACAATATTGAAAGCATCCTTGGTTCCTATCGGGATTGCCTCCAGGAAAGAATAATGTACGGTGGTATATTCTAAGTCGGGAACCATCTGGAAGCCGGCCATTCCGTCTTCGGATATTCGTATGTCAAGATCCACCAATTGCTCATTCCTTGACACAACAAAATGTGCCATTTCACCAGTAATATTTTCAAGTGATTCTCGTAATACCTGAAAGTACTTTATAGGTGTTCCATTAACACTAACTATCCGGTCTCCTTCCATCAAGCCTCCTGCTGCTGCTCCAAGATCTTTATCGATCTTGCCAACGCTAAAGGTTGTGAGGGGATCAATAAAGTTAACATCCCGGTTTTTACGAGGCGAAAATTTTTCCAGAAAATTTGAGGGAATGGGTATGTCTATGATCTCTCCATTACGGTCTACCGTATAATAGGCATTATCTGATAGCAATACATCCGCACTTTTAATATCATCGTAATACTGATAATCCTTGCCATTAATTTCAATGATCCTATCCCCTGTCCGAAGTCCGAGTTCCTGTGCCAGCTCATAGGCATATATCCCATTCTTATTAAGCTCTTCTTTGGAAATATTGCTATCCCCATAAATATATACTATGATGATAAAAATGATGATACCGGTAATCACATTCACAATAATCCCTCCCATCATTACAATCAGCCTTTGCCAGGCAGGTTTGGCCCTGAATTCCCAGGGTTGGGGTTCATCTGTCATGGTCTTTAAGTCCAGTGATTCATCAATCATACCCGAGATTTTTACAAATCCACCCAGGGGTATAGCGCCAATAGAATACACCGTTTCACCATATTTAAAAGAGAAGATCTTTGGCGGGAACCCGATCGAATACTGTTCAACCCTCATCCCAAACGCTTTTGCGGCCAATAAATGGCCAAACTCGTGCAATCCTACCAAAATTGAAAGGCCCAATATCATTTGAGCCGCCATAACCAATATATCCATTACCCTATAATTTCTTTAGCTAAAATTCTTGTTTCTTTATCAGTTTCAAAATAATCTTCCAGGCCAGGAGATAAAATAAAAGGCGCTTTACTCAAGCATCCTTCAATTAGATCCGGGATCTGAAGAAAACCTATTTTATCATTTAAGAACGCATCAACTGCAATTTCGTTTGCTGCATTCAATACACATGGAACATTTCCGCCCTTTTTTAAAGCTTCATAAGCTAATGCCAGGTTACGAAACGTCTCCATATCCGGTTTTTCAAAATTCAACATTGGATAATCTGCAAAACTAAATCCAGGAAAGGCAGATTTCAAACGATTCGGATAAGATAATGCAAATTGAATAGGAATTCGCATATCAGGCAAACCTAATTGTGCCTTGATGGATCCGTCTTCAAATTCAACCATAGAATGTATGATAGACTGTGGATGAACGACAACATCAATTTGATCTTGCTCCAGGTTGAAGAGCCATTTGGCTTCAATAACCTCAAGTCCTTTGTTCATCAATGTAGCTGAATCTATGGTAATTTTTGCCCCCATATCCCAGTTGGGATGATTCAAAGCCTCTGCCTTACCAACTTTTAGAAGGTCATCCTTTGTTTTTCCTCTGAAAGGTCCGCCAGAAGCAGTCAGTATAATTCGTTCGATCCTGTTATGAAATTCACCGACCATACATTGAAATATTGCTGAATGTTCAGAATCAACAGGATAAATATTAACGCCTTTCTCACTCGCCAGTTTCGTAATATATTCACCGGCGACAACCAGTGTTTCTTTATTAGCCAGTGCTATTTGCTTGCCCGCCTTAATAGAACGCACGGTAGAACTCAATCCGGAAAAGCCCACTAGCGCAGCAAGAACAGTATCGATAGTATCCATTTCAACCACTGAGTCCAGGGCTTCAGGACCAGCATATACTTTAATGTTATCTGAAGACAGTGCACTATTAACATATTCGTATTTCTGATCATTTCCTATTACTACTGCATTGGGTTTATATTCCAAAGCCTGTTTAATAAGAAGATCGGCATTATTGTAGGCAGTAAGCACTTCGACTACAAAATCATCGGGATGCTCCCTGATAACCTCCAGAGCTTGTGTCCCAATGGATCCAGTAGATCCCAATATTGCTATATGTTTTTGGTCGGTATCCAAAAATTAAATTATTACGAATTGTTCAAGTTCATCGGCGATAGTTCTTTCATTGGAAAGTCTGGGGACTTTATTCTGTCCACCTAGTTTCCCCTGGGATTTCATAAAATCCTGAAATGCACCTTGCCTTAACGGTTTTACTTTTAAAGGTCTTAATATAGCTCCTGAGACCAGGTCAAAATAGTATGAATTCAATTCCTGAAGTTTCATATCCAGGGACTTTTCAAAAGCCTCAAGTTCTTTAGGTGGTTTTGAAAACTCAACATACCACTCATGTAAAGGTAATCCTTCCTTTGGATTTACTTGTGGAGCCACCGTGAATTCTACCAATTCGACTTCTCCAAAGGATTGCATAGCGTGCTGCATTGATTTTTCAACTTCCTCTCCGATTACGTGCTCGCCGAACGCTGATATGAAATGTTTGGTACGCCCCGTAAATAAAAGCTTCGGAGGATTCAGCGAGGTAAACTTAATGGTATCACCCAGGGAATAACCCCACAATCCTGCATTGCTGTTAATGACCATAGCATAGTTTACGCCACCTTCAACCTGATCGATCTTCAGGCGGGTTGGATTTTCATTGTAAAATTCATCTGCAGGTATGAATTCGTAAAATATTCCTGCATTTTGTATTAGCAGCATGGAAGGATCATCTTGTTCGTTTTGAAAAGCAAAAAAACCCTCTGAAGCAGGGAATAATTCGATGGAATCAATATCCTTTCCTATCGAATCGTATAATTTTTTTCGTAGGGTTCAAAATTAACACCTCCATAAACGAATAATGAGAACTCCGGGAAAACATCTTTGATTCTTTTGCCGGTTCTTTCAATAATTCTATCGAAATACATTTGCACCCAGGGCGGAATGCCGGATATCAGCGTCATATTCTTGTGTAGCGTTTCATCAATGATGCTATCCACCTTCATCTCCCAATCCTCAATACAATTTGTTTCATAGGAAGGCATTTGATTGGAGCGTAAATATCCAGGCACAAAGTGATTGGATATACCAGATAACCTGCCTGTTTTTATTCCATATTTTTCTTCAAGCACAGGGCTTCCGGACAGAAATATCAGTTTCCCATCCAGAAACTTACTTTTACCCGTTTCGTGTATATAGTTCAAAAGCGCATCACGGGCACCATTGATGTGGTTCGGTATGGATTCCCTGGTAATAGGGATATACTTAGTCCCACTTGTGGTACCCGAAGTTTTGGCAAAGTAGATTGGTTTCCCTGGCCATAAAATATCCTTTTCCCCCTGCACAACTTTCATTACATATTTGGAAAGACCTTCATAATCTTTTACAGGAACACGGTCCTTAAAATCCTCGTATGTAATAATCGAACTGAAATCATGGTCTTGTCCGAACAAAGTAGATTTTGCCCGACTTATTAATTTCTTAAACTGGGCATCCTGGAATTTACCAGGATAATTCATCCATTTCCTTTGTTGAGAAACAACATAAGAGGCAATAGGTTTACTTAGAATTGATCTGACACCCATGACTTGCAAAAGTAATAAATAACAGTCATTCTGTCTTAAAATGTGCATATTTTACATGACATTACTTAAAAAGGCATCTTATTTGAGGCTTAATTTAGAGGTATGTCGTGATTGGCAGAGTTATAGTAAGAGATGAATAGTTCTGTTGCAGGCTCGTCAAAACCTCTATTTATTAAAACAGATTTATCATAGATTTGAGATATAATTTTAAATAAATGAAAAAGATTCTAGATCATTATCATCACAGGTTATATTGCCGGACTTTTAGGGGCTGCTACGTTCTTCTACATAATAAAACCTGAACTGATGGCATTAATTGAAAACAAAACTGATGAACCTCAGGAAATCCTGGTTTCAAATTATGTTGATCCTTCCATGGAACCTGAAGTCAGGGAGATGAGCACACCGGATTCTCCTAAATTAAGCCGGCTTGATGTACTGAGTGAGTCTTTCACAGATGCATCCCGTTTATCCACTTCCAGTGTGGTGTTTATTAAGACGGTTGTAGAGCGGGAATACAGCAATACCTTCCTTGAATGGTTCTTTGGAGAAAGACCAAGCCAGTCATTTATTAGTACTGGTTCCGGGGTTATATATACTTCGGACGGTTATGTAGTGACTAACAATCACGTGATAGAAAATGCTGATGCCATAGAAGTTATCCATGAAAAACGAACTTATAAAGCAGAGTTGATAGGCTCCGATCCTTCTACGGATCTGGCTATATTGAAAATCGATGGTGATGACCTGCCAAACATTAAAATCGGCCGTTCAAGAGATCTTGAAGTGGGAGAATGGGTCCTGGCTGTGGGGAATCCATTTAACCTGACCTCTACGGTTACGGCTGGAATTGTAAGTGCTAAAGGCAGGCAGATTAATATTCTAAGGACTAATTTTCCTATCGAATCATTTATCCAGACAGATGCTGCCATTAATCCTGGGAACAGTGGCGGAGCCCTGGTAAATACCAAAGGTGAGCTTGTGGGCATCAATACGGCCATTCTTTCAAAAACTGGGTCCTATGCCGGTTATGGATTTGCAGTTCCTGTAGATATTGTTTCCAAGATTGTTGAAGATCTGATCAAGTATAAGGAGGTCCAGAAAGCTTTTGTAGGAGCAGAAGTTTCTGATATCGATCAGCAATTGGGAGAGGAACTTGAACTCAATAATTGGAATGGAGTGATCATTCAGAATATCCAAGAGGGTGGTGCAGCTGAAAAAGGCGGTCTGAAGGAGGGGGACATTATTGTGAGGTTAAATGACCAGGATGTCAGATCTAAGGGTGAATATGAAGAGGTGATCAGTTATCATTCCCCGGGTGACCGAATGGATGTTACCTACAAAAGGGCTAATAGAACTTTAAATACACAAATTACATTAACCAATGTTCAGGGTACTACGGAAATCATTACGCGGGAGATATATACAAGCCGCAGACTTGGGGCCGATTTTGAGGTAGTCCCCAAAGTGGAACGGGATCTTTTAAAGATCGACGATGGCGTCAGGATCACCAAGATCCGAAGCGGGTTTATTAAGCGTCTCGGCATAGAAGAAGGATTTATTGTTACCCATATTAATAAAGTCCCCATCAAAGATGCTGAATCGCTCGTTGATATCCTCGTGAAGATCCGTGGGCGGGTATATGTTGAAGGGGTCAGCAAAGATGGCGTCAGAGGGTATTATTCCTATTTCTTTTAATTCTCGCGATCATATTTGAATTTTAATACCCAAGCATAATCGCATGGCCTTGTTTCCGGATTCTTTAACATTCCTTCTGGAACTTTGGCAGATAACCCCCATAGCCGCTTTCCTGTATCGACCCATTCAATCGGTTTGTCATAACCCAGAAGTATAACTTCTGATCCTTTAACAATACTGGCATTTCTGCAAATAAAAGTCTCGCTTTTAGGCCAATCGAAAACGATGGCATAAGCATAAGTGCTGTCTTTGCTCATGGTATACCATACAGGCTGACCCAGTTGTGTATTATCACATAAAGTTTCAAATGGCCGTGTCCCATATATCGCCTCTCCATTGATCTTTAACCAATCTCCCAGTTCTTTTAACAGATTCATTTGAATCTTGCGACACCTCCCCTGATCCATCAGGATTTACCATCAAATTTAGATTTCCCCCTTTTGCAACGATTCTTACAAGCATTTGTATTAGATCATCAGGAGAAAGATAATTTTCTAAAGAATCCGATTGATTATATCCATAGGATTCCGACATTGAACGGTTTTCTTCCCATGGATGATCTATTTTATCCACAACAACATCCGTCTCACTGGTATATAAATCCCCATGGTTTTTTCGCGTATCTTTTCCCATTCTATCATTTGCGACAACCTCCTTCCGGCCTTCCGCCTGGTTGTAAAAATAGGCTACCAATTCAGGAGTTTTGTAGTAAGCAGCTTCATGATGCCATTCGCCATCAAACCATAAAATATCCGGATCATATTTGTCTATAAAATCTTTAGCCTGAGGGACAAGGTATTCATCCATAAAATCGGTTACAGGAATTTTCCCTGACACCATTCGATTATGTATTTCACTAATAAATTTTCCCTTTATAAATCCGGTTTCTTCATTCTTTATAGCATTGCCTGGCGGCATAACATATTTATCCTGCCAATATCGAAGATAAAGCTCATTATTTTCATCGATCATTGGATATTCATAATCCTCAACGGAAAAATAAAATCCGTAATAAATACCAGCCTTTTTGCAAGCATCAATCAATTCTGCAGTCAGATCCCGTCCAGGCATCATATCAACAGCATCTCTATGGGTATACTGTAGAGTCCCATAAACAATATCCGTCATGATGTTTGTTAAAAGGTACCAGATATTTAGCACCACTCATTTTCACCAGATCCACGATATCTTTTGCATTAAAATTCTTGGCAGTAAACAAAGGAATAAAATCATCCCTTTGAAAATCTTCACCCCAGGTTGAGCGATGATAATCAATGTGCGGTCCATACATGTGCGCCAAATACCAATCCGGATACCTGGCACGATTCCATTCCTTGACTCCATAGCCAGCAATTGAATATGGCCCCCAATCATAAAAAATAGCAAGTTTTGCATCCAGAATCCATTCAGGGCTTTATGTTGGTCAAGTGATTCGAAGCTGGCTTTATATTTACCTGAGGCATTCACTTCATAAAGTTCTTCCATATCCATTCTGGCCTCTGCTATCATTTCATCGGAAAATTCTTTCTGAAGTTCCTCTATGGTATATTTATACGAATATGGTTCAAATTCAACCTGCTTAATCTCTGGTTGGCAATTATAAAAAATTAGCACATTGCAAATTGAGAGAATAAATATATAATGATTCTTGATCATAGCGCCAGAGGTTTAATAATAGATAAAAAAATTCGTTCCGAAGCCTAAAAAGCAAGACAAACTACCAAATTGTGGATTAATTAGCTAGTATAATACCCTATTTTAAGTATCCCACTAAACAATTTATCATCTCAATTCACCTATATTGAATTTACCTGTATTCTAACATGGCAGTAGCCTCGCAATCTTTATCCACTTTGAACCTGATCCACCTGGCCTGAAATTGATCTGGAAAATATATAATCATAAGTTTCCCCGGGAGACACTTCAATTTCCATAAATTCTATCCATGGTCCCTGGCCAGTAGGATCTGCCTCAACTTTAAATGTCACCGTTTCATCCAGTCCATGATTATAGTGATATATTCTTCTTATCATAAAATCCTATTAAATATGGATCAGATGGAATACCAGCTTCTGCCTTGCTGTTTAACCATGGCCCTCCTTTCCCCTTTGTCTTACCCATCGACCATAAATCATCAATCACTCCAGCCCAGATGGCAGCTTTCTCGTCTTCTGATACTATTATATGAGGATTTCTCTTGCCGACCTGAGGGTTGATTCCTGTCATGATCAACATCCCTCTGTAAGAAGCATAATCATTGATCCTGAAATTATGCGAGGCGATAGGCCGGATCTTGGCAAAGCCGTCAGCATTTTCCGCCGGTAATTCATAGAATGTACCATGACAATTGAACAAGTCTCTTTCAGTGGCCACTTCACGACTGATTCTGAGCTGTGCCGAATTGATCAGATCGTCAAATTTAGAATCGCCCAGGGGAAGGCGCCATCTGCGACCTTTATCATCCACAATCAGAACTGAAGAATTTTCGATAGTGACTACATTTGAAGGAATCGCAAATTTTTTATCAATAAAATCCCTGGTAACTGGATCTGCTTTTTTTTGCAATTTCATCTGAGCATTTAGCTCATAATAGCCAGCGTCTTTACCCAAATATTTTGCTGAGACACCCAATGCCCTGCGGTTATTACCGAGACCATAGAGCAAGCCTCCTGTTTGCTCATTTTCACCTACTTCCAGTATTCCTTTGAAAATTTCATCAGGCATATCGGTTCTGTAATCGTCATCTGTAAAAGTAAACTGAACGGTTGCCTTAGCATCTACAGAAGAGACCATCCTTATCCATTCACCTGATTCATTTTCAGAAAAAATAATTTGCTTTGATTCCCCTCCCAGTAATTTTTCGTTTTTGAACACCTCCCAATTGCCATCTCCATTTCGGTCAATTTCAAATATTAACTTGTTATCATGGGCACTATGATTGGCAATCCATGCCATCCGAAAGGGCCAGCCACTAAAGAGAAATGGTTCTGATGGCTGTCCAGCAATTACTTCTTCCTCTAACCATATAGCCCCGGAAGCTGTAGATGGCCCCAATTGATCCGGCTTTTCCAGTGAAGTGAACCAGATATTCGAATTCGATTGTCCCGGGCCTTCTATATCCCCCTTTACTTTTCTTCTATTTAGAAATTCACGTTGCGCAGAGTCATCACATCCGAACACCAGTTGATCTCGCCACCTTGCAAAATCGCCAATTACTTTAAGATAGGCAGACCGGGGTCGGATTCCAGAGGTATTTGTACTGGTGAAAGTTCCCGGAAAATCCCAGAACAGGCCATGCATGGTCATCAGATAGTCCGGATCATCCGGTGTTCCAACATCCCTGATCCTGGGCCATTCGGTATTCCATCCATGGGCTCCGTCATAGGTATGACTGGCTTTTGGTAAACGGAAAAATGACCAGTTACCATTATCCCTTACGCCAAGAAGTAAAGATTTATAATCGAAACCGGTAGCCCATATCGGATCTGTATCAGGATTTGAATTACCGTATATACCCCCCGGACCTGTAACTTCACAGAACTGGTTACGCCGAATTAGCTTCCATTTTTCCCCGTCCCATTCTGTCAGTGAGCCAGATTCAATATCAAATTGTTTCAGCGCCTGGGGGGTTAATTCACCATTATTGGCATATACCAGCACACCCTGACCTGAATACATTCCTTTCCCATGAGCGCCAGGTAACAGCGGATTCGTATCATGATCGTTTTCAACAGCTGCTTCATTATCAATTACATTCCCGTCTTTAAATAACGTCTTCAGATCAAGAGTCGTGGTATTGATCTCATATAATCCCTCTTCCATCGTTCCGAGGTACAGCATTTCTTGTGGATTCATCAGATGTCTCGCATTTGCTGTATGCCTGCCTGGAGAATCTGAATAAGGAAAGGCCTTTACATTCCTGTTTTCATCAATAACATACGGCCCAATGAATAGTTGTTTGCTTTCTTTGTGAATCATTCTGTTGGCCGGAGTACCTCCAATACTTTCGTCCCTGACAATCTGTTTCAATTCCGGAGTGATCTCATATAATTTGTCTGAAGAACCATGCGGCAGATGAGGGCCATAGGTGATCACCCATAACCTGTCAGCCCAAGGGACAACAGCTCCTGTACCACATTCATCTTCGTTGTTATAATAAGCCAGGTGGGGATAAATTCCGCTAAAATTTATGTTTTCAACTTGCTTGGGCATCTCTTCATGACATGATATAAGCAGAATTATGATCACAATGCTTAAAAAAGTATTTTCTCATGGCCTATCTTTTCTTTAAAATTACTGAACAAAAAGGTTGTAAATACATTTTTGTTCCATCCATTTTGAATCCCACACTTTTATAAAACACTTCCGTGTAAGATTTATCTCTATTACTCATTTCAATGATTTTTGAATCTGAAGATAAATTATGAATCACCAGTATAAATTCATTTTCGTGTTCCCGTCTAAATGAAAGGATCTGTTGATCATCGTATTCCGATTTTATCAGATTTCCATCTGTCAGTGCCTTTGATGACGTTCTAAGTCTTATCTGTTTTCTGTAAAAATGAAAAATTGATGAGCTATCTTTCTGTTGAACTGAAAGTGGTATTATTTGACTTACCTTACTTTTGTCATATTTTACAGTCAAAATACCATTTTTAATAGTGGAATCCCCCAATATCCATGAAGTTTGACCTGGCTCCTTTCCTTCCTCATCCCATAGCATGGGTAGCCAAAGTAATGGCCATTCCGCTTCATATCCCAATTCCTCACCATAATAGATAAAAGGAGAGCCAGGAAATGTCATCAAAATGGAAACTGCCAATTTAGCTTTCTCTTTATCATAGTCCAGTTCATTGATCAGTCTTTTGGTATCATGATTGATCAGGAAAGTGGCATCGCCATATGAATCCTTAGCCTTGGAATATTGATTAGATAGCATCAGATATTGATTAACCAGATTATAATTCTTCCCGTCTCTAACAGAATTCAGCATGGCCTCTGAAAATGGGAAATTGAAAACAGCATGCATCCCTGTTTTAAGATAGGAAGCCATGACTTTTGGGCCAGACCAGATTTCACCAAGTAAAAATGCATCTGGATTGACCTTTTTCATTTCATCACAAAATGTCCTCCACCAGATATAATTCCGAAAGGATGAATCAATAACCATGGGTGATTCAATATCATAAACATGACGGGCAGCATCAAGCCTCAATCCATCCCCATTGGAATCATAAAACGCACGGGTGTATATCTGATAAAAAACAGTATTGGGAAATGGATTTTTAGAATTTTCTTTAGGCGGAATACATTGGGTGTTGAGAAATATGAAAAAAAGTATTTGAAATATAAATACTCTGTTCATGTTAAAATTAAAAAATGGGCACAAATCCAAGACTGAAGCAGTGTATTCGAAAAACCAGGCTATATCCT
Organism: uncultured Cytophagales bacterium; assembly: GCA_963820995.1. Lineage (GTDB taxonomy): Bacteria > Bacteroidota > Bacteroidia > Cytophagales > Cyclobacteriaceae > JAGTVG01. The sequence goes on along the minus strand of CAWGCL010000004.1, from coordinate 654,595 downwards.
AATCTTTTAAAGATATAAAAAACATTGGAGCATCTATATGGATTTCATTTTCAGTTTCTTCTTCAGTTCATCTACAGAAGATCTGAAGCGGCTGTCCACATCGTACATGTCGTTTACAGTTTGAACAGCATGTATAACAGTACTATGATCTCTTCCGCCAAAATGGTATCCAATCGATTTTAACGAAAGGTTTGTGTAGTCTTTGGCAAAATACATGGCCAGTTGTCTGGCTATGACCACTTCCTTTTTCCTGGTTTTGTCTTTCAGATCATCTGTTTTGAGATGAAAATACTCCGAAACGGTTTTCTGTATATAATCAATACTTACTTCAGTATCTATATCATGAACGATGGTCTTCAAGGTCTGCTTAGCCAGCTCCAGATCAATATCTTTTTTCATAAGTGAGCCATGGGCGATAAGGGAAATCAAAACACCCTCCAGTTCACGCACATTGGTGTCAACACTGTACGCAAGATATTCAATGACCTTTTCCGGAATATTTATTCCATCAGATTGCATTTTTTTATGGATAATGGCAATCCTGGTTTCAAAGTCAGGCTGCTGAAGATCAGCGGTCAAACCCCATTTAAACCTGGAAAGAAGTCTCTCTTCCATACCTTTTAAATCCTTCGGCGGGCAATCGCTGGTCATGATGATCTGTTTCCCTGATTGATGAAGATGGTTAAAAACATGAAAAAAGATCTCCTGTGTCTTTTCACGACCTGCTAGAAATTGCACATCATCCAGAATAAGAATATCGCATCTATTGTAGAAATTTTGAAATTCCTGGATCTTGTTTATCTTAACTGATTCAATAAACTGTTGAGTGAATTTTTCCGCAGGCACATAAATGACCTCTTTATCAGATATATGCTGGAGTATTTCATTTCCTATAGCCTGAGCCAGATGCGTTTTCCCCAGGCCTACCCCTCCATAAACCATTAAAGGATTAAATGAAGTAATTCCCGGTCTCTGTGCAACTGCAAAACCGGCCGAACGGGCCAATCGGTTACAATCACCTTCAATAAAGGTTTCAAAAGTATAATTTGAGTTTAAATTGAAATCATAGGTAAAGAGATCTTCAATATTCTTTTCAGGGAATTTGTTCGGCCCTTCTTTTATGTTCTTCCTTTCAGGCCTTTGAGTAGTTGGCAGGTTAATCGTGTAGGGTTCCGATTTGCTATTCCCTGTATCTATAACGATAGAATATTCCAGTTTTCCTTCTGCGCCCAGCTGATCAACAATGGCATCACGTAAAACATGGACATAATGTTCCTCCAACCACTCGTAAAAAAACTGGCTGGGTACCTGAATAGTCAGCACATTTTTATCATACTTGATCGGAACAATAGGTTCAAACCAGGTATTAAACGCCTGTTCTTCCACATTCCTTCGAATTGTGGAGAGACAGTTATCCCATATTTTTTGATGATTCAGCACGTATATTCTTCAGATAATCAAATTAAACCCTAAAATTTGCTTGGGAAAAGGGTCACAAATTTCCATAAAAAAATCCTAAGAAAAAAATAATCCCGAATATGAAATTCGATTCTTTATCAAAGTATAATTTTAATAAAAAATTCCCGTAATTTGCAATTATAATATGATATAAAAATAATGATATATATCATCTAAATCCTTGACGGCAGTCATACCTGCCGGATCGTTCTTAAAAGTAGCTTTGCATATATTTTATCACCCTTCAGCAACAAGAGCGATTGCAAAGCAGTTATCCAAATGTTGCTGTTTTTTTATTTATAATATCCTTAAAACAAATTTACTTATGAGTAATAAGCAAGGGGAAGGCACTCTTTTTTCAGAATTCCCTCCTACTTCCAAAAAAAAATGGATTGAAAAGGTTAATATTGATTTGAAAGGGGCCGATTTCAATAAGAAACTGGTTTGGAAAACACTCGAAGGACTAAATATTGATCCCTTTTATACATTGGAAAACTCGGATCACCTGAATTATCTTAAAGGCTTTCAAAATCTGAATCTAAATCAGGATAATCCGCAAACTGGACCCAGATCCTGGGTGCTTTATGAAAAGATCCTTGTTTATCAAGAAAGAGCAGCAAATAAAGAAGCCCAAAGAGCCTTTCATATGGGCTCAAACGGAATAAACTTTGTAACTAAAGAAAAAGGTATTCCCGATCTGGACCAATTATTGAATAATATTCATCCGAATATAAATCCAATAAAATTCACGATTCCTGGCAATTCAAAGCCTTTTCTGGAAACCTATCTTGAATTTATTGATAAAAACGAAGTTATAGACAGAAACGACATCATGGGCGGATTAAATTTTGATCCGCTTATGAATTATACACTCTCAGGAACACTGGATGAAAATGGGATAGAAGAACTCGGAGAATGCGTAATCCTCACTAAATCTATTAATGATTTTAAACCACTTACCATCCATGGTGCTCATTTTCATAATTCAGGAGCCAATTCTGCACAGGAAATAGCTCTGGTTCTGAATGCAGCAGTGGAATATATAGAAAGGTTCAGTAGTCAGGGTGCATCTTTAGATGATATATTATCGGGTTTTGAATTTTCCTTAGCGGTTGGCACAAACTATTTTATGGAAATTGCAAAAGTCCGGGCCTTGAGAATATTGTTTTACCATATTTTAAAACTATACAGTGTAAGTGATCTTAATCCGGGCAACATAAAGGTCCATAGCGAATCTTCAGTTTGGACCAAGACAATTTATGATCCATACGTAAATATGCTCCGCAATACTACGGAAGCCATGTCCGCCATATTAGGTGGATGCAACAGCATCTCAATCTCAGCTTTTGATGAGATCTTCAGTAATTCAACAGATTTCTCAAAACGGATATCCCGTAATATTTCAAATTTACTCAAGGAAGAATCTTATTTTGACAAGGTTTCAGATCCTGCAGCTGGTTCCTATTACATCGAGGAGCTTACAGATAAGCTGGTGGAAAGTGGATTGGCCTTATTCAAAGAGATAGAAAATGAAGGCGGATTTGTTCAGGCTTTTGAGAAGGGGATCATTAAAAATATGTTGGATGCTTCAAGAGATAAAAAACATGGTCTCACATCAAAGCGACGCGAAGTATTTATTGGCACAAACCAGTATCCCGATACAACTGAAACTATCGATCCATCTGAATTAAAAATAAAAAAATTAAATAACGGAAGCGAAACTAAACTTCTTACCAGATCAAGGGGGGCTGAGCAATTCGAAAAACTCCGGTTGACCACTGATCAGTATATCAAGAAAAATGGGGAAGACAAGCGGCCGACTGTATTTTTATCTCTGATCGGCGATAACAAAGTTATGCGTAAGGCAAGGGCAACCTTTTCACTGGGATTTTTTGGATGTGCAGGTTTTAAAGTGATAGAAAGCAGTCCATCACCGGATTTATTTAAAGCTGTTAATAAAGCTATTGAGAGCGAAGCGGATATTGTTGTCATGTGTGGAGCGGATGAAGATTATCTTGAGAACGGCGTTGAATATGCCAGAGCTTTCAGTGCCAATAGTGACAAGATTCTGGTTATTGCTGGAAATCCGGAAGAAAATGGGGAAGATCTTAGAAAGGTGGGTGTTTTCCAGTTCATCAATCTGCGAACCAACCTGATTGAGTCACTACTCCAGTTCCAAACCCAGCTAAATATTCTAAATGCTTAATCCTTATAGACATGAGACCTGAATTTTCAAAATTATCAATTGATACGATACGAAATACCCCACAGGAAAAAGCTGAAATTAAAAACATCCATAAGGATTGGCCGACTCCAGAAAAAATAAATGTGAAGCCATTTTTCACAGTTGAAGATATTAAAGATGCCGAACATCTTAATTATGCTGCTGGTATTCCTCCATTTTTAAGAGGCCCTTATTCAACGATGTATGTAATGAGACCCTGGACTGTAAGGCAATATGCAGGATTTTCAACCGCTGAAGAATCAAATGCTTTTTACAGGAGAAATCTGGCTGCCGGGCAGAAAGGATTGTCCATCGCCTTTGACCTCGCAACGCACAGGGGCTATGATTCTGATCACCCAAGAGTTGTTGGTGATGTTGGAAAAGCTGGTGTGGCGATAGATTCGATCTTGGATATGAAGATCCTTTTTGATCAGATACCTCTGGATCAGATGTCTGTTTCCATGACCATGAATGGGGCAGTTATCCCGGTAATGGCATTTTATATTGTGGCTGCGGAAGAACAAGGTGTTCCAACTGATAAATTGGCTGGAACTATTCAGAATGATATCCTTAAGGAGTTTATGGTTAGGAATACCTACATTTATCCCCCTTTGCCATCTATAAAGATCATTGCCGATATTTTTGAATATACGTCAAAGAATATGCCTAAATTCAACTCGATCAGTATCAGCGGATACCATATGCAGGAAGCCGGCGCTACTGCTGATATTGAATTGGCATATACTCTGGCGGATGGGCTCGAATACATTCGTACTGGTATTGCTGCAGGAATTGATGTAGATAAATTCGCCCCCAGATTATCTTTTTTCTGGGCAGTAGGGATGAACCATTTTATGGAGATCGCAAAAATGCGGGCTGGAAGGTTGCTTTGGGCAAAAATTGTAAACCAGTTTAATCCGAAAAATCCGAAATCCATGTCGCTCCGTACCCACAGCCAGACTTCAGGTTGGAGTTTGACAGAACAGGATCCTTTCAATAATGTAGCAAGGACATGTATAGAAGCTATGGCAGCCGCCCTGGGGCATACCCAATCATTGCATACCAACGCACTTGATGAAGCCATTGCCCTACCCACAGATTTCTCTGCCAGGATTGCACGAAATACTCAATTATACCTGCAGGAAGAAACCAATATCTGTCGGTCAGTTGACCCATGGGCAGGATCCTATTATGTGGAATACCTGACTCATGAACTGGCAAAAAAGGCATGGGAACATATAGAGGAAATCGAAGAACTTGGAGGTATGACCAAAGCAATAGAAACCGGGATACCAAAAATGAGGATAGAGGAAGCTGCTGCCAGGAAACAGGCCAGAATCGATTCGGGTAAAGACAGCATTATCGGAGTAAATACATACCAGACCGAAGATAATATCGATTTAGAATTACTTGAAGTCGATAATACTTCTGTAAGACAGGCTCAGCTGGAAAGGCTTGAAAAACTAAAGAAAGAAAGAAATAGTCAGGATGTGGAAGCTGCATTGGAAGCTATTACAAAATGTGCAGAAGGTGGTGAAGGAAATTTACTTGAACTTGCCGTTCATGCTGCCAGAAAAAGAGCGACATTAGGAGAAATATCCATGGCCATGGAAAAAGTTTTTGGCAGACATAAAGCCGCTATCCGGTCAATCTCAGGGATTTACTCTTCTGAGGCATTTGATGATACGGATTTTAATGAAGCAAAAGAACTTACAGATAAGTTTGCCAGACTGGAAGGCCGCAGGCCCAGGATTATGGTCGCGAAGATGGGCCAGGACGGGCATGATCGAGGTGCAAAGGTAATCTCCACTTCATTTGCTGACCTTGGATTTGACGTGGACGTAGGGCCTCTTTTTCAGACACCTGCAGAAGTCGCACAACAGGCTGCTGAGAACGACGTTGATATTGTTGGCGCATCCAGCCTGGCTGCAGGGCATAAAACTCTGGTACCTCAGCTCTTAGAAGAATTAAAGAAGATCAATCGGGATGATATCATGGTTGTGGCCGGAGGCGTTATCCCCCCAAAGGATTATGATTATCTGTATGAAAGAGGGGTCGGCGCAGTATTCGGACCCGGTACTGTGATCTCCGAAGCCGCTAAGAAAATTCTGAAAAAATTGCTGGAAGGGGATTCTCAAAGAGTATAAGGGCATTATGGATTTATTCTAATTAAAAAGCAGTCGCTAAATTAGATACTTGACATCTTTAATGGCAAATCAAAAAATTGATGAGAGTTTGAAAACAATGTGGATATCAAATGATATTAATAAACATTATAACGATTAAATAAAAATTGGAAATTAATTCCAGGAATCTATGTTCATTCTGTTAACTTTTTTAGGGCAAGACATATTTTAAAAATAGAACGGCCTTTTCCTTATTGATGCAGCGAATACCAGGCCTTGATACTAAAAGCTGTTACCGGCCAGTAAATATATAGTTATTGAAGATACAATAATACCTAAAATCGTGGTGATGTTATGCGTTCTTAAATACCGGTTGTTATTACCCCTGTCAAAACTGAGTAAAATTCCTGATGTTACTAATCCAACTATCAGGACTCCCAAAGAAATAGCAAGTATCAGAATCGCTGTGGTAATGGTTTCGATCTGCAACAGACTCCAGACTACCAATGAAGTAAAAACTACCGTACCCAATCCGATCAATACATGGATTATCAATACGAATGGATTTAAAGGTTTCCCTGTATGGCTCAACCAAATGCCGCTGGCTATGGCCAAAAAGTACATGACTTCAGAAGAAACAATCTGTAACACCAAACTCATTTCAATAAAGTTTTCTAAGATCTTAAAAATCAGCCCTAATTAACACATAATTCTAAAATATTCCAGAATATCATAGTTTATTTTTTTATAATGAATAATTCTGGGATACCAAGTTGAATATTCAATTTTAATGATATCTCAGGACTGTTCTTAATTATAAAATGGAGTATCTTATACAACACTGATTGACATCTTAATTTCAATCATAAAAGTTTAAAACTATCTTTCAATTATATTAAAACTCTATCAAGTCAACATAGGGGAAATTGAATTGATTTTCCTTAATTTTGATACTTTATGAAATACGTCCGAAGGAAAAGACTTGCACCAAAGGCATATGTAGAAGGCATCCTGAAAGGAGACAGAATCCTATTAAGCAAAGCCATTACACTTATTGAAAGCGCGCTCCCTGAAGATAATGAGCTCGCTGAAGAAGTTCTTTCAACCATCATTCCTTACACGGGAAATTCATTACGCATTGGAATAACCGGAGTTCCCGGAGTGGGGAAAAGTACCTTTATCGAATCCTTCGGGAAACACGTAACCTCATTGGATAAAAAGTTAGCAGTTCTTACTATTGATCCCAGCAGTCAAAGATCAAAAGGTGCCATCCTGGGAGATAAGACTAGAATGGAATCCTTAGCAACCGATCCTAAAGCATATATTCGACCTTCTGCTTCCGGGTCAGCATTAGGCGGTGTTGCCCAGAAGACCCGGGAGACTATGCTTTTATGCGAAGCAGCGGGATTTGAGGTGATATTTATCGAAACCGTAGGTGTTGGCCAATCTGAAACTTCTGTTCATGGAATGGTTGATTTTTTCCTTTTGCTGATGCTTGCTGGAGCAGGCGATGAACTGCAGGGTATTAAAAAAGGGATTATGGAGATGGCGGATTCAATAGTAATTACAAAAGCAGATGGCGAAAATATTAGAAAAGCTGAAAGGGCCCGAATAGAATATCAAAATGCATTCCACTTATTTCCTCCCAGCAAGATCGGGTGGTACCCTAAAGTGATGTTGTGTTCTGCATTAGAAGAAACCGGGATCCGGGAAACATGGCAATTGATAGAAGACTATTTCAAACATATTAAGAAAATAGGATTCTTTGATGTAAAAAGAAAAGAGCAGAATGTAGCCTGGATGCACCACCTAATAAAAGATACACTGACCAACCGTTTTTTTAATAATGAAGTTGTTAAAGAGAATTTAAAAAGTGAAGAAGCCAAAGTTGCACTTGGCATTATTCCTTCAATAAAAGCTGCCAGAAACTTATTGGCCGCTTATGACTCTGATATGTCCGGGACAGATAATTAAGCCAAAAATTCCTTCCTTACAAAATTAATTCACCTAAAATACTGACAAACTGTCACTAATACATCTAAATATCTCTCTTGGCACAAGGATTGATGATCTCTATCTGAAAAAAAATCTGAACATAAAAATTAAACTATAATATAATGGGTAAAATAATTGGTATAGACTTAGGAACTACAAACTCTTGCGTCGCCGTTATGGAAGGGAATGAGCCGGTTGTTATTCCGAATAGTGAAGGAAGAAGGACAACTCCATCAATTGTGGCATTTCTTGATGATGGTAAGGGAGAGCGAAAGGTTGGTGATCCTGCAAAACGCCAGGCAATTACCAATCCGCAAAATACCATTTCTTCTGTAAAGAGGTTTATGGGCAAAAAATTCAGTGAGGTAGCAGAAGAAAGGAAAAATGTTTCCTATAACTTAGAAAAAGGAAATAATGACACTGTCAGAATGAGAATTGGTGACAGGTTATATACACCGCAGGAAATATCTGCTATGGTTCTGCAGAAAATGAAAAGTACAGCAGAAGATTATCTTGGCACTTCAATTACTGAGGCCGTGATTACTGTTCCTGCTTATTTCAATGATGCAGAAAGACAAGCTACAAAAGAAGCCGGACAAATTGCGGGTCTGGATGTAAAAAGAATTATCAACGAACCTACCGCAGCATCTCTGGCCTATGGACTGGAGAAGAAAAATAAGGATATGAAAATTGCGGTATTCGACCTGGGTGGTGGAACATTTGATGTATCTGTTCTGGAACTTGGAGATGGCGTGTTTGAAGTTAAATCTACCAATGGCGATGTTCATCTTGGTGGGGATGATTTTGATTCAGCTGTGATTGACTGGTTGGCTGAAGAATTTAAGAAAGATGAAAATATTGATCTGAGGAAAGATCCTATGGCATTACAACGCCTGAAGGAAGCAGCAGAAAAAGCTAAAATCGAACTTTCAAGCTCAACAAGTACAGAAATCAACCTGCCTTATATCATGCCGGTTGATGGAATCCCAAAACACCTGGTCAGAACCTTGTCAAGATCCAAATTTGAACAGTTGACTGATCGCCTGGTACAAAGAACTGTGGGACCATGTGAACAGGCTGTAAAGGATTCGGGATTTTCAGTAGATGAGATTGATGAGATCATCCTGGTTGGAGGATCTACAAGGATACCTAAAATTCAGGAAACTGTTGAATCATTTTTCGGGAAGAAGCCTTCTAAAGGTGTAAATCCTGATGAGGTGGTTGCAGTAGGGGCTGCCATTCAGGGAGGTGTTCTTACCGGTGAGGTGAAAGACGTGCTCTTGCTTGATGTAACGCCTTTATCACTTGGTATCGAAACTCTTGGTGGTGTTACTACGAAACTCATTGAATCAAATACCACCATTCCAACTAAAAAATCTGAGGTATTCTCTACTGCAGCTGATAACCAGCCATCTGTAGAAATACATGTTCTTCAAGGTGAAAGGTCAATGGCCAAGGACAATCGGACAATAGGAAGATTCCACCTTGATGGTATCCCACCTGCACCAAGAGGAGTTCCTCAAGTCGAAGTAACTTTCGATATCGATGCGAACGGGATACTCCACGTTTCAGCTAAAGATAAAGGGACTGGTAAAGAACAGAAGATCCGGATTGAAGCTTCTTCAGGACTTACCGATGAAGAAATCGAAAAGATGAAGAATGAGGCTAAAGCTAATGCTGAAACTGATAAAGCAGAACGAGAGAAAATAGATAAGATCAATGCAGCAGATTCGCTTATCTTCCAGACTGAAAAACAGATGAAAGAATATGGCGATAAAATTTCTGAAGGCAACAAGACTGCAATCAATGGGGCACTTGATAAACTTAAGGAAGCCCACAAATCGCAGGACGTACCAGCGATTGATAAGGCCATGGAAGAAATGAATACTGCCTGGCAAAATGCTTCTCAGGAAATGTATGCAGCCTCTGGAGCTGAAAATGCAGGTCAGACCGGTGGTTCTCAGCCTGGTGCTGAAGCACCTCCTTCAGAAGGTAGCGACGACGGTGGCGTTTCTGATGTTGAATATGAAGAAGTAGACGACAAGAAAAAATAATATAACACATTAATTCGCTAAAAAATCCCGCTTGTTTACAGGTGGGATTTATTTTTTATATAAATAGTAAAACAGATCCAGCGACTCCTCAGGATTATTCGTAACCAGATAATCTTCATAGGAAATAGAGGCAACCAGTTCATTGGCCCCTTTCTTAAGCGTATTCCTGTTCATCCGGTTCAATATTTCGTAAGGCAATTTCAGCAAGAATGCAGGTAATCGATGCTGCAGGTCCAATACATCATATCTCATAATCCTTTCTACAGACCTTCGGTTGTCTTCATGATACTCCATCACCTTAGAGTTACCTGTTATGCCTTTAGTAATAACTTTATCAAAGATGCCTTTGCAAAGATCCTCTAATTCCATTGCCGTATATTCACGAATATGCCATGGATTCCGGGAAAGAGACATTTTGATATTTGGTGTGCTTATAATAGCTATTCCACCTGGCTTCAATAAGCGGTAGATCTCTTCAAGGAACAAACGGTCACTCCTGATGTGTTCTATAACCTGAAAGGAAATGATAAAGTCAAACACTCCCGATTCTAGTATTTCAACCGGAGGGAAAAATGACTGCATAAACTGAGCTTGTGGAAATTTTGCATCAAGGTTCTGAATCACCTCATCAATTTTATCCAACCCCAGGAAAGCATCTACCTTTGGTAAAATCTCTTCGATTCCTCTGCCTTCACCACATCCCAATTCCAGAACATTTCCCCTGATTTCGTCTTTTACAACTGTGTATGGTTTAAGCAGTCTCTGATGTATTGGATTGTCAGATGGTATACTATCTGATGTTATTTCTGTTTTAAATACGGACATGGCAAAGTTTTTGCAAAAAAAAGGATAGAAAGAGTAAATTGAAAATTAAACTTGAGATATTTACATGGAGTACGCCCCAAAAAGCAATATAATAATGAAAATTAATGATCTTCGGTTCATTTGGCTTGCGTTTTTTATATTTACCCTGAGCAGTCTCCAGGCGTTTTCGCAATCAAATTATACGAAGAAATCTGTTACATGGAAATACGACCTGGATAGTGAGTATATTCTCAATTACAGGATTGCTAAAGATGATACTTTATACCACATTTATTTTACCCTCAATATCCCGGAAGGTATTGATTTTGAAGAGAACATTGGCCTGGACTATGAAATAAAATCTTCACTGGAAGCAGAGGAAATATTATTAACGCAAACATTAAATTACCCGGTACATGGAATCGGGAGAGATTCTGAATCAACATATTTCCATATCCGTATCCCGGATGCCAATAACTATAATGTTCTGTTTCTAAATGTACGCAACAAGGTTTCCGGGAAAGAATATACCTATGATATTCAGTTTATATCTAAAACAAAGTTTCCTTCCCCAGATTTTATGATATATAACAATTCCAGTTTACTGCCTGTTTGTGCAGAATATATAACCCTTCCGGAAACTATAAGGATACAGGATTTTGAAGATGATGAGCAGGAGTTCTTTGTGTATTATTATAAAACTGACTTTGAAGTAGCTGATCCACCTATGTACAGGTTAAAGAAAAGCTGTAAGTAAATCAATGGAAATTTCAACTTTAAGTAAGGTTAGTAACAACGAACCTTTTTCTATAAAGGAAGAAGGCTTATACTTTATACAATCAGACACTGCATCCTTGTCCGGTATAGGAGTCCGTGTGGTGAGCAACTATTATCCAAAAATGACCTCAATTAAAGAACTTAGTGAACCGTTGATATATCTAAGCACAAAAGATGAAATTGATAAATTGGTCAATGCGGAAGATGTCAGGTCGGCCTTTGAGGGATTCTGGCTGGATCTTGCCAAATCTGAATCTGTGGCCAAGATGATCATAAAAAGATATTATGACCGAATTGAAGAGGCCAACGTACGTTTTACTAACTACAAGGAAGGATGGAAGACGGATATGGGGATGATATTTATAATTGTCGGACCTCCTGATGAGGTATATGTATCAGAAGAAAAAGAATCATGGTATTATAAAAATCCAGGCAAAAATCAAATTGTAGTATTTAATTTCCTGAAAATCAGGAATATATTTTCAGACAAACATTACACCTTGATCCGGGATAATCAGTATAAATCTTACTGGTATAAAAGTATCGACAGGTGGAGAAAAGGAGTTAATTAGATTTCTTAATTAATGAAAGCTAATCGAGAATTTGTATTTGGCATCCACTCTGTTCATGAAGCCGTTGAATCCGGCTCTGAAATAGACAGGATCCTGGTAAGAAAGGATTATTCCAATAGTCAGATCAAGGATATCCTTAATAATGGGTATAGGTTAAACATTCCCATCCAGAAGGTTCCGAAAGAAAAACTGAATGCCATTACAGGCAAAAATCACCAGGGTATAATCGCATTTTTATCAGCTATTAGATATTCCTCACTTGATCATGTAATTACTGATGCATATAGCCAGGGGACTGATCCATTGCTGTTGATTCTCGACCACATAACGGATGTTCATAACCTTGGGGCTATAGCCAGAACTTCCGAAGGTTTGGGGTTTAATGCGATCATAATACCCTCGAAGGGTAGTGCCAGGCTGAATAATGAAGCGGTGAAAATATCAGCGGGTGCTTTAATGCATATACCTGTCTGCAGGGTAAAGAGCTTATTAAGCACAATGGATTACCTGAAGAACAATGGGATTCGGATTATAGCCTGCACAGAAAAAACCAACGAATCAATTTATGCTACCAACTTGAAAGGCCCGGCATGCCTTGTACTAGGTTCAGAATTTGATGGGATAAGCCCCGAAGTCCTGAAAAAATCAGATGTAAAGGTTAATATACCTATGCATGGAAAGGTAAGTTCGTTCAATGTTTCGGTCAGTATGGCTATAGCCGGATCTGAATTGGTAAGACAAAGAAGGAATTAAATATAATCTTCTCCTTTTTTTGATTTTACATCTTTGATGATCCCACGCATTTCACTCTCAATGTCTTTTTTACAGATTAAAAGAACATCCCCGGTATCAGCTATAAGGTAATCCTGCAGTCCCTGTACAACAATAAGCTTTTTCTCGTCTCCAAGAAATATGCTGTCATGGGTATCATAGAGCAATACATTAGCTTCGATCACATTATTATTCCCATCTTTATCCTTAATATCATGCAATGATCCCCAGGATCCAAGATCAGACCATCCAAAATCGCCTAAAATTACATAAACATTATCGGCTTTTTCCATTACACCGTAATCGATGGATATGATCTTAAAATGAGAATAAGCACGTTGAATGGCTTTTTTCTCTTTAGAGGTGTAATATGAATCAGATATGGATTCGAATGATTCTGATATTTCGGGCAGAAAATTCTGAAAGGCTTTGTTAATAGAAGACACATTCCAGATAAATATTCCTGCATTCCAGACAAATTCACCACTCTCTATAAACTTCTTGGCCAGATCTATCTGGGGTTTTTCAGTAAAAGTTTTAACCTTTTTAAAATCGCTCCCATTATCGATATGATATTGAATATAACCATAACCTGTTTCTGGCCGGTTTGGCGAAATACCGAGTGTGATTAGAATATCATTTTTAAAGGCATATGTAAGGCTCTTATTTACGGCCTCTATGAAGATCTTTTCTTTTAAAATAGCATGATCCGAAGGAGTTACAACCATAGTTGCTTTGGGATCTTTTTTTGCAATCTTATAGCTGGCATAAGCAATGCATGGAGCTGTATTTTTCCGGGCCGGCTCAAGAAGTATCTGATCGTCAGTCATATCCGGTAACTGATCTTTTACCAGCTTATAGTAATCCTGGGACGTAACAATATATATATTTTCAGCTGGGCATACATTAAGGAATCGCTGGTAAGTAAGTTGAAGAAGCGAAGATCCGGTTCCCAAAACATCAAGAAATTGCTTTGGATGATCATTACGGCTGTATGGCCAGAACCGGGAACCAACACCCCCCGCCATAATTACCACATAAAAATGTTTGTTCATCTGATTTATTTTACGGATTGGAATTCGTGATTGCCATTATTTCTTTACCCAATATAACAAAGATATTATTTATGACCTAATATTATTATTTTTGTAAAAGTTTCTGCTAGTCCGCTGTCAATTTCCCTAACTTCATACTATTAATTTAATATTAACATGATTAAATTTATAAATGGTATATTAACACTTCATTGTACTACGGTCTGATCAATTTGAAAATAGGTAGGTGAATTGGAAAAGTTAAGAAGAACATTAAAAGAAGTATTCGGATACGATCAATTCAGGGGAAACCAGGAAGAGATAATTAAAAACGTACTTGAGGGCAATAACAGTTTTGTGATCATGCCAACTGGTGCCGGAAAATCTCTTTGTTATCAGCTTCCCGCGATCATACTTGAAGGAACTGCTATAGTAATAAGCCCACTTATCGCTTTGATGAAGAACCAGGTGGATCAGATGAATGCCTTTGGTATAAACGCCAGGTTTCTGAATTCTACTTTAACAAGGACAGAAATCAATGTGGTAAAACAGCAAACCCTGAGTGGTGAACTGAAATTATTATATGTTGCCCCTGAATCTTTAACCAAACAGGAAAATATCGATTTCTTAAAGAAAGCCAATGTTTCATTTGCGGCAATTGATGAAGCACATTGTATATCAGAATGGGGCCACGATTTCAGACCGGAATATCGAAAAATCAGATCGATACTTAATGAAATCGGCAACGTTCCATTGATAGCATTAACCGCTACAGCCACCCCAAAAGTCCAGTTGGATATCAAAAAAAACCTTCTTATTGAAGAAGTAACGATATTTAAATCTTCCTTTAACCGCCCCAACCTGTATTATGAAGTCCGACCAAAAAAACAGGTTAAGAAACAACTGATTAAATATATAAAAGAGCATAAGGGTAAATCCGGAATCATATATTGTCTCAGCAGGAAAAAAGTGGAAGAAATTGCAGATTTTCTTAAAGTAAACGATATAAAAGCAGCGCCATACCATGCTGGATTAGATGCTGATATCCGCAGACAAAATCAGGATGACTTTCTGAACGAGGAAGTTGACGTTATTGTGGCTACCATTGCTTTTGGAATGGGGATTGATAAACCTGATGTACGGTTTGTTATTCACTACGATACACCTAAATCTCTGGAAGGGTATTACCAGGAAACGGGCAGATCGGGCAGAGATGGCCTTGAAGGGAACTGCATCATGTTTTATAATTACAAGGACATTCTCAAACTTGAGAAATTCAATAAAGATAAACCGGTTACTGAAAGAGAGAATGCACGTGTATTACTGGATGAAATGGCAGCTTATGCAGAATCTTCTGAGTGCAGGAGAAGGCAACTGCTCCATTATTTTGGAGAGGAGTATGATACTAAGGAATGTGGAGTATCAATGTGGTGTGATTCCTGCCGTTATCCTATAGAGAAATTTGAAGGAAAGGACCTTGCAATATTAGCAATAAAAGCTGCCCTGCAAACTAAAGAAAGGTTTGGCATAACTCATCTTTCACATGTTCTGCGGGGTAAGGATGACCAGTACGTTTTAAGCTATAAACATAATTTACTGGAGATTTTTGGCAGTGGCAAAGACTATGATGATGATTTCTGGCAGAACGTAATCCGAACCATTACTCTTAATGGATACCTGCAAAAAGATATAGAAAATATTGGGACCCTGAAAGTCGCGCAGAAAGGACAAGATTTTCTGGATAATCCAGTATCTGTCATGATATCTAAAAAACATGACTTTACTGTAGATGACGAAGAGGAGGAACCAACATCACAACCCGCTGCCGGAGGTGGGATTGCATACGACGAGGCCTTATATCATATTTTGAAAGGAGTAAGGAAAAAGGTAGCTAAGGAAAAAGGTTTACCCCCTTATGTAATTTTCCAGGATCCTTCACTCGAAGAAATGGCAACCACCTATCCGACCTCAAAAGAAGAACTGGGAAATGTTAACGGAGTGGGAAGAGGAAAAGTTGATAAATTTGGCTTGCCTTTTGTAAACGCCATTAAAAAATATGTAGAAGAAAATGAAATAACCACGGCTGCGGATGTGGTTGTTAAAAGTGCCGGGAATAAATCAAAGGTTAAAATATTCATTATCCAGCAGATAGACAGGAAAATTGAACTGGATGAAATAGCGGAATCGAAAGGTCTGTCTTTCGAGGAGTTACTTGACGAAATGGAACAGATATGTTATTCCGGGACCAAGTTAAACATTGACTATTGCATTGATCAATATATCGATGAAGAACGAAGGGAAGAGATCTTTGATTATTTTTTGAGTGCAGAGAATGATAACCTCACCGACGCCATGGATGAATTTGGTGATATGGGTTATGAAGAGGAAGATCTAAGGTTAATGAGAATTAAATTTTTATCAGAATACGCCAATTAAGTTGTAAACCTTTTTATTTATGAACATAGCAGTTATAGGTTCCGGAGGAAGAGAACATACACTTGCATGGAAGATCAGCCAGAGTCCGCTTTGTGATCAATTATACCTGTTACCTGGGAATGCCGGCACCAGCAGTTTTGCCCAGAACGTGGATATATCCACATCGGATTTTGAGAAGGTTGGACAGTTTATACTTGATAAAAATATTGATCTTGTAGTTGTAGGGCCTGAAGCTCCATTAGTGGAAGGGATGAGGGATTATTTCAAGTCTAATTCTGCCCTTAACCGGATTCAGTTTGTCGGACCTGACCAGCAGGGTGCGATGTTGGAAGGCAGCAAGGATTTTGCCAAGAAATTCATGCAAAAATACAGGATACCTACAGCCGGATTTAAAACCTTCACTTCTGATACTCTGTCTGAAGCAAAAGCGTATATCCAATCGAAGGAGCCTCCTATTGTCTTGAAAGCAGATGGATTGGCCGCTGGTAAAGGAGTATTAATCTGCAAAACCAGAGAGGAGGCGATTTCTTCTATTGAAAGTATGCTGGTTGATAATATGTTTGGAAAGGCAAGCGAGAAAGTGGTTATTGAGGATTTCCTGGATGGCATAGAAGTTTCAGTGTTCTTATTAACTGATGGAAGTGATTATGTGATTTTCCCTGAAGCAAAGGATTATAAACGTATCAGGGATAATGACCAGGGACCAAATACCGGAGGTATGGGTTCCGTTTCACCTGTAAATTTTGCGGATAAAGTGTTTATGGATAAAGTTGAGGAACGGATTATTAAGCCTACAGTTGAAGGCTTAAAAGAGGAGGGCATTGATTATAAAGGGTTTATATTCCTGGGTTTAATTAACATTAAAGGCGATCCTTTTGTCATTGAATATAATGTTAGAATGGGGGATCCTGAATCACAGGTTGTTATTCCAAGAATTGAGAATGATTTTGTTAAACTTTTATCTGCTACGGCGAAAGGAACCCTTGCTAAGGAAAATGTGACATTCAGCCAGGATACAGCTGTAACAGTAGTTATGGCTTCCGCTGGATATCCGGGCAGCTATGAAAAGGGTAAGGTTATTTCTGGATTTGAAGCAGCCAATGAGGCACTGGTTTTCCACGCAGGCACAAAATTAAATGATGATGGAGAAATTGTCACCAATGGCGGAAGGGTTCTTGCTGTTACCGGGAAAGGTCCAAATCTCAAGGAAGCGATAGAGAAAGCATATAAAAATGTTAAAAAAATTACATGGGAAGGCGCTCAATTCAGGAATGATATTGGCCAGGACCTCCTGAAACTGGAAAAGTGATTTTTTTTAAGTAAATTTCACCAGCTGAATAATAAATTGAAAAGTAAACTAGATTGGAATGTCGGGATGTACAACATGCATAGTGCCCTCTGAGCATAATAAAATACCAGGATGCAGGAATAACGGAGGATGCTTAACAGACGGTTGTGATAAACTCAGTGTAACGGATTGGTTGTCAGACATGGAACTGCCGACGGGTGAACAATTTAATATTGTTGAGGTAAGATTTAAATCAGGTCGTAAAGAGTTCTTTAAAAATGAAGAACTAAACCTGGCTACCGGAGATCCTGTAGTTGTTGATGTACCTAACGGACATCATATCGGATATGTATCTATGATGGGGGAACTGGTTAAATTCCAGATGAAGAAAAAGAAAATTGAAGATGATGAGAATATCAGGAATATATACCGGAAAGCTACTCCAAAGGACCTTGAAAAATTTGAGGAAGTACGTGGCCGGGAATTAAAAACCCTTCAGCGTACCAGGGAGATCATCGAAGACAAAGGTCTTGAAATGAAATTAACGGATGTTGAGTATCAGGCTGATAACACCAAAGCTACTTTTTACTATTCTGCGGATGAACGGGTTGATTTTCGTGAATTGATCAAATCGCTTGCATCCGAATTTAAAATCAGGATAGAGATGAGACAGATCAGCTTGCGTCAAGAGGCTGGCCGGTTAGGGGGTATTGGTTCCTGTGGTAGAGAATTGTGTTGTTCAACCTGGTTAACAGATTTTAAAAGTGTTTCAACTACATCAGCCCGGTATCAGAACCTCTCTCTAAATCCAAGTAAATTATCAGGGCAATGCGGAAGACTGAAGTGCTGTCTGAATTATGAACTTGACACGTATATGGAGGCTTTAACAGACATCCCAGAAATAGAAGCCCCATTGATCACAGAAAAAGGAGAGGCCTTCCTGCAAAAAACAGATATCTTTAAAAAGATCATGTGGTTCGGCTATAAACATGAGAATACCTGGATACCAGTTGAAGCATCACGTGTAGCTGAGGTAATGGAACTCAACAAGAAAGGTAAAAAACCAGCGACACTACTCGAAAACGAAGAAGCAGATACTGAGGATACAACCATGGTCTTGAATTCTGACCTGGAGGAATTGGATCGAAAATTCAAGAAAAATATAAAACGTAAAAAACGCAAAAAGAAAAGATTTAAGCCTAGAAGAAATAACCCAAAAAATGAATAGGATAATTATCTTCTTGATATTCGGGATTTTTATTACATTCGGTTGTAA
Organism: uncultured Cytophagales bacterium; assembly: GCA_963820995.1. GTDB lineage: Bacteria > Bacteroidota > Bacteroidia > Cytophagales > Cyclobacteriaceae > JAGTVG01. Next base: position 635,780 of record CAWGCL010000004.1, on the reverse strand, counting down.
TAGAGATAGAATTTTTGAAAAAAACGTAAAATTCTCTGACAGGATCTGGAATAAGGATTCGGCAGCTGTTTTCAATTTTGAGATCATGGATATAAATACTGATTACAGTTTCTATTTTAACCTTAGAAATACTATACAATATCCCTACCAGAACATTTATCTTTCCTATTCTCTGGAAGACACATTTGGTAATGTATATGATTCCGATTTAACTAATATCAACCTCTTTAATAGTAAAACAGGCGAACCGTATGGAAGTGGCATGGGAGATATTTTTGATCATCAGTACCTGGTTATAGAAGATTACCAGTTTAATAATCCGGGATTGTACCGGTTCAGAATCAAACAATATATGCGCATGGATTCCCTTCCTGAAATCATGTCAGTTGGTTTACGGGTGGAGAGATCAATTAATAACTGAGTTATTCTTCCAGGAAATTACCGAACCTGACCAATCGTTCTACGACCTCATCCTTATCCTGCCATAATTCGCGGCTGAACACACCCCTGAATTTCCAGTTCTTGGATGAAAGAGTAAATGGATTATAAACATGCGTTTCTTTTGCAGATACACTTTGATAATAAAGATCATCGTCTGTCAGGATAAGGCCATAGTATTGTTTGCTATCTTTTATGGTCAGATCAGAAAAAGGCAATTCTTCAGAGATGCTTAAACTAAAATTAGGATCTTCCTTTAATGCTTGTTTAATTTTATTTTTTAGGTACCAATTTGCATTGGCATTAATGGCTGGCCTGATCTCAGGCTTATATTTTTTACTGGATACATCATAGGCATATTCAAGATATTTCCGTAATAATTTGGGCCCCTCATTTTTTAAATGTTCTGTTGTCATTTCCTGAGGATAGAAACTCGTTACAACGTAGATCTTCTCTTTCGCCCTTGTAATGGCTACATTCAGACGATTTTCTCCATTTACAATATTTAAACTTCCGAACTGCATATTCAATTTACCTTTTTTGTCAGGTCCATGCGTCAAGGAGAAAATAATAATATCCCGTTCATCTCCCTGTACATTTTCAATATTCTTCACAAACAGGTTCTCAGGAATAAAAACACCCTTTTCAATAGACTTATCTTCTATCAGGTCCTGTATCAGGTCCTGTTGCCGGGCGTTGAAAGAGACTACTCCAATGTGCTTTCCAGGAAATTCTTCTGACACCCTAAATACCAGGTCAGCCACGTATTGTGCTTCAATCGAATTGCAATTGTTCTCCCATAAGCCATCAAGCTTTATAAATTCAATGGCGGGTTTATTCCGGTTAAGGATCTTCCGATCAGGAAGCATCATTAAATTGCCTTCATAAAAATACTTGTTCGAAAAATCTATCAGATCTAATGATTTAGACCGGTAATGCCCTTTCAAATGCACCTGCATCAAATATTTATCTGCCAGGTCAAGCAGGGAATCTACCTCCAGATCAGGATGTTCCTCTTCTTCCTCATCCCATCTTGTTTTATAAAGATCAAAAGGACTTAATTGTTTAGAATCTCCAGCTATAACGAGCTGCCTTCCACGATACATAGCTGGTAGTCCTCTTTCGGAAAAGCATTGTGAAGCTTCATCAAAGATCACCAGGTCAAATAATTTCTCCATAGGGAAAATGGCTGAAGCTGATTCAGGGGATGTAAGCCAGCAGGGAATTAGGTTAAATAATTCTCTTGAAAAATGAGAAATCAATCTTCTGATTGGCCAAATTTTACGCTTTTTCGTTACCTGGTGTATCAGGTCGCGATAGGTGATCATATTATTCAGCCGGTTATAGGTTACATCAGCATATGTCCTTTCCCGCGACCGCATCAATACAATTTCTTTGCTGATCCTTAATTTATCCTTTACCGCATTCTGGAGCATTTTGACCTGTGGATCAAATTTTAGGGAAGATACTGTTCTTAAAATGGGATATTTCACTTCAATATGCTCAATCCAGGCTAATCTGAGACTATTCACAAATATATCGATCAATTCATCTTCAGGATAATCATCTATGATCTCTTCCATTTTTGAGATAATTGACAATTCATAATCTAAGAATTCATCCTTTAACCGATCAAAATCACAGAGACTTTCAAAATCCCGGTTCAAAACCTGTATCAGTCTTCCAGGATCGTACATATTGGATAATATCTCCTGTATCTTTGTGGGTTGTAAATAAATTTCCCACTCCAGCCACTTGGTGGGTATTCCTTTAATAATTTCCAGTAATTTGTTAACCTCACTTTTGAATTGATCGTATGAAAGGTGGTTTACACTGAAGTAATCGGAAAAACTCCTAATACTAATAAAGATGTCTTTTGCTGTTATGGCATCATGAAACTTGACAAACCAGTTCTCGATCAAATCCTTATCAGGTTTATCGGGCACCTCATTCAACCAGACATTTCCCTTTAATTTTGTAAGGTTATGTTCCAGGTTTAAACGATTGTCCAGTCGCTCAGTAAGAAGCTTCAGATCTTTGCGCTTTCTGGATAATTCATTGTTATCCAGGGCTTTTTGAATCATAGGCCTGTCATGGGAAAAAAATATCCAATTGACCCATTTAAATATATTTCGGCGCGCTTCAAACATATTATGAAGTGCTGATTGAAATTTTCCCAGTACACTTACTGGAAGACTCTGTTCTACGCCAGCACCTTCCCAACAAATATTCAGATTTTTTTCAATATTTTTTAGGTAGAGATTATCCGCATCTTTTGGACCCGTAGTCATTATATGAATAAAATATTCATACGTTTTCTCATCCTTCAATAACTCGAACATCTCTTGGATGTCATAGCTCTTTCTGCTAATAGCATCACCCTCAGCCAGGGAAATGCCTGTTTTAACAACTTCCTTGACTTGCTTATCTATTTCGGCTTGAAACTTGGGTATATCATCGATAATTTCAAGTATCTTTTTGAGATCTGATAGCTTATAATCTTTAAAATTTTTACGTACACGCCAAGGGTATCCATCTTTCAAAAAGCGCTTTGCATAAATAATATAAAACTTAAGTTTCCCGATAAATTCATCGATATCCGGAATTTTAAAATAGTTGTATTCCTGCTTTAGATTAATACCGGGTTTGGAAATATCAGAACTTAGATATAATTCCTTAACGGATACACCACTTTCAGATTCATCAAACAGTGCATATTTCAATTCGTCAAGTTCTTCAGACAGATTGTCTATCTGTCTGCTGGATTGCAAATACTTCCTTTCAAGCTGTATGGAGTCTAAAGAATTGTTCTTTATCTTATACTCATACAGTTTTTCGATCTGGGTATTGATCTGTTTATATATATCCTTTCTGTCATTTTTGAAATCATGAACAAGCGCGGCAAAATCAGCCAGTTCCTCTTGCTGGAGCCGGTCGTAAACCACATCCAGGGCAGCCCTTTTCTGGCAAACAAGCAATACCCGCTTCCCCCTGGCCATAAAATCACTCATTAAATTACATATCAACTGTGATTTACCTGTGCCAGGTGGCCCCTGAACCACAATAGAATTTCCTTTTCTTACTGCCTTTAATGCATTTTCCTGAAAAGCATCCAGTTTAAAAGGCGTATAGATCTGTTCTTCTTTCAATTTGTTTAAGAAATAAGAGAAAGAGAGATGCCTTATCTCACCTTCATCTTCTTCTGAGAAGGACCTTTCAAAAAAGAAATCTTCCAGGGATCCATATTCTTTTTTACTGGATAAAAAATTATAATCCGGAACAAGGTATGATCCTGATTGTGGAAAAATTCCCAATACCGCCTGAGGGAAAAGTTTGAGCTCACCATTTTGTTCAGTCTCCTCGAGATCAGATTTTTTAATGGATTCAAAGGGGATTAGCGAATCTGAAAACATTTCCGTATTGAAATTAATCTCAACAGGGCTTTCTTTAAGAAACTGATAGAGCCCGGTCTTGAACTCTTTGGCATTCCTGTCGAAATCATCAAATACTTTTTCAATAAATTCCTCTGAAAGTTTAACACCATTATAATAGGAATACGCAAGCAGAAACGATTTATTAATGGTCAGGTTCACGTCCTTACGACTGATCAGGTACCAGAAATTTTCGATAAGTTCAAGTTCTACAGGGAAAAACAGTAATGGACTTCGTATTAAAGTACCGTCCAGCATTTTTCCCTTTACAAAAGGCCACCCAATGTAAAGGTCCTTACTGCCACGCTCCTCAAAAATGAAATTATCCATGCGTTGAAGACGTTTCAGCCACAGACTCACATTATTACTGATTTTATCCCTGGGATCAATATTCGAGCAAATTCTGATGCTATTTTTACCTGCAATAAACTGATGAATTATCCTGAATGAAGGATCGTTCAAAACATAATCAAGGTCGTGCAGATCAATAAACTGATCTGATACCAGTCTCAGCAAAAGCAAAGAACGGTTATTGCTGGACAGGTTGGTCAACCTCTTCTGATATGATTGAAGGATCTTTTCCATTTACCGGCAAAATATAAATTCATTCATTAAAAACATTGAATAATCTTCATTCTTTTAGAAAGGCTCAAAATTCAATATATGGTTCTATTCGCTTCAAGATACTATCGTTTAAATAGGGAATATCACGCAGCTGGTCTATCCCATTCATGTATCCTTTATTGGATCTCAAATCGAGTAGATCATTTGCCAGTCGACTGTTAATATATGGATGCCTTACCATTTCTTCCCAATCTGAAAAGTTTATCCCAATTTTATCAGGGGTAAATAAAGAATCTATATATACAACAGATTTTAAGTTTTCCAGAGATTTTCCCTGTAATCCATAAACGTCATTCAGTTGATCAATATTTGAAAAACCCCCTAACAAATCCCGGTATTTTATGATTCTATTTGATAAAATGTGCCCAATCCCTACTACTTCCATCAATTGATTGGTATCCGCTACATTTATATCGATCAAGATTGGCAGTGCCCGTTCTTCATTTTTATTATTCTTAATACTATCTGAAATTCCTGGTCCAATTTGCCTTTTAAAGGCAATTACTTCCGGTAGCAATATATAATTTACAATATCATTGTATAAGTCATCTGGAAAATCATATATCTTAAGCAGATCCTTTTTAATAAGAAATTGACCTTTATTATTCCTGTATTTCGAAATGCGTTTTGCCAGTATTGAATCGAATCCAAGGAGAATCATTTGATCAAAGGAAATTGTATTTGGATTAAATGGAAAAAGCGTGTCTTTAACCACTGTATCCTTCTGATTCCTGGATGATGTGTGCTTCAGGTTTTCTTCAAAAATCGCTATTAGACTATCAAGCTTCAAAGAATCAAGGGTATAATTCGAATATTCGGGATACATAAAGTTGTTGTAGATCAAAGGGGAGATAAGAATGATGATCATGATAATAATCAGCACTAAAATACCATTTGTCTCACGCATGGAAATACCGAAGTACTTCCTTATGGAATTACGTAACTGGTTGAACATATTTGCTAATGATCTTTTTGAAAGATCAACTGGTCGTTCCTAATCTTTGCAGCTTTAGATTACTGATACAATTTATAAATTCTTATTCATTTTTTTTATAACGAACACGATTTATTTCTGTCAAAACAGCCCCTTTACTTTTCCGGTTTTAACATCGATATCGATTTTTCGATAAGCAGGATCCGAAGCGGTCCCTGGCATCAATTTCACATCTCCAACAACTGGTACAGCAATGCCAGCACCTCCATAAATCAGGATGTCATTAATTGGCAATATCCAGCCTTCCGGCCTTCCTTTCCATGAAGGATCGTGAGAAAGGCTAAGATGTGTTTTAGCCATACAACTTCCATAAAACTTAAATTCAGGATGTTTTTGTATCAGATTGAGTTTATCCTGGGCTTTGTCAGTATATTTTACACCATTTGCCCCATAAATTTCTTTGGCTATAAGTTCGATCTTGCTGTTAAGTGATATGTTATCATCATAGAGGAATTTAAATCTCTTTTTATCCTCACAGGCATCTACTACGGCCTCAGCCAGTTCAATAGCCCCATCTCCCCCGTCCAGCCAATGCTTTGAGGTAGCACACCTTACGCCTACTTCATCGCAGGCATCTTTAATGATTTTGATCTCAGCCGGATCGTCGGTGTGAAAGTAATTGATACATACCACCGGTTGGATACCGCTTTTTCGGATTATTTCAATATGTGCATAAAGGTTGTCAAGTCCTTTCCTCACCAGTTTGGTGTTCTTCTCGGTATAGGATCTATCAATAGGCCTTCCTGGAACAACCCTGGGCCCTCCTCCGTGCATCTTCAGGCCTCTGACGGTAGTGACAAGTACCGAGCAATCCGGCTCAAGGTGGCTGTATCTACACTTCAGGTTCCAGAATTTTTCAAATCCGATATCGGATCCAAATCCGCTTTCGGTTACATGGTATTCGCCAAGTTTTAACCCTATAAAATCAGCAATTATAGAAGACTGACCGAGGGCAATATTGGCAAAGGGGCCTGCGTGAACCAGCACAGGTTGGCCTTCCAATGTCTGGATCAGATTTGGATAAATCACTTTAGAAAGAAGAGCTGTCATGGCACCATCAACCTCCAGGTCACTGGTGGTTATTGGATTTCCTGATTTATCATAAGCCACAATCATTTTTCCGATCCGCTCTCTAAAATCTTTCAGATCTACTGAAATAGCAAGTATGGCCATGATCTCAGAGGAAACGCTAATCTGGAATCCGCATTTCATCATAAAACCATCCATTTTGCCACCAATTCCAATAATTATTTCTCTGAGGGACTGGGCACTGAAATCCATAGCCCAGCCAATAGAAATATTTCTTGGATCAATGTCGAGGCGTTTGAGTTTTTTACTTTCCAGAACCTTATCTGTATAATTAAATTCATGTTGGATCCTGCTGGTCAAGGCTACCATCGCCAAGTTGTGGGCATTTGTGATCGCATCTATGTCACCGGTAAGTCCCAGGCTGAAATCTGTAAGCGGAACACATTGCGCCAATCCGCCACCAGCTGCAGAACCTTTAATATTGAAAGTTGGCCCCCCACTGGGCTGACGTATGGCACCTATAGGTTTTTTACCAATCTTATTTAAGCCTTCAAGTAATCCAATTGTCGTTGTCGATTTCCCTTCCCCAAGGGGCGTGGGTGTAATGGCTGTAACATCTACATACTTCCCCAGCGATTCTCCCTTTAATCGCTCAAGGATGATTTGATAATCCAGTTTTCCAACATAATGCCCATAGGGCAATACTTCTGATTGATATAATCCCAATTCATCACGTAGTTCATAGATCTTCTTCATTCGCTTTTCAGCTGCCTGGGCTATTTTCCAATCAGGCATCTCAACTGGATTCATTTTTGCTGTCATGGCTTTTGAAGTTTATAATGTTATGTTACAAAAAATTGAAATGGCAGAATATTATTCCGTTTCTTCATATATTTAATTTCATATAAAGAATCATCTTTTGCAAGATTTTGCAGGATTTTCTTGAACCGGATTAAAATTTAAGAAGCTAGTATCTGACGAAACGCTGTTCGTCAGACCTTCCGTCCTGATCCAATATCTTAAATATATACATCCCTTGAGGCATATATCCGATATCCAGGTTAAGCGTACGATTTGCTTTTACTTCTATTGGACCTTCAATTATCTGTCCAAGGTTATTGAATATCATCAGGTTTCCACTGATGTTTGAACGGATCTTAAGTGTATTCGAATTTAATAATGGATTTGGATATATTTCCAGAACGACATCATCTGTTTCTTCCCGTGTATTGTCAGCAATATTTTTATAGACTGACAATCCCCCTTGTGTATTACCGAATATCAAGATCTGGTTTTCTAATCCGGAAATCAGCCCACCGGTCATCCAGGTATGATAACCAAAAACAGATGTATCAGAATCATTTAAGAGATCATTGTATATGATTCTCCTTATTTTCTCTGGCTCATATTTGTAATCTAAATAAACCGTTAGTTCACCCGTATAATCCGTAGTTAACAGATCGTCCAGTCCATCCAGATTAATGTCATTTACAAAGGGTACGAGATTTCTTCTGAATTCGATAAAACTATCATCAATATCCAAAAAAGCAGGATCTTCCAAAATAAAAAACGGATCAGAATCAGAACCATTATTGGTATAATATTCGAGCCGGCCGGTTGATTTACCTATAAGCATATCTATTAATCCATCCTCATTAACATCTGTGAAATAGGGTGTGTCATTAATCTTCAAATCAATTTCCAGAATTTCGAAGCTTGCATTTAAATTAAGTCCTGAATCATCCCCGCCCATACTCTTATACCATCTTGTTTCCACCGATTTAGTATCAGGTTTAGTAGAAACAACCACAAGATCCAGAAATCCATCATGATTCAGGTCTGCAACCATAGGCATCATATCATATTGATTCACTTCGCCGAGACCATGGTAATCTTTATCGGCCAGGGAATAAATTGGGTTGGTATTGCTTCCCGTATTCCTAAACAGCGACAAGTACCCGTAAAATTGGCTTCCCGAAGCATATCCATTACTTCCGACAAGGAGGTCAAGGTCACCATCGCCATCTTCATCCACAAGCACCGGAACACTATTCTCACCTAGATCGATCATACCAGATTGAAGAAAAGTACCTGTAACAAAATCGAACTGAGGTAGTTCATTTGTCCCATTGTTCTTATAATACCAGCTTGACCTTCCATAATTAATGGTTTTATCCGGATTGTATTCTGTATTTGGGGAAACTATAAGGTCATTAATCCCATCGTCATCAAAATCATCAAAAAAGCCTGCCGGGAAGATGGGAAAGTTAGCAGGGTTCTCCGGACTGGGAAAATCCTCAGAAAATTCGTTCATCCTTGCTTCTTCTGCTGTGCCTTTATTTTCCAGGAAATAAAACTCATCACATTGCTCATGCCCTCCCAAAAAGTCTTTGTCACCGTCATTGTCCATATCGATTAGCAGAAGGCTCTTCCCTCCAGGGTGCATTACCCTTGCCTGGGCTAAATCACCACATGTCTCTCCAAATTCTTCAAAGGCATATACATGGCAATCACATTCTTCAAAAAAACCCCAGTTACGGGAAACAAGTTCAAAATCAAGTAATCCGCATGAGCCCGATCTCTCAACACTCATATTCTTATGGTATCTGATAAAACCACCTATCGCATAATTATATACAAGAACATCCAGATCCCCATCGCCATCCACATCATCTATTGCAGGAACATCGGTTATATTTACCTGTAAATTGATCATACCTGATGATCCCAGGGTCAGGACGGGATCCGCCACTAATTCCCAATCGGGTTCGGAACCACTTGCTGTAATGTTTTGATACACTTTCATACCAAAGTTTGAGTTTGAAAATAAGTCTTTCTTGCCATCACAATTATAATCTTTGAATAGTATCCATCCCTGAAGGTCTTCGGGCAGGTATATTCGGTAATCCGGATTATAGATGAATTCCCCGGAAGTATTTATAAAGGTATTTACAAGATTTGATGAACGGTCATATAAGACCAGGTCATTTAATCCATCCCCATTAAGGTCCAACCTGCCATATTGCGCTGCATTTATTCCACCAGCCCATGGGTCAGGTAATTGGTTATCGTCAATGGAAACAGGAATGGAATTATCATAGGTCAAGGTCACTTGTGATGAGACTTCATAGCTGAAGAAAGTGGTTATCAGGATCCACCAAATAAAAACTTTTTTACACATAATCTGCTTATCTAACTCCTTATCTTTAAAAGTTCTTATATTCCAATGTAAATATAAAGTTACTTTCTATATTCGAAAATTATTTCAATTATTCTAACTAAATGATTCAGGACCTATATAAAAGCTTTGTTTCCAGTACAGGCATTTCTACTGATACCCGAAAAATTGAACCGGGAAATATCTTTTTTGCACTCAAAGGGCCTAATTTTAATGCGAATGAATTTGCTCAAAAAGCACTTTCAGCCGGCGCTTCCTTTGCAGTTGTTGACGAAAAAAAATTTGCCACTTCATCAAAAACAATATTAGTAGATAATGCACTTCATACTTTGCAGGAGCTTGCCAATTATCATCGGCAAAAATTAAAAATTCCTATCCTTGGCATTACGGGTAGCAACGGCAAAACCACAACAAAGGAATTGATCAAAACTGTACTCTCAGTGAAATATAAGTGCCAGGCTACTCAAGGAAATTTAAATAATCATATCGGGGTTCCTTTAACGATACTTTCTCTGGAAAAAGATATTGAGATCGCCATCATTGAGATGGGGGCTAACAAACTTGGGGATATTAATGAATTGTGCCATATCGCTGAACCTACACATGGTATAATAACAAATATTGGAAAAGCCCATACAGAAGGCTTCGGCAATTTTGAAGGTGTTCTAAGAGGGAAAAGTGAGCTTTACAATTGGCTTATAAAACACCGCGGGACTGTCTTCATCAACTCTGGGGATGCGATCCTTATGAATATGTCGAAACGTTTTGAAAAACCTATTTTATTTCCAGGATCTGATGATTACTACCATTGCAGATTGCTTGAGGCCAATCCATGGGTAACCATAGAAAATGAAGAAAAAAACATTCTGAAAACCCATTTAATAGGCAGATATAATTTCACGAATGTCGCTGCTGCACTCTGTATTGGGAAGTATTTTGGAGTAGAAGCTGAAAAAGCTTCTGAAGCCGTATCCCAATATATCCCGGAAAATAACCGTTCCCAGGTTTTATCAAATGGTACAAATACGATTATTCTCGATGCGTATAACGCCAATCCGGATTCAATGCAGGCAGCCATAGAAAATCTATCAAATATGGAAAGCAATAATAAGGTGCTTATTCTTGGGGACATGTTTGAACTTGGCGATCTGACTAAAGTGGAACATAGAAAAATAGGTGAAATAACAGCTTCTGGAAATTTTAATAAAGTAATCCTTTGCGGGGAAAGAATGCAATATGCATATGAAGCTAATAAGGACGCTCAATATTTTAAGACCAGATCAGAACTGGAAAATTATTTTGAAAGTTGTATTTTCGAAGATAGTCTTATTCTGATTAAAGGGTCTCGAGGTATGGCCCTGGAAGTTATCGCTCAAAAAATCCGATCATCATGAAAGAAATTTTATCATTTCTGAAAGGCCTGCATGAAAACAATACCAGAGAATGGATGGAGGCCAATAAATCACAATATTTAAGTTCGAAAAAGGAATTTGAGGATATTATTTCATCACTTATTGATAATATAGCAGCATTTGACCCTCACATCATTGGTGCTGATCCCAAGAAATGCATTTTCCGAATACATAGAGATGTCCGGTTCAGTAAAGACAAACGGCCCTATAAAGAAAATATGGGAGGGTTTATCAACAAAGATGGACGAAAAGGAATGGATGGAGGATACTATATCCACATCCAACCCGGACAATCCATGCTAGCTGGAGGTGTATACATGCCGCCTTCTGATATCCTTAAAAAGATCCGACAGGAGATCGACTATAATCCGGGTGGATTAATAGATTTTATGAACAGCAAAGATTTTAAGAAATTCTTTGGATCTTTCGAGGGAGATAGATTGAAAAAAGCCCCAAAGGGATATGATCCTGATCATCCCAATATAGAGTTGCTGAAACTGAAATATTACATCATAGTTCACCGCGTAAAAGATGCGGACCTGATAAAACCTGAATTTCCGGGCTATGCCACCAAAGTTTTTAAAGCCATGCTGCCCCTGAATAATTATCTACGTACAGCCTTACTTGACTAAAAGTCAAGAACCCAGGTCATTTTAATTCGCTTTCCTTTCTCTGTTATACCGACAGGTCTGATCCCTTTATTTATTAATATCAGAAGGCATTCCCAGATTCTGGCAGAAGAAACACTTGTCCAGGTCTTCCCTATGTTTGAAAGGCATAGAAGGATCGTATATTTCAGTAATCAACCTAGACAAATATGATTCATATTCATCCATGAAGGGCAAAATATCATCTATACAGGAGGACTTTCGATTCATTTTCAACTTGATTCTCGGATCAAAATCTGGATTATATAGCTCTTTTACGTTGTATAAACCTGAAATTATAGGACCATCAGCATACAGCGGATTGTTTTTTATAAATAACAATGCATAAAAGAAGGTTTGAAATATGGCTTTATTCCTTTTATCATCATTGCTGTCAAACAATCCCGGGATATCCTTAAATGAAGATTCATCTTTTCCGGTTTTATAATCCATGATCCGGATTATTCCATTTCTTCTGTCAATCCTGTCGATGATCCCCTTCAATCCAACCTTTTCCCGTTGACCAAATAAATTTATGGGTAAGTCGTAAGAATACTTTTGCTCAATCCCAATAATTTCAAACGGGCTTGCAATTTCATCCTTCTCCAGGATTTTCAAAACATAGTTTTTAATGATTTCTAAATCAAGAACATTCTTTCCCTCTAAATGAAAATCTGTCGAATATTCCTGCCCGTAGTATCGGGCGAAAGATCTTTTGATTGAGTTATTAAGCCCTTTACGAATATCTTTAAACGAATCTTTATTTATGACTCCGCCAACAAAAGGTTTGTAAAGATCTTCCATAGTTCGGTGAAGGATATTTCCAAATTTGGCTGCATCCAAATCCTCAGAAACCTCATCTTCTTCAGAAATATCAAGTACGTTCTTATAATAAAAACTCAAAGGACAGGATAAATATACATTTAAAGAGGAAGGTGAGAATTTGTACTTATTATCCGTATAAAACCTGGCAAGTTGATCAATTACGAAAGCATCCTTATTGATGATGATAGGCTTGATTTCAGTAACAGATACTTCGAGTGCCATGGAATATTGATGAATGTCATATCCTGATTCCAATTTCAGCTGATATACATAACGGCTTGGTTCAGATTGTCGTGTGTATGATTCTTCCGTATTATAAATCAAAAATACATTGGTAGACCTTTGAAGCAGCCGGTAGAAAAGATATGAGTAAATAGCATCTTGTGTATCCGGATTGGGCAACCCAAAAGCTTTTCTGATATTATAAGGAATAAATGAACTTAAAGAACCTGTTTTTGGCAACTGCCCTTCATTGGCACACAAAATGATCACATTTTTAAAATCCAGATTTCTGGTTTCCAATAAGCCCATCATCTGCAAACCCTCAAGAGGTTCTCCGGAAAATGGGATCTTTTCCAATTGTGAATAATATTTAATGATCCGTCTAAGAATAGTTGGAGAAATACTTGCTTTTCTTTCATTGAAAATATCTTTCAGTCGTTCTAGAAGTTTGTAAAAAACAATTGAAAACTCCTTTTCAAAAAAGAATTTCTCATCATCAAATGAATCGAACGATCTCCTTATCTGGATTATGATCCCAACGATGTATCCAAACAAATCCGAAGAGGTACTTGGATTGAAAACAGCAGACAGAAATTTATCATCCTGGAACAGTTCTGAAGGAACGTAGATCATGTTTTTCCGTTCTATCAAATTGATCAATTCCTCTACTTTATCTTTAACTAAACCAATGATAAAATGATGGTTTAAAATACTCAAAACCTGTTTGTAATTAAACCAGTGAAGGCCCTTCCCTGTTCTCTGGTTTTCCTGTAATTCCAGTAGTTTATCTATCAGGCTGAAAAAGGCTGAGTTAGCCAATGGATATCCCATGGTTACATTTACTTTTTTAAGACTGGCAGGCAAACTATATAAAACCTGTGACAAGAGGGACTCATCAGGAAATACAACAACAGTGTCATCCATACCTACTACACCCTGGTCTTTTATCAGGTCCTGGAGAATATTACCGGCAATTTTAGTTTGTCCGGAATATTGGGATGAGGCTATAGTTTGTATTTCTTTTTTTACTTCCTTAAAGTGATCTGGTATCCTGGCAGGAAAAGTTTTGCCAAATACTTTATCCTTATAATACTGCCTTAAAAACAAACCTGCCTCATGACCAGGCTTATTGAAATAATAGGAATCCAGATCCCAGAAAATATCACCTTTTGAAGATTCAATAAACCATTTAATTATTAGCTCTTCGCTGGGTGTCAAGGCATTGAATCCTGCAAATATTACTTTCCCTTTTCCCCATTTAAATTTTCCATTCCTGATCTTGCTGCAAAGCGCCCTGTAGATCATCCCAGAATAAGCCTTTCCCTGTTTTTTCAAGATTTCCTGAAAAGCACTATATATAGGGTATAAATTAGACCAGAACTTGATAAAAGATTTTTTATGTCTGTTTTTATCGCTTAGGGCACTCCCCCAGAAACTCTCAAGGGCATCCATTTCAGAATCAGATAAAAAAGCAAATTCAACATCTATTTCTTTCAGGTTTTTTATAGTAATGAACATGCTTTTGGCCTTGACAAGGTTTTTGTCAATTTCATTGAAATCCTTCAACAACATATCACCCCAGAAATAAAATTTGTCGAAGGTTTCATCAAAGCCTGAAATTCTTTTAAAGACATCATGCAGGTCTAGCAGCAAGGACAGATTATCATCAGGCGTACTATCCATCATTGAATAAACGAAATCTTCAAAACTAATGATCGCCGGTGACCAGATCGGATTGCTGATCTTATTTGCAAGGGCTTTCGTGAAAAATAATCCTGCACGGCGATTTGGAAAGATTATCGTTAGATCTTCCAGGTTATCCGAATAATCTTTCAGAAGTTTTTCCGCTATTTCATCTATAAAGGAACTGTATCCGGACATATGGTTATACTTCAACTAGTTCTCCATTATTTATATATAAAACATAGCCTTCAATCATCTTATATCCCATCCGTCGTAAAATATTCTTATAATTTTTAACCTGATTAATATCGGAACTTCTTTTTTCGCCAGTTTTATAATCAACAACTATGGCTAAATCATTCTTGATCATTACCCGGTCCATCCTCCGGACATTTCCCTTTTCAGGAAGAACTGGCACCTCTGTTTTTATTTCCCAGTCTCCGGAGAACCAGTTACTAATTTTATCATTTAACCATAGCCTTTCAAGCATTCCTGACAGTTTGCCAATATCTTTCTGTCCAATATTACCAGATCCGGCTTGGGAGACTAAAATATGATCAACCTGATCTTTACTATGGATCATCGACAAAATATTGTGTAAAAGAATGCCGTAATTTATTTTTTCACCTGTCGCCCCTATATCATCAGTCGATAAAATATCTGCCTGCCGCTTGATACTTATCATATTGTACCAGCTACCAGTTTCAAATTCATTCAACACAAATAATGACTGTCGTTTTTCACCGGTTCCAGGTACTGGCATATTTCCTAATCTAAAGGTATTTTCCTCATCATTCCAGAAATTTATGAAATCCAGATCATCACGCTTATCGGTTTTGTGATTCCGAAATCCTTTATTATTAAATAGATGATAGATCAAATCTCCTACAGATTGAATATTATCAGCCTTTTTCGGTAATTCTGCAAACACGAACAATCCATTTTCGGCCCTTGTAAGGGCAACGTATAAAAGATTAAGATTGTCCATATAGGCAAGTGATTTTTCATTGAAGTATGAATTGGCGAAATCGGAATCCGCAAGTTGAGATGAATATCGCAAAGGATAGATCGGAATCCGATTAAGGACAGGCAGATTGGAAGAAGCCCATATTAAATTATCATTCCGCGATGAATGGTCAATACCCCAGCTACAAAATGGAATTAATACATTTTTAAACTGAAGCCCTTTTGATTGGTGTATTGTAAGAATTAATATAGAATTCTGTTCCAGTGAGGGCTTAATAGATTTGTTTTCGCCTTCCTCAAACCACCACTTGATAAATGAATGCAGATCATTGTTGTTTTTTACAAGATATTCCAGCACAACGTTTTGCAATCCAAGTAAATATGCTTTTTCTTCATGGTGGTCAGTTAATTGAAGTAAAATAATCACCTCTTCAATTAGATCCACAATTGGTACTGACCTATACCTTTCAAAATCAATTCGATCCTGTATGTTTAATAATTTGGAATTTAACTCTTTTTGAAAATTGTTGTCTTTTGATTTTTGGAAAATCTCGCCAAAATCAACATCAGCTTCGCCGGATTTTAGAATAGAAAGCCAATAATAATAGTTCGCCCAGGCTATAACATCCGTTTGATCAATGACAAGTTGTATAAAATAAATTACGACATTAATCGCCGGGGAGGATTTCAAGAATAAGGATTCTGAGGAAATTACTTCAAAGCTGTATCTTTTATCCTGTTCATCATTCCTTTTTTGATCCAATAAATAGTTGGCTACTTTTTTACCCTCCTCCTTGGTCCGAACAAGAACAGCAATATCCTTAGGTTGATATCCATTATCCTGCAATTGTTTAATGATTTCAACTGATTTAATGAGAACGCCCTCTTTCCAAAATGATTTTTTATCCGGGTCTTCGGAATTAGGGATAAATTGAATCTCAACCAATCCATTTTCAGTATAGGTTTTCTCTTTTGGAAGATCCTGATGAACATCAGAATATGCTTCATCAAAGCGATCGGCGAAATTTAAGACACTTTCTCTTATACCAGGTTCAGATATTTTTTCTACCTCCCCCAGGAATTTAGAGGTGAGTATCGGGGGAATGGATTTGAAAAGAGAATTGTTGAACGATACAATATTTTTAAGACTTCTCCAATTTTTAGATAATGGTTCAATTTTTATTGGAAACTGTCTGACATCATGTTCAACCTGACTTTGCAGGACCTCCCAATCACCCCCACGCCATCTGTATATTGACTGTTTAACATCTCCCACGATCATGTTCATATGCCCCATAGACAGGCTGTTCAATACCAAAGGGAGGAAGTTATCCCACTGAAAACGGCTGGTGTCCTGAAACTCATCAATCAGAAAATGCCTATAGAAACTACCAACTTTTTCATAAATAAATGGGGCATCATTATCCCCAATAACTGTATTTAGAAGATGGGTAAGATCGGATATGAGCACTACATCGTTAAGAATACGATATTCCTTTACACCCTCAATAAGGTTCTTTAGGATCCCCAGGTAAAAAAAATACTTCTGAACTTCAATATAGGTATTATCTTTAATAATCTCAAGGGAATAAAAATTATATGCCTCTTTATAATGTTCTAATAAACCATCCTGAAGCGCATTAGTGATTACCTCTTGTTTTTTCGAGCTTTTCGAAAACCACGCTTCCAGTTTATCTAATGCATTTTTTAAATAAGAACTCGATAAATTAATATTCTGCGTTCCACCAGCCATTTTAGAAAAAAATCCGGCCGGGCCTCTTTCCCCCTGAAGAAAATCAGATATTTCAAGCTCATATTCCTTCATCTTCTCCAGCCCATCACGACCATATTCTATAATATTTGACTTGATTTTTTTTCTTTCTTCTTTTATGTCAAGAAGCATGTCTGACATCTGAGAAGTATCAGATATCTTATCACTTAATATTTTATAATGATTGCTGAAACTCTCATAAAAGATCTGGCCGGACAATTGCCGGATATCGTTCCTTATATCCCACGATTTATTCGCTTCGATCTTACTGAGGGCAAACCGCAACAACCACATTTTAAGTTCAGGATTTTGGTCAAGCTTTATAAAAATCCGGTCAGTGATTGCATCCTTTACTTTGTCCAGGTCAAACTCAAGATCATATCCGCCCTGAATACCGAGGTCTCTTGAAAAAGCGCTTATCACCCTTTGAAAAAAACTATCGATGGTACTCACCGAGAAGTTTGAATATGCATGAAGAAGCATTTCTAAGGTAAGTTTGGCTCTTTCCATCAACTGAATTTTGCTTAAGTTCAATGATTCATTCAGAGTATTTATGAGGGATTCATCGGCTTTATCATTCGCCAGGTCAAATAAAAATTCGATGATCCTGGCCTTCATCTCATTGGTAGCTTTATTGGTGAAGGTTACTGCAAGGATCCTATTGTAATAATCCGGTTTCTGAAGTGCGATCTTTAAGAATTCAAGTGCCAATTGATAGGTTTTGCCCGAACCAGCAGAAGATCGAAATACTTTAAATTCAAGGGATTCCAATTGCGTTGTTAAAATATAATTTTTTCTCTAAAATCCGGATTACTTAAAGACCAATATACTTCAATTAAGTAAATATTGATTATTTATAAAGTTTAAATGCCATAAGTTGCTTTAAATTATTATTGGAAGTAATTTTGGCCTCTTTTTAATCAATCTAAATAAACATAAGGATGGGGAAAACAGTGGCTGATCTTAAGGTGGGCGAGTCCGGGATTATCAGTGGATTTCAGAACAGTTCCCTAACCTTAAAACTGCTTGAAATGGGTTTCCTCCCTGGCTCAATGATAAAATTGAATTTCAAGGCCCCTTTAGGTGATCCTTTATCAATCAGGGTCTCAGGTTATAATGTGTCTATACGCCTCGATGAAGCTGCTATGATTTTATTACAGTAATTTTTTATGGCGAAGAAAAAATATATTAAAGTTACTTTAATTGGAAATCCCAATTCCGGGAAAACCTCCCTGTTCAATCAGCTGACCGGCCTTAAGCAGAAAATAGGAAATTATCCCGGCATAACGGTTGATAAAAAAACCGGAGTCTGTTCTTTAAAAGAAGGGAAAAAGGCCAACATCATTGACCTTCCCGGCACATACAGTATATATCCAAGATCTGATGATGAACGTGTGGTATTTGAAACCGTTTATGACCTGAATCCCATAACTAAGCCCGATGTTGTTATTGCAATAGTTGATGCGGTTAATCTGAAAAGAAATCTATTGCTTTTCACGCAGATCCATGATATGGGCATTCCAATGATACTGGCACTCAACATGATGGATGTGGCTGACCGATCGGGTATCATAATTGACCTGAAAAAAATCGAGAAAACCATTAATGTTCCAATATTTGGAATTAATGCAAGGTCAGGGGAGGGTGTGGATAAAATTAAGGAGGCACTATCATCTATTACTTCCGGGACACAGCCCAAGCCTTTTTATGAAGTAAAGGATTTTGCACCACAGTTGATTTCAGAAATTAAAAGTGAATTCAAGCTCGAAAATGATTATCAGGCCTATTTGATTATTCATCAATATAAACATGTCCATCAGTTAACAGCTGCTCAAAAGGAACTTATTGAAAGCCTGATTGAAAAATATGCCTTTGATATTAATTCCGCGCAGGCAAAAGAGACCATAGATCGTTATTCTATTATTAATGAATTACTTGATGGATCATTTAAGATAAAATTAGATGGACATCAATATCATTTTACAGACAAGATTGATAGCATATTGACGCATAAGATATGGGGATATTTGATCTTCATGGCTATTCTTATGGGAATTTTTCAGTCCATTTTCGCCTGGGCTGAATATCCGATGGATTTTATTGATACGTCTATCAGCAATCTCAGTTTAACATTAAAAAGCAAATTCCCTGATGGTCCTTTTTTCTCATTGATCACAGATGGCATTTTGCCAGGTATTGGGGGCATCTTAATGTTTGTACCCCAGATCATGCTTCTATTCCTCTTTATTGCCATATTGGAAGAAACCGGATATATGGCACGCGTGGTATTTCTTATGGATAAAATCATGCGGCAGTTCGGCCTGAACGGAAGAAGTGTAGTGCCACTGATCTCAGGTATGGCCTGTGCAATTCCAGCTATTATGGCAACACGTTCAATAGACAACTGGAAGGATCGCCTGATAACCATCTTTGTGATTCCCCTGGTAAGTTGTTCCGCACGACTTCCGGTGTTTACTATATTGATTGCCATGGCGGTTCCGGAAGTCAGGATATTGGGTATTTTTAACCTTCAAGGCCTGACTCTTATGGCTTTATATCTGCTGGGATTCGTGGTAGCAGTACTTTCCGCACTCGTAATCCGGCAATTTGTAGTTCGAAAAGGAAAGAGCTTTTTAATAATGGAACTTCCATTGTATAAATGGCCCAGATTCAATAATGTATTAATTACAATATATGAGAAGACCAGGACCTTTGTCTGGGAGGCAGGCCGTATTATTCTGGCAATTTCAATTGTTTTGTGGGTGCTGGCAAGCTACGGCCCTTCAGACAAAATAAAACATGCTGAAAAAACCATCTCGGAAAAATATGCAGGCCAAAATTTGACAGAAAAACAACTTAACACAAAAATCGCTTCGTATAAATTAGAAAACAGTTATGCAGGTGTATTTGGAAAAGCCATTGAGCCAGTTATTAAACCTATTGGTTTTGACTGGAAGATAGGGATTGCCCTGATTACTTCTTTTGCAGCCAGGGAAGTATTCGTAGGAACTATGGCAACAATATATTCCATTGAGCAGGCCGATGCCGAAACCACTATTCGTAGAAAAATGCAAAACGAAATTAATCCAGAAACCGGAGGGCCACGCTATACAACGGCTGTTGCATTTTCTTTGATCATCTTCTATGCCTTTGCAATGCAATGCATGAGTACTCTGGCCATCGTTTTGCGTGAGACAAAGGCCTGGAAATGGCCACTACTCCAACTCTTATATTTGTCTACCCTGGCGTACTTTGCATCCTTTATTACGTATACCCTTTTAAAATAATTATTAATCCCTCGCTGAGAACTTTTAGAAAGATTAAACTGTTATGGATTCAAAGTCGGCATTTTTCAATTCAAGAAGTGATAGTTATTATTCAAAATATTTGAATTTAAAGGATAAATTGAAATCCCTCTCCTTCTTGCGGGTGCTCACATTTATCACATTCCTGATAATCGTAACTATCTCTGCGAATTATTCGAATTTATTTGGGGTAATAACATCGACCGTATTGTTTATTCTGGCGTTTGTCATACTGGTAAAGTTGTTTAATAATACACAATACCTGGCGAACCACAATAGATTCCTTTCCAGGATCAATTCCGATGAACTTTTAAGAGCTAAGGGCTCATTAGATGGATTTGATCCGGGGCTTGAGTTTGCCAACACTGAACACCCCTACCATAATGATCTGGACATTTTTGGAAAGAACTCCCTTTTTCAACTGATCAATAGATGCACTACATTTTGGGGCCGTAAAACAATGGCTGATTGGTTATCTACCAAGGCAAGCCATGAAGAGATACTATTAAGACAGGAAAGCATAAAGGAATTATCAGGAAATATAGATTGGATCCAGAAATTTCAGGCAACAGGACTTCATTATGAAAATAAATCGGATATAAGCAATTTTCTTAAATGGCTGAAATCCCCACAGGTAATCTCAGAAATCGTTTTTTATAATATAGCCAGGTATCTGGGTCCTGTTTTAATGACATTAATTATTTTTCTGGTCATAATATCTGTCCTAAGCTATCATTGGATCTTCCTGGGTATTGTTTTGAACAGTGTGATACTTATAACCATACTTGATAGGGTCAAGAATATTCATGAAAATACCACCGTAGCCATTAAATCGCTCCAAGGTCTGGAAGCATTGATAATTTTAGTTGAAAAGAAGGATTTTAAATCAAAAAAGCTTAAAATATTACAATCAGTATATCTTAAAAATATACCAAAAGTATCCCAGCGTATTGGTGCCTTAAATCGAATACTTCAGAACCTGGATAACCGGTCCAATCAGATATATCATTTATTTAATGTGCTATTCCTGCTTGACCTTCATTACTCTATTCAAGCTGAAAAATGGAAAATGGAGCAACCGGGAAATACAGAAAGTTGGTTTGAAGCTATGGGAGAAATCGAAGGGCTGACAAGTTTTGCCGGAATGGCTTTTGCAAATCCGGGATACTCATTTCCTGAGATTTTAGAAGGAGAACATAAGTTGAATACAAAAAATATGGGGCATCCCTTAATCCCAGCGAAATCCAGAATATCAAATGATTTTTCAATGAACGGCCGTGGAGGTATAGGCATGATCACCGGTTCAAATATGGCAGGCAAAAGTACTTTTCTGCGCACTGTTGGGGTAAATATGGTTTTGGCCCTGGCAGGTGGTCCGGCGTGTGCGAATTCTTTTAGCCTTACTCCAGCACAGATCTTCAGCAGTATGAGGACACAGGATAACCTGGAGGAAAGCATATCTTCATTTTATGCTGAGCTAAGCAGAATTAGACAACTCCTTCAGATCACCACCGATAATATTCCAGTCTTTTTTCTCCTGGATGAAATTCTTAAAGGAACCAATTCACATGACCGGCACCTTGGCGCTGTATCTCTAGTGTGGCAATTGACTGAAGAAAACACTTCCGGATTGATTTCAACACATGATATTGACCTTGCAAGAGAAGCAACTGAAGGTAGAAATGTCAGCAACTATAGCTTTAACAGTACAATTCAGGGTGATGAAATTTTCTTCGATTACAAACTCACACCTGGTATTTGTGAAAGTTTCAACGCCAGCAAGCTAATGAAGAAAATGGGGATCAGGATCATAGAATGATAAACATTCAGAATTTCAATTTGATATACTGAATTATGAATAGAAGATAATCCTATCTTCCAAATAATTAACTTGTATCAAACAGATTCTTTAACAAGACAGGTTTGGTAAACCCATATGAGTTTGATATTTTTATAGAGTATTTTTTGATCTTATTTTTAAAACTATACGTATGAAATCCACCCGCAGAACATTTTTATCCAATACATCCAAACTCGCTGCCGCAGGAGCAACTGGTATCGTCCCAGGATTTTCGATAGCTAAAAATAATCGCACCTCCTCAAATGATAAAATTATTGTCGGTCTAGTAGGTGCCAGAAATATGGGATTTGGCATATTAAATCATGCATTAAACCAACCTGATGTAGAATGCGGAGCTATCTGTGATATTGATGACGATGTGCTGGATAGAAGGATCATAGAAGTTGAAGAGAAACAAGGCAGGAAACCTGAAAGATATAAAGATTTCAGAAAGTTCATGGAAAACAAGGACCTCGATGCAGTTATCGTAGGCACACCCGATCATTGGCATTGCCTGATCACGGTCGCAGCCTGCGAGGCAGGGAAGGACGTGTATGTTGAAAAACCAATGGCCAATAGCATCGGGGAATGTAATGTTATGGTAGATGCTGCCAGAAAATATAAGAGAATTGTTCAGGTTGGCCAGCAACAAAGAAGTGGAAGGCTTTGGAAAGATATAATGGATCGGATAAAATCGGGTAAGATAGGTCAATTAAGAAAAGTTCAGATATGGGCAAATTTTAATTATGGTGTAGGCCGTCCTATTGTACCTGACAGCCCGGTCCCTGAAGGAGTTGATTTTGATATGTGGCTTGGCCCTGCTCCTGAACGGACTTTTAATGCTTCAAGGTTTCACGGTTCATGGCGAATGTTCTGGGATTATGGCGGAGGATTAATGACCGATTGGGGTGTACACCTTATTGATATGGCGCTGTGGGCTAAGGATATTACAGATTTCCCGGTTGCTGCGGTATCAACAGGGGGTAATTTTTCGCATCCAGACTTTGCACATGAGACATTTGACACAATGAGCGTTAGTTGGCAAATGAAAGATTATGCCATCAACTGGGAACATACAGCAGGAACCCAAAATGGGCCTTATGGAAGATTATATGGCCTGGCTTTCATTGGGAATGATGCAACCATTGTGGCAGACAGGGCCGGATATGAGCTCTTTCCTGAATTAGAAGAAGGAGAATATAAGGTGCCGGCAATACCCAAACAAAGTGGCCGGGAAACACATGAGCCACATGTCCAGAACTTCCTGGAATGTATGAAAACAAGAGAAGAGCCAAATTGTAATGTTGAAACAGGCAGGCTTGTTGCAGCATATGCACATACAGCCAATATTGCTCTTCGTACAAATTCACGACTGGATTGGGACCCTGCTAATGGGAACTTTGGAAATAATGTGAAGGCCAATGAATTGATTATCCCCAATTATAGAAAACCCTGGAAATTGCCTATGTAATAAGTTCTGAAAGAATTGAAATTAAATGATCTTGCATTTCTAATAATGAGAATCATCATCAGAATAAAAATGCGGGATTGATAATAAAATGTGGAAAGAGTAATTGAATTTTAAATATTTATCAATGGATCAGACAAGGAGAGAATTCATAAAAAAAACTGCACTGGGAAGTGCATTGATATCCCTGGGTGGCAGCTCATTAATCTCATGTAAACCAACAGGCCAGATTAAAGAATTAGGATTAATCACTGGAGTTCTTAGGAATGAGATCAATATGGATTATAGAGGAACCTTTGAAAAAGTAGCAGATATAGGATATAAATATCTTGAGATCGGGAATTATCTGGGCCCTTCACAGGATGATTTTAAGGCTTTCCTAAAGGAAATCAACCTGGTTCCTATTGCGGGTGGGACTTCTATTAGTGGAATGATGGATGAGGAGAATCTGAAAACACTTGTTGAGGATGCCCTGGATATGGGTAAAAAATATATGATCTGCTACTGGCCCTGGCTGGACGCAGGACCAGGAAAAACACTTGACGATTTTTTGGCGGCCGCTGAAAGAACCAACAAGGTGGGGCAACAATGCGCATCTATGGGTATTAGATTTGCCTATCACAATCATGACCAGGAGTTTGTCCCTGTTGATGGTTATCAGTGGGGGTATGAGGCAATACTTGAAAACACAGACCCCGCATATGTAGATATGGAATTAGATCTCTACTGGGCCGTTAAGGGTGGTGGAGATCCGGTATCATTGTTTAAAAAGTATCCTGGCCGATTTAAAATATTACATGTTAAGGATATGGACAATACACCTGAACAGGTATACACCTGCCCGGGATACGGAGTGATTGATTTTGCGGAAATTTTTTCTAAAAGCAAAAAAGCCGGTGTTGAATATTATATTGTTGAAATCGATAAACACCCGGAACCAATACAATGTATCCAGGATAGCTATGATTATCTTATGAACTTAAGATTTTAGTCAGGGATTATAACAATGACTATATTAAAAATACTATGATTAAAATCGGAGTTGTTCAGGCCACCCCTTCTCTTTTCAAAAGGGATCAATCCCTGGAAATCGTTGAAAGATGGATAAAGAAAGCATCAGATGAAAAGTGTCAATTAGTACTTTTTCCGGAAGCATTCATCCCGGGTTATCCAAGGGGATTGAATTTTGGTTCTACTGTAGGTAAAAGAACAGAAGAAGGCAAAAAACAGTGGCAAGACTATTGGGAGAACAGCATAGAAGTTCCCTGGAAAATATACAGAACAGTTGGGTGATCTTGCCAGGGAATATAAGATTTTCCTTGCCATTGGCGTCAGTGAAAGAGATCTGATAAGTAAAACTATATATTGTACTCTTCTTTATTTCAATGCGGGTGGAAAATTCCTGGGAAAACATAGAAAAATCAAACCTACCGGAAGTGAGCGAATAATCTGGGGCGAAGGAGACGGATCAACGCTGACTACCATTGATGCTGCGATTGGAAAAATTGGAGGATTGATCTGCTGGGAGAATTATATGCCATTGGCAAGGATGGCCATGTATAGTAAAGGGATTGAAATTTATCTTGCCCCGACGGCTGATAACCGTGAATCATGGCTGACGGCTCTGAAACATATAGCCGTAGAAGGAAGGTGTTTTGTAATGGGTGCCAACCAATATGTCACAAAAAATCACTATCCGCATTCCCTGCTGGAAGAAATAAAAGATGAAATGAAATAATTAGCCCGGGCGGAAGTGTAATAATGTCACCAAAAGGAGAAGTCCTTGCCGGACCACTATATAATGAAGAAGGACTTTTAGCAGTTGAAGTTGACCCGGGGAAATAGTAAGAAGCAGAATGGATTTCGATGTGGTCGGGCATTACTCCAGGGATGATATTTTTTCATTATTGATCAAAGACATGCCGGATATGGTAAGGGATAGATGAAGATTTACCTCGTTAAGGTACGGATGAAAACCATGTATGATGTTAACGACTTGCTTCCACTTTCAAATATTAATAAAATTTCGTTGCATTTGCAAGAGCATACAATGAGATTGATACGATATATTTAATAAATTTTAATTGTCATCCGCATTTTTCTTCAACTTAATAAGGATAAACCTCCTCCTGTCGAATGTATTGATGTTCACCGGCGACATTACTCATAGGCCGGTTCCAGATCATTTCTTCATCCAAAAGTTGTATTTCCTTTTTATTCATCAAGCTTGGACCTTCTGAAGTATGGTTTGAAAAAGCCACTTCCACATCAGTAAAATATAAGCCAGCTTCCTGTTTGTATCCCTTATTGATAGTCCAGACCCCAAAACTTAATACCAGTTTCTCTAAGTGCAGGGCCGCAAATGACCTTTTCTTCTTTAAGCGGTCATAATCATGTTTCAGGTTTATACTCACCTGACTCCATCCCATTGAACCATCATATATATCAAAAAAAGAGTACCCTGAAAAGGCAGAGTAATTATAACTCCCTCCAATGGAACGATGCATTTTCCCGATAGAATAGATTTGATTTAACATGAGGTGATTCTGATGGAAACCTTCAACCCATAAAAATCCACCGTTCCAGCTTTCAGGATTAAAATGATCATTGTCAACTTTATATTTAAAATGAATCCATGGCATACCCTGTTCCTGAACTTTAATGACCTGGGTTAGTTGATTCAGTGTCTGTGGCAACCTGTCCTGCCCGGGCTTGTCATAATCCCTTCGTCTGTTAAACATATATAAGGCATTCCCTTCTTTATCGGGAGCTTTACGAACTTCACACAAATTGGAAGGATCCGCATCTTCAATGTACACATATTTGCGCATCCAACCGGATAGCCCATCCTTGAAATTTCCATTAAAGAGATACTCACTGGGCTCTACTTCCCATTTATGCTTAAACCATAGAGGATCTTTTTCCTTAGAGTATTCATTAAACGATTTAGGATATTCAAATACCTCATGTGTTACTGTTTTGAAACTGACTTCTGCCATTTCACCAGTTAACATCCACTATGCACATCCCCTGGCATGGTCCACCATACAGGTCCTCCTCTCCAAAAGACCTTGGTCTGTATCCGGCAGGTGGAAGGTTGATGAAATTGATCCCTTTATAGCTAAGGGCTGTCTTTAAGGAAGACCGTATAGGTATATGAACATGTCCGCTAAACACGAACTTCACATTACCATGTCTTGAAAGAATATTATACATCAATCTGTTCACATGCACTGAATTGACATAACTTACCAGTGGGTTAATGCCGATAGGATGCATGGGTACATGCTGGAAAAAGAAAACTGGTTTGGCTTTATTCTTTTCAAGATCACGCTCCAGCCAATCAAAATAATGTGGATGTGTTTCCCAGAAATTCCTTCTCAGGGGATCCGGCCAGACAATAAAGTGCCATTGCCCGAGGTCAAAGCAGTAAGCCAGTTTTTCCAGACCATTGATTTTTCTCTGGGCAGCAAAGTAATTTTCAAAAGCCCCCATGTTATATCCAGGTGTAAACTCTGACCGGTACCGGGTTTCGTGGTTGCCGATCTCCAATAAGATTGGATTTTCAAGTTTTTCATAAAACCCAATCATACGCTCAAAGTTTTCAGCCTCCCCTTGATGATCAGTAAAATCGCCAAGGATAAGTGAAAAAATGGATTTAGGAGATAGGGCATTTGCAGTAGCAATGCTTTCTTCAATATAGGCATTGTGGATCTTGATCCTGGTCTTACTCCCATTGCCTTCATAATCGGGGTCCCCTCCCTGGGGATCAGCCATTATAATAAACCTGAAGCTTTCCATGCCGGAAGGAATGCTAAGTTTTTCCGGATCAATCTCACCAATTTCATTATGAAACATCAAATTGGCACGTATTATAAAAGTATTGTTTTCCTGCTCAAATTGATTTTTTAATAAAAGCTCGTTAAGGTCAATGGTAAAAGTTTTTTTATTCGCTTTGATAACAATTTTTGAAGATGTTGTAGCATGGTTCAGCCATATTGATATAATATGCCTGTCGCCCTTTACAGCAGATATATTAAATTTATATTTTTCAGTATCGATCAAATTACTGCCCAGGTTGAAATATGCCCTGCTACGGACAAATTCTACTTTTTCTCCTTTAAAGCTTCCTTTAACCCAATCCTTAAGGTTTTCTGAAGTTCCCTCAATTTCAATCCTGATTACCACATGACCTTCGTCATTTTTCGCGCTTTCAAGATTGTCAGGTATGGGATACTGATAATCCAGGCTGGAATTCCTGGAGTTCTTGGATTGAAAAAGCCCGGGAACAATCATAGTGGTTGAGATTCCCTGTCCAAATTTTTTTACAAAAAGTCGGCGTCGCATTAAAAATATATTTGTTTCTATATGAAATTAAAAGTAAGTAAAAATCACTTATAAACAGAATGTGATAACTATTTTCACAATAGATTGGAATGAATGTAAGGCAATAATACAGATTGAAAGGAAGTATAGGATTTTTATGCCGAGATGCTACTCATTTTTCAGGTCCTATTATGTAAATTTATGACAGGATAATTTTTTATCAATTAGAAAGTAAAATATGAAAAGAACATTAACTTTTTTAATAGCAATCATGACAATCCTATATTCTTGTCAGAATCCGAACGATAATCCATTTTTCAGTGAGTATGAAACGCCTTTCGGTGTTCCTCCATTTGATAAAATATCGACTTCACATTATCTGCCAGCCATTCAAAAAGCCATTGATGAACACAATGACGAAATAAAAGACATCAGGTCTTCAAAGAAAGATCCTAGTTTTAAGAACACCATTGAAGCACTTGAATATAGCGGATATGCACTCCAAAGAGTATTGGATGTATATAATAATGCCTTATTGGCTGATAATAGCGATTCCCTTCAACTTATTGCAAAAGAGGTTGCTCCCTTTCTCTCAGCACATTTTGATGAAGTAAAGATGGACAGTATCTTGTTTCAACGTGTTAAACAGGTTTACAATAAAAGCAGATCCGGTTCATTAAATTCTGAAGAAGAAATGTTACTTGAAGAAACGTATAAATCATTCGTCAGGAATGGGGCAAATTTAGAAAGATCAGAGAAAGAGAAACTTAAGCAAATAAATGAAAAGCTGGCGATTAACACCTTAAAATTCGGCAACAACCTCCTAGCAGAGGATAATAACTGGAAATTGGTCATTGAAGAAAAAGAGGATCTGGAAGGGCTTCCGGAGATGATAATCGCCAGTGCTTCAGAAGCAGCAGAAGCTGCTGGTTTTCCCGATAAATGGGTAATTACAATGCATAAACCAAGCTGGATTCCTTTCCTGCAGTATTCTTCAAAGCGTAATTTAAGGGAAAAAGTCTACAAAGCATGGATGAACCGTGGCAACAATGATAATGAATATGATAATAAAGATGTAATAGCTGAAATCATAGAGTTACGGTCAGAAAAAGCAAAATTGTTAGGATATAATTCCTGGGCTAGATACAGGCTTGATAACAACATGGCCAAAACACCGTCTGATGTCGATGATTTGTTAATGCAACTTTGGGGAAAAACTATGCCGGTAGCTATAAGTGAAAAGGAATCAATGCAGAAAATGATAGATGAAGAAGGTGGGGATTTTAAATTGGCATCATGGGATTGGTGGTATTATGCTGAGAAAGTAAGAAAATCTAAATATGACCTGGATGACGAAATACTAAGGCCTTATTTTGATTTGAATGCATCACGCCAAGGATTGTTTTATGTTTTGGAACAATTATATGGCATTAAGATGATCGCAAGGGAAGACCTTCCAAAGCCGCATCCTGAAGCATTTGCTTATGAGGTACAGGAAAAAAGCGGTACACATATTGGCATTCTCTATATGGATTTTTATCCAAGATCGAGTAAAACTGGAGGTGCCTGGATGGAAGCTTACCGAAAACAACAGGTTCGGGATGGAGAATTTATTACGCCCGTAATTACTAATGTTTTTAATTTTTCAAAACCCACCGGGGGCCAGCCTGCTTTATTAACTTTTGATGAAGTAAGCACGATGTTTCATGAAATGGGTCATGCATTACATGGATTACTATCAAAATGCACATATAGGAGTCTCTCTGGAACAGCAGTGGCATTAGATTTTGTAGAATTACCCTCGCAGATCATGGAGAACTGGGCTGCTGAACCTGAAGTACTAAAGGTCTATGCAAAACATTATGAGACGGGAGAGCCCATACCTCAATCATTAATTGAGAAAATGGACAACTCTAACAAATTCAATCAGGGCTTTTCGATGACTGAACGATTGGCAGCTTCAATTCTTGACATGTCATGGCACAATACCATGTTCCAGGGTAAGATTAATCCCGTTCAATATGAAAATTCAGTTATGAAAGGATTGGGATTGATGGATGAAATAATTCCAAGATATAAAAGTCCTTATTTTGCTCATATTTTTTCAAGTATGTACTCTGCAGGGTATTATAGTTATTTATGGGCTGAAGTACTGGATGCTGATGCGTATAACGCATTTAAAGAATCAGGAGATATCTTCAATCCTGAATTGGCTGGTAAATTCAGGGAGTATGTCTTGTCGAAAGGTGGCACGGTTGAACCTATGGAATTATACAGGCAGTTCAGGGGAAAAGATCCTGATATTTCTCCATTCCTTAAAAGAACCGGATTGAATTGACAAAATGATAAACCTGCAAAACAATTATTCCACGATCATAAACTAAAATTAAAAACATATTCAAATGAAACTATTTAAGTCTTCTTTTTTCCTTCTTTTCTTATTAATAACCGCCTGTATTGATTCATTATATGCACAGACCAGTTACATCCGGGTCAATCAATGTGGATATCTGGAAGCTGATCAGAAAATTGCCACGGCCTTCTCAGAAAAGAAATTAAAAGGCAGATTTTTTGTTATTAATAAGAGTGGTGAAGAAGTTTTCAAAGGTAATATTGAAAAAGCAGAGCCTTTACTCTGGGGACAATATTATCATTATTACCTTGATTTTTCAGAACTGCAGGAGGAAGGCAATTATTCTTTACAACTAACCGATGATACAAGATCCACAGAATTCAATATAGGGCCTGAGGCTTTTAAAGGCTATACAGAAGATATCTTAGTATTTATGAGACAACAAAGATGCGGATATAATCCCTTTTTTGACATTGTTTGTCATCAACATGATGGAAGGATATTCTATGGTCATAAGCCGGACTCAACCTATATTGACACATCAGGTGGATGGCATGATGCTGGCGACCAGTTGAAGTACCTCATTACCGGAAGCTTTGCAACTGCGTTTATGATCCTCAGTTATGAATTGGAACCCGACAAGTTTGCAGATACTCATGATGATCTGGGAAGGGCTTTCCCAAACGGAATTCCAGATATACTGGACGAAGCCAAATGGGGATTGGACTGGATCCATAACCTGCATCCTGAACCGGATGTATTGATCCACCAGATTGCCGACGACCGGGATCACAGCGGTTGGGAACTACCGGATAAAGATAAATCAGACTTTGGATGGGGACCTAATAGCTATCGCGTTGCCTATGTGGCAGATGGGAAACCGCAAGGCTTGAACAAATACATGAGTGAATCTACCGGATTGGCCAATATTGCAGGTCGTTCAGCTGCTGCTATGGCCCTGGGTTATAAGACCTGGTTAAAAATTGACAGCACCTATGCATTTAAATGCTTGAAAGCAGCCGTTGAATTGTATAGGATGGGTAAAAAACAGGAAGGGTACCAACAGGGAAACTCTTATGGGGCACCATATAGATATAATGAAGATACATGGACAGATGATATGGAATGGGCTGCGGCAGAATTGTATAGTATACTAAAGGAAAAAAACTACCTTGATGATGCGATTCACTATGCCCGGCTTACAGGAACACACTCATGGATGGACATGGATTCAGCAGCACATTATCAAAAGTACCCTTTTATAAATATCGGTCATTATGCGCTCCACCAGGTAGCAGATGAAGCTGTAAAAAAGGAGGTTGCTGAGTATTACAGGTCAGGAATAGAAAAAAATATTATCAGAGCTGGAAAAACTCCTTTCAAAGTAGGTGTTCCATTTATATGGTGCAGTAATAACCTGGTTACAGCACTGGCTTCACAGATCATTCTTTATGAAAAAATGACTGGCGACCTTTCATATCATGGATTTCTTCTTTTGCAAAGAGACTGGCTTTTCGGAAATAACCCATGGGGGACTTCCATGTTCATGAACATTCCAAGAAACGGGGAATACCCTCAGGATGTACATACAAGTACCTGGGCCTTAACGGGTATTGAAGTACCAGGTGGATTGATTGATGGTCCTGTGTACTATTCCATATTTAAAAATCTAAAAGGGCTCGAACTTTTTCAACCGGATGAATTTGCTGAATTCCAAAATGAGATAGTTGTTTATCATGATGATATTGGGGATTACTCTACCAATGAACCTACTATGGATGGAACAGCTGGTGCCGTATTAATTATGGCGTACTTTGGCACTCCAGTACAAAAGAAATAGGATGATTAGATTTCTAAATCCCAAAATCGTATATTTAAACTAGTAATTTTAATTAAACCCACGCCATTATGAAAAGAAGAAATTTTTTATCTACTGCAGGATTTACTGCTTTTTTGCCGTTTAGCACTTATGCAAAGTCTACCAGGAAAGCTGAACAACAGCAATATGTCGAACTGATCAAGTACCAGCTTCCACTAGGGAATAACAAAAATCTTGTTGAAGAATTCTATAAGAATGTAGCTATTCCAACATTGAACGATATGGGAATTGGCCCTATAGGTGTGTTCAGAACTAAATACGGCATGAATAAACCCACATTATATGTTATGATCCAGCATAAAGACCTTGAGTCTTTTGCCAGTCTTTCAGACAAACTTATGGACAATTCAGATTTCTGGAACGAGGGTGCATCTTTTCTGAACACAGAATTATCAGATCCGAAATACATAAGGATTGAAAAGATCCTGTACAAAAACTTCAAATACTTGCCTGAAATAGAAGTTCCAAAGCAGAAAATGGATAATGCCGGAAGGATTTATGAAGTGCGTATATATGAAAGCCACAGTTTAAAAGCCGCCAAGAAGAAAATTGAAATGTTCAATGAAGGTGGAGAAATAGATATCTTCAAAAAAACGGGCCTAAATCCAGTTTTTTTCGGGGAAACATTGGCTGGTCCAATGATGCCAAATTTAACCTACATGCTTGTTTTCGACAATATGGAGGACAGAGATAAGAACTGGAAGGTATTTGTGGATTCACCGGAATGGAAAAAATTAAGTGGGGATGTTCAATACAAGGACACAGTATCTAATATTTCGGACATAATACTTTCTCCTGCTTCCTGTTCACAGATTTAAATAAACATTATTTCAGATCTCCTAGTTATTCATTATATTAACAGATTCAAATAATCTGGGAATTGTTTATTAACCATAATATACTGTGACTATGAAATGTATGCATCGACGTGAATTTATCAAATCTTCTCTTCTGGCTGGTGGAGTAGCGGCAATGAATCCTTTTCCACATGAACTTTATGCTTCTGAGAAAAAGAAAAATGCAAATGATGTTATCAAGCTTGGAAATACTGGCATTGAAGTCTCCAGACTTGCAATGGGAACAGGTACCCATGGTGTCAACCGCGCATCAAATCAGACCAGGAAACTTGGCGTTAAAGGATTGGGAGAATTATTACATTCTGCTTATGATCAGGGGATATTTTTCTGGGATTCAGCAGACCAGTATGGCACACACCCTCATCTGAAGGAAGCATTGAAATATGTTCCAAGGGAAAAGGTGGTTATTCTTACCAAAACACATGCCACAACTGAGGAAGAAATGCAGGCTGACCTTGACAGGTTCAGGCAAGAAATTGGAACAGATTACCTTGACATCGTATTACTGCATTATATGACAAAGGATAATTGGCCTGAATTAAAAACTGGTGCCATGAATAGGCTTTCTCAGGCAAGAGAGGATGGTATTATCAGGGCCCATGGTGTATCATGCCATACCCTGGGAGCGCTTAAAGCAGCGGCTGCCACTGATTGGGTACAGGTAGACTTGGCAAGGATCAATCCTTATGGTTCAAGAATGGATGCGGAAGTACCTGTGGTAGTAGATGTTCTGAAAGACATGAAGAAAAAAGGGAAAAGTATTATAGGCATGAAATTATTTGGCGCCGGGGAATTAACTGATAAACTGGATGAATGTTTGCAATATACCTTGGGTCAGGATTTTGTGGACTGCTTTACCATAGGGCAGGAAGACGGAAACCAGATGGAAGACCTTATGACAAGAATTCCTGCTGCAAGTACAAGAGGGTAATCTGTTATATATAATATATACAGTCCCGCTAATGCGGGATTTTTTTATTTTTTAATATCCCGATATGAATATCAAAGTATTGATCTAATGAAAAAGAAACAACTTCGGTCGAAGGCTGAAAAATTTGCAAAGAACATGCTTCGAGATGCTGAGGGAGGTCATGACTGGAACCATATAGAAAGGGTTCTGGAAAATGCTAAAATGATCCTCAAGAAGGAGAAAGCCAATAAACATGTTGTTCTTTTAGGAATATTATTACATGATATTGCTGATCCAAAATTTCAGGGTGGGGATGAATCAAAAGGAATTAAGATCTCCTCTGCTTTTCTGGAAGAAACTGGTGTGGATAAAACCACAAGAAAACAAGTGATGGAGATCGTGAAAGGGATCTCGTATAAAGGGGGGCATAATGAGGTAAAAGAGAAATCTCTGTGAATTGCAGATCGCACAGGATGCCGACAGACTGGATGCAATTGGGGCAATAGGTATTGCAAGAGCATTTAACTACGGTGGATTCAGCGGACGAAAGATCTTTGACCCAGGTCAAAAACCACGTGAATATAAAAATGTTAAAGAATACAGATCAAGCGATTCGTCTACCATAAATCATTTTTATGAGAAGCTGTTAAAGTTAAAAGATGCCCTGAATACTAAGACAGCTAAGAAAATGGCAAAAAAAAGGCACGAATTTATGGTGAGTTACCTTCAGCAGTTTTATGAAGAGGTGAATGGCAATGCCTGAAATGGAATCTTAGTTCCCTTGACTTATCATTAACAACAATTAATACATCCCAGGTTTTTCTGCATATGTTTAAAATATATGGAATCCCCCGCCCCCAAACCAATTCTTTTTAATTTCTGGAAACACCATTTATCTTTTCTTCTGGATAAGATCAGAATATATCCACAAAAAATAGATTATGAGGCTTTGAGATCGACTATGAAGTTAATTGGGAATTCTACAACGGACCTCTATACCGGAAAGATGAATATTCCTGAGATCTCAGAATTCTGTATAATGGAACTGAAAGAAAATTATCGGTTTGAAAAAGCCGCCTATATTAGATGGATCAAACAAAATCCTGAATCATACCAGGAAATTGTATTTCCTGATCATTCTATATGGATACTGAAAATCGGCACTGAAAAAGACCGGCATATTCATATTCATCCTGGAAGAAATGTTCCACGTACTGTACGGGTCAAGGCAAATATTTTAAAAACCGCTTATCTGGCTAATTTATTTGCCTTTAAAGATCATCAATCGCCTATGGATATCGATCTGATAAATGCCCTCAGGAATGATGTTCTTGGTCTTTCACCGATTAAATTTGTTACAATGAACCATGAATTGGGTAAAATGATATATCTTTTTGCCCATAATCTGGGGATAATTAATATCACTTAATAAATGATAATATGATCTATGGATACTGATACAAAACGCATTATTCTTAGAGAACTTGGATTTTTGCTAATTTCAGCATTACTCGTTGCACTGTTCTATTTCCTGGCTGGCACTTTTCTTAAAATATGGATAGAGGATTACAGTACTCTGATATATATGACGGTGATATTTTATTTTATTATAGGCTTTTACCGTTGGCTAAATGCGCTGGCCAGAAAGTATCATAAAAAAGACGAAGACCTGTAAAAACTCTTCCTTCTGTTAAAAAAAGTTAATTATTCCGATCTTATATCAATCCTGAATAGTTTTATATAATAAAATATCGATTTTTGCCTTACAATTAAACGGCATTAAGAAAAAACAGGATATAGTTAATTTCTAGTTTTCCTTCTAATGGTAATATTTACTAACTTCGCCGTCTATAATTCTTTTTCGTATGAATAAATTTGAAAAATTCAATAATATAACCGGATGGACGGTCTTTGTCATTGCAACTATTGTTTATTGGCTCACCGTTGAACCAACCGCCAGCTATTGGGACTGCGGGGAATTTATTTCTGTATCCTATAAATTAGAGGTTCCACATCCTCCTGGAGCACCATTTTTCCTTTTAATAGGTCGTCTATTCTCATTTTTCGCTATGGGTGATGTTTTAAAGGTAGCCTACTGGATCAATATTGTGAGTGTACTTAGCAGCGGCTTTACCATTTTATTTTTATTCTGGACAATTACACTCTTTGGCAGAAAATTAATAAACATTGAAAACAATACTTTCTCAGATGGCCAGACTTATCTTACTGATCGGTTCAGGTATCGTTGGAGCATTAGCCTATACTTTCTCCGATTCTTTCTGGTTTTCAGCTGTTGAAGCTGAAGTATATGCCATGTCATCTTTTTTTACAGCATTTGTTGTATGGGCTATTCTAAAATGGGAACATATAGAGGATGAAAGCCAGGCAAATCGCTGGTTGATTCTGATTTTTTATATGATGGGTTTATCAATTGGCGTTCACCTGCTGAACCTGGTCACCTTACCGGCCCTTGGATTAATATACTATTTCAAAAAGTATAAGCCTACCACTAAAGGTGTTGTTATTACTCTTGCCATCAGCTTCTTCCTGATCGTACTTGTTAATAATATCATCATCCCCGGTTTACCAGGGATAGCTGGTTCTTTTGAAATTTTCTTCATCAATAATATTGGATTACCATTCAAATCAGGGATCATTATTTTCATGCTTTTGTTTACAGGTTCTATTGCCTACGGTATTTACTACTCACAGCAGAAGAATAAAGAATTGCTTAACATGGCCTTACTGGCATTGTCTTTCATCTTAATTGGCTATTCTTCTTATGCCTTGGTTCTGATCCGGTCTAATTATAATCCCCCGATTGATGAGAACAATCCTGAGAACATCATCAGCTTTGTGTCCTATTTAAAAAGAGAGCAATATGGTTCAAGACCACTATTGTATGGTCAGTATTTTGATGCCGAAGTTGTGGATCAGAAAACAGGCGCCCCTGTTTATAAGCAAGGTGAGGATAAATATGAAATCTACAGAACGTAAACTGGAATATGTATATGACCAGAGGAGGATGACCATTTTGCCAAGGGCTTACAGCAATTCGGAAAACCATGTTTCCCAATACCGAAAATGGATGAATCTGAAAAACAATGAAATCCCCGGTTTTGGGGATAATTTGATGTTCATGTTCCGGTACCAGATCGGCTATATGTACATGCGTTACTTCATGTGGAATTTCGCCGGAAGAGAAAGTGACATACAAGGCGCCTCCTGGCTTACTCCATTGGACAGTTTTGAATCAGTACCCAAAGATATTGCTGAGAACAGGGGGAGAAATAATTATTTCATGCTGCCGCTTATATTCGGTTTAATTGGGATGTTCTTCAACTATAAGAGGAGCCAACGGATTTTCGGGGTAATTACCATGCTATTTATTCTGACTGGTGTGGCACTGGTGGTTTACCTGAACTCTCCTCCTGTTGAACCACGCGAAAGAGATTATATTTATGCCGGTTCTTATTATGCTTTTGCCATATGGATAGGTTTAGGTGTACTCGCAATTGGACAGTTTTTATTCAGTTACCTCAAGAATCATAAAC
Source organism: uncultured Cytophagales bacterium (assembly GCA_963820995.1). Lineage (GTDB taxonomy): Bacteria > Bacteroidota > Bacteroidia > Cytophagales > Cyclobacteriaceae > JAGTVG01. The sequence goes on along the minus strand of CAWGCL010000004.1, from coordinate 598,068 downwards.
TTGCTGCATGGGTGGCAACTGCCCTAGGGCTAATCGTTCCTTTGATTATGGCTGTTGAAAACTGGGATGACCATGACAGATCTGACAGGTATTTTTCAGTGGATTCAGCAAAGAATTTCCTTGCTTCATGTGCACCAAATGCAATACTCTTTACCGGTGGGGATAATGATACATTCCCACTGTGGTATTCACAGGAAGTAGAAGGATTCAGGACCGATATGAGGGTGATTGTACTAAGTTATTTCAATACAGACTGGTATATAGATCAGATGACCCGCAGGACCTATGAATCTGAACCGGCGCCTTTCTCTATTGATAAGAACCTGTATAGGCAGGGTGGCCCGAATGATTATCTTCCATATATAGAAAATCCAAACATTAAGGGTAATGCAATAAGTCTTGAAGCGTATATGAACCTGGTAAAACAGGACCATCAGGCTATTAAGGTACCGACGCTCCTGGGTAGTTATAATTCATTACCGGCAAAAGCACTTTACCTGAATATTGACACGGCCTATGTGAAATCACTGGGCATTGTACCTAAGGATATGGAGCATTTGATCCCGGAACAAATGGTATTCAGGCTTAAAGGCAATGGGCATTGAAAAAAATACCTTTATGATCTTGGATATGATATTAACGGGTAACTGGACAAGGCCTATTTATTTCAACAATACATCATTACAAAATGCAGGTATTGATTTCAGAAGATATGTTGTTCAGGAGGGAAATACCTACCGGTTGCTTCCAATTGACAGGGGAAATCTGCAGGATGAACTGGTCGATACCGAGACCATGTATGACAACATGATGAACAAATTTTCTTTCAGGGAACTCGATAATCCTAAAGTATATTATTCGGAGGACTATAGGAATTTTGTACTGAATCATAGGTCAAGCTTCAATACGCTTGCTGAAGCTTTGATTGCAAAAAATGATATGGTTAGGGCCCAAGAAGTACTTAACAGATCCCTTGAAGTGATGCCGAATAAATCTCTCAGGTATGATTATTCCAATGTACAAACAGCCTCACTGCTTTTCCAGGTTGGTGAATCAGAAAAAGCAGTGGATATAGCACAAAAGCTAGGGGAAAGTTCTAAAGGATACCTTGAATACTATGTTAACATGGATGCCTCCCCTTCAAATGAGGTTCAGAAACACATGACAATATTAAGCCTTCTTTCGCGAATGTTGAAACAACACGGGCAGGATGAATTGGCGACGGAGATAGAGACATCTTTCCTTGATTATTACGGAATTTTTAACGCGCAATAAGGTAAATTAACTAAAATATCTTATAATTCAGGATCTGGTCAAAGAAACTGACTATTGCGCCAGGTTCTATTATTATTCCGAAAACAATCCCGAATACCGCACCATAGAAGTGGGCATCATGGTTGATGTTGTCAGACATTTTTCTACCCTGATAGTAGGAATAGATGAGAAATAGTATTCCAAAAATGAAGCCGGGAATACATAACAATGGCAGAAAAATACAGATCTTGGCAGTAGGGTTAAACAGAATACTGGCAAACAATACGGCACTTACAGCCCCTGAAGCTCCAAGGCTATTATAATTTGGAATGTCCTTATATTTTATGAGGCTGGGGATGTCAGCAACCAGCATTCCAAGGAAGTATAATATCAGGAAATAAAAGATCCCCGATCCTCCATAGTAATTCCGGAATATTTGCTCTAGGACATCACCAAAAAAATACAAGGTGATCATATTAAAGAGTAAATGAACATATCCATTATGGATAAATCCTGATGTAATCAACCTGAAATATTCTTTTTTATGAATTACAGAATATGGATTCATCATCCATTTATTATATTTATCCGGATGCTTCCATGCGTAAAGACTGGCTATAACAGAAACTGCGATTAGAACTATGCTTATACTCATTATTCTATTTTTCTCTATTCATAAGGAAGGAACTTAGTGATAATAAATCTATCCTTCGCTCTTTTTCAACTTTAATTTTATTAAACATGTCCAAACCTATATTAAAATAATGGTTGATTTGTTCTTTGGTTAGTTGTTCTATATTTAAATGATTAAATATGGAAGTAACTGATTCGACTTTCTCCACAGGGTCAAAATCTTTAAGAGAGAGCCATTTTTCCAGCTCCATTTTATCTGCTCCCTGTGCTAATTCAAGCGCCTTGATCAGCAAATATGTCTTTTTATTGGCAATAATGTCTCCTCCGACCTGCTTGCCAAAGATTTCTTTATCAGCATAAACGTCCAATAGATCATCCATCAGTTGAAATCCAATGCCCATATTTATACCAAATTGTTTTAAATTGATCCGGTCTTCCTTACTTGCCCCACCTATCAATCCTCCAAGTTCAAGGCTGTAACCTAAAAGCACGGCGGTCTTCAATTTGATCATATTTAAATATTCATCCACACTTACATGATCCGCATTCTCAAAGTCCATATCCATTTGCTGCCCTTCACATACAGCTGCTGCACAATCGTTAAACTTCGAGATCACCTCTTTTATTATTGAATTCTCCGCCTCTAGCAAAAGATCATACGCCTTTACCAGCATTACATCGCCTGAAAGAATGGCTATGTTTTCATTCCATTTTGTATGAACAGTAGGCATATTACGACGTAATGGGGCCTGGTCCATAATATCATCATGCATTAGAGTAAAGTTATGAAAAACTTCAACTGCTAATGACGGCTTTAATATTTCATCATATCCGCTTTGATATAACTGATAAGCAAGAATAGATAAAAGGGGTCTAATGCGCTTCCCCCCCAATCCAAGGATATACTTTATCGGCTCATAAAGGTTTATAGGATCTTTACCTATGTTGAGTTCACGAATATCCTTATCTATTGTGGCTATTAACTTCTTGAGTTGTTCATTCATTTTCACAAAAGCCTAAATCTATAGTACGACGGTCTACATCGGCCTTAAGAACTTTCACTTTAACATTCCCGCCTAAAGTATACATTCTTTTAGTATACCTTCCAACGACCCTCATATTTTTTTCATCAAATTCATAATAATCATCTAACAGTGAAGACATCCGTATCATTCCTTCCACTTTGGTGGTTATGATCTCCACAAATATCCCCCATTCTGTCAATCCACTGATCAGACCTTCAAATTCCTCCCCGATCCTGGGCACCATATACTCAACCTGCTTATACTTTATTGAAGCCCGTTCCGCATCTGAAGCAACTTTCTCCCTTTCAGAACTGTGGGTACATTTCTCTTCGTATTCTTCATCACTAACAGAAGGTAAACCAGACATATAATGTGCAAGCAGGCGATGCACCATCATGTCAGGATACCGTCTTATTGGAGAGGTAAAATGTGTGTAATGGGCAAAAGAAAGTCCGAAATGACCTTTCTGCTTAACGCTGTACTTAGCTTTGGCCATCGATCTGATCGCTAAATTTTCCAGTACATTCTGTTCAGGTTTTCCTTCTATTTCATCCATTAGCTTGTTTAAGGCTTTGGCGATACCATCTTGTCTGAATTCAAGTTTATGACCGAATTTATTGGCAAAGGTGGAGAAAACCTGAAGCTTATCCATATCAGGTTCATCATGGATCCGGTAAACGAATGTCCGGTCACCCCTGGAGCCGGCTGGATTACATATAAACTCTGCCACCTTTTTGTTAGCCAACAGCATAAATTCTTCGATTAGCTTATGTGCGTCCTTTCTTACTTTAGGAACTATGGCCAGTGGTTTGCCGTCCTCGCTCAATTCAAATTTAACTTCTGTAGTTTCAAAATTGATCGAACCGTGGTTATACCTGTCAGTTCTTAATTTCCTGGCCAGATCATTTAGAATATTTAATTCCTTAGAAAAGTCGCCTTTATAAGTATCCAACCTTTCCTGGGCTTCCTCGTAGGTAAACCTTCGATCGGAATGGATAATGGTCCTGCCAAACCACTGTTTTTTTATATTTGCACTTTGATCAAGTTCAAATACAGCAGAAAATGTCAGCTTATCTTCTCTTGGACGCAAAGAACATAATTCATTAGACAATCGTTCCGGCAGCATAGGAATGGTTCTGTCTACGAGATATACCGAAGTGGCCCTATTGTAGGCTTCCTGGTCAATTTCAGATCCTGTCTTAACATAATGGGTCACATCTGCGATGTGTACTCCCATTTCATAGTTTCCATTACTCAATGTCTGTAATGAAATGGCATCGTCAAAATCTTTTGCATCTTCCGGGTCAATAGTAAATGTGGTTATTTTTCTAAAGTCCTTTCTCTTTTTTATTTCATCAGCTGTGATTAGCTCACTGATTTTTTCTGATTGTACAAATAAAGACCGATCAAATTCAAAAGGGAGTCCAAATTCAGCCATGATAGAGTGGATCTCAGCATCATTGTTGCCCGCAGGGCCCAGAATCTTGATCACTTCCCCTAATGGATTCTTATCTCCTTCCTTCCAGTCTATGATCCTTACTATTACTTTGTCATTGTTTTTAGCTTTCTTAATGCCTTCTACCCTGACGAAAATATCATGGTGCATCTTTTTAAAATCAGGAATAACAAAGGCATAATTATTATGTACTTCTATCCTTCCTACAAACTCCATTCGGTACCGCTTAATGATCTCTGTAACAGCACCTAGTGGGCGACCATCTTTTTTTACGGAAAAGATACGTACCTTGACGAGGTCATCATCAAGGGCTGTTTTGAGATCCTCTGTCCTGACCAGAACATCCTGTTCAATTTCGTCAGAAATTATGAATGCAAATCTTTGATTTACATAGTCTACCTTTCCTGTAATTTCATTCCCTGATTTTATAACACAAAAACGCCCATCATCTGTTAATTGGATCTTGTCCTCCCGAAGCAATGTAAGCAGGATACTATCCACATTGTTTTTCAAATGTTTCTGTTTGATATTCAATGTGCGGATGATCTGCTTTTCACTGAATGTGCGTGAGGGGTACTCTTTTATAAGGTTAAGTATTTTCTGCTTAAGCAGGTTAATTTTCTCCTTAGATTTATCAGATGTCTTGTTCTTTTTATTCGTCATGTTTAGTTTTTATTTCATTTCTAATGAGCCTGGCTGTTTTTAAAATTCTTCGTCGCAGTACATTTTTCCTGATATCTTCAAGATCCCCTTTTGGGATAGACTCTATCAGATTCTTTGTATATTCCTCTCTTGGCCTGAGATATATATCCTCAGAAAATCCCATTTCTATAAATCTTCCATCCCGCATCACGAATAAACGATCCGACATAAATTTGACAACAGAAAGGTCGTGTGATATAAATATATAAGTTAAGCCAAAATCTTTTTTTAGTTGGTTAAGTAGGTTCAATATCTGGGCCTGGACTGACACATCCAATGCAGATACAGGTTCATCCAGGATAACGAAATCCGGTTCAAGTGATAAAGTCCGGGCAATACATATTCTTTGTCGTTCACCACCCGAAAACTCATGTGGATATCTATTGTATACGTTTTCGTTTAATCCTACCTTAACAAGCAACTCAAACACTTTGTCTTTTCTTTCAGCCCGGGTGAACATTCCATGGATTTTCATGGGTTCTAAAATTGCATCCCCAATCGTCTGTCTTGGATTTAATGAATTATAGGGATCCTGGAAAATAATCTGCATAGATTTTCTTAAGCTTCTCAATTCTCCTGGGCTTAGAGTAGCGATATCCCTTCCATTAAAGATGATCTCTCCTGAGCTAGGTTCAAGAAGCCGGATCAATAACTTGCCCAAAGTAGTTTTGCCACAGCCGGATTCGCCTACAAGGCCAATAGTTTCCCCGGGGTAAACCTCGAATGAAATTCCATCAACAGCCTTTACTTTATCGATGTTCTTTCCAAATAATCCTTTCCGTATTGGGTAGTATTTCTTCAACTCATTAACCTTCAAGATTGGGCCGCCTTGAATAACACTTAATCGTCTTTCAATCAACTCATCTTTTCTTTCTACATTCAAAAGAATAGCCTCTCCAACAGAATTATATTTTTGATCTTCATTACCGGATTTTTGAAGGTCATCGGTTCCACTTGTAATATGTTGTGATACAGGTGATTCCTCGCTCATAAAATCTGAGACAGTTGGCAATCGTTTCATCCTCAAATCAAGCCTGGGCCTGCAGGCAAGCAATCCTTTGGTGTAAGGATGTTTGGGATCAGAAAAGACTTCCCAGATTGTACCCTCCTCAACGACCTTACCCTGGTACATAACGATTATTCTGTCCGCAATTTCGGCAATCACGCCCAGGTCATGTGTGATAAATAATACCGAACTATTCAGATCTTCCCTGAGGTTTTTCAAAAGTCTCAGAATATTGGCCTGAACCGTGACGTCCAGGGCTGTAGTAGGTTCATCTGCAATAATGATCTGTGGCTGACAAGCTAAAGCCATAGCGATCATGACGCGTTGTTTCTGCCCTCCCGATAAATTGTGAGGATAAGAATCAAAAATAATCTCCGCTCTTGGGAGCTGAACCTTACGAAACATTTCAACAGCTATCGCCCTTGCTTCTTTCGCTGATTTTCCTTTATGCAGCGTAAGTGATTCAACGAGCTGGTCTCCACAAGTCAGTACAGGATTCAGGGAGGTCATAGGTTCCTGGAAGATCATTGAGATTTCATGCCCTCTGATCTTTCGAAGTTCATTTTCTGATTTCTGCAACAGATCCACTTCTCCAAAAAGTTTTGATTGAAATGAGATGGACCCATTTCGATAGATTCCCGGTGGGGATTGTAACAGTTTTAATATAGATAAAGCCGTCACTGTTTTACCAGATCCGGATTCACCAACGATCCCTACAGACTCTCCTTCCCTGATGCTCAGATTGAGGTTTTCAACAGCCGTCGATATTCCATTTTCTGAAATAAAATCAACAGTTAGGTCCCTGATATTCAGAACAGTTTTACTATTGTAAAGTATCTCATTCATGGAACATCATTAAATAAAAGTGATATTTTTTTCCGGAATTGCCGGCATGAGGTTCAATTTTAGAAACAAATTTGCCGTAACGCACACGTCCTGTTTGCAATAAGCCTCAATCTCTTCAATGTTTTTATCTTTATAATATACCCGGTTTACCATGCTGCCATCGATGTCTTTTTTGCTAGACTCAATACCAAATATTGTAGCAAGCAGGTCAAGCGATGAATAATTCCTTCTATCTCCGAATTTCCACATTTCCATAGTGTCGAGATGATTGATCTCCCATGGTTTTTTACCAGCTATATGTAACGCAGTTGGAATTTCTATTTCATTGATCAGATACCGCCGGCATAAATAAGGAAAATCAAAATCTTTACCATTGTGAGCACATAAGATCAGGTTTTCTCCATCAAGTTTATTGTTAATCAGATCTTTAAACCGGGTCAGAATTTCTCTCTCATTTTCCCCTGTAAAGGCTTTGATCCTTAAACCCATCTCTCCCGATTTTGTTTTAACAAATAAACCTGCTGCAATGCAAATGACCTTCCCAAACTCAGCGTAGATACCTGCCCTTTCAAAAAACAATTCATCATTTGGGAGCTGCTCTTCGTTTTTTATAAATGCAGCCTTCCTATCCCATTGTTTCTTTAAGCGGTCATCAAGGTCATTATAATTTTCAGCAATTGAGGCTGTTTCAATATCAATGATCAGGGTATTTCTAATGTCGATCAACTGTGATAGATCCCAGGTTAAGGTGGCACTTATTTTATATAATTAAAGATAAGCAATATTAATGAGTTTTATTAGTGGATATACCGCTGATCAGTATATCATATACGGGTAATTAATCAATAAAACACTCAAACAGGCTGACTATTTTAATGGATATTATATGCGGTTAAACTATCTCCCTGGTTTTGAAAGGTTACACTGTCAAGTTTTTGAAGGACACTATGCATTACCACCTCATATTCTTCCTTCTTATCTTCATTTACTGGTTCAGAAGGAGGCAGTTTTACATTCAGTGCATCTACCTGCTGACCATTCTTCCAGAACCTGAAACAAAGATGCGGCCCATTCGCTAGTCCTGTACTTCCTACATAACCTATAACCTGTCCTTGCTGGACCTTTACTCCAGCTTTTATGCCACTTCCAAACTTGGACATATGGAGATATTGTGTAGTATAAACGCTATTATGCCTTATTTTAACATATCTCCCATTATATTGCGAATACCTTGCTTCTTCAACGATGCCGTCACCCACCGACCTGATAGGAGTACCGGTAGGGGCTGCATAATCCGTACCAAGATGCGACTTATACCGCTTTAATACAGGGTGATACCTGCGCCGGGTATATCTTGAACTAATGCGCTTATACCGAAGTGGCGATTTTAAAAACTGTTTTTGAAGACTTTGTCCCTTTTCATCAAAATAGCTGATTCCACTTCCCTGGTCGAAATATACGGCATAATAGTCTTCTTCATTATGATTGAAATATGCACCTGTTATTTTGCCAATTCCCGCTTCCTCATCATCTACATACAACTGCTCATAGAGAACCTTAAAACGATCACCCTTTTGAATTCGATAGAAATCCACCTGCCAGGCAAAGACTTCAGATAAAGAATGGATCAACATAGGATCAGCCCCCGCATCCGTCATGGTCACCCAAAGTGATGTCTCAATTATACCAGCAACAGAAGTGTTTACTGTATCTATTTTTCTTTGATTGTAACTGACTTCAATGCTGTCTTTTAATTTGTAAATAACAAAATCTATCGGATTGGGTTCATAGATGAAATATTCTGCACGAGGTAAGGAATCTCGGCTACAAAGGAGGGTATATTTTTTACGGGCCTCCAGTTTCCTGACATCATACACATTTTTTGATTTAATAGAGAGATTGTGAATCTGCTGATCACTTACCTGGTATTCTGACAATATTTCACCAAGGAACTGGTTTCGTTTGATCGTACTTTCGATTACAGTAAATGAGTCCACAGGGAATCCATATAATAGTGAGGGTTCCAGGATTTGTACAGTATCCAGGGTTTCTGTTATTGGCTCCTCTTCATATTCGGGGATAGATTTATCCAGGTTGATCTGGTACACCACAAATATCAGAAATAATATAAATAATACTATAAAAAGACTAGACTGGGCAAACTTCATAATCACTTCTTCCTTTCTACATAGCAAAATAGCTTAAATCTAGGTTGATTCGCAAAGAATCGCTAAAAATTTTGGATTAATTCGCCCTATATTGGATATATAAAATAAATTTTAAAGGACATTATTTCAACAAATTTTCTATTTGATAAAACTGTAGTAAATTTCACTTTAACTTTGTTACATAATATTCATATTTCTGGCTATGTCATTTAACTAGATAGGATTTAGTTACAGGTAATTGATTTGTTACTATCAAAGGCTTTGTATTTCTTTCACACCAATTTAAGGATTAAAATTTAATTCACTTTTAATATGAACATCAATATTTAATTCTATCCGCTCAAGAAAAGAGCTAAACATTAATTTATTATTTTACCAAACAAAATTGAACGGGTTGTTTTTTCCCTTTTAATACCAGATATTGAAATTAATTTAAATCCAGACTAAAAGGTAGGAGCAAATAAAAAATCATATTCGAGAAATGAAAAGTCAGAAAAAATCCCCTTTGTAATCGGTGCTGCAATCATCATAATCTTAGCTGGTTTGATGCAGGCTCAAAGCATTGTAATACCCATCCTTCTTTCATTGTTTATTAGTATTGTTTGTACACAACCAATACTCTGGCTTTCTAAAAGAAAAGTGCCTTTTACGGTGGCTGTTTTTATAGTGTTGATAGGGATATTACTAATATTTACGTTGATTGGCAGTTTGATTGGGGAATCTCTGTCAGAGTTTGCAAAGGATGCCCCAAAATATGAAGAAAGCCTTAAAAATATTTTTAATGATTCAATGATTCAACTTAATCAGTGGGGCATACAAATCAAATCAGATCAATTTCTCGAGATACTTGATCCCAAAAAGATACTGAACTTTTCAGCAAATATGGTTGGGCAACTCGGTGGGATCATGTCCAACTCTTTCATGATCATGCTGATTACAATATTTATCTTGTTAGAGATGAATGGATTTGTCTTAAAAACTAAAGTAATTGAACTAAAACACGGAAATTCTTTAAAATTTTTAAATAAGATTGGACAAAGTATACGGAATTATCTCAGCATTAAAACCATTGTAAGTCTTCTGACTGGAATTCTGATTACTATTTATCTGTACATTATCGGCGTTGACTATGCCATACTATGGGGTACCATTGCTTTTATGCTAAATTATATTCCCAACATAGGCTCTATCATCGCGGCAGTGCCAACCATGCTTCTGGCACTCGTACAATTAGGTGTTGGTGGAATGATCTGGACAGGTATTGGATATTTAGCGGTCAATATGATCGTTGGGAACATCATTGAACCGAAAGTTATGGGCAAGGGACTTGGGCTTTCTACTTTAGTGGTTTTTCTTTCACTGGTGTTCTGGGGCTTTATATTCGGCCCGGTAGGCATGTTCCTATCTGTCCCTTTGACCATGACTATTAAAATTATGCTTGAAGCGAATAAAGATACGGGCTGGGTGGCGGTTTTACTTGGTACGGAAGAGGAGACAAAAAAGATTCTGGATAATACCTGAACAAAGTTGACTACTAGAAATTGGTCTATGAATCTCTTTCACTTTCCTTAATTTAAACATCATAATATTGAAAATTAATTTGTGGTTTTGATCCGGGATGCATTTTACCTCTATATTAGTCTTAAAAATTAATCCGGAACATAAAATTCGGAGTAAAACTTAAGGCATATTGTTGTACTTCATTGATCTCAGAATCCGAATTCAGTTTGTAAAAAATATTTAATATGTTCTGTTTATTTAACATGTTCCAGATTGAAGCTCCCAACTCAGCACTTACACTATTGCTGATCTTTATTTTATACTTTGCTGAGATATCGATTCTTAAGTACTCATCCAACCATGAGGTATTTGGAGGATAATACAGTATTTCATCACCGTTAACTCCCTGTGGCTCGGTATAGGGTTTGCCTGTTCGCCAATTCATCCCGGTAGATATCTGAAATTTTCTGGTGTTGTAACTTGCTCCGCCTGAAACAATATGCCTGATGTCTATATTATTGGGGAATACCGAGGGAATGAATTCAGAGAAATAATATTCATTTTTCGCAAGGGAATAGCTGAGCCAGAGATTGAAATTTTTAATTCTCTTATTAAACAGAAAATCCAAGCCATAAACCTCATAATCTCCAGTCGATCTTATGTATTGAAACTGATTCTGAAAACCCTGACTTGAGGAAGTTATGCCTTCAACTTTTTTTATATACCCCTCCACACTGATCAGAGTTCCCGATTTTTGAAAATGTATCCCCGTCGATAATTGTTTGCTCTTAATAATAGGGATGTCATCATTGTTCGCCAATACCCATCTCCTTTTTTCAACTCCTAAAAAATCATTCTGAAAATCTATTATTTGTGCAGCAGTCTGACTCTTTAACTCTCCAAGGATTTCCAGAGAAAAGTAATTTAAGAATTGCTGGTTAAATGCAATTCTTGGCTCTACAGTCCACTCCATAAATTTCTGAAAATAATTTACTCTTAGGCCAGCTCTTAGGCTGGTTTTCCCGGAATTGGATAAATAATTACCTTCTGCGAAAAGACCGTGGCTCAAAAGAACCCGCTTTATATACCTTCGAAATATGGGATTGTTGATATCCACCAGATTCCCTATACCAACTTCAGTTAATTGATATCCTCCAAAAAGATCAAAATTATCGGAAAAGATGTACCTGGTATCTATTTTTAGTCCTTTCTCCAATACTTCATTTTCCTGAATCAATCGCTGGTCATTAAAAAGATCAAAATTTACAGCCCCTAACCGATAATCCGAAAAATATAATTGAGCATTTGTTCTTAATTTCTCATTCCATAATCGATTATATACAAGGCCGGCAGCCATGCTTGTTTGTTCAAGTCCACTGGTCTTAGCTACATCTTCACCATTTATTAATGCATTTTCCTGGTATTCAATATTATTATAAATACTCAGAAAACTCATCTCCATCTTATCTTTACTAGTAATATTGTAGTTAAAACTGGCGCTCAAATCATAGAATTTAAAATTCTCATCTGAGTTGATAAGTGAGTCAGGATTATCAGATGGACTCAAGACTTCGGTATTTCTGAACACCCGGTCAAAATAGCTCTCGTAGGTAGGGGTCTCAATAAGATCAGCTATTGACCTCCTGGCAGAAAGTTGAAGTGAAGATTTTTTAAATAAGGGAATATTAATATTGGCATCTGCATTGATCATATTCATTCCGGCACTACCAGATACTTTTTGCCTTACTTGATGATCTGTTTCTATACTTAAGGTGCTTGAAACTGCATCTCCCAGGTAACTAGTGGAACCATTTTTTATCAAACCTACTTTATTTGTTATATATGGATTAAAAGCCGATATCAAACCAAAAAAATGCCCTGATTGGTACATTTTAATACCATTCCAGAGAATCATGTTTTGATCATTGGTTCCTCCCCTTACATTAATATCGGATACTGTTTCATCAATGCTTATTATACCGGGCAGGTATTGAATGGTATGCAAAACATCAGGATCAGTAAGGCCTGGCAGGATCTCCAGAGTTTCAGCATTGATGGTATAAACACCTTCAGCATCTTTATCGATTCCCTGGGAAATGAAATTATTTATGACCAGTTCCTTGAGTTTTCTCACATGCTGAGTTAAACGCAGCGTATCACATTTTTCATCACTGAATTCTAATACAGGTTTTTTAAAATAATCGTAACCTAAATTACGAACAAGGATGGTATCTTCATCCGTTAATCCTGTAAGTTTAAAACCTCCGTCTTCATTGCTCACTGTAAATTTTTTAGGACCTTGGATCGTAGCACCATGAATGACACTGCCGTCTTTCCGGTCCACCAGGACACCACATACATTAATTCGAATCTTTGAAATTCTGCTAATTGTTATAAAGCGGTCGCTGATCTGTTGAAAGGATAATCCGGTTTTTTTTTCAAGATATCGTAAAGATTCATTAAGATCCGACTCGGTAGAAGGCGGTTGTAGAAAAATCCCATCAATATCCTCATCCACATAAGTAAAGGATACTTTATGCCTTGCTTCAATATCTTCAAGGATATTCCTTAGAGACATTTTTCCACTATCCTGAGCAGATACCGAAAGATGGAATAAGTAAAGAATAATACCGGTAAAGATGTATTTACTCAATTTCACCTGATAATATGATCTGCTGATCTTCAGTTATTTGATAAGAAATTTTCTGGGGGATAGTAATTGATTTTAAAGCAAGAACCATATTATCATGGGTAAATCTTCCTGTAAAAAATTTATCCATATTCACATTTTTCACTATGATCTCTACATTATATTGCCTTTCAAATTCATTGGTCACCTGTTTGAAAGGAACACTTGTAAATGCACTTTCATTATTTAACCACACAGGTTCAATTTCTTTAGAGAACTGGTTCCTAAGAAGCTCTCCATTTATAATCCTGATTGAATGGAAAGCGGGCAGCTCATTATTGTCAATTGGTGTATTGACTTGGACAAGGCCTTCGTAACAAACTACCTCAAAAAACCCTTCTCGTTGTTTTACATTAAATTGAGTACCCAAAACACTTATCGTCCCTGCGGAAGTCTTCACATCGAATTTAGATCCTTTTCTTACTTTAAAATAGGCTTCACCAATTAAGTCCAGCTTCCGGTTTTTATCCCATGTTCTTTCGTTGTAAATGATTTTTGAAACTGCATTCAGAATGATTTCCGAAGAATCGGGAAGCATGATCTTCTTCGTTTCTGCAATGCTGGTTTCAATTGTTGCAGGCAGCAAATATGTGTAATAGAGATAACCGCCTACAACAATTGTCAACATAGCTGCTACTCTGAGTAATGCCTTTTGCCAATTTATTTTTATTTGCTTACCTCTTTTGGCTTTATTTTGATTAAACCGCATTAGTTCTGCCTCAGTATCGAAGTCCGGTGCCCTAAAATTCCGAATAGAGTCTGACAGTTTTATTAATTTTTTGAAAGTTTCTGTTCCTTCAAATTGCAAACGCTCTTCTTCATTAAGGGTACCATTCAGCCACTTCTCTATATATCGATCAGTATTCATTTTTCATGCTTTTCAATAGTATAACAGATTAATGTTCATTTTTCCTACCGTAGATATCAATTATATTTTACCTACCTGATCTTTTAATTTTCTCAGGGCAGTATAAATCCGCTTTTCTACAGCCTTCCTGGAAATTCCCAGGATTTCTGCTATTTCCTGATGCCTTTTTCCTTCAATACGGTTCAAAAGAAAGGCTACCCTTTGTTCTTCTGACAAGTTCTCAATGCCATTCTTCAATTTATTCATGTATTCCTTTTCCTCCAGGATGTATTCAGGAGATTCGGAAGTATGATGCATTTGTGGTTCGTTTGTTGAATAATTCAGGGCCGTTTTCTTCTTTGATAATTCATTTATCATCTGCCGGTTCGCAACTGTAAAAAGAAAAGATCTTGCTTTTTCTGGCATTACTTTATGACAATTATCCCAAAGTTTTAAAAATGCCTCCTGTACAAGGTCTTTTGGATTATTATCCACTCCAAATTTATAATATAGAAAATCATGTAGCTCCTTAGCATGAAGCTTGAAGATTTCGTTAAACCTATCCTCATTACAAATATTATCCATGGACATGGAAGAAAACCAATTTTTTAATGTCTACGGGCACTAAATAATATGTAAACGTATTTATAAAATGCCCTAATCATGAAATTTTTTTGTTTTTTTTCTGAACTGGGGTAGGAATTTCCTGAGTTCATCTGTTTTATTATCGATTTTATAATTTATAATTTATTTACACATGAGAACTAGCTTAAGATTATTCAGTCTCGTTTCAATGATTGGCCTTCTATTTTTATTCAGCTGTCAGCAAGACATTACTGAGATCATTGAAATTCCGGCAGAACAGGTTATTACACCTGACTCAAAAGTTGCCGACCTTGTTCAACGTACAGCTATGAGGGATGGGTCGGAAGATAATATAATAGACAAATCCAGTTGCTCATCAATCGTATTACCTGTAACTGTTGTTGTTAACGGATTGGAAATATTCCTTGATTCAGAAGAAGATTTGGTAATTGTGGAAAAGATCCTCGACCGATTTGACTGGGATGACGATGTTATTGAGATCCTGTTCCCTATTACGGTAATACTTGCCGATCATTCAGAGCTTGTTATAAATAATGATGATGACCTGGAAAAGCGCTTTGGGAATCCTGCGGTGAAAATGAAGTTGATGATGATATTCAGTGTATTGACTTCGTTTTTCCTTTTACCATTTCCGTATTTGATTCGGAGAACCAGTTGTCAGATGTAATTACCGTTGAAAATGATGAACAACTCCATCACTTCTTTAAAGAATTTGATAAAGACGAAATAGCCAGTATTAAATACCCGATTACAGTCGTACTTTCAAGTGGGGAGGAATATGTGGTAAATAATAATGACGAACTGGAAAATTTAATAGATGCTGCAAAAGATGACTGTGATGAGGATGACGACAATGATTATCAATGATGATGATGTGGATGATTCTGACTTACGATATGTTTTGATTGAAGGTTTCTGGGAAATCACGAAGTTCATGGATGAAGAAGATGAAACAGCAATATTTGATGGATATATCTTTGATTTCCTTGAAAATGGCGTAGTTGAAGTAAGCAAGAATGACCAGGGATTCAGGGGAGAATTGGCCACATATGGTGATGATGGTGTACTTGAACTCGTACTTCTCTTTGGTGATGATTACCCCCTGGCAGAAATAGATGATGACTGGGATATTATTGAATTTGATGGAAAAATCATCAAGCTTAAAGACATCAGCGGTGGAGATGGTTCCGTTGAATACATGACATTTGAACGCCCATCTGACAATGGTGGAGATGGAGGAGGTAATGCTTTATTATCTGATATCTTGATCAATGGGAACTGGATCGTTGCCAAATACAATGACTCAAGTGATGATGAAACGGGTGATTTCAATGGCATCTCATTTGATTTTCTTGAAAACGGAACGGTAGTAGTTACAAAAAATGATGACGTAGTGGAGGGCACATGGTCTTGTGAGTACCGAAAGTGGCCATGAAAAATTCATTCTAGATTTCGGTGAGACTCTCCCATTGAGTGAGTTCAATGACGATTGGGATATTGAGGATGTATTAGAAAATCGCGTGGAATTTCACAGTGTTAGTGGGGGTGATGGAACTTTGGATGTGTTGGTATTTGAAAAGGAATCCATGTAAAGACTCTGATGTAGTTGATATAAAATGAAAATTGTTAAACTAAAAGAATAAATATGATGAAAAATTTGAAGAATGTGTTCGCAGTGGTAATAATGGTAATTGGACTGTTAATGGTTAGCTGTGGAGAAGATGTTGATCCCAATTTAGCAGATGTTCAATTGAAGATAAAAGCGACATCTGATTTAGGGGGATTTGATGCAGGCGCAAGAACTTTGGAAGAACATATTACTTTCAACCAGGTTCTTCTGGGTGTTACCGAGATTGAATTTGAATCAATTGTTGACGATAATTCGGATGATGATTCAGATGATCATAGCGGAAGCGATAACAGTGGGCATGATGATGATTCTGATGATGATAGTAGCGACGATAATTCTGACGATTCATTCGATGATTCTGATGATGATAGTAGCGACGATAATTCTGACGATTCATTCGATGATTCAGATTCTGATATAGAATTTGAAGGAAGATTTGTGGTGGACCTTATTGCAGGAACAAGTAACCCGGATTTTGGAATTGCAGATGTTTATCCCGGTATATATAAGGAAATTGAATTAAAATTGGAGCCTATTCTGGAAGGTGGATATTCAATATTTATCGAATTCAAATATAATGTCGATGGTTTCGAGCCGGTTACCGTTCAGTATTCTACAGATAAGCAATTTAAATTTGAAATTGAACGTGATTCAGGAATCCAGCTTGACGGCGGGGCATTAAACCAGATATTTGTTATTGTTTGATCTTGATCAGTTCCTCGAAAGTGTCAATATCAATGAGGCAAGTGCAGATGTTGATGGAATTGTGAGAATAAACAGTAATTCTAATTCAGATATTGCAGCAGCTATATGGTCAAAGCTTAATCTGATTATCGGAGCAGGAGAAGACCACGATGGGGATGATGATTTTGATGACGACGAGGATTAGTTGCTCATTTGGTTAGTCGAGAAAAATCCCGCCATTGAGCGGGATTTTTTATTTTAATTCAAATGAATCGCATTTGGATAGAACCTGCATCATTACAGGCGAAGCCATGTTTTATAAGGGATTTAACCAATCCACGACTTAGATTCCTGAATATGGTTATGGTATCTGACCTCCTTCTTAACCTGACATACATATCAACAGAATAATCAACGTAAATGTTGATAAATGGAACCTCATTATAATATTCCAGAAATGCCTCAGCAATAATTTCATCATTTAATATAAACACCTTGCTGCTATCCAGGTTATCGTAATCTTTCATATCCTATTAACGCAAAATCAAACATATTAATATATTCTTATTGAAGACTAATTAGATTATTTTTTTGCAATGCTAAATAATTGTAATATAAGAAGTCGAATTTGCACTATTCCGGCAGGCCAGATCTGTAATAGCTATACTCCAATAAAAGAATAGTTTCGATTTCCCAAATTGGTATTATTCAAAGAAAATTTCCAAAATTGGTAAAAGTACAAATTGCGGAAATCACTCTTCAATAATATGAAAAGGTATATTAGCTACGGCAGAGTGATTGTTCCCGTCATTTATATAGACAAACAATCTGAAATTACCTCCCTTTTCTTCAGGAGTCCTATATCTTATGGATTTCCCTCCCTCCAGTTTTTCGGTTATAGCGCCTTCAATAGGTGATGGCTTTGTTTCTCCCTGTCCGGCATAAGCCCCGAATTTCTTATTTTCAGGAACCATTTCCCATTGAATAGTCAATTCATCTCCATCCGGATCGAAGACATAAACATTTGCTTTATAAAGGGTGGTAGCTTTCAAATTGATATTGTCCTTCGCGTTCAATCCCTCAATTTGAAGAGAATCAATTATTGGTGTTCTGTTTTCCGGCCACCTGCCTGTCCATTCATAATGCATTACCTCAACAGGGCCCTTTTCTGATCCATCATCGTGAAACATATTATACCATGTATGGGTCCTTTCCTGTCTGTTGCTTGTCCAGAGAAAAACGTAAGAACCTATGCACCAGGGCTCGGCTTTTATTACCTTTTCGTAGCGTTCCTGATAAACTCCGGCTTTCTCGGTGCTTGTTTCTTCAATCACCACATCCCATTTTGTTCTTGGCACCTGCCAATGGCCACTTGGGCCCCATTCAGTAACGGCAAAAGGTTTATTCCAATTGTATTCACGTAACCAATCAGGAATTTCCCAGATATCGGCATATGTATTGATTCCCAGTAGATCGACATCTTTGCATCGCTCCACGATATCCTTCATTTTCTCATTATTCCCGCGTCCAACCACAGCCATTGCAGGATGATTTCCATCAATTTCATGTATCATTCTGGCGATATCGTTGACCGCGTTCCACATATTGAGATTATAGTCGTCATTTCCTGGGATATGATCCAGCTCATTACCAATGGCCCACATCAGGAGTGCAGGATGATCTTTATTGTTCATTACAATTTCTTTCATTTTCTCGAATTGCTCTTTTACAGCAGTTTCATCCCCGTAATCGAATCCATTCCTTTCCGCTTGAACGGGAAGTCCAAACAGCACTGTTAACTTGAGGCGATGTGCTTCGTCCATAACTTCCTTTACATTTTTACGGTATCCGATCCGGACTGCATTGCCACCATATTCAGCTACTTTATCCATATACCTTGTTCCTATCGTTCTTGCCCCTTTAATGAAATATGGCTCATTATTTACATACATCTGAAACCGGTCAAGATCTTTTTTTATCTCTACCTTTAATGGTGGTTCAATGGTATTACGCTCATTGTTTTTCTGATTACAAGCGTAAAAAAGAATTACTGTCAGGATAGAGAATAAAAACGCTTTTTTCATTTTAAAAAAATTTTGGGTTAATTACTTATTTATGGATCTCGTACCAGATGGTTTTATATTTGTTCCCATCCAGTTTAAATTTTCCCCTTTTTACGGGAACTGTTTTATCCGTTCTGAGTCCATCGTGATCTAAAACATGCACTGTAAAATCAGATGATGACCGAATGGTAATATTTACATTAACCGGTTCTACCAATAAAGGAGGACCACCTACCGATTCCAGTACCGTTTCATTATTATTATATGTATACTTCATTTCGGAATTTCTGGCACGTGCTATGGTGGTTACTAGTATCGAAGAACTGTTTTCAATGCTTTTCCCTTTATCAAGAGAGGTAATATAGACAATTGCAAATGGATTGTCGGTCTGGATTGATACATCATCCAGATCAATATTTTGCCCGGATGTAAATCCTGCTATAGCCTTCGTTCCCGGAGTGTTTACGGTAAAATAGCCTTTCTCCTGGCTATAATCCCACGTTAATTGCCCTGTGTTAGATTCAATAATCTTATTTTCCGTCCATTTATTCCAATCAGGTAATTCTGTTTCAATGAATTCATTAGTGAATTCCAGTTCAAGGCGTCCGAGAGCCAGGGCTTCGATCGGTACGTCTCCACCAAGTTTTTTAATATCCCCTTGTTGTCTCAAACTCTCTTTAAAGCCAATCTTGCCTTCAGACAGAGAGGGTATATGGACGAAACGGTCTGGCAGAAGTTGACCTTCCGTAACATCTCCCCGCTGGATCATCCTGGCGAGTGCCGGGAATTGTCCAATTTGAGTGATGTTATTGGTATTATACACACCCGGAGTACCCATGGTATTTGTGAAACCTGCATCACGAGCATTAAAATGATAGGATCCGTCCCAACCCTGAAAACCAACACCATAAATTCCAATAATGGCGGGTCCTTCAGCAATCCATTCATTCGGCATTTTACTGGTCCATTCAGAAAGTACAAAGGGACGGCCTTTGACAGCATGCAAACCACTGCTGAATAATCCTGATCCCGGATAATTCACCATGGCTTCATTCGGGAAAGGACCTGTTTCGATGCGGTGAGGTCGCGCGGCAAAATAATTATGACGGTCTATAATGCCTACAAGATAATCCGTATATAAATTATAATAATGTATTACTCCCTGGCCGGCCTGCCAGCAACTACCAACAAGAGGTCCTTTATATCCAGTACTACGAATAATATGAACAAATCTCATGTAATAATCCCTCTGTGTTTGATACAGGAATTCAGCATTATCCAGCATTCTTTTTGGGGAGGCGGAATTATTTATAGATTCAGGTGAAAACTGCGGGAACCATGCTATCGGGTAAATATTTTCTTTATAGAGATTTTCTCCAATCATATATTCCGGGAACATGTCAAAGCCATCCTTACCCCATGCAGCCTCCAGGTTTTCCTGTGTTCCATATTTATCAATCAACCAACGACTGAACTGCTGACAAAACATTTTTTTGTACGTTGGGGCTGATTCCAATCGATCCGGATTTAACCAGAAAAGATTGTCCTCATTCTGCAACTCATAAAATATCAATGCCGGATCATCTGCATACCTTAGTCCAGTATATGGATTCCTATGATCAAGGAGATGTGTGGCAAGATCGAACATGATCCTTTGCAGATCAGGGGCAAAGTTGACAAGGTATATGATATTCTTTTCCAGGTTATTCTTTATCTCATCATATGCGATCACCCTGTTGCTGTCTCCGTCTACAAGGTAGTGTCGAAAAACAGGGCTCCAGCCATAATAAATGCCTTTCTCCTTTAACCTGCTCCAGTAATAATCAAGTTTATTCCATCCTTCCTTTGTTAATTCAGTAGAGTTTTCAGGATTCCCATAGGCTGAATGCGAGTAAGTAAATTTATGCATCCTGATAGCATTTACGCCCATTTTTGCATACCACCGGGCTCGTCGATCTGCTTCCTCTCTATCTGGACCACATCCTTTATTACTATGGTTGACACCCCATACTTTTAATGGGGTACCATCCTCAAAAGCAAAGTCGCTTTCTTGTATAGTCAGCCATCCATGTTTCCCGGCTGGCGCATCCAACCAGTCAGACATACCTATTACACCTTCTTCCAGGGTATTTTTTGGTTGCCAGGTGAACCATTTCCCATCAGCGTTTTCAATCTCTTGGGCGTGGGAATAGAGAAAGGTAAGAATCAAATAAATTGAAATCGGGTATTTGAATAAACGGATCATGATGTACTACAATCTTAAACAAGATATTGATTATATAGGCTGCTCCAGGGCTCGCGCATCGTTCTCGATAGTAATTGATTGGCAGCAAAATTATCAACAACTTCTTCTTTTACAGGATCCCAGATCAAATCCTGGTTAAGCATCATCGCTATGTTCCCCAAATGGGCGATAGTTATCGACCTATGGCCGGTTTCAGCAGGACAAATACAGGCTTTACGTGAAATAACACAATCAATAAAGTTTCTATAGTGGTTTTCGCTATTATATACTTGTACCTCATTAGGTCCAATAACCACATCCTTTAACGATTCGGGTTCGACTTTATGTTCTTCTCTGCTTGACCATACCTTCCCTTCTGAACCTATAAAAGTAACTCCAATTTCAGCTTCACTCGATACTATCAGTTTTACATCATTTTCATAAATACATTCAAAATAAAATTCAGTGGCCGTATTCCATACCGGGTGATCAGACCATTTTGATCTTGGATTTTGAATTATAACAGGTCCTGTATGATCTGCATCCAATCCCCACTGGGCAATATCAGGGTGATGACCTCCCCAATCCGTGACCATACCTCCTGAATAATCCAGTATCCACCTGAAGTTGACATGTGTTCTGGCCGGACAATATGGAGCTCCGGAGCTGGTCCCAGCCACATATCATAATTAAATCCCTCAGGTACAGGAATTGTATCCACCATTCTACCCGTCTTTCCAAAATCAGGAGTGCCACCGGGGAGGCCGCATATTACAGTTTCCACTTTCCCGATTTTGCCATTCGTGACCAATTCTACAATTCTTCTGAAATGTGGATTTGACCTTTGCTGACTTCCGGTCTGAAAAATTACTCCATGTTTTTTTGCTGCATTGCTCATTGCCCTGCCTTCGGCTACGGTTAAAGATAGAGGTTTCTGGCAATAGATATCTTTCTTGGCAGTAGCTGCCATCATAACAGGAATAGCATGCCAGTGGTCCGGAGTAACAATCTCAACAACATCAACCTCTTCCAGGCCTAGAACATCTCTGAAATCTTCATATCCGGTTGTCGCTTTATACTTTTTCCCATGTTGTTCGGAATAGGTTTTATCAACCAGGTCCATGATATAATCCCTGCCTGCCACTTTACCATCCCAGTATCCTTTGCTCTTCCTGTTCACATCACAAATGGTAGTAACCTGAACCCTTTCATCAGTTAAAAATCCTCGAACATCATTTCCAGCTTGATTCCCAGCTCCAATGAAGGCCATATTAATCCTATCCGAGGGGGCTGTATATCCATTTTTCCCCAAAGCGGATGCGGGTATGATAGTTGGGGCAAAAATTATTGCTGCAGTTAATTTACTTGTGTTATTAAGGAAGGATCGTCTGTTTAATTTTTTCATGAATTATTAATTATCGAGTTCCCGGATCCATATATTTCTGTAACTTACCTTGTTTGTATGGTCCTGCAACATAAGAGGCCCTTTTGAAACCAGTTCAGGTAAATCCTTATTAAATGATGTCGTCGGATCTCCTATCTCAGCCATATGGTGGATCAATACACCATTATGAAATACTGTAAAATAGCCGGATTTTGTTTTATTTCTTTCTTCATTATATTCAGGAGCCAGAAATACTATATCATACACTTGCCATTCACCAGGCTTGCGTGAAGCATTGACTAAAGGAGGATGTTGCTTGTAGATCGCTCCAGCCTGACCATCGGCGTATGTTACATTGATATAAGAATTCAGAACCTGAACCTCGTATTTACCCATGAGGTATACCCCTGAATTACCAGATTTCTGACCTTCCTTATCGGCATCTTCAACTGGAGTTTGCCATTCGATATGTACCTGACAGCTACCGAATAGTGTTTTAGTCTGTATATCTCCCGTCCCAGGTTCAATCGTAAAATGTGTTCCTTCAACCTTCCATAAAGCGGGTCCGCCTTTTGTGCTTTCAAACTTATCCAATGTGCTTCCTTCTGTAAATAGTATTATCGCATCAGAAGGTGCACTCATGCCAACCCCCGGAGTAATTACTTCTGGAAGAGGAAGTGGATCTTTGTTATCCTGGGCTATATTTATCGTGGCGGATAGTATCCACAATACCACCAACAAACCGATTTTAAATTGATTATTTAATTTCATACTTTAAAAATTATTCATTCTAAAAAAATGCTTTTACAGGGGAAACTTACAAGATAATAAAATTTTCAGTTTTTCAATTATGATAACACTTCCGAATAAATCATAACTGAATAAAAATCTGACTTAATGTTAAACAATAACTTTTATCTACCTCCGGTGATTAGGCAGGCCTTAATTTCCCAATAAAAGAAGGAATTTTTTCTGTCCCTCCAGAATTATTTCTATGGTTTTTATGTTATCAAATTAAAAACCAAATCTAATACTATGACAAGAATTGAAAGCAGTGTTCAAATACCAATCCCAATTAATGAAATATTTCCGTATGTCTCTGATTATAAGAAATGGGAAGAATGGTTTGAGGGGGTGTCAGATTTTAAATCAACAACAAATACAACCAAGGGTAATGGTACTCGATATGCCTATAAAGCAAAGATGATGGGATTATCAGTTAATGTAGAAACAGAAATCTTTGATTATATTGAAAATAAGGGATGGAAAGGAAGGGCAATAAAAGGAATGCCCCATACTACTTATTGGATATTTGATTCTTTAGATGGTGGAACAAAGTTTACTTATGCATTAGAATATGAAATAAATATACCATTGATTGGGCAATGGTTGGATAATAAGTTTATAAAACCTCAATGGGTAAGAATAATTGGGGATTCACTGGAGAACCTGAAGAAGATGTTTTTACAGATCTAGAATATAAATAAAAAGACCAGGATTTCTAAAGCTTTGGAAGGTGAGGTTGGATGGTCTACAGCGAAGACAGGGATTATAAATCCGAATTATTGGAGTTTGGATTATAAAAAAAATCCCATCGCCAAAGCTTTGGAGGGTAAGAGTGGAGCATAACGGATTCCGATGCCTCACTCTGGATTGGGGATGCCCGAAAAGCCAACGACTTCTTCGGCATTCGAACCGTTGACCCTCCCGCCATCGACGGGATGCTCTAGCCCTTTGAGGTAATATGCCATTCGACATATTTTCGGCTTTTCTTTTTCTTAATCTCTTGTTCCATTTTCAATGCTACAGATCGCATCTCATACGTTTCCGAATAAACAATACTGCACTCAGGTACCCTGGCTCTTGTAAATTGGGTGCTTTCATTATTCTGATGCCTTAATCTTGTATCCAGATTGTCTGTGCTTCCAGTGCAGTAATGATCTGCTTCTGGTGAATATAGGATGAGGTATATCACATGATATATTGTGGAGCATAACGGATTCGAACCGTTGACCCTGCCGAATGCTTTCGGGATGCTCTAGCTACTTGAATTGATAAGCCATTGAATATATTTTCGGCTTTTCTTGTTCTTTGAGTCTGGTTTTCTTCTTGCTATTTTTGCATCTCTTTCGTGAATGAAAAGCTGTTTTCCATTTCAATACCCATGGCTTCTTGGTATAAGTAGATCTCGATTATTATGATCTGACAAGGGCCTTTCTATATCCTGATTCATTGTTCCAATATAGTATCTATCAAGTATTGGTGAATAAATGATATATGTGTAATACATGGCTGATGAAAAAAATGTGGAGCATAACGATCGAACCGTTGACCCTCCCGAATGCTTCGGGATGCTCTAGCTACTTGAATTGTATAAGCCATTCAATATATTTTCGGCTTTTCTTGTTTTTGAGTCTGGTTTCTTTTCTTGCTATTTGCATCTCTTCGTTTGAATGAAAAGCTGTTTTTCATTTCAATACCCATGGCTTCCGTTGGTATAAGTAGATCTCATTATTATGATCTGACAACGGGCCTTTTCTATATCCTGATTTCATTGCTCCAATATAGTATCTATCAAGTATTGGTGAATAAATGATATATGTGTAATACATGGCTGATGAAAAAAGGCGACATGCGTCGCCTTCTTGTGGAGCATAACGGATTCGAACCGTTGACCCCCACGCTGCCAGCGTGGTGCTCTAGCCAGCTGAGCTAATGCCCCAATTTATTTAGTGATTTAATGATTTGTGACTTTGGTTTACCTTTCCAAATTCACTTATCCGTCAATCACTATCCCTCTACTTAAAACAATTATCCTCGTTTTGCTCAGCGTGCGTAAGCCGCCATCGAGTGAAACGAGATCCCGATTCTATCGGGACTGAGCTAATGCCCCGGAATTTATTTAGTGATTTAGTGAATGATTGATTTGTGATATAAGGTTTACGTTATCCTAAATTACTCATTCGAAAATCATCATTCTCAAATCACTATCACTAAATGATTTGGCAAATATATTTCAAATTCCGGAGATTTAAAACTTAGGCCGGCGTGCTTTCACAAATAACTTCTGGTAATAATCTACAAAAAATTCAGTCTCTACCACCCCGAGTTTGGTGGAAGCATGTATAAAGGTCACAGAATTTCTTCCTTTTACCTCAGTTACAAGACCTACATGCGTGATCTTCCTTTTCCATTTTTTGTTTGAGAAAAATATCAGGTCTCCCTTCTGAAGTTCATTCTTCCCAACTGCTTTTCCATATTTTGACTGCTCTTTGGATGTTCTGGGAATGCTTTCCCCGGCAGATTCAAAAGATCGAACCAGCAGTCCGGAACAATCCATTCCGGTACGATTCATCCCTCCATATCTGTATGGCGTGCCAGTATAGGATCTGGCTTCCATAATGATCCTGTCAATTTTCTGAGTCCTGGCCTTTTTTGATGAAGAACAGCTGAAAATGAACAAAGCCAGAATAATCAATACACTATGACTAAAAAACTTCTTCATAGGTTTCAGCCTCAATTATGCACATAATTTTTAAATAATACGTAAAATTGGTCTCGAATATTAACTTATGAAATAATCGATGTGCGGTATTACAGGTATATATGCCTTTAATGAAGCTGGCAGGTTCCATTTGATCAACCTTCAGAGAGCTGTGGATGTATTGGAACATCGCGGTCCTGATACACAAGGCACCTTTATTGAAGACAGGATGGGACTGGGGCACCGCCGGCTTTCAGTTATTGATACCAGCCCAAAGGGAAATCAACCCATGAAAGATCCGTCAGGTCGATATAGATTAGTATTCAATGGGGAAATTTACAATTATATGGAATTGAGGAAGATCCTCGAAGAAAGACATCAGGTACAATTCATTTCCCAATCTGATACTGAAGTTTTGCTCCACGCATATATCCATTATGGTGAAAAATGCCTTCAGATGCTTAATGGGTTTTTCGCATTTGCTGTTTATGATAAATCTGAAAATGAACTATTTATTGCCAGGGATAGGTTTGGCATTAAACCACTTTACTATTATCAGGATGAAGATAAATTTCTCTTTGCATCAGAAATGCGTTCGATCCTGGCTTATGGAATACAGAGATCTATCCACACTGAAAGCCTGGTAATATACCTGCAACTCAATTATATTCCTGCGCCACTTTCGATCCTCAAGGGTGTATCTAAACTACTCCCTGGCCATTTCATACGAATCAGGAACAAAGAAGTAAGCATCACTAAATTTTATGAACTGGAGAAAGAGATCATTGAGCTTGAAAATCTGGATTATGGATCAATAAAAGAGATCCTGATTGAAAAATTGGAAGATTCTGTTAAAAAAAGATTGGTGGCAGATGTCCCTCTGGGTGTTTTTCTGAGTGGGGGAATAGATTCATCCATCATCACGGCGCTTGCTTCCAGGCATCAGGAACATCTCAAAACCTTTTCCATAGGCTATAAAAATGCGAGGTTCTTTGATGAAAAAAAATATGCGCTGCAAGTGGCGAATCACTTCAATACGGATCATCAGGTATTTGATGTCACAAATGAAGATCTTCTCCAACACCTGCCGAATATTTTAGACCACTTCGATGAACCATTTGCTGATTCTTCTGCAATCCCGGTTTACCTTTTGAGCCAATTAACCAAAGAAAAAGTGACAGTAGCCCTTTCCGGAGATGGAGCTGACGAGATCTTCACGGGTTATAATAAACATATGGCTTTTATAAAAGCCATGAAAACCAGTTTGCCCAACCAGCTCCTTAAGTTTATGGGACCTTTCTGGAAAGTAATGCCCAAGTCAAGAAACAGTTTTATTTCAAACCGGTTCAGACAATTGGACAGGTATGCCCAGGGTTTGAAACTTGAACCGCATGAACGGTATTGGTTTTGGGCTGTATTTTTAAGTGAACAAAAGGCTCTAAACTATTTCTCTGCCGATTTCTTAGAAGATTATAATGGACGGATAATAAATGAATTCAAACATTTGATGACTTCCCACCTGAAATATGATGCTTCTATTAACAAGATCCTGATGGCCGACACCAGGCTTGTATTACCAAATGACATGCTATATAAGGTGGACTTAATGAGTATGGCAAATGGACTTGAAGTAAGGGTACCTTTCCTGGATCATAATCTTGTTGAATTTGCGTTAAAGATCCCGGAGAAATACAAGATCAATCCAAGGGATCAAAAGATCATATTGAGGGATATATTGAAGGACCTGCTTCCAGGAAAACTTCATCAGCGACCCAAGCATGGATTTGAAGTTCCCCTTTTAAAATGGTTCAGAAAAGATCTTAAAACAATGATCAATAATGACCTGCTGGCAGATCAATTTTATTGAGGAACAGGGAATTTTTAACCCGGTTTCAGTCAGGGAACTAAAAAGAAAACTGAATTCTTCAAATCCTGGGGATGCACATGCACATATCTGGGCATTGATCGTTTTCCAATCCTGGTGGAAGAAATATTTAGGGTAGGGTAAAGCCAAGCTATTCGCCTTTATAGTATATTTGAATCCAGGAAATGAACTTTTTACATTAGTGGTGAATAATAAACTTTTAACTGAACTTAGCGCATCGATCCAGGGTGAAATTTTTACAGATGAAAAGCTGAAAGTCTTATATGCAACCGATGCTTCCGCATATCGTGAAATGCCTACAGCTGTTGCCATTCCTAAAGACAAGTATGATCTGATCAAAATAGTCAGGTTTGCAATTGATAATAAAACCTCTGTTATACCGAGGACAGCAGGCACATCCCTGGCTGGACAAGTCGTTGGATCAGGTATAGTGGTTGATGTTTCCAAACATATGAACCAAATCCTGGAATTGAATGAAAAGGAAAAGATGGGTAAGGGTTGAACCAGGCGTGATAAGGGACGACCTGAACGTCTATCTTAAGGAATATGGTTTGTTCTTTGCCCCCGAGACATCAACGGCTAACCGTGCAATGATTGGTGGAATGGTGGGGAACAATTCATGCGGATCCAATTCAGTGGTATATAAAAGCACCCGAGAGCATTTGATCTCCCTCAAAATGATATTAGCTGATGGGGAGGAAGTTGAATTTAAAGAATTATCCCTTCTGAATTTGAAGATAAAGTTTCCGGTTCAACATGTACTTCAGACCTGGAAAGAGAATATATATTATAATATAAATGATATACTGGACAACAAAGGAAACCAGAAGGAAATTAAATCGGAATTTCCAAAATCATCAGTGACAAGGAGAAATACTGGATATGCCATCGATCTTTTGATGCATACTCAACCCTTTTCCGATACGGAGGAAAAATTCAATATGTGTAAACTGATCGCCGGGTCGGAAGGCACATTGGGTTTTATTACTGAGATAAAACTGGACATAGATCCATTACCACCAAAGCATAATGCTCTGGTCTGCATACATTTTGATTCACTTTATGAATCTTTGGAAGCCAACCTTATCGCTTTAAAACATAATCCCTATGCCAGCGAACTTATCGATCATTATATACTGGAATGTACCAAAGAAAATATTACCCAAAGAAAGAACCGATTCTTTATCCAGGGAGATCCTGAAGCCCTTCTGATTGTTGAGATCGCAAAAGACAATCCGGATGATCTCGATCAGACTGTTGATCAGCTAATCAAAGATCTCAAGGCGAAAAATTATGGATATCATTATCCGATATTGAAGGGCAGCGATGTGGGCAAAGTATGGTCCCTTAGAAAAGCCGGACTGGGTTTGTTATCAAATATACCGGGCGATGCTAAACCGGTTCCGGTAGTAGAAGATACTGCGGTAGATGTTAATGACTTGCCGGCGTATATCCGCGAATTTAACAAGACCCTTAAAAAGTATAATCTGTATTGTGTCCATTACGCACATGCCGGATCTGGAGAACTTCACCTCAGACCAATAATTGATCTGAAGACTTCGAATTGGGCAGCAATTGTTTAAAACTGTACTCGATGAAGTCGCGCATCTTGTTAAGAAAGTATGGC
This sequence comes from uncultured Cytophagales bacterium, assembly GCA_963820995.1. Taxonomy (GTDB): domain Bacteria; phylum Bacteroidota; class Bacteroidia; order Cytophagales; family Cyclobacteriaceae; genus JAGTVG01. The sequence continues at coordinate 568,355 of CAWGCL010000004.1, read as the reverse complement.
GGATCTCTCAGTGGTGAACATGGGGATGGAAGATTAAGGGGAGAATTTATCCCATTCATGATAGGGGAGAAAAACTATGAGTTCCTTGAAAAGGTCAAATTCAGCTGGGACCCGGATAACATTTTTAATCCGGGTAAGATAGTAAGGACTCCCTCCATGAATACCTTTCTGCGGTATAAGCCTGACCAGATTACAAGGGATGTTAATACCTACTTTGACTTTTCGAAGACAAAGGGGATACTAAGAGCCGCAGAAATGTGTAACGGATCCGGAGATTGTAGAAAAACGGTTCTATCGGGCGGAACAATGTGCCCAAGCTATATGGCCACTATGAATGAAACGGATACAACAAGGGCAAGGGCCAATATATTAAGAGAATTCCTCACAAATTCATCGAAAGAAAATCCTTTTGATCACAGTGAAATTAAGGAAGTACTTGACCTCTGTCTTTCCTGTAAAGGCTGTAAGTCAGAATGCCCTTCCAATGTGGATATGGCAAGGCTGAAAGCAGAATTCCTGCAGCATTACTACGATTCTAATGGTGTAACGCTCAGGTCATGGCTTATAGGTCATATTAACAAGATCAATGCCATAGGGATCCATTTTTCAGGTATTTACAATTTCTTTGTTACCAACTCTATTTTAAGTTCCCTATTTAAAAAGGTAATAGGTTTTGCTCAAAAGCGATCCTTCCCTAAACTTAATAAACAAAGTCTAAAAACATGGATAAAAAAGAATCCTGACAGATTACTGCCTAAACCGGAAAATTCTCAGGGATCAGTATATCTGTTTGTAGATGAGTTCACCAATTATACCGATGTAGATCTGGGTATTTCCACAATTTTACTACTGGCCCAACTGGGATTTGAAATAAAGGTGGTCCAGCATCCGGAAAGTGGAAGGGCGTTCATATCAAAAGGTCTAGTCAAGAAAGCGAAGAAACTGGCCGAGCAAAATATAAAGATCTTCTCATCCTTAATTGATAATAATAATCCATTGGTTGGGATCGAACCCTCAGGAATTCTTAGTTTCAGGGATGAATATCCTGACCTTGTTTCGGAGGAGTTAAAAGAAAAAGCTCATGAAATATCCGCGAATGCGCATACAATTGAAGAGTTTTTAGCAAGTGCTTTGGAAAAAGGTAAAATAAACAAAGAAGATTTCGTGTCAGAAAAGAAGGACATATATTATCATGCCCACTGCCACCAAAAATCCTTATCTTCCGGTGACTTTACTGAAAAGATCTTATCAATTCCGACGAATTACACTATCCATGGTATTCCTTCCGGCTGTTGCGGTATGGCCGGATCATTTGGTTTTGAAAAGGAGCACTATCAGCTGTCTATGGATATTGGGGAACTGGTTTTATTCCCGGCTATACGAAACACAGATGATCAATCCATTATCGCTGCAGCAGGCACAAGCTGCCGGCATCAGATCCTGGATGGCACAGGTCGTAAAGCATTACATCCTGTGGAAGTTTTATGGAAGGCCCACAAAAAAAATGAGTGAAGCCAGGTATCCATGGGGTGATCAAAGGAGGTATAATGCCAACTCTAACCGAATAAAGGAAAAGTACGGTGGCAGGATACAGAAAGTCTCTGTCAATGCCGGATTCACTTGTCCTAATCGTGATGGCTCAAAAGGAAAAGGTGGTTGCATTTATTGTAACAATCAAAGCTTTACTCCATCCTATTGTGTTGATGTAGAAGATATTAAAGGGCAGATTGATAAAGGTGTTAAGTTTCTGGAAAAACGTTACAAAAAACCTAAATTTTATGCGGCATATTTCCAGTCATATTCCAATACGTATAAACCGCTGGATGAACTCAAATCAATTTATGCAAGTGCACTAAAACATGAAAGGATCACTGGTATAGTTGTATCTACCCGTCCGGATTGTGTGGATGAAAACATTCTTGACTATCTGAACATCCTATCCAGAGAATTTTACGTGTCCATCGAATATGGCATTGAATCCTGTTATAACAGTACCCTTGAGTGGATCAATAGAGGGTCATAACTTTGAAGACACAAAAAACGCCATTCAAATGACAGCGGAAAGAGGGCTCGATGTGACCGGTCATATTTTATTTGGATTGCCGGGAGAATCACGAGAAGAGATGCTTGCTCAAGCCGAAATTTTATCCGGATTACGCTTAAATGCACTTAAACTACATCATCTGCAAATTATGAAGAATACTAAAATGGCCAAATTATACCATGATTCCCCTGAGCAGTTTTCATTATTCTCCTTAGAAGAATATATCGATTTCATTATTCGTTTCTGGAAAAGCTTGATCCTGGGATTGCAATAGAACGACTGGTAAGTGAAGCCCCCCCTTCACACAGGGTTAATCCAGGTTGGGGTAATAAAAGGGCTGAATGGGTTCAAAAAAAAATTGAAAGCGTTATGGAAGAAAAAGATACGTGGCAAAGTAAAAAGTTTAAAAAATCCCAAAAGTTCCTATAACTCTAAAAAATCCACGACCTATCTCCAAACGCTTCCAATCTAAACTATTGATAACCACCGCTTTCTCATTCTTCAACCCTCAATGGCAATTATCATTTATCAAATTATCTTCAGCAAAAAATCTTTAATTCCTAAAAGGCTAAAGACAATGAACCACTAAACCAAACAACGAGATAAAGATAGTGTATATATGACAATTATTAATTTAACAAATATCATGTCAAAATATGATATTTGTCATGTTTTATAAATGTGTTATTTTCAGCGGGATTAAATACATTTTTTTCAAATAGCATGCTATAATTTTGCTCTTTTGCCAATTTATATAAATTCTAAAGGCCCAAATATATGCCAGAATAGTAAACAGTCTTTAAAATTGTAAAGAGAAGTCTTAGATGAACTAAATGAAAATATGGGTAAATCATTTACCATAGGACATACCGAAATAATAAATGACAGAACTATGTGATAATTCAGAATTAATATCTGACTACTGGTTATATATTAATTAAAAATAGACAGATAATCAATAGGCATATTTAGTAAATCGGTATCAGCAGTGTTTATTAAAAATATCATAATAAGAAATGGCACATTGGTAATCAACGAAAAATCAGCTTTTTCCCTGGATAAAAAATGATATCTTTATGATAAGGTAATAATTATATCCAAACCAATGAAAGAAGATCCAAATGTTAAAATATCCAATATAATAAAGCATTTTGCTTGTATCTCTCTATTGATATTGGCCCTATCATATCCAGTTCATTCTCAGCTAAATGTCAGTGAAAATGGAAGACATCTGGTTGATGCTAATGGAAATCCTTTTTTCTGGCTTGGTGATACGGGATGGGCTTTGTTCCAAAAACTTAATAGGGAGGAAGTTGAGTTTTATTTTGAGTCCAGAGCCCAACAAGGGTTTTCAGTTATTCATGCAGCTGTTTTAACATTAATCCTTTCGTTTTACCACCCATATCAAATGTATATGGAGATTTCCCTTTTATAAATAATGATCCGTTAAAACCAATTGTAACGCCTGGAAGCAATCCCGATGATTCCCTTGCCTATGATTATTGGGACCATGTAGAATATGTAATTAATACGGCAAGCAAGTATGGACTTTACATCAATTTATTGCCTGTATTCGGGATTTCTGAGGGCGAAGGATATAATTTAATCGCTCCTGAAAATGCCTATGAATATGGTCGTTTTATAGGTAGTCGATTCAAGGATAAAACAAATATTATCTGGTGCATGGGAGGGGATGTACTTGCAGACAATGAACTTCGCAGATCAGTCTGGAACCTATTAGCTAAAGGAGTAACTGAAGGTGTATCAGGGATTGAAGATTATACCAAAACACTTATGACCTACCATGTTCGAGGGGGTCATTCTTCTTCTGAATATTTTCCTGATGCTCCCTGGTTGGATTTTCACATGCTACAAACATGGGCATCATTTACATCAATTTATAATGTTGTTACAAAAGATTATAATCGCGAGCCAGTAAAACCGATACTTCATGGCGAAGGTGCTTATGAAAATGGACCGGAATATCCCACCAAACCCATTACACCCCATGTTATCCGGAAACAAGCGTATTGGGCAATTTTCGCTGGAGGATTCCATACGTATGGGAATTCAAATATTTGGAACTTTGGCACCAATCCATACTATGTTTCACAGGACTGGAAAAAAGCTTTACAATCTGAGGGTGCCAAAAATCTTAGCGTAGGACGTGCCTTTCTTGAATCATTGGAATGGTGGAACTTTATACCGGATCAATCAATTATTATCGAAGGGGTTGGGACATGGAGAATCACTTAATGTGGCCATGCGTTCTTACAGCGGAGATTCTATGATTATTTATTTTTCGAATTCAACTTCTGCTACGATTGATTTTGCGAAATTTAAGAGTATTGGATCATTCATGGCAGTATGGATTGACCTGAAAACAGGCGAAAAACACGAAATAGGGAATTTTAAGAATATCAAAACAAAGACTTTTTCCATTCCTGATGGTTGGGAAGACGGGATCCTGCTATTAGAAGCTAATAAATCAACAGAATAGCCAAAAAATATTTCTGCCTTTGTGAAGGCAATCAATTAGTTGGGTTTATGGAGAGGTTGATAAAATTAAGGCGGCCACTATGTATTTCCAAAGCTAAGGTTATACCGGTTATTAAATTTTATATTTAAGACTTTAAGTATTTAAATAATTATATAATTATCTCTATAATTAATTATATAACTAAATTTCTCTGGTAGCTGATTGGAAATAGTGCAGTACGAAATTTTTGAGTCAATTACTCTACAAGAAATTTATAAATGGTTGTCTGATCATATACCTCTCCGGGATCCAGAACAGTTGTCGGATATTCGGGATGGTTTGGAGAATCTGGATAATGTTGGGCCTCAAGACAGAATCCATACCTTTTATTATACACCTTGCCATCTTTACCCTTAATACTTCCATCGAGAAAATTACCTGTGTAAAATTGGACGGCCGGTTCAGTAGTCCATACCTCCATGATCCTCCCTGAAGTACGCTCCCGAACAGTGCAGGCTAGTTTCAATTCTTCATTATACCCATCAACAACGAATGAATGGTCGTATCCTCCACCGTTTCTGATTTGTTCGTCATCAGCTTCAATATCCTGCCCTATGGGTTTGGGCTGAAGAAAATTGAAAGGAGTATTTGAAACATTCATTAAAGGACCAAGCGGGATAGAGGTACTGTCAATAGCGACAAATTCCGCAGAATTAAACTGAATTTCATGATCCAGGATGTCCCCATTCCCATGCCCTTTGAGGTTAAAATATGAATGATGTGTTAAATTCAAAACCGTTTTCTTATCCGTCGTTGCAATGAAAGTCAGGATGAGTTCATTGTCATCATTCAGCCTATACACGGCTTCGACATTCAGGTTTCCCGGATAGTTTTCTTCGCCATCAGGACTTAGATACGTCAATTTAAGCGCTGAACCATTTTCCTCAGTAAGCATTTCAGGTGTCCAGACTTTCTTATCAAAACCTACCACCCCCCCGTGAAGATGATTTGGGCCATTGTTAATGGCCATTTGATATTCTACTCCATCCAAGGTAAATTTCCCGCCAGCAATCCTATTTCCAAATCTTCCCACCAAACATCCAAAATGAGGGCTCTTCTTGATATATTCCTCGAGGGTATAAAATCCAAGGACTACATCCTCAAAATTTCCATCTTTATCCGGAACATTTAGTGTGGTGATTATTCCGCCAAAATTGGTTATCTGAGCCGTAACGCCATTCAAATTTTTTAGGGTAAACAATTCAACAGGTGTACCATCGGGTGCCTTTCCAAAGGGTTCTGATTTAATTCTTTCCAATTTATTATTGTTTATTGTACACTGAAAAAATATGGTTGTTATGCCAAATAAAAGAATATAAACTCTTAATTTCATGATGTTAAGGATAGTTTACAGCTTTAAAGGTAGTTAATATATCCCTTCCTGTAAAATTATTTTTTGGCTGTATACTTTTTAGGTGCATATAAAAATCCAAAGGCTTCACAGCCATGTTTCGTATGCTTTTCGTGATGAATATAATGCGCATTCATGATCCGCTTCATGTATTTTGATTTTGCTTTGAATTTTATATTTATTCTTCTATGAACGATAATATCATGAAAAATTAAGTAGAAAATTCCATATGCAGTTATACCAAAACCAATAAACATGATTTCAGATACGGAATAATAGCTTCCAAGGATAATCAATATCATAGCGGGAATACTAAACACAATAGCGAAAAGATCATTCCTTTCAAGTATACCTTTACGAATCGAATGATGAGAAGCATGCCACGACCATAATATACCATGCATGATATATTTATGCGTGAACCATGCCACAAATTCCATGAAAAAAAAGGTGAGGATTAATAAAGTTATGTTAAGCAACATTATTAATATTCATATTTAAAATCTTCTCTTTTACTTCTTCCATAAGCCACATGGGGGTGGAAGTTGCACCGCATATGCCAACCGTATCATCCGACTCAAACCATGACAAATCTAATTCCTTAGGATCAGAAATAAAATAGGTGTTCGGATTACGATCTTTACAAACTTTAAATAATACCTTGCCATTTGATGATTTCGTTCCAGAGACAAAAATGATCTTATCGTAACGGCCAGCAAAAACCCTCAATTCTTTATCCCGGTTGGATACCTGGCGGCATATGGTATCATTCTCACTAACTTCCAGACCAGCATCTTTTAGCTCTTTTGATATCTGATAGAAAGAATCCATGCTTTTCGTGGTCTGGCTAAAGAGTGATATTTCTTTAGGCATCTTAGAAATATCCAGTTCATTTAAGTCCATAAATACGGTGGCCTCGTTTTTTGTCTGTCCTAATAAACCTAAAACCTCAGCATGTCCATGTTTGCCATAGATATAAATTTTTTCATCACGGTCATGTGCCTTTTTAATCCGGTTCTGCAGCTTAAGTACTACCGGGCAGGAGGCATCGATTAATTCAAGGTTATTTTCAATAGCCAATTTATAGGTTGAGGGTGGTTCCCCATGGGCCCTGATCAATACCCGTTCATTTTTGAGTGTCCGCAGAAATTCATGGTCGATAATTTTCAGGCCTTTCTTCTCCAAACGCTGAACTTCAGCATCGTTATGGACAATATCCCCAAGGCAATAAAGATGATCGTGCTCCTCCAGGATTTCCTCAGCCATACCTATGGCATAGACAACCCCGAAACAGAAGCCAGAATTCACATCTATATCGACTTTAATATTATTCATATTATCTAGAGAACTGTGGAGATGATAAATTGTTTGAGATTAGTACAGGTATTAATAAGGCAAACTTGGCAATATCCGGTATCCGTATCCGGCTTTTTAATATTTTTGATGCTGGCAATTTCTTGATCTTATAAAATAACTTCAAATAATAAATATATGCCAGGTATACACCCTTGCGAGATCCTTTCGGGAGCCGAATGATCCCTTTATATGCAGCTATAAAATCATCTTCAATATCTTGTTCAATGGCTTCTTTTTCATTGTTCTGAAAATGATCGAAGTCAACACCAGGGAAATATACCCTACCCCTTTCATGATAGTCACTTTGTATGTCCCTTAAAAAGTTGACTTTCTGAAAAGCAGAGCCAAGGCTTTTTGCAGGTTCTTTCAAATCATTATATAGAATATCGTTTCCATCCACAAACACCTTGAGACACATCAAGCCTACAACTTCTGCTGAACCATAGATATATTCTTTGTAGGTTTTCTCATCATGTGAATTTTCCGATAGATCCATTTCCATACTGAGCAAGAATGCATCGATCAATTCTCTATCAATATTATATTTATTAACCACCAGCTGAAAGGCATTTAATACCGGATTTAAACTGATCCTTTTATCAATCGCCTCGTATGTGTCTTTTCTGAATGATCTCAAAAGGGCTGCCTTATCGTGATCATGAAAGGTATCTACAATCTCATCTGCGAGCCTGACAAAACCGTAAATACCATATACTGGCATGCGGTATCTTTTATGAAGGGTTCGGATGCCCATCGAGAAGGAAGTGCTGTACTGGTTTGTAATTAGCTTGCTACAGTATTGCGATGATATATCGTATAATTCCTTTGACATATTAATTTCAAATATCTTTTATTACCTCTTTGGCAACGACTTCTCCAGAGATCAGGGAAGGTGGAACACCAGGTCCCGGAACGGTCAGTTGGCCGGTATAATATAGATTCTTTACTTTTTTATTTTTAATGGATGGTTTTAAGATTGCGGTTTGCATTAAAGTATTCGCTAAACCATAGGCATTCCCCTTATAGGAATGGTAGTTTGTTATAAAATCCTTTCTAGTAAAACTACGCTTATATATTATATGATCTTTGATTTTATCTCCTGTATATGCCTCCAATCGGCTAATTACCTGCTGATAGTACCGCTCTATAATCTCATCAGATTCTTCAATACCAGAAGCTACAGGGATGAGTATAAACAAATTCTCCATTCCGTCGGGAGCAATTGTAGAATCAGTTACAGACGGTACGCATGTATAAAATAAGGGTTCATCCGGCCAACCAGGATTTGTATAAATCTCTTCCACATGAGAACTAAAATCTGCATCAAAGAATAAGTTGTGGTGCAGGAGATTTTTTACTTTTTTATTAACCCCTAAATAGAAAATAACAGCACTGGGTGCCATCACTTTTTTTGACCAGTAATCTTCACTATAATTTTGATATTGGGTATCAAGTAATACACTATCTACGTGGTGATAATCTGCACCGGCAACGATTACATCCGCTTTGAATGTCCCTTCTGAAGTCACAACAGCATCAATTTTATTATTGTCAACTTCAAGTTTCATTACTTCATGCCCGGTTTTGAAGACAACACCTTTGTCGTTTGCCAATTGAACCATTGCTTCGATGATCTTATTCATGCCACCCATAGGATACCAGGTGCCAAGCTTAATATCAGCATAATTCATCAGGGAATACAGAGCAGGTGTATTCTTCGCTACAGCTCCAAGGAACAAAATAGGGAATTCCATTAACCTGAGAATTTTTTCATGCCGGAAGAACTTTTTGATATGCTGTTCATAAGACATGAATATGTCCATTCTAATAACATCGAATAACAGCTTTAGATCCATGTATTCAGTTATTGAACGACTTGGTTTGTGAACCAGTTTGTTTATTCCCTGTTCATATTTGTAAGATGCTTGTTTCAGGAACTTATCCAGATTTTCAGAACTACCAGCCTCTATGGCTTCAAACATATTCCTGTACATCTCATAATTTGCAGGAATACTCAGATCATCGTCTTTACCAAATATTACTTTATAGGATGGATCCAATCTGATCAGTTTATAGTAATCTGATGCGGATTTCCCGAATTTGTTGAAGTATCTTTCAAATACATCTGGCATCCAGTACCAACTTGGCCCCATATCAAATGTAAAACCTTTCTCCTTGAAAATTCTTGCTCTTCCCCCAAGGCTATCATTTTTTTCAAGTAAAGTAACCTTAAAATTATGATCTGCTAGGTGTGTGGCAGCTGATAAGCCAGCGAATCCGGATCCTATGACAATGGCACTTTTCAATATTATTTATTGCTGTAACTTTTAAGTTGATTCTTAAGCTCTTTTCTTGCAATATGGATTCTATTTTTAACAGTTCCAATAGGAATATCCAATTTCTCAGCAATTTCAAAATATTTGAATCCCTTGAAATGCATCATAAAGGGTTGCCTGTAAATATTATCAAGTTTATCAATGGCTTTTTTTATATCCTTCATAGCAAAACTTGAGTAGGCAAGATTTTCAGTAATATTATCAGTACTATTAATATAGTGAAGGTTATCCGTCGTATCGATGAAAGTATTCCTTCTCACCATCCTCTGATAATTGGTAATAAAGGTGTTTTTCATGATAGTAAATAACCAGGCTTTTAGGTTTGTACCTTCTGTAAATTTCTCCCGATTTGAGTAAGCTTTGAAAACTGTTTCCTGAACGAGGTCTTCTGCATCCTCATTGTCTCTGGTCAATCGGAAAGCAACCGGTTTCAGTGATTTGGTCAGGTTGCTGATGCTGTAACTGAATTCTAAAGCTGTCATATCTGTTTTGTTTAATGATTCGTTTTAAATACTTAAACAAATATAACTCATTTTGTTTATTAATTACAAACTAATATTAAACAAAATATATGGCAATTATTACACGATTGGCTAATTTTTCGCTTAACCAATTGATATTCAATGCTTTATTTGATTCATTTTTTTGAAAAAAAATTTTATTGTTTAATTATTTTACATAATAATTCTAAAAAGTTAAACAAATAGCAATATTGTGTCTGTTTAGTTCGTCTTTTGTTTAACTTTTAGCTGGTTCCACAATTGATCCTGATCAAAATGCAATCCTTGTATAACCGGAAAATGGGCATGCGAAGAAATTTTTTATATTATCCCTGGAAAACTACACAAGTAAATCATCCACCTATGAATTAGATACAAATAGAGAGTTTATTTGGATTATAGATTAAAACATTGGAAGCCTACACTCAGGATTAGAAAGCGAATAAAAAATACTTCCCTAGAAATTTGCTCCAGGTGGACAATGTAAATTTATTCCTCGTTATTCTCTTCTACAAAATCAACAAGGTCCTCTAATTTATTCAGGAGAATCATGTTCTTACCAGTTTCCAATTCCTCACCCAAAAGCTGCCGGCCAGAGACCAGGATTTTTGAATTATGAAAAGTCTGGCTCAATTTGTTGAGATAAGGTTGTACTTCACAAGGTTGTGGGTGCGTGGTTAAAACAGTCAACAAGTAATCAGGCTTTAACTGATTATATATTTTTATTACATCATCAAAGGGTGTGCTTTGCCCGATATAAATGACTTTGTTCTTTCTTGATTTTATAATATAAGATGAAAATAACAATGATAACTCATGCATTTCCTCCTCCGGTAGAAACAAAAGATATTTTTTCTTATAGTCAGTGGCTGGAATAAAGAGGCCATCAATGGCAACGATGATCTTTTGCCGGATAAGATTTGATATAAAATGTTCCTGTGAGGGTGTAATAGCCCCTGTCTGCCACAAAATCCCAATCTTGATCAGAAAAGGATAAATGACCTTAATCATGGTCATCTGAAAACCAAGTTGGAGAATTATGGTCGACATGATCTTTTCAAAGCGCTCTTCATCATGATCGATCATAGCCAAAGTAAGAGAATGAATTTGCTCTGGATAGCTTAATTTCTTTTCAGTCAGTTTAATAACCTCGTTCTGCATATCATTATAATGCATCTGAGATATTTTGCTGATCTTGTGACCGTTCTCTTTAAGCAAGGATACATTCAAAATCAACTTAAGGTCACGATCATCATAATACCTTATATTAGTATCCGTTCTTTTGGGTTTTATAAAGTCATATCGTTGTTCCCATATCCTTAGCGTATGAGCTTTGATCCCCGATAATTGTTCTAAATCTTTTATGGAATATGTTGACACTTTAGTTTTGCATTAGATGTTATTCAGATAACTAGTCCTCTACTTTTTTGTTTAAAATTTGTCATAAAAGGACACAATTTTTATAGATATTTACCAAAACCATTGGAAACTTAAATGCAATAAACCCAATTTATGATAAAAATATTAAATATTCCAAATACTTCTTAAATGATATTATATAACATAACATACAATATAGAAAAGGACATTGAAGCTGATTGGATAGACTGGATGAGGGTAGTCCATATTCCTAAAATGATGAATACTGGATACTTTTCTTCGGTTCGCTTATTCAGATTATTAAATATTGAGGACGATGGATCAACTTACTCAATACAACTTACGACCGATACGATAGAAAAAATTCAGGAGTTTCTGGACAAATCAGCACATACTTTAGCTGCTGAACATAATTTCAGATATAAAAATAAGCACGTAGCTTTTCAAACAGTACTTCAGGAACTGGAATTATAATTATCTAAATGATCCTTATCAATTCTGAAGTTGACCCATTCAGGATCTTTAACCGGATTATATTTTTCATAAAACTTTATAGCCGGCTCATTCCAGTCCAGCACCTGCCACTGCACCCCATTACAATTCTGTTTTTTAGCTTCCTGAATGGAAGCCTCCATCAACAATGTTCCAGCCCCAGTTCTTCTATGTTTTTCTTTAACCACCAGGTCTTCAATGTATAGAATTTTTCCTTTCCAGGTAGAATATCTATAGTAATATAATGACATTCCAATTATCCCCTCACTATTCTCCGCAACAAAAAAATGAAATATTGGATTAACACCAAATCCATCCTGCTCCATTTCCTCAACGGAATTTTTAACTTCGTTTAAGGCGTTTTCATAGACTGCAAGTTCTTTAATCAAGCCCAAGGCACTTTCCAGGTCTTCTTTTCTGCCTTTTCTTACAATCATTTATATCAGGTTTATTTGATCATTTGAAATCCAGTATACTTGACAAGTTCCTCAGGTATTTTAATTCCCTCATCGGTCTGGTTATTCTCCAAAATAGCTGCTACAATACGAGGCAGGGCCAGAGCACTTCCATTCAGGGTATGTAATAATATGTTTTTACCACTTTCATCCTTATAGCGTAATTTTAAACGGTTTGACTGGTAGGTCTCAAAATTGCTCACTGAACTTACTTCCAGCCATTTTTTCTGAGCAGCAGAATAAACCTCCATATCGTAGGTCATGGCTGAGGTAAAACCAAGGTCACCCCCGCATAACCTGATCATCCGGAAAGGAAGCTCAAGATTTTTTAATAAGCCTTTTACATAATCACACATTTTGTCAAGCGCATTATATGAATCATCAGGTTTATGTATTTCTACTATTTCTACTTTATCGAACTGGTGCAACCGGTTAAGCCCTCTTACATGCGCACCCCATGATCCAGCTTCCCTTCTGAAACAAGAAGTATAACCAACGTTCTTTATGGGCAAATCCTCGTTATTTATTATGGTATTCCTATATATATTAGTAATTGGGACTTCTGCTGTAGGAATCAAATAATAATCCTCATCCATTAGTTGGTACATTTGTCCTTCTTTATCCGGTAATTGACCTGTGGCCCTGCCTGAATCGGCATTGATAAGAATTGGTGGTTGGATCTCAGTATAACCTGCCTTTTCTGCTTCATCCAGAAAGAAACTGATCAGGGCCCGTTGGAGTCTTGCCCCCTTTCCTTTATAAACTGGAAATCCAGCTCCTGTTATCTTATTCCCAAGTTTGAAGTCAATAATATCATATTTTTCTATCAGCTCCCAATGTGGCAAGGCATTGTCACTTAATGATGGAACCTCTCCCCATTCATAAATTATGGGATTGTCTTCACTTGTTGTGCCTTCCGGGACATCCTCATGCGGGATATTCGGAATAGTATAAAGCAATTCTTCGAGCTGGGTCTGCACATCTGACAAAGTATCGCCCAATGCTTTACTCTTTTCTTTAAGGTCTTTAGTGGTCTGCTTAGCCAACTCAGCTTCTTCCTGTTTGCCATCTTTCATAAGACTTCCTATGGATCGTGAAATCTGGTTCAACTCATTCAAGATGGAATCCAGTCCTGACTGAACCGACCGTCGCTTATCATCCAATTCTAACACTTGAGAAATGGTGGCTTCAGCATCAGGAAACCTCTTTTTTTTAAGGCCCTTAATTACGGCTTGATCATTACTTTTTATATGCGGTAGTTGCAGCATATTTCATCAATTAATTTTACTGCAAATGTAAGAGGAATTATTGTTAACAATAAAAAAAATTATTTTTTCGAAATATTATTTCAAAATATTTGTTTAGATAAAATAAATGTATATTCTTGACAATTATTGGTATGTGATATAATATTGTACCATCAAATCATCATTGGACTATAGAGATAGCCCATTCTGAGAGTAGAAATTCATTATTCTTTTTCATAACTGTTCAATAAGATCAAAACAAATCCTAGATTACTTTTAATACCTTATTATGTATAATATTGATGACTTAAATGTGAGGCTTCTTTCTGAGCTGAAAGAAATCGCGGAAGAATTGGGAGTTAAAAATTTTAAAAAACTACCCAAGAAGGAGTTGATTTACAAGATTCTTGATTACCAAGCCGCTAACCCTCAAGCAAAAAAAGAAACCAGCAAGAAGGAAACTGCGAAGGCTGAACCCGTCAGTGAAGAAAACATCACTGCAACGATTGCTAAAAGAGAAAATGTCAAAAAAATAGAGACAAAAGACTTAGCTGAAAAAACAGCTGATGAACTACTTGAATCTTTTGATATGGAATTGGATGAAACCTTCGGGAAATTTGAAGGCAAAGAATCCAAAACTGAAGAAAAACGTGTAAGACCTGAGCCAAAAGCTAGTTCTGAACCAAAAAAAGATCAGAGGAGGGAGCGTAAGGATGACCAGGGGCATAAAAAACCTGCAATAAAAGAATTTGACGGAGTTATTGAAAACCAGGGCGTTCTTGAGATCATGCAGGATGGATATGGTTTTCTCCGTTCATCAGATTACAATTACTTGGCCAGCCCGGATGATATTTATGTATCTCCTTCTCAGATAAAGCTTTTTGGATTAAAGACCGGCGATATCGTTCATGGTCAGATCAGGCCACCGAAGGAAGGAGAAAAATATTTTGCCTTGCTGAGAGTAGAAAATGTAAACGGTAAGACAACCGAAGAAATTCGGGATCGTGTTCCTTTCGAATATCTGACACCTTTATTCCCGGAAGAAAAGATAAATCTGGCTGCCAATTCTGATCCGACCAATTATTCCATGAGGATCCACGATTTATTTGCTCCAATTGGAAAGGGTCAACGGGGAATGATCGTCGCACAGCCATATACTGGTAAAACAGTATTATTAAAGCAGATTGCCAATGCCATTGCTGAGAATCATCCGGAAATATATCTAATGATTCTTTTAATTGATGAGAGACCTGAAGAAGTAACCGATATGGCGCGTTCTGTTAAAGCGGAAGTAGTTTCTTCAACCTTTGATGAACAAGCCGAAAGACATGTAAAAGTGGCCAACATTGTTCTGGAAAAAGCGAAAAGAATGGTAGAATGTGGCCATGATGTTGTTATTTTACTAGACTCTATCACCCGACTTGCACGAGCACACAATACTGTGGTTCCATCTTCAGGAAAGATCCTTTCCGGTGGGGTTGATGCAAATGCGCTGCACAAACCAAAAAGATTTTTTGGTGCAGCAAGAAATGTTGAAAATGGTGGATCATTGACCATTATTGCAACCGCCCTGATAGAAACCGGCTCAAAAATGGATGAAGTTATCTTTGAAGAATTCAAGGGTACGGGTAATATGGAATTACAACTGGATCGCAAGTTATCTAACAAACGTATATTCCCTGCACTTGATGTTCCTGCTTCAGGTACAAGGAGAGAAGATCTGTTACTTGATAAAGAAACACTTCAGAGAATCTGGATCCTTCGTAAATTTATGTCAGACATGAATTCAAATGAAGCCATTGAATTCCTCATAGAAAGAATGAAAGGAACAAGAAACAACGAGGAATTCCTTCTAACAATGAATAGTTAAAAACTAACATTTAACATACAGATCCCGCTTCAGTATACTAATAGCATGAGGCGGGATTTTTTATTTTCTTCCGTATACAAATTCCTGGAGATATTTATATCTGGGGGCTAGTTTACCATTTTCTGTTATGGTAGCTCGTTCAATCATTTCATCTTCATCACCATAAACCATGTTTGGAAAAATCTTTTCTATTAAGGCCCGTCCAAATGAGTTGGATGCTTCCCTTGGAAGTTCGTTCGGCAGATTGTCAACAGCCATCACTGTAGTGTTTCCATCATCAGAAAAAGGGGCTTGTTCACAGGACTCGACTGGATTAAAATCATAGAAAGGATCCTCAATGGTGCTGGCTCTTAATGTCGAGGGTATAGGGCCATTAATATCGCAGGAGATATCCGCAATTATCTTGATACTGAAATCATCCCTTAACATATCTGCAATAGTAAAATACCGGTCTGCACCCTGGTTCCAGAATGTCCCGTTGATAAAAATATCAGCCTTTCTGGCAAACCGGATAAAGTCAGACTTGTAAAAATGCGGTGATCTGTGAAATTCTTCCCGGTCAAAATCGCCGTCATCAAACCGTCTATAATAATCCTTGGAATGTAACTGTGTAAAAACCGGATCTTTTAGCTCGTGGTTCATAAAATCATACACTGTAACTTCCTTTATCCCCATGTTTTCAAGTACTTCCCTGGCACCATGGCCAACACTCCCATGCCCGGTCAGGACAACCTTTATAGGAGGTAGCTGCATCTTTTTGTATTCATTTTTCATTTCAATATAGCTACTGCATTGATAGGCTGGCTTAATATCAAATAAATTAAACTTTTTGCCATAGCCTAAAATACCATTATAAGCACCTACTATTCCAGCAAACCGACCAAAGGCTATCACCCGTTTCCCAAACTTATCAGTCAGGCATTCATATTCTATCAGCTTAATATTCTTGTCCAGGATAGCACGTAGCAGTTTCCTGTTATAGGATTGTTTCTTTATTGTGTGTGAAAAAAACAAATAGGTTTTCTCTGGTATAAGATCACTAATTGGGAACTCCTTTATCCCAAGAATAATATCACAATCATCTAACTTATCTACTATCGGAATATTCAGATTGGAATAGGATTCATCATCAAAACACCTAATGTTGGAGGATTGAACAACAATTTCGAAAGTGGGGAAGATATTCTGCGCTTCTATGACTTCCCAAGGAGTTAAAGGCACCCGATTATCAGGCGGTATTTTCCCTTCCCTTGCAATTCCTATTTTTATTTTGTTCATTTCAGTAAGAAAATAAAAAATCCAAGACCGAATCCGATTACAAGTACTTAATATAAAAGAAAAAATTTACAATTCGCAATGGCATCCATTCTTAAACTGATCTTACTTTGGATATTATATTTCGTTATTCACAGTGTATTTGCATCCAATCTAATAAAAAAGAGATTTCAGAAATTGTTTCCCGGTCTTAACCGGTTCTATCGCGCAATCTATATCTTCTTTTCTATTGCAGGCCTTGCAGTAATTTTCTTATTTCAAGCCTCTCTTCCCCTTTCCCAACTTTACGGTGCCAATACACTTTCAACATTTGTTGGTTTGAGCCTGGCCTCATTTGGACTATTGATAGTAATCATATCATTTTCCTATTATGATACTGCCGAATTTCTCGGTCTCAGGCAAGCAATGGGAGATCTCAAAGAACAGGGATTCATTAAAAAAGGCATTCTAAATTATGTTAGGCATCCCCTTTATAGTGGCTCCATGCTGTTTTTAGCCGGATATTTAATCCTGGCCCCTAATATTGTTAACCTGGTATCCGTAATTTGTATGATCATTTATTTTGTTGTTGGTTCCTATTTTGAAGAGAAAAAACTGACTAAGACATTTGGTAAAGAATATATAAACTATAAATCAGAAGTGCCGCCCTTCATTCCCAATATTGGTTTATTGTTTGAACGTACAGTAAAAGCTAAAAATCCATAAATGCTTTCAACATGAATAAATATTTAATTAATTTATGGGGGAATTATAGTTTATTCATCGGCATAAGAATATGAAAAAAGAAAACCAATCGAAATCTGATGTGGTTAAGAGAATCACCAAGAAAGAAATATTTAATACCCTGCTGGTTGAGGTGGCATGGGAGGTTTGCAACCAGGTAGGCGGTATTTACACGGTAATACGATCAAAAACCCCAACTCAAGTGAATAAATGGGGTAGTAATTATTGTACCGTCGGCCCATATATACATCAATTTGCCATCTCTGAGTTTGAAGAAATCACAGATTCTCCTGATCCTTATTGTAAGGTCGTTCAGAAATTAAAGGAATTGGGTTTTGATGCGAAATATGGTAAATGGCTGGTAACCGGAAGGCCTAATACAGTCCTCTTAAATCCCTATAGTGTTTATGACCGCCTTGGTTCTATAAAATACGAATTATGGGATCACCACGATATTTCTTTTCCAGATGAAGATGAACTTTTAGATAAAGTAGTTGCATTTGGGTACCTGGTCAAAATCTTTTTCGCACATCTTGCATTGGATGGCTTTACCAGTAATAAGATCATTGGCCATTTTCATGAATGGATGGCCGGCACTGCCATCCCTGAACTCAGGTATGATAATATTCCTGTCAGAACGATCTTTACTACACATGCAACCATGCTGGGCAGATACCTGGCCATGAATGATCCACAGTTTTATGACCATTTACCTTTTTTCAACTGGCTGGATGAAGCCAGGAATTTTAATATCGAACCTCAGGTAAAAATAGAAAGATCTGCTGCACATGGTTCATATATCTTTACTACGGTAAGTGAAGTTACAGGCAGGGAATGTGAATATTTAATAGGAAGAAAACCGGACTTCATTTTACCAAATGGCATAAACATTCAGAGATTTACTGCTTTGCATGAATTTCAAAACCTACACAAAGAATTCAAGGAAAGGATCAATGAATTCACAATGGCCCATTTCTTTCCAAGTTATACTTTTAACCTGGATAATACCTTGTATTTTTTTACTTCGGGAAGGTTTGAATACAGAAATAAGGGATTTGACCTGACTATAGAGGCTTTGTCACGGCTGAACTGGAAATTAAAACGAGCCGGTGATGATGTGACCATTATTATGTTTTTTATCACAAAGCAACCTTATCATTCCATCAATCCAGAAATTTTACATTCAAAAGCAATCTTGGAAGAGTTAAGGAATACGATTGACACGGTTAAAGAACAGGTTGCTCAACGACTTTTTTATGCTGCTGCTACAAGTGAAGACCAGCGGCTTCCTATACTAAATGACTTTGTAGATGATTACTGGAGGCTGCGCTACAGAAGAACCCTCCAGTCGTTTAAAAAGGACTCGCTTCCACCCATAATTACCCATAATCTGATCAATGACACAGATGATCAGATACTGAACTTTCTTAGAACGATCAATTTGATAAATAATGAAGAAGACCGGGTCAAGATCGTTTATCATCCCGATTTTATAAATACTACTAACCCGCTTTTTGGCATGGAATATGATCAATTTGTCAGGGGGTGTCACCTTGGTGTATTCCCAAGCTTTTATGAACCCTGGGGTTATACTCCTTTGGAATGCCTTGCCAGAGCAGTCCCCGCTGTAACGAGTAACCTTTCCGGATTCGGGGATTATGTGGTAAACCATGTAAAACCTGTCAATAAGAAACCAATCTATATCACTAATAATAAAACACAGAACTTCGATCAGGCAGCTAACCAGTTGGCCAATCAGATGCTGCAGTTTGCGCGCTTAAAGAGACGCGAAAGAATAGACCTTCGCTATAAAGCTGAAAATACATCTGTCCATTTTGACTGGAACAACCTGATCAATTATTATGAGGTGGCATACAAAGATGCCATCTCAATTGAAGAATAACCTCTGAAGTTTTGAAATCAAATTATCCTTGAAAATTAATTTTTTCAGGTCATTTTGGCATAAATTCATCTTTAAAGTGTTCGAATTCGGACAATTTGGCGCAAAAAACCTTCAAGCATCAAGTGGATTGAAATTTGAGTAAAAGAAATTGTTATTAAAAGAAGGATAAAAAAGATATGAATTTTGATAAATATACTATAAAATCACAGGAGGCTATTCAGAAGTCTGTACAGATTGCCCAGGAGATGAATAACCAGGTCATTGAACCGGGTCATTTATTTAAAGGCATTATCAATACAGATGAGAATGTGACTTCCTTTATATTAAATAAATTAAATGTAAACAGAGATCATCTGGATACTAAGCTGGCAGAACTGCTGGAAAGCTATCCAAAAGTAAGTGGTGGCCAGCAACCTTACCTGTCAAACGATAGCTCAAAGGTACTCCAGGATGCTGAAAAGTTCAGCGCCGAATTAAAGGATGAATATATTTCAATCGAACATATATTACTTGGAATAATAAAGGGTAAAGACAAAATGGCCCAAATCCTGAAGGATGCAGGCATAAATGAGAAACACCTGAAGAAAGCCATCGAAGAATTAAGGGGCGGGAATAAGGTAAATGACCCGAATGCTGAGGGTAAATACCGCTCATTGGAAAGATACAGTAAGAACCTGAACGAGATGGCCAAAGAAGGCAAGATCGATCCGGTTATCGGCAGGGATGATGAGATCCGCCGGGTTCTTCAGATACTGTCAAGAAGGACCAAGAATAATCCGATATTATTGGGTGAGCCCGGTGTAGGAAAAACAGCCATAGTAGAAGGTATGGCACAAAGGATGGTTGATGGGGATGTACCTGAAAACCTGAAATCTAAATTAATCATATCCCTCGATATGGGCCTGCTCGTAGCCGGTGCCAAATACAAGGGAGAGTTCGAAGAACGACTAAAATCTGTAATCAAGGAAGTTACCGATTCTGATGGGGAAATTATTTTATTCATTGATGAGATTCACACATTGATTGGAGCCGGTGGTGGTGAAGGGGCTATGGATGCGGCCAATCTTTTAAAACCAGCTTTGGCTAGGGGCGAACTGCATGCCATCGGGGCCACTACTCTTAAAGAATATCAGAAACACATAGAAAAAGATAAAGCACTGGAACGACGTTTTCAGAGTGTGATAGTAGATGAGCCTTCCGTACAGGATTCCATATCCATTCTGAGGGGTATAAAGGAAAAATATGAGGTACATCATGGGGTCAGGATAAAAGATGACGCCGTCATTGCATCTGTTGAACTAAGTGACAGGTATATTTCAGACCGGTTCTTACCGGATAAGGCCATTGACCTGATGGACGAGGCAGCTTCAAAGTTGAGGATTGAGATCAACTCCCTTCCTGAGGAACTGGATGAGTTACAAAGAAGGATCATGCAGCTTGAAATTGAGCGTGAAGCAATCCGCAGAGAAAAGGATAAGGAAAAGGAAAGGGTTCTTTCAAAGGAGATTTCCAATCTATCTGAGCAGAGAAATGAGGTAAAGGCGAAATGGGAACGCGAAAAGGATGTGATACAGGGTATCCGGGAAGAGAAAGAAAAAATCGATCAATTCAAACACGAAGCTGAGCAGGCAGAAAGGGCAGGTGATTTTGGAAGGGTCGCAGAAATACGATATGGGAAAATCGTGGAAAGTGAGAAAAAACTAGAAGGTTACAATGCCAGGATGGAAGAAATGAAAGGAGATTCTCCTTTGTTGAAAGAAGATGTGGATAGCGAGGATATTGCAGAAGTCGTAGCCAAATGGACAGGCATTCCCGTTTCCAAGATGCTCCAGAGTGACCGGGAGAAGTTATTGATGCTTGAGCAGGAATTAAGTAGACGGGTGGCTGGTCAGGAGGAAGCTATCAGGGCCCTTTCTGATGCTGTTCGAAGAAGCAGGGCGGGATTACAGGACCCTCGACGTCCTATTGGTTCTTTTATTTTTCTTGGCACAACAGGTGTAGGAAAAACTGAGCTAGCCAAATCATTGGCGGAATTTCTGTTTAATGATGAAAATGCCATGGTCCGCATAGATATGTCAGAATATCAGGAAAGGCATACTGTAAGCCGGTTAATAGGAGCTCCTCCGGGATATGTAGGTTATGATGAAGGTGGACAATTGACAGAAGCCGTCAGAAGAAAACCCTATTCCGTGATATTGCTGGATGAGATAGAAAAGGCACATCCGGATGTATTCAATATATTATTACAGGTACTTGATGATGGCAGGTTGACAGACAACAAAGGTCGGGTTGCAAATTTCAAAAATACCATTATAATAATGACCACCAATATAGGATCACATATCATCCAGGACAAGTTTGCAAATCTTACGGAAGAAAATGAACAGGAAATACTGGAAGATACACAGAAGCAAGTATTTGACTTGTTAAAACAAACTTTTCGGCCAGAATTCCTGAACAGAATCGACGAATCCATTATGTTCCGGCCACTTTCTAAAAAAGATGTTCGGAAAATTGTAGGAATACAATTCAAGCATATTCAAGAAATGCTTATATCTAATGGCATAAAACTGGAAGCTTCTGAAAAGGCACTTGAACATATAGCTGAGATTGGATTTGATCCTCAGTATGGCGCCAGACCGTTAAAACGTATATTACAGCGGGAGATACTCAATGAGTTATCAAAAGAGATTTTATCAGAGAAAATAAGCAATGATTCAGTAGTTGGTATTGATCTCGATAAGAACAATCATATTAAATTTCTGAATCTGGACAATGTAAATATAGAAGGATCAACGGCGTAAAGTAAGCTGTATATCATCCATAAGAAGAAGGGTAAGTTTTTCAGGTAGTTTTTCTTTAACCTTATAAGAAAAAACTACCTCTTTTTCTTTATTGATCAAATTCAACAAGCTATCCTGAAACTCATAATGTAATGTGTTTCTGGCAGTATCAGAAGCAAATACACAGCCTTCAAAACCGTAAGCTGTAATCTCGACCGACTGGTTCTGGTCAAATATTACCTGTCCGTTCATTGCGATTTCAGATTTGGAGAACGTTCCGTGCATATGTTCATCCACAAGATACCATTCAGCTTCCCAGGTACCCCTGAAATAATCCGCTTCAGATCCCGTCTCTGGCGCACACTGATTCAATATCAATACTAAAACCCCTGAAATAATAATAAAAAATCTTCTCATACAAGCCTGTCACTAAACAGCTATAGAATAAACGTGAAGAATTCTGAATAATTGTTTTTGGGATAGTTAATAATTACTTTTTCTTTAAGTCCCCGCGCTTAAGGGATTTAAAGAAGTCAGCCCATGCCAGAGGATTCAGAAGTGCATTGTATCTTGGCCCTATGGCATCGTTCCAATAAGTGAGACGCTGGTTCATATAATATTTGTAATTCTGGCTTCCATCCATAGGCATGGTCCTGAACATTTCAGCCATGACCTGTTCATTCAGATTCTGATTAATGGCATTATAATCCCGTGCATTTGGCAATCTCATGGCAAGAATTGCTTCTTTCAGCAATTCTTCCGTAGGATACGGGAATACTTCTATTTCAGGCAACAAGATCGTATCTTCTTTTAAGGGGATAATTACCGTGATGGCATCTCCCTGTCCTCTTGGAACTATAAAGTGTTGTTTTTGATACCCAACTGCACTGATAACAACACTATCGCCAACGAGTGTAGGCATTGAAAAGTAACCGAATTGATTGGTGGTGGTCCCACGACCTGCTTTTGGAACATACACATGGACACCAAGTACACCACCGGTGCTGTCAGGCCGGAGTACTACCCCAGAAAACTGGATGATCTCCAATTCACCTCCCTGTGCCAGAGCATCTTTCACATTAAGGAAAGAGATACTCATTAGCACAATCCCCAGAACTATTTTTATTCGCCTACTCAATCTGAAAGCATGAATTATAAACTCAAATATGAATAATATGACTACAATTCTACTCATTTTAACAATCTTTAACAATAAAATGTCATTGAGTGGCACTTAATCGCCTAAACAATTATATTTGAACTTTCATCCTCATTTTATGCGATTAAAGAACTTTTCCCTAGCATTTGGTGTCCAGCTTTTCAAAGCATTATCCGAGGAACCACGGGTAAGAATCTTGAATTTGATGTTTATGAAGGGTGAGATGTGCATCACTGATCTTGAGATCATATTAGAATTTACTCAAGCCAAAACATCCCGGCATTTGTCATACCTGAAAAACTCCGGGATTGTCAATGCCAGAAAAGCAGATCAATGGGTTTTTTATTCCATTAAGGAAGAGGTAGTGGATTTAGTAAAGCTGATCATGGAATACTTTAATAAAGACCACATCCTGAAGGGAGATCTTGAAAATTTTGAGACCTTTTTGAAACAGGATGAACTTGCTAAATTCCATCAGAAAGAAAAAAGCCCAATTGAGTAGATATAAAAGTTGTTAAAATCTCCATATGAATTATTCACATTTACTATTCGATCTGGACCATACACTTTGGGATTTTGAAAGAAACTCAAGCGAAGCCTTACATGAACTTTTTCTGTTTTACGATATGCAACGTTTCAATACTTTTAACTGCCAGGAATTTTTGAATAAATTCAAGGAAGTAAATACTATTTTATGGGAAAAGTATGACCGTGATGAGATCGATCGGGACTTTATCAGAACAAGGCGGTTTGAAATGGTTCTATCCGAACTTGGATTAAAAGCTGAAGAGATACCGGATGACATTAACAATATTTATCTCAGCATCTGTCCGACCAAGGGGAATGTGATACAAGATGCCTTCGAGGTACTTGATTATTTAAAAGGATCGTATCAAATGCATATCATCACAAATGGATTCGATGATATTCAGGACACTAAACTGAACAGCAGTAATCTACGTGGATATTTTGATAAGATCTTCACATCTGAAGCAGTGGGACACAAAAAGCCAAGTAAGGAAATGTTCAATAAGGCTGTTGAGATGATAGGTGTGGAAAAGAAGTCATGCCTGATGATCGGAGATAATCTTGAAACGGACATAAAAGGTGCTTTAAATGCCGATCTGGATGTTATTTTTTTCAATCCTGATAACCTGGAACACGACTTGCCTGTTACCTATGAAATCCAGAAATTACTGGACCTGAAATCAATCCTCTAACTTATCGGTTTTGCCCCAGTTAAAATGGGGAAATTGAAGTATATTACTTACTTTTGCAGTCCTGAAAAGGATACGTTTTTTTAACATAAACCCATAAAAATTATGTCAAAAGGATTTTACAATACACCTGTCCCAATAAATGAACCTGTAAAATCATATTTGCCGAATTCTCCTGAAAGAAAGGAGTTGAGAGAAGCAATTGATTCTTTAAGGTCACAGGTGATCGACATACCCATGTTCATAGGTGGAAAAGAAGTCCGTAGTGAAGATAAAAGGCCTATTGCGCCTCCACACGATCATAAACATATCATTGCAAATTATTATCAGGGAGACAAATCGCATGTGGAACTTGCCATTAATGCTGCAATGGCTGCTAAACCAGAATGGGAGGCGCTTGCATGGGAGCAAAGGGCAAGTATCTTTCTGAAGGCTGCTGAGCTAATTGCAGGGCCATACCGGGCAAAAATAAACGCAGCAACCATGTTGGGACAATCCAAGAATATTTTCCAAGCTGAGATTGATTCAGCTTGCGAAATGATCGATTTCCTTCGGTTCAATGTATATTATATGACCCAGATATACAAACAGCAACCAGATTCTGCTCCCGGAATGTGGAACAGGCTTGAACAGCGACCACTTGAAGGATTCGTATTTGCATTAACTCCTTTCAATTTTACTTCCATTGCAGGCAATTTGCCAAGTGCCCCTGCAATTATGGGTAATACGGTTGTATGGAAGGCATCTACAACTGCCATCTATTCAGCCCATGTATTAATGGAGGTATTCAGGGAAGCTGGTGTTCCTGACGGTGTTATCAATTTAATATTGGTAAGTGGCCCTGTTGCTGGTGACACCATTTTCAGTCACCCGGATTTTGCAGGTATTCACTTCACAGGAGGTACGGCTGTATTTCAGCATATCTGGAAGACCATTGGTCAGAATATCGCTGGTTATAAATCATATCCAAGGATAGTAGGTGAAACAGGTGGAAAAGACTTTATCCTGGCCCATCATTCCTCAGATGCCAAGGAAGTAGCTACTGCCATCACTCGTGGAGCTTTCGAATACCAGGGGCAAAAATGCTCTGCCGCCTCCAGGGCATATATCCCGGATAATTTATGGCCGGATGTAAAGGAATACGTATTGAAAGACCTTAAAGATATGACGGTAGGGCCTGTTGAGGATTTCAGCAATTTCTTTAATGCCGTTATCGACGAGAAATCCTTTGACAGCATCGCTAAATATATTGAAGATGCCAGGGAAAACAATACGACCAGTATAATTGCTGGGGGTGGTTACGATAAATCCAAGGGCTACTTTGTAGAACCAACTGTGATCTTAACGGAAGATCCGCAATATGTGACCATGTGTGAAGAGATCTTTGGACCTGTAATGACAATCTATGTTTATAATGCTGACCGGTTTGAAGAAACGATTGAACTGGTTGACAGTACATCTCCTTATTCTTTGACTGGTGCCATTTTCTCTAAAGACAGATATGCCATTGACCTGGCTACTAAAGGATTGGTAAATGCTGCCGGGAATTTTTACATAAACGACAAGCCTACCGGAGCTGTAGTCGGCCAGCAGCCTTTCGGTGGGGCCAGGGCCTCCGGAACAAATGACAAGGCTGGATCTATGATCAATCTTTTGAGATGGGTTTCTCCGCGTACCATTAAGGAAACTTTCGTTCCTCCTACCGACTTCAGGTATCCGTTTTTGGAGAAAGATTGATAAAGGGAAGGTTATTGTAGCAAATACAGGTAAGGCATGATGCATCGCACTGTTAAATAAGAACAAAAAAAATCCCGCCAAGGCGGGATTTTCTAACTATATTAAATATATGTTTTCTCTATTCTGCTAATTTTACAGATACAAATGACCTGTCTTTCTGGCCCCTTTTAAATTCAACAATACCATCAGTCAATGCAAACAGGGTATGGTCTTTGCCCATCCCAACGTTTTTACCAGGATGGTGTCTTGTGCCTCTTTGTCTGACAATAATGTTACCGGCTTTGGCAAACTGCCCGCCAAAAATCTTTACGCCAAGTCGTTTACTTTCTGATTCACGACCATTTCTTGAACTACCGGCTCCTTTCTTATGTGCCATATCAATTTACTTTATATCCTCAATTAATAATTTTGTATAATCTTGACGGTGACCATTCTTCTTCTTGTATCCCTTTCTTCTCTTTTTCTTGAATACAATCACTTTATCACCTTTCAGATGTTCCACAATTTTACCGGAGACTTTAGCTCCCTTAACAGTTGGGGTGCCTATTTTGACCTTACCATCGTTATCAATAAGCAAGACCTCTTTGAACTCAACTTTATCTCCTGCCTCACCACTTAATTTGGGGGCAAAGATCTGCTGATCCTTAGTTACCTTGAACTGCTTACCTGCAATGTCTACTATAGCGTACATTGATTCTAATTTTTAAAACGGACTGCAAAAGTAAAATTTTTTTAGTAACTCACAAAGGATTTAATGATTATAATTCTCCACATTTAGGGAAATCCTTAAAATGTCCTTACATATTTTTGAAATACAAATGTAACCCATTTGGGATTATAGGAAGAAGCTGATATTAAAATTAAATCCGCATTTTAATTCATGACTAGCCCACCGGTAAATATTCCTGATTAAAGTTTCATTTTCAAACTGAAAAGAGGCAGTCCGGTTTTCAAACCTTCTCCACTGGTTGATTTTCCCAACTGCTTATTGATAAAGTAATTTTGTGGCGTAAAGCTAAATGACATATCTGCCCACTTTTTATGATCTTTACTGGAAGCCCTAAATTGTTGTTTTTTGTATTTCGATGCAAAACCCGCCCAGGCCACTGCACCAGTAGCAACAGGGAGCAGTAATATTACATGATGTGAATCTGTTGGAATGAAGAGAGCTACCAAAAAACCAACTGTCGTACCTACCAGGCTTGCATAATTGGTATTCAATCCCTGTTTTGAGCTCAATTTTGTATTTCTAAAGATCCTATGCGCGGCATAGGTACCTCCAATAGCGGTTATTGCCGGAAAAATGAAATGCCAGGGCTCTTCCATAGGAGAAATACCAAATCCAAATCCAGTAGAAAGTAATCCAAAAGAAGAAGTAGCCAGCATATCCCCCCTGGTAAATTTATATTTATTATAGACTTTCCCTGCATACCAGTAACTTGCTGCGCCAGCGGCTAAAACAGAAGCCCCATATACCCTTGGATCATCAACATTCCCAATAACCAATCCGGAAAAGGTTAAGAAGGGTACAAGCAAACTGTAATACTTATATGTAGCCACCTTACCCTCAGGAAACTTTTTCTTTTTACCGACATGAAAGCCCACCTCTCCCAGAGCTATACTTGTTGCCATTATCGTGGCTGCAAATGCTTTACCTTTTTTTATATCTTCACGAACGTCTCCATATAGTAAAAAACCAAGGGCTGCGCCATCCAGCAAGCCTATGAATTTTCCATGCCTTGTCATCATGATCGTACTGTAATCAATTCCTTCATATTTCTTTTTATTTATGGCAGGAAAGGCCACTGAAATACCTAATGATAATATGGGTAAGGCTACAGCACCGGCTCCATCAAGTTCGAAAAGGAATATGGACGTTATCCCATAACCTAATCCATATAATCCATTATTCAAATAAAATTTCCGCTCCGGATAACTACCTAAAGGTGTGACATCGATCGCAGTTGTATCTCCCCCTCCATATTTTACTTTCGGCCCCCCGGACCATTTCAATTTATTCTTCTGATATTTTTCTTTTTCTGAATCAGAAAGATTCTGGTAGAAATTTGATAGATAGTTATTGTATTCTTCAAAGTATTTGAATTCTTCCTCAGATAGTGGTTCGTTCTTTGTAACCTTTTTCACCAGTAACTTGTAGGTGTTGTTATGCTCTGCTTCGAAGTATGCCCTGGCATTATAAGGTGATATTCTTCCTGTCCATTGGAATTGGAATAACCAAAATATGAAATGTTAAGTAAAATATAAGATCCATCTTCTAAAAAATATCATGGCTGGATTTTAAGCCTTCCAAAATGATCTCTATATCAATTCAAAGTATATAAGTTGAATTATCGGATTCAATTAAATATTAACTAAAGGACCCTGAATATTAAAAAATAGTTGTTGTGGAATTTAAATGTATGGCATAAGGCTTATCTTTTTTATTGAAGATATTAAATAAATAAACCATGTCATGAAATGGTCATTATTTGCCCATTGAGACTGGAGTATGAATAAATATTATATCTCGTAAGAAATCCGGATGCAATGTGATGGCTTATGAATATGAGATAAAAAGGATATTATCAATATATTTAGGAATTAAATAGATTTCATTCTTTTGACAATCCGATAAATATAACTTGAAAATGGCTATTGTCAATCCAATCTCAGCAATCAAAAAATCTCTATATAAACATAAAGTCGGCAATTCTCCTGGTGAACTGGTGTATGTTGGGGAAAAGGATTCACAAACAAATATCACTCTGATCAAATATGATAATCAATCAGCAGAAACGATAGAAATAAAAAATTTTGACCATTTATTGGATTGTTTTGAACCTGACAAGATCAATTGGATCAATCTGGATGGTGTGGGCGATAAAGACCTAATGAATCAATTGGCACAGCATTTCAGATTCAATGAACTGATGACTGAGGATATTATGAATACTGAACACCATCCGAAAGCAGAAGAGTATGACAATCATTTATTCACTACGTCAAAATAGTATGGCTTGAAAAGGTCGAGGAAAATATACAGATCATTAACGAACACCTGAGTTTGGTTTTAGGAGAGAACTATGTGATTTCATTTCAGGACAAAATTGAGGGAGATGTTTTTGACCCAGTTCGACAGCGAATAACATCCAACAAAGGAAAATTACGACATAAAGGGTGCTGATTATTTATTTTATGCACTAATTGATAGTATAGTTGATCAATATTTTTTAGTAATGGAATATATCCGGGAAGAGATCGAAGATCTTGAGGAATTTGTACTTACTAATCCAATCAAGAACATGAATGAAGAAATTATTCATACAAGAAAAAAAATATTAGGACTTAAGACGCACGATATATATGATTCATGGGGCAGTTAACCACCTTGTATCGGAAGATAATAATTTTATTAAAAAGGAAACAATTATGTATTTTAAGGATGTATTGGACCATACCAATCATCTGAATTCTGATTTTGAATCTTTCAGGGATTATGTTACTTCAATTATGGACATCTATATGTCCAATTTAAGTAATAACCTGAATGTGATCATGAAAACCCTGACCATTTTCTCTTTGTTTTTTGTCCCATTAACGTTTCTGGCCGGAATATACGGGATGAATTTTGAATTTATGCCTGAATTGAAAGAAAAATGGGGCTACCCGATAACTCTTGGGGGCCATGTTGATTATCGTATTCGTAATGTATTGTTATATGAAGCGTAAAAAGTGGCTCTAATGCCTTAGCTATTCATTCATTACTATCTTTCATTAAATTTAATATTTCTGATTAACCCTCTATACTTTGTCCGCTTGACAGCACTTTTTCTAAATACAGATTGAAATACCTCCTCTGTTAGTTCGGCCCATTCTTTTCTGGACATACCTTTCAAATGCTCATTAGGTTTAAAATAGGGTTCATTGTGCGGCTTTGAGAATCGATTCCATGGGCAGACTTCCTGGCAGATGTCACAGCCAAAGATCCAATTCTTCATTTTACCCTGAAATTTATCTGGAATATCTTCTTTTAATTCGATGGTAAGATAAGAAATACATTTAGATGCATCCATCTGATAGGGCTTTAAGTGCTTGTGTCGGACAGGCATCCATACAGCGGGTGCAGGTTCCACAATAGTCACCTATGGGATTATCATGGTACAAGCTCAATGTTCAGGACCAGTTCTGCAATAAAAAAATAACTTCCTGATTGCTTATTGATCAGCATGGTGTTTTTACCAATCCAACCCAATCCGCCTTTTGCTGCCCATTGCCGTTCAAGGATAGGTGCTGAATCAACGAAAACTCTCCCTTCAACATGGCTAATTTTCTGTTGAATGAGGGTCAATAATTCCTTTAGTTTATCTTTTATAAGGAAATGGTAGTCCTTTCCATATGCATATTTTGCGATTTTAAAATTATCTTTCTCTTTAAGGTCGGTTTCGGGATAGTAATTATATAAAAGACTTACAACGGATTTTGCATCTTTCACCAGTTTGGTTGGATCAACTCTTTTATCAAAATGGTTGGCCATATAATCCATCTTTCCATGATGGCCTTTTTGTAACCAGTCTCTCAGTCTGGATGCCTCTGGTTCAAGATATTCTGCTTTAGATATGCCACAATAATCAAAACCCATCTTTTGAGCTGATGACTTGATGTATGCAGTTTGCTCAATTATGTCTTTATTAGACATGATTTAAAAGAGGGTGCCAGTCTTACCAGGAGGAACAATTTTCAGATGTTTGTAAGCGAGTTCAGTTGCCTCCCTGCCCCTCGCGGTTCTTTTAATGTAACCCTCCTGGATCAGGAAAGGTTCATAAACCTCTTCTATGGTATCAGCTTCTTCACTGCAAGCGGTAGCAATAGTGCTTAACCCCACAGGACCGCCTTTGAATTTCTCTATAATGGTAAGGAGGATCCGGTTATCCATATCATCCAAACCGTTCTGATCTACTTCAAGGGCTAGAAGTGCCATTTCTGCAATATCCTTCGTTACGATTCCTTTTCCCTTAACATCTGCGAAATCACGGGTTCTCCGCAAGAGATTGTTGGCTATCCTGGGGGTACCCCTGCTTCGCCTCGCTATTTCTTCTGCTGCATTTTTTTCGATGGGAACATTTAGAATTCCAGACGACCTGTTTATGATCTTCGACAATAAATTGCTCTGGTAATATTCCAGCCTGGAATTGATGCCGAATCTTGATCTTAGCGGTGAAGTCAATAATCCAGCACGTGTAGTAGCGCCAACCAAAGTAAAAGGATTCAACTTTATCTGAACCGATCTTGCATTTGCACCTGAATCCAGCATAATATCAATCCTGAAGTCCTCCATAGCACTGTATAAATACTCTTCAATTACAGGATTCAGTCTGTGGATCTCATCGATAAATAAAACATCATGCGGCTCGAGGTTTGTCAGGAGGCCGGCGAGATCGCCAGGTTTATCCAGTACCGGGCCTGATGATACCTTGATATTGGCTCCCAGTTCATTGGCTATGATATAAGAAAGGGTGGTTTTACCTAGACCAGGAGGTCCATGGAGTAAAACATGATCCAAGGACTCCCCTCTTTTCTTTGCTGCCTGAACGAAGATTTTGAGGTTCTCTACCACTTTTTCCTGACCGGTAAAATCATTAAAGTTGAGAGGCCTCAGTGCCTGTTCAATTTCCTGATCTTCCGGGCTCAGGAAGGATTTATCACCATGGAGGAAGTCCTCTCTCATATGCCTTATTATTATTTTTACTAAAATAACCACGTGTTTTCTAAAATACGCTTTTTGAATCTATAAATAGTCGATTTTTTTATTATTCAGAACCAGGACATTGAAAGTCCCATGAAGATCCCATGTATAAAAGATTCCAGTTCCGCCAGGAATTAGCACCCAAATAGGTGAAAACAAGGTTATATTTCAGATTGTATTTGATTTATAGATGCCAAAGGTAATATCATTATGAATCATTATAACGCATATTCCTGATGGCGGCTATTTTCCATCTGGAATCGCCTTTTATAACAATAAATGTACTCCACATTTTCCTTATTGTTCCATCAGCATTAGTTATCTCATAACGGGCATCTGCAAGGCCAACATCCGGGCCCAGCAATCGAATTTTATCAATTTCGATCTTTCTATTACCCGGATTGCTGGTTGAACTACGCATCATACCATTGACACATTCATCAATTCCAATTCTCCATTCCCCTGAAGAAACCAGTTGGTCGATGTCAGGGGTTAAAATACTCTGAAGCAGTACGGTATCTTTCGTTTGTCTGCCTTCCAGGTACTGATCAATCAGATTATAGATTTCCTGCTTGTTGTTATTATTTGAAGTCGTTCCTTGTGCATATATGGTTATCGGAACCATTGCACTTAATGAGAATAAAAGAAAAATATGTTTCATGATTTGGTCAATTTTGTATTCATGTAGAAAATGTCCGGGATATTAAAAATTCTAATAGATTTTAAATTTATCAATACTGCAAACAGATATGATTAAGACTTTAGATAGGTTTTTCATGCAAAAGATACGGAATATATAAGACATTTTATATCTATGATGTCATTTCAGCATGATACATTCCTTTAGGAATTTACTATTCCCTCATCAGAATTTCTTCAAGATTAGTGTGTAGATTTATCATAAAATTAAAAGCTTCCAATTATCGAAAATACCATATACACATTCTTTCCTAAGCTTTTAAATTGGATTTCAAAATACACGATGTGATATTTTTATCGATCAAATTTTAATTTGCATTAATTATTATCATTTTTCATATAAAAATCAAATGAAACGAATTGTCTTGGTAATCATTTCATTGGGTTTTAGTTTTTCGCTTATCGCACAAAATCATGGGATAATTTCCGGGAGGATAATCGATAATTCATCACTTGAACCTCTGCAATGTTGTTACCATTTTGGTAAAAGATGCATCAAATCAAGAATCAATAACAGGTGGCCTTACAGATAATGAGGGAAGATTCTCTATTTCAGGATTAACAGATGGAAATTATATTATTACTTGTTCATTTGTTGGTTATGAAAGTACTGATATTCCATTACTTGTTGGAGAGAAAAATGATTTCTATGACCTGGGAAAAATTGCGATGGTCAGAATACCAAGCAGTTGAATGAAGTATTGATTACCGCAAAGAAAGAAATTGTTGAAGCCGGCCTGGATTCAAAAACTTATAAGTTGGAAGATCAGTTCGCACAAACAGGTGGATCAGTTCTGGATGCCTTACGCGGATTGCCAGGTGTAACAGTTGAACAGGAAGGCAAAATCCTATTGAGGGGAAGTGATCGGGTTGCGATTTTTATTGATTGGAAACAATCCAGCTTAACCGGATTTGGATATCAGAAAGGTTTAGACAATATACCATCTGCCAATATTGAAAGTATTGAAATAATTAATAATCCTTCTGCAAAATATGATGCGGCGGGTATGGCTGGTATTATTAATATCGTTTACAAAAAAGAACGTATTTCAGGTTTTAATGGAGATGTAGGTCTAACCTTAGGCCTTGGTCAATTGACTAAAAGAAAGGAAGACCTTCCAACAAGTCTAGGCAGCTATTCATTGAATCCAAAGATAATTCCCAGTTTGAACTTCAATTATAAAACCCCCAAGATAAATGCCTTCCTTCAATCTGAAGTTCTAATTCAAAAAAAGTTACCTAACAATGAATTCACTACCAGGCATTATGATGATGGCACTACCATTTATTCCCAGGTACCGGAGAACAGAAAGCAGATCCAATACATAATCAAAGCTGGGCTGGATTGGAATTTAGATGAACAAAATATCTTTACATTTAGTTCGATTCTCGATTATGAACACCATATCGATACTGCCCAGGTTCCATTTATCAATGCAACAGATATGGAGAGATATCGATTCTGGGCATGGTCTGAATCAGAAGTAACCGGCTTTTTGAATTTCAGGGTGGATTATAAACATCAATTTGATCAGCCAGGTCATGAACTTAGTGCCAGTTTGCAATATACACGAGGGTGGGAAGATGAAGCTTATTATCTTACGGATAGCTCTTCTATTCGCGATTTCGAAGGATACAACGCATTTGATCGCTACGGAACATACCATCCCATTTTTACTTGATTATGTGAAACCGCTTAAAATCCGGAAGGATAGAATCAGGAATTAAATTACAGATAAGAAGGATCCCCGTAACCTATGAAGTTGGAATGGGTGAAAATTCGATCATTTATCCTGGTTTAGGTGATTGGTCAGAGTGGGGAGAAGATATATATGCCGGATATGTGAACTATGTCCATGAGAAGCAGTATTACGATATTGAAGCAGGTTTGAGGTTAGAACAAACCAATGTCTTTTACAATTTACCTGAAGAGAATATTTACTATGATCAGAATGACTGCCTATTCTTACTTCAAGGTATACCCAAATATTACGACTAACCTATAAAATAAATGATCAGAATAATATCTCAGTTTTCTATAACAATCGCATTGATCGACCTGGCGAACCCGAGTTAAGGATATTCCCTAAATATGATGATCCTGAATTATTGAAAGTAGGAAATCCATATCTGAGGCCTCAATTTACCTCAACATTTGAACTTGCTTATAAATATAACTGGAATACGGGATCTGTTTATATATCCGGATATCATCGTATAATAGATGGTCATTTTCCAGCGGATCTATGCTATTGATAGTACCAGTCTGGATTATAACATTATAAATAAAATCTATCAAAATGTAGGAAAAGCCACAAACAGCGGCATTGAGTTTGTTATCACTCAGGAAATAGGAAATTTCTGGAAGATCAATGGAAGCTTCAACTGGTATAAAAACATCATAAACAGCTATTCCGGGACCCTACTCTTTCCCCTATGAAAGGCCCTTCTAGCATTCCTCGTACTGAAGACAATACCTGGGACATCAAGATCAATAATCAATTTGATCTTTCTGAGCAGCTTCAATTCCAACTGACATATATCTATTATGCTCCAAAAAATATTCCGCAGGGGAAGCAATATGCCAGATCATCATTGGATGTGGGACTGAAAAAAATCCTGTTTAAGACAAAAGGGTGAACTACAATTTTCGTTTATTGACATCCTTAATAAATTTGGCGTCAAGCAGGATATTCAAGGTGAAGGATTTACAGCTTTGTATGAAAACTATTTTGAAACTCAGGTGGTGAGACTGGGCTTGACTTATAAATTTTAAAGATGTTATGAAAATATGGGATTTATCCTCTGAACAGATAACCGGAGTTTCTTATTAATGATCAAGGTTTGCTATCGAATATGAACGAGTTTCAAGCGAATCATAGAGCTGATTTATTCAACTTAACTTTAGACCGCTATATAATTACTCTCCTCCCTTCCCATCTTGAGTTTCTGCTTTTATCATCTCCTTTCTCCAGGAATTCCTCTGGGATGATGAGGCCCAACGGCTCTCTTTATGGTTTCTATGAAGATCTGCTTCTGTTCATCATTGCATATCGCCATAACTTCTTTGAAATGATTATAATTCAATATTTCCAACTCACTTTGACGTTCACCGATTGCACGCACAATTTCTTCAGATTCTGCTGATAAATCCTGATTCCTCATCATGCTCATCAGCTCTTCTCTTAAAGTTCTGATTTCATCCGCTTTTATTTCAAGTTCACTGCGATGATTTGTCAGAAGAGAGTCAAACTTAGCTTGCTGATTTGGAGAAAAATTTAATTTATGCTTCAGAAAATGATCTCTTTGGGCGAAAGGCCTGGATTCCCTCTGTCTGGGAACGTCATTATCCCAGTCATTGAACCAAATGGTGGCCAAGACGCAAGGTTAAGGATTAAAAGGATCAAAATGATGATCCATAAAAATCTTTTATTCGATAATAATTCCATAGTTTAAGGATTTGAAGTCATTTGATTGATATTGTATAATGTGGGTGTGGAAGGATATAATTCCTCCACAAAAGCCGTTTCATCCGCTGTTTGCGAATCGGTTGATACTGAACCTGTAAATATCCTGGTTGCAGTAAAAATATTAAAAGCAACTATCAAAATAACCAGAGTGAGTGTTATCCCTTGAAAAGCAGGTGATAAAAAACCTGATCTGATTGCAGACTCTTTTCTTTTTTCTCTGCGTGCCTGTATCCTTGTAAATAGAAATGGCTTGGGATTGGCCCTCTTGGCCCCGTCAAAAGCCTTTAATGTTTTATTAACAAGATCTTCAATATGTTGATCAGTTTTCTTCATTTTTCTTTTATTTAGATGCTTATCCATAAAGAATCTTGCGTTATTATAAAGATTTATAATAAATAAATAATTCCTTCCTCAAGTTTAATTTAGCTCTATGAATGAGAGATTCAACAGAAGATAATGATTTTTGCATGACTTCAGCAATTTGGTCATAACTTATGTCTTCAAGTTTGTGGAGGGTAAAGGCAATTCTCTGATTATCCGGAAGCTTATCTATTGCTTGAAATAAAATTTTTGCGCCCTCCTTGTTTTCAGCCATTACCCCGGGATGATTGAAATCTGGCACCTCCAGCTTTGATTTTGAATCTTCATTTCCTATCCAAGAAAGAAACCCGGACCTTTTTTTTCTTTTCATTTTCCTTAGGTGCTCAAGGGATTTATTGACTGCAATTCGATAGATCCAGGTTGATAGTTTTGATTCTAGCCTGAACTTATGAATTGAATTATACACTTCTATAAACACTTCCTGGGTAAGATCGTCGGCATCATCCGGATTTTTGACGAAACTGATACAAGTATTATAAACCTTATCCTGATATTGATCAACGAGGTACCTGAAAGCCTCCTCCTCGCCATTTTTCAAATCACTTACCAGGATATGATCCTCTTTCTCCATTCTATCGATCAATTTAATACTTAAGTTAAGCATTTCATTTTAATATAATCGATGATAAAAGCTCAACATACAAGGAATAATTAATTTTGACTAATATCCAATTTCCTGATCCATGCCATTCCCATTATCAAGTCCTTCCCCCCCCTGTTGCCATTTTGTTTTTTATAGTTATTTATTCTAAAAGCCAAAGCTAATCTGACAACCTGAGACTCCCGGGTCCTGTGTATCGTATCATAAAAACCAGGGCCTTCATTAACGAAATTAAAATTGCCTGTACCAAAGATATCCTGAATCTGTAAGGTCGCAGATAACTTCTCTTTAAAGAAGTCCTGTTTAATGGCGGCACTTGTCATCAGGAAATCCTCGCGTCTGCCCTGGGCAGTGACTGATGGGCCCTGGTAAAATCCCTGGAACTGTAGGCGGGTTGTAGGTGTGATACGAAAATTCAGATTGAATCTTGAATCATAATTCGTGCTGGAATTGTTTACTTCAACCTCCGAAACGGTTCCATTTAGTTTATATTGATATACATTTCCACTAATATTGAAATTAAACCATTGATTTATTAGAAAATTTAACATCAACTCTGCACCCATAGCATGTTCCTCATTGAGGTTTTCCATTGTCAAGACACGTGTGCCATCCTCCAGAACATCTGTGACACGCGTCATGGCATCATGCGTCAAGCGGTAATAGCCCTCAAGGCTGATGAATGATTTCCCAAGACCCTTCTGATATGCTAATTCATATGAATCCGTATATTCAGGTAATAGTTCCGGGTTCCCTACCCGGATTGTATTAGGGTCCATATAATTTATAAATGGATCTAATTGAAATCCCCTGGGCCGACGGATCCTTCGGCTATAACTGATCTGGGCCTGGTCTTGTTTTCCTATTTTTCTTGAAATATGTGCAGAAGGAAAGTAGTCGAACCGATCCAGAACAGATGGCTCTTCTGATTTGATATTCTGTACACTTCGGTAAGTATATTCCCCTCGAAGACCAAACTGATAATCAAATCCCAATACATTATCAGCGTAAATGGCATACATAGCCTGGATATTCCTTGTAAAATCCAGAGAATTTGAAAAATCAGGATTATTTACCCAATCATTTAAATCGTTATCCCATTCTGAGAAATAATAGCTTTCTATTTCTTTTTCACTTCGAATCTGATATCCGGCTTCTAACTTTCCATCTATTCCAATGGGCCTGGAATAATCCGACTGGAATCTTAATTCATATTCTTTCGCCTGGTTCATCAATAAAAATCCGATAAGGATCATTATCAATCACCTCCCAGTTTTCATCCGTTATGTACTGATCAATATTTTCATTTGAGCCTCCCCATTCCTGTGTATAGTAAATATAAGAAGTCAGTTTATGATCTTTATTATTGAATAATCTCTCATAATTAAGAGACAAAGTGTAAAAGTCTTCATATCGGGAATCGCTTTCATTTTGTATATAATATAATTCAGACGAGGAAGGGATTGAATACTCTTTGAACTTTTCACTGGATGACCGGCTAAAATTCAGAATATCCGTAGCTTCCATCAAGCAAAATATTATTCCTATCGTTAAACTTATATCCAATTCCCCCTTTAATTGCGTAACCACTTCTTGAAAAGGGACCTTCGCCGCTATGGTCAATATAATAGGATGTATCATTCCTGAATGCTCATCTGGGATACTTCAATTTCACCTTACCGGGTTTCATTTGTATAATCAGCCCCCAGAAAAGCAGAGAATTTATCATTCTTATAGTTTATCAGGAAATCACCTCTATACTTATCACCTGTTCCAACAGAAGCATTCACGAGACCGCTGAATCCATCCAATGCTCTTTTCTTTGTAATGACATTGATAATTCCAGCCAATCCATCCGGATCATATTTCGCAGAAGGGTTTGTTATGATCTCTATATTCTCAACCGCACTTGCTGGAATCTGTCGAAGCGCATCACTGCCATCCAACGGACTGGGTTTTCCATCAATAAGTACGGTATAACTTGAACTCCCACGAAGGGAAACATTGCCTTCAACATCAACCGTTATTGAAGGAATATTTACAAGGGCCTCTGCAGCACTTCCTCCAATTGCATTTAGATTCCCGCTTACGCGAACTACTTTCTTATCAATATGATATTCGACTGGAGACCTTTCTGCTGTAACTTCTACCTCCTGAAGTTGCTCAACCGCCTCTCTTAACATGATCTCACCAAGATCGACGGCCGTATGCTGAGGAGTTATTCTTATATCTCTGATAATCTTTTTATCAAATCCTATAAATTTGACTTCAACATAATATCTTCCATAAGGAATTTTTTGCAGAATAAAACTGCCATCACCACTAGCGATTGTCCCACTGATCATAGTCGAGTCACGTTCGGTGTTTATTACAACATTAGAATAAGGGAGGGGATTATGTGTCTTGTTGTCCAAAACCTTCCCACTAAGTACTCCAATGGATGGAGTATTGCCATCTTTTCCAGACCCAGATGGTGGTTGAGGATAGCATATGCTTACCATAAAAAGAGAAGTAAAAAAAATAAGGCTAAAAATGGTTTTCATTAGTTTGTTAAATTAAGATCGTCCTTGTGATTAAAAAGTAAGCTAAGAAAGATACTCCAGTAGGGTATTTCCCTACCGGAGTTCTTCTCGACTGGTTTATTTTAACCAGTGGCCATGCATACCATAAGGTTTGAAATACCTGCCACCGTGAGCAAACAGGTTCCCAAAATGGGTATCGAATTTAATCTTTTGATCATCTGTCAGTAATTCCCTCTTTTCGAAATGCATTTCGACACGAAGTTTATCAAGAGCCACACGAAGGTCCCCTATTTCATCAATTAATTTTTCGATTTTTGCCAGATCTGCATTCTCAGTGATTAAAGTGGATAACTGAACCTTTTTCTCATTGAGTTTATTAAATGTAGGTAAGGATTCTTTCTGAAAATCAAGCTGAAGCTTCTCTATTTGTGTCTTCTGCTCTTCGGTAAGGTCAAGAATTGATTCCATCCTGTTTAATGCCCCGTATCCTTCACCATAATTTCTGGGATTTGTTGATCTGTAACCATTCCTGTCCCCAGATCCTCGATCTCGTTGTGCGTTCGCTTGAAATCCTGCCAGCGTAAACATTATGATTAGGCCGACTATCCAACTGTTTGCTTTCACTTTTCTCATTTTTTTATTGTTTTATTATGACATTTATCCATTTGATGCTTTAACAGAAGAAAACTTGCGTGAGGGCGAATAAAAATTTACATCCTAACAATTCGGATGTTTAAATTATCAATATTGAATATTGCTCCGGCAAGATATTCAATCGAGGATTTTTAATTATTTTTAATTCTGCTTAGATTTTCTTCAAAATTAAATCTTACGTTTACTAAAAAATTCATATGAAAAAAATAAGAA
Organism: uncultured Cytophagales bacterium; assembly: GCA_963820995.1. Lineage (GTDB taxonomy): Bacteria > Bacteroidota > Bacteroidia > Cytophagales > Cyclobacteriaceae > JAGTVG01. The sequence continues at coordinate 527,705 of CAWGCL010000004.1, read as the reverse complement.
AAGAAGACATTTCTCAAGAAGTATTTGACCTTTACGACGAATATGCCCACAGTCGAATTGACAGGAGACAATTCCTGGATAAGCTATCCACTTATGCAGTTGGAGGCCTCACAGTGACATCTCTCCTGAGTTTTATCATGCCCAATTATCAGGACAATCTTCAGATCCAACCTGATGATGCAAGGTTAAATACAGAGTATATTACATATAATTCTCCAAAAGGTGGTGGAGATATTAAAGCTCAGCTTTCGAGACCTGCAAATGCCAACAAGAAATTACCGGGGATTGTAGTCGTTCATGAAAACCGTGGACTAAATCCATACATTGCTGATGTTGGCCGAAGAGCAGCATTAGCAGGATTTATTTCCATCGCACCTGATGCTTTAACCCCACTTGGCGGATATCCGGGCAATGATGATGAAGGCAGAGAATTACAGCGCCAGCGAGACCGCAATGAAATGTTGCAGGATTTTATTGCTGCTTTCCAGTATCTGAAAGATAGTCCGGAATGTACAGGTAATATTGGTGTGGTTGGTTTCTGCTTTGGTGGTTGGATTTCTAATATGATGGCCGTTGAAGTACCTGATTTGAAAGCTGCTGTTCCTTTTTATGGCGGACAACCATCTGATGATCAAGTACCTCAAATCAATGCTCCTTTACTTTTGCAATATGCAGGATTGGATACCAGAGTTAATGAAGGATGGCCAGCTTATGAGGCCGCTTTAAAGAAAAATAACAAAGAGTATACAGCATATATTTATCCGGAGGTTAATCATGGATTTCATAACGATTCAACACCACGCTACGATAAAGAAGCTGCTGAACTCGCATGGAAAAGAACAATAGACTTTTTTAAAGAAAAATTAAGTTAATGCATTAACTTTAAGGGCAACGCATTTTTTGAACATATAACTATTATTAATAGTATTTTTAGTGGGAAGAATTAGGAATGAAATGAAGAAACAAAACCTGTTTCTTTCAATTCTGATATTTTTATTGATTTTGATAACGCTGGAATTGAAGGGACAGGATTTGCTAATCAAAAGAGCCACAACATCCATTAATATTGATGGCGTAATGGATGAAGGTGCCTGGATAGAAGCAGATGTTGCAGACAGGTTCAATCAATACTTCCCTTATGATAGCTCTGAGGCAATTGCCCCAACTGAGGTTAGGATGACCTATGATAATAATTTCATTTATGTCATTGCCATCATGCGAAACCTTGGACCGAGGGAATATGTAATACAATCCCTCCGAAGGGATTACCGTGGGGAAGCGTATGATGGATTTAGTGTAATATTCGACACATATAAAGATAAATCCAACGCTTTTCTATTTGGTATAAATCCATATGGAGTTCAACGGGAAGGACTTATTTCCAATGGAGGAAACTCCCAAAGAAGGGGAGGACAAGGGAGCAGTGACTTCTCGCTGACCTGGGACAACAAATGGTACTCTGAAGCCAAGGTCTATGAAGACCATTGGATAGCCGAAATGGCTATCCCATTCAAATCAATCAGGTTTAAGGAAAGTATGGATTCCTGGTTTATAAACTTTTACCGTATAGACAGTGAATATGCGGAAAGGTCAACCTGGTCGCCTATTCCTCGAAATTTCAGTTTGATCAATATTGGCTTTAATAAAGAATTAAAATGGGATGAACCATTAAAAAATCCAGGGAAGAATATTTCCCTGATTCCTTATACCGCCTTTAAAGTTGGAAAGAATTACGAAGAAGATACACCAACTGAAACAAAATTTACCGTAGGTGGAGATGCAAAACTGGCTCTATCTTCTTCCATGAACCTTGATTTAACAGTCAATCCGGACTTCTCTCAGGTAGAAGCCGATCAGCAGGTTACTGACCTCGACCGGTTTGAGATCTTTTTTCCTGAACAAAGACAATTTTTCCTTGAAAATGCAGATCTTTTTGGATCTTTTGGGAGTTCCGGAGCAAGACCATTTTTCTCCAGACGAATTGGAATAGCGCAAGATACAGCCACAGGGACTAACCTGGAGAATCCCTTATATTTCGGTGCCAGGATGAGTGGAAATATTAACAACAGGTGGCGTACCGGATTTATGACCATACAAGCTGCCAAAGAAAATGATATTTCGCTCCCATCTATTAATTATACAGTGGCTTCAGTACAATATCGTCTTGGTCAAAGATCAAACGTAGCTGCCATGTTCGTGAGTAAACAGCCTTTCCAGGATTCAATAGGCGGAGAGTTTACGGTTCAGCCAAATACCTGGAACAGAACCCTTGGCCTTGACCTTAACCTGGCTACTCCGGATAACAAATGGAGTGGAAAAGGATATTACCATCGGACATGGGATGAAATGGGATTGGATTCGACATATTCATATGGAGTTGGAGCGAATTATAATACCTATCACTGGGAGGCGAGAACAGATTTTCGGTCTATTGGTGCTAATTTCGATCCAAGGGTAGGTTTTGTACGTCGAACAGATTTCAACCAGATAAGAGCTACCGTTTATTATAATTTTTATCCCTCAAAAGGACGTATTCAATCTCATGCACCAGGATTGGATGTTGATTTTCTGAATACCAGATTATATGGACTTACAGATTGGGACGCAAATATATTGTATCGAATTAATTTCAGGAATACTGCCCGCTTAAGCATGCGGTTACGCCGGCAATATACCTATTTATATGAGCCGTTTGATCCAAGTGGATCCGATGGAATTGAACTGCCTGCAGATTCAGAATATGCCTATAACTTTATTATTGCCCGTTTCAGCTCTGATGAACGGAAACCATTTTTCTACTCGGTTTCTACACGTTCCGGTGAATACTATAATGGTACGATCGTTAACCTGGAAGGAACATTATCATATCGTTTTATACCCTATGCTGTTGTATCTGTTAATTTTGAATATAACCGGGTACGCTTACCATCCCCTTATAATGATTCCAACCTGTTTCTGGTTGGTCCAAGGTTCGATATTACATTTACACGTAATATATTCTGGACTACCTTCATTCAATATAATAGTCAGATCAATAATGTAAATGTTAATACAAGGTTCCAGTGGCGGTTCAAGCCGGTATCCGATCTTTTTATTGTATACACAGATAACTATTTGGCGGACGTAGAAGGAAGATTAATTGATTTCAACAGCCCAAAACTAAGAGCCTTCGTGATCAAGTTAACCTATTGGTTCAATTTATAAATCAAGATTCCTATAGTTCAGAATGCATCGCCAAAAGGTGCTAAATATGAAGTAAAAAAATCAATCATCGATCAAAGTAAAATAACATTTTTATGTGACCATTTTCTGTTTAAGAAAACATGTGAAGTACTAATGGCTATTTTCGTAATCCTTCGATGGAATATTCTTCCAATCCGTTTTTCTGTTAGTCTACAATAAAATATCCGAACTGAAGAAAGATTGCAAAATCAATAGCAATATGCATTGTATGTTATATAAGCTGTGTAAAATTTTTTATTCTCAATCTTCAAATTTTATATAGAATTGGTTCATATCTTAATATGAGAAAAGAAAAAATTATGAAATACATTCAATCAAACTTTAAGCTGATCATTCCCATTTTCACACTTATGGTTTTAATAATAGGGAATTGCTCACAAGCACAAAATTCTTCTGATGATTCTGAACTTGACAAAAAGGTAAAAGCATTTCTGGATAGCCATAGTCGTGATTGGTATGACATGAATATACCGGCATCAGACGGAAAGTTGATGTATGATATCATCACAAAGAATGGTTATACCTCTGCACTTGAAATCGGAACATCTACTGGACATTCCTCAATATGGATTGCATGGGCACTCAGCAAGACAGGAGGAAAATTGATTACCATTGAGATCGATGAGTCACGGCATAAAGAAGCTGTATCCAATATTGAAGAAGCCGGACTATCAGAATATGTTGACGCAAGGCTGGCCGATGCCCACAAATTGGTCAAAGAACTTGATGGCCCTTTTGACTTTGTATTCAGTGATGCGGATAAAGGCTGGTATATTAACTATTTCAAGGATGTTGATCCTAAATTAGAAAACGGAGGTTGCTTTTCAGCACACAATGTTCGATCGGGAAACAGTGGTCGCCGTGGAAATTCCGGAACACAGGCATATCTGGAATATGTTCAAAGCCTTAACAATTATACTACTTCAGTTGACAGTTCAGGTGGAGGTTTGGCTATCAGTTATAAAAAATAATTTAACCAGATCTCTGTGTTCACATCCTTATGTTCTGCAATTGACCGATCCAAAACTGAAACCAAAAAATCCTGATAATTTGCTTGTTTTTCACCTTTAGAATAATAGGATATTGAGATAATCTTCATACTTTTCAATTTAGTATTATATATTTTCCAAAGATGCGTCTTTATTTCAATATTAGAACTCGCCAATTGATTCTTGATGTCTATGAGGCAGAAACCGCTCAGGGAAGATAATTTTTATGTATTCCCATGATAAACTACAAAATCTAAAAGTGGATTTTAAAAAATATAATTCCTAAAAAGGGTGTAAATTGGCATTTATTTTTAACTTTTTAAAATGCTCCATAAAAGCAGAATATATCCTGTATTATTAGTCCTGGCTGTGTTTGTTGTCTGGATGTTTCGCCAGAATTCGGATAAGTTGGAAAAGGTCTCCTTCAATGGTGAAACGATGGGCACCTATTACAACATCATCTATTTACATCCTGAAGGATCCAATTACAAACCAGCAGTGGATTCATTATTGGTTGAATGGAATAAATCTTTGTCAACATACATTTCCGACTCAGAGATCTCACAGTTCAACAGAAATGAATCCTTCATATTTAACTCTCCTTACTTTTACCCCGTTCTGATAAAAAGTAAGCAAGTATATGAGGATACAAACGGTGCTTTTGATCCTACTGTAATGCCCCTGGTTAACGCATGGGGATTTGGACCGGAAGAAAATGAAATGCCCGACAGTTCCAGGATTAAGGAACTGAAAAAACTGGTTGGTTTTAATAAGATTTTGTTTGACTCAAAAGAAGTCAAAAAATCAATGCCAGGAATATCATTGGATTTCAGTGCCATAGCAAAAGGATATGGAGTAGATGTTGTAGGTAAACTGCTTGAAAGTAAAGGCATTGAAAACTTTCTCGTTGATATCGGGGGTGAAATTTCAGTAAAAGGATTAAATGACCGGGGAACTCCCTGGACAACAGGCATTGAGGATCCTTCTGTGGATGTATTCGACCGGAAAATTAAAGCAGTAATTGAAGTTACTGATAAAAGTATAGCCACTTCAGGCAATTACAGAAACTTCTATGTAAAAGACGGCAAGAAATATGCCCACACCATAAGTCCCTATACAGGCTACCCGGTGGAACACTCCATGTTAAGCGCCACAGTTATTGCCAGTGATTGTATGACGGCTGATGCCTATGCGACTGCATTTATGGTTTTAGGTATTGAAGAGGCTGTACCCATAATAAATGATCATCCTGAAATGGATGCATATTTCATTTTTTCAGATAATGAAGGAACTATTAATACTTTTATGACGGATGGATTTAAATCCATATTAAAGACCGAGAATTAGCAATGACACCTAAGACTGAGTGGGTAGGTGAATGGTTTGGATCACCTTATTACCATATTTTATACAAAAACCGGGACTCTACCGAGGCCAGGTTATTCCTTGATAAACTGATAGACTATCTCAATATTCAAAAAGAAGACAGGATCCTTGATCTTGCATGTGGAAAAGGTCGGCATGCTATCTATTTAAACCAGAAAGGTTTGAATGTGACAGGATTTGATATTTGTCAGGAGAATATCCGGGACGCTCAAGAAAATGAAAATGGCAGGCTCAGTTTCCATGTTCATGACATGCAGTTCGTATTCAAAAAGAACTACTTCAACTTCATATTTAATTTCTTTACAAGTTTTGGTTATTTCGATACAAAATCAGAGAATGAAAATGTAGTAAAAGCGACATCGGACGGATTGGTTGACGGCGGCAAATTACTCATAGATTTTTTGAATCCCTATACGGTTATTCATAATCTGTCCCCCGAAGAAATAAAAGAAGTAAATGGAATAAAATTCCATTTAACAAAAAAAATTGATGATGGAATGATCATAAAAGACATTAAATTTACGGATGGAGGAAGAAATTACCATTTCTTTGAGAAAGTAAAGGCAATTAGGAGGGTAGAGTTTCTTGAGTATTTCGAAAATACAGGGTTGGAAGTCATTGACATTTTTGGCGACTATGAACTGAACCCATATGTTGCTGATAAATCGGAAAGAATGATATTCCTTTTAAAGAAATAACTTCAATGATAATTAATTCAATTATATTGTTTTTATCCGCGTTTTTGGGAGGAATTTCAATTTACCTTTTTCCTTCCCTGAAACAAAAGAAGTTTGACTACCTTCTGATTTTCGCAGGTTCCTACCTTTTCTCTATTACCATCCTTCACATATTACCCGAGGTATATGCCCAATACACGAATTCTTTCCAGATTGGTATATTTATTCTCATAGGTTTTGCACTTCAAATGGTCCTGGGTGTACTTTCTACCGGTGTAGAACATGGACACATTCATCACATCGAAAAAGGTGAAAAATATCTGACGCCATCTGTATTGGTAATCGGACTTGGGGTGCATGCCTTTCTGGAGGGAACGATACTGGCACATCCAGTGAGTTCAGGAATACACAATCATGCGGGTGGAATTATATTTGGGATCATATTACATAAGATTCCTGCTGCCCTGGCATTGATGGTTGTTGTCAGTGCCTATTCACGAAAGACATCCATTGCACTTGTGTATCTGATTGTATTCAGCCTATGCTCGCCATTGGGATTAATGATTGCATCACTTGTAGGAAAATACCACATGTTTTCAATACGGGAAATGTCATGGCTCTATGCCATTGTAAGTGGGAGTTTCCTTCATATTTCTACCACAATCTTCTTTGAATCTAATCCAAAGCACAAACTAAAAATACCCAGACTGCTGGTTGTATTCCTGGGTGCCCTGGTGGCAATATTGATTGAAATGATTTTCTAATTTCCTTAAACCTATCTTTTCTTTGTGCAATTAATTAATTCAATTACTTAAATATGAATTTATCCATTTGATCCTGTCTTCTCTTTCAAAGGAGAAAACCTTTTCAAGGTTGGTCAGATAATTAAGAAGGGCCAGGGTTTTGGAAAAATAATTTCTGGCAGAATCCTCATGGCCGGAAAGTCGTTCTATATCACCCTTTTCAAATAACAATTCCGATAGGACTTTTATTTGATCCTTACTTAATCCATTGGATTCTGTAATCTCAGTAATAAAAATTGAATCATCTATTAGCAAATATTCCTCAGGAATTTTCAGCCCAAAATCCGTTAAACTATCTTTGATCACCTGGCCAGCTTCTTCAAATTTACCTTTACCCTTCAGGCCCAGGATTTTAGCCAATACAATCCCCAATTGGTTAAAATATCGCATTAAAAAATCCTTTTCAACATATCCCATATATAAAAAATATTAGTTCTAAATCCCTATCCATCTATGGAAAATTACGAATTAAACCCCTTCTTATGAAGAAAGGTTTAACATAAATATTTCTTTAATTATTAGGGGAAATGATTAACTGTCTAGGATTATAGAAACCCAGCCAACATTTTGGGGATTTTTATTTGGGAATTAAAGTTCAAAGCAAAAAAAATCCCGCCTGCCTGCGGTAGGCAGGCCGATTGGCGGGATTAAAAACTGAATATGAAAATTAGAAACTGGCATGGAAGTAAATGCCAGAGCTACGAGGTACGATCTTATAACCATGTGGCGTATGTCTGAAGAATATATCATGGTATTGATAATACAACCTACCATTAATATAAACTCTACTATACCCTTGAGGAATCGTGTTGAAGTAAACATGTGTTGGCATGTCAACTGTGAAATATCCATGGCGCCAGTCATATCTGTAAAACCTTCCGCTGTGGTAATAAAATTCACCAAAATTCGCCTGATAAAATACTACTGGATAATTGTAATATGTCCAGGGTGAAGAATGATAATACTTTTTATAATGGTACGGTTTATTGTACGTATTATGATGCTTCTTATGATACACATTTTGCTTATTGTACGTATTGTTTTTAGGTTTATGATTGTTATAATTATTGCTTTTATACGTATAAGTCTCCTGTTTCGGCTTTGCCTCGCGCTCAATAAATTTACCTTGATTACTTGCCGATGTTGTTCTACGATTATAATCTAATGAAGTCCTCGCATTTCTGCTGTTGTTACTTCTTTGAACGGTCGTAGTTCCAGTACGGTTCGGGTTTGTATTTTCACTTCTCTGAACCGTTGTTCCAGTCCGGCTGCGGTTTTTATCCCCATTCCTGCTGGACCTTGTCTGTGCATTAACTGCGAAACTTAATATTAACAAGAATATACTTATCAATATTATGATTCGATTCAACCGGTATGTATAATATGTAGTTTTCATGACTTTAAATTTTATGTCTGCCTCAATTTCCCTAAACTCAGGGTCAGCAAACGGATAAAACAATTTATTTAAAATCATGGCGCCAATCTTAATTTCAATTAGGATATTGCAAAGCGTATGCCAAAAAAGTTAATTAATTGATTATTAATAATTTACGATTTATTGCAGGGTAAATATTTAATGATCTATTTCATTCGAGTTGAACAAATCACCATAAGCCAATACTTATGAGATGTAATTATGAAGGATAATAGCACACCCAATCAACACTTGATCTAGGATAACAATATTATATTTTTAAAAGAAGTGCAATCCGGCCTTATCTAACTATATTCTATGTTGCTGACATCAATTTTCTCAAGAACCTTTTATTTATAGGTGAACTGTTTATATATTTAATTTTTTAACATTTCACGACATTGAATACAAATATTTCAGGAACAGCTTTTCTTTTAACAAACGGCGTTTTTAAAGAGGTAGATGGTAAAACCTCACATGGTTTGATCAGGGGATCGTCCCGCTTTACCATCAAAGCAGTGATCGATCATATTCACTTTGGGCAGGATGCGGGAGAGTTGCTCGATGGCCAGAAAAGGGGGATACCGATTTATCCTTCAATTGATGTGGCACTAAAGAAAGTAGGGCTGCCTGATTATTGCATTATAGGAATGGCAACTGTTGGAGGCAAATTACCCCCAACATTCGATAAAATCATTATAGAGGTGCTAAGCAAGGGAATATCCGTCATAAACGGACTCCATGATTATTTACAGGACAGGCCCCAATTCGTTGATCTCGCCAGATTACATAAGGCTGAATTGATCGATATCCGAAAACCCAGGTCATTCAAAGAATTAAAATTCTGGACATCAGAGATATATTCTGTTGAATGTCCAATTATAGCCTTACTTGGAATGGATTGTGCTGTTGGAAAAAGAACAACGGGGCAATTCATTCTGGAGGCATGTAAAAAAGCCGGAAAGAAAGCCGAAATGATCTATACTGGACAAACCGGTTGGATGCAGGGATTTAAATACGGTTTTATCTTTGATGCTACCTTGAATGATTTTGTATCGGGTGAATTATCTAATGCGATTATCCAGGCTTATCAGAAGGAACATCCTGAATTCATTTTTCTTGAAGGTCAATCTGCCTTACGAAATCCCAGCGGACCATGTGGCACTGAGTTTCTTTTGTCCGGAAATGCCAGGTATGTCATTCTAGTACATGAGATCAAAAGAGAATTTTATGATGAAAATCCAGCCTGGGGCAAAATTCATTCTGTAGAAAGCGAGATCAAATTGATTGAATCATACGGTTCAAAAGTGATTGCATTGGCATTGAATACCAGGCATTGTTCCCGAGAAGAGGCAGAAAATAGTAGAAAAAAATATTTGGAGGAACTTGATATACCTGTCTTACTACCTATAGAGGAGGGTGTTGATTCAATTATACCCATATTGGAAAAACTAGGCTAACATGAAAATTAAGAGTATTAATGCATTTAAAATGGATATGGCTCTTACTAAGCCTTATAGTGTAGCTTATCAGACTTATTATGATGCTACTAATGCATTTTTTGAAATAGAGTTATTGAATGGAATCACAGGAATAGGAGCTGCAGCCGAAGGCGAATTTGTAATTGGGGAAACAATGGCGGAAACGCTCTCAAATCTACAATCGGAGGAACTTCAAAAATGGATTGGACGTGATATCCGTCATTTTGGATCATTAATAGAAGAATCAAATCAACTATTCCCCAAATATTCGGCAACAAGGGCGGCCATTGATATTGCCCTGCATGACGCATTTTGTAAGTATATGGATATCCCGGTAGTTGATTTTTATGGCAGGAAACATAAATCTTTACCTACTTCAGTAACTGTAGGTATTTGCAATGTGGAAGATACCTTGAATGAAGCCTATGAATATAAGCTTAAAGGCTTCAAGGTATTGAAGGTCAAAACAGGATTGAATGTAGAAGAAGATATTGAACGATTCTTCAAACTGCGTGAGAAATATGGCCACGATTTTACAATTCGGGTAGATGCAAATCAGGGCTATGATTTGTCAGATACAGTCAGGTTCTATGAGGCCACAAATCACCTTGACCTTGAATTGATCGAACAACCACTCCCCGTAGGAAAGGAAGCTGAGATGAATAAACTTCCGGATGAGATCCGTAAAAAAATGGCATGCGATGAATCTTTAAAAAACGCGAAATCTGCTTTTCAACTTGCTTCAACACCTCGTACTTGTGGTATTTTTAATATTAAACTCATGAAGTGCGGAGGTCTTTCCGGAGCATTCGATATTGCAAATATTGCTAATGCTGCTGAAATTGACCTTTTCTGGGGATGTTTTGACGAAAGTATTGTAAGTATATCAGCTGCTCTCCATGCTGCTTTTGCGTGCAAGAACACAAAATATCTAGATCTTGATGGAAGTTTCGATCTTGCAGAAGACTTTGTTACAGGTGGCTTTATAATAAAAGATGGCATTATGAGCGTGATGGAAGGTCCAGGGTTTGGATTCAGCAAAATATAAAAAAAAGAAATTTTTTAGGGAACTTAGAATCGAAAGAATTATTTAAATAATCTTCAAAATCTAATTCTGACATTGAAGGCCTTTATCCCCGATTCGGGACTTAAATCTCTTTATTTTAAAATTAGTGATCAATAATAGCGTCTCCGAGCATTTTCAGGAATGTTCCGTATACGACATCCTTATCATCGGGATGACCATCCTCTCCCATCCTGACAACGACCATATTCCACTGAGAAATAACTATGCATTTATTATTGTTGAGTCCTGAAGCAAAATAACACCCTTCCGGTGCACCCGGAAGTTTCATTTCGCCATTTGCTTTTCTTCCATTAATCCACCAATTGAATCCATAACAACCAGGTCCAACCGTTTCTTTTCGATCGGTCTCCCCCATTGGCAAGGTAGATGGGACCTGTACAGAAGTCGCCATCTTTACCCATTCTTTACTTATCAATTGATTGCCATCCCAGTTCCCCATATTAAGGAATAACCAACCCCATCTCGCAAACTGTTTTGCATTTACGATTACATTCGTACATCCATTGTTAATTGGGATACCTCCAAGATCTTTTTCCGGATACCAATTCCATTCACCCATTCCGATGGGATCAGTAACTCTTTCTTTGAGAAATTCGTGCATTGGCCTTTTCAATACCTGGGTCAATACCCTGCCGAACATCATTTGTGCTTCATCCCAGTAAGCAAAAGCAGTACCAGGATCAAAGTAAGGTTCTTCAGGTTCATAAACTGTCCATGACCAGTCAGCATAATTAGTAGATGGCCACCGGCTCTCTCCTACCGCACTGTAACCAGATGTCATTGTAGTAAAATGCCTGAAAGTTACATCAGGATAATACTCTTTTAATAAAGGTTCGTATTCAGAAGCTTTTTGATCAAGGTGAAGTATACCATCATCCACAAGCAAGCCCAATACGGTACTTGTAAATGTTTTGGAACATGACCAGATATTATGTGTGCTATCGATCTGATCGCCGCCAAAGATCATGTAGCCATTCCGGATGATGATCAGTTCCTTGTTCCCATTCTGCCTGGAGTTGGATTCTAGGTAGTCAAGTGCTGCCTGCATCTTTATTGGGTCAATCCCCTGATCAATGGGGTTGCTTATAAGCCAATTTTCTACAGGAAAAATGTTTTTCCAACCTCCCTGCTTCTTTTGACTACAAGAAAATAATGTGATTATGATGGTGGCGACAGCTATGGTTTTATTCATCTAATTATATTCTTATGATAATACGATACTTCCTGAGTGATCATTAAATTTATTGATAATCGATGAATTTAAATGATTACCTTAAGAATTGTCATAATATCACTAAATTGAGTAAAAATCATAGAAATGAAAAGGTTCATTCTTTTATTTACTATAGTTGTGATTCCAATATTATCCCAGGGGCAGGAAGAAAAACCAGATAAAAAAGGCTGGATTGGATTCAGCATGGGAGCGGCAGTTCCGGTTGGAGATTTTGGTTTGGAGGAAGGAGGAAACGCAGCGACTGGATTCAATTTTACCTTAATCAATTTTGGGTATAAGTTTCATCCTAATATTGGATTGAATACAATGATCACCGGCTCAGTACATACCTCTAATTCCGGTGCTATAATCGATTTCGGAAATTGGGCTTACGGTGGCTTTCTTGTTGGTCCAATATTTACTTTGCCAATAAAAGTTGTAGAATTCGATTTGCGGGTGCTGGGTGGAATGATGGGAGTTGGTACAACTAGCAGTGTATCAAATAATGGTGCAGGCTTTTGCTATGACTTTGGATTAGGATTTCGACTGAATGCCAGTAGGTTAATTGCATTTCCTATTTACGTTGATTATCTACACACAAACCCATCAATAACCTTATTTGGAAATACTGATAATGTTGCGGTTAACGTCATTAATATCACTTTTGGACTAGCTTTCCGGATCAGATAAATGGTTTAATGAGTTATTGACTACACCATCTTGATAATGGATCTGATTCATCCCAATTAAATAAAGTTTTTGAAAGGATTTCAAGATCCTATAATCAATATTTGATTCCTCTATAATTTATTACCTTCAGCTATAAGCAATTTTTTTGTAGCGATAATGCCATCCGGTTCACTTAATTCACTGCCTTCATATTCTATTCCAATATATCCTGTAAATCCCGCATCCTTAACAATTTGCAACATCTTTCCATAATCAATGGTTGTCTCTTGCCCATTTTCATCGAAGCGGTATGACTTTGCACTTACTCCTTTGGCAAAAGGCATCATTTCCCTGACTCCAAGGTAGCGGTCATAGACTTCCGGACAGGTTCCATCCTGAGTACTACCCCATTTCCTGGCTGTACAGAAATTTCCAAAATCAGGTAAAGCACCACAGTTGTCCTTTCCTATTCGGGTTAAAACATCTACAACCCATTTGCCGTCAGATGTATACAATCCATGATTTTCAATTACTACATTTATCCCAGCCTTGGCTGCATATTCTCCAAGGGCTCCCATCCCGTCAACAAGAGCATTCCCTGTCTCTTCTTTGCTCCCATTGCCAAAACCATTAACCCGAATGGAATGGCACTCCAATATCTTCGCGGCATCTACCCATTTGTAATGGTTTTCAACTGCTTTTTTTCGTTTTTTATCATTTGTGTTTCCAAGGTCTCCTTCATCATCCACCATGACCAAAAGATTTCTCACCCCATGATCTTTGGCGCGTTGGTTCAAATCATTCCAGAACGCTGAATTTTCAGCGTATTTTGAATATAGACTATTTACATATTCTACAGCATTGATACCGAACTGGTCCATCGCAATAACCGGGAATTCTTCAGCCTTCAGCTTATTGGCATTAAAGCTCCTATGTAGCGACCATTGCGCAAGAGATATTTTAAAAAATAGCTCCTTGAAATTGGTGTCATTAGCATAAATTAGATTTTTTGTATCTATTATACCATTCGCCCAACCATTCAATGTAAGTCCACCAAAATAGGAAGCAGCCAAACCTTTCAGGCTCCATTTTACAAATTTTCGCCTTGATGATTTTGTTGTCATTGTAAAAAAGTATTGGTTCTGATTTCAAATACAAATTAATAATAATTCTTGTAATCCACTATTTTAAAAGCATCAGACTGGTTCTGATAAAAGATTTTAATAGGTTGTTTAAAAGGTGAGGAAATATTCAACTAAAAATAAATAATAGCTTGTCAAATATTTTGATTGAAAATCATAAAGAAATTTCATTTCAGGAAATTTAAGTATCAGTCGTTCTTAAAATCAATTTATAAAATATGAAATGCACTTTTATTATCTATCTGATTAATAAAATATCGCAGAAGTATTATATGACACATAACACTTTAACCTTTGGCTTCTACCTCTTTTTTCATAAATTAGGTTACTTTTTAAAAGCTAAATTTCCATTATGAAAAGACGAAATTTTTTAAACAGACTGTCCTTGTCTGCCGGTGCTGTTCTTCTTGGATCACAATGCCGACAAAGTAATGAACAAAAAGATATTGGTTTAGAGGAAGATTTGAAAGAAGTTACATCTTCAGGTATTATCATTGAACCACAGCGTGAAATACCGGTTGTTGATACAGCGGATGTTCTCGTAATCGGAGGCGGACCAGGAGGTGTAGCTGCTGCAATAGCCGCAAGTCGCGCAGGAGCAAGTACAATTCTTGTTGAAAGATACAACCATCTGGGCGGTTTATGGACTGGGGGATTGGTGCTCCCATTGCTTTCAACTCACGGACTTAATAAAAAGAATAGACAGATAAAGGCTATATATGGGATAGGTGATGAAATTGCTGACCGATTAAAAACAATTGGCATGGCCATTAATGAGGTGAATCCGGTGGTGGATCCCGAAGCTGCGAAATATGTATTGGAGATGATGGTCAAAGAGGCTGGCGTAACCATGTATTATCATTGCTGGGCTTCCAATGTTATTACTGAAAATAATTCGATTAAGGCTGTTATTCTTGAAACAAAATCCGGAAGAGTAGCTATTCAGCCCAAAGTGGTTATTGACTGCACGGGTGATGGGGATATTTTTCATCTAGCTGGAGAGGCGTATGATGTAATGCAATTTGAGATTGGACTCGTACACAGGTTGGGGAATGTCGACCGGGTTGATCCAACCAGGCCAGGGTATAAAAAAATAAATATTGGAGGGGAGACACCCATCCCATCAGTGAATTGGGTCAATATGACCGGAGGAGAATATGAAGATGCCCTCGATTTTAAACGCCTTTCGGAACTTCAACAAGCACATCGTATAGAGATATGGGATAATGTACAGAAAATTCGTTCCAATCCTGGTTATGAGGATATTTTTCTCCTCGACACTGCCGCTCAACAAGGTGTCAGAATGTCGAGGATCTTAAAGGGCGAATATCAATTGACACTTGATGATTCGATGACATATAAAACATTTAAAGATGTGATTGGGCTTAGCGGTGGATGGATCAGTGTACTTTATGAAGGAAGAAGAATTGAATGGGAAGAACGTCCAATCTGGCAGATCCCTTATCGTGCATTAGTACCGCGCAAAACTCAAAACCTCTTAGTTGCAGGTCGCTGTTTCAGTTTCGAGCAAGACTTATTCCAGGATGCGCGTATTATCGGCACTTGCCTCATTACCGGGCATGGCGCTGGAGTGGCTGCTGCTTTGGCCGCAAAGACAGGGGATTCTGTCAAACAAATAGATATTGAGAAAATTCAGCAAATATTGAAAGATCAGAATGTGTATCTTGGATGATGCTTAAAGCAAAACATACCAGGTATCTTGTCTTTGTCTTGGCTATTCTTTTTGCCCTACCTCTGCCTCTTTCAACACTTACTGGTCTCATATTATGGATTAGTCCTTATTTGTTTTTAAACTCAATTTTAGCAGTTAAAAGTGTCGTATTATTGAATCTGCTTGGATTCTTCACTCTGATTATCATATTTTTCAGAAACCGCTGGATATGCAGATATGCCTGCCCACTTGGCGTAGTTTGTGATTGGTCTTCCATGGTGAAAACGCGTAAGGATATCATTAGGTTGAACCTGAATAAATACCTTGCGATCATTTCCTTGGTGCTTGCCATATTTGTGGCTCCTGTATTGATCGTACTGGATCCTTTCAATATCTTTCATATGTTTTTTGAAGGAATTCGTACCGGATTTCATTTTGCATCATATTTAAAAATGTCTCTGCTGACCGGAGTCGTTATACTGAACATCTTATTTCCTG
Source organism: uncultured Cytophagales bacterium (assembly GCA_963820995.1). Classification (GTDB taxonomy): domain Bacteria; phylum Bacteroidota; class Bacteroidia; order Cytophagales; family Cyclobacteriaceae; genus JAGTVG01. The sequence goes on along the minus strand of CAWGCL010000004.1, from coordinate 511,431 downwards.
ATATCTGGTGCAGAAGTCTGTGTCCACTTGGGGGAATGCAGTTACTCGCATTTGATTTAGGTAGATCAATCAGAAAGTCAACCATATTTAAAAAACCTGCATCTTCAAACCGACGCTTTTTCATCGCTGGTTTTACCGGAATCTTGGCAGGAATGGCCCTTCCCAGCCTTTCCTATTTATCCCCAGGAAAAAGCATCCGGCCTCCGGGGGCTCTTCCTGAGCCCGATATGAATTTGGTTTGCGCTCGTTGCGGGAACTGCTCTAGTGTCTGTCCGACCAGCATTATCAGACCATCTGATGATACTACAAAAATTGGAAGTCTGCTTACTCCAGTAGTTGATTTTTCGGAATCGTATTGTTTACCTGAATGCACTCTTTGTGGGGACGTTTGCCCAAGCGGAGCGATAATGAAATTTCAAAAGGAAAAAAAGAAAGATCTATTCATGACAAGTGTCTTGATTGATGTGAAAAGGTGCTGGCTTCAGGAACAGCGTGATTGTGATTTATGCAGATATCACTGTGCTTTCGACGCCATCAAGATAAAGAAAGTTGGGGATGATCTAATTGCTTTACCCTATCTGGATGAAAGTAAATGTGTGGGTTGTGCAGCATGCAAAATAGTTTGTCCTCCTCAGGCGATCACGATACGATAATTATTTTCTAATCGAATAAGAAAATTAAATTAATTCCAAAATTTTAGTGTATCTAGATCCCTGGTAATACAAATGCTTAATCTTGGTGCATTTTAATCAGTCTTAAATCCTGATTATCAATAAGTTTAGTATATATTGACTTTCGGACGTCAATTTTGTAAATTGATATTAATGCCAATTTGATTCAACCCATTATGAAGACAATAGTTAATGCTATCTTATTCATAATGACATTGACTTTTCTATGTCAATGCGATAAAAATGATCCAAACCCTAATATCAATATCCCTGACAACAACTTTTTCAATGCCCTCATAGAACTGGGGGTTGATAAAAATGGAGATGGGATTATTAGTCCCAATGAAGCAGAAATGATAAAATCGTTAGATGTCGGTTACAAGGAGATTACAGATATGACCGGAATTGAAGCTTTTATCAATTTGGATTCACTGGATTGCCAGTGGAACGAAATAACCAGTTTAGATGTTTCTAATATTACAGGTTTAAAATTTTTACAATGCATGTCAAATCAAATAACACTACTCGATATTTCTCATAATTCTGAATTAATATTCTTGGATTGTGGTCATAATCGATTGTGTTACCTGAATGTGTCTAAGAATAGTGCCTTAGAATATTTGAATCTCCGTTGTAACTGTGGTCGATTAAATAACCTTGATGTTTCAAATAATACTGCTTTAAAATCATTGGATTGCGGTGGGAATCCAATAACCAGCCTGGATGTTTCTAATAATACCGCTTTAGCAAATTTGGAGTGCTGGGAGAATCAACTAACCAGTTTGGATGTTTCAATGAATTATGCCCTGGAAAACTTGCATTGCCAAAGAAACCAATTAACAAATCTGGATATTTCTAATAATACAGCATTAAAGTATTTGGTTTGTGCAGATAATCAAGTATCCAACCTGGATCTTTCGTATAATACTGCTTTAGAATATATCGAATGCAGCAGAAATCAACTAACCACCTTGGATGTTTCTAATAATACAGCATTAAAGTCATTGTGGTGCACTGGAAGCCAACTTCTTACAAGCATAGAAATTCCCGATGGGAATACACTGGAAGAATTGTACTGCCAAAATAACCAATTGACGAACCTGGATGCTTCAAATAATACAGCCTTAAAATGGATGTATTGCGATGGGAACCAACTTGCCAGTTTAGATGTTTCTGATAACACCGCTTTAACATTTATACAGTGCGAAGGGAACCAATTAACCGCACTGGATGTTTCTACAAATACTGCTTTAACAAGTTTATATTGCCATAATAATCAATTAACCGCTTTGGATATTTCAAATAATACTGCTTTGGATAATGTATATATAAAAGATATGCCCTCACTATATAAGGTTTGTGTTTGGGAAATGCCCTTCCCACCGGATGGAGTTTACATAGATGCGACCAATAGTCCAAATGTATATTTTACAATGGATTGTAATTAGAATAAAAAAAAATTGCCCGGTCTGGTCAGCCCTTTATAAAGTATTGTTTGTTTCTATTATAGAAATTAGTCTACCTCAATATCTTAACACTTATAATTTATAATCCAGAGCCATATTGCTTGAAGATCTTTTGGTTTTTACTTTCTCTGTAACATCCTCATCTTTTGATATTGGACATATCAAGAAGGAATAACTATAGGTCTTCTCCGTCAACCTGTATTCAGGATGTGTTCGTGCTCCCCAGCTGTCATCACCACCTACACCCATTTGTTTATAATCAATATTTACAGATGTGAGATCTCTGAATTTTACATCGTCGGTATGCCGGTTAACAGGCTTCACTCCTTTAACGTGACGCCCATCTGTTCTCTCCGGTGATTCCAGGTCTTCCATAATCAGATGTTGAGCATTGACCGACAGTAATTCCTGACCAATAAAAAGAAGTCCATCTCCATTGGAATTTGTAAGAGAAGCCCATCTGACATCTGTCTTGTTCCCATTTTCTTGTGGCCTGAGATAAGCCCAGTACTGGTCTTCAACCGACCCTGAATACCTACCAACAAAGGCACTTGTTTTACGATCCCAATAAGATTCCTGGGGTCCCCTTCCGTACCAGGTTATCTGATCATAATTTCTAGGCATTTGAAGATTCATGCCCATCCTTACTATTTCAGGAAGTTTCTCATCCGCTTTTTCAAAATTATTGGTAACTATAATATCCGCATTATCATACACTGAGTATATAGTAGTATAACTTGCGATAGGTTTATTCTCCTGATCATTTAAGGTCATTTCGCAAATCACGTCAATATGCGTCTTTTGCTTTTTAACACTTACCTTTACCTCACTCTTTCTATCACCAGCTTTTCGCCATATTCTGGACCTCTGGTGAAGACCATTTCCAAAATCATTATCTATTGGAGCACGCCAGAAATCAGGTACAAATCCCTGTAATAACATGTCATTGTTATCAACTTTATATTGATCCAAACTTCCCTGTTTTTTACTGAACACTGCTGAAAATCCATCACCTGTGATAATTACATTCTCGCCTGATTTATCAACTTTCAAATTTGTTTTTGGTGCTTCAGCTACCATTGTTTCCTGTTGTGGATTTGTCAATTCAAATTGCTCAAAAGCAACAATATGATCGGCAGGTATTAGGTTGCTTTCAACGGTAGTCAACGCATAAATATTCAAGAAATATTCAGAATTAACTTTTTTCTGAAAATCAAGCGGAAGTGGGATTTCCTTTTTCTCTCCTGGCTTGAGATTGACCTGGTAAAAATTGCCATCCAGGATGGTTTTACCATCTTCCTGAACCTCCCAGATGAATTTAAATTCACTCAAATTAATGAATCCATATTTGTTTATGATAGCAAGATCGCCTTTTCCCAAATCTGCATCCATAAATCCAATATTTTGATATACCTTTTTTACTTCCAGTAATTGTGGTTTTGCCACCCGGTCAGGATTTACAAGACCATTATTGCAGAAATTACCATCAGAGGGTACATCATCCGGCCCAAAATCTCCTCCGTAGGCCCAGAATTCTTCACCCTCTTCGTTGGTGGTCAACAATCCCTGGTCGACCCAATCCCATATAAATCCACCCTGTAATGCATCATATTTTTCAATGACATCCCAATAATCCTGAAAGTTTCCAACGCTATTTCCCATGGCGTGAGCGTATTCACACTGGATCAAGGGTCGTTCAGGATCTGATTCAGCATATTTAACCATACCCGGTATACGCATGTACATCGGGCAGAATATATCCGTATTATATTCCAGGTCAGAACGCTCATATTGAACCGGTCTTGTTTTGTCCACTTTTTTCAGGTAATCGTACGTAGCGTAAAAGTTCGGACCATTCCCGGCTTCATTACCCAATGACCAAATGATTATGGAAGGCTGATTCTTATCGCGTTCAAACATGTTTTTTGTACGGTATAAATGTGCACCCATCCAGGTTGTGTCTTTGGCCAGGGATTCTTCCCCGTAACCCATGCCATGAGATTCAATATTGGCTTCATCGATCAGGTACAAGCCATACTTATTACACAGTTCATACCACCTTTCTGGTTGTGGATAATGTGAAGTTCGTACAGAATTGATATTATGTGCCTTCATAACGGCAATATCCTTTAACATGGTAGCTTCATCCATAACATGCCCTTTAGCATCATGATGCTCATGCAGGTTCACTCCTTTCAAATAGATATATTGTCCATTTACCAATAGGTGTCCATCCTTTATTTCAACTGTCCTGAAGCCAACATCCTGACTGAATGCTTCCAAGGTATTTCCTTCCTGGTCCATAAGCTCAATGATCAACTCGTACAAATTAGGTGTCTCGGCTGTCCAGGGCTCAGCTGCAGATATCAGTTTAGAGAAATTAACATTATTGGTCCCGGGAATTAATTCCAGCTCTTTTTCAAAATCAGCTATCTTCCGTCCATCGACATTTAAGGTAGCTTCTATGATAGATGGCACAGATTCGTCATCTTCATTGACAATCTCTATCTCTACTTTAAAATCGCCATCACTATAGTTATTAGTCAGTTCTGAATTTACTCTAAAATCCCTTACATGCTGACTATTTTTAGCCTGAAGGTAAACATCCCTGGTCATACCACTCAACCTCCAGAAATCCTGATCTTCAAGGTAGCTGGCATCACTCCAGCGGAAGATCTCTACTGCCAGTGAGTTTTCCCCTACATTTATATATTTTGTGATATCAAATTCTGCTGGTGTTTTACTATCCTCACTGTACCCAACCTTTTGCTCATTAACCCACACATTCAGCGCTGAACTCACAGCTCCGAAATGAAGAATAACTTTCTTCTCACTCCATTCATCAGGGATGGTAAAAGTTCTCTTAAATGAGCCAACTGGATTATAATGGTCCTGAATAACCGGAGGTGTCCGGTCATGAGGGAATTTGACATTGGTGTAGATCGGGTAATCATAACCCAGCACTTCCCAGTTAGAAGGTACCTTAATATCTTCCCAATCACTGATATCAAAATCGTCTTTATAAAAATAATATGGCCGGTCATCAGGTTTAGTAACCAGGTTAAATTTCCATATCCCATTAAGAGATATTAATAATGGTGAAGAGAATTTATCGTCATTTATCGATTCCTTAGATGCAAATGGAATAAAATGTGCGTGTGGAGCTTCCCTATTGATCTCCCACACCTTCTGGTCCTGCCATGGTGGATTCTCTTCCTCTGTCCAGGAAGCATTCTGGTAAGAATGTAATTGTGTGAATGATACCAAACTAAGTGTGATACTTAGCAGAGCCATATATGACCATAACCTTTTCATAATGAAATGTATTTAGTGAAATTCAAATAATAGAAAAAATCTTAATTAAAAATTTTTTTTGATCTGACTTCAAAAATATTCAATCAATTACTTTTTATAATAAATAAATTAGATAATTATAAATTTCGTTTTCTGGAGGCAGATTTAATCGTGGATATTTGCCATTGAGGATACTTAGTAATAAAGATGACAACTTATTGTCTGTTCATTTTATCTGAATTTCTATCTAAGAAGTTTTTCCTCAACTTTCATATACTGCCTCTTTCTTATTTTGCTATATTTAAATTGAAGTTCAGTGCCTTATTATTGATTCTTATTTTTTAAATACAATTTAAATGAATTTCAAATCACGGATTTACAGCAATTTTGCAAATTGTATCAATATTTTAACAATATTCATTTTTTTTATTCTACTTCACCTACCAGCTTATCCACAGGAGATAAATCAGGAAAAGGTCCGCAAAACCTGGAATATGCATCGGATCAATGATGATTATCTGATTGCCAATTCAATGAATGCTGCTGATGTTGATCATGATGGATTTGATGATTATTCCATAATTGACGAATGGTTGGGGATACAGAGTATTGTATTTTATCCTGGTGATGGAGAAACGGCAAAGGAGCCTTGGAAAAGAATAAACCTGGGAAAAACAAATAATCCTGAATACTCATGCCTGGGAGACCTGGATTCAGATGGAAATATTGATTTCGTTGTAGTTACCAGTGATGATCTGGAAAAAGGCTATGAAACAGGTATCAGCATTATCTGGGGGCCGGATAAAACGAAGGTCATGGACAATACAGCATGGATAAATGGAGGATATATTCCCTCTTCCCTTGATCATCAATATTTATATGCTGAATGTCACGATATTGATAGGGACGGGGTACTCGATATCCTTGTGGGTGGAAGAAGAAATGCAATTTCGGGTGAGTATGCCGGCATCCGATGGTTAAAGGCTCCAGGTTCAATAAAGAACCGGAGAAATCTAAGTTTATGGAAATCTTACTATATCGATAAGAATGCCTACAGTGGTCACGGATTTGTGTTTACTGATATTAACCAGGATGGCTATAAAGATCTTGTCCTGGGAGATGCTGATTGGGATACTCCGGCCTTTGAACGTAAATTATACTGGTATGAGAACCCTGGAAAAGATCAGGTAAAGGTTCAGGCACCCTGGAAGCAGCATTTGATCTGGAAGAATTCAGCTTTCTATGCCAAACCTCAGGTAGCTGTGGGTGATCTTAATGGGGATGGCCTGATAGATCTTGCTACCCAAACTCAAAATTTTATACATATTTTCATCAAAAAGGAAAAAACACCAATAAAATGGGATCATATTAAAATAAAAAAGCCAGAGATGGTGCAGTGGATTGGAAGGCCTATAAAGTTCTGTGATATTAATGATGATGGAAAAATGGATATCATTGGAGGTTTGATCCACAATGACGGCAATTTACCGGCGGACAAAGCCTCTGTCTTCTGGCTGGAATATGAGGTGAATGCTCCAGCAGACCAATGGACCTTTTATCCCATCAAATGGAGCGATGGGTATAATTCCTATGAAGAATGGGTCGGAGAAAAATGGGACCATTTGCTTCTAAGGGATGTAGATTTGGATGGTGACATGGATATCGTTGGAAATGTTGAAGAGCACTATCGTTGGACATCATCTTCCGAAAAGTTGCCAGAATCATTTTTTAGTGTAGTATGGTTTGAAAATCCATTAAAGTAATTTGTATTAAATTGGGTGTTTGACATTTCATATTTAAGTTTTTTAGATAATTATATTTCTTAGCTGGCGATTACGAAATTTTAATACCCTATAGAGTAATGTAGAATTATTATCGTCAACTCACGATCATTAAAAAATTGCATTATGAAAAGAAGATCATTTCTCTACAAATCAGGAATTAGCGGCATTGGATTTTTAGGCACTAGCCTGATATCTCCGGTAATTAGGCAGGCTATAGCCAAAGCAGCTTCTTTAAAAATCACGAAGATTGAAACAATTCGATTTAGCAAGAACATTAAGATAAATGGAATGGGGATCCAGTGGATGTGGTTACGCCTGCATACGAATGAAGGAATAATTGGTACTGGTGAAACGTATCCATTTAATGAAGCTAGTGAAGCAGTGTTTAAAGACCTGGAATTGCATAGCTGGGCCGGGAAACTTTTAGGAGCCAATCCTCTGGAGATCGAAAAGGTATGGGACCGCATCTATAAGCAAAATGCATTCAATATACAGGGTGGAGCAGAAATGAGAGCATTGTCAGCCCTGAATATAGCTCAATGGGATATACTCGGCCAGGCCAGCAACATGCCATTATATAAATTATTGGGTGGATCAATTAACAAACATATTAGAGTTTATAATACCTATACAAATGGCCGGGCGATAAATGGCTGGACTATTGAAAAAGATCTGGATAAAATCGCAAGATTTTTGGTGGATAAGGAAATAAAAACCATTAAATTTTGTCCGTTTGATGCGGTTGCTACAAGGAACAACGGGGAATACATATCACAAAACGAGATTGAATCCTGCCTGGATATGATAAGGACCATTCGTGATACGGTGGGTGATGACCTGGAAATTGGTTGCGAATTTCATAGTTACTGGAACCTCCCAAGTGCCATAAGGATTGCCAAATCTCTGGAACAGTTCAATATCCTTTTCCTGGAAGATATGCTACTTCAGGACAATATAAAATCCTATATCGCACTGGCCCAGGAAACACCGATCCCTATGGTTATAAGCGAACGGCTTGCTACCAGGTTTGGTTTCAGGGAATTTTTTGAGGCCGGAATTGGGGGTGTCGCCATGTATGACCTGACCTGGTGTGGTGGAATTTCAGAAGGCAAGAAAATTTCAGATATGGCGAATACCTATTATTTGCCCACGATGATGCACACAGCTGGCGGACCGATATTATGGTATGCTTCAGCCCATCTTGCTTCTGCTATCACAAATCTTTTCTTTGTTGAAAGTGTATATCCGAACTGGATAGAAAGATATCCATACTTTTTTGAAAATGTACCACAGGTTGTTAATGGCACAATAAAACCTCCAGAAGAACCGGGTCTGGGACTAAAGTTTAAGAAAGGCTTGTTTGATAGTAAAGATATAATTGTAGAAACTATTGCCGAGATATAATCTTTATATCTGGAAGAAATAAGCACATTACAAAGAATTTAGCAATATCAACATATTTATGGTAGGTCAGGAAATTGATTGCCAGGGTATTAAATCACAATCATGACATGCATGATATAAGATTCCCTTAATTCTTCTAAACCTGCATTAAGTATCAGATTATTAAAATATTTGAAATCTGAACTTCTGAATTCAAAATTTAGCGTAGCCGCTGAATTAATCAAGGTATTCCTTTTATCTGTAAAAGTCAGTGTGTAATTCTGATTATATTGTTTAATGTTTATTGCTGGATCCTGGCAATATGCTCAATACGTTAACCCATGTCCAAATTGATAAAGTGGATTTTCAGAATCATAAGGTACATCTTCGAACTGTTTTTCCACAGCTTTGCATGGATGAGGGGATCTCTATTGGTAATTTCCCTGAAGGACTAAACCCTCCAAATATCATTTCACAGATAATATCATCTTCGATCTCAAATTCCGCTACCATAGCTTTACTGGCTTCATCAATTTCCGGAACTACAGGTGGCCGGCTAATTGTCAGAACCGTTACAGTTGGTTTTTTATTTATGAGGTCCAGTATCTCCGCCAGCTTTTCCTCCGGGTAATCCAACCTTCCCTGCTCAAATAGATTTTCTATATATCCGGCACCTCCAGGTGGGGGTGAAGTTGGAGTGGCCAACTTCTGAATAATAACATCCGCATCTTCCGGGGATTTTACAACTTCAGCATAATCTTTCAGGAATTTCTCCTCAATCCCCTTCACAAATACTTTAATACCTTTTGATAGCGGCAGGAAATCATCTTCATTCTTTAATAAGACCATCGACTTTCGCTGCGCCTCTTTTCCTTTATTTCTAAAAGTTTTGTTTTTAAAGACAGAAAGGTTGCTGTCTTCAAGATATGGATTATCAAAAATGCCAAGGATAAATTTATCTCTTAGTATTCTTCTGACAGACTCATCAATTCTGGATTCAGAAAGCTCCCCATCTTTAACCAGTTCAAGAACGAGATCAGTTCTTGAATCTCCCCCTATCATATCGCAACCCGCATCAAAAATTTTCTTTACCCGTTCTTTTTCAGATAAATGTTCTACGCCCCATGCTGCGGCTTCTTTTATGAACATATCGGTGACAATACCCCAATCTGTACATACAATGCCATCAAAACCCAGGGAATCGCGAAGTAATCCGGTTATAATATCTTTATTAAAGGCAAAACCGACATCCTCACTTGTTTGTCCTTTTGGTATACCATAATAAGGCATTATTTGTGCTGTTCCAGCCGGCAAGGCGCCTTTCGTGAATGGAATCAGATGATAATTGAAATTATTGCCGGGATAGACCTGGCCAGGGCCGGATGCAAAATGTGCGTCCCAGCCGTCTTCCTGCGGACCTCCTCCGGAAAAATGTTTGGTCATACAAGCAACGCTTTTATTACTTAGACTGTCTCCCTGAAATCCAAGAATATATGCACCGGTAAGTTTAGCACTCAGGTAGGCATCCTCTCCGAAAGTGCCATTTACGCGGGCCCATCGTGGTTCTGTAGCCAGGTCGGCCATTGGGTGTAAAGCAACCCTTATCCCGACTGCCAGGTATTCCTGCCTTGCAATATCTCCAAATTCATGCACAAGGGCAGAATCCCTTGTTGCAGCCAAACCCAATGGTGAAGGCCATCTTGAAAAGAATTGGGTGGAGATTTCCGTACCAATATTCATTCCCTTTCCATGCCTTGGATCGGAAGCGATGGTTACCGGAATTCCCAGGCGGGTTCTTTCTGCCATTTTCTGCAGGGTGTTATTCCATTTGATCATTGCTTCCGGACTGGCTGCCATAAGAATATTAAAATGATTCATCAGTTTCCCTGCGATCTGGAAAGATGGACTTTCCAGGGCCAGAGGATACGGATTTGAGAAAGTAGGAATTTCACTGATTGATCCATCTTCTTCCATGACCATCATATGAATGAAGAGCATCCCGGCCTTTTCCTCAATATTCATTTGACTTAAAAGATCTTCCACTCTTTCTTCAACACCCTTTCTTGAATCTTCATAATCATCAAGAATCCCATTTTTATTCAGATCTCGAAATGTATGCCCGTCAAAAGTTAGGATTGGCGCCTCCAGACCCAATAATGCCATGTTTTCAGAATATTCCTTTTTCCATTTGATAAAGAAGAAAAGGTAAGTAGCCGCAAGAATCAATACTATACCAGCTAAGATAAATAACAGGATCTTAAAAAATTTTTCATTTTAATTGCTCAATCTTTCAGCTAAAAAATACTTTGTGCAAAGATATAGCATTTTGTCAACTGCTAAATACATTCAGCACCGCAATTATTCAGGTTTAAAAGACCATTAAAAATCCAATTTCCGATTTTGCTTTTTTTAAATCTATACTAGGTCAATTTTGGATCATTTTGATCAAAGGGTTTATTAAGGTGGTTTTGTATCGCCTTAATACCAAACTATTCCTGATATTCAACCAATAAAATATCATAGGCTCCAATTTCAGGAAGATTACTTCAATCCGGTCATCATTATATGCAAAATCAATTTTTTGTTCATCTCTTTAAACTGGTGATGGATCTGACCTGCCGTTGAGGCCTGAAAGTAAGACTGACATCACTTATTGGAACTGGCTTATAAAATCCATTCCCCAACTGGCCTGTATGGTTTAAAAGACCATACCACTCAAAATCTTTTTTAGCACCTATCTGTCTTGAAACCTCCACCAGAGGTGTAGCATCCACATGTAAATCCGGTTTGAATTCAAGAAGTGTATTTAATGCTGACATTACAAGAGCCGCATGCCCGTAATGCCTCTTATGATGATATAAAGATCCAATTTTAAAGGTCAAAAAAGCAGTCTGGCCTTTGCCAAATTTCTGATGGATCAATCCGGGGATCTCTGTCACTTCAGTATAATAACACTTTTCAGGTGGTCCAATCATAGCAGGTGGTATATAACCGAGATAATTAGAGGCATTTTCCTTGGTTTCACACAACAATCCCTCTTCCCAGGCATATACCAGATCCAGATTATCGTAAACTTTATTGTCTAATCTTCTTTTATCATCCTCAAATATCCTGAAATAAGTGCCCTGGACTTTCTCGAAGGTCTTGTATTCGGATAAGGCACCGAGGGAATTTAACCTAAGTTTCTCAAGTGGGTTCCCGAACTCATCCCTGGAGGAAGTGAATCCGGTTACCAATAGCTTTCCGCCTGCCTCAACATATTGATCGAGTTGTTTGCATTGAGCATCACTTAATCTACTGATATCGGGTAATATGATCACCTCATAACTTTCTATGGATCGGGGAACCTCTTCAGTGTTAATACACCAATGCTCCATGACATCAAATAGAATATGATTTTCCGTAAGTATTTCAAAAATTCCATTGTATTCATTCCCTGAATGATAGTCGTGTAAAAGAAGAACTTTATTCCCTGTGAGTGTATGATGCAGGTATTTCTCATTCTTTTTATGAAAGTGAAAAACCTCTTTCATATTGTCGAGCACATAGCGATCTTCCAGGTTATCCAATCTTCCGATACAATAAAAGTCAGGACCAGCGCCATACATGATGTTCTGAAATAACCGTTGCTGTGACAACCACCTTGCATCGGCCGAATGCCTTGCCGGATACCCGTAGAAATGAACAATAGCATTACTGACTTGTTCATTTTTCCATGATCCAAGTGTACTTTTTACATTATGTGCAGATTGATATTCCCAGGGCACAAAATTATCATATAATGCAGCGTGGGAATTCGACTCCTTCCTGTAAAAATCTGTCCCTGCATGAGTATAGGTACAAATTGCGATTTGATTGCCAAATGATTTTATCAGATCATGGATTCGAAAGAACAATTCATTGGATGTTTCACCTTTAAATTGCTGATATTTCCTGAATACTGGATCATTCATCGTTTCCACGGTTGGCAATTCCAGACCGTCAGACCATTCTGAAAATCTATTTTTACAGTTATCGGATTGACAGATCCCGTGATATGTATGACTATAATCCCTTGTCTGGTATCCGATCATATTGAAGAATACCCCATCCAGAGGGAAGTTTGTCAGGGCTTCATTTAATATTTTAAGAGAATATTCCTGCTGATACCCTCCATTCACACATGTATGAACCTGACCATTATAATTAACCTGGTCTCCTGAAACACTTTTATACAACCAATCTGGATTTTTGGCAGCATATAATTCATTGATCTTGCTGAAATCAAACCGCCCCATTACACGGATTCCTTCATTATGCAACCTTTCTACAACATCATTGATCATGTTGAATTTAAGGTTCGGATTCTGATAATGAAATTCAAGATCTGTATAATAGTTAGCAACGATCCCTCCAACATTAATGAGGACCGTATTCGCTCCCATTTCTTTTATTGAGTTGACATAAACATCAATATCGAAATCGATAGCATCAATTTCACGCAGGTTGGTTTGAACCAGTCGGTAGGGTTCTTTAAGCCACCATTCTTCCAGCGGTTCTACTTGGGCAGTGGAAGGATTAATTAAAAAATTACTTAGAAGGCAGGTGAACAGATAGAAAAAATATCTCATATTATTAAAAGTATTAATTACTTCTGAAGATAACCAATACTGAGCTTTTAGCAATGAAGCTCGGGTAAATATTCAGGGATTTTAGTTATAATATGTAAATAAATTGCTGCTATGCAAAATTTCAATAATTTTCTATTCAGAATTTTTGATTTCTAAAAATTCTGCTTTCTCACAAGTATTAACCATTCTCTCCGGGAGCAAATAGACGTTACCTTCCTGATCGCTATAATATAACCTTGACTTTGAAGGTTTTCGCCCATGCCCATCAGCCCAGAAAGCATAAAAATCTGGCTTGGCATTTATAGGTCTTCTGATGTACGTATGGTTCCTGGGACTATTGGATGTAATCGATCTTGATTTCTCCCAGGATCTTCCTTTGTCTTTACTTATCCACATCTCCACTTCTCCACCAGGATTAAAAGCCTGTGGCCCTGCTTTGGTTGGAGCAATTATACGCCACATCCCCTCAGGTTCCACATACAATGAACCCATATCATAATTATTATCGGAGGTAGTTACCCAACTATGATTCCATTTCTTGTCAAAACTAAATACTTCCCAGGTACGTGGATTATTCTCCGGACCTGACTGATACCCTTTACTAGCCACAACCAGAATTATGGGATTTCCATTTTCGTCGTAATTCAAATCTTTTAAATAACAATTTAATCCATCTGATTCGAGATCTTTGACCAATGCCTTATTTCTGACTTTTGTTAGCGGTAGTTTTAGCTTTTTGTTTTTGCCAGAATACCAGGATTTCCCAAAATCAGGTGTTTCGATATAATATAAATTAGTTCTGTAGTTCAATCCCTTTGCCTCAGGATGATAATTAAAAGCTATGGATATCCGGCCATTGTATTCGCAACTAATTCCATAATGCCCCTCTTCGATATAAGCTATTTTTTTCCATTCATTCCATGTATAGCCATCTATGCTGGTATTATACCCTATAACCCTCTTGGCAAATTCTGCCTGATACCTGGTAAAAAAAGCAAAGAAGCCTTTCCCTTTGACATAATAAACCTGGAAATAGGAGAAGTTATCAAAAGCTTGCTCTTTTCCCTGAACGATTTCAGAAGCCATAACCCTTTCAAATCGCGATATATCAAAGGGATCTGTACTTTTGTAAATATACGAAGGGCGTGTTGTTCCATGTGAGGTCGAAAAAATCCATAAATACCCTTTTTCATCTAAGGATAGGACTGGATTATCATGTGCATCCGTTGTGTTTTTATCCAGGATTATAGTAGGATTAGCTACCTGATCAGTCTTATGATCATAATAGGATATATTATGATATAAAGTTGAATTTTTATCATCGGTACCGCCAAAACAGAAAAAGGTTTTGTTAACTTCCTCAGAATAAATAGCAAATGGTCGGTGTTTAGCAGTATAAGTGGCCAGACCTCCACTGTACTTATATACATACTCATCGTTAGAAGGTTGGTTCATATACCAGATACCTCTGAAGCCATTGGCTTTTTCATTTATTTCTATAGCCTCAGCATATTCACCATCCCTAACAATAAATTCAATCTCTTGAGTATATACGAAGAAATGACTGCTAAAAAGTATTAAAAACAGTATTGGTTTAATTAAGTTATTCATCTTTGATTCACCACTTATATTGAAAGATATTTAAAATTTTAAGAGATTCCAGATTATTATATAAATTAAAATAATTGTTGACGGGGTTCGGGAAACTCCTTTAAAATTTATTTTAAAATACCTGAGATAGTCCAGGTGATTTTTTTATAGCTGAAATATCATAAATAGGTAATGAAATATTCCAATTCAAATAGGAAATATCCGAGTATTTGATTTTTCGAATTGTTTATTTCATAGATTATTGTGAATATTGAAATCCGGTGATAGCGAAAGTTTTCTAATTCCATTAAACATGAATAATACTGAAGGAAAAATATTAACCAGGGAACAAATAAATTTTTATAAAGAAGAAGGGTACCTCTTGACTGGCAAACCTTTATTCAGTGAAGAAAAATTTGGATTTCTTAGCCAGATATTTGAAGAACTACTTATAAAAATGGGGAATACAAAAGGTAATGAACTGGATGTGCCCCATTTTACAGAAAAAAGACTTTTTGATTTTCTTATGGCAAATGAAGTTCTTGATATAGTTGAAGATCTGATCGGGCCAAACATAGGATTGTGGAGCAGTCATTTTATCTGCAAAGAAGCATTTTCAGGTAATCGAACGCCATGGCATGAGGATAGTGCTTATTGGAAAGGTCGTTTTGACCGATATGATGATATCGTTACGGTCTGGCTTGCCATTGATCCGTCAATTCTGGAAAATGGATGCATGGGGGTGATCCCTGAAACACACAACAATGGATTCTCTGATTATGTGGATCTGGATACTGAACACAAGATTTTTAACCTGGAAATTAGTGAAGATAATTTGGATCTGGATAGGATAGTATGGTTTGAATTACCCAAAAACCATTATTCACTTCATGATTCGAGGATAATCCATGGAGCCAATGCCAACAACAGCAATATACGGCGTACAGGGTATACGATGCGCTATTTTAATACTGACCTGGTTCTTCAAAAAGATCATCCTGATAATAAAAACCATAAAATTTATCATTGTCGTGGTGATAATAATGGAAAAAACCCTTTAATTTATTTATAATTATTTCACCAGATAAAATGATAAAAGAAAGAGCTAAGGCCAACTCAAAGTATTTTTTTTTCATTACGCTTACAGCTGCTTTTGGAGGATTCCTTTTCGGATATGATACCGCCGTTATATCGGGAACCATTGGTTTTGTAAAATCAAAGTTTGAGCTCGACAGTGTAATGGAGGGTTGGTTTGTCAGTTCAGCATTAGTTGGTTGTATAATAGGGGTAGCTATGGCTGGAGAACTTTCGGACCGGTTCGGGAGAAAAACTTCATTAATTATTTCTGGTTTTCTGTTTTCTTTATCAGCAATTGGTTGTGCTTTATGTGGTTCACACACAGAGCTCATTATATACCGGTTGATAGGCGGTATTGGCGTTGGAGTAGCTTCCATGCTTTCGCCTCTTTATATCTCAGAGGTCTCTCCTCCTAAAATCAGAGGCCGGATGGTGGCACTTTACCAGTTCTCCATCACCATAGGTATATTACTGGCTTATTTCGTTAATGCATATTTATTAAAACAAAGTGATATTCTGACTTTGAACCAGGAAGTGTCTGGGAAAAAATAATGGTTACTGAAGTCTGGCGTTCGATGTTTGGTAGTGAGGCCATACCAGCGCTGTTATTTTTTCTTGCCATGTTTTTTGTTCCTGAAAGTCCAAGGTGGTTTGCTTCAAAAGATAAAAATGACAGAGCACTTAACGTTCTTTCAACTATCAATGGTAAAGAAGCAGCTGAAATTGAACTGGAATCAATAAAAGAAGCCATTAAAAAAGAAGAAAGTGGATCATGGGCTGTTTTGTTTCATAAAGGCATCCGGGTTGCCTTGCTAGCAGGGATGGCACTTGCCATTTTATCTCAACTAACAGGTATAAATGCGATCATATACTATGGACCACGGATCATGGAAGATGCCGGATTGAAATTGAGTGATGCATTGGGAGGGCAGGTAGTCATAGGATTCGTTAACGTAGCAGCAACTGTTTACGCGATTTGGAAAATAGATCAATTTGGCAGGAAGAAATTAATGTTGGGGGGCATAACCGGAATGTTTATATCATTATTGGCGGTAGGCATTCTGTTTTTACTGGAACAGACATCGGGTATTTTGATAATGGTTTTCATATTAACCTTCATTACCTCATTTGCCATAGGTTACGGCCCGGTTATATGGGTATTGTTATCTGAAATCTATCCTACAAAAGTGAGAGGGAGAGCCATGTCTGTTGCGACCTTAACGTTATGGGTTGGAACAGCCATTATTGGTCAAGTTGTTCCATGGATGCTTGATACATTAACTCCTGCCGGCACCTTTTTTGTTTTTGCCATTTGTTGTATCCCTGTTCCATTCATTTTAAAACGAATGCCTGAAACAAAAGGAATGGCTCTTGAAGATATTGAGGAGATCTGGAGAAAATAAAAAAAGTGCACTTATCATTGGTATCTGAAAGTCAGCCTAATTTCCTTTATACCATCCATTTAAAAATTACCTGTAGACAGGACGACTATTCCCCGTGGATATTGAATATTGGTTTCATCCTCAGCGGTTATAAATACTTTTACAGGATTAAATGGCGTTACGGTTTTGAAAGAGGCTTTTAATTTCTTAGACAGAAATCCAGATGAACTTTCTATCTGACCCAGGTTCTTTGTAAGATTATTTTCAGTTTCCATCCAAACTAAGTATGTTTCCTTTGGAGGTTTAAGTTGTCTGGTTCAGCCAAATGCATAATACTGATTTTTATTTAAAATTGTTATTACTTGACTTTGTAACCTTCACATCTCCCTGAGCAGCTGGGACCTCTGTAGAGGTAAGAAAATTTGTCTTTCGTGAACAAGATTCAGATGCTAATAAAACGGCCACTATGCTCATCAAAAACCATACATTGTTCTTCAATAGTATTTTATTTATCATCCTGATTTTTTATGGGGTTCTAAAATCTAAACTATTTTTTAAATCTTCTGTTCATAATTCACTATGGTCAATTCCTGTAGTTTTATCATAAGCCAAAGTAATGATAAAATACATAAAATAATGGTAAAATACAATTCAGAGAGGGTCTTCTATGTCATGATTATATGTCCATTTTCGCAAAATACTATTCCGTGCGGATACGTTAAGTTAGTAGCAATCCTATTTCATAGTTCATTATTTTCGAAATATGTTATGTGCAAACAATTAGATATATCTAAGAAATAAAAGTCTACTGTAAAATCTACAAATTACTAAAAACCCCTTTATATATCATATAAAAAAGGTTTAAAGTCGGGACTACAGGATTTGAATACCGCTAAAGCGGCACAGGCCTGCGACCCTCCCGCCTGCGGTACAATACACTACCGAGATCCAACTCATAGCGGGATTACATTTCGAATTAGTTTAACTATTGTTTAAATAACTTTGGAGGACGTAGAACCTGCGACCCTCCCGCCTCCGGCGGGATACGCTACGTCAGGCCATCCGCATAAGTATTCATAAAAAATTATCCTATGGTTTCCTTTAGATACCTGCTAATCCCTCTACGCTTAATTCTGGTCTCAAGCAATATAGCTTCGGATCTGGTTTGAAACTCTACATGATATACTAATTCCCACGGCCGACCAGACTTTGTGAATTTACTTCTGCCCGCATTATGATCAACCATCCTTTGAATTAAATCTTCTGTCTGCCCTACATAATACTTTTTTAGCTTTATGCTGAAAAGAATATAGGTAGAAAACATAGCTGGTTTAATGACTTAGGATTTTGTTTCCTAAAATTGGTCGGGATGACAGGATTTGAACCTGCGACCCCCACAACCCCATTGTGGTACGCTACCGGACTGCGCTACATCCCGAATTATTTCAACTATTATTTAAAGAACTTTGGAGGATGTAGTATCTGCGACCCTCCCGCCTGTGGCGGGATACGCTACCGGAATCCCGCTGTAGCGGGACTACATCCCGAATTATTTCAACTATTATTTAAAGAACTTTGGAGGATGTAGTATCTGCGACCCTCCCGCCTGTGGCGGGATAAGCTTCCGGAATCCCGCTGTAGCGGGACTACATCCCGAAAATCATTGATTGATTTGGTGAATGAGTGATTGAGTAAATTATGACACTCGTACAACCACAAAATCCCAAATCAAAGACCAAAACTAGTAAATAATCGTTTTTAATATTACGGAATGATAAAATTAAATTATACCACGTTCTTACATATTTTATTTTCGACTTATGTATTTTTATAATGCTTAGCATGATAGGAGCATTTTAATGCGACAAATTCTTATCACCATATTGATCCTTTTCAGCCTGACCAGTTATGCCGATGAAAAAAAGGCATTAAAATTTCTGGAAAAAGGCGACTATGAAAAGTTAATTGAAACATTGGATAAAGACATTCTGAAAGACTCTCTTAATCCAGGTCCATATTACATCTATTCATTACTATACAATGATCCACAATATGAAAGCAACAACCTGGATACCTCTTATTACTATATTCTGAAAGCCGGCAGACTGTATCCCCCATCAGATGAAAAAGATCTGGAAAAGCTTGATAAAGTATATATTAATGACTCTGCACTGACAACTCAAAAAGAAAAACTGGACCTAAAAGCCTATGAAAGGGCTAAGTCCGAGCATACGCTGGATTCCTATAATTTCTATATTCAGCAGTTCGATAAATCAATTTACAACACAGACGCGATTATGGATCGGAATGCCCTTGCTTTTGAAATTGCCGAAAAAGAAAATACTTATGAAGCATATGAACAATTTATGCTCAACTATCCTGGTGCAATGGAATTCGAAAAGGCAAAAAAGCAATATCAAATACTGCTGTTCAGATCTCAAACTGAAGAAGGTTCATTAAGAAGCTATAGAGCATTCCTCAAAAACCACCCTAATTCACCATTTAAAAACGAAGCGATCCGTGAAATCTTCAGGATCAGTACATGCAGTAATTCGGAAGAAAGTTATCTTCAATTTATAAAAGAATTTCCGGAGTCAATTCTTGTACAAAGAGCTATCAATAGACTATATCACAATTATCGGGAATCAGGGACAGAAGATTTTTCTTATAAATATAATTTCCTTGACCTGAATGATTCAATTAAAAATGTGGATCGTTACGATAACCAGTTTGTAATCCCGGTATTTGAGAACGGTAAATATGGATTTATGACGAGTGAAGGTGAATTGATCATCCCCTACACCTTTGATGACATTGATGAAGTCTATCTCTGTGGGAATATATCTGATGACTATTTCAGGGTGAGAATAGACGGAACCCAGATGGTTTCTTCTAAGGATGGAAATATAATCTATCAAAACGAGTATAACGATGTACAGGATCTTGTTTCAGGAACTTTGAGAATTCTTAACAGAGGGAAATATGGTCTTATATTCAAGACAGGAGAAGAAATATTATCTGTAAAATATGATGAGATTGAAAAACTGGACGGACAGCTCATAAAAGTTAAACAAAATAATCTCTGGTACTTGTATTCCCTGAATGGTTTACAATTGCTATCTGACGGTGCTCAGGAAATTAACAGAGAAGGTGAGTTTCTTATGGTCAAAAATGAAGGATTATGGGCCATTACAAATAAGGAATATATTTTCAGCTCATATATTGAAGGCAACCTGAACCTAGAATTTAATTATGATGATTATGAACTCATAGAGGATACACAAGTATTGTGTTTCAAGGATGAAACTGAAGGAATTATAAATAGCAAGCTTGAATATCGATTGAAATTGGATAAACAGAACATATATACCTTACCTGAAGGCTGGCTTATAAAAAAAGATACCGTTTACCACTTATACGATGATGCTTTTATTAAGATTTCGGGATCAGGTGGACTGACTGATGTCGTTTATAAAGGCAAATGGCTAACCGGCAAGTCGGGGAGATAAATGGATTCTTTATCATAATTTCACGCCATTTCCTGATGTATTTGCATATGATTCCATAAGTATATTAAGTGATAATTATGTGTTTGCCATTGAAGAAGAAAACCCTGTACTAATATTCCCCAATTACCAGAAAATCAAACTCGGCGATTATAAGAATTTAAGGATTCTTAAATCACCTGTAATTAAGAATCAAAATGAGACCGCTATAGAATTTATTGAGATTGAATATGACAGGAACCGAAGCGATACTTATGGTATAAATGGTAACCTGGTGTTAAAAGGAAGCAACCTGAATCTTCAGCTTCTTGGTGAAGAATATTTCAAAAAGAGCTATAGAGGCAAAGTTGGCTTAACTGATACTTCCGGTCAGGAATTACTTAAACCACAATTCCAGGGAATAGCAAATTATGACGATGGGTATGTATCTCTTCTAAATAATAAGAAATTCGGAATTTATAATAAGCGCCTGGGGATATATTTGAAACCAATGATACGACCGGCTATTGAAGCCTTATAATTCACAATACTTAACAGCCTATAAAAGTGGCGGATATGGATTAATAAATTTCAAGGGTGATGCGATTACTGATTTTTCATATGATGAGATCATCTATTGGAATGATACTTCTATCCTGGTTAAAACGGAAGAAACATGGAATATAACTGACCTCAAGACAGGTGAAATTCTTCTGGACGAGATAAGGGATTTTGATTTACTCAATGAAGAGAGAAGAGAAAATCATACTCTTTAGAAAGGAAGAACAATTTGGAATTGTTAGTAATATTGAAGGGATTATTATCAATCCGACCTTTAATGATATTCTGAATATTGGTTCTGAAGAAACTCCGATTTATTTCACGGAAAAATATATTTCAGAGGCAGAATTTTATATTATAATTTATTATAATTCTAAAGGAGAAATTATCCGAAAACAGGTTTTTACGGATGAAGAATACGATATGATCTACTGCAATTAATATCGAATTAAAAGAATGACATAACCTTTACCTTCCCGTTTTTTCTGATGTTAGTAGAATATATTCTATTAATCATTCAGAAGGATATGTATAGCCGAATTCTTTTTCTATCTTTCTGCGGCTCATTTTTTCTACTTCTACAACCATAACCACATCTTCAACCGGTCTGTCGCCAGGAGCCGTTTTTACAGCTGCAATTTTTTCCACAACATCCATGCCCTCTACCACTTTCCCAAATACCGTATAGCCTCCATCTAAATGGGGCACTCCACCAACAGTAGTATAAACTTCAATTTGTTTTTGTGTAAGAGGTTGATCCAATTCTACATCGTAATCTTGCTCACACACATCCTTATAACTTAGAATTAAGGCTTTTAATTCATCCAGTTTATTTTCAGCCTGCAACTGCATGGCTTTCTCATTCACATCCTGATATCCACTTCTTTGGATCAGGTTCCCGAAGCACTTATACAATTCATTATAATTCACTCTTGAATCTTTCAATGATTCTTCTGTGTAGACCATTCCTTCCACTATATAGAACTGACTTCCACTTGATTCCTTTTTTGGATTTACATTATCCCCCATTCTTGCCGCAGCTACCATGCCTTTTTCATGAATTAAATCGGGATGAAACTCGGGAGGTATTGTATAGCCGGGTCCACCTTTACCGAGAGATTGCGGATCACTTGATGATTTAGTATTCGGATCGCCGGTCTGGATCATGAAATTATCAATAACTCTATGGAATAAAAGGCTATCATAAAATCCTTTATTGGCCAGCTCGATGAAGTTATCCTTGTGCTTAGGGGTCTTATCAAAAAGAATCAGCTTAATATCACCATAATTCGTTCGTATGGTTACTAAATAATCTTTATTATTACTACAGGAAGGAATAATGAGAAGAATCGAAAATAAAACTGTGAAAAATAACTTTACTCTTACCATTTCCAATCGATTTAATTATTTCCGTTAATATAAACACTTATTCATCAAATACCGAACAAAGATAATCCTAGGGTTTTGACAACATTTTCAATTTCTGAAATATTTCAACGATCTTCAAGGATACACTTAAAAACAGGATTTTGGAGTGGGCATTTCTTTCAACATGATAAAACGCTTCATTTAAAATATTTGAAATTTTTTCAACGGATTCAAAAGATAGAATTTTTGAAAAATTCTTGACGAATTCAAACTCTTCACCCATGAGCCTTGATAAGTCTAACTCGTCATTGCCAACAATCAATGCTTCCCGCATCATGCTCAATCCATAATGAAAAAGTGTTTGTTGCGCTACTTTAGTCATAGCATTGAATTTCTCAGTCCACTTTGTTAATTCCATAAGATCACCCATATAACACAGGCGCATCCAATCCCTGAACATTTTGTGACTGTCATCTTCAACTTCGCGGGCCAACCGTAATGCCTCATTAATATTGCCATCGACAAGGTGCGCAATCTGACCTGCCTTATCTTCTTCAATGAAGTGCTGGTTAATTAGAAGTTCCTTGATTTCTTTATCACTGAAAGGTCTTATATGAACAATTTGTGTTCGTGACAAAATGGTTGACAAAAGTTTCGATTCATCATTGGATACCAAAAGGAAAAGGGTATTCCGTGGAGGTTCTTCAAGAATTTTCAATAAGGCGTTAGCCGCAGCCGGATGCATATATTCTGGCAGCCATATGATCATTATTTTGTAAAGGCCTTCAAATGGCTTCAATGAAAGGTTTTTAATTATCTCCCTGCTTTCTTGCCGTGAAATATTCAACTGTTTGTTCTCTCCTCCAAAATAACTGTTCCACCCTCCAGCAGTATTATATGGATCCTGGATTACAAAATTCCTCCACTCGCTTAGAAATTTAATGCTTATAACATCTTTGGCTTTAATCTTTTTTGTAGCACTTACCGGAAAAGCAAAATGAACATCAGGATGAACCAGTTTTGCATTTTTCCGACACGCATCACATTCACCACAGGAATCTTCTGGAGTTCGGTTTTGACAGTTTATAAAAGTTGAAAAAGCCAGTGCAAGGGCAAGATTTGGCCCTCCCTGTGGGCCAAGAAATAACTGGGCATGTGCTATCTGATCGGAGACTACTGATTGTATTAATTGAGCTTTTAATGATTCATATCCGGAAATATCAGAAAATTTCATAATTTAAATTCGTCCCCTGTATTTTGCTGTAAAGTCAAATATATGCTGTAAAACTAATTTATCCTTTTTATTGAACTTTTTTCCTCGTCGATCCATGACAGTTTTTAGTGTTTCTATAGCCTTATCAATTTGGTAGTCTACAAATCCTTCATTGCCACCCCAGGAAAAGGAAGGAATAAATTTGGGCATATATCCATTGCCATAAATATTGGCGCATATACCAACTACTGTACCGGTATTAAACATGGTATTGATACCACATTTCGAATAGTCTCCCATAATTAATCCACAATACTGAAGTCCTGTTTCTGAAAATTTTCCAGCTTCGTAATCCCATAATTTTACCCCACCGTAATTATTCTTTAGATTGGAATTATTAGTTCCGGCTCCAAAATTACACCACTCACCTATAACAGAAGATCCTAGAAATCCATCATGTGATTTATTGCTATATCCCTGGAAAACGACCTGATTTACTTCACCTCCAACTTTACAGAATGGGCCGATGGTAGTATTCGCCCTTATTTTAGAACCAATTGATATAACGCTATCATTTAGTATTGCAGCCGGGCCCCTGACCACTGTACCTGGCAGTAGTGTCACTCCGTTGCCAATAAATATTGGGCCATCATCGGCATCAAGTATACTGGACTTGATACTGGTTCCCTCCCCGATGAATATTTGATCAAGATTATAACATTTCGTATGAGGATCCTTTATTCTACTGATTGACTTACCAACTGAATTAAAATCCGCAAGAATTTCATATGGATTATTATTATAAATTTCTGTAATATGAGATATCTGCCTTAAATCATCAGAATATTCAATTGACTTAATTGGTGAAAAGTCATAATGCCTGATGTGCGACTTAAAAATGTTTTCTTCAACCTTGCATGCTATAAAAGAACCTCTTGAAAATAGTCCTTCATTTTGACTTAGGCCTTTTAAGGAAGATATCAGTTTTTGATCCGGCATTATCCGGCTATTTATACAATAATTATTCTTTGCAATCTTTAAAGGAAATTTCTGAGTAAGGTAATCGATAGTATGATAATATGTAGGGTATCGCATAGCATGCCTCCATTTATCCGCAATAGTATAGATTCCGGTTCTCAATTCACTTACTGGCCTGGTTAGCGATAATGGGAAGAATTTAACCCTGTCTTCCGGCAAATCTACTAGAACTATATTCACGCTGGTATTCATGGTCATAGTTTTGAATAAACAAAAAAAGGCTTCATAGAATAAACCATGAAGCCTTCATTTTATTTCGTTTTATGCTATTTCTTTTTATACCTTCGATTAAATTTCTCAACCCTTCCTGCAGTATCGACAAATATTTTCTTACCAGTATAAAAAGGATGAGAAGCGGAACTTACTTCTATCTTAATCAATGGATATGTATTCCCATCTTCCCATTTAATTGTATCCTTTGAAGTCATTGTTGACTTTGTGATAAATTTATAATCACTTTGTGTATCGTGGAACACAACTTCTTTGTATTCCGGATGAATTCCTTTTTTCATTTCTAATTTTTTTAGGGACACAAAATTAGTCAAACTTTTTAAATAGACAAAATATTAAAAAATATAAGATTACTTTTGTTTATTATAATAAAAAATCAAGCAAGTTAAGCTCAAAAATATATCATTAATCTTTTTTTTACGTATTGGGATAATAAAAGTCGATTTGAATGGTATTATAATAGAAGGATAATTTTAATAGATGAAGGCAAGGGTTTTATATTTTATTTTAACATTTATTTCAATACAGGTATTTGGACAGTTCACAGCCCGTGAATATTATAAATTTGGCAAAAGCAAATTTGATGAAGGCAAGTATTTCGAAGCCGTTGATTTTCTGGATAATGCCATAAAGCTTGATCCCGCTTATGAAAATGCATTATTTATCAGGGCAGAATCATTCCTAGCTTTAAAAAAATATAACCTTGCCATCGATGATTATACCAGAGTTATAAAGTCCCGGAAAACATATGACTCTTATACGGCTGAATATTTTTTAAAAAGAGCAGTTGCAAAAATGGAGATGAAAAATTACAGAGGAGCATATGAAGATTTTTCAACCGCATTTAAACTCATCCCAGAATATGCAGAAGGACATTATGAATATTCGCGTTTTAAGTACCTTACCTTGAAAGATAAATCGGAGGCAATTAGGGAAATCAACAAAGCCATTGAGCTTGATAACCAGGTAGGAAAATATTATGCCAGAAGGGCAGAATATAAAGCGCATATATCAAAATATGATTATGAGGGGAATAAATATTTGAAAGAGGCTGTTTCTGATCTGAATACGGCCATAAGTCTTGATGGTGACGATGTGGATTTCCGCCAATTACGAAGTGATTATAACAAGGAATTGGGAGAGCCTGCAGAGGCTATTGAAGATTATGATGTGATGATAAAAATAAATCCTGGCCGGGTAGAGGCATATACTGAACGTGGATTGATCGAAATGCAGAATGACCAATACGAAGAAGCTATTGATGACTTTTCAAAATCTATTGAACTTCAACCTAACAAAGAATACAACTATCGTTATCGTGGACTATGCAGGCATAATATCCTCGATTTTGGTGGTGCTTACAACGACTATACAAAATCAATTCAATTGTTGCAGGAGGAATTAAAAATAACCGAGGACACCATTAAACTAAAAAAGATTTTGGCGGATACCTATATAAAAAGAGGTGCAGCTGCAACTTCTCTGGGAAATACCTTTAACTCATGTTCTGATTTTCGGACGGCCTACGAATTGGGATCAAAAATAGGGCTTAACTATCTGAGGAAATATTGCGGGATCTGATGTAAGCATTTTTTCTACATATTACAATTACCTCAAACAGCTTAAGATAAAAAATAGTATAAATAACATCACCTAATCCAAATAATGCATATTTTTAGCCATTGTTTAGGAATATGCGAATCAGGCTTATGCTTTTTAATCTATGATGACCAGAAGTAAACACATATTAAATTCAATTCTTTTTCTCTGTTTATTTCAACTTCATTTGCCGATAACGAAGATATTCGCACAAGGTCCCAAATGTTCCTCTTAACCGTGACTATTATCATTTACTCGACAGACTTGCCATTAAATCGGGGGTCTTGTCGAAATCCTATCAATCTGCATTGAAACCATATAGAAGAGAGGTGGTTGCAGATTTTGTAGATAACCTTAACATCGATAGTCTTGGATATAATAGAATTGATAAATTCAATATTGATTATATAAAAAATGATAACTGGACCTTTTCTGACTCTTCAGAATCTGATAGCAGGAAACCCTTCCTGAAGATCTTCTATCGGAAGAAACCGGATTTTGTATCAGTATTGACAAAAGATTTCGAGCTCCACTTAAATCCAGTCATTCATTTCAGTGCGGGTAGTGACAGTAATTTTGACAGGATGCTTTATACCAATACAAGGGGATTTGAAGCAAGTGGGATGATCGCTAAAAAAATCGGTTATTACACGTATATTACTACTACCAATGCTATATATCCAAATTATATTCAATCCTGGACTGATCGAAATGGAGTTATTCCTTATGAGGGATTCTGGAAAGTTTATGATACTGATGGTGTGGATTTCTATACAGCTAGGGGATATATTTCATTCAATATTATAAAACAGATCAATGTGCAATTCGGATATGATAAATTATTCCTGGGTGATGGAATCCGCTCAATGGGGATTTCGGATTTCACAAACAACTATCTCTTTTTAAAGTTTGATGTAAAAGTATGGAAATTGTATTACCGACTTGTATTTGCTCAACATTATGCAGATGCATACAGTTCTCCTGGTTCGGGATCCTTGTCTGGTCCCTATCCACGCAAATATTTGGCGCATCATCATATATCATTTGATATAGGAAAGAAATTAAATCTCGGATTTTTTGAAAATGTAGCGATCGGAGATTCAACCAGATAATTCCTTTGATCCAACCTATCTAAATCCAGCTATTTTTTACAGGGCGGCAGAACACCAATCGGGAAGTGAGTAATAATGTTGTGGTTGGATTTGATGGCAAATGGAATTTTCTTAGAAGATTTCAGCTATATGGACAATTTATAATCGATGAATTTGTCATGAGTGAGATAACATCAGGAGACGGTTGGTGGGCAAATAAATTTGGCGGACAAATTGGATTGAAATATATGGATGCATTCTGGCTGGATAACCTTGATCTTACTCTTGAATTTAATATTGCCCGTCCGTATACATATGGTCATGAGACGATCTATACCAATTTTGCAAATTACAGAATGCCATTGGCACATCCATATGGGGCCAACTTCAGGGAATTCCTTGCTTTGGCAAGGTATCAACCATTTAGAAAGTTTACGTTTATTGCGAAGTATATCGGCGCATTTTATGGTGAAGATGATGAGGAAAGCAATTGGGGTAAGGATATTATGCAAAGCTATAATACAAGGGAGCAGGATTATGGCAACTATATAGGTCAGGGATATGCCACAAATTTTAACTATTTTGATTTCACGACATCTTACCAATTTAAACATAATGTGTTCTTCGACCTGCAATTCGTGGTCAGAAATGTTAAAAGCGAGCTGGATATCCTGGATGATAACACCTTCTATGTCATGGGGCATTTCAGGTATAACATACCACGTAAGGTGTTCGATTTTTGAAAATCATATAAATTAAAATTGGATCATTTCATCCCTAAATTGTCAATTTTTTCTTAATTTCAGCTTCTGAATTGAATTGTATGTTAGCGAGCTATTTCAAAAATCTTTCTGGATCCCAAAAAACCATTTATAGCCTAATTATCTTGTTCTTTATTTTCAATCTTTCAATGCTGATCAGGTCTTTTATAATCGATGCTCATGATATTAGAGAGATGGTGAAAATGGCAAGGTATATTTCTTATATAAAATATGTAGTAATCATCAATATGGCTTTATTTATCTCGATAATTGCAATTTATTCTTATGAAATAAAACGACTAAAAAAAGACATTAGGATATACCGCGAAAGAAAACAAAGGCTTGAAAGCTGATTTATATGATATAAAGAAGGAAAGTCCAATATAATTCAAGGATAATATTCAACCTGAACGATTAAATGAATTTTAGTAAGACAATAAAAGAAGAACTGTATGAGGCCGAAAAATTATTAACTAAAATAATAAACCAACCAGCTATGATCAATAATATCAACCAGGCTGCTTTGCTTATGGCAGAAGCAGTTAAAAACAATGGGAAAATTATTTCCTGTGGCAATGGCGGATCACATTGTGATGCCATGCATTTTGCAGAAGAACTGACCGGACGTTACCGGAATGACAGACCGCCTATTCCTGCAATTGCCATTTCTGATCCTTCACATATTTCATGCGTTAGTAATGATTATGGATTCGACAATATCTTTTCGCGGTTTATCGATGCCATGGGACAACCAAATGATGTTCTTCTTGGGATCACTACTAGTGGTAATTCTCCAAATATTATCAATGCAGTTAAAAGTGCGAAAATAAAGGGTATGACCTCTATCATATTGAGTGGAAATGATGGTGGCCAGGTGTCAAAAATTTCCAATATCAGCATTATTGTTCCTTTTTCTGGATATTCTGACCGAATTCAGGAAATCCATATCAAGATCATTCACATCTTTATCCTCCTTATTGAAAAACAATTAGTATAAAATGCTTGCAAAATCTTATGGATGTGCCGTTTTCGGCATAGACGCGAGCATTATTACGATCGAAGCCAACGTATGTGCTGGCACTAAACGCTTTATGGTGGGTTTACCCGACAATGCTGTTAAGGAAAGCTGGTCACGAATAGAATCAGCCTTAAAGTATTCAGGGTATACCATGCCCAGATCAAGGATCATTCTGAACCTGGCACCTGCTGATATAAAAAAGGAAGGGTCAGCATATGACCTTCCCAATTGCCCTTAGTTTGATGAAAGCTTCTGGGCAACTGGACACAGATCTCCTTGAAAAATTTGTGATCATGGGTGAATTGTCTCTGGATGGTCAGCTAAGACCCATAAAAGGGGCCCTTCCCATTGCCATTTTAGCAAGAAAAAAAGGTTTTAAAGGATTAATTCTCCCAAAAGAGAATGGGATGGAAGCGGCAATAGTAAATGATCTTGATGTGATTGGTGTATCAAATATCCAGGATGCTGTTGGTTTACTTTGTGCTGAAAAAGAAATTAAACCTATTAATATAAACACAAGAGAATTATTCTTTGATCAAATTGAAGATTTCGGATTTGATTTTAAGGAAGTACAAGGACAGGAGAATATAAAAAGAGCACTTGAAATAGCTGCAGCTGGAAGTCACAATGCAATAATGATTGGAAGCCCGGGATCCGGAAAGACCATGCTAGCTAAGCGATTGCCTTCAATTTTACCTCCTTTAAACCTGCATGAAGCTTTGGAGACAACCAAGATACACTCTGTTGCCGGAAAGTTAGGAAGCGATGGGACTTTGATTTCACGCCGCCCATTCAGGTCACCGCATCATACTATTTCAGATATAGCATTGGTAGGAGGAGGGGCATTCCCCCAACCCGGTGAAATTTCTTTGGCTCATAATGGGGTCCTTTTTCTGGATGAGTTACCCGAGTTTAAAAGAACAGTACTTGAGGTGATGCGGCAACCATTGGAAGAGAGAAAAGTTACCATATCAAGGGCAAAATTTACATTGGATTATCCTGCGAATTTCATGTTGATTGCGAGCATGAATCCATGTCCTTGCGGATTCTATAATCATCCGGATAAAGATTGTGTATGTACACCCGACCAGGTCCATAGATATCTAAATAAGATCAGCGGCCCTTTGCTCGATCGTATTGATCTTCACGTTGAAGTGACTCCAGTGAGTTTTGATGAGATGGCATCAATAAGGAGTAACGAATCAAGCAAGGAAATCCGAAACAGGGTTATATTGGCTAGAGAAATACAAATAGATAGGTTTAAAAAGGAACAGTCGATTTATTCAAATGCGATGATGCCTCCACAAATGGTTAAAGAAACTTGTCTCGTTAACAAAGCCGGATTAAAGCTGCTACGAACGGCTATGGAGAAATTAGATCTTTCAGCCAGAGCTTATGACCGGATCCTTAAAGTAAGTCGTACTATTGCTGACCTCGCTGAAAGTAAAGAGATCAGGATTGAGCATCTTGCAGAAGCCATACAGTATAGAAGCCTGGACAGGGAATTATACATTCGAGTTAAGTTATTGAGAACAAAGCTTATAAACCATACAGTTGATAAACATGTTGAGGTAAGTGGAGGCAGGTGAATGGTGGATGGTAAGAATTATCCTTGGGACTGGACAAGGATTTTAATGATTCAAGCTGGACAAACGGGTGTGATTGAATGGTGTACAAGAGGAGTATATAATTATTCCGGCAAAGCGGTTGGTATCTTATACCAAGAAATATCCCAATGATGGAGGAGTCCTTGTTGAGATTTTCAGGAATAGAACGAATGGAGGGTATTGATGCGCATGATGGTTTTTTAAAAGGGGAAAGCACGTGGAAGTACCCCGCATAAAACAATAACGATTCTACTGAATCAGTCACATTTAGCAATTGGATATCCGGAACTTTACGTTAGTGGTGGAAAAGAGCTGTATTAAGATCAATTATGCCGAAGCAGCAAGGATGGATAGCATGAAACTTAAATCATCTTTTTTAATTCCATAATCCTAATAATACTTTCCAGAATCTCCTCTTCATTCATAGTCTGGTAGTTAAATATAATGTCAAAAATTGAATTGCTAGCTTTCATGCCTTCAAAATACTCCCTTAAATGGTCTCTTTTATAGTCAATCTCAAGTAATTTACGTCTCGCTTCATCTATGGAAATATGCTGCCGCTCACTTATAATCTTGATTCGCCATTCTACAGGCGCCTCTAATCGTACATGCAGAGATTTTTTAATTGACCTGGTAAGAGATACTCCTGCCCTTCCTACAATGATCACATACCCCTCTTTTGCGAATCCTTTGATAACATCAGCAAGTGTCTTTTTAACTTTTGCATCACTTGGATAAAATTTGTGGGCCAGGGATATGATCATATCATCCAAAACACCTTTCTCATTCGCATTCACTGCTTCTTTGATCATATATCTATTCAGCTTGAGTTCCCGGGCCGATTCTTCAAGAATTTCCTTGCTGATCCATTTCCAGTGCTTTTCCTTTGTCCCAATCACTCTTTTATTCAGATTTGATGCAAGATCCTGGGCCAATAATTTACCAGGACAACCATAAGCTCTTGAGATGGTGACTACCGGACCATAGTCAACATGGATTTCCTGGACTGTTTTTCGTTCCATCCTGGAGCGCATATAATTTCTTAATATATTTTTCATGGCTTTAGGTTTGCTTATATAATTAGAACAAATTAAAACCAGAATTTATTCCCGAAAGTTGAAGTATTTTAGGATTTTTTCCGATACCGCCATACTGCTATGGAAATCGTTCCAATCGCAAATCCGGTAATAATTACAAAGTGGGTTTTAACTTCACTAAAACCAGAACCCTTCAATACGACCATTCTGATAACTTCCATAAAGTAACGTAGTGGATTTATTCGTGTTAAATTCTGTGCCCAGGCTGGCATATTCTCAATCGGGGTAAACAATCCACTCATTAAGATAAATATCACAACAATGAACCAGAATACAAACATAGCTTGTTGCTGTGTATCTGTTACGGATGAAAGAAATAGACCAATACCCATAATGGCAAGTACAAATATTGATGCAAAAGCATACAGCACCAGTAAGCTTCCCGCTAAAGGAATATTAAAAATATAACGTGTACAAAGTAATCCTACTGTAAAAACAAATAATGCCAATATCCAGAAGGGCAAAAGTTTACCTATTATAAATTGATATTTTTTTATGGGTGTTACATTGATCTGTTCAATGGTGCCCATTTCCTTTTCACGGACAATATTTAAAGAACTTAAAAATCCTCCGATTAATGTTACAAGCAATACCAGTAAAGCGGGGACCATAAAAGTTTTATAATCGAGACGTTCATTGTACCAATTGGAATAGTTCACTCTAATGCTTTTAGGCCTGGGGGTAGAAATTGCTGAAGAAAGTTTATAGGATAGTTCATTATTTACTTCCAATACGAATCCTTCTAAAATATTTTGGGCATAATTTATTGTTAGTCCCGCTTTCATGCCATCAATAGCATTGATTTTAAAGAAAATTTTTGATTTTCCATTCTTAACTGCGTTTTTTTCAAAATCATGGGGAATTTCACATATAATATCCGCTTTATTTTTGCTGAGTTGCTCTTCCGCCATTTTCCGATTGGTTGATTCGCCGGTTATCTGGAAATAATCTGTCTGGTAAAATTTACTTTTAAGTCGATTAGAATACGTTGATTTATCGAAATCATTGAAATAAATTTTGAGGTTTTTAATTTCAAAAGTCGCTGCATTTGACAGGATTAAGAGTTGAACTATAGGCATGACAAAAATTATAGGTAACATCCCCTTATTGCGGAAAATCTGCCTGAATTCTTTTTGGAGCATGTATAAAATAATCTTCATTATTTTCTAGCCTAATCGTATATTAAACTTCTTTAAACTCAACATGATGAAGAAAATGGCAAAGCCTAAAATAATCAGCGTTTCTTTCCACACCATTTCAATGCCCGATCCTTTTAGCATAATATCCTTTACAATAATTATAAACCACTTTGCGGGGATAATATTAGAGATCCATTGCAATATCCAGGGCATATTTTCAATTGGAAATATAAAGCCGGAAAGGATAATTGTAGGTAGTAATAAACCCATAACTGAAATCATCAATGCAACCAGCTGAGTTTTAGCAACTGTAGATATTAAAATGCCTAAAGACAAAGTAGTTAATATAAACAACAATAATTCAAACAATAACAATAAAAGGCTTCCCTTAATCGGAACTCCAAATACAAAATATCCGAGCAGTAATACGACCATAGAGATCACAAAAGCAAGAAAAATATACGGTATTACTTTGGCAATGATGATCTGTATTGGCTTCATGGGTGAAGCAAGCAAAACTTCCATCGTTCCAAGTTCTTTTTCACGTGTCAGCGAAATTGAGGTCATCATAGCGGTGACAAGCATTAATATTATAGTAATTAAGCCAGGAACAAACAGAAAAACACCTTTTAAGTTCTGATTATACCGAAACCTTACCTCCGGAATTATCATAATTCCAGATGGAGGACCTGTATTGAGGCTGATCACAAAATCGCGAACAATAGACTGTGTATAATTAATTAGAGTATTAGCTGTATTAGGATCAGTTGCATCTGCTATGATCTGAAGATCACTGGATTGTAATCTGGATAAATTATCTCCAAATTGCTTATTATACACAATCACCAGTTTAATTTTACCCTTTTTAAACTCCTCTTCTATTTCATCGGCAGATTGAAGGTAAGAATCAAGTTTGAAATACCCGGAGGACAGGATTTTATTGGTAAGTTCTTCACTCATATGATCTTTAGAATGATCGAGTATTGCAATATTTGCATCTCTGATTTCATTTGTTATGGCAAATCCAAAGAGAAGGATTTGTGCAACAGGCATTCCGAACAGGATCAACATGGTACGAAAATCCCTGGTTATGTGAAATACTTCTTTTTTTACAAATGCTATGAATCTTTTCATATTTCTACATTCCTGGCCAGGATAAGGAAAACATCATTCATTGAGTTAACCTTATATTTAGCTTTCAGATAGTCAGTACTGCCAATGGCCTCAATCCGTCCATCGACCATCATTGATATTCTATTACAATATTCAGCTTCATCCATATAGTGAGTTGTTACGAATACAGTTACCCCAGCATCTGCTGCTTCGTAAATCAGGTCCCAGAATTGTCTTCTCGTTACGGGATCAACGCCTCCTGTAGGTTCGTCCAAAAAAACAATATCTGGCTCATGGACAATAGCTACTGAAAAGGCGAGCTTTTGCTTCCATCCCAGGGGTAATGATGAAATCAACTTGTTTTGATATTCATTCAATTGAAGTTTATCAGATAATTCCTGCTGCTTTTTCCTGATGGTTTTTCTGTCGAGCCCATAAATACCTGCGTAGAACTGAATATTTTCATTTACTGTTAGATCTTCATATAATGAGAATCTCTGACTCATATATCCAATTCGTTTCTTAATTTTTTCTGAGTCTTTAAAGATATCTAAGCCCGCCACAAACCCTTTTCCAGAAGAAGGTCTGAGTAAGCCACAAAACATTTTCATTGCTGTAGTTTTACCAGCTCCATTTGCACCTAAGAATCCAAATATCTCCCCTTTCTTAACCTCAAACGTGATATGGTCAACAGCAGTGAAGGACCCAAATTTTTTGGTAAGATTTTCAGATGATATAACGGCTTCAAGGGACATGGCTACTTCATTAATTCCATAAAACAATCCTCGACGGTTGGTTTTGTCTTTTCTATCTTGAATTCGGGGAGTTCCATCTTCCTAAATGTTGATCGTATTTCAGATTCTGTTATTTCATTTCTTTTGTCTATGTAGTGTATCGAATCTCCGAATGAGAAAACAGAATGGGTATTTTCATAGGATTTCAAGGACAGAAGGAATTCATGCTTTTTCGCTGTCTTTATTGCATAAATATTTCTGTCAAAATCCTGTGTCATCTTTTCCTGGTGTATCGATTGATAAAATCTCACCGTTTTGTATAAGGCCTATTTTATCACACATATTAGCTTCATCCATATAAGGTGTGGATACAAGAATAGTGATTCCATGGGCTTTCAGATTTTTGAGCATTCCCCAAAACTCTTTTCTTGATACCGGATCAACCCCGGTTGTAGGCTCATCAAGAAATAATACTTCAGGTTTATGTATTAAAGCGCAGGATAGTGCCAGTTTTTGTTTCATTCCACCTGACAATTGACCAGCTCTTCGATCTTTAAAAGGTTCAATTTGTGAATAAATTTCTTTAACGAGTTCATAGTTTTCCTCAATGGTGGTGCCGAAAATGGATGCGAACAAACTTAAGTTCTCCTCTACACTCAGGTCTTGGTATAAAGAAAATCTGCCTGGCATATATCCGATTATATTCCTGATCTTTTTATAATCTTTTACAACATGATATCCTTGAACGTATGCATCTCCTGTATCGGGTAATAACAGTGTTGTTAAGATCCTGAATAAGGAAGTTTTTCCGGCCCCATCAGGACCAATTAATCCAAATATTTCTGCCTGGTTCACTTGAAAAGAGATATCCTTTAGGGCTTCGATATCCTCATAACTTTTTGAAATTCTCTCAATATCAATTGGCGGCCTCATGTTAATTGAATTTAATTTCACCCGGCATGCCAATCTTTATACCTCCATCATTTATTACTCTAACCTTAATCGCATAAACCAGGTTTACCCTTTCCTCTTTAGTTTGAACAATTTTGGGGGTGAATTCTGACTTATCTGAGATCCAGCTAATGGTTCCGTCATATTCCTTTAAATCATTTTTTCCTTCATCAATGTAAACCTTGACTGACTGTCCTAATTTAATCTGGCTCAGGTTACCTCCACTAATATAAGCCCTTAGATAAAGTTCGTTTAGATTAGCAATATGGTACAAGGGTTTTCCAAAATTTACAATTTCATATTGCTCTGCATATTTGGTAAGTATAGTTCCACTAACAGGATTAATAATTATGGATTTATTGATTTGATCGTTTATTTCCTCAATTTGCCATTGGATAGGTAGTATTTCACTCAAAAGTCCTTTATTACTGGTCTCTAAACGTTCCTTGTTCGCCATTAATTCTTTGTTTGTAACATCAATCTGACCATTAATATCATCCATCTGCTTTTGTGTAGCTGCCCCTTCTTTGAATAAGTTCTCGATTCTTCTCTTTTCGCGTTCAAGAACATTTTTTCTCTCAATTAAGACATTAATTTGGGAGGGGATATTCAGTGTTTTTGTATTTAAGGCTTGAATTCTGGCCTGCATTTGCTTTTTCTTTAAATTAAGGGGAAGGGTATCAACAAGTCCGATGTTTTCCCCAGCATTTATAATATCTCCTTCAACCAGATCAAACTCTATAAGTTTACCATTGGATTCAGCAGAAATAAGGACCTCAGTGGCCTCAAAGTTGCCATATGCATCTGCGTCATCACTCGAATTATTACATCCTGTTATAAATGATGATAATAATAAAACCGATAATATTGATGTGCTATTCATTTTCTATATTGTTAGAATTCAAATTATTCCCAGTAGATGTATAGATATTCACATAAGTATGAAACAGGCTCAGTTCATGCTGGGCCCTTTTGATCTGAGCCTGAATAAGTATATTGAGCTCTGTCAAATATTCAGTTGAAGTAATTACTCCATTTTCAAGCTCTGAAAAGGTGGATTTTACGATCATTTCCTGTAATTCAATGATCTGATCGTCCTTATGTAATATTTCCTTTAGCTTTTCAATTTCTCTATATTCTTTGATCATAGATATATTAAGATTTCTCTCAAAATCTTGTTGTCTTGTATCTACAATCGCCTGCTGCATTTTAAATACCTGCTTTTTTCTATTGGTCTGACCCCAATCATAAATGTCCCAGTTCAGTTGAATCCCGAATATATAGTAGGTTTCAGGATCCACTTCAAAAAAGTTCATCGGATTCGGTTGTCCAATCCCTCCTTGCGCAAATGCCCAGATTTTCGGTGTTCGACTAATATTGCTGATTCCATATTGAGCATCCAGCAGATTCCTTTGTGATTCAAATAACCCCATTTCAGGACGATTAATACTTAATGTTTGATCCAATTCCGGGCGGATCTGGTATTAATAAAATGGTTTTATTTGTTACATCCTGTCCTATCCATTCCGATAACATAGTATACATGACATTTCGGTCAGATTTTAAGGATATAATTTCCTGCTCAATTGTGAGGATCTGTTTTTCAATATTAAACAGGTTGGTTTCCAGTATAATTCCATTTTTAACTCTGGATTCAATCAATTTCTTCTGACTGGCAAGATTTTCAAGTGACTTATCCAAGATTTTCAAACCTTCCTGCAGATTGAGAATGTTAAAATAAATTGAATTTATAGTTTCATTTAATCTATAGAGCTGTGTTTCAAGGTCCATTTCGGCTATAACAAGCTGTGATTCATCAATTTGCCTGGAATGCTTTGATAAGCCGCCATCGTATATGTTCTGATGCAGATTTATACTGACATTAAATTGCTCCTTCGGAATTATAGGAAATTCAGGCACTAAACTTAAGCCAGGAATAGTTAGTACTTCGGATTGGTAGCTGGCTTTTCCGTTGATAAACAATTTTGGAAGATAGCTGCTGCCGCTATTCTTGTAATTTAACTCATGAATACTTTTATTCAATAACTCCTGCTTTTTCAAGGGACTTAATTCCTTGGCTTTTAAATAGCAATATTGAAGATCAAGCGTATCTCGTTGATTCCCCTTCGAAGGATACCCTACCGAAAAGGAGGCCAGGACGATTATTAATATTTTTCTAACCATCTTATTAAACTTTTTGGTTAAATTTTATCCAATTCATGATAGTTTGTGGTATAATCCTCTTTCTTTCTTCCAGGAATTTTTCCCAATCATCATCCTTTATTTTCAAAGTCTTTTGTATTATTGGTCTGCCGATAAATGGAAAAATGGTCATTGAAAGGATATTTACAACAAAATGTTTTACATCAATCCTTTTCAGGTCATTTTCATCAGTTTCCATGTTTAGCTGATCCTGCAATACCGCTGTATCCAGAAATGCAGCTTATGATTAAGAAAGCTTAATATCCTATCCGGATTTACATGTATTTCATTAAGAATAAAAAGTGGGAGTTTAGGATTATTTCTAATTATTTCTATATAATCATCTACAAACTTCCAGATCTTTACTTCAAGAGGAATAGGTTCATTCACAAAACTTAGAACCATAGGGCCTATCTGAAGTAATGTTTCCTCAAACACAGCTTCAAATAGCTTATCCTTATTTCTGAAATAGTAATGTAACAATGCTTTGTTAATCTCAGCTGTATCGGCTATCTCCTGCATCCGCGCCCCATCAAATCCCTTTGCAATGAAAACTTCTTTTGCAGCTTCTAAAATTCTATCTTCGGTATTTACTTTATTAACCATTTGATTTAACTAAACGGTTAAATATCGAAAAAAGTTTTTAAAAATCAAACTATTTTTGAAATTTTTTATCTGAATTACATGGACAACTTGATTATTGTATTTCAATGAAACAGAGGATATATCATCGGTGTTTCAGACAAATTTAGCAGGTGAACCATTGATGGAATTTTTAGGATTTCAATGGTAAAATTGAAATTTAAGTTGTAACATTATATCCCAATTTTATCATTGGCAGAGTCGATCTATTTACAAACTTTTAAATATTTTTTTATGGAAAATTCGAACAATCCTTCCGGGAAAAAATCAAATTTTGGCAGAAGAAGGTTCATGAAAGGTGCAGCCGTAACAGCTGGAGCTTTTACCATTGTTCCACGTCATGTAATTGGCAAAGGATATCGGGCCCCAAGTGACACACTGAATATAGCAGGAGTTGGCATAGGGGGCATGGGTAAGGCTAACCTTGACCATATTAAGGGTGAAAATATTGTAGCCCTTTGTGATGTGGATTGGAAATATAGCAAAGGACCTTTGATGCATATCCTAATGCAAAAAAATACTGGGACTGGCGAAAGATGTATGAGGAAATGGGAA
Source organism: uncultured Cytophagales bacterium (assembly GCA_963820995.1). Classification (GTDB taxonomy): domain Bacteria; phylum Bacteroidota; class Bacteroidia; order Cytophagales; family Cyclobacteriaceae; genus JAGTVG01. Next base: position 471,769 of record CAWGCL010000004.1, on the reverse strand, counting down.
ATGATATTGATGCTGTAGTTGTTGCTACCGCGGATCATTCCCACGCCATTGTTGCTGCAACTGCAATAACTATGGGTAAGCATGTTTATGTTCAAAAGCCTCTGACACATTCTGTCTATGAATCCAGGTTATTAACAAAACTTGCTGCAAAATACAAAGTAGCTACTCAAATGGGTAATCAGGGTGCTTCTGGTGCTGGTGTGGCAAGAACCTGTGAGCTTATATGGAGTGGAGCTATTGGAGAAGTTACAAGAGTAGAATCTTTCACCGACAGGCCCATCTGGCCTCAGGGATTGAATACTCCATCACAAGGACAATGGGTTCCTGATACATTGAATTGGGATCTTTTCATAGGCCCAACAAAAATGCGGCCTTATAATGAAATATATCATCCCTGGAACTGGCGTGGATGGTGGGACTATGGTACCGGTGCTCTTGGCGATATGGCATGTCATATTCTTCATCCTGTATTTGAAGGCTTGAAACTTGGATATCCAACTAAGGCAACAGCCAGTTCTACATTGTTATTGAATGATTGTGCCCCGGTAGCCGAGGCCGTAAAACTTACATTCCCTGCAAGGGCAAAAGTAGGAAAACTTAAAATGCCTGAAGTTGAAGTCAGTTGGTTCGACGGAGGTATCAAACCAATGCTGCCTGATAACTGGCCAGCAGGTAAAAATCCGAATAAACAGGGTGGAGGCACTTTCTTCTACGGAACCAAGGACATCCTTCATGTAGGTTGTTATGGTGTAAATCCTGAATTATTATCCGGAAACACTCCTGACGTACCTGAAACCGAAAGAAGAGTAGAAAAGGAATTAGGCCTTAAGTGGGGTGACGGAGCCCATGAAATGGATTGGGTACGTGCCTGTAAGGAAAGTCCCGAAAACAGGGTGCCTTGTACTTCTGATTTTGCGGAAGCCGGACCATTTAATGAAATGGTGGTAATGGGCGTGCTTGCCGTTCGGTTACAGGGACTCAACAAGGAATTGGAATGGGATGGTGAAAATATGAAATTCACTAACATTTCTGATAGCGAAAAAGTAAGAACAGTTGTGAGAGATGGATTTAGCATTCATGATGGACATCCAACGTTCCAGAAAGACTGGACAGATCCAGTTCCAGCTCTTGAGTATTCACAGGAATTAATAAAGCATACATACCGGGATGGTTACGACTTACCGGATATGCCAAGTTAATAAAGCATAAAAATTGAGTACAATAATCTGTTCCCGATAAGATATCATCATATGGGGGGCAGATTATTTTCATTTTAAATCGTTTATGATGGAAAACAAAAAAAATCTTAGCGGGAATAAGTTAAATGTTTCCAGAAGAAAATTTATGAAGGGGGCTGCAATAACGGCTTCAGCTTTTACTGTTGTGCCCAGAAATGTGCTTGGCGGAAAAGGTTACAGAGCTCCAAGCGATGTTTTAAATATTGTTGGTGTTGGTGTTGGAGGAATGGGTCGCAGCAATCTTCGCAATATGGTTAAAGCCGGAAAGGCAAAGATCGTAGGACTTTGCGATGTGGATTGGAAATACTCAGAAAAAGCCTTCAATGATTATCCGGATGCAAAAAAATACTATGATTTCCGGAAAATGTATGAAGAATTGAACAATGACTTTGATGCTGTGATGGTGGCCACCCCTGACCATACCCATGCAGTAGCAGGCGCGCTTGCTATGAAAATGGGTAAACATGCCTACGTACAAAAGCCATTAACTCGAACCGTCTGGGAGTCAAGAAGACTCACTGAAATTGCCAATGAAACGGGCGTCGTAACCCAAATGGGTAACCAGGGAAACAGTGGTGAAGGTATCCGGCAGGTATGTGAGTGGATCTGGGATGGAGCGATTGGAGAAGTATGGGAAGTCCATGCATGGACAAACCGACCAATCTGGCCACAAGGACTCGAAAGGCCAACAGATAAGGTTAAAACTCCAAAAACCTTAAATTGGGATCTTTTCCTCGGAACTGCTCCACACAGGCCATACAATCCATTATATACTCCATGGAACTGGAGAGCATGGTGGGATTATGGAACCGGTGCGTTGGGGGATATGGCATGCCATATTATGGACCCTGCGTATAAAGCGATGCATTTTGGTTACCCCGTTGGTGTAGAAGCGACATCTACCCAGGTAAATACAGAAAGCGCCCCTGTATCAGAAGTAGTGACATATTACTTCCCGGCAAGGGATAATCTGAAAAAAGTGGCTTTTCCCGAATGTACTTTCACATGGTGGGATGGTGGAATGATGCCTCCTCGACCGAAAGGATTGCCCGATGGTAAGATGATGGGAGACTGGGGAGGTGGAAATCTCTTTATAGGTAGTAAGGGCACCTTAGTCTGTGGCACCTATGGTCTGAATCCATTTATCATTGGAAGAGAGGATTATTCCGGTCCCGATAAGTATTTAAGAAGACCTGAAGCAGATACCGGATATGCCTGGAACGAAGGTGCTCATGAAACGGATTGGATCAATGCGGTTATGGCCAACAAGCCAGACATGCCAAGTTCAAATTTCAATTATGCTGGTCCATTAAATGAGGTAGTTGTAATGGGTAATCTAGGTGTACGCTTGCAGGATCTCAAACGCAAGCTTGACTGGGATGGTAAAAAGATGGAAATCACAAATATTAAAGCAGGCGAACAGATCCGGGTAGTTAGTTCCGATAAGTTTACTGTAATCGATGGCGATCCAAAGTTTGATACCAAATATGAAACTATCGATGCTTATGAAGCAGCTAAGGAGTATGTGAAACCAACTTACAGAGACGGTTGGGAAGGAATTCTGTAGTTAGCTTGGTAAATTAATAAAAAGAGAGGCTGCCTCAAAGCAGCCTCTCTTTTTTTGAATACAGGAATTAACCTACCACTATTGAGATCAAAAAGCTAAAGTTTATTAGGTAAGGGAAAAAACAAAAAACACGCATTTGAAACCGGTGGTTTTCCCATTCTTGCCCTTTAATAAGACCTATTTATTTTAATTTTATTCCTGATATAGAAGTTTAATCAGCTTAATTAACTTCCCGGAATCGAAATATGATTTCGAAAATCTTCCTTATGAAGCAGGCAGCACCTTGGCCTCCAGTTATCCATAGGATCCAAAACATAGTCTTGAGTCACAAAATCACTACCTCTGGTATTGTAGCGGTTTCTTTACACATTTATCCATTATCACCTGCTGGACAGGAGGCGGGTAAAAGAATCATGGTGATGCCATATGATCTGCAAACATTCGTTATTCATTGTAATCAGAATGAGGACCAATCATAATGGCTCGGATTTGAAGCCTTTGGGGAAGGTTCCTTTATTGCCATAGGCGTTCCCGACGAATCTGAAAAAAATGACATATTGTTATATCCCGTACCAGCATCGGATTATATTAAAGTCGAGTTAAATCAATCATAAGAAGGGAATTTTGAGATAAATCTTCTGGATATCAATGTCACTTCAGTTTTTAATAAACATTACAGAAAAGTAAATTATTTAGTCATACCTTGTTATAGATTCGGAAAAGGAGCTTATATTCTTCAAGTCAGATCTAGTGATTTCATTAAATCAAAGTTAGTTATCATTGGGAATTAATTTGAATTCAAGAATATTTTACGTTCCTCATCATTTGGCAAATTTCTGTATTATACCAACTCAAATAGAATTAAAAATGGGCAAAGGATTTGCCCTGCTCATTTTTTTTTGAGTAAATTAAGCGCATGAATTTATTACTATTGAGCAACTCCACGAATTTTGGAGAAGAATACCTTTCATATCCCAAACAGGCAATAAAGGATTTTCTAGGTAACATAGGAGATAATATAATATTCATTCCTTATGCGGGGGTAACCTTTTCATGGGATGACTACACCCAAAAAGTGAACGATGCTTTGGCTGAAATTCAGGTTCATGTTCAGGGAATTCATTCAACTGATGATGCGGTTAAATTAGTCTCAGAAGCTGATGCCATCATAGTGGGTGGGGGAAATTCATTTCAGCTATTGAATCTGTTATATAAAAATGGACTTGTTGAAGCTATTAAGGAGAAAATATATTCAGGCACCCCTTACATCGGATGGAGTGCGGGCTCCAATATGGCCTGCCCAACTGTGATGACTACTAATGATATGCCCATAGTGGAACCTCCAAGCTTTAAATCTCTGGATCTGATACCTTTTCAGATCAATCCGCACTATACTGAGGCAGTTATTCCAAATCACGGTGGAGAATCAAGAGAACTAAGAATATTAGAATTTGTAGAGGCCAACAAAAATACAAGGGTTGTCGGATTACCGGAGGGCATGATCATTCAATTAAAAAATGGCAAATACGAATTAATTGGTGACAAGGAAGTTAAAATATTTCAATATGGTAAAGATCCATATATTACTAACTCCTCAAAGGAGTTCAACCTTATATTTAGTAACTCCTAAAACGTGAATATATTAATTGCTCCTGATTCTTTCAAGGAATCATTATCTGCATCGGAAGTAGCTGACTGTATCGAAAGGGGGATTTTAAATATCAGGCCAGATATATCTTGCTCTAAAATTCCTTTAGCTGATGGAGGTGAAGGGACTGTTGAAGCAATTCTGAATGCTTCAGGTGGCAGAAAAATTGCGACTAGTGTTAAAGATCCCTTATTGAGGAAAATTGATAGTTTCTGGGGATTACTTCCTGATGGCCAAACAGCTGTAATTGAGATGGCAGCCGCATCCGGACTTGAACTATTGTCCGTTGTTGAACGAAATCCAATGCTGACGTCATCTTATGGTACTGGTCAGTTGATCAAATCTGCTCTCGATCATGGTTGTAGAAAAGTATATATTGGCATAGGAGGAAGTGCAACCAACGACGGCGGAGCAGGAATGGCCATGGCCCTGGGAGCCAGATTATTAGATGCTAATGGATTGGATATTGGCAATGGTGGAGGGTACTTAACAGATCTTATCTCATTAGATCTGTCAGGATTTGATGATAGGATTTCTGAATCGGAATTAATGGTCATATCAGATGTCCAGAATCCTTTATGTGGAGTACAGGGAGCTTCAATTATATATGGTCCCCAGAAAGGTGCTGATAAAGAAATAGCACTTCGACTGGATAAGAATCTTAGTCACCTTGGGAAAATCCTTGAGTCCAGTTTTGGTAAGTCAATAATTAATGAACCTGGTGCCGGGGCAGCCGGAGGACTTGGAGCCGGGTTAATGGCTTTTTGTAATGCGAAACTATTACCTGGATTCGAAACAATTTCTACAATTGTTCAGCTTGAGAAATTTATACAAAAGTCGGATCTAATTATCACCGGGGAAGGCAAGCTCGACTACCAAACAAAATTTGGAAAGGTTCCATATGGTGTTGCCCTGATGGCAAAAAAATTTAATAAACCAGTAATAGGAGTAGCAGGGACTTTGGGTAATGGTTACGAGGAACTGTACAAGTACGGATTCAAGGAGATATTCTCGATTTCTGAGGGAATTGAATCATTAGAATATTCAATTTTAAATGCTAAAAACCTGTTAATTAAGACTTCAGAAAGAATCATAAAGGCCATTTCTATTGACCTTTAAAAAATAATAGTATATTTATAAGTTCAAATATGATAATTTTAATATGATGCCTGGGAAAATTCTAATTACTGGTGCTGCTGGATTTATTGGGTTTCATTTATCCAAACGTTTAATGGAAGAAGGATACCTGGTTACAGGCCTGGATAACCTGAATGATTATTATGATGTGAATCTAAAGCAGGCCCGGTTGGATATTTTATTAAAGCAAAAGAATTTCGATTTTGAAAAAATAGACCTGATTGAAAGGGATAAAATCCAAAGTTTATTCAAATCTCAAAGATTTGATTATGTTGTAAATCTGGCTGCTCAGGCTGGTGTAAGATATTCACTGATCAATCCTTATGCTTATATCGATAGTAATATTTCTGGATTTTTGAACATATTAGAAGCTTGCAGGCAGAATCCGGTAAAACACCTGGTTTTTGCTTCGTCCAGTTCCGTTTATGGTGCAAATACTAAAATGCCATTTTCTGTCCATCACAATGTTGATCATCCGGTATCATTATATGCCGCCACAAAGAAAGCCAATGAATTAATGGCCCATACTTATGCCAATCTTTACAAGATCCCTGCTACAGGATTAAGGTTTTTTACAGTCTATGGCCCCTGGGGCAGACCGGATATGGCTCTCTTTCTTTTTACGAAAGCCATTATAGAAGGAAAACCTATAGATGTATACAATCATGGTAAAATGAGGCGGGATTTTACTTATGTAGATGATATCGTCGAGGGGATTGTACGACTTATTCCTAATAGTCCACAACCTAATAAAAACTGGAGTGGTGACAAACCTGATCCGGCTTCAAGTTTTGCGCCTTATAAATTATACAACATTGGCAACAACCAACCCGTTGAACTAATGAAGTTTATAGAGGCCATTGAACAACACATAGGTATAGAAGCAGATAAAAAATATATGGATATCCAACAAGGCGATGTTCCTGCTACTTATGCTAATGTTGATGACCTGATGAATGATGTCGGTTTTCAACCAAATACAAACATCCTGGATGGGGTTGGTGAATTTATAAAATGGTATAAAGAATTTTACCAGGTAAAATAACTAATATGAAAGTTGCATTAATTACTGGCATTACTGGCCAGGATGGTGCTTATTTAGCAGAGTTTCTTTTAGAAAAGGGCTACGATGTTCATGGTATAAAACGAAGATCTTCTCTATTTAATACGGACAGGATAGATCATTTGTATCAGGATCCACATGAAAAAAATCCTAAGTTAAAATTGCATTTTGGTGATTTAACAGATTCTGCCAACGTCATTCGTCTTATACAGGAAATCCAACCTGATGAAATTTACAATCTAGGTGCAATGTCACATGTCAGGGTAAGCTTTGATACTCCAGAATATACTGCCAATGTTGATGGATTAGGGTCACTTAGAATATTAGAAGCCGTTCGATTACTCGGACTAACTGAAAAAACAAGAATTTACCAGGCTTCGACCTCTGAATTATTCGGAAAAGTTCAGGAAGTACCTCAAAACGAAAATACACCATTTCACCCCAGGTCTCCTTATGGCGTTGCAAAATTATATGCTTATTGGATAACAGTTAATTATCGCGAAGCTTATAATATGTATACCGTAAATGGCATACTATTTAATCATGAATCCCCCTTAAGAGGTGAAACTTTTGTGTCCAGGAAAATAACACGGGCTGTAGCCAGAATTTGTTTGGGCTTGCAGGATATCTTATACCTGGGAAATCTTGATGCAAAAAGGGATTGGGGACATGCAAAAGATTATATTGAGGCAATGTATTTAATGCTTCAACAGGAACAGCCTGAAGATTATGTGTTGGCCACTGGTTTAACTACTTCAGTTCGTGACTTCTTAAGAATGGCCTTTTCAGAATTAGGTGTAGGATTAGAATTTCAAGGTAAAGGAGTGGACGAAATTGGCAAAGTAAAATCATTGGATAACAAAAACATTAAATTAGAAGTTGGTAAAACCGTCCTTAAAATAGATCCAAAATATTATCGCCCATCTGAAGTGGATTTATTGATTGGGGATGCTTCTAAGGCTAAGGAAAAACTTGGATGGAAACCAAAATATGATCTCAAAGCTTTAATAAAGGAAATGGTTCTGGCTGATTATGATCTATTCAAGCGAGATAAATATTTACTTAAAGGAGGACATAAGATTTTCAATTATCACGAGTAAATTGAATATTTATATATGAAATTGAATTCTAAGATATATATAGCTGGCCATAATGGAATGGTTGGTTCAGCTATTCATAGAATACTAAATGCTGAAGGATTCACAAACATTGTAACAAGAGATCTTGATGAACTTGATCTTAGGAGCCAGAAGGACGTAGCTTCATTTTTTGCCAAAGAAAAGCCCGATTACGTTTTTCTGGCTGCTGCTAAAGTAGGAGGGATACAAGCTAATAACATTTACAGGGCTGATTTTTTATATGAAAATTTGATGATTCAAAATAACGTAATTCACCAAAGTTATGTTCAAAAAGTGAAAAAAATATTATTCCTGGGATCATCATGTATCTATCCAAAATTAGCCCCACAACCTTTAAAAGAAGAATATCTTTTAACCGGAGAATTAGAGCCTACCAATGAACCATATGCCATTGCGAAAATCGCCGGAATAAAAATGTGTGATGCTTACAGGTCACAATATGGGTGTAATTTTATTTCAGTTATGCCAACAAATTTGTATGGCCCGAATGATAATTATGATTTAAAGAACTCTCATGTACTTCCAGCTCTAATACGAAAATTTCATGAAGCAAAAATAAATAATTCCAAAAGTGTTGAAATCTGGGGAACAGGAAAGCCTAAAAGAGAATTTATGCATGTTGATGACTTGGCTGAAGCGTGTTTCTTCTTGATGCAAAATTACAATGAGGCTGGTTTTATTAATATTGGAGTAGGTGAAGACATATCGATTTACAAATTAGCCAGGCTAATTCAGGAAATTGTCGGATTCCAGGGAGAACTCAAATTTGACACATCAAAGCCTGATGGTACACCCAGAAAACTTATGGATATTTCTCGCTTAAAAAAAACAGGCTTTACAGCAAGAATTGGATTAAGGGAAGGTATCTTCATGGTATATGATAGCTATAAATCACAATCTGAATAATTACTTTTTTCAAAAAATCAATTCTTAAATAATACTATTATCGAGCTTCCTTAACGCAAAGACATCATATTTCCGTCAAATTAGTAAAGGAAATAAAGATATTATCATGACCATTTCATAAAATCCATTAATTTTGATGCATATTTGGTTTTAATATGTTAAGAAGAAGTTATCTTTTTTTATTGCTGGTTTGCTATATTTCATTCAGCGAAATTGTCTACGCTCAGGATATCCCCGAGATAAACCAACAGAACTTAATGTCCCTTGATCTGAGTACCATTAAGGTCGATCAATTAAGTGACGCTCAAATCCAAACATATTTGCTACGAATAGAAGAGTCAGGTTTATCAGAAACCGAAATAGAAACTGCTTTGTTATCCCGCGGATTACCGCAGTCAGAATTGATGTTACTAAAGGAAAGGATTAATGGTCTGACAACAGGAAGAAAAGACTCAGGAACAGGATTTGATAAAGTTCGATCAAGACAATCGGTGAAACCCGAGGGTGATTTTTTTGATGCTTTAAAAACAGATATAGAAGCTGAAAAGATTTTAGAAAGAGAAAAACTAGTTTTCGGATATAGCTTGTTTAATTCCCCCAACTTAACCTTTGATCCCAGTCTGAACATTCCTACACCGAAAAATTATCAAATAGGCCCTGGTGATGAAATTATAATTGACGTATGGGGTGCCTCTGAACAAACTTATCAACAGGAAGTAAGTCCTGATGGGTATATCATTATTCAGAGTTTGGGTCCCATTTATTTGAATGGATTAAGTATTGACAGGGCTACGGAGAGAATAAAAAGCAGATTAAGTAAAATTTATTCAGGTTTGGCACCTGATGATGGCAGGAATCCCAATACATTTGCCCAGGTTTCTTTAGGTCAGGTAAGAACCATAAAGATTACAGTAATTGGTGAGGTACGCACCCCGGGGACTTATGATGTCAGTGCACTGGCTACAGTTTTTAATGCGCTTTACCTGTCTGGAGGGCCCACCTATAATGGATCTTTCCGCGAAATAGAACTGATTCGAAATAATAAAGTTTTTAAAGTTCTAGATATTTATGATTTCTTAGTTCGCGGCATTCAGGAAAATAATGTTCAATTAGAAGATCAAGATATTATTCGCATCAGGCCCTTTACCAATCGGGTTGAAGTCATTGGTGAAGTAAAGCGTGTAGGAATTTTTGAAATCAAGAAAGGGGAATCTTTCGCTGATTTAATTGAGTTCGTTGGCGGGTTTTCTGAAAACGCATACAAGGGAATTATAAAGGTTAGAAGGAATACAGGCAAAGAGAAAAAATTACTTGATATAACCCAGGATAATCTTGATCTCGTCCAGCCCGAAAATGGAGATTATGTAATTGTTAATGGAATACTGGACCGTTTTGAGAATCGTGTTCAAATTGTTGGAGCTGTTTTTCGTGAAGGGGAATATGAATTAGATGATCAATTAACCGTTTTGAATTTAATCGAAAAGGCTGAAGGATTGCGTGGTGATGCATTCCTAGACAGGGGTACAATTTTCAGGACTAATGAAAATTTCACAACAGAAATAATTCCTTTCAACCTGAGGCAGATGCTTAAAGGTGATTTGGAAGACATCCCACTATATCGGGAGGATCTTATAAAGATTGCTTCCATCTATGATCTTAAGGAAGAATTTTACGTATCTATAGGAGGATCTATCAGACAGCCTGGAAATTATCCTTATATGGAGAATATGACAGTAATTGAATTACTTCTTGAAGCAGGTGGTCTATTGGAATCTGCTGATCTTTCTGCAGTAGAGGTCGCAAGAAGAAGAAGAGGAAGTTCCGATGATTCATATACTAATGAAATTGCTGAAATATTTACATTTTCGGTTGACAAAGACTTAAGAATTTTAGACAGTCAGGAAAGATTTACTTTGCAACCTTTTGATAACGTATATATTCGCAAATCTCCAAATTATGAAGCCCCTATAAAGATTCGAATAGAGGGTGAAGTAATGTATCCTGGTGAATATGTCCTGGAAAAAAAGGATGAAAGAATATCGAGTTTAATACAGCGGGCTGGTGGCTTGACCCCTGAAGGATATATGGATGGTGCCACCTTAATAAGAAGGACAGAATTCTTTGATCAACCAACGGAAGTTGAAATAAGATATCAGGATCTTTTATCTATTCGGGAACAATTGTACAACAAGTATTCATACTCTGATGACCTATCACCTACTGAATCAGAATATTTGAGGTTACATAGACTTGCGGACCTTGAACAAAAAGCAGAAGCACATAAGGAAAGACAGGATTTTGAGCAGGGAGAAGAGAGTGCCAAGCAGCGAAAGGAAATGATTGAAGATATGCAGGAACGAGACACTTTGCTAATTCCAATTGAGATCAAAAAACATGAAACTATTGGAATTAATCTTCGTGAGATAATTTCCGATCCCGGATCCAAATATGATTTAATATTGCAGGAAGGAGATGTTATCTCAGTTCCAAAGCAATTACAGACAGTACGATTAAGGGGTGAGTTCTTATATCCGATAACAGTACGTTATGATGAGAAGATTTGGTTTCAAGGATTATTTGGCACAGGCTGGCGGCTTTACAGATAAAGCCAGGCGGGGGAAAACATATATTATATATGCAAATGGTTCTGTGGACAGAACAAAGAAGTTGCTTATTTTCGGGAACAAATATCCTAAGTTACAACCCGGGGCAGAAATCATAGTTCCTGCAAAACCTGATAAAGCAATCATTGTCTGCTCAAGCCTGGATTGCAATAAGTACAAGTGTCGCGACATTGGCTTTGGTTATACAACAACTTATAAAAAATTAAAATGAAGCGACATTCAATATAGATATATCTTATAGATAAATGGGGAAAAAACTTGAAATTGACATTATTGATTTTTTTAAAATCCTATTATCCAATAAGAAAAAGATCATCAAAATAGTTATTATTTCAGGGATAATAGGAGTTATAATTTCATTATTATTGAAAAAAGAGTATGAAGCTAGCTGTAAATTGCTACCGGAATTGAATCCAGTCAACCGAAAGGATTAGGAAATCTTGGGAGTCTGGCAGGATTAGTGGGAATTAATGCTTCTGATTTGGGATCGTTCAACGTTCCGCCTTAAGTCCTGACATCTATCCAATAATAGTGAAAAGCATTCCATTTAAAGACCAATTGCTCAAGCAAATTTTTTACTTTCAAAAACACAATGAATCCTTTTCCGGATATAAGTATTTTGATGATGTATATACGCCTTCAGTTATTGATTATATCATCAAACTCCCTAACTATGTTCGAAAATTTCTAAGATCTAAAAAAATATGGAACTCCAACAATAAGTGATAATGATAAAGATAATGTTTGGGAAATATCATATAGACAAAAATTCATTTTTGATATTATTGAAGATAGAGTATAATGTTAATGTTGATGTTGAGTCTGGATTAGTATCAATAAAAAGCAAAGATGCCTGATCGAATTGCTGCAGCTGAATTAGCCAGTGCAGCTGTTGATTTATTAACCCAACATGTCACTGATTATAAAATAAGTAAAGCACGTGTAAATCTTGAATTTATTCAATCTCAATATCTGGAAAAGAGGAAAGAGTATGAGTCAGCCCAACAAAAATCTGGCTGTTTTTGATGATAAGAACCAAAATGTTGTTACTTCCTTAGCAAAAACAGAAAGGCAAAAATTACAATATGATTATGACTTGGCCTACGAGGTTTATAAAAGCCTGGCACAACAATTAGAGGAGGGTAAAATTAAAGTTAAAGAAGAAACCCCCGTCTTTACAATAATTGAACCTATTGTAATACCGATTCAAAAAAGTGAACCTATTACGGATTTTTATTACTATCACATTTATGCTTATTGGCTTCCTAGGTACAGTGTTTTATATTTTTGGTAAATATTATTTAAATTTAAGATATAACCGAGAAGCTAAAAATGATCCTTCATAATAAAAAAGTATTAGTAACGGGTGCAGATGGATTTATTGGTAGTCATTTAGTTGAAAGTCTATTCAAAGAAGGCTGTGATCTAAGAGCCTTTGTTTATTATAATTCATTCAACTCATGGGGGTGGATCGATTCTTTACCAGCCAAAATAAAAGATTCCATAGAAATCTTTTCCGGTGATATACGCGATCCCAATGGTGTTCGTATTGCATTAAAAGATGTAGATGTAGTCTTTCATCTGGCCGCACTTATTGCAATTCCTTATAGCTATCATTCACCAGATTCTTACGTTGACACTAATATCAGAGGGACGCTTAATGTACTTCAAGCTGCCAGGGATTACAATATTGAAAAAATTTTGGTTACATCCACATCTGAAGTATACGGAACTGCCCAGTTTGTACCTATAACTGAATTGCATCCTAAACAAGGTCAATCACCTTACTCGGCAACAAAAATTGGTGCTGATCATTTAGCTGAATCTTTTTACAGAAGCTTCAATCTTCCAGTAGTCATTGTAAGACCCTTTAATACCTATGGACCCCGCCAATCTGCTAGGGCGATAATACCCACAATAATAACTCAGTTGCTTAATGGCAAAGGCCAACTTGAATTAGGTGATTTATCTCCGACAAGAGATCTTTTATTTGTCAAGGACACTGTTAATGGATTTATTGAGATCGCAAAAACGAATAAACTTATTGGAGAAGAAGTGAACATATGTACTGGAACTGAAATTTCTATTGGAGAACTAGCCCAAAAGATTATCGACCAGATAAATCCTAAAGCGAAGATTATTTCTGATAAACAGCGGATAAGGCCTAAGAATAGTGAAGTCTTTAGATTATTGGGATCCAATGAAAAAATTATACGGGATACAGGTTGGAATGCGAAAATTTCACTGGAAAACGGAATAGCTGAAACAATCAATTGGTTTAGGGAACCTGTTAATAATTCAAATTATAAATTTGATATTTATAATTTATAGATTCCTGAGATTATACCATTTATTGGTTAATCATGGTTCAGGTTAGATTAAATTTTATATTAGATAAAGAAATGAATAAACAATAATCATTGTTTATAAGCTAAAGATTTATCACAGTACATTAGATTATTAATATTCGTAGGGTTATATTTTTTGGTTAATGAAAAAACAACCAATTATTCTTGTAGGAGGTGGTGGTCATTGTAGATCCGCTATCGATGTTATTGAAGCTGAAAATAAATATCGCATCATAGGTATCCTAGATATCCGTGAAAAAATAGGTGAAAAAATATTAGGTCATGAGATAATTGGCACAGATGAATCATTAAGTCGTCTTATGGTAAAATGTAAAAATTATATAGTCACTGTAGGCCAAATAAAATCAGCCAGATTGAGAATTGACCTGTATAATAAAATTAAAAGAGCAGGAGGTACTCTTCCAAATATCATCTCTCCTAATGCATATGTAAGTAAATATGCAAAATTAGGTGAGGGTAATATTATAATGCATCAGTCCACGATAAATGCAAATGTTTATATTAAAAACAACTGCATTATAAATAATCAGGCTCTAATTGAACATGATTGCAAAATTTCAAGTCATGTTCATATATCAACAAAATCAACAGTAAATGGTGATTGCATAATTGACGAAGGAAGTTTTATTGGAAGTGGTAGCACCTTAATTCAAGGTATCAAAGTAGCGGAAAATGTTGTTATGGGGGCAGGATGTATCGTAACAAAAGATATTAGGCGAAATTGTACAGTTATTGGGAATCCTGCCCGAGTAATATGACCAAAACAGTTATCATAGCGGAAGCAGGTGTAAATCATAATGGTGATATTAAGATAGCAAAAGAATTGATTGAAAAAGCTTCTGAAACAGGAGCTGATTATATAAAGTTTCAAACTTTTAAGGCTGAGAAACTTGTTAGTAAAAAGGCAAAAAAAGCTGAATATCAACAAAGGAATGAAGCTGGGAATAGTGACAGCCAATTCGAAATGCTTAAAAATCTGGAACTAAGTGAAAAGGATCATTTTGAACTAAAAAAGTATGCTGAACTAAAGAAAATCAAGTTCCTTTCTACCGGATTTGATGAAGAAAGCATTGATTTTCTAGATGTTCTAGGAGTAGAATTATTCAAAGTTCCTTCCGGTGAGATTACTAACAAACCCTATCTTCAACATATTGCCAGTAAACATAAGCCCATCATTTTATCAACCGGAATGGCTACAGTAAATGAAATTGAGGATGCTTTGAATGTGTTTTATACAGAAGGACTTGATAAAGATAACATAATTGTATTACACTGCAATACCGAGTACCCTACTCCCATGGAAGATGTAAATCTTAAAGCTATGACTTCTATTCAAGCAGCCTTTGATATAACTATTGGCTATTCAGACCATACGTTAGGTATTGAAGTCCCAACTGCAGCTGTTACATTGGGCGCGAAGGTCATCGAAAAACATTTTACGTTGGATCGAACAATGCCAGGTCCAGATCACATGGCATCGCTTGAACCAATAGAATTTAAACATATGGTTCAAGCAATTCGAAATATAGAAAATGCTCTAAAAGGTGACGGGCTTAAACAGCCAAGTAAATCGGAAATAAAAAATATTAATATAGCAGAAAGAGTATACATGTAAATAACTTTCTAAATATCGGGCACATGTGATAGAAAATGAAGACTTAATTATGTTAAGACCAGGAAATGGAATATCGCCAATGGACATTGAAAAAGTCATTGGCAAAAAAATTATTAAAACAAATCAATTCAGGGACACAACTGGACTGGATATATTTTAAATGAAAACAATTGGTATACTCACTAGTTCTAGAGCGGATTATGGCATTTACCTACCACTATTGGAAGCATTTAAGTAATTCGATGTATTATAAGTCTCAATATTATTGCATTTGGCACGCATTTGTCTCCATATCATGGATCTCAATTGATCAAATAAAGGATGATGGATTTGAAGTGGAATACATTGTTAATTCCATGTTATTGCATGATGATCCTAATGCTATTTCAACTGCTATAGGATTGACAACAATAAAATTTGCAGAGTTCTGGAAAAACCATCACAGCAAGTTCGATATTGTATTTTGTCTTGGAGATCGATATGAAATGTTTGCTGCAGTGTATGCGGGCATCCCATTTGGAATTAGATTTGCTCATATACATGGAGGAGAAACAACTTTGGGCGCTATTGATAATGTGTTTCGTCATGCAATTTCATTAGCCTCTTCAATTCATTTTACATCTACTGAAGGATACTGTAATAAGGTGAAAGAAATTACTAAAAGTGAAAAAGTTTATGTATCTGGTTCATTAAGTCTTGATAATATTGATAAATTAAAACTATATAGTTTATCTGAATTCAAAGATATCTGGAAAATAGATTTAAGCATTCCCTCAATACTTATTACAATCCATCCGGAAACTATTGATATCAAGAAAAATAAAAGAAATTTGGAATGCTGTTTAGATGTTTTCTCCGAAATGCAAAAGAATTTAACCTGATAATAACGATGCCTAATGCTGACACAGAAGGTTCGATTATTCAGAAATGGATTCAATAAATTTAAGTCGAAATATAACACAACGGTCCATCTTATTGAAAATTTTGGAACTCGAGCTTATTTCACGTGTATGTCACATGCAAAGTTTTTACTCGGGAATTCCTCAAGTGGAATAATTGAAGCAGCAAGTTTTAATAAATATGTAATCAATTTAGGTGATCGACAAAAAGGAAGACACTATGGTGATAATGTCTTTACTATTCCATTCAATAAGATTTAATATTAAATCAAATCGAAAAAATTAAGCAAAAAGGAAAATTCCAGGGAGAAAATATTTATTATCAGAGAGGAGCTGTAAGTAAAATTATGGAAGTTCTAAACAAAGAAATGGGTGTATAATTATAAAAAACATATTATTCCTCTAAGGGTAGGAATAAAAGAAGCACTAAAAAAACTTAACGAATTGGCAGCTGATGCTATTCTTTTTGTAGTCACAAAGGATGACAAATTAATGGGATCTTTAACTGATGGAGATGTACGAAGAGGCTTCCTTCGCAATCTGACATTTGATAGTAATGTTGATGAATTTATACAACCAGCGCCTAAATATGTTCGAAAAGGATATTATGATATTGATCAAATTATTAAGTTTAGGGATTCTGGTTTTAAAATAATCCCTGTTCTGAATGACAAGGATGAGATTATAAATATTATCAATTTCCGGTTTCTAAAATCCTATTTTCCATTGGATGCTGTTTTGATGGCGGGAGGACAAGGTGATAGGCTGAGACCATTAACCGATAAAGTCCGAAAGCCACTATTGAAAGTAGGTGATAAACCCATAATTGAACACAATATAGATAGACTAATACAATTTGGAGTGGATGATTTTTGGATTTCAGTACGATATAAAGGGGAACAAATAATTAATTATTTTAATGACGGGAGAAAGAAAGGAGTTTCAATTGATTATGTTTGGGAAAAAAACCCCTTAGGGACTATCGGGGCAGTCAAATCTACTAAAGAATTGAAACATGATTATATACTGGTGTGTAATTCGGACATTTTGACAAATCTGGATTACGAAGATTTTTTTCTGGATTTCTTAGATAAAGATGCTGACCTTTCAGTTCTCTCAATTCCTTACAATGTAGATATTCCATATGCTGTATTAGAAACATCAGATGGCTTAATACACAGTTTTAAAGAAAAGCCAACTTATACTATTATTCCAATGGTGGTGTTTATCTAATGAAAAGGAAGATTATTCAATATATCCCAGATAATAAACACTATAATGCTACTGATCTTATTGAATCACTTATACAAAATAAAAATAAAGTGATCACTTACCCTTTGCGAGGATACTGGTTAGATATTGGCAATCCAAAAGATTATAAAAAAAGCAAATCTGGATTTTAAACATATCAAATTCTAGGTTATGAAAGTTTTACATATTATTCCAGCAAGAGGAGGATCAAAAGAAATTCCTGATAAAAATATAAAAGAACTTTGCGGTAAACCATTGATTTATTATACAATTGATGCTGCAAGAGAAGTTTCATCAGATGAAAATATATGTCTTTCTACTGATTCTGAAAAAATTATTAATGTAGTTAAGGAATATGGCCTTTCTGCACCATTCATTCGACCAAAGAATCTATCAACTGATAGCACCCCAATGGCGGAAGTGATAAATCATGCTAATACATTTTATTTGAACAATGGTATCAAATATGATATAATATCAATATTACAACCAACTTCTCCATTTCGAAAAGGAAAACATATTAATGAAGCATTGCAAAGGTTTAGGCTCGATATAGAATTGATAGTAGGAGTATTCAAAACTAAATCAAATCCTTATTACCTATTATTTGAAGAAAATAATATTGGATTTTTAGAACAGTCGAAAAGAGGAAATTTTAAAAGAAGACAAGATTGCCCCGCTGTTTATCAATTAAATGGCGCAATTTATTTATTAAATTCTAAATCCATTGAAAAATACATTGAGGGTAACTTAACGAAAATAAAGGGATATGTTATGGATGATGCATCCTCATTGGATATTGATGATAGGTTAGATTGGCATTTTGCTGAATTTATGATAAAAAAAGGGATCATTTCCTGAATAGAATTTTCATTTTTAGGATGTGCTAAATATTTTCCTCCAAAAAAATTAAATTAAATCAACTTGTCAAGTTTTAAATAATATTCATTTCTTTTAATGAATACATTTAATAAATTAATCGGATTGTGATTCTAAACAACCCCGAATCAATAAGAAATGAATACAAGTTCTCATTTTTGATTTTTATTGCTTTAATAACCGTGTATAACTTGAAAATGATGTAAGTATGTTTCAATTGAATATGATAAAAAGAATCTCATCTTGATTACTATGTATCAAGTATTTTTACAATTTTCTTAATAAGAACTATGATTAATTTCGATGATAGAGATTTAAATGAATTTTTAAATCATGCCAAAAATTACATTAGTGCTTCATTCTTTTTAAAGGGGCTTGCATTTTTAAGTATACCAATAATTACTTATTTATTGAGCCCGGAAGAGTATGGTAAAATAGGAGTTTTTTCTTCACTTACAAGCATATTAGTTATCATTTTAAGTCTCAATTCATTTACTTCTATTATTAGGTATTATCATGAATATGAAAATCGAATTTTCGAATTTATCTGGACTTTGATACTATTCCAAATACCTTTCTTAATAATTGTTTCTCTTTTAATATACAATAACCTTGATAAACTATTATTAGAAAAATTCAACATTGGTCAAGACATTTTTATAGGATCCTTAATCACCGCTTGTCTTTTTATATTCACTAGATTTTATTTGTCTTATTTACAGACCTCTCAACAAAGTAAACTGTATAATAAAATATCATCAATAAGAGGTTTGTTTCTTTTAATTTTGACTATCTCATTATATTATTTCCTTAAATCAGATAAGTACTTAGGAAGAATATATTCGGAAATATTTATCAATGCAATCGTCGTTATTTTTGTTTTTATTTCCTTACTGAAAGTATCGAAAATAAAATTTGACAAATCTCTTTTGAAGTACTCTCTAACATATTCAATTCCGTTAATTCCCCATTCACTATCTGTAATTCTTTTAAACAGCTCTGATCGGATTATATTAAACCAGCTTCACGGTTCTCTTGAAACCGGAATTTATACTTTCGCATACCAAATTGCAATAATTCTTGAAATTGTGATTATTGGCACAAATCAATCCTGGGTGCCCATTTTCTTTAATAGGATAAAAGAAAAGAAATTTGTTGATGTTGAAAAGCTGGCAATTAAGTATAAAAAATTAATATTTTTCTTTGCTTCATTTTTAATTCTTTACATTGGAGATATAGTTAAATTGGTAGCTAATAAGAGTTATCATGCCTCTCTAAATGTAATTCCCATAATAATAATCAGCTATTGCTTCATGTTTATTTATACCATATATGGTAATTATTCCCTCTATAGCAAAAAAACCTTTATGATTGCCATCAATACATCGATAGCGGGAGCATTAAATATTATATTAAATTATCAATTTATACCCGAATACGGATATATGGCTGCCGGAGTATCAACCTTGATATCATTTTTCCTTCTTATGATTCTACATTATATATTTGCCAGATATACACTAAATATTAAAACGGTGAGTATATATAAATTACTAAATGAAATTTATTGGGTATTGGGTGCTTATGGATTATTTCTCGCTTGTGAATTCTATATAGATAGTTTGCTTCTTATTTTTTTAGCAAAAACCTTTTATATAATTTTCATTTCAATATTTATGTATTCTAAAATTATCAGAAAGTTGTTTATAAAGTGAAGAAATACATAAATATTTATTTAGATATTTTATATAGATATTCATCATCAAATTATCTTGATGTTATTTCTAAATCTTACCTTGAAAAAATATCGCCTTCTAATATTTTTAAAAGATTATGGATTTGTTTAGTATGGTTAGTGAGGGATATTACCAATCCCATTTTAACATTATACCTTAAAACCAGAATAAGGGAAATAAATCCAAAAGGTAAAATCTGGATTTTTGTGGCATCAAATAACCATTTCGACAGCATAGGATTTTTAAAAGAAACTTTAGAAGATGCAATCTTTGTAGTACCACATATTCATAAACTGGAAATGACCGATTTCATTTTTCCGTATTACTTTAAGGTATTTTATTATTTCAAATTTCCTTTTTTGACGGCTTAAATTTATCGATTTGATAAAAATAAAATAGCTTACAGATATTTCAACTTTCTTGTTGAAGCAATCGGCGTTTATGAAATCTCAATTCGAAACTTAAAAAAGTATAAACCAAAGGCCATTATATTCGCTAATGATCACATATTTAAACACCGGGCTCTACTTTTAGCGGCGAAGGAACTAAATATAAAAAACGTGTTACATACAACATGCTTCAGTATCTAATACTTTTCCACCATTATTGTTTAATTTATCTTTGCTGGAAGGAAAAGATTCTCTTAATAAATATATTGAATGTGGAGAAATAAACAGCATTGTCGAATTGGTTGGGATGCCAAAATTTGATAAATACGTTCATTATAAGAAGGAAATTAAAAAAAAATATACAAACAATTGGAATAGCTGTAAATCTTCTTGACGATCTCGAGATTGTATATCAACTTATTCAAAAAATAAATGAAGAACTTGAAAATCTGAAAATTATTGTACGATTGCATCCTCTTGACAAAAGGGTACTAAGAAATAAAAATATTCTATTTGAAAAATCAAATCCCGCTCATGAGAAGGCATTCGAATTTTTACGTAAAATATATTTTCTCATATCCGGCGAATCATCCATTCCCATCTTGAAGCAGCATTACTACATATACCATCCATCATCTATGGATTTAATGAAAACAATCATATATACGATTATTATGAATATGTAAAAAATGGATTAATCCAGATGACAGATAATCTGAATGGAATTATTGAAGTAATAAAAATTAACGAATTCGAAATAAATAATGAAAAGCTAAAGTACTATAATGAGGTAGTTGGGACTGAATGGGAAGGTAAAAGTAAAGAACTAATTATTCAAATTATTAATAGATTTTTAAATTGAAATTAAATATTAGCTTAGAGTCACTTACATTCTGGACAACATTCGTGTTGTTGTTTCTAATTGGTGGTTCCATGGCATTCATAGGTCTCCCATTTCGCCCAATTGTAGCAATTTTTCTTATTATCCCACTCCTGATGTTTCTGCAAATAAAAATTGATAAAATCTTTTTTTTTGTATGTGCTATTTATGATTGTAATATTGATTTCAGCATTGGTAAATAATTCAGGCATTTCCAAACCTTTAGTATTTTCCAGAATAATTATTACCTCTTACGCAACTTATCTCATTGCCTATAACTATTTTCGGATCCTTCTAAAGAAAAAATTCTAAAAATTTGTATTACCGTTGGGTTGATACAATTTCCAATTGTGTTTTCCAATAGGATTTTTAGTGATTTTATTATTAAATATAGCCAAGTTAAAATACAGTATTGGGACGTTACATTTGGTACATTTTTCATTAAAGATGATCCAGCCATGACTATATTTTTACTCGGAATAATATTAATACTTCTTTTTAATAAAACTATAATTATCAAATACCGGACCCTAGTCGTTTTAATTTTATTATCAACTATTTTTTTGTCTGGCTCAAAAATATTACAATTAACAACTATTATTATTTTGGGAGTGTATTTTGTGCGTGGATTTTCGATAAAAAAAATTATTTATATCTCTCTTGCTGGAATAATTGGCTTATATGCTCTATCAAATACCAAAATATTTAAGGAAAGAAAAGAAGAAATTACAAAAGCTTATATTCAGGCCACTTTTCAGGAATCAGGAAACCTTGACGCGTTTAAATCTGGTGATTACAATAGAAATGCTGCAGTAATATATTACTTAAATCAACCACTAAAGTGGTTTGGCGATGGGCCGGGTGAGTATTTTGATGTCACAACAAGGGAACGATTACTTGGCAATACTGGTCATATTTTTACTATGTATTCTGAAGTAGGAATAATTGGATTGTTACTAAGTTATTTAATATTATTCCAGATGAGCAGGATTTGTCAAAATAGATTTGTGGCGAATTTATACTTGTTTTCAATACTTATGCTAAGCTTTACAACCAATGTTTTAAGTGATGCAAGTATTGTTTTGGCTTTCAACATTTTCTTGTTTTTGTCAGCCAATCCAGAGAAAACCGCGAAAGATGGTAATGAAACTAACATTATTCTAAAATAAAAATCATGATAAATAAAATTCTTTGGATAATGCCTTTTAAGAAATTAAATTTTTCGGTTACCTCAATTAAAAATACTTGCTTTGCAATCTGTTTTGAAAATGAATTTAAGTAATATAACAAGTATATGCAAGAAGTGAATCATAAAGATATTATCTCGGAGACCCAAATTCATGAAATACAAGAGGTTGAATACTTTAGAAGTGGAATGTATGCCAATTTAGACATCCCTGCCACATTGGATTTCTATTACAACAGATATGTGCGACAAATTGAAGACTTTAAAAAAATATCAAAAGAAACTATTATAGTAGACATAGGAGCAGGATATGGTTGGCTTTCCATTGCCTTCGCTTTAAATACTTATGCAAATGTCATTGCTATTGAACCCAATGAGCCTCGGATGAATGCAGGGAAAAAGATTGCCAGGATTCTAGGGGTAGCAAATAAGATAGATTGGAGAATTGGTATGCTAGGAAATTTACCACTCAAAGATCGGAAGCAGACATAAGCTATTGTATCGAAGTTCTCGAACATGTTTATAGAAATCCAAAAGCGCTACATGATTTATGCAGAGTAACCAATGAATTAATCGTCCTAACAACTCCAAACTTATGGTTTCCTAAAATTGCTCACGATACGCAATTACCTTTTTGTCATTGGTTACCCGTATGAGATACAACAAAAATATGCTAAATTGTTTAATAGAACGGATAGAGAAAATGATAATCTTTTTTGGTCACCTTTGACATTGAAAAGAAATATGACCGGGTTTAAACGGATATCACATTGGCTTCATTACTGGAGTTTTGATAATTATTTGAATACTTTTCCTTTTTATTTACCCTATGGAAAGGGGAAACCAATAAGTAGGATTGGGATTTTTAAGCATATGTACTATAAACTGATAGCAAGATTTCGTCAAAAATCTCATATATTTCACTCCAAATTTAGCTGGAGTTTACAAACGATTACAATAATATGCATCCTATAAAATTGATTTTCGAAAAGAGATTCAGGTTATTTAATTCATTCTGGAACTAGAAATTGATTAACATATTAAGATAAGTTCTTCTCTAAAATGAAAAATGTTTTATTGATATCAAATAAAGTTTTCCATTATAGACTAAAAGTATATGATTATCTATTTTTTAAATTTAAGGATAAGGGATATGAATTAAGCTTACTTACAAATGAAATTCAACATAATTCTACCAATAATCCTGAACTAAAGATCTATATTGAACCATTCAGTATTTTAAAATATTTAAGAAAAATTAAATTATTGGATCCTGATTATGTGATAATTTTTTTGCACTTAAAAAACTTAATAATGTTACCGATTATTATTTACCTAAAGCTAAATAATATTCCGGTAATATATTGGAATCATGGCATCAACCAAAAAGATCCAAATAATATATTTAAAAACTTGATTTATTATGTAATCCATAACCTTGTGGATCCAAGGATACCTATATTCTCCAATTGAGAAAATCCACATTAAAACAAAAAATCACAAAAAAACATTTATTGCAAACAATACAATTGTATTTGATGAGGAATTGTATCCAGTGAAAGAAAATAAGAATGTGCTTAAGAATGAATTTGGTATAAGATCAAGGTTTAATATATTATTTGTTGGCAGGGATACAAAAATTAAAAAACTCGATTTAATCATTGAAACTGTTAAATCACTCAAAAATGAAGATATTGGTTTACTAATTGTCAGCCCTCTTAGAAATATAAATAAAACACTAGAGAGTATAAAAGGCTATGATCAAATTAGATACCTAGGCGAAATATATGACAAAACAGCATTAAGCAAAATTTATTGGATTTCTGACATTTTCTGCATACCCGGCGCTAATGGCCTTGGATTAAATGAAGCTATGTTTTGGGGGTTACCGTGCTTAACTCTTAAAGCCTTACATGGTCCTGAAATCTGGTATCTAAAAAATCGAAAAATGGATACATTTTGAATAATTCCACGGAATTGAAAGAAAAAATATTAGTGCTTTATGAGGATAGAATATTACTTAGTAGAATGAGTAAAAAATCTAGTGAAATAATTTTATCACAGGGACATGTAAATGATATGTATAAAGGATTCGAAGCAGTTATAAAGGTTTGCAAAGATTAACTATAAAATGGAGATTAAATTTAGTAAGTTACACTAAGTACTTCAAATATCTTAAATAGCATTATAATTGGGAATAGCGTGAACAATTTTTAATCCAGTAATTATGATAAAATCCTTCATTCTCTACAAGTCTTTTCCCTTTTGTTTGCATTAAGTTAATATCTCCCATTTCGTAGAAAAGGGGATTTCCTGTATCAAAAACATTAAAAGTGTACAATCCATCAGCGCCAGCATCTTTGGCCATTATTCCTTCGCCCCTCCAGAATTCTTCTGGTAAAGTTTTATTATCAAAATATTTCAAGCGGCTTCGACTTAAACAGGCATATATTTGGGTATTAAAAACCTCCTTCAGGAGTTTTATATTTGACCATGGTTCGAGATGAAAATATCCACTTAGTGTGGTAATATCAACCCACTGATTACATAACCATGTATTTACATCCAATCCGATCTTATAACATACAGTTAATGAATCCGGAATACGAATAGCTAAGCGAAGATTGTTTTGATGAATTAGTAAACTTATTTCCTCTAATAATTTATTCATCAATTCCAATTGTTCTATTGTAGCGTCATCTCCAATCATTTGATTTTTAAAGAATACGGGATGTCTGAAAAAATCAAGTTCTATTCCATTTACTTCATAATTATGGATTACCTCCTCCAAAAGAGATAAAATATATATCCTTACATCCTCAAATTCGTAATTCATTGCTGACCATCGATTGCCTCCAAAAGAAAATTCTTCACCCGACAATCCCATTAAGTATCTCGAATACTTCTTCTTCCAGATGGGGAAAATTTCCTGAACAGTTGAATCATGGGCATCATTCATTCTTAATGAGAAGAAAACTTGTTTGTCATAATTACGTACTTTATCAATTACCAACTGTAGAGGATCTGTCCCTTTTCTATACAATGATCCTAAAAAATCGTTGGTAAAATTTTCGCCAATTATAGTTCGGTGACTGAAGACATGCGTCGTACCAGTACAATAAAAAACAGCATCAACATGGGATTTTTCCAACAAAGGTGTTGTTCTGAAATGCAGAAAATCATTTTCATTCATAAAATTCCTAGTAAATTTTTCCTGAAAGCCATCATTTCCATCATTGTTCATAATGATTCTAAATGGCTTTAGATTATTGTTTGATTCAGTTTTAACAGGATTGTTGCATTTTGGTAATATAAATTCAATTTCCTCATCAAATTTATTACATGCCCCAAAGAGAAATGATCCCAAAAAAGCAGTGCCTGAATATTTAGCAAATTCTCTTCTGTCCATCAAAAAATGTAGTATTGATAATTATCAATTCAATCAATAACAATATCCAATTTTTTCCCTATTTTAAATGGAAATTAATTGATCACCCTGTTTGTGCAAATTCTTTGAAAGAATTTGCACAAAAAATTCATTATGTAAAATAAAAATAAATGTCTTTTGAATCAAGTTCTATAATCTGGAAAATTAAAAGAATTTCATCGATGTCCATTTTTGAACTATTCAAAAGGATTTTACGGACATTAGAACTGAGGCTTTTTGGAATAAATATAAGCTATAAGTTAATTGACTCATTTAATTCATTAGATCTTCCTATTTTAAATTCCTCTTCTTTAAATATAAACGAGTATCAACTTTCCATACAAAAATTATTAATTGAGGCCGATAGTTATTTGGCTCATAAATGGCATTATTTTGGATCAGAGGGAATAATAGAGGAAAATATAAACTGGCATTTTGATTTCATAAATAAAAAGACCGCGCCAAAAAAATATGCATTCTCGATAAATCACAGAGAATTTGATCTGGTGGGAAATATTAAGGTTACCTGGGAGAAAAATCGTCATCATCACCTAACGATTCTTTCAATTGCCTTTTTTATCACAAAAGATGAGAAATATGCCAGGGAAGTAGTTGATCAAATTAAAGATTGGATTAAAGAAAATCCTTTTCTTATAGGTGTTAACTGGACTCATCCTTTAGAAAATGCCATAAGGTTAATTTCCTGGGTATATTGTGAAAAATTCCTTCGCGGATCTACATATTATGATGAATTATTCAACAAGGAGAGTATTTTCTGGGAATCTGTGTACGAGCATCAAAAATTTATCAGAAAGACTTATTCTATCGGATCTTCCGCTAACAATCACTTGATCGGCGAGATGGCTGGATTGATTATTTCAAGTATGCACTGGCCATATTTCAGTGAATCAAAGAAATGGTTAAAATTCTCAAAACAAAAGTTAGAAAAAGAAATTGTAAAACAGTCGTTCCATTCAGGAGTAAATAAGGAAATGGCCTTTAGCTATCAGGTTTTTGTTTTTGAATTTTATTTGCTTGCATATATTGAAACAACAAATCACAATATCTCCTTTGGTAATATTTTTACTAACCTATTATTCAACAATGCAAGGGTTATCAGTGAGATGACAAAAATTAATCAATGTATCCCACGATATGGAGATGGTGACGAAGGTATGGCTATACAATTACAGGATCTTCAAGGTGATCGGATATCCTGGTTAATGGAGATTACAAAATATTTTTCCCCTGATTCTTCCTTTTAATTTCAAATCAAAAACATTGCCTGCTGTTCTATTGGGTTATTCAACCAGTGAACGTGAGGAAATTAAAATGGAATCAATAGGATATGAAGATGCTGGATTGTTTGTTATAAATCAAAGTCTCCAGGGCATGGTAGTTTCCTGTTTATTTAAAGCAGGTCAATTTGGATACGGCAGTATTGCCGCACATAGCCATGCAGATAGTCTAAGTTTTACTTTGTATTGTTAATGGCATCCCTTTTTTTATAGATCCTGGAACCTATTGTTATCATACTGATTTGGCATATCGACAATATTTCCGAAGTACAAAAGCCCATAATACTCTAGGCATTAATAATACGGATCAATCAGAACAACTTGGCCCCTTCTTATGGGGTAAAAAAGCAAAAACCTATGTAAAAAGTTTTTCTAAAGCTAAAAATCTAATTCAAGCCTACCATACGGGTTATAAAAATATCCACGCTATCCATTCGAGAGAGATAGAACTTAGTGATCAATTAATAATTAGAGATGAAATTACAGGTAAAGGACATTTTCTGCTTGACTTCAGATTTCACCTCCACCCTGATGTCCAGGTATTAGATAAGACCCAGGAAAAAGTGCGAATAAAAAACAAAAATATTGAAATCGTTATTAGCCAAGAATTTGATTATAAACTACATGCGTTTTCGGGATCAGAAGAAGGTGGATGGTATTCTCCTCAGTTTAATGTAAAGGTTCCCACAACAACGCTTAGTTATCAAAAAAGGGTATATTTGCCCACAAAACAGATTTTTTCAATACAAATTAAAAAAAAATAAAATGAATGTCAGCATTTTCGGCCTGGGTTATGTAGGTATCGTTACAGCTGGATGTTTTGCAAGAGATGGGATTAATGTAATTGGGGTTGATATTAATTCTGATAAAGTTAATAATGTCAACAAAGGAATTCCTCCAATTATAGAAAAAGGATTAAAAGAATTAATTGAAGAGGGATTACAGGAAGATAGAATTAGCGCAACTACTGATTTTGAAAAAGCAATCAATATTACCGATGTTTCTTTAATTAGTGTTGGTACACCCAGTCGAAGTGATGGTGCCCTTGATCTGCAATATGTTGAACGTGTAATAAAGAATATAGCGAAAGCAGTAGGAGAAAAAAAGAAAGAACATACTATAATTATTAGAAGCACAATATTTCCTGGAACTACGCGAAAACTTGCTCACATATCTAAAAAATATTCCAATAATATTCCAATACATTTTGCTTTTAATCCTGAATTTTTAAGGGAAGGATCAGCCATTAAGGATTTTGATGAAGCACCTTTCACGGTCATAGGAACAGAAAGCAAAAAGGCAGCAACATACGTTAAAAAGTTATATGCTACTGTAGATGCACCATTTTATGTGGTTAAACCGGAAGAGGCTGAATTACTTAAATATGCATCCAACGCATGGCATGCTATGAAAATCGGCTTTTCAAATGAAATCGGTAGATTGGCAAAATTCTCTGGAGTGGATGCACGTAAGGTGATGGACATTGCTGGTCCTTGATAAAAAGTTGAATGTTTCAACCGCCTATATGAAGCCTGGATTTGCCTATGGTGGATCCTGCCTTCCGAAGGACGTCAGGGCTATTGAATATTTTGGTAAAATAAATAATATTAAACTCCCGTTAATTAATGCACTATCAACTAGCAATAATGCTCATATTGAATTAGCCCTGGATTTAATTACCAGTAAAAATAAAAGAAAACTGGGATTACTGGGATTATCCTTTAAATCGGATACGGATGATTTGAGAGAGAGCCCTGCCGTTGAACTCTCAGAAAGGTTATTGGGAAAAGGTTTTGATCTAAAAATCCTGGATCATTATGTGGCGGAAAGTAAATTGATAGGATCAAATAAAGAATACATTGAAAAAAAGATACCACATCTATCAAAGTTAATGGTGGACTCCCCAAAAGAATTATTAAAACACTCAGAAATCATTATAGTTACACATGGTGCAGCCGAGTTTAGGACCATTCTTGAGAAAATAAATAATGAAACAATAATTATTGATCTTACCGGTATTTTAAAAGAGGATATCGATTTTTCTAATTATGAAGGAATCGCTTGGTAAGATATTGATTATAGTTGAAAACCTTCCCCTTCCTTTTGACAGAAGGGTATGGATGGAATCGAATACACTTAGAAAAGAGGGATATGAGATATTTATCATATGCCCAAAAGGGAAAGGATATGATAAAGACTTTGAAGAAATCAATGATATTAAGATTTATAGGCATCCATTACCCCCCGAAAAAAGTTCAGCATTAGGATATTTACGAGAATACAGCCATGCACTCTATTACGAATGGAAATTGGCAAGAAAAATCTATAAGCAAAATAATTTTGATGTTATACAAGCTTGTAATCCACCGGATTTTATATTTTTAGTAGCATTATGGTTCAAACTTTTTCACAAAGTCAAATTTGTATTTGATCATCATGATCTCAACCCTGAATTGTATGAATCCAAATTCAATAAAAGAGGTTTTTTTTATTATTTTCTGAAAGTAGCTGAACGTCTGACATTTATGTCGGCAAATATGGTTATGTCAACCAACGAATCATACAAAGAAGTAGCTATTAAAAGAGGACGCGTTGAGAGAAGAAAAGGTTCACGTAGTCAGAAGTGGCCCCGACCTGAATTTATTCAATTTGAAACCCGCAAATAGCGCTTATAAAAATGGGAAAAAATTCCTTGTAGGCTATTTAGGAGTGATGGGTGAGTTTGATGGTGTGGATCACTTTATTAAAGCCATCGGAATTATAATAAATGAAAAGAAAAGAAAGGATATACAATTTTGCTTAATAGGGAGTGGACCATGTTTTGAAGACTTGCAAGCCTTATCTACTCAATCTCGGAATTAATGATTATGTGGAATTTACAGGGCGTATATCTGATGATGAACTATTAAAAAGACTTTCAACCTGTGAAGTTTGTGTGAATGCAGATCCCCTTAATCCTCTAAATGATAAATCAACTATGAATAAGATCCTTGAATATATGGCACTTAGCAAACCAATTGTTCAGTACGACCTTGTTGAAGGAAAACGATCTGCTGGTGAAGCTTCGATTTATGCTAAACCAAATGATATTCAGGATTTTGCAGATAAAATCATTGAACTCATTGATGATGAACAGAAAAGACTTAAAATGGGTATGATAGGTAGAAAGAGAATGGAAGACAAACTTGAATGGAAACATCAGTCCAAAAAGCTAATAAATGCCTATCAGAATTTGTTTAAAGAAATTTAGTGTCCTAATTTTAAACTGGTAGCACTCGTTTTTACATTTTAAATGCATATTAGATATTCGAAATACCAGAAGGAAATTAATCTTTTAGGAGACCTCTTATTCCTGAATTCTTTCTATCTAATTGGTTATTATTTCACCTTTAACGGAATAAATACCATTCTTACTTCAAAATATTTTGAACTCCTGCTTTTTTTCAATATTGCCTGGGTGCTAACCTCATTTATAATTCAAATCCATGATACAACAAGAACAACTCAATTTGAAGTTGTCCTTAGAAGGCTTATAAATGCGCTTGGCTTATACCTTCTTTTGATTTTTGCATTTATTGGTATTAAAGGGCAGGATTTTTATAAATTATTTATACTTCAAAGCTATTTTCTCACTTCCCTGGGCCTTACAATATTTCATCTTTCGTTTATTGTATTCATGAAATATTGGAGAAGAATTGGTCACAATTACAGGAATATTGCAATTGTCGGGTATGGCGAACTTGCTCGTGAGCTTAGAAAATTCTTTATTTTTCATCCTGAACATGGATATAAATTTCATGGCTATTTTGATGACCAGAAATCAGGAAATCAGATTAAGGGTAACATTGATGATCTGTTTCAATATGTATTAAACAATAATATTCATGAGATATATTGTTGCCTTCCCAATATCAATCCTGAGAAAGTACAAGAGATTATTGAATTTACCGAAGAACATTTTATAAAAATTAAAATAATCCCTGATTTCAGAGGATTCCCTTATAAAAATCTGGAAGTTCAGTTATATGATTACATTCCTGTTCTCAAAGTACGTCCACAACCATTAGATGATAAATTTAATCAGTTTATAAAGAGATCTTTTGATTTTGTGTTTTCTGCACTTGTTATGACCTTAATCCTATGGTGGCTAATCCCTATAATCGGTTTACTAATAAAATTAGACTCCAACGGTCCAGCTTTTTTCAAACAAAAGAGGCATGGTAAGGATAATAAACCTTTTACTTGTTATAAGTTCAGAACTATGGTATATGATAACGAGATTGAATTTAAACAAGCAGTAAAGAATGATCCACGCATTACAAAATTTGGAAGGTTTCTCAGAAAGACCTCTCTTGACGAATTCCCACAATTTTATAACGTACTTACAGGCGATATGTCAATTATTGGTCCAAGACCACATCCAATTAAGCTGAATAATGATTTTAAACCACAAATCAGCAAATTTATGCTCAGGCATTCTGTGAAACCGGGAATTACAGGATTAGCTCAAGCTAAAGGGTATCGTGGCGAGACAAATAATCTTACTTTAATGAAGAACAGGATTAAACTGGATCGCTTTTATGTCGAAAACTGGTCCCTTCTTTTTGACCTCAAAATTATTATTCTTACCCTTAACCATCTGATACGTGAAAATGATAGAGCCTACTGAGCATTAAGCCATAATTCTCATAACTATCATAGCTTATTGGATCAAATAAGAGATAAGACAGAATATAATTAAACTAAAAAGTTACTTTACTAAAAAGCCTGGATTCAAGAGTGAAGGTTTATTATATGTAAACCGTTCTTTTGATTCCATATTGATCATCTCAAAGCCTGCATTCTCCACAATGGCTTGTCCGGCACCGGTATCCCATTCCATAGTTGGTCCGTGTCGATAATAAATATCTGCCTTTCCTTCAGCAACCATGCAGAATTTTAATGAACTCCCCACAGATGTGAATTCGGTAACATTGTATTTCTTAAAAATTTCCTCCTCTTCCGGAGATGCATGCGAACGACTCCTAACTGCGGTCAAACCTCCTGCCTTCTTCTCAGTAACTTTCAAATGACTTCGCTGGCCTCCATTGATCTTATATGAGCCTTCATCCTTAAGTGCATAATAATAGGTGTCAAGAACTGGAGCATATATTACGCCTAATACAGGATAGCCATCTACAATTAATGCGATGTTTACTGTGAATTCACCATTGCGCTTAATAAATTCCTTTGTGCCATCTAAAGGATCCACCAGCCAAAACTCATTCCAGTATTTTCTAATATCATAGGGTATATCTCTTCCTTCCTCTGAAAGCAAAGGGATATGCGGATATAAATCCTCGATATTCCTGGCTATGACTTCATGTGATTTTTTATCAGCTAGTGTTAAAGGAGAGTCATCAGCTTTAAAATCCACAATATTAAATTGACTTTCATCATTATAGATCTTAAGTATTTCATCCCCGGCCATTTTCGAAATTTCCAGTATGTGTTTTATTTCTATTTCATTCATCTTTAATGGTATTTATTCATTTCTTCAAAGAACATCATTTTTTTTACAATCTGCTCGTTTCCGGATTGGAATTATAAGGAATTATAGGTATAAATTTAAAGAAAATTTGATTGAAATGACTCAGCAATTAAAGTGATACCTATTATAACATCCTCATAATGTTCATTAGACATTGATGGGCCTATAATATTATTATCCAATCTTTGATTATAACTTTTACTTTCAAAGTTTATAAAGGAATTCCCCAAAATCGGGTCATTATCTGCCTTTTTTATATTATTTTTGCATTCAATTTTTTTATTCGATAATCAAAATTCTTTAAATATGGCTTCAAAATTAGTACCACCACATGGTGGCGTATTAAAACCTTTATTACTTGAAGGTAGCGAGCTGGAAACAGCAAAGAACAATGCAAAAAATTTACCCCAAGTTAGGTTAAATTCCAGAGAAACATCTGACCTTATTATGCTTGCCGTGGGGGCTTTCAGCCCACTGGATGGCTTTATGGGTGAAAAGGATTACTTGGGTGTGGTCAACGATATGAAAATGGCAGACGGCACCTTGTGGCCTATACCTATCACACTATCTGTTTCAAAAGAACAGGCTAATGAACTGGCTATAGGAACTGAGATCGCACTTGTTGATGATGAAAGTGATGAGTTAATGGGATCAATGATCATAGAAGATAAGTTCGATTATGATAAAAAACATGAGGCTGTAAATGTTTTCCGGACTGATGATGAACAGCATCCGGGTGTAGCTAAAATCTACGAACAACATGATGTATACCTTGGTGGTCCGGTCAAAGTATTCAGTGAAGGCCCTTATCCTGAAATGTATGGGGAACACTATGCAAGACCTGCTGAAACACGTGCTATATTCGAAGAAAAAGGCTGGATCAGGATTGCCGGCTTCCAGACCAGGAATCCAATCCACAGGTCACATGAATATGTGACAAAAATCGCAATGGAAGTAAGCGATGGTGTACTTATTCACCCACTGGTCGGTAAGCTGAAAGCAGGTGATATTCCAGCAGATGTACGGATGAAATGCTACACAACCCTTATTGACAAATACTATGTAAAAGACAATGTTGTTCTTAAGGTATATCCGATGGAGATGCGCTATGGCGGGCCAAGAGAAGCTTTGCTTCATGCCATCTTCCGACAGAATTACGGATGCAGCGCTTTGATCATAGGAAGAGACCATGCGGGTGTAGGTAGTTATTATGGGCCTTTCGACGCTCAAAAGATCTTTGACGAGATCCCTGAGGATGCCCTGCACATAAAGCCACTGAACATTGACTGGACATTCTGGTGCCACGGTTGCGGTGAAATGGCTTCTATGAAAACTTGCCCTCATGGTAAAGAAGACAGAGTATTGATCAGCGGAACTAAAGTAAGAGAAATGCTGGATAATGGTGAAATGCCTCCTAAGGAATTCACCAGACCTGAAATTGGTCAAATATTAATGGATTATTATCAAAGTTTATAAATAAAGAAAAAATGGCTGAACAAAAAGCAACGAATATTACATGGCACTCAGGCGCCATTACAAACGAAGATAGAGAAAGACTGTTGAACCAGAAAGGTATCGTAATATGGTACACCGGTTTATCAGGATCAGGCAAGTCAACACTGGCACATGCAGTTGAAGAAAAACTATTTGAGAATGGAAATATAAGCTACGTTCTTGATGGAGATAATATACGACATGGACTGAATAAAAACTTGGGATTCTCTCCTGAAGACAGGGAAGAAAATATCCGACGAATCGGTGAGGTGTCAAATTTATTTGCTGATTCAGGCGTAATTGCCATGACTGCGTTTATTTCACCTTATAGAGGAGATAGAGATAAAGCGAGGGAATTAGCGCCTGAAGGAAGATTTATTGAAGTATATGTAAAAGTTCCGTTGGAGGTTGCTGAAAGTCGGGATCCAAAAGGATTATACAAAAAAGCCCGGGCCGGTGAGATTAAGGAATTCACTGGAATCGATGCACCTTATGAAGAACCATTAAATGCAGAACTCGTAATAGATACCAGTGAACATTCACTGGAAGATAGTGCTGATATAGTAATCAATTATCTGAAAGAGAAAAGTCTGATCAACTAATCCCCTCATCACAGATAGAAAGAACTGCTTAATAGGTTTGAAATTACATTGTCTTGATTTATTTCGATGTGTTTGAAACTTAGAAAGCAGTTTTTTTTACGCTTTCTGTATTTCTTTTTGAAATAGATATCCTATTAAATGAGATTTTGAAATCAGGATGGCGGACTTATAATTTTACCCTCTCAATTACACATTTAATCCCTTTATCACCTGTAAGAAATTATTCCCTTGGAGCTTATTCCCGTTTAATTCACTTGGTCTACTGACCATATATTATAACTCCAAAGATTGAGGTTTTCTGATTTTATCTATAAATCAATTGAAAGTGTTGCAATCACCGATGTTATATTCTGGATCTGGCAATTGCAAGCTTATTACAGGATTTTCAATGGCACAGAGTATGTGCCCAGAGTTTGTTTAGTTAAGTGTGGGAGAACGTTTTACTCCATGGGTCATTAGATGCAAGTTAACAGACATATTTTACAAGTAATTTGTTATAGGGTAACGTTGGATGGAACCCCCAAAGGGATGCGACAACGAAATTCGACACAACTTTGGTCAGCTGAAGGTTAAACTCTATCTAACTGGCAAATAATTGCATTTGAAGGAACCAGAGCTCGTAAATCCTCTGATCACTCTCTCATTCTGCAATTAAGGATTGCTTTAATAAGCTGTGAACCATTTTTTAAATAAAAAAACTTTAATTTTGCCAATTCAATAAAACAATTAAAAAATTCTGCACAAGCAGGAGATCACCATAATGGATTTGCTTGAAAAAATAAAAACTATCAAACAGGAGATAAAGGAGTTCATTGCCCTGGATAATGATCAAATTGAGTCCTTCAGGTTGAAGTTTATCAGTCGGAAAGGAATTATGAGTAATCTCTTTGATGAGTTCAAGTCTATTCCAAATGATCAAAAAAAAGCAGTTGGACAAGCTTTGAACGAACTGAAAAATGAAGCTCAGAAAAAATTTCAGGAATTGGTCTCTTCTGTTAAAACCCAGAACAGATCGTCATTAACAGATGGATTGGATCTTTCTCTTCCTCCTGTACAAAATACGCTAGGGACTGTTCATCCGCTTACATCAGTTAAATTACAAATTATAGAGATCTTTGAACGAATTGGGTTCAATGTATCTGAAGGACCAGAAATCGAAAATGACTGGCACAACTTTACAGCCTTAAATTTCCCACATAACCATCCGGCTCGGGAAATGCAGGACACTTTTTTCATTGAAAAACCAAGTAAAGCGGATGATAAAAGTGATGATATCGCATTACGAACCCATACTTCATCCGTCCAGGTTCGTGTTATGGAGCAGACTGATCCGCCAATAAGAACATTATCTCCTGGAAGGGTTTTTCGAAATGAAGCTATATCAGCTCGGGCACATTGTATATTTCACCAGGTAGAGGGCCTCTATGTTGATGAAAATGTGAGCTTTGCTGACTTAAAGCAAACCTTATATTATTTCGCCAGGGAAATGTTTGGTAAAGATACTAAAGTGCGATTTCGCCCATCATACTTTCCTTTCACTGAACCTAGTGCTGAATTAGATATTACCTGCCTTATATGTCATGGCGAAGGATGTCCAATTTGTAAATATTCTGGATGGGTTGAAATTGGAGGAGCTGGGATGGTAGATCCGAATGTCCTTTCAAATTGTAATATTGATTCTGAAAAATATACCGGTTTTGCATTTGGAATGGGAATTGAAAGAATAACCATGCTGAAATACCAGATAAAGGACATACGCTTGTTCACAGAAAATGACATCCGGTTTTTAAAGCAGTTTACATCGCTGTATTAATGAGAATAATTTTGAAATATTTCTATATAATTTTCTTCAGTATATTGATTCTCCAGGCTTGTGATGATCAGCAAATGGAAGATGGGATACCCATAGTTATTGTTAATGAAACAATAAACCTGAATAATTATCAATATCAGGCCCTCAATCTCATTGGAGGTTATGCTTACCTGAATGCCGGTGTAAGAGGAATTATAATCTACAGACAATCACTCAATGAATATATCGCGATTGAAAGAAATTGCACTTTTCAACCAATGGACAAATGTGCTGACGTTAGTGTAGACCAATCTACATTGTTCCTGACAGATACTTGTTGTAACTCCACTTTCGATTTCAACGGTTTCCCTACGGGAGGACCTGCAACGCTTCCTTTAAGACAATATCGGACTGTATTGAATGATAATCTTCTTACAATCACCAACGAATTTTAGTAGTGATATTATAGAAGTTCCTCAATTATTTTATCAACGGTGATCCCTTCGGCTTCCGCCTTAAAATTTCTTAATATTCGATGTCGCAGAGTAGGCTTGGCGATGTCTTTGATATCCTCTATGTCCGGAGAATATTTGCCGCTAATCAAGGCAGCACATTTAGCCCCCGTAATTAGAAACTGAGAAGCCCTGGGACCAGCGCCCCAATCCAGGTAGTCATTGGAGATCTGCGCAGCACTTTCTGTTCCAGGTCTGGTTCTGTGAACAAGATTGACTGCATATTCAACTACATTGGCGAGTAACAGGAACTTTCCTGATTAAGTCCTGGTAAAACAATATTTCATCTTTACCCATCACCTTATTTATTTCAACGGTCCGTGAAGTAGTAGTTTTTTCCACAATTTCCACTTCATCTTTGAAGGATGGATAATCCAGTAGGATATTAAACATAAACCTGTCCAACTGGGCCTCGGGAAGAGGATAAGTTCCCTCCTGCTCAATAGGATTCTGAGTAGCGAGAACATAGAATGGGCGGTCAAGCTGATGAAAATGGCCTGCAATGGTAACAGAATATTCTTGCATGGATTCTAGAAGCGCTGCCTGTGTTTTTGGAGGTGTCCGGTTAATTTCATCTGCAAGAATGATATTGGCAAATACAGGCCCTTTGATAAACTGAAAATTTCTATTTATATCAAGGGTTTCCGATCCCAGAATGTCAGATGGCATGAGATCCGGCGTAAACTGGATCCTGTTAAAACTTAGATCTAAAGCTTCTGAAATAGTCTTGATAAGAAGTGTTTTTGCGAGACCAGGTACCCCAACCAGCAAGCTATGTCCCTGGCAGAATATAGATATTAAAACCAATTTGATTACTTCATCCTGTCCAATGACGATTTTTGAAATCTCATCACTTAATTTTTTATAAGATTTAACAAGATTGTCAGCAGCTTCTACATCAGATTTAATATCTTTCATATTCTTAAATAAATTGAGATTAGTTTGTTTTGGGGATCACTCCATAACATTACAATACTTGTAATTGTCATCTATTTGAATGAAAACATCATTTTTCGCCCTGTCGAACCATTCTTCCATGACCTCTTTTCTTTTCTCATTCATAGTGGCTAATTGTATTTTCTGATAATCTTCTTTTAGATTGGCTTTATGGGGTCTTATACGGTCTTTATAATATAATATCCTAACCGCTTCCTTACCATCCTGCATCCGGTAACGCATAGGATCAGAGATCTGTCCCAACTTCCATTGTGTCAATTGTAAAGAAAACCACCGGATCAAGGTCTTCAACAGATACCCTGGTTGAACCAGCGTTATCCACTAGAAAGCCTCCATTCCCTGCAGTAGCATCATCATCTGAAAATTCTTTGGCAGCCTTCTCAAAGATCAGACTGTCATACTGGATGGCATTTTTCAAGCTGTCAAGAAAATCCTCAGCTTTTTCGAAATCAAGGGCCGAGAAATCCGGTCGTATCAGAATATGACGGGAGCTGAATTCATTTCCTCTTCTATCAAGTAATTGTATAAGATGATATCCAAAATCCGTCTCAATGGGTTGAGAAATTTGACCAGGTTTCATGGTCATTGCCGCAGCTTCAAATTCAGGCACCATGGCTCCTCGGGATGCATAACCTAATTCCCCTCCATATCTGGCAGACCCGGGATCCTCTGAATATTCCCTGGCCAATTCGGCGAAATCTTCACCATCACCATTAAAAGATGTTATCTTCCAGGAACCTAAAAGAAACTCGATGTTAATCACAGGAGATTTTTCAGACTCATTATTTAATTTATAGGCTGTAAATTTAGAAGTATTATTGACATCACTATTATCAAACCTTAGACTGTCCTCACCATACTTTGTGAGTTTCCATACAAATTGAAATTCATTAGCAGTAAAACTGATCTCATTTAAAGTTAATGTTAACAATCTATCACTTACAGCATACTCCCATGTTCCGGAATAGGTACTGCCGTCTTTATCGATCAGTTCAAGACCATTTCCCGGATTTAAGTTTAATGTCCAATCTCCATAGGTTGAGGAAAGATCAGGTCCGTTTACTATCCTATCCCTGATATCCAGCAATTTACTTCGTGCTTGTTCTTTTTGATTGCTGCCGACTTCAGGAACCACAACGATTTGT
This sequence comes from uncultured Cytophagales bacterium, assembly GCA_963820995.1. Taxonomy (GTDB): domain Bacteria; phylum Bacteroidota; class Bacteroidia; order Cytophagales; family Cyclobacteriaceae; genus JAGTVG01. Next base: position 432,486 of record CAWGCL010000004.1, on the reverse strand, counting down.
CCAATTGAAACTTCCGTTGAGAAAAAAGGAAGACTATCAACGGGAATTCGATTGAAAAAACGCTTCACCTCCGATGGAGTTACAGTTATACCCTCAGTGATAGTTCGTTGCATTTTGTCAGCTATTAGCTGTTCTCTAATGTCATCAAACAATTCTTCTTCAAACTCTTCGATTGTCTTTCCATAATACTCTTCTAGCCTTTCTTCAGAACCAATCTGGGACACAATAATCTGCATTCTTTGATCAAGGTTCATCTGAACTTCTTCATCCAAAACCAGCACAGAATCAATTTCTGCTTTTGCTACCAATAATTTAGTGATAACGAGGCTCTCAAATATGCCACATTTAACTTCCTCCCCACCATCCTGGCCACTGGAAACAAACTCAAGGTATGCTTTATCCAAATCCGATTTAAGTACAATATAATCATCAACCTTGGCAATTATCTTGTCGATCATCTGACCTTTACTATATTGAGCCTGTAGAACAGGACTTAAGTAAAGTACTGAGCCAACAAGAAAAAGGCTAATTATTAAATATTTCGAAATCTTCGTTTTGTACTGCCCTTTCATATATACCTTCTTCTAATTCTTTCGCAAGTTCTACTTTCCTTTTGTTAATGATAATTCTAACTATATCGTCATATACCCACTCCATTGGAGAAATTTCATCTGAGATCTTATAATCAAGAATTTTTAAAAAATATTGAAAATTATCATCAGTAGTTTCATAATAATTTGTTCTTCTAAGGAATTGAATCTTATTATCAATTGTTACCATTGGAGTATTTTCTATAACCTCATCGAAATTAACCCAGGTAGAGTCAAGATGAAAAGTAGTAGAATATTGGTAACAATAGGATTTCAACTCTTCAAATTGTTTCTCATTATCAGAACTGAATAATCTTTTAAATACATTTAACTTTGGTGCTTCTTTAGCCAGTTTAACATATCGGCATTTAATAATATTTTGCCTTAATTGGAAATTTTCTTTGTTCTCAAGATAATATTTTTCAACCTCAGCAGGTGAAACATCCATTTCAAGTTTATCATTAATATATAACTTCTGATATTCATGTATCATCAGTGCATATCTATAATCCAAAACTTTTCTTTCAATTTCAACCTCCCCAAGATTCAACTTATCAGAAGCTTCGGAAATTACCAGTTGTTTGTTTATCCAGCTTTTTACATATCGTTGTATTAAATTGGCGCTGTCAGCTTTTGATATATCACCAGGAATAAGTCCCTCCAGATCATCAAAATAGAGATACTGATCATGTGCCCTTGCTATAGGTTTAATGGTTGCATTATCACTAAACTTTAATCCGGCCTGATTGTCCTTGAAGTCAATTATATCACAGGAGAATAAAACCAGCATCGAAATTGGCAACAACTTAATTAACCTTGTATTGTTCATATATCTTTGATAAGGCTTTTTCATTTATACTAACAGTGAACTTACTCCTTAATTCCTTGATCCATTCTTGTTCAAGGTAATTTTGATAATCTGAAATCACTTGTCCCCTAATTTCATCCAATTCCTTTTTACGGGCAGGAACAACTCTATCAACAAACACCAGATACTCAAAATTCTCAATAGACAGATCATATGAACCAGGATTCCAATCTATTAAATCTATTATTTCTTCCTCGCCCTTTTCATATAACCCTGATTCGACCTGCAAAGTTAAAGCTGAATTTCCATTAATTTCCTTTTCAACCCATTTTTTCGAGTTTGATAGTATGTTAAAGCCAGAGCTATTTCCCTCAACCTCCCGATAAATAAACTTTTCAAGCAACCAATTGCTGGATTTTATTTTATTATAAAATTGATCCCAAACCTCTTTAATACAAGATACTTCGAAAAAATAAGTTGAATCCTCAAGAACAATTTGATAAAGACTGTCTATCTGATAACTTCCAGAAATAACAGCATCTTCCATTTCTGAACTGGAGAGTAATATTGTATCCTCCAAAACAGGATAAAATAACTCATCTAAAAGATGATGGACCATGTTTATTTCTTCAATATTGTTAGAACTGAAAATCATAGCATCGAGACGATCTCCCCATTTATATTTTTCGGAATTCTGTTCAAAATACTGTTCAAGCCCCGTGGTATCAACAATGGCTTTGTTCCATACTTCTTTATCCATCAGGTCAAAAAGAAGAATTCCTTCTCGGTATTCACGGACTAACATTTTATAATCATAATATTTTTCCTCAAGGTGTGATTTTTCATATTCGATTAATTGCTCATCAATATATTTGTTGATCAATTGCTTCATATAAATCACCGGATCCATATTATCGTTTCTAAGCTGATTTGAACGGATGTATATGAATTGATCTTTTACATTATACTTCTTAGATTGAATTGAAAAAATATATTCTTCTAATAATACATTGGTACTGTCAAAAGTCCAGTTTCCAGATATCAAACTACTATCTGCCAAAACCAAACATTTATCCAATACGTCTTCTTCAATTATAAAATTGTTCTCCTTTTTTAGTTTCTCGATTAGATATGTATGTGTTAATTCTGATCTGGAATCCCGTTTAACTTTATCAGTTAGTTCATCCTTTATCTCCTTATAAGGTTTTACTGGAAATTTCTGTATCAATTTTATTATATGCCAACCATACGGGGTCAGAACAGGATCGCTTATATCGCCTGGATTTTCTAAACCGAAAGCTATCTCTGAAAAAGATGGGACCACCCTTCCAGTCTCAAATGGCTGTAACACACCACCCTGGTTTTTAGTATTGGAATCCTCTGAAAAGTTTTTGCATAAAGACTCCCAATTTTCTCCAGCAATAAGGGAGTTATATATCTGGTAGATCTTCTCCTTTACAGCTAATGAATCTGTTTTGGTGGAATTGTTCTTGAACCTCAACATGATATGAGCAACCTGCACCTTCCCTCTTGACGGCCTTTTATCATATACCTTTATAATATGATAACCAAATCTTGTTTTGAATGGATTTGAATATTCATTTACTGGAGTATTATATGCCACTGTTTCGAAAGGATAAACCATCTGGAGTGCAGTAAAATAACCAAGGTGTCCATTATTTGTCTTTACTGATGGATCCTCTGAATAAGCAATAGCAAGCTCTTGAAAATTTGAACCTGAATTTAATTGATTATGAATTTCTGTGATTCTCTCAAATGCTCGTAAAGTATCAATTGGATCATTCTGATTTTGAATTCTGATTATAATATGTGAAACATCAACTTCATACAACATCCTATCATATGCTTCAAGAACAAGTTTTATAATAATAGAATCATCTTTAAGATATGATTCAGTTAATTGATCTCTGTATTTCGAGAATTCCTTGATAAATGATTCTGTAGTATCCAATCCTTGCGATTCTGCTTCTTTAACCTTCAATTTGAAGTTAATGTACAAATCAAGATATTCATCAATATCCTGTTTTGAAATGGCAGAATCTGTATTACTGATATTTTTATTTAAGTTGTAGGTAAATTCTTCTGCTGTAACAGGAGCACCATTAATATCGAAAATTATAGCCCTTTCGGTAGAATCCTGCTTGATCAAAGAACAACTAAGGGTGATAATAGATAAAAACAATAGGCATAATCCTCTCATAATCAGCAAGTAAACTGGATTTATAGAGTGCAATTTTACATAATTTTGAGCATAAAAGAGGAATGAAATCTGAATAAAAGGAGGTTATTTGCTGGTAAGGATCTTTTTTTTGAGGCGGCAGATATTGTTATTGTTACTTTTTATAAATTCTACTTTATCCATAATTCGTTTCACCAACATTAATCCAAGACCGCCTTTCTTTTTTTCAACAATAATTTCATTGATGGTCGGCTCTTGGTAGCTCTTAATATTAAATCCATTCCCGGTATCTTTAATTTCTATAATTACTTCCTGTTTCCTAACATCCACGAACAGATCAATTGATTCCTTTGGATTGCATTTATGGGAATGAATCATGAGATTGGCACATACTTCATCTACTGCCAATACCATATGGTGAATATCAATCTCTGATTTAAAATGATTACTCAAAGTCTCGCTAATAAAACTTCTTATATCAGCAAGATTCTTCTTTGAACATTGCGCAGAGTAATTATATTGCATCGACTAAATTCTTAGCATCCTCTTTGGTTTCAACCATATTTATTAACTGGTCCAGACCAAGTATGTGAAAAACATTTTTAACATTATTCCCTAATCCAAATAATACCATTTTTATCTCACCTTCTTCCATTTCGTGAATATATGACATAAATACCCCGAGGCCAGCGGAAGAAATATATTGAAGGTCATTGCAATCCACGAGAATTTTCTTCTCGGTTTTAATTATTTCCCCAATTTTATTATCTAAGTGAATAGACGAACTGGCGTCAACATCACCGTTAACTTTAATAATATAAAAATCTTCTTCCTTATTTGTTTGAATAGTAATCATGGTTTTATTACGCTATTAAAAAAACTAAGTTCTGTTTTCATTAAACTTTATTATAATTAATGTTGAATCATCCTCCGGCACATTCGTTCCACAAAAAGAATACATGGCCTGTACTATTGCATCTTTAATTTCTGTCGGGGTTAACGCAGCATTCTCAACAATTAAATTTTTGAGTCTATCATATCCAAATTCTTCCTGATTATTGTTTCTGGCTTCAGTAATTCCATCTGTAAATAAAACCAAAATATCTTTCGGATTGTATTTAATCTTATCTATGTTAACGTATCTATAAAATTCATTGTTTCTAATTATACCTAGTCCGAGACCAATTCCATAAAAATAATTTGCAGTATTCTTGCTTTCATCATAATATAGTGTAGGGCAATGTCCTGCTCTTGAAAATTCTATTGTCCCGGTTTTTCTGTCAATTATATAGTATGCGGCCGTAATAAAGGAATTTTTGTCTAATCCTTTAGCCAATGCATTATTAGCATAAATTAAAAAGTCTTTAGGAGTTAATTGCAATTGTACTAGGCTATGAAATATTCCCTTTAATTGAGACATATGAAAGGCCGCTGAAGTTCCTTTTCCAGAGACGTCACCTATGATAATTATGGTTTTGTCTTCATTAATTTTGAATATATCATAATAATCACCTCCAACTTCATCCGCGGATTCTGAAAATCCAATGATATCAAAGAAATCACTTTTTTCGAGTACTGCCGGCAGTAAATTTCTTTGAACAGTTTTAGCAATATTTAATTCTTTCGTATACCTTTCATTTTCAACGGCTGCATCTATCAGATTAAAATTCTCGATCGATATAGATGCCTGGTTAATAAAGGTACCTATGATATCGATCATCTCATCATTGAAACCATCACTGATTTCCTTTAAAAGATTCAGGGTACCAAGAGAATCATTTTGAATAAATATCGGGAAAACCAATATAGACCTGTACTTGTAATCTCTTATTGAGGCTATGTATCGATTTGTTTTGAGATTTTTAACAGGATCAGTGCTTAGTAACTTTTTGATTTTTCCTTTTGGAATGTGTTCCTGAACATCAAGAATATCTTCCTTTTTTATTTTGTATCGGAGTTGTTTGGTTTCAGGAATTCCAGATTGATCTACATCGAGCCATGCAGCATCGGCCATAACGGCACTAACAGAACTTTCAAGCAAAATCTCATAAACCTCCTCTTTGTTTTTCCCTGTATTCCTGGACTGACTTAATCGTTGAAAATTAATTATTTCCTCAAGCTTCTTTTCAAATACTGAGGAGGTAGGTAAATTAAATAACAATACAAGAACAGAAGTTATGGCATATATGAATACAAAAATAAATATGCTAAGAGTGGTAATATTCATTGACAGATCCAGTACCAAAAGTTCATTTGAATAACTCAAAGATGTGATTTGTAAAATAATATCCAGGTAAGCTACTATCAATAAAAAAAGCAATATGCCTTTCCATTTTTGTTTGTAATTAAGATAGGCTACCCATTTTAAATTAACCGAAAAATAAATACTAATTAAGACAGATAATCCAATGAAAATATAAAATAGAGGATCATCATAGCCGATTTGCAGGAAGATTAAAAACAGTGAAATCAGGAGTAGATAAATATAAGATCTCCAGGAATATATTAATCTCTTGGATTTTTGATAAAAGATAAATCTTTCCCATACAACAAAAGTCGATAACAGGAAGGCTAAAATTAATCCCAGGTTAAGAAAATATATAAAGTTAATAAACAATGGATTTTCACCCACTTTATGATTTCTGAATAAAAACTCAAATAGTTTTAACCCAAATGATAAAATGGTTGCTATTAAACCCGTGACAAACACCTTCCATAATAAATCCTGTAAATTTGCATTTTTTAATCTCCCCAAGTGGTAATGGTAAAAGACATATAAAGAAATGAAGAATATGATAAAGGATAGAAACGGCAGAAAAATAGGTATTCCGGTAGGAATATTATTTGATTGTGAGAAAGTTAGCATTAATCCTGAAGTAACCATCAGCAAAAAACTGATGACCCCAAGAATGAATGAAATCCGTATTCTTAAGGTCCGGTTAATCAAGGGTGATAATTTTTAATAAAAATATGGAATTTGATCCTACCGTAAAAGGATTATGAGACTGTCTTTAAATTATATTTCTACATTTTAATAAATACTATAAAAATGACCCGATAATTGAAATTTTATTTTAAAATTCACAATGAATAGGGCCAATATTATTATTTTAAAAAAAGCAAATTTTTTATCCACAATTTATCAAACTTATCCACACTTTTTTTTTATTATTGCACAATGTGCTGATTATCAGTGATTTATAATAAAATTAAAAAATTAAATTCCTGTGGATAACTCCCTCATAATGACAGAGTTATGCAAAAAATTGTCAATATGCCTGTTGATTTGATAATTAAAATGAAGGATTTTATTGCTTCCAAATCTGTCTAAGGAATAAATACAATTTAGGCATATTTCTTTCTCCTTAGGTTATTCCTGTATGCATTAAAAATGGTAGATTTTGAAAGAAAACCTTCATACTTACCATCTGACAATACTGGCAGATTCCATGCACCGGTTTTTTCAAACTTTCTCATAACCTGATGCATACTATCATTTAAGTTTATCGTATCTGGAGGTCTGTGCATTAAACTTTTGACATCAGTTATTTTTTGTGCTTCCTCGTCAAACATAATTTCCCTAATATCATCAAGCATGATTATTCCTTCAAGAATTCTATCTATGCTTACGACAGGATAAATATTTCTTTTTGATTTTCGCACCACCTTTATCAAATGTTTAAGTTTTCTGTCAGGTTCAATGGTTAAAAGATCCCTTTCAATCAATTTGTCTAGTGGAATATTACTTAATACCTGCTTATCCTTATCATAAGGATTATAATCTCCCCGTTCTATTAAATTTTTAGTATATAATGAATGTTCTTCATAATATGATATTGTAATAAATGATATTGCCGATACGATCATTAATGGAACAAACAGGGTATAGCCACCTGTAATTTCTGCAATTAGGAAAATCCCGGTAAGCGGGGCATGAAGTACGCCACTCATTACACCACACATGCCAACAAGTGTGAAATTCGAAAGACTTACGATATTCGAACCGGCAATATTATTGATCGTAAGTGCATTTAAATAACCTGTTATTCCTCCCAGAAAGAGTGAAGGGGCAAATATTCCACCACTACCCCCTGAACCAATAGTTAACGCGGTAGCAATTGGTTTGATCAGGACAATTCCGACAAGAAATATCCCGAATACTACTAGGTTATTGCTATCGGACATAAACAGATTATTAGCGAGTATATTGTTTTCATTGTTATTCAATAATGCTTTTATAGTATCATAGCCTTCCCCGTATATCGGTGGTAAAATAATTATAATGACACCAAGGAGAATCCCGCCTAATAGTCCTCTTCCTATATAATTCTTAATTTTTATAATTCTCTGCTCAATGAAATACATCATTTTGGTAAAGTATAATGAAATAAATCCGCATACGATGCCCAATAAGATATAGTATGGCGTATCAGAAGCTTTAAAAGTATCTTGCAGATCGAAAGAGAATAATATTTCTTCTCCTGATAATGCCAGTGAGACGATAGATCCTGAAACAGAAGCTATCAATAATGGGATAAATCCTTTTATGGTAATTTGTGTCAATATAACTTCAAAGCAAAAAATTACGCCAGCGATTGGAGAATTAAAGATAGCAGAAATTGAGGCAGCCGCACCACACCCTACTAGAAGTGTCCTGTGATTATAGTTCATATGCATGAACCTTGACACATTCGATCCGATAGCAGATCCGGTTACAACAATTGGGGCCTCCAGCCCAACAGAACCTCCAAAGCCCACAGTGACCGCACTGGTAATCATTCTGCTGTATATCTTACTTTGTTTGACAAGGCTTAATTTTTTGGAAATGGCAAATATGATATCGGTTATTCCATGACCCATTTTTTCTTTAAAAATATATCTTGATATAATTATCGTGAGTATAAGCCCGATCAGAGGATAGATAAAATATGCATAATTAGGAAGAAATCCGCTTTTTAGAATATACTGTATGAAATGGACGGTTCTCTTTAAGATTACTGCGGCTAAACCAGCAAGAACACCTATTACTACGCTCAGTACAATTACGAAGGTGGGGCTCTTAATATGCTTTATCCGCCAAATAAGTAATTTCGAAATGAAATCTCTTGAAATCATATGTGTAAAATTAACCGATAAGCTAGATATAATTGCATCTTATTAAATAGATTCACGAAATATTTTCATAATATAATCCAGTCAAATGATGAATAGAATTTGCCATTTGTTTAATATTCAATTTCCAATTATACAGGCTGGTATGGTTTGGTGCAGTGGATGGCGATTGGCATCAGCTGTTAGTAATGCAGGTGGACTGGGATTAATTGGCTCCGGATCAATGTCCCCCGAAGTTCTCCGGGAACATATTATCAAATGTAAAAAGGCGACTTCCAAACCATTTGGAGTGAATCTTCCATTATTATATTCTGATATTGAGGACCAGATCAAAGTGATAATAGAGGAAAGGGTTCAAATTGTATTTACCTCTGCAGGAAATCCCAAAACCTGGACAAATGCATTAAAAGATAAAGGTATAACCGTACTCCATGTTGTTTCATCCACGAAATTTGCAATAAAAAGCGAGGAAGCTGGTGTTGATGCCATAGTTGCAGAAGGATTTGAAGCTGGTGGTCATAACGGAAAGGATGAAACAACCACTTTATGCTTGATCCCGGAAGTAGCAGATAAAACAAATGTACCTGTTATTGCAGCCGGAGGAATAGTATCCGGAAGATCAATGCTTGCAGTAATGGCACTTGGGGCTGAAGGTGTTCAAATAGGATCCAGGTTCGTCGCATCAAGTGAATCTTCCGCCCACAGTGATTTTAAGAAGAAAGTCATCAGCCTTAAGGAGGGTGACACAAAACTTTCTTTAAAGAAATTGATTCCAGTTCGACTTATCAAAAATGAATTTTATAAGTCCGTTCAGTTAGCTGAGGACAATGGTGCGGATCCTGGAGAAATGTCACAAATACTTGGAAAAGGCAGGGCCAAACAAGGCATGTTCCTTGGCGATATCAGCAATGGAGAATTGGAAATCGGCCAGGCAGCTTCCATGATTGACGAAATTAAACCTGCGGCTGAAATTGTAAGAGATATATGGAATGAATACCTAATTGCCAAAAAGCGGATAAACAATATGAACTATAAACCTTAGGCCAATTGTTGTTAAAAAGGCTACTGAATTTAGGTTAAACCCTACGGCATAATATGATTCAAATATATTTTTATTCCCAAAATCGAAACTATGCTTCATGTAGATTATAAAAACGGTAATGAAGATAGTACTTATTTGTTTTCAGGATATTTATAATGTATTCCCATAGTTTATCATAAGGAATAATTTCAAGTTCCAAATGCCAATCTGGAGGAATTTGTGTTTTTTTAAGCTTTTTAAGATAATTAGATCCCTTTTCTGAAACAGATTTATAGTCATAGTTCTTTTCCACTATTATTTCCAGCATTCTGATAAAAATACTATTCCTATAATTATGTCTCTTATCTAAATGTACAGAACTAAATTGAGACAATTGGTTTAATTTAATCTTTAAATTCTTAGCATCAGCTTCTCTGAAATATAATAAAAATTGTATGATAAATGTGGCTATGTTATATCCTTGATAATCCTTTTCAAATCGCGGTGCATCTTCTTTATATTTTTCCAAATCGAATCCCCACTTTACAAGCTTACTGTCATTAACAAATAAAAGGTAGACCCTGTAAATGGTCCATCTTTCCTTATCAATATCAGCAATCTTGTGGTAGTTTTTATTGACCCTGACTGATCTGAATACATTTGTTGCATGATGAAATTTTCCCGCTTTCATTAATATCAGAAATTGATATTCTTTGAATCTGAACCAGTCATCGTATCCGGACTTAAAAATAGCGGATGTATCAAACGCATATTTTATTCCTTCCTCGTATTTATTCAACACATACAATGCATGTAACTTGATAAAAGCAATCTCTTTGTATTTCAAGTCAACTTTAATTTTGGAATTATCCTTATATAGATATGTTTTTTCGAGATATGAGCATACCTTTAATATTCCAGAATGATTCTGTTGAACTGTGAAATAGGCTATTTTCAATTTCTGGGCAAGAATATCCAGTCTATGTAATTTATATTCCCGTGATAATTTTTCAATCTTATTTATTCTTTTGGGAATATCATCAAATATTTTTTCGCATGAACTAATTGACTTATTCATTAATACAAGCGTATCATAATAGATGTTTTCGCATTGATCGATTATCTTCTTTATTGGTAAAATTTCCCTGATATCATTTTCAGATATAGTCAAAGGAGTACATTTCCCCATCCGGGAATATTCGTTCCGGATTAAAGTTAGGGATTCTAATGCAATCTCAAACAACTCAAATTCAATAGCTATCTTTACTAATAGACGGAATTTTCCTGATGGCAATACAATTTGCCCCTTCCATTATTAATATTTTAATTTGATGTACCTGATTCAAACAATCATAATAGGTGCTCTGATAAGCTGTATAATCTGATTTCTGATAATCCAGAAAGAAAAGATTATTTAAAAGTTTCTGTTTTAATTTTGCCTTTGTATTCCTGAAATTTCGGTTACCAGGATCTGTTTTAAAAAGTTTTCTGGCTGCCTCTAGTTCATTCTTATATTCTCTATTTACAAGACCATTATAAAGAATATTATCCTTGGATTTTTCTTTCTTTCTAAAATTCTGATTTACTAATTGTAAACTTCTTTGGCCTTTGTGTCTGACAATACCTATTAATTGCATGAGCTCTTCCATGATGCTATTATTTAGGATTAAAAAAATATAATGTTCCTCTTAAAAAACTATTTCTACAAAACCTATTATCTATTATATACTATTAATACCGTCTCTAACCTCTATCTGGGATTTATGATATACTCTTGAATTGGGCGGTATACTTTCTGTCAGCCATACATTACCTCCAATTATACTATTCTTGCCAATTATTGTATTTCCTCCAAGTATAGTGGCTCCAGCGTAGATCACCACATTATCTTCAATTGTAGGGTGACGCTTGATCTTTGCCATTTCCTTCTTAACACTTAATGCACCAAGAGTAACTCCCTGGTATATTTTTACATTATTCCCTATTTCGGTGGTTTCCCCGATCACTATACCCGTTCCATGATCGATACAAAAATTTGTTCCGATTTTAGCTTTCGGATGTATATCAATACCAGTTCTGGAATGCGCATACTCGGTTAATATTCTAGGTAATAATGGAACTCCTATTTGACAAAATGCATGGCCAATCCGATAAGAAGCTATGGCCAAAAATCCAGGATAAGTTCTGATGACCTGGTCACGGTTTTTGGCTGCTGGATCTCCATCATGGATGGCCTGGGCATCCTCAATTAACTGATCATAAATGTCAGGTACAACATTAAAAAAAGCATTTACAATTTGTTCGGCAGGTTTATCCAAATAGGATTGAGTATTTAGAAATATTACTTTTAAGTCATTTTTCAAAATATCCGCATAAACATTTAGCTCTTCCCTGCTTTTAAAACTCCTTTCAGTAAGCTGAGGAAATAAGAAATCTAAAAGTCCCTCAGTAAATTTACAGATGGCTGATCTTGATGGAAGTGGATCAATTTCCTTGTGAGTTGAATACAATCTGTCAATAAATTTTCCATCCATATTCATAGAATTTTCTAAATGCAATTTATATCAATATTCAATATTAAGTAAGCTATTTGCTGAATAAATATTCTAAGCATTATAGTACTCCCTTATTATTAATAAGGTTTTTTCTTAAAAAAAGGTTCCAGATAAAGCAACTTTGGTTAATATTTTTTTTAAAATCATAAAATTACTGTCATATCATGTTAAAAGAATAGAATTTTATATGGAAAAAGATCATGGAATATCTTTCAAAATTGAGTTTATGAATTCCAAATAGAATATCTCAGATGGAAACAATTGATATTTCCCATTTTTTTATCAAATAGAGGGCTGACCAATGCTAATTTATTACATTTATAAGTTATATTTGCACCTCGTTTTTAAATAAGGGAACAATGAGTACAACTACAATTAAAAGAAAAGCCCTAAGAAATAGGGTAAAAGCTAAACAAAGAATAGCCGCTATTAAAAGGTTGACAGCAAAGCCTACTTTGAAAAATATTGATATCGAAGAAATTAAATCCACATTTGTAAAGAAGGCACCTGAAATGGAGACTCCTAAAGCAGAGGAAGCTTCAAAACCTGAAGTTAAGAAGGAAGAAAAGGTTGTAGTTGAATCGAAAAGCTCCCCAAAAACAGAGGCAAAAGTTGAAAAAGCCAAGGATGAAAAACCGGAATTAGTAGAAGGAACTAAAAAAACTCGAAAGAAAACAGCCAAGAAGCCAGAGGCTAAAAAATCAAAAGAAGCATAAGGATAATATATCTCAATATGAAATCCCGCAAGCCGGGATTTTTTTATGCTCTTTTACCCAGTTCTATAAGTTGTAAATTTTCGAGTTTCCCTCCTGAAATGTCGAATCTGATTATGCTTCTCATATGATGAAAGCCATGCTTTCCAGATGCACCTGGATTAATATTCAATAATTTTCTTTCAGGATCTTTTATAATTTTTACAATATGAGAATGCCCACAAATAAACAGGTCGGGTTTTATAAGATCCAATCTGTTTCGAAGATCATGATTATACTTAGGAGGGTATCCACCAATATGTTTGATAAATACCTTCAATCCCTCAATCTCAAAGACCAGCTCTTCAGGGTATCTTTGGCGCAAAATATTCCCGTCAATATTTCCATAAACAGCTCTGAATTTCTTAAAGTTCGAAAGTTGATCCGCAATATCTGATGACCCTATATCACCTGCATGCCATATCTCATGGCATTCCTCAAAATACTTAAATATGCTTTCATCTAAATAGCCATGAGTATCTGATAGAAGGCCAATTTTCATATATTAAGGATTAAGAATAGAATAATGATAATTATTTTCGCTAGAAATAAAACAATTATACATCCAAATCTAAACTCAAATCTTCAAGATATTTATTTATGGTAAGAATATCACCCTCTCCAATATTAATATCAGCCGATTTAAGATTTTCTTTCACCTGCTTAGAATTCCGGGCCCCCACCAATGCGGAGGTAACGGCTGGTTGCTTTATCGTCCAGTATATAACCAGTTGAGCCAAGGTAATTCCATGGTCCTTTGCAATAGGTTTAATTCTATTTAAAAACTCATTAATCCTTGTCAGGTTTGGTTCCTTAAAATAGGGTGTTTGAGGACGGTGGTCTCCAGGATTAAATACATGATCTGAGTTAATTTTTCCAGTCAATACACCTCTCTGAAGGGGGCTGTATGCTAAAATTCCCTTACCAGTCTGAAGGCAATAGGGTACTAAATCCTTTTCGATATCCCGAAGAACCATGCTGTAAGGAACTTGATTGGTAACAATGTCAGTTACATTATCAGCTTGCGCCATCTGTTCAGCCGTATAATTACTAACTCCAGCGGCAAGTATCTTTCCATCTTTTTTAAGTTTACTAATAGCCTCCATTGTATCCTCGATAGGAGTCGTTGGATCATGCCAATGAATCTGATAAAGATCAATGTATTCAGTTTGAAGGCGTTTCAAACTAGCCTCACATTCTTTCACGATGCTTTCCTTACTTGCATACCTGTGTATAGAAACCTCCTGACCCTTAGAGTTGAAACTATTAAAATAAAAGGAACCCTTATCTGTATCCCAACGAAGTCCATACTTTGTCAAGATCTCCACCTTATCCCTTTTATTCTTTATTACCTGACCTACAATTTCTTCACTTTTCCCGAATCCGTACACGGGTGCTGTGTCTATAGAGGTCATGCCATGGTCAATTGCAGTGCTAATGGCTTCCATCGCATCGTTCTCATCTGCACCACCCCACATCCAGCCACCGATAGCCCATGCCCCAAAGGATATAACTGATACTTTCTGATCTGATTTTCCAAGATTTCTATATTCCATAATTTATATTACATAATTTTAAACAATCTATTATATATTAATGGCCGTACATATTTATTTTTGGATTCGAAATATATTGAAATAAGGTATAAAAACATATCATATATTTAGAATAATTGAAGCTGATTGATTAAATTCTGATGAATTTTGAAGCTTCATAAAATACATCAACTTAAAGTGATCAGGCTATTATTTTCGATGATTGGTTTATGTTTTACCATGCATATATGCTATGGTATAGATATTGACAGCCTGGAACAAAAATTAAACACGACCAAGAATAAAAAAAGGAAGGTTGAGATCCTTAACCGTTACAATGCCTCATATATTAAAGGAGATAAGGAGCATACTCTGAACCGATTCAGGTCCGCTTTAAACATTGCCAGAGATATCAAGTACAAAAATGGTATTGCAACTGCCCATTCAAACCTAGCAAATTTCTATTTTCAGAATAAATCAATAGACAGCGCTATATTCCACTATAATAAAGCCCTTCAAATCTTTCGTGAGGAGACGAACGATAGTAAGACAGGCGAAACCCTATATAATATTGGATTTGTTTATTATGCTTCCTCTAACTACGTAGATGCCTATGAGTATACTGAAAATTCCCTTGATATATTTAGAATTAATGGGGATATGAAAAACATGGCAGCATCTCATTCATTATTATGCGATATTTTATTCAGTTCCGGATTTGATGCCGATGCCATTGACCATTGCCTAATGGCTTTAAATCTTTACACCAATCTTGAATCCATTAAGGGGCAATCCAATTTACTAAACTCAATTGGAAAGATATATTTAGATTTAGAACAGTTTGACAAAAGCTATGCGCATTTTAATCAGGCTTATTATTTAGCTGAAGTTGAAAATGATCCATCTTTATTATCTGCATCTTATCGATATCTGGGTCAATATTATTTTGGAATAAAGGACTTTGATGAAGCTCTTGATTATTACGATAAAGCCTTAAATTACGTGATTGAAGATCCTGATATTGAAAGACTGGGATATTTATATTTGGATAAAGGAATGGCGAATACGAGTTTGGGAAGGTTTGATTCGGCTGTAGTAAACTTAAAAGAAGCCCTTTTTTATGCCGATTCATCATATAACCTGGAATTAAGGGCCAAGGTATATTCTGAATTGGGCAGCTTATACTCAGCAACTGAGAAATACGATATTGCAATCGTCTTCCTAAAACAAAGCTTATTTGTCGCTCAAACAATAAATGCAGATCCCATTTTAGAACGCTGTTACAAGAATCTTGCTATTTTCTATGATCAGCAAAATGATATAGAAAATGCCCTAAGGTATTTTAAACTATATAGCTCTCATAAAGACACTTTGTTCTCTAATCAATCTGCTATTCAAATAGCTGAAGCTGAAGCTATTTATGACCTGGAGCAAAAAGACGAACAAATTGAAATGCTTTTAAATGAGAACCGCTTGAGGGAAATGGAAGCTGGAGAGAAAAACATGATCAATATTTGGCTAATCTCAGTTCTGATCTTCGTGTTTATTCTAACGCTTATTTTATATCGACAATACAGGGTGCAAAACAAAGTTAACAAGGCACTGAATGAACAAAAAGATGCTATTAACAAGCAAAAAATTGAAATTGAACTACAGAAAGAGAGCATTGAAAAAGCGAATATTATCCTCGCTGAAAAAAACAAACAAATAACCGATAGCCTGGAATATGCTAAAAGAATTCAATTGTCACTTTTACCTGATAGTCAACTATTAAAATCAAAATTTAAGGATTCCTTTTTGTGGTACCAGCCAAGGGACATTGTCGGAGGAGATTTTTATTGGTATGCTGAGTTCAGAAATACAATTTGTATGGTGGTTTTAGATTGTTCCGGGCATGGGGTGCCAGGAGCTTTTATGACAGTACTGGCTAATACTTTGCTGAACAGGCATGTAACAGAATTGAAATCAGAAGATTCACCAAGTAAGGTTCTTGGATTCCTTGACGAAAATGTTAAAAAGGAATTAAACCAACAAGGGATCCAACTTTCTGCATTTGAAGGTATTGACCTGGCCGCATGTATGATTAATACCAAATCCCGCAATCTCAAATTTTCCGGGGCAAAAATGCCCTTATATCATTATTCAGAGGGCAAACTAAACCATATTAAAGGGAACCGATATTCAGTGGGAGGGGGTAATAGTACAATAAAAAACTTCGATGAGGTATGTGTAGATCTTAAAAAAAATGATGTCATATATTTAGCAACGGATGGTTTCCAGGATCAGTTTGGGGGAGAAAAAGGGAAAAAATTTATGAAACTTCATTTTAAAAACCTTTTGCAATCAATTGCTGAACGGCCTTTGGAAAATCAGGGTGAGAAACTAAAATCTGTTTTCCACGCATGGAAAAATTTCAACTTGCAAACAGACGATATTTTGATCATGGGTATCAAAGTATAATTTGCGGGTCACTTTAATTAACCTGAGATATCATTGTGTAGAACATTTTCGGAGATGAATGGATAAGGAAAAAAATAGATTGAATAAAAGATTATCTGAAAACGAGATACTGAATAAGATGTTTAGATATTGTTCTTACCAGGAACGTTCCGTTCATGATGTAGAAAAGCAATTAGACAAATATCATGTGAATAATATCTCAGTTAAGCTAATTATTGAAAAACTAATTGCTGAAGGATTTCTGAACGAAGAACGATTTGCTGAAACTTATACACTTAGTAAATTAAGAAGCAATAATTGGGGTAAGATAAAAATTGTCCAGGGTCTTAAAGAAAAGTCGTTAGATAGCCAAATCATCAATGCTGCGATTGAATCTATAGACACATTGGAATATCAGCAGATAATTAAAAAACTCATACAAAAAAAATTAAAACTGATACGGGATACCGACTCATTTATTATTAAAAATAAAATTGCACGATATATTATCGGTAAAGGTTTTGAAAGCTATTTGGTTTGGGATGAAGTAAATAATCAAATTGATAAATAAAATTCTGATTAATATATTAAACCCAGGTAATGGATATAAAGATTTGTCTCTTAAAAGGCCTTAGGGGATTTATTAATATAATATATCGATTTGTAGGTAATATGGAATAACTTTATACTCCAATTTATAAGACTAAATGGATTTAAAAATAACTGCAAAACTTGTATTAGATCAACTGGATGCTGTATTGTGCCAAATTAGTGCCGAACATTATGCTTTAAATATTTCATCCTTAAACGCATCTGTCAGCCAGCACATTAGGCATATTCTCGAATTTTATGTATGTCTGTTTGAGGGATTGAAAACTGGAGTGGTTAATTATGATAAGAGAGAACGAGATCCCAGAATAGAAAATGATAAATTGTTTACCCTGGAACTTATCAGGGAATTGAAAGAAAAAATCAGCAACCAAGTTGATAATAAAGGCCTTATCCTTGAACTTAAATATGGCGGTGTTTCTGAGAATAATATTAGTTTATCAACCAATTATTATAGAGAGCTGGCATATAATATTGAACATACGATCCATCATCTTGCTATAATCAAACAATCAATTATTGAGCATTTCAATTATATTGAATTACCAAATCACTTTGGAATTGCCAGTTCAACAGTAAGGTATGTAAATCAGAAACAAAATTAAAAATGTGTACCGTCACATTCATACCAGGTACTGGGAGTGATTATACACTCACATCCAGCAGGGATGAACAAAGTACAAGACCACAAGCTAAAGGGCCTGAACTGGTTAATTTTGGATTATATACATTAATGTTTCCCAAAGATCCAAAAGGAGGAGGCACATGGATTGCTAGTAACAATACTGGGAAAACAGTCTGTTTGTTTAATGGAGCTTTCAAAGCCCATACTCCAAAGTACCCTTACAGGCATAGCAGGGGATTGATAGTCCTTGATTTTTTTAAGTTTCCAGATGCCATAAGCTTTTCCAGGGAATACGATCTTGAAAACATCGAACCGTTCACTCTTGTTATCATAGATAATAGAACATTGTCCGAATTTAAATGGGATGGAGTAAATACCTATTTACTAAATCATGAATTTACAAATCCAAGGATCTGGTCTTCCGTCACCCTCTACAATTCGAAAATTATTAAATTAAGGGAAAATTGGTTCAATGAATACATTGAAACAAATCAATCTGCAAAACAGCCGGATCCGATTAACTTTCATCTAAAAGCCGGTGACGGGAGAAAAGAAACAGATGTTTTAATGGAAAGAAAGGCCTTTTCATTGAGGACTGTTAGCATCACCTCAGTCCGAGTAATTAACAATAAGACTAAAATGGAATATCTCGATTTGATAAATAATATATCTCAAATCAAGGAATTAGAGCACTAATTACAACAATAAAAATATTTGAATATTTTTAATAAAAGCAAATTTCTGATACAATTCCTAAACTGGGAATACTGGCCCTGGCAAATTTTTTACTTCCCGGTATATTTCTATTTTCTTTGGCTATCAATAAAATCCAGATCTTTGTTTTTCTTTTTTAATACTAATCCCGGTATTGAAGGTGGCGGTATGCTAATTGAGTCTAAAAAGAAAATTCTTGATCTATTACCTGAAGAACTCATACCAAAAACACTGTATTTCAATCACCCAGTTTCAAAGGATGAGGTTATAAGTGAAATGGAATCTCAATCATTACATTTCCCTATTATTATAAAGCCGGATTACGGTGAAAGAGGGAAAAGGGTTGAGAAGATTGAAGATTCGATTGAGTTGGCAAATTATCTTAAGATCAATCGCCTTAATGTGATTGTCCAGGAATTTATAACCTATCCAATAGAACTTGGGATCTTTTACATCCGTCACCCGGATAAGGACAACGGGAAGATTACTTCCATCGTTAAAAAGAAACTACTGTTTATTGTAGGAGATGGCACTTCTAATGTGAAAGAATTGATTAAAAAAAATCCAAGGGCTCTTATACAACTTAAAGACCTTGCAAAAAGGCATCCAGATCTTATGAATCTGATCCCTGATAAAAATGAAAAAATTGAACTGGTCGCAATAGCGAATCATTGCAGGGGAACCACATTTATTAATGGCAATGAACTAATTAATAGTGCCCTAAATGAAGTTTTTAATAATATTGGAAAGAACATTAAAGGATTTTATTACGGCCGATTCGATATCAGGTGTAAAAGTATAAAAGATTTATATAATGGAAAGAATTTTAAAATACTTGAGCTTAATGGTGCT
Source organism: uncultured Cytophagales bacterium (assembly GCA_963820995.1). Classification (GTDB taxonomy): domain Bacteria; phylum Bacteroidota; class Bacteroidia; order Cytophagales; family Cyclobacteriaceae; genus JAGTVG01. The sequence goes on along the minus strand of CAWGCL010000004.1, from coordinate 412,674 downwards.
AAAAGTGAACCAGCACATATATATCATCCTGGCTTTCCCATTTCTGAAGCTTATAAGGTTGTATTTGAACACTGGCAAGAAATTTATAATATTGCTCGTATCAACCGGAAGTCAGGCATACCCTACCCTTCTTTTCATGAAGGCTGGACTATATGGAAAAAGTATCGCCTATATTCAAAAAAAGGTAATTGAACAACTACCATTCAAGCACATCCTCACCTTCCGCCGGGGCTTTATGAATCCCAATGGAATTGTTACTATAAAGAATTCCAAAATATAGATTTCCTTCACGTATACCAATACCAAAAGCCTGAATTGCTTTTATCATTTCCTCCGATTCACCAGCAATATTTAATGAATCATTTTGCAAGAATTGATTTACATTTTGAAATTCACTATTGCTAATCCACTTCTTTTCTAAGTTTTCGGCTTTTGCAGTTGTTATGCTATTCAGGGATATCATAAATAGGCTCATGCTTAGAACTATCATTGATATTCCTAATGAGATACTCAGCACTCTTCTGGAAAATAAATCTAATTTTTTCATAATATAATGAATATTGATGTTTTACAATATTTGATTTTTTGTCAATTAAATTACTATGTTTTTAATTACTAAATAAAGAATCAGCATATTTAAAATTCAATTTTAGTTTCGTTTACAAATGGAATTATCTTAAGATCAGTAATTTTAACACCGGATGGAATTGATATATCCTCAAATTCACGGCTCATGATCAACAAGTTACAAGAAGGAATAGACGTAGTTCAAAAACTTACTATGCCGAAATTATGGAATATAGTTTTGCTAAAAATAAGTTATTATATATCAATTAGCCTTAAAAAAGATATACATTGGGGCAATCCATTTGCACTATCGATTGAGCCAACAACTTCATGCAACTTACGATGTCCTGAATGTCCAAGTGGACTGAGATCATTCACACGACCTGTTGGTTCAATGGAGTATGATTTTTATAAAGATATAATTGATCAATGCAGATCTTTCCTTTCGTATTTAATACTTTATTTTCAAGGAGAACCCTATCTGAATCCAAGATTTCTTGATCTGGTAAACTATGCTTCACAAAATGGCATATATACTGTAAGCTCTACAAATGCCCATTTCCTGGATGATGTAAATGCAAAAAAAACCATCTTGTCAGGATTGGATAAAATCATTATCTCTTTAGATGGAATTGATCAAGCTTCTTATGAACGTTACAGGATTGGAGGTAACTACGATAAAGTCATTAATGGAATTCAAAAACTAGTGTATTGGAAAGAAAAGTTAAATAAGCGCAAGCCACGAATCGTACTTCAATTTCTGATACTTAGGACCAACCAGCATCAGATTAATGATATAAAAAAGTTAAGCCATGAATTGAGAGTTGACCAACTTGTATTAAAAACGGCTCAGGTATACAATTTGGATAGAGGGTCAGAGATAATCCCGGATGATGATAGACTTAGTAGATACAAAAGAATACACGGGACCTATATCATTAAAAATAATCTGGAAAATAAATGTTGGAGAATGTGGAGTTCCTCAGTCATTACATGGGACGGAAAACTTGTACCATGCTGTTTTGACAAAGACGCGAAATATGTTTTTGGAAATTTAAGAGAAAAACGATTTGCAGAGATCTGGAATAATGAAATTCATTCCCTTTTCAGGAAGCAAATTTTATCATCAAGAAAAAATACCGATATCTGTCAAAATTGCACTGAGGGTAGCAATATCTGGACTAATTAAAAAAGTTTTATTTTCTTTTTTGATTTTTAAAAAACTGGACCTGGGCCTTTTTCATGTCTTTCACTGAACATGATGCACAACCTTTGCTGTTACCAGAATCTGTATTTAAAGATTTCCAGAAAATAGTCCCGATAAATCCAATAGCCCCAAAAAACAAAGTAAAAACCAACACTTCCTGAAGTATCATCTTGAAATTTTATATTGTGGCGCAAATATAATCATTTTGCAGGATACCAATATTGATTTATTATTTTTAACATTTCGGGTTGTACAAATGTCCCTGCTATCAACTCCTTACCAAAAATATAATCATTACCTCCTTTAAAGTCAGAAACAATTCCACCTGCTTGTTGTACTATAAGACAACCAGCAGCCACATCCCAGGGACTTAGGAAAAACTCGAAAAATCCTTCGCATTTTCCACTGGCTACATAAGCAAGATCAGCAGCGGCACTCCCAAACCGCCGTAATCCATGTGAATTTGCTAAAAAGTGATGCATTATCCTGTAAAAGCTATCCATTTTTGAAAAATCCCTGTAGGGATAACCTGTTATATATAATCCATCTTTAAATTCCTTGATATTAGATACTTGTATTGGTTTGTCATCACAAAATGCCTTGCTATGTCTATGAGCATAATAACATTCACCAGCTGTAATTTCATATATCACACCAAGCAAAATGTCTTGCCCTTTCATTAAAGCGATGCTTACAGAATAAGGTGGAAGACCATGCATAAAATTTGTCGTACCATCGAGAGGGTCTATTACCCAATTTATTTCTTTTTCATAACCGGTTCCTTCCTCTGCTATAAATCCTGATTCAGGTAATATACTTTGCAAATTTTCTACCAATAGCTTTTCAGCTTGTTTGTCAACATAGGAAACAAGATCGTTTTGTCCTTTATATTCAATCTTTGAAAAATCAAAATTTTTGCGCTCATCTTGAATAAATTTTCCGGCGAGCTTTGAAATTCTGATAGTTTCTGATAATAAATAATCTAAATCCATTTAAAATTAATTTTGATTTTTCTAAGCAAAAGTACTTTATAAAATATCATGAAAAAAGGACAAAATGTTAATGATCAGCTAATATTCACCCTGTACAATGATCACGAATTCACCCTTTACTTTTCCATCTTCTTCAAAATGATGAATTATTGATTCAAGATCACCATTCACCGTTTCCTCATATCTCTTGGTTAATTCTCTCGAAACGGATGCTTTCCTGGAAGGGCCAAAGTATGAGATAAAATCATTTAATGTTTTTATAATCCTGTAAGGCGATTCATAAAATATCATAGTTCGCTTTTCATTGATCAATGTATCAAGTCGTTTCTTGCGGCCTTTTTTATGTGGCAGGAAACCCTCAAAAGAAAACCTATCTGTTGGTAGCCCCGATTTGACAAGAGCAGGCACAAACGCGGTAGGACCAGGGAGGCACTCGATTTCAATATCATTCATAAGACAAGCTTTAACAATCAAATATCCGGGATCCGAAATACCGGGGGTTCCAGCATCAGTCACCAATGCCATTTTAGATCCCTCCTTTAATGAATTTATAATTAACTGCTGGATTTTGTGCTCATTGTAAGAATGATAACTCTTTAAGGTATTTTTAATCTCATAAAACTTTAAAAGATGAGAAGTATTCCGCGTATCCTCTGCCAGGATGACATCTACCTCTTTCAACAAGCGGAGTGCTCTTAATGTAATATCCTCGAGGTTTCCTATTGGGGTAGGTATCAAAAAAAATTGTGCAGTTTCTTTCATTCTAATTTGTAACCAGCTTATCGATTTCACTTGCTAACTGACGATCTTTATCAGTAACAATACCCCCTTCATCATGTGTGTTTAATCTGATCTCCACTTCATTATAAACATTGCTCCATCGTGGATGGTGATTTAGTTTCTCAGCAATCAGGGCCACACTTGTTATAAATGCAAAAGCTTCTACGAAATCTTTGAATTTAAATGATCTATACAGGCAATTACTTTCTTCTTTCCACATCCTTACTATTATTATTTTTTGAATTATAAAAGAACCTTACAATAAGTATTAATATTATTGGGATATTGGCAACATGTAGTTGCTGAGGCAAAATAGCCCAGGAGGCTAGAAATAGTATCAGAAAAATCATCCAGAACTGAAAATAATATTTTATCCAGGTTGGTTTTTTGTTCCTTAGGATAATAAAGGGCAAAATCAAATGGAGTGGGAAAGCCCACAATAGATTTAAATTGTCTTTGGTTGTAATATGATCGGTAACAAACCATAGAAAGGAAATCAATATACCCACCAATCCAACTGCTAAAAAAAGAATAATATCAATATATTTAAATACCTTTTTATTTCGATTTAAGATTAAAGACAAACCAAGAACAATTGCAAATAAAGTCCAGAATAGAAGTAATGGGGATATCTGAATTGCCCCATTTTCAGGAATTTTAACAGATTGATGAATTGTTATTGTAGCCTTTACAAGCGGACTTTTTTTATCACCCCGGATAATTACAGCATATTCAAAAGCATCGAATAATTTATAAGGTAAAAACATATATTCCCTGGGGGATGCTATAACATCAGCGGGCCGGCCAATAATAAGATCTATTCCAAAATCTTCATATTTTGAACGTAACAGAAATTCATCCAGTAGCTGTCGAAAGGTTTTCGGATTTTCTATATGCTGATCATCAAAATACAATCTGTCCCCAAGTACAATTTCAAGCACATCTCTTATTCTGGAAGAGCAATTATCGAAGAAAAAATCATATAGATAATATCTGTTTTCAGGCAGGTAGTTGTTGTTTATAAAATTGTATACTGCTACTTTTTCATCATAATTGAGATTTAAAATTTGTTCATACAAAGATTGATTATAATACTTGTAGGCATACACCATCCTTTTAAATTCGTAGACGGTTAAGAAATAATTCAACTTACCCATTAAAAATTTAGGATAAAATCCAGGAGCATCAAAATCAAAAGTACCATAATTATATACCAGATCAATTCCATTCGCTGGATCGTATACTCGAATTGCACTATGACCAAACACGGCATATAGCTCTTTTCCAGGCTCTCCGGTTATTAAGCTAATCTGTGCATTTTCGGTTAATATCGGAAAACTTACAGAATCGCCCTGAGCATATGATATTCTGTTTGGAATATACAGTATTAAAATGAATATTATGATATGGCAAATACGCATATTATCTTACCGTTGAGCAACAAGAATGTACTGGTATTGCAGACTACTATTATCAATTTCAAGTATTCTGAAACCCGCTGATTTTACCTCAGTTATGGCTTTGGTTATGGGCACTTTTATAGAATCATCCGGACCAACAGGTATATCCCCCACTTTATAATCAACAATCATGATCTTTCCATTCTTCTTTAAACCGTTGATAACTTTCTTCAGGTAATTAATTCTGTCATCAATAAAACAATATGTGTTTATTATTATTACCCAATCTGTCTCGCTAGCAGCCAGTCTGGGATCATCAGGGTATGACAATCGAGTAGTCAACCGATTGGCTATTTGAGGAGAAAGTTCAGATTTTCTTTCCTCGATATAATCTATGGCCTTCTGATCAATGTCTATGCCAATAACAGATCCTCCTTTCTTTACAATCCGAACCGCAAAATAACCTGTGCCAGTTCCAATATCTGCTACCACAAGATTATTTATATTGCCCATTTTAGATATAACCATTTCAGGATTCTGCCAGGTAACCCTTCCAGGATCTTCACTTTCCTGCATAAGTATATCAAAGTCTTCTATGGGGATCTGCCCAGAGATTTTTGAATCAATGGTATCTTCCGGAAATTCATTCTTTTTTTTATCAGGTTGAGGAGGCATGCAACCAATTATGAAGCAAAAAAAGATATATTGAAAATACCTGTACATAGAATTAATTTAAAAATATATCATTTTTAGCATATACTTAAAATCAATTGAATAAAAAACATGAGATCATAAGGAGATGATCCCATCTATTGTATAAGCTTTCTTATATATTTCTATGACCTCTTCGCTGGACATAACCCTATGCTTCTTGGAGAAACTAATATATTTTCCTGTTTTCGATGGTTTTGGTTCAAATTGGATGTCTGGAAAAAGGTTCCTGAAATCCTCAGACCTCTCCGAAGGTACAATGAATTTAAATAAATATAAAGTAGGAAATCTATAATGATCCTGAAGTTGTTTCCTGAAGTCGTCAAAATTGGACTGATCTTTCATTACATTGTTTAAAGCTATTAAACAGAAAGTTATTAGATCACTTATCCGTTATATCGGTAAAATCCGATTCTAATCTCTATATGCTAGATCTTAGCGTAATTACTTTCTAATAAACTTTATTTAAGAATAATCCCTGAATCTTAGAAAAACCGGTATCTCTCATCTACTATGTCAGAATATTCCTTAAGAGCTTCAGCTGTTAGATATGAAGTTCTGCTTGACCGCCTTTGTAATAATTGGTTTTTATAACTTGTATAATCTGCAATTTCAGGAGATTCTATTAAAGAATTCAATTGAATGATAACCACGCCATCATTTTCGATGATCGGTTCTGAAGTTTCCCCTTCATTTAAAGAAAATATTGTCCCTACAGCTATTGGTGCAAATCCTATATTAGGAATCGAGTTTGATGATAATTTTATATCGAATGATTCGTATACCCTTGCATCACTACCATATTTTTCAGCAATTTCATCAAGCGTTCCATCAAGGCCATTCAATTTCTGCACGATTTTCTCAGCCTTCAGTTCATTTTTCACCTTGGGGGTCAGTTGAATCCTGACATCTTCAATGTCCGCTGGGCCTTCTTCTGTTTTGTCAGTTAACACGGCAATAATATATTGGTCATCCAATTCAAAAACAGTTGAGGCCTGATCTATGGATGCTTCCAGAAAAGCCCATCGTATTATCTCTCGTGCATCTCCCAGACCACCTATTCTTCGATCATCATTTTTCAAATCCTTGGCTTCATTTATAGTTAATGAATCATTGGCCGCATTCCTATCAAACTCTTCACGATTTGCTGTAAGACTTGCAAAATAATCTGCTTTTCGAAATGCTTCATCACGTGTAATATCACTGGCACTAATTTCCCTCTCAATGGTGGCTACTTTAAATAATTTGTTTGTTTTCGTTGCTGTAACATCAATTATATGGAAACCAAATTCGGTCTCTATCACTCTTGGGATGAGGCCTTCACTAGTCCTTGAAAATACAGCATCAGCAAATGGCTTAACCATTCTATTTTGATCAAACCATCCAAGATCTCCTCCCGCAGAGCTACTGGGATCATCACTATTATCTCTGGCAATCAGGGCAAAATTGGCTCCATTCCTGATCTGGTTTAATAATCTTTGTGCTTCCTGTCTGGCATTATTTTTATCTGCGGTACTTTCAGATTCGGGTTTAATAAGGATATGACTTGCTCTAGCATAAAATAAGGTATCTTCAAGAACTTCAGTGACTTTATTAACTATATAATTCCCTGTTTGAAGATAAGGACCTATAACGTAACCCGCCTTTAAATCATCCAATTCATTTCTTACTCTTGCTGGGAGCTGGCCAATGGTATAGGTTCCAAACGGTGCATCCCCGTCGGTGTTTATCCTCGCGTAAATCGAATCATCATCAATTGCAGCAAACTCTTTAGCTAATTTATCCATCTCGTCCATAAAGAATAAGGAATCGTCTGAGGAAGGCACAATTGGGAAACTAACATATATAATAGATCGGGTATCTTCGTTTTGATAACTTTTCTGATGTTCAGAAAGATATTTTTCAAGATCGCTGTCAGTAACAGTAACTGTGGTATCACTTAAGGAATAATATGGGATGTATAGATATTTTATCTCTGCTACTCCATTCTCCTGTTGATACTGCTGTTCGGCTTCAACCTCCGTAACGTAATCTGTATTTATAATTAAATTATCAAATTTTAACCGGAGTCTAGAAGGTTCAAGGTTGCTTTCAAAAAGATACCAGCCTGCTTGCTGTTGGGGGGGCATTTGATTGATCTGCTGTAAATATATTACAATTTGTTCCCTGTCAAACTGACCAGTTTCTGGATTTGTAAAGGCCTGTACAAGATCCGGATGAATATTTTTCCCCTGAACCATATCCACGAGTTCCTCTTCCGTAACAGATAATCCAAGTTCATCGTATTCTTTCTGAAAAGCTTTTTTCACTATTAAATAATCCCAGGCTTGTTGCCTGATGGCTATCATTTCATTTTCAGAGGGATTACGGCCAAAATTCAAACTATAATTATATTTCAGCTCTTCTATCTGCTGAATATATTCTTCATGACTTATCTTCTGGCCCGCGATTTCTCCTACTTCTGCCTTGTTTTTACCCAGTATCACTGAATTTGGCCCAAGTATATCTCCACCCACAAGGAACAGAATTAATCCAAATGCAATTATTCCAACCGCTAATCCAGTTTTTTCTCTTATTTTACTAATTAGTGCCATTCTACGTATATTAAGTGGCGCAAAAATATATACATTAATAGTAAACTCAAAATTTGAAGGTAGGCATTATGTGTCAACTACTAATCCTTGCCCTGAAGCAAGGACATTTTTACGAGGTTTATTCTGTTTTCTTCAATCGATACTATGTGAAATTTGAATTGTTCAATAACAATATCCTGATTAAGTGAAGGAATATCTTCAGTGATGGACAAAATCAATCCACCTATTGTATCATAATCTCCCAATGGCAAATTCCAATTATACTTTTCATTTAAATAATCTATCTCATGTCGGGCACTTATAAGATAACTGTCGTCATCTAATTTATGCTCAACCAGATCCTGTTCATCATGTTCATCTTCGATCTCACCAAATATCTCTTCTATGATATCCTCTATTGTAACTATCCCCGAAGTACCTCCAAACTCATCAACAACCAGAGCCAATGATTTTCTTTCTGTTATAAACTGAACAAGTAGTTCATTAGCTAAAAGTGTCTCAGGTACAATAATTAAGGGTGACAAAATACTTTCTATATCTTTAGGCTTTTTAAACAATTCCAGTGAATGACAATATCCAATTATATCATCAATGGATTCTTTGTAAACAAGTATTTTAGATAAACCACTCTCGACAAACTCATTTCTGAGTGTTTCAATATCACTGTGCAATTCAACAGCTACAATTTCTGTACGCGGAATCATACATTCTCGTAGTTTAACTGTTTTGAATTCGAGCGCATTATTAAAAATCTTAGTATCAATATCAAATTTCCCTTCTACCTTGTCTTCGACGAATTTACTTTGAATAAACTCATTAAGATCTGTAAGGCTAAATACAGGCTCATCTTCCTTAAAATTCAGATGTAATACTTTGATAATTATATATTTTGACAATCCAACAATCCCGTAAACCACTGGGTATAAAATGAAATATATAATGATTAGAGGAATAGCAAATACACTTAGTAAGAAATTCGGATTTATCCTGAAAATTATTTTAGGCAAAAATTCAGCGGTTAGAAGGACGATCAATGTGGCCAGAATTGTCTGAATTATTAATACTAATGACTGATTATTCAGATATTCTGGCAGTATATCTGACAAGATAGGCTCAATCAAATTCGCCATAAATATCCCATAGACAACAAGAGAAAGTGTATTACCTATTAAGGTTGTCCCAATAAAATGAGCTGGATTTTTTGTAAATCTGGATAAAATTTTACCTGCTATAGAACCTCGCTCCTTTTCAAGTGCGATATGTAACCGGTCAGATGAAATAAAGGCGATTTCAATCCCTGAGAAAAAACTGGAAAATATTAAAGAAACAAGAATTAAAATTATGGAATTATCCATTTTTCATTGAATAATTACTTTTTGTTTTTCCCCCTATTATAAACAAAAACAAGATATATTACGAATGTAAGCATAAAAATCCAATAAGATTCCTGAAATCCAACGGTAATGGTTTGATGGGTTCCAATTATTAAACCAACAATAATAAGTGAAAATAATATTGTGTTGAGTCGCTTATTCATCTAAATATATGGTGCCTCTCATCTCCTCCAAAGTCCACCAGGAAAAATCCTGTTTTGCTTCTAAGCCTTCACCCATTATTATTTCTCCTTCTGTTTCGATCCTGACAAATTTATTTGTATAGACAATTTCATCATCTGGAACCCAGAAAAGTTCTTCCGTATTAAGTTGTTCCTTATTGGCTATATTCCTAACAATAACATTTCCAAGAGCTCGCCATTTATCCTCTTTTGCATAATAATAGCAGTAATTGGCTTCTAGATTGGATGACAGGGACCCATCAGCTTCATAAAATTCCAGATAAATCCCTTCCTTGAATTCACGATCATTGTTTTCAAATTCCAATTGTTTTGGGGCCTGTAGTTTTATTCTAACTACTGATGAATCACTATAATAGGTTGTGGCATTGGTCAATTCAAGAATTGGTCCTTCATAGATGGGCATTTCACTTTCCTCATGAACTTCATTACACCCCATCCAGATGAAAACAATAGATAGTAAATATAAAAGCCTGTATTCCATAAATGAAAAAACGGTCAATTAGCTAAAATTGACCGCTATTTATTGAAAATTTTAATTGATTAATCTCTTCTCTGAATGGTTACGACTTCATTGATCCAACAACCAACCTTAATAGGCTGTCCTACTTCCATATTATAGGTGAAGATTTCTTCCATTAAGGGGAACTGGGCCTTGGCACTTCTCATGGCCTCTTGATCGCCTGCTTTTCTATACATTTCATATGCAGCAAAGTAAACTGCTCTATCTTCAACTATGTTTTGTCCTTTTTTACAATCACTATAGCTTGTATAATACAAATTACCTATCAAAGTCCATGCTTTTTTCAAGGAAGGATCTGCAGTTAACGCCATTTTAGCAAAATCCCTTGCGGCCGGCTTTTTGCCTTGCCTGCTCTTGATATCCGCCTGCTTAAAGTATATATCAGCAATTTTGACATTATCTTCAGTTAATTTCACTGCCTCGCCATAATATTGTAAAGCCAAATCAAAATCACCGCTGGCATAAGATCTGTCACCAATTAGTTTGGCTAGACCAAAATTTGGCTCTTGTTCAAACATCACTCTAACTGCTTCAAGGAAAATCGGTGAATCAAGACATTTGCCAGCCATTGATAGTTTAAATATGTTTTTAGCCAGTTTCAAATCGCTTGGATCCTCTTGAAGTTTAGGCCCAAGCGTATTCTGGATAAAATCGCAGTCGACTTTAACAGTAGCTGCCAATAATTTATCAACATTGTCATTTATAATTTCAAGCCGGTCAACATTTTTCCCCTGATCAATCTTAAATTGGATTATCTCAACGATTTCATCATATATTTCAAGCACCTGTTCATCGGAAATGCTACCCCCAGTCAATTTATATCGTCTGATAATGTCCATATAGGACAATAAGTTCTGATCCCATACATTATTTTTATTGAGTTCAAATGTCTTTTGATACAACTCAAAAAGGTCCTGATATTTTTCCTTATCGTCTTTAAAGAATTTGTATGCCGTGAAAGCTTTCCGGTTCAATACTGCAGCCTCATCGTTAAAATACTTAATTCTGAGGTCATACATTAAGATAGCCGAATCCTGATATACTTTCTTTTTACTTTCATCCTTCTCAGATTCTACTAGATTCTCATAGATTTTAGCACCATTTATATAAATGGATTCATTTAAATCAGGTGCGTTGACTAATAACCAGGATAATGGTGGAACAGCAAGCTTATAATTGCCAAGTTTCATCATATCAGTGTATATGACATTCTTCTCCTCAGCAGTTTGTCTGTCTTCCGGCCAATTCCAGCCTGGTGTTTGTGCAAAAACATAGCTAAATCCAACAAGAATAAATGCAAGTGTTAAAAACGTAGATTTCATGACATATAATTTAATCAATTTTCCTCCTATAAAACCAAATATCATTAACAGTCAATCCCAATGAAAATCGTATATAATTTTCAGAAATTGCAGTTGTTAAGCTTCCATCTCTCTGACCATATTGCAATGCCAAATTTACTAAAGAAGCCTGACCTACAGGTAAAGATACACCAAAATTTATACCAAAATCATAAATCTGATCATTATTGACCACATATGGAGTCCTTTCATAATACAATCCAGTACGGTAAATAATCCTTTTCATATAGCTGGTTACAGAGTTAGCATCCGGGATTAACTCAAATCCTAGACTCCCTCTATAACTATCTGATAATAAAGGAGATTCCCCATTGTAATTCTTATAAGATGTCCACTCCTGAACTATAAAATCAGCACTCATTATCCACTTTATACCCTTTACAAAAGATATACCAATTCCATATTTCTGGGGAAGCACAATTGTTGTTTTCAAATTATCAATAATTGTATCAGAAGACAGGGTAATTCCAGTACCTTTTTGCTGTCTATCGAGTAATTCATATACTGTTGTGTTCAGGTCTGCTTGAAGCTCATATAATCCACCAAAGTATAAGGCTGAGGTTTCACCAGTTTTCAGCCGATATGAAGCCCCAAATGAAAAATTTACATCCCGCACCCTTATATTTTCCACCAATGCTGAATTGTAGGAATAAGGCTGGTCAAGTTGAATTACGGTTTCATTGTCAAAGTTGCCAAACAAATATGATATCTTAACACCAAGCGATAGGTTATTCAATACACGAATACCGTGTGACCAGAATAAACTGTTCAAACCACCATCTCCTTTGAAATTATAAAAAGCACTTTCACCATCTGTCCCATTTACATCGCTAGTAGTTATTATATTGTAATTTGCATAACTATACGGTACCAGGCCAAATCCACTTATCCATCTTCCTCTTTTTATGGGGAATGCAAATGCCAGGTACATTAAATTGCCGGATCCGTTCTGTTGGGTCAAATCATTTTGTGTAATAGAGCGGGTTTCTCCAGTATATCCAGCCTCGAATGTTGTGAATGATTCTTTAACTCCGAGTAAAGCTGGATTCATTAAATTAAAATGCCTGGTATTGGGGTATCCGAGGGATACCCCCCCCATACTCACGTTAGAAACCAAATAGGGTTGAATGATCTCACCGATCCCTAAGGCGGAATAGGGGGATTGCGAAGATTGGGCAAAAAGAATGTTGCTGGAAAGCAACAAAACTCCCACTATCAATCTATACCTTACGCTTCCGGTTGTTATACTCATAAATACTTAAAAGTCCCAAGAGAACCATATTTGGGATTGCAAAGATGCGGCGTTTTATTTTAGATTCAAAAAAAATCGAGGCTCCTCCACTCATAAATATTGTTAAATCATTAAATTTTTCCTCATATTGTTCAATTATACCGTTAATCTCAGCAATAGTCCCATTTACCACACCGCTTAAAATGGAACTTTTAGTACTATCCCCTATGACGGGTATATTCTCTTCAAAGGATACTTCCGGAAGATTTGCAGTATATGCATGTAAGGCTTTAAATTTCATTTCCAATCCAGGGGATATTCCACCACCTAGATAAATCCCATCTTTCCTGATAAAATCATATGTAATGCATGTGCCTGCATCAATCACAAGTATATTCTTATTCGGATTTTGCTCCCAGGCATAGGCTATTACGGCTTTACGGTCAATGCCAAGTGTTCCAGGAGTTTTATAATCGAGCCTAAAAGGCAGGGGAGTTTCCGCATCAATTGAATAAATTGGCACCTCAGTTATACTTTCGCGCAATTTCTCAATGGAGAAATTAACAGATCCAATTACAATCATAAGGGGTTTCAATTTATTTATGATTTGTATAACCTCATCAATAGACTCATTTTGATAGATTTTATTTAACTTTCCATTATTAAATAGACCTAACTTCGTAAAAGTATTTCCTGAATCTATTACTAAAATCAATATTTCTAAGATTGTTGATATGCAAAGCTATCAAATTAATTCTCAAAAGAATACCTGGAATGCAATTGGCGTAATGTCCGGCACCTCTGTTGATGGTCTTGATATTGTGGCTGCCACTTTTACAAGCAAAGAAAATTGGCAATACAAAATGATTAAAACAGTTTCTGTCGATTATCCTGATGACCTACGAAAAAGACTGTTGGATTGTATTTATTCCTCAGCACAGGAATTGGTATTTTTAGATCTTGAACTTGGAGCCTTTATTGGGAACAGAATTTCTAAATTTTTAGAAGATCTGAAAATTCCAATAGACCTGATCGCATCCCATGGTCATACGGTGTTTCATCAGCCTGAAAATGGAATGACAAAACAAATAGGAGATGGTCAAACTATATTACGCAAAACAGGAATTATAACAATAAACGACTTTCGCATCATGGATGTATTAAATGGGGGACAAGGAGCTCCGCTTGTTCCGATCGGGGATCAATATTTATTCCCTGAATTTGATGTATGTTTGAATATAGGAGGTTTCGCAAATATTTCGTTTTCGGATCAAAATGGTAATAGAATTGCATTTGATACAGGACCAGCCAATTTACTCCTTAACTACCTTTCCAGGAAAATTGGGCATGAGTTCGATCCAAATGGTGAAAATGCCAGAAATGGAATATTAATCCAAAATTTGTATCATGACTTTAAAACCCTGCCTTATTACGACTTGGATCCGCCAAAATCCCTCGGACTGGAATGGGTAAACAAAAATATCATAAACGATCTGGATAACTCAGATTATCAGGTAATTGATCTTCTTCACACCTGCTCTCAGCATATTTCTTATCATATAAACAAAGCTATTAAAACTGAATTTCAAGATATTAATAAGCCTGGAGAGGAGACAAAAGTCCTGGTAACAGGGGGTGGAGCACATAATCAATTTTTAATGGAATGTTTGAGAGAAAATGGCATCAACATAAATTATATTATACCACCGAAAGAGATTATAGATTATAAGGAGGCACTTATCTTTGCTTTTCTTGGTGTCCTAAGATACATTCGCAAAGAAAATGTATTAAAATCAGCTACTGGTGCTAAAATCAATTCGCTTGGCGGCACCTTGCATAATAATCTGTAGTCCTAGAAATTATGTAAAGTAAGGACTTTTATATTTGAATTTTTTAGTCTATTGTTGCAATACTTTTTGAATGATCGTATCAAACATTATTTTTTAATAAATAGCTTTACGCTTGAATTAATTAGTAATTGATTGTTGAAATAATTTTAGTCTGTAATGAAATCAATTAAATACTTCCTATTCTTTTCTTTAGTACTTTCTACATTTATCATAACGAATGATTCGTATGCTGAATCTGAAAGAAAAACTTCATTAGAAGAGAAGACTATTTCAATTAATAGTGATGGCTCATCTGATGAAGTGGATGCAGAACATGTTGATTCCAGCGAATCAGATCATTCTCAACCTGCCGGATGGTCAGTAATTCCGTTTGTCTTGCTTTTATTAATGATTGCAACCGGGCCATTGTTTTACGAACATTTCTGGCATAAGAATTATCCAAAGATCGCAGTGATCCTGGCTATCATGGTGGTTGCCTATTATCTTTTTGCGCTCCATAATTCGCATCAGCCCATTCATGCACTGGCTGAATACGTTCAATTCATTTCTCTTTTAACAGGTTTATTCTTTGCTTCAGGTGCAATTATGATTAATGTAGATAAAAAAGCGACACCTGTGGCCAATGTAATCATTCTCCTTATTGGAGCAGTTATAGCAAATGTTATAGGGACAACCGGTGCATCTATGCTTTTAATCAGACCTTTTATTCGCCTAAACAAAGGGCGTATAAAAGCATATCATATCGTATTCTTTATTTTTATTGTCAGTAATGTAGGTGGTTCACTAACACCGATTGGGGATCCTCCACTCTTTCTAGGATTTCTCAAGGGTATTCCTTTTTTCTGGACTTTAACCCATAACTTCCTTCCCTGGGTAGTTGGGGTTCTTTTACTAGCACTGATGTTCTTCATAGTTGATATGCGAAATAAAAAAGCTGACAAGGATGAAACTCAGGAAAGTTTTACAAATAAAATTTCATTAATAGGATCCAAAAATTTTCTATGGCTAGGCATTATCGTAATAGCTGTATTTATTGATCCAAATGTTTTCGACTGGGTACCCGGGATAAATTATCATGGTCAGAAAATTTCATTTTTGAGGGAAATAATAATGCTAACCGCTGCATTTCTTTCCTTCCGTCTGGCAGATAAAAAGATACTTGCAGAGAATGAATTCAGCATTGAACCCATTAGAGAAGTAGCATTTCTATTCATAGGTATCTTTGGAACTATGATGCCTGCACTCGAACTGGTCAGCATCTTTGCAAGATCCGACGCAGGACAGGCTCTGATAACGCACAATGTTTTATACTGGGGAACAGGAACTTTATCTGGATTTCTTGACAATGCACCAACCTATCTTAATTTTCTGGCTGCTGGAATGTCAGCAAGAGGTGCAGATATTGGTTTAGTCGCAGATGTCATTAAATATGCCGATGGAGGCGTTTTCTATAATTCAGTTATTGATCTTAAAGCGATTTCAATCGGGGCTGTGTTCTTTGGTGCATTTTCATATATAGGAAATGGTCCTAACTTCATGGTAAAATCAATTGCTGAACAAATTGGAATTGACATGCCATCTTTCTTCGGATATATTTTGAAGTATTCAATTCCAATATTGGTGCCGGTATTAATCATAACATGGCTTATTTTCTTCTGGTCAGTACCTGTTTAATCCCTGGCAGGAGTTTTCAATAAAATGCATCTTCAATGTGTTCAATTGAAATTTCCGGTTTCAGGAAAATTGAAATAATATCAAACCTTATATCTCCTGTCCACTGGTTTTGATAGATGTAATGGTCAGCACATGAAAGAATATGATCAGATTTTCTTCCATCAACAGCTTCTTCTGGATAACCAAATCTTTTCGATTGTCTCGTTTTTACTTCAATGAAAACTATGACATCATCAATTTTAGAGATAATATCAATTTCAAGGCGTCCGTGCTTGAAATTCCTTTCCAAAATAATATATCCCTTGTTTATCAAATATTCAACGGCAAGAGACTCTCCCTTTCTTCCTATTTCCTTATTTTTGCTCAATTGAACTAAATCTAGTCATTATGCTATATCCTTTAAAGTTCCATCCCATTTTTAAAGATAAGATCTGGGGAGGTAAAAAGATACAAAGTATCTTAAAAAAGGATTTCTCACCGCTTGATAATTGTGGCGAATCCTGGGAAATTTCTGGAGTTCGAAACAATGGATCAATAATTAAAAATGGTCATCTTTCCGGACAAAGCCTTAATCAGATAATAAAAGATTTCAAGGGGCAACTGATGGGCGAAAATGTGTACGAAAAATTTGAGAGTGATTTTCCACTTTTGATAAAATTTATAGATGCTAATGACGATCTTTCTGTTCAGGTGCATCCAGACGATGATTTAGCCTGGGAACGACATCAGTCCTTTGGTAAAACAGAAATGTGGTATATTATCCAGGCTGACGAAAATGCTGAACTGATTGCCGGATTCAATCAAAAAATGGATAAGAACGCCTATTTGAAAAATTTCAAAAATGGCACCTTAATGAAGGTATTAAATAAAGAAAAGGTAGAAGAAGGGGATGTATTTTTTATTCCTGCGGGTCGGATTCATACGATCGGCAAAGGTTTGTTACTTGCAGAAATTCAGCAATCATCCGATGTTACCTATAGAATTTACGATTTTGATCGAAAAGATAAGGAAGGGAATACTCGGGAATTACATATTGATGAGGCCTTGGATGCTATTGATTATAAATTTTATCCTGAGTATAAAACTTATTATGAAGATAAAATAGATCAACCCATCGAGATTGTTAAATCTACTTATTTCACCACTAATAAATTAACACTCAATTCAAAAATATATCGGGATATAAAAAGCCTGGATTCATTTGTAATATACATTTGTATTGAAGGTGAAGGCCATATTGAGCACAATGATACCAGAACACGTATTGGTATGGGTGAGGTACTATTAATGCCTTCTGAATTAAATCAATATTCTTTGATTCCCAACCATCAAATTAAATTATTGGAAACCTATATTACGAAAGGCTAACTTGAAGTATAAAAAAAACAATAAAGTCTATTATCAAAATTTAGGCCTGATTGATTACAAAGAAGCCTGGGACTACCAGGAGAAAATATTTAATGAAATAATCCAGGAGAAGCTTCAGAACCGGGAGAGGCAATATAACGATAGATCCTTAACACCAAATTATCTCCTGTTATGTCAACATCCTCATGTCTACACGTTAGGAAAAAGCGGAGACTCCAACAACCTGCTTATAAATGAAAGTGAACTAAAAAAAAGAGGAGCATCCTTCTATCACATAAACAGAGGGGGAGATATTACCTATCATGGACCAGGACAGATTGTTGGGTATCCTATAATTGACCTGGATAATTTTACAACAGACATACACAAATATCTTCGTTTTCTTGAAGAAGCGATTATCCTTACCTTACAGGAATTTGGAATCAATGGTGGAAGAATACCCGGACTAACCGGGGTATGGCTTGATATCGATAATAATGCAAAGGCAAGAAAAATATGTGCGATAGGTGTAAAAACCAGCCGATGGGTAACCATGCATGGATTCGCCTTGAATGTTAATACTGACCTTGATTACTTTAATTATATTGTCCCCTGTGGTATTGATGATAAGGCAGTCACTTCTTTATCGAAAGAATTAAATTGCAATGTTGATATCTCAAATGTAGAGGAAAAACTAAAACGAAATATCGAGAAGGTGTTTGAGATAGAATTAATCGATCTTTAGCACCTAGTTTCTCGAATTGATATGACTTTAGTTTTTAGTGTTCTTGTCATTTTGATACAATAGTTGCCCCCTTCTATTCCATTCCCTGAAAACAAATGGGTTAAAGCGTTCCTCATAAGGGTCACTTTTATATTGAATCTGCTTTTTGGCACGCAGTTTTATATCAAAATACTCAGTCCATCGCCCAATTTTCTCTCCATATTTAAATTGGCCCTTTACCGCTACTTCGCCATTTTCGTGGAAAAAATAATAATCCCCTTCAACTTCTCCATATATTACCGGAATTACTTCCTTTAGTTTCTTTCGATCATCATCATAAAACTTGACCAATGATTCTTTCGGCCAACCCCTATAAAATTTTCTCTTTTCAACGAGCAGATCATTTTTATCAAGCTTTATCCATCTTCCATGCTTTGTCCCAACATAATAAATACCTTCCTCTATCAACTGACCACCACGAATTTTTGTATAAGGGCCATGCAGAATCCTTCCATATTTTTTATCGATGGTTCCGGTATTACGAATTTTCTTTCTGCGAAAATCAAACCAGTAAATATCAGGAACATAGCTGTCCGGCTCTACCCATTCCTTTAAATAGTGGAAAATCTCTACGGTTGTATTATCCCCATATCCCACACGGGTATAACCTTTTTTGGTTTTAATTCCGTAGAATACGTTTTTCTTAGCTTTTTTCTTTTTTCTTGGGTCTTCATCCTCATCTTCCTCTTCTAAGTCAATAGTCAGGGGTTGAGATCGCTCAATAATGAACTCAATAGGTTCTGCTTCAGTCTGCCTTTCCTGTGCAAAAAGTAAGTTGTTCCCGAACAACAGAAATAACAAACAATAATATGGCAAATACCTCTTCATATCCACTTACTCAACGAAAGCTAATAAAAAATATTTCAACAATTTAATAAGTTAAGATCGTCTTTTCAATGATATCACAACATTCAAATAATTGCTCTTCAGTCATAACCAGAGGAGGGGCAAACCGTATGATATTCCCATGGGTTGGTTTTGCCAGTAAACCATTATCTTTAAGCTTAAGGCATATATTCCATGCGGTTTCACTTTCTGGGGCGTCATCTATTTCAATTGCATTTAACAGCCCACGACCCCGAACCAATTTCACCAGGTCGCTTTTTTCTATAAGTGCATTCATCTTCTCTCTGAAGAGATCACCAAGTTTTCTGGCATTTTGAGCTAGCTTTTCTTCTCTGAGAATTTTAAGAGCCTCTATGGCCACCATGCTCCCAAGCGGATTACCCCCATAGGTGGAGCCATGTTGACCAGGCTTGATAACATCCATTATTTCCTTATCAGCAAGTACAGCAGATACAGGGTACATTCCACCGGAAAGGGCCTTCCCAAGTATGAGAATATCCGGTTTCAGATAGGTCTCTTGCCTCTCGCAATCTCCTTTACAAGTACAATTTCCACACATAGCCAGCAAACTGCCGGTTCTGGCCAATCCGGTTTGAATTTCATCAGCAATAAATAAAACATTATTCTCCTTGCATAGCCTGTATGTCTCCCTAATATAATCATGGGAGGGAACAATCACCCCTGCTTCTCCCTGAACGGGCTCCACAAGAAATCCCGCAACTGATTCGTCCTCTATCACTTCCTTAAGTGATTCTAAACTGTTATATGGGATACGCTTAAAACCCGGCGTGTATGGACCGAAATGATTGTGGGCTTCAGGATCATTTGAAAAAGAAATGATAGTGGTGGTTCTACCATGAAAGTTATTGTCACAGACTATAATACTCGCATGATCTTCCTTAATCCCTTTTTTATCATATCCCCACTTTCTACAGATCTTTATGGCTGTCTCTACCGCCTCCGCACCGGTGTTCATGGGCAATACCCTTTCATAACCAAAGTATTCTGTGACATACTTCTCGTATATTCCCAGCACATCATTGTAAAATGCCCGGGAAGTTAGCGTAAGTTTCCTGGCCTGACGTATAAGTGTATCAACGATCTTTGGATGACAATGTCCTTGATTTACAGCGCTGTATGATGACAAAAAATCATAATATCGATTTCCTTCGACATCCCATACATATACGCCTTCTCCTCTGGATATGACTACGGGTATCGGATGATAATTATGGGCACCATATTCATTTTCAAGATGGATCCCTTCAAGGCTTGATTTAATACTTTTTTCCATTGTCAACACTTTTTAGTGATAAATGTAAGCGCTAATTTAAAAATATAGCAAAATTAAGAAAATCATTACTAGGATTTAAGGTTTTGAAAATAAGAAATAGGCTTGGAATCAAACATTTTTTGTATTTTGAGATATACTATTTATATTTTTAATTGTTTTGATTTTTATAAAAAAAGACTCACCTTTGCAGACCAATTTAAAAGCAATCTATAGAAGATGTCAAAAGTTTGTCAGGTATCAGGAAAAAGGCCTAGGGTTGGAAACAATGTTTCACACTCTAATATTAAGACAAAGCGTAAATTCTATCCGAATCTGCAAAAGAAACGCTTTTATTTAGCTGAGGAAGACCGGTGGATTACTTTAAAAGTATCTGTCTCTACCCTTAGAACCATAAACAAAAATGGCTTATCCGCTGTATTAAAAAAGGCAGCTGAGAAAGGTACTCTTGTATTGAAATAAATTATAGTAATAATGGCTAAAAAAGGTAACAGAGTTCAGGTAATTTTAGAATGTACAGAACATAAAAATTCTGGAATGCCTGGTACATCTAGATATATAACTACAAAAAACAGGAAAAATACACCTGAGAGGCTGGAGTTAAAAAAATATAATCCGATCCTTAAGAAATATACTGTTCACAAAGAAATTAAATAATTATGGCAAAGAAAGTAGTTGCTACCCTTAAAAAGGGTAAAGAATATGCTAAAATTATAAAGACTGTTAGATCTCCAAAAACAGGGGCTTACTCTTTTAAGGAAGAAATGGTACCGGTTGATATGGTACAGGAAGTGCTTTCTTCCAAATAATTAAAAATATTAAATATCATCTGTTTGTAGTCCCGCTCTGTGGGACTTTTTTATTATTTTTCAAGTTAAATTCTATTCCATGGCCCTGTTTAATTTTCTATCTAAAGACAAAAAGGAATCCCTTGACAAGGGACTTGAAAAAACAAAAACCAATTTTTTTCAGAAAATTGGCAAAGCAGTAGCTGGAAAATCAACGGTTGATGATGAGGTTCTCGATGAACTAGAAGAAGTTTTGATAACTTCTGATGTAGGTGTAGATACAACCATAAAAATTATAAAGCGGATAGAAGAAAGGGTAGCAAGGGATAAATACTTAAATGTAGATGAGCTTAATACAATATTAAAGGAGGAAATAGCTTCGCTTTTATCTGAAAATAAAACAGAAGATGTAACTGATTTCGAGATCCCACAGGATAGCAAACCCTATGTAATTCTGGTAGTTGGGGTAAACGGTGTAGGTAAAACCACGACCATCGGAAAATTAGCTGCCCAATATAAAAGGGAAGGCAAAAAAGTGATATTAGGGGCGGCTGATACGTTCCGGGCTGCTGCCGTCGACCAATTAATAAGATGGGGAGAAAGAGTAGGTGTTGATGTTGTTTCACATGGAATGAATACTGATCCAGGAGCGGTTGCTTTTGAAGCTGTAAAACAAGGTGTTGAAAAAGATGCTGACGTAGTTATTATCGATACCGCAGGCCGTCTGCATACCAAGGTTAACTTAATGAACGAATTAACCAAAATAAGACGGGTTGTCCAGAAATTCATAGCAGAAGCACCTCAGGAAGTTCTGCTAATTCTTGATGGTAGTACTGGACAAAATGCATTTATTCAGGCACGGGAGTTTACAAAAGCAACTGATGTCAATTCAATTGCTATAACGAAATTAGATGGCACTGCTAAGGGTGGCGTTGTAATAGGCATATCTGATGAATTCAAAATCCCTGTAAAATACATTGGAATTGGCGAAAAGGTCGAAGACTTACAGGTTTTTAATAAATATGAATTTGTTGATTCCCTTTTCAGCTCCGACTGATCTTGTTAGGAAGTTTTTAGGATATCAGTTAAAATTAAATTCATTCTGCTGATTATTAATCGGTTGAGATTCTGTGTCCCTGTCCACTTTTTCTTTAATTTTCTTGGGCTTATAGGGAGGTTTTTCTCTAAAAGGAATTCGATAAAAGATCTGGTAATTGAAGCCCCATTGACTGTCAGAATTGGCCTTGCCGTATCCAGGAATAAAATATGTATTGAATGAGGACTCATTTGATGAAACCTTCTTGGCAAATTTTATACGACCTGCCCATCCTAAATATAGATCTTTCCACACCCGGATCTTCATGCCAAAATTTGCTTCATACCAATGGGCACTCATGCCAGGTTTACTTATCTGTTCAGCATAATCATAAAAGAAAGGATCATTTAATGAATAATTAAAATTTTCATCAAAAGAACTATTAGCATATTTAAAGCCAAAGTAAATAACATTTAAATCAGGATCCCTTGCAAGAAGGTTGTAGTCAATACCTGCCTTGAAATAAGAACCATTGTTATCATAAGCAAAATTTTGATGGCTAAACTCCCAACTCGACATTCCAAAGTCTGCAGTTATGAAAAACTTGTAAAGGTCAATATCTGCATTTATTTCAAATAGCTGTTTGTCAGGGTCAAAAAGACTTACACCAATATATCCAAGATCAGTACCTATCCTTACCGCCGATGGCATAACAGTTCCCTTCTGGGCAAAAACAGAAACGGAGCTAAGCAAAGTAATTAATATACTAAAAGAATATGTTGATATTTTCTTCATTTAACCTGCTAAGTTCATTTTCTAATGATACAGCACTATCAAAGGTTGTTTGTATTATACCAATGTTTTTAAATTCAAGATCATATCCGCAATCCTTTGAAATCAGACTCACCGATTTGTCATAGCTCACTTCCAAAGTATCTACAGATTGATCAGGATTTAAAAAAAGAAAAAGGGTCCGTTCTTCTTCAGTATTGACAGGCAACAAATATGTGCTCAAACTTGTATCACTATAAAAGATCACTTGTGATTCTTGTGCCGCAATGAGATCAAATTCCCGACTTTTACTATCTCCAGAGGCTGAATCAAGAAATTTCAATATTACAAACCTGGTATTGAATGTAATACAGTCAGTTGTTTCACATGCAGCAAGCACATATAAACAAATTAAGGAATAGAAAGTTAATTTATAAATGTATTTCAAATAACTGTCAAGTATAAAATTCAGGATCAAAAATATTTAATAAAAACCTGAATGCATATATAAGTAACTAAATTAAGGCAATCAGATGACCCTTTTGTTTATTTTTACACATTAATTCAATTTTTAAGTTTGAAGACAAAAGGAAATAGAAAGCTAAAGGTTAATGTAATCACCATGGGGTGTGCTAAAAACCTGGTTGACTCAGAAATTCTAATCACTCAGTTAAAAGGCAATAAGATTGATGCATACCATGAAGCCCATGGAATGAGGCCAGATGTTGTTGTGATTAATACCTGTGGATTCATTAATAATGCAAAACAGGAGTCAATAGATACCATTTTAAGATTTGCTGATGCCAAAGAAAGTGGAGAAATATCAAAACTTTATATAACCGGATGTCTCTCAGAAAGATATAAATCAGAATTAGAAAAAGAAATTCCTCAGGTTGATGCATTCTTTGGAACCAGGGAACTTCCTGCCTTGCTGAAACGGTTTAATGCCAACTATAAACAGGAACTGGTAGGAGAAAGATTAACCACTACCGCCCAGCATTATGCCTACATGAAAATCTCAGAAGGTTGCGACAGACCATGTGGTTTTTGTGCAATTCCTCTTATGAGAGGTAAACATATTTCCAGACCCATGGAAGAATTGCTGCATGAGGCCGAAAACCATGCAAAAAATGGAGTGAAAGAACTTTTGTTGATTGCCCAGGATTCTACATACTATGGGCTTGACATATATAAATCCAGAAAGCTGGCCGAACTTTTAAGTCACCTGTCCGATGTTAACGGCATAGACTGGATCAGGTTACACTATGCTTTTCCATCTGGATTCCCGGAGGATGTTCTCAATGTTATCAGGGAAAGGGAGAATATATGTAATTACATTGACATACCTCTTCAGCATGCATCTTCAAACGTATTAAAATTAATGAAACGGGGAATTAACAGGGAGGGCTCCGAGAGGCTAATTAATAAAATTAGAGATAAAGTCCCTGGAATTGCAATCCGAACAACTATGATGGTCGGTCATCCGGGTGAGACACCAACAGAATTTGACAAACTACTTGATTTTATAGAGAAAATGAAGTTTGAAAGAATGGGTGTTTTTACATATTCACATGAAGAAGATACCGCTTCCTATCAACTCGATGACTCGATCTCGGCCAAAGAAAAAAAGAACCGCGCAGATCTGGTTATGCAACTACAGGAGGAAATATCCCAGGATTTCAATAATTCATTAATCGGCTACTCATTAAAAGTATTGATCGACCGCAAAGAAAATAACTATTATATCGGTAGAACAGAATTTGATTCACCTGAGGTGGATAATGAAGTAATAATCAATGCATCAAAAAACTACTTGCGTTTGGGTGATTTTGCTAATATCAAAATAAATGACGCCCTGCCATTTGACCTGATCGGCGATCCTGTGAATAATTCAACATTCTAAATCCTTATAAAATGCACTGCGAACAAATAAATTTTAAGGAAACAAATACTTTTTCAAATATATTTATAGATTATATAAACCAGGATCCTTCTTTAAAACCTTTTTATGATCTACCCTCTAATAAGAGATCTTTTAAAGCAAAAATTGAAAAAAGGAAGTTCAACGATTCAAATCGAGAGATATTGCATGATACTTTAAATCGACAATATTCGGATTTCAGAGTAAGCCAGGCAACAGCTTCAAATATTTCCAAGTTAAAAGACAATAATACATACACAATTACTACTGGTCACCAGTTGAATATATTTACCGGCCCTTTATATTTTATATATAAAATACTTACGGTAGTAAACGCTTGTGAAATACTAAACAGAGATTATCCTAACCAACATTTTGTTCCGGTTTACTGGATGGCTTCTGAAGATCATGATATCGATGAAATCAGATCCTTTTCATTATTTGGGAAAAAATACACATGGGAAACAGAACAAACGGGTCCTGTTGGACGAATGGTGCCTCAAACCCTGAAAAACGTTCTGGATGCCCTTCCGGAAAGATCCGAGATTTTCGAAAGAGCTTATCTTGAACATAAAACGCTAGCTGAATCAGTTAGGTATTACGTAAATGAGCTTTTTGGAGATTATGGCCTGGTCGTTATAGATGCAGATGATCCCTCTCTTAAATCACAAATAAAACACCTCCTGAGGAATGACCTGCTAGATCATCATGCAAACGACCTGGTTGAATCTACTTCAGCTAATCTGGCAAAAGAGGGTTATAAAATCCAGGTATACCCCAGAGCAATAAATCTTTTTTACCTGTCAGGAAATCTGCGAAATCGGATCATTAAAGAAGGAGGTATTTATAAGGTTATTGATACCGATATTGTGTTTAATGAAAACGAAATTTTGAAGGAAGTAGAGTCATATCCTGAAAGATTTAGTCCAAATGTAATATTAAGGCCACTTTACCAGGAGATCATATTACCCAATATTGCTTACGTTGGTGGCCCGGCCGAAATCGCTTATTGGCTGCAATTAAAGGATATGTTTGATCATTTTGATACACAATTCCCAATCCTTTTGCCACGGAATTTCGCCTTGATCATCAACAAAGGATTATTTAAAAAGATGCAGAAACTCATGATCCGGATTGAGGATATTTTTAAGTCGGCCAGTGAATTGAAAAATAAATACGTTGAAGACAATGCGGAATATAGCATTGGACTTGAAAGTGAATTGAAGATTATGGAAGAATTATTTGATTCTGTAAGAAATAAATCAAAAGCCGTAGATCAGAGTCTTGAAGGTTTTGTCCAGGCGGAAAAAACCAAGGCCATGAAAAGTCTTGATAACATTGGTAAAAGATTCAAAAAATCAGAAGAGCAAAAACAATCAGTCGCCTTGAATCAAATTCAAAATCTGAAAGACAAATTATTCCCCCATGGAAGTCTTCAGGAAAGAACTGATAACTTTCTAAACTTCGCAATAAATAATCCTGAATTTATAAATAATATTAAGAAAACACTTGATCCCTTTGATTTAAGATTCAACATTATTATTGAAGATTAATCTTTTTCGCCTCTGATCATTTCTTTTTTCCCGGGAGGGCCCTGTAATGTAAGTACTCTGAATCCTGAAGATCTAAGATCTCGCTTTACCTGTCCCTGAGCACAATACGTGACGAAAATCGATTTCTCTCCTAAAAAATCATAGACCTTTTGTAAAATATCCTTGTGCCACATCTCGGGTTGCTTGTTCGGTGCGAAGGCATCGTAATATACCAGCTGAAAATATTTTTCATCACAAGAATACTCTTGTACAGTAGAATGAATTTTCCGGAATTTGAAAAATGGATGTATGTTGTTCAAATTACCCCAGGTCAGAGAATGAATACGATCAAAGTAATCTTTTACAGATGGATTGTCTATTAACTTATGATAATTCAGTTGATCAATAATATTCTCAGGGATAGGAAATGGTTCAATACTGGTGTATTCTACTTGCACAGCCAGCTTCTCTGATTCCAAAGCCGTAAGGAGGGCATTTAATCCTGTCCCCAGGCCCAGTTCAAAAATCCGAATAATCTCTCCCGGATGCTTTCCAAGGATATGCCGGAACCCATTTTTAATAAATACATGTTTGGATTCCTGTATTGCCCCATGATGAGAATGATAGGTTTCATTCAGTTCTTCAACCATCAATGTATGTGAACCGTCATTGGTCAGCAGAAGTTTCATGTTCGGTTCCTGATCAGTTTTTATAGATTAATACCACGGCGTATGCTTCTATTCCTTCTTCTCTACCTGTAAATCCCATCCTTTCCGTTGTAGTAGCCTTAACTGAAATATTCTCCTCTTCAATTTTCATGGTTTCTGACAGGCATTTGATCATATCAGGTATTAGTGATTTAATCTTAGGTTCCTGCAGACAAACCGTTGAATCAATATTCCCAACAGAATAGCCTTTTTCCTGAAGTAGATTTATTACCTGAATGAGAAGCTTTTTGCTGTCAATATTCTTGTATTTTGGATCTGTATCTGGAAAGTGATAACCAATATCCCTTAAATTGGCCGCGCCTAAAAGGGCGTCGCATATCACATGGATTAAAACATCAGCATCCGAGTGTCCTACTGATCCTTTTGTATGAGGGATATTGATGCCTCCAAGGGTAAGGTCATACCCTTCAGATAATTGGTGCACATCGTATCCAAAACCTATTCTGAAATTCATGTAAATTATCTTTTAGTATCAAAAAGAACCCCAATTGTAATTTCCCAACCGGTAAAATCCAGTCGGGCATCTTTATACTCTACATATTGTGTTTCGATCGTATCAGTAGAAGTCCCTCCTGTCATATATCCCCGGTAATTCAGATCCGATCCCCCGGCCAGGTAATTTACTTCAAAATTAATTCCAAATTTGTCAGCAAAATAGAATATTATTTCCCCTCCTACCAAATATCCAAAACCAATTTTATTATCGTACTTCAGATCCGAGTTAACTACATCGAGTTGATAAAAGTCTCTCATGGCCCTGTCCATATTACCATAATTAATTCTTGTATCAAAATTATAATACCCAAATCCTCCTCCTTTTGCTCTTAAGGTTACATTCCCTGCCTGTATCTCAAAAACAGCCTGTAGGGGCACCATGATTGAAAAAAAAGGCCCCATCAATGGCTCTTTTGTTTCAAAGGGCAGATTAATTACATTCATACCTGACATTCTGTATAGGGAGAATCCGGATTCAACAGATAACCAGTTGGTAGGATGAACACCAATACCTCTAAGAGAAAAAGGGCTAATAGGGTTCGAGAAATATCCGTTCCGGGGGAAAAAAAACGAGAATGACATGCCAAGTTCCTGGGAAATTCCCTTTTGAGGCAAGTTCAAGAAGATCACTAAGAGAATTAAACTGGTTTTAACAATTGTTTTTTTATACTT
This sequence comes from uncultured Cytophagales bacterium, assembly GCA_963820995.1. Classification (GTDB taxonomy): domain Bacteria; phylum Bacteroidota; class Bacteroidia; order Cytophagales; family Cyclobacteriaceae; genus JAGTVG01. The sequence continues at coordinate 384,000 of CAWGCL010000004.1, read as the reverse complement.
CATCACCATAAAGATTAAAGGATGTTTTAATAAAGTATAAAAAAACAAAAAATCCCGCCGATAGCGGGATTTCTTCAGGGAAATATATCCCTAATCTTCTTTCTCTGGCTTTATTCTACCCATCAATTTATAATAGGACAACAAGCCCAGTCCACCGAAAATGAATATCATAGCAAAATATGCTACTTCATCATCCATAATGCCATTCACATCCAGTATATTGGCTATTACCAAACCAATCCCTATTCCTAAAGCCAAAAGGCCAATTTTCAAAGCACCATATCTCCAGTGAGATTGTCCGTCCTGTTTAAAAATACTAGCATCAAGACCTTTTTCAATTAAGGCAAGTCTTTCTTTGTTTTTTGCACTAACTGCTATCCAGACGATTCCAAATATAGTGGCAAAGAAGGATATTGGAATTAAAATTTCAACCATTTTTCTATAATTTTAAGTTTGACATTTTTCGTTTTGTATAGGTTGGACGCGGATAGTTATGACCTGGTTACATTTTTTTATAAATTGTAACCACACAACTTGTTTGCTCGTCAAACTAATTGAATGAAGGCTGAGATTGAAAACATTGTTATTGAGAAAATAAAGAGTGGTGATTATAATGCTTGCAATTTCATTGTAGATAAGTATAAAGCCTTTGTTTTCAATATATGTATCCGGATTGTAAAGAACCGGGAAGATGCGGAAGAAGTAGCGCAAGACAGTTTTATAAAGGCTTTTAAGTCAATTGAAGGATTTAAATACGAAAGCAAATTTTCGACCTGGTTATACCGGATAACATTTAACAATGCGATAAGCAAAACAAGGAATAAGAAAATCTTTAAGAACGATCTGGATGACAACGTGGTTGATTCTGTTAATCATTCACATATTTCTGATGGTCTTGAAAGTCTTAACCGAATAGATCGAAAAAAAATATTAAAAAAAGCAATGGAGAAACTTAGTGAGGAAGAAAATTTACTAATTTCACTTTACTATTTTGAGGAAAACTCTGTTGCGGAAGTTGCAAGTATTACTGGATTAGAAGCAAATTATATTAAAGTAAAGGTACACAGAGCTAGAAAAAAGCTTTATAATGGTTTATCACAGATTATGGGAATTAAAATGGAAGACGTATTATGAAGGAAGAAAAAATTGATCGCTTTATCCGGAAAACCGTAAACGATGGGTTTATAGAGAATCCATCACCGGACTTTACGGAAAATGTAATGGGTAAGCTTGGTGTAACCAATCAAGAAGCCAAACTCAAAACCAAACCGTTTAAATCAAAATGGGGATTAAGATCCATGATCTTCATTTATCTTGTCCTTATTATTGTCATACTACTGATCCCTGCCGGTCTGGAATCTGGTGGATATCAATTGCCAAAATTTGAATTGCCTACGATAAGTAAATATTTGGTTCTTGATGGTAATGTTTCCAAATTACTAATCACACTTATCCTGGGAGGATGGTTCCTTATATTTATAGATAATTATCTGAAAAAATTCTTTACAAGGTAAGCAGACTATTCTAAATCCGGATATTTTCAACCTGCCAGTTAATCAGTGTTTTCAAATTTAGTTATTGGATTTATAACCTTTTAAAGAATTTTTTTAAATCCGCATGTAATCGCTTGATAATCAGAAGATTATATAGAGTCTTCACTTATATTATTCTGCTTTGCTTTTTTCACGTTTTAGGACTATTTTTACCACCCCTAATGGGATGGGGAAGTCCTTCCTGCTCTCCTCATTTTTTTAACTCAAAATGGAAAGATATGAAAGTTTATGATGACAAGCACATTAAAAATGTAGTACTTCTAGGGAGTGCCAAATCAGGTAAAACAACGCTGGCCGAAACTATGTTATTTGAATCTGGCATGGTTACCCGCCGTGGCACAGTAGAAGATAAAAACACGGTATCCGATTATCATGAGATAGAGCATGAACGTGGAAATTCGGTTTATGCCACTTCTATGCATAGTGAATGGAGAGATTATAAAATAAATTTGATAGATACTCCGGGTCTGGATGATTTTATGGGGGAAATTGTATCATCCCTTCGTGTGGCCGATACATGTCTGATGGTCATTAATTCTCAGTATGGCGTTGAGGTGAACACTGAATTGATCTGGAATTATGTAGAAAAATTTGAAAAACCTGTGATATTTGGACTTAATCAACTTGACCATCCAAAAGCAAATTTTGATTTGGCAGTTGAGTCCATAAAAAGCAGGTTTGGTTCTGCTGTTGTACAAATGCAATATCCGGTTAATCAGGGGGAAGGATTTAATGGCATTATCGACCTGCTTAAAATGACCTATTACAAATTCCCTACCGGAGGAGGAAAACCAGAGAAATTACCAATCCCGGATGAAGAGAAGGATAAGGCAGAGGAATTGCATAACGAACTTGTTGAGAAAGCTGCTGAAAATGACGAAGCCCTCATGGAACTATATTTTGAGAAGGGCTCCCTTGATGAAGACGAATTAAGAAAAGGATTGAAAATGGGTATGCTTCGTCAGGAAGTATTTCCGATATTCTGCCTTTCGGCAAAACAAAATATGGGTAGTGGTCGTCTGATGGGCTTTATAGATAATGTAGCCCCTTCAGCTTTAGAGGGAAAACCGGAAAAGACAGTTGATGGAAAAGAAATTCAGTGCGATCCTAAAGCAAAAACCTCTCTCTTTGTTTTTAAAACAATTAATGAACCATACCTGGGTAAGGTTACTTTCTTTAAAGTTTGTACGGGAGAATTGAAAATAGGCTCTGAGCTTTATAATACAACTACAAGCACTTCTGAAAAGATCAATCAGTTATTTATAATGGATGGCAAGAATAGGACCAACGTGGATAAACTTGTTGCTGGTGATATTGGTGCTACTGTAAAGCTAAAAGACACAAATACCAATAACACTTTACATGTTAAAGAATTTAAGGTTGAATACCAACCCATGGAGTTTCCAGTACCTAGAATGCAAACTGCCATACGGGCAATTGATAAAAATGATGAAGAGAAATTGAGTGAGGCTTTAAGGGAGATAAACCAGGAAGATCCAACTTCTATTATCCAATTTTCACGAGAATTAAAACAATTGATATGGTCAGGCCAGGGAGAATTGCATCTCGCAGTTACAGACTGGAAACTTAAGAAGATCTATGGAGTAGAAGCTGAAACATTCAAGCCAAGGATCCCTTATCGTGAAACCATTCAGAAGAGAGCTGATGCAAGTTACCGACACAAAAAACAATCAGGTGGAGCAGGTCAATTTGGCGAAGTATTTATGCGGATTGATCCTTATTATGAAGGGGCACCAGAGCCAACCGATTTGAACCTGAGGAAAAAGGAAGAAATTGCTCTGGAAGGTGGAGGAAAGCTGGTATTTTACAATTGTATTGTAGGTGGTGTCATTGATCAAAGGTTTATTCCATCCATACTAAAAGGGGTTATGGAAAAAATGGAAGAAGGCCCTCTAACAGGATCTTATGTGCGCGATGTAAGGGTTTTTGTATATGACGGTAAGATGCACCCAGTTGACTCAAATGATATTTCTTTTAAAATAGCAGGAGCTCAGGCTTTTAAAGCTGCCTTTGTGGAGGCAAATCCGAAGATCCTCGAACCAATATATGATGTTGAGGTAATGGTACCTGAAGACCTTATGGGAGATGTTATGACAGACCTTCAATCAAGAAGGTCCATTATCATGGGAATGGATGCTGTTAACAATTATCAGGTAATTAAGGCAAAGACACCTTTAGCAGAAATGTATAAATATACAACTACGCTAAGATCTCTTACACAGGGTAGGGCCAGTTTTAAAGCTAAATTTTCAGAATATTCACCTGTACCACCTGATATTCAACAGAAATTATATCAGGAACATCTGGCAGAAGAAGCTGAGAAATAAACTAATCTGATAGAATTTTAAAAAAGACCCCGTCTATGTCTGTGTCAAAACAGACTGGCGGGATTTTTTATTCTTACAGGACTTCTTTTTTTTAATATATCAGATGCGCTATATCAAGTCCTTGTATGTTTCAAGGACTCACTATTTTATCCACTATTTGATTAAAGGTAAGATATCTTCAAGATATTCCCTGGTATTCGCCAGCCTTGGCACTTTATTTTGTCCACCCAGTTTGTCTCTTTTTTTCATCCAATAATAAAACGTACCATCTTTCACAGCATGAATTAGGGGCTTATTCAGAGCTATATTTTTATACCTCTTGGCATCATAATCACTATTGATCCTTCTCAAAGTCCTGTCTAAGACTTCAACAAATTTATTGAGATCATTGGGCAATTTTTTGAATTCAATTATCCACTCATGCCCCCCCTTTTCACTTTCTAGGAAATATCTTGGTCCTGCTGTGTAATCCCCAATGATTGCTCCTGTTTTAGCACAGGCGTTTGCGATACCCTGTTCTGCATTTTCAATTATCAATTCTTCTCCAAATGCATTGATAAAGTGCTTCGTACGGCCAGATATCTTAATCCTGAATGGATATTTTGACGTAAACCTGACGGTATCCCCAATTTTATACCGCCATAATCCAGCATTAGTGGATATTACCATAGCATAGTTTTTCCCAATTTCCACTTCCTCGAGTCCTATTGTTTTAGGGTCATCCTTATTGATATCTTCAAAAGGAATGAACTCATAAAAGATCCCATAGTCCAGCATCAGCAATAGTTCATCTGATCGTTTTTTATCCTGAATGCCGAAAAAGCCTTCTGAGGCATTATATGTTTCCATATACCTCATATCATCCGATGGGATCAAATCTTTAAATAATTTTTTATACGGAAGAAAGGAAACAGCCCCATGAACGAAGAGTTGAAGATTGGGCCAAACATCAAGTATATTCTTTGCTTTCTTCAAATCAAGAATCCTTTTAATCAATACGACAGTCCAGGTTGGAACACCATAGATGCTTGTTACATTTTCTTCAGAAGTAATTTCCGCCATTTTTTCAATTTTCTCCTCCCAATCACTCATTAGAGCAATATCAGTAGGGGGGGTTTTCATAATCTGAGACCAGAACGGCAGGTTTTTGATAATTACAGCAGATACATCTCCATAATAAGATTTCGAGTTTTTATCAAACTGGTTGATCTGGTGGCTACCCCCAATGACCAATCCTTTTCCGGCATATATCTTTGAGTCAGGATAATTATTCACATAAATTGAAATCATATCCTTCCCTCCCTTAAAATGACAGTCTTCAAGGGCCTCATTGGTTACAGGTATATATTTGCTCCTGTTGTTGGTAGTACCTGAGGATTTGGCAAACCAGTTAACTTCTGATGGCCATAATATCTGTTGTTCTCCGTTAAGCAATCTTTCAATATACGGATAGAGTACTTCATAGTTTCTTACGGGTACTTTATTTCTGAAGTCACTCAAGGTTTGTATATTCTCAAAATCATGTTCTTTGCCAAAAACAGTATTTTTTGCTGTGCTGATAAGTTTTCCAAATAACTCCTGCTGAACCTCTATAGGATATTTTAGGAAGAGATCAATTTGATGCATTCTTTTTAGCATCACCCATGAAAAAATTGAATTGATGAGTTCCATAGTTCTGCTAAATCTTTCTTTTCAACTCAAAATGCTTGCCCAGATATACTCTTCTTACCTGCTCGTCTTCTGCAAGTTCTTCTGCACTACCTGATTTTAAGAGTTTACCTTCAAACATTAAATAAGCCCTATCGGTTATTGACAGGGTTTCATTTACGTTATGGTCAGTTATAAGAATGCCAATATTTTTCCGTTTCAGTCTGGCGACTATTGATTGAATTTCCTCTACGGCAATAGGATCAACACCGGCAAAAGGTTCATCCAATAACACAAATTTTGGATCAACAGCCAGGGCTCTTGCTATTTCTGTTCTACGTCTTTCTCCACCTGATAAAACCACTCCTTTGCTTTTTCTAACATGGTTAAGACTGAATTCATCCAATAAGGCTTCCATTTTTTTATACTGTTCCTTTTTGGTCATTTTAGAAAGTTCCAGTACGGCCAGCAGATTTTCCTCAACAGTCAGGGATCTGAAAACTGATGGTTCCTGAGCAAGATAACCAATTCCCAATTTGGCCCTTTTGTACATTGCCAAAGATGTAATATTATCTTTTTCCAAAAAAATTTCTCCTGATAAAGGCTTTATCAAGCCGACGATCATATAAAAAGATGTAGTTTTGCCCGCTCCATTAGGTCCAAGAAGCCCAACTATCTCTCCTTGCTCTACCTTCAAGGTAACATTATTTACGACAGTCCTGCTTTTGTATTTTTTAACCAGGTTATCCGCCCTTAATACAAGTCCCATTAGTCAAATTTTATATCCTTAGCAATAAATTGTATGGAGTTTTGATCCAGATAATTGTTCTCTTCTATAGCATAGGCCATTTTAAATCGCATACCACTGTTAATTAACTCAAAATATGGCGCTAATCCAAAACCAATTGTTTCAAATACAGTGTCTGATTCCTCCTGATGTACATAAAACTTTAAATGATCTTCTTTCAGTATTCGCGGGCGGTTGGTGACAAATAGATTTTCAGAGACGAAGAGGGGCTGTAAATTTGCAGGGCCAAAAGGGGCCATTTGCTTAAGAATATCAAGGAATTTTGGCGTAACCAAATCAATTGATATTACCTGATCAATATCTAAATGTGGTATTAATTGTTCATCCGTTATCTTTTCTTCAACTATCTTTTCAAACCTCTTCTGAAATGACGCAATTTTATCAACATCCATGGTTAATCCTGCTGCATACATATGTCCTCCATATTGATCCAGAAGATCTGAACATTGGGCGATGGCTTCATAAACATCAAAACCATCTACTGACCTGGCAGATCCTGTGGCCTTATTTTTTGATTTAGTAAGTATTATAGTTGGCCTGTAATATTTATCAATACACCTTGATGCTACGATCCCGATCACTCCTTTATGCCAGTCACTTTTAAATAAAACGGTTGACTTTGCTTTTTTAAGCTTTTCGTCATTTTCAATCATTTTCAGGGCTTCCTGAGTTATATTTGAATCAAAGCTTCTCCGTTCGATATTATTGCTGTTAATTTTCAGGGCCGTATGCTCTGCTTTCTTGTATGAATCTGATATCAGCAACTCAACAGCCAAACCGGCATGGGTCATTCTACCTGCTGCATTAATTCTTGGTCCAATGCCAAAAACTATCCCTGAAATTGTCACTTTCCCCCTAAGGCCGGCAACATCGATCAATGCCTTCAACCCGGGCCTTGGATTACTGTTCAATTTTTCCAAACCATAATAAGAGAATATCCGATTTTCCCCATTAACAGGAACGATATCAGATGCAATACTTACGGCCAGAAAATCCAGATACTCAAATAATTCAGAATCATCAAGTTTATTATATATAGCAAATCCCTGGAGAAATTTAAATCCGACACCGCAACCAGAGAGGTCTTTATAAGGATACCGGCATTCCTTTCTCTTCGGATCAAGAATGGCATATGCTTCAGGTAAGGTTGGTCCAGGAAGATGGTGGTCACAAATAATCAGATCAATGCCCTTTACATTGGCCAGCTTGGTCATTTCAACCGCCTTAATGCCACAATCCAGACTGATGATAAGGTTAATGTTATTTTTATCTGCCCACTCAATTCCCTTCTTTGAAATTCCATACCCTTCACCATCCCGGTCAGGTATGTAATAATGAACATTTGAATATATTTTCTTGAGATAGCTGAAAACTAATGCAACGGATGTTGTTCCATCTACATCATAATCCCCATATATCAGAATATTCTCTCCATTGTGTATTGCACGGTTGAGCCTTTCAATGGCAAGATCCATATCTTCCATAAGAAAAGGATCATGCAGGCTTTTTAGAGACGGGCGAAAGTAATATTTGGCCTTTTTATATGTATCAACACCTCTTTGTATCAATATGGAAGATAATACCGGATTGACATTAATTTCATTGGAAAGTTTTTCAACTTTTCCATTTTCCGGTGTATTTTTTATAATCCATCTTTGATCCATCCTAATTGTAAAAATAGATATTTAGGACCACATTATAACTGATTGATCCTATTATATATTTTGGGGAGGATCACGTAACTGATAAATACTTTTAGATAATAAGAAGTGAATTTATTCTTCCTGCCTGACAGGTAAGGAGATTTTAAAGGTGGCACCTTCTCCCAATACACTTTCAACATCAATTCTTCCATTGTGTTCCTGAATAATTCCATAAGAAATGGACAAGCCTAACCCTGTGCCTTCTCCTACCTCCTTAGTTGTGTAAAATGGATCAAAAATATTGTCCAACTTATCTTGTGGAATGCCCTTTCCGGTGTCTGAAATAATAATTACTGCTTCTTTTTTAAATAACTCCGTTTTTACAGATATTGTTCCCTGGCCTCCAATAGCCTGAATTGCATTGCTAAAAATGTTCATTAGAACCTGACTTAATTGTCCGGGATAACATTCCACATAAACTAAATCCGGGTCATATGATTTGGTGATCTCAATTCGGTCTTTATACTGGTTTCTTAATAAAACCAGTGAAGAATCAATTAGTTCAGATAGTTTCACCTCCATTAGTTTGTGTTTATCGAGTCTGCTAAAATTTCTAAGTCCCAATACTATTTCTTTTGTACGTTCAGCTCCATCACTTATACCATCTAATATTGTGTTTAGTTCTTTTATCAGGTACTCAATATCGTATTTTTCCTCCAGTTGTCTGGCTTTTTTAAGACTTGAAGGTTTCGATTCAGGATCATTCAGTTTCCTGTATTCATTCAGGATCTCCATGATCTCCTTAATGTTTAACTTTAAGGGACTTAGATTAGAGCTTATGAAATTTATCGGATTGTTTATTTCATGAGCTATTCCTGCAGTTAATTGTCCCAGAGAGGCCATTTTTTCTGATTCCACAAGTTTACTTTGAGTCACTCTCAATTTTTCAAGTGCGGATTCCACAGCTTCATTTTTTGATTTAAGTTCATGGTTGATATTGAGAATGGATTCTTTTTGTTGTTTTAAAATCTTGTTGTCCTTTTTCTTGGCGAAATATCCAAACACAATAAGAATCAGAAAGAAGGCAAGGAAGATGAATATCAGGGCCAATAGTTTTCGCTTTTGAGCCTCCTTTTCCAGGGCCTTTTCAGTTTTGTATAATTCTATTTCTTTGAGATACCGTTCGGATTCAATTCTAAGGTTTTCAAGAGCAAGTTCCTCAATCTCTTCATCCATAACCATGAGGATCATACTTCTCTCCCTATTAGTTGCGTTCTGTTCCAGACGGTTTATTTCAATATTTCTGGCAATATTACGCCTGGATATTGAATCTTTCAAATCAGAGTATAATCCGAAGTACATAAGGCCATTTTTAAAATCATCCGACTCCTGATAAATATCAGATAATGTTTTATAGCAGTCCATGAGAATGGATATATCTCCACTGGATTCGGCGTTATAAACAGATTTCATTGAATATTCCAGCGCTTTGGATATATTAACTTGTTTCAAATAAACTTCTGCTATAAGGTTCTGGATCCTGGCTAATTTATCTGGTTGCTGTTTTTCGAGGTAGTATGCTTCAACTTTCGAGAGTGTATCCACTGAAATCGAATTCTGATCAAGTGCACTATATGCGATCCCAATATTTGTAAGGATATTTATCCTCACAGAATCAGGGAGTTCAAACTGGGAACTAGCTTCAAGTGATTCCAAAAATAGAAAAATTGCCATATTATATTCCCCATTAGCTGCATGGATAAATCCTATATCATTCTGTATCTTAATAACAGATTTGTGGTCTTTCTGCCGTTTATATATTTCCAAGATCTCGAGGTTTGTTCTCAGCATTTGGTCTGATTCTCCCAGGTTATTATAAATTTCTACCTGTCTTTGTAAAAATGGAATTATATCTTTTCCTGAGTCACTTTTCTTCAGAATTTGAACTGCTGAATTCAAGGCACTGTCAGCCATCTCAAAATTCTCGATAATTAAATACAAATCACTTTGTCTGGAAAGTGATTCAACCAGTTTATCTACATTACCACTGGTTTTAAAATAGCTTCCGGCAAGGGAAAAGAACCTGATTGCCTTATTATACAGATTATACTTTTCATAATCCTCCCCCAAAGAATAGTATGTAAGAGCCAATTGATCAAAAGCTTCATTTTTATCAAGTATTCTTATAAGCTCGATGTAATTCTTAAGCGTATTGTCAAAATCCTCCTTTTCCTCATAAATCCGTGCCAGCTGAATTTTTGAAGCTGTCATAAGTTCCCAATACTTTTCTTTTTGTGCAGTATCAGATAACCTAGACAGGCTTGTTATTGCTGAATCTATCTGATTATTATGAATGTAGAGTTTTGATTTTTGAAATTCCAGGTTTAGTGCTGCTGTATCCAACTCTTGGCCATATACTTGCATATTCAGCAATATGCAAAAACCTATAATAATCTGAATAATGCCTTTAATGGAAATAATAAAACGGCTCAATGTAAATATGATTTATCTTTATAAAGTTAAACCATTTTGAAATTAATAAAACAAACAGCGATAGTATATATATGCTGGCTTAATATTAGTCAATTAAAACCCATCATCATCATCCTCTTCCTCTTCCACTTCTTCCGGAATAGTAAATCCATCATCTGTTTCCTCTTCTTTATCCTCTTCAAATATAGGTAGGATATCCTGAGAAGGAGCAAATTCTATTTCATATGGTTCGTCTATGTTAAAATATGTAAGACGGAAGTTATCCACAAATTTCAAGGCATCGCTCAATTCGCCATCCAGAAAAAAATATTCTCCAAAATTGGCTTTGGAAGCATTTGTTTTATCTGCGATCTCGTTAAGATAATCTTCATTTGAGGAGGAGGTAATCATTCTATTATCCTCGAAATTGAAAAAATACCAGGTCCTTGGTGAAAACTGTAAAAACAGATTTATAACATCTCCATTATCATTTTTCTTGATTTCAAGAAATCCATCCACCGAAGCGTTGATATCATTCTGTAATATATTTCCAAGGCCAATTTTTCCCACGCTGTACCAGGCCTTATCCTCTTTCGACCATTTAAGATTTACATCCGAAAGCACAAGGGTTTTTAATAATTTAGAAGAAATTGACAATAGACTTGTATACTCTTGAAGGGATCGTTGTTCATATTCCAGGGTTGCTCGTTCACCAATTATTTCGGATACTTTATAAAGTGTATTGGGATCATCACTGTAAGCCATCTCAAGCCCCAGAACATCAACAATTTCGATCATTTCCTGACTGATTAAAGACATAGCTTGAGAAGGCATCTTAAAATCAAGGGTGAAGAATCCATTCAGCTGGTAGATTTCTTCATTAATGTTCCCGAAACCTATGGCCGCCCCGGTAACCTCAAGGTCCTCCGTTAACATATTAAGATCAACCGGCCCTTCAAACTGGATATCTCCTGTATTGACATTCAGGTTAAATATCTTTCCGTTATATGAGTCACCACTTATCTTGAGGGAATCTTCAATACGGTATGTTGTAGAGTCCGGATCATAAGAAAGCATACCATGTGGAACGAAAAATGCTTTATCAAGGAAAGATCGTTTTGGACTTACAAATGAATAGTACAACCTGTCATCCTCATCATAATAGAGTCCGGCAGTTAACTCTGTTTCATCCTCAGTTACAGCATTATTAAAGTCAAATATAACTTCCTGAGATTCACCACTATTCTGGTATTTTATCCAGATGTCATCATAATCACCGGTAGTATATTGCAATTTGACATAACCATCTAATTTAAATGCTGGATCCGGAGCATACATAATGGCTTCCCCTTTATAGGACATACCTGGTGAAATGACTACACCATCATCTTCGTAAACGTAACCAGTAGCCTGAGTATGTAAATCAGAATCCCTGTTTTTGCTGTTTTCCGCAACAAGGTAAAACTCATCGATCTGGATGGCAAAGGTATCATTAACAGCATTCACATAACGGTATGTTGCACGCCCCTCAAACTTATTTCTTGAAATAATATCGATCGTACCATTATAGAGCTGATGATACTCATTTAGCGTATCGATAACGATATTAGTATTATACAGTGTTCCTATTTTAGAATTTTCGAGTACCAGGACTTCATTGTTTTCGGGTGTTATTTTAGCGTCAGCTACATTAATATAAGGAATGCCAGATACCAGTAATTCTAATTTATCTATATCGTAAACAGCATTGGCTGCATTAAAGACAAGAGAATCCAGATCTTCCCGGGTCGAATAGAAATAGGAGTTTTCAATGTTAACTTCCGGAGGTTTCTGCATTTCTACTTTTCTTTCATCCATATTCCATCGTGCATTTGAAATGGAAGTTTTAAATTGTGCATATGGGAAATTTATTGCAGCCACTCCTTCAATTTCAGGTCCAATATCCGCATAATTGTTAACCAGGTTAAAATCCAGTTTTATATCATCGCCAGCCAGCGCTGGTTTCTCCGGATTATCAGAATTAATAGTAAATTTAGCATTTCTGGCCCCAAACCTGGTTTCATTAAATGAGAACTCATCTGAAATTGCTTCGGCGCCCCGGGTCAACAGCGTGCCTTTACCAAATCCTCCGGTGGCACTTACAGTAAACAAACCATTTAGGGTCGCAGTATTGTCGTATAATGTGAAAGGCAGATTCTGGTTCCATACATACATGCTGTCTTTTAATGGCAACCATTTAAGCCTTACACTGTCGACTTGTACATCCGGAAAGCTACCTCCGTCGAACTCGCCTTTCTCAACGTTAAATGCACTAGCATCACCTGTTAAAGAGTCCAGATAAAAAGTAAAATTATCTGAGTTCATAGAAGTAGACATATATTTAATAGATCCCTCAGATTTTAAACCCTGTCGATTTATCGTTAGTTTATTATAGATCCTTCCAGATCCTCCATAAAGTTCATATCCTTCAGGAGCGATATTGTGCTCAAATCCGAGGGTATTATCGTCGCGTATATGCAATGTTTCCTCGAAGGGGGGTAAAATTCCTTCAGCTACGAAAGTACCGTTGAATCCAATAGCCGCCGGATCACTATCGCTCAGGCTATCGATCTCGAAGGGTGGAATTATAAAATATATCGATTCATCATAAGCTCCATTAAGGATACTCGGGCTATTAAAATAAACAATAGCTCCTTTATCCGCCTGAAATTTTGGATAGCCGGGATAGTGCCTCTGTCCGGATTTGTTTTCCGGCCGATTGATATAAAGTCTCCCGGTAGATTGCTGTAAATCCTCACTAAGACCGGCAAGGGCTTCATCAGCCGAGGAGTCAGCCGATACCAGTTTGTTTCCTACTCTTCTTCTTAATCCAGTTTCAGGATCTTCGATATAAAACCTGATGGAATCAATGAAATTCAGATCTACCAGGAAACTGTCATAATCAAAAAGAAAATCACGACCAATAAATTCAAAATTTCCCGCAAATAGCTGCCCATTAAAATCAAGGTCTCTATTATTTTTTAAAGTAATCTCATTATTTTCCGGAATGATAAATACATCCAGGATCTCACTGATAAAGAATTTTTCAATGCCACGGATAGTAAGAGAATTATCTTCGAGATTTAAGGTAGCATTGGGTAGTGAGGGAGACACCGATTTCATTTTCATGTCATCGAAGTCCGTTTTATAACGGTTAGCATCCACATAATGAAAGGCTTTATCCTTCACTTGAACAAATCCTGTATTCTGATTATAATTAATAAAATCATTTTGCATTAGTCCAACCATTGCTGCGCTCACAGCTTTTTCATTTTGTTTCATCGCCTGAGCCATATCAATAGCATAAAATTCTTTCTTCCTGGTTTTTCGGGCATAAAATACCGCCATCATCAATGGATTAAAATCATAAATGCCGGAAAGACTTGACAGGTCTTCTTTATTAAAATATTCTTTCGATTCGAAATAAGCCGGTATGATATTCTTAGCGCTGGCGATGGAAATATCCAGGGTATCCTCATCCAGGTCCCAACTTATCATGTCGGCTGTTATGTCGATCTTAAAAAAAGTGGAACTATATGGGGTGATCCGATATGGGCCATTATCCCTGAAAACTAACAAATGTCTGTTATAGGGATTATAATCTAATTTTACACTCGGATGATAAACTGAATCTGTTCCCTGATAAATTGTAAATTTTGCATTAGTAGCACTTATCAAAGTATCCCCCAATTGGAAATTCTTTGATATAGCTCTAAAGAGTATTCCAAATTCATCCTGGCCTTCAAAAACTGAATTGTCATCCAAAAATGATTTTCCCCATATATGATTTCCTCTCATCGAAAATCCGCCTTTATAAGTCACATTTTTATCCCCTTCAAAATATACCGGAATATCACTTCTGTAGGATGTAAATTTTGGAAAATCAGAACGTTTCCCCGGTCTGCGTTTTAAACTTTTATATTCAAAAGTTCCTTCAACTGGATCCACGATTTTTCCCTCATAATACATGTTCGATTTGGGTGATTTAAATTCAGGATAGTTTATGTCAATTATATAATTTTTCAGATTACAATAAACATCCTTGCTGTTTAAACCTGTTGAACTCCAGTTAAATGTACCCCCCTCACCCAGAAACAGATCGTCGGAAAGCAATAATGATCCATTTGAAGATTGAAGTTTGATGGAATCGTAATTTGTCAGGAATACAAGATCTGCATTTTTAAACCTTATTATTGGACCTTCTTCAGGAGGTAAAGTAGTTTCAACTATTGCATCAATGGTCAGCATTTTATCCTCCAAAGTAATTTCATCTGATTGGCCTCCCCAATCATCCTTTCCTGAATCAGTCCAATCATCTGCTATATCTCCGTTGGCATCATTCGACGCATCCAAGTTATCACTTGAATCCCAATCATTTGCATCAATTATCTCCGGAGTTGCCATTTGAATCCCAGTCATCCGCCCAATTATCATCGCTGGCTTCATTTATTTCCCAGTCATCAATACCCTCTTCTTCGGAATATTCTTCAATAACTTCTTCCTCTAATACTTCCTCGAAAACGGGTTCAGAAGATTCGACATAGACAAAAGTTATATCAATATTTTCAACTAATAATTTATACCCGTTCGAATAATGGATTGCACCTAGTTTAAGAAATGTATTTAAATTCTGATAGAATTTATTGATTCTAACACCGGATTCGTTTTCCATTACCTTATCCGTCATATTCAATATTTCATCCATTGCACTTAATTGGATAAGTTCATTTGATCCAGCAAGGGAAACCATCTTGATGAAATTGATTAAATTGGGATTGGCAGGTATATTTCGGTTCTTAAAATGCCCGTAAATACTTTCAATTTTTTGTTTTTGTGAAGAAGAAAATCCGCCTCCATCCCAATCAGAAGTAAATTCATTCACTTTTTCAATGGCTGAATTAACTTTTGTCCTGTATATATCAATAATTATTTCCCCAACAATATCCTCACGAACCGGGATAGAGTCTGGTACCTGTGACTTGGCACTAAGGCCAAAAACACAGAGAATTATTAGAATCGATATTTTATAATACCACTTCAATGTATCAATTTCGCACGACTGCTTACACCTATATTAATAGGAATTCATATAAGTATAACGAAACAGGATCAAAATCTTACAAATTTATTTGAAATTAATTACTGGTCTTTTTAACGATTACTGATAACCATTTATTTCTGAAATTCTTCTCTACAAGTATAAGGTCTAGAGATTTTGTGCACTCTATGACAGCTTCCTGATCGCTTAATAAGAAACCACTCAAGATCAATAAACCTCCTGGAGATAAAATCTCATAATAGGATTTCAACTCTTCAATAATGACATTGAGGTTAATGTTGGCAAGTATAATATCATAAGTAAACTGTTTTGATATTTTTTCTATTTTCCCTTCTATTATTTCAATTTTGTTGCAATAATTTAAGCTGACGTTCTCTAATGCATTCTCAAATGCCCAATGATCAACATCAAATCCAGTAATTTTTTCAGCCCCTAACTTTTCTGCGAGGATGGAGAGGATACCTGTACCACAACCGGCATCAAGAACGCATTTGTTTTTATGATCCGTATTCAATTGATTTTGAATCATCAAATAGGTGGTTTCGTGGTGCCCGGTTCCAAAAGCCATCTTCGGATTTATAATCAATTCAATAGGATATATTTTATCCAACTTATGAAAGGAAGCCCTTACCACACACTGGTCATTGACTATTATGGGCCGGAAATTTTTCTCCCATTCAACATTCCAGTTTTTTTCCTGGATTACTTCACTACTGTATGTGACAGGGCCCAGGAAGGAATAGGAGTTTATAACTTCAATTAGGAGTTCCTCGTTGAAATCATTTAAAGAAACAGAAGCCTCAAACCCATTGTCTGTAATAAGAAATGAATCAAATCCATTATTAGATAATTCTGCAACCAGAATATCAGTTGTGATTTCGTCACATACAAATGATAATACTTTAAATAATTGAGGCATCAGTTGTTACAACCTGCAAAAGATTCGAAAGATGTAAAATAAACCGTAAAGTCGGCATGACCTTTAGAGTCAACAAAGTATACTGAAAAGTCGGCAAAACCTTTCTGGTCGGTAAAATACCAGACCCCTGGTTCGGTTGCAAATAGAGCATTATCAGTCTCAAAAATCAAAAGATCCGAAAATGCCTCCGAATCCTCTTCATATATAAAAAAATTTGCCTGATCTGGATACTCTTCAATATATACTGTTCCTTTTAATTCACAAAAGTCAATTGTTTGGTTATTGGGTATCCCAAGCCACCCTATTAGTAGTAATATTGATATAAATACAGAATAAAACATAAAAAAACTGTTTCTCAATCCATTGATTTAGTACATAAATTATGCCTGAAAATCAATTAGATTAGGAAACAGCAATTAATTTAAAATGACTTTACTATTTCAACAAAATCTCTTGACTTCAATGAAGCACCACCTATTAATCCTCCGTCAACATCAGGATTAGCAAATAATTCTTTTGCATTATCCGGTTTACAACTTCCTCCATAAAGGATTGTTGTATCATTTGCTATGGCATCGCCATACTTGCTTGCAAGGTGCCTCCTAAGATCTGCATGCATTTCTTGCGCCTGATCTGAGGATGCTGTCACTCCCGTCCCAATTGCCCATATTGGTTCATAGGCAATAACAACTTTTTCAAAGTCTTCTGGGGAGAGATGAAAGAGACTATCTGTAAGCTGACCACAAACATAATCGACGTGTGTTCCTGCTTCTCTAATCTTTAAGGATTCACCACAACAGAATATTGGAATGAGTCCATTTTCCAATACAATATTTACCTTTTTAGCTAATAACTCATTAGATTCATTAAAATACTCCCTTCTTTCACTATGACCCAGGATCACATATTCAACTCCAACTGATTTTAACATATCGACAGATACCTCACCAGTATACGCGCCTGAAGTGTTTTCATTACAATTCTGAGCACCAAGAAACACTTGCTTTGCATCTTTTACAAGGTGATTTACACTGTTTAGATGGATATATGGTGGATTTAGAATAACAATAGTATCATCCTGAACTTCGTTTGCGACTATATTTACTATTTCAGAGGCAAGAGAACTACCTTCTTCAAGAGTTTTATTCATCTTCCAGTTACCAGCTACAATATTTTTTCTCATTTTATTATTAGTTTATACTATCAAAAATTTTTGTGCAAAGATAATCTTTTTGGGCCTACTAAACTGCTTTAAAATAAGATTTGGAGTAAATTAAAGTGGCGTCTTTCGGGATTTAGTACTTCTCTGGTGAATAAAGTTTTCTTAAAATAAAAAGATCGGCACAAAAATAGTTATAACCAATACCTGGATTCAAACATTAATGTTAAAGCGATTCCGGCAATTCCGGAACTAATCACAAGCCGCCAATCCCTTCGACTTATTCCCAGGTTATTTACAAATACCCAGGATATAATTAAAAAGACGAATGCCACAAAAAGCAACCCCAACTCAATACCGAGATTAAATCCTAAAATAGGAATGGCCAGATTCATGTCAGTACCCAAAATATCCATAAGATAATCCGCAAATCCAAATCCGTGTATTAATCCGAATAAAAGTAATATTGCAAACCGAAAAATGGAGCGGGGTGTATAGGATTCAGGCTTTTTGAATATATTGATCACAGCCGCCACCAGCAATGTTACAGGAATTAAATAATCAATGATATTTATGTCTACCCGGACAATTTTATTTACAGCCAGAGACAAAGACAATGAACTGCCAAGGACATAGAATAAAAAAAGAACCAAAGCTCTTCGCCAATCTCTTAACAAGAAAACCGACATTATGACAATAATGAAAAGCATATGATCTACACCATATATATCCAGAACATGTCTGTATCCCAATCTAAAATATAAAATAAAGGTTGACATTGCTTTTTACTTATTTCTTCTCAATATTTATGAGAAACAAATGCATTTTTAATTTAAGAATAATATTAAGGTTTATAATTATTTTCGGATAACAATTTTATTGCTTAAAATACGATTCATGAACTATATCCCAGAATTTCCCATTATGCTTTAATAGATTGATGCTTTCGACTTCATAAATAAAAGAAATTTGCTTCTCTTCATATTCTGATTTTGCCAGATAAAAATTTTTCTTTGTCAAATCCCTGAAAGCGACCGTCATATGCGGTTTAAACTTCCTAAAATCATGGAAGATACTTTTTAATCCCAGATTTTTCGCCATGAATTTCCCAAACCTCCTATACATGTTAAAGAGATGATCCGATTTTACGACCCTTATGTAGATTACCTTGGGTGGAAATGTTCCAAAATTTTCAAGTTTTTGAGTAAAGCTGGATTCCTCAGATGAAAATAACTCCAAATTCTCTATTAATCTTTTCTCTACAGAATACTTATATTCAAATGGAGGTATCAAAGTTATATGAGGTGGTGATTTTAATGCATGTTTTGCATTATATCGATCCTTAAAATTCTCTTTTATTTCGGTTACTGAAGCTTGAACTTTTTCAGGGGGAATTATAGCAAAGAAATATAAGGAATGGTCTTCTTTCATTATAAAAAATCCCGTCAGCCTGCTATTAAACCAGGCTGATTCGGGATTATAGATGATATGTCTTATATCTTGGCTTTAGCCAGTTTTTGTTTTTTATCCAAATCAAGCACAACCGGAGTTGCAACGAAAATTGAGGAATAGGTACCAATTAGTATACCAATCATTAATGCAAAAGAAAATCCTCTTAAAACTTCTCCTCCAAAGATCAACAATATCAGAACCACAATTAATGTAGTTAAAGATGTAATTAAGGTTCTACTTACTGTGCTGTTGATTGCTTCATTAAAAACTTTATAAAGCGGAGTCCCAGGCTTTAATTGCATATTTTCTCTTACGCGGTCAAAAACAACCACTGTGTCGTTAATTGAGTAACCGATAATGGTTAACATAGCCGCAATAAATACCTGATCGACCTCAAAAGTTTTACCAAACAATCGGGCTAAAGCAAAAGCGGAAAGAACAAATAACGTATCATGAAACAATGCCACAACAGCACCAAGTCCAAATTGCCATTTCCGGAATCTGATCAGTATGTAAAGAAAGATTACAATTAAAGAAAAGATCACCGATTCCATTGAGGCGGTTTTGATATCATCAGCAATGGTAGCTCCAACTTTTGAAGATCCTGCGATCATGAAAGACTCATCGTTCATTTTCTCCTCATCCGATACCAGGGACATTCCCGTGAATCCAGAAACCCCATTTACCATAGCGGATTCAACCAATGAATCAGCTTCTGCAGATTCATCATCAACAAGGTAACTGGTTGTAATCTTAACTACATTGCTTGATCCATACCATTTCACTTCTGTTCCGGTATTTTCGAATTCGGACTGTATGGAAGTCTTAAGTTCTGATGCAGGTACTGGTTTTTGAAATGCTACAACATAAGAACGGCCTCCTGTGAAATCAACACCCAGATTTAATCCTCCCTGCATAATGATTAATACAATTCCAATAGATATGAAGATCGTTGAAAATACATAGGCAATTCGTCGTTTGGACATGAAGTCAATATTGAGTTTAGACAATAGATCTTTGGACCAGAAAGTGTTAAAAGATATCTTACTTTTATCTCCATTTTTAGTCATCCATGTTATAACCACCCTGGTTATAAAGACGGCTGAGAAGAATGATGATGCAATACCTATCATAAGTGTAGTGGCAAATCCCTTTATTGGCCCTTGTCCTAAAGCATACATAATGACCCCGATTAAGAAAGTGGTTACGTTTGCATCTATAATTGAACTATAAGCCTTACTATATCCTGTTGAAATGGCATTTAACAAGGTAGATCCACTTCTCAATTCTTCTCTTATCCTCTCAAAAATCAGCACATTGGCATCAATAGACATACCTATTGTTAACACTATACCTGCGATACCGGGAAGTGTCAGAGCGGCATTTAACTGCGCCAGAATCCCCAAAATAAAGAAGATATTGAATACCAATGCAATATTGGCTACAAATCCACCCTTGGAATAGTAGGCTATCATAAAAAGGACAACAATAGCCAAACCGGCAACTATAGAAATGACACCTTGTTTTTGAGCTTCTTTTCCAAGTGTCGGACCTATTACAGCTTCTTCTACAATTCTTGTAGGGGCCGGCAATTTACCAGCTTTAAGAATATTCGCGAGGTCTTTAGATTCTTCAATTGTAAAACTTCCAGTAATCTGTGAGTTTCCATTTGGAATCTCAGTAATCACATTAGGCGCAGAGTAAACATATCCATCAAGTACAATGGCTATCCTTCTGTTCAGGTTCTCGCCAGTTAATCGTTTCCATACTTTTGCACCTGTGGCATTCATTTGCATAGAAACACTTGGACTACCTGTCTCATCGAAGTCAGGTCTTGCATCTGTAATTACTTCCCCAGTTAAAGGTGGTAATCCTCCTCTTCTTATTTTAACAAAGAAAAGTTCCAGAACTTCCTGGCTTCCTTCACCTTCCATAGGTTTATTCTTCCAGTAATACTTCATGTTATTTGGGATCAAAGCTTTAATCTCAGGTCTGGCCAGCAGTCTGTTGATCTTGGAAGTGTCCTTTACATTGTAAAAGAGGTTATAATATGGAGCTTGTCTAAGGCTGAAAAGAGGGGATGATAAAGCACTTTCTAAGGAATCAACACTTGTTGAATCTCCGGCAAGTTGGGCTGCCAAGTCTTCCGTTGCAGAATCAACACCGGGTTGATCATCTCCTAATAATGAACTCAAAGCATCTTCATCACTTTGTCCAGCAGCATTGTTATCTGAAATATCTTGTGAACCCAAATCAACAGCCTCAATTTTACTCTCCTCAACAACTTTACTATTAATGGCTGTCAGGGTATTGCCGATCTCCTGTAATTCATATACTTCCCAAAACTCTAGTTTTGCCACACCGGATAAAAGCTTTCTGACACGTTCCCGGTTATCAACCCCAGGTAGCTCAACCTGTATCCGGCCCGTTCCAGGGAGTTTCTGGATATTAGGTTGTGATGTTCCAAAGCGGTCAACCCTTGTACGCAGGATCTCAAAAGACCTGTCAATCGCATCGCTTACTTCATCAGAGATGATCTGAATAATGTCCTCATCCGGTGTTTCCAGGCTAATACGGCCGCGGTTGGCTGCGTTAGCAAATATTGAACTTAACCTGCCATTGGGAGATATTTCCTTGAAGGACTGATAGAATAGATCAGTAAATGATTGCTGGCTATTTCGTTGCTTTTCTTCTGCCTGCTGTAAAGCTTGCAGAAATTCCGGATTCTCACTGTTCCCACTTAATCCCTTTATAATATCAACCGGGGAAACTTCCAGGGTTACATGCATACCTCCCTGCAAGTCAAGTCCTAAACTCAACTCCGTATCTTTTACATCTTTATAGGTATATTCTATTCCTAAGAGATTGTAAACAGGCTCATTCCAGACTGAGTCCAAATAAGATTGTTTCTTGTAAAAGTTGAGATTACCATCAGCATCTGTTGCATATTCAATAGCATCCTTTTGAATGCCACGGGAAACAAATGTAAATGATAAATAATACACGCATAATACTGTGATAATAACAGTTAGTGTTACTATAAATCCTTTATTTTTCATTGTTTAATAAATTAAAATTCTGACTAAAATTAATTTGTAGATTGGGTAATTCCTGAATTATTATCCAGGATTAAGGGGCATTGGGAGATATTATATTTTGAAATAGAATCTTAAAAAATGAAGTACTTCTGTATTCAAGTACGTGCTCGTGCCAACATTTATCTTCAGTTGCAAAAGGAATATCAAAAAGAATATTCAGTATCAGGTCAACATCAATCTGAAATGATGAAATAGAAGCAAGATAATCAGGAAGATAAATGATTTCATGGTCTTTTTCGGGACTATCTTCATCCTCATCAAATTCGATTTTTGAAAGGTCATTTACAATCCTTTCCTGAATTAGATGATTCAAGGAAGAAATGGTTATAGCCAATAATCCGCAAACAAGGACCAGTGCCCTAATTATATTCCCTATGTTAGATCGTTTTCTCACTTGATCTTTTAATGGATTGCAAAAGTAGACATAAATCCTTTAAAATCAACTTCTTCAACACCCTTATAAGATTAAATCTTTAAGAAATAGTCTATTTGTTGAGAATATATGAGATATGAGATATGATTACACTGATCCCTGCATCAAAATTCTCGTGGTTATTAATAATTATATCACTTTTACTTTTATAGGGTAAAATATATTTATTGTAAGCTGGCATTACATGATGCTCATACCGGTATAAAACGTCCTCAAGGTCATAGCCTCGTTCCTTTTGGTCTCTAATTATTCTTCGCTTCAACATTATATGTTCAGGGGCATCTACAAAGACCTTCAGATCTATCCATTTGGAGATTTCTTTAACATAGAAAATAAAAATCCCCTCTAGAATAATAACAGGGGCTGGTTGAAATTCAATAATCTCGGGATCGAGCTCTGGATTATTAAAAGTATATTCTTTAATTCTTATGACCTCTCCATCAATTATTTTTTTCAGATCATGTGTGAATTTTATGATGTCGATAGATTCGGGTCTATCAAAATTTTGCATACCATTTTCATCAATAGGTTGCTCGTTTCTAGGCCGGTAATAATTATCCTGTGAGACCAGGCATACTTCTTCATTACTGAAATCTTTCATTATTCTTTTAATGAAGAGGGTTTTACCGCAACCGCTACCACCTGTTATTCCAATGATATAAGGTCTCATGGTAATATTAGAAGGGATTTGTTTCTAAAAAATTAACTAGCTTTCTGAAGGCAAGTGCCCTGTGGCTGATATTATTCTTTTCCGTCATGGATAACTCTGCAAAAGATTTTGAATAACCTGCAGGCTGGAATATTGGATCATATCCAAAACCTTTATCTCCTCTTCTTGACATAAGGATTTCCCCTTTGATCGTACCCTCAAATTGGTTCATCCCCCTCTGAGTTATCAGCGTAATAACAGTTCTGAATTGAGCATTCCTGTTTTCTACATTATTCAGATTATTCAATAAAAGGTCAATATTATCATTATTGTCCTTTTGCATTCCGGCATACCTGGCTGACATTACTCCAGGGTCTCCATTCAAGGCCTCAACCTCCAATCCCGTATCGTCGGCAAAACAAGAGGATTGATAGTGATCAAAGACATATTGGGCCTTTTCCAGGGAGTTCCCTTCTAGTGTGTTTTGATTTTCCGGTAACTCCTCAGTACATCCAATATCTTCAAGTGACTGGATTTTAAATTCAACGCCCAAGATCTGTCCTATCTCTGCAATTTTATTGTGATTATTTGTAGCAAAGCAAAGATAAACCATGGACAATCTCTATTGCACGCTGTGTAATTCTATATCAAATATCAGGTTTTCATTGGGGCCGATATCTCCACTTCCCCGAGAACCATAAGCAAGAACTGAAGGTATATATAAAGTAATACTTCCCTTTTCACCAATATATGTAAGCCCTTCTTCCCAACCTCTTATGACTTGCCCTGCTCCATGTGTATATTGAAAAGATTCACCCCTGTCATATGATGAGTCAAATTTGGTGCTATCCAGAAAAGTTCCAACATAGTCTACTATTACTATATTCCCAGCTTGTGGAGTGGAACCTAATCCTTCATGGTGGATCACATACCTCAATCCTGTATTGGATTTTTTTGCATCAATATTATTTTCATCAAGGTATTTATCAATTTTAATAACATCTGCCTCGAGTTGAGCATAGGGGCTATAAAATGTTTGCTTTTCACAAGCAAAGAGACCTATAACCATAAATACGAACAATAATTCTTTAATTCTTTTCATCCTGATTTCCCTTTTTCTTTATATCCAACAATTCTAAATCAAATACTACTACTGTGTTCGGCTCGACCATTTCTCCTAATCCCCTTTCGCCATAGGCAAGTTCCGAAGGAAGATAAAATGTAATTTTCGAACCCAGGGGCATTTCAGCTACACTTTCTTCCCAACCTGGGATTACACTCCTCGCCCCCATTGTAAATTCATACGGTTCATTTCTCTCATATGAGGAATCAAACTTCGTACCATCAAGCAAATATCCATTAAAATGAATTAAAACCTTGTCTCCTTTTTCAGGTTTCTTTCCTGTACCTTCTTTCTGGATGATATACCTGATCCCGGATTCTAACTCTAAACCTACCAATCCCTCTTCCTCAAGATAGATATCAATCAAAGAAATATCCTCAAATAATTGTTGCTCCTTTCTTCTTTGAATCCTTTCCTGTTTGGTTTTATATAAATTTGCCTGCCAAATTCTGAATTCTGTAGGTTCAAGCATGCTTATTATTCCAATCTTAATAGTAATATCGCTAAAAGGATTTAAACCATATGGAATATTACTGCGGAAGGCCACTTCATAAAGGTCGGAGCAATTAACTTTAAAGATGGCGCTATCTCCTACTTTTAATTTTTTAAGCCCATGATAAATCTGTCCACTTCTTTCCCAAATTGTATCAATATATTGTAAGGTTACAGGAATGTTCTTTTCAGTCCAGGTGAAAAGTAAGGAATCGTTCTCATAATAATAATCCATATACATTAGGATGTAATGATTGTTTTCGAAGTCAGGCCCTTCCCCGTTTCTAACTATTTTATATTGATATCCGGTCTCTCCGGATTTAAAATCCTTTGTGTTGCAAGAACCTATTAAAACAGCAAGTAGGAGAATTATGAATAATAAATGATTATTATTTATACTCATCTGCGATTTGATTTAACTCATCCTTATAAGTCTTGATAATTTCTTCAAATCTCTTTACGGTTTTTTCGAAACTGACATCACTGCTTCCTCCGGCAGCATTTTTATGACCGCCCCCGTTAAAATGTTTTCTGGCAAATTCATTGACGGAGAAATCTCCTTTAGAGCGCATGGAGAGTTTAACCTCACCTCCTCTTTCCGATATTAATACCCCAAGCACAGCCCCCTCCAAGCTTAAAGCATAGTTTACAAGACCTTCCGTATCACCTGTTTTTGAGTTGAATTTATTAAGGTCCTCAGCATTAATCGCAATGAAAGCCGTATGGAATTCAGGCATATATTTAAGCCTTTGGCTGAGAGCAAAACCAAGAAATTTCAAGCGGTCATAAGAATTGGTATCATATATCAAACTGGCCACTTTGGGTGTATCGGCCCCAAGTTCCATTAGATTCGCTGTGACAAAATGAACATTTTGATGGGTATTATTATGTTTGAACTGACCAGTATCAGTCATAATCCCGGCATATAAACACTCTGCAATTGACTTATCAATTAAATCCCGATCCCCCATTTTAACAATGAACTCATATATTAACTCAGCAGTGGCTGAAGCATCGGTACTTATTAAAGAAAAATCTGCAATACATTCTGGATCAAGATGATGATCAACTAAAAATTTCTTTGCAGAGCTTTTTTTAACCATTTGCCCCAGTTCATCAATTCTTGCCAGATTATTAAAATCAAGACAAAATATGATATCAGCATTTTCAATCTGCTGCTTATATTCTGCCTCATTGTCTAAATTGCAGATCAACACCGTATCGTTTCCCTCCATCCAGTTAAGAAATTTTGGGTAATCAGTCGGACTGATCACCTGGGCTTCGTGTCCTTTTTTTATGAGATAGCCCCTTAATCCCAGAGAAGAGCCCAAGGCATCAGCATCCGGAGTTTTATGCGGTATGATTACTATCTTTTTGGGTGTATTAAGTTCGGCCTTTACTTCCTTAAAATTCAACATCTTTATCCTTTCTCGCTCTGGAATTAAATAATTGCAAAAGTGCTAATTAATTAGTTAAAATCAAAAATGACATGCACTCCACAGTTATTACATATATTGTTAAAAAGTAACCTATATTTGTCATTTATTTATTAACGACCTATTTACAAATTTGATCATGAGTGGAAATATAACCTTTACAATGATAAAACCTGAGGCTGTGAGCGATCGATACACTGGCGCAATAACAGAAAAAATTGAAGCTGCTGGTTTTGAGATAATTGCAATGAAGATGACCCTTTTGAGTAAAGAGAGGGCAGGTGAATTTTATATGGTTCATAAAGACAGACCATTTTATTCCAGCTTATGCGACTATATGTCATCAGGAAAAATCATTGCTATGGTCCTTAAAAAGGATAATGCTGTAGAGGATTTTAGAAAATTGATAGGAGCGACAGATCCGGCAAAAGCCGAGGAAGGGACAATTAGAAAACTGTTCGCCAAATCTTTACAATCAAATGCGGTGCATGGATCCGACTCGGATGAAAATGCAAAGATAGAAGCCGGATTTTTCTTTTCAGACCTGGAATTATTCAGTACTTAAATATTTCCGGGGCTGACCTTCTCTCCATAAGCTTTTAACCAGAAATTATTATATCCTTGTCCAACAGAGATCCGGGCCAGGCCAGATTGAAGAAGTTCCAGAATAGCCAGAAAATTATATATTACTGCTATTTTTTGTGGATTTGAAGATATCACATCTGTAAAGGAGAGCTTTTCTCTATTTTGAAGTTCTTTTAAAATGTATTCTTTCTGATTTTCAATGGTATAAGGAAATTGGACAATGGTATGGGTCGGCTGGTCTGATTCTGCTATATAAGTATCCATGGCTTTTTCAAAAGCCTTTAAAAGTTTGTAAAGGTCAAGATCCTGAAGTTCGGCCTCTACATTTGATACTTCAGCCAATTTTTTTATCTCCCTGATTACATTTCCCCTCTTTTCTTTTCCCAGATTCTCCTCCTCCATAGTCATCAGCTCGCTGACCACCGACTTATATTTTTTATATTCAAGAAGGTGCTTTACTAATTCCTCTCTAGGATCAATTTCATTCCCATCTTCATCAATTACAGGTCTTGGAAGCAGCATTTTGGCCTTAATCCTCATTAGTGTAGCAGCGACTACAATAAACTCACTGGCTACTTCAATGTTCATCTCTTCCAGTTGATGGATGTACGTTAAAAAATCTTCTGTTATTTTTGATATGGGTATATCATATATATCAAGTTCATCACGTTCGATAAAGAACAGGAGCAGATCAAATGGTCCTTCAAATAGAGGTAATTTGACTTCGAAACTCACAGGATTTGTATTTAGATTTTGCTGCTTTTAAAAATCAAATATATTACTTATAATGTCATTTCTATATAGTGTTCTAAAAAAAATGTATTTTTACCCCCACAAAAAAATCCATATATTGTAAACAATAGATGACAAATTAAGTTAAGTTCATTTATACAATCGATTATATGTTAATAGAACCAGGAGTAATACTAAAATCCATCAATTCACCGGAAGACCTCAGAAATCTGGATTCCCAACAACTCATTCAATTATCTCAGGAGCTTAGGCAATATATAATTGATAATGTCTCAATTTATGGAGGTCATTTTGGGGCCAGTCTGGGAGTAGTGGAATTAACCGTTGCTTTACATTATGTCTTCAACACACCGAAGGACCTTTTGGTTTGGGATGTTGGCCATCAAGCTTATGGTCATAAAATCCTTACGGGAAGAAGAGATGCTTTTCACTCAAACCGGGTTTATAAAGGAATATCAGGATTCCCTAAGATATCAGAAAGCCAATATGATACTTTTGGCGTTGGACATTCATCAACATCAATATCTGCGGCCTTAGGAATGGCTATTGCTTCTAAATACCAAAATGAAAAGGAAAGACAACATATTGCAGTCATAGGTGATGGCGCAATGACCGGAGGAATGGCTTTCGAAGCTATGAACCATGCCGGTGTATCAAATTCGAATCTTTTGATTGTATTGAACGACAATTGTATGTCGATCGATCCAAATGTTGGGGCACTTAAAGATTATCTTACGGATATAACCACTTCACATACATACAATAAGTTCAAAGATGAAGTGTGGAATATGCTCGGGAAGGTGAGTAAATTCGGTGTAAATGCCCGGGAAATCATCGCCAATATTGAAAACAGCGTTAAATCTATGTTCTTAAAACATAGCAACCTGTTTGAATCTCTCAACCTAAGATATTTTGGGCCTGTTGACGGACATGACCTGAATCATCTGGTCCACATATTCAAGGACTTAAAAGATATACCCGGACCTAAAATACTTCATTGCATAACAGTAAAAGGCAAAGGATTTGAGCTGGCTGAAAAAGACCAGACCAAGTGGCATGCCCCAGGGAAATTTGATAAACTCACCGGAGAGATCCATATCAAATCAGGCGAAAGACCGGAGCCTCCAAAATACCAGGATGTTTTTGGACATACATTGGTTGAATTGGCCAAGTTGAACGATAAGGTAATGGGAGTCACCCCAGCTATGCCTACTGGTTCTTCAATGAATTTACTGATGAAAGAAATGCCTGAAAGAGCATTTGATGTGGGAATAGCTGAACAACATGCAGTTACATTTTCAGCTGGGCTTGCCACCCAGGGATTAATACCTTATTGTAATATTTATAGTACTTTCATGCAAAGGGCTTATGACCAGGTGATCCATGATGTATGCATTCAGAATCTAAAGGTTGTAATGTGTTTAGACAGAGCCGGGTTGGTGGGAGCAGATGGTCCTACGCATCACGGGGCATATGATATTTCTTACATACGCGCCATTCCAAATCTGGTCGCTTCAGCTCCTATGAATGAAACGGAGTTACGCAATTTAATGTATACTGCTCAATTACCTCATATAACAAGCCCTTTCAGTATACGCTATCCAAGAGGCAAAGGCATGAAAGCTGATTGGCAAACACATTTTGAAGAAATTGAAATTGGCAAGGGCCGAAAGGTAATTGAAGGAGACGAAATTGCAATCTTATCCATCGGCCATGTTGGTAATTTTGCTGTTGAAGCAATTGAAAAACTGGAATCCAAAGAGATTTTTCCAGCTTTGTATGACATGCGGTTTATAAAACCACTTGATGTTGACCTTTTACACGAAGTCTTCTCAAAATTCAAAAAGATCATTACTGTTGAAGACGGTGCTCTACCTGGTGGTTTTGGGAGCAGCATTCTTGAATTTATGGCCGACAATGATTATAAAGCGAGTGTTAAACGTTTAGGTATTCCGGATAAAGTAATCGAGCACGGCGATCCAGATCAACTCCACAAGGAATGTAAATATGATTCTTCAAGTATTTTTTCTGCAGTATTGGAAGTATTTGAAGAAGTGTATAGCGAATAATTAGTCTATGGCATCGATTTTTTATAATGATACAGGAGAAGGATTTCCTGTAGTATTATTGCATGGATTTTGTGAAACCAGCGATATCTGGTCAGGCATTCAAAGTCAACTCTCAAAAAACTTCCGGGTAATTACGATTGATCTGCCAGGTTTTGGAGGCAGCCCCTTATTAAATTACACATTTAGCCTGGAAGATGTAGCAAAAGAAATAAAGTCATTCCTTGATTCAATCAATCTTACAAAATATGTGATGATTGGTCATTCTCTTGGTGGATATATTACTCTTGCATTCTCGAAATTGTATTACGATCAATTATCAGGGATTGGATTATTTCACTCCAGCGTTTTTGAGGATGAAAAAGAGAAAAAAGAGAACAGGACCAAGCTGATAGAGTTCATAAAGACCAACGGTGTTAGGACTTTTGTAAAGACTTTTATCCCATCATTGTTCTATAAAGAAAATGTATATACTCTGGGTGATATTATCGGCACCCTGAAAAAATCAGCGGAAAAAACCCAGGCTGAATCTGTGATAAAATACGCCAGGGCAATGCGTGACAGAACAGGAAGTGAAGAATTCCTAAGCAAATTTCAAAAACCGGTCATGTTCATAGTAGGAGAGGAAGATCCTTCAGTGCCACTGACAAAAAGCCTTGAACAAATTACAATGCCAGAAAATTCACATGTTTTAAGACTTGCCGAAACGGGGCATATGGGTATGTTTGAAAAGCCTGACGAAACCACCAACTTTATTGAGGGTTTTTTGCACTTTTGTAGATAAAGTCAATTCCCCTTATTAAATTTGGCATAGTTGATTCTGGATATTAAATTCGGAAAAAGAAAGATTGTCATATAGGATTTCATGAATTTAACCAAGTACTGCTTTGACAATAAACTATTTTTATTTTTTGTCGATCCTGTATATTAAATAAAGCCTTTGAAATGGATGCTTATTTGTACCTAGAAAAGTGGAATACATTTGGGAGATACTTATCCTTTGTATTGTTAGGGCTGGGATTATTGATCGTATTATATCATTATATGAGATTAATATTTACCAGTGATTATAAAATCCGATACGATTACATAAATAAAAATGAGATAAGATCACTTTGGTTAAGTACGCTTTTCATATTATTTGGAATTGGTGTATTTATGAATACACTATATGCTGAAGGTGAAATCATTTGGCTGTTGGTCCGTGTATTTGTGATTGTTATGCTTGGACTTATTTTTGGTGTTATAATTTCTAACTTATTAAAGTTTTATTACCCATTCTATATTGAAAGACGTTTGCGACGCTTGAGATATAAACCAAGAAAATCTCCAAAGACCGGCAAACCCATGAAATTATTAAGTGAAGAAGAAGAAGATGTGTACCTGGATGAAGGAATGCAAGCGGAAGAAAACGTGTTTTCTGTGGACTATGATGTTTGGATTGACGAAGAAACAGGGTATACTAAAATTGAAAAATACGCTGGGCATCTGGTTGCTTTGCAATGCCCTGAATGCAGTTACCAGACTTTAAAAGTAATAAAGGAAGAAATTCTTGAGTCACCCACTGAAAGCGAGGAAGGTGAATTGATGAAATTTTATAAGTGCGACTATTGCGGTTATAAAGAAAGAAAGGCTTTCAGAGTTGCAAAGTTAAAAATGACGGTCGGTATAAATAAGAGCAATACCAATCCATAAAAGCATATTTTTTCTTACCCGAAAAAAATCTAATAATTTCTATTTAACTAGACTGATTCCTGGATTATCAGGGAGACAATCCCAAGGTACTGCAAACATCTGCCTTTATTTCAATTGTCCCATCCCATTCTTTAGGTGTTCCGGTATTTCCAGCTTGTTCAATAGCTTCAAAATCATAGATTCCCGGGGAAAGCACTACAGTTACGGATCCATCTGCCTCGCAACCAGGATTGCTGGAGTAAAAGGTATTTATCGAACCGTAATAGGTGTTATCTACAAAAATATCTATGGGAGGGCCATCGAAATTTGACCAGAAGGTGAACATGCCTTCTTCCAGATTTTCGCTTTCCAACAATCCTTCACATGAAACAAAGATTAATAAACTGATTGTCAGTAATAGTACGTTAAGTTTTAATTTTCGTAATTTCATTTTCTATTAATACAATTTAATGCCTGTTAGTAATCAGTGCAAAAATACTACCAAAAAAAAGAGAAGCTATAAAAAGTCAATAGCGAAATAAAAACTCTTATAAAAATGGTTGAAATTGATTGAGATTGGTCCGATTTAGAATGGAAATTCGAGTATATTATTAAAAGGAGGAACTTCCCCTGAGACAATTAAAAAAGGAGACTGCCTTTGGGACAGCCTCCAATTAACTAACCTTAACGTTATGAAGAGAGTTTAGCGAGATAATTTATAATAGGAAATTTTATTCACTTCAGTTATAAAATCTCCTTGTCTTATAAGTTGATGTAAACTTTTCATCTTCTTTATTCCTGGTTTCATATACAAGTTGATCAGAACTATTGAAAACTCTGTATACAGAAATTTCTTCTATCTCAATTGAATTGGCTTCTAAGATTTCTAAGGCTAATTGTTCAGTTTGGAATTCAATATCGATTCCTTCTTCACTAACATTTATATCGGCATAGCTAAAGTTGTTGATAGAAACTATAACCGCTATAATAATACCCAGAATTAATATTGTCTTTCTTTTCATTTCCTTCATGACACAGGAATTTACGCATACATTTCCAATTGCCATGCCAAAAAAAATAGATTGCTGTAAATCAAGAAGTTACAAATTCCCAGGTAAAATTGAATTTAGAATCATGTTCAATAATGAACACTTATTGGACGCGATTGCACTTATTAGATACTCCTATTTTATCCATTTAACTTTATCATCTATTGGCTCCCTCCTTCCTTCGGGAATGTTTTTTGGGTATACCTATATACAAAAATCCCAATAGCTTATCTTTTGCATTCA
The DNA here is from genome assembly GCA_963820995.1 of uncultured Cytophagales bacterium. GTDB lineage: Bacteria > Bacteroidota > Bacteroidia > Cytophagales > Cyclobacteriaceae > JAGTVG01. The sequence goes on along the minus strand of CAWGCL010000004.1, from coordinate 351,300 downwards.
AACCGAAAAAAATCTTCGCACTTTCAACATAGGTTATGCCGCCTGATCCCCAATAACATCCGATTCCATAAGCAGAAGCTGTCAGATACATATTTTGGACAGCACAGGCTACAGCTTCGATCTCTTCTATTTCGGGAAGCCTCTCCTTAGGATCCCTTCTCATTCCAATTGATATTATATGCGAAGCCAATAAAGGTTTAGTTTTAAGCATTTCGAATTTGGATTCCAAAAAATTACCAGCCTTAGTACTGATATTATTATATAATTCAGATTGAAAATCCGCCAGTTTTTTCAAACCATCTCCCGTAAAAACACAAAATCTCCAGGGATTAGTAAGCTTATGTGAAGGTGCCCAATTGGCATTTTCAAGCATTTGATTTATTACTTCATCATCTACTCGATCACCTGTATACATATTTGGATATATGGAGCGCCTGTTTCGAATAAGTAAATTGAATTCTGTTATATTCATTTTAATTTGTATTGAAACCTAATAATTCTTATATGTTGAGATACTGCAAATAAGAATTTTTTTTATTGTATTTCAATGATATTTTCTATTTGTTAATATCCTTATATAATTTTGGCGTTTCTGATCTAAAAAAATCAATATGAGGCAACCATTATTACGTGAAGGGGCAAGTGAGTTAACTTATGAAATTCGAGGTATTGTAAAAAAGGCCCACCAGGTTGAGAAATTGGGACAAGAGATATTTTGGGAAAATATAGGTGATCCTGTTCAAAAAAATATGGGTTTACCTTCCTGGATCAAAGATATTATTGTTTCATCTAGTTGAAAATAACGACACGTATAGTTATAGCGACTCCAAGGGTGTCCTTGAGACAAGAGACGTTCCTGGCTGCATTAAACAACAAAAAGGGAGGGACACAGATTACAGAAGAAGATATCTTGTTCTTCAATGGGCTTGGGGATGCCATAGCAAAACTATATCAGTACCTAATCCCATCTTCAAGGATAATTGGACCATCTCCTGCTTATTCAACTCATTCCTCTGCTGAAGCAGCCCATGCCAATACACACCCGCTAACCTATAGCCTAAATCCAAATGATAACTGGTATCCGGATATGGATGACCTGTATATGCAGGTAAAGTATAATCCAAACATAGTAGGTATACTTATTATAAATCCTGATAATCCAACTGGGATGGTATATCCCAAATTCATACTTGACAGATTTGTTGAGATAGCCAAGGAATTCAATCTCTTTCTGATATGTGACGAGATATATATGAATGTAACCTATAACGGAGCATCAAATTATACTCTGGCAGAATATATTCAGGATGTTCCCGGGATATCTTTAAAAGGCATATCCAAAGAAATGCCATGGCCAGGAGGAAGATGTGGCTGGATGGAGTTTTATAATCGAAAAACGAAACCGGAATTTGACCGGTTATGTGAAACCCTGGAAAATGCCAAAATGATAGAGGTAAGTTCTACAAAACTCCCACAACTGGCGATACCCCTTATAATGCAGGATCAACGATATCCTGATTATCTAAAAACCCAAAGTGAGAAGATAGGCGAAAGAAGCAATTTAATAAAAGAGATGCTGGGCTCTGTGAAAGGAATTAAATTCAATGAAACATTCGGGGCTTTTTATAATACGATAATCTTTGAAGAAGGTGTATTGAACTATAAACAATCCATGAAGATCAAAAATCCGGAAATTCGAAAGCTTGTAGAATCCTGGGTCGAAGAAGAGGTAATCAATTTTGATCAGCGATTTGTTTATTATTTGCTTGGATCGAAGGGGGTTTGTGTAGTGCCGATTTCATCATTTTGTTCTGATCTACTTGGTTTCAGGATTACTTTGCTGGAAGAAAATGAAGAATTACTGAAAAATATATTTAATAAAATCAAAGATGGATTAAACGAATATCTCAATTCATGACTCGATTGATCAAATAGTCTGTCAATATTCAAAACGAGAAAAGATCACACTCTTTTTTTCTATGGGCTAACAACAGATGTAAGACTATACAGAGAGAATTAAAAATAAAACTCATAAAAACAAAAACAGGATCAATTTGGCATTGACCCTGTTAATTCATTTATTATTCCGGTATAACCAGCATACTCTGTTAAGAAAAAAACGGAATTAAACTCAGGTTTCCATTTTCATTATCCTGGCTATTTTGGATTGTAAGTCTGAATAATTAAAATTATTATCTTCCTCCAGTCCAACCTTTATAGCCTCCAGATAAAATTCCCCGGCCTTATTTGGCAGTTTATTTTTCATGTAATAATCCCCTTTAATTTCCAGGTTGTAAGACGATTTCTTTATTTCCAAAGATTTATCGATCCATTCAGCAACTTCTTTATTCACGATGTTTTTCTTGATACATTGCTCTGCACAGGAAGCCAGGGTATACCAATCATCCGGAGCGGATTCCTGAACAATATCCCTGTTCTTAGTCAGTATTTTGCCATTTTTTCCATCGGAAGAATACGCGTATAAACTAACACCACAAACCAATAAAACCATAAAAAATCTTACTATATACTTCATATCATAATATTTATTGGGTTAACACTTTATTTATCTGCTATTATTGATTGCCAACGATATGCCAGAATAAATAAATAGTTGAGGGACAGTAAATTGCAGGATAACCAGGTTCAAATAAATGAAAAATGTGTGCGGATAAAGTACAAAAAGGTGTTCCTTTTTGCACACTAGAACAATGAATATAATGTGATTTTTTGAAATCATACACCCATATTGGGGTATATTTTGCGCAATTTATAATTATTTGATGCCTTTATTAAAACGCTAGCAATTTCGCCTACTGATTGCTGGAATTAACTAGAACTGTGTAAATCGAATTTTGTTTTTAACAGGATTGGCATATATTGATAAAAGACGGGTCCTCTCAGCAATGTCATACATTTTGTTTTGTTCCAACCTGGAATCGATATATTGAATAAATTTTTGTCTTTCTTCCTCCAAGTATTTCTCTTCAAACGTGTCCATGCCCATTAGCAAGTCATATGCAATATAATTTGTAGGCCATAACCTAATACTGCATTGAATTTGCTCATCGATTTTGATCGCCAATGCCGAAAATTGCTCTTTTGGCGTTTCATGATGCAAAATATCGTCAAACTCGTCCCGAATAACATTTCCTACGCTCAAATGAATCCTTCCTTTAAATCCGAGTTAAGCCTGTAACCATACTGACCTCATCCTCTTTTTCGTTTTTCTTATAGTGAAGGTTTCTTTCTTTCGCTATGCTTTCTTTGACTTTTAATATATCACAGGGATCATACTCATATGAAATCGCAATGGGTAAGAGGTTCAAAGACTTCAAGTATTCGAATTTGTCCTCATCCCCTCCATATGCAAGCATTTTCAATAGAGCTTACCTGGGTAACATCATTGCCATCTTTTGCCCTACCTTCCCTCTGCGCAATCCAAACCGATTCTTTGTCGTCGATTATTGTTTTCTTGATGTAGTTTGACAAGCGTTGAGAATAATAATATGCTTCTTTCCCTGATGGCGATCGATGAACAATAAAACTTTTATTCAATCGTGCAAGGTCCTTGATCCATTCTTTACGGAGCAAATTATCCCCGATTGCAATTTTCGTTGTATCAAATCCATTCTCATACAGCAACATATTTAATACCGAAGGATCGAGTATAATATCATGATGATTGGAAATAAATAAATTGGGTATGCCTCTTTTTAATTTATCAAAACCGGAATGTGTTAATCCCGTAGATGTATCTTTCGTTAATTTCTTTAAAATGGGATAGATAACTTTGGTTTGAAAATCATGAAGGTTGTTAATTCGCTTGAATATCACCTTTAACATTTCAGGATCCTTGCCAGGGAAGAATCGTTTAACCAGAGTATCATAAAATTTCAGATCCAGTACTTTCTCCACCAAAGTACTAACCTCATGATCTTCATAAGGGCGTATGTCATCAAATTTATGGACGTCAATCATTAAAAATAAATATCCCGCTAATTAAACCCATGTATTTATATAATTCAAATTTTATTACTTTATAATATATTAATATTTAAAATTGAGACTGAATATAAGAATTAATCCAAATGTTTTCCTTCAATTTTGGTTTTAACAATTTTAAGTATCTGCGATTCCTTTTTTAAAGCCTGATCCTTCACTTTTTTGCTTTCTGCTAAAATCTTATCAGTATACTTTTTATCATCCAGGCTCTGACAATTTATTTTAACATTTAGATATGCTCCCAGAACTGCAGTTCTGGCACATGCAGCCCCGACACCTACATCCGATATCGAACTTTTAAGGCCTTTGATTGCCATTTGCCTCAATATATTCATGGAACTATAAGCCAGTTTCAAAACTCTATACGGAACCTCTATAGCTTCTTTTGTAGCCTTCTCAATAGCTACCTTTCTGATTTCCAGATCCTGCTGGGTGGATTTTGGCAACCTCATGGCTTGTATTATTGCATCAAATGCATTTGTATCTTCATCCACAAGCGATAGCAGCTTATGTAGTATTTCCTGACCTTTTTCAGCCTGGTTGGAATATTCTTCCCATTTGTGATCCCAGCCCCTCTTGTGTGCCGAAAGATTTGCTACCATGGTGCCCAGAGCAACTCCCAGAGCACCTACGTAAGCTGAAATGCTGCCTCCTCCAGGGGCAGGTGCTTCAGCTGCTGTCAATTCCACAAAATTGGTAAGGTTTCTTGATACCAGATCCTTCTGACTCGTACCGTCAAGCATATACTCAATAATTCTTTCATTTGGATTAAAAGGCGTAAGATCATCAAGACCTAATGATTTAATAGCAATTTTAATTATTTCATGTTCGGGAACGCCCAATGACCTTTTCTGTTTCTTTAAGAAATACTTGCCAGCATCCATCATGGCTTTTAGGGGCACCAAACCAATAAGTTCTGACCCGGTCACCCGTATTCCTCTTTTTTCAGCACATCTGCAAGCCTCATCGAAAGCTATATGGATAGGCGTTTCAATGATATTGGTTAAATTCAATGACAATTGTGCAATTCCGTATTCTTCTATATACCATCCAATGCCTTTAACATGCTTTAGAGAACCTGGTACATAAACAGGATCTCCCTTTTTATTCTTGACTATCTCTCCGGTTAAAGGATCGCCTGTTCTTTTTATCCTTCCTTTTTCACGAATATCGAAAGCTATGGCATTAGCACGACGTGTAGACGTAGTATTTAGGTTAATATTGTAAGCTACAAGAAAATCTCTAGCTCCAATAGCTGTAGCCCCTGTTCTTGCATTAAACTGTGAAGGTCCAAAATCTGGTTCCCATTCCGGCTCATTCAGTTTCTTTTTTAGTCCCTCATATTCCCCAGATCGGCAATAGGCCAGATTACGTCGTTCAGGCTTCTTGGCAGCATATTCATAATAATATCCCGGAATACCCAGTTCAGCACCTACCCTGTATCCGAGAGAATGGGCATATTCAATCACCTCCTCCATGCTTATGTTTGATATGGGAACCAATGGACATACATCAGTTGCTCCCATCCGGGGATGCTCTCCATGATGTAAACGCATATCAATTATTTCACCTGCTTTTTTAATTCCCCTGAATGCAGCTTCTATCACTGATTCGGGATCACCGATAAACGTAACAACTGTCCGGTTGGTAGCTTTTCCTGGATCAACATTCAGTAACTTTACCCCCTTTATTTTAGCAATAGAATCCGTTATTTGTCTGATTTTATCCATATCCCTCCCCTCACTAAAATTTGGAACGCATTCGATTAATTGTCTTTTCATGATGATTATTGAGGTTTCTTAATAATTAAATTTCCATTCTTCCATATCATGTCAGGTTTGATCATACCCTGATTGTATAAAATCTCCCTGTGATCATCCACAGGGAATGATATCATATCAGCTAGTTTACCCGGACCTATCTTTCCCCTGTCATTCATTCCCAGTGCATTTGCTGCTCTAAAGGTAATCCCAGCTATAGTTTCCGCAAATGACAATTTTTCAAAATTTGATAATAAAGCTGACTGCAAAAGTAAATCCCCCATAGGTGCGGATCCTGGATTCCAGTCTGAGGCAATTGCAAGACATGCACCTGCATCCAGTATCTTTCTGGCCGGTGCAAAATCCCCTGCCAATCCTATACTGGCCCCCGGAAGGACAACAGCAGTAACATCATTATTGATCAGGGCCCTGATATCTTCATCCCGGCTACTTTCCAGATGATCAGCGCTTATAGCACCAACTGCTGCAGCAACCATAGCTCCGCCAGTTGTAAATTGATCCGCATGTACTGTTACTATAAATCCCAGATCTTGCGCAATCTTTAAAAACTTCTGTGATTCTTTTGGCAAGAAAGCATTCTCTTCAATAAAAATATCAACTCTATTGGAGAGACCCTTTTGCTTAATACTTGGTAAAATATCAGATATTATATAATCCAGATAGGCTTCGTTATTTTCAAATTCCTTTGGCTTCACATGAGCCGCCAAACAGGTAGACACCAGGTCAGGAATTGCTGAATCATTAATAGAAGCTATAACTTCGAGCATTTTTAATTCATCAGGTAAAGACAGACCATAGCCACTTTTTATTTCAATCGTGGTTATGCCTGCATTAAAATGCCGGTCGACCCGCCTGGAAGTTTGATCTTTAAGTGAATCAAAATCTGATTGCCTCGTTTTATCTACTGTATTATAAATTCCTCCACCATTGGCCAGAATTTCCTGATAAGTCAATCCTTGTATTTTTCGCGAATAATCATTTGCCCTGGAACCCGCATAACAAATGTGGGTATGTGCATCTATGAAGCCGGGAGTTAATACGGAAGGTGAGTCTATCTCTTCTATTGGAACCTTGTATTTTTTATTTAATGTTTCAAAATCCGCAACTTCAATGATCAAGTCATCTTCAATTATGACTCCCCCATTTTCTACCAAACATAGCATTGAATCACCTATAGGACCTTTGAGTGGAAGATGATCCATAGTAACAATTTGCTTGAATGGGCCAGTGAGTTTTTTCATGTTAAACTTTAAGTGAAAACTTTTGTGCTACTTTCTCAGCTATATCATAACCTGCATCTGCATGCCTGATCACCCCTAATGCCGGATCGTTTCTTAGTACCCTTTTGATGTTTTCTTCAGCTTCTTTAGATCCATCCACGAGTAATACCATGCCAGCATGCTGAGAGTATCCCATTCCAACACCACCCCCGTGATGGAAAGATACCCAGGTAGCCCCACTGCTGGTATTGGCCATAAGGTTTAACAATGGCCAGTCAGATATTGCATCACTCCCATCCATCATGCCTTCAGTCTCCCTGTAAGGAGAAGCTACAGATCCACAATCCAGATGGTCCCGGCCAATTACAATAGGGGCTTTTAAAGTTCCATTTTTTACAAGTTGGTTAAAGATCAGACCTGCCTTTTCCCGCTCTCCCATTCCCAGCCAGCATATCCTACTTGGAAGTCCTTGAAAGGCCACTTTTTCCCTTGCTTGCATGATCCAGTTGATCATTTTCTTATTCTCTGGAAAATGTTCGATCAGGGCCTTATCCGTTTCATAAATATCCTTAGGATCTCCTGATAAAGCAGCCCACCGGAAGGGGCCCTTACCTTCACAGAATTGGGGCCTTATGAACTCAGGAACAAATCCTTTATAATTAAAGGCATTAAGTTCACCACCCTGTTTTGCAAATTCTCTCAGGTTATTCCCATAATCAAAGGTAATACTGCCCCTGGATTGCATTTCAAGCATAAATCCAACATGCCTGGCCATACTCTTCAGGGATTTCTCTTTATATAGAATTGGATTTCCTTTTCTAAGTGCATCTGCTTCATCGAGAGAACATCCATTGGGAATGTATCCATTTAAGGGATCATGCGCAGAGGTTTGATCAGTAAGAATATCAGGAATAATCCCATCCTGCAAGAGCTTCTCAAGTAAATCGCCTATATCTGAAACAACACCTATCGATATTGGGATACCACTTTTCTTAGATTCCAAAGCCCAATCCCTGGCTTCTTCATAATTATAGGTCATTTTATCAATATAGCGGGTATGAAGTCGTTTTTCAATCCTTGATGGATCGACATCCGCCCCCAAGAAAGTAGTACCTGCTATAGTAGCTGCAAGAGGTTGCGCTCCACCCATACCACCTAATCCACCTGAAACAAGCAATTTATGCTTTAAATCTCCATTAAAATATTTGTCCCCACAAGCAGCAAAAGTCTCATAGGTTCCCTGTAAAATTCCCTGGGAGCCAATATAAATCCAACTACCAGCTGTCATCTGACCGTACATGATCAGGTCTTTTTCTTTCAGATGGTTGAAATGTTCCCAATTTGCCCACTCAGGAACCAGATTGCTATTTGCAATCAGGACTCTTGGAGCATGAGAATGGGTTGGAATTATTCCTACTGGTTTGCCGGATTGTACCAGAAGGCTTTGATCTTCCTCCAACTCTAACAATATCTTAATTATTTTCAGGACTGATTCTTTATTTCGGGCAGCCTGACCGGTACCACCATAAACTATAAGATTCGCCGGATCCTCAGCCACTTCTTCATCCAGATTGTTTAATAACATTCTTAGCGGAGCTTCTGTCTGCCAGGATTTTGCATTCAGCATATTTCCTGTTGGTGCTTTGTAATACGGGTGTTTGGCATAGGTATTAATGAATTCCGAATAATTCATAATAGGGTCCTTTTAAATTAATACTTCCATTTTGGGCAATTCTATATGTCAACTCTATCAAGCGTTTTGATATAATAATATCGCGATGCTATTATTATATCATTTGCAAAAATCCTATCCTCCTCGGCATGGTCTATTTCATTCCTGACCAAATTATGACATGCTTCAAGAATTTTGCTTGATCTTAATGGCTTCCTATAGTCGAAGGCCTGGGCGGCACACAAAAGTTCAACCGCTAGAATATATTCCAGATTAAGGACGATCTGATAAGTTTTCCTGGCACCGATTGACCCCATGCTTACATGATCCTCCTGGCCGAGAGAAGTTGGAATGCTATCAACACTAGCAGGAAATGAAAGTGTTTTATTCTCACTAACAAGAGCCGCAGAAGTATATTGTGGCATCATAAATCCTGAGTTAATACCGGTATTTTTCATCAATAGTTGAGGTAATCCAGCCTCCCCGCCCTTAAGTAATAGAAAGGTACGTCTGTCTGATATATTTCCAAGCTCACTGGCCGCTATTCCGCAATAATCCAAAGGGAGCGCTAAAGGCTGTCCATGAAAATTACCTCCGCTAATTGTTGTATCCTTATTAAAAATTACCGGATTATCGGTTACGGAGTTTAGTTCAATTTCACATTGTTCCATTAAATGGAGCCATGCATCTCTGGAAGCCCCATGAACTTGAGGCATACAACGAATTGAATATGGATCCTGAACTCTGCCACACTGTCCATGCGAGGCAACCATTTCTGAGTTATTTAATAAATTCCTTAATCTATAAGCCACATGCTGACTTCCTTTAAATGGCCTTAGTTTATGTAATTTTTTATCAAAAGGTTTAACTGATCCAAGAAGTCCTTCAAGCGTCATAGCCCCGATAATGTCAGCGGCTTCAAGACATATAAAGAATCTGCTCAATATTTCCACAGTATAGGCGCATATAAATTGTGTGCCATTAATTAATGCCAGACCTTCTTTTGCCCCCAGAGTTATGGGATCAAGTTTTTCCTTTTTATATACAAGCTGGGTGTCAACATATGTCCCTTTGTAAAATATTTTACCCAATCCGATAATTGGCAAGAATAAATGCGCAAGAGGTGCAAGATCTCCCGAGGCTCCTAAGGATCCTTTGGACGGCACGTAGGGGAGATAGTTTTTTTCCAGCAGCCACATTATCCGCCGGATCACGTTAAGGGATATCCCTGAGAATCCCAATGAAAGCGCGTGAATTTTCAGAATGAGCATAAGTTTTGTAATAGAAGGAGGTACCGGATCTCCTACCCCTACACTATGACTCCGAATCAGGTTGTCCTGAAGTTTCTGTGTTTCTTCACTGGAAATTATGCTACGACATAAATAGCCAAATCCAGTATTAATTCCATAAACTACCTTCTCCTCCTTAACAATGGCAGCAACGTGTTCATGGCTTTTTCTGATTTTTTCAATAACCGCTTTTGATAATTCTCCTTTTAGAGAGCCCTGGTTTATTTTCAATGCCTTTAGCGGTGTTAAACGATCCTCTCCGTAAAAAAAAATTCCTTTATCAGAAGACATATCCTTTCAGTTTTATAAAACAAATTTAGGTATAGGAATTGCAAATAGCATATAGCTCCTCAATTGATTTTTTATTCTGGCTGAATTGACAATGTTCTATTCGCTTGTGGGCATAATATTTCCCGGATTCTAACTTTTCATATGCCTGGGTTGATAGCCATACTGGTGTGCTGGCTCCTTCATCCGGCGTTTCATGTCCGCCAAATCCAAGGTCATTACTTAATTTAGAATTCACATCTCCAGGGTGACAGGATACAACAGCTACTTTATGTTTGGCTAATCTTTCGGCAAATGCCATACTTAGCATACGGTTTGCCTGTTTGGATTGCCTGTAAGCCACATCATTATTATAATTCCGTTTCTTAAATTCAAGGTCTTCTATTTGTAAACCGCCTGCCCAATAGCTTGCTACATTGACAATTCTTGATGGCGCTGATTGAATTAATCGTTCTGTAAATGCTTGTATCATCCAGAAGTATCCTAATACATTGGTAGCAAACTGTAATTCTATACCATTTTTGTTTTCCTGTCGGGATCTTGGTGTGACTGCCGCATTATTAACAAGTATATGAAGCGGCTTATCCCATACACTGGCGAATTGAAAAATCTCATTTTTATCGGACAGATCTACAATTTTATATGTTACATTTTGATTCCCGGTTTCAGCCCGAATATTATTTACAACATTTTTGGCCTTATTTTCATTCCGCACAACAAGAACTACCTGATAATTATGATCTTTTGCAATATTCCGTGCTATAGCTTCACCAATAGCGCCGCTGGCCCCGGTAATAAAAGCTATAATCTTTCCGGAATTTTTCATCGCTTTTACTATAAATTATTAAAATATAAGAATATTAAATGTTAAATGAAATGATAAAACCTGGTTAATAGAATACAGAAATTATAAAGGAATATTTATCTTTATTCGACAGCTTATAATATTATTTTCAATTTAGGTTTAAAATCATTTCAAAAGAAGATAAAAATACGATAAACATCGCCTCTGAGAAAGTCGGTTGGCTTTCCATTTTCTTGAATGGGGTATTATTTGGCTTTAAATATTGGGTAGGAATAATAACAGGTTCTGTGGGACTGATTGCAGATGCCTGGCATACGCTTTCGGACTCTTTGTCTTCTGTTGCAGTTTTAATTGGACTTAGAGCATCTAAAAAGCCCCCAGATGATGAGCACCCATATGGACATGGCCGTGCTGAACTCGCATCAACTTTATTGATAGGTATGGTTCTAGCCTTGATTGGAATCAACTTTTTCAGGGAATCCATCGATCGATTGATTAATAGGGAGTCTGCTGTATTCGGATTTTGGGCAAAGGCAATTACAGTTATTTCAATATTGGCTAAAGAAGGTTTGGCACAAATATCTTTTTATGCAGGACGTAAAAATAACTCTCCAAGTCTCAGGGCCGATGGCTGGCACCATCGTAGTGATGCTTTGTCATCGGTAATTATCCTTTTTGGTATTTTTTTCGGTGCCAGTTTCTGGTGGATGGATGGAGTTTTAGGATTAATTGTATCCGCCATGATCTTATACGCAAGTTATGATATTATAAAAACAGCATTAGGTGAAATAATTGGCAAATCGGCAGATAAGAAAACGATTAAAGAAATTCGAGATCTTGTTGATTCTATTATTGATCGTGAAGTGCATTTGCACCACGTCCATATGCATATTTATGGTAACCACAAGGAATTAACGTGTCATATCAAATTACCGCCAGATATGTCCCTTCAAAAAGCACATGATATTGCCAATCATATTGAAGACCAGATTCGAGAACAAATGAATATTGAAGCCACGATCCACATGGAACCGCTTTAGTGATATTCTCTATATCAGGGAATTAAACGGGCATAAGGGTATCGATCTCTTTCAATTCTCCTTCTGAAAACTCCAGGTTATTTAAGCATGCCATACTATTTTTTAATTGTGGAACCGAGCTTGCTCCTATTAATGCAGAAGTGATCCTCGGATCCCGGAGTACCCATGACAAAGACATCTGAGCTAATGATTGTCTCCTATTTTGGGCAATTTTATCAAGATCAACCAGCTTCTGTACCAATTCAGGTGTAATGGATGACTTTTGGAGAAATCCATGCGATTTTTCTGCCCTTGAGCCCTTAGGTATTCCCTTAATGTACTTATTTGTCAGCAATCCCTGCGCTAGTGGCGAGAATGGGATACAACCTATCCCTTTCTGTTCCAGAACATCCAGTAATCCGTTTTCAGGCTCCCGAACTATCATGGAATATTTTGGCTGATGTATTAAACATCTGGAGCCCATTGACTCAAGCAATTCAACGGCCTCAGCAGTTTGCCGGGGATCGTAATTAGATAGACCAATATATAGCGCTTTTCCTTGTCTGACAATCTGGTCTAGAGCGGCCATTGTTTCCTCAAAAGGAGTATCCGGATCAGGCCTGTGTGAATAAAAAATGTCAACATACTCTAATCCCATTCTTTTCAGACTTTGGTCGAGGCTGGCGATCAAATATTTTTTTGATCCCCACTCACCATAAGGTCCGGGCCACATATAGTATCCAGCTTTGGTAGATATTATGATTTCATCACGGTAACTTCGTAGTTCGCTATTTATTACTTTTCCGAAGTTCATTTCGGCAGAACCTGGTGAGGGTCCGTAATTATTGGCCAGGTCAAAGTGGGTTATTCCCTCATTGAAGGCACTAAGGAGGATGTCCCTGGCAGTATTAAAATCATCAACATCTCCAAAATTATGCCAGAGCCCTAATGAAATGGCAGGCAGATTAATTCCACTTAATCCACACCTTTTATATACCATTTCCCCATATCGGTTTTTGCTAGCTATAAAACTCATTATATTTCAATTACTATTATATCATATCAATTTTTCAATATATGAAGATATTTGGGATGGTTTGGCAAAAGGTGCAAATCTTTTATACACTACTCCCTTTCTATCGATTAAAAACTTTGTAAAGTTCCATTTAATTTTTTTCGATCCAAGGATCCCGGGAGCCTTAGATTTTAAAAAGTTGTATAAAGGATGTGTATTTGATCCATTAACCTCAATTTTTTCACCCAATAAAAAACTTACCCCATAATTTTTAGTACAAAATTCTTTGATAGTGCTATTACTGCCAGGTTCCTGATTTTGAAACTGATTACAAGGAAAACCAATTATTATTAATTTCTGTTGTTTGTACTTTTGATAGAGCTTTTCTAATCCTTCCAATTGGGGTGTGAAACCACATTGGCTGGCTGTATTTACAATCAGCATCACATAATCTTTAAAATCCTTTAAGTGGACTTCTTTCCCTTCAATATCATTGAAATTAAAATCAAATAAGGTTCTCTTTTCCATAATGAAATATGTAATGATCCAATAATATCATCAATTTGATTAGTAATTAACAATTAAATGTGCCCTTATTGTTTCAATTAATTGTCATTTATGAAGAATTCTTTGATTCAAATCATGCCTCTAAAGATCGAAAATGTGTCTATTTAATTCTTTCAGGGCTTCGCTTTTAAATTTAGTGTCCACTAGAATTGAAATATTATAATGGCTGCCGCCATAGGAGATCATACGTACAGGCACATTTTCCATAGCGTGAAAAACCTTTTGAAGGATCTCTTCCTTTTCAACAATTTTATTTCCTACGATACAGATTATCGTCTGGTTTGAATCCACCATTACATCTCCGAAATCATTTAACTCATTCCTAATAGAATCTAGATGAGTGGAGTCATCAATCGTAAGGGATACTGCAACTTCAGAAGTTGATATCATATCGATTGGAGTACGATAATTCTCAAAAATCTGAAAGATTTTCCTCAGGAAGCCATAGGCCATCAACATCCGGCTGGATTTGATTTTTATGGCTGTAATTCCATCCTTGGCAGCAACTGCTTTTATGGTTTTCTCTTCCTCTTTATCACTTATATAGGTTCCATAAGCTTCAGGCTCAATAGTATTCTTCAATCGTACCGGAATCTTATATTTCTGTGCGGGCCAGATTGAACTTGGATGCAGGATCTTTGCACCGAAATAAGCCAACTCAGAGGCTTCGTTAAATGAAAGATTTGAAATAGCATATGTTTTGTCGACGATCCTTGGATCATTGTTATGCATCCCGTCAATATCTGTCCAGATCTGGACCTCTGGTGAGTTTATAGCTGCACCGATCAATGTTGCTGTGTAATCGCTTCCACCACGTTGAAGATTGTCTATTTCTCCTTCGTGGTTACGACATATATATCCCTGAGTAATGAATATTCCCGATTCCTTGTTTTGAGCAAGTATACGTGATAATTTATCATTTATAAACTCGATATCAGGCTCCTTATCTTCATCAATATACATAAAATCCAATGCGTTGATCAGAATTGAATCAATCCCTTGTTCCTCCAGGTATAAGGCAAATAGTTTTGTAGACATCAATTCCCCCTGAGCAAGCAGCTCATTGTTTAGCCTATTATTGAAGAACGCTTCAATTAGACTGTTCATGAAATCAAAATGAGTATTGATGTAATTGACTGCAGAATCTTTAAAACGTTCCTCTGAATATAAATTATCAATAAAAGACCGGTAGTGATCATGCAATCCCTGAATAAGATCCCTTGCTTTATCAATTTCTTTATCCAACAATTTTTGTCCAATTTCAACAAGTACATTAGTAGTTCCTGAAAGGGCAGATAGGACTACTATTTTAGTATCAGAGTCATGGGTAATCAACCTGGCAATGTGTTGCATTCTATCAGGTTTTCCTACAGAAGTTCCCCCAAACTTTAATGTTTTCATCTCGATAAATATTCAATTAGAGGTTTAACATTTTTATTGAGGTAATGGCAGCCTCATCTCCTTTGTTACCATATTTCCCTCCTGCTCTGTCAAGTGCCTGCTGAAAAGTGTCAGTAGTTAATACACCAAAGATCACTGGCTTATCGAATTTAAGAGCCACATCTTTTAATCCCTGAGCTACCGATTGGCATATAAATTCAAAATGTCTTGTTTCTCCCTGTATAACGCAGCCCAGACAAATAACGGCATCCACATTTTTTTTCTTAGCCATTTTTTGAGCACCCAGACTTAATTCAAAACTTCCCGGCACATAAGCTTTTATGATATTCTGTTTTTGAATGCCGTTTTGGACCAGGGTATTAAAAGCACCTTCGTATAGAGAATCAGTTATTTCTTCATTCCATTCTGAAATGACAATGGCGATTTTTTTTGAAGACATATCTGAGGTACTTTTTACACTTTTCGCACTGAGGTTTTTTTCTTTTGTTGCCATATTGATACACAAATTAGATAAAAAAAGGGATAAAGCATCTTCGCATTATCCCTTAAAATATATTTTCAGGAACATCACTTTGATGCCAATCCATCAAGCCGGGCTTTATGTTTTCGTGCATTCTGATATTCACTCGATTCCGGATACTCTTTAATTATTGTTTCATAGCAATCACTTGCAGATTCAAACTCCATAAGTTTCTCATATGCAGTAGCTGCTTTAACCAAATATAATGGACTTAAAAATTCATTGGGTCTATATTCAGCTGCTTTGCTATAAAATTCAGATGCAGTACGGTAATCATTCAATTCCATGTACGCATCCCCTATCAGGGCATATGCCCTTGCCTGGACTATAATATCATTACCAGAAAACTTTTTAAGGTATTCAATAGCATTTTCAAACTCACCTTTTTTCAAGTACGAAGCACCAATATAATAATTAGCAAGGTTGGCAGTTTTCGTAAAACCATAACTATCAACAATATCAAGAAATCCGTAATTATTCCCGTCTCCATTCAAAGCCAGATCAAGGCTATCTGATTCGAAATAATAAACGGCTTGAAACATATCGATCTGGGCCTGATTATCTTGGTTTTTTAAATAATACCGGCCAAGAAAAAAAACTGAGATAACCAGAGCGAGGGATCCTAGAGCTATAAGAACAACCTTTTTATTTTGTTCCAGGTATTGTTCTGTTTTAGTTAGCTGTTCCGCTAATGCCTCAGGACTTTCCAACAGCTCATTGCCCTTTTTTATATCCTTCTTCTTCCTATATTTCGTCTTTGCCATTATTCAATTTTTAGGGTGCAAAAGTACTATTTTTAAATTAAAAAGTGAATTATCAAATAATTAATCCATAACAAATGGATAATCCTCTTGCACGTATACATCCTTGTACAATTCATCGGTAGATGGGAAAGGTGATTCTTCCGAGAACTTAACGGATTCATCTACGCGGGCTTTAATATTTTTATTGATCTTATCGAGATCTTCTTCAGTGGCAAATTTATTTTTCAGTATACTGTCTTTTACCTGTTCTATTGGATCCCGTTTTTTGTATGCTTCTAATTCCTCTTTGGTTCGATATTTAGCCGGATCTGACATGGAGTGTCCTTTATATCGGTAAGTTCTTAACTCCAGCAAAGTTGGGCCCTCACCTTTTCTGGCCCGTTTAGCAGCATCAGCAATAGCATGATGCACATCTTCAACATTCATTGCATCAACGGACTGGGATGGCATATCATATGCTTCTCCCAATGTGTATAGATCGTGAACATTAGAAGTTCTTTGTACAGAAGTCCCCATTGCATAGCCATTATTTTCAATGGCAAATATTACAGGTAATTTATAGTGCATGGCCAGATTTAGCGATTCGTGAAATGAGCCCTGCCGGACTGCTCCATCACCCATATAAGTGACACATACTTTTTTGGTTTTATTGTACTTTTCTGCAAATGCGAGTCCTACGCCAAGTGGTATCTGACCACCAACGATACCATGCCCACCTACAAAACCCCTTTCTTTATCAAACATATGCATAGAGCCGCCCTTACCTTTTGAAACACCAGTCTCCTTACCGTAAAGCTCAGCCATTATGTATTTTGGATCTGTTCCCAATGCCAGAGGATGGGCATGATCTCTATAAGCGGTTATATATTTATCTCCTTTTTCAAGGGCTGAGACAGCTCCTGCCGCACAGGCTTCCTGCCCAATATATAAATGACAAAATCCACGGATCTTTTGCTGACCATATAACTGACCAGCCTTTTCTTCAAATTTTCTCATCATATACATGCTTTCATACCAGTACATGTATGTTTCCTTTGAAAAGCCTGGCTTGGCATTTACCTTTGTTTTTCGGGTTGACGTTGTTTTGGTCTTTGTTGCCATAAAATTTTTATTACAAGCTCAATAATTGCTAAATAAACCTCAAAATTACCTTAAAGAAATTTTGTAGATTGCGAAATTAATTAAAAAAGTCTCAACAAAGAAATTAAATGTATCTTGAAACCCTTCGCTTAATTAATTTTAAGAACTACCGGAACATTGTATTTGAGTTTAATAAGGAGATAAATTGTCTTGTGGGAGAGAACGGTGTAGGGAAAACAAATGTACTGGATGCCATTTACTATCTTTCACTGGCAAAGAGTTCATTTAATATATCTGACAACCAGGTTATTCTGCATGGAGAAACCTATTTTTCAATATTGGGAAAATTTCACAAGGATGAACATATCCTTGATGTAAAATGTAAATCAATACTCAATAGCAAAAAGTCCATCTCAATTAATGATAAGGAATATGAAAGGATCAAGGAGCACATTGGTCTATTCCCTATTGTGCTAATATCACCAAATGATACTGATATTATCCGGGGAACCAGTGAGAACAGAAGAAAATTTGTCGATGGTGTAATTGCACAAATTGATAAGGATTATCTTGAAAATTTATTAAGATACAACCATGCCCTGAAACAGAGGAATTCACTTTTGAAAAAAACTGAAAACATATCGCGGGTAGATTATGATCTTATTGATACCTTTGATCAGGTTCTATTAAAAACGGGAAAAATAATTCATTCATACAGGAGAAAATTTATTGATAGATTCCTTCCTATTCTTCAAAGATTATATTCAGATATCTCTGATCAAAAAGAAAATATTGAAATCAGTTATCGTTCTGATCTGGAAGATTCCGATTTTAAAAAACTACTAAAAGGGGCTCTAAATAAAGATGTTTTATTAAGTCGAACCTCAGTTGGTATACATCGTGATGATTATCTGATCACGATTGATGGATACCCTATGAAAAAATTTGCTTCGCAGGGCCAGCAGAAATCTTTGATCGTTTCACTTAAGATTGCTCAATTTGAAATCATGAGAGAGGAAAGTGGATTTAAGCCAATTCTTTTAATGGACGATGTATTTGATAAGCTTGACGACCAGAGAATAGAAAAGATCATGAATCTTGTTGCAGGTCACACATTTGGTCAGATATTTGTAACAGATGCAAGACCCGAACGTACTTTATCCATATTTGAATCAATTGATTCGGAAATATATATTTATCAAATACACGAAGGAAAGGCTAATGTTCTCCCTTCCTGATAAGATAAATGATTATTAGTAACTTTATATTAAAATTGTCCAATGAAAAAAGAGGTGAGAGTAAGATTTGCGCCCAGTCCCACGGGACCTTTGCATATTGGTGGCGTTAGAACGGCATTATACAACTATTTATTTGCCAAACACTATGGTGGAAATTTTATTCTACGGATAGAAGATACAGATCAATCCAGGTTTGTGAGTGGCGCTGAAGAGTACATCAGGGAATCTTTATCATGGTTGAAAATTCTTCCTGATGAAGGAATAGATGACTGTGGCCCATACAAACCTTACAGGCAATCAGAAAGGAAAGAGATATATCAAAAATATGCCAGCCAGTTAGTGGACAATAAACTGGCATATTATGCCTTTGATACTCCGGAAGACATTGAAAATATGAGAAACCGGTTAAAATCGGAAGGGCATAGCATGCCTCAGTATAACTGTCATTCGCGTGGCAGTATGATAAATTCATTAACCCTTTCTACTGAGGAAGTTCAAAAAAAGATCCACTCTGGAGAGAAATATGTTATCAGATTACTGGTGCCGGAAAATGAGGAAATTGATTTTAATGATTTGATACGTGGACGAATAAGTGTTGTCTCAGATACCATTGACGACAAAATTTTAATAAAATCAGATGGGTTACCTACATATCATTTGGCCAATGTGGTAGACGACCATTTAATGGGTATATCACATGTAATAAGAGGTGAAGAATGGTTGCCTAGTGCCCCATTACATATTCTTCTATATCAATTCCTTGGATGGAGAGACAGCATGCCGGTATTTGCCCATCTGCCACTAATTTTAAAACCAGAAGGTACGGGAAAATTAAGTAAAAGGGATGGGGATAAGCATGGATTTCCAGTATTTCCAATAGATTGGATCGATCCGGGAACCAGCGATATAAGTATTGGATTTAGAGAGAGAGGGTATCTTCCTGAAGCTATGGTCAATTTTCTGGCTTTTCTGGGCTGGAATCCGGGAACTGAACAGGAAATTTTCAGAAAGGAGGAGCTGATTAAGGAATTTTCTATTGAAAGGGTAAACAAAGCTGGAGCAAAATTTGATATTGAAAAGGCGAAATGGTACAACCAGCAATATATCAAGTTAATTCCAGATGAAGATATTGGGTCTTATTTAAATGATGAGATAATTAAAAAGGGAATAAAAGTTGACCTTGATTATGTAACAAAAGTGGCGATCGCTTTTAAGGAAAGAATCACGTTCCTCCACGAATTATTTGGAATCAGTTCCTATTTTTTTCTGAGACCTGAAACATATGATGATAAGGTAATCAAAAAAAGATGGACTACAACGAATGTCGATTTTCTGACTCAGTTTGCCGGTGAATTAAAGAATCCTTTTGAATCATTTGATGCTGATGCAATAAAAAATACAATGCAGCAAATCCTTGACCGAATGGAAATAAATATGGGTTCGATAATGCAGGTATTAAGGGTGGCTGTAACAGGAGTGGCTTCAGGAATAGACCTATTCTATACCATGGAGCTTCTGGGATATAAAGAGGTTAGTGAAAGAATTGAAATTGCCGTTAATAAACTGGCTGATTTTATAAAGTAAGATGTCAAAGAAAAAGGTCCATAAAAAATATAAAAAGGGAATACCTGAAGAAAATGAAAACCTTCCGGGATTTGACATACGTATCAATCCTTTTGGTGAAGTTCAATCAACATATGATATTGATGAAGTGAATGCCTTCTTAAACGAGAATCTGACAGATAAAAAGCTCAAAAACAAGATTAAATACAACCAAGATAAATCTGAAAAAAAAGAACCTGAAGAATAATTTTCTTTTCTATTGATATTAGTTCAACCTGAATTTGAATATTTTAAGAATCCCGAGTAAATTAAATATATATTTTCATTTTGAATTTTTTGATTAAATTTATTTAAATATTCAAAAATTAAAGTATTTAACAAACCTAAATTTTTTGCTATGAAGAAATCAA
This sequence comes from uncultured Cytophagales bacterium, assembly GCA_963820995.1. Taxonomy (GTDB): domain Bacteria; phylum Bacteroidota; class Bacteroidia; order Cytophagales; family Cyclobacteriaceae; genus JAGTVG01. The sequence continues at coordinate 330,663 of CAWGCL010000004.1, read as the reverse complement.
TCTTTCTATTGTTATCGCTTGCCTTGATCTTTATGAATTGCGGTGGTGATAATTCAAAAAAAAATGAAATGAAAAAGCAAGCTGAGGAATATGCTGAAAGCATGAAGATTGAAGAAGAGATCGGCGGGCAGGTTAGAACCATGTTCCAACCATTGACCGCTGTTGCTGAGAACCCAAATAATCCAATAACTGATGAAAAGGTAAAATTAGGTAAGGTTCTTTATTATGACAATCGATTATCCAAAGACCAAACTCAAAGCTGTAACACATGCCATGACCTGGCTAACTATGGCGTAGATAATGATAAGTTTTCAGAGGGGGATGATGGTACCAGTATAGGCGACCGGAATTCACCAACTGTTTTAAATGCTGCTTTTCACACAAGTCAATTCTGGGATGGTCGAGCCAAAGATGTTGAAGAACAGGCAGGTTTACCTATTTTAAATCCAGTCGAAATGAACGTTCCATCTGAAGATTTTCTCATTAAAAGGCTTGCTGCGACTGATTTATATCCGCCGCTATTTGCTGCAGCATTTCCTGATGAAAGCAATCCACTTACATTCGAAAATTTAAAAAAAGCTATTGGCGCCTTTGAACGTACACTTGTTACACCGTCAAAATTTGATGATTATTTAAAAGGAAATAAAGGAGCACTTAGCCTGGAAGAAAAGAAAGGCTTGAAAACTTTTATCGATGCGGGTTGCCTGACATGTCATACAGGTAGTCAATTAGGTGGCAATATGATGCAAAAGTTTGGTGTCTATGATAATTATTGGACCCTTACTGGTAGTGATCCTATTGATGAGGGTAGGTTTAAAGAGACGGGAAATGAAGCTGATAAATATATGTTCAAAGTGCCCACACTTAGAAATGTTGCAATGACATATCCCTATTTTCATGATGGAAGTGTCGACAAACTTGATGATGCTGTGAAAATCTATAGCTAAGTTAAACCTGAACAAAGACCTGACAGAAGAAGAAATCAAGAGTATTGTAATATTCTTAAACACTTTAACAGGAGAAGTCCCGGAGGATGCAAAAAAAATCCCTGAAGAACTAAATCCTGCTTCTTGATTTGAAGGAGGCTGTCTCAAAAACAATAAGGAGACAGTCTCTTTTTTTACATCATAAATGTATAAGTTCATTCTGTAAAATAATTTCCGAATTTGTTTATTAACTTTAATATTACACATTAATGGATATCAAAAAATAAGACATATTGATATTTTCTATATGCATTTCTGTGGGTTGTGCCAATACTGTTTTTCTCAATACAGCTTCTTTTTTAAAGGATGCTATTTAATCTGATCTACAAAATATTAAGAGAAATACTAAATATCTGTTTATAATCTAATTTTGGTCTACTTTAGGAAGAAAGAAATTTTTGAGATCTACTTTCTATTTCAATAACCAGATGATTTCTCCTCTAATTTCCATCCAGCTTTGATCCTTCAACCTTGCTCCATAGACCTCAATCACTTTACCCCCAAGGATGGACCCTATTTTACCACAAAGCTCGAGATCATAACCATTTGATAGCCCATAAAGAAAGCCAGCTGCATAGAGGTCGCCTGCACCCGTAGTATCTTTTAAATCAGCTTTGATACCGGGTACTACAATACTTCTCAGACCCTCTTGTATAATTGATCCCTCTTTCCCGATTTTAACCACAGCGGTATCACAATATTCGCCGATGATCCTGGCTGCTTTTTCCGGATCTTCGCCGGTAAAAGACCGGGCTTCCTCCTCGTTCGCAAAAACTATATTGACATAATTTTTTACTATATCAAGTAAAAAATCCTTATTCGCATCTACGGTAGTAAAGCTGGCCATATCGATTGAAATGGTCAAACCAGTTTTTTTTGCCAAATTAACTGCTTTTAAAATGAGATCATGATTTTGCACAAGGTATCCTTCTATGTGAAAAAAGGAATATCCTGTGAATTGTTCTTCATTTAATTCATCAGCTTCCATTTCCACAGCAGCACCAAGATAAGTTGCAAAAGTACGTTCAGCATCCTTCGAAAGAAGGGTAATGGCCGTTCCTGTTGGATTTTTACCATATAATAAATTTGGGTGGATGTGCCTTGAAACTAATTCCTTTTCAAAAAGATCCCCATATTTATCTTTCCCGATCTTTCCTATATATCCACTTTGAATACCTAATTTCGCCAATCCATCAATTGTATTAGAGGCTGATCCGCCAGCTGCAATTTGATATTGAAGGCCTTCAGTTACTTTTAATATTTTTTTAGCTTTTTTTGAATCAACAAGCGTCATACTTCCTTTCGGCAATGAGAATTCCTTCAAAATCTGATCATCATCAATTTGAAAAATGAGATCAACCAATGCATTTCCTAATCCAAGTACTTTTAACATAATCCAAATCTTTCTTTTAGAGAGGCACAAATATATTCTGCCATTTTAATATTTCAACATTTGGTGTATATTTAATACTTGTTAAGATTATATTACATATTATGGTTTGATTCTTGGGGCTAATTATTAGCTTTTTGTTTTTTTGATCCCATAAAAAGTAAAAAAAGATCATTTAATTTGCCGCTTAACCATGATCTAAACCATATTAATAATTAGTTAGTGTAAAAATTTGATTATTCTAATATTTTTTAGCAATTTTACTAGATAAATAAAAGAAGAGATATGTTTTTATTAAAAAAAGCCTTGGCATTGTTCATGTTGATTGCCTTCACTCAGGTATTTTCCCAGGATATATCAATTGAGAAGGCTCAAACAAAAGTTAATAATTACGATGATTATCAGAGAATTGATAATGAAGTTCAGAGTTCTGAAAATAGAAGTGGATCTCAAAGCGTAAATGGAGATTTGGTATTTGTGAGTAATGAGGTTGATGCTTCTGCTGGGACGGATGTTTCTGATAAAAATGAGGGAACTGCAGAAATAACCTTTCTAGCTCCTATCGCTGATTCTAAATTTAAAAGAGGTAGTGCCATACAAGTCAGATGGACAGGAGGGAATCCTGATGATGAATATGCATTAGACCTGTTTGACGGTCGTTTTCATTACAGACATATAGGAGAATTAAAGAACTCAGGCACTTATCCATGGATAATCCCTAAAGATGTAAAACCAGGCAAAGAATATAAATTCAAACTTACAAATATTAATGATTTTGGCGAATCCGCTTTCAGCAGGACGTTTATAGTAAAAAGGAAAGTGCCTGTAGCTGTTTGGATTGTTCCCGGAGCCCTTGTAGTTGGAGGCGCAGTATATATGTTGTTTTTCTATGGCGATGACCCAGAACCTGATTTACCAGCACCAATAGAACCAAATTAGATCAGCTAAAAAAGGAAGAGATTATGAAACAAAGACTACCTATTATATATATTATACTGCTTTCAGTTATTTTTCTGTTTAGCAGTAAATCCGTTGTTTTAGGGCAAGATACTGATATTTTAACCTTTAGTTTAGGAGGAAATCCCGGATCACCTGATAATGTTTCACATACTGTGGCTGTTACTGTCCCTTACGGAACAGATTTAAATAATATACAAACAAATTTTACAGTTTCGCCAGGTGTTACATCGACTACATTGGGAGGTTCTTCAATATCCGATGGGGATTTTTTAGACTTTAGTTCTCTATCTGAAATAATCACGGTTACAAATCCCTCAGGAATACCCACTGATCAGGGCTGGACTATTAATGTAACTGTTGCCCCAAATACCGATAACGACATCCTGACTTTTGATATCGGCACTAATATAGGTGCTGTTAATGCGACCAATCATACCGTGGCTGTTACTGTTCCTTTTGGTACCAATGTGACTGCACTTGTTGCTGATTTTACCCTTTCCCCGCAGGCTTCTGCTCGTGTTGGAGGCACCCCTCAGGTTAGTGGAACTACTCCAAATAACTTTACCAATCCAGTTACATATACCATTGAAGCGGGAGACGGCACAAATCAGAATTGGACAGTAACTGTATCTTTTGCACCTAACACCGATAACGATATCCTGACTTTTGATATCGGCACTAATATCGGTACGGTTAATGCTACTAATCATACCGTGGCTGTTACTGTTCCTTTCGGCACCAATGTGACTGCACTTGTTGCTGATTTTACCCTTTCCCCGCAGGCTTCTGCTCGTGTTGGAGGCACCCTTCAGGTGAGTGGAACTACTCCAAATAACTTTACTAATCCTGTCACATACGCCGTACAGGCTGGAGATGGTACTAATCAAAACTGGACAGTCACTGTATCAATTGCACCTAACACCGATAACGACATCCTGACTTTTGATATCGGCACTAATATCGGTACTGTTAATGCTACCAATCATACCGTGGCTGTTACTGTTCCTTTTGGTACCAATGTGACTGCGCTTGTTGCTGATTTTACCCTTTCCCCGCAGGCTTCTGCTCGTGTTGGAGGCACCCTTCAGGTAAGTGGAACTACTCCAAATAACTTTACTAATCCTGTCACATACGCCGTACAGGCTGGAGATGGTACTAATCAGAACTGGATTGTTACTGTATCAATTGCCCCTAACACCGATAACGACATCCTGACTTTTGATATCGGCACTAATATCGGTACCGTTAATGCTACCAATCATACCGTGGCTGTTACTGTTCCTTTTGGTACCAATGTGACTGCGCTTGTTGCTGATTTTACGCTTTCCCCGCAGGCTTCTGCTCGTGTTGGAGGCACCCTTCAGGTAAGTGGAACTACTCCAAATAACTTTACTAATCCTGTCACATACGCCGTACAGGCTGGAGATGGTACTGATCAGAACTGGACTGTTACGGTATCAATTGCCCCTAACACCGATAACGATATCCTGACTTTTGATATCGGTACTAATACCGGTACTGTCAATGCTACCAATCATACCGTGGCCGTTACCGTTCCTTTTGGTACCAATGTGACTGCGCTTGTTGCTGATTTTACGCTTTCCCCACAAGCTTCTGCTCGTGTTGGAGGCACCCTTCAGGTAAGTGGAACTACTCCAAATAACTTTACTAATCCTGTCACATACGCCGTACAGGCTGGAGATGGTACCAATCAGAACTGGACTGTCACTGTTTCTTTTTCCGCAAATACCGAAACCGATATACTGGCATATAGCCTACCTGGACAAACCGGTCCGGCTGTTATTAACAATGGAAATCATACTGTAAATGTAGAAGTACCTTATGGTACCAATGTAACAGCGCTTGTGGCTACTTTTACCTTGTCTTCACAAGCTTCAGCTACTGTAGGTGGTACTTCACAGACCAGTGGCTTTACTCCTAATAACTTTACAAGTCCAGTTACATATACTATTGAAGCTGGTGACGGCACAACACAAGATTGGATAGTAACTGTGTCTTTTGCCCCCAATACGGAAACGGATATTCTGACCTATAGTGTTGACGGATTCAGTGGTACTGTGAACAGTGGGAATCATACTGTTAATGTTATGGTACCTTATGGTACAGACAGATCTGATATGGTTGCTACATTTACTTTATCAGATCAGGCTACTGCAAGAGTTTCCGGCAGTTTACAGGAAAGTGGCGTTTCCTCTTTGAATTTCTCAAGTCCTGTAATTTATAGTATAAGAGCTGGAGATGGGACTACTACGCAAACATGGACAGTTTCAGTGAACGAAGCACCAAATACTGCTACAGATTTTATCTCATTCAGCTTTCCGCAACAAACACAATCAACAATTAACAGCGTTAATCACACCATTAATGTCGAGGTCCAATATGGAACTTCTCGAACTAATCTGGTTGCCACATTTGATCTATCTCCTGGTGCTACCGCCAGAATAAGTGGAACTCTGCAAACAAGTGGTGTAACAGCAAATAATTTTACAAATCCAGTTACCTACAGGGTTTTAGCCGAAGATGGCACGACAGCCCAGAATTGGACTGTTACTGTATCCGAAGCACCCAATTTCGCAACAGACATATTAACATATACCATTCCTAATCAACTGGGAGGTACAATATTAATAATGTAACGCACACGATTGAAGTGGTTATGCCTTTTGGCACAAATAGATCTAACCTGGTTGCATCCTTTACTTTATCTGACGGAGCCCTGGCCAGTGTTGGCGCCACACCTCAAAATAGTGGTGTCACAGCTAATAATTTCAACAGTGATGTAATATATACGGTTTTAGCTGAAAATGGCACTGATACTCAGGATTGGACAGTTACAGTGACAGTGGCGCCAAATACAAGCACAAGTATATTGTTATATAGCTTTAATGAAAATTCAGAACCTTCCGATATTAATGATACCAATCATACGGTTGATGTTGTTGTAGTCTATGGAACAGATGTTACAAATTTGGTTGCTGATTTTGTATTATCTCCTGGAGCAGACAGCAACAATTGGTGGGGTAACACAACAAACGGGTGTAACATCCAATGATTTTACAAATCCGGTTACATATACCGTAACTGCTCAGGATGGCACCACCTCACAAGACTGGATCGTAACTGTAACTGTTGCCGAAAATACTGAAGCAAATATTACGGCATATAGTTTTGAAGAACAAACCGGGCCTGCTGAATATTAACAATGTCACACGAGAAATTAATATAGAAGTGGCTTATGGAACTGATGTAACTGATCTCAGTTGCTACTTTCACACTTTCCGATAGTGCAAGTGCCACGGTGGGTGTGACTGATCAAACCAGTGGTGTAACATCTAATAATTTCACAAATGAAGTAACATACGTTGTTACTTCCGAAGATGGGAATACTTCTCTTGCATGGATAGTTATTGTTTCAGTAGCTGATAATACAGAAACAGATATATTGACATATAGTTTCCCTGAACCGACTGATACGGTAATTATAAATTCTGCACAACATACCATTGATGTTACAATTGAATATGGTACAGATCTGACAAATCTGATCGCTGATTTACCCTTTCCGATGATGCTGAAGCTTTTATGGGACCTGTTCGGCAGGAAAGCGGTGTTTCTTCAAATGATTTTAGTTCAGAAGTTATCTATACAGTGTTGGCCGGAGATGGCATCACATCCCAAGATTGGACAGTTGGTGTAACCTATAATGAACCAGATACTTTAACTGATATTGTATCTTTCACATTTGATGAACAAATTGGTACATACATTCAAGGATACAATTAACAATAGACTTCGCCTTTATGTACAACCAGATGCAGAATTAGATCGCCTGATTGCTTTATTCGTACTTTCTGATGGTGCTACTGCATATGTTGATACGGTATTGCAGGAAAGTGGTGTAACAGTGAATGACTTCACAGATTCTCTTGTGTATACTATAGTTGCACAGGATGGGATTACAAGGCAGAATTGGACTGTATTTGTAAACCTAGGATTTAGTTTTGAGTATGTTGAATCACCAGATGAGTTCCCGGTAAGCAATACTTCCATTACTGCGAGTGCTCGTTTACCTATATATCGGGATATTGACCGAGTGATGTTTTACTATAAGAAATTTGAAGAACAAGGATGGCGTTCTTTGGAAGTCCCTGGAAATCAGGAAATATATGAAGTAGATATTACGAGGGATATGGTAGGGAGTTTAGGTATGTATTACTATTTCAATGCTGTCGATACAACTGGATCTAACCTATCCTTAGATCAAATACAGCTTATACTCCATTACGATACCAATTATCCAACAATACCTAATTTACGATTTGGTGAAACTGTCAATCAATATCAAATCATCTCGGTACCTCTTAATCTTCAAAATACAAATGCGGAGGTTGTTTTTGATGAACTTGGTGATTACAATATTAAAAAATGGAGGTTATTCCATCATAATGGCGTCTCTACAAACGAATATAGAAACGGCTTTACCAATATTGATCCTGGTTTAGGATACTGGCTCATTATTAAGGAGCCAACAAGTATCGCTACAGGTGAAGGTCGTACGATCCGTATTGATAGTGTTACCGGATACCAGATTGACTTGAATCCTGGTTGGAACCAGATAGGAAATCCATTTGATATGGATATTAATTGGGATGACGTGATATTCGATAACGAGAACCTAAATGTTGGCAGGGCAAAACTCTTTAACAGAGATTCATTAACTGAAGGGAATATTATTCCAAGGTACCGGGGAGGATTCGTCTTCCTTGAAGGAGTCCAGCCGGTTACAGTTAATCTAATACCCGAGTCTATCGCAGGAGGTAGAAGACAACAATATGTAAATATGGACAGACTGAATTCTCTGGATGAAAACAGCTGGATCGCCGGATTGAAAATTTCAAATGGTATAGTATCTCATAACCTCTCAGGTATAGGGATGCACCCCGAAGCTGTTGAAGGAAAAGACAGGCATGATGAAGTGTTGCTTCCTGTACCTAAGGAAATTATCCCTTTCGAGCTATCGTTTAACCATCCCGATGAACAATACAAAAAATTCAGTATGGATGTAATCCAAACCACAGACCATTATATCTGGGAGTTTGAAGTGAAAAGTTTTGGACCATCTCAGACGTTAAGTGTCAACTGGGATAACAGATATTTTGGCGACAATGAGTTTAATCTGATATTAAACCATGAAGGTGTAGAGAAGCTTATTAATATGAAAGAGGTCAAATCCTACACTTTCAAAGCTACAGGAACAGATCAATTCAGGATCATATTTGGTGACGATACATTTGTAAGCAACGAATTAAAACCAAGAAGTGTAACAATTGGTCAGGGATATCCGAATCCTTTCCGGGATGAATTGACAATACCATTCTCATTACCGGAAAGTGATTCTAAATATATGGTTAATATATCTATTTATGATCTTACTGGAAACATAGTTAAACAATTGACTAATGAGGATTATGATCCTGGGTATTATACCGTCAAATGGAATTCTCTTGATGAGGTCGGTGTAATCGGTCGAGGGATATATCTCATTAGGATGGTTGTTAAAGGAAATGGAGAAAATGTAGTTCTTACTAAAAAGGCTATTCGGTATTAATTTGAATTAATAATTTAGTTATACGATGAAAAAGGCCTTTTGAAAAAGGCCTTTTTTTGTGTTAACCAAGTAAAACCTTTTTTGGAACAATACATTCAAAAGGAGAATATGGTATTCCAGATAGATTTCGTATTCTAAGAATACTTATACATAGATTAAGACCTAAAAACATCGCTTGTTTATTAATGTTGAAAATTTGTGTATAAAGAAATTTGAATATTCTAATATTTTTTAGGAAATTTATAATATTACAAAATACGTATTATGCGATCCCTTAAAAAGTTGTTTTTCCTTTCTTTAATATTTATCTCTTATACAGGGCATTCAAAAATAACATTCAATTATGTGGTAAATGATCCAACAATTTTTCGCTCCTTATCTGTTGCGGAAAACGCTCCTTTAGAAATATTCTCTCCTGAAGCAAATATGGAATTTAAACGTGGCCAAGTGATCGAGATCCGATGGTCTGGTGGAAAACCTGACGATGAATATGCCCTGGATCTGTATGATGGGAGACATCATTACAGGCATATTGGGGAGTTAAAAAATTCAGGAGTATATCCCTGGATTATACCAAAGGATATATCTCCTGGAAAAGAATTCAATTTAAGCTAACGAATATTAATGACTTTAGTGATTTCTCCTTTGGGGAAACATTTGTTATAAAACGAAAAGTACCCGTTATCGCATGGATCATTCCCGGTGGAATTATAGTTACAGGTACAGTTATTTTATTGTTACAAAATGGAACCATCAATGAACCAAGTGATTTACCAATACCAATTAATCCATAAAAGAAATTTATAATCTGGGAAAGATTCATATTGAATGACATGTATACTCTAAATAGAGTTATGAAACAGAATAAATTATTTAAGTACATATTTTTACTTGCCATCATCTTTTTAATTGGTGCACATGGTCAATTAAGAGCTCAAGGAAATGATATCATTTCTTTTTCACTTGATGGATTTGTTGGTGTTGTGGAGAGCACCGGCCATACCGTTGACGTTACTGTTCCATACAATACACCTGTAACTTCAATGATCGCTACTTTTCAATTATCCCCTGGTGCAACAGCATCGGATTGGAGCTACACAACAAATTAAGTGAAACTACCTCTAACGATTTTATCTTCAGCTCCACCTTTCTGACATATTACCGTAACCGCTCAGGATAATTCTACCAAGGTATGGACCGTAACCGTGAACGTCACACCCAATGATGCCAAAGAAATTACAACCTTCTCCGTAGATGGCTTCAATGGCAGCATCAACAGCGGGGCCGGTACAGTGACTGTTACAGTCCCCTATGGAACGCCTGTCGGTGCCATGATCGCTACTTTCAGTGTCTCGCCTGAGGCTTCGGCTAATCCTGCTTCACCGGCTACACTTAACCTTTCTACTCCTAAAAATATTACCGTAACCGCTCAGGATAATTCTACCAAGGTATGGACCGTAACCGTGAACGTCACACCCAATGATGCCAAAGAAATTACAACCTTCTCCGTAGATGGCTTCAATGGCAGCATCAACAGCGGGGCCGGTACAGTGACTGTTACAGTCCCCTATGGAACGCCTGTCGGTGCCATGATCGCTACTTTCAGTGTCTCGCCTGAGGCTTCGGCTAATCCTGCTTCACCGGCTACACTTAACCTTTCTACTCCTAAAAATATTACCGTAACCGCTCAGGATAATTCTACCAAGGTATGGACCGTAACCGTGAACGTCACACCCAATGATGCCAAAGAAATTACAACCTTCTCCGTAGATGGCTTCAATGGCAGCATCAACAGCGGGGCCGGTACAGTGACTGTTACAGTCCCCTATGGAACGCCTGTCGGTGCCATGATCGCTACTTTCAGTGTCTCGCCTGAGGCTTCGGCTAATCCTGCTTCACCGGCTACACTTAACCTTTCTACTCCTAAAAATATTACCGTAACCGCTCAGGATAATTCTACCAAGGTATGGACCGTGAATGTAATAGTGGCACCCAATACTGAAACAGACATATTGATTTTCAGTCTAGGAGGAATTAATGGGATACCTGACTCAATTACACATACCGTCGCTATAACTGTTCCTTTTATTACAGATCTTTCAAACATCATTGCAAATTTCACACTTTCAGATCTGGCATCAGCTGATATTGGTGGTACGGCTATAAGTAGTGGAGATGCCTGGGATTTCAGCTTGTTGACAGTAGATATGACTATTACGGCTGATGATGGCATTACAAGACAAGATTGGGCTATAAATATTACCAGAGCTCCTAATACTGAAACTGATATTTTAACCTACAGCATCCCAGGTCAAACTGGTCCTTCTATTGTTAATAATGGAAACCACACGGTCACAGTAGAAGTTCCTTATGGCACTGATGTGACAGCCCTTGTCGCAATCTTTACCCTTTCTCCTCAGGCTGTTGGTTCCGTTGGCCCCACCATACAGGTCAGCGGCGTTACTCCCAATAACTTCTCCAGCCCTGTTACTTATACCGTACAAGCTGGTGATAGTTCTATTCAGAACTGGACTGTTTCAGTCTCTTTTGCCCCAAATACTGAAACCGATATTCTTACTTATAGTGTCGAAGGGTATATAGGAATCGTTAATAGTGGGAATCATACTGTAAGCATCACAGTCCCTTATGGAACAGATCTTTCTGATATGACTGCTATATTCACACTTTCCCCAGAAGCAGAAGCAAGAGTTTCCGGCGGTCTACAGGAAAGCGGTGTTTCATCTCTGAATTTCTCAAGCCCTGTAACCTATGATATTACTGCAGGTGATGGTATCACCACACAAACCTGGATCGTTTCATTTATTATCGCTCCAAACACTGCTACAGATTTTATAACTTTTACATTAGCGGAACAGACTGAGGAGGCAGTAATCAATGCAAACACGCATACAATATATATTCAGGTTGAATATGGTACTTCATTGTCAAACCTTATAGCCTCTTTTCAATTATCTTATGGCGCCACGACGTTTATAAGTGGCACTCAACAGACAAGTGGCGTAACTGCAATTAATTTTTCAACAACAGTAGTTTACACAGTCGTTGCGGAAGATGGTATATCTTCTCAAAATTGGACCGTGGATGTGTCTGTGGAACCAAATTTTGCAACAGATATTCTCACATTTAGTTTGCCTGATGAAATTGGGAATTCGATAGTAAATTCAGGAAGTCACTCTGTTGTGGTGGTTTTGCCATTTGGAAGCGATATTTCAAATCTAATAGCCTCCTTTACTTTATCACCAGGTGCTTCTGCAACTGTTAATGGCGTTCCTCAAAATAGTGAGGTTACATCTAATGATTTCAGGAATGAGCTCATTTACACCATTACCGCTGAAAATGGAGTTGATTCTCAGGATTGGCGAATCCAGGTTTCAATCGCGCCAAATACAAGTACTGGAATTCTACTTTTCAGTTTTAATGAAATATCAAGACCTTCAATTATTGATAATGACAATCATACAATAGATGTTAGGGTTGTTTACGGCACAGATTTAACTAACCTTATTCCAACTTTTATCCTTTCTGAAGGTGCAGAAGCAACAGTTGGTGGCATCACTCAGGTAAATAATGTCACACCAAATGATTATACTAACCCATTGACTTATACAGTAACAGCTCAGGATGGAACGACAATTCAGGATTGGATAATTACTGTAAGGCTCGCACAAAATACGAAAGCTGAAATACTGGAATATAGCTTTACAGAACAAACAGGGCCTGCAAGTATCAATAATGTATCAAAAGAGATCAATATTGAGGTCGCATATAACACAGACCTCACTAACCTGGTGGCATCATTCACACTATCTGATAATGCGACAGCGAAGGTTGGAGTAGATACGCAAAGCAGTGGTGTCACATCTAATGATTTTTCTGATGTGGTAACATATGTAGTTACCTCAGAAGATGAATCGACATCAAATATCTGGTATGTTTCTGTTATAAGAGCAGATAATTCAAGTACGGATATTTTAACATTTTCTCTGCCGGGCCAAACAAAAGAGGCTGATATAGATACGACAAATCATACAATCGATCTTGAAGTTGAATATGGAACGGATCTTACAAATATAGTTGCCTCATTTACGCTTTCTCCTCAAGCTGTTGCATATATTGGTCCTGTCCGACAGGAAAGTGAAATTACAGCAAATAATTATTCAGTATCAGTTACATTAATCGTCCAGGCAGGAGATGGAATTACATTTCAGGAATGGACTGTAAGTATTACTAATAGCGTACCGAATATAGAAACGGATATTCTCAGCTTCAGTTTCCTTGAACAGGCTTATGAACCGATTTATGATACTACCGATAATAAACATAATATTCATGTCTATGTTCATGAAGATACAGAGATTGACCGCCTTATTGCATCTTTTGAATTATCAAAAGGTGCATATGCATTTGTAAACGGAATAATACAGGAAAGTGGAGTAACAGTTAATGATTTTACTGATACCTTAACATACGTTGTTATGGCACAGGATAGTATCACATACCAGGATTGGACAGTGACTGTAGAATATGAATTTGGGTTTGTTTACGGACAATATCCGTATGAATATCCAATCAGCCAACGGAGTGTAATTGCTAGCGCCAAGTTGCCCTTAAACCAGAATTTCGATGAGGTTGAATTTTATTATAGGAGATTTGAGGATCAGGGATGGAATCCTCCAATTCAGGTACTGGGGAACCAGGAAATATATGAAATAGACATAACCAGGGATATGATCGGTAACCTGGGTATGTATTATTATTTCGAGGCAGTCGATTCAAATGGAAATGGATTTGCTTTGGCTGAAAAACAAATGATTTTGCATTACGACACTATTTATCCTGAGATTCCTAATTTGAGATTTGGAGAGACCGTTAACCAGTATCAGATCGTTGCAATACCATTATCCCTTCAGAATGCCAATGCAGAAGCTGTATTTGATGAATTGGGGGATTATAATATCAAGAAATGGCGACTTTTCCATCATGACGGTGTTTCAACTAATGAATATAGAAGCGGATTTACAAATATCACACCTGGCTTGGGATATTGGCTGATCGCTAGAGAATCAACACCAATTGAAACAGGAGAGGGACGAACTGTTAGGCTGGATAGTATCTCACATGCATATAATCTCCAACTGGAACCAGGATGGAACCAAATAGGAAATCCATTTGACATAGACATTCGTTGGGATGACGTTATATTTGATAACAGAAATCTTAATATCGGTAGGATCAAGTTATTCAACAGGGATTCTCTTTCAGAAGGAAATGTTATTCCTCGATTCCGGGGTGGTTTTGTATTCCTGAATGGTGTTCAACCTATTACTGTTCAACTGAGGCCAGAAATCATGTCCGTCCTACCAAGAAGACAAGAGTATGTTGATCAGTTCCGGCTGAATTCCCTTGACAAATCTAGTTGGATAACAGGACTGAAAGTTTCAAATGGAACGGTTACAAATACTTTATCTGGAATAGGAATGCACCCGGAAGCAATTGAAGGAAAAGACCGGTACGATGATGTTCTCATGCCTATTCCGAAAGAAATTATTCCATTCCAGCTGACATTTAACCATCCTGATGAAAAATATAATAAATTAAGCCTGGATGTAATTCAAACTACAGACCAATATATTTGGGAGTTTGAAATGAAGAGTTTCAAACCTGGTCAGAAATTGACCATCAGCTGGGATAACAGGTATTTTGGTGATAATGAATTTAACCTGATATTGAACCACAAGGGTGTTGAGAAAATTATAGATATGAAGGAAGTTAAATCCTACTCATTCAATGCATCAGGTACGGACCAGTTCAGGATCATATTCGGTGATAACTCTTTCGTTAATAATGAACTCAAACCGAGAACTGTTACATTCGGCCAAGTATTTCCTAATCCATTCAGTGATGAACTAACAATACCTTTTACTTTACCTGTAAGTGAATCTGATTACAAAATCAACATTTCTGTATATGATCTGACCGGAAATATGGTTAAGCAGCTTACTGATGATTATTACAATCCAGGTTATTACATAATTATCTGGAATTCTCTAGATGGAACAAGATCATTGCAAAATGGGATATACATTATTAAAATGTCTGTAAAATCTGAGAAGATGGATACTTTTTTGATCAGAAAGGTGATTAGATATTAGATTTCTGTTAAGTTATAACTTGACAAAATTATAATTAACAACCGCTATATGAAGTAATACTTTAAATAAAATATTATATATTTCGTCTTCAATTTATTTGATTATTTTGATATTTTTTTGCAATTTAACATGTTCAAGCTAAAGGCAAAATGAGGGAAACATTAAATCTTCTCAATATTGATCTGAAAAAAGGAATTTCAACAGGACTGCAATTCCGCAGGAATACCTGTCGATTAAGGTCTGTATTATCGATCGCATGTTTAAAATTTATACTTTTATCTGCTCTTTTCATCTTATCATTTACCGTAAGTCATGCCCAGAGTGATAAGACTGAAATTAGAGATTACAGTTTTCCTCAGCAAACTGGCGATGCAAAAATCGACGATAGAAGAGGTACGGTTAATATCGAAGTTGAATTTAATGCGGACATCACACAATTAATTGCTGAATTTAAACTATCAAAAAAAGCCACTGCCTTTGTTGATGGAATTGAACAGGAAAGTAAATCCACCGTAAATGATTTTACCAATCCGGTTATATACACGATTGTTGCCGAGGATGGAGAAACAACTCAGGATTGGGTTATTACTGTAACATTTGAGCCCAATACAGCTACTGATTTTCTTTCATACAGCTTTCCGGAACAGACACAACCCGCCGAAATTAATACTGATCGTCACAGAATAAATATTGAAGTTGCTTTTGGTACAGATGTAACCGACCTTGTGGCCACATTCGAATTATCCTACGGTGCGACAGCCTGGGTAAACTTTTTCTGGCAACAGGAAAGTGGTGTTACTTCTAATAACTTTACAAATCCGGTTACTTACAGGGTAATAGCTGAGGATGGAAGTACACGCCAGGACTGGAGGATCACTGTCACAATTGCCCCGGAACCAGAAGCCGAAATAATATCCTTCAATATCCCCGGGCAGGTTGGTGGATCAAATATTGACGAGAACAATCATACCGTGGAACTCTCTATGCCATATGGTACTGACCTCACCAACCTGGTCAGCAATTTCATACTCTCAAAAGGAGCTATTGCAGAAGTGGATGGCATCCTCCAGGAAAGCGGAATAACTTCAAACGATTTTACTAATCCTCTGATTTATACAGTTATTTCTTATTATGGTAGCCTTGAACAGGACTGGACTGTTACAGTCATTGAACTACCAAACGACGAAGCAGATATCCTTTCTTTCAGTTTCCCTGAACAGAATAGTGAAGCTGTGATCGATTCCCAAAGAGCCCAGGTAGAGATTGAAGTTGAATATGAGACTGACTTATCAGATCTTGTAGCAAGTTTTAATCTTTCTCCACAGGCTTCTGCATATATAAATGGCACCGAACAGTTTAGTGGTATCACGGAAAATGATTTTACTTTACCTCTTGTTTATTCCGTAATTGCTGGGGATAATTCTCTAAAGGAATGGACTATAACAGTAACAGAAGGTAGAAACTCAGAAAATGAATTTTTATCCTATAACTTACCGCAACAAATAGGACAATCGGTTATAGATACAGTGAATAATACAATAAGTTTAGATATACTCTATGGCATTGAATTGGATAACCTGGTAGCTTCATTTACTCTTTCAAATCAAGCTGTATCTTATGTAAATGGTATAGAACAGGAAAGTGGTGTTACGCCAAATGATTTTAACGATCAGATAACATATTTAGTAACAGCCGGTGACTTAAGTACTTCTGAATATACTGTAGTGGTTAATATATTACCAAATAATCAAACAGATATTCTGGAATTCAGCTTTGATCAGCAAACAGGACCTGCAATTATCGATAACACTAACCATACCGTAGATATTGAAGTAGCTTATGGAGTTGATCGGTCAAATCTTGTTGCGGATTTTGTCTTATCGCCTTTTGCTTCGGCTTCTATTAACGATATACAGCAGGAAAGCGGTGTAAATGTTAATGATTTTACCAATACTGTTACATATACTGTAATGGCTGGAGATGGTGTAACGATTCAGGATTATGATATTCATGTTGAAAATAGTGAACCTGCAACTTCAACTGAATTCATCAGTTACTCTGTTGAAGGTCAAATAGGTGAGGCATACATTGATACAATAAATAATAAAATTATCCTTGCCGTTATAACTGATACCGAAATTAACAACCTTGTAACCGCTTTTGAGTTATCATATGGCGCATCAGCTTACGTAAATGATATTCTTCAGATCAGTAATGTTACATCCAATGACTTTACGGATCCAGTCGTATATACTGTTGTAGCAGAGGATAATATTAACCAGGAGGAATGGACGGTTTATATTTCAATTGGCACTGAATTCAATTATTTGAATGATCCTGAAGAATTCCCAATGAGTCGTGAATCAATAGAAGTTAGTGCAATGTCCATTGATTTTGAAAATATTGACTATGCGACATTCTATTATAGAAAAGTCGAAGAACAGGCATGGTCCAATATTTTGGTTCCTGGATATCTTGGCACATATCAGATTGACATTTCAAAAGAAATGCTAGGGAAGGTTGGATTATACTACTATTTCGAAGCCATGGATACCACTGGTTCTGTCATTTCCTTACCGAAAAAACAAGTTATCCTGCATTATGATAGATAATATCCGGCAATTCCTGATTTACGGTTTGGGGGGACTGTCAATCAATATCAAATCATATCTGTTCCTCTTAATCCTGCAAAATACCAATGCCGAAGCAGTTTTTGATGAACTCGGTGATTACAATATTAAAAACTGGAGACTATTTCATTATAATAACGGTTCTACAAATGAATATAGAAAGGGATTTACGAATATCGATCCCGGTTTAGGATACTGGCTCATTGCTCGCGAACCGGTAAGTATCACAACCGGAGAGGGACGGACTACCAGAGTTGATAGTGTAACGGGTTTTCAGATAAACCTGGATCCCGGCTGGAATCAAATCGGCAATCCGTATGATATGGATATTAACTGGGACCATGTAATATTTGACAACATGAACCTTAATATCGGAAGGGTAAAACTTTTTAACAGTGATTCCCTGTCTGAGGGGAATATAATCCCAAGGTTCCGAGGAGGCTTTGTATTTCTTGAAGGCATCCAGCCAATCAGTGTTAATTTAAGACCTACTAATGTCCCTGCTGGCAGAATGCAAAATTACATCGATGAGGACAGACTGAATTCACTGGATGCTGCTAGTTGGAAAGCAGGATTAAGAATATCAAATGGGATTGTTTCACATAACCTATCAGGTATTGGGATGCATCCTGAAGCGGTTAAAGGAAAAGACAGGCATGATGAAGTTCTGCTACCGATACCTAAAGAAATCATTCCATTTGAAATGGCCTTTATCCATCCGGATGAACAATACAAAAAATTCAGTATGGATGTGATCCAAACCACAGACCAATATATCTGGGAATTTGAGGTAAAAAGTTTTGAGCCGGCACAGAATTTGACTATTAGCTGGGAAAACAAACATTTCGGAAACAATGAGTTCAATCTGATCCTAAATCATAAAGGAGTTGAAAAACTCATCGACATGAAAGAAGTGAGATCATATACTTTCAACGCAACCGGCAATGATCAGTTCCGAATAATATTTGGCGACGACTCTTTCGTCAAAGATGAATTAAAACCTTCCGGCCTTACCCTGGGACAGGGATATCCGAATCCATTCAGACATGAACTAACTATACCTTTTACATTGCCAGAAAGCAATTCCGATTACCAGGTAAATATATCTATGTATGATATTACCGGAAATTTAGTCAAACAACTTACTAATGAAACTTATAGTCCGGGATATTATACTGTAAACTGGAATTCGATGGATGGGAAAATTATACCGGGCCGGGGCATCTACCTTATCAGAATGTTTGTGGAAAGTGGTGATGTAAGTAATGTTTATACCCGAAAAGTAATCCGACAGTAATATCATTTTTTAAATCAATACAATTTTCTTTCAATAAATATTGTTTTCGGGAGAGTATTAAGTTGTTTTTTTACATTTCCGCCTAATCTATATGTAGCACTGCACCTTCAGTTTCAAAGGGCGATGTCATTCTCACTTTATAACCACCTACTATGATTTCATCTTTTCTGAACACACCCTTAGGAGGATCGAACCATTCTACTTCATAGGTTCCGGGGAAATCAGTTAAATCTATTGTTACCTCCGAACTATCTGGCAGATATACAAGATACTCCTTTCCAGGATTGGCCAGGCAATATCCGGAAGTTGCCAGATCAGGTTCCGGGACCATATTGACCAGATCCATCCTTTGTGAAAGCATCAGTGTATACCCCAGGCTTTTACGTAATGGCTCAACCCAGGCTGAATCAAAAGATTTTCGTAATACTTTCGTTTCATATGGATCCATAAATATTGGATTTAATCCCCTAAGAAAGCTTTTCCAAACCCATTTTGTATTTCCTCCGATTCCCCATAAATGATCCGTATCCGTAATCACTACTTTCGAACCATCCCCCGGTGGCGGATCATCACGATAACCTCCCTCATGATTTGGGGATATCCAGTCAGCTGGGCTGTCGAATAAAGTTTGATTGCTCCCACCCTTATACTGAAATGTCATCCCCACCGGATGTTGTTTAGGCATATCTTCTTCGACTTCTTTAATAAACCTGATCATATGATACTGCCATTCCGTCGAATTTGGATGGTTTTCATTAGAGATCTCATATAACACATTATCAAATTCATTAACCGTCTCTATAACTTTTGCAGTATAGACTTCCTGTATTTCAGTAATCCTGTCATTTCCCAAGGTATGTATTTCTACACCACTTCCATCTCCATTTGCATCACCAGAGATCCCATTTAAATTATTCTCCGGATGAAAAGGATGATTTTCATAGGCATTTGGAGAGAACTGAAGGCCCCAACCTTCGAATATCATGACTGAAACATAAATACCATTATCAGCTGCAATTCTGACGCGGTCTTTCAAACGTTTAAAATATTCCGAGTTAAATATTTCCAAATCAAACTTTGGCTTTCCATCCAGAGCATTCCCGGGACCAGTTCGTTTCCAGGGTTGTGGTGATACAGTAAATACTTTAGCATCTTCTTCTCTGTTACCCCTTGTGTCCCAACTCATAAGCTCCCATGCCCACAAACGAATAAAGTTATGGTTATACCCTTTCATCCATTCAATAAAGCCTTCAAAGTCAAATTCTTCAGGAGACTGATCTGAATTCATTTCAACTAAATTATTCCATGTATGAGATCCAGTGAGATATACTGCCGTTCCGCTTTTATCAGTAAAATATCTTGGATTGGTTTTACTTATTCGAAGTGGACCTGTTGAATTTTCCGGAAGTGGTTGTGAACATGAAACAATAATAACTGCAAATAAAGAAATAAGTAATTGCTTAAATCCCCGTACTACTGGATTTATATAAAACTTTATGTTAAAATATTTTTCAATTGATTTAATTATATCGGCTGAATTTAGAAACTTATTTTCACAAAAAATCATTATAAACTTAATTGGATTTTCATTTTAATATTAGAAAGAATACAGGTTCATAAAGGTATATTCCTAAATATAATAAGATTTGTTTAGCAGTTATACTGAACTAATGGTTTTAATCAGTAAAATGCATAAAAAATCACAATGGTAGCTTATTAATTATTATTCCCTGCTCAAATCTTCGATAAGATTAGGGTAATCCGTAATTATACCATCTACACCCAATATGATCATCTTCTCCATTTCCTGAATCGTGTTTACAGTCCAGACAATCACCTCCATATCATTTTCATGAAGCCATTTTACTTTTTTTTCCTTAATCAATTTATAGTATGGACTGTATATCTCAGGTTTAAAGCCTAATTCTTCAATAACTTCTTCCGGATCCTGGTTAAATTCTTCCAAGACAGCTAATCGGACATCCGGATACATTTTATGAAAATATTGTAAAATCCGGTGGTCGAATGATTGAATGTTTACTCTGCTCCATGGTACATATGCATCGATCGTTTTAAAGACTATATCTGAAAAATCATAATATGCAGGATGATAATCTCTGTCCCAATCAGGATTTGATTTTATTTCAATATTATAATAAATCTCATTTCGTCGGTGGTCTTTACAATATTTCTCAGCCATTTTAAACACATCTATTAACCTGGGTTTGAAAGCCTTCATTTTACTTTGCTCAGGGAATTTTGAATTTCCTTTAGATCCACAATCATAATTCAAGATCTCTTCATAAGTAAGTTGGTAAATATTGGGAAAATCCTTCAAATCTCCATCAATGGGTTTTCCTTCTGGACCGAGGCAGAAATCAGGGGAAATCCAAGGATCATGTGAAACGATAACCTCACCATCTTTACTTATTACAACATCCATTTCTAAAGTTTTTACACCTAATTCCAATGCATGTTCAAATGCCTGGAGTGAGTTCTCAGGCATAATACCGCGGCATCCACGGTGACCCTGCCAATCAAACCATTTTGTGCTATAGTTGAAAAGAATCATAAGAATACAATTAAATACCGCATATATTAACACTTGGAAATAGTAAAATTGTGGTAAAATTAGAATTCAAACCAATTCTATATAAAATAACACTGGTATTGACCAGTGTCAATTATTTGATGGATAAGATCTATTTAATTTCCCAGAATGACTCTCCCAATAGCAATTCTTCCAGGTTCCCTTCTCCCTTAGTCTCAATTTCATACTTAATCTGGTCCTCAACCCGCTCATCATAGGAAGATTTTTCTATACTCTGAAAAATACCCATTGGCCGGGGAAGTTCCTGATTGAAAGACATATCGGAAAGTATTAACGCCAAAGTTGAATCTTTTTCATTATGTACCAGTAAATCATCCTCTGAATAAGATCCATTATTGAGAGTAACAACTTTTGGTGTGTAACCATCTAAAATAATCCCTTTGTCTCTGTTTTTCCCGAAAATCAACGGTTTGCCATCTTCCAGCCATATGGTTGTTTCTTCTCTGGTATCCTTATTTGTAAACTCCTCAAATGCCCCATCATTAAAGATCCGGCAATTCGTATAGATTTCGAGGAAGGAAGTTCCTTTATGTCTTGCCGCTCTATTAAGCAAATATTGAAGTTGCATTCTATCCTTATCATGTCCCCTCCCCACAAATGTGGCACCAGCACCTAAAGCTAATGAAGTCGGATTAAAAGGATCATCCAAAGCACCTAAAGGTGATGATTTAGTAATCTGACCTTTGTGTGATGTGGGAGAATATTGTCCTTTAGTTAAACTGTACACTTCATTGTTAAACATCATGACATTCAGATCAACATTCCTTCTACAGGTATGTATGAAATGATTACCGCCGATGCTCATGTTATCACCATCTCCAGTAGCTACCCAAACGCTTAGATCCGGCCGAGCAATCTTTAAGCCTGAAGCTATAGCGAGGGCACGACCATGAATAGAATGAAAACCATAGGTTTCCATATAATAAGGGAACCTTCCAGAACATCCGATGCCGGATACCGAAACTATCTTTTCCTTTGGAATTCCTAACTCAGGCATGATTCTCTGTACAGGTGATAAAACAGCATAGGCACCACATCCGGCACACCAGCGAACATCTACATCTGGTTTGAAATCTTTAGGAGTATATTGAATTTCACCTATATGAGGTTTATCTATAATGTCATTTATAATCGTTTTCATGGTTTTAACCCTCTGTTTTGTTTAATAATTCAAGAATTTTTTCTTCAATCTCAATTGCCTTGAATGGTTTGCCCTGTACTTTATTCAGCCCAATCACCGGAACTAAAAATGTTGATTGAATAATTGTTTTCAATTGACCCATATTCATTTCAGGAATGAGTATGCGTTTAAAACTGAACAATATCTCTCCCAGGTTTTTAGGGAAAGGATGAATATATTTCAAGTGAACGAATGACAGTTTATGCCCTTCATCACGGAGTTTGTCATATGCAGTCTTAGCCGCCCCATAGGTGCTCCCCCAGCTGAGAACCAACAGATCGCCTTCTTTTTCACCTGCCACTTCAAGCTCAGGTATATCATTGACAATTCCTTCAACTTTTTGCTTTCTTAATTCCACCATTTTCTGATGGTTCATAGGATCATGACTGACTTGGCCAGTAATATCTGCCTTCTCAAGCCCTCCAATTCGGTGTTCCAATCCCTGAACACCAGGAATAGCCCATGGTCTGCTTAAAGTAACAGGATCTCGCTTATATGGCTCAAAAGTATCCGGATCTTTAGCAAATTCAGGTGTCAGGTCGGGTAATTCTTCCATACCAGGAATCTTCCAGGGTTCTGTGGCCTGACCAATATAACCATCTGTTAATAAGATTACCGGGGTCATATATTTTAATGCGATTCTCGCGGCTTCAATGGTCATGCCGAAACAATCAGATGCACTAGCTGCTGCTAAAACTGGCATTGGTGCCTCCCCATGTCGACCATACATAGCCTGGAATAAATCACTCTGTTCCGGCTTAGTGGGTAAACCTGTACTTGGGCCAGCACGTTGCACATTGACAATTACAAGCGGAAGTTCTGTAATGATCGCTAGTCCAATCGCTTCAGTTTTAAGGGACAAACCAGGTCCGCTGGTGGTTGTTGTTGCTAAATAGCCCCCGAATGCAGCTCCAATGGCACTTGTGATTCCAGCAATTTCGTCCTCCGCCTGAAGATGTTTAACCCCGTATTTCTTATAACCAGATATAGCATGAAGGATCTCTGAAGCAGGTGTGATAGGATAGGATCCTAAAAACAATGGAATATTGGCTTTTCTTGATGCGACAACCAATCCCAATGCAACTGCCTGGTTTCCAGTTATGTTTCGGTACTTGCCTGGCTCGAGTGATGCTCTTTTGATGTGATATTGCTTCTTAAAGTCAGGATTCTTTTCCGCAAAATTCCATCCGGCTTTCAATACCCTAACATTAGCCATTACAACATCCTCCTTAGCTTTAAACTTTTTATTGATCCAGGCAACACTGGGCTCAATTGGTCTCTCGAACATCCAGTATACAATTCCCAGAGCAAAAATATTTTTTGTTCTCTTGATCAGCTTAGGATTCAGGTTGAGACCATCCAATTCCTTTTTTATCTCACCAAACATATCGATTGAAAAAACCTGATATTTCTCAAGACTTCCATTCTCCAACGGATTGGAACTGAAGGCAGCCAGTTTCAGGTTTTTCTCATCAAATCCATCTGTATTAACAATAATAATACCATGTTCCCTCAAATTGGGAAGATTCACTTTTAGTGAAGATGCGTTCATCGCTACCAGTACATCAATAAAATCTCCTGTAGTTTTAATATTCTTCGTACCAAAGTGAACCTGAAAAGCACTTACCCCATACAAGGTACCCTCAGGTGCCCTGATCTCAGAAGGATAATCCGGAAAAGTATTTACTTCATTCCCGGCAAAACCAGAAGTATCAGAAAATTGTGTGCCAATTAACTGCATACCATCTCCTGAATCCCCAGCAAAACGAACTGTTACTTCATCCAGTTGTTCAACAGTCTTACTCATAGTTCAAACTTTATAAGTGATCAATAATCATTCAAAAAAAAAGAAAAAGAGCACTCCCTTCAATTTAATTGAATTCCAGGATGTGCTCTTTGAAAACAATGTCTCTAATATAGACTATAATTTATAATATGTCAATGCCTTCATATATTGTGCACGTTCAAATGCACTTGGATCAGATGATTTCTGCTGGCTCATCGCCCCGATCATTTCCTCAACAGCATTATACTCATTCTGTTCCATCCACTCGATTAAGTGTTTTTCAACGTTTTGAATATGAAATATTCCATGCTTCAATAAGGCAGAACAAAGCATTGTAACGTTTGCACCCACAAGCAACATTTTTACGACATCTATGCCCGTGTGAACTCCACTTGTTGCGGCCAGATCCGCTGCAATCTTATCTTTAAGTATCGCAATCCAACGCATTGGAAGTCGCATAGCCTGTGATGTACTTAATTGAACGTTTGGAGTTACTTCAAATTCCTCCAGATCAATATCAGGCTGATAGAACCTGTTAAATAATACCAGTCCATTTGCACCAGCGTCATCTAATCTCTCAGCCATATTGGCCATATTCGAGAAAAAAGGACTCAACTTGATAGAAACAGGGATATCTACAGCTGATTTTACTGATCGTAAAATGTCGATATATGTCTGTTCAACATTTGAGCCGGATAAAGTTGTATCTGAAGGAATGTAATAAACATTTAACTCTATCGCATCGGCACCTGCCTTCTCCATCTCTTTTGAATATTCCGTCCAACCACCAATTGTACTTCCATTAAGGCTGGCAATAATTGGTATGTCAACGGCTTTCTTTGCATCCTGAATATGTTGCAGATATTCCTCAGGTCCAACCTTATATTCTTCAGGTTCAGGAAAATAGGACAACGATTCTGCAAAACTTTCAGTACCCGTTGTAGTATGGTAATGAAGCTCCTGTTGTTCAAGCCTGATTTGTTCTTCAAATAATGAATAAAGAACCACTGCTCCAGCACCGGCATCTTCCATCATCTTAATATTTTGGGTATATTCTGACAAAGGGGAAGCCGAAACGACTATGGGGGACCTCAATGTCATTCCCAGGTATTTGGTTTTCAAATCCATATTATAAAATTTTCAATTTTTGAATTCTATTCTTAAATATAACATTTAGTTTTGATCGATAACATTTTCGTACTGTTTATCAGCCAAATATTTGAAATAATTCCACCTTTCAGCAGCATTTGCCTTGGCCATTTTCATATATTCTTTGGCTAATCCAGGCTTACTCTTTGTAAGCATTTTAAATCTGTTTTCCATCATCATGTAATCAACTACACTGATATTTGGACGAGGCCTTGAATCAAGAGTTAGCGGATTTTTGCCTTCCTTCACATTCTCCGGATTATATCTGTACAATATCCACTGACCGGAATCAACAGCAGCTTTCTGATGCTTCAGTGGTGCTGACATATCAATACCATGTGCAATACAATGTGAATAGGCAATAATAATAGAAGGGCCATTGAATTTCTCAGCTTCAATAAATGCTTTCAGTGTTTGTTCATCTTTTGAACCCATAGCTACTACTGCTACATATACCGTATTATAGGCCATAGCCATCATACCAAGATCCTTCTTAAAAGTTGGTTTGCCACTGGCTGAGAATTTTGCAATAGCACTCAACGGAGTAGCCTTGGAAGTCTGACCTCCCGTGTTTGAATACACTTCAGTATCCAGGACAAGAATATTAACATTTTTACCGGATGCAATAACGTGGTCCAAACCACCATATCCAATATCGTATGCCCATCCGTCTCCACCAACTATCCATACACTTTTCTTTGCCAGGTAGTCTGCAACATTTAACAATTGTCCAGCTTTGGGGGATTTAATAGATCCCAGCTTTTTCTTTAATATTTCAATCCGCTCCCGTTGTTCAAATATCCCGGATTCTTCAGATTGATCAGCATTGATAATATCTGTTGCCAGATCATCACCAACCTCTGAGCTAAGTTCTTTCAATAATGTGATGGCGCCTTCATTTTGTTTATCAATGGCCAATCTGTAACCGAGTCCAAATTCGGCATTGTCCTCAAACAATGAATTTGACCATGCAGGTCCTCTACCATCTTTGTTTTTAGTCCATGGTGTAGTAGGTAAATTACCACCATATATAGATGAACATCCAGTTGCATTTGCTACAATCGCTCTGTCTCCAAACAATTGAGAAAGCAGTTTTACATAAGGTGTTTCACCACATCCTGTACAGGCGCCTGAAAATTCGAATAATGGTTCCTGAAGTTGCTGGGTCCTGATGCTGTTTAAGCCAATCAGGTTTCTGTCCAGATCAGGTAAGTTTAGGAAGAAATCCCAGTTCTTAGCTTCCTGGTTTCTAAGTGGTAATTGAGGCTCCATAACAAGCGCTTTTTTACTTTTATCCCGCTTGTTTTTAGCTGGACAAACCTCCACACATACACCACATCCGGTACAATCTTCCGGTGCAACCTGAATGGTATATTTATATCCCATTTCCTTGAATTCCTTGTTACGCACATCAACAGATTTGAAGGATTTCAGGTGCATTATCCAGATGTTTTGGATCATAAACTTTCATCCTGATCGTTGCATGAGGGCATACAAATGAACACTTACCGCATTGGGTGCAAGTCTCTTCATCCCATGTCGGGATTTCAAGGGCTATGTTACGCTTTTCATATTTTGTGGTACCTGTAGGCCATGTTCCATCCGTTGGAAAGGCACTTACAGGTATATCGTCTCCTCTTCCGGCGATGATCTCCCCCAAAACATCTTTTACAAAATCAGGAGAGTTTTCAGGAACAGGCGGCTTCAATTTCATACTTCCTATAGGTGATTTTGGTATTTCTACTTCAAATAGATGTTCAAGGGTATTGTCGACAGCTTTAAGGTTCATATTGACGATCATTTCACCTTTTCTGCCATATGTCTTAACAATCGAGTCTTTAATGGCTGCTATGGCTTCGTCCTTTGGTAATATACCTGAGATGGCAAAGAAACATACCTGCATTACTGTATTGATCCTTCTGCCCATTCCACTATCTTCAGCCACTTTCTGAGCATCGATAGCATATACCTTGATTTTCTTATCGATTATGACCTGTTGAATTGAAAGTGGAATATTATTCCATAAATCGTCTTTTTCAAAAGGCGAATTTATAAGGAATGTGCCACCTTCAACCAGGTTCTGGACCATGTCATACTTCTCTAGAAAAACTGATTGATGACATGCCACAAAATTCGCCTTACGTATAAGGTAAGGAGCAAGTATATTCTTAGGTCCAAACCTAAGGTGAGAGATAGTCACTGAACCAGCTTTCTTGGAATCATATACGAAATACCCCTGGGCATAATTCTCAGTATTCTCGCCTATAATCTTAATGGAATTTTTATTAGCCCCAACGGTACCGTCAGCTCCCAGACCATAAAACATGGCCCTTACAACATCATCTGATTCTATATCAAAATCAGGATCGAAATCCAGACTTGTATGGGATACATCATCATTGATACCTATAGTAAAATGTTTCTTAGGCTTATCAGCACTTAAATTATCAAAAACAGCTTTTACCATAGAAGGTGTAAACTCCTTGGAAGATAGCCCATATCGACCCCCTATTACCTTAGGCATGGTCTTAATTTTACCATAACCTTCGCTTATGCCTTCGTTCAGTGCATTGATAACATCCAGATAAAGTGGTTCACCCGTAGCTCCTGGTTCTTTTGTTCTGTCAAGAACGGAAATAGATTTTACAGATTCAGGAATGGCTTCCAAAAATCTTTTAATATCGAACGGTCTGTACAATCGAACTTTTATTAACCCGACTTTTTCGCCTTGATTTATCAAGTAGTCAACGGTAGACTGTACAGTCTCGATACCTGAAGCCATCAAAATAACAACTCTTTCCGCATCTTTTGCACCGTAATAATCGAAAGGCTTATACTGCCGGCCTGTTAGTTTGGCATACTTATCCATCTGTGCTTCAACTATATCGGCACATTTTTCATAGAATGAATTGTTCGTTTCACGGTTCTGGAAAAATACATCCGGATTTTGAGCTGTTCCTCTAATTACAGGTCGATCTGGGGATAATGATCTTTCCCGATGGGCTTTCACCATATCATCTGTGACCATTTCCCGCATTAGATCATCAGGAACCACCTCTATTTTAGATACCTCATGGGATGTTCTAAATCCGTCAAAGAAATGAAGAATCGGAACTCTTGCTTCCAGTGTAGATGCCTGGGCTATTATGCCCATGTCCATAACTTCCTGAACAGAACCTGCTGCAAGCATGGCAAATCCAGTACTTCTGGCAGCCATAACGTCACTATGATCACCAAATATTGATAATGCGTGAGTCGCAAGAGACCTTGCTGAAATATTGAATACAGTGGAAGTTAACTCCCCGGCTATTTTAAACATGTTAGGGATCTTTAATAATAATCCCTGGGAAGCAGTAAAAGTAGTGGTTAATGCACCAGCCTGAAGAGAACCGTGTACAGCACCTGCCGCACCTCCCTCGCTTTGCATTTCACACACAGTTGGGATATCCCCCCAAATATTTTTTATTCCTTTTGCAGCCCATTCATCAGCCCATTCTCCCATATTTGAAGAAGGTGTAATTGGATAAATGGCACAAACTTCGTTTAAACGATAGGCAACATAAGCAGCAGCTTCGTTACCATCTATAGTTACAAATGTTTTGTCTTTCATTTGATCTAATCAAATTATATAAAAAATTTATTTCTATTTAAAATTTATGTACTAAGTGCTATTTTTTCGAATGTAAAAATAGATCAGAACTTACTGGAAAAAGGTGATAAATGTCAGTTTTAAAATCAAACGACTATTTGGATTTATTATAAATAAGATGACCTATTTTAGGTTATTTTAATTTGTTTTTCAGATAATCCTGGTACCCATCCGAAAAAAGTTTCTGAATGTATTTACCGATAACATCAAATTCAAGGTTTACCCTTTTCCCTTCCTTTAAAAATTGAAAATTTGTTACTTGCCATGTATGCGGAATGATAGTTACTGTAAAACTTCCATTTTTACAATTAAAAACAGTTAAACTAACACCATCAATGCACACCGATCCTTTCTCAACAAGGAAATTACCTGTAGATTCAAAATCATATTCAAAATCAAAAAGCCAGCTCCCGTCGACTTCCTGTACTTTTGTACAAACCCCGGTCTGATCAACATGACCCTGAACTATATGGCCATCAAACCTGTATTCGGTTGACATGCTGCGTTCAAGGTTTACAAAATCACCTGTTCTGATATCGCCCAGGTTTGTTTTTTGCAAGGTCTCCAATACGGCAGTAACTGTATAAATACCGTTTTCGATACCGGTTATTGTCAGGCAGACACCATTGTGCGAAACACTCTGGTTCACTTTTAATTCATCTGAAAAACCTGATTTTATATGAAAAATATAATTTGTACCTTCTTTCCTGATATCAGCAACCTTGCCCATTCCCTCAACGATACCTGTAAACATTATGTTTGTCTTTAAATTTTATCAAAATTACTAAATTAGGACAGGATTCTATAACCTGTCATGCTGTCTTTTTCGCAAATTGATATTTATCCCGAACCGGTTGTTTAAATACCATTTTCAGACTGGTTTTAACAATTTCTCCCATATTTACACAGGAAAGAAATTCTTGATCGCGATATAATTTTGCCAGATCATTTTTAAGGCTTTCAATATTTTCAGGTGTTGATATGGTATCTCTTGTCATTGCGTTAAGAAGAGCATACAAGTTAACACCACTTGATTTAACTCTGGTAGCTATTAATGATCGTTCCTCCTTACAATACTGTAATTCCAGTTCCGGCTTCATATGTTTTAGGCCGAGTTCAATAATCGGATTATTCTGTTTATAATATTGAGGCATATAGATCGCCCTTCTGCCTTCATAAGATTGCTGATCAAAATCTATGGCCCTGATGCGGTAATGGATCTCATCAAAATCAGGTATAACTTCCACCACAAAATTACTGGCATGCATATCCCCCAGTAAACGAACCAGACATCTTTCATTGAATTTTACAAATTCCTTAGCCAGGCGCATTTCATTTAACTGCGGATCCTTTAAATAAGACTTTATGAAATCATCTCCAGGGATACCCTGTATATGTTCTTCAATCAAGGTATCTCCCTCAACCAGAAAATTTATCTTATTTGGAGAAAGAAAGTGCTCTAAATCCAAGCCATAGATCCGGGAAGCATCAGCTATTTTCACATAGTAATAATCAAAAAGATCATTAATTCGATTTACAATCCTGACCCGGAAGGGTTTTGTATTTCCATAGACACATAAATCCACTCTATCTATATACAAGTGATCAATAACAGAAACGTCACCATCCGCTTTTAATAAAGCATATATCCTTTTAAGTGATTCATGAATTTGTTTTTCTTCACTTTGTTGGTAAAAAACTGTCTCCCACAGGGTATCATGTCCTTTCAAATCAAACAGTGGTATAGAACTGGTATATCGTGCCAGATCATCATACTGTATACCCAAATCCTGTTCTCTTCCATAGGTTTGAAGATATTCCCTAAGATGTGGGCTGATCTTGTATATTTTCTTCTTTTTGGATATAATCGCCATAGATACTTATTGAGATGCACAAATGTACATAAAAAATCAGGGAAATATTTTCCCGTGAGGGTCTAGAAGTCACTAAGTTCACGAACAATTATTTCCGGCCCTTTTTCATACCATGATTTAAAGGAATCTGAAGGATTATTGTAGGAAGGAATATATTCGATCAATTTTGAAATATCAAATCTGCTATCCTGTATGCCTGCACCTGCCTTCTCCGCATCGATAGCATTACACGCTTGTTCATATTGCCCGGAAACAGGGACCATTAATACCGGTTTCCCCAGATACATGCACTCACATATTGATTCAAACCCTGCGGTTGTTACCATTCCTTTACATTGCGCCATTTTCTTTAGGAATTTATCAGCATTCAATTGATGAAAGACTAAATTATTCCCCACATTTTTTGTTTCAGGTTCATCTTTTTTATCCCAAAAAATCTCGAGACGAGTATCAGGATTTTTTAAGCTCCAGTCAATAATTTCCTGACTATATCCATCATTTACCATATATCCAAGTATAAAATCATTATCAATACTTTTAAGTTCATGAAGCTGATCCCGCAATAAGGGGGGAACTATAATGGTGTTATTTACCTTTAGGGGATTATAGGCTTTAAAGGATAATGCCAGCTTTTTATATGCTCCAATTGAATTTAAATAGTTATAGATCAGAAATAATCTTTTATGAAATATCCTCCCTTTAGCAAATTTAAAGTCAGGATGGTCTGTCATAAAATGATGCCCGACCACAAAATATTTCAATGATGGTTTGAAAAGAAGACTATAAAACCCACCTAAAAAATCACAAAAATTTATAAGTGCATCAGGTCTTACTTGCCTGACAATCTGATCTATCCTTTTCAAACTTCTATAATACCTATTCAAATACATGGCATTATAGATAATAGAATAAATAAGAAGGATAGATTTATTTCGAGAGTCACTAACAAAATTAGGACTGCTGATAGGCTCAACCGATACAGGGAAAGCTCTTAAAAAAAATTCAGGGATTTGTCTGCGGCTGCTTTTTCCGATAAAGATATGAGATACTTCGTGGCCGTTTTTTATCAGTATTTGATACAGACATATGGCTTGCGTCATATGACCCCTGCCTTCACCCTGGACTAAAAAGATGAATTTTTTATTCCCGGATGTCATATTCAATAAATATGATTAATAATATCCTTATCCAGAAGTTATTTTACTATCTATATAGCTTACAGCATCTTTAATAGTTTCAAAATTCTCAGCATCAGTATCGGGTATTTTGATATCAAATACCTGCTCAAACTCCATGACTAGTTCAGCATAATCGAGAGAATCTATTCCAAGGTCTTTAATGAAGTTAGCATCTGGGGTAACTTCAGTAGACGATATTCCCAACTTATCTACCAATATCTCAGTTATTGTTTCTGTCGTATTTTTCATTCAAAGTATCTATTTGCTCTAAACTAATATATTTATCACTGATATAAAAAACACCCCCAATAAAAAACTGCCTTAATCAAAACCGCAATACAAATTCCGTCCCTTCATTGAGCTTCGATTTCACGGATATCGTTCCCAGGTGTTGTCTCATAATCTGTTTCGATAAACTAAGACCAATACCAGAACCACTCTTTTTGGTTGTATAAAAAGGTATAAATATCTTTGATTGTGCTTCTTCATCAATACCAGGTCCATTATCCTTTACAGAAATAATTATGTGCTTATTATCCTTTAGGAAAGCAGAAAGCACAATATTCTTATCAGGTTCTTCCTTTAGTGCCTGTATGGCATTCTTGATCAGATTAATCATAACCTGTTCTATCAGTTCCTGATCAATTTTAATCTTCAGGTCTGGAGGTATTATCGATCGTTTGTAATCAATTTGATTCTGTTCTATTTCATGCTTCATCAGTAATTCAATATGCTCAAACAAATCACTAATTGCAACCTCTGCAAATTTCGTTTTAGGGATATGAGTTAAACTCCTGAAATCTGTTACAAATCGCACCAGACCTTCACTACGTTTTAATATAGTCTTTATAGCGAGGTGAAGATCTTCAAGATCATCCCTGGTCAGTTCTTTCTCCACACCATCACCATCAATTCTATATTTTATATCTTCCTCCAAGGTATTGGCAAGGGATGAAATGGGGGTCACGGAATTCATAATCTCATGGGTTAAAACCCTGACAAGCTTTTGCCAAGCTTCCATTTCATTCTCTTCAAGTTCGCTTTGTATGTTTTGCACAGAGACAAGCTTGAATTCCTCATCTTTCAATGTTAATTCTATAGCAAAGACGGCTAATTGTACAGTCTCTTCAGAATTAATGATTTTTATTAGATCACGTCCCCCGGTTTTTAACATTTCAAAACTATTTACCAGGCTTTCACTGATCTTCCTCAACTCCCTAATATTGTTAATATGGGTTATTCTGAACAAACGCTTTGCGGCAGTATTAATGATCTGTACCTCACCGGCTTTATTGAAAGTAATAATACCTATTCCAACATGCTGGACTATGGTTTTAAGATATTGATATTTAGCATCCTTGTCGGCATCAGAGGCCTTCAGTTTATTAATTATCTCATAATAATGTTCTACAAGCCTATTGTAATATTCCCCCTCACCAGGGCTAAAATTGGGATTTAAAAGATCCTGGTTCTTTAGTGACTCAAAAAAACTATTAATTTCAATATTCGTCTTATCAATGAACCTGATCAATGAAATTACCTGGATCAGGGCCAGAATGCTAACAAGTCCTACAGTGAGCAGGAGAGAATCCGTAGCCAGTAAGTTTGCAAGAAGCAAAATACTTAATGCCAGGACAATGACCCTGATAATAATATTAAACTTATAGTTGCTATAGACCATGCTTTTCAAGTCTTCTGTATAATGAAGCTCTCGTAAGCCCTAATTCTTTTGCTGCCTTTGAAATATTCCCATTGTGTTTGTTTATCGCTTTTCGAATTGTTGATTTTTCCACTTCATCCAAATCAAGAGACTCATGCAATTGTTCATCAGAAACGTCACCCGTTTGTGAAAGGAAGAAAAAATCCTCAGACATTAAGGTACTTTTATCACTCATAATTACGGCCCTCTCAATAGCATGCTGTAACTCCCTTATATTCCCCGGCCATTTATACTTTTCGAATTTTTTTAATGTAGATGCACTTATGGTTTTCGATGTTTTTCGATACTTCCTGCAATACATATCAACGAAATGATCTGAAAGTCCTTTGATGTCTTCCATCCTTTCTCTCAAAGAAGGTAAATGAATTTCAACAGTATTTATACGATATAGCAGGTCCTGTCGGAAGGTATTTTCATTAACCATTTCATATATAGGCATATTGGTGGCACAAATTAAGCGTATATCAATAGGTATTGGTTTGTTTGTACCAATTCTGATCACCTCGCGTCGTTGAAGTGTCGTCAGCAACTTAGACTGTAAGGGCAAACTTAAATTACCGATCTCATCGAGAAATAACGATCCGCCATTTGCAACTTCAAATCTACCCGCCCGGTCTTCTTTCGCATCAGTAAACGAACCCTTTTTATGACCAAATAATTCACTCTCAAACAATGTCTCAGTGATGGCTCCCATGTCCACATTGATAAAGACTTGTTCTTTTCTATTGGATTTTTGATGTAAAGCACGAGCGACAAGTTCTTTGCCGGTCCCATTTTCTCCAAGTATCAATACATTAGCATCTGTACCAGCAACCTTATCAATTATATTGTATACATTCTTCATTGAGGGGCTATCGCCGACAATCTCTTTGAATCTCTGATTGCTTTCTTCCTGTAATACCTTTTTTGTTTGTTTGAGCTGGTCAACTTCTTTGTAGGAATTCTTTAATTTTGAAGCGGTAGAAATGGTTGCAATTAATTTTTCATTCTGCCAAGGTTTTAATACAAAATCAGTTGCTCCTTCTTTTAGGGCCTTAACTGCCATTTCAACATCCCCAAAAGCAGTGATAAGTATTACAACCGCATTTGGATCTTTTTCCAGTATCTGATTGAGCCAGTAAAACCCCTCTTTCCCACTAGTTATATCCTTACTAAAGTTCATGTCAAGTAGAATGACATCGTAATCACTGTCATTTAAGAGAAAAGGGATCTTCTTTGGATTTTTTTCTATGATTACTTCCCGAGCATATTTTTTCAGTAACATTTTTGCTGCAAGCAATACATCTTCATCATCGTCAATAATAAGTAGTTTACCTATTTCCGTATCAATCATTTTATCGATATTTAGATAAATATTATGAAGAACATAAAAAAAATGACCATCAATTGAGATAATATTAAATCAAACCCCAGTCATAATATTTAATATGAGACCTATATATTGTACGAATATGAACATAAAGGGTAACATTTCCGAGTAAATTTTTAATTAATTACACCTGGAATTACTACTTTATTTCCCTTTTAATAATAAGAATCTAATGCATTTTATCAACCGAAAAAACTTATATGTATTACTGATAATGTTTGAATTAGTTAATTTTTTTCTTTTTAATTAAATAAATATTTTGATATCTTTACTTAGTTGTTGTGGATTGTTGTTAATCCTAATTATTTTGAGTTTTTGACCTTTGATCCCGCCTTCTGGCGGGATTTTTTTATTATGAATTTTTTACACACTGGATAATTACATACGCTTTTAGTTTTCCCGCTTATCTGAAATTCAGGGCGAATTATTATGGATAAAATTACATATATTGCAGATAATCGTTATTTTAATAAGATATTTGCAATATTTTTTGCCCGAATAGAAATTATTTGAATAAATAAATTTATTATTGGGATTATTGCAATTTTAAGCTGGCCTAAAGCAATATATTTTAAATATTTATACTAAATCGTGTCTATTTTTATACGATATGTAAATTTTTAAAAATAAATTAAAAATATTTCATTATTTATGACAAAGTGTTATAGATTTGTCATGCGTTCTTTAAAAAATTGTAGGGTGATGAAATAGGCAGCCATGCCCTCCTGTCTCGGGGGTGAAGATAACAGGATAAACACATGTGTTGATCAGACATGTTGCTAACTGCTTCGTGAAGGTTCGAATCCTTCCCCTACAGCACAATCCCGTCTTCTGGCGGGATTTTTTTATGCATTGATCCTTTGTTGTTCCCTTAGAATTCTTCTTATTATTTTACCAACATTCGATTTTGGCAATTCCTTTAGAAACTCAATCTGTTTAGGAATTTTATATTTTGTGAGATTCTCCTTACAATGTCTTATCACCTCTTCTTCTGTCAATTCTGGATTCTTTTTTGTTATAAATAACTTGATCGATTCTCCTGTTCGCTCATCAGGGATGCCGATGGCTGCAACTTCTAACACACCCTCATGTAATGCTACAACATCTTCAATTTCATTTGGATAAACATTAAAACCGGAAACCAAAATCATATCTTTTTTTCGATCCACTATTTTGAAAAAGCCATCATCCCTCATGACACCTATATCCCCGGTTCTAAACCAATCATCAAAAAATGCATTTTTAGTATCTTCTTCCCTCTTCCAATACCCTTGCATAATCTGGTACCCCCGGGCGCATATTTCACCCGCTTCACCAATTTTAACTTTTTGACCATTATCATCAAAAACACTCATTTCTGTGCCAGGAAGAGGCAAACCTATGGTGCCGATCTGATGACTTCCATCAATAGGATTACATGATAGCACAGGTGAAGTTTCTGATAATCCATATCCCTCCACCAAGGGGCAACCTGTAATGCTTTCCCATTCTTCAGCTACAAATTTCTGAACAGCCATACCGCCGCCAACTGAAACTTTAAGAAAATCAAAATTGATCTCTTTGAATTTTGGATGATTTAATAATCCATTAAAAAGTGTATTTACTCCACTGATAAAAGTAAATGGATATTTCTTTAATTCCTTAATAAAACTATCAAGGTCTCGTGGATTTGTTATCAGGATATTTTTAGCACCAAGTTGTAACATACAAAGACAATTTACAGTCAGGGCAAAAATATGGTACAGGGGTAAAGCAGTAATAACCACTTCTTCATATTCTTTTAACCTGGGCTTCATCCATTCCCTAATCTGAAGCATGTTGGAAACGATGTTTCTGTGGGATAAAGTGGCGCCCATAGCAACTCCAGTAGTTCCACCGGTATATTGCAGAAAGGCTGTATCTGTGGGTTTTAAATCAACAGGATTTAATACAAGTTTTTTTCCCTTATGAAGTACATCCTTATACTTTAATGCCATGGATATTTTATATCCGGGAACCATTTTCTTGACCTTTTTGACAATGAAATTAACCAGTTTCCCTTTTATTCCGCCAATCTGGTCGCCCATTTCAGTGATGATTACATGCTGAATATTGATCTTATGCAGAATCTTTTCAAGATTGGACGCAAAATTGGCCAAAATTACAATAGCCTTTACACCGGCATCTTTGAATTGATGTTCCATTTCTCTTGGCGTATACAATGGATTTGTGTTAACTACAATCAATCCAGCCCGTAACGAACCGAATAAGGTAATCGGATATTGTAAGAGATTTGGCATTTGGAGAGCAATCCGGTCACCTGGTTTAAGACCGCTATTCTGTAAGTATGCTGCAAAATCTCTTGAATATCTATCAATATCGTTAAAAGACAGTGTTCTTCCAAAATTTGTATAAGCCGGATTATCACCATATTTTTTAACACTCTGATCCAGCAATTCGACAACGGAATTGTATTTGCCTGGATCAATATCATTTTCCACACCAGACGGATACTTTTTTTGCCATATGAATTTACTCATGAGATAGTGGGTTTGAAATGCATTTATTCATAAACAGAAATTTTATTCCTGAAGATTAAATATATAAAATTATTGGCTGAAATTACCTTCAATATCCCGTTTGTATTATCTAGGGTACCCAGTTCATTTATTTCATTATTGTAAACGTTATACAACAATATTTGAGTTCCCTGAACAAAAACCATATTGTTATCATTAAAACAAATTTTACTATCGGGATTAACGTCAAGTTTCCTGATATAAGTTCCCAAATTATCAAATACATATATATCCTTGCTTGTATTGTAGAGATATAATTTATTCTGATATTCTTCAATTTGCTTAAGATCCCATTCTTTATATGCA
This sequence comes from uncultured Cytophagales bacterium, assembly GCA_963820995.1. Classification (GTDB taxonomy): domain Bacteria; phylum Bacteroidota; class Bacteroidia; order Cytophagales; family Cyclobacteriaceae; genus JAGTVG01. Next base: position 292,218 of record CAWGCL010000004.1, on the reverse strand, counting down.
ATAACAAGAGGTATTGCACTTGATGTGATGACTGTATTGTTCAATAGAGATATCTTCTTAATTGACTGATCAGATTGATCGAATATCCATAAATTGTTATCCGCCGAATAGGCAGTTTCAGTTGCATATCCCACAAATGAAGGGTCCAAGATTGCTTCATTTAAAGGATTAAGAAATCTGTCGAGGATCAAGTAAGATTGCTGGTCTCTGAAGAATCCAAAAATCTTAGATGTATGTGAAACATCAATTGAATACAACGGTGAATTTATGCTTCCGGAATATGAAATTTGAAGTTCTCCATTCATATTGTATTTTGAAATCACCCCCTGATCATTTGATAGGTAAAGATTCCCGGAAAAATCAGAAGTGGCATCAACCACGTCATTTACTGGCCATTCATTAACGAGCTTTAATTCCTGACCAGATGTGTAATTGAAACAAACATAAATACTCAGGAAAACAAAAACTAAGCCCGGCTTAACTAACAAATTTTTTGATTTGCATCTCATTATCGCTAAACTCTCCATAAGTAAATGAAAAGATCCAGTCGCCTATATTTATATAACGGCTATTATTGTTTATATCGAGGATAAATGGGAGGTGCCGGTGTCCAAAAATATAGTAATCATGGTGATCGATTTTTTCAACTTCTTTACAATACTGAAACAACCATTCCTCTTCACCTTTGAATTCATGATCCATGTTGAGATTTTTAATTCTACTCTTTTTGGAATATCTATTAGCTATGCTAAAAGCTATATCAGGATGAATCCATTTAAACATCCATTGACTTAAGGGATTCTCAAACAACCTTTTAAAGAACTTGTATTTCCTGTCCCCTGGTCCAAGGCCATCTCCATGTCCAATTAAAAACTTCTTATTGTTAATGTTTACATTTGCCGGATCCCGGTATACAGGTATTTCAAATTCGTTCTGAAAATAATGAAACATCCATATATCATGGTTTCCCGAAAAAAAAGTAATGGGGATGCCTTGATCCCGTAATTCCATAAAAGTTCCTTGTAATCTTGTAAAACCCTTTGGTATAGTATACTTGTATTCGAACCAGAAATCAAAAATGTCTCCAAGTATGAAAATATGGTGTGCATCATTTTTTATATTTTTCAACCACTTGACAACTTTCTTTTCACGTACAATGCTGGGCTCATTTGAAGACGTGCCAAGATGAAAATCTGATGCAAAATACACCTTTTTGTTTTCTGCTGTAATTATATCCTCTAATTGGCTGATCATAGAATTTCAACAAATATAGGCAAAAAAAAATCAGGCATTTCCTCCTGATTTTAGAATTTTAAGATACTGATTCTTAAACCTGATCTTCTTTTTGAATATCCTCAACTTCTTCCCCTTTCATCAGTTCATCTGGAGGGTTTTTTATTCTTTCGTTTTTCTTAGTGCCATCCTTTCTTACTTCATCGGTTGCAACCTCATTGTTTAAATCACTGGTTGCGTTATCCTTTTTAACCTCCTCCGCATTTGTTTCATCGGTTGTGTCTTCCCCATTAGCTTTTTCCTCAAGTCCGTTTTGGGTATAAGCTTCATAGGTAGTCGGCTTATCAAAAGGCCTTTTTCCGATAAGTCGTTCAAGATCAGATTGAAATATAATTTCCTTTTTAAGCAATTCTGTCGCAAGGATCTCTAGTTTATCTTCCTTATCCAATAATAGTTTCTTTGTTCTTTCATATGCATCATCCACCAACTTTCGTACTTCAGCATCAATTGTTTCGGCAGTGGCTTCGGAATAGGGTTTCGTGAAGGTATAGTCAGATTGCTTAGAATCAAAGAATGAAATGTGACCGATCTTATTGTTCATTCCATAAATAGTGACCATACTGTATGCAACTTTTGTTACACGTTCCAGGTCAGATAATGCACCGGTGGATATTTTCCCGAAGATAATCTCTTCAGCGGCACGTCCACCCAGGGCCATGCACATTTCGTCAAGCAATTGTTCTGTTTGATATAAAAACTGCTCCTTTGGTAAATACTGAGCATAACCAAGGGCCGCTATCCCTCTTGGTACAATGCTTACTTTCACTAAAGGATCAGCATGTTCAAGGTACCATCCAGCAACAGCATGACCTGCTTCATGGTAGGCAACAATTTTCTTTTCTTCAGGAGAAATAATTTTGCTTTTCTTTTCAAGCCCTCCAATAACCCGGTCAATAGCATCATGGAAGTCATCCAGGTGCACTGCATTTCTGTCCTTACGGGCAGCTATCAGGGCAGCTTCATTACAGACATTTGCAATTTCAGCTCCGGCAAAACCAGGTGTCTGGGCAGATAGTTTTTTAGGATCAACAGATTTGTCAAGCTTAAGAGGTTTAAGGTGAACTTTAAATATGGCTTCTCTGCCAATGATATCCGGCTTATCAATACTGACTTGTCGGTCAAATCGTCCAGCTCTAAGAAGGGCCGAATCCAGCACATCAGGCCTGTTTGTAGCGGCCAATATAATAACACCGGAATCAGTAGAGAATCCATCCATTTCAACCAAAAGAGAATTTAAGGTATTTTCTCGCTCATCATTGGCGCCAGGCATAGATCCTTTACCTCTTGATCTTCCAATTGCATCAATTTCATCTATAAATACAATACAAGGCGCTTTTTCTTTAGCTTGCTTGAAAAGATCGCGGACCCTTGCAGCCCCTACTCCAACAAACATCTCAACAAAGTCGCTACCGGATATTGAAAAGAAAGGAACAGCGGCCTCCCCGGCAACAGCTTTTGCTAACAAGGTTTTACCAGTACCCGGAGGGCCAATCAGCAGGGCACCTTTTGGAATTTTGCCACCCAATTTTGTAAATTTTGCAGGTGTCTTCAAAAATTCCACGATTTCTTTAACTTCTTCCTTAGCTTCCTCCAGACCGGCAACATCAGCAAAAGATACTTTAACCTTTGCTTCTGAATCGAATAATGCGGCCTTCGATTTGCCAATGTTGAAAATCTGACCACCAGGACCTGAAGTTCCAGTCATTCTTCTCATTAAAAACCAGAATCCAAATAATATAAGAAACAGAAAGCCCCATTGGAAGAATATTCCTGTCAGGTCAGACCTCTCTTCCACACTGTAGCCTATCCGTTGGTCTTCTGATAACTGCGATTCCAGTTGTTCCATATATTGCGCAAAATCCTGTGCGTCCACAATGGTTATTTTATATTGTGGACCACCTGAAAGCGAAAAAGGATTGTTCTTCTCTAATTCATTATTGTATTTACTATTCGAAAGTGCCGATTCCTTTAGCGTAACTTCAACAAATTTCTGGTTTGAAATAATAACCACATCTTCAACATCCCCAGCCAATAACATCTTCTCAAACCTGTTTTTGGTTATTTCTATGCTTGAATTAGATTTATTGAAATATGTTACAGCAAAAACCAATACAAACAACGCAAGAATGATCCAAACCTGATAGTTTGGTTTCTGTGGCGTTTTGGGCATTAGGTTTTTATTATTTGGTTTTCTATTTTCTGCCATTGTAAATTATTCAGTTTCCCCTTTGTTAAAAACGATTTAGACCAACAATTGTTCAAATTGTTAAGATGGATCAATATAGTTTAATTTAGCATCTCCCCATAATTGCTCCAGATTATAAAATGCTCTTGTTTCCTTTTTAAAAACATTTGCTACAACGTCTACAAAATCCAGCAAAATCCATTCCTTATTTTTATGCCCTTCTTTATGCCATACGTTTTCGATCGCATGTTTTTCTACATGCCACTCTATAGAATCTGATATAGCATCAACCTGTGTGTCAGAATTCCCGTTGCACAATATAAAAAAATCAGCAAACGCTCCATTTATTCCCCTCAAATCCATAACAAGTACATCTGTGGCCTTTTTTTCCAACATCCCATCAACAATAATTTTACTAAGACTTTCTGAATTAACTTGTTTCTTTTTTACCGTCATATACCCATTTTTGTATCTGCAAAACTACACAAAAATAATTGTATAAAATTTTTGAGGAAATACTATTTATAGGCAAACAACTCATTTTACTGCCAAAATGTCGGTCTACTAATGACACGGCCGCCGATATGTTGAAAAAGGGGATTCTAAAAGAAGGTGGCATAATAATAACCAATCACCAACATGCCGGCAAGGGTCAGAGAGGCAATACATGGATTTCGGATGAAAACAAAAACCTGACTTTCTCGCTTGTATTGAGACCTGACTTTTTAAATCCATCAGATAGTTTTGCCTTGAACATTCTGGTATCTGTCTCCATATTAAATGTTTTGAAAGATTTTGATAAATCTTCATTTAAAATTAAATGGCCAAATGACATAATGCATTTGGACCATAAGCTAGGAGGTATATTGATTGAAAACAGTATCCAGGGCACAAAAATAGAAAACTCCATTATTGGTATCGGATTGAACGTAAACCAGATCAATTTTGATAACCAATTCAAAGCCACATCCCTTGCGCGTATTTTTAATAGATCTTTTAATTTGAATGAGCTATTAAACAAAATCATCAGGCAACTGGAAGAACAGTTATTAATATTGAAATCTGGGAACCTGCCTCTTTTAAAAACAACATATCTCAACAATCTTTATTGGTTGAATGAAAAGCACACCTTTATGTCGTCCTCTAAATTTAATGGAATAATTACTGGAATTGACCAAATAGGGCGCCTTGAAGTAAAAACAGAGAAAGGTCTTGAAAAATTCAATTTTAAAGAAATCAAATATTTAGAGTAGCGTATTTTTTGTCTAAAGAGGGTTTTAGTGTATTTTCGTGGATTAAAAAAAACAGGAAATGCAGGAAACTAAACTTAAATACAAGGTAAAAGATATTTCCCTTGCCGCTTGGGGGAGAAAAGAAATTGAACTGGCAGAAGCAGAAATGCCAGGTCTTATGGCACTTCGTGATGAATATAGCAAGACAAAACCACTGGCTGGCGCAAGGATAGCCGGATGTCTTCATATGACCATTCAAACCGCGGTATTAATTGAAACTCTAAAGGAATTGGGTGCAGAAGTTGCATGGTCTTCATGCAATATCTTTTCAACCCAGGATCATGCAGCTGCCGCCATTGCCGAAGCTGGTGTTCCGGTTTTCGCCTGGAAAGGTGAAACAGAAGAAGAATATGAATGGTGTATCAAGCAAACTTTAAATGCATTTGAAGATGAGAAACCTTTATCTTTAATCCTGGATGATGGTGGAGATTTAACAAATATGGTATTGGATCATTATCCTGATTTGGCAAAGAATATTCTGGGAATTTCTGAAGAGACCACAACTGGAGTTCATCGACTATATGAAAGAATGGATAATGGCACCCTTCCTGTGCCCGCGATCAATGTGAACGATTCAGTTACCAAATCCAAATTTGATAATAAATACGGTTGCCGCGAATCCCTTGTCGATGCGATAAGACGTGCCACTGACCTGATGCTGGCTGGCAAGATAGCCGTAGTGGCCGGTTATGGTGATGTTGGCAAAGGTTCAGCCCAGTCATTGAGAGGTGCCGGTGTACGCGTAATTGTAACTGAAATAGATCCTATTTGTGCACTTACAGGCAGCTATGGATGGTTTTGAAGTCAAAAAGATGATTGATGCAGTGCCTGAAGCTAATATTATTGTTACTGCTACCGGAAATCGTGACATCATAAATGCCGAACATTTTGCATTGATGAAGGACAAGACTATCGTATGTAATATTGGGCACTTTGATAATGAAATTGATGTAGCCTGGCTAAATAATAACCATGGAAATTCTAAAATTCAGATTAAACCACAGGTAGATTTGTATAATGTAAACGGGAAGGACATTATTTTGCTGGCTGAAGGGAGACTTGTAAACCTTGGATGCGCAACGGGTCATCCTTCATTTGTAATGTCGAATTCTTTTACCAACCAGGTACTTGCACAGATTGAATTGTGGAATAATAAGGATAAATATAAAAATGAGGTATACACCCTACCTAAACATCTGGATGAAAAGGTTGCCTCATTACACCTTAAAAAGATAGGAGTTGAACTGGATAAGCTGAATCAAGAACAGGCTGATTATATTGGTGTCAATGTAAACGGTCCATTTAAACCAGAATATTACAGGTATTAAGATCGGTAAGCTGCTGATTTATAGTCTCATAAATATTTATGTAATCTTTTATAATATATTCAAAAAATATATCATAAATACTCGTATCAGTAGATCCAGGACTGTATAATATACCTGGTCTAAAAATCTTTATTCCTTTTATTATACTTTCATTTTGGTCTTGCTCTGAAAAGAAGAATGGCATAAAAGATTATTCAACTTCTTACGATTCTTTGCATTTCGATTCCACATCTGTTGATTTTGATTTAGCTGAGATTAAAGAAAGGGGCAATCTAAGGATAATCCTTGAAAATACATCCATAGGATATTTTATCTACAAAGGTCGCACCATGGGTTTTCATTATGAACTTATAGAAGATTTTTGTGATAAAAATAACCTAACAATGGAAATTATAATCGAGGATGACTTTAATATGAGCTTTCAGAAACTATTGAAAGGTGAAGCTGATATCATTGCTCACTCCATGACAATTACCAAGGACAGGAATGAAATCGTCAACTTTGTAGATCCATTTTATGAAGTCAGACAAATGCTTATTCAGCATAAACCCGAAGGCTGGGAAAAAATGAAAAGGCATGAGATTGAAAATCAATTGATCAAAAGCCCTACTGAATTAATTGGAAAAAAGATAAATGTAAAAAAAGGATCATCGTACATAAAACGGCTTCAAAATTTGTCTGATGAGATTGGTGGAGATGTTATTATTGTTGAGGAAGATGGCGAACTTTTAACAGAAGAGCTTATCACCATGGTAGCAGATAAAACTATTGAATATACAGTAGCAGATGAAGATCTGGCTGATGTAGGCGCTACTTATTTTGATAATATTGATGTCAGTATGCCAATTAGCCTGCCAACTCAGGTGGGATGGGCTGTAAGGAAAAATTCGACTGATTTGCTTGTTGAATTGAATAAGTGGATTGCCGAATTAAAAAGAATGCCTGATTTCAATGTTATTTTTAAGAAATACTATGATGATCCGAAAGGATTCAAACAAAGGGCCCAAAGTGATTTTTCTACGATAACAGGTAATAACATTTCTCCATATGATGACCTTATAAAAAAATATGCCTTGACCATCGATTGGGATTGGAGATTGCTTGCTGCCCAAATATACCAGGAATCACAATTTAACCCAAAAGCTAAATCATGGATGGGGGCACAGGGATTAATGCAACTGGTTCCGAGTACTGCTAAAGAGTTCGGGGCGACTCATATCCTGGATCCTGAACAGAATATTAAGGCAGGTACAAATTATATAAAATGGCTTGAGAAATATTGGGCTAAGTATAATGATAATCCTTCTGAATTAAGGAAATTTGTGTTGGCATCATTTAACTCCGGACAAGGTCATGTGCTGGATGCTATGAGGCTTGCTGAGAAATATGGTAAAGATCCAAAAATATGGGAGGATAATGTAGAATTTTATATGTTACAAAAATCAAAACCTAAGTACTATAAGGATCCGGTTGTCAATTCAGGATACTGCAGGGGACAAGAACCGGTAAATTATGTAAAAAGTATTTACGAACAATTCGTAATTTATAAGCAGTTTTTCAATTAAAAAATAAATCATAAGAATTATGCCTGGCAAACAAAAAATCACTGTAGCATATGGAGATGGTATAGGACCTGAGATCATGCAGGTTACGCTGGATATTTTATTGGCAGCTGGAGCCAACCTTGAGTTTGATATTATCGAGATTGGAGAAAAAGTATATCGCAAAGGAACTCCAACAGGGATCTCTGATGACGCCTGGGATTCACTTCGTACCAATAAAGTATTCCTCAAAGCACCTATCACCACGCCTCAGGGTGGGGGTTTTAAAAGTCTGAATGTTTCTACCCGTGTGGCCCTCGGGCTCTTTTCAAATGTCCGTCCATGTCGGTCCTATTTTCCATACGTTCCTACCAACCACCCTTTGACAGACCTTGTTATCATCCGTGAAAATGAAGAGGATATTTATTCAGGGATAGAACACCAGCAGACCAATGAGGTCGTACAGGCATTAAAGCTCATTTCTAAACCAGGATCAGAAAGGATTATCAGGTTTGCTTTTGAATATGCAAAAGCCTATGGACGTAAAAAAGTGACCTGTATGACCAAAGATAATATTTTGAAACAAGCTGATGGTTTGTTTCATAAGATATTCGATAAGGTAGCTCGTGAATATCCTGAGATTGAAAACAACCATATGATCATTGATATTGGTTCTGCTATTATTGCTGACCGGCCACATTCTCTGGATGTTGTAGTAACACAGAATTTGTATGGTGACATTATATCTGATATCGCCGCACAGGTAACCGGATCTGTCGGGCTAGGCGGATCCGCAAACATAGGTGATGAAGTAGCCATGTTTGAAGCAATTCATGGATCAGCTCCCGATATTGCAGGTCTTGACATTGCCAATCCTTCCGGTTTATTGAACGCCGCAGTAATGATGCTTGTGCATATTGATCAGGCTGAAGTGGCTGAAAAGATTGAAAATGCATGGCTTAAAACCATAGAAGATGGGATCCATACATCTGACATTTATAACAAAGATTCCGTTCGAAAAGTGTGGACTTCAGAATTTGCAAAAGAGGTAATTTTAAGACTGGGTCAAACCCCCAACAGGCTTCGACCGGTTTCATATAAATCCGGAACTTCGATGAAGAAAATCGAATTGGGTAAAACCACTATCGCGAAAAAAGAATTGGTTGGGGTTGACGTTTTCTTTGATTGGGATGAAAAAGGGCGTGATCCTAAGATCCTGGGAGATTCCCTTGCAAACTCAACACAGCTGCACTTGGACTCAAGATGATCACTAACCGGGGTGTAAAAGTGTATCCTGATGGATATCCAGGCACCTTCTGTACTGATCACTGGCGCGGCAGATTTGTTTCACCGGATGAAGGAAGTACTGTCACTCACACACAGCTACTAGAACTTTTAAACCAGATCAATAACAAAGGATTCGATTTTATCAAGACAGAGAATCTATATTCTTTTGATGGTGAACGGGGTTATTCGCTCGGTCAAGGGGAGTAGACCTCCTGATGAAGCTCTCTTTTATCTTAAAGATATATTGCAAACTTTTGCGCTGGATCATTGAGAAACTATGCTCTAATGACCAGATTGCATTCAATTAACCAGTAGTCAAATATTAAATTCTCAACTAGATTTACCTTTAATAGCTGGAATATCAATTATTAATAAAAGTATTTATTAAATTTACGCCATCAGACTACCCGTTTGACTTTTTGTTCGACTTTTTTAACTCTTTGTTTTTTTAATTAAGAATGGGGAAATACCGATTTTTATTGGCCGCTATGTTCATTTTTCTGCCAATTATTAGGAGTTTGGCTGCTACACTTGAATCCAATGGAACCGGAGGTGGTGATTGGGAAAATGCCTCATCATGGGATGGATCGAATACACCCGCGGATATGTCGGATGGAGATACTTTAGTTATATTTCTTGGTGATACCATTACAATAAATTCAAATCTAACTTCAATGGAGTATTCCAAGTATTTGGCGTTTTGGCATTTGATAGAGGAAAATTAAATATGGATTCAAATTCAGTGATTCAATTGGCTACCGGATCAGATATTATAGCATTAAGTAATGGTCAAAATGATCAAATCAGGATCGGGAATTCGAAGCAATAAAATTTCAGTAATCTGATATCAATAACCTTGTCACGCCAAACCAGTTAACCGAAGATAGTCTGATAGGTCTTGGATGCGCTGTTACCGGTGATTGTGAAGCTGATCCCTTGCCTGTGAAGGTCTTATATTTCAGAGCTTCCTATGAGAATGGCAGGATAAGATTGGAATGGTGTACCTCTTTTGAAAAAGATTTCGATTTCTTTACCATCGAGAGATCAAAAAATGGCATTTTTTCAATCACCCATGCTAAGGTTTACTCCAAGACAAAAAACTCTTCTCATAATATTAAATATGAATTCGTTGATGAACTTCCATTTGGTGGTCTCTCCTATTACAGGCTAAAGGCAACAGACCTTAATGGGTTTTCAGAGCATCATGGAGTTATAGCTGTGAAATTGAATGAATCCGGACCTGATATCCTATTGTATCCAAATCCTGTAACTGATAACTATATAATGATTTCATATTCCGGCCTTCAGGAAACTACTTACAAAATTCTAAATATAACAGGAATCCAATTGGCTGAAGGGATCCTCCAGCCCGGAATCAATCGTTTACAATTTAATAGTATATTGGAATCCGGATATTATTTTATTAAAGTGGAAGATCCAGAAGAAATTTCAGAGAAATTTATTGTGAAATAACCAGTTCAGAATTTTTCAAATGCAGGATCATATCATCTGTCATTTTCTGAAGATCGAATTCAGGATTCCATCCCCAATCAGCACGTGCCTGGGCATCATTCATGCTTTTTGGCCATGATAAGGCGATCCCTTGTCGAAAATCAGGCTTATATTCAATACTGAAATCAGGATAATATCGTTTAATCGCATCAAATAAATCTGCCGGGGAAAAGCTTATTGACCCTATATTGTAACTGGAACGTATTGTAATTCGATTCGAATCTGACTCCATAAGTTCCAAAGTGGCTCGAACAGCATCCGGCATATACATCATTGGAAGGGTTGTATCTTTATTGAGGAAGCAAGAATATTTTTCACCTCTGATGGCTTTATAAAATATATCCACGGCATAATCTGTAGTACCGCCTCCAGGCAGAGCTTTATAGCCAATTAATCCTGGATATCGCAGGCTTCGCACATCCAAACCATAATGATAGTAGTAATATTCCGCAAGTCGTTCCCCTGTCAATTTGCTGATCCCATATACAGTATTCGGGTCCATTATGGTATGCTGCGGGGTATCCAGCTTAGGCGTGTTTGGTCCAAAAACAGCTATTGAAGAAGGCCAGTACACTTTCTTGACTTTTTGATCCCGTGAATACATCCAGTACATTCATCAGCCCTTCAATATTAACCTGCCAGGCCAGGCCAGGATGCTTTTCACCTGTGGCCGATAAGATCGCTGCCAGATGGTATACTTGCGTAATCCTGTATTTGTTAATAATTTCAGTTAAGTGCTTCTTATCAATTACGTTTAATAGCTCAAAAATTGGATGAACTTCGTCTGTCTGTGATTTATGCAAGTCTGCAGCTATAATATTGGCTTCTCCATATATGTTACTTAGTTCAATAGTAAGTTCAGAGCCTAATTGTCCTGAAGCGCCTATCACTAATATTTTTTCCATTCCGCCTAAAAATATACTTCTCGAAAATACGAATAAACCCAGAAATGAATAATTTTTAATCAATTTATTCAGCGCTGTAATTTATATATTTGTGAAGTGAAACTGGGGAGAGAATTTTCAGAATCGCAATTTATGTGCTTGCTTTAGTAAAACTGATTATAAAAAAGTAAATCTTTTACAAAGATTTAAATATAAAGGCCCGATAAATTAAAATTAAATTTTTACAGAATATGTATTCAACTTTAAAGCCATTTCTACAAAAAGAATTAAATGATATAAAGGAGGCCGGTCTATATAAAGAGGAAAGGATAATAACTTCCCCACAGGGTGCTGAGATCATTACCGCTGATGGTCGGACAGTATTGAATTTTTGTGCCAACAATTACCTTGGATTATCTGCTCATCCCTAAGGTTATAGAAGCAGCAAAAAAAACTATTGATACACATGGCTTTGGCTTGTCTTCTGTAAGGTTCATTTGCGGGACACAAGATATCCACAAGATCTTAGAGAAAAAGATATCAGATTTTCTCGGAATGGAAGACACGATATTATATGCAGCCGCCTTCGATGCGAACGGAGGTGTATTCGAACCATTGCTTGGACCTGAAAGTGCTATAGTATCTGATAGCTTAAATCATGCTTCTATAATTGATGGAGTCCGGTTGTGCAAAGCCCAGCGTTTCAGATATCAGCATAATGATATGGATGACCTTGAAGCTAAACTTAAGGAGGCATCAACAGCATCTCAAAAAATAATAGTAACCGATGGGGTGTTCAGTATGGATGGGACCATTGCCCAATTGGATAAAATATGTGATCTTGCCGATAAATACCAGGCTTTGGTTATGAGTGATGAATGCCATGCAACAGGATTTATGGGAAAAACGGGAAGAGGTGTTCATGAATACAGAAATGTTATGGATCGTATCGATATCATAACAGGAACCCTTGGAAAAGCACTTGGTGGCGCTTCCGGTGGGTTTACATCAGGTAAGAAAGAAATTATTGAGTTACTCAGACAAAGGTCGAGGCCATACCTGTTTTCAAATACGCTGGCTCCGGCAATCGTTGGAGCCTCAATAGCTGTTTTGGATCTTTTGACCGAATCTACGAATCTAAGGGATAAACTTGAAGAAAATACAAAATATTTCAGATCGGAAATGACCGGGGCAGGGTTTGATATAAAACCTGGTGATCACCCAATTGTCCCGATTATGCTTTATGATGCAGTCCTTAGCCAACAATTTGCATCCCGGCTATTGGAGGAAGGTATATACGTGATAGGTTTTTATTATCCTGTCGTTCCTAAAGGTCAGGCCAGGATCAGGGTTCAGGTCTCGGCAGTACATGAAAAAGTACATCTGGATAAAGCAATAAAAGCATTCACAAAAATTGGTAAAGATCTGGGAGTCATTTAACGATCAAATAAAGATAGAATAATATGATTAAACCTTCCATACCAAGAGGGATGCGAGATTTCCCACCGGAAGTAACAGTAAAAAGAAACTTCATTTTCAGGTCTATCCGCGAAACATTTGAAAAGTTTGGTTTTCTTCCATTGGAGACCCCAAGTATGGAAAACCTATCTGTTCTCACAGGCAAATACGGGGATGAAGGCGATAAACTTTTATTTAAGGTATTGAATTCCGGGGATTTTCTTTTGAAACTGGAAAACAAAGATCACCTTTTTTCAGATTCAAATCTTCTTTCTTCCAAGATAAGCGAAAAAGGTTTGCGCTATGACCTGACCGTACCCTTTGCGAGGTATGTGGTTATGAATCGTAACGAAATAACCCTCCCTTTTAAAAGATATCAGATACAACCTGTCTGGCGGGCTGATCGACCACAAAAAGGAAGGTACCGGGAGTTTTATCAATGCGATGCAGATGTAATTGGCACTAAATCTCTTATTTGTGAGGCTGAAATAGCCCTTATCGTACATGAGGCTTTTTCAAAACTGGGTCTCAGGGATTATGTCTTGAAATTTAACAGCCGGAAGATCCTGGAGGGTATTGCAGAGGTAGCCGGTGAATCTGACAGGATAGAAACATTTTTTGTTGCTCTGGATAAACTAGATAAAATTGGCCTTGAAGGTGTAAAAGAGGAATTAAAAAAGCGTGATTTCTCAGATGCATTCATCCAAAAGCTTGTTGAAATTATCAGTTTCTCTGGCAGCAATAAAAATAAAATTGAGTTTTTAAAAAAGGCCCTGAAAAATTCGGATGTCGCTATGAATGGAATTGAGGAAATTGAAAAAGTACTTTTCTATATCAATTCTTTTGTGGGCGAAATGTCTGAAATTGAATTTGATTTTAACCTTGCGAGAGGATTATCTTATTATACGGGGGTGATTTTTGAAGCTCGGGCACTGAACGTCAAAATAGGCAGCATTGGTGGCGGGGGCAGATATGATAACCTGACCGAGGTTTTTGGAATGCCGGATGTATCTGGTGTGGGATTTTCATTCGGTATTGACCGTATATATGATGTGATGGAAGAGCTTCAATTATTCGAATCGCTGGCGTTATCAACTACCAGGATCCTCATTACCAATTTTGAAGAGAACGCGGAAAAATTTTCACTTAGAATGCTATACAAAATTCGTGCTGTCGGGTAAATGCTGAAATTTATCCCGATACAGTAAAGCTTAAGAAACAATTGAATTATGCCAATAAAAAGAACATCCCATACGTTTTAATTATTGGACCCGATGAACTGAAGAAAGCCGTCTGTACCTTGAAAGATATGGTTACAGGTGAGCAGACTGAACTCTCAATAGAGGAATTGATCAAGAAACTTGTTGCGGAAAAGAATTAAAAAACCATCCCGGTAAAGTTCATTTTGTTGGCTGTACGGAAAATATGCTTAATCATTACCATTCTGATCCTGTCAGCATGGCAATCCCATATATATGGACAAGTATCCAGCCAATTGGGGAGGTTCGAGGCGGATTATGACAGGGGCTGTGCTGCATTTAAAATAGTCTTAACAGAAACAGACACTTTCCCTGCGCAAGAAGTTAGGCAATATGATTTTACGAACAATGGCATCTTTGAAGGATTTGAAGATGGAGAGGAAATATCTTATACTTATGGCTCACCTGGAATTTATACCATTATCCAACTGATCGGGATCGATGAACCCGGGGTTTCCAAAACTGATACACTGGAGGTTACAGTTTATGAATCTTTAAATCCAGATTATTCAATTTTCACATGTGAGAACAATGGTGCAAAAATTGAGATTTTCCCTGATACATATGATCAGCATAAAATTTTCTACACGCCTACAGATTCTGTTACCGTAAACAGTGGGGAAACTGTTCCTTCCTTTGTATATCCGCCAGGAACCCATTCCGTCACAGTTAAAGGACTTTTCATCGGAGGCAAAGAGAATTGTGCCAGTTCCACAAAAGGTTTTACAACAATAAATAATTTAATACCAGGGGGATTGGACCAAGTGGCTTTGTTAAGTAAAAATAGCATCAGCGGATTAGTGGAATTGCAATATCAATTGCAACCGGATATTGTCTATGACCTGCAAAAAGCAGTCGATTTTCCCTCAGGTTTTCAATCGATTCAATATCTTGACAACACCTCCGCCTCTCTTCTTGTAGATTCAATTGATACTGAGAATAATATTCAAATTTTCAGGATTGCAGCCTATGATGCTTGCCAGAATAAGTACCTGTACTCAGATACTATCAGTACCATTGCTATTAATGTCAGTGCTGAAAATGCTCAAAACAGGGTTGAATGGAATTCCTTCCCTCTTAATTTTTCTAACTATCAGTTGATTAGAAACGATCAAGCATATCAGAGCTTTAACAATGTTGGTCTGAAAGTATTTGTTGACAGCAATGTTGAATGCTTTACAAATTATTGCTATTCAATTCAATATACAAATAATAATGGTGGAGTAAGTTTATCGGACACGATATGTGTGGAATCATTTATTATATATTTTCCTCCTTCAATTAAAAATACTACCGCCTCAATAGATGGGATGAATATAGATCTCGGATGGGAGGATCCGGAAAATGCAACCATAACTTCATACTTTATTCAAAGAGAAATAGAAGATGATGTTTTTGCCACAATTGACTCTATATTAGCTAACCAGTATACTGATATTGACCTTGATACGGATACCAGAGGTTATTGCTATAGAATTAATTATCTCGACGAATGCCGGAACCGATCAAATCTTGGTGACCTGACATGTACTGTATTCTTAACGATCGAGGATAATCAACTTCTTGAATGGAACAGATATACTGGATGGCGAAACGGGGTACAACAATATATTGTGGAAGTATATAATGAGAATGGTTTATTCCAGAAAGAAATCAACGTGGGGCTGAACAGGTGGTATGAAGACACCACATTTCTTACTCAGCAAATTATCGACTATCGGATAAGGGCAGAATCAAATGATGATCCGCCTTTAATTGCCTATTCGAATTTTGTGACAAAACAGGTAGAATCAGTATTATGGCTACCAAATTCTTTTACACCTGATGGAGATGGCTTGAACGATTTTTTCAGACCGGAAGGAACCCAGATGAAGGATTTCATGATGCAGATCTATACACGATATGGTGACCTGATTTATACATCTGAAGATCAGAATATGGGATGGGATGGCACATTTAATGGGGAAGATATGCCACCAGTTACTTATATTTACAAAATGGAAGCAACCGATGAGCTTGATAAGAAGTATAACAAAACAGGACAATTATTATTGATAAGACATTAATGAAATAAAATATGAATATGATGGACCTATTTGGTAAGATGCGGGAAGTACAGGCCAAAATGAAGGAGGCACACGAAAATCTGGGAAATATTTATACAACAGGAGAATCAGGAGCGGGAATGGTAAGTGTTAAAGTGAATGGTTTGAAACAATTAGTCGAAATGAATATTGATCAGGACTTATTGAAACCAGAGGATAAAGAAATGCTTCAGGACCTTATCATTGCAGCAGTTAATAAGGCTGTGTCAGAAGCTGAAGTACTCGCCAAAGAAGAAATTCGAAAAAGTACCGGAGGATTATTACCCAATATCCCAGGTCTTGACCTTGGAAACCTTGTTTAATGGACAAACTGGCTGTCATAATTTTAAATTATAATGGTTTAGATTTCCTGAAAAGGTTTTTACCGGGAATAATAAAGTACAATGATGGTCATCCCCTATATGTGGTTGATAACAAATCAACCGATCAATCTGTAGAATTTGTAAAAACTACCTATTCAAATACGGTTCATTCCATTGAACTGGATGAAAATTTAGGATTCAGTGGAGGATACAATATGGCTGCCAAACATATTAATGCAGAATACTATGTTTTTCTGAATTCAGATATTGAAGTTACAGAAGGCTGGCTACAGCCATTAATCACCTTAATGGAAAGCAATAAAAACATTGCAGCATGTCAACCCAAATTATTGGATTATTCCAATAAAGATTGTTTCGAATATGCAGGAGCCGGAGGTGGATTCATTGACCTCCTGGGCTATCCTTTTTGCCGTGGCCGGTTGTTCCAGACAATTGAAAAAGATTATGGACAGTATGATGATATCAGGCCGGTTTTTTGGGCTTCAGGTGCCTGTATGATGATAAGATCGCAAGTTTTCCATGATCATGGGGGCTTTGATAATGATTTTTTTGCCCATATGGAAGAAATTGATCTGTGCTGGAGAATAAAAAGGAAGGGTCAAATGATTTACTATAATGGCAATAGTACAGTATTTCATGTTGGCGGCGGAACCCTAAATCAAACCAATCCTTTTAAGACCTATTTAAATTTCAGGAACAGCCTCATTACTATAATTAAGAATGAAAAGAAATCCAGTTTGATTTGGAAAGTCCCGTTAAGACTTGTGCTGGATATTATTGCATGCATTAAATTTCTATTTAAAGATTCCATGAAAGATGCATACGCTGTAATAAGAGCAGATTTTCATGTGATGATCAGGATATATTACTATTTTAAAAAGAGGGAAAGATTTTTAAGTGAGGTTCAAATAACAAGTGAAAGGTATAAGAGAATTCTTGTGATTTCGTACTATATCTTACATAGAAAATTTTTCTTCAATTTGCGTTCAATAGTACCATACCGTATTGTTCCTTCGTCTTAGCCATTTCCTGAAATTCAGCGTAAATGCTAATGCCAGGTATACAATTACAGGTGAACCGAAGGTAAGAAAGGATGTATAAATGAAAAAAATCCTGATACTGGAGGTTGGAATCTTTAATTTTTCACCTAATTTAGTACAGACTCCGAAGGCTTTGTCCTCAAAGAAGTTTTGAATTCTTTTCATTTTTATAATTATTTATACAAATTTAAAAACCAATTTGGTTTAAAAATAGTTTTGTCTATTGTTTTTTATAGCTATTATTGCATTATATATTTTTGAGATAACTTTTAAAAAATTATTAATAATTATAACTAAACCAACTAATCCAATGAGAAGATTAAGTTTCGCGTTAGCAATTATAGGTACCATATTTTTTTCTGGTTGTGCGTTAAACCAGATGGTAAAAATGGCTAAGGATCAGGATCTCAAAGTGACTCCAAATCCTCTTGAATTACATGGAAATACTGTGGATGTCGAGGTATCGGCATCACTTCCTGTAAAGATGTTAAAAAAGAATTTGGTATATGCTTTAGATGCCAGATACGAATATGAAGGTCAATCCTATGATCTTGAAAGGATTGAATTCGTAGCCAATGATTTCCCGGACAGGGATACAAATCAACCGAGAATGGTTAAGAATTACAGTTTTGAGTATGCCCCAGGAATGGAGGATGGCAATCTGGTTGTCCAGGGTTTTGCTATCGACCCAAGGAAAAATAAAGAGGTCGAAGCTACTCCAGGAATGCCAATTGCTCCTGGTTTAATCACAACTCCATGGCTTGTAGAAGATGAGTTTTATGTAGCTTTTGTTAGCTATGACTACAAAGATGATGAAGTTGACGGTTGGACACCTAATGAAGAATTAGAACCTGTAAATGTGAATTTCTACTTTGATCAGGGCCGTTCTAACCTTAGAGCATCTCTTAATACAGATGGCGTATCTAACAGGGATAAGCAAAGAAATCTTTCGGCATTTATTGCTGATAAAAATGTAACACGAACAGTTACTATAACAGGTACACACTCTCCTGAAGGAACAGAAAGAGTGAACTCAACACTTGCTCAGGACAGGGCTAAGAGAATTGAAGATTACTATCATGCGCAAATGAAGCGTTATGATTATAAAGGAATGGCTGATTCTATTAAGTTCATACTTAAGCCTGTGGTTGACGATTGGAATGGATTCAAAAAAGCGCTTAATGCATACGATAAGATTTCAGCAGCAGAAAAGCAGGAAGTTCTTAACGTAGTCAATGGTAGTGGAACATTTGAAGATAAGGAAAAGAAATTACAGAAACTTTCTTCTTATAAGAAAATCTTCGCTGATATCTATCCTGGTTTACGTTCAGCTCAAACAGAAATTCTGAAGGTTGTGGATAAAAGATCAGATGCAGAAATAGCAGTTCTGGCAAAAATGATCGTTGAAGGTAAAGCTCCTGCAGATACACTATCTTATGGTGAACTTGCATACGCCGCTCATTTAACACCATCGCTTGTTGAGAAAGAAGCCATATATCTGGTTGCTACTAAGCAATATCCGCAGTTTGCATCACATAATAACTTAGGTGCTGTTTATCTGATCATGGCTGTTGAAGAATGGATGATAGGTAATGATCCAACACCTCATTATGAAAAAGCAGTTGTACAATTCGAGATATCAATTAAAGCTCGTGAGACTAACCCTTATGCCCATGGTAACCTTGGTGTTGCAATGGCATTGATAGATATGGATGGTCCAGCTCATGAAGAATTAACTGCAGCCATAGAAATGAATCCTCCGGTAAAACATGCTAAAGGATTTAACGGAGTTAAAGGTGCTATAGAAATTGGCGCTGGCGATTATGATGCTGCTGTACAGACATTATCAAATGTTGAAGAAATTTGTCCTAACCTGTTTAACAGAGGTTTGGCATACCTTCTCAAAAAGGAATATGACGCAGCTAACAATAACTTTGATGAGGCCATTGAGAAAAATCCAGAATATGCACCGGCTTATTATGGAAAAGCCATCGTAGCTGCAAGAACTGGAAACGGTGATCAAGTAGCTTCAAATCTTAAATCAGCTGTTCAGAATGATCCTGATTTTAAAGAAGTTGCTCTGGATGATCTTGAATTTATCAAATTCGCAGACACCGATAGCTTTAGAAGTGCGCTACAGTAAAAATTATTAATAATTTTAAAAAGGCTGATATTTTATTACATCAGCCTTTTTTTTATGTTTTCATTCCAATCTGCTTTGTTATTTGACAACCTAATTCATATTTTTGCAATCCGCTTTAATCAAATAATATGAGAGAAATTCAATTCAGAGAAGCGCTTCGAGAAGCAATGAGCGAAGAAATGAGACGGGATAAGTCTGTGTTTCTAATGGGTGAAGAAGTTGCTGAATATAATGGCGCCTATAAAGTCAGCCAAGGCATGCTTGATGAATTTGGCCCAGACAGGATTCTAGATACGCCAATTACAGAGTTAGGCTTCGCCGGCTTAGGTATTGGTGCAGCGATGAATGGTCTTAGACCTATCATTGAGTTTATGACCTTTAACTTTTCCCTGGTGGCTATTGACCAGCTCATCAATTCGGCCGCAAAAATGCTATATATGTCAGGAGGCCAGTATTCAGTCCCTATTGTTTTCAGAGGTGCTACTGGAAATGCAGGTCAATTAGGCGCACAACACTCTCAGAACTTTGAAAACTGGTATGCCAATACACCTGGTTTGAAAGTGGTGGTTCCTTCTAATCCTTACGATGCCAAAGGATTATTGAAATCATCCATCCGTGATGGAGATCCGGTCATCTTTATGGAATCAGAATTATTATACGGTGAAAAAGGAGAGGTTCCGGAAGGGGAATATTTAATTCCTATTGGTACAGCGGATGTTAAAAAAGAAGGGAAGGATGTAACCATGGTATCCTTTGGAAAGATAATAAAAGTAGCCCAGGAGGCGGCGAGTGAGCTCGAAAAAGATGGAATTTCCTGTGAAGTTATAGACTTGAGAACTATTCGTCCAATAGATTTCAAAGCAATTGTGGATTCAGTAAAAAAGACCAACCGCCTGGTAATAGTTGAAGAAGCATGGCCTTTGTCATCCATTTCTTCTGAAATTACCTATCACGTACAAAAGAATGCTTTTGATTATCTGGATGCTCCTATTCAAAGGATAACATGTGCTGATGTGCCTTTTCCTTACGCACCAACTTTAATTGAAGTTGCTTTACCTAATGTAAAAAAGACGGTTGATGCTGTAAAATCAGTTATGTACGTTTAATTACTTAGGAGCACCCGGAAAATTCATGTTGGCAAGACTTCTTTTACCACCCATTTTATTCATGGTCTTCATCATCTTTTTCATCTCGCCAAATTGTTTGAGCAGGTTATTTACTTCTTGAACGGATGTTCCACTTCCAACAGCAATTCTTTTTCTACGGCTTCCGTTTAAAATATCCGGATTTTCTCTTTCAAGGATAGTCATAGAGCGGATAATTGCTTCTATAGGCTTGAATGAATCATCATCTATATCAATCCCTTTTAAAGCTTTACCCATACCAGGTATCATGCCCACCAGGTCTTTGATATTTCCCATCTTTTTTATTTGCTGTAACTGGGATAGAAAATCGTTAAAATCAAACTGGTTCTTTCTAATTTTTTTATTGAGACGCCGGGCCTCGTCTTCATCAAATGTTTGTTGAGCCCTTTCCACAAGTGAGATAACATCTCCCATACCCAGAATTCTTTGGGCCATCCTGTCGGGGTGGAAAACATCGATAGCATCCATTTTTTCTCCCGTACTTATGAATTTTATTGGCTTTTCAACTACGGTACGAATAGATAAAGCAGCACCACCACGTGAATCACCATCAAGTTTTGTTAAAACAACGCCGTCAAAATTCAATTGCTCGTTGAAAGTCCTGGCAGTATTTACAGCATCCTGACCAGTCATTGAATCTACGACAAATAAAGTTTCAGACGGATTAATCGATTCCTTCAGAGAAGTGATCTCCTTCATCATCTGCTCATCAATGGCTAAACGACCCGCCGTATCAATGATTACAAACTTTTTATTTGTGGCCTTCGCATGCTTTATAGCATTCTTAGCAATTTCAAGGGCGTTTTTATTTTCGGGTTCAGCATATACTTCGGTATTGGTTTGTTCCCCAATTACCTTCAGCTGGTCTATAGCTGCCGGACGGTATATATCACATGCTACAAGTAGGATATTACTGCTTTGAGGCTTAAGATACCGGGCCAATTTCCCCGCGAATGTCGTTTTCCCAGATCCCTGTAATCCAGCTATAAGTATGATCGCCGGATCCCCTTGCAGGCTAATCTCCGTCTGGGTACCCCCCATAAGTTCGGTGAGTTCCTCGGCAACAATTTTTGTCAACAGTTGTCCGGGAGATACAGCAATTAATACATCACGCCCCAGGGCTTCCTCCTTAATCTTATCTGTAACCTCCTTGGCTACTTTATAATTAACATCAGCATCTATCAAGGCCCGGCGTATCTCCTTTACAGTAGTGGCCACATTTATTTCAGTGATTCTACCTTGCCCTTTAAGCGACTTAAAGGCCCTTTCTAACTTGAAATTTAAATTTTCGAACATATCTTGAATGCTTTAAACAGCAAAAATAACCAATTCAAAGTATTTTAAGAATATTGGCCTTATTCATTGTAGATGACATGAAGTAATGTCTGCCCTACGGCTTTGAGGGTTTCTCTATCAATCAGATCCATATTGTCATTTTGTGTATGATGATAGAACCCAAAATAGGAACTTGGATCTTCAGGATCATATTCAACGATGTTGATCATTGGAATTTTAGCATCACGGTTTACAAAAATATGATCATCAGTAATACCGGGACTGGTTTGATTTATAAAAAACTGGCTGAACCCGGATATATGACCAGCGTCCCATACTTTATCAACAATCTTTTTGGCAAACTGTACTGATCCACCTTCTTTATAAAATGTTGCGCCTTTTGCACCCACCATATCAAGTAATATGCCGTAATAGGCCATATAATTTCTTTTATGTTTGTTTTTAGACCAGTATTGAGACCCAAGACACCAATATGTTTTACTGGAATTCAGTATTTCCCCATCATAAAATTCAGGTTGGCCATAGTCTTCACCGTCAAAAAAAATGATATCTATTCCCGCATTATTTGGTTCATGTATCGATAGAATCCTGGCTATTTCAAGAAGTACCCCTACACCACTACCTCCGTCGTTCGCACCATCAAAGGGTTTTTGGGGATTTTCCGGGTCTTTATCCGAAAAGGGCCGAGTATCCCAATGTGCTCCCAATAATATTCTCCTCGATTTTTCAGGATGAAAACTGGCGATAATATTCTTAAGTGAAAGGAGCTCACCATTATAGGTTGGTTCCTGAAATTCCTGTATTTCAACAAGGGCATTGAAGGATTTTAATTTGGCCTCTAAATAAGTTCCTGTTTGAAAATGAGAGGGGGTATTGGGTATCCTGGGCCCAAATTCTACCTGTTTCTGAATATAAAAATAAGCTGAATCAGCATTAAATTCAGGGGCCGCAATAAGTGGCTTTATATCTATGGCACTGTCTTTTCCTTCTTCAAGACCTTTATCCTGTTTACAGGTTGAAAAAACCAGGGAGGTAATGAAGAATAAGATAATTACATGGTATAATTTACTCTTCATATGCCCAATCAATTTGGTTTTTCATATCCTTAAGAACTATTCCAAGCTTTTTAAGCTCAGATCGTATCTGATCAACTTTATCATAGTCTTTTAATGATTTTGCTTCTTTATAGAACTGAAGCAAAATATTTAAAAGACTTTCCTGATCATTGATCTGTTCTTCCTGTATTCCAAGAATATCTGTGGTGAAGATTAGAAAAGTATCAATTAGCTTGTTGAAGATATCATTGCCAATCTCATGGAACTTTAAATTTCCTGTCTGTAGCGAATTAATTTTTTTTAGTAAATTGAACAGGTGACTGATGGTCACTGCAGTATTAAAATCATCATTCATTGCATTGTAGCAATTGTCACATATTTGATGGATCTGTTGCACCTGTTTTTCATTCGGTTCCCCACTACCATCTTCAGCAAATTCTATGGATTTGGCCAATTTTATTCCATTAGCTATCTTTTTATAGCCCTTTAAGGCAGCCTTGAGAGCATCATTTGAAAAATCAAGAGTGCTTGAATAATGTGATTGAAGCATAAAAAAACGAACCGTCATGGGGGAATATGGCTGGTCAAGCAATTCATGATCTCCTGTTAATAACTGCTCGGGCAGAAAGGAATTGCCAAGCGATTTACTCATCTTCTGTCCGTTCACTGTAAGCATATTTGTATGAAGCCAATATTTAGCCGGCATTTTATCATAGGCACTTACCGATTGGGCGATTTCACATTCATGATGGGGAAATTTGAGATCCATTCCACCACCATGTATGTCGAAGGTTTTCCCAAGATATTTTGTGCTCATAACCGAACATTCAAGATGCCATCCTGGAAAACCGATCCCCCAGGGAGACGACCATTTCATGATATGTTCAGGCGTTGCATTTTTCCACAAAGCAAAATCCTCAGCATTTCTTTTCTCATCCTGCCCATCCAGATCCCTGATGCCAGATACCAGGTCTTCTATTTTTCTGCCACTTAGAATGCCATAATCGTTTGATTCTTGATAAGATTTGATATCAAAATATACAGATCCATTAACCTCATATGCGAATCCTTTATTTATGATCTCCTCAATCATTTGGATCTGTTCCTGAATATGACCTGTGGCTGTTGGCTCAATGTCGGGAGATTGAATATTAAACAGTTCCATCACCTTTTGAAAACCAAGTGTGTATCGATGCACAATTTCCATAGGTTCAAGGTTTTCAAGTTTTGCCTTTTTAGCAATCTTGTCTTCACCTTCATCCTGGTCATTTTCAAGATGTCCAACATCAGTAATATTTCGAACATACCGGACCTTATACCCCAGGTGATGTAAGTACCTATTGATCACATCAAAACTTAGAAAAGTTCTGACATTCCCTAAATGAACATCACTGTAAACAGTTGGTCCGCAAACATACATACCAACATATGGAGGATCTATCGGTTCAAATAATTCCTTTTTCCTTGTTAAGGTATTTGTTACCCTAAGTTTATTGATCATTTTATTCTAAAGAATGTTATTATATATGGAGTACAAAAGTGGAAGAATAGTCATTAATAGTGAAATAAATACAATTTTATTTTCGGTATAATGCGTAATACAAGAAATCTCATTTTCTATATCTATCACTTAAATAATAAAAATTTGATTTGATTTTCATTTTAAGTATCTTTGCATCTGAATTATATTATTTTGTGATAGAGGGGACCCGTGTCCCCTCTTTTATTGGAATAAAATTGAAATTGAAGACTGAAGAAATACAGAGAATAGCGGAAGGACATCTGCCAGATGACTCTTTTTTCGTGGTTGATGTAAAAGTAACCGGGAAAAGAGACAATGAAAAGGTTGTGATCCTGGTCGATGGCGACAAAGGCGTCAGTGTGGGTATTTGTGCTGATATTTCCCGGTCTGTATCTGAAGAATTAGAGTTGATGAATATGTTTGAGGGAAGTTATACACTGGAAGTATCCTCTCCAGGAATAGATTTTCCTTTAACATCTGAAAGGCAATTCAATAAAAATGTGGGCAGGCAATTGAAAATTGACCTTCTAAATGGTGAAAGAATAAAAGGCGATTTAATAAGGATTGATAATTCCGGAATTACCTTGAACATCGATAGAGGTAAAAAAATAGAAAATGAAGATTTATTCATTCCTTTTTCAGATATAAAAAGTGGTAAAGTATTAGTGGCATTTAAATAAAAACAATGGACGCTAGAATATTAATAGAGTCATTTGCTGAGTTTGCTAGGAACAAAAATGTGGATCGTCCTACCATGATCCGGATACTTGAAGATGTATTCAGGACCATGATAAGAAAAAAATTCACTGAAGATGATAATTTTGATATTGTGATCAATGCGGATAAAGGTGATCTTGAAATTTGGCGCTTCAGGGAAATTGTTGATGATAACTCTGAAGATATTTGGGATCATGATAAGATCAGTCTTTCAGAAGCTAAGAAAATAGAACCTGACTTTGAAATTGGCGAAGAGGTTTCTGAGGAGATCAAATTGGAAGATTTTGGAAGAAGGGCTGTAATGATGGCCCGACAAACATTAATGCAGAAAATCAAAGACCTTGAAAAGGACATACTTTTCCAGAAGTATAAGGATCTTGTTGGGGAATTGATCATGGGTGAAGTATATCAGGTTTTACCACGTGAAGTTCTTCTGATAGATGCTGAAGGTAATGAATTGATACTTCCGAAAACAGAACAAATCGCCAAAGACAGATATAGAAAAGGTGAGTCAGTTCGTGCTGTTGTTCAAAGAGTGGAAATGGTGAATGGAAATCCAAGAATAATTTTATCCAGAACTTCTCCGAAATTCCTTGAAAGGTTATTTGAAAGTGAAGTTCCGGAAGTTTTTGATGGCTTGATCACTATAAAAAATGTGGTCCGCGAACCTGGTGAAAGGGCCAAAGTAGCCGTAGAATCCTATGATGATCGTATTGACCCTGTAGGTGCTTGTGTTGGGATGAAAGGATCGAGGATTCATAGTATTGTCAGGGAACTACAGAATGAAAACATTGATGTGATTAATTGTACTGATAATATTGAATTGTACATTCAGCGTGCTTTAAGCCCTGCAAAAATAACATCAATAAAAATAGAAGAAGAAAATGGCAGGGTATCAGTTTTTATGAAACCTGACCAGGTATCTCTTGCGATCGGAAAAGGTGGCCATAATATCAAGTTGGCCAGTAAACTGGTGGGCTATGAAATAGATGTATTCAGGGATCTTGATGAAAGCGAGGAGGAAGATGTCGATCTTGATGAATTCGTAGATGAAATTGATGATTGGGTAATTGATGAATTGAAAAGGGTTGGTCTTGATACTGCAAAAAGTGTTCTGGCCCTTCCTAAAGAAGATATACTTCGAAGAACTGATTTAGAAGAAGAGACGATAGATGATGTATTGAAAGTATTAAAACAGGAGTTTGAATAATACTTTTCGGTAATTAAAAGCTAAATTGACTGAAATAATATGATGAGATTAAGCCAAGTTGCCAGGAAACTGAATATCGGGAAAAACACTATCCTTGATTTTCTGGAATCAAAGGGGTTTAAGGTTGACGATAATCCCAATTCCAAAATTACACCGGAAGAATTCCAGATTTTATCTAAGGAGTTTGCTACTTCCGCAATGGATAAAGAAGAGGCACTTGGTCTGACCATTGGTAAAAAACACTCTGATAATTTTATTATTGATTCTGAAATTAACGAGGAAGAAAAACAGAATGATGAAGAGGAGGAGATTCTGATAAAATCAATTACAGAAACTAAAAAGGAAGAAGTAGTAGAGGAAAAGGAAGAAGAAATTGCAGAGGAAAAGGAAATTTGGGATGATAAGCCCAAACTTAAAGGCATAAAGGTAGTCGGTAAGATTGATCTGGAATCCGATAAAAAGAAGACAGAAGTTAGAGAAGAGGAAAAAGAAGAGGAAAAAGAAGAAGAAAAAGAGGAAATACCTGAAAAGGAAATAGAAAAACAGGTTGTTGTAGAGAAGGAAGAGGTTGTTGAAGAAGAAGCACCTGAACCTGAAAAGGAAGATAAAAAAACAACCGAACCAAAAATTGAGGTCGAAAAGGTTATAGAGGCGAAAGCAGAATCTTTGAGAGGCCTGAAAGTGGTTGGTAAAATAGAGCTTCCTGAGAAAAAGAAAAAGGTCGCCCGGCCTATTGCATCAAGTGATGAGCAGAAAGAAAAAAATAAGAAAAAACGACCTCGTAAAAGAATTCCCAAACCTGTCCAGAATGTAGGGCATACGAAAGACGAAAAGGGTAAGCAAAGAGATACCAGAAGATCAAAAGTTCAAAAAGAGGAAGTTTCTGAAAAAGAAATTCAAGAACAAATAAAAGCCACTTTGGCTAAATTAAGCGGATCAAAAACAAAAGGTTCGGTAAGCCGTGCTAAATACAGGAAAGAAAAACGATCAGCTGTTGCTGAGGCTCATGAAGAGATGATGCAGAAGAAGGAAGAGGAAGCAATGACTCTTCAGGTTAGTGAGTTTATTTCTGCTAACGACCTGGCCTCTTTAATGAATGTGAGTGTTAATGAAGTTATTTCCACTTGTATGAGCCTGGGAATGTTTGTTTCAATCAATCAGCGACTGGATGCTGAAGCGATAACCTTTATTGCTGATGAGTTTGGTTACGAAGTTAAGTTTACATCAGAAGATGATGAATTTGAGGTTGAAGAGGAACAGGATGATGAAAAGGATCTTGAACCAAGGGCTCCGATTGTAACCATCATGGGGCATGTTGACCATGGTAAAACTTCATTACTTGACTTTATCCGCCATTCTAAAATTATTGAACAAGAAGCCGGAGGTATCACTCAGCATATTGGCGCATATGATGTGGTAACTGATAGCGGTAAACGAATTGCATTCCTTGATACACCTGGTCATGAAGCTTTTACAGCTATGCGTGCCCGTGGGGCCAAGGTCACGGATGTGGTAATAATTGTGGTAGCAGCCGATGACAACGTAATGCCGCAGACAAAAGAAGCTATCAATCATGCTCAGATTGCTGAAGTTCCAATTGTTATTGCCATCAATAAAATTGATAAACCTAATGCCAATCCTGATAAAATCAAGGAAGAATTAGCCAATATGAATATCCTGGTGGAGGATTGGGGCGGTAAATATCAATGTCAGGAAATCTCAGCTAAGACTGGAAAGGGAATTGATGATTTGCTTGAGAAAGTATTATTGGAAGCGGAACTCTTAGAGCTTACCGCTAATCCAAATAAACCAGCTCTGGGCACTGTAATTGAAGCTTCACTGGATAAGGGCCGTGGCTATGTGGCCACCATCCTTGTACAGGCTGGGACATTAAAAGTAGGTGATATCGTACTAGCAGGGGAGCATTATGGGCGTGTCAAAGCCATGTTCGATCATATTGGAAAAACCCTGGATCTTGCTGATCCCTCAACCCCGATACTAATGCTTGGCCTAGATGGAGCACCTCAGGCTGGGGACAAATTTCATGTGATGGAAACTGAACGTGAAGCTCGGGAATTGTCAAATAAACGCCAACAATTGGTACGAGAACAATCTTTGCGAACGAAAAAACACATCACTCTTGATGAAATCGGGCGCAGATTGGCCATAGGTAGTTTTAAAGAACTTAATGTAATTGTAAAAGGAGATGTTGACGGTTCTGTAGAAGCTCTTTCTGATTCTCTGCTTAACCTTACTACAGAGGAAGTGCAAATTAACATTCTACAAAAAGGAGTTGGACAAATTTCTGAATCTGACGTTATTCTTGCTTCAGCCTCCGATGCTATTATCCTTGGTTTCCAGGTGAGACCCTCAGCCAATGCCAGAAGACTTGCGGAACAGGAAGAAATAGAGATCCGACTCTATTCCGTAATTTATGATGCGATCAATGAGATAAAGGATGCTATGGAGGGAATGCTCGCTCCAGATGTTGAAGAAGTGATCACCGGCAATGTTGAAATACGTGAGGTATTTAAAATATCAAAAGTAGGAAGTGTGGCTGGATGTATGGTGACCGATGGCATTATTAAAAAATCAAATAATATTCGACTTGTGCGTGATGGTATCGTAATATACAGTGGAGAAATTGGCGCCTTAAAAAGATTTAAAGATGATGTCACAGAGGTAAAATCTGGGTATGAATGCGGAATCAGTATAAAGAACTATAATGATATGAAGGTTGGAGATATCATTGAAGCTTATGAAGAAAGGGAGACAGCCCGGAAACTCTAATAATTACGAAGACCAGTTTTTACTTTTATTTTTTATAATTTCCTCCATAATGATATTGCATGAATCAGATTGTAATTATCCTCTTGACCAGTCTGTTTATATTATTAGTTATAGGTTTATATAAACCCTGGATGGTGCTGTGGTTTATTGATATTAAAACCAGGATAAAGGTTATTTCATATCTTTTTCCACCAATATTTATCCTGATAATAATTTACATTGTGCTGAATTATTCTTGTTGATCAATCTGAGTTGGAATAAATTTCAGAATATATCCTTTCTTTCCTCTTCCTTCGCTGGAAATAAACATATTTCCATCATGATCGAAACAGATTCCCTCAGGTTGTCTGAAAAGTGACCTTTTTAATGGAGCCATTGAAACAATTGATCCTGATTTGTTTAATACAACCAAGAGTTTTCCAACAGAAGAAATAAGGAATACATCTTCAGTATGTGGATGAACTGCAATTCCTGAGGGCATGAATGGCATATGCTTAGATGGATTTAATCCTGCCTTTATAATTTCTTCTTTAAAAGATTCAGTAGTCAGGTGGATATATGGCTTTGTCTTTACCTTATCCTTCTTAACATTATACGTATAGACTGCCCTTCCTTTTAGGCCGTTCTCAAGGATTTCTGCATTTTGTTTACATACAATATAGAATTCATCATTTTTATGCCCCTTAGTAATTCCTTCCAGATCATTACTGCCGGTAAAAGGTAAATCAATTTTAGTAACCTCAGGTTCGTTTTCAATTCTAAAATAATATAGCTTTCCTGTACTTTTTACAACATAAGCAATATCCTTCGACTGAGTAACGCCCTCATAATCTCCTTTTTTACCAAATTTTATTTCCTGTACAATTTCTTCTTTCCCATGATCATATAAATACAAATGCCCTTTTTCATCCTGAACGCAAAGGAGGATGTCCTCCTTCCAATAAGCCAAACCCGAAATTTCCCCCAGTGCACCTGGCAATTTATAATCCCTTTCAGGAGCATATACGTCATATTGAAAGTCGCCGGAAATAATGATGGAACCAGTATCATCTTCATTCTCGGGAAGGATACAACCTGCAAATCCTAAAATTAGATTAATGGCAACTATAATTTTTAATAGGGTCCTGCAAATCATCAATATGGTTTCAAGAAAGTATATATGTTGAAAAATGGTTATTTCTGGAAATTAATATTAATTGATCAGAACTGAAATAGTTTTCTTTTATATTTCAAAGTAAAATAATAAGGTAAAAAATATTTATATTTAGAAACCTAAATTATCCGGTGACAATGGAAGAAGAATCTTCACTTTTACAGAAAAGCAGACAATACGTTGAATCATTTTTAAAGGAAAATTTATCCGATGGAATTTACTATCATGACCTGGAGCATACCCAGGAGGTTGTAATAGCCTCGAAAGAAATTGGAATAGCAAGTAATCTGTCAAATGAAGAGCTAGAAATAGTTCTTATTGCTGCCTGGTTCCATGATACTGGATATTTTAAAGGAATGGAAAATCATGAAGCAAATAGTAGAGATGTTGCTGAAAAATTTTTAAAACAGGAAGGTGTTGATAAAAACAAAATTTCTGCTGTGGGAGGTTGCATTATGGCCACCAAAATTCCTCAGGATCCTAAAAACATAATGGAGGAAGTATTATGTGATGCAGACCTTTACCATGTTTCTACAAGGGAATTTTTTAAGAAATCGGAACTTCTGAGAAAGGAATTTTCTTTGATTTTTCCTGATGAGATTCAGCTGGACGAATGGTTTAAGAACAGTATTAAGTTTTTAAAAAATCACTCTTTTTTTACAGACTATGCTAAAGAGAAACTTTTCCCTGCCAAAAAAGAGAATTTGAAAAAACTAAAAGTGTTATATAAAGACATCCTGGGAGATGATTCAGACTTCAACAAACCAGATAAAAAGAAAAAAAAAAGGAGGATAACAAACCCACCCGGGGAATTGAAACATTATTCAGAATTACATCACGAAATCATGTAGATTTCAGTTCAATGGCGGATAATAAAGCCAACATAATGATATCAATAAATTCTATTATGATGTCAATTGTATTTTCGGTATTGTTTAATAAGTTCGCCACCGACCCCAATTTGATACCGCCCACCATTATCCTGTCGATCGTAAGTACGGCCACAATTATTTTCGCTATACTAGCCACACGCCCAAATCTCACTTCCGGCGTTTTTACAAGAGATGACATCAAGAAAAGAAGAACTAATCTCTTATTCTTTGGCAATTTCTATAAAATGCCCCTGAATGATTATGAGTGGGGAATGAAAGAACTAATGAACGATAGTGAATTCCTGTACGGAAGTATGATACGGGACATTTATTTTCTTGGTAAAGTGCTTGGGAAAAAATACCTATATTTAAGAATTTCATATACAATTTTTATGTACGGGCTTGTTATTTCTGTAATAGCTTTTGCCATTGCGGTTTTTTTATTTCCTACAGCTTCAATTTAAGAAACTCATAAAATACCAATACTCATGAAAAGGGTTTTTCTGATTGCTTGTATAATTCTGTTTTTTCAACATTGTGATACATCAACAGATTCTGTTTATCCGTTCAGAAATCCGGATCTGTCTATTGATGATCGGGTAAACGATTTAATTGACAGGTTAACTTTGGAAGAAAAGGTTAGTCAATTGAATTATGATGCCCCTGCCATTGAAAGATTGAATATACCCGCATATAACTGGTGGAATGAATGCCTCCATGGCGTGGGAAGGGCTGGTATTGCCACCGTATTCCCACAGGCAATTGGAATGGCCGCCTCATGGAATAAACAGCTTCTTGGAGATGTTGGCGAGGTTATATCTGATGAGGCAAGGGCAAAGTATAACAAGTTTCAAGAGTTGGGAAAAACGGATATATATTATGGACTTACCTTCTGGACCCCCAACATAAATATTTTTCGTGATCCGAGGTGGGGCAGAGGTCAGGAAACTTATGGTGAAGATCCTTTTTTAACAGGGGAACTTGCTGTCTCGTTTATAAAAGCACTTCAGGGAGACGACCCTAACTATCTTAAGCTAGTTGCTACATCAAAACACTACGGGATTCATTCAGGACCTGAACATAGCAGACACAGCATCAACCTGGATGTCGACAATATAGATCTCTGGGAAACCTATCTGCCGGCCTTTGAAAAAACAGTAAAAAAAGCAAATGTAGCTTCCATCATGTGTGCCTATAACCGGTTCAGGGATGAGGCATGTTGTGGCAGCAATCTGTTACTTCAATCTATACTTAGAGATCAGTGGGGATTTGAGGGCTACGTGGTATCTGACTGCTGGGCAATTCATGATTTTTATAGAGAAAATGGACATAATCTTAATGAAACTGCAGAGGAGGCAGCAGCGTTGGCCTTTAGAACCGGTACTGATTTAAATTGTGGTGCAACTTCCCCCTTCCTGATAGGTGCAGTGGAACAAGGCTTAATAAGTGAAGAGGAGATCGATATTGCCCTGAAGCGGTTATTTGAAGCTCGAGTCAGGCTTGGCATGTTCGATCCACTCAATATGGTCCCATATTCAGAAATCCCATATAATGTAGTGCGGAATACGTCAAATCTTGAAAAGGCTTTACAGGCCTCCAGGGAATCAATCGTTCTTTTAAAGAATGACAACTTACTGCCATTAAACAATGACTTAAAAAAAATAGCAGTGGTTGGCCCCCTTGCAGATGATTACCGTGTATTACTGGGAAATTACCACGGGACTTCAGATAATTTATATACACCACTCAGGGGAATCAGGGAATATGCTCAAGAAAATGGCATCCAGGTCAATTATGAAACAGGATGCCTTATTACTAAAGGGGTACCTGTATTAACTGTGATCCCTACAGATTTCCTGACGGCCTCGGGTAAAACTGGCTTGAATGCCAGGTATTTTGACAACAGAAATTTTGAAGGTGAACCAGAAATTATAAGAAGAGATAAAACCATTGATTTTTCATGGAACGACAAAACACCTATAAGTGGAAAAATAGCAGATCATTTTTCTGTGATTTGGGAAGGACATATCAAAGCACCTGTAACAGGAGAATATGCTATTGGAATAAATGCTGGCAATGGAGCAAAACTATATTTTGAAGATTCACTGAAAATTGATTTTGATAATATTCACCATCCCTTGCAGAAATCATTCTATCAACAGCTTAAAGGAGGTAAGGAATATGCTGTTAAAATTGAGTTTTTCAGCTATGGTAACGATCCGGTGGCAAAACTTCTTTGGAGTATACCGGAGCCAGACATGGAAGAAAAAGCACTGCAAAAAATTAAGGAATCAGATGTAGCAGTTCTATTTATGGGATTGTCACCTTATCTTGAAGGTGAGGAAATGCCTATTAAAGTAGAAGGATTTTCTGGTGGTGACCGGACCGATATAAAACTTCCTTCTTCTCAGGTTACATTTATCAATAAAGCTGTAGCAACCGGAAAACCTGTAGCCCTGGTACTGATGGGAGGAAGTGCTATAGCTGTAAATGACGCTGACAAGAATGTTCCAGCTATACTGCATTCATGGTATCCGGGTGAATTTGGTGGTAAAGCAATTGCTGAAATATTATTTGGAAACGTAAACCCGAGCGGAAAACTACCTGTTACGTTTTATAAATCAATCGATGATATCCCCGATTTTGAAGATTATAATATGCAAAACCGAACTTATAAATATTTTACCGGTGATCCTTTATATCCTTTTGGGCACGGGCTTTCTTATACAAACTTTGAGTACTCTAAGCTTGGGATCTCGGAAAGCGAATTTGAAGAAATCGATAAACTTACCGTTAAAATTTCAGTTAAAAATACTGGCCGGCGACCAGGTGCTGAAGTTGTACAAATGTATATAACTGACATGGAAGCAAGTGTTAGAGTCCCAAGACTGTCACTTGAAGGATTTGAGAAAATAAATCTCAAACCTGGAGAACAAAAGACTTTGGAATTCTTACTTATGCCAGAACAGTTAGCCATAATTAATGAGATTGGAGAAAAAATCATAGAGCCTGGTTCATTCATGGTGTATGTGGGTGGTAAACAACCCAATATGAAAGGAACTGCTGATAATCATACTACACAGGTTTTAAGTACAGAAATTATTTATACTGGTCCGGCTAAAAAACTATAATGGATTAATTATTTTAATTAAAGTACTTGTGTTTAATTCTCCCGACTAAAAATTATAAGATTTAATATTTAATTATCCTGAAACTGGGGAAATGATATTGATCCTTTTACCTTAACTTCAGCTGATCAACTTCATCAAGTGTATCCGGATTAATGACTTTCATCTCAAGGTCTTCCCCATTTATATTAAACAAAACCAAAGCGTTCTGGGTAGTAAAACCAGTGGTGTAGGGAGTCCATGGTGTTATTTCCTGTGAATAATAGGGAGCACCAGCAGCTCCATTATTGACCTGATAAATAGAGCGTTTCAGTTGCAATTTAGGAAGGTCCCATGTATCCGGGTAAATATTGGTTTCAGGTGTGATATGCGTTTTACAATAATTATGTTCATCACCAGTGAGAAGCGCCACAACCTTTTCTGTTTTATTCACAATAACATCAAGCAGTTCATCCCTTCTTTCAATAATACCGTTTTTAACTGGTTTTCCATTGACATATGGTCTGAATTTATTATTTCCACCATACCACATATCATCATTAACATGTCCCCCATTTGGGAAAAATGGAGTATGAACTGTTACAAATACATGATCAATATTGTCATCATTTTCCAGGACTTCAAGAGTTTCTTCTATCCATTTTAACTGGTTATCCATAATATATGCATGAATATTACCGCTGGTTTCATTAACATGTGAAGTACTTGGGGCATACCAGTAATTCGAATTTAATACGACCATAGCGACATTGTCATATATGTAGTAATACACAGTTTCTTTGTATGATGGAAAATCAACCTGTTTTTTATTGGGATCATATTGGGATCCATCCTCACTTTCCGGACCATTTAATGGATTTACAAAATTCTGGGAGTACATGACTTCTGAAGAAACCTTATCAAAAGGAAATTTATCAATAGAATAAAAATCTCCACCCGGCAATGCCCAATAATACATAGTCGCTTCATGGTTTCCCATAGTGGTAATAACAGGAAAATATCTGGCCCAAGGTTCAACAGCACGTTTCCAATTGGCATACTCCAATTGGATCTGGTTTGGATCAATCTTATACCCTGTGATCAGGTCTCCTGTGAATTGCATGAAAGAACAATTTTCATAAGCACCCAATGCCATAATCTTTTTCATAATATAAGCATTGGCCCCGTGGAAATCCCTTTCTCCTCCTCCCTGTCCAGACCTTGAATCACTGGCATAACCGAATGTGAATTTGGTTCTTGATCCGGGTTTGGGTGCCGTTTTAAAAGAATAACTTTCCTTATTAGTACCAAAATGAACAGTATATTTATATTCCTGACTCTCCTGTAATCCATTAATTGGAATTTCATGATAGGTGCCTTCAGAATTGCTGGAATACTTATTTCCACTAATCTCAATTTCAACACTTACAGATAAATTTGTTTTTAGTGATAAAACAACAGATTCATGCGTTAGAAGATTAACAAATGGGCCCTCCACTATAGTAGTATCTATAAATATAGGCTTGTTCCCTTTAAATCCTATTCGTCCGTCATATAAAAACTCTCCTGTTTCACTAACTACTCTATAACCCAACACACCTTTCCCCTTTTTAACCCAGTTAACCATATCATATCTGCCTTTAAGAGCTTGCATATTAACAAAAGCCTTTCCATCCATAATTTGCACAGGAGCTCTAAAATAAACTGGTAATGGATATTTGGAATCCTCATAAGGTATCAATCCATAATATAGAGTACCATTATTAAGGGCATTTTTAAAATCAAAAAGTATTCCAGTTGTCGTTCCTTGGGGGTTTCCGATCAGGTTTTCCAAGGTCATTTCTGAGGGCATATCATTTAGAATATAAGACATGTTCCCTATATTTAACATCAAATTTCCTTCAACATCATAAGTAATATTGGAATAAACAGATGGAATTTTAAACCGTTTTTGACCAGAAACAGAAAATACTACTATAAGAAGTAGCATAAAGATTATGTAAATCCGTTTGTTCATTATTTATTTACTATTTGAAAATCAGCATAAACGGGCAGATGGTCACTGAATCCACCAAGATACTTTAATCCTTGATAAGTTCGTAGTGGCCTTCCATTTTTTTTGTCAATCAAAAATTCATTTTTATAAATGTTTGCCATTTCTTCCTTTAGTTTCAACCCATTTCTTCCATATAACATTGAGGATGATACTATTATCTGATCCAAAACAGAAGCTTCAGTAATGTTATTCACCCGATAATGAGTTCCAATCCCTTTCTTATAAAGTGAGTACATTAAATTAATTAGTAAAACTGAATCTTCCATTGCTTCCGGATCACCTGTCCTCAAAACTTGAGTAAGAGAATTGTTTGTTGGCTCATCATTGAAATCTCCCATAATAATGATATTAGACCCAGGATCATTAAAACTCAAACTGTCGACAATTTGTTTCAATCTTTTTGCCGCTATAATTCTTTTTGCTTCGCTGGCCATCTGTCCGCCTCTTCTGGAGGGCCAATGATTAATAAAAACGTGGCAATGAATTGATTCTAATAAAATTCCGGATACAAACAGTATGTCCCTTGTTTTTAAGTCCGGAAATTGAGGATCATCGATTCTGATAAAACTGTATCTAAAGGCTTTAAATTGGGAAGGGTCATATAATAATGCTACATCAATTCCCCTCAAATCAGGGGATTCTTTATGTATCACCTTATAAGAACAATATTTCATAACCGATTTATTTAGGATATCATTTATTACTATACGGTTCTCAATTTCACACAAACCAATAATAGCAGGCATATACCCTTCTCCAATGGCTACAAAAAGCTTGCCTAATTTATTAATTTTGGAGTAATATCTCCTGTATGTCCAATAATACGGACCGTCTGGTGTGAAGTCTTCATCAGACTTGACTGGATCATCCGATGGATGAAACAGGTTTTCTGTATTGTAAAAAACGAAACGAACATTGGGATTTTTATTGTTTAAATGGGTTCGAACATCCTGCGTATCTTTCATGGAAATATCAGATGTTCCTTGCTCCCCCTGACCATGAACATTAATAAATGGCAAGTAAAAACCAAATAGAAATACCTGGCAAATTAAGTATTTTGGCAAAATAGCTGGTTTGAAATACTTTAAATTATTTAAATTAACGCCCGATAAACAATAATTACCGGATAAAAAATGATGAACATCATCGCCAAAACAAAAGCCAATACTACGGTTCCAAATGATTTAAATAATTTGATCATCAACGCATAATTAGTTCCACTAAAATTTAAGAAAAATGAATTAATATTAAATGGTAAAAATGAAAAAATATGAAAACTTAGTGGTTAACGACAATAATTTATAAAAATGATCCAAATTAAAGCTGCACTTATTTCCTGTCAAAATATCGATGACTGTATAACAATTTATTATCTTTAATTTATATTGGATTCACGCTATTTCGGAATTGGATAAATATTTAAAAAATAAAAACATACTGGTAACCGGGGGCAGTAAGGGCATTGGGAGATCCATCGTTTACTTCCTGCTTGAAAATAAAGCTAAGGTGGCCATCCATTATAATCGTAGTGGCGCTTCAATCGAAAATATAATTAAAAAATATCCTGATCAGGCATTTCCTTTTCAATATGACCTGGAACAAGTGGACCGCATACCATCCTTTATGGATGTGGTTATTAAAAAAATGGGTTATTTAGATGTTCTTATAAATAATGCCGGAATAGCGCTTTCTTCTGATATATCTGGTCCTGATGATGAGTGGATCAATAGCTGGAAAAAAACAATGGATATAAATTTAAATGCAGTTGGCTTTTTATGCAAGAAAGCAATCCAGCATTTTATGAAACGGAACAAAGGAGGAAAGATCATCAATATTTCCTCGAGAGCTGCTTTTCGAGGGGATACAGAAGATTACATGGATTATGCAGCATCAAAAGCAGGAATGGTTGCTTTGACTCGCTCAATAGCCCGGGCTTTTGGTAAAAAAAGAATTGTTGCTTTTACCGTCGCCCCGGGATTTGTCAAAACAGAGATGGCACAGCAATTTTTTGATCAATATGGGGAAGAAGAAGCTTTAAATCAGATCGCATTAAATGAATTAACATGCCCTGAAGATATTGCCCCTTTTGTTGGTTTTTTAGCCAGCGGATTAGCTGATCATGCAACAGGAGGAACATTTGATATAAACGCCGGAAGTTATGTCCATTGACAAAAATCTAAAAAGATGCACATGGTGCGAAGGTCTTTATGATGACTATGTTAAATATCATGATGAGGAATGGGGTGTTCCTGTACATGATGACAGGAAGCATTTTGAATTTCTTATCCTGGAAGGAGCACAGGCTGGATTAAGCTGGAGTACAATTTTGAAAAGAAGGGAAGGTTACCGTAAAGCTTTTTCAGATTTTGATCCCGCTATAGTTGCTCAATATAATGAGAAAAAGTATGAAGCATTGCTTCAGAATTCTTCTATCATTCGCAATAGATTAAAGATCAAATCCGCTATAAATAATGCTGGAAAGTTCCTCGAAGTTCAAAAGGAATTCGGCAGCTTTGATAATTATATCTGGAATTTCTCCGGGGGAAAGCCTGTTATCAATACCTGGGAAAAAATGAGCGACATTCCGGCCAGAACTGAATTATCCGACAGAATTAGCAAAGATCTTAAAAAACGCGGATTCAATTTTGTGGGGAGCACTATTATCTATGCCCACCTTCAGGCTACAGGGATTGTAAACGATCATGAACTAAGTTGTTTCCGGTATAAAGAATTAACAAGGTTGTAAATAAATATAGATCCAACTAAAAGGCTAATTCTATAAAAAAATTTGAATCAAAGCTTCCCTAACTCTACTGTGGGTTGTTCTGGCATTTCTTCAGATAAGAGCCAGCGGCAGAAAATGATCGCTTCCTTATATGCTGAAGTACTGATCCAGTTATCTACGTCCATGGGCTTATGACTCAAGTATATGGTAAAACTCCCATCCTCATTCTGAACTGCCTGTTCCTTATTGATACATACTTTATAGTTCTTATAATCCGTACTTTGCATTAGATAGTTCCAGGTCTGGATGCCCCAGTAACAACATTCAGGAGATGTGAAATTTATTTTTAAATACTCATCATCCTCCAGATGAAATCTACCAAAGCAATAAACATTGTCTACTGTTCCCCAACCACCCTGGTCTGCTTCAAATGGAAAAGGAGGCAGAAAATCATTCATTGGAAATTCTACAGGTAAGGGAGCTATCCATGTTGTTTGCTCAAAAAAGGTCTTCATAACCCGGATCCTTTTAGCAAGCTGTTCATCCGACAAAGGAGCAGGAACTTCATGAACACAGATGTTTTCAATTGAGAGATCACTTTCCCGGCTGTTAAACCGGTCGAAAAAATATTCCCTGGAAAATAAGGTAACTGAATCATAATCCAGTTTAAACTCATTCTTACCTTTCGGATCCTGGGTAAGTTTTATTTCAAAATGCCCATCTTCCTCAAACTCAATATTGGTGTGGTTAATACTTAATGTAACCCTTTCGCTTAGTTCGCCATCAGGTGCCCCCCCGTATAAGGTAAAGGACAAATAACAACTATCATAACGCCTGCCTCTTATGATATACTCCTGATCTCCTCTCACCTGCGTGAAATAATAAACTGAATCCACATTATCACCAATGACCTTATGATAAGGGGTTGCCAACAACATAAATTCTGGCCTTAGCGGATCATTGAATAAATAAAAATCTATACTGGTTCTTAACAGATGAAATATATGTTGATACCCATCAATTTTCCCCTGTTCATCCAGGTTCTTTTCCGGATCCAAAAAGGTATTTTCGGCATTTGCGATAACCTCCAGAAACTCCTGAAGGGCTTTTTTGCTTTTATGTTCCATAATTACGTAATGAATACAGATCGTTTAAAAAATGAATATAATTTCCATACATGGAGTTTATGTTGCTTTCTTTCAGGTTAAAATCTTTTAAGGAATAGGCATGCCTACCGTGCTTATCTTTTGGATTTTGCATTAGGAAATGTGTGAATCTTTCATGCGCTTCGTCAGACATGGTCCACCCAAACTTTTCGTATATTCTTTTTACAGTATTTACCTGGTCATTTACAAAATCCTCAAAACGTATATGAATAATCTGATCATCTTTATTCAGAACCTTTATTGAATTCAAGAATTTACTCAAGTACAAACTCCAGGTTTCAGCTTGTTCATGTCCTGTTCTTTTAGCTATTTCATTGTCGCTATACAGAGATCTAACGGACGATATTAGACTGGCAGTTGAAGGAACAACTTCAAAAGGATGTCGATGTGTCATTATTATCCTGGCATCCGGATATACTTCGAACAATTCGGGTAGTCTCATCAAATGAACTGGAGATTTAAGTAACCATCGCTTTGATTTAACACCGCCAGATTGTAGATATTGAAGAAATTTCTTATGGAAACGCATTGTGCTCAACTTATCAGCATGGTTATTGAACCATTCCATATAAGAAGGCAAATATTGTTGCGCAAAGAATTGAAAACTGTTGAAATCCAAAGCATTGATGCTAATACACTCCTGAGGTGAATCAGCTGCCATATAATGTTTCCTTAGAAAATCTGGTATTAGTTTAAACAGATGTCCAAATTCCTTACGTACTGAATTCAATTGATCATTATCTGTATAATTTTCCGGTTTGGGCACAGGGTATGGTAAAAGACATTCCCAGGCTTGGGGTGATCTGTGATCAGGATCCTCATGAAGTAAAGCATGGAGTATGGTAGTCCCTGAGCGGGGCATCCCAACTATAAATACAGGTTGCTCAATTTTCTCATTTAATATATGAGGATTTTGAGAAATCGTTTGTTCTACCTTGTACCTGCCATATAGCGTGCGCTCTAACAGTCCTTTGATGGCAAGCGCTCCAAAAGGATTAGGTTTCCCTTCCATGTTTATGGAATGAACCAATTTTCCCAATCCGATCTCAGCCACCGGCAGTGATATAGAAAATCCAGCCTTTTTTTGGGCTTTCCGCATAATCTTTCCCGTATCAAGCTTAAATGGATCAAGACCAATTTTCCTTAAAAAAAAACCAACACCATTTATAGTATTGAGCATTGAGGATCTCTGAATAAAAAGTTCAGGTTGTTTCTCCACTGCTTACATCAATTGTTTTAACTTTTGTGCCGTTCCTATATCGCCCTTTACCTTTATTTTCCCTGTCAGAGTTGCAATCATTGGCTTGATCTCTTTACGCTGAAGTTTAAGGTAGGTATCCTTACTCATAGTAATGGTACAATCAGCCTCGCCATCATCCTCAGAAATATAATTCGCCTGATCACTGCCGTCGATCAGGATAAACTCACCATCAAGATTGAATTTTAATTTTTTGCCGATAGGATCAATTTTTTTAACTTTTTCCTCCAGTTCTTTACGTATTTGTTCGATTTCCATAAACACAAACTTAGCATTTTTTTGGAAATCATGAAATTAAGCAGAAAAACAGGCCAATAATAGGAAGGAATAACTAAAATTTAACCCCAAGGCTTAACGCCCAATAATCATTTTTAACTGTGAGTTCATTTTCTAAAAACGACTGGGGTTTAACGGCATTCAATAATCCCCGGTAATAGGTTACGCCTGTGAAAAAAGTTGTATTTTGACTAAGGTTCATTTCAATGCCCACTCCAAAATTCAATACGATATCCCAGAAATTAAATTTCTCAATATATACATCTTCTGTATATTTTCCGGATTCATCTATCTTCATATCAAAGGCAATTCCAAACTGAAAAAAGAACCACTTGTCTATTGAGAATTCATCTGTCAGTAATTTAAAATTAAAAGGGATCTGTAAATATTGTAGATTAAAGGATTGTTCATTTTCGCCTTCAGGACTTCCAGCCTTTATTCCTATTCTTTTAGGGAACCAATAAATACCGGTACTGAAATAGTAATTCTTTCTGGTCTCAAAATCAAAAAGTATCCCCAATGCAATCCTGTAACCTACGCCATCGTTTCTAAATGAAATTGTATCGGAATCTGAAGATATTCTGTTAGTTGATATGCCCGGCAGAAGATTGGCTCCAACTTTTACCTGGCAAAATGCTGAAGTCGACAGGAGCATAATCAAGGAAAACAAGATGTTGTATTTCTTCATACAAATATTTAATACTTTTACGTCAAAATTAATTGAACGCAGATCAGTGTCAAATGTAAATGATCTTAATCAAATTTTAAAATGCACTATAAAGTAAGTAAGAATCTATTATTTATCTTTTTTATAAGCACCCTTATTTCCTTCTACTCATGTTCAAACAAGGATGCTTGCATTCCTTCGCCTGATATATCCGAGATCAATCTATCTCTTGAAGTTGACAGGCTAGATAAGAAACTATTCAAAATTCATACCAGAACTGAATTAAAAGAACTGCTTGACAAAAATTTCGCATTTAGTGAAATTTTTCTTGGAAGATCTCAATATCCTTTTGATTCAATTTTTGTGAATAGATTTTACGAATTATTGCATAATCCTTCAATTGATACTTTATGGACGGAAACTGATAGTGCATTTGGGGATCTGCAGGATATTAAAGTCCAGTTT
Organism: uncultured Cytophagales bacterium; assembly: GCA_963820995.1. Lineage (GTDB taxonomy): Bacteria > Bacteroidota > Bacteroidia > Cytophagales > Cyclobacteriaceae > JAGTVG01. The sequence goes on along the minus strand of CAWGCL010000004.1, from coordinate 249,088 downwards.
GAGGATGCTTTTAAAAGAATTAAATATTACTATCCCGAGTTCAAGCCTCCAAAGATCCAGTTTGTTTTTACCGGACTTACCCATGATATGTACGTATCCGATAGCTTAATAATTATTGGATTGGATTACTATCTCGGAAATGATGCGTCCTACCGGCCTGTAAATATTCCGGATTATATATTGAAAAGATACCGTAAAGAAAACATCGTTCCCAATTCATTATTGCTATTATCCGAGAAATACAACAAAATTGATATACGGGATAAAACGCTCTTGGGTGAAATGGTGTTTTATGGAAAAGCATTTTATTTCTCCAAACAAATGCTGCCTTGTGTGCCGGATTCAATTTTCCTGGGTTACTCTCCGAAAGAAATGAAAGATATATTCGGTGGCCAGGAAATTATCTGGGCAAATTTTATACAAAATGAAGTTCTGTTTGATACAAATCATCATATAAAGGATAAGTTCATTGCTGAAAGGCCTAAAACTTTTGAAATTGGTGAAAATTGTCCGGGCAGAATAGGTAGATGGATCGGCTGGGAGATTGTAAAAGATTATATGGAGAATAATCCTGAATCAGACCTTCCTGAATTAATGAGAAACAGTAATTCGCGTGTTATTTTTGAGAGATCAGGCTTTAAGCCTCGAAGTCAGGATATTTAGGATTGATAAAATCTAAAAGCTTTTTAACTTGCTTATCTTTATCAAATGATTCTTCAGCCAAATGTCTGGCTTGGCCCTGTTGAATTTGAAGTTTAAGTTTGTTCATAAATGGTTTTATTCTGGTGATAAATTCTTCAGGACTATCGGGATCCATATAAAATCCACATTCATTTTCCTTAATTAGATCGCGGATCCATCCTTTAGTATTCGTGATTATAAGTTTCCCACTTGCAAGAGCATCAAAAAATTTATTGGGGCTGTTCAATTCCATTACTGGATTATTAATAAAAGAGATATAGGCTGCATCACTTATAGATAAATATTCCTTCAAACCAAGTTTATCCATATGCGGTATAAATTCAATTGTCTTTAATTTTCTATGCTCGGCAAGCTTCCTTAACGCGGTAAGTTTTGCTCCATCACCTATCAGAAAGAATTTAATATCCATTTCATAATCTTCGGAAACTTTTACCAGGTCAAGAAAATATTCCAAAGCATTCACTTTTCCAATAGCGCCGAAATATGAGATCACAAAGGCATTCATTATACCATGTTTTTTAAGCAATGTTTCATTTTTCCGATCTGTTCTTTGGAAAAAAGTACAATCGGAGAAATTAGGACATAGATACACTGATTTACCAGGTACCAGGTTTGATACATGTTCATAAATTCCTGGTGATAAGGTTACGATCCTTTCCGCTTTTCTGTAGGCAATCAATTCCAGTTTTCTGGAAACAGCCTTGATAAATACGTTTCTTATTTCACCTAACCGGATAGGAGCCTCCGGCCAAAGGTCTCGGACTTCAAAAACATAAGGAGTTTGCTTCTTATGATTTAATCGCAGAGCTGTGAGTGCAACAGTCAGAGGGGTCGATGTTACATAAGCCAGGTCAATGCTCTTTAATTTCTTCCCCAGATGATATGCTTTGTGGGCAAATAGTAAAAATGCGTATAACCTCCTTAGATATCCGAAATGATTATAATAAGTAACTGGCAGGTAGTGTACGGTAATCCCCTCAATATCTTTTCTTATATACTTATTACAGTTATGCGAAGTAATCATTTCAACATGATGCCCCACGTTGACCATTCCCTTAGCAATATAATAGGATCTTATTGCCCCGCCCTCCGACGGAGTTTTAAAATATTGATGTATATAGAGAATGTTCAATGCCTAAAAAATTAAAATACAATGAACCATATGGATCAGGTTAAGTTTTTTTCATAATACCTGCAAAAATTATTTAATCCGCATTTATTGCATTTTGGATTTCTGGCCACGCAGATATACCGACCATGAAGAATTAACCAATGATGGGCTTTGGCAATAAGATGAGTTGGTATATATTTAACGAGTTGCTGCTCAACGGATAGGGGAGTTTTAGAATTTAGATTGGCCAGTCCTATTCTTTTGGACACCCGAAATACATGGGTATCAACAGCCAGGGCTGGCTGATTATAGACCACGGAAGCAATCACATTTGCTGTTTTTCGTCCTACACCTGGTAATTTCTGAAGGTCCGTTACAGTTTCAGGGACCTTTGAGTCAAACTCTTCACAAAGCATCTTTGCCATCCCGATCAAGTGCTTGGTTTTGCTATTGGGATAAGTTACGCTTTTTATATAAGGAAATACCTCATCAAAACTACTATGTGCTAAATGTTCAGGGGTAGGGAAATCCCTGAAGAGCGCTGGAGTCACCATATTGATCCTCTTATCAGTACATTGAGCACTGAGGATAACTGCTATCAACAAATGAAATGAATTGGAATAACTTAATTCAGTTCTGGGCTCCGGAAAATTCTTGGTGAAGTAATCGATTAATAATCTAAATCTTTCTTTTTTCTGCATTCTTTTTGATCTAAGCTGAATGCAAATTTATAGTTTTTGAAAAATTTAGGATTTTATTTATTGTTTTTTCTGAAGGACATAATTCAACTCTGTCCAACTCCATGCTTACTTCAGCAAGATTCTTATACTCTTCAAACAATTTATTATCTAACAATAATTCCTGTTCGATTTCTTTTTTTTCGCTTTCAGTTGTTTCCTGATAGATGTATCTTATCAGATCATTTCGGGTAAAGGTTTTTGTCATAGGCAGACCGATTAACAGTAATCTTTTTACGCAGATTGATCAGTGCGTACCGCATCCTTCCAAGAGCAGTGTTGATACTGACACCTGATACTTCTGCAATTTCTTTAAAACTCATATTCATATAGTGCCTCATTACGAGTACTTCCCTTTGTACAAGGGGCAATTCTTCAATGAATTGCTTAAGACGATCATGTGTATCTTTTTGTATTTGCACAGATTCAAAAGAATCTTCTGAGAAATCAAGATTATTAAAGACAGCACTACCATCTTCAAGAACCATTGTAGGATATCTTTTATCTCTTCTGAAGTAGTCGATAGCCAGGTTATGGGCTATTCGCAATATCCAGGGCAAAAATTTACCCTCTTCATTGTACCTTCCCGACTTAATGGTTTTGATTGCCTTAATAAAGGTTTCTTGTAAAAGATCCTCAGCTAAGTAAGTATCTCTTACGATCAAGTTAATTGTTGTAAAAACCCTATTTTTGTGTCTTTCAACCAATAGTTCAAAAGCCTCTTCGTTACCTTTAATGTACGCTGAAACTAATTTTTTGTCACTTACCTCGTTCCTATTCATTATGTATCTTAATTAGTAAACGTAGAGCTTTATATCATATTGTATTGTATTTAAGGTTAAACAATTATTTTAATTAGGACTGCCAAAGTATATAATAAGATTTTATAAAACAACAATATTTTTAAAATATCTTACATGTGTTGGATATACTACAAAACAATATTTATTCCAAATTTCCTCAAAACCATATAAGAAATTAATACTATTGAATAAATACTTTAATATAACCAGGGTTAACCTGCTTATAATTAATAAGTTATGGAAATTAAATCTCGTTTTAATCAAAGCAGAAAAGCGCTAATTTTAGTTTTATTTTAAGAATTCTTCCAAAACAAAAAAAATTTAATTTTCCCAAATTTGTACGAAATTCCAATTTTTAGAATATTACAATCTCTTCCGAACAAATTGCTAATTAGAATGTTCCTCATATTATCTTTGCTAATCCATGCATGAAATTAAGGCCAACATAGAAGACTTTAATTTGGATAATATAAATCCAAAAGAGTTTATAATTATAAAAGGAGCAAGGGTTAATAATTTAAAAAACCTCAATGTTGCCATCCCTAGAAATAAGTTAATCGTTATTACAGGATTGTCAGGTTCCGGAAAATCTTCACTGGCCTTTGATACATTATTCGCTGAAGGGCAAAGAATGTATGTGGAAAGCCTGAGTTCATATGCCAGGCAATTTCTGGGACGAATGGAGAAACCTGATGTTGATTTCATTCAGGGAGTATCCCCTGCTATTGCTATCGAACAGAAAGCAAATACTAAAAATCCGAGATCTACAGTGGGCACTTCCACTGAGATTTATGATTATTTAAAACTTCTTTATGCAAGAATAGGAAAGACATATTCCCCCATCAGTCATAAGGAAGTAAAAAGAGATACTGTAACTTCCGTGGTCGATTGGATCTATTCTTTTCATGAAGGGGATAAGGTTATGATCTTTGCTCCCTTGCATATAAATCCGAAAAGAACGCTTGAACAGGAATTAAATATTCTTTTAAGCAAAGGTTTTTCCCGTATAAAAATTGGCGAAAAAGTAATTCTCGTTGAAGATGCATTAACAGAGTTGGAAAAGTATCCTAATATTGAGGACATCCATGTGTTAATCGATCGAACATCGGTATTTCACGATGATGAAGACAACCAATATAGAATTGCGGATTCGATTCAAACTGCTTTTTTTGAGGGAAATGGATCCTGTAAAGTGGACATATCAGGAAAAACCTCCAAAGAGTTCAGCGATCGGTTTGAACTTGATGGTATTATATTTGAAGAACCGAGTGTAAATCTATTCAGTTTCAATAATCCATACGGGGCCTGTAAAAAATGTGAGGGGTTTGGAAAAATACTTGGGATAGATGAAGATCTCGTAATCCCTGATAAAAGCCTTTCTGTCTACGAAGGGGCAATAGTTCCATGGCGATCTGAGACTATGAAAAAATGGCTTCGCAAGTTACTGGATAATGCAATGGAATTTAATTTCCCTATTCATAGACAAATTAATCAATTAAGCAAAGAAGAATATGAATTGCTGTGGAATGGGAATAAATATTTTAAAGGGATCCATCAATTCTTCGATTATATAAGTTCTAAAACGCATAAAATTCAATACAGAGTTCTGTTGAGCCGATACAGGGGCCGCACAATCTGCCCTCAATGTAAGGGAACCCGGTTACGTGAAGATGCCGCTTATGTTCAAATCAATAACAAGTCTATATCCGACCTTGTCTTAATGCCGGTAAGTGAATCTGTCTCCTTTTTTAAAAAACTTAAAATTAGCGGAACTGAGGAAAAGATTAGCAGGCAACTATTAATAGAAATTAAAAGCCGTCTGGAATATCTGGATTTAGTTGGACTCGGATACTTAACCCTTAACCGTCTGACATCGTCCCTTTCTGGGGGAGAATACCAAAGGATCAGGCTGGCGACTTCCCTTGGTAGCGCACTGGTAGGTTCCATGTATATATTAGATGAGCCAAGTATAGGCCTGCACCCGAGGGATACCAGTAAATTAATAGATGTATTAAAATCACTCAGAGATCTTGGCAATACTGTAATTGTCGTTGAACATGAGGAGGAGGTCATGTTACAAGCAGATCAAATAATCGATATTGGCCCGGATGCCGGATCTCATGGAGGTGAATTAGTTTTTCAGGGCTCGCATGTCAGATATAAAGAAGAATACAACTTCATATACTGCGAGATATTTAAATCAACTTGATACAGTTGAAATACCCGCAAGAAGAAGGTCATGGAAGGAACATATTCAAATTGTTGGTGCAAGGGAAAACAATCTCAAAAATATTAATGTAAATATTCCTTTGGGTATTTTATCAGTTATCACTGGAGTTAGCGGTTCAGGTAAATCTACATTGGTAAAAAATATTCTATATCCGGCACTTGCCAAACGCCTTGGCCTTATGGCTGAATCATTAGGTAAATTTGACAAACTGGAAGGATCGGTTGATAAGATACTACAGGTTGAATATATTGATCAAAATCCTATAGGGAAGTCTTCCCGATCAAATCCTGTTACCTATGTCAAAGCTTATGATGCTATTAGAAAATTGTTTTCTGATCAACAATTATCAGTACAACGAGGATACAAACCTTCCCACTTCTCATTTAATGTAGATGGCGGAAGGTGTGAAACCTGCCAGGGAGAAGGGATCATTAAAATTGAGATGCAGTTTATGGCTGATATTTTCCTGACTTGTGATAGCTGTAAAGGGAGCAGGTTTAAAAATGAAATTCTCAATGTGGAATATAAAGGAAAGAACATTCAGGAAGTACTCGAACTAACCGTTGATGAAGCTATTGATTTCTTCATTAAAGATAAAGCGGTTGTCAACCGCCTTAGGCCCTTGCAGGAAGTTGGATTGGGCTATGTCAGGCTTGGGCAATCATCAAATTCTCTTAGTGGAGGAGAAGCTCAGCGCGTTAAGCTTGCTTATTTTCTTGGCAAAGGGAAAACCACCACTCATGATCATATTTTGTTTATATTCGATGAACCTACAACCGGTCTACATTTTCATGATATAAATAAATTATTGAAGGCTGTGCAGAGTCTGATCAATCAGGGCAATTCAGTCGTAATGATTGAACACAATATGGAAATTATTAAATCTGCAGACTGGATCATAGATCTGGGTCCGGAAGGAGGCGATAAAAAAGGAGGATATGTTGTTTTCGAGGGCACCCCAGAGGAACTTGTCAAAGAAAAAACCGGATATACAGCTCAGTACTTAAAACCAAAATTCACGGATTGATCCTTGATTACTATCATTTCCTGTCAAAGGGATTAGTAAAGTAGTAAAAATTATCAGGAAAGTTTATGATCTCATAATCCTATCAGGCAGTATTTAAAATGAATTCTATTGGGGAGTGGTTTTAAATTTTGTTATAATCGATGTAGTCGAATTTATTTATATTCTCCGAACCTAAATATAGGCTACATTTTATTGGACTTATTCTCCAAAAGCGGTAAGAACGATATGCCTGTTAATTCCAAAATTTCTGAACTCACAAAAGTATATCCCTTGCCAGGTTCCAAGATTTAGCTTTCCTCCCGTAATGGGTATGTTTATTTCATTTCCTATAATCGAGGTCTTGATATGAGCGGGCATATCGTCAGGACCTTCATAATTATGTCGGTAATATGGTGCGTTTTCAGGAACAGTTTTATCGAAATGGCTTTCAAAATCCTGCCGTACCGTAGGATCTGCATTTTCGTTAAGGGTTATTCCAGCAGAAGTGTGCTTAACCAGGATATGCAATATCCCTTTATCAATATTTTTTATTTCACGTAATTTCATCGCGTATTTGATCCGTGATCAGGTGAAAGCCTCTTCGATATCTTGGAAGGATCATTTCTTTTTGAAAAAATTTCATATTAATTGTTCAATAAATACTCTATGGCACCAATATCCGGCAGTGAATCTCTTTGGGATCCGAACAAGTCAATCCCCATTTCTGACCCTAGTGCATTGTCAATCGCAGGAGATAAAGAATCCGGTGTATAATCATAATTATTCGGGTCTTTAAACTGCATAAAATCTGTTTCAGTACTTAATAAAGTTCCATCTCCTTCAAAGATATTTAACGAGGTTTTTAAAATACTGTTCATAGTTTTAATCTGGGAATTATCAGGTTCTAACAAATCCAATACGATTTCTTCCTCGAAATTACCCCATATGATTGAGTTGGCAATAGAAAGATGCAAGGGATTATACAAGTTAGATCCATCTTCAAGATCAAGGTTATCTGTAATAACAGAAGAAGCCTGCCCGCTAAAGAAAGTGACCGGAAAATTGGCTATGGTACAGTGGTTATAAGTATAATATCCACCTGCAAAGTTACCAACAACATAACCAGTAGAGGTGTTGATCAATGAATTTTCGGCTAAAAGATCTGAATTAAAAGCGGCAATACCAGCCACAGCTGAATTTTCAATACGGACATTTCTAAGGATAATATCTGGGATTGAGTCCGGATCAGGCGTGCCCAGTCTTATACCATATTGTACATTTCGGATATCTGCATAATGAATATAATTATTATTACTACCTTCAAGGAAAATGATCCCACCCCATTGTCCAGGAATGTTTTCATATTGAGGTTCCAATCTTTCATTTCTGAAAATCACACGTTCATCAGATTCTCCGCTTACCACTATAGAGCCTTTTACAAAAATAAATGTGTCAAACGAGGAAAAAACACGCACATTTTTCTCAATTCGTAACTCACAGAGGGAATCAACTAATATGGACCCATACAGGAAATATGGTAAATCAGGGACCCATTGAGTATCGCAATCAAGAACTGCATTCCCAATAAAATGTGCGTTTTGGCCCCAGCTTTGGAGTTTAACATCCTGTACATTGCCATTTGTGATGAATACAATAGAATCTCTGACAACAAATGGTAAGGATTCTTCCGAAGGATCTATTTTAACCGATACAAGCACCAATAAGCTATCATTCCCCAATATTTGCTGGTTTTCAACACTGTTTGATTCGTAGCCCGAAACAGTTATAGAATACGGCGAATCCTGACCATTCCCTACATAAATTTTCTCAATTAAAAGGGCATTTGGATTTTGGTTTCGAACCAAAAATCTTTCGGTCACACTACCAATTGATGTAAAGACTGTATCAAAAGCAATAGTATCTGTAGAAAAAGTTAATTGATATCCGGGATCTGTAGAAATGACCTCATCCTCATTCATGCAGGAAAGTTGAATGACTAAAAATATTGCTAGGTAAAATATATAACTGGTTTTCAATCTCAATTATCAGATTGTCCATCCTTGAGCCTCTCGGCATTCTCAGCTATTCGCAACTTCTCGATAAAATCCGCTATGTCACCATCCATTACAGCCTGAAGATTATATACAGAATGATTTATCCTATGGTCTGTAACCCTACTTTGAGAAAAATTATAGGTTCGGATCTTATCTGATCTGTCTCCACTTCCTACCATCGATTTTCTCTTTTCCCCAATTTTCTCATTGTGCTTTTTAAGTTCCATTTCATATAATCTGGACCTTAACACTTTTAAAGCTTTATCAAGATTTTTCAATTGCGATTTTTCATCCTGGCATGAAACTACAATACCTGAAGGGATATGCGTCAGCCGGATGGCTGAATAAGTAGTGTTTACAGATTGTCCTCCCGGGCCCGATGAGCAAAAAGTATCCTTTCTGACATCGTTCATGTCAATTTCAACCTCTACATCTTCCATTTCTGGTAATACTGCAACACTTGCAGCAGAGGTGTGTACACGTCCCTGGGTCTCAGTCGTAGGAACTCTCTGTACCCTGTGAACCCCAGATTCATATTTTAGTTTTCCATAAACGTCGTCCCCGGAAACACTACCAATAATTTCCTTATAACCACCGGATGTGCCATCCGTAAAGTCAAGCAGGTTTAATTTCCATCCCATTCTTTCACAAAACCTCTGATACATCCTGAATAGATCACCAGCAAAAATGGCCGCTTCATCACCTCCTGTACCAGCCCGTATCTCTAAAATAGCGTTTTTGCTATCATTAGGATCCTTTGGGGTCAGGAGTTGTTTAAGTTCTTCTTCAATATTTACTTTAAGGGGATTAAGTTCATCAAGCTCTACCTTAACCATATTCCTGAATTCCGGATCTTTCTCCGTTTCCAGTAAAGCCTTAGCACTATCGATATCACTTAAGATCTTTTGATATTCGTCGTACTTTATCACTATTTTTTCCAGGTCCTTGTATTCCTTGCTTAATTTGGAATAGTTCTTCATATCTGACATGATATCCGGCTGGACCAGCATTTCGCCTACCTCCTTGAACCTGTTCTTTATGGCTTCTAATTTATCTGTCATGTCCTGGAATTATGATACAATCTCAATTTCCTCACCCATCCCATTCAGAATTCTGAAATCTGCGATTCCAAGTGATGTGTCCATCTCCAGGTTCACCCATTTATGATATTTGTAAAACCATTTCATTCTAATAGAAAAGAATCCTTGCTTGAAATAAGCGAAAAGATAAGGATGAACAGCTAACGTCAACTTTTTCTCATTTTGCTTAGATAGAATAAAATCCAGATTTTTTTCAATATTATCTGAAACAAGAATAGTTGCTGAAACTTTTCCGGTCCCATTGCAAGCAGGACAGCTCTCTTGTACAGGCATACTTAGTTCAGGTCTAACACGCTGCCTTGTTATTTGCATTAGACCAAACTTCGACAAAGGCAAAATCGTGAATTTCGAACGATCGAGTTTCATTTCCTCTTTCATTGCTGAAAATAATTTTTTCTTGTTTTCAGCATTTCGCATATCGATATAATCGATTACAATAATTCCACCCATATCCCGCAACCGAAGTTGTCTGGCAATCTCTTTCGCTGCTTCCATGTTTACATTTAATGCCGTGGTTTCCTGATTCTTTTCAGAATTAGATTTATTTCCACTATTCACATCAATCACATGCAATGCTTCTGTATGATCAATAACAATATATCCTCCCCCGGGAAGGCTTACTGTAGGTCCAAATAGAGTCTTTAATTGCCTTTCAATTCCAAACTGCTCAAAGATCTTCGTTTTACCATTATACTGTTTGAGAATTTTCTCTTTATCAGGCGCGATTTGTTTAATATATGATTTAACCTCATCATAGATGGGTTTACTATCCACATTGATAGAATCAAAGGATTCGTTGAGCATATCCCTGAGAAGGGAAGAGACTCTGCCCATCTCCCCAATTATTTTTGCTTTTGGCCTGGCATGTTTCAGGATCTTGACCCCTTCCGTCCAGACTTTCATCAGGTTGTTAAGATCACTATCAAGCTCAGCAACATCTCTGCCCTCAGCCACAGTTCGGATAATTAAACCAAAATTTTTAGGCTTGATACTATTGATCAGCCTGGAAAGCCGGTTCCGCTCATCAGCATTGGCGATCTTTTTGGAAATGCTTACTGAATTTGAGAAGGGTACAAGCACAAGATACCTTCCAGCCAGAGAAATTTCACATGAAAGTCTCGGCCCCTTTGTGGAGATCGGTTCTTTTACAACTTGTACTAAGACCTGTTGGTTTTTTGTTAAAACCTGAGTGATCTTGCCTGTTTTTTCAATATCAGGTTCTAGCCTGAATTGAGTCAGTTTTGAAGAAGTGTTTTTCCGTGTAAGTGTAAAATGTGTAAACTTTTTTAATGAACTTACCTGTGGACCCAGATCCAGATAATGCAGGAATGCATCTTTATCAAATCCTATATCAATAAATGCTGCATTTAAACCAGGAACTACTTTTTTTACAATTCCCAGATAAATATCTCCTACTTTAAATCGTCTAGATTCTTCTTCGTAATGAAATTCTACAAGATCCTTATTTTTTACCAGGGCTATCCGACATCCTTGTTGCGTTGCATTAACGATTAAATTATTATTCAAGGTATTGTCAATATTTATGTCCCTTATTAAATATGATATCGAAGAAGATCTAATTTAATTATTTCTTCTTATGTCTGTTTTTTCTTAGACGCTTCTTTCTTTTGTGCGTCGCTATTTTATGTCGCTTTCTTTTTTTACCGCAAGGCATAAATAAATATTTTTAATATATAAATAATTCTGTTAGTTCAGCTCTTTAAGATAACCATCTATAGTTGCCAAAACTGCCGGATCATTCTCCATGCTTTTCACCAGTTCAAATTGTCTCCTTGCACTATCTTGTTCTCCTAATTCAAAATAACATAATCCAAGATAGAACTGACCCTGCAGATTTTGAGGGTACAAAGATACTAGATTTTTGAATCTTTCACTAGCTCTTTCGTATTGTCCTGACTGAATAGCCAAAATTCCCATATTGAAAAGCCCATTTTCATTCTCTGGATCTGACTCTAAGATCTCCCTGAGCAATGTAATACCCTGCATAGGATTGGCGGAAGAGATATAGGTCATTGCCAATTTATTCTTAATATCCAGTCGCGATGGTTCATCTTTTAATAACAGTTCGTAATAATATCTTGCTTTTTCACTATAAATATTTGCTTTCTCCTTTTCCATAGCGAAACCCAGTGCATCATAATAGGCATTCCCGGCTTTCTCAAATTCTTCGGGTCCAGGATTTATTTCAGCAATTATTTCAAAGTACTTTGCCGCACTGTCAAATTGATTGTAAGTTAAATATATCCCCGATAATGAATCTGCTAATTTAAGATGGTCAGATCCCTCATTGTTCATCTCAGCCTTCAGGTTACTGATCTTTGCATTGTCTTGATCAGTAATCTCAGAAGAATGCAGATCCATGATATCGGTCTCAATCCCTACCTCATCCTGCTCATTCTGATTTGATGTGCTCCCTATGTCCTTGTCCTTTTCATTGTCCACTACTATTCTCGGTAGAAAGTATAAAACAATGATCAAAACCAATGATGATATTATGAGTACAATCCTATGCTTTTGCATATCCCCTCAAATCCAAATTAAGCGAAGGATTTATTAATTACTACTTTTAACTTTATCGCTACTTTTTATTTTCTCGATAAAAACTTTGGAAGGTTTGAAACTCGGAACAAAATGTTCATCAATAATAATGGCAGTGTTTTTAGAAATATTTCTGGCCACTTTTTTGGCTCTCTTTTTATTAACGAAACTTCCAAATCCTCTTACATATATATTTTCTCCTTCAGCCATTGATTGTTTAACAACACTAAAAAGTGCCTCCACAGTTACCTGAACATCTGCTTTATCAATACCTGTCTGGTCAGAAATTTTCGAAATAATCTCAGCTTTTGTCACGATCCTAATAGTTTATAAAAATCTGTAAATACTTAATAACCAAATATTTTGGTGCACAAAAATATATCCTCGAGACCTATAATGGAAATAAATTACAAACAAAATTGAGAGATATGTATTTTTACAATTGAATCAGATTGGAGATTGCATTGAAATTAACACAATATACCAAGGCAATATTGAAGTGGTACTCTGACTATCGCAGAGAACTACCCTGGAGGCAAACTAGTGATCCATATAAAATCTGGCTATCTGAGATTATGCTTCAGCAAACCAGGGTTTCACAAGGACTGCCTTACTATATAAACTTTTTAAAAAAGTTTCCATCTGTTGTTGACCTGGCGAATGCGAGTGAAAAAGAAGTACTATTGGAATGGCAAGGATTGGGGTATTATTCCAGGGCCAGAAATTTACATAAATGTGCAAAAAATATTGTATCTGATTACGAGGCAATCTTTCCTGAATCATATACAGAACTTATAAAATTACCGGGTATCGGTCCTTATACAGCTGCAGCTATTGCTTCAATCTGTTTTAAGGAGCCCATTCCCGTGCTTGATGGAAATGTATACAGGGTATTGTCCAGATTATTCAATATAAATAGTGATATCAATTCAGCAAAAGGGAAAAAAGATTTTTTACATATTGCAAAGGCGTTGATATCTGATGAATTTCCAGGCGATTTCAATCAGGCCATTATGGAGTTTGGCGCCCTTCATTGTCTGCCCAAAAATCCCAAGTGTGAAACCTGTATGTTAAATCTATCCTGCGAATCATATTCTATGAAAAACCAGCAGGAACGTCCTGTAAAATCTCCAAAAAAGAAAAAGAGGATCCGCTATTTCAACTATCTGGTTCTAGCTAATGATAGGATTTTATATATGAATCAAAGAGTGAAAAATGACATCTGGAAAGGTTTGTATGATTTTCAGCTTATAGAGTCAGATAGTAAAATATCAAATGCTATGGCGTTCCTGAAAGAATTGGATATTATTAAGGAAGATGAATGGCAGATCCATCATATAAAGGAATATAAACATGTATTAACACATCAGATCATTCATGCAACTTTCTATTATATTGATTCAACTATCCCATTCAATACTATGAAATTAAAACCAACTGAAAATGCTAATTTCTATAATTTCGATCAGATTGAAAACTTGCCAAAACCCGTATTGATTGATAAATATTTGAAGGAAGAAATATTTTAATTATTTTTGATTTTAATTTATGTTCAACCAGTAAAATTTTAATAATTATGGCAGGCGTAAACAAGGTTATTTTAGTTGGAAATTTAGGAAAGGATCCTGAAATCAGAACACTTGAAAGTGGTGTGAAAGTTGCCAGGTTTTCAGTAGCAACAACAGAGTCTTATAATGACAGGAATACAGGACAACGTGTTGATCAGACTGAATGGCATAATATAGTCTTATGGAGAGGATTGGCTGAAATTGCCGAAAAATATCTAAGAAAAGGGAATCAGGTATATATAGAAGGTAAATTACAAACGCGTTCCTATCAGGATAAAGATGGGATTACAAAATATAGTACAGAAGTTGTCGGCCAAAATATGAATATGCTTGGAGGCAGGTCAACAACTAATGAGGCTAGTTATGAACCATCAAATCAATCAACTGCGCCTCCTGCAAACCCGGTTGATCTCCCGGAGGAAACTGATGATCTTCCATTTTAGAAAATAAACGTACGGCATTGGACGATCCATATCATTGTTGTCATCTTTTTATTTTATTATCCAGTAATTTGCTGCCATTTTATATTATAAGTGGTATAATATTAATTATATTATTGATTTTATCCGCACTTGTTTCAGGATCGGAAGTAGCCTTTTTTTCTTTATCGAAAAACCAGATAAATACATTTAGGAATAGCAATTCGAAAGGAGATAACAGGATTTATCAACTTATAAAGAATCCTCAAAAGTTGCTTGCGACAATTCTTATATTTAATAATTTTATAAATGTTGGTATTGTTACTCTTGCAACATTTGTCACCTGGAGGATTTTTGGAACTACTACCCTTACAGGAGTAGTCATTATCTCACTCACTTTTATCACAACATTTGCCATAGTGTTTTTTGGAGAGATCATCCCAAAGGTATATGCTAATTCGAATAATGAAGTTTTTGCAAAAATGACTTCCCGATTGATGCATATGGCCGAATCATTATTCAGCCCACTTTCATGGGCACTCCTTTCTTTCAGTAAGGTGGTTGAAAAAAGAATTGAAACCAGAAATTATGATATTTCCAAGGAAGAGATCCATAAGGCTCTTGAAATAACTGCAAATGGTCAAGCCACTGAAGAAGAAAAGGAAATATTGAAAGGCATTGTAAACTTCGGAACCTTATCTGTTAAACAGGTTATGAAATCCAGGTTGGATATTACAGCATTTGATTTTGATTTGGATTTCCACGATTTAATGGACAAAATTAATAAGTGTGGATTTTCCAGAATTCCTGTTTTCAGAGAGACAATAGATAAAATCGAAGGCATACTGTATATCAAGGACCTGCTTCCATATGTTGACAGGGATGAGAATTTTAAGTGGCAGCCTCTACTTAGGCCTGGGTACTTTGTACCTGAAAACAAGAAAATTGACAGCCTGCTTAAAGATTTTCAAGAGAGAAGGGTCCATATATCTATTGTCGTTGACGAATATGGAGGCACTTCCGGATTAATAACATTAGAAGATATTATCGAAGAAATAGTTGGCGAGATCAGGGACGAATTTGATGCAGATGAGATCGCCTATAATAAACTTGATGAAAACACCTATGTGTTTGAGGGAAGAACTTCTTTAAATGATTTCTGCAAGGTAATTGGAAAAGATCCGTCTATATTTGATAATGTAAAAGGGGAGAGTGAATCACTTGCAGGATTAATCCTGGAATTAAGTTCAAAAATACCACGATTAGGAGAAAAAATAGAATATGGCGAACTCGTATTTACAGTGGTAGCAGTAGACAACAGGCGTATAAAGAGGATCCGGATCTTTGATAAATCAAGTTCAACGTCTTAATGAAACTATATCTGGCTTGAAAAAATTCAATATCATAATTTTTCTTTTCCTGATCAGCTGTTCTTCTGATTACATGCCAAAGCCAAAAGGTTATAACAGAATCGAATTGCCCGATCATGAATATGTAGGGATCCCTGATACTTTGCCTTACTATTTCGAGATTTCAAAGCTTGCCCGACTGAATACAGATACGACGTGGACTTTCATGAACAAGGTAAAAGAACAATATAAAGACAAATCTGATATCACTGAAGAACGATTTTGGATCGACCTCGTTTATGATACACTACTTGCAGATATCCAGATCACTTACAAACCAATATATGGAAAGCAAGAATTAATGAAAGAATATTTGAGTGATGCATATAAACTAACCTCCCAACATCAGATCAAGGCATATGCTATTGATGAAATCATTATGCTGACCAAAAATGGCCATACTGCCTCGATTGCTGAAATAAGTGGTGAAGTGCCAAGTCAAATTCAGTTCATGACGACCGATTCTTTAAAACATTTTATGAGAGGTGCCTTATATTTCAGAACAGCGACCCAAAATGATTCACTCGCCCCGGCCATCCAATATATAAAGAATGACATAATTCACCTTCTCAATACCTTGCAATGGAGAAATAATTAACTATTTTGCATTTACCGGGTAATTATGGCTGGCTTTTTCGAAACCAAAATCGAATTTCTCAAAGGGGTAGGCCCGCAAAGGGCAGGACTTCTGAACAAAGAACTGAATATTTATACATTTGGTGACCTTATTCAACATTTTCCTTTCCGGTACGAAGATAGAACGCAAATCCACAAAATCGCGGAATTAAACGCCTCCATGCCGTATGTCCAGATCAAAGGTTATATCCGGAGTTGTGAATTAACAGGCAAACCCTATAAACAAAGGCTTACTGCGCACTTTTATGACGATTCTGGAGAGATTGACCTGATCTGGTTTCAGGGAGCAAAATGGATTATCAAGAAGTTAAAGCCTGAAATTGAATACATTGTTTTTGGCAGACCAAACATTTTTAATTCCAGATTATATATTGGTCATCCTGAATTAGAAGTAAATGCAGAAAAAAAGACCGATAGTTTATTTCTTCAACCCGTTTATCCAACTACTGAGAAACTGAAATCGAAGTATATTGACAGCAAGACAATATCAAAGTTACAGAATGAACTAATCGCCAAAGCTCAATTCCACATCAAGGAATCCCTACCTGAAAAATTAATTAAGGATTATAATTTAATGCAAAGGGATATAGCATATAAGAACATACATTTCCCAACTGATAACAAAGTCCTTACGGCAGCTCAATTCAGATTGAAGTTTGAGGAGTTCTTCTATGTACAACTCAGATTATTAAAATTAAAATTATCAAGGTATAATCGTTTCAGGGGACAGGTGTTTGCAAAAACAACCTTACTAAATGAATTTTATCACCAACACCTACCATTCGAGCTGACTAATGCACAAAAAAATGTCATTCGTGAAATATTCTCTGATATGAAAACCGGCCATCAGATGAATAGGCTTTTACAAGGTGATGTTGGCTCCGGCAAAACCATCGTAGCCTTTATTTCCATGTTACTGGCGATTGAAAACTATGCACAAACCGTTATGATGGCACCTACTGAAATACTTGCGGAACAGCATTATAATGGTTTGAAGAAATATGCTGATAAACTGAATTTGAAAATCGCTATATTGACTGGATCAACAAAGAAAAGCGCTCGCAAAGAGATTCTTGCTGACCTTGAGTCAGGAGACATTGACATTATTGTAGGTACACATGCTTTGATTGAAGACAATGTTAAATTTCAAAATCTGGGCCTTGCCATTGTAGATGAGCAACATCGATTTGGTGTGGCACAGCGGGCCAAGCTATGGAAAAAAAATAAAGATACCCTCCCCCATGTGCTTGTTATGACTGCAACTCCAATTCCAAGAACCCTGGCCATGACCTTATATGGGGATCTGGAAGTTTCTGTTATTGATGAGTTGCCAGCCGGCCGAAAACCAATAAAAACAGTTTTACAGTTTGATGAAAACCGTTTGAAGGTTTTTGGTTTCATTCGAAAACAAATACAAGCAGGAGGACAGGTATATGTAGTCTACCCCTTGATCGAAGAATCCGAAAAACTGGATCTGAAACATTTAATGGATGGATATGAAAGTCTTTCCCGTGCTTTTCCTGAATACCAGTTAAGTGTTATTCATGGAAAAATGAAATCAGCAGACAAAGACTTTGAAATGAAAAGGTTTATCAAAAAAGAAACCCAGATCATGGTTTCAACAACCGTTATAGAAGTTGGCGTTGATGTTCCAAATGCGTCCGTGATGGTGATTGAAAATGCCGAGCGATTCGGACTGGCGCAACTCCACCAATTACGAGGCCGGGTAGGAAGGGGTGCAGAACAGTCCTATTGCATTTTAATGTGCAGTCAAAAACTCAGTAGTGATGCAAAAATTCGATTGGAAACCATGGTCAGAACGAATAATGGTTTTGAAATAGCTAACACGGACCTAAGTCTACGCGGACCAGGTGACCTGATGGGGACACAACAAAGTGGAGTTCTGGATTTACTTATAGCAGATATTGCAAAAGATGGTAAAATACTTCAAGTGGCAAGGGAATCTGCGAAAGCAGTTCTTGAAGATGATCCGGAACTGATTAAAGAGCAGAATAAAAATATTAAAAACCATATCGCTGCTTTGCGTAAAGATGTGGTCAATTGGAGTCGTATCAGCTAAGATAATAGAAATTGACCGGAAGGAATAAACGTGACCATATTATAATATATTCTTATCAGAACTGCATCAGGGAAGGCTAGACAATTTTGACCTGAAAAAGATCGAGGAAACAAGATCAATAAATGGTTTGATAAGTTAACAAATAAAGGATATATTGATAGTCAAATTTCATGTCCTGGAATAAATCAATTAAAATTGATTAAGAAAAAAAGGAGTTTATTCTCAGAAGCTAATTCGGAATATTTTTTAGAATTATTTTAAACAAGATTTTTAAACTTATACGAAATGAGCGGATTTTTTGGAAGCATTCTTAAAAGCGATTGTGTATCCGATGTTTTTTATGGAACAGATTACCATTCTCACCTGGGAACTAAAAGAGCAGGTCTTGTATTTTTCTCAAAGGAAGAAGGATTTCAACGAGCTATCCATAGCCTGGAAGATGGCTATTTCAGAAACAAATTTGAAAATGATCTTAGTGGGTTCTATGGAAACAGCGGCATTGGTGTGATCAGCGATCACGAAGCCCAACCGATACGAGTTACTTCTCACCTTGGGCGCTTCGCTGTTGCTACTGTTAGTAAAATTGTAAATATTGAGGAATTGGAAGCAAGCTATTTGCAGCAAAACCGTACATTTTCAGAAACCAGTCAGGGATCAGTAAATCCAACTGAGCTGGTGGCTATGCTCATAGCTGATTGTAACGATTTTGTTTCCGGTATTGAGAATGTTTATGATAAGGTAAAAGGATCCTGTTCCATTTTGGTTCTGACAGAAAATGGAATTATTGCAGCACGGGATAAACTGGGAAGAACACCAATTATTATTGGTAAAAAGAACACAGGACATGCTGTAACATTTGAAACCTGTGCTTTCCCAAACCTGGGATATGAGGCTGAATACTATCTTGGACCTGGGGAGATAGTTAATATTACGGCAGACGGGTATGAACAATTAAGAAAACCGAATGAGAAAATGCAGATTTGCTCATTTTTATGGGTGTATTTTGGATACCCTCCTTCTTTCTATGAGGGCATAAATGTAGATGAATGTAGATACCGGTGTGGTGCGGCGCTTGCGAAAAAAGACAAAGCCAAAGTTGATTTCGTTGCAGGCATCCCTGATTCCGGAGTCGGCCACGCGATGGGTTATAGCAATGAAAGAAAAATTCCAATGAAGCGGCCCTATTCCAAATACACACCTACCTGGCCTCGAAGCTTTATGCCTCAAAAACAAGAAACACGGGATCTCGTAGCAAAAATGAAGTTATTACCAAATCATTCCATAATAAAAGATAAAAGTGGTGTCTTTCTCGACGATTCTATTGTAAGGGGTACGCAATTAAAAGATAATGTAAGAGACCTTTACGCTGCAGGCATGAAAGAAGTTCATATGCGGATCGCCTGCCCACCTCTTACCTATCCTTGTGAATTCCTGAATTTCAGCCGTTCACGATCACACCTTGATCTTGCAACCAGAAAGGCAGTAAAACAGATGGAAGGTCGTGAAAATTTTGATATGGAAGAATATTCAGATTCCAACAATGGCAAATATGAAGCAATGGTCGAACAGATCAGGAAAAATCTTGACCTGACCTCCCTAAAATATCAGAAATTGAGTGACCTGGTTAAGGCCATCGGTGTTCCCAAGGAAAAATTATGTACACATTGCTGGGATGGTTCAAGTTACTATTGATGGATCATTTTAACTAAATAATCGTGTCTTTGAGAAGTTTTTCATGTGACTCGGGGAAATCCGACATATAATGACATCCCCTGCTTTCATTTCTTCTTAATGCAGATAAAATGATCATATAGGCTATCGCAGCCATGTTGCGCAATTCAAGTAGATCAGACGAAATTTTGGTACGTTGATAATAATTTTCTGTTTCCTCATAGATCAATTTAATACGGCGAAAAGCTCTTTCCAACGTTTGTTTAGACCTCACGATGCCAACATAATTCCACATCAGGCTTTGTATCTGTTGCAAATTATGCTTTATTAAAAACCATTCATCCAGGTTTAAAACACCTGTCTCATCCCATTCTGGTATCAGTACTTCTTCAAAATTCCTTTTTTGTTTGGTTTTCAGCTTTTCAGAAATTCTATAGCTGAATACCAGAGCTTCGAGCAGACTATTGCTGGCAAGCCGGTTTGCTCCATGGACACCAGTATGTGCGGTTTCTCCGGAGGCAAAAAGATTTTGCATAGAGGTTTGTCCATTAAGAGATGTCATGATGCCACCGCACAAATAGTGGGCGGCAGGAACGACAGGGATCGGATCCTTTGAAATGTCAATGTGTATTTCCTTTTTGCAATACTCATAAATCTTTGGGAAACGTTGCCGAACTTCATCATGATCGAGATGAGTCATATCCAGCCACACATGATCTTCACGTCTTTTTTTCATTTCCGAGTCAATAGCCCTCGATACAATATCTCGAGGTGCCAATTCTCCCCTCTTATCATACTTTTTTACAAAAGGTTCCCCATCCAGGTTTTTTATAATACCACCATAACCCCGCAGTGCTTCCGATATTAGAAAAAGGCGGTGTCCTGGCTCAAACAAAGCCGTCGGGTGGAACTGGATAAATTCCATGTTAGCAATACGCACGCCAGCTCTGTAGGCCATAGCCACTCCATCTCCTGTTGAGGTTTCCGGATTTGTTGAATATTGATATACTCTCGATCCTCCTCCTGTAGCTAGAATAGTATACCCCGACCTGAAAACATGGACCTTCCTGTCCTTTTTAGAAAACACATATGCACCAAAACAGATGTTGAATGCCGCCTGCAGATTACCGAGAACATGGTGATCTGTTATCAGATCAATTGCATAATAATCTTCGAACAGTTGAATATTTGGATGTTCTTTCGCTCTTTCAAGCAAGATTCGTTGTATTTCAGCCCCCGTGAAATCTTTTACATGGAAGATCCTGCTAACAGAATGCCCCCCTTCCCTGGCAAGCTCATAATATGAATTTTCCTTTGACTTTGAGAAATTAACACCCCAATTTATCAGATCATCTATTCGATCCGGGCCTTCGGATACCATTACCTCCACCGCATCCTTATGACAAAGTCCCGCTCCAGCAGTTAATGTATCATTTATATGTGATTCGAAACTATCTGATTCCGTGGTTACCGAGGCAATCCCACCCTGGGCATAATTGGTATTTGTTTCATCCAGTTGTGTTTTTGATATTACGTGGACTCTTCCTGATTCGGCCATCTGTAAAGCCAGATTTAATCCAGCAATCCCAGACCCAATGATTAAATATTCTGATTCAAATCTTTCCAAAGTCGAATTATAGATTTTTCGATATTTCTAACATCCTGAGTATGGGTTTCCGGGCCTTATCCATGATTTCTTCGTTCAAAATCACCTCAGGTTGCTCGTATTTTAAAGTTAAATATAGCTTTTCCAGTGTATTCAATTTCATAAAACTGCAATCATTACATCCACAGGTTGCATCTATTGATGGAGCAGGTATAAAAAGCTTATCTGGTGAAGATTTCTTCATCTGATGAAGAATGCCACTTTCGGTAGCTACAATAAAACGATTATCATCCGAATTAATCGTATAATTAAGAAGCGCGGTAGTAGAACCGACAAAATCTGCAATTATTAAAAGTGGTTTTTCACATTCAGGATGTGCGATAAATTTTGCATCCGGATATTTCCCTTTTAAATCAAGGATCTTTTTCAGGGAATATTGTTCGTGGACCATACAAGCCCCATCCCACAATACCATTTCTCTTCCGGTAAGTCCATTGATATAATTGCCCAGGTTTTTGTCGGGAGCGAAGATAAGTTTTGATTCCTTGCTGAAACTTTCAACGACCTTAACAGCGTTGGAAGAGGTGCAAATTACATCAGATAATGTCTTGATATCTGCTGTGCAATTAATATAGCTTATCACTTTATGGTCAGGATATTTCTCCTTAAAAGCTTTAAAAGCCTCTGCAGGAGCTGATTCAGCAAGGGAACATGAAGCATTGAGGTCAGGAATGAGTACCTTCTTGGATGGATTCAAAATTTTTGCTGTCTCAGCCATAAAATGCACACCTAAAAAAACAATTATATCTGCGGCCGTTTGCTCAGCCTGTTGAGACAGGCCAAGGCTGTCTCCAACAAAATCTGATATATCCTGTAGCTCCGGGTTAATATAAAAATGGCCAAGAATTACTGCATTTTTTTCCTTTTTAAGCTTGGCAATTTCACTAACAAGATCCAGATTCTCTTCAATTGGTAGATCAAGGTAGCCTAAGGCTTTTATGCTCGGTTGATCGTTCATCACGTTCTGTCCATTTTTCTTCAAAATTACAATTTATTGTAATGACTTGATTAATGTATTAATATAAATGTGGTCAGGTCATTTGCATGTCTGCAGACATTATATAGTTGATCTATGCTTTATGGAACGATCTGAGGAATAAGATAGGAAAACTTAGTTAGAAGGAAAGCCCAGAAAATAGCACTCATAAGCATATAAGTAATGATTTTCTTTTTTGATCCACCAAAGGCATTGACAAGTAATGCCCCAAGTACCGGAGAAAAAACGACCGGGGTTAAAAAGGAAACGCCAAAGAGACCATATTTTTTCCAGAATGTAACAAACCTTCTGTTCCGTTTGGTAAAAAGTTTTCTGTTTCTTCTAAATATTTTATCAATCCAATTCCTGAATCCAGGACCAAAGGTGGAAATAATAACCACAGAAGTCATCATTCCAATTGTTGTGAGGGCTACAGTTTCCCAGAATGTCAGACCAAATGCCATACCCATAGCTGGGCCACCAATAAATTTAAACATACTGGCAAAATAAACTGATAAATATTTAGCTAAAGCAGACAAAATCAATATTACCAAACAACGGTATATGTATAATATATATATATGAACAGTAAGATGGTACCTTCTACACGACCGATCTGTCGCTTTGATAGCATCATAGGTAATATAATCAGTGTGATTCCAAGCATCCAAATGATATCGGTATTCAGAATTACATCACTAACCTCTATTTCTTTAATAATACTTGTAATACCTAATATAGATAAAATGTTAAATATATTGGATCCCATTAAGTTACCTAAAGCCAGATCCGTTTCTTTTTTGAATGAAGCGACAGTAGCTGTAACCAATTCAGGTAAACTAGTACCTAAAGCGACAACTGTTATACCAATAATACGTTCTTCTATTCCCAAATTCCTGGCAAGATCCTGGGCACTACCGACGAATAATTCTGCACCGAAAAATAAGCCAATTGAGCCTATGGCTATATACGTAAAGTCCTTTAAATAAGTCGAAGAAGATTCTGGAAGATAAAATTCTTGTTGAAGTTCCCTTGCAACATTTATATCCTTCCTTGATTTTCTAATAACAAAAAACAAATACAGAACTAATATTAATATAAATATCAGACCCTCATAGGAATTAATAAATCCTTCCCGGACGAGTATATAAAGCAATAATGAACTTCCCATTGTCATAGGCCAATCTATCCAAATGGTATTCCTCTTTACATATATCGGGGATATAATTGCCGTAAGCCCGAGTACAAGTGCCAGGTTACAGATATTTGAGCCTATTACATTACCCATGGCCAGGTCTGGGCTACTGGTCAAAGCCGCTTTTACACTAATCAATAATTCAGGTGCAGATGTTCCGAAAGCTACGATAGTCAGTCCGACCACCATGGGTGATAGTTTCATTTTCAAAGCAATGCTTGAGGATCCTTTAATTAGAAAATCACCACCTAGGATCAGGACGACAAGTCCGGCGAATAATATGAGGATATTAATGATCATTGCCTAAAATGCAAAAACAAAACTAAGTCTTTTTTCCATAACAAAGATCACCTGCATCCCCCAGCCCGGGAACTATATAGGATTTATCATTTAACTTTTCATCCATGGCAGCTATCCAGATCTTTGAAGGAACTGATATATTCTTTCTAACATATTCATATCCTTGACTTGAAGCTATAAGGGCAACTATATGAATTACTTCTGGAGTACCTTTTTTTAAAAGCTGATTTATGGCTTTGATAACGGACTTTCCCGTGGCCAGCATAGGATCAATTAATATTACTTGCTTTCCCATCGATCTCCCCAATAGCCATATAACCCATATCAATATCGAATTGTTGCTTTTCATCATACTCTGATCGAAATGCACCAATAAAACCACTCTCTGATTTATCGAAAAAGTTAAGAAAACCCTGATAAAAGGGTATGCCGGCGCGCATGATCGTGATCAAATAAGGAGATTCTTTAATAACAGATATATTAGAACTCCCTAAAGAAGTTTTAATTTCAATTTTTTCATATTCCAGATTCCTCGATATCTCATAGGCCAGTATCTCACCTATTCTTTCCATATTCTGTCGAAAACGCATACTGTCTTTTTGAATATCAATATCGCGGAGTTCTGCAATATAATTATTGGCGAGAGAATTGAATTCTGATAATAAAAATAACTCCACTTATATATGTTTAAATCTGATAAAGGGCTTTCCCTTCCGAATATAACTGAATAATATTTAAAAAATAAATGCCTGAATAATTAAAAAGTCCCTCATTTACCGGTATTTAAAAATAGATTTTGAGATTTCTTAAAAGACGATGTAAACTGTATATTTGCCTTCCCTGTAAAGAACCTAATCATGAAGATTCTAGATCTGGAATTCGAACTTTATCTTAAGAGGAGTGAGATTCTCCAACAAGTCAAAAAAATATCTGAATCCATAAACCGGGATTATAAAGATAAAGATCCTCTATTTCTATCTATTTTGAACGGTTCATTTATTTTTGCTGCTGATCTCTTTCGTGAAATCAATGTATCTTCTCAAATTTCATTTATCAAATTGTCATCATATTCGCAAATTACCAGTACTGGAAAAGTTAAGGAATTGATCGGGTTAAATGACAATGTTTTTAACAGAAACTTAATAATAATCGAAGATATTATTGACAGTGGATTAACTTTGCAGCATGTGCGTGCTGCCCTTCAGGATTTAGGGTCAGCTTCTATAGAAATAGCCACACTTTTTTTAAAACCGGAATCTTTTCATATGGGTTTCGATATTAAATATGTAGGTTTTTCTATACCCAATGACTTTATTGTCGGATATGGTATGGACTATGAAGGGTACGGAAGAAATCTACCAGATGTTTATATTAATAAATAATTTTTTTTAGCATGTATAATTTAGTATTATTTGGCCCTCCAGGTGCGGGTAAGGGTACGCAAAGTGAAATGATCATTGAAAAATTCAACTTGACTCATATTTCAACTGGTGATTTATTCAGGAAACACCTTGGTGAAGGAACTGAATTAGGGAAACTGGCACAGAAGTACATGGATGAGGGAAATCTTGTGCCAGACGAGGTGGTTATCAAAATGGTAGAGTTGAAGATAAAGTCAGAGAATAATTCTAATGGATTTATTTTTGATGGCTTTCCAAGAACCGTTACGCAAGCCAAGGCATTGGATGTTTTGCTTGAAAAGGAAGGAACAGAAATATCGGGGATGATCCTGCTGGATGTAGATGAATTCGAGTTGATAAACCGCATTATGCTACGGGGAAAGTCCTCAGGAAGATCGGATGACCAGGACATTAATAAAGTGAACAATAGAATCAAAGTATATAAGAAAGAAACCCTTCCGGTGGCCACTTATTATCAGGAACAGGGAAAATTAAACACTATCGTAGGTGTAGGATCTGTCGATAATATTTTCTCTGATATTTCAGAGGTTATTGAAAGGTTGCCACATTAGAAAAATATGTCAGCAAACTTTATTGATTATGTAAAGATTTACACGAAATCAGGATCTGGCGGAGCAGGGTCAGCGCATTTCAGAAGAGAAAAGTTCGTCCCAAAAGGTGGACCTGATGGTGGGGATGGTGGACGTGGAGGTCATGTTATAATCAAAGGTAACAAACAGCTATGGACTTTACTTCATCTTAAATACCGAAAACATGTTATTGCCGGAAATGGTGTAAATGGTGCAGGAAACCTAAAACAGGGAGCTGATGGGCGTGATGAAGTTCTTGAAGTCCCTTTGGGTACCGTTGCGCGAAATGCTGAATCCAATGACATTATAACTGAAATTATAGACGATGGACAGGAATCAATCATTACCCCGGGAGGCAAAGGAGGGCTGGGAAATGATCACTTCAAATCCGCTACTAATCAAAGTCCCAGGTACGCTCAACCAGGAGAACCATCGATTGAGCAATCGGTTATATTCGAATTAAAAGTACTCGCTGATGTTGGATTGGTAGGATTACCTAATGCTGGGAAATCAACCCTCCTTTCTGTATTATCTGCTGCTAAACCAAAAATTGCAGACTATCCTTTTACCACACTAGTCCCAAATCTTGGTGTAATACCTTACAGGGACTATAGATCATTTATAATGGCTGATATACCTGGTATTATAGAAGGGGCAGCGGAAGGGAAAGGATTGGGGACAAGATTTCTTAGACATATTGAACGTAATGCTGTATTGTTGTTTATGATACCAGCAGACACTTATGATATTGCCAAGGAATATACGATCCTTCTCAATGAACTCAAAAAATACAATCCAGAACTTTTGGATAAAAACAGGTTATTGGCAATTACAAAATGTGACCTTCTGGACGAAGAACTCAAAGAAGAAATACGAAAAGAAGTCCCAAATGAAATTCAATCCTTCTTAATCTCATCCATTAAAGAGGAAGGGCTTTCAGAACTTAAGGATGCGTTATGGAAAAGATTGAATAACTGAGTTATGTCATATTGTCATATAAAATTAATTGGCTTAATAGTTGATAAATACAGAATTATATGTTTACAAGGGTAAACTATGTCAAAAAACAGCTTAAAAGAAATGATGACTGAAAAAAAGACAGAAGAACAAAAAGAGGAAATAGATCAAACAGAATCGAATAAAAAGACCAAAAATAAATCTTCGAACAGAGCCAGCTCCAGAAGCCGGGGAAAGGATAAAGAACTTACGAAAGTCAAAGCTGAACTTTCAGAGACCAAGGACAAGTATCTGAGGCTGTATTCTGAATTTGACAATTTTCGTCGAAGGACAGCTAAAGAAAAACTGGATCTTGTAAGCACAGCGAACGAGGATCTTATGATTGAATTGTTACCGGTAATTGATGATTTTGAAAGGGCTATAAAATCATTTGATTCGGATAATGGTGATATTGATAACACAATGGAAGGTGTAATGTTGATATTCAATAAACTTAAGAATGTTACAGAAAAGAAGGGATTAAAAGGAATGGAAACCAATCCGGGCGATGACTTTAATTCTGAGCTGCACGATGCAATATCACATATCCCTGCACCAGAAGAAAAATTCAAAGGTAAAATAATTGATACGATAGAAAAGGGATACTACCTGAACGATAAAGTAATCAGATTTGCAAAAGTCGTAACTGGGGCATAAACTCATGGCTAAAAGAGACTATTACGAAATACTCGGAGTTGATAAAAATGCTTCGCAGGATGATATTAAAAAATCATACAGGAAAATTGCAATAAAATATCACCCCGATAAAAATCCAGGGGATAAAGATGCTGAGGAACATTTTAAAGAAGCGGCAGAGGCTTATGAAGTTTTAAGCAACCCAGATAAAAGAGCACAATATGATCGCTTCGGGCACTCAGGTATGCGTGGAGGCGGATTCGGAGGTGGCGGAATGTCAATGGAAGATATTTTCTCTCAGTTTGGAGATATTTTTGGCGGCTCCGCTTTCGAAAGCTTTTTTGGTGGAGGAGGGATGCGAAGACAAGGTAGAAGAGGAAGCAACCTAAGGATTAAACTAAAGTTGACAATTGAAGAAATCGCCAACGGCGTCGAAAAAAAGATCAAAGTTAAGAGACATGTTCTCGCTGATGGCGTATCCTTTAAAAACTGCCCGACCTGTAATGGAACAGGGCAAATAAGAAAGGTAGTAAATACCATGTTGGGACAAATGGTCTCATCAAGTACCTGTCATAGTTGTCATGGAAGTGGTAAAACCATAGATAAAAAACCAGCTGGGGTCGACAATACAGGATTGGCACAGAAAGAAGAAATTATTCCAATCCAAATTCCTGCCGGAGTAGCCGACGGAATGCAATTATCCATGTCCGGAAAAGGAAATATGGGTCCCGGAGGTGGACATCCTGGTGATCTGTTGATCATTATAGAGGAGGTAGAGAATGATCTGCTAAAAAGAGATGGAAATAATATAATTTATGACCTTCATATTAGTTTTATAGACGCAGCACTTGGTTCTTCTCATGAAGTACCCACCCTTGATGGAAAAGTAAAAATTAAGGTTGAATCCTGGAACACAAAGTGGAAAGATCTTAAGATTAAGGGGTAAGGGTATTAAAGATATTGATGGGTTTGGTAGAGGTGATCAACTGATATATGTAAATGTTTGGACACCCAAAGTCCTTAGTAGTGAAGAAAAAAAGACTTTAGAATCTCTTCAGAATTCAATAAACTTTAAACCAGCTCCCGGAAAAAATGAAAAAGGTTTTTTTGAAAGAATGAAAGAATTTTTTTAATATAAAACCAGAATATTTGAAGCTGCTATTACGATAGGATTTTTTTGTTGAAACCTTAATGCGATTTTTAACGTATGTGTGCGTATGTTGAGGGTGATTTTGTTGCTTCTGGTTAATTTTATAACTTTTTCGACTTTAATAGGGCAAGTCAAGAAATATTATACCCTTGAAAATAACCTGGATTTTGACAAAGTTTATATTGTTCTGACAGCTACTTCCAATTCATGCTGCATTAAACCAACCGTTAATCCAAACCTGGTCAATATTTTTGGCTATGACAACAACGCAAAACCTAATATATATTCTGAAACTGAAATTCTTGATCGAATACAAAACCTCATAATTGACCTTGACAACAACGATAAGGAAGAAGAATCCAGCATAGCAAAGAGTTTTTTTAGCCCTTCCTCAGAATCTGAAAATCACTGGGACTTATATTTATCAAACGATAAGACAATGCGTCTTTCTTTAAATTATGCAGTCGGTGATGCGAAAGTCGACTTATCTGATCTTCCTATAGAGAGATTGGATATTTCATCCGGAAGTGCAGAGGTCAATGTTGAATATATGGAAAATAAACCCAACTTAGTTGAAATGGACAGTTTTCTTGTAAAGGTTGATCTGGGTTCTTTAACCATCAACAAAATGAACCATTCAAGGGCCAGGACAGTAATAGCCGATGTTGGATTTGGGGCATTACTTGTAGATTATTCAAGGCCGCTCAGCGAACCCAGTGATGTTTATGCAAGTGTTGGTGCCGGGAAAATGATAATTGGCCTTCCTGATGACGAGAAATTCCCTGTTATTATTAACATCCAAAATTCTCCACTTTGCAATGTTAAATTACCTAAAGGATATAAAAAACAGAAAAAGCATGTGTATGTGAGTCAGGGATATCATGAAAATGCCCCGAACATCCTATCCTTTAATCTGGATGTAGTCGTAGGCCAAATCAAATTTGTTGAATATAAGTAAACTCAATTATTGTTTTTTTATATCTTTATACTTTGCAATTAATTTTGTTTAATCATCTCCAATTTATATCGTATTGAATATCCTTAACACGAATAACATTTCAAAGAGTTATGGGGATTTTTGGGCTTTGAAGGACATTAATTTAGAAGTCCCCAAACAATCTATTTTTGGCTTACTTGGCCCTAATGGAGCAGGCAAAACCACACTGATCAGAATAATTACCCAGATAATTTTTGCCGATACAGGTAAAGTTCATTTTGACGGTAGAGAAATAAACGCTGAGGACGTAAGAAAAATGGGATATTTACCTGAAGAAAGAGGCCTTTATAAGAAAATGAAGGTTGGTGAACACCTGATTTATTTGGCACGGTTGAAAGGATTATCCCGAAATGAGGCCCTGACCAAGATCAAATACTGGTTAAATAAATTTCAGATCGTAGACTGGTCAGATAAGAAGATCGAAGACTTGTCTAAAGGAATGCAGCAAAAAATCCAGTTTATAGCAACCATAATTCATGATCCCAGTCTGATAATTCTTGACGAACCATTTTCAGGATTCGATCCGATAAATGTAAATATCATTAAAGATGAGATCCTAGAACTAAAAAAGAATGGAGCCACAATTATTTTCTCCACTCATCGAATGGAATCGGTTGAAGAACTATGCGATCATATTGCATTGATAAATAAATCAAAAGTCATACTCAATGGTTCCAAACATGACATAAAACAAAATCACAGGACCAATACATTTATTGTAGATTATACCGGGGAATTTAGAAACACCAATGAGCACTTTCTGCTTACTGAAGAGTCAAAAACGGATGAAGGATATATTCGCTCGACAATTAAAATAACCAATGACCAGTCTCCAAACGATCTGCTATCACTCCTGATACGCGAAGTGGAAGTGCACTCTTTTCAGGAAAAAATTCCAACGATGAATGATATTTTTATTAGTAAAGTAAACGAAGAATTAAATGCATAATATTTTTCTGATCATACAAAGGGAATACATTACCAGGGTCAGGAAAAAATCTTTCCTGATCATGTCAATAGTAGGGCCCTTGCTCATTGCTAGTTTGTGGATCGTACCAATCTGGCTTTCCACCAGGGATACCGATCAAAAAACCATTGAAATTCTGGATGACTCAGGTTATTTCAATGAAAAACTCACAGAAACCTCATCACTGAAATTTGAATATATCCAGACCGACCTGGTTGCTGCCAAGACAGAAATTCTAAGTGGTGAAAATTATGGCTTGCTTTACATTCCCAGGATAAATCTTGATGATCCTGAAGGAATAACATTTTTTTCCGGGAAAAATCCTAGTATAGAAGTTATCCAGGATCTTGAATGGGCCATGAAATCAGTGGTGGAAGACATCAAACTGGAAAGATCATCAATTGATCAGGCGACATTAGACAGCTTAAGAGCTGACATAGATATAGATATGATCAATATGACGGAATCAGGGGAAAAAGCAGGAAGTGCAGGTGTGGCTACCATCATAGGCTATATGTCTGCATTGATGATTTACTTTTTCATATTCGTTTATGGAATTCAAATTTTAAGAGGCGTGATTGAAGAGAAATCAAGCCGAATTGTGGAAGTTATCGTCTCCTCTGTGAAGCCTTTTCACCTAATGATGGGGAAAATTCTTGGAGTCGGGGCCGTAGGCTTAACACAGTATGTTATATGGCTCGTTTTAAGTATTATGATAACAACTGGTATTAGCTCTTATTTTAATAT
Source organism: uncultured Cytophagales bacterium (assembly GCA_963820995.1). Taxonomy (GTDB): domain Bacteria; phylum Bacteroidota; class Bacteroidia; order Cytophagales; family Cyclobacteriaceae; genus JAGTVG01. The sequence continues at coordinate 217,383 of CAWGCL010000004.1, read as the reverse complement.
TGACAGAAAAGACAGTCTGCCTGCCCAGACGGAACAGGCAGAAGTAATACAGGAAGACCAGGGGAATGAATTTGTAGCTGAAATGTTCAATTCTTTAGAATCAATTGATTTTGGCTTGTTGGCGTTTGCTTTCTTTGTATATTTCATTGGAGCATATTTGCTGTATGGTTCGTTATTTGCCGCCATTGGTTCGGCAGTGGATAACGATGCAGATGCCCAACAATTCCAGCTTCCCGTAACCATACCTCTCATATTTTCTCTTATCGTATTAACAGCCATATTGAGAGAGCCTGATGGAAATCTGGCATTCTGGCTTTCCATGATACCCTTATTTTCACCGGTCATAATGATGATGAGAATTCCTTTCGGTGTACCCTACTGGGAAATTGCTTTATCTTTGACCTTTCTTATCGCTGGCTTCATATTTACAACCTGGTTGGCCAGCAGGATCTATAGGATTGGGATTCTAATGCATGGTTCAAAAGTTAACTATCGTATTCTTGGAAAATGGTTGTTTATGAAAAATTAGTGTAGCAAATTCGTTTCTATTTAGTTGATTAATACCTCTGTTCAACAATAATGAGTGAAAATACTGTATTCAATACCAAAAGTGATTTGTACACCAACAAATCAAAGTACAAATGGATTATAATCTTCACTGCTATACTAATTGGTATTGCATCTATATATTATACTGATATCCTTGTTTCCCAACTTAAAGAAAGGGAAGAAAGACAAATCACACTGTATGCAAAAACCCTTGAATATACTGCTAACCAACAGGATAATCAGAACCTCGGATTTATTTTCGAAGAAATAATATTACCCAACAATTCCATTCCTGTGATCTTAACTGATGGATCAGGAGGATTAATTGAATATAGAAATCTGGAAATTGATGAAAAGCTGACAGGTGAAGATTTCGATAAAAAGATTGAAGAGGAGCTTGCCATCATGAAAGATGAGCATGATCCCATAAAAATCAATTTCAGAAATGAGAACAATGAAATATATGGCTATAACCTGGTTTATTATAAAAATTCCAAACTATTATATCAATTAAGGTATTATCCCTATATACAGCTATCTATAATCTCGATCTTCGGCATACTAACTTACCTGGTCTTTAATTATTCTAAAACTGCAGAACAAAACAGAATCTGGGTGGGACTTGCAAAAGAAACTGCACACCAGTTGGGAACACCAATATCATCATTGATGGCTTGGAATGAATATTTTAAATCCGAGAAGAAATTCCAGGATGAAAATCTGATGCAGGAGTTCGAGAAGGATATTGCCAGGTTGGAAATGATCACCTCCAGATTTTCTAATATTGGTTCTACACCCCTTTTAAATTATGAAGACATTCATGCGGCTGTCCGGCATACAATAAATTATATCCAGCACAGGCTCTCCACCAAGGTAACCTTTAATATTACTTCCCTTCCCAACGATATACGAGCAAAAATAAACAAACCCCTTTTCGACTGGGTAATTGAAAATCTCTGCAAAAATGCTGTTGATGCTATGGGTGGTGTAGGCACTATTGATATTACAATTAAAAAGGCACCTGATGGCAATGTTACAATTGATGTTAAAGATTCAGGAAAAGGGATTCCCAAATCAAAAATAAGGCAAGTTTTTAATCCCGGATATACAACAAAATCAAGGGGATGGGGCCTTGGACTCACGCTGGTTAAACGGATCATCGAAAATTATCACAAGGGTAAGATATTCATAAAACATACTGAGCCCGGACATGGAACGACCTTTAGAATTATTCTTCTTGTATGACCCATTTTAGCCGGATTTAGTATATTTTTGCTCTTGAGAATTTTTTCACTAATAAGTACTTTTAGAAACAATTTTAAGCTAAGAATTAATTAATAAATCACACCATGGCGAATATAGGTAGAATAGCACAAATAATTGGGGCAGTGGTCGATGTAAGCTTTGAAGAAGAAGGATCCACTTTACCCAGTATATACGACGCATTAGAAGTATCAAAACCCAATGGGGAAAAGATTGTTCTTGAATGTCAGCAGCACTTAGGTGAGGACAGGGTCAGAACTATTGCCATGGACGGTACTGAAGGCCTTGTTCGGGGAGCAGAAGTTCGCCATCTGGGAGGACCCATTACTATGCCCATTGGAGACGATATAAGGGGTAGGTTATTTAATGTGGTAGGTGAATCTATAGATGGATTGAGACCCCCCAAGCCAACTGGTAAACTTCCTATTCACCGGTCTGCTCCAAAATTTGAAGATCTTTCAACATCTTCAGAAGTATTATATACCGGGATTAAAGTCATTGACCTGCTGGAGCCGTATCCAAAAGGTGGAAAGATCGGGTTATTTGGCGGTGCCGGTGTGGGTAAAACTGTTATTATAATGGAGCTCATTAATAATATCGCGAAAGCCTATTCTGGTCTTTCCGTATTCGCTGGTGTAGGGGAAAGAACCAGGGAAGGTAATGACCTCCTCAGGGAAATGATTGAATCTGGAGTTATAAAATATGGAGAAGAATTTCTGAAAAATATGGAAAGCGGTGACTGGGATCTTTCTAAAGTTGATATGAAAGAAGTTGAAAAGTCACAGGCTACCCTAGTATTCGGACAAATGAATGAACCTCCAGGCGCAAGGGCCAGAGTAGCCCTGTCAGGTCTTACCGTAGCAGAATACTTCAGAGATGGTGATGGTACCGGAAAAGGTAAAGATATCTTATTCTTTATGGATAATATATTCCGGTTTACACAGGCAGGTTCTGAAGTTTCCGCATTACTTGGACGGATGCCTTCAGCTGTTGGATATCAACCTACCTTAGCTTCAGAGATGGGTGCCATGCAGGAAAGGATCACCTCTACTAAAAGAGGGTCCATTACTTCTGTACAGGCAGTTTATGTTCCTGCCGATGACCTTACTGATCCTGCACCTGCTACTACATTCAGCCACCTTGATGCCACAACGGTATTATCCAGGAAGATTTCTGAACTTGGTATTTATCCGGCTGTGGATCCATTAGATTCCACGTCGAGAATCTTGAATGCAGAAACACTTGGCGATGAACATTATAACACAGCCCAGCGTGTTAAAGAGATCCTGCAAAGGTATAAGGAACTCCAGGATATCATTGCTATTCTTGGTATGGATGAATTATCCGATGAAGACAAGGAGGTAGTTCACAGAGCAAGGAGAGTACAGCGGTTTTTATCTCAACCTTTCCATGTTGCTGAGGCCTTTACTTCTATTCCTGGCGTTCTGGTGGACATCAAGGATACCATCAAAGGATTTAATATGATCATGGATGGAGAACTGGATCATTTGCCTGAAGCAGCCTTTAATATGGTCGGATCTATTGAAAGTGCTATTGAGAAAGGTGAAAAATTGATTAAAGAGGCGAAAGGTGAAAAAGAGACGGCATAGTTACTCAATTCGCATGTTGAACTTATTATTAATCTGTAAACCAGAAAAAGAATAAATATGTTGCTAGAAATTTATACACCAGATCAAAAAGTATTTGAAGGCCAGGTTGATTCAGCAACATTTCCGGGTGCGAAAGGATCCTTCCAGGTCCTTAACAACCATGCTCCTCTTATTTCAACTCTTGAAAAAGGTACCGTAGTGTACAAAACCAACAACAGCAAACAGGAACTTAATATTGGTGGGGGTGTCGTGGAAGTCCTGAATAACAAAGTAGTGCTTCTTGCAGAGACCATTATAAGTGAAGAATAGAGAAATAACGTCTATTATATATTTAAGACTTCGATACCTGGTTTTGAAGTCTTTTTTTTTGCTTTAACCTCAATCGGATTTGATAGACAGAAATTAATTATATTAGCATACTTAGGGAAAGTTTCAATGAATAGAAGGCGATTGATCTTAAGTTTTGTTTTTTTTACCATCACTTTTTTCTGGAATACCAGTTTATTCAGTCAGATAGATTCTACCAACATTCCGCTCATCATAATTGATACAGGTGGCCAACCGATCATAGATGAACCAAAGATTGAGGCTCATTTAAAGATCATTTATAATGAAAACGCTTATTCCAAGAAAACCGATAATCCAAATATATACGATGGGCATATAGGTATAGAGATTCGCGGAAGATATTCTGCCTCGCTTCCTCAGAAACCTTATGGATTCGAAACCAGGGATAGTCTAGGAAACAATCGTAATGTCCCTTTATTTCATATGCCCTCTGAAAATGACTGGATCTTACTGGCAAACTATAACGATAAAACATTCATGCGCAATTCCCTGGCATTTGAAATCTTTCGTCAAATGGGCCACTATGCGCCTCGAACTCAATTTTGTGAAGTTGTTGTAAATGGACATTATCATGGGATATATGTATTTTGCGAAAAAATAAAGGTAGATAAAAACCGGATTGATATAGCAAAATTGACAGATCAAGAAAATTTTGGAGATGATGTCACTGGAGGGTACGTTTTTAAAGTAGATTACTTTGATGACAATAATAGTTGGAAAAGCAATTACCCGCCTCTAGGACAAAATTCAAAAAGTGTTCATTTTGTTTACTATTATCCGGAAGCTGATAAAATAACTTCTCAGCAAAAGAACTACCTCCAACAATTTACAGATCAAATGGAAAGTGCTCTCTATCTAGAAGGATCTCAGGGATTGGTGGATATCATGTCAGATTATATGGACATGAATTCATTTATTGACTATTTCCTTATCAATGAACTGGCACGAAATGTAGATGGGTACAAAAAGAGCAGTTATTTTTATAAGGATAAGAACAGTAAGGGAGGATTACTGCATGCTGGCCCGATATGGGATTTCGATTGGGCATGGAAAAATATTGACGAATGTTTTTTTGGAGCTACTGATGGTTCCGGATGGGCTTTTTCTGTTCATCAATGTGATATTTGGCCAACCCCACCCTCATGGACTGTAAAACTAATGAAGGATATCAGGTTTGTGAGAATGGTAAAAGACCGGTATCTTGATTTGAGACAATCCATATTAAGTGAGACTTATATCTTTAACTATATTGACTCAGTTGCTACTTTATTGGATGAAGCCCAGCAAAGGCATTACCAACGATGGCCTATTTTAGGTCGAAATGTGGGAGCTCCGGAGGTGGATGCTCAGCCAACCACTTATGAAGGAGAGATTAACAAGTTCAAAACCTGGATCAGTATAAGATTAAATTGGCTGGATATACAATTTTCTTCGGTAATTGTTACAGGATTGGAAGATAAGACTTTAATTATCAGTGAGAATGATACTGAATGTTTAATATATCCCAATCCCGCTCTTACCTACCTTGCTGTAAAATCCGAAAAACCAATTTTTGATTTTTCTTTGTATTCCTCCAATGGAGAACGACTTAAAATATCTTATATCCCGAATACAAATACATTGGATATTGGTTCACTACCCTCCGGTTTGTACATTGTCAAAAATCTTTTTACTGATGGTTCCCAATGGACAGGCAGCTTTATAAAACAATAGGAAAACAGCCCAGGGCACATTTTTTATCATTTGCTAATGTTCTTTTTCCTTATTCATATTCTCAACTAATGAACTATTCTTTTAAGGAAAATGTTCTTTATAATATAAGGTGATTTATTATTCCCTGAACCATGAAAAATTCAAAAACCTTTTTTCACTGGCTTCCAAGGATAATATGCATCCTTGCCATATTGTTCATTAGTATGTTTGCTGCTGACGCATTTGAACCTGGTCTTACTATATGGCAACAACTTGGAGCCTTCATTATGCACCTCATCCCATCTTTAATTTTACTTGGCATTTTAATCTTTGCATGGTATAAGGAATTTATTGGTGGAATAATATTCATAACAATTGGACTGGTATTAACTCCCTTTATTTTTAACATGAATTATAAAATGAATGAGTCTATATGGATCAGTCTTGGGATCATTATGACTATCACCTTTCCATTTATATTGGTCGGGATTTTGTTTATTGTTAGTCACAAACTGAAAAAAGTTTGACATGTTAAATTCGATTCTTTCTTTATATTACTCGTGCGTGAATCTAGTGACTATTCAGTTGGTAAGCTTTTATATCCTGATTGTTAATTCCAAACAGGATCTTGTCATTCAATACAAGGCTACTGCGAATATCCCCTTTCAGTTTAAACCCTGAGCGGTATTGAACAATAGTTTGAAACCCACCTCTTCCATCACCCTTGAGCATTAATCCATAGTTTGCATCATATTTGCCAAACCGTATCCTTGCATTGTTTATATTTCCACATAGCAGAAGGTCTTTGTTCCCATCCTGATCATAATCCAATATATTTATGGTAAATACGGGTGCATATTGTGCTTCAATTGGCAATCCCTTATCATAAAATTTTCCTTCATCATCTTGTTCAAAATATGTTGTTCGGCTGTGGTTAGCAGTAAGATGTCCTGCATCTTTTAATTCCTGATCAGTGAAAATATCCTGTATTGTTGCATCTGCATAACTGTTAAAGTCAGGAAACTTCTGTCCCATTCTCGGAATCTGGGCAATTAGTTCTTTCCTGGTGACATAAGGATAGCTGACACCCTGAATGTGGAAACAAATCACTGGATCGACTGAGCCATTATTGTCAAAATCCTTGTAATACAGGTCGGCTGGTTCCTTTTCTGTCGCCCTTATTTGTGAATTCTCTCCTAGGTTCCCGGCAATTAAATCAGCCTTCCCATCATTATTAAAATCATCGATCAGGATTGTATTCCAGAAGCCGCTATATGTACGCTTAAAGAAATCATTGGTTCGGTTAACCAAAATCTCGTCATCTTTTCCAAAAATTGATACCGGCATCCATTGTCCAACCGTAATCAATTCTTCAATACCATCACCATCCAGGTCAGCCCAGGATGCATCTGAAACCATTCCGATTTTATCCAATCCAGGCGCGATGCTATTCGTCTGATCACTGAAATTTCCTTTACCATCATTTATCAATAATGCACTGGAGGGAATTTCGGGATACCTGCCGGGAACGACAAATCCACCAGTAAAAACATCAATTGAACCATCACCATTTACATCATTTACTGATACACATCCACTGCTGATTAACCTTTCCGGAAGGGCGCTGTTCGCTTTTGTATAATTTCCTTTACCATCATTGAGATATAAACGATCATTCAGGGCAACATCAGTGGGGCGATAATTATGATACCCGCCTGAACAGACATATAAATCATGGTATCCATCACTATTTGCATCAAAGAAGACAGCGTCAACATCATCACAGGCGCGATCCATCTGAAAGGAAGTGGGGGAAATTTCCTTAAAACCAGATTTCAGCTGTATATACAATTTACCAGCCTGTCCTGGCCCGCCACCAATGAAAATATCTTCCAATTGGTCCCCGTTTATATCCGCTTTGGCCATACAGGGCCCTTCGAATGATTTTGCATTCAGCATGAGTGGCTGGCGTTTAAAATCATTAACTTCTAAAGTTGAATGTTTAAAATTAATTGGAGATCTTATTTCGGAAAACAGGCCCTTAGCTAGAGAAGGTTTTTGATAGTTAATTTTCGCATTCTCCTCTTTGAACTCAACCGTTTGACTTGAAGATACATTAACCATGGTTTCTGACATCCCTCCTAACCAGATAACTTTTACGGAATCTAAATTTGAAATTTCTCCAAGTCCAAAATGTAACAATGGGGATACACTCGATTGATAACCTCTGGCAGTTTGTTGTTCCAGCATCTGTAGCTGATCCCCGGAATATATATACACTTTCGCGCCATGTCCGAACCTGTTTTTTCTTGCACCTAACAACCTGACCTTTAAATAATTATTTGAACTTAGTTCATTGGTTTTGTTTTCATAAATGAAAGCAGGTTTATTGATATTGTTTGTAACAATTTCAAGATCCCCATCATTGTCAAGGTCTACGTATACCATTCCGTTGCTATATGATCCTTCGGTTAATCCCCACTCAGCATTGGTTTTTGCAAAGGTTGCATTCTTATTATTCTTGAATATATAATTGTGCAATTCTGTTTCAGGCATGGTGTTGACAAGATGGAGCACATCATTTCGGTTCAATTGAGGATTACTTTTTACAAACATGTCCATATTCCTTAGAAAGTCCATATTTGTATAATCCCTTAAATAGCCGTTTGTGATCATGAGGTCTTTCCATCCATCGTTATCATAATCTGCAAATACCGGGGCCCAGCTCCAATCTGTGGCTGCAATACCTGCTATTTGTCCTACTTCGCTAAAAGTGCCATTGCCATTATTCAGATGTAGCATGCTTCGCAAATACTGATAATAAAAACCAAGCTTGAGGTTTAAATTGAAGAAATCATAATCATTAGGGGCAAGAAGTAGTTTCTGCCTTCTGTTATCTTCCGGTAACATATCCAATGAAAAAATATCCGGGAGTCCGTCATTATTAATATCAACCACATTATTCCCCATGGATGCATAACTGGTATGGCCTAATTTCTCTTGTAAGCGATCTGTAAAAGTCCCATTACCATTGTTGATATACAGATAATCAGGAAGGGAAAAGTCATTGCATATATAGATGTCGGTCCAGCCATCCAGGTTGATATCTGCCACACCGGCTCCCAGACCATAGGTTATGGGTGAGCTGATGAAACCGGCGGAGATTGTAACATCTTTAAATATACCATTGTCATTTCTCAATAAACGAACACCGTGCACCTGGTCATCAATTTGAAGGACCTTTTCGGTATCTTCTTCATTTAACTTGGGAAGTGAATCCGGGTGATGGTTTAAAATAAAAAGATCAAGGTCGCCATCCCTGTCGAAATCAAAGAATACAGCATGGGTTGTATTGGTAGGAAATTCCAGGCCATACTGCCGGGTCCGGTCTGCAAATCGTGGAATACCGTCCTGACCTACTCCCTGATTGATGAACAGTTGGTTGACCATTTTTTGTGGGGCCATTTTACCAGAATAACAAACATATAGGTCCAGCAGACCATCTCCATTAACGTCAGCCATTGTAATACCTGTTTTCCATGGCCCCGGCCTTCCCTGGATATTGGCGGTTGCACCTACTTCTTTGAATTTAAAATCCCCCATGTTCAGGTAAAGAGCATTGGATTCCATATTGCTGGTAAAGACCAAGTCTTCCAGACCGTCGTTATTGAGGTCGCCTGCTGCAACGCCGGCACCATTGTAGAAATATTCATACATCAATACGTTGGTATTTAATCCTTCAATGATCCTGTTCTGGAAAGTGACATTCGTTTTTTCCGGTGGGAGAAGTCTAAATAAAGTTTGGGACTGGGATATGGGTTCCTGGTTCTGATCCTTTGTGTTACAAGTCATCAGAAGCAGACCTACCAGCCATAGAACGGATAATATATTAAACTTCCTTTTCATTTGAGCTCGAAAGATAATCAATTGTGTCTGAAGAAATATACATGATTTTGAAATATCTTATGTAGAGGATCCTCTTACCAATTTTGCAGTTTAACAGATTAGTATATGAGATGGAACCTGGAATTATTTGGTTTTGAAACTTCGGAAGGTATAAGCAAGTGAAATGCGGCAGAGATCAGGAGTATAGAAATAGAGGATCAGGTGATGGAGAGCAGGATATCGAGAGTAGTAGACTGAGCGCAGGAGGTCGAGGGCAGGAGATTGAGAGCAGGATATCGAGGGTAGTAGACTGAGCGCAGGAGGTCGAGGGCAGGAGATTGAGAGCAGGATATCGAGGGTAGTAGACTGAGCACAGGAGGTCGAGGGCAGGAGATTGAGAGCAGGATATCGAGGGTAGTAGACTGAGCACAGGAGGTCGAGGGCAGGAGATTGAGAGCAGGATATCGAGGGTAGTAGACTGAGCGCAGGAGGTCGAGGGCAGGAGATTGAGAGCAGGATATCGAGGGTAGTAGACTGAGCACAGGAGGTCGAGGGCAGGAGATTGAGAGCAGGATATCGAGAGTAGTAGACTGAGCGCAGGAGGTCGAGGGCAGGAGATTGAGAGCAGGATATCGAGAGTAGTAGACTGAGCGCAGGAGGTCGAGGGCAGGAGATTGAGAGCAGGATATCGAGGGTAGTAGACTGAGCACAGGAGGTCGAGGGCAGGAGATTGAGAGCAGGATATCGAGGGTAGTAGACTGAGCACAGGAGGTCGAGGGCAGGAGATTGAGAGCAGGATATCGAGAGTAGTAGACTGAGCGCAGGAGGTCGAGGGCAGGAGATCGAGAGCATTAGACTAAAAGAAAAAGATTGAGAACGGAAGATTGGAAGCAGGAGACTGAGGACGGGAGATTGAGCGCAGGAAATTGAACAGGGGATTAAGGATAGTAAAGTTAGAACAAGAAATCAATACCATGAAATACAGAGCCTGATATTGAGATCAGAAGATTGTAATCAATAGACTGAGAGATTCCTTTTTTACGAAATGGATAAAACCTATCTGAGGCTGCCTTCTCTCGTTTCCAAGGTCAAAATGATTAGTTTAACTATTCAAATTAACCTAAATATCGGTCTGGCACAAAAGTAAAAGAGGCTGCCTCATCTGAGACAACCTCCTTCATTTTTATTCAAAGAATTACTTAAAATTATTCCGAATATCCGGGATTATTTACCAAAAGTTCATTTCGGTTCATTTCATCCCTTGATATAGGACGGAAATACATCTTATCATGCCAGGTACGGACCTCAGTTTCAGTATTGCTGGCCGGTACATATTCGTAACTATATACCGTCGGATCATACCGATAAGGATCATGAGGTGTCTGACCGGGTATAAGTGTTGCCGTAATATTAATATCCTGAATACCGCTACCTGTTGTCGTTGGAGCGATCATCCAACGTTTACAATCGAACTACCTGTGTTCTTCGTACGCCAGTTCAATCCTGCGCTCATTAACGATCCGGTTCCAGAGATCGGTATCGGAATCCGTTACTGCAGGCATACCGGCTCTGAATCGAATCCTGTTCAGTTGTTCCCGGGCACCCTCTTCATCACCTGTTTCATACAATGCTTCGGCATAATTCAACACAAGTTCTGTTGTTCGAAGGAAAGGCCATGGTATGGTCTGGGCTGAAGAAAAGTCATCCGACAATGCAGGATCCGGATCGATAAACTTACGCACATAATAATGTGATCGACTACCGTTCCAGCTTTCCAGTGCAGCATCCCGTGTGTCTATACCATTGATCACACCACCAGCTCCATCGTCATAATATCCGGTTTGCACTTGATTGGCAGGATCGAAAGATGCAACATCTGAAGGACGGGGTTTCCAGTCTGCACCATCATATAAAATAGATGGCATAGAACCTTGGATCACGATCTGTATATGGAGCGCCAGCATGCGCCGGATTGTTCCAATCAAAAGTAGAACCGTCCATCATTTCATAATCGTCAACCAATTGCTGGATAGGTGTATTACCTGCCCAGTTGTGGTACCCATTCGGCCCATTATTAATACCGAAATTAATACCTCCCAGCGGCCAGTCATTTTCAACTGTATATTGGGCAGTATGGGTTCGCTGGAATAACAATTCAACAGCGGCTCCTGCGTCACCGACAGCACTCTGTCCTCCACAATAAAGGGAAACATAATTGGCTATTCCCTCTTCACGGCTAACAGGTGCGAGTAAGATCCAGTTTCCATCCAGTAGCTTCACTTAATGCAGCTTGTGCAGCATCTCTCGCAGCTGCCCATCTGGCATCCTGGCTTCCGCCGGTATATGCAACCAAATCTATATCTCCATAACCTGCCAGTAATGAAGAATTGGATTGGGCAGTTGCAGCATCGTGCAAATCACTTGCAGCATATAATAACACCCTTGATTTAAGCGCAAGGGCTGCAACACGTGATGCCCGGCCAGGTGTTTCCTCAACACCATCCAGCATAGTCGCAGCATTATCAAGATCGCTTACTATGAAATTGATACAATCAGCAAAACTGCTTCTTTCAATACTATACTCATCATCAAGGCCATAAGGAGTGTCAATAATAGGAATTCCACCCCAATGCCTTAACAACTGATGATAATAGTAAGCTCTAAGAAAATGAGCTTCTGCAATTAAGCGATTCCGAAGAACATCGTCATCGAAAGTAGATTCAGGAAGTTCCTGTAAGTGCCACATTGGCCTGCCGGATGGCTTCCCACATATTACCCCAACTGAAGGTATCATTGAACCACCCCATATTCGATGGCGTTTCGGTACCCTCTGTAGTGATCTTATATGACCTTCCATGGGTAAACATGGCTTCATCGCTTAGAGACGCCAGCACCTCCTCATGAAATCCGGCATAGTACAAATATGAGTAGATGTTGTATATAAATGCTTCTGAAAGCGGTCCATCTGCCCAGGTGGCACTACTGGCCACCTTATCCAGTGGTTCGGTATTCAGAAAGTCCTTATTACAAGATACATGAACAAATATCGATACTAAAAATATTCCCAGTATAATTAATTTTCTTTTCATAACTATATATTTTTAGAATGTTAGACTAGCACCTAAACTTATAATTCTGGCCTGAGGATAATTGGTCCCGGCTGAATTGTCACTTTCAGGATCATAGATATTATTAGCAGCAATGGTGGCTACGTTAAATCCTCTAAGATATACCCTGGCCCTTTGCAGAACATTTTGACTGCCCATAGGAATACTATATCCAATCTCCATGTTTTTCAAACGAATATAATTCATACTAAATAAATAATATGTATTATTTCCATAACCACCATCTGTATAATAGGTGTTCCCACGACTGGCAATTCTTGGATGTTCACTGCTTGGATTATCGATGGTCCATCGGTTATCATGTACATACTTCAGATAATTTCCGATATCTCCTGATTCGGTATAGATACGCAGCATATTACCGGCAGCCCCCTGGAATAACAATGAAAAATCAAATCCTTTCCAGGACAGATTAAATGTAGCTCCATAGTTCCATGTAGGATCAATACTATTGTCTATTCGGACCTGGTCATCACCATTTATAATGCCATTTCCATCCACATCCTTAAATTTCATATCCCCAGGTTTGAGTTCGGAAGTCACTCCACTGTAATCCAATGTGTTGGCTGCGATCTCTTCAAGATCCCTGAATGCACCATCAGATTGGTATACCAGGTATGCATCGATAGGTTTCCCCTCCTGCCATTGATATTCCGGTGCTCCGGGTATTTCGTCCATGAAAACAACTTTGTTCTTTGCATATCCTCCATTAACCCCCACATTCCAGCGTACAGCGGATTTATTGTTGCTATACAGGAAACTGAATTCAAATCCAGAATTATCAACCTGGCCACCATTGACCGGAGGCAAGAGATCAGCTATACCTGAAGAGGCAGGTGTAGAACCAGTCTCCTGGATAAGGATATTATCCCTTTTATTATAGAAATATTCAAGGGTTATGTCAAAGCTGTTGTTAAATAAAGTAGCATCTAAACCCACATTAAAATTACGGGCCCTCTCCCATGTAAAATTAGGATTAGCGAGTACAGTTTCATATAATGTAGTCTGAACGGCATTATTGATGGGATATTCTCCAAAAGCATAAGTCGAAAGGAATGCATATTCCTGTAGGACATCATCAAATACAACCACATCATTACCCATGGTACCATAAGATGATCTTACTTTCAAGTAATCGACCCAGCTTACATCAAAGAAATTCTCATTGGAGATGTTCCAACCGGCTAATATACCAGGGAAGAATCCAAATCTATCATTTTCAGGAAAGATATAAGAACCATCGTATCTGAAAATGAATTCTACAAGGTATTTCTGTTTGTAGTCGTACTGAGCTCTTCCGTAATATCCTAACCGGGCTCTGTTATAGGCACTACCTCCGGTATTTTGCAGGTCTGAACCACCAGCAAAAAGCTGGTCAACCGCGCCGGAAATATAATTTCTTCTATAGGCCAGGAAATCACTTCCCTCGAATTGTTCTTTCTGAACCCCCAGCAAAGCATTTATCCTATGATCTCCAAAGGTATGATCATAGATTAAGTTAGCTGTAAGGTTTGTATTTAATGCGTTTTCAAATTCCTGCTGTAAGCGTGGATCTGAATAGCTGGATCGAACAGATGGTTCCAATATGCCCGTATTGTCCGGATTGCGGCCTACCATGTAATACAATTCCCATGGTACCTGCCATAATTTTCGGGTACCTGACCGATAATCAATCGCACCGCTCAATTCAAGTCTTAATCCGTCTACCCATGGCTGAGAGATGGTCAGTTTACCATTACTCTGGAAATAGTCTGTTGGCTGGCGATCATATCCTGTCTGATTTGTTGTAACCACAATCGGGTTCTGTCCGTTTTCAATATCAGGGCCTGGTTCGCCAGTTGGCCATATCTCAGGTTCAGTTGGACGTCCACGCATTAACATGCGGAAGATGGCACCCCTGCCCTGTGTGGCAAAGTTCCTGTCTTCCCTGCGTCCCATCAAACCAAGATCAATTTTAAAATAGTCACTTATATCGGCATCCAGGTTGATCCTTGCAGAATATTGCTTGTAAAATGTGGCGGAATTATTATAATAGGAATCCTGGTTCAGGTAACCTACTGAAGCAAAATATCGCACTTTCTGCGCCCCTCCTGATAATTGCACATCATACCTGCTTTGTGGAGCCCACTTCTGAAATGCATCACCAAACCAATCCGTATCCGGGTGTCCCCAAGGATCTGATCCGTCAGCGAATTGACGCATATCCTCAGGTGAATAGGTTGCACTTAATGAGGTAATACCAGGTGTCGGTGATTGATAAACACCAGTATTCTGGATACTTTCCCAGGCAGCTCCCCATTCATTAACTGGAATTGAGTTATAAATGGGCTGCTCATTGATCATGTTGCCGTATTCAACAGCATTCGACATTTCAGGAATCACAACTGGTTGTGCCCATCCCTGGTTAAAATCAAAGTTAACCGTTGGTTTGCCAGTCGTACCTCTTTTGGTCGTGACAATGATGGCACCGTTTGCAGCCCTTGCACCATAAATAGCTGCAGATGCATCTTTCAATACGGAAATTGACTCAATGTCCTGTGGATTTAAACGACCAAATCCTCCATCTCTGTCAGGAATACCATCGATCACGATCAGTGGCCGTGTATCTCCCATGGTATTACTACCCCTAATTCTTATTTCAGCAGCATCCAGCCCTGGTTCTGCATCACTCTGAACCACCTGAACACCGGCCATTCGTCCTGCCAGTGAGTTGGTCATGTCAATGGCGGGAGATTTCACCAGCTCTGTCCCTTTTACATCTACAACGGCACCAGTCACAGTTATTTTCTGCTGGGTACCATACCCTACCACCACAATTTCATCAAGGGCTGTGGTTTCCGCAATCATCGGGATATCAATAACAGTTCTGGACCCTACCTTCGTTTCAAAAGTAGAATATCCTACTGAACTGAATACCAGAACAGCCTCTCCATCCGGAACTTCCAAGACATAATTCCCATCGATGTCGGTAATTGTGCCTATAGCAGTCCCACTTATAACAACATTTACACCAGGAAGCCCGGAATAATTTTCGCTGTCTGTCACTGTTCCCTTCACAGTAATTTGTGCATGAGCATTTACAGCTAATAAAACAACCAGTAATAAACTTAAAGCAATTACCGGTGGCCTTGATAGCAGTATTAGCCTGTTTAGTAATTTTAACGTCATAATTTTTGTGTTGAGATTAAACAATTTAATTTCTTAATTGAAATGAATTGAACAAACCGTATTAGGTTGTATTAATAAAGTACTTGTGCTGTGTAATCCATTTAAATCTGTTTTTCATAGGCATTTAGTTTTTGTAATAGAAAAAATATTTATTTTGGCATTAAACAATTCAAAATATCAAAAAAGTTTGATTCTGGTTCTTAGAAATTTCAAGGTAATTTTTTATTTTAAAATATTCAAATAAAAATATTGCAAACTTTTGATAATTGTCATGATGACATTTTAAATATAAAAATATTCATTATTTTCAATGGATCTGTCATTTTATTAACAAAAAAAGTATTCCAAAAAGGATTAATGATGCCCAATTCTAAAATTCAATTTAAAATATTCCATAATTGTTCTTTTCATTATTCCGATTAGGTTCATTTTTTATTGTAATTATCATTTCAGTTTCAAATCAACTTAACTATTTAAAACAATCTTAAGATTATGATAATTGCAATAGTCAGGTGTGCAAAATATCATATCATTACAAAGAATTATTCATGAAATATGAAAACTCGTCTAAAATAGGTACATCTAAGAAATAGTTCTATTTTGATGCTATGATGTGAAACTAAAAAGTATCCGCCATAAGTCTGCTTTCAGCGATTATTTGAATATCTTATTAACTGTACAAAACCATTGTTTTTTGAACAAATAATCAGAGGATCTCCAGCCGTTTTCAATATCATCCAGATCACGAACATCCCTATCCAGATTTAATCCACTTTTATGATATGGGACGCTCTTAAAATTTCCTATTTTATCATTTATCATTAATGATACCTATGCCTGCATCCATTCGAATTGTTTCGGCTTCTATTGCATGCATATTCCCCGCTAATATAAGATCTGAAAAACCATCCTGGTTAAAATCTTCAATAACGATGGAATTTGTAACGGATATTTGAGCTTGTTGGTCAAACCTATTAAATTCAAAAATTCCATTACCCTTATTTTCAAGCATACCTGAGGAATGGGTATAGATCTTTTTATTAACAGCCGAATGAATTTTCTCTTTTCCGTAGATGTCTTCCACTGTGAGCAGGGCATACAAATCGTTTGAAGGAATCCTGCTTTTCAAATAGCGATTAAGCTTAAGTGTCCGGTTCCTGTCAACTGTAGGAAAGATTTTATCATCCTGATGATACCCGATTACAAAATCTTCCTGGTCATTATCATTAAAATCATTGATATACACTTCTATGGGTTCATGTTCTGAAGGTCTGAATTTATAGTTGTGCCCTATGTTTCCCAGCACATAATCTGGATCGCCATCATTGTCTATGTCCATAGTTTCCATACACCACCACCAACCGGATGAAAACTCCAATCCGTTAGATTTATTTTCCTGTTTTTTAAGCATTCCATTTTCATTTGCAAAAATGGTCACCGGCATCCATTCACCAACAATGATTAGGTCAAGATCTCCGTCCACATCGTAATCAGACCATGAAGCATCAGTCACCATTCCCAGGGCTTTTAATGCCGGAGAATATTCGGTGGTGACATCCTCAAGTTTCCCATTGGTATTTCTCAATAAATAGCTGTCAGGTGATTGTGGATAATTGCCCGGGATCAATCTTCCTCCCAGAAAAAGATCAAGATCTCCATCGCCGTCAAAATCAGCAGGTTTAGCTACAGAACCGCTGTATTCTATAGCCGGGATCAGGGATTCATTCTTCACAAAAGAGCCATCCCCATTGTTTATATACAGCCGGTCATTTAATTTAAAATTTTCCTGCCTGTTTTCATCACTCCCACTTACAAGGTATAGATCAAGATCACCATCTCCATCAATATCAAAAAAAGTAGCCCCCGTATCCTCATATTGCTCATCCCCAATAAACAGATCCGGTTGATGAATATCAAAAGTTCCTTCTTCCTCTTGAATAAAAAGCTGACCCTTAAACCGGTATGATCCCCCTAAATAAAAATCATCCAGGCCGTCTTCATTAACGTCGGCCACAGCAAGGGGTGGCCCAAGTGTACGTGATATCATGTGGTAGCATTGGATGGGTAATAAAATCAATTGTTTCATTTTCCTGATGACGGGCGGATAGACCGGATTGATCAGTTACATCTTCAAAATAATGATCGAGGCTTCTCTATGTGGCTTGATCCTTCTCCAGCGGAATCGGATGCCTTAAGTGATAAAACCTGGTTTGATCCAATGTCTCTCAGTTCCGTCATTCTACCATCAGGCCAAACGATTTCAATTCTATTAATTAGTGTATCTGTCCCCAGACCGAAATGCATTATAGGATCCATGCTTGACCGATATCCCCTGGCGATGTAATGCTGTTGATACTGTGTTTTATCTCCATGATAAATCCATACTTTTGTTCCCAGGGCCATAGTATTGTCCCCATTTCCCTCTAATTTGATTTGTAAATAATTCGAATCTTTATCTTTATTTTCATATACAAAGGCTTCCTCATCCACATTGTTGACCACCAGGTCGAGGTCACCATCCAGGTCCAGGTCTCCATAGGCCACCCCGTTAGAATATGATTTCTGATCCATTCCCCACTCTTTCATCACTTTTGAGAAACTGAGATCACCATTGTTCCGGAACATGTAATTGGTGATAGGTTCAAAAGGAAGAGCGTTTAATAGATAATCCCACTGGGAGGCTTCAAAATCAGTAAAATTTGAAAATTGGGTCAGGTTTCTATAACTATAAGCCCAATCGATATTCCTGATATCTTTCCTTATACCATTGGTCACATAAAGGTCTTTGAATCCATCATTGTCAAAGTCGGCAAATAATGGAGCCCAACTCCAATCAGTCCTTGATATTCCGGCCAGCATTCCAATTTCGCTAAAGGTTTCGTTCCCATTGTTCAGGTGCAATACATTGAACATGTACTGGTAATGCAAACCATACTGTACGGTTCGGTCAAATCGTTGCTGATCATTCCCTCCCGTATTCATATACAGCCTCCTGTTATCTTCAGCCACCATATCCAGTACAATTAAATCAAGCAGACCATCATTATTAAAATCCCCCAGATCATTACCCATGGAAAAATGGGAAATGTGCTTTGTTGCCTCCTTAATTTTTTCCGAAAACGTTTTATCTCCATTATTGATATATAAATAATCATATTCAAAAAAATCATTGCTTACGAATATGTCGTCCCATCCATCATTGTTTATGTCGCCAACAGCAACTCCATGTACAAATCCTATTTGGGAGCTATAAAGTCCGCATTTTTCGGTTACATCTTTAAACACATCACCCATGTTTTCATAAAGCTTGTCCCCTGAATAGGGATCGGACACATTTCTTAACCTGGCAGCATCCGCACTGTTCAATCTGGCCGATGTTTGATTGGCCATATACACATCAATATCGCCATCTTTATCATAATCGAAAAAATATGCATTTACACCATAGCCCTGGTTGTCGAGCCCATATTCTTCTGCCATTTCCAGAAATGTACCATCCCGGTTATTTATATATAATAGGTTAGCCCTGTCTTCCGGAGCTGCAATTCCAGACCTGCATACATAAATATCCAGCCAGCCATCAGCATTTAAGATCCACCATTGAGGTTCCTGTATACCAGCCATCGGGCATTTCTCCCAGTTTCGACTCTTCAGTAATATCTTTAAATTTCAGATCTCCCAAATTTTTATATAATCTTGGGCTGACCTGGTTCCCGGTAAAAAATACATCAGGAAGTCCGTCATTGTCAACATCGCCTATGGAAACACCTCCTCCACTGTAAAAGTCAGGATAGGTGATAATGTTCATAATGTGGCTTTCGTCCAGGGCATTGTTGAAGTCAATACCTGTATTTTTAGATTTTAATAATTTGAACTGTTCATTGGAATCAAAGAGAAGGTTGCAGGCAGGAGATATCAGAACCAGGATGAATATCAAATAATTCCTGATTCGATTTCCAAAATTTAAATGTTGCTTCAGATTCATTAATTAGTTAAGAGCTATAGCTCACAAATCTACTAGTTAGAAATAAATAAATTGAAATTATCTGATCCATTACAATTGTATTTCCTGAATATCTTCCAATGCATAAAAATATATTAAAAGATCAATATGAAAATTTTATTGAAGAATTTTTAATTCCCAGAACCAAAGCAGATACCGAATTTCGTTTATGTTGGATGATGTTTTTTTTAAACCTGCCTGTTACAAGGTGATTTAAGACTTTATAATGATTTGAACAATTAAAACAATTAACGAATCTAATTTTGGGTGATGGTATCATTCTATCTTAAATACATAAGCATATTTCCCCTGTTTCTCAGGAGTTTTTATTGCAAGATCGGTCTTGGTCATTACCCAATCAAGTTCCTGTCGATCACCAAGCACGGTTATACTTTATTTTCCTCCTTGTAAAATCCAGGATAAATGGGCGTCTCATCATCAGTGACTTTGAATTCCTCGCCATCATAATTACCAGTCCAGGAAAATCCGCCCACATTCATGAATACTTGAGTTCCAACCTTTGAATAGTTACCATTGTAACCATTATTCGTAGCGCCTCCTTCGATATAAAATTACTATCTATTTTAAAAAATATTCAGCGCTAATAAAAGTGTTGAGAAAATTCGAATATCTGTTATTTTTTGAATGGGCCCTGCAATGATTGGCTATGTGAGACCGAGGTCAGCTAAGAAATAATTATCACTGGTGGGTTTTATCTGCTTGCTGAATAAAATACAAAGAGTGACGACCCCAAGCAAATAAAAAAGATCATTGAAAGATCTATAATTGAAATCTCAACGAATAATGCTTGTGTTCACAATTAAATTATTGCTTTTTTTTTATTAACCGAAAGGGAGTATTAAATTCCGTGGTAAGAATGAATTGTAATTTTTATATCGATAGCCAAATGATCCAAATTAAATACAATAGACTATGAAGAATTTTGTAATTTTTTCCATTTTAACAGCTTCCATACTCTGGTTAAACAGTTGTAACTCTTCAGATTCATCTTTAGATCAGAAAAAAGATCGTATTTCCGAAGGGAATGAAAACATTAAGCGGGTAGGGATGGTGATCCGCTTAAGGGAAGACATGATAGAAGAATACAAGAAATTACACGCAGATGATTATGAAGGTGTACGGGATCTGTTAATAAAATATAACATGCGAAACTTTTCTATTTTTCTCATTAAACTGGATGATGGAAATTATTACGAATTCGGCTATTATGAATATACTGGTTCGGATTTTGAGGATGATATGAATAAATTGGCTCTGGAACCCAGAAACAAGGCGTGGCTGGAGGTTTGCGATTCAATGCAAATCCCTTTGGATGGATTTACAAGCTGGGCTGAGATGGATAGGATATATTTTAATCCTTAGTTTAAATATTATACCCTGAGGTATACTATCACTTGAAGATGTTCTTCTTCAATCATATTGTAATGACCAATATCGATGTTCTTAAACAACAATTGTTGTATCTTTGCGTAATATAACAGACAATGAAGCGTATTTCTGCGATATTATTTTCTACCATGTATTTTCTGCTTACAGCAGGATTTACAATGAACATCCATTATTGCCTTGGGGAAATAGAATCGGTTTCTATTATTCCAATTGCCGATAATTGCTGCTGTGGAAATACCAGTATGGATATGGGCTGTTGCGGCAATGAGCAGATGATCTTCCAGTTCAGCCCTGATGACCAATTGGTTCAGTCAGATAATACTGTTTTTAAAGCCCCATTACTTGAAATCATAGAGATTGGTACCATTAGATCCATTGATCATGAAGACCATGAAAGGGTTGCATTGAAAATTTGCAATTCTCCTCCTCCTGAAAAGATTCCAATCTGGTTAAAGCATTCTAATTTTACCTTCTACGGATAATTTTTAATTGTTACTAATGATTGTGAACCAAAAAATTGGTTCAGTTAAATGATTATGTACAATTAAAAACTTATTCATATGAAATCTATTATCAAATCAATATACTTAACATTATTTCTAATCACCTTCATCCTTCCTGCTGATGTATATTCCTTGTCAGGAGATGTAGAAACTGCTGAATTTAAAGTGGAAGGTGTATGTAGCATGTGCAAAGACCGTATTGAAAATGGCGCCCTGATCAAAGGCGTTAAAAAAGCAGAATGGGATAAAGAAACAGAAATGATCACTGTCACTTATAATCCCGAAAAAGTGGAATTAATAGATATCCATAAAGCCATTGCAGAACTTGGACATAGCACTGATAAAGTAAAAGCAAAAGAAACTACATATAAAAAGCTTCCATTGTGCTGCCAATACGATGACGGTGCGCATAAACACTAATGTGATGCGATTATTTTGGTTTTTATGTGCTTTAGTCTTATTTACCACACCAATCCTGGCCCAGGAGGATGACTATATAGATGGGTATATTAAGGGAATGAATGCTGAAGGACATGAGCATCCTTTGCTGGGGGCCAATGTGTACTGGCTCGACACACAAGTGGGTACCACTGCAGACGAAAATGGATACTTTAAAATAAAACGTCCTGATGGAAAGGATTATCTTATAGCGAGTTTTATTGGATACAGCCCTGATACAATCCAGGTAACAGGTTCCAGCCAGATCAGGATAATCCTTAGCGGAACAGAAACCCTGGATGATGTTGAAATAGTCTATCGCCAAAAAAGCACGGAGATAGACTATCTTGACTCCCGAAAAGTAGAAGTGGTTTCAGGCAAGGAATTATTGAAGGCCGCCTGTTGTAACCTGAGTGAAAGTTTTGAAACCAATCCATCCGTGGATGTTTCCTTTACAGATGCTGTAACAGGAACAAGACAAATTCAGATGCTGGGGCTAGCTGGCCCTAATATTCAGATCACCAGGGAAAATATGCCCGATATCCGGGGTTTATCTTCTGTTTACGGACTCACGTTTATTCCCGGATCATGGATTGAAAGCATCCATGTGATCAAAGGAACCGGTTCGGTAATCAATGGATTTGAGAGTATCGCCGGACAGATAAACGTCAACTTACAAAAACCAGAATATATGGACCGCCTGTTATTAAATGGTTATGTAAACCAGGGAGGCAGATTTGAAACCAATGCGAATGTTCGGATCGATGTAACTGAAAATTTAAAATCAGCTGTCCTGCTTCATGGAAGTATGAACAGGATCAAGCATGATAGAAATGAAGATGGATTCATGGATATGCCGCTATCTAAACAGGGTGTATTGCTTAACCGCTGGGAATTGAGAAAAGAAAATGGCCTTCATTTCGAAGCCGGAATCAAAGGGACTTGGATAAGAAAAACCGGTGGAGAATTGGAGTATGATCCGGATACAGATAAAGGGACAACCAATTCCTGGGGGATGGATCTTGGGATAAACCGGCTTGAAGGTTGGGCTAAAATTGGGAAAGTTAATATCGCAAAACCATGGCAAAGTTTTGGAATACAGGTTTCCGGAGCCGTTCATGACCAGGATTCTTACTTTGGACTTACAAGATACGATGCTTCTCAGAACAGTTTATACGGTAATGTGTTGTACCAGAGTATGATCTCAAATACCAACCACAAGATCCTGACAGGGGTAAGCATTCAGTATGATGATTATAAAGAATTGCTTGGTGAAGAACAACATAACAGAAAAGAGATCGTGCCGGGTGCATTCTTTGAATATACCTATAATCATCTTGATAGATTCACTACGGTTGCTGGTTTAAGAATTGATCACCATAACCTGTTCGGTACCTTCGTAACACCAAGATTGCATGTTCGATATGCACTTTCCGACCAGGATGTGATTCGTTTATCTGCTGGGAGGGGTCAGCGAACTGCAAATATTATTTCCGAGAACAGCGGTTATCTTTCCAGCTCAAGGCAGTTCATTATTGAAGGCGAAGAAAACAATTATCCTTATGGTCTTAAACCAGAGATTGCCTGGAACTATGGGATCAATTTTACCCATGAGTTCGAACTGGGATACAGGGATGGATTTTTCAGTTTTGATTTTTACAGAACCAATTTTGAAAATCAAATAGTTGTTGATCTGGATCGGAATCCTCAACAGGTTGTATTTTACAACTTGAAGGGACAATCATATAGCAACAGTTTTCAGGGCCAGGTCGATTACGAACTGGTTAAGCGACTGGATGTTCGATTAGCCTATCGGTGGTTCGATGTCAAAACCACATATGATGATGATTTAAGACTGAAACCGCTTCTCAGCAAGCACAGGTTTTTTGTAAACCTTGCCTATGAATCTCGAAAATACTGGAAGATTGATTATACACTTAACTGGCAGGGAAAGAAAAGAATACCCGATACTTACAGCAATCCGGAACCCTACCAGCTTTCAGAATATTCACCAGCGTTTCCAGTTATGAATCTACAGGTGAGCAAGACCTGGCTGGAAAAGCTCAATGTTTATGTAGGGGTTGAAAACCTGTTGAATTATACACAAAAAGACCCGATTCTTGCTTCTGAGGATCCATTTGGTCCGTATTTCGATGCTTCCATGGCCTGGGGACCAATATTCGGACGTAACATTTATGCTGGTGTCCGTTACACTTTAAAATAAATTCAGAATTCTGTAATTACAGTCTATTGCCGGGAAACCACTGCTTCATGAAGGAAAAAGAATATATTAATAGTTGGTATTTTCTTTTTCATCGAAAATCAGAAATTGAACTAAGCTATTCTGGCTGATGCCGGATAATTTGCATAACCTGTTTTCCTCTTCAGAATAATTATCCTGAAAAGGACTGAAAATTATGCCAGTTATTTTCAGGGAGATCAGCTTCAAATATAACAGGTTCCTTTTTTACAGGATGTACCAACTGGATCCTTCTGGCATGTAAACATATTGAACCATCGCGGTTTGGCTTTCCAAAACCATATTTTACATCTCCTACTATTGGACATCCAACAGATTTTAGCTGGACTCTGATCTGGTGAAATCGTCCTGTGATCAATTTAATTTCCACTAAATGCTCATCTGATATCTTACCTATTACCTGATATTCCAATTCTGCATTTACTGCATCTTTTTTCTGTTTTTTTGCAACAGATACTAAATTTCTTTTATGGTCTTTAATAAGCCAGTTAGTTAATTTACCCTCCATTTCCGGTGGAGAAGAATGCGTCAGGGCCCAGTAAATTTTATCAACTGATTTCTGCCTGAACTGCTCATTAATCCTTTCAAGTGCTTTTGAGGTTTTGGCCAGGACAACAACACCGCTAACTGGCCGGTCAAGTCGATGAGGTAATCCAAGGAATACATTCCCTGGTTTATTATAAGTAACCTTAATATACTCTTTCATCATCTCGAGTAGGCTTTCATCCCCTGTCCGGTCACTCTGAACCAGGATTCCGGCAGGTTTGTTTACAACCAGAAGATGATTGTCCTCATAAATAATTGGAACAGGTAGTTTCAATGAATTCTAATTTATTATGAAATTATATGGCTCTTATTCTACAAGATCTTTTACTACGATTTATATCAACTCTAATAGTTTGATCAACTGCCATTTTTATGTTATTCCGGATCTGTGAAATCGTGGCTTCCATCATATAACAAGGTGCTGTTACGATCTTATTAGATTCATCAACCATTATTTCTGTTACCTCTTTCATTATTGCATTCGCACCGGTTTTCTCCATCCCTGCACTTATAGCATCTATTTCATAGGGAGAAGCTGCTTCTGTTGATCCAACAGTTAGAGAAGCTTTAACACCTGATCCTTCAAGCGCTTTTGCAATTACCGTAGGGCCCATACATAAACCACAAACAGGTTTTCCATGCTGGACCATTTCATTGATTATCCGTTTTACATCAGGTAGTATCTCCCCATCCGGTCCTTCAAAAGCCCATTTAGTAAGGTTTTTTGCAGCTCCAAACCCTCCCGGTAGTATAAGAGCATCGATATCTTCAGCAGAGATCTCTTTAAGATCCTTTATGTTTCCACGGGCAATTCTTGCTGATTCAATCAGCACATTTCTGGATTCTTCCATTTCATCGCCCGTAATATGATTTAGTACATGATGCTGATCTATATCCGGGGCAAAGCATACAGCTTCAGCATTATTCTCGTCTATAGCTAAAAGGGTGAAAACTGATTCATGGATCTCTGATCCATCAAACACACCATTTCCGGATAGTAAAACTCCTATTTTCATAATAAAATTTATTAAGTGAAACTTGAAATAAAATTGGGAGTTTATGTTTTGAAAAGCAAGAAACAGGGGGATTGTTCTTAACTAAATTTGGCTATCGAAATAGGATTCATAATTTTCAGCATAAAGAAGTTGAATACAATACTCATAATGTTCATAATTTATGCATAATTCCATTTCTTCTTCTTCAACACTAACATTGATCATACTAGTAGTTGGAATATTCCTTGAAAGAAAATCATACTGATTATTGGGTAGTCTGGATAGCTGGACCATAGCCTGTCCTGAGTGGAATACTGGTTTCGCTTTGTACATGGCATTTTGTTTCCACAATGATACTTCCTGAAAACGCCAGGAATTAATTTTCGATATTATCTTATTATTATATTATGTATAAATATGTTAATTATATTTTATGAAGTGTGGAATTGTCTTGATCAAGGAATTGAATAACAGTTTACTCTCTAAATAATTAGAAGAATATTGGTAATTTAGGATTTACTATTTACATAAAATATTATTGATACTATGGAATGGCAGGATAATTTATCCAAGATGCGTACTGAATATACATCCCCCGTGAAGTATTTTCTCAAGCTGGGCGAAGATGAGGTGCTGATGAATTCTTTGATAGATCAAGAGATCAGATTCCAATTTACCGGAACCATTAACTGTGTGGCATGTGGAAGAAACATAAAAAAAGCATTCGGACAAGGATTTTGTTACCCTTGTTTTATGAAATCACCCCTGAATTCCGAATGTATTATCAGGCCCGAATTATGCATGGCCCATGAAGGTAAAGGCAGGGATCCGGAATGGGAGAAGGAACACCATGACCAACCGCATATTGTATACATTGCACTGACCAGTGCGATAAAAGTAGGTGTTACCCGAACAGATCAGATACCAACCCGGTGGATTGACCAGGGAGCCTGGAAAGCAATTAAATTTGCTCACACTCCCTTACAGGCAGATTGCAGGATTAATCGAATCCAATTTGAAAAACCATCTGAGTGATAAAACGAACTGGCAAAAAATGCTTGAAAAATGAAATGGATCATTCGGCTGATCTTGTTTCTTGAAAAATTACGGATCTCTGAATTACTACCTCCTGAATTCAAGGAATTCTTCCTTCCTGAGGATAACGAAATTTTAACATTTGAATATCCAGTACTGGGATATCCTGATAAAATAAAGAGCATTAACCTTGACAAGGAACCATCTTTTCATGGTCAATTGATAGGTATACGTGGGCAATATCTGATTATGTCTGATAACCGGGTTATAAATCTGCGTAAATACAGTGGATACCAAATAAGATTGACAGTATGAATATGTTGTCGGAACAGATAATAAGCCAGAGCTATTATTTAGGAATACAGTTTATTGTAAAATGGATTATTCCTATTTGGCATCAAAGGTAAAGGCAAGTCCAAAAGTAAATGCTTCTTTAAACTGAACTTTATCCACTAAGACTTCCTGACCATCTTGCATTTCAGGAAATTTTACATCATAATCATATATCAAATGGGTAGTCAGGTTGAGAGCCAGAAAATCATTTACCTTAAAATCGATGTACAATTGCCAGTTAACATCTATCTTTTCCGGATTCTCAAAATAATTTGAAAACAAGTCAAGATTAGTTGTTAAGGTGACGTTTTTTATTATATTTTCTTTAGTATAGATCATCTGTAAAGTCCCTCCGAACTCAGCTCTTGTTTTTTGACCCGGGTCAACACCGTATTGGCCGATTGATGACAAATAATCATCCATAACAAAAGTGAATTTTCCGCTCACAGGAGCAAGCAGCAGACTGAAATTGTCATTTGGTTTGAAATCTAAACCGGTTGCCAGGTTTAAATAGCCCGGGGCGAAAAAATCCGATATTTTTAAAGAATCCTCAACCGATGCATAACCTGGAGAGTATTGAGTTCTCAGATTCAGATTAACCGCATAATACCATTTATCTGATATCTGACGACCATATTTTGAAATGATCTCAATGTTATCTTCATTTTTCTGAATATCGTTACTGCCCTGCTTTTGCAAACCATATATTGTGGTAAGATAGTTCGACCAATTGTTTTTATCTTTTTTGTATATTGCTGCCATTCTTAAATATACCGTACCGGAAAAAGAATTTTCACCCCCGGCTACCCAATTCGATAAAGCAACCTGACTAAAACCCAATCCAACCTTTCCTTTTATATTCCAACCTAGTGTTGAATCGTTTTCATCAATTAAATCATCCTGGCTGAATGCAAAATTCCCAAGCAATATCATTGAGAATAAAATAATAGTCCTCTTCATTTTCGTAGATTTTTGGATTTTTTAATACTTTTAAGATATAATATTATCACATTTTTTAGAATTGATGGTTAATGAGAGAAAACTTTTTATTAAAATTCTGCAACTGAATTGTTTCATTCACCGATGAATTAGGTTTTGATGAACTATATCTTGTTGTAAAAGAAGAGAAAATCTGGCCAGTAAATAATACCTATAAATCTGTAAAACAGGGTTCTACTGAAATTAATGTAAATATCTACAACCTTTTACCTGACACCCAACTTGATCTGGAGGTATGGGACTATGATTTTCTAAGTTCTAATGATCTTCTTGGTAAAGTACCTCTATTCATAGATGAACCCGGTGGCCCATATACAACAGATATGATTCCTAATATTGAAGAAACGGATAAAGCAAAATATTCTATTATATGGGAAATTGACTTTATGAATGATAAAGATTGAAAGTTTATTTTTTCGCGTATGCAAAACGGTCTTTTCCGTGAATATCCTGACCTACCCTAACATCCCTATAATTCGAATTTTTTAAAAGCTGCTTTATTTCATCCCCATATAATTCATTTATTTCAAAGAAAAGCATTCCTTCCGGATTCAAAATATCTAATGAATCTGATATTATCTTTCTATAAAAAATTAAAGGATCTTCTTCAGGAACAAATAAGGCCTGAGAGGGCTCATGATCCAGTACATTTTTCTTCATGAATTTTTTTTCTGATGGTTTAACATATGGAGGATTGCTTGCTACAATATCATATCCGGATAAAGGAGGAGTATTTTTAAGAACATCCAGTCTCACACTATTCATTCCAACATCATATTCCCTGGCATTTGATTCAGCAACTTTAAGGGCTAAATGATCGACATCAATTCCTGTAAATGTTTGGGTTCCTAATTGAAGTGCAAGAGAAATGCCGATACAACCGGATCCAGTTCCAATATCAAGTATTATCGGATATTGAATTTTATTTTTATTGATAATAATATTTACCATTTCTTCGGTTTCAGGCCTTGGGATGAGTACATCTGGTGAAACTTTGAATTTCCTGTCAAGAAAGTAGGTATATCCAAGTATATACTGAATAGGTTCCATGTTTATAAGCCTTTCAGATATTTTTTCTATTCTGTCAGCCGTTTCTTTCCCAATTTTAATGGAAGGAGAAGATATCATTTCCAACCACTGATGGTCCAGCACCTCCGTGAGAAGGTATTTCGACAAAGCATAAGCCTCCTCTTCCCAGGCAGGTTTCAGAAAATCTGAAAGTATTTGATAGATTTCTCTACCAGTATAGGACTTGTCTTCAAACATGATCCAATTAAAACAATTATTATTTTTCTTTGATGATAAAAAGGTAATAGTTTTGGATTAATTTTTAAACCTCCGGAGCATTTCATTGTAATAATCAGGATTGTGGAAAAGAAATATATGGATAGGGCACTTGAATTGGCTTACCTTGGCTTAGGTAATGTCAGCCCAAATCCAATGGTTGGTTGTGTAATTGTAAAGGATGGAAAAATTATTGGAGAGGGATGGCATCAGAAATGTGGTGGCCCTCATGCCGAGGTGAATGCCGTAAACAATATTATTGATAAAGACAATATTAAAGGAAGTGATGTATATGTTACACTGGAACCTTGTTCACACTATGGGAAAACCCCACCTTGTTCTGATTTATTAATAAGCCTTGGGGTTAAAAATGTTTATATTTCAAATCTGGATATTAATCCTCTTGTATCGGGCAAGGGAATCCAAAAAATGAAAAAAGCCTCTATAAAGGTTAATGTTGGCTTAAATGAAGAAGAGGGATCAACTTTAAACAAAAGATTTTTTACCTACCATTCAAAAAAAAGACCTTACGTAATCCTTAAATGGGCACAAACCATAGATCGGTTTATCGCCAGGAAAAATTTTGACTCAAAATGGATCAGCAATGAATATTCGAGGCAGCTGGTGCACAAATGGAGATCAGAGGAAGATGCGATAATGGTGGGAGCAAACACTGCATTATACGATAATCCAAAACTAAATGTAAGGGACTGGCCGGGCGCAGAGCATGCAAAGGTAAGGGTTTTGGTTGATCCAAATTTAAAAGTTCCAGGCGACTCATATTTATTCGATGGAACACAACCTACATTAATATATAATTGTAAAAGATCAGCAAATGAAGATAACCTTAATTGGATAAAACTTAAGAAAGAAAACTTTATAGAAGATTTAATATCGGATCTATATAAAAAGGAAATCCAATCCGTATTGATTGAAGGAGGCTCTTACTTAATAAATTCCTTTATTTCGAAGAATATCTGGGATGAAGCCAGGATATTTGTCTCTGAAAACACTTTTGGAGAGGGTATTAAGGCCCCTGATTTGTATTATGCTTCGCTTCTAAGCAAAAGCAAGATCTTTAACGATGAAATTCTCTTTTTTAAGAATACAAATGGCTGAGAAACTAAGCATACCATCTGAAGCAAGAACCTTAGAAGAAAAATACAAAATTCTTGCCCCTCAAATTAAATCATTGATTGAAGATGAAAATGACCTGATTGCAAATATGGCTAACGTCACCTCCGTTTTAAAATGGGGATTGGGGCATCTCTGGGTAGGTTTTTACATTGTTAAGGATAAACAACTGGTACTTGGTCCTTACCAGGGTCCGGTAGCTTGTACAAGGATATCCTTTGGCAAAGGTGTATGTGGTAAAGCCTGGCAGGAACAATCTAGTGTTATGGTTCCTGATGTTAATTTGTTTCCAGGGCATATTGCTTGTAGTGCTGATTCAAAATCTGAAATTGTTATCCCTGGTATTTCAGGAAAAAATGTGATTTTTGTACTTGATATTGACAGTGCTCAAATAAATTCTTTTAGCGAGATTGATAGAAAATATCTTGAAATGATTGTGAAATTATTGATAGATTATTCAGATTGCTGACCTGTTCTCTAAATATTTTTTAAATGAACCTAAGATTATATACTGAATTCGGAACATTGAAGAGGGTCATTATGCACAGACCTGGTTGGGAAATAGAACGATTGACTCCCCAGAATACGAGTGAATTGCTTTTTGAAGATGTTCCCTTTCTTGAGTCTATGCAGAAAGAACATGATGATTATACTAATCTTATTAAAAATGTGACTGACGCCAAAGTGTATCGTTTACGTCAATTGCTCCTCGACATTTTGGTTGATCAAAATTTAAAGAACACCATTTTAAAGGATGCACTTGCTCAGGCAGGTCAGCAAAAGATATCTGAAGATATAATTTCAAAATATTCTACTGCTGAAATTATAAATCTTTTAATCAGTGGTCTTAGAATTAATGAGATTAAGAAAAAGCTTCCAAATTTTAAAAATTCAAAATTAGAGGATCACGATTATCTAATTTATCCCAGCCCGAACCTGTATTTCATGCGTGATCCGGCCGCGATTATTCAAAATGGCGTAATTTCAAGCAATATGAAATACTCCGGAAGGCAATTTGAATCACATATATTGAAACTGATTTTTACCAATCACCCGGAATTCAAGGATTATTACAAAGAGATTTTTCCGGGTGATTCTGACTCAACTTCTTGCCCGACCATTGAAGGGGGAGATGTAATTGTAATCTCACCTACTGTACTTGCCATAGGATGTTCCGAACGAACAGAATCCAAGGCTATTCAAAGGGTTGCTAAAAGTGTATTGGCTGAAAAAACTGTAGAAAGAGTTTATGAAGTTAAGCTTCCCTCGAAAAGAAACTTTATGCACCTTGATACTGTTTTTTCAATAATAGATGAAAACCTAATTATTACCTATCCTGAAGCTATGGATACTTTGCTCGAAACATTCGTATACAGACTGGATTCGATTTCTGAAAATAATGAGATTAAAATACACAGAGAATCTATAAAAAAATCATTGATTTCAATTCTTCAATTGGAGATCCCTCACCTGGAAGTTGTCAAAACCGGTTATGGACATCCCGATTTCGCATCCAGAGAACAATGGTATGATGGTGCCAACGTATTTGCAATCGGTCCCCGGCGAGTCATTTCCTATGATCGAAACAAACTCACCAACAGAGCATTGCGGGATAATGGCGTTGAAGTTCTGGAAATCAATTCTTCAGAACTTTCCAGAGGATTAGGCGGTCCGCGGTGCATGACCATGCCAATAGAAAGAAAAATTATATAAGTTTGCATTCTATGAGGATATTCTTGATAGGATTAATGTGGATTATTTTAGCCGGTTGTAGCAGTGGTAATAACAATACGCCTGCTGCAAAATCCACATCTAAAAGTACTTCTTCGAAAGAGGTGAAAGTGGATGGTATGATGGTCTATAAGAAACATTGTATGGAATGCCATCAGGAGAATGGGGAAGGTGTTCCCAATATCTACCCAACTTTAAAAAATGCAGAATGGGTAGGATCAGATAAGGACCACCTCGTTGAGATCATTATAAACGGTATGACGAAAGAAATTGTCGTTAATGGCATTGCCTATGAAGATGAAATGCCAAAAGCTGATTATTTGACAAATAAAGAAATTGCTGCCGTACTTACTTACATCAGAACTAATTTCGCTAAAATCAAAGATCCGATCACTGAAGTGGATGTAGCGCGAACCAGGATCCGCCTTAAATCTAAAAAATAAAGCTCAGATTTTTAGTTCATCACTGTTTCCCGCCATCTTTCTTAAAGAACTTCTTCAACTTATCTTTGGCTTCTTCAATTTCCTCTTCATGTTCTTCAAGAATTTTTTGAACCTCTTCCGGTGCTTTTTCTTTTTGAGCATCCAATAACTTTTCAGCTTCTTCCATAGCCTTTTCTTTTTCGGCTTCTACCGTCGCTTTAAGAGCTTCCTCTGCTGCCTGCTTATTTTCACCAACTTCTGCACCAAGGATGCTAATCTTAGGATTATTATAATTCCCACCGACTTTCAGGTTAAGCTTTACATCTTCTGAATTCATATTAATTTCCTGGCCGGAGATAGAAGATAGGAGAGAACCTGCTGTTTTAATGATTTCCTGCGGAACATCTAGTTTTATGTTATAATCAAGAGAGCCATCGAGTCCATTGCTTCCCGCTATAAGTGCATTATTTTCACCGAAATTGACATTGAAAGGCTGAACAAAGACTCTCCCATTTTCGATTTCAGAATATAAAACGACATTAGTCAGGCTCACATTGGCACTCTGGCTTGTTAGTTTTGATACATTCGTAATTCCTGAAATTACTTTGGACTCAGATCCTCTTATTGCGGCATTTGCTATGTTCAAAATACCTGTCCCGGATAGTGTAGACAAATCGGGTGATAAATCCTGACCCAACTCTCCCTTAAACTTGAGGTTTGATGAAAAACTTCCATCCATAATCTCGGCTATAGGTGCAAGCATTTGGACTGTAATAAAGTGCTTATAAGACTCAGGAATTGAAAGCTTCCCAATTTCCAGGTTAAAATCAAAAATTGAGTTTTTCACTGGTTTGGTATCATAAGATCCAGCCATTTTAAAAAGGCCACCAAGGGAGGAAAATCCGACTTCATTGAAATAAATTGCTCCATTTCGGATAAGAACCTGACCTGCAAAATCTTTAAGTTCCAGGTTGTCATACAGTACCTTATTGATTTTCGTTTCCAGAACAAAATCTATGTTTTGAGGAATGTTATAGCTTTCAGTAATGGTAGAATCTTCGATTGTTTCAAATTCTGATTTTTCATCTACATTCTTGTCTTCTTCTGATAACAATTCATTCACATCAAATATGTTTGAATTAAAATCAAACTTCCCCGATAATAAGGCATTTTCATGTATCAGGTAGTCTAAATAATTTTCGACGTACCCCTTCAATGATAGATCACTATTACCAATGTTCCCGTCAAAGGTTTTCACATCAATACGTTTATCACTAAATTCAACATCGGATGATTGAATACTTAAGCCCTGCGATAAATCTTTGGAACGGTATTGCATATTATCAACTCGTATCTTACCAGATACAGGTATCGTATGATTTACAGTATCATACACGCCTTCGATTTTCAAATCAGCTTTAATTTTACCACTGAGTTCCGTTTCTTCAATAGGAAATATTTTAATAATATTATTCAGGTCTAAATCTGCATTTATACTTGCTTGCAAATCATAATCAGATAAATTGTTGATCTTTACAGAGGCATCAAGCGGATTGTCTCCTATTTCTAAATGAATCCCTTTAAAGTCGACAACAGTTTGTTCAAATTCCCCGGATTTATTATCCACAATAAGATCAAACCGGATTTTTTCCAAAGCTTCCGGAAGGTCAGGATACTGTATTAAACCATTCTCAGTCGACATATGAAAATTGAATGATGGATTCTTTTTCTGTTGTTCACTATAGATACCTTTTACATGTCCCTGGAAATCCAATATGCCTTCCGCATGAATATCTTTAAAGTCTTCAGAATAGGCCCTTGGAATAAGTGACAATATGCTTTTTACTGAATTATTTCTCCCGCGGTAGGTGATATCCATATTATAATGGTCTGATAATATTTCCAGGAAACCTTCAAAACCAAAATTGAAATCATTAATTGAAATGGTATTTTGCCCAAACGAATACTGATTATTTGCCAGGTCTACATGAAGCACCAGATCAGCCTTTAGTTCCTTGTTTTTCAAATATTCAATATCATTGTAACTTGCCATCATTCTATCGATGGAAGTGGAAGTATTAATATCAAAAACCTCCATTGAAAAATCACCCGATCCTGTATGGTTTAATCCATCAAGGGCCATAAGAAAATTACTAGCATAATCGTAATAGACTACCTTTCCATTCTCGATATTCCAATTATCTATGGAGATTTCCATTTCCTCTTTCTCCTCCACCTGTTCTTCTTTAAGCTCTGCATCATTTTCTATCATGATATTGTAGTTTGCCTGACCATCTTCATGAACCAGTACTACAATTCTTGGATTTATCAGGTTGATTGATTTGAGTTTTATTTGATCTCCTGATATCAGGCTTTTTAAATCAATGGTGAGGTCAAAAGCATCAACAGCCGCCAGGGTATCATTTTCAAAAATCCCCACTCCTACGATTCCAAAATCTTCCAGGGTTAAAGTGATATTCGGAAAGTTCCTGATAATGGAAACTCCGATCTTGTTTGCATCGAAATAAACACTTGCCTCAATATTTTTTGATATCTCTGAATCAATGGCGGATTTAATATCATCCTTGAATATTAAAGGAATAGCAATTACGGCCCCTGTCAGAACAACAAGAACGATTATTAGAATTAAGAAGTATTTTTTTCATAGCTCGTAAAATGATCTGCTAAATTAGATACTATTATATATAACGCTTCAGCAAGGATTTAATTAAACTTACATTGTAATTTAAATTAAAAGTTTGAAGATTTTGTATGAAGGAAAGTAGTGTTACTATAATTGGGGCCGGTCCGGCAGGAATGACAGCTGCTTTTTTCCTGGCAAAAAATAAGATCCCTGTGACATTAATTGAGAAAAGATCATTTCCAAGGGACAAAATTTGTGGAGATTGTATAGGAGGGTTTGGCCTTTCAGTATTAAAACAAATGGACGCGGATCTATTTGATCGTTTTGCCAACTCAAAAAAGAAATTAATTGGCTCTGGTGTTCATTTTTTCGGTCCCGATCATCAAAAAGTAACCATTAAGGCAGTAAATAAGATTGGAGATAAAATGACTGAAGTGGCCCTGTGTCGCAGGACAGATTTTGATAATTTTCTTTATGAAGAAATAAAAAATAATAAGTGCATTGAGATCATACAGAATAAGAATGCCACGGACCTCCGTAAAGATGAAGGAGGAGTTAATATTATCAGTTCAGATGAAATTTCTTTAAAAGCAAAACTAGTTATCCTTGCTTCGGGCTCACAACATGCACTTGTCCATAAATTAAATGGTAAAAGACTCCCCAGAAAACACATGGCCGCAGGTCTCCGCGCATATTTTGAAAACGTAGAAGGGTTGAATCCTGAAGGATATATTGAACTTCATTTTTTAAAGGAACTTGCACCCGGATATCTTTGGATTTTCCCTCTAACTGAAAATCAGGCAAATGTCGGGCTAGGCTTACGAAGCGATATCCTTTCGAAAAGGAAAATAGACCTCCGGCAAATGCTGAATAACTATATTAACGACAATCCATATTTCAGGGAACGATTTAAAAATGCCAGGCAGGTATCGGATATAAGTGGCTTCCCGCTTTCTTTGGGAGGTAAAAAGAGAAGTATTTCAGGAGATCACTATCTGTTAGCAGGGGATTCGGCTAATTTAATTGAACCTTTATTCGGTGAAGGGATCGGTCATGCTATGTATAGCGGAAAGTTTGCTGCGGAACATGCTTTGAGATGCCTGGAAAACGACAACTTCTCTGCTAAGTTCAATACCAGGTATGACCGGATGGTATACGATAAATTGGGCACCACACTCAGATTCAGTGCGATGATGCAGAATATTGCCCGATATCCCAGTTTAATGTCCTTTCTATTTAACAGGGTAACAAATAATCCGGATCTTCAGGAACTTTTATTCAATATCATTAATGGGCATATTCCTAAAAAAAGATGGAGTGGCTTTGAACTCATGACTAAAATGATATTTAATATTAAATAGGATTGAAATTTTGAAATTACATCATTCCGGCAAGATTGAGTAGATTTGGAATTGAGGAAATGAATACCCATGTCTAAAAGAAAAATACTCGTTATCCGATTAAGCTCTATAGGTGATATCATCTGGACCACACCTGTTGTAAGATGTCTGAAAAAACAATTAGATGATATCGAACTCCATTATTGCACCAAGATACAATACAGATCTCTCGTAGAATCCAATCCTTATATCGATAAGCTTTTTTATCTTGAAGATGACCTTGGTTCACTTATCGGACAGTTAAAAGGTGAGAAGTATGACTTTGTGGTCGATCTTCACAAAAACATCCGATCTTTCATGATCAAATTTAAACTGCGCGTCAAATCAGCTTCCTATAATAAACTTTGGATCCAGCGATTTTTCTTTACAAAATTCCAGATCAATTTTATGCCCAATTGTCATGTTGTTGACCGGTATATGGATACAGTGAAGGTACTGGGAGTGCAAAACGACGATCAGGGATTGGATTATGTGATACCTTCTCATGAAGAAATAGATGTTAATAACCTGCCTGAGGATTTCCGGAAAGGATATATTGCCTTTGTAATTGGTGGTTCAGGTTATACAAAGATTCTTCCCTTTGAAAAGATGGTAGAACTTTGTGATAAGATCAACCGCCCGGTTATTTTGATTGGCAGCAAAGAGGATTATGAAGCTGGGGAAAAGCTTGCAGATTTCTTCAATAAATCAAAAGCTAACGCAACATTTGAAGAAGGGCTTCATAAACTCGATAAGCGGACAATCATTTATAATGCTTGTGGGAAATACAGTATCGGTCAGTCGGCTTCAGTCGTTAAACAAGCAGATTATGTATTTGGGCATGACACAGGATTAACCCATTTAGCAGCTGCCTTTAAGAAAACTATTTTCAGTATCTGGGGCGGAACCGTACCTAATAATTTCTATTCTTATGGTACACGGTTCTATATACTGGAAAACACGAAACTTAATTGCCGGCCATGTTCAAAATCCGGACGTAAAGAATGTCCAAGGGATCATTTCAAATGTATGAAAGAGAATCCGCTGAATTTCAGTCTACCTGATCAGAATTATATCCCTGTCTCATGATCAATGGTGTCTGGAAAATCTGGATTGACACGGGTGGTACATTTACAGATTGCATTGCCCATGATCCGATTGGCTATAGATATAGGCTAAAGGTTTTGAGTAAAAGCGCACTCCGGGGCAGGATCCTTGAGCAAATTGCACCCTCGACTTTTAAGATTAAAATAAATTGGGATACCCAAAAAAGTATTTTTAAAGGATATGATTTCAGGATCCTTGGGAAAAAACACCCTCCCTTGAAAATTCATCAAGTTGATTTCTCAAAACAAACAATAACGGTCGATCAAGCTGTTGAAATACAATTAAAAACAATCCGGGATTTTGAGATATCTTCTGGTGAGCAAGCGCCGATACTTGCGGTAAGATTGGTAACAGGTACACCATTGAATAAAAAACTCCCATTGATCAGCATGCGGCTGGGTTCTACAATTGGAACAAATGCATTGCTTGAAAGGACTGGTGCGCGTACTTTATTGATCGTAAGCAGTGGATTTAAGGATCTGCTACTTATTGGAAATCAACAGCGGCCTGATATATTCAGTTTAAATATTCCGAAGAAAGAACTTCTTTATGAAAAGGTATACGAAGTTAGCGAACGGATTTCTGCAAAGGGAGTTTGTATAAAAAAACTGGATGAATCTAATATAAATGATCTAATCAAAAAGCTCCAAAAAAATAAAACCGAATCCATTGCCATTTCCTTTCTACATAGCTATTTAAATCCGTCCCATGAGGAACTTGTTCTACGTAAATTAAAAAAAGCGGGATTTAAATATATAACAAGTTCTGCAAAAATAGCACCTGTTATTAATTATCTAAATCGAACTGAAACTTCTATAGTAAACGCCTATCTCGATCCAAAAGTCAGGAAATACTTGCTAAATGTATTCGAAAATATTCCTGATGGAAACCTGAAGGTTATGACAAGTGCAGGGGGTCTTGTGGATTATAAACATTTCTTACCCAAAGACAGTCTTTTCAGCGGACCAGCCGGAGGTATTGTCGGGGCGGCCGAAGTTGCCCGAAAAGCTAATATTCCCAGGATAATATCATTTGATATGGGAGGCACTAGTACAGATGTTGCCCGGTTTGATGGAAAATATGAATATCAATATGAAACCAGGGTGGGAGGAGCAACAATAGTGAGTCCTTCTCTTTGTATTGAAACGGTAGCCAGTGGAGGAGGATCTATCTGTTCATATGATGGTATGAAATTCTCTGTTGGCCCTGAGAGTGCTGGCTCTGAACCGGGGCCGGCCTGTTATGGCGCAAACGGACCGCTAACCATAACCGATGTTAATCTGCTTCTTGGTCGATTGGATGAAAATAATTTCGGGATTCCTGTAAATAAGGCTTTAGCCAGGGATGCATTTAATACTTTGATTATAGATGCTCAATCAATACAAAAAAATCCTGAATCACTACTTGAAGGATTTCTTCGAATAGTCAATGAAACCATGGCTACAGCCATACGAAAAATATCCATCAACAAAGGATACGATCCATCTGAATATTCCCTGATCTCTTTTGGAGGAGCTGGGGGCCAGCATGCTTGTGACATTGCTGAGATCCTTGTCAATCAATAAAGTAGTCAGTGCCTTACGAAGCCGGATTGTTAAGTGCTGTGGGTATGGGAAATGCCAGAATTGAGAGATTTGCTATTAAACAGGTACTTAAATCATATAAATCAGTAAAAGAAAAGCTCCGGGAAATTATCCGGAACATAGGTGATCAGGCCATCGAAATGATGAAAAAGGAAAATATCCCTGAAAAGAATATTTACATTCGGGAGGTTTTAATCTATGCCAGGTTTATCGGACAGGAAACATCATTGGAAATCATTTATGAAGATCCCGATAACATTCCTGAAACATTCAGAAATAAATATGAAAAGATATATGGCCATTGGATTGAGAACAGGGACTTAGAGATAGAGTCAATAAAAGTTATTGCAGCTGAAAAAGACGATAAAGAAAGGTATCACCCTAGACCAGCTTGTCGAGAATTTTCCGCATCCTTTAAAATACCAGAAATCCTGGTTCGGCAGTTCCTGGGAAGATGTTCCGGTTTTTGTCTGGGAGGAACTTAATCCAGGAGCAAAAATTAAAGGCCCAGCACTGATAATAAGCAAATTCAGTGCATTAATGGTCAAGAAATCCTGGTATCTGACTATTAATATTCATAACCAAGCTGAAATGGAATTCCATGCAGGAGAAAAATCAAATCTCCTACAACAGCTCTACACAATATAATTTTGATGACGCAATCCAGATTGAACTTTTTACTAACCGTTACATCTCTTTAGCTGAGGAAATGGGAGCATTGCTTCGCAGGTCTTCATTTTCAGTAAATATAAAGGAGAGACTAGACTATTCCTGTGCTCTATTGGATAATAAGGGAGAGCTGATCGTTAATGCACCACACATACCAGTTCATCTCGGGGGATTGGGCTTATGTGTTAGAAGCATTATTAAGAAATTTGAAATGAAGCCTGATCAGGTTTTTATTACCAATCATCCTGGTTATGGAGGATCACATCTTCCTGATATAACCCTGATCGCACCGGTGTTCGATGAAGAGGGTATACTTGCCGGATTTGTTGCAAACCGTGCTCATCATGCTGAGCTTGGAGGAAGCAGACCTGGTTCTATGCCGCCTGATGCATCTAATTTACTTGATGAGGGAAAGGTGATCATTCCATTCTGCCTGGTTGAGCAGGAGCAGGCTGATTGGGATGGAATAACCGCCATACTTAACAGTGATCCATTTCCGACTAGGAGCATTGAAGAAAACATTGCTGATCTAACAGGATCTCTAGCCTCCATCCAGGCTGGATCTGAAAGCCTTAAGAAGCTATGCAGTATGCATGGTACTTCTACTATTCAATATTATATGGAGTACCTTAAGGAATATGCAAATCAAACCTTGTTAAGAGGTTTAAAAGGATTTCAAAAAAAGGACTTAAAAGCAACGGAATTTCTGGACGATGGTCACAGGATCAATGTATCAGTTTCCATAAGCGATAATGGAATGATATTTGATTTCAGTGGATCTTCAGGATTACATCCCGGTAATATGAATGCCACACCCGCTATTGTAAGAAGTGCAGTATTATATGTTTTGCGTTTACTGGTGGATGAGGCCATTCCTCTAAATGAGGGATTGATGCGATCTGTTTCCATCAATTTGCCCACTGGATTCCTGAATCCTTCATTCCCTGATGATCTGCACAATTGTCCTGCTGTGGTAGGAGGAAATACTGAAACAAGTCAGAGGTTGGTGGATACTTTGTTGAAAGCGTTTAACATCTCAGCCTGCAGTCAGGGTACTATGAACAATTTTCTATTTGGAAATTCGAAGTTCAGCTATTATGAAACGATTGGTGGTGGCACTGGTGCTATGAAAGGCCATCATGGAGCAAATGCAGTCCACCAGCATATGACAAATACAAGGATTACTGATCCTGAGATCCTTGAATTTCGATACCCCGTCAGATTGGAGCATTTTGGTATTCGAAAAAATTCCGGAGGATCTGGATTATGGAAAGGGGGAAATGGAATTGAGCGGGAAATTACTTTTCTTGAACCTTTAGAAATTACGGTTTTGACCCAACACCGAAAGGAATTACCATATGGATTAATGGGTGGGCAGCCTGGCAAAAAAGGAAGGCAATATTTAACCCGGAAAAATGGCAAAATTGAGAATCTGAAAGGGATCGATGCAAGGCATGTTAACCCAGGAGATACCATAACAATATTGACGCCGGGTGGAGGAGGTTATGGTGAAGCAGAAAAATGATATTTTCCGGAACTCTTAAAAATTTTCACTCATTTTCCCTCTTTAAATATCTTAAAAAAATCATCACGGTATTTCTGCCCGATCGGTAGCATTATATCATGTGTTTTCACCTGGTTCCCTTCTACATATTTAATAGCCTTCCTTGTTGACAATGTATGATTTATGAATCCTGATACAATGGGCTCTTAAGATATTGTTCCATATTTTTGAGTGTCTCCGATGCGATAATCACTTTTTCCTTTGTATATATTTTAACATAATCACCGTATGACTGGACATAATACAGATCATCAATATTAATTTTATATATCCGTTTATCTGACCTGATCATGAGATAATCCGGTTCCTCTTTATTCAAATCGTTTTTACTCCTTTCAATTATTTCCCACGCTTGCTGCAATTCTACAGCTTTATTCACTGCCTTCAGGAACCTGTCAAAAGCAATTGGCTTCAGGAGATAATCCACTGCATTCAGTTCAAATCCTTCAACCGCATATTCTGCATAAGCTGTCGTAAAAATGATCAGGGGTGGATTTTCAAGTGTTTTAACAAAATTAATCCCAGATAATTTAGGCATATTGATATCCAGAAAAATCAGATCAACGGTATTTTGGCGCAGAAATTCAAGAGCTTCCAGGGCATCTGAACAAATTCCATTGAGTTGCAACAAAGGCGCATCATCCACGAATTTTTTTAAAACTTCCTGGGATAATGGTTCATCATCTACGATCAGACAGGATAACATAGTCATAATAAAATTCTCAATTCTACAATAAAGGTATCTGAAGTTTCTAACAATTTTAATTCATGATTTTCATGATATAATAATTCCAGTCTCCGTTTTACATTTTCCAGCCCCAGGCCACTATATTCATTATTTTCTGTTTCATCAACCATGCCTATATTGTTTTCAGAGAAAAAATGAATTTCGGTATCCGATACAGTTATATTTATTCGAATAAATTGATTGACCGTATCGCCCTTAACCCCATGTTTGAATGCGTTTTCAATAAATACTATTAAAATCAGGGGGGCAAGCTTCTGCTCC
Organism: uncultured Cytophagales bacterium; assembly: GCA_963820995.1. Classification (GTDB taxonomy): domain Bacteria; phylum Bacteroidota; class Bacteroidia; order Cytophagales; family Cyclobacteriaceae; genus JAGTVG01. The sequence goes on along the minus strand of CAWGCL010000004.1, from coordinate 174,692 downwards.
TTTATTTCACCATTAATATTCAATGTTATTGTATCCGGATTTTTAGTCCTCAATTTTTGTAAGTCAATGTAGTTCTTAATAAAATCAATTTCTTTATTTAGGTCAACTTCATGTTCATTGGATTCATAGATCATATACCTCAAAACATTCGATAGTTTCAATATCACTTCAGGTGCCTGATCAGATTTCTGAATGGCAAGAGCATAAATGCTGTTAAGGCTGTTAAACAAAAAATGCGGGTTTACCTGAGCTTTCAAAGCCTTAAGTTCATTATATATAAGTTCCTTTTCCTTTTCAACCAATTTCTTTTTAGAATCAGCAAGATCAATCCAGGATTTTGAAAGGAAAAATAATGAAGTAAGGCCTAGATATACAGCAAAATATTTCAAAAGCTCTATATAATCGTAGAAAACAATCAGATAATAATTAGGAAAAATATGTTCAGAGAGAACGTCAAAGGTGAATATGTGGATCCCATAGAATAATCCAAACAGGGCCATAAGTGAAAATATGTATTTCAGATAATTCTGCTTGTTTAAAAATCTGGGGATTAGAAAATATAGATTGATATATACCGCACATAAAATGCTGATATGAAATAAGGCAGTAAACAAGTAATCAATAATAGTGACCTTTTGCGAAATGGAAAAGTGCTGTAAAAGAATATAAAATGAAACCGTCCAGAACAAGGCATGAAGAAATACTCTGTTCTGAACGATTTTCTTTAATTGTATCATTAATGTATGATTTATCTAATTTTAACAAATTTTCCGGAATCATCAAAGGCCTTTTCATCATCCGCATATTTTTCAATGAATTTCTGCAATTCATCAGTAGAAGCGGTTATTACAATATAATCATCAAAGGTTTCATGCCGGATCCGTATCCTGTTTTGTTCAAACAATTCCTGCAAGCGGTCGTAGGAGAAAATATATAAATCCAGATCATTTTTGTTCCAGTCTATCTTTAAAACCGAATGTGTAGGTATAAAACCTCTAAATAAATAGTCTGACTCTGCAAACTCCTTTTCATAATAGGGGTATAAATCGATAAAATAATGGTCTCCTATTTTTATCAAACCTGCCTCAAATGAAACTGTATCAATTTCTTCAGGACCATCTCTTTCCATATATCGAAAAATATATTTTCTATCTTCATATTTTTCAAATGAGACGTATTCTTTGCCCTCATCTTCTTCCTGCCAAACACCCAATAATATTGGTTCTTCCAGCAGGTCTTCTTCATTGTACAAAGGATTTAGAGAAAATATTGTACATGACTGTGCCGTGATTAAAATTACTATTAAGAATAATGCATTTTTCGTTTTCATCTTTCTAATATTTAATTGTGTTCATGTAAACATTTATAAATAGCAGTTCTGAAGGAAATTATGGGATTTCAACAGATTAGTATTTATACCAGTTACATTTTTTTTAATTTAAATTCTGATGGAAAATTCGGTCAGAATGTTGTAACTGACAAAAAATCTCGATGAACAGGCCAATTTAAAGGATGAAATGATATTTGTGGGTTATTTACTCTCAATTTTGGTCATTACCTGGACAGCCAGGTAATCATTACCGCCATCATATGAATGATCCCATCCGTTCTTTTTTAAATACCGAACAATATATTTATTCAATAAGCCATGGGCCACCAGGATAACCTTTTTATTTTCCCTGGCAGCTTTGTCTAATAATTCTGAATCAGATTTCGCTCTTGATTTTTCTGACCGAAAACTGGGAACAGCTGATGAATGAAGTCCTATCATCCAGAAAAACCTTGATATTCCGGTCCAGCCTTTAATAGGTAAAATTAATGGTAAAGGAATTATTTCTCTTTGAAACTCGATAAACGCTGAATCCATGTAAATGGCATCCTCATCATGAAATATTTTAAGAGAAGTATCATATGCCCTGAATAGTGAACTGCTGAAAATCTTAACTCTCTTCATGAGGTTCCAATATCACAGGCGGTTCTTTAATACTGCTTACGCCAACAGTGTCATAAGCTTTTATATAATTTTTTGCTGCTTTATAGCTAAACCATCCATTTTTGTTGATCTCGGGGGCTCCATGCCGGATGATTATTATCTGAAGTACTGATTCATCATCATAGGGTTTACTAACGTAGGACGGATAAAAAGTTACTGGTTTATCCTTATTGTTTTTATACCATGATTTAATCTCAGAATAGGTTTCCTTATCGTCAGATTTATCATTTATACCCCACAATAATGAACCCCAAACAAAAGCAATATATAAATACTTAATCAAATTATTTTTTGTTTCCGCATATGGTAAAGGTAAGCAGTAAATATAATTATGAGCTATGGGTATTCATAAGCCAGGATTATTCTTCATAATTTAGTGATTTTATGACATTTACCCATATTTTTTGCATGTCGATTGTATATCTTTGTGGTTCAATTTTTAGGAAGGTTCTTTGCAGATTTTTCTTAATAAGATTTTAATTCGAATTCAATAGATTTTCTTTAATCAAAATAGTTATTTATGAAATCAGGTAAAAAATATGTTTACTTTTTTGCTGCCAACAAATCAGATGGTAAAGCAGAAATGAAAAACTTACTTGGAGGTAAGGGCGCCAACCTCGCTGAAATGTGCAATATTGGCATTCCTGTTCCTCCTGGTTTTACAATTACAACAGAAGTTTGTACAGAGTTCTACGAAAACAACAGAAACTATCCAGCCGGACTGGAAGAGGAAGTAGCTGCTACCATTCAAAAGGTAGAGAAAGAAATGGGGATGACTTTTGGTGATCCTAAAAATCCATTATTGTTATCTGTACGCTCAGGTGCCAGGGCTTCTATGCCAGGCATGATGGATACTGTTCTTAACCTGGGTCTGAACGATGTGATCGTTGAAGGTCTTGCTGAACTTTCAGGAAAGCCGCGATTCGCTTGGGATTCATACAGGAGGTTTGTACAAATGTATGGTGATGTAGTACTGGATCTAAAACCTGTTAATAAGGAAGATGAAGATCCTTTCGAGGTGATCATAGAAGAAAAGAAAAAAGCAAAGGGAGTTGAACTTGATACAGATCTTACAACCGAAGATCTTAAAGAGCTCGTTGCTGAATTCAAGCAAGCTATCAAAAGAGAAACCGGAAGAGATTTCCCGGAAGATCCAATGGAGCAATTATGGGGTGCTGTTGGTGCCGTATTCGGAAGCTGGATGAATGACCGTGCAAAAACGTACCGGGCACTGAATAATATTCCTTCAAACTGGGGAACAGCTGTTAATGTTCAGACCATGGTTTATGGTAATATGGGCGATGATTGTGCGACTGGTGTTGCTTTTACAAGGGACCCTGCAACCGGTAACAAGCAATTTTATGGAGAATATCTTGTAAATGCACAAGGTGAAGATGTTGTTGCAGGTATCAGAACTCCACAACCTGTAAACGACTCAACACAAAGTGATGCATTCACAGGTAACTTTGGAAGATTTAATGCCGGAGCCATATAAGGATCTTGTTGCTATCTATCAGAAACTGGAGAAGCATTATAAAGATATGCAGGATATTGAATTTACTATCCAGCAGGGAAGACTATGGATGCTTCAGACACGAAATGGTAAGCGAACAGCAGAAGCTGCTGTAAGAATTGCTGTTGATATGGTAGAAGAAGGACTTATCGATAAGAAAACAGCTGTATTACGAGTAGCTCCTGAAGCACTTGATCAGCTTCTACACCCAATGTTTGATCCAAATGCTGAAACAAAAATGTTAGCAAAAGGCTTCCTGCATCTCCAGGTGCCGCAACAGGTCGTATTGTTTTCCATGCTGATGATGCTGAAGAATGGGTAGCAAAAGGTGAGGATGTTATTCTTGTCAGAATTGAAACATCACCTGAAGATATTGGTGGAATGCATGTTGCAAAAGGTATTCTTAACTCACGTGGGGTATGACATCTCACGCTGCTGTTGTTGCAAGGGGTATGGGTACCATGTTGTGTTGCAGGTTGCGGTGCATTGAATATTAACTATAAAGAAAAGACAATGACAGTAAAGGTGGTAAGGTTATAAAGAAGGAGACTGGATATCTCTTGATGGTTCTACCGGTGAAGTAATTGAAGGTAAAGTTCCTACCATCGATCCTGAGCTGTCAGGAAACTTTGGAACATTGATGGAGTTGGGCTGATGAATTCAGAAATCATCAACGTACGTACAAACGCTGATACTCCTCATGATGCAGAGGTTGCTCGTAACTTTGGCGCTGAAGGTATCGGACTTTGCAGAACAGAGCATATGTTCTTTGAAGGTGATAGAATCAAAGCTGTTAGGGAAATGATCCTTGCAGATGATGAAGCTGGAAGAAGAAAAGCTTTAGAGAAATTACTGCCATATCAGAGAGAAGATTTCTATGGTATTTTCAAAGCCATGCATGATCTTCCTGTTACAGTCAGAACACTTGGATCCTCCATTGCATGAATTCTTGCCTCATGAAGATGAAAATCAGCAGGAAATGGCTGATGAAATGGGCATTTCACTGGAAGAAGTAAAAGCAAAGGTTGATGCACTTCATGAATTCAACCCAATGCTTGGACATCGAGGATGCCGTTTTGGTATTACCTATCCTGAGATTACAGAAATGCAGGCCAGGGCTATTATTGAAGCTGCTTGTCAGTTGAAAAAAGAAGGTGTCAAGGTATATCCTGAAATCATGATTCCACTTATTGGGACAAAAGCTGAACTTACTATCAGAAAGCAGTTGTTAGAGGTATTGCTGAAAAGGTTCATGGAAGAAATGGGTGTCAAAGTTGATTATATGGTCGGAACAATGATTGAGATTCCTCGAGCAGCTTTGACTGCTGATAAAGTTGCTGAAGAAGCTGAATTCTTCTCATTTGGAACAAATGACCTTACTCAGATGGCATTTGGTTATTCAGTCGCGATGATGCCGGAATATTTTTACCAGAGTATATGCAACAAGGAATTCTTCGGATGATCCTTTCCAGACACTTGATCAGGAAGGTGTTGGACAATTGGTTGAGATTGGTGTTCAAAAAGGACGTCAGACTAAGCCAGATCTTAAGATCGGTATTTGTGGAGAGCATGGTGGCGATCCAAGATCAGTTGAGTTCTGTCATAGGGTTGGAATGAACTACGTAAGTTGTTCACCATTCCGTGTGCCGATTGCCAGACTTGCTGCTGCACAAGCTGCTGTTAGGGAAATGTAATAGAAATATAGTAATTTACAATTGCTAAATATAAATTGAGCCTGCTGGTTTATTCCCGGCAGGCTTTTTTTATATTGATTAGTAATATTTTTAAGATGTCTGACATACTCATCAATCATCTTGGATATAATTCCTCTGGTGTCAAAAAGGTCGTTTTTCAAACTACATCAGAATATATACCCAAACATTTTTTTGATTATAATGAAAATGAAATAATATATAGAGGGGAGTTTGAACAAGGTGGACAAATCGATGAATGGCATACCGGCCATGCATATGATGGATATTTTTCAAATATTGAAGAAAAAGGATCCTATCAAATTATTGTAGATATTGATCATGATCAAATAAAAAGCAATTGGTTTAAAATTGACAGGGATATCATTCAATCGTCATGCCTGCCTTTGATATTGGAAGGATTCAAATCCCAGCATCCTGACAATAAATACGAAGAAAAAGACGCACATTTATCATTTTTTGGAAACAGAAACGATCATGTCGATGTACACGGTGGCTGGTATGATGCATCAGGTGATGTCAGCAAGTATTTAAGTCATTTAAGCTATGCCAATTATTTGAATCCCCAGCAAACCCCATTAGTCATCTGGAGCATGTTGGAATCCTATGAGATACTTAAAAGGAAATCATTTGTGCCCAATAATTTCAGCGAGTCATTAGTCGAAGAAGCAGTTTATGGAACTGATTTTCTTGTTAGGATGCAGGATCCGGCAGGTTATTTTTATATGACCGTATTTGATAATTGGAGTAAAGATCCTCAAAAGCGGGAAATATGTGCTTATAAAGGACAGAATGGTATACGATCAGATGATTTTCAGGCTGGTTTCCGGCAGGGTGGCGGGATGGCGATTGCAGCACTGGCGAAAGCTGGAAGATCCGGTAATGAGGGAGAATACAAAAAGGAAATATATATTGAAAAAGCTGTTCAGGGATTCTATCATCTGCTAAAAAACAATCAGAAATATCTGGATGACGGCTTAGAAAATATCATAGATGATTACTGTTTCTTATTGGCCACAACGGAATTATACAAATCGACCAGTGATGAGTTTTACCTTGATCATGCAAGAACACGCTCACAAATGCTAATCAATCGTCTGTACGCTGATTCAAACTATTCTGGTTGGTGGCGTGCTGATGAAGAAGGAACCAGGCCATTTTTTCATGCCTCTGACGCTGGCCTACCTTTAATCGCCCTGTGCAAATATCTGGAGATTGAAAATAATCAACATGTTCGGGAAGAAATCAAACTAAGCATACAAACAGCCATCGATTTTGAACTTATCATCACAAATGAGGTTTTTAATCCGTTTGGATATCCAAGACAATATGTAAAACCATTCAATGAGCCTGGGCCGATACCAACATTCTTTTTCCCCCATAACAATGAAACAGGATATTGGTGGCAAGGAGAAAACGCCAGGATTGCTTCTCTTGCTACCGCCATGTTTATGGCTGAACCTTATCTTTTAAAAGAACAAAAAAACAAGGCCAAAGAATTTGCAATCAACCAAATCAACTGGATTCTAGGGATGAATCCGTATAATACATGTATGCTGGACGGGGTCGGATATAATAATCCGGAATATCTTGAACCACTAAATGTAAATTATCGTGGTGGTATATGTAATGGGATTACTTCAGGATTTGAAAATGAATCTGATATTTCATTTATGCCACTGCCCCATAATAATGACCCGGCCCAACAATGGCGATGGTCAGAACAATGGATCCCACATGCCGGATGGTTCTTAATGGCATTATCACAACTATAACCGGATAAATTAAAGCGACAATTTGGTTATTTTTTCTGTACCTCATTTCTCAATCCTCTTAAATGTTAACCAAAACCTATGTCTAGGTGCTATAATTTTTTTGATATCATGCTAATAACAGGTATTTAAGATTGATTATAATTTTCTTTTTCCGTCCTGAAAAGTTGAAAGTATTTGAAATCAAATACTAAATTATTACCTCCCGGTTTAATAAATTATTAAATTGGATATGGAACAATATCCTGAGAATCATGTATCAAAAAATAAAAGACTTCCTTGAAGATTGGAAAGAAGAATCTGAAGCCACAATAAAAGTTTTTTCAAATATCCCTGACTCTGTTAAATCTGTAAAGGATAATGAAAACATACGGTCACTTGAACGAATGGCCTGGCATATCACTCAAACTGTAACGGAAATGCCAAAAAGTTGCGGTATTATAGAAGATGACCCCCTCGAAGGAATGGATATTCCTGCCTCTTTTTCTAATATAATTGATCTATATAAAAAACATAGTTCGAAGCTTTACGAGATGCTCGAACAGAAATGGACAGATGAAGATCTTGCAAAGGAATTGAAAATTTACGAACAGACCTGGCAAGGACGAAAAATACTATCCATTTTAATAAAGCATCAGATCCATCACAGAGCACAGATGACCATCCTGATGCGTCTCCAGAACATAAAAGTCCCTGGCATTTACGGGCCATCCAAGGAAGAATGGACCCAATACGGGATGGAAGCTCAGGACTAAATAAAATTTTCTTGCCATTTTTTAATCCCTTGGTAATGTCTAGATTTCTTATTATTCTTTCATTATTGCTTGTTTTTTTTAATATAGAAGCACAAATATCGGAGCATATTTATGTAAAAGACGTATCAAATCCTATATTGGACCTAAATGGGACCTGGCAGATATGTCTAGAGCCTTCTGGAAGGTTCTGGGAAATAGATCAAGAGAATTTTCTATGGAATAATATCCAGGTTCCCGGGGAGGTTATGATGCAGGGATACCCCATTAAACATGATAAACCATTTGCTTATAAAAAATCATTTATCGTTCCCCGGGATTTCGAAGATAAGATCATAAAACTACGTTTTGAGGGGGTATATAGTTATGCCAGGGTTTGGGTGAATGGAATTTTTATTCGAGATCATCATGGCGGGTTTACAGCATGGGATTGTGATATATCCAAAGCTATAAGTCCGGGAGCGAATACTACTCTAATAGTTGAGGTTACCGACAGGGCTGATGAAATATCTTATGCCAGTGGTTATGCCAAACATCAGATTGGCGGTATTCTGCGAAATGTAAAATTGCTTGCACTACCTAATTATTATCCGGAAAGAATTTCTATAACTACTGATTTGGATAGTAATTTTCAACATGCAAATCTTACGGTTTCAGGTTTAATCAGTAACCTTCCATCAGAAAACACTGAGATTTCCTTTGAGTTATTTGACCAGAATAATAAAGCTGTCAGTCTTAAAAATACTATTCTGAAGCTAAGTGATGCAAAAGATTTCTCCATTTCCAACCACGTTCAAAATCCACTTAAATGGGATGCAGAACATCCAAATTTGTATAACCTCAAACTTTCCCTTGAAGTCAATAAAGAAATAATTTGGCATAAGAATATGCAAATAGGATTTCGTGAGGTTTCAATCCAGGGAAATAAGCTTCTGGTAAACGGCAATGTGGTTAAACTCCGGGGAGCCTGTCGCCATGATATTCATCCATTGTTAGGCAGGCTTTCAACACCTGAATATGATTTAATGGATGTTTTATTGGCCAAAGAAGCCAATATGAATTTCATTCGGACATCGCATTATCCGCCGTCTGAAAATTTTTTAAGCCTGTGTGATAAATACGGATTATATGTGGAAGATGAGACTGCTGTCTGCTTCGTCGGTTCACATCGTACTGAAGAATACAGGCCAGGGGACTCAGAAAATGATCCTGATTTTTCAGATCGATATTTAATGCAATTGGCTGAAATGGTAGATAATCATAGAAATCATCCTTCGGTTATAATCTGGTCTATTGGTAATGAAAATGAATTCGGTTCTAATTTTAAAAAATCATTTGACTGGGTTAAAGAAAATGATCGTACACGCCCTGTGATTTTCAGCTACCCGGGAAAAGTACCGGAAGGGATGGATTCCTATGAAATCCTGAGTATGCACTATCCGGATACCTCTGGAAACTTGAATCAATATGGAATTAAAACGATAAATTTTGGCTTTAATAAAATGCCAGTAATATTTGATGAATGGGCCCATGTGGCCTGTTACAATAATTACACAGTCATAGAAGATCCCAATATCCGGGATTTCTGGGGGAGAAGCTTGGATATGATGTGGAAAAAATCTTTTGAAGCTGACGGTGGACTGGGCGGAGCCATCTGGGGTATGATCAATGAAACTTTCATGTTACCGGATTCCGTACCAGGTTATAATGAATGGTGGGGTAAAATAGATAAGAATGTGATTCCTGCTGCCTACGCTGGAAATACTGTTGGTTATGGAGAATGGGGAATTGTGGATACATGGAGAAGAAAGAAGCCGGAATTCTGGAATACAAAAAAAGCATATTCCCCTGTCAAATTACTTCAAACTGAAGTAGAAGATTACATAGATGGAACCCCGGTGACTCTTCCACTCTATAACCGGTTTGATCATACCAATATTGATGAATTGACGATTAGACTTTATTATAAGGATGAAGAAAGGATTATAAAATCCCCTTCAATAAAACCGCATACAAAAGGGCTTCTTAAAATTCAAATGGATAAATGGGATCCCGGAGTACCGGTAATAGTGGAATTTACAGGCCCTGATGAAACAATGATCGATAAATATGAACTGAATTTTAAATCAACAAAAACTACTATTGATTACAAACCGATAGTTGGGAATATAAATGTTGAAGAAACCAGGGATCAATTAATAATTATATGCAATACTGATACGAAGATCCTGATTGATAAAAAGAACGGGTTGATCCAGAAAATAATCAAAGACGCAGATACTATTTCATTATCTGGACCCTATATTAACCTTCGGACAAAAGGCAAGGCTGTAATGTATTCATACCACGAAATAATGGATTATGGAGAAAATTGGAACCTAAAAAAGCTATCCTATAAAGTTGAATCTGATTTTGTGAATGTTAAACTAACAGGAGAAACCAAAAACCTGTCTGCAGTGGAATTCAATATCAACATCAGGCCCGATGGCATAATGAATATTCATTATCAAATTAAAAAAATACCAGATGAATTCATTCGCGAAATAGGAATCCGTTTTGAGCTAGAGGATGATTTTGATTCACTTTCCTGGAAAAGGGACGCATATTGGTCATATTATCCCTCTGATCATCTTTCCACACGTATGGGAACTGTCGCTTTATATACGAATAATGTTAAATACTATAGAACCAGCCCTAAGAAAAAATGGAATCTGGATACAAAAAGTTTTTACTATGAGGGAACTGAGCATGAATCTCCCGGAGATAAGCTAACATACTGGGCAAAATCGACTAAAGAAGGTGTTTTGTATTACACACTGATAAGAGAAAGAAGTAAGATAATGTCTGTGCTGAGCAATGGTCATCATAGTTGCCGTATAGCAAAAAATGATGGAAATCTCATCTTATTTATTAATAATGTAATTGATTATGTTGATCTGAGTTGGGGGAACTACCAGCGAAATGTCAAAATTAAAAAGGAATATGAAAATGATATATCTCTGAAATTATTTTAAAGACCTTTAACACTATTTATTCATCCAGAAGATAATCGATTATTGCAATGGAGATTAAGATAGAATACCATAAAACCCCTCTCGGGGAACTTATCCTTGGTGAATATGATAATAGTCTATGTTTATGTGATTGGCGTTTTCGTAAAATGCGGGAGACGATTGATCAGAAAACACAAACTGCTTTAAAAGCGGATTATGTCGAAAAGAAATCAAGGATTATTGAAGAAACCAAAAGGCAATTGAACCAGTATCTAAACCAGGATCGATCAAGTTTTGATATCCCATTGCTAATAATTGGCACCAAATTCCAGAAAAAAGTATGGAATGCTTTATTGAAAATTCCTTATGGAAAAACCATGACATATTCTGCTCTATCAAAACAACTTGGGGATATAAAGGCCATTAGGGCCGTTGCCACAGCGAACGGTGCCAATGCTATATCTATCATTATACCTTGCCACCGAATTATTGGAAGCGATGGCAGTATGGTAGGGTATGCCGGAGGCTCTGATGTAAAGAAGCGCTTGCTTCAATTAGAAGGAGGGCTGATCAACAATCAATTGACAATTTTTTAGAACTTCTTCATTCTACTAAAATATGAACCTGCCATAAGCAGTATCTTTGTTTTCCATCGGATTTCAATAACAATTTTTCGAATCTGCTTAAGTGGGATTCCGGTATTTTCTATCTCAAATTAATTTCATTGTTCCATCTCCTATGCCGGGATCATTTTATAAGATACTATTCGTATCGTAAAACTTCTATAGGATTTTTTCGTGCAGCTTTGATTGTATGATAACTTACGGATAATAATGTTAAAACTAAAACCATAGCTCCGGAAAAAACAAATATCCACCAGGAGATAGTTGTTTTATAGGCAAAATTTGCTCTCCACAGGTTTACTGCATACCAACCTATTGGTACCGCTATTGCCATTGCAATGCTTGTATTGATAATAAGTTCTGTGGAAAGTAGAGATAGCACATTTCTGATTGAGGCTCCATTTACCTTTCTGATCCCGATTTCTTTGGTTTTACTTTCTGACAAAGACATGATCAAACCCAACAAACCAATACATGATATGATAATGGAAACAATGGAAAAGAGGGAAACAATTTTAATGGTCTGCGCTTCGGCTTTATAGAGATTATTTAAGTTGTCATCAAGAAAGGAATATTCGAAGGGTTGTTCCGGTTGATATTCATTCCAGGTATTTTCCAGTATCTCTATAGCATCGTTTGCATATTCAATTTTTATTTTAGCTGATACTACATTTTTATCATTCAAACCAAGTTGAACCGCTAAAGGCTCTATTGAATGGTGAAGCGATCTATAGTTAAAGTCTTTAAGAACTCCAACCACTTCTCCCCAATTAGAATTACAGGTTCTGAACTTTTTTCCAATAATTTTCTGAAGACCAATTTCCCTAGCCAAGGATTCGTTAATTAAAAACGCACTATGGCTTTTATCCAAGGCTTTATCTTTTGAAAATGACCTGCCTTCAGCTACCTGGATATTGTAAAAATCGAAAAAATTATAATCAACCATCATATAAGGTGTTACCCATTGGTCTGTTTCGTTTTCTCCTTCAAAATGAATGCAATTTCTCCACATGGAATTCCCTAAGGGTATGTTTGAGGAAGTTATATCCTGTATATAATCATATTTGATCAGGTCGTTTTTAATGGTTTCATAATTCTGCCTGTATGAATCTCCTGTATAAAAATAAATAACGGCTTCTCTATCATATCCCAACTCTTTATGCTGCATAAATAACATTTGCTTGGTAATAAATATTACAGATATGGTCAAAACACAGGTGATTGCCAGTTGAATTATAACAAGAACTTTTCTGACAGGGAAACGCCCTTTTATAATGCTGAGATTTCTATTAAAAAGATCGATTGGTTTAACCGAACTGATAATTATTGCCGGATAGATCCCTGCAAGGAGACTTAAGAGGATTATAAAGGCAAAGGATATCGGGAAAAATAATTTATAATGATAAAAATCTTTTTTGAACTCGAATAAATCCGTTCTTATCAACAAAGGTTTTACCAATTCGATGAACAATAAGGATAACCAGAATGAAAGGAATATTAAAATAAATGATTCGAATAATAACTGAAGGATTAAGTTGAGTTTACTTGAACCAACAACTTTTCTTAATCCGGCTTCTTTATATCGTGTAAAACTTAAAGCAGTTGAAATATTGACATAGTTAATTGTGGAAATAATTAATACCAATATCCCAATTAAAAAAAACGAATTTACCAATATAATATCAGATTTCTTCCAGTTCTGCCCCCACATGGTGTGCTTAGAATATAAATGAATGTCTGTCAGAGGCTGTATCTGAAATTCTATATATTCAGCATTATGAGGCATATGCCTTTCTTTGCTTTTCTGTAAAGGATCCCAAAGGTTTTGGGGGTCAATGCCTTCTCCTAATAGGAGATATATACTGGTTGTATGGTTATAGTCTTCCCGATTCCAGCCAGGTTTTCTTTCCTCAATGGAAACAAGCATTTCCGACTGGAAGTGTGAATTATCCGGAATATCTTCTATTACACCGGTAATCGTATATTCCTTTTCATTCTGATATAAGATGGATTGGCCTAAGGGTGAAACACCTTTAAAGATCCTTTCAGATAATGATCTTGTAATTACGATGCTTCGGGGTTCTGTTAAAGCTTTCTCAGGATCCCCAGCAATAAAATTAAGGGTAAATATCTCAAAAATCTTATTATTTGCGAATGTTACATTTTTAACCTCAACTCTATTTTCGTTATCGCCAAACCAGATATTTCCAACATTAAATAGGGCCGTGGAGGCATCAACACCATTAATTTCTTCCTCAAAAGTCCCAACCATCCATTCCGGCATGGATGAAAGGTATTTTTCTTCCTGTCCCTCAAATGATTGTTTCTCTATTAATCTGTATATCCGGTTACGATGTTCATGAAATCTATCAAAAGAATATTCATATATCACCCAATTACCAATAAGTATAATGGAAGCCATCCCAATTGACATGCCCAATATATTTATTAGTGTGGTGGCTTTTCGTCGGAAAATATTTCTGTAAGCCGATTTCAGATATTGGAAGATCATGTACTAAAATATCAATTTGTACTTTAATTAATCCTTATGCAATTATTTTACCGAATCTATAAAATGCTGATACACAATATATAACAAAAATTTAAATCTTTCCCATGTTGGAATATCCAACAGTCACTATTACAATTTCGTACAATTCCAAAGCTACTTATCTTATTGTCCTTATGGATTTGGGCTAAATAGTCATTTTTGCTTTTTATGTTTTTCAAACGTAACTTAAGGATTGCATTTTCATATTTTTTAAATCGCCTGATTACTATGACCACTAAAATAAAACGCCAAAAATTTTTAAATAAAACAACTCAGGCTGGAATAGAATTTTGTTCTATTATGTTGAGAACAAATGTCTGTTCCTTAGCATCGGGTAATTCAAAAGATAAACCCGATCCTGTAAAACTGAACTATTGTGGTTATCAATGTCCTGAAAACTGTCCATTTTTAAAAGGTACCCTCCAGAACAATATTGAGCTGAAAAAAGAAGCCTATGCTCAATGGAAGATCAAGGAGCGGTTTGATATTGATTTTGACCCGGAAAAGATCTTCTGCTATGGTTGTAAAACAAGAGATAAACCGGAAGGTGTGGTTCTGGTTAATTGTACTGTAAGGAGCTGCTCGATGGAGAAGGAATTAGAATGTTGTATCGAATGCGATGAGCTGATCTCTTGCGAAAAAGATCTCTGGACAAGATTTCCTGATTTTAAGAAACATGTTATCGAAATGCAGAAGGAATATAAAAAGATATAATTCCACAGAAGACTAATTCGCTAAATGGAAGAAAAAAAGAATAGAGTAGATCTTGATTCAGCAAGCACAGATCGAAAAGGCATAGGCGGTGTACTTGAATTTCTCATAAGAAAATTCAGAGTGCTCAGTTTTATAATCGCCCTTTTTCCCTTATATCTCGTTTCAACCCTGGCCATGGGAGTTTCTATTGCTCCCGGGATCTTGTTTTTTAACTTTGTTTCAGACGTATCAAGTTCATGGCCAACGGTATGGCATTATATCGCTTTGGGATGTGGCGTATCTTTTGGCTATTTTATCTATGGGATTACCCTATTATTTGTTGCTCCTCTGTTTAATTTTTTATTACCCTTTCGTTTAAAACCTTTTCGCGGAAATTACTATTCTTTATCAACAGTACCATGGTATTTTCATAATGCATTAACCTACCTTGTAAGGTATACATTTCTTGAATTTGTAACGCCAACACCCTTGAATACACTCTTCTACAAAATGATGGGTATGAAGATCGGAAAGGGCTCTCACATTAATACCACCAATATTTCCGATCCATGCATGATTGAAATAGGAGAAAAAGTGACCATTGGAGGATCAGCTACTTTAATTGCACATTATGCCTCTGGAGGATATCTCGTTGTTGATAAGTTAAAGATAGGTAATAAAGCTACTATTGGCCTCAAAGCTACTATTTTCGGGGATGTAGAGATTGGAGAAGGTGCCATTATTGCCCCCCATGAGGTCATACTCCCAAAATCAAGGATTCCAGAGGGAAGAAGGTAAGTTTTCAGTTCTGAGGACTTTCGTTCTTATAATTTATCCAAATGGGCATAGCTAAACATCAAATGCCCATCTCTTAAAATTTTAACGGAAATATCTTATTATATTTAATCTCAATAATAAATATCCCGGATAAGAACCGGCTTTTACCCTTAGAATTTGTTTGCACGGCCTGCATTTTGAACCATTGAACGCAGTTTTTCATTAAATTCCCTTTCTCCGACCAGTTCATCAAGGTTCATATGAAAACGGTATTGCCATAAATTATCTGGATTACTGGGATCATTTATCCGTTCATCTACCGGGTTCTTTCTCATTAATTTTTCATCCATGCCAACCAGGTCCTGAATGGGAAATATAGTCCACATGGCTGATGAGTATAAATGTTGTTGTACTACCTCTTCCGAAATCCATAGTATCACATACAACGGGCGCCTCACCCATATGCCCCATAATCTGCTCATAAAATCGTTGTGAACGATTGTAGTCCTCTTCCCACCAACCTCTTACTGTTGACATATCATGACATGATGGGCTTGCCACTGATAGATAGGGTGCATTATCAGGATGCCCAAACTCACTATCAGTTTCTTTTGGCATACGTTGTATATATAGTCTGAGAATTCCTAATTCATGCATCACGCCAGGCACACAATCCGGAACCATTCCAAGGTCCTCACCGCAGACCAGCATATCAGAGGCTTTATTGATTGCAGGGAGTTTGACCATAGCCTGATCCCTCCAGAAACTCTCCTGCCGGTGGTAATAATAGTGGGTATAAATATCATTCAAAACAGCTTTTGTATGATCATCAAGTTCCAGGTATGAAAAGGTACTATGAAAGGCAATTTTTGGATGGAAGGCAGTTCCATTTGATCCTGGTTCTTCAAAAAACAATACATTCCCAATTAAAGTTAAACAAACCATTTTTCAGGATATTCTCTTTTTCCTGGTTTTCTAAAGGAAAGGCTAAAAAGTAATTTTCTACTTTTCTCTGGGTATCAAATTCTTCTTTCAGCTTATAATTTCCGTCACCTGTACTCTACAAGAAAATCACTTTTAATTTCTTCCGTATAATCTTCAAATATTTCCTCCAACATATAATCTCTTATCTGGGGCTTACAAAAACGATCATAGTCGAAATAAATGCCCCGGCCTTCAATTTCATTTTTATACATTGGAATGGAAGGATTAAAAATCCCCATAAGCCCCTGAATTGATTCAAAGGGTATTTCCCAGATTCTGAAGAATCCCAATATATGATCGATTCGGAATGCATCAAAATATATCGCCATTTGACTCAGACGACGACGCCACCAGGCATAATTATCTTTGGACATTTCTTCCCAGTTATAGGTTGGAAATCGCCAGTTTTGCCCGGTAACTGAATAAGCATCCGGCGGCGCACCAGCCTGTTTATCCATATGATAAAGTTTTGGGTCCACCCATGCATCAACACTATCTCTGTAAATTCCTATTGGTAGGTCACCTTTCAGAATCACTCCTTTTGAACGGGCATATTCAACAACCTCACTTAACTGGACATGCAGGTGATATTGAATAAAGTAATGAACTGCAAAATCATCAAAATCGTCATTTGCAGGATTCACCAGCTTTTGAATTTCATTTTCCTCGTAAGATGAGTAGGCTTCCCATTTCGTAAAATCAGGGGAGCCATATCTATCCCTCAGGCATGAAAATGCCGCATAAGGAATAAGCCAATCTCTGTTCTCCTTGAAGAACTTTTTGAATTTTTTATCTTTCAGGAATTTTTCCTTTTCCTGGTCATACAATAATTTAAAATAGCTGGATTTTAAATCCATAACCGACACATAATCGAAAGTGTCAAGTTTATTTAACTTTTTGCCCTTTTTCAGAAATGCCTCCATCTGATTTTTATCAGACAATTTTCCCATTTTCAACAGGTTCAGGTATACCGGATGAAGAGCAAAAACAGATATGGCGGCATAAGGATATGAATCTTTCCATGTATGATTAGCAACAGTGTCATTTATAGGTAATATCTGTACCAATTTAAGACCCGCCTTTACAGCCCAATCCACCATTACCTTAAGGTCCATAAATTCACCAACTCCAAAACTCTTATCAGTTCTTAATGAAAAAACGGGCAATGCCACACCTGCACCCTTCCACAATCCATCAGGATAATTATAATTGATATCCGTTTTAATTATTAAACCATTGTCAATTACTGAAAGCTTATGATCTGTTATTCTATTAGGGCCGTTCTCATAAGTAATGAATTTCTTTTTCTTAAGATTGTAAAGACCATATTTATAGTGAGTTTGCCCTGTCGTGTCTTCAAGCAATACATTAGCTTTCCATATTGGGTATTGGCTGCCATCCATCAAAACCGCCTGGTCAGCATTCCAGTTTCCCAGGTTTTTGTCATCACCAATTATACAGAATACATGGTCATTATCTATCCTGGGGGCAAGTAATTGAAAGACATAATTATAGTGAGTTGCTTTTTTTTCAGGCTTTCTGGATTTTCTGCGCCATAGGTTGCCCGCAAACGCCGATGAAAATAATGGATTTTGCGGATCGGTATTTGACAACCAGGTATCTTCAAAAATATAGGAGAAAAACTTTTTATTTTTAATCTTGAAAATTCTGTCCTTACCCCATTCATCGATTATTGAGGAGTTTCTGTCATCCCTGATAAAATATTTATATTCTAATTGGCCATTCAGACTGCCATCCGGAAAAATCTCCAATTCCCATTTTCCATCCCCTAGATAACTCATACCTGGAGCTTGGGTTTTATCCCATGTTCCGAGTTCTGGAATATTTCCGGAAACAAACAGGTTTTGCCCAAACTCTGTATAATATTCGATCTTAAATACCAGTTTCATAGGTCTCAATTTTATACGTTATAATAAAACGAAATAATCTATATTATGCGTTTTACGGCTTTTTAATAATGCCTTCTTCAGAAATTCTACAGGTCTGTAAAAATAATGTCTATCTACTGATTGTTTACAGTATCGAGGAAATAAATTGCGATTAAGAATCTAATTCTTCCTTATACCTGATCAATAGCATCATTATCGCAACAAACATTATTTCTCTGCCTATGTTTAAAGTTCATGATCTTTTAAGTTTTATTTTCTCAATGTAGATTATATTTCTTATTATTACTTTACCGATTTAGACACAAAATGGAAGAGGAGATATTTAAGGCTGATTTTTGTAGTTTGTTATGGAACGAAAAACTTCAGTATGTACGCGAAGATTGGCGGGTTGTAAACTGTTCGTTTGATGACTTCAAATCACTTAATTTTTTCCTGCAGGAATTTTGTATAAAGAAAAAGGTTAAAAACCTGATAATCGACACTTTTGCCGCAATATCCTTACTCCCTGAATCGCACCATGAATGGCTTGAAAATGAGTTTAATGAAACATTTATGGAAAGGACAAGAATAGAAAACATTATTACTATTCTCCCTGAGAGCCTGGTCACTACAATATCTGTTAACAAATTCTACGATAATATCAAGACTACCAGTAAAAGAGCCAGGATCCTGAAAATGAAATCCTTGGACGATGTTCTTAAATACCTTGAACAGCACTATACTACCAAATAAGCAATCAAGTAAATATTATTGTCAGGATTAGAACAATGATAAATGAAAATATGGATATCAGTGATTCCATTACTGTCCATGATTTAAGGGTTTGTTTTTCATCCATTCCAAGATATTTCCCAATCAACCAGAAACCACTGTCATTTACATGTGAAAGCATTGTGGATCCAGCAGCAATAGAGACTACGATCAAAGCTTTCTCCATATCACCCAAACCCATTAAGGTAACTACCGGGGCAATCATCCCGGCAGCTGTGATCATAGCTACAGTAGCTGATCCCTGCGTTACACGTATGACAATGGCTATGATGTAAGCAAGAATGACTGGTGAAATATTATACTCAGTTAATAATGCCGCGAGGGATTCGCCAACTCCACTGTCCACCAATATTTGTTTAAATACGCCCCCGGCACCGGTAACCAGAATTATTAATCCAGCTGGCGCAAGGGCTGCATTGGCTATTCGCATGATCTGAGCAGGTTTATATCCTTGTCTCACTCCCATGATATAACCTGCCAGAAGAGTGGCAATTAATAAAGCGATAAATGGGTGGCCCACAAATTTAAGTGCGTCCCAGAATACAGATTGTTTAATCCATTCGTCAGCATAAGCAAGGTCAACAAAAGTCCTCGCCAATATAAGTACAAGTGGAAGTCCAATCAGAAAAATCACCCACCCAAAAGATGGCAATTCTTTATGACTCCTTTTCAGTAATATCCTTTAAATCAGGATCGATCTCAGGAGGGGGTAAATATATTCGTTTAGAAATGTATTTCCCAAATACCGGACCAGCTACAATCGCGGTTGGAAATCCAATGATAAATCCAAATAGAATGATCCAACCTAAAGGAACATCGATAATTTGAGCAACTGCGATAGGACCAGGTGTTGGGGGTATGAATGCATGGGTTACCGCTAATCCTGCCATCATCGGTATGGCATAAAATAAAACTGATTTTCCTGTTTTTCTAGCTAAGGCAAAAGCGATCGGAACCAGTATAATGAAACCTACTTCAAAAAAAACTGGAATTGCAATAAGGAAACCTGATGTCATTAGGGCCCAGGAGGATTTCTTTTCGCCAAACTTTTTGAGCATGGATTTTGCCAAGGCCTCCACACCTCCGGTGTCCTGTAAAATTTCACCGAAAATAGCACCAAGTCCCACAACAACCGCAATAAATCCCAAAATTCCACCCATACCCTCCTGAATACTGATGAGTACCTGCTCAAAATCCATCCCGGTTGATAGGCCGACAAGAATACTAATCAACAACAAGGATATAAATGCATGGATTTTAAATCTGAGGACAAATAGGAACAATAATAAAACTGAAAAAAACGTAACTGAGAAAAGTTCAATTGTTGACATAATGGGTATATATTAAATTCCTCGAAACAACTCAAATGTCTCATTGAAGGAGGGAGTGGTTACATTCCAATTATATTTTTTATTTATATGATTCGCGAATTCAAGGGCTGATCGTTCCTCACCATGAACCACAAATACATTTTTTGGTGAATCCTGAAAATTATCTATCCAGTCAAGCAATTCTGCCCGATCTGCATGCGCCGAAAAACCTTCCAGTTTCTCAACATGGCATTTTACTGGTATTTCGAGTCCAAATAATTTTACTGTTTCCTCACCTTCGAGAATCCTTCTTCCGCGAGTGCCCTCAGACTGGTACCCAATAAAAAGCAGGGTGTCATCTGGGCGTTGAAGCCTGTGAAATAAATGATGCATAATTCTCCCTCCAGTACACATGCCACTTGAACTTATAATTATGGCATTTCTTTTTATATCATTAATACCGATGGATTCTGATTGAGATTGTTTGTACTCCAGATTCTTAAAATCAAAAGCAGACCCATTATTCACTTGTAAACTTGATTCTTCCAACTTATGATATTCAAAATATTTCAAGTAGATCTCCGTGACACTGAATGCCATAGGACTGTCAAAATATATAGGTACATCTGGAATTCTGCCAGATTCGGAAAGAAGCTTTAGATAATATAAAATCGTTTGGGTCCTGCCTACCGCAAAAGCCGGAATCAATAAGCAGCCTCCCCGATCTAGTGCCTGGTTGATGACATCGGCAAGCTCTGATAAATGATCTCCCTGTGGATTTTCTCTGTTTCCATATGTAGACTCAATCAGTAAAATATCTGCATAATGAAACTCAGCAGGGGGATATAATAGAACATCTTCATTTCTCCCGAGGTCTCCTGAAAATAACAATCGTTTTTTCTGGTTGCTGCCATTCAATAAAACCTCTATTACTGAAGCCCCAAGTATATGACCTGCATTATGAAATTTAATTTCAATGTTATCGCTAATTGGAATTAATTCTTTAAAGTCAAAGGATTTAATCATAGGCATGACCTTTTCCACATCCCTGGTGTTATACAATGGTTGTGGATTTTCATGCTTGGAATATCCTTTCTTTCTTGCAAAAGCAGCTTCTTCTTCCTGTAGCTTTGCTGAATCCATGAGCATGATCTGCATAAGGTCCTCTGTAGGTTTAGTACAATATATAGGACCTCCATATCCTTCCCTTACTAATCGTGGTAAATAACCGGTATGATCAATATGTGCATGAGTGATAAATACTGCATCGATGTCTTCCACATTGACAGGAAATTGTTCCCAGTTCTTTAGTCTTAATTCCTTAATTCCCTGAAACAATCCACAGTCAACAAGTATTTTAAAATTATCAACTTCCAGTAAATATTTGGAACCCGTAACCGTCCTGGCGCCTCCAAAAAATTTTAACCTAACGTTCATCCCTTATTCTACTTTCATTAATTCAACTAACAACCTTTCTCTGGTTGATTCTGTCACAAAATAATCATTTTATAAAAAATCCACAGTTTTAACGGCAAAAACCTTTACGATTATTTGGAAACAGTGGAATGGATTAAGGTGGATTTTATTAGGCTAAAGTTATTTTGAAGATTCTGGTTTATCCTTTTCCTTAGGCTTATAGTTATCTATTGCTATCAGGCCGGCAACGAGTCCTATTCCAAGACAAACAATCCAGATGAAAATATTTGCAGCTTCAGTAATATTGGTCTCTAACATAAATCATGTATTTTTTACGAATATAGGATATTTTTTTTGTTGATTAAAAAAGGATCCAAAAAATTAAGGTATCTTTCCTCTGGTTTTAATCGTAAGTTTAGGGTAGAAATTTAATTCTTCAGGTGAGTATAATATTAACAACATCAGCTCTGTCCAAAAGTTACGGGGCAATAAAAGCTGTACAAAATTTAGACCTGGAAATATCCTCTGGACAGGTATATGGAATTCTGGGGCCCAATGGAAGTGGTAAAACCACTACTTTAGGAATGATTCTTGGAATAATTAACCCCTCTTCAGGAAAATTCAAATGGTTCAATAATACTCTGCTCAAAGATTCTTTATACAAAATAGGGTCTATTATTGAATTACCTACATTTTATCCTTATCTGTCTGCCGTACAGAATTTGAAGATAGTTACCCGGATCAAAGGAAAAGGAAATGATAGCATTGATTCAATCCTCGAAAAAGTGGGATTATCGGAACGAAAGAACAGTTCCTTTAAAACTTATTCTCTCGGGATGAAACAACGTCTTGCCTTAGGTGCTGCATTGGTTGCTGAACCAGAAGTACTTGTGCTGGACGAACCTACCAATGGTATGGATCCTCAGGGGATCGCCGACATTAGAAATCTGATTCTTGAAGTCGCCTCAGGAGGGACCACCATTTTTCTTGCCAGTCATTTATTGGATGAAGTGCAGAAAATATGTTCACATGTAGCAGTATTGGAAAAAGGAAAGAAGATATTTGACGGACCCGTGGATCAGATCCTTGAAGGGGAGGAACAAATTGAAATATGGGCTGAGGATTCAGAATTACTACAACAACTGTTGTCTGAATTTAAAGGTATTGAAGATCTCACAAAAATGCGTGATAAATTTATCATCAAGCTATTGCCCGGACCTACTAAAAAAGATCTACATAAATACCTGATTGAAAAAGGAGTTTATCCTACACATTTTATGTCAAGAGCCGGGACACTTGAATCAAAATTTTTGGAACTTCTAAATCATGGTAAATGATGCGGTTATTTAAATTGGAGATTCAAAAAAACTGGACATATCCCGGATTCTGGGTAATTCTGGGAATGCACTACTTCTTTCTTATTACTGTATTGTTTAACCTTCAGGATCTTGCAGGTTCTATTGATTACAGTGATAACCAGTATGGTGATATTGATTTAAGTCTAGTCCCACTTCTACAGTTTCCTGATGTCTGGCATAACATAACCTATATATCTGGATTCTTTAAGATCTTGCTCGGGATTTATATCATTATAGCGATAACGAATGAATTTCAATATAATACCATTCGGCTAAACCTGATCAATGGATTGACAAGGTTTGAATTTATTGTTTCAAAACTTCTTTTGATACTTCTTATTTCTTTGGTTTCATTGTTGGTTGTTTTTGCAGCAGGACTTATAATTGGGCTAAATAATTCCGATACAACCACAGGAGTTCAAATGATGGACCATTCCATATTCCTGTTTGGCTATTTCATTGAACTATTGCTATATCTGAATTTTGCTCTTTTGGTTGGTATTTGGCTAAAACGAACGGGAATCTCCATTTTTGTGGTTTTGATTTATCCATTATTGGTTGAACCTCTTTTAAGATGGCAATTCCCGGATTCGATAGATCAATTCTTCCCAATAAAGGCTATGGACCAATTAATCGTATTTCCTTTCCCAAAATATGTCGGCATTGAAGTTCCGGATACAATTCCTATCCTGGCTATTGTGATTGGAATTTCATGGATAATCATATTATTTCTTCTTTCAAATCTGATATTAAGTAGGAAGAATTTATAATAAAATTAAAACTTTACTTTCCGGACGCATTGAAAAGGCTCTTAGACCTACCAGAGCAGTGTGGGCTGCCTACATACTCTCCGAGTTTATGCACAATGAACGTCCTTAGCTCCAAACGGATATTGGATTTCGCATTCAATGATGTATATCAACTCAGCTGTGGGAATGACTTCTTGAGAAATATTAAACAATTTAATCTCGCTGGGGCTTATCCCTGAAAATTAAATTTAAAAATCAATTACAATATAGATCAACTTTATCCATAGCTTCTTCATACCCAAGTTCACGGCTCTTTTGTATATCCATGCATCCTTCAAGTGGATAACCCATCAGGATATTAAGTACGCCTCTGTTGAAATAGGTGATGGATAAATTCTCATCAACCGAAATAGCTTCATTAAAATCTTCCATAGCTCCATTAAAATCCTTGATCATTACTCTTAGATTCCCCCTATTATGATAGGCTTTTGCAATTCCTGTTTCATTTTTAATGACCACATCATAATCAGTTAATGCTTCTATGTAATTGTTTATCTTTTTGGAATATAATCCCCGATGTATCAAGGCCCCAAGATCACCTGGATCATTAGATATTACTTCAGTCAATAGATCTATAGCTTCATCATATTTACCGTTTTCACCCAACATCTTTCCTTTGAAATATTTAGCTTCATAAAGATCTGGTCTTAGTTTCAAGGCCATATTAAAATCTTCCATTGCCTGGTATCTATTGTTCATATTTACATTAACAATGCCTCTGTTTAAATACAATACCGGAAAATCATTGTCGATTTTTTCAAATGAATAATAATCTTTCAGGCTTTGGCTCAGGTCATTGATCATCGCATAAGCATTTCCCCTGATAAAAAAAGGCCATTGTCCATTTGGATTGGCTTGAATGGCTCTAGTACATAATTCTAATAGCGTTCCCATAATTATGAACATAAAATTCAGCAAGGGCCGTTCTGATCGTAAGCAGGTAATTTTCAGGATCATTTCTTAATTCAAGTTCATATTCGTCAAGTTTTTTGAAAGGATCTCCCGCCACAAGATCTATAAATTCCTTCCCATCATAGGCTTTATATTCACTCGTATCAATGGTAATTGTATAATCGAAATCGTCGATGATTTCATTATAGTCTTCGAATAATTGCTTAAAAACATTCCTGAGATTTTTTGTTGTAATTATTTCAGGTTTCAAAGATATAGCCTTATTATAATCCTTTAAAGCAAGACCTGCTCTATTCGAAAACCACCTGACCCAACCCCGTTGCGCGTAGGCATCTGCATAATTTTCGTTTAATTCTATTGCACGTGTAAATTGGGCTTCAGCATTTAAAAGATCACCTTGCAGGATTGATTCCTGTCCCATATTATAATATTGAACAGACATAGGTTGAGTCTTAGCAGGTAACCACAGTAAAATGATTTGAACGGCTGCTAACAGTATTACTTTCCTTAACATAGCTTCAAGTTTTTATTTACCTTTCAGTACATTTTTGACCTCATTTAATTTGAGTAAGGCTTCAACCGGTGATACGGTATTTATGTCAATATTATCCAATAATTCTTTTACTTTCTCAAATTTTGGATCCGCTTCAAATAAACTTAACTGGAAATTCTGCTTTGGAACCGAATCTAGTGATTTTTTCGTTTCTTCCTTCAATTTTTCCTTTTCAAGATGTTTAAGTATCTCATTTGACCTGATCACAATTTGATTTGGCATTCCCGCCATCTGGGCCACATGGATTCCAAAGCTGTGCTCACTTCCCCCTTCTTCCAATTTCCGTAGAAAAAGTATTTTATTCCCAATCTCCTTTACGGATACATTGTAATTTTTAATTCCCGGATAATCCTCAGCCAATTGATTTAACTCATGGTAATGAGTAGCAAACAAGGTTTTTACCCTGTATTTAGGATGGCTCTGCAAATATTCCACAATCGACCATGCAATGGACACTCCATCATAAGTTGCTGTACCTCTGCCAATTTCATCCATCAGGACCAAACTGCGATTGCTAAGGTTATTGAGAATACTTGCTGTTTCGGTCATTTCAACCATAAAAGTAGATTCTCCCCGTGAAAGATTATCGGAAGCCCCAACTCTTGTGAATACCTTATCCACAATCCCGATTTCAGCACTTGAAGCCGGAACATATGATCCCATTTGTGCCATTAAACAAATCAGGGCGACTTGCCTCAATAATGCTGATTTCC
Source organism: uncultured Cytophagales bacterium (assembly GCA_963820995.1). Taxonomy (GTDB): domain Bacteria; phylum Bacteroidota; class Bacteroidia; order Cytophagales; family Cyclobacteriaceae; genus JAGTVG01. Next base: position 148,577 of record CAWGCL010000004.1, on the reverse strand, counting down.
CAGACATATTGGGACCTGTTATAATCAGGATCTGTTGGGAATCGTTATTAAGATAAATATCGTTTGGGATAAAAGATTCTCCCGGAGGAAGCTGATGTTCAATGACCGGGTGCCGTCCATTCTTCACAATCAGGTTTGTAGAATCATTTACTAGCGGTTTAATGTAATTGTTCTTTTTAGCAATCTGGGCGAAGGACGACAGACAATCGAGACTGGCAAGCTGTCTTGCATTTTCCTGGATTTCATTTATATATTGACTGGCAAATGATACCAGGTCATTAAACAACTTCAACTCGATCTGGATTATCTTTTCTTCAGCATTCAGAATTTTTTCCTCATAGGATTTTAATTCTTCCGTGATATATCTCTCGGCATTGACAAGTGTCTGTTTCCTGATCCATTCCTGGGGGACTTTATCTTTATGTACATTGGTCACTTCCAGATAGTATCCAAAAACTTTATTATATGCTATCTTTAAAGAAGATATCCCTGTTTTTTCCGTTTCTCTTTTCTGGATCTGCAACAAATAGTCCTTTCCTGAAAAAGAAATTTTTCTTAATTCATCAAGTTCTTCATGAACATCGTCTTTGATAATTCCCCCCTGATTAGATAACATAGGGGCATCATCCTTTAAGTCATGTTCAATGCGTTCAAGCAGTGATTTACAGGAATGCAGTTTTTCTGATATTGAGACAAGACAGGATTGTTTGGATTTTTTAAGTATCTCTTTAATCGGCTGGGTATACTGAATGGCCTTTTTCAAATGGTTTAATTCCCGTGGATTGATCCGTCTTACGGCTACTTTTGATATCAGACGCTCCAGGTCCCCAATGGCTTTTAAATTGGTCAGGATCTTGTCGTGGAGGGAATCATGTTTATTCAGAGATTCGACAATTTCCAGCCTATCGTTAATCGTATCTAGGTCTTTTAATGGAAACAGCAGCCACTTCCTTAGAATTCTTGCTCCCATAGGAGTAGATGTATTATCTAAGACCTCAATCAAGGGAATCCCATCCTCCTGTTGGGGAGAAATTAATTCGAGATTACGGATAGTAAATTTATCGAGCCAAACATATTTGTCTTCTTCAATCCTTGAAATGGAACTTATATGACTGATCTCTTTGTGTTCTGTTTCTTCGAGGTAATGCAGGATGGCGCCTGCGGCTATTATGCCTTCCTTTAAATTTTCGACTCCGAATCCTTTAAGTGAACTGGTTTTAAAATGCCGGATCAGTTTTTCGTATCCATATTCTACTGTATAGATCCAATCTTCTTGTCCATACTGAATACACTTTTCACCGAATTTTTCGGTAAAAATTGCTCTTTGGGGTCTTGGATATAAAATTTCTGAAGGGCTAAAACTCTGAACCAGGTTTTCAATATAAATATGTGATCCGGTAGATAAAGAAAACTCACCGGTTGATACATCCAGGAAAGCTACACCAGCTTCATTATTATTAAAAAATACTGATGCCAGATAATTGTTGCTTTGTTTATCAAGAACGTTATCATTTAATGAAACTCCTGGTGTTACCAACTCCGTAACTCCTCTTTTTACAATTCCTTTGACAGATTTAGGATCTTCAAGCTGGTCACAGATGGCTACCCGGAATCCGTACCTGACCAATTTGGGCAAATATGAGTCCAGGGCATGGTGGGGGAATCCAGCCAGCTCTATATGGGAAGCTTTCCCATTTGCCCTTTTTGTAAGCACTATGTCCAAGACTTTGCTGGCCCTGATGGCATCTTCTCCAAATGTCTCATAAAAATCGCCAACTCTGAATAAAAGCAATGCTCCAGGATATTTAGCCTTTATGGCATTATACTGCTTCATCAATGGGGTTTCTTTATCACTGGATTTGCTCTTTACCATAAAAGCTGTTCTATTAACGGAGATTTTATTTGCTAATTTAACTCTAATTTTTTATTAAAAATTTCGGCTTGAATTTAATATTCTAATTTAAATAATTTTCGTCTCAGTATCCATATCCATACTTTTGTAAAGAAAAACGTATGCCGTTTTTCTGGATTTTTTCGATTGATAAATTGTATTAATTTATTATCGACAAATCATTAATTAAAAAGACAGGTTAACAGATGGTATGCAGGTTAAAAATACTTATGATTTATAGATTTTAAATAAATGAAAAAACTGAAGAACGAAGAACTGAACAGGTTATCAGTGGATGAGTTTAAAGAAATTAAAAAAAATCCTATAAGAATCATTCTTGATGATGTACGGAGTCTGAATAATGTAGGTTCCGCATTTAGAACATCAGATGCCTTTGCACTCGAAAAAATATACTTGTGTGGAATTACCGGCACCCCGCCACACAGGGAGATCAATAAAACCGCTCTCGGAGCAACTGAATCGGTAGATTGGGAATATAATGAAGATGTAATTCAGGTTGTAAAAAGTCTAAAAAATAATGGATTTAAGATCATTGCCATTGAGCAAGCGGATGATAGTTTTTTCCTGGATAAATATACACCGGGGAGTAACAAGCTGGCCCTGGTTTTTGGCAATGAAATCTCAGGAGTGAATGAAGAAGTAATACAACTAGCTGATGAAGTTGTTGAGATCCGGCAGTTCGGAACGAAGCACTCTCTTAATATATCGGTTAGCATTGGGATTGTTGTATGGGATATTCTTTCAAAGCAGAAAATTGAAAAAGATTAATTATTTTTAAATATGATTTTAATCAAATATTGAAATCCATACAGGTATGAAAAACTACATAAAAGAGGACGATCCTTTTATAGTTCCAACAGAAGACTTGAAATTGATTCAGGAACATTTTGGAAATGTTAGTAATAAATACCCCCATTGCAGTATATCCCGGATGGAGATCCCCCCCAGGTGGAATGAACCCTACCAAAGTCCCGAATTTGATGAGTTTATTTTAATGAACTCAGGTCGCATATTAGTATTTATTGATGGAGAAAAAGTTGAAGTAAAAGAAGGAGAATCTTTTCTGGCCAAAAAAGGAGGCAGAGTTAAATATACCAATCCTTATGATTTTCCTGCTATTTACTGGTCCATTTGTATGCCCCCCTTTTCACTGGATACTGTTCACAGAGAGAAAAAATTTAGTTTTTTATTAGATTGATCAGGATTTCGAATTTGCGAACCTTGGTAAAATAATTTTAAGAATGAAATTCTTTCTATTGTATGTCTAAAATAGCAAGTTATAATCCATCATTTTAGTTTACCCCGGATAGATAATACACACCCTTTATGGCCACCAATTTACTAGTGTCAACCTCATCTGGAAATTGTAATGCTACCATTCCATTTTTCTCCTCCCCTGTAGTCACCGAATTCCTCCTCAATATATAAGCATCATTTTGAGTTTCCATCAATGTGTAAATAAAAGACCTTTGTTCATCTCTTATGATACCTTCCTGGGGAATAGCAAGATGATATTTTTCCTCCAATAGAATTTTGCCTTCAATATACATGCCCGGTAATAAATATCTATTCTCAGGAAAGTGTACATGAATAGGTATAGACCTTGAATTTTGATCGAATTCTTTTCCAATCAAAAAGATTTCACCCAAAATTATTGAAGTATCCATTCTAGTCGAAATCTCAACTTTCTGACCCTTTTTTATTTTTGCAGCATCTTTTTCATATATATTCAATTCGGCATGCAAATGTTCTGGATTTATTATCTCGGCAATAATATCCTCCACATCGACAAATTCTCCCATAACAGTGTTAAGATGTGTCAGATATCCATTGATAGTTGATCGAATACTTAGGAATGGTGAAATATTTCCCTTCTCAATTTCCTTTTTTGGCGCATTAAGTATATCCAGTTTCCCGCTTATGAATTCAAATTCAGCCTTGGCTGAAAAATAATCTCTCTCAGCTTTTAAGAAAACTTTTTTTGCATTCACATTTTGTTCAGATAATAATTTTTGTCGCAAATAATTATCTTCCAAATATTTCAGATTGCCTTTAACAGAAATATAATTTTTTTGGATCTCAAGAAATTCAATACTTTCCAGGCGAATAATTTCTTTACCCTTTTCAACATAATCTCCAACCAGAAAATTAATTTTTACAACTTTTCCTGATACAATCGAACTGATCTTTGCCTTATATTGAGGTGGTGTATCAAGGTATCCATTACATTCTACCGAATTAGATAACAGTAAATTTTGTAATTTTCCAAATTCCAGGCCCATAGCTTTTGCCTGCTCGTTTGACACCGAAATATCCAGATCAATTGATTCAACAAAAGATTCTTCTGATATTTTTTCCTTTGGATGGCAGGAAATAAAATACCCTAGGATTAATAGTATTAAAATGGTTTGATATCTGTTTTTCATATTTTTAAAAATCAAGATAGTAATACAAGTCAATTACCAATTGATTGTGTTCATTGATTAATTGTATATAATCTTCCATGATCTGCCTTGCAGTAGTCAGATTTTGTACATATTCAATATAACCAATCGAACCTGAGGTATATAGCATACTCGCATTCTGAACAATTAGATTTGCGCTACTTAATCTTTGATCCTCATAGTATCGAATACTTTTCTTTAATTGTTCATACTTTGCCAGCAGACTTTCAATTTCTCGTTCTACCTTCATTTTCTGATATAGATATTGGTTTTCCGCTCGCGATAACTCTATATACGCAGCCTGGCTCCGGGCCTTTTGTGGCATGAAAAGAAGAGGAAAAGATAATCCTACCCGCCAACCCTGATAACCAGTTATTTGATCTATTTCCTGATTGTAATATCCAGCAGAAAGGCTCGGACTGATCTTTGATTTTTCCAGTTTATAGTATCTGTCCATTGCATCCCAATGAGACCGTTGGGCCATAACTTCCGGAATAGAGTCGAGGGAATATAATGTGCTGTCTACTGGTATAACGAGTAATAATTTATTTAATTCAGTTTCTTCAGGAATATATATCCTATCTGTATTCAAGATGGTTTGTATTTCATTCTGAATGGTATTCAAATTCACTAAATGCAGATCTCTTCGGATAATCAGTCTTTGCACTTCGGAGGATAATACCACTTTTGATAATAGGTTTGACTCACCTGTCTGATATTGCAGGCTGGCGAAATCAGCAGATTTCTGATATATTAAAATGCTGCTATCTAGTATGCCAATGAGTTGATATTCATATAACCAATTATAATAATTTGATCTGAGTTGCTTTTTAATCTCTTTGTTGATCAATGATGCACTGTTATTTAAAAAGGCCTGCTCAGATTTATAATATTTCCTGGTGGCGGATATTGTAAAAGGAGCACCCAAACCTTGTTCAAATTATAGCATATTATCAACCTGCTCCGAGTTTTGCTGCCCCCGGGTAAAATCAAAATCGAGGCTCCCAAAATCCCAGGCAGTTTTTCCCATTTTGCCAGATTTTTCTACCAGTAGTTCAGCGTTCTTAATCTGAATATTCTGATCGAGAGCTATAGCCCACATATCATTAAATGAAATCTTCTGCTGTTGCGCAAATAAAGGACTCCGATAACAAAGAAAAATTAACAGATATAAACCTAAATTTCTAGCAATTAACATTTTCCTTTTTTTTCGTAAACAAACAATATAAAACCGGTAGCACAATCATTGTTAAAAAGGTAGCTGTAATTAAGCCCCCGATAACTACAGTAGCCAGAGGCCGCTGAACCTCTGCTCCAGTCGATTGTGAAAATGCCATAGGCAAAAATCCCAATGCCGCGGCACCAGCGGTTATTAACACCGGACGCAGACGTTGTCTGGTACCCAATAAAACCCTCTCTTTAAGATCATTGATCCCCTGATCTTTGAGTTCATTAAAAAAACTGATCAAGACAACCCCGTTCAGTGTTGCTATGCCAAATAAGGCAATAAATCCTACCCCTGCAGATATGCTGAAAGGAAGGTCCCTGACCCAGAGAGACAATACCCCGCCAATGGCTGCCAGTGGAATAGCTGAAAAGATAAGTAAAGCCTGCTGGGCTGAGTAAAAAGTGAAATGCAGGAGAATAAAAATAATAAGTAAGGCAACAGGGATAGCGATTTGAAGACGTTTTTTTGCATTTTCCAGATTCTCAAACTGTCCGCCATAAGTGATGTAATAGCCAGTAGGCAATTTGATCTTTTCATCTATGGTTTGACGGATCTCCTTTACCAATGATTCAACATCCCGGTTTCGCACATTTATTCCTATTACAATTCTTCGTCTCGTTTTATCCCTTGATATCTGAGCGGGACCAAAGGTGTAAGAAATATCAGCAACTTCTTCAAGTGGAATGGAATTACCATTGGGCAGGTTCATGTATAGTTTCTTCAAATCACTAATGGATCTCCGATTTTCTTCACTCAAACCAACCCTCAAATCAAATCTACGTTCACCTTCGAAAATTGTGCCTGCCACTTTTCCCCCAAAAGCAATGGATATTACCCGGTTCAGATCTGAAATATTTAATCCGTATTCAGCAATTTTTCTTCGATCATATTTTACTGACATGGTCGGTAATCCTACAATTTGTTCTACCGTAATATCAGCCGCACCCTGAATTTCGCTGATAAATGATTTTATCTGGAGTCGCATAATCAAATAAAATATGCTGGTCTTCGCCAAATATTTTAATGGCAACATCCGACCTGACCCCAGTAATTAATTCATTAAACCGCATTTCAATAGGTTGAGTAAACTCGTACTCGACCCCAGGGAAAACTGACATTTTTTCTTTCATCATATCAGCGAGACTTTCTTTACTTTGAGCACTTACCCATTCATCAGGCGGCTTAAGCCTGATTATAATATCTGACATCTCCATTGACATAGGATCGGTAGGTACTTCAGCAGCCCCAATGCGGGATACCACTTGCTCTACTTCCGGAAAATTATCAAGAAGTATTTTCTCAATCTGTGTGGTAAAATTTACGGTCTCAGTTAAAGATGTACCAGGTTTAAGGATGGGTTGAACCACAAAATCGCCCTCATCCAGAGTAGGAATAAATACACCCCCAAGTTTGATGAAAACAAAAACGGTAGGGATCAAAAGCAGGATAGAAAAAACCAGTACTTTAACCCTGTTTTGTAATGCATAATGTATAACCGGATCATAACTTTTATAAATCAGATTTAACAGGGCATCAGAAACTTTTTTAATCCAATTTTCCTTTTCGGGTTTTAAATAATAGGCTGATATAGCAGGTACATAAGTTAAACATAGAATGATGGATCCTATCAATGCAAATCCAAAAGCCAGGGCCATTGGCTTGAACATTTTACCCTCAACCCCTTGTAAAGTGAATATGGGAACGAAAACCATTAAAATGATCGCCTGCCCGAAAAAAGCTGACCGCATCATTTTATTTGAGCTTTCAATGGCCAAAATATTTTTCTCTTCTATAAGTGCAGGTCCCGATAACTTATCTAATTTTTGATGATTGACAGTAAACTGGTGAATGGTGAATTCTACGATAATAACCGCCCCATCAATTATAATTCCGAAATCAATGGCCCCTAAACTCATCAAATTAGCTGAAATACCAAATATGTTCATAAAGGACAGGCTGAATAATAAGCTTATGGGTATTACCGATGCGACGATGATCCCTGAACGTAAATTACCCAGTAATAAAACCACCACAAAAATGACGATCAGTGCGCCCAGGGTTAGATTTTCAATAATTGTAGAGGAGGTCCTGGAAATTAATTCGCTACGATCCAGAAAAGGATTTATAACTACACCTTCAGGTAGAGTTGGCTGAATTTCTTTTACCCTTTCCTTAACGGCTTTGATCACATCCAGGGAATTGGCGTTTTTCAACATCATTACCTGACCAAGCACCTTTTCACCTTGTCCGTTTCCAGTAATGGCTCCAAACCTATTGGCATATCCAAATCTTACAGTCCCGACATTACTGATCTTTACCGGAATGCCATTAACATTTTTAATAACAATATTTCCAATATCGCTCAAATCCTGAACCATGCCTTCTCCCCTTACAAAATAACTCAGGGATCCCTTTTCTATATAACCGCCCCCTACATTCTCATTATTAAATTGCAATGCGTCAAATACTTCTATAATGGTAACATTCATTGCGCGTAACTTCGCGGGCTCCACCTGTACTTCATATTGTTTTAAAAAACCACCCCAGGTGTTTACTTCCACTACCCCCGGGATCCCACTCAATTGTCGTTTAACGATCCAATCCTGAATGGTCCTTAGATCCATTGCGGAATATATGGAATCATATCCTGGTTTTGTGTCCAGTATATATTGATAAATCTCTCCCAGGCCTGTAGTTATAGGGCCCAATTCAGGCTTCCCAAAACCTTCTGGAATTTCGTCAGACACTTTAACTAATTTCTCAGCAATAAGTTGTCTGGGGAGATATGTGCCAGACTTATCTTCGAATACCACAGTCACTACCGACAACCCAAATTTTGATATGGACCGAATTTCTGTTACTCCTGGAATATTTGCCATTTCCAATTCGATCGGATAAGTAATAAATTGCTCTATGTCCTCGGTAGATAAATTCCTCGATGTGGTAATAACCTGTACTTGATTATTTGTGATATCCGGGACAGCCCCGATCGGAATTTGGGTAAGCGAATAAATTCCCCAGGCTACAAGTGATAAAACAAATAAGAAAATAATTAACTTATTCCTTACACTAAATTCTATTATGAAATCAATCATTCAAAAAATGAATTAAAAAGTAATTATTGATATACACCGGAAACCAATAAAATCAGAAAATTGAAAATATATTTATAAAAATATCCAGAAAAATCAACACTCGTTTAAACTTTCAACCCTCATTGTTGTCTAATAGTAAAATTTTTTAAAATAAACATTATGAGAAATGAGAGTGACAGGTAAGATTTATTTTTTAATCAATGAAATTTCCCATCAAAATTCAATTTAGATCATGATTAAATTAAAAAAGAATATTGCGATGAGTGAATCTGGATTTATATTCGATCCCACTACCGGGGATTCATATTCCGTGAATCAAACAGGCTCAATAATTATCGAATACCTTAAAGAAGGCCTATCGGAAGATCAAATCATTGATAACTTGAAAGAAACCTTTGACTCGGATACGGAGCAGATGCGAAAGGATCTGGATGACTTTTTACATTATTTGAAACAATTAAAAATGATTGATTATGTCTGATAAACCTTTAAAAATTGGGTTGACAGGTTTAAATGCGATAGACAGCCCAGGGCCAGGTGTTAGTGTGGCCCGTTGTTTAAAGGACGCTGATGATCTGGAAATAGAGATTATTGGATTAGCATATGAAACATTGGAACCAGGAATCTATCTTCATGATCTGATTAAAAAAAGTTATCAAGTCCCATATCCTTCAGCTGGCACAGAACAAGTATTTAAACGTCTGAGTCATATTCAGTCAAAAGAAAAACTGGATCTTATCATTCCTAATTTCGATGCTGAGTTGTGGAACTATATCAAACTCACTCCCCGGCTTAAGGAAATTGGTATTCGGACCTTTATGCCTTCCCTGGAACAACTTGATAAAATTAATAAATTGAATTTGGATGAATTTGCCAGAAATAACGATTTACCCTCACCATCAACTAAAAAATTTTCAAGTATAGATGAACTTGAAGAATTTGGTAGGAAAGCAGAATATCCACTGGTTATTAAAGGTAAATTTTACGAAGCCTTTATCGTATATAATACTGCTCAACTTATCTACTATTACAATAAGCTAAATGCAAAATGGGGCTTGCCTGTATTGGTTCAGGAGTTTGTCGATGGAAGCGAAATCGTCATTGCAGGATTGGGGGATGGAAAAGGTAATTTGATTGGGGCTGTCCCTTTACGAAAATTATTTATCACAGATAAAGGTAAAGGCTGGGCCGGAGTAGTAATTAACGATCAGCAATACCTGGATTTGGCAGAAAAAATAAATAAGGTGCTTGAGTGGAAAGGCGGATTTGAAATCGAATTGAAACGAAACGATAATGGAGATATTTCCTTGCTGGAAATAAATCCAAGATTTCCAGCCTGGATATATACCACAGCGGCGGCCGGTCAGAATATGCCGCTTGCCCTTGTTCAAATGGCCATGGGGATGGAACAGGTTCCATTTCAGGAATATGAAACCGGTAAGATGTTCGTGCGATATTCCTGGGACCATATTACAGATATCAGTGAGTTTCAGAAAATATCAACCTTAGGTGAACTTTAAATTATTATTTATATGTCAGAAAAATTGAGATATGAAAGACCGGTTATTCAAAAGTTGAATACTGGCTTGATGAATAAATTCGGTACCAACCTGGATTATTCCCCAATTACTGAGATTGAAGGAATAGGGGTTAAGAAATTGATTGAAGAGTTTGGATCTCCTTTATTCGTTTTATCAGAAAACAAAATTCGGAAGAAATACCAGCATGCGGTTCGGGCATTTTCCAGTCGCTACCCAAAAGTACAATTTGCCTGGTCATATAAAACCAACTATTTGAATGCTATCTGTAGCGTCTTTCATCAGGAAGGATCATGGGCTGAGGTTGTTTCAGGCTTTGAATATGAAAAAGCTCTGGCCAATAATGTGCCGGGAAATAAAATAATTTTTAATGGCCCGGATAAATCAAATGATGATTTGAAAAATGCTGTAATGCATAATTCGATGATACATATTGACCACCTTGATGAATTATATTGCCTGATTGAGCTGGCTAAGGAAATTAATGCCAGACCTAAGGTCGCTATCCGTGTCAATATGGATACCGGAGTGTATCCCATGTGGGACAGGTTCGGATTGAATTATGAGAATGGTCAGGCATGGGATGCATTGAATAAAATCCAGGCCTCAGGAGTATTGGACCTAAAAGGTTTGCATTGTCATATTGGAACCTTTATGTTGACCCCAAATGCCTATGGCATTGCAGCATCAAAACTTGCGGATCTTGCTTTCCGTGTTCAACAAAAATTTGGTATTTCACTCGAATATATTGATATGGGAGGTGGATTGCCTTCTTCAAATAATTTGAAAGGTGCTTATTTACCAGGTATTGATATGATCCCATCCATCGATGAATTTGCGGAAGCCATTGCAACAGGTTTGATCAATAGTCCAATCCGGCCTGAAGACCTGCCCACTTTAATACTGGAATCAGGAAGGGCCCTTGTTGATGAAGCCGGATATTTGCTAGGTACTGTAATATCAAACAAAAGATTAAGCTCGGGAAAACGTGCGACCATTATGGATTTTGGTGTAAATATATTGTTTACTTCCTTCTGGTATAACCATAAGATCAATCCAGCCCAACCTACTACAGATTACCTCGAAGATATGGAGATATTTGGCCCACTATGTATGAACATTGATGTTATCAGGGAAAGCATTAGTCTTCCTCCCATGAAAAAAGGAGATCAAGTAGTTGTACAGAATGTGGGGGCCTATAACATGACCCAATGGATGCAGTTTATAACTTTACGCCCCAATGTTGTTTTAATCGATAGCAATGCGAAAGCACATATAATCCGGAGGAAAGAAACGACAGATTATATAAATAGCATGGAGATCGTTCCGGATCATTTGAAATCATTTAAGCTTTAAAATTAAATCATAAGCAATTGAAGAATTATAAACCTATTGTTAGGTCCATTGTATTAAGCTATTCTCAAGTCTTCTTTTCGAGAAATGTAAATTTTGCAATTTTATTATTGATTGTAACATTTATTGATCCATTAACAGGTATAACTGGGATAGTTTCGGTTGCAGCTACGAATTTGTTTGCGTATATACTTGGATTCGATAAAGATTCAATTGTTAATGGAGACTATGGCTTTAACAGTTTACTGGTTGGATTAGGCCTTGGCATATTATATACACCTTCTCTTCCTTTCTTTATCCTTGTAATTGTCGCTGCCTTAGCAACATTTATATTTACTATTGTAGTGGCTGGTTTTCTACAGAAATATAAGCTGCCTTATTTAAGTATTCCTTTTCTTTTATCGATCTGGTGCTTTATACTCGCTTCCAGGAATTTCGAATCACTAACGATAAGTGCTCGTGGTGTATACAAATTGAATGAATTATATGCAACAGGAAGCACTTTATTGGTCAGGTCATACCACTATTTAAATACAATTCCCATACCCGAAATACTTAAAACATATTTTAAGTCTCTGGGGGCAATACTATTTCAGTTCAATATTTTATCAGGGATTCTGATAGCCATAGGATTGCTGGTATATTCAAGGATAGCATTTATACTTTCTTTTTTATCTTATTCCCTGGCATACTTAACCTATTTATTCATGGGAGCTGATGTCTATGCTATGAATTACAGCTATATTGGGTTCAATTTTATTTTAACTGGCATTGCCCTTGGAGGATTTTTTACCGTACCTTCTAAAGAATCCTTTTTGTGGACATTCCTGCTAATACCATTTATCTTAATTCTTACATCTTCACTTGGTACTATATTTTTTCCTTTACAGATCGGGATCTATAGCTTACCATTTAATATAGTTGTAATTTCGTTTTTATTTGTTTTGAAATTAAGATTTGAAACAAAAGGTATCAAAGAAGTCTGGGTCCAGCATTTCAGCCCTGAATCAAATTTATATCACTACCTGACAAATAAAACCCGATTTCAAAATTTTAAAAATATACCCATATCCCTACCGGTGCTTGGAAAGTGGAATGTAAGCCAGGGATATAATGGTGATATCACACATAAAGGTGAATGGAAAGAGGCCATCGATCTGATTATCATAGATGAGGATGGAAAAGCCTTTCAAAATGAAGGAAATCAACCGGAAGATTATTATTGTTTTGCTAAACCTGTTTTGTCGCCTGCTGCAGGTACTGTTGAAGAGATTGTCGATTATGTGGATGACAACGAAATAGGTGATACGAACCTGATCAATAACTGGGGCAATTCTATTGTCATTAAACACGATGATAACATATACAGCCAGATCAGCCATCTGAAAAAAGGCTCCTTTAAAGTAAAAAAAGACGACCACATTCAAAAGGGTGATTTCCTGGCTCTTTGTGGGAACTCCGGTCGATCCCCGGAACCTCATATCCATTTTCAAATACAATCCACACCATTTATCGGTTCGAAAACCCTCGACTATCCTTTGAGTCATTATATCTCTGAAATGTCGGGAAAGAAAAATTATCATTTCTTTGATTATCCTATTGAAGGGGCTTTTGTTCATAAATCGGAACTGTTGAAACCAGTTTCAAAAGCTTTTCATTTATTGCCCGGTCAGATACTTAAATTTAAAATCTCAGAAACGAGTGTGGATAACAGTATTGAAACCTGGGAAATTAAAACTGATTATTTCAACAATTCATATTTCTATTGTTTAGAAAATAAAGCTCAAGCCTATTTCATAAATGATGGAAATATATTCTATTTCACAAATTTCATAGGAAACAGAAAGACATTTCTTTATAGGTTTTTTCTTGGAGCCCATAGGGTAGTATTTTATTCAGATGCAGATATCGAATTTCAGGACGAAATACCATTGCACCTGTATTCGAATTCCTTATACAGATATCTTAATGATTTTGTCGCTCCCTTTTATAATTCCCAACACGTTTACCTTAGGTCGAGTATCGCGACCTATGAAAATAATGACACTAAAGCAACAGTGTATTCCAATATAGAAGTAAACCGTTTGGGAAAAAGTATTCCGCGAATGAAATTTTATATTGAAGTAGAAGAAAACAAAATAGTTAAATGTCAATATAATTTAAATAATAAAAGTTTTACAGCTGAATGTATCGACTAGCCTACTTTTTATTATTGATATCAATGCCCGCTTTAAGCCAGGTAAAAAATGACTTTGTTAGCTATAACAAAATCACTTTTGAATTGTATGAAAAACAAGACTGGGACAAATTGATCATAAGAGGCAAGGAAGCCTTACAGAATGAATTCGATTTTTTCTACTTGAGAGTCCGATTAGGCATAGCCTATTACGAAAAGGGGAATTTTTCCAAGGCTATTAACCACCTGGAGAAAGCCCTTCTGTTTAATGATTCTGATCCTGCTGTTTTAGAATATTTATATTTCGCCCATATACTCTCAAACAGATATCAGGAAGCAAGCAGATTGTATTACAAACATATTCAAATATTTAAAGGGAAAGACCTGTCTATTAGGCCAAGAGTATTCGATATGCTGACCCTTCAGGGAGGCATTAAGGTTTCCGATCAATACATTGAGTTGGGAACCCAGGTAGAAAATATTTCTTACGGTTTTTTAGGGGCCTCAATCAATCTAAAAGGAAGGTTTAATTTATATCAATATGCCGGAATATTAAGTCAGGGTTTCACGGATAAGTTTATATATCAGGATTTCCTATACTATTATAAATATTACTTTAAACAATTTGAATATTATGTTAGTGGCAATCTTCTCCTTGGAAAGGGATGGTCAATAAATCCTGCTTATCATTTAATCCGGGTGGATGTAATTTCCCGAAGATATAATGATTATTACTATGGTTTGTCTGTAATTAAGAATTTCAACAAGGTAAGGTTGGGTATTAATATTAGCAAAGCATATATGCTGGATACTGATGTCATACAATTAGTACCTGAAATTTCATATTACCCTTTAGGAAATACCAAACTTTATTTTACTCTTAGAAACACCAGCAATAAATCAGGAGATAATGATATTGAAAATCAGGTTTTCGGAAAGATGGGATTGAAAATTTTCAGCAAAACCTGGTTAGAAGGATTTTACGCTTATGGAAAGACCCAATTTCTGGCATGTGATAATGGCTATATACTATATAATAACCCTGATTACCTTATCTCACGAGGGGGGGTAACTATTTCTCAATATTTTAAAAACAACATGCAAATTATTTTGAGTTACCAATTAGAAAATAAAGAACAATTTAATAGTGAAGATCTGTATTCACATCATTTTGTAATGGTAGGTTTTAATATAAAATTATAAATATTATGAAGAGTCTTTTGAGTATCATGTTATTTCTTCCTTTGTTTTGTTTTTCTCAGGTTGAACAAAATATCGAAGCATTTTCAGAAAGCTATGCACTTGAAGCTGTTGGGAATTTCGCAAAAGGAATCGAAGAAATTGAAAGTATATATGATGAAAATTCCTATGAGATCAATCTTCGGCTTGGTTGGTTATATTATAATCTTGGAAACTATTTTGAATCTAAAAATAAATACCAGAAAGCCGTTGAGTTAATGCCATACTCTATTGAGGCAAAATTGGGACTGGTATTACCGGTATCTGCTATGGGTAACTGGAACGATGTTATCAAAACCTATGAAAAAGTACTGGAGATAGATCCACAAAACACTTTGGTGAATTATAGAATGGGGGCAATTCATTATGAGAGAAAAGAATATGAAAAAGCATTATCATACTGTGAAAAAACGGTGAATCTTTATCCTTTCGATTATGATTCGGTGGTTCTTCTGGGTTGGATCAACTACCAGATGGGCAACCTTCGGGAAGCAAAGGTATTGTTTCAAAAATCAATGCTGATAAAACCCAGTAACCAGTCCGCTGAATATGGCCTAAGCCTTATCAAATAATATGATTCCTGATCTACCACTTTTTATGGAGATATAATGGATTTCTATTTTATCATCTTGCAAAATGCCATCAACCAAGTACTTGATTATTGGACAATGGTCAGAGGGCATTTATTGCGGAAATCGTTGTCCTTTTAACTTTCATACTCCTCATCTATTTTAAAAAATACTTGCCTCCAATCGTTAAAAGTTCCTGATATATTGTCAAAGTTCACAAATTTTAAATGTTATAAAATATACATTAACGGATACTTTCTCGCAGTACTTTTTATCTTCTTATTGACTTTTACATATAAAATCTCTTATATTAATCTCCCTATTTTTTTATAAATGCCTTTTTCTAAAAAATATATAGTTTCAGCAATCCTGATCTTTCTATTCAATGCATCTATTGGTCATGGATCAATTCCTCCTTTAAAGGTATTTTTTATTGAGCCTGAAGTGATGGTCGGTAAGAATATTAAGATCTATGACAATTTTCCTGATTCAGATATAAGATCAAATTATGTTTTGAATCTATCTATGTTAAACATGGACACATCTAAACACTGGGTGAAGTACTATAAATTCCCAACTGTTGGACTATCTTTCTCTTACTCCAATCTTGGAAACCAGGATGTATTCAAGAACGAATTCAGTATTATTCCATTTATTATACTAAAAACCTCACGCAATCAACGAAAAAGCTTTGATTTTAAAATTGGATTAGGAGCATCATATTTTAATAATCCATTTCATTATAAAAATAATCCGGACAACAAGGTTATCGGTTCCAACTTTACCTGGGCCTTTCAATTATTTTTATATAAGAAATTCCTGGTCACAAATAAGGCAAACTTGAAGTTTGGTATTGGCTTTTTACACAGTTCTAATGCTCATACCACAATACCTAATTATGGAATGAATTCAGCAATGATCAGTCTTGCTGCTCAATTTGCCACCAGAACCTTATGATCCGGATTTTGCCACAAAAATTGGAGAGATACACATCAATAAAAGAAAATACTACTTTTTACAGGCAAGATATGGATATGGCTGGCATGAACTTGGAGGTACCTTCGTCCCGGTCGGAACAAATGATTTCTCGGTAAATTCTTACAGTTTGTCGGGCGGAATCATTTTAAAACAACATATCAAATTAAGCCTCGGATTAACTTATCGATTCTATAATTCCTTTCATGATTTTATTGTCAGACATAATAATGGATTGAGAACTCATTTAGGAGAAAATCCTAAGAACCGAGGCTTCCAATGTATTTGTTTTTATAGGAACTGAATTTTTATTAGGCCATATAGGAATGGACTTTTCATTCGGATATAATTTACACAAACCCTTTTATGATGAATTCAATTCAAGATGGGAGTTTAATGAAGGCTTACAATATTTAAGGAATAAATACCTGGTGACGAGATTCGGATTGAAGTTCTATTTAATAAATAATGAAAAAATGCCCAGGCATAATATATACCTGGGATCACATATCAATGCGAATTTTGGGAAAGCTGATTTCATGGATTTAGTTTTGGGTATACTTTTTTAATCAAATAAGGTTTCAATGGATCCTGAAGGACATGAATTTAATCGATCGTAAATTCAGACCAGAATTCTTTGATCATTAATCGGTAGTTTTTCTGCATCCTAGGATTTCAGGATTGAGAAACTGAATATCTCCGATATCATTTAACAGATAGGTAAATCTCTACTTCCGGATTATCCGGATCCTTTGAATTTAAGCCATAAACCTCAAAGTCAGCTACATATGCTCTGTTTAGCTTCATCATCTTGCCTCCAGATTTCTGTCCAGGTTTTAATCACCGCTTCCGGTAATTTTCCGGTGGCAATATATCCACGATAAATTTCCTTCACTAATTTGTATGCCAGAAAGTCCATCAGATTGTTCTTCAAATGAAGATACAGAACATCCTATAAATGCTGTATACTCACCATTATGGTCGGTTTCATAATCCGTATAAACGGAATAGATTTTATCATTCAATTTGGAATTTATTTTTTCCTGGATTTTCTCAGAAAAAAAACGCCCCCATAAATCATTAAGATCTTTTTGTGCTTTTCCCGATTTATTTGTCGTCCTGACTTTTATTCCAGCAAGTTTAAAAGAATCAACCTGGATAATATTTTCCATATTTATACAATATTAATGGCCTCCACTGGCCATAAATTTCAAATGTAATTAAAATGGTGTAATTTGATTGATTGTATTTGATGAATCTTTTTATTCTATAACTGGAATCTTTATTAACATGATATCTATATTTTGATTTAAAGTCATATGTGCTTTTATAATAAGCAAATTGTCTAAATATTAAATAATGACACAAAGCCATGTTATAATTATATTTGGCTTATAACTAAGATGGATTGATATTCAAATTGAACTTATATTTATAGACAGAAACCTGCTTAATTAATGAATCTAATTATGAAAGCATTTTATATATTTTTGGCATTGCTTCAATCGTCCATGATATTCGCAAAGGACATTCTTATTGAAGCTGAAAGTTTTAATCTTAAGGGAGGATGGTTGGTGGATCCTCAATTTGTGGAGCAGATGGGATCTTCCTATTTACTCGCCCATGGATTAGGGAAACCTGTTAACGATGCTCAAACCTCTTTTAAAACAGATAAAAATGGAAATTATAATATTTGGGTAAGAACCAAGAATTGGGCCCCCGGGAATTGGGAAGCACCTGGAATATTTAAGCTCCAAGTGAATAATCATGTGTTTTCAGAGATTCTAGGAACAAATACTGATTGGGATTGGCAATTTGTAGGACAATTGAAATTGAAAGAAGGAATAAACCAGCTGATCCTTAAAGATCTGACCGGATTTGATGCCCGGTGTGATGCCATTTTTTTATCAATAAAAGACAATCCTCCCCCATCTGAAGCATTAGAATTGGCAAAATGGAGACATACTGTCCTGCAATTACCTGAAGCACCCGAACAGAAACTTTATTTCGATCTGATCATAACAGGAGGTGGAATAGCTGGATGTGCGACTGCCATTGCTGCCGCAGAAGAAGGATTGAATGTCGCTTTAATTCATGATCGTCCAGTACTTGGAGGTAATGCAAGCAGTGAGATCCGTGTACATACTCTTGGTATCTATGGACACTTTGAAAGAATCCTGAAAATGCTTGGATACCGAGCATTATCCAAATGGTGATCCAAAAGCCAAAGAAGAAGATGAAAAAAGGATGGCCAATATTAGAAAATACAATAATATACATCTCTTTCTAAATATGCGGGCCTATAATGCTTTTGCAGAAAAAGATATCATACAATTTGTGGATGCACGACATACAAGCAGTGGGGATAGAATTCGATTTATGGGACCTTACTTCGCAGATTGTACCGGTGATGGCTGGATTGGATATTGGGCTGGGGCAGAACATTCTTATGGCCGGGAAGCTGTTGATACCTATAATGAATCCTGGGAAAAACACGGGGAATTATGGAGTCCGGAAAAGCCAGATAATTTTGTAATGGGTTCTTCCATATTATGGAGAAGTTCTATAACAGATGCCCCTTCAGAGTTCCCGGAGGTACCCTGGGCACTGGAAGTAGCCAATGATTATGCAGAATCTAATGGTGAATGGCAATGGGAGTTTTCAAGAAATGACCTGCACCAAATTAATGATGGTGAGCTGATCCGTGACCACATGTTAAAAGCCATTTATGGATCTTTCTATAATGAAAAACAAAAGCCTGGAAATGAAAACATGTCTTTGGAATGGGTAAGTTATTTGCTGGGGAAAAGAGAATCAAGGCGTTTGGTAGGAGACCATATTTTTACTTTTAATGATATGAGGAATAATGTTAAATTCCCCGATTCTGTAGTAGTTGAAAAAAGAGAAGTGGATGTGCATTACCAACAGAATTTACTCAATCCAAATAAACCTGATTTTCTATCTGAAGCCTTGTTCTTTAAAGTTGATACCTATTATATTCCATATAGAAGCCTATATTCGAAAAACGTAAACAACCTTTTTATGGCTGGAAGATGCTTCAGTTGTTCACATGTAGGATTAGGTGGCCCAAGAGTGATGAGAACAACCGGACAAATGGGTGCGGCTGTTGGATATGCCGCATCTCTTTGTAAAAAGTATAATATTTCACCCAGGGAGGTTTATCTGAAACATCTCGAAGAATATATGAAATTGATTCTTTCCTCAAATGACCTAAAAAACAATCCATAGGTGAATGTTTGGCAGGGAGAAATTTATTACCTGGATGGTCTTATTGATCATACTATCCGGATTCACAAAAATATATCCTCAAGATCGTTTGTCGGATGTGGTTTCTGAGGAGGTAGCCTTGCTTCCGGGAAAGGATTCTGTTTTTCTAAATCCAGTATACTTTATATATTCCGAGGATGGTTATTTTAATTATGAATGTATACTACGAACACCTGTCTGTAATGATACATTATGCCAGATTGTAAAAGTTAAAGTTTACTGGGACCTGATCGGTGATTATATTCGGTTTGATACCCTGCCAGGATACCCGCTTACAAAATATGATCATCTTCCCTTCACCCCTGAAGACTATAACAAACTGCAAGCTACTCTAAAAAATGGTAATTCTATCCTTGGAAGAAAAAGTGAATATGAGCTTTTGGATGATAATCGACAGAGGTATTCAGAAAAGATAGATGCCCTTACAGGGGCAACAGATCTGCAGATAAAAAATGCAGTAGTGGATGGGGCCTTGTATTCCACCTATACTTTATGGCATCTTGTTAATGGAAATATTAAAACGGAATTGTTGAATTGCACATTGAAAAACTACGATTCAAAAATAGAAAATCAACTCCTGCTTTCTGCTAATCCTAAGTTCAATATCTTTGCATTAAAACAATTGAATGACCTGGATTATATTGAGCGTTTTCCGGAAATCATTCAGTTGATGGAAAAGGGACATCCTTTGGTCAATTTCTATATTGCCAAAAAATTGCCACCTAAGGTATTCACCGAAGGGGAAAATATAAAATCTCTGAAAATGGTCTGGCCTGTTTTGGACCCAAATACAAAATCGATTCTGGGAATTTACCTGGATACTGAATAATTCAATTGGAATGGACTTGTTTCCTGATCCAATTCTTAAAAAACGGGTCATTGAATTCAGGATAAACATTCCAGAAGTCCAGGATCTCCCTGTCTTCCATAACTTTTTTAATTTTTGCAACATTAGCTGAGGATCCAAGTTTATATTTTTTGATCACAGCCTGTCCGCTTAAATTTTTTTCCTCATTCATTACCGCCTTCAGATAATTAAACTGTGTGGACGTCATTCTTTCAACTTCCTTTATATACCAAATGGCATTCTGCAACATAATCTCTTCAACTGCTTCCATTATATCAGAATCAATGACAAGTTCCCCGCTTTTAATCCAGACATATCTTGACAATTGCTGAATGAAGTAAGGATTTCTTTCGGCCAAGATAATGATTTTGTTGGCCCGCTCTTTGGGAATTGTTTTTCCCGATTTCTCAAAAGTGGAAATAATGTGCTGGCAGAAATGCTTTTTTTTAATTTTTTGAAGAAACATGATCTCACCAAATCGAAAGAAAGGATGATTCTGACTGTTAAATATCTTATTCATCATATGCCGTTTGCTCCCATACAATATATATACAACTTGGGAATGGTGTTGCCATACGGATCGCAGACGTGACTGGAATAATTCAGGATTTTTAAATTTCTCCAGGCTTTGAAACTCGTCAATACAAATCACGAATTTCTGATTCCTTTTTTTGCCCATTTTTTCAGGCAGATCCAATATTTCCTGAAAGTTCTTGTCAATATCTTCCCATTGTAATGAAATATTGAATTCACCGGATGCAACATTTCCGAATGAAATACTGGGTTGCAGGGCTTTAAAAAATTTCTGGACAAGATTTCCCAGATCTGACAATTTGGATGATCCCGCTTTCAAAATGGCTTTACTATATTCCTCATAAAATTCAACTTCATCTGAAAACCGGAAAAAATCAATTAATACAAACTTTAATTGCTTTTCTTTTGACAATTTCTTTGATAGGTATTTTATCAGTGAGGATTTTCCCCAGCGCCTGGGAGATATTAATACGGTATGAATACCATGATCAACATTTGCTTTAAGCTGTGCAAATTCCTTTTTGCGGTTGATAAACTGTGGTCCGGTAACCACCTTGCCAAAAATAAATGGAAATTCCATATTAATATAAACTAACCATTAAGTTAGTAACCATTTAGTTAGCAAACAAAAATTAATAAAATTTTAAAAGAAGATCGATTATATAATAAAAAATTATTGATCGGTAAGTGTATGCCAATAATAATCTTTGGCATAACTAACCACTTGGTTAGTAACCATTAAGTTACTTATATTTTCTGTTATTCTATACGTAAAGTTTTTGCAGGATTGCTTCTTACAGATTTTACCAGTTTGAAAGAAATAGGAATAAAGGTAATAAGAAAGGTAAATAATACAGAGAAAATAACAACATCCGGAGCCAAATGGAATTTATAAGCAAAGTTGTTAAGCCAGGCTCTTGAAATATACCATCCGAACATTCCACCTATAAAAGACGCGATCCACAAAATGATTATTATTTCTTTGGTCAAATTCTTTAAAAGGCTTAGGAAAGGAGCTCCCAACACCTTTCTGATTCCAATTTCTTTTGTCCTTTCTTTCAGAGAGAAAGAAACCAATCCAAAAATGCCAAGGCTGGTAATGAATAAGGCCATAAGTGAAAAATAATTCAAACTTTCGGAAAGCTTCTGATCTTTTAAATAGAGCATGTTGAGGTGTTCATCCAGAAAGGCATATTTAAAAGGTGATCGGGGTGCAAAGGATTTCCAGATTTGCTCTATGTTTTCGATCGTCGATGTTATATCATTACTTCTGAATCTAATTGAAAGGAAATTGAAGTAACGTTTATCTGAAAAACCAATACCCAGGGGAGTTATGGGTTTGTGCAATGATTCAAAATGGAAATCTTTCGTTACACCAACAACAGTTCCCATTGTATTGTCAAATCCAAATTTTGATCCTAATGGGTTTTCAAAACCTAAACGCCTGACAGCTGGCTTGTTTAAAATGTAGGCATTACCAACATCACTTATCAAATCCTTTGAAAAATTCCGTCCGGTCTCTATCTCTATTCCGTATACATCAAGAAAATCTGCATCAACCACAATTCTATAAAAAAAAGGACTTTCTCCATCCTTTTGACCCTCCCAAACGGGAATATTTGACCATTTAAGGTCTGAGGGTATTCCGGTAGATGCACTAACCCCGATAATTTCGGAATTCTCTAATAAAGTTTGCTTTAAGATTTCGATCTTTGATATCATGTTTCCATCTTTCCAGCTATAAAGACCTTCTGTGGATAGGTAAATGATATTTTCTCTCTGATATCCAAGATCTTTATTACCCATAAAGCTCAGTTGTTTAAATACTGTCAGTGTACCGACGACCAGCATAATGGCAATTGAAAACTGGATGACGACCATACTTTTGCGGAAGTATCGACTTTCCCGGGAAAGTTTTTCCATTCCTCCTTTTATAGCGTTAATTAAATGAAGTTTTGAGAGGTACAAGGCGGGGTAAATACCTGATAATAATCCTACAATTAAAACGATACCCAAGCTTGATATGAATATCTCAGGTATCCATAAGTTCATGAATTCCAGTTCCTGGCCTAAAAATCCATTTAATAATGGTATGAAAAGCCATAGAAATGTAATTGAAAAAATATATGAAATAAGGACCAGGAAAAAGGACTCAAATAAAAACTGTTGAACCAATTGACTTCTGGTTGCCCCAATTATTTTTTTAATGGATATATTCTTCGTCCTGGAACGATAATGAGCAATATACAGGTTCATAAAATTAAAACAGGTAATGCTCAAAATGAAAACAGCAACAGAAATAAAGATGTATACTGTCGTCTTGTGCCCAGTTCCGCCAATTTGACGATTGAAATGAATGTCCAGTAGAGGCTGAAGATGAAAAGTCCATTTCTTCCCGTTAAAACCATCAACGTCATACTTCCTTAATTTGGAATCAAAGTGATCAAGGTCTGAATTTTTACGGAGTGTGAGGAATGTGGTGTAGGAATTATGAAGCCAGTCATCGCTGAGAAAACTTCTTCCCCACATAGATTCCTGGGTATCGAATGAAATGAGAAAATCAAAATACAAGTGAGAATTACCGGGGATTTTCTCTAATACACCTGTCACTTTAAATTGCTTTCCATCATTTAGTTCAAGAACCTTCCCTATAGGATGATCCTCCCCAAAATATTTCTTGGACATTTCCTTTGAAATCACAATGGAATAGAGGTCCGAAAAAACTTTGTTTTCATCACCTAAACTTAACGGAAAGGTGAAAATCTTAAAAAATTCAGGATCGACACTCAATATATACTCTTCAATATATTGGTCCTCATAACGAAACGTATATCTCCAGTTGAACATTCGAGTAACAAGGTCAACTTCTGGTAGCTCCTCCTCCCAGGTGGGTTTTAAAATAAATGGTGAAACAACCCACCATTCAGAACTGCTTCCCATCACCTGATTACCCGGTTGGTGCATGACCACACGGTATATGTTATTTTTGTTCTCATGAAAATGATCATAATTTAATTCATAATGAACGTAGAGAACTATAATGAGGCAACTCGATAGTCCTAATATTAAAGAAATGATATTTAATGCGGAAAACCCAAAATGTCTTTGAATGATCCGTATAGCATTATTTAGGTTATGGCGCAACATGATGTTGTTCTTTTATATTCAAAGACATTATTGCTCAATTCAGGTTGCATTTCGGAATAATATAATTAAAAAATACCGCTGTTTGGGGTATACAATCTAAACCATCCTGAAAATCCCGGTTAATCAGTGATGTTTTGTGGATTTTATATGAACTAATTATTGGATGAAATAACCTCCAGCCAGTTATCGGGTATATCAAGGATCTGGCCTGAATTCTTTAATCTGGCGGCAAGTTCAGTATATTCAATTTCCTGGACCTTGGCCTCCATATCGATAGCCATCGAAGCTGCTAATCCAGCACTCTGTCCGAGGATCATAAAAGTTGGCAGAATTCGGATTGCACCATAAGCGACATAACTTGAAGATATACATGTGGGTGTAAGAAGGTTAGTACATTCACTTGATTTTGGT
Source organism: uncultured Cytophagales bacterium (assembly GCA_963820995.1). GTDB lineage: Bacteria > Bacteroidota > Bacteroidia > Cytophagales > Cyclobacteriaceae > JAGTVG01. The sequence goes on along the minus strand of CAWGCL010000004.1, from coordinate 123,821 downwards.
ATTAAAGATCTCCAGGATATCCCAAATGGTTTCCAATCATCACCTCCAAAAACAAATCCTTCATTATAAGCAAAACCATCTTTTACAATTCTTCTTGCATGATGTGTGTCGGGTGGCCACCAGGCAACTGCAACCGGGTCATTAACTATTTCATCATTTTCCCTTGATGTATGATATTCAGTAATGACATAGTCTGAAACCATCCTTCTGGCACTTCGGATATATAACCTTCGGGGCCAATGACCATTGTCCTTGAACTCATCCCGGCACAATCCCCAGCCTTCCCAGTTGGCTCTGGTCAAGGAATCCACTTCAGGGTCATTTTGCAGGAACCAGACCAGTCCCAGGGTAAAGTTTTTATGATATTCTACGATGCTATCCTGTTGGGCATAATCCCCTGAAGGATATTGCCAGTTTTCACCATACAGGTTGGCAGAAAGGTCATGCCAGCTCCCGACATCTGTTTTACCATTATGCCTGTTGGCCTGTGGATGAAATAATTTCCCCCCAGCTTTGAGATATCGCCTGTAGATCTCATACTTGGCCGGATCATAGTCGATTGGTTGTTCAATGAGAATCCAATTATCTTCAATTTTTGTCAGGCACATCCTATAACAAAATCCCTGGATATGCTTATCGGCGGTTCCAAATTCACCCAAATCACCTGACTGAATTGTCGGTAGTAATCCACTGGAGGGATCTCCAGGGACCAGATATGGGTCAATATCTACTTGAAACTGGCGATAATTGTTTTTGGTTTGTATCCCATTTTTCATTTCTCCATATTTTTCATTTCCTTCCCTAATGGATTCAGTTGATATCCCCGCAAAATGAATTAAATGTCCTTCTATCGAAGCATCTATAAAGATTTTAGCTGAAATTACATCTCCATTTTCTAAAATAATGTGTTTTATGACAGGACCTTCCTTGACAACGCCATCATTTTCCTTGATCCTGACTTTGCGAATAATGCTAATATTGACCTCCTGACTCAATAGATCTTCAATAATTTTTTCAGCCACTGAAGGTTCATATCTGGAATACCATTCAGGGTTCTCAAACTCAGGTTTCAGACCATAATAAGCTTCAATCAATGTATATACTTCTCTGGCAATCCCTCCGATGACTCTAGCACTTCCAAATCGAATATCTTTAACAATTCCTTCAACCATCATTCCACCAGGATGGCCGGTGGGTTCTATCAGGACCACCTTCTTTCCGGAACGGCTTGCCTGTATGGCCGCAGTAAATCCCGCTTCACTTCCACCCAGTATACAAATGTCAGACTTCAAAACCTGAGCTTCATTTAAATTATCCTGACAGGATATCGTAATAAAAATTGAAAAAATAATTAATGCCTGATTCATTAGTTTCATAAAGTAATTTAACTTTTTTTCTTCGAGCGCCATCCAGGTATTTGATTAAAAATCTTTTGCTAAGGATAATATTTAAGATTGCCTCATTGTAATCAGTTTATGGGATGTAAAAATTTTTACTTTTTAAATATCTCAAGACCATGATATTTACTCTATTATCAATCTATTTTATTATATTATGTTTCAAAACCATTTTTACTTATATCATGAGAATTTTCCTGCATAATAGAATCATTCTTTTATTACTCATCTCCCAAACGATTTTCTTAACATCAATTTCCCTGGCACAGGAAGTTTCCAGATTGATGAATCATGCAATGTCAGACGAATTTATTGTTGAACCCACTACCTTGATCTGTGCAGGATTTGAATGGATCATTTATGGCGATGAAAACCGCAATTCCAGTGTATTAGTTTCATATAGAAAACTGGGTGAAAATGACTGGAAAGAAGCTTTACCACTTTTAAGAATTGGAGGAGAAAAAATATATGGACATGGTCAGCGATGGGTATACACTACCCCAAACATGTTTGCCGGGAGTATTTTTAATCTACAACCAGGGACCAGTTACGAATGCAAATTTGTTTTGCAGGATCCTGATGGGGTGGAAGGCCTCGATACACATGAAGTTGTAGTAAAAACCAGAAGTGAACCAACACCCTATACATATGGTCAGGTGTATCATGTTTATCCACCAGGATATGAGGGTATTAAAGAACAACCCGCTTTTACAGGTTTGAACGAAGCCTATTACGGCGGTGGTAATCTGGGTGACTGGTGGCTGGTACCGGAACCAAGAGTGAAACCGGGTGACATAATCCTTATGCATGCTGGAATTTATAAAGGTGATAGGCTGGATTATGTTGATCCCCTGGCACTTAATTTTCACGGTGCGTATGTGCTGACCCAAAAAGGAACGCCGGAAAGACCCATAACCATAATGGCGGCTGGAGATGGTGAGGTGATCTTCGATGGTGATGGAGCCTACCGATTATTTGACATCATGGCCGCCGATTATCATTATTTTGAGGGATTGACCATCAGAAACGTAGATATAGCCTTTTATGCTGGTTTAAAAAGGGTAATGGGATGCAGTGGACTTACTGTCAAAAACTGTAAAATTGAGGATACCGGTATAGGAATTATGACACATTATGCTGGATCCAAGGATTTTTACATCGCTGACAATACCATGATTGGAAAACATGATCCTGATACTTTAGTTGGTTGGTATGGCCTGGAACATCCATCTCCATTAACATCTTATTTTGGTGTAAAAGTATATGGTGAAGGCCATGTGATCTGTTATAATAAGATCTCTTATTTTCACGATGCCATTTGTGTTGACACCCATGGTCTGCCAGAGGGACCGGATAAAAAATGCACTTCGATAGATATATATCGAAACGATATCTTCAATATGTCAGACGATTTCATCGAATCAGATGGAGGTATGCATAATATACGAATCTTTGAAAACCGTGGATTTAATGCCTATCACGCTGGACTAAGTGCACAGCCCTTGTTTGGAGGTCCTGTATATTTCATAAGAAATATTCTTTATCATATCCCTTCCGTATCACTGAAATTTATGATCCGGCCCGCAGGTATCCTGGCATATCACAACACGTTTTGTGCAGAGACCGGCATTTACGCATTCTCAAATGGGCATTTTCGAAATAACCTTTTTCTTGGACATGATGATGAGCGACCTGCTTTTTCGGGTACTACTTTTACCGACTACACCACTCTGGACTATAATGGTTATCGTGGCAAGAAAAATAAAAGACCAGCCTACCAGTGGGCATACCCTGATAGCGATGAGCTAAACCATGCAGATAAAAGCGAACTTCCAGTTTTTAATTTTAAAGATCTAAGTCAATTCAGTAACAAAACCGGATATGAAATCCATGGTCTGGAAACTGATTATACAATTTTTGAGCATGTTCCTATACCTGATGCAACGAAAAAAGGGCATGTATACCCTTTAGATGGTTACGACTTCAGGCTCAAAAAATCTGCAAACGTCATTGATAAAGGATGCAGATTGCCCAATATAAATGATGCAGTTTTCGGGATCAGCCCCGGACCTCGGAGCACTTGAGAATGGTCAGGTTGAATTTCACTATGGCCCCAGAGTACACTAAATAAAAAACTAAGATTAAATTTATTATGAAATTATATAGAGTAAAAAGAGGGATCATCATTGAAACTGAAGGTAAGTTCTATTCTCTCGAGAATGAAAATTGGGATGTTTTTTTTGATGATGATAACCTGTTCAACAAATTACAAAAAATTACACATGAGCAGGAACCCATCGAAAACGGTATGTTGATAATTGAAACAGAAATTATGGCCCCCATTCAAAACCAGGAGATCTGGGCCAGTGGGGTCACCTATTATAACAGCAAACTTGGGAGGCAGGAAGAATCAAAAAACTCCGGAGGTGGACAATTTTATGCACATGTATATGAAGCGGAACGTCCGGAACTTTTTTTCAAGGCTACGGCTTCAAGAACCGTTGGTTCAGGCGAAGAAGTGAGGATCCGTAAAGATTCAGAATGGAATGTGCCGGAACCTGAACTTACACTCGCCATTACTTCAAGTGGTAAAATTATCGGATTTACCATTGGGAACGACATGAGTTCCAGAAGCATTGAAGGAGAAAATCCTTTGTATTTACCACAAGCAAAAACCTACGATGGATGTGCATCCTTAGGACCCTGTATATATGTGACTGAAACTTCCCTTGAAAAAGATACTAAGATTGAAATGGTGATTTATAGAGACAGGGATAAGGTCTTTGAGGGCGAAACCAGTCTTAGACAAATGAAACGTAGCCCTGAAGAACTGGTATCTTTTCTATACCGCGAATGTAGTTTCCCCTTTGGCTGCTTTCTGATGACAGGGACGGGGATCGTACCCTCCTCAGAATTCACTTTAAAACAAGAAGACGAAATTCATATAACCATTAATCCTATTGGGACTTTAAAGAATACTGTAAAATAATAGATAATGGAACTAACAGGTCAAAACTTTCTCGGAAATGAACTTTCCAGTTATGGAGATAAAAAGTTCAATGCAATTAATCCAACCAATGGTGAAAGGTTGCCTCCAGATTTTATGGAAGCAACTGTACAGGAAGTCGATGAAGCTGCCCGGAAGGCAGCCGATGCATTCCAGGTATACAGGAAAATTGATGGAAATCACAGGGCTGATTTTCTGGAATGCATTGCCGGGGAAATTGAAAATGCTGGAAAAGACTTGATCCAAAGATGTTGTAAAGAAACAGGGCTACCCGAAGCTAGGATATCAGGTGAACGGGGTCGAACCACAAATCAATTAAAACTATTTGCTGGTCTTCTCAGGGATGGCTCATGGGTAGATGCAAGAATTGATCTCAGCGATCCAGTGAGAAAGCCTTTACCTAAACCTGATGTCAGGAGTATGCAGGTAGCGCTGGGACCAGTCGGTATTTTTGGCGCCAGTAATTTTCCTCTGGCTTTTTCTGTTGCCGGCGGAGATACCGCCTCAGCTCTTGCAGCGGGTTGCAGTATAATAGTCAAAGCACATCCAGCTCATCCTGGAACTTCTGAACTTGTGGGTAATGCCATACGAAAAGCAATTATTGAATGCAAAATACCGGATGGAACTTTTTCAATGGTTCATGGACTATCTAATGAGGTAGGGATGGCTATTGTACAAAACAAACATATTAAGGCAATAGGATTTACAGGATCTTTTAATGGAGGGAAGGCTTTATATGATGCTGCGGCTAGAAGGGAGGAGCCAATCCCCGTTTTTGCCGAGATGGGCAGTGTAAATCCAGTATTTATTTTGCCCGGGGCTATGAAAGAAAAAAGTCTGGAAATTGCGGAAGGCCTCGCCGCTTCAATTACACTGGGCGTAGGTCAATTCTGCACTAATCCAGGACTGGTGATCACAAAAGAAGGTCAGTCAACAGAGGTATTTTATAAAGAATTGTCGGATTCAGTATCAAAAACGGAAGCAGGGACTATGCTAACGAAATCCATACAACAGGCTTATGAACAAGGTAGTAACAAAATGTCCCGGCAATCTGGTGTTCATCAAATAGCTAAGGGAAAAGGTGGAAATACGGGATTTAATGTAACTGCATCTGTTTACCAGGTGAATAGCCCGGATTTTATAAAGAATGATGGCCTTGAAGAAGAAGTATTCGGCCCTTCTTCACTTGTGGTTTCGGCAAAAGACAATAAGGATCTTGTATCAATCGCCTCAAAAATGAAAGGTCATTTAACAGCATCTTTATTTGCAACAGATGAAGAACTTGATAATTATAAAGACCTTATCTATATATTGGAGCAAAAAGTAGGGCGATTGATTATAAATGGATTTCCAACAGGTGTCGAGGTTTGTCATGCAATGAATCATGGGGGTCCCTTCCCAGCTACTACCGATAGCAGGACCACTTCAGTAGGAACTGCCTCAATATATCGATTTACCAGACCGGTATGTTATCAGAATTTTCCGGATCATTTATTACCGAAAGAATTGCAGCAGGCAAATCCCATGAAGATATGGCGATTATATAATGGTGAATGGACCAAATAGAATTATCAGAAGTAATATTGAAATACATAATGATGTTAATCCGATCCCTTGAAATGTCACATTTATGGGCTGCTTCCTTAGCGTTTTCGACGGAAGTGCTTATGTTGCCAGATATACCAAAATCAGCCTCTATGATTTCCTGAAGACACTCGGTTGCATCCGATGCATTACCAAAAACAGCTGAGACCGTACCTGGTTTAACCACACCATCTATGACTGCTTCATAGTCAGGTTGTTCAGAACGATTCCAGTGTGAACTGGGACCAAGGTCTTTATCTGGAGTGAACGCTCCTCTTTGTCCATTACCCATGTTTACAGGACTGTGCCTGCCACATATCCAATATGCCTTTTATCGTTGAAAATTCCCTTCTTTTTCTTAAATTATATCAGATATTACAAAATGCTTTTTAACCTTATCATTTGGACAAATAGTAAAAGGATCTATTCCAGATAAAATAAATTTCTTATTATGAACACCAATTCAAATTCTGATTATTTATCGAGAAGACAATTCATAAAGACAACAGCATGTGGATCCCTGGCCACTTTGGGATTGGGAATACTATCATCATCAACACTGAACGCCCTGGAAAACATAGATTCCATGAAAATCACTAAGATTGAATCTGTGCGTTTCAATGACAGGATTAGTATCGGGGGAGGATCTGGCGGTTCCGGAAAGGCTGAATTTTGCTGGGTCAGGTTACATACTGACCGTGGAATAATAGGAACAGGTGAGACCTACCCATTTTCAAATGGTGAACTAGGTACCCTTAAAGACTATGCAGATCATCTTATTGGAAAGGATCCCAGAAATATTGATGGAATTTGGAAAGGTCTCTACCATAATATGGCGATGAGAAATGCGGGTGGTGCGGACATGCGGATTATCAGTGCCATCAACATGGCTCAGCTTGACATCTTGGGAAAAGCATCGGGATTACCACTTTATCGCCTTCTTGGTGGGAAGTCCCGGCCTGAAATTAAGGTGTATAATACAACAACTGACTATTGGGCCATCAACAATTTGAAAATGGGGCCGGATACAGAAGAAATCGTAAAATTTTTACTAGAACATGGGATAAAGGCTATGAAAATCTATCCATTCCATATGGAAGGATCTTACATAACTGCCAATGAAATTGAAGCTGGCCTCAGCTGGATTCGTAAGATACGTGAAGTGGCTGGAAGAGAGATGGATATATGTGTCGATTGCTGGGGCAGGTTCGATCTTCCGGGAGCACAAAGGATCGCAAAAGCCTTAGAACCATTTGACATCCTGTATCTGGAAGATGTTATGCTTATGAACAATGCGAAGTCCTACGCTATCCTGGCAGCAGAAACGTCCGTTCCGATATGTATGAGTGAAACGTTGGCTACCCGATATGAATACCGGGAATTTTTCGAAGCAGGAGCATGTGAGGTGATTATGTATGACTTGACCTGGTGTGGAGGAATTTCCGAAGCCAAAAAAATATCTGATATGGCCGATGCCTATTTCATACCAACTTCTCCACATACGTGTGGTGGCCCCTTATTATGGTTTGCATCCATCCATCTGTGTACAGCATTGCCTAATTTTTTGATCATGGAAAGCAATTATTGGAAATATACGCATCAGTATCCATATTTTATCAATAACGTACCTGTACCCCGTGACGGATTTGTTGCTCCTCCGGAACTCCCCGGTCTTGGTGCTGAGATCAACCCGGAAATATTTAAGAATGGAGATGCCATTGTTGAAATAGTAGCAGAAATTTAAACAGCAGACATGGGATTAATAAATAACTGTTTATTGAATTCTCGAAATCACAATACCCTTTGGTTGAATTAATAGAAATCTCTATCCCGGGTCACAATTATAAGATCAAGGAAAATTCCATATCATTGTTTATTCTTTTTTTTCATCGCATACTTTTTTAACTTAAGTAGAAATAAAAAATACAATCATGTCCGATAGAAGATATTCCCGACGCACATTCATTAAACAAAGTTCCCTGACCGGAATTGGATCTGTACTAGTAGCTAATCTAAATTCCTCCTCGTTGGCAAACACACATTATTCATCTGAGGTACCTGCTATCCTTGGGGGAAATCCCGTAAGATCCGAAGAATGGCCCGAATGGCCACAATGGGCTCCTGAAAAAGATGAGAAGAGTGTACTTGAAGTGCTTCGTGGGGGTGTATGGTCAAGGGATAAAGTAGTAAGTGAATTTGAAAAGCGCTGGGCTGAAACTATTGGGACAAAGCGGTGCCTCGCGGTTGTTAATGGAACGAATGCATTGATTGCCAGCCTGGTACAAATGGACATAGGTGCTGGTGATGAGGTAATCGTTCCTCCATATACATGGATCTCCACAATTCAGGCAGTATTGATAGCTGGCGCTATGCCTGTTTTTGTCGATACAGATCCAAATACATACCAAATTGATGCAGAAAAGATCGAGGAAAAAATTACACCCCGGACACGGGCCATATTACCTGTTCATATTTTGGGGATGCCTGCGAATATGGTTCGTATTATGGAAATAGCGAGAAAACACAATTTACTGGTATTGGAAGATGCATGTCAGGCCTGGCTGGCAGAAATAAATCATCAGATAGTGGGGACATTCGGTGATGCCGGTTGTTACAGTTTTCAAACAACCAAACATTTGCCCCTTGGTGAAGGAGGTGCCATTGTAAGTGATGATGAAGATTTTATGGACCGGTGTTATTCATATCATAATGTAGGTTTTCCATATGGGGGAGTAATAGGTGATGTTGGGGCCGGTTCCGTTATGTTGGGCACGAAATTGCGAATCACTGAATATCAGGCTGCCGTGGGATTATCATTGTTAGATAATCTTGATGTTCAAACGACAATTCGAAATGAAAGAGCTGCTTACTTGAGATCAAAGATCAAGGATATACCTGGCATAGTTCCATATAGCTTATATGATAATGTTACTCGTTGTGCTTTTCATATGTTTGCTTTTCGATATAATCAGGAAGAATTTCATGGATTAACGAGAGAGGATTTCCTGAAAGCCCTAAGAGCAGAAGGAATACCATGTATGAGTGGTTATGCTCCATTTCTAAATACCCAGCCATATATAGAACACGCCTTTAACACAAAAAATTTCAAGGCTATGTATCCGAAAGAAATGCTTGATTTCCAAATTTACTCTGCACAAAATCAATGTCCTGAAAATGATAAATTATGTAATGAAGCTGTGTGGTTATTTCAAAGTATGTTACTGGCGGATGAATCTGACATGGATGATGTGGTAGATGCAATTCTTAAAATAAATGATAGTGCTGAAAAGATTAAAAAAACACTGAGAGATACTTAGTATAGTTTTAGTGAACTAATTGAAATAGGAAAATTAAAGCACATTCATTAAATTAAGCATTTTAATAGCTTTTTGATATATTGTTGAGTTGATTTTTTAAATAATTATTGTAATGAAAAATACAAATCCAACCCAAATGACCAGGGCTATTTTCACAATTATGAGATTTGTTGTGGGATGGCATTTTCTTTACCAAGGTATATCCAAATTGATGTTACCTGAATGGTCAAGTTACTCTTATCTTATGGAATCCAAATGGCTGTTATCTGGATTTTTTCATTGGATCGTAGCTCATCCGGATATACTTCGAATAGTTGACCTTATAAATATCTGGGGGCTTATTATTATAGGTCTTTTATTAATTCTCGGATTGTTTACAAGTCTGGCAAGTATTTCAGGGATCTTTATGCTTTTGATTTATTACATCGCAAATCCCCCATTCATAGAAACCTCCTTCCCATCACAAGGCCATTACTATATCGTAAATCTGAATATTATTGAATCTGGTATCTTATTGATGTTTGTTGTATTAGGTAAAAATTATTTCTGGGGATTAGATCAACTGATTAAACTTAATATAAATAAAAGAAAGGAAGAGATTTTCCCTGAGAATGAAAACAGTGGTACTACTGATAACACTTTAACTGGAAGACGAGAATTGATCAAAAACCTGGCGTCCATTCCTGTACTTGGTTTAGCATTTTTCGGTTTCGCCAAAAAATATGGCTGGTTCAGTTTCGAGGAAGGGAATATAGCAGAAACTGATGCCATTTCCTCCGCAACCATTATGTCAGCGAATCAGGTAAATCTCGAGGAACTTACTTCTAAAGTTCCATTGGGTCAAATAAAAAATGTCAAAATCAGCCGGATAATACCTGGAGGAAATCTTGTGGCAGGATTTGCACATGCCAGGGACCTTGTTTATGTATCGCCCCTTATCAAGAATTACTTTACAGATGAAAAAGTTATTGAAACACTTTGGATCTATGAAGCTTGTGGCATAAATACAACGGTTATGAGGACTGATGAAAATACAATCCGTATTCTGAATAAATATTGGAAAAGAGGCGGAAAAATTCAATGGCTGGCACAAACTTATCCAAAGGATGATGATTTCACGAATATTCAATTGGCCATAGATAATGGAGCTGTTGGTGCATTTGTTATGGGAGGAATAGCTGACCGTCTGATATTTGAGAATCGACTAGAAGACCTTTCAAAACCTATAGAATACATCAGGCAGCATGGATTGATAGCTGGTACGGCAGGACACGCCATTCAGGTGCCAATGGTATGTGTTGAAAATGGGATAGAACCTGATTTCTTTATGAAGACTTTTCATCATGATCAATACTGGTCAGCTCATCCGAAAGAAAATCGACAGGAATTCATGCACAATATAGAATATAACCGTTTAGACCGGAATCAATTCCATGATAATCTATGGTGTCCTTCAGCAGAAGAGGTGGCTGAGTTTTTCAAAACCTGTAAAATTCCATGGATTGCCTATAAAATCCTGGCCGCAGGATCAATAAGACCTGAAGAAGGATTTAAACATCGCATTTGAAAATGGAGCTGATTTTATATGTGTTGGAATGTTTGACTTCCAGATTATTAAAAATGCGAATATTGTTTATGATACCCTGAATAATGACCTGAATCGCAGTCGACAGTGGTTCGCCTGATATTATGACCCAACGTATTAACAAGTGACAAAATGTTAAATATCAATTTTCAAAAGAATATCTGTTGGAGTGGTATTATTTTTATTTCACCTTCATTCTTCCCGATAGCCGTTTTTCTAATTTTAAATTCATCTCAACTCTTTGGGCAGGATATGTCCGATCAGTCAGGAAAGATCAGAATAGCTTCCTGCCAATTTCCAATTTCTGATAATATTTATCAGAATTATGAATGGATAGAAAAACAAACAATTGAATCAAAACTTAAAAAAGCAGATGTAGTTCATTTTCCGGAGTGTGCACTATCCGGATATCCGGGATCGGATTTCGAAACTATGGATGGTTACGAGTGGGACAAGCTTTCTGTAGCTACAGATTCCATTATGCTGCTTGCAAGAAGTTTAAAAATCTGGATAGTCTTAGGGAGTATTCATGAATTAAGCGCCGAAAACAAACCGCATAACAGTTTGTATGTTATAAATCCTGAAGGAAAGATTGTTGATCGCTATGACAAACGTTTTTGTACATCAGGCGATCTGAAATATTTTTCACCTGGTGATCATTTTGTGAATTTTGAAATAAATGGTGTAAACTGCGGGTTGCTTATTTGTTATGATCTCCGGTTTCCAGAACTTTACAGAGAATACAGAAAATCAGATACGGATCTAATTTTTCAATCTTTTTATAATGCAAGGCAAAAAAAAGGAAGTATACATCCACTCATCATGCCGATAACATCGCAGGCAAGAGCGGCAACAAATTATTTTTATATGTCTTTGACAAATTCTTCTGCTCCGGAAAGCTGGCCCTGTTATTTTATTACTCCGGATGGATTGGTTCAAAACAAACTGACACTGAATGAACCTGGAATATTGATTTCAGAGGTGGATATCAACAGGACATATTATGATGCAAGTGGTCCATACCGTAATAATGCAATCAATGGAAAGCTGAACAGTGGCGATATCATCAAAGATGATCGGTCTTTTGACAGAAAAAGTCACTGAACGAATATTTAAACTACTTTTTTGTAAATTTTTATTTAAGATTTTTGAAAAGTGAATCTGGCTAATAAATTAAATGTACTGATCATGAAAAAGTTTTTTTATCTCCTGATTGGGATCACCAAATCTCGATCTTATAATTTTCTTCACCGGAAGAATACAAATATTCTTTTTAGATTTTTAAATTCTGCTATGGTTACTTCTTTTGGTGCTTCCTATGTTCACTTGTACCAAACCAGTGACAAAGCCTTTGAAAATATATATAAATACTGATCTTGAAGGGATTAGCGGAGTATACAAATTTACACAGACGCGGGAGAAGGATACACCCCTGAATATCCAGGCATGTGAGTATTTTATGGAAGATTTAGCCGCTGTGATTCAGGGCTTACGCGATGCCGGAGCCACTGAAATTGTAGTTCTTGATGGTCATGGCACTCAGGCCGTAATCCCGCATATGATGCACCCCGGGGCAACTTACATCACCGGAAAGCCAAGGCCGGGCGCAGGAAATCTTACAGGACTTGATGAATCTTTTGATGGAATGATCTTTGTCGGATTTCATGCTATGATGGGAACACCAGATGGAGTATTGAACCATACACAATCATCCAGGCCAGAAAACAGGTACTGGTACAATGGCCGCGAATCAGGCGAACTTGCTCAGAATGCTTTAATTGCAGGACATTTTGGAGTACCACCGATTATGGTCACCGGAGATGAAGCTACCTGCCGTGAGGCACGTCAATTTTTCGGAGATGATTTTGTTACGGTGGCTGTTAAACGTGGACTTTCGCGTGAGGCAGCTGAGTTGTACCCTTTTGAACAGACTCGAAAAGCACTATATGAAGGTGCAAAGAAGGCAATAGCTTCATTGCCAAATGCTAAACCATATGTAATTGATCTACCCATCAAGGCGAAAAAACAATATCTCGATTTAAATACTGACTTACCTGAGCCACCAGTTGTTGTGAAGGAGGGAATTATTAAGGAAGCTTTAAATGTCACAGATTTTTAATATGTTATAGACTTCTCCTCCATCTTTTTTTTAACAAAAAAAGTCCCACCAAAATTGGTGGGACTGTCTCGCTTTCGCTCCTCAGCTTGGACTTCCCGCCATCGCGGGATAGACTTCTCCTCCATCTTTTTTTTGTAACAAAAAAAAGCCCCACCAAAATTGGTGGGACTGTCTCGCTTCCGCTCCTCAGCTTGGACTCGAACCAAGGACCCTCTGATTAACAGTCAGATGCTCTAACCAGCTGAGCTACTGAGGAAGTTCTCAAAATGGAAAGCAAAAGTACCCCCCGGGAAATAAATTATCAATAATTATTCAATTATTTTTTATTAAATACTCAATGAAGATTCGGCCTGTAATAAAACAGCTAAAACCATGTCATATTGGCGCGTTTTATGTTGTATTTTCTCACACACATGCCAATGTGTCGCTAAAATGCAATAAAAATATCCTGGATTGCAATTGGTATAGTTTTTAAGGAATAAGAGTATATGATGATTATGAAAATTATGTAAAACTTAAAATATTAAAATTATGACACTGATTAAATATAACCCTTACGTAAGAAACAGTTATCCTGGTTCTTTTGTGAATTTATTTGATAAATTCTTTTATGATAAACTGGAAGACTCCAGTGCCGACAGGTTTTTACCAAGTGCCAACATTCTCGAAACTGAAAAAACATATCAAGTCCATTTGGCCGTTCCGGGAATGAATAAGGAAGATTTCAATATTGACCTTGAAGACGGAAAGCTTTTTATAAGTGGTGAAAGACGATTTGAGACCAACGAAGGTACCACTGTACATCAGCATGAGATATTACATGGTAGTTTCAAGCGCGTATTTCATTTACCGGAAGATGCTGATCAAAAGAAAATTTCAGCAAGTTATGAAAATGGAATTTTGAATATTGAAGTCGCAAAGGATGTCAAAAAAGTGCTTAAGCAAAAAATCAATGTTAAGTAAAATACGCTGAGAAACAAGTAAAAATTAAGATCCCGCTTTGGCGGGATTTTTTGTTAAATATTGTTAATAATAGTATCAAAAATGTTAATTTCCCGTTTGTACTAAAGTTGGTGAACTTAAAAATATAAATGAATGAATAAGAGAAATTTTATAATAGCTATCGTTATCGCATCATTTGTTGGTGCCCTGGTTGCTCTGGCAACTTATAAGATTGTCGTTCCTCAAGAAGACAAATACAACTCAATACAGGAACGTCAGAATATTAAATTTTCGAATTATAATATAGATGATATATCTGTTCCGGAAGGAATAAATTTCGTGCAGGCCGCTGAATTGGTTACCCCTGGAGTAGTACACGTAACCATGACAAGGCAGACCACTGAAAGATATTACAGGAATCCTTTCGAGGAACTTTTTGGAAATCCACATGGCGGAACCCCTCGCGAACAACAGGGTTCAGGATCAGGTGTAATCATTTCCGATGATGGTTTCATCGCTACCAATTACCATGTAGTGGAAGGAGCAAGTAAAATTGAAGTGATATTGAATGATAACAGGCGATATGAAGCTGAACTGATTGGAGAAGACCCTACCACAGATTTAGCTCTGCTGAAGATCAATGAAAAAAACCTGGATTTTATACGCTATGGCAACTCTGACATTTTAAAGGTTGGGGAATGGGTATTGGCTGTTGGTAATCCATTTACCTTAACTTCAACTGTTACTGCCGGAATTGTTAGTGCAAAAGGAAGAAATCTTCGACTTCTAAACAGAGAACTTGGAATTGAATCCTTCATACAAACCGATGCAGTTGTAAACCCAGGAAATAGTGGGGGGGCTTTGGTGAACCTGAAAGGGGAATTGGTTGGTATCAATACAGCCATTGCTTCACCCACGGGCTCTTATGCAGGATACTCATTTGCTGTACCTGTTTCACTGGTCAAGAAGGTGATGGACGATCTGCTTGAATTCGGTGCTGTCCAACGTGCATTACTGGGAATTTCGATCTTAGATGTATCTGATGCCACAGAACGGTTTGATCTGGACATTGAAGAGAGCAATGGTATTTATGTAGCCGGAGTAAATATTGGCAGTGCTGCAGAAGAAGCTGGACTAGAAGAAGGCGATATTATCATTGGTATCGATAATAATGAAGTTAAAAGTACTGCTGAATTGCAAGAATATGTAGCAAGGAACAGACCTGGCGATAAAATAGATGTTACATTCTTAAGAGATGGAAAAGAAACGACGGTGAAAGCTACATTAAAAAACATCATGGGTGAAGAAAGAATGTACAGAAGGGAAGCAGTCATGGAAATACAGGGTGCTACTGTATCCGAAATAGATGAGGATACGAAAGATGACCTTGAGCTCAGTGGAGGTGTTCAACTTAATAATATCAAAAGTGGAAAATGGTCAGAAGCGGGTATTAAAGATGGATTTATAATAACCTCAGTCGATAAAAGAGAAATTAAAACCATCAATGACCTTATGGCCTCTCTTGCCAATAAATCTGGTGGCATACTGATTGGCGGGGTTTACCCTGATGGTGAAGAAGTTTATTATGGAATTAAGTGGTAATACAAATTAATTAGAAAAAAAATTCCCGCCGGCCTGCATTAAACAGGTATCGACGGGATTTTTTTTGATAGTTGTATTAGAAATATCTACGTGTCACAATTTCCTGCCATACAAGCAAGTTCCTGTGCAGCCGTTGTATAATCTTCCTCTTCGTATCTGTATATCTTCGAAAAGTCGATCTCCGGAAATTTCTCTAATAATTGTTTATATTCCTCTTCGGATATTTCTTCATATGGCATCTGATCAAATTTAGCATCAAAAGCCGGCAGGAATGTGATGCCGCCAATTCGATCCTGATTTTCCCAGACCCACTTCACTATATCCAGGACTTCATCCGGTTTGTAAGTAATGGTGACACTGGGATTATGTTCCGTGTAATTCATTTTTACCTGTAACCAGTATTCCAGTTGTTCCATGGCACTGCGTGAATTCCTGGTAATGGCACCTTCGGGTGCTTTCATTGGGAAATGAACAACATATGTAGTTGCATTTTCTTTCTTCTGACCATTTTCAGGATCCATAGGTATTCCGGCATTTTCGAGTACCTTGAATACGGGAGTATGTGTGCCAACCCTGACATTTCTTACATAGTGGTCAGACCATCTGGCATGAATACCAGGTGAACAGTTTAATAATTGGGATGAATTACCTGAAGGTTTCACACATGTTACAGCAGCTGATTGATTGATACCTAAAATCTGTGCATATACTCTGTTTGTTTCAACAGCTATCTGCTGAAGCATTTTTTGAACATCTGCTTCCTGTACTAATGGACAATCCAACTGGCCATTGATATCTACTCCCAGAAGCCTTTCCTCTGAGCAATTCACTTTCCATTCTTTTCGAAGCCCTGGAAAATAAGTAGCCATTGATTGAATGGTCCCTATAATAGTGGCAAGTTCTACTTTTTCACGTAGATCGTCAAAGGTATCCTCTGCCCTGGCTACTGCAACAGATAAGTTACAAAACTGAAATGGCCTTAATAAGATCTCTCCACAAGGATTGGTACCAAATCTTCTGGCTTCTCTTCTCTCGGGTTTAGTTTCAATAGCTGCCTGCCTGTTAAATATTCCTGGTTCACCACGCTCAGAATTAACAATATCCAGAACAAATTTTGCTGCTTCGGCCTGAGTCAATTTTCTTTCTGGCCAGACAGCTGAATTATTGGCATTCCATCTTTGACTATTCTTGATCCAGAAATCCCCATCCTTACAATGCCTCATCTCATGATCATCATAATCAAATAAAGCAATCATCGCTGTTCGTCTTACACCACCGGAAACAGCAGCCTGTCCCACAGAACACATAATATCATGTGCATCAATGGACCTTAAGAAACTACCTTGACGGGCAAGAATTTTTGAGCGTGTAAATTCAAGCATATTCTTTAAAGGCTCTGGTCCGCTTGCCCTGCCACCTTTAACCCTTAATACAGCTCCTGCTTCACGGATTAAAGAATAATTAAAATGAATATCATTACCTGCAAACCAGGCTTCCATACCTATCCGTAAAGCTTCCGCCCAACCTTCTGTAGAATCCTCGATGACGAAATTTGTAGGTGGTTGATCTATTTGTCTTTTAATTCTGGGGAACTTTTCAACATATTCATTTTCTACAGAATATCCAACACCACAACCACTCATGGAGATTATCATGGCCTCTACAAAAGATTGTACACTGTCGACCGGCATATATGAACAATTGTACAGACAAATATTATTCCTTCTTGCTGCAGGTCCTGCCATCGCCAGTAAGCGCATAGAGGGCATGATCTTCATTTCAAGAATTCCATTTCTTACTCTTTCATAAACAGATTTAGGTAATCTGAATTCAGAAAGTTCCTTTAGAAAATTTACTGCACGGTCAACTGTTTCTACCCAAGTTTCCCGTCGGCCCAGGTCCCAGTTAAATCTGGCGTATTTATCATAAAATTGAAATTTCTGTAGTTGTGTTGGAAAATACTCATCAGATTCATCAAACGCTGCTTTCACCTCATCCGGAACAGGACGTTCCATCCTCATCTTTGCATGCTCTGCTCTGTATAATATATATTTTTTTGCTGCTTCAAATTCTTTGGCAGCTTGTAAAACGGTTTCTACTATATCCTGAATATTTTCAACGGTAGGAACTTCGAATTTGGCGCTCACGATATTGTAGACCTGATCTGCAAGTTCGCTGGCAAGTTTTTCAGATTTTTCTTCAGATTTTTCTACACTTCTGAAGCATCGAAAAATAGCATTCTCGATGCGCTTAACATCAAACTCTACTTTTCTTCCATCTCTTTTTACAACTTCCTTTGGGGCTACCACTTCTACTTTCTTTTTCTCTTTTGTAACTACCGTATCTTCTTTGGGTACATTGACTGACTGAGCATTTTTCTGATCTAACATAACATAATAATAGTTAACAATTTTTACACTTTTTCCGGGTTGATACTAATTAATATTTAATTGGCTTTTTTAAAAAAAAACGCAGTTCAAGCTAAAGATACTTTAGCAAATATGTTTTTCCAAGGATAATTTTCAGTAAAATTTTAACTAATTTATAAGTTACTTGAAAACATTATTTTAGGTTAAAATCCTAAAGATATGATTAAAGTATATGTCTTAAAACACTGAAATTCAATGGTTTAAATAATTCGAGCTAATTGTATGATTTAGAGATTATTTAAAAAACTCCTCGGAATAAAATGTATGATTGACAATTATCTTATCAATTTACATAATCGCCCCTCAATGTTCGAAATCTTTTTCTCGCCTCAGCTGCATAATAGCTTCCAGGGTATTTAGTTAGAAATTCCTGATACAGGGTTTTGGATTTTTCTATGTCGTGTAAATGACGATCATAAATTTCTGCCATCCGGAAAAAGGCATCATCACCAAATATGTCCTCGCCGTATTTATCTACAATTATATTCAGGCATTCGATTGAATTCATAAATTCTCCCTTTTCTAAATATATGGAAGATAAGAGCCATAATATTTCATCAGATAAATTTGATCCTTCATATTTTTCGTACATGTCATTCAAAGAATCCAGTGCTTGCTGTTTTTTATTCTGGAAAAGCAAAAGCTCTATATCCGCATACTTCTTCAGTAAATAATCGGAAGTATCCAGCCCAATATTGTCTTTAATCAATAGGCTTAATTGCATGGCATCATTTGCGATTTCTCTTGATGTGGCTAATTTCAAAACATCCAGATGTTGTTGGGCTAAAGCAAAATCGCCCTTGTAATAAGAAAGCTTAGCACTTCGAAGTTTGGCTTCATAACCTGTTGGAGAATCTTTCCTCGCTTTTTCAACCTGTGCGTATAAAAGTACCGATTCCCAAGATTCACCTTTCAGCAAATATATATCTCCTAGATCAAGCTTACATTTTGCTTTAAGTTCCGGAGAGATCCTGGGAATGGTTATTATGGTATTCAGAATTAATATTGCCGAATCCATTTCATTCAGATAAAAGGCATGCAAATGAGATTTGCTTAACAAAGCTTCTGCGGTACGGGAATTAATTCCTATTTCCTGAACCAGTAAGTTATAATCTGAAATCAACTTTCTTATTTCTGATTCCTCAACAGGAAATGTATTTTTTACTAGTTCTTCACGTGATTTTATCTTATATCTTTTTGCAATAGGATAAATATATGAGGTTTGATAATTCATAATTAAATGATCAAAAATATCAATAGCCGTTTCAAAGTCATTATTTTCCAATGCAATTAACCCGACTTCAAATATTTCATTACCTTCCTTTCCCATTCTCAGGTCATATGCTCTTGCCTGAACAAAGGCCCCATAGAAATTTCTTTGCTGAATATTTACCCAGATTATTAATTCAGAATATATATTATTTTCCGGATCCTTTTGAATCAGGTCATACAATAGATTTTCAAGGCTTTTTAAATCTTCACTTTCTGTTAAATAATTCTGAAGTACATTTCTAACATATGGTAAATTATTCGGGCTTTTATTGACAAAATTCAGATATTCTCTGATCATTTTATCTTTTGCATTTAAGAGCCGGTAAATGGTTGCCAGTTCAATGGCATATCGATAAGGGTCTTTTTGTTCGTTCCTTGCCATCAGGTACAATTCTTCAGCATAATTAAGTTTTTGCTTCCCAATCAAATACTGGGCTGCCTGTCTTGTTTGTCGATCGTCATCTTTGATATTATTAAATACTTTTTTGTAATAATTTTGTTCTTTATCCTCATCATTTGGCTGCCTGTACAACAATCCCTTATCAATTGTATAATAGATATTATTTGGATTTGATTTTATTACATCATCAATATACTTTTCAGCTGTTTTAAAATCATCAGTACTCAATAACAGATCAAAATAATTCCGGTGTATTATGGGAATATTTTTCTTATTTCGTGCCAGTTTCTTATACATCTCCAGCGCCTTATCAACATCTCCCATTGAATAATATTCATTGGCTATGTTAATTTGATTAATATCCTGTGAAAAAGCGCTTTTCGTTATTATTATTAAAAAGAGGCAGTACAGAATATAAAATCCGGATATTTTTCTATTTATCAACATCACCTAATACTATAGTATTTTAATATATATTAATTAATTGTTATTATTAGCATGTGGATAAGTGGATAATTAATTCATTTTTTACTTGATATTGTTAATTGTGTATAAAAGATGAAGAAATTTATGGTTATTCACATTTTATTCACTTGTAAATAATTGATAACTAAGTACTTAATATTTAAAGGACTACTAAGGTATTTTTTGTGGAAAACTTTTTATGACCGATGACTGTGGATATATATCTGATAATTTTAATATAAGTCTGATAATTATCCACAGGATTTCTCCTCTGTCTTTATATTGTTCAGTAATCTTCATATTATCTACATCTTATTCCAGTATTATATATATGTTATCCACATTTAGAATTCAAGGTTTATATCTGTTAACTCCCAGTTTGCTCTTATTGTTATTTTTTCGGGATAAAAGAAAATTCCCTCAGGTTCTTCATTTTTAAATATATTGCCTGGATCCCACTTACCATTATTATTATTATCTATAAATACTCGTATTGAATAATCACCGGCAGCAACCTGGTCGAATTGATATTGTTTTTCATTTCGTATTTCTTTAATTACATCATTTTTCCCTTTTATCAACTGAATGATAAAAGAATCAAATTGAGAAATAACATTTCCATTTATTATACCGAAGTTATCTGTTTTCAATTGCTGATATTGAAGGTTAATTGATTTACTTGAATCGCCATCTGCAGAAATAAAAGCACCTGTGCCAATATGAAAGATTAGTTTGGTATTCTTTTTTCCAGAACCCCCAAGTTTTTGGTCTGTAGACCGATCCTTGGGAACTGATATGGTTGTAGTGTCTGTCTCTATTAATGATTTTAAATATTCTGAATAGAATAGATCTATATCAAAAGAGAAAACATCATTTGTTTTATTCAATGTATAATGAAGGGTATCGCTAAGATACTGGAATGTTACACTGTCGTACTCAAAATAGATACTGTCAAAGTTGATTGTGGTTATAGGTTTATTGAAAGTAAAATCAACAGATAGTTCATCAGTGATTTTAGAGTCGTTTTTCGGATCTACTGAAAAATTGAATTTCTCATAATCCCGTTTCGTTTCTATAAACTTTAAGTATAGAGTATCAATAAAAGTATATTCCAGGCTATCCAGCGCAGTAAAAACAAATTGAATACTATCATTTGATTGAATATTATTATAGAATCGAATTGTTTTTTTATCCTCGGCAAAATTATGATAAATTGTTTTAGATGAATCGAGAGGATAAATAGAGTAATCGACCAAAGATTTATTGGTCTTAATTTCAAAGTATCTTCCGGAAGAACCGGCTCTTTGAATTTCAATATCACGCATATCAAGATATTGTACTTTAAGAAAAACAGAATCAATATTTTCATTCAAGGAGATGGTATCAGATGAAAAACCAAACATTTCCTTTGGCATATCGCAAGTCAGGTTTGAATTGGCATCATTATAGGCATATAGTTTATATATTCCATTTTTAATATTCTCGATAAGGTATTTTCCTTCTTTATTTGTTTTAGTAAGATAAATCGGTGGACTATTAAAAATATCCAGGGTATCGTCAAACAGATAAAGACAAACTGTTAAATCCTCTACTGGTGTATTAGTAAATAAATCTAAAACTTTACCATTTATGTATAAGGAATCGATGTAGTCTCCTGTGCTAAAAGCTAAAACATTATCTTCCGTTATATTTCCTTCAGTTATGTCCTGGATGGCATCCTGAAAATTGAAGGTAAAGGTTGTACTGTCTTTGAATGGTTCAGGAAAAGTAAGTTCTATTGAATTTCGGCGTATCTTCTGTTCATATTCATCCTGTACAATGGGGGTTATGATCAGTTGTTTATTCAGGTTTTCAATTTTCAAATACTCATCGAAAACCAGGCTAATGGTGTTACCGGAGAAATTAAGACTTTTGTGCTCCGGTATGGACTTTATTAAAACTGGTGGAATTGTATCTCTGGGACCTCCTCCAGGAGGTGTAATGCTGGCACATTTCGTTAAAAAATATATAATTGCAAAAGATAAAAGAAATAGAGAAAAAAAATATTTCATTTTTTAACGATATATATTAAACTGGAGTAATTATTTTTATTTTTTTTAGCATAAGTATTTGATTTCCAGCCATTTATAAATGATTTTGTATAGTTAAAGTACTTGCTTTTATAGCTTTCACTTAACAGGCTGACATAATAAGAGTCAAGCTTCATGGGATAAACAGAATTGATTTTTAAATTATGAATCTTCATTAGTTTTTTAAAAGTAATCTGGTTAAAATGATACAGATGCCTTGGAACATCATAAGCGGCCCAATGTTCTTTATATTTCCTGGCATCATATGAATCGACATTAGGTAGAGCAAATATTATGCGTCCTTGTTTGGACAGTAATTTTTTTAAGTGCTTAATGGTTTTATGAAGTTCAGGCAGATGTTCAAGTACATGCCATAATGTTATAATCTGGTAGTGATTTTCATCTTCACAATTAAACAGATTTTCTATAAGACTAATACCAAGTAGTTTTTCTGCCTTTTTCCTTGCATTTGAATCTGGTTCGACACCATATATATCCCAATGAGAATTCGAACAGGTTTTGAGAAATTCACCTGTTCCACAGCCGACATCAAGAATACGACCCTTTTTTGAAAGACTGTTTACTAGTCTTAGTTTATTTTTTAGAGTATAATTACGAACTGTCTTATATACGAGGTGACGAATTGAATTGGCTTTATTGGTATGGGAAATATAATGATCGGATTTATAATATTTATGAAGCTCCTCATTTTCCGGTCTGGGATTTGTGAATTTAAAAGTGCAACTAAGACATTCATTGATAGCAAAACTCTCACCTGAAACCAGGTGATCTTCACATATGATCAGGTTTTTAATATCCTTGCTCCTGCAAAGTGGGCATTTTGTAAGTTTATTATACATCCTTATTTACCCAAGTATACCATTAATATTGAAATATCTGATGCCGAAACGCCACTAATCCTTGATGCCTGACCAATTGTTATAGGCCGGATCTTATTTAGTTTTTCCATTCCCTCAGCTGATAGCGAAGATAGTTTATTATAGTCAAATCTCAATGGTATTTTATAATCCTCGAGATTCTCTATTTTTTCCGCCAGTTTGCGTTCCTTATCAATATAAGTTTCATACTTTATTTGTATTTCAGCTTGTTCAATTATCTCAGCATTATAATTAGATAATAGATTATTTAAGAATTGATTCTGATGATTCAGGTTATCCAGATTAATTTCTGGTCTTTTGAGAAGTTTATAATATGAGGCTTTTTCTTTTATTTCTGCTGTCTTGTTTATTTCAGCAATAGAGTTAAATCCAACCGGTTCAAGCTTCTGTTTTTTTAATTCATCTATAAGTAGAATAACGTTCTGTTGTTTTTCTATAACTCTTTTATACCTTTCTTCATCGGCCAGACCCAATTTAAATCCTTTTTCAGTTAATCGGATATCCGCATTATCCTGCCTGAGCAATATTCGATATTCTGCTCTGGATGTAAACATTCTATATGGCTCTTCAGTACCTTTATTTATCAGATCGTCTATTAAAACACCGATATAAGCTTCCGATCGCTTTAGTATAAAAGCATCTTTATTTTGAACATTATTGTGCGCATTTATACCTGCAATTAATCCTTGTCCGGCCGCTTCTTCATATCCCGTTGTACCGTTAATCTGTCCTGCAAAGAAAAGATTTTGTACCAATTTAGTTTCCAGTGTTGGTTTTAATTGTGTGGGAGGGAAATAATCATATTCTATAGCATACCCGGGTCTGAACATTTTTACATTTTCAAAACCAGGTATTTTTTTAAGGGCGTTGTATTGAACATCTTCAGGGAGGGAAGTTGAAAAGCCATTAACATAAACTTCTACAGTTTTCCATCCTTCTGGTTCAACAAATATCTGATGTCTGTTCCGTTCCGAAAACCGGTTAATTTTATCCTCAATAGACGGACAATATCTAGGCCCAACCCCTTGTATTCGTCCTGCAAACATGGGAGATCGATTAAAACCCGTTTCAAGTATTCCGTGAACCTCTGTATTTGTATAGGTAATAAAGCAGCTTTTTTGCTTTTTTAATGGTTTAGTTACCTTTGAATATGAAAATTTACCTGGTAAATCATCCCCCTTCTGTTCATCAAATATTGAATAATTTAAACTTCTACCATCCACACGAGGTGGTGTACCAGTTTTCATCCTGCCTGATTCAAAACCAATGGAGACCAATTGTTCCGTTAAACCAGTAGCTGCTTTTTCCCCGGTTCTTCCCCCTCCAAATTGTTTTTCCCCTATATGTATGAGGCCATTTAGAAATGTTCCATTTGTTAGAACCACCGCTTTTGATGGTATAAAAATACCCAATCCAGTTTTAACTCCTTTTACAATGCCTTTATCAACCACGATTTCAGAAACCATTTCCTGCCAGAAATCCAGGTTTTTAATGTTTTCCAGCTGCAGACGCCATTCCTCAGAAAAGATCATTCTGTCATTTTGAGTTCGGGGACTCCACATGGCCGGTCCTTTAGACTTATTCAACATGCGGAATTGAATCATAGATTTATCAGATATAATACCTGAATAGCCACCTAATGCATCAATTTCCCGAACAATTTGCCCTTTTGCTACCCCACCCATCGCAGGGTTACAAGACATTTGGGCAATTGTCATCATATTCATAGTTATGAGGAGTACGCTTGAGCCTAAATTGGCAGCAGCAGCAGCAGCCTCACAACCCGCATGGCCAGCACCTACAACAACAACATCGTATTCTTTAAACATATTATAAAAACATTAAATGTTCCACGTGGAACATTTATATAACAAATTCAGATCCGTATGTTCCACGTGGAACGTTAGATTTTTAACAAATTTAGACACTCATTTTCTTTTTTTCGCATAATCTTCTTCTCATTATCACTTGAATCCATAAATCCCAGCAAGTGCAATATTCCATGAATCATAACACGGTGTAATTCATTCATTTTATTTTCATGGTATATTCGGCTATTTTCAAATACCCGGTCTATGCTTATATATATATCGGTATCGATATAATGCTGGCTATCTGAATTATTGAAAGTAATAATATCAGTATAGGAATTGTGGGCGAGGTAATCTGAATTGATTTTATTAAGAAACGT
This sequence comes from uncultured Cytophagales bacterium, assembly GCA_963820995.1. Lineage (GTDB taxonomy): Bacteria > Bacteroidota > Bacteroidia > Cytophagales > Cyclobacteriaceae > JAGTVG01. Next base: position 98,543 of record CAWGCL010000004.1, on the reverse strand, counting down.
ATCTGAACAGAAGATGTAATTGATGGCTAAGATTTCTTTTTCACTTTCTTCAGAGACAATTCTTTTGATCCATTTAATTATGCTGGTTTTTTGGGGGAGTTTAAAATCAACTTCTTCACAAAAAAAATTGATGTTAGACATTTCAGTTAATATAGAAACACAACTCTACCTCGCTTCCTTTATTCTTGAATGTGACCTCATCAGATAAATGTTTCATTAAAAATATGCCCCTCCCACTTGGTTTATCAATATTTTCAGGTGCAGTAGGGTCTGGCAAATTATGATAATCAAATCCGATGCCTTCATCTTTTACTATAAAACGAATAAGGTTATCATTTAAGGACAATGTCAGGTGTACATTTTTCTTCTTATCACTCTTATTGCCATGTCGTATGGCGTTATTTACTGATTCGGTTACAGCTACCATTATGTTTCCATAGATGTCGTCGTCAAGATTGAATTTTTCTTTAGCATTATCTATAAAACTCTCAACGATCCTTATATTTACATCTAATGATGGAAAATGAACCTTAATTGAATTCATTTTATTCATTATTTAAAAGAAGTCTCTAATCTATTAAAATATTCCATAACCTCCTTTTTATAATAAGGATTTAATTTTGGAGGTACGGTTCTTAGCAATTCTATCTCTTTTTCTTTTAATTTCAAATAATCTTCAAATTCAGGTGGTACAGGCCTATCCAATTGTTTGGCTGATTTTGCTTCCCGTTCTTTATCAAGCTCCTGTTCTCGCATGGCATCTTCAGCCTGGAGCAGCCTGGTCAGTATTTCTTCCTGCCTTTTAATAAGTTGCTCCGTTAATCGTTTATTAACGAGGTCTATCTCAGTTTGTTCCATTTTTCCGGCAATATCTCCAAGTTTTTGACCATTTCCATCCATATTGTTTAACTTTTCCTCTTCTTCCTGTAATTTTCTCCTGATTTCTTCCTGACCCGCAGCTAGTTTAGCCAGTTCTTCTGATAATGCTTTGCCTTTCTTTCCACTTTTTTTCAACTCGCTGATCTGTTCATTGAGCTGTTTTTGAAGTTCTGACATACTGGGCTGCTGTTGGCTTTGTTGACCTTGAGATGGCATACCCATTGCCATTGCAAGTTGTTGCTGCATTGAGGATAAAACATCATCAAGAAGTAAAGCAAGGTTGTTCATGGATGTCATCGAGAACTGTTGTTTTCCAACTGCTTGAGATTTCTTTCGTTCCCTGAGTGAAACCACGCTTTCATCCATGTATTTGTTCATTTCATTTACCTCCCTCGTAATAAATGAAGATATTTGAAACACTCTTTTTGAAAGGGCCATTAAACTGTCTTCTATAACTTTCGCATCATCTTTTAATGAAAGCTGCCTTTGAGATAGGCTGATAAATCGGGGATCACTTTGATTGACTGATCGAAAACTCAACATGATCTCTTCTTGATTAAAAGAAAGTTTGATAAGATTATCTACGATCAATCTTAATGAGTTATAATCTTCCATCATCATATTCATATCTCCGCTCGATTGCATTTGTTTCATTGACTCAGAAAGTTCCTGCATTTGTTCAGAAGCATTTTGCTGAGATTTTGAGGCGTTTTTACGTTTGTTATTCTCTAACTGATCCATTGCCTCTTTTTGAGAATTTTTGATCTTCTCTTCCTGCTCTTTCGTAATTTTCATGGGTTTCGGAAAGGCCAGATCCTGATTGATGTCAATCAGGTCATCCAGGGATTCTTCTAGATTATCAAAATCTTTATTTAAATTTTCCTGTGCCTGCTTGATATCCTGAATATCGTTTTTACGGTCTTCGGTTTCTTTTGACAATCCTTCCTGTTTATCCTGAAGTTCATTAATATCTTCAATGGCCTTTTCAAGTTGTATTTCAAATTTCATTCTTTTAAACAATTCAAGCGTTCGTTCCAATTCCTGTTCAAAATTGTCTTGTTTAAAATCAATTCTTTCTAAAAGACTTTTAACTTCACTTATGTCTTTCTTCTCTTCAAGCAACTTCTTTAACTCTTCAAAAAGCTTCTTGGTTTCCTCATCCAATAGTTCATCCATTAACTGTTGGAGCTGATCCACTTTTTTTATTAAATCCACATCAAGTTCATTGAACTTCTCGAGCTTCATATTATTGGCCTGGTTCAATTCCTGGAGCTTAATGATTTCATTGTCCAACTTTTCCTTATCTTTGATCATTTCATCCAGCAATTTCTGATCTTGCCAGTTCATTTGCTTTTTACCCTTAAGCCTGCTTTCAGCTTCATCTATCTTTTCATTTAGCTCCTTCACCATATTTAAACTTTTATCTATCTGATTTTCAGCACTTTGTGTAGATTTTTTTAAATCTTCCTCCCTTTCCTTCTCATCTGGTATCCTGAAATAGTATAATCCGGTTCTTGAGGCTTTTCTGCCATTGATACCATCATTGTCCCGTACCTCCAGATAGTATTCTATTTGGTCTGAATCATTTAATAATAAACTATCAAGACTCCAGTTAAAATAGAATCCCTGAGAAGTTTTATCCGGATCTATATTAATACGTTGATATCTTCCTGACCCGGGAGCTTGATCATTTGATGCTGTAACAATTTTATAATACAGTCTCAAATCTGAAAACCCGTGGTCATCAGATATATTGCCGCCTAATATCATATAGTCATATAAAACAGTATCGATATATTGTTGCACCGATATTTGTGGAAACTCATCAGGGATTACCTCCAATTGATACATGATCTTATCCTTGTTCCTGGTAAACTCATTAACCAGGATTACTTCATATGTGCTTGATGTAAGTGCTTGTTTATCAGCAATATATAGTTGTTCTTCAATTTTTTTCGCCTCAAATATTTCTTTATCTTTTATAAAATTGATTGAAATACTGTCCGTATAAAGGGTTTGAAACTGCCACTTTATACCCGTGCCCTCAGGAACCTGTAATGTTCCAATGTTACTCAGCCGCTCGTCTTTGCGGTTTAAATAGGAAGGGTAAGATAACTCAACATTGAAATTCTTTATATTCGGTCGATTAACAACCTTTAAATTATATTTTTCAGAATTAAAACCGGCAGCTTCAAATTCAAATTGAACGGTCTTCGCAATTTTTTTCAGTGTATAGGAAAAATTTGTTGCGTTTGAGGAAAATAATTTGATGCGTCGTTCACCAAGTTTCAGATATACATTTTCAGGAATTGTTTCGCCACGTATGGAAACCTGAATATCATAATCTTCATTTTTAAAAGCTAAGAGTTCCCTGTTGTCAAATACGAACTCAAAAGGAGCAACTGGTTTATATTCTTTACTGTAATTCACAATTCGGGTACTGCTATCCGAAATGACTTTTGGAAATGATATGCTAAGAAAGAGTACAATAATAAATGGGATGGCAAGGTAACGGAGGTATTTCTTGTTCTCAGATATAGAAATTGCCCGTTCAAACTTTATGTCCTTAATCTCTTCAGATTTCTGGGAAATACTTGCTTTCACAAGTCCCTGATCCTCAGGATTTTTATTATATAATTGTAATATATTCAGAAGTTTATCGCTGACTGAAGGGAAGAAATTCCCAATGTTCTTGGCCGCTTCCTGGTCGCTGATCTGAAGCCGGTCTACAAAGATCTTTAAAACCGGGAAAAAGATCCATTGTGAAAACACATATAACAATAAAACCAAATAAGAATAGAAGAATACCCCCCTAACTACTTGATTAAAATGACCTATGTATTCCAATAAGCTGTAAAACAGAAAAGCGGACAATAAAAAGGTCAGAGAAAGTAATAAGCTCTTAATTAAGAAGCTTTTATAGTACTTTTTCTTATACGAATGTATATTCCTGAAAACTGAATTTCCCTCCACCCCTTCTTATAATATTTAGTTAATTTATATTTAGTTCAATTGTTTTGGCATTTTAAAGTAAACTTCACTGAAATCCCTGTATTGCATTGGATTATTTGGAAAATTATTTACATATGATTGAATCAGCCTGTAGCCTTCATCATACCATAATACAACAATTGGTGCATCATTCATTAACCCCTTTTCAGCCTTTTTAAATAAAACGTTAGCTTCTTCAATACTCTTTGCATTCAATGCCTCATTAAAATACCGATCAAATTGCGAATTGTTATACCTGGATATATTAGGATACGATATCCTTTCTTTATTGTTTGGAACATTTTCGCCATAAAATATCCACAGGAAGTTTTCAGCACTGGGATAATCTGCTACCCATCCTGCCCTCATTAAACTGAAACTACCCTGAAAACTCTTTTCGATCAATTGAGCAAATGGTAAAATAGTCAATTCAATGTTTATATTTAAGTGATCTTTTAATTGTTTTTGTATCTCTATAGCAACATTTGTGTTACGTTCTCCTTCAGGATTTAAAAACAATTCAATCTTAGGAAAGTTTTTGCCATCGCGATATCCTGCTTTGTCAAGAAAATACCTGGCAGAATCTACATTTAAAGTATAACCATCAATATCCTCAATATCATAATCGCTTAAAACAGGTGGAGTGATTCCATGTACACCAGGTGCAAATCCTTCACCATTTAACACGAAATCAAGGATTTTCTCTCGGTCGATTGCATAATTAAAAGCCTTTCTAACATTGATATCACTAAATATAGTATTCTGTAAGTTGAATGTTAAAAATTGTGTGGCCATTTCAGGAACACGTTGAAGTACATAATCCCCGTATTCTCCCTTATTGTCTGAAAGTGTTTCATCTAGTATCTCAAGGATATAATCTGTTGGTAACCTGTATATCATATCAAGGTTTCTTTTCCTGAACTCGAATAATTCTGTTTTTTTATCCTTTATAAACTGTATGCTTAATGCATCCAGAAAAGGAAGTTGATTTCCATATTCATCGACACCATGATACTTTTCATTTTTTTTCAATATTATGGAAATATCTTCATCCAGGTTTGAAAGAACGAAAGGCCCTGTTCCAACTGCCTTTACGCGCATATCCAAGCCATATTTTTCTTCTGCTTCCCTTGGATATATGAAGCAACCCGGCATCGACAGATTGACCATAAATATGGAGTTCGGTTTAAGGAGCCTGAGTTGTATGGTATATTTATCGATTACATTTATTCCACTAACCTCAAAATCAGGGATTTTACCATTTTGGGTAGCATTATAATACCTGTTCGCACCCTCAAGAATATCTTTAAATATGGAAGAAAATAACTGGTTGTTTATGTTTTGAGTACATAACCTGGTAAAACAGTATTTTACATCTTCAGCTGTAACTTCTCTTCCTATCCCATCGGCAAAACAGGGATCATCATGGAAAAATACCCCTTCCTTTATTTTAATTGTGTATATTTTTCCGCTTTCATCTAAGCCAAAACTCTCAGCAAGCGCAGGAATAACCTTCAACGTTTCATCATCGAACTTAAAAAGACCTTCATATATCTGACAGGCAATTCTGAATGAATAAGCATCAGTGATATTATGCGGAAACAGATTTTTAAGATATTCGGATTCATTTAAGCGAAAAACACCTCCATAATACCGGTCTCCCTTTGCTTTGGTCAATCTCAATGAAGAATCTTCAGATTGATCTGGAGTGCTACAGGATAATATCAAAAGAAAAATACTGGCTGACAACCATGAAAATAAATTTTTCATATCCGGAAAAGCTTTAAGAAGTAGAACAATAAACAAAATTAAAGATATTTCAATCAATTTCTAACAAGATAGGGCAGTGGTCAGAATGAATGACATCAGGAAAAATAGATGCCCCGATTAATTTTTTATCTAAATCTTTTGTTGACATATGATAATCGATTCTCCAACCCAGGTTCTTTGCCCTTGCATTTGCCCTGAAACTCCACCAGGAATAATGATGAGGATCGCTGTTAAAGAACCTGAAAGTATCTGTAAATCCCGTATCCAAAAACTTAGTAACCCATTCCCTTTCTTCAGGAAGAAAACCTGAAGAGTTTTTGTTCGAGACAGGATTATGTATATCAATTGGCTTATGGCAAATATTAAAATCTCCGGAAATTATCAGTCGCGGTATGTCCTTCTTCAACTTATCGATATAAGCCAGAAAGAAATCCAGAAATTTCATCTTAAAGGCTTGTCGTTCGTCACCACTGGATCCAGAAGGTATGTATACCGACATGACAGAGAAATCTTTCAGATCCATTCGAAGTATACGTCCTTCAAGATCATATAAAGGATTGCCACATCCATATTCCACATGAACAGGTTCAAACCTTGATAAAATGGCCACTCCGCTGTACCCTTTTTTTTCTGCAGCATGAAGATAAACTCTATAACCCAGGGATTCCAATGAGGCAATATCAACCTGAGATTCCTGAGCTTTTAATTCCTGTAAACATAGAATATCTGCATCAGATTTTTCAATCCAATTCAATAATCCTTTATTAAATGCGGAACGGATACCATTTACATTATATGAGTAGATTTTCATTGCCAGCCAATTTCATGATCAAAATATTCAATAATATGCATTTTTAATAATTTCTCTTGATCTAACATATCTACATGAGGTAATTTCTTAACTAGCTTCCAATGTGGCCATCCGTCTTCATCAAGCCCTTCTAGTGTATAATATCCGGATAAACTCAATAATTTACATATTGCAATATGTATTAAATCCTGCTTCTGTTCCTTTGAAAATCGCTTTTTTCCTTTTCCAAGCTCGCGAACACCGATCAGAAAAAGAACGCTGTTAATCCCGGTTGGACGCTTTCCAACTGATATTTCCAGGTGGTCAAGTACCCTTTCCCATTGTCGGTAATGATCAAGATCCTTTTTATACATGGTTGTTTAATTCGTCCCAGTATTCCACGGCTTTTCTTAAATGAGGGATAACAATCGTGCCTCCGATCAATGTAGCTACTGACATGGCCTCAACAACTTCTTCAGTTTTAAACTTCAACTCATAACACTTTCCAAGATGATATTTTACGCAATCATCACATCGTAATACTAGGGAGCAGGTCAGGCCGATAAGTTCCTTAGTTTCTTTACTTAATTTTCCATCAAGGAAGGCATTCGTATCCAGATTATAAATTCTCTTAATGATCTTATCGTTGGTTCCCAGAAGTCTTTCATTCATCCGGTTGCGATAATCATTGAATTCTTTTTCCTTATTCATTACTTTTATGTTAACAAGCAAATATATTCTATTCATCCAGGATTACAAGACCAGTTATGATAAAGGATCTTTTTTCTTTAATGTATCCCCCTACCTGTGAATTGTGTAATGAAGGTCTTGCAAAGGGGGAATATCAAATCTGTACTCTATGTAATTTCAAATTACCCAAATTCACAAACTGCAAGGAATCCTTTTCATATTTACCTTTGTTAGTTGGAGCGCATCTATATTCTTTTATATTTTCTTATATCAAATACTATAAAAAGGGAATAGGTCAAAAACTATTGCAAAGAATAAAATATGGAAATAAACCGGACCTGGCTTGTTCCATCGGATACCGGTTGGGAATAGAATTTATACCTCCTGAATCTTGCTTTGATCTATTAATACCTGTTCCGCTTCATAGAAAAAAATTGAGGGAAAGAGGGTATAATCAATCGGATTATTTTGCGATGGGAATTTCAAGGGCAACAGGAATTCCCTGGTCTCCTCAAATCATAAGCAGAACCAGAAATAATCCATCACAGACAAACAGATCAAGGATAGAACGCATTCAAAATGTGGAGGGTATATTTCAAATCAAGAAGAAAGGTACAACTATTTCAAAGAGGGTATTGCTTGTCGATGATGTAATAACCACTGGTGCCACTTTATTTGCCTGTTCTGAAGCACTTGAACAATCAGGAGCACAGGTGATTGGGGTAGCCTCAATAGCCCTGGCAAAATAATGATATATTGTAAATAAAAAAGGCCGTCTTTTTAAGACAGCCTCTATATATTTATTTATATTCTTTATTAATAATTCGAACCTGCCCGGATCATAGCACATCGGAAACCAATGGTAGCCGTTGCAGAATCTTCAGACAGGAATCGTCTGGTACCGGGTGCCATCCAATAAGCAATATCAGCCCAGGATCCACCTTTATATACCCTTGCGCGGTCGCTGATCAGGGACTGCTTGCCTTGATAATCGTACCATGTCTCAGGATCATCTATGTTTGCATTTTGTGTGGCATTTCTGTCAGCAGGACTTCTACGAACCGGATTTAAGTCCTGAACATCCTGGAAAGATAATGGTCTGTAGACATCAAGTACCCACTCATTTACATTACCAGCCATATTATATAATCCAAAATCATTTGGAGGATATTCATATATATATGCTGTGATCATCGCTCCGTCATTCAATTTACCAGCTATACCAGCATAATCACCCCGTCCTCTTTTAAAGTTTGCAAGAAAAAATCCCATTTCTTTTCCATATGGATTACGCAATGCATGGCCATCCCATGGATAAATCCTGTTATGCGTTTGATTTTCATCCATCCATTGGGTTCCAATCATTGCCACTGCAGCATATTCCCATTCAGCTTCTGTTGGAAGCCTGTAATCAGGAAGAACAACACCGCTTTCAAGAGGAATTCGACCTCCTGTTTCTGCAGGAAGATCTTCTAATCCTGCATCAGCAGCTAATTTCTGGTTAACAACTGCGGTCCTCCAGTTACAGTAATCTACTGCCTGCCTCCAGGTTACACCTACAACAGGATAAAACCTGAATCCTGGATAACGGAAATAATGATCCTGATAGGGATCATTGAAAGCAAGGTCTCTTGCCCATACAGTAGTATCCGGAAGAGCTGATTCATAGGAAACCCTCGGTGAATCCAGTTTTACATAATGCAGATATTCAAGCCAGTGGATATTTGCCACTTCTGTTTCATCCATATAAAAGGATGCAACGGTAACTGTTCGTTCTACATTATCCCGCCATGTCAGGATGTCCTCTTCATAGGCCCCCAAGACGGTTCTACCTCCTTCAATAAATACCAGATTCGGCCCTTCTGGTTGACCCCGGTATTCAGCTACCTGAAAACCTTCCTCTGAATTATATTCGAGGCCGGTTGCAGTACTATATTTACCTGGATCTGTAGCCGTGGGCGTACCGCCCTTCTTACCACATGAAAACATGATAACAGCTATTGCTGCTAACGTAAGTATGGATCTAGTGGAATGAATTAAATTTTTCATAAACAAAATTTTATTCAAAATCGTAACACCTGTTTAATTGCATAATATGTTGCTGAAGCCTGTACTTCAGCGGTCAAATCTATTAATATCCGACATTTCCATGCCGAAAAATCGAGACAATATTACAAGAAAAACCAACTAAGTGTTAAATTTTTAATGAAATATTTCAATTTTCCAAGATTCTCAAATCGAACCTTTCATATATATAATAGTATAAATTGCAAATTATTGTGTTTACCTTAAGAAATTTCAAGCATTTCCTGTAAAGTATTTTTTGCCTGTACAACATTTATTAGCTCCGTGATGACCAAAACGGGTTTATTCTTGACTTCTTTCAGTGTACATTTGGCTGAATTATTTTTTATATAATTCAGGATTTTCCCGAAAGTTTCGGAATTATAAAACACTGAATTATCAGGATCAATAAACTGTGCTTTAAGCGTATTGTTCTTTATGGTTAACTTTTCAATGCCAAGTTGTTCAGCAATCCATCTGATCTTAACTGTTTCAAAAAGAGTTTGAACTTCTTCAGGGATGGGACCAAAACGATCTTTTAATTCTTTGGAAAAATTTTGCAGCGATTCATCAGATTCAATGTTATCTAATCTGGAATATAAATTTAGCCTTTCAGAAATATTGGTCACATAATCTTCTGGGATCAACATTTCGAAATCAGTTTCAATAATACAATCTTCCGAAAGTAACCTTGCTTTTTCTTCCAGATCATCTTCAAACAAGTATTTGAATTCACTCTCTTTAAGTTCATTTACGGCTTCATCTAAGATTTTGTGATAGGTATCAAATCCTAAATCATTTATAAAACCACTTTGTTCGCCCCCCAGCAGATTCCCAGCCCCGCGAATATCAAGATCGCGCATCGCAACCCTGAAACCATCCCCTAATTCAGAAAATTCCTCAAGGGTACGTAGTCTTTTTCTCGCTTCAACGGTTAGTCCTGAAACGGGCGGTGATAATAAATAACAGAATGCCTTCTTATTAGACCTGCCAACGCGACCTCTCATTTGATGCAGGTCGGCAAGACCAAACATATGTGCGTGATTTATGATAATGGTATTGGCATTTGGAATATCCAAACCGGATTCTATAATATTTGTAGAAACAAGAATATCATATTCCCCTTCAATAAATTTAAGCATTTTCCTTTCGAGCTGATCTCCCTTCATCTGTCCATGTGCTACAGTAATTCTTGCTTCCGGCACCAACTTTAATACAATGTTGGCTATTTCTTCAATGTCTTTTATGCGGTTATGGACAAAAAACACCTGTCCTCCCCTGCGCAACTCAAAACTTATGGCATCACGGATCAACTCTTCATTAAAAGTATATATTTCTGTTGTTACCGGTTGTCTGTTGGGGGGTGGTGTACCAATAATACTTAAGTCTCTGGCCCCCATTAGTGAAAAATGTAAAGTTCTTGGAATGGGGGTTGCAGTTAATGTCAGTGTATCTACATTCACTTTGATCTCTTTGAGTCTTTCCTTCACACCCACGCCAAATTTTTGTTCTTCATCGATTATTAACAAACCAAGGTCATTGAACTGGATATCCTTATTGACCAGGCGATGAGTTCCTATAACAATATCTGTTTTCCTTTCCTTTATTCGTTCAAGTATTTTTTTGATTGAACTAGCTGATCTGAATCTGCTTATATAGTCGATTTCAACAGGAAAATCCTTAAGCCGTTCATTGAATGTTCTGTAATGTTGAAATGCCAAAATGGTCGTAGGAACCAAAATCGCTACCTGCTTGTTGTCGCAAACCGCTTTAAAAGCAGCCCGGATAGCTACTTCAGTTTTACCGAATCCTACATCTCCACAAACCAGTCTGTCCATTGGATGGGGACGGATCATATCAGCTTTTACATCATCGGTTGATTTTGCTTGATCAGGGGTGTCCTCATAGATAAACGAGGATTCCAGTTCTGCCTGTAAGAAACTATCCTTACTGAATGAAAATCCGTTTGTTGCTTTTCTTTGAGCGTAAAGTTTTATTAGATCGGCTGCTATATCCTTTACTTTACTTTTTACTTTTCTTTTTTTAATCTCCCATTCCTGTGAACCCAGTTTACTCATTACCGGCGGATTTCCTTCCTTCCCAGTAAATTTTGATATTTTATGGAGGGATTGTACACTTACATATAACAGGTCATCATCTTTATAAACAAGGCGCAAAGCTTCCTGCTCCTGTCCATTGATTAGTATTTTGTCCAAACCAACGAATCTGCCAATACCATAATCAATATGAGTCACATAATCACCAGGTTGAAGTGTTTGCAACTCACGAAGTGTTATTGATCTTGATTTGGAATATTTTCGCTTTGTTTTATATTTATGAAACCGGTCAAAAAGCTGATGATCAGTATATAAAGCAATTTTACCTAGATCATCTATAAATCCATTTCTCAATTCTACAGGAATAGACTCAAAACGGATATATGGATTGATTTCCTCAAATATGGTGGTCAGCCGGTTGATCTGGCTTTCCGAATCCGAGGATATGATGTTTGTATATCCTTTATCCTGGTTTTCGAGTAAATTTTGGCTTAGCAATTCAAAATTTTTATTGAATGATGGCTGACTTCTGGAAGAAAAATCAATATTTACGGATTTTGGAAGATAAAACCTGTTTCCAAATTCTATAATACTGAAATCTTGAATCTTTTCTGAAAATGATCTGGCTGATTCAAACAATTCCTTAGGTGGTAATACTACTTGAGTTTTTCCGCTCTGGTCAATAACTTTATCAAATAAGGATGCGGCTTTATCATAATACTTTTCGATTGTATCCATGGTTAGGCTGTAATCCTTTATCCATATTTTTGTATTTCTGGGGAAGAAGGATAGGAAAGAATCCAACGTTTCTTTTTGAAGCCTTGTCTGGACATTTGGGATCAAATGGATTTCTTTTAGATAATCAACCGATAACTGTGAATCAGGATTAAAGGTTCTGATACTTTCAACCTGATCACCAAATAACTCTACCCTGTAAGGAAGCTCGTGAGCGTAAGAAAAAATATCAATGATGCCACCACGCAAGGAAAATTGACCTGCTTCATACACGAAATCTGTCTTTTCAAAATCAAATGAAATTAGTAGTTCAGCAAATTTTTGGATATCAATTAAATCAGCAGTTTTTAAAGTATGGGTATTTTGAAGTAGCGATCTTTTATTAATTACCTTTTCAGCCAGAGCCTCAGGATATGTTACAATTAATTCTCCTTTTAAATCTTTATGATTGATCCTGTTCAATATTTCCGCCCTGAATAGCACATTTGCGTTTTCAATCTCATGAATATCATAAGGTCTCTTAAATGATTCAGGAAATAGAAAAATTTCTCTTGTGGGCAATAAGCTTTGAAGATCATTTTGAAAATAGGCTGCTTCTTCCTTGTCATGGAGAATAAAAAGATCATTCTGATGGTTAATCTGGTGAAGTGATGAAGCAATTACAGCATCCAGGCTTCCATTAAACCCTTTCAGATAAAAATTTTGCTTGTCATTCGGCTTGATTAACTTTGCAACCGACTGAATATAACTGTCTTTTATATACGTTTGAATAAATTGCTTATGTGTCAAGGCGTATAACTTTTCCGCAAAAGTATAATCTATATGACGAAATCACCGGTATAAAGAAATTTTCTTTGAATTAACAGAACCATTATCATGGAAATATAGTTTAATATTATTACGAAAAGAATTTGAATAATTAAATCAGAGAGAAGAGCGATGGATAAAAAGGAACTGAAGGAAGGAAGACATGTATTTAAAGGATTGAAGGAGCTTGAGAATGTTCATCCTCACAAATTAATTACTTTTCTGTTTTTGTTTGGCATTTCACTGATATACAGCTATCTGCTAATTTCTGTCACAATCGAATCCATTATCGGGAACGATTCCGGGGCGACCTTACAATTCCCTAAATTTTATATAGTAGCCTCTTTTTTAATAATTGGAAGCATGTTTATTCCAATTGGATTACTGCAGGCTTTTAAGATGGAAAACTTATTTCAGATAAGAAAAAAAGTATTTGGTTTGTTTCTTGGAGGGGCTATTTTTTTAATCTTTCAGGGAATTGGTTGGCTTGAACTCATTTTTCAGGGATTCAATCTAAAATCTAATTATATTGGAACCTATTTGTATCTTATTACCGGATTCCATATGGTTACCGTTCTTATTGGAAACGCGGCAATTGCTTACTATTTATATTTGACAAGGAACATATATCATGATGGAGTGGCCAGGCTAATCTATTTTACATCCCCATATGAAAAAACAAAACTTGAGATTATTCATAATTATTGGGTCTTTGTGTGTATTTCATGGATTTTCATTGTAACATGGCTGATATTTCTTATCTAATGGATTAATATGATCATTTTTTTATTTCATGTCATATTTCTTTTTCAAAACGATCTACCATTAGTTCTATCTACTTATGATCAGAACACAAATGCAATCATAATCTTTGCAAAAGATAATCGATCTGATCTTTATGAAAAATCTATTACCATTTTAACGACGGATCCATTAGGCCTGGATGAGAGAAATATTGTAATATTTGAAGTATTTATTACAGGAGGAATAGGCCCTGGAGGCGAATCTCTTACAGAAGAACAAGTTGCCTCAATTAGACAATATTATACTATCGATAGTGGTGATTTTTCAGAAATTCTGGTATCCTTGGGTTTTAAAGAGATATTCAGATCTGATGTGCCAATCGAAGTAAAAGAAATATTCAGAAATTTTGACGAGGTGGATTAATTGTCATTTTTATAATGCCTGTAAAATACTTTTTCAATATCATCCACTGATATAATGTGCCTCGGTGTATCAATTGCCTTATCAATGATTTCGTTTATAGCTTCTTTTTTCAGTTTCAATTTCAATCCAAGTTTTGTGCAAAATTCCTTTTCTTCATTAGAAATAATCCGGTCGATACCCATTAAAACTATGAGTCGATGATATTGCATCATCAGCTGATACATGTCTTCCGGTGGATAAAAATGTACTTTACTGCTTTTAGTCCGAACTTCCTTCAAATCTTTACGACTAATTCCAAGCCTGTCAGCAACTGAGTTAATAAAGTTGATCTCATTTAAATTCTCTCTTCCATCTATCCTTGAAAGCATAATCAGATCGTTCAAATGACTGATCTTTTCTTCATAAAAATTATCCATCAGAAAAATCCTTTAAATTAAAAACAGACTTTAAATAATCGCAGTAATTTTGAAAACCTGTTCTTTTGGCTTAAAAATATATATCACCTTTAGGATCAATAACGGTTAAAGAATTAAAATATTTAAATAAACTTTAAATTCTTAAAGACAAGATGGAAAATCGAGATCATGACATTATTGTAGTAGGTGCTGGCCCTAATGGATTAGCATGTGCAATAGAAGCTTTAAAAAAAGGGCTAAAGGTCCTTGTAATTGAAAAAGGGACCATAGCGGAATCCATCAGGCGATATCCGAAACAGATGACTTTTTTTTCAACAGCTGACAATATTGCGATAGGAGATATACCTTTTACGATTGACAAACCAAAAGCCACCAGAGAAGAAGCGCTTAATTATTATCGGAAGGTCGTGGAGTATTATGATCTTCCAATCCGCTTGTTTTGTTCAGCAGAACGAATTGAGAAGATTAATGATAAGTTTCAGATCGACACATCAACCGGGGACACATATTTGGCCAGGTACATTATATTGGCTACAGGATATTTTGATTTTCCAAGGAAGCTTGATGTCCATGGAGAGAGCCTTCAACATGTAAAACATTATTATGATGAGCCTTATCCCTATGTACATCAGAATGTAACAATCACAGGTGCTGGCAATTCTGCAGTAGAAGCTGCTCTCGACCTATACAGACATGGTGCTAATGTTACATTGATTGTGCGGGGCGAAACCATGAAAAAAACAGCTAAATACTGGCTTATCCCAGATTTATTAAATCGAATTAAGGAAGGAAAAATCAAAGTACTGTATCAGCATAAGGTTGTTGAAATTAAAGAAACGCATGTTATAGCTGAAAGTAACGAAGGGAAGGAAAGGGTGGAAATTGAATCCAGTTTTGTTTTCATCCTGACAGGCTATCTGCCAGATGTGAATTTCATGGAATCATGCGGTATCATGGTTAACCCTGAATCAAAAGAACCTTTTTATAATGAAGAAACTTTCGAAACGAATGTAGAAAATCTATATGTAGCCGGAACACTTACAGCCGGAGTTCGCACAGAAAAAGTATTCATAGAAAATGGCCGTCTGCATGGTATAAATATTATCAAGGATATTTTAAGGAAAGAATCTAAAGATCATTAATATCAAAATCTGTTGTTCCGTTCACCGGGATATTAATTCTGATACCGGAGGCTTTAATTTTAATATTTCCTTTATATGAGAGCACTTGTTTTTTACCCAGAAAAGCATTAATTGCGGAAGAAATCACATTAGTATTCAGGTCAGCCATTGAAAAGCTGATTTGAACAGGAACTGTAAAATTCTCTTTTTTTTCAATTTTAAGATCATAATCCTTTGTAAAATTAGTGATCGGCTTATCATTTAATAATATGTCGATATCTGCATGTTTTAGGGTAATTTTATGATTATTTGGATTATGAAAATTCACATTGGCAGATATCGTAACTGCATTGCCGGACCTATCAATGATCTCTACATTATCTACTGATTCATATACCGGGGCTTCCAGCTTTTTGCAAGAAAAGACAGCAAAAAGGATTGTTAAATAAAACAGGCTTAATTTGTAGCGTTTACTCATATATATATTTTTTAACAGCAATATACCTGCCAGAGAATATCAATATGTCTTGGTATAGTTCAGGTCTAAGATACGCTCCCATTCTGGGTCTTCGGTGACAAGGAATATTTGTTTATATGGGTCAAATAAAATCTGATCATAAATAACAGGAATAATAAATACACCACTGGAACTGAAAACTCCAGACTTATTTTTACGTCCAGCAATTACATACCCATTATTAAGATCTAAAATAGAATCATATTTTGGATAAAACATAATTTCGCCATAATTGTTTATCAATCCATAATTCGAATCTAAGATACAGATAAAATTGCCATTTTGAATTCTATACAATGAATCATAATCAAATGCAATGACCGTTTTTCCATCGTTATTCAAAATGCCGTATTTATTGTTCTTCTGTGCAATTGCCAATTTGTTTTCAAATACTCCGATTTGATCGAAATAGGGTTGAATAACGATATTTTCATATTTATTAATAGTACCCCATTTATTTTGGATCTTAATATTAGCCATGCCATCATTAAACAAATCAATTCCCTCATATCTATTGGCGATTCGAAGTTTGCCATTCAAATCAATAAATCCATAGAATCCATCGATTTTGACACCAATGAATTCTTCGTTGTAACCAATTATTTGCTCAAACCTGTCATCATCTTTAAACAGGATCTTACCTGACAATTCTACTAGGCCCCATCCCTTTTCATTTTTAAATAAAAAAGCGGAATCATCTACTATTGGCCCCACAAACATATATTCGGCCTTGAGCAAGTGATTAAAATTGTAATTAAGCAGGCCAAAATTGTTTTCAAAATCTTCTTCAATAAATCCCTTTCTAAAAGGATGAAGGTAGTTTTCTGATACAAAAAGTTCATTTCCCCATTTATTAATAATACGGCTTTGAAAGTAGGAGCTAATCAGATAATTTCCATTTTCCAACAGATAAACATCTCCTTTCTGAGGGTATACTTTCCATTCCCCAAATACATCAACCACTCCCTTTTCCCCATAGAAATCTACCAGAAACAAATCATTCATCTTGGTATAAATCGAATCGTATTTGGCGAAGATCTTCTCATTGCCATAATTATCAATTATTCCCCAGAAACCATTCCTTTTAAAAGCGATATTCTGATCATCAAGATGATATATGGCATCAAATTCTTTGGATGATAATTGCACCCCATACAAGTCTGACAAGGTCCAGCCACTTTGGTTTGTCTTTTTTGAGTATAGAAAAAACCTGTTACCAGAAATCTTAATAGCATCGTATCTCACTTTTACAATGGTATCTCCAATGTAATTAATTACACCAAATCTGTTTTTCGTCTGAATAAGGGCGAGGGAATCATTTAAAAACTGTATCTCTGAATTCCTTATTTTAAATATCTCTTCACCCTTGTTATTAATAATAAAACTGTAATTCTGTCTTTTTGCTTTATAATATCCTGTATCTATTGCTATTACATGGTCATAACTTAGAGTATCAAGCGATTTGCCTTCAACAGATAATAATCTCCAATTCTTTTCAGGCAGGCCATTTAACAATCCGTTATCGTTAATAAAAAATTCCTGGTAATTCATAGAAGCGATCTCATCGCCTTTGAAGTCAACGAGACCTTTTTTACCATTTTTTGAGATAATCAATAAATGATCAGTAAAAACATCTACGCCATCGATTTTAACATCGAGAAGGAAAGAACCGTTTTGATCAATAAGATCAATATCCTGATCAAGGTTTTTCAAAGCAAAGATGTTGTCTGTGACTTTGGAGTTAGAATAGTAATCGAAGGGTAGAATTAATTCATCCTTTTGATTGATGAAGCCAAACCGAATATTTTCATCTATTTTTTTACTTACAATAAAATTCTCACCAAAACCATCAATGGAATTATATTTAAAATTTATCAAGGTTTTACCGGAGTGGTTTATTAATCCATAAAGGTTATTCAATTTATATGAATCAGGTACAGAGGCAATTATAGATTTATTCCCGGGAATAAGATCTTTAAATTTCGGGGCTGTTAGTTTTGAGTTTTTGAGACTTATTAAGCCCCAATATTCATCAACTTTATATCCGATTATTCCATCAAGTACTATTGTCTGTCCATCACTCCAGCCAATTTCATCGTATTCTGCAGGAATGAGTTCTTTTCCCCTGTGGTCTTTGAGTCCTTTTTTCTGATTTTCTTCGAAGATAGAATACTCATTGGCATAGCTGTAAGGTAGTATTCCATTAACAATAAAAAGTAATAATATCAGTGCTTTTTTGCGCCCCAACCCGAAAATCTCAAAATTATTTTTAGATTTTCAAAAATAGTACAAAAATTAGACATCAATTGTGTTTTTTGATATATTCAAAGATTAAATTTAATTTTTTTTATAAAAAAGGCCATTTTTCAACAAAAAGTGGTGAAAAATGTTATGTAATTTATGGTGCATTGTAAACAATATTTTCTTATATTCGTTTAGAACCATCACAAGCACTTATTAATAACATACCATGGATCGTTTTAGAGTAGAATTCAAATGCAATCAAAAACCTGACGAGAGAAAATTCCTTGGAGGTTATGAAAAAGGGAAAAATTACATAGGAAGATCATTCAATGGATTGTTCCAAATATCACCAAAGTGGGGCAGCAGTCTTCCTACCAGAGTAATACCCAGAAAAGTATTTGATCAGTATTTTGAGCTAGTACACGGATAGATATTATTCGCTGATATAGATTCTTTTCACCCTTTCACTGATATTAGTTAGTATCTCATAGGGAATAGTATGAATTGAGTCTGCAAGGGATTTCAAGGGTTGTTCATCGCCAAAGATGATTACTGGATCTCCTTCCTTTGCTTCAATATTGGTAATATCTATCATTGTCATATCCATACAAACATTTCCAATGACTGGTGCCAGGTCTCCATTTATCCAAACTGAAGCTGTTTTATTTCCGAAAGATCTGAAAAATCCGTCTGCATACCCGATAGCAATTGTAGCAATTGTGCTATCCTTTTCTATTACCTCACTTCGCCCATAACCAACAGAATCTCCCTTTCTCAATTTCTTGATCTGTGAAACCTCTGTTTTTAATGTACCGATTGATCTGAGCTGGTCGTTTATCAATCCGGTGGCGTCAAATCCATACAATCCTATCCCGAGCCGTACCATGTCAAAGTGATATTCCGGATATCGGATAATTGCAGCAGAATTGGCAATATGACGTATAAAACCTTTTTTTATATGCTTTTCAATTAACTTAGTAGCTTTTTTGAATCTATCAGCCTGATTTTTTGTGAACTCATTATGATCTGTTATGTCTGCACTTGACAAATGGCTGAAAACACTCGCTACTGTGATAAGGGAATTTCCTTTTAAGATGGTAAACATTTCATCCAAATCATCCGGATCAAATCCAAGACGACTCATTCCAGTATCCAGTTTTAAATGTATATGAATTGGACGGTTATTAATTTTTGTGTATCTGTTGATTTCCTTCAACAGTCTCAGATTATAAATTTCCGGTTCCAACCTGAATTCAAGGATTTTATCCAATGAATCCAAAGATGGATTCATTATCATTATTGGTAGGTTAATGCCATTTTTTCTTAAGGTGACACCTTCATCAGTATAAGCCACACCCAGATAATCTATTCGGTGGAACTCTAAGAGATTGGCTACTTCAATGCTGCCGCTACCATAAGCAAGGGCTTTTACCATAACCATGATTTTTGTATTTGGCTTCAGGTAAGAACGATAAACATTTAAATTATAGCTTAAGGCATCCAAATTAATTTCAAGGACAGTGCCATGAAGCTTTTCCTGTAAATAACGAATGACCTTTTCCAGTCCAAAATTACGTGCACCTTTAACAAGCACAATTTCATTACTGAAATTATTCAGATCGAATTCTTCAAGAAATCCGGATGCATCCTTAAACCAAAAAAAATCTGTCTTCAGATGATCTTTTATATGTTTTATTTCAGTTCCTATGCCAATAACTTTATCCAGGGAATTCTGATTAATTATTTCAGCTGTTTTTTCATATAATTTGGGAGTGCTCATGCCCGATTGCAGGATATCCGATAAAATCAGGGATCTTTTAATGCGTTGTTTTTGATTAACTAAATAATTCAGCGCAATTTCTAACCCGGCAAGATCATTATTGTATGTATCGTCTATTAAATAAGTATCATTAACTCCTCTTTTCATTTCCAATCTCATAGAAATATTATGCAAGGCATCAAGTCCATCCTGGATTTCTGTAACAGTCCATTCCGAATTCAATAAAAACACTATGCAATGAATGATATTTTCAATAGAAGCCTGATCCGTAAATTTAAAACTGAATTCATATATTGAGGAATCATGTATGATTTGGATTTTTGAACCTTTTCCCTCCAGCGAAATTTCCTGTATTCGAAAAATAGCTTCAGAGTGATATCCCCAGGTCACTTTCTCGCAATCAGGAAGCAATTTCAATAAAGTGGAATGAACCAGTTCATCATCCAGATTGT
The DNA here is from genome assembly GCA_963820995.1 of uncultured Cytophagales bacterium. Taxonomy (GTDB): domain Bacteria; phylum Bacteroidota; class Bacteroidia; order Cytophagales; family Cyclobacteriaceae; genus JAGTVG01. Next base: position 78,063 of record CAWGCL010000004.1, on the reverse strand, counting down.
AAATAAGTGTTTTGCATTCCTTAAAAAGTTGTACTTTCTCCTTAAGCTTTTCACTTTTTGAATTAAATCCTTCATCATGGGCTGATCCCAGATTAGTCAGTATTCCTGTATCCGGTTTAATAATCCTTTCAAGCCGGTTCATTTCGTCTCTTGTAGAAATACCAGCTTCAAATACACCAAAATTATGGGATTCATTTATTTGCCAGATAGATAATGGGACCCCAATTTGGGAATTGTAACTTTTAGGCGATTTTACGACATTGAATTTCCAGGATAGTATCTGCGAAAGCCATTCTTTTACAATTGTTTTCCCATTGCTGCCGGTAATAGCTAAAATTTTGAGGTTGAATAATTGTCTGTAATATGCTGCTAATTCCTGGAGTGCCCAAATTGAATTTTCGCACAAGTAAAAATTCGCTTCAGGATACTTATCGACATTAAAATCTCTTTTTTCAATGATAAATTGCCGTATTTTATTACTGTAGAGGTCGTCAATATATTGGTGCCCATCATGAATTTTACCTTTAATGGCAAAAAACACACTTGATTCATTATTAATAATTTTTCTCGAATCAGTTGAAAGATAAGAAACGGGAAGATCTTTAATAAATTGGAGATATTTCCCATTTATAATTGCATTAATACCTGAGCTTTGTATCATTAATTTCTTGGAATAGACAATTTTAACTCAAATTGATCAATTTCATTCTGAAATCCAACCCTAAGGAAAAAGTTCAAAACGTCATAATTCCGTTCATTAAGATTTAAGATATAAACGGGTTTGTTTCTGCATACCCTGATCATTTTCTTAATCAACATTGTGGCAATACCTTTTCCTCGCGCATTATGATCAATTCCAATATGCTCCACTCTTCCCATTTTTCTATTAAATATAAGAAAGCCTACAAGTTTATCATTCTGATATGCCTCGAGAATAGATTCATTCAGTTTATTCTTCTTTAATAAAGGAAAAGAATCAAGGAAGCATGAATCATAATCGCAGAAACTCTCATATTTTTTCCATTTTGGGCCTTGTGGTAATACAATATCAATGTCAGGTTTTTTGAACCGTCGCAAATACGGACTCTCCTTTTTCAACTTAAGACAATGAAAAAACTTTGATCTGGCAAATCCCAGATTCTCATATACTTTGATGGCAGGTTTGTTATTTGATATTACCTCAAGTACACATTGTTCGATTCCATTATTTTCTAATTTAGGAAAAATCGAATCATACATTTTCTCGGTAAGCTTATTGCCACGAAATTCAGGAATGACTCCAGTGCCACCATTATAAGCTGTTTTCTTCCCTTCATAATAATTAATGCTGTTGAAAATAAAACCTACCAGTTTTCTGTTGGAATAAGAACCAACAGAATATTTGAAACTAATATTGGTTTTCTCAACGATTTTTTGAATAAACTGACCATGACTTAGGCTAATAGGTACAATGTAATCCGAAAATGCGATATTGAACGTCTTTCGCATCTTTGATACATCTTTTTGTCTAAATCCTTTGAATTCAAAGTCAACCATTTGAACCACTTTCAGATATTCTTACCCTATAAGCTTATATTTCCTTTAAAACATAAAGAAAATTTCCCGGACAACGATCATTTAAGAGAATTTTAACAAAAACGATACGGACATCTCCAGGAAAGATCAGCAAAAGTACTATTGACTTTTTAAAGATCCGGCAAGAAATAATTATTTAATAAAAGTTTTTAAATCGTCAAGGGTAAGTTTACCTTCATAAAAGGCCTTTCCAAAAATCACAGCATAAACGCCAGTATCTTGCAGCTTTTTTATATCATCGACTGATCGTACACCTCCACTTGCAAAGATCTTCGAATCAGGAAATTTACCAACCAGGTCCTTATATAATTCAAAATTAGGTCCAACCATTGTTCCATCTCTGGTAACATCTGTCACCTTAACATATTTCAAACCCCTGTTATAGAAGTAGGATATAAATTCATAAAGATCGATATCGGTTTTCTTCTGCCATCCCTTTATTAGGAGCTTCCCTTCTGAAGCATCTGCGGAAAGGGATACTTTCTCGCGGCCATATGAAAAAAGCCAGGAAGTAAACAATTCTCTGTTTTTTGCAGCAATACTTGAAACAGCAATATATTTGGCCCCAAATTCAAAAAGCTTTAATATATCACCATCTGTCCGGATCCCACCAGAATATTCAATTTCAAGATCTGTATGACCTGCAATGGCTTCAAGTACGTGATAGGCTACCGGTGATTCTTTTATGGCCCCATCGAGATCAACAAGATGAATAACCTTAATCCCTATGTCCTCAAACATCCTTGCAAAATCAACAGGACTTTTTTCATATTCTTTTTCATGTGAGTAATCGCCTCGGGTTAGCCTGGTTACTTTACCATTTAAAATGCTAATGGAAGGATATAATTTGATCATTATATGGAAAATTAAAAAATATTTTAAATATAAAGACAAAAAGGAAGAAATTGAATAAAACTGAAAAATTAAAAGGGTGAATTTATTTGATTTCTATCAATTTAAATCCTTCTCCGTGGATTGTAATAATGGAAACACTATCATCCTGTTTCAGATATTTTCTCAGTTTCGCGATATAAACATCCATACTTCTAGCATTAAAATAACTATCGTCCCTCCAAATCATTTTTAAAGCAGCACTTCGGTCAAGAACTTCATTCATATTTTGACACAAAAGCCTGAGCAGTTGAGATTCTTTATTGGTAAGTTTGATGTTCTGGTCTTCTATGGTCAATGTTTGTTTATCGAAGTCAAATGTGCTCTTACCAAATGTATAAAAATATTTTTGATGTTTTTCACCCTTAAAGGATCGGCGAAGTACAGCATGAATACGAAGCAAAAGTTCTTCCATGCTGAAAGGTTTTGTCATATAATCGTCTGCCCCAGCCCTGAATCCTTCTATAGTATCTTCCTTTAAAGATTTTGCAGTGAGAAAGATTATAGGAATCTTTTTATCAAGAAGCCTAATTTCTTTAGCCAGAGTAATACCATCCTTTTTTGGCATCATAATATCCAGGAGGCATAGATCGAACTGACCATTTTTAAAAGTATCAAGGCCAATTTCTCCATCAATACATAATGTAGGATCGTACTCTTTTAATCTTAAATAATCACTTAGGATCTGTCCTAAATTTGGATCATCTTCGACGACGAGTAATTTAATTTTGTCCATTATTTCAAAGGTAAGATAATTTCAAAAGTACTTCCTTTACCAGGTGTGCTTTTTACCTTGATCTGTCCACCCAGAGCCAGTAATATGGTTTTCACATAAGTCAATCCAAGGCCGAATCCTTTAGTATCATGGATATTTCCGGTTGGAACCCTGTAAAACCTGTCAAAGATTTTGTCGATGGCTTCTTTTGTCATGCCAATACCCTTGTCGGATATTCTGATCAGAAGTCCCTGGTGATGGTCCTCGGTATCAATTCCAATCTGGGGCTTATCAGTAGAATATTTATTCGCATTATCCAGCAGGTTATATATGATGTTGGTCAGGTGCACATCGTCACTTATAATTATATTATTACTTGCTATCAAGTTCTTCTGTATGCTCCCACCTCTTTTTTCAATTTGCAGGTTAATGTGTGAAAGGGCCTTATCAATAATCTGGTGTATGTCCAATTCCTCAAGTTTCAAACGGTATTCCTTTTTATCAAGAGTGGCCATCTGCAATACTTTCTCAACCTGCCGGCCCAGGCGTTTGTTTTCATCCCGGATGGCTTCTACATATCTGGAAATAAATGATTCATTTTTCTGAATATCTTTATCCTGTAATGCTTCACAAGCCAGTGAAACCGTAGAAATAGGTGTTTTGAACTCATGCGTCATGTTGTTGATGAAGTCATTCTTTATTTCTGAAAGTTTTTTCTGTCGGATAATTGCAAAAATGGCATACGCAAAACAGAATATAATTAACAATACAAGAAAAACAGATGAAGCTAGAGTTAACCAGATATCCTTGATCAAAAATCCTGTCTGGTCTGGAAAAAAGATCGTCAGGTAATTTTCACCGCTGGAAAAGTCATTCGGGAAAAGCCTAATGGAGAAGTCAGACAAAAGCACTTCTTTTTCATCGTTTTGTTGATAATCGCTGAAAATAACATGATTAACCCCCCTGTCGACAATTGCATATTCGTAATCGATGTCAATACCTTTCATTTGTAATTGTTCTTTTAGCATTTTATCGATCTGCTCCTTATTCACCCTATTTGATATTTGTTTCTGTTCTCCAAGAAGGTCATCAAGCACAATTGTAACCATACGGGATTTCTCTGCAAATTTTTGTATGCTCCTGCGGACTTCGTTTTCATATGCCTCAAAATCATTGAAATCCACTTTAATCTGGTTTTGGCTATAAAAGCGTTCTTCCCCAACGAATTGACTATATTCAGGATTTCCCCTGTTGGTTATTTCATAGCTGATCCTGACCATTTGATTTCCAAATAACAGCGAATCCTCAATTCTAAAACCAGATTCCCATGTCATAGGATTTTTCTGATCCTGCCGGTTATGTGATACAAACGAGTCCTTATTATTTTTAGAATGCTGGTTATACCAGAACAAATTGGAATCCATCTGAAAAAAACGATTATTCAGAGGACGGTTGTTTACCTGTTTTGAAGCAGCATAATAAACTTCTTGTTTTTCAAGGTTGGTCACGATATGGTTTAGTGCTTCGTGAACATTTTGGTTGAATTTAACATGGCTCACATCAATGGCATTGTCGATCCAATAGGCTTGAAATCCAATCAGCCCAATCATTGCTAATGACATCAGAGCAATTATGGTTCGAATCATTTTACGACTCATAATACAAATCTAACGTCAGCTAATAATTATAAGTTTATATTTAACACTTTTTAACACTCTTTAACCTGTCATTAACTTATTAATCCAATTATGCCTTTAAATTTGCTGCAGATAATCGATTAAAAACAATTCAAAATAATGAAAAAGCTATCCGGAATTTCAGTTTTAGTCTTTGTGTGGCTTTTCTCTATAACACTTGTAATAGCTCAGGAAGAAGAGGAAAAATCTAAGACCATTGAAAAAGAAGTTAAAGTTAGTATAGATGATGATAGTGGTGAACCAAGCTATACGGTTGAAACGACTACCACTGAAAACGGGGAGAAAAAGGTAGTTAAAAAAACCTATAAAAGCCTAGATGAAATGAAAGCGGATTCTTCCATTGATGTATTTAAGAAAACTGATAAAAATGGAAACATCACAATGAAACTTGGAGATAAAGGCTCAAAAGTAATGGTTTTTACAAGTGAAGAGGGCGAAAATATTAACATACAGATTGATGAACTATCTGAAGATATGGAATGGGTTGAGGCCGGTGAGGAAGATGGGCATAAAATAATGACTTCAAAGGGAGGCAATGTAATGATCTTCAAGGGAGAAGAGGGTGAATCAGGGAATTCCTTTTCATTTATTTCAGATGATGATGATACGAACCAGGTTACAAAATCTTATACAGTGAAGGTGATCAAGGATGGGGATCATGCTGACCACCAAATTCATGAACACGAAAATGTTTTTGTTATAAAAGATGAAGATGGAAATATTTCCATGAGCCAGGGAGATGAAGATGATGTATTGGTATGGGTTGATGAAGCAGGACATAAGACGGTAAAGAAGTCTTTTCATGTAAAAAAGGGGAAATCGGCTTTTTCAGAAGCTAGCATACAGCCTGTTTCCTCCAGTGAAGAAGCCTTCAGTTCATTTAACCTTTCGGATATGCCTGAGCTTGTCTTAAAGTCTATCAATTATTATCCCAATCCAAATCAGGGAGAGTTTACTTTGGCTTTTACCAGCTCTAAGAAACCCATAATTGTACGAATACTCGATCTTAAGGGAAATATGAAAATGGAAGAAAGTATTGAGGATTTCAGTGGGACTTTCAATCAAGTCATGAACGTAAAGCATTTCGATAAGGGCACCTATCTTTTACAGATTTTCCAGCAGGATAAAGTGTTTAACAGAAAATTAGTTTTAGAATAAGTAGTAAAAGTTCTCATAACACAGTCCCGCTTCGGCTAGCCTTACGGCAATGAAGCGGGATTTTTTATTTTCCAGCTGCCTGATATATTAAACATTGAATTATATTTGAGTCTTAAAATAAGAAAATGAAGCTGGAAAATAATCGATACAATATTCAAGGCATAAATATTGAGGAACTATGCCAGGAATTCGGCACCCCCGTTTATGTGTATGATGCTGACAAAATTGCCCATCAGGTAAATACATTGAGAAAGGCATTCAAAGATCTTAACCTCAAGATCAAATACGCTATGAAAGCCTTGTCAAATGTATCAATATTGAAATTAATGAATAAAATGGGGACCGGACTGGATGTAGTATCGATACAGGAAGCACATATTGGTCTTCGCGCCGGCTTCGATCCCAATGATATTCTATATTCTCCCAATTCTGTTTCTTTTGACGAAATTCAAGAGGCTGTAGACTTGGGATTGCGAATCAATATTGACAATATATCGATTTTAGAACAGTTTGGTCACCATTATCACAATACTGTTCCCTGCTGTATACGGATCAATCCACATATTATGGCTGGTGGGCATGCAAATATTTCTACAGGTCATATCGATTCCAAATTTGGAATATCTATTTTACAGATGAGGCATGTACACCGTGTAATAAAAACCAATAACATCCATGTTGAAGGATTGCACATGCACACTGGATCGGATATTCTGGATGCGGAGGTATTTATCCAGGGGGCAAATATTCTATTTGATGCTGCCCGGGAATTTGAAAACCTGAAATATATTGATTTTGGAAGTGGGTTTAAAGTAGCTTATCGTGAAGGTGACGTTACAACGGATATAAAAGCACTTGGTAAAAGGTTGACTAAATCTTTCAACAATTTTATCCAGGAATATGGAAAACAACTTGAAATCTGGTTTGAACCAGGGAAGTACCTGGTTAGTGAAGCTGGATTTCTATTCGCCAAAGCCAATGTTATCAAAACGACTCCCGCAACAGTATTTGTTGGAGTCGATTCAGGGATGAACCATCTGATTAGGCCCATGATGTATAATTCTTACCATGATATGTTCAATATCAGTAATCCAAAAGGAACTTTTCGGGTATATTCAGTGGTAGGCTATATATGTGAAACTGACACTCTTGGATCAGACCGGAAACTAAATGAAGTAAGGGAGGGGGATATCATTGGAATTAAAAATGCTGGAGCCTATGCGTTTACCATGTCTTCCAATTACAATTCCAGACTTCGACCGGCGGAAGTTTTGATCATTGACGGTCAGGCGAAATTGATCAGGAAGAGAGAAACTATGGATGATATTTTACGGAATATGATAGAGATTGATATCTGAAATTTTGAGTAGGGTTTATATAGGTTCTCTTAATCCAGTTAAAATTGAATGCGTCAGGCTGGCATTTGAAAAAGTATTCACTCAAAAAGACTTTGAGTTTCTGGGACAAAAAGTATCCTCCGGTGTCCCTGATCAGCCAATGAATGACAGAGAGACTTACGAGGGTGCCAGAAACCGCGCAATAAACCTTAAAAGTGATTTTCCTGATGGGAAATTTTGGATCGGGATTGAAGGAGGTATAGAGAATATAAATCATGATATGCACGCCTTTGCCTGGATGGTAATTCTTAACAAGGAAAAGCAGGGTGAAGCCCGTACAGCTACATTTGTTTTACCTCCGAAAATAAAGGATCTGATCGAACAGGGTGTAGAGCTTGGTCATGCAGACGATATTGTTTTCAACAGGAAGAATTCAAAGCAAAAAGATGGTGCAGTTGGTATACTGACGAAGGGGCTTATTGACCGGATAAAATACTATGAAACTGCTATAATTTTAGCCCTCATTCCTTTTATACAAAAAGATCTCTTTTAATCAGTCAAAACGGGCATTGAACAAAGGCAAAAGCCTCAATCCCTTGCGATTTGAGTGGACATAGTTCAAAATTCCTATCTGAACACCGTTTATTTTATGAACATAATTAAAGACCCCGATTGATATTCCATTGAGGTTTCCTTTGATATGATTGAATGCACTTATTGATAATCCTTTTAATTCACCCTCTTCTATCCTGAAATAGGCAGGGGCTAAGGCCATACCTGTTACATTTTCACCCCCTACTGCCAGGGCGATATTCATTCCTTTAACCTCCGGTGCGCCTACACCAAGTATAGCGGCATTGAAACCGGTTAGGGTTTCACCAGATCCGACGGCAATTCCGGCAATGTTTACTCCTGTAACAGACTCTCCGGCTCCAACGGCCAGTCCGGCGAGGTTTATTCCTGTAATAGATTCACCTGCTCCGACAGCCAGTCCGGCCAGAGATATCCCGGTAAGGTTTTCCCCGCTACCAACAACAAGAACACTGGCGCTGATTCCTTTTACTTCTTCACCTGCCCCGACCACTAGTCCGCCAATGTTTAATCCTGATACATCTTCGCCCGCTCCGACCACAAGACCTGCCAGGTTAATACCTTCCAGTGAGTTTCCTGCCCCAACCACCAGCAATGACAAGTTTATCCCTTTCACTTCATTTCCTGCTCCAACGGCCAGGCCACCTACAGTGAGTCCATAAAGGTTTTCACCCCCACCAACAGCCAGTCCGGCAAGATTCACACCAATAACATCCCTCCCGGCTCCCACAGCAAGACCAGCAATATTTAAACCTGTTAGTTTTTTACCTGCACCAACACCAAAAATCCCAGCAGAAAGGCCATTTCTATAAGCAGTTCCAGCTGCCATGGGGACACCTATTCCTAATCCGTTAAAAGTACCCGTATGATCTTCAAAATCTTTATTGAACCATACCGTGAAATTAATTCCATTGATCTTCTCAATGTTTTTATCGATAAAATTAAACCTCATTCCATCAAATCTTGCCGAATTACCAAAACCCAATCCCCAGTTTTTTTTAGGGATCCCCACACTTTGTCCATATATATTTAGCGTAAGAAAGGACAGGAGAAGAACTACTGCACATTTAAAAAGTTTCATGACCATGTATCAATTTATATATCAGACTCAGTATTACAGGTCTGGGTTGCATATTCCAGCAAGTATATTTCATTTTTTCTATTTTAATGAAATTGCAAAGCCATAATGTATAATTTTGCAATCACTTGGATTTTTAACCTAATGGAATATTTCGAACCAATATCTTTTATAAATGATTTACCAGATGTGCCAATAATAGACGTCCGTTCTCCTGTTGAATATGAAAAGGGTCATATCTCAGGCGCTTTGAATATTCCCATTTTTACAGATGATGAGAGGTCCAGAGTCGGCACATTATATAAGCAGAAGGGGCGTATTCATGCAATTCAAAAAGGTCTTGAATATGTTGGCCCTAAGATGAAAGAAATGGCTGAAATGGCTACATCATTGGCTGTTGACCGTCGTTTGAAAGTATATTGCTGGCGTGGAGGTATGAGAAGTGAGAAAATGTCATGGTTATTCGAACTTGTTGGATTGGAGTGTTTTGTTCTGAAGGGTGGATTTAAGGCTTACCGAAATAAATTATTGGAGGATTTTAAGGATCTGAAGAACCTGATTGTACTTCAGGGACCTACAGGCTCGGGAAAAACAGAAGTATTGTCGGTATTGGCATGTAAAGGAGAACAAGTTATTGACCTGGAAGGATTGGCCTGCCACCGTGGCTCAGCATTTGGTCATATAGGAATGGATGAACAACCATCGTCAATGCAATTTCAAAATGACCTCCATTCGGAATTTATGAAAATGGACATGAGTCGTAAAATCTGGATAGAAAGTGAAAGTCTGAGTATCGGGAAGGTCTATCTACCTGAAACTTTATGGGAAAGCCTAAACAATGCACCGGTCATTGAATTATCGATTCCTAAAAATGAAAGAATACAAAGACTTGTAAAAGAGTATGGAAAATTTGACCGATCAGAATTAAAGCTGTCCACGGAGAAGATTGCCAAAAAGTTTGGTCATAAAAATGTGCAGGAAGTCATTCAATTCCTGGCTCAAGGTGATTTGAAAAATGCAGCTGCACTTCTATTGGATTATTATGATAAATCTTACAATTTCAGCCAGAAAAAGTATAAAACCAGTCCGCCATTAATTGTTAAAAGCGAGTCCGGTGATTCTGAAATCAATGCAGAAAGGATCTTGAAAAGTTTGGAGGAAATCAGAGTATAATTATGACTGTTAGACTAACGGAATATTCTCATGGTGCAGGTTGCGGATGCAAGATCGCCCCAAAAGTGTTGGAAGAGATTCTTAAAACGAAAGGAGCTCAATTTCTGCATCCTGATTTATTAGTTGGAAACGAAACGAAGGATGATGCTGCTGTTTTTGCCATTGATGAGGAACGGGCAATAATCAGTACGACCGATTTCTTTATGCCCATTGTGGATGATCCCTATGATTTCGGAGCGATTGCCTCTGTGAATGCCATTAGTGATATTTATGCCATGGGAGGAAAACCAATTATGGCCATATCCATACTGGGATGGCCGGTCGATGTATTATCTGCTGATCTCGCCAGACTCGTAATTGATGGTGCCAGGGACATCTGTTCAAAAGCTGGAATTCCGCTCGCAGGAGGGCATAGCATTGATTCAAAAGAACCGATATTTGGCTTGGCTGTTACAGGCTTGGTCGATAAAAATAAAATTAAGTCAAACAATTCTGCAACAGCGGGTTGTGAACTTTTCCTGACAAAACCGCTGGGTATTGGCATTTTAACAACTGCTCATAAGAATAAAATTGCTGATCCAGCTGATTTTCAAAGAGCTGTGGATCAGATGATGGTCCTGAATGATATTGGACTGGAATTGAGTCAAATACCTGGAATTATGGCAATGACCGATATAACGGGATTCGGCCTGCTAGGACATTTAATAGAAGTTTGTGAAGCCAGTAAGGTATCCGCTGAAATTGAATATACTAAGATTCCCGTAATATCCGCTGTTGAAAAATACATAGCTCAAAAATCTATACCGGGAGGAACCAATCGCAATTACAATAGTTACGGGAATAAAGTAAGCCCAATTTCAGATGTTCAAAAAGCAATCTTATGCGATCCTCAGACTTCCGGTGGCTTACTTATTGCCGTTGATCCCCGGCATATAGGTCATTTTCAAGAAGTTTTAGAAAAAAAAGATTTAGATCTGCATCCGATAGGCCGTATTGTTAATATAAGAAATAAAGTAGTCCATATTATTTAATTGCTTCAAAATTAGAATATAGTGTAAAACAGGCATGGAATTTAGCAATCAATAAACAAATAATTTATTACTACAAAAATTTATTTTAAAGTATAAAACCCGCTTCAATATCGAGAATGATATATGGATGATGTGAAATGATAAAAGGCTGTTACTGATTCTGGATTGTTGGCATTAATACTTTATCTATCTGATGTATAATGCCATTTACTCCCTGAATGTCGCGGATATTAATGCAGGCGATCTTTTTATTTTCATTCCGAAATTCAGTGAAGGAAACTCCAATTGGTGCAAATATTGTATAAGGGCCTTCCTCTTCCATTATGTATGTTAAACGGGTCTTTTCCATGGCATACATAAAATCTTCAAAAATGGGTAATCCATATCCTACTTCTAACAAATCTGTATGGGAATTATCAAAAGACCTTGGAACGGGTGGGAGCTTCCTGTGTTGGAGGAATACAGGATGAAAGAAATAAAATATAAAAAAGTATATAGAATCTAGCTTTTATTGCTGTTTTCAATGTTTTTGGATTTTAAATTGAATTTGATCTAATATTTTTATTCAAGGAATTGAATAAAAATAAAACTGATTATTTGAAAATTATTCCTGAAGTATGCCAATAGGCCGCCGATTAATCCCTTCACTATCAGTAAGATCATCACCCAGGTCAATCCTTGCATCCTCTGCAGATTTCTGAAGGTTTTCAGCGATTTCCGGATATTGATCTATCACATTATACCTTTCGCCAGGGTCCCTTCGTAAATCATACAGTGCCAATTCAGCCCGACCTTGTTTATAAGGACCAGGCCATCCATCATTACCGGGAAGCACATCCTCATAAGATCGATGGTCATGAGGAAAGACCATTTTCCAGTCACCTATACGCACCGCCTCCAGGCTATTCCTTCTATAGTAATATAAAAGGTTATCTCTTGGATTGGCATCAGGATCTCCTTTTAATAAAGACAATATTGATACCCCATCGATCTTATGATCAGGTAATTGAGTAGAGGTGATCTCAGCAAGGGTAGGAAGAATATCGATTGTGGAAGCCATATTATTACATATTACTCCTTCTGGTACAATACCTGGCCATTTAATGATGCAGGGTACTTTTTGTCCACCTTCAAAACTTGTCCCTTTACCTTCTCTCAAACCTCCTGTTGAACCGGCATGGTTTCCAAAATTCAGCCAGGGCCCGTTATCGGTAGTAAATATGACAATGGTATTTTCTTCCAGCCCATTTGTTTTCAAAGCTTTCAGTATTTCACCAACCGACCAGTCAATTTCCATCATTACATCCCCATACATGCCCTGTTCACTTTTACCCGCGAATTTATCAGATACACCTAGAGGGACATGCGGCATCGAATGTGGAACATACAAAAAGAATGGTTGGTCCTTATGATTTTCAATAAATTGAACAGCCCTTTCGGTATACCAGGTCGTTAATTGATTCTGACCATCTAGATCATGAATTTCTTTTATTACCTCATTGCCTTCTATCAACGGCAAAGGCGGGTGCCGGAATTTATTCGGTGCAGCAGCCGAATCGGTCACTGGTTTCCCATCATAATTGACAGGCCACATGTCATTACTATAAGGGATTCCAAAATATTCATCAAATCCATGCTGCAGGGGAAGAAATTGTTTATGGTGTCCAAGATGCCATTTACCAAATATTCCTGTAGCATAATGTTTTTGTTTAAGCAACTCAGCTATAGTTACCTCATCTTGATTGATTCCAACTTTTGCCCAAGGCATAAAAGCCCCGCTTACTCCTATCCTGTTGGGATAACAACCCGTCAATAAACCAGCCCTGGAAGCACTGCAAACTGCCTGCGCTGAATAGAAATCAGTAAATCGCATTCCTTCGGATGCCATTTTATCCAGGTTAGGCGTGGTGTACCCTCTGGCACCGTAAACCCCAACATCTCCATAACCCTGGTCGTCTGTAAATATGATGACCACATTCGGAAGTTTATCATTTTTAATATCGCCATTATTTGCCTGGCATGAAAAGAGTATATATGAAATTGAAAAAACAAAAACTACCCGGTGCAAAAAACCCATGTTAAATTTATTTATTTTCAAGACTTGTTGAGCTGTGGTCTTCTTCTGGATCCATAAAACTGGAGCTTTCGGATCCTTCTTCAAAACGCTTCATCCCGACCTTTTTAATTTCGATATCATCGACCTTATGTAATTTTGTATACCTTGGATGATGGGATTCTTTGTAAGGATCATTTCGAGCAGCATTATAACAACAGATCAAGGACCACCTTGGATTTGGAGATTTATTCTGATCAGAGCGATGCAAAAGATTACTATGGAAAAAAATAGTATCGCCTGGCTCCATTTCGCAGTAAATTAATTCCAGTCGCTTCAATGCTTCATCCACTCTTTCCTGATCAGCTCCTGCCTGGTCACCAGTTAAAATATGTTCAACCCGGCCCATTAAATGAGAGCCTTTGATTACCTGAAGGCAGCCATTTTCCTTTGTTGCTTTGTCGACAGCTATAAATACGCTGACAAGGTCAGGGAAAAGCACCCCATTTTGATACCAGTAGCCATAATCCTGATGCCATGCCCATGCGCCACCAATCTTTGGATCTTTTAAGATCATTTTTGAATGATAGTGGTATACTTCACCCCCTAATAGTTTTTCAACATTATCTACAATTCTATGCGACCGGGCAAACATACCATAAATATTATCGCCAGGATGGTTCCAAAGCGATAACCTCACAGTGCCACCTTCGCCATCTGCACGGCCGAAGCTATGTTTGTCAAGTTCTCTGTCTTCTACCGCCGTTCTTTTTAATAAATTGATTTCCTCCTTATCAAATAAAGATCGAATAAGAATAAAACCATCTTTATTAAAGTCATGCAACTGTTCTTGAGATATGTCTTTTGTCATGAGGGTGTTTTTAAGATGTTTTGGTTTTAATGGTCTGTTAATTTACAAAAATTTTACTCGTACCTTATGGCTTCAACCGGATTTTTAATTGCTGCTCTCAAGGTGTGGTAACTGATAGTTAAAAATGCAACCAAAAAAGCAACCAGGCCCGAAATAATAAATATAAGAAATCCGATTCCGGTCTGATATGCAAAATTTTCGAGCCATAAATTGCCTGTGAAGTAAGCAATTGGTATGGAAAGGACATAAGCAATTAGTATAAGTTTGGAAAAATCTTTGGTTAGTAATGAGATCAAATCAAATACGGAAGCACCATTGACTTTTCGTATCCCAATCTCTTTTTTCCTGTTTTCTGTCGCATATGAGGAAAGACCCAGTAAGCCCAAACAAGCTATAAAAATAGCTAGTAATGAAAAATACTGGATTGTATTGCTGAATTTATGTTCCTTCTGATACAGGGTATTAAAATTATCATCCATAAAAGAATATCGGAAAGGAGTGTTTTCAAATTGTTCATTCCACACGCTCTCGATCTCAACAATTGTGGCCGTCAGATTATCCGATTCAACCTTGACACACAGCTTCCCACCTCCGAAACGTATGACCAGAGGTTTAATCTTTTCATATAATGGACGGTAGTGAAAATCTTTAACAACACCTATAACAGTACCTGTTTGCATAACCGATCCATCGTTTGAATTCAATTGGTCTATGGATCTACCAATGACATCCTCATCCCAAGCTAAGGCCCGAACAGCAGATTCATTCAATATGAATCCGGCAGAATCCACAGAGCTTCCTATCTGAAAACTGTGCCCATCTAAAAACTCTATATCCATAATATTTTCAATATCATGCCAGGCTGCCATTGAACTGAACCATTGCTGTTCCTCTGCGGGTGAGCCGCTTTCAACAAAGGCATTCTCCATAATCATGCTTTCCCCTGGTATACTCCCGCCAAACATTGATACTGCTTTTATTTCTGTATTTTTTTCCAACTCATTTTTAAAGCTCCCATACCTGTTGAAAAAATTAAAATTCATATCAGCGATCAATATCTGTTTTGTATCGAAGCCCAGGTTTTTATTTTGAATATAATTCAATTGTTTATATACTATTCCAATACAAATCATTAGAGAAATGGAGACGATGAACTGGCTAATGACCAGTATTTTACGTAAAAGGCCACTCCCGGAATTTTTAGAAATACTTCCTTTCATCACTTCAGTGGGATTGAAAGAAGAAAGTACCAGTGCCGGATAACTTCCGGACAAAAATCCAACAACGATAACCAGAAGGATCAACCCTGCAAGCAGTTCACCATTAAATAATAAATCAAGCGCGATTTGTTTTTCGGTCAGATTATTAAACCAGGGCAATATCAGAATAATTAGAATGATAGCTATTCCCATGGCCAATATACAAGTTAAATAAGCTTCACCAATAAATTGAGATATTAGCATGCTTCTGTTCGCCCCCATTACTTTTCTTAAACCTACTTCCTTCGCCCTTTTTGTTGATCTGGAGGTAGAAAGGTTCATGAAATTAATTACTGCGATCAAAAGGATCAAAATAGCTATAGCAGAAAACAAATAGACATGGGAAATATTACCGTTGGGCTCAAATTCAAGCTCCAGGTTGGAAGTTAAATGAATGTCCGAAGCATTCTGTACATTTAAAACCACACCTTTATCGACCAGTACTTCGGGGTAATGTCTTTTTACAAACTCAGGCATTTCTGATCTTATGCGATCAATATCCGCCTCATCTTCAACAGTGAAATACATCCATGCAGCAACCCATACCCATTGCGTATCAAAAAAAGCAGGATTATTAAAGAAAGATTTGAAAGTTTCAAATGAAGCAATCATATCAAATTGAAGATGGGTATTATAAGGAAGATCTTCAATCACAGCGATCACCTCCAGATCCCGAAAATCATTCAGGTTTAATCTCTTTCCAATTGCCTCATCATCACCAAAATACTTTTTTGCAGTACTTTCCGTTAAAATCAATTCATTCGGACCCAGTAAGGCAGTCTTTGGATCGCCAGCTATAAATGTAAGATTATATATTTCTAAAAAGCTGTGGTCAGCATAGACGAATTCATCCTCATAATACACATCCTCTTCGTATTTTATCAAATTTGTATTCCCCCAGCTTGACGGACGAAAGACCCATGATGCGTGTGTGATCTCCGGAAAATCTTCCAGCATCGTGTTCTTTGTAGGAAACGGAACAGTTGCAGATCTTGAAAGATGATTACCCATTGGAAAATCCTGTGTCAGCCGAAATATCTTCCCATTGTTACTAAATCCTTTTTCAAAGCTGAGCTCATCCTGTACAAAAAGAAGAATAAGTATGCAGGCAGCAAGACCCAGTGCAAGACCAATGGTATTAATGAGGGAATAGTATTTCTGGCCTATAAAGTTGCGGATTGTAACCTTCAGATAATTTCGGATCATAGTATTGAGTTTTGAACAAAATTTAAAATAGAAAATTATATTCGAGAATAATATTTACAATATTTTTATGGCGAATATTTCTTTTAAATGGTGATATACTTTTGTATTGCTAGAAAATGAATGGTTATTATTCTCAAGACTTTAAAATGCTTCCAGGTGTATTGGATTTTTATTTTTTTCAAATTACAATGCAGTTTCAATATTCATTATGAGTAATGAAAATTGAAAGAAGTATCGAAAGTATTCTAAATATCAGTATTGGCTGGCATATTAAGCGATGGATAGAATTAAATGTAACCGGATTATATCCAAATGGATAAACAATTTGTTCAATATAATAACATCAAAATAAAATACATCAGAAAAATAGTTTTTAATCCAGCATGTGAACAAATAAACCGCTGGCAAGCTTTGGTTCAAACCAGGTAACTTTGGGAGGCATTATCTTTCCGCTGTCGGCAATATCCATCAGTTGGTCCATGGTTACAGGACAAAGAGCAAAAGCGACTTTCATTTCACCATTATTCACTCTTTTTTCCAGTTCACCAAGGCCCCTGGTTCCTCCTACGAAATCAATCCTTTTATCAGTTCTGAGGTCTTCAATGCCCAGTATAGGCTTAAGAATCTGATCCGACAAAATGGTTACATCAAGTACACCAATTGGGTCCTGGTCGTCATAGGTTCCTTCTTTTGCACGCAAAATAAACCAGTTCCCTTCCAGAAACATTCCAAATTCGTGCAGTTTTTGAGGTTTATATTGGGCAGGGCCATTGGATTTGATCTCAAAACTCTGACCTAATAAATCCAGGAAGGTTTCCCGGCTAAGCCCGTTCAGGTCTTTTACGATGCGGTTATAATCAATAATCTGCAACTGGTTATCCGGGAAATGAACCGCCATAAAATAGTTGTATTCCTCAATTCCCTGATGATACGGGTTCTTATTCTGAAGTTCTCTTCCAACCAGGGCTGCTGCGGCTGTTCGGTGGTGCCCATCAGCCACATATGTATGATCAATCTTTTCAAAATGATCGCTTATTGCATCAATCGAGTTCTTTTCACACACTTTCCAGACCACATGACGTACACCGTCCTGTGCCACAAAGTCGTATTCTGGTATGTTGTTTTTGATTTCTTCAACAAGCTTATCAAGGGCTTTTACATACCGGAATGCGAAAAATACCGGTTCAGCATTCATATTGGTTACGCGGACGTGGTTTTTCCTGTCTTCCTCCTTATCCGGTCGCGTCAATTCATGTTTTAGGATAATATCATTAAAATAATCTTCAATTCCCGCACAGCCAACTATTCCCGTCTGTTGCCTTTTGTCCTTTTCAAGCATGTAGATATAATAACATTCCGTTTCATCCTGTACCATGATGTTATTTTCACATAAGGCCTTGAAATTTTCACGGCCCTTTATGTACACTGCCTGTGCATATGGATCCTGCTCGTCCGGAAAATCGATCTCCGGTTTCACAATATGCAGAAACGACAAGTCATTACCTCTGGATTCAATTCTTGCTTCCTTGGTATTGATCACATCATAGGGTTTTGAAGCGACAAGAGCCGCTTTATCCTTTACAGGACGGATTGCTTTAAAGGGTTTTAATATGGCCATTTTTTTCTATTCTGAAAATATCGCTCTTACTCTGATTACACCTTCGATAGATTTTATTTTCTTTATTTGATCTTCGGTAACCTTCTGATCAACATCAATAATATTATATGCAAGCCCCATGTGGTGTCTGTTGAGCATTTCCTCGATATTGATGTTTTCATTGGCCAGCACAGTAGTGATCTGACCGACCATTTTCGGGATATTCTGGTTCACGATACATAAGCGGCAGCTGCCATTTCGTGGCATATCAGCTTCGGGAAAATTAACGGAGTTTCTGATGTTCCCATTTTCAAGATAATCCCTGACCTGGTTTACAGCCATTACTGCACAATTCGATTCCGATTCAGGCGTACTTGCACCAAGATGAGGAATCCCAATGATTTTTTCATGCTTAAGCATGTTTTCATTTGGGAAATCCGTTACCAGACAAGCTACTTTTCCTGAATCCAGTGCTTCTATAAGATCGTTTTCATGGATCAACCCTCCACGGGCAAAATTCAAGATCCGTACTCCATCTTTCATCATTTTGAACTTTGACTTATCGATCATATTTTTAGTATCATCAGTTAGGGGTAAGTGGAGGCTGACATAATCAGAATGGCTGAATAAATGTTCAAATCCTTTTGCCTTCTTTACATATTGGGACAATCCCCAGGCAGCGTCTACGGAGATATAAGGATCGTATCCAATCACTTTCATCCCCAGACTTTCAGCAGCATTGGCTACCAACCTACCTATAGCCCCCAGACCTATAATCCCCAATGTTTTCCCTGCAATTTCAGGCCCTACAAAACTGGACTTTCCCTTTTCAACAAGCTTAGGCACTTCATCTCCCTCACCTATTAAAGTTCGGGCCCATTCTATGCCTCCAACGATATCTCTGGATGAGAGGAACAGACTGGATAGAACAAGTTCTTTCACTGCATTGGCATTGGCGCCAGGGGTATTGAAAACCACAACGCCATTTTCACTGCATTTATCAACTGGAATATTATTCACACCGGCCCCTGCTCTTCCAATGGCGAGCAAACTTTCCGGCAGTTCCATATCATGCATTTTAAAGCTTCTAACCAATATGGCGTCAGGATTTAAAATTTCTGATGCCGATTCATAATTATCTAATGGTAATAATGATAAACCGGTAGAGGATATCTTATTTAATGTTTGTATTTTAAACATGCTAAAAAATATTAAGAATTGTCAATTTCAAACTTCTTCATGAATTCAACCAGTTTTTTAACACCTTCCGGCGGCATGGCATTATAAATACTAGCCCTCATTCCACCAACGGTCCTGTGCCCTTTTAGTGTAGTGAGTCCAACTTCGGTTGCTTCTTTTATAAATTTCGCGTTTAGCTCATCACTTGGAAGAATAAAAGGTACATTCATGATCGAACGGGAAGTACCTTCAACCGTTGAATTAAAAAATTTGGAATCATCTAAAAAATCGTATAGCCATGAGGCTTTTTCCCTATTAACCTCCTCCATAGCGCTTACCCCTCCAAGGTCAAGTAACCATTCAAATACCTTCCCTGCCATATATATTGCAAAACATGGAGGCGTATTATACCTGGAACCTGCATTCGCATGCGTTTCGTAATTGAACATAACGGGTGTTATTTCCTGGGCATTCCCGATTAGATCCTCCCGGACAATTACGATGGCCATACCCGCCGGACCGACATTTTTCTGGGCACCGGCATAGATCACACCAAATTTAGAAACATCATAAACCTGACCTAATATGTTTGATGACATATCTGCGACAATAGGGACATCTCCTGTATCAGGAAGCACTGGATAGACGGTACCATAAATTGTATTATTGGTTGTTATATGTACATAATCCGCATCCGGATCGAACATATCCCTGGTGATCTCAGGAATATAATTAAACACCTTGTCATCAGAACTGGCAACAACACTTATATCGCCATATCGCTTGCCTTCAGCAATAGCTTTTTTCGACCACTGGCCGGTGTTGATATAATCAGCTTTCTTACTTGATGTTAAAAGATTAAGGGGAACCATTGCGAACTGGCTGGAAGCGCCACCTTGGAGAAATAATACTTTGTAATTTTCCGGAATATTCATCAATGTTCTTAAGTCAGCTTCTGCCTTTTCAATTACTTCAGTAAATGCAGTCGACCTGTGGCTTATTTCCATTACGGACATACCTGTCCCTTTGAAATCCAGTAGTTCTTTTTGCGCGATCTCAAGGACAGGTTCTGGTAAAGTTGCAGGCCCCGCTGAGAAATTAAATATTCTGCCCATTATATATAGTTTAAAAATTTAAGAATTTCGGAAATGACTTATTCGGTTTGTAAAAAACAGTGCCAAGTTATTAAAATATGATGACTTTTTCCTTAAAAAATTGTGAAAGAATTCATTGAAAAATTTATTATTTAAATGGATGATGAGATTATTTAATTTCATTCCTGATTGAACTATATTTGGGGATATTTTTCTTAACCATTGTCAAAAACCAAATCCATATTTATTTGTCAGAATTGCGGTGTCCAATCTCCGAAGTGGCAGGGTAAATGTCCTTCTTGTAGTGCCTGGAATACTTTTGTGGAAGAGCTTGTAAGAAAGGACGAAAGGAAAAGTACAGTCAAACGATCATCCGGAAAAACAAGCCTTCAAGGGAAACCGGAACTGCTCAAGGATATAGAGAAGAAGAACTTTAAAAGGATAAGTACAACAGACTCTGAATTTGACAGGGTATTGGGAGGAGGGATTGTACCTGGATCTGTTATTTTAATTGGTGGTGATCCCGGGATCGGTAAATCAACACTGATGCTCCAGATCACACTTGGTCTTGCAGATAAGAAAATCTTGTATGTATCCGGTGAGGAAAGTGGGTCCCAGATCAGGATGCGTGCTGAACGAATGGGGAAAATACCTGAAAATTGCTTTATACTATCTGAAACGGATACTGAAGATATTTTTTTAGGTATTGAAAGCATCAGGCCGGATGTGGTCATTGTGGATTCTATTCAGACTATTTCTTCCCCGGATTTTGATGCGCCGGCAGGATCGGTCACTCAAATACGTCAATCAACCAATGAGTTGATGAAATATGCCAAGGAAAATAATGTACCTATCTTTTTGATTGGCCACATTACCAAAGATGGGAACCTGGCTGGTCCTAAAGTATTGGAACATATGGTGGACACTGTTCTTCAATTTGAAGGGGACAGGCAATACGTTTACCGGATTTTACGAAGTGTGAAAAACCGTTTTGGATCCACATCAGAACTGGGAATATATGAAATGCAGGGAGATGGGTTAAGGATAGTTGACAATCCTTCAGAACTTCTACTCACACAAAGGGATCAAGCTGTAAGCGGTATAGCTGTTGGCGGCACAATAGAAGGGATCAGGCCACTGCTCATAGAAGTCCAGGCCCTGGTGAGTTCTGCTACTTTTGGAAATCCGCAACGCAGCACTACCGGCTATAATTTTAAGAGGTTGAATATGCTTGTAGCCGTACTTGAAAAAAGAGCAGGATTCAGGCTTGGAACTCAGGACATATTTCTGAACTTGACTGGAGGTATTAAAGTTGAGGATCCTGCCCTGGATCTTCCTGTATGTATGGCCATCATATCTTCCTATCAGGAAATTGCACTTCCTGAAGATATATGTTTTTCTGCTGAGATTGGTTTGAGTGGTGAGCTTCGGGCAGTCAGTCGAATAGAGAATAGAATATCTGAAGCACAACGGCAGGGATTCGGGAAGATCGTTATTTCGAGGTATAATTCAAAGAACCTGAATAAAAAGAATATAAAAATAGAAGTGATCACTTTCAGCCGGATCGATGAGGTCGTCCGGCATTTGTTTGGTAAATATTAATTAGTTTGGCTGATGTTAGATATTTTGGTTGAAGAACTAGGGCTGGCACCGTGGTTTGCGTCATATGTATTGCTGCCCGCATTGATTTTCTCTGCAAGGATACTGGATGTTTCTTTTGGCACCATCAGGGTCGTGTTCATTATGCAGGGTAATAAAAGGCTGGCACCTCTAATTGGATTTTTGGAGTCGTTTATCTGGCTTGTTGCGGTCAGTCAAATCATTAAGAATGTAGATAACTTCGTAACCTATGTGGCTTTCGCTGCAGGCTTTGGTACAGGTACCTATGTGGGATTGATCATTGAGGAAAAACTGGCATTTGGCAAAGTACTGATCAGGATCATTACCCAAAAGGCGGCCACGGAATTGATTCAGTTTCTTGAAGAAAATAATTTCTATTTTACCAATGTGCCAGCGGAGGGAAGGTATGGTAAGGTGAATGTTTTATTTTCAGTGATAAACCGTGAAAGATTGCCAAAAATATTTGAAGGAATAAAAACTTTTAACCCGAATGCTTTCTATACGGTAGAGTCTGTTAAGAGTGCAACAGAAAATAAGGAAGATAATACAAAAAGGCGATTTGCACTTTTCAACGTGCTCACCTCGAAAAAGAAATAATATGCTTCAAAAGATCAAAATTCCACATACCCTTGTTTTATTATTCACAATGATGGTGCTAGCACTTGTCTCAACCTATCTTTTGCCACAGGGAAAATTTGAAAGAACTACTGATGATCATGGTCATTCTGTGGTTGTACCGGGCAGCTTTCATACTCTTGAGCAAAAAGAGATGTTGAAGCCCTGGCATATTTTCACCGTTATTCCAAGAGCTTTTGAAGAAACACAGGGAATCATATTTTTTATTTTTATTATTGGCGGGGCACTGGCTGTTATACGCGCCACAGGAGTAATTGATACTTTTATGGGGCGATTGATTGAAAAATATGGCAATAAGCCCTATATACTGATGTTTTCGACAATGCTTGTTTTCAGTATAGCGTCCAGTACACTGGGTATGGCGGAAGAGTTCATCCCATTTGTACCTATACTTTTAATGTTGTGCCTTGCATTGGACTTCGACCGGATTACAGCTATAGGAATTATGGTGGTAGGCTATGGCATAGGATATGGAGTTGCAGCACTAAATCCTTTCACTGTTATGGTAGCGCAGGAAGTGGCACAATTGAAACCGACTTCGGGCTTGGCTTACAGGTTGGCCTTGTTCCTTCCTTTTTTCCTTGTGGGTTTTCATCATGTGTATTCCTATTCAAAAAAAGTAAGAAAACGATCATTCCAAAAGCCTCCTTGAAAGATGATGAGACTATGGAAATTTCCTTGCCTGAAAAAGTTGATAAGATATCGACGAAAAACTGGATTATTTTAATGTTTATCATAGCTTCACTTGTACTTATTGTTTATGGTATTTCAGAAGCTTCCGGCTGGGGATGGTATCTCGTAGAACTTGGAGGGGTATTTCTAGGCCTGACGGTTATCGTTGCAATAATTGGTGGATTATCAGCCGATAAAACAGCCCGGGAGTTTGCTCTGGGTGCCACTGAATTAACAACTACCGCCCTATTGGTTGGATTTGCACGGGCAATTGCCCTGATCCTTCAGGACGGTCAGGTACTGGATACTATTGTATTTGCTTTGGCATCTCCTCTTGAAAAAGCAGGTCCGGAGCTAGCTTCTGTAGGAATGTATATAATCCAAAGCCTGATCAATTTCTTCATTCCTTCAGGTAGCGGACAGGCTTATGTGACCATGCCCCTTATGACACCTATTGCTGATTTGTCGGGTATCTCCAGGCAGATTGCAGTATTAGCTTACCAGTTCGGGGATGGTTTTACCAATATGGTGGTTCCAACCAATGCTGTTTTAATGGGTATCCTCGGGATCGGCCGGATCCCATATGACCGTTGGTTCAAATTTATTTTTCCATTGATCTTGAAATTATGGTTGTTGGGTTCAATTGCGCTTATCATCGCGGTACTCATAGGATATCAATAAATAGAAAAAATTCGAAATCAGAGATTATTCATGATCAAAAATTGTTATATAATTATACTCATATTACTAACCTAAAAATGAAATAAGATGTCATATAGAATTGAAAAAGATACCATGGGAGAGGTAAAAGTCCCTGCTGATATGTATTGGGGTGCTCAGACCCAGCGATCAAAAGACAACTTCAAAATTGGTGGATCACCTATGAAAATGCCTAAAGAAATCATCCAGGCATTTGCCTACCTGAAAAAAGCTGCTGCACTTACTAACAAGGACCTGGGTGTCCTTCCGGTTGAAAAAGCAGAAGTGATAGGGAAAGTATGTGATGAAATTCTTGAGGGATTGCTTGATGATCAATTTCCGCTTGTTGTCTGGCAAACTGGTTCAGGAACCCAGTCAAATATGAATGTGAACGAAGTGGTATCCAACCGGGCACATGTTATCCTGGGGGGCCAGCTGACAGACGAAAAGAAAAAAATACATCCTAATGACGATGTGAATAAATCGCAATCGTCCAACGATACATTCCCAACTGCAATGCATATTGCAGCTTATTTATATATAGTGGATGAGGCTATGCCTAAGATCAGGAAACTTAGAGATACGCTTGATGCCAAGGCAAAAAAATTCAAGGATGTGGTCAAAATAGGAAGAACACACTTTATGGATGCCACGCCACTGACCTTGGGGAACGAGTTTTCCGGATATGTATCTCAACTGGACCATGGATTAATAGCTTTGGAAAACACCTTTCCGCATTTACTTGAACTGGCACTTGGAGGAACCGCTGTAGGCACTGGTTTGAATACACCGAAAGGATATGCTGTTAAAGTAGCTGCAAAAATTGCAGAATTAACGGGAAAGCCTTTTATAACAGCAGAGAATAAATTTGAATCCCTTGCTGCCCATGATGCCATGGTAGAAACATCCGGGGCTTTGAAACAATTGGCTGTTAGCCTGATGAAAATTGGAAATGACATCAGAATGCTAGCATCCGGTCCTCGATGTGGTATTGGCGAGATCATCATACCGGCTAATGAACCAGGTTCATCTATCATGCCGGGAAAGGTAAATCCGACACAATGCGAAGCCCTCACCATGGTTTGTGCCCAGGTGGTAGGGATGGATACTGCTGTGAGCATAGGAGGAATGAACGGGCATTTTGAATTAAATGTATTTAAGCCGATTGATGGTTTATAATCTTCTTACATCCGCTCAGATTACTTGGTGATGCATGCTTGTCCTTCAATGACAATTGCGCGATTGGAATAGAGCCGAACTTCAAAGATATTACCAAGAACCTTGAAAACTCCTTGATGCTGGTTACGGCCCTGAATACCCATATTGGTTATGAAAATGCTGCAAAGATTGCGAAGAAAGCACATGCTGATGGAACCACCCTCAGGGAAGCAGCAGTTTCATTGAAATTAGTATCGGATGAACAGTTCGATGAGTGGGTTGATCCGAACAAAATGATTGGCAGTTTGGACTAGATTTATACTTATATTTGACATTAATTAACTTTTTTTTGTACATTGCCAAATATATTATAATTATCAACCTATAATTTTCGAAAATGAAAAATTTCGTTATTCTAATTTGCTTCGTATTTATTGCAGCTTCAGTAAGTACAACCTATGCACAACTATCTAAAGAGGAGAAAAAAGAATGGAAGAAAAAGGCAAAAGCCTTGAAGAAGAATCCGGAGGAATTAAAGAACCTTTATGACGAAAATGCAGCTTTAAAAAGTGAAATTTCCGGATATAAAAGACAGATCTCATCATTAGAAGGTCAGGTCAAGGAAAAAGACAATCAGGTTGCTTCTATGACTCAGAAAATGAGATCAATGGAACAGGAAGTTGCTGCAGCTCAGCAAGCCGCAGCCAGCAAGCCGGCTGGTATGTCTTATGACGATTCGGGAGTAGTATTCAAAGTCCAGATTGGTGCTTTCAGGGACAGGGATATGTCCAAGTATTTTGATAGCACTGAGAATTTCACTGGAGAAACCGATGAAGGTATTCAGAAGATCACACTCGGAAGGTTCAGAGATTATTGGGAAGCCGATACTTTCAAAAAGTACCTGAGAGAAATGGGTGTTGGTGATGCCTGGATCGTTCCATACAAAGACGGAAAGAGAGTTGCCATGAAGGATGTTCTAGAAGGTGTAATTTAGAAAAAATATATAATTGCAAATCCCGCTTTTCATTGAGAAGCGGGATTTTTTATTTATTTCCTACTATAATTACCGATAATCCAAAAGCCTGCAGGAACATTTTATCAATAATCTTAAAAACAGGAACAAGCTTATTGTACAAACCCATTTGACCTTCAGGAATCGTTTTTTTCCTGAGGATCTTACCTGAGAAGATCCATCCCAATATCCCCATCAAATTGAAATATCGGGAATGTTTTATATGAAAATTATTGATCTTAAAAACCTTGCCTAAAGTCTTTTTGGTATACCTTCTGAAATGACCCAATTCCCTGTCGAAGCTGCAGTACAAATTCTGATAGGCAGGAACAAGTATAAGCAGTGTTCCTCCATCTTTTAACAAAAAATGGCAATTCTTTAATGCCAGTGCATCATCTTCAATATGTTCCACTACATTTAAAGCAAATACAGTATTTTTAGTAGCCTATTATATGATTGATACCTTTATACTTATGATAAAAAACATATCTTATTTACCAAAAGAAGATTTATCTTTGACATTTACAGGAATATCATTATGCAAATAAAATTTATAATTATTTTCAAGCCCAATTAGTTTTAGATTAGCCTGAATACCAAATAAATGATTGTTGAGAAATAAAAAAAAGATTATGATTATTACTATGCTGTCAATCATTGTACCCGTATTCAATGAGGAGAAAACAATAGAATTGATTTTAGATAAAATTAGTACGGTAACTTTAATTGGCGATATAAAAAAAGAGATTATTATAATAAATGACTGTTCTCAGGATGATACTCAAAATATTATACTCAATTACATAAAAGTAAATGCAGAAATTTCCATAAAATATTTTAAGCATGAGGTAAATATGGGTAAAGGTGCTGCGATTCATACTGGAATATCAAAAGCAAAAGGTGAATATTTAATAATTCAAGATGCTGATCTGGAATATGATCCTTATGAATATAATGATTTATTAAAACCAGTTGTCTCTGGATTTGCCGATGTAGTTTATGGGTCTAGGTTTCAAGGTAATAATCCACATAGGGTTTTATTTTTTGGTCACACTTTAGGGAACAGGTTTTTGACTTTTCTTTCTAAGTCTTTACTAATCTTAATTTATCCGATATGGAAACATGTTATAAATTATTTAATACTAAAATGATTCAATCATTAGAATTAAAGGAAAAGCGATTCGGTTTTGAACCAGAAATTACAAGTAAAATAGCCAGATTACCAAAAATTAGAATCTATGAAGTAGGAATTTCTTATTATGGAAGAACTTATGATGAAGGGAAAAAAATAAATTGGAAAGATGGAGTAAGAGCTATTTATTGCATTATAAAATATGGATTATTAAGAAGATAAAACAAAGTGCAAAGTAAATTTATTCGCTCATTGGCCTTAATTCTAATAGTAGTTATTAGTATTTTCCTTATAAAGTAATTTATCAATGAACACTATATTTCAGGTAGTGATTTCTCCCTTTATATCTTAGAGGCACAAGCCATTCATGATGGTACTTTGTTTGAACTTTACGAACAGAATAAATGGGCCATGAACAATTCTTCAAAGCAATTTGGTCCATATTTATATCCTATTGGCTTTCCATTAATGTTGATTCCAATTATTGCAACAGTTGGCCAAAATTTTTTATACATGAAGTATTTAATAGGAATCTTCATGATATTATCAATTCCAGTAACTTATCTATTATTAAAGGATAAGGTTTCTAATCCCATTTATGTTTTTTACATCTTAGTTGGTTTATATTTTAATAGTTCATTTATTCGAATCTGCAATGAAATTCTATCTGATATTCCTTTCTTGTTTTTTGTTATACTAAGTCTATATCTTATTGAAAAAACAGAAAGGAATAACATTGTATCGCTAATATTTTTAGGATTTGTTTTATTTTTTACCTATT
The DNA here is from genome assembly GCA_963820995.1 of uncultured Cytophagales bacterium. Classification (GTDB taxonomy): domain Bacteria; phylum Bacteroidota; class Bacteroidia; order Cytophagales; family Cyclobacteriaceae; genus JAGTVG01. The sequence goes on along the minus strand of CAWGCL010000004.1, from coordinate 49,848 downwards.
TGCTAAGAGATATTGGGATTGTTTTAATTCCTACCTTATTTGTGAGGGATTTAATATGTGGGCAATTTAGAAAACCCATTGGCAGAAAATTTGTTAAAGTTCTTATTCCATATTTTATTTTCGGAGTATTTTTTATAATAAGCTATTTACTCCTACCCAAAGGTGGTGAAAATCACTACAAAATGTTAGATTTTTCGCCATACAATATTATTACAAGGATTTATTATTATACCGGAAAAATATAAATATTTTACTACGGATTCATCGCTTGTTAATATTATTTGAGCCATATTTATACTTTCCTTTATTCTATTTGGCTGCATAAAAAGCATTAACAAACATACAATTCATTTATATACTTTTATTGTTCTTTATTTTTCAATATATTTAATTTGGCCATCCAAGAAGGTATTACATTTATTCTTCCACTTTTTCCATTTTATTTATTTTTTAATTGAGGGATTTAATTTTCTTGCAAATAAAGTGGGATTAATAAAATGTTGAGTATGCAGTTTCGATTATATTCTTTTTATACTCTTCGATAAATGGAATAAGAAATTCACTTTACCCAGAATATTTTGAAGAATATAATCTAATAACACCTGAGATGATTTTTATTTATAAATATATTGAAGAAAATATTGATGGGAAAGAAATTATTACTTGCAGCAAACCAAGAGTGATGAAGTTGTTTACAAAAATGAATTCAATTCTTGGAAATCCTGATACTTTTGCTGGTTTTCCATCAGTATATTTGTTAACGGAAAAGGGAAAATGCAATATATCAGAATTTAATATAATACTGGAAACTCAAAATCACTATCTATTAAGTTTGTCCAACAGCAATAACAGATAATCCAAAAAATTTCTTAAAAACAAAGTCAAAAATCTTAAAAACGGGAACAAATTTATTAAAAATCCTCATCTGCCAGAGGGGGATAATTTTTCTATTGTGAATCTTTCCTGAGAAAAACCAGCCAATCATTCCGACAAAATTGAAATAACGAAGATGAATGGTATGTATATTATTTTTTTTAAACAATATGTCAATAGTTTTCTTTGTGTATCTCCTGTAGTGATCAAGAGAAACATCAAAACGATTGAATAAGCTTTGAAAACCGCGAACCAGTATTATTATTGTTCCACCTTTTCTTAGGAGATACTTTGGATTATCCATTGCAGTCATATCATCTTCAATATGTTCAATAACGTTTAGAGAAAACAAGGTATTAAATTTTCCCTTCATAAACTTAAATTTTTTCCTAAAATCAGGATCTGTTAGATCAATGTTAAGAATGTTTTGAACATTTTCTTTGCTTCCAAACCTTTCATGGAGATACTTACAGTAATTATCTCTTATATCACTGATTGTAATAGAGTATCCTTGTTCTATAAAGAAATTTGAAATATTTCCGATACCGCTACCAATTTCAATAATATCACCAGTGCAATAAGGTTTGATAATATTGAACATCCATTGGTTGAAATTGTCAGCTTCGGAAATTACTTCCAAGGTAGCAAATCCTGAACTATCAATTTCTTTAAATGTACTATTATTCATTTGATGATGATATTCATGTTTATCTAAAGTATTTAATCTGAAATGAATTATTCTTTATTATTATATTTTAATAAGTAAGTATCAGGATTTTCCAGTTTAAAGACCATCTTAAAGTTTTCTTTATGGTTATTAATGGCTGGGAATAAATATTCGTAGGTTTGCCTGTACCCAAGATTATCCAGAATAACATAATCTGTTTGTTTTTTATTCAGATCATCCAAAATCTCTTTTTCATCTTTAGAATATTTAAAATTGGAGGTATAAGTCCCGGAATTTATATGGAAAAGCATTGGTTTTCGGCATATTACAACTGCATCTTTAATATTATTTCTCTTGAACCATCCAGCTACACTGAAATAGTTTTTCCAGGCATTTGGATAGTCAGTTTTCGCTTTTAAATGAATGGCCCGGATTGGAGTGATGAAAGTTAATCCAAAAACCATTAATATGAGAATATTGAACCTTGCCTTTGTTTTAAAACTTTTAAGGATATAATTCATCCCATGATACGTTCCAATGATCAATCCAAAGAACAACAATGGAACGACAGGAAGGACAAATCTTACTCCAGACCATACTTCAGGCCATAATAGCAGTATCCCAAAAGTAGTAACCAGGTAACAGATGATGATCAATCCCCTCCGTCCCAAGTTTATATAATCCGTAAACAATAAGTAATAACATAGGAATCCCGATCAACCACTCTAATGACCCGATTTCGCTCATATAATTGACTTTGATAAAAGGCAGGTTACTGTTCGGGATTTCCCTGGTAATGTACCGTGAAACATTTGCTATTATTCTATTGAAATAATCGGCAATATCTGCATTTCCTAGCTCCGCTCTGTATGGATTGATCATGACCAGAGGTTTTATATAGGAACTTCCCCCCAGTTTCTGTCCGCGGATGATCCATGGAATAGCCAATGCGATGAAGCCAGTAAAAATGAAAACCGCCGCTTTCCAGTATTTATTAAATAAAAAGTAAAGGATCAATCCTCCAAATAAAGCCAATCCAGTGGATCTGATATAGTATGAAGCAACCAATGTAATTAAGATCAGATACAAATGCGGTTTTCTGAATATCTTGTTTTCCATATCAGCGCTATGGACCAGGTAAATGCAAAAAAATGAAAGTAATATGAACGATACCTCACTCATCAGCATGGTGCCATAAAGGAGCAGATGCGAATTCAAGAGGAGGAAGAAAACAGTAACAAAGGCTATTTTCGGACTTTGACTAAAGTATTTAAATAAGTAATATAATAGATATAAAGAAAGCAACAGAAATATCCCATTGATCAGTTTTAAAAAAATTATTGAATCTGAGATGTGTCATAAACAATGAAAGGATAAAAGGATATCCAGGTGGGTAATGGTTATTGGGGGATTTATTTATGTCAGCAATATTCACATATCCCTCACCTTGAGATAAAGCTTTTCCTAGCATATAGTAATAGGCATTATCGCCATTCAAATCCAGTTTCTTATCAAAAATAAATCCATATACTCCAAGGAAAAGAATAGCAATAATGATCATGTAAATAAAATTCTCGTAAAAAGTGTCCTTAACATGATCCGTTTTTTCGACCTTTATGGGGGCCGTTTCAATTTTCTTCTTAATATTTTTCCTTTTGCTCGCTTTCGCCATAAGTTTAAAAATGCACGGTAAAGATATACATTTCAACCTATTTTTCATGCTGATTTATTATAGCATTAACATAGAAAAATTATCTGCTTTTAAAGATTAACGCTAAATTTGCATACAGATCCTGTTAAGCCATGAGAATAACAAAAGATAATACCAGTGCTGTTATAATAGACATTCAGGAACGGCTGTTCCCGCATATGTATAACAGGGAAGAATTTGAGCGCAATGTAGGAATTTTGATAAAAGGCTTGAATTTACTGAAAGTACCCCTCCTGATCACCGAGCAATATTCAAAAGGGCTTGGGAAAACTATCCCTGCGATTTCTGAAAATCTTGAAGGTTTTGAACCCATTGAAAAAATTTCATTCAGTTGTTGTGGAGAAAGCCGCTTCCTTAAAGAGCTGAATATGCTTAATAAGAAATTTGTAATATTGGCGGGAATTGAAACACACGTTTGTGTCCTGCAGACCGTATTGGATCTTATTGAGAGTGGATTCCAACCTGTATTGGTTGAGGATTGTGTATCATCAAGAAAGGAAAATGACAAAAAGGTTGCAGTTGAACGGATTCGTAGAGAAGGAGCAATCATTACAACCTATGAATCAATCCTTTTAGAACTTTGCCGGATTGCAGGAACCGAAACTTTTAAGCAAATATCAGGTTTAATAAAATAGTATATTATGCCGGAATTTATTGAAGGCAAAGAGACGAGGTTATCAGAATTAATTATCCAGGACTTTAATCTTGATACGGAACAAAGTCTGCTTGAAGTAGGGCATCTCGATGAATTAAGAGAAAAACTCGAAAAAATAGTTGCATATTTGTTGGATAATGAATTTGAAAGACTTTTGAACGCCATGTATCGTTTAGATATTAATGAGGATAAGTTTAAAATTGCATTATCTGGAATGGGAACAAAAGCAATTTCTGAAGAAATCACGGATCTGATTATCACAAGAGAGATACAGAAATTAAAAACCAGGATAAAGTATAGAAGTTAACTTACATTTTTGTTCAAACAGAAGATATGATTGGTGAGAACTCGAGAATAATAGCAGTGGATTTTGACGGTACCATTGTGGAGCATGACTATCCTGCTATTGGTAAGGAGATGTTATTTGCGTTCGACACGCTGAAAGCACTTCAAAAAAAGGGCCACCGATTGATATTGTGGACTTTCAGAACCGGGAAATTTCTGGAAGAAGCAGTGAGATATTGCCATGAAAACGGAGTTGATTTTTATGCAGTCAATAAGAATTTTCCTGAAGAACAGATTGAAGATGATTCAGTTAGAAAAATTCAGGCTGATATATTTATAGATGATCGTAATATTGGGGGTTTTCCCGGATGGAGTAAAGTGTGGCAAATGTTACATCCTGATGGGGGTGAATTCAACCATCAGTATTTTGATGTTGAAGCACATTTTAACTATCCCAGAAATAAAGGATTGATCCCTAAATTACAAAAGTATTTAAAAGCAAACCGGAATGGTTAAACTTAAGACCAAAGAAGAGATCGCTTTGATGAGGGAAAGTGCCCAGCTGGTCAGCAAAACACTGGGAATGCTGGCAACAGAAATAAAACCAGGTATTTCTCCTTTGAAGTTAGATTCACTGGCGGAAGAATTTATAAGAGATCACAAAGCAATCCCGGGATTTAAAGGATTATATGGATTTCCAAACACCCTCTGCACGTCTTTAAATCAACAAGTGGTTCACGGGATCCCAAATGATCAACCACTGAATGACGGAGATATTATATCCGTAGATTGCGGCGCCCTTAAAAATGGATTTTATGGTGACCAGGCGTATACCTTCATGGTTGGAGAAGTAGGGGAAGAAATCAGACAACTTATACAAGTTACAAAGGAGTGTTTGATAAAAGGAATAGAGGAAGCTAGGGCCGGGAACAGAATTGGAGATATTGGCTTCGCTATTCAGCAACATGCAGAAAATCATGGCTATGGAGTTGTTAGGGAATTGGTTGGACATGGTATAGGGCGAAAAATGCATGAAGCACCTGAGGTCCCAAATTTTGGGAAACGTGGGAGAGGTTCAAAATTGAGGAATGGGATGACCCTGGCAATTGAACCAATGATTAATCTGGGAACAAAACATGTTAAGCAGATGAATGACGGTTGGACCATTGTAACAGCGGATGCCAGACCTTCTGCCCATTTTGAGCATGATGTGGCAATAGTAAACGGTCAGCCTGAAATTCTGACTACATTTGAATATATAGAGAAAGTTCTTGTCTAATTGTGTTTATAAAGATCTGATTTTGAAGTATTGTAGTAATTGTGGAAGTGATCAAATCAAATTTATAATACCCGAGGGGGATAATTACGAAAGATTTGTATGCGATAATTGTAATTCTATACATTACAATAATCCCCGGGTAATAGTTGGTTGCCTCCCCATATATGATCATAAGATCGTTATTTGTAAAAGGGCAATTGAGCCATGTAAAGGGAAATGGAACCTGCCGGCAGGCTTTATGGAGAATGGTGAATGTGCCGAAGAAGGCGCTCTAAGAGAGTTGAAAGAGGAAACAGGTTTGGATGGAAACATTATCAATTTGCATTGTATTTACAGTATTCCGCATGTAAACCAGGTATACATAATCTTTCTTACACGCATCACAAACTGGACTGCGGATCCCGGAATCGAAAGCCTTGAAGTCCGCCTGTTTGATCAAAGTGAAATTCCATGGGGTGAAATTGGATTTACATCCAGTGTATTTGCCATAGAGAAATATATGGAATCATTCAACCCGACGGATAAAAAAACATTTATTGGCAGTTACGTAATGGAAGGCCCTGAAAACCGAAAGGAATATATTTAAATATATCTTTCAGGAACCCTTATTATTCTTACCTTCTTTCCAGGTTATCAATTAAGTTAGTAAGGTGATTTTTTAAAGCATCCTGCCAGGTTTCATCTGCATCCCAACTTTCCCCAATATATACTTCATCACGTGCCATGCTTTTAATATAGAACTTGTGAACAGGCGCATTAACAGGAATGGCCCTGAGTGTAATGCTGCCATCAGGTTTTTGTATAGTGGTAATATAATCCTCTTCAATGTCATTAAGCTCATAGCCAAGGAATTCTTTAACCTTTTTTCCAGTAGAACTTACCCGGATCAATTTATATAAAAATCCATTTCTATATAATTCCTTATCATCTATATCCGGACTAACAAGTTCATATTTCCATTTATAATTCTGGAATAGTCTATCGATTTCAAAATTCTGCCTTTCAACTTGTTCATTAGCCTTTTCAATCTCCTTAGCTATCCGGTTGTTAAGGATTCCGCCAGGACGGTTTTCAGGAATTTTGGTTTCTTCAAACTTGGGGACAGCCAGTTTGTCAACTCGCAAATCTACCGGAAAACTCTGATTCCTTCGACCTTTGATTATGCCTATTGCCGGCAGGTATTCAGGATTATCAATGATCAGATTATTGGTTTTGACATAATCCTTCCTAACCGTGACCCCATATATTTTTTTCATCAATTTATCCAAATCCTTATCCTGATCCTTGTAAGCCTTCTGTCCATTTTTGATCAACACCTCATCCTGGCTGAATGGAGTTATCAAAATAACATACCTCAGAGATTCTTTATTTTTTATTTTGAGAAATACTTTACTGATTATGATGATATATTTTATCTCTCTTTTCATAAACTGATCCGTGTAAGCCTTAGTAGCATCTGAATTGGCAAACACATCATCAAAATATACGTAAGCAACCGGATCGACTCCAATTTTCTTAAAATATTCATGTGCTTCACTACTGAAAGCCTTCCAGTCACCTCGCTCAGAACTTGTTTTTGAAACAGGAGGAACCGACACAAGAACAATTGATTTTGCCTTCAGGATATCCTCTGGCAGATCTTTCCCATAGTCAAGAAACCGAAATCCCACTACGTTAACTTCTTCCTCTTCCTGAGCAGATAAAGGATTGATAAACAAAGTGATTAAAAATATAAATGTTATGATAATTCGCATTTTGTGCATTTTTTATGATCAAAATCTGATAGATAATAAGTCTACCTATTAATACGACGGGCCATATTCAGATATTTTAAAAATTCACTGAAATTTGGATTGAAAAAAATAATCTCTTACTTTAGCATCTCAAATCAATTCGCCTCAAGCCGTAATTGATTTATAAAGAAGAGTGGAGAGACAGGCTCTTTGAAGCTCTAGCAACCTGGTATGAATTGCCAAGGTGCTAATTCCTGACCCATAAAATAATTTAGGGAAATATAAATTGTATTACAATGACACAGACTCTAAAAAGACAGACAAGGTTTAATGGCATTACGCCAAATTTAGGAAGCATTCCCATCTTTGAACTGACTTCCAAGATATTCAATACATGTTGCATGTGATGCTGCTGCTACATGTCTAAATGTGTATCGGCGGCACTTCAGGGCGATAATGCCCCACTATAATTATTTCAATATTTATTTAACCACAAAAAGAAAAATATGTCGACCAATTTAAAATACGAAACATTACAATTACATGCCGGCCATGAAATAGATGAAACCACAAGGGCAAGGGCCGTGCCCATATATCAAACCACATCCTATACATTTAAAGATGCCAAACATGGCGCTGATCTGTTTGCATTGAAAGAATTTGGGAATATTTATACCCGTATAATGAACCCCACAACTGATGTGTTTGAAAAAAGGATTGCAGCTCTTGAAGGTGGTGTTGCAGCTCTTGCTGTAGGATCAGGACAAGCTGCTCAATTGATAGCCCTTCATACGATCCTTGAAGCAGGTGAAAACCTGGTATCTACAAGTCATTTGTACGGTGGCACCTATAACCAGTTTAAAGTTGCTTTTAAACGTATGGGTATTGATGTGAGATTCACTGAAGACGATGAACCGGAGAGTTTTGAAAAACTCATCGATGATAAAACCAGGGCATTGTATCTGGAAACCATTGGCAATCCTGAATTTAATATTCCTGATTTCGAAGCGATCGCGGAAGTAGCCAGGAGAAATAATATTCCACTGGTAGTTGATAATACTTTTGGTGCAGGCGGATATTTATTCAGGCCTTTGGAACACGGAGCCAATATAGTTACAGCTTCTGCAACAAAGTGGATTGGCGGTCATGGGAATAGTATTGGTGGCGTGATTGTGGATGGAGGTAATTTTAACTGGGGAAATGGAAAATACCCACAATTTTCGGAACCCTCAGAAGGCTATCATGGCATGAAATTCTGGGAAGTTTTTGGAGAAGACGGACCCTTTGGAAATATTGCTTTTATAATTCGTGCCCGGGTTGAAGGATTAAGAGACCTTGGGTCCGGCTATAAGCCCATTCAATTCTTTCCTCTTGCTACAGGGGCTTGAAACCTTATCTCTTCGACTCGACAGAACGGTTGAGAATGCCCTGAAACTTGCACAGTGGCTATCCGGTCATGAAGCAGTTGAAAGCGTAAATTATCCCGGATTAGAAAGCAGTAAGTATCATGAACTCGCAAAAAAATACCTTAAGAGAGGTTATGGTGGTGTATTTACTTTTAAGATTAAGGGAGGAAAAACGGTCGCGGAAAAGTTCGTGAACAATCTGAAACTTGTCAGTCATCTGGCAAATGTTGGTGATTCCAAAACACTGATCATTCATCCGGCATCAACGACACATCAGCAATTAACGGCGGAAGAACAACAAAGTGCCGGAGTGCATCCTTCACAATTGAGGGTATCAACAGGTATTGAACATATCGATGATATTAAAGCCGATTTTGAACAGGCTTTTAAGTCAATACGTGATGAATTACCGGCAGGAGAATAGTAGAAAAAACAATAATCTTCGAATACAATGTTGACACATCAAACTTTTAAATATAATCAGGAAATAGAGTTGGAGCTTGGGGGTAAACTTAGCGAACTGGAATTGTACTATACGACCTATGGAAAACTCAATGCAAGCCGCTCCAATGTCATCTGGGTATGTCATGCCTTTACAGGAAATTCAAACTTTCAGGATTGGTGGCCGGGATTATTCGGACCTGGTCTTCTTTATGATCCCGAAGAGTATTTTATAATCTGTGCGAATATGCCAGGCAGCTGCTATGGTTCCACCGGGCCATTAAGCATAAATCCTGTATCCGGAATTCCTTATTATCATAGCTTCCCGGAATTAACAAACAGGGATATTCTCAAAACATTTGGAATATTGAGGGAGCATCTTGATATCCCGAAAATTCATACAGTAATTGGATGTTCCCTTGGGGGGCAGCAAGCACTGGAATGGGCTGCCAGCGAACCTGAATTATTTGAAAACCTGGTAGGTATTGGAACAAATGCTTTTCATTCGCCCTGGGGTATCGCTTTTAATGAAACACAAAGAATGGCTATCAAACAGGATCTTACCTGGGAATTAAGCACAGATACTGCCGGAGAAAGCGGTATGAAAATAGCACGAGCCATTGCCTTGATATCCTATAGGAACTATAATACCTATAAGGCCACCCAGAGTGAAGATGATATCGATAAGACCGATGGTTTCAAAGCGTGCAGCTATCAGGCTTATCAGGGTGAGAAATTAGCGCGTCGCTTCAATGCATTTAGTTACTGGTACCTTTCAAAAGCCATGGACAGCCATAATGTTGGTCGTGGCCGGGGTACAGTGCCGAATGCTTTGAAACAGATAAAAGCAAAAAGTCTGTTCATTGGAATGGAGACTGATATCCTTTTTCCAATACCTGAGCAACAGTATCTCGCTGCTAATGTGGAAAAGGGGGAATTTGCCATGATAGATTCATTGTACGGGCATGATGGATTTCTCCTGGAACCGGAAAAACTCACCCATGAGATCCGATCATTTTATGGAAAAAGTGAAATTAAAAGAGAAATGGTGGCCTGAATTTTGATATTGTATATCATAATTGACGTTTTTTACGTTTACTATTTGATGAAAAGCAATATTAATTTGTTGTGAGCATATATTTTCTAGAAAATTATCTTGATTACCTGATGACTTTTAAATATTAATTTGTCAGTGCATATGGAGAATATAAAATAGTTAAAATATATTCATTACTTCCGGAATATGGCATTAAGTAATTCGGAAAGATTATTGTTTAAACAGAAAAAATAGGATTATGATTAAGAAATTCTTTTTAGCAGGTATGATATTGATTGCGGGTACATTCATTACAGCGAATGCCCAGTTTCAATATCCATCTTTTAAATGGGATAATACAGAACACGATTTTGGGAAGATACAACATCTTGACCCGGTTGTCTTCGAGTTTGAGTTTATTAATAAAGGCCAGGCTCCACTTGTAATATCTGAAGTTGAGGGTTCCTGCGGATGTACAATCGCAGAGTACACAAAGGATCCGATTATGCCTGGTAAGAAAGGTAAGGTTAAAGCAACATTTGATGCATCAGCCCTTGGCAAGTTCAGGAAAAGTATCAAAGTGGTTGCCAATGTTGAGGGAGGGCCGGAATATCTTTATATAAAAGGTACCGTTATTGAAGAAGCACAACCTGATGAGTAAGGTAAATGATTGACGTTAAGATGTTGACATTGAGCTTTTCAAACTCAACATTTCTAAACAATATCTGATAGTAATTTACTTTCTTTGATTTCGCTTTTTCATGAATACCTATGATATTTCCCTTTAGATTTGAAGCAATAAATGCATATATTTGTATAAGGCAAAAAACCAATCTTTATTCAATATTTGAGGTTGTTAGCTCTTTGGTTTAGAGCGCTTGCTTAACAGAGGACCGACCGTTAAGTCCCGCCACGGTGGGATAGGGAGAGGCCAGCATGCAGGGGGGCCGAGCGAAAAGAAAACCTCCAGTGAAGGTTTTCCTCAAGGAGCCAGGAAGTGAAACGAGCAGGGGTGGAATTAAAAAAGCTAAGGCAGACGGTTTTAGCATATATTGAAAGGGTTGTTAGCTCAGTTGGTTTAGAGCGCTTGCTTGACAGGCAAGAGGTCGCTGGTTCGAATCCAGTACAACCCACACTGATTATTAGGCAGTTCGCAGACACAAATCTCAAACTGCCTTTTTTTTGCCTACAATTTGTAAACATCCTATCCTCAAACAGCTGGGGCATAAATAAAGGCTTAAAAACAATCCCATTACCGGCAATCCCCTGTTTTCAATCCATATCCTACAACAATATGAGACTAGAACGAATTAGCTGACAAAACTCTGATGAGATACCTGTATTTTTTCCAGCTTATTTGAGAAAGAATGTACATCTCTTGCCCAAAATGAAGGCAAAATGTACGAAGCAGACTTTGATGTTGCAGGAAATCTATAACGAACAATCTAAAATGGACGAAAGAACACAATTCATTAAAGATAGATGAGAGGTATTAGCTTGCGTTTATCCAATTAATTCTAGGGCATATTGACAATTTTTTTTAACTTATAAACTAATCGTACAAATAATCATAACGGCTTCAAATGTTATAAAGGAGGGCCATCGATATGAACAAAAAGCAATTATTACAATCAAGTGATAAAGTTGATACAGCTGGCCGGAGCTTTGTCACGGCGTGACTTCCTGAAGATCTCAGGCAGTGGTGTTTTCATATCTTTTACACCTGTTGCTTTCGATCCGTCTGCTCTGCAGCAACGCGGCAGAAGTTATCCCACTGACTTCAATGCTTATCTGAAAATTGGGGATGATGGCCGGGTGTCTCTGTTTTGTAGTAAAATTGAAATGGGTCAGGGGATCATTACGTCAATGGCACAGATGCTGGCTGAAGAGCTTGATGTGAAGATTGATTCGATTGACATGGTGATGGGAGATACAATGTTGTGCCCATGGGATAGTGGCACTACAGGTTCACGCAGCACGAAATTTTATGGGCCGCCACTTCGAAGGGCAGGAGCTGAAGCGAGAGCAATATTGCTGCAAATGGCATCAGAACAACTGAATATAGAACCTGATCTCCTGGTTGTTAAAAATGGTGTAGTTAGCGATAAAATGAATGCATCAAATAAAGTGACTTACGCAGAGTTGGTAAAAGGAAAGCGGATCGATCGGCATATATCCGGTGTTCCGATAAAGTCAATTTCAGAACATACTGTTTCCGGGATGCCGACAATGCGAATGGACGCCAGGCTAAAAGTAACAGGTGAAGCAAAATTCACTTCTGACATTATACTTTCGGGCATGATGCACGCAAAAGTCCTTAGACCACCATCCCATGATGCCACATTAGCATCTGTTGACGTCTCCAAAGCTCAAAACATTAAGGGTGCGATTGTGATTCAGGAAGATGACCTGATTGCTGTGTTACATGAATATCCGGAGATGGCAGAAAAGGCACTGGAATTAGTAACTGCCGAATGGGATGAACCTGCTCCTAAAGTCGATAACCAATCCATTTTCGATTATCTTAAAAAAGATGCACCCGATGGACGAGTGTATGTAGAAAAAGGGAACTTAGCTGATGGTAAGGCTGCTGCCAAACAAAGTGTTGAATCGGAATTTTATAATCACTATGTTGCCCATGCACCCAGTGAACCATATGCGGTTTTGGCACATGTTGAGGATGAAAAAGTAACTGTCTGGGCCTCTACACAGGCTCCTTTTCGAGTACAACGAACCGTAGCAGAGACATTAAAGATACCGGAAGAAAATGTTCATGTAATAACACCTTTTTTGGGTGGGGGATTTGGTGGTAAGAAATCAGGTCAACAAATCAGCGAAGCCGTAAAATTATCGAAAATATCCGGGCATCCTGTGCAATTGGCATGGACAAGAAGAGAAGAGTTTTTTTATGATGCATTTCGCCCGGCGGCTGTGGTTCAACTGAAATCAGGCTTAAATGCTGAAGGCCATATTACTTTCTGGGATTGTGATATCCTGTTTACCGGTTCACGAAGTTCGGAACCGATTTACAACATCCCGCATTTCCGGGTAAAAACCAGGAGTGAGAGTAGTGTGCATCCATTTGGAACGGGTGCCTGGAGAGGTCCTGGAAGCAACACAAACGTTTTTGCAATGGAATCTCATACCGATATTCTTGCGCAGGCAGCGGGAATGGATCCTCTGTCATTTCGCATGAATAACTTAACGGACGAACGTATGATTCGCGTGCTCAATGCTGCAGTTGATAAATTTGGACATAATTTTAAAAAAAGTCCCAGCGGCAGGGGATATGGCATATCATGTACGAATTATTTGAATAGCTACGTGGCAACAATTGCACATGTATCTGTGAATAAATCCACCGGAAAGGTAAAAGTTGAAAATGTTGTGTGTGCCCAGGACATGGGCGAGATTATTAATCCTCAAGGTGCAAAATTACAAATTGAAGGTGGAATTACGATGGGTCTTAGCGCCGCTCTGTCCGAAGAAATAGAATTTAGTGGTGGGAAAATACGGACGAGAAACTTTAATTCTTACCAGATTACCAGATTTTCTGATGCACCACCGATTGATATTGTACTGGTCGATAATCCGGATGTACCACCTCAGGGTTGCGGTGAGCCAGCGATCACGACAATAGGTGCAGCACTGGCCAATGCAATTTTCGATGCTGTTGGAGCCCGGGTGTATATATTACCTATGACACCGGAACGGATATTGGCAGCAATGGATTAATATGGCAACCACCCCAGATTTTTTAACATCAGCATCCATACTGATGGAGAATCCTTTCATGAGCCTTATACTTGAAGGAGATTTCTTGGTGATTCATTCGAAAGAATTTGGATCATGATAAACAACAAGTAAAAGAGCTCTATCACATCAACTTCCGATGAGGCAATAGGTCGTTAACTGAAATCCAGTACAACCCACACTATTTATCCGGCAGTTAGGTGAAAATGAGCTCTGACTGTCTTTTTCATTTGCATACAATTGCATATATCGTGTTGCTCATACGGCCAGATTTGGTGAGTACAACAAGGGCCAGTGAACCTGCTACATTTGACTGGACAGTAAGTTAAGCCAAAATTATTAACTTTAAATAATTATGGTAAAACGAAGAAGAAAGTATGATAAGGAGTTCAAGCTAATGGCCGTCGAACTTATGAACACCAATAAAAGTGTAAGAGAGATATCAGAAGAACTTGGTGTAAAAAAAGATCTTTTGTATCAATGGAGGAGAGAATTAATCAGAAAGGGTGAAGCTGGATTTAGCGTTAATGGGAAGAAGAATCTAACACCTCAGGAAGCTGAAATTGCCAGATTGAAGAAAGAACTACGTGAGGCGGAATTGGAAAGGGACATCCTAAAAAAGGCAGTGAGCATTCCTGTCTGCCGACAGGCAGGTTCTCCAAGAACGATGGCAAATATTTCAATTCATAAAGGATCATTGCTCCATATTTCCCATTGAGAAGATGTGTAAAGTATTAAAAGTTAACCGGAGCGGATATTATTACTGGTTAAAGAGAAAGCCTTCCAGATGGGAATTAGAGAATGGTAGGCTATTAGTTAAAATACGTCAGATACATCAGCAAAGCGATCGGACTTATGGCAGTCCCAGGATCACCATGCAACTGAGAGATCAACAGATTAAGGTATCCAGACCTCGAGTTGCCCGACTGATGAAAACAGCTGGAATACGAAGTAAAATAGTGAGAAAATTCAGAGTGACAACAGATTCGAAGCATAACTATCCCATCGTTGAGAATAAACTCAACCGAAATTTTAGGGTGGAGAGAACTTCCCAGGTATGGGTATCTGATATAACATATATCTGGACCAATCAGGGTTGGTTGTACTTGACCATTATCATGGATCTGGCCGATCGGAAGATCATTGGTTGGGCATTGAGTAATTCATTGAAGGTAGATCAAACTGTGATGCCTGCCTGGAGGATGGCTGTGATTAACCGGCCCATTGATCAGGATTTAATCTTTCATTCTGATCGCGGGGTGCAATATTCCTGCAGTGTGTTTGCCTCATTTCTGGGAACTTATCAAAAAGTTTCCAGAAGTATGAGCAGGAAAGGGGATTGCTGGGATAACGCGGTGGCTGAAAGCTTCTTTAAAACGATCAAGTCTGAATTGATCAATCACTATAAATTCAGTACCTGGATCCAGGCTAAAAGAGCCATTTTTGAATACATCGAGATGTGGTATAACCGGAAAAGAAAACACTCGGCTTTAGGGTATTTATCTCCGGAAGAATATGAATTAAAATTATTACAAATTAGAAATGTGGCTTAATAATTTGTCCGAAAAAATGTTGCAAGTCCACAATAAGATATGATGCCTACAAAAACATCACAAAATGCCTACAAAACTACAAAAATTGACTATTTCTGTTCAGCTTTTTTTCCCTTCCAGCAAAATCAGAAACATGACTAAACAACAAAAATAGATGGAGTAGAAAATGTCAAAACAATCCAGAAAATAATTCTTCCCAATTGATCGTATCAGTTGCGGAAGGGAAGAGAAAGGAGGAAAGCTATGGTCCGGTGCTGTCATTGCAAGATGTGGTTTTCTGATCCTGAAAACCTGACGGGCAGGCAGGAGAAAACATTCTTGCCGTCCGATACCGGACAGGGAACTTTAAGTGAAGATCAAAAAAACGGAGGTATTCATGAACATTAGACTATAGGACGTATAGCAAGATCTGCGGCAGGCATTTTGATATACTGAGATAAATCTGATCATGCCTCACAGCTGCAAATAGTGAAATTTAAAATACCATATAATTATTATCTACATAAAACAAAATCAGTTAACAAATAGTTAACCTACATTAAGAATATTTAATTGATTGAATAATTATTATCTTTAATATTGGTTAAATAAGCTGTGAAAATTAACATTGAAATTATCAATATGCGTAATATTGGTTAAATTAGCTGTGAAAAATAACATTGCAATTATCAATATGCGTAATATTGGTTAAATTAGCTGTGAAAAATAACATTGCAATTATCATTAGGCTTAATTGAACAATTCGTAATTAAAATATGTTTTACCGTTAATAATTCATGTAAATGACCTCTAAATCATTGTAGATAATTGATATCATCGACCGTACTGATCTAACCAATACAAAAAATTGCACCTTAATTATGGAGCAAAGCCAACCCAAAATTTCAAAAGTCCCTACAGATCACTCCCTGGAAAATCATTCCAATGGTGTACAAGTACTAAAGTACAAAACTTTCAAACCCACAATAAGAAAGGAGTTTGTAAAACGACAATCTCTTATTGATTGTTTGGAGGCCAATATCTCCTATCCAATGACACTCATTTCTGCGGCAACGGGTTGTGGCAAGAGCGTCACTGTAAGTCAATGGCTTGAAGAAACCAACCATAAGTACGGATGGTTATCCGTGGATGAAGAACATAACGACATTCAGATTTTTCTCACTTATCTGCTAACATTGCTGAAGGAGCAATGGCCGCAGAAAACCTTTGGCTTGGAATATATTCTTGAAGGAGCCAATCTTTCACCAAACCTGATTGCTTCGACACTCATCAATGACCTTGACCAATTGGAGGACCTTTTTGTGTTGGTTATGGACGACTATGATGTGATCAGAGAAGAGAAGATTCATGAAATTATCAATGGTATTATACGATATTCGCCAGCGCATTTCCATCTTGTAATTTTAACTCAACGAGATCCGCCACTTAAACTGGCCAAATTGCGAGCTCAATTTCAGTTGAACGAAGTGAGAATGAAAGATCTTGCTTTTACGGCTGATGAAGCCATCAAGCTTCGCTCTTTAATTGACAGCGAAATCCCGGACGATCAGGTGACAAACCTGGTGAAGCAGTCTGATGGATGGATTACCGGTATCACCGTTGGACTTATGGGATTAGCAGAGGGGATTGAATTCGGAAAAGTTATTCAATCTTTGAATAGCCAAAATTCGATCATCTCGGAGCTGCTCGATGAAGAAGTGATCAATGGATTACCAATTGATACCCTTAAATACCTGGAGGTGACTACACTGTTGGATCGATTCTCAACAGACTTGATTAATACCATGGTTGTCTCAATTAATGACAGTGACTTATCGCAATCGGGGAGTGAAGAATTTATAAGATTATCGAAACGCAGAAACCTCTTCCTGGTTCCGCTTGACTCAGTGGGACAATGGTTCAGGTATCACCACGTATTCAGGAGCCAAATTCAAAATCGTAAGGTAAAATACTTAAACGAAGAGCAAGTTTCCTTGCTCTACAAATCTGCCAGCCGCTGGTTCGAGAATCAACAGCTACTGGAAGAAGCCTTAAATTATGCGATCCGATCAAATGATATGGCTTTTGCTGTGAACCTCTTTGCAAGGCATCGTATTGAACTACACAATACCGAGCAGATACAGCGACTTAATAGATTGATTGATCTTTTTCCCTCTGAGGCCAGAGACAATCACCCAGAGGTATTACTTAGTTTGGCCATGTTGCAAGACTACTATACAAACTACGCTGGCATGGAGGATTATCTTTCACGAGCAGAAGAGCTATTAAAAGCGAATGATCCCCCAAATTCCTAATGTAAAGAAATTACTTGGCGAATTTCACAGTGTCAAGGATATCCTGTTTTTCAAGCTTGGAGATTTGGATCAATGCATTGTGCATTCAGAAAAAGCTATGGAGCTTATTCCTGCCAATGAACCATACTTTTATCGCGAATCTTCAGTGGCTTACTTTTCCATGGCTCATCAGTCCATTGGAAAAGTAGATAAAGGCCTGAAGCAACTAGATGTTGAGTTTCAAACGTCAGCAGCTACTGATCAATATTTTAAAAGGCGATTATTGCAAGGCAGGTGTGCGATTCATTTATTAGAGGGAAGTACTGCTTTCATGGCCAATGATGGCGCAGCATTAATTTCCATCACTTCTCCAAAGGCTTTCCCGGCTGCATGGATGATGGCCGTTTATAGCGTAACCTGTTCATCGTATCTACACAACCATCTTGATAAGGTTGCCAGATTTGTAAAAGATCTTAAACAATATCGCTATAACGGTTGGCCCTTCTGGGTGATGCACATTTTTTTTATAAAGTGTCTTTCAGATATGGCCAGAGGGATGTGGCAGGAAGTTGATTTGTGTATTGGTGAGTGCGAAGAATTAGCGGATTACCTTGCCATCGAACCGTTAAAGGGAATGGTGCAGGCATTTAAAGTCGAATCTTATCTGAGACGTGATGACATTGAAAGTGCTATTGCGGTTTCGCCTTTGGCTAATTTTAGTCCGCATCCTCCTTTTTTGTTTTATTACATACCGCAATTGACCCAGGTAAAGCTATTAATCAAGACCAATCAGCTTGAGAAGGGTAGGGAACTTCTGGATAATTTATTGGTTATGGGCAGACAACGTCATAATAAAATGCTTTTGGTTCAGGCGCTTGCTCTACAGGCAGTAGTTCATGCAAATGAATCAAACCATGAGCAGGCAAAAAATGCAGTGAGTGAAGCTCTGCTACTTTCAAAGGACCAAAAGAACATACGTGCATTTCTTGATCATGGAGATGCCATACATCATTTGCTAAGAGAAATGGCTGACACTGAGCCGAAAAACAAACAGTTAACAGAAATTATACTCGCTCTTGATGGAGTCGATCGCCCATCCCCAACAAAAAAACTAACTGTTAAGGGAAGCAAGGAAATGCAGGTTAATGCCTTTCTGACCGTGAATTAGAAATCTTATATCTTGTCACCCAGGGATTCAAAAATAACGAAATCGCTGAAAAACTGTTCGTTTCGCTCGATACGGTTAAGAAACATCTCTATCGGGCCTACCAGAAGTTGGAGGTCAATAACAGGGTAAGTGCCATCAAAAAAGTCCGGGAGCTTGGCGTGGTTACTGTCGGTTGAAGCATGCCCGAAGATCTGTAAAAGTCCACTTTCTTATTATGAATTGTCCACTTTAGTGGCTATTGCATCATCAAATTGATCGATACTTTTGTTACCTATTTAACCAATTGTTATGTCACATACACTCCATCCGGAGATAAAATTTTCCAATCCGGGTATCTATCATATTCAGGTTTTAGGAAATGTACGTCAAGAATTATGGGATTATTTTGAAGGGGAAATCGAACTGGTTTCGGGAGAAAAAAACGAACAGGTAACTACTTCTTTTAAAATACATGTGCGCGATCAGGCCGAGCTGACGGGCTTACTCAATATGCTGTATGAATGGCGATATGTTTTACTGGCTGTAAAAATAGAAGGACATATTGAAGAAACAGGGCCTAAATAAATACAAATTATAACAGACACATTAAAATAAAATTGTCAACCATTAACAAATGAAAAAACATGAAAAACAATTTACTAATTCTATTTATTTTCTTGGTATCGTTCTCCTACGGTCAACAGAAAACAACTACAAATGAGACCTATGACATAGTCATATTAAACGGTCGCGTAATGGACCCTGAAACCATGTTTGACGATGTCGCCAATGTGGGGGTCAAAGACGGAAAAATCGTTGTCATCACCAAATCTCCAATTAAAGGTAAAGAGACCATTGATGCTAAAGGGCATGTGGTTGCTCCTGGGTTTATTGACACACACTACCATTCAATGGATGTTTTCAGTACTAAAATGGCACTTCGAGACGGTGTAACTTCCGGGATGGACCTTGAAGCCGGATCATTCAATGTGAAAGAATGGTATGATGAAAAAGCAAAAACGGGCTGGCAAGTAAACTATGGTACTACTGCAAGTTTATTGTGGACAAGAATGGCTATTCATGACCCTGAAACGAACATGGTTGGCCCAATGGATTATACTGATGCAAGACCATACGTTGCCAAAGCTGCAGAAGATGGCGTTCAAGGTTGGGCAACAACAAAATCAACGTTGGACGAAATGAATACAATAATGCAAATATTAGATGAAGATCTAAGACAAGGTGCAATAGGTATGGCAGCTCCTGTTGCTTACATAACTATGGGAACAAGTAGTTACGAAGTTTTTATGGCTCAAAAAACAGCTGCTAATTATGGCCGTATGACAGCTTCTCATACCAGATATCATTTATTAAACGAAACACCTACGGAAGCGCCAATAGCTTTTGATGAGATGTTTACCAATGCCATGTTGTTAGGCGCTCCATTTTTAATTTGCCATAATAATGATTATGGTTGGTGGGAAATAGAAGAAAAATTGCAATTGGCCAGAGCAAAAGGTTTGAATATGTGGTCAGAGTATTATCCTTATGCTGCCGGAGCAACTGCTGTTACTGCAGATTTCTTGCAACCTTCTGAATGGGTAGAAAAGCGTGGTTTCAAATACGAAGAAACCATCTTCGACCCTATTGATAATGCATACCTGACCAACGAAACCTATGAAGCATTGATGAAAAAAGAACCGGGAAGATCGGTTGTCGTAGTATTTCCATACCGGAAGCCTTGGTTGAAAGATTTTTTAACAATACCTCATATGACTATAGCAGCTGATGCCATGGTTGGTGTTGGTCCCGATGGAGAATCATTACCATGGGAAGCGGATTGGAAAGATTATAGAGGCCATCCCAGAACGGCTGGTACGCGTGGTACAGCTTTTCGTATGGCTCGTGAACAAGGTGTTCCTTTAATGTTTACGATTGCACAATCAAGCTATTGGGCAGCTTTACACCTTGGCAATGCCGGGCTTGAGGCTATGAAGCAAAGAGGAAGAATTCAAATAGGGAAAGTTGCTGATATCACCATCTTTAACCCTGAAACGATCACAGATAATTCCACTTTTAAAATAGGGGAAAATGGCCTCCCTACAACCGGTATTCCTTATGTTATTGTAAATGGTGTTATCGTAGTAAAAGACAATGAAGTATTAGACATAAATGCCGGGCAAGAAATTCGTTTCCCAGTAGAAGACAAAGGAAGATTTACGCCGATTGATAAAGATGATTGGAGGGTGAAGCATACTATTGGAATTAATCCAAGTTTTTCAAAAATTCATGTTGATGACTGTGGTGCTGGGGATTGCATGATGAAAAATAATTAAAGAAACTACAGGAGTGTTTTCCAAAAGAAAACGCATCCTGAGTATTCTAAAAAATTAAAAACAATTATTAATCAAAACAATTTAAAATGAAAACATTACAAAAATTATGGTGGTTCACCCTGTTAAGAGGTATTATTCTTGTTTTACTCGCTTTTTTCGTATTTCGCCATCCGGTGAATGCATTGATTGGAGTAGCAGTCTATATTGGCATTAGCTTATTAATAACGGGCATTTTGCAAACAGGCGCTTCAATTGCCTGTAGAGATATAATTCCCAATTGGGGATGGGTACTGGCCGGAGGGCTTATTGATATCCTTTTCGGATTTGTGCTCTTGTCTAACCCCGCCCTAACAGCAGCCTCATTACCTTTTGTTGTCGGCTTCTGGATTATCGTATCCGGCATCATGTCGTTTGCAGATTCTTTTCAAAGTAAAAAAGAAGGAAATTCCCTTTGGGGATTAAGTATGCTTGGTGGTGTGCTATCTGTGATTATTGGTTACTTTATTATGAGTAATATAATAGTTGGAGCACTTACTATTACCACTTGGATGGGTATTGGATTCGCCATTGCGGGCATTGTGAATATTGTTGTTGGGTTCAAACTAAAATCATTATATAAATAATGACAATTATGAAAATCAAAACAATTTGCAGCACTAGTATTAATTTGCTTGTTCAGCGTAACATTTATAAGCAGTTGCAGCGAAAGCAAAAAAGAATCAACCACAGAAACCGCGGGCGTTGCTGCCGATACCGAATTTGACTTAGTCATTTTAAACGGTAGGGTAATAGACCCCGAAACCAACTTTGACGACATCCGAAATGTTGGCGTTATAGATGGCAGAATTGCCTTAATCACAGAAGAGTCTATTTCCGGAAAAGAAACTGTAGATGCAACTGGTAAAATTGTTGCTCCGGGATTCATTGATACGCATTTCCACTTTCAAAAGCCAATCGGCTATTCCCTCGGCTTACGCGATGGCCTGACAAGCAGCATGGATCTCGAGATGGGCTGTGCGGGATCCTATATCGCGGCTGGTATAAAGCACGTGAAGGTGTGACCCAGGCCAACTATGGCATTGCGGTGAGTCACGAGTTTGCCCGTGCGATGGTCATCGACGGTTCAGACGGCGATTACCTGAAAGACGGCCCCATAGCCGCTCTTGAAACCCGCAAGAAAAACGGCTGGAGCGCGACGCGCCCGACTTTGGAACAGGGTAACGCGATTCTCCAGGAGATTGACAAGGGCCTGCAGGCTGGTGCCGTGGGAATCGGCAGTCACCGTGGGCTACATGAGAGAGGGCGTCTCTACACGCGAGATGTTCGAGGTGCAGAAAGTTGGCGCACGCTATGGCCGCCCGACCGGCGCACATACCCGCTACACGCTCGGCACCGACATCACCGAGAACAACGGCGCGCAGGAACTGGTTGCCAACGCCCTCGCGCTTGGCGCTCCGGCGATCCTTCTGCACTTCAACAACGCCGGCTGGCGGCTTACACAAGAAATGATCATCAGGCTTCAGGAACAGGGCCACAACATCTGGGGTGAAATTTATCCTTACGCTGCGGGTTCCACCCCGATCAATGCCGAGTTTCTAAGGCCTGAGAGCTGGGTCGACGATCTTGGCAACCGCTATGAAGATACCATGCTGGATCCGGAAACGAATGAGTACCTTACCCTGGAGACCTACAAGGCCACAATCGCATCCACTCCGACCAAGCCGATCGTTGTATTCAAGCAGCCCGAAGAAAACATTGTGAAGTGGCTGAGGCTGAAGGGCGTGACCATGGCCAGCGATGCGACTGCTGCCACGCCGTACGACGCCCCGTGGGATTTTCCAATGGACTCACTTGGCGGCACACACCCCCGCACGGCTGGTGCCCGAGGCAAAACGATCAGGATCGGTCGGGAAAACAACATCCCAATGATGCAGCTGATGTCAATCCTCAGCTACAATGCCGCCAAGCATTTGGGTGAAACAGGCCTTACGTTTTTTCAAGAGCGCGGCCGCATCCAGACTGGCATGGTTGCCGATATCGTGGTGTTTGACCCTGAAACTTTCAGAGACAATTCAACTTACCAAAAGGGCGCTGTCCCTTCAACGGGCATGAGAGCGGTGATCGTCAACGGTCAGGTGGTTGTGCGTGACGATGTGCAACTTCCGGTATTTCCTGGTCAGCCGATCCGGTTTGAACCGGAAGCAGAGCCACGCTTCGAGCCGATCTCGGTAGAAGGGTGGAATGCCGAATTCACGACCGGTTTGCCATCTGGCTTTGCAGGCTGTGGTGATGAGGGCCATAAACACTGATTGTGACACTTAAGTAAGAGGAGATTGGTCAACTAAAACCTTCACAACCGGCGCGCCGGTTGTGAAGGTTTTAAAACTCATGAGCATTAAGAGGACCTTACTTTAATACAATAAAATATGAATATGAGATAACTTACATGAAAATTAAATAAAAAGCTGATACAACAACTTCTGTATGAAAAATATCTCATTATTCTGTTTGCATTCTTAAGTAGTTGTCAACGAAAGTAAAAAAGAATCAACCACAGAAACCTCGGGCGTTCTGCCGAAACCGAATTTGACTTAGTCATTTTAAACGGCCGGGTTATGGACCCCGAAACCATCTTTAACGATGTCGCCAATGTTGGGGTTAAAGATGGTAAAATTGCTATTATCACCGAAAGTGACATTAACGGTAAAGAAACGATTGATGCCGCCGGACATGTTGTTGCGCCTGGTTTTATTGATCCGCACACTCACAATGTACCAACTCCATTTGGACAAAAGCTAGCCTTGAGAGATGGTGTTACAACTGCGTTAGAATTAGAACTCGGAATACTCCCAATTGATTTTTGGTATGATGGGATGAAGGGTAAATCACAAACCAATTACGGAGCCACTGCCAGTCTAGAAGCAGCTCGTGAGATGGTGCTTAACCCTAACTATAAAACCAAAGATGGAGCGCTTATCAATGATAGCGGTATACAGGACGAGACGCATTTAACCATGGCGTGGTCAAATGGTGTTGCTACCGACCAACAGATTGAACAGATTATCAATTTAGTGGAAGAGGGATTAAAGCAAGGAGGTCTTGGTGTTGGCTATACACCTGGCTATATGGTAAAAGGTGCAAGATCTGAGGAAGGAATTGGTGCTCAAAAGTTGGCAGGAAAGTATGGGCGTTTCGTTTATTTACACGGACGTTTTTCGGGACAACTCCCACCAAATGACGGTCTAACAGGTACGCTACAACAGCTTGGTGCTGCTGAGGCATATGGTGGAGGTTTGGTGATTGCTCATATGACAGCACAGACCTTGAGTCAAACAAAACAAGCACAGGCGCTCATTGATGCTGCAGCCAAAAAAGGCATTCCTGTAATGTCTGAAATCTACGCGTATACCTATGGTTCTACCATTGTTGCTGCGGACTATCTTCAACCAGATAATTACCAAAATAACATGGGGCATGATTATAAAGATATTATCAATATTTCGACCATGAAGCCTTTAACAAAGGAAACGTACGAGCAATTGATGAAAGAAGCTCCATTAACCAACGTAACGTTTGAAAATGCCACTAAGGAAGACTTGTATTGGGCGCTTTCGAACCCAAATTCCATGATTGGAAGCGATGCGTTTCCGGGCGTTTCTAAGTCGGACGGATCGTTACCTATAGATTGGGATACACCTTATGAATCTGTAAATGCGCACCCTAGAGGTGCTGGTACCCACGCGCGAATTTTGAAGTTAGTACGAGAAGAAAATCTAATGCCCTTAATGTTGGCGGTTTCCAAGATGAGCTTCATGCCAGCTAAATTTCTTCAGGAAAACGGTGTACCCCAAATGGCGAACAAGGGACGCATACAGGTGGGGAAAGATGCAGATATTACGATTTTTGATCCAGCTACTGTCAAAGACAATGCAACACCTGCGATGGGCACCTTGCCGTCTACGGGAATCCCCTTCGTTATTGTAAATGGTACTGTCGTGGTGAAGGACTCTAAAGTTTTGAAGGATGTCTTTCCTGGCCAACCAATCCGGGCAGCAATTCAAGAATAGAAAACCCCATGAAGATTATTGGACGAGTGACAATTACCGAATAGATCACTTTTAACAAGCAAGCCAAAATGAAACGCGTCTTATTATCACTTATTGGAATCTCACTTTTAATGTTGTCTTGCAACGACAGCATTGAGAAGAAAGATGCTCAGAAAAAAGACGCATCAGAAATGACGATTTATTTTGGTGGTGATATTCTTACCATGGAAGGAGATGAAGCCCAATATGCCGAAGCAGTGGTTCAGCAAAATGGCAAAATCGCTTTTGTAGGTACACTAGAAGATGCTGAAAAACAATTTCCAAAAGCCAGCAAACAAGATTTACAAGGCAAAACCCTATTGCCGGGATTTATAGATGGGCATGGCCACCTGTATCTCACAGGTTTTTACAATATGATGGCCAATCTAATGCCTCCGCCGGATGGAAATTGCAATAGCATTCAAGGCGTGGTAGATGAGATGAATACCTGGAAAGAATCAGAAAAAGGTCAGTTCTTCTTAAACAAGTTTGGATGGCTGGTCGGCTTTGGGTATGACGATTCTCAATTGGCAGAAAAAGACCATCCCACAGCAGATGACCTGGACAAAGTAAGCACGGAAGTTCCTGTAATTATTGTACATCAATCCGGTCATTTGGGTGCGGTGAACCATAAGGCATTGGAAGTTTTTCAAGATCACTAAAGATAGTCAAGATCCCGTAGGAGGCCACATCAGAAAAGATGCCGATGGCAATCCAAATGGAATCCTTGAAGAAACCGCATTTCAGCCCTTACAATTGCAAATGTTGCCCAAAATTGACGATGAAACAGATGCTAAAATTGTTGAAAACGGACAAAAAATGTATGCCCAATTTGGGTACACCACTGCACAGGAAGGTGGCGGCAATACGGGCTTTAATAATTCTTTGGAAAAAGCGGCAGATAAGGGAGAACTGTATATCGACTTGGTAACCTACTCGGTTATGGATATGGGCTTAGAGGCTATGACCGGTAAGTATTATACAAAAGACCATAGTTACTTGAACCATTATCGTGTAGGCGGTGTAAAATTAGTTTTTGATGGGTCACCACAGGGAAAAACGGCATGGCTTACCAAGCCCTATTTAATACCACCTTCAGGGAAAGACAATCATTATCATGGGTACCCTAAATATACAAAAGAAGATGCGGAAAAATTTGTGAATCAGGCGTTCCAAAATCAATGGCAATTATTGGCGCACACCAATGGAGACGCTGCTGTAGATGAATATCTTTTTTACATCAATGAAGCCTTAAAAAATCATGGCTACGATGATCATCGTTCGGTAATCATACATGGCCAGGTGATTCGGAAAGATCAGATCCAACAAATTGCTGATTTAAACGTGCTCGCTTCAGAGTATGCCGTACATACCTTCTATTGGGGAGACTGGCATTTAAACTCTGTTTTAGGATCGCCACGGGCAGAATACATCTCCCCTACCAGAGACCTTATAGATGCGGGAATTAATTTAACCAGTCATTCAGACTGCCCGGTGATACCACCCAATTCATTAAGAATAATCGATGCCACCACAAACCGAGTAACCCGAAGTGGATTGATACTCGGTCCAGGACAGCGAACGACTCCTTATGAAGCCTTGCTTTCACAAACGCGTTGGGGCGCTTATCAGTATTTTGAAGAAGACCGCAAAGGAACGCTCACCGTGGGCAAATTGGCTGATTTTGTGATTTTAGATCAAAATCCGCTAAAAGTTGATCCCATGAAGATTCATACCATAAAAGTGGTAGAAACCATCAAAGAAGGGAAACAGGTCTATGAAAATAATTAATCCAATTAAAATTGAAAATTATAAAAAAATAAGTTCAGGCCATGATTATGGCACATAAAGGCTGTAGAATCATATGTCAGGCAGTGAATTTAGATAAATTCAATTAGTAACATTTAAAAACAAAAATCATGAAAGAAACAAAAACAGTATCTGCTGACAAAAGTATTGCTCAGAAGATTGAAAAAATTACGCAAGGGCTGGTTGGCCGCATTGGTGTGGCAGCACAGGAACTTAGTTCAGGGCTGAATGTCAGCATAAATGGCGATGAAACCTTTTGTATGGCGAGTGCTTATAAAGTAGCGATCGCCTCGAAAGTGATGGATCTCGTGGACAAGGGGGAACTCAGTCTCGACCAAATGGTCGACGTCCCTCATGACATGTATGTCGCCGGCGAAGTTGCGATTGCCGAGAGATTCCCTTACCCCGGGGTCCAGTTCTCGTTAGCGAACTTGATATATCCGATGATCACAGAGAGTGACAACACTGCGACCGATGTCTGCATGGGGCTGGCAGGTGGGCCAGCAGCGGTGACCGAGAACCTGCGCAGGCTCGGGATTAAAGATTTCAGGGTCGACCGGACTGTCCGCGAGATTCTCATGGATTTCTACGGCTTGCCATCGGTCACCCCGGAAGCTATCGTTGAGGCCATCGGCAAGAACCCGGCACTGGTGGCGGCCCAGGTTGATCCCAATCCGGACTTCGAGGCGGATCCCCGCGACCACACATCGCCCAATGCATATCTGAAACTCCTACTTGCCATCGACAATGGCGCAGCGATGAGCCCGAAAAGCCGCGAGTTCCTGCTGGGCGTCATGTCGCGCACGCGCACCGGTGCTGGCCGACTCAAGGGATTGTTGCCGAAGGGAACGCCCGTAGCGCACAAGACCGGAACCGTAGGCGGAGTTGCCAACGATGTTGGCTATATCACGCTTCCTGACGGTAGACGATTTGCTATCGCCGTGTTCACCAACAGCAGTAAGACGCCCTCTGCGGACAGAGAACGGGCTATTGCGGAAGTTGCCCGCGCTTTATATGACTTTTATTATTTAAAGTAACAAGACAAATATTCATTTAACAATTAAAAATTAAATATTATGAGTAAAGAAGACAGAATAAAGGAGATGCTAAACTTAGTAACTCCTATGAGCAAATGGAAAAAGCCTCAATCAGCTGATTTTGTTGATGCTGCTACAAAACGATATAGCTTTCCAAACTGGCAATCAGGAAGCGAAGATTCGGTTTATTTCAATTTACATATCCCGGAATTTTTTAAAAGTTGTGTGGTACCCGCACCATCCAGAAAGAGTACTATAGAACGAGATCTTCATCCTGATTTATTGGATTTAACGTTATACCGCATTTGATGGCTCTACTACACCTACTTTAAAAGAGTATTTAGGTGGAAAACGTAAGGTGCAAGCTATGATGATGGCGCACAAAGGAAAAGTAGTCTTTGAAACCTATCCGGGAATGAATCCAAATGACATACACATATGGATGTCGGCAGCTAAACCAACGGTGGGTTTGTTGATTATGCTACTGGCTGAAGATGGTAAAATAGACCTTGAAAAACCAATAGCTAACTATGTGCCGAGATTGAAAGGTACTGCATGGGAAAAGGTAAGTGTGAAAAATGCCATGAACATGTCATCCGGACTTGATATTGAAGAAACGATAGAGAATCTATTGAATCCAAAAACCTGGATTGCGAAGTGGTTTACCGCTGCTTTTGAAGAAGGAAAAGGGGATTGGGTAGCAATGGCTCAAGATGCACAACCTTTACCAAATGAATCTGCAGGTGACCGTTTCAGATACTCCGGTGCGAACACCATGATGCTGGTGCTTGCAACTGAACATATAACAGGTATGCGATGGCAAGAATACTTTAATGAACGGGTATGGTCTAAGATTGGAGCGCAAGGTCAGTTTATTTGTGGACTTGCAGAGGGCATTCCTTTAGGTGCAGGGCTTCACAATTGTACACCGGAAGATTTTCTTCGTTTTGCATTAATACATACACCAAGTTGGAATGTAGTAGCAAGCGAACAGATCGTTTCAGATGATGTACTTAAAGCCATTCAAGATCTTGGAAACCATAAAGCTTATAAAGGATCTACAGAAGAACAGTATGGTTCAGACTGGTTTGGAGAAGTTCCGGAAAAAAATACCGCACAATGGGATCATTATTTTCCTGATGGAGGCATGTTCAAACATGGAAATATGGGACAAGGAATCTATGTAGATCCGAAGCGTGACTTTTGTGGAATATACTTTGGCTTAGCCCCAAATCCAGATTCGATTTCAGGAATCGATCATTCACCAGGGTTTTTAAGAGCTGCAGCAAAAAAGTTAGCAGGGAAATAATAAATCAGTAAGAAAAGGGCTCTGCCGTAAAGCAGAGCCCTTTTAAATAACTTTAAAACTGAAAATTATGAAAAATTTAAAAATGAAACTTCTGGCCACAGCAATCGCCATCTTTGGATGGTTTTCGGTAGCTGATTGCACAGGACAATCCTGCGCAAACCTTGATCACCAATGTCAACATCTTTGACGGAGAGAATGAAAAACTGATTGAAAACGCCAACGTCCTGATCGAGGGCAATCTGATCAAAACGATCTCTACAAGCCCGATCAAGGCCAAGGGTGCGACGGTGATCGACGGAGGTGGGCGCACGCTGATGCCTGGCCTTACAGATGCTCATTGGCACAGCATGGCGGCCTATATGACTTTGGACCCGTTTGCGGCTGGTGCGGGCAAACTGAATCTCGTGGCGGCCCATGGGGCAGAAAAGACGCTTATGCGGGGCTTCACCACAGTGAGAGACCCGGGCGGACCTGTATTTGATTTAAAGGCGGTAATCGATGAGGGTATGTTCGTTGGCCCCCGGATCTACGCTGCGGGTTCGATGATCTCCCAAACGGGTGGACATGGCGATTTCCGTAGCACGGTTGATATCCCTCGAAGCTATTCACGGGATCTTACTCCGTCAGAAAGGATGGGTACGGTCGCGATCGCAGACGGCAGGGCGCAAGTCATGCAGCGCGTGCGCGAGAACCTGATGCAAGGGGCGGCCTTTATTAAGCTCATGGCCGGTGGAGGGGTCGCCTCCCCTTCGGATCCACTAGACGTATCGCAATACACCATCGATGAAATTGCTGCAGCGGTTGAAGTCGCGGAGAACTGGGGCACTTATGTGACCGTTCACTCCTATTCCGCGAAGGCGATCCAGAACGCAATCCGCGGTGGTGTCCGCAATGTAGAGCACGGCCAGTTGATTGACGAGGAAACAGCAAAACTTATGCAGGAGACGAATACTTCAGTTTGTCATGCAGCCCTTCTATAACGATGAGGATGCCATCCCACTGCCTCCAGGTTCATTTGCGGAAGAAAAATACCAGGTTCTGATCTCAGGAACCGATAATGCCTATCGAGTTAGCAAAGAAATATGACTTGCTCTTCGGATTTGGGACAGATACACAGGGTAATCCGGCACTCGCAGAGCGTCAGGGGGCTCAGTTAGCGAAGCTAGTCCGCTATTTCGAGCCGTGGGAAGTGCTAAAGATTGCGACCAGCCAGAACTATAAGATTATGAAGCGTTCCGGGCCTCGCGATCCATATCCAGGCGAGAACGGTGTGGTTAAAGAAGGCGCTTTAGCCGACCTGCTTTTGGTCGACGGAAATCCCCTGGAGGACATTAACCTCATTGCCGATCCGCATAAAAACTTCGTTATCATCATGAAAGACGGCGTGATCTACAAAAATTCATTCAATAAATAGATGATGATAAAGGGCTCTGCCTGCTAAGCAGAGCTCTTTTAAACAACTTTAAAACAGAAAATTATGGCAATTTTAAAAAACGAACCGCATTTTTCCTTTTAAGGAAGGAGACTACGCAAAGCCAAATCATATTATTATAGCTGGTAGTGACGAGGAAATAGGCTATGAATTAGCTTCCCTTGCAAAAGAAAAATATGACTGTACTCTCGAGAAATATGATAATCCAATCTATGGGGAAGCAAGAAGAGAATTTTTCAAGCGCAACTGGCCAGCAATGAACGAACGCGCTAAGGGCGTTAGTCGTGCATATGGCCTATCAGAGGATGATAATGAATACGACACCACTAGTCTACCCTACGACGTTTATGACTGTGTCAGAGGTGAATCAATCAGTGGATCATTCAGCGCATGCTCAGGTCTCGTGCTACCCATAGAGGAGAGTGATACTAAAAAAGGAGTGTTTACTGCTCGTAATCACGACTTATTTCCGCTGCCAACATGGAGCACCCTTTTTGGTAAAAAGGGACCTGAAGGTGCACATGGATGTGAAGAAAGAGCCAATGTAATTGAGTTTCGACCTGATAAAGGATACAAAAGTATATTAGTTGGTGGTCATGACATATTAACGCCATTTATTGATGGTATTAATGAGAAAGGACTCTATTTTACAACCTTCGCAGACTCGCATGGAGTTGGTGCAGGTGGTGCACCTATGGCTGGAGGTAGAATAAATGGATTGTCAGATGTTCAACTTGGTGCTTATCTTCTCAGCAATTGTGCTACAGTTGAGGACGCTAAAAAAGCAATCCTAACAACTCGTGTCATGCAAGTAGGTATGTGTATTCATATGCTCATTGCTGATGGTGATGGAAATGCCACCGTTTTCGAGATCGACAAAACATCCCAGGCTTACGTATTTACTGATCGAAAACCAGGAGAGCCATTATTCTGTACAAATCATCCAATAGCTTTGTATACTGATTCCAGTAAATTCCCTGCTTACAGTGAGGAAGCAGAACACAATACTTTTTATCGGATGAATCTTTTGGACAAAACCTATGCAGACATGAAGGCTCCGTTTAAAAAATCGGATGCGAAAGATTTGGTCGATGTTGTCCACTGCGCCTTTGTCGATGACAAGAAAGCTGAGGCGGCGTTTGAGGAACGCACGCTGATCAATACCAATTGTGATTTGTCTAAGCCCGAAATTACCGTCCGCTTCTACCTCGGGGATGATGGGCCGGTGCCTGGAACGAACCATATGAAGACCCGCATGAGTGAGCCTTTTACCTTTGGTTTTGACTAAATAGGCGACAGGCTGTATGCGAGCCGCAGCAAAATGCTCCATGGAGAATAAACTGAATAAAAATCAATAAACAATAAAGGGCTCTACTCTTGGTAGAGCCCTTTAAAGAAATAATTTAAATGAAAGAATCAAAATTGTCTGAAGGCTCAAAGGTTTCCTTTGACGATGCCTGGGGTTTTATCCTTAAGGTAGGCGTTGCAGCGCATAAATATGGTTCTACCTCAACCAGGTTGGAGTCTTTCCTGACCAGCTTATCTGCAAAAATGGGCTATCAGGGTGTATTTAAGTCTACTCCTGTTGAAATCATGTTTGCTTTGCGCGAAACTCCTGATTCACAACAGCGTGTTGAGGTGATGGCTATACCACCTCCGGATATTGATTTGGACAAGCTAGCCCGACTAGGCGATGTATTGAGCGAAATTAAAGCCGGGACTTTGTCTATTTCAGATGCCAATGCGCGTATTGATGCCATCGACCAACTTCCCCCACCATGGGGAAAGTTTGCGAGTATGATGGGTTACGTTTTAACCGGGCTTGGCTTGGCGCCACTTTTAGGAGCAGGTTGGACAGATACGATTATTGCCGCAGTATTCAGCATGCTGGTGTATGGCCTGGTCTTACTTTCAGCTCGTTTAGGCGCTATCACAATGAAGTGGATGCCGCTTTCAACCGCATTAATTATTGGCTTTCTGGCTACGCTTGTTAAATATTGGGTGCCCGATCTTAACCTGGTGCTGGTGATATTATCGGCTGTTGCCATTATTCTTCCGGGTTACACCGTGAGTCTTGGCGCTGGTGAATTGGTGGCACAACATGTCATATCAGGTATATCAAACTTAATGAGTGGGTTGATTACCCTTGTCATGCAGATTGCCGGTGCCCTAATTGGAGTTGGCATGGCAAGCCTTTTAGTTACCATAGCAGCTGGTGAACCAGAAACACCAATATCGCAAAATTGGATGTTTCTTCTTTTTCCTATACTTCTTGTCGGGTTGTGCTTGGCGTTCCAGGTTTCGCGCAGAGATTTTACCTGGGCTGTCATTGTATCTGGCTTAGCGTATTTGGGGGTTCTGGCAGGGAGTTGGGTTTTGGATGGCAACCTTGGAAATCTGTTGGGAACAATCGTTGCCGTGGTTGTTGCCAATATATGGGCCAGGAAAACAGGACGTCCAACTTCGATCGTACTGATTCCCTCGATTGTGATGTTGGTTAGTGGCAGCATCGGTTTTCGTGGCTTGGCTTCCATGGCTGAGGGAGATATAACACTAGGTGTACAACAGTTTTCTCAAATGTTCATAGTGGCGATGACGATCCTTGTGGGGATAATGATTGGTTACACGATTGTTCGTTCGGAACCCGGATTATAAGATCAAAGGCTGCATTTTTGGTTGGTCATAAAAATAAATAAGTATAATAAATTGTTGAATTGAAATATTAATCGAGACTGCTTTATTTAAAAAAATACTATGAATCTTACCTACTACAAAATTAATCCTCGCTGCCATCTTCGCATTGGCATCTTTGTCGACATTTGCACAAGAGGAGGAATATGAGAAAAGTGTATCGGAAATAGCATCAGATTTAGCTAATCCAAACACCACCTTAGGTACCATGAACTTCAATTTTGATTATCTAAATTATCAGGGAGATTTGCCTGATGCGGGAAGCCAAAATAGCGTTTTCATGAGTTTTCAACCTGTCCTTCCGGTACCATTAAGTGAGACGATGAATCTTTTCGTCAGACCTCATATCCCCATTTATTTTACGCAACCAACATATGGGGCGAATGGGTTTGAAAATCAGGGATTCAATCTGGGAAATATCAGCGCCGATATTGCGGTAGGAAAAACATTTCCATCAAAAACAATTGGAGTAATTGGTGCATTTGGTAGTTTTCGTACGGCAACCAATGATGCCTTAAAATCAGATTATACCTTATTAGGTCCAGAGTTGATGGTTGCTCAAATATTTAAATGGGGTGTAGCTGGAATAATGGTAAATCATGCATGGAGTGTTAATAGCCTTGATGCAGATCCGGATAGTTTTACAATTCTTGCTGACGACATGTGGGCTACAGCTGCGGGAGGCGAATCTGCAAGTATTACTGCAGGGCAATATTTTTATGTTGTTAATTTAAAAAATGGCTGGCAGATTCAAAGTTCGCCAACATTTTCCTATAACCACAAAGCGGAAAAAGGAAATAGATTAACACTACCTATTGGTACTGGTGCGACTAAAGTGATGGTTTTTGGTAAAATGCCTATAAAGTTTAATTTGCAATATTGGTATTATGTGGCATCACCGGATGCATTTGGTCCACAACATCAAATACGTTTTACTGTTTCGCCTGTAGTTCCATTGCCATGGTAATTAATGACTATATACTAATGGATATAAAACGTAAATTCATTACGCATTTAGCAGATAAACGAATAAAACGGTCTAACCTGATTATTCGCTTAACCATTCTTTTAATGGCACTGATCGTGCTCTACGATTCGTACCTTTTTAGAACCCCATTATATTATGTGCTCTTTGCCTTGGTCGGTGCGATTGCAGGCAAATTGTTCTTTTTTTTATACAAAGTTCAGGTCAACGAAGAAAATCTGGAACTCACTTTAACAACAAATCGCGGTAGCATTGTTTTGTTGTTTTTGCTGATCGTTGTGCGTTTTATCATCGGAAGGCGCGTGTTAGAATCGTTTCATGTCATTGAAATATCAGATGCGTTGTACCTCTTTTTTATCGGAATTTATTATACCAAGTGGAAAGTAATTATTAACCAAATAGATGAATTGTATTATCAAGTTTTAGCTAATCTCAACAAAAACAAAGAACAATGAAAAAACTTACCTTCTTTTTCGCAGTGCTAGGCACTTGCGCATTTTTGCCCACTTTCGGCCAAGTTTGGCAAGCAGGAGACACGATAAATACGACTAAAAATGATTCAATCAGAATAGACGATTTTAGAGATAACATGATTGATTATACAGGTCAAGATTTGGTTGATGCTACTTTCCCTAACTCTTGGCCCTTGTTTGGCTCCAAAGCCCGCATGGCTATAGGTGGCTATGTAAAATTGGATTACATCCAGGATTTTGATGGGGCATATGACCGGTTTCAATATGAAATACAAAATGTACCCGTAGCCGGAGATGGCCGCCCCGATCAAAGTGGCTACATGAACCTGTTTGCGCGCGAAACGCGCTTCAACTTTGATATTAGAAGCATTTCAGAATCAGGGCGGCCATATCGCATATTTATTGAAATGGACTTTTTCAACCTTGATCGGGGGCCGTTTAATCAAGCACCAAGATTGCGTCATGCCTATGGGGTAATGGGCCGATTACTTGTTGGTAGAACGTGGGGTACGCAATCCGATTTGTTTGCCGTTCCAGCCACTATTGATTTCGCAGCGGGCGATGCCTTGACGGGAACGCGAAGAGCTCAAGTTCGATGGGAAGATAAGCTTGGAAGTAAGTTTATGTATGCGCTGGCCCTTGAAATGCTTGAGTTTCCGGGCATAGATGGAAGGGATACCGTTGGTCAAGCTAGCCAGCTACTTCCTCTTTTGGCAGGTCGAATTACAAAGAAAACGAAAAGCGGGTGGTCGATTGATGTTAGGTGCTTCGGTATTTCAACTCCGTTGGGATGGTTTGGGCGATATGCCCAATGCTACGGCAATCGGCTGGGGCTTTAGCTTTAGTGGAAGAGAATACTTTGGAACGAAAAAACACTACTTCAGATGGATGGCGAGTTATGGACAGGGTTGGGGGAGTCAAATTGTAGCTACAATAGGCACGCAAAGTTCTGCCATTGTTACGCCACAAGGCACGTTAGAAACAATGCCTGCCTATAATTTAGGCGGTGGATTTGCATTCCGCCTGTCAAACACACTTGTTACTAATATCAATTCCAACTGGTATTCTATTGATCCATCTCAATATAAAGAAGGATATGATATGAAAGCAGGCCTAGCGGGTCATGTTAATGTGATTTGGTCTCCAATAAAGAATATAAATACCGGAGTAGAATTTATGATGGCAAGGCGTACAAATGTGAATGACACACAAGGGACTGGCAGAAGATTGCAATTTATGGTGAAGTACTTGTTTTAAGAACAAACCGTTAAAAAAATAATATGAAAGGAGGAAATCTCCACTTAATGAACTGTATATTTCATTTTTTTATATTTTGAGTTGAAACGTAAACTAGCGCCTTATCTTACTCAATGTTCATGAATCGCTGTTCCTTTTTTTGCTAACTTTCTTTGCGTGCGAGAAAGCCCTTTTTAGAATATCTTTCGCAACTATTTTTGAAAATAAGGTTAAGCTATCTTTAGTAGAAAAACATGAAATTTATCTTTTTAAGCCTACTGATGCAGGCACAAGATTTTCACTAGTCGACCTTGCAGGAAAGGGTCCCTGGCCTGCTGTCCGCCTATATCTAACGTGGAATATCAATGACAAACATAGTTTGCGCGGTCTGCTCGCACCGCTTGCCTATACCGAAAAAGGCACATTTACGGATCCGGTGGACTTTGCTGGTGAATCTTACCTAACCGGAGATCCTGTTGATGGCACGTATAAGTTCAATTCCTGGCGACTAGGCTATCGATTTCGCTTCCTGAACCGTGAGCGCCTGAAATTGTCTGTAGGATTCACTGCAAAGATCAGAGACGCAAAGATCGAGCTAACGCAGGGCAGCACATCCAGCAAAGACACGGATTTAGGATTTGTACCCCTGGTTTACCTCGGTGCCGACTGGCGGTTCACCGGGAAATGGCATTTCATATTCGATTTGGAAGGTCTGGCCGGTGGGCCGGGGCGCGCGTTTGATACAGCCCTAAAGCTCCACTATGCCATCAATAATCACTGGGGCCTCAGCGCCGGTTATCGCACCCTTGAAGGTGGCGCTGATGTCGAGTCGGTTTACAACTTCGCGTGGTTCCACTACGCAGTGGTCTCAGGGATCTTTCGATTCTGAGTTACTGAAATCCCCTCCCCGGTTCTTTTTTTGCTACTGAATTACATCAACTGATTGCTAGGCCGGACGCATACATGGTCAACACTTACATTAGGATCCTGATTGACAGCATATACAATAGCTTTTGCAATATCTTCCGATTGAAGAAATTTTACGGAACTCATCATAGGCTCAAAGGCAGCGAATACTTCCTGATCTGTAATGGTGCTCATCAGATTTGTTTCTACACCGCCAGGACGGATAGAGGTAGCACGGATATTGTATGGAACAGTAAGCTCCAGGCGAATACCTTCCGTAATGGCTTCCACTGCATATTTAGTGCCGCAATATACAGCGGCCGATTGAAATACACCAATTCCGGCAATAGATGAAATGTTCACAATGTGACCATCCTTCTGTTCCATCATGGCTGGCAATACAGCCGATATACTGTTCATAACGCCTTTTATATTCACATCAATGGTCTGTTCCCATTCATCTTCATGAAGGTTTTTTAGAAAAGATAATGGCATAATTCCAGCGTTATTGATCAATACATCAATACGACCGAATTCATCAAGGGCTGCTTTGGCAACTGCCTTCATATCATCTCTTTTGGTTACATCAGCTTTTACAGCCAGGGCCTTAAAACCTTTTGCCGATAAGTCTGATTTAAGCTTCTGCAGTTTGTCTAGTGACCTTGCTGCCAATACGACAGCATAACCTTCTGTTGCAAGTGAATGTGCTGTGGCTTCACCTATTCCTGATGAAGCACCGGTAATAATTGCTGTTTTCATAATTAGGGATTTAGTGGGTAATTGTTTTTTGAGGATTAATATTGATTTTATTTTTATAATAAGGCACCATTAATGCATTAATTACTTTAGAAAAGAGAATAAACAATTTACATAAAAACTTCTAGGAATCAAGCTACTTTGGGAACTAATATATGCATTAAAATGTTCTGAAATTACTAACCAAATAAAATTTTACCATGCAAAAACCCAACCCCTTTTTTTTAATTGTACTTGTCATATTTATGGCAAGCGTAGCATTTTCACAATCCAGTGAAAAGAGATTGTGGATGACCACAAAAATTACAGTGAAATCCGAACATGTGGCTAACTTTGAAAAATCCCTTTTAGAGATTGTAAAGCTTTTAAAGGAAAATAGTTTTCCTTATGAATTCAGCGTTTTCCAGAGTAATGGATTTGACTATTATTACTTCATGCAAATGAAATCCCTTGAGGATTGGGATAAAATTATTGCGGCTTCCAGTGCTGTGTGGGAAAAAATCGACCGATCCATTTATGATGAATATGTCAAATGTATTGATTCCTATAATCGTTTTACGATTTCAGATTTGCCTGAATACAATTATTTTCCGGAAAATCCGAGGCTCAGTATGGAGGATATCAATTATGCTATTTGGGATGTTCATTATGTCAAGTCAGGACAGGTTGAAAAATATATGGAACAAGTTAAGAAATGGGTTCAAATGGCAAAAGACAATAATTTTGGCGATCCTGTCTTAATGTTGGAAGGGGGAATAGGAACAGAAATGCCGGTTTATTTTGGTGTTCTATATGGAAAGGATGATATTGACATGAAGCAGGAAAACAGAAAATTATGGCAGGCTTATGGGGAGGAAGGAAAGAAAATGTATCAGGAATTCATAACCACTCTTCGTGATCGGGAAATGATAGAATTCTGGTTTAGAAGAGACCTGTCATTGTCGAATGAATGATTTTATTCTAATCATTCGAAATTACCGAAAAAATAAAAAAACCGGTAGAGTTTATACAATACCGGTTTTTCCTATTACTATATAGGTATCTATAAAGGTTTTGTTAAATCCAAGTTCGATGGTATCAATACTGCTTTTATTACATGTATCACACCATTATTAGCCTGCAGGTCAAGTAAAGTTGTTTCTAGTCCTGCCGGATTTCCCGAAGAATCGATCAACTTAGGCATCGTTGCATCACTAAAATCAACTGATAACATATCTGTATTCAGCGTAGGTATCATATCTCCATCCGACAGGCAGAAAGAGAAGGTTGATCCTCCAGCCACATGATGCAGTAAAACCTTTTCAAGCTCTTCAGGATATTCTTCAAAATAGCCCAGAAGATCAAACCCTGGAAAAGCTGCCAGGAGATCAGCAAATGCCTGGTTCGTTGGTGCGAAAACAGTAAGGTTTTGCTCGGGATCAGCTACTACAACATCTAAATCCGTTGCCTCTAGCAATGATACCAATATGCTAAAATCACCATTTCCTCCTGCTATTTCAGCTATCGTCTTATCCGGAGGCGTAAGTACATTATCAATGCCATGAAATACTGTGTTTAGTGCTTTTTTATCTGTATAAACCACCTGAGCGAATTTTTCTGAAGCATCCTTGATCAAAACCTTGCCATCCATGAAATTAAGTCCTATGGCAGAACCGTTAAGCATATCCTGGGAACAGGAAGGAAGATCACTGGCGTAAATAAAACCTTCAGCCGTATGGTATAGGAGTATTTCAGT
Organism: uncultured Cytophagales bacterium; assembly: GCA_963820995.1. Classification (GTDB taxonomy): domain Bacteria; phylum Bacteroidota; class Bacteroidia; order Cytophagales; family Cyclobacteriaceae; genus JAGTVG01. The sequence goes on along the minus strand of CAWGCL010000004.1, from coordinate 10,246 downwards.
CAGAACTTCCTTGTCGATCTTGCGGATATTCCAGAAATAAAGACCTATGTCAGCAAAAGCCTCATCATCGGGTGCAAAAACGGTTACCTTATTTCTTACTACAGTGGAGAATAGCTTCGTGTATTTTAATGCAGCTATTAAGGTATAATATGTTGGTTTTTTCATCCATTTTCTTTTCCAATAATAAGAACCGAATCGGGCGTCAGGACTTGATAATTCTCCATATTCCACTTCTTCATCAAAACCTTCCAATGCCGTTATAAAATCTGGAAGTTCTTCCTGAGGGTTCACATATGCCTCTTCTTTGTTACAAGCCGTCGATATGACAACCATCACTGTGAGTATCAAAGAGATTCTCAATACTTTTTGAATTTTTTGATTTAATCTTTTCATTAGCTTTTAGTTAAGTGTTATAATTTTTAGATAGAACTGGGTGTTAATGGAATTAACATATCGGCACAACAAAATGTATCTCTTTTTGTTTAAAAAGATGTTTTTTAGGGTTTTTTATAAAGTGATAATTAAACAAAAGCAGATCACTTTCAACATCTCCAACCTACTTCCAGCTGTTTAATTTATAGAAAGGTGAAAAAATTTAATCAATTAATCAGAACCATAGACTTCTTCGTAATCGAACCATTGTGTTTCAAGTACGTCTTCTTTTTTCTCCGGATACTGACCAGTATCACCTGTTTCCAGTATCCATTCATCCATTACCTTTCGAAATGATTCTAATATAGGTCTGTACTCAGGATCCTCAGCTAAATTCTTAAACTCATGGGGATCATTCCTCAAATCATACAATTCTTCTTCCGGTTTGAATTCAGCCATATGGACTACTTGTTCAGCGGTAAGTTTTCCTTCTGCATACAGCTTCTTGGCTACATTATTGGCTGGATTGTTAACTACGGCCCATCGTTTCTCGTAATATCCTTTTTCTGGCATATAATTACGGATGTATTTGAATTGCTTTGTCCGTACACACCGGATACGGTCCACTGCCTCATCAACCCGGTCTCTGGCGGCAAAGATGTAATCACGCTTGACTACTTCTTTTCCAAAAAGCGGATAACCGTCAAAATGTTCCGGTATTTCAATGCCGGCAATTTGGAGTATGGAAGCTATGATGTCAAGGGAACTAATTAACTCATTATTTTTTGTGCCAGGAGACAATACGCCTGGCCATCTAATAACAAGAGGCACATGAATGCCTGCATCATATAGCCAATCCATTCCACGATAGAGATCCCTTCCATTATCTCCCATTAAAATCACAACAGTATTTTTTTTCAAACCTTCCTCCTCCAGTCTATTAAGAATCTCAGCAACCTGAATATCCATTTTCTGAATTTGAGTCAGGTATCGTGCATAATCATCCCGGCATATTTCATGATCCGGTATTTCCGGCGGTAAATTTATTTTCACAGGATCTATTTGTGGATCCTCCGTATACCAGTGATCACCACGATGGGTGATATCCAATGTGATCTGTGCAAAAAATGGTTGCCCAACCTCACGTTCATTCCAATCATCACCGTCAAAACCAAATACTTTTCCTTCTTGCGGACTGAAATTGATATCCGTCTTTTTTGAATAGCCACAGGCGAGTGCTGTAAAGTATCCCCCTTGCCTTAAGTAATGGGTTATCGCCCGGTAAGGAGGTGGCAACTTTCTATCCCGGTTCATTCTCAAATTCTGGGTATTGGTTTTAATCTGATAGGCACCTGTCATCATGGCCGCCCTTGATGGGGCACAAACCGATGACGTTGTATATGCCTGAGTAAAAAGTACTCCTTCATTTGCCAGATTGTCAATATTAGGTGTATGCAAATCAGTTGAGCCATAACAACTCCATTCCGTACTGATGTTTTCAATTAAGATGAATACAATATTTGGTTTTGATTTATTTTCTTCGTTAAAAGATTTGTTTGTGCATGAAGATATGATTATTCCTGACATTATCAGGATCACTGGATTGCATTTCATAAGATCAAATTTTGAAAAGTCTAAATTTTATTGAATGATGAGTTCCGATGCCAATTATTTAGTTTTGTCTCTTTAATTTATGCAATTAACAGACATTATTCAATACAATTTTGTATTCTGTAAAATATGGCTCATCATTGATCTGGATATTGTCTTGAAAATACAGACCTGTTTGGGAGCCATTATTTTTCAACAATTCTTTATCTTTTGAAGATTAACTTTAGTAGCTTGAATTTGAATACTTACCATCAAAAGTAAATAATGAAAAACACCATTAGACGCAGGGAATTTATAAAGAAAAGTGCCATTGGCATTACTTTTCTACCTTTCTTAAGTCACAAAGTTGCTGCAAGTGATAGAATAAGAATAGCTCATATCGGGCTGGGAGGTATGGGAAACAACCATATGAACTGGTTTGCAGAACCTGCCGGAAGCTGAAATTGTTGCATTGTGCGATTTAGATAAAAAACATCTAAATTCTACTCTTAAATCTTTGAAAAAATTGCAACCCGGAACAAAAGCAGAAGGATATTCTGATTTCAGACATATACTGGACCGGCAGGATATAGATGCAATAACTTGTGCCACTCCTGACCATTGGCATGCTCAAATAGCCATATTGGCTTTTCAATCTGGAAAAGATGTTTACGGTGAAAAACCCTTGTCATATGACATTGGGGAGGGTCAGCTCATGCTTCAAAATTTAAACCAGCATAAGAGGGTCTTTCAGTTGGGTACACAGATACATGCCGGAGACAACTATCACAGGGTAGTTGAGATAGTCCGGTCTGGAATATTGGGTAAAATCAATACTGTAAGATTATGGAAAACGGGATTTTCGCCGGGTCTTGGATTTCCTGACAGCAAAAAGCCACCTGAAAATCTGGATTGGGATATGTGGCTGGGCGCAGCGCCCTATGTTGATTATGTACCGGAACGTTGTCATAAAACCTACCGTTATTTTCTGGATTATTCCGGAGGTGTTTATGCTGATTTCTGGTGTCACATAGCTGATGTCGCTTTTTGGGCACTTCAACCAAAGGGATTGAAAAGCGTAGTGGCCCGGGGCGAGGCTCCAGAAGGGATAGCTGATGCACCAAAATGGCTCGATGCTGATTTTGAATTCGATGATCTCAACTTATTCTGGACCACTGCACCTCCAGATGTACCAGGTGCTGCAGAGAGAGGTATTGGAGCATACTTCGAAGGGGAAAAAGGCACCTTGATCTGTGACTATGAAACAAGAGAGATTACAATAGGTAATGAAACGGTGACTGACATTCCGGAAATTCCTGTAAGTATAGTCCGGTCGCCAGGTCATCAACAAAATTTCCTGGATGCGGTGAAGTCCCGAAAACAGCCGGAATCAAATATGGAATATGTCCGTAAAATGACCTTGCCTATGCATTTAGGTTTGATTTCGTGGAGATTGAATAGAAAACTGAATTGGGATGCAGAAAATGAAATATGTGTCAATGATGATGAGGCAAATAGATTATTGAAAAGGGAATACCGGAAGAAATGGGACCTATTATAATCATTTCTTTTTCTGGTAGGTCTCAGTATTTGGGTGAAATGCCACCCAGGCAAACCAGACCTTTTCACCTTCATAATATTCCGGATACGGATCCCGGGTGTAATCCATTGAAAATCCGGTGTTCGTGCTGAGAATCAGGGTATGTGGAAACTGATTCTTCCTTTTTCATGAAATTTCTTGAATTCCGGATTATCAATATAAGGTATGGTATCTCTGGGAGGCCCTCCATTTCTTAGAAATTCTATAGGAATGGTAATGTTATTCAGACCAAAACCCTTACTATAAATTGGTTGTGTAAAAATCTCAAAATTTAGAACGAAAGAAGAAGAAATATAACTGGTTGGAAGGGTATATAATGGATTTATAAATTCTTCAGAATTGTCTCCACATTTATTTCATAGTGACTCGAATTATATACGCATATTCCATTTTTTATAATCAGGATCTGAGGGGACTGATGTCCTACATTAAATCTTTCAGCTACTGAATTTGATACCTCCCTGTTACGAATGAGGTCCAGGAAATACAATTTCACTTTTGGCTTTAACAAATCCCAGCCTTCTTCCAGCTTATTTTCAGTCATGGTACTTAATCCACACCGGGAACTATGTTTGTAAATAATAACCGGAATTGAGCTGGATTCCATGATCAATCCGCTTAACTGTTCTGGTTCAGAAAGAGAGGTCCAGTCTTTATTTATATCTTTTGAAAACCAATTCATGCTGACATTAAAAAATATTAAAACAAAAAGCACTATTCTCATTTGATTGCAGATTTTAAATTTATTCATTTCTACGAAGATTAGGGCAAGGGGTAGGACATTAATTGAACTACCTACTCTAAAAGTCTCTGTTTTGACAAATTATTCACTCGAAATTATCAAAAGGATTAAATAATAGAAGCAGAATTGTATGGACATATTTAGTAAATTTAAGATTAAAACATCGATGCAGGTTTACGGGAAATACTTTATCATCTTTGGGGTCATTTTCCTGATCTTAGGGGCAATTTTATATTTATTTGGAAATCAACTGAACTGGTTTGGTAAATTACCAGGTGATATTCGAATTGAAAAAGAGAATTTCAGGTTTTATTTTCCAATAACAACTATGATCCTGATTAGTGTTATATTGACGATAATAATTAATTTAATCCGGAAATTTTTTTAAATTATGATCCTTATTGATCTTACAAATGGCTAAAAGAAAGAAAAAGTCGAAATATCATTACTACATTTATCTACTTGCAGGGGTTGCTATAGGATTGGTATTTGGTGTTCTTTTTGATAATATAGCAATGGGTATTGGATTCGGAATTGCTGTTGGAGGATTTGCAGGGATTGTAACAGGTCTGGGCAGGTAAAGTCAAATCCAATAATTTCTTAAAAAAGGTTAAAGCGAGGTGAATCTTTTGCTCAAGGGATTGCGTTTTGTAAATTTGAGAAGAATTGCTATTAATATTGAGCGTTAGAAAAACGCTACAGGTATTTTATTCGTTTAATAGGAAATAATGCCATCTAAAAACCTACTTATGCAGAAAGTACTATTCGCATTACTTTCATTTTTCGTATTTATCTCTTTTAAGGCCTCTGCTCAATATTATAATTTTCAAAATTATACCGTTGAAGACGGTTTGCCCCAATCACAGGTATTTGCACTTCATCAGGATGAACGGTCAAACATCTGGCTTGGCACAAATGGAGGTGGGTTAGCAAGATTCAATGGCAGGGATTTTGAAATATTTCGAAGGAACGATGGCCTGATCAGTGATCTCATAACTGATGTAAATAGTGATCATGAAGGAAATATCATCATTAAAACGAATCTGGGAATTACAGTATTTGATGGCATTACTTTAAAAAATCATTCATTCACTGAGGGGAATATTTTTTCTTATGAGAAGATGACCAAAGACAAGAACGGTGACTTCTGGTTCAGGGTTTTCAGAAATAATAATAATCCCCTGATCTATAAATTTGATGGAGAACAATATCAGAATATGTCCGACAAATTCAGGGAATTGTCAGATCATACCAATCAAAACCAGATTACCACCGATCCCGACGAAAATATTCTAATTGCTGTGGGAAATAAACTGTATCTTATAGATGATGAAGAAATCAGGGAGCATCCCATAACTACATTTCCTGAACTGATAGACAAAACCATAGGCTTTCTCCATAGAACTGTTGACAATAAAATTCTTTTTGCTGCAGTTTCCAAGGGTGACGGGAATGCATATTTATATAGTGAATCCGAAGGTCTGGTTAAATTCAATCTTCCCCCCGAAGTGGGCAATGCAATCGCTTATTTTTATGAAGATAAAAGTGGTATTATCTGGTTGTTAAATCCTCAGAAGGAGACTTTATTCAGATGGGACAGAATGTCCGGAGAGAATTCTGTAGAATCATTCAATAAAGAATCAGGCTTGCCGGCTCTTGGCATTCGGAGTATGATAGAAGATGATGAAGGAAATATATGGATGGGAACTGATGGAAACGGACTTTTCAAATACGGTGGTGCCAAGTTTGTATCATTTCTATCAAACCTGGATCTTGAAGATTATTTTGTCTGGTCCATACAGCAAGATTCAAAAGGAAATTATTGGTTCGGAACCGCAGTTAATGGACTTTTCAAATATGATGGAAATGAACTTATCGGGTACCAGCACCTTGAAAAGGAACCGATTGGAATTGTCCGAAAAATATTAGACTACAAAGGAAACTACTTAATTGGAAGCCAGAACGGATTATGGATATTCGATGGGAATTCAATAAAAAGGGCCAACACTAAGTTTGGATTACCCGGAAGAGCAGGTATTAATGATATACTCGTTACAGAAGAAGGGTACTGGATTGCAACTTTAGGCCAGGGCGTTTATTTTTTTGATGGTAAAGAAACAGAAAGTATAAATGCTAACTCATCTGAGCTTGGTTCGAATGCAGTGGATGATATTCTTTTAGATAGATCAGGAAACATATGGTTTGCTACATTGGGTGGTTTAAGCAGGTTGAAAGATGGGGAAATTAAGAATTTTGTCAATAATGAATATGGTTTATATCGAATCATGCAGATTACTGAAGATGGTTTCGGGAACATATGGGCAGCGACTTACGGTGGAGGAATCTGCCAGGTAAGAATTGATGAACAGGATCAAATGTTCGTTAAAAAAATTGATACCAATTCTGGCTTATCATCCAATAATGTGTATTCGATATTGACTGATCATGATGGAAATATCTGGGCAGGATGTCAGAAGGGAGTTGATAAAGTAACGCTTGATCTTAATGGTAAAATTACCAGGATAAGAAACTATGATAATTACGAAGGATTTATTGGATTTGAAAACAATGGCAAAGCAAATTATATTGATGATGAAGGTAAATTATGGTTTGGCACCATCCACGGGGCCATGGTCTATAATCCTGAAATGGACATAGTTAATGAAAATCCACCGATTACCAATATTACAAATCTCAAGCTTTTTTATAAAGACGTTGATTGGAGCGATGAAACTTTAGTAAGATATTATGATAAGCTTATTTCCTGGACAGGATTGCCCGGAAACCTGGTATTGCCTTATAATAAGAACCACATTACTTTTGAATTTGAGGGTTTGAGTTATACTGTTCCGCAAAAAGTACAATTTCAATGGAAACTGGAAGGAGTCGATATGGAATGGTCACCGGTATCTTCGCGAACCGATGCGGTTTATGCCAATTTATCTCCCGGGAATTATACCTTTATGGTCCTTTCAGGTAACAGTGATGACATATGGGCTGAAGATCCTGTAGAATTTTCATTTGTCATTAGACCTCCTTTCTGGGCTACCTGGTGGTTTAGAAGCATGATTCTTCTTTTCATAGTAACGGTCATAATCATTATATCCTGGTTGAGGAATAAGTTTATAAGGGAAAAACGACAGGAATTGGAACAGCTGGTGGCCTATAAAACTAAAAAACTTGAAGCCCAGAAAAGCGAGATCCTTAACAAGAATGAGGCATTAAAGCAACAATATGAAAACCTGGAGTTATTAAGCAAAATTGGACGTGATATAACTGCTAATATAACAGTTGAATCTTTGCTGGAATCAGTATACAAAAAGCTTAATTCCTTAATGGATGCTTCAATAATGGGCTTTGGAATTTACAGGAGTGAGAAAAGGATCATCGAATTTCCAAAGATTATCACCTCAGAGCAGAACGTTGATAAGGTTAAAATATCTTTTGATGAGAAATTCTGTTTTGCTGTGGAGTGCTTAAAAGATGGCAAGGAGATTATTATCAATAATTTTGAAGAAGAATTTGTCAACAAACCCGAATACTGGAATCCTCCTTTAAAGGGAAAAGAATCAGCATCTATTGTATTTATCCCACTTGTTTATAACAATCAGCCCCTCGGTGTTTTAACAGTTCAAAGCCCCCAGGTCAATGCTTATAATGAGTATCACCTTAATATTCTCCGGAATATGGCCATCTATGCAAATATTGCCCTGGAAAATGCAAATGCCTATGAAAAGATCCAGGTACACCGTAATGAATTAAGCAATGCCAATAAAGACATCGTCCGCCAGAAAAGAGAGATTGAGGATAATAACCAAAAATTAATTGAACTCAATAACGAGAAGAGCAGCATAATAGGTATAGTCGCACATGACCTTAAAAATCCATTGACCAGTGCTTTTACAATGGCCAACATTCTGAAAAGCGAAAGTGAAAACCTGGACGATGAACAAATACAATGTATTAATGTGATAGAAAAATCTATAAACCGGATGAATGATATGATCAACCGGTTACTTGACATTCGGAAGATTGAAGATAAGATCAGTGAGCTCAAACTTGAGAAGGTCAACCTGAGAAAAGTTATTCGGGATGTGAACAATAACTTAAGCAATGAAATAAACAGAAAGCAAATCAACTTGTCAATAGACGCAGAAGAGTTATATGCTCAGGTTGATCCTGACTATGCTGTACAGGTATTTGAAAACCTGCTTTCAAATGCAATAAAGTTTTCACCACCACACAAAGAGGTGAAGGTTACACTGGCGAAAGATGATGGCAAGGCCCGGGCAGAGATTAAGGATGAAGGTCCCGGATTAACGGATGATGATAAGAAAAAAATATTTGGTAAATTTCAAAGACTCAGTGCGAAACCTACCGGAGGGGAGCAATCTACGGGACTGGGATTATCAATTGTCAAGAAATATGTTGAAGCCATGAATGGAAAAGTCTGGTGTGAAAGCGAGCAAGGCAAAGGTGCCAATTTTATTGTTGAATTTAACAGGGTTGAATAATGCCTTTTAGAATTCCCCGGCCATAATGATCACAATCTCATCAACCAGTCCTGATTAATAAATTCTTTTATTTATATTGGCATTTAATATTTAGATAATGGGCGAATACTTTTTTTTAAATGGTAAAATAGTAAAAGCGGGGAACGCCTTTCTTCATATAACTGATCTGGCCTTATTAAGGGGATTTGGAATCTTTGATTTCTGCAGAACACAAATGGGCAGCCCTTAATTAATTGATAAATACCTTAATCGCTTTTTTAACTCAGCTAAATGTCTTGACCTTGAAATTCCAACTCCAAAGAATTTATAAAGGATTCAATTTATCTATTATTAAAGAAAAATGGGATCATTGAATCCGGTATAAGGATGGTACTTACAGGTGGTTATACTGAAAATGGATATACTCCAGGTGATCCAAATTTTTTTATTCTGATAGAGAAAATAAATTTTCCGGATACCTCTTTTTATATGGAAGGGATTGACCTGATATTTCATGAACACCAGCGGGAGTTAAGTCATATCAAATCCATAAACTATCTCACACCAATATCCATCAGAAAAAAGATTAAGAAAGCAAATGCATATGATGTACTGTATCATTCAAATGGTAAGGTTCTGGAAGTTTCAAGAAGTAATATATTTATAGTTAAGGACAATATTATAATTACTCCTAGGGAGAACGTACTTCAGGGAATTACAAGGGCAACCGTTTTAAGACTGGCAGCAGAAGATTTCAAAATAGAAGAACGGGATATCTCTATCAAGGAGTTGTATCTTGCCGATGAAGTATTTATTACTCTAACTACAAAAAGAGTACTGCCGGTAAGAAAAATTGATGATCATGTGTTTATCAATGGCAAACCTGGAGGGCTACACAGACACTTAAAAGCATATATCAAGATTTTGAAAATAGTATTGCCCCCTTCTCAAATACAGGAAATCAAGGATAATTTGCTCTATGAAAAGGATATTCACCTTTTTGTAAAACGTGATGACCTGCTTCATGCTGAAATTTCCGGGAATAAAATCCGAAAGTTGAAATATAATCTTTTACAGGCAAAGAACGATGGTCATCATACATTGCTCACTTTTGGTGGTGCATATTCAAACCATATTTATGCTGTAGCTGCTGCAGGGGAAATCTTATGGATTTAAAACCATTGGTGTGATCAGGGGGGAGCCATATCATAACTTAAATCCCACTTTATCATTTGCCAGGTCAAAAGGAATGCATCTTCATTATATTTCCCGTACAGATTATAAAAAGAAATATACTTTAGAAACAATAAATGTCACCAAAAAACAGTTCGGGGAATTTTATATGATACCCGAAGGAGGTACCAACCCACTTGCTTTGAAAGGGTGCACAGAAATAATTGATGAAATTGACATCCCTTTTGATTTTATTACCTCATGCTGTGGAACAGG
>CAWGCL010000003.1:0-110849 GCA_963820995.1 uncultured Cytophagales bacterium | reverse complement strand
GGCTTTTTGCTCACAGCTATTAAAACAAGCAAAAACAAACAAAAGTGTGATTAAAAAAGTTAATTTTTTCATAATGAAATTATTTGTATTTTCAGGATTTGTGTATTTAATTGTTTCATATTTATAACTATTCATCCATCAGTTCATCTAATTCACCAATGAATGGCAGGCTCTGCTGTAAATACATCTGTATTGAGGTGACGAAATAATTCTCCAGTTGAATAAATTGAGCTGCTTTTACCGGTGATAACGACTTTGATAACTTCTTTGAAGGTTTTTTTAGCTAATTTCTGGATGGCTATATTATTGGCTATGGATCTGTTCACAAGATCAGTAGCCTTTTCATTTGAAAGGGATCCGAAATTTTCGTCATTTCATTGATAATTGCGATCCTTTCCTTTCCTAATTCTTTTCTCGATGCTTCGTAATCTTCGTATTCAGCCCAGAATGGTGTTTCTTCCTCGGAAGAAAGATCCATATATTCTTCCACAATCGCCCTTTTCTCCATGCCCCATATACTTTGGATCAGCGCTATATCATCGGATGATTGTGCATTGGAAAAAGGTGAAATCAATAAAATGCCAGCGATAATAAATAACTTTTTCATTTTTCGATAGATTTTGGAAATGGATAAAATATCTATAAAATCTAAATTAGAAACCTGTGGAAAGATTTCTAAGAGAAATATTCGATTAACGGTTAAATTAGACAAGTGAAGTACATAGTTTTTGGAATTGCCGTAAATTGCTTATTCCCAATCACCGGATTTAATTGAAGGAAGGAGAATTAGATCGATCATACCCGTCTCATAGGCTATAAACCTTTGCGAAAAAACACCCAACTAATAAATCAGGAGAAATTACTCCGGTATATCAATACCGGCAAGGATCAGGCCTTGAATGATGGTATTTTGCAGCTTTTTGTCCAAAAGAAATGTGTCAATAATAAACCGGGCCCTTTCAGCAAAGTCTGGAGATAAGTCTAAAAGCTCCTTTGCAACATCGATGTTCCTCTACTTTACGATCGAGATGGCCCAAGGCTGTAGCGCGAAGTATATAATCCCAAACCAATGCTCTCCGATTTATCTTTTCAGCCCATATGAAGGCCTCATCAAACTCATTATGCGATAAATAGTATAAACAAAATCCAATATTCATGTTCCAGAAATAATATGGATTAAGTTTAATAGATTCTAACATTAACTCAAGGCCTTTCTCATATTCGCCCGCACATTCATACCCAAAGCCAATAGAGCCCAAATACATCGTATTGTTTGGATTGATGGCAATACACTTTTCCGCGGAACGAAGAAATTCTTTTTTATCATGACCCAATAAATTGGCCCAGGCATAAACCTGCCAGGCATGTTGATTCTTTTGATCCAGGTCAATAGCTTTCAATACCAGATTTAGACCCTCATGGTAATAATCTATTTCTCCTTCGACATCCAATGCTTTAAGATCTAAATAAAGTTGTGCTTTAAATGAAGTTAGAAGAGCACTTTCCGGATTGTTTTTAAGACCAAGATTTACAGCTTTAAGTGATTCATGAAATGCGGCTTCAGAAAAATATTTATGATACCTGTTGTGCCAATAAATGGCATACATGTGATCAAAATCATTCGGTATGTGTTTGTTGAGCGTATCTCGGTAAACCAGACCGAAAAAACCTCCGGTAATGGCCATCACTTTACGAATCAGGGTCCTGTAATTCCGGATCCTATCTCCTTTAATATCCTCGAAATAAAATGATTCTGCCCAGATAAGCTGTTTCTTACTGGTAGAATGGAGTTCGATAGTAATTTTTACATCAGTTCCTTCATATAGACAAGTCCCTGTTATGAGATAATCAATATCCAATTGGGTAGTCAAAATATTCAAGTCCTTGAGATTTTCAAGCGCCGCCGTTGTTGAATACGTTGAAACAACATTGATTTCCTCAAACCTTGTAAGTTCAACACTGAGTCCTGGGACAATACCGAACATATCCCTGGTCCTTTCCTCTTCAACAAAACTTTTAAAAGGTATTACCGCGATAGTTGGTTTCGCAACGGTTTTATGCTCTATATAATCTTTGCCGTTAAGCTTAATAGGCTCGGGAGTATTGTTTTTCTCAAAAATGGGTATATACCGGCCCTTCGGAATAGAGATGCGTATCGGATCTTTCGCACCTTCCTTGGCATAATAATTCTCGAGCAAATTACGTAACCTGCGGGCGTGAATTCTGACTATGGCATCTAATTGGGGATCAAAATCTGTATTTCTTTTTAATACGTTTGTAGCTATTACGTATTCTTTTAATGAATCCTCCTTCCCTGCTAAAGTTTCGGAAACGATATAGTACAAAAACTTGGACAAAATATTTGAGCTTCTAAAGGATTGAGTATCCAAGATACGGGAAACCTGATGTTTTATCCTTCCATCATCAATTTGGATGTCCAATAACATTGAAAAAATATTTAACCGTTAAATACTGTTAAGTGTCCAAATTTAAAAAAAACAAACCAAGATTCAATTCAATTATACTATTTACTTTTATGAAGCATCTGGTCCAGGAAAAAGAAATGAAAATATTCTTTTTATCTAAAAATAGAGCTTTCTCCATGCCGATCTAATATTAATATCTTTCCACAAGGGGTTCAGAGCATACTATGCCAATAATCATTTAAAATCCTTCTTTGAAAAAGAATAATTAAAAGAAATTAACGGTTATTATACATTAAAAGCAGAAGGTTTCTAAAAGAAAGTACATCATTGGCTTCGATTTTCATATTATCCGAGTATGTTCAATTAACAGGTGCCTCCGGGGTCCGGTTTAAAGCCAGGCCGAATGCCTTTTGGGCAAGACTGGAATGCATCAGCTTCGAAACCAGGTAACTCATTATTAATAATAGTAGGTTATCTGTTACCACGGATCTCCAATTTTATAGACAGGAAAGATTTTATGATACTAGGCTTTTTTAAAATACCAACACTTATCGATCCGGATTAAAATGCCCGGTTTCAATCAAAAATCTTTATGGATATATCCGTTATTAATTCTGAGGAAGCATCCCCTCTGACAGAGCCTGTAACCGGCATGGTATTGTTGAAATCTGCACTGCTGGCAATTGGGATGTGATCATTTCCTGATACGATACCATGACTTGGATCAAAACCGATCCAGCCCGCCCCTGGAATATAAGCTTCCATCCAGGCATGAAGTTCAAACTCGGGTTTCTCCGAAGGGATATAAAAATAACCGCTGACAAATCTGGCTGCTATACCCATGTATCGTAACAGTTGAATTTGAAACCAGGTCAGGTCCCTGCATGAACCCTTTCGTAAATTGAAGGTAATATCCGGCTCATGTGGTTGCCCGGTCATCCGCGATTCAAGGACAAAATCAGCAGAAATCTGTTTGGTTAGATTTAAAATAAAATCAATGGTATTGTTTTTCGATGCTCCCTTAAGCTCTTCACCATATTCGATTAATTCATTGGATAGTGATGTAACGCTCAGCGCCGGTCCCAGCAAGTTCTTGAGATTGTCGGAGTATTTGAAAGGCAGATAATTACACTCATTCGGATATACAAGAAAATTAAATGGATTAAAATCAGAGATATCGAGGACTGATCTTGTTTCGACAACCAACTGCCGATGCGTATCCTCGAACCAGCAGAAATGGATCATGTTGTTTTCCACATCCATAAACTGCGAAGTACCTGCCGGCTTGGGATGTACATCTATTTTGAATGATTCGAGTGTACAAAAAGGCGTAAATTTAGGTTTAAACCGGAAGTAGTGTGGTTCCAGAAACACCTCAGAAGTGAATGTATATTCCGTTAAATGAATTATTTCTATTTTCATGATCTGACTTTTGAGATTGATGCCACGCTCACAGCTTGATTTGTAACAATTTATCTATCCATTCTTCGGGCAAATTATTGATGGATTCACTTAACTTATTGCTCCAATATCTGGATATCTTCTGCAATTCATCCTTTTTATACCTTTTCTCAACGATTTCAAAAGAATCTTTAACATAGTAAATTACATCAATCGGATATTCCACATCATTTGCACTGATTCTTGTGGCATCGAAGGAAAGGAAACCAGCTTTTAGAGCAAATTTCAAGGATGAATCATATTTGATCGCCCTGTCCAATATAGGCTTCCCATATCCATTGTTGCCAATGATTACAAATCGTGCGCCTTCCGAAATTTCTACCCAATTCCCTTCAGGATATAAGAGATAGAGCTTATGTTCATCATCATCCTGCAATTGCCCCCCGACTATCGCATTCAGGTTAAAACTCAATCCGGCTTCTTTTAATGAGGACTTATCTTCATGCGCCGCCCGTTTTACCTGGTCAGCGAAGGCATTCACAGCTTTATATAGTTTATTATAGTTTTCATCATTTTCTTCAATAATTTCCTTGAAATAAGTGATGGCCTTATCTCTTACAGATCGTAATCCTGAAGTCATTATAAAAAAGGAATGCTTTTCTTTATTTATCGTGAAAACCTTCTTAGCCTGAGTTGTTTCATGCCCAGATGTTATACGGGTGTCTGAAATCCCAATAATTCCAGATTTAACTTTAATTCCCAAACAATATGTCATTGTATTAATTTATAGTGATCAGTTTATTTACTAACATTTTCGATTGAAAAAAATGTATCAAATATGGCTTTTGAAACTTCATTTAGTTTTGATTGGAAATCATCAAGATATTCGTGCAGCCCGGAATGAAATATCTCATTAATGTCTTCATATTCAAGTTGAGATTTTAAAATCCCTATCTTTTTCTCGGCTATGTTTGAGTACCCAACGCTCCCTCCTGTTATTTTATAAAGGGAGTTCTCTGCATGTATAAGGCACCTTAACATGGATCTTGGAAAAACTTTATCCAGGATCAGAAATTCTGAAATGCCGATTGGAGTAAGCTTGCCATTTGTTTTTCGATACATATCATAAGCACTGACAGATTTCAATAAAGCAGTCCACTGTAATAAATCAAAGGGTGAGCCAACCGTTTCAGGCGTTGGCAGAAGCATATGGTACTTCACATCCAGTACACGGGACGTTTTATCAGCACGTTCGATCAATTGACCAATTTTTCCAAAATGCCATCCATCTGTTCGGGAGATGGTCGAGTCAAAAATACCATGAAGCAATTGACATCCCTTTTTTACTTCCGTAAAAAAATTCCTGGGATCGCTTTTTTGCCATTGTCTTTTATTCTGACCTTCTTTAACCAGATAATAAATGTAGTTTATTTGCTCCCATACTTCTTTTGTTATTTCAGGCCTTATCGCGCGGGCATTTTCACGGGCATTAATGATTGAACTAAATATCGAGTTTGGATTATTTTGATCAAATCCAAGAAAATATATCACACGGCCTTTGTCTATTTTGTCATACAACGATTCGTACATCTTCCCGTCACCCGTTGTTACCACCAAAGGTTTCCATTGTTCTGAAACGCTAGGTGGAAGTTCTAGTGAAAGGTTAAAATTTACATCCAGAAAACGTGCATAATTCTCAGCACGCTCAAGATATCTATTCATCCAATATATAGAATCAGCAACTCTGCTTAGCATAATTTCATCATTTTCAGTTATCCAATACCCAGGTATCTTTACTTCCCCCACCCTGCGAAGAATTCACCACCAAAGAACCTTTTTTTAGTGCAACACGTGTTAAAGCTCCCGGAATTATATTAATTTCTTTTCCATACAACACATAGGGTCTTAAATCAACATGCCTTCCTTCGATTGAATCCTGGGTTAAGGTGGGTACCCTTGAAAGGTTTATGGTGGGTTGTGCAATATAATTTCTCGGATTACTTTTTATTTTTTCTTTAAATTCATCCTGCTCTTTTTTTGTTGACTTAGGTCCTATTAACATCCCGTACCCGCCTGATGCATCAGTTTGCTTGATCACAAGTTCATTCATGTGATCAAGCACGTAATTCAGATCTTTTTTTTCTGCACAGATATAAGTTTGCACATTTGGGAGGATTATTTCCTCGCCCATATAATATTTTATAATTCGGGGAATATAAGCGTAGACTGCTTTATCGTCTGCCACCCCTGTACCAGGAGCATTGACCAAGACGACATTTCCCTTTTTTATATACCTCAAATAAACCCGGGACTCCTAACATTGAATCCTTCCGGAATACATATGGATCAATAAAATCATCGTCAACTCTTCGATAAATCACATCAACCCGCTGTAATCCACTTGTTGTAATCATAAATACAAAATCATCTTTTATCACGAGGTCTCTTCCCTCGACCAATTCTGCTCCCATCTGCTGAGCCAGGTATGCATGTTCGAAATAAGCAGAATTATATATGCCGGGCGTCAATACTGCAATTGATGCAGGGAGAACCGGTGTAAGCGATTCCATCATATCCCTCAAGTGGTGGGAATAATCGTATACCGGTCTGACATGTAATTTCTCGAATATTTCAGGGAAAGTACGCTTTAAGATTTCCCTGTTCTCCAACATGTAAGATACACCGGACGGGCATCTCAAATTATCTTCCAGAACATAAAAAGCCCCGTCCGCTCCGCGAATCAGATCTGTACCTGAAATATGACACCATATTTTCTTAAACGGTTTCAATCCTATACATTGTTTCCTGAACGTAGAGCTGGAAAGTATTAATTCTTCAGGAATGATTTTATCCTTTAATATTTTTTGATCATTGTATATGTCATCAATAAACATATTCAGGGCCTGAATACGCTGCTTCAAACCCTTTTCAATACAGTCCCAATCCTGCTTGCTGATTATCCTGGGAATAATATCCAGATGAAGGATCCTCTCTATGCCTTGATTATCGCCATATACGTTAAAAGTCATCCCCAAAGACAGTTGGGCCCTGTCAGTAGAATATTGCAGGAAATTCAGCTTTTTCCAACCCATTTTGAAGAGTCTTTCTTTAAAGAGCGAATAATGAGGACGCACTTTCCCATTAGGCCCTATCATTTCATCATAAAAACCTTTTGTATCGTATGTTTTAAAGTCAATTTTTGCCATAAATTATCTTCTCTGGGTTAAGCCTTACCAAGCATAAATATAATCGCAATCCATTATATACGTATATTTTTTTTAGTAGACAGGAATTAATAATATTTTTTTCTCACAAATAGCAAAATGCTTGCTAAACAAAATTGTTTAAATTTATCCGCAATAATATGTTTGAAAGTTTTGATAAGGTTGAAGGATAGTATTTTAAAGTTCCTTGATCCGGATGTTTCTGAACCTGACTACATCGCCATGGCCCAGGAAGCCGATATGCCCCTTTTCTCTTAACAATCCCGGATGTTCCTTGTGGTCCATTGTGCCTTGGTCAATTGCAGTTTGAAAATCTGTATCCAAAATGGTTGTGCCATTTAAAATAACCTTTACTTTGGTTCCCTTTACAACAACTTCCTGTTGGTTCCATTCACCAACGGGCTTTAAGAATCCTCTCTTTGCGGGAGCAACACCATATAATGATCCATGGTATTGATAGGGTTCCAATTCAGCATACTTTTCCGCTGTATTATCTATAATCTGAAGCTCCATACCTCCATAAGCTGCATCTCCTTTCGAAGGTGCCCGGATACCCAGGCCATTATTTGCACCTGGCGTCAATTTGAATTCAAAGCGGAATATAAAATCGGCGTACTCCCTATCGGTGTATAAATTGCCGCCACCTCCCCCTTCAGGGTAAATAACAATATCCCCATCTTCCACAATGTAAGATTTTTTATTACCTGTCCAGCCCTGGAGGTCCCTGCCATTGAATAATAGAGAATAACCCTCTGACTTCTCCTCATCAGTCAGGGCATTACTGACACTTTGTGAACGGGATATCCCTATTCCTGTTAAAAGTATCAGGAAAAAGATTAACATGTGTTTTACTCGCATTTCTATTACTTTAAAGCCTAAGAATATATTAAAAAACCAGGGTAATCCTATTGCTAAATTAGTTGATAATTAATTCAAATGCGTATATTTTGTCTTTATGAATTTCAAGCTCTACACCTTTGATCAGATCTTCTCCTAAATATTGACCTGAGATCTTATTATCAATTCCATTTAAAATATAAGATTTACCTTCCTCGACGGTAAACCATTCCGGAAACTGGTTAATCCTGGGATAGTCGAGTGGCATATTCAATATACTATTATGTCGTTGATGATCAAATTGAATCTTACCAGACCAGTCATTTTCTGATTTTAGAACAAAATATAACCGATTACCCTTTTTTACTGCCCCAAATATAACATCTTCCCTCCAGGGTTGTATTTTCATGCCCTGGGTCTTCCACAGGCAATACATAATTGTCGTACGTGCGAAGTTTCCATCACCATGCCATCCTTCGATTATCCCGCTATCCTGCTGTTTTCCCCACATCACAAGCATCTCACTGTCTATCCATTTAGCTACCGGATCAGATGGAACCCTGTTGTACAAATTCAAAGCACTTTCAATTGCATCGGCATAACCGTCAGCACTTTCCCCTTCCCAGGGATAATTTTTATAGTGGCTGATATTATCAAGTGCCATCAAAACTGCCTCATTATACCGCTCGGTTCCATCAATCAAGTAAACAGAATAGTAACCATTCAAGGTATATCCCCAGGTATCAGCTATCTGGTCTTCAATAACCTCTCCGGTTATTGGATTGATGGCATTATAGAACATACCTTTATCATTTCTTCCAACCTCCAGAATTCTGTCAAGCATTTGATACAAAGGGGACTTATACTCCTGTTTTTTAACTTCATCAGTTAAACTGGACATTACATATAATTCGCATAATCCTGAAATAATCTCACACCCATGGTCTCTCAGACGCAAATACTCCTGGTTTGTAGGCAATTTTTCTTCTGAAAGATAAAAATCTCCGATCTTATGGGCCCAATCCATATACTTTTTATCCCCTGTTAGCCAATAAACTCTGGAAAGAACCTGTAATAGTTCCCCATTCACTTCGTCCAATGGAGCACGACCATATTTCCCCTGAATAGAAGTGACCACATCCACTTGTTTATTCAGATCATCAAGCATTTCCAGCATCCTGTCATTCCATGGAGTTCGCCCCAAATATTCCATTAGAGGCAATAATCCATCTTTTATATATTCGGAGGTTCCAAAAATGATCTGATCTAAATTCGTTGAATCACTCAAAAAATCATTTTTGGTAAACGACCAAGTGTCTGGTAAGGTGCCAACCCTTGATGTCAGGGTTTTTTCAGCATTGAGCATGTCCAGCATCAATCCATGGTACATTTCTTCATCAAGAATAGCACTTGTCAACACCATAAAGGGGTAATTATCTGCAGCAGCATCCTGCGCATTCCAGATGTCTTTGCTACTACTTAAATTCCTTGGGATCAATCCGGTTTCCGTATCGGCATGTTTCAGCCAGGCATCACGATATGCTATACATCGAATAAAACCTTCATTTGCCAGTTTTCCATTTTTTAAAGCCTCGCAAAAATCAGTTCCAAGGGAAGTTTCCTGAACACAGGATATTACCGAGGATGATAGTATAACCAATAGATAAAAAGTTAATCGCCACATATGATTATTCAGATAATGTTTTTTGAAGACTTGCAAATCATTATAAATTCAGCCCCGCCTAAGAACAGAAACAAGAATCTCCTGAGAATCCATTTTTTTATAATTATCTCATTTTATTTATTATATAATAATGAACGCATTTACATATAAAGAAAACAAGAACGAATCCTGATCACAGGATTAAATATTAAAAATTCGAATCGGATTTAATCATAAACACACCTTGACTTATTGGATTTTACATAATAAGTTTTGTAGTTCTTTGCTTTGGGATCCATGCAGCCTTCCAGGTCGAGCAGTTCTACTTTTCGGAATTCTATTGGGTGTGATTCACTCTGAAGTGAAATATATCCGCCAGTCAAGGGTTTGCCATCTTCCTTTACAGCCTGGTCAAAATTACTTACCGTTCCGCCACCTATCTGTGGTGCAGTGTAATAGAGTACCTCATCACCTTCCATGATATGGCTGATAAAACCATCACCCATTACGACTACTTCCAGTTTAACCCACTGATCACCGTGATAGGTTTTTGAAGTTGAATTCAGACAATGCGACTTGAGCATTTCCCCATTCATTACCACTTCAGTTCCCGGCGTACATACATTGGCAGTTGGCCTTTTGTTCTCCCCATCACCTCCAAGTAGCTGGACTTCTATAGATATTGGAAAATTCTGATCTTTCTGCATGGTATTAGGGGGCTGACAATGCACCATAATGCCACTATTTCGGTAGGCCCATCCGGGTCCTTCAGGTGCCTGTTCACCTACAAACCTGTATTCCACTACAATTTTATAATATGAGAACGGCTGCCTGTAAAAAATATGCCCAAACCTGTCATCAAATTTATCGTATGCACTATATCCAACCTTCATCAAACCATCTTCCACATAAAAAGTGTTTCCAAAATTATCATCCGTTTCATATCCATTGATCTTTACATGCCAGTCATTAAGATCTATACCATTAAACAGTTGGATCCAGTTTTCCTCAGATTGGTTTTGAGCAAAAGAGTCAATGACCATGAGCAGGATAGCCGAAGTTAGTATCATCTTTTTCATAATTCAGAATGTTTTATTTATTGCAGGTTTTAAAATTTCACCTGTAATTTAAAAAAAATCCTGGAGATAGGTTCCGGATCATTGGAAAAGATAATACTACGTATGAATTATTAAGTATGAAGGTATTAGAAAAAAAAATGGTCCCACCAAAGGCGGGACCTACCTATAGACAGTTTAAATGAAAAAATTAATTGCCGATTAACCTGATTCCCAGGGTCAACTGAAATGTCGAGTTCTTTATTTCTATATTTTCAATTTTTGAAACATCTGTTAAGCCAAAAATATACCTTGCCGTAAGATTCAAACGCAGGGGAAGATTCGCTTCGGCACCTACGATCAAGCCCACATCACTGTTTTTTAAATTTTCTTTTATGTCTACTACTGTATCCCCAAAATCTGCTTCTGCTTTGGTCAGGATACTAAATTGTGGACCAGCATGAATGTTCAGAAATTTAATGATCTGCCACCTCAATAAAACAGGAATATCAAAATAGGTCAATTTATTATCTGAGTTATCGGCACTTGTAATTTGTAACAAATCACTTACAGATCCTTTCCTGGAATACAAAAATTCCGGTTGCAATGCGAACTTGTCCCCAAAAAACCAGTTAAAATATACGCCACCGACGAATCCTGTAATATTCGAAGTCTCAATGTCGACTCCAAGTAAATTTGCATCCTGTGTAGCAAAGTTTGCACCTCCCTTAATACCTAGACCTGGTCCGGCCACGGAAAGGGTGTAAAGACTTAGCAGCGCTAATGTTAAATATATTTTTTTCATAAATCTAAAGAATTAGGTTTTACCTAATATATAACGCTAGATTACGATATCATTGTTTGCACTGAACCTATAATTTACGGATTCATTGAAATATCCCGATTCCTGGTATTCCTGACCAGATATTTCAGCATATTCATTCAGGAAATCTAACAATTCCGCTACTGTCAGATTATAGCGTTTATTTGGTTGGTGTACTTTACTAATACCTTTTCTTAATAAAAATTCATAAGCTGTTTCAGTTCTTTCTACGGTCTTTTCCATAACACATCATTAATTGTTGAACAAATTTCTAGTGTTTCGAGGTGGAAAGAACCATATTAATAATTAGAATAACACATTAAAAAGCAGGGCAGAATCACACAAGTAAGAAAATTGCACTTTTTTAATGTTTTTTAAAATGCCTGATATACAGATATTTAGATAATATTACTTCAATCAATAGTTTATATTCCATATGGAAAAATATCGTTTTCCTATCGTCAAATTGTCTTCATCTTCAGATCCCACCAATCGCTTTGTCCGCAGATATCTATCCAGGTTATATTCATCAAAAATATCAGAATCAGGATCCATGCTGCTCACATGAATATCGCCTGAAGCATGTATAAATTTCATATCGCCGATCCACATGCCAACATGGACTACGCTTTCCCGGGTAGAATCTGTGGCGCTTCTGCCAAAAAATAGCAAATCCCCCTTCTGAAGCTTCTCAAAGGCTTTTTTATCATCGACAAGGGTGCCAATATTCTCCTGCTGAGACGCGTCGCGCGGAAGCACGTAGCCATTCATAAGATAAACGGTTTTAGTAAAACCACTACAATCCATGCCCTTTGATGAGGTCCCTCCCCATAAGTAAGGAACACCCAGCATACTAAATGCCCTGGATGTTAATTTTTCGGGATCAAATTCATTTTCACCCAGCCAAATATCGAAAGGTTCTGATTCAGATTTCTTAATATATCCAATTCGCCCGTCAGGATAGGATACTTTGTAATAAGAATTAAGTATTTCTTCCAGAAACAGCATATTCCCGGATGTAAGGTCTGATATTGTTGTTGAAACTTCTTCCGGTTTCTGGTAAGAAAATCCATAGATTCCGGTAAAAATTATCTTATTCCTCCCAAAATAATCATCAGAACTTTTTTTGGAAAGTAATTCAATACCACCTCCGTCTACCCATCCCAGGTATTGGTCGGGGGTTTGAATAAGGTACCAGTCTCCTTTTTCCTTTAATACTTTGACTGGGGTTCCCAATATACTTTGCGTAACCAGTTCAGAAGAATGCCGGGGCTCTTTCCTTATATTACATGCCGAAATATTTACCAAGGCTCGGTATCTGCCCTCTAACTGTTCCTGTGGCAACATCTCCACATTATTCTCAAATGATATATGAAACCGGGCAAGACTGTCGAGTACAGCCTGTAAAGCATTTTGATTGTCGGTTTCTCCCTCTAATTGAAGTAAATCTCCAGTTTTAGTCCCTGTAACATCAAAAATTCCCACCCGGGAATCAGGAACGAAGTGCTCTTTTACAGATAGGAGTATATCATCAATTCCAGGCTTTTCATCAGAACAGGATAGAAGAAATAAAAAAAGTATGAAAACCAATTTCCTCAAGACATTAATCTTAACCATATGATAAAAATTAAATCAGTACTCAAATTTAAATCTTTTAAGATCGGGTTGGTATAATCTGTCCCTGTTTAATTCATAACTATAGACTGCTTTCCCTAAATCAGCAAAAAAGGGAAAAGCAAGGGAATCATAAGCATAATTATCATCCATATAGACCTGGTTCAGGTTAACATCTATAACAGCGCTTACAAGAAATTCAATCTTTTTTTCAAGATCAACAACATATGCCACATCGATAACATATCCATAAGCCAGCCCGACCTTGTTAAACAAGCGTATATTCCTGGGGATGGGTTCGGAATAATCACCGTACATGATAAACTTGCAATAATTATCATCATACTTATCCCCATAATGAGGGTAGGTGCTCTCAGCAGGATACATACTCATATACGTATATAATAGTTTATAATCTTCCTCCGTAAGGTTAAACAAGGGCTCTCCATTAAGTTGTCCCGGGAAAACAGTCTCAATCAGGATATTATGCAGATCTTGCAAAGACATGAAATTCTTACCTGAGAAGTCCATAGGTTCCTGTACCAGACTGTCGCCATTCATATATCCTTTCCCCAGTTTTACACCTTTTCTTCCCCTGAATAAAGGGGCCCCAAGCTGTTGAGCCTGCCGGTACACTAAGGTGTCATGATTATAAAATCGTATAGGATTGGTATGCCGGTTTTCTTCAGGTGAAAGGAAAATGGATAAGCGATGCACGATTCCTGAATTCCGAAATCCTTTTTCGACTAGGGCCTTATTTATATATTCCTGCCCAAGAAATTCGTACAATCTGTTAAATGCATCATTGTCGCTTACCAGAAAGATCTTCTTTATATAATGAGCTATAGATGGCTTCAGGGATTCTGATGTGCTGTCAAATAAGACTTTTGTCTGACTTGAATACGCACTGTCGGTTAACATTTCAGAATCACTGCTTAAACCTGGTATGTTGAGTTCATTGATCTTTTCCAGGGCCAGCAAGGCGACTGGAAGCTTTATGGTACTTGCCGGATAGAAATAGACACTGGAATCGACATTGTAAGACCATGTGCGCCAGTGAGGATTATTATTCTGATCTCTGTCAATTTGGGTATATAATACCTGAAGTCCATAATCTTGTCTGTTAGCCAATACTTCACTATATTTCCCATGAAGCGAGTTTATTATTTCTCTCAATGGATCCTTCGCTTCTTGGTTTGTACATGAAATCAGGATCAAAACAAAAACCGCTATCAGGTAATTCTTTCTCATAACACTAGATCTTAGCTTTAAAATCCTCAGGCAAATCAGATTTCCTGTAGCTACACTATTATCTTTCAGACTCGACTTATTTTTAACTTTGTATTCTTTCAATAAAGATTATTCAGGTAAAGAAGTTGAAAATTTCTTTGCCTTAAAATCAAATCCCAGTCCCTTACCTTTACCTGGTTTAACAGATCCATTTCGATAAGTCAACCCGGTTGCCACATCCTCTGATAACAGAAGAGGGCCATCAAGGTCAGCATAATCAACGAAAGGCAGTAATTGTACTGCAGCAGATATTCCTACAGTTGATTCGGTCATACAACCTATCATAACATCGAGCCCAGCCTCCCTGGCCATTTTTATCATATTAAGCGCCGGCGTAAGCCCCCCGCATTTGGCAAGTTTAATATTGATCCCGTCAAAATTGCCCGAACATTTTTCAATATCTTCAATTCTCCGGCAACTTTCATCTGCTATTACTGGTAATGGACTATCTATTGTCAATTTTCGGGACTCCTGAAGCTGATCTGCGTTAAAAGGCTGTTCAATAAATTCCACATTCCATTTCCCCAGATCCTCTGCTATTTTAATTGACTCATCAACTTGCCAGGCACAATTTGCATCCACACAAATTGAAGCTCCGGTGATTTTGCGGAGTTCCTTGACAATTTCGGCGTCGTTTTTGCCCGAAACCTTTAATTTATAAACAGGCCAGGGGAAGTCCCTTATTTTCTTTTTCAATTCCTTTATTGTCCCCATTCCAAGCGTATAACTGGTGTATGGAAATTTTTGGTATGTTATCCCCCACTGAGACATGAAGGATTTCCCTTTCATTTTAAAATAGAGGTCGTGTGCAGCACAATCGATAGCTGACTGTGCAAATGTATTTTCACTCAGCACGGTATGAATATCGGACCAGAGCTTTTCCGGATTTGAGAACCTGTAATCTTTGAGAAAGGCACTTGCTTTTTCAAACGAACTAATCAGGTTTTCCTCGGTTATATTATAGTAAGGATTTGTTGTAGCCTCTCCATATCCTGAATACCTGCCCTCACGCAATTCAACTATAACAGATCGCATAGACTGATATGTGTGGCGCGATATGGCAAAAGGGTATCTTAATGCCAGGTCAAAAGAATAAATATCCAACTCCATGCCCGGTTTATTCCTTATAATTCGTAATAGAAAGCGTTCCTCAACACTTCAAGACTCTGTGGAACAGCCACCAGAGGATCTTCGTTGCCTTCAAATTCAAGTGAAATATATCCTTTATATCCCGCCTTCCGCATAATCTCTCCGATTCTTGGATAATCAAGATCCAGGGTATACCACTTGCCTCCGCCATAATAGGTTTTGGCTTGCATCAGAATGGCTTGTCCGGCGAGCATTTCCAGCTGATCATATGGATCCTCCAGGAAGTTTCCTGTATCCAGGGTAACCATCAGCCAGGGAGAATCAACGTCCCTGACAATTCTCTGGACACCTGCTGCTGTCCGTCCCAGTCCCCAGTGGTTTTCAAGGCCAAGTACTACGCCACATTTCTCAGCGACTGGAATACACTGTTCAATGGAATCAATCACCCACTTGAATCCATCTTCTTCAGTATAACCTTTCAATACAGGTTCAATGCCCCGGTTGGCCATTAATTCATCAAATGATCCGGAAGTGCCCCATCGTCCGGTATTAAGTCTCATGGTAGGAATGCCCAGCTCATAGGCCAACTCGATCTGGCGGATGGTCTTCTTGATCTCTTCATCTCTTTTTTCCTTTTCCGGAAAAACATACCCTTGATGCGTGGAAAACCCCATAAGGTCCAATCCGGCATGGAAAGCCTGCTTTTTAAGGTTATTCAGATAAGGTTTCTCCTCTGAGGTCATCTGAACGAGCAAAAGCTCAATGCCGTCAAATCCGAGCCTGGCAGCCTGATCAATACAATATTCAATGGGTGTTTCTTCTTTTGGTCCGTTGAATTGCCAGAATGAATAAGTAGAGACCCCTATTGGATTACGCCTTATCTCTTTTTTATTTGCCGAACTTTTTTCTTCGCTCACAGGAGCAGTACATCCAGCTGTCGCAAGAACAGAACCTGCAATCAGGGAATTCTTTAAAAAATTTCTTCTATTATTCTTCATGGGATTTATTTTAGGATTTGAAATTAAGAAAATATTCGGTTCATACAGTCCGGATTCAATTAAATTTAGCAAATTAAAGATAATAATCATCCTCTATACAAAATCGATAACCGTTTAAAAATCCACTAAAAATTCTCATAAGTATCCGCTCCGGATTTATATAGAACTCTTATTTTTGTTTTTACAGAAAAGGGCATTTTAATCGTCTTTCCCTTTTTTATCCAACCAATTTGTTGCTAAAAGTGTCATATTATTAACTTTTTAACCCAATGCCATGAATCAAAGGTTATCTCTCTTTACATTTTGTTCAATTCTTCTATTTATACTGAACAATTGTGGTCAAAAAGAAGACTTCCTTACAAGTCAGGGAAAGGTGGAGTTTTATCTTCTCGAGTCCTTTGAAACAACCGGAGAACATTATTTTCAAATTGACGAAGAATCAGTAATAACTGAAGCCAGTGCATTTTTAGAATATGCTGATCTGCTTACCTATAATCCGGATGAATATTTTTTTACCATTTCAGAAAATGCCATAAATAAAATTGAAAATATGGATCATTCTGTTCATGGCGTAGCATACGGGATTGTGGTAAATAATGAACTGATATATACCGGCTATTTCTGGCCCAGCTATTCTTCTATGAGTTGTGACTGGATTGTGATTGACCCGCTCACTTTATGGAATGATAATAAGTTAAAAGTTAATCTAGGGTATGCCCCATCGATTCAAAAGACAGATATTCCAGACAGACGTAACGATCCAAGGCTACTTTCAGTTTTCAGAGTGGACAGGAGGCTGGTGAAGTAAATTATAAATCCTCAATGAATTATACTTTTTTTAATTGCAATTCTGATCGCTAATTTTCACCTTTATATGAAATGCTGTTTTTATGGCGATCACATATGTAGAATTCCTCAATATTTAAAGATAATAATGAAATGAGAATTTTCAGACTTTTTACAATATCGATCATTTTTCTTGCTTTATCCCTTTCAGCAGTTAGATCTCAAACCATTTCCCTCTTCAATGGGAAAGACCTGACCGGCTGGCATGCCGACGTGCCGGACATGGATAATGACCCGGATGCCATACTGCCATTTATCGTAAGGGATGGAATGCTTGTAAGCTTAGGTACTCCTGGAGGTCATTTGATCACCGACCAGGTATATATGGATTACCGATTGGAAGTTGAATACCGCTTTGCGGCAAAACCTGGAAATTGCGGGGTACTGGTACATGCTTCGACTCCAAGGGCTTTATACAAAATGTTTCCCAAATCCATGGAAGTACAGATGATGCACGAAAATGCAGGAGATTTCTGGTGTATTGTAGAGGATATTACTGTCCCGGATATGGAACAAAGAAGGGGCCCGAAGGAAGAGTGGGGCATAACTGAGGGCAAGAAACGCAGGATCCCCAACCTTACTGACGGATCAGAAAATCCAGTTGGTGAGTGGAACAGTATGATCATAGAATGCATGGGCGCTGAAATCAAAGTCTGGGTGAATGGTGACATGGTTAACTATGGATATGATTGCACTGCCCAAAGGGGCCAGATTGCCGTCCAGGCGGAAGGATCCGAAGTGGAGTTCCGAAAGATCGAGCTAAGGCCTTTGCGCTAATTATACTTAAGGATTTAGTGCGACACCGGATCCTTAAATACCTTAATTCAGGAATTATAAAATTACTAAATTATTAGGAGCTAAAAATATAGAAATCAAGGTCTAATACTTGCTGTATACATTTAATATTTCCAAGATCTAAAATTGTAAAGATCGGTTCAATTGATCCTTAGCAGGTAATTTTCTTAATGATTCAACATGAAACATTTGCAAGTCCTATTTAGGTCTAGCTTGCTATAGACAATATTAAAGAATACTGTACACTTTCGAACACTTATTGTAGTGGGCAATGAGGATTATGAATCTAGCTAATTTTCTCAGAATTTGTGTCCAATTATATTACAATCTCAAATAAATGTGTTAATCTATTGTACAGTTTTGAGCAAATCACATTGTTATCCTTCTGGTTTTCAATGATTTATAAAGTTTGGCACAGCAATTGGAATATTATCGCTATAACTAACTAAATTTTTTAAGTCATGAAGAATACTTTTAGAAATATCGCAGCCGCAATTATGATAAGCGGATTATTTTTTGTTCCCGTATTTGGCTCTGCACAAACTATTGGAAACATAGTCACAGGTCACACATACACTGTGCTTGGAACTTATGAACAGGATGGAATTGTATATGTTGTATTAAAAAATCCATGGGGAGTAAAAGAAGAAGTGGAAGAGGATGACTACCTAAAAATACTACAAGAAAACAGACAATTCACTATGGTGTCCAATATACTGAAGGTAAAACAGGATACTTCAAAATCATCGATAAATAATATAAGATAATGTATTTAAGGTAATTGAGTTTTAATGTCCAAATGAGTATAAATAAAAATTTATTACCCTTCAAATCCCTTCAGAAATGTTGGGATTTTTTATTTGATTTCTTTCAATTCGATGTGAAAATAAGCCCAGAGAGCGCCTTAATTTTGCCCCTTTTGAATAATCATGGATTATTTGGAAATATAAAAGTGAATCTAGACATGTTTTAAGCAAGGATGCAATTAGAACATCGGATTTATTAGGAAATACGAGAATGAAATTTGTAATTTACTGAGGTGGCTCATCATTGTCGAAGTCTTCGATATAAATAGCTTTATACTGAAAGGTGTAGGTCTGACTTTTTCCAAATGAAAAATCCCATCGAATTTTCACCAGGTTCTTATAGTCATCATAGAAAAAATAAACATCCGCATCGAAGTTCTCATCCCCTTTGAAATATCCCTTTATCGGTAATCCGCTTGAATCATGACTGAGGGCTATTGTACCAGTCAGCCAGGCATCCATTTTCTGATACTGGGCCATGATCAAACTTCCTTCGGCGTCATAGATAAACCTCTCCTCTCCTTCAAGTCCGTCAGAACGCTTGAACCAACGCCTTGTCATTTGGCCATTATCATTAAAGGTATAGTAAAACTCCGCTGATTTTCCATCAGAATAGTTACGCGTTGAACTCAATAATATACCAGATACGTCATATTGGTAACTAGTCTCGGTGGTCAGCCCATCCGAACGCTGAAAGATTTTCTTTATCAGCTTATTCCCTGAGTACTCGTAGCTTGAAGGCCCTTCGCTGCCGCCTTCATAGGAATAATATTCATTCTCAATACGGTAATATCCTGATTTAACTATGAAAGGATTTGAGGATGTATAAACCGTATCAGGCACCGCTATATATTCATAAATAAATAATTGCTCCCATGTCCCGTTGAAATCCCATTTCTCCAGTATAAGGTTGCCATTGATATCATATTGATAACTGATAATTCCAACAGGCTTATCATCCTTTTTGATTAAAGCCTCATCCAATACATCATAGGAATTATAAAAATATTCAATATTCCCTGTAAACCAGCCATTCATTTGTTTACATGTCGCCGATGCAAGCTTTCCATGTACATTATATGAGTATATGACCTCACCGGTAATTCCATCCGAACGCGAAAACGTTTCTTTTAATATCTTGCCACACAGGTTATATTCAAAGGTTTGCTTAGTAGAAATAGAATCACTGAAAACCCTGTTTTTTTTAATAATTTCGCCCTTATTATTTAATTCATACCGGTTTATGGAACTTCTATCCCCTGCCAGGTTTTTCCATCTGGATATAGTCAGCTGCCCAAGTGCGTTGTATTCAAAATCCGTAATCCCGAGTTCACCGGATGAATTTGAATACTTTAAAGTTATCAAGCTGAAATTATCGGAATTCTGATGTTCGGGAATCTGGGATACACCGGGGGTAAAAACAAATAACATGAAGAGTATTGTCAGCCCAACATGATATAATTTCAATCCGTGAAAATATGTTTTCATCAGGAAAATGAATTATTTACCCAGTGTTGTTTAAATTTAATATCTACATCAGTAAGATGTTCGTAAATTGAGGAATTATACCTGATTGGAAGGATAATTTCCCGAAGATTGGGGGATATAATCGTTATGGGAAAAATTATTATTGGAATCCACGGACTCGGAAATAAACCCTCCAAAAAAATTCTGGAGGGATGGTGGAAACAGTCTATTGAAGAAGGTTTGAAGAAATACCTGAATTATACGAAGGACTTTCAATTTGAGCTGGTATATTGGGCGGATGTATTTTATGATGAACCACTCAATACTCTAGAAAATGATCCTGACCACCCACTGTTCATTGAAGAGATTTATACTCCTTCTCCACACGACCATATACCGGGACTACATCCGATCCGACAAAAAATACTTGATATTCTGGAAGAGCAATTGGATAAGATTTTTCTGAATGATGACCTGACAATGAATTTCGGATTTATAAGCGATAACATAATTCGAACCTATTTCAAAGAATTGGATGGTTATTATGCAAAGGAATGTGAAGAGGAAGAGGACGTAAATTGCAGGGCAGGAGATATCATCAGGGATAGAGCAGCAAAGATCATAAAGAAATATGCTGATGATGAAATATTATTAATTGGCCATTCCATGGGATCAATAATCGCTTACGATGTGCTTTCTTATAAAATACCTGAAGTGAATATCAATACTTTTATCACAATGGGATCACCCTTGGGTTTGCCTGTAATTCGCGCAAAGATCGCAGCGGAGAGCAATTTAAATCACATTTCACCTGTCCAACTAAAAACCCCTCCTAATGTGTATAAACTATGGATGAATTATTCCGACCTGGAAGATAAAATAGCCCTTGTATATAATTTGACTGATAAGTTTAGGCAAAACCGGCACGGCATTCAAGTTAAAAACATAGTGGTTGATAATAATTATAAGGTCAACAACCATGAAAATCCGCACAAATCATTTGGATATCTGAGAACGCCTGAAATGGCAGGAAGCATCTTAAACTTTCTGATGTTTGAGAAACCAAACTTCATTTTAAGACTCCTCGCTAACTTGAAGAAAAATATCAGGCCGGTTTTTTACAAAAATAAATAATCTCATCAGAGGGGAGGGCATATTTTCTGACTTCTTCATCGGAAAGTTCCATCACATAATTGTTTTCCTGAACGTCAAACCCGGCTGATCTTAATCTGTCAGCATAATCCAGCCCATAGATCCTGACATGATCCCTTTGACCAAAGACTTTTTCCCTTTCCAAAGGCGTGGTTACTGAGGGATCTTCAAATGTTTTTTTCAGGTTCTTACCCATAAAAGGGACTTGTAATATTGCCCACCCTCCTGGTTTTAATACTCTGCAGATCTCTTCCATAGCCTGTATATCGTCCTCCACGTGTTCCAGCACATGATTACACATAGCTGCATCAAAAGTATTTTCTTTAAAAGGGATATTATGGATGTCCATCTTAACTTTGGCCAGGGGTGATTCTATATCTGCACTCGTGTAATCCAGGTTAGGCAATGCTTCAAAGCGATGGATAAAACAAAGTTCAGGGGCAATGTGCAAAAATTTTATCTTATTACTGAAAAAGCCCGTTTTCTCTTTCAGGAAAAGCCATAATAATCGATGTCTTTCAAGTGCAAGACAATTAGGACATAAAGCATTTTCTCTGGCTGGGTTTCTTCCGTACGGCAACATTTTGCGATACTTCCTGCAACAAACCGGGCATTCAACATTATTCCCAAGATAAAATATCTGAATAATTCTTAGAAAAAAATGGCTGAACCTTTGCAATACCGTTCTTGGTATATTTTTTATGATCCAGCTTATAATATGTTTCATCTAAGTATTGTAAAATATCAATATTAACCAAACAGCTTCCAACTCAAGGAAACAATAAAATATCTTTTGCCTTATTTCATCCTAAGCGAAGAACTATCCTGAATATTACCGGGCATCTCAAAATTATACCTAATAAATAATTTTCGTTCAATATTTTT
The DNA here is from genome assembly GCA_963820995.1 of uncultured Cytophagales bacterium. GTDB lineage: Bacteria > Bacteroidota > Bacteroidia > Cytophagales > Cyclobacteriaceae > JAGTVG01. Next base: position 88,478 of record CAWGCL010000003.1, on the reverse strand, counting down.
AATAAGAGTCGTAAATTAGTTTAATAAATTAATGCCTTAACATTTAAAAATAGATTTTCTTCAAAATTGAGATGTATCTTAACACATTGATACTGTCATTATATTATAAGGACATAAATACTTGTTTTTAAATTGTTTTAGATATGAAAAAGTATTCATTGATTATTATCGGCGCCGTGGTTGTGGTTGTAGTTTTGTTTTTTACCTTTAAGGGGGCTGGCAAATCTGAGGTTAACGAAGTCTTTTTACCTGTTAAGTCAGGAAAATTCGTGGTTGACATTATGACAACGGGAGAGCTTGAAGCCAAAAATTCTGTAAAAATACAGGGGCCTACGCGTCTTCGTGAACACCGGATCTATAATGTCACTATCAACGACATCGTACCGGAAGGAACCGTGGTTAAGAAGGGGGAATGGATCGCCAATCTTGACCGATCAGAATTTAACACCAAACTCCAGGACCAGCAGATCGAGTTGGAGCAAGCCCAATCGCAATTTATTCAGACACAACTGGATACAGCCCTGCAAATGCGGCAGGCAAGAGATGAATTGATCAACCTCGAATACTCAGTACAGGAAGCTGAGCTGGTACTTGAACAATCAGCCTATGAGCCCCCTGCCACAGTTAAGCAGAACGAAATTAACTGGGAAAAGGCTAAGCGGAATTTCCAACAGGCTAAAGACAATTACATCATTAAGTTTCAACAGAATAAAGCAAAAATGGCTGATGTTGCTGCGGAACTGAGGAAGAGCCAAAGAGAATTAAACAGCATGATGGAACTGGCTAATTCATTTACGGTATTTGCTCCTGAAGACGGTATGGTGATCTACGCAAAGGGATGGGATGGAAAGGCAATCAAAGCAGGTTCACAGATCAATTCCTGGGATCCTACTGTTGCTACCTTGCCAGACCTTACCACTATGGTCTCCAAAACATACATCAATGAAGTGGATGTCAGAAAGATCATTTCAGGACAGAAGGTGGAAATTGGACTGGACGCCTTTCCTGAAAAGAAACTTAAGGGATTAGTTACCAACGTAGCAAATGTAGGTGAGCAAAGGCCTAATTCAGACGCCAAGGTATTTGAGGCGATAATAGAGATACAGGGAACCGATGAAATGCTTAAGCCTTCCATGACGACGAGCAACCGGATCATTACCAGCGTACTGGATTCTGCTTTGTTCATCCCACTAGAGTGCCTGCATAGTAAGGATGATTCTATATCTTTTGTTTTTGTAAGAAAAGGTATTAAGAAAGTTAAGCAGGAAGTTCAGTTAGGTGGCACAAATAATAATGAAGCTGTTGTTGAACTTGGTCTTGAGGATGGCGACAGGGTTTATCTATCAGTTCCAGGTGGAATGGAAGACGAACCAATCGCATTGTTACCTGAATTGGATGGTAAGCGGAACATACAGGAAGAACCAAAGGTTCAAGAACAACCAAAAGAGCGGGTGATCACATTGCCGGATGGAAGAAAAATAACCGTTCCGGCGGACGGAGGTGGCCCTGGGGGAACGAGAAGGATGAGTCCGGGAGGTCAGGGAGGTCAGGAAAGTGCTAAATCCGCTGATACAACTGAGGGTGTACAAAAGCTAGAAGGAAATAAGGAAAAAACTCAGAAAGGTCAAGAACCGGAACAAAAGAAAGAATCTCCTGCAGAGAATTCAAAGGAAAGTTCAGGTCAGAGTAGTTAAACTTTTATTTTAAATTAATCTTATGTGGGAAAGATTATCAGCCAATTTTTATGTGGCATTTGACGCAGTAATATCCAATAAGCTGCGCTCCATATTAACAGCTCTTGGAATAATTTTTGGGGTAGGTGCTGTAATTGCCATGCTGGCAATCGGGAATGGAGCACAACAGGAAATCCTGGAACAGATCAGGCTTGTAGGTGTAAATAATATAGTAATCGAGCCAATCGTTGAACAGGAGGAAAAAAATCTTGCTGAATCTTCTGATGATTCAGAAAAGGAAAAGAAGAAATTTTCACCTGGTTTAACCATGCGCGACGCCCAGGCTATTATTGATATAATTCCAACCATTCAGGAAAATAGCCCCGAAATAATAATTGACACTTATATAATTAAAAAAGGGATCAGAAGATCTACCAAACTGGTGGGGGTTACACCCACTTATTTTGATCTTACCAGTTTTAATCTGTCCGATGGAAAAATGTTCACACCTGAACAGATTTTACTGGGATCACCGGTGTGTATCATTGGTAAAGCTGTGAGCACCAAGTTTTTCTCAACTGAAGATCCTATTGGCAAGACCATTAAATGTGGGAGTCAGTGGCTTGAGGTCGTTGGGGTTCTTGAAGAAAGATATATTTCTGAAAAAAGTATAGAAAACCTCGGCATTCGCAATTTCAATATGGATGTATACACACCCATTCAATCCATTCTAATCCGCTATGAAAACAGAGATCTTGTTACCGGAAACATGTTAACCGGCGGATCTGGATTCAGCCGTGGAAGAATGATTATCATTGGAGGGGGCGGAGAAGATGATGCAGATGATGAAAAGGCGGTAAATTATCATCAGATTGACCGTTTAACAGTACAGGTTGAAGAAACTGACCAACTTGAAACTACTGCAGAAATAATATCGAGGATGCTGAAACGGAGACATTATGAGGTAGTAGATTATGAGATCACCATCCCTGAAATGTTACTGAAACAACAACAACGGACAAAAAACATTTTTAACATAGTATTAGGTGCGATTGCAGGAATATCCCTTGTAGTCGGAGGCATAGGCATAATGAACATTATGCTGGCTTCCGTCCTGGAAAGGATTAAGGAAATTGGTCTCAGACTAGCTGTAGGTGCGAAAAAAATCGATATCGTACAGCAGTTCCTTCTTGAAGCTGTAATGATCAGCATCACTGGAGGGATAATTGGAGTAATTCTTGGCGTTATCATGGCCCTTATCATCTCCAATATCGCGGACATTCCCACTATCGTTACCACATTTTCAATCATTGTTTCATTTGGAGTTGCTGCAACGGTCGGACTGATTTTTGGAATTACCCCGGCACGAAGAGCTGCAGAACAGGATCCTATAACTTCTTTACGTTATGAGTAATATTAAATCTTTATTTTTTGTATTTGCTTTTTCCTGTATTTCGGTCATTAGCTATGGACAGGACACATTATTGATAACAACTGAATCCTTTGACCTGAAAGAAATAGTAAGTCTTGCCAGGAACAGGTCAATTTGGGCCCTTCAGGCATCTGTACGAAAAGAAAACAGATACTGGCAGTACCGTGTATTCAAATCAAACTATAATCCCCAGTTATCACTTGACGGTGTATTTCCAAGCTGGCAGAGAAGGTATGATGAGGTCAGGCAACCTGATGGATCCTATGATTTCAGATTGGTAAACCAGAATAATTCAAATGTAAATCTCCGGCTGGAACAATCATTGGCAGTTACCGGAACCCGGTTTATGCTGTCAACCGGTGTAAACAGGTTTGATAATTTTGAAACCGATGAAAAAATTTATAGCGGTGTACCAGTGGGTATTGGATTGGAGCAACCTCTGTTTTTCTTCAACGATCTTAAATGGGATAAAAGGATAGAGCCTCTACGTTTCGAAGAATCAAAGAGAGAATTCGTGGAAGATCTTGAAAATATATCCCTGATTGCCACTAACCGGTTTTTTGATTTATTGCTGGCCCAGATCAGCCTGGAAATTGCACAGAAAAACCTGGCTAATAATGATACCATTTACAAAATCGGACAAGGCCGGTATAACCTGGGTAGGATCGCCGAGAATGAACTGCTGGACCTTGAACTCAATGTGATGAACTCGCGTCAACAGGTAGCTCAGGCATTGGTCGACCTTGAAACTTCAGGATTGAGGCTGAAAACTTTTGTGGGAATAACATACATTGAAAATGTAACATTAGAATTACCTGATTTTATCCCCAATTTTAATGTCAATGAAAATGCTGCAATAGACATTGCCAGAAAGAACAGGCCCGATGCTGTGGGATTTATAAGACGACAATTGGAAGCAGAAAGGGATGTGGCACAGGCCAGAGGAGAAACCGGATTAAATGCCATGCTTGAAGCAGGGTATGGCTTGTCAGGATACTCTACTTCAGGCTTTCCTGACATGTATACAAACACAGTAAATGGAACTCAGGTACGCATCGGCTTCCAGATACCGATTGTGGATTGGGGCAGGCAAAAGTCAAGGGTAAAAACGGCAGAGGCAAGCCTGAAACTTGAGGAATATACCATACAGCTTGAAGAAATTAACTTTGATGAAGAAATATTCACCCAGGTAAAACAATTTAAAATGCTAAAGGATCAGGTTGTTATCTCACAGAAGGCTGATGAAATTGCTGATAAGAGATATAACATTGCAAAAAATCGATATTTGATTGGTAAAATAAGCATTACTGATATGAACCTCGCCCTGAGGGATAAGGATGATGCTAAAAGGGCCTATATCGCCTCATTAAGAAGCTTCTGGTCAGCCTATTATAACCTCCGTTTGTTAACACTTTACGATTTTGAACAAAATGAGAGCCTATATGATCCTGAGTCAGAATCCTGATCGAAAGATTTGATAATATCTTTGATTCCCTACCTTTGTAAAAAAGCGAGACCCGGGAATGCGGCTATTATATTCTCTAGTGTTTTTTATGGGATTGATCCTACTATGCCTTAAAGGTTTTGGACAATCTATTTCGGAAAATGGAGAGATCTTATCTACTCAGGCTACGAATCCCAAGGCAAGGCCGGATGCCAAAAAAGAAGGTCCTAAAAAGAAAAATATCCGTTATATTGTTCGGAGCGATTCGAAAGGCACATTGACCGGGAACAAGTGCTTCGAGGAAGTCACTAAGAAATTTGGATTTGAATTTCTGATCGTACCGGAAAAGATACCCCCCAACAAAAACGGGTTCAGCAGGTTTATGCATAATTTTGGTGTAAAAACAGTTCTCTTCTTCAAAAATGGACCAGGTTGGCAGATAAGGCTGAAAAAAAAATACAAACAGTGCCGATACCAGTATGGTGATTTTGTAGGTTGAGTAGCGTCATCTAACCTGGATAGGGATATTAAACCGAAATGGTTGCCGCTGGCCCAGAAAATCTATCCCCCGATTCCATTCCTTGATGATAGGCCCGCTGACCAATACAATTGCTTTGCTTAAAGACCTGTATTGAAACCTAATCACTCTGTGACCAAGCCTGCCGACCGGAATAATTGCTTAGCCCAAAGTTTTGTTTGAGATAGGATTGCCCGGCAACAAAACCTATTTTCCAATGTAATTGCTTGGAGACAAGGCCTTTAATTCTGTTTTAACGGCTTCACTAACCTCCAGCCCTTCAATAAACTCAGCAATGGTCTCCTGTGTGACCTTTTCGTTTTTCCTGGTGAGGGCCTTAACCGCTTCGAACGGTTCCGGGTATCCCTCCCTTCTTAAAATGGTCTGGATCCCTTCCCCTATGATCACCCAATTATTCTCAAGGTCTTCGTTCAGTTTTGCCTGATTTAGCTCCAGTTTGTTAATTCCTTTGATTAAGGAATTATAAGCAATAAAACTATGAGCCAATGGTACGCCGATGTTACGCAATACAGTTGAATCAGTCAGATCGCGTTGTAATCTTGAGACCGGTAGCTTTGATGCAAAAAATTCGAAGGATGCATTGGCATAACCCAGGTTTCCCTCAGCATTCTCAAAATCGATTGGATTCACTTTATGGGGCATGGTAGAAGAACCTACCTCATTCTTCGAGATCTTCTGTTTAAAATATTCAATAGAAATATAATGCCATATGTCCCTGGCAAAATCAAGAAGAATGGTATTGATCCTTCGCATCCCATCACAAAAGGCAGCTATATTGTCGTAATGTTCAATCTGAGTGGTTGGAAACGAACGGGCCAATCCCAGACCATGAATAAATTCATCGGCAAAACTGTGCCAGTCGATTTGAGGATATGCTGCATAATGTGCATTAAAGTTTCCTGTTGCACTTCCAAATTTTGCTGTATGAGGCACCTGCGCCAATAACTCAATCTGTTTTATCAGGCGTTGATGAAAAACCAGTATTTCCTTACCCAGTCTTGTTGGTGAAGCGGGCTGGCCATGGGTCCTGGCCAGCATTGGAACATTTTCCCATTGCTTACTAATTTCCCAAAGCAGATGGATCAAAGCATCCAGTTTTGGCAATATCTCATTTTCAAAACCATCCCTTATTAGCAAAGGGGTGGCGGTATTATTAATGTCCTGAGAAGTAAGACCAAAATGGATAAACTCCTTGAACTCAGAAAGGCCCAGTTTATCGAATTCCTCCTTTATATAGTATTCAACCGCCTTTACATCATGGTTGGTAACTTTTTCGATTTCCTTGATCCTAACGCCCCCAGTCTCTTCAAAATCAAGATAAATGGAACGTAGAGACTCAAATAATCCATGATCAAATTTTTCCAGCTGAGGTATTGGCAACATTACAAGGTGAATAAAGTATTCGATTTCAACCTGAATCCTGTATTTAAATAATCCCAATTCCGAATAATAGGGCGCGAGGACTTTTGTTACTTTATGATACCGGCCATCAACCGGCGATATGGAAAGAAGTTCTGAATTATTCATAATATCAAAATTTGAAAGTGTAAAGGTATCAATTACAAAAAAAAACTCGTTATTAATTTCCAAAAACCAACATTTTTCAATCAATCAGGTTATAATCTTTTCAATATCTCTGCAAAAAGAGGAGTATATTAATATTGAGAAATTATAAATTTGCAGGATCAAAGAATATTATTGAGAAATTCAGGAACAAAAACGGCCTATCGGGTCATTCATCAATTTGCTTTAAAATTTAAAAGATGGCAATTAGTTTATTTAAAAGAAAGATCAAAAATGACCCGAAGAAAGGATCGTCCGGAGCAGTGTATCATAGCCTGACCATAAAGAAGATCATTAAAGAAACAGATGATGCAATATCCATCGTTTTTTCTAATCCCGGGAATGAAATCAAATACCTCCCAGGGCAATATCTTACCCTAATCCTTAATCTGGATGGAGAAGAAGTCCGAAGATCTTATTCATTAAGTTCATCCCCACACCATGACGAAGAGTTAAGTGTTACTGTAAAAAAAATCGATAATGGCAAGGTTTCAAAATATCTCGTGGAACAATTGAAGCCGGGAGATGAGATAAAGATCATGGAGCCTAAAGGAGGTTTTACTACAGAGTTTAATGAGGCAAATGAACGTGATTTTGTTTTATTTGCAGGTGGAAGTGGAATAACCCCCCTTATGTCAATTATGAAATCTGCCCTGCTTAAAGAACCAAAATCAAAAATCCATCTGATCTATCAAAACCGCAATGAAAATTCAATCATCTATAAAGACTTATTGGAGGAGTTTAAGCTTAAATATCCTGACCGTATCAGTTTTAGCCACGTTCTGTCACAGCCATCGGCAGATTGGGATGGAATGAAAGGAAGGGTAAGTAAAGAACAGATTATAGACCTCTTTAACCAATCACAGATCAGTACGGATAAAGTCTCTGTTTTTACCTGTGGCCCCCATGGAATGATGGAAACAGTGGAATCAACACTAGACCTACTGAAGGTAGATAAGATAAACCGGCATAAAGAAAGTTTCTACAGCTCTGAACCAATTTCCAGTAAGGCCGTTGAACCAGCTGCTACGGAAAATGAATCGTCCAAAAGCACAGTCACTATTATAGTAGATAATGAAGAACATGAAGTGATTGTAAGAAACAATGAATTTATCCTGGAGACAGCCCTGGATGCGGATGTCAATATGCCCTTCTCCTGTCAGAGTGGGATATGTACCAGCTGCAGGGGTAAATTACTTTCCGGTCAGGTAAAAATGGAGGATCCTGAAGGGCTTTCTGAAGAAGAACTCGAAGATGGTTATATCCTTACTTGTGTAAGTCATCCGGTAAGCAAGGATATCAAAATTGAAATGGGGTAATGAACAAATGTGTATTTCTTGACCGCGATGGCGTTATCAATGAAGAACGAGGAACATATACTTTCAAAATTGAGGATTTCAAGATAATCCCGGGTGTAATAGAAGCTCTGAACATCCTCCACAAAAATGGCTATATATTAGTTGTTGTAACCAACCAGGCAGGTATTACAAGGGGTTTATTTACGGAAGAGGATGTTAAAAGATGCCATTCCTATATGATGGAGGAAACCAATCACCTGATCGATAAGATCTATTATGCCTCATACTATCCTGCTTTTTCAAACTCTCTGCTCAGAAAACCTGATTCACTAATGTTTGAAAAAGCTTTGGCAAGGTTTGATATTGATCCAAACGCTTCCTGGATGGTCGGGAACAATGAAAGAGACCTCCTTCCGGCAGTAAAACTCGGCATCCAGACCATTTTTATAGGAAATGAAAAACCTGAAGTAAAAACTGATTTCATAGTTAAAGACCTTCTGGAGGCCTCAAAAAAAATAATACCCCACAAGGGCAATTAATTAGAGTAAATTAAATATTTTTTGCGAAATTTGCTGCCCGAATAATCCGATATCGGATTTATCAGGTTTATAGACTTAACGATTCTTACAGATAATGAATATAGATTCCATTCTTTGGACTTCAATTTCTGAAGCTTTCAAAGAATTATTTAATCATGAGATACAAGCGGCTGATATTAAATTGCAGCCAACCAATAAAGAGTTTGAAGGAAGCCATACCTTTATTGTATTTCCCTTTTTAAAAATTACAAAAAAAAGACCGGAAGAGACAGGCGAGCTTCTGGGATCCTTCCTTAAGGAATCATCAGACATAGTAAGTTCCTTCAACGTTGTAAAAGGATTTTTAAATTTGGTCATCAATGATAAGACCTGGCTTGAATCTTTTAATTTTGATTTCAGCAATCCACCCTGGAGGCAGATCGAAAAGAACAACCAAAAGGTAATAGTTGAATATTCAAGTCCGAATACCAACAAACCTTTGCATCTTGGTCATTTACGAAATAATTTCCTGGGATATTCTGTCTCAGAAATATTAAAAGCATCTGGTAATAATGTTGAAAAAGTAACCCTGGTCAATGACAGGGGTATCCATATATGTAAATCCATGGTCGCCTATAAGAATTTTGGCAATGGCGAAACGCCGGATAGTTCAGGTATAAAAGGAGATCACCTTGTTGGGAAATATTATGTGATGTTCGACGGGGAATATAAGCAACAAATAGAGCAACTGGTACAGGATGGGTTATCAAAGGATGAGGCTGACAAAAAGGCGCCACTGATGATGGAAGCGCAGGAATTTTTGATCAAGTGGGAAAACAAAGACCCTGAAGTACGCGATCTATGGAAAAAAATGAATGGATGGGTATATGATGGATTCGATTCTACTTACAGAACTATAGGTGTAGATTTTAACAAGACTTATTACGAATCAGACACCTATTTACTCGGAAGGAACATTGTATCTGAAGGGCTTGAAAAAGGATTGTTTTATAAAAAACCTGACGGTTCGGTATGGGTTGACCTGAGCGATGAAGGTCTTGATGAAAAACTCCTGCTAAGGTCTGATGGGACATCTGTATACATGACGCAGGATCTGGGAACCGCTGACCTGAAATACCAGGATACAGGATTCGATCAATCCATATATGTTGTTGGAAATGAACAGGATTATCATTTCGATGTATTATTTATGATCCTGAAAAAACTGGGGCGGCCATATGCAGAAGGATTGCATCACCTAAGCTATGGTATGGTAGACCTACCCAGTGGAAAAATGAAATCCCGTGAAGGGACAGTTGTAGATGCAGACGATCTGGTACAGGAAATGGTGGAAACAGCAAGAATTAAAACAGCTGAATTAGGAAAGATCGATGATTTCTCCGAGGAAGAGGCGGAGCAACTATATAGTACTCTGGCGCTTGGGGCATTGAAATATTTTCTATTGAAGATCGACCCGAAAAAAAGAATGATGTTCAACCCTGAAGATTCCATACAATTTCAGGGTCACACCGGACCATTCATTCAGTATACATATGCCAGGATAGCAGCTATCCTGAGGAAAGCAGATGAATTAAAGATAGACCATCATCAGTCGTATGTGAACGTTGAATGGAATTTGCATGAAACAGAAAGGGATCTGATCGCAAATTTAAATGAATACAAAAAAGATTTGATGGAGGCAGCCGATAACTTTGCCCCATCTGTTGTCGCAAATTATTGTTTTGAATTGGCGAAAAATTATAACCGTTTTTATACAGAAGTTTCTATCTTTAAAGAAAGGAATATAGATAGACGAAATTTCCGTGTGGCTCTTTCCAGTCAGACAGCGAAAACAATAAAGCACGGTATGAGTTTATTAGGTATTGATGTCCCCAAAAGAATGTAAAAAATAAAAACTATGAAAAAATTAATATTCAGTCTGATTGTTATTGCAGCACTTCAATTATCCTTTACCGGCCTAGATATGACCGGCGATGTGCCTGAAAGCATTTATGATTTTAAAATGAAGTCAATTGATGGTTCCACTATCGATTTCAGTACCTATAAAGGCAAAAAATTATTAATTGTCAATGTAGCTTCTAAATGTGGGTATACACCTCAATATGAAGATCTGCAAAAATTGCATGAGCTTTATGGGAACAAAGTGACTATACTGGGATTTCCAGCTAATAATTTTGGAAAACAGGAACCTGGCACAAACGATGAGATTGCACTTTTCTGCTCAGAAAACTACGGCGTTACCTTTCAGATGTTTGAAAAGATCTCTGTTAAAGGGGATGACATGGCCCCCTTATATCATTGGTTATCAGAAGAAAAATACAACGGATGGAACAATGAAGCACCTGGTTGGAACTTCTGCAAATACCTTGTGAACGAAAAAGGAGAGCTCGTGGCATTTTATCCTTCAAAAGTGGAACCACTCTCAGATGATATTATTGCAAAAATAAAATAGCAGGAATTACTGATGCGCAACCTGTCCTGGATAAGCCAGACAGGTTGTTTATTACCATGATAAGCGAACAAAAGCACGAAAGGCAAATCTCGCTGGATAATACACTTCATCCCGATCATGGATCGATGAATTCATCTTCAAAGTTTAGGGCCTGGATGCAGGCCATACGCTTGCGAACACTTCCACTGGCCTTAGCCAGTATCACAATGGGTTCTTTTCTAGCTGCAGATGAAGGTCTTTTCAACTCTTCAATATTTATTCTCGCTTCAATTACTACAATATTCCTGCAAATCCTTTCAAATCTTGCAAATGATTATGGTGATTCATTACATGGGGCAGACAGTACCCAAAGGGAAGGACCCAAGCGGAGCGTACAATCAGGGATTATTTCAGCCAGCTCGATGAAAACAGCCATATTAATTACGGCTGTTCTATCTTTAGTTTCCGGCACTTTGCTCCTGTTTATTGCTATTACGAACATGAACTCCACGTTCTTTATTTTCCTTTTACTCGGCATCGCTGCCATTCTGGCGGCAATGGGATATACAATGGGTAAAAATCCTTACGGCTATGCCGGATTAGGCGACTTGTTTGTACTGCTGTTTTTCGGACTGGTAGGTGTATTGGGCACATGCTTTCTGTTTACAGGGTATCTGAATTATTATCATATTCTGCCCGCCTTAACTTCCGGCTTATTTGCCACAGCCGTACTTAATGTAAATAACATCCGGGATATTGAATCCGATGCGCTGGCCGGTAAAAAGTCAATCCCGGTCCGACTAGGCAGGAAAAAGGCTGTAGTATACCACTGGTTTCTGTTGGGAACAGGATTTGCACTTGCTGTGATATATGGGCTCATTTTATATGATTCTCCATTCCAATTTTTGTTTATCCTCAGCTTACCTTTATTTATTCAGAATGGGATCGATGTGCAAAATAAAAGATCTGCATCTGGGCTAGATCCCAGTCTGAAAAAAATGGCCATTTCCAGTTTGATTTTTACCCTATTGTTTGGGATAGGAATGTTGATATAATAAAAAATTCAGTTTACTCTGATTAATTTTCCTTGAAACAAAAATTCTAATAAAACAGTTATTATTATATTAATAATATGATTAATTTTAAAACTGGATTGTAAAATAAACGCAAATTAAGGCTCATTTAAACTAATCCTGATAATTTAAATTAAGGCTGTATAACTTATTGGAAACTAGCTGAATAGTGTGTAGATTTGCGGAAAAATCAGTAAGAACTTGGCTACAAAAAAGAACATCAAAATAAACTGCGCTTTTTGCGCCAGTAAAAAAGATTCGCTTTTTTCCGATCTTAATCAGGACGATCTTGAATCCCTGGACATACATAAGTCTTGTATCATGTATAAAAAGGGGCAGACGCTTTATTATGAAGGAACCCGTCCAATGGGTTTATTCTGCCTGAATTCAGGGAAGGTTAAAGTATACAAGATCACTTCAGATGGCAAGGAACAAATACTAAACCTGGCTAAAGCAGGTGATTTCATTGGATACCGTGCTTTGATTTCAGAAGAGTTCTATAATGCCTCAGCAACTGTAATTGAAGAGGGAGCTATTTGTTACATTCCAAAAGCTGATTTTTTAAACATACTGAACAACAATCCACGGTTTTTTAAGCGCATGATGCAGAAATTATGCGATGACCTTGGCATCATGGAACAGAAGCTGGTAACTATTGCACAAAAATCAGTCAGGGAAAGGCTTGCTGCCACTTTACTGATGCTTAAAGAATCTTACGGAATGGAAGGTGAAGAGAACAGTACCTTAATTGACATTGCTCTTTCCCGCGAGGACCTTGCCAATATTATCGGAACCGCTACCGAAACTGTGATCAGGCTGCTCTCTGAATTCAAAAACCAGGAATTGATTTCGCTTCAGGGAAAGAAAATAAAAGTACTTGATCCTCAAGGACTTGTAAAAGAAGCAGACTTCTACGGAATTTAGTTTTTGGGTCAGCCGATGCATATGACATAAATCATATTTTGCGCTGATAGCCATCATTACATAATTTTAGTGATATTCCTTAATTTGCACCAAAACAGGACAGGTGCGTTTATTCCTGCCTATAAATTCTAATACAGTGAAAAAGATCTTAGTTCCAACTGATTTTTCTGAGCAGGCCGGATATGCACTCGATTTTGCATATCAGATTGCCTTAAAGAGTACGGCTGAGATTATTCTAATCAACGTTGTCGATTTTCCTGGATTATCTTCAGTATGGGGAGGCGGAATGAATGTTATCGGGGGTGCAGAACCTCCTCTGGATAATTTGGATGAGTCATTCATTAACAATTTATTGAACCGGGCAAAGGACGAAATCCGGGCTATGACCCTGAAACTGGACCTGGGATCGGTAAAGATCACACAAGTGGTAGAGGTAGGCAATCCCTATTTTGTTATTGCGGAAAAAATAGAACAGGAGAATGTGAACCTTGTGATTATGGGCACAAAAGGTGCCACCGGATTAGAAGAGATTCTCATAGGTTCAAACACCGAGAAGGTAGTGCGACATGCAAAATGCCCGGTAATTACGATCAAAAAGAAACGTGACTACACAAAAATTCACAATATCGCCTTTGCTTCCAATTTTGAAGGGGACCAGACACATGTAGTAGAAGAATTATCTAAACTTCAGGATATTTTTAAGGCTAAACTTCACCTTGTAAAAATAAATACCCCCAATAACTTCGAATCAAACCGGACTATTTTAAAAGGGATGGAAGCATTTGTTGAAAAATACAATATCAACAATTACTCGCTGAATATATACAATGATTACATCGAGGAAGATGGCATCATATATTTCTGTGAGGATATTGGAGCAGACATGATCGCTCTCGCAACTCATGGGAGAACGGGCCTGATGCATTTGCTCAGTGGGAGCATTGCGGAAGATATTGTAAATCATGCCAAAAGACCGGTCTGGACCTGCAAGTTGAAAATTTAGGAAGAAGGAAATGGCAAAAATATTAGTTGCATTAGAAGAAAAATCATCATTTGTAGACGACATCGTTACGGTAGCCAACGATTTTTTGCCAAAATTGTCGGATCACCTGTTTATTGCCTTCGTGGTAAAAGATCTGGCATATACCACTAAGGTAAGTGGCTTTGTAAAAACAGCTTCCATGGTCGATAACCACCCCGGGGATATTGATCATTTGTCTGAGGAAGACAGTAAAAAAGCCGAGGTTATTTCGTCTTTTGAAAAGGGTGTGAAAAATGCCAAGATCAGGTATCAGATCTACAATAATTTCAAGATCACAGCTCATGAGTTGATCAAGCAAACAACCTACGCTGATTTGCTCATCCTCAGTTATGAAATCTTCTTCAATCACGTAACCGGGAAGAAAGACACCTCCCTATTATATCAGATCCTGAAAGGAAGCCGTTGTCCTGTTATGATCCTGCCGGAAAATATACAGCCAATTAAAAATATTATCCTGACCTACGATGGAAAAGAATCTTCTGTTTTTGCCATCCGGGCCTTCAGCAACCTTTTTGATTTTGCTGTAAAGGATAAAGTAACCACCATTCTTACCGTTTCACCAAGTGCTGATGAAGAGATAAGCAATGAAAAATTACTCATGGAACTGGTAAAGGAACATTTTAGAAATGTGGGATTGCAATTATTAACTGGTTATAGCACTTCAAAAGAAATATTGAATTTTGCGGAAAGCGTGGAAAATCCACTGGTCACAATGGGAGCTTATGGAAGAAGCACCATCTCAAACCTGATCATTCCCAGTGTGGCCAGGCGGATCATTGAAAACCAGAGGATCCCATTATTGATTGCTCATCGATAAAAAAATCAGAATCCCGGACTATTTTCAGAGTTTTTTGCGGACCACGTCAAAACAGAAGTATTTTACAATTTCGCTAACGAATGATAATAGTGACTTTGTTTTTCCGGTTGCCTATCAGGGTATCAACCATCTCCCCATCCCCGTAATTATTGTTATCGCCCTTTACCGCGCTAATATAATAAGGTATGGATTCCAGATCCTTAAAAACAACTTTTCCTTTTGCATTTGTCTCCATAGGTTCCTGAATGAAGTCGATGTCACTTTGAAAATCTTCATATGTTTTATACAATTTCACCTTAACTCCTTCAACAGTATTACCTAAACGGTCGCGGATGGTGATCTCCAGTGAAGTTTTCATAAAACCCTGGCCGGAGGCATTCAGGAAAAAGATTGTCATTAAAATGCTTAGTAAAATATATCTTTTCATGGCTCTCATGTTTTTCATCTAATTAATATACGTTCGAAGGGTTTAAAAATTATGAATCAATATCAATCTTCAAATAAAAAATACATTAATTCATTTATTTCCCATGGTTTTGTATAATTTCTGTCTGAATAAACAGAAACCAGGAACTTTAATCTTTTCTCTTCCTTACTGTGTTTTAACACTTCAATTTCAACATTTCCGTACATCTGGTTAATCGGTACCTCGTTTGAAAGAGGAGGCTTTAAGTAATATTTCTCAAGGGTTTCGATAACTTCATTTTTCTCATCCATTTTTCGAACTAAATGCACTGGCCGGTAAGAAGCATCCATTAATTTTTCCTTTAAATACTCCATTAAATGGCTGAGGGAATAACTATCTCCTCCGGAATCAGGATATAGTGTAAACCCATTGGCATAATCCGAAGTATAGGTCATCATATCCAGAGGTGGGTCCAATTCCTTTAATTTCAATTCCCATGATTTCAGCAGATCTTTTTTCAGATTTTTGAATGCTTCCCCCTTGGTCCATTCCATATACTTGATTTCATAAACTTCTGATCCCTGGTAAGCACTTCATGAATACCTACCTTTTTATTGGCAGGAAATAATTTCCCGGATATATCGTCAAAGAATGACATTTGCATCTTATTATCAAAAACGAAATATAGTTCATTAATTCCAGCAAGTAAACCTATTTATTAATTGTTTGATTATAATTAAGGCAGTATTTTCGCAAGATCGATTTAATTAACAATTAACCTTAAAACCTAAATATTGACACTGTTATGGAAGAACTTGAATTGAGCAAACTGGAACAATACTGGGACTCCACCCAGGACATGTTGATTCAATTTGGCGGCAAATTTATGCTTGCTATAGTATTGCTTATTGTGGGATTCTGGATCATTAATAGATTTACTAGTTTCCTGAATAAAATAATGAAGAAAAGAGAGATGGATGAATCTCTTCGTCCTTTCCTGACCATGTTGATTAACATAACCTTAAAGGTGATGGTATTGATCCCTATCATCGGAATTTTAGGTGTGGCCACATCGTCTTTTCTTGCCATCCTCGGTTCAGCTGGTCTTGCCATTGGCCTGGCACTACAAGGCAGTCTGGCCAATTTCGCCGGGGGAGTGATCTTATTAACTGTTAAACCATTTGAGAAGGGCCATTTCATTAAAGCAGCGGGCGAGATGGGAACCGTTTACCAGATCGGAATCTTTAATACGGTACTTCATTCGCCTGATAACCAGGTCGTATATATCCCAAACGGTCAATTGGCTGCTTCTACCATTGTCAATTTTTCTGCCCAGGATACCAGGCGCCTGGTGATAGATGCTTCCATAGGCTATGAAGACGATATTTCCAAAGCCAAGAAAGTGATCTCGGATATAATAGCTTCCAATAGCATGATCTTAAATGAACCGGAACCTCAAGTTGTTGTGTTGTCTATGGCAGATAGTGCAGTGATCATTTCATTAAGGGTATGGGTCAATAATCCGGAGTATTGGACTGTGTTTTTCGATCTTCAGGAAAAAATCAAAGTGACCTTTGATAAGGAAGGAATAAATATCCCATTCCCACAAACAACTTTAAGCTTTAACAAAGAAGCTGAAGCATTATTGAGAAAATAATAAAAAATCCCCGCGGATGATCATTGAAACAAGAGCATTTGCACGTGCAGGTCTGCTGGGAAATCCTTCAGACGGATATTTTGGTAAAACCATATCAATCATAGTCAGGAACTTCGGAGCTCATATTTCACTATACGAGACTCCGGAGTTACATATCGAACCGATAGACCAGGATTTGAATATCTACAAAAATATCCATGACCTTGTTGAATCAGTAAATTTGACCGGTTATTATGGGGCATCCAGACTGGTAAAGGCTTCAATTAAAAAATTTGCGGAGTATTGTTTGGAGAACGATATCAAATTAAACGGAAAAAATTTTACGGTACGGTATCATTCCTCCATTCCACGACAAGTAGGATTGGCCGGATCATCTGCTATCATAACTGCCACCTTCAGGGCCTTAATGTCATTTTACAATGTATCCATCCCTGAAGAATTATTACCGAGTATCATCCTGGCAACTGAGGTGGAGGAACTGGGTATAAACGCAGGCCTCCAGGACAGGGTAATCCAGGTATATGAAGGCTGTGTGTATATGGATTTCGAACGCAAAAACCTTGAGAAAAAGGGATTTGGCAAATATGAAAAACTGGATCCCAGGTTATTGCCCAGGCTCTATATCGCCTATAAAACAAATCTTGGAAAAGTCTCAGGAGCGATTTTTAACGATTTGAAGGCCAGGTATGAGAAGGGAGATGAAAGAGCATTAAATTCTTTAAACAGAATTGCCGCTTTGGCGGAAGAGGGCAAAGAGGTGATTATGAAGCGTGATTATAAGCGACTCTCTGAGTTGATGAATGAAAATTTCGATGAGCGGCAAAAGGCGATGAATATAAGCGACAGCAACCTGGAACTGGTTCAAACCGCACGGAAATGCGGTGCCTCAGCCAAATTTACAGGTTCCGGAGGATCAATCATTGGCATATATAAAGATGACGATATGCTGAAAAAACTCATTATAGAATTGAAAGCAATAAATGCAAGAGTAATTAAACCACATATTTTTTAAGATGATTAAGAAAGCAGTAATACCCGCAGCCGGATTAGGGACGAGATTCCTTCCAGCGACCAAGGCCCAGCCCAAGGAAATGCTTCCTATTATTGATACACCTACGATCCAGTTCGTTGTACAGGAAGCGGTTGATTCCGGTATAGAGGATATTCTGATCATATCAGGAAAAGGCAAAGCGGGCTATTGAAGATCATTTTGACAGAAACCCGGAACTGGAAGCCAGGCTGGAAGAAGATGATAAAAACGGATTGTTTAATGAAATCCGGCATCTCGCTGAAATGGCTAATATTCACTATATCCGGCAAAAAGAAATCAACGGACTGGGCGACGCCATATATTACGCCAGGTTTCATACCGGCAATGAGCCATTTGCTGTTTTGCTGGGCGATACCATTATAGATTCGGTTATGCCTGTAACCCAACAGCTTATTGATGCTTACGCCCAGTACCGAAGCTCAATTGTGGCCGTAGAACGGGTACCAAAAGATAAAGTCTCAAGATACGGGATCGTTGGCGGTAAAAAAATTAGTGATACGATCCTGGATATCAGTGAGTTTGTTGAAAAACCTGGCATTGATGAAGCTCCCTCCGACCTGGCAATAGCCGGAAGGTATATCCTCACGCCTGATATCTACAAGGCTCTTGAAAATACACCAAGGGGCAAGAATAATGAGATCCAGTTGACCGATGCCCTGATGTACCTGACAAAAAGGGAACCCGTTATGGCCTCTATCATAGAAGGGGTCCGGTATGACATTGGTAATAAACTTGATTACCTGAAGACCATTGTGGAATACGGACTGAAACGAAAGGAGTTCTGCGAACCTTTTTACGATTTTCTGAAGGCTAAGATCAGGGATTATGAGAAAGGGAAAATAATTATTAATGCGAAAAGCCTTAAAAGGCCTTTTCTTTACCTGCGGGATAACCACTTCAATTCATTATTAGCGTGATACAGGGCTAGTTTCTCGTAAAAAATTTGCCTTACTCTTTCACTTTCTTCCATCTTATCCGCTAACATCTTCTGAAATTCCGGTTCTTGCCGAGGTTATCCAGCATAGGATCGGCGTTCAGATAATCCATTCTGAAAAATGCACCTTCCATTTCCTTATCTTTAGCCTTTCTTAACCATTCGATGGCCTGCCCTTTATTATTTAAGGAGGCATAAATGGTTCCCAGATCATAATATTCACCCATGCCATAGGTTTTAATTTCCTTCCTTTGGATAGTAGATATTAATGTATCTCTGTAAGCTTCCATAATTGATAACCCTTCCTCTTTACCATTCATTAACATAGCATATCCCAACCTGTGGGCGAAAGGGTAGATCATGTAATCGACTTTCAAACTGATCTGACGTGCTCGTCATTTCACGATAATATTTTTCAGCTTCGTCAAATTGCTTTAAACATAAGTAAGAATAGGCCAGGGTGTTTTTAGCATTTATTAAATCAGGTCTTAGCCGGATCATTTCCTTGGCATATTTAAGAGCATTTTCATGATCATTATAATAACGAGCACAATTAACCAGTTGCTTGAATAACGTTGTAATCCTCAGGATTAGAATCATAGAATTTCTTGAAGCTGTCACAGGATTGCTCAAAATCGAGATTGGTAAGGAAATAACCAAACCGCAAATTTTGCTCTGACTGGTCATTTTCTTTTCCGATCAAGGAAGCTGATTTTAGAAGGCTTTCTATAGCCTCATTATAATTTTTCTGTCTCAAAGCATATTTCCCCAATCAATTGATGAGCCCTGGGATTGTTTGGATTTAATTCAATGGTCTTTCTCAAATTCTTTAAAGCTTCACTTTCGTTATGGACAACACCATGTATCAAGCCTTTGCCAAAATAAGGCTGCCATTCTCTCGGATTTTTAGTAATTGCTATATTTAACAAGGTCATAGCTGAATCGTACCATATGGTTCTTGAATAACCATAAAAAGCTAATCCTGCACACAATTTTCCCTTTATTGCATATGCAAGCGCAAATTCAGGATCAAGATCAATTACCTGATCAATCATTTCAATTGCATTTAAAACCTCTTCTTCAGAATTTGCTTCCTTATAAACAGTTTTTAGAAATAATTCATAAGCCTTCATATTTGAAGTTGGCGCATTCAGTATCAATTCTTGCTCTTCCATGGTCATGATCACCTCAAGATTTTCAGCAATAGTCTGGGCTATCTCACTTTGAATTTCAAATATATCTGTTAATTGGCGGTCATAATTGTTAGCCCATATGTGTTCATCATTTTCAGCAGATATTAGCTGCACTGTAATTCTTACATCCTCTCCCACTCTTTGCACACTTCCTTCCAATATATTGGCCACTTCCAGTTCCCGGGCAATCTCCTTAATCCCAATATTCTGATCCCTGTATTTTTCCACCGAAGTACGGGAAACAACCTTTAAATCCCGGATCATTGACAGATTATTGAGGATGGCCTCCATTACACCATCGGAAAAATACAGGTTTTCATCGCTGTTACTTAAATTTTTAAAGGGTAAGACGGCTATGGACTTCTTCCTGAATTGCGGTATGCTTTCTTTGATCGTCGAATTTCCAGTAAGGTAATCGGGATAAACGTACATAAACAGGATCACAGCCAAAAGCCCTGCAATTATAAAACGACTGGTTAAAGGTTTCCGTTGACTTGGCTTAAGTGGATTCTCCATGGATTGCTTTGAGGTCGTTCGCACGAAACCTTCCGGGCTCTTCTCATAATTCCATGCGAAATATATTGCCAGGAGAATAAAATAAAGCCAGGGCGATATATATGATGGTATTCATCCAATCAGGATATCCAAACATGGGCTGTACTCTGTCAATCAATAGTATCAATAGAAAATGACAAGGCCAAATAGACCGTAGCAACACGAAATACACCGCGGCGTTTGAGTTCCGATAAAATTTCTTCTGATATTTGTGGCTTTTCTTCGATATCAGCAAGTCGGAAGTCCCGTTCCTTGCAAGGCAAATATCCTGACGCTATAATCAACATTTTTCAAGTTCTTTTCCCCAATTAAGGTAGTCTTAACATCTGTAGCCCCTTATGGCTTTTTCTACTGAATCTGATATATATATCCCTCCTGGGACAGTGATGGATTCCAGCCTTGAAGCAACATTTACTCCATCTCCATACACATCATTGTCTTCAAAAGTGATATCCCCAAGGTGAATTCCAATCCTCAGCTCTCCGTCAAATTCTTCTCCGGCCTTCTTCTGGATCTCAATGGCACAATTAACAGCATCTATTGCTGTAGAAAATTGGGCTAGCGCCCCGTCACCCATTTCCTTAAGCCACTTTCCATTATGTTCTCAACAAGTGATTTCTGAATTTCTTTATTTTTGATGGACCAGACTAAGCGCTTTCTCGGAATCTTTCCCCATCATTCTGGTATACCCGACAATGTCAGTAAACATTATCGCAGCAAGTTGGCGGTTAGGTTGGTCATAGTCCTCGAAATTAAGGATAATCAGAATAATAAGGAAAGTTAAGGATATTGTATTTAAATTTTCTAAAAAAGGCAAAAATAACACTGTGGAGATATTTATAAATTTCCGCAATATAACATTGTCAATTAACAATACATATGTGCATGTGCCAATTTACCAGTTGCCCTACTTTATTCTCCGGATCCTTTATCACTATTCCGCTGGGCTTGTATCCAATCCTGATGGCCTGCGCGGACACTTTGACTTCAGTGCTGACTTCAAATGGTTTTGAGTATAATAACCAGTGTTCCGAATCATCGAGCATATAGGCTATCGAAGATCCTGGTGTAGCGCAGGATAGTGAAACCAACAGTTTTCCAGGATCTGCATCTTCTTTGATATTGAATTCCGGATCTGCGGTGCCGGGCTGAATGCCATCGGGAGGCCACAACTCTTTGATCAACTCTGTCTCCGGAATGAGTCCCCAATCCTTAGTATCTTCTTTCCATTTAAGATGTACATCCCTTAAGCGTTCCAGAATATCATGAGATCTTGGATCACTGGCCAGGTTATTCACTTCATAAGGGTCCTCCCAGGTATCATACAATTCCTCAATGGGTTTGGTTTTCTGAAACCACAAAGCCTGGACCGGATCAAGTTTTCCTTCCTTTTCATATCTGAACAATTCCTGCATCAGGGCCATCTGGTCCCGGTAGGGCAGAAACTGAACATAAGGCCGGTCCGGCATATAATTCCTGATGTATTTATACCTTTTGTCACGTACTGCACGCCGGTTATCCATGGCAGGGTCCATCCTGTCTTTGGCAGCATAAATATAATCCCTGGGTTCATCCCTTTGAGAACCGGCAAAAGCTTGCCCCTGCAGGTGATCAGGTACCTCAATTTCTGCTAATGAAAGTACTGTTGGTGCGAAATCTATGAAACTAACCAGCTCATCGGTAACATTTCCTGCTTGCCAAATGCCCGGGTATTTGATAATAAGTGGTACTTTGATCCCTGAATCGTAGATCCACCTTTTTGCCCGTGGAAGTCCATCCCCGTGATCGCTGAAAAAGAAAATAATAGTGCTGTCTTCCAGGCCATCCGCTTTTAGCTGACTAAGTATATCATTTACCTGTGCATCCATTAATGCGATATTATCATAATGCCTGGCAATGTCCCTTCGTATAACCGGACTATCCGGATAATATGGAGGCACAACCACCTTGTTTGGATCAGTAATCAGGGTATCGCCAGCCCTTGACCAAACTTGCGATTCATGGGTTACCGTAAAATTGAATACAGAGAAAAAGGGTTGACCGGGCCTGCGATTCTTCCAATGCGCTTTTTGGCTGCTCTCATCCCAGGCGGTTATGGGTCGTTTGAATTGATAATCTTCTTTGGAATTGTTCGAGCAATAATAACCTTTGGCCCTAAGATACTCCGTAAAACACTTGACTTCAGGAGGCGGTACCGCTTCATAAGTGGGAATAGCCAGCAATTCCGGGTCTGTGATCTTATCAATAGCAGAAGTACGGGTCATAGTCCGCATATGCATTGATCCTATGGTTGTAGGATACATTCCCGTGATCAGGGCCGACCGGCTTGGGGCACATACTCCCGAGATAGAATAAGCATTAGTATATCTTATACCTTGTGAGGCCAGTTTATCTATAGTGGGTGTCCTGGCGATAGGATCATCATAGCAACCTAAACGAGGACTCATATCTTCACAGGTGATCCATAAAATATTAGGTTGAAAATCAAAGCTGGGCCATTCAGCCTGCTCAATCTCCTGATTACATGAAGCCAATAAGGCAATTAAAAAAATGGCGGGAAAAATACTTCTGATTTTCATTTGATATTATTTAAAAAGCACAACCTGATGGTTGGGGTTCTGAAGTTTCAAGGTCTATGGCAAAATCCCTGTCCAGTTTAAGTGGCTTGAAGCCTTTTGAAACAGATCCTTTCATTGCATTGCTAACATAACCTGTGTTATTCATATGGGTCCGAATTATCACTTCCTGATCAGCAGAGATGCGGACAGCTCCTCCAGAACGTGTGAAAGGCTGTTCATTAACATGACTATGTCCTAATATGCGACGATAGATCAAATCTCCCCCGGGGCTGATTACTTCCCACCAGTTGGCATATTGATCACAACCGGTATCCGGGGTCTTTAGGGTAACAGAGAAAGTATAATCATTATTACTACCAGTAACTTTTACTTTGATAACCTCTGCTGAATCACTTGGGCCAAACAAAGAAGGAATGAATATTTTAGCCACAAACAATATTAAGAATCCTAAATGCATGGATAAACAGGTTTTTCAACAATTTATATTAAAAATCGATGAATTTAAAATCTCTTCTGTCAAATCTTCCCAATGGCCTGTTATGTTCCATACCAGGAACTGATATGCTCAACAACAAAGAGCATACCCGGGATGCATAATGTTTGGAATGACCTATCTGATGATCCCTGGAAATGCAGAAACCTTAGCTCCTATACCAGCTCCGATAATCGACTCAGGTAATACTATTTGGTAATAGATGTGAAGAATCAATGCTTTCACCAGATATTGCTTGCGGAATCAGGCTGATTTTTAAAAATTATCTCCTGATAATTTTTAATGTACGGTTCATGTGGGTAAATTAAGGTCGTCCAATTATTAAATTTAAGAGCATGTTTAAAAAGATATTTATTCCATTATTATTTTTAGGCATTGGCCTATCCGCATATAGCCAGCCTAAAGAATTCTATACAGAAGTTGGCCTGATAATCTGGGTCGTAAATGATGCGCCTGCCGTTGCAGAAGGTTGGAAAAACATCGGTTTCAAATCCATTGAAGACCATGGACGGATCAAGCTCAATAAACTGACATATAAAAGTGATATGGCAGAAGCGGAAATTCACCTTTATACCGGATTTTTAGGAGGAGCCAAAATACTATGGATACAGCCTATAAGAGGAAATAGCGCGTTTTCAGATTTTTTAAAGAATAATGGGAATGGTGTATTTGCCTTGTTACATGATGTCCCTATGCAGGTAGATTTGGTTGAAGAGGTGCAAAGGCTGAATAGCCTGGGCGTGAAAGTCCTTCAGGATGGACAGGTTATTACCCAAAATCAGCCCCTTCGAATGACATATATGCAGACTGGCACCAAAGGAAAATATGTTATTGGATTCATGAATGGATCGACTTCATATTTTGATGATTTGATAATCAACAATGATCTTAATATGAAATTCAATCAATTTGCTTTTGCAATTAAAAAATCAAGTGCAGACAAAGTATCCGCTTATTGGGAAGGCCTTGGATTCCCTGCAATGCAGATCACCCATGGGGAGACCTGGGGAAAAGAATATTATGAAGAACCTGCTGATTTCGATATGAAGCTGGGATGGTATAGATATGGCAATATCGTCTATGAATGGTGCATCCCGCTTAAAGCCCCGACAGTTTATGAAGATCACATCAAGAAATATGGAGAAGGATTCCAGCACCTGGGTTTCAGTGTTCCGGATATGGATAAAGCAATAGAATATTTTAAGGACCGGGGATTTAAAATATCCATGTCTGGGGGCTGGGGTGAAAAAGGAAAGCCTGGATCAGGACGTTTTGCTTATGTGAATACGGAAGAAATAGGAGGTGAAACGATTGAGTTATTATGGAGCTATAATGAATAAAAAAGATCATGAAATACATCTTTTTATATAGTCTATTTATCTTTTCGATGGTGTATTGCACTCAGAAACCATCGAATGAGAATAATTTTTTAAAAGAGCAAGCAATGGAAGTATATAAAGCCGAATTGGAATTGGAAATCCCTGCTAGTCTGGGTGAAGGTGCGATCTGGAACCATCAGACAAATACATTCTGGTGGGTTGATATTGAAGGTCGGAAACTTAACATTTATGATCCGGAAACGAAAAATAACCGGGAAATCGATGTAAAAGAACGTATCGGCACTGTTGTTCCTTCCAAAAACGGTGGTGCTATTGTGGCTTTGGAAAATGGGATATTCCACCTTGATCTCGAAACCGAAAAAATGAATTTGATATGTAATCCATTGGAAGAACTGGATACCATACGGTTCAATGACGGCAAATGTGATCCGGCCGGCCGGTTATGGGTGGGTTCCATGTCCCTGAAATTCAAAAAGGGAGCTGCCTCTTTGTATAGGATTGAACCAAACGGATCATTCCGAAAAGTTTTTGGAGGTGTTACCGTTTCCAATGGAATTAACTGGTCAAACAATCATAAAATCCTTTATTATATAGATACGCCATTGGGAAATGTACGTGCCTGGGATTACGATAATGAAACGGGTGAAATCAGCAATGAAAGGATCGTGGTTTCTATTCCTGATGGTATTGGTGGCCCGGACGGGATGACCATCGATGCCGAAGGAAAACTATGGGTTGCCCAATGGGGCGGGAATATGGTTGGCCGCTGGGATCCTGAAACGGGAGAATTGATTGGTAAAGTGGAAGTACCGGCACCTAATGTTACTTCCTGTGCTTTTGGTGGCCCTGACCTGGATGTCTTGTATATCACTACTGCTGGTGGTGATAATCAGAAGATGCGGGAAGAATATCCATTGGCTGGTTCGGTTTTCAAGGTTAGCCCAGGTGTTAAAGGGGTGAAAGCAGATTTTTATGGAGAATAAGAATTGGCCAAAGTAAATGAGAATTGGCTAAGGAGAATAAGAAACTACAAAGGAGAATAAGATAAGAAATGGCTAACCAAATAGGGCCTGATTCCGGGACTGGAACTTAATGCCCCCTGGCCAGCCATTTAACTTGTTTATTTAATTTAAACCTATTTTCTGATCTCAGCAGTTCCTGTTCCGGTACTTACTTCTATCAGGATATCCTTGGACCCAAGTTTGGCAGTTTTCTTAAGATAAATTTCGCCATTCTGATCTATCTCTTCTTCTTTATCAAACTTAAATGGAGCTTTAATATCTCCTCCCTTTTTCTTACAAATCATAATCACTTCGCCTTCTATCTTATTTCCATTGAAATCTATGACCGCATTCCCGGAACCGCTATTCGCACTGATATCCTCAACAAGAGCCATGGCAAGTACTATTTCAACATCCCCGGAACCCGTATTAAAATTACCTGCTTCGGATAAAGAAACACGACTGGCTCCAACATCACCGCTGCCTGTATTTAATTTGTAACCGCCTTTGGAATCATTAACCTCAACATCTCCGGATCCTGTATTGGCCTTAGCTACCAGGTCGCTATCCGATATTTGATGGTCTCCTGATCCGGAGTTTAACTTTATTTCTCCTTTAACATTTTTAATATGAAAATCACCGGATCCCGAATTACCTTTCATTTCTCCCTCAAAATCCTCAACATGACCATCGCCCGAACCGGAATTATAGTCTATTTCACCACTCAATCCGGAAAGGGAAAGATCTCCGGATCCCGAGCTGAACTCTATTTCCAAACCATCCGGGACGGTAAGTTCCCATTTGCTGTTTCCCCGGGTATTATTGGCATGAAATTTTTCCTCCAATCCTAAGCGTGAACCACTTTTATCCATTTTCGGGGTATAATCATCATCGTCATAAGTATAAGTTACCTTAACTTTTACCTCATCTGAACTCCCTTTTTTAATAATACAATCTCCTGAGGCCGTGCTAAGATCTATTGAAGAAATGCCATCAAACGATTTCTCAACTGTTTTCTCCTCCTGGGAATGAGAATTAGAACAACTGACCATAAATACAATTACTAGAACAAAAGATAATATATTTTTCATATTGATATTTTTTTAATTACTGTCATGTTAAGAGACAAAATGAATGGTTAAGGGATGCATTGATCTTAGGAAAAATTTTACTTTCCTGACAAAAAGTTGTCCAGAATTTTATCCAGTTTCGGATCCCCCACCTCCTGCAGGCTATAATAAACCCTCGTAAAAGGTTTATTTATTTTTATCTCCCTGCTTAGATCTATAGGCGTGGCAATGATAACACCATCACATTCCACATTCTGGATGGTACGCTCCAAATCATGAAGTTGCTTTTTCCCATATCCCATGGCAGGAAGAATTTCACCGATATCCGGGTATTTCTCAAAGGTATCTTTTAGACTTCCAACCAGATAGGGCCTGGGATCAATTAGTTCAGAGGCACCATATTGTCGGGCGGCTACAACCCCGGCACCAAACTTCATTTCTCCATGAGTAAGCGTAGGTCCATCTTCAATAACCAGTACCTTTTTATTTTTAATTACTTCCGGATCATCAACCTGAATGGGTGAATTGGCTTCAACAACTGCGGCTTCAGAATTAATCGAGTTAATATTCTTCCGAAGTTGTTCAATATCATTTTTATCAGCACTGTCCATCTTGTTAATAATGATCACATCCGCCATTCGCAGATTAACTTTACCGGGATAGTATTTCAATTCATGACCGACACGGTGTGGATCGGTAACAGTGATCATTAGGTCAGTTTTGTAAAATGGAAAGTCATTGTTCCCGCCATCCCAGACAATAACATCACATCCTCTTTCATCATTCTCTGCTTCTCTGAGAATGGCTTCATAATCAACGCCTGCGTAAATCACATTACCTCTTGCTAGGTGGGGCTCATATTCTTCCATCTCTTCTATTGTGCAATTTTGCTTTTTCAAATCTTCAATTTCTGCAAACCGCTGTACTTTTTGATTAAGTAAATTTCCATAAGGCATGGGGTGGCGGATGGCAATCACCTTCTTACCTTTCTGCAATAGTAATTCTATTATTCGTCTTGAAGTTTGGCTTTTACCACAACCTGTTCTTACCGCACAAACAGATATTACAGGCTTGGAACTTCTGATCATTGTTTCACCAGGTCCAAGCAACATGAAATTTGCTCCCGCTGCCTGTACAATAGAGGCAGTTGACATTACTTTTTCATAGGATACATCAGTGTAGGAAAAGACACAATCCTGCACGTCGAACCTCTTTATTAAAATATGCAGATCTTCTTCCGGATATATTGGGATGCCATTTGGGTAATTTTCACCGGCTAATTCGGAAGGATAACGACGCCCATCGATATCAGGGATCTGGGTTGCAGTAAATGCAACCACATTGTAATTTTCATTGCGTTTGAAAAATGTATTGAAATTATGAAAATCCCTGCCTGCAGCACCAAGGATTATTGTATTCCGTTTTGACATGAAGAAATATTATTTGAATTAAAAAGACTGAAATAAACACTACTCAATATAGTATTTTCTCAAGAGACTCAAAAAAGCAATGATAAAAATAATTGAATATATAGTACAAAAAATTATGATTACCGCATTTTTCAAGCCTGAGATTGTGCTCAAATTACGGATTCTCCAAAAATTTCTCTCTTTCTTCTTGTATTCGGTCTTTATAAAGAGTTTTGAATTCCTGATTTGGGTTCCGGCATAGATAGATCTTAAGACCATTTTCCCTGGAATATGGATTGACGATACCCTCAAACACTTCGATTTCTTCAAAAAATTCTCGTATCCCTTCTACTTCATAATTGACATAAATCAGATGGGAGATGTCTTTTATTTGATCGCGAGCCCAAAAAATAAAACTGCCATGAAAACTAATTGGCTCTGGTAATCCCTGCCTCATCCCATGATAACGGATTGCCCCAGCCTGGCCATAGTTTTCAGCATAGATATAGCAGTTCTTTCGTGATTCTGATGGCAGACCTTGATAGACTTTTATAACATTGCCACCTAGTTCTTCCCAGCCAATCATATCCGCATAATCCTGTGGCAGGGCATGAACCTTTCCATCTTCCCATTTCATTGGCATGTCAATCCCTTTTTCAATCGCTTTCTGACAAAAAGAAAGCATCTTTTCGTGACCTAAAACCGGGAGGCTGAAAGGAAGCATCATCCAGGAAATCAGGACCATAAATGCCAGATTCAGATAAACTAATATTCTCCGTTTCACATATTTCTCAAAAACAACCGCTCCTGCGGCAATTAATGTAGAATAAAGCCCTATTGTATAATAAGATTTCCCCTGGGTGAGTATCATCAACATTATTACAGCCAGGAAGGTATACCCGATTATTCTGAATTTGCGAAGACCAGGATAAAATATAAGATACATTAAGCCAGTGAGCCAGATAAAGACGACGGGAAGATTCATTATTAATTGTGCTATAAAAAAATCTGACATTTTCACATTTACCAGGTGGTACGCTCTCAACATTTCCATATGGTATAGAACCGGCCAGCTATTCTGATGCTGCCAGATAACATTGGGCAATATGATTAAAAATCCAATTACAATTCCATACAAAAAGTATTTGCTCAGGATCAGTCTTCGGTTTGGCGTCATTAATATGGCTATTAGAAAACCTAAAGCCAGAAATACAATGGAATATTTGGCAAGAAATCCCAGGGCAAAATTGGCTGACAGGTATAACCAATATTTGGGATCCTGAGAATTCACGAGACGGATGATCAGATAAAATGAAGTGAGCCAGAAGAATTGGTTCAGTGAAACCGGCTGAAACAACATATTACTTCTCAGGAATGCCGGAGAAATGATAAAAGCTATACTTGCAAGGATCATGGCCCACCTTCGTCCTCCCAATTCCTTTACTATAAGATTTACAAAAACGATGGAAATACCACCTATCAGAGTAGGAAATAATCTAATGGCGAAGGTAGAATCACCTATTACCAATCGCAATATTTTTGAAAGAAAGGCAGTAAGCGGGGGTACAGACAAAAAGCCCCAGTCAAGATGGTCTCCCTGGGCAATATACAGGAATGCATCCCGGTGCAGTTCGTAATTTGTATTGGTCAATAGATGGATCGATACTTTTATAACGACAAATAATAATACTATTGACCAGAATCCGGAATTTTTAAATTTCACTTATAGGTTTTAAGAAAATTCAGATAAAAAGTCTTTATGTTTTGAAATATAGTTTTTTTTTGAAAACTACAGAAATTTTTCATCCCGTAAAGTTATCGACGAAAGGCCAATGCCGTTCTCAATTCTGTGGCCCTACAGTCAATAATCCAAGTATGAGCATGATAAGTGTCAATGTTCCGAAATTCGAGAATGCGAAACTAAATTAAAGGCAAAAATCCGTAACCAAAGATTATTGAAATAATATGCCAGCGACACAACTTTAAAATAAGCCAGCGGCACTACGGCTAAAAATTGATCATGGCCTTCATCACACCATCCTCATATCCCGCAACAAGGTCGAAAGCAGCTTTGGTATCCTTGAAACTGTAATTATGAGTGGCCATTTTAGATACATCCACCCGGCCATCGGCAATCAGGTCCAGTGCTTCCTGTACGCTGTGTATCTGTCGCCTTACATTAACCACTGTTATTTCTTTTCGGCGCATAAGATCCATTTTGAAGCAGAGTTTATCGACTTCAGGAATACCTATCAACATAAGCTTTCCACCTGGTTTTAGGATCTCAAGCGCATTATCTATGGCATCCTGCTGGCCACAACATTCAAATACAACGTCCAGTTGCATTTTTTCTTCCTTATTTATGGCTTCTGCAACATCGATCTTATCAGGATTGCCAGTCCATGAGGCTCCTACTTCCTTAGCGACTTTTAATCTTTCGTCGATTTTATCTGTCACATAAAAGGTATCAGCCCCATAAGCTTTAGCCGGTAGCAGAACGCTCATTCCGATCGGACCGAATCCCAGGATCCCAACTTTTGCACCTTTCATTGGAATGGATTGTCTTACTGCATAAACGCCAATTGCAAGGGGTTCAGAAATCGCAGCTTCCGCAAAGCTCATGTGGTCAGGAATTGGGAAACAGCTCTCTTCAGGCATTACTATATATTCCGAAAGGCAACCATCGATCTGACCCGGACAACCCAGGAATTTTATATTCCGGCATGTATTAGGCCGGCCCTGAAGGCATTGATCACATTTCCCGCATGAAATGGCGGGTTCTATGGCCACTCTGTCACCTGGTTTTACCGCGGTCACCCCATCCCCTACTTTTACAACGGTTCCCCCCGATTCATGTCCGACCGGGTAAGGAAATTGAACTACCTGGCTGCCAATCTTTCCGGTGGTATAATAATGTATATCTGATCCACAAACGCCAATAGTTTCCAGTTTCAAAAGAACATCTGTATTGTTTGTTATCATGGGATCAGGCCAATCCATCATTTCCATTTGCCTGATGCCGGTAAGTACCATTGCCTTCATAAAAATTTGCTTATGTTTAAAAAAGATCAAATTTAATCCATAAATTCCAATTTATCCGGAATTCAAAGGATCGCCTTTCAGGAAACCTGAAATTGATTATTACATCTCCAAAACGGTCAGTTTCAAATTCCTTAAAAATATATATCTTCGAAATTGATTATCAAATTTTACCCGAATGACCATTGAAGACCTTCAAAAAATTTGTAATGATCTTAAAGGAACCACTGAAGATATTAAATGGGAAGATCATTTGTGTTTTAATGTTGGAAATAAAATATACTTAATTACCTCTCCTGACAGCCTGCCTCAATCTGCCTCTTTCAAAACAACAGAAGAAGATTTTGATATATTATGTGAACGGAAAGGATTCATACCAGCTCCATACCTTGCCCGATATAAATGGGTACAGCTGGAGAATATCAATCTTTTAAGCTTTTTAGAATGGAAAAAGTATATACAAAAATCCTACGATCTTGTGTATAGTAAACTGCCCGCCGGGTTAAAGAAAGAATTAGAAAGTTGAACCTGCCAGCCAAGATTTGCATTTTCGTTATGCGTTTTTTTATAAGATTTTATATTTTTAAAGATTATACTTATAAAACCTATATTATTCTATTATCTGTTGATCAATCCACCTTTTTATTCATTCTAATATTCAATGAAATTTGAACAATATTATAGCTATAGTGTTGATTTTATATTAATTTTCGATCCCAAAATTCAAGAATCATGGCAATGAAAAAAACTACCTTATTTTTATTTACTCTTGTGTTCCTATTCATCGGTTGTTACCCCCTATCCGTTACCCGAATGAAATGGAGGATTAAATGGGACAAAGACATGAAAAAGGGCAAGGAAAGCTTCCTGGCAGAAAAGGAATCTGCCGAACGCGATCAGAAACCACCAAATGTCATCATCCTGCTTGCTGATGATCTTGGAAAATACGAAGTTTCAGCCTATGGTGTTGATCACATCTCGACTCCAAATATTGACCGCCTGGGTTATGAAGGCGTGATTTTCGATGAGGGATATGTAACGGCACCTACCTGTGCCCCTTCCCGTGCCGGCATCCTGACGGGCAGGGTACAAAACCGGTATGGTTTCGAAACCCAGGTAATGGAGTTTTATCCAACCAACATGATTGAATACCTCTCAGGTAAATATTTAGTAAATACTGGTGACTTCGTTGTGGAATCAAAACCGGCATTTCCGTCAGAATGGCAGGTACACAAACAAGGGGTTCCTCCAACCGAGATCACATTAGCCGAAATGTTTAAAAGAATGGGTTACGCTACAGGGATTACCGGCAAATGGCATCTCGGTATATCCAAACACAACCTTCCCATGAAACGTGGATTCGATTATCAATATGGCTTTTACGGAGCTTCTTCGCTTTATACTCCGGAACGGAACTGGAGTCATGTAATCAACTATGAACATCAGTCGTTTAGCACTCAATATCAATGGAATATGGGCCGGCATGGCGAAGCGGCCATAATGGAAATGGGTGAAGAGATCGAGGAGGAACAATACCTGACTTTCGCTTTCAGGGATAAGGCCATTGATTTTATTGAAAAAAATCAGGAAAAACCCTTCTTCCTCTATTGTACTTTTTCCGCACCCCATATTCCCTTTCAGGCACCGGTAGATTACTATTGCATGTATGAGCATGTCGAGGATGACAACAAGCGTGTTTATTATGCCATGATTTCTGCCCTGGACGATGCCATCGGCAGTATCCATCAGAAGATCAAGGACCTTGGCCTGGAAGAGAATACCATTATTTATTTACTCAGCGATAACGGAGGCGCTTCCTATACGCATGCTACAGATAACGGCCCCCTGAAAGGGGGAAAACTCACACAATTTGAAGGAGGCATTAATGTGCCCTTCATGATGAAGTGGAAAGGTAAGATACCGGCCGGGACACTCTATGAATATCCGGTCTCCTCCGCTGATATTTTCGTAACATCAGTGATCAATGCAGGAGGTAATCTTCCCCAGGACCGGGAATATGACGGGGTGGACCTAATGCCTTTTGTTACAGGAAAAAATAAAGAACGACCCCACAAACATCTATTCTGGCGGGCTGATCATATCTGGGCTGTGCGAAGTGGAGATTACAAATTGATCCTGAGTGCCCGGGATGGTTGGGCGGAACTGTATGATTTGAAGAAAGACAAATCAGAGGAAATCAATCTGAAAGAACAAATGCCCGGGCTCTATGAAGAGTTAAGGGCAACGCATGAGAAATG
Organism: uncultured Cytophagales bacterium; assembly: GCA_963820995.1. GTDB lineage: Bacteria > Bacteroidota > Bacteroidia > Cytophagales > Cyclobacteriaceae > JAGTVG01. The sequence continues at coordinate 54,719 of CAWGCL010000003.1, read as the reverse complement.
GCAAAAAGATAAATTGCCGGATAAGCCCATGTGGCCACGCATTATGGATAAAAAATTTGTTCTCAATGGAAAAGAATACCTCTTCCCGGCCTAAACCTAAAGAATCATGAAAAAATTACTATTTGCAATCATCTTAATTTTCCCAATGCTGGCTTCGGCTCAACAACCAAAAATGAACATCAAATTCTTCGGTGGGATCAATACAGCTCAATTTGTATACAAGTTGGAAGAAGTAGATTCCGACGTATTGGTAGGCTGGCAGGTGGGCGGCAGCTTCAGGGTTTATAAAAGAAAGGCTTTTATTGAAACGGGCTTGACATTCGTTGATTACGGCATAACACTTTCTCTTACTGACAGTTCCGATCTTGATTTTGACGGAACCTTCAATATTCAGATGAGGTCATTGGAAGTTCCCATGATGATTGGATATATCCCGGTAAAGACACCTGTTTTTAAATGGTTTTTATATGGCGGGCTCAATAACCGTTTCAGCATAAAAGGGAGGTATAATGTATTTGGTGAAGAGGGCACATTCAAACCAAAGGAGGCGGATCTTAATTTTTATAATCTCGGCGCAAGATTCGGGACGCAGTTTGATGTGGCCATGTTTAATTTTGACCTGAATTATACCATCGGTATTACTAATGGCTATAAAAGCAATATTCGGACAAATACGCATACCTTTCAATTGAGTGCGGGAATATTGTTTTAGGAATAGTTTTGTAGCGTCTATCTTCAGCTGGAATTAATTTATGGATATGATTAATTTTATCTTTAAGATATTTAGATCGTCATTTTACAAATTTCGCTTGCATTTGATCTTTTGTGAAATGATCCTGGTTCAAAACCAGGTTTAAGATCGTTTTATTCAGGTAATAGAACCCGGTCTACCTGGTGAATGATGCCATTAATCGCCTGGATATCCCGAGTAGACAAAGTAGCCAGCTTTTTCGATGCCCCCAGGACTGACCATTCAGGATAATCAATATGAACAGTAAACTCCTGACCGTATTCTGAAGTCAGAATCAGGTCATTCTTTATATTATTTAATACAATATTGCGATTAATGATCAGATGATTTCTGAGGATATCATTTAGCGAATCCGATGGTATATCATCAACCGTCTGCCAATTTGGATGTGCTCCCAGGAAAGATTCTATGGCTTTGTCTGCAGGAGCAAGAAACGTTACAGGATCCCCATTTGTTAAATGATCTAATAGATCCGGATCGAGATCATTCCTTTCAAGAAGTTCAATAATCATGGAGAATTCTTTGTTATTTGAAAGGTGATCAAGCATAGAAGGAATTTTCAATATTGAATTGATACTGTGAATATAGCCATTTATCGTTGCCAGATCTGGTTCATCAATCGTGTTCAATCCATTAATACGAAAAATATCATTCTTTTCTATGTAAAGATCAATAGGATTGCCCGTTGTCCTCTCCCGCAAAAGTGTAGCATGATAACCTGGTGGTAAATCAGCCAGAGTCCAATCACCATGTATAAAATGATAGAGAAGAATATCAGCCAATTTATCCTCAGGAAATTCATCCAGATGAAGGATCATGTTTTCAGCGCGGAATATCGAAAAAGAAGCCTGAACCGGTGCAAAAACAGTGTAAGGTCCATTTTCTTCCATCAGGTAGCTTAAATGCGTTTTTTGGAGTGCGTACATGAAATCTTCGAAATAAGGAAGTGACCCTCCCAGATCAAGAAGATCCGTATCCGGCTGGTCAAATGATCTTGGATCAGGTGGCGGTCCCTGGACAGGCGGAATGCAGGATGTAATGAACACCAAAACTACCGGAATAAAATATCTGAAAGGAAGGATATTGGTCACAGGATTATTATTTCCGTTTTACTTCAACATGTAATTTACAATAATAAAACCGATTTCCCAGACTTTTGTTTATCCTCAAATTTTTTATCCGGAGGTAGATCCTTAAGTGATCTCCTTTCCAAAATGTTTATTCAATAATCAGTTATGATTGATGTACACAAGGAGTTCGAAATCAATGTTGGCTTGTTAAAATCATTCCACTCGCGCAATCATAATAATCTGAATTCACTTAGTACTCATTATTAATATTTAAATTTTAACACTACATTTAGGTCTTATTTGAAGGATGACTTTAATAGAAATTATTTTTTCACTGAAAAACCTTTACGTTTGAACCTTTAATAACCTGATAAAAAATCAGATCAGGATGGCGACAAATACAAAAGACAAGAAAGTTGGAAATATGATACGAAAGGTTGAGGAGAGTTTTCGAAACCTGATGGAACAATCACCTGTCAGCATTCAGATCCACTCACTTGACGGGAAGCTCTTCCAATCCAATGATGCTTATGCAAAGCTCTATGCCCTCAACAAGGATGTACTGACCGAATTATATGAAAAATATAATGTCCTACAGGATGCTCAAGCTGAAAAGATTGGCCTCATGCCTTATATAAAAAAGTCTTTTAGAGGAGAAATTGTTGACTTTCCCGAGTATGAATACAATGGTATTGACACCCTTAAAACATTGGATTTTAAGAATCCTGTTTCAAGAAAGTGCTGGATTAAAACCCGGGGATTTCCGATCAAAGACAACATGGGCAGAGTAACACATGTTGCATTCATGAGTGAAGAAATAACGGCCCGTAAGAAGGCAGAAAAAGCGCTAGAAAAATCACGCATTTTTAATGATACCCTCATACAATCTTCTAATATGATGATCATTGGGCTGCATAAAGACGGAAAAATTAATCTTTTCAATCCGGCCGCAGAACGCCTGACAGGTTACACACTCAAGGAACTTCAAAACAAAGATTGGTTTGATACCCTTGTTCCAAGGGTCAAATATCCCCGGGTTCATGAAGAGTTTTACCGGACTATGAAGGATCGAATTCCAGAATTTTTTGAGAATCCAATCCTGACAAAAAGTGGAGAAGAACGTATTATCTCCTGGTCCAATAGTGAAATAAGGGAGGGAGATGACATCATTGGAATTCTTTCCTTCGGGACAGATATCACCGACCGGATTAAAGCGGAAGAAGAAAGAAACCGGCTCTTCAACTTATCCAGTGATTTAATTGCTATTGCGGATTTTGAAGGATTTTTCAAACAAATAAATCCTGCCTGGGAAAATTCACTGGGATATTCGATCGATGAGTTGATGGCTAAACCTTTTCTGAATTTCATTCATCCTGATGATCAGCAAAATACTGTTGCGGAGATGGGAAAATTATCGGAAGGTTACAAAACCTTCGATTTTGAAAACAGATATATTCATAAAAATGGTTCAATCAAGTCTTTTTCCTGGACAGCCACATCATTACCAGAAAAAGGGATGATATACTGTATAGCCAGAGATATTACAGATCGAAAACGTGCAGAGAAAAAAATTCTGGCCTATCAGCAAAGGCTTAAAGACCTGGCTACTGAACTTACCCTGTCCGAAGAAAAACAGCGCAGGCAGATTGCTACTGACCTGCATGATCACGTCGGACAATTACTGGCATCCTCCAGGATTCAATTAAGCCTCTTCAATGATTCAATGGATAAAAAAGAGATCCTTGATAAAACAAAAAACATATCCCAGAGTATCCTCCAGGCGATACAGGCAACACGAAGTGTCATTTTTGATCTGAGTCCTCCCCAATTAAAGGAAATTGGATTGGTAGCAGCCATTGCAGATTGGTCAGAAGAAGAAATTGAAAATAAATATGGAATCAATATTAAACTTACTGGTGATGAACGCATATTACCTATGAATGACAACCTTCCGGTTTTACTTTTCCGGATCATACGTGAACTATTGATCAATATCGTCAAGCATGCTGAGGCTACTCATGTAAATTTGGATATACGAAAAATAAATGATACCCTTAAAATAAGCGTGAAAGATAATGGGATTGGTTTTAACTACGATCCTGAAATACTGCGATTAAAACATACTGGTTTTGGATTGTTCAGTATCCTGGAGAAAATGGAGGATCTGGGCGGATCCGTACAAATTGATTCTTCTCCCGGAAAAGGAACAGTAATAGATTTAATGCTTCCCTTAACGGATAAAAAATAATGGCGATAAAAGTATTAATAGCAGATGATCATCCAGTTTTCCGTGCCGGAATTCGTTCAATTCTTGAAAAGGACCATGAAATTCAGATTCTAGGGGAAGCAAAAGACGGCGAAGAAGCGATCAATATGGCAAAGAAACTGCATCCAGACATTGTCATTATGGATATTTCCATGCCCGACATCGATGGTATAGAAGCGACTAAACAGATCCTTTCTATGGATCAGCCAAATTGCAAAGTGATGGCACTTTCCATACACTCAGGTAAACGATTTGTAAAGGCTATGCTTGAAGCCGGCGCATCCGGATATGTACTTAAAGACAGTGTTCCCGATGAATTGTTGACGGCTATTACCAAGATTTCCCAGGGTAATATGTACCTGAGTTCCTCTATCACAAGTGTGGCCCTGGAAAAAGATATGCAAGAAGTTGATGGAGCAGATATACATAGCAGTGCCCTCCTCCAGACCAAAATGCACAGGCCACCAATGATGGATGATTATGTCATGCGTGAGGACATAATCAACTTTTTAGAAGAGAATATTGACAAACCCTTATCTCTTATTTCCGCTCCCGCAGGTTTCGGCAAAAGCGTGTTGATCAGCCAATGGATGGAGCAGATCCATACCCCTCATGCCTGGATTTCGCTGGATGAAGAACACAATGATCTTCGTGTTTTTCTTCTTTATTTTCAGGCGGCCATGGAAAAAATCTTCCCGGGATCACTCAAAAAGATTTCCAATGTCTTAAACGCAATAGATATACCTCCCTACAAAGTAATTTCACACACCCTGATCAATGAACTTGATCAGATTGATCAGAATTTTGTTCTGGTATTTGATGATTTCTACAAGATCCGTAACGAAGAAATTCATTATCTGATCAAAGAAATTTTACAATTCCCCCCTGAATGCCTGCATCTTGTTCTGATCACGCGACGGGATCCTCCCCTGCCCATAAATACATTGAGATTAAACAACCGGATAAATGAGGTACGAATGCAAGAGCTGGCTTTTTCAAAATCTGATATAATTTCACTTTTTCAGAAATGGAAGGATTTCACTCTTGATGAAAAAACGGCACGTTCACTTCATGAAAAAACGGAGGGCTGGATTATTGGGTTAAGGCTGGCATCCCTGACACTAAAGAACCTTAAAGATATGGATAATATCTTTGAGAATTTAAGGGGTGACTTACAAATGGTATCAGAATTTTTAGTGGAAGAAGTCCTAAGCTCCCAAAATGCGGAAATTCAGGAGATGCTACTGAAAACATCAGTTTTGGATAGATTTTCAGAAAATCTTATTGATACGCTTATTACATCTGACAAAGATAACTCACCCGCTGAGGTAAATGGAGATAAGTTTATCCGTCACTTAATACAAACCAACCTGTTTGTTATTCCACTGGATACGGAGGGTGTGTGGTTCAGGTATCATCATTTATTTCAGGAATTGTTGTCCAATCAATTAATGAAACGATACAATGAAACAGAGTATTCAGAAATACACTTCAAGGTGGCCCGTTGGTTTGAAATGGAAGGTTTTATAGACGAATCCATTGAGCATTACCTCCTGGCCGGGAATGAAGTATCTGCAGCAAACCTGGTTGAAAAACACGCACATACCGAATTCCTAAAAGGCGTTTCCCATGTTGACACTTGGCTGAAGAAATTACCAGTATCGGCAAAAGAGAATCATCCGGCTTTGTTATTGATCCAGGCATGGTATGCATTTGGTCAATTCCATCTGGAAAAGATTCCGGCCCTGCTTGAAAAAGCCATGGCCCTTATTGATGAAAAAACAACTGATCCGCAGATACTCGCAGAGATCAATTTTTTTCAAGGGAATTTCCTTTATTGGATGGGTGATACAGGCGAAAGCATCAAAATGCTGAAGCATGCTTTAAACCTTGAAGATACATTGCCAGTTCATGTCAGGTGTAATGCCGAACTTATCCTTAATATGGCGCTCCAAAGGAGTGGTGCCGGGAATTCTCAAATACAGGATCTGCAAAAAGAGATAAAAATGTTAGGAATTGGTGGTGGGTATCCCCTGGCCTATACCTTTGGCAGCCTGGTCTTTGTACACCTGTTATCCGGCAACTTACCAAAGGCCAGGGAAGTAGCACGCCAATGGCAAATCCATTCTACCAAAAGTAAGGCGGCCTATTTCATCGCCTGGAGCCATTTTTCGCAGGCCTCGGCCAACTTACAAATGTTTAACCTGGATGATGCATTGCTTCAATTCAAAAAAGCAATAGAAAGCCGTTATAGTATTGATTTACGTGTTGTTCTAGATGCCATGGCATCGGTAGCTTTAATCCAGCATTTCAATAACCAGCAGGAAGATGCAAAGAATTCCATCAATGAACTAATGGAATTTGTTTCAGAGACCGGTGATCCAGTTGATCTATTGATAGCCAATTCGGCCAAGGCACGCATCGCATTGCTTCAGAATGACCTGGATACTGCTTTATCATGGGCGGAAGAATTTACTGAAAAGCCTACTTTTGCAGGTATGTTTTTCTGGCTGGAGGTGCCTTGGATCACCAAGGCTAAAGTGTTAATTGCCAAAGGGACCACGGAAAGCCTGAAACGGGCCGTAGAACTTCTGCAAGAGCTTGTAGAATTGGCAGACTCCTCTAATCTGGTATATCAAACCATTGAAATCAAAATATTACTGTCGCTTGCTTTTGAAAAACAAAAACAGTTTGATGAAGCTATGATTTTGCTGGGAAAGGCGGTAACACTAGCCAAATCATTGGGCTGGATCAGACCATTTATTGAAGCAGGGCCCGAAATGTCAATATTATTGAAAAAAATACGAAGTAATGAATGGGATGATAGTTTCGTCGATAATGTAACTGCGCTGATCAACAACCAAAAATCAAATAAATTTGTCAGCCCACTCCCAACTCAGATAAGCCCTGCCAAACAATATCAAAATACGAGCCATGAGACCATTTCCATTCGGGAACTGGAAATCATCGATTTTGTCGCCCAGGGTTATCGCAATAAAGAAATAGCAAGAAAATTGTATGTAGAGGAAGTGACCATTAAGAAACATATTTATAATATCTTCAAAAAACTGGATGTCAGCAGCCGGATCATTATGGTACAAAAGGCAAAAGAGCTAGGTATCATCGATCATAAATAATTAGCCACTCCTTATTGCCGTACATTTATTTATTGGATTATACAATGGTATTAATTCAAAAAAATCCGAAGTGATTATAGGACTCATTATTTCTGCCACTAAGGAGTGTAAGGCTATAAGAATCTCAAGTTTTCTAATATATTCATAATCCCTAAATACATCATAAATCATCATTGCAGGCAGGATGTATGCAAAATCCATAATCAATCCGTTATTGATGGCATTTTTCATAGGAATTATTTGTATCAGCCTTCTCAATTGGCTGAAGAAAAGGAATATCCCAAATGGTCTGGCACTAAAACAATTATTATTGGGATACTACCCATATAGTTCGGGTTCGAAGAACTCATATGGACTTCGGTATCTTGGGTTAAATCGAAATGGGATGGAAATATAGAATATTATGCTCTGATCCTGCAGAAAGATAAAATTTTATGATTTTATCTTTTAATAATAAAGGGAACCTAATCAGTAATAGAAAATTACAATTATCTAGATCAACAATTAATCAAAAATCTTCAATTGACTATTTTATAACAATTTTAGTGAACTCCATAGTAGTATTTTCTACTTTTTTACTACTAAAGTAGATAGTATCATTCTAGCCGATTCCCGAATTTTGTTCTGTCATAATTATCCGTGCTTATCATAAAGCAAACTGAGGATAGCTAATAAGTGATTTCCAGAACGAATGGATTAATTAAATTTTTATTATGACAAGTAATTTTAAAATATTGTACTTTCATACTGGAAATTGTTTTCAACATGATCAACTCCGGGAATTATATTCTGCTAATGATTTAGAACCTGTAAAAAATCATTTTCCCGGAAAATGGTTAATTTCAAAATCAAATGAGGATTGGTTTTATCTACCCTTTTTACTTTTAATAATCACATTTTTTTTCTCGTTCTCTTCTGCCAGTGGAGAGGTTAAATTTTCCAGAAATACTGACCATGTATTGTATCAGATTCTGAATTTACGTACAATAACTGCTCAGGAAATCATTAATACTTATCGTAATAAAAATCCTCAGGATATATATCTTGAATACCTTGAAAACTGGAAAGAGGTTATTGAGCTTATCGGGTATGAAGATCAGGACAACTATGAAGTTTATGTAAAAACTTTTGATAGTCGCTTAAAACGGATTGAATCCTGGGAATTTCAAGAGTTCGAATCTTTTAATATCACCCTGGCAGAAATGTATGCGCATGCAGGGCTGGCCAATGTTATGTATGGAGATTATCTGGCTGGTTTCAGAAAATTCCTCAGAGCAAATAAGTTATCCAGGAAAAACTTAAAGGAATATCCTGATTATTGGCCCAATTATAAGTTGTGTGGTGCACTTAACATATCCCTGGATCAAATGCCAACCATTCTCAAGTGGTTAACTTCCCTGTTAGGTCTTAAAGGTAATTCAGAAGAAGGATTGAAACAGATCAACACCTACCTGGCAATGGTTCAGAATTATCCGGGTCTGAAGTCAGAAGCCCTGGTATATAAGGTCTTTACGATGAAAATGAAAAAAGATGAGGAAGGCGCCTATCGGATGCTTCAAAAAGAATTGCGAAATGTCACGCCCCCTACCCTTTTAAAATACCTGCAGGCCAATGTAATGTACATTACTTCGAGAAACGAAGAAGCATTATCCCTTTTACAGTCGTTTCCAGAGGATTTTACCGAAGTCCCATTTTATCATGTTGATTATCTGAAAGGAAAGTCGAAAATGAACAAACTGGAAAGCGATGCCAACGAGCACATGATCCGTTTTCTTGAAGGTTCGAAATTCAAGAATTACAAGCGTGAGATGTACAACAAACTCTCCTACTATTATTTGATAAAGGGCAACATACAAAAATACAACCATTACAAAAATCAGATTGATGATTGTGCTAAGGCCACTTCTGACCGTGATCGAGAAGCAAATATCGAATCAAAAAGACCCTATATGCCACATCCCGAATTATTAAAGGCAAGGTTTTTATTAAATGGTGGTTATACAGAGAATGGCAGAATTATTCTCGATGGTATTTCAGTTAATTCATTAAAAATCCCTGCTTATCGCACGGAGTATTATTTGTTGAGAGCGAGATCGCTTACTGATTCTGATGATTTTTCAATCATTAAACACTATTGTGATCTGGCTATCTCCACAGGTAAAGATCAGAAGGAACATTATGCCACTGAAGCGGCTTTACTGGCTGGTGATATGGCTTATAAATCCGGCAATACAGTACTTGCCAGGGAATATTGGCAAATGACATTTGAAGTATATAACATAAGAGATGTTTATGTTGAAAACATTCAGAAGAAGGCAAAATACAAATTAAAAGATATTAATGCGAAGAGCTGAAAAGCTCTTTACAGTATTCTAAAGAAAAGGAAAAGAAGAACTTAAAACTTGTTAAATAAACTAAATTATTAACCTAAAGGAAGAACCATGGATATTAAAAAATCTATCATGCGGGAAACATTCAATCAAATTGTATTGAATAAGACGTTAAGAAGATTGGCAGTAAAGAAACTTGATAAGATGCTATACAATTCGCTGATCAATGGTTATGGAGTTCCAGCATTACCGGCTGAAAAGGAGCAGAAGTATTTTTATTTATCTTCCGTTATGCACACGGCATGTCGTAACCTCGACAAGGGTTTTATCAACCCCAGGGTGACAAGAAAAATGGTCGATGTGTTTACACAGGGAGGATTGAAGACGGACCGTGTAAGAACCTTAAATCCGGCCAAGGAAGCCTATAAAGAAAAATACGGGGAATATCCACCATTGTTTTGTGTTTTATCTCCTACAAAAGCATGCAACCTGGCTTGTGTTGGCTGTTATGCCACAAGCAACAGGAAATCCACGCCGAAGCTGGATTACAAAACAACAAGACAGGTTGTGAAAGATGTGCATGATACTTTCGGAAGCCGGTTTATGACCATCAGCGGCGGAGAACCTTTTATGTACAGAGACAATGGCAAATCGATTTATGATATTTTTGAGGAATTTGATGATATGTTTTTCCTCACGTATACAAATGCTACCTTGATCGATGAAAAAGTGGCCAAACGCCTGGCTGAACTGGGCAATGTCACCCCTTGTATTTCCGTAGAAGGTTTTGAGAAGGAAACGGATGAAAGGAGGGGGAAAGGTGTTTATCAAAAAATCCTGAAAGCGATGAAGCATCTGAGAGATTATGGAGTTCCTTATGGGATGTCTGTAACTGCCACCAGTAAAAATATCGATATCCTGCTTACGGAAGAATTCTATGATCATTACTTTAATGAACTGGGTGTCACCTATGTCTTCCAGTTCCAGATGATGCCTGTGGGCAGAGGAAAGGAGGTGATCGATTTGATGATCACACCACAACAACGAGTGGATCTGTATCATTTATGGAAAAAGTTGTTAAGTGAAAAACGGTATCCCATCGCCGACTTCTGGAATTCTGGTGCAGTAGTAGATGGTTGTCTGGCTTATGGTCGCTGGAGCGGTTACTTCTATGTGAACTGGCATGGGAATGTGATGCCTTGCGTATTTGTTCCTTATTATAAAGATAATGTAAAGGACCTCTATGCACAGGGTAAGAATCTTGGTGATGCCTTACAGTCCAAATTCTTTAAAAACGGAAGAAAGTGGCAGAAGGATGTTGGATTTGGAAATCCACATAAGAAAAAGAACGTTTTGATGCCTTGTTCGATTAAAGACCACTGGGATAATTTCAAAGAAAACATTTTGACAGATGATGTAACCGGTGAAAATCCGGATGCCGAATCCATGAGGAATGATCCGGTATATGATGAAATTCTCAGAAGATATGATGAGGAGTTGGAAAGGCTTACGATGAAAATCTTCAATGATGATTATCTCGAAGAGAACAGGGAATTTTTAGAATCAAAAATTGCTTAAATAAAATAATATATTATGCGGATCTTACTGGTAAGTCCGGCGGGATCCGACTTATACGCAAAGCTAGGAACACAGCTTCCACCTTTGGGTCTCTTATACATAGCTGCTTTTGCAAGGAATGGTGGGCATCAGGTTGAAGTCATTGATTTTAGTATTGAAAAACATGCCTTGTCCAATGTCCATTTAGCAAGGTTTGATCTGGTTGGCGTTTCTGCCGATACACCAAGGTATCCGGAAGCTGTTGAGGTAGCAAAACATGTAAAAGAAGTCGGCATCCCCGTTGTCATGGGAGGATATCATGTTACATTCCTCGATGAAGAGGCATTAAACACAGGTTTTGTGGATTTTGTGGTTAGAGGTGAAGGAGAGGAGATCTTCCTCAACCTGGTGAATGCTCTGGAAAATAAGTCTGACCTGTCCGAAGTCGATGGTATTTCCTATTTGGACGGTGGAAAATTTGTGCGAAATAAAAACGCCAGGTTACCTGAAAACCTGGATAATTTTCCGCTTCCTGCGCGCAACCTTTTACCTGTAGAAAAATATAAAGGAAAGATTGTGGGTGTACCACTGGCCAACCTGATTACCAGCAGAGGATGTCCTTATGATTGTTCTTTTTGTTCATCTACCAAGTTCAGCGGCATGAAATGGCGGGCCAGGAGTGCCCAGTCTATCGTGGATGAAATTGAAATGCTGTACCATAAACACGGGTTTCGTGCATTCGCTTTTATGGATGATAATTTTACTTTACGCAAAAAACGGGTCATGGAATTTGCCGATGAAATTGAAAAGCGAAATCTGACAGATATCCTGTGGTATTGTTTTTCAAGGGTAGACATACTTGCAAGGAATGAGGACATGGTGAAACGTATTGCTGAAGTGGGTGCCTTCCAGATCTTTCTTGGATTGGAAAGTATCAGTGGGGATACCCTGAATAATTATGGCAAACGCATCGAGTATGAACAGCAAATGAAAGCGATTGAGTTGATCAGAAAATATGGTATGCGCGTCCATGGCAGTTTTATCATTGGAAATATCGATGAGACGGAAGATCAGATCATGGAGACCATAAACTGGGCAAAAAAGATCAATCCGGGAGTTACCCAGTTCTCTATTTTAACACCATACCCCGGAACGGCCCTGTTTAAGCAGGTGGAAAAGGGAAACAGGTTTCTTCACAAAAAATGGGAATTATATGATGCACTTCATCCTACGATCAAGTTAGATCATCTGAGCCCTGGTGACATTTCCAGGCTTTTGGTAAAATCATATCAATCGGTTTACCTCCAGTCTAAACGATTCCTCAGGAAGACTAAAATACGGCCAATAAGAATCAAGCGGAGTAAGTTTTATAAAGTCTCTGCACTTTTTAAACCCATCTCCTTCTTTATGACCTTTAAGAGTGAAATGGCAAGGACTACCATTCCTTATCGGGATAGTGGATAAAATAAAGCAATCCAAATGAAGTTCTTATCAATATTCTACTTTTTTTCGTCTTTAGTCGTATTGACTCTTATTCCAAAACTCCCTTAATTTTACATCCAAGATTTTTACAATAATTGAATAATTACAAACCATGAAATTACATTATCCCCTCCAATTTCAAGGCAGTGCCTTTTATAGAATTACTATCCAGGGAAAAATCACTCAATCCTTTTACGATCAATTGAGCCCCTTAGAAATTAAAGAAAAGGCGGAAGGCGATTATATAGTAACAATATTATCCTTACAAATCAAAGATCAGGCGGAGCTATCCGGCATATTAAACAGCATATATGAGCATCACAAGTCAATTATTTCCATAGAAGCTGTTGATGAAAACAACCATAAAAAATAAGAATTCATATTCTTTAAATACTGATGAATTAGGATATTAATAATTAAAATGTTTTACAGGATATCTTTAGAGAAGGGAATGCAATCACTATTACGTTCCTCTTTTATTCTTCTGCTTTCGCTTCTTCTTATTGGGCCAGTAGATGCCCAGCAAGTCTCACCATTACAAACCGTACCCGGTAAAAGTTTCTTTGTTTGCTTGCGTATGTATGGCCCGGAACAACCGTGGATCGATGGCGTTTGGAGGCCGAGTGATGTGGTACTTGTAAAATAATTTGAAAAAAAATAAATTAGTTCAACAAAAAAAAGTAAGTCAATGGAAAATTCATCCTTATTACCGAAAGTCAGCAAGTCATCAGTTTTTTACAGTTTTGCCACAATCACCCTTGTGATCATTGGCTTGCTTTATTTTGATGGCATTTTTAAACCCTTAGTTATTTCTTTTCTGATTTGGTTCATTATCAATCAGTTAAAATTTGTCATCCAAAAGATTAAAATAAATGGAAAGTCACTTTCTCCTGTTCTAAGCAGTACGGTGGCTTTCCTCTTTATTATAATTATAATCTTATTGATCGCAGAAATGCTGATCAGAAATATTGAGGGCATTGTTGGATCGATGCCCGAATATATGGCAAATTTGAATGAATCGTATGGAGATGCAAGTGCATTAATCAATGATCCGAAATATGCTGAGTATATTCAAAAGTGGATCAATGGTCTTGACCTTGCCGGTATGGCAACAGGGCTTATCAATTCACTTTCCGGCATCCTGGCCAATTTTGCTGTTGTACTTGTCTATGTGATTTTCTTCATTATGGAAGATGCTACGCAAAGATTGAAGTTGGAGAAACTATTTCCTGAAAAAGGAAAACAATACAAAAAATTCATCGACAATCTACAGCAAATCAGTGCATCCATTCGTTCATTTATCTGGCAGAAAACGGCCATCAGTCTGATTACAGGAGGTTTAAGTTATATCATTCTCGTGGTTATGAATGTTGATTATGCCTTATTTTGGTCATTCCTGATATTCATACTGAATTTTATTCCTTATATAGGCCCTTTCTTTTCATCTCTTTTCCCTGCCATTTTTGCGGTTTTAATCACCGGAGATCTTTTACAATTTGTATATGTTTTTGCTGCAATGATGGGTGTACAGATCATACTGGGAAATTTTGTTGAACCTATGATGATGGGCAAAGGCACAAATCTGGGACCGGTTACAGTTATCGTTGCACTGGCCTTCTGGGGAATGATATGGGGAATGGTAGGGATGATACTGGCGGTGCCGGTTACTGCTGTATTGGTCATCATCCTTAGCAAGATACCTTCTACCCGGTACCTGGCTATACTTCTGTCGGAAAAAGGGAATATCCTTGACATTAAAGATTAAACTTGTTTAGTATATTTAGGATAATTTGTGCTTTCTAATGGTTAGGAACTAATTCCTTTAATTCCCAATGAACTATTATACTCTCCAATACACTTACCGCAGCAGAGATAACCATAGCAGAATTATTTAAAGAAAAAGATTATGCAACTGCTTATGCCGGGAAATGGCATTTGGGTATGGAAGAGCAAAGCTGGCCTACCCGTCAGGGATTCGACGAATACCATGTCGGTGTTATTGAAACATCAGACGGTACAATGTATAGAGAAAGTATGGAACGTACGGGGATGTCAGAAGAATTTATTGAAACCGTGGTACCTCGTATTTTTGAATCAGACGACAAAGGAAACCTAGAGGCTGTTCGAGAATATACCGTAGATTACCGCCGCCAGGTTGAAGGGGATATTGCCAAAGCATCAGTAGAGTTTATCGAACGTCAGGCAAAAGCCGATAAACCTTTCTATATGATGGTGGGTTGGACACACTCACACTATCCAAGTGTAACAGTACCGGAATTTACTGGAAAATCTAGAATTGGTCCTTACGGTGATGCGATTCTGGAACTCGACCATTGCACCGGCCAGGTACTTGAAGCTATTAAAAATGCTGGTGTTGAGGAAAATATAAATTGTGATTTGGATTTCCGACAATGGTTCTACACCGATAAATGGGCCACCGGAATATCGTGGAGGTAATAACGGACCTTTCAGTGGGGAACTTGGAGATGGAAGAGAAGGTTCTATTCGTGTACTAGGTATGATCAAATGGCCTGGAAAAATTGCTCCGGGGAAAAACAACGGGATGGTGGCTATTCATGATTTCTTACCTACTCTGGCTGGTATAATAGGTGTTGAATTACCTACAGATCGTGCTTATGACGGTGTTGATCAAAGCGATTTCTTTATGGAAAAACAGGGTAGAACTGGCGAATAAAGCAAAGGAATTTGACCTTTTGGAAAGTAACTAAGCGCTGCGCAAATATATAAGCCAACTTTATCCTTATAACCAGAAACCAGTTATTTTGAATGGAAATTATTGACGGATCCTATTCTTATAAATAAGGTGGAATTAGTTCCTTATGTATGCTTAAGGTTTAGTTGTGCTTGATGATCAACTGAACGCAGATGTAAATCCCTCTGTGGGAATGGAATTTCAATTCCCTCCTTCTTGAATGCTTCATCAATAGCAGCTCCAACAACACTTCTTGTACTCAGGCCTACATCAAATTTCGTCCAGAAAGTAACCCGGAAATTGAGAGAACTATCCCCAAATCCCGAAAATATGATCCATGGAGGTGGATTCTTATAGACATTATCCTGTTGATCCACTGTTTCCTGTAGAATTTTCAGTACCTTCTTGATATCGGTCCCATATTTGACTCCAATGAGTAACTCCCGCCTTGAATCACGGTTGGACAATGTCCAGTTGATCATTTCATTGGAAATCAGATTGCCATTAGGTACTACTACTTCTGCGCCATCATAGGTTTTAATAATGCTTGACCGAATGCCTATCTGCTGTATGGTACCCATTAAATTTAATGTAGCAATTTGAATAACATCACCTTTTTGAAGAGGACGCTCAAAGGCAATGATCAGTCCGGAAATAAAATTCTTTACAATATCCTGTAAACCAAAACCTACTCCCACACCCAAAGCGCCAAAAATAATAGTGATATCACTTAATCTTATTCCTGCCGCTGAACAGGCTAAAATTATTCCAAGGGTAACCAGGCTTATTCGAACCATCATCGATATTGCCCCCGGCATTCCCCTTTTCATATCAAATCTGACCAGAATTTCATCCTGTAGAAGGATCCGAATGATTTTTGATAAAAAAAATGATATCCAGAGGGTAATAAAAAATGCCAAAATGCTGCCAATGGTAATTACTACTTCACCAATCTGCCATTGCTTTGTAATTATCCCACTTATCCATTTTACTATGGGATCATATATTAGAAACACCTCTAAAACAACATATATCCAATATAAGGTGGCCACAATGTTTATGACATCAATCAGCCCTTTACTAATTTCTTTGGGATATTTCTGAAGTACATACAGTTTCTTTGAAAGATCACTCAACGTTAGAAGATGTACAAAGCTTTTCAATATCTTTGAACCAGTATATATTAGAACTCCTGAGAAATAGATAATAAAACCACCATGACTAAGGCTATTGCTCAATACAGTATTACCTAAAATATTTGAAACTGTCCCAATTAGGATAAATATAGAAGATCAATTTAAGTAAGGAAATAGCAAAATGCCAACCCGTTGTACGTAATTCAATAATAAGAGATGATTGAGGACGAATAGAATATATAAAGACTCCTATAGCAAAAAGATCAAAAATAAGAAGGGATATCCGGTCAAAAATATAGTATCGTTCAAAAAACAGCGAAACCTCGTTTAATAGAAAAAGAACAGCAAAAAGATAGATGTAAATTCTTTTAAAATTGGGGAACATGCCTGGTAATAGATACAATATTGGAATAATACTAAATAAATAGATTAAACGTGTTGCTGTTTGAGGTGCTTCGGGATAATTAAAAGGCGTTAATAAAATGGAAATGGTCAATGCAACGATAAAAGGCCGATTGATTACATAAATGGATGTTTTTGTCTTCTCATTTTCTAATTGAATGGACCACTTGTTAACTCGATGTCTCAAATATATCAATATGAGGAATATTATCAGGAAGATCAATATATGATTCCGGATGTTTTCCTGATAGTTTTTTCGAAAATTCCTGAGGTCTTTTTTCTGGATTTTAAAGCTATCTTCGGCTTTGGCCAAAACAGATAATGTATCATCATCGGCTGTAAATATTGACCATAGTGGCGGGCTGTCTAAAGTAAAAAACTGTTCCTTTTCAGCCTGCATTTTATCATTAATCTTATCTATAACTTCATCCACGGCTATGATCATGGTTGTCACGCGGTCTTCCTGTACCAATAACCTGTATTGCTTATCCGATATCACCTTATTTAATTCAGTGGTTTCAATTAAAATAGACTCTATCCGTTCCCAAATAGGTTCTGGTACATCTTCCCTATTTAGCTGGTCTTTTGTAATCGTCCATCTTTCAATTCCTTGTGTGGTCAATTCTACTTCAGGTTGTAGTGCACTATGCTTTTCATTTACTGATCTTTTAATATTTTCCAACCTAAATTTAATTTGAGAAAAATCCTGGTAATAGTCTTCCAGAGACCGCAGGCTAAGATCTTCCAGACTATCTTTGAAAGCCTGATCCCTGATGGCCACAAAAATGCTGTCAACAACAGACATCACTGAATCAAGCTCAATCTCCACAGAAATTCGACTGATTCTAGCCTGGACATCTCGGTTACTTATGGCTGCTTTCTGACCTTCGCTGGCTATTGCGGATATTGGAATGGCCAGTTTTTCCTTATGCAGGGTTATTGAATCCTGTATGACTGGATCTTGAAGGTTTAAATGAAATGCTTTTGCCTCATTTGTTGAAATTATGACAGAGAATGTGAACAAAAATAGAATGATTCCAAGAATACTGGAGGATATCTTGAAAACCTGATTCCTGCATTGACGATCTGCATCCATTTTTTTTAAATCTTTGGAAAGACATATCTATTTTAAGAAATTTTGTTACTATATGCAAGGCGACACCTTCATAATTCTACTTTTTTTCGCCTTTAGTCGTATTGATTTTTATTCCAGATTGTTGCTAATTTTACCTTTCGAAAGATGTCCATACAATATTGAATGAATCATTCAGATGAAACTACAAAATGCCATCCGATTTGAAGGGAAAGCTTCCTACGTTATTTCAGTGGAAGGAAAGATCAGCGAATTCCTCAGCCAACAACTTGAACCATTAAACATGGAGGAAGTAGCAGATGGAGATCATGTTATTACTAAACTAACCTTTATGATCAAAGATCAGACAGAACTTGCAGGTGTTTTAAACAATTTGCATGAAAAGCATCTGGTCATTGTTTCAATGGAAGCAATTAATAAAAATGACAAGAATAAAAAAAAAGAAAATTAGTGTTAACAAAATATTAGACTATGAATAGATATATCAATACATGGAAGAGGTTGTATTCCAATAAGGAATTCTATATCGCATTGCGCATCAGTATTTTATTGATGCTTTCAATCATTCTTTTAAGACCGGCCAATGCCCAGCAGGTATCACCATTACAAACCGGACATTACAGTCCTGCATTTTCAAATATACGCGATATGGCGAAAGGTGGCCCCGGAATAGCTATTGTATGGTACAACCAATATTCATTTACCAATAAATATGCCGATAAAGATGGGAATATCTATAGCGAAATTCCTTTGGATGAGCTTCTGCCCATTTTACCGGAAGTCAACCTGAGTGTTGATCTGGGTTCATTTGCCACAGTTCCAGCTATTTTCTATGGGGTCCCTTTTCCGGTACTGGGGGGGGCCCAATGGATGATTGGAGTAGTCCCAAGTTATATGTGGGCAGATGCTTCATTTGTTACAGAACAACGGGGAGGCCCCATAGATAGTGTTTATAACCAGAGCGGGTCTGCCAGACTTTCAGGTTTCGGTGATCTTTATGTCGCCCCGCTTGGACTCACCTGGGGATGGGATCATTTCGATCTCACCTTTTATTATGGATTCACCGCACCAACCGGGCGATACGAAACAGGGGCTGATGACAATATTGGTTTGGGCTTCTGGACCCATCAGCCACAATTATTTACGTATTACTATCCCTCTGTGGATCAGGCAACCGCCTTTATGCTTGGTTTAACATATGAGATTAACACGAAGATTAAAGGTGAAGATTTCAATCCGGGCAACCGTTTTTCACTGGAATGGGGCATTAGTCAATATCTCACCGAAAGACTTGAATTGGGTATAATGGGCGGTCATAACTGGCAGGTAAGCGATGATAAAGGTGGTGATCTGTATTGGGATCCCAGATACCGTGATCGCAAAAGTACCCTTGCCTTTTCAGCAGGATACTGGGCATGGGCAGGACGCCTTCAGCTTAACCTCAAATATAGTTTTGACTACGCCATGCGTCAACGCTTTAAGAACAACGTATTTATGCTCAACATAACCTTTGTCACCAATGCCCTTACTGGAAGTAAATCAAATGAATAACACACATTCTTAATACATAAAATGATAAATGAATATGAAAACGATTATTAAAAACAGCTACACATCAAAAAGATTAATTCCTGTTTTCCTGATGACCTTAATGGTTATGTTGATCATGAGTTGTAAACAGGAAGCTACAAATGAAGAGGCAAAAGTATCACCTTCATCAAAAAGCGCTTCTTCAGAAGTAAAATTGACAATGCAAATGCCCGATGCAGAAACGAGCATTTTTAACTGGGCGAAAAAGCAAAAACCTTTTACTCCTGGTGGATTTGAGCCCGCTGCACTTACAATGAATACTCGTTTTGGTAAGCTTGAATTCCCAGGCGGCTACCCAACTGAAGAAACCGTACAAAAAGTATATGATGAGCTTGATCTGCAAAAGGCAACACAATTGTATTTAAGCATGTATCCTGCCCTTTCCATGAAAGGTATGATTGAAGGAGTTGCACGCGATTATGGAACCCACAGTTGTTCTGATGTTGCGGTTACAGCCGACCGTTTAGATTCGAAAGCACTTTTCCTTACCGGAAACACGGAAAGTATTTATGCCATGTTGGTCTTCGACCTAAAAGCTGATGGCCCTACTGTTTTTGAAGTGCCAGCTGGCTTAATGGGACCTTGTGATGATGCTAATTTTAAGTTTCTATTCGACATTGGCCCAACGGGAATGGATAAAGGTAAAGGGGGCAAATACTTATTATTACCTCCCGATTATACTGGTGATATTCCCGCAGGATATTTCGTGTTCAAATCGCCAACCTATCGTGCTTTCTCATTTGTTCGTGCCAATGCTGCGGTTATTGGTTTTGGAGAAGGCGCCATGGACTATTTCCGTAAGGGATGTAAAATTTATCCTTTAAGCACAGGTCCTCGCGAAGGCAAATATACCAACGTTACTGGTATTCCGATCAATACATTAGTGCCTGAAGATGCATCGGCATTTGCCTGGATGCATGCCTTAATAAATTACGAACCTGCAGAGGCTTTTGGAAAAGAACGATTAGGTGAGTTAGCTTCAATAGGAATTGAAAAAGGAAAACCTTTTAACCCGGATGCACGCATGCAAAAGATTTTATCCAAAGCAGCCGAACAGGCTGTAGCTATGTCGCGCGTTATTGCATTTAATTGCCGGGATGAGCAAGCACGTGCCTATCCAACCCGTACATGGGAGAGTCCCTATGTAACTAACAACTCAACTTTCTACCAGGGCGATTATATCAATCTCGAGGCACGCACAGTGTTCCACTTCACAGCAGACGGTATAACACCCGCTATGGCTGCTCAAATGCCTGATGGCCTTGGCTCAAGGTACCAAACAACCTATAAAGATAGCGACAATAATTTCCTTGATGGAAACAAGACCTACAAATTAAATATGCCACCAGGTGTCCCTGTTAAACTATTCTGGGCGGTTACTGTTTACGACCCATATACTCGATGCGAAATACAAAGTCAGCCTTATCCAAGCATCAGCAGCCAGATGACACCGGCACCAACAACAAATGATGATGGCTCCATTGATATCTATTTTGCTGTCAACAAACCGGACGGTGTTTCAGCATCGAACTGGGTTAAGACCATACCAAACCAGGGCTTCTTTGTATATATGCGTTACTATGGTCCGCTTAAGGCATTCAACGAAAAGACGTGGATACCCAATGATGTAGCTATTGTAGAATAAATCAAAACGAAAGAAATCATGGGGCGATGGAAAACATCTATCGCCCTTTTTTAAGGCTTATTTCTTAAATAAGATAACTAATCAGTCCTTTTGAGTAATTAAAATGTACTATACATTGATATAAAATAAAACACTGATGAAACTCTTTGCAACATGGATTATGGTCATAACGTTCTTCATAGCTGGATGTAAATCAATTGGCCCAAAGAAAATGACAAGGGACCGATTTGATTACAGTCATGCGCTTGCCGATTCCTGGAAAAAACAGATGCTGCTTAATATAGTTAAAGTGCGTTACCTTGACCTGCCGATCTTCCTTGATGTAGGGCAATTGGTCACTGGCTATTCGATGGAGACCAGTGTTAATCTGGGTGGCAGCATGTCATCGGCAAATAATTTCGGTTCGTTTGGTGCCCAGGGACGATATACCGATCGACCAACAATCACATACATGCCATTGACTGGGGAAAGATTTCTGGAAGGATTTCTTATTCCAGTGAAGCCTATTAATGTCTTTTCACTTATTCAATCTGGTTATGAGGCAGATTTTATTCTGGAACTTTGTCTGGATTCCTTTAATGGTTTGTTTAATCGTTCAGTTTCATTGGCATCCAAACGTCAACCTAATGAAGCTTTTTTTGAAGTGATCATATTAATGCGGGAGATCCAGGATGCTGGTGCAATTGGTATGAAGATTGTCCAATCTGAAGATGAGCAACAGACAATCGTATTCTTTTTCCGAAATCAAAATGTTAGTGAAGAAATACAACAAAAATCTGCCGAAGTACGAAGGTTACTGGAAGTTCCGGATCACCAGATCGAATTTAAACTCGTTTATTCACCGATGAAAGGAGGGCCGGGAGAGCTCGGTATAGGTACCCGCTCCATGTGGCAGATACTGACGGCTATGGCCATGGGCATCGTTATCCCGGATTCTCACCGCGAGCGTAGACTGATCCCACCCTTAACAGAGATTGGTATTGAAGAGACTCCTTTACTGCGTGTGCTAAGTGGGCAAAGTAAACCGGAAGACTATTACGTAGCAGTTCCTTATGAGGATGAATGGTTCTGGATAGCAAATGATGATTGGAAATCAAAAAACACTTTCGGCTCTATTTTATTTCTCTTTTCGCTTGCAGATTCAAGGGCTTCAGAGAACTTGCCAACTATTACCATTCCAACGTACTAGGGGTATTATGATACATTTCACCTTAAAATCCTATATAAAATGAGATCATGGGTAACAATAATATTGTTTTTTTTGATAATGGCTGAAACCGGGCCAGGGATTCTGGCCCAGACTGATTCCCTTATCATGACCAATGGTGAATCCTTGTCAGGCGAAATTAAGAGCCTGGATAGAGGCGTGATTATAATTGAAACGGATTACAGCGATAGTGATTTTAAATTGGAATGGGATAAGGTTGCTTCCATACGTACGGAACGAAAATTCCTGATAATCAATTCAAGCGGAGACAGATATTATGGACAGCTTATTTCTGAAGCAAAAGATCCATCTAATGTTATTATAGATGATGTTGACATTGGAAGAGACACAGTAAATATTGCCGATGTTATATTCTTTAAAGAAATCGATGATACTTTCTGGAGCCGGGTTGATCTTCTGATGTCTATAGGATATACGTTAGCCAAAGCCAACAACAGCCATCAATTCAGTGCGAACATTAAAACGGGCTATACATCCAGTACTTTTGGAGCAGACTTATATTTCAAAGCATTCAGAAGCCTGCAGACCACAGAGGATGTGACAGCTAAGATCAAGCGAACAGAAGGGGGATTGGGATTTCGCTATTTTGTTTTCAAAGACTGGTTTGGATTGGTAAGATCTGATCTTTTGCAAAGTTCGGAACTGAAACTCAATATCAGGGCCATCACCCAAGGTGGCATTGGTTATTTTCCATTGAAAACAAACCGAATGGAATTAGGCATTGCTGCAGGCGCAGCCTGGAATTTTGAGGATTATGATGATCTTGTTACAATGGACAGAAACAGTGCAGAGGCATTTTTTGCCGTTGATTACACTATTTTTAACTTAGGCGACCTTGATCTTTCAACCCGGTTACTGGGTTATCCCAGCCTCACTGAAAGCAAACGTTTTAGATCAGATTTAAATTTCAACGTAAAATATGAATTCCCTTTGGACTTCTTTATTGATTTCGGATTTACACTCAATTACGACAATCAACCTGTGGAGGGTGCACCTTCCAGCGATTATGTGCTTCAAGCTACTTTCGGTTGGGAGTTATGATTCTACTTTTTTACGTCTTTCGTAGTATTGATTCTTATTCCATTATGTTGCTAAATTTGACATGAAAATATTTAGTAATTCGATTGAATTACACAAAACACAAAACACAAAACACATGATAACTTTAAAAAATCTTACAAAAAAGCCATTGTCAGTTGTTTTATTCAGTATTGTACTGATCTGGATTACTGGCTGTGGAGATACTACTAAAACTGACAATGATACTCCAGCAACTGAAACAAAAGCTGTTGAAGTACCAAAGTACAAAATGACTACCCAAATTCCGGAAAATGTTATTACACCGGATGTGGTGGAGACAAGCATTGGCACGCTAAAATTCAATGACGGATTTCCTACAGAAGAAACAGCGCAGAAAGTATGGGACAATCTTGATTTTGTCCGCGCCGTAGAAGCTATGATTATGACGACACCTGCGGCTTCGCTGGTAGGTTTCCGTCAAGGTATCCGTGATTTTGGGCCGGACAATGAAACCATGATTATTTGGGAAGGTCGCCTGGATCCTAGAGGTTTACTGCTAACAGGTAATACGACAGTGGTTTATAGCTTTATGTGGATCGATCTGAAAGATGGACCCATGGTTATGGAAACGCCACCCAATGTGCTCGGAATCGTCGATGATTTCTGGTTCAGATATCTTACCGATTTTGGTAATGCGGGAGATGATAAAGGTAAAGGCGGTAAGTATCTTCTTCTACCACCTGATTATAAGGGTGATATCCCCGAGGGATACTTCGTTAAACAATCCAAAACTTATGGCCATTGGCTGGCCATGCGTGGTTTCATGACCGATTTTAACGCCGAACCTGATTGTTAAAAACATGAAAGACCATTTCCGTATTTACCCATTAGGGGACGAGCCAAAAGAAGTAAACTGGGTGAATATGAATGGCAAGTTTATCAATACCCTTCATGCTTCGAATGGTGAATTTTTTGCCGAAGTCAATCAAGTGGTTCAGGAAGAACCTAATTCGGCTTTTAGTCCGGAAATATTAGGAATACTTGCTTCAATTGGAATTGAAAAGGGAAAACCTTTTGCACCTGATGCACGCATGAAAGCAATCCTTGATGATGCCGCAAAGGTGGGTAACGCAACCCAGAGAACTATACAGTGGAATGCCCGCGATAAAAGTTTTGCCGCATATCCCGGCAGTAAAACATGGGAACCCGGTTTCGCCGGCGGAAGCCATGAATTTATGCGTGATGGCGTTCGATTAATTAATGAGCGTGAGCGTTTCCATTTTTATGCCACGGGAATTACACCAGCTATGGTGAAACCTCCGGTAGGCCTGGGCTCTCAATATCTGGAAGGGCTTCGTGACTCGGAAGGTCGACGATTTGACGGCAGCAAAACCTACAAACTGCACATCCTGCCCGACGTTCCTGCCGCTAATTTCTGGGATGTAACGATTTACGATATGCAAACACGGTCGTTATTGCAGACCGATCAGGCTTTCCCGGGTGTAACAAGTAAGGACAAAGCAGTCATTCAAAATGATGACGGGTCCTTTGATATTTATTTTAGTCCTGAAAAACCAGAAGGCAATGTTAACTGGTTACAAACTATACCTGGAAAAAGCTGGCATGTGCTTTGGAGAATTTATGGTCCAACGCAGATTTGGTACGATCAGGAATGGAAAATAAGTGAAATTGAGTTAGTCAACTAAATTATATAAACCGTCATGGTGATCCGCCTGCTGGCGGATCGCAATGACGATAAAACTATAAAAAATGAAAAATTTAAAAACACTTCTTTCTTTTGGGTTCATTGCCGCACTTGCGTTATCGTTAACATTGTGGTGGTGATGCAAAAAAAGAACCTGCAAAGACCCAAGAGACTACTGAAAAAGTAGCCCAAAAAATGAAAATGACCACCGACATTCCGGCAAGTATCCCAATTGCCGATGAAGTGGAAACACGTTTCGGAACTTTAACTTTTGATGATGGCTTTCCTACAGAAGAAACAGCTCAAAAACTTTATGATCAAATCGATTTTCAACGCGCAGTTGAATGTGTTGCCTTAACCACAAGCGGTGCTTCATTAAGTGGTTTTAGAAATAGCCTTCGAAAATTTGGCCCCGATAATGAAACCATGATAATCTGGGAAGACCGCATGGATTCTAAAGTGATATTACTTACGCCCAATACAACCGTTGTATACACTTTTATGTGGATTGATTTGAAAGATGGGCCCATGGTAATGGAAACACCACCAAACACCCTTGGATTGATCGATGACTTTTGGTTTCAATATGTAACCGATTATGGAAACGCAGGACCTGACAAAGGAAAAGGAGGTAAATATCTCTTAGTTCCCCCGGGTTATGAAGGCAAAATACCCGATGGATATTTTGTAGCAAAATCAGCTACCTATGGAAATTGGTTGGTGATGCGTGGGTTTATGGAGAACTTCGATCCAAAACCTGTTGTAAAAAATATGAAAGAGAATTTTAAATTGTATCCATTGGGAGATCAGCCTAAATCTGTAAATTTTGTGAATGTATCTGGTAAAGAATTTAACACCGTACACGCCAGCGATTTTCAGTTTTTTGAAGAAGTGAATGCAATCGTACAGGAAGAACCTGCTTCAGCATTTAGCCCTGAAATTTTAGGTTACCTGGCATCCATCGGAATTGAAAAAGGGAAAGCTTTTGCACCGGATTCACGCATGAAAAAAATTCTAAATGAAGCAGCCCTTGTTGGGAATGCCTATTCACGTGTTAATGAATACAGAAACCGGGACAAGAGTTTTGCAGCTTATCCTGACAGCAAGACCTGGGAAACAGGATTTCCTGGAAATAGCTATTTGTTTGAAAAAGATGGAGTTCGTTTAATCGATCAAAGATTAGGATTCCATTATTATGCGACAGGAATCACGCCCGCTATGGTAACTCCACCGGTTGGAAAAGGATCACAATACATGAAAGGTATCCGCGACTCTGAAGGCAATCCTTTATCCGGAGATAAGCAATACAAATTACACATACCAGCCAATGTACCTGCTGTACAATTCTGGGATGTAACCGTTTACGATGTGCAGACAAGATCATTACTTCAAACGGATTATCCATTCCCAGGGGTTACCAGTTCCGATAAAAATGTTGTGCAAAATGCAGATGGATCCTTTGATGTTTATTTCAGTTATGAAAAACCAGAAGGAAATGTAAACTGGATACAAACTGTTCCCGGTAAAAACTGGCATATGCTGTGGCGTATTTATGGCCCGCTTGAACCCTGGTTTGATAAAACCTGGAGACCAGGTGAAATAGAATTAGTAAAATAAATTATTAAACTTAAAAAACAGAAATTATGAACGAAGACATCATTAAAGGAAAATGGAATCAACTCGAAGGCGAACTTCAAAAAGAATGGGGAAAGCTAACCAATGATGACATGAAACAGCTCAAAGGAGAAGCAAAATTGCTCAAGGGCAAGCTTCAGGAAAAATACGGGCATAGCTCTGAAGAAGTTAAAAAACAGATTGACAAGTTTAAACAACGCTATAGTGAAATGGTAGAGGATGATAAAGAAAAGATTGCAGCTTATAAACAAAAGCTAAGCGAGATGTTCGATGATGATAGTGAAGTAGATCAGGCTTAGGTAACAGAGACTTTATACCAGGGCTAAGCTGTAAAGCCAGGCCCTGGATTTAGACACCATTGAGGATAGGGCCAAGTTTTAGATGGCGCTAATCCTGATACCGAATAAATAAATACAATAAATAATAATTAAAAACTTAAAATCATGGCAGCAAATTTTATTAAAATGGTCGTAAACTCAGTCAAGCATTGGTATTTACCACTGATCGCAGGTCTAATTTTCATCGGAGTGGGTATTTATTCTTTTATGCAACCCGTCGAATCTTACCTGGCACTCACTATTGTGTTCAGCTTAGCATTTCTTTTTAATGGAATTTCGGACATTGCTTTTGCTGTGGCTAACCGCGAAAACATGGAAGGCTGGGGCTGGGATTTAGCCATGGGTATTTTAACCACCCTGGTAGGTATCCTTCTTATTTCTAACCCTGCAATATCAATGCTAACGCTTCCTTTTTATGTTGGCTTTGTTGTGATGTTCCGTTCCATTTCGGCTATTGGCACATCCCTGGAGCTCAAGAAATACTACGTTCAGGATTGGGGTTATCTCCTGGCCATTGGCATCCTTGGTGTCATCTTCTCTTTCATCCTCCTGTTCAACCCGGGTTTTGCCGGTCTATCAATTGTAATATGGACTGCGCTGGCATTTATAACCATTGGTATTTTCAGCATTTACTTTTCTTTAAAACTGAAGAAACTGCATGATATTCCAAAAAACATCTCTAAAGAAGTAAAAAAGAGGTTCGAAGATGTGACACTTGAAGTTAAGAAGGAAATATTAGACCAAGTTGATAAATTAAAATCAGCTCAATAAAAAGATACGGAATATACTCTTCAGATGGTATGGTCCGGAACAAGAATGGTTCGATAAATCCTGGAGACCGGGTGAAGTTGAACTGTTGAAATAAAATTCAATAACACCGTCATTGCGATCCGCCAGCTGGCGGATCGCAATGACTATTATTTAAAAACGAATAATTATGAAAATAAAAAAAGTTCTGGTAGCTGGAGGAGGAACTTTAGGTTCTCAAATTGCCTGGCAAACAGCTTTTAAAGGTTTTGATGTTACTGTTTACGATGCCTTCGAAAAAGGATTGGAGGCAAGTAAACAGTTTCACAAGCAGTTTGCTGAGTTATTTGTAAATACCCGCGGCGTATCACAAGCAGAAATAGACCAAACCATGGGTCGACTAAGCTATACAACAGATCTAGAAATAGCAGCAAAGGATGCCGACCTCGTAAGTGAATCCGTCCCCGAGAATTTGGAGATAAAAAAAAGTTTTTATCAGGAGCTTGCTAAGGTAGCTCCTGATAAAACCATCTTCACAACAAACTCTTCTACCATGCTGCCCAGCAATTTTGCAGAAGAAACAGGAAGACCTGAAAAATTTCTTGCCCTTCATTTTGCAAATGGGATTTGGGATGCCA
The DNA here is from genome assembly GCA_963820995.1 of uncultured Cytophagales bacterium. GTDB lineage: Bacteria > Bacteroidota > Bacteroidia > Cytophagales > Cyclobacteriaceae > JAGTVG01. The sequence continues at coordinate 26,236 of CAWGCL010000003.1, read as the reverse complement.
ATATCGGTGAAGTAATGGGACATACAGGAACTGACCTTGTAATTTTTGAACGGGTTATAGAATTTGCTAAACAAATAGGCATGGTTCCTATTCCCATTTATAAAGAGCAGAATGGCTATGTAATCAACACCCTTTTGGTTCCATGGCTTATGGCCGCAGGCGAACTTTTGACAAACGAGATTGCGGATTTTGAAAATATCGACAAAACATGGATGATCAGCGTAGGAATGAAAATGGGGCCTTTCGGTCTTATTGATATGGTAGGCATAGAAACACTTTATAATGTCGAGAAACATTGGGGTGAACAATTAAATGACCAGGCAAGGCTGAATCGAGCTGATTATTATAAGAAAAATTACATTGACAAAGGCAAGTTGGGAATGAAAACAAATGAAGGCTTCTATAAATATCCAAACCCAAAATATCAGGATCCGGATTTTTTAAAATAATAATAAAACTAACTATAATGAAAACACAAAAATTACTAAGTATTCTATTAACGGGCTTGTTTATTATCGGAGAGATACCCAAATCCTAAAGGTGTTTCGCTAACCAAGTTTGAAAGAAAATAATTTCGATATAAAAAAAATAGTAACACAAAATAAGTAAAGTAAAAACTAATCCAGTATTAATTTAAAATGAGTAAAATGGAAATGAAAACAAAAACTTTAAGATCGCTCATTCTACTGCTTTTTATTAGCGGTATAATGACAACTGCAATTGCACAGAAAATGGACAGAACCATTCTGCCCATTCAACCCCCACACCTTGAGCCAATTACCGTATTAGATGCAAGGGATGCCGAAAAACCTCCAACCTTTGAATAAAAGCTCCCGAAGGGGCTCCAAACGTTGTCGTTATTATCATAGATGATATTGGCTTTGGTGCTGTAAAATCTTTTGGTGGCGCCATTGAAACACCTACTTTCGATCGCCTGGCAGATGGCGGTTTGCGCTTTAATCATTTTCACACAACGGCTTTGTGTTCACCCACCAGGGCTGCATTGCTTTCCGGCCGAAATCACCATGAAGTGAATGTAGGTTGTGTGATGGAAATCGCCACCGGATTCCCCGGAAACCAGGGCGAAAGAACAGATGATGCTAAATACTTTGCCGAAACGCTTCGACAAAATGGCTACAGCACTGCTGCTTTTGGTAAATGGCATGAAACACCCACCTGGGAAGTTTCAGTTTCAGGACCTTATCTCCGCTGGCCTACCAACTCGGGTTTTGATAAATTTTATGGCTTTATTGGCGGTGAAACCAACCAATGGGATCCCGTTATTTTTGACGGTGTAACCAAAGTCCAGAAGAAAGATGATCCCGACTATCACTTTACTGCTGATATGACCGATGAGGCCATTGCCTGGATGAAGTTTCAACAGGCCATGACACCAGATAAACCCTTTTTGATCTATTTTGCTCCGGGTGCTGTCCACGCTCCTCACCATGCTCCGAAAGAGTATATTGAAAGATACAAAGGACAGTTCGATGAAGGCTGGCTTGAATATCGCAAAGAAACTTTCGCACGTCAAAAAGAAATGGGTATTATTCCTGCCGACACAAAACTTGCTCCAATGCCGGATGATATCCCGGATTGGGAAACATTAAGCAAGGATGAAAAAGCGCTGTATGCACTACAAATGGAAACCTTTGCAGGCTTTATGGAACATACCGACGATCAGATAGGAAGAATGATAGATGCCATTGACGAAATAGGTGTTCTCGACAATACCCTGGTAATTTACATCATGGGCGACAATGGCTCCAGCGGTGAGGGTGGTTTAACAGGAACATACAATGAGCTTGTTCACCTGAACGGTATTTTTGATGAAGAAACTACGGAGAGTATGCTGGCACGCGCCGATGATTGGGGTGGTCCGAATTCCTTTCCCCATTTCTCATCCGCCTGGGCAGTGGCAACTGATGCACCTTTTACCTGGACAAAACAGATGGCTGCCGATTTTGGAGGAACAAGAAACCCAATGGTTATGTACTGGCCTGATGGATTTGAGGCCAAAGGCGAAATTCGTACCCAGTTCCACCATGTAAATGATGTAGCGGCCACAGTTCTGGAAGCAACTAAACTGCCACAGCCAAAAATGGTGAATGGCGTTGTACAAAAACCATTAACAGGTGTAAGTATGTTGTATGCAGCATATGATGCTGATGCGCCAGATCGTCACCGTACTCAGTATTTTGAAATTTTCGCAAACCGTGCTATTTATTATGATGGTTGGCTGGCTCGTGTAGTACACCGCGTACCATGGGAAAACTTACCAATTAATACTTTACAGGAAGATGTTTGGGAACTCTACAATACCAAAGAAGACTTTAGTCTGACCAATGATTTGGCTGCTAAAAATCCAGAAAGGTTGTTTTATATGCAGGACTTATTCGAAAGAGAAGCCATTGCAAACAATGTCTATCCGCTTGACGACCGTTCTTATGAGCGCTTCAATGCTGCCATTGCCGGAAGACCTGATTTAATGGGAGACCGGAATAGTTTAACATTGGCTGATGGCATGTCAGGTATTTTGGAAAATACTTTTATTAATGAAAAGAACACATCCAAAACTATTGTTGCTCATGTTGAGCTGAAAGGAAAAGACAGAGGTATCATCCTTACCCAGGGTGGTAAATTTGGCGGATGGGCATTGTATATGGACAAAGGCAAACCAGCCTATGTCTATAACTACTTTGGATTAGAAAGCTATACAATTGCTTCAGACAAAGCTATTACCAGTGATGAAGCAGAGATCAAACTGCAGTTTGATTATGACGGAGGCGGAAACGGGAAAGGTGGCATGGCCATGCTTTACGTTGATGGAGAAAAAGTTGCGGAAGGTCGTGTTGAAAAAACGCAACCTGCCGTTTATTCTGCTGATGAAACCGCTGACGTAGGCTTGGATGAAGTCAACACAAGTAGCCGATAAGGTTTTCACAGATGTTGAAGATTCCGATTTCACAGGCTTTGTGACGGATGTAACCATCACTATTCCAGAGAAGAAGAAAAAATAAAATAGTATGTATCGGAAGGGCATTGATAAGCCCTTCCGATATTCTTAATTAAGAAAAGGCATTTTAAAATGAAACCATACAAAATGAAATCATTCAGGTTTCCAATCCTTGCACTTGGCATGTGTCTACTTGTCACCACGGCTTGTAATGTTGATACCAATTCTCAGGCAAAGACAGATGCAAAGCAAGAAACAATTGATCAGGAGACTGCTGATGCCCATTTTGAGGCAGGCTTAGCAGCTTATCAAGCCAATAACCTTCCGCTTGCCTTCCAGGAATTTCTAGCCGCTGCCAGGAAAGGCCATGCCGATTCTCAATACAATGTGGGGATAATGTATGAGCAAGGCATCGGTGTTGGAAAAGATGATGCTGAAGCGCTTGCATGGTACAGCAAATCCGCCGAGCAAGGGAATTCGGAAGCTCAATTCAATCTTGGTGTGCTCTACGAAAACGGTCGTGGCACTAAGATAGATTTCGCAAAGGCCAATGAATGGTATCGCAAGGCCTCGGTGCAGGGGGATGCTTTGGCCATCGGTAATCTGGGCATGCTGTATCTGCGCGGAGACGGTGTGAAAGAAAACAAGGTCGCGGGCGTGGCGCTACTATTGGTCTCTGTAACCGAGGATCCATCACCCGAAAACCAGGCCAGAAAAAATATTGCTGCCACTCGAGGTCTTACGGCTGAGATGGTTGGAGAAGCCCAGACCCTCTCCGCAGCATTGAGCAATGCCCAAAACCTTCTGGTGCCGCTTGATGCGTATTTAAAGAAATAGGAGAATATACCCTTATCAAATGGAATCAATTCGAAGGAGAGATTCAAAAAGTGAACTTAAACAATTTGTATATAACAAATAAAGAATAATGAATTTGAGTTTTTTCATAACAAGAATAGTAACCATTGCAGGAATGAGTTTCCAAGGAAGCGATTCACTCGCTCCAATTGGGCCACTTTCCAGATGGTTGCACTTTGAGCTTGGTTTGCCGACCTGGATCATTGTACTTATTCTGGCACCTGTTCTGGCTTTCGTTTTAGCCTATTTGTTAAGAACTGCAGTTATATCTTTTGTTTTTATTTTCGAAAAACGTCCGAATTACAGAAAATACTGGCGTCTTGCATCGCTTTATTCGGGTTTTGTATTAGCTCTTTTTATTCTCTATTTGATCTGGGAAGCTCGCGTGGAATGGCTTGCCGAAGATTTGGCTCAGGTTTACGGGATAAGCATGTCGGAAACACTATCCTATCTTACCGGATTCCTTCGCGCAATTATTGCTACAGTAATCCTGATTCTGGCCTTTTATCTTTTACAACGTGGATTCCGTTTTCTGATAAAAAGGTTAGAAACAATGCCGGACAAAACAACCGAATGGCGTTTTCAAAAATATTTGCTTTTAAGTTCAGATCGGATGCGTCGAATAATCATTCTGCTTTTACGTATTGTAAGGCTTATTTTAATTCTGGTTCTGCTAAATTTCTATATTCCTGTTATTCTTAGCTTTTTCCCGGCTACAGAAGAATTTGCCAATAAAATAATGCCTTATGTAACCAATCCGTCTTTAAAAGTTATAAACGCAATTATTAATTACTTTCCCAACTTTATTACTCTACTAATTATTGTTGTTTGTATTAAATATCTCCTCGGGTTTTTAAAGCATCTGTTTGTAGCTTTAGAGAAAGAGGAAATCAAAATTAAAGGATTCGATCCTGACTGGGCAGATCAAACCAGCCGGCTTGTTCGTGTTGTGGTGATTCTAATGGGAATCGTGATTGCTTATCCTTTCCTTCCGGGAGCAGGGTCCGATATCTTTAAAGGTTTCTCAATATTTATCGGTGCAATAATCACGCTTGGTTCAACATCAGCAATTAATAATATTGTTAGCGGAATTGTACTTACTTATGCCGGTGCTTTTCGAGTTGGTGACCGCGTAAAAATAGGAAATACATTAGGAGATGTAATTGAAAAGAAGCTTTTTGTCACCCGTTTAAAAACCTTTAAAAATGAGTATGTAACCTTTCCCAATGGCCAGGTGCTGGGAGGAAGTATTGTAAATCTCAGTAAAGCATCATTAGAGGAAGGCACGCTGGTTGAAGTTACTGCAGGAATTAGTTACGATGTCGACTGGAGAAAAGTCCATCAACTAATGAAAAATGCTGCCCTGGAGACTCCGGGAATAGTAAACAATCCCGAACCATTTGTTCTGCAAACCGATCTTGGAGATTTTGCAGTATCCTATCGTTTGATGGGTAAAACGAACGAAGCAAAAAAAATAATTACCATAGAATCTGAATTACGTCGCAACCTTCTCGATCAGTTTAATAAAGAAGGAATAGAAATAATGTCTCCATCAGTAACCTCCATTCGTGAATCAGATTCTCAGATGATACCCACTGAATATAATCCGAAGCTCTTCTCTTTTTTAAGCAGAAATAAAGATAGAACTCGAAATAAACATTAATTAAAACTAAAAAATTATGAAAATATTCATTACATTTTTAACGCTTACCACCCTTTTGTTATCGGCATGTAATGATGCTACAGTTAAAACAGAATCTGCAGAAAACAGTGCAGTTTCAGACCCGCTACCTTCCTGGAATGAAGGACCTACAAAAACGGCTATTATTGAATTTGTAAATGGTGTTAGTAAAGAAGGAGGTGCCCAATATGTGAGTCCAGAGGAAAGGATTGCAACATTTGATAATGATGGCACCTTATGGTGCGAACAACCCGTTGCACAGTTCGAGTTTGCGGCATACCAAGTTAAAAAAATGGCAGTTGACCATCCCGAGTGGAAGGATACGCAACCCTTTAAATCGGTTCTGGAAGGTGATAAAGACTATCTGGTGAATGATCTGTTAAATAATCATGGCAAAGCGTTAATGGAACTTATTGCTGTTACGCATGCAGGTATGACCTTGAAAGAATTTAATGCAGATGTTAAGGCTTTTCTGAACGCTTCTTCTCATCCAAAGTACGGAAAGAAGTATACGGAGACTATTTATCAGCCTATGCTGGAATTGTTACAATATTTACGCAAAAATGAATTTAAAACTTATATCTGCTCTGGTGGAGGCAACAGTTTAATGCGGGTTTTTGCAGAAGATGTTTATGGTATTGTACCCGAAAACGTGATCGGTACTTTTGCCATGAATACTTTTGAACAAGTTGATGGTAAATGGCAGATTGTAAAGGGATCAGAGAACATTTTTATGAACGATAAGGGAACTAAGCCTGCGGCAATTGAGCAGCGAATTGGTCGTATCCCAATCTTTGTTGGAGGCAATGTACGTAGTGGAGGTGACATCGGACAACTGACCTATAGCCAAACAAACACACTACCCAATTTTCAACTTTTGGTAAATCATGACGACGATGTACGTGAGTTTGCATATTCCGAAAAAGATAATGCATCGTTAAATGCGGCCAAGGAAGGTGACTGGCATGTGGTAAGCATGAAAAACGATTGGATGAAAATATTCCCTTTCGATAATTAAAAATCATGATACCGAATTTTATAAAATCATTAATATGAAAACACAAAAATTACTAAGTATTGCAGTAACCTGCTTGTTTATTATCGGAATTGCTATTCCGATGCAAGCACAGGAAAATGAAAAACCAAACGTAGTACTCATGCTGGCCGACAATGTAGGTTGGGGTGATATCGGCGCCTTTGGCGGAGGTGTAGTACGTGGGATGCCCACGCCGAACATCGATCGATTGGCCAGTGAAGGCATGCAGATGACACAGTTTTTGGTCGAACCGGCATGCACGCCTTCCCGTGCGGCTCTGATGACGGGACGCTATTCGACTCGTGTTGGGTTAAATACCGTCATCATTGGGGGCACGCCCAATACACTAACGGCCAAAGAGGTGACGATTGGTGAGTTATTCAAAGAAAAGGATTATGCAACTGCTTATGCCGGCAAATGGCACTTGGGTTCGGAAGAGCAGAGTTGGCCGACGCGTCAGGGCTTTGATGAGTATCATGTGGGTGTGATCGAGACAACCGACGGCACCCTGTACCGGGAAAGCATGGAACGCAGCGGTATGCCTGATGATTTTATCGAAAGCGTAGTTCCGAGAATTTATGAGTCTGATGAAAAAGGCAATCTGAAAGCCGTGCGAGAATACACCGTGGATTACCGTCGCCAGGTTGAAGGTGATATCGCTAAAGCATCTGTGGAGTTTATACAGCGCCAGGCAAAAGCCGATAAGCCGTTCTTAATGATGATTGGCTGGACGCACTCTCACTATCCGAGTGTTACCCCGCCTGAGTTTAGCGGTAAATCGAGCAGTGGTCCGTATGGCGACGCGATTATGGAACTCGACCACCGCACCGGTCAAGTGCTTGACGCTATTAAAAATGCAGGTATTGAAGACAATACCATCGTCATCTGGATTTCTGAAAATGGTGCAACTCCCCTCAGCGGACCTCCTGCCTATCGTGGCGGAAATAACGGCCCTTTCCGGGGGGAACTCGGTGATGCCACGGAAGGTTCTATCCGTGTTCCGGGTATGATCAAATGGCCCGGCAAAATCGCCCCGGGAAAAAACAATGAGATGGTAGCTATTCATGACTTCTTGCCTACTCTAGCTAGTATAATAGGTGCGGAATTACCTACTGATCGTGCTTATGATGGTGTTGATCAAAGTGATTTCTTCCTGGGCAAACAGAAAAACTCCAATCGTGAGCACCTGATTACCTTTATTGAAGATGAGGTCGCCGCAGTGCGCTGGCACCAGTTCCGCATTTACCCGCAGGATTTTGTTTCCTCCGGTGGTAATCCCGCCCGTCCCGGTTTAGCTGGTCACCGCTCACAGTTGAATGGTATGCCGGCAATCTACAATATTGAGAACGATCCACGGGAAGAGGATAACCTGATTGCTTCTAAAGCCTGGACATTCAGGCTTTATATGAAAGTGATTGGGGAGTATTATAAATCATTAGAGAAATACCCAAATCCAAAAGGTGTTTCACTAACCAAGTTTGAAAGCAAATAATGTTAAACCATAATAATATGAAAACACAAAAATTAGTAATCCTAAGCTTAGGTTTACTAATTTTTGTTTCAGCAATGAGCTGCGGAGATGCAGCGTTTAAGCACTGAGGGGTATTCTTTCGTGGACCTTTGGCGGTAATCTTTAATTACCTTATATTGATAGACAGACTAATAGTGTGAAAACAAATTCTGAAAATAGACCATTGGAATCGGAACCCCAGTCCATTTACTTGCTGCGCACCAAACTTAACCGGCCCACATTGCCCTCAGACTACGTTCAGCGGGCAGTGTTGAAGGAGCGCTTGGATGCGGCTTCTCACCATCCGGTAATCCTGGTTTCGGCGCCAGCCGGCTATGGCAAGAGCACCTTAGTCAGCTACTGGCTAGCCTCCATTGAGAAACCCAGTGCCTGGTTGTCTCTGGACGAAGACGACAACGATCTGCAGCGTTTTTTATCGTATCTCGTTGCAGCCATTCATACAGTTGCCCCCGATGCATTGAGTGAGACGCAATCCCTGATCGATGCATCAACTTTGCCGCCGCTGGTAGTTCTGGCCACAAGCTTGACCAATGAACTGGATCGGCTCGATCAGAACCTCATTGTTGTACTGGACGATATTCACCTCATTCGAAATATGGAGGTTCAAGAGGTCTTGAAACGCGTACTGCAGCATCCCCCTAAAGCCTTGCATCTGGTGTTGGTTGGCAGGCGAGATCCGATGATACCCATCACATCCCTGCGGGCCGAAGGAACACTCACCGAGTTGCGGATGAACGATTTGCGCTTTACCATCGATGAGTCCACGGCCTTTCTCCAAACGGCGATGGCCGACAAGATGAACCCCTCGACGGCGGATGCCATCGCCAATAAAGCCGAAGGCTGGGTGGCTGGTTTGCGCTTGGTAATACTTGCCGAGCGCGGGCAGAAGGATCCCGGGCGCAAGCTGTTAAGTTTGAAAGGAACCACCCACCATGTGGTCGACTACCTGATTAGGGAAGTGTTGAATCATCAGCCAGCCTCCATGCGTGACGCCCTGCTGCGAGCCGCCATTTTAGACCGATTTTGCGCACCCTTGTGCGATGCCTTGTGTGAAGTTGGAGTAACACCCTCTCATTCAGAAATTGACGGGCAGACCTTTATTAAGAAGCTTCAGAACGACAATCTTTTTGTCCTGTCGATGGACATAGATAATCATTGGTTCAGCTATCATCACATGTTCCGGGACCTCTTGCGTCGTCTGTTAGACGAGTGGCACTCTCCCGAGGAGATTCGCACACTGCATCTTCGGGCCAGTCGGTGGTTTGAGTCGCAAAAAATGACGTATGAAGCGGTTAAACACGCCATAGCGGCAGAGGAGTTTGACCTCGCTGCCGACATCATTGAAACGCACCGCGTAGAAATATTAAATGCCGATCGCTGGCCGATTCTAATCCAGTTGTTATCACAATTGCCAGAGGAAGTTGTTTGGCAAAGACCTGAACTTCTGTTGGGCGAGTGTTGGTTAGCCTATTACCGGTTTCGTATACCGGAGCTTTCCCGATTCATTGATCGACTCGACGTTCTTCTTGTAGCGGGTGACAGTCGGCCAGCATGGGAAGGGGAATTGAGCATGTTCAAGGCTTACCTTTGCTATTGGCAGGGCCAGACCGAGGATATGCTAACTCATATCGCCACAGCTCAGTTGAACCTGCCCGCCACCCACGATCTGATGCGCGCAGATTCAGAAATATATTTCGGACTAGCCCATCACATGGCGGGGCAGAAAGACGTGGCCATTAACGCGCTCAACCAGCGCATTAGGCAGCAACCTGAACGCAAAGGCCTGCTGGTATCGCGGCAGGTGATCACCCTGACATTTGTACACCTACTGTCTGGCAACTTAAAGGAAGCCGCCTTATACAGCCTACAGTTAGGTGAGCTAGCGCGCACCGTCAGCCCGGTCTATATCACATCCTGGAGTCAGTATCTATCTGGATGCTGCCATTTTCAATCCGGAGATTGGCAGGCGGCCGAGCACTGTTTCCGATGGTTGGTGGAGAACAAGTATATCGCTCACATGGCGGTTGCGATGAGCAGCATGATTGGATTAAGCCTTACCCTGCATTTTATGGGGCGCCCGGGGGAGTCTGACCAAATCGCTCAAGATCTGCTTGATTTTGCTGTGGAAACTAAAGACCCAGACAACCTGGTCCTGGCACAATCCGCCCAAGCCAGAATCGGACTGCTGCGTGGCGAAACGGAGAACATCTCCCCGAAGCCAGAGCTTGCCACCATGAACACTGCATTTATTTTTCTGGAGGCTGCACCCATTACCCAGTGCAGGTTGCATTTGGCCGAAAAAGGCGGCACACAGACGATTACGATAATTGAGCGCCTACAGAGGGAAACGGAAGTTATCCACAACACCTACCATCTGATCGACCTGATGGCCTTGAAAGCCATTGCTTTTTACCGAGATAACCGACTTGATGATGCAGAAAAGTGTATGGAACAAGTGCTCGAATTAGCTGCTCCCAGCGGTTGGGTACGCCCCTTTGTTGAATTGGGCTCTTCCATGGCAGAGCTGTTGACCCATATGAAACAGCATTATCCTGCGCTTGATTACATCGATACATTGCTGACTGCCTTTCGTGACCTCCCACTTAATGCTCAGACCCAGGTCCAGCAAGCGAAATCCATACCCGACCAAGCGCTTATTGATCCGCTTACCAATCGTGAACTCGATGTGCTTGAGCTTTTATCCGAGCGTCTACGCGACAAGGAGATTGCCGATAAACTCTGCGTTTCAATAGCCACGGTCAAAACGCATCTACGAAACATCTACGAAAAACTGGCGGTCGACGGCCGTCGTCAGGCGGTCCAAAGGGCTCGCCAATCTGGCCTGCTTCTCAAATAATAGGGGCATTCCTTTCCCCCTCTCCTGAAATCCGTCCTTTTTATCGTTCGTTTTTCATCCTTTTCGGATGAAGCGCTTTCTGTTCCCGATATCTATTTTTGTATCTATAAAAGATTTGCCAATCGCGTCAATTGACAATGATTAATACCATCTAAAAGATGAATAACGTAAATGAAAAAGCAATTCGCCCCTGGTCACCAGGTACCTATGAAATCAAAGTCGATGGGGATTTACCTGAGAACTGGCTGGACTTGTTTACAGCGATGCGTGTCACGAATCAAAAAAGAGAGGATCAAACCACCGTCACCAGTCTTACAGTTCAAATCAAGGACCAGTCGCACCTGTTGGGCTTACTGAATGCATTGGCCGAATTGCACCTTCCGATTCTGTTTGTTGAACGTATCGGGTGAAAAATCACAGGAGAAACTCTTGACTTATTAACTAATTAAAATATTATGAATAATTAAAACAAGTATTATGAAGAACAACAAATTAATAAACCTAAGCTTAGGTTTTGTATTCATCTTTTCAGCAATAAGTTGCGGAGATGCTAGCAAAAAAGAGGTGAAAAGTACGACAAAAAGTACAGCAGAGAATATTGAAGAAACACGAATCGGAACACTAGAATTCACGCATACTTTTGAAAATGGATATCCAACGGATCCAACCATTGCCAAATTATTTAACGAAATGGATTTCCAACGAGCTTGTCAGGCTTACATTTGGTCTATTCCATTGGTCTCTATGGCACAATGGCAATATGCTTACAATGTTACTTTAGGAGCTAAGAATGGTCAAATAACTTTTCTGAATGGTTATGACGATATTCTGGGTGGTTTGACTTTTAACGCAACAACGCCGTATGCCCTAGTTTTTATCGATTTAGGTAAAGAGCCATGGATTGTTCATATGCCAGAAGGTGAAGTACGTGGAGCGGCACACGATATGTGGCAGATGGAAATAACTTCCATAGTTAAACCGGGTAAATATGTTTTTGTAGGTCCTGGTCAAGAAGTTCCTAAAAATATCGACACCAATGAATACGAGGTTTTCAAATCACCAACCAACAGTATTTTTCTTGGAATTCGTTTAATTCCAACTGACCCCAAAGAGCGCTTAGAACTATTAGGTAAAGTGGGTATCTATCCTTATGCTGAACATAAAAATCCAAATCCTAGAGGATTCATTAGACCAGAAGGAAGAAGTTGGTCGGCCATGCCTCCAAGAGGAATGGAATACTGGCAACGACTTTCTGATATTATCAATAATGAACCTGTTGCTGAGCGCGACCGCTTTTATATGGCCATGCTCAAACCTTTAGGTATTGAAAAAGGGAAACCTTTTAATCCAACAACAGAACAAAAAGAAATTTTAACCGAAGGTGTATTGGTAGGTGAAGCCATGGCCAAGGCACTTGATTTTGATAAATCGAGATTGGAAGCTGCTCATTATGTGGATGGTTCACACTGGGATAATGATGTTACTTCTCCGGCAAATCAACGTCGGGAGTTTTATGATGAGTTGGATGGAAGAGCCGCATGGTTTTATGAAGCAGTTACCAACAATGAAGCTATGCAAGGTTTTACAACTGGGAAAGGGCAGGTGTATATGAATGCCTATAAAGATAGCGATGGCGATTGGCTTGATGGAGCTGAAAACTACACCTTACATGTACCTCCAAATGCACCGGCTGAATTATTCTGGTCAATCACATTGTATGAGGTAAATAGTAGAGATATTATTCATAATAAATACAAAGTGACTGATAAATCTTCTCGTGCAGACATCATTACGAATGCTGATGGTTCTGTTGATTTATATTTTGGACCAACTGAACCAGAAGGTGATAAAAAGAAAAATTGGATCCCTACAGAACCGGGAAGAGCATTCTTTGCTATGCTACGTTTGTATTCTCCAAAAAAAGCATTTATGGATAGAAGTTGGGTAATACCTGATGTTGAAAAAGCAAAATAAATTTAAACTTAAATAATTAGAAATAATGAAAACAAAGACATTTTTACAATCAATAGTACTCGGAACACTTGCCATAAGCATGAGTATTCCCGCTGCGGCTCAGTTGAAAGACTATAAAATGACCACTTCCACGCCAAATCAGGTAACAACACCTGACAAGGTTGAAACGACTATAGGAACGCTAGAGTTTTTTGATGGTATACCCATTGGTGATACCAAAGAGAAAATATTTGATTATATGGATCAGGCCCGTGCAGTGCAGGTTTATGTGAATATGATTCCAGCTGTTTCGATGTTTAGCTTACGTAGGGCGCAACACGAATTTGGAGCAGAAACATCGAATCAAATTCTGATTTGGGAGGATTTAATGGACTCAAAAACACGTTGGTTAACGCCTAATAACACAGCACTTTATACGCTTGGATTTTTCGACTTGAAAAAAGATGGACCTACGGTAATGGAATTACCCGCTGATGTGTTGGGTATGTTGGATGATATGTACATGCGTTGGGTTGGTGATATAGGTATGGCTGGACCTGATAAAGGGAAAGGTGGAAAGTACCTTTTACTACCTCCGGGATATAAAGGAGATATTCCTGAAGGTTATCATGTATATCATTCAAAAACCTATACGGTATGGAATTTTATGCGAGGTTATGTAAGAACAAGTGTAAAAGATGCAGCTGAAAATATTAAAAATAATCTAAAGGTATATCCTTTGGCGATGAAAGACAATCCACCAAAAATGGAATTCAGAAACATGTCAGGTGTAGAAGGATATAACACGCTGCCTCCAAATGATTTCAGTTTTTATGAAGATTTGAATCAAATTATTCAGGAAGAACCACTTGACTTTATCGATGTTGAAACGCGTGGTTTAATTGCTGCCATAGGTATTGTAAAAGGAAAAGTGTTTAACCCAGATCAACGTATGCGTCGTATTCTTTCCGAGGCCGTAAAACTTGGGAATGCCTATGCACGTGCGAACACAACCTGGCCTCGCGACCCGGGGGCTTACATTTACAAAGACACCGACAGCGAATGGGTGATGGGCTATGCCGATAAGGACACCTATTTTAACAAGGATGGAGCACGTCGTTACGATGCCCGTTTATGGCTGCATTACAATGCTATTTGTGTGACACCTTCCATGGCAGTTACCAAGCCAGGTATTGGTTCCGATTATGGTATTGCCGATATGGATGGCGATCACAATCCTTTGGATGGTTCAAAAACTTACAAATTACATTTGCCTCCAAATGTTCCGGTAAAAGATAACTGGTCAGTTATTATTTATGATACACAAACCCGAGCCATGTTACAGACTGACCAGCAGTTTGCAGGTATTAACAGCTATGGCGAAGGCCCTAAGAAAAATAAAGACGGATCCATCGACATCTACTTCGCTCCGGAAGCACCAAAAGGATGGGAAAACAACTGGATTCAAACCATACCTGGTAAGAGCTGGTTTATAATCTTCCGTTTATACGGTCCACTGCAACCTTGGCTAGACCAAACATGGCGTCCTAGTGAAATTGAATTAGTAGAATAAAAAATATACTGCGTCATTGCGAGTCCCTAAGTTTCGGGACTGCAATGACGATAAAACTATAGAAATGAAAAAATCACTTAGTATTCTATTAACTGGCTTTTTTATCATTGGATTGATTATTCCAATGCAAGCTCAAAAAAACAATAAGCCTAACATTATACTCCTAAATATGGACAACTTTGGCTATGGAGAGCTTGGTGTTTACGGTGGAGGAATTACGCGTGGTGCGGCTACGCCAAGAATTGACAAGCTAGCCTCTGAAGGTATGCGACTGACTAATTTTAATGTAGAAGCTCAATGTACACCCAGCAGAGCAGCATTAATGACCGGGCGCTACGCTGTACGTACGGGTAATGGCACTGTCAATTGGAATGCAGGAGAGTATGGTCTAACTCAATGGGAATATACCATGCCCGAAATGCTTTCGGATATTGGCTATGCTACAGCCATGTTTGGTAAATGGCACTTGGGCGATACTGATGGGCGCTATCCTACAAATCAAGGATTTGATGAGTGGTATGGCATTCCAAACTCAACCGATGACAGTTTTTGGCCTGGAGAAGTACAATTCGAACGGGTGGTTGCGGAGCAGATTAATCCACAGGTTAAACCAACCTTTATTTTTGAAGCCACTAAAAATAATACGCCTAAAAAGGTGAAAATATATGACTTAGAAGCAAGACGAGAAATAGACAGAGAGAGCACAGATAGAGCAATAGATTTTATTACTCGTAAAGCAAAATCAGATGATCCGTTTTTCGTGTATTTACCCTATACACAGACTCATATGCCAGTATTGCCTAGTAAAGAGTTTGCTGGCAAAAGCGGCAATGGAGATTATGCAGACGTATTAATGCAGATTGATGCCTATACTGGTGAACTATTGGATCTACTCGATGAACTAGGAATTGCTGGTAATACCATCTTTATCTGGACATCAGACAATGGACCTGAAATGATTCCGGGCTACCAGGGCTGGAGTGGCCCTTGGCGTGGTTCTTATTTTACGGCAAGAGAAGGTTCTTTGCGTGTGCCATTTATAATGCGTTGGCCAGGAAAAGTTCCTGCAGGTCGGGTTTCTAACGAGACGGTCCATCAATTTGACTTGTTTACGACAATTGCCAAAATCACTGGAGGAAAAGTACCTGCTGATCGTATTATTGATGGTGTCGATCAAAGCCAGTTCTTAATGGGACAGACCGAAAAATCAGCAAGAGAATCCTTTGTTATTTATGTAGGAGATCAAGTATTCGGAGTAAAATGGCGCAACTGGAAAATGTTGACCAAGGAGTTCGAAAACGGCATGGGGACGGGCAAAATTGTCGAATACGGCGTTCCACGATTTATCAACCTTTACACAGATCCACAGGAAAATTATCCGATTACTTATAAATCAGGCCAACAAATGTGGGTGCGTTTTCCAATGTCAGCAGTCGCAGTAGAGCATGCAAAATCGTTTCAAACAGAACCACCAGTCAAACCTGGCACACCTGATCCATATGTGCCTGCAAAGAAATAGCGTCCGAAGGAGATGTATTCTTGCGATGCCGCGCTGGGGACAAATCCTCTGGCGCAGAATCTCTGACTAAAAAATAAAATCAGTAATTTATTACATTTTTAACGCTTACCACCCTTTTGTTATCGGCATGTAATAATGCTACAGATAAGAAGAATCGTAGAAAACAGCGATTTCAGATACGCAGAATGCGGTAGCGCAAAGAAGCCGACAAGCCAACCACCATCTACATGGTCAGGCATGCTGAAAAAGTGAATGAGGATAACCCAGACCCAACCTTAACCACAGCTGGCTTCGCCCGAGCAGAAGCTTTGAAAGCTGCATTAATTGATGCCTCTGTAGATGCTATTATCGTTAGTAGTTTCCAACGCACCCAATTAACGGCAAAACCTTTGGCTGAACATCTTGGCTTACAGATGATTGTAATCCCCATAGATTTAGCTGTAAAAGAGCGTGGCATAGAACAATATGTTCAGGGTGTGGTTGAAGAAATTAACAATAATTGGTCAGGCAAAGAGGTCTTAGTCGTCTCGCATAACCCTCTGGTTCAACTCATTGGTAAAGCACTAAATACCCCTGAGTTACCTGCTATAGATGAAGCAACAGGTTTCGATCATTTTTTTGCAATTACCAAGTCTAATGACCCATCAGAGCAAGCGAAACTAAGCCATACCCGCTATGGAGCATTACCGCAGAAATAATTTAAACCGCCTAAATATTTTTTAGCGTATATTTTCTGCATACTCGGATCAACAAATGACGTGCAGTTCGTGAAGTAAGAGCCAAGACAAATCAATCAATCAAACCAAAAGGAAAACCAAAATAAAAACCAAAATTAAAACAATTATACTCGCCTGCTCCTGCCTGCTGGCAGCAGGTCTGACTATTACGCACATGCGATGGCTCAAGAAAGTAATAAGCCCAACATTGTGCTGATTAACATGGACAACTTCGGCTACGGCGAGCTGGGGTGCTACGGCGGAGGTATTCTCCGGGGTGGTGCCACGCCGCGCTTCGACAAGCTGGCCACTGAAGGGATGCGGCTGTTGAATTAGAATGTAGAAGCACGGTGCACGCCCAGTCGCGCGGCGCTGATGACAGGCCGCTATGCCATACGCTCGGGGAACGGCTCTGTGCCGTTCGAAACCCCGAATTATGGTTTGACCCAGTGGGAATACACCATGCCTGAGATGCTGGGCGATGTGGGTTATGCCACCGCCGTGTTCGGCAAGTGGCACCTCGGTCAGGCGGAAGGTCGCTATCCCACCGATCAGGGTTTCGATGAGTGGTATGGCATCCCCAACTCGACCGACGAGAGCCTTTGGCCATCGCAGGTAAAGTTCCAGAAGTATCGGGAATTGGCAAAGAAAAGCGGCGAAAATCCATTCATCAAGCAAGAGCACATTTATTCGGCCAGAAAAGGCTCACCGGCAAAGGTGGTGAAGGTCTATGATCTGCCAGCAAGGCGAGAGATTGACCGTGAATGCACCGACCATGCCAAAGACTTCATAACACGACAGGCCAAAGCCGGTAAACCGTTCTTCCTGTATTTGCCCTACACGCAGACGCATATGCCAGTTATACCGAGTAAGGAGTTTCAAGACAAGAGTGGCAGTGGCGACTTCGGCGATGTGCTCATGCAGATCGATGCCTATACCGGTGAATTACTGGATAAGGTGAATGAGTTGGGTATCGCCGATAATACTATTTTCATATTCACCTCGGATAACGGCGGCGAAATGACCCCCGATTACCAGGGATGGAACGGCCCATGGAGTGGTTCCTATTTCACGGGTAAGGAAGGGTCCTTACGGGTGCCATTTATTGTCCGCTGGCCTGGTAAAGTTCCGGCAGGTAAGGTATCTAACGAGATCGTGCACCAAAACTTAATTAGGGTTGTAGTGAACAGTTCCATATTATCAAGATTTTTATAATGGATACAATTTAATATGCATTGTTAATTGGTGAATTTAAGCAGAAAATCTCTGACGTTTTATATTTATCGTACAAGAAACAGTAATTATCAAAAGCAGATTTAGTCATCAGATTGAAAAGACCTGTAGGTGCAATATTAAAGTGGACATAAACATAAGGTATTAATCTGTAGTGACAGGAACATATTGGTTTTAATAGAGATAGATACCAATTATCGCAAGAGCATTTAGAAGGTTAAGCTTTTACTTTTTTTACACATTAAAATACCATAACCATTTACATACCCCAATCCGAACTCTTATTTCGGGCGCACTAGTATTATTTCTCATAATAATTCAATGTAAATTTTACGGGAAAAATTGACACAAAACATCGAAATATTAACATCCCTTTTCTGAAAAGTTTTATCTTTCGGACAAAATAGCAACTGTGCTTCTTACAAAGCTACATCGGCCTCCTGTCACCAGAGAGCATGTTTACAGAGATCATCTGATTAATCTGCTAAATAAAAACATGTACAAGCCACTTACGCTGGTTAGTGCAGGCGCTGGTTATGGCAAGAGCATGTTGATTAGCTCCTGGCTTGAAAAATCCAAAATCCCCTATGCCTGGGTTTCATTGAGCGATGAAGACAATGAATTCAGAGAATTTATTTGGGATATTTTGACATCAGTTCAAAAAGTGTTTCCAAAAGCTTTGGTTCAACTAAATGACTATTTGGAAGCTGCTGAATTACCACCGATTAGTAAAATGGCTGAAAGCCTGATTAATGGTTTAGATGAAATCGGGAAGGAGTTTGTTTTGGTTTTAGATGATTATCATTTAATCCAAAACATGCAAATTAATGAACTGATTAACCAGCTGCTCCAGTTTCCTCCACAGCTCATGCATTTGGTCATTATTTGCAGGAGTGATCCGTTTTTGAATCTAAGCTCGTTACGCGCACACAGTCGCATCAATGAGATTCGTATGGCAGAACTGTGCTTCAATGAAAGTGAAATTTTGGAATTGTTGAAGAATATTTTTCAAACAGAATCAAGTATAGAAATTTCGCATAAATTGATGCAACAAACGGAAGGATGGATTACTGGTTTGCGATTGTTATTGTTAATGGTAAAGAAAGGTGAAGACTTAAATGAGTCCCTTGAAAAAATTCATGCTATTAATCCTACAACCACTCATTTTTTGCTGGAAGAAGTAATCTCAAATCAGCCTGAATCGATCCGAAATTGTATTCTTAAAATGTCAATTCTTGATCGGTTTTGCGATGAATTGGTGAATGAACTATGTTTTCCTCATATTGAAAATCTGGAAGCTGATAGTTCTGGGAAAGATGTGATTCAAACCCTCCTTAATGCCAACCTCTTCACAATCTCATTGGATTATGAGGGGAAATGGTATCGGTTCCATCACCTGTTTCATGAGATGCTTCAAAACCAATTGAAGAAACAACATAGTATTGACGAGATTAATGCATACCATTTAAAGGCTTCTGAATGGTTTGATAAAAATGGCTTTAAAGAAGCAGCTGTTAAACAAGCCCTTAAGGGGCATAAAACTGATTTGGCAGTTGATTTAGTTTCCCGCTATCGGCATGAGCTGTTGGATGCCGGGCAAATGAATCGTTTAAACCTTTTGATAGACCTGTTACCGGAAAGCATTATTGAAGAAACACCTGCACTCTTAACTGCCAAAGCCTTTATCATGGATTACCGGGGTCAAATTCCTGAACTTTTCGAGTTCAAGGAAAAAGCCAAAGCTATTTTAAGTGATTTGTCCATCGAATCTCAGGAAATGAAGGCCATATTGGGCGAAGTAAAAACAATTGAAGGAGAACTATTCATCTTTTCAGGAGATACGAAAAGTGCCTTTGAATATTCGAGAAAGGCGCTTGATTTATTACCGGATAGAGCCAGCCATGCGCAGTCTTTTGCATTGGGAACACAAGTGCTCTGTTATCAAATGAACAATGATATTGAAAGCGTAAAAAAAGCAGCAATAGAATTTCCTCCAGTGTCCAATCTTTCCATAACAAGAATGCAATTTTGGTATTCGATGGCATATGCTATGGAAGGAAATCAAGTGATGGTGAAAAAGCATGCGCTAAATCTTATAAAACTTGGTGAAAAGCACAGGCAATTGGAGTCGGTAGTGTTTGGCAATTATTTTATAAGCATGGCCCATTATTTATCCATCGAAGATGAGCTGGCCAGACCCTATTTGGAAGCGGTCGTTAATGATCCTTATGTTGCCCGTTCATTTTATTTGGCCCAATGTGTATTCATGCTGTCTGCTATCTGTATCGATCATGGTGAGTTAGAAAAAGCAGACCAATTGATGGATTTTATTATCCGGCATTTCGAAGAAACCAATGAAATACCGGCCATCGCTATTGCAAAAGCCATGCAGGTTGAGCTGGCATTAAAAAGAAAAGATATTGAGAAAGCACAACTGCTGAACAAACAGCTGGATTCGTATGAGCTAATACCTCCTTTATGGTTTGTTTATGTTCCCCAACTTAACCCCGGTAAAACTGAAATTGGCCATAAACACAGCCGAAAGTATTGCGGAAGCGGTTCAACTGCTCTCTGAATTTGAAAAACCTTTGCGACAAACCAATAAAAAGACGCATATTAATTGATGTCCTTATTCTGCAAGCTCTGGCGTTAAAGGCACAGGAAAAAGAGAAAGAGGCCATATTAAAAATTACGGAAGCTTTAGTTCTCAGTAGCATTGGTAACTGCATCCGTACTTATGTTGATTATGGCAGTGAATTAAAGGAACTGATTGCCGGACTACCAGAGAATAATGAGAACAAATGGCACATTAATTTGATTTTAAAAGCCATAAATGAGAGGGAAAGTGAGCAACTCAATAGCATACAAATTGTGCCGGAAAAAACTAGTTGTGCCAAAAGATAATAAGGTTGTATTAAAAAGCCTTTCTTTCCGGGAAACAGATGTGCTGAAATTTGTTGCTCAAGGTTTGAGAAACAAAGAAATCGCTGATAAGTTATTTGTTTCAACAGATACCATAAAAAAACATCTGTACAATACCTTCCAAAAACTGCAGGTAAGCAACCGCTTGGAATTGGCGAATAAGGCAAAGCAGTTGGGGCTCCTTGATTTAAATTAAGGATAGCTGACTTCGATCGAAAACCAATTTAATCCACCTTCGCGTTCCGCTTCGGCGGACGAGAAGGTAGTGGTTAAACCAGCCTGCTGCTGGCAGGTTCCCCGATGCTCTCATCGGAAACTAGGGTCTAGGGTTCTACCCTGGGTTAAATACCATGTATTTCGATCCTTCAATCTTTCACCTTTCTTTTCCACTTTTCTTCCACTTTTGGGTATTGTCCAGGGGAACCAGCCCACCTAATTTTACTTTCATAAATCCAAGGGCTATTAGCCCCAATCCTGGAGAATTATGACTTTAAAAATTAAATCATGGCAGCAGATATAACGGAGTTTAAGGGTTCTGCGATTTATTGCATTAAAATTCGGGGTGTCATTGATCAGCGTTACGCCGGGCATTTTGGCGATATGATAATAAGTACTGAAAAAAAAGATGAAGGGCAGACAACCAGTAAGCTTACTGGAAAAATAAAGGATCAAGCTGAGTTGATGGGGGTGCTGAATGCCCTGTATAATCTTCACTTACCTATTGTTTCCATACAGACATTAGATGAAGAATCAGGAAAATAATTAAGAATGTAGTTAAAAATTATTCATTATGAAAAAACAAAAATTACTAAGTATTTCAATTACCTGCTTGCTTATTCTCGGAATTGCTATTCCGATGCAAGCTCAAAAAAATAATAAGCCCAACATCGTGCTGATCAACATGGACAACTTCGGCTACGGCGAACTGGGTGTTTACGGCGGGGGTATTCTCCGGGGTGGCGCCACGCCGCGCATCGACAAGCTGGCCACTGAAGGGATGCGGCTGTTGAATTACAATGTCGAAGCACAGTGCACGCCCAGTCGCGCAGCGCTAATGACAGGCCGCTATGCCGTACGCACGGGGAACGGTTCTGTGCCGCTCGAATCCCCGAATTATGGCTTGACCCAGTGGGAATACACCATGCCGGAGATGCTGGGCGATGTGGGTTATGCCACCGCCATGTTCGGCAAGTGGCATCTCGGCCAGACGGAGGGACGCTATCCCACCGATCAGGGTTTCGATGAGTGGTATGGCATCCCCAATTCGACCGACGAGAGCCTTTGGCCATCGCAGGAAATGTTCCAGAAGTATCGGAAACTGGCGGAGGAAAACGGCAAAAATCCGATTCATCAAGGAAGAGCACATTTATTCAGCCAAAAAAGGCTCACCGCCAAAAGAGGTGAAAGTCTACGATCTGCCGGCAAGGCGAGAGATTGACCGGGAAATCACCGACCATGCCAAAGACTTCATGACACGCCAGGCCAAAGCCGACAAACCGTTCTTCCTGTATCTGCCCTACACCCAGACGCATATGCCGGTTTTGCCGAGTAAGGAGTTTGAAGGCAAGAGTGGCAATGGCCAATGGGGCGATGTGCTCATGCAGATCGATGCCTATACCGGTGAATTACTGGATAAGGTGGATGAGTTGGGTATTGCCGACAATACTGTTTTCATTTTTACCTCGGATAACGGCGGCGAGGCGACCCCCGGTTACCAGGGATGGAGCGGCCCATGGAGTGGTTCCTATTTCACGGGTAAGGAAGGGTCGTTACGGGTGCCATTTATTGTGCGCTGGCCTGGTAAAGTTCCGGCAGGCAAGATTTCCAACGAGATCGTTCACCAGTTTGATCTGTACGCGACAGTGGCAAACATTACCGGTGGTAAGGTGCCGACAGATCGTATCATCGACAGTAAGGACATGACGGATTTCTTCCTGGGGAAACAAGAGGAGTCTGGTCGAGACGGCTTTGTGGTCTATGTCGGTAACGATATTCACGGCGTGAAGTGGCATAACTTTAAGATGATGTTTAAGGAGTTTGAAGGAGGGCTTGGTACCGGGAAGCTGAACGTGTTCCCGTCTGCCTCACTTTTACGACCTCTATGTTGACCCTAAAGAGGAATATCCCGTAACCAAAGCAACGGGAGGTGCTTTGTGGTACCGTTGGGGAGCTGGGCCGATTCTGACAGAGCATGAGAAGTCGTTGGCCGAAGAGCCACCGATCAAACCGGGAACGCCTGATCCTTATATTCCGGCAAAGAAATAGCAACCGAAGGAGATGTAAACTGGCTGCAAACTATTCCTGGTAAAGGATGGCACAGCTTATTCAGACTATACAGTCCATTGGAACCTTGGTTTGACAAAACATGGAGAATCAGGAAAATAATTTAAACACTAGAAAATTAAGATTACCACTTGTACAATTAATAATTAAAAACTATGGCAAATTCTAAACAGTACGACATCGTACTAAAAAACGGCCGGGTCATCGATCCGGAAACCTATCTCGACAGTTCGTGATGAAATGTTGGATACGAAAGCATTTCCAGGTCAGGCAATACGCGGACCAATTAGAAAATAAAAGTTTATTAACATTCAAAAATTAAAATTATGAACAGACATCCTAAAACAGATTCCGACAACAAGGGGCCACATGCGCCTCATATCAATGAGCACCGAACGCTCATCAAAAACATTAGCATTTTTAATGGAAGATCAGAAGACCTTATCAAAGGAAAAGATGTTGTTCTGCTGAATAATCATATTGAAAAGATCATCCCAGCAGGAAGCAGTAATGAGGGAGAATATGGTGAGGTTATTGACGGAAAGCATGGATACCTTTCACCGGGTATTATCGACAATCATTTACATCTAATGATGGGCGTGTCTCAAGCAGAGTTTTTCAATGGCCCCTTCCAGTATGTAACTTGTATGGCCATCCGTGAGGTGGAAGACATGCTCATGCGCGGGGTTACTACCTGCCGTGATGTAGGTGGCAATGTCTTTGGATTAAGGAAAGCGATCAACAGTGGACTCTTGCCCGGCCCGAGAATTTATGGTTCGGGCGCCTTGATTGCGCAGTATTCGGGCCATTTGGACTTTCGCAATCCCAACGACCTGCCCAAAGAATGGGGTGGGCCCAACGAAATGGCTGAACATCCTGAACTGGGTTGCGGTCTTCTGGCCACCGGCGTGGACCAGATGATGGCTGCGGCGCGTCATCAACTCTATTTGGGCGCTGATTTTGTAAAAATCGCCAACGGTGGGGGCGTCTCATCTTTTACCGATCCGCTTTATGTGAATGAATTCACTGCGGAAGAGACCGAAGCAGCGGTAAGGGTAGCCGAAGACTACGGCACCTATGTGGCAACCCATGTGTTCAATCCTGTAGGAATCAAGAGAGCACTGAATGCCGGTGTTAAAAGTATTGAACATGCCCATCTCATCGACGAAGAAGCCATGGAATTGCTGGTAGAAAAAGAGGCCATCCTCTCAACCCAGGTATATGTTATAACGATGTTGGAGCCACTCTACACCGATGCAGTCCGCGCTGGCAAACTCAAGCAAGCCCTTGATGGTATGGACAATATGTTCAAGCTGGCCAAGAAGTACAAGGCCAAGATCGTGTATGGCACGGACCTGCTTTTCGATTACGAAGGAAGGAAGCAGCAGCTCAAAGACCTCACGCTCAGAAAGCCGTGGTTCACTTCTGCGGAGATTATGATTCAGGCCACCGGAAACGCATACGATTGCCTGGCAATGTGCGGCAAGCGAAATATATACGGAAAACTCGGCGTGATTGAAGAAGGCGCCATGGCCGATGTCCTGATCTACGACAAGAATCCACTGGAAGATGTTGAGGTTGTAGAAAAGCATCAAGAGCACCTAAAACTTATTGTAAAAGATGGTAAGGTTTATAAAAACGAATTGTAGATAAGTAGAGCCAAACTGCCATCTATTATTTATGGCAGCTTGGTTTTAACCATAAATAACTAATATTATGACAAACTCTAAACAGTACGACATCGTACTAAAAAACGGCCGGGTTATCGACCCGGAAACCTATCTCGACGGAACGTATAATGTTGGGATAAATGGCGGGCAAATTGCAGCCATAACAGACCAGCCCCTTTCGGGGAAACAGGAACTCGATGTATCGGGTATGATTGTATCACCTGGTTTCATCGACCTGCACGCCCACGCCCAGAACATCACCAGCAATCGGGTACAGGGCTCCGATGGGGTGACCACGGCGCTTGAATTGGAAGCTGGCATTCTTCCGATCGGGGAATTCTATGACAACTGTGCCAAGGAAGGACGTCCTATAAATTACGGGGCATCGGCAGGATGGGCGTGGGCGCGCCTTGAGAGCATGAACCCTGAAAAGGGAAAGATGGTACCCAACATTGCCTGGACGTTTGGATCTTTTGGCTTGAAGGAATGGACCGGAAACATTTCCAGCGACAAAGAGCTCGAGCAGATTCTGGAACTCACCGAACAGGGCCTGAAGGAAGGTGGCATCGGCATCGGCGTGCTTCACGCTTACTGCCCGGGCGCCGCGACTAAAGAGTTGCTTGCTCTGTGGAGATTGGCCGCCAAGTACGGACGACCGACATATACCCACCTCCAGAACGTCTCGATGGTCGAGCCCAAAAGCGGCACGGAGTCACTCGTCGAGCTGATGGGGCTGGCCGCCGCGACCGGCGCCCACACGCATGTCTGCCACCTTAACAGCGTGAGTCTGCATGACGCCAAACAGAACACCGATATCTTGAAACGGGCTCAGGCGGCCGGACTCAAGGTGACCACCGAGGCCTATGTCTATGGCGCTGGCTGTTCCGCGATTGCCGCAGCAGAGTTCGATCCGAAGGATGTCGAGGAAAGAATGGGGATCACCTGGTCAGACCTCACACTGGTCAAGAACATGCATGACTTCACTAGCAAAGAAGAGTTCGTGAAAGCGCGGGAGACGAATCCCGGGGACGCAGTGATTGTTCACTTCCTGCGTGAAGACGACAACCCACAGGATGAAGCGATGCTGGACATGACGGTTATGTTTCCGGGTGCCAGCATCTGCACCGACTCGATTCCCTGGACCGACGCCTCGGGCGCCTTCTACGAAGGCAGCCAGTGGCCGCTACCTGAAGGCTTGAACAGCCATCCGCGCGCTGCCGGAAACTACTGCCGTTTCCTTCGCAAGTGGGTGCGTGAACGGGGTGTCATGAGTTGGATGGATGCGATCCGCCAGGCGTCGCTGAACAGCGCCCTGATCCTTGACGATTGTGTACCCGGCATGAAGAAAAAGGGGCGTCTGCAGGAAGGAATGGATGCTGACATCATTGTCTTCGATCCGGAGACCGTGACCGATAAGGCGACTTTCGCGGAACCGCTTCAGCTCTCCAAAG
>CAWGCL010000002.1:400000-402660 GCA_963820995.1 uncultured Cytophagales bacterium | reverse complement strand
CGACTTACTCTCCCACATTTTATTGCAGTACCATCAGCGCGGGTGGGCTTAACTTCTCTGTTCGGAATGGGAAGAGGTGGACCCCACCGCCATAGTCACCATAAGGTCTTAAATATTTTCAATGAATCAGAGAACCGTATGTTTTCTGATATCTTCGGAGCCATACCTGCCTGCCGAAGCTTTAGCGAAGGTAGGGTCACCATAAGGTCTTTGTTCCGCTGGGTTGGGATAGCGGAACCGGATTTTTATATATATCAGTCTAACAGTAGCCAGTGATGTTAAAAACCCTAAATATTATAAAAACATGTTGCGACAGCAGTAGTACTCAAAAAGATATTGAGTGCAGTAAAAGATAAATCTTTAGTGGTGCGGGCTGCCGGGACGGAGCATAAACCCATCCCGGCGCCAACAGTATCGAAGAAAGTATACGGGTAATTAGTACTGCTCGGCTTTGCCATTACTGACTTTACACCTGCAGCCTATCTACGTCATCGTCTATAACGACCCTTAAAGGAAGCCTCATCTTGAGGTGAGTTTCGCGCTTAGATGCTTTCAGCGCTTATCTCATCCGCACGTAGCTACCCAGCAGTGCGCCTGGCGGCACAACTGGTACACCAGCGGTACGTCCAACCCGGTCCTCTCGTACTAAGGTCAGGTCCTCTCAAACTTCTGACGCCCACAACAGATAGGGACCGAACTGTCTCACGACGTTCTGAACCCAGCTCGCGTGCCACTTTAATGGGCGAACAGCCCAACCCTTGGGACCTTCTCCAGCCCCAGGATGTGACGAGCCGACATCGAGGTGCCAAACCTCCCCGTCGATGTGAGCTCTTGGGGGAGATCAGCCTGTTATCCCCGGAGTACCTTTTATCCTTTGAGCGATGGCCCTTCCATACGGAACCACCGGATCACTATACCCTAGTTTCCTACCTGATCGACTTGTAAGCCTCACAGTCAAGCACCCTTATGTTATTGCACTCTACGCATGATTACCAAACATGCTGAGGGTACCTTTGGAAGCCTCCGTTACCTTTTTGGAGGCGACCACCCCAGTCAAACTACCCACCACACACTGTCTCCCGAAAAGCGGGATTAGGCATTAGATAAATAAAGGGCGGTATTTCAAGGACGACTCCACGACCCCTAGCGAGGCCGCTTCATAGTCTCCCGCCTATCCTACACATTATTTACCCAATGTCAATGTGAAGCTATAGTAAAGGTTCACGGGGTCTTTCCGTCCCGTTGCGGGTAAGCGGCATCTTCACCGCTACTACAATTTCACCGAGCTCATGGCTGAGACAGTACCCAGATCGTTACACCATTCGTGCAGGTCGGAACTTACCCGACAAGGAATTTCGCTACCTTAGGACCGTTATAGTTACGGCCGCCGTTTACTGGGGCTTCAGTTCAGCGCTTCTCAATCCGAAGATCGATAACGCCCCCCCTTAACCTTCCAGCACCGGGCAGGTGTCAGGCCTTATACATCATCTTTCGATTTCGCAAAGCCATGTGTTTTTGCTAAACAGTCGCCTGGGCCATTTCACTGCGGCCCCGCCGAAGCGGGGCGCCCCTTCTCCCGAAGTTACAGGACCATTTTGCCTAGTTCCTTAGCCATGAATCACTCGAGCACCTTAGGATTCTCTCCTCGACTACCTGTGTCGGTTTACGGTACGGGTACCTGTATACTTAACGCTTAGAGGGTTTTCTTGGAAGTATGATTAGGATCACTATCCACGCTGCCGAAGCATTGTGGTACTATCACCTTCGGCAAGCCGTGCGGATTTTCCTGCACAGCCTATACCTACGGGCTTCAACGTACTATTCCGTCAGTACGCGGGCCTTTCACTACTCCGTCACCCCATCACTTTATACAGGTAGTATCGGAATATTAACCGATTGTCCATCGACTACCCCCTTCGGGTTCGCCTTAGGCCCCGACTAACCCTGATCCGATTAGCGTTGATCAGGAAACCTTAGTCTTTCGGTGGGCGGGTTTCTCACCCGCCTTATCGTTACTTATGCCTACATTTGCTTTTCCATACGCTCCACCAAGCCTTACGACTTAGCTTCACCGCAGAATAGAATGCTCCCCTACCAGATGTCATCCGAAGATGACAAATTCATAGCTTCGGTAGTATACTTGATGCCCGATTATCATCGATGCCCTGTCGCTCGACCAGTGAGCTGTTACGCACTCTTTGAATGAATAGCTGCTTCCAAGCTAACATCCTGGCTGTCTATGCAA
Source organism: uncultured Cytophagales bacterium (assembly GCA_963820995.1). GTDB lineage: Bacteria > Bacteroidota > Bacteroidia > Cytophagales > Cyclobacteriaceae > JAGTVG01. The sequence continues at coordinate 400,415 of CAWGCL010000002.1, read as the reverse complement.
CTGGACCACCTTAGTTCAACTTAGTATACATTTAGGGACCTTAGCTGTTGATCTGGGTTCTTTCCCTCTCGGACAAGGACCTTAGCACCCATGCCCTCACTGCCAGGTATATCTGATAGCATTCGGAGTTCATCTGGATTTGGTAGGATTTGACTCCCCCTAGTCCAATTGGTAGCTCTACCTCTATCAGAATCACCCTGACGCTGCTCCTAAAAGCATTTCGGGGAGTACGAGCTATTTCCTGGTTTGATTGGCCTTTCACCCCTACCCACAGTTCATCCAAACACTTTTCAACGTGTACTGGTTCGGTCCTCCATAACGTGTTACCGTTACTTCAACCTGACCATGGGTAGATCACCAGGTTTCGCGTCTACCTCCACTGACTATGCGCCCTGTTCAGACTCGCTTTCGCTCC
>CAWGCL010000002.1:0-395000 GCA_963820995.1 uncultured Cytophagales bacterium | reverse complement strand
CAATTTTAATCATTTTGATTTTAAAGAAATAAATCTGTCACTTCGAGAGGGCTCAATTGCAAAACAACTTCTGGAAGCAAAAATCGAAGCATTTCCGTATTGAAGAAAACAAAGGATTTAACCTTCAGGAACTTCGTGGCGGATTATATTACAAAGAGGATAGGATTGCCTTAGAAGACATCCAATTGAATACCTCAAATTCCAGTATAAAAGCATCAGCTTCGGTGCAAGGAATAAATTTAAGTAAACCCAATGTAAAAAGCCGGGGATATAACTTTTAATCTGAATGTAGACGAATTTCTTATCGGTTCTAATGACATTGATTTTCTTATGACCAACAATTTTCTTGCTGATCAACACATCAAGAAAATACACTTTTCAATTATAGCTGATGGGCGATTGGATGATTTTGAACTAAATAAATTTGACCTGACTATTGACGATAGCATTACTGGAGAATTATATGGTCATGTCAGGAATATTCTTAATCCGGATGAGATTTGTTTTAATCCTTTAAATGTAAAGGCCTTTGTAAAAACACCAGCGCTATTTAAAATATATAGCGCATTGGATAATCCGAACATTGATCTACCTGAAGAACTAAATCTCACCTTAGATCTGAATGGATGTTATAATGCGCTTACGGCTCAGTTAAAATTGCAATCTGCTCTAGGTGATATGGCTCTATCCCTTGACTATAAGAAACCAGCTCTACAAGCGAGTGATTCCGTGCATGTGAAACTTGAAGGCGAAGGAATTGAATTGGGAAGTATTTTAAATTTAGACAGTATTGGTAAAATATATTTCAGGAATGAATCTGTGTTAACTGGCATAACAGATAGCATTAAAAGTTTTGATATAAAAACCATGATAGACACAGCTTATGTGAACAACAAGCCCCTACATGATATTAACCTATATGCATCCTATAAGAATGAAAATTTTAATTTGGTTCTGGAATCATTTGACAGTTTAGTTAGTATTTATGCTGATGTAAAGGGCCATATTAAAGATTCTTTAGTCACATTGTACGCAAACCTGGACCTTAATAAAGTAGATCTATACGCTTTAGGTTTTGTGGAAGATACCCTTCAAATCAGTACATACATTTCTTCTGAAGAAATCCTAAAAAAAGATTTATTTACTGGTTCAGTCAAAATAACAGATTTGGTAATTCTCTCAGAAAATGCCTATACCCTGGATAGTATTTCCCTGGATCTTTATAAAAAGAATGACAGTACATATGCGAGCATAAATTCTGGTTTTATTGATGGTTATGTATCTTCAAATATTCCTTTAAATGAATTACGTAATAGGATTTTAGACTTTTATAGATATCATTTTATAGAAAATGACACCAACCTAATCCCCGAAAATTCCGGCAAACTGAACTTCAGCCTATCTTCAGATAAGTCCTTAGAAGGTTTTATTTTACTAATTCCTGGATTGGATGAGTTGCAGTTTTCAAAACTTGAGGGGGAAATCAACGAGTCAATGAAAACATCCGACATATCCTTATCTATACCTAAGGTAACTTATCATGATGTTTCCTTTGATTCAATATTTTTGAATATGAATAGCCGGCCAGAGCGGTTAAACTATGATCTTAATATCAAAGACCTATATTATCAAAATTATAATCTTCAAAATTTTAATCTGTCCGGCCAAACAGAATTCGGTTCAGTCAAAAACGTCCTTTTACTGAAAGATGCTCTTGAAGCCATTTTGGTGAGGGTGGGATTTAATCTAAATCGGGTTGAGAACGGCCTGGTGGCCTTTGAAATAGATCCGGACAGTCTGGTTATCAATTCCAAATTGTGGTCTGTAAAGGGTGATAATAAAATTATCTTAGATAATGAGAGTAAAATAAATGGGAATTTAAATATCTCAGATGGGCAGCAATCACTGGGAATAACCGTAAGCGATACATTATATCAAGTAGATATTGTTGCATTCAAGTTAATACAACTCTCCAGGCTATTGCAGAATTTCAATCCGGATATTTCAATATCCGGTGAATTAAATATGAAGTCTGATGCCTACTTTCGAAATGATGGTGCCAGGATTAGTACAAATATGGATCTTTCTGATTTTACATTTCAAAACACACATTTTGGGAATATCAACATAAAAGCAGGAAATGAAAGTAATACCAAGATAGCAGGGGAGCTTTTTATAGTAAATGGGAATAATAATCTCAGACTAAATGGCATTTATGATTTTAACAATAAAACCAATCCCATTAACGCGGATGTGAAGATTCAATTTAATGAAATTAGCGAATTTAATTCGTTTGCAAATAATCTGGTTTCAGATCCTCAAGGCAAAGTGCAAGGCAATATATCCATAACAGGAGTTAAAGAAGAATTAAATGTAAATGGCGAATTGGATTTTAATTCGGTGAAATTCTTATTAACACAAGTAAATAATTATTACAAAATCCAAAATGAAAAGATATCGATTGAGAATAACCGGTTCCTGTTTAATGACTTTACCCTTCTTGATTCAGCTGACAACAGTTTTATAGTTAATGGCTCTATCCATACTCCTCAATTTAGGCAATTCGATTTGAACATGGGATTAAAAGCCAATCGATTTAAAGTTTATAATGCAAATAAACTTAGTAATCCAAATTTATATGGCACCTTATTAATATCCATGAATGCTTCTATAAAAGGAACCTTTGATAATCCAAATATATTGTTAGGTCTATCAATTGACGCGGGTACCAATATGACCTACGCCTTACCACCAAAAAACTTTGACCTGGTCGATAGTGAAGGCATTGTTGAATTCGTAAATTTATCAGATCCGGATTCGCTCCAGGATATTGGATTTGAACAATATATAGGAGATACCATTTTTTCCAAATTGAATTGGATAGATCTGAACGCGACACTCATTGTTGATAAATCCGCTCAGTTCATGGTTGATATGGATCCTTTATCCGGGGATTACATACAGTTCGGTGGAGCGGGAAATTTAAACCTCCTGGTCCAGAAACAGCAAAATCCACAAATTACCGGGACTTATGAATTCGACAGGGGGATCTATGAAGTATCATTTTACGGACTGGTTAAGAAAACTTTCGAATTTGAGCGGGGGAGTGCCATATCATGGTCAGGAGATCCGTATGCTGCACAATTGATCTTGAAAGCCAGTCATAACATAAGAACTGCTTCTGTCGGTCTGGTTTCAAGGGAAATATATGGACTTTCAGATGAAGAAAAGAGTAAATATCGGAGGGCCTTGCCCTATTCTGTTGATATTAATATTAAAGGTAAGCTGGATAAACCTGAAATTGGTTTTGGAATTGATCTTGCCTGAAGAGGAGAAAAGTGGTTACCCATTGGTAGAAACTAAACTCAATCAACTGGCTGAACCTGGGAATGAATCTGAATTAACGCGACAGGTATTTGGTTTGCTTACTATAGGCAGTTTCATCCCGGAAACAACCGGACCCGGAGCAGGTTCTGATTTTGGAAGTGCACTTGCTTCAACGGCTGCAGCTAATAGCCTGAACTCAATTTTAACAAATGAATTAAATAAGCTTTCAGGAAAGTACATAACTTTTGCCGATCTGGATATCGGAATGCAGACTTTTAGCGATATGGGTAGTGGTGGCCAGTCCAACAGGACCACAATGGATATCAGGCTTTCGAAAAAACTATTCAATGATCGTGTGACCATAGAGGCACAAAGTTCTTTCGACCTGCAGAATGAAGCTGATAAATACAAGCACGCGTCAGACCAGTCAACCGTTTATAGTGACTTTGCCATCATTTATGATTTAACCGAAAAAGGAGATTATAAACTAAAAGCCTTTGAGCGGTCCGCTTATGACATTGTCTATAAAGACACGCGCATGGGCGGTGTAGCTGTAATTTTTATAAAAGAATTTGACAAGTATAAAAAGGAAAGAAAATCCAGAAAATGATATCACATAATTATATACAAATATTCACATATTAATGCGGAATGGAATTTCAGATATTATCAATTCATTCTTAAAATTCATTTCTTCAGGATATGGTTTTTATTATTGTTTCAGATTCAGGATACAATGGACGATTGCATACCTGATTCTGCTGATAGGCTTTTCCTGTACAGGTATGAAACATATTACAGAGGAAGCGCCTTTATATACAGGATCAAATGTAGAAATACAGTCAGACAACAAACTATCCTATGATCTGAAATATGAATTAAAAAATGTAAACCGTCCCAAACCAAATGGTAAGTTTCTCTGGATGCGTCCTTCCATTGCCATTTACAATACGATCAGAGAACCGAAAAAGGAAAAAGGATTCCGTAACTGGTTAAAATATAAGGTAGGAAGACCTCCTGTACTGGCAAATGAAGTATCTCCTGAAAATGTGTCCTCCCTTATGCGGAATAGGTTTTTCAACCGGGGATTCTTCAATGTAAATATTGATTATGAAGGAGATACCCTGAAAAAGAAATTCCGGATCAATTATACCGTAACAAGTGGAAGCCAGTTTCTTATTGATTCCATTCGGTATAATGGTGGACAAACAGATCTGGAAAAACATATACAATCAGCAGAGTCAACTTCCACAATTATAGAAGGCAGGCCTTATCTCCTGGAAAACCTGAAATCCGAAAGAGAGAGAATAGAATTCCTGGTAAAAGATTCCGGATATTATTATTTCGATAAGGAGTTTCTTATTTACGAAGCAGATACCCTGAAACGGTCCAAACATGTAAACCTGGAATTGAGTATAAAGCCTACCGTACCACCACTGGTCAACCAGAAAGTATACTTGAATAATATATATGTTCTTGATGATTATTCAACTGAAAACTACCATCCGGATACAACTGAATACAAAGGGTACTATTACATTTCAAACCGGCATGTTTTCCGTCCTAAGATTATTACTGACCGGATTCATTTGAGGCCAAACGAAAGATATTCCCGCAGTAAGCATTTAAAAACCATAAGCCAGTTGTCCAACCTTGGAGCGTATCGATTTGTCAATACGGATTTCAGGGAAGATTCTGCCTCCAATATCTTAAATGCTTTTGTTTATGCAACACCACTTAAAAAGAGTGCACTAACTGCAGAATTAAATACCACCATAAAAACAACCAATTATGTTGGACCCGGAGCGAAAATAAGTTGGCGTCACCGGAATATTTTTGGGGGAGCTGAGGAGCTGTCGTTAAACCTTCTTGGCAGTTTTGAGGTTCAGATCAGTGCAGATTCGATAAATACGGCATATGAGGCAGGACTTGAGATGGGACTTGACATTCCCAGACCTATTGTAATAAAACGATTGGGAAGGAATAAGGAAACGGTTCCGCGAACGAAGATAAGGGGCGGATTCAATATCTACCGTAGGGTGGAGTTGTACACTATGAATTCCTTTTTCTCTGTATTTGGATATTCATGGCGAAAATCTCAAAAGATATCCCATACTTTTAATCCATTCGATATCACCTTTTCCCGGGTATCCGATGCCACTGATGCTTTTAATGAATATCTCGAAAATAATCCTACAGTTGCTGTCAGTTTTGAAGAGCAGTTTATCATCAGCGGTAATTATGCTTTTATTTATGATGACCTTCAGAACCCATTTAAAAAAGGAACAAAGTATTTCAGAGGCGTTGTAGATTTATCCGGCAATCTGGTTTATTTGATGGCAAAAACATTTTCCAACCATAATTTCACCCCGGAAGATCCGTATACCATATTTGGGGTTCCATTTTCACAGTATTTTATTATTAATCCGGAATTTAGATACTATCTAAAAACCGGCGGTAAAAGTGTACTTGCGACAAGGGTAATACTGGGTATTGGGATACCCATGGGTAACTCCAGGGTTCTCCCTTATATAAAGCAGTTTTTTGCTGGAGGAACTAATAGTGTAAGATCATTTGTAGCCAGAACAATTGGTCCAGGTAGTTATCTGGCGCCAGTCGAAAATCTGGGTGTGGATCAGACTGGGGACATTCGGATTGAATTCAATGCAGAATATCGATTTAATTTTACCAGGCGATTTCTTGGAGCTGCTTTCTTTGATATTGGAAATGTATGGTTGAGGAATCCGGATTCTGAAAGACCAGGTGGAGATTTTCAACTGAATAGGTTTTATAAGGAATTCGGTATAGGTACAGGCATTGGATTCCGGTACGATTTTCAGGTCCTTATATTCAGACTGGACGTTGCCTGGCCTTTGTATGTGCCCTATCTGGAAGAAGGGGATCGCTGGGTCATTGATGATGTCAACATTTTCAGTCGTGAATGGAGGCAAAATAACCTGATCTGGAATCTGGCGATCGGCTATCCTTTTTAATGTATCTGTCCGCAAATAAAGTTTGAGTGTAACTCTCAGGAGTCAATAATTTTCAAAAATCTGGAGTAAATATTTACAAATCCTCATTTCAGATTACATAAATAGATATAAATTTGACGCTCAATTATTCTAAATGGTATTGTGTTATTTAGACCTATATTCTGATGATATTAATTGCATTTAGAAATAATTATTAATTCTCAAATCTGCTTTGGCAGAGATAATTATTGAACCTTAAAATTAAATGACAAACAAATGAAAAAACTTAACTTACTTTTAATTGCACTTGTTCTGGGTATTGCAGTCAATGCTCAGGATTTTAACGATTACCTTGAAGTTTCTCGCGAGGTATTGAAAACTGAGAAAAAAGCACTTATTGCAGATTTAATGCAATTCTCTTCTGAAGAAAGCCAGGCATTCTGGCCTCTGTATAATGAATATGAGGATGCGAAATATAAAGTAAATACCAGGTATTTTAACCTGGTAGAGAAATTCTCCGATAATTTTGAAAACATGTCGGATGAAGTGGCCACTGAGCTAATTAATGAATCAATTAGTATTAAACAGGAATTGGTTAAACTTGAAAAATCATATGCTAAGAAATTCATGAAGATTCTCACACCAAAGAGAACCATCAAATATATCCAGGCAGAAAATAAGATCAAGGCTATGATCGATGCCGAAATGGCGCTACAAATACCGTTTCTTGATGAAATAGAAGATTAATTAATCAATAAGATATTCTTAGTAAGGGCAATTCAATTTGGATTGTCCTTTTTTATTTAGGGTTGAGTATAGAAAAATGGTGGCAGTATTTATTTGTTTGCTGGCTGCATAAACCAATAAACATTTTGGCATAAATTTCAGAAAAGCTGAGCATATCATCCGAAAATCACATAATATTGTTATTCATTATCAGCCCATTTTTTAAATGTCCGAGATAAAATTAGCATGTATATATTCTGACACCGAAACTGCCCTTGAAAGGTATGCCGATCTTAGTTCAATGATCGATTTCGTGAATCCGGATAAAGCTGATGTCATAATAGTGCTAGGAGGAGATGGCTTTATGCTGCATTCGGTCCATGAATACAGGTACCTGGAAAAGCCTTTCTATGGAATGAATTGTGGCTCCGTTGGATTTTTATTGAATGAATTTACGGCAAAAGATTTGGAGACAAAGATCCTGAATACCAAACAGCAAATACTTTTTCCATTAAATATGAAGGCAAAACTCAGGAATGGAGATAAAGTTGAAGCCATGGCCTTTAATGAAGTTTCAATTATGAGAAGGTCAAGGCAGACTGCAAACATTCGGTTGATCGTTAATGGGATTGAAAGAATATCAAAGCTGGTAAGCGACGGTGTGCTTGTTGCCACGCCAGCTGGTAGCACAGCATATAATTTTTCTGCAAGGGGCCCTATAATCCCTATTGGATCAAATGTGCTTGCCCTAACACCTGTAAGTCCTTTCCGGCCCAGAAGATGGAACGGGGCTTTACTCCCACACGATGCAATTATCCGTTTTGAGAACCTGGATCCTGATAAAAGGCCTATTTACATATCCGCTGATTTCAAGGAATGGACTGATGTGCTTTCAGTTGAGGTAAAAGAAGATCCTGCAAAATCAGCCATTTTATTATTCAACCCTGACCACGCCCTGGATGACAGGATATTCAGTGAACAATTCACATCGGGCGATTAAAGAAAATTTCATCAGATATGACGGAAGCACAATGGAATGATCTTGAAAGAGGCTGTAAACGGAAGTACGAACAAAAAGCCGATAGTCGCCTTTATTATTGATAGTCCATGGTTGCCGGGATTTTATGGAATTAACACCCTGGAATATTATAGTTCGGGAGAGCGATGGTTTAATGCAAATAGAAAAGCCATTGAGACCTTTCCGGATATTATCTTCTTACCTGGCTTCTGGTCAGAATTTGGTATGTGCACTGAACCAAGTGCCTTTGGATCTAAATGTATCTGGCATGAATCCAACCTTCCGCATGCCGATAGAATAATCTCAGATATTTCTGAAATACGGAATGTAAGGAAACCTGATCCCCGTACTGATGGACTGTTGCCATTTGTTACACAAAGACTAAAAGAATTCCAGCCTCAGATACTAAAATTTGGCCATAATATCAGGTTCGCCATAGCCCGCGGACCTTTGAACATCGCCTCCTTCTTAATGGGAACCACTGAATTTATGATGGGTACTGTTATGAATCCGGAAGAAATCCATAAACTGCTGAGGTTGATCACTGATTTTTCAATTGATTGGTTGCAACATCAGAAGGAATTATTCCCGGATATCGATGGAATTTTTATACTTGATGATATAGTGGGTTTTGTTGGTGATGCGGAATGTAAGGAGTTTGCAGTACCGTATTTAACAGAGATCTTTCATTCCTTCGAGGCATCTATACGGTTTTTTCACAACGATGCCCCAGGCCTGGTGAGCAGCAAGTATCTTGAAAAGATAGGAGTAAACCTGTTTAATTTCAGCCATGAGCATACATTTAATGAGATCCGGGACATTGCAGGCAGTAATATCACCTTGTTGGGAAACTTACCCCCAAGAGATGTACTGGCTGCCGGCAACAAAATTGATATAGAAAATGGAGTTCGGGAGATGGTTCAATCTGCCGGGAACACTAAAAAAATTGTCTGGTCTTGCGGGGGAGGGGTGCCACCCAATGTTAGCATGGAAAATATCCATACTTTTTATAATACTGTTGTAAATTTGTTTTAAACGAAATTTTTTAGCGATGAGATATTTTTTATTCAATTTTTTTCTGTTTTTCACATGTGCCGGTTTTGCTCAACAGGAACTGAAATTCGAGGTAAATAGTGGTGATCGTGATCGCAATAACACACCCCTTTCAATAGACATCAATCAATTTAAAGAATCAGAACTTTCTTCCCTGGCGCTTCTTGAGACCACTGGAAATTCAAAAACTGAAATTCCCTTCCAGGTCGACCAGGAATACAGAACGGTAATCTGGTTTACCTTATCAGGAATTACTAAAGCAAATACAAAAAGAACATTTTTGATTACACAGAAGGAAGAGCCAGAAACATTTCAATCTCTTGAAATCGAAAAGGATGATGCTTCACTTAAGATAAAATCAGGGGATAAATATGTTCTTCAATATAATCAGGCAGAAGTATACCCACCAAAAGATGTAGATCCAATCTATAAGCGATCTGCCTTTATTCATCCTGTATGGTCACCCGACCAGCAGATTTTAACCAGGATCCAACCCCCGGATCATTATCATCATTATGGGATATGGAATCCCTGGACACGAACAAAATTTCAGGAAAGACAAGTCGACTTCTGGAACCTTGCTGAAGGCCAGGGAACTGTCAGATTCAAAGGATTTTTATCCTTCACCGAAGGACCTGTTTTTGCCGGATTCAGGGCACATCAGGAACATATTGATTTTACATCAGAGCAAGATGAAGTGGTAGCCTTAAATGAAGTATGGGATATCCGGGTCTGGAATATCGCCACTGAAAAAAAAGTATGGCTGGTAGATTTTACCTCTATCCTGAACTGTGCCACGGAAGATGGAATTTTGTTTTTTAAGTACAGGTATGGCGGAGGAATAGGATACCGGGCTACTGAGTTATGGGGGAAAGACAATAGCTCGGTTCTGACATCAGAAGGTAAAACACGTGATGAAGCAGACGCCACTAAGGCGAGATGGTGCATCATAAAAGGTGAAACGCAAAGCGAAGAAGGAAATTCTGGCATTTTGTTTATGAGCAATCCCCAGAACAGGGAACATCCGGAACCTATGCGAATGTGGCCATCCAATGACCACAAAGGAAAGGCAAATATGTTTTTTATGTTTACACCTATCCGCGATAATAAGTGGGAGTTGGCTCCGGGAAAAAATTATGCATTGAAGTATCGCATGTTGATCTTTGATGGGGAACTCACTGCCACGGAAGCCGAGCAATACTGGAATGACTTTGCAAATCCACCTGAAGTTAAGTTGATTAAATAATTGAATGATATGAGAAAGTTTATTTATTTTTTAGCCTTGTATTTATTTATAGGAATGATGGCATGCCATTCGGAAGATACGCAAAAATCAGTGCTGATCTATACAAAGAATGGAGAGGGCTTTGTTCATGACAATATTGCAGAAAGTGTAAAAGCATTGAAAGAGATTTGCGATGAATTGGAAGTCTCGTATGTAGTATCAGATGACCCGTCCATATTTCAATGCGGAATTTGCCAGTAAATTCGATGCTGTTATTTTTTCAAATACCAATAATGAAGCTTTTAATACTGAGGAACAGCGAAATATATTTCAAAAATTTATTCAAAATGGTGGTGGATTTGTAGGCATTCATTCGGCATGTGGTTCCGAAAGAGATTGGCCCTGGTTCTGGGCAATGGTAGGCGGTAAATTCTTGCGACACCCTCCTTTTCAGCCTTTTGATATTAAAGTGATTAACAAGAACCATCAATCTACAGAATTTTTGCCGGATGTTTGGAAATGGCAGGATGAATGCTATTATATGAACCAGTTAAATCCTGATATCAATGTTTTATTGGCTGCTGACCTGACCACTATAAATGATCCTGATATGGAGAATTATCCGGGTGAGACTTTTGGCAATCTTTTCCCATTGGCCTGGTATCATGAATATGATGGAGGCCGGGAGTTTTTTACAGCCCTTGGGCATGATCAAAAGCATTATAAGGATGAGACATTCCGCAGGCATTTATCCGAGGGTATTCAGTGGGCTTTGAAGTTAGAAAACAAATAGGTAAACCGCAAAAGCATGAAAAGAAGAAGATTTATCAAATCCTCCATATTGAGTACAACTGGGAGTATTGTGTTTCCAACAATTGTCCCGGCTTCGGTTTTTGGGAGTAACAGTCCCAGTAACCGGATATTAATCGGACAAATCGGTTGTGGACGGATTGCCCGGGATCATGACCTTCCCGAAACAATGAAATATGAAAAAGCATTGGTTACAGCCTGTTGCGATGTCGATTCAATTAGGGTGGAAAAAGGAAAGCAAAGGATTGATCAATTATATAAAGACCTCCATGATGCTGAAAATCCGGCCAACGTAAAACTATATGCAGATTACCGGGAATTGTTAATAGACCCTGAAATTGATGCAGTCATTATTTCAACACCAGATCACTGGCATTCGCAGATTGCCATGGAAGCAGCCCTTGCGGGAAAGGATATTTATCTGCAAAAACCCAACTCCCTTACTATTAAGGAAGGGCGCCAGTTAAGTAATGTGATCAATCGAACCGGCAGGATCCTTCAGATAGGGAGCCAGCAACGGTCGATAAATCCCTGGCCACAATTTAAAAAGGCCTGTGAACTGGTAAGAAATGGCAGGATTGGACAGATCACCAATATTGAGATTGGCTTACCCGGAGATCCGGGCGGACCCGAAGAACCTGAAATGTCTGTTCCTGAAAATCTGAACTATGACATGTGGCTGGGATCCACACCGAATGTGTATTATACGGAGAAACGTGTTCATCCTCAGAAAGATTTTTCCAGACCAGGCTGGCTCAGGTGTGAACAATTCGGAGCAGGAATGATCACTGGTTGGGGTGCACACCATGTGGATACGGCTCATTGGGGTATGGACACTGAGTATACCGGGCCAATTGAGGTTGAAGCAAGTGCAGAATTCCCAACATCTGGTCTGTGGAACGTACATGGACCCTTTGAAGTGAAAGCAAAATACGCCAATGGTGTAATTATGAAAATCAGGGGCGATTACACCAATGGTGTTAAATTTATTGGAACTGAAGGATGGATCTTTGTGGCAAGAGGATCTTATTCTGTCACAGCCAGTGATCCCACTTCGGGAGATAAAAATAGCAAATCCCTGGATGCCAGCGATCCTAAGATTTTGAGCTCTGTAATAGGGCCTGATGAAATACATCTATATGAAAGTGAGGAGCAGCATGGGAACTGGCTGGATTGCATTGAAACCAGAAAGCAGCCGGTTGCACCTTCAGAAATTGGTCACCGCTCATGTAGCGCCTGCCTGGTAGGGCATATTGCTATGAAATTACCAAGGAAACTATACTGGGATCCGGTAAAAGAACGGTTCAAGAACGATGATGAAGCCAATGCTATGGTTTCAAGACCGCAACGATATCCCTATGGAACAAATTATGTAAATATTTAATAGATCAAACTATGCACTTATTAAAATCCTTAGTATTCTTATTGTTCTCTGTATTTCTTATCTCATGTGATCAGAGATCGACCCAAAAAACAGAAGATATGGCTCCAGCCTAAATTGAAATTAATGACTCTTGATCCCGGGCATTTTCATGCCGCCCTCGTCCAGAAGGAAGAATATGATAATGTAGATTCCGTTGTATACGTCTATGCCCCGGAAGGAAAAGATCTGGAACTTCATATTAACCGGATAAGGGGATTCAATACCCGAAAGGAAAATCCGACTAACTGGGTAGAAGAAGTATATATGGGACCCGACTTTTTTGAAAAGATGCTGAAGGAGAAACCCGGGAATATATTGGTCCTTTCAGGGAATAATGCAAAAAAGGATGATTATATCATCAGAACGATAAACCTGGGCATTAACGTTCTTGCAGATAAACCAATGATTATATCTCCTGATGATTTTCCAACCCTGATTGAAGCCTTTCAGTCAGCAGCTGAAAATAATGTCCTGTTATATGATATTATGACGGAACGATATGAGATCACGACCATTTTGCAGAAAGAATTGTCCCAGACACCAGAAGTTTTTGGGAATTGTTGGCCGGATCTGCTGAACAACCTGCTATTACCAAGGAGAGTGTTCATCATTTTTTTAAATATGTTTCCGGCAAGGCATTGGTCCGGCCGGCCTGGTTCTTTGATGTAGAGCAACAGGGAGAAGGAATTGTGGATGTGACAACCCACCTTGTCGACCTGGTCCAATGGGAGTGTTTCCCTGAACAGATCATTGATTACCAGCAGGATATAGAACTGGTAAATGCCAGAAGATGGACAACAGATCTTTCACCGGAAGAATTTAAAAAAGTAACAGGATTGAATGAATATCCTGATTATCTCGCGAAGGACCTGGATGAGGGAACTCTGAAGGTTTATTCAAATGGAGAAATCGTATATAAGATCAAGGATGTATTTGCGAAAGTTTCCGTGATCTGGAAATATCAGGCACCCGAAGGCACTGGCGATACACATTACTCGATCATGAGGGGCAGTAATTCCGATCTGATCATCAGGCAGGGAGAGGAAGAAGGATATAAACCTATTTTATATGTAGCTTCAAAGGGTGATACTGCAGCTTTTAACAGTTCCTTACAAAAAGTGGTTAACACTGATCTTCAGAAAAAATACCCTGGAATCACACTTGATAAAATCTCCGATTCGGAGTGGAGGGTGAATATTCCGGATAAATATAAGGTAGGACATGAGGCACATTTCAGTCAGGTTACGGAGAGGTTTCTTGAATATTTGGAAAATGGAAACATGCCAGCCTGGGAAGTGCCGAATATGCTGGCAAAGTACTATGTAACGACAGCAGCACTAGACCTGGCGAAATCAGAATAAAGCATTCCGGTATTGGAATAATATCCTGTTCCTCTTTATGCAGGATATTCCCGTTTTCTGTAGAAATACAAATTTGCAGAAGCTCAACGGGATATTCCATTAAGGCTGATAACTTACTACGAATGTTTGTAGAAGATAGAAATAAATTTGTTTCAATAATCGCTCAGGTTACAGAATCTAAAAACATTGAATTAACACGGAATAAATTTCTAAACAATGGATGCGATATATAAAAGACGTAGTATCAGGCGATACCTTGGCAAGACAGTTCCTGAAGAACTTATCAAAAAAATTATAAAAGCAGGAATGAATGCTCCTTCAGCAGGGAATGAGCAGCCCTGGCATTTTATATGGGTTGACGAACACGAAATTTTGGATCAGATTCCCAAATTTCATCCACATTCAAAGATGTTATATGAAGCGCCTGCAGCCATAGTGGTTTGTGCAGATATATCAGATGTAAAATATCCGGAATACTGGCCACAGGATTGCTCTGCTGCTACTCAAAACATATTACTAGCCATAGCCGACCTGGATTTGGGGGGTGTTTGGCTGGGCGTATATCCAAGGGAAGACAGGGTAAAAAAACTGCAGGCATTATTCGGAATGCCTGATAACATCATCCCCTTTTCTATAATAGCTTTAGGATATCCTGCAGAACAAAAACCGGCCAAGGATATATACGATTCTCATAGGGTCAGACGTAATCAATGGTAAAATTAATTATATAATTATCTCTATAATTAATTATGTAATTCTGTAAAGCTAAAATAGCCACTTATAAGTTTCCTGAGGTCCAAGACTTAATCGATTTCTGATCTGATCCTGCCTGGGATGAAAGTGTTTTAAATCGGGTCAGGAAGGTTGATCTTTAGCAGGAAAGGAATTTTATAGAAGAGCAAAGGCGTTTTGTATTATACATAAGGTTTCAGGTATGCATAAAACGGATCCTCCTATAGATTAATCTATCAGTAATATTAGGGCTGGAAAGATTTACCCATTTCGAATGCTCCATAGGAGGATAACTTATACCGATACCCAAGATTTACAGGCAGGACAACTCTTAAAATCGTATCGGGACTAAGATAGGCTATTGCCTTCCTAATCCGGCGACTGATATTTTTATAACTGTAAAATTCTTTCTGTAACCAGGCTGTTCCAAGATTAAGCGTTTCGGGATCCATATAAAGTGGTTGATAAACCACGTGAAAGAAATCATAGTGACTCCAATCCTTATCTATAATTCTGCCCTCACTTTTCATCTGTTCAAACAGAGGTGTACCAGGAAAAGGGGTAAGCCTGGTGGATTGGATCGTTTCAACATTTGCTTCCAATAGAAAATCGAGGGTTGTGGCAAATACATCCCGGTCATCTTCATCGCATCCAAATACGAAAGCAGCGCAAATGGCAATACCTTTCTTATGAAGTTTTCTTACGACCTCAAGGTAATCACGTTTCCTGTTACAGTGTTTTTTCCAGGCGCCGAGGCTCTTTTGAGATAGAGATTCAAAGCCAATAAATAATCCACGGCAACCACTTTTTCCCAACAGATGAAGCAACTCGTCGTCTTCTGTGATCCCAACCCCGCATTGACTGAACCAACGTTTTTTCAGAGGAATCATTTGTGTGAACAGTTCTTTTGCGTATTCTCTATCGAGGGTCAAATTATCATCCATGAATAGGATGTATCGTCCCATCGACTTTAACTCTTCAAGTACCTTCCCGATCGGACGGTTGCGTATTTTATACTGGTGGAAAGGGGCCACCGAACAAAAGGTGCATCGGTGATGGCATCCTCGTGTTGCCTGAAGCACATTGCTTATAAAATATGCTTTCTTATTGATCAGGGAACGATTGAGTATGGGTAAAGTATCCAGATTTACTAGTTCACTTTTATAGAATCGTTCCAACCGGTTCGCCTGGTAATCATCGATCATTTTGGGTATATTAAGCTCTGCTTCTCCAAGGCAGATAGAATCTGCATGCTGGATGGCTTCATCCGGCATAAAAGTGGGATGATAACCGCCAAAGATAACTGATTTGCCTTGTGCCCTGAATTGATCAGCGATCTCATAGGCCCTGGGGGCATTATAGGTCATAAAGGAAACTCCAATAAGATCTGCATCCGTATCAAAATTTACTGGTTCGATATCTTCATCGATGATCCTTGTATTTACATAGGCAGGCATGGAAGCCGCTACATATAAACTGGGCAACATTGAAAACCGGAAGGTTTTCGACTTTATGGGCTGATTGTTCCCATCAACCCGCCACAGAGGGGAGGTGGGATTGATTATGTCGAATCTGATCTTTTTCTTACTATGCATTTGGATGGATTTAAAACCTGAAAAGCCCGGATTAAAGTCTATCACATCCTTCAATAAAAAAATAATCTACCTATCTAAAATGAAATTAGGGATTTAATATATAATCTAAAACAATTATGACCTATAATCAGGGGTGCCGATTATTTTCTGGAATGATCTTGAGTAAATTAATCGAACCCATTACCTGTTTTCTTTCAGTTTACTTCCCGTTAACACCACTTACTTACACTATTTAAGATCATAAAAGCATCAGAAACAAGAATTCATTTATGAAATCATTGATTTTTCTTGTCTAGTAAAAATCTTTCGAAATCATATTGATTTTATATTTCAAAAAGAAAGCTATATTTAAAGATCTAATATTGAGAATTCTCATAACCCATTAAGTTTCATGAAAAGAAATAAATTTAATATTACCATTTTACTGGTAATTTTTGGATATGCTGTTATCCTTTCTTCGTGCAATAATAAAGAAGCTGGCCAGGCGACGCCGCCAGATGTTGAAGTAGTAAATGTAATTCAGAAAGATGTACCCATCTATCGCGAATTTCGTCGGGCAGGCGTTTGGATTACAAGACATACCTATAAGGGCCCGCGTTGAAGGTTTCCTGGAAGAAATCGCGTTTGACGAAGGCACCAAAGTGAAAAAGGGACAATTGTTGTACAGGATCGATGCGCAGCCCTTCCTGGCTGAGGAGCCATCTCAAAGAGTAAAGTCGCTGAGGCTGAAACCTACCTGGTCAATGCAACCAATGAGTTAAGGAGATATGAACCTCTGGTTAAAGATCAATGCGGTCAGCCAAAGTGATTATGATGCCGCCCTGGCAAGTAAAGAAGCAGCAGAGGCATTCTTTGGAAGCTGCTGAAGCCAATCTAAATGGCGTCGGATCCAATTAAGCTATACCAGGATATTATCACCCATCAATGGCTTGATCGGTAAAACCAATGCCAGGGTTGGAGAGTTTGTAGGAAGGTCGCCGAATCCCGTGATATTAAATACCGTTTCAAAGATTCGAAACCATCCGGGTGCAATTTTTTCTTCCGGAGACGGATTATATTACTTTAGCCCGAATCATGGATATTGAAGCATTGGAAGAGAAACCTACCGACCGTGAGGACAGAGTTGATATACAATTGATCCTCGCGGATGGATCTTTATATGATGAAATTGGTCATATTGATTTCATTGACCGTAATGTAGACGCATCCACAGGATCCATGCTGGTTCAGGCGAGTTTTCCTAATCCCAACAGTCTTTTACGTCCCGGAATGTATACTAAAGTCAAAATCGAATTGGCAGTAGCTGAAGATGCCTTATTGGTCCCTCAACGATGTGTAACGGAACTTCAGGGACAATATTCTGTATATATAGTTGATGAAAACAATGTAGTTCAAGCGCATCAGGTGAAAGCAACAATAAAATCGATGATTTGTGGTTGATTGAAGAAGGACTTCAGAAAGATGATAAAGTTGTTATCTCAGGTTTGCAGAAAGTCGCCGCTGGTGCCCAGTAAATCCTACCCTTGTCGAATTTGAAAGTAAATCCAATCAATAATTGTTGAGATATGTCCGAAAATAAAGGTAATTTCTTTGTAAACCGCCCAATAGTTGCTATGGTTATCGCGATTGTGATCATCATCGTGGGGACCATCGCCATGATTGGTTTACCAATTGAACAGTATCCGAGTCTGACGCCACCAATTGTACAGGTACGGGCCACCTATACAGGCGCGAATGCCATCAATGTAGAGGAATCGGTCGCTACCCCCCTTGAACAGGAGATCAATGGAGTAGACAACATGATCTATATGAAGTCCACCAATTCCAATGATGGAACCATGGTCATTGATATTTCATTCGATGTGGGGACTGATCCGGATATGAATACCGTTTTGGCACAAAACAGAGTTTCAGCAGCTTCTGCTAAACTTCCACCTGATGTGACCAAGTATGGAATTACGACGATGAAATCTTTTCCAAACTTCATCGTGCTGATCACTCTCACTTCTGATGGCCGGTATGACCAGGAATTTCTGAACAATTATGCTTTAATCAATATAAAAGATCAATTGGCCAGGGTTAAAGGCATCGGAAGGGTGGATGTCCTGGGGGCTGCCAATTATTCAATGCGTATATGGGTGAAGCCAGACCGGCTGGCCTCTTTGGGAATTTCGGTCCCTGAAATTATGCATGCGATCAATGAACAGAATGTGATCGTACCTGGAGGTAAATTTGGCGCTGAACCATCTCCCTCCGGGTACAGAATTTACTTATACCGTCAAACTTCCTGAACGTTTCAATTCACCAGAAGCCTTTGAAGAAATCGTGGTCGTACACAACCGGATGGCTCCCAGGTAAAAATTGGAGATATTGCTACTGTTAATCTTGGAGTAGAAACCTATAATATGTATACCAGGCTTAATAAAGAAACCTGTGCCATTATTGCGATTTATCAGGCACCAGGTTCTAATGCTGTGGAGCTGGCGGAAACGATTATTGGTGAAATGGATGTCCTGAAAAAGAACTTTCCTGAAGGCATTAAATTTGATGTCTCGCCTCGATACAACCAAACCCATTACTGCCGGGATAAGAGATATTGTTGTTACGCTGATCATTGCACTTGTCCTGGTGATCCTGGTTGTATTTATATTTATTCAGGATTGGAGGGCCACTTTAATTCCTACCCTGGCCATTCCTGTTTCCTTGATCGGTGCATTTATTTTTTTCCCGCTTCTGGGATTTACAATCAATGTGCTTTCACTATTAGGATTGGTATTGGCCATCGGGATTGTTGTAGATGATGCCATTGTGGTGGTGGAAGCCGTCAGGTGAATATTGCCAAGGGCATGACCACCAAGGAGGCCACCAATGATGCAATGGCAAAGGTGACTGCACCTGTTATCGCCACCACGCTTGTATTAATTGCTGTTTTTATTCCTGTTGCAGGAATGGCAGGCATCACAGGTCTATTGTATCAACAGTTTGCTATAACCATCGTCGTATCTGTTATAGTATCTTCCGTAAATGCCTTGACACTAAGTCCGGCCCTATGTTCAATTCTACTAAAAAAACCCGAACCATATGGCGGACCATTAGGTTGGTTTTTCGGAAAATTCAATAAATGGATGGACCAGTCTACGGATTCTTACATGAAATTTACCAATGTCGTTACCAGGAAATTAAAGCGAAGCGTCATTTTCATTCTGTTAATGACGGTCGGCGCAGCTATATTTTTAAAATGGTACCCGGTGGGTTTATCCCTGAAGAAGATATGGGTTACTTCTATGCCAATGCCCAGCTTCCCAATGCGGCCTCAATGCAACGTTCGGATGTTATTGCCAGGGAGCTTGAAGAAATAATGATGAACACACCTGAAGTTGAGTATATTACAACTGCTACCGGATATAGCATGCTTTCAGGATCCATGCTCCTAATAATGTATTCATGTTTGGTTCCCTTGTTGATTGGAGCGAAAGAGAATATACAGCAGAAGAAGTAATACAAAGACTTAATGTTCAATTAGCTACAAAAATAAAAGGAGCGCAGGCATTTACTTTTGGCCCGCCAGCCATTCCTGGTTTAGGAAATGGATCGGGTTTCAGTATCATGCTGCAGGACAGGGCTGGTAATACCCCTGACTACCTGGCCGAAAACCATTGAAATTTATCAAGGCAGTTAATGAAAGGCCGGAAATCGCAAGAGCCTTTTCGGCCTTCCAGTCCGGCGTGCCTCAGCGTTTTATGGATATTGATAAGGAAAAGGCTTTGAAACTAGGCGTTTCACTTAATGATCTGTATACGACCATTGGTGCTTTTATGGGAGGTAGTTATGTCAATGATTTCACCAGGTTTGGTCGCTTATATAAAACATATATACAGGCTGAGCCGGAATACCGGGTCGATGAGAAGCAATTGAGTAATTTCTTTGTAAATAACAATAGAGGAGACATGGTCCCATTATCAACACTTGTTGATGTTAAACCAGTATATGGTCCGGATTATACCAACCGTTTTAATCTCTACCGATCTGTTGAGGTAACAGGAGGTCCTGCACCGGGGTATACCTCTGCCCAGGCCATGGCAGCCCTGGAGGAAGTTGCTGCAGAGGTCCTGCCGGCTGATATGAGTTATAGTTGGAATGCAATGTCTTTCCAGGAGAAAAAAGCATCAGGATCTTTAGGTATTATTCTTACATTTTCCCTGATTTTTGTATTTCTTATCCTGGCTGCACAATATGAAAGCTGGTCATTGCCATTGGCCATTTTGCTGGGAACGCCATTTGCTATATTTGGTGCTTTGTTTTTCTTATGGGCAGCTCGTCTTGTCAGCCCGACTTTCGAGAATAACATATTTGCCCAGGTTTCCTTTGTCATGCTGATCGGCATGGCTGCCAAAAATGCGATTCTGATTGTAGAATTTGCCAATGATGAATTCAAAGGAGGATTGAGTTTGTTTGATGCTGCCATTAAGGCCGCTAAATCAAGATTCAGACCTATTCTCATGACAGCGTTTTCATTTATACTTGGAGTTTTTCCTCTGGTTATTGCAACAGGATCTGGAGCTGAAGCCAGGAAGGTGATGGGAATGGCACTTCTTGGAGGAATGACCCTGGCCACATTACTAGGTGTATTCCTTTATCCAATGCTGTTTGTATTCATTGGAAAACTTGCCGGATATGAGAAAAAACGTGACCTGGAAGCTTCTAAACAACCTGCAAATTAAATTGAAATGATTCAAAGTATGAAGACTCGACTTTTATATATCGCTATAGTCCTGCTATCTGTAATTGTTTTAGATGCTTGTAAGGTGGGACCAAAATTTAAAACACCAGATCCTGAAATAGACTCTACTGCCGTTTATCGATATGACAGCCTGCAATTGGTTATGACGGACTCAGTATTGAACATCAAGTGGTGGGACCTGTTTCAGGATCCTATACTGGATACTTTAATCACGATTGGATTAAGAGAAAATAAGGATGTACTCATTGCATCGACCAGGATTGAGCAATCCAGGGCAGCAGTAGGTGTTGCCAAGGCGGATTACTGGCCGAAGTTTGGATACTCTGCCGGTGCCATGAGAGGCAATGTTTTTCAGGGAATGCCAACTGAGGGTGGTACTGCCTCCAATGTATTTACAGGATTTGGAACCCTGAGTTGGGAACTGGATTTCTGGGGCAAATTCCGAAGAATGACAGAATCTGCAAAGGCAACATTGGTTGCTTCCGAGTATGGAAGAAGAACGGTTCAGATTGGCCTAATATCTCAAATTGTGGGTACTTATTATACTTTACTGGATTTTCGCTGGAGGCTGGAAATATCAAAATATACCCTTCAGTTGCGCCAGGAATCTTTGAATATTATCCTGGAAAGATACGACAAGGGCATTATCCCGGAAATTGATGTTAACCAGGCGCAAATTCAGAGAGCCATCGCGGCTGGAGCGGTACCGGAATATCAAAGAAGGGTAGCCCAAACTGAAAATGCTTTAAGCATTTTGTTGGGCAGAAATCCTGGTCCTGTTATGCTAGGATCTGATCTTGAAGACCAAGTACTACCGCCTGACATTCCGGTAGGATTACCTTCCATGCTTGTAACCAGGAGACCTGATATTTTACAGGCTGAAGAATTATTGAGAGCTCAGAATGCACAGATCGGTGTGGCTGTGGCCCAAAGATTTCCTGCGATCAGTTTAACTGGTTTGCTGGGTGTGGCCAGTGCAGATATTTCAGCTCTGACTGCTAATGGGCCAGCCTTTTCTATAGGCGCGTCTCTATTAGGGCCCTTGTTCGAATTTGGCAAAAACAAGAAGAGGGTTGAAATAGAGCGATATAAAACCGAACAGGTTCTCTATGAATATGAACGTACAGTGATTACAGCTTTCCAGGAAGTAGAAGATGCTTTGGTTGAAATATCAACCTATAAAGATGAGCTACAGGTTGTGCAGGATTATGTTAATGCAGCAACAAATGCAAGAAATTTATCAAAAGAAAGATATGATAAAGGCGTAACAAGTTATCTTGAATTATTGGAAAGTGAACGCCAGGCATTTGAAGCAGAGCTAAGATTTTCAGAAACTACACAAAGGCTATTTAACGGATACACCAAATTGTATAAAGCACTTGGTGGTGGCTGGCTCTCAGAGGAAGAGATACAGGCTTACCAGGAGGCAGCTGCAGCAGAAGATCCCGGGAACTAGATTTAAAAGGTTTTCAAAAGGTATTTCCTGATTTGTGATGATAACACTTAAACGCCAGATAATATTCTGGCGTTTTTTATTTGCAATAATAAAGGATTTGACAAGTAACAACGGAAATAAGCAATTAAGAGTCAACTTTATTTAGGAAAAAAAAAGAATTTCTGTAAAGTAAAATCAGGAATAATAATTATCAAGTAAACCTAAATCCGGAATAAGAAAGGAGGTGACAAGTAAAAACAGGAATAAGTAAACAAGTGACAACAATTACCAGGAGTAACAGATTATGTGTAAACAAAAATCAGGAGTTGGTAAAATCATGTAAACAAATACTAGGAATACCTAAAATCCATGTAAAGTACAATTAGTATTAAAAAGAATGAGTGTAAAGTTATTTTAGAATTAAGCAATAATCTGTCAAGTTATTTTAGGAAGACACACAACACGACTATAAAGAGTATAGTCACGACTACAGAGAGTATAGTCACGACTACAGAGAATATAGTCATAACTACAGAGAGTATAGTCACGACTACAGAGAATATAGTCACAACTACAGAGAGTATAGTCACGACTACAGAGAATATAGTCACAACTACAGAGAGTATAGTCACGACTACAGAGAATATAGTCACAACTACAGAGAATATAGTCACAACTACAGAGAGTGCAGTCTCGAGTACAAAGAGTGCGATCACGAGTACAAAGAGTGCGGTCATGAGTACAAGGAGTGGAAAAAACAGTTCAGAGAGTGGAAAAAATACTTCAGGAAGTGGAAAAAGTAGTTCAAAGAGTGGACCAACGGGAACAAAGAGTGGACTAACAAGTACAACGGGTGGACTAACGGGTACAAAGACTGGACAAACGAATACAGAGACTGGACAAACGAATACAGAGACTGGACAAACGAATACAGAGACTGGAAAAACGAATATAGAGACTGGAAAAACGAATACAGAGACTGGAAAAGGTCCCGTCCTAAAATAACTTTACATGTTTTACATATATTTCCTGATTTTAATTGTCATGATATTTTTTTATCCTAATTGTACTTTTCTAAGTTATTTGATCCTTTATCCTGTTTTTTAACTTCCATTTTTACTAAATTTCGTGTCAAGCTATATCAGGACATGACCAGACAGTAAAGAAACTAAAAAATGCACCTTTAAATCAGGTTTATCCCTATTCGGCCATATTTTTAAAAAAGAAAATGTTACAGAAATGAAATTTGAAAGAGCTATTCGTATTTACGCACCAGGATATAGATTCTACAATACTCCCTGATCAGCTGAATTAATCCAGGCGATAAATAACTTGTAGCCAATCGACATCACGATGGCTCCGGTAAAAAGTCCGATAAAGCCGGATAAGATGAATCCCCCAATCACACCGATGAATATCACCAGCATGGGTACAGGCGCCCCTTTACCCAATAATATAGGTTTCAGGATGTTGTCTGACAAGCCGGCAAGGAACAGATAGATTGTCCATAAAACTGCCGGAAGAGTATCCATTTCTGAAAACATGTAGGCAACAATGGGCAATACGACCAAAGTCGGAGGTAATTGCAGGACAGCGAATATGAATACGATTAGTGTCCAAAGACCAGCGAATGGAATACCCGCAAGCAGGAAACCTAATCCTATCAATAAGGACTGGATTAAAGCTACACCCAAAACCCCCTTCACTACATTTCCGACAGTCAGTTTAGCTACATCAGCAAATTCATCCCCTTTGTTGCCAGCAACCTTCCTGAAAAATTTACGTACCTCCTCTCCTGTTCCACCGACAACCAGCAAAATACCGGCGATGATCATCGCTCCCATTAATTGTAGCATACCTGATGTTGCACCTAGGATACCTTTAGCCACCTTGCTTCCTATGTCTGCCAGTTGTACCTTGTATTTAATGATAATATTTTTCAGATCACTGGTTCCTGAAGACCAAATATCAAAGATTTTTTCTCCTATGACAGGCCACGATTTTACTTTTTCTGAGGGTGGAGGAATGGTCAGGGTACCAGCCTGATGAGCTGCCCTGATCTCTTCTACCCCTTCAATGATTGAATCCATGAAGAATATGCCTGGTAAAATAATGATGGCGAGGCTGATCATTACGATAATCGTCGAAGCTAGTTTTGGTTTTCTGCCCATCAAATTGGACAAGGATTTGTGAAGTGGCATAAATGCGAGTGCAAGAATAATCCCCCAAAGCATTATATGTATAAAAGGAAGCATAACCAACAGACACCATGCCACGATAGTAAAAAGTAAGAACATACGAATCGTAATATCATACACCGAATTGTTTGGATTAGTATTTTTCATTTTGTTCTTATTGTTTTAAAAACCAGATATGCCAATGTAGGTATTTTAAACTTTTCAAGAAAATATTAATTCAATTGAAAAAATGTCAAGTACATTATCCAAAAATGAGATCATGGATTCCATTTACTTTCAATATACATTCATCGTAATAATATGGCAGATTCTAGATAAACTCCGTAACGATATGGGCAAGCACAAAATCTAATCAGTGGTAATTTAATCATGAAGTTCTTTGTATTCTATTCATCCTTTTGCCCTTCCAGTTGTTCCTTTCTTTCTTCCTTCTCTTTGGTCCTGCCTAATGGCTTTCCTTTCTTCCTTGGGTACAATGAATCCTTTAGCTTCCGGGATTATGCTTGTTACCAATCCACTTAGCAAAGCATTTAGGTTAAAGTCAAGGAAAGTAAGGTGATCGTCGCGGTCAAGATATATGATGCCTTTAGTGAAAGAAGATTTGGCCGGATCGTTTTTCTTTCTCGCTAATGTATTTACCAGGAAGGTATTAAAGCCTTTACGCTTAACGTCTGTAAAATCTTTCTCATTGATTTTTAAGGATTCGAGCTTTAATCTGGTATAATCCACTTCAAAATCTCCACTGGGCTAGAGTATCGTTACCATTAATGATAAAGGTCCATTTTATTAAATGTGCCTGATAGCGGCCGGATCTTAAAGGAATTTTTAATAATTGCGATTTAAGTCTTCGGCCTGAAGTGTACCAATGGTTCCCTTAATGCTGTATGAATTTAAGGATCGGTCAGGGGAAAAGCTGAAATCCATCTTACTGGCGTTTTATTAAAAAACATAAGTGATCCCCCTACATTAAATGTTTTTGATTCAGCCATTAAATCCGGATCGGATGCAAAATTATACCCCTGAATATTTATTTTATGCATGTCGAATTGTAACAAGTGGTTCCCCGTATCCATGCTTTAAATAGTCGAATATCCCATTCTCTATCTTTAATGTATCGATGGCCAAAGGAATGGGAATTTTCTTGAAAGTTGTAGCGGGCAATTCCCTTAAAGTATCTTTCTGCAATTTTTGCGGTGGGCGGACATAGGTAAAATATGGGCCTATTATATGTACCTTGTTAAGCAGAATCATGTTATTACGTATAAGTGAATCATAATTGATGCCCACCAGATCAATTTGGTCCACATGCAATTTCAAATAATTCATGGACGCGACTTTTTCATCTGATGGTATCATTTTCGGATTTATGGCAGAATAAATATTATTTTTCCGAATTAAATGATATCCGTTCAGCGCTTATGGTATAGTTCCTGACAAGTCTGTTTTTAAAATTCTCAAGAGAGAAGTTCAACTCATCTAATTTGAACGCCGCGGGCTGTTTTCATCATGGCCGAGTCTGTATATAATTCCTTAATATCAATTCTGAAGTTTTCAAAGGATAAAGCATTGATTGTATCCGTATCTGTTTTAAACCATTTGAAACTGCCATTTTTGAGCTGGACTTCATGGAGAAGCGCAGAGACAAACTTGTTGGATAAAATATCATCGCTTACTGTAGTTGAGTTATTAAAATCCAATGTATCATTTACATACACCTTTCCATCAACGTTCTTAAATGATAATCCATCCAATTCAATATTACCCCTCATGAAAAAATCTATTATTTCCAGATTGTTCAATTTAAAATCGCCCATCTTAAAATCTATAATATATTTCCTGGGTATGCTATACTTATTCAGACTGTCGATTACCTGCTTCCTCGGTGTAATGGAAAAATTAAGTACTTCCACATTTCCAGAGTAAATATCTATTAGCAGAGAGTCATAATTTATGTCATAGATGCTGTTAGGATCTTTTTCGATTAAGGAACTCAATTTTGCTCTGGTATACCTTTCCAGCATGGTATTCATGCTCGTAAAAAATACCACTACAAGAATAATAATGATTGCAAGCAATGATAATAATACTTTGATGTATCTTTTTCTTCTGGAAGCCATCTGAAAAGAATTTATTTTCTTGAAGATTGTAAATTATACTTTAAAAATGAAAATATGACCCTTAAAACTTGGTTTAAAATTAAAATTCATGGAATGTCAACTGTTTTAGGTCTTATTTAATAGAGTCTGTCTTAAAAATCATCCTTTACAATGAATCCAAAATTCTAATTTTTTCCCCGGTGGAGGCAGGAAACATTATTATTGTATTATATCATTTTGATTTCTTATACAAAGGGACGGTGCTGCATGCTTCACCATACATGATGCTTGAGGCTATAGGTGTCAGAAGCCGTGTAATCTCAACATAGGCTGCATCAGGAACCTGGTATTTGCCGCATCCTTTGATAACGATTTTCTTATCCCTGAATTTCTCAATATTTAAAGAACTCAAGGCATTCTGGTATAGAGCTTTTTCAAGATCTTCCAGAGTCCCGAAAACTACCATATGTGCGTAAGAAGATATCCGTGTGGCCACTAACATATAGGCCCAGGTTGGGATAATAGCATCGGCGGAACACCAGATAGCAACATTTTGATTCTCATAAATAGACCAATCCATGTCCCTGACCCATGCTCTGAAATCTTTTTCCTTAAGTATGAGCCCCTGGTAAAGCTGGTCCCCAATATCAATCAATACCCTTTCACCCGGGTGATAGAATTCTTCAAGATCAAACGTGATCAAAGGACTATTGGCAACCCGGTTTATTATGACATCTTTTTCACTCATCCTTTTTACAGCAATTTTCTTGGTTTAGTGGCTATAAAATCTTTTAAATAGAACGGCTCAAACGTCACAGTGTTTTCAAAATCTTTATTTTTAAACTTTTCATAAGCCATGAAACCAATATTCGATGCTTTGGGGTGAACATTATCAATAAAAAATGCATTTTCCTTACCTTCCAGAATTCCCCGGCTTTTAGGCATGCCGTTGCCAAAGAATAAAATCGGACTTTCCTTTATCTCTTTGCTGAATGAAGCGTCTTCTAAAATCCTCGAATGGGTTTCCTGTTTCACATTCAATTGATTATCCGTAATAAGGCAATAGACTTCCATACGCCTTGCATCCAGCATAGGACATAGGTCATAACCTTGCAGGTTATATTGGTTAACGTCATAAGCCATTACCAATAATGAATTGACAGATATCAGGGGAATGTCTAATCCGAAGCAAAGCCCTTTAGATGTTGATACACCTATGCGTAAACCTGTATAGGAACCGGGGCCTTTTGATACAGCTACAGCAGATAAATCCTCTGTTTCTTTACCTGTATACCTGAAAAGATCCTTGATCATTACAGCTAAATATTCCGAATGGGACCTGTCGACATGAAGCTCCTGAGATCCAAGTAATTCTTTATCCTCATGCAAGGCAACAGAACAAACTTTGGTAGCTGTTTCAATACTTAAAATCAAGCCCATTAATGATATTCGTTTTTAAATAGGGATTCAATATTTCAGTTCCTGGATATTGGTTTTGGAAAGGTTCCGGATCTGAAGGTAATCATTATATGTCCCGGAAAAGGCCATTCTCTCTTCAACAGTTTTAGTAAACAAACCCAGCATGCCAAGAACGACTTCGCTTATTTCCCTTAAGGCGTTATTCCCTCCCGAATTATAAGTGATGTAATCACATAACTTATTATCCCTGCAATACCGTTCAAACATTTTAGCTCCAGAATTTCGCACAAGAAAGCTGCAACCAGCCTCTTTTGCCAGTGATAGGTCATGAATATCATCAAATACAAATAATATTTCATGGGGCTGAACTCCATATTCCAATTGAAATGATTCCAGAATATCAGCCTTATGTTTTACCTTCAGATAAACGGCATGGAAATGTTCCCTCTCAGCCCATTTAACAGCCGTCTCATTCCGTTCACCTGTTACAATTCCGGCTACTGGATTCTCATCATGCAGGAGATAATAACCAAACCTGAGCATATTGATGCCCATAGAATCGATTTCATTAAATGAACTGGGAATCTGTCCTTTTTCCCCACTATTGAAGATGCCATCCCAATCGAATAAAAGTGCCTTAATATGTGCTAATTTATCCCGAAGTGCGATTTCGCCGCTTACTATCTCACCGGGGATTATGATAGAGTCTCGTGTGTCCAATTTGAAACCTAATATCCGTTTATCCCAAATAGATCCTGTACGTCGATCATGCCGACGGCTTTGCCATTTTCAGTCACCACCAGGGTATCTACCTGTGTCTCTTTGAATTTCGCTGCAGCCACATAAAGCAATGCACTTGCTTCAACGGATTGAGGCACTTTCAAGGAAAGGTCCCCGGCTTTTTTATTCACGGAATCTCCACCTTCCTTTTCAATCATCCTTCGAAGATCGCCATCTGTGAAGATGCCAATTGGTTCTCCCTTGGAGTTTACGATGGTCACTGCGCCGTCCCCACCAACAGTCATCTTAACCAGGCAATCTTGGATGGTTTCTTTAACAGTAACAATAGGGTTGATATCAGATATGACTTCCCTTACTGTTTTAGTCATTAGCCGCGTATGTTCGAAAAATTCTTTGGTTCCCAATTCAGTAAAGTGATTTTCAGTAAGTTGCTTAAGTACTTTCCAGGGAACTGTAACTGTATGAACACCCAGGTTAAGGGCATTGCGAACGTGTTCAACATGCCTGACTGAAGAGAACATGATCTTCGTGTTATATCCGTAATGATTAACGGCCTGAACACATTGTTCCACCAACCATAAAGCATCCTGGCCCTGGTCCTGCAATCTTCCAACCAGCGGGCATACATAGTCTGCCCCTGCTGACATGGCCAGGTAGGCTTGTTGTAAAGTATACACCAGGTGAATATTCACGAGGAATCCTCTATCCTTTAACATCTTGCATGCCTTAACGCCTTCCATGGAAATGGGTATCTTAAATACTGTCTTGTTTTTATCAAGCCCCAGCTTATGCTGTCTCTCGGCTTCGGCTACTATTTCCTCTGATGTGCTACCCAGCGCTTCTATCTGCAGTACCGGTACAATTTTAGACAGCTCGATAATGGTGCCATCGATATCTGTAATACCATGACGGTGCATAAAAGTAGGTGTCGTAGTTAATCCATTTAAAAAGCCGAGTTCAAATGCTTCTTTGATCTCATTTACATCGGCTGAATCAAGATATAATTCCATATTTTTTATCAATATTTATTTTCGTAATCAGATTATTTCCTGTATTTCACTTCAAGATCGTGAATTTCTATCAACGGTTTAATAAATTCCTCCAATTCATTTAACACGTACTGGCTGGCTGCATCACACAGGGCTTCAGAAGGACAAGGATGAGCTTCTACGAAAATACCATCTACCCCTGATGCCACACCTGCCCTGGCCAGAACGTCCAGATATTGTCTCGCACCCCCCGAAGGATCAGCACTAGGGATGCCATATTTCCTTATGGAATGTGTTATGTCAAATATAACCGGGTATCCTGATTCAGCCAAATGATAAATACTTCTTGGGTCCACCACAAGGTCGTTGTAGCCGAAAGTAAATCCTCTCTCTGTCAACAGTATCTTGTGATTGCCTGAATCTTCCACCTTTTTTACCGGTTTGATCATGTTTTCAGGTGCCAGGAACTGTCCATGCTTCAAATTAATGATCTTTCCTGTTTTAGCTGCCTCGACAACAAGGGTCGTCTGCATGCACAGGTAAGCAGGGATCTGTATAATGTCTAAAACTTCCGATGCCGCTTTAACCTGATCCGGATAGTGTATGTCTGATAAAACCGGTAACTTAAAGTCTTCCTTGATCCTCTCCAATATTCTAAGTCCTTCCTCAAGACCAGGCCCCTGGTAAAAGGATACATCAGACCTGTTGTCCTTTTGAAACGAAGATTTGTAAACCAGCGGGATATTTAGTTTCTCTGACATCTTTTTCAATCCCTCTGCGGTCTTCATCATGATCGATTCTTCCTCAATCACACATGGCCCGGATATCAGGAACAATGTGTCACTTCCGAAATCAATATTTCCCAGACTGATTATATGCTTACTCATATTAAATTAACTTTCCTGTTTTTTTATTATGGCCCTGATCCTCTCAAGATCTTCAGGTGTATCCACACAAATACCCTGCCTGTCAGTTATTCCTACTTTAATAGAATACCCGTTTTCCAGCCACCTGTTCTGCTCTAAACCTTCAATAGTTTCCAGTTTTGAAATAGGTAAGCTGGCAAAGATCTCAAGTGCTTCCGGGGTATAGGCATACATGCCTACATGTTTATAAAAGGTATGATTATCAAACCATTGAGATCTGCTTATGCCTTTAAGATAGGGGATGACTGACCTGCTGAAATACAGGGCATTTTTATTTTTATCAAATACTACAAATGCTTCACTTTCATTATTCAGGTCGAGTGGATTTACAACGGGAGAAACCAGGGTCCCCATCATTATATATTCATCGGTAAACAATCTCTTAAGGGTAATCAATTGTTCCGGATCAAGCAAAGGTTCATCGCCCTGGATATTTAGAATTACATCATACTTAATGCCGGTTGATTTGGAAATCTTTTCATAGGCTTCCAGGCAACGGTTGGTGCCGGAATTATGATGTGCGGAAGTCATGATGGATTTACCATCAAAAGAATCGACTTCCTCCGCGATCCTGTGGTCATCTGTTGCGACATAGAGATCGTCGATCGAATTCATGGCCCTTTCATACACCCTTCTGATCATGGATTTACCATGAATGTCTAGAAGAGGTTTTCCTTCGAGTCTTGTCGAACCGTACCGTGCTGGAATAATTCCTAGGATTTTCATACGTTTAAAATTTTCATGCCATAAAATTTACAAAAAATCTTCGCACAGCATGGAACCGTTCGCCCCTCACTTTCACTAGTCCCGCCGATAGCGGGATAACCATTCTTGTTTATGAAAATTAATGCTTAAAATTTTCATGCTCAATTCATAAAGCTAAATTCAGGACTGCAAAATAACAAAAACATTCTGTCAAATAACCTTTATTTGGGGATAAATAACGGATTGTATTTGAATTTATTCGTAATATTGTAAGGCCTGTTTTGGCTAAACCACAAAGAAAAACATTCTTAAATTAAACTGATTATACAATGGCTGGAATGGAATTATTTGGTGATGAAGAACGCAAAGAAGTCATGGATGTTCTTGAAACAGGAGCCCTGTTCCGATATGGTCACGAGAATATCCGAAAGGGTATGTGGAAAGCAAAAGAATTTGAGGCTGAGGTATGCTCTTATACCGGGGCGAAATATGCCCATGCTGTTACCAGCGGTTCAACTGCAGTGGCTTCAATGATGGCTGCTTCCGGGATAGGATATGGAGATGAAGTGATCGTGCCGCCGTTTACGTTTGTGGCCCCAATTGAAGCGGTATTTCTTGGCGGTGCTATTCCGGTTTTTGGAGAAATCGATGAAACATTCTGTCTAAGCGCTGAGGGAATAGAAAAGGCCATATCGCCGAAAACAAAAGCGGTACTGCTCGTCCATATGTGTGGTGCTGCAGCTGATATTGATGGGATTCTGGAGGTCTGCAAAAAGCATAACCTGGTATTAATGGAAGATTGCGGGCAGGCCATGGGAGCGTTTTACAAAGGGAAATCTGTTGGACTTTATGGGACAGCCGGTTCGTTCTCTTTTGATTATTTTAAAATTGCAACCTGTGGTGAAGGAGGAGTATGCATAACTGACAGTAAAGATGTTTATGATAAAATGGACCAGGTTTCTGACCATGGGCATACTCATATTGGAGACAACCGGGGGATGGAAGCCCATGAGTTTATGGGATTTAATTATAGAATTAGTGAGCTGGGTGCAGCCATAGGCCTTGCCCAGATGAGGAAAGTGCCGCAAATGGTTGCTGACAATAAAAAGAATAAGGAATATCTGAAAGACAGACTCCGGGAAATAGACGGACTTACTTTCAGGTGTTTGCCAGATGAGGATGGAGATTCGGCCACCTTTGTAAACTTTATGTTTCCAACTAAAGAGATAACAGAAAAAGCCTTCAACCAGTTTGCTTCTGATGGTGTTGGTGGTGTGGCTTACTGGTATACCAATATGTACCATTTCATTAATCAATGGGATCATATAAAAAATGCAAGCTATCCTTCCAGATTGGCTATTCATAACCTGGGATGTTCCCAGGATTATAAAACGCTTGAACTGCCAAAGTCGCAGGATGTGATGAGCCGTATGGCTTCCATTGGGATCCGGTGCACCTGGAAGGAGGATGAACTCATAAAATTTGGCGATCAGCTTGTAAATTCGATAAGGAAGATAATGTAATAAGAGAAGCCGAAACCTGGAGGAAGAAAATCATTAATACCCAGGGGAAGCTTAATTATAAAATGATTTAATGAAAGGGCTCAATTTATTAAATACTTGAATGACTGAATTTGCATATATTAAACAAAATAGATTCAACAAATTCCAAATCAGCAATTAATATCTTTAAATCAAAAATCATAAATCACCAAATCACTAAATAAAAAGACCCGTGTATAAGAACTTTAAAAATATTGATAAAGTCGTTTTTGGCGCCGGAGCCTTCGACCAACTCGACCAAATACTTGCTGAGAAAAGAAACGAGAACGATAAGTTTATGGTGTTTATCGTTGACAACTATTTTAAGGATAAGCCATTATCTGAACGTATTCCTAACCATGACCAGGATATGGTCTTTTTTGAAGATATCGATCAGCATGAGCCTACCACCCAGCAAATCGACCGGTTAAGGGATGCGATTTTGGAAGAGAAGGGTGTCCCTTCAGGCGTTATTGGAATTGGTGGAGGCAGTATTATGGACGTGGCTAAAGCATTGTCATTAATGGTAACCAATGAAGGTTCTTCAAGTTTATACCAGGGTTTGAACCTGGTCAAAAAACCGGGAGTATATCATCTGGGCGTTCCAACAACCTCAGGAACAGGGGCTGAGTGTTCTATGACTGCCGTTTTGACTGGCCCTGTGAAAAAGCTTGGATTGAAATGTGACTGGACTGTATTTAACCAGGCCATACTGGACCCTGACCTGACTGTAACTGTGCCTCGCAACCAATGGTTTTATACAGGCATGGATTGTTTCATTCATTGTATTGAATCAGAAAGCGGGATCTTCTACAATGAGTTTTCAAGAGCTTATGGAGATCAGGCCCTTAAGCTATGTCGAGATGTGTTCCTGGGACCCGAATCAGGGCAGACCCCGATCAATAACGAAAAATTGATGATTGCCAGTCTTTTCGGAGGATTGAGTCTTACCTATTCAGAAGTGGGCGCATGCCATGCATTTTCCTATGGACTTTCCTTTGTGTTCGGTATGCGACATGGGATCGCAAATTGTATTGCTTTCAACCACCTGAAAGAGTTTTATGGAGATGCAGTGGATGAGTTCAAAGAAATGGTTGACTTTCATCAGATCGACATTCCCCAAAACCTATCCTCAGGGTGGACGGATGAAGAGATCTCAAAAATGGCGGATGTTGCGTATAACCTTTCTCACATGTGGACCCATGCCCTGGGACATGATTGGGAAAAGAAGTTGACAAAAAAAGATCTGATGGATATTTACAGGAGAATGTAATGTCGCATCTGTTCAGAAATCATTTCCAGTATTTGTCAATATGTTCCCATTTGCGTAGTGCTTCTCTTTTTTCCTCCTCTGGCAATTCTGTAAGTGGGGAAAGCATATAAGGTGACATCATACCGCTTAAACTAACAAGATATTTTAATGTAGCGATTGATTCCCCTAGCAAATGACCGTTTTTATAAATGGACAGGATCTCTTCGGTTTGCAATTGTATGCGGTCCACTTCGTTGAATTGATTATTTTTGGCTGAACTCATCATTGAGGTATAAAGTTTAGGTGCCAGGTTTGCGGTACTGGGAACCAGCCCGTCAGCACCCATTCTTAAAGCTTTGTGCATTACCTCATTCACCCCAACCAGATAAAAGAAATCCTCCCTATGCTTCCATTTTCTTAAAGAAAGATTCAAGCGGTTTTCATCAAATTCTGAATCCTTGATGCCAATAATATTTTCAACTTTACTTAACCTGTCAGCCACAGTTACGGATATTGAATTATGGATTGTGGCTGGTATATTGTATAATATAATATTGCCATTCAATTTATCTGATAATTCCCTGAAATATTCATATACCTGTTCCTCCTTCAATTCGAAGTAACCTGGAAGTGTAAGTACAACAGCATCCATTCCCCATTCAAAATATTTGTTAGCCTCCCTTACCGTGTCATCGAAAGTCAGTCCACCCATTCCCGCTATCAAAGGCACACCTTCTTTCCTGTTTTCCAGAAGAACTTCAACCAGTATGTCTCTTTCATCAAGACTAATGGAATATACCTCGCCGGATGTTCCCAGGATAAAGGGAATTACGCTATGGCTTAATAAATACCTTGTCATTTTGGCGGCATCATCCTTGTTGATTTTTCCATTACTGTTAAAAGGTGTAACCATTGGTACGATTACACCTTCATAGATATTGGTTCTATTAGTATTCATTCTATTAGAATTTACTCAAGCAAAATAATGTAGCATATTTAATGGCCTGTATCATACTTTCAGCGTTTGCTTCCCCTTTCCCCCCTTTGTCAAAAGCCGTCCCATGATCAACGGATACCCTGATAATTGGAAGGCCAAGTGTAATATTAACTCCTGATATTCCTTCCCATTTCTGTTTTCGGGAATTAAAATTAAATCCCAGCAATTTAGTTGGAATATGCCCCTGGTCATGGTACATGCAGACCACTATATCATACAATCCCCCCTTCATTTTTGGAAATATGGTGTCCGGTGGATGTGGACCATCGGCATTAATTCCCTGTTCCTGGGCCATCTGAATAGCGGGAATGATATGTCTGATTTCTTCATCCCCAAAAAGTCCATTCTCTCCTGCATGGGGATTTAGGCCATTTACAGCGATCCGGGGATTATCGATGCCCATATTTCGTAATGCACGATCCGCCAGTTTGATGGTTTCCAATACCCTGTCCTTGTTAATTCGCCTGATAGATTCAAGCATGGACCGATGGGTATTCACATGGATCACCCGGAAGTCTTCATCGGCCAGCATCATGGCATATTGAGAGGTGTTGGTGAAATGTGCGAAGATCTCAGTATGACCTGGGAAATTGAATCCGGCCAATTTAATGGCTTCCTTATGAATAGGGCCTGTTACCGTGGCGTCCACTTTTTTTTCTAGCGCCAGATTGATTACTTTTTCAATATATTCAAAAGATGCCTTTCCGGTCATTTTGGAAATTGTATTAAAAGAAAATACATCCATTTCAATGTTGGGGATGTTAAGTACATCAATAATGCCATATTGATACAGCCCTTTACCCGGCTCTTTCACAGAGTTTACCTTGAGATCCAGGCCACAAAATTCAATAGCCTGTTCGATAATCCTTGCATCACAAACCACAAGTGGATTACATATCTCATAGACCTCTGACACATTGAGTGCTTTTACACATACTTCAGGGCCTATTCCTGCAGGATCGCCGGCACTTATGGCAATTCGTGGTTTACTTATTTTATTTTCCATTTAAGCATCAGTTGATGGTTCAAATATGTTTTTTGGCCAGGGATAACTGCCGGGTTTTACGATCAGGCAGATGCCTGAATTGTTTAGTTCCAGTTTAACAACTCCAATGTCCAGGACTTCCCTGATTTTCAAATTAACCCCCTGGTTACGGACAATGGTGGAAGCTGTTTCACCACCTTCAATAAATATCTCATCTCCTGAACTACTTTTATTAATTAGGACTCCGGCTATTTTTGACAATGATAATATAATCCGGCGTAGAACCAATGGTCCGCTTAGTTCAATTTCCGGTCTTGCAATAATGATGGCTTGTCCTCTATCGAGTGCCAAAATGATCTTTTCTGAAAATATATTATAAACTCTATGGCTTTCTAGGCTTTGTTCCGGAAGAAAAAAACATGTGTATCCACGTCCCTGAAGTGTATTGATTGTACTAGTACCATTTATTGAACGTGTACCTATAATAAAATGCCTTCTGCCTCCGGCAGGCAAGTATGAAACCGGAATTGCTTTTTTCAATTTAAACTTATGGATCATTATGGCAGTGAAAAAGTCGGCACCTCCAGCCGCAAGGCTATATTTTGTGAGTCTGGTGCTTACGATCTCTTTAAGCATATCATCAGAATAGGCATCGGGGATTTCCAGTTTTACGGCATGATCCTCTTCATTTGGATGACCCGGTGTCTTCGCTTCATAACCGTCAATGATCAGGTCTCTGACCATGGCACTGTTTCTTGGGTGCTCAGGATCATATTGAAACTCCGTTTGGTCAATAGGAACTCCATGGATATAATATTTGCCATTCTTTATGGTTCTATCTTTTGATGGATTGGCAGGAACCAGGACCGCTTTTTTCAAATTCGTCAAGGAAAGTATTGCCTTCACCTCGGATGCGATCGGTCCGCGGAGTACCGAATCCACCTTTTTATAAATAAAATCAAATGCTGATAAATCCAGGTCTTTCAAAATGGATTGCAGGGTTTTATATGCTTCCTCCGGGGAAAAACTTCTGGTATTGGTATCAATTACGATTACATCATTTTCTATTTTATCAGGTCCTGTATGACTGGTATGTATATTTACAGATAATCCAAAAAGATGTGCAATGCCGCCTATTTCAGCTGCACCGGTAAAATCGTCTGCTATAACCAGTATTTTAGGCATTTAAGAAAATGACAATTCAATTTCTAAAATAATTCGCTCCTTCTTATCATCAATTCCTATCTATTTCGCAAAACCATTATCACCTAAGAATGGATTCGGAATTTTGAATGACATGAATTCAGAGCAAGTACTTCTTAATATTGAATTGCTAATTTCGAAACCTTTTAAACTAAATGACAGCATTGGATAAAAAAGATTTAAAACGAAAAATTCATAAATTTTTCGCCATTAGGGGCCGATTAAGCACAATTTCCTGATAATCAGTAAGATAAAAAATAGTTAAGAAAATTTAAGCGTTATTTCTATAGTCTGAAAACAGGTTATTGAAATTGTACTTATCGAGGGTTAACCCCTGATATATCTAATTGAATATAAATCGGTTATACTATAATATTTTTAGTTTCCTGATAAAGTATGATAATCGGGCTTAAAAAAAATCCTCAAAAGAAATCGATTTTTTAAAACAGAAAGATCAGTTTCTCAATAATTACTGTCAGAATTAAAATACTGAAAAAGACTTTTATAGTGGCAGAACTGAACACCCGTCCAAGCCTGCTGCCTATTGGCGATCCCAATAGGACACCAAGAGTGAGAGGTAGCGCGACAGGAAAATAAATGTATCCATACTGGAATGGAAGCGGATCGGTGCCCGGGTTTTTAATCAAGTTAAATCCGGTGAGGACCAGTGATGTCATAAATATCATAGCAAGCGATATTGATCTTGCCATTTTTATATCTAAATGTAGTTGGGTGGTAAGGATGGGCACAACTGCTGCGCCTCCTCCCAGGCCGGTAAATGATGCAAGGGACCCGCCAACAATTCCTGCCAGGCTTAGTCTGATTTCACGGTTCTTAGATGGTGGTTTTCTCAGATTTTCATCTCGCTGAAAAAATAGGGAAACAAGCATAAAAGCCAGAAACAAGATCAGCAAAACATAGAAGTAGGTAATGGAATACCACGAAGTTGAAACGATTGTGATTAAGATTAATATTGAAAAAAAAGCTCCCGGAAGTCCGACCCATAGCGACTCGCCAGGATAGAAATCCCGCTTATAAATATTCAATATATTTGAAGTCAGGCTTGCAAAAAGAACGCCGAATATGGAATTTGCTATAATAAATTGAGCTAGAAATTCAGGAGGTAGTCCTGCTTTGGTCAGGGCATATGGTAGTACTAAAACATAGATTATACCTCCTCCAACTCCTAATAATCCTGCGAGGATTCCACCTCCAATTCCGGCGAGAATCAGCCAGGAAAGATCAATCATTATTGGTTTTAGCCAACAACTGATTATATCGATCGGAATCATTCAAAACCTGAATGGCTTCCTGTAGCTGAAGATCATCATCAAAGGAAGCTTCGAGCAATCCTTTACTAAGATAATATCTGCTCACAATATCCTCCTCGAGGGTTGACCTGATCTCATCCTGGAATTTTATAAGGTCTTTTTCCTTATTATGTTTTATTTCCTTTTTGAGTTCGGTTATGGTTTCTTCAACCATTCCATTAAATTTTTCCTCTTTAGAAAGCTTAATAAGATCATCCAGTGTTTTTTCAACCCGGGTGGTATAATCATAATCCTTATCATCCAGCCAGGTGATAAATTCGTCGAATTCTTCATCTGTTAATCTGAAATCAGCAGCTGTTCCGATGGACTCATGGGCATAAAAATATTGGGTCGCATAATTAAATATTAGTCCCTTGGATATCAGGCTAATGGTGATAGGAGCAAGCTTGCTTTGATCCACCGCTATATCGGGATCAATTCCGCCGCCATCATATACCACTCTTCCATTCTGTGTCTGAAATTCAACTTTCAACGAATCCGGTATGCGTTTTACGCTACCATCCTCATTGCGTTCATTATAATTAATGGCTTGTATACAACGACCGCTTGGGATATAATACTTCGCCGTGGTAACCTTTAGCTGACTGTTATAAGATAATGGTCTGGTTGCCTGAACCAGGCCTTTTCCAAAAGTTTTCTTTCCAACCAGAACACCCCGGTCATAGTCCTGCATTGTACCTGAAACAATTTCCGAAGCAGAAGCACTTCGTTGGTCAGTCAACACCACAAGCGGGATCTCTGTATCAATTGGATTATTCAAGCCGCTATATGTTTTATTCCAATCACTGACTTTGCCTTTTGTACTTACAATTTCTTTTCCGCGTGGGATAAATATATTGGTCACATTAACTGCCTCATTCAGTAATCCGCCTGGATTTTCCCTGAGGTCCAGTATAATTTTTGTGGCGCCTTCTTCTTTTAGTTTTTCAAGTGCTTTACTTACTTCTTTTCCTGCAGAAGTGGTAAAATCAGAGAGCTTGATATAGCCAATTCCATCTGATACGAATCCGTAATATGGTACATTATCTATGGTAATTTTCTCCCTGGTTAGGTTTAATGTAATAGGTTCATCAACACCATAACGCTTTACCTGTATGGTGACTTCCGTGTTTGCCTGGCCTTTCAGCAATTTACTGATCTCGCTGGTATTTTTATCTGTAACATCCACACCGTCCACCTGTATTAGTTCATCTCCAATCTTCAATCCTCCTTCATAGGCTGGAAATCCTTCATAAGGCATAATTACCCTGTTTACATTATTGTAACGCCCAATAACAGCGCCAATGCCTCCATATTGATTGGTGGTCATAAAGCGGTAATCTTCAATATCATCTTCAGGGATATAATTGGTATAAGGATCCAACGAAGCCAGCATGGCATCGATGCCCGCCTTCATAAAAGTATTTGGGTTTACTTCATCTACGTAATACGCATTGACTTCCTTGAACATGGTAGCGAATATGTCCAGGTTCTTAGCTATCTCAAAATACCTTTCTCCTGGTGAAGTATAACTGAATAGTATGATCGCTGTTGCTAAAACCGGAATGACCACTACCCATCTTTTATATTTGCGCCACATATGTTATTTTTTTTTGTTGTTTAGTAAATATTGAATTGAGTTAATAACCTGTTCTTCAATCGATTTATAAGATTGAACATTCTTACTAATATACACATACCCCAATAAAAACGGAAGACCGCCTTTCTTATTATACATTAAATGCTTGTGTTGACGATAAGCTTCCCTTATTCTTCGTTTGATTTTATTACGTACGACAGATTTCTTAAAATGTTTTTTAGGAACGGAAATCAGCAGTTTATGAAAAGGGAGGTTTTCGGGCTCATATTTCAGGAAGTACAAAGCCAGTGGAAAGAACTTTTTTGTGTTACCTTCCGAGAATAATTGTTGGATTGATTTTTTATGCTTTAAGCGTTCCTCCCTGTAAAACCGGCAGGATTGAAGATCTGGACTTTCCCCATGAGGCATGGGATTGGTCATTATTTTCTGAGATTTCGTTCGTCAGAAACGGATAATTTTTTTCTGCCCTTTGCCCTTCTGTTAGCAATCACATTTTTTCCTCCGGGAGTTTCCATCCTGGACCTGAAGCCATGCTTGTTCTTTCTTTTCGTATTTGAAGGTTGAAATGTCCTTTTCATTACCAGTTATTTTAGTTATGTGATTCCGCTTATTTTCTTAATAAGAATCTTGAAACGGGCTGCAAAGTTATTAATCATTCGTTATTAAAACAAATATTTGGAAAAAATCCCTGAATTGAATAGGACAAATTTTAAACAGGCGAATATACTGTTATATTGAATTAAAAATAGCATGATTTCCTTTGTGATAAAATCTAAAAAGCCGTCTGTTAAAGAAAATAGATACTTTCCAGGTAAATAGCTGACATTCAGTTAATTATTAATGATTAAATAATAGCTAGTTTTAAGATTCATAAAATGCCACAGATAAAACTGCCAAATCCGTTATAATTTCTAAAAAAATAGTTGGTTTTTACTGAAATCATATTTAAGTTGGGTACAGATTGTAGCCTATTTTATTCTATTTAACTCAACTTTTTCAATTTTGAAGGCGATCATTCTATAGCTTTCCTGAGTAAGTTGTGTTTCTGAAGTAGGATTTTTTAAACACAAATAAAAACTTAAAAAAAGTTGTTATGAAGAATTATTTACTTGTTTGTTTGTTGATGCTGTTCACCGGAGCAAATTTATTTGCTCAGGACAGGACAGTGTCAGGTCAAGTGACGGATTCCGACACTGATGAAGCAATTCCTGGAGTGAATATCCTTATCCAGGGGACCACTCAGGGAACCGTTACTGACATTGATGGGAACTACGAGCTTAGTGTACCATCCGGCGGAGTAATATTGATGTATTCCTATGTGGGATATAAATCCCAGACCATTGACATTGGAACCAGGTCTACTATTAATATCGCTCTGATAGGGGATGTAACTGCCTTGTCAGAGATTGTGGTGACGGGTTACGGTACCCAGGAGAAGAAAGAAATTACGAGTGCCGTAGCCAGTGTGAAAGAAAAGGATTTCAACCAGGGTAATGTGAACGCCGCTGCGGAACTGCTTCAGGGCAGGGTAGCTGGTCTATCGATTATAAGGAATAATGCCGGTAATCCTAACGGAGGATTCACTGCCCGTTTACGGGGTATGTCTACCGTTGGAGCCAACGTTGAACCACTGGTTGTAATCGATGGTATCATTGGCGGTGATCTAAACAACGTAGACCCTAGAGATATTGCATCCATCGACGTATTGAAAGATGGTTCCGCTGCAGCTATTTATGGTACCCGCGGATCCAGTGGTGTAATCATTGTTACCACCAAATCCGGTAAGGAAGGGCAGTTCAATGTTGATCTTAATGCATACTGGGTGATGGAAACCATTGCCAGAGAGCAGGATCTTTTAAGTGCATCGGAATGGCGACAACTTTCCAGTGAGATCAATGCAGGGATCGATTATGGAGATGAAACGGATTGGTACGATGCCATTACACAAACGGCCTATACCCAGGTGTATAACCTGGCCATGTCAGGCGGATCCAAGCAAACGACGTACAGGGCATCCATAAACTACAGGGAAGGTGATGGCACACTGTTAAATACCGGATTTCAAAGAATCAACGCAAGGTTGAATCTTACACAGAAAGCCATGAATGATCGGTTAACACTTACGTTTTTAACATCCGGTACTTTTAATCAATCCGAGTATGGATTTGACGATGCCTGGAGATATGCCACCATTTATAATCCGACAGCACCTATTCGTGATGAAAACAATCCTGATTTTGATCAGTATGGCGGCTACTACCAGAATGTGTTATTCGACTATTATAATCCTGTAGCTATTCTTGAACAAAATACCAGTGATGGTTCGGATAAAAGGATAAACGTTGCCCTTCGTGCTGCGTATGAAATTATTGATGGATTAACCATTGATGCTTTTTATTCACTGCAAACAATTGGCGAATTGCGCAATCAATATTATGGCAAGGAAAGTTTCTGGCAAGGTATGGATAGAAATGGAAATGCCAGGAAAGAAAGCAATAACTATTATAATCAATTATTTGAATCCACCTTAAACTGGAATAAAGATTTTGGCCGTACCAACATGACTTTACTTGGCGGTTATTCCTATCAGGAATTCTGGCATGAAGGATTTTTTGCCAGGGGCGGTGATTTTGTGACAGATTTCTTTAAATATAATAATCTGGATGGAGCCAAGGAATTCAGCGATGGATTGGGTGAAGTGGATAGCTGGAAAGACAGTGAAAAACTGATCGGTTTCTTCGGACGTGTGAATTTCAATATTGATGAAACGTATTTTGTGTCTGCATCTGTTCGACAGGAAGGTTCTTCAAAATTCGGTATTGATAATAAGTGGGGTACTTTCCCTGCTGTCAGCGCTGGTGTTGAATTGGCCAACTTTATAGGTTCCTCATCACTTGACAACCTTAAATTCAGGGTTAGCTGGGGTGTGACAGGAAACCGACCTCAGGATTCTTATTTGTCATTACTAAGACTTGGACCGGGTAATAGTTTCTTTTATAATGGAGAATTTATTCCAAGTTATGCACCGGTCAGTAATGCGAATCCTGATTTGAAATGGGAAACAAAAGCGGAATGGAACATTGGACTTGATTTTTCATTCCGAGGATCCAGGATTTATGGTGCACTTGATTGGTACATCAGGAATACGACAGACCTTTTATACGAATTTGGGGTTCCGCAACCACCAAACCTGTATAACACCGCGTGGATGAATGTTGGTGAGATCAAAACAAGCGGTATAGAATTAGCCTTAACATGGGTTGCCGTTCAAAAATCCAATTTTACCTATTCTACCACCATTACACCAACCTATTACATTCAGCAGGACCTTGTATCACTTGGCGGTTCCTTTAATGGTGCAGAAGTTGAATTTGGGACACAATTCCTTGGCGCTATGGGTGCCCCGGGTATGAGTGATGTACCACTTCAAAGGGTGGCCGAAGGAGAACCTCTCGGTCAGATCTGGACTCAGGTATACGAAGGGATCGGACCTGGCGGCGACCTTTTGTTGCAGGATACCGATGGAAATGGCACCGTTGATGAATTAGACAGGCAGATTACAGGTAATGGTCTTCCTAAATTCGAATTTGGCTGGGCCAATAATTTTACATTTGGACAATGGGACCTGGGTATCTTTTTCAGAGGTGTTTTTGGACATGACTTACTGAATAAGTACCGGGCATTCTACGAAGTTCCTCAGGGAATTGGGTCCTATAATACGTTCCAGGG
Source organism: uncultured Cytophagales bacterium (assembly GCA_963820995.1). Lineage (GTDB taxonomy): Bacteria > Bacteroidota > Bacteroidia > Cytophagales > Cyclobacteriaceae > JAGTVG01. Next base: position 350,891 of record CAWGCL010000002.1, on the reverse strand, counting down.
AGCATTTGACTTGAAAAACCCTGAAACGGGCGCCTACATGAACTCTTCCTCTGGTTTGCTATCAAGTTACCATGTTGAAAATGCAGGTTTCTTTTCTTTGGATAATATGAGCCTGGGTTATAACATCAATATGGATAACAGCGGAGCCTTCAGAAATATCAGGGTTTATCTGGCTGCGAATAATGTGTTCATGATTACGGGATACAAAGGCCCGGATCCGAATCCACGATTCCAGGATGAAAATGACGACGTACTTGTAACAGGTATTGATTACAGGAACAGATGGGTTTTGACCCGGTCATTCAGTTTGGGCGCAACATTTGGATTTTAATCCGAACAAGTAATATGAATATTTGGAATATGAAAAATATTAATAAAATGAAAAGATCAATATTACTAGGAAAATTACTGATGGTCGGATTGTTCATTACGGTATTTAACCAGTCATGTACAAATCTCGACGAAGAATTATTTAGCGAGGTCACACCGGATGATTATTTTAAGACAGACGAACAGTTTGTCACTGCCCTCGCTTCAGCATATACTCGGCTGGGTCCCTGGTCTAATGATGATATTTATAGTGTAATGCAGGTGACCACAGATGAAATAGCCGTTCCTACAAAAGGTGCGGACTGGGATGATGGTGGAGCCTGGAGAAGACTTAGCTTGCATTCATGGACTTCTGAAGATGGACCTATGAATGGTGCATGGAATTTTGCATTCCAGGGTGTTACGACCTGTAATCAGCTCATTTTCCAGTTTGAAGAATTGGTGGCGGATGGAGCAGTTGATCCTGCTACCGCGGAGGCTTTTATTGCTGAACTGATTGTACTGCGTGGATTTTACTATTGGGTATTACTGGATACCTTTGGCAATGTACCGTATGAAACAGATTTTGCTGGTGGTTCCGCGCAACCAAATCCGGTGGATCGTGCAACGATCTATAACAATCTCGTTACCGAACTGGAAGCTGGCGTTCCAAAATTATCCAAAGCGAACGATGGAACGACCTATGGCCGTATGAACTACTGGGCCGGCAAACATCTGCTAGCCATACTCTACCTGAATGCCGAAGTGTATACGGGTACTCCTGCATGGCAACAAGCAGCGGATGCAGCAAATGAGATCATTACCGACGGAGGCTATAATCTCGAATCTGATTATTTCGTCAATTTCAATGTTGAAAGTCAGGGATCCAGTGAATTTATATTTGCCATTCCTTATGATCAGGTTTTCTTTGGTGGTTTTAACTATAATATGAGGACCCTGCATTATGGCAGTCAGAATACCTATAATCTAACAGCCCAACCCTGGAATGGATATGTTACACTCGAGGAATTTTATAATTCCTATGAAGATACGGACCTTAGAAAAGGACAACCCGGAACGGTTGACGCCCCATCCAAGGTAAGAGGTAATTTTTTAGCAGGGTATCAATATATGGCAGATGGTATAACTCCGGTCACGGATGCCAACTGGGAACAGCCCAATCCTGACAGAGATCCTCCATTATTGGGAGATCCGGATGGAGAATGGGTCAATTTTGGTAATATAGGTTCAACACAACCCCAGGTCAATGAGTTAGGCCCTCAGTCATATCGTCAGTCAGGAGTCAGGATAGGCAAGTGGGAATTTGGATTAGGCGGAACGGATAATATGAGTAATGACCGGGCCATATTCCGCTATGGACATGTATTGTTGATACGTGCAGAAGCTTTGTGGAGAGATGATCCTGGAAATGCTGAGGCATTGAGTCTTGTTAATGAGATCAGGGCTCGTTCGCTGGCTACACCATTGGCTTCATTGGATGGTGTACCTAGTTTTCTGGTCAGTGAAGGTGGCGCATCTGTTCCAGGCGGTGAGTTATTGAATGAATTAGGCCGTGAGATGTTTGCCGAGAGCTTTAGAAGGACCGACCTGATCCGTTGGGGATACTTTACGGAAGTTGATAAGTGGATGCCTCCGTTTAATAATCCTGGTGATATCATTAGAGCCGGAGATGCTAACGGATTCACAACTTTATTCCCGATACCAAGACCACAAATGGAATCTAACCCGAACCTGGTTCAGAATCCGGGATATTAGATCTTGTAAATTAAAATAATTCGTTTAAAGCGGGCAAATCAAATTTGTCCGCTTTTTTTTATTAAACATATCAGGGCATTTCATATTGGAAGAATCCTGAAATGGATGTTACAATAAATTTTTCCACGGGCTTACTATCCCGTTATAATGTTGAATTTACAGCATCCTTAGCATAGGAAAATCAGGTCCAATGTTTTAAATTTAATCTATAAAGTAGAGCAGAAAGCAGAGCAACAGGGATTTATCAGGCAGGAAATATTTTATGCATTTAGTTTAAAGGCTTGAATTGTATACTAAATATCAGGAATATAAAACATTTCCACATAATGAAAAAATTACTATTATCAGGCAAAATAGTACTGGCCGGGTTGTTCATCATGCTATTTTACCCCTCCTGTACCAACCTTGATGAAGAATTATTCAGCGAAGTCACACCAGATGATTATTTTAAGACAGAAGAACAGTTTGTCACGGCCCTTGCTTCAGCCTACACGCGGCTTGGACCCTGGGCAACAGGAGACGCATATTCGTTGCAAGAGGTATCCTCAGATGAGATGGTGGTTCCTACTCGAGGTGCCGATTGGGATGACGGAGGCGCCTGGAGAAGGTTATCGCTTCATGCATGGAGCTATGTAGAAAGCAATTTGAATGGTGCATGGAATTTTGGATTTCAGGGTGTGACAATCTGTAACCAGCTCATTTATCAATTTGATCAATTGGTGGAATCTGGTGATATTGACCAATCTACTGCAGATGCATTTATTGCAGAGTTGGTTGTTTTGAGAGGGTTTTACTATTGGTTTTTGCTTGATACTTTTGGGAATATACCATATGTTACTGATTTCGCCTCTACTAATTCCAGCCCTTCAACAGTTGCCAGGGAAGTTGTTTATGCCAACCTGATTCAGGAACTTGAGGCGGGCGTTCCAAAATTATCCAAAGCAAAGGATGGAACGACTTATGGCCGTATGAACTACTGGGCCGGTAAACATCTGCTTGCCATACTCTACCTTAATGCCGAAGTGTATTCGGGTACTCCTGCGTGGCAACAAGCAGCGGATGCAGCCAATGAGATCATTACCGACGGAGGATATAATTTGGAATCAGATTATTTTGTCAATTTTAATGTTGAAAGTCAGGGATCCAGTGAATTTATATTTGCCATTCCTTATGATCAGGTTTTCTTTACAGGTTTCAACATGAATATGAGGACCCTGCATTATGGCAGTCAAAATACCTATAATCTGACAGCCCAACCCTGGAATGGATACTGTACACTCGAGGAATTCTATAATTCCTATGAGGACATTGACCTCAGAAAAGGGCAACCGGGAACTATTGAAGGGCCCTCCAAGATAAGAGGTAATTTTATCGCTGGGTATCAGTACATGGCTGATGGAAAAACTCCGGTTACGGATGCAAACTGGGAACAACCCAATCCTGACAGAGATCCTCCATTATTGGGAGATCCTGATGGCGAATGGGTTAACTTTGGAAATATAGGTTCTATACAACCCCAGGTCAATGAGTTAGGCCCTCAATCCTATCGTCAGTCGGGAGTCAGGATAGGCAAATGGGAATTTGAATTAGGTGGAACGGATAATATGAGTAATGACCGAGCCATATTCCGTTATGGGCATGTATTGTTGATACGTGCAGAAGCTTTATGGAGGATGAATCCCGGCGATGCTGAGGCATTGAGTCTTGTGAATGAGATCAGGGGTCGTTCTCTGGCAACAGCATTGGGTTCATTGGATGGCGTACCGAGTTTTCTGGTCAGTGAAGGTGGTGCTGCCATACCAGGTGGAGAGTTGTTAAATGAATTGGGCCGTGAGATGTTTGCAGAGAGCTTCAGAAGGACCGACCTGATCCGTTGGGGATACTTCACCGAAGTTGATAAGTGGGCACCTCCGTTTAATAATCCTGGTGATATAATTAAAGCGGGAGAGGCATTTGCATATACTACTATATTTCCCATACCAAGAGTCCAATTAGAAGCAGGATCGAATTTAGTTCAAAATCCCGGGTATTAAGTGAGTTTGATACTTATTTGTTAATAAGCGCTCTATTATCACTCCCTGGATATATCAACTATCAATTGCCCTGGTTTTAACAATGATTGAGCCTGGAAGTAATTTGTGCATTTCCTGCTTTTTATTTCCTTGCAAAATGTGAAATCTTCCCAGGAAAAAAATCCCTCGATTCGATTAGGATAAATATCAATTGTTTTACTTTCGCTCATCAAGTGAATAATTGTATTTTTACGAAATGAGGGTCCTTGGAATTATATTTTTTATATCTCTTATTTTAGCTTCATGCAAATTAGGCGATGACCAGTCTAAAATTGATTCAACCCTTTTTACTCTTTTACCTTCTTCTCAAACCGGTATTAGCTTCGCCAATAATGTGGTCTATGAGGAGGAATTCAATGTTTATACTTATCGGAATTTTTACAATGGTGCGGGCGTCGGAATAGGAGATATCAATAATGACGGATTGGTGGATATTTATTTTTGTGGTAACCAGGAACCAAACAAGTTATACCTGAATAAAGGCAATTTTGTATTTGAGGATATTACTGAGCATGCAGGTGTAGCCTGTGAGAATGTCTGGTCAACCGGTGTGAGTATGGTGGATATCAATGGAGATGGATATCTGGATATTTTCGTTTGTAAATCAGGCAGTCCGGAAGGTGAAAACCGGCATAATGAATTATATATTAACAATGGGGAACTGCCAGATGGGGAGCCAAGTCTTCGTTTTACTGAAAGCGCAAAAGAATATGGAATTGAAGATAGAGGTCTTTCAAACCATGCAGCCTTTTTTGACTATGATAAAGATGGAGATCTTGATTGTTATTTGCTCAATAACTCTATGAATTCATTTACTGCTGCTGAATTAAAAAAGGACCTCCGGAACATCCGTGATATCCATGGTGCTAATAAATTGTATAGAAATGAAGGAAATTATTTTGTGGATGCCAGCGAATCGGCTGGAATATATGGAAGTGCGATCGGATTTGGCCTGGGTGTAACCATTGGTGATGTGAATAAGGATGGCTGGCAGGACATATATATCTCGAATGATTTCTTTGAAAGGGATTATTTATATATCAACAATCAGGATGGCACTTTTTCAGAAAAGCTGGAAGAACAAATAAAAGAAATCAGCCTGGGATCTATGGGGGCGGATATGGCAGACATCAATAATGACGGATATCCTGAGATTTTTGTAACAGAAATGCTTCCTGAGATAGAAAGCAGGTTGAAGACCAAAGCGATGTTCGAAACATGGGAAAAATATCAGTTTAACGTAGCAATGGGCTATCATCACCAGTTTGCACGGAATGTCCTGCAATTAAATAACCAGGATAGTACCTTTAGTGAAATCGGAAGATTGGCTGGAATTGATGCAACAGATTGGAGTTGGAGCGCTTCAATATGGGACATGGATAATGACGGATGGAAAGATATTTTTGTGGCTAATGGTATTTATAAAGATCTACTGGATCAGGATTATATTGGCATTTACACCAATCCAAATATCATGCGCTCTATGATACGTGAAGAGGATGAAGCCATATTGAAATTAATTGATGCGATACCTTCTCAAAGAATTTCAAATTACGCCTTTAAAAACAACCGGGACCTGACCTTCCAAAACCTGGCGCAATCTTGGGGCTTAAATATGGTCAGTCATTCCAATGGCTCTGCCTTTGGAGATCTGGATAATGATGGTGACCTCGACCTCGTAGTAAACAATGTAAATATGCCTTCTTTTATTTACAGGAACAATAGCGAAAATTTAGTGAATCGCCATTTTTTACAATTTGAACTAGCAGGGAAGGACCTAAATACCGGGGCTATAGGATCGCAGATTATCCTGAAGGAAGGAGACAAGGTGTTCTATCAGGAGCTGATACCCACCAGAGGATTTATGTCTTCGGTTGATCCGGTAATCCATTTTGGTTTGGGCGAAGTTTCCAGGATCGATTCGGCTATCATATACTGGCCCGATGATAAAGTAACCATTTTAACCGATATCGCAGTAGACCAGAAAATCCAATTAAAGCAAAGTGAAGCTACTCTTCTAAGGAATGAATTAACGCCATGTAAAGAACCCGATCTCTTGTTTGAAAATATATCCACTCAGAATCTGATAGAATATCAGCACATTGAAAATGAATTTATCGATTTTAACCGCGATAAACTCATATATCATATGCTATCCTCCGAGGGTCCTAAAATGTGTAAAGGGGATGTTAATCATGACGGATTGGAAGATATGTATTTGGGCGGAGCTAAAAATTCAGCGGGGGCCTTAATGATCCAGTTACAGGATGGAAGTTTTATGAAGACAAATATATCTTTATTGGAAAATGATAAAGCTTCTGAGGATGTGGATTGCGCATTTTTTGATGCTGACAATGACAATGATCTGGATCTTTACGTGGCAAGTGGGGGTAGTGAATTTTCTTCCAGTTCTTCAGCGCTCCTTGATCGATTGTATATCAATAATGGAAATGGAGCGTTTACGAAATCCCCTCAACGTTTGCCAATTGGGAAAAATGAAAGTACATCATGCATAGATGCTGCTGACATAGACGGTGATGGAGATATGGACTTATTTGTAGGAATCAGGTTAAAGCCATTTATGTATGGAGTGCCCACTTCCGGATATATACTTTTAAATGATGGGAGTGGAAATTTTGAAAATGCTACCGATAAAATTGCGTCTGACTTGAAAGACATTGGAATGATTACCGACGCAATTTGGTCAGATATAGACAATGATAAAATGCCTGATTTGATCATTATAGGTGATTGGATGCCTGTTACCATATTGAAAAATGAAAATGGCCTTTTTAAAAATATTACCGGAGGGCTGGGCTTGAACGACACAAAAGGTTGGTGGAAATGTATAAAGGAAGCCGATCTGGATAAGGATGGAGATATGGATTTTGTTTTGGGCAACCATGGTTTAAACTCGAGATTTAAAAGCAGTGTTGATAAACCGATTCGAATGTATGTAAATGATTTCGACAGGAATGGCAAAGTAGAGCAAATTATCACTACCTATAATGGAGATACTGCGTATCCAATGGTTCAGCAAAATGACATCATAAAACAGATGCCAGCCTTGCAATCGAAGTATCCGACATATCATTCCTATAAGGAGCAATCCATTGCTGATATTTTTGATCCGGATATATTAAGCACAAGCGTTATCCAGGAAGCTCAAATTTTTGAATCCTCAATTTTGATGAATGAGGGAGGTTCGAAATTTAAACTGAAAACCTTGCCAGTTGAGGCGCAGTTTTCTCCTGCTTTTGCAATAATAATTCATGATTTCAATGATGATAATTACCCGGATATTCTGACCGGGGGTAACTTTTACCGCTCAAAACCAGAAGCAGGCATATATGATGCCAGTTATGGGTGTTTGTTAATGGGTGATGGGAAAGGTAATTTTAAATTTTTGCCAAACAGGATATCCGGATTCAAATCATCTGGTGAAATTCGAGATTTTGAAATGATAGAAGATAGAAATATATTAATAGTCCTTAAAAACAATGATTTTGTAGAGGTTTTTAAATATTTGAAAGAAAATGAATAAAGTAATTTGGGTATTTTTAATCAGTGTAACCATCGTTGGATGCGGGAAGAAAGCCAGGTATGAGCGTCGGGTAGAAAGGGAATTAGCCAGCGGTGTCCGGTATGATAGTTTATTTTTTGGTATATACCTGGGCATGACCTCAAAAGATTTTTATACCCATTGCTGGGAATTGAATAAAAAAGGTTTGATTAGACAGGGATCAAGTAACCTTTCCGTCGTATATGACCTAAAGGATCTGAAACATGCAGCTAAAATGAATTTTTATCCCACCTTCCTGGAAGATAAAATTTATGAAATGCCAGTCCGTTTTCAATACGATGCCTGGGCTCCATGGAATAAGCATTTGCAATCCGATAGCCTTCAACTAGATGTGTTAAACCTATTAGAGGACTGGTATGGTGAAGATTTCATGGAAGTGAAACACCCGGTACATGGAAGTGCTTTTGTGAAAGTCGATGGAAACAGAAGGATTTCCATTTTCACCCAAGGGCCAGCGGAAGTATTTGCTGTTTTTACGGATCTGAGCATAGATGAATTAGCCGATGAAAAATGAATTATTAATAAAGATGAACAGGCTGTCAATGATTAAATTCCCAATTCTATGCTGAAATTTATTAAAAATGGCTGTTTGATTTTTTCGGCATGTATTCTATTTTTTTCCTGCCAGAATAAGAATTCGGAAAAGAAGGGAGACTATTTATTTGAATCAATAGAACAGGATGACTCAAATGTTGATTTTGTAAACCGCCTGGATTATAAGGAAGATTTTAATATCTACCGGTACCGGAATTTTTATAACGGTGGAGGTGTAGGTCTCAGTGATATCAATAATGATGGCTTGATAGATATTTATTTTACTTCCAATATGCATGAAAATCGACTGTACCTGAATAAAGGGGATTTCATTTTTGAGGATATTACTGAAAAAGCAGGCGTGGGAGGAACCAGAGCCTGGTCAACAGGTGTGAGCATGGCTGATGTTAATGGCGATGGGTATGTCGATATATATGTTTGTAACTCCGGAGATATGAAGGGAGATAATAAAGAAAATGAACTTTTTTTAAACGATGGAGCGTTGCCTGATGGTCAGCCAAGTCTGACTTTTACAGAAGTATCTGAAAAATATCATGTAGCTGATCAGGGATTTTCAACCCATGCCGCCTTTTTTGATTATGATAAGGATGGGGACGTGGATTTGTATTTATTGAATAATTCATATGAAGCCATTGGTAGTTTTAAATTGGAAGACAATCAACGGCATGTACGGGATCCAAAAGGAGGGGATAAGCTACTCCGAAATGACGGAACCACTTTTACGGACGTCAGTGAAGATGCAGGCATTTATGGCAGTGTTATTGCGTTTGGCTTGGGTGTGACCGTCGGGGATATCAATATGGATGGCTGGGAAGATATATATGTGTCTAATGATTTTTTTGAACGGGATTATATATATCTCAATAACCAGGATGGAACCTTCACAGAAAGTCTGGTCGATATGATGCGATCTACCAGTGCCGCTTCCATGGGAGCGGATATGGCCGACATCAATAATGACCGGTTCCCGGAAATATTTGTCACCGATATGATTCCGGAATTTGATGACCGTTTGAAGACCAAAACAACCTTTGATTCCTGGGAGAATTATGATAAAGCAGTAAAAAATGACTACTATCACCAGTTTACGCGCAATATGCTGCATTTCAATAACCAGGATGGCACTTTTAGTGAAATTGGCCGGTTAACAAATGTATTTGCCACGGACTGGAGCTGGGGCGCATTGATATTCGATATGGATAATGATGGCAGAAAAGATCTTTTTGTTGCGAATGGCATTTACCAGGATTTAACCGATCAGGATTACCTGGCTTATTTTTCAAACAGAGAAGTAGTGAAGATGATCATTGTTGATGATAAAATCGACTATAAAAAATTGATCATGGCCATACCTTCAGTGAAGTTATCTAACTATGCTTTTCGAAATCAAGGTAATTTTAATTTTGTTAATCATGCTGAGCAATGGGGATTGGCGGAACCCAGTCATTCAAATGGATCGGCTTATGGTGATCTGGATAATGATGGTGACCTGGATCTTGTAATCAATAATGTGAATATGCCAGCTTTTATTTTCAGGAACCATACAGTAGAAAAAAAACCTGATAAGCATTATTTAAAATTTATTTTGAAAGGATCAGGGAAAAATACACAGGCTATTGGTACAAAGATCACATTGCATATTGACGATCAAATAAAATACCTTGAGCAGATGCCGGTGCGTGGCTTCCAATCCAGCGTTGATCCAAGACCAAATTTTGGTTTGGGTAATCATGCCAGGATTGATTCTGCCGTTATTGAATGGCCTGATGGCAAAACAACTGTGCTTAGGAATTTAGAGGCGGATCAGATCATAGAATTATCAGAATCTTCTGCTGAGGAAAATCCTGACATCAACTATACATCTGATTTTGGATCTCCTGAATTTAAGGATATCTCAATGGAAAGATTGGTTACCTATCAACACTCGGAAAATGAATTTGTTGATTTCGACAGGGAAAAATTAATCTACCATATGCTTTCAACACAAGGCCCTAAAATGGATAAGGGTGATGTGAATGGCGATGGACTTGAGGATTTTTATATCGGCGGTGCAAAAGGATATCCCGGCGCTTTATTCCTGCAACGCAATAATGGTACATTTTTGCCATCCAATCAATCCCTGTTCGAGCAGGATAAAAATAGTGAAGATACGGATGTCGTATTTTTGGATGTTGATAATGACAAGGACCTGGATATATATGTAACAAGTGGTGGGACTGAATTCTCCACAAGTTCCAGCGCATTATGGGACCGGCTTTATATAAACAATGGTCAGGGGAATTTTACAAAAAGCCAGCAAATTTTACCCGCAGGAAGATTTGAAAGCACCTCATGTGTTCAGGCAGCTGATTTTGATCAGGATGGAATAATGGAATTATTTGTTGGCGTCAGATTAAGACCATTTCTATATGGAGTACCTGTTAATGGATACATTCTTGAAAATGATGGTAAGGGAAATTTTCAAAATGTTACCGATGAACTTGCCCCGGAACTAAATGAAATTGGAATGATAACGGATATGTCCTGGTCTGATGTTGATAATGATGATGACCTGGATATGGTAATTGTCGGTGAATGGATGCCGATAACCATTTTTATTAATGAAAACGGGAAATTCACTAATAGAACTACAGAATCTGGATTGTCTAATTCAAATGGTTGGTGGAACTGCATATCATCCGGTGACTTCGATAACGATGGGGATATTGATTTTGTGGCTGGTAATCATGGATTAAACTCAAGATTTAAAGCTTCTGACAGCAAACCGGTTTCTATGTATGTAAACGATTTTGATATGAATGGATCTGTTGAACAGGTTGTTTGTTATTATAATGGGGATACGACCTATCCAATGGCCTTAAAGCATGATCTGGTAAATCAGATTCCTCCTTTAAAAGAAAAGTATTCAAAATATATCTATTACATGGGTCAGACCATTGATGAAATATTTACACCAAGTCAAATTCAGAATTCCGTAAAGCTAAAGGCAAATCAATTGCAGACTTCCGTAATAATCAATGAAGGAAACGGGAAATTTAGTGTTCGACCCTTACCTGTATTTTCACAACTTTCAATTGTTTACGCCACGATGGTTGATGATTTCAATGGAGATGGAAACCCGGATATCCTTCTGGGTGGAAATTTATATGATGTTAAACCTGAAGTTGGGCGGTATGATGCAAGCTATGGATTAATACTGCAGGGTCTGGGGGATGGGACCTTTATTGAGGTTCATCCAGCACAATCCGGCCTCAGGTTAGAAGACCAAATCAGGGATTTGATCTCTATACAAACGAAAGACAAAACATTGATCCTTGCTTCAAGGAATAATGATACGATTCAGGTATTTCAAAAAGAATAATATTAAAATTTAAGCCATGACGATTGCAAGAATTAATATACTATTGATATTAATCGGACTTATAACCTGTACTTCACCTGATAGGCAACAGAAGAGTACCGGACAGGAAAACAATATTGAGCAATACCGACCACTTTTTCATTTTACACCAGAGAAAAACTGGATAAATGATCCGAATGGGCTTGTTTATCTGGATGGTGAATATCATTTATTTTATCAGTATAATCCCTATGGAGATACCTGGGGGCATATGAGCTGGGGTCATGCCATCAGTAAGGACCTGCTGAATTGGGAACACCTGCCGGTTGCTTTATATGAAGAAGATAGTATAATGATCTTTTCAGGAAGCGCTGTAGTTGATTATAATAATACTTCCGGATTATGTTCTGATAATGAATGCCTGTTTGCATTATATACATCGCATGATCATTCGCAAAATAAATTGCAGCATCAGAGCATTGCATACAGCGAGGACAAAGGCCGCACCTGGACCAAATATGAAAATAATCCAGTACTCGACCTTGGAATGCCGGATTTCCGTGATCCTAAAGTATTCTGGCATGAAGAAAGCAAAAAATGGATTATGGTTGTCAGCCATCCATTGGTGTATAAAGTGCAGTTCTATCAATCAGATAATTTGCTTGATTGGGATCTTTCAGGTGAATTTGGAGGTTACGGGGATGTCTCCAAAATATGGGAATGCCCTGACCTGCTGAAGGTAAAGGTGAAAGGATCAGAGGAATTTAAATGGGTACTGATTATTTCATCCGGAAGTCAATATGAGGGATTTACCGGGTATGCAATACTTTGTAGGGGAATTTGATGGGGATAGGTTTATTGCTGATCATCCTGTGGAAACACCTGAATGGCTTGAATACGGCAAAGATTTTTATGCAGCGATCACTTATAATAATTTACCGGAGGGGCACCACCTGTATTGCTTGGATGGGCCAATAACTGGGCGTATGCCAATACACTTCCCACTTCCCCCTGGAGAGGGATGATGTCAATTCCGAGAGAATTGTCATCTGATTAAAAGCGGTAAGGAATACAAGTTGATACAAAATCCAGTACAGTCATTTTACGAATTAGCTTACAAATCTGAAAAACTTGCTTTCTCAAGTCATGAAATTGAAAAAAATGATCAATTGCTGAAAGATGTACGTGCAGGATCTTACCTGGTTAAGATGGAATTCGAGAATATTGATGCAGATATAGTGGGTATAGAGATTTTCAAAAGCGAAAATGAGAAAACAATAATAGGTTATAACAGGACTGAGAGTCATTTGTTTATTGACAGGACTAATTCCGGAAATATAAATTTTCATGAGAATTTTGCTTCAATTGAGTATGCGCCATTAATCCTTGAAGGTAACAGACTTAAAATGGAAATTGTGGTTGATCAATCTATCGTTGAAGTTTTTGCAGAAGGGGGTTCGGTAGTTATTTCAGATCAGGTCTTTCCTGTGTCAGGTGAGAACGGAATGCAGCTATTCGTTAAAGGTGGAAAAGCGAAAGTCAGGAAAATGGAAATATATAAGATTGGTAATTAAATCTTTTTAACCGGATCGGTAGAATTGAATTAAAATTATAATTCTTCAGCCAAACATTAGTTCTATCAGCGAGGTATTGTGGATTTTAAAACGATTGAACTTATTCAATTCTTTCAGAAACCTGATATACCATATTTCCTTCAATCAGTTGACCATCTGCCCCCATGCCTATTACCTGGATCATGCAGGCACCCGTAATGTCGCTGGTTTGAAATGACAAATAAACCGTGTCGCTTCCCGTATTGGATATATCAGGTTCCCAGAAAATGATGGGTTCCAGATCCGGGACTCCGGTGAAACGGGCCTCAAAATTTTCTGTGTCATCGGGCGGAAGTCCATTGATCAAAAGCATATTTGGGCTGACACCAATATGGTTTGCGAGAAAATTGTTTTTCGTAGAGACAGCTATCACGCCTCCCTGAACCATTATTGGATCAAAATATTTAAAGATACTTTGATTGGTATTGAACAGATCAATTCTCTTTATCTGATTAAATGGAATATTGTAAACCAGGGAGTCATCAAAAACGAAATAATTGTCGACAAGTAACCAGGGTTTGGTCATAAAATATTTCTTTGGTTTCAGTATTGTAAAGCTTGAGTTTACGGGTATCCCCGTCCTTATACGAGGTTGCATTTGGAACAGCCTGCCTGATAAAGTCTTCCATATTTTTTATATACCTGTACTTTTCCATGTCATATGATTTGTCAGGATCAAATTGCAAATGCTGTATAGCCATAAGTTGCAGGCTATCGTTTGAATTTTGGTAGAAAACTTCACCAATATGTCTTCTTAGTTTGCTGAAATACAAATATTTCTTCACCTCTTGTGTTCGTTCAGCAACTTGGGATAGCCTTGGTTTATCAATGATGTTAGAAATCAAGGTTCTGGCCTGAACCACAGGTGCTTTTTCCTGATAAGGATTCATATTAATGATCTGAAGATTGGCAGATCCCTTAAACAAGGGAAGTTCAAATTTAAAATTTCCTTCCTTGCTTTTAATACGTGTAAAATTTCCTTCCTGTGCATTGTATACTGATAAAACGCTGGATGTTATCGGTTCATTAGTAATTTGTTCCCGAACCATACCTTGTACTGAAATGGATTTTTCAAGATTATACCTAATCTCAGTTTCACTTACATTCTCCTTATTCAATTCATTTATATAGTCTGCATATTCTCCTAAATTCATGGGTTCGACAAGGTTCAGGTCAAATACAGCCATGGAGAAACTCATGGGTGTATTTTCTTTAACACGTAGCACTATAAAAACAGAATCCCCTGGGTGGATCTCGCTATCATTCTTCATCTCAATAGTTATTTCGCCCTTTCCTTGTGTTGAAGGTTGAAGAATGTCCTTTTTATAGTAATCTATATTTTGATCAACCGGGTTCCCGGTAAGTGATTCATTAAAGATTGGTATTTCTTTATAGAAGATATATTCATTACCGAAATTAATATTCCAGGTTGTATAACAACGGAAAATGTAATTGCCTTCAGAAAAAGAAATTGGCAATTTAAGCTTCCCATTTGCTGTATTGTTTGAGATCAGGTTAATTTGTTCAAGGTATATGCTGTCACTAGCACCGATCAATTCTACATGAACCACTTTTGATTCAATATTTTCTTTATTCAGAAAGTAAACCTTATAATGTATCGTTTCTCCTGATACATAAAATGACTTATCAAGATGTATGAAAATTCTATCCGGTTGTGGCGGGAAAGCATATCCTTTATAACCACCTAATAAAACGGATATAAAAAATAATATTCTTATGCTAGCAGATGGAAAAGTTCCAGTCATTCTTTTTATTCAATATTAAAATCCATCGACATCTTTATGTTTTAAACACTATTGCTTATCTTCCTCGAGAAGAAATGACCAGTAGTATGGCCTTTGCACCTGGCTGTCAGGTATCTCCAGACAGTTGCAACAAACCGGGTCTCTATAGGATCGCCAGTCATATGGGCTGCATCTGTCGGTAATAACCAGCGGTTCTAAATCGTCTGCAAAGGTATATGTGCGTATTGTATCTACTGATGAAACTTCGAAAAACCCCAGAACTCTTTCTTCAGGATCATCTACGTTGTAAATATTTCCACTAATTGGAGCAGGTGGTGTGTCAAAAATGCTCCCGGTTGACTGTGCTACTTTCTTTACAGTGTCCCAGTACTCAAATGCTTCCCTGGAAATAGAGTGTTGTGCTACATTAAAGAAATGTTTCTCATAAAACTCCCAATCTGGAGATACCAGTATAGAACCGACCCTGAACCCTTCCAGTTTCCCGCCTGATAAATTCATGCCGGAGAATATTTTAATGTCATCATTAACCAATTTTCTTAAAATAAAACATGTCTTGGGCGTTTGAAGTGGATGACATTTTAATTCAGCAAAAGAGAAGGCATGATCCATGCGCCAGATAAAATTATATTCCTCATTATCGTTAAAAAGCGGTGTATTAATATAAAAATTGATATATCTTTTTGTGATTGTGTTCTCCAGGTCACCTAATTCTTCAATTTTTTCAACCTCAAAATACAGTTTTTCCGGTTTTATTACTTCCGGCATAGTTTGTGGATACGATCGATATATATGTTGGTTAGGGAGTTCAATTTCTATATAGTAGGATTTTCCCGGAGTCCGAAGTAATGCCTCTCCATTCAAGACATAGGTGCCATTCCCCTCCTGGTAATATTCTTCATAATTCCCCATACCATCAAATAAAGTAATCCTGGCATCCAGGACCGCATTGAAGTCCGTAGATCCTGTTCCGGAAGAACGCCGTAATACCAATTCATGGGGTACGTTTTTCTGTGTAATCTTCCCATCTACTACCAACAATAATTCATTTGTATCGTGCTCTAAATTATAGGATGTTATACATCCAGTACTTAAAAAACCTAACGCACAAATAATATGTAAAATTTTCATCCTTTAAAATTCAAAATTATAGGTGAACGAAGGAAAGATGGTTCCCAGCACAGATAATCTGTACGCATTCGTCCCTGTTGAAAGATTTTTTCGATAAAAAACGGAATAAGTATTTTTCCTTGCATACAGGTTATATATTGAAATTGTGAAACTATCCTTATATCTTTTTTTCTTAATGACATTTCTTTTAATGGTATATGAAATATCAAGCCTGTGATAGGGAGGGATTCTAAACTCATTCCTGCCTGATACTTCCGGAATGAATACCCCATCAACAATATAAAAGGAACCCGGAACAGTAATAGGTCTGCCCGAGCTATATGTAAAGTTTGCCGAAAAAATATTGCTTTTATTAAAGTTATAATTCATTACAATATTAAGGTTGTGGGGTTTATCCAGTCTTGAAGGGTACCATTCTCCTTCATTTAAAGTTTCATCCTCTGAATTGCCGGCTATCCTAACAAAGGAACGAGAATAGGCGTAGGAAAACCAACCATTGAGACGGCCCTTTTTTTTCCTTATTAAAAGTTCAGCCCCATAGGCCCTTCCATCACCTGAAAGCAATTCAGTTTCCAGGTGATTATTTAATAGCAATTGAGCAAAATCTTTATATTCAATCACATTCTCTAAACTTCTGTAATAAACTTCCAGGGACGTTTCCCAGACATTATGTTTGAAATTCCGGAAATATCCTACGGAGAAATTGTTAGAAGTTTCCGGGGCATAAAAAGGTCCGCTTACAAGCCAGAAATCTACCGGGAGCGCAGCAGTGGAATTCGATACGAGATGTATAAACTGACTTGTTCTGTTGTAACTGAATTTTAAAGAGGAGGAAGAATTCAGGCTGTATTTCATCGAAAACCTGGGCATAAAATTATAAAAAGTCTCTACCGCTTCCCCGGCCCCATAGTTTACCGAGTCTATAATAGTTTCAGGTGTTTTAGGAAGGCCTTCCTCATATTGATATACTGTACCTGGCCCGATTTGTTGAAAAGCATTGAATCTCAATCCAAAAGAAAAAGAAATAAGGTAATTGAGGATATATTCATCATTAATATACAATCCTAATTCATGTCCATTGTCTTTGGTCACGGTTTCATTGATAACATTGGATTGTTCTCCTCTTGGGTTTAACTCATCCGGCGCGATATTATAATTAATGTATTCAATACCCGTTCCAAGGCTATGATTCTTAATTGATGAAATCAATATATCCTCTTTTAGCCTTAAATTTGAAATTCCATTTGTAAGCGTAAAGGCTTTAATGCCATTGGGTTCATATGATAAATTGGCATTATCTCCAATAGATGCTGAAAATGTTGAAGACACCGAAGGGGTGATCATTTGGTTCCAGATCAGGCTTAGCAGCTCTGTTCTTCCATGAAAATCCATAATCATCAGCAAATTGTACTTTATCAAAGCTTTGATAATAAGAGGCTGTAATTAAACCTTTCTCACTGTACCTGTGTGATAATTTTGCATTTATATCGTAAAAGTACCCTGAACTGTTCTTTATATCCGGTATGTTAAACATCTTTAAAATCCAGTCTGAATAGGTAATTCTTCCCCCTAAGAGAAAAGAAGTTTTGGCTGAATTGCCCGCTTCTTTTGATTTTTTTGATTGTAAAGGGCCGTCCAGTACCAAACGACTTGAAACAAGACCAACACCTCCTTTTCCGGTTAATTTTTCAGAATTGTTTCCTTTCAATTTAACATTTAACACAGAAGACAGCCTTCCTCCATATTGTGCAGGGATATGACCTTTATAAAGTTCTACTTCCTGTATTGCATCTGAATTAAAAATTGAAAAAAATCCCAGGGCGTGCGATGAATTAAAGATCAAGGCTTCATCCTGGAGGATCAGGTTTTGATCAATGGCTCCGCCTCTCACATTGAAGCCACCTGCACCCTCTCCAACTGTACTTACACCCGGTAATGTCAAAATGCCTTTTATAATGTCCGGTTCCCCAAGGAATACAGGCATATTCTCAATCTGTTGGGGTCGTAACCGGGTGATCCCCATGATAACTGATTGAACATTATTATCATCCGTTTCGCCGGTAATCAATAATTCTTCCAATTCATATGCATCGGGAGGTAGTAATACTTTTAATTTCATCTTCACTGAAAATACGCCAGACTATTTTCTGGGTTTCATAGCCGATATAGCTTATCTCCAACAAGTTGTATCCGGTAGGTAAGCTGAGCTCAAACCTCCCTGAATTGTCCGTTGAGGCAGTGTAATTCAGCGCTTCAAAATGTAAATTCACACCTGTTAATGGCTCGGAATTCAATTGGTCAATGACAATACCTTTGATCAAAACCTGACTGGCGGTTGATGGGTTTGTGGAGTCACCCAGGTTAACAATATTACTGGCGGTGATCCATTTATTGGATCTCATCAAATTTTCCTGCCGGTTTTTAATGATAAAATAATCCTTAGTGTATTCCTGGTTTAGCAACTCCCTTGGAGCGATAATGATGGAGTTGTAATATATAAGATAATTCAAACCAAGTGGTTTGGTAACTTCCTCTAATACATTAATAAGGGATTCGTTTTTGAAAGTTAGGTTAAGAGGACTTTCAGGCATCCATTCTCTCTTATAAAAGAAACGGACTGGTTCATTTGTCTCGATATCTGAAAGGATATCTATAAGTGTCGAATTCTGATAATCACCTGTGATAGATAAACTGTCTATATCCTGGGCATTTGACACCATGGATATTATCAAGGCAAGGAATATTGTAATATTAATTTTCACAAAAAAAGTCGATCGCTTTCTAAAACCAGTTGCTCTGAAAATGGATATGAAAAAACCCGACCATCAACAACACCTCCGATATATTCGAAAATACTTTCTTTAAAGATTCATAAAAGCATATATTGGTTTGAATTTAAACATTTAATTCTTTAATAGGAATTAGATTTGTTTTATTAAAGACTGTTTACTCGTGTTGTTAAATATCAGGGGGATAATCATTATTTTCATTTTTTACCATCTGGTTTCCTGTGGGAAGAAAGAACAGGAAACCTTACTTTTTTCACTGTTAGATGATTCCCGGACAGGCATAACTTTCTCTAATGATCTCAAAGAAACGGACTCACTTAATATGATCCAGTATTTGTATTTCAATAATGGAGGAGGAGTAGCAGCCGGTGATATTAACAATGATGGCCTGGTTGATTTATATTTCAGCGCCAACCAGTTACCCAATAAACTTTACCTGAACAAGGGAGATTTTGTATTTGAAGACATCACTGCCCAGGCTGGGGTAGCAGGAGATGGGGATTGGTCGACCGGGGTTAGTATGGCGGATGTTAATGGGGATGGCTGGCTTGATATTTATGTCTGTCAGGTGAGTGATTACAATGGGCTTAAGGGTAAAAATCAATTGTTTATTAATAATGGCGATCTGACATTCACAGATATGGCACCTGGATTGGGCCTTGACTTTTCAGGATTTTCAACCCAGGCAGCATTTTTCGATTATGACCTCGATGGTGATCTTGATATTTACCTTCTAAATCATTCTGTCCATGGAAACCGGAACTACGGAATGTCTTCTCTTCGATTTCAAATAGATCCTAAAGCAGGAGACCGGCTTTACCGGCAGGACCAAAGTGATGGAACAATTACATATACCGATGTTAGTCAACGGGCTGGGATATTGAGCAGCCAGATCGGATATGGGCTTGGTGTAAGTATAGCAGATATTAATAATGATGGTTATCCGGATATTTACATATCTAACGATTTTCATGAGATCGACTATTTATACATCAATAATGGGGATGGAAGCTTCACCGAGAGATTTACGGAAATGATGACCCATAGCAGCAGGTCTTCCATGGGCAATGATATAGCGGACTTCAATAACGATGGATTGCTTGACATAATCGTGCTGGATATGCTTCCTGTTGATCAGGAGATTAAAAAACGGTCAGGTGGTGAAGATGATTACGAATTATATGAAATAAAAAGAAATTTTGGGTACTACCATCAATTTGTACGGAATATGCTGCAGTTGAATTTAGGATCTGATATGTTCAGTGAAATAGGGAGATTATCGGGAATTTATTCAACAGATTGGAGTTGGTCCCCACTGTTTTGTGATCTGGACAATGATGGATATAAAGATCTTTATATAACGAATGGGATTTTCCGGAGGGCCAATGACCTGGATTATGTCAATTTCTTGTTAGATGATAATAATGAGCTCCGGAAACCCAACAACGAAATTTTAACAGACCGGGAATTGTATGAAAAAATGCCCCTTGATCCGCTTGTCAATTATGTATTCAGAAACAATGGATCTTTGAATCTGCCTGATCCGGGGCAACCGAAAAACTTAAATGCATTTACCTTTACTGATCAGTCCACCGGCTGGGGGATGAAAAACAAATCATATTCCAATGGAGCAAGCTATGCAGATTTAGATAATGACGGAGACCTGGATATTATAGTGAATAATATTAATGATAAAGCATTTATTTACCGCAACAATTCTGAATCAATTACTGGTAATCATTCCCTGCAATTCATATTGAAAGGTGTCGAAAGGAACCTCTTTGGAATTGGAACCCGAATTATAGTGTATGTCAACAATGAAAAACGGATTGTTGAAAATAATCCAACGCGTGGATTCATGTCATCTGTCCCTCCGGAACTTCATATTGGTATGGGGATTAATGACCATGCGGATTCCATTCTTGTCCAATGGCCGGGGAATAAATTTGAAATAATATATAATGTTCCTGCTGATCAGAAAATAACACTTGATTTTAATAATGCCGACAAAGAATTAAGAAACACGAAAACTGGATTTAAGAATTTCAAAATATTCAAGGAAACAACTAATGCAAAGGGATTAGATTTTGTTCATAAGGAAAACCGATATGATGAATTTAAAAAGCAACATCTGCTTCCCCATAAATTATCCTCCGAAGGACCGGGGCTGGCTGTAGGTGATGTAAATTCCGATGGTCAGGATGATGTTTTCATAGGTGGAGCAAAAGGTCAAAGGTCTAAGTTGTTTATCTGGAATGAAGGGACTTTTAAATTAATGGATAACCCTGATCTTAATAAAGATTATGGTTACGAGGATGTTGACGCTGTTTTTTTTGATGCAGATTTGGATGGCGACCTTGATCTTTTTGTGGTTAGTGGAGGTAACGAACCATCCGGCTTGCAACGATTAATGATGGACCGTTTGTATATTAATGATGGTACCGGCAGATTTGATCGGAGGGAAGATCTAATGCCAGAATACTATCATAATGGATCTTGCGTCAGGCCAGAGGATTTCGATGACGATGGTGATGTCGATTTATTTGTCGGTTCCCGATCGGTTCCGGATCTTTATGGCATATCGCCGGAATCTTATTTGTTGGAAAACAACGGACATGGTTTGTACAAGGATGTTACAACTCAAAAAGCACCAGAACTAGGTGATATTGGTATGGTAAGTGATGCTGCCTGGTTGGATTATGATAATGATAATGATAAGGACCTGGTTGTTGCCGGTGAATGGATGAACATCAGAATACTCGATAACGATAATGGTTCGCTTCAATCGATTCAATTTCCGGAAGGTATCCAAAATTCATCAGGCTGGTGGTTTTCCTTAAAAACTGGGGATATTGACAACGATGGTGACCAAGATATAATCGCGGGAAACCTGGGATTGAATTCAATTCTAAAACCCGACACCAAAAATCCGGTTAAAATTTATATCAACGATTTCGACAGGAATGGGTCAATTGAGCAGATCATTACAACATTCAGGAAGGGTAAAGAATTCCCATTTGTGTACAGGGATGACCTGGCCAGACAACTGGATTTTATTCTGGAAGAATATCCATTAAATGCGCAATTTGCAGGGCAGACCATTCAGGACATATTTACTAATGAGCAGCTGGAAGAGTCACTGATTAAGCAGGTTGAGGTTTTTGAATCCTGCCTTTTTCTAAATGATGGAAGTGGTGGATTCGAAAAGGTTCCCTTGCCTGCTGAAGCACAGTTTGCACCGGTAAAAGATATGCTACTGAGCGACTTTGATAAGGATGGCTTTCTTGATGTTGTTTTGGGCGGAAATTTCAACTCAGTCAGGCCCTTGTATGGCAGATATGAAGCAAGTTACGGATGGTTTCTCAAAGGTGATGGTACAGGGGATTTTAAAATTCAATATCCTGAAGAAAGTGGTTTTTATGCCCGGGGGGAATTAAATAAGATCGTGAAAATTAGAGTTAATAGGAGGATTTTATTCTTGCAGGGATAAATAATGAACGTGTAATTGCTTTTGAAGTAACAGCTCAATGAAACCTCATCCGGGTTTCAATATTGGAGATTTAAATGCAACTATATCATTAATATGTAGTTTGTCATCCCGTGGGTTATCGTAGAATAATTCTTAAAATCCCCGGACATTCAGATCTTTTGTGGTAGAATAGTCAAGACCGATCAAAGCAGTGGCCATATCTCCAAAATAGCTCCCATAGTCCCAGTCAGGTTCCATTAAACTTCTTAAATAGGATATCTGGTTGGAATGAACCAGTGTATGTAGTTGTAACCTGTATAAGATATAACCCTTTCCTTTATCACCATTCTGGTCAACCTCCAGCAATGCATCATTGGTTTTTTGAAGATATTCTGTCATAGCTTGAATTCCATCAGAGATCACCTCCTGGACGAAATCTATTTTCAAAGGATATGTGCAGGGACGGCAGGTATCTTCGGCCAATTCCCAGGGCGGCTCTTTTGAAAGAAAATATCTGGGCCATGACATAGTATGTACTACAAGTTGCCCTATGGTCATTTTATGATCAGCAAAATTATGATTTAACAGTTCTTCAGATATGCCTTCAATGGATGCCCTTAGTCCTTTTTCCATAACCGGAATAACTTTTAATATGGCATCGCAATGATTGCGTGTGGTTTTCATTTGATGAATTTTTATTATTTAGAGGCATAATAAAAATAGGTATACAATAAATGAATTCCGAAAGAATACCTTTAATATTCCTGCTAATTGCAG
The DNA here is from genome assembly GCA_963820995.1 of uncultured Cytophagales bacterium. Classification (GTDB taxonomy): domain Bacteria; phylum Bacteroidota; class Bacteroidia; order Cytophagales; family Cyclobacteriaceae; genus JAGTVG01. The sequence continues at coordinate 327,714 of CAWGCL010000002.1, read as the reverse complement.
AAATCCTTCGTTTATTATACATTTAACTCTCAAATCAGGGTTTTATTTATGTCTGAACTGGCCCGATATTATTTAATTTCTTAATTATCATTACCAAATGGCATTATCCATGAAAAAGAATTTATCAATAATGAATCTAATAGCATTCATCCTGATGATCTACGTAAATTATTTGTCAGGAATCGGGAAGATTAATAATATTTCAGCGGGGGGTGTCTCAGGACAATATCCTACTCTTTTCACGCCGGCAGGATTCACCTTTTCAATATGGGGTCTGATATATCTTTTTAATTTTCTGTTTTGCATAAGATTGATTTGGATGTCCACGACTGGTAACAATGAAAATGACATTGAAAAGCTATCGAAATATTTTATCCTTAGTTGTATGCTTAATATCAGCTGGATTTATTCATGGCATTATGATATGATGACTTTATCTGTTTTTATAATGCTTGGATTGCTTAGTACCCTAATTCTATTATACCAGAGTGTTTCTGAAAATCGCTATATTTCAAAATGGTCTTATTTATCTACATATACTCCCATCAGCTTATATCTAGGATGGATCTGTATTGCGACAGTGGCAAATTTTAGTGTATGGCTAACCTCATTGATGTGGGATGGAAGGCCATTCAATCCTGCCTTCTGGGCCATCTTAATGGTTATTATTGCTGCTTTTATAAATCTTTTCATCTTAATCAAAAAGCGGGATATAGTTTTTGCATTGGTCTATATATGGGCCGCTTATGGAATTTCAGTCGCACGGTCTATTGAAATATCTGATGAAAGCTTGTGGGTATACAGAGCAGCAATAGCCGGAATGATAGTTGTTTTTTTTGGAATACTTTATGCCGGGTATGAAAGGCTAAGGCAAGTCAGGAATTCTAATCCTTAAGCCTATTTAGTTTAATAATAATATAATCATTATTAGCAGTTCGGAAATTTTATTATTTGTTGCCTTCCTGTACTTCAAACTTAATGACCGTATCCCTGGGATCCGGAACCTGAAAAGTCCATTGTAATGGTTTGCCCAGGTTGAAGAAGATATCATTATCATCAATGTAGGATCTTTCTCCAAGCCAGAAAGTGCTTATGAACACTTCACTTCCATCGTAAAGCGTACATCCGTTTTTGATCTTATCTTTCATGCTTTTCAAATAATATTGCCCGATATTGGCATCGGTGATATGGGCAAACAGAGTATTTTCCTTCATGGTAAAGCGACCCCATTCCGGTTTAGGAAAAGGTGCCGGTCCGCACCCATAAATACTTTCTCCATTCAGCTTGATCCATTCTCCAACTTCCTGCAATACAGTCTGCGATTTGTTTGGTATCCTGCCCCTGGCATCAGGGCCAACATTCAATAATAAATTACCTCCTTTGCTGACGCAATTTACCAGTGCTCGTATTACATCCGTTGCCGTTTTATAATCATTATTTGTACTGTATCCCCAATCATTGTTTAATGTTATACAAGCCTCCCAGGGTATGGGCCTTCCTTTGTCATCAAATACTCCCTCATAAGGGATTACTTGCTCAGGTCCATCAAAATCACCAGCAAAATATTCAGGATTTTCAGCTTCCATATTGCCCCCAAGCCGATTGTCAATGATGATCCCGGGTTGTAATTCGCGGACCATTTTTACAAGTTCTGTGGCTTTCCATTTTTCCCCGGACATTTCGCCATAGGAAAAATCAAACCACATTATATCGATCTTCCCGTAATTTGTCACCAGCTCTTTTACTTGCCCATGCATGTATTCAACATAGTTATCAAAATTGTGTTTTTTATCTTTCCAGGCTTCATTTTTGCTCATGGGATGTATACCGTCTCCGTAATGTGGATAATCCGGGTGATGCCAGTCGAGGAGAGAATAATAGAATCCAACCTTGAGGCCTTCGGCCCTGAAAGCTTCAACATATTCTTTCATCAGATCCCTGCCGGCGGGGGTATTGGTTGCTTTATATTCTGTCAGTTTACTATCAAACAGGCAAAATCCATCATGATGTTTAGCGGTCATGACTGCATATTTCATGCCTGCATTTTTTGCAATTCTTGCCCATTCCCTTGGATTGTAATCTACTGGATTGAAGTTGTCAAAGTACTTTTGATATTCTTCAATTGATAGTGATTCCTGGTTACGAACCCACTCGCCTCTGGCAGGAATAGCATATATTCCCCAGTGGATAAACATTCCAAACCTGGCATCCCTGAACCATTCTGTGCGTTCCTGCCGCTCTTTATAAACATTCTGGGCATATACAAATGAAAAATTTAATATTAAAGTTAGGAGCAGGAGGAAATATTTCATCTTAGATTGATTTATGTTACAGATCAAATATATCTTTCTTTCAAGTTTGAATCAACCATTTAGAAGTGTATTTCTCCGGACGTTTGAAATTCCAACACTCATGTTGGATTATCCAACAATTATTGACTATAATAGCATTTTAAACGCCTGATAATTAGGCATATATAAAAGGGGCATTCTTTTTGGTTAATTGGCCGCTCTAAATCGATTGATAATCTAAAAAAGACGGTCTCAACTAAAGCAAATAAGTCAGTAGTGCGGAGCATTTTGGTCGTCAGTCAATTTTCCATCGCAATAATATTGATCGGATTTACTATTCTCATTCAGAAACAAATACACTTTGGCATCAGTAATCTGGGATATGAAAAGGAAAATATAATAGGCATAAGATTTACCCGGCAATTATATGGGAAATCTGAAGTGTTAAAAAAGAGTCTGCTCGATCAATCATTCGTTAATGAAGTTTCTATGACACAGTTCTTCCCTGGAAAGGAGTTGAACTATTGGGGACTGGAAACTGAGATTTACGGAGAAAGAAAACAGGTATACTTCAACATCTTTGATGCAGACCATGAGTTTTTTGAAATGCTGGATATTAAGATCTTAAACGGACGGATTTTTTCCGATGATCTCTCTACTGATAAAAACAAGGCCGTAGTCAATGAAGCTTTTCTTACTGCCAACGATATTTCCGATCCGATAGGAATTAAGTTGTTTGGCTGGAATGATACACAATTTGAGATAATCGGGATTATTGAGGATTTCCATTTCGAGTCCATTAATAGAGAAATTGGCCCTTTGTTAATCAATAATTCCGGGAATGCATCTATATGTCTGGTCAATATGCATAGTAACGATTTTAATGTATTAAGATCAAACATGAATAGTCTTAGGGACATATGTCATGATTTATCTCCGGATTTTCCAGTTGAAATCCATTTCATGGATCAGGCAGTGGAGAATATGTACAGGAGTGAGATCCGTTTCAGAAGGATCTTTACATTGTTTTCCAGCAGTGCCATTTTCATTAGTTGCCTGGGCATATTGGCTTTATCCATTTTTGTATGTAACATTAAAACTAAAGAGATTGGTATCCGCAAGACTTTTGGAGCCTCTGTTCGAAGTATTTTTAATATGTTGAACCAGGAATTCGCCAGGTGGGTAATTATTGCATTTTCAATCGCTTGTCCGATGTGTTTTTATAGATAATTTTGCCTAAACCATTTTGAAGTATTCCGGATACATTTTTAGTATTGGAATTCAGGAATCATGTTTAATAACTACATTAAAATCGCACTTAGGAATATTTATAGACAAAGGCTCTATTATCTTATCCAAATTTTTGGCTTTGCATTATCCTTATCCTGTGTTATTCTGATTCTTTCATGGATCAGGTATGAAAAAAGTTTCGATAAATTTCATACAAACGGAGACAGGATATACAGGATATTAATGACCATCAATGCCGAAAGTGAAAACTCATTTGATCTTGCTATAACTCCCCCTCCATTAGTGGCGGCGATTCAGGCTGAATTTCCAGAAGTTGAAAAAGTTGCCCGGATCGAATTTAGCCCCAAAGTAGTTTTCGAATATGATACGCATATTAATTATGAAAACAATGGAATAATGGTTGATCCTTCCTTTCTGGATATGTTTTCTTTTCCACTATTGAAGGGAGATCCGGAATCAGCTCTTGAGGACATTCATAATATAGTTCTTACTGAATCCTTTTCTAAAAAGTATTTTGATGATAAAGATCCAATAAACAATACAGTGATAATTGAGGGGATTTCTTTCAATGTATCAGGCCTCATAGAAGACCTGCCTCCCAACTCACATTTGAAATTTGATTTTTTATTACCTTTTCAAGTCAAAACCTTATTTGGTTCGGATCTCAATGATTGGGGAAGCGTAAATATATTTTCCTATATTCAGTTAAATGAGAATATGGATTGGGCAAATTTCTACACGAAATTTCAGGACTGGAAGACACCAAGAATTAATGATGCCTATTTTTTACAATCTCTCAGTCAAATTCACAAAGAATCTGGTATTCAGGCTGATGAAGTGATAGTAAGCGACGCAAGATATCTGAATATTTTTATAATTCTGGCTTTTGTCATCCTGTTCATCGCCTGTGTAAACTTTATTAATCTTCAATCTGCGCAAGTGATACAAAGAAAAAAGGAAGTTGGAATCCGCAAAGTAAATGGTGCCAGTAAGTTTGAATTGATTAAACAGTTAATGATAGAATCAAGTATTGTGCTTTCGATTTCTTACTTGATCTCTTTTCTGATGGCGGAACTTTTACTTCCATATTTTAAGCAACTCTTTACGTATGATATATCACTATTATTCTACGATCCAGTTTTCCTGGGCATTTTAATGGGTTTATTTATTATTATCATACTTATTACAAGCGTGCTGCCATCTGTCAGGTTTGCATCTTTTCATCCTGCAGGATTAATTCAAAATTTCAACTTCAGGGGTAAGAACAAAACTTTTTCAAGAACGATACTTGTAATCATTCAATTTTCTTTCTCCGTATTTTTTATCGTCAGTACCCTGGTTATTAACCAGCAATTCCTGTTTATGAAAAAATCAAGTCTGAATAATCAACAGGATAAAATTATTTATTTACCGTTCAAGGGAAATATTGCATCCAATTATCAATCATTCAAGAACCAGTTGGAAGTCCATGCTAATATTGATAAAGTAACAGCTAAGAATTCCTTGCCAACTCAGGTAGCCAATAAAACAGGAGATGTAAACTGGCCCGGTAAAAGTCCGGATCAGGATTTTATAATAGAAGGGACAGGAGTAGATGTAAATTATTTCGAAACATTGGGTATAGATATAATTGCAGGTAAGAGTTTTATGGAAGTAGCTACTTCGAAGGAGATAGCGCCGATAATCTTGAATGAAACTGCGATAAAAAACATGTCAATAAGTGATCCTATTGGGGCAAGGATTACATTATGGGGATATCCCGGGGAAATTGTAGGAATAGCCAAAGATGTGCAGTTCATGTCTTTAAAAAATGAGAATGAAGGACAGATCTTCTATGTCATACCTGATTACACAAATCAACAAGTTTCAGATTTCGGCGTGATCCTGATCAGTATCAAAGGAGATATTCCGACTGCTATCTCTATAATTGAAGATGAATGGTTAAAGATCAATCCGGGCACGCCTTTTGAATATCATTTTTTAGACGAGGCTGTCGATAAATTGTACTGGGAGGAAATGCGATTATCGCGACTTATGAATTATGCATCTGTTCTAAGCATATTTATTTGTTGCCTGGGATTATTAGGATTGGTTATATACAGTTCGAATGATCGCATTAAAGAAATAGGTATTCGAAAGATTAATGGAGCATCAATATCAAGTGTAATTGCTTTGCTTAACAGGGATTACATCCAATGGGTATTTATTTCATTTATATTTTCTTTTCCCATTGCCTGGATAGTTTTGAATATATGGCTGCAGAATTTTGCCTATCATGTAGGGATTCGTTGGTGGACTTTTGTATTGTCAGGATTTTTAACAATTGCAATTGCACTGGCGACAGTATCCTGGCAAATATTAAAAGTAGCCTATAAAAATCCTGTTGAGGTACTTCGCTACGAATAGTAAGTGAAGTGCCGAAATCCCACCATCGGCGGGATCAAATATCATAAATGAGTTTTATTTATACAATTAGTGACAGGCTTGAATATTTGGCCATCGACAGGATTAATTTTAAAATATTTTTTTATTTGAATAATTAGCGAAGGAGTGAATTTTAATCTTATTCAATCGGGTTATTGGAAATAAGAGGTTTATAAACTTTGATAATTTTAATTTCCGGGACATCTTCCCCATCACTCACCAGTGTAAGCGTATGTTTCCCATTTGATATACCTTTAAAAAGTGTTGTTGAATTCTCTATAGTCCTATCCTTTTCATGTTTAGGAGTAAAATTGTCAGATCCCATTAAATAGGTTTTCCAGGTTGTTTTGTATCCTTTTTCTATCTTGAATTTAGTTATATCAAAGCTTCTGAATACGTGCCAGTCTCCCGGTATGGAATCCAATACATCATTCGCCGGTAAAAAAACTCTCCCGGAGTTTGACAGGAAATCTTCCCGATAATTTCCATTTCCTTCAAATCCACATTCCGATCCTTCTACATGAAAAGTAAAATAGCGTGTATCATAATTTATTGAATCAAATGTTAGTGTGAAAGATTCATTTACCCAGGGCGCTTTCCTTTGGATTCGTACTGGGGAAGCTACGTTCCAGATCCACCCTTTTTCACCATTATCATTAGGTCGTGTGTGATTATAAGCTTCCTCGAATTCCGAAGGCATTCTACCATCAATATAAACCTGACAGGTATTATCCCTTACTGGATTATGTGTTGTGACAACATCTACCCTGTTCCCTTCAAAAGGAAGGATTCAGTTTTCCATTGTTCCCAGTTTATATCCTTTCCAATTTCATATACTTGCAATAGATTATCCGAATCGGGCTCAAAACTGTTATCATAAACCAGATGAGGAATCATCTGGCCGGCCAGCATTTCACATCCCTTTTCATTAAAATGGAGGCCATCCCTTGTAAACTCATCAGCATAAATCAGATTTTTCTCTTTTACGAGCTTATTTATGGGTGTTCGAAGATCTAACAGCATGCATTTATACTTCACTGAAAAAGAAGGGATGATCTTATAAGACATTTCTTCGTGCCATTCGTTTGGCTCTGGTTTATTTTGAGGATCGTTCCATATTAGAATTTCGGAGGAGGTGAAAGACCGCATTTGTATAAGCACCTGCTCATAGAAATTATCTGAACCAAATACATGAAAAATTGTCAGATCCGGATAAAAATCAAGGATGTCCCTTTTCACAGTTTTAATCAGAAACTGGGAAGAAAACCCACCGATTGATTTATTATCCATGATCAAATCAGCATGTGGAAATTGTTTTTCGAAATATTGCTTTACTTCCAGCCACCAGTCTTGCGCACTCAGGGATTGTCCATATACCAAAATCCGGACAGTATTTCTGTGTTCAGGAGTACTTGTGTGCAATAAGTTCATTGTCCTTTGTATATACTCCGGACTGGTTATTTTTCTCAGGTCTCCTGCTGGCAATTCAATTTGCGCATATATAGTATGTATTTGTTATAATCAGAAAAATGAATGCTAAGGAATATTCTTTCATATCAGGCCAATCCTTTTTAATGGTGAAAAATCTTATTGAAGATTTTAGTTTAATAATTGAATTTATATAAATATACGTAAACCAGGATCAGTTTATATTGTTAATTATTCATTGGAAGTGAATTATTGACATTATAAGAACTCAAACATCCACCTCAGAAAACCCAATTTATGCTATTTGATTTAATATGTCTGGCTATTTTAATCCCGGAGTTTTTAATTATTGGATTTGTCGTTAAAACCTTAATCATTAAAATGTGTTACTAATTTCAGTACTAACTAATCTGCAATAAATTGCTGTTCTTAAGTTAACATATGGTTATTTATGCCATTTATAAATGCTTGTATTAACAAATTAATAAATATATTAGTAATCTTTGAATTGAGGTATTCAAAAAAAGCATACCGTAATCTACGGGATTATTAAGTTTAATTTGACTTTTCTTAGATGGAAGTCCTGTTTTAACTAGTTTATTCCTTAGATTTTTGATTTAAAAATTAGTAATCAATGATTCTTGAAATAAGCAAAGATGTATCAGGGCATTTCTAGAATGTTTTATGATGTATTCGCAGATTCTCTGCAACAAAATAATTTTAATGGGTGAATAAGTACATTACATTCCTGATTGTACTGATAGGATTATCAAATGCTGCTTTCCCCCAAGCTGATATTATAAGGGGAAAAGTAACATCGACTACTGACGGTACAGGCCTGCCAGGAGTAAATATTATCATAGAAGGAACGTCTCAAGGAAGTACCACGGACCTTGAAGGAAATTATTCCCTGGAAGCAAAGCCAGGTGTCGTCTTATTGTTCCAGATGGTGGGTATGCAGACGGTCAAAATCGAGGTGATCAATCAGACAACCATTGACGTCGATATGGAAGAAGAACGGCAATTGCTGGAAGGGGTAGTGATCAATGGTTTCCGTGAGATGGACAGGAATTTGTTTACCGGTTCAGCAAAACGGGTAGACATGGAGGATATCAATGTCAAAAGCGAGACAGATGTAAGTCGTATGCTCGAAGGCCAGGTCGCCGGTGTTTCAGTCGATAATTTATCAGCCACGTTTGGCACCACCCCGAAGATAAGAATACGGGGCAATACCTCTTTAAATGGCAATAACCAACCCCTTTTCGTTGTGGATGGTGTGATCCTTGAAGATCTTACTGCAGTGAATACGGAAGATTTCATCTCTGGGAATGCCAATACAATAGTCAGCTCCTCAATAGCGAATATAAATCCGAACGATATTGAATCCATCCAGGTATTGAAAGATGCTTCTGCAACAGCGATATATGGTGCAAGGGCTGCCAATGGAGTTATAGTGATTAACACGAAAGGTGGCAGGAGTGGAGATTTACAAGTCAATTATTCTGGTAATTTTTCATTTAAGCTTCCGCCAACTTACCAACAGTTCGACCTTTTGAATTCTGCAGAGGAAATGTCAGTTTACAGGGAATTATTTGAAAAGGGGATCATTGATATAAGTACCTCAGTTCGGGCTCAGAATTTTGGGGCGATGGGAAAAATGTTTACTATGATAGCTGATCACGAACTGGACTGGGGAACCGGGGGAACCTTGAATGAGGAATTCCTTAATCAGTATGAAAATGCGAACACGGACTGGTTTGATGTATTATTCAATGATCCTGGTTTCCAGCAATGGCATTCCCTGGATTTTTCCTCCGGAAGCTCAAAGTATAATAGTTTTTTTTCACTTAGTTTTTTAAATGATAATGGTCAGACCATTGCAGATAATGTTAGCAGGATTACAGGTGCTGCCAGGAATACATTCTTTATTTCCGATGCATTCTCTTTTGGATTTAAATTGTCGGCAAGCTATCGTGACCAACAGGTTCCTGGGACACGAAACCGGGAATTTGACCCTATAACTGGCCGTTACAGCAGGAGCTTTGATATAAACCCCCTTAGTTATGCGCTCAATACGGCCAGATCGATCAGGCCATTCGACAATGATGGGAATCGGGAATATTTCAGGAGGAATTTTGCACCTTTTAATATTCTGGACGAACTGGAATATAACCAGATGGCTATACGTGTTGTGGATCTTTCAGGTCAGGTCGATTTTGAGATCCGGCCTATTGCAGACCTTTCTATCAATGGAGTTTTCCAGGCCAGGTATGCAGATACCCGACGAGACCATACAGTACATGAGTACAGCAATCAGGCAGAAGCATATCGCGCAGATGATACTCAGTTTATCCAGGAAGCAAATAACCTGTTATTTCGTGATCCGAATAATCCCGGTTTAAACCCACAGGTTGTTCTTCCTGTAGGCGGTTTTAAATTTCTGGATGATAGTGAATTATTGAACATGTTTACACGCATAAGCGCTGAATGGTCAAAGAATATTACTGAGTCACATCAGATTAATTTGTTTGGAGGAGGAGAAATGCGATACACAGATAGAAGTGCAACCAGCTCCACAGGTTTAGGAGTAGTCTATGAAAGTGGAGGAGTGGTCATTACAGATCCTAATATCGTTGAATTTTTCAATTTGCAAAATATACCCATTTTCTCACTTGACGAACTCAAGGACAGGTTTCTCGGCTTTTTTCTAAATGCAGGATATGCTTATAGGTCCAAGTATGTGGTTAACTTAACAGGTAGATATGATGGTTCAAACCAGCTGGGAGAAAGTGATCAGGCCCGGTTTTTACCAACCTGGAATGTTAGTGGTGCCTGGAATGTAGACCAGGAAGCTTTTATGTCTGATGTGAACTTTCTTGATTATTTAAAACTAAGGGCTACTTATGGTCTTTCAGGTAACCTTCCACCTGAATCAAGTGCATTGTTAAATCTGCTTGCGGATGTGACAGTCAGACCTACAGATATTGAGCCCTATTTATTTATCCAGGATTTAACCAATACTGAATTAACCTGGGAAAAACTCAAAGAATTCAATGTTGGGATCGATGTTGGATTTTTCAAGAGCCGGATCAATACCTCTTTTGACTATTATAAAAGACAATCCTTCGATTTGATAGGCGTTGTTCAGACGAGTGGTATAGGAGGGCAGGGCTTAAAACTTGGGAATTATGCGGATATGGAGTCAGATGGATACGAATTCAACCTGAGTACGATCAATATTCAGACTAAAGGATTTACCTGGACTTCCAATTTTAATCTTTCTTATACAACGGATCGGATAACTAATTTGGATTTCGGTCCGAGACTGGTAGATGCAATCAGTCAAAATGGTGCAGCCGTGCTTGGCGGACCCAGAAGAGGGCTTTTTTCAACCAATTTTGCCGGATTAAACCAGATTGGTATTCCACAATTCCTGGATGAAAATGGTGAGAAAGTATTTAATTTGGATCTTCAAAGTAGAGAGAACCTTCAAAATACACTTGTTTATGAAGGCCCGACTGAACCGAGAGGTGTTGGAGGTTTTAACAATAGGTTCACCTATAAAGGATTTACTCTGAATATATTTCTTTCTTATAAATTTGATTATAAGATCCGCTTAAATGACGCTTATTTTCCAATCTATACAGATTTTGATGCATTACCCGGTGACCTGGTGGATCGTTGGGCAGTTCCGGGAGATGAGGAAAGGACTGATATACCTGTAGTACTTGATGCAGGAGTAGCCCAGGTAAATGGCAACATAGTAAATGCTTACAACCTGTACAATAAAAGTACAGTACGAGTTGCGAATGGAGACTACCTCCGTCTTAGAACAGTTCAGCTGTCATATCAATTCCCTTCAGCTTGGATTTCCAGACTTAAATTACGTAATGCTTTTCTGACGCTTGAAGGGAATAATCTTGCCCTTCTTGTTTCTGATGAGGCCCTTAACGGGCAGGATCCGGAGTTCTTTGCTACAGGAGGTGTGGCGCTTCCTCCTCCTAAAACAATTACTTTATCTATAAATATTGGATTCTAAAAATGAAGAAATATAAAATAGATATTGCCAATATTGTCTCAAGAAATTCATTCCGGATTATCTCTAAACTAGTTATAATCTGTTTGATCATTGTTCTCCCAGGTTGCGCAGATTTCCTCGATGAAGTACCTGATAATAGAGTTTCGCTCAATAACCTTGAAAAAGCTTCTCAATTATTAACAAACGCTTATTCCGATGCCAGTTACGCTTTTACGGATTGGATGACAGACAATGTGGCTTATACCCGAGGTGTTACACTAAGAAATAGTCATATTGAAGCCTATGCCTGGGCAGATGAAACTACAGATGCCACAGAACAGGATACACCAACTTTTTTCTGGAATTCTACTTACAATGCGATAGCCCATGCCAATGAAGTATTAGCTGTTATTGACGAGTTTGAAACCAGGACCGAGGAAGATATAGCACAGAAAAGTGCGGTGCGATCGGAAGCATTGCTTACCAGGGCATATGCCCATTTTATGCTTGTAAACCTGTTTGCAAAACACTATGACAAACAGAGATCAAATTCGGATCCGGGCGTCCCTTATGTCGATACGCCGGAGACTGTTTTTATAAAGACATATAAAAGAAATACAGTGCAGGAGGTCTATGACAGGATAGAGGAAGATATGCTGTTGGGCATAGACCTGGTGGATGACAGCTTTTTTGCCAACTCAGGGAAATACCATTTTAACCGAAATGCAGCTCTGGCTTTTGCATCCAGGTTTTACCTTTTCAAAGGGGAGTATGATAAATGCATAGAATATAGCAATTTGATGTTGGGAAGTGATCCGACGGCATTCGTGCGTGATCTTACAGGGGACCAATTCCTTAATGCAAGTTCATCAATTGATGGATATACTCAACTATATACCTCACCTGACCTTCCCAGTAATCTTCTGTTAATGAGAAAAATATCACTTGTCCAGCGCCCTGATTTTGGACATGGACCAACAAGTGTTTTATACAGGGACCTGTTTTCTGCTAATCCATTTCCGGGAACAACTGATGAGCGGGAAAATCCGGCTCTTGTAAAAGGAGAAAATGGAGTATTTCCTTTAAGATACCAGAGTCTATTTCAAAGAAGTAGTTTAAATTCTAATGTAGGTACACCATATCATATACATATCGCTTTTAGAGGCGAAGAAGTTTTATTGAACAGGATGGAATCTTATGTAGAGCAGAACAGGATAGATGAAGCAATCCGGGACTTACAGGTTTTGTTCGATAGAAGATATAGCGGACCATCTGTTATCCTTACCATTGATTTGATCAGGGAAGCATTTGGTGTGGCGAATAATCCTTTCGTCAGTGACAAATTTGTAATGGATATATATGTGCAACTGGAAAGAAGAAAAGAGTTTATAATCCAGGGATTAAGGTGGTTCGATATTAAACGTTTTGAACTGGAAGTTCAGCATAACCAGGTGGACGGTTCCATAAGTACCCTTGAAGATAAGGACAGAAGAAAGGTTTTACAGATCCCTGCTTCTGCAATTGAAGTGGGGAAATTGGAACCCAATCCGAGATAATTAATAAATGATGAAGATAAGATTAATATATATCCTGACAGGCCTGTTCCTGATCTTTTCTGGATGCTACCAGGAGGAAACTCTTGATGTACCAGTTAACCAGGGTCCGGAAGTAATTAGAAATGAACTGGATAAATATATTGACGAAAATTTCACAACAGAATTTGGTATGGCCATTCGGTATCGGTTTGTAGACAGGTATGTAGGACCCACACAGCGAGTTACCCCTCCCAGGTTGGAAGTAGTCAGACCGATGCTTGATTTTATCGATGAATTCTGGATAGATCCATATGTTTCGGTCGAAAATGGAGAAGATTTTTTCCGAATGCATGTCCCTGCTGAAATCGTCTTACTGGGTGGACTTATATATAATGACGATGGTACGGTCACTCTTGGAACGGCTGATGCCGGAGCACAAATTACCTTCACGGATGTTAATTCAGTAGATTTTGACGATAGTGATTGGATACTAAGGCAATTGCAGACTGTATATCATGAATTTGCACATGTAGTACACCAGAAATATAAACTGCCAAATGCATTTGAAACCATTACGCCCCAGGGTTATACCAGTGCCGGTGCATGGTTTACACTGTCAGATGAAGAGGCCTTGCAAAGGGGATTCGTCTCTCCATATGCTACAAGTTCCCCAAATGAAGATTTTGCGGAAGTAGTTGCGCATTTTCTTTTTGAGGAGAATTTTTATGAATTCTATATTGATACAGAACCTGATTGCATTACTCAGGATTGTGATCAGAGAAATGAAGGAAGGGTTTATATCAATCAGAAATTAAATTCAATTCTGGCTCATTATGAAAAAGTGACCGGTGTTAAACTGGAAGATGTTAGAGAACAGGTTCAATCAAAACTATAATGAATGAGAAATACTTTATTACATATTAGCATAATATTTCTAATTCTCTTTATTCAGGCCTGTACGAAGGAGAAAGAAGCAATGCTTCCATCCGTAGAAGATAGAGTAACAGAAGCTGTTACTAATCTGCGGACTGAACTTACGGCTCCAGCCAATGGGTGGAGACTTGAATACAAACCAACAAGCGGATCGGGAATATTTTATATGGTGCTAAAATTCGATGAAGATGAAGTCCATATCCTATCTGATGTAGCGGACAATAGTGGAGAGTTTTTCGACCATACCATTCCCTGGCGTGTGGATAATGCACTAGGACTGGAACTCATATACGAAACTTACGGGGTTTTTCACTATTTGTTTGAATTGGATGGGGCTACTTTTGGAGCGGAATTTGAATGGACATTTGTCGAAAAAGTAGGAGATGATCTTGTATTTAGAAGCATCTCAGATCTTAATTTTACACCTTCTACAATCACCCTTACTCCTGCAGCACCAAACGATGATGACAAATTTTCAAGGGACATTGCCGCAAATCTCAACGAATTTGTATCTATTGGTCCAAAAGCGCTTGAAGTACAAATCCCCAAACAGCAAATCATTTTGGAAGATGCAGATATATCCGTTTATTGGTCACTTGATGCAACAAAACGGGTCATAACTTCAATATTAGCTGGTACTGGAAGTGATTTTGAGGATCCAAATTTCGAAGCCGTTATACTGAATCATCAAAGCGGTTATATCCTTCAAAATGGAAACCTGGAATTGTTAGTTCCACTTCAGTTCTCATTGGCAGGAAGAGGATATACAATCGAAGCGATCAATTTCTCTGAATTTACCAATACCGGGCCAAACCTTTGTACATTATCTCCAGATAACGGGCCCTTGTATACTGGTCAGATAGGAGGAATTGGATCGATTTCTATGATATCCAGTCTTTTTGATCTGGAAGGAGCTGCATTTTTACCTATCCCAGACTTCCCCTATAGCGTGAATTCCTTATTTATATTTGATGAATCAGGTAATTCTTTAACTGATGAAGGTGGAATTATAGCCGAGAAGTTTCCTGAAGCCACTGCTTTTTTATTTTATTATGGATTTGAATCTGATACACAACCCTCAAATGCAGTTGGATTTATTCTTGAGGATGGCTTCGGAAATTCAGAAATCATTTTAAGGGAGTTTGAGCCCACTACTACCATAGGAAATATGGTTAATGTGATCTTGAATGACAATTATTATTTTTCAGGTTCACCAGGCCCGGATGATCAGGCTGATCTTGAAGAAATAACCAACCTCTTATTTGAAGGAGGTGACATGTACGCGTCAGACTTTCCGGTTGAAGGATTGAATGTTTTTAAACTATTCAACCCTTGTAATCAACATGAGATCTTCCTGGTTCAATAAATACCAAAGACCTCAAATCACTCCAATTCAAACAAAAAATCAATTGAATACTGACCCAAGGAGACTTGAATAAATCCAATACCATCCTCATCAACACTGCTAGTTGGTATAGTCACAGGATTAAAGGTTATTACTTCCATTAATTCAAAATCTGTTTCCTGAACATTTTCCAGATCAACACCGTCAAAATCAATGAATGTTAACTCCCAATCTTCATTTGTAAGTATATAAGGATCACCCCCAGGATTTAACTCAAATGATATAGGTAATTCAAAAGGTGCCAGATCAACCAATATTGGAGTAATGATTACCCGATCAGGGTCATCTGAAGGTCCAATGGCAAGAATGAAATCCGGATATTTGGTAGAATCCGGTTGACCAGTCGGATCATCCCAGTCTTCTCCAACAGAATTTACAAATGGAATGCTGCTTATTTGAATGGCTTTCAAGACCCGTTCCTGGACATCGATCTCTCTTGACAGAGAATCGCTCTGATCGTCATCGGTATAGGCGATCAACGTAACCATGTAGGTTCCGCTTTCATCATATTGTATGGTTGGACTGATGTCTGTGGAAGTCCGGCCATCTCCAAAATCCCATTTATAACTGGATGCATTGGTGGTAATGTTTTCGAAGCGTACATCTTTGCCTACTTCAATTAATTCCGGATCGGTATTGAAATCAATGACAGGAAGAGGTAATAAAGGATCTTCATCATTACAACTTACAATGAAGATCAGAAGACCAAAAAAACCTATTATGTTGTAAAATCTTTTCATATGCCCTACATTTTAATTGAAATATTATTTTGAGATATCTAAAGCTATCAAATATACTGCGCAATCGGATATTTTCGTATATGGCAGGATATGAATATACAGAATTTTTATTTTAAAGCATTATAATTCATATTTTTCCTTATAGAGATGTTTATATATCAATGATTTAACTCCACGAGCGACACATTAATCTTATCTAAAACCATATGATTCAAGAATTAGAAATGCCATGAAATAGTGTAGTTACAAAGTCTCAAGTTCAGATTTTTCCTATTAATTTATTTCAATTCTTTGGGATGATGCTCCATACTTCAACGCCACTACCTTGCATTTCTTCTGTTCTAAACTCTAAAACCTTATTTTGGGATGATTTGTTTAGGATTTTATCCTGAAGGATCTCCTTTAATGTATATTCCGAATCCTCCTTAACCTTTAATCTAATATTTATACGCTTTGTTGTTAGCCCTTGATTTAAGGCATATAACAAATATCCTTGTGGATTCATATGAAGCTTCACTACAATCGAATCCTGTTTGCCATCGTGAGATGTGGTAAATGGCCTATCGATATTTGCCCAATCAAGAAGACCCAATAGAAATTCATCATTGTCTTCCTGGAATTCCGGATCAATCCTGGCAGTTCCCTGGTAGCTACTTGAAATCCGGTTTGCAAGAAAAGATCCAATCAAAATGGTATAACCTTCGCCAAATCTTGATCCGGTAATGGCAGGCGTATTGTCTTCGAACCTTGCAAGAACCTCCGCATTACTACCAGGTAAAATCTCAAGTGATTCTGAAAAGTATTCTCCAGTAAGATTGACTTCCGGTTAATTGATTGAACGCCGGATGGGAGGTTTCCAGAATATTCATTCTCACATTATTTTTAACTTCAACTTTAGCCTCTCGTACACCAAAGACCTCACTTAAGCCCATTCCTGGTATGATGTCAGTTGCATATCCTTTTTCATCATTCCATGCAAACCTTGCTTCTGCCAGCAGATATCCGCCATTTTTTACAAATGTCATCAAGCTGGTTGCTGCTTCCTGAGTAAACATCAGGGGATATGGAACAATTATCAGTTTATATTGTTCTATCTTTCCTGATTCAAGATCTCGCCTGTGGATAAAATCAATTGGAATATTATTATCTGAAAATACCCGATAATATCCTATCAATGACTTTGAATGCCCAGGTTGCCCTTCAACTCTACCTGATCCACGACTACCACCAACCATCTGGGAAAGTGGATTATAAACAAGTGCAATTTCTGATTTGATCGGTTTAGAACTTAAAAGCAGGGTATGGTTCTTATCAACAAATTGTGCTGTTCGTCCAATGGATTTAGCCCTTTCAGTCAATGAACCATCAAGGTGAATTAAACCGTATCCGCCTGATTCATACCCGGAGTTCATAGGATAATAGGCATATATGTTTACTGCCCGGGCACCAGTAGCTAGTGACGTCCAGAACCAGATGTTATGGTCCTCCGGGGTTACCTCATCTCCGATTCTTAAACCAACCGTTCCAAATCCTGCCTGGAATTCACCTACATAGTATCCGCCATTTTTTTTATTGGCGCTATAGGAAAAATCAGCAGAAATCATGAAATTTGATCTTATCCAATCTCCCGGCCGGCTGTGTTTTGGATATTGTGAAGTTCCATAATGATCCACCTGCTCTGCCATTAGAAAATCATCTTCTGCACCTGAACCTTGGGGTGAGCTAAATATTGAAGGAGGTGAAGCATGTGAAGTGATGACTCCAATTTTATCTGCTAAGCGCACAGCTTCGTACCTCATCCTAAGATCTTCTGCCATTTTCTGGTAAATGAAGTTTTTCCAGTCAATATAGTCCGTATAACTGAGTATGGTGTTGAACCTGGGGGGTGAAACTTCCTCCCACGATTCAAAAGTCCTGTACCATGCTGTGTTTAATTCATTAAGCGAAGGGTATTTTTCCTTTAACCATTTCCTGAATCTTGATTGTGTATGGGGGCAAAAACAATATTGCGCATTCGGGATCCAACCAGGTCCACCCCATTGAACAAGATGTGGCTCACTCCAAAGATCCCAACCATAAAAGTTGGGATATTGGGATGCTACTTTTGCCATCTCAGTATAGAAATTGGCAAAAACTTTTCGTACTCCCGGATGATCAATACAATAGCCAGGAGCTGATTGTGGGATTATCCTGTCGCCACTATGGGCTTCTAATAATCCATCAGGGAATTTCCTTCCCACCCAATCAGGAGCGGATTCCCCGTAAACCTGGATGAATACCTTTAATCCGATTTCTTCAGCCAGTTCAGAAAGTAGTTGTAAATTCCTGAAATCGAATTGTCCTTCCTTCGGTTCCGAGTGTGTCCATTCGACCCATGTTCTTACAGTATTGAAACCTAGTGCCTTGATCTGCTCCAGATCTCTGCGCCATTCATCTCTTGATTGTGGGGTTATGGTTGATAGCATAGGGGCCCTTGCTTTCCCACCACTGTACCAGACAGAAACCGGGAAAAAATCTGGTGATTTAGCAGATGTTACCTCTTTAACATTTGAGATCTTGTCATTTTTGTTGTCAACTTTTTCTTTCTGAAGGCAGCCTGAAAATATGACGAATATTATAAAAAAAATAAAATAACTTTCCGTTTTGTGTATCATCATTTAAAGATTTGTTTTTTTATTTTCATGGCCCTTATTTATTCGAAGCAATAGATGGATCGATATGTTTATAAGGCTATTTTAAAAATAAATTCATTTACGAAAAAGAGTGTTGTTAACTGTTAATCAAGTTACGAAAAAAATGAGAAGCTTGAAACGACACCCTCTTATTCCAGCCATTATTATAACTAATAATCAATTAATGAAATGCTTATCATAAATAGATGTGATCAAATTTACAAATTTGACATGACTTTTATTCCTCTTGCATTAGTCCTGTAACAATCATATTTTTACAAACTGCGGGAAATGTAATTTATGAATCAAAAGCAATATATACTTCTTTTTGGTCTCATTGGGATTCTGTTTTTAGGTTTGTGGCTTAAAGCCAGAAAAAGTAACTCCGAATCAATCCAGGTGAATAAGGTCGCTGAATTACCAGAGGAGATTAGTTTTAATTTTCATGTAAAACCCATCCTGTCAGATAAATGTTATACTTGCCATGGCCCTGATGGGAATAAAAGAAAAGCTGGATTAAGACTAGATGTTGAAGGAGTTGCGAAGGCCGAGCTCGCAGAAAATCCTGGAAAATATGCTATTAAAAATGGATCTATAGATAACAGCGAACTTTTCCACCGCATATATTCTGAAGATCCAGCTACCATGATGCCTCCGCCGGATTCATATCTGAAATTAACTCCGGGAGAGAAAGACATTTTAAAAAAATGGATAGAACAAGGTGCAAAATATGAAAGACACTGGGCTTTTATCCCACCTTCTAAATCTTCAGTACCAGAAGTCATATTAAAAGACTGGCCTTCAAATGAGTTAGATTATTTTGTTTTGAATACATTGGAGGAGAATGGTTTGACTCCCACTGAGGAAGCGCCTTCCGAAAAACTGATAAGAAGATTAAGCCTTGACCTGACAGGTTTGCCTCCAACGGTTGAAGAAGTTGAAAGGTTCTCAGATGAAAAAGATTTTAATTATGCCGAAGTGGTAGATTATTACTTGTCCAAACCTGCTTATGGTGAAAAAATGGCAAGGGACTGGATGGATGTATCCAGATATGCTGATTCTCATGGATATCAGGATGACAGTTACAGAACCATGTGGCCCTGGAGGGACTGGGTAATTCATGCTTTTAACGAAAATATGTCATATGACCAGTTTCTAACCTGGCAGCTGGCTGGTGACCTACTGCCAGAAACGGACAAAGAAAAAATCCTTGCTACAGGATTTAACAGAAACCACCCGATTACTCAGGAAGGGGGAGTTATTGACGAGGAGTACCGTTCAACGTATGTCAGTGATCGGACCAATACACTTGGGAAGGGCGTTCTTGGCCTGACGCTGGAGTGTGCAAAATGTCATGATCATAAGTATGATCCTTTCAGCCAGAGAGATTACTACGAAGTATATGCTTTTTTTAATAATGTTGATGAAAAAGGATTACAAATGGATGCGGTGCAGGCTAAAAACAGGAAGTATTATGCTGATGCCCCATTTATAAGCATTGATGAAGAAGATCTTGATGGGATTTTATCATTCATTAATAAGCAGGATACTGCGGAACTGAAAGTTATGGTGATGAATGATTCCACTGAGCGAAAAACCTATTTGTTAGCAAGGGGAAATTATGATGCCCCAACTGAAGAAGTGTTGGCTTCAACTCCAAATGCAATAATGGAATTTCCTGAAGAACTACCTAAAAACCGACTTGGACTGGCAATGTGGTTGACAGATAGAGATAATCCTTTAACAGCCCGAGTATATGTAAACAGGCTATGGGCTTCGATATTTGGTTTTGGTATTGTGAAAACCACTGAGGATTTTGGAAGTCAGGGAGCACTGCCTTCGCATCCTGAATTGCTTGACTGGCTTTCGGTTGAATTTATGGAAAGTGGATGGGATATTAAGCATATTTTGAAAATTATAGTCAGTAGCTCGACATATAAGCAATCCTCAGCTATCACCCCTGAACTAAAAGAGGTCGATCCTGAGAATATATACCTGGCCAGAGGGCCAAGGTTCCGGTTGAGTGCTGAAGAGATCCGGGATTATATTTTAAGTACCAGCGGATTACTAAACGATAAAATTGGCGGGCCGAGTGTAAAGCCTTATCAACCCCCTGGATTGTGGGAAGAGACGAATGCTGGTGGGAATAGAGGAATTTTAACTACTTACGTGGAAGATTCCGGTGATAAGCTTTATAGAAGATCTTTATATACATTCTGGAAAAGAACATTGCCTCCCCCAGCTATGGCAATCTTTGATGCGCCGAACAGGGATCTATGCGAAGTTAGACGCCAGAAGACAAATACCCCTTTGCAAGCACTGGCTTTACAGAACGATGTTCAGGTTCTGGAATGCGCTAAAGTTTTGTCAGCGCAGATATCGGAAGCAGATCTTCCAGATGAGGAGGCAGTGAAATCGCTTTTTCAACATGTATTGCTTCGGGATCCCTCAGATGATGAAATGGATCTGCTTGTTAATTATCATCAGGATTGTGTAGATAAGTTCGAAAGCAATAAAGAGGATGCTGAAAAGTTGCTCGAAATAGGAGAAACTGAACCCAAAAATGAGAATCAAACTGAGACAGCTGCATTAATGATGGTTGCTCAGGTACTATATAATCTCGATGAAACCATTACCAAGGAATAATATGGGCGATGATAGAGATATAAACAAAGATGCCTTTAAAGTAAACCGTCGGCATTTCTTTTCCAAATTAAGCGCTGGAATTGGGACACTGGCTCTTGGTTCCCTTATGATCCCTGATTTATTTAAGAAAAACAGGGCTGGCCTTTCTTCTGACGAATTTACCCTTGGAATCCCTCACTTTGCACCCAAAGCCAAGAGAATTATATACCTCTTTCAGGCTGGCGCACCCTCTCAGTTAGAATCGCTGGACTATAAACCATTACTCAGGGAGAGAATGGGAGAGGACCTTCCTGAATCGATACGCAAAGGACAAAGGCTAACCGGGATGACCTCCAATCAGGAGAGGTTTCCATTGGTAGGCTCTTTTCCTGATTTTAAACAATATGGTCAGAATGGGACCTGGGTTAGCGATTATTTTCCCTATATAGGTAAAATAGCAGATGAAATATGCATTGTTAAAAGTATGCATACCGAAGCCATCAATCATGACCCGGCCATTACTTTTTTACAAACAGGTAATCAGATTTCGGGCCGTCCCAGTATGGGGTCCTGGTTCAGTTACGGATTGGGTAGTGAAAATCAGAACTTACCTTCATTTGTAGTTTTGACATCCCGGGGGAAAGGTAATAGTCAGGGATTATATTCTAAACTCTGGTCAAGTGGATTTCTGGATTCCCGTCATCAGGGAGTATTGTTGAGATCCGGGAAGGATCCTGTATTATATTTGAATGACCCTGATGGTGTGACAAGGGAAGATAAAAGGGAGATGCTGGATAATATATCTGATCTGAATAATCAGCATTACAGTAAGGTTTTAGATGATGAAATACAATCCAGAATAGCTCAGTACGAAATGGCTTACAGGATGCAGATGTCCGTACCTGAGGTAATGGACCTGAATAAGGAACCCGAATCAGTAATAAAATTATATGGGGCGGAAGCTCTGATCCCGGGCACTTATGCTGCCAATGCTTTATTGGCAAGAAGATTAGCCGAAAATGGGGTTCGGTTTATTCAACTTTACCACCAGGGTTGGGACCAACATGGTAACTTACCTAAAGAGATGGCCGGCCAGGCTATGGACGTGGATCAGGCTTCAGCGGCCCTGGTCCTGGATCTGAAACAGCGCGGTATGCTGGAAGATACACTCGTGATCTGGGGGGGAGAGTTTGGAAGAACGAATTATTGCCAGGGTCGTTTTAGCCCTGATAATTATGGACGTGATCATCATCCGAGGAGCTTTAGTATCTGGATGGCCGGAGGAGGTGTAAAACAAGGTCTGTCTTATGGTGAAACGGATGAATTCGGATATAATATTATAAAGGACCCGGTACATATTAATGACTTTCATGCTACACTATTACATTTATTTGGCATTGACCATGAGCAGCTTACTTTTAAGTACCAGGGAAGAAGGTTTAGATTAACAGATGTGGCAGGGAACGTTGTAAATGATTTATTAGTATAATACATGATATTTTTAAAGAGGTTTCTAGATTACTCCATTTTTTCAAGCGCCATTTTGTTAGCCTTTTTGTTGGCTTTTGAAAGATTCCTCGAAATCCCGGAAGTGGTGGGTTGGATTGGAAGGTGGCATCCTCTGGTATTACATTTCCCAATAGTTTTAATATTGGTTACAGTGATACAATATTGGCGAAAAGACACCTATTTTGAATGGTATCTTAACGTAACTGCTTTTTTAACATTTATTACAGCCATAACTGGTTTTTTATTGAGCCTTGAAGGGACAGCTAAAGGGAATTTGATTTTGATCCACCAGTGGCTTGGAGTTTCTGTAGCATACATAGTGGCTATATGGTATTGGATAAACCAGAATAAGCAGGCTAAATATTTACCTCCAATTCTGATACAGAGTATATTGCTGATTTTGATTGTAATTACTGGCCACTATGGAGGTATGGTAACACATGGAAAGGATTTCTTATCATTCTCGGAAAAAGAAGGGGCGGAATTAATTTCAATCCCTGATAATCCAAATGTATTTACTCACGTTATTCAACCCATATTGAATGAGAAATGTATAAAATGCCATAACCCAAATAAAGCCAAAGCAGAATTGATTTTATCTGGTATTGAATCAATTAATAAAGGAGGAAAATCTGGAATTGTTATTGATCACAATGATCCTGGAAAAAGTAAACTATTGGCAAGTATCTCATTGCCGTTGGAAGAAGAAGGTCATATGCCGCCACTTGATGAGGAACAATTAACTGATGATGAGATGATCCTGATATCTGATTGGATCTCTCTTGGTGCACCTACTGATCTTGATTTTAATGATCTCGAAATCACTGAACCTAGCTATACAATCATCGAACAACTCATCGCAGACAGCAGGTCACATCGTTGGGCAAGTCTTCCTGATATTTCTGATAATGAAATTGATAAATTATCATCCAATTATATTCGGCTAATTCGTTTTTACAATAGATCCGGTGCCTTACAGGTAATTGTTTATCCACACAAAAATTATGAATCTTCAGGTATTTCGGGTTTAAAGCCCATTGCAGAAAATATCATAGAGCTCAATTTCAGTGGTATTCCCATTAAAAACCAGGAACTTGAGTTTATTGATCTATGCCGGAATATAGAAAAATTGAACTTAAGCAACACACCTCTTGATGATGATGGGGTGAATAGATTGAAAAAACTCGAAAAACTAACCGAACTGAAGATATATAATACAAAAATATCTGATAAAGCATTAGATCAGATTGCTCAGTTTCCGGGATTATCCAGTCTATATGTCTATAATACAGACGTTACAGCTGATGGAATCAGCAGATTGATGAAGGCAAAATCAGAACTTACCATCATAAAAACTGTTGAACAGGCTGAGAATTTTATATCCGTATTGCCTTCACCTACCATAGGCCCCAACCACAGTTTTTTTTTAAAGCCTGTCAGGATCAAGTTAGGCCATCCTCTTCAGGGCATTGATATATTCTATACGACAGATGGTTCTACACCTAACGAATCATCCTTTAAGGCATCGGATAGTTTGGAGATTGACCAAAGTCTGCAGTTGAAATACTATGCAGCCAAGTCTGGATGGGAGTCCAGCCAGATTGATTCAATAAATTTTTATAAGACTCTCGGGGAGCCTGACAGATTTATGCTGAAGAATCAACCCAATTCAAGGTTTGTTGGGAAAGGGAGAATCATTGCTTTTTGATATGGAAAAGGGTTCGGGGGATTTTGGAGACAGTACCTGGATGGCTTTCAGGGAGGAAAGTTTTATTTTGAATGCAGAATGGGAAGAAGAAGTAGTAATTGGATCAGTTGTCTTAAGCTCTATGGTAAATACAGATCCATATTTATTCCCACCAGAATCTATTGTAATTAGGGGTGGGATGGAAAAATCTGATATGAATGTATTGGCCCGATTGATTCCGGAAAAGCTGGAAGAGCGTACAGACAGATATTTCGAATTTTATGATTGTAAGATTGATCCGATTCAGCCAATCCGGTATATAGAAATTGTTGTTCAGCCTTACAAAGAATTCCTATGTGGCATCCGGGAAAAGGCGAGAAAGGTTGGTTCTTTATTGACGAAGTTGTGCTGGGTGCTGGTTGATTATTTTTTTCTACCAGGTGAATAAAGAGCTTTAAATGTATTTAAAGGATTTTAATTGTTTTCGATATTGGGATCTGTGCAATTGCTGTAGTGTTTTAATACTTTTTTAATGTTTGATTCAATGTATAAATAGCTCTTTGATATTGATTGATCAAAACATTCACCAAATGTAACTTGATAAAACTGCATGAGATTGCTCTTCGGGACCATCAACATTTTTTCATCTTTTTCTATGAAATATAATTTCCCAAGTTCTCTATGATCCATCAAATATAAATTGGAAGCACCTGAGAATATCAATTGGCAAAAAGTGTATTCCTTATTCCCCTTGAATATGATTTCTTGAGATCGAAATGCAATTTCTCCATCATATACAATATAATCGATGCTGTCTGCTGACAACAGGCTTTTAGAAGTATGCGCACCATTCAATTCTGCAGGAATATAGTTTTGTTCAGTAACATTTGGTTTAATATATCCTTTTACAGATTCTCCGGATTTTGTTATCCATTGAGCGGATATATAGCCTTTACGCTGACCGAAAAGTTCAAGATTAGAATATAAGAGGATAATGATGGAAAATACAATGTATTTTGCACTACTTAAATTTATAGTAAAAACTGGGTAAAAAATATTGATAAAAAAGTTGAATATTAATTGTAAAATAATAGTATTTTCAATTCATCAAAAAATTAGTTTAAACATATAAGAGTTAAAGAATTGCCCTCTCTGCTGAGGGAGCGTTCGATTCCTGGGGAAAAACAAAAGACATGATGCCAAAAATTTATTCGATATCAATCATTTTTATCCTTTGCATCACAGCTGTAGTAAACATTCAATGCAATAGAGATATTCAATGGAAACCAATTGACTGCCATGCTCTGGTTACCCGGCATAATATCAAGTGGAATGATCTGGAAGGACAAATTCCTCTTGGTAATGGCGAGTTTTGCTTCAATGTGGATGGTACAGGGCTTCAGACATTTGGAGGCAATACCATGTCTCATTGGGGCTGGCATTCTTTTCCGCTACCAGAAGGTGTAACACCGGATCAGATTCCTCAGACTGGGACATTCCAGAAAGGGCGCAATACCGGGCCTGATATTTTTCCTGAGGGAACATCTACTATTCGCCAATACATGTTCAATAATCCTCATATTCTTAACCTGGGCCGGATACGACTTGTGAAGGCCAATGGAATGGAACTGACTCCGGAGGATATTAAGGGTTTATCCCGATCACTGGATTTGTGGACTGGCTTGTTAAATTCAAATCTTAAAATAAACAGCCAACCTATTAAGATAACAACCTGTGTAAACCCCGGAGAAGATATGGTTTCTGTACAGATTGAATCGCCTCTTTTGGGAAATGGAGAACTCGCAGTTGCCATTGATTTTCCGTATCCTAACTTAGAGCTTCACGAACCGTGGGTTGGAGATTTTGAGCAAAACATCAAACATAATACGGTCCGTATTGATGAAAAACAGGACGGTCGTCGCGCTGATTTCGAACGTAAAGTTGATTCTACTACCTACTTTACATCTTTAGCATGGAGTGCCGGAAGCAAGTTGAAACCACTTTCAGAAGATAATACAAATGCATGGCAATTAGAGACCAAGGGAGTGGGATCCCTTGAATTTACATGTTCTTTTTCAAATGTGTCAACTAAAGGAAGTATCCCGGATTTTGCAGAAACTTCAAAAGCTTGTGAACTTCACTGGCCGAAATTTTGGCAAAGTGGAGGAGCCATCGATCTGTCAGAAAGCAAAGATCCAAGATGGAAGGAACTTGAACGAAGGATTGTACTGTCACAATATCAAACCGCTGTACAGTCGGCTGGAAGTTTTCCTCCTGCTGAAGGAGGGCTTATGGGTATTGGTCCATGGCGGGGACAATTCCATATGGAAATGATCTGGTGGCACACCGCCCATTATGCTTTGTGGGATCGATGGGAAATAGCCGATAGTGCTTTGACTATCTATCAACGTTTCATTCCAACAGCTCGTGCACTGGCCAAACAGTTGGGTTACGAAGGTCTTAAATGGCAGAAATCAGCAAGCCCTGGCGGACGCTCAGCTCCATGGGAGGGTAATCAGGTTTTAATCTGGAAGCAGCCTCACCCGATCTTTTTTGCTGAACTGGAATATCGATTACATCCCACGCGTAGGACGCTTGAAAAATGGGCCGATATAATTGATGGTACAGCCAAACATATGGCTGATTACCCAGTGCGCGATAAAGATGGTGTTTATCATCTGGATCCAGTAATGCCTCCCAGTGAACAAGGATTTACCAAGGACGCCGTTTTTGACCTGGCATATTGGACCTGGGGACTTAATCAAGCTCAGGTTTGGAGAGAGAGAATGGGTTTGGAACGTAATCCGTATTGGGATGAAATCGTAAATAATCTTGCCCCATTGCCGGTTGATAGCGGTGTTTTTGTACACTCAGCAGAATGGAAAGACACCTATACAAAGAGGGCCTGGGAACACCCTGATCCTGTAGGAGTTTTTGGTATGCTTCCTCCTCAAAAAAATGTGGATGTGGAAATTGCTCACCAAACACTTTTAAAAGTTTGGGAATACTGGGACTGGGAACGTTGCTGGGGTTGGGATTTCCCATGGACAGCAATGGCAGCAGCACGTTTAGGTGAACCAAACCTCGCCATTGATGCACTTTTAAAAGATGCAGGATCAAAAAATTTTTATGACGAAAGAGGAGTCTGTACGGGAGGCCCATGTCCCTATTTGCCTGGCAATGGAGGCTTATTGTACGCAGTAGCTATGATGGCCGCCGGATGGGATGGAGCACCTGAAAAAAATGCACCAGGCTTCCCCGATGATGGATCCTGGACAGTTCGATGGGAAGGGCTAAAACCTGCTCTATGAGGAAAAATAATTTGAGTATTAACTGACGCGACAGTTGAGAATTGGGGTGAAATGACAAATGCCCACCCCTAGCTATTTTGCTATTAATTATATACTTGAATTTCAGGCAATTGTATCTATCAATAATGATTATTGGTAGCATAAACGGTAACAAATATTGATTTATCTTCAGTGATAGCGTGAGATAGTTTACGTACTTATCTTTCAATAAAGTCTTGACAACCAGTTGATTTGTTGCAATTCCAGTTTGCTCTGTTGTCGTTTTGTTGTCTTTAAATTCCTTTTTCTCAGATTTATATTCGGAAATCCAACCCCACTCCTTTTCAAAAAGCGATTTTCCTATTTCGAATCATCCCTACCTACATTTGCGTAACCATTTCAAGGCATGTAAATAAATTTTTTTTTGATTTTTTTCCTTACCTTTAATTAAAGATCGGGACGATCGGCAGAAAGGAAATTAGCCACCGTTAATTTTTCAATCATGCTCGAAGATCGCAGACTCGCTGCAATAATGTTCACCGACATTGTTGGCGATACTGTTCTCATGGGATCAGTTGAAGATCGTGCGCTTGAGATACTACTAAAAAACCGAGAAATCAACCAACAATTAGTAAAAAATAAAATGGAGATGACAGCGACCCCATCCGGGATGATTGGATGTACAATGCTGATTTGTTAGTGCCTTGATCTAATTTATGTACAAATGTGTTTAACGAAAAAATTGTTCGGAGTACACTCATAATCTACTCTAACAATTTTTGTTGTAACAATATATAAATACGAAGTAGGATTAAATCACTAAAAATTATTTGCAATGAATAAGGACGACACTATCAGAAAGCACTTACTTACATCACTACAAGGCCGTAATGCGCACCTTTCATTCGAACAAACAATTAAGGATTTCCCGGATAATTATTACAATAAAAAGATTTCCGGCATCCAATACTCTTGTTGGGATCTGCTGGAACATCTACGGATTGCCCAGTGGGATATTCTGGATTTTATAATGAATCCCGAATATCAATCAAAATCATGGCCTGATAATTATTGGCCCAAAGACAAAGGAGATGCTGAAAAGTGGAAGAATTCAGTTAAAAATTTCCTGGATGACCGGAAGGAAATAGAAGCTATGTTAGAAGATAGTGCAGTAGACCTGTATAGTCCTATTCCGCATGCTCCGGATTATACTATTTTCCGGGAAATTGTTATTGTGATTGACCATAATTCCTATCATACAGGTCAACTGTTATCGTTGCGAAGGGCACTGGGAATCTGGTCCGCACACTATGGCATAAATGAATACAGTTAAATCACATCTAAAAATAAAAATACATTCAAAACAATTTATCTCTCCAAAGGTCCCCCAACGATAAATCCATGATAAATGGGATGGTAATTTAATGAATAGGGAAACTTTGTTAACAATATCATTTAATATAACGTCAGTTCGACGTCAAACAATTTCGTCATGCCGGGAAACTCTATCTTATTTTGATAAACAATTGGTTAACCACCTAACTAACTTTAATATATAATTTTTGGAGGATTGAGCAATAGAATAATAAAGTTAAGAGGAAACCAAATTGTTCATGCCATTTCTGTTTTCAAATTTTTCGGGGAATTTCATTTCCCTCAGTAGTTTGCCAAAGCGAGGATCATCCCTAAGCTCATCAAAAATTGGGTCGACACTTATATAAGTCATATTGGCATCCCGGTCCTGATAGGATTTTTCCAGCCAGTCAAGCGCCTCATGATTTTTTCCGGCACGTGTATAAAGTGTTGCTATTTGCCAGGGAGTGATAAAACTGGTGTCACTTCGTGCTACAAGCAGTTCTGCGATCTGTTGTAGTGCCATACGATAACCACCCTCTTCGTTACCGCGTTTTAATGCTTCTAGTGCCTCCTGATCCCCTTTTGTCTCAAAAGACTTTTTCCAGGCTTCAAGAGCTTCATCATACATTTGCAGATTGTGATAAGAAGAGCGCAACGTTGAAAGTGCAAAGTAGTTGTTTGGATCCATTGCAAGAAGATTATTCAATACCTTCACTGATTCATCATACCTACGCACCAGGTTTAGGTGCATGGCATAAACGACTTGTATGAATGAATTGAATGGTTCAATTTCCATGGCCTTCTTAGCCTGAATTTCAGCTTCCTCTAGGCGACCCTGGATATCTAATTGATGGGCATAATAGATCCTGGCCTCAGCAAAGTTAGGATTTAATTCTATGGTCTTTCTAAATTCTCTCTCAGCAACTTCCCAATTCCATTCCCACCATCCAGTCAGCATACCATGCCCAACATATAATGGACTTCTGCCAGTGAACTGTCTAATGCTAAAGCTTTAGCTGCTGCCTCTTTTACTTTTGGCGAAGCTTCTTCGGATGAAACCAAACCATGTTGAATATAGCCTCCCCAAACCATAGCTATACCCGCGTAAGCAAGTGCATAATTCGGATCCTCATCCCTGGCTAACTCGAAATAATGGAGTGCTGTTTCAAGACCTTGTGCTGTCATTTGATACCAATGGAACATTCCTCGCAAATAATGGTCATAGGCATTTTTATTTTTAGTCTTGGGCTGCGTAATTCTCGGATATTTTTTCAGGAGATATTTTCAGATGTAGTTTGCTTACGATCTTTTCGGCAATTTCCCGTTGAATCTTAAAAATTCCTTTAGTACTATAGGTGGAAGTAAAATTATCCGCCCAAACATGCCTGTCATCCCTGGCATTGATCAGTTGGGCGGTTATCATTATCTCATCATAGCCCTTGCGTACACTACCTTCCAGCAAATAGCTTACCCCTAATTCAAAACCAATTTGGGAGATAGCTTTGGTTGTATTTCTATACTGCTCCACAGATGTTTGTGAAATCACCTTCAACTCATGCATTTGCTGAAGTTTGTTAAGTATATCCCCCATTACTCCGTCTGCAAAGTATTGATTTTCCTGATCTGGGCTAAGGTTTTTAAATGGTAATACAGCGATGGATAAATCACTTATTTTCCGGTGATGGTCGATTAATTTTTCTTCATTGGGGACATCTACAACTTTTGGCCATAGTGACTTTTTCTTCTGTACCTCGGGCTTTTGAATTTGATCGGAAGGAGAGGGCAAACCATCTCCAACTAAAGCGTATATACGGATCGGGTGAACAATGTTCTTAAGATAAATTTCACCAAGATCATGAACAGGATGGTCACTGCGGGCCATGACTGCTCTAAATACCGATTCTGAAACATAAATTCCACCAGGATCCGCTATAGATTGGATGCGGGCTGCAATGTTAACGCCATCCCCAAAAGCGTCATCTCCTTCTAAAGTGATGTCACCGAGGTGTATACCAATCCGGACCTGATGTTTACACTGTTCTCTGATTGTTTTTTGAATAGATATGGCGCACTGCAGCGAATCATAGGCAGTTCGGAACATAGCCAGCACTCCATCGCCTATTTCCTTTATCCATTTGCCATTATACTGCTCGACCAGAGATTTCTGGATCAACCGATTTTTACGCAATAAGTCCAAGGCCTGTTGTTCATTTTGACTCATAAGCTTAGAATAGCTCACAATATCGGTAAACATGATTGCCGCGAGTTGTCGGTATTCAGAAGGCTGAGAAGGATTTCTGGAATCCCCTGTTCTTTCCATGGCAAGTACTTTGATAGCATAAAATCTAATCAATTTTTGAGTAAAATACAATAACATTCATTAGTCCTTAAACAGCATACCATTCGACATGCGAAAACCTGACACCATCTCACTTCAGATCGGCATAATTGCTATAAATTTACGTTATCGGGACTGAAGAGTAATCAGTTCTTTTAACTGTCCTGTTATCAATCGCTACTCAACTGAAATGGTATAAACTTTTTGATTGAGACGAAAAGGCTAATACAAAATAATAGGATCTGTTGGTTTAATGTGATTCATAATTTTTGTATTTTAGATTATATATAATCCAACAAATATTTTTGACAATGGAACACAATGAAAAAGAGGAGGCAATCCTTGAACAAGCACACATTGATTTTAATTATTGGTCCCAAGGTGATACCGAAGGTTACGGAAAGTCCGCTACTGACGATGTCACTTTTTTTAATAATAGCCCAGCCAACGCCCGTGTTGACGGGATCCAGGCATTCCGTAAGCTCCTCACATCATGGAAGGGATTGATCCCTCCGCATAACTACAATATCGTGGATCCCATGATACAACTGTATGGAAACGTAGGGATCTTTACTCTGCAATATCATGCATTTTTACAGGATGGAACACCAATAACCCGTGGCAGGGGCACAATCGTTTACCGGCAAGCCGGTGATTCATGGGAAATGGCCCACACCCACTGGTCCACACTTGAAGAGGCCTGATCTTTAGATGCCGGGATAAGAGAGTTCAGGGAATAGTATGACCTCGTATGTCATAGGTGAGGAAAGGCTATAAATAATTATTGAGAATGATGAAGAATCATTGTCAATTTCGGCGAATTGAATTTATTAAAAAATCGTATATCTATAATATCAATATATTCAAGATTTTAATTCTGTAATTATCTGCTCTCATGTCTCATAAACTAAAATTGATGGCTGTGCTGGCCCACCCTGATGATGAGTCTTTTGGAATAGGTGGCGTCCTGGCAAAATATGCAGATGAAGGTATTGAAACATATCTTATAGTAGCAACCAGGGGGGAGCGAGGTCGTTTTGGTGAAAATAAAGAATCTCCGGGTTTGGATGTGGTAGGTAAGACCAGGGAAGCCGAACTCTTAGCAGCAGCTAAAGTATTAGGCATCAGGGAGGTGTCATTTTTAGACTATATTGATGCGGATCTGGATAAAGCTGATCCGGTTGAGGTGGTTGATAAAATTGTTTTTCATATAAGACGTATAAAGCCTCAAGTAGTTATCAGTTTTGATCCTACAGGCGGTTATGGACATCCGGATCACATAGCTATCTCTCAATTCACCACTGCTGCCTTAGTTTGTTCCGGAGATCCAAAATATAACCTGGCCAAACAACAACACGCACATACAGTTTCAAAATTTTATTATATCACCTGGCCGCGAAACAAATTTAAAGTGTTTAAATCGGCCTTCAGGGAAATGAAGATTCAACGTGGACGGTGAAAAAAGACAGGCTTTATCCTGGCCCGATTGGTCGCTCACAACTTGGATTGATACAGTGGATTATTGGCCTCAAGTTTGGCAAGCTATACAATGTCATAAAACCCAAATGGCTATTTTCAAGGAGTTAGAAAAACTCCCGGACAAGACGCACAAGATCCTCTGGGGCTCACAAGAGTTTTACCGGGTATTTAGCCTTGTCAATGGAGGAAGAGTCCGAGAAGATGATCTTTTTTGTGGTCTTCGTTAGGATTGGTAAATTCTCAACCAGATTAAGGCAAAACATGTGTTTGGTCAACTAGTAAGTGAAGGATTGATTTATGTAGAACCACCACCTTGCTACAATTATATTCACCGACATTGTCGCGAATACCAGACTCATGGGTTTAGATAATGAGAAAGCAATGGAGGAAGATCTCTTTCTCATTACCGTTTTTATTACCGAAATATAAATAAACCCTAAAAATGTAAAATCAGGGGCTTTGAGTAGCCTCGCTAGAAGGCCGAACGTAAAGGAACATACCAGTGGTCTGTGATCCAGTGAGGAGCCAGCTTGTAGGCAAAGGCAATATATAGCCCGTCATTTGTATCCTATTAAAATAATAAATCCCGCCTATTGGCGGGATTTATGTAGCCTCGCTAAGAATCGAACTTAGATCTAGAGTTTAGGAAACTCCTATTCTATCCATTGAACTACGAGGCCAATGATCATAATCTATGCAAAAATAATCTAATATATCCTATATTCAAATCAATGAAATAATAAGCCGGAGAACCTCAGCCGATTTAGGCATTAATGAGAATTTTACAATTAATTTCATTCTATGATGTAAATTAATGCCCAATCAATAATATAACTTGGTGGTAAGACTTTTTGGGTCAGGGATGGTTCCACAACCGAATTTTCTGCATCATGGTATATTACCCCAAAACTGAATATACCGGGAAATGTAATCCGATATCCTGACGATATAACTTGTATGGAATTGAAGAAATCCATTCTGGTAATGTCAAAACCTTTAGCCTGAAGGATTTCAAATAATGGTGTGATCTTAATTCTTTTTATAATCATAGTGAGGGAATGAATATTAGTAGTATTCATCCTTCATATAATTGGGATATATCGTATAGTGCCGTTTTTTCACTTGCTTGCCAACTTATCCTTAAATGCATCAATATTTTCCGCCTTTTTAGCTGAGATACAAACGGTAGAAAAATTTTTTCTGGTGGCATAATGTTTTTGGATGAGTTCCAAATTTTCCTCTCCATTCAAATAAACCGGTTCTTCAGAAGATTCTATTAATCTCCGGTATAGGTCCATCTTATTAAATACAAGAATGGTTGGTTTATCTGCAGCATCGATCTCTGCTAAGGTTTTATTCACAATATCAATCTGTTCTTCAAATCCAGGATGGGATACGTCTACAACATGAAGCAGTATATCCGCTTCCCGTATCTCATCCAATGTGGATTTAAAACTTTCGACAAGGGTATGTGGTAATTTACGTATGAAACCAACTGTATCGGATAACAAAAACGGGATGTTATTGATTACGACTTTCCTGACGGTAGAATCGACGGTGGCAAAAAGTTTATTTTCTGCAAAGACATCTGATTTTGATAATAATGTCATTATGGTGGATTTACCAACATTTGTATAACCCACCAATGCTACCCGTGTAATATTACCCCTGCCTTTTCTTTGCGTGATCTTCTGCTTATCTATTTTCTCAAGCTTTTTCTTCAATACCGATATCTGGTTCCTTATTATTCTACGGTCTGTTTCAATTTCTTTTTCTCCCGCCCCTCCTCTTGTTCCGGTTCCCCCTCTTTGCCGTTCAAGGTGGGTCCACATTCGTGTCAGTCTGGGAAGCAGATATTGATACCTGGCTAATTCAACTTGTGTTCTGGCCTGGGAGGTCTTAGCTCTCTTTAAAAATATTTCTAAAATCAGCAGTGATCTGTCAAAGATGGTTGTTTTTAGTACTTTTTCAAGATTTCTAAGCTGCGATGGGCTAAGGTCATCATCGAAAATCACCTTATCAACACTCATTGCTTTCACATACTCCTTGATCTCCTCCAATTTACCCTTTCCGACGAATGTGGTTACATCAGGTGTGTCAAGTTTTTGTGTAACTGTTTTAATTGTTTTTGTCCCTAGTGTTTCAGCCAGAAAGGAAAGTTCATCAAGATATTCTTTTGTTTGTTCCTCTGATTGCCGCCTATTGATCAATGCAACTAATACTGCTGTCTCTTCTTTTCCGGGTCGTTTCAATGTGTCAGGTTGTAAATGTGAATTTATATTTTGAATATTTGCAAAATTAGTTATCTTTAAGCGATTTTAAGAAATTACTTGGGAGTTTGTCTTACTAATAATGTGATTTGTTCAATTCAGGTAAATACCAAAATTCTTTTACATTATTAGTACCATTAGAATTTATTTATATATAGGCAGTGAAAATTGCAATTGTTTTAAACACATCCTGGAACATCTATAACTTCAGATTAGGTTTGGTCCGGTCATTAATTGATAAAGGACATGAAATTATAGCCGTCGCCCCATTTGATGATTATTCTCATAAATTAAAGGAATTGGGGTGCAAATATGAGAAAGTAATGATGGACAGCCGGGGTGCAAATCCAATAAAGGATTTTGGACTTACAATTGAGTTATTTAGGATTTATAGAAGAATTAAACCTGATATAATCCTTCATTTTACTATCAAACCCAATATTTATGGCACCTTTGCAGCAAAGTTGCTAGGTATACCAACCATAAATAATGTATGTGGCCTGGGTACTGTTTTTCTGAACAGGGGAATTGTTTCATTTGTTGCCAAGATGATGTATAAAGTCGCATTCAGATTTCCTGCAAAAGTATTGTTCCAGAATGATCAGGATAAAAAGCTCTTCATTGATGAAAAACTTATAGATAAGGATATTGCAGAGCTTATTCCAGGATCCGGAATTGATCTCTCAAAATTTATTCCAGCTGCCTTACCTCACAATAAAGAATTTACTTTTCTTTTAATATCACGGTTAATTCATGATAAGGGAATTATTGAATATATAGAAGCCATCAAGAAACTCAATAAAAAAGGAGTTAGAGCTAAATTCCAGATTTTGGGGGCCATTGATGAAGTGCATAGAAGAGGAATTCCTAAGGATATAATTAACTCATGGATCGATAAGTAATTTAATTGAATACCTGGGAAGAGTAGCTGATGTCAGGAATTATATTCAAAATGCTGATTGTATCGTATTGCCATCATATCGTGAGGGGACACCTCGTACCCTTCTGGAGGCAGCAGGTATGGGCAGACCCATTGTGACCACAAATGTAGCAGGATGTAATAATGTTGTAAGAGATAATTACAATGGATTTTTATGTAATTTGAAAGATATAGACGATCTTGCTTACAAAATGGAAAAAATGCTGAATCTCTCATTTAAGGATAGGCAAGTGTTTGGAAAAAATGGGCGTGTACTGGTGGAGGGGTCTTATGACGAAAAGGTAGTTATTGACAAATACCAGGAACTAGTTAATAAAGTGGCCTGAATGAGAAATGGCAATGTGTTAATATTGTATGGAAGTTAATTATTTTGATATAGAAGGTCCGTTTGAAGTATTTCCAAGGATATTTCAGGACGAACGTGGTATATTCTTTGAATCATTTCGCGCTGAAACATTTTTAGAACTGGGAATAGAAAAAACATTTGTTCAGGATAATCATTCCTTTTCAAAAAAAAATGTACTTCGGGGTATTCACTTTCAATTAGATCCATTTGACCACAGGCTAAATTAATTAGAGTAACATATGGAAAAGCTTATGATATTGCAGTTGATCTGAGGCCTGGCTCTGATACATTCGGGAAATATATTTCTGTTACCCTCGACAGTAAAATGAATAATATGTTCTATATTCCTGAAGGATTTGGTCACGGATTTGTAGCACTCGAGGATTGCATCTTACAATATAAGTGTACATCTTATTATTATCCCACTGCTGATACGGGCATACGATGGAATGATACTGATTTGAAAATTAATTGGCCGGTAAAAAATCCAATCCTGTCTAAAAAAGATTCAGAATTGCCCTCTCTCCAATCTTTTATCGATAATAATATTTAAAAAATCTGCCAGAGTATTCTATATTTGAATATGGACTTGATTAATCCCTATATGCGAAAATCTCTGGGAATTGGATTGTTGTTGCTATTTACAGCTTGTGCCAGTTATAAGCAACATATCATGTTTAAAACAGATGCACGCAAACTACCCACAGGATATCGAGTATTCAAAACTATTGGCAGAAAGAAATTATAAGATCCAGATCAATGATCAGTTGCTTATCAGGGTATATACCAATGAAGGTGAACGAATTATAGATCCTGATTATGTCCTGCAGGGAGAAATAGCAAATAATAATATTCAAAGAGAGGAAGTCCGTTACTTTGTGGATAAGGAAGGGATGGTCAAAATACCAATGATTGGCCAGGTGAAATTACAGGATCTTACGACTCGTGAAGCCGAACAACTTCTGGAGAAAAAGTTCTCTAATTTTTATAAAGATCCTTACGTTATTGTGAGTTTTAATAACAAAAGAGTTATTGTTCTTGGTAAACCCGGTGGACAAGTTATTAATCTTACATATGAAGATATGAACTTGCTGGAAGTTCTCGCACTGGCTGGAGGGGTGGAAAGAGATTCCAAAGCTCAAAATATCCGCCTCATTCGGGGAGATTTAAAAAATCCTGAAGTCCAGATCATCGATCTTTCAACAATAGAAGGAATGATGAAGGCCGATCTTGAAATTTATTCCGGGGATATCATATACGTTGAACCTGTGGTTAGAGGATTTTCGGAGGGGACAAGAGACATATTACCTATTGTTAGTGTATTGGCCAGTCTTGTAGCATTAATTGTGGCCATACAGGCCCTTTCAAATTAGAATTGAATTTTGGAGGATCTTAAATTTATACAGGAAATTGAACAGGATGACAAGGAGATCTCCTTTGATCAGGATAGATTTATTGTGGTACTTAAAAAATCTTTTCCCTGGATTCTTATCCTATTATTAGCAACGTTTATTATTTCATATCTTTCCATTCGATATACAAAACCTTTATACGAATCCAGTTCCATACTTAAATTAAATATCAAAAGAGATGCCTCCATCTTGGGATTGGAGGAATATGATGAAGAACAGGTATTTAATAGTCTGTCAAGTGAGATAGAATTGCTCAAATCCAGATTGTTTTTTAATAAAATTATTGATGCCCTGAACCTTGATGTAAGCATTTATACTATTGGCAAAATTCTTCTGGATGAAAGGTATAATAATCCGCCATTCACAGTTGAAAAGCATATAAAAAATCAAAGGGTATACAATATTCCCTTTAGAGTAGATATATTAAATACAAGGCAATTCAACCTTTCATATGAAGTTGATGGGAGAAGTTATGAATCAACTTATAATTTTGGGGAAAAGATTCAAACGGATTTTTTTGATTTCGAGATCAGATTGACAGAATTCTATGAACATGGTATTCAGGATAACGAATTCTATTTTTACGTGTATAGCCGACAATACCTTCTGGACTATATAGCCGAAAACATGAGTGTTAATCCTTTGAACCTAAATGCAAATACAATTCAAATATCCTTTAAAGGATATAATATGCATAAAGCAAGGAACCTGGTAAATGCAATAGACACCATATATCTGAATTATACACAAGCGGAAAAAAACAAATCTAACTCACAAAGGATTGAATTTCTTAATCAGCAATTGGAATCAACTGAGCAAAAGCTCTCAGATTTTGAAAACTACTTTGAGCGATTTATAATCAGCAATAAATCCGTTGACCTTAATAGTAATTTGTCGGAAACAATTGAATTACTCAATGCCCTGGATTCACAAGAATACCTGGTTAAGAACAGACAATTAAGGTTGGAAGAATTACAGGAGGAAATTGTTGCAGGATATCAAATTAATCTGGTGATATCCGATTATAAAAATCTGCCTAAAAATATGCTTGATGAAATTAATAGTTTAAATGAATTGATTGAAAAACGTGATGGTATATTAATCTCACATAATGAAAATACACTGGTTTACAGAAAATGGTCGGAAGAGATCAACACCCTTTACGATAGAGTAAAAAGATTTATTACTGAGTATAACGTTGAATTGAATAAACGTTTAATCCTGATAAGTGAAAGGAGAAGAGAACTGGAGAGCCAATTTGTTGGTATGCCATCGAAAAATACCGAATACTCAAAAAGTCAGAGATACTATGCTTTATATGAGGGATTTTATCTCTCCTTAATGCAGAAAAAGGCTGAATTTCAATTAGCTATAGCCGGCACAGTAACAGATTTTAAAATCCTATCCGGGGCTAGCTTCCCAACTGAACCTTTAAAACCACAGAAGTACCTGATATATGGAATTGGCATAGTGTCGTGGCTCGTGGTTGCATTCTTTATAATAGGTTTTGGATATCTATCTTTTAATAAAATTACAGGTATCCAGGAATTGGAACGGCTAACCCAAATTCCTGTTCTGGGAACGATACCCTTTTATAATTATGAAAAATTAAAAGTATCAAAGATCATTGTTCAAAAGGAATCAAAGTCAGCTATTAGTGAAGCTTTTCGCTCCATTAGAACAAATATGAAATTTGTATTACCGGAAAATGGATGCATTATCTCTTCAATTTCATCAACGGTAAGCGGGGAAGGCAAAACATTTATCGGATTGAACCTAGCTGCCGCTTTTGCCCTATCAGGGAAAAAGATTTTGCTTATGGATATGGATCTTCGAAAACCAAAGTTCAATAAGATATTTGATGATATTCCAGACGAAAAAGGAATAAGTACTATACTAATAGGGAAGGACAAGGTAGATGATTGTTTGATTCCTTCCGGCATTGACAATCTGGATCTGCTTGCGTCAGGTCCCGTACCTCCAAATCCTTCCGAATTGATTATGTCTGAAAGGTCAGATTCTATGTTTAACGATCTGAGGTCAGGATATGATATGATATTTATGGATACTCCGCCAGTGGGAATTGTTACTGATGGACTACTGGTAATGAAAAAGGCAGACATCAAGATTTATATTATGCGCCCTGAGTATAGTAAGAGGGTGTTTGTGAATTTCCTGGAGAAGATAAATACCCTTCATGAATTCAGCCATCTATATATTATTGTAAATGGTGCAAAAAGAGCTAAAGGAATTCACTATGGGTATGGATATGGAAGTGGATATTATCGTGATGAACGAAAACATTGGTTATCAAGGGTATTAAAATCGTAGCTGATTCCCACATAAATACACCTATAAAATTCTTCTAAAAATCCCATATTTTTGCTCAAGTTGGATCATATTTGCATAAGAGCACGTGGGGGAAAAGGCAAATAGCCTGTACGAACCAATAGAGTCTTAAATGGAAGAAAAATATAACTCAGACCCAAATTCATTACAACTGGTAAAAAAATTTGAAGACCAGCTTAAGAAAGGAATATTGGATTTTTTTCCTGAGGAAGACTTTGAGCTTATTATTGGCCACTATTCAATCAAAAAAGAGTTCGACAAAGCCCTTAATGCATGTACAATCGCAGTAGAAAGATATCCCTATTCAACCGAACTGAAATTCTTAAAAGCACAGATACTGTCAAATTTAGGGCATTATGAAGATGCCCTTGAACTGTTAGATAATGCCTTAATTTATCAACCAAATGATGAAGAGATTCTCTTGATAAAAGGATCTATTTATACTTTAATGGGAAAGCACAAACTAGCCATAAAGGAATATGAAAAAGTTCTTGAGAATAGTGAAGCTAAGGATGAGGTCCTGTATAGTATTGGAATGGCTTACCAAAATTCAGGAAAATATGAAAACGCGATTGTTAACTACGAGAAAGCTCTTGAGATAAATTTGAATAATGAGAATGTTCTGTATGAATTGGCTTATTGTCTGGATATAACAGGGAAATTAAAAGAGAGTATTTCTTATTATACGAAATTTATTGACAAGGATCCTTATTCTCAATATGGATGGTATAATCTAGGTATTGTATATAATAAATTGGAAAATTTTGAAGAAGCAGTAAATGCCTATGAGTTTGCCATAGCCATTGATGAAAAATTTGCTTCTGCTTATTTTAACCTTGGCAATACCTTTATGTCCCTTTGCAACTATACCAAAGCACTTGATTCTTATAAAAAAACACTGGATATTGAGGGGCCTACTTCCGAAACATCTTGCTGCATTGCTGTTGCCTATGAGAAGCTTGAACAATATGAGCTTGGCATTAAATATTATCAAAAAGCCATTAAGCTTGATAATTTCAATGATGAAGCCTGGTTTGGCGTGGGAATATGTCTGAATGCACAAGATAAATGGTATGAAGCCATTCATTTCCTAAATAAAGCATTGAAATTTGATCCTGAGAATGCAGAATACTGGATGGCAGTGGCAGAAACTGAATACAAACTTGGCAATATAGTCTCCAGTTTGGATGCCTATGAAGAAGTATGTTTGCTGGATCCGGAAAATGAAGACATCTGGCTGAAATGGTCACAGATCTACTATGAACAAGGTGATTTTGAAAAGGCCATATCGATTATCCAGAAAGGGATTGAACAATTACCCGATGACTCTGACTTATACTATCGGGCCACAGCCTATTTGATTGCAGCTGGAAAGTATAAAGATGCCTTTGTTTATCTTGAAAATGCACTCGTCCTTAATTTTGAAAACCATACCGTATTACTTGAATTTTTTCCTAAATTGCAAACGCAGAAAGCGTTATTTAAAATCATCGATCAATACAGAAAAGAAAATTTTTAAATGAACTATTCTTTAAAGGAAATTCCAGAGAGGACTGAGAAACCCAGAGAGACAGGATGTACAATGGTGATCGACAAGGGACTTAGTCTGAGAGAAATTGAAGATTTTTTAAGTGTTAGTAGCGATTTTGCCGATATTGTGAAATTAGGTTGGGGAACCTCATTTGTTACACCAAATTTAAAAGATAAAATAAAATTATACAGGGAATCAG
Source organism: uncultured Cytophagales bacterium (assembly GCA_963820995.1). Taxonomy (GTDB): domain Bacteria; phylum Bacteroidota; class Bacteroidia; order Cytophagales; family Cyclobacteriaceae; genus JAGTVG01. The sequence continues at coordinate 285,686 of CAWGCL010000002.1, read as the reverse complement.
GGATTCCTACATATTTTGGCGGGACTTTATTTGAAGCATTTGTCGTAAGAAACCAATTCGAAGACTATATTAAAGTACTCGAGAAATATGGAATGGAGTATGCCGAAGTTTCTGACGGTTCAATTGAATTGGATCACGATATAAAGTGCAATTACATCAGCAGGCTATCTGAATATGTAACAGTTTTGTCAGAAGTAGGCTCAAAAGATGCTGAAAAAATTATACCGCCATATAAATGGATTGTTCAAATGCAAGCTGAATTGGATGCGGGTTCCTGGAAAGTAATCGGGGAAGCCAGGGAAAGTGGCACAGTTGGATTGTTCAGGGCAAGCGGAGAAGTTAGGTCTGGCCTTGTTGAAGAGATATTAACAAAAATCCCATTTGAAAAGATTATCTGGGAGGCTCCACAAAAAGCTCAGCAAGTCTGGTTTATAAAGTTATTGGGATCTAATGTAAATCTGGGGAATATTCCTCCACAAGAATTAATACCATTAGAAACAATCCGTTTGGGATTAAGAGGAGACACTTTCGACCATTTCCTGAAAAACGAAAAAAATACTTAAGTCAATATTTACATCAGCACTAAGATCGAGGCTTTTGCTTCGATCTTTTTAATTTAATTCTATAGTGAGAAATAAAATATTTTTATTCCTGAAGGGGATAGCTATGGGGGCAGCAAATGTTATTCCAGGCGTTTCAGGAGGAACCATCGCTTTCATTACGAATATTTATGAAGATCTGATAAATTCATTAAAAGCTTTTGATGTAAAAGCCATCAGATTATTATTGAGTTTTAGGATAAAACCATTTGCAGAGCACGTAAATTTTCAATTTCTCTTTGTTTTATTTGCTGGGGTTTTTATAAGTATACTTAGTCTGGGTAAAATACTGAGTTTTCTTTTTGATAATTATCCAGTATATGTTTGGGCCTTCTTCTTTGGCCTTATTTTGGCCTCAATCTATTTCGTTGGCAAAACAGTTACAAAGTGGAATGTGTTAACCATTGTAGCTGTAATAACCGGTGTCGTTATCGCAGTTATAATTACTTATTTAAATCCGGCCAGTAGAAATGAAAGTACTTTATATCTATTTCTATGTGGAGTTGTTGCAATGGCCAGCATGCTTCTGCCGGGCCTATCCGGATCTTTTGTCCTGATATTAATGGGAAATTATCAGTTGATCTTCCTGGAAGCGGTCCCGGATCTAAATTTAAGAATTCTGATCCCGGTGGTATTGGGTAGTGTTGCCGGATTTATAATTCTTTCCAGAATTATTTCCTTTTTAATAAACAGGTTCAGAGATGGAACAATTGGGGTGTTGACTGGTTTTATTATGGGATCCTTATTAATTATTTGGCCATGGAAGAATCCTGAGTATCTCATAGATGTTACAGGTGACATAGTTATGAGAAAGGGAAAAATGGTGATTGAAGGATATACCTGGTACTTACCCGATATGGCAAATATTGAAACCTGGATTTCAGCTGCTTATATTGTATTGGGGATTGCCCTCGTTATTGTTATCGAATTATTCGCGAAAAGAAATAAAACATAATGAAAACTTTCGGATTAATCGGATTCCCTTTATCTCATTCCTTCTCTCAGAAATATTTCTCTGAGAAATTTAAAAAAGAAGGCATAAATGATGTGGTCTATCAGAATTTTGAGATCAAACATATCGACGACCTTCCTTCGCTTCTGGAATCCTATCCTGAACTTTATGGCCTTAATGTTACCATACCATATAAAGAGGAAGTGAAAAAGTATCTCGATGATCTGGATCACAGTGCAGAAAAAGTAGGAGCAGTTAATGTTGTTAAGATTATTCCGGATGGAAGGAAGATCGGGTTTAACTCGGATTATTATGGTTTTAGAACATCACTCGAATCCTGGATAAGCACGAATATTTCTAATTTAAAGGCCCTAATACTTGGTACAGGAGGGGCTGCGAAAGCTGTTCAGGTTGTGCTGAATGATTGTAATATTCCTTACAGTAATGTTTCCCGGAATAAATCTAAAGCAGATTATGATTATTATGAACTGACTGAAAATATTCAAATTGTTATTGATCACCACTTAATTATAAATACTACCCCGCTGGGAATGTATCCTCATATAAATGAAGCTCCTCATCTTCCATATGAAATATTTAATTCGGACTATTTCCTGTATGATTTAATATATAATCCGGAAACAACACTTTTCCTTAGAAAGGGAAAGGAAAATGGGGCCAATATCAAAAATGGTCTGGAAATGCTTGAATTACAAGCTGAGAAATCTTGGGATATCTGGAACGAATAAGAAATGGGTTTTTATCTTACAAGTGAATACAGACCAACTGGTGACCAACCTGAAGCGATTAGACAACTATCGAATGGAATTCTGCAAGGGGACGAAAACCAAACGCTTTTAGGGGTCACAGGATCGGGTAAAACATATACTATTGCAAATGTTATTGCCGAAGTTGATAAGCCAACCCTTGTTTTGAGCCATAATAAAACATTGGCGGCGCAACTTTACGGTGAATTCAAACAGTTTTTTCCCGAGAATGCTGTTGAATATTTTATATCCTATTACGATTATTATCAACCTGAAGCTTACTTACCCACATCCAACCTATATATTGAAAAGGACCTGTCTATAAATGATGAAATTGAGAAACTTAGATTAAGTGCCACTTCAGCTTTGCTTTCAGGAAGACGGGATATTATTGTTGTAGCTTCTGTTTCATGTATTTACGGCATAGGAAATCCGGAAGAGTTTGGCAAGAACATAATCCGCTTATCTGTGGGAGATCGTATACCGAGAAACCAGCTTTTGCATGCATTGGTGGACATCTTATACAGCAGGGCAGAACTTGACTTTCGACGCGGCACGTTCAGGGTAAAAGGAGATACAGTAGATATATTTGTAGCTTATGCAGATTTTGGATATAGAATCATTTTCTGGGATGACGAAATAGAATCTATTAAACGAATAGCTCCTCTGACAGGGAAAAAACTGGAAGACGAACAATCCATTTCAATTTATCCAGCCAATTTATTCATTACCGGGAAAGATCAGTTGAACCAGGCTATTCATGAAATCCAGGATGACCTTGTATCGCAGATGAACTATTTTGAATCCGAAGGACGATATCTTGAAGCTAAAAGAATTAAAGAGCGTACAGAATTTGATATGGAGATGATGCGTGAATTGGGTTATTGCTCAGGTATCGAAAATTATTCCAGGTATTTTGATAGAAGAAAGCCCGGAAACAGACCCTTTTGCCTGATAGATTATTTTCCGGAAGATTTTTTACTTGTTGTGGATGAGAGCCATGTTACTATCCCGCAAGTAAGAGCCATGTGGGGTGGAGATAGATCCAGGAAAGTTAATCTTGTTGATTATGGATTCCGATTGCCTGCTGCATTGGACAACAGGCCTCTTACATTCAACGAATTTGAATCTTTGATAAACCAGTCCATTTTTGTCAGTGCCACTCCTGCTGATTATGAATTGATGAAATCTGAAGGGGTGGTTGTAGAGCAAATAATTAGGCCGACCGGTTTGCTTGATCCTGAAGTTGTTGTAAAACCCAGTACAAACCAGATAGATGATCTTCTGGGTGAGATCGATAAACGGGTGAGTAAAAAAGAGAGAACACTGGTTACTACCCTCACCAAAAGAATGGCGGAAGAACTAACTAAATACCTTGAACAGGTTGGAGTTAAATGCAGGTACATTCATTCTGAAGTGAAGTCCCTGGATAGAGTGGAAATATTACGTGAATTACGATTGGGCGTTTTTGATGTACTTGTGGGCGTAAACCTTTTGAGAGAGGGATTAGACCTTCCCGAAGTATCATTGGTGGCAATTCTCGATGCTGACAAAGAGGGTTTTTTAAGAAATCAAAGATCTCTGGTTCAGACTATTGGAAGGGCTGCTAGGAATGTTGAAGGTAAAGTAATTATGTATGCAGATAAAATGACTGAGTCCATGAGGACTGCCATTGATGAGACCAATCGACGAAGAAGGATACAAACAGATTATAATATCAGCCATAATATTACCCCGACAACAGTAATAAAATCCAAAGAAGAGATATTTGAGCAGACAAAGGTGGCAGATTCCAAAAAGGGTGTTAAAAAGATATATTTTGAAAGTGAAAGTTCTTCTGTTGCAGCGGATCCGGTAGTCCAGTATATGAATGCAGATCAACTGAATAAACTCATCCTACAAACACAGAAAAAAATGGAAAAAGCGGCAAAAGAACTGGACTTTATTCAGGCAGCACAATTCAGAGATGAATTGGCCGAATTAAAGCAAATGGTGGAACAGAAAAGAAGATAAACCCGCAAAGAACCATAATCTAGTTCTATGCGGGTTCAATATTTTACTTGGCTTCAGAAAATCTTCTAGCAACTTCTTCCCAGTTAACAACATCCCAGAAAGCTGACACATAATCCGGACGACGGTTCTGGTACTTCAAGTAATAAGCATGCTCCCATACATCAAGTCCAAGGATAGGTGTGCCTGGACATTCTGCTATATCCATCACAGGATTATCCTGATTAGGTGTGGAGCAAACACAGAGTTCCTCATTTGCATCAACACATAGCCATGCCCATCCTGAACCGAACCTGGTAGCGGCCGCATTTGAGAATTCACTCTTGAAAGCATCAAAAGATCCAAATTTTGCGTCAATAGCTGCAGCCAGGTCACCTTCAGGAGAACCGCCTCCATTAGGAGACATAACAGTCCAGAATAAGGAATGATTAAAATGCCCGCCTCCATTATTTCGAACAGCAGCACTGTTCTTTCCGATAACTGACATAAGGTCGTTTAACGACATATTCTCGAGTTCGGTACCCTGAACAGCGTCATTTAATTTAGCAACATATGCTGCATGGTGTTTGCCATGATGGATTTCCATAGTTTTTGCATCTATAGAAGGTTCCAGTGCATCAAATGCATAAGGTAAAGATGGTAATTGAAATGCCATAATTAATAATTTTATTTGGTTTAATAATGATTTTAATTGTTTCTAATAGTATTAAAGAATTTATCGAGAATTTGTTTACAATCCTGAGCTAAAATTCCTTCGGTCACTTTTGTTTTGGGATGCAATATCGTTGATTTTGCAGTTCTGTAACCACGTTTCAAATCGGATGTTCCGAATATTAATTTTCCGATTTGCGACCAGTATAAAGCCCCGGCACACATTATGCAAGGTTCAAGTGTAATATATATTGAGCAATCCGGCAAATATTTCCCGCCTAAATAATTAAATGCAGCTGTCAATGCGATCATTTCAGCATGCGCTGTTGAATCATTGAGCTTTTCAGTTTGGTTGTATGCCCTTGCAATGATCTTGTTATTACAGACAATAACTGCCCCAACAGGTATTTCTTTTTCATCCATCGCAATCTCAGCCTGTTTCAAGGCTTCCCTCATGAAGTGATCATCTGAAAGAATAATCAAACCCATATTTATTTTATTTTAACTGTTTGCATGATCTCACCTGCCGTTGATCTCCATTCATTCATGATCCTTTGTGGAGTACTGAAACTGAATATCATAACAGATCCCTTCATTAAGGTATATTGAATATAGTAATACTTTTTAATACTCGCACCTTGTCTGAGTACACTTTGGGTTTCCGAAATCGAAGATGTGAATTCAAAAACAATATATTTTCTATCGTTTATCTCCTTAATCGATTCACCTAGAAATTCAATATTATCAAAAAGATTCGCAATGTTACTTTTATAAAATGACTGCACCATTTCCAGATCAGAGGACTGCCATTTTGATACTGAAAAGTTTACACTGAAATCGACTTCTTTTGTAGAATTCGAATACAATGCTATAGGAGACCTGTATGATATGTATTTGGTCCCCACATCAGCTTCAGGTACCCGGGTAAAATCAGAGGGGAGTTTAACTGTAATTTGCTTGTCGATTTTCACCTTTACGAGTTTATACTGCTGGCCGGAAAGCAGAAGAAACAACAATAAGAATATCAGGTTTCGATGCATCGTTACTTTCTATTAAAATAATATCCAGTTGTAAATTTAAGTAAATTAATCTTGCTCAAATTACTTAAAATCAAAATTTTAGGATGATATTTTACTTTCAATGATAAGTTTTCAGATTATATCTATTTCAATCGTTAAATTTGCCTTTTAAAATTTAAGAATATGTTAAGAACTCATACTTGTGGTGAATTAAGGATTAATCATATTGGAGATATTGTTACCCTGACAGGATGGGTACAGAAGATAAGAGATAAAGGAGGCATGATCTGGATTGATGTCAGGGATCGTTACGGGATTTCCCAGTTAATCTTTGATGAAAGTAAAACTGATGCTGGTGTTCTAAAAACAGCCAGATCAATTGGAAGGGAATATGTTATTCAGGCACAAGGAGAAGTAATTGAACGTATATCAAAAAATGAGAAAATAGAGACTGGTGACATTGAAATCTTTGTAAAAGATCTTGTAATCCTGAATAAATCAAAAGTACCACCATTTACAATCGAGGAGGAAACTGACGGAGGAGAGGATCTCAGGATGAAGTATCGCTACCTTGATCTAAGAAGAAGGCCGTTAAGGGAAAACCTCTTACTGCGCCACAAGATCATGCAGGAAACGCGGAATTATTTTAATGGTAAAGATTTTATAGAGGTCGAAACACCTTTCCTTATCAAGTCTACTCCTGAGGGTGCAAGAGACTTTGTAGTACCTTCAAGGGTCAGTGAAGGAGAATTTTACGCACTACCACAATCACCCCAAACATTTAAGCAATTGTTAATGGTTTCAGGTTTTGACCGGTATTTCCAAATTGTCCGATGTTTCAGGGATGAGGACCTCCGTGCGGATCGGCAACCTGAGTTCACTCAGATCGATTGTGAAATGTCTTTTGTTACCAGGGAGGATATTCTGGAAGTTTTCGAAGGCATGATGAAACACCTTTTTAAAGCTGTAAAAGGCGTTGAATTGATTGATTTTCCCATTATGCAATATAGTGAAGCCATTGAGAAATATGGATCAGATAAACCCGATATAAGGTTTGGAATGACTTTTAATGAACTGGACAACCTTGTAAAAGGCAAAGGGTTCAATGTGTTTGATAGTGCCGGACTTGTAGTAGGTATAAAGGTCGATGGGGCAGCAGATTGGTCCAGGAAACAATTGGATGTATTAACGGACTATGTCCGCCGACCTCAAATTGGGGCGAAAGGACTTGTATATGCAAAATGCAATTCCGATGGCACTTATAAATCCTCCGTTGATAAATTCTTCACCCAGGACGACCTGCAGCAATGGGCTGAATTATTTGAGGCAGAGAAAGGTGATCTTCTACTAATATTGGCTGGTGAACCTAGTCAGACCAGGAAAGCCTTATCGGAACTCAGGTTGAAATTAGGAGAGGACCTCGGGCTAAGGGATAATTCCAAGTTTGCTCCGTTATGGGTTGTTGACTTTCCATTGTTGGAATGGGATGAAGAAAGTCAGAGATATCATGCTATGCATCATCCATTTACATCTCCCAAACCTGAAGAAATTGATTTGCTAGATACAGAACCAGGTAAAGTAAAAGCAAATGCATACGATATGGTCATTAATGGTGTGGAGCTAGGTGGCGGATCTATCAGGATCCATGATAAAGAAATTCAACAGAATATGTTTCATGCTTTAGGATTTAGTCCTGAGGAAGCTAAGGCTCAATTTGGATTCCTAATGGATGCTTTTGAATATGGGGCCCCACCACATGGCGGAATCGCTTTTGGTTTCGACAGGATATGTGCTTTATTTGGGGGAACTGATTCTATACGTGATTACATAGCTTTCCCAAAAAATAATTCTGGCAGAGACGTTATGATTGACACACCCTCACCTGTATCCGATGATCAACTAAATGAATTACATATCCAATTGCGACCTTAAGAAATCAAATTTTGATCTTATAGAGAACTATTTATAACCTGTTAGCAAAGAATAATTGGATAGATTTCCCTTTTTGTTGTAGGATTCTGTTTTTACTACTCCAATTCCCTCAGCGACATATTCAATGCCACTTAGATTTACGGTGTTGTTCATTCCCATTACCTTGGTGGAACTTTCCATGTCATAAGAGATCTTATAACAATTGAAGTTTCCAGCAGGCGTTGTAATATCTTCCTTCGACTCTACTTTCCGGTTAAGGATTTTAATTGAAATGGTCATATTGGCCATAGCAGGATTTCCCTCCATGGTCATTTTCCCTTCAATTACACCGTCTTTTAAGGATTGTCCAATTTCCAGACTTTCTGGAAATTCCAGGTAGCTTCCTTCAAGCTCGAATTCAAAATCAGCATCATTTCCAAACATCTCTTTGGGAATAAACTTTTTTAAATCCATCTTCAGAACGCCTTGATCACAGATGTATTCAAAATTCATGCTGGTAACTTCTTTTCCTTTTTCGTCAAAAACTGTCCCCTTGATATAGGCCGTTAATACTCCACCGTTATCCTCAATACTAAGGATCTCAGATAAAGATTTTCCTGTTACCTTATCTTTTGCCGAATAATGGGTCATTTCATATTCGCTACCTTCCTTAAAATTGAAATAGGTATTACATTGACTCTGGGCTTTGTAAGCTAAAAAGGAGATTAATAAGGTTATATAGAACTTCTTCATTGTTGAAATTTTTAATTTTATTAAATGTTTTAGAATAGCAGATAATTACCTTTATTCTATGGGAAACATAATTTAGTGATTTTTGAAATTTAGTAATAGTAAATACGCTTTAAAATTTCTAATTGAAAATGTTTATGGAAATTTCTTGATTAAATGGATATTTTTTACAAGTTTTTATTTCTCAATTTTTATGGAGTTAATAATTGATTAAGAGAATTCGACATATTATTTTTCTTCGGGATGTTCTGTTACTTTCAGTCAGTGCATTTGGTGGTCCACAAGCTCATCTTGCCTTATTCCTGAAGATCTTTGTCGAAAAACGGGGATACCTGACAGAAAAAGACCTTATAGAGCTGAACGCGTTATGCCAGGTTTTACCAGGACCTACCTCGACACAGACCATTACAGCTTTGGGTTATCGAATTGGAGGCCATAAACTGGCTTATCTTACCCTGCTTTTTTGGGCCTTACCTGCCGTTTCGATAATGACTTTTTTGGGAATTTTAATGTCTAAATTTCATGAGCAGGATATTTCTATCAATTTTACCCGATTCATACAGCCCATGGCAGTCGGTTTTGTAGGCTATGCATCTATTCATATTGCCTGGAAGGTGGTGCGATCCAAAACATCCTTTTTGCTTATGAGCCTTTCGGCTTTTTTGCTATATATGTTTCCGTCACCTTTTCTTATACCAATAATTTTAATTGGAGCTGGAGGATTAACAGCCTTCAAATTCAAAAAGCACCCGGTGGAGGATAAAGGCAAGATAAAAATACGATGGAATAATTTTCTTCTTTGGGCTGGCGTTTTCATCATCGCCGCGCTTATCGGTCATTATACCAAAGAATTACCTGTTCGACTGTTCGAAAATTTTTATAGGAATGGAAGTTTGATCTTCGGCGGAGGTCATGTGCTTGTCCCACTTCTTTTTACTGAATTTGTTGAATTCAAAGATTATTTGAGTTCTGAAGAATTCCTCGTAGGCTTTGCTTTTGTACAGGCCGTGCCTGGCCCTGTATTCTCGTTTTGCGCTTATGTTGGAGCCTTGTCTATGAGGGAATATGGAATATTAGGTGAAATTGCCGGTGGATTAATTGCTTCTGCAGGTATATTCTTACCTGGAACATTCCTTATTTATTTCTTAATCAGATTTTGGGATAACCTCAAACAATACCGGGTGATTAGAGCTTCCATTGAAGGCATTACAGCTGCAAGTACTGGATTATTAATGACAGCTACTGTATTTATGATACAGCCTATTGAATTGAATTTGATGAACCTGGGGATTATAGTAGGTACTTTTACCCTGTTAAATTTTGTAAATACCCTGGCGCCCCTACTGATTATAATTGGATTAATTGCCGGGATTTTCTTTTAAAGCAAGTGTAGCATTGTTTGATTCTACATGAAACGAAACTTTTGCCCCAACAATAATTGGATAATTAGGCATTATATGTCCTATGGGAGCCCCAAAACAAACAGGGAAATCAAATTTTTCAGTATGCGACAGAATCAGTTCTTCAATAGAATACCCGAATTCCTTTCTTTCAGTAATATCCGTAAAATGTCCGACAACCAATCCTTTTAACTTTTTGAACATCCCGGCTCTTTTCATATGAACAAGCATTCTGTCAACCCTGTACATTCTTTCATCAATATCTTCGATAAAAAGAATCCTTCCATCGGTATTCAGTTGTGTTGACGTTCCAATACCGTTTATTAACATGGTTAGATTACCACCTACAAGCTCACCTGAGGCAAATCCAGATCGATTTTGTTTTCTGGTTGGAATTCTTATCTCTGGATATGTACCGTAGAATAGGAATTTTTTAAGAATTTGAAGTGATTCTTCAGAATTATCTTCAAGAAAATTTATTGGCATTGGCCCATGAATGCCACTGTATTGATGAATGAGAAGTTTGTTTAGTAAAACAGTAATATCGCTATAACCAATGATCCACTTTGGAGATGAGATAAATCCATTAAGATCAAGTTGATCAATAATCCTGGAGGTTCCATATCCTCCCCGGGCACAGAATATGCACTTTATCTCTTCATTGTCTAAGAGTTCCTGAAATGCCTGAAGTCTTTCTTTGTCAGTACCTGCGAAACCGAATTGGTGCTTATCCCAGTTTTTAGATAAAATCACCTCAAGTCCCCAGGATTCAATAATAGTTTTGGCTTGATCAATAAATATTTTAGGAATTTTACTGGCTGGAGGTATTATCCCTATTAGGTCAGAGGAATTAAGGAATGGTGGGAATTGAATCATTTTAATAAAAGCAGATGTTTCGTCCTGCACCTGATGGACAAAACATCTGTTAAGTGATCTTATTCGCTCGCTTCAGCAGGTGCTTCAATACCCAATTCAGCAAGAACCAGATCAGTTATGTTTGATTCCTCATTCGCATATAATAATACAGCAAATGCGCCTACATCACTGCTAAAAACATGAGAATAGCTATTTGCTTCTGCAACAACATTAATGGCATTTTGAATCTTTTCATATGCAGGTTGCAACAAATCTACTTGCTTCTTTTGAAGAGAAGCATCTGCATCTCTTTGGAATTTTTCAATAGATTGTCTTAATCCATTTAACTCATTTTCTTTATCTCTGGCAACGGCTGGTAACATTTCACCACTACTCATTTTTGTCTGATAATCATTAAGTTTCTCCTGAAATTCAGCCATTTTGGATTGCAATTGAGATTCAAGTTGTTTCCCATATGCTGTAAGTTCAGCTTCTATTTCTTTTGCTTCAGGAAGTAGATTTAATACATAATCCACATTTGTGTAACCGATCTTTAAATTAGACTGTGCGTAACTATTGTTTACTGTTATCACCGTAAACAAAGTAATTACAATAAATATCTTTTTCATTATTGTGTTTTTTAAGTGTTTATTCATCCGTTTAAAATTTCCAAGTCAATTAGTAATATTATCTTAAATTTTGAGAGCGGGTGTAACCGCTCCGTCCTCACTAAACTTTTTAATCATTCGTTTATTAAGATCAATGATTAAAAAAGGATAGTTCGTTTCATTTTATAACATCATTCTTATCTCCCAATCCAAGTTCTTCCAAAACATAATCAGTATAATCATGGATTGGATCAGTATATATTAGTACAAGTTCACCTGATTTATCAAATACCATTTGAAGCCGATTGTCTTTAGCCACTTTTTCAACGGCATCAAAAACCTTATCCTGCACTGGTTTTATAAGTTCCTTCTTCTTTAAAAAAAATAAGCCCTCATATCCAAATACCTTCTTATGATAAGCTTTTACTTCCTCTTCTTTTATTTGGATCTCAGCCAATCTCTCTTCCTTCATTTCTTCTGTCAGCAATACTTCTTCAGCCTGAAGTTTATCATACAGGGATTCAATTTCCCTGTACATCGATTGTATTTCCTGATCCCAGCTCAAAGATAATGTATTAATTTCATCTTGGGCTTCCTTATATTCTGGAATTTTACTTAGAATGTATTCCGTATCGACATAACCCCATTTCTGAGCGACAACGCTGCTCAGCGCAAATACCATTAACAAGCAACTAAGAATTATGCGTTTCATAATATTATGTTTATCTAAACTGCTGGCCAATTGTAAAGTGGAATTGCGATCCACTAACATTTGGTTGTCCTGGTAACCTGTCAAAACCATACGCCCAATCAATACCCAGCAAACCAAATGCCGGCATGAATATTCGGGCTCCTATACCGGCTGACCGGTATGTATTAAATGGATTAAACTGATATCCGTGAATCCAGTTGCCACCACCTTCTGCAAATGTTAAAACATATATGGTTGCAGATGGATTTAAAGATATCGGGTACCTTAATTCAAAGACCAATTTATTATAGGCTGTCCCCCCTTCAATTCCGGTAACAGGATCCCTTGGAGTAACTTCCCTGTCTTCATAGCCACGTAACGCGATAATGTCCGTTCCCAGCAAGAAATCTTGTCCGGCTAATCCGCTTCCGCCCATCACAAATCTCTCAAATGGACCTATTGGTGCACCATAACCACCCATGTAACCAACGTGCACCCTAGCATTAGCTACCAAATTTCCTGCCAATTTTTGAAAAAAGCTAGCATCGAACATCCATTTGTGGTATTCGATCCACTTATATTTGGTTGCATTATCAGCAGTTTCATAGTCAACATCATTCCATAATGAGTATGGCGGTGTTAAGCTTACACTCAACGAAATATTTGAACCATATCTTGGATACATGGGTTGATCGACACTATTTCGGGAAATTGTTGTATTAAATGTGATGTTGTTTGCAACCCCGGTTGAAAAGCCAAGTCTGTAACCGTAATTGTTCAGATCATAAATATAATAGTTGAGAGAATTACTTAAAGTGAAGTAATCATCAGGCCACCGGATCCTTCTTGCAAGGCTGAAAGTTATCCCACTTAATTTGAGCCAACCCTGTGTTTCAACAGAGCTGAAGGCATTGGTCCTTTGGGAAGACCTTTGTAAAGAAATGGTAAAAGCATTTGGCTTTCTACCACCTAACCATGGTTCTGTGAATGAGAATGAATAACTCTGATAGGCTTTTCCATTCGCCTGTACTCGAAGTGATAATCTCTGCCCGTCACCAACTGGCAGAGGATGCCATTTCTTAGGCTTAGTCAGGTTCCTTAATGAGAAATTATTGAATACAAGTCCCAGAGTTCCTACAAAACCATAATAACCACCCCATCCACCGGATAATTCTATCTGGTCACTTGGTCTTTCAGTTAGTGAGTATTCTATATCCACCGTTCCATCCTGAAAATTCGGTATGGGATTTATGCCAATTGTTTCCGGATCGAAATATCCTAACTGGGATAATTCACGCTGAGTTCTGATTAAAGCAGCCCGGCTGAATTTCTGACCTGGAAGTGTCCTGATCTCCCTTAGTATAACATGATCATTAGTCCTTTCATTCCCCTTGACTATAATCTTATTGATATCAAACTGCCGGCCTTCTTGTATACGCATTTCGACGTCAATAGAATCACCATCAATTTCAGTTTCAACCGGAGTGCAACTATAAGCCAGATAACCATTATCCAGATACAAAGCTCCCAGATCTGTACCATTAGGATTGAATGTTAGTTTCTTATTGATGAGTTCCATGTCGTATACATCCCCAGTTTTTACTCCTAATATCCTGTCAAGGATCTCGTCCTCATATATGAAATTTCCTGTCCAAATAATATCCCTGAAATAGTATTTCATACCCTCCTCAATGGATATGTCTATGTTAATCTTATTGTCGCCTATATTGTAAACAGAGTCAGTGATGATTCGAGCGTCACGATATCCTTTAGAATTAAAATAAGTGATCATGCTCTTTTTATCATTGAGATATTCTTCAGTGAGGAATTTTTGTCCTTTAAAGAAATTTAATTTTACCTGTTCGTTCAGAAACTCTTTAATTTCAGCAGTTGATACAGGATTTGTTTTTGTAAAAAAATTCTTGAATTTTTTGCTATTCAAGTTTGCAATAGATTTGGTGAGGTCTTTAAACAACCAAAACCTTATATGCTCATTGGTCTTTTTCATTTTACTCTTGAGCTTGGAATCGACCACATCAGTATTGCCATATATATTTATCTTATTGATCCGGACTTTATATTTTTTATCAATTTCCAGAGAGATTTGGACTCCGTTGGACACCAGAGTATCTGCCTTCTGTATAGAATTTACTTCTGTATTCAGGTAACCTTTATCAATAAAATACTTCTTTATGGAAAGTTCTGTATTCTTTAGTAAAACGTCCGTTAATACACGTCCGCGTATTAGTTTTATCTGGTCATTGAGTTCTGTTTGTTGAGATTTGGTAATGCCATCAAAATTAATTCTTGTAATCCGTGGCCGTTCTTTCAAATCAATATTCAGATATACCAGTTCTCCTTCGATTTTTGAAACATAGATCCCCACATCACCGATAATTCCATTCTCCCATAGTTTTTCAATAGCGCCACTTATTGCGTCTCCTGGAATTTTTATTTTATCTCCAATTTTCAATCCACTAATGGAAATTAGTGCGTTTATATCAAGAAATTGAGCGCCAGTAACTTCAATATTCGCAATTTCAAAAACTTTAGGATTTCTGTAATCAAGTTGGATATCAACATCATCACCACTCCCATTGTCACTTTTAATCAGACCGACTTGTGGGTAGGCACTAAAAATAGGTATTGATAATATAATTATTATTAAAAATTTTCTCATCCCTCCAAATTTACCTGTTCACTAATCTTTCCAAACCTTCTTTCCCTTTTCTGATAAGATATTATGGCATCAATCAAATGTTGTTTCCTGAAATCAGGCCAAAGCAACTCAGTTATATATAATTCCGTGTAGGCCATCTGCCATAATAGAAAATTACTAATCCGCATTTCTCCGCTAGTTCGAATCAAAAGTTCTGGATCAGGTATATTTGAAGTACTAAGATAACGTGAAAACAATTCCTGATTTATATCTTTTTCTGATATAAGGTCGTTTTTAACATCTTTTAACAGACTTTTTATCCCTTGAACGATATCCCAACGTCCGCTATAGCTTAAGGCCAATACTAAGGTCAGGCCTGAATTATTTTTGGTGATGTCCATGGCTTCGCCAAGTTCCCTCTGACATTTTGCGGGAAGGCTTTCAATATCACCAATTGCTTTAAGTATTATATTGTTTTTGATCAACGTTTCAGTTTCTTTTCTTATGGTAGACACGAGCAATTCCATAAGGCCCCTTATTTCTGCTTTTGGTCTGTTCCAGTTTTCTGTTGAAAAGGCGTATAATGTCAGATACTTAATGCCCAGTTCCGCAGATCCTTCAGAAATATCCCTGACCGCTTTAACTGCATTTTGATGCCCAAAGATCCGTCTTGCACCTTGCTTTTTAGCCCACCTTCCATTGCCATCCATGATCACAGCGATATGGTTGGGTAAATTGCTTTTATCTATCATTTCATTTGACATCATCAATTGCTTTTTAAAGCAGACTGCAAAATTGGCGTATTTTTTTAAGAATTAAAATCAAACAGGGATAGAATCATTCCCAATCGTAGGGGCAAGGGATGATATAGAAGGTATAATTGAGTGTAAATCCTATAAAATAGTATGTGTCAAAGCTATATTGGTTGGCATAAACATAATCCGGACCTATTGGATCCCCTTCGCCGATACCATCGAGATAATCAAAAAACGTAACTCTTGCACTAGCTTCAAGGCCCAGGTCAATTCGTTTACTTACCTGGTATTTAAAACCTATACCAATAGGAATAGCTGGCTGGATCCTGCTTTGATTTGAATTACTGGCAGCATCTCCAAAGTAGGTAAATGCAGCCAATCCAAGACTCAGGTAGGGTGTCCAGTGAACCCTGGAATGCTTGCTTTTATAGTCTAGAAAATAGAATTCAAAAGAACCAAATGCCTCTAAGATGGTTGTGTTAAAAGAAATAGATGTCATTTGATTTTCGGTATCATCAAAGAATTCATTGCTGCCATGAATCATACCAGCCGCAATGCCGTATTTCAAACCTACCGCATCTGTTAAGTTTGTTCTAAGAAAAACAGAGGCTCCCGGTCTATGGTTTTTTAAGCTATATCCATTTGAAAGATCACCAGTATAATTGAATGCTCCAAGCTGGAATCCTATCTCAGTTAATTGACCAAATGAATTACTGAATGTTGTAAATATTAATATGATAAAGAGGAGAAGTATTTTATATATTTCTATTTTGGTAGTCCCAAAAATGCTTTTGAGCCCTTCATTAGATCTATCTGAATTTCGCATTCTGGAAAGTTCCACCAAAAATATATGTTATTTTTAAACTAGTGACAAAATACATATCATTGTCACCTGAATTGCCTCTCACATTTGCCGGTGAGTCACCTCCATAACCTGCAAATACCGTATACGTATTTCCATCATATGGTGATGTATATGTATATTCTGTTGTATTTGGAAGAATTACATTTTCGAAATCCCTCGGTTCCCCTGACCTGACTGCTGAAAGTTCCTGTGAACGGTCAGATAATGCCCTAGCCAAAGGAGAATCAAAGATTCCAAGATCTACATAATTCCTGCTAACGTCATCAATATAATCCGTAAACAAAATCCTGTACCCGATCTCAAAAGAAAAATCAAGATTATTGCCAAGCTTATAGCTAAAGCCTAATCCGATAGGGACAGAAATTTGTACCTTACTGTAGGGCTTAACGTCATAAGCATCACTATATTGCCCTTCGGTTCCAAGAGGTTGTAAGGCTACCCATTTTCCTGCTTCCGGAATGCTGTTACCCAACTGATCAGTTTCAGGAGCCATAGCTTTTGGATTGTGGTAGAATACGCCAACCCCGCCAAACAGGTAAGGATTAAAAACCGGCCGACTTATATAAGTGCCCCTGTTGGTAAGAAGATCAATCTTAGCCTGGAAAGAAAGTTCATATACCCTGTTCCTGAACTGGATATTTCTGATATACCTGTATTTTGCAAGATCATCGTTAGGGTCTGCAGAAACATAATCATCGCCGGTAATGGTGCCCATATCCAAAGCAAGACGAAAGGTTACACGAGGGGCATATTTATAATCTAAGAATAAACTGATCCCGGGTCTAGTGAACTTTAAATCTGTACTTGCCCAACCGGAAGCAGGAGCAAGGTCTCCAAAATAATTTAATACATTCACCCCTCCTCCAAATGCAAAATACCTTTTATTACCGAAAGTATTTATCGCCCCCCTGTAATTAGAAATTTTTAAATTATTTTTCTTTTTGATTTTTTTTTGGGGGTAGGCTAGCTGTGATAACGAAATAAACGTTAGTAAGAAAAACAGAAAGAAATAATTCCTCCTCATTAAAAATATCCGAATATTAAAATTTATTCCTTGAAAAATCCCGGTCTAAAAATAATTAAATTTTTTTATAACGCTTAATTTTTTTTCAGAATCAATATATTATTTAAGTTATTGAGGCAAAATTATAATGATCTGCAATTTCAAAGCTTAAATGTCGATCAATTTCAATAAGAGGTTCAGCCTGTCCTGGTGACTTTCCGCATCTTCCGTTTCAAGGAATTGAGCAACAATATTGTATCCAAATCTTTCCAGTGTGGCTATGATCCTTTTAGATTCAAGAATATTTATTTTAAGTGTTAATAACAATTTATTTGAATCACTTGGATCAGTTTTGACATAAGTGCTTAAGACTTTGGCGTTATTTTCTTCTACCAGACGCGTAATTTCGGCAAGAGAATAGTCTATTTTGTTAATCGATAATATAATAATGGCACCAGGTGACTGGATAGCACTTGATTCAGATATGGCAAGGAGAATATCATCAATTGTTGCAATTCCCATATAATTCATATCATCATCTACAACGGCTACCAGGTTAATATTATAGTCTTTAATTAAGCGGATCAGGTCATAATAATGCTGTTTATGATTTACATAGCAATTTTCAGCAATGAGTTTAATTTCCCTGATCTCTTTTTCAAGATCGTTATTTTCAAAAATAACATCTTCACTAACAAAGCCTTTAAAGAGTCCTTTTTCAATAACAGGCAGAAAATTTGTGCGTAACTCACCCATCCATAAAATGGCCTTTTCAGCTTTATCTTTCATTGATAATGCTGGGATCATTTCATTTATGAGTTCTTCTGCTATCATTTAAATTGATTATAATTTACTTGTATCCTTAACAATAATACACAAAACTTGAATAAAAAAAATGAATCTGTTTTTTTTTATATATCATTATGTCTTACCCAATTCAGCAGCATCATTTTCCCATAATCTGTAAGAATAGCTTCTGGATGGAATTGCAATCCACGGATATTTAACTCTATATGCCGTATCGCCATGATCTCATTCTTTTCTGTCCCGCCGATTATTTCTAAACTTTCCGGTAAATTATCTAGAATTAATGAATGGTATCTTACAGCCTGGATCTCTTCTGGCAAGTCTTTGAATAAATAGTCTTTCTCTAGGAAGACTTTCGAAATTTTGCCATGCATAGGTTTTTCAGCATTTATAATAGGTGCTTTGAAAAATTGACCAATGGCTTGATGACCGAGACATATTCCTAAAATTGGCAATTTGTTTATATAGTATCTGATCACTTCCAGCAGGTTTCCGGATTCTTCTGGTAAACCAGGACCGGGTGAAAGTACAACTCCTTTATAGTTATATTTAGTTATTTCGTCTATAGGCTGATCGTTTCTAAACACCTTTGGCGTAACTTTTAATTGCTTGAAATAGTCCACCAGGTTATAGGTAAATGAATCGAAATTATCTAATAGCAATATCAATTCTATCTAATTAAATAGATCTTTTATTGATTCGAATAGATCAGAGGCAAATGGGAAAATTGCCGAGATATACTCTCCAACTTTAGGAGCCAGTCCAACAATATGTGGGTATAATATGCTTTTCTCCGTTAATGCATTAGGGATCACTAGATTTACTTGTAAGGAGAGCCATAAAACAATACTGACGAGGAATGCCCATTTAAAAATACCAATTATTGCTCCTGCGAAATTATCAAATACTCCCAGAATAGTAAGGTCCAGAAACTTTTTGGTAGCGTGGCCCAGCATGTTCACTAAAATAAGGATGCCGATGAAAATACCAATAAAAGCAATGAATGGAATAAAATTACTGTATTCAGGAATATATTTACTTAAGAATTCCATACCGGTATGTAATAGTTTAAATGCCCCCAATACTGCCATAATCAATGCAATTATGCCCACGAGTTCCATTATAAGCCCTCTTTTATACCCGGTATATGCACCAATCAGTAGAGGAATTAAAAGTATAAGGTCCAGAGTTCTCAATTAGCTAAAAGTTTTTTAGTTATTGCAGCAATTTTCTTTCCTTCTGCTTTACCTGCCAGTTTTTTAGATGCCAGTCCCATTACTTTTCCCATATCTTTCATTCCCTGGGCACTAATATTTGTTATGATCGCATTTAACTCAATTTCAATGTCTTTATCTGACATTTGGATAGGCAGATATCGTTCTATGATTGTCAGTTCCTCTTTTTCTTTTTGAGCGAGGTCCTGCCTCCCTTGATCTTCATAGATCTGTAAAGAATCTCTGCGTTGCTTTGCCGCCTTCATGAGAATACCCATTTCAACATCCTCGTTTAACTGGCCCTGCTTTCCTTTTTCTGTTTCAGCAAGCAGGATAAGAGATTTAATTGCTCTTAGAGCACGTAACTCATCTTTACGCTTATTTAGCATGGCTTGTTTAATATCACCGTCAATTTGTTCTTTTAGGCTCATGAGTTATTTCATTAGAAAGTATTTAAATGCTAAATTGCAATCAAATTTAATAATAAAATTTGCAATGACTAAGCTTAGTGTAAATATCAATAAGTTTGCCACATTACGCAATTCAAGAGGAGGTAATAATCCAAACTTAGTTAAGGCAGCTGTCGATGCCCAAAGATTTGGTGCTGAAGGTATTACTGTACATCCACGACCTGATGAGAGGCATATTACTTATCAGGATGTGTTAGACATTAAACCAGTAATCATTACCGAATTCAATATCGAAGGATATCCTGATAAAAGGTATATGGACCTTGTTAAAAAAGTAAAACCTGACCAGGCCACTCTGGTCCCGGATCCACCTGATGTTCTAACATCCAATACAGGCTGGGATACAATGAAAAATGAAGAATTTCTTTCTGATATAATAGCTGAACTACAGGAATCTGGAATACGAACATCAATATTTGTTGATCCAGTTGAAGCCATGGTCTTAGGTGCTGTGAAAGTCAGGACAGACCGTATTGAATTATATACTGAGCCTTATGCTGAAAACTATCTCCTGAACAGGCAGAAAGCGGTTCAGGCGTACGTTGAATGTGCAGAAATAGCAAAAAAGGAAGGCCTTGGATTGAATGCCGGTCATGATCTTTCTCTCGAGAACCTATCATACTTTAAGAAGAAGATACCGTTTTTAGATGAAGTATCAATTGGCCATGCTTTAATATGTGATTCGATTTATCTTGGATTTGAGAATACAATTCAATTATATTTAAATCAATTACGATAAATTTGATTCTATGATTAAATCAATGACAGGATTTGGCAGAGCTGAATCATTTACTGAAGATCTGAACATTGTTGTGGAAGTTAAATCCTTAAATTCAAAATTCTTTGATACGATCATTAAAATGCCTAAAGTATTTTCTGAAAAAGAAATTGAGGTAAGGAATATATTGGAGAAATCCTTAATTAGAGGGAAGATCTCGGTAGCTATCGACTATCAAAATAAAACAACCGGAAGTCAGCCTCAGGTGATTAATAAATCATTGTTAACTAAATATTACAATGAGCTTAATTCAATAGCGAAGGAACTATCTGATGATAAGGCGGATATATTCCGGCTTGCTTTATATCTCCCTGATGTGATCTCTCCTGAAATAACTAATGAGGAAGGAGCAAATTGGGAGCACATCAAGTCAGTTATGAATGATGCCATTGGTTTTTGCGATGTATTCAGGACTCAGGAAGGAGAAAATTTATCAAATGAGTTAAATATTTATATTGGAGAGATAGAAAAATCACTTATAGAGATCGATAAATTGGATCCGGAGAGGGTAGTGCAAATTAGAGATAGAATTAAAAGCAATCTTAAAGAACTTATACCGGATAATAACTATGATGAGAACCGATTCGAGCAAGAGTTAATTTATTATCTTGAGAAATTGGATATAAGTGAAGAGAAGGTGCGTTTAAAAGGGCATTTGGATTATTTTATAAATGAAATGAATTCTCCTGAATCCAATGGTAAAAAGCTTAATTTTATTTCCCAGGAAATAGGAAGGGAGATTAATACTATAGGATCTAAAGCCAATTATGCCCCGATAACAAGGAGTGTTGTTCTTATGAAAGATAGCCTTGAAAAGATCAAAGAACAGTTATTGAATATCCTGTAATATCATTTGATCACTTTTTATATAGATTCTTCAAGACGGAAGTGTATCGGGATTATCATTTTTACCCTCACGGGCCGCCCTCTTTGTTTACCAGGTTTCCAATTTGGGGCATTTCCAATAATTCTGCACGCTTCTTCATCACATCCTCCTCCGATTCCCTTCATTGTGTTGATATCAGTCAGGCTGCCATCCTTTTCTACAACAAATTGTATATAAACCCTTCCCTGTATATTGCTTCTTTGTGCTAATCTTGGATATTTAAGATTTTGACTTACATAGGAGTAAAATGCACTTAATCCCCCTTCTGGTTCCGGTTGTTGCTCGACAATAGTAAAAATCTCCTCTGCCTCTTCTTCCTCGATCTCTAATTCCATTTGTGCAAATACAGGTTGATCTATTACCTGCTCCTCTGTCATTTCAATATCAAGATCTATTTCAATTTCTTCCATTACCTCCTCTTCATCCGGTATTTCAATAATCTTTGGCTGTACGAATTTTGGTTTTGGAGTTGGTGGTTGCTCAGTGGGAGGGACTTCTACGATATTTTCAAAGCTTGAAGATACTTTGCCCAGATCTACAATTTTGCCATCATCTATGAATCTCCATTCGAATGCAGTTATAATAATTAATAAACTGACACATAATCCTATACAGAAGAAAAGCTTTGAAAGGCGAATCTGTTTGGATGCTTTTGCAAATTTCACCTTTATTAAATCACTAACCAGGAGACATTGATCTTTCCTGGATTTTTGCGGTTTATAATGGCCTTTATTTTTCCGATAAATGCCATTTATTTCATATTTATCTAGCTTTTTCATGGCATTTGCTATTTAAAGAACTTTGTGGAAACTAAATGTCGTTTTTTAGTACCCTTTTAACATTATTAACGATAATAATATTGGATTGGTTTTTAATAAAGACCTGAAGGTTCTGGTTTAGAAAATATTAATTGTGTCGGATCTTTCTGAAAAGATTCATTCAACTTGTATAAATGTTAAAAACCTTATGTGGATGAAAAAAAAGGTTATAATCCGGGAGGCACCAAAGGCAAGTATTATTCAAAAAAAATCCCGCCGGATGGCGGGATCGTATTAATGTTTTTATGTTTATCCTAACTTAAAGGTTATCGGAAGGATCATCCTTACTTTTACAGGACGGCCTCTTTGCTTACCAGCATTCCATTTTGGAGATGATTGAATTACCCTAATTGCTTCCTCATCACATCCTGCACCTATACCCTTGATGGCTTTTACATCAGTTATGGTACCATCTTTATCAACAACAAATTCAACGAACACTTTACCTTCAATACCCATTCTTCGAGCTTGGGCAGGGTATTTCAGTTTTTTACCAATATACTCATAAAAAGCAGCCATCCCACCTTTTGGTTGAGGCTGATCTTCCACGATTGTGAATATTTCTTCTGCAACCTCTTCTTCAACAGGTTCATCGAATACAATATCTTCAACAACAGTTTCTTCTGTTATCTCAACGTCAAGATCGACTTCAATTTCCTCCTCGATCTCTTCTTCATCTGGAACCTCTATAATTTCAGGTTGTTGGATTTTTGGAGGAGGAGGGGGTGGTTGTTCGGTTGGAGGAATTTCCATAACATCTTCAAATTCATCGGAAACCTGACCAAGATCCATCAGTTCACCATCATCATAGAACCTCCACTCAAATGCGGTAATCACTAATAAAAGACTGACGACCAACCCAATATTAAGGAATAATCCTGTCTTTTTATTAAGATCGGCTTTTGGATTTTTTTTCGCTTCCATAACAATAACGTTTTATTTGTTTGCCAAATTATACCTTGACGAATATCAAAGATATAAAATATTTTTCATTTGTCTAATTCGAAAAGTATTTAAATTTTAGAAAAAATATCCAAATCCCAATCGTAGAACCCATGAAATTTATTATTAAATCTACCCAGTGAAAGTGTCTTCCGGGTATAAAATACTGTCCGGTTTCTGTAATTAAACTAAAAACAAGTGACCAAAGAATTACTACTGCTACTACATTCTGTTTGGATATTGCCTTATCTTCTTTTCTTAACAGAATCCCCGTAAGCAGGAATGAAAAAACAAAGAACATCCCAAAGTGGGCAAGAAATCCAACAAAAGTAATATTTAAAAAGTCAGGTTTCGGTAGTGCTTCTCCGGGTGTCCAGGTAAGGATAAGTGATACAATTATCCAGCCCAGGAAAAGCTTTGAATATAATTTCAAGACCTATTCTGCAATTAATTTCTGGTAGTCTTCTGCCGAGAGAAGTTCATTTACCGATGATACATCTTTTAATTCAATTTTAAGAATCCATCCCTTACCATAGGGATCGCTATTGACAAGTTCTGGTTCACCCTCCAGAGTTTCATTAAACTCCTGAATTTTTCCGGATACGGGCATAAAGAGATCCGAAACTGTTTTAACAGCTTCTATTGTACCAAATGATTCCCCTTCTTCCACATCATATCCTTCCGATTCTACTTCTATATAAACAATGTCTCCAAGTTCTTTTTGAGCAAAATCTGTAATGCCAATGGTTCCTATATTGCCTTCAACTTTAATCCATTCATGGTCTTTTGTGTATTTTAGATCCTCTGGAAAATTCATATTTATTATGTTTTAAAATTTACTGGTTCAAATATAATCCATTAAAGAATTATTGTGCTAAACTAAATCTAATTTGTGTTCCAAAAGAAGTTGTAGCTCTCTTAAATGAGCTTGAGATCAATGGTTCGTTAATGTTCCTTTCAAAATAGAAGGTCATGTTCAATCTTTGATTGATCGTATATTGAATGGTTGGTCTCAGTTGGAAATTAATATTTCCCTGGGTTATGGTGTTTGTCTCATCAATTTTTCTTTGTACCGTTTTAGTATCACGAATAGTAAAATTGATCCGGAATTGAATGTCATTATCCAGCACTACCGTATTTCCCCTGAATTTGATAGGCAGTCTCAGTTTTGTTTTTGTCCATCCAATATCCACGGAAAAATCCTTACTGTTTAATTCAGTGATCTGTGCATTTGACATATTCAGAGCCAGGTTTCTTTCTTTTTTATATTCTATCCTGGCAGTAAGACGGTTCTTGGTTCTAAGGTTAAGTCCGATCAGAGGAGAAAACCTTTCTGATATGATTGCCTGGGCTATAATATACACAGGTACTAAATCATTATTTTCATTTTGGACAAATCCCGGGGGCGTATCCTCTATGGCATTATCCAGATTAATGAACTGGTCATATAGCAAAGAGTTTGCATAATTATTTACCGAGTAGGTTGAACTATAGGCATGGGTGATATTAATAGATGAAAATATGTTTTTAAATGCCTCGATTTTTCCAAGGCCTGAGTAATCCAGTCTCCAGTTAGGTAAGGGCCATTTTGGAAAGGAAGTCAAAGAAATAGTATTTGGATCCTTATCCTGATATGCTGCAAGGAAAGAGGGAATGAGCACGTCCTGAGAATTGAAATTAAATTCACCAGACGGATTAATGGCGTTAAGCCGGCTCCGGATAATATCCCTATTATCTTCAAATGTCTGAAATGTTTGATTGGTATTATCCTCCTCATCTTTCACAAATGAAGTACCGATTGTAACCACAGTTATACTGTAACTTCCTGACCTTGTTGGAGCCAGTTGAACCGGAACCTGCCCGATGCTTCCATCACCTAAAGTATCTGTATTGTATCGGAATATTTCGTGGAAGTTGTCTGAACTTACTTTATTGGCCACAAGTTGGATCCTCAGGTCAGGTGCCGGTTCGATGTTTGCGGTCAGCTTTAGGTCAATATTATTATATTGCGTAAACGGGAACGATAAAAATTCACTTCTGGCAAGCCAGTCATTTTCCACAGCTCTTCTCTGAATATCCCTGCTCTGACTACCAAATACGAAGTCCCATCCGGGAGCTGAAAATGAAGAGTCCATACCGAAGAGGAATACTGAGGGAGTATAACCTGGTAGTACAGTTCCCTCCCTGTTTGTATAGCTGAAATTAACTGATCTTAACATCATCAGGAAGCGCAAAAATCCTTTACCAAATTTATTGTCCCTCTTTTGAATGACTGTATCTGCTTGTGCTTGCGTTCTGGAGGTAGGTGGGCGCCTTGAACTGCGGGGTGGGCTATTGATATCCTTTAATAATTTTGATTTGTTATACAATTTGACCAGATCAAATTTGCCATTCAATCCCCAGTCTCTCTGATTCTGAACTGTATTACCCAGCGTATCTGCCTGGTCTGTCGCTCCTGCTTTCCAGGTATAACCTACCCGGTAACGGAAATCCGAATTGATCCAATCAGTTAAGGGCGTTTTATCTATGGGTATCCTGTAGGTCAGCCCAACATCCTGGTCAAAAGTTTTCATACGCCCAAGGTTTTTGAGATTGGCTTTAATGGAGTCCCGCTTTGCATCTGTATCAATATCACCGGCAGGTTCATCGACAATTGCATTAACTCTCGCCATATAATCAATTGAAATACTTTTGGTCAGGTTCCATCTCAAATTGTAATTTCTGTCAAAAAAGAAGGATTTTTCCCAAGTAGGTAAGATTCCTTCTGTAGTTAAGTCACCATTCCGTAGTTGTTCTTTTAAAAATCTTCTGTTCAAATCCCATCTGAAACCCAGGTTTGAAACCATTGGTGTCAGATTAATATCTTTGATCAACTGAAGCCAGGGGGAAGAGAAAGCCTTTGAATTTTTTAATGGTTCGTAGGTTCTAGGAGTAGAACTCCAATTATAAGCCAATCCGATTCGCATCTGTTTATTTATATATTCCTGTTTGTAAATATTTGTTTGTAATGCATTTGAATAGGCATATGTAAATGAAAAGTTCTCAATATCATATATCCTGCTTTTGGCATTTTCTTTTGTTTTCACCTTCCGGACATTTGTAAAATTGATGCTTTTCCTTGTAGTTACGTCTTGTACTAGTTTTGAATAGGCATCTCTTTCCTCCGGATTGTCGAAAGTTCTCAGGGTTGCTTCGAGAGGGACGTCCGGATCGAGTGGATCATAACTTGGGGTTATTTTTCTTTCTTCATAACTGACATACATTGGAATTTTTAAACCAACTTTTTCTGGTATGAATTTATCAAGAGCGACGTTAGCTGAGATGTCATAATCCAAGACTTCTTCCCTTCTTCTTTCCGATATGCGTTGGGAAATGGCTCCAAATCCCACCGAACTATATCTCAGATCTCCATTTATTGTTGCAAAATCAGCTAGTTTCAGGTCAAGTCTTGCATTGGCTGCCCATCCTGGATTGGTATTAAAATCAGTTACGCGTAATTCGTTGGCCCAAATGTGTATGCTTATGGGATCCCCATCCGGGGTTTTCGGATTTCGTATACCTATCATCATGGCTTGAACATCATGCAAGTCAGGTCGTCCAACGACCGTAATCTTATATTGATTTACATTTTGTGAAAACGGGATATTAATATTTAATCCCTCCTTATCTCTTATTTTTTTCAAAGCATACAAATCATTAAATTCGAGATCAATATTGTTTTCTTCCGGCCAGATGACATTGGGATCTGTACTTCCCCTCGGTGTGAAAACAAGTGGTACTTGTATCTCATAATAGTTGTCTACCATATCTGTTCCCAACCTGAGGAATGCTGTTGCTGAATCTCCCTGGTTTCCATTATTCTGAGCATGAAGGAACATCCTAATCCGACCATAGTTTACCAGATTGAGTGCTACATTTTTAAACACACCGCGTCCATCACCATCTACGAGCCCATCCACGGTAAGTTTAATGGATTGTTCATTTTGCTGCCTGTAGATAGGGGATGTATTATCTATATCCTGTTCAATCCCCGGTGGCAGGACATAAGGGGTTTCGCCTGCTGCAGGTGATCCGTTCTCTTCCAGGTTAACTACTGAAAATACGAAATTTGAATTTATTATTTCGGGAGGTTCCATTAAATATTTTTCCCTCAGGCTTTGTTCGTAACGGCGCCATTGGGCACCAACAAGTTGAAATTTAACCATCCTGAGAACTGCTGGTTGCTCCCAGTCTGTCATGATGCTCCTAATAAACCGGATGGATTTGAATCCTACAATATTACCCTGGATCCTGCTTGGTTTGAGTATTGGAATCCTGAAGAGGTACCAATTTACCCTCTGTCCGTTAATTTCATTAGTGATCACCTCGGTTACGAAGTTCTTCCCAACTTCGAGGTCTCCCGGCCTCAGATCCACTTCATACTCATAATATTCTTCGAGGTCACTCAGGGTGTTGTCAAAGTTCAGGTCTTCATTGTCCGGGAAAGTTGTTCCAACAGGGGTATATTCGGTGGTTCCTGTGACAAGGGGGGAGTTCCCATCTGTTAGATTAAATTCTTTATACCTTTCAAGTATTTTTGCATCCTCGTCATCCAACTCTGAGCCAAGAAAGTATTGAAAATTATCTGCTGAAACATCTTCCAATATCCGATCACGAGCATCCGCAGTTACGTTTATATTGCTTACAAAATCATTAAAGTAGTTTGCTTCATCTGTATTTATTACACCATCCATACCCACATCCTGGTTGGGCCTGGCTGATTGGGAGTTGTCGAAAGCATTGGTAAGATATTGTTCCTGCGTAACTCTTCCCCAGGCGTTATTGGTTGTCCTGGTAGAATCTCCATCAGCTGGTAATCCATTTTCAAAGGCGTGTCGGCTGTCTTTCATCACATCCTCGGAAATACTACCAAGATGAAATATTAACTTTCCCCCAGTGGTATTCGATGTAGGAGGATTGATGCCATCATCGATCAAACCATTAGGATTACTAAGATCCCCATTTGTAGAATTTATAAAAGGATCCATTAACCAGAATTCCAAATATTCAATGTTGGTCTGGTCAAAATCCACATCGGAGGTAATGGCCCTGGTTATACCTCCCCAACTTTGCCGAACATTTTGAAGCGTACCATCGCTATTTAGATCTGGATTAAAATTATATGAACCTCTCTCAGAAGGATAAAAAGCCAGGTCAAAAACCGGTAAATTAGTATTTACTACCTCCCTGTCTCTGAATTTAAAGATCTCCTGAGGAATTACAGCCCGGCTATAGTTATTTTGAAGGTCCTCCTCTGTAATGTTTGGCGGCCTGGAATTGCCGGAAGTTCTGTAAAAAACATTATCAATGATATACCATGCCAGTTTCGCCCGGGTATAATTTATTGACAAGTCATTGGGTAATTGAGTACCGCCGTCATAATATCCATCGTCAGTTTTTGGTGAAGAAGCCAGTTTCCAGGAAAGCACATTGCCTCCTAATCGAAATGGTGTAATGGCAGATTCAAAATCATCAATATAGGAAGTCCCTTGCCCATCAACGATATTAGAAGTACCAGGTAATAATTGAGCCATCTCGGCATTAAAAGACACCATGGAAGGTTCCTTAGTAGATATTCCGGGGATGGCATCGACTAATTTTGTGAGGAAGTTGGATTCAGTCCGGTAATTCATGTCCAATCCCCATTTCGTATTTCGTAAGGTCTCATCGCCTACGCTAATACGACTTACAAGGGGCCTTTCATTCAGATATAGAATAGTACCTCCGATATTAAACTTATCATTATAGATATAGTCCAACCGGCTGCCCAGCAAAGTCCTGGCCTGGAAATTAAAAAGATCTGCTTTTTCGTATTTTATCTGGATTGGTTTTCCTGAATTGAGTACAGATTGATTGATAATGCTTACTTTCCCAAGGTTATAATCCACCCTGTAATCAATTCCTTCACTTAAAGGAATACTTCCTGCAATCACCTGGACGGATCCCTCGGCAATGTTTATTCCGGGCAGAATAATCTCGGTTGATGAACCTCCTGCTAACTGTACCAATGAGCACAAATTTGTTTTTTCTGGCCACAAGCTCTGCATCCGCTTTTGTTGTACCATATAAAGTGTCGTAAACATATTTTTCTTTGAGTGCCTGTTCATCCGGGTCAAATTTACTTTCCAGGATAACTGCCAAAAGGTTCCAGCACTGTAAAAATAATCGTACCATTTTGCGGATCAACAGTAATGCCTTCTACATAGTCAAATTGACCATCTTTCTGTGGATCATTATTTCTATTCAACCTGTCGAGATTGAACAATTGAACAAGTGGTATATCCTTTGTATTTCTACCTTCATGCAAACTTGGATTATCAATGCCTGTTTTATCATCCCTGTAAATGATCCGCAGGTCAAATCCTTCAGGATTGATCTGGCTGGTATTCAGGTTATAGATATGCTTGATCATCAAATTCCACGTTGGAACTGTGGGATTGATCTTAGTTGGTCTCAGCAATTTAAGATAAATCACCTCGTCTTCTGAGACGTTCTGATAATCTTCTGTTAGTTCCCCAACCTTGAACCTTTGTCCATTATAAGTATATTCAAACGAAACAGCAAGAGCTTCATCGTTCTGAAGCTTTCTGTTAAGGGAAATATATCCTAACAAAGGATGGAAGGTATATTCATTAGGATCGAGTTTCCTGGCAGAGGTAATCAGATCAAAGTCTGTCCCTTTTACAAGATTCCATTCATTTTCCAGGATAGAACTGGCCTGATCAACATTCCGGATATTCGGATCACTCTGAAGGGAGCTAAACAGGTTATTCGCTTTGTTGTCATTAGGTACATTCCCCTGGCCAGGACCAATATAAGGATTTTCTTCCCTGTATATTACATTACCTTCACCCATATCCATCATTCCAAGGAAGTTCCGGAGTGTTGAAGTATTGTTGTTCCTGTTAATGACATAAACTTCAATTCTTGTAATATTTACTCCCGACATAACCTGGGGCAAGCTTGCCAACCATCGTTCATAATTATCCCGGAAAAAATGACCGAGGAAAAAGTGTCTTCGTTCATCATAATCAGAAGCCCTGAGCTGAAATTCCCTTCCCTGTCCTTCGCTTCCTCCCTGTATTGTCAATACTTCATTTTTCCCCCGCTGTGTGGAGGCGACACCAGTAACAAACAATTTACCAAATTGTAATTGGGTTTTTAAACCAAACAAATTCTGAGCCCCGGTAATCAAACTATTGCTCAATGGCAGGCTCACATTTCCTACCTCAATTTTTTTTATGATCTCTTCTTCAAATCCAGTATATTCAACTTTCAGGTTGTTTTGAAAATCAAATGAATTGTTATTGTCGAAGTTGGCGGTAACCGCAAGCTTTTCACCAATTTTCCCAACAACATTCATGCTGATCTGTTGGTCGAACTCGAAACCTCCGTTACGTTGCTGTTTGATTGGTATAGCTGGGTTATCGATTCTTTGGTATCGGGCACCAAAATCCAGGTTAACATAACCATTTGGTCGAATATCCACATAGCTGCCACCAAATATTCTGTCAAATACAGGGCTGATGTAAATTGGTGGAATGAGCCTCCTCCCACTAACCGCACTTTCACCATCCAATCCTACTGAGCGGTTCCGCCAGTATTCTTTTATCATTTTTTCTTCCTGGAACTTTTGAAATTCTTCAAAAGTCATGGTAGAAGTAGGACGGTAGTTCATATCCCCCATCCTTTCGTAAATGGTGTAATCATTTGCTGTGTCAATTTCAATGTCCAGCTTCAGATTTGATGGATCACGTAAGAAGAGAGGCGAAATGGTAGGCTGATAAATAAATGGATCTCCGAATCGGTCTTCTGGGTAGAATGTAGGTTGACGGGATGGTTCATAAGGTTTGTCAAGGGTATCTGCCTTTATAGAATCCTGGTCAAGGCTATCTTGTTTGATACCTGCCGGAATAAAAGGCATAGTTATTCCGGGTTTTGCGCTGGACATCAAGGCGGTCAAGGTCAAAACCCCAAAAACAAACCAGATCAATATGCAGATTCGCTTTGACAAAGTTTAAAAAATATATTTATGAAGTTTTCAGGGCTAGTTTAATTACTTCTTCCAGGGTAACATCTTTTTCAGCATTTTTCAGGATAAGGTTTATACTTTTTTCAGCCATGGATTTCTGAATTCCTAAGGTTACGAGGGCTATCATTGCTTCTTCTCTAATGATATTAAAGCCATCAGGAACAACATCAATTATTCTATCCCCACCAATTTCTTTTCGTATCTTGTCCTTAAGTTCAAGTACTATTCTCTCAGCTGTTTTGGTTCCAATTCCCTTAACTCTTTTAATTGTAGCTACATCCTCACTAGCTATTGATTCTTGAATCTCAACAACTCCCATTGATGATAACATAAGTATTGCTGTACTCGGTCCTACTCCGGAAATGGAAATAAGCTTTACAAAAAGGGATTTTTCATCGGGGCTATAGAAACCATAAAGGGTGTGGGCATCTTCTTTAACATGGAGGTAAGTAAATACTTTACCCTTCCTTGAATCCTTCAGTTTACTATATGTACTTAATGAAATTTTAACCTCGTAGCCAATACCCCCCACATCTACTAAAATCAACGTAGGATCAACTATTGTTATCTCGCCAGACAAATATCCAATCATATACCCTTAATTTTATATTAAAAAAACGAAATTGACACTAAGTATATTGGAAAAAGTCATCACTTTTTCTTGAAAAAATCATTTATCTAAGCGGTTTTTTAAAAGATTTGCTAAGAGGATAGTAAAATAATACAATTTTATATCCAATGTGTTAAAATGCCAGTTTTAGTATATTGAAATTGTACTTTACTCAGGATTCGATTTAAATGTTTTTAGAATAACATTCATCTCCCGCATTAACTCACGTTGATCAACTCCAGGGCTATAAACAAATCCTTCAATATAATACAACCTGTTTGTGTTTTCATCTACAAATGTATAGCCCAAAAAAGGTCCTCCCATGGATATATTATTTGTCTTCCACAGGCCAAGAACCTTTTTGCCATATTTGTTGTCAAAATTGACCTCAGTAAATGATGGGGGCACTATTGTTTCAGTTAAAAGAAAAGATTCCGGGTTTTCAGGATTACCATAGATGTGCTTTGCGCAAATTTCATCCCGCCAGGCTATTATTTCTTCATCTATAAATGCATTTTCCTCTGTATAGTCTTTAAAGGCAATAAAGATACTTTTATCAATTTCCCGTCCTGCCTGTCTTAACCAGACAAAATCTTCAGAAGACTCAGCAATCCGGAATCCGTATGGTATTCGGATGTTATATCCAAAATCAGTCAATAGTCTATTTGAGATTGTTTTTTCTTCGCTGATTTTGAACATTCGTTCCATTGCCCTTCTTTCTTCAATCCTATTGAACAGATAGCGAATATGTTCCTTTTCCTTTTCAATTTGATCTTCAAATGAAGCATCATCATGATTAATCAAAAACACAACATGTTGCCCGTTGGCAAATAGATTTTTTCTATTGATCAGAAATATATCCTTGTTTTCCTGTAATGAATCGAGTGATTTTTTTGTGAACAGGTTTTTCATTTTAAGTCCTTCGTGATTATTGTCATTTACAGGAATTACCAGCACCAAATCTTTAGCATTCTTTAGAATTCCTTTAAAATCAGTGGGTACTATCTGCCTCAGATCGAAAAGGGGTTCATCTCTAGGTAAACCATCAACCAATTCCCGGAATGTAAGTCTAAGTTCTTTGCCTATATCACCCGCCCATCTGGCAGAGTCAATCACGAGAATTATTTCACCTGATTCACCTCTTGCTTGTGGCATGGCCTGTTCTCCAAGCCAACTTTCGCAGGAAGAAAAAATCAAGGCAATTATGAAAAGTACTATAGAATTTCTCATAATATAATTTTTTCTCTAAGATAATGAAAAAAGGGATTATAAGGAGTGAATTTGTACTTATCCAATAATTAATTTTTGCCCTGGTTTAATTTTATTTGATTTGAGATTATTTAGTTGTTTTATACGCTCAATTGTCAGGCCTTCATACTGCCTGGAGATTTCCCATAAACTATCTCCCGGTTGTACTATATGGACTTTGCCGGAAGCAGAAGGTTGGCGTAATGGAGTCTGGGTTGATGGGCTGTTTGATGGAGTTTGTCCTTTTACAATGATATTCTGATTGTTAATGCTGTTATAATAGCTTTGACTAACATAAATATTTAGCCTTTGGTTTATTCTTATCAGATTCCCATTAATATTGTTCCAGGATCGTATATCCGAAACCCGGACCTTATATTTTTCAGCGATCGTTCCTAATACTTCTCCTGACCTTACAATATGAACAATTTTATCACGTCCCCAGGTACTTCCCACAGAGTTCCTTGCAAGATATTCCAGTTCTTCCTTACCTGTGTTTTTTGCCGAATCGAGTATATAATTCCTATTTTCAAGGACATAAGGTTTTATATCTGCGGGGATGTTAAATGTATAGAATTTACCTCCTTCCGGGAATGCTCTTCTTCTTACAGAAGGATTCATTTTTTCCAGGTCTTCGGGGCAAGTATTTGTTAAGTCGGCAAATGTTTTAAAATAGAGAAAATCATTCACCATTATCGTATCTGTTTCAGGAATATATTCTTCGTATTCTTCAATAAAGAAATTGTGTTCTTCAGCATGATTAATAAGATACATAAATGCCATAAACTGAGGGACATAGGATCTGGTTTCCCTGGGCAGGTACCGATATATCTCCCAGAATTTCTTTTTATAGCCAGATTTCCTAATGGCTTTCCTGACATTTCCTGGGCCACAATTATAAGCAGCCATGGCGAGTTCCCAATCATCAAAGTATGAATACAGGGAATTAAGATATTTGGCAGCTGCCTTCGTTGATTTTTCCGGATCCATTCGCTCATCGATATACCAGTCTGTTTTAAGGCCAAACATCCTGGCAGTTCCAGGCATAAACTGCCATAAGCCTACTGCTCCTACTCTGGATCTAGCTTTTGGATTAAGTCCGCTTTCAACGATAGACAAGTATTTTATTTCATACGGGATATCATATTCCTCAAAATATCTATCAAAAAGTGGAAAATAAATGTGCATTTTTCCAAGTACATTTTTAGTGTATTCCCGGTCTTTAACTGTAAAATAATCTATAAAGGCTTTAATTCTTGTGTTAAAGCTTAAAGGAATCTCCGAATCCATTTGCATAAATCGTTCTTCGATCTCTGCATATGTATAATCTGGAATATGTTCATAGGTGTAAGTCGGATAAATTAATGTGTCATTTGAGGAATGGATAGAGGAAGAATAAGCAAGGCTTAAAAGAGGAGATGTAACTATCGCGAAAAAGATAGCGATCAACAATGTATATTTTATCCGGGCTTTGGCCATCTTTTTTATTTATAGTTTTTCAGGATATATTTTGAAAATGCCAGGAGGTCAGATTCCTTAAAGTATCCTCCCATTAATTGAAAACCAATGGGTAAACCCTTACTATCACTTCCAACTGGAATTGATACCGCTGGATTTCCGGCAACAGACGCTTGTACAGTTAATAAATCCTCAAAATACATATCTAATGGATTTTTTACTTCTCCTATCTTAAATGCAGTTGTCGGTGTAGTTGGCAACGCAATAAAGTCATATTTCTCTAATATTTCAAGTGTTTTATCTCTAATAATTCTTCTAACCTTTTGAGCTTTAGTATAATACGCGTCATAATAACTGGCACTGAGAATAAAAGTTCCTAATAAAATACGCCTCTGTACCTCCTCTCCAAAACCTTCAGACCGTGATTTCTTATACATCGATTCAAGATCGACAGTATTTGGACTTCTATAGCCGTACTTTACACCATCATACCTGGAGAGGTTAGAACTTGCCTCAGCGGTTGTCAAAATGTAATACGTAGGTAAAACGAAATCCAGATGTGGATATTCTATTGCATCTACATTATGTCCTTCATTTTTAAGAAAATCCAGAACATCTTTTATTCTTTCTTTGATTTCTGAATCAATGCGTGGATCTTCAAGTGTTTCCTTGATATATGCAATTTTAGCCTTTCCCTTGAAATTTAGATTTTGAGAATATTCCGGAACTGGATTTTTTGAGACCGTACTGTCATATTCATCCTTTCCTGCCATTAGTTCAAGTAACAGGGCATTGTCATATACATCCGTGGTAAGTATTCCAATCGTATCAAATGAGGATGCATAAGCCGTAAGGCCGTATCTTGATATGCGTGAATAAGTGGGTTTCAAACCTATTATCCCACAAAAAGCTGCTGGTTGTCTGACAGATCCTCCGGTGTCAGTACCTAAGGCAGCGAGGCACATGTCTGCCTGGACAGCGACAGCACTACCCCCGGAAGACCCACCGGGTACCCTTTCAGGATCGATTTCGTTTTTTACAGGACCGAATGCTGAATTCTCATTGCTGGATCCCATAGCAAATTCATCACAATTGATTCTTCCGATGATAATCACATCTTCATCAATGAGTCTTTGTACAGCTGTGGCGGTAAACTGAGATTTAAATCCGTTTAAAATGCGACTTGAACATTGGAGGGAATGATCTTTATAACATAGGACATCTTTAATCCCTATTACCATTCCAGCCAATTTACCGGCATCACCCGCACGGATTTTTTGATCAACTGATAACGCTTGTTCTCTTGCTTCGTCTCCGTAGACTTCTAAGAAGGCATTTAGGTAAGCTTTATCCTTAATATTTTTAAGGTAATGTTCAACCAGCTGGGTGCAATCGATAATACCTTCCCGGATATCATTTTTAATATCCTTTAGGGAATTGTATTTTCTCAATCCTCAGTAGCTTTTTTTACTTCCTTATCGGTTGATTTGATGCCTTCCTCGATCTCATCTTTAACACCCTTTGTTGCATCCTTAAATTCTCTGATGCCCTTTCCAAGACCTCTTGCCAATTCAGGTATTTTCTTAGCACCAAAAAATATGATTACAAATAGGATTATGATAAGCCACTCCGGGCCACCTGGCATCCCAAATAATAGTATGTATCCTAACATTTCCATCATTCACATAAAAATTAGAATGTAAATATAGCTAATATTCGCATTCTCTCAAATTCAAATCAAATACATTAAATATTTATTTCTTCGCGATCCAGTTTTCAGGGTTCAATTTCTGGGTGTTTTTCCAGATCTGGAACTGAACTTCAGAGGTCCCATTTCTATCAGTATTTACTACTCCGATCCGCTGATTAGCATTTACCCTGTCGCCTTGTCCTACGAAAACTTGTTTTAGTTTGGCATACACTGTAAAATAATCACCATGCTGAATTAAGACAACATACCTCATATGTCCTGGTACAACCGCGACTCTTTTTACTTCCCCTTCAAATACGGAGCGAACTTCCTGGTTTTCATTGGTTTGAATATCAATACCATCGTTTGGGACTTTCAGTCTTTTATAAACCGGGTGGGGATTTGTTCCAAATTTTGCAGAAATAAAACCAGTTGAGACCGGCCATTGTAATTTGGAATAATTATTTTCAAAGGCCTTGGACAAAGCTGTCTCAGTGGCATTCATTTCAATTTCAGTACTTGACTTACCCTTCGATGAAGCTTTTATCTCAGCTGTTACAATGTCCGCAATTAGTTTGTCAAGACGGGCTATCGCTTTCTTTCTATCCTGCAATTCTTTTTTTATGTCAGACTCTTTTTTACTTAAAGAGGTGATCAGCGTGTTTTGTTTTTTTCTAAGTGTAACCAGGCTTTTGTTTTGTGTTACTTCCTGGTTAAGCAGCTGGTCTTTCTCCAGTTTTTTAGTTTCAAGAGTGGCGATCTGATCCTGAAGGGATATTCTAACATCTTGAATAAGAGATAATTGCCTTTTTCGGGCTTCAGTATATTGATCCATATACCTGGCTCTGAGAAGAAGTTGATTGAAAGTTTCTGCAGAGAAAATAAACAGAATATTCCTGAATCCGAAACTAGCTTTGTAAGAAGCATACACCATGGTTGCATATTCCTTTTTCAGATGATCTAGATCATCTTCAAGAGATTCAATTACTTCATTCAATTCAAGAAGTTCATTATTATAAATTGTTATCTCACCGCTAATGGAATTTATTATACTCTGACTTGCAACGATCTGTTGATTTAATGCATTCAATTGGCCTACACTTACTTCCTTCTTTTTTTCAGTCTCTTCAAGGATCTTTTGTGCTTCTTTTAGCTTATCAATCGCATTTCTTTTTTCCTGTTCAAGCTGTGATTTTGATTTTTGCGGGAAAGCAAAAAGAGGAAAAAAAAGTAATAGTCCATATATTAAATAAATCCACTTATTCTTTGGACACATACCTGTTTGGAATATTAAATGGGAACTTTATTTTCTTTTCATTAATTGCTACACGGCTGAAATTAATATTTAAATGTGATACTAATTCTGAATTATTCCTATTATAAGTCAAAAATACTGAATTTTTGTAAGGGATGAGAATTTCATTCGTCATTTGAAAATCTTCGTATTTTATTTCCATATTACTTTCTGATGGAGTTTCCCTTACTTTGACTCTTTCGATTTTCATGGTTTTTTTATTCACAAAGTTATCGATGGTCAGATTGCCAGAATTTTGTTTTAAAATAAAGAAATCATCATTTTTTAGTACTTTGTCATTGTTTTTTCTTGTTTTAATGAGATTGCCAATCAATACCGACTGAACCATATGGTAATCTATCGGGATATTATACGCCCTTTGTAAAGAATCAAAACTAAATTCCCTGTATTCCTTGTTTATTCTATCAATAACAAAAATTGAATCTTTCTGAATTATTGACCTAATCGCTTCGACACCCGTTGAGGATATTGAGATCCAGATTAAGCTGTCCTGCCTGATGCGTATAGTGGCATTGGCGTTAAAATTCTGAATTCCATCGTCGTACTTAATTTTGGATTTAGCCTGAAGATATTCGAAATCTAGTTCCTCAATTTTAAGCCGTTTTTTATCAGAATAATTTAATTGGAACAAATCTTTTTTACATGATGTGAAGAGAAAGATCAGGGAGGTAAATAGGAGAATGCGTTTATTCAT
Source organism: uncultured Cytophagales bacterium (assembly GCA_963820995.1). GTDB lineage: Bacteria > Bacteroidota > Bacteroidia > Cytophagales > Cyclobacteriaceae > JAGTVG01. Next base: position 247,190 of record CAWGCL010000002.1, on the reverse strand, counting down.
ACAATTTTCGGTCGGCTATTTTCTTATCTAGGAGATCAGTCGTATCATTTAGTTGTTTGGCCTTTTCCCATTGTTTCACTGCCTCATTTACTTCTCCAAGTTTAAATAAAATATCACCATAATGTTCTACAAGGGTACCACTGCCAGTTTGATCAAATTCGATAGCCTTTTCTATATATTTTTTAGCATCATCATATTTGCCACGATTATACAAAACCCAGGCATATGTGTCAAGATAAGTTGGATCTTCAGGATTTCTTTCTACTAATTTGCTGGACATTTTTTCGGCAAGGTCTAACTTTTCTTTTCTTAAGGATAGAAAATAGCTATAATTATTTAATACATGGTCATTATCCGGGTCATAATCAAGTGCTGCTTCATAGGCCTTGTTAGATTGCTCATAATCTTCCATGCCGTTGTAGGCGTCGCCCAATTGGCCATTGAATAAGGCAAGCAGCTGAAGGTTTGATGACGAGTATTTTTTTCCCGGCTCAAGCATTTGAACTGCTTTTTTGTATTCGTTTTTACTTAGATATGCCGTTCCGCCATAAAAGTAAAGCAAAGATTGGTTGGGGAAATATGTTATAGCCTTTTCAGAATGGACTATAACGCTATCAAACTCACTGGTTCTGAATTCATAATCAAGGACATTCTGCCATGCATTTAAATTGGATGGATTCAGTTCCAGGGATTTCATATACATTATTCTTGCTTCCTCGGGTTCCCCCAGGCTCTGATAAAGATCTCCGAAAATAGCATATGCATCCGGTTCATTTGGATGATAGTTGATGATCTTTTTGCCTAATTCAATAACATACTCCTTTTCGGAATCAGATAGTTCTTTTCCAAAATATGCAGCTAAAAATTGAATTTTTCCTTGAAGTTTATAATTAGGGTCCTCAAAAATGACCTCTACAATTTCCTTGGATTCTTCAACCCGTCCTGTTTTTCTATAAACCTCAGCCAACTGGCTTAACAACATTGGATTGTCGGGAAAATCTTCAATGGAATTTTCCAGCAATTCGGTAGCTTCATCATACAAATCGTTAGCAATATACTTGTTTGCTAGGTTTGCAACGTATTCTGGTCTATCCGGAAAAGCTTCAATAAGTTTCTTGCTTTCTATTATAACCTCATCCAGTTTATTCTGTTTTAAAAGTATATTTTGTATCTGAATAGAAACCTGATCATTAATTCCAAATTTATCCTCGACCCTGCGATAACAACGCAATGCGTCATCAATTTTATTCAAATAGATATACAAAGTAGCTGTTTCGATCAGATACTCTTCCGTTCCCGGAATATGTTCAACGAGCTGTTCATATACTTCAGCCGCTTTCTCATAATCTGACTGTTTTTTATAGATTTCAGCTAATAATAAGAAGTAATATTTATTGTCGTCCTGGAGCCGGACAGCTTCCAGGGCATGGATCAATGCATTATCAAGATCATTATTTATATTGTAAATTTCAGATATTTTAAAATTAATAGCTGCATTTCCAGGATCCAGTTCCAGTGATTTCTGAAAAAAAACAAGGGCTTTTGTATAATCTTCAAGAATAAAATATTTTTCACCCTCTGTAAAAAATTGTTCAGCCAGTCTGAGGTTATTTACATTTCCATCAACCTGTTCTTCTTGTTTTTTCTTTTTTTTCTTTTTTGACCTTTGCGCATAACCGTCAGTATAATCCAGGAATGTTAAAGATATTCCCAATAAAAGAATAGGTAATATTTTCCGAATAAAACTATACATGAAGGTATTCCTGAGGGGAACTATGTTAAATGATTTAATGGTTTCGTTTTTTTTTGAACACACAAAATTAACCTTTACTAATTAGAATATTAAATTTAAATCAATTTATCAGTTTAAAAGAAAATGCAAGAATCAGGTCCCAGTACTTCCAAATCCTCCTGCTTCCCTTCCTGATTCCTTAAGTTCTTCCACTTTTTCCCATTCCACTTTTTCAAATTTACTCACTATAACCTGCGCGATTCTGTCCCCATTCTTAACGGTAAACTCTTCATTTGAAAGATTTATAAGGATAACTTTAATCTCACCCCTGATAATCTGCATCAATTGTCCCGGGAGTATTTAATACTGTAATTCCATCTTTTGCTGCCAGTCCGCTTCTGGGTCTTACCTGAGCTTCATATCCCGGAGGTAATTCAAAATACAAACCAGTTGGGACCAATATCCGCTGTAGGGGTTTAATATAGATGTCTTTTTCGACAAAGGCATGTATGTCCATACCAGCAGATAATTTTGTCTGATATTGTGGAGTTGGATTATTTGATTTATTAACGATTTTAACTTTCATTCCTTTTTTTCTTAAATAAGGATCCCAATTGCCTTCTTTCCATAAGTGCCACAATGATGACATACAACAGTATTAATGTAAACTGATAGAGTTTAAACTTTATTGTATAATCTTCAGGCTTATTATAGCCCAAATAGGTTAATACTAGAGCCAGTATAATATAGAACAGATATTTTCCTATTTTGTATGGTACCGGATAGTGTTTTTTCCCAAAAAAGTAAGAAAATACCACCATTGAAAAATAGCAAGCAAGGGTAGCTAGTGAACTTCCCAGGTAGCCCCAGATAGGGATAAAAATGTAATTTAATATGATGGTGAGCACTGCGCCGCTTACCGAAATCAAGGTACCATAATATGTCTTATCGGTTAATTTGAACCAGATAGAAAGATTATAATATATCCCAAGGAATAAATTGGCAAGAAGTAAAATAGGAACTACAATCAGTCCGTCCCAATATGCTTCATTTCTTAGAAACAGAAATCCAATTATGTCCAGATTAAGTACAATAGCCACCAATATGAAAGATCCGAATATTATGAACCAGAACATAACCGAACTGAACAAATCCCTGGAGTCTTTGTCGTTAACCCTTGAGAAAAAGAATGGTTCTGCTGCATACCGGAATGCCTGAATAGAAAGTGTCATAAAAACTGATAATTTATAAGCAGCACCGAAAATCCCTAAAGCCGCCTGGTTTGAGTATCCAGGGTAAAATCCTTCCGGCAACCATTTCTTCAGGACGGCTCTGGAGAGCATTTCATTTGTTACACCCGCCAGGCTCATGATCATGATTGGGAAAGCGTACCTGTACATTTCCGAAAGTAAACTCCAGTTTAACTTAATGCGAATTTTAATTATTTCTTTTAAAAATATAAGAAGCATTGCCCCGCTGGCGATAAGGTTGGAAATGAAAATATAATCTACCAGCTCGTTCTGATCAAAAAAGTGTGTAATTAAATTCTTAAATGATGATTCCTGCGATTTACTCACAACATAAGTACATAAAACAATAAAAAACAGGTTGAATCCGATGTTAAGAAATATATTGACAAGTTTGATCCAGGCAAACTTTTTGGCTTTCTGCTGTAGTCTAAGATTTGCGAAGGGAATGGCTACAATAGCATCAATTGCAAGAATTAAACTGAACCAGATTATGTATTTTTCTTTCCCGGGATATTCAAGATAGTTTATAAGAGGTGTCGAAAACAAGATCAAAAATGTTGAAAAAAGAATACTGGAGACCAGAACAGATGCCTGTGACTGATTCAGGATAAATTGTCTTTTATTTTCCAATTTATTGGTAAACCTGAAAAAAGCAGTTTCCATACCGTAGGTATATATAATCAGCAGGAAAGCTGCGTAAGCATAAAGTTCAGTAACAATCCCGTATTCGGCTGGAAGCAGATATTGAGTATATAGAGGAACCAGAAGCCAGTTAAGCATTCTGCCAAGGATGCTGGATACCCCATAAATTGCGGTTTCTTTAACCAGAGATGTTAATCTGCCCATTAATTAAAAGCTTTACGATCCATTAAATTGCGGGGATCTCTTCTCGATAAAAGCTTTTGTCCCTTCAATAAAATCATCGGTTTTAATTAGATCAGCAAAACAATCTGTTTCTACCAGATATCCGTCTTTAGAATAGGCTGCATTTGAGGCTGATATTATCTTGCCAATAGATAGCGGTGCATTCCTGAGAATTTTATTTATAATTTTTTTACAAGCGGGGATAAGTTCTGATGGATGATTAACAATCTGGTTGACAAGACCTATTTCTTTTCCTCTTTCTGCAGAGATCATATTTCCGGTGAACATCATTTCGAGGGCCAGACCTTTACCTATTAAACGTGTTAATCGCTGTGTACCTCCAAATGCTGGTAATATTCCCAGGGAGGCTTCGGGCAATCCTAATTGGGCATTAAGTGATGCTATTCGAAGGTGGCATGACAAAGCCAATTCACAACCACCTCCTAAGGCATATCCATTAATTGCTCCGATCACTGGTTTTCCAGAATTCTCTATTAGACTGAAGATCTCCTGGCCATTCTCTGAAAATGATCTTGCATTAGACTCATCAAGCGCAGCAATCTCATTAATATCGGCGCCGGCCACAAATGCCTTTTCTCCAGAACCAGTAATTATCAATGCCTTTATATTTTCATCCAGGCATATCTTTTGAAAGGCACATTTTATCTCTAAAAGGGTATCTTTATTTAGGGCATTAAGCTTTTCAGGTCTGTTAATCGTCAGGGTGGCTACTTGATCTTCAGTGTGTAACAGAATGTTTTCAAAGGAACTCATGGCTGCATTTAATTTTTCATTCTAAGAACGATTAAATATAGTAAAAATAAAAACCATACAATTTATTCTTTTATTCCAGTATACATTTAATGTGATTAAGTTATATTTTTGCCAATCAAAAAAAATCCATATTATGTCTTATTTATTTACATCTGAATCAGTTTCTGAAGGCCATCCTGATAAAGTATCTGACCAGATTTCGGATGCGTTGGTCGACAATTTTTTAGCATTTGATCCTGGTTCCAAAGTAGCTTGCGAAACCCTGGTAACTACCGGACAGGTCGTTTTGGCTGGAGAAGTAAAAGCCAACACCTATCTGGATGTTCAACAGATTGCAAGAAATGTAATTAATAAGATTGGCTATACGAAGAGCGATTATATGTTTGAAGGGGATTCCTGTGGTATTCTTTCTGCTATTCATGAACAATCCTCAGATATTAACCGGGGTGTGGAAAAGGGAAAAGAAGAAGAACAGGGTGCTGGAGATCAGGGTATGATGTTTGGTTTTGCCACCAGGGAGACCAAGAATTATATGCCTTTACCCATCGCGCTTGCCCATGATTTACTCATTGAGTTGGCCAAGCTCCGAAGGGAAAATAACGAAATTAAGTATCTCAGGCCTGATGCAAAATCCCAGGTCACAATAGAATATTCTGATGATCATAAACCTATCAGAATTGATACCATCGTAGTATCTACTCAACATGATGAATTCATCAAGCCTATTGATAATACAAATGCCGCTCAAGTCAGAGCTGATGAAGAAATGTGTGGTCAAATCAAACATGATATTATTAATATACTTATTCCCAGGGTAATGAAAAATTTGCCTGCTGATATCAAAAAACTGTTTAGTAATGATATCAATTACTTTGTAAACCCGACAGGAAAGTTTGTTATCGGGGGGCCTCATGGTGATACCGGTTTGACGGGAAGAAAGATCATTGTGGATACATATGGTGGTAAGGGAGCACATGGTGGAGGTGCATTTTCAGGTAAGGATCCAAGTAAGGTAGACAGGTCAGCCGCCTATGCTACAAGGCATATTGCAAAAAACCTGGTGGCTGCTGGTGTTGCGGATCAAATTCTGGTACAATTATCTTATGCCATCGGCGTCGCTAAACCTATGGGCGTTTTTGTCGACACATATGGTACAGGCCATGTGAAAGAGAATGATGGTAATATAGCTGAAAAGATCCAGCAAATTTTTGATCTTCGTCCTGGAATGATAGAAAAAAATTTAAAACTAAGAAATCCTATTTACCAGGAGACGGCTGCCTATGGCCATATGGGACGGGAACCAAAAGTTGTCAAAAAGAGTTTTGAGAGGCCCAACAATGGCATCATCGAAAAAAAGGAGATCGAAGTAGAGTTATTTACCTGGGAAAAACTGGATTATGTAGATAAGGTAAAGAAAGCGTTTGGTCTGAAATAGTATAATCTGCCTGCCAACTTACTATGGCAGACAGATTTATAGGCAATTTTATCGTCCAATTTTTTTATTTTTATACTTCTTAAGCTGGCGTTTCAATGCTTCAATAGCTTTATCGGTGGCAGCTTCGAAAGTTCTGGATTTTTCTTTTACGAAAAGCTGTTCTCCGGGGATGTTAATTTTAAATTCAATCGTTTTGTTCATGCTGTGATCATTCTTTTCTACGCGCATGATAACTTCACCATCTGTAATTCTTTCATAAATTCGGTCGAGTTTATCTACTCTTTTTTGAATGTAATCAAGAAGTTTTTTGTCAGCGTCAAACCGGACAGATTGCATTTGTACCTTCATAACCAATTAATTTAATAATTAAACTAAGCTTTTGGATGTGCTTGATCAAACACCTTTTTAAGTTTTTCAAGCGAATTATGTGTATAAACCTGAGTCGCAGCCAGACTGGTATGACCCAATAAATCCTTTACGGCATTTAACTCAGCACCTTTATTTAACAAATGGGTTGCAAATGTATGCCTTAAAATATGAGGGCTTCTTTTATCAATTGTAGTAAAAATATCTAGATATTTTTTCACTGTGCGATAAACCATCATAGGATAGCATTTGCTCCCTTTATTAGTAACGATAATATGATCAATTTCGTTTGTGGCGAAATTCTTTCTTTTTTCTGTATTATATTTTTTTATCAGGATTATCAGTTCCTTTGATAAGGGAATGATTCTTTCCTTGTTCCGCTTACCTAACACTTTTATAGATTCATCATAATAATTAATGTCATTTTCCTTAATATTAATTAGTTCAGCAAGCCGAATCCCTGTGCCATACAATAACTCTAATAACAATTTATCTCTTATGCCCTCAAAGCCTTCTCCGTAATCGTGTTCATCCAGAATGCGGATTATATCTACTTCTTTCACAAATTGCGGAATATTTTTTGGGGATTTCAGAATCCTGATTTTCAGTGTAGGATCACGTTCAATCAGTTGTTGTTTTAAAAGAAATTTATAATAAGACCTTAAGGAAGCAATTTTACGATTTATGGATCTTGGATTATTATTTTCTTCCATCAGGGAAACGAGCCATTCCCTTATTATTTTATGATCAGCTTCTTCAATTTTTGTACCGGAATAATGGAATATTATGAACTTACTAAATTGTTCGAGGTCAGTACTATAGGATGTGATGGTATGCTGACTGTATCTTTTTTCGTACTGCAGATATTTAAGAAATGAATTTACCATCAAGTATATTCCCACCATTCAACGGAAAACTAACTTAATGATTTTTTTGCGAAAAGTAAAGGATTATTGACTTTCTTGAGTTTGCATTTTTTGCCTGTATGCAGCTTTTATGCGAACAGCCCTTTTTTTAATGCTTGGCTTCTCATAAAAAGACCTTGCACGTACTTCCTTAAGTACTCCAGTTCTTTCAAATTTCTTTTTGAATCTTTTCAGAGCCTTGTCAATCGATTCGTTTTCTTTAACGTTTATTATAATCATTCTTTTACTTTTATTCAGAAACGGACTGCAAAGGTAATGAACTTATCTGAAATCAAAAATAAATAAAGGAAAATTCCTTACAAGTGTATTCTTCATCTTAAGGTAAATAAAATGGTAAAAAGCTTTATTATTCGCGCAAAAATATTACTTTTACTATTAAAATTATAATTATATGAAGATTTCAATAATTGGAACCGGTTATGTCGGATTAGTTACCGGGACCTGTTTTGCTGAAACGGGAAATTATGTGACCTGCATAGATATAAATAAGAGGAAAATGGATAGCCTCAGGAGTGGTAAAATTCCAATATATGAACCTGGTCTGGAGGTTCTTTTTCAAAGGAATCAGCGGGAAGGCAGGTTGAAATTTACTACAAATTTAGCAGAAGGTATAAAAGGATCAACGGTTATTTTTCTGGCATTGCCAACACCACCAAATGAAGATGGATCAGCTGACCTGAATTACGTGATAGATGTGGCTGGAAAACTTGGATCTTTAATATCAGAATATACAATTATAGTTAATAAATCTACGGTACCTGTTGGTACGACAGAACTGGTTAGAAATACTGTATCCCAAAAGGCCAATTTTGAATTCGATGTAGTTTCTAATCCGGAGTTTTTAAGGGAAGGAGTTGCTGTAGATGATTTTATGAAACCGGATCGTGTTGTCATTGGTACTTCCTCTGAAAAAGCTGCTGATATAATGAAAGAATTATATGCACCACTTGTCAGACAGGGTAACCCAGTATTGATCATGGATGAAAGATCTGCAGAAATGACCAAATATGCTGCAAATTCATTTCTGGCGACAAAAATTACATTTATGAATGAAATAGCCAATCTTTGCGAGATATTAGGTGCCGATGTAGATATGGTCAGAAAGGGTATTGGAACCGATAGTAGAATTGGGAAGAGATTCCTTTTTGCCGGTATTGGTTATGGTGGTAGTTGTTTCCCCAAGGATGTGCAGGCTTTGGCTAAAACAGCTGATGAAGCAAATTACGATTTTAAGATCCTGAATGCTGTTATGTCAATAAATGAAAGCCAAAAAATCAAGCTTATCCAAAAAATAAAAACATATTTTAAACAGGACCTGAAAGAAAAGACGATTGCTGTTTGGGGATTAGCCTTTAAACCCTACACAGACGATATTCGGGAAGCACCTTCACTTGCAAATATTCAAGAATTGGTCAATGAAGGGGCACTGATCAAAGCTTATGATCCAGAGGCTGCTGAGAATGTAATAAATTTATCGCTACCCAATGTAGTTGTTTGTAAGGATGAATATGAGGCCTTGAAGGATGCAGATGCATTGTTAATAGTTACTGAATGGCCGGTTTTCAGAACCCCACAGTTTGACAGGATGAAATCACTTATGAAAAACAGAGTGATATTTGATGGACGGAATTTATATGAGCTTGATACCATGAGAAAATATGGATTTAATTATATTAGCATAGGAAGAAAAGAGATTCATGACTAAAAAAAGAGTATTGGTAACAGGAGCTGCTGGCTTTCTTGGTTCACACTTATGTGACAGGTTTATCCACGAGGGATATGAAGTGATCGGTATGGATAACCTGATAACCGGAGATCTCAGGAACATAGAGCATTTATTCAAATTGAAAGAATTTGTTTTTTACGAGCATGATGTCTCCTCCTTTGTTCATGTGCCTGGTAAACTTGATTATATCCTCCATTTTGCCTCCCCTGCCTCACCAATTGATTATTTAAAAATACCTATTCAAACCTTAAAGGTAGGTTCCCTGGGAACACATAATTTACTTGGACTCGCTAAGGCCAAAAATGCAACTATACTCGTTGCTTCCACATCTGAAATTTATGGTGATCCACTGGTTCATCCTCAAAGAGAAGATTATTGGGGAAACGTGAATCCGGTCGGACCCAGGGGTGTTTATGATGAAGCCAAAAGGTTTCAGGAAACAATAACAATGGCATACCATACATTTCACGGGATAGATATCCGGATCGTTCGAATTTTCAATACCTATGGTCCGAGGATGAGGTTAAATGACGGCAGAGCATTGCCCGCATTTATAGGCCAGGCTCTGAGGGGAGAAGATTTCACAGTTTTCGGGGATGGTTCTCAAACAAGGTCATTCTGCTTTGTTGAGGACCTTATTGAAGGGATATATAGGTTATTGATGAGCGATTATGTAAATCCGGTAAATATTGGCAATCCTGATGAAATTACAATTAAGGAGTTTGTTGAAGAAATCCGATCTCTGACCGGGACAGATCTAAATATCATATATAAGCCATTGCCTAAAGATGATCCCGCAAGAAGAAGGCCGGATATTTCTTTGGCCAGGAAGTTATTAAACTGGGAACCTATGGTCAGCAGGAGAGAAGGCTTGAAGATTACCTATGATTATTTCAAGTCCCTGCCAAAAGAAGCTTTAGTTCAAAGCAATCATAATAATTTTAATGATTACATAAAGAAATGAATTCCTTCATATGCATAAGAAGATCCTTATAACAGGAGGTGCCGGATTTATAGGCTCGCATGTTGTCAGATTATTTGTAAATAAATACCCGGGCATTGAAATTTATAATCTTGATAAATTGACGTATGCCGGAAATTTAGAAAACTTACGCGACATAGAAGGCAAGAAGAATTATACCTTTATAAAAGGTGACATAACAGACCGGAAGTTTATTTTTGAATTATTTAATGAAAAATTGTTTGATGCCGTAATTCATCTTGCAGCAGAATCTCACGTTGATCGGTCAATTAAAAATCCTCTTGAATTTCTAAATACAAATATTTTTGGCACGGTAAATCTATTGGATGCTGTAAGGAAAACCTGGAAAGAGTTTGATAGTCAGCGGTTTTACCACATCTCTACAGACGAAGTATATGGATCCCTTGATGATGCGGGATATTTTGTTGAAACGACAGCTTATGATCCGCAGTCACCGTACTCCGCATCAAAAGCGAGCTCTGATCACTTTGTCAGGGCCTATAATAATACCTATAATCTACCAATAGTTATTTCAAATTGTTCAAACAATTACGGACCCTATCAATTTCCAGAGAAGTTAATTCCATTATGTATTAATAATATTAAGAACAATCAAGCCATACCCGTATATGGGAAAGGGGAAAATATCCGTGATTGGTTATATGTTGAAGATCACGCTAAAGCGATCGATGTTGTTTTTTTTAAAGGCAAAATTGGAGATACGTACAATATCGGTGGTGGCAATGAGTGGAAAAATCTGGATCTTATTCAACTACTCTGTGAAATAATGGATGAAAAATTGGGCAGATCCAAAGGTACCTCAGAACAATTGATTACTTATGTGAAAGACAGGGCGGGGCACGATATGAGGTATGCCATAGATGCCTCAAAAATAACTGATCAACTTGGGTGGAAGCCATCCTTTACATTTGAAAAGGGACTTGAGAATACCGTAGAGTGGTATTTACATAATCCCTTATGGTTAGAAAATGTCACTTCAGGTAACTATCAGGATTATTATAAATCTTATTATAAAATATAGCTTATGAAAGGTATAGTCTTAGCAGGTGGATCAGGTACGCGGTTACATCCTATAACCATAGCTATAAGTAAACAACTGATGCCAATATATGATAAACCTATGGTTTATTATCCCCTTTCAGTATTAATGATGGCTGGAATAAGGGAGATACTGATCATTTCGACACCGCATGATTTACCTTTATTTAAAAAACTGTTGGGAGATGGGACTCAGTTTGGTTGTGAATTTCAATATGCAGTACAGGAAAACCCAGAAGGATTAGCCCAGGCCTTCATTATTGGAGAATCATTCATAAAAGACGATGCCTGTGCGCTTATTCTCGGTGATAATATATTTTACGGTACTGGACTATCTGAAATTTTACAGAAACACAATGATCCGGATGGAGGTGTAGTTTTTGCCTATCATGTTAAAGATCCGGAAAGATATGGGGTTGTAGAATTTGATGATCAGAACAAGGCCATTTCAATTGCAGAAAAACCGGTTTCCCCCAAATCGAATTATGCAGTACCGGGTTTGTATTTTTATGATAATGAGGTAGTCCGCATATCTAAGGAATTGAAACCTTCTCCCAGAGGGGAATTGGAAATTACAGATGTTAACAAGAATTATCTTAGAAGGGAGAAACTATCTGTTGGCATATTGGATCGTGGTACAGCCTGGTTGGATACCGGTACTTTTGAATCTCTAATTCAGGCTTCTAATTTTGTGCAGGTTATTGAAGACCGTCAGGGATTGAAAATTGGATGTATTGAGGAAGCGGCTTACAGGATGGGTTTCATATCCTCGCAACAATTAGCAAAACTTGCAAAACCTTTACTTAAAAGCGGGTATGGGAGATACCTTATGGATTTGGTTAAATCTTAAGAATTATTTCTTTTCTGGCACTTTTCCAAAAGACCTGTAATATGACAGTGTAATTTGTATTCCCTGGTTTTGTACCTGTTCAGGAATAGGGAAAAAAATATCTTTATCCGGATTACTATTAACAGCTCCCCATTTATAAATGCTGGTCAAACCAAATGAGTACATTCCTTCCAGTTCAATGACCCCAAAGTTAAATGTATTTCGAAATCCCAGGCCAACCTGTAATCCAAATTCAAACCGATTGTCAATTTCTCTATTCCACTCGTAATCCTGTCGATCGCTTTCATTATCTTCTGTATATATCTCATTTGAAGAAAGAGCATAACTGATATAGGGGCCAAGCATTATACTCATATTGAATTTCTTTTTCCCAATATATGCGTGCATCAACATGGGTATGGATAAATAATCAATTGTTCTTTCGTATTGAATATTTTCCAGCGTATCTAATTTAGTTTTAAATCCTTTCTGAATATACAGAACTTCCATTTGGATCCCTATATTAGGTTGATTGAAATATTGAAAAGTCAATCCACCCATATAGCCCATTTTAAAATCTTGCTCAACGATTTTCTGATTAAATCTCGCATCATAATTTATCCAGGTAATGTTAACACCACCTTTGAGGCCAACATTCCACTGTGCCATCAGGGGAGATGTTAAAAATAATAGTATGACAAACAAAATTTTTTTCATATGCAGAACAATGCAAATTTATTTCATTTTATAAAACCGCCATGGTGAAAGGAAGAATTAAATAATTATAATTGATCTATAACGGAAGACCGGGAAGCAATAAAAGCTGGTCTTGAGGAAAACGCCAGAGTAATCAATATTATACTGGCTGATGAAAACAAAAAATCATTTAATTTCATTTCAACCGGATAAGCATCAATTACCGATGTGTCGACTCCCATAGAAATTATCCCAAATTGCTGCTGTATAAAACAGAGTATTATACCCAGGGCCATTCCAATTATCGCTCCGCTAAAGGATATGATTGCCCCTTCATGAAGGAAAATAGACCTAACAAGTGCCCTTCCTGATCCCATAGCATACAATACGGCAATATCTTTCTTCTTCTCAATGGCCAACATTGTAAGGGCAAAGAAAATGTTAATTGCCGCAACAGCTATAATAAATGAAAAGGTAATGAATACAAATAGTTTCTCTATTTTGATGGCTGTAATTAAAGAGGAGTGTTGTTCATCGCTGTCAAGAACATTAAACGAATTCCCAATAATTTTGCTGATTTCAGAAATGATCCTGTCCTGGTCTGCATCCTCTTTGATATTTATTTCCAGTGCTGTTCTCTTCATCCCATAATCCATCAACTGGCTTGCAAATCTGATAGGAACCAGAATATAATTCATGTCAAATTGTTTCTCTATTGCAAAAATGCCACCAATATTAATATTTCTTCTATTTGTTAATTGAGCAGGATTAATTGAACTTCCTCTTCTCTTTTTAGGGTAATAAAATTGCAAAGGATAAAAATCACCCAGGTCAGTAATATTCAAAGTATACTGTATACCCCGACCAATCACCGCATACGGGATCTTGTCATCTTCTAAAACAAGGTTGCCTTCAACAATACTGTTTTTTAAACGGGTATTTTTAATAAAATTATGATCTACCCCTTTTAGTTTCACCACCATTTCGGCATCACGGAATTTAACATAAGCATTATCCTCTATTATTTCAGAAACAAATTCAATCCCTTCCAGATCTCGGATCAAATTTAATGATAACGAATCCATCAAAAATGATTTCCCCTGAAGTGGGACTACTTTTATATCAGGATCAAATGAGCTGTAGAGTGACCGGATGAATCCTTCCAATCCGTTAAATACAGATAGGACAACCACCAGTGCCATCGTCCCAACTGCAACACCAACCATAGAGATCAATGAAATAACATTAATGAAATTTCTTTTTTTCTTTGAGAAAAAGTATTTCCTGGCTATGAATAAAGATAAGTTCAAAATATAATGGTTCTATTCTGGGGGGATATCAAGGTTTTTCAGGATACGTTCAATGTTCTCGGAATACTCCATGCTATCATCGAGGAAGAACATCAGGTCAGGAATCACCCGGACTTTTTTCCCGATCCTATCACTAAGGAGTTTTCTTATATATCCCTTTCTTTCGATAATGTGGTCAATCAATTCCTGTTTATCATCCACCATCATCAAGCTTAGGTATACTCTTGCCACACCCAGGTCGGGAGACATTCTTACTTGCGTAACAGTAATAAAGGCTTTTCCAATAAGGTCCGGGATCTCATGATGAAATATGTCACTGAGATCCTTCTGGATCATTTTAGAAAACTTCAATTGTCTTTTACTTTCCATTATATTTTACAAATATCATCATATTAAACAATTATTATAACATATAGCCATTAATTATAGGTCCGGATTTTACTACATTTGCAATAAAAGTATTAATAGATTTGCTTTCTCTTTTTAAAATAAACGATCCTTACAAGATACTTATAATACTATTCATAGCTGTTATAATTCAGCTACCATTATTCATTTCCGGCATAAGTATTACCTTACCTGAGATTGAGTGGCATATGGTAGGCGCCAAACTTTTAGATGGAGGAGAATTGTATATTGATATTTATTATCCAATAGGCCCCTTATCTGCACAGGTTTACCGACTCTTATCCTTATTAACTCCAAATGGATATCTTATATACAGGTTATTGGGCTTATTATTAGTAATCGTACAGGCCGTTATATTTAACTATGGACTTATTCAATACAAGGCGTATAATCAAAACACATATGTTCCTTCGTTGATATATGTTATACTAATGATGGGAATGGAAGATTATATTACACTTTCCCCCCAACTCATGGGTTTAACATTCGTTTTAATTTCGATTAACTATACTTTCAGGATAATTGAAGGAAGAAAAAGAGCAGATGAAGATTTTTTAAAGATCGGGCTATTTTCGGGTTTAGCCGCATTATTTTATCCATTGTATATTGTTTTGATAATCCCCGTATTAATTGCTCTTATCTTTTTCACAAATACAATAGTTAGACGCTATTTATTGCTAGTTTTTGGTGCTTCTCTTCCAATTTTCCTAACATGGTTGAAATTTTATTGGTATAATCAACTTAATGAATTTTATTTCAATCTTGATTTTTTATTTATGGCTGGAAATGAGAGCGCCTTGATCTCATGGAAGGGTATTCTTGGGATAATTCTGATCCCAGGTTTAATACTTATGTATTCTTTCTTCAGGGTTATGCAATCTCTTAGATTTATTAATTACCAGGTTAGGTTGCAGAAATACTATTTTCTGTATGTGATTTTTGGGATCCTGATCGTGATTTTAGATTACCATCAAGCTTCCCATATTCTGATAGTGCTTATTCCTGTAATGGCTTTTTTTATTGCCCATCTATTCTTAATGTTAAGAAAAATAGTCATTGCTGAGATTTTCTTTTTAGTGTTCCTTTCGCTAATTGTTTTTCAAAACTATAATTCAAGCTTTGGGCTGATCAAAGGAAATGATTTTCTGGATTATTCAAATCAATATGCAGGATCTGAAATAACACTTAAAGAAAAAAAGGGAGAAAGGCTTCTCGTCTTGGGGAATGGTACGAGCAAATATTTTGGAAATCATCTTTCAACACCTTATTTGTCCTGGGTTATGCTTGAACGTCAGATCGGTCAAATTGACAATTATAATACGGTTATTAAAATATTTGAGAATTTTAATAAGGACCTTCCGGAAAAAATTATTGATGAAAGATCTGCCATGCCAGAACTGATTTCAAGAATTCCTGAGTTATCAAGATTGTATACGAAGAGCAGTAATCAGGTTTATAGCCTTAAACCTAAAAATCAGTAATTTTCTTTATTCTATTAATGTGCCTTCCACCGTCGAATCCGGTGTTAAGGAAGGTTTCTGCAATTTCCATGGCAAGTTCATCATCTAAAAATCTTCCAGCAAGGCACAATACATTGGCATTATTGTGAGCACGTGCGAGTTTAGCTAACATTTTGTTCCAGCATACTGCTGCTCTTATACCTTTATGTTTATTGGCGGTCATTGCGACCCCGTTTCCACTTCCACAGATTAAAATCCCAAAATTATATTCACCACTCTCAACAGAATTCGCAACAGGGTGAACAAAGTCAGGATAATCAACGGATTGATCAGAAAATGGACCGAAATCTTCCAGGAAATAACCTTCAGCCTCCAACTTGGATTTTATAATTTCCTTGAGTTGGAATCCAGCATGATCTCCGCCGATTGCTATCCTGTATGCCATTGTTTAATCGTCTAGTAATATTAAATCTGGATCATTTTTAATTACTGTTTTAGAAATAAAAATACTGATTTGATAGAGAACCAGCAAAGGTAAAGCGATTAAAATCTGACTGACCACATCAGGAGGTGTAATAATTGCAGAAACTACAAGAATAATTATAATGGCATGTTTCCTATAAGTAGTCAGGGTTTTGGGAGTTACAATACCGGCCTTGGTTAAGAAGTAAACAACAATTGGTAATTGGAACATGATAGCACAGGCCAATACAAGCATTGATATGGTTCCAACGTAAGATATAATGTCAAATTCGTTGCTGATACTTGGATCTAACTGGTAGTTCGATAAAAAATTAATAGAGATGGGAGAGACCACGAAATACCCAAACAGAACGCCCAATCCAAATAATAGTGAAACAAAGAATACAGCCCCGTGGGCTACATTTTTTTCATTATCGTATAATCCAGGCTTAATGAAGCGCCACATTTCCCAGAAAGCATATGGAAAAGCCATGATCAAGCCAATCACGAAAGAAGAAGTAATGTGCATCATAAACTGACCTGTCATCTGACGGCTCTGTATGATAAATGGAAGTTCCTCAATACATAATACATTGGTGTTGATCATCTCGCTAATTTTACATAGCATTCGATAGGTCCAGAAATCTGGTCTGCTGGGACCCAGAATTATGTCATGAAATATTATTTTCTTAGCCACAAATGCAACTATGGCGAAAACCAATATAGCCGCCAATGATCTAACAATATGCCACCTGAGTTCTTCAAGGTGGTCAAGAAATGACATCTCTTTTTCTACCGTCTCTGACACTTTACCTTACTTAAAAAGCGGATAATCCAACATCCAATTATTTACTTCTTTTTTGACCTCCAAAACTACTTCTTCATGATCAATATTTGCTAATACTTTATCAATCAATTCTACAATACGCTGCATATCTGATTCAAGAAGGCCTCTGGTAGTAACGGCTGCAGTGCCAATTCGCATACCTGAAGTAATAAAAGGTGATCGGTCATCAAAGGGAACCATATTTTTATTTATAGTAATATCAGCTTGTATGAGTGCATCTTCCGCTTGCTTCCCGGTCAACCCTTTCGACCTTAAGTCTATTAACATCAAGTGGTTATCTGTTCCGTTGGAAATAATCTTATAATCCCTCCCTAAAAATTCAGATGCCATAGCCTGGGCATTTTTCCGGACTTGTTTCACATAAGTTAGATAGTCATCAGATAAGGCTTCTTCAAAAGAAACCGCTTTTGCTGCGATAACGTGTTCGAGTGGGCCACCTTGCGTTCCTGGGAATACCCCTGAATCAAGCAGGGAAGACATCATTCTGGTTTTCCCTTTGGGTGTTTTCAAACCCATTGGATTTTCAAAATCCTTACCCATTAAAATCATGCCTCCTCTTGGTCCTCTTAAAGTTTTGTGAGTTGTTGTGGTGACCACATGGCAATAAGGCATAGGATCATCGAGTAATCCTCTGGCTATTAAACCACTTGGGTGAGCAATATCAGCCATTAAGAATGCATTATGCTTATCAGCTATCTCCCTGAGCTTTTTATAATTCCATTCCCTGCTATATGCCGAGGCTCCACATATGATCAGTTTTGGCTTTTCAATATCAGCAATTTTCTCCACTTCATCCCAATCAATTCTCCCGGTTTCTTCTTTTACACCATAAAATGATGGATTGTATAGTTTCCCGGAGAAATTAACAGGAGAACCATGGGTTAAATGACCACCATGGGAAAGATCGAATCCAAGTATTTTGTCACCTGGATTTATTAATGCCAGCATGACCGCAGCATTTGCCTGAGCTCCGGAATGAGGTTGGACATTTACCCACTCGGCATTGAATAGGACTTTTGCACGATCCCTTGCCAAAGATTCTATCTTATCAACAATTTCACAACCTCCATAATACCTTTTACCGGGCAATCCTTCGGCATATTTATTGGTAAGAACAGTTCCCATTGCCTCCATTACCTGGTTTGAGACAAAATTTTCAGAGGCGATCAATTCAAGGCCAGACTTCTGTCTGTGTTCCTCTTCTTTGATAAATTCAAATATGGTTCGATCTTTAATCATTTTTTATTGTTGGTATGAAAAGTCCCAAAATTACTTGAAGTGTTCTATATTCACAATTAAATAGTGAAATTAGCATTAATCTTATTTTTTCAATATACAGATTAATTTATTAGATTCAGTTTTTGAAGTTTTTTTTAATGAAGACATATTTTAATATTATTCTTATTATCGTTATTGCCTTGCTGGTTGTGCAATGTGAATTTCTGGAGGAATTTGAAAAAGGAAATGGTGAAATCGTAACAGAGAGGCGATCAGTAAGTGATTTCGTTGGACTCAGGATTGCCGGAAATTTTGAGGTAATCCTTAGAGAGGGAAAAGATCCGCTGGTGCAAATTAATACGGATGAAAACCTGTTAAAATTTATTGACACGGAGGTTGAGGGAGGAATCCTTAAAATATCACAGGAAAAAAAGTTAATCAGTACAAAAAAGATAAGGATCACTGTAAATTACCTCATCTTAAAGGATATCAGAGCCATGGGCGCTGCATTAATAAAAAATGAAGAGACTATTGTTTCGGAAGATCTTGAAATTGGTATGGAAGGGGCAGGTGTAATTGATCTTAAGATTAATAGTGATAAATTGAAAGTCGTGTTAAGTGGTGCCGGGGTAATTAGCTTGGCCGGAGAAGTTCGCCATCAGGAGTTGAACTTAACAGGTGCCGGAAAATTGGAAGCTATTGATCTTGAAAGCAAAGAATGTGAAGTATCTGTGGGAGGTTTAGGTAGTGCGGAAGTATATGTTACAGAAAAACTGAATGCCAAGATTGAAGGTGTTGGAAGCATAAAATATGGAGGTGATCCCCAGGACCTCAATACTGAAATTAAAGGTTTAGGCAGGATCAAGCCTCTTAAAAAATATTAATAGCTTTTGAAATTAAAACGTATAAGAACTTGAAGCTTGAAGAACTAAGGCGGCAGATAGATTTGTTAGATGATAAGATCCTCGAATATCTCAATAAGCGCATGGATCTTGTACGTCAAATTGGAGAAGCCAAAACAAGAAGTAAAACTAATATATACAAACCCGAACGGGAGAAAAGTATTATTGATCGACTAAGCAAAATTAGCAAATCAGCATCCGGGAAGTTAAATAAAGCGGCTGTTGAGGCTATTTATCTGGAAATTTTTGCCATAAGCCGGAATATAGAACTTCCGGAGAAGATCGCATATCTTGGTCCTGAAGGCAGTTTTACCCATCAGGCGGCGGAATCCCGGTTTGGGGCAATGAGTGAATACCTCCCATTAGCAACTATTCCTTCAGTATTTGAAGCGATTAATGCTGGAAGGGCAAAATATGGTATTATTCCATTAGAAAATAACCAGGAGGGAGTAGTTAATGAAACCATTGATAACCTGGGATTGTATGATTTAAACATAATTGCAGAGATACCCTTATCCATTACTTTTGCTTTTGCCACTACTTCTGACAGGGTTGAGGACATACACCGGATTTACTCAAAAGATATTGCCTTCAGGCAGTGCAGGAAGTTTTTATATTCGACGTTCAGTGATTCAAATGTTGAGCAGATCCCTACCAATTCGACTTCTAAAGCAGTAAAGCTTGCTTTGGGTGATTCCCAGGCCGCTGCTATCTGTTCACATATAGCAGCAAAAACCTATAATCTTCCAATACTATATGATAATATTGAAGATTCCCCGGATAATTTCACCAGGTTTTTGATCATTGCCCAGGATATAAAGAATGATAAAAGCGGGAAGGATAAAACAAGCATCCTGGCAAGGCTACCCGAAGGACCTGGAAGTCTGGCAAATTTTCTCCAGGATTTTTACCATGCGAATATTAACCTAACCAAAATTGAAAGCCGGCCTGCCAAACAAGGGAAAAAATTTAAGTATTATTTCTATATTGATTTGGAAGGGCATGTTGACGATCTCAATGTAAAATCCGTATTTGACAGGCATAAGAACAACATCAAGTGGCTGGGTAGTTACGTGATGCAGTGTTAGTATTACCTTAATACTGCGTGTCTTTTAAAAGGTTTGCTTTCATCAAACAATTTCCGGTAGGTTATATGCTTCTTATACAACTCAACCCCTACTTGTTGGGCTGTATGTACCATTCTGGGATTAAAGTCTCCAATCCAATTCATTTCCAGGTTCTCATACCGGTTGTATTTTTCAAATAAGACCTCCCGACCATAAATAACAATAGCCCCTTCCACACCTTTTGATCTATGTTCTGGAACAACTCCAAAAACAGTACCTATGATCTTGTTGGTTGTTTTTCGCCACTTATGATAAAGGAACTTTAATTTACCAATTAGGTTTAATTTACCATTTACGTGTTTGAAGATCTGATTTACATCCGGAATGTTTATAAAAAACGCAATTGGATCGTCTTCATAAAATCCAAAGTACATGATGTTTGGATCAAGAATTGGCCTCATTTGCCTGATCAGAAGTCTAGCCTGTTGTAAAGATAGTACAGGAACACCTTTATGGCCGCTCCAGGCTTTATTGTATATGGTATGAAAATATTCGGTGTATTTGTCAATTTGTTTTAAATCAAGAGTCCTGAAAGTATATTTTGGATTTTCAGCAATTCTCTCCGCTTTTTCAAACATCCTTTCTGAGATATGTCCCACGATCTTTCTGCCAAAGGTCAGTTGCTCAAAATATGTTTTAAATCCATAAGCCTCGAACAAGGCCCTATAGTAAGGTGGCTGATAATTACATCTGTAATTTGGCTCAATGTCGAATCCTTCAACTTGCAATCCCCACCATTCGTTTCTTTCTCCAAAATTTATTGGTCCATCCATTGCTTCCATTCCCCGTGCCTCAAGCCATTCTTTACATTGGTCAAAGAGTTTAAATGCAGCTATCTGATCATTGATGCATTCGAAAAACCCCATCCCTCCAGTAGGTTGATCATTCCCTTTTGAGGCAATCTTTTTATTAATAAAAGCGGCCACTCTGCCTATGGATTTTCCTTTATTATCTTTCAGGATCCAACGTGTGCATTCACCGTTCCTGAAATATTTATTTTGTTTTGGATTGAAAATTGCTTCAATATCTTGATCGAGCGGACGGATCCAGTTTGGATAATCTTTGTATATAGGAATGGCGGTCTTTATAAATTCCTTGGCAAGTTTTGGATTGTTAACTTCCTGGATCTGCATAAATGTTAAATTTCAGAAATCAGAGCGAAAATAATGGATTTAAAATATAACTTAGTGGTTCAATATTATTTTTTGTGGTAATAATACGTATGATTTATATTAATTTCTAAATTTTAGCTAAAATGATCAATAAAAATAGAAGGACTTTTATCAAGAAAGGTTTGACTGCATCAGCGGGAATAGGATTCTTCTCTGCATTACCCGGAATTTCAACATTTGGAAAGAATAATGGAGATATGTTCTTTGAAATTTCACTCGCTGAGTGGTCTTTACATAGAACATTGCGTAATGGAGATCTCGATAACCTCGATTTCCCTGCCACAGCCAAAAATGATTTTGGCATCCATGCTGTAGAGTTCGTAAACCAATTTTTCAAAGACAAAGCAGAAGACACAAAATATCTAACTGAATTAAAGAAAAGATGCAGTGATATAGATGTGGCTACTGTTCTGATCATGATCGATGGTGAGGGAAATTTAGGCGACCAGGATAAAAAGAAAAGGAAAGCGGCTGTTGAAAATCATTACAAATGGATAGATGCAGCTAAGTTCTTGGGTTGTCATTCGATCAGGGTCAATGCAGCCGGCAATGGTTCCTACGAGGAGGTTCAAAAAGCAGCGATTGAAGGACTCAGCAAGCTTTCCGAATATGGGAAAAAAGAAGGTATCGGTGTAATCGTTGAAAATCATGGCGGATTCTCTTCAGATGGTGACTGGTTAAGCGGTGTTATGAAAAAAGTGAACAATCCTTATTGTGGAACATTACCTGACTTTGGAAATTTCTGCATCAAGACAAAATTTGAAAACGGACAACGCCTATGTCTTGAAGAGTTTGACAAATACAAAGGAACGGAACTCCTCATGCCTTATGCAAAAGGTGTTAGCGCCAAATCTCATGTTTTTGATGCAGATGGAAATGAATCCAATATCGATTATTTGAAGATCATGAAAATAGTGAAAGATGCGGGATATACCGGATATGTTGGGATTGAGTATGAAGGTTCCGAATTATCAGAATATGATGGAATAAAGGCTACCAAAAAACTACTTGAAAAAGTAGGAAAGGAACTTTCATAAACTAAGTTGTATAAAATATAGTAAGAGGCTTCATATATGAAAGCCTCTTTTTTTTGCCAAGGTAAATTTCCAACTTTAATTTTTCCAGGGGGAAGCCATTTTAGAAGTCCCTGAAATTAAATTTACTCAGACTTCTGCAGATTCTAATAAGACAATAATCCGTCGAAATAATCTTGTTATAATCATTGAAGAATTTAATTTCACTAGAAACAACAATCGTTTCTTTTCAACAATTCATTGGCGATCTTCCTTCGTGCCTCCTTCAGGTTAAATGGATCGATCTTCGTGAATCTTTTTAGACCTAATAGTAACATTCGCTGTTCATCACCTTCTGAAAATGCATAAATCGCTTCTTTTGCTGCAATGGTGATCTTATGAATGGCGGCATGCAAATATATTTTCGCCATATCGATCTGTCTTTGACTTGCATCAATTCCCTTCAAATTGGCAAGCTTTTCTGCGCGTAAAATTACCGATTCAGCAACATAGCCCTCAATCAGCATATCCGCAAGGTTCATAAGTATTTCCTGTTCGTCCTTTAATTTCATCATGAGTTTTTGAACTGCTGCGCCTGCGATCATTAGCCCTGTTTTTTTCAAATTGGCCAGAACTTTCTTCTCTTTTTCAAATAGATTTTCCTCACCGTTATGTCCAAAATCTGGAATCGAGGTCAATTCCTTCTGGACTTCCATGGTAGGCCCCATAAGGTCAAGGGATCCCTTCATCGCCCTTTTCAATAGCATATCAATGGTGACAAGGCGGTTTATTTCATTGGTGCCCTCAAAAATGCGGTTGATCCTCGCATCCCGGTAACCCCTTTCAACCGGGCCTTCGGCCGAATATCCGATACCGCCATGAATCTGAACAGCTTCATCAACAGCAAAATCCAGGACTTCACTTCCATGGACTTTAAGAATAGCGCATTCGATGGCAAATTCTTCTATTGCTTTCAATTTAGCTGATTCAGCATCAAGCCCCTCTTCCATATATAGTTTTGATGCTTTCTCGATGTTGTGACCAGTCCTGAACAATGCGGCCTCTGTAGCATAGATCTGCGTGGCCATTTCTGCCAGCTTATGTTTAATAGCGCCGAAGTTTCCAATAGTCACACCAAATTGTTTTCTTTCATTTGCATATTGAATGGAATTCTTTAAAGCGAGTTTAGAACCACCCATGGTTGCCGCACCCAGGTCTATCCTGCCAATATTCAAAATGTTCAATGCCATTTTAAAGCCTTCTTCCCGCTTGCCCAGGAGATTCTCAATTGGCACCTTACAGTCGTTAAAGAAAACCTGGCGTGTAGAGCACCCTTTAATTCCAAGTTTTTTTTCCTCTTCATTCATGGTGATACCACCAAAGCTTTTCTCGACAATAAAAGCAGAAAGGGATTTGTCATTTTCAATTTTTGCAAACACAATAAACAAGTTTGCATATCCGGCGTTGGTGATCCACATTTTCTGACCATTGATAACAAAATTTTTTCTGTCATCCGAAAGCATTGCCCTGGTCTTTCCGGCATTGGCATCAGATCCTGCATCAGGTTCAGTCAGGCAATATGCCGCCTTTCTTTCTCCGGATGCTAATCCCGGCAGGTATTTCTCTTTCTGGTCTTCAGTTCCATAAAATAATATTGGCAAGGTCCCGATACCACTATGGGCAAGGAAAGCGACTACAAAGGAATGACTTTTCCCAAATGACTCAGCAATGAGCATGGAAGTATTAAAATCCATTCCGAATCCTCCGTATTTTTCGGGTATAGCCGAACCAAGAAATCCCAATTGTCCGGTTTTCTCAAGCAAGGATGGAATCAGGTCCGGATGTTTCATCGAATCTATTTTATCAAGATTTGGGAAGATTTCAGTATCAATGAAATCATTGCATGATTGAGCGATCATATTTTGCTCTTCACTCCATTCTTCAGGAATGAAAACATCTTTGGAAGCTGTTTCTTTAATAAGAAATTCGCCACCCTTTACCAAACTTTCATTTAACTGGGTTGTCATAATTTTAAGATTTAGTTCAGTAATTCATAAATTCCGGAAACACCTTGTCCCCCACCTACACAAGCGGTAACCATTCCATATTTCTGGTTTCTTCTTCGCATTTCATTAAAAAGCTGGATGCTCAGTTTGGCTCCTGTACATCCCAGGGGATGCCCTAAGGCTATTGCCCCGCCATTCACATTTACAATTTCTCCATTAAGATCGAGATTTCGGATCACTCCAAGGGCTTGTGCTGCAAAAGCTTCATTAAGCTCTATTTGTTCAATGTCGATTGAGTTTCAGTCCTGCTTTTTCCAAAGCTTTTGGAACGGCTTTGACGGGGCCTATACCCATGATTTTTGGTTCTACCCCGGCAACCGCGTAGCTGACCATTCTCGCAATAGGATTTAAATTAAGTTCTTTGATCAGCTTGTCAGACATAACCATGACAAACGCCGCTCCATCAGAGGTTTGTGAGGAATTCCCGGCAGTAACTGATCCATCTTTACTGAAAGCAGGTTTTAATCTGGCCAGTGCTTCCAGGCTTGTATCCCTTCTGGGACCTTCATCAGTTTCGACTGTAAATTCTCTGGATTGTTTTTTCATATCTTCATTGAGATAAGTTTCAGTGACATGAACAGGAACGATTTCATCCTTAAATAATCCTGTCTGCAAAGCATTTATAGCCTTCATATGACTGTTGTAGGCAAATTCATCCTGGTCTTCCCTGGAGATATTGTATTTTTTCGCTATCTCCTCAGCTGTAAGCCCCATGGAAATATAATAGTCTGGATTATTAAGTGCTATGTCATAATTCAAAGCTGTTTTCCAGCCCAGCATCGGAACGAGTGACATGCTTTCTGTACCGCCGGCGATAATACAATCAGCCATACCAGCATGGATACGAGAAGCGGCAATATTTATGGCTTCAATACCAGAACCACAATACCTGTTGATCATCATTCCAGGAACATCTTTCGGAAGACTTAGAAGTGAGATCATTCTACCGATCTGAATTCCCTGCTCCGCTTCCGGGACTGCATTTCCTACGATCAGGTCATCGATCCTCAATGGATCCAGGTCGGGTATGGATTTCAGCAAGTGTTTAATAACAGATGCAGCCAGGTCATCCGAGCGTGTAAATCGAAATCCGCCTTTTTTAGCCTTACCAACTGCTGTTCTGAAACCTGCTACTATATAAGCGTCCATAATACATTATTTTGATTTTTCAACTAATTTCTAAGTGGTTTTTGACCTTGTAAAATGGCCTGTATTCTTTCCAGCGTTTTCTTTTCACCACATAAAGAGAGGAAAGCTTCGCGTTCAAGATCGAGTAAATATTGTTCAGTAACTTCAGTGGGATAGGAGAGGTCTCCACCACACATAACATTCGCTATTTTTTTTGCGATCTTAGCATCGTGCTCAGTAATGTAATTTCCCATAAGCATGCCATTTACTCCTGCAAGTACGAGAGCAATCCCTGATTTTCCCTGCACCCGGATCTTTTGATTGGGATTGGGCATTGAATAGCCTGCATCTGCCAGGTTTATTGCTGATTGTTTAGCATCCGAAATAAGTTTGTCACTATTAATGGTTATTCTATCTTTTTGAGTTAGTATCTTCATATCTATCGCTTCATAGGCCGATGTTGCAATTTTTCCCATTCCGATATTCATAAATATATTCTGGAGGTCATTCATTTCAACATCTCCTGGCTGGTAGGCATCAGATATCCTTTTAGTCAATTCTTTTGTGCCACCTCCTGATGGAATGATACCAACACCAACTTCAGGTAAGCCTATATATGTTTCCGCAGCAGCTTGTACTACATCTGCATGCATGGCTAACTCGCATCCACCGCCAAGGGTAAGGGTATGGGGAGCAACAACCACAGGGATACTTGAATATCTCGCCCTCATTATGGTTTGTTGAAAATGATTTACAATGACATCGATTTCTTCATATTCCTGTTCTATCGCATACATGAACAATACACCCAGGTTTGCCCCAACTGTGAAATTCTGACCCTGATTTCCAATAACAAGTCCTCTATAATCCTGTTCTGCAAGATCTATTGCTTTATGGATTCCTTCAAGTACCTCGCCTCCCATGGTATTCATCTTGGACTGGAACTCTATGTTCAGAATGCCATCACCAAGATCAAGAATGGAAGAACCAGCATTATTCCAGATCAGGTTGTTGTCCCTGATATTATCCAGGATAATGAATGATTCCATGCCTGGAATGGCCTTCATTGATCCTGAAGCTACATCAAAATATAATTTTGTACTGTCCTTGATCTCGTAGAAACTATCCTGACCCTCTTCTAGCATTTTGTAAACCCACTTGGCAGGTATATAGCCAGCACTTTCCATTTCCTTTAAGGTGTTTGCCACGCCAAGGGCATCCCAGGTTTCAAATGGACCCATCTCCCAGCCAAATCCTGCCTTTACACCTTCATCAATCTTATACAGATCATCGGTGATCTCAGGGATTCTGTGTGTGATATATTGGAAGAGCCCATAAAACGAATCTTTGTAAAACTGAGTTGCCTTGTCCTTTCCGGAAAACAGGATCTTAAACTTTTGTTTTAAGTCGTCAGTACCTTTTGAAGCACCGATTGAGGCAAATTTTACTTTCTTTTTTGGCTTATATTCTAAAGTTTTTAAGTCTAGTGTCAGGATTTCGGTTTTCCCCTTCTTGTCCCTGGTCTTTTTATAAAAACCCTGTTTTGTCTTTTCTCCAAGCCACTTTCTTTTCTCCAGTTGATAAATAATTTCAGGAAGTTTGAACATCTCACGTTGCTCATCATTTTCCAGAGATTCGTATAGGTTGTTGGCCACTTTGATCAAAGTGTCAAGACCAACAATATCTGAAGTCCTGAATGTAGCTGATTTAGGCCTTCCAATAGCTTGTTCCGGTGAGCCTATCAACTTCATCTATACCCAATCCCAGCTTCTCCATTGACTGTACGGCTTTTAGTATCGCATAGATACCGATTCGGTTTGAAATAAAAGCCGGGGTGTCTTTACATAGAACCGTCGTTTTGCCGAGGAAAAGTTTTCCATAATCCTCGAAGAACTCAACTACTTCCTTGTTTGTAAAATCAGTAGGTATTATTTCGAGTAACTTCAAGTATCTGGGCGGATTGAAGAAATGCGTTCCGCAAAAATGAGACTTAAAATCTTCACTTCTACCTTCCGTCATCAAATGAATGGGTATACCAGATGTGTTGGAAGTAATTAAAGAACCGGGTTGTCTGTATTTTTCAACCTGTTCAAATAATTTTTTCTTAATTCCAAGGTCTTCAATTACCGCTTCGATCACCCAGTCATAGGAAGATATCTTTTTGAGATCGTCTTCGAAGTTTCCTGTTTTTATCCTGTCAGAAAAGTTTTTGTGGTATAATGGAGAAGGATTGGATTTGATCGCTGTCTGTAAAGACTCATTGACTATCCTGTTACGAAATTCAGCTGATGACCGATCCAGACCTTTTTCTTTTTCCACTAGTGTAAGATCTTTGGGAACAATATCCAGAAGGAGGACTTCAAGTCCGATATTTGCAAAATGGCATGCAATTCGTGATCCCATTATTCCTGATCCCAAAACTGCAGCCTTTTTAATGGTTCTATTCATATCGTTTTACTTTTATAACAAGTTGCTTTGATCTGATGAAACAGGCAGCCAGATGTTTGCCCTTATTAATACAATATTTTGATTAGTATGAGCTGTGCAATTTTTCATATGATATTTAAATGATCAATTCCTGATTTTCAATCCGAGTTTAAATGCTTTTTAATTTCCCCGTTTTCGATATTAGTATTTATTGTATCGATTACCTCAAAGAAGATTGCAAGTTTTCTTTGAGGGATCTTGTCTTTGATCACCGTATTAAATGTCCTGACCTTCTTTTTGGCAATTTCTTTTTTTTCTTTTCCTAGATCAGTCAGATATATGATAACCATGCGTCCATCGATGTTATCTTTTTTCCTAATGATCAGTTTTTTGGTTTCCATTGATTTCAGTATCCGGGTTAAACTTCTGGATTCCATTCCCATTAGTGGTGCAATTTTCGTAGCGGGTGTTCCTTCTGTTGAATCAATATTGAGAAGTACAAATGCCATGGACGTAGTGATGTTATGCTTGGCCGCATATTGGTTATAGAGCCTTGCTATTGCATGCCAGGTGGCTTTTACATTATAATCAATTAACTCCTTCCTTTCCATAATGTATATATTCTAATATACGAAAAAATAGTATGCATGCATAATAAATTTTAAATTTTTGTTTTCTTTAGATCAATACTTTACAAATGACTATTTTTATATACTTAATATTGTAATCAAAGGTGTGGTTGATGATGGAAAACAGCGCTTCATATAGAGATATAGACCTTATTTTAGCTGAAAAGCAGAAAATAATTGAGAAACTTCAAAAGGAAAATCAAAGTCTTCTAAAAATAATATCTCATGACATCAGGGCTCCATTTACCCAGTTGTTTGCCATGATGCAGCTACTGGATCTTGAAAATGGAGACGAAATAAATCCCGGTCAAAGGCATTATTTTGATCGTATGTATCATTCCCTTGCAAATGGCATGGAGATGGTAAAAAATTTGCATGATATAAGATCTCTTGACGAGGATAAAATTACAATTGTAAAAGAAGATGTCAGGTTAATTCCAATAATAGAAAAAGTTAGTCAAAGTTTTAGCAAACTTGCGGGACTAAAATCAATAAAGATCAGTTTCGAAAAGGGTAGCCTGGACCCAGATATTCAGACAGATTCTTATGTGCTGGAAAAGATTCTATCATGTGTGCTCTCGAATGCCATAAAATACCCTGAGGATGGCACTGAAGTCAGGATCAAACTGGAGCAGAGGGGTGAGGAAGTTGTTATCATTTATGAAGATGGGGGTCCTGGTATTTCTGATGAAGAATTACCCTTGATTTTTGAAAAGTATACCAAGCTAAGCACTATACCTACCATGGGCGAATCAACCACAGGTCTTGGCATGTACCTTGCTAAAAGCTTCGTGGAATTGATTGACGGCAAAATTGAGATCGGCAATATTTCGGATAATGGGGGATTGAGGGTGCGGATTTTTTTGCCTGCATAATTAATTCACTGAAATTATATTCATTATTAATTAGCTTTTCATTTCCTGGTACGTTTGAAATGCAAATACTCCTGACAATATGCAACCCAAGATACCTGATTCGATTGTTGTGATCACATCTGATTAAGTTACGCGACCTATCCTTGATTAAATTTTCTCGATACTTAATAAACCGATTCCATTCAAAATTACCAACTGAATTTCTGATCAAATTTGAAATCCGCTTCCCAATCAAAATTTCTGGTTGAGTCCAGGAAAAAATCAGATGATCCAATTCTTAATCAAAATTGTTGTTTTGATCCCTGTTCAATTACCAGATCAGATTCTTAATAGAAGTTACCCCTCTTATTATTGATCGTACATTAATACTTACTTGAGGATCATTTATTTTTATATGGATCTACTAAAAGCGCTAAAAATTTTCGATTAAACATCCCGGTGGTCTGGTTTTATGTATCAATTATACCTTATAACCATACATCCGGTTATATTTGTTAATTATAAAATCGGCAATTGAAAATCACCAATTTTCTTCAATCGATGGATTGAAGATAGCTGTTATAAAAAAATAGAAAATTTCAAAATGAAAAAGTACATTGTTTTAACTCTGATTGTTAGTCTTTTTTTTGAATCTGAAATCCTGGTCTCAAACCCAAATAACTTCGCCTGAAGAATACCTGGGATATAAATTAGGCGATGCCTTTACACCACATTATAAAGTAACAGGATATTTGGAGGAAATATCCAGCCAGACTTCAAAGGCCATATTCAAAACCTATGGGGAAACTTATGAAGCAAGATCATTGAATGTACTGTTTATTTCCTCAGAAGAAAACATCAAGAACCTTGAAAATATCCGCATAAATAATCTTCGTAAGGCGGGGGAAATGCCTGAAGAACCTGAAAAAGATGGAAAGATAATTGTATGGTTAAGTTATAATGTTCACGGAGATGAAGCGAGTTCAACGGAAGCCGCTATGGCCACAGTTTACAAACTCCTCAGTGGGGATGAAAAGGTTAACCGGTGGCTTAAGAATACGGTGGTGATCATCGATCCTTGCGTCAATCCGGATGGAAGGGACAGATATGTCCATTGGTATAATGAGAATAAATCCAGCATGTTGCTAACGAACCCTATTGGAACGTCGCACATCCAGGCATGGCCGGGAGCAAGATCGAATCATTATCTGTTCGACTTAAACAGGGATTGGGCCTGGTTGAGTCAGGTAGAATCGAAGAAACGTATCATATTATATAATGAATGGTTACCACAAATACATGTAGATTTTCACGAACAGTCATATAACAGTCCTTATTATTTCGCCCCTGCAGCCCAGCCATATCATTCCTTGATTACAGAATGGCAAAAAGAGTTTCAAATTGAAATAGGCAAGAATCACGCAAAGTATTTTGATGAGAGCAACTGGCTGTATTTTACAAAAGAACGATTTGATCTTTTCTATCCCGGATACGGGGATACCTATCCAACCTTTAATGGTGCTATTGGAATGACCTACGAACAAGCCGGAAGTGGAAGGGCCGGATTGGGAATAAAGACTGAAACGGGTGATACTTTGACCTTGCTTGACAGGTTAACGCATCATTTTACAACCAGTATGTCAACTATTGAAGTTTCCTCTGAAAATGCTGATGATCTTGAAAAGAACTATATTGAGTTTTTCAGGAATGCCCACAAACCAGTAGCAAATGGCTTCAATACATTTGTTGTTAAAAATCAGAATGGGAATAAGAAGATCCGGAAATTGATTGAATTACTTGATCATCACCGGATCAAATATGGGCAGTTGAATAATGTAAAATCGACCAAAGGATTTGATTATCAATTGAATCGCAACGTACCTGTCACAATTGAACCATCCGATCTTGTAATTCCCGTTCAGCAGACAAAATCAACTCTGCTCAGGGTATTGTTTGAGCCCGTTTCAACATTGGTTGATTCGATGACTTATGATATTACCTCCTGGTCCATTCCGTATGCATTTGGACTTGAAACCTATGCTACCGATCAAACGATTAATATTGATAAAGAAGGATTCATTAGTCAACCTCGTTCAGATTTAAATGTTGATGGAGAACCATATGGTTTTGCATTTACACGGAATGCAGTATTGGATATCAGGGCCTTGTCGGTATTGCTACAACGTGGCCTGAATGTAAGAACGAATTATGCTCCACTTACCACCGGGGACATGAATTTTCCAGCAGGAAGCTTTTTTGTTTTAATGGGGGATAACAGAAATTTTAAGGGTAATATCCTGGAAGTTATGACAAAATTATCTGAGAAGTCTGAATTGGATGTAATGCCATTAAACTCCGGTTTTTCTGATGATGGTCCTGATCTGGGTTCTTCAAAGCTTAAACTTTTGGATAATCAATTGAAAGTAGGTGTATTGTATGGAGAGAATGTTTGGTCAAATAATGTTGGAGAAATATGGCATTTGTTTGAGCAGGATTTACAGTATCCTCTGATTCGCTTAAATACCAGTTATTTCAGTGGGCTTGACCTGAATGACCTGGATGTGATTATCATTCCTGAGGGATTTTATGGTGATCTTTTGAATGAGGATCAGTTGAAAAAACTGAATAGCTGGGTGTCTAATGGCGGCCGACTGGTTGTCATAGGAAGGGCATTGAGATACTTCGCTGACAAGGACCAGTTTAATCTAAAGCCGTATCTGGACGATGAAGAAAAGGAGGAATTACAAAAGCTTCAGGAGGATCCAGATTATCTGCGAAAATATGCAGAAGATGAACGCATGTATATAAAGAACAAAGTATATGGCGGCATATATAAAACAACGCTCGACAATAGCCATCCAATCGGTTTCGGCTACCCTGAATATTACTTCACATTGAAAACAGTAGATAACAGGTATTCGGTATTGGATAATGGCTGGAATGTGGCTATGATTTCTGGCTCACAAGATAAGGTAAGTGGATTCTCCGGTAGCAATAGTCAGGCTAAAACCTATAAGGCTCTGATTGTTGGTATGGAAGACAAGGGAGCAGGTGAGGTTGTGTATTTTGTGGACAATCCTTTATTCAGATCTTTCTGGGAGAATGGAAAACTGATGTTCAGCAATGCCATATTCATGCCATAGGGAGCTACTGATCAAATCAGTTTTAATTAGTAGTTCCTGGAAATATTTTCAATATGCTCTGAAATTACAGATTGTATTCAAAAGATAAGGCCACTTATTTAGCTTAGATCGTAAGGTTGAAATTGATAGATCACATCATAGTCAGATCGATCCTTTGAAACTGAAAAAAAAGTTTTAAGACGAGTTATTCGTTGATAGATGTAGGTTTTGTCTATCTAGAAGCGAAATTCTTCTTCCCTTCTTCCAGGAAATCAACGAAATTCCGGATATTCAGATCATATGCTTTTGGAGATACAAGCATATTTTCATCATTGTCCAGAAGTACATAAAAAGGCTGCGCATTGTTGTTATACTTGGTGATCTGAAAATCCGCGTTTTGTTTACCTATGGATTTTTTCAACTTATTGTCATAAGAAGATGTATACCAGGCATTTTCAGGAAGGGTCGTCTTGTCATCTACATATAAGGCTACAACTATATAGTCGTTTTTCAAAATCTCCAGCACTTCAGGATCGGACCAAACCCTCGCTTCCATTTCACGGCAATTGACACATCCATGGCCGGTAAAATCAATGAATAAAGGTTTGTTCTTTTCTTTAGAACACTGAATTGCTTGTTCATAGTCGAAATATCCTTTTATACCATGAGGAAGGTGCAGAAAGTCAGCATATTTCGGTGAATCGCATAATTCCTCTTTAATAGAAGCCATCGTACCAGAACCGGAATTATTCCTCACTTCATCAAGTAATGGGAAATCATGTGTTGACATAGGTGGCAGGTATCCGGCCAGGGCCTTTAAGGGTGCGCCGAACATACCGGGAATAAGATAAATGACAAAGGAAAATATGACTATGGATATCATAAGTCGGCCTACGCCAATTGTTTCCTGTTTGCTATCGTGTGGAAGCCTGATCTTTCCTAATATATAAAATCCCAGCATAGCAAAAATCACGATCCACAATGCCAGATAAATTTCCCTGTCGAGTAATCCCCAATGATAGGCCTGATCTGCGACACTCAGGAATTTTAATGCAAATGCCAATTCAATAAATCCAAGAACTACTTTCACTGCGTTTAACCAGCCCCCGGATTTAGGCAGGGTATTCAGCCATTCCGGGAAGATAGCGAACAAGGTAAAAGGAATGGCGAAGGCCAGTGAAAATCCAAGCATACCGAGTATAGGTTTCAATACCAATCCGCCAGCAGACTCAACCAGGATACTGCCTACAATAGGACCTGTACATGAGAAGGATACCAGAACCAGCGTAAAAGCCATGAAGAAAATTCCAATCAGACCACCTTTATCTGCTTTCTTATCCATTTCATTCACAAATGAACTAGGCAGGGTAATTTCGAATAGTCCAAAGAATGATAATGCGAAGATGAGAAATACCAGTGAGAAGATCACATTGGGTATCCAGTGCGTGGCCAGAACATTAGCCATCTCTGGTCCCATAAAAGGAGCTAGTATGGATCCGACAAGTGTGTAAATCAGAATGATTGAGAAACCATATAATAGTGCATTTTTTACTCCCTGTTTTCGGGTTTTAGCCCTTCCGGTAAAGAAAGACACCGTCATTGGGATCATTGGGAAAACGCAAGGTGTTAAAAGTGCAGCCAACCCGCCCAAAAATGCGATGACCATAAATGCCAGTAATGAG
This sequence comes from uncultured Cytophagales bacterium, assembly GCA_963820995.1. Taxonomy (GTDB): domain Bacteria; phylum Bacteroidota; class Bacteroidia; order Cytophagales; family Cyclobacteriaceae; genus JAGTVG01. The sequence goes on along the minus strand of CAWGCL010000002.1, from coordinate 212,724 downwards.
TATGGATCGGTAGAACTTCTTTGGGATAGCAGGGATTTTGATTTATCAATTTCTACTGAAACAGGTTCTTGCGACTCTGAAGGATTATCTCCATTATCAAGATCTATAGGATTGGCTGCAATTGAAGGTATGGATTTAATATCCTCAGTATCTGTTCCTTCCTTGTTTTTAGTTTTGGTTTCCTCTGGTTGGTTGTTCTGCAGCTTCTTCTGATTTACTTTCGCTCTGCCCCTAACACATTAACTTATCAAAAATAAATTCCTCATCGAACGGAATGCATTTTCCATCTATATCTGAGCAAACCTGATAGCTATAGCTGCCTGAAACTTTAAAGTCGGGTGTGAGGACCTTAACTGTCTGTCTGAATTGTCCCTTTTCCTACAAAATAAGTGTATTTCACCTTCCCACAGATCGTCATATTTCTTTTTTGGATTAATTGGCCTGATCTCACCAACAAGTTCATAACTTTCATCGGGCTCAAATGTAAATTCCGTGACGATTGGACCCAGATCCGGGTCAAAATCAGAAGAATAGAGATACCAATTCTGATCGATTACTGCATTGAAAATCAGATCCAGTTCCTGGCCCACCTCAATTTCATTTACTGAAGTAGCGGTTGTCCATTTAGCCGGATCCAGGATTTGTCCCTTGAGATAATGCCTGATATAAGAAATATAAACAGCAGGAAGAATTGTATCGATTTGGTATAGTATCTGATTTCATAATCTCTTTTTTCCTCTTATTAGCTATTGCCATGCAAAGTAAATAAAAATGCGCATGACTATTAAGCCATACGCATGCATATTTATAAGGTTATCTCCTATTCATTTATACAAGACATTATGTACCCTGTCCGACTTTATTTCTTCAATCTGGCAAAATGTTTGTAAAACAAAACGATGGTTTCAATGCCTTTATAAAAATTGAACAATCCATATGATTCGTTTGGGGAATGAATAGCATCCTCTTTCAAACCGAAGCCAAATAATATCGTATTGAGTCCCAGTATCTTGTCAAAGAGAGAAACTATCGGAATACTTCCACCTTCCATAGTTGGGATGGGATATTTACCCCAGCCTTCATGGAATGCTTCGCTGGCTGCTTTATAAGCAATTGAATCGATAGGTGTTACAGCCGCTTCTCCTCCATGATGAGGTGAGACTTTCACTTTTACTGTATCAGGAGCTATAGATTCAAAATGTTTGGTAAACAATTCAGTGATTTCATCGCTACTTTGATTTGGAACCAATCGCATGGATATTTTAGCATTGGCTTTTGATGGCAATACGGTTTTTGCACCTTCTCCCATATAGCCACCCCAGATACCGTTCACATCAAGGCTTGGACGAATACCCACTCGCTCGATGGTAGAATATCCTTTTTCACCATCAACTTCGCGGTATATCAAGTGCCTTTTTATATTTTTCAAGGCTAAATGGTGCTTTACCAAACTCTGCTCTTTTTTCATTGGAGTATTCCACTACTTTATCATAAAAACCGGGAATAGTGATCCTGTTGTTTTCATCCTTCAGGGAGGCGATCATTTCACAGAGTATATTCAGGGGATTGGCCACAGCGCCTCCATACATACCGGAATGCAAGTCACGGTTCGGGCCGACAACTTCTACTTCCATATAGCTTAGTCCCCTTAGTCCTGTTGTTATGGATGGAGTGTCGTTCGATAGAATGTCAGTATCAGAAATCAAGTACTACATCAGCGGCTAGCATATCCTTGTATTCCTTAATAAAAACTTCAAGGTTATTGGAGCCTATTTCCTCCTCTCCTTCAAGTATGAATTTCACATTACATTCAAGGGTGGAAGTCTGCATCATGGTTTCAAATGCTTTCACGTGCATATATGCCTGGCCTTTATCATCACAGGAACCTCTTGCATAGATCTTTTCATTCCTGATCGTAGGTTCGAAAGGAGGCGTTTCCCAAAGTTCTACCGGATCGGCAGGCTGTACATCATAGTGACCATAAACCAAAATAGTAGGTAAGGAAACATCCACGATCTTTTCTCCAAAGACAATCGGATGACCGGCAGTTTCATAAACTTCCGCCTTGTCAGCCCCGGCATCAGAATCTTGTTCTTTGAGGAATTCTGCTGCCTTTCTGACATCCTCTTTATACTGGCTATCAGCGCTGATAGAGGGTATTCTGATCAAATCAAAAAGTTCGTCCAGAAATCTTTGTTTATTTGAATCGATATAATCTTTAAAAGTATTATTTGAATTACTCATCACTCTCGAATTTTGTTCATTTAAAAAAGTTGCTAAAGATAAATAGTATTTTTCAAACGCTTGGTAATTAGGGAATAAATCCTTCTTTGGGTGCATTTAAAATGACTGTTTTTAAAAAATTTGGACAAATCTTATTGTATATTCAAAGTTGTAATATAAATTTGCAGTCCGTTTGGAAAATGGCGGAAAAAGCGAAAGTAGCTCAGCTGGTAGAGCACGACCTTGCCAAGGTCGGGGTCGCGGGTTCGAATCCCGTCTTTCGCTCTTTTTTATTGATGAATGATTGATTGAGTGAATGATTGATTGTTAATTATTTGATCAACCTGCTATAGTTCTTTTACAAATGGATTCTTATGATTTAAAGTCAAAAACTTATTGGAAAGATCAACGGAGTTTATAAAAATCTTTTCAAAGGCGAGAAAGACTGTAAGTATGCAATTAAAAACTTAAATCACTTAATCATCAAATCACTCTTTCAAAAATCAATAAATATATATCTTGCCCGGATTTGGTTAGAATTGGTAGATCTGGTTATTGGACAAGTAGAAGAACAGCACAAGATCCTGGAATGACTTTCAGAATTTTATTGAATAACCTTTAATTCTAAATCAATTAATATATTCTGCCCGGATGGTGGAATTGGTAGACACGCAGGACTTAAAATCCTGTGGCCGTTAAGGCCGTGTGGGTTCAAGTCCCACTCCGGGTACGAAAACCCAAACTTAGATCCCTGTAGCAGTGCTTGTTGCAGGGATTTTTTGTTTGGTGTGGAGGGGAGTATGGAATAAGAAGAGATGAAAAGACAATTGGATGGATGATTTTAATATGTGATTAAATCTGTTATTCCTAACGAATTGAATTCTTTACTATGCCCCAGAACTATTATCTTTATATTCAACCTCATTTTTCTTTTTCCATGCATAATGCAGGTGTAAATATTTTGATCCAATCATCTGTTGGGATCTTATCAAAAAATTCATCGTCTAAATAATGCCCCTGAGCAAATCTCATTTCTTCATAATAATTATCATTTTTAAAATTTAAGGTGAGACTAACCTCGTCTTCTTCCTTCATATTTATTGATAATTCTTTTGAAATTGGATTGGAGTTAGAAACTAAATAATCTTCATCTTTACATATTTCAATCAATCTATCAAAATCGAATTTCTTTTTAAAAGAATATGATATATAATTCCAAGAAATATCCTTTTGTGAATCTATTTGTTTAAGAGTGAGATTTCCAAATGAGAATTCAAAGTATTTGTCATCTTCAGATTTTATTTCTGATGGTTTCATAAACTTCACTAAATTAGTGAAGACGCCAGATATGTCAGATTTCTGATTATCCTTCATGCTTTCCCTTCTTTCTGATTCTGAATGTTCGTGTTTCCTTTCAAAGTAATCTGGATTGATTTGGGATAAAGGCTAATACATACTTTATTTATTCATCTGATTTTAAGTCAATCCATTTGTCATTTAATTTTATTTCAATAATATCTCTCTAATAGGTGATTTTGAACCTGGATTTGATCAATCTTAATTTAAACCCTTAATCACTATATTCGCAGTTCCTGATGGATCGCAGGGGTAACTAAAATCTTGATTAATCTTTTTTGGATCATTTATTGTCTCATAGAACTCATCAAGAAATTTAATGGTCTGATTAATATAGTTCTTGCTTAATAATGGATTATCGATATAGACTGCATAGAATTCATCCTTTAATTGATTGAAAGTATTAAATACCCTATTATATTGATCAATTTCTAATATGCAGTATCCCCTATATCTCCTTTGTAGTGTCGAATGCAATTTAAGTTCCGGTGCAGGATTAGCATATGGCGCCCTGACAATTCCTGCGTGATCGAAATCATAAGGTACAGTTGAAGGTGCCTGAGTGGAATCATCAGTGATCAGCACTACATTTTGCTGATACTGTACAGACCAATCAGTGTTCCCGATCATATATTGGAAAACGGCCATATTTAAGAAATCCGCCATTATTGTCTTTTGCGGCATTAAATTTTTGATTTCAACAGTAAATGACTTATTTCGTTTTGCCATCTGATCTTCATCTTCCAGTAAGATTCCAAAGTAGGGATCTGTGCTTTTATTTTTCACTTTATCATGATAAATTACCTTGACCAGTCTGGCTTTAAAACTCTTTGAGGTAACAAGGTTGTACAATTTGTAAACCAAATATTCATGGATGACAATTTGATCTCCCCGGCAAGGAGTTACCAACTTTATCTTATCTTGTCCGCGAAATATTGAATTTTCCGGTGTGGATGATTTTGCAAAGTTTAGATATAGAGGGGGATACTTACAATTCGTGCTCATCTTACGGAAATGCCCTCGAGTCCTTACCTTTATTGGGATATCGAAAGTATCTTGATTGGTCTTATAATGGATGGTTGCTTGATGATATTGAGGATCTTCACCTCGATCCTTGGAAACAGACTTTAAATCGTATTGCAAAGTCAACTCCAAAATTTCTTCGGATTCAAAAAGATGAGATGTTTGGCCATTGGCAATGTTAAAAAAAATGGAAAACAGTAAAAAACATAATACATGTCTCATTTTTCTTGAAAATTTGTTGTTTGGATAATATATATATTAAAATAATATCAACAAAGAAAGCTCAGGAATAGTTTCTATCGTTTTAAATCAAGTATCGTTCTTAAGCTTTGTTATCATTACATAAAATGTTTATTTGAACCAGGCTCATTTTTGACATATCTCAGATTCATAATCAGCAAATACTTAATCACTTAATTAAGCAGATTAAACACATAAATTATCTTGAAGTTTTGCTCGATTTGTATGCTGTGTAATAAATTCGAAACAAGTTTTATAATGAGTGATTCCCTAAGTGACTGCCCAATAATTCCATCTATTCATGTCAACTCAACAACCGACATTCCTAATCCCAATATTTCATATAAATCTGATATTAAATAAATGGAAAGCGGAATGATTAATTTAATGATTGTTTCTCGACACAGTAATTTATGCGGATTAGGGACTAAGGTTAGGAGATCGTTTATTGCCCTTCAGCATGGGTTATAAAGTATATTTCTAATGCTTTAACTCAGTTTAAGTTGATACATATAAAACCAGGTGAAAAATTAATTTGAAATAAATTCGAGCGATTTCGATAATTCAATAAAGGAGATTTCTCATACCTATTTTTTCTTCTTTTTTCCCTGATCAGGTGTTTTTGATTTTTTCGATTGATCCACGGACTCTGTTTTCTCCTGATCGTTTGGTTTCGGATCCGTTGTTTGACTTACAGTTGTATTATTCTGCTTACTGGATTGACTATTTGACGTCTTTTTATCCTTTCCGGTTACTTTAGAATCAGCCGTTTGATTCACAGTTGCATTATTCTGCTGACCTGAAGCATTCTGCTTACTGGATTGACTGCTTGTTGTCTTTTTCTGCTGACCTGTTACTTTCGAATCAACTGTTTGGTTTACAGTCTCTTTATTCTGTTGACTTGAAACATTCTGCTTGTTGGATTGACTGCTTGTCGTCTTTTTCTCTTGTCCGGTAACTTTGGAATCAGCCGTTTGACTTACAGATGCATTATTCTTCTGACTTGAAGTATTCTGCTTAATAGATTGATTATTTGAAGTCCTATCAGTCTGACCAGATACTTTTACATCTTCTGTCTGGGTTACAACCACATTATTTTGTTTATTTGATGTATTAGGCTTATTGGATTGAACACTTGTATTCTTTTTCTCTTGACCAGGCGCATAGGTTTTTGCTGATCGGCTACCAGTTTCTTTTTTCTCCTGTCCAGGAGCATAGGTTTTTGCTGATCGGCTACCAGTTTCTTTTTTCTCCTGACCAGGCGCATAGGTTCTAGCTGATCGGCTACCAGTTTCCTTTTTCTCCTGTCCAGGCGCATAGGTTTTTGCTGATTGACTACCAGTTTCCTTTTTCTCCTGTCCAGGCGCATAGGTTTTTGCTGATTGGCTACCAGTTTCCTTTTTCTCTTGTCCAGGTGCATAAGTTCTAGCTGATTGGCTACCAGTTTCCTTTTTCTCTTGTCCAGGAGCATAGGTTTTTGCTGATTGACTACCGGTTTCCTTTTTCTCCTGCCCAGGTGCATAAGTTCTTGCTGATTGGCTACCTGTTTCCTTTTTCTCCTGTCCAGGCGCATAAGTTCTTGCTGATTGACTGCGAGTTTCCTTTTTCTCCTGCCCAGGAGTATATGTTCTAGATGAATGACTATAATACTCTTTCTTATTCTTGTATGTGTGTACATTACCTGATGAATCAACATATATTTTTGATGAGCAACTGGTTTCCACAATCCATATTAAGACAAATAATGCGAGTGATATGGGTATTTTTTTCATTTTGGGTTAATTTACAAAAGCTGATTAAACAATATGAATAACAAATATTTAGTTGAACGTACTCTTATCCATTCATATAACGCTCTAATTGTAACCTTGTTATGCTAGGAAATATTATTATTGAAGATCAGATTGATTTATATTCCTTCGAGATTTTCATTTAAACCTCTATTTTACTCTTTACAATCTAATTAAAATTGTCCAATAGGGTCTGAGGCACCTACATACTAATAGACAAACCTTACTTTATACAATCAATAAGACGATAACAAGTCAAAAATCCCAATATAGATACGCCCATAGCAACGGCGGCATCTTCCAACTTGATTTTATACAAAATATCCAATACCTGCTTTATTTATAATTCAACACCCTCATATTTTTTTCCCTTTCCTGATCTTTTTATCTATTTTTAAGATACTTTGTATAAAACACTTAATCGTTGTGTGTAATAGTAATATAGCAGGGATTCAACCTAAATATATCAAAATAGAATCTTATGGGATCACATCCAATCAATTTGGCTATTCGATTTCTACTTGAAATGTCCGCGCTCGCATCTGTAGGCATGTGGGGTTGGAAACAAAGTGACGGATGGCTTCGGTACGTCCTGGCGATCGGGATACCAATTATTTTTGCAGCTATATGGGGAACATTTGCAGTACCTAATGACCCGAGTCGTTCAGGTACAGCGCCAATTGTAACTCCTGGAGTTATCCGCCTAGCAGTCGAATTAGGATTTTTTGCCTGTGCAACATGGTCACTGTATGATATGGGATTTAATAAAATAAGCTTGGCTTTTGGAATCATTGTAGTTCTTCATTATATAATTTCTTATGATCGCATTATATGGTTGATGTCACGGTAATATGGAACTAAATTGAAATTGATTAAAAATTAGATGACTTGAGATTTTAAAAAAAATAGACACAACATAAGCTAAAGACGCATATAAATACGCGCTAAAGCCACAGCCATTATCTGTTATTCAACTCAGTTAGCGTTTACACAATCTATTCTACACTACCGTTGTGAAATCTCTATCAGTAATATATTAGATTTATCTAATGTGTTAGAATTACATCTAGAAAATATAAATATATTCCAGTGTTTGTATAATAGTTATTCAGAGTAGTTATAAATGGATGATTTGATCCTGAAGTGATTCATCGGAACTGATATTCATTTTCTTACGGAGGCGATACCTTGCCTTTTTTATTCCTTCCGGTGTGATATTTAGAATATTGGCTATTTCCTTAGAAGAAAGATTCATTTTCAACAAGGCCATTAGCCTTAATTCATTAGCCATTATATCAGGAAATTTATTTTTTACCATACTGTTAAAATTCTTATGTACCTGTTCGAAATATTTTTTAAAATTTTCCCAATTATTATCGTCCTGAAGATTGTATTTAATGGTATTTATCAGTTGTCGATACCCTTTTTGATCATTATCTGACTTATTCAGAAGTTCGGCTTTCTGCTTCAGATCTTCAAGCACTTCATTTTTGTGTGCCAGGTGCAAGGCATGAGAAGTCAGCTCTTTCCTCTTAAATTCTAACTCGGCATCCAGTTTTTCACGGACCAGCTTGTTTCTATTCATTTTTTGTTTAATGGCGTTATACCCGATTCCGATTATTAGAATTGACAGAAAAAGACCAGTAGCTAAGAAAGTACGCTGTAAGTAGATCATTCTGGCTGATTGCAGTAACAATTCTATCTCGTTTTTCTGGTTAAGGATCTCCTGTTCTTTCTTTTCTGTTTCATAGATAGTCCTTATCTCTTCAATTTGTTTTGATTTGGTGGTGTTAAAGATGGTATCTTTCAATTCGTGAAATGTTTTATAATCCATTAGTGCCGCGTAGTAATTCCCCCGCATTTCAAAAGATGCAGCCCGGTTTCTATATGCATCACTAAGACCATCATTAGCACCAAGGGTATCATACAGTTGAATAGCCTTGTCCAAATATTTTTGTGATTCTTCAAATTGTTTCAAATGACCATAAACAATTCCTAATTCATTTAAAGTTTCCGCAATTTCCAGCTTAAAGTTTATTTGTTCAAGCAGACTTAACCTTCCTGAAGTAACTGGCCGGCTTTACTATAGTTTCCTCGGGCGATATGTACTTTCCCAAGGGAAACCAGGGCTGCCGCCTCTGTACTTGGGACATCAAATTTCTTTGCCATTTCAAGGGCCTGGTTCAGATATTCAATTGCGGAAGAATAATTGGAAAGCTCAAGGAAGGTTTTACCAATGTCTATTGCTGTATTTGCAAGTGTTATTTCATCATCATATTTCTTAAATATATCATAAGCCTGAATGAATAATCCAATGATGATTTGTAATGGCCTAATGGAAATTCAATATTTCCGAACTGTATTAAAATATCCGCTTTGCGAATTGGTTTATTCAAAGTGTCAATTACACGTAATGCCTGTAATGATACATCCAATGCAAGAATATAATTCCCTTTGTCCCTATATATTCCACCTTTGAATCCAAGCATTACCGCAGTTCTGTAGGCATCCTGTAATCCCTGAAAAATTGTGATAACTGAATCAATTAATACCAGTGCATTATCAAAGTTTCCTTTATCATATTCTCCCATAGCCAGGGCTGAATAAGCTAAAGCCATATCAGGTTTCAGGTTGTCCTTTTTAAATGAATTGAGTGCTTTATTAAAATAAATCGTAGCAGAATCCAATGAACTTTTAACATTATAGTAAGTTCCAAGGTGATAATTGGCCATTCCTATTCCTCTTGTTTTATTGAATCTTTCAGATAGTGAAAGTTCCTCAAGAGCATATCTTTTAGCGAGATCAGGATCGCTGTAAATAACTGCATTGAACAAATGCGAAACCGTTAATATCTTTTCTTCCGAATCAGATTGTTTTGAATAAACATTCTGAAGGCTATCCAGGCTTTGATTGTGCTGTGATATAGCATTAAATTTTATAAATACAGCATAAATAAGAACAAAGCAGAGTCGATATTTCATAATTGGTTGCAGGTTTAACTGATAAAAGTAAGCATTATCTGTTATTTGAACAATACCGGATGCCAGCATCTTCAGTTTTCTTTTTTCTTCAAAAAGGGTATTAATTATCAGTAATCTTTATGTGATTTTTTTTCTACTTTTAATCCAAAATTTAATTGTTGTCTGGCAGCAATGATTTTTGAATTTTTATTGTTAAGAGGAGTATAGTTAGTGCATATCTTCAGTATAACATTTAATTTTTATTTATCAGAGTAAATGGTCCGACCTTTAGTAAGCCGGGAAACTCCGAATGCATTCAATGAAAAAGTCTCAGCCCAAAAAATGAAACTAGAGTTAGAATTATTATCTTGTATAAATAAAATGTAAATTAAGATTGCAGCTAGGCATTCTACCATAACATATGCACAAGCCTTATATATTCCTTTACGAATTATCTTTGTCTGTTTTGGTGTATCCCCTTCCTTTGTAAGAAAATAAGAAAATCCTGCAAGTGTTAAGAAGAATAATATAGCAAAGATGAAATGAACTATGCCAATTGTGTCAATAGGTCCTTTTTTTGTTGTAGGGAACCATGCAACACCAAGAGCAAGATAACCAGCTAAGTTCCCTGCCCAATTATATCATTTCTTAAGAATTATTAGATTTAGTAAGTATCGGACTACATAAATTACTGAAAAATGGTCAAATTCAATTTTCTTTTCAATCATCCAGCTTATTGATCTCCTCATATAAAACCTTGAAGCATTCAATTTTATCCCCCCTCCTGTCTTTTATATCTTCTCTTCCGTAATAACCATCCATAAACCTTCCAGCTCCCGACCAGGTTGTCTGCATCATACCATAGAAATTGTCTTTGGTTTCAGGTGTTGCATTTTGTCTGAAATTAACCATTTGATGCAACTGCACTTTAGCATGTTGTGCCTTGTTCCAGGGACAAGTAACTACCTTGAATCCTTTTAATGCAAAAATGACAGCGGTAGGATCCGGTCGTTCATAATGCCAATCACAGATCACCACATCTTTTGGGATCATATCAATAGCGCGGTGTGTATTATTGAAACTGGCTTCCCAGAAACCAATACCAGTTGATTTACCGTCGAGCAACCTATCGCCCCAGATCCACAATTCCTTTCCATTTTCAGTTAGATGATTGCTGATCTTCGTTACTTCTCCTCCAAAAAGTTCAGCTTTGTCACGTCCAGAGCATCTTGGACATTTATCGTCTCCCAGATAAAACACCTCATCCATCCCTGCATGGAAAGCATCGGTTTCAAACACTTCTACTATTTCATCTACAACATCAAATACAACTTCATGCACATCTGGATGTAGGGGGCAGTAGCTTAAGCAATATAGCCCATAGTCATTTGGCCATTTGTCGATACCCTCGTCTGTAGGCACATGTGGTGTTTCATTGAATTGGGGATATTCTTCAAGTAATTTACCAACATTTGAGAACCATGATTGATGGCCCAGAAGATTTATCTGGGGAATTATCCTTATGCCTCCAGCCTTACAGGCTTTCACAATTTTCTTAATTTCAGCTTCCGTGAGGGGATCCTCACCCTGAAGTTCAGGCCGTGATTTATATTGGTAATTCCAGTCAATTCTGATTAACAGAGTATTAACATTCAAAGGCACTAATTCCTCCTCAATGAATTTGACAAAAGCATCAAGATCTTCTTTATCCGGAGCTGCAAGTTCTATTCCTCTTATAGGAAGCAGCTCATCCAGTTTGTCCTGCCCCTTTGTAAGGATAGTAGTCAATAGTATTAATGCAAAAAGAAGTGTAAAATGTTTCATGGGTGGTATATTTAAAAATGATAGAATATATTTAAAAAATCAAAATAACAATTTCAAAATAGCAATTTTAGATATTATAAAAAACTAATTCGCTGCTATTTATTTTTTATGCAGAAAGTATTATTAGAACATATTTTGGGGAGATGAATATTTTAGTCAATCACATAATTGGTGAAATCAGAATGGAGATCTCAATAGTGTAAGGGGAATGCTGGAGATTGAGGCAAATAATTTTTTTTTCTTAGTTTAATCATATTTACCGTTTTATATTGGATGAATACTATACCCAGACTAAATTTATTCACAGAAACTTGGTTCATGATCATGCATAATAGTTCAGAATATTTAAATTGATCTCAAATTATCTTATAGCTTATGAATTTACGAACGTCTTCTTTGTCAATCTTAGCATTCTTAGTTACAGGTCTGTTTTCTTTTTGTTACAGCCAGATTGCAGAAAATAAATTTGTCTACGGTGACCTTTTGCCTGATGCACCGGAACTGGCTGGGCGAGGCGACTATGCTGTAGGGGTTCAAACTATCGATCTAATACACAAAGATCAAATCGATATTCTTAATTATGGAAAAGGTCCCGATTCACTATACAATCGACAACTAAAAATTGAAGTGTGGTATCCGGCAGAAATCTCTGATGAAAGTGAAGAGTTGGTTATCTATGAAGATGTTATGGGTAATGCTAATTCGCCTGATAGGCCAATTATACCCTTTACGTTTACTGGTAGAGCAAGTAGAGCGGTTAAAGTAGACCGTAGCGGAGGACCTTATCCTTTGATTATTGTATCGCATGGATATACTGGTTCCAGGTTGTTATTTACATATTTGACCGAGAATCTTGCATCTAAAGGCTATGTTGTTGTATCGATAGATCATATGGAATCAACTTTTAAAGATGCAGCTGGATTTAACAGCACCCTTCTTAACCGTTCTTTAGACGTTCTTTTTGTTTTAAATCAAATTGCTCAGCTAAGTAAGGAAAGCAATTCCTTCCTATTTGGTACTGTTAATGCTGATCTCACAGCATTGATTGGATATTCCATGGGCGGATACGGCGTTATCAATGTGGTTGGGGCTGGATATAGTCCGCAAGCTGCTAACTTCTTTAGTTCCATGTCAGGAGGAAGCACTGCTTTAAATAAACGAGTTATTGGGAATCCTGAATTTGAAGCCTCTATTGATCCAAGGATAAAGGTTGTAGTCGCATTCGCACCCTGGGGGATGCAACGGGCTGTATGGAATGCGGATGGACTGGCGGGGATAAAAATACCTTCCTTGTTTATAGCAGGAAGTGAAGATGATATTTCCGGGTATGAAAAAGGGACAAAAGCCATTTTTGAAGGTGCAGTAAATTCGGACAGATACCTGCTCACTTATCTCAATGCGCGGCATAATGTAGCGCCAAATCCTCCTCCACCCGAGTCCTTAGAACCAGGTTTACATATTGATGAATATTTAAGATATGCAGATTCTGTCTGGGATGAGCGTAGGATCAACAATATAAATCAGCATTTTGTAACCGTATTCCTTGGTATTCACCTTAAGAATATGGACAGCTACAAACCATACCTGGATGTTGTTGAAAATGCTGTCGATGAAAACTGGAAGGGATTCAAACCAAGAACTTCAATAGGACTGCAACTTCATCATTTAATGCCTCAGAATTAGTACGTATTATTATGCTAACTTAGGCTCAAACTTTTTTAGTAGTGAATTATAAAAGTGTTTGTAAAATAAGTATGGAGACTTTTTATAAATACTATGACTCATTTACACTAGAAAGAATTCATTAATGGAGCATTTAAACATAATAAAACGTGTACAGTATATTCAAATATTTAGCTATCTGTTTCCTTTATTGAGATTTAAATAAAAATTTTCTCTTGATTATTTATGGAAATGATAAAGAGGTTGGTGCCCAGCTAATTTTATATATCCATTATTTCCCTCATTAATGCCGATTTTCTACTATTTAGTTGTCCTAAAAAGAGTTAAGGGCATAAAGGGGACATTCAGGTTGATAGATATTTTTGCTTAGGGAGAAGGAAATATAGAGTTGATATGCATAAACTTAATTTTTATCTTAGAATAATTTTCTGTGTTTGAAATTGTTGTTCATTACAATTAAGGCATTTTACTATATATACACCTGTATTCAAATCTGAAAGATTAATTTTTCCAATTGTATAACTTTTAACCTGCTTGCATAACCTGCCCGTAAAATCATAGAAATATAAGTTAATTGGGATACTTGAATTATGTTCAATTATTAAAAACTGGTCAGCTGGATTCGGATATATAAGAAATTCATTATTCTCCTGATGTTTCCCAACGGAGTTAATAATAGCACCATTAATTAAAAATTTAAATTCCTGATAACTCATAATAGTATCCACATTGGTAATATTACCCTTTACATAACCCATCTCATATTTCAGATAATTCAAGCTACAATCGCTTAATTCGAAAGTATCTTGCCTGTTATAAAAATCATTTGTTAATCTGAATATTACTGTATCAGAAATTTCGAATAAGCCATTATGGAGGGGTAGTGCACAATTCATCCCGTCCTGACCGGATACAATAATTCTATCTAAGGAAACAGAATCTTTAATTTCTTCAATAATTTCTATTTCCATAAAGTAGTTGTCTGGCGATAAAGAAATTATTTTAGCCTGAACAATAAGCTCAAAATTAATTTCATAGATCGGATGAAGAGAGGCGTCTTTGAAATTTGAATAAAATGGTTCGGAGCACGTACAACATAGTGATTTAGCGGAAATAAAAAATACTATGAATAGAAATTTTTTAATTACTTTCATTGATCAGTGTTTCTAAAAATCGTTTACAAACCTTTACATGTTTCATGCAAAAAAATATGAGTGATAAAAACCTATTATCTCATTTTTAAAATGAGAGTTTTATATCTATGTTAAGATCAAAGACATCCCAGTTTATTAAAAATTTTACACCTATTGATATATTATTGACACATCTAGTGAATTTATGGTTGCAGAGATTTCCTCTTCCACAGATGGTATTTTGGATTAATTCTTTCACATAAAATTTATAAATGGTCTGATTTAATTTTTAATAGTAATCTTTTTAGCCTTTTAGTTTTTTCTTTAGGCTAAACCTTTAAATACTATGTAATCCTTTGTATGTTTCCGATAATATCTAGTTAACCTTTTCTTTGGCTAAATCTGATTTTGGGAGAAAGTTTACCTAATATTGTCAATCAAAATATACTACTTCACGCAAAAATTTGATTTAAAATTTTATAATTATGAAAAGATATTTTTTAGGATTTATCGGACTATTAATATTGGGTTCTTTTACAAATGATTTCAGCAATGACAATTCAATCAGCGACTGTGATTATAATAAAGATTCAATGCTTGTTGTCATGCGTTTCGAAATAAAAGTAAAACCAGAATATGTGGAACTTCTAAAACAATCATTTGATTCATGTAAGGTTGAGGTGTTGGAAAAAGAGTCAGGATGCCTGGACTATTCATTGTTTCAATCTTATAACGATAGTACCAGATTTTGTATTACAGAAACATGGGCAACTAAGAGTGATCATGACAAGCATATGAAATTGGATCATACACAAAAACACCTGGCGGAGACCAGGGGTATTCATGATCCGTCCTTTAAATCAACAGCGAATTATGTCTATTGGATTTGTCCTGGTGCAAATGCGGAAAAATAGAGTCTGGACTACAATTAGAATTATTACAAATCTTTAACAGAGTGCCATTGATCTAATCACTCATTAGAAAAGGTATAAGCTCGTGAATTCCGTATTTTTTCAGAAAAACGATTTCTATAACTGATCTTTAAAAAAGTTGTGATTAAAGATCTTTCAATAAATACCCAGCGTAATAGTACTTTGAGTAAATTCCGTTTATTAAAAAAGGAGTCCATCACTTCTTTGCGGGCATTTATTATTTCGTTATGGGTATAATTCTTGAATTTTATGGATGGGATATCTTTTCTGACTTTATCCCACTCATTAATTAAGCGGCCTGATTTATTCAATTCATTATAAAGTGGAGTACCAGGCCAGGCAGTCATTAAAAACACACGTATAAAATCTGCTTTGATTTCTTTCAGGTCTTTAATAAGCTGCTTATGATATCCATTTTTCTGATTATCAAGGCCAAGAATGCAGGAAGCAATTACGGCAATTTTATGATTATGTAATGTATTCACAATCTCCTTGTAATTAATTCCGATATTGTGTTTTTTCCCTACTTCCGCAAGGTCTTCTGTACTGGTTGATTCAAATCCTACAAAGACAGCCCTGCATCCAGCTTCATACATCAAATCCATTAACTCCGGTTCATCCGCTAAGCTCACTGTAGACTGGCATCCCCATAAAAATGGGAAATTTCTATCGATCATTTTCCTAAGCAGAATTTTTCTATCTTCTATATCTTTCTTTGTATATCCTATGAAATTCTCATCTGTGACAACAACTATGGATTCATTACGAAGCGATTCAAAATCATCAAGCACCGTTTCATGAGGTATGACACGGTATTTTCGTTCATTGAAAACAGTCAGATAACAATAAGAACAGCTGTATGGGCATCCTCTTGACGTGTTTATCGAAGCGTATTGATAATTTCTGTGAATCATGTTTCGATCAGGCGCACCCAAAGAATCCAGTGAAACGTTCATTGGCCCGTAATACTTTTTCTGAATACAATTGTTTTCAAAATCTTTCAGGAAATCTTTCCATGGACCTTCCCCTTCGCCCATAATCACTGCATCAAAATGCTCGAGTGCTTCATCTGGAAGAGCGGTTACATGAGCCCCACCGATTACACAGGTTATCCCCCTTTTTCTGAGAATATCACCGATTTCATAGGCCCTGGAAATTCCGGATGTTAAAGAGGAAATAGCAACCAGATCAGCATCAACAGTTTCAGGATCCAGATCTTCTCCAACATATTCATCATATAAGATCTTATTATAATATTCAGGCGTATGCCTGGATAGATAGGCAAGAGATAGTGGGCCATAAAGTAATTCTGTGCCAATGTTCTCTTTGATCTTTGAGGTATAACAAAATATTAAATTATACATATTGCGTCTTGTAAGTACAGGGCTATCAGGAAGGATCGTTACTAAAAGTATCAATAAACTCGCGTTTCCCTTTGTGATATCTTTTACTTAATAATAATTGGTTGGGATAAAGGTATTAAATATTGAGGTCAATAAAAATTATGGAAGAAAAATAAATGGATCTATAATATTCTAATCCTTGATTCAATTCCGGAAATGTAAAATTTTTCTAAATTGTGTAACTCTCATCCCAGGAGGATGGTCTTTATTTCGATTTAATAATATTTTTAAATTTTTACATCAATGTTCAGATTTACCTTCAAGTTCGCTATTAGGCATTTTTTAAGGAACAAGTTCTATACCCTTATAAACATTTCAGGTCTGTCCATTGGATTGGCATGTACCCTTGCTATTTTATTATGGGTGCAGGATGAAAGAAGCTATGATATGTTTCATTCTAATATCGACAATATATACCGTGTTGTAGAAAATCAGTATTATGCCGGTGGAGATCTGTTTCCAGTTGCCGTAACGCCTGCTCCATTGGCAAAAAATCTTAAGGATGAATATCCCGAGATCACCCACGCCACTCGATATAAAACAAGTTACTCAACTATTGAAAAGGAAAACCAGACTTTTACGGAAAACACGGCCTATGTAGATCCGGACTTTTTTGAAATCTTCACTGTTGATTTTATCTATGGGGATAGGGAAGATGCTTTAAATGATCTGAATTCAGTTGTTTTAACCAAAGAAATGGCAGATAAGTATTTCAAAGGGAATCCGATGGGAAAGACCCTTAGAATCAATAAAGAAACTGATTTTAAAGTAACTGGTGTAATCAATAAATTTCCAGACAATTCTCATATCAACTTTGATTTATTACTACCTGGAGAGCAATTAAAAAATATGGGATTTGATCTTGAACAATGGGGAAATAACTGGCTGTATACCTATGTGAAATTGTATGATAATCATGACCTTGTAAATATAAATGCGAAAATAATCAATATCATCAAGGATCATAACGAGGGTTCCGTTACCGATATTTATCTGCAACCGGTTAAAGATATCCATCTGTATTCTTCAGGCAAATACACGGCTGATGTAGGTGGTCATGGAGATATCAGATATGTCAATATTTTTATCGTCATCTCCATTGCCGTATTGTTGATCGCTTGCATTAATTTCATGAATTTAACCACAGCCAAGTCCAATAACAGGGCCCGTGAAATTGCATTCAAAAAAGTTGTCGGATCTTCTAAAAATCAACTGGTGCGTCAATTTTTGACTGAATCTATTCTGGTGTGCTTCATTGCCTACGTATTGGCTGTAGTACTCGTGGATTTTTTTCTTCCCATATTTAATGATATAAGTGGAAAAGACTTATCTATTCCATATTCAAGCTGGGAATTTATTGTATTTTCTGTCTCATTTATTACTAATTGTTGGTTTGATATCCGGCAGTTATCCTGCATTTTATCTGTCTTCATTTAAAGGTGTCGAAATACTGAAAGGATTGCAGCACCGGGGAGGAGGAGCTTCAATACTAAGGCGAGTGTTGGTAATGGTTCAGTTTTCGCTATCGTTATTCCTGATCATCGGATTTCTGATTATATCACGGCAGCTGGATTTTATGAAGAATAAGAAACTTGGATTGGATAAAGATAATGTTGTGTACGTTTATTTAAACAAACAAATGCAACAAAATATTGATGTAATAAAAAATGATTTGCTACAGAATCCCGATATTATTAGTGTCTCAACTTCCGACCAGTTTCCAACATATATTGCTAATTCCTCCTCAAGTGTTGAATGGGAGGGAAAAGATCCAGGTGACATCATTTTGTTTCATAATCTCTCAGTAGACGCGGATTATCAAAAGACGTTTAAGCTTGAATTAAAAGAAGGAAGATTTTTCTCAGATGACATCCCATCGGATACCCTTGCTGTGGTCATCAATGAACAGGCCTTATCCGTTATGGGTTTGAAAGATCCTATTGGAAGCGAAATCAATTTCTTTGGATTTGATGTCAGGATCATTGGAGTATTAAAAGATTTTCATTTTAAATCTCTTCATAATAAAATTGAACCTTTAATATTATTCCAGCGGAGTGAACAGAATTATGTGATGTTCCTGAGGATTAATAATTTGAATATTCAGGAAAGTATAGCATCTATAGAAGATATATATAAAAAGCATAGTTCAGACAACAGGGATTTTTATTATAAGTTTCTGAATGAAGATTATGAAAGACTGTATAATGCTGAGCAAAGAACAGGCAAGATTTTTCAGTTTTTTGCCATTCTTGCAATTTTCATAAGTTGTCTGGGTTTGTTCGCCTTAGCCTCCTTTATGGCTGAAAGAAGAGTAAAGGAAATCGGCATAAGAAAAGCAAACGGTGCAAAGACAGAAGATATCATAATGCTTCTTACAACAGATTTTACAAAACTGGTGATAATATCATTCATTGTGTCAGCTCCGGTAGCCTGGTATATTATGAGGATTTGGTTGGAGAATTTCGTATATAAAACCAATATAACCATTTGGATATTTGTAGTAGCAGGAGTTTTAGCACTGGTAATTGCTTTATTGACTGTTGGGTATCAATCTGTAAAAGCCGCCTTGAAAAATCCGGTTGATGCACTCAGGTACGAATAGAAAAGAACTTTGATAATCTGATATTTAAGGAATGGATGGGTTTTAAGTATTAAGCAGTAAGCATATAGGGGTTATTTTATAATGAAAAAAGTTCACAAATGTATTTTTTAGTTTCTTATATAATCAACTGATATGAAAAAATGGATCAAAATATTACTATTTGGAATATCAACACCAATCATAATTGCTATCATACTTATCGCTATTTATATTACAATGAATTGGCAAGGTGTAATTGAGCCATATCATACAGGTAATTCAAATGCTCCAATTAAGGTTCTGATAGCTAGTCAGGGAAGTGAGTTTAAGAATGATCTTTTAAAAAATATTGTTCAGAAACTTAAAAATGATACCCTCTATTTGTCTGTTATTGATTGCACATCACTTAAGAAAGAGAATGCATCAGATTGGAATGCGATCATAATAATTCACACGACCAAGGCTCATAAAATACCTCGATACGTAAGCAGTTTTTTGGAGGGTCTCCCAGATTATTCAAATTTAGTCTTGATATGTACTTCGGGTGGAGGTGATGAAGTTATATCTGAATTTGAAATTGATGCGATAAGTACAGCCTCACGTTTGTCAGAAACTAACAATATTGCAAACCTTGCTATATCAAAAGTGGAGAGAATTCTACAAATAGAAATAAATTAAATTTCATAATAACAAAAAAGCAGCCCAAATATGGGCTGCCTCTGTGATTCAAATTCTTATTCTAAATTAAAAAGAATTATTTGATCAATTCTACGTTGACTGCGTTCAATCCTTTTTTCCCTTGTTCTACGTCAAACTTAACTTTATCGTCTTCACGAATTTCATCGATCAGGCCACTTTCATGTACGAAAATGTCATCACTTGAATCATTTGGCTTAATAAATCCAAATCCTTTGGAGTTATTAAAGAATTTTACTGTTCCTTCTTTCATTTTAAATTGTAATTGTTATTAAAAGTACTTTTATAAATAATTTGTTTCATCAACAAATGTTAATGCTTTTCCTAAGTTGTTGGCGCGTCCTGTCCTTCCGATTCGATGTAGGTAACTGTTAAAACTCATAGGGAGTTGATAATTAATCACATGCGTAACGTTGGACACGTCTATACCTCTTGCAGCCACATCCGTAGCTACCAAGACCTGCACATTCCCTCTTTTAAATTTTTCAAGGGCTTTAATTCTATAATTTTGTGTTTTATCTCCATGGATACGATCAGATCTTATCCCTGATTGATTTAATTTTCTATTAACCCTGTCAACCAATCTTTTTGTTTCCGCAAATATCAATACCTTTTGAAATTGCTTATCATCCATTAAGTTTCGAAGCATTTCAAATTTATCACTTCCTATAGGCACTTTGATGATATCCTGTTCGACCTGATCACTGGTTGATGTACCAGAACTTACTTTTACTTCCACGGGATTTTGAACCATCTGATTAACAATTGATCCTTGCATTTTATCAATTGATGCAGAAAACAACATGGTCTGTCTCCTGTTGTGCATTAATTGCACCATTTTTTGTATGTCATCAATAAATCCCATATCAAGCATTCGATCAAATTCATCTAATACCAATACTGAAATTTCCTGCAGTCGAAGGGCTCTTCTCTGGGAAAGATCTAATAGTCGTCCTGGTGTGCCAATAATTATATGATTTCTCCTTTTTAATTGGTCGATGTCTCTGCCAAGGTTAGTGCCACCGATAAAACAAGCAGCGTACAATCCCATTCCCTTAGAAAGACTTATAAATTCTTCTTTTATCTGCAGTGCCAGTTCTCTTGTCGGAACTACTACCAATGATGTAAATGGCTTCGAATTTTGAAGCAATCTTTCAATAATAGGGATTAGAAATGCAGCAGTTTTTCCAGTTCCTGTATTTGCTATTCCCATAAGATTACGACCCGAAATAAGGTATTCCAGAGTTTTGTCCTGAATCTGTGTAGGCTCGACAAATCCTTTTTTTGTTATATTGGTTTTTATTTTTTCATTGATAGGCATTTGATTAAATGATCTAGAAGGGGTATAAGCAATTTCTTCTTTAAGAATTGCCTTTTTTACCAGTATATTTGGATCCTTAATCGACGATATTTTCTTTTCTTGTATTCTTTTGCTTAGAACCCTGTTGCTGGAAGTTTTTCCTTCCTTTAAAATTTCGGGTTTCTGATTTTCTATTTTTTATATTATTCATTTTGTTGATTCACTTTTATATAATTGGTTCCGACAAGGATATATTCGCTTTTAAACATTCGGCAACTCTATTTCCTATTATCCTTGAAAAGTCCGAGTCGGTAACTCTTGAAAATTTTAAATTTTTGATGTTCTTTTTATTATGTTTTCTGGGGGTCTGATTGATTAGCTACTCGAGGCAAATTAATTAGACGAGTTTCATTTTATACAGCATTTTCATATATTGAAAATGTCATCTGATGTGTTTTATTGTTTAGGTTCTTCTTTTTTATCTTCTTTTTTATCTTTTTCTGGTGGTTCAGAAGTAATATTTCCAAATTCATCAACATATGCCATCATATTTGATAGATCACCTCCTTTATTATTATTTTCCATTCGCTCTTTGCGTCTTTCTTCTTTTTCTTTTCTTTTTTGCGCCTTCTTTTTTTCCCTTTGTTTTTTAATAAAGCTATTTTGTGATCTTGACATATTTGATGTTTAAATAAAATGCTGGATTCATCAGAAAATTCTGATCTCCATTACATCAATTCTATTATTCTAAGAGAGAAATAAACTTCACAAAGACATGCCTTAAACTGCTGGTGGAAGCCAGATGCTGAGTGAGATTTACTACTATCCGTCTACAAAGATATGCATTAATCCTGGAAAATAACAGATTTTGCTTAATATTAGCATATTTTATATTAGTAATTGCTATGGGAAATTCATATTTCTAAGAGTCTTCCAGTATCATAGATATAGTATTTGGCAAATTTATTATTACATATATCTGTTCCACATTATATTATTTACGGCTAAATTGCTGAATTAGATGAATTTCCCGAAGTTAAATCAACTGCCAGAATAGTTCGCACATGGTTTTATTGAACAATAAAGTTCCTATTTAAATAAATTCGTCTGGGATCAATTCAAAGAGCTGATTTACCTGATATTGCAGATCTCTTTGGGAATGATATGGCATCAATATCTGAAATGATCTGTATAATTACTGGTGCTTTATCGGACAATATAAGTTCCCTTTAAAATGAAGTTCCGTTTTGGAATTCAATTGAAAGAAGTAAATTTCATTAGATAGTTCTTTTAGTTCCAAGGGAATTCTGTTCGTCCTGATATCCTGCAAATCCCTCGCATGATCCTGGCCACTGGAATCGACTACATTGTGACAGGTTGGGAATTATTCCCAGGAATAATTCATCGTATTTAATGGGATGTTTGATTTCACAGTATCCCAGCTTATATCCCCGTCATTGGAAAATAATATTTCCCAGTTCAAAAATTCATGTCTTAAAACTTCCTGCCACTCTATTTGAATAATTTGGCCAGGATTATATGCTTCTCCTCCATTTAGATTTAATAAATCAACATGGGCCATTATTGGAGATATTGTATTGAGGAGGATAAATAATGTAACTGAAATTCTTTGTATGAACATAATAATCAGTTTCTGCAAATCTCAAGATACCCTCAGCAATAGTATTTATCAAAATTTAAATTTTTACATGGCATAATTGTAAGCTTTCTGACAATAGGTATTACCGAACAATATGTAAATTCTTAAAAAAACCAACTCAAAATAATTAGCAAGTGCTGGCAAATGATATAATCTTTTCTTATTTCTAGATTGTTAGATCAGTAACCAATTATTTTGTAATTTACCGGAATAATATTAAAACCATGAAAAATCTAATTATCATTTTACTAGCTCTAATAAGCATATCGTTTATTACGAAACGAAATTTAATTCCTAAGGACAAAACTGATAAACATATTGGTGTCGGAGCTCAAGCTCCGGATGGGGCCATTGTAATGTTTGATGGTAGCAGAGCTTCATTGGATAAGAATTGGGAGTATTGGGAAGGCCCCAGGTTTGCAGCTGAACCTCCAATTAAATGGAAAATTGAAGATGATCCCGAAGGGACCGGCACTGTAATGAATTCTAATGATCCCGCCGCTGCTGGTGGTTTGTATGGCAGCGCCGATATTGTAACCAGGAAAAAATTAAGAGATTTCAGGGCCCATGTAGAATTTTTTATTAAATATCCTAAAGGAAATAGTGGAGTATATCTACAGAACCGGTATGAAATCCAGGTCCTGGATGGTGATTCGACAAAACATGGCATGGGCGCTGTCATTAATGAATCAGAATCACCGTATTATGCCTATAATGGCGTTGGAGAATGGAATTCCTATGATATAAAATTCAGAGCGGCAAGATTCGTTAATGATAAACTCACTGAGAAACCTATTGTCACAGTCTATTTCAATGGTAAAAAAGTCCATGTAAACCAGGTCATCAGTCAGGTATGGGGAGGACCGAATTCAGGTCTCGATGGGGGCAACGATAATGGAAAGGGCATTACAGATCGCCCGGGAGGATTGAAGTTGCAAGCTGAGGGTCATCCGGTTTTATATCGGAACATTTGGATAAAGGAATTGGATCTTATGGAGGCTGATACAGATTTTTAGGGTTTTTTCATATTGTTAGAAATACTTACGACTACTTTTTAAAACTTTTTTCAATTTTTCATTTCAATGACAAGACTTGTTTCTTCATATCTTCCATATTTAGTTGGTTTTTTTATTTTTGCCAATCTTAGTTCAGCCCAGGATACACTTAACAGCAATAGCCCCCCGGAAAATCCGATGTATATGTTAACATATGACCATGGGGGATTAATATTATGGGGTACTGATCACTTTGAAGAAAGGCTTGATAATGCAATAGACTGGTTAGAAAAATATCCCGGATTCAAGATAGGTCTCGATAATGAAGCATACGTATAT
Organism: uncultured Cytophagales bacterium; assembly: GCA_963820995.1. Lineage (GTDB taxonomy): Bacteria > Bacteroidota > Bacteroidia > Cytophagales > Cyclobacteriaceae > JAGTVG01. The sequence goes on along the minus strand of CAWGCL010000002.1, from coordinate 188,586 downwards.
GATTATTTAAACGAAAACCAACCAGAATTACTATCAAAGATCCAGAATTACCTTAAAAAGTATGAGGGAAGATTTGGAATAGGTAGTTGCACGTATGGGCAACCCTTATCTACCTTCATAGGAGGGGAATCTAACATACGTCAAATTGGATATGCTTTAAAGGCCAACCGTAGATATTTTAATTACGAAAACCAGATTTACCTGATGAGTGAACATGCTATGCATGCACAAATACCTCAGATTTTAAAAGGATTTGGTTTTCAAGGAGCAATCATGCGTACTCATTATATGATGTATGGTTATAATCCAACCTATAATGAACCTTATGGATGGTGGATTGGAATGGATGGGTCAAAAATTCCGACGGTGCCCACTTATGTTGGTGAAGGTGCTGAATTTGGAAAAACACCTATAGATAACTGGATCCTTACGCGATATCCCGGACCAGATGCTAAGACTTCATTGGAAGATTATCGAAAACAATTTATTAATATAAATCCATTACTTGCAACAAGAGCTGATGACTCTGATCTCAGGAAGGAAGAGCTTGTTAATGAATACAAAGGGAGTAATTCCTACAAATGGATTTTATTAGATGATTTATTATCACTTTATCCTGAACCAGCTGCAGAATTTCAAACCCAACCAGATGATTTTACGGTTAGAATGCCATGGGGATATTGTGGAAATGAAATCTGGAACCAGAGCAGAAAAGCTGAAGTACAATTATTATCAACGGAGAGACTTGCGGCGTTAGGTTATATGATTAATGGTAAAAACTATGAACAGACACTCGATAAATCCTGGAAAAATTTATTACTTGCTCAACATCATGATATACAGATAGTAGGATTATTGCCGGACGCACGAAAGCACCTGAATCAATCCTTACAAAAATCTGATAGTATTCAAAAACTGATACTGGAAGACTTATCTCTATTGGTGAAAGGTGATGGAAATGGAAAGGTGATCGTATTTAATCCTTTATCCTGGTCAGTTAAACACTGGGTCCAGACAAAGGTGCGTTTTAAAAGAGGGGAAGGTAAGGATGCCGCTGTTTATTATAAAAATGAACGCGTTCCTTCAACTATTCTGAGTGCAGACAGATATTCGAGTGGGCATATCATGGAATGCGATATTGCTTTTCAAGCAGAAATTGATAACATTGGTTTTAAGGCCTACACTATACACTCACTTCCAGACTTTGAACCAAACTATTCCACTTCAATTACGGTTGACGCTGAAAGATTAAGAATCAATACTTCGGTATATGATATACATTTATCAGAAAATGGAGGAATTCAATCATTAATTGATAAAGAAACTGGTGAGGAACTTTTCAAATCAGGAAAAAGAAGTGCATTTCTCACAGGAATGATCAACGGGAAAGATTCTGAATCTTCAGGAAAATGGATAATTTCAAAGACTAATCCTGAAATACCATGGGTAATAGCAACAGAATATGGATTCATAGATGACATACCCTATGAATTACAATTAAAAATTAATGAGGGCTCTCCACAGATTGACTGTAAAGTGACCATCCGGCTTGATAGCCAGAGGATAGGTGTATTAAGTGATAATAAAAGAGAAATCACCTCTGCTTTCCTTCATGAAAAAAAGCTCAGGTTTAAATTTTTCCCAAATCTTGATAATCCAGTTAAGGGAGTGAGGGATTTACCCTTTGTAGTTGCTGAAACTGACGACAAGTATATCCAGGGCAATTTTTGGACGGCAATTGAAGATAACGATAAAGGAATTGCTGTTTTCAATAAAGGTACTATGTGTCTCATTAAAGAAGAGGATGGAGGTAATTCCATACCATTGATTTATGCCATGTATTATATATGGGGAACAAGGATGCTAAAAGGTGATTACATTTTCGAATTTGCAATTTATCCGTACAATGTGATACAAAAAAAAGCTGAGCTCCATAAAAAAGCTCTGGCCTTTAATCTTCCATTTATTAGTAAATGCTAGTAGTTCAAAAGGAGGCAAGATTGATCCTGAATTTGGGATTTTTAATAAGTCATTAGATCATGTAATCTTGTCGGCATTGTATATTGATAATGACAAAATAATCTCAAGATTTTATAATTGCCATAAAAAAGAATCAAAGTCAATTATTGCAAGCCAATTAAATGGTGTTGAGTTTATGGAAATAGACCTTAAAGGAAATAAAATAAATACAATCAAGGAGGAGGTTGTATTCAAACCCTGGCAATTCAGAACTTTTGAATTATTGAGAGATAACAATAAATAAATCAATTAGCCCTAAATTAAAAGGAATAAATGCAATTCATTGATATATGAGTTTACCGGTCTTTTAGAACCTCAATAAATTAGAATATTATTTTGATAATAGTGAACTCAGGAAATCCAATTCTCCTTACAAAATAAGCTCCTAAATAAACATTTTCATTTTTATTCCATAGATCTATCCCGCTAAATGGGGGAAATATGCCATCATCGGAATAAATTCATCAGATATTATAAAACTATTTCAAATAGATACCCATCTATATCAATAAAGGCTGAAACTCAAATATTTTTATTTTATGAAGACTTTGCTAATAACCTTAGTCCTAATATTTTTTCTGGGGATTTCAATTCATTCAAATTCATATGCAAAAGTATTGCCCATAATAGAAGGCACTGAGTTGATGGATACTCTGGCTTCCCAAAATAATGAAAAAGCAAATCTGCCGGACTTATCTACAGGAATATATAAAAATGTTGAATTAGAACATGTGTTTTATTCTATAGAAAAATATCCTTCAAAGGAAGTGATTTATGATGCCCGATGGTTATTATGTATTTCTTCTATTAATAGATCCTTAGCTTTTCTATTGATCTTAAAACCAGACTCAGAATTTAGGTTTAACAAACAAATTCCGATTTCGATTCAATCTGGTGAATATCTGACTTTTAGATATTGTAAAGTATGCATATGTCTTAAAGATTTTAATTCTTCAAACTGAAATGGCAGGATAAATAGGTATTATATTACACAATGTAACTATTGTCAAAATTCCCAGTATTTAACATGAGTAAACTAAACCGAAACAAAACATGATCCGCAACTATTTTACAATAGCCATCAGGTCCTTTTCACGTCAAAAGGTATACACATTTATAAATATTTCAGGACTAGCCATCGGATTAGCAGGAGCACTTTTAATCTTTGGTTACATCCTTGACGAACTCAGTTACGATTCGATACATCCTTATTCTGAAAACACATATAGAATAGGGACTCAAAGAATTTTTGATGATGGGAATGAAAACTATTATTCATCTTCTCCAGCCTTATGGAGTTCCCAGTTAAAAGATCAAACTCCCGAGGTTCAATCTATCTTAAGAACCATGTTTATTCCCTACCCAACATCAGTAAATTATAAGGAGAAAGATAAAATATTATTAACTGAGAAATTGATCTTCGTAGAGAAGAGTTTCCCTGAAGTCCTTTATTTTAAGGTTATTCATGGCGACAGATCTAATCCATTTCAGGAAGTCAACGCCATTGCATTAAATGAGTCTACTGCAGAAAATATATTTGGAAATGAAGATCCGATTGGAAAGATCCTGACTATAAAACACCCTTTTTCGACCAGTGATAAAGAAATAGATTTAATGGTTTCTGCTGTTTATGAGGATTACCCTGTCAATTCACATATTAATCCTGATTATCTGGTAAATATAGAAGCCATGAGATCCGTTATCGAATGGGCAAATTTCGATGATCTTTTTACAGGATGGCTTCGGGGATTTATGGCTTCATACATAGTATTTAAAGATGGAACTGATATTGATGGTATTGAAGATCAGCTCGGAACTCTAGTATTCGATAATTTAGGAGACGAAGCGGGTAATTTTATCCCTTTTTTCAGGAGATTGGATGATTTATATTTTGATAAGGAAGTACAGTGGGTATTTGAAGGATCAGGAGACATTTCCTATGTCTATATATTTGGATCAATAGCAATTTTGCTGATTGTAATTGCCAGTATAAACTATATGAACCTCGCTACAGCCAGGTCTGCTAAGCGCTCCCGTGAAGTAGGATTGCGAAAGGTCATGGGCAGTAACAGGTCTAAGCTAATTTTACAATTCATCATTGAATCATTCCTGACAACATTGCTTTCACTTTTTCTAAGCTTTGTATTAGCCATTCTTATATTGCCAATATTCAATACCCTGGCCCAAAAAGATTTCGTTATCAGTACATTTTTTAATATCAGGTTGTTAGGCGGTATGGCGGTGATAATCATACTGGTATCTATTCTGGCAGGTAGTTATCCTGCATTATATTTATCGAAATTCAAGCCAATTGAGGTTCTGAGAGGAGGAAAACTCAGTGCCAAGGGATCAAATCCGCTAAGAAAGATCCTCGTGATCTTCCAATTCTCAATAACCTTCTTTTTGTTGATTTGTACAGGCGTATTGATGAAACAGATAAACTATTTGAAATCTTCCAAACTTAACGAAAAGGGAAAACAAATCCTTTCCATAAGATATGGTGGGAATGCACCTATAGAGAAATTTTCAGCATTTAAAAATACAGTCGTGGAGGATCCAACATTCACATATGTAACTATGGCCAATCATTTACCAAGATTGGATTATTTCGGAGGAATCGGGATTGAAGTAAAAGTTCCAGAAGTTAGTGATCAGGATTACCAGTGGAGCGAGTTGAGTGTAGATTATGATTTCCCTAAGGCATTTAATCTGGAGCTAATAATGGGTAGAAGTTTCAATGTTGACAATCCAGCTGACTCAAATTCCTGTCTGATAAATGAAGCAGCAGTTCAAAATCTTGGAATTGATATCTCAAAAGCTGTAGGATTAACAATTGAAGATCTTCAGACTCAAAGGATTTCAAACGTAATTGGAATTGTCAAAGATTTTCCCTACCGGTCAATGCACCATTCCATAGAGGCATTAAGAATTAGTGCCAGGCCCCATTCAGTTGATCAAATTGTATATGTATCTCTGCCAGCGGAAAACGTACAGTCGCATATTCAGACACTAGAATCAAAATGGAAAGAAGTATTTCCAGGCATCGGATTTGATTACTGGTTTTTAGATCAGGAATTTGGCAGGATGTATGAGTCAGAAACCAGAATGTCGAATCTTACTGAAAGCTTTTCTATTGTAGCTATTTTTGTAGCTTGTCTTGGCTTGTTTGGACTGGCTTCTTATATGACAGAGCAGAGAACCAAGGAAATAGGGATCAGAAAGGTTATGGGGGCCACCGTAATGCAAATCCTGTCATTATTCCTGGGTATATTCCTTAAAATGCTTATCATTTCGGCAGTAGTAGCCGGGCCCATAGCTTTTTATTTGATAAATGAATGGTTACAGCAATTTGCATATCATATTGCAATTGACTGGACCATAATTGCGAGTGCAATTGGAATTGTGTTTGGAATTACCGTTTTAACAGTTAGCTATGAACTTATAAAAGCCTCAACAGCCAATCCTGTAAATGCCATAAGATACGAATGAGGTTCAAGAATGGAAAAATACTAGATTTATTGGATTTTTGATCGTATTTTAACGATTGTAATCCAATGTAAATTTAGTATTATGAAGAAATTTTCAAGAAGGGAAATGATTCAGGCTAGTGTAGCCTGGATGTCAGCCATGTCCGCTGGATTGCCTATCCCAGGTTTTTCAAGCTCTAAAAATGCAGAAATTGATCAGGTTGAGTTAGGCAAAACCGGATTGAAAGTATCAAGGTTGGCCCTTGGTTGTGGAAACAGCAGTTGGGCACGTCAGTCAAAATTTACTAGGCTGGGAGTTGATACCTTTTTAAAGGTAGCCCCTTATGCCTATGAACGGGGTGTAACTTTTCTCGATACAGCCGATCTTTATGGAACACATCAGTTTGTCGGGGAGTTATTTAAATCCATACCCAGGGACAATTTTCAATTGTTAACAAAGATCTGGACTACCAATGTTGACTGGTATACGGTTGTGCCAGTTCAAGAAACATTAGATCGGTTCAAGAAAGAACTGGGTACAGATCATTTTGATATCGTATTGTTGCATGCTATGGAAAGTGGTAACTGGATACAGGAGAAACAGCAATTCCGGGATCAGCTTGATGAGGTCAAACAAAAAGGTGAAGTCAAAAAAGTTGGTGTTTCCTGTCATAATATCGATGCGCTTCGAGTTGCTGCAGAAGATCCATGGGTGGATATTATCCTGGCCAGAATTAATCCTTATCAGATGGTTATGGATGGCACACCTGAAGAGATTATGAAGATCCTTGAAACAGCTAATAACAACGGAAAAGGAATAATTGGAATGAAAATTTTTGGTGATGGTAAGATGTCCAATGAGGAACAACGAAACAAGTCACTGAATTTCTCTATTAAGAATGAAAATATTCATGCAGTAACCATTGGACTTGAGAAATTTGAATATGTCGATTATGCCGTGGAGAAAGGTTTCGAGCATATCGAAATCTTAGAAATTGACAATTGGCCTTTTTATCATTGATAAAATCATCTTTCCTTTATTAATGACCCAATTGGTTCCGGGGATTGCAATTTTGAAATGTTAAGGATATCTGAGAACTCTCTGGTTTATAAATATTCATTTTTTATTTTATTGCATTTTTTGATAATGAACAGAACATGATAATGAAACGGACCTTCCTGCTTTATTTATTGGTATACACCTCAATGAATGGATTTTCCTCTGATAAAAGAGACATCTTACAAAATGAATCCAATGAGATTGGATTAGAGGAAGTTTTAGTGAAAGATTTTTCCGAAATTGGATTCCCGACCTATAAAGACCGTGATTTCTGGAATGGACTACCGGAGAAGCTCAAGGATCAATATATTTCAAACGCTGAGAAAAAGCTCGACTATGACTGGCCGGTAGTAAAAGCTACAGATTACCTGGAAATCATTCGCTCCGGAGACCGTAGACAGAGTGTATACGCAGCACCCAGATCGGCTTTAATGGCTTTGGTTATGGGAGAATTGATAGAAGGAAATGGAAGGTTTGTGGACCAGATTATCAATGGAGTATGGTATTATAGTGAGCAAACATGGTGGGGATGGTCTGCACATTTGCCAGAGCCTAACGGACTTCCTGATATCAAAGATCCATCCATAGACCTGGGAGTTGGAGAAATCGCTAATATACTCTCCTGGACCTGGTTTCTTTTTCATGAAGAATTTGACAAGATACATCCCCTGATCTCCAGCAGGCTGAAAGATGAGATCATGTATAAAGCCATAATCCCGTATTATGAACGGGATGATTTCTGGTGGATGGGACTTGATGGAAGCAGGAATGTAAATAATTGGAATCCGTGGACCAATCATAATATGCTGACAGCTATTGCAATTATGGAAAATGATCAGACCAAAAAAGTTAATGGTGTAAAAAAAGTAATCCGTTCTCTGGATGTTTTTATTAATCAATACCCTGATGATGGTGGATGTGATGAGGGGCCATCCTATTGGGGGAGGGCTGGAGCTTCTTTATACCAGAACCTCGATCTATTGAAATTGGTTACAAAAGGAAGTTTAATGTTTATGATGATCAGTTAATAAAAAACATGGGTTCATATATTTATAAGGCTTATATCAATTATCCTTATTTTATCAATTTTGCTGATGCGGATGCCACTACAGGAAGCAGACCCCAGATAATCTATAGCTATGGGAAAGATATACAAGACCCTGTAATGCAAAAATTTGGTACTTATCTGGCGAAAATCCAGAATTGGGGAGAGGTGACTCCCGGTGGGAAAATAGACGAGCAACTCATTCAATTAATGCTATTGGATGAGATCAGGAACGCACCAGCAGAAAACGCCCTTATAAGCGATTTCTGGCTACCTGATACCGAAATCGCCGGAGGAAGAGATAATGCTGGATCCGTGGAAGGATTTTTCTTTGCAGCAAAAGGCGGTCATAATAATGAAAGTCATAACCACAATGATCTGGGCTCATGTGTTTTGTATTTCGATGGCAAACCATGTCTGATCGATATTGGAAGGGAAGAATATGTAGCTAAGACATTCAGCAACAGAAGATATGAGATCTGGACCATGCAATCTCAGTATCACAATTTACCTAAAATAAATGGGTTTGACCAGAAGGAGGGGCGTCAATACGCAGCCAAAAACACTACATTTCAGGCAGATGCTAAAAAAATAGTGTTCTCAACTGACATCTCAGATGCTTACGTCTTAGAAGCAGGTATCGATAAGTGGGTGAGGAGTTATCGACTTGACAGGGGGAAGAAATTTGTTGTATCTGATACATTATCAATTCAGGGAATTGAATATGAACCAACGACCTTGAATTTTGTGACTTACTGCAAAGTAGAAAAGGATTCTGATGGGGTGTTAAAGTTGAAAGGTGAGGGCTTCAACCTTGAAATGAAATATAATCCAAAAGATGTAACTCCTGAAATTGAGTACAACGAGATTAATGATTCAAAATTAAAATACTACTGGCCGAAGGGCGTAACCCGGATCGTATTTAACCTTAAAAATCCAGGCATTAAAGGGAAAAATCAAATAGAGATCCTGGAGGACAAATGATCCCGATTAACAGAGAACCTGTTAATTCTATCGTGCCATTTTCGGTTGAATCAAGACATGACAAATTTGATTGGGATATCAGGAAATAACTGAATCCTGGATCTTTCTAATTGCCGAGGCGATGTCTTCCATATCCTTCTTAGTCCCAAGCATCGTATTTTGTAAAATCCATACAGCATCTTCATAACAAGCTTTTTCGGCCTCGGGGCATGAAACTTCCTTATAGGATACTTCTTCAGGAATGGCATAGCACATGAAATTCTTTTCCTGAAACAAAGGTTGCTTATATAGAGGTTCAGGGTAACCCATAAAACAGGGTACACCCTCAGCTGCGAGCATTTCAGAGAATTTTCTTTTTGGTAAATCACTAAATTTAGATTTATCATACCGGAAAATAAAGATATGATATGTGTGCAAAGTTTCTCCTATGTCCCTTTTAAGCGGACTGATGCCATCAATCTTTCCAAGTAATTCCGCCAAATATTTGCCATTTTCATCCCTCAATCTGGTTTGGCCATCAAGTCGTTTCAATTGCTCATGGAGTAAAGATGCTTGCAGTTGCGTTAAACGGTAATTGCATCCCAGGTAATGGTGTTCATACCATTGGCCACCTTCAATCCTTCCTACATTTCGCAACGAATTCATCATTTTATACAAATAATCATCATTGGTAATGGCCATTCCTCCCTCTCCACTAGTCAGATTTTTAGAAGACTGGAAACTAAAACAACCAACATGGCCAATACTTCCCAGTTTCTTTCCCTGATATTCACCCCCATGTGCGTGACATGCATCTTCTATTACAGTAAGATCATATTTTTCTGCAATTTTCATTATCGCATTCATATTACAAGATAATCCAGCAAAATGAACAGGAATAATTGCCTTCGTTTTATCGCTTATGGCTTTTTCGATTTCTACCGGATCGATATTATATGTGTCTGGTTCAATATCTACAAATACCGGTACACAATTCGCTTCCAGTACTATAGTAGCTGTAGCTATGAAAGTATAAGGAGGGATGATCACCTCATCGCCCGGTTTCACCCCACATGAAATCAGTGCTAACCGCAAAGCAACTGAACCATTAACACAAGTTAATGCATATTTTGTTCCACAGTAAGCTGCAAATTCTTTCTCAAAATCCTCGACAATCCCGGCGCAATCCGGATTCCCCCAGTTACCGCTTTTAGTAATTTCTGATATGGCTTTTACTTCATTTGTCATCAAATATGGGCCAGTCGAAATTTTTATTAATGCTTTTAGGGCCACCATTTATAGCTAATTCATTCTTCATACTATATTCGCTAAAGTTTTTATTTTAAATGTTGATAACATAACTCGATAGATTCCAAGGCAGATTCAGGTGAACAATCGTCAGGTTTTGAATTCGTCATTAGGCATTTTTTGAAGTAGTCAATTTCATTATAGAAACCATCTTCCTCATCCAATTTTATCCGTTTGATTTCACTATGATTGGATACTTGAATAAAGTCAGGATCATTGGTTGAATACAAAACACTTGCTTTATCAAATTCTGCCATAAATCCAGCTTGAAAAGGGAAATTCGAATGGAAAGTATTTCCACCTTCCACCTTAACCATAAAATCTTGATACTCCCACCAGGCGCTTATATAATCATGTTCGCTTAATTTTCCCGGGAGGTATTTGCTCTTGATCTTATCGGGCTTCCCAAACACAAAGTTCAGATAATCGATATCATGAATTAATAAATCGAAAAGAGCACCCCCGGAAGACCCGAATGAGGATTGCTTTTGTACCCATTGGCCCCACATTGGTAGTCCTGAAAATCTTGTCAATGAAAGGAATTTAAGCTTTCCATATTCTTCTGTTTTTATCCATGAACTCAGTTTCAGATAGGGTGATACGAACCTCAACACATGAGCCACCATCAGAATCAGGTCTTTTTCGTCCGCCAATCCGAATCAATTCCCGGCATTCCTTAATATCCAGGCTGAAGGGTTTTTCGAGAAGAACATGTTTCCCTGCTTGTAATGCTTCTTTAGTGATCTGATAATGCAAATTTGTATGTACGCAAACATGTACGGCATCAAAATTCTCATTATTAATACAGTCGGAAAGGCTATGATATTTATTTACTTTTCTAATCTTTTCAGGATCAATTTCACCTGTTGAAAAATTGCCTTCAGGTTGCTTCAGTTTCTGTTCGATACTTTCAATATCTTTATCAATAATGGCGGTGAGTTCAAGATCCTGGTTTTTAAAAATATTCAGGGAATGGGTCATTCCCATGAACCCAAATCCTACGACAACGACCTTCTTCATATTAATCGAAAAATATTCAAGCTTATATTACGAATGTAATTACAGCTTTGCAAATAGGATGCAACAAAATACGAGGACCTTTTCAGTCTAAACATGCCCGAAGATTATTTTTCAAGGATTGATAATGGGCGGTATTAAATGAATGTAGATAGACTTATAGATTGTAAAAATATTGATATAGTGGGACTTTCAATAATTATCTGAACTTGATGAGAATATATTATAACATTACAAATCAAATTAGTGTTATATTTATAGTTTATTGGTTATTCTTTATCTTCAAACCCATCACCATCAATACATCTATCAGTAGAATATGAAATTTCCAGATCAGAAACTAGAAAAATTCGATGTTATCATTGTTGGAGGTGGGCTTGCCGGTTTGACCAGTGCCATTCATCTTTCAAAAAACAATATACGTGTACTGGTTATTGAAAAAAATAAATATCCTACCCACAAGGTTTGTGGAGAATACATTTCAAATGAGGTTTTACCCTACTTCAAGTTTCTGGAAATTGATCCTTTTCAACTCGGAGCAAAAAGAATCAAAAATTTCGAACTCAGTCTTCCAAATAATAAATCAGTAAGTTGTCGGCTGCCTTTAGGTGGATTTGGCATAAGTCGCTATACAATCGATATGACAATGGCTGAGAAAGCAAAAAGCAAAGGTGTTGAAATAATTCAGGATAAGGTGACAGATATTCAATTTCGCAACGATGAATTTATTGTACTTACAAAGAATAATACAACTTATAAATCCAGAATTGTAATTGGTGCTTATGGGAAACGTTCTGAAGTGGATATCAGATTAAGAAGAAGATTTATCAACAGGAAATCACCATTCCTGGCCGTAAAAACACATGTAACTGGGGATTTTCCTGACGATCTGGTTGGATTGCATAATTTTAAAGGGGGATACTGTGGTACTTCAAAAGTTGAAGATGATGCCATTAATTTATGTTATATAACAGATTTTAAATCATTTAAGAAATACAAAAACATTGATGAGTTTCAGAAGCAGGTGATTTTCAAGAACAAAAAATTAAAATCGATATTTACTGATTCAAAATCCGTGTTCAAATCACCCTTAACCATAAGCCAAATTTCATTTTCCCCTAAAAAGCCCGTTGAACATCATATTTTAATGTGTGGCGATACAGCTGGACTTATTCATCCACTATGTGGAAATGGAATGAGCATGGCAATTCGAAGTGGACAGATGGTTTCTAAACTTATTCTGAATTATCTAAATTCAGACATTGGATCGAGAGCGATTTTAGAAAAGGAATATCAAAAAGCATGGAAGAAAGCTTTTAATAAGCGGTTGAGAATAGGACATTTATTAGCTTCCATATTTAATGGGGAGAGATTGGCACAAGTGATGATGGTTTTTTTACAGTTATTCCCGGGGGTATTGCCAATAATAATAAAATACACACATGGAAAGCCAATGGAAACGCCATGAGTTTATTTGTAAATACCAAATATAGATCCGAGAAGGCAGAGTTAATGGATGATTTTTCTAATAATGGTGTTTTACTGCGCGACACATTGGATAAACTTGCCGGTATTAACAAATGGTTAGGAGGTAATCGAGTAACTATAAACGGGTTAAAGGAATTAATAAATGGGCATCCAAAGGAAAAGACAATTAATATTATTGATATAGGATGCGGTGGTGGAGATGTAATACGGGATGTTGCTAACTATTTCTATAGGAATGGATATTCATTTAAAATAATAGGAATAGATGCTAATAGGGATACGGTAGCATATGCAGATGAATTATCTAAAATGTATCCTGAAATAAGCTTTCAACATTGCGATATATTTTCCGATGAGTTTAAATCCATTGAATATGATGTAGTTCTATCATCTTTATTTTTACATCATTTTAAAGATGAGCAGCTCATTGAATTTCTACCTGAGATATTAAAGAAAGCATCTTTGGGAATTGTAGTTAACGATTTGCACAGGCACCCGATGGCATATTATTTATTCAGGATGTTATGTTTGCTGATAAGTAATAATATGGTAAAAGAGGATGGATTGATCTCGATTTTGAAAGGTTTTAAACATCGGGATCTCGAAACTATATCAAAAAAAATAGGCGCGAAGTATCAAATAAGATGGAAATGGGCTTTTCGCTATCAATGGATCATTCAAAATAAATAAATGAGTGTAAGAATTACATCAGTAGCCAAGCAGTTGCCTAAGTATACCCGATCCACAAAAGATATTTTGCCTTATCTTGAAAACATGGATTTCGGGCCAAAATAAACGTTTTCAACGAAAGGTTTTTAAGATTTTTGAGAATGCAGGGGTAGACAGGCGATATTCAATTATGGATGCCGAAGAAGTGTTTGAAAACACTTCATTCGAAGAGAGAAATGATATTTACGCAAAAGAAGTTATCATTTTGGCAGAAAAAGCCTTGCTTAAATCACTTGAAAAAGTAAGCCTGCAACCAGACGATATCGATTATATCATCACTGTTAGTTGTACCGGAATTATGATTCCCTCATTAGATGCCTATCTCATAAATAACCTGAAGATGAAACAAAATATCGTACGATTGCCTGTAACAGAAATGGGATGTGTGGCGGGTGTTTCAGGGATGATTTATGCACGTAATTTTCTTAAAGCCAACCCCAATAAACGCGCTGCTTTAATCGCTGTAGAATCACCAACCGCCACCTTTCAATTGGAGGATTTTTCTATGGTTAATATTGTAAGTGCTGCTATTTTTGGAGATGGTGCGGCGAGTGTGATATTATCTTCTTATGAAGATGAAAAGGGCCCCGAAATTATCGATGAGGAAATGTACCATTTTTATAATGCAGAACATATGATGGGATTCAAACTACGAAATACGGGATTGCAAATGGTTCTTGACAAGTCAGTTCCCGAAAGGATCTCGGAACATTTTCCGCAAATCATATATCCTTTTTTAAAACGAAATAATATTACCATTGAAGATGTTGATCATTTAATTTTTCATCCCGGGGGTAAAAAAATTGTACAAACGGTCGAAGATTTATTTGGTTCTTTAGGCAAAAATATAATCGACACACGTGAGGTTTTAAAAGAATATGGGAATATGTCAAGTGTAACAGTATTATATGTTCTGGAACGATTTATGGAAAGAAAACTACCTAAAGGGGACATAGGTTTGATGCTTAGTTTTGGCCCCGGTTTTACAGCACAAAGAATTTTATTAGAATGGTAAAAGAATTTAAAAATAAGGATTATTGGGCAGTAATCATCGGCGGTTCCAGTGGATTAGGTTTGGCAACGGCTAAAAAATTAGCAGAACATGGATGCAATATCTGCATTGTCCACCGGGATTCAAGAGTCCGTCAGGCAATCATTGACTTAGAGTTTGAAAAGATAAAAAATGAAGGGGTAGAATTCAAGGCCTTTAATGCCGATGCTATAAGTCCTGAAAGAAGAACAGAAATCATTAAGGAATTGAAAGAGATTCTGGGTAAAGAAGGATGTATTAGAGTAATGGTACATAGTATCGCAAAAGGTAATCTAAAACCCATGGTTCATGAAGAAAAGCAAACTCTGAAAAACGATGATTTCAGTTTAACAATTAATGCAATGGCCATAAGCCTGTATGATTGGGTGAGCGCACTCTTTGATGCAAAATTATTTTCGAATGATGCCAGGATTATCAGTTTTACCAGTGAAGGGAATACTAAGGTGTGGAAAAACTATGCAGCGGTTTCAGCAGCTAAAGTTGCTCTTGAAGCAATCACAAGAAGTATAGCTCTCGAGTTTTCACCATACGGGCTCCGGGCAAATTGCATTCAGGCAGGAGTGACCGAAACGTCTTCCTTTCGCCTCATTCCGGGAAGTGATCAAATAAAAGAGCATACATTACGTCGGAATCCATTTAAAAGGCTCACTATCCCTGAGGATGTGGCCAACGTAGTCTATTTATTAAGTAAAGATGAAGCTTCATGGATAAATGGAACTATCATTCAAGTGGATGGTGGAGAACATATGAGTTAAGTACATGATGCCATAAAAGGTATTCATTAGATATAACATAAATGATGACATCAAAAGATATCATAGCATTATTGCCTTATCAAGAACCTTTTCTTTTTGTGGATGATCTTACTGAAATTTCGGATGAAAGTATAACCGGATTTTATACCTATAGAGAAGATGCTTTTTTTTATAAAGGCCATTTTAAAGATCATCCCGTCACACCTGGTGTCATCCTCACAGAGACTATGGCACAGATTGGTGTAGTCTGCCTGGGAATTTATATATTCAGAGATCATTTGGAAGACAAAAATCTCCCTCAAATAGCTTTAACATCCAATCAAAACGACTTTTACCTGCCTGTA
Source organism: uncultured Cytophagales bacterium (assembly GCA_963820995.1). Lineage (GTDB taxonomy): Bacteria > Bacteroidota > Bacteroidia > Cytophagales > Cyclobacteriaceae > JAGTVG01. The sequence goes on along the minus strand of CAWGCL010000002.1, from coordinate 173,340 downwards.
TATCCTGGTGAAAGCGTGAAAGTCATCTCTGATAAAGAATACTTCCGGTTTAATAAATTAAAATGTAATGTAAAGCTTTTTAATGTGAATAATGAAATGGTTTGCAGAGGTACGATATCTGGTATGATCAATGTAAAAGATAATGCATAGGGTTGTTATTACAGGACTTGGAGTGATTGCACCGAATGGTATTGGCATAAAAGCATTTACCGAAGCCATCAGGGGAGGAATTTCCGGCATTACATTCCATAAAACACTTGAAGACTTGAATTTTTCGTGTTGCATTGGAGGTATTCCCCAGGTTTCAGAGGATTTAAAAGCAAAGTATCTTACACCTTTACAATTACGTGGATTTAATAGTTCGGGTATTATGTATGGGTGCATTGCAGGAATCGATGCATGGAAAGATGCAGGATTACAAGTAGATTCTGAAAGTGAAATAGATTATGATAGCGGAACCGTATTTGGAACAGGTACTTCCGGAATTGAAAAATTCAGGGAGTCTATTTATAAAGTGGATGACAAACAAGTAAGACGATTAGGCAGTACTGTTGTTGTACAAACCATGGCTAGTGGTATAAGTGCTTATTTGGGTGGCATACTGGGTTTAGGGAATCAGGTAACAACCAATTCCTCTGCTTGTTCAACTGGAACCGAAGCTATATTAATGGGATTTGAACGTATTCGGCACGGGAAAGCTAAACGCATGCTTGTAGGTAGTTGTGTTGATGATGGCCCTTATATCTGGGGCGGTTTTGATGCTATGAAGGTGATGACATATAAACATAATGATACACCCGAAAAGGGATCAAGACCTATGAGTGCATCGGCTTCCGGTTTCGTTCCCGGAAGTGGAGCGGGAGCCTTTATCCTGGAATCCTTGGACAGTGCCCTGGAAAGAAAAGCTAAAATATACGCTGAGGTTTTGGGGGGGGCGATTAACTCTGGCGGTCAGCGAAATGGAGGCACAATGACTGCTCCCAATTCAGAAGCTGTACAGTTATGCATTAAAAATGCCATAAAAGATGCCGGGATTAGATGCTGAAAATATAGATACGATCAATGGTCATTTAACAGCTACATCGAAAGATCCTTTAGAAATTGAGAATTGGACTAAGGCCTTAAATAGAAACGGGAAAGATTTTCCGTACATAAATTCTTTAAAGTCTATGGTTGGGACATTGTTTGTCAGCCTCCGGGTCTGTAGAAAGTGTAGCGACCGTACTTCAGCTAAAAAACCAATTTATTTTTCCCAATTTAAATTGTGAGGATTTGCATCCGAGGATCCTGGAGTTGATTAATGAGGAAAAGATTCCAACAAAATGCCAGAACAAATCGTTACACATTGCAATGAAGGCGAGTTTTGGATTTGGAGATGTAAATGCTTGTGTTATTTTTAAAACCTATTCTGAATAGAAAATGAATATGAAACCGGAAGAATTAATCGCGAAATTGAAAAAGATCATAATGCCTTATGTCCAGGATGAAGAGGCTTTTAAAAAACTTTCTTCGGAAACTGATTTCATAAGAGATCTAAAAATCAATTCCGCAAACTTAGTGGACATTATTTTAGATGTTGAAGACGAGTTTAACATTAAAATCGAAAATGATGATATGGAAAAAATGATTTCCGTTGAAGGTGCAATGGGTATAATTAATACCAGACTAGAGGAATAATGATTGGAAATGACATTATCGATTTGAAATTCGCATCATCTTCTCCGAATTGGAGAAGAGATCGTTTTATTGATAAGGTTTTTTCTGCTAAGGAACAGAAAATAATATCAGATTCATTAAATCCATTTCAAACCATATGGATGCTATGGAGCATGAAGGAAAGTGCCTATAAAATCTATGTTCGCCAACATTCTAAGAAATTTTTTGCGCCAGCAAAGGTAAAATGTAACTTACTTTCTTCTAATGATGGAATTGTTGAAATATTCCATGAAACGTATAAAACAAATACTACAATTGATAAAGATTATATCTACACAATAGCCTTCAATGATTTTTCCGAAAACATTATAAGCAACTGTTTTAAATTGGAAAATGCAACGTATTCAAATCAGCATTACACAAGTTATCAAAATCTTTTGTATGCTATTGCAGAACTGGAAAATGTAACTGCCACATCTTTAGTGATCAAGAAAGATGAATTCGGTATCCCGATTCTTTATCGTAACAACCAGGCCCAAAACATCCCATTATCTATTACGCATCATGGGCACTATGGAGGCTATGCTATTTTGAAATAGGATTGAACACTGGGGCGTTCATGGTTTTACTGAAAATTTACATGTCGATATCCAGCTAAAATTGCAAATAAGCTGAATTACATAACTACAAATCCATTGAGTAGTTCTTCGCAATCGTTTACATAATTATCTAATAGATTCTGGGAAGTGTATGTTACAAATTGAATTGTGCCATTTGAGTTTGAAAAATAGTATCCGTAATAGGAGAACTTAATTCCTTGAGTTGTCCCATCCATTTGTATCAATAATACTTTAGCTCCATTCACTGTCCTGTATTCTTCCTTGACAATCTTCAGATCCGGCGCTACAGCCCTTCCGTTTTTTATAGCAATATCCTTTAAAGTTTCCAGAGGAACTTCTACTTTTTCGGTAATGATCATACCATATAAATCACCATCCCGTAATTGGAGTTCATATTCAGCGTCTCCATTATTCGCCGCCTTTTTGAATGACCATTTTTTAGGGTCAAGCCAGAATCCCAGATTGACTCTCGAACTTTTCAACAGGAACGAGGCATTCTTAGATTTTTCAAAAGCTCCACTATTTACAGGGATTTCTTTAAATTCAGATTCTGAAGCCAGGTAACTCCAGGTCCCATCTGCGTAGAGGACAACTTCTTCTCCTGTTTCGGTAACTGCTTTTTCCTGGGCTGAAAGTACTGAAAAAGCAAAAATAAAAATCAATGATAAACATGATTTTTTCATAGCAAAAAGATTTATATTGAACATTCACGAGGAATCAATTCATTTTATGTTAATCTTATGAATCTTTCCTTGTGTTTGTGTTTATTCTCTTTTTAACTTAAAAGTAACTCGAAATAAAAGCAAAAATTCTCAATGGGTATGGATCCTATTTTCCTGGACTACCTTCCACTTGTTTTCAAATTTTTTAAAACAAGTGTCCAGCAACTATTATAGTGGAGTTTACTGATCGTCCAAGGTTTGCCTGCCCAATTTAAACAAGCTTGATTTTTCATCCAAGGTACGTTCTTAGAGCTTTGCTCCGGAAATTCTGCCGGAGCCGGCGGGTAGCTTTCTCTTTTATCTGGCGGACACGCTCTCTGGTCAAGTTAAATTTCTGTGCTATATCTTCCAAGGTCATTGTATTCTCTCCATTTAGTCCGAAATAAAATGATATAACATCCGATTCCCGTTGAGTGAGGGTTGCAAGAGCACGTTGAACCTCTCCACATAATGAATCATCCATCAATTCTGAGTCTGGTGTTTTATGATCATTTTCAAGCACATCGAGGAGGTTATTTTCATCACCATACGCAAAAGGCGCATCCACAGAAACCTGTTTTCCCGAAATTTTCATATCGTATAACACTTCATCAGAGCCTATATTAAGCACTTCAGCCAGTTCTTCAACTGTAGGATCACGCTGATATTTTTGTTCCAGGTTCTGAAAACGCTTTAAAAATTTTATTAAGTGAACTAACGCGATTCAGAGGAAGTCGGACAATCCGGGATTGTTCTGCCAGAGCTTGCATAATGGATTGACGAATCCACCAAACCGCATACGAAATGAATTTAAATCCGCGTGTTTCGTCGAACCTGGAAGCAGCTCTGATCAGACCCGCATTCCCTTCATTAATAAGGTCACCAAGAGAAATGCCTTTATGCTGGTATTGTTTCGCAACTGAAACAACAAACCGCAGATTGGCTTTGGTCAATTTTTCAAGAGCCAATTGATCACCTTCCCGAATTCTCTTTGCCAGTATCACTTCCTCATTGGCCGATATCAATTCAACCTTACCTATCTCCTGCAAATATTTGTCAAGAGATTGACTTTCACGATTCGTGATCTGCTTTAAAATTTTTAGTTGTCTCATGCTTCTTGGTTTCTTCTTCCTGCTATTTACCCGTGATAACACTTGTTATATAATAAGGATTCACGCACAAATAACTAATTCCATGAGTGGTTCCTTCAGAATTCAAGCTAGCCTTATGTGGAATTTCTATGTACATAATTCAGCGTGACAGACAATGTAAAAATGACCAGGAAAACATCTTCTATTTACTGGACTATTTGTTATCACTATTTTATTCAATGGATTGTTTTTAATATTTCTTTCTAAAAGATTGCATTATTAGTTTTCTTCGCATTTGAACTCATTATTTCAGAATAGTCAACAATGCTGGCGAATATAATGTAGTTAGATTGACGATTTTGTTTAGTCATAGTTGATTAAGGTAATCCTTTTTGACAAGATATCCAGCGATTTTAGTGGATAAGGAGAATCCTTTTCGCTGGGAAACATTATTTCTCTTAAAATTTTACTTCACAACCTATAGTAATTGGGTATTTATTGTTAAAATATTGAACTATAGTATTTAAACCCTCCTGCCTATAATGCAAGTTTAAAAATTCGTATTTTTACAATTGCTTAAAACTTAATTCTATAAAAACTTAAGTTTAGTGAAAATATACATCAAAAATATGGTATGTATTCGCTGCCAGATCGTAGTGAAGTCCGAACTGGAGAAACTTGGTCTAAAATATGTAAATGTAAAAATTGGAGAGGCAGATATTATTGAGAATATCTTGCCTGAACAATTGGAACAATTAGATATCGCCTTAAGAAAATCAGGACTTCTTCTGATGGATAATAAAAAAAGCATTCTGGTTGAAAAAATAAAAGCTGCGATTATCGAATTGGTCCACTATTCAGAAGAGCAAATAAAGGTGAACCTCTCCGATTATTTAAGTGAAAAACTCAATTACGATTATACCTATCTTGCTAATCTTTTTTCAGAAGTTAAAGGCATTACCATTGAAAAATTTTATTTAACACATAAAATTGAAAAAGTAAAAGAATTGATCGTTTATGACGAACTTAATCTCTACTGAAATAGCCTACAAAATGCACTACAGCAGTGTTGCCCATCTATCAAATCAATTTAAAAAATTTACTGGTTTTACACCTTCACACTTTAAAAAACTGAAAAATAAACGACGCAGTACTCTTGAGGATGTGTGAATTATGTAAGTATTTTATGGAATTCTGTAATGAAAATTATGGTTTGATCTGCCAAATTTACCTACCTGTTAGTTGAATTTATTTGTTAAACGGATCTTTTTAAAAAAAGACTCTGAAATAATTCTTAATTAAGAGATTATTCCAAATAAATAATTCATAGCAATGAACATATTATTAGTATATCCCCATTGTCCGGATTCGTTCTGGAGTTTTAGACATGCCTTAAAATTTATTTCTAAAAAAGCTGCAGTTCCTCCTCTTGGACTAATAACCGTATCGGCTATGCTTCCTTCAAGCTGGAAGAAAAAACTCGTAGATATGAATATCACTTCGCTTCAGACCAGTGATATCCAATGGGCCGATTATGTTTTTATAAGTGCCATGTATATTCAAAAAGAATCTGTGAACAAAATAATTACAGAGTGCAGGAAACTTAATAAAAAAATTGTTGCAGGGGGGCCTCTGTTTACGCAGGAATATCATAGCTATAGTCAAATCGATCATTTTATTTTAAATGAAGCGGAGATTACTATGCCAAGGTTTTTGAATGATTTAAATGCTGGGATACCTCAAAGAATTTATAAGACCACGATTTTGCCGATATGTCAAAATCACCCGTGCCGGATTACCATTTGTTATCAATAAATGATTATGCTTCAATGAATTTACAGGTCACCCGGGGTTGTCCTTATTCATGCGATTTTTGTGAAATCACCTCCCTGCTGGGAAACAAGGTCAGGATGAAAGATCCCCAGCAGATTATCACAGAACTTGAAGCACTTTATCAGTCTAAATTGGCGTGGAACGGTATCAATAGTTGACGATAATTTTATTGGAAACAAAAAGAAATCTAAAAATAGTCTGCTGCCTGTCATGAAAAATTGGATGCACAACCATAATTATCCATTTACGTTTAATGCACAAACCTCAATTAATCTTGCTGATGACAAAGAACTATTAGCATTGATGGTGGAAACTGGTTTCAGGTCCACTTTTATTGGCATTGAAACGCCTGTCAAATTATCACTTCAAGCATGCAATAAAGTTCAGAATAAAAACAGGGACCTGCTTTTGAGTGTAAAAAAAATTCAATCTGCGGGAATGCATGTTTCGGGAGGATTTATAGTTGGTTTCGACACCGATACCTCATCCGTTTTTCAACGCCAGATCGATTTTATCCAACAAAGCGGAATAGTTTCCGCAATGGTCGGGCTGTTAAATGCTCCTAAAAACACCAGATTATATGAGCAACTAAAAGCAGAAAAAAGAATAACTGAGGAGGCCACAGGGAACAATACTGATCTATCAATGAATTTTATACCCAAAATGAACTATCATGACTTATTGGATGGATATAAAAGTATAATTCGAAATATCTACTCAACTAAACCTTATTATAAACGATTACGGCAGTTATTATCAAATTATAAACGAATCTCAAATGGGCGAGCAAAAATTGACTTATCGACTATTAAAGGTCTTATAAAATCAGTTTTCATAATCGGAATTGTAAATAAAGGCCGACGCGAGTATTGGAAGTTGATTATATGGACGCTATTCCATCGGCCAGGATCCATAGTAGATGCATTAACCTATACTGTGTATGGTTATCATTTTAGAACTGTTTATGGTTTAAGAAGATAAATTTCTTAAAATCATCCCGAAATGTGGGAATGATGTAAGTAATCCTATTTATTGTATAACACTTTCACATAATCACATAAAGTATCTTTATAGAAGTTAATCCTGAGGGAAAACTCATGCAAACTACTGAAATAGAAAAATCGAAAACGCACATACTGATTGAAATAATTGAATATGTTCCCAACTCGGTGGTAACTAAAACGATTATCCGGAAAACAACCGGAAATATAAGTGTCGTAGCCATTGATACCGGAGAAGTTTTAGCTGAAAAAATCTCTCCATTCGATACTTTCATACAGATTATTGAAGGTAAAGCAGAAGTGATTATTGATGGAAAATCTAATATGATTCAAATTGGTCAGGCGATTATTATACCTGCCCATACTTCCAATTCAGTTAGAGCCAATGAAAGATTTAAAATGATTTCCACAATTATAAAAAGCGGGTATGAAGAAAGTTCCATATAAAGAAAGAAGCTGAAGAATAATCGATTGAATTTGATCATTAAAATTCTAGTATTGCACATTTAAAGGAGCGCAATAAAAGACAGCTAATGTGAGCTAACTGTAAAGAATCGAACAACAAGCCAATGAATTCATCTATTTGAATACTGAAGTAAATAAAAATTCGGGTTTCTCTAAAACCTCAAATTGTATATTACAATTCTAAAAACTAAAATCATGACAAAAGAAAAAAGTGTAAAAAGAAAAAATAGCAAAAAAGCACCAGTTAAAAACCTGAAAGAGAAAAGAGCTGCAAAGGCAGCCAAACGTAAAGAAAAAGACAGCGAAAGCAATTTTTAGCCTGGTTTAGACGATTGTGCAGTAATTCATGTTTGACATTCAAAAAAGGAATTCTCTTTTTTGATTGTGAGGATGTATTCACTTCACTAAATGACTAAAAAGTATGAAACTGGCTTTAATTGGTACTTACCCACCGAGGGAATGCGGAATTGGCACTTTCACTAAAAATCTGTTTGATTCAATATTAATTAGCACTCAAAAGGAAGGAGTCTGAACATGAGTGTTTTGTTGTCGCATTAAATGACAATAACCTTACATATGAATATCCTGAAGAAGTAAAACTGACAATCAGGCAAGAACATCAGGAAGATTATTTACAAGCAGTCAAATTCATTAACTTAAGTGGTGCTGATCTGTGTATACTTGAACATGAATTTGGGATTTTCGGTGGCCAAAGCGGAGTTTATATTCTGCCTTTGTTGCATAGATTGGAAGTCCCGATTGTTGTGACGCTACATACTATACTTAAAAACCCCTCCTATAACGAAAAGGCAATTTTAAGGGAAATATGTAAAATGGCTCATAAAATAGTTGTGATGAGTCATAAAGCTATTGAGTTCCTGATAAATATTTATAAAGTTCCTGAAGACAAAATTGTTTTTATTGAACATGGTGTACCTGACATTCGTTTTGAACAAGCGTCATCAAAAAAGGAATTCAAATTAGAGGCAAAGAAAGTATTACTAACTTTTGGATTTATTGGACGCAATAAAGGAATTGAGACAGTAATAAAAGCATTGCCGAAAGTTGTTAAAAAACACCCGGATGTTATATATATCGTATTAGGCAAAACCCATCCCAATGTGTTGCGGCATTCTGGTGAAGAATACCGGATATTTCTAATACGTCTGGTTAAAAGCCTGCAGCTTGAAAACAATGTCGTGTTTCTTAATGAGTTTGTTGACGAACAATACTTATTTAAATACTTGTGTGCAGCCGATATTTATATAACACCTTATTTGAATGAAGCCCAAATTACCAGCGGAACACTCTCATATGCTGTTGGAGTTGGTTCAGCTGTTATTTCCACTCCATATTGGCATGCTGAAGAATTATTATCTGAAGGAAGGGGAAGATTATTCGATTTTAATGATTCAGACAGTCTCACTTCCACATTAACAGAACTTTTGGATAATCCTATTGAACTAAATGAACTTAAAAGAAAAGCGTATGATTATGGCCGGAAAATTACATGGCCGAAAATAGGTCAGAAGTATGTCAAACTCATTAAAAATATACTGAAGAAAGAGCTAACTGTTATTGTAAAAAAAGATACTGAACTTGACCTCCTGATTCTTCCGCAATTTTCTCTAGCTCATATAAAGCGCCTAACAGACGATACAGGCATCATTCAACATGCAAAATTTGGTATACCTAATTTAAAAGAAGGCTATTGCCTGGATGATAATGCAAGGGCTTTGCTTATGGTGCTCATGGCATACCGACAAAAGAAAGACCTGAGTGCACTAGAATTATCACCCATTTATTTGAGCTATATTCATTATATGCAAAATGCAGATGGAACTTTTAGGAATTTTCTTAGCTTTAGCAGAAACTTCTTGGACGAGAGTTGGCTCCGAAGATTCTTTTGGAAGAACCATTTGGGCTTTAGGATATTTGTTAGGGAATGCACCTAACGACGCCTATTACCAAACAGGAAAACTAATTTTTTTTAATGCTTCTCCTAATTTTGAAAAACTGATGTCCATCAGGAGTATTGCCAATACCATGATCGGAATAAGCTATTACGTGAAAAGTAATCCATCAGATGATTCAATGACAGAAAGATTGCGAAACCTTGCGCAAAACTTAATTAATCACTATCATGAAAACGAAGCACCTGATTGGAAATGGTTTGAATCCTTACTTGCCTATGATAATGGCATCTTACCACTGGCGCTTTTACATGCAGCAGAAATACTTAACGATGAAAAGATAACCAAAATAGCGATCAAGTCGATGGACTTTCTTACCAAACATACCCTTAAGGATAATTATTTGTCGATAATTGGAAATGAAAAATGGTATAAGAAGGGGGGAGACCGTTCTGTTTTTGCCCAGCAACCTATAGATGCTATGGCCATGGTTTTAATGTATCATCAAGCTTTTCATGTAACGAAAAATAAAAAATACCTCAGTAAACTATATACTGCGTTTTTATGGTTCTTGGGCGAGAATGATCTGAGAATGAGCCTGTATGATTTTGAGACCAAGGGATGTTGTGATGGATTTGAAAGTTATGGTGTAAATCGCAATCAAGGTGCCGAAAGTTCCCTGGCCTATCTAATTTCGTATTTAACTGTCCTGCAAGCTTATGAAGAATTTCATGAGACATAATGCAGAAATATGATAGTGACATTGGATGAAAAAGCTGAAAGGAAAAGTCCAATATTATTACTATAACAGTTAATGCAAATAATAAATTCTATGTTGATCAACAGATATAAAAAGAACCCTATCCTAACAAAGGATGATGTCCCATATCCGGTTGCTACGGTGCATAATGCTGCTGTAGTGAAGCATGAAGGGAAGTATATAATGATATTTCGTTCACATAAAATGAATGGAAGAAGTATACTTGGTAAAGCAGAGAGTGAAGATGGATTTAATTTTAAAGTGGATGAAAAACCTTTTATGATTCCTGCTACAGAGGGAATCTTTAAAGAATATGAAGCCTTTGGAGTAGAAGATCCCAGGATTATTTTTATGGACGGAGAATACCTCATTACATATAGCGCTTATTCCAGGCATGGTGTACGTATTGGACTGGCAAAAACAAAAGACTTCAAAACCATTGAAAGATTTTCACTTATTACAGAATCCGACTACCGGAATGTTGTAATCTTCCCCGAAAAATTTCAAGGTTTGTATGCAAGACTTGACCGCCCTCATTCTGAAATATCACCCTGGTCCATCTGGATATCCTATTCTCCTGATCTAAAATATTGGGGCGAATCGAAACTAATTATGAAACCATTACAATACCATTGGGATGAGATGAAGATAGGTCCCGGAGCACCCCCAATTAAAACATCCCGTGGTTGGCTTAACATCTATCATGGTGTATTTCCAACGATGGATGGAAGTGTTTATAGATTAGGAGTGGCATTGCACGATTTGGAAGATCCTTCAAAAATTATTGCTGTTGGCGATGAATGGATTCTTCAACCCGAAGAATTTTATGAAATTACAGGATATGTCCATAATGTTGTGTTCACCTGTGGCGCTGTTCCGGAAAACGATGGAAGCGTTAAAATATATTGGGGTGGTGCGGATAAAGTGATGTGTGTTGGTACAGCCAAATTGAATGATCTTGTTGACCACTGTTTTAACAATTCACGGGAACCAATATAAATATTCTGGTCAGACTGAGCATAGTTTTCATCCAATAAATTCAGAGGTACAATTAGCTTCATATTGAAATATTTAGATTATGAAAATCGCAATACTCTCATCTATTGCCTGGCGAACGCCTCCCCGAAAATATGGCCCCTGGGAACAAGTAGCATCAAATATTGCTGAAGGAATGATTGAACAGGGCATTGATGTAACATTATTTGCCACAGGCGATTCTGTCACCAAAGGTAAATTAGAATACATTTGTGAACAGCCATATGCTGAATATTCGAAACTTGATCCGAAAGTATGGGAATGTCTGCATATTAGCCATATGATGGAGCAGGCAGATCAATTCGACCTGATCCACAACAATTATGATTTTCTCCCTCTAAGTTATTCTCGCTTGACCAAAACACCCATGGTGACTACGATCCATGGTTTTTCTTCTCCAAAAATTCTTCCGGTATATAAAAAATATAACAGCACGGGTTATTACGTTTCTATAAGTAATTCCGATCGCAGCTCTGAGCTCGACTACATAGCAACTGTTTACAATGGTGTTAATACTAATGAATTTACATTCAATTCGAGTTCAGTAGATTATCTACTCTTTTTCGGCAGGATTCATCCGGAAAAGGGGGTGTATGAGTCCATCCAAATTGCTAAGAAATCAAAGAGAAAGCTCATCATTTCCGGTTTAATTCAGGATCAGGAATACTTTGATTTAAAGGTTAAGCCATTTATCAATGATAATGATATAGTTTATGTTGGCAATTCAGGCCCAGATGAACGGAATAAGCTTTTAGGTGGCGCGTTTGCCCTTTTACATCCGATTAGTTTTGAAGAACCTTTTGGCCTGAGTGTGGTTGAAGCCATGTTTTGCGGCACTCCGGTTATTGCATTTAACAGGGGTTCAATGCCTGAAATCATTCTTAATGGGAAGACGGGGTTTCTGGTAGATACAATTGATGAAGCTGTCGAGATGATAGGTAATATTAAATCAATAAACAGGAAATATTGCAGGGAATGGGCTACATCAAAATTCAGCCGGCTTAAAATGATTGAAGGTTATCTGGAGGTTTATGATAAGATTCTAAATATATGACCAGTGGAATATTGGGTATAATAGAATATTAATATGATTGATAGTGGTTTTAAAAGCTTGTATAAGCTAATATTTCCGTTCGCTTTTGTGTATACTGAGTGATCAAAACAAAAAAGCCTTACTTAAAACAAGGCCCAGAATTTTTTAACGTTTTTACAATAATAACTAAGCTAGTTTAACATTTACAGCATTTAATCCTTTTTTCCCTGTTTCCAAATCGAAAGTTACCTCATCATTCTCCTTGATATTATCTTTTAATCCAGATGAATGAACGAAGTATTCTTTCGGTGAATCTGCATCTTTAATGAATCCGAAACCTCTAGAATAATTGTAAAATTTTACTATTCCTTTATTCATAATATTAATTAAATTATAAATGAAGGTACACTTAATAGTCGGGATTATATCTTTAGTATATGAATTAATTTTAGAGACATAAGGCCAACCCTAAAAAGCCAATTCAAAAAAGTAACCGGCCCTTCTCCTTCCTTTTGTAAACCGCTGAAGCAAAAGTGTAAGTACAGCCTGGGAAATGTGTGAAATGTGTAAGTTATTCACATAAATGTGTAAAACATCATAACGTGAATGATTCCATCTTTGTTAAGTAATTGAATATTAATATGTAATCCAATCTAACATAATGGATATGAAAAAATCAATTTTAGTACTGGCAGCATTCACACTTATGGCAGGTGCAATCATGACAAGCTGTAATATGCCTGCTCAAAAGGTAGAGAACGCACAAGATAAGGTAACAGAAGCAAACCACCAGGATTTAGATAAAGCCAATCAGGAATACCTGGCGGATATCGAAAATTACAGGAAAGAAACTGCAGAAAAGATTTCGGCAAACAACACAAGTATCGCTGCGTTTAAGGCGAGCATAGAAAATGAAAAAATGGAAGCTAAGGCCGAGTACAATAATAAAATTATGGAACTGGAACAAAAAAACAGTGATATGAAAAAGAAACTGGATGATTATAAAACGGAAGGTAAAGAGAAATGGGAAATATTTAAAACAGAATTCAGTCATGATATGGACGAGCTTGGTAAAGCATTTAGCGATTTTACTGTAAAAATTTAAAATACAAACAAAATGAAAACGCAAGAATTATTTAATCAGACAAAAAGTATCTTATTAGGTATTTTAGTATTAGGGATGATGTTTCCTGTCACCTCGTTTGCACAGAAAGCCCAGAAAATTAAGTTTATGACTTCATCTGTGGTTCCGGCAGCAAACGGATATGTAAAGGTGAAACAAGACAAGAATAACAAGAACTATGTTATTGATGTAGAAATATTAGCTTTAGCGGATATCGATAGACTGCAAACTTCAAATGTATCCTATGTGGTTTGGATGGAAACTGACCAGGGAAATACAGAAAATTTAGGGCAGTTAGATAGCTCCTCTGGATTTCTTTCAAAAAAGATGAAAGCATCATTAGAAACGGTATCCTCATATAAGCCATCGATAGTATATGTTACGGCCGAAGAGAATACAAATGCTCAATATCCGAGTGATAAAATGATTTTATCTACAGACAGATTTTAAAAATAATCATACAACTTTAATGGCAAACAATAATTAGCAAAACGAGAACCTTGTTTATCACTTTAATTTTATTCTTAAACAATTATACACTTAAAAATTAGTATTATGGGAAATCTACTTTACGCTTTAGCAGTAATCCTGCTCATCGCCTGGGCAATCGGATTTTTTGGTTACCAAGCCGGAGGCATCATACACGTTCTTATTGTTATTGCAATTATTGCCGTATTACTGAGAGTTATTTCAGGGAGAAGATTTATTTAAAATCTGCATGTTAATAACCCTCATTTAGAAAAATAATTATGAGATCAATAAAAGTATTATTAGGAGTAATGGTCGGCATAGTCTCTGGCGTATTGGCTGGGATCTTATTTGCTCCTGAGAAAGGTTCAGAAACGCGAAAAAAAATATCCAAAAAACGAGAAGACTATACGGATGCCTTAAGAGAAAAATTCAATCAATTTCTGGACAACCTCTCTGAAAAATCCAAAAGAATCACTAAAGAAGCTTCTGTTATTGTTGGAAATGAAAAAACTAAATCGGAAGGAAATAAAGATAACGTAATTACTGCCATGGAATCAAATGATAAAAAGGTAATCTAGACCATGCAAATATGGTAAAATGAGTATCATGAAAAAAACCCGAAAACCAAATTCCCTTCTTTTTAGAGTAACAAGTCAAGGAATGTAATATGGCTTACTTTTATAAATATTGTTCATGAAGAAATTTTTTTTTCAATGGGATTCGCTGGCAATCAGGTGGATTCTATTATTCTTGTTAATAATGGTAATAAGTATCCTGCCTGCCTTGGCCTTGATTGCTCTGCGTTAATCTGGAGGAAAATAATATTCACCATCATGAAAAGTGCATATGAGCATAAAAGCTGACGGTATATAATTATTCCGATAACTAAATTAATAATTATAATGGAAAACAAGTATAAAGAAGGTGATGTTGTCTATTCAAAAATGGATCCAACCCTGAAATTGGTGATCAGGCGTTATGTTAAAAGGATATATTATTGCAAGGTCCAGGAAGACGCCGGCCGAAAGGAGCTGGTCTATTTTGAAAGAGAGCTAATGGCGGTTCCAACACTATAAAAAAATGTGCATTGGCTGCCTGCCATGCTATTGTATAACTTCGTCCGACGTCCGGATACTGATCGGTACTTTTGACCCTACCGTTGTCAGCGGTGCAAAGCCTCCAGGCGGGGATATTAAAACACCAAGAAGTAATTTAATAATTCACACAACGCATTTAGTCTAATAATTAAGAATTGAATTTGTGCTTATCAGGGGTTAATTTCATAAAGTATCTAATCGATATGATCTAAGTTATAGACTATTAGTATTCTCTTTTATAAACAATTCCTGAATAGAAGGATTAAAAATTGAAAGTCTCGGCGAAGCTTGACTTTTCCTGGCGAGTAAAGGTAACGTAAAAAAACCTCGCTTTAACCTTAAAGCGGGGCTTCTTATAAATGAAGAGCAATTATCTTCTAATTTAAAAATTGAACCTAATTCATTACTGTTTTGACATATTCACCCGATGAATCAAAGGTTAAATCCATCCCTTTTATTTTAGTTTCGTAGGTTACAATACCATTTGCGGCAGTAATTTTTGATATTTCATTTACCTTTTGATCTTTATAATTTTCGTTTAAATATACCATTACCGGAACCGGAAGAGCAGCTTCCAGTATTTCTGAATTGGTTTCAATTAAAATTCCTGAAGAGTTATATGTAACAGTATTATTTAGCGAGTCTGCTTTATATTTAGCTTCAAAATTGTCACCATCTTTGCTCCAGTCAGCCAGTATTGATGGGTAAGCTTGGTCAAATGAGGTGGTCACGGATATAGGAATATCTATACCCCTCAGATTCTGTGCATGTGCCTGCATAAAGAACCCGGCGATTGCGAAAGTTAAAATTAGTTTTTTCATTTTTTTATTTTAAATATGAATAATTTTTTACATAACAAAGGTGAGACGTTTAAATCCGGAATGTCTTACATAACTAACCATTAAAGTTACATCATTCACACTTTTTCCGGTGTTGATTGAAATATCAGGTTAAAAGGATTTAGAAGACAAAAAAGACCTTGACAATAAATACATTTTATAACATAAGTATGCAATGATTTCCCTTTTTCTTTAAAGGGATTCAGGTATTCTCATTTTCAGCCTTCCTCTTGGGGCAGGCAAATAATCATTTTTTATTAAAACAACAAATATGAATCGCTGTTTGAGGCAGCTTTTCCTTCATGAATGTTCAGAGATATGAATATGGATTCTTTAGCAATCTCAAGAAAGATGAAAAAAGGTTAAGTTTTTTGAATATAGATGATAGTTATTTTCTCTAGAAAGTTAATTTATATTTACCCAGGTGGCACTTGATTCTTTGTATTAATTGAAAGGTATGTTTCAGTTTTTATGTTTTTTGGTTGGAATGATGAATAGGGGTATGGATGTGTGGTGCAAAACTTTTTCCGTTACACTTCCCATGACAATATTTTCCAGCCATTTCCGGCTATGGGAGCCTAACACTATAGTATCTGCATGTACTTCCTTTGCAGTTTTCAATATAGTTTCACCAAAATCGCCCTCTTTTACCAGGGTATGAATAGATTCATCGCCCAGGTGTTGTTTTGACTTGTTGAGAAATTCCTGAGATGCTTTTTTTAATCCATCAATACCTTGCAATTGCATTGGATCCATTTCCAGGAATCCGTCAAATCCCATGATCGGAGAATACTCCCTGGAAGTATAATAAACCGGATCTGATATTACATGTAGCAATACAACCTCCGCACCCATGGCCTTGGCCAACTTGAATCCTTGCTCTGCTATTTTTTGAGCAGTAGGATCGTAATCCATCGCAATCAACACTTTTTTCATCTTTTTTATTCAAAATTTAAATGTTTCTTTTTTGTTGTTATGATCAATACATTGTTAAAATAAATTTAAAACGAAAACATAAGACATCCCAATAAGAAAGCATATAAATACCCTTTTTGCTTATTCTGATACAAGGTATCGCTCCATGCGCAAATTATATCTTTTTAAGATGCGGTAGGAATGGCATCCTGGTTTGATTCCCTGATTGACAGTGGATCCATCTCTCCTTCTGAAATATTTTACATATAGCCTCCGCCTTTTTAATTTGCCTGCGGGATTTATATTGATCCCATTTTGAAAAATTTAGTTTCGATAGTGCGATCCGCTTCCCATTGGAAGCATGACAATCCATGCAGGAGTTTTCAAAAATTACATTCAGGTCAGCTGATATTGAAGTAGTAGTTACAGGTACTGAACTCTTTCGACCTGTTAGCTTTGCTGATGATAGAATCCAGGAGGTACCTATATATAATTAATGCCACGGTTAGGGATAAATAAAAATTTTTCGGACACAAGTGATTCAGAATTTTGAAATGAATATCTATTAATATTCAGATGTTATTTGGAGTTTTTCAACTCGTCCAGAAGTTCACTTAAATTAACGGAGGCAAAGGTAGAGGCGTAGTCAGACATGGCATAGGGGATGTTTAACATGCCATTATGAGTTATTGCCCCGCATGTATATAGTACATTGGGCACATATCCTTCTCTTTCGGCCTCATTTGACATCATTAAGGGAACTTTTAATCGTCCGATTTCTTTCTCAGGATTATCTAGGTCAAATAAACTGGCGCCCAATACGTACTCCCGCATTTGCCCTACAGCATGAGTTAATACAAGCCAACCCTCTTCTGTTTCAATAGGAGATCCGCAGTTTCCTATTTGAATAAATTCCCAGGGATATTTTGGTTCCTGAATCAGTTTGGCTTCATGCCAGATATTAATGTCATCTGAAAAAGAGATATAGTTATTGACGCCATCCAGCCTGCAGAGCATAGCATATTTTCCATTTACTTTCCTTGGAAACAAAGCCAGGCCTTTATTCCTGCCTACTTCACCGTTAATGGGTTTGATTATGAAATGGTAAAAATCTTTGGTTTCAAGCAATTTTGGCAATATAGTCAAACCATCGTAGGCAGTATAAGTTGCATAATAAGTCACTTCGCCGTCATCATCTACAAATTTAACAAATCGTGCATCTTCAATTCCGTTTCTTTCGTTTTCGGAAACGGGAAATATTACTCTTTCTGAAATGGCAGTATCTAATGAAAACTCAATTTCGTAATGAGCAGATGCTAACCACATGATTTGTTTAAACTGTAGTTCTTTTGAAGCGGACAGCTTATGTTCCTTTCTTGTTTGTTTTACGCTTCTTTCCAGTTCACCATAGGTAAAATTATCACCCAGCTTAGAAAATACTTTTGAAGTAATTTTTTTATTGTTATCCTGTAATTCATGAAGTTCAGTTTCGAATGTCTTCTTATTATAAATATACCTTTTGATTTTACCCGCTTCATCCAACATTTTTCCTACAGGTTCAATAATCAAGTCGCTATTCTTATCAAGTATTCCGCTTCTAAATACAATGGATGAGATATGTCCTTCTCCTGTGGCTCTGAAACTTAAGATAACTCTTTTTTCACCTGTTCGAAGTTCACTTTGATCAGGATCCTCTACAATTGATGGATTAAAAAAAGCAGCTGATTCAATGGAATATTCCAACGTGAAATAAGAGCCAATTAACACTCTCATATACTCCCCGATATCATCAGGATTAATATCTAATTCATTTATTATACCTGATAATTTATTGAAATGATTTTCAAATATCCTTGAAATATTTCTGTGTCGTTTTGAATAACCCCGCAACACCTGGTTTAGCGCTATTTTTGCCTCAATTTCTGGCATGTCTAATACCTTTAGGATTATGTTTTTGCTTCTTTCTTCATTGAGATAATGAAAACGGGCAATAACCCTGCTTGGATCGGGATTGAATTTTACGTTCTTTCTGATAACAGTAACTTGCACACCTTTCAGGTTTAATTATGAATATAGTGAACAAATGTAGCATATTCACCAATCTAAATACAAAAGTCTTGAATTATTAAAATAATACTTAGTTTGCGCCACTGGTTATTTCACGAAATTGATCCGTTGCCAACTGGAGTAAAAATGAACATAGATATGCCAATTTTTATAACAAATAATAAATCATTAGATGGTATATGCATAGATTTGGTATAGCGGAATGATTTGATTTTGGATTTTTTAGTTTTAGTTATCTGTACAATTTTATTTTTCAGAATTATAAATCATTAAGATTATTAGAGAGGAAATAAGGGATTTAAATGATGTAAAATGAGAAGAATTCTATCCATTCTTTTTGTGATCTCAGCTTTGTCTGTCCAGGCGCAGAAGATGTTTGAGGCAACAGGTCTTAAGGTCAGTATTGGTCCTCAGGGAGAAATTGTTAGTTTTTATGGGGATCGGGAATATTTGCCACCTGGTGCAGATAGTTACCTTATCCGTATTAAGATTGATGGAAGAGAATTACTTCCATTAAAAATCAGTTGGAAAGACGCAATTGCAGAGGTTTCCTTCGTTGACAACATTATTGTATCAGTAGAGGGTTCTGTAAAAGATGAGTATTTGACATTTACAGTTGTTGACGTAAAAAATGCAGGTAAAATAGATGTCTTATTATGGGGGCCTTTTGCCACTACTATCGGTGAAATCATCGGTGAATATGTTGGAGTTGTAAGGAATTCAGAATATGCCCTGGGTTATCAGAGCCTTAATGTAAAGACAACTGGTGGAAAGACTCTGAATACTGATGGGAGCGATGAGGCCAGGGGTACAGCTGCAACAAAAGAAAGCTACGGTTCCAGTTTACAGGGTTACTGTGTTAACCGGGATAAAGACAGAGTTTATAATATATGGAATGATCAGATTCCCAACGCATTTATTCCGATTAATCCGGAAGGAAAGATAAAGGGCAGTGCAATAGCCTTATTTGGTACATCCGAATCCAGGGTACTGGATATTTTGGAGAATATTGAATTGCAGGAAGGGCTTCCGCATACAACCCTAAACGGTGAATGGGTGAAGAGAAGCAGAGAGGCCAACAAGCCATATCTCATAACAACTTTTACTGAGGAGAGTATTGATGCCTGCCTGGATTATTGTGAGAAGTTGGGATATAATACATTATATCATGAACATCCTTTTAAAAACTGGGGGCATTTTGAATTGATAGAAGCCCAATTTCCCAATAGCTGGGATGGCATGAAGGAATGTGCTGAAAAAGCCAGTAAAAGAGGGATTCGGCTTGGAGTTCATACATTGACAAATTTTATTACAACCAATGATCCATATGTAACACCCGTCCCGAATAAGGGCCTAATGGTCTTTTGTAAAACTAAAATTACTCAGGACCTTAGCATTGATGCTAAAGAAATTTATATTGAAGATCCTTCAGGGTATGAGGTTAAAAATACATGTCAGGCAATTCGTATTGGGGATGAGATCATTCAGTTTGGACAGGTTTCGGAAGAACCACCATATAAATTATTAAAATGCAAGCGGGGTGCATATGGCACTGTAGTAAGCACGCATTCGGCAGGTGAAGAGATTGCCAGGTTGGCAGACCATGGTTATAAAACCCTTTTCCCGAATTTTGAATTACAAAAAGAGATGATCGATCGATTGGCAGAATTTTTCAATTATACCGGCGTTGCACAATTGGATTTTGATGGACACGAAGGTGGGTGGGGAACTGGTGAAGGTGATTTTGGGATGGATTATTTCAGTGACAGACTGGTTGGCCGGGTCAATCACGAATTACGAAATGGGTCTTCCCGATCTAACCACTACTACTGGCATGTCAATTCTTATCTGAACTGGGGTGAGCCGTGGTATGGGGGATTTACAAAAAGCCAGGGTCACTACCGGTACCAGAATCAGGCATTGCTTAAAAGGAATTATACACCCAACATGCTGGGTTGGTTTCTCTTGAATTCTACAACTACCCTTCAGGAATTTGAATACATGCTGGCCCGTTCGGCAGGATATGATGCCGGATACGCCCTGTATACAAAACTTATCAGCCTGGCACAGAACAAAGAATTTACACAAATCGCTGAAGCTATAAATATCTGGGAAGAAGCCCGGCTTAAAAGAGTTTTCAATAATGAACAAATAGAAGACCTGAAAAATGTAAATAATGATTTCAGTTTAAGTAAGCCTGATGATTCATCATATGCATTACAATATTATAAAAAGGAAAAATTTGAATTACTCAATGAGATGGTCCAGCCTGGCCAACCTAACGATGTGTCGGTTGAGTTCGAAGTTGAAGAACCTCAAAACCTGTACCTTGTGATCGGTGCAGTTGGTGAAACCGGATCTATTAACCAGGTTACGATTGTATATAATGGTTATGAAACTCTTAGTTTAGATGTGGAATTAATGCCGAATTATTCAATTACGTATCGGGGTGATAACAAGATAATGGTCTATGATGAGAAAGGCCGGATGAAGGCTATAGAAGAAATAGATCTTGAAGGCATCGATATGACTCAGGGTGCCCACAATTTGCGTATCAGTGCTGAATTCAGTGATGTTGCTGACATGAAGTTAGAAGGGTATGTTCGTATAAAGGACCGGGTAGATCTAATACAGGGAAATTAATTCCTGCCAATAAAATCAAAATGTCTCTTTTAGGAAACCAAGCTTGGCCTTTGATCCATAAAAATTCAAAACATAAGACCGGTTTTCTAATAAATATTTTTCAGGATTTTAAAAAGGAGCAATTCATCTTTTGCTTTGGACAGCTATGATTATTGTATTATCTTGACTTACTTTTTAAACAAAATAGCGTTATCATGAAAGCCTTTACCGTAAAACCAGGAGTAATTCTCTTTAATATATTTTCGAATTTGACCATACTATTCTTATCATTAATTCTGCTAACATCTTGTGGAGGCAATATCTCCGATGAAGAGTTGCAGCAGGAATTAGTTTTTAAATCTGTTGATCCACTTGAGAAAATATTTAAGGAGACTGCTTTCTTCAGGGAAATTGAGCCTATTACCCATGTAGCCAGGGGAGAACATGCAAGCTTCCAGTGGGTAGTAAGAAGTATGGAGGAATTTATTTCGGATCTAAAATTGGAGGTTGTTGATCTTTCTTATGAAACTAATACGCTGTCTAATGTGAAAGTTGGATATGTAGGTTATGTCAGTGTTGGCAGAAATACACCCAATCACTCCCGCGATAAACTCAATCCTATCTCAGGTTTGTATCCTGATCCAATTCTGGAAAAAGAAAGTATTGACCTGATGGCAAATGAATCTCAACCAATTTGGGTAACAATTGAGATCCCTATTGATGCAAGGCCAGGAATGTATGAAGGCAAGGTAAAGTTGACAGGGAAAATGGATGGGCAGCAATTTGAAATTTCTCGATCTATCCAGGTCAAGGTTTATCCCGTGATCGTTGAAAAAACAAGATTGTGGGTAACGAATTGGTATAATACCAGTCCGGGGAACATCAAACATGCTATGGGAGGATTAGAGGTAGAGCCTTATACTGATGATTACTGGGCGTTTATAAGGATGCTGGCTTCCAAAATGGCTGAATACCGGCAGAATATATCGATAATTTCGCCATTAAGGTTATCCGAATTTGGATTGGATGAGAATGGAAACTATACTGTTGATTTTACGAATTTCGATAAGACAGTAGACATCTTCATCGAGGAAGGAGTTATTGGTCGGATAGAAGGCGGGCATATAGGAACGAGAGAAGCTGGATGGGTAAGTGATTTTGTAGTCTTCGCACCAGTAATAGAACCAGATACTACCTATTTCAAAAAATTCTCTATTAAAAATGATACGGCACGCGCTTTTTATAAGGTCTTCATCCCTGCATTAATAAATCATCTGAAGGAAAAGGGGTGGAATGATATTTATATGCAGCATTTAATGGATGAACCTACACCTGAAAATGTGGATACCTATATAGAAGTGGCAAATTTCATTGATAAATTAGCGCCTGACTTAAAAATTGTTGAGGCTTGTCATTCAAAAGATGTGAACAAAACGGTTGACATCTGGGTGCCTCAGTTGGATTACATGCATATCGATTATGATTTTTATAAGGAGAGGGCAGAACAGGGTGATGAAATCTGGTTTTATACTTGTCTAAATCCAAAGGGGGAATATGCCAACCGCTTTATTGAATTACCATTGATCAAAACAAGGATCCTTCACTGGATCAATTACCGGTTTGATATACCAGGTTATCTGCATTGGGGATTTAATTTCTGGCGGGAGGGAGATCCCTTTGATGAAACCACTTCTATACAATTAGAATCCGGCACCATTCTTCCTGGTGGTGATGCCTGGATCTGTTATCCAGGTGATCATAAAATTTTGAGCAGCATCCGGCTAGAGGCAATGCGGGATGGTATTGTAGACTACGAGTTGTTAAGCATGTTGGGTGAGAAGATGCCAGATGAAGCTGCAGAACTGGCCAGGCAAGTGGTATACCAGTTTGATTATTATGATATCAATATAGAAGCCTTCCGACAGAAAAGGCAAAAAATCCTTACATTACTTAGCGAGTAAAGTTTAAAATCACTTTCATTCTGTGATTAGTAGTAGAAATATTAAAAAAGGCCGCATTAGAGTTTAATGAACGGCCTTTTTACAGAGTTTTTGAAAGATTATTCAATC
This sequence comes from uncultured Cytophagales bacterium, assembly GCA_963820995.1. Classification (GTDB taxonomy): domain Bacteria; phylum Bacteroidota; class Bacteroidia; order Cytophagales; family Cyclobacteriaceae; genus JAGTVG01. The sequence continues at coordinate 150,029 of CAWGCL010000002.1, read as the reverse complement.
TCTAATTCATGTAACTAATACTTACTTTCAACATGTCGGACAGCATGGGATAGCTGAAGATATCATTAACCTCACTTACGGTCCCATTCTCCATCTCTCCCATATCAGGTCCGGATTGTCGGGGTGCCTGGTAATTGCCCGCACCAGGATATTCGTTTGTTTCAGACATGGCATCCAACAATCTTAATTGATTGCTGATATCTCCTGATATTGGTGTTCCATTTGGAAACAGATCCAATTCTATACCCGCAAATAAATCATTTGACTGAACAAGCATAGTAGCAAAAGAGAGTTTGTCCCGGGATTTGCCTCGAACTGAAAACTGTATTGTTCATTTGGGAAAATTGGAGCAGGTCCGCTACTTCCAACAGGCATCGTGAAAACATCGTACATATAAACTCCACTTAGACCAGTCAGGCTCGATAAGAAGCCACTCGGATCCCCATCTTCAGCAAGCATTTCAAGATCAGATGATGCTGTTTGTCCAATTGAATAAATAGGATTTACTATGTTATGAACGGCCCAGGCACCGGGAGCAAATGGGGAAACATATCCGCTATTTTGTTCTAATGCATTTATCAAAATACTATTTGAACCATCTTCTGCCAGGTCTTCCAATCCATCAGAAGCCGGACTTCCTGAGGTGAATATTGGATTGCCAGAACCATGAATAACCCATGATCCTGGAGCCAGGGGTGTCTGAAAATTAACCAAGTTACTTACATTTTTTATGGTCACCGTAAACATTGTTTTCCCGTCATGTTCAAGAATAACAGAAATAACGTCTCCAATTGTCGGATAAGTGAATCCATCGTTTACTTCTGTGAGCAATTTGACAGTTCCATTTTCGTCCGTTCCCGTGTCCGGACCTGACTGCCTGGGGGCCTGATCGGTACCAGCACCGGGTTCCTGGTTTACTTCAGTACCAGCGTCCCATAAGTACAGCAAATTTGTAACATCTCCGGTTATGGGATTGCCGGAATCGTTATACAAAGGAAGGCCACTTCCTTCAGGAGCATAGAATAGATCATTTGATTGTACAAACATGGTTGCAAAAGAAAGGTAATGTCCTTTGCCCGCCTGGAAGGAAAAAGAATAACTTTCACCAGGAGGAACTGCTTCCATAGCACCGGAACTGAAGTATTCCTTTCCTTCAAAAACATTTTGAATGGTCACTGTGAATGTAGCCATCGGATCGATTTTTTCATCTTCTTTGCATGAGATAAGTGCAAGGCCAAAGAAGACAGCCATTGCCAAATAACTTTTCTTTTTCATTTTATTAAGCTTTTTAATTTCAAAAGTAGGCGAAGGCTGAACCATGAAATGTGTGCTATTTCACATTTGCAGGGCAACTTATTATTATGTCAGAGTGACGACAATTTTGAAAAAGCCTCTTTGTTATAAATTGTGATGGTCTTGCGTGAATATTCCAATATTCCTTCCTGTTTAAATTGGTTTAAAAGTTTTGTTACCGTTTCGCGGGTTGTTCCAATAAGGTTAGCTATATCATTTTGGGTATAATAATGATTGATCTCCACTGCATCTTTTGCTGGATCAGATTGTTCTTCTATCAGGTCCTGTATAAACTCTAGTAATCGGGTCTTTGCATCCTTGAAAAGTAACCTTTCTAATCTCCTCTCTGTTTTTTTAAGACGAAAACTAATGATCTTACTGATCTCAAGACTGAACCGGCCATTATCCCTCATTAATTCATACATTTTATCCAATGATAATGGGCACAATTGTGTATTGTCAGTTAATGCAATGGCCTGTTCATTTTGAGCCTGGTCACCAAGAAGTGCCTTCTCCCCAAATAATTCACCTTTGGTCAGGATTGCTTTTATTATTTCATTCCCTTCCTCTGTATAATAGACAACTTTTACTTTTCCTTTGCTGACAAGGTATACTTTATTTATGGGGGAGGACTGATTATAAATGATGTCATTCTTCTTGTGATTTATGAAATGTTTATCAATATATCCTTTGATCTTAGGGGGGCATAAAATATCATATAGATTAATATTGTCGAGATACCACATCTGCGCTTCAAATTACATCAAATTATGACATGTAAGATCGAATAAAATTCAGTTTCTTAACTATTAAATTACTATTATTTCATTTAACCTGCCATTATCTAATCATTCGTTTCCCTTTATTAGCATTAAAAAAGGCCCACGCAAAAACTAAGTGAGCCAATTTTATTTAATTGCCATCAATTTATTCATTCCTTAACTGTTCAACCGGATTTACTTTAATGGCCTTCATGATTTGTGAAGCCACAGTAGCTAATGCCGTGAAAATTAAAATAAAGGCTGTGACGGCATAAGGGATAGCATTTAAAGGAGCGTGATAGGAAAATATAGATTCTATAACTGCTTTTGATAATAAAAAGGATAAGGGTATGCCTAATAAGCTGGAAATAATGATTACCCACATAAATCCCTTATTAACCAGTATGGTAATTTCTTTTACGGATGCCCCCATTACCTTTCTAATACTAAATTCCTTCAACTTCTTGTTAATGAATAAGGATACAAGTCCAAAGAGTCCCATGCAAGATATGAGGACAGCAATTGAGGCAATAGCAATCATCAGATTAGAGATTCCCTCGTTTTCTCTGTAGTACTGATCAAAGGCAGCATTCTGGAAAAATCCCTCATACGTATTGTCTGGGTATAATTTTTTCCAGGTACTTCTGGCATACTTTTCTGCATTTTCTGCTTCGCCCGGCAGAGTTCTGAAAACAATATTGTTATAGGATTTTTCATCGGTTATCTTAAAGAAAATTGGTTTGATCTCATGCCTGAAATGCATATAGTGAAAATCATTTACAACGCCGATAATATAATAGGCAGCGCTATCAAGAATTATCCTTTCACCTATCGGATCATCTATTCCCAATTTGATAAGAAAGGCTTCATTTACAACCAATGATTCATCTTTATCAGTTGTGCTATTGAGTTCAAAGAAACGTCCGCTTTTAAGACGTATACCCATAGCATCAAGATATTCATAACCGGCCATCACTTTCCTGCTTGAATATTGTTCATTATTATAATTTACAACGTCTTCCTCAGTCCAGTAACCGATATGATTTGTTGAACCAGTAACAATATCAATATATGAATTTTGCAGAAACTCATCCCTTAATTCAGGATATTGATCATTATATGCCAAGGGTATGACAACAGTCTGTTCCTTATCATATCCCCAATCACGGTCTTTAATATATTTTTCATTCATTACAAATACAACACCCAATGATATGGTAATGAAGGAAATGATAAATTGCACCGCCAGCATGGATTTGGAAAAATAATTTTTACTCGTGAGCTTAAGATTTCCTTTAAAGATATTTATTGGTTTGAATCCTGAAATAAAGAATGCAGGATATGCTGCAGAACCAAAAGCAACCACTATAAAGACAGATATAATGAAAATCCATAATCCTGGATTTTGATAATTAAAAACCAAAGGATTCGATGGATTTGCTATGGAATTAAATCCCTGTAATAAAAATCCGGAGGCAAGTATCCATCCAAAGGCCATGGCTAAAAGACATAAAATGGCATTTTCACTTATGAACTGAAAAATGATCTGCATTCGTGTTCCGCCAATTGCCTTCCTCAATCCAATTTCCTTAAGTCTGGATGTAGCTGATACAACTGCAATATTTATATAATTAAATATGGCCAGAATAAGAATGAATATAGTAATTACAATTAACATAACTCTTGCCGTAGGATGTGACCCATAGGTTAACATGGCTTCTTTTCCGAAAGCATTTAGGGACATGCCTGGTAAAGGGTCAAATAAAAATTCAACAATTTTCCTGTCAGGATTAGCGAGGTTCTGATGGTTTGTATAATTGTTAATTCTGTCTGATATGATGCCAACCTGTCCGGGTTCATTCAACATGACAAAGGTGGCATTAGTAAAATTCCTCCAGTCTCCATTCTCATCTAAACCCAAATTTTTTCTATTTTCAAAAGGTATGAGTATGTCAAACCTCAACGATGCTGAGTAGGGAGCTTTATCGGCCACGGCACCTACGATATATGATTCCTTATATTCCTTGCCATTCATACTGAAAAGCATGGAAACTTGTTTCCCAATGGCTTCATCCTTGCCAAAGTATTTCTCAGCCATGTTCTTGCTTAAAATTATGCGATCATTTTGTTTTAAAGAATTTCTGGGCCCTGTAAGAATTGGATAACTGAAAATATCGAGGAATCCCGGGTCGACAAATATTACCCGTTCATTGAATACCATGTCTTCATATCTGAAATCGGCACTGGAATATTGCATCCTTGTTATCTCTTCGACTTCAGGAAAATCAGCTTTTATTGATGGGGCTAGTGCAAATGGTGAGGTCCCGTAAATTTGGTTCTGCCCATCCTGATCAATAACACTTTCAATGAGGTATATCCGATCTCCATTTACATGACAATCATCTAAATTGTAGATTTTGTCTAAAAAGGAAAATAACACCAGTAAGCATCCAAAAGCTATACCTAAACCTACTGTATTTATGATAGAAGGGAGTCTGTTCTTTATAATGCTGCGGTATCCGATTTTAAAATAATTCCAAAGCATGTTTTAAAAAATTTAGTTTGGCAATTCAGTTAAAAAACAAAATAACTATATCAATCAAAGTGCCAAAATCTAAAAACAACTCTAATAAGTGTTATTGATACATTTCATGTATGATTTGCATAGATGTATGTGCGGAAACGAACACTCATTCCCGGCTCCGAACAGAAAAGAGTTGATATGAAATTGAATCCACAACAATAAATGTAAATCATCAAATTTAAAATTAAGTTGTTATTTGAAAAGAACTTAATTCTAAAGAATATTGCATATGCAACCGGTACTAAAACGGAAATTCAAATTACTTTTTACCATATGTGTGATATCGACCATTTCGGCTGTTATATATCAGTATATAGATATAGAATTTGTCGATTTGAGAAGCATCTATACTGGGTTGAGTCTTGGTTTGAGTTTTGGTATCCTGGAATTGTTTATAATTACCAGATTCCAACACATGTTTAACAGATTGCCTTTTTTCTGGCATTTGATCCTTAAGACCGTTCTTTATACGATTATCATTTCATTGGTTGCTGGTTCATTGAGTTTTATGCTTGAACAAAATGAGGGTAAGGAAATTGAAGGATTCTGGTATGAACTTTTTACACCTGGCTTTTATTCTCTTTTAATTTATACTCTTATGATCTATACCTTGCTGGTATTTTATATCCAGATAAACCGGATGTTAGGGGAAGGAGTATTAATAAAATTTTTATGGGGGAGTTATTATAAACCGGTCGAAGAAGACAGGATCTTTATGTTCCTGGATATGAAATCATCGACAACAGTAGCTGAAAGGTTAGGGCATCAGAAATATTACGCTTTGCTTAATGAGTTTTATCACGAGATAACCCAACCTGTATTAAAAAATAAGGCGGAAATATACCAGTATGTTGGTGATGAAGTTGTATTTTCCTGGAAAACAAAGGATGGATTGAAAGACAATAGATGTGTTAAAGTATTTTTTGATATTATGGATAGACTGGATCAAAAAAAGGAAAAATACATTGATAAGTATGGTTTAGTGCCAGTGTTTAAAGCTGGTGTACATTCGGGAAAAGTAATTACTGCAAAAATAGGGGATTTAAAGCGGGTTATTGTGTATAACGGAGATGTAATGAATACGACTTCCAGAATACAGGAATTATGTAATCACTATAATTGCAGGCTTTTAATCTCTTCAAAACTGTTAAAAAAACTTGCATTGGCCGAATCCTATAATTCTACATTTATTGAATCCGTTAAGTTGAGAGGGAAGAAGAAGAAGGTCGGACTTTTTTGTATAGAGAGAGTAAATAATAAGTAAGCATATATCTTTCCGAAAATATCTCCTATCAGTCGGATATTTCCCCGTAATCAGCTAAGTAGTGCAACATTTCGGGTTCCGCCACCTCCTGATCGTTGGGGATTGACCTTTAATAGGTAAGTCCCTGTTACACACAAATAGTTACTATCTACCGTTGAACAGGGTCCTAATAGAACTTTTTGAATTGTAAGCCAATTTGCCTTATATATTTGACATTATGTTCTTAATCCAGGGGTATATTCTTAGCATTCGTTAGAAGCCAATCATCGAATGATTTTAATTCTGGATTTAAAGATCTTGAAAATGAAAGGTCACGCACTTTCAGACTATCTCCTTCAAAGTCCCTGTAAAACTGAAACATATTCCCCAGATCGTCTGCACCGGGAAAACCAAATCCTCGATACTGTTCTGGGCTTACCTCGTTGTAGCTAACATCTATATCAAGGGCTTTGGATAGGCTATTGGCCATTTCTGTACCATTCAGGTGATCTCCTGCAACCCCAATAGTTTTTCCTGAAAACTCCAACCCTTTTTTAAATATTCCATAAGCACATTTGCCAATATCCTCTGCTGCTACGCCAGCCAGTTTTTTGTCTCCCATCGGAAAGGTAATTGCTAAATTTCCGTCTGGCCCTTTCTTTGGACCCATTCCAAAGTATATTAAATTTTCCCAATAGAATGATGCAACAAGGAATGTGGTATTCACCCCAGCATCTACGAAACACTGATTGGCTTCCCCTTTGGCATCAAAATGAGGAACTTTATATTTACCTTGTAAAGTGGGCATTCTATCATCATCGATCGGTACCCAATTTCTGGTATCCTCGAGTGTTGACCATATAACATGCGTCATATTCGTTTCTTTGGCCGCTTCAGCCATAGACTTTGCCTGGGCATATTCTTTCTCAGGTGAAAAGTGATCCCAAAAAAAAGTAACAAAAAAAGCGCCATAGGCCCCTTTCAGTGCATTTACTATGCTTTGTTTATCATCTATATCTGCTTCTATAACTTCCGCTCCTTGTGATTCTAACTGTTTTGCTTTTTCAGAATCTGCATTTCTTGTTACTGCACGGACCTGAAACTCAGAATTTGGATCTGAGAGAATGGCTTGAGCAAGTCCTCCTCCCTGAGCGCCGGTTGCGCCGAACACTACAATTGTTTTTTTTGATGTCATGGTTTCTGAAATTTGGTTTAGTTGAGATATTCTATAACAATGAAACAGGCCTTTGTATAAAATGTTTTTAGAAAATTGATATAATTAAAGAAATATTTATTGGTATTCTCCTTTGGAAGAACACAAAATTTAATATCATTTGAAATGGTGAAATTCTAATCTATAAGGATTAAAAGATCACCACGTTAAATCAACATAGAATAAATATTAGTTTGTAACACTTGTTGGAGGAAGCGGAGCAGGGACCAGATTGTTGACGGGTTTAATTGATTTCAGAAAAGCAAATACAGCTTTCATTTCATCATCTGTCATGTTCGCTATCATTTCCCAGGGCATAGGAGGGAGCATAGGTCTTGACCCGGGTATTCCCTTGGCTGTACCGTTGCGCAAGGCATAGATAAACTGATCTTCAGTCCAATTCCCAATGCCTGTAGGATCGGGGGTAAGATTAGCCGCAAACGAAATTCCCCACGGGCCAACCCATTCTGTCAGGTCCATCGCTACTGCGAGTCCCTTTGCCTCTATCTCTTTTCGGTCTATATCGATACGGGGCATATTAGCCGGGTGGCCGGACAGAAATAATGCTGTGTCCAAAACCGGCCCAAGACTTGTCATCTTCTTGGGTGTGTGGCAATCGTGGCATCCCCCGATCAATACCAGATGTTCACCCCATTCAATCTGGCTTTTAAATCCGTAAAATTCTGAGTTGTTGGAAGAGCCCAATGATGCCTTCATCATTGTTCCATTCGCCTTTTTGTCCTGGCAACTGGAAAATGTCAAAATTCCAATGCAGAGAATTCCCTGCAAAAATAGTTTTCCTTTGTTTTTCATGGTTGTAAAGGTTTATTGGTTTAGTTTATTGTTAGTATTTCTACTTGGAATTATGGTTATTTGGTTCATTTTTTAAGTTCAACTTTATAAGCCCTGCTTGCAGTTGAGGATCAATTTCAACCATTGATTTATTTATATATTTTTTAAAGCTTATAAACCAGATCAGTTAATAGATCCAGATCTTAAATATGTGAGCAGACAAAACAAGTAAAATCAGGAACTTAATGATTTTTATAATCTTTCAATATATGCTATTCTAAGTTATTAAACAAATGGAATTTAATTAAGACGAAAGATGTTTTATGTCTAATTGAAATGAATTATTCAAATAGCGAATTATTAAACCTTTAGCTTACAATAAATAAAGAAATATTTATCAGAATAAATCAATTGATTTTATTCATACCGCAAAGCCTCGGTTGGATTCTTTAGGGCTGCTCTAACAGATTGGAACATAATCGTTGCAAGCGCGATAAGCATAACAATTACAGCCCCAAGGACAAAGATCAACCATGGCAAACTGGTTTTGTAAGCAAAATTGTCCAACCATTTAGAAATAAAATAGTATGAAAGTGGAGCTGCTATTATAAAGGACAAGGCTACCCATTGTACTACTTCAAAAGATAAAAGATATATGATTTGGCCAACAGTAGATCCCATAACTTTTCTGATTCCTATTTCTTTTGTACGCTGTATGGCCAGTTAGGAGGATAATCCGAAAATACCCATTCAAGCTATAGTTATTGATATAATTGTAATGTAGGTCACCGGTCTGGCCATTCTAATTTCAGATTTATACAATTTATCAAATTCCTGATCCAGGAAATAATATTCAAATCGCGATTTAGGGAAGATTTCCTTATAAATCCGATTATGTTCAAAATCAGATATTATGATGCCTTTTTTAAAGATTCAATTTGTTCCAGGACTTCCTGCGCTTCAGCCTGTTTTTTGTCACTCTCTATTCTACTAACTTTTGAAAGATTATATGCTTCCTTGAGAAGCTTTTTATATTTCTTTTCAAGAGCATCTGTCGGTGATTTCTTTTTGAATAATCCAAACATGTTGAGTTCTTATTTTGGTTCAATTTACTTAGTATGAAACAATCTGTTCAGTAAAAGGTTTAGATCTTATTTATTTGAATTCAATATCGATTAAATTGATCTGCGCTGAGATTAAATTATGCCTTGTCCACCTGGTGTGAATTACTTGTGATGTTTCTCGATAGTTTTTCAGATACTTGACTCCCACAATGGATATTGAAAAATATCCATTCTATTCTTGTCTTTGGTTTTCAAATTTATATCGTATTTTCGGAGTTTATCATGTGGCTTTTATAGCTGTTTTTAATGGCAAAAATTCATCTACATAGTCAATACGAAAAGAATGAAGAATTAGCGAACGTGCTTACGCACGGATTTGGTTTAATACTAAGTATAGCAGGTCTACTAATATTGATCCTGAGAGCTCTAAAAGCTAAGGATGAATGGTACCTGACCGGCTGCATGATTTTTGGAATTTCATTGCTGATCATGTATTCCTCCTCAACATTGTATCATCTTGTTAATGACAAGAAAATAAAGAAAAAATTCAGGAAGCTTGATCATTCAGCCATATATTTATTGATTGCAGGAACATATACACCGTTTTTACTGACTAGCCTTAGAGGAAACACAGGCTGGACGATGTTTGCCATTATCTGGATATTTGCAATTGTAGGAATTATTATAAAACTGGCAACCCAGATCAGTTCAAAATGGATCTCTGCAATAATATACCTTGTAATGGGGTGGCTGGCTGTATTTATAGCACCAGCTATGATCGAGAACTTGCCGGCTATAAGTAATGTGTATCTTGCAGCTGGCGGATTGTTTTATACGCTCGGAGTAATCTTCTATGTATGGAAAAGACTACCCTATCACCATCCAATATGGCATTTATTTGTTCTTGGGGGAAGTATATGTCATTATTTTTCCGTATACTATTTATTATAAATAAAAGATAATTGATAATCGTTCTATCAAAAAAATATGATCCTTGAACTGAATTTCATACCTTGATGTATTATCATAATTACGAATAATAAGGACATGGTTTTGAACGTTTATTCTATAAGGCAAAATATTATTCGGTTATTTATTAATAACTTTGTCACAACAAAAGATCTGATAAAACAAAATGCTGGGTAAGCCGTAAGTTTTATGATACTGGCAAATCCTACTGGAGTTTTTGTTAGATAGTGTATGTAGTCCATTTATTTTGATAAATATTTGACCATGAAAAAGCTTTGTGTTGTCTTCTCCATAATCATTTTTTTACCATTCCTGGGATTTTCTCAAGATGAAGTTTCTGAAGTAAATCAATCAATATCAGGGTATTATAAGTATTTATATGAGAATTCGGAAACATATAATGCATACAAAGTATTTAGGATTTCTTCTATAAACGCTTTGATGACTAAGGTTCAGGATACACTTCGGGTGTACAAGCAAAATATAGCTGATGGAAAAGTGGAAATTGCAGACCTCAATAAAAACATTGAAAATTTAAATCAAAGGATCCAGGAACTGGACAATGAATTAAAACAAACACAAAAGGTAGCAGGGAGTATCTCTTTTTTAGGACTATTGATTTCAAAAGCCACATATAATATTATTTTGTGGGGAATTATAGGTGCTTTAGTTATTTTGCTGATAATAGCTTACGGTAGTCATACCAGGAGCCTGAAATTGTACACCATTGCCAGAAAAGAGTTTACTGACCTTAATGAAGAATTTGAAGAATATCGAAAATCTTCTCAGGAAAATAAAGTAAAGCTGGGTCGAGAATTGCAGACCGAGAGAAACAAGGTGGCTGAACTGAAATCCAGGATTGCCGCCAGGGAATAATCTACTCTTGACAAAAAATAGAAAACCTCAATATTCATTAAGAACACTGAGGTTTTTATTATTAAAATTTGATTTTTATTACACCCTTATATCAACCAATCACTAATTAGGTTTAATAAATCAATCTTCATCAGTGACCAATCAATTCATATCAATAATTTGTGAACCACCTGTCAGGTTCTGACTGTTGATAACTGCAACTCCTTTATATTTTACCATGCTGGCGCCTGAAGCGCTAACATCCATTTTATCAGTTACGGTCAGGGAAGCACTGCTTGCACCAGAAAAATTAACTTTCAAATAATCGGTGCTAAAATCAAAATCTCCAACAATAGAAGCGCCTGAGGCCGTAATATCAAAGGATGCAGCTTCTCCTTCCAAGTCCATGGAACTAGCTCCACTCAAATCAGCATCCAGAGTCTCAACATACATTTCACCCGCAAACTGACTTGCTCCGGATAAGAATACGGTAACATCATCCGTTTCAATCGCATCTTCAACTATGAACCTTGAAGCACCTGTGGCAAGAAATCCTTTAATATTCTTAGTTGTTATATAAGCCTTCAAAGTAGCAGATCCTTTGATGCTTATATTTTCCCTGAATCCGATCTTTAGGTTATCTGAACTTTTAGTTACTTCTATATATTGAAAAAGATTTTCATTAGATTCTACCACAATTGATTCCTCAGTATCAGAGAAATTAACGTAAATGGTAAATGCAGATTCCGTTTCAATGTTTTCGTACCCTGAAAAAGTGTATTCCTGAGTGATCACATTATTGCTGGGAATAACGTCTTTCACGCTATCACATGCATTCATTATTATGATGCCTGTTAAAACGATTGTTGATGTAATTATTTGTGTTTTCATTACTTTGTTTTTTTATGTTAAACGATTATTAATTTCATTAGATTTAGAACTCACTTTATTTATATGCGGCTAAAACTGTACTTTATAATTCAGAACCGGAATTAATCCTGTAAGGTATACTTGTTCTATTGATTTAGTTTCAGCATTATAATATTCATCATATACATTCAAGCGGCCAGTAATATTCTGTACATCAAGGGAAAGGATCCATGACCATTTGGGATTGTTTTTCCTGTAACTTACGCCAATATCCAATCTGAAATAATCGGGTGAGGATTCTTCAAAAGCCCTGTCGTAATCCCTAACCTCACGGCCTTCCTCGATAGATGCATCCAGATCTACGGGAACTATAGGATATCCACCTTTCCAAATCATTCGAAGGTTGGTTCCGATTATATTCTGTTTATTTTTCCCTACAAGGAATTCCTTGCCACCGACTACATTAAATATATACCGGTTATTAAAAGCCGTATTTCTTTCCACACCATCAGGCATAGTATATTTTGATTGGAACAATGAAGCAGTTGTTAGAAAATAATAATTCCTGGAGAAAAACTTTTCAATTGTGAATTCCAGGCCATAATTTCTTCCAGTACCCTCATTCGTCAGGTTAAGGTTGGTAAATCCACTGCTGAAATTCAGGGCCGAGAATGTTCCGGTAGTATCCTCGAGCTGAACAGGGACCTCATATAAATACTGATAATAGGCTTCTATTCTAAAATGAAAGTCCGGCGCAAATCTCCAGTTATACCCAATAACATTATGTAATGCTTTTGTCATTTTTAGATCTGTATTTGGGTGGATAATTGATCCGTCTGCTTGTTCCTGCTCAGCAAGATATATAGAAGCTGCTTCTGCCCTGCTGTGGGCTCCAAATCCAAAATTTAGACTATGCTTGTCATTTATTCTCCAGGTTGCTCCCAAGCGTGGCTCAACGCTATAATCTTTTGTAAGGGCAACATAATTGTGATGGACTCCAGCGTTAATTTCAAATGCAGTCCCTAAGCGCAATTTCCATTGCAGATAGGCCTGAAACCTGTCTGTAGCCCCATCCTGTTCCAGTTGTTTCTCCAATATATTATCATCATAATTAAAATCCAGGGCTTGCAAATCAAAAGCCTGATGTGTATAAATTGCTCCGATTCGCATTATGTTCTTTGCATTGAACTTATGGTTGAGCATCGTGCTGGCTGTTATGGTTTTATAAATCATTGATTCATTGTTTATCAGGGTTGGCTCAAGACTATAACTTAATGAATCTTCGACTTCCTCGTTATTCGTATAGGATATGGTAGCAACTGTTTTTATGTATGATTTTTTGTTTTTAAATAAGTAATTGTGAGTTATACCTGCTATACCAAGATCATGTTTTTCAGCGTAACCATAAGGATCACTTCTATACTCCCAATTTGCCGTATCAGCTACCGGAAGTTCAGCGGAGGTGCTTATGCCGCCTATACCCCAGATATTAAACCGGCCAAGCTTTTTTGTTGGAAGATTAATGTTCAGAGACAGATCCTGCCATTCAGGGAATACGTCTGAATCACCGATGATAAATCCCATTTGATTGAGAAATGACGTTGTGGAATATCTATAATTCAGTAGATACGATGCTTCTGAATTTTTCGAGAATGGACCTTCGAGAGATGCCTGTAAGCCCATAACACCAACCTGCAAGGCATATTCTCTTTTATCAAAATTGCCTGTACGAAGTTGAAGGTCAAATACACTGGATAGTGCGTTGCCATATTCAGCCGGGAAAGCACCGGTAAAAAAGTCCGAATCGTCAAGTACCTGTGTGCTTAATATGCTTACACCGCCGCCAGTAGCGCCTTCACCATCACTAAAATGATTGGGATTTGGGATTTCTATGCCTTCCATTCTCCAAAGCATACCCCTTGGTGAATTACCGCGGACAATAATTTCATTGTTCTCATCGTCAACCGAGGATACTCCAGCATAAGATTGTACAGTTCTGGAAGGATCGTTTATACCCGCAGCAATCCTTGATGTTGCATCCATAGTGAGCCGCAGAGAACTTACGTTGGCCATAGTGTTGATGGGTTCGCTCAGGATGTCATCGGGGGTAATTACGATTTCATCCATTTTATTAATGGCTTCCCGCATTTTAACATTCAGAACCACTTCCTGACCAGTTGTAACATTTACATCATTATAAAAAACTTCCTCATAACCAATATATGTAACCCGGAAGCTTTTTCTGCCAATAAGAATATCTTTTAAAGTAAAATTTCCATTTGTATCGGTAATAGCTCCAATAATCGGATCTGATCCTTCAAGAATTACATAAGCTCCAGGTAGTGGCGCCTGTGTTTCGGCATCTGTTATTTTTCCTTTAATAGTTTGTGTTAACTCCTGGCTATATGCACTCAGTGCATTTAATGAGGTAATCAACATTACCAAAAGCATCAGGTTTTTCATGTGTTTTGTTTTAGTTTTCATAATACTGACATTTTAAGTTTATAATACCCTTATTTGATTTTTCATTTTTTTCTGAAGTTCAATGACCAATTGCCTTTCCAGCAAGATTGAAATTGAGTTACAGGTCATCTTTGGATGTATTCTTAAGCCAATACAGCTAAATAGAAACCTTCCCAAATTATTATTGAATGTAGTTTGTTTAGTTATCCGTACAGAAGTTGTAGATATATACCTCTTTGACTTAAAGTGGATATCAGTAGATAAGCTATCAAGTGCTTTGTATTCTTTATTTATATCCTCCCGGAATTCGAATCTATGCTCTATCATGTCATGGTTTTCAATGAAGTATAGCAAACCAAAACTTATGGTGCAGTTTAAGACCAGGATCACATAGAATGCTTTGTTTTCTTTTAAATGAGATAATATGATAGCGAGTTTATTCATAAGTTTGATTTCATTCAGTAGTAAAACAACCAGGTTAAGAAACTGGGTGAAGTGAAAATGATTTTTTTAGTTTAGTCAGAATTTTATTGACATGGTAAAATTCATAGGAATCAATGAGGTATGCGACCGATTAAAAAAAGTCGTACCCTTTTCTGAAAATAAATTGGTTCGACTTTTCCAGCGATAAAGTTTGACTTTTTTCTAACTAGCTGACAGTGAGTGCTTTTTCCTGTATTCTGTAGGCGTTACACCTGTGCGTTTTTTAAACTCGGTATTAAAGGAAGACTTTGAGTTGAATCCTGCATCATATAAAATTTCCAGAACCGTGAGGTCTTGCCGCTTCTGATCTAAGAGTAAATCCTTAGCATAATTTATCCTGTATTCGTTTACAAAGTCGAAAAAATGCAGTCCCATAGTATGATTGATCAGGACAGATAATTCCTTCGAAGGCAGGTTTAATTGTTTAGCCAGGCTATAAAGTGTCAAGGATGGATCAAGGTATGGAGTAAATTCTTTCATATAATCCTGCAAATGACGAATTTCTCGCTGGTTCAAATCATTAGTCCTATCCTCTGCTGATTTAGCTTTACCCTTATGTTTTTCTTTTACAATATCACTCACTGGTAATGTTTTGGAACTTATGCCCGTAAAAAGTTCAGGAGATTTCAAGGCTTTAAAAACAATCCAGCAGATCATAATAAGTGCAACGAAATTTACCAGGATAAGGGCATAGTTATATAAGTCCAGCCACTTATTAAACATGGCAAAGTTTTTAACCAGACCGATTAAATCGGTAGCGGCAATTATTATTATCAATTGAAGGAGATAGGAATATTTGTTTGTATCGGTATTTGAGAAATTTTCGAGGAACAATTTCTTATATCTTCTTAGAAGTATATAGGATGCCACCCAATAAGATATGCCTATTAAATGAAGAGAAATATAGTTGATAGGAACAATAACCTTGTTATATGTCGTTAAGGCATTTTCAGGAGCTAGCCCGGGATTTATATTGTACAGGTAATAATATGGCAAAAATAATATATTAATCGCTATAACAGGCATTAAATGAAAAAGGTCATATTTCTGGAGTTTAAAATCAGAGTATAATGAGGATTTTATATATAGAAAAAGAGAAGGAAAGGATAAATACAGCGTCATGCTTAAAATCATGCCCAGATTTGGGGCAATTGGAAATAAATAATGCCAACTATAAAAAGCTGCGAAATCAATACCGTATGTAATTAAAAGTATTGCCATAAAGTAATTGCTTGCCTTGCGATTCGGATTATTGGAAAGAAGATAGGCTGCAAAAAGAAATGCCTGGAAAGTAGTAATCAGGGATATAACATTATATAAATTAAGTTCCATTCAATATAAACCTCTTATTCTGGCCTATTTAATAAAATTTAAAATTCAATATAGAATAAAAAATGATTTATTAATATTCTGAAGAATCGGATGATAAAAAATTGGTAGCCAATAGGGTGGATTGAAATCAGTTTTCTATTTTTTGCCCACTCAAATTATTGATCTTCATTTTGTGGTTAAAAGGTAAGCCATAGGAAGTAATTCCTTCTATAAAAATAAAATAATAGTCAGGTAGGTCCAAACCCGGTAAAACAAGCTCCACTTCACCCGATTCATCAGTCTGTAAATTTGCGTTCCAGTATATCAATCCGTATCCTTCCCCGGATTCAGGAGCATATCCGTAAATTGACGATTCTTTAAGATAACCTGACATTTTTCTGATAATTAAATTGGGATCCCTTTCCTGTAAAGCTGTAGTAGAATTTTTTTCAGTATTAATCGCAATTATCCCACTGGCTCCGCGGATCCCGTACATGCCTACATTGGTTGGATCTTTTAAGATCTCCATACTTTTTACATCCCGGGGATTGATCAGGGATACATCTCCCTCAAATGGAATTCCATCGATTAGTATAAGAGGAGGTCTTTCGAGGTTGATGGATCTTGTACCCCTGATCTGTACCCTGTATTTTGCTATCCCTGTTGATGGATCAGTATACTGATTTACTAAAACACCCGGAACTTTACCTTGAATATATTGCAGGACATTTACTGCGTTTTTATCATTGTCATCAATTTCGATTATTGCATCCGGGAATCCATATGGACGGTAAATCCCATCATCGATTTCATCTCTGAGACCCTCATCTTCAATAGTTAATCCTTCCAGAAGGACAATTTTCCCATCTTTATCCAATGTTTTTAGACTATCTATATATGCTTCATATTTATCCAATCTGGCAGATTCTGATATGAAACACCGGAAGTATTGATTCTCGGTTGATGGAAAATGTTCCAGGATTAACTCAATTTCTGCTTTTACAGGTTTTCCCTTTCTATCAAGAATTGAAAAGACCATATCTGTACTATCATAGAAATGCAATCCGGAAATATTAAAAGAACCTGTTGAGTCTGAAAATGTAGTCTGGGCTTGATCAACGGAATATAAAGGAAATACCTGTACCTGGCAGCCATCACATAGTTTTTCGTTGGCTTTTATCTTTCCAGTGATATGTAAGGATGTGTCTTCTTTATACTCGTTTTCACTTTCTTCCTGAAACGACTCCAAGCTGTACTTGTACTCCTTAAGCGTTAAAAGAAGATTATCTCTTAATAATGGCATGCTTTGAGATGAATTATCCATGTAGACTTCAGGATTGTATATGAAATCCCTGAATTGATCCCTGAAGTCAAAATAGGAGCGATCGAATTGACTTTGTTTCAATTGATCGGGAGAAATAATGGAATCCTTTACAATAGAAATGGCAAATTCACCGGAGACGGGCTGATCATTGGCATCTTTTATTTTCAACCTGATTACATTATCCCCTATAGAATCTTTATATGAACTGGATTCAAAAATAATAGGACTTTCTTCGTATTCCCTGAATACATATCTGTTGGCCAGTAATTCTCCATCCGTATTTAGAAAAAGGATTTCAGATACCCCAGATGGGATTTTCGCCTTTGGTATTGTAATTGGAGTATTAGTTTCTTCAACCAGGAATATCTGGTCATAAAATACCCTTCCCCTGGATTGACATAATAATATGTAAGGATTATTTAAAAGACTCCCCGATGAATTGACTTGAATGATTAAATTATATTCATCATTTGGGTTAACCTGTAAGCTAAGGCCACTATCCTTGACAACAGGGAATGCATATTCTATAATTCTGGATCCATAGTCTATCCTTAAATGATATTTTAGATCCTTTTCCGGTACAATGTCAATCTTTGAAAGTCCAAATTTATTTGTTTGGAATTCTTCAACTATTTCATTCTTCTGATTAAGGACGATTCCATTTACAATCAATCCTTCACCATAAACATTCGTAGCTTTAATAGCGATTCGATTTATTATACCTCCAACCAGATTTCTTCCTTCAGGTGAAATGTCAATATAGATGCTGTCCATTCTGGTGCCATTTATTTCCTGAACCTTATAATTCACCAATGGAGAACTAATATATAAGGTATGATAAGAAATTGATCCAGGATCATATTCCCTCATCCAGCCGGTATAGGCACGCAATCGATAGCAACCGTTAAAGATCTTTTCAGAAAGAGATAATATTCCCGTTGCCAATCCATCCCGACTTAGCATGGTATTGCTGGATATGATCTGATTATTATTGTCAATTAGATCCAGATGAATCACTTTATTCCCAACAGACAATTTTGAATTATTCAAACTTAATAGATAGACCGATATGTTAATTTGATCTCCATTTGTGTAGAATGATTTATCAGTATGGATAAGTAATTTCTCTTTTTTATTATGACGCAAAGCTTTCCCCTGTATTTCCTTATATTCTTCTATTACTTTTTTAGCCTGGACAGATAATGGAATTTCCGGGGAAACATCTTTTACATATTCAGGATGATAACCGAAAGGCAGCATCTGAAGGACGCGGTCTTCACTTCTGTACCCGAAGGTTTCATAGCCAATTGGATTGTACACATATCCCGACTGGTGAACACGAAGGTTATTTCCTTTTAAGCGGATCCATGAAACCTGGTAGGGCAGGTCCGGGAACGGCGAATTGATCCATTCCTTTAGCTTATAAATAATAATGAGCTCTCCCTGGAACTTAATGATTTTTTCATTCTGATAATCGCTGTCGAAAACAAGATCCTCTGATCGAACCTCCAGATATTCCACATCAATTTTATCATAAAATGTATTGGTACGCTGATAAGGATGAATGCCTGATACTTTGTAAACCATAAATCCCTCTTCTTCAACAGAATTCGTAATCAATGCATGGAAGAAATGATGCAATGATCCGTTGTAGGTATCTGTTCTGTTTTCAGTCCATTCTATAACAGATTTGGGATCGGCAATTGTCAATTCTTCAAATCTGGTTTGCCCATAGAACATTAGGGAACCACTTCCCAATTCAAAATCACGTAAATAAAAATGCACCTTATAGCCCAGGTCATGATTAATTATTTCCAGTGGGGCATTCGCCGTAGCTTTAAAAACCTTGTTCTTTTTGTCTTTGTAAAACTCAAGCACATAGGGATTTACAAATTCATATTTCATCGATAAGCTATTTCGGCCTAGAAACTCCCTTTTGAATCTTCTGAAATCTTTCATCCATTGTTTGTCCTCTTTTCCCACGAATAGAACTTCTGAAAGATTAATTACGGATTGCTTCAGTTTAAAATCCATCTTGAGATGTTTACCTTCCTTTAATCTGATTTGCCGGTTGATAGCGTCATACCCTACCATTGAGACCACCAGGGTATACAACCCAGAGTCAAGATCTCCAATAATATAATTTCCATTAACATCAGTTGTAGTACCAATTGTGGTATTATTAAAAAATACATTTACAAAAGGGATTGGTTCATTGGTTGCCTGATCTGAAATATGTCCTTCAACGTAATGAGATTGTGCAAAAGCTAGACTGCTTGCGTAAAATGTATAGGCTATAAAAGTAAACCCAGATAAGATGTACAATAATGATCTTGATTTGATCATTTTAAATCAATAATGAAATTTCAGTTACGCAAAATTATTCAGGATATTTTAAATTCTTCATCCAATATGGCATAATGGAAATTGTCTTTCCATTCACCTCTTATTGGCAGGATCTTTCGCCGTATGCCTTCTCTTGTCATACCGAGTTTTTCGAGGACCTTGATTGATTTTTCATTTTCAGTTGCCACCCCTGCTTCGATCCGGTGTAAATTTAAATCATTGAACCCGAACTGGAAGATCCTTTTAGCCAGTTCAGGGGCATATCCGCGTCCCCAGAATTTGGGGAATAACTTAAAATAAATTTCGGCCATTTTAAATCGATCTGCTGATATTACAAGACCAGCTAATCCGATAAATTTATTTTTATTTATTTCCCTGACACTCCAGCATATGTGTTTTCTTTTTTCATTTAACTGATCCTTGATGATAGGCTGCATGAACTCTTTTGTTTCCCTAAGGTTTCCAGGTATGCCTAAGGTATTGAATTCATCCACTTCTGGTAAAGAATGAAGGGAATGTACATCCTCAAGGTCGTTGACCGTAATTTCAACCAGTTTTAAACGATCGGATTTTAAAGTATAGTAATTTTTGTCCAGTTTCTTCATCAAAACAATAATCCAATATAATTTTAAAAAATGGATAAAGCATCACCGAATAGTTTCTCATTGGGAATGAGAATTTTATCCATTAAGTGAATATCTTCAACCGTCTTAAATGTCATTTTCTGTAACCAGATTCAATGACCATTTTCATATACTTTTTTACTTCGTCATTGACATCTTTTTTACGATAAATACGCAAATAATGCTGATAGTATTTGCCTCCAGGGACTTCACCTATTCTGTAAAAGCAGAGATTTTCGTGATAAGGTTGATTGAAAGTCAGCGCAATGTCCACAAAGTTTTTTCCCAGTGTTTTAATGTAACCGAAGCGGATATCAGCTGCAAAGGCAATTCGAGATTTGGCGGGATGTAACTTGAATTTTCCAAATTTTCGCAACTCGTGGATAAAATGATGATACAATTCAATAGTCAACTCAGATTTCCCTTTCAAAAAATCCTCCACACTTCTTTCATTACAGGAATGCGGGTGGTTCTGATTGACAAATTTTTGCTGACATTTAGGGCAAGTCCACATGAAATGATTTTTTTATGTGATTATAAAAGGGATTTATCCTGATAAACCCTAACATAATCAACTACGAAATAATCTGGATATTCTGCCAATTCCGGATCATTTGACCAATATTCACTGATCGCCCAACTTTCAGTAGATAACTCCCCAGTGATCTTTACATATGCAGGAACTTTAGAAACGCCTCCTGCCTTTGTACTCCATACCTCTGTATTATCCACGAAGAAGACGTATTCTTCTTCATTCCATTCCAGTGCATAGGTATGAAATCCATCCCTGATCTCTTCTATGGTTTTTTTGTAGCCTTCAGATTTGTGATCATCTCCATATCCATCCCAATGCAATGCAAAGTTCAGTGTGTCTGTCCATCCAAATCCTTCAAAGATGTCGATTTCAGTTCCATCTTCACCAGAATTATTGACATTTCCTACAGTGTTTGACATCAGCCAGAAAGCTACCCACCACCCAGCCTGAGCAGGTAATTGGCACCGGATCTCAAATTTTCCAAATTTTTGCTGGAAATGTCCCTTTGACCTGATCGCCCCTGTGGAATAGTCATAGGGATCATTGTCATCATTCCGGTTATCAATTTTCCTTGCCCGGATTACCAAATTGCCATTTCCATCCAGGTAGGAATCTTCCTTAAGCCACCAACCATCGGGCCCTTCCGGGTTGTTCCTTCTGTTACTTTCAGGTTTATCCCATTTGCCCGCGTCTATGGTTTCTCCATCAAATTCATCACTCCAGGTAAGAACATATTCTAATTCTCCAGGAGGATCCTCTTCAACTTTCTTATTTCCACAGCTTGAAATGAAAAAATATGTTGAAGAAAGTGTAAGTATTAAAAAAATCTTCTTCATAGATCAAAAATACATTATAAATTAGATTATTTCATCCATAAGTATATCTCACTATTAATTCATTTATGTATATTTTTGCATTCGTTTAAAAAGTATTAATTCAGATCATGGCTGAAAGCACAGATATTAAAAAAGAGCATCAGGATAAAATTAAGGAAGTATTCTCCGAGGTTTCCAAAATTGTAGTTGGACAGGAATATATGGTAAACAGGCTGTTGATCGGTTTATTTACCCAGGGCCATATTTTGTTGGAAGGGGTTCCAGGTCTTGCGAAAACGCTAACTGTTAATACACTGGCAAGAGTTCTTCACCTTAATTTTCACCGCATCCAGTTTACACCGGATTTGCTACCTGCAGACTTAATTGGTACTTTGATATACAATCAGCAGAAATCAGAATTTGAAGTAAAGAAGGGCCCTATTTTTGCGAACATGATCCTGGCTGACGAGGTAAACAGAGCCCCAGCTAAAGTACAGTCTGCTCTATTGGAATCCATGCAGGAAAAACAAGTTACAATTGGTGATACTACTTATAAACTTGATAAGCCTTTTCTGGTTATGGCCACACAAAACCCGATAGACCAGGAAGGAACCTATCCGCTTCCTGAAGCACAGGTTGACCGTTTTATGATGAAGGTATTTGTGGATTATCCTACAAAAGAAGAAGAGATGGAGATCATGCGGAGGATGTCAAACATGAGTTTTGATGACAAGATCAAGACCATCCTTTCAAAAAAGGATATTTTCCAGATCCGGGATGAGATCAATAAGATCCGGATATCCGAATCTCTTGAGAGATACATTATCGAACTTGTATTCGCGACCCGTAATCCAGAAGAATTTGGGTTAAAGGAAGAGAAAGGCTATATCCAGTTTGGAGCCTCACCTCGAGCATCCATATATCTTAACCTGGCATCAAAAGCTATTGCTTATTTTGATGAGAGGGAATATGTGCTCCCGGAGGATATCAAGGAAATCGCCATGGATGTCCTGAACCACCGCATGATCCTGAATTATGAGGCCGAGGCCGATGGTGTAGATACCAAATTCATCCTTGACCGGATTTTGAAGAAAGTTCCCATATCTAAGTAAAACATGGCCTGAAATTGCATAAAGCGACATTTTTGGCAACATGTTAATTATTTGTTAACCAAAATTGGTCAAATCTCTTCCATTTTAACCTTGACTTAATACAGCTGTTTTTATCTTAACAATTTCCTAATAATTCCTGACCCGAGACTTAATAACTAATCTTCATTTTTGCAATAATCAATTATGTGTTAACAAACTGTATTATTGAAATGAAGAAACTCATATTATTATTTTTAGTTATTACGGCTTTCACAGTTGTAATTTCATCATGTAACAACGATGATGAGGGGGGAGCACCAGGTAATCCAACCATAAGTGCAGATAAAACTTCTTTATCAGGTTCTGAAGGAGAAACTGATGAAGTAAATATCAACTGGACTGCATCAGCCGGCGTAAAATCTATAACTGTAAATAGCGATAATGCAACGGTGCCGGCAACAGCTGAAGGGACAACAGGATCATTTAAAAGTACAGTCACTTATGCTGAATCTGATGAAACAATTACTTACACCATTACAGACATTTACAATAAAACGAATACTGTAAGTATTGATGTAGTAGTTTCTATGGTAATTATTAAGGATGCAGATCTTGTTGGTGGAGAAGATTATAATTGGACCAGTGATAAAATATACTTACTTGATGGGTTGGTATATCTTGAAGAAGTAGGGAAATTGTATATTGATCCGGGAACCATAGTCAAATTTAAGTCACAACCAACGACTGGTGATAATACAAGCGCACTGATCATCACACGTGACGCACAGATATTTGCAGAAGGAACCGCCGAGGAACCGATTATATTTACCTCAGATCTTGATGATGGTAATCCCGGATCGCTAGATGAGAAAGACAATAGTCTATGGGGCGGTCTGATCCTTCTAGGCAAATCTCGTGTAAGTATAGATGGGTCACCTGAAGGGCAGATTGAAGGTATTGATGCAACGGAACCCCGGGGCCGGTATGGAGGAACCAATAACGAGGACAATTCAGGTGTACTGCGGTATGTTTCAATCCGTCATACGGGAGCTGAACTGGCCCCTGGTGATGAACTTCAAGGACTAACCCTTGGCGCAGTTGGATCTGGAACTACTATTGAATACGTAGAAATATTTGCGTCTTCTGACGATGGGATAGAATTCTTTGGAGGACATGTATCTCTATATCATATAGTAGTTGCATGGGCTGAAGATGACAGTTTTGACTGGGACATTGGATGGCGGGGAGCCGCCCAATTCTGGTTTGCTGTCCAGCGTGACGATGTAGCAAATCATGGTGGTGAATGGGATGGTGCCATACCTGATGGTACTGAAGATCCATATTATTCCATGCCAACACTGTATAATGCCACATTTATTGGCAGTGGGGTCGGTGCAGAAAATGCAAAGAATTCGCCTGCCATCATTATGCGGGATGCAACCGCTGGAACCGTTGCCAATTCTATAATAGTCGACTTTACAGATAAGGGAATTGAAGTGGAGGATCTTGCTCCCGAAAAAGGGATAGACTCCTACAAGCGAATGCAGGATGGTGAACTAAAGTTGTTGAATAACATGTGGTGGGTCGGTGGAAATACAACCATCGATATTTCGGCAACAGGTATACTCCAACCTACTGTGGATGATAATAATGATCCGGTTGGAGATGAACCTGATTGCTTAGATCTGGCCACCCACATGACACAAAATCAAAACACGGCAGATGTAGACCCTGCCTTGGCAAGCATCGGAAGGGCTATTGGAAGTAAAAGCCTGGATCCAAGGCCAACGGCAGAAGCTGCAAAACAAAATCTGGCTTCTTACCCTGGTGGATTGGAGCAAGTAGGATATAAAGGGGCGTTTGATCCTGATGCAGAGTTATGGATCAAAGGATGGACAGCTCTTGATGAGAAAGGATATTTGGCTGATTAGAAAATTGGCCTGATATTATAAAATGAAATATTATGATTGATTGGGATGTAGATCTACCGCCCAATCTTTCAATTTGTTGAATGTGGTAAAATTGTTATAAATCAGAATACTAATTAATCAATGAAGATGTTGAAAGAAAATATGAAACTACTTTTAATAGTAGTTTTTTCCAGTTTCATGTATTCGTTTGTCAATGCCCAGAGTGGTGTGATATCAGGATTGGTGGTAGATGGTGAAACAGGAGAAGAGCTGATAGGTGTAACAGTTAGAGTTGATGGGACGATGAATGGGGGCATATCAGATATATCCGGAAATTACAGGTTTGATATTGAGCCCGGAGTGTATACCATAGTAGCCAGTTATGTGTCTTATGCCACACAAAAAATCGAAGGAGTAAAAGTTACAGGTGGAGATGTTACCAAACTCGATTTTGCAATGCTTACACATCAGACTGAACTTGAGGAAATAGTAATCTCCGCAAAAGCAATAAATAACAATGAAGCCTCAATCCTGAAAATGCAAAAAAAATCCCTGGCTGTACAAGATGGTATCTCCAGTTCTGAAATGCGTAAAATCGGAGTAAGCAATTCAGCGGAATCCATGAGGCAGGTTACAGGAGCATCTGTAGAGGATGGGAAATATGTTGTTATGAGAGGACTGGGCGACAGATATTCTCTTACTCAGCTTAATGGTGCTATAATGCCCAGCACTGATCCTTACAGAAACAGCCCCAGTATGGATTTAATTCCAGTAGCCATGGTGGATAATATTGTTACTACCAAGTCCTTTACCCCTGACCAGCCTGGCAGTTTTTCCGGGGGGAATGTGAATATTACTACCAAATCACTTCCTGATCAATTCTATTTAAACCTGGGTATAAAGTTTGAATATAATCCACAGTCATCCTTTAAAGATGAATTTTATACTGATCCTGTTGAAGGATCTAAAGATTGGCTAGGTATTGATGATGGCTCAAGGGCAATTCCGGAATATTTAACTGACCAAGACAACCTGGACATTCTAAGTGATCAGGGAATCTATATTAAGGTCAGGCAGATCAATGAAACTTATGACAAAGAAAGAGCTTTGTTTGATAAAACCGCAAAGGATTTAAATGTTAACAGCTTCGTCCCAAAGTATAGAAGAAGTCTCATGAATTACAGCGTTAATTTCGCCTTTGGTGACAGGGTGCCTGTTGCCGGGAAAAGTTTTGGATATAATGTTGGTTTCAGGTATAACCGGGGTTATACCAGGTTCCCGGATCGCGTATTAAGAATTCTAGAATATTCAAGCGATCCGAATGCCAAGGAGTTGAATACAAACCTGGATTTAAGTGGAAACCAGTCATTTGAAAATACAAATTTCGGTGGAATACTAAGTATGGCTTATCAGTTTAATAATTCCAATGAGATACAGCTTAATACAATGTATAATCATGATACGGAGCAGCAGGCTGCTTCATTGTCTGGAATTTTCCCTGGTGCCATTTCAGGGCCCCATACCTTCACATCCAGAAACATCAATTTTCTTGAACGGTCCATGGGCAATGCACAGTTATCTGGAAGGCACGTAATTGGAGCCTGGAATGGATTGAAAATAGAATGGCTGGGTAGTTATACCCTGTCAGGACAATATGAACCGGATGTAAGGATCTTTGCAAATGATGAAACACCATCAGGTTTTAGCATCACAAAGGCCGAATATGATCTGCCTTTTCATTTCTGGAGAGATCTTGAAGATACTCAGGTTAATGGGAAGATTGACATAAGTATCCCTATAGGAAAGAATTCATCGAACATGATCAAAGTTGGGGGTTTGTATTCGAATAAAGAGCGCCAGTTTGGAGAAACCCGGTTTCAATTGGAATCACAAGGCACCAATCAGGATTTTGACGAATATACTTCCTTTAACCAGGCGGGTGAAATTGACCCTCTAACATTTCAGCCATTTTTTGCACAGGAAAATAGCGGAATATTGCCTGATCTGGCAAATCCATATACTGATCCATCTAATCCCTTCAGATATATTAGTGGGAATTACTATTTGAACCAGACAAGGCCTACAAATATATATAGCGGTCATGAAACCATTACCTCAGCATATTTGATGGGCGTCTGGGAATTTGTACCCAAATGGAAGCTTATCCTGGGGGCGAGATTAGAACAAACCGATTATGAGGTGGTATCTGAAGATCCCAATACAGAGACAGGTAAAATCGACCAAATGGATGTTTTACCGTCTGCAAACCTGATATGGGCAATTACTGAGAAGTCTAATCTAAGGATCTCTGCAAGCCAGACTTTAGCCCGTCCGAATATGCGGGAAATGGCACCATTTGTTAATGTAGATTTTATTGGTGGCTTCTTTTTCATCGGTAATCCATTCATTAAAATGTCTAAGATCCAGAATTTCGATATCAGGTATGAATTATTTAACAGGCCTGGTGAATTATTTGCAATAAGTGCCTTTTATAAATCATTTGCAGACCCGATCGTAAAAATATTGGTTCCAGTAGCTTCCGGTGGACAGATAAGGATGGGCAATTCAGAAGATGGTCAACTTGGTGGATTTGAAGTTGATTACAGAAAGAACATCTCTGAGAAATTTAAATTTGGAGTGAATTTCACTTATACCCTGTCAAGAGTAAAACTTGATGAAGAGGAGTATCAGACAGGTAGTCAGGTGAATCCTGACCTTAAAGCCTTACAGGCCTTTTCAAGCCCAATCCCCTTTTATCTTAAACCTTTTGTTTTCCTATTCTGATTTTGCCAAGAAGATTGAAAGCACTTTGTCTATGAATATGTTCGGCCGGCGGTTATATGCCAACGGATTTGGCGGTGCTCCGGATATTTATGAGATTAATGGAAGCAATTCCAAGGCAATTCCGATGCCGGACCTGAACTTTACAGTTAGTAAAGGATTTGGCGATCATTTTGAAGTGTATTTGAGGTGGCTTAACATATTGGATTTTCAAACAGTAAGAAACCAGGAATATAACAATCAGTATTTTATCACAGAATCATATCGCAGAGGAACCAGGTTTGCTCTAGGATTTAATTATCGATTATAATACATTCAGGTATTTAACATTTCCTTAACATTTTATTACCACAAACTTAACCAGTAAAGCAATAGTACGAAATAATATTTTTCGTACTGTTGCAATATGAAGGTTTTAACATTTGTATTGTTTACTTTTTTTATGAATCCGTCGGACATAGAGTTGATGGAATCTGCCACTTTTGATTTATCCGGGATAGTAGTAGAAGAGCGTACAGGTGAACCTTTAACAGGGGCCCTGATTAAAATAAGAGGGCTTGAAAAGGAGTATTATACTGATTTTGAAGGCCATTTCAGTATCAATGAACTGATTCCGGGCAGATACAATATTGAAGTATCCTATATCTCATTTGAATCCACTGAACTTAAAGAAATCCAACTTGATCGCCAGAACAACGATCTGTTTGTAGGATTACGGTAAGTATTTATTTCCTAAAATATTTTCTCTTATTTTTGATTGTTATTACCCATGCCTAAAAAGTGATTAAAATCATATAATTTTTATTAACATTTACTTAATATTGGCATAATATTGGCGTTTGTAATATCAGCGTTGTTAACAATTAAATAATATTACGATGAAAAGGCTAATCACAATACTCTCGATAATATGTATTCCAGCGATAATAGGTGCACAACCCTATGAAGAAAATAATGAAAAGCTTATGATAAGGAAGGATATCTGCTAAATGGAAAATTCGCCACCAATTATGATAATGGACAGGTGAAGGAAGAGATCAATTATAAGAATGGGATAAAAGAAGGAGCTTATGTTGCTTATAGTGAGGATGGGAACATCATAGAAATGGGCGAATATCATGAAAATCTTAAACATGGGAAATGGATAAAGTGGGATATTACAAGCGTTAAAGTAGGAGAGATCCGGTATAATCATGGACAAAAAGATGGGAAGTGGCAGATCTGGGATTCTAAGGGAACATTAAGATATGTAATGTTTTATAGCGATGGACAGCGAAGTGGTACCTGGAAAATATTCGATGATACAGGAGCTTTAGCAAAGGAAGAAAATTACGACACATCATTTTAAATTTTAATATTTAAAACCCAAGCATTAAAAAAAATAAAGCTATTTTTAGCTTTATTTTTTTTTGCATAAAATATAAAAATCCTTGTCATGACTTCAGGAATGGAGACTGTTTGCATAACCGGCGGCACTGGGCTAATTGGTTCTTCATTAATGCGTATATTAAAACTAAGCGCTTACAGAGTTCTGGTATTAAGCAGGCAGAAATCTGATGATCCTGAATCCATTCTTCGATACTGGGATATTGATAAAGGAATAATAGATCCGGTAGCCGTAGAAAATGCCGATCATTATGTTCACCTGGCTGGAGCAAGTGTAGGAGAAGGAAGATGGACGGAACAGAGGAAAAAGGAAATCCGGGATAGCCGGATAAAATCTACCAGGTTGCTATACGATACCATAGCTAAATCCAAAAAAAGACCTAAAACGTTTATATCAGCATCTGCGATTGGAGTATATGGCCATGATACTGGAGGAATACTTCTCGATGAGGAACGAATAAAACCGGGGGATGACTTCCTGGCAACCGTTACAAGAGAATGGGAAGAGGAAGTGAATAAGATCAGTGAGCTGGGTGTCAGAGTTGTAATATTAAGGATTGGATTGGTTTTAAGTTATTTTGGAGGTGCCGTTCCAAAATTAATGAAACTTTCAAGCCTGGGATTAAGCTCTCCTATAGGAAGTGGTCAACAGTATATCAGTTGGATTCATCTCGATGACTTGATCGATCTGATAAAATATTGCATAGAATATCCAGGTGTAAAGGGTACCTTTAATGCGGTGGCACCAAATCCGGTAACCAACAGGGAATTTACAAGAAGTATGGCTTCAATCCTTGAAAAGCCATTTTTTATTCCAGCTGTTCCAGGTTTTATGTTAAAAATGATTCTGGGAGAAAAGGCATCTATAATCTTGGGTGGCAATAAGGTGTCATCAAAAAAGATAATAGATGCCGGGTTTAATTTTAAGTTTGAAAAAATAGACGATGCTTTATATAATGTTTTAATACTCAAAGTCGCATGAAAACAGATAAGATAGACAAAAAAGCGGGTGTTCGGTATCCACTCATAGAAAAGAGGAAACGAAAGGATATAAAACTACTTAAAGATGAGGCCAAGGAAATCTTTAAAGCTTTTGAAGATAAAGACTGGCATGAAATAAAGAGTTCAGATTCTTGGGCTATTTTCAAGATAATGTCTGAATTCGTGGATGGATTTGAAAAGTTAGCTAAAATTGGACCATGTATTTCTATATTTGGTTCGGCCAGAACAACAGAGGATAATAAATACTACTTAATGGCCCAGAAAATAGGCTCATTACTCGTGGAAAGCGGTTATGGGGTTATTACCGGCGGCGGTCCGGGTATTATGGAAGCTGGAAACAGGGGTGCCCAGGATGCTCAGGGGAAATCAGTAGGATTGAACATCCACTTACCTTTTGAGCAGGAAAATAATATATACATAGATCCGGATAAATTAATATCTTTTGATTATTTCTTTGTTCGCAAAGTTATGTTCGTAAGATATTCCCAGGGATTCATAGGTATGCCTGGTGGATTTGGTACGCTTGATGAGTTATTTGAGGCTTTAACATTGATTCAAACCAAGAAGATTGGAAGATTTCCGATTATTCTCGTAGGTACTGAATATTGGAAAGGGCTTCTTGACTGGATGTATAATGTGATGTTTAAGGTTGAAGGCAATGTGAGCAAAGGTGACTTTGATATATTTCACCTGGTTGATACACCCGAGGAAGCAGTAAGCCGGATCAATGAATTTTATGCCAGATATATGTTGGCGCCAAACTTTTAATCGTTGTGAGAAAAGAAGGAATTTACATTATTATCGTATTATTATTAGTTGCTGGTTATATCTTCTCAGCGAAACTGGAAAAAATGCCGGGACAAGGGGATGCTGAATCCACCGATTCGGCAGGGACTGATTCTGAGCACACCTATGTTCTGGTTTATCCTGTTCCGGAGGAGCTTGAATTTGCCGGTGAGAAAATCATTATGGATGACCCTGATCTTCGGGAAAGGTTTGATAATGAGATCATAGTCAATACTCATTTCCATTCCAGCACAATATTCATGATAAAAAAGAGTAATAGGTGGTTCCCGCAAATAAGACCAGTTTTGAAGGAATATGGCATCCCGGAGGATTTCCTTTATCTATCTATGATAGAAAGCGGTTTGAGCAATAGCCGTTCTCCGAAAGGTGCCGTCGGTTTCTGGCAGTTTCTACCTTCTACAGCTAAAGAATTAGGTCTGGAAGTAACGAGTCAGGTGGATGAAAGATATGATCCGATAAAATCTACGGAGGCGGCTTGTAAATATCTTCTCAAAGCAAAAGCAAAAGTTGGAAGCTGGACAAACGCTGCTGCTGCCTATAATATGGGAATAAGAGGTTTGACAAGGGAGATGGATAAACAGAAAGTGGATTCCTATTATGACCTTCTTTTAAATGAGGAGACCTCCAGGTATGTATTCCGAATACTATCTATAAAGCAGATAATGGAAAACCAGGAAAAATATGGATTCAACATAAAGGAAGACAATCTTTACCCTGTTGAAGATGTTCAATTAATTGAAGTCGACCAAACAATTCCTGACCTTACCGAGTTTGCTTTTGAACAGGGAATCAATTATAAGATCCTTAAAAGGCATAATCCCTGGTTACGCAAAAATTCATTAACTGTTAAATCTTCGAAAAAACCATATTTCGTTAAAGTTCCGGTGAATTCATCAAGTTCAATTCGTGCAAGCATTCAAGAGATGGATTCATTATTAGTCAATTCATACAGGATTCGTTTAAAAGAGTTTTAAATTTGCAGTCATAAAAACATAAATGACATCAGAAAGTAAAATTCGTGAAGCTGGGATTACTACCCATCCTGATCACGAACATATAGAGGTTTTTGGAGCAAGGGAGCACAACCTGAAAAATATAAATGTTACCATTCCCCGGGAAAAATTGGTGGTAATCACCGGTATTAGTGGGAGTGGTAAATCCTCACTAGCATTTGATACTATATATGCTGAAGGTCAACGCCGATACATGGAAAGCTTTTCAGCCTATGCCAGATCATTTATAGGGAATATGGAGAGGCCGGACGTTGACAAGATCAACGGGCTGAGCCCTGTAATTTCAATCGAACAAAAAACGACCTCGAGAAACCCCCGTTCAACAGTAGGTACGGTAACGGAGATCTATGACTTTATGCGCTTATTATTTGCCAGGGCCGGGGAGGCATTCTCTTATTTGACCGGAACAAAAATGGTCAGACAATCGGAAGACCAGGTCATTGATCAGATAATAAAGCAATTTAAAGGTCAAAAACTTATCATTTTAGCCCCAGTTGTGAAAGGGAGAAAAGGCCATTACAGAGAGCTATTTGTTCAAATACGGAAAACAGGATATTCAAAAGTAAGAGTCGACGGTGAGATCCAGGAACTTGTTCCGAAGATGCAAGTCGACAGGTATAAAGTTCATGATATTGAAATTGTAATTGACAGACTTATCGTTAAAGAGGATGAGCGATACCGGGTGACCGAGTCTATCAAGTCGGCAATGAGGGAAGGAAAAGGATTGGTTATAGCACTTGATAAGAGTGATAACGTACATCACTTCTCAAAATATCTGATGGATCCTGAAACAGGATTATCTTATGATGAGCCTGCTCCCAATATGTTTTCATTTAACAGCCCTTATGGGGCTTGTCCAACTTGTAATGGACTTGGACAGATTGAAGAGATCACCAAAGAATCTGTTATCCCTGATGATGAATTATCAATAAGCCGTGGTGGGATTGCCCCGCTTGGAGAATACCGGGATATATGGATTTTTAAAAAGATTGAAGCCATCTTAAAAAGGAAAGGCCTTTCGATTACTACGAAAATCAAGGAATTGCCTGAAGAAGTACTTAATGTATTGCTTTTCGGAGATGAAAATCCCGTGGCTGTCAAATCGGTAAAGTATCCTGGTACGGATTGGTATACCAAGTTTGAAGGAATAGTAAACTTTCTTCAAAAACAGAAAAATTCAGGATCTGAGAAGATCCAGAAATGGGTTAAAGAATACACTGTTTCACAGAAATGTCCCGATTGTCATGGGGCAAGATTGAAGAAAGAAGCTTTACATTTTAAAATCGATGACAGAAATATAGCCGAGTTGGCCCTTTTGGATATTGGCAAGTTACAACTTTGGTTTGATGATCTGGAATCCAGGTTAAATGAAAAGCAAAAAATAATTGCCGCAGGAATCCTAAAGGAAATTAGAAAAAGATTAAAATTCCTGCTCAATGTTGGCCTTGATTATCTGGACCTGAACCGCCCCCTAAGGACATTATCCGGAGGAGAAGCGCAAAGGATCCGGCTTGCCACACAAATAGGAACCCAATTGGTTGGCGTATTGTATATTCTTGATGAACCTAGTATTGGCCTTCATCAACGAGATAATATAAAGCTTATCAGATCGCTGAAAGACCTAAGGGACCTTGGTAATACTGTAATTGTGGTTGAACACGATAAAGAAATGATGGTTGAATCAGACCATATAATAGATATTGGGCCTGGTCCGGGATTACATGGTGGACATATTGTGGCTGAAGGCCCCCCTGCGGAATTTGTAAATAATGGAACGCTCACATCGGATTTCCTCAATGGAATACGACGGATTGAGATTCCCGGGCAAAGAAGGAATGAGAATGGGGCTGTGGTACATCTTTTTGGCGCCAGAGGAAACAATTTGAAGGATATAGACGTCTCTTTTCCTTTGGGTAAGTTTATCTGTGTAACAGGGGTTTCCGGTTCCGGAAAGTCGACCCTGATCCATGAAACCTTATATCCAATAATCAGCCGTAAGCTCTATCGATCCAGGAGAGAGGTTTTGCCATATTCTTCCATTGAAGGACTAGAACATATTGATAAGGTCATAGAGATTGATCAATCACCAATTGGAAGAACACCACGCTCAAATCCAGCAACTTATACAGGTGTTTTTTCTGACATCCGTTCCCTATTCTCGGAACTTCCTGAATCTAAAATTAGGGGTTATAAACCTGGAAGGTTTTCCTTTAATGTAAAGGGTGGAAGATGTGAAACTTGTGAAGGTGCCGGAATGAGGTTGATAGAAATGGATTTTCTGCCCGACGTGTATGTGCACTGTGAAACCTGCAAAGGTAAAAGGTACAACCGGGAAACCCTTGAAGTAAGGTTTAAAGGAAAATCCATATCTGACGTACTCGATATGACAGTTGAAAATGCTGTTGAGTTTTTTGAACATCAGCCAAGAATTTTAAAAACCTTGAAAACGCTGAACGATGTCGGGTTGGGTTATATTACCTTGGGTCAACACGCTACTACATTATCCGGAGGAGAAGCACAAAGGGTAAAACTTTCATCTGAGTTATCGAAAAAAGATACGGGCAAAACTTTTTATATTCTTGACGAGCCAACAACAGGACTTCATTTCCAGGATATCCAACATCTTATTGATGTGTTACAAAAACTTGTTAACAAAGGGAACACGGTTCTGGTAATTGAACATAATATGGATATAATTAAAGTATCTGATTATATCATCGACCTGGGGCCTGAAGGAGGCGACAAAGGAGGTCAGCTGGTATTTTCCGGTACACCTGAGAAATTGGTAAAAGTCAAGGAAAGCTATACGGGATATTATTTGAAAAGTGAACTTGGATAATTTACCTGAAACCAAGATACATTAGAATTACACCATTAAAATACTCCCGTTTAATAATTCTAATAAAACAGGGTTGCGGGGAGCGCAACCCTGACCAAAAAATTAAAACTAAAACCTATCATCCATGAATTATCTAATACTAACAATCAATAATTCATTCAAAAAGTTCCCGGTTTTCAATTTTTTTTAATTCACAACTAATTTTTATTGCATATATAGTAAGAAACGCCATTTATGCAGGTTAAAAAATCACTAGTGTTTATAATCGGTTTCAAAATTGCCGGGGTAGATATTTCAATATCTTCGGTAATCTCAATCTGTCTTGTAACATTTCCATCAGAGTTATAGATAATTATCTTCTTCACGGTCTGAGTTTCCAGTTTCTCATAATAATCCAATGTTTCGAGGTACTCACTTATCATAAACTCATAATCATATGATGACTTTGTGTCTTTTTCATCGGCCTTAACGTTTTCAGCTGACATAATAAATACTGCAACAAAAAAATATATAATGGCTTTCATGGCTATACAATATAAAATACTGAAAATAAACATATGTAAATACTAAAACAAAATTATATTATTTATATGTAAAAATAACAAAATATAATACCGTTTTTATATTAAGGGATTAATTTTTTTTATTGCAAACAGGATTCTTGTTCAAACTACCCAAATAATATTTTGCTTTAGATTTTTTGGAAGGAGAATAATACTGAAATGAGGTTTGAAACTTATATATCAAGCTGTTTTTAATGTATTGCTTAAATTTAATGAATCAAGAAGCCAACAGGGTATAAAATGTATTTTTAGTAGTACCATATAAGAAAAATACACCCATTAAAAATTTTTAATACCTTTAATATAAATGTAGGATGATTAAATTAAGTACCTGCATAGATTTACATTATTAAATTCTCAGAATCTTGGATATTAAAATTTCGAAAAGACAAGCCTATTGGATATTGCAATTGTTTGGGTGGACCGCCTGGGCAATGTTCAATATATTTCTTTTGTTCTTTGCTGAGATTGCTACGCTGAATCAATCAATAGTCATCTTTATACTTTCAGGGTATTATTTATTGTCTACCCATTTTTTGCGCTACGTCATTTTAAAAAACAACTGGCTTGATCTTTCATTGATACAATTGTTGCCAAGAGTTCTATTGTTTTCTCTGGTCCTGGGTATTAGCAATTACCTGGTTCATATTATTTGTTCCACTTTATTAGAGACAATTAATATTGAAAATGATCTGGACTTGATGCTAATGCTTGGAAACCTGATCTATTCCGTCGTTGCTTACATTATTTGGGCAGCCATCTATTTTATATTTCACTACTTCGAACGGTATAATGCTTCCTTAAAATATGATGCCATTATCTATGAGATCGAATTAAACAAACTTAAATCACAGTTAAATCCCCATTTTATATTTAATGCCCTGAACAGTATCCGTGCCCTTGTTGATGAAGATCCTCTGAAATCGAAAAGAGCTATAACTCAACTATCTAATATCCTGAGGAACTCACTTATTATGAATAAACGTAAATTGATCGACTTCAATGACGAGATAAAAACAGTAAAGGATTATCTCGATCTGGAAGCCATTAGACTCGAGGAGCGGCTAAAGGTAGACATCGATATTTCTCCGGAAGCTGATTCTTATCAGATCCCCCCTCTAATGATCCAGACGTTGGTTGAAAATGGGATCAAACATGGAGTTGCCACTTTAACCAAAGGGGGGCAGATAAGTCTTAAGGCATGGCAGGAAGAGGATCAGTTAAAGATACAGATCAGGAATAGTGGCCAATACGTAAATGGTGCTGGAATGAACACTACTGGATATGGTATTGAAAACACGGAGCAAAGGTTAAATCTTATTTTTGGGAAATCAGCTTCATTCAATATTGGAAATGAAAATAACCAAACCGTATTAACAGAAATTAAGATCCCTCAATACTATTAGAGTAATACTGAGTTTATTAGATTGAAATTAATTGCATATAATAATGAAAGCATTAATAATTGATGATGAAAGACTGGCAAGAAAAGAATTGACAAATCTGTTAAAGGATCATCTTGAGGTTGAAATTATCGGAGAAGCTGTCAATGTGGATGATGCATATCAAAAAGTACTGACTTTGGATCCGGATTTACTCTTCCTGGACATTCAGATGCCAGGTAAAACAGGATTTGATCTTGCTTGAAATGCTTGATAGTGTACCAAAAGTTATTTTCACAACCGCTTATGATGAATACGCCCTTAAAGCATTTGAGGTAAATGCACTTGATTATTTATTAAAACCCATACAGCCGGAACGGCTGGCTGAAAGTATTAAGAAGTTATTTAAATTGGAAGAGGAGGAACCATTACAGGACCTTCCGCTTAAAGAAAGAAAACTTGGGGCCAATGACCAGGTATTTGTTAAGGATGGAGATAAATGCTGGTTCGTACGTTTGTCGGATGTCCGACTTTTTGAATCTGATGGAAACTATATCAAAGTATATTTTGAAAATTTCAAACCAATGATCCATAAATCTCTTAATGCATTGGATGAACGCCTGGATGACAGGACCTTTTTCAGAGCAAGTAGAAAACACATTATTAACCTGCATTGGGTTGAGAAGATCGAACCCTGGTTCAATGGAGGATTGATGGTGCAACTTAAAGGCGGAGGCCGTATAGAGGTCAGTCGCAGGCAGTCGTCCAAATTCAAGGAAATGATGAGCCTGTAAATCGACTTAATTATTAGAAATCAAAAAATAACTAAGGCGGGTATCAAAGGATATTTCTTCATCTTTTATAAAGAGAAAATCCATTTTCTGATTTTTTACTTTGGGATATAAGCGCATTACTTCTGTTCCATAAAGGAGATCTACAGGCATATTGAAGTCTTTAGTTACATTTTTCCAGGAGTATTTCACTTGAATCTTAACTTTTTTTTGCTTTATTCTAATCCTGAGTTCAGGAGGATTTGCGTTATTTAAATAATTATCAAAGATCGGTTTAAGATCATACCCTGTCTTTGAATCCATATATCTTATAATTTCTTCACTCGTTACAATTCTGTATTTAAAATGCTGAAACATCGCCTTCAATAAATCGAACCATATCGCATCGTCATTTATAGTATTGCGAATTGAATGCAACATCCAGGCACCTTTATAATAAATATCAGTATCCATCCAGTTATCGTAGTTCACATTAAGAGGACCTAGCATAGGACTACGATTTTCAATGGATGTTTTTTGCTGGGCCAGATAATCAAGAGCTGTTTCTTTACCATAAAAATATTCGATAAATAAAGATTCCATATAAGTGGTAAATCCTTCGTGAATCCATAGTTCTCCTATATCATTGATGGTTATACAGTTTCCCCAGTATTCATGACCACTTTCATGGATGATTATGTAATCGAAATCAAATTCGTTGTTTTGAAAATCATTGCCATAGGAAATACAACTCTGATGTTCCATTCCATAATATGGGGTTTCCACCAGTTTATATCCGTCATTATAAAAAGGATATGGCCCAAAATAATGTTCATAACACTTAAGCATGGGTTGAACCTGTTTAAACTGTTGCCTGGCAATTTCAAGATTATAATCCAAGACATAGTAATTCAGATCCAATTTCTCATCTTGTCCCATGAAATGATCATTCAGATGAGCAAAATGACCTATATTTAAGGTAATATTATAATTATTGATGGGGTAACTAACTTTCCAAACCCATCGGGTATTGTTTGAATCCAGTTTTATTACCTCTATATAGTTTTCCGTTTGAAATTCCCTGTAAGGTGCTTAGGAACCTCTATTGATATCCGCATACTGTCAGGCCGGTCAGAAAGATGATCTTTATTTGGCCACCATAAACTGGCTCCTATACCCTGGCAGCTTACACCTACCCAATCCCTGTTAAGAGAATCCTTAGCCCAAACAAAACCGCCATCCCAGGGTGGGTATTTTGCAACTGTTGGTATGCCATGATAATAAACTGACAATGAAATCCTCTCCCCTTTGTTGATTCGTTCCAGGAAATTGAATAAAAAATGCATTTTCCACGCGTTCAAATGAAAGTGTATTCTCATTATATTCGATTGAATCGATGAACATATTTGAAAAGAGATCGAGTTGTATTCTATCGAACTCCTTTACGGCCTCCATTGTAATTTGGTTAGTTCCAGAAATAGAGTGGTTTTTTAAATTAGGTGTTACGGAAAGATCATAATACTTAACATCAAAGCATGAGCGGAATTCATTAAGGCTTGCCCGCAAAGAATCTCCCCTGATAAAATTCTGGATCATTACTATATTGAGATATAACAGGGGTTATTTTTAAGAGGGCCAGTAAGTACAATTAGTGAAAAAAATGTGGGTTTCTTATCCGGGATAATCACAGATAATCAATTATTTCCTTACCATCTCAATCAATTCGTTTTCTACATGCCAGTCCTTAGCAAGTTTAAGCATAGCGGTTGCTTCCATTTCTGTGATGTAACCTTTTTTATTATTGGCTTGCCAGACCTGATCAAGGTACTCAAGCCTTAAAGATTTGTCGTAATTGCCAATGGTTTCATTCAGATATTCACGGGCACGCTCGAAAGCTGAAAGGTAATCTTTGGATATAAATTCATTCGCCCATTTCAACTCATCCTGAGCATCGAGATGCTTAGCCGTCTCGTCCAGAATTTTTTGCTCATCTTCATCCAGTCCGTGATAGTGGAATATCACTGACTTTAATAGAAGAAGTGCCTTTTTCTCTTCGCTCGTCATTTCAGGATAGTTTTCATCAAAGATAATATAATCTCCTCTTAATTTTGGCCCTATTTTAATAAATTGTTATTTGAGCTTCAATCGTTTTCATCAATAAAAAACAAATCGCTACAAATTTTATCTGCAATAAGTATACCTTTTTTATTTAATTGTATTTTTCCATTATTAAATGTGGCTAAATCCAGCTTAATAAGGTCTTTAATATAACTTTTATTATACTTTTCTAAATCTACTCCAAACCTTTTTTTGATTAAATTCAGATCTACGCCCCAGATTGTTCTCAAACCAGTTAGTAAAAGTTCGTTAATTCTATCAGCCTTTGAGAGGTCTTCTTTAACAGCAGGAATAATCCCTTTTTCAATGCTTTTTATATAGTTAGAATTATTGCAAATATTTGACTGTCTGGTATTGCCATTAAATGAATGAGCAGAGGGGCCTATACCAAGATAGGGGACTTCTTTCCAGTAATTGCTATTATGCATTGAAACAAATCCTGGTTTCGAGAAATTTGACACTTCGTACTGAAGGTAATTGGCCCTTCCTAGATTTTCCATTACATACTCAAATTCAAGAGCAGCGTTGTCACTGGATACACTGCCAATTTTTCCTTTCCTAGTCCAATTTCCGAATACAGTTTTTCTCTCAACTGTTAAGCTATAAGTTGATATATGCTGAGGTTGTATCTGAATCATTTTATCAATATCGTCTTTTAAAATATCCATATGATCTTCACGTATTGCAAAGATCAAGTCCAGGTTTATATTTTCAAATCCTGCCTTTTCGGCATTTTTAATTGCTCTGAAGCTATCTTTCGAATCATGGATTCTGTTCAGGTATTTAAGTGTATTATCATCAAATGACTGGATCCCTATACTCAGGCGATTAAATCCAAGAGTTTTCAGTTCTTTTGATTTTGAAATGTTTAGATCATCCGGATTAGCCTCAATAGTTATTTCCGGATTGCGATTGACCTTATATGTATTAAATATGGTATTGATAAGAACTTCCAGATCGTAAGAAGATAAGACTGTGGGTGTGCCTCCTCCAAAATATATGGTATCGATAGTGTCATTTCTCAAGTAAGATTTTTGAAGTATTAATTCTTTGTTCAGGGCATTGACAATCCCTGGCTTCAAGCCGAAGTTTGTTCTGAAATGGAAGTCGCAGTAGTAACATGCTTGCCTACATAATGGGATATGAAGATAAATTCCTGCCAATTTTCGATATTTTTACATAAAATAAATCTCTAGTGCGGATAATAAAAATACTATATCTCATTTTATTATTGTTATTGACAGGGATATTTCAGGTTGTTGGTCAGGAGAGAAGCGATTTTAGGGTATCATTTTCTGAAACCGACAGGGAAAAACTGAATGAATTAAACCTTCTGGTAGTTTTACAGGAAGATGTTAAAGACCTGAGTGCTTTAAATCAATGGATGTCTCAAGTATATGAAAATGGATTTCTATTGGCAAATTATGATCTTGAGGGTGTAGATTCTCTCGCAACTAGTGTCCAGCTTGAATTGGGGGAAAGGTTTGAATGGGCTACTTTAACCCAAGGGAATTTACCGGATCAGTTGTTGTCTAAAACGGGATACAAGCCAAATTTTTTTAATCAGAAGATTGTAAACTTCAGGAAAGTATCCAGGTTCTTTGAAAAAATTATCGAGCATTCCGAAAATAATGGATACCCATTTGCAAGCATAGAGCTCAGGGCATTGGAAATATTGAATACTCAGGTATCAGCTGAAGTGGCTTTTAATCCAGGACCATATATTGTGTTTGACAGTTTGAGCCTGGTTAACAAAAACAAGATCAAACCCGCATTTCTAAGCGCATATCTAAAAATCAAACCAGGATCGGCGTATGACCAAAGAAAAATTGACAACATCCCTGACTTGATCAATCCTCTACCATATCTATCCTTAAAGGATAAGCCAGTTCTTTATTTTGCTAATGAGCAATGCCGGGTATCTTTAGACCTTATCGATCAGAAAGCAAGTGCCTTTGATGGGATTATCGGATTTCTTCCCAATGAAAACGAAACAGGAAAACTGCTGGTAACCGGGCAGGTATATCTTGAATTAGAAAATCTATTCAGGAGTGGAAAGCGATTGGGATTAAACTGGCAAAAGGTAAATTCTCAATCTCAGGAATTAAATCTGGTTTATGATCATCCGAGCTTTTTCCGGCTTCCCATTGATTTTGGATTTGCTTTTAATCTCTACAAACAGGATACCACATTTCTTACCAGAAAGTTAGGATTAAATATATTCTACAATAACAATTCAAAAGGAAGAATTGGTGTAAACTACCGGCGTGAAGTTTCCAGTCTCCTAGAAACAGATACGATAAGAGTATCGGAAAGTCCAATTTATGCAGACTATAATTTAAATTATTATGGTTTGCTATACAGGTATAATTCTCTGGATCATCCTATTTTTCCAACGATTGGTTGGGAAATAAAAATAGATGCGGATATCGGAAATAAAAATATTATTAAAAATGCCTATATCGATGATGATTACTATTCTGATATCCCCGATCAGGGTTTACAATGGATGACACAGTTCTGGATCGACAAATACTTTAGCCTCCGGCCAAGGAATATATTACATGCTAAATTTTCAGGTGGATATATGGATGGGGATCAATTATTCTTAAATGACCTGTTCAGACTTGGGGGCTTAAATTCGATCAGGGGTTTTAACGAGATGTTCTTTTATGCCTCAAATTATATCATTGGGACATTGGAGTATAGGTATCTGTTTGAGAATGAATCTCAATTAGTGGTTTTTTTTGATGGATCTTATCTCGGGTTAGATATCAATAGTGAATCTTATACGGATTATCCTTTTGGAGTAGGAGCTGGGATCAGTATATCAACCGGAGCTGGTTTGTTAAATTTGATCTATGCAGTTGGTAAGTCAAATGATCAACCCTTCAGTGTCAGGTTTTCAAAAATTCATATTGGCTATACTGGAAGATTCTGATTTGAGTATTAACATTTATAACAACATTATAATTATATACCAGGATTATCACATAGACTTAGATTGATTTCATATTTTTGTAGAACAAAATCAAATCAGGTGGCTTATTCCCGGATTAAAAATATAATAGTCTTAATTATTCTAATACTCCTTTCAGGAATTTTGGATACCTATGCCCAGAATGGGCAGTTCCATTATAAAATAAAAGACCTTAAGAATGACTGGAAGATCTTTTCTGAAGAGGAAAATGCTCTTGTTCCATATATCGAAGCAATTAATCCTAAAACAAAGAATGTATTTATAGTTATTGTTCCTGATGAATACCGGGAAAATGGCATTTCACTAAGATTCAAAAATAAGTCTGCCTTATTTATTAACAATAAACTTGTATATAATGCATGCTGAACCTCGTTCAGTTGTTCTATCAATCGATAGTCTTGCAGGAATATATGGTCAGCGAAAAATGTTAATGTCACTGTATTCGGAGGAAGGAATTCATGATATTGAAACCAGTATCGTTTCATATTCTGATAAGAACCGGTCGTTATTAAGTAAAATGGATCATCTATCTATTCTTCCACTTGACAGGGGGCCGATCTGGGATTTCATGAAAATTGGAACGATTATCATATTGATCTTATACGTAGTATTGGTAAATATTGGCAACCGTGTATTCAATGATTATTATAACATTGTTAATTCATTTATCAGGGCGAGTACTGATGAGTTCCTGAACCGATCGAAAAAGATAACCAGAATTGATCTTGTCTTCATAATTGTACTGGCCGTTGTTATTTCATTTTTTATTGTCATAGCTATCTATCAATTTGGCTTTCAGGATAATAGCGATGCTTTGACGTCAGTCGGTAGTTTATTCACCAAATGGCTTTGGCTTTTCTTCTTTTTTTTAGGGTGGTTCATGCTGCGCTTTATTTTAATCTCCTTATCAAGCGATCTCTTTAAAATGAGGGAGGTTGGGACCATTCACACGTTTGAGTTTTTAAGGATCACAAATTTCTATAGCTTACTCATCTTTTTGTTATTGATATTGTCGTTATTCGTCATTCAGATCGGTCTTGGTTTGTTCACAGACATTATCATATATAGTATAGTAATTATTAGTTTTATAAGGGCCGTTATCTTGTATTTAAAATTTTTGAATTCTTCTAACTATACAAAATTGTATTTATTTGCTTACCTTTGCAGTGCTGAATTATTACCTGTTATTGTAGGTTTAAAGTTTTTGCTTAAATCGAATCTAATACACAATATCGTGTAGAATATTAATTACAATTAGATAGATAAAGCCATGATGTTAGAAAAGGAGAGATTACAAAAGGTCCAGAGTATTTTAGTTTCGCAACCAGAGCCACAAAATGGCCAATCTCCATATGATAATCTGAAATCCAAATATGATATTAAGATTGATTTCAGGCCATTTATCCAAATAGAACCTGTTTCTTTAAAAGAATTCAGGACTCAGAAAATTGATATTTTAAATCATACAGCCATCATTTTCACCAGTCGAAATGCAGTA
This sequence comes from uncultured Cytophagales bacterium, assembly GCA_963820995.1. Taxonomy (GTDB): domain Bacteria; phylum Bacteroidota; class Bacteroidia; order Cytophagales; family Cyclobacteriaceae; genus JAGTVG01. Next base: position 106,345 of record CAWGCL010000002.1, on the reverse strand, counting down.
GATCATTTATTCAAACTTGCTGCACAGATGAAGATTGAAATGCCAGCTGACATGAAATACTTTTGTATTTCTGAACAAACTTCAAATTATCTTCAAAAGTATATTGTAATACGTAAGAGAAAGATATTTACAGGTTCTAAGACAGCCATGGACTTGATAGAAATTCTGAAAAAACACAAAAACGAGAAATTTCTATTTCCATGCAGTAACATCCGAAAAAATGATATACCTGATTTTCTGAATGAAAATGAATATGATTTTTCAGAAGCTGTGATATACCGGACAATAGCAAGTGATTTATCTGATCTTGCAGAAGTAAATTATGATATCATCGCTTTTTTCAGCCCTTCAGGCATAACATCATTGTTTCATAACTTCCCGGAATTTAAGCAGAAGAAAACCAGGATAGCGGCATTTGGTCCAACTACAGCCAAAGCTGTAAAAGACGCTGGATTGATACTCGATATCGAGGCACCGCATCCAAATGCCCCTAGTATGACAGGAGCTCTGGAAATGTATATCAGGAAAGCTAACGGATTAGATTAATCTCGGAATTAGATCTGCACAAATCAAAGATTTTTTACTTTCTATTGTTTTTGTTATAAATTAGTAACATAATTACTAAACTTTTTCATTGAGTAATTTGTTTTCGATTTGATGCGCCGCGGATTTATATCATTTATATTATTGGTCTCTGGATTTGTTACATTCGGGCAACAGGATCCACAATTCAGCCAATACATGTTAAATGAAATCTACTATAATCCTGCCTACGCAGGAATTCCCGGATCCGCAGAATTCTCAGCACTTCACAGAACACAATGGTTAGGTTATGAATCTACTTTCGATGGAGCGGGCAATCCTCAGACTCAATTGATCAGTGCAAATTTCCCAATATTCAAAATCAACAGTGGTGCTGCTTTTTATGCAATCAACGATCGGTTGGGGGCACTGAATAATTTAGAGATTCAAGGGTCCTATGCGTATCACCTGGCATTTAAAAACTCAAAATTAAGTTTTGGAGTTCGTGTCGGTGTTATATCCCAGTCGATCGATTTTGACCAGTACAGGTGGGTAGATCCTGATGATCCTTTAAGGCAATCCGGAAAAGAAACACAGATCCAGCCCGACTTATCTGCCGGTATATATTATCGTGCTCAAAAGTATTATTTAAGTTTAAGTGCCAGTCACTTAATACATAGTGAGTTTAATTTTGGAAACGACTCATTAGCCAATGCACTTGTGACTCATTTATACTTTATTGCTGGATATGACTATGAGATCAATTACGATTTCGTATTGAGGCCTTCAGTACTTGTAAAATCTGACCTGACAACATATTCGTTCGACATTTCTCTCCTTGCTTATTTTCGTGAAAAATTATGGTTTGGATTTTCCTTCAGGCAGTCTGATGCTATGATCGCGATGATTGGTTATAGTTTCCTGAAAGACAATTCGTTAAGATTAGGCTATTCATTTGATTATATAATCAATGCGCAGGAAGCAAAAAGTCCAACATCTCACGAACTTCTACTAAGTTACACATTACCAGTACTTTCCGGTGGCGAAAAACGAATAATCCGAACGCCAAGATTCAGGCATTGATCTAAAAAAAAATTTGTATTTTTGACTAATAATACAATTTTTACGACGATTTTTAAGTTTAATTTAAAATAGATAATAATTTTATCCGTTACATAAATACAAAAAATTACGATTCTAAAATAAAAATATATTTGTATCGTTAGAACATAGGAAATTAGGAATCTTAATAAATCAGGTGTTATGAATAAATTAAGTGTTAATTCCAGGTTAATTCCCTTATTGATTCTCATGTTGTTTTTTCTTGGTGGTTGCGGACTATTCGGGAAAAAAGGCTATGATGACAAAGGTCAACTGGTAGGTGTACCAGGCAGGGATTATACAGGAATGCCCGTCCCCTACGGAATGGTGCCCGTACCAGCTGGTACATTTCACATGGGACAAGCGGATCAGGATGTAGCTGCTACACAAATTAACTTCAACAAGCAAATCACAATTGGTGGATTCTTCATGGATGATACTGAAATCACTAACAATGAGTATCGCCAATTTATCTATGCTATATTTGAAGATTCACTTAGTGTTTTAGGTGAAGATTTTGTAATGCGCGAAATCTATCCTGATACCACGGTTTGGGTCAGAGATTTTACACATCATCTAGGTGATCCTTTAATGATCTATTATTTTGCCCATCCTGCTTTTGATAATTATCCCGTAGTTGGTGTTGATTGGCAAGCCGCAGCTTACTTCTGTCAGTGGCGAACTGCTTATCTTAATGATTATCGTGAAAGCAGAGGTGAATGGATCCTTCCGGATTTCCGGCTTCCAACTGAAGCGGAATGGGAATATGCATCCAGAGGCGGAAGAGATATGGCGAAGTATCCCTGGGGTAATCCTTATATAAGAAATGCTAAAGGTTGTTTATTAGCAAACTTTAAGCCAGGCAGAGGGAATTATTTCGATGATGGATATGCTTACACCGCACCGGTTTATTCCTTCTTCTCGAACGACTATGGTTTGTTTGAAATGTCAGGGAATGTTTCGGAATGGTGTCTTGATGCGTATCATCCATCTTCTGTACCATTGGTTTGGGATTTGAACCCACAATATATTGATGAAAATGAACCCCGTAAGATTATCAGGGGAGGTTCCTGGAAGGACATCGCATATTTCTGCGAGACCGGTACAAGAGCCTATGAGTACGAAGATACAGCTAGAGCTTTTATTGGTTTCCGATGTGCCATGACATATCTTGGAAGATCATCCGGAACTGAATTTTAGTAATATTTACAAATAAGAAATTAATTTAATCATTAATCAAAAAACCTAAAAAAATGAGCAACAAAAAAGGCGGATTCAACGATCTCCTGTACAAAACCATTATGCCAAAGATATATGGTATAGGAGCGTCAGTAGTTATCTTGGGAGCCATGTTCAAGATTCTTCACTTACCCGGTGCCGGGGCTATGCTTGGCGTAGGGTTAACAACCGAGGCTATTATATTCTTTTTAAGTGCTTTCGAGCCACCACATCATGATCCTGATTGGTCAAAAGTATATCCAGAGTTGGCCGAAGATTATGAAGGTGCAGCTCCTGCTTCCCGAAGAATTGGGAAAGGTGGAGACCAGATGTCTCAAAAACTTGATAAAATGTTAGAGCAGGCAAAAATTGGTCCTGAACTTGTCGATAGCCTTGGTAGAGGCATGCATCGATTATCCGACAATGTCTCTAAAATGAACAATATGGGTGACGTTGGAGCTATTACCAAAGATTATGCTGATAGTTTAAAACAATCTACCGGCGTAATGAATGAGGTAAATAAGTCCTATGATACTACCCTTAAGGCCATGCAGGAAATGGCAACCGTTTCAAGATCAGCTACAGCTGATATGGCCAATTCATCACAGAATGCCAAGGAATATCATACACAGGTACAAAGTGTTACCAAAAACCTGGAATCATTGAATGCAGTTTATGAACTGGAGCTTCAGGATGCAAATAGCCATGTTAAAGCTATGAATAAATTCTATTCAAACCTGACTACCTCACTTGAGAGTATGTCTAAAGCTACAGAAGATGCTGAGCAGTTTAAGTCTGAAATTAAGCAACTTACATCCAATCTGGCTAATTTGAATACGGTTTATGGCAACATGCTAACCGCAATGAAATCATAATTAATTATTAATCTAAAATAAATAATTATGGCAGAACCAAAATTATCTCCACGTCAGAAAATGATAGGTATGATGTACCTGTTTTTAACTTCCATGCTAGCTTTGCAGGTAAGTAATACGGTACTGAATAGATTCATATTTATCAATAAAAGTTTGGAAAAACAAGTACTTGATAACAATATCTCCAATGGAAATATTATCGTCAGGATATCTGATGCTGTGGATGAAAGAGGAAACAGGGAAGCTGACAATGCTATTTTGGAAAAGGCCAAAGCAATTCGAGCAGAAACCCAAAGGATAATCAAGTATACCAAGGACCTTAAAGAAGAAATGGTTGTTATAACCGGTGGAAGAGATGAAACTGGGCAAATCGTTGGTATACAAGACCAGGATAAGGTTGCAAACCTTATGATCAATAAGAAGAAAGGATTGGAGTTGAAAGAAACTCTTAATGATTATGCTAAACTCCTGAGCGAACAGCTCGGACGAAGATTTTCCTGATATTGCAATGGATGGAAGAAATGATCCAGTATTTCAAAATGACAAGGAGCAGAAAATGAAAAACTTCTCTACTTTATATTTTGAAAATACTCCGACTGCAGCGGGATTAGCATCTGTTACTCAGTTAGAGACTGAAGTGATGTCTTATGAAAAAGCAGCTTTAGAAATTCTTGCGCAACAGGTAGGCGCTGGAGAAGTAAAATTTGATAAGGTATTTGTAATGGCGAAACCAGAAGCTAAATATGTAGCTGCCGGAACCAATTACAAAGCTGATCTATTTCTTGCCGCATCGTCTTCTGCCGTTGATCCCGAAATGTTCAGAAATGGAAGCCCGCTTCCTGTTGAAGATGGTTTTGGGAAAATAGAATTCAAGGCCACTGCTAAGTCCTTTGATAAAAATGGACAATCAAAGCAGACCTATGTCGCGGAGATTAATTACAACGACTCTTTGTTCAAAGAGGAAATAGAATATATAGTTGTTAAGCCAACACTTCAGATTACTTCGGATGCTGTGAAGGCATTGTATCTGAATTGTGGTAATCCACTTAATGTTCAGTGTCCTCAGTTGGGAACTCAATTTGTGCCAACGTTCAGTGCAACTGGAGCACAAGTATTTCCTGAACCCAATAATAGAACTTCCATTACTGTTTTGCCTACAGGCGCAAGATCAGTAAAACTAAATGTAAATAGTGGAGGTGTATTTATTGGTTCTGAAACTTTTCCTGTAAGAAGAGTTCCTTCCCCGACCATTAGTTTGCTGAATGAAACACGTCAGGAAATTGACGAAGCTAAAGGAGTAACTGTTAAAGCGCTGCCAAGACAAATTATTTTGAAAGCAAATCCGGATCCTGACTTTGCCAATGCCCTGCCTAAAGAGGCCAGGTATAGAGTCACAAGATGGCGTATTACTTTGGCATCAGGTGGTGATATTAAGCAAAGACAAGAACCTTCTAGTGAAGCTTTTAATTTGAATGCCTGGAGATCAATAGCAAGAAAGGGAGACCGAGTTGTTGTAGAGATCTTTGAGGTCCAAAGGGCTAACTATAAAAATGATGCTGAAAAGGTATCAATGAGTAAAATAACAAAGCAATTTACGCTGTTATAATAAAAAATAGGTGTTATGAAACGTATTCTTGTGTTAACGATTATTGTGCTGGCATTTTCAAAAGTTGGATTTGCACAAGATCCAAGTAATTCAATATACTCTGTCTCGAATGAAGATAAAATGTATCGGATGACCATTTGGCGCCGTGTGTATATGAATGAAAAGATAAACAAGTCCTTTTTTGCCAGAAACAGGGAAATTTCCAGGATCCTGATCGATGCAGTCAGGGACGGACTGTTAATTCCTTATCATTCTGATTCTCTTGAAAGGCGAATGACCAAAGAGGAATTCGAAGAAAGATTGATAATGAAAACAGGAGATGAGGATGATGCATGGAGCAGTAGCGGTGGAGGCGAAGGCTGGGGAGAACCCACATCAGATGAAGCGGAAGGCGGAGATCCGTGGGCACAAGATGCCGGTGATGATGTCTGGGGGAGCCAGGGAGCAACAGTACAAACTGTTTTTGCCAGGGACCCAACAGAGATCGATATCCTCGAGATCAAAGAAGAAGCTTTCTTTGACAAAATTCGATCAAGGATGTATTACCACATCAAAACGTTAACATTGTATTATACTGACATTAATACTGGGATTAGGGAACCTGTTGCTTCTTTCGATTATGCAGAAGCAGAGAAGGTATTCAGATTAAACCCTGAGATTGCCATATGGTATAACCCTCAAAATCCTGGTCAAAGCAGGAATCTGGCAGATGCATTTTTGCTGAGACTGTTTTATGGAAGAATTATAAAAGTATCTAATCCCATGGATATGACAATCAGAGAGCAAGTTACAGATCCACAACTTGCCCTGTATTTATCTCAGCAGAAGGAATATCAACTGGCTGAGTATGAGAGTGATCTTTGGGAATATTAGTGAAAGGTTTTTTGATTACCTGAGAGGTTGGCATTTATTTGTCAACCTCTTTTTTTATATGATCAATTAAGAGCGTTGCTTTATTAGGTCCGATTATAGCTGCCAATTCCTCATGTGAAGCCTTGCTAATATTTTCCATTGATTTAAAATGAGCCTGAAGTGCTGTTCTGGTTTTAGGGCCAATTCCCGGGATCTGGTCAAGCTGACTTTTCAGTGAAGTCTTTGATCGCTTATCCCTGTGAAAAGTTATTGCAAAGCGATGTGCTTCATTTCGAATCTGCTGTAAGAGTTTTAAGGAAGTTGACTTCTTTTCTATGAACAAAGGGATTTCATCATATGGGTAGTAAATCTCCTCCAGCCTTTTGGCAATGCCAATCACAGGTATTAAGCCATACAAATTCAGCTCATTCAATGCTTTTATTGCGGCATTTAACTGCCCTTTTCCTCCGTCAATCACAATTAGATCAGGCATAGGACCATTCTCCTCCTGGATCCGTCTGTATCGTCTGAAGACAATCTCATGCATGGAAGCAAAATCGTCCGGCCCTGTTACTGATTTAATGTTATACTTCCGATAATTCTTCTTCGAAGGTCTACCGTTTTTAAAGCTGACCATCGAAGCCACCGGATCATGCCCCTGAATATTTGAATTATCAAAACACTCTATATGCTTTGGTATGGTTTTTAATTGCAGGTCTTCCTGTAATTGAAGGAGGATCTTATCATTCCGTGTGACCTGGGATTCGGTAGTGTTTTTTTCTTTTTTATAATAAAGGGCATTTTTAAGGGATAATTCGACAAGTTTTCTCTTATCTCCTTTTTTCGGGACCAGTACGTTTATACCCGGATATGCAGGAACAGATATATTTGAATATATTTCAAGGGAAGTACTCTGAAATTTTTTTCTCAATTCAATAATCCATAATTCCAGAATTTCAGCATCCGTTTCTTCCAGTCTCTTTTTGACTTCAATGTTCATGGTCTGGTTTATTGCCCCATTATATATCTTCAAATAATTTATATACCCCCGATCGTCATCTGAAACAATACTGAAAACATCTACATCTGTAATATTTGGATTAACGACCACAGACCTTGACTGAAATTTATCTAACAATAATAGCCTTTGCTTTGCCTCTTCAGCCCTTTCAAATTCCAGGTCCTCTGAGAGTGCCTTCATTTGATCTTTAAAATAATCCCTGACAGGTTTAAGATTGCCTTTAAGTATATTTAGGACATATTTAATCTCCAGGTTATATTCATCCTCAGATTGTAAACCAACGCAAGGGGCCTTACATTTCCCTATGTGATATTCAAGACAAACCTTATATTTCTGTTTATTAATATTACCCTCAGTTAAAAGATATTTACAAGTTCTTAAATAATAGAGATTGCGGACCAGCTCCAACACATTGTTCATTGCCCTTACACTGGCGTAAGGTCCGAAGTACTGACCCTTTGTAGTGTCCATATTTCTGGTAGAAATAACACGAGGGAATCTATCATTAGTTACAAGAATAAATGGAAAGGTTTTGTCATCTTTTAGAAGAATATTATATTTTGGCTGATGTTCTTTTATCAGTGTATTTTCCAAAAGAATGGCATCGAATTCTGAATTGACTATAGTGATTTCGATCTGTCTGGTTTCGTTGATTAACCTTTGTGTTTTCTTTCCCTTAAATACGTTTCCCTGGAAATAAGAAGCTACTCTTTTTCTAAGGTCTTTTGCTTTTCCAACATACAGAATTTTCGATTCCGCCGAATAGAACTTATATATTCCGGGTTTATTGGGTAGTTTTTTTACATCCTCAGGAGAAAATAGTGATTTTTCCATCTATTTCCCTTCTCTTAGAAGATATCGTCTTCGCTTACGTCAATAGGATTGACGTCGTTTTGTAATGAATCCAATTCATCCGTATTCAGCGTGCGATATTCATTGCAATCGATCTCAATTGATAGTTTTCTCTTGGGTTGTTTAAATCGGCTTTTTTCTATGCCTAAGTCTTCATCTTCATAAACAGCCCTCATGAAATTTTCCCATATTGGTCTGGCGGTTCTTGCTCCCTGGCCATTGTACCAACTACTGAAATGTATGCTTCTGTCATCACCTCCAACCCAAGCGCCGGCCACGAGATTTTCGGTCACTCCAATGAACCATCCATCTGATGCATTATTGGTTGTTCCTGTCTTCCCGCCTATTTCATTTCCTTCCCTGATATCCATTCCTATACCCTGGGCTGTTCCACCCACTTCTTCAGTAGCTCCTTTCAACATATGAATCATCAAATAGGCAGTTTCGGCGTTTATTGCTTCCTTGGTTCTTGCCGGGAAGTCCTGAAGCACTTTTCCCTGTTTTATCTTCAATGCGTGTAATGAAATATGGTTCGGTATAAATACCCTCATTCACAAAAGTGCTATAAGCTCCGAGCATGTCATATAAGTTTACATCACTGGTGCCCAGGCACAAGGACGGGACCGGATCAAGTGGGGTTGAAATACCCAGTCTCTTGCCATAGCTTACTACATTTTGCGCTCCTATACTCTTCATCACATATGCGGTAATCGAATTTACTGAGCTAGCCATGGCTTTTCGGATGGTCATCCTTTCCCCGGTATATTTTCCAGTTGAATTTGGTGGGGTATATGTAGGTGGATCCTGGCCGGGAAGGCTGAATGTAACCGGTGCATCCACTACTTCATAGCAAGGGGAATAACCATTTGCAATAGCAGCGGCATAAACGATGGGTTTAAAAGTAGAGCCTGGTTGCCGGGTTCCTTGCTTTACATGATCATACTGGAAATACCTGTGATTGATACCTCCCACCCAGGCTAAAATCTGTCCGCTATGCGGGTCCATTGCCATAAATCCGCAATTAAGGAATTTCTTGAAATACTTCAATGAATCAATTGGACTCAATACAGTATCTATATCCCCATTCCATGAAAAAACTGTCATTTTATATGGCGTATTTAATATAATCCTTATCGAATCGGAATTCTCTCCGTATTTTTCAACCAGATCCCTATACCTCGGGGTTCGTTTTATGGCGTTATCGACATAGTCGCGTAATTCTCTCCCATTATCGTCTACCCAGGGATTTCTATCCCCCCATTGCTCCAGGAACATTTCCTGAAGATATTTCATGTGTTCCGTAACAGCAGTCTCTGCATATTGTTGGGCACGGCTATCAATAGTAGTATATATTCTTAGCCCATCTTCCCAGAGATCATATCCGTTATCGTCGCACCAATCCATCAGCCAATCCCGGATATATGATCTGAAGTAAGTCGCCAATCCTTCATTATGACTATCTACTTTATAATTCAATTCAATCGGCAATTCCGATAAAGAGTCTGCTTCTTCAGGACTTACTACATCATAGTTTGCGATCTTCCTGAGGATCTGATTTCTTTTCTCCAATGCAACCTCCGGATTACGTACCGGATTGAACCTCGTCGGTTTGTTGACCATAGCCACAAGACAGGCTGCTTCCTGATAATTGATCTCAGCAGGTTCTTTATTAAAGAAGGTCTGAGTAGCTACTTTAATCCCATAAGAATTGCCCCCAAATTCTATCGTATTCAAGAACATGGCCAGGATCTCCTTTTTTGTGAAATTCTTCTCCAATTCCACGGCCATGATCATTTCTTTGATTTTGATGATCAACATGCCCAATAAAGGAACATCGTTCAATTTACCGTCATTCAGATCCGTACGTGTTTTAAACAAGTTTTTTGCCAGTTGCTGAGTTATGGTACTTCCACCTCCTGCATCAGCCTGCTGAAGGAGATGGTTTTTAAAGCCACCCGTACCAGGTCTGGGAAAGATATTCCCGAGTGATTATAGAATCTGTAATCTTCAGTATATACAAGGGTGTTAATAAGCTCCGGAGAAAGGTCCTTATATTCTATCTGACTTCGGTTCTTTCTATAATATGATCCAAGCAATACATTATCTACACTAAACAGCAAAGATGACAATTCACTTTTCGGATTCTCCAGGCTTCTATAAGAAGGGAAATCCCCATAAAGATTACCCAGATTTATTCTAATGGATATTATGAATAATATGCCGAATATAATTCCAAATAAAAACAATCCCCAGATCCACCGGATCAGGCGGTTAATGCGTTTGCTTTTTTTATCGTTTGAAGACATCTATTTATAATTCGTTTCGAAAAAATTCAAATATTCCTGTAATCCTTTGGTCTGATATAATATTTGAAAATTATCCTTAGTTATTACAAAATTATACAATTTATAGCTGCTATATTCAGATAATGGTGAATCATCACCATTTATTGACTGATAATATGCTTCAGCATCTGACTGGTTCTCAAATTCATTAATTAAAACCAATGAGTAATCATCATTAAGTATTAGGTTGCCAATATTCAGATCCCTGCCTGGAAAATTTTGTTCATTATATTGGTCCATCATATTGGGTAATTCGTCTGATAGCTGGTTGCCTGACGGATACAAAAGCACATAAAAATGTACCTGATCAAAGTATTTTATATATTGTATATTCCTTTGCTTTAAATCTTGTTGATATTCATCTGAGGAAGTGATCAGATGGTTAACGAAATCAATAAGCTCACTTTCAGGGTATTGACTTTCAAACTGTTGCAGTTCATATTGATACTTATAAAATCCATCCGTTTTACCCCAGATCATTATCTGTAATAATTTCATATTATCCGAAAAACTATTGTCTGGATATTTTGTCATTCCCTCATCGATTAGAAACAACGCACTATCAAGGCTATCAATTTCATAAAGTTCATAAGCAATCTTATAATATTGTTTCAATTTCTCACTTGCAATATCACTTTCCTCTTTATAATTTGGATTTAATACCAGTTTCGCAAAAGTCGTATTTGGGAATAGTAGTACGAGTTCTCTCCCCACTTCTTCGTATTTAGAGTTCTCAAGGTCTTTATATGCCAGGTAAAGCAAATACAATACCTCAGGTTTATATTCGGAATTATCAAATCTGTTCAAGAAATTTTCATATGTTTCTGCTGCATTGTCTTTTTCTTCAAGGTCGAAATTATAGATTTTCCCGAGTAGATATGTGGCCTCTTCTATCATATCCAGAGAAGCTTGTTTCGCCTCTTCGGTAAATGGAATAGTGGCTAGAAAGTTATCCCGTTCAACTATTTTGCTTAATCCTTCATCTACAGGAAGGCTGTCCTGAACTTCAGTTATTTCTTCCTGAATGCCTGCATCATCAAATGGAACGGCCTGTGATTTATTTGATCTACGCCAGTTGTCTGCTAATTCTATGTTACCCCAGTTACGCCGGAATTCAGATTGACCTGAACTTACTGCAGAGGTGCTGTAGAAATACCATGCTGATCCTGTTGATGTGGCAGCCGTATTCCGGTTGATCAGGTTTGGATCATATACATTTGCTTGTGCATAGGATTGTGTTTTCTGGGCTTTTTCAAGTTTTTCCCTTTCCTCTTCAGCAAGTCTATGTTTTTCCTCGATCACCTCATCTAAATATGCATATAAATTTGCCGAATCCATATCAGCAAGTGTCAGTAGACTATCCTGCAAGTGAATGATATTGATCTGTTCAACAAAATTCGTTAGAATTACGTGCCGTTCGGTGACAGATTCGTACAATTCATCATCATTGGGTAAAACATTCACTGTGCTATCATAGTAATTTTTTGCTGTTTCGTAATTTTTAAAATGATCATAGTAGATCTCACCAAGTTTTAGATAGGAGTAGGCTTTCTGCCTCTGGTTTCGGACACTGCTTGATACGGAGGATTTGTAATATTCAATGGCCAGGTCATAATTGTCCTGTTTTATTTCAAAATTTGCCATTTCATAATAGATCTTATCCTGGAATTCAATATTCTTACTGTCCTTAAGAAGTTTCTTAAAGTACTTTCTTATCTTTTTTACATCTCCTTCATCCCGGAGGGAAGATACCTGTGCGCTATTCAATCTGGAATAGAAATATAATTCATAATCCGGATTACTTCTTAAACACTTGTTGTAATACTTATATGCCTCCTCTTCCAGTCCTTTATCCTGGTATACCTGAGCTATAATAAAATATATTCTAGCTAGATTTTCTTTCTTTGAAAGTTCCGGGGCAACCTCAACAAGATAATCCAGCATGGTATCATAGTCTTCACTTTGCTGGTAAAAATACGCTCTTGTAAGTGCCAGTAATTCCTGGTTATCCTGGTTTAATTTCTCTTTTTTAAGATAATCAGAAACAGCGATGGCATTGTTTGGTTCATTATAATCGATAAAAGATCTCATCAGCCAAATCAGTGCTTCATGCCTGGCATTATCATCTTTTCCCTTGGTATTGACATACTTAAAGGTCTCAATGGCATTCACAAAATCAGCCAGATAATACCTGGCTTTACCTACGATTACATAGCTATCATCAACCCACTTGCTGTTGGGATGTCTTTGAATGGCAATTGACGATTTTTTAATACAGTCATCCAACTGGGCATCCATAGACCGGATTACAGATGAGTCCACATCCGAGAAAACTTTCAGGTATTTGTTAAAATTATTTTTATGGCTTGTATTTATGGCTGTTTCCACTTCCAGCATCTTTTGCTTAGCTATAAAATATGCATTATACCTGGCTGTAGTGTTATGGAATGATTTGCTGGCAAAATTTTTCTTTTCAGATGAACAGCCCAACAGAAATAATCCAGAAATAATGAAAATGTATGTAAGTAAATATTTATTCAAAACCTGATATTATATCTGTTAAATAAACGTTTTATTTTAACAATTAATACAATTATTCAACATCAATTATTTGATAATATTATAATTTTGTCGACTTAAGACCAATAAATATTGAAAAATAAAAAAACACTCTCAAACTGGCTAACAAGCAAATACTTGCTAATAGTAAGAAATGAGGAAAATTTGTCTGAGAGATCTCCCTTCAGTTTCACCTATGCAAAATTACTCGTTTTTTCCTTTGCGCTAATGACCGTGATGCTAATCCTCAGCTTGTATTTGTCAAGAACCATATTATCACAATGGTTCGATCCAAGGAGTGCTACTTTAGAGGCCAATAAACAATTACTACAGTTAACACTGAAGATCGATTCATTATCGTATGAAGCAGAAAGAAAACAAATGTTTATTAACACTTTTAAAAGTATTCTTTTAGAGGATTTTGAAGGGATTGATTCTGCACGCTCCGGAAATCCTCAAATCCTTAACAGGGGATCAAATCAAAGTGAGGATGAATTATTGCCAATAGATTCACTAATTCGCAAGGAGTTTGAGGAAGCAGGTGAAGAGTATCTTGGTCTGAATAGACAGTACGATCAGGAGTTACAGGAAGTATTTTTCTTTTCACCCATTACAGGAATTGTAACAGGGCCTTTTGACTTGTCTGAAGAGCATTATGGGATCGATATCGTTGCAAAATCTGACGAGCCTGTAAAATCTATTGCTGATGGATCTGTGATCATGGCGGACTGGACACAGGATTCGGGATATGTTATTGCTATTCAGCATCGTAACAATCTGATATCAGTATATAAACATAATGCGGCATTATTAAAAAAAGTTGGTACTTTTGTAAGTGCTGGTGAAATCATAGCAATTATTGGAAATACTGGTGAATTGACCACTGGGCCACATTTACATTTTGAGATCTGGTATAATGGCACACCGGTAAATCCAGAGGATTTTGTATCTTTTTAAAATTTAATCAATCTAATGTTCAACAATAATAAAAACCAGAGAATGTCAGAAGAAGAATTAAGTAACTCGAGTAACATCATAGGGAAAGGTTCTACCCTTGAGGGAAACATAGAGTCATTCGGGAATATTCGTGTGGAAGGCAGGATCATAGGAAGTGTAAAAAGCAAGTCCAAAATCGCATTGGGGCAATCATCTTATGTTGACGGTGATATTATTGCCCAAAATGCAGAGGTGGCTGGAGAAGTAAAAGGGAAAATTAAAATTACTGAATTACTCATCTTGAAACCCTCAGCAGTTATTAATGGTGATATCATTACCAACAAGTTCATTGTTGAATCTGGAGGAACCTTTAATGGTAGCTGTAAAATGGGGGTAGCACAAGCTGAAATAAAAATTGGAGAAAACGGACAATCCAAAGAAGAGAAAAAGCCAAAAGTCGAAACAGCCTGATAGCCTTAAACAGTATTCCAGGTATTCAGGGTTGGCTTTTCAAATGATTGCTGCCATCCTGATAGGTCTATGGATAGGTATGAAAATAGATGATTACCTGGGAATAGAAAATAATATTTTCACGGCTTTAACCACTTTGGTATTTTTACTGGCCACATTATTTTTAATTATCAGAAGTCTAACAAAATCATGATTGCAAATCCTTATAAAAAGGCTTTTCTATTAACCACACTATATACACTTATACTGGCATTCATTCAATACGGAGTTTATCAGCTTAATGCCGGATTACTTTACACGCATCAGTGGTATCTTCTGTTATATTTCTATCTTATTACAGTATTAAGTGTTGTGATCATTGAAGGGACCACCCAAAAGGATGCAGAAAAATTAGCAAAAGGTTTTTTTTCTGCCATGATGTTAAGATTATTCGTAAGTGTGGTAATTGCAATTGTAATTATATACTTTGATAGAGTAAATTCTACTATATTTGCATTGAACTTTTTAATCCTGTATTTACTATACCTTGGATTCGAAATATATTACTTAATTAGTATTTTGCAACCCCGATTAAGCAGTGAAAGACAAGTTGAAGAAACCGAGTAATTATTTAAAAAAACTAGCCTTCACGTTAGGTTTATTATTTATTTTTTCAGGGTTTAACCATGTTTCCGCAGCAAGTGATTCAGGTGAGGAATTTAATCCCGGAGATATGATCTTGCACCATGTTGTGGATAACCATATCTGGCATTTTTATGATGGTCCGCTTGGGACATTATATTTACCCGTAATACTGTATTCTTCTGACAGAGGATTAGAAGTCTTTTCATCAAGTAATTTTTATGATGATCACCATAATCTAATTGATTATAATGGGTATAATATAGAGCACTCGCATATTGTACCGGTAGAGGAAGGGCGAAATATTGTGGATTTTTCAATTACGAAGAATGTAGCTTCCATGTTTGTAAGTGTGGCCCTGTTGTTTCTTGTATTCTTTAGTGTCAGGAAAGGGTACACTAAAAATGAAGGAAGGGCGCCGAAAGGGATTCAGTCATTTTTTGAGCCCATTATCATCTTTATCAGGGATGAAGTAGCCAGACCCAACATAGGGGATAAGTATGAAAAATTCCTTCCCTATTTATTGACCATTTTCTTTTTTATCTGGTTCAATAATCTTATGGGATTGTTTCCAGGGGCAGCCAATGTAACAGGTAACATTGCAGTAACCGGTACCCTGGCCATATTTACTTTTGTCATCACTCAGTTAAGTGGGAATAAGCAATACTGGCAGCATATATTTAATACCCCGGGGGTTCCCTGGTGGTTGAAGATCCCGCTGCCGATAATGCCGGTTGTTGAATTAATTGGCGTATTTACCAAGCCTTTTTCATTAACGGTTCGATTATTTGCCAACATAACTGCAGGACATATTATTATTCTGAGTTTATTCAGTTTGATATTTATATTTCAGAGTATTTGGGTTGGGCCTTTAAGTGTGGCCTTCGCGGTTTTTATGTTTTTTCTTGAATTATTCGTCGCATTATTGCAGGCGTTTATTTTTACGATCCTTTCGGCCATGTATTTCGGTGCAGCTGTAGAAGATCATCACTAAAAGTGATTATTGAAAGTGTTTTTTCTGTTTAACTATAAACAATTACAATTATGTTAAATTTCTTATTACTTGATATGAGCATTGCGATTATGGGTGCCGCTATCGGTGCTGGTCTTGTAGCATTAGGCGCAGGATTTGGAATCGGTAAAATCGGTAGTTCCGCAATGGAGTCTATCGCCAGGCAACCAGAAGCAGGTGGTAAAATTCAAACCGCCATGATTATTGCTGCAGCTTTGATCGAAGGTGTTGCATTGTTTGGTGTGGTTGTTTGCTTACTTATATCATTTAAAGCCTAAATTTAAAAGCCTGAATTTCACGCATTTGGCTGGTTCAGGCTTTTCATTTGAACTTATTTAAATTTATAATATATGGATCTCGTAACCCCAGGTATTGGATTAATTTTCTGGCAGACATTAACATTTCTGATCGTTCTGCTTATACTATCAAAGTATGTCTGGAAGCCAATAATGAATGCTTTAAAAGCCAGGGAGGGTTCAATTGAAGATGCCCTCAATGCGGCGGAACAGGCACGGGAAGATATGGAAAAATTATCTGCGGATAATGAGAAATTGATGATAGAGGCCAGATTAGAGCGGGATAGAATAATTAAAGATGCCGCAGCTATGGCTTCAAACATAAGAGATGAAGCTAAAGATGACGCTTCCAAAATAGCTGAAAAGATGGTAGAGGATGCCAAGCATACTATCAATCTGGAAAAGCAAGCCGCTATTAATGAGATACGGAATCAGGTTGCAGAATTGTCACTTCTGATATCAGAGAAGATATTAAGAAAAAACCTGTCAAATGATAAGAATCAGAAAGCACTTATCGAGGAGTATATGAAGGACCTTAACCAGAATTAAAAAATGTCGAATTTCAGGGTAGCTGTCAGATATGCCAAATCATTAATTTCTCTGGCTATTGAAAAGAAAAAGCTGGATGAAGTTAAAGCAGATATAGATCTGCTTAACAGCCTGTGTCTTGAAGTTAGACCATTCTATAATTTCATTAAAAATCCCATTATAAACAATTATAAAAAGCTGGATATTTTTAAAAAATTATTCAAGAATAGAATTGATGATTTATCCTATAAATTTATTGAGATCATCACAAAGAAAAATCGTGAAGATATTCTGCCAGAGATAGGAGAAGAATTCATAAAAGAGTACAGGGCATATAAAAATATTGAGATTGTGGCCATTACTACTCCCATTGAATTAGATAAAGAACTTAAAAATGAATTTATATCCTTATCAAAGAAATTAGTCGGCAAAGATAAAACAGTTGAAATACATGAGGAGGTTAATGAAGACCTTCTTGGTGGTTTCATTTTAAGGATTGGAGATAAACAGATTGATGATTCTGTATCATCCAAGTTAAGGGATTTAAAAAAGAAATTGATCGTTTCATAGCATATAAAAATTGAATATATAATGGCACAAGTTAGACCCGATGAGGTATCTGCAATATTAAGAGAACAATTATCAAATTTCCGGACTGAAGCGGAGCTCGAGGAAATCGGAACCGTATTACAGGTTGGTGACGGAGTAGCCAGGATTTACGGTCTTAATAAGGCCCAGGCTGGTGAACTCGTTGAATTTGAAAATGGTGTAACGGCACTTGTTCTAAACCTTGAAGAGGATAATGTTGGGGTAGTTTTGTTTGGGGATTCTGAAGAAATTAAAGAAGGAGATACGGTTAAAAGAACCGGGCAGATCGGTTCAATTATGGTCGGTGAAGGAATGTTGGGTCGCGTTGTGGATATGCTTGGCAATCCGATAGATGGGAAAGGTGAAATTAAGGGTGAGAAATTTGAAATGCCATTAGAACGTAAGGCACCGGGTGTAATCTATCGTGAGCCTGTTAGTGAACCTTTGCAAACTGGTATTAAGGCGATTGACTCAATGATCCCTATCGGAAGAGGGCAGCGGGAATTGATCATTGGAGACAGACAGACAGGAAAAACAGCCATAGCAGTTGATACAATAATAAATCAGAAAGAATTCTTTGAAAAAGGAGAGCCCGTATATTGTGTATATGTTGCTATCGGACAAAAAGCATCTTCTGTTGCTCAGATTGTAGCAGTTCTTGAGAAAGCTGGTGCCATGGACTATACTGTTATTGTGGCAGCCAATGCATCTGATCCAACACCTATGCAATATTTTGCACCTTTTGCCGGAGCATCTATTGGAGAGTATTATAGAGATACAGGCCGTCCGGCTTTGGTAATATACGATGACCTCTCCAAGCAGGCCGTTTCCTATAGAGAAGTTTCTTTATTGCTCAGAAGGCCTCCGGGCAGAGAAGCTTATCCTGGCGATGTATTCTATTTGCATTCGAGGTTATTGGAAAGGGCCTCAAAAATTATCAGTAGCGATGCTGTGGCTAAAAACATGAACGACCTACCACCTTCCTTGAAAGATAAAGTTAAAGGAGGAGGATCACTAACAGCTCTGCCAATTATTGAAACACAGGCTGGGGATGTATCTGCTTATATTCCGACCAATGTAATATCCATTACTGATGGTCAGATATTCCTGGAAACCGATCTGTTTAACTCAGGGATCAAACCTGCAATTAATGTGGGGATCTCGGTTTCAAGGGTAGGAGGAAAAGCCCAGATAAAGTCAATGAAAGGTGTTGCAGGTACTTTGAAACTTGATCAGGCTCAGTTCAGGGAAATGGAAGCTTTTGCTAAATTTGGATCTGACCTTGACCAGGCTACACAACTTACCATATCCAGGGGACAGCGTAATCAGGAAATACTCAAACAGCATCAGTATGCACCGGTACCGGTGGAAGAGCAAATTGCAATCATATTTGCCTCTACTAAAGGACTCCTCGATGAGGTTCCACTGGAAAAGCTAAAAGAATTTGAGCCGGACTATATCCGTGAACTAAAGGATAAACATAAAAAGGTGATGGAAAAACTGAGAGATGGCATTTATAATGAAGAAATTGAGAAAACACTACGTGATACGGCTTTGTCAATCGCAAAGAATTATTCAGTAAATGATCAAAAATGATTAGGACCTCCTCATGGCAAATTTAAAAGAAGTACGAACCAGGATTCGATCTGTAAAATCAACGCAACAGATCACCAAAGCCATGAAAATGGTCGCTGCCTCAAAATTGAGAAAAGCCCAGGATGCGATTTTACAACTTAGGCCTTTCACAGAGAAATTAAGCGAAATTCTTCAGAATGTTGTTAGATCAACGGAAAATAGTTCACCAAGTCAATTTGCTGAGATCAGAGATGTAGAAAGGGTGTTAATTGTGCTTATCACATCCGACAGGGGATTATGCGGGGCATTCAACAGTAATGTAATTAAAAAAACACTTGCCTTAATTGAAGAGCAATACAGATCAGTCCACAATAGTGGTCAGTTATACCTGCTGCCAATCGGTCAAAAAGGATATGAGTATTTTAAAAAGAGGGGATATAATGTAATTGAAGAGTATAGCAAGTTATTTTCCCAACTGTCTTTTGATAATGTTAAGGAAGCAGCTGATTCAGCTATGGACAGTTTCCTGAACAGGGAATTGGACAAGGTGGTCTTAGTTTATAATGAATTTAAGAATGTTGCTACACAGATCCTGTGTGTAGAGCAATTTCTTCCTTTAACACCGGATGTGGAAGAAAATGAGCAAAATATGACGGCTGATTATATTTTTGAGCCTTCAAAATCTGATATAAAACAAGATTTAATACCTCAATCCTTACGTATTCAGTTTTATAAAGCTGTCCTTGAATCCAATGCATCAGAACATGGTGCAAGGATGACTGCAATGGAGATTGCTACCGAAAATGCTGATGAATTATTAAGTGACCTGCAGATCATCTATAACAGGACACGGCAGGCTGCCATTACCAAGGAGATCCTGGATATTGTTGGAGGAGCAGAAGCATTGTCAGCAGAGTAATTCATTCTGGGGCTTTATCATTATCACCTGATAAATTCATCTCGGAAATAAATCTTAGTACTAACCGTGATTTTCCGACCCAGAAATTAAAAGGAGAACTTTCTGATGTAAAATTCCTTTCTTAGACGTAAGCAATATCACAGGATAGATTTGTCCAGGCTCGATGTTAATAATTATGCACCGAAAAGATTGTTCAATTACCCCCGGTAAGATATCCCTGTTCCTGCCGGATTATCACTTTACCTTTATCAATTAAAACACTTTCATTTTATTTGTCGTTTAAATAACCAGGTACATTGTCTTAATTGGAGTTTTCGATATATGAAATTTTCGTTTTGATAATTGTTTCTTTTTATTTATATTTTCGAAATAAAGGTCAAAATTATAAAGTGATATGGAAACTGTTACTACTTGTTTTAAATTAACTTATACCCGGGAACAATATGCCGATGCGGTGAATTATGTCAGTGATATGAAGAAACACCCCAAAAGGGTCTTTTGGATTGGCAAAGACCAGCAGTCTGATGAAGAGTTAATCTATTCCGTTATTGCGCACCGGATCTTATCTGGTTTTTACAATATCAATAATGCGAAATACACAAATGCTCAGGTTCTTGCAATGACAAATCTAAGAAACAATAATTAGTTCAATCAGCTGGCGAATACGAAAAATCACCGTGATCAGACTTTATTGTTAAGGAAGTTTTCTCTGAGGGTTCTACATGCCCCACTATTTTCGCCTGCACATTAAAGGATTCTGATATTGAAATAATATCACTTGCATATTCTTCTGGAATATACACTTCCATTCTGTGACCCATATTGAAAACCTTATACATTTCTTCCCATGAAGTTCCGCTTTCTTTTTGTATTATCTCAAATAGGGGAGGTATTTCAAATAGCCTGTCTTTAACAATATGCAGATTTTTTACGAAATGCAGTATTTTAGTCTGGGCCCCGCCACTGCAGTGAATAATTCCATGAATTACATTACGGTATTCATCCAGGATCTTTTTAAATATTGGTGCATAAGTCCTGGTTGGTGATAGAACCAACTGGCCAACATTAACAGGAAGGCCCATCACAGTATCTGTTAATAAATAGCTACCTGAATAGCATAATTCTTTGGGGATGCCTGGGATCAAACGACTCAGGATATTTATCAGCGTATACTTTATTAAAAACATCGTGACGTGCAGAAGTTAAACCATTGCTACCCATCCCTCCATTATACTGGTCTTCATAGGTAGCTTGGCCATAAGAAGAAAAGCCAATAATTACATCACCGGGGGTAATTTTCTCATTGGTAATCACATCCTCTCTTATCATTCTGGCTGTGACGGTACTGTCGACTACAATAGTCCTGACCAGATCACCCAGGTCAGCCGTTTCTCCTCCAGTGCTTAAAATATCTATCCCATTCGACCTGAGCATTTCCAATACTTCTTCAGCTCCATTTATTATGGCAGCAATAACTTCTCCAGGGATTAGGGCCTTGTTTCTGCCAATAGTAGATGAAAACAGTATATTGCCGGTTGCACCGACACATAAAAGATCATCAGTATTCATTACAATTGCATCCTGAGCAATGCCCTTCCAAACAGATAGGTCTCCGGTTTCTTTCCAGTATAAATATGCAAGTGAAGATTTTGTACCGGCTCCGTCTGCATGCATGATATTGCAGTAATCACTATCATTTCCCACAAGGTCAGGAATGATCTTACAGAATGCATTAGGGTATAGCCCTTTGTCAACATTCTTTATTGCATTATGTACATCCTCTTTTGTGGCAGATACACCGCGTTGCATATATCGGTCGCTCATATGTTAAATTTAAAAAATGGAATAAAGATCTCTGAATGGCGTAAATACTTAATTTAGGCTATGATATAGAAACTTATACAATTATTTATTCTGATCCCAATCAATATTATCCCATTCTATTTCCTTCTCCCAATCCTCTGCGTTTTCCCATTCCACTGTTTCTTCTATTAATTCAACAGTTTCCTCTTCCGGAGCCCTTTTGTTATACTCGAGGATCTTGAATTCAGTTCTTCTGTTTCTTTGGTGGGCTGCTTCTCTTTCCTCTAAAGAAGGCAGGCGGTTAATTTCTTCATCCGAAATGAGCAATTGGGATTCGCCATATCCTTTGGCAGTGATCCTTTCCGGATCAATACCAGCTTCAATAATGTAGGTGGTTGCTGATTGAGCCCTTCTATTCGACAGGTCCATATTATAATCAGCTGTTTGTCGGCTATCAGTATGTGAACTTAACTCAATTATTATCTCAGGATTATCTTCTAGTATAGCTACCAGTTTATCCAGTTCAACAGCAGCGTCTGACCTGATATAATCTTCATCCAGGTCATAGTAAATATTTTCCATGACAATTGCTTTGTCGATCACGATCTTGTCAAGAGGTACTTTTATTGTGAATTGGGTATTGGTGACCAGTTTTGTAAGGTTTTCTTTTGGAATGGATTTGCCAATAGTAGAGAAAATAATCCGGGTTGTTAAATAATCGGGTTTTTCTCCCAATACGTAGTAATCCTCTTCTGTATATACCCGAAAGTTGAATGTGCCCTCACGTCCGGTTGTTGCTTCAGAGATCAGGTTATTTTCTTTGTCAAATAATTTTACTACTGTGTTGGCGAGGATGGTTTCATTTCCTTCATCATCAGCAGTAACCGTTGTGCCTGTGAGGAAATAATTCACAATCTTTAAATCAGGATCGTTATTTACGAAGGTGTATATGTCATCATCCCCACTACCTCCTTCTCGGTTAGAAGTAAAAAATCCCTTTGTTGGAGAAAATAGGAATAATCCAAAATCATCGTCATTGGAATTGATGGGTGAACCCATATTATCGACCACAAGTTTTCCTTCTCTTCTCTCTGCGCGAAAGAGGTCTAATCCTCCAAATCCAGGATGACCATCAGACGAAAAGTATAATGATCCATCAATTGAGGAATAAGGAAACATTTCATTTCCATGTGTGTTAATATCGGGTCCCATATTCCTGACATTCCCCCATCTTCCTCTACCATCCCGCGTTGCCGAATATAAATCGGTTCCCCCAAATCCTCCTTCACGGTTAGATGCAAAATACAGGGTTCTTCCATCAGCACTGAGAGCGGGTGTAGAGTCCCAGGAGTCCGGATCATTTATCCTGAGCATTCTGGGTTGAGACCACTGTCCCTTCCGGTTGGAAGTTGTATAAAGATTAACATCTTTTGTGCCTCTTTTTTTGCCACTATTCCCTTTAGCATAGATCATGATACGGCCATCTGCAGAAAATGTTACAGATCCATCATTTGTGTCTTCATCATTGATCAGGTTATCAAGTGGCTTTAGTGTGAGCAGGTCAACCCTTGCGCCCTGGGTTTCTACTCTATAAATTTTGGTGAAAGCGGTGCCAGTGGCTTTATAAATTTTCCCTCCCTCTCTTGAACTGGTGAAGTATAACTCGCCATTATTATATACGGGGGAGTATTCTGCTCCATTAGTATTAATTTCAGTCAGGCTTTTTACTCTGAAATAATTCTTTGTACCTAATATCTTCTGAATTGCATTAACATTATCAAACTCTTTTGATGCAAGCGAATTATAATCAGAGCTTGTGGCGTTCGAAACCAATCTGTCAAAGACTTTAGTCGCTTCATCGTATTGTTGATCTGCTTTTAATGCTAAACCTAGATAATAGAGTGCTTCATCTTCCGTATAACCATTTTTTACAGCTGCCTGGTAATAGGGAAGGGATTTCTTGATTCGGTTTGATAATCTGTATGCTTCACCTATCTTAAAATTGATATAACCAGGGTCGTTACTTTTTGATAAAGCTTTGTGATATATTTCAATAGCCACTTCATATTCCCCAACATCGTATTTCTTATCTCCTTTCTTAACCATTTTCTTATTCATGTTACATGCAGGTAACATAAATAAAAGGACAATAATATAAATACTAAATCTTCTCATCGGCAAATTTCAATTGGCCATAAAGTATTTTTTTATCCAGGAATCTTTTGCAGGGATGATCCATTTATGCTCGAGATCCCCTTTTTTATCTACTAAGTTATTAAAAATTAAAGTATCCTTGGTAATTGTACCGGAATCAATTTTTAATTTTAATTCAGACATAGGATAGATATAAACTTCATTATCGATAAAAAATGCAAGTTTTGAGCGGTCCAGCCAGTTTATTTTATACTCTGATTCAAGATCCTGGATAAACTTGAATGATTTGTCTATCGAACAGCCAGAAGCACCATTTTCCTCTTCATTTACACTAAGAATTAGAAACTGATTGTAAAGTATAGCTGCACCAGCCTGAAGATCATTCCCGTGAGCGCTCCAGGTTATTGCGAAAAGGTTAGCCTTTTCCAGTATTTCCGATTCCTCCTGAGATGATAAAGCCCGGTTACACTGGAAAATCCAGATCCTCGATGTATACGGTAGCTGTTCAAAGTTATTAATCATAGTTAGATTATTTCAATATATTTTTAAAACCATAATTAGGCGTAATTGTTAGGGGAGTCGCCCTTAAGATGCCTTCTCAAATAATTCAACAACATCAAGAACCTCGATTTTGTCCTCTTTTTCCACAGATTTTATACCATCAGATAGCATAGTTAAACAAAACGGACAGGCTGTTGCTACAATTTCAGCTTTTGACTTTAATACTTCTTCAGTTCTTTCAACGTATATTTCTTTGTTTCCATTTTCCGCATCCTTAAACATCTGAGACCCTCCGGCCCCACAACATAATCCATCTGCTTTATTTCTTTCCATTTCAGTCAGGTTTCCTTTCAGGGACTCAATGATCCTCCGGGGTGGGTTATAAATATTGTTGGACCTACCCAGATAACAAGAATCATGATAGGTTACCTTTTTTCCTTTGTATTTATTTCTGGAATCCAGGAATCCAGGATTCTCAGTAATGATCTTATCCAGGAGTTCTGAGTGATGTATTACTTCAAAGCTGCCTCCCAGTGCAGGATATTCGTTTTTGAATGTATTATAACAATGCGGGCAAGGGGTAATTATATTTTTTACATTGTAATTGTTCAATATCTGGATGTTTGATAAAGCCTGGATCTGAAAAAGCATTTCGTTCCCAGCCCTTCTGGCAGGATCCCCGGTGCAGGACTCCTCAGGACCCAGTACAGCAAAGTCAATTTTTGCATAATTCAGAACCCTTATTAAGGCATGAATTACTTTTTGATATCTCTCATCGTAGGCACCGGCACATCCGATCCAGAGCAGATACTCGGGCGATTTATTATTTGCTGCCAGATCTGCCATTAATGGTACTTGAATATCATGATTACTATTCATGCTGCTACTTTTTATTTGATGTTAATGATTCAGCCCACTTAAACCTGTCTGATGCCGGAAATTTCCAGGGTGCAAAATTTGTCTCAATATTATTAAACATCATGTTCCACTCAGCAGGAGATGAAGATTCCTCCATAGCTATATATCTTCTCAAACCCAATATTACTGTAACCGGATCAATACTTACCGGACAAATATCAATACATGCATTACAAGTGGTACAGGCAAAAATCTCTTCTTTAGAGATATGGTCAAAAAGAGATTTTCCATCTTCTTTACCTCCGGATTTACCAAGAATTTCAGCACGATCCCTTACATCCATTACGATTTTTCTTGGCGATAATTTCTTGCCAGTCAGATTTGCCGGACATACTGAAGTACATCTGCCGCATTCTGTGCAGGTAAAAGCATCCATTATACTCTTCCATGAGAGATCAGTTGCATCCTTCACTCCAAACCTGGCTATTTCTTCAGGCATGTACCCATCTGATGGTTGAAGTCCCAACATCATTTTTACTTCATTCATAACCTCTTCCATGCTGTTCATGGTAGAAGGGGGATTCAAATTAGCATAATAGGTGTTAGGGAAAGCCATAATTATATGCAAATGTTTGCTGTATGTGACATATATGGCAAAGGCTAGAATACCGAAGATATGGAACCACCAGCAAATTCTTTCCAGGATAATTAAATGACCCACATCCAGGTTTTTTATAACTGGTATGATCAAAGTATGACTAATGTACAAGGGCCCAGTACCTATATAATCAAGGGAATCAGCATTCTGAAGCAATTGATCAGCCCCATTCATGCTTAAAATGGCCGTCATTAGTATGATCTCAAATATGAGTATCAAATTTGCATCCAGCAAAGGCCATCGTGTCATTTCTATACCGGAAAACCTTGTAATTTTTAATATATTTCTTCTGATCAGGAAAATGATGCAGGCAACAATAACGCCCAATGTCAAAAATTCAAATCCATTCATCAAAGCATTGTATAAAACATTATATCCTGTATCAGTTGGAAATGAATTTTGGAGCACCTTTGCAAAGAATCGATGCCGACCAGTTATGCCATCAATTATAAATTCAAGGACTTCAAAATTGATAATAATGAATCCTCGCGTAAATCAATAAATGAAAAAAGGCTGGAATAGGTTTCCTGAACATTTTCTTCTGTCCAAAAGCAATCAGGAATACACTCTTCCACCTTTCTATTGAGTCGCCTTCAATTTTCAGATCTTTTCCAAGTCGTATAGTAGAGGCAATAAATTTTATTCTTTTATATAGAATAAGGGAGGTAAGAAAAAGGATCCCGACAAACAGAATTTGACCTAGAATATGCATGAGAAAAGTAAATAAAAACTAATTATTCAAAATTTTGCCTCTTATGTAAAATTGACTAATTTTGCCCCACTTTACGGCGGTGATGTAGCTCAGGTGGTAGAGCATCGGACTGAAAATCCGTGAGTCGGTGGTTCGAATCCACTCATCACCACTCAAGCCATCAGGTTAACCTGATGGCTTTTTATGTGCATTTATTTAATTGTCGATCTCAACGGTTTTATCTAAGGGGATCCCCAATTGTTCATACAATTTCCTTCTGCTTTGCTTATCACCATCCAGAATACCTTTTGCATATTCAGCTACTTTTTGTGCATGTTCTCTCGGAACTATAACCACACCGTCACCATCAGCGACGACTACATCGCCGGGATAAACCAGTACCCCTCCCACAGTTACGGGCTTATTCACTGATTCAATTTCGTTTCGTCCAGGACGGATACCTCGGCCACGGTTTTTATGATCCAAGTAGACCGGAATTTTCTGTTTGATAACCTCATCCGTATCCCTTATTCCTCCATTTGATACAATTCCTACACAACCTTTGCTAACCCACATCAGGCCATTGTTCGAACCAACAGATCCGGTATCACCGTCACCCTGAACGTCAAGGACGAGTGCGGATCCCTGTTTTAGCAATTCGACAAAGGGCTCAGTCGATATAGTGCCATACCAGTTACCTTCCCATTTTCTGAACTCATCCGGCTCCATCGGATTTTTAACGACCTTATTGGTTGGAACATATCGGGCGGTAACAGCGATCCCGTGGAAAATATGTGAGAGGTCATCAATATTCTTCCAGAGCGCTTCGATCTCCGTGCCCATCAAGGTGGCGTCTCTCAATCCTACCATATCCAAACCATCCGTAACGTCTGCCACACGTAGGTCATCATACAGTTTTAAAATGTCCTCATCATTTAATTGTTCTTGTGCTAAAAGATTACTTGTCCCAATGCATAGCATAATGGACAAAAAGTTGATCAGTAAATTTTTATTCTTTTTCATAGTTTTAAAATTAGTTATTATCATCAGCATAATAGCGCCCTAAGTATTCGACAATTTCTTTTTTGACAGTTAAAGGATCAATAGGGCCATCAACCTTATAAATAATTTCTCCTCCAGGAGCAATCAATAAAGTGTATGGAAGTGCCCCCTGCCAATCTTTATCAACAGCTTCAATCAAGTCATAAGAATTTTCGCCATTAAAAATATAGTTAGTATTTGAGGCTTCTTTTTTTGTCAGGAAATTTAATGCCTTTTCTTTATTATTCAATTTGTCACCACTGATAGAGATAAATTCAAAATCCCTGCCCCTGTACATCCGGTCAATGGTAACAAATTCCGGAAATTCGATTACGCAAGGACCGCACCATGTTGCCCATATATTGACCAATTTAAGTTTATCACCTGAATTTCTTATTTCATTCCTTATCCCCTCTGCATCTATTTCATTCAGAGTAACAGGTTCATTAGCCCAGTCGACCAGAAGTTTTTTCTTCCAGGTGTCTTTCCATGCCCATTTGACCGAACACCCAAAAGTTTTGGTACTAGGCACCTGTACAGATTGTCCAGCCAACATTGCATCCAATGCATCCTTCATATTTTTTTCCTTGGGATCAATGTAAGGGTTTTCAGTATCATCTATCCGCCCGGAATAGGTGAGCTTTCTTTCTTTATCGAAAATAAACACATGAGGTGTGGCTACAGGGCCATATTTGATGGATGCTTCCTGGGTATCTCCATCATATAGATATGGGAAGTTATATTTTTTATCTCTTGCCCTGATCTTCATGTCTTCGAAATCATCTCCCATATCTGAATAGCCCAGTTCTGATAAACTAAGGGCTGCAGGGCTATTTGGAGATATTCCGACAAAACCAATCCCTCTATCCTGGTATTGATCTACTAAACTGATGAACTTACTTTCATATGCCTGGGCAGTAGGACAATGATTACATGTAAAAAGTATCACAAGAATATTATATTCATTAAAATCAGCCAATGTATATGTTTTGTCATCAACCCCAACCAGGCTGAACTCGGGGGCTTTTTGTCCAATTTTTAATGTCTCCACATTTCTCTCCTGTGCAAATAGACTTGAGGATATGAAGATTAATATAAAAACAAATTTTAATGATTGCATTCTCATGATCAATGGTTTTAATCTAAACAGTTTAATGATTGAAATTTAGCGATATGTTTTAGAGTAAAAAAATATTATCATGAATTTTCAATGGCTTCATGATAATTGAAATGAATTTGGGAAATTGGTCGGATGGAAAATCTTTTTTTAAAGAACGGGAGGGTGGCACGGGCAATAAAGCAGATTTATTATCTTTTTCGTTTTTTCCCCAGTTGTTTTAATCTGACCACTTCAAATTCTTTTAAAAACCTCCATTTACCTCTCGGAAGGTCTTTTTTTGTCAAGAAGGAATACATGACCCGGTCAAGACGAACCACTTTATAACCGAGTTTTTCAAATATCCTTCTTACTATTCTATTTCTTCCACTATGAATTTCAAGCCCTATGGTCGTGGCATCCGGGGAGATCACTTCGAAAGCATCAATCTTTACAGGACCGTCGTCCAATTCCAATCCTTGATTTAAAGCATCAATGTGGTCTTGTTGAACCGGTTTATCCAATTGGGCCTCATATACCTTTTTAATATTGTATGATGGGTGGGCCAGGATCTCAGATAATTCGCCATCATTTGTAAGGATCAATAATCCAGTTGTATTTCTATCAAGCCTGCCCACCGGAAATACTCGTTCGGGGATATGGTTTTTCACCAGATCAATAACGGTCTTCCTGTTCTGGGGATCATCCGTTGTTGTAATGAAGTCTTTTGGCTTGTTGAGAAGGATGTAAATGAATTTTTCACGCCTGAGGATCTTTCCCTTATATTGTACCTTATCCGCTGGTTTAATTTTCGTGCCCAGCTCGGTTACAACTTTTCCATTAACCTTAATATCACCATTCTGGATCAATGAATCAGCCTCTCGCCGTGAACAGATACCGGAATTAGCTATGTATTTGTTCAGACGAATTTCAGAAATGGGCACTTTCTCTTTATTGGATTTTCTCAGGAATTGATATTCAGGGGATCTGGTTTTCTCAGGATTTGAGTTTGGATCAAATAAATTTCGATTGGAGCGTTTCCTGCTTCTTTTTTTCATTGATCGAAGGAATTTATATGGTTTATTCTTCTATCCTCTCTTCGCCAATGGTATTATCTTCAGAACTAAAATCCTTAGGTGTTGGAAGATCGCTAAGGTCGTTGATCCCAAAATATTCCATAAATTTTGCTGAGGTGCCATACAGCAATGGCCGCCCTATAGAATCTGCTTTACCCAGAATTTCGATCAATTCCTTTTCTAATAATTTCTGGGTTGTATAATCGCAGTTTACACCCCTAATCTGTTCTATCTGAGATTTTGTAACAGGTTGCTTGTAAGCTATAATAGATAAAGTCTCAAGGGCAGAGTTTGATAACCTTTTTTTTGATTGTTGCTTTAGAAGTATCCCAATACTTGCCTGATAAGCTGGTTTGGTAAGGAACTGATATCCTCCTCCAACATGTTCTACCTGAAAAGAAAAGGATTCTTCGTTATATTTTTCCGTCACTGCATTAATTGCCTGATCAATATCCTTGTCCGGAATATCTGCATCAAACATTTCAATGAGACAGTTTTTTATTTCTTCCTTCTTAATTGGCTTTGGGGAGGAAAATATAAGTGCCTCGATATGATTGGAAAGAAAATCCAATTATTTTTTCTGAGCAAGCTTAGCTTCTATACAGTGCATAGTATGTGGAACGGCCCTAAGTCTTTCTTTACTGATCAACTTACCGGTATCAACACAGATGCCATAGGTTCCATTTTTTATTCTAATAAGAGCATTCTCAAGGTTATTGATGAATTTTTGCTGCCTGGCTGCGAGTTGGCTAAGGCTTTCCTTTTCCATAGTATCAGCACCATCTTCCAATAGTTTACTTGTACCGGAAGTATTATCAGTACCGCTATCATTGCTTCTACTCAGAGTTTCCTTGATATAATTAAGCTCCTTTTTTGCTTTCCCCAGTTTTTCATTTATGATTGCTTCAAATTCCAGCAATTCATCAGCTGAGTATTTACTTTTTTCATCTTTACCCATTGTACTATCAATTAAATTCGAAAATATACTGTCTTGTTGTCGGCTTGAAATGCCTGAAGGACAGGATTTACTTTTAGAACCGCAAATTTGTACATTTATTGCTACATAAAAAAGTTAAAATTTTAAATATTGCATATAAATTTTATCTAAGATTCGGAAAAATGAGGAAAACAAAGTCTATTTTACTTGTAATGGCCTTTTTTACATGCCATTTGGATTATGCATTCAGCCAGGACCAGGCAGGTCCTATTACCCTGGTCGTTCATGGGGGGGCAGGAACCTTGAAAAAGATAAATATGTCTGATGAACAGGAGAAGGCCTACAAAGATAAAATTGCTGAGGCGATAGATATTGGGTACGCTATTTTGGAAAATGGGGGATCTGCCCTTGATGCGGTTATTCACACCATTGTGATCCTGGAAAATTCACCATTGTTTAATGCAGGAAAAGGAGCCGTATTTACCCATACGGGTGAAAATGAATTGGACGCTTCCATTATGGATGGAAGTAATCTCACAGCCGGAGCCGTTGCGGGAGTGAAAACAATTAAAAATCCAATTCTGGCTGCAAGAGCAGTGATGGAACAATCACCGCATGTTATGTTATCAGGGCCCGGCGCTGAGGAATTTGCTGTGAAAGCTGGATTGGAAATCGTGGATCCTTCATATTTTTATACAGAGAGAAGATACAAAAATTTACAACGGGCAATCGAAAATGAAAAGGGTGGATCAGGCCGGATTGATCAACTTTTGGATCATAAGTTCGGAACGGTAGGGGTTGTGGCTTTAGACGCAGATGGCAACCTGGCAGCAGGTACATCCACTGGTGGCACGAATAATAAAAGATATGGGAGGATTGGAGATTCTCCAATTATTGGTGCAGGTACTTATGCCGACAACAATTCATGTGCAGTTTCTTCCACAGGGGACGGTGAATATTATATCAGGGGTGTTGTAGCTTATGATATTGCTGCAAAAGTGAAATACCTTGGGATAGATGTTAAAGAGGCTGCCGGTTCTGTGATTCATGGCCAGCTGAAGGAAATGGGAGGTTCCGGTGGAGTTATCTGCTTAGACAGAAAAGGCAATTATGCTATGGACTTTAATACAGAAGGAATGTATCGTGGGGTAAAGCAGAAAGGAAAAAAAATGGAGATTTACATTTATTAGAAATTAAATGGACTTTCAGCTGTAATTATTGCAGTTATTATATTTGTTAAAATTTCTGTGCTACAACAAAATTCATTTTTTCCATAAGTATATCTCCATCGGGATGAAACAATTCTAATAGAAGAATATAATGGCCTGGATCCGCTATATTTCCGTTATCTATGAATCCATCCCATGTTATATCTTCAGTTATGCCTAAAAGCCTCCCTTTTACAAGGGTCTTTATCAATATGCCCCTGATATTATAAATGTAAATATTAGTTAAGTATCCTGGCTTCTGATTGATTAATGATATGTGTAACATATCGTCAAATCCGTCCTGGTCCGGTGAAATTACACTGGGGGATATCGCAATATGATTTGCAAGTCCTCCAGCATTCCTGAACTGAGAATTAATTTCCGTGGGCGTTCCGAATCCAGAATTGCTGGAAGCTGTATGCCAGTTATTTAGGTCATTGGATGGGATGTCAGGAGAAATCCTTTCCAATGAAATCCCTTCAGTATCCCTAAGAAAAAGGTTATGTTGTTCATTGCTATAATGCATTTCATCGAGTTTAATTTCTTCTGAAGCCCATATGGATAAGTATCCACTTTGATCATGTAATCCTGGCAGATTCGTGATCTCAACGCAATGTTCTCTCTCAGTTCTTGGGAAGTCATTGATTACTTTCCCAATGTTTGCTGTTAATACCAGGAAGGAAAATGGATTTAGGATAAAATGATCTTTAGACAATGACATTTTTTTGCTCCTCAGTTGGATAATTTTCTCTGGACAGATACCAGTCTTTCAGATTCAAATATTTTTCAGAACGGTTGTATATTTCGATCCAGTCTATTCCACCCGGTTTTGAATCAAATAAGATCTCATTAATGACCACATCTCCTGGACTTGGGTTACCGGGAACGGATACTTGAATTGAATTTGCCTCATTTTCCATGAAATTTCCCACACAATCTTTTATCCCAATTAAACTAAGTTCATATTTTAAAGTTTCTGTAGGTTCCTCCGGGAGGGATATCTCTAGTGAATTGAACACAAGAGTATCATATGCCCAAAGACCGGCCATATTATGGTTGTTAACGAAAACCTCCAGATCGTGAAAGCATTTGGCATGAAGTTTCTCATTAAATAGAACTGTGATCGTTTCTTTCTCCAGGGCATGAGCGGAAAGGATCTTGGGCCTCGTAAGATCTGGGTTATCAGAACGGACTGAATTTATTTCACCAGGTGTCCCTCCAAAACCTGATTCTGAGGCTGTCCAGTTATTGATATTTCCACAAGGATTGCCAATATCAATCATTTCTATAGAATATCCACCATTCGATTTATCCGCATATTTATACCATTTATTATCATAATGGATAGAAAATATGGTCCCATTATTCCTGTTGTATATGACGAGGTCTTTCCCATCATTATTTAATCTAGGGAACCTGTTCATTATCAATACTCTGGAAAAATCTCTGAAAAGTTCAACTTTTGTCTTTGGAATTAATATATAATACTCGCCAGGTGATAAATTATTTTCCGGGAGCATATACAATTCTGAATTGGTGAAAATATACGAATTTTTAATACTGATGAGTTGATCTGTGGCATTTAGGATCTCAATATATTCGCTTTCTGGTAATCCAACTGAAGGGATTTCGTCTACAAGTATTTCAGTAATCAATATATCGTTAAATCCGGGTTCAAGCCCCATCCCAAAATGTATGAGCGTATCCCGCATGGAATTTCCCGAACAATCTGACAGATTCTTTACCTGCATTCTGTACTCTTTTCCAGGATCCAGAGGATGAGGAAATGTTAGGTGCTGAATATCAGAATATCCATTATATAGAATATCAGGTTTGATATTTTCTTCTATCATAACAAAAGATAAAAAGAGGTCGTGTTCATTAAAATTTACTCCTTCATTGAAACAGATCTGTAAAGTATGATCATCCAGAATCGATGACTTGATAATTTCTGGCAGGGAAATATCCGGGGATAAGTCAAATACTGAATTACTAAAACCAGGTGTGCCGCCATTAAGGTTTTCAGATACAGTCCAATTATCTTTTCCCGAACATGGTTTTAAAGGATTAATCAATTCCAGGCTCCAGCCTCCTTCTGATTTTTCCTTGTCCGAAATCCAGGTATTGTCATAAATAAGGCTGTCGACCGTATTTGAACTGTTGTCAGTTAATATGATAGCCTGACCGGTATTGTTTAATATGTCCCAAGTGTTCATACCAACTACTGAAACTGCCTGATTGAACAAATATGCCTCTGATGACTTACACAATACAAGAAACTGGCCTGGCATAATCGTAACATCGGGAATTAAATGGCCATTAAGATACCAGCCTTCTAATTGAATTGATTCTTCAGTAACATTCAGGATCTCTACATATTCAACTTCAGGAAGGCCAGAAGGTGGTACAGGGTCAAACATGAATTCATTGAGGGCAATATTCCTGTTTTGACCAAATGAGAGATTTATGCACAAGATAAGTGCGAAGCTGGTTGAAATAAATACTCGCATAAGATGTATGGAAAATAATAAAAACCGTCGATATTTGCACTGATTTTATAAACATTTTTTACACTCAATATAAAGATGAAAATAGCAGTAGTTGGTGCCACAGGATTAGTTGGTACGGAAATGTTAAATGTAATAGACGAGAGGAATTTTCCTTATGATGAATTATTATTGGTTGCTTCTGCCAGATCAGTAGGCAAAAAGATCACATTCAAGGGAAATGAGTACACAGTTATAGGCATGCAGGATGCAGTCAATGAGAAGCCTGATATTGCTATATTTTCTGCCGGCGGAGGTACTTCACTTGAATGGGCACCAAAATTTGAAGCAGCTGGGACTGTAGTTATCGATAATTCTTCTGCCTGGAGAATGAGTCCGGACCATAAATTGATCG
Source organism: uncultured Cytophagales bacterium (assembly GCA_963820995.1). Taxonomy (GTDB): domain Bacteria; phylum Bacteroidota; class Bacteroidia; order Cytophagales; family Cyclobacteriaceae; genus JAGTVG01. Next base: position 71,524 of record CAWGCL010000002.1, on the reverse strand, counting down.
TTCCGGAGATAAATGGACATGAACTTACCAAAAAGCATAAGATTATAGCAAATCCGAATTGTTCTACGATACAAATGGTCATTGCACTGTCCGGATTGCATGAAAGATATAAGATGCGAAGGATAGTGGTCAGTACCTATCAATCTGTTACCGGGACGGGTAAAGATGCCGTAGATCAACTCATGAATGAAAGAAAGGGTGTTGACGGACCGATGGCATATCCTTATAAGATCGATCTGAACGTATTGCCACATATTGATGTATTTCTAGCCAATGGATATACAAAGGAAGAAATGAAGATGGTGAATGAAACAAAAAAGATATTCAGCGACCCGGATATCCTAGTTACAGCTACTACGGTAAGAATCCCTGTAGTAGGAGGCCATTCTGAATCAGTCAACGTGGAATTTCATAATGAATTTGAGATAGATGAGGTAAGGGATATATTGTCAAATACACCGGGAGTGATTGTTGAAGATGATCCGTCAAATAATATCTATCCTATGCCTATTAATTCTCATGGTAAAGACGAAGTATTTGTTGGACGTCTGAGAATAGATGAAACGCAGCCTAAAACTCTCAATATGTGGGTTGTTGCAGATAACCTGCGAAAAGGTGCAGCTACCAATGCTGTTCAGATTGCCGAATATATGATTGAAAACAAACTTGTTGGTTGATCCCTGAAAAATTCAATAGGGAGATATTTGAATTTATAAAGGCCAACGAGTCCGCAGATCCTTTTGAACTAAGCCTAAGGTCGCATCAATTCTCTCCGGAGACCAGAAAATTGATATCTGAGCAGGTTCTTTCCAGACAGAAATTAAAGAATAAAGTGCCCTCATGGGTCAATTTCGATAATATTATCCTGCCAGAACCAGTATCTATCGAGCAGGCATCTTCAGAAATTACTGCAAAATATAAATTGGAATTAATTCGTGGTGGCCGCTTACTTGATCTTACCGGGGGAATGGGCGTTGACACCAGTTTCTTTTCAAAAAAGGCCTCCCACGTTGATTATGTTGAAAAAGATCCGGATATATCAGCTATTGCCCAATATAATTTTTCACACATGAGTCTGAAGAATGTAAGGGTCATAAATCAAAAAGCTGGTGAATTTTTAAATAGCACCGGTCCATCTGACTTTTATGATACGATATATTTAGATCCTTCAAGAAGAATTCAATCTGGAAAAGTGTTCAAACTGGAGGATTCTGAACCAGATATATTGCATTTGCTACCTGCCCTTCAATCAATATCCAATAAATTAATTATAAAGGCTTCTCCATTCCTGGATATTAAATATTCCTTGAGTCAGCTGAATCAGGTCAGCGAAGTTCATGTTTTGGCAGTCGATAATGAATGTAAAGAAATTTTACTGATATCTGAATCTTCGCGTGAGGAGGAAGATATACAAGTATTAACTGTAAATTTTAGCAAGGGGGAAACTCAAAAATATGATTCTTCAATTCTTAAAGAACTTAACAGCCAATCGGATTTTGCTGACACAGGTCGCTACATATACGATCCGAATGCAGCAATAAGGAAAGCGGGTTTGTTTCATTCCATAGCAATTGACTTTAATCTAAGCAAACTTTCAAATAACAGTCATTTATATTTTAGTGACACATTGTCACCTAGATTTCCCGGCAGGATTTTTGAAATGTATGAGCGTATGCCTTATCACAAGTTTTTAAAAAAGCCGGGGTATAAAAAGGCCAATATTGCTGTCAGAAATTTCCCATTGTCGGTTTCGGAGATCAGGAAAAAGGCAGGAATTAAAGAAGGAGGTGATCAATATATTTTTGGTACCACAGATGCATCAAAAGAATGCTTTGTTTATTCTGGCGAGAAGAATTAATTAAGAAATAATACATTTTAAATCTCTGAAACAGGAGATATAGGATATAGTAATGTAGTGTTTTATGATCAATTGTTATGGGCTAATTATGGAGATAATAATATTAAAAGAAATATAGTGATTGTCATTTCTTTTAAAAACAATGTAATTTTGATTTTAATATATAGATAACAGATAAGCATATATAATATGATAGGTCTAATTACAAAAGGTATTTCTAAAGTTTTCGGTTCAAAATCGGAACGGGATATAAAACTGGTGATGCCTTATGTGGAAAAAATCAAAGAGGTTTATCCTACACTTCAGGATATCAGTGATGACGACCTCAGGGGAAGGACCCAGCAATTAAAGTCCAGGATTGGAGAGGAATTATCTGAGATCGATGGCAGTATTCAGGAAATAAAGACAAAGATTGACACAGATGAGAGCTTAGCCGTTCATGAAAAGGAAGAGTTATTTACTCAAATCGATAAACTGGAAGAGGATAGGAATAGCCGACTGGAGGAATTCCTTTTGGAAATATTGCCGGAAGCATTCGCAGTTGTTAAGGAAACAGCCCGACGGTTCAAAGAAAATGAAATCCTTGAGGTTGAGGCTACGATGAGGGATAAAGCCATTGCGGCCAAATATTCACATGTCGAAATTAAAGGTGACCGTGCCATATGGCATAACAAATGGATGGCAGCCGGCAATGAGATTACCTGGGAAATGTTGCATTATGATGTTCAGCTTGTGGGTGGAGTTGTTCTTCATGAGGGGAAAGTAGCTGAAATGGCCACAGGTGAAGGTAAAACCCTGGTCGCTACACTGCCAGCCTTCCTAAATGCGCTAGCAGACAGAGGAGTGCATATTGTCACAGTAAATAATTACCTCGCGACACGTGACTCAGAATGGATGGGTCCATTATTTGAATTTCATGGGATTACTGTTGACTGTATTGATAAACATGAACCTAATTCTGAAGCCAGACGGGAGGCTTACAGGGCTGGCATTACTTACGGGACAAACAATGAGTTTGGTTTTGATTACCTCCGGGATAACATGGCTAGAAATGTGGATGAACTGGTTCAGAGGAAACACCATTATGCTATGGTCGATGAGGTTGACTCTGTATTAATAGATGATGCCAGAACCCCTTTGATCATTTCAGGACCTATACCAAAAGGCGATGAACACGAGTTCTATGATCTGAAGCCCAGGGTGCAGAAACTTCACGATTATCAGAAAAAGCTAGCAACGCAATTATTGATTCAATCAAAAAAACTGATCAGCGAAGGGAATGAAAAAGATGGTGGACTGGCGCTACTAAGAGCCCACAGAGGTTTGCCAAAACATAAGCCTCTTATCAAATTCTTAAGTGAAACAGGCATGAGACAGATACTTCTTAAAACGGAGAACTACTACCTGCAGGATAATGCCAAATTAATGCCTGAAGTTGATCAGGAATTATATTTTACGATTGAGGAAAAGAATAATAGCATTGATCTTACTGAAAAAGGGCTTGACCTGGTCACAAACGAAGGGGAGGATCAGAATTTGTTCATTTTGCCTGATATCGGGCATGAAATTGCTGTACTGGAAAATGATACAGAATTAACAGATACTGAGAGGCTGGAAAAAAAGGACAATTTAATCAAAGAGTATTCGGAGAAAGCACAACGAATCCACTCCATCAACCAGCTGATCAAAGCGTATACAATGTTTGAAAAGGATACTGAATATATTCTGGTCGATGGGAAAGTCAAGATCGTGGACGAACAGACAGGAAGGGTTCTTGACGGAAGAAGATATTCAGATGGATTGCATCAGGCCATAGAAGCTAAAGAAAATGTAAAAGTCGAAGATGCTACACAAACTTATGCCACCATAACTCTTCAGAATTATTTCCGGATGTACCATAAACTGGCTGGGATGACTGGTACTGCTGAAACAGAGGCGGGAGAATTATGGGAGATCTATAAGCTTGATGTGGTTGTAATTCCAACTAATGAACCCATTATTCGGGATGATCGCCAGGATAAAGTGTTTAAGACTGTCAGGGAAAAATTCAATGCTGTTGTTCAGGAAATCATAGAGCTGACAAAAGCGGGCAGACCGGTATTGGTCGGAACAACATCTGTTGAAATTTCTGAAATCGTAAGCCGGATGTTGGCTATTAAGAAAATACCACACCAAGTATTAAACGCGAAGCAGCATCAGCGCGAAGCAGAGGTAGTTGCCTTCGCTGGTAAACCCGGTACTGTAACTATTGCAACCAATATGGCAGGTAGGGGAACGGATATTAAGCTTACACCTGAATCCAGAGAAGCAGGAGGACTTGCAATTATAGGAACGGAAAGGCATGAATCCCGAAGGGTAGACAGACAGTTGCGGGGCCGTTCAGGACGACAAGGTGATACAGGTTCTTCTCAGTTTTTTGTTTCTTTGGAAGATAACCTGATGCGTCTATTTGGTTCAGACAGGATAGCTAAAATTATGGACCGTTTAGGTTTAGAGGAAGGGGAGGTAATTCAGCATTCCATGGTTACCAAATCGATTGAAAGGGCCCAGAAAAAGGTAGAGGAGAACAACTTCGCCATACGAAAAAGACTTCTGGAATATGATGATGTTATGAATTCCCAGCGCGAGGTCATTTACAAAAGGAGAAAGAATGCATTGTTTGGTGACAGGCTTCAGGTAGATATCATGAATATGATCTATGATACTGTTGAAGACGTGGTAACTAATGCCAAAAACAGTGAAGATTATGATGGCTTTAAACTGAATGGGATAAGTGTATTCGGAATGGATTTTAAAGTCTCACCGGAAGAATTCGTTGAGCAAACTGTAGAAGATTTAACCGCCAGGCTGTATAACGATGTTTTCAAACATTATGAACAAAAAAATGATGCCATAAGGCTAAGGTCGCTGCCTATTATAGATAATATAAATAAAGAAAGGGGGGCCACGATTGAAGATATTCTCGTGCCATTTACGGATGGTGTAAAACAGATAGGGATTGCTTCTAACCTGGCAAAGAACGTTGAAACAAATTGCAAACATTTGATCCTTTCTCTCGAGAAAATGGCGACTCTAAGTATCATAGACAATTCCTGGAAGGAACATTTACGGGAGATGGATGATTTGAAACAGTCTGTTCAGAATGCTGTGTATGAACAAAAGGACCCATTGCTTATTTATAAGTTTGAGGCCTTTGAATTGTTCAAACTTCTTATACAAAAGGTAAATGAAGAAGCTACCTCATTTCTTGATGAAAGCTTCCATACCCATACAGGAACCAGATGAAGTACAGGAAGCGAGAAGGGCACGACGGGCAAAACAAACCCTGAAGGAAACTAAAGAAGAATCGCGATCAGCACTGGAATCCTCAAGTCCCGATACAAGAAGCCGGCCCCCTGTTGAAAAAATGGCACCTACGAAATCACAGAAAGTTGCAGGGAGAAATGACCGGGTAAATGTACAATATGCTGATGGGCGTGTTTTGAAGGATGTTAAATATAAAAAGGTAGAGGAGGATGTTTTGAATAATAAATGTGTCATTATTGAATAACAGGATATGATCAGAAAATTCGGCTTACTTCTGCTTATCGCAGGTTTAATGTATAGCTGTTCCAAAAAGACAGTACCTACCGCTGTAACTGAAGATTACAGTGAAGATCTGACTCATACGATGCCGGATATCGAAGAATTTGTTGATCCTTTGCTTTTAGAGGAGGAAACAGTGGAGAAGGTACCCTTCAGAGATCCTGAGCTTGATGTAACGGAAAACCTGGATGTTGTACTTGATAGTATTGCTGCGATAAATAAAAACCTTCCTTATCTCAGGTACACCGTTATGGTTCATAACAGCAATTCAAGAAATGATGCGGAGGAGGCACGTAAGGATGTGTTTCGCGTGATGCCGGAGGCAAAACCAAAATTACAATTCATTTCACCCAGTTATATTGTAAAAGTGGGCGATTTCTTCGATCAGCTGGAGGCTTACCAGACGCTTATTAAGTTAAAGCGCCAGTTTCCCAAATGCCGTAATCATTCCTGAACAAGTTTATATTGACTAGTACTCCATGGATATAAAAGAAAACATCAAGAAGCTGGCAGCAAGCTTTGCTCCTGATATTATTGCCAATCGAAGGCACCTCCATTCAAATCCTGAATTATCTTTCGAGGAGCATAATACCAGCGCTTTTGTATTTAACAAGTTAAAGGAGTATGGTCTTGATCCTCAAAAAGGGATTGGAGGAACCGGTGTCGTAGCTTTAATAAAAGGGAAAAATCCAGACAAAAAGGTTATTGCCCTTCGGGCGGATATGGATGCACTTCCAATAGTCGAGCAAAATGATATACCGTATAAGTCCTTAAATGTAGGGGTTATGCATGCCTGCGGGCATGATGTGCATACTTCATCGTTGCTAGGGGCCGCCAGAATTTTACTAGAGATTAAAGACTGTTTTGAGGGTACGGTAAAACTGATATTTCAACCGGGAGAAGAAAAAATTCCGGGGGGAGCTTCTTTGATGATCAAAGATGGAGTGCTTGAAAATCCTGTTCCCTGACAGTATTTTTGGCCAGCATGTGATGTCGCAACTGCCGGTAGGGAAGGTGGGATTTAAACCGGGAATGTATATGGCAAGTGCAGATGAAATTTATATCAAAGTAATTGGGAAGGGGGGACATGGTGCAATGCCGGATAATAACATTGATCCTGTACTGATTACATCTCATATTATAGTGGCATTGCAGCAGATCGTAAGCCGGCATCGCCAACCCTAAAACACCTACTGTCTTGTCATTTGGGAAAGTGGTGGCTAATGGGGCAACCAATATTATTCCGGATGAAGTTTATGTTGAAGGAACATTCCGAACGCTTGATGAGAATTGGCGGAATGACGCCCATAGGAAAATGAAGGATATCGCTGAATCTTTAGCCCGACGGTATGGGCGCTGAAATTGAATTTACTGTTCTAAACGGTTATCCGTTCCTTAGAAATAATGAAAAGCTGACAGAGCAGGCGAAGGAATTATGCGGTAGAGTACATGGGAGAAGAGAATGTAGTTGATCTTGACATCTGGATGGCTGCTGAAGATTTCGCCTATTTCTCCCAAAAGGTGGATTCATGTTTTTATCGTCTGGGTACCCGAAATGAAGAAAAAGGGATTACTTCCAATGTACATACCCCAACTTTCAATATTGATGAATCTGCACTTGAGACAGGTGCAGGATTGATGGCCTGGCTTACGTATAAAAATTTAGTAAACGGAGATTAACAGGGGAGAGACCCAGATCAATCTAATAGTAAATTTAGGATCGATCTCAGACATATGAGCAACTGCTATATTCCTATCTCAACCTGGAATCGGACCTGCCAGTTGTCTTCCACAATCTGTTCCCCGTATGCGTTATGCCTGTCTTCGTAAGCTATGTCTGCCTGTACTTTCAGTTTATGCCCCTTTATATAACGCGTAACTCCAACAGCATATTCATTGATCGCATCGGTAAAGCAGAGATCTCTTCAACCGGATTGAGAAAAGCAATACGCCCTATAACTGACCAGTTGCTTTCAAATACATAGCTCCCCTGGAAAAAAGCCCCATTCCCAGCATATACATAGCGGACATTGCCATCCTCATTGACAGTGAAGGATCATCAGTTGACCGGGAAGCATATATTCGGACATAAATGCCCATCCATTGTATTTCAAGATCACATCCAGGAAAAAACTTGTCAGATCTCTTGATTCATATAAAAACCGGCCTGTTTGTCCACGCTGTCGTATTGCATTGTCATTGTAATGTGCCGGTAAAACCTACAGATAATTTGGGTTTCTCTTCCCGGGCAAGGTCACCCATGCTGTAATCTCCCTTGCTTTTGAATTTGCCAAGTGGCAATACTTCAACACGTCCCGTATATGCCAGCCCTTCATCCGTTGTAATAAAGTTCCGGCCTTCACCGGATGAGACAGCGCCTTTGATCGCATAATATACCCTGTTTATATTGTTGGTATATAGCCCCCTGAAATCCCATGTCCCTGTCAATATTGAATCGGGCATTGACAAAAGTACGGTCCACCATTTCCATATTTCCTGATGAAATAACCCTTTCCCGGTTGCCGGGAAGTTTTGTCTGGCCAAATGATATGGTCCAGTTTTTATTAATATGATAAAAAACAACAGCATCGAGGATTATATTTGGTACCGAGGCATTTTCAAAATCAAGGGATAAATTCTCAAAAGCCAGTTCGACTTTATAAGCGATCTTAGGATCAAATACGTATCCATTGAATTTTAATCTTAGTCTTCTGATCCGTGCCTGAATGTTTCCAAAATTCAAAAACTGACAGATCTGCTGATGTATACGCAACCCGGGGTTGGAACCTAAGGCCAAAGTTCAAAAAGAAACTGGAGTCGGGTGATTTAATGCCAATCCCTTTGGAAAAATCGAATTCAGGATAATTATATTCATTTATTTGACTGAAAGTGTACTTAGGTGTGAACAATATAGTGTTCCAAGTACAAGCAATAAAGAAAAACGGCGGCTCATTAAATCAGAAATTTGAGTGAAACAAAACGCTGCAATTTTATATTATTTTTAATAGATTTCAAAACGGGACAATTTGCGGTGTCTGGCATTTTCTAATTAAGAAGGATAAAATGTAAGTAAAACTAACTCTGCATATATCAAATACTAGCCAGAATAATCTTATAATTAAACTAATAATAGCTTTTTTTACGCGAAAATTTTGGCCTGAAATTAGCTTCAGGAGACCTGACCGTTCAGTGCTTCCGTAACGTTAATAATATGATCTGCCGAGCGTTCAAAATAAATGAAGATATTATAGTATATCAGTCCACTCGTGTAATCATATTTTTGCTTTTCCAGATTTTGCAAATGGCTTTTTCTCAACTGGCTTCTGATCACATTGATTTCCTTTTCAATATCGATTGCTTTCTCAATTTCAAGGCCATTGCCCCAATTATTTAAGTTTTCCCTCATTATGGAAAGGGCCTCTTCTACTTTTTCCTGTATAGAGTTTATTCCCTCAACCTGGATTTTGCCAAAATCAGCTTTCATCTCAATCTTTCGTTCGTACTCTTTGGCAATCTTTGCGAAAATGTCAGCGATCCTTTCGAGATCGTGGCAGATTGAAAAAATACTTCGAATTTCTATCGAAGATTTTTCGGTTAATCTACCTTCACTGATCTTCAGAATATAATTGGAAATCTCCTTTTCCATTGTATCAGAGGTGGTTTCCATACTATATATCTTCTCAATCTGTTTGTATTGTTTAGCAGGTTTATCTTTGTCTGTTAACTTCCGTAATCTTCTACCCATATTATCTATCATATCCCCAAAATTGCCCAATTCCTGCCTGGCCTCCAGGAGTTCCAGGCCTGGGGTGTTCATCAGACCTCGACCGATGTATTTAAGGTGGTATTCTTCGTCCTGTTCTCCTTTGGAAGGAACCAGTTTTATGGCTATTTTGACAAGAGTAGGCACAAACCAAATAAGTAGTAGTACATTTATAACATTAAAAGATGTATGAAAATAGGATAAAGCTATCGGAATAGATTCACTATTTGTAAATGGTGAAGGAAATCCCATTTGAGTCACCATTACATAATCAATCCCTTTTAAGAAATATGGATAAGCGAATAACATCCATACCACTCCTATCACATTAAATAGAGTATGAATCCTGGCAGATCGTTTGGCATGAACGTTTCCAACGATAGATGCAATTGTGGCTGTAATTGTAGTTCCGATATTTTCGCCTAAAACCATAGGAGCAGCTATTTCAAAAGGGATCCATCCCTGGTAGCACATCGTGATTGTCAATGCCATCGCGGCGCTTGAAGATTGTATTAAAACAGTTAATACAGTGCCCACTGCAACGAACATCAAAGCTGATAGAATTCCCATATCGGCATAATTTGCCAGGAATGCCAAAACTTCAGGATTGTTTTTCAGATCTGGAACTGTAGACTTTAAGGCATCCAGGCCCATAAATAATAAAGCAAATCCAATCAGGAATTCTCCCCAAAACCTCAAATTACTTTTTTTCGCAAAAAGTAAAGGTAATCCTATAGCAATAATCGGGAGTGATATCGACACAATCTTAACTTTAAATCCGAATATAGAAACAAGCCATGCAGTTATTGTAGTACCTACATTGGCACCCATCATTACTCCAGCCGATTCTACAAGGGTTAACAACCCTGCATTCACAAAACTTACGGTCATAACAGAAGTCGCGGAGGAAGATTGAATAAGGGCGGTAATTAAAAAGCCTGTAAAGACTCCCAGGAATCTATTTCTGGTCATAGAACTTAAGATTTGCCTCATTCTATGTCCAGCAGCTTTCTGAATCCCGTCACTCATTACTTTCATGCCGAAAATAAAAAACCCGAGGGCGCCGAAAAGATTTAAAAAATCATAAAATCCGAATTGCATTTTCTCTTATTTAGATAGGTCAAAATTTCAATTGAATTAATAGATATTTTGCAAATTGTATTGGTGCATTTTACACACGTTTATTATTCAAAAAATGAATCCCTTAATAGAATATTCAGGAAGTGCTCAAAGTTAACATTCTGTTAACAAATATATAATATAAAAATAATATAAAATCGATCACATATCACAATCAAAATTGAAAATTGAACCTACATTTACAACATCATAAATTATCCAAGCCGCATGGAATCTTATTATGTTTTTATTGTCGTCATTCTAATTATTCTTGCAGTCTCTGATTTGGTAGTCGGAGTAAGCAATGATGCTGTTAATTTTTTAAACTCTTCAATTGGATCAAAAGCTGCTCCATTCAAGTTGATTATGTTTATTGCTGCATTAGGAATTTTAGTCGGTGCAACATTTTCCAGCGGGATGATGGAAGTAGCCAGAAAGGGGATCTTTCATCCTGATCAGTTCTTTTTCAGTGAGATCATGATCATATTTCTCGCTGTAATGATGACGGATATATTATTGCTCGATTTGTTCAATACATTTGCACTTCCAACTTCCACTACGGTTTCTATCGTTTTTGAATTGCTTGGGGCCGCCGTAGCAGTTTCTTTAATTAAAATATCAATACTGGGAGATTCTGTAGGAACCCTGGGAAACTATATCAACTCGAGTTCAGCCTTACTTATTATTACCGGGATATTATTATCGGTAGTGATAGCTTTTACCATTGGATTGATAGTCCAGTGGCTTGTCAGGCTCATGTTTTCATTTGACTATGAAAAGACGCTCAGATATTTTGGCTCCATTTGGGGAGGATTAGCCATATCCATAATCACCTATTTCATTCTTATTAAGGGAGCGAAGGGTTCATCCTTCTTAACTTCAGATACAGTTGATTGGATCAAACAAAACACATTCTTTATTCTGGTTTTCAGTTTTATTGGCTGGACCATTATCCTTCAACTTATATACATGGTCTTTAAATTTAATATTCTCAAGATCATCGTATTGGTAGGTACTTTTGCTTTGGCTATGGCATTTGCCGGAAATGATCTCGTAAACTTTGTGGGCGTTCCTTTAGCAGGACTTGAATCTTTAAAGTCATTTATCAGCAGTGAAATTTCAGAGCCTGGTGCTTTTGTAATGACCTCCCTTTCGGGTAAAATACAAACCCCAACGTATATGTTGCTTCTGGCTGGTCTTATTATGGTCATTGCCTTATATAAATCCAAGAAAGCAAGATCTGTAACTGCCACAGAAATTAATCTCAGCCGACAGGATGAAGGATATGAACGCTTTGAATCTTCCATGCTGGCTCGCAACCTGGTGAGAGGTACCATGAATCTTTCTACGGCCTTTTCAAAAGTAGTTCCATCAGGAATTATGAGATTTATTAATGGAAAATTCAATCAGAAAGCATTTCAGGCTAGAAAACAGCAGAAGGGCATATCATTTGATCTGGTCAGAGCATCAGTTAACCTTGTTGTAGCCAGTGCATTGATCTCATTGGCCACCTCCTTAAAATTACCCTTGTCCACTACCTATGTAACCTTTATGGTGGCAATGGGAACATCATTGGCCGATAAGGCATGGGGAAGGGATAGTGCTGTATATCGGATCTCGGGTGTTATAACAGTGATCGGCGGATGGTTCTTCACAGCCTTCAGTGCCTTTACCGCTGCATTTATACTGGCCTATTTGATACATGTTGGTGGATTGATTACTATAATTCTATTAATTATTGCAATTATATTGCTGATAATCAAATCTTATAAAATTCATCAAAAAAGGGAAAGTGAGAAAGTAGTATATGAAGAAACTGAATTGGTAGGCCTGGAAGTTAATGGGCAAAGCATTTTAACTTCATGTAATGATAATGTAATTGGCACACTCACTACTGTTTCAGATCTATATAATAAGGCAATTAACGGGATGATCAAGTTTAAAAGAAAATCACTGGTTAAAGTTGAAGAAGATATAACTAAGCTGGATAAGAACATTAAACATATTAAAAATACACTGCCAAGGATAATAGCGAAACTTCAGGAGGACGATGTTGAATCCGCACATTATTATGTCCAGGTAGTAAATTACCTGAAGGAAACGGTAAATGCCTTAACTTTTATTTCTAAACCGATTTATAATTACATCGACAATAATCATAAGCCATTGATTGACGAACAGGTTAATGAACTCAATCTTCTAAGAGAAGATATAGGTAAATTCTTTGGATCTACCATATTGGTTTTAAAACAAAAAGGGTTTGTAGATATTGACGGAATATTGGTTGAACAAAAAGGATTGATTGATCGATTAACGGCTATAAGTAAACAACAATTGAAAAGGATAAAGAATTCAGCAAGCGGAACAAAAAACAGCACACTTTATCTGAACATAATGAATGAGACCAAAAACCTCTTGTTATTTACAGTTAATCTTATCAAAGCTCAGAGAGATTTTATGATATTTGATTCAAATCAAAATTCAAAACCTGTACCAGAGGAAAAGGGATAAAAAATTTATTTCGGTAGAGAAATGATAATATTCTATTAATGCATAATCAATTTCCTGGTAGGGATATAATCTTATCTTTGCCAGATACCAATTCGTGAAAGTTACCTGCTGGGTAACTTTATTTTTATGAGGAAAACAATAAGAAATAATGTTATATATTCTGAAAATCTGATTGTATTTACATGGATTGTAAGGATCGCTCTGATTTCCTCCATCATTTTTTTGTTTCTCCTTGCCATAGATCTGATGATCTATGCCCTATCATCTATCGGACTTGGGGCAGCCCAGGAATTAATTAAAGTAGCTGAAATTCCATTCATATCTTTATTTATCGGATTGCTGACGACTGCTCTGATTCAAAGCAGTTCCACAGTAACATCCATCGCTGTAGCTATGGTGGCTTCAGGTACGATCTCCTTGAATATGGGCATATTTGTTATTATGGGTGCTAATATTGGGACTACCTTAACTAGTGATATTATATCTTTAAGTTACATAACCAGCAAAAGTAAATTCAGGCTGGCCCTTTCTGCCGGTGTAGTACATGATTTTTTCAATATATTTGCTACTATAATTATTTTTCCTTTAGAGTATTACTATAAGATCTTATCCGGATCGGCTATGTATATAACTAAGATATTGGGTGTAAAGGCTCCTACGCCTGATATGGCAGTTTCAAAACCAGTATATTCCATTATTAAGCCATTGACGGTTGGAATAGCAGAGTTCATCAGCAATGATTGGATTATTGCTATTTTTGGAATCATTCTATTGTTCGCTGCTATTAAGTTATTCTCAACTTACTCCTATAAATTGTTAATAGGAAAATCAAAAGATAAAATGAAATCTTATATATTCAGCAATCCCTTTAAATCTTTCTCATGGGGATTGCTGTTAACTGGCGCCTTGCAGTCAAGTTCCATTACTACATCGCTTTCTGTCCCACTAGTTGCTACCAGAAAGGTTTCGCTCTCCTCCGTATTTCCTTTTATTATGGGGGCTAACATTGGAACGACCATTACGGCCTTACTTGCAGCAATTTTCAAATCCGAGGCAGCTGTGAGCCTTGCCATTGCTCATTTGATCTTCAATTTTATCGGGGTTCTCATTTTCTTGCCTTTCGGGCAAATCAGGAACTTCCCGGTTAGGCTGGCAAGAAGATTTGGTATATTGGCCAGTGATAATCGACTTATTGGATTCTTTTATATCATATTGACCTTTTTCCTGGTCCCTTTCCTATTGATCTATTTGTCAAGATAGATCCAATATTCTCCATTTCTCGCTTTCCTAAGAACAATATATAAAACCCGGCTTTCGGCTAAGCCCAATTATTTATATCAAAAGAAGATGAGGACAATATAATTATAATACATATTTTCTCACTTGTTTTTATTATTTTTAAAATCCTGTTAACTTCAATTAAATTAACAAACATAACGGTGAGCGAAAACAAAAAATTCCTGGATATATTCCGGATTAAAAGTATTGTAAATGCGTTGATTGGATTTATTGAAACCAAGGTAGAATTATATAAGATCCAGTTTAAAGAAGAAATTGCTAAGGCATTGTCCATATTGGCGTTGGTGATCATCTTCTCAATGGTCGGGATGTTGTTCGTTCTTTTTTTAAGCCATTTCATTAGCAGGCTGCTGAATGATTTGTTTGAAAGCCAGTATTTAGGCTTTCTGATTGTAACGGGATTTTATCTTGTAGGTATAATAGTCGTTTATTTATTAAGGGCCCGGATCGCAGACTCAATTACTAATATGATGTTTCCTGAGGAGGATACAGAAAACGAAGAAGATTATGAGCAATAAGATTGAAGATAAAAAGCACCAGTTGATAAAAGCCACGGATGATTTTGAACAAACGCTTAATGAAGATCTTACAAGCCTCTCTGAATCAGCGACGCTGTGGGGAGGACGTCTTTTGCTTATCGGCGGTACCATGCTGATTTCCTATCTTGGAGTCAGGGCTATTTTAGGGAAAAAGAACGATGAAGACCATCATGAAACCGGCGGTGCAAAAGCGGAAAGAATTGAAAGCAGGAATATACTTATAAAAAGCCTTTCAGATAAAGCAGCTCTTGTTTTACTGGCCTTAATTCGGGAATATATTGTGAAATTACTTAGTGATCCACAGGAAGAAAATGAACGAGGGGATATATAATCATTTACTGAAATCTTACGCTTCAAATCAAAAATCTCTTTCTGTCTTAATAGATCCGGAAATCTATAATAACGAGAGCAGGTTATCTCAGTTTCTAAAGATACTTGAGGGCAATCACGTTAATTATATATTTATTGGTGGAAGCTTGATTAAAAATCCGGATATTAATCCATGCATCAAGTATTTAAAACTCAGAACCGAAATTCCTCTGGTCTTGTTTCCAGGAAATGGCCTCTATCTTTCAGAATCTGCTGACGCAGTTCTTTTTTTATCACTGATCTCCGGAAGAAATCCGGAATTGCTGATCGGCCAACACGTACCTGTTGCGGCTGCATTGAAGAAAAGTAATATTGAAGTTATACCTACTGGCTATATGCTAATTGATGGAGGACGTCCTACCTCGGTATCCTACTTAAGTTTTACAAATCCCATTCCTAATGATAAACCTGAAATAGCTTCCTCTACAGCTATTGCCGGCGAACTGCTTGGTATGAAACTTATATACCTTGAAGCAGGAAGCGGAGCCCTTAATCCTGTACCAGGATCCATAATTCAGCAGGTTTGCAAATCAATTGATATCCCTTTGATTGTGGGTGGAGGTATTAACAGTACTGAGAAAGCAATAAATGCTCTTCATGCAGGAGCTGATATGATTGTGGTAGGCAATAAAATAGAACAGAATCCTGATTTTATTAAAGATGTTTCTTATGTGCTGAAAAAATTCAATGAATCCTTAGATATTCATTAAAGATTCTCTTCTTCTCATTTTTCCAGCTGGAATACCGAACATCATTTTAAACCTTCTACAGAAATAGGCAGTATCTTTATATCCAACATCCCTTCCTATTTCACGAATGCTTTTCTTTGAAGTTCTCAACAGGTTCACAGCCATTTCCATGCGCTGGTATTCTATGTAGTCCTGTGGATTTATCCCGGTAAGCATTTTGAAATACTGTCCTACATAGTCTTCCGATACATTGGCAACACTGGATAATATGTTATTTGATAAGTCCCCTTGAAGATTTTCACGGATATAAGTAAAAATATCTATAAGTCTGGGATCTTTAAAATAGGTAATATTCGTGGCCAGTTGTTCAACAAATAATTGATTTTCGATAATATACCGGGTAATTTCTACAACCATATATTCCGTTAATGCCTTAACAACCCGCTCATGTCCGGCAGATGAGGACTCCGATTCAGATAAGATCGTACCGATAAGGGAATTTATCTGTTTACTCTTGATTATAAAAGGAGGTATGTCAAGAGAAGCAAAGAAATTAACTGAATCAAAAACTTTTGCTTCAAAAGTTATGTAGCTGAAGATCTCCTGTGTAGAGTTCGCTATTTCGGAATAATTTATGCTTTGTAAGAATGATTCTTTTCGAGTGATATAGGCATCGGGTGATCCTTTTGAATTCATTGCATTTCCATAGGTAATTGATACATTTCTCCCACCGGGTATTAATAATACTTCCCCTTTCTGTACCACCTCGTGTTCCGGCCCGTATCTCAACTCCCCATTATGAACAATAAAAACTGTGTTTTCTACATCATAGAAATTTTCATTGGATACCGACTGAATAATCTTAATATTCTTCGACTTATTGTACTTTATTCCTAATGATTCAATTATCTTATTATAATCTTCCATCTCATTACAATTAAATCTTACACTCCCAAATTGGACAATTTTGTAAAATAGTTATACAATAACGATAATATAATTGTAAAATACAAATTATATATTGTAAAAGTACAAAAAAATTTTGGAATATGTATATCCGGATCGAAAATTTTAAAAATGGCAATTCTTGCAATAGTGTATTTATGAATTGTATTTAACTAAGATCATATAATAAAATCAGACGGATTTAAGAATTTCGCGTGCAATTACAAGTCTTTGAATTTCAGAAGTTCCTTCATAAATCTGGGTGATTTTCGCATCTCTGAGCATTCTTTCAACATGATATTCTTTAACGTATCCATATCCTCCATGGATCTGTATGGCTTCGTTTGCAACATCCATAGCAGTTTGTGAGGCTACCAATTTGGCTACGGCACTTTCTTTTGCATAAGGGCTATCCTGATCCTTCAGGTAAGCTGCCTTATAACATAACAATCGGCTTCCTTCAATGGCGGTATGCATATCAGCGAGTTTAAATTGTATTGCCTGGTGTGCAGATATAGGTTTATCGAAGGCTTTTCTTTCCAGGGAATATTTAAGTGATGCTTCATAGGCCCCGGAAGCTATTCCAAGTGCCTGAGCAGCGATACCGATCCGGCCCCCGTTCAGTATATTCATGGCGATCTTAAAGCCCATTCCTTCAACTCCCAATAAGTTCGATTTGGGGACTTTTACATCATTGAACATTATAGAATGTGTGTCTGAACTGCGAATTCCCAGCTTATTTTCTTTTGGTCCAACCTGAATACCTTCCCAATTTTTTTCTACAACAAATGCATTTATGCCCTTATGACCAAGATTTGGATCAGACTGGGCAATTACAATGTAAACTGAAGCATTACCTCCATTAGTGATCCAGTTTTTTACCCCGCTTAAAAGATAATGATCGCCTTTATCCTCAGCTTTTGTCTTTATGGCTGTAGCATCCGATCCTGCCTCTGGTTCTGAAAGACAAAAAGCTCCCAGGATAGTGCCTGGTGCAAGCTGAGTAAGGTATTTGTTTTTTATTTCCTCGCTGCCATATTCTTCCAGACCCCAGCAAACAAGAGAATTATTTACTGACATGATCACCGCAGCGGCGGCATCAATTTTTGAGATCTCCTCCAGGGCGATCACATAAGCCAGGGTGTCCATGCCGCTGCCCTGGTACTTTGGGTTTACCATCATTCCCAGGAAACCTAATTCTCCCATTTTTTTCACCTGATCATGTGGGAATTGTTGTTTCTCATCCCGTTCCAGGATTCCTGGAAGAAGTTCATGCTGAGCAAAATCACGGGCAGCTTCCTGAACAGCCAGGTGTTCTTCACTCAAGGAAAAGTCCATACAAAAAGTTTTAAAATCGTGCTGGATGCAATATAAAATTAATCTCTTGATCCTCCTAAAAATATCATCAGATAATACAGGAGTGATACTAGAGAACCAATTGCAGCTACTACATAGGTCATGGCGGCCCACTTCAATGCATCTTTCGCCATATTGTATTCTGATGGATCTACAATATTCCTTTCCTCCACCCAGGCCAGGGCTCTTGAACTGGCATTAAATTCAACAGGCAGTGTTATAAAAGCAAATAAGGTCAATACAGAGTAACAACCAATAATGATCAAGAGGACCAGATCAGTTGGGAAGGAACCATATAAAAATCCAAAACCAAATATGCTGGCCAATACAACAAAATTCAAGATTCTACCACTTGCATTTTGTATTGGGACTAATGCGCTTCTCATTTTTAGTGGTGCGTAGCCAGTAGCATGCTGAACGGCGTGCCCGCATTCGTGTGAGGCTACAGCTGCAGCAGCGGCATTGCTTCCATAATATACTTGCTCACTTAAGTTTACAGTCTTATGCATTGGGTTGTAATGGTCAGTTAAATGCCCTTTAACAGATGTAACCTTAACATCCCGGATCCCATTATCGGCAAGCATCAATTCAGCAATCTGTGCTCCGGTTAAATTATTTTTTAAACCAATTTTAGAATATCGTTTGAATTTTCTTTTTAAAGTTGAGCTTACTGCTAAACTTACAATCATGAAAAATATGGCTATTACGATGATCATATTAGTATTTTTTTATTTTATTAATTATTTCGGTTGTTGAATATCCTTCCAGAATTTCTATTGTTTTGACTTCACCACCATTTCCCAATACGAATTCAGCACCCACAATGTTTTCTATTGAATAATCCTTTCCTTTAATGAGAATATCAGGCTTTACCTTTTTAATCAATTCCAGTGGTGTTTCCTCATCAAAAGCAATGACCAGGTCTACAAAGGCCAGTGCTGCAAGCATTCTTGCCCGGGATAATTCAGCAATTAATGGGTCGGTTCGGCCCTTTCAGCCGTCTTACACTACTATCCGTGTTCAATCCAATAACCAGTCTATCGCCAAGATTCCTCGATTTTTCCAGGTAATCCAGATGGCCAAGATGGAGAATATCAAAACAGCCATTTGTAAACACAACTTTATACCCACTTTTTTTCCACCTATTTATTTTGTTGATCCCTTTGTCAAGAGGCAATATTTTCCGGCTCGTTTCCATTTGGATTTTTATGTAAGAATAAACTGATTATAAAACTGATCCCACCAGTTATCACAATCGAAACAAATTGAGAAGTATGTAATAATGTGGCAAATAATACGCCATCCTCTTTACTGATGCCATATAACATAAGAACACCACCTACGAAAGCATGATATGTGCCAATTCCTCCCTGTACCGGCGCAGCCATTCCAAGACCACCTGCCATTAAAATTGATAATCCTGCGAAGAAGTCAAGACCGGATGTTTCAGGGAATGAAAAGATAATAATATATGACATTAAATAATACAAAATCCAGATCATTGCAGTGGATACAAAAAAGGCGGTTTTTTCTTTTACTTTCCGGATACTTTTTAATCCGCTGATTAGATCATAGACCATTGGCCTGAATTTCTGATACAGGCTTGAGGAACGTATTGATTCTTTATTTCTTCTGAACAAGGTATATCCCTATCAGGATTAATGAAAAGAAGAATTCCCCCCAGAACCAGGTAATTGGCCAGGTTAAATCCAGAAATGATAGAATCAAAATAATCGGTTAAAAAGGTTTTTAAGGTTTTGAACTCGATGATTATTGTCGAGAAGATTAATAAGATCAAGAGTATAAGGTCAAGTATTCTTTCGCTAATTACTGTTCCCAGGGAGGCAGGTATAGCCACGTTATCAGTTTTTTTCAAGATGGCACACCTGGTGATCTCTCCCATTCTGGGCAAAAGCAAGTTAGCAAAATAACCTACCATTACAGCAATGAAAGCCCGGAAAGAATTTACATTGTAATTGATAGGTTTTAACAGTAAAGTCCACCTATATCCTCGCAGGAAATGACTGAAAAGGGATAGTGCGATGGAAATATATACAAAAGTAAAATTAGCCTTTTTAAATTTTTCGAAAAGTATGTTGAGATCAATATCCCTGAATACATACCAAAGCAAGCCCAATGCAATTATTAAGGTAAAGCTGTACTTTAAAATGGATTTGAAAATTTTCAAGAGACTTACTGGGGTAGTTTATTTCTGTCATCCGGAAAAATAACCAATGGTTTATGAGATTTGGATTCTTCCGGGGTCATGGATGCATATGATATAATTATGATTATATCGCCAACCTGAACCTTCCTTGCAGCTGGTCCATTCAGGCATACTTCACCGCTTCCCCTTACACCTTTGATAACATAAGTCTCAAGTCTTTCCCCATTATGAATATTCACAATCTGCACCTTTTCATTTTCAACAATATTGGCTGCGTCCATCAGATCCTCATCCAATGTGATACTGCCCACATAATGCAACTCGGCTTGTGTTATTTTTACCCTGTGTATTTTTGACTTTAAAACCTCGATAAACATGATTTTATCCTTTCAAACCGCAAAGATACTAAATATAGTTAACGTTATCTATCAATCTAATGTTATTAAGATAACCCGCTATACACAGAGATGTTTTATTTTCGTTCCTAATCTGTTTGATAATTTTGAAGTTACCGGTATCGATCATTTCAAAATATTCGAGCTTAAGGTCCGGAGAGTTGGCGAATACTTCTTTTACTTTATTTTTTACGTCGGATATGCTTTTCCCCGTTCCTCAACATTTCCCGTCCAGTAATGAGACATTTATAAAACGTTGAAGCAAGGGGCCTCAGCTTTTCAGGTATTCGTAAGTTTCTGGATGACATGGCCAATCCGTCTTTTTCGCGGACCGTAGGGACACAACGGATCTGAATATTATATGATAAGTCCTCTATCAAATGCCTGATCAGGTGAAATTGCTGAAGATCTTTTTGCCCAAAATAAGTTAAGTCAGGAGATATGATATTGAACAGCTTGGAGACAACTAAAGCCACTCCTCTGAAATGACCTGGTCTGTATTTGCCTTCCAGGACTCGGCCGAACTCACCAAAACTGAAGTCTGTTATTCTGTCATTTTCATTCTCGTATAGATCCTCCCGGGGCGGGGCATATACGATATCGCAACCCTCCTGTTTTAATTTATTAAGGTCCTCCTCAAATGTTTCAGGGTAATTCTCGAAGTCTTCTTGATTATTGAATTGTGTTGGATTGACGAATATACTACAGACAGTTGTATCCACTTCCTTAATAGAAGCATTCACCAGCGATAAATGACCATTATGAAGGGCTCCCATTGTCGGGACCAGGCCGATTATCCTTCCTTTTGAACGTTCTTTCTGCAAAATGGGGAATAAGTCGGATTTCAGGTTAATGACTTTCATTTACAAGTTTTTGAACCTTAGCTGCAAAGATAAAATTACTTTTTTAATATTGATTAAGTACTAAAATAGCTGAATATGTAGTACCTTTGTAAATCTTTTCATTAGTAAAAACCAAATAGATAGATTATGTCAAAACTTCGAATTCTCTACGTAGCGAGTGAGATCAATCCTTTTCTACAAACATCAGAAGTAGCAGAATTTGTAAGGCAATTGCCGCAACGCATGCAGGAAAAGGGTATGGAAATCCGAATTCTTGTGCCTCGATTCGGATTAATAAATGAAAGAAAAAACCGATTACATGAAGTTGTAAGGTTGTCCGGAATTAACATTTCAGTTGGCGAAGAGGAAAAACCTCTGGTCATAAAAGTAGCATCAATTCCGAATGCCAAACTTCAGGTTTATTTCATTGACAACGAAGATTATTTTCATAGAAAGTCAGTCTTTTATGACAAAGAGAATAATTTTTATGAGGACAATGATGAAAGAGCCATATTCTTTTGCAAAGGTGTAATTGAAACGGTTAAGAAATTGGGATGGGCGCCAGATATCGTTCACTGCAACGATTGGATGACCAGTTTAATTCCAATGTATCTTAAAACTACTTACAAAAATGATCCGATCTTCCATAATACCAAAACGGTATTTACGGTCTACAATAATTCTTTTGATTACAAGTTTAATGGAGATCTGATTGACAAAGTAAAAATGCTCGATATTGATGATAGTATGTTAACAAATCTTGAGTCAGGTGATTTCGAGGGTTTTATTAAAATAGGCATTGAATATTCCGATTCTGTGATTAAAGCCGGTGAAAAACTGGAAACGAGTTTGAATAAGCTATTTGATAAGATTCCTGGAGATAAGAAGGTGGATAAAATAGACAAGGAAGATGACTATCTGGAATCATACTATAATCTCTATCACGAGCTTGCTGGGTAAAACACATTATGGGTTACTGGTTCTGGTAACCCTTTTTCTTTTTGCTTGTGAGGAACCTAATGAAATAGGGCTCGAACTTACCGGGGACCCTAACAGGATAGGTGCTTATTATCAGGAGATAGACCTGAGTACAAGTCTGATCAATAACGATTCACTTTTTACATTATCCGTTCAAAGACTGCTGGTAGGAAAAACGTTTAATGAAGATTTTGGATCATTATCAGCTGCCTCTTTTACACAATATGGGTATTCAGGGGCTAAATTGGATGTGCCGGAAGATGCAGTTTACGATTCACTAGTTCTGTATATAAAAAGTGATTATGCATATGGGCCTGGATATAACTGAATATCAACGATTTACCGTACACGAATTAACGGAAGATCTCTATGATACAGCGGCGTATTTCAGTTTCAGTTCTGCTGAGTATGATCCAAATCCTATATCAACCGCGGATTTTTTCCTGCCGGAAAGAGTAGACACTGTACTTTCTTTTAAAATTGACGACACATATGGGCAAAGGCTTTTCGAGGCTGCCCAGGATACAAATGTAATTGATCCTGATGATGTAGGAACCTTACAGGCTCTGTTTAAAGGTTTTGCATTTATATCAGATCAAAGTAATAATTCTGTATTGGGTATTAATGCCGGAAATGATTCTACATTTCTCAGATTATATTATTCTGAAGATACACTTCAATACAGTTACCCTTTTGAGTTTTTTGGTGTTGCAAATTTCAATCAGATACTTACCGACAGAACTGGCACGCCATTGGATGGAATAGAAGATCAACATTATCAGGATTTTAATCCAACTAATGATAAAGCATATATTCAGTCAGGTGCTGATCTGGTTACTAAGCTTGATTTCACACCTATGCTGTATTTCTTTGATACTATTGAATATGCCACAATAAATCAAACGGTGATCTCCATAAATATTGATCAACCGGATTTTAATGAGCTTCCCCCATCTTACTTATATTTTTATTTTCATGATGAAAATAATAAGCGGTTAAAAGAATCAGGTCAATTTTTAGGAATTCTCCAGGATGGCTCTACCGACCTCCAGCGTGCTATTTATAATGAAGAAGATCTATTGTATGAAGCACCGATCACAATTTTCAGCGACAGGTTGATTAAAGGTACTTTTTCGGATACAACCGTTCTTATGTATCCACCAGAATTTGGCATTACTAATACTGTAAACCAATTTCTGGTAAGCCCAAGTAAAATCGTTCTGAAAATTTACTATTCTAAGGTGAAATAGCCTGCTGATCTAAAAACACATTCCCCATTTCTTATCCATTAATTAATGCTTAAAAATAAGCAGCATTGAATCTTTATAATTTTTTTAAAATATTCTTCAAAAAATATTATTTATTAACAAAATAATCCTATATTTAACGGTTCATTAAAACTCAAACAACCTATGTGTGGAATTATGGCTTATATCGGGAACCAGGAGGCGCTACCAATAATACTAAATGGATTAAAGCGCCTTGAATATCGAGGATATGACAGTGCTGGCGTCGCAATCCTTAACGATAAACTTAAAATTTCAAAAAAGAAAGGACGGGTGATCGATCTTGAAGATCATCTGGAAAAGAAAGATTTGCATGGATCGATAGGGATCGGTCATACCAGGTGGGCTACTCATGGGGAACCTAATGATCAAAATGCCCATCCACATATTTCAGGAAATGGAAGGATAGTTCTTGTCCATAATGGAATAATCGAAAACTATAATACAATCCGCAAGGAACTATCCCGGTCTGGCCATCAGTTTCAAAGTGAAACGGATTCAGAAGTACTTGTTCATTTTATAGAAAGTATCCAGGTTCAGAATCAATGCAGCCTGGAGAAGGCCACGCGAATTGCTTTATCGAATGTAGTTGGCGCCTATGCCATTGTTCTACTTTCCCTGGATGAACCTGACCGTATAGTGGCTGCCCGTAAAAGTAGTCCACTTGTTATAGGTGTTGGAAAAGATGCCTATTTTGTAGCATCTGATGCTTCACCAATCATTGAGTATACCAAAGATGTCATCTATTTGAAAGATTCTGAGATAGCTGTTATCGAAAAGAATGACCTTTTACTGAAAGATGTAAATAATGTTAAATCACTGCCTTTTGTACAAACCCTTGAAATTGATCTGGATTCCATTGAAAAAGGCGGATATGATCATTTTATGCTCAAAGAGATCTTTGAACAGCCAAGGTCTATAGGTGATTGTATGAGGGGGCGTCTTAATGCCGAAACCGGTCATCTGGTATTAGGAGGGATACAGGAATATGCAGATCAACTTCTAAATGCAGAACGAATTATTATGATCGCCTGCGGTACTTCCTGGCATTCCTGCCTTGTGGCTGAATACTTTTTTGAAGAGTTCTGCAGGATTCCAGTGGAGGTTGAATATGCCTCAGAATTCAGATACCGTAATCCTGTGATTGAAAAGGGTGATATCGTGATTGCCGTTTCTCAATCAGGTGAGACCGCAGATACGCTGGCGGCAATTGAGATGGCCAAATCGAAATATGCGATTGTATTCGGAATATGTAATGTGGTTGGAAGTTCTATTTCAAGAGCTTCACATGAGGGAGCGTATACGCATGCCGGACCGGAGATCGGAGTAGCCAGTACTAAGGCCTTTACCGCACAATTAATTGTCCTGAATATGATCGCCTTACAATTAGCAAAGAAGAAAGGATATCTTGATCAGGAGAAATTTAATTCAATGCTTAAGGAAATGTCGACTATCCCTGAAAAAGTGGAGAGGGCCTTAAAGAATAATGATAAAATCAGGGAGGTTGCTTATGAATATAAGGATGCTTCAAATTCTATATATCTTGGAAGGGGATATAATTTCCCTGTTGCTCTTGAAGGCGCATTAAAGCTAAAAGAAATATCCTATATCCATGCGGAGGGATACCCTGCTGCTGAAATGAAACATGGGCCAATTGCTCTGATCGATGAGAACATGCCTGTAGTCGTAATTGCAACCAAAGACAGTACTTACGAGAAAATCGTGAGTAATATTCAGGAAGTTAAAGCCAGGAAAGGAAAAATCATTGCCATCGTGACTGAAAATGATTCAACAATTAAGGAGTTTGCCGATCATATAATAGAAATACCTGAGATAAGCGAGGTGCTTTCTCCTCTGCTCACGGTAATACCTCTTCAATTACTTGCCTATCATATTGCGGTAATGAGAAATTGTAATGTGGACCAACCCAGAAACCTGGCCAAATCCGTAACTGTGGAGTAAGTTAAGTATGGTGGGGCAGGAATATCTAAATCAAATTGACTTCCCAGAATATGATGGAATATACCCCGTATCTTATAAACCTGGATAAGGCATAGATCCAGAATTTTCTGAATGGATAATTTACAGATCCCATTAGCATGCTTATACCTGAAAATGGCAATGGGGTTAGTGCAGCTACCACAATAACAAAAAATCCGTATTCGTTGAGGTATTTCTGATATTTGATTAAATACCTCCTTTTTATAAAACGATAAATGATGGTTGAATTCAGCTTTACGCCGATCCAGAATCCAAGTAATCCTGCCATGTAGGAAATGATGGCCAATACGGATATATCAAATATGTATGTATTCAGATCATTTGCTGATGTGGACCAGATAAAGAACACCTCCGGTGGTATTATGCCAAAGAAAATTTCCGATAAAGTGTAAATCGTAAAAACAAGAAGGGAATTATCATAAATGGGTTTGAGAAACTCAAAATTTTCCGGTTTTGCGAATTTTTTAAACAATATGAATAGGGCAATAAAAACAGCAAGGATCAAAACTCCCCTCAGGAAATTCCGAATAAAAAAAGCCCCTTTATCTGATATGCCCATAATATTTCTTGTGAAAGGTTTCGAAAATAATCATATTTATTATGATTTATTAATCGATTATAAATTATTTAAATCTTCAGGAAATATAAAAGATTATTCCATTCAAATTGAACCAGTAACCAGCAATGTATTGATAATATTTTTCGTTTTTTTGGGAAAATTAAGATTTTGAGTACTTTTTAGCACATATAAACAAAAATGATGAATCAGATTACCAAAGAAGATATTGCCTTATCAATACGTGACATACCTGACTTTCCTAAAAAGGGGATTTTGTTTAAGGACCTTACTACTGCATTTAAAAAACCAGAAATTCTTAAGAGCTATTTCAGATGATCTATTTGGCTATTATTCTTCTATGGGCATTACCAAAGTGGTTGGTATTGAGTCCAGGGGATTTATAGCAGGAAGTATTCTTGCCAGCAGGCTCGGTGCGGGTTTTGTGCCCGTCAGAAAGCCTGGAAAGTTGCCCGCGGATACCTATTCTTATGAATATAAGCTCGAATATGGAACCGACACCATCGAGATCCACAAAGATTCGCTAGATACAAATGATATAGTTTTGCTTCATGACGATTTACTTGCAACTGGCGGTACAGCAAGTGCTGCCCTTGAATTAATAAAAAAGTTCGGGGTAAGTAAAGTAATGATAAATTTTATCGTTGAACTCTCATTTTTGAAAGGCCGGGATTCCATTGGCGACGGGTATGACATTTATTCTATGATCACATTCTGATGATTTCTCAGTTTGTCAGGCCATGCGGGATAGAAGAAAATATGTCTACCGTTGCACGTGATTTATTTAACGTATAAAAATGTAGACCCGGAGCTCCTTTTCTGAGTAGATCTATACATTGCTCAATAGCCAATTCCACACCGGTTCGATACATTATCTTTGGATCATCCTGTATCGGTTCGAACCTTTGAACGATCGAATCAGGGATTGTGGCCCCGCTCATCTTAGAAAATTTACTAATCTGTTTGTAATTGGTGATAGGCATTATTCCGGGTATAATGCGCTTGTTTATATTTGCCTTCCTGGCGCGGTCAACAAAATCGAAATACAGATCATTATCAAAGAACATCTGGGTAATTATGAAATCAGAACCCTGGTCAATTTTATATTTCATCCATTTAACATCTTCTTCAATATTCCTGGATTCCTGGTGGCCTTCGGGGTATCCGGCTGCACCAATTGAAAATGCATCCAGCGATTTTGCTATGGGTATAAGATCACTTGCATGAAGGAAATCAGTATTCAATCCAATTGATCCCTCAGAAGGCAGGTCTCCCCGAAGAAGCATCAGATTTTCAATTTTTCGCTCGATCAGGTATTTCAGATCTTCCTCAACCTTAGCTTTATTGGCATTAATGCAAGTATAATGGGCCATTGTTGTCAAGCCGATCTTGTTTTGAATATAATCAACCAGGTCGAAGGATAATTCTTGTGTTGAACCTCCCGCTCCATAAGTTACAGAAACAAATGAAGGGCTGAGTTTTAATAGCTGCCCGACATTTATCCCCAATTCCAGAATGGACTGGTAATTCCTTGGTGGGAAGAATTCAAATGAAAAGGTTTTATTATGATATTCAAATATCTCTGTAATTCTCAAAGCCTGCGTTGTTTGATATAATCTATTATGGCATTAAATGACCGGAAATATATTAAATTGATTTGATTAAAACGATGGAAATGCATTTTTTCACTACTTTTTTAATGATAGATAAAATTAAGCCTCCATATTCTTATAGTAATTTAATTAACTGGTACAGAGCAAGATTTAAAAAATATTTGAGACATTTAATTCTCATTTATTTGCCATTTTTGCTATGGCTTTAAAGGACAGGCCAGGATCCCATTTTTTAATATGCGAGAGAATAAAAATTACAGGGATTTAAAAGCAAGATATATGGAACAGCAGAATAGTATAGTCGATATAGTTACCCGCCAAAGGCAATTTTTCCTTACAGGAGTTACAAAAAGTATAAATTACAGGAAGGAACAACTCCGTAAACTGCGCGATTTGATCATCGAAAATGAAAAAGCAATTTATGAAGCTTTAAGAACGGATTTCAGAAAACCAGCTTTTGAGTCCTATTTATCCGAAAATGGCTATATGGTATTGGAAATCAATCAGTTTATCAATAAGTTAAAAAGATGGGCCAGTCCCAAAAGATTACCTTCTAACCTTCTGAATTTTCCATCTTCGAGTTTCCTCATGCATGAGCCATATGGCGTTTCATTGATCATTGCACCCTGGAATTATCCATTTCAATTAGCTATGGGACCTCTTGCAGGTGCTATGGCAGCTGGTAATTGTGCAATCCTTAAACCTTCCGAATTAGCTCCTGCCACAAGTGCCTTATTGAAAAAGCTAATCAACGATAATTATGACGATTTTTATATTCATGTGATGGAAGGGGATGCCAGGATCACGCAATCCTTACTTGAGGAAAAATTTGATTATATCTTCTTTACCGGAGGGACCTATGTTGGTAAGATCATTGCAACAGCAGCTGCTAAAAACCTGACGCCAGTCACACTTGAGCTGGGTGGTAAAAGTCCATGTATAGTCGATGGCACAATGAATATGAAACTGGCTGCCAGGCGAATAGTATGGGGAAAGTTTTTAAATAATGGACAAACTTGTGTGGCGCCGGATTATATATATGTGGACATAAAATATAAGGATGATCTTTTGATCGCTTTGAAACAGGAGGTTATTAGGGCCTTTGGGGAGAATCCCGAAAACAGTGATGATCTTGCCAGAATCATTAACAAGAAACACTTTAATCGCGTTAAAGCCCTGATCCCTGATTCCAAGATATATCATGGGGGGCAATCTGAAGAAGCGGAACTATATATTGCACCGACCATCCTGCAGGATGTAAGTTGGGAAGATGATATTATGAAGGAAGAGATCTTCGGACCTTTACTTCCAGTTTTATCGTACCAAAATATTGATGAAGTAATTTCCCGACTAAAAAGTAAGGACAAGCCTTTGTCTTTATATGTCTTTTCCACTGGAAAATCCTTTATCAAAAAGGTCCTCAATGAGTTAAGTTTTGGATCAGGGGCAATCAATGACGTAGTCATACAATATGGGAATCCATTTGTTCCCTTTGGTGGTGTCGGTCAGAGTGGATACGGTGCTTACCATGGAAAACATAGTTTTGAAACTTTCAGCCATAAGAAAGGAATTGTTAAAAAAGGGAATTGGTTGGACGTGCCGGTGCGATATGCTCCCTTTGGGTCTAAACTGAAATGGCTCAAAAGGTTATTTAGCATAAACTTGGAGTTGTAAAATCAAAAAAAAATCCCGCCGAAGCGGGATTGAAATTATTTGTTTTTACTATCTTGTTTCCCTTGTGGAGCGTCTGGCTTTGCGATTGATTCACGCATATCTGTATCGGCCTGGATATTTTTAAACTTATAATAATCCATAATACCTAAATTACCAGATCGGAATGCCTCGGAAATAGCTTTAGGGATCTCTGCTTCCGCCGCGATAACCTTAGCCCTCATTTCCTGAGAAACAGCCTTCATTTCCTGTTCCTGAGCAACAGCCATAGCCCTTCTTTCCTCTGCTTTAGCTTCAGCAACTTTCAGGTCTGCATTTGCCTGGTCGATCTGAAGTTTCGCCCCAATATTGGTGCCTACATCCACATCAGCAATATCGATAGATAAAATTTCGAAGGCAGTACCGGCATCCAATCCTCTTTCCAGTACAAGTTTGGATATCTTATCAGGATTTTCAAGTACCTGCTTATGTGATTTTGCAGAACCTATTGAAGTCACAATACCCTCACCAACCCTGGCAAGAATGGTGTCTTCCCCGGCTCCTCCAACCAATTGTTGAATATTAGCCCTCACCGTAACTCTGGCGGTAGCTATCAATTGGATACCATCAGCTGCTACAGCAGCTACTTTTGGGGTAGTAATGACCTTTGGATTTACAGAGATCTGTACTGCTTCAAAAACTTCTCTTCCTGCAAGATCTATTGCAGTAGCTTGTTTGAATGTTAAATTGATGTTTGCCTTATCCGCAGAAATTAGAGCTTTAATGACATTAGGCACGTTTCCACTCGCTAAATAGTGAGTTTCGAGATCGTTCGTTGTTACTTGCAATCCTGCTTTTGTAGCAGTTATCATTGCTGTAACGATTATTCCAGGGGGCACTTTTCGTATCCGCATAAAGACGAGTTCGAAAAGTCCTACTTTGACGCCTGAGAAAATGGCTGTTATCCACAAATTGACCGGTACAAAGTACAGGAATACAAACAGGAAAACAACGGCGGCAAAGACAATAAGAAGTAGCATTAATGCACTGTTCATATTATTTATTTATAGGTTCAACGATAATTTTATTATTCTTCAAAGATACAATTCTGATTTTAGTATCTGCAGTCAGGTAATTGCCGAGGGTAGTTACCTCATATATCTTTTCCTTAAATTCCCCCTTTCCCATCGGTCTTAGAGAAGAAGCGGTAATGCCTTCTTCACCCACCTGCAAATCCTCTTTGTCACCTTCATTCACTTTGCTGTTCATCGATCCTTTAAGTGCGAATTTTTCCCAGACTCCCGATTTCAAACTATAAACCAGTACTCCAATCCCGATAGTGCCTGCAACAACAAAAACGATTGACCCAATGCCCGCTCCAAAGCTTATATAACTGATGATAATTCCAATAATAGTAAATATCAAGCCAAATAATCCTAGCAGGGTTGTCCCGGGTACAAAAATGATCTCAGCAATGATGAATCCAAGGCCAAAAAAAATCAACAATATAACAGCTAACCATTCTACCATATCAGGTGAATTGCATTAACCAAAGATAAATAAATACTTAGAAATGACTACTAAAAAATCAATAAGCTTTTGCGAAAACAACTCTTTGTTTAGAAGGTTTTCCTGAATATATACATTTGCCTTCTTCAACTTTGTCGTCGATGGGGATAAGACGGATGCTAGCTTTCGTCTCATCTTTTATAAGCGCCTCCGTTTCGGCAGTTCCATCCCAATGAGCCAGGACAAATCCACCCTTTTTATCTAGGATCTCTTTAAATTCATCATAAGAGTCGGCAGAATGGGTATTTTCTTTCCTGAAATTAAGTGCTTTATCATATATTTTGTTATGAATATCAGGCATCAGGGATTCTATATGTGTCAGGATACTGTCCATATCTATAAAAGTCTTCTCCCCCGTATCTCTTCGAGCAATCTCAACTGTATTATTTTCGAGGTCCTTAGGGCCGATAGCCAGGCGGACGGGAACACCTTTTAACTCATATTCTGCAAATTTCCACCCTGGTTTATGTGTGTCACGGTTGTCAAAATGCACCGCAAATCCTTTTTCCGAAAGTTGTGACTTAATTTTATCGGCCTTTTCTGTAATCAGACTGCGGTGTTCTTCTGTTTTATAAATAGGAACGATCACAACCTGGATAGGGGCCAGGTTTGGAGGAAGGATCAGGCCATTGTCATCAGAATGCGCCATAACCAAGGCTCCCATTAGCCTTGTGCTTACACCCCATGAGGTGCCCCATACATAATCCAGGCCTCCTTCTTTGGTGGCGAATTTGACATCGAACGCTTTGGCAAAGTTTTGTCCAAGAAAATGTGATGTGCCAGCCTGAAGGGCTTTTCCATCCTGCATTAATGCTTCAATACAATATGTGTCAATGGCACCGGCAAACCTTTCACTTTCAGTTTTAACGCCTTTCAGGATAGGGATCGCCATATGCTTTTCGGCAAATTCACCGTAAATATCGAGGATTTTTAGTGTTTCCTCTATAGCCTCCTCTTTTGTTTCATGGGCGGTATGACCTTCCTGCCATAGAAATTCCGCTGTGCGAAGGAAAAGTCTGGTACGCATCTCCCACCGTACAACATTTGCCCACTGGTTCAATAATAATGGCAGATCCCGGTACGACTGTATCCAATTTTTATAAGTGTTCCAGATTACCGTCTCAGAAGTCGGTCGGATGATAAGTTCCTCCTCAAGCTTTGCTTCCGGATCTACAATAATCCCTTTGCCATTCTCATCATTCTTTAGCCGATAGTGTGTAACAACCGCACATTCTTTTGCAAATCCTTCCACATGGGCAGCTTCACGGCTCATATAGGACTTTGGAATAAACAATGGAAAATAAGCATTCACGTGGCCGGTAGCCTTGAACATCTTATCAAGTGTTGCCTGCATTTTTTCCCATATGGAATACCCATATGGTTTTATAACCATGCAGCCCCGGACAGCCGAATTTTCAGCCAGATCAGCCTTTTTTACCAGTTCATTATACCATGAGGAATAATCTTCGGAACGTTTTGGTAATCCTTTTCCCATTATTTAAATTTTTGCGATATTGGTATGATATTTGCTTAAATATTATTAGTAAAGTGTGAAATTACAAACTTCGAATTAATTACAATGTAATTTTGAGAACTTTTGTAATTTGTTCTTATTAAAAATGGATAGTATATTTATACTTAGAAATTAAAACGGGTACGAGATATGAAAGCGAGAAGAAAAATAAAACTTATCAGCCTGGCAATTATCGCAATGATAATTGTTTCAGCAAATGTTTCTTTTTCACAGGATGAATACGATGACATGTATTTTAATCCCAGTGACAGGAAAGAGGTGAAGTTCAATGAGGATATGATCAAGGTCAATGCCGGTGCAAGTGATGTTGATAATAAGGTGATGGCCAAAAACTCGACAAAGAGTGATGTTATAAATCCTGCCTATAGTGCAACTGAATATGGAAACCTGGAGGAAAACTATTCAACAAAAACAGTAAATCCAGAGTATATTGAACGATATAAAGAAAACCCTAAAGGAACTGAATCTACAACAGAAATTGCTGATGGTGATTCATATTATGATGATTATTATGAAAGAGCTGTGATGCCGGGAGAAACTGAAAAAGGTTCTGAAAAGGTAAATTACCCATACCCAAGTTCTTACTATGGAGGAGGTTATAATGCAATGTCAAGATCAAGTATGTACAGGAATCCTTGGTATGATCCGTTTTATTGCGGAGGATTTTCACCTGGTTTTAGCATGGGATTAGGATATACTTTCGGATATATGCCAGGATTCAGCATGAGCATGGGTTATGGTACAGGGATGGGATACGGAGGTTACAATCCATATGGCTTTTATGATCCATTTAGTCCATTTGGCAATCCATATTACAGAGGATATCACGATCCTTTTTATAGCCCTTATGCTTACAATTCAATGTATAGAAATTCCATGATGTATGGTTACGGTGGAGCAGGGTATTATAACCCATATTCTTATGGATATGGAGGAGGATATAATTCATACGTAGTAGTACCTGTTAGTAGCGGTGCAAAAACTTCAAATAGTACTGCAGTTGCTGAATCAAATACTCTCAGATCACCTGCTTATAGACAACGTGTTTCCCGTGGTGCTGACAAGATAGCTGGCGACACTAAAGATGTCCCTAATACCAGAAGAGCAATAGCTTCTCGAAATACAAACAATGAACGTATATCTACAGCAAATGCCAGAGTTGCTTCTGCAGAAAGAGATTTCTCCAGATCGCAGAATGAGTATTACAGTAGGAATGGATCCCGTAATGCAACATCTACGGTGTCAGCCAGGACAGCCGAAAGAAGTAGCACATATACTAGTTCAAGGAATTTGCAAAATTCATTAAATTCCACAAGTGCGGCCAGAGTAAGGTCAACCAGAACAAACTCAGACTATTCCAGGCCTTCATATAAATCAACAAGGGAGCAAAGATCTGTTACAACTGGAAGCAGTTCAGGTAGATCATGGTCCAATAGCGGCTCTTACAAGTCGTCAAGATCCTCTGGAAACAGTAGTTATACACCAAGGTCCAGTGGAAGCAGTTATTCCGGAAGTTCAGGATCAAGTTTCAGGTCTTCTTCCAGTAGCGGTAGTTCCTCAGGATCTATTTCAGGAGGTGGCTCACGTAGCAGTGGCTCAAGCGGAGGTGCATCAAGAAGCGGAAGAGGAAACTAAGTATCGAAGGAGGATTAGCTAATCCAGATTATCACAAAAAATGAAAAAGTGGTTTAAGCTTATAGTGTTAAGCCTAGGAGCGGTATTTATTTTAGACTCTTCTTTGGCCCAGGTAACACCAACAGCATTGGGATTATTATTCAGCCAGACGAACTATGGAGGCACGGCCAGGATCCGTTCCATAGGCGAAGCAAATACGGCATTGGGCGGAGACCTCTCTTCAATAACATCCAATCCTGCCGGATTGGGATTTTATAATAGATCTGAAGTTAGTATAACTCCATTGGCAGGCTTTAATTCAACCAACGCTACGTATCTTGATGTTACAACAAATGCTTCCAGTTCTGCATTTGGACTTGCTAATATAGGAGTTGCGCTCAATAGCAAAAGGCCTGACAATATTCCTGGTTCCTGGAAGGGAGGTACTTTTGGTTTTTCCTATAACCGGCTTAACGACTTTAGTAATAAGGTAGTTTATAAGGGTACCAATATTGATAATGATTATCTGGATTTTGTGCTTGATTTTGGTAACTCAAACGAAGCACAACCAGGGGATTATTACCTGGTCGACCTTCCATATGCAACTTACCTGATAAATGATTATTCTGTGGATAGCAATGGGGATACAACATTCAATGTCTGGGATACTTTTGTTGAATATGCCTCCCCGGATACTCCAGTGGATCAGCAGGAGATCATTGAAACCTCTGGATCGATTAACAAATGGGGCATATCATATGGTGGGAATGTCAGTGACCGTTTTTATTTCGGATTTGGCTTGGGTGTCATGTCCCTTAGGTATGAAAATGTGAAGACCTATTCTGAAGTCAGATACCCTGAAAGCATTTTGAATAATTATACACTTTTCGAAAAACAGAATATAAACGGAACCGGCGTAAATGGGAATTTCGGTATTGTCGTAAGGCCCATCAACAAACTTACTATAGGCGTATCTTACGTTACACCTACATCCTATACCATTACCGATAAATACGAAACCTCAATGCGCAGCATCTGGAATGAATCTTCATTGATTTATTATGGGGATGACCCGGGATTTACTGGTGATCAAACCTCTCAGCAAATCCCAGATGACTGGAACTATTCATTGGTAACTCCAATGCGCCTTAACACGGGCTTAGCTTTCTTCTTTAATAAGAATGGATTTATAACTGCCGATGTTGAATGGGTGGATTACAGCAACATAAAATTGAGATTTGATCAGGGAGGATTGGACGATGAGGCTGCTGAAATTAAGGAGAAGTACAGGTCGGTTATAAATTACCGTATGGGAGGTGAATTCAGGGCTGGAGATTTCAGATTCAGGCTTGGATATAACTACTTAAGCAATCCTCTTAAAGATACAGAGGAACTAAATAAAGCCAAATCAACTTATTCAGGTGGATTTGGATATAGAAAAAAGAAATTTTTTATTGATATGGCGGTATTATATACTACTTACGAGAGCCTTAGGATACCTTATGTCATCTATGAAGATCAGGGAATTGGTCCAACACCTATAGCTGAAATAAAAAACAACTCTACAAGATTGTTAATAACTGGCGGATTCTTTTTTTAATCCAGTTTTATTGAGCGGCTGTTAACAGGATCTTCTGTTGAGGAATTATATAATCTGAAAACTCAAACCTCATTTCCCTTCCTTACATAAAATTTTTTTTGGTGTGACAATCAATATATTCCGATTATAAATAATAGTCTGAAAGATTTTGTAATTTGTATAACACAAAGCTGAATTATAATAATAACTTTTTTAAAATGAAACGAATTCTATTCACTTTCGCTTTTTGCTCCCTGTTCTTTTCCTGTGATAATGATAAAAGTCAGAAAGATCCAGATCAAAAACCTTTAGTTTTTAAAGATTTCCCTCTTGAAGTGCCTGAGGAAAGGGCCCTGATGGCTAGATGGGAAGAGAAAAAGGTATTAAAAACAAAATTAATTGATGACTTCGAATCTGAAAAAAGCTGGCATGTTGATGGAATTGGTGAAATGGCTTATACAGATGAGCGCTCACGTGACGGGAAGCAATCCCTCAGATTCAGAACTTCCCTGCGAGATGAGGAATACTATAAAAAAAACCGAAGCGAATGGAATTCTTTCAATGGAAGACAGGGAGGAAGCACTAATATCGAACTTACTTTTAATGAACCACAGGACTGGATGGAATATAACAGAATCTCGTTTTGGGTTTACGTCCATCCTACGGCAATGCCTACTTACTGCATTTATATTCGCATGAATTGCAAAGATGCCATCCATGGAGCTACAGACTATAATGGGTCTTCTCACTTTGTACAGGACCTCAAGCCGGGAGAATGGAACCATGTGATGTTTGAAATCCCCCATCTTAAAAGAGATAAGGTTACGAGTTTTAATATATTTCAAATGCTGAGAGGCCATAATCCGGAAGAAGAAGGAATAGTAACCTACGATATAGATCAATTAGAAATTCAGGCAGTTGAAACTGACATGTATGAGGGATGGGAGGTGGAAAATAATAAATTTTCATATAGTCATATTGGATATCTGCCTGATCAATCAAAAGTAGCATTTGCAGGATTTGCCGGGGGAGATACTTTTCAGCTTCTGAATTCACGGGATGAAGTAGTATTTGAAGGGACTGTGGTAGTGATCAACAATAAGCAGGGAACATTCAGGGCACTTGATTTTTCAGCCCTTAGGGAAAGAGGAATTTTTAAATTGAAATATGGGGAAAAAATATCCAATCCATTTCCAGTTGATCTGGATATCTGGATCCAACCATTATTTAAGACAATAAACTTCTTCTTCTGCCAGCGTTGCGGTTATAATGTACCAGGTGTGCATCTGGAATGCCATAAAGACTGGCAGGGATTTTACGGGGATATAAAAAAAGTAATAAATGGGGGTTGGC
The DNA here is from genome assembly GCA_963820995.1 of uncultured Cytophagales bacterium. Taxonomy (GTDB): domain Bacteria; phylum Bacteroidota; class Bacteroidia; order Cytophagales; family Cyclobacteriaceae; genus JAGTVG01. The sequence goes on along the minus strand of CAWGCL010000002.1, from coordinate 34,333 downwards.
ACGATGCGGGTGATTTGTCGCAAGGTTCATGGCGAACAGCAATGTCCTCCCTGGCCATGATGATGAATCTTGAAAGGCTTGAGCAAATGGCAGGGTATGAAGAATTATCGAAACGTATACGCGATGAATTGGCCTGGGGTATAGAATGGCTCCTTAAAACGAGATTTGGTGATGGATACCATATGAGTTTTAGCGTTATGAGGATCTATACTGACAATGAGATCGGAACCATTGATGATGTAGTAACTCCAGCGAAGAATGTCCCCTGGGAAAACTTTCTGGCTGCTACTGTTCAGGGTAAAGCCGCAATGATGCTTAAAGACACACATCCTGAATTGGCTAAACAAGCTTCTGAAGCTGCGATTGAAGATTGGGATGCTGCATATAGCAGCAGGGATACCTGGGAAGAAGCAGATTACAGGGAGGCATCCTGGGGAGCCTCAGCCTCACTGCTTCTCGCTGAACTTACGGGGAGCAATGACTACCTTGAGCATGCCGTAAATTTTGGATCTTTGCTTGTTAAATGTCAGGAACAGCATTTCGTGGATGGCATTCCTATAACCGGATACTTTTATACTTCTTCAGAAAAGGAATGAGGTTATCCATAACCGTCATGCTGCCTTTGAGGAAGCGCCGCTTATCGCATTGGCTTCATTGTGCAATAAGCTACCGGATCATAAAGACTGGATGCAATGGTATAGCGCAACCGTACTTGCATAGTGAATTCTTCATGAAACGAGGAAGTGCAATTGCCCAACCGTTTGATCTTTTACCTAATTCAGTTTGGAAAAGATCTGAGATTGAAGCCATAGAGGATGATTCCAGGAAGGAAGATATGATGCGGCAGTTTCTGGATGGTACCAGCCTCGGCAATGATTATGTCCTGCGAACCTTTCCAATTTATTATGATGCCCTGTTCCATGGCAATACAAATATTCATATGTCAAGTACGTGGGCGCTTGCTGAAGCATCCCGACTTAGAAAAGATACGCAAGGTATGCAGCTTGCCGGCAAGCAGTTTCAATGGCTGTTTGGAGCTAATCCATTCTCACAAAGTCTGATGTATGGAGAAGGATATGATTTTGCACCTCATTTTGCGTATTGTCTGAAGGACCTCGTAGGTGCTCTACCAGTAGGCATGGATTGCATGTCAGGGGATGATCCTAATTGGTCAGCCACCAATACGGCCACGTATAAGGAAATTTGGGTTGAACCGGTAAATCGTTTTATGGGAGCACTTGCTGTTTATCTCAGTGAGCCGGAAATGGTATCAGGAAAACCTGGATAAAGAAGAGGACTGCAGTAAATATCAGCTTTGTAAAAGTAAATACTGATTCTGATAAAGTGTCTTGTTTGATTACCGCCAAAAAAGATATGGATATATCTCTTAAGGGGATTTAATCTTGAGATACCGGATAAAGATAATAAAATCAGCCTCAATCAAAGTAACGAAAGAACTGTAGAACTAGAATTGAACATTCTCTATCCTGATAAACCATATATAGCAGTGGCTTCGGATGTAAATGATGTTGAACAACATTGGGAAGCCGTGGGAGCGAGAATTGAATCAAACTTTTAGTGAAGCAATTAAATATTGAGAGGAAATTCTTTTGAGGTAAATCTTCAATCCAGGATCGAAATAGAAATTCTATCTACTATATGGATTTCTGAATTGTCAGATCTCTCCTGACGATCCGTGTATAAAATGCTTTATAATATCCGTTTCGAGTGCAATATTATATTTAAATATGTTTTTGGCCTTTTTATAGAATGGGAGCCTGGCATTTAATTTTTCTGAAAGCCCATCGAATAGATTGTCTTCTCCCATTTTTTTGATCAGGGGCCTTTTGTTTATTCCACTCAGGCTTAATCTTTCCAGTAGGGTTTCAATAGGTGTATCGATAAAAACAGTATGACCCTGTTCATTCATAAAATCCATGTTATTATAAAAACATGGTGCTCCACCTCCTGTTGCAAGGACAAAATTATCATTTACCAGGGAAATCTCCTTTAATAACTCACTTTCGATTTTCCTGAAATGATCCTCCCCTTTCAATTCGAATATTTCGGTTATTGATAATTCTTCCTTTTTTATTATCTCTTTATCAAGATCAATAAAATCAAGCTTCAATTCCCTTGCTATCTTTCGGCCAAATGTCGATTTGCCGCAACCGGGCATACCTGTAAGAAAAATCTTCATAATAAATTTTTAATCAGTTAATCTGATACGTGGATCAATAACCGCATACAGAATATCGACAAAGATATTAATTACTATAAAAATCAGTGCTACAATTAATGTTGATCCCATTACAACAGGAAAATCTAATGATTGAACAGCCTTAATGGTTACGAAACCCAGACCTTTCCAATCGAAAATATACTCGACAAAAAAGGCCCCGGCCATCAGGGATGCTAGCCATCCCGATACTGCGGTTATTACCGGATTTAGCGCATTTTTAAGCCCATGTTTATATACAGTTATGAACTTGCTTAATCCTTTGGCTTTTGCCGTGCGCATATAGTCTTTTGAAAGTATATCTAACATAGAACTTCTGGTTAACTGAACGATGATTGACAAAGGTCTAATCCCTAAGGTGATCGCCGGAAGAATTATATTTTCAAGATGAAGTTCCCTGCCGTAAATCGGGTCTGTTTCCCATAACTGACCAGTCAGGTTCAGGCCGGTATAATCACTTAGATAGTATCCAAAAATAATAGCAAATAGTATCGCTGAAAGAAAAGTTGGGATTGATATCCCCATAACTGAAACGGAAATTATTAAATGATCTATCCATGTATTCTGATTAAGGGCAGCTACAACCCCGGAAACAATACCTAAAATGGTTGCCAATGTCATGGCCGCTAAGGCAAGCCAGAAGGTATTTAACAAATTCTCAAAGAGAATTTCATCTACCCTTCTATTAGATTGAAAAGATCTTCTTAAATACGGTCTTTTTATTACAAGCACCTTATCCTTTGCTATTTTGAACATCTTTTTATATTCATATTTCTCCTGGTTTGAAACAATATCCTTATGAATAGAAAGTGGTGAAAGGTCATTCACATATAATAAGAACTGTATATGTAATGGTTCTGTCAGACCAAGCTCCTTTGCAATGGATTCCCGTGTAGATATATCAGTCCTTTGACCCGCCATCATAGCCACCGGATCCCCCGGTAAGGCATGAAATAAGAAGAAGACAACAATAATAACTCCAACCAGGACTAAAAAGCCATATGCAAGACGTTTTGTAATAAAACGGATCATTATTCAAGCAGGTCAATAATAGTGTCGGCATCCGGAACATCGTTATGATGCCATTTGCCGGCGACAGTACCGTCACTCATGAGCCATAGCCCGGGATTAGACCTTATGATAGCTTCAAGGACTGTCATGTCAGCATAAAAATATGGAATTGCCAATTGGTGTTCATGCCTGAAAGCTTCAAATTCGGTGTCGGCAGAAGCAGTTAATGCCCATACTTCAACGCGGCCTTCAACCGACTTAATAAGATCTGTGATCTTGTCCATATTTCTGGACTTGGACTTAGAAACATCATAAAAGATGATAAACAATTTGTCGCCAATAAATGATTCTTCGGTGAACTCCCCATCATCTGTCCATATATGATAATCTGTGATCTTTGGCTGGGCCTCCGGATTTAGGAGGATCATGTCCTTGTATTTGTAGGTCGTATCGGTTGGATAATCCTCAAATTCAAACTCTTCGCCATCTTTCTCCATGATATACTTATACTTATAAGGCTCTGAAGGGGACATTAGTCCAGGTATATTATTCCCAACTTTATAGGGCCTGAAATCGATATATGGCAAATGACGTATTGCATGTACGGATAAATAAATATTAGCCAAAAATGCAAGCCCAATCAGAATATCACCTGTTCGAACCCCCATAAAAGGCTTGAAATGATTCCGACGAATGAAAATCAATATTACAAAGACGGACAAAACAACATCTTTGGCAAAAGATTGCCAGGGAGTTAATGGAATGGCATCCCCAAAACATCCACACTCAGTAACTTTATTGAAATATGCTGAATAAAATGTCAAAAAAGTGAAGAATCCAATCAACAACAGGAAGAGCCAAGAGGTTAATTTCATCCTGTAATGCAGGAGCAGTGCTATTCCCAATACTACTTCAAGGACTACAACGAATACGGCCAATCCCAGGGAATATGGAATGAAGATTTTAAAAAAGGGAGCAAATTCATTGGAGAAAACTTCAAAATATTCCTTTAGTTTAATGGAGGTACCAATGGGATCGTTAACTTTAATCAGGCCGGAAAATATAAACAAAATGCCTACAAAGTATTTTAAAAAATTGTCCAGAATTTTCATGTATTGATTTAATTAAGTTTTATCAGACAGAATACGGAGTAATTCATCATATCCTGGTAATTTGCTTTTACGCCTTCCGAGATCAGGGTTTTCCCTTGATTGTCCTCGATTTGCTTTACCCGGAAAATCTTCATTAGAATTATATCGGTGATGGAACTGACCCTCATTTCTTTCCAGGCTTCATCATAATCATGATTTTTATCCTCTAGAAGCTTAATAGTATCATTAACTGATTCATCAAATAAACGGATAAGCTGGTCAGTCGGAATATTTTCTTCCTGGTTATCGGATAGCTCAATTTGGATCATGGCAATAATGCAATAATTTACGATGCCAATAAACTCGGATTTGATATCGTCATCCACCTTCTGCAGGCCCTTCTCCTGTATGGACCGGATGCGTTGGGCTTTTATAAATATCTGGTCGGTAATTGACGGAAGTCTTAAAATTCTCCAGGCAGTACCATAGTCCTTTGTTTTCTTTACAAAAACTTCTTTGCAAGCCCTAATTACTTCCTTATATTCGTCGATGGTATTTGAATTCAATATTATCTTGCAGTTAAATTAGATCATCAGATATAGGGGTGAAAGATACACTATTTTCAGTAAAAAAAACACTCAATATACGGGGAATGCTGTATGTGCTGGATCGTCCAAGGATCATGGGTATTGTTAATTTAACCCCCGATTCATTTTATGGTAAAAGCCGTGTAAAAAGGGATGATGCTATAAAAAAACGTGTCGGAACAATGTTAAGTGAAGGGGCAGATTTTATAGACCTGGGAGGATACTCATCCCGTCCGGGAGCGGCTCATGTTTCGGAGCAGGAGGAGCTGTGATAGAATATTGCCAGCGATCAGAGTAATCCTGAAGAATTATCCTGATACCTTGATATCCATAGATACTTTCAGAAGTTCAATAGCCAGGATAGCTTATGAAGAAGGGGCTTCACTTATCAATGATATATCAGGCGGACAAATGGATGAACAGATGTTTAAAACAATATCAGAGATCAGGATACCGTATATATTGATGCATATGAGGGGAAATCCTAAAACGATGGATTCATTGACCGTGTATGATAATCTATTCAAAGAAATGATTATTTATTTTGAAAGAAAGATTAAGGAATTAAATGAACTGGGCGTTCAGGATATTATTGCAGATCCTGGCTTCGGATTTGCGAAGTCACTGGATCAAAATTATGAATTACTTAAAAATTTTACGTATTTTGAGGTATTGGGGTATCCGCTTCTTGTTGGCTTATCCAGAAAATCAATGATCTTCAAATTATTGGATGTTCAACCATCAGAAGCACTTAATGGAACTACAGTATTAAATACGGTATCTTTATTAAAAAAGGCATCAATTTTGCGTGTACATGATATAAAGGAAGCAAAAGAAGTGGTTAATTTAGTAGCAAAGCTTTAATTATAATGTATCTGATACAAATAGGATTTCTTGATGTACGGCTTGTTGATTTGTTTGACATTGCCGCAGTAAGTTTCCTTTTATTTCAGGTGTATAAATTGATGCGGGGAAGCGTGGCGGTAAGGATATTTCTAGGTTTCCTCTTCCTTTACCTGATTTACCTTCTTGTTAGGGCTATCGATATGGATCTGTTATCCTCCATCCTTGATCAGTTCATGGGCGTTGGAGTTATTGCAGTTATTATCCTTTTCCAGCAGGAAATCAGGAAATTTCTTCTCATGCTGGGGAAAACTCCAATATTTAACAGAGAAAGTATTTTTAAAGGATTCTGGGGACATGATGAGAATATTGAAGAAAAAGTAAAACAGGTAGTAGAAGCTGCCAAGTCCATGGGTGGAGCCAATACCGGTGCACTAATCGTATATTCCCGCGACACAGAGCTAAAATTCTATGCTGAGTCTGGAGATGTCATCAATGCGGATCTATCAAAAAGACTTCTTTTATCCATCTTCAATAAATACAGCCCTTTACATGATGGTGCTGTGATCATTCATAACAATAAAATTATAGCAGCCAGATGTGTATTACCCGTTACTGAAAAAGAAGATCTTCCTGCGCAGTTTGGTATGAGACACCGGGCTGCTGTGGGTATGTCTGAAGCTACAGATACGCTTGTAATGGTAGTCTCGGAAGAGACTGGACAAATGTCCATTACTCAGAATGGTATGATTTATCATAATCTTTCCGGCCATGAGATGACTGAGAAAATTATGGAATACCTTACTGAGGATAAAAAAGGCTTAGGACAGAAATTTAATGATATATTAAAAGATGAAATAACTTCTGATCTGGAAAAGAAAGAAGAAGGGGATGCCGGGAAAGTTCAAACTGCTTCCTGATATCATCACATCAGGGCTTTAATTTCAAAAGCATAATATAATAACCTGAAGCCAAAAAGGATCAATCCCATTCCAACAGACCGGTTCAGTATTTTCATAAACCTTGGTGTTATCAGATCACGTAATTTATTTGCAAGGAATGATTTGGTAATATCAGCGCTTAATACCATAAAGATCACTCCCACATAAAATAGAAATGCCTGATCAAATGAATAATGAAGTTCAATGGTGATCATCCCGGCAACTCCCAGCCAGAATATTAATATAAATGGATTTATACTGTTAAGGATGAAACCTTTTAATATTTTACGGAAATAATTGTTGGATGTAAAGTGTGGTTGTTTCAAGCCTTTTTTCGGTACCGGTTTCAGGAAGGTGAACAATCCTAAACCCACCATGATCAACGATCCAATAAGACCTAAAATGAATTTTACCTGGATATTCTCTGATAAAAAAGAAACACCAGTATACGTAAGGAACATATAAAACGAATCACTTAAGGAAACACCGATAGCCATAAAAACACCCGCCTTAAATCCTTTTTCAATACTGGTCTGAAGCAGGGCAAAAAAAACGGGACCCAGGAGAAAGGAGAGTAAAAGTCCAAAAAGTAATCCTTTGTACAACTCAACCATTACAGCATAGATACATTATTATAGAATTCCGAAATTGATGCTTTAAACTAAATCATAAGTTCATTTAGCCAGATAGAATAAATAAAATGGATTAAAAACATGTTTACGGAAATATCAAATTATTTTTATGAATATATTTAATATAAGAGTAAATATAGAATTATTATTTGATTATGAATATAGCCGATAATATAAATAGATATTTAACTGAGATAGGTGAAAGGAATTGCAAATTAGTAGCCATCAGCAAAACTAAACCAATAACAATTATTCAGGATGCTTATGATGCCGGGCAAAGAGTCTTTGGTGAAAACAAGGTCCAGGAACTGGTAGATAAACATCCGCAATTGCCTTCAGACATTGAATGGCATATGGTAGGCCACCTTCAATCCAATAAAGTAAAACAAATTGCCCCTTTTATAAACCTGATCCATTCTGTTGATAGTTTCAAGCTACTGAAAGAGATCAATAAACAGGGTTCCCGGTTTGATCGCGTAATATCCTGCCTTCTTCAGGTACACATAGCTGAAGAGGAAACCAAGTTTGGCCTGACGGAAGAAGGGCTGTTTTCATTACTTGAGGATGTGAGTAAATCGGATTTTGAGAATATAAGGATTGTGGGATTAATGGGTATGGCTACCTATACGAACGACACTGCTCAGATAGGGAAGGAATTCAGATATATAAAGGAATTGCTTATCAAAGCTTCAAATCAATTTCAGAACAACATCATAGATCTCAGGGAACTTTCTATAGGAATGTCAGGGGATTATAAAATTGCTCTGGATCAGGGCTCAACAATGATCAGGATCGGAACGGGCGTTTTCGGATCAAGAAAATAAAACCATATTAGGCTTAAATAAAATCCTCCTGGTAATTAATATGGTTCAATCATTGTATACATTTCTCAGTAAACCATTGCCTGGATGATAACTCAAATTTCCGCATATTTTTATCAGTAGAATTGGGGGGATCAGATAAATAAATGGTCTTTTATATAGAAGGCATCTGTATAGATAGTTCTATCGAGCCTAAGAACCGTTTGAATAAATTTTTATAGCCAAATTAGTTTTTTTATTGTTGTGAATGTTTTTAAGGTTATATCATTTTGTCTTACTATTCTCGCTGGACATTCCTTATATAGCCAGGAGGTTGGCCGTACAATCATTCTTGATTCCGTGATCATAAAAGATGAAAGAATTCCCAGAGTAAGTTATGTAGCAACTAACTATATTTCGAGAAAGGAGCTCAAAAACAAACAGGTCCGAGATGTCGGCGACTATCTCAGATCTTTACCAAATGTCTCGGGGATAAGAAAAGGAGGAGCCAATTTAGACCCTGTAGTCAGGGGGTACAAGTTCAGCCAATTGAATGTGGTCCTTAATAATGGTGTCAAGATAGAGAATGGATGTCCTAACCGAATGGATCCCGTTTCAGCACGGATTGAAACAGAAGATATTGGAAATATTGAGATTGTCAAAGGACCATACCTGTTAAAATATGGTCCTTCATTCGGGGGTGTAATAAATCTTGTTTCTGAGATGCCCAGATCATACGATGATTTTGAAATACATGGAAATGTACAGTATGGATTCGAATCCAATTGGAATGGTGAAAAAATTCATGGTTCGTTATATGGAGGAGATGAAAAGTATCACTTTATATTGTCAGGGGGATACAGGAATTACGGGAATTATAATAGCGGCAGCGGGGACGATGGTGAAGTGTCAGTGAATTCATCATTTACCAAATACAATTACCTGGCAAAGCTGGGATATTCTATCAAGCCCAATCAGATGATCCAGTTGTCTTATGATGGCGTCCATGGCAGGGATGTGCTTTATCCATCATTACCGATGGATGAAGTATCTGATGATACGCATATTTTATCATTGGATTACAAGGCGAAGAACCTTTCGCCCGTATTAAAAAGACTTATTGCAAAAGTATATCATTCAAATGTTCATCACATCATGGACAACAGCCGGCGTCCCTCGGTTAAATCGATGTTAATGGTGGCGGATGTTAATGCGACCAACACCGGTGGAAGAGCAGAAGCTACATTTCAATTCTCAAAACACCGGCTGCTGGGTGGGCTTGATTATGAGAATATCTGGAAGGACGGAAAACGTACAGGAACAATGGAAATGATGGGTACCATCTCAACCAAAGTGTCCAATCTATGGTTGGATGCACAAATCCGCAACGCCGGGATATTTATGGAATATTATACTTTTTTTTCAGCGTATGAATTGAATGCCAGTATCCGGGCAGATTTCAATAAATCCACATCCGGGGATACGCTTGAAATCGTTAAAGATGGAATTGAATACTTTTCAAATGTGCATTCACAATTTACTAACCTGAGTTTTAGTATTGGAATCACAAGAAGAATCAATTCTAACCTCGATATTTCACTGGCTTTTGGGCGTGGTACACGAAGTCCCAATATGCTTGAAAGATACATTAAACTCCTCCCGGTTGGTTATGACCGGTATGATTATCTGGGGAATCCCCAGCTGCATCCTGAGACGAATAATGAAATAGATCTTACCCTTCAATACAGGCACGAAAATTTTGGTCAGTTGTCCCTAAATCTCTTCTATTCTTATGTTCAGGATTTTATAACAGGTAACCTGGTACCTCCCTCCGTAGTAACACCACAGTCTCAGGGTGTGTTGGGAGTTAAACAATTTAATAATACAGATCATATTATCTCAACTGGCTTTGAATTTGGCTATAATTCACCTGAAAACTATAAATTTGGTGGAAGTGTGATCGCTGCCCTTACCTATGGTGTAGTACCTGAAGTTACCAAATACATCATTTCAGATGGGGAAGTTGTGGATGAAGTTATCCTCAACAATGATGCAGTACCGGAAATTCCTCCATTTGAGGCGACAATAAATATGTATTATAAGTTTATTAAGGGAAAACTAGTGCCTAATATAAAACTGAGAATGGTGGCACCTCAGCGGCATGTGTCGCTGGCTTTTTATGAACAGGAAACCCCGGGATTTGCATTATTGGATTTCTCAATTAGATGGGAAATTGCGAGATTTGTAGAATTGAATACCGGAATATCAAATATTTTCGACCGTGGGTATTTCGAGCATTTAAATCGAAGGATTATTGGATCAAACGAAAATCTGTATGAACCGGGAAGGGTATTCTTTGCATCGATATATGCACATTTCTAAGCAAATTTTAGTTTTGTCAATTGCCCTGATAGTCATATGCTTGTCAGGATTGGTTTTGATTTCTTGTAGTGATGGATCGGATAAAGAACCTGAGATCCTTCCCGAAACTGGGAAAATTACATTTACATTCACCCATCACGTAGATCAAAAACCTATTCAACTGGATTCGATGATGTATGTAAATGCAGCCGGAAATCCCTATGAGGTAAATGAAATAATGTATTTTATCAGTGATGTGACATTGCATCGATCCGGAGGGGAAAAGTTTCTGATTGATGATTGGAAGGATATTCACTATGTAGAGTTAGCCATTCCTTCAACACTTAAATGGGAAATATTTGATGATATCCCTGCAGGTAGTTACGATTCAATAACCTTTATTTTTGGGATTCCGGAAGAAAAAAATGAATCGTTTATGTTCGTAAATCCTCCTGAAGATAAAATGTTGTGGCCAGATATTTTAGGAGGAGGATACCACTACATGATGATTAACGGGAAATGGCTGGATGAAAATAATGATGAACAATTTTATAACTTCCATTTAGGGATAGGACAACTATATAAAGGCGATGAGATAAACTTTGATTCTATATATGCTTATGTGCAGAATTATTTTACTGTTAATCTACCCGCATCTTCCTTCAAACTAAAGAAAGACCAGTCTATAGATATAGAGATCATAATGAACATAGAAAGCTGGTTTGAGACACCGTATAATTTTGATTTTAACTACTGGGGGGGTGCGATCATGGAGATTCAGCCGGCCATGCAAATGGGTGTTGATAATGGCTATGATGTGTTTACAATTGGTTCGATAAATTGAGCCATAAAAACCGATTCTTAATATTAAAGGGCCTAGTATAGATAAATTCGTATCGATTTGAGAATATTATATACATGCAAGCAGGCTTAGTAGGACTATGGTCCTGAGCGGGGAATAACATTGGCCATAATAAACAAGCGGTCTTTTTGAGTACTGGTATTTGAAATTATAGTAATTACCTTGTTCTGTTTCCCGATTTTTCCAGTTGAATTGAACACGATCTTTATCTTTCCTTTTTCTCCCGGTTTAACCGGTTCTTTTGGCCAGGTGGGAGCCGTACAACCACAGGTAGTTATAATATTTGATATAACCAAAGGTAAGGTTCCCACATTAGAAAATTCAAAATAATGTTCGACGACATCACCCTGAATGACATCACCAAAATCGTGTTTTGATTCAATAAATTTGAAGGCAGGTCCATTATCATCCTGGGCAATAATATTCCCCAGGGAAATGAATGTCAGAAAAATAGGTAGAATAATGTTTTTCATTTTACAATGTATGAGAACCATTTATAAATATACGGATAAGCTGGAAATTAGATAAAGAAGCTTTCATGAAAATTAACAAAATACAATTCTTTGGTTGCCCTTGTCATGCCAGTATACAACCATCTTAAATAGGAAATATCCAGTGTCTCCATTTTCAGAAAGCCCTGGTCAAGAAAAACCACCGGCCACTGTCCCCCCTGAGATTTATGGCATGTGATCGCATATTTAAATTTTATCTGGAGGGCATTCAAATATGGGTCTTCGGCCATTGCCTGGTTAAACTCTTTTTTTGTTACTCCTTCAAACTGACCCGCAACGCTTTCGTAGAGTTTTTGACTTTCTTCATTTGTCATCGAAGGTGTTGCTGAAGTAAGCGTATTTAAAATAACTTTTGCTTCTATATCATGATGATCCGGGTAATCAATAAGCCTCAGCGTTAGGTCAGCGAACCTGATACCAAATCGCTCTTCAGTATTGGAAATTTTCAGGACTTCAGCAAAATCCCCGTTTGCCAGAAATCCTGCAACAGAATCTTCATCAAGCCAATAATAATTGTTCTTCACAATCATAATATAGTCACCAGCATCAATTTCGTTTTCAAAGAACAATAAACTTCTTCTAATAAACTGATTATACATATTAGCCTGCTTATTGGTCTGACATATAATTATGCTATCTTCAATCCCAAATTTCTGATAAGCATAGCGAAGACCATCTTCCAGTTTATCACTATTCATTTTAAATACATCCCGGAATGATTTTGAATTAAATTTTACCTCGATATTATCCAGACCGATCTTCTCCCTCAAGTCAGTGGCGTTGATCAATATTCCAGAATCCTGTTCCTGGCGGACAACATCTTTTAATTCGTGGTCAATAACTGTAAGTTTGTACCTGAATTCCAGATTTTCCTTATCGAGGGCCCCGCTGTATTCCTGCCCAACCGGTGGCAATTGAGCGGTATCACCAATAAAAACGATCTTATTTGACGGGTCTTCAAAAACAAAGCTGGTGAGGTCTTTCAACAGACCAGATTTGCCGAATTGCTGGTCATCATAGATCATGGATGATTCATCTATGAAAAATATTGTGTTTTTTCGGTAATTCTTAACCCTCTTGAAACGCAGTTCACCTGTACTCTTGTCTAATTCAAGTTTATATATGATCTTATGTATTGTAAAGGCTTTTCTTTCGGAATAGAAAGACAATACTTTTGCAGCTCTACCGGTAGGGGCAAGCAGCATGTATTTGTAGTTAAAAAGAGGCAATATCCTGACCAAGGAAGAAATTATAGAAGTTTTTCCAGTGCCAGCGTATCCTTTTACCAGTAAGGTATCAGACCCCTCCGGAGATAAAAATTGGTCAAACAATTTAAATAAATCCTGCTGGTCTCCGGTGGGACTATATGGAAATTTATTTGCAAGTATTTCTGAAATTTTTGGCAAATCGTTGATTTAATTTCAAACTTTATATGTTTCAATCTATGGAATATAAACCATAATTCTTTGATGGACGAAAAGATAATTGAAAAATTTGGGAATAAGTTACGGGTAAGAGTATGCGGAATATTAATTGAAGAAGGGAAGATCCTAATGATAAAGCACAGGTCTATTGGAAAAAATGGAATGCTTTGGGCACCTCCTGGTGGCGGAATGCAATACGGTGAAAGTGCTGAGAAGACCATACAACGTGAATTTGAAGAAGAGACAGGATTGAAAATAAATGTTGACCGTTATTTATTCACCCATGAGTTTCTCAATCCACCATTACATGCCATCGAACTTTTTTTTGAAGTAAGCCGATTAGAGGGGGATCTTAAAAGGGGATATGATCCTGAAATGCCTAAAGATGAACAAATAATTGCACGTGTGGCCTTTTTAGATATGGATAAAATAAGGGAAATTGATCCTGATTCTCTTCATTACGTACTCAGGATCGTGAATAACTTAAATGAATTGCTTTCCCTGAATGGATATATAAAATTTGAAGATTTTACTTAATTCCCAATTAATTATATTGTAATTTTATTTTTTAATTCCGTATTATTGCACAAGAATAAAATCCATTAAAATGATAACGAGAATATTATCTATCGTATTTTTAGTAGTAGCTGCCTACCTTGGTTACTATCTTGTTGATAGCGTAAAATCCGTAATTGACGAGGAAGCCTATATTACAAGAACTGAAACCAATATCATTGAAAAACTAAAGCTTATCAGGGATACAGAGGTAGCTTATCAATTGGTCCATGGGAAGTATACTTCCGATTGGGACTCTCTTATTAGTTTTTTAGATTCCGGTACAATTTACATTACTGAAAGAAGAGAAGAAATCATTCCCAAGGAATATGGTACTGAAGAAATAATTGTTCATATAGATACCGTTGGTAACATGAGTGCCAAGGAATTTGTATTTACAGAATTATATCTTCTCCTCGCCAGCGATACCGGAGCAATTCAAACTATGAATTTTAAAGTTGGGGATGAAATCACAAAGAATTTCCAGCTGTATACTTTACAGACTTCTGAAAGGCTCTTTAAAGTTCGTTCGCAATATGAAGGGGTTGTTACCGAGTTATATGTTAAACCAAGCTCAAAAGTGAACAAGGGAGATAATATTGCAGAAATGGTCAGACACAAATACCCTATGACTATGGACCTTTCACGCTTACCATATATCCCTGGTACAGAAAAGAAATTCGATATATTTGCTGATAAAATTAACCGAAGTGGTGTGTGGATCGATGTTTTTGAAGTTAAGGATATAAGTCCGGTTAATCCTGAGAGAAGGAAAAATAACAACGAGAAAGCATTGCGCGTAGGATCAAGAACAGATGTAACCATTGCAGGAAATTGGGAATAAATTTTGACTGTTTCTTCAACACAATTCAGGTTATTACGTAAAGCAAAAGACCCCAAATTCAACATTGATGATCTAGAGCATTATAACCTAATGCTTCAGGCTGGGTTCAGTGATATTCAATTATGTATTACTGATTCAAGGAAAAACCGGGTCCTTTTAATTGAGGATTACGTCATGCCTACCGTCACCAATCAGGTCGAAAGTGTAGAATGTCTTGACTGCCTTTTTGACGATCATCACCTTTTATTGGCCGGATTCTGGAATAAAATTAAAGTTCTTGTAAAAAATAAAAGGTTCTCGATAGTCCCAAAAGACCTTTTCGTTGAGGAAAACACAAAGGATTATATAGCAATTAATGCTCCTCTTGATGGCCAGCAGCATGAATGCTTTCATAACTTTTATAAGGATCTTTCGCTGGTAAATACTTTTGCAGTAAGTAATCAGGTGATCTCATTTATTGACAAAACCTATAAATCAAAACAGATACAGTATTTTCATCAAAGTAGCTCCTTTATTAACGGATATAATAGATATTTTGAAGGGAAGGATGGCACCAATGTATGTTTATATCTTGACAGATTCGTTTTACATATTACAGTTTTTAAGAAGGGTAAATTCAAGTTTTACAATCAATTCCCAGTCAAACAGTTTGACGATTATATACGGTATGCTGATTATGTAATTAAAGAGCTTTCCATTAATTTAAAGAAAGATCATTTCTATGTTTGGGGATACCTGGGAAAGAAATCAAATCATTTTAAAATTCTTAAGAAAAGATACCCAACCTTACAATTTGGAGAAAGACCAAATGGATTAAAACTGGGATATGTATTTGATGAGCTCCCGGAACACCAATACTTCGATCTTTTAAGTTTTAACTTCCTTTCAAAAAAATCATGAAAAGGGTAGCCCTATTTCCCGGATCATTTGATCCCTTCACCAATGGACATTATGACATTGTAATCCGGGGTTTGAAATTGTTTGATGAGATCATTGTAGCCATCGGACAGAACACAAAGAAAGAAAGGTATTTCCCTCTCGAATTGATGATCGAGAAGATTACGGAAACATTTGCACAATATGAGCAGATCAGTGTAGTAACTTATAATGAACTAACTGCTTCATTTGTAAAAAAGTTTGATGCCCGGTTTTTGCTTCGCGGCCTCAGGAATACCACTGATTTTGAATATGAAAATAGTATTGCTCAGGTTAATAAGTACTTGAATTCAGATCTTGAATCAGTTTTTTTGATCACCTCTCCTGAATATGCGGCCATAAATTCTTCCATAATAAGGGAGGTTCATAAGTATAACGGGGATATAAATGTATTTCTCCCTTATGAGCTTTAATCTTTTTCAAGACTCTTATAATATTTTCTAAATACCTGCCTTATTGAAGGGTAGGAGTTATACAAGGCTCCCTTTATCTCACCTGGAGTCATCCACCTTACTTCCTCAATCTGTTCCTTGACCTCCGGTTTCATTTTAGAATCAGCAATGCATGTCATCCTGTACCAGCTGGTTTTCTTCAAAATGTTTTTCCCATTTCGTTTATAGGTATGATAGGTATCGCATACCTTATTTTTTAATTTGACTTTTATATTACACTCTTCTTCCACTTCGCGGACAGCCGTATCCTTAATTTTCTCCTTGTTGTCTTTTTTACCTTTTGGCAGGTCCCATTTTTTCATCCTGAAGATCATAAGAACATTTCCGTTTTTCTCCACAATACCCCCACCGGCTTCAATAAAAGTATATTCTGCTTTTATATGCTCCACTGCATCCTTAAAATTATCTACCTGGAAAGTGATAGAATCTATTTTCTTATTGCTGTTGGATTTTAATAATTGCAGATATTGGTCAATAACCTCTACAGAAGCATGCTGAATTAAAACATCACCTGAAAATATATTGAAGTCGATCTTGTTATTGGCCTCAACCAATAAAGTATCATAATTTTTCAGTAAGACCTCTTTTTTAGCTGGAATGATCCTGAAAGGATTATCATTAATAAATATCTTCATTTACAGATCTTCTTTGCCCGTAATATTACTGTGAATTATATTCAAAAATAGTATAATTAGGAAAATTAAATAGATTATAAACCATTAAAACATTTATTTTTGTTTCATGATGAATAATTCAGAAACGGCACGCCAGATCGCATTGAATTTATTAGATATTGGGGCCATCAAACTTAACCTTGAAGCCCCTTTCACCTGGGCCTCAGGTTGGAAATCACCGATTTATTGTGACAACCGTTTAGCCTTGTCATTTCCGCAGATCCGGGATTATATCAAACATGCATTATCTTCAGCGGTGACAGGATCATTTTCCTGGAGACCGAGGCCATTGCCGGAGTTGCAACAGCCGGGATACCGCAGGGCGCACTCGTAGCTGATGAACTGGATCTTCCTTTTATATATGTTCGTTCCAAACCTAAAGGACATGGTCTGACCAATCAGATTGAAGGAAATGTAGTAGCCAATCAAAAAGTTGCCGTAATTGAGGATCTTGTTTCAACCGGAGGAAGTTCCTTAAAGGCAGTAGAAGCAATCAGGGCAGCGGGAATGGAAGTACTTGGTATGGTTTCGATCTTCACTTATGGATTTGATCTTTCCACTCAAAATTTCAAGCATGCTAATGTGCGATACCTGTCACTTAGTGATTACGATACGCTAATAAGTGTTGGGGTAGAGAAAAATATTATTCCCAAAGCCCAGGTTGACCGACTTAAGGCCTGGCGTATGGCCCCGGATTCATGGAGATAGGTGTTTTTCTATAACCCCCAGGCCAAAAAGAGCAAAATCATATTTTACCGGGTCTTCAGGATCAAATTTTCTAAGGTTGTGTGTTAATTCCAATGCAGTCAACCAATCGGTTTGCTTTCTTCTGATCAATGAAAGGCTTCTTGCTACCCGGTCTACATGAACATCAATAGGGCATATGAGGTCCTTCATGTTGATTTTGTCCCAGATCCCAAAATCAACTCCTGAATGGTCTTTTCTTACCATCCATCTTAAATACATATTCAACCTCTTGCACGTTGACTTACGAACTGGACTTGGAATATGCTTTCTGGTTCTTTGAGGTGCTTCGGGTAAACTGAAAAATGATTGATGAAATCTGATTAATGCATACTCTATTGGTTCCTTCTTGTCGTGAACTACAAATAGATTTTCCAAACTATCATTTCTTAAATAATAATATTTTAGAAAGTGTATAAAATACAATGTATCCGTAGCATTAAACGTACGGTGTTTGAATTTTTCTATTACTTTTAATTCCTTGTCACTATGGTTCA
This sequence comes from uncultured Cytophagales bacterium, assembly GCA_963820995.1. Classification (GTDB taxonomy): domain Bacteria; phylum Bacteroidota; class Bacteroidia; order Cytophagales; family Cyclobacteriaceae; genus JAGTVG01. Next base: position 16,328 of record CAWGCL010000002.1, on the reverse strand, counting down.
AAATGAAATCAAAAGGTTTGTTATCCATCATCTCCAGCAATTCACGACATTTACTTATGATGGTCTTTCTTTGTCCCCAGGCAAAAACGGCTGCAAACAATCCGGAAATTTCAATATCTTGTTTTCTGGAAAATTGATGAGGGATTGATACAGGATCAGTTTCGATGAACGAGGGCTGGTTATAATATTCGACCTTTTCATCAAGAAAGGCTTTGAGGGAATTTTTGGAAGTCATTTAAAGGAACCCTATTCGATCAGGGATGGTAGGTTATCTCAACCGGGAACTGGTCATTTATTGCCCCTAACCTGTCATATGCGACCTTTGAAACTTTTATTAATATATTTCTATTTTCGTCAGTTTCTGGTATTTTACCAATTACTCTTACAAATACACTTAAGTCATTCATCTCATTCTTGATCTGCATAATGGTGCCGATGGCTGCATCTCTGTGAAGGGCAAGATATTTATTTGTCTCTTCAGAACCTTCTATCACCTGTGCAATGCCTTTTTCTGATACTTTTTTAAAGTTTCCAGTATTTCCGGCTTTTTGCATTTCAGGTTCTTCAACCACAACAGTCTTCACTACAACATCCTCCTCAGGTTCTTTTTCCGTTTCAATATCCTGAACTATGACAACCTGTTTTTCGTCGTCTTTTTCAAGGTAACCAACGATCAATTCCTGACCTATGCTTAAGTTATTCGATTCCAGACGGTTCCATTCTCTCAGATCAGATTGGGATATATTGTATTTATTTGATATGCTAAATAAAGTTTCACCTGCGCTTACAATGTGGATCTTTTTACCATTGGTTTCCATAACCTCCATTTGCTTATTAATTTCTGCAACCTTTTCAGGACCAGGGTAAATACTCAATTTCTGACCCACCGATATATTATTGCTTCTAAGATTATTCCATTTTTTAATGTCATTCACACTTACACCATATTTTTGACTGATCACATACAAGGATTCCCCGGCAATAACCTTGTGAACAATCTTCTCTCCCTGCCCGCTAACTTGAGCGACCTGCTTATCCTGTTGCGAGTTCTGCTGATCCTGGTTTCCTTCTATGTTACCTGCCCCGGCCGTTGTGGTTGGTATCAGGATCTCTTGACCGATGTTGATACCATTTATTGCACTTGGATTGGCATCAAATATAGACTGTATCTCCACATTGTATCTTCTTGCAAGGGCATATAGGGTTTCCCCCTTTTCAACCTTATGAACTAAAAATGTAGATTGGTTTATGGTTCTTATACCAATTGAATCCGTTGGGGAGATCCTGGCTTGTATTGTTAGGGGAATAATAATCATTAAAAGGCTTAAGACCAGTACATTTTTTATAGCAATCATAATGATTTGTTTTCTAATTGGACTGAACAGTAAAAATAAGCGTTGCATATTGTAAGAGGGCAAAATTTCAAAATTTTTATTAAATACCAGCAAAAAAGTGACCAAAAATTCTCTTTTATTTTTATTTAAAGGTTTTGATTTAAGCATTGATATATTTTCAAAATATAAATAATGACTCTTTAATATGGACCAAGTATATTAAAATATAGTATAATATTACCTGAATGGTATGTTTTATATCAGATGTTTTATTTGTAATTTTTCATAATTATTTAAAGAGCGACCATATGTTCAAAATACGATTTTGCATCATTCTGCTATTATTAATTCTGGGTAGTACAATAACAAAGGCACAAAAAAAGGTTGTTACCATGAAAATTGATGATGTTATTGATCCCAGAATGAACCGGTATACTGAATTGGCATTGGATTTTGCGGAGGATGAAGAGGCGGATCTTGTATTAATAGAAATGGATACCTATGGAGGTGCAGTGAATGACGCAGATGACATCAGGACCCGCATAATGGAATTTTCAATACCGGTATGGGTATTTATAAACAAAGATGCTGCATCTGCCGGAGCATTGATATCGATCGCTTGTGACAGCATATACATGGCCCCCGGAAGCAGTATTGGCGCCGCCACTGTCGTCATTCAGGATGGTACTGCGGCTCCCGATAAGTATCAATCTTATATGCGGTCAATTATGCGTTCCACGGCTGAGGCAAATAATCGCGACCCAAATATAGCAGAAGCCATGGTGGATGAAGATATTGAAATTGACAGCATTTCCGAAGCGGGGGAAGTGGTGACCTTCTCTACTTCTGAGGCCATCAAGTACGGATTTTGTGAAGCAGAAGTAAATTCAATAGAGGAGATCCTTGAACGGAACGGGATTTCTGATTACTCTATTTCCGAATTTACCTTATCTTCATCAGAGAAGGTCATTCGTTTTTTCCTTAACCCCATCATTAGTGGGATTTTGATATTGGTCATTATTGGTGGTATTTATTTTGAACTACAAACCCCAGGAGTAGGGTTCCCTTTGCTTGCTGCTATTGTTGCTGCGATATTATATTTCATTCCTTACTATTTAAATGGCCTGGCAGCCAACTGGGAGATCATTATGTTTGTTGTAGGATTAGCCTTAATAGCAATAGAGATATTCGTGATCCCCGGATTTGGGATCGCCGGTATAACCGGGTTGACATTTACCCTGGGATCTCTGATACTTGTTATGTTAAATAATGATTTTTTCGATTTTTCATTCGTCAAGGCCTCGGAGATTTTCACAGCTACTGCTACTATTCTGGCTGGATTGTTCGGTAGCATTATTATTATGTTTTTTGCAGGTATACGATTCACCAATTCAAAAATATTTAGCAGAATTGCATTGCAGGCTGTTCAAAAACGATCGGATGGATACACTTCAAGTTTTAAGAAGGAGCCAATGATCGGCAAAACCGGGACCGCCTACACTGTTTTGAGGCCTAGTGGTAAAGTAATGATTGAAGGATCATTGTTTGATGCTTCTACAAGGGGAGATTACATCAATAAAAATGATAAAATTAAAGTGATCAATGATGAAGGGACCTCATTGAAAGTCAAGAAACTCGATGATTAAATTTTAATTGTAACATTCCCCTTATTTCCTTTGAATTCCAGTAATAATAAGAATCCTGGCACGTTTTATGCAAAATCATGTAATGGAAAGCTGTAATTTATTTAAAAGGTATTTTAATTAAAAAAGCTACATTTGCATAAGAAAACTAATAAGCTATGTTGAAGAAGCCAATAATTACTTTTATCTCACTTATTGCAATTTGCCTGACCATGGGCACCAGTACCTTTTCACAGCCTGAAGAAGGGTATGATATAACCATAAAAATTAATAATATAAAAGATACTATAGTATATCTGGGATATCATTTCGGCGACCAGAAATTCGTTAAAGATACCTCAAAGGTAGAACCAGGCGATATTATTCATTTTAAGGGGAATGAACCGCTGTCTGATGGAATATATTTTGTTTATTCTGCTTCTGTCTACTTTGAATTAATTGCTAATGAACCAAAATTTAAGCTGGAAACAGATACTACAGATTTTATAAGACATATGAAGGTTACCGGCTCAAGGGAAAATGAGATATTCAACAGTTTTCAACGGTTTATGGCCGATAAGCAATCGGAATCTAAAATACTTACAGATCAGATGCAGACGCTGAACCCCCAAAAGGATGAAGCCCGATTGAATGAATTGCGCACTGAAGTTCTTGGTATAAGGGATGAAATAGCTTCCTTTCAGGCAAAATTAAGTGAAGATAATAAGGGAACCTTTACCTCCCGGCTTCTTTTGGCAATGCAAAAACCGAAAATGCCTGAAATACCTGCTGAGGAGGCTGATGATCCTGATGCGAAAAACCGGCAGTTCTTTTCTTATAAGGAACATTATTTCGATAATTTCGACCTTTCTGACCCCGGATTGTTAAAAACTCCACTCTACCAGCCTAAATTGGATGATTATTTGGATAACCTGACATTTAAGCATCCTGATTCCTTAAAAGTTTCATGTGATTACCTTCTTTCGATGAGTGAACCTAATAATGAGACATTCAGATATGTTTTGGTCAAACTCACCAATAAGTATGAAACTTCAAAGATTATGGGAATGGAAGAGATCTTTGTTTACCTGGCTGAAAACTATTACCTGACAGGTAAGGCATATTGGGCAGATGATGACCTGGTGGAAAAGTTCCAGAAAAGGATTAATGAATTGAAGCCCAACCTGATCGGGAGTATGGCACCTGAAATCGTATTACTTGATTCAACCATGCAACAGTTCCAGCTCAGCAATCTTGACAGCCGGTTTATCATTCTGTATTTCTTCGATCCGGATTGTAGCCACTGTAAAAAAATTACACCACAATTGTTTCAGCTTTATAAACAGATTAAGGTAAAGGATGTGGAAGTATTTGCAGCATGTACCGTAACTGACATCGATAAATGGAAAAACTACATCAGATCTAATGATCTAACCTGGGTGAACGGAATTGATCCTTATTATAGAAGTAATTTCAGGGCGGATTATGATATTAAGACCACTCCAATGATCTATATTTTGAATAAGGATAAGGAAATTATTGCCAAACGACTGGGGGTAGACCAGATAAAAGATTTTATAGATCGTATGATCAAATTTGAAGACAGTTAATAGCTGTCTTTTTTTTTGTAGTTACTTCTCGGAATTCTTTTTCTTCCTTAAGGAATCTCTTAAATAGACAAAAAAAATATCCCGCCCTGGGGCGGGATATATCAACCTAACCAACCTAAAACCTACCTCTATCACAGCTATCTTTCAGAGGTATATTTAGCAGTATTAATGTAAAAACTGTGCCAGAACAAAAATGTGCCTGAAATGGCTAAAAATGGGCTTTTGGCCTTTGCGAGATGTCCCAAATTGGGAAAATCTGCTTCAAAGTGGAAAATTAATATTGAAATCAAGGCAGAAGAAGTGATTGAAAACATCCGGTTCTGGATGCATTATTGCTAAAATCCTTATGAATTAGAATAGATTTTAAGAGTTGATTTATAATTGCAATCGGGCTTGGTCAATGTTTTACATTGAAAGAAGTATAGTTCTTTATTACCCCTTCGGTAATTGTAACTTTCTCTACCCTTGAAAAAGCAGGCCCTTTTTTGCACCATATTAAAAAATGATCCATGGGGACTTCATCCGCTTCAGCTTCAATAAACACGGATCCATCATACATGTTTTTAACAAATCCCCTAATGCCCAGCTGCTGAGCTTTGTGCAGGGCAGAATATCTGAACCCAACACCCTGGACCTTTCCTGAGATATTAATCTGTAAATTCTTTTTATGCCCTGTCATACTCTACAAAGCTCTTGCTTCTTCCAAAATGGCCACCCCGGAGGATGTCCCAATACGGTCCGCACCGGCTTTTATCATTGCCACAGCAGTTTCAAGGTTCTTTATGCCCCCCGCAGCTTTTATTCCTACACTTGAAGGCAGTGCGGCGCGCATTATTTTTATATTCTCAACCTTTGCCCCTTCATGGGCAAAACCCGTGGATGTCTTTACGAAATCTGCACCAGCATCTTTGCAGATATAACATCCTGCCTCGATCCCCTCCTTGCTCAGATACGCGGTTTCAAGGATCACCTTAAGAAATTTACCATGGTCATGCAATTTTTCCGCACACCTGGCAATGTCTTGTTTAACCCAGTTCATTTCAGACATATATGCGGAAATGTTCCAGACAATATCAACTTCATCGGCTCCATCATTTATTGCCTGCTCTATCTCAAATACTTTGGTTTCTGTTTTATTATATCCAAAAGGGAATCCGGATACCGTTACCAATTGTACATCGCTTTCTCCCAGGCCATTCCTGGCTTTTCTTACCCAGAAAGGAGGAACACAAATCCCTTTGAATTGATATTGTTTGGCTTCCTGAACAATTTTATCAATATCCTCATGATAAGTATTGGCTTTCAGGATGGTATGTTCTATGTACTGATTTATATTATGCATATCAAATGTTTTAGAGGCTTCTAATTTAAGTACATAGATCTTTAATCTGAAGATATTAGGGATTAAAAATTGGATTGATATTCAAAATAAATGAGAGGATGCTAACGTATGATAGTACCTTGTTAAATAATAAGCAAATCAAACTAATTGCCATTAGTAATGTGTCGTATAAATACACATTGCTAATTTGTTTAATACCTGCGTTGGATTTTTGAAGAATTCTAATTTTCCACTAAACTATAGTGTATCTATTATAGGGATGATGTGACTTAGATGTGATTCTGCGAAAACCTAATGGACGATCTGGCATTCTTTGCAGAACTTCTTCTTTCCAGTTTTCCTCTTTTTTGGCTTATTTTTATGCCCGAAATAGGTAGGATCAGAATACTGAGGTTTTTCTGCTTCCTGTGATAGTTTTTTATACTTTTTAGCATTTGCCTGCATTCGATCTTCGTACTCTTCGATCTTTACATCAAATTGTCTGGCGTAGCTGTTCTTGTATGCTTTTTTGGCTTTTTTTGTCTCTTTTTTGGATGGTTTTGTATTATATTCTGACCTGTAATTATAGGAATCACCTTTAGTGGTCTGATATTTTTTTTGGGTCTGAGCCTGTGCCATTACCGATAAGCCCAGAAAGAGCAGAAATAAATATACAACCTTTAACATACAACCTGTTTTATTATATAACTCACTAAGTTACTATCTATTGTACTGAATTAGTGAAATTTATTTGATTAAATATATTCCTTTCAATCATCCGCACAGGACATTCCGGGCTTAACTGATGGTAGACCCGTTATCTGCCTCACCATCAGGTGTCAGGAATCGGAATACGCCTTCCTTATCCTCAGACATAAGGATCATCCCCTGAGATTCTATACCCATCATTTTCCTGGGTTGAAGGTTAGCAAGCAAAACCACTTTCTTTCCAACAACATCTTCAGGGCTGAATTGCTCTGCTATTCCACTTAAAACTGTTCTTACCTCAACGCCTATATCTACCTGAAGTTTTAATAATTTTTTTGATTTTTCAATTTTCTCTGCAGAAAGGATCTCGCCAACACGCATGTCGAGTTTAGCAAAATCGTCATATACCATTTCAGGTCCTATGGGCGGATATGGCTCTGTTTCCATATTAGTGGTTTTTGTATTTTCGAGTTTCTGTATCTGCATTTCGACAACTGTATCTTCAATTTTTTCGAATAGAAGATATGGTTTATTTAATTGATGACCTTCCTTTAGGATTACCTCTTCTTTTGCATCTTCCCATCCAACAGGATCAATATTTAGCATGTCAAATATCTTTGCCGAGCTGAAAGGGAGGAAAGGTTCACCAAAAGTAGCCAGCTTAGCCACAATTTGTAAGGACAGGTTAAGTATCGTTCCAACCCGTTTCTTCATTATCCTTTATCAGCTTCCAGGGTTCAGTATCAGCGAGGTATTTATTACCTGTTCTGGCAAGTTCAATGTATTGGCTCAGTGCTTCCCTGAATTTGAATTGATCCAGTGCCTTTTCGATTTTCACAGGGACCTGATCAATCTTATTTAAAACCTCAAGATCAAAATCAAACAGTTCAGATCGCTTTGGCACCTTACCCTCATAATATTTCTGAGTGAGAACGAGAGCCCTGTTGACAAAATTTCCTAATATGGCTACCAGTTCGTTGTTATTCTTTGCCTGGTAATCTTTCCAGGTAAAGTCATTGTCTTTGGCTTCCGGAGCATTGGCACATAAGGTATATCGAAGCACATCTTCCTTGCCAGGCAATTCCTCAAGATATTCGTGTAACCAGACTGCCCAGTTTTTTGAAGTAGAAATTTTATTGTTTTCCAGGTTGAGGAATTCATTGGCCGGCACATTATCGGGAAGAATATAATCCTGATGGGCCTTTAACATGGCAGGGAATATTATACAGTGAAATACAATATTATCCTTGCCAATAAAATGGATGAGACGTGTATCTTTTGATTTCCAATATGGCTCCCAGTCTTTGCCATTGTCCTTCGCCCATTTTTTAGTTGCTGAAATGTACCCTATAGGAGCATCGAACCAGACGTAAAGGACTTTTCCTTCAGCATCTGGAAGTGGAACAGGAACACCCCAATCAAGGTCTCTGGTAACGGCCCTGGGTTGCAAGCCATTGTCAAGCCAGCTTTTACATTGTCCATAGACATTCGATTTCCATTCTTTATGATCCTCTAATATCCATTTGGACAACCATTTCTCATCTTTTTCGAGTGGGAGATACCAGTGTTTTGTTTCTTTTAGTATGGGTTTTTCACCGCTAAGCGTCGACCTGGGATTAATGAGTTCAGAAGGGCTTAATGATGATCCACACTGTTCACATTGATCGCCATAAGCTTCTGCAAAACTGCAAGTAGGACAAGTACCGATAATGTATCGGTCGGCGAGGAATTGTTCGCTTTTCTCATCATAGTATTGTTCAGATTCCTTCTCTTCGAATTTTCCTTTATCATATAGGTTTTTGAAAAAATCCGCAGCAGTTTCATGATGAACCGGTGATGATGTCCGGTCATATATGTCAAAGCTGATGCCCAGATCATTAAAGGCCTTTTTATTGATCTCATGATATTTATCTACTACCTCCTGTGGACTAATTCCTTCTTTTTTTGCACGAATGGTGATTGGGACACCATGTTCGTCTGATCCGCAAATGTAAAGGATATCCTTACCTCTCAACCTGAGATAACGGGCATATATGTCAGCGGGAATATATACTCCTGCGAGGTGGCCAATATGTACCGGGCCATTCGCATAAGGCAGGGCTGCAGTTACTGTATATCGTTTATATGAATTCTTATTACTCATTTCAGATGGAGTGAATTTCCGCAAAGATAATCATTCAGCGTATTCAACTCTAATTATGGGCTGTAAATACCTTTGAAAAGAAGAAGAAAATTAAAGCCTGCTGTTTGGTAGTTCCCAAAAAAATAAAGGTTTTTATTCGGCGGAGTTTATATTTTTCTTTATCTTTCAACTTGGGAGAAAGACATATTTTTTTATCATAAAAGGTAAGATAAATATTAGAATAACATAATAAATAACAATTGACCGTTAGTGGTCAGCATGTATAATTTTATTAGACTAGTTTTGAATGATTGATTTTACTTCTTTCATAGAAGCGAATCAAGGCGCAGCAATTATTACGAATTCAACGGGCCAATTACTGGAAATTAATAAACGTGCTGAAGAATTGTTGGAATGTACTGCCAAAGAGGTAGTAGATGAAGGAGTAGAAGCATTATTACCAGTACTAAAATCCTTTTTTGGTCGGATGACAGGCCATGCTGTCCCAAATAAAACCTTCACTTTTACTGCTGAATATAAGTCACCTTCTGGAAAAGAGATTAAACTTTCAATCCAGGTCAATGAATTAAAATTTAAAGATCGAACATATTTCTGGTTTAATTTAGAAAAAACTAACCAAGAAAAGGATAAGGAAGAGCAAGGCAGGGATAAGAATTTCTATAAGAAAATCCTAAACCAGTCAAGGGATGTTATCCTGCAACTGGATTCGGCCAACCGGATAATCTATATAAGCCCATCATGCTTCCAGTTAATGGGCTATAAGCCAACAGAAATTATTAATGAGAAGGAGTTTGGCCATTTTATATACGAAGAAGACCGAAAGCCATTTGAGTTGATCTGGAAACAAAGTTTACGGCACCGCGATAAATTCCTTGTGAACAGGTTCAGAATAACCCAGAAATCTGGAACCCTGGTATGGGTCGAAGTCCACCTTGAACGTGAGTTTGATTCGAGAGGAAGGCTCGTTCAATCTATAGCTAACTTAAGAAACATATCGGATCGCATAAACTATCAATTGGAATTAGAGCAGATCCGCGACCGGTATCAACTTGCTGTAGAGGCTGGACATAATGGGATCTGGGATTATTCATTTAATGATAAAAAGCTTTTCGTTGATAATAGCCTGAAAAGTTTATTAGGTTATAGTCCCGGTGATCATATAGATGAACAGTTTTTCATAGACCGCCTGGTAAATCCCAAAGACCTGCAAGCTCTGAAAAATGTCATTGAACAATATGTTCAGGAAGGCAAGACCTATTTTGAAGAAACCTTTGAAATGAATCATAAGAGCAGGGTCACACTTTGGGTTTTAGCAAGAGGGAAGATTTTTTATGAGGGCGGGAATCCTGAAAGGATTATTTGTTCGGTTACCGATATCACCGAGAAAATCAATTCTAATGAAAGGCTTAGAAATGCATTGATCAATTTCAAAGCCATATTCGATGCATTTCCGGATTTGTTCTTCAGGCTCAACAAACTTGGTGACTTTCTGGAGGTAATGGCAGGAGAATCGGCCGACTATTCAGCCTTTAATATTAAAAGTTTCGAAGGGAAGAACATGAAAGATGCATTTCCTTCAAAGGCGTATCTGAAAGTTTATGAATGCCTGCAACGGTCATTCCAGAATAAAAAGGTTGAACTCTGTGAATATGATCTTGAGGAAGAAGGGCGGGTAAATAATTATGAAGCAAGGATCATCGCCATTACTGAGGATGAGGCCATAGGCATCGTTAGAAACATTTCTGATGCGGTACGGACAAACAAAGAGCTCGTAAGGGCAAGAAAGATGGCCGAAGAAGCATTAAATGCGAAAGAAGATTTTCTTTCCATGATGAGTCATGAGATAAGGACACCTCTGAATGTCGTTATCGGCATGACTTATCTTTTGCTTGAACAGAATCCAAATCCTGACCAGTTGAGATTGATCAATACCCTGAAATTTTCATCAGATAATTTGTTGCGATTGATCAATGATTTGCTCGATTTCTCAAAAATTCAAGCAGGGAAGCTTGTCTTTGAAAATATTGATTTTAACCTGAAAGAATTTATCTGGAATATATTCGAAAGTTACAAACTTCAACTTGATAGCTCCAGGGTGGAATTGGCACTAAACATCGATGAAAAAATCCCAGCCTACGTAAATGGAGATTACAGCCGGTTAACACAGATCCTGAACAACCTCTTAAGTAATGCTCAGAAATTTACCGACCAGGGGCAAATCAGTATAGATTTAAACCTTTTAAATAAAGATAAAGATACCATAAGAATAAAATTCGAGGTAAGTGATACCGGAATTGGTATCTCTCCCCAAAAATTAGATTCCATATTTGAACCTTTTCACCAGGGGGAGACCCATATTTCCAGAAGATATGGGGGAACAGGATTGGGGCTAACCATTGTAAAACAGTTAATAGAACTTCTCGGTGGAAATATTTCAGTTTCAAGTGAACAGAATTCCGGTTCTACCTTCAAAGTTGAATTGCCATTTGGAGTGGTCGACAAGGATAAAATTGCCATAAAGGATGAGGCCCTAGATACCTTTACAAATGAAATACAGAACTTAAATATCTTGTATGCAGAGGATGTTTCTTCCAATCAATTCCTGATGAAGGGATACGCTGACCTCTGGAAGTTTGAACTTGATATTGCCTCTAATGGAGAGGAAGCTGTCCAGTTGTTTGCTGAGAACCATTATGATGTGGTGCTCCTTGACCTTCAAATGCCAATTATGGATGGCTTCCAGGCGGCTGAAAAGATAAGGGAGATCGAAATCCTGGCAAATAAAAATACTCCGATTTTGGCTGTAACAGGAGATATATCAGAAATGGCCATAAAAGCCATTTCGAAATCGGGGATGAACGATTATATCAGTAAGCCGATCAATCCGAAAGTCATGATCGAAAAGATCCAGGAAATGTTACGTGAGGCAAGTACACCATCAACGGCAAAATTAGAGGTTGAATCGGATCAGGTATCTGATACGGATCAATTAATTAATTTCTCAGACGTGGATTATTTGTATGGGGAGGTGCCTACCCAGTATGTAATGCTTATTAATCTGTTGCTCGGGGAATTTTCGACCTATAAGATTAGTTTGGCGAGATCCCTTAAAGAGGAGAATTTTGATGAATTCAGGCAGATCCGGCATAGTATGAGGTCCAATATGCGATTACTTAAAATGCACAGGATGGAAAAAATTGTGGATGATATCCGGAATGAATATGTAAACAACTCCCTGCCGCCTGGAGGTGGTTCCTATGTGAATAAGATTGAAACTTGTTTTGATGCCTTGCTGGAGCAATTCGGAGAGAAGCTCAAAGTACTGACTACCTGAACTCAAATTTTATCCATACCGTTTCTCTGTTCTGTAATCATTTCTTGTGCGAATAGTCTATATTAAAAGATTTGGTATCTTCATTTTTTTTCAAATATTTTTACCTTTTATTTCACAAATCAATTTATAAGCAATTCCTTTCACAGACTCACAAATGGAAAAGTTCGAAGCCCACTTACGAAAGAAAACCAAATACCGATGCCCAATGTGTGGAAAAAGAAGGTTTGAGTTTGGAACGGATGCTTTAGGTATGATAAGAGTTGATGCCAGATAATATGAATTTTAAACTACTTCTAATAGCATTGATCCTTTTTTGCTGTAAAGACAATACTTCAAAAGATCAATCGAAGCGATTTAGCGGATCAAAAAACTGAATTGACTAAAAAAATAAGCACAAATTCTACAGGAGATTTGGTAGCATATCCTCCATGTAATGAAGAAGAAATACCTCATTATACAGCGCACAAGATTTCATCAGCACCGAAGATTGATGGACAACTTGATGAGGAAATCTGGCAGGCTGTGCCTAAATCAACCCGGTTCAGGGATCTGATTTCAGGTGCTGAGACGATCCATGATACCAGGGCTGCTGTGGTGTGGGATGAAGAATTTCTTTATGTGGCGTATTGGATAGAGGAACCAAACCTACAGGCTACACTGACAGAACGAGATGCAAAGATCTACAAAGACAATGATGTAGAGTTATTCATTGCGGGAAAGGATGCCTATTACGAATTTGAAATTAATTCGTACGGCACCATCTACGAAGTATTTTTTATTTGGGAAGAATCGTATAAAAGTGGAGGATATGATAAAATACCAGAATTCAGCCCTGATCAAAAGGGAAGAAAGCGCTTTCACGGTGTGGGTTATAAGCCACATCCGAGAGGGCCACGTATCGGTTATTGGAACTGGGACTTCCCCGGATTAAAAAGTGCTGTTTACTGTGACGGTACGATTAATAATGACAAGGATCGGGATCGGGGGTGGACCGTGGAAATAGCCCTGCCATGGTCAGGTATGAAGGCCTTGACTTTGGGAGATAATCGAAGTCTTCCGCCAAAGGATCAGGATACCTGGCGCATGGATTTTTCCCGCTTTAATCAATATAAGGAAGCCCCTGCCAGCTAATGATTCCGGAGGTTGGGCCTGGAGCCCGCATGGAGTCTGGGATTCACATGTACCGGAATGTTTTACATACATTCATTTTTCCTCCCAATATGTAGATATTTCGAAATGAATAAACCTTAGTCCTTAATCAATTATTTAAATACCATATTTCATGGATATCAATAGACGTAAATTTTTATCAACTACCCTGGCCGGAGGATTGGCATCAACATTGCCACTTTCTTCCATAGGGAAGACAGCTCCCCACATGCTTAGATGAAGTACAGAATAGGTATGAAAGGCTAGACCAAATACTTAAACAGCCTGTGTTTAAAAAAGAATTGTTTAATTCTCCGGTAATAATTGAAACACTCGAATTACTCCGCTACGAAAATAGTTTTTTATGCCGAGTTCGGTCGAAAGATGGAGCAGAAGGAATTTCAGTCGGTCACAGTGGTCAGCTGAGATCACTATACCCAATATTTACCAACGATTTACAACCATTTTTCATAAATAAGGATGCACGCGACCTCGATCTGATACTGGAAAAAGTATTTATCTACAGACTCAACTTCAGGTTATCCGGATTAGCACTGGGTGTACCCTTAGCCGCCATCGAATTTGCTATTCTTGACATGATGGGACATATTTCCAGGAAATCTATGGGGCAATTGATTGGTGATATCCATCATCCGGAAGTTGAAGTTTATCAGGCAACTGAATATAGGGAAAGATCTGTTGAGGAATCTATTGAGCTGATAAAAAGAGATGTAGCGGAATATAACGCCCAGGCTGTTAAGATTAAAGTAGGGGGACTTATGTTTATGACCAGGGATATGCATGCCGTTGGCCCTCCAGGGCGAACGGAAGAAATTATCCCGCTTGTCAGAAAAACATTTGGTGATCAGATGGTTCTTTATGCCGATTCAAATGGGTTTTATTCTGTGGAAGAAGCCATCCGGGTAGGGAAGTTATTGGAAGAATATCGATTATAAGTTTTTTGAAGAACCTGTTCCTTTCGATTGGTATGAGGAGACAAAAATGGTCACAGATGCGCTTTCCATTCCGGTTGCTGGTGGTGAACAGGAATACAGTCTTCATGGATTTCGCTGGCTTGTTGCAAACGACGGCCTGGATATCGTTCAACCCGACACCAATTATTTCGGTGGAATGATCCGGTCAATGAAAGTGGCATTAATGGCAAATGCGGTTGGGAAAAAGTGTACTCCGCATATGTCTGGTGGAGATCTGGGATTTCTTTATATGATGCACTTTGTTTCAGCGCTTCCCAACGCTCTACATCATCATGAGTTTAAAGGATTTAGAACCGGAGTGGAATTTGAATGTAAAACATCTCCACTTCGAAGTGAAAATGGATTGGTCAAAGTCCCAACCGGTCCGGGTTTAGGTGTGGATCTGGATCCTGATTTTGTTAAAAAACACCAGGTTGTAAAGGGTTGATTAATTTTACGTAAGAAGCGAAGAGAAGCTGTACAAGTGCCATATGCCTACATCTACTCTTATACTTTATTAAGGTTTTCAAACCTGAGATCAAGGGCTTACAATAAAAGGTATATTCTGTTGGAGGCAAAAAAGAATGCATCAAACGTTATCTCATGTAAATTGTTCAATTGTCCAAAATCAACTCGATCACCGGAATTTCAACAGGCGGTTTGTTTACCGGTAATCTCAGATTGATGTCGTTTTCAGATAGTTTCCGACTGGTTCCAGTGCCCACGGGGCGTAGTGATCCTGATTTCTGAAGCATCATGAAGAAATTGAGCATACTTGATTTTTCCTTTGTATCCTTTTAATGTGAAGTTCTGCAACGGATAATCCAGTAAATGAATGTATAATCGATTGGTTTTCGGATTGTAGGTCAGCAGGCTATGATCCGGAACTTGAAATGATTCCGGCGCCTGGGTCATCCATAAATGGATCGGCTGTTGTATTTCATCCATTCTCCCATGGAATTCAAGGCATTCTCTGCCCTGTAATCGATGGTTCCCCTTCCGGTTGGGCCCACATTTAAGCAACAGATTACCGCCTTTGCTTACAGATTCGATCAGCAATACGAGTAATTGCTTGGTATCTTTCCAGGTATGTTCATCGCGGTAATATCCCCAGGAACCGGAAAAAGTCTGACAGGTTTCCCATGGAATTTTTTTACCATCATATGTTGGCCATTCGGGCACTTTAAACTGTTCCGGTGTGGTAAAATCCCATCCTCCCGCAATAATCCTTCAGATCGGCACGGTCATTGACGATGATTCCGGGTTGCAGCTCTCTGACCATTTTCATCAACTCAACTGATCCCCAGTCATCCCGGCCTTTCCAAATTTTCCGGGAAATGAATAATCCAGCCACAGGATATCGATTTTTCCATAATTGGTCAGAATCTCACGTACCTGGTTTTTCAGATATTCCCTGTATACACTCATATCACGGTCCTTTGTTGAGTTCATCATACTCTTCCTGGGTATTGCACTCTTTGGGATGGACCCTGTCGATGGTATATTCGGGATGATGCCAGTCGATCAGCGAATAATAAAATCCAATTTTCAATCCTTCAGCCCGGAATGCATCAACCCACTCTTTCAACACATCTTTTCCATAAGGTGTGTTGGTGGCCTTATAATCAGTGTATTTTGAATCAAACAGGGTAAATCCTTCATGGTGTTTGGATGTGATCACTGCATATTTCATCCCTGCAGCTTTTGGCCATTTTTGCCCATTCTGATGGATTGTATAGATCCGGATTGAAATTGTCAAAATATTTCTGGTATTCACTCATCGGGAATCCGTTCATGTTTTTTCACCCATTCATGCCGGCCGGCCAGGGCATATGTTCCCCAGTGGATAAACATTCCAAAGCGGTCATTTCGCCACCATTCCAGGCGCTTATCTTTTTCTTCCAGGTTTCATCCCAGATTTTCTTTTGAGCGATAGTTGATTGAGATACCAGAGCTATTAGTATCAGTAAAACTAATTTTTTCATGTTTTCGGGGTTATTTAAAAAATGATAACGATATATAAAATTAAGAAAATGATAAGTGAAGTTGTTTCCATAACTTGATAATTCCAACAGCTTTATACCCGATGCATTATTGAAGTTAGGTATTTAAAGGGAAATATTCTATTGTACT
>CAWGCL010000001.1:35000-254545 GCA_963820995.1 uncultured Cytophagales bacterium | reverse complement strand
TGGGTGAGAGTGAGCGTGAGAGGGCGAGAGCGGCGGCCGCGGCGGCGCGCGGGGCGGTGACACGGGTGGCGGCAGCGGCGCCGATGGCATTCGAGCCATCCTCGCTCGACCCTTTTCCGCCTCCAAACTAGTCTGAAAATGCAGCGAACCAAAAAAAGAGTGAGACAGAAAAGAACGAGATTGAAATGTGCGAGTTTGGGTGAGAGTGAGCGTGAGAGGGCGAGAGTGGCGGCCGCGGCGGCGCGCGGGGCGGTGACACGGGTGGCGGCAGCGGCGCCGGTGGCATTCGAGCCATCCTCGCTCGACCCCTTTCCACCTCCAAACTAGTCTGAAAATGCAGCAAACAAAAAGAGTGAGACAGAAAAGACTGAGTTGGAGATGTGCGAGTCTGGGTGAGAGTGAGCGTGAGAGGGCGAGAGTGGCGGCCGCGGCGGCGCGCGGGGCGGTGACACGGGTGGCGGCAGCGGCGCCGATGGCATTCAAGCCATCCTCGCTCGACCCTTTTCCGCCTCCAAACTAGTCTGAAAATGCAGCGAACCAAATAAAAGAGTGAGACAGAAAAGAGCGAGATTGAAGATGTGGGAGTCTGGGTGAGAGTGAGCGTGAGAGGGCGAGAGCGGCGGCCGCGGCGGCGCGCGGGGCGGTGACACGGGTGGCGGCAGCGGCGCCGATGGCATTCAAGCCATCCTCGCTCGACCCTTTTCCACCTCTAAACTAGTCTGAAATGCAGCGAACAAAAAAAGAGTGAGACAGAAAAGAGCGAGATTGAAATGTGGGAGCTGGGTGAGAGTGAGCGTGAGAGGGCGAGAGCGGCGGCCGCGGCGGCGCGCGGGGCGGTGACACGGGTGGCGGCAGCGGCGCCGGTGGCATTCGAGCCATCCTCGCTCGACCCTTTTCCACCTCCAAACTAGTCTGAAAATGCAGCAAACAAAAAAGAGTAGACAGAAAAGATGAGTTGGAGATGTGCGAGTCTGGGTGAGAGTGAGCGTGAGAGGGCGAGAGCGGCGGCCGCGGCGGCGCGCGGGGCGGTGACACGGGTGGCGGCAGCGGCGCCGGTGGCATTCAAGCCATACCTCGCTCGACCCTTTTCCACCTCCAAACTAGTCTGAAATGCAGCGAACAAATAAAAGAGTGAGACAGAAAAGAGCGAGATTGAAATGTGGGAGGCTGGGTGAGAGTGAGCGTGAGAGGGCGAGAGTGGCGGCCGCGGCGGCGCGCGGGGCGGTGACACGGTGGCGGCAGCGGCGCCCGTTGGCATTCAAGCCATCCTCGCTCGACCCTTCCGCCTCCAAACTAGTCTGAAAATGCAGCGAACGAAATAAGAGTGAGACAGAAAAGAGCGAGTTTGAGATGTGGGAGTCTGGGTGAGAGTGAGCGTGAGAGGGCGAGAGCGGCGGCCGCGGCGGCGCGCGGGGCGGTGACACGGGTGGCGGCAGCGGCGCCGATGGCATTCAGCCATCCTCGCTCGAAGCAATACGTAACTGAACGAAAGGGAACAAGGAAAAAAAAAAAAAATGTAGTAAAAAATGCCGGGATCATTTTTTTAAATGAATGTGGCCTTGATCCAGGAATTGATCACATGTCCGCTATGTCTGTAATTGATAAAATAAGGAATTCAGGGAATACAATGCGAAGTTTTGAAACATTTACAGGTGGTTTACTGGCACCGGATCCGGATGAAAATCCCTGGCAATATAAGTTCACATGGAATCCCAGAAATGTTGTGCTCGCAGGTAAGGGTGGTGTTAAATTTTTACAGGAAGGAAAATATAAATATATACCTTATCATAAGGTTTTCAGAAGAACTGAAATGGTACATATACCCGGGTACGGATATTTCGAAGGTTACGCAAACCGGGATTCATTGCAGTATATGAATTTATATGGACTCGAAGGGATAAAAACCCTTTATCGTGGAACTTTCAGGAGACCAGGATTCTGCAGAGCCTGGGATATATTTGTTCAATTAGGCGCTACAGCTGATGATTATATGATGGAAAATGTGGATAAAATGACCCACAAAGATTTTATAAATTCATTTTTGTCATATAATCCATTTGATTCTGTTGAGCTGAAGCTTGCCCATTATATCAACCTGCCTTTCAATTCTACGGAAATGTTCAAAATGAAGTGGCTGGGAATGTTTGACAATGAACCAGTGGGTTTGTCTGAAGGCTCGCCAGCCCTGATATTGGAACATATTCTTAAAAAGAAGTGGGCCTTGAATAAAACGGACCTTGATATGGTTGTTATGTGGCATAAATTTGAATATTTTGAAGGCGATAAATTAAATGTGATCAATGCATATATGATTGCAACGGGAGAAGATGCCGATAATACCGGGATGGCGAAAACAGTAGGACTCCCAGTAGGGATAGCGGCAAAATTGATACTTGAAAATAGAATAATGTTAAAAGGAGTTCAAATACCTGTTAAAGAGGAAATATACAAGCCTATCCTGGAAGGACTAAAAACTTCAGGCATAGAAGTTAAAGAAGAAAATCCCAGGGAAATTAAAATGCCAGATAATAATCTCTAAGAAGTTTTTTAAGACTGTCTGAATAATCTTCATTTTTATCAGAGATGTATAGTGTGTTTTTAATAATAGAAGTAGGTTTCCTGCTAAATCCACCTATATTACGGTACAATGGTTTTTCCAATTTTGAGTAAATATCCAGTTTGTCAAATATCCTGATATCGTACATTTCAAGCTCAAATAGTAATTTATTAAAGGAAAAGGGGGGTAAGATAGTATAAAACTGGCCGTGATCTATTAGTAGATTATTTATTGATTTGGCCAGTTCTTTTATTGAGATTTTGATATTGTGCTTTGTTAAGTTATTTCGATGATCCTTAGACTTGAGGAAATCTTCATAATACGGAGGATTACAAACAATAAGGCTATATTTTCTTTTGGAATAATCCGAAAAATGTTGAATACTTTCGTTGATAACTGAGATCCTTTCAGCCCAAGGACTTGAATCTACATTTTCCTGAGCCTGTCTAGCTGATAAATTGTCAATTTCCACAGCATCGATTTTTGCATCCGTAAATTTTTGAGCGAGCATCAGGGCAATGACTCCTGTGCCTGTTCCTATATCACAAATAGAACCCGGATTAAGGGTATTGACATATGCTCCCAGTATGCAGGAGTCTGTTGTAACTTTAAATGCAGCTTTTTCCTGGGCGATTTTAAATTTCTTAAATTCAAAAAAGGGGTTTGCCACTATCAGGAATTTTCAGAAAGATAGCCATGGTCATTCATCAATTTTGATTGCTCAGCACTTTGCACCGCAAGATGATCACATCTTTCATTTTCAGGATTACCGGCGTGCCCTTTTAACCATTTAAACTTCACATTATGTTTTTTGTATAATGGGATAAACCGTTTCCAGAGGTCTATGTTTTTTTTATTCTTGAATCCTTTTTTTTCCCATTGCCATAACCATCCTTTTTCTACAGCATCCACCACATATTTCGAATCAGAATAAATTAAAACATCCCATCCATCTTTTTTTATGGCTTCCAATCCCGTTATTACAGCGAGCAATTCCATCCGGTTATTTGTCGTTAACTTATATCCCTGTGATAATTCTTTCCGATGTCCCTGAAATTTTAAAACAACTCCATAGCCCCCTGGTCCCGGATTTCCTTTTGCTGCACCATCAGTATATATCGTGATCATGGCAATACTAAATTGGTTTTAATTAATTTGATGGCGATGGCAATAAGTATAATGCCCATTACTTTACGAATAATTATAAAGCCGCCACGTCCTATTTTATTTTCCAGCCAAACACAAGATTTTAAAACCAGATATACCAGTGCTAAATTAATGGCTATCCCAAGGAGAATATTAACGACCTGAAATTCTGCCCTAAGCGAAACGATAGTTGTCATTGTTCCGGCACCGGCAATCAGAGGGAATGCGATCGGAACAATTGTAGTTGTGCCGGGATCTGCATGCTCATGCTTAAAAAGCGTAATCCCAAGGATCATCTCAAAACCGATCAATAATATAATGATCGCACCTGCGATAGCAAAAGATTGAACATCTATTCCAAAAAGGCGAAGTATGGATTCCCCCAGGAACAGAAAAGCAATCATAATAATTCCCGCGACAATGGTTGCTTTACCTGACTGAATGGTTCCTGTTTTTTGTTTAAGGTCAATGATAATAGGAATGGATCCAACAATATCAATTATTGAAAACAGGATGATGGTAACTGATGCGGTTTCCTTGAAGTTAATCATACTTTTTGGCAAAGCTAAAATTAAATATTCTTATAACAGACGGATCAATTACGAATTTTTTCCAGAAAAGTATAATATAGCCAACCTATAGCTCTCCATTCCCAGTCCTGAGATCGATCCAATACATTTTGGAGCGATCAGGCTTTCGTGACGGAAGGATTCACGGGCATATACATTTGACAGATGTACTTCAATAACACTGGTTGTAACTCCAGCTATAGCATCCCTGATGGCTACTGAAGTATGCGTATACGCACCAGCATTTAAGATAATGCCATCATAGTCGAAACCTGTTTCATGAATCTTATTGATAAGTTCCCCTTCAACATTGGACTGAAAATAGTCAATATCAATTCCCTTAAACTCACTTTTGAGCTCAATAAGGAAGGTTTCAAATTTCTCCCCACCATAAATTTCTTTCTCCCGTTTCCCAAGGAGGTTGAGATTTGGTCCGTTTATAATGATAATTTTCATCCTGATGCTTATTTTAGAGTATTATATGAGTTGGGATTTCTACATAAAACAATTTCAAAATTACATGAAGCTCGAAAGAAGTCTCGCTGAAAATTCGATCGATGCCTACTTGCATGATGTAGTAAAGCTAAAACAGTTTATAGAAATCTCCAATATTAATATATCGCCAATTGAGATTACGAGTAAGCATTTGCAGGATTTCCTGGAATATATTAATGGCCTGGGGATGACTGCTTATTCACAGGCTCGCATATTATCTGGCTTGAAAGCATTTTATAAGTACCTGGTGTATGAAGACATCATGATCCATGATCCTACCCAGTTGATCGAGGGGCCAAAGCTTGGCAGAAAACTGCCCGATATCCTAAGTTACCAGGAAATAGAAGATCTTTTTGCCGCTATTGACCTGTCAACTGATGAAGGAATGAGAAACCGGGCTATGCTGGAAACATTATACAGTTCCGGCCTCAGGGTTTCAGAATTAGTGGACCTGAAACTGAATAATGTTTACTTTGACATAGGGTTTTTAAGGATAATTGGAAAGGGGAATAAAGAAAGACTGGTCCCAATTGGAAGGGAAGCATTGAAATATGTAAAAATTTATTCCAAGGAGATCAGGGTTCATTTAGATATTAAAACTGGTCATGAAAATACCCTTTTTCTAAATCGAAGAGGACAAAAGCTAACGAGGGTAATGATTTTTACCATTATAAAATCGCTTGCCAGATCTGTCGGGATTGAAAAAGAATATAAGCCCACATACTTTCCGGCATTCATTTGCTACCCATTTAATTGAAGGGGGAGCTGATCTAAGGGCTGTTCAGGATATGCTGGGGCATGAATCTATAACAACAACGGAAATCTATACACATCTTGACCGGGATTATTTGAAGCAGGTAATAAAAGAATTTCATCCAAGAAGTTAAATTTATGATTTTCAGGGTATTATTTTGCATGCATTAATTTGATATTTAAATAAATCGTTGTGTATAAAAATTTAATTCGGCCAATACTTTTTCTTATCCCTCCTGAAAGTGTTCATTCCATTGTAGTAAAAGCATTAAAACTCCTTTATTTTCTGGGTATTACAAAATTGCTCAGGTATATGATTTTCAATTTTGATGATCCATCTCTGGTTCGAAATGTATTTGGAATTGAATTTAAAAACCCAATTGGCCTTGCAGCCGGTTTCGATAAGGATGCTAATCTAATTGATATATTTAATGATTTCGGTTTTGGTTTTATTGAGATTGGAACTTTAACCCCAAAAGCTCAGCCGGGAAATCCCAAACCAAGGCTGTTTCGATTGATCGAAGACCAGGCGTTAATAAACCGCATGGGCTTCAATAATAAGGGGACTGAGAAGGCGATTCATAAATTGAAGAGTAAAAAATCCAGGATCATTGTTGGAGGTAATATTGGTAAAAATAAAACAACACCAAATGAAAATGCCGCACAGGATTATCTATACTGCCTGAATGAATTGTACGATTATGTCGATTATTTTGTGGTAAATATCAGTTCACCAAATACCCCTGACCTTCGTGATTTACAATCAAAGGAACCACTTCAGGAATTGCTAAAAGTACTTCAGGAAGAAATCAATAAAAAACCTCATAAAAAACCGCTCCTACTAAAGATTGCTCCCGATCTAACAGACAACCACCTTATTGATATAGTTGACACTATCAATAGTCTGGCTCTGGATGGAATCGTTGCTACCAACACGACCATATCCAGGGAAGGATTGAAAACAGATTATAAGAAGCTAGAAAAAATTGACAATGGAGGCTTAAGCGGTCAACCTTTGCGTGAGAGGTCGACAGAGATAATTCGGTTTTTAAAGGAGAGGTTAAATAGGGATATCCCAATTATCGGAGTAGGTGGAATCATGAATGCAAAGGATGCCATTGAGAAAATAGAAGCAGGCGCCACTCTCATACAGGTATATACTGGATTTATATATGAAGGACCAGCTCTTATTAAAAGCATTAATAAAGCACTAGTAGACAGGAATTTCGATTAGATTTGTTTATCATTTTTTAGTTTCAATTATTTTGTAGTTTTGTGAACTAAATGGCAGCGAAAAATACCTATAAATCAAATTCACCAAGAAAAAATAAAACCAGGGAAAGGAAATTCAAATTTGGTTTTGGTTTTTTAAAAGACAGGAGATTCCAATTATCTCTTGGTTTTTTTCTTTTCGCCACATCAGTTTTCCTTCTGACAGCTTTCATTTCCTTCCTGTTTACAGGGAAAGCTGATCAAAGTGTGGTTGAGGCACTGATGACAACCGGGCTTAAAAATTCTGGGCTTGAAGCGGAGAACTGGCTAGGTGTAGTTGGAGCAGTAGCTGCTCACTATTTCATATTTGCGTGGTTTGGAATATCTGCTTTTTTCATTCCGCCATTGTTATTTATTTTTGGTTTCAAGCTTGTTTCAAAAATTGACCTCCTTCCAGCTTATAAATCATTTAAATTTGTTGCGTTTTTCACATTCTGGTTATGCTTACTGTTTGGATATACTGCAATAAAATCTGATTCATTTGATGGTTCAGATATCCTGAGTGGAGGTTTCGGGCATGAACTGGCCCTTCTTTTCCATGCCTTAATCGGTTGGGGGACTTATTTATTCCTCGTTTTATCATTGTTGGTATTTATTATCTACTTTTTTAATATAACAGAATTGATCGGTTTCGGTAAGTTGAAAACAAGGTTCTCCAAAACAGATGATGAAATAAGGCCATTTGAGTCTGCTGAAAATCAACCCCCTGAATACACCTCGCCCCAGGAGGAAATCCAGGAGAACAATCGGCCCGATGAAAATGATGATGATGATGTTGGATTAAAGTCGCTGGATATAGAGAATGATAAGGACCTTACATTAACCTTGTCTGATGAATATGCTGAAGAAAAGGAACCGGTTCTCCCGCCTGAAAGATCAGAAAAAATGGAACCAGACGTTCAATTAATTGTTGAAGAGCAGGACAACAAGGAAAAGGCAATCGATAAGCTCGAGAATTATGATCCAACTCTTGACCTGGGGACGTATCAGTACCCCACTCTGGACCTTTTGAATGATTATGATGTGCGTGGCGGACAAGTGACAAAGGAAGAGCTTGAGCAGAACAAAGATAAGATTGTTGAGACACTCATTAATTTTAAAATTGGTATTTCCAGCATAAAAGCGACTATTGGACCGACAGTTACTCTATATGAAATTGTTCCTGACGCTGGCGTTAAGATCTCCAAAATTAAAAATCTTGAAGATGATATCGCCCTCAGTCTTTCCGCGCTTGGAATAAGGATCATTGCACCTATACCTGGAAAAGGCACAATTGGTATTGAAGTTCCAAATAAGAATAAAACCCTGGTTACTACAAAAAATGTATTTGCAACAGAGAAGTTCCAGAATACGGAATATGATCTGCCAATCGTTTTAGGTAGAACCATTTCTAACGAAGTATATCTTGCAGATCTAACAAGAATGCCTCATTTACTTGTAGCCGGGGCCACCGGTCAGGGAAAATCAGTGGGCATTAATGTTATTTTAACCTCTTTGATCTATAAAAAACATCCATCACAGTTAAAATTTATTCTGGTAGATCCGAAAAAGGTTGAATTAACCTTATACAATAAATTAGAAAGACATTTTCTTGCCGAATTGCCAGGAAGTGAAGAGGCTATCATTACAGATACAAAGCAGGTGGTATACACAATGAATGCTTTATGTATTGAAATGGATACCAGGTACAACCTCTTAAAGGAGGCCCAGTGCCGAAATTTAAAAGAGTATAATGATAAATTCGTCAGACGAAAATTAAATCCTCAAAATGGACATCGATATCTGCCTTATATAGTTGTGGTGGTTGATGAATTGGCCGATTTAATGATGACTGCTGGTAAAGAAATAGAAACACCCATAGCAAGGTTGGCTCAATTGGCTAGGGCAATAGGCATACACCTTGTTCTGGCAACTCAACGGCCTGATGTAAAAGTAATTACAGGTACTATAAAGGTGAATTTCCCTGCCAGGATATCTTATAAGGTGGTCTCAAAGATGGATTCCAGGATAATACTGGATACTGGAGGTGCAGATCAGCTGGTTGGTATGGGAGACATGTTATTGTCTATTAATTCAGATATTCTTAGGCTGCAAAGTCCTTTTATTGATACTAAAGAAGTGGAGAGGATATGTGATTTTGTGGGATCCCAAAGAGGATATCCTTCAGCTTATCTGTTACCTGAATACGAAGGGGATGAAAGTGGAGAGATCGGTGATGTTGATCTGACTGACAGGGATGCACTTTTTGAAGATGCAGCCCGATTAATCGTATTGCATCAGCAGGGTAGCACGTCGTTGATACAAAGAAAATTGAAATTGGGATATAACCGGGCCGGTAGACTGATAGATCAACTGGAGGCAGCCGGTATAGTAGGACCCTTTGAAGGATCCAAAGCCCGTGAAGTATTAGTTTCCGATGAATATGCTTTGGAACAAAAATTGCGGGATTTAGATGAGAATAATAATTAGATAAATATAATGAATAAGAAATTATTGATCTTAATTGGCTTTTTAGGCCCTTTCAGCCTTTCATATGGACAATATGACGAGAAGGCTTTGGAAATACTTGATGCTATGAGCGATAAGTATAAAAATATGCCATCCTTTTATGCCAGCTTTTCATATACTCTTGAAAATGAAATGGAGAATATTCATGAAGAATTTTCAGGTGATATAATTGTAAAAGGTGATAAATTCAAGTTGGACCTCGGTGAGCAGGAAGTCTATAATGATGGGGAAACAATGTGGACTTATTTAAAAGATGTTAATGAAGTAAATATTGACTATTACTTCCCGGAAGATGAAGAAATGACTCCTTCTAATATATTTTTGGCTTATAAAAAAGGATATAAATATGTATTCCTTGAAGAAGAAATATTATCAAATACCGAATATAATGTAATCGATCTGATTCCGGATGACCAGGACAAACCATTTTTTAAGGTTAGACTTTGGATACAGAAAAACGATAATTCTCTTTTCAGATGGAAATTATTTGACAAAACAGGGAATACATATCTTTATTCCATTGCCAAATTTGATGGCAACTATAACGCCAAAGATGAAGAATTTGTCTTTGACTCCTCGAAATATCCGGGTATTACAGAAATTGACCTCCGCTGATTAAATGACAAAACAAGACATTTTTGAGCAGATCAAAATAAAGCGATCCTACCTGTGTGTGGGACTTGATACGGATATAAATAAAATACCAAGAGAACTTAAGAATTCTGAGGATCCGGTTTTTGAATTTAATAGACGGATCATTGATTCTACCCATGATCTATGCATTTCCTATAAACTAAACCTTGCCTTCTATGAAACCCTGGGGCCTGCAGGACTCGAGAGTATGCAGAAAACCGTCGATTATGTCCCGGAAAACATCTTCCTGATTGCCGATGCTAAAAGAGGAGATATAGGAAACACCAGCAATATGTACGCATCAGAGTTTTTCGAATTTTATAATTTTGATGCAGTTACTTTAAGTCCGTATATGGGAAAGGATTCAGTAGATCCCTACATGAAATATCCTGGTAAGTGGGCTATACTTTTAGCTTTAACATCAAATAAAGGGAGCCAGGATTTTCAGACCTTAAAAACAGAACGGGGTTATGTATATGAGGAGGTTTTGGATATTTCAAGCGCATGGGGAAATAGCGACCAGATCATGTATGTGGTTGGAGCAACAAAGGCTTCTTCATTAACCAGTATTCGAAAAATAGTACCGGATAATTTCCTGTTGATACCCGGAGTAGGAGCACAGGGAGGGAATCTTGATGAAGTTACTAGATT
Source organism: uncultured Cytophagales bacterium (assembly GCA_963820995.1). Taxonomy (GTDB): domain Bacteria; phylum Bacteroidota; class Bacteroidia; order Cytophagales; family Cyclobacteriaceae; genus JAGTVG01. Next base: position 243,961 of record CAWGCL010000001.1, on the reverse strand, counting down.
TGGCATCAACAAAACTGTGGGGTTGATCGTAAATGTTTCCCGTAGCATAATCTATGCTTCAGATGGTGCAGATTTCGATCAGGCAGCCCGGGGTAAAAGCCTCGAAATACAATCTGAAATGGAAGCATTGTTGGATAAATATTATTGATTTTTTTCCATAAGCCTGCTATCTTTATATAAAAAACCAGCTATGTTCTTTGATGAAAATTTTGTGTCATTTCTATGGCAACATTCCTACTTTAATATTGCCCAATTAACAACTACCACTGGAGAGAGTATTGTGATAAAACACCCGGGATATTTGAATATTCATGCAGGGCCCGATTTTATGGAATCAAAGATCAGGATAGGTGATATGGAATGGGCTGGAAGTGTGGAGATTCATGTTAAATCTTCCCATTGGTATGCCCATGATCATTCTTCCAATCCTGATTATAATAAGGTAATCCTACATGTAGTATGGGAGAATGATCTTGAAGTATGCAGGAATGATAACTCCCCCATCCCTACACTTGAATTGTATGACAAAGTAAATCCAGCTATACTGGAAAAGTATACATGCCTTATTTACCCAAGATCAGGTTACCCTTGTCACGCTTACCTTTCAAATGTTAAAAACATTTCTATTCTCTCTATGATCGACAAAGCAATGACAGAACGCCTGGATGGGAAGGCATATGATGTCAACAAGATCTTTCTTGAAACAGGAAAAGATTGGGAGGAGACTTCGTATCGCGTGCTTCTCAGAAATTTTGGCTTTAAGGTTAACCAGGATAATATGTTCCTACTGTCCAAAGCTACTTCCTTTCTCTATCTTATCGAGGCACAGGGGAGACAGGTTGCAGACAGAAGCTTTGTTATTCGGGATGGCCGGCTTTCTAGACAAAGTATATGATGCCTATTCTCAAAAACTTAGAGATGAATATTTATTCCTCCAATATAAATATTCATTGAATTTGAACTTCCTTAAAAGGTACCAATGGCGATTTCTACGATTAAGGCCTCAGAATTTTCCTACAATACGTATAGCGCAGCTAGCCAAACTTCTGGGTAAAATGGACAAGATCTTTTCAACGATAATTGGATCAGATTCGGCAAAGGAAATAATTAACCTTTTTAAAATCAAACAAAGTTCATATTGGCAGCATCACTATGATTTTGGAAAGCGGTCCAAACAAAAATTATCTGGAATCGGAAAGGACAGCATTCATAATGTACTGATAAATACATATGTACCTATTCTTTCTGCCTGTGCCAGGAATTTGAAAAATCTAAATTATTTATTGAAAGCCAATAAAATCCTGGAATCGATTCCCCCTGAAAACAACCACATTATACGTAATTGGACAAAAATTGGAATTCAACCCGTAAGTTCTTTCGAGTCCCAGGGACTAATTGAATTATCAAATTCTTATTGTAATAAAAAAAAGTGCCTAAATTGTAACATCGGAACAGATATCCTTTTAAATAATCCTTAAGTAATATTGATTCTAGTTGTAAATATTATTTTGCTTGTTACGGTTGTCGCAATCGCTTACCGAAATGCTTCCGATTCACCAATAAAAATTCATTTTTTAATCGCATTACCGGCAAAACTGCTTTCTGGTGTATTACTGGGTGTGGTATATTTTTACTACTACGCATCGGGTGATACATTGGTTTATCATGAAGTGGCTAATTATTTAACTCAATCAGGGGGTAGAACATTTCTGGATTTAGTATCATTAATTGGAAAACCTGATGATGCGGTTTTAGAACTCTTCCCAATATTAAGAGAACCCAGATCTGCTTTTTTTATAAAGATCGTATCTGTTTTTTATATACTAACATCAGGAAGTTACTGGCTTACCGGCATCTATTTTTCATTGCTTAGTTTTATAGGTTCATGGTTCCTGACCAATACGATTATTCGATTTGATCCGATGGCAAAAATTCCTGCAATCATATCTTTTCTTTATTTTCCAACTTTTGTCTTCTGGTCATCTGGTATTTTAAAAGAATCCATTGCTTGGTGTTGCCTTTCTGTAATTATGGCTTTTTTCATTATTTACATTCAAACCAGAAAACTAAGTTTCTTGCAGTTCCTTCTGGGAGTAGTATTACTATATGTTCTATGGAGCATAAAATATCATTATGTAGCTGTTCTTGCTTTGTGTTTCTTCCCGGCATTATTCTATAGAACTGTTTTGCCGAATTCAAGAAGATCCGGTAATCTTTACCTTCTTTTTCTTGGAGTAATAATTGTATTGATTGTTCTTATGTTAAGCCACCCAAATTTTCAACCAGGAAGAATAATGATTGTGATCCAGGAAAACCATGAATTAATGAAGCAGATGTCCGGAACAGGGAAATCGATTCAGTTTGTTGAAATTGAAAGTCCATTATTAAAATTTATAATTAACCTGCCTCTGTCCCTCTTTGGCGGTCTTTTTATGCCTTTACCCTGGCAAGGCGTCAACATATTCGCCATAGCAACCGGAATCCTAAATTTTATCCTCCTGCTGTTATTTATAGGGAAGTTAGGAAGCATTCTCAAAAAGGGAATCACTTTAATATCTCCTTGGAAGTTATCCATGGCTTTTTACATTGTCATCCTTGCTATTTTGATTGCCTATACAACTCCGAACTTCGGGACCCTTGAAAGGTATAAGATCAGCTATATTGGATTTTTTACTTTCTGGATACTATATGATAATCATTATGTTACTCGAATTTTCAGGTATAAGCAACAATAAATAGTTGATATTTTGGGTAGAATATTTATTAATGTAAATTTGATTTTTACCTCTTAGTTATGGAAAAACCTGTGATTATTTTTGGTGCCAGTGGAATTGGCATGGCTGCTTATGAGATTTTCAGAAGTCATGATTTGATGGTCTTTGGTTTTTTAGATGATCGTGATGAATTTCAGGGAAAAGAAATCGATGAAGTTATAGTGCTTGGGAATACTGAGGATGACGGATATCTGAAATATATTGGTCAAAAATGTGAAGCCTTCGTTGCCACAGATGATAATAGCGAAAGAAAAGGTATTGTGAAAATGCTTAAGGAGCGTAGAAAAGTTATGCCCGTCAATGCCATTCATAAGAATGCCAGCCTTTCGAAATCCACTGAGATTTCTCATGGCAATTTTATTGATGATGGATCAGTTTTAGGAGCCAATTGTGAAATAGGAAGCCACAATCTCATACATGCAGGCGTAATTATTGGATATGATGTAAATATTGGTCAGTTTGTTCAGATTGGAGCAGGAACAGTTATAGGAGCCGGTGTAAAGATCCAGGATGAGGTTTTTATTGGGGCAGGAGCTATTGTCGTACCAGGTATAAGTATAGGTAAGAAGGCAAGAATTGGGGCCGGATCAGTAGTCGTTGAAAATGTTGATAATAATATTACGGTATTTGGAAATCCAGCAAAACCAGTAAATGTTTAGTTATTGGATCTTTACGTAATTGTTTAATATGAGCAAAATCGCAGAATCAGAACTTATTATCAATCCAGATGGGAGTGTTTACCACCTAAACCTGAAAGCAGGAGATATATCCGACAAGATTATTGCCGTAGGAGATCCGGGTCGTGTATACCGTGTCAGCAAATTTTTTGATTCACTGGATTTTGAGATGAATAAAAGAGAGTTCATTACTCATACTGGATTATATAAGGGAAAAAGACTTACAGTATTAAGCACGGGAATGGGTACTGATAATATCGAAATATTGTTAACAGAACTGGATGCTCTTTTCAATATTGATCTGAAATCACGGGAAATCAAAAAGAAGAAAAAGAAATTAACTATTATTAAAATTGGAACCTCAGGAAGTATTCAGGCCGATATTCGGTTAGGAACACACCTTGTTTCAGATTACGCAATTGGGCTGGACAATCTTTTCGCATATTATAATTTTCCACAGGATAAAACCGGTGTTGAAGTAAGTAAGGCATTAAAAGAGACGCTGGATCTTAATTTTATGCCGTATTGTTGTAAATGTTCGGAGAATTTGAAGAAAAAGATAGCCTGGGATATGCCATCTGGGAATACCTTAAGCGCGCCCGGGTTTTATGCCCCGCAAGGAAGGGAGATACGTATAAAGCCAAGGCACCCTTCTTTCCTTAACGAATTGATCCACTTTCATTTAAATGATTTCTGGCTTACTAATTTCGAAATGGAAGCCTCTGCATATTATGGATTGGGGAACATGTTAGGGCATGAAGTTTTATGTTTGAATGCCATTATTGCTAATAGAGTCAGGAAAAGCTTTTCCAAAAACTATAATGTATCCGTTGATAAACTTATACAACTCGTATTAGACCGGATATAATCCTTTTTTTTATACTCTCAGGCAGGTAGGATTACGCTATGGATCTAATGTAAAAATCAGGTTCTTTTAGTTAATTAGTGAATAATTCTAATATCCCTTTAACCAGTTAGGATTAGGCGCTTCGGATCTAAATCAACTATCCGGATGATCTTAGTACAAAATCGGATACATTTCTTCTATACTCTTAACCTGTAAGAAAAATACAATTTCGATATGAAAAAACAGGGTGTTTTTAGTGCTAAATTGAAATTGATCCTTTTAATCCCTTACCTTGGAATTACTATGCGGTTACCGACCTAGATCACAAAAATCGGGGGCTATTCTTTTTTCTGCTTCTTAAATAATTTATCGAAGGCTTCCTTTACTTCATCTGTTGCCTCTTGCAATTTTGTTTCAAACTTTTCAAATTCATCAGCATGCTCTTCTTTAAAAGAAGCGAACTTTTCTTCGAGTGTTTTTTTGTTTCTTTTAAGTTCTTCTATGCGTTCATCAAATTCTTTTTTTACATCTTCAGAAGAATTCTTCGACTTTGAAAAGAGGTCATCAATAGATTTTCCAAGATCTCTCAAAACTTTTTCGGCTTGTCCCATTTTACTGTTTTCCATAATTCAGTATTATTAATCTAGATTAGGATAATAAAGAAATGTTATCTTTGTAAGGTAAAAGTAATATAGATATCTTGAATAAAAAATATATCATTAAGGTAGTTATCTATCTAATCTTCTCAGCAACAATAATTGGGTGCTCATCTTCTCAGCCAAAGAAAAGGAGTCAACCTAAACGGGGGCCGATACCATGCCCGGTGAAAGATTGTTAGTTATCAAAATCCGGAAGCATTAAAGTTCACAAAATATCCTGTTTCGATATGAATTTGCTGTAACAAGGATTATTTTTGAAGGTCATAAATCCTTATAACACGATTGAAAATCATTTTTTACTATGAACGTTACAATTGATAAGCATTCCGGATTTTGTTTTGGTGTAGAGTTTGCAATACAGATGGCGGAGGATGAAATGGAGAATGAGGATATCCTTTATTGTCTGGGTGATATTGTTCATAATGATATGGAGGTTAGGCGCTTATACGATAAGGGTTTAAGAATCATTAGCCGTGAGGATTTAAAAGAACTGCGTGATTGTAAGGTACTTATCAGGGCCCATGGTGAGCCCCCGGAAACCTATAAAATGGCTCTTGAAAATAATCTGGAAATTATAGATGCTTCATGTCCGGTCGTTTTAAAATTACAAAACAGGATAAAAGATTCGCATGAGCGTGTAAAAAAAGAATCTGGACAGATCGTGATTTACGGTAAAGAAGGGCATGCAGAGATTATTGGCCTAAACGGACAAACTAAAAACAACGCGATTATTGTATCCTCTGAGAAAGATCTTGATAAAATTGATTTTACGAAATCGATAACCTTGTTCAGCCAGACCACAAAGAGTACTGATGGATTTTATAGAATTGTGAGAGAAATTGAAGAAAAGGTAAATGCCATAGGAAATGGTTCAGAATCTAAGTTCATTTCGCATGACAGTATTTGCCGTCAAGTAAGTAATAGGGCGCCTCATTTAATTGATTTCTCAAATAAACATGATTTGATCATTTTTGTTAGCAGCAAGAAAAGTTCCAATGGAAAAGCGCTTTTTGAAATATGTAACCAAAATAATGAAAGGAGCTATTTTGTTGAAAACGAGGAAGAAATCGATGAATCCTGGATTTTGGAAGGTGATTTGATAGGTATTTGTGGGGCTACTTCTACCCCGAGGTGGTTAATGGAAAAGGTTGAAAAAAAGGTTCTTTCCTTAAAACTATAATTGTCTGGATTTTCATTAGTATAACCAATTATTAACTGATTTTTAATATAGTTATTCTATAAATATGTTTTGAAGTAAAAATTGTTATTTTTGCTGTGCCAAATTAAAACTGAATACGCTTAAGAAATGATTGAAACTATCAGGATTAAAAAGGGTTTTGATATAAATCTAAAAGGAAAAGCTGCTAAGAGAATTGAAGAAATTTCCCCCCCGAAACTTACGCCCTAAAACCAACGGATTTTATAGGCATCATACGTCCCAAACTTTTGGTTAAGGAAGGAGATACTGTACAAGCTGGCACGCCCATTCTTTTTTGCAAGAAAAATGAAAAGGTCAAATATGTTGCTCCGGTAAGCGGTGAAATTGCTGAGATTGTAAGAGGTGAAAAACGAAAACTGCTAGAAGTAAGGATCCTGGCTGATAAGGATATAAAATATGCTCCAGCCAAAAAATATTCATCATCTGAAATTAATGGATTATCCAAACAGGAAGTTGCCAGGATATTGTGTGATTGTGGTATCTGGCCAAATATTATTCAACGCCCTTATGGGAAAATAGCAAACCCGGAAGATGAGCCAAGAGATATATTTGTTTCAGGGTATGATTCAAGCCCTCTTGCTCCGGATTATGATCTTATTTATCAAGGGCAGGAACAATATATCCAAACTGGAATTGATATATTAAACAAGTTTATTGCAGGACAATTGCATTTAACAATTGATGCCGATGCTGAGTTTTCAAAAGTATTTTCTCAGCTCAAGGATATCAATCTCCATAAAATTTCAGGCCCGCATCCAGCAGGAAACGTAGGAATTCAGATACACCATATTAAGCCTATTAATAAGGGTGATATTCTCTGGACTACCACTCCCTTTGGACTTGCTCAAATAGGGAAAATGTTTATGGAAGGTAAATACGAGTCAGAAAGGGTAATTGCTTTGACAGGACCTGAAGTAAAAAATCCTCAGTATTATAAAGTCAGAACTGGAACAAGAATAAAGAAAATCCTGGAAAATAATTTGTTATCAGACAACATTAGAGTTGTAAGCGGAAATGCACTTACAGGTGAAAAGATTGCAAAAGATGGTTATTTGGGATTCTATCACAATCAGATTACTGTTCTAGAGGAAGGCAATAAGCCTGTATTGCTCGGCTGGTTTAAACCTACATTTAAAGAATTGAGTCTTCATCGGGCACTTGGTCTCTTGTCCTTCTTAAATCCGAAAAAAACAGAATATAACTTAAATACAAATACCCGGGGAGATAAAAGAGCATTTGTGTTGTCTGGTGTATTTGAGAAAGTTTTACCAATGGATATATATCCCACGAATCTTTTTAAAGCCATTATAACTGAAGATTATGATGAAATGGAGGCTTTAGGAATTTATGAGGTCATTGAAGAAGATGTCGCGCTATGTGAATTTGTTGATGTTTCGAAACACAACATTCAGCAGATCGTCAGAGATGGATTAGAATTGTTACAAAATAGTTAAGTAATTAAATAAATGAAGTTTTTAGAAGATTTAGTAAATAATCTTAAGCCAAATTTCGAAAAGGGAGGCAAATTTGAAAAGCTCTATTGGGTATTTGAAGGATTTGAAACTTTTCTCTTTCAAATGGGCACAACCACTTCGGGGCGGGGTGTTCATGTAAAGGATGCCATTGACCTGAAAAGATTAATGATCACGGTAGTAATAGCAATGGTTCCTGCCACGATTTTTGGGATGTGGAATGTAGGTCATCAGCATTTTCTTGCTATTGGGCAAGAAGTTAGCTTTTGGTTAAAATTCTGGCTTGGATTTAAGGTAGTATTGCCCATCATTATTGTATCCTATACCGTTGGTCTAGGGATTGAATTTATTTTCACATCGATAAAAAAACATCCTATTGCAGAAGGTTTTCTGGTAACCGGGATGTTAATACCCCTGATCGTTCCTCCAACCATTCCTTTATGGCAGGTGGCCCTGGCAACAGCTTTTGCTGTGATTATAGGTAAAGAGGTATTTGGAGGTACAGGAATGAACATATTTAATGTCGCATTGACTGCAAGGGCATTTCTTTACTTTGCCTATCCGCAGGAGATATCCGGGGAAATCTGGACTTATCTTGGCGAACAGGTACCAATAGATGGTTATTCGGGTGCTACTGCTCTGGCTGTAGCTGCAGCGACAGAAGGATCTGCTACCGTTCTTGGGGATTTTGCAAATGCCTGGCAGGAGGGATTTTATTCCTTGAAAAACTTGTTTTTTGGTATTATTCCAGGCTCAATTGGTGAAACCTCAACATTCATGGATCTTAATTGGAGCCTTAATATTATGGCTTACACGGGTTGGAAGTGGTAAAATCATGTTTTCAGTATTTGTTGGGGCATATGTTATGGGCTTAATCTTTAACTTTTTTGGTGCAAATCCTTTTATGGAGATGCCTGCACATTATCACCTGATAACAGGGGGGCTTGCATTTGGAGCAGTATTTATGGCCACAGACCCTGTGACAGCTACGCAAACAGAAACCGGGAAGTGGATTTATGGATTTTTAATTGGTATATTAACTGTTTTGATCAGGGTATTAAATCCGGCATATCCGGAAGGGATTATGCTTGCTATACTGTTAATGAATGCATTCGCACCACTAATTGATTTCTATATTGTAAAAGCAAATAAAAAAAGGAGGCTACAACGTGCAACGGTCTAATACATACGTAATTTTATTTTCACTGGTACTTACCATTATTCTGGGAGGATTATTGTCTCTGGCCTCCGTAGGATTGAGACCAGCGCAAAAAAAGGCAGAGGAATTTGCTAAGAAGAGACAAATTTTAAGTGCAGTCATGGATATACAGCAAGTTCCGGATATAGTATCTGTATATAATAGTAGAATATCTTCATACATTGTAAATGCCGATGGTGAAACTGTTGAGCAGAATGGACCAACAGGGGAGCCCTTAAAGGCAGAAGATCTTGATATAGAAAAGGAGTTTAAAAAGGAACCAGGGGATAGATTATACCCAGTATATAGATTTTATGCCGAAGGAAACCCTGATAATATTGAAGCTTATATCCTGGCGATGTATGGCAAGGGTTTATGGAATGATATCTGGGGATACATTGCCTTGGAAACGGATATGAATACGGTTACCGGTATCGTTTTTGACCATAAAGGTGAAACAGCGGGTTTGGGATCCCGAATTACAGATAGAGCGAGTTCAGGAAAGATATACGGGGAAGAAAATTTTTGATGCATGGTGGTGAGATCGCCTCCGTTAATATGCTGAAAGGAGAAAATAATAAGCCAGCATCATTAGATGATCATAACATCAACGGCTTGTCGGGAGCTACAATTACTGCCAAGGGTGTGAACTATATGATGATCGATTATTTAAATTGTTACCTGCCGCTTATTGAAAATCTTAAAAATGGTGAAGCAGGTGCAGTATCTATGTTGAATACAAAAAATTAATGATAAAATGGCTGAAACGCTGGTAAAGGAGATTGCTAAGAAGAAATCAGAACCACTACTTTCTAAAAGACGGAAGAGGTTTGTTTTAGATCCGCTGAATGATGATAATCCCATTACGATACAGGTATTGGGGATCTGTTCGGCACTGGCTGTAACCACACAGTTAAAACCAACATTGGTTATGGCACTGTCAGTAACATTTGTTATGATCTTTTCAAGTCTATTTACTTCACTGTTAAGAAATCTAATCCCTGTACGAGTTAGAATTATTGTACAATTGGCAATTATAGCATCTTTTGTTATTCTGGTAAATGAAGTATTACATGCCTATGCCTTTGATGTATACAAGCAATTGTCAGTTTTTGTGGGATTGATCATTACCAATTGTATAGTAATGGGTCGTTTAGAAGCATTTGCAATGGGTAATAAACCGTATGATTCGGTATCTGGATGCGTTTGGTAGCGCTATGGGTTATTCATGGATAATAATAGCAGTGGCTTTTTTCAGAGAACTGTTAGGATCCGGAAAACTATTTGGATTTGCAGTTTTTGATGCAATAGGATGGAGTTCATTCCCTACAAATGGATTGATGGTTTCCCCAGTTGGAGCTTTTATTATACTAGGACTGATCATCTGGGTACAGAGGTCAAAAAGTGGTTATGTTGAACAACATTAATGAGGAAAAATGGAATTAATTAATCTAGGAGTAAAATCAATTTTCATAGAGAACATGGTGTTTGCCTATTTCCTGGGCATGTGCTCTTATCTCGCGGTATCTAAGAAAGTAAGCACTGCCTTTGGATTGGGATTGGCCGTCATTTTTGTTTTGGCCTTTACTGTTCCGGTGAATTGGATTTTAAATGAATATGTATTATCAGAAGGTGCTTTGGCAAAATGGCTTCCAGCCAGTTTAGGAGATTTTTCCACTATTAATTTATCATTCCTTCAATTTATTATGTTTATAGCCACAATCGCTGCCATGGTACAACTTGTAGAGATGGTTATTGAGAAATTCTCCCCTGCATTATATGGGTCACTGGGGATATTCCTGCCCTTGATTGCTGTTAACTGTGCCATTCTAGGATCTTCACTATTTATGGCTCAAAGAAGCTATAGTTTTGCTGAAGCAAGTGTTTTCGGATTTTCTTCAGGGATTGGCTTTTTCCTTGCAATTATTGCCATTGCTGCCATAAGGGAAAAAATGAAATACTCACAGGTTCCTGATGGATTGAAAGGTTTGGGCATCACAATGTTACTTACCGGACTTATGGGAATAGCATTTATGTCGTTCCTTGGTATTTCTATATAATTAGAAAAAAATATTAATTTATCAGTCCCGCTTTAGCCTACCTACCGCAGGCAGGTGGGATTTTTTATTTTAAAAAGATGGATATAAACCTGACTACACCCGCTCTATTATTTCCAGCCATATCGCTCTTGCTGTTAGCATATACTAATCGATTTCTCGCCTTGGCGACATTGATACGGACATTGCATACAAAGTACAAGGAGGACCCACACGATGTGATACTTGGACAAATAAAGAATTTAAGGAAACGCGTTATCCTGATAAGGAATATGCAAGCCTTTGGCGTACTGAGCCTTTTGCTTTGTGTTGTATGTATGTTCCTTCTGTTTGCCAATGAACAAATAGCGGGCAGATATACTTTTGGCGTAAGCCTTATATTATTGATCATATCCCTAGCATTATCAGTTTATGAGATCCAGATATCTGTAAAAGCACTTAAACTGCAGTTAAGTGATATGGAGGAGTTTTAATTTTTTTTCATATATTGGCAACCTGAATTAAAAACTCCTGCATGGCGAAGAATGAGCGTAGAGAACCAACATTAATTGAATCCTTAATCCCGGTTTTATTCCTTATCGTATTTCTGGCATTTAATGTATATGTGTTTGGCGATGATTCATTATCCGGATCCAATCAAATGGTATTGATCATTTCAGGAGCATTTGCTGCATTGGTCGCCACACGATCCGGATTAGGTTGGAAGGAGCTTAGAATAGGTATTGTAAAAACCATAAATGCCGCTCTTCCCTCTATCCTAATATTATTGTTAATAGGATCTCTAGCAGGCACCTGGTTGATTAGCGGGATAGTCCCTGCTATGATATACTATGGATTAAAAATAATTCACCCTGCTATCTTTCTATTTGCAGCCTGCATTGTCAGTGCCATAATATCATTAGCCACCGGAAGTTCATGGTCTACTGTGGCCACCTTAGGAGTCGCGATGATGGGTATAGGCACAACCCTTGGGTATCCCACTGGATTGGTTGGCGGGGCTATTATATCCGGAGCCTACTTTGGAGATAAGATGTCACCTTTATCTGATACCACCAATCTGGCTCCAGCTATGGCGGGAACTGATCTGTTCACACATATCAGATATATGACCATTACCACAGTGCCTTCTATGAGTATATCCCTTATTTTATTTCTTGTAATTGGCTTCTGGACAGATACAAGTGGTGCAACAACAAATATGGAAGATGTTTTAATAGCTATTGAAGGTTCATTTGATATTAACCTGATTCTTTTCGTTGTACCAGGGCTGGTGATCTTTCTGATAATAAGAAAAGTTTCTCCATTGCCTGCACTTCTTGCAGGAACCTTGCTGGGAGCCGTATTTGCACTTATTTTTCAGCCCAATATTATTCACAGCATCTCAGGGATCAGCAACGATTATGTAAAATCGGCTTATGTGGGTATTATGAAAGCAATGTATACCACTACAAGCATAGAAACTTCCAATGTTCAGGTTAATGAATTGTTGACAACTGGAGGAATGAGTGGTATGCTGAATACAATATGGCTGATCATTAGTGCAATGACTTTTGGGGGAATAATGGATGCCGCTGGATTTCTTAAGAGGATTACAAAATCCATCATATCTTATGCGAATACTACTGGTTCATTAATTGCTTCTACAGCTGGCTCCTGTGTTTTCTTTAACTTGACCGCCAGTGATCAATACCTGGCTATAGTTGTTCCGGGGAGGATGTTTGCATCAATCTATGAAGAAAGAAATCTTGCACCGGAGAACCTGAGCCGTACCCTTGAGGATTCCGGTACGGTAACTTCTGTACTTGTTCCATGGAATACCTGTGGAGCTTATATGTCATCCGTTCTAGGTGTGGCAACACTTACCTACCTTCCATATTGTTTCTTTAATATAATTAGTCCTTTTATGACCATTCTTTTTGGTTTCCTTGGAATAAAAATCAAAAAATTAACGAAACAACCAGGTGAGAGTGAAGCTGAATTTGCTGATCTTTAATGAAAGTAATTAATAACCGCATCTATCAAAATCTTTAATGTATCCCCTCAAGTATCTAATCGGATTATCAAGTATATTATGATACAATTAGAATCGTGCAGCAATTAGCAGGTTCAGATCTTTGTACGGCATACTGAATTTATCGGCTATGTGTTCATTGGTCACAAATCCGTTATATGCATAGATCCCTCTCATAAACCATGTGTTGTTAAAAATCATTCCGTCAATTCCACCTTCATCAGATGCCTGCAATAACATAGGCACAAAAATATTATTAAAAGCCGTGGTAGCAGTGCGCGGTACCCTGGAAGCTATATTAGGAACACAATAATGAATTACTCCATATTTCGTAAAAATTGGGTTATCATGACTGGTAATTTCAGATGTCTCGATACACCCGCCCTGGTCAATGCTCACATCAATAATAACAGAACCTGATTTCATGGTAGATACCATTTCTTCAGATATGATGATTTGCATCTTTCCTTTTTCGATTCTCATGGCCCCTATCAATACATCTGCCTGTTTTATTGCATCTGATAGCAACACATTATTAAAAGTGGACGTGAATACCTGTTGCCCCAGATGCATGTTTCAACCTGCGCAGTTTATATATATTATTATCGAATATCTGGATATCTACTCCAAGGCCTAAAGCAGCCCTTGCGGTATATTCAGCTACTGTTCCTGCGCCCAGGATCACCACCTTAGCAGGCGGAACCCCTGTTATCCCACCTAGTAGTATTCCTTTTCCATTATTTATATTACTTAAATATTCAGCGGCAATCAGCATCACGGTACTGCCGGCAATTTCACTCATTGCCCGAACTGCCGGCATTCCTCCGACTTTATCTTCTATGAATTCGTATGCCAGTGCTTTCAGCTTTTTATTATTGATTGCCCTTAAATACTCCGGTGTCTGATTTCCCATTTGTAGTGCAGAAATGAGCACCTTTCCCGGATTCATATATTGGATCTCATCAATGGTAGGTGGTTCCACTTTCAGGATAATGTCTGCTTTGAAAACTTCTTCTGTTGAATAGACTACTTTGGCTCCAGCATCACTGAATTCTTTATCTGTAAATCGTGATTCTTTTCCTGCACCGGTTTCAATCCGGATTTCATGACCATTGTTAACGAGTAAATTTACCCCGTCAGGAGTAATTGCCAAACGATTTTCCTGAAAGGAATTCTCTTTGGGAATGCCTATGTAAAGGTTGTTTTGCTGTTTCTTTATTTTAAATAAAGATTCCTGTGGATATAACTTTGATTCTTGAGCTAACTCTTCGAATCCAGATCGATGCTGTTCACTCATGTTTTTTTATATTAAAGACTCTTAATTCTTTTTCAGGATTTAATATTGAAATCTCCAGGTATTTTTCAGGCAAAAGTGGTTCTGCAATTTCAGGCCATTCAATAAAACAAAGAGAGCCAGATTCAAGGTACTCATCAAATCCCAAGTCGAGAACTTCAGATATGAGTCTTGATCCGGAATAGATCAAAATGATAGATAGTTGCCCCGTCAGCGGTTAAGTATTCGTTTATCAAGGCATAAGATGGACTGCTGATGTTATCCGATACGTTCATTTGCTTTGCTACTTCCTGAATAAAAGTGGTTTTTCCTGCTCCCAGGTCCCCTTTAAGTACCCATACGGAATATTCTTTGCCGTAGCTAACTATTTTTTTCGATACCTCAGGCAATTCCTGAATTGTCTGGCAGTAGATTTCCAATGTAAAAAAAATTGAAGATTATTTCGAATTTAGGGAAATTATTGGAATTATCATCTCTTCAAGTGATAATCCTCCGTGTTGAAAAGTGTCACGGTAATAATTCACATAATAATTATAATTATTGGGATAAGCAAAGAATTGGTCTTCCATGGCAAACACATATGTGCTTGAAACATTGATTTTAGGAAGATGAAGTAACTCCGGATCCCTTATAAAGAAAATTTTATTTTCATCAAAATTCAGATTTTTACCGACTTTGTACCTCAGGTTAGTATTCGTATTTCTATCCCCAATAATTTTAAATGGCCTTTTAACCCGGATGGTGCCATGATCAGTGCTAATAATTAATTTAGCTCCCTGATCAGCAATTCTTTTAATGGACTCGTAAAGAGGGGAATGAATAAACCAGGAACGGGTAATTGATCTGTAAGCAGCTTCGTTTGGTGCCAATTCCCTTATCATTTCCATTTCGGTCCTTGCATGAGAAAGCATGTCGACAAAATTATATACGATCACACTAAGATCATTTTGCAGTATATTTGGGATGTTATCAATCATCATTCTACCCTGGGATAGGTTTTTGATCTTATTATATGACACTTTTAGATTCATGCCCTTAGATTTCAGATGCCTATTTAGAAAATCATGTTCAAAATTGTTCTTTCCACCTTCCTGGTCTTCACCCACCCAGATATCTGAATGTCTATTCGCCATCTCAAGTGGCATTAATCCTGAGAAAATAGCATTTCTTGCATAAGCTGTCGTTGTCGGAAGGATGCTGTAATATGTTTCAAAGGTATCAAGCCTAAAGGATTCAAGAATATAAGGTTCAATGATCTTCCATTGGTCAAGCCTCATGTTGTCAATTATCAGGAATACCGTAGGCCTTCCTTTCTGAACATGCGGAAGCACTTTAGCTTCAAACAATTTGTGAGACAAAAGGGGTTTATCTTCTTCTTTCTCATCAAGCCAATACTGGTAATTCTCCTTAATAAACCTGGCAAAGTTGCTATTTGCCTCAGCCATTTGCATATTCAGGATCTCAGTCATTTCTTTATTCTGGGTGTTTTCAAATTCAAGTTCCCAGAAAACCAGCTTTTTATATATTTCCGCCCATTCATTATGGTCTAGATTTCCATTTACTGCCATACTGATTTTCTGAAATTCCTGCTGATAGTCTAGATTAACCTTTTCGTTGACCAGTCTTTTATTATCGAAGATCTTTTTTACACTTAACAGGATCTGGTGTGGATTTAGAGGTTTTATTAAATAATCTGCAATCTTTGACGCAATAGCTTCTTCCATAATATGCTCTTCCTCACTTTTCGTGATCATCACTACCGGAAGGCCGGGTTTCATAGATTTTATGTGCGTTAATGTCTCCAATCCCGACATCCCTGGCATATTTTCATCTAAAAATACCACATCGAAGTTTACAGATTCAACTTTATCCAGTGCGTCTGCCCCACTGTTGACAGGTGTGACATCATACCCTTTTTTATCCAGGAACATTATATGGGGTTTCAGGAGGTCAATTTCATCGTCCGCCCATAAAATAGTATATCTTTGCATAATTATCTTAATATTGAATTCCTTACTATATTACCGTATAAAATTCCAAATAGTTTAAGTTTGAATAAAAGAAAAATAATTAATGATCCAATTTACGGATTTATTAGAATCCCAGAGGGAATTATTTTTAGAATTATTGAACATCCGTATTTTCAACGCTTGAGAAGGATCAATCAGCTTGGCTTAACTGACTTTGTTTACCCGGGAGCTACACATACACGGTTTCATCATGCCATAGGGTCTATGCACTTAATGGATATGGCTTTGACAAGTTTAAGGGCCAAGGGGATTGACATTAGTGATGACGAATTTGAAAGTGCCTTAATCACCATATTATTACATGATATTGGACATGGTCCGTTCTCACATGCCCTTGAATTCAGCCTGATCAAGGGGATAGAGCACGAAAAAATATCAGCATTGATCATGCAGTTGTTCAATATGGAGATGGACAATAAGCTGGACATTGCTTTGAAGATATTCAATGGAACCTATCATAAAAAGTTTTTAAGTCAGCTGGTAGCCAGTCAGTTGGATGTTGACCGTTTAGATTATTTAAACAGGGACAGCTTCTTTACTGGGGTAAGTGAAGGGAAGGTTGGATTTGAACGTATTTTGAAAATGTTGAATGTGCGTGATCAGGAAATTGTAGTTGAAGAAAAGGCGATATATAGTATTGAGAACTTTTTAAGTTCCCGACGACTGATGTATTGGCAGGTATATCTGCATAAGACTACAGTGGCAGCTGAAACCTTGTTAATAAAACTAATCAAAAGGGCTAAAAAACTTGCAGGAGAAGGTAAACTTGAGACCAGGAACAAATCTCTGATGTTGTTTCTTCTTAACGATTATTCATTGGAAGATTTTCAGGCGAACGCGGAGGTCCTTTCAGCATTTTTATCCCTGGATGATAATGACTTATGGGGAGCTATTAAAATTTGGAAGCACCATGATGATCAGGTCCTTTCAGAATTATGCCGTATGCTGATTGAGAGAGACCTTTTTAAGATCCGGATTTATAATAAACCGGTACCCAAAAACCAGGTAAATTCACTCAGGAAAATATTCGCGGAAAGGTTCCATCTGTCAAAAAAGGATGCTTCCTACTTCGTTAATGAAGGGAAATTAAGTAACTCGGCTTATGAACTTGCAAATTCCCGGATAAATGTATTAATGAAGAACGGAGATATTGTGGATATCGCTTCAGCTTCGGATTTACCTAATATCAAGGCCCTTAGCAAAATTGTCAATAAATATTATCTATGCTTTCCCAAAAGTGTATCTTTGTGAATCTTTTGATCAATCATGAAATTTCCAATACAACAAATAGCCGGATTACTTCAAGGAGAAATAATAGGTGACGAGAATCTTGTCATCGAGAATTTAAGCACCTTGGAAAATGCTGTGGAAGGATGTATCTCTTTCCTTTCTAATCCAAAATATGAAAATTTCATTTACGAAACTAAGGCATCTGCGGTCATTGTAAAAGATGATTTTAAACCTGTCAAAGAAATCAAACCCACTTTAATTAAGGTTAAAGACCCCTACATTGCTTTCTCGATTTTACTTGAAGAATATGATAAATTGGTCAGTTATCTTAAAGTAGGGGTGGAAGAACCCAGCTTTATTGGGAAAGGCAGTAAAACAGGAGAGGAAGTTTACCGGGGGGCTTTTTCATATATAGGTGAAAATGTTAGTATTGGCAATAATGTTAAAATATATCCCCATGTTTATATTGGAGATGGAGTTAAAGTAGGTGATAGCACCATTCTGTATCCAGGAGTTAAGATCTATACGAATGTACAAATTGGCACCAATTGTCATATTCATGCAGGGGCCATTATAGGAAGTGATGGATTTGGATATGCACCTCAGAAAGATGGCACATACAAAAAAATACCGCAACTGGGTAATGTAGTCATTGAAGACAATGTAGATATTGGATCAAATACGGTTCTTGATTGTGCTACACTGGAATCCACAATTATCAAAGCTGGTGCTAAATTGGATAACCTTATACAAATAGCTCACAATGTGGTAATTGGTGAAAATACTGTTATAGCCGGACAGGCAGGGATTTCAGGATCAACCAAAATCGGGAAGAACTGCGTTTTAGCCGGACAGGTCGGGATTGCGGGACATGTTGATATTGCCGATAAAGTTACTATTGGCGCTCAGGCCGGTATAACAAAATCCATTACAACCGAAGGGCAGATCGTGCTGGGAAGTCCGGCTATTCCGGTAGGTGATTTCAGACGGGTATTTACTGTTTTCAAAAAATTGCCTGAACTCCAGGAGAAGATCTTAAAGTTAGAAGACAGCGTAAGAAATTTCCAGGAAGGATAAGAATCTGGGCAACCAGATATTTCTAAATCAGCATGTTGACAAATATGCTTTTATTTCCTGCATAATTGATTATTTTACTTTCATATAATTCTTTTAAAGATTGAGCTATAGGATAATAACAGATATACTTAGAAGGATATGGCTAAATACCTTATGATCTGATTTTGAATAAGTATCGAATAAGATGTGGTGCAAAAGTTAGAAAAATCGTATACTTGCAGGTTAATAATTTAAATTCAATTTTCCAGTACCTAATTAGTGTTAAAAAAAGCTGAGAAAGATCAAAATAAATTGAATTTAAATACAAATAATTAGATTTAATAGCAATCTATCGACTGAGATATTAGTAATTCCACTAGACCTAAGATTTATGAATATTAAACAGCATACCATAACGAAGCCGGTGACCATTGAGGGTGTTGGGCTTCATACAGGTGTAAATGCAAAAATGACCTTTCTTCCGGCTAAACCAAATCATGGTATTAAATTTCAAAGGATTGATATAGAGGGGAAACCAATAATTGAAGCTGATGTAGATAATGTAGTTGACTTATCAAGAGGAACTACCCTCGAAAAAGAAGGTGCCAAAGTAGCTACCGTAGAACATACTATGGCAGCACTTGTTGGCATGCAGGTTGATAATGTTTTAATACAACTTGATGGCCCTGAGATCCCTATTATGGATGGTAGCTCCAAAATGTTTGTAGATGCCCTTGAAAGTGTCGGTTTTGAAGAGCAAAATGCATTACGTAATTTCTTCGAGGTCAGGGAACCAATATTTTACAGGGACAGTGCACATGATGTTGAAATAGCAGCTTTGCCATTGGATGATTACCGGGTTACGGTAATGATCGATTATAATTCTCCAGTCCTTGGTAGTCAGCATGCAAATATTACAGATCTTAATCAGTTCTCAAAAGAAATTGCTTCCTGCCGGACTTTCTGTTTTCTGCATGAACTTGAAATGTTATATAAAAATAACCTCATAAAAGGAGGTGACCTCAATAATGCCATTGTCGTAGTTGACCGGGTTGTTGAAGACAATGAACTTGATTACCTGGCAAAATTATTTAATAAGCCAAAAGTAGAGGTGAAGAAAGAAGGGATACTGAATAATGTTGAATTAAGATATCGAAACGAACCTGCACGGCATAAGCTGTTGGATGTAATGGGCGATCTTGCTTTAGCTGGCCGTCCAATTAAAGCCCAGATCCTTGCTGCCCGCCCGGGACATGCGTCCAATGTGGCCTTTGCCAGGAAGCTTAAGAAAGAAATGAGTGATCCAAAATCAATTAATATCCCACCATACAATCCCAAATTACCACCGGTAATGGATATTAATCAGATCAGGGAAACCCTTCCTCACAGAGCACCGTTTTTACTTGTTGATAAAATCATTCACCTTGATGAGACAACTGTCGCAGGGATTAAGAATGTAACTTATAATGAACCATTTCTTTCAGGGACATTTTCCAGGAAACCCGGTTATGCCGGGAGTATTGATTGTTGAGGCCCTGGCGCAGACTGGTGGTATTTTGGCCCTTAATGCACTGGGAGACCCAAAGGACTACTGGACATATTTCATGAAAATTGAAGATTGCCGATTCAGAAGGATGGTCCTCCCAGGTGATCAGCTAATATTAAAATGTGAATTGCTTGAGCCCATTAGAAGAGGAATTGCCCGTATGAAGGCGCAGGCTTTCGTAGGTAACACCATAGTAACAGAATCAGTGATGCTAGCAAGTATTGTTAAGAAAAACAAATGAACCAGCCATTATCATACATCCATCCGGAAGCGCAAATCGCAGACAATGTAGTAATTGAGCCATTTGCTTGTATTCATAAAAATGTAATTATTGAAGAGGGAACATGGATTGGCTCTCATGTTACAATTATGGAAGGGGCGAGAATAGGGAAAAATTGCAAAATATTTCCCGGAGCTACCATATCTTCGATTCCTCAAGACCTTAAATTTGCTGGAGAAGATACAACAGTTGAGATCGGTGATAACACAGTTATCCGGGAGTATGTTACCATAAATCGTGGAACAGTAGAACGATACAGGACCACTATAGGTAAGAACAGCCTTTTAATGGCCTATGTGCATGTCGCCCATGACTGTGTTATCGGCGACCAGTGCATTCTCGTAAACTGCGTGCAGATGGCAGGTCATGTTGAGGTCGATGACTGGGCAATAATTGGAGGATCTACTTCTATTCATCAATTCGTTAAAATAGGCCGTCACGTTATGATAGCTGGAGGGTCATTGGTAAGAAAAGATGTGCCACCATATACCAAAGCTGCAAGAGAGCCCTTATGCTATACCGGAATAAATTCGATAGGATTGAGAAGAAGGGGATATACCAATGATAAAATTAATGAGATCCAGGAGATTTACAGGCAGATATATCTGAAAGGCCTTAATAATTCAAAAGCGCTTGATGTCCTGGAACTTGAAATGTCACCGTCAACAGAACGAGATGAAATTGTCAATTTCGTCCGGAATTCAGACCGTGGCATCATGAAAGGATTCAATAACGTATGATCTCATGCAGATCATCCTTAAGGGAGCCGGCAAAAAATATAATAAAGAGTGGATATTCAAGAATATAGATAAATCCATATCTACAGGCAGCCCTCTTGCAGTAATCGGCCCAAATGGATCTGGCAAATCAACTTTAATGCTTATTATTTCTGGCTGGACATTACCTTCAGCAGGGACGATATCCTATATTCAGAATGATAATGATATACCTCCCGACGAATTTTATAAGTCGGTAGATTTTGTAGCGCCCTATACCGAACTGGTTGAAGAATTAACTTTGAATTGAATTTCTAAAATTTCATTTTAATTTTAAATCGCTAAGGGACGGGATGAGTGTCCGAGATGTTATTCATAATAGCAAGCTTGATGGAAATGAAGAGAAATTTATTAAACACTTTTCTTCAGGGATGAAACAAAGGTTGAAACTGGCAATAGGGATATATTCTGCAAGCCCTTTATTGTTACTTGATGAGCCAACAACTAATTTGGATCAAGAGAATAAAAAGTGGTATTCTGAGGAGATTAAGTCAATATTGGGAAATAAGACAGTGATAATTGCCTCAAATCAGCCAGAAGAATATACCTTTGCTGTTGATTTTATTAAAATTGAAAATTATAAATAAACAGGGTTACTATTCGTTATAATTCTGGAATTAATTAAATTAAGGATACAATATATTGGTATAAACCAGAAAAATTTTAAACATGAAAAAGTTATTTTTATTTTTAAGCGTTGGTCTGATAGCGGGATTTGCTTTTTTCTCAAGTTGTGGTAATGATAATGAGGAAACAGATTTAACTGAACAGCAGAAAAGAGCGCAAACAATGAGCGGTACCTGGACCATACAAAGTGCTACTGTTCCACAAGGTGTAGATCCTACTATTCTGAATGGTTCAACAATGACTTTCAATACGGATGCCAGCTATGCACCAACATCATTTAGTGCCGCTGGGATGCCGGATTTTTTCAGCACTCAGAGTAACTCATCATGGGCTTTCAATAGTTCTTCCATAGATATCGTGGTATTATCCAGTGTAACTCCGGTTGCTGAGTTCAATATCAATAATGTAAGTACGAACTCAATGAGCATATCATTCTCACATCCTGGTCTTACGGCAATGGTTGGTGGCAGGGTAGCTGATTTAAGTGGCGCATATACTGCAAACTTGACTAAATAGAAGATATAGATATATAATAAATAAAGTCCCGTATCTGGTCTAAAAGACAGGTACGGGACTTTTCATTTCAGGTGGACAATGCTAATCCCGGCACCCCCTCTTTCAACATCTTCATCATAAAAGCGGTCAATAAAATCAATCTGAGTCAAATGTGCCCTTATAACATCCCGCAGGATTCCATCACCTTTTCCATGAAGTATTCGGATCTCATTCATGCTTAGAAGCAATGCCTCATCGAGGTATTGGTTTAGAATGGTAAGTGCTTCTTCGGCTCTTTTTCCTCTAAGATCGAGAGTAGATTCGAAAAATTTCAGTTTCTCATTCAGATCAGAACTTATAACACGTGAAGAAACTCCAGAAACCTTTTCCGAACGTCCGGTATATTCCTTCTTTGAGATCTTTTCCAGCCTGTTAAGCTTTAAATTTGATTTCAGGTCACCAATTGCTACTTCCGCAGTATTCCTTTTGATATTCAGGACCTGACCTACACTGCCCTGGTCCATGATCCTGACAAAATCACCTACTTCAATTTTACCCTGGACTACCTTTATCTTTGGTTTTTTGATAATATCTTTCTTAACTGGTGGTTCAGGAAGTTTATTCTTTTCCTTAAATTCCTCCAGGTTTTTCCGGATAATCCTGGTTTTTTCTTTATCCGCCTTAGCCTCTTTAATTAACCTGATGGTTTTCTCTATTTCCTTGTTTGCTCTTGAAATAATGTCATTTGCCTCACGCCTGGCATCTTTAATTGCTTTATTACGGTTACTTTCCAGGTCAGTTTTTAAAGATTCATATTCATTTATGAGCTTATTGTATTTATTTTCCTCTAATGACAATTTTCTTTTTTGCAATTCAAACTCTTTCTTTTCCTGTTCCAACTCCCCAAGCAATCTTTCAAAGTTAACGTGCGAGGTTCCAATGCCTTTTTTGGCATCCTGAATGATCTCATTAGAAAGCCCAATCTTAGCTGCAATTTCCAGTGCAAAAGAACTTCCGGGCTTGCCGATCTGTAATTCAAATAACGGTTCCATTTTATTGATATCAAATCTCATGGCACCATTGATCACCCCGGGTGTCTTCTCAGCGAATTTTTTTAAGTTGGTATAATGTGTTGTGATGATCCCAAATGATTTCTTTTTACTCAATTCCTTTAGAATAGCCTCAGCAATTGCCCCGCCGAATTGAGGCTCGGTCCCGGTTCCGAATTCGTCGATAAGGAAAAGCGTCTTTCTTGTAGCGAGATTCAGGAAACTATTCATATTCATCAAGTGGGAGCTATATGTGCTCAAGTCATTTTCTAATGATTGTTCATCTCCAATATCTATAAATATCCTTGGGAAAATACCTGTTTTGGACCCTTCCATTAAAGGGACCAGCAATCCACATTGCAACATATACTGGATCAATCCGACGGTTTGAAGACAAACAGACTTTCCACCTGCATTTGGGCCAGAAATAACCAGAATTCTATTTTCATGGGTTAATGTTATGTCAAGAGGAATTACCGGTTTCCCTGATATCTTGTGGGACATATATAAAATGGGGTGCCTGGCCTGTAACCATTCAATTTTTGCTGTGTTCACCAATTCCGGCAAAATGGCATTCAAATCAATGGCGTATAGTGCTTTTGCCTTAATGAAATCTATTTTCCCTACAAACTCGTAACACTTTCTTAAATTATCAACTTCCGGTCTGATCATGTCAGTGAGCGCGATAAGGATGCGGATAATTTCCCGCTTTTCCTTATAATAGAGATCTCTGATATCATTGTTCAATTCCACTAGCGACGAAGGTTCAATAAAAGTTGTTTGACCACTTGCTGATTCATCATGTATGAATCCACCCACAACTCTTTTAAATTCGGAACGAACCGGAATGACCAACCGACCATTTCTTATGGTAATATTAACGTCCTCACTTGTATAACCATCTTTGATAAATTTCTTTAGTATGCGTTCCAATTTTCCACGAACCTTGAATTCAAGTTCCTGGATTTTACTCCTGATCTTCATTAACTCATCACTCGCAGAGTTTCTGATCTTTCCACTTTCATCTACGATTTTATTTATAGTAAATAGAAGCTGTGGATTAAGATATACACCAACAGTCAATAGCGTTAAGTGTTCAAACTGTTCCTGGTGTTTTTTAAAAAACTTTAATAAGTCTTCAGTCTTTGATAAGGTTAATTTTAATTCGTGAAATTCTTCATCAGAAAGGTAAGCATCAATTTTTGAAGCCTTAATAAGATGTTTACTTATATTATGATATTCCCCTCCCGGAAAGGGCAGACCTGATTGCAATATTTTTACAAACTCACCAGTCTGTATGAGTAATTTTTTGATCAGTTCAAAATCCGAGCTGAATCTTATATTGTCGACATACGATTGTCCGAATTCCCCGATACATTTCTGTCTGATGGCCTGTTTGATCTTGTCAAATCCCAGTTTTTCTTCTAAATTCGATGGATATAACATTCCCTGTCAGATCATTTTTTACTTGACACTCTTTCTCTGAGGCTGAGGCTGTCTACCACCGCTGTATATATCTCTTCCATGTCAAACATATTATTAAGATAATACTGATAGCTCTTGAAATATACCGAATCAGAAACATTGTGTTTTTCAAAAAGTTCTTTTTCTATTTCGGGGAAAATGATTTTTACGGAATCATTTGGGAACCGGACAGTAGTAATTTTAGCCTCCATAATATGTAAATCAATCAGAAAAGAAACCATCTCTTGTTTCGACATGATTCCTTCAGGTGGCTTATCTTTGCCCACGCAATTGATTAAAACTATAATCAGTACTAATAAAAAAGTTTTTTTCATGACCGAAAATTACTCAAATAAGTTCTAATTTTAAAGATAAAAAGTGCCTATGAAGGAGCTTCTCAAAAAGCTTCGTAAATATGAAATTACTGTCAGGAAGGCAATCAACTCTCATATGCAGGGTAACTTCCACTCTGTATTTAAAGGAAGTGGCCTTGAATTTGACGATGTAAGGGCATATCAATACGGTGATGATGTTCGATCGATCGACTGGCACGTATCAGCGAAGGGACATGGTACTTATGTAAAAACTTTCAAGGAAGAGAAGGAGCAAACCGTCTTTTTTGTACTGGATGTTAGTGCCTCACAGGAAATTGGCAATCCAGGGCAAACAGAAAATTCAGATCGCCAAAGAAATATGTGCTGTGTTAGCGTTATCTGCCTTAAAGGAATCAAGCCAGGTGGGTTTAATATGTTTTTCCGATCAAAAGGAAAAGTATGTAAAGCCAACGAAAGGAGTTAAACATGCTTATCGGATATTTAGTGAGATTTTTAATTTACAGCCCCAATCCCTTAAGACAGATATTAGCCGGGCCATATTATATACTTTAAACCGGCTTAAACGAAAGAGCATAGTAATTTTTATCTCAGATTTTATAGATGAGGGGTTTGAAAACAATATGAAAGCACTGGCAAGGAAGCATGATCTAGTAGCCATTCATATATCCGACAGAAGGGAAACAGACTTGCCCAAATTGGGTATTGTTCCATTATATGATAAGGAAAGTGGCAAGGTTCTATGGATGAATACATCATCTGGTAATTTTCGGCAAGGATTGCATAATACATTTAGCGGTAATAAGATTGAACTTGAGAACCTGTGTCGTAAACAAAATGCCAACTATCTTTCTATAGACACCAATGAAGATTATGTGCCGAAACTGATAAAATTATTTAAGGTTAGAAATAAAGCGAAGAGATTTGTTTAAGAGAATAGGCATATTGTCATTATTGCTGGTTTTTTATTTCTCTGTCCATGGACAAGAGGTCTCCATCCAAGGATCTTTTTTAAAAGACACTGTGAAAATTGGGGAAGAAGTACCATATAGCTTATCGGTATTGTATCCAAGGTCATATAACATCATCTTTCCGGATTCAACTCATGATTATCAACCTTTTGAATATCATAAAAGGGAGTATTTTCAGACCACCTCTGACAGTGTTTCAAGTTTTGATAGCGTCATATATTATTTATCAACTTTTGAAATTGACTCTGTACAATATCTTCAATTGCCGGTGTACATTAAGCAGGAAGAAGATAGCACCGCAATTTATACCTCGCCGGATTCTATTAATCTTATTCTACATTATTCAGGAGATGCCTGATTCAGTTAAACTTAAAGAAAATACTTCTTTTTTTGAGATCTCTGATAAGTTTAATTACCCGGTTTTCATGATAATCTTCGGCGCATTACTTTTGGCTGCGCTAATCGGGCTTATGTTCTTTGGCAAAAGATTATCAAGATGGATCAGGATCCTCATTATGAGGAGAATACACAAGCGATTTGTAAATAAGTTTTATTTGAAATTAGAGGCACTGCGGGACAATAGGGCTGGTGTTGACCCGGAGGATATATTGGGAGACTGGAAAAAGTATATGGAAAAGTTAGAAATGGAACCTTATACAAAACTTACAACCAAGGAATTGATCGGGCTGCATGCTGATCAAAGACTTAAGGAAAATTTAAGGTCTATCGACCGGTATATATATGGTAATATTAAAGAGAAACCACTCCATGAACATTTTGAGAAACTCCTGGAATATTCCATTGAACGCTATGATGTAAGACTTAAAGAACTAAGAAATGGATAGTCAAAGTTTATTTCCTGCTGTTTGGTATAGTCTTGATTGGTTCTATCCCGCCACTTTCCAGAATTTTTCCTGGGAATATAAGCAAGTATTATGGTTTCTCTGGGCAGTACCTGTGGTACTATTAATTAAATATATTGTCCAGGCCAGATTGAAACAGAAGTTACTCATTGCATTGCCTAAAAGTAGCTTGAAATGGAAGCCAGCAAGTTTACTGAGGTTCATCCCTGATGTTTTAATCTCAATGATCCTCGCACTTATCATCATTAGTATAGCACGTCCTCAGAAGACCAATGAAAAAGTTGAGCAATGGACAGAAGGGATAGACATTATGCTAGTCATTGATATTTCTGAGAGTATGCAGATTGAAGATTTCAAACCAAACCGATTGGAAGCTGCCAAAGAAACGGCTCTTAAGTTTATCCAGGGAAGATTTCAAGATCGAATAGGAATCGTAATCTTTTCAGGGGATGCTTATTCCTTGTCGCCCCTTACCCTTGATTATGACCTCTTAAAAGCACATATTGAAGAGCTTGATTTTGATATGATCGAGAATCGCGGGACGGCAATTGGTAGTGCACTGGCAGTTGGGACTAACAGGATGAGAGATTCTGATTCAAAATCAAAAGTTTTGATATTATTAAGCGATGGAGATAATACAGCTGGAAATATTGACCCGATCACCGCGGCGGAACTTGCCAGATCGTTTAATATCAGGATCTATACTATCGCCATTGGAAAAGAAGGAAGGGTGCCATTCGGAAAGGATTTTTTCGGACGAACACGGTATGTAGAAAACACTCTTGATGAAACCAATCTCAGGAAGATAGCTGAGCTAGGCGATGGCGAATTTTACAGGGTGTCTGACAATGAAGCTCTTGATAACGTTTTTTCCTTGATCGATCAGTATGAGAAAGCGGAAATCAAAGAAACGAGATTTAAGGATACGCAGGATTATTATATGATATACCTTACCTGGGCGATTATTCTTTTAATTGTCTGGATCGGGCTGAAATCCACTTTCATTGGAAATGTATTACAGGATTAGGGTAATGGCTGTTTTATAATTAACAGGCTACGCAAATGAAACTCCTTGTGACTTGACCCGGAGTTATTAAAATCTCAAAATTAACATTTATTCTCAGATTGAACTGATCAGTTCTTTCATAAGTAGTGTCATCCTGGGCTCAGCCCTTGCAGCAGCATCTATAACTTCCTCTACTGTCACTTTCTTTATCTTTCCTTCAACACCTATATCGGTGATCACAGAGATGGCAAAACAAGGTATGCCCATCTGCCTGGCTACCAGATTTTCAGGTATTGTCGACATACCTACCGCATCAGCTCCGATTATGCTCAGGTATTTGTATTCAGCCGGTGTTTCAAGATTTGGGCCTGGTACAGCGGCATATACACCAGTATGAACTTTTATATTATTTTTATTAGCTATTTCAAGTGCCTTAGTGATCAAATTTTTGTCATAGGCATCACTCATGTCCGGGAAACGTGGCCCCAATTCATCCAGATTTTTTCCACGCAATGGATTGTCAGGCAACAGGCTGATGTGATCATTTAGAATCATAAGATCACTGATTTCCTGGTCGTTCCTTAAGCCCCCGGAAGCATTTGAAATAAACAGTTTTTCAATTCCTAAAAATTTCATTACCCGTACAGGAAATGTGATCTGTTGCATATCATACCCTTCATAATAATGAAATCTTCCCTGCATTACGACCACTCGTTTCCCCCCAAGTGTTCCAAAGATCAATTTACCCGAATGGCTCTCCACAGTTGAAACCGGGAAATTTGGTAGGTTTTCGTAAGGAATTGTTATGTTAATGTTTATTTCATTTACCAGAGCCCCCAATCCCGTACCTAAAATTATTCCTATCTGGGGATCTTCATTCACAATATTTTTTATGAATTTTGTAGTTTCCTTGATTTTATCCAGCATAATGCTTCAAATTGATCTAATTAATAAGATAAATTAAAATATATCCCTTTATTTGTGTTGAATACAATATTAATAAAGATTATATTTAGGGATATCCATTTTAATAATTATTTAGAATAATATTTATAACTTTAACTGATAAATTCACACATATATTTTTCAGACAATATGAAATTCATTGTTACATCATCAGCACTGCTTAAGGAACTTCAAAACATCAATGGGGTGATCACGACCAATCCTGTAGTGCCAATACTTGAAAACTTTTTATTTGAAATTGAATCGGGTAAACTGACAATAACGGCATCAGATCTGCAAACCTCAATGATCACCGAGATCGAAGTTGAAGCAAAAGAAACCGGAAGCATTGCTGTACCCGCAAAAATATTATTAGATACACTCAAAAATTTGCCTGAACAGCCTGTGACTTTTTCCATTGATGAGGAGTCTTACAGTATAGAAATTAATTCAGATAATGGCCGATATAAATTATCAGGGGAAAATGCCACAGATTTTCCTAAGGTACCAAATGTAAGTGATGGATTTTCTGTTGAAATGTCTTCTGAGGTCCTTTCGGCAGCTATATCAAATACTATTTTTGCAACCAGTAATGATGAATTACGACCTGCTATGACCGGTGTTTATCTTAATATTGATGAAGGCAATTCTACCTTTGTTGCAACTGATGGACACAGGCTTATTAAGTACCAGAGAAGTGACATATCCTCTGATAATCAAAATGCAATAATCATTCCAAGGAAGGCCTTAAATCTATTAAAAAATGTGTTGCCAGCTGAAAACTCAAGTGTTTCAGTAGAATATAATTTATCGAATGCGTTTTTTGAATTTAGCCATGTTCGAATGATATGCCGCCTGATAGATGAAAGGTATCCGGATTATGAGAATGTAATTCCTGCAGACAATGATAACATTATGACGATAAACCGCATGGAATTTCTGAGTTCCCTTAAACGTATTGCAATTTATGCCAACAAAACCACCAACCAGGTTAAGCTAAAGATTACTGGTAGCGAGTTGCAAATTTCAGCGGAGGATCTAGATTTTTCGAATGAGGCCAACGAGCGTCTGAGCTGTGAACATGATGGAGAAGATATTGTTATTGGATTTAATGCAAGATTTCTGATAGAAATGCTCTCAAACATAGAAAGTTCGGAAGTGTTATTAAAGTTATCTGAATCTAATCGTGCCGGATTGATCGTTCCAAAAGAACAAGGTGATGGTGAAGACTTACTTATGCTGGTAATGCCTGTTATGCTAAATAATTATACCTGATAAATTTATCAGTTTTCCAGTCTGACGATCTTAGCCCCAAGCGCATTTAACCGTTTATCAATAAACTGGTAACCGCGGTCGATCTGTTCCACGTTTGATATAATGCTTGTGCCTTCAGCTGTCAGGGCCGCTATAAGAAGAGCTACACCAGCGCGTATATCAGGAGAACTCATTTGAATACCCTTTAATGTAAATTTTCTATCGAGTCCAATTACCGTGGCCCTGTGAGGATCACATAAAATGATCTGCGCACCCATATCGATCAGTTTATCGACAAAAAACAGCCTGCTTTCAAACATTTTCTGATGTATCAGTACGGTACCTTTAGCCTGCGTGGCAACTACAAGGGCAATGCTTAACAAATCAGGTGAAAATCCTGGCCAGATTGCATCCGAGATCGTCATTATCGAACCATCAATGAAGGTTTCAATTTCATAATGATCGTGAGCAGGTATTATAAGATCGTTTTCCTTGAATTCGACCTGTATGCCTAAACGGTTGAATACTTCCGGAATAAGACCGAGGTGCTCCCTGAATACATTTTTAATAGTAATTTCAGAACAGGTCATTGCAGCTAAGCCAATAAAACTTCCTATCTCTATCATGTCAGGATGTAAGGTGTGCGCTGTTCCATGCAATGATTTAACACCATTAATGGTAAGCATATTACTTCCTATGCCACTGATGTCAGCCCCCATTGAATTCAGCATCCTACAAAGCTGCTGTATATACGGTTCGCAGGCTGCATTATAAATCACGGTCTTTCCCTTAGCAAGGGACGCAGCCATAAGAATATTGGCAGTACCTGTTACGGATGCCTCATCAAGAAGCATATAGTTGCCTTTAAGATTTGTAGCATCTATTGAGAAATAATCCTGACTTTTATCGTAATTGAACTTGGCACCTAGTTTCTCAAACCCGAAAAAATGAGTATCCAGCCTTCTCCTTCCAATTTTATCACCTCCCGGTTTGGGAATTTTTGCATTCTTATACCTTGCCAGCAAAGGGCCAAGGATCATTATTGATCCCCTTAAAGTTGAGGCTTTCTGTTTATAAGTTTCTGTTTCAAGGTAGGAGATATCTAAGTCTTCCGCACGGAAAATGTAGCTCCCCGTCTTATTTTTTTCAATTGATACGCCAAGATCTCCAAGAATATCGATAAGTGCATTTACATCCCTGATATCAGGAATATTATGAATTTTAACAGGCTCAGAAGTAAGTAATGTAGCACTAATTATCTGGAGAGCTTCATTCTTTGCCCCTTGGGGAGTGATGTCACCATTTAATATTTGGCCGCCTTCAATTCTAAAAGAAAGCATTAATTTCTTTTTCTTCTGGGTCTTTTGTTTCGTCCTCTATCTCTATCTCTATCTCTATCTCGGTCGTTGTTGTTAGAATAGCTCTTTGGTTTTTCTCTGACGAGGTTATTGAACAGGTTATTTTCTTTTACTTTGTCAAGATCAATGTCGAGTTTTCCACCGGATAAATCCCTAATATTATGAAGTATTACAGCATCATCCAAATTGTCCTTGTTCCAGATACTGGCGAAACTTTTCATTAGTCTTCCAATATAAATGACAGCATCTTCCTGATCTTTGGGATCCTCAAGGGTCAATGCATGATCGACCATTAATTGAATGTTCAGGCCATAATGCTTAAACATTATTTTCTTGTCTCTATAGCCCAATACATCTGGTTTCTTTAAAAGGAGTTCTTTATCTGGTATCGGAAAGGGGCTATCTATTTCCAATTTAAAGTCAGACATGATAAACAAGTCATCCCAAAGCTTCTGAGTGTCTTCACTTCCTTCTTTTACAGCGGGATTAATCTGTTTCATAAGATCAACAAGGGCTTTAGCGCTGGCATTTCTTTTATCAATGTCCTCAATTTCCATAAGGTAATCTACAAGCATCTGCACATTTCTCCCATATTCCTTCAAGATCAAGGGATTTCTCTGCGTATTATATTCATTCATTCCTATATGTTTAGGTGAGCTATTTATTTATGAGGATTAATTACATATCCTGAGCTTTGCAAAAGTAAGCAATAATGTTTTCTCCCCAAAATTATCAAATTTTACTTTAGCCTTTTTATTGGCTCCATCCATATCCATTTCTATTACCTTTCCATATCCGAATTTGAGATGCTCGACTTTCATTCCTTTTTCAAGATATGTTGTATCACTAGGTTGAAATCCAGGAGATGGCGTATGCTTTTTAACAGGCATCTTGTTTATTGTCTTTTTAAGGTTACTTGCATAGCTACTTGTACTCTGTCTTGAAAAAGGTGAAGATAATATATTGTTTTCAATCTTTGGGAATGCACTTCTCGTAATTTTAATATATTGTGGGTCGATATCATCAATAAACCTGCTTGGGTCACAACTTTTCAGTCTCCCGAAACGGTACCGGGTTATTGCATACGACAGTACGAGCTTAATCCTGGCGCGGGTCATTGCCACGTAGAACAACCTTCTTTCTTCTTCCAGGTCAGCTCTGCTGGATAGCATCATTTGAGAAGGGAAAAGATCTTCTTCCATACCAACAATAAATACCTGGTTAAATTCCAGCCCTTTGGCCATATGTATGGTCATCAGAGTTACCCTGTCCTGATCTTCCTCATCATCTTCATCAAGGTTAGTGATCAATGCCACGGATTGAAGAAAAGATGACAGGCTTTTATCCTCATTCTCTTCGTTGTCAACAAACTCTTTGATTGCATTTAGCAATTCCTGTACATTCTCGTACCGGTTAAGACCTTCTATGGTTTTATCTTCATACAATTCACGCAATAGCCCGGATTCTTTAGCAATAAGATTTGAAGCTTCATAAGCATCTTTATTTTGAATTTCAATTTCAAACCGCTTAATTAGGTTTGAAAATTCAAGTATATTTCCCACTGCGCGTCCTGTTCCGAATTTGGTAATATTGGATATCACCTCCCACAGACTGAGCTGGTTCTCACTTGCATTAACAATGATTTTATTTATCGTCCCTGCCCCAATACCTCTTTTAGGCAGGTTAATAATTCGCTTAAGCGCTTCTTCGTCATTATGGTTAACTGAAAAACGAAGGTAGCATAACAGGTCTTTGATCTCCCGGCGTTGATAGAAGGAGAGGCCTCCCACGACCCTGTACTTAATGTTCATCCTGCGCAACGCTTCTTCAATTGCCCGGGATTGACTATTTGTCCTGTACAATACTACAAAGTCTTCATTATGCAACTGCCGATTAGCTTTCGATTCGAAAATAGCAGAAGCGACCAGTTTGCCTTCTTCGTTATCAGAATTGGCTTTTATTAGTTCTATCAAGTCTCCCTCTGCATTATTTGTCCATAATTTTTTTGGTAGCTGGGCTTTATTCCTTTTAATAACTGAATTGGCCGCATGAACAATATTTTGCGTTGAACGATAATTCTGTTCTAATTTAAAGACCTTGAGATCGGTAAAATCTTTTTCAAGATTCAATATATTATGTATTTCTGCACCACGGAAGGCATAAATACTCTGAGCGTCGTCACCCACTACCGAGATATTCTGTCTAACTGCTGATAATTTCTTTGTGATAATATATTGTGCAATATTAGTATCCTGAAACTCGTCGATCAACACATAATGGAAGAATTGCTGATACTTATTAAGCACATCAATATGGTCACGAAAAAGAATATATGTATTGAACAGAAGGTCGTCAAAATCCATAGCTGAAGCCTTGAAGCACCTTTCTACATAGATCTGATAGATCCTCCCCAGTTCTGGCTTCATAGCACTTACGTCATCAGCCTTATATACAGGATTGTTTTGATATTCCCGCCATGAAATTAATCTATTCTTTGCGCCAGATATCCTGTTATAAACTACATTCGGTTTATATACCTTATCGTCCAGATTGAGTTCTTTAATGATTGATCTCAATAAGGATTTCGAATCGTCGGTATCATAAATTGAAAAATTGCTTGGAAAGCCAATCAGATGGCCTTCTATCCTTAATATTTTGGCAAAAACGGAATGAAAAGTGCCCATCCAGATATTTTTTGCATCATTCCCAACTATTTTTTCAATACGTTCCCGCATTTCGCTTGCAGCCTTATTCGTAAAAGTCAATGCGAGAATATTGAAGGGATCAACCTGGTGTGTCCTGATCAGGTGTGCAATACGATAGGTCAGCACCCTGGTCTTTCCTGAGCCTGCCCCGGCAATGATTAGAGAAGGACCTTCAGTATTAAGAACAGCTTTAATTTGCGCTTCGTTTAATTCCTGCAGGTATTCTGGTGAACTGGTGCTATTCATCTATGCAAATTAAGCGGATAATGATGTATTCCACGTTATAATTTTGAACAAATTTTCTTAATCATATAGAGTAAATAACCTTTGATTATGATACGGATAAATTATCCGATATCCTGATCTTTTTTTAAGATTCTTATGGCTTTGTTATGATTCTTTGGACCACGTAAATTTCCCCCCCTTCTGGCTAATTACTTTTATACTGAAGTCCTTACCGCCTGAAATAATCCATCGAACGGTAACTACTCCCATACCGGGTATATTTTGTACTTCGATCTGTTGCGGATTGTATTTTTGCTCTTTAGTTATTTTCAGATCTTCATCTTCTACAATCATTCCAGCTAATACCTCTGTGCCGTCAATGCTAATATAATCCGGAGGATTTATTTTATTTTGTATATCATTCCCTGAATGTGTGGGGATCATCCTTTTATTGGCGATAGTAACTGTAACTTCCGTAAGCCCTTTCCCCAGTTCCTTTTCCTTTACTTCTTCCACCACCAGTTTTGGGGTATGGTATGCATGAAAGATGGTAAAAGCCATGTTGCGATGCGCATCGCTTTCAAGCAGGAATCCTGGATTTGCCCTTGAATAATTTCTTTTGAACCCACCGATTTCTATTTCTCCATAAATAGGGTGGTTGTAGGGTGTCCATTCTACGTATGCATCTTCAAATAAAAGGTATTTGTCAAATTCAAATGTATCCTTCATCCTTTCACCGTAATCTTTATATTCCTTATTGAAGAAATATTTACTCGTAAATAATTCATTGGTAAAGGTAAATATACCTCGCCCTCCATGGAACCAACTCAATTCACCTCCAAAGGCGGGATACAGATCTGTATATAATACCATATATTCATACCCAGGAATGATTTTAGCTCCTAGTTTACCAATAGCATCATATACAGGCTTATCAGAATCATGAAATGAAGCTTCATCAAATGTGGAGCCTGGTCCTCTTAAAATCATACCTCCGGAATTGTGATAACTCTGTGCACCAGCGATATTTGGATGAGCCATTACAAATTCTGCAACGGCCCTGTTTTCCGGTACAGAAAAGGGATATTTCAATGCGCCAAATTGAATATAGTCAGGCTGCCAATCCCAGCCCCAGTCCCTGTTTGGATCATAATATCCGCCAACTCGATCTTCATTAACTACGCCATCACCATCATTATCGAAGCCCTCGGTGCCCAGGAACTCATATTGGCCAGCCTCGTCAGGTTCAGCCCTGATCAACCACTTCGGATTTTCAGGATCAATTTTATATCGTCCATTCGGGTTTTTTCGACGCATGTATGTGACATGGCCATCTCCGTTTACATCATCAAGACCGTCTTCATCTTCCAATCCATCCCTGTCATCATCGAATGGGATCATCCCTGAACGAGGTGTATTGGCAGTATTAGGTGCTTTCATAAAATTATCCCTCGCATCGGGATTTATAGTGGGAACTATATAGAATACCTTCTCTTTCAGTAATGTATTAATAAATGTATTCTCATTATAGGACTCTACCAGGTACCAGGCTGTGTATAAACTGATTTCCGTACCCTGGATCTCATTGCTGTGAATGTTTCCGTCTATATAAAAACCTGGTTTATCCTGCGCTGATTTTGTCTTGGAATCAGTGACCTCCAGAACCCATATGTCTCTGCCTTCATAGGATTTGCCTATTGATTTTTTACTTATCAGGCTGGGATATGCTTTTACCAGTTGATCGCATATTGATGAAATTCCATCATAGGTATTGTACCTGTTCCAACTAACCGGCACTTTAGGATTTGAAGGCGTACCTGCTGCTTTAAAGATATCCTCAACACGTTGTGCCTTACTTTCAGGAATGAATATAATGACACTGAATAAAAGTAGTGTATAAAGGAGGTAACTTAATTTATATTTCATTGTAATTACTTTATTTCAATTCAACTTCAATTACTTGTACACCTGTTTGCGGGGCGCCTGCTTCAACAGTAATCGTTCCTTTTTCTTTTACAAGCCAACTTAAATGATGTCCTGTATCGCCTGGTAATGAATCCAGTAACTGTATAGGGCGGCCACTAATAATTTCCTGCCCCTGGTCAAGAGTAAGACTTATTTTGGGTTTTTTCACCCACCTTGTTTTGATGCCGATTTCACTTAAAGCCGGAAAATATCCCTGGTTATATATATCCATTTCAATCCTGAATACATTTTTGCCAATACTTTCACTACGAATATTGATAATTTGTATAACGGGTCTTTGAGATGAAAGCCAGACAATAAATTCATTATGGGTTTTTGAAATGCTGTCCATCAAATCAGCAGGTGGATTGTTCCGGACATAAGGGTGTAATCCCCCTATCTCTACCTTGTGATCCGTAAAATCGGGATGTTGGATTTCCGTCCAGTCAAGGAAATATTCTTCCTGAAGAGTGCTGTCTGCCCATCGCATAAAATTAACTTCAGGATTAAATTCTTCTTTTTTCTTTTTAGGGGATTCCAGAGAATCAGGTTTCACTTCTATTTCAGGTATAAAGAAAGCAGGAGTGCTGAAGCTTAACCGCCCATAATGGTAATATGCCCATTGCATGAGCCCACCATTAAAAACCTTTGTTTCTGTCTGACTCTTCTCCCCGCTTATTTCATTGTATTTATTAGATACAAAAGAATTGATTGTAGCATCAGACTCAAGAAGGCTGGAGACTATTTGTTGCTCAGCTTCCGATTTGTTGAATTTTAGTGGATTAGAAAGGTTATCGGAAGGGCCAAATGCAAAAACAGCAAAAACATTCCACCTTTCATAGAGGTAATCAAGAACTGCTTTTGTTTCCAATTCAGAAACCGGATAATCCCCCGCCCCCGGTTTAAAATGCTCAAATTTGTAAGGGAGGTTTTCATTAAATGTAATACCCCCCAGGCCATCTTCATTATGCTTTTTATCCAGGTCGTTGTCAATACCCTCACTAATCAGGATGTATTCTCCTTTCTCACCTTCTTTTTTATCTGCAGGGATCATTACCCTGTCATCATCAGGGTGAACGATCCAGGTTCCATTAGGGTCCCTGACCCGCAATGTAGTGATGATGCCATCCTCATTTAAATCCTCGTAAGGGTCTTCATTAATCCTGCCATCCCTATCATCATCAGTAGCTCTTGAATTCTTTTTTCTCGTATATTTCAGGTCACTAAAATACTGTTCTGTAGCATCCGGACTTACATTCGGAATTACATAAAAGGTTACGCTGTCAAGCAAGTTGCGGATGCTGTCAGAAGTACTTGATGATAGAATTTCTTCGGCAAATCTCAGGCTTAGTTCAGGTCCGGAAACATAGCTGCCATCAACACCTCCCAAGATTGCTAATCCTGGCTGATATTCTTTATCGATTTTCCCTATTTCCAATACCCAGATATCCTTCTTCCCAAGGGTTTTTGTTAGAGAGGTGAGCTTTGTGATTTGAGGGTATTGTGAGTGCAGATTTTTTAAGGTTTTGGATAGTTCTTCATGATCCCTGTAGCCAACCTGTCCAATGATCATGATGCTTTTTAATTGTAGAAATAATGCAATACCTAAAAAGAACAAATATTTGTATTTTCTCATCGAGCTTTAAAGAAGTTGAATTTTTAAAAAATTAGATCGTTGTTGTCAATGATAATCCAAATATTTTAAAAATCACAGTTTAACATATTATTTCCAATTGGCGATCCCATCGGAAGTGGATCAGGATTATTTGGCTTGAAAAGACCAGGATTATCTTTGAACTGTTTTATAGTTTCCAGAGCAAATAGCAGATGCGCTTTCTCAGTGTTATTTTTTTCTTTTTTGTATTTCGATTGCATCCAATTTTCAAGTTGGTAGACGCTAGATAGGGTAATTGCCCTTGCCTGTGTTGATGCTGATGGATTTTCTGCCAACTGGAGCATCTGGCTTAATAATCCCATACTTACAACCCGGTTAATTTCCTTATAATAAGGATTTTTGTAGGTTGTCTTCCAGGTATTATCCATCAGTTCATTTAATATATGATCAAGGCCAGGAAGATCAGTATCCCTCGATTTATATTCTATCAATCGTGAAACCCTTTGCGGATTAAGCAATAGCCTGATCGAGAAACTTGCAGAACTTTCCGCAGCGGATAAAGGATCAAAGGTCAAACCTGTTTTTCCGCGGAAATTTTCTCTGGATTGATAGTATCCTAAAGCTTTCGGAGGTATCAATTCAAGAAGGTTTTCGGAGATTTCTAGAAACTCAGGTTTAAGCGTTTGTATAACTGCTTTTAGTGCCATCTCCTGTGTTTCTCCAGGAATCATTTCAGTAATGAGCTGTCCATCCCCTTTATGTGCATAAGTATATAACAATCCACCAATCAGTTTTGAAGCTGCTTCAAGCTGATACCGGTGCATTAGATATACAGGAACTATCACATCCTCAAGAGAAGAAAAAGGAAAGTCTTCCGGGATACTGTTTAGACCCATATTATTCAGTGCAGTTTTTCTAATTTCAATAATACGGTTGAGCTCATCTGCCGCGTTTGTGTTATTATCCCATAAATGCGCATATGGATGAGCACTTCCTTCAGGACGTGAATCTTTATCAGAAATATAATATAGTCCATCGTTAAGGCTTTCCTGGATTGTTTGAGAGAGGTATTCCTCCTCATTTTCAGGGAATACCGCATATCCGTATCGGATCGCCATTTTATCCCATTCCCCGATTTTGGTATCATATGCTTCAGATAGATCAATCTCTCCTTCATCGTCCAGTTTTATTAAAGGATGGGGGTAATCCATTACAGAAGCCCTGTCCTGAACACTGGAGGCATAATTATGTGCAAGCCCAAGGGTATGCCCCACTTCATGGGCAGAAAGCTGCCGTATTCTTGCAAGTGCCATTTCCCTGGCTTCTTTAAGGTCTGCATTGCCATCATGATAAGGCGATAACAATCCCTGAGCTATGAGGAAATCCTGTCTTATCCTGAGGGATCCCAGTGAAACATGACCTTTGATGATCTCACCAGTTCTGGGATCTATAACTGAATGTCCATACGACCAACCGCGTGTTGAACGATGGACCCATTGAATAATATTATACCTTACATCCATCGGATCTGCACCCTCTGGCAGCATTTTTATCTGGAAAGCGTTTGTAAAACCAGCGGCTTCAAATGCTTCGTTCCACCATGATGCCCCTTCCAATAGTGCCGACCTGATCGGCTCAGGAGCTCCCGGGTCGAGATAATATACGATTGGTTCTACAGGTTCGCTGATTTTCTGGCCAGGATCCTTCTTCTCTAACCTATGTCTTACAATATACTTCTTGTCGATGGGTTCGGTAAAAGGAACAGCGTAATCATAATATGAAATTTCAAAATAACCGCTTCTGGGATCATATTTTCTCTTTTTATAGTCTGCATCCGGTAGTTTTACAAACGAATGCCGCTGTCGTACCGTAATCAATTCGGGACTAGGAACTACCTGCCGTACATAAGATCCCTTTGGCTGACCGTTAAAAGTCAGTATGGCTTCAACAATGGTGTTTTCAGGAAAACTTTTCAAATGATCCTGATAAATGCCTGATTTTGATTTATCCACCTGATAGTTTCCCTTGGCTCATCCGTGTTAGAGTCCTGCTTACATTATGTGCATCGGCTAGAAAAAAGTCTGTAGCATCTACGATATAGCTACTTAAACGTTGATCTTTAATATCGAACCCCCAAAGAATGGATGTGGCAAACGATTCTTCTACCGCCTTTTTCTCATATGGATTATCTGATAATGCTCTATATCTGTAATTTGGTTGAACCATCATAATCTTCGGTCCGTTCTTTACAAATTTGATTACCCGGTTTTGCCCAAACTGACCCCGATCAAGTCCAATATCATTGGAACCTATTCCTGCTACGAGGGAGTTGATGTATAAAAACTCAATATCCAATTTGTCGATCTCCAGCCAGACCTTTCCGGAATTATCGTCCCAATAGATGTTAAAGAAACCCTCCAGTTTCTTCATTTTTTCGATCTGTACTTGAACCTGGGATTCTGTAGGATCAGATGAGGGGAGAGGT
Source organism: uncultured Cytophagales bacterium (assembly GCA_963820995.1). Classification (GTDB taxonomy): domain Bacteria; phylum Bacteroidota; class Bacteroidia; order Cytophagales; family Cyclobacteriaceae; genus JAGTVG01. The sequence goes on along the minus strand of CAWGCL010000001.1, from coordinate 203,476 downwards.
TGGTTTGTCTTACATGATACTATTGCAATCGTTATAAGCAGTAAAATAATTTTCTTCATAAGGCGTACAATTTTCTAGAATATGCAATTATAATCATGAATTTGATTTAGCTTTTTCTTTTTCAAAGTTTTTAAATAAAATCATTGCTATATGCCATGTATTTTTGATTTTTAGTCATTTTTGTAAGATGATAAAGATTGGTGAGACTCTCATATCTGATGATGTTCTTGAGGAATTTTTCGTTTGTGATATCGAAAAGTGTAAAGGAGCGTGTTGTGTAGAGGGAGATCTTGGGGCTCCATTGGAGGAGAATGAACTGGATGAACTAAAACAAAACTTCAATGGCATTGCTCCTTTTTTAACTGAAGAAGGGCGCCATGAGATTGAAAAGCAAGGCCTATACGTTTTCGATTTTGAAGGGGATTATTCAACTCCTACCATTAATGGCAGAGAGTGTGCTTATGCAATATATGATGAGAAAGGATTTCTTAAATGTGGTATTGAATTGGCTTATGAAAAAGGGAAATCAGATTTCAGCAAACCCATATCTTGTCATTTGTATCCGGTCAGGATCAGTAAAAATATTACAAATATAGCTGTAAACTATGATCAATGGCATATATGCAATCCGGCTTGTATTCTTGGTCATGAACTTAAAGTGCCTTTATACAAATTCCTTAAAGATGCTTTGATCAGGAAATTCGGGAAAGAATGGTATGGCCAATTGGAGGCTTATGCGCATGAACGTAAGTCATCAGATCTGGAATAACCAATCTTTTAAGTAATCTTGTTTTATTACTGCTTTTATTATCTTATTTAAATTACTTTTGCTCTCAATTGTTCCTCGATATTTTTTAAACAAGCATTGAAAACAAGATTAATTACTTTTTTGTCATTACTTTGTTAAGCTATAATCCAGTTCGCTATGCGGCTCAGGATAGTACTGCTACCACCTTCCGGATGTGGTATGATCTGTTTTTTATCCATACCCTTAATTCAAATTTCAAATATGTAATACATACAAATTACAAACATCAGTCAGATGGGCCATGGAGACAACTAATGATACGCCCTGCGATTATATACACCATGCGCGATGAGTTGTTTCTGCAGGCTGGAGGAAAAGATTTTTTCATGTTTGATCATGATGAAGAGAATTCAGTCAGCATACGTGCAAGATATGCACTTACAACGGTTATACCCTTAAATAAGAAGCAAGTTATAGACCATACGGTTTATCTGTGGCCTTACTTGGAAGCCTTTATTCCGATCTATGGACGGGGTTAAAATCCAAATGTGGAACGATTTAGATTTAGTTTTGGTCTTGGTTACAGATTTAACAAACATATAAAGACAGAGTTTGTCTATATGCACGAAAAATCAAAAGTGGAATTGGATAACTTATTCATCGAAAATCAGAATACGATGAGAATTATACTGCGTTATTTGTTAACCAACGGCACAAAACCTACAGGCCTGTAAAATCGAAATTATCGAGAAAGGAGGTAGTGAACTTCCCTGATTTAAAAGTCTCATCATCCATTAATCTCAAATGGAATGGGATGGTAGACTTTATGCCTTCTATTACGAATTCCTCCAGAGCCCTTTTCATTCTCATGATAACCCTTTCCCTGGTCGTTGCTGTAACGATCAATTTGGCAATCATAGAATCATAATTCGGAGGGATGGTATAACCTGTATATACATGACTATCCACCCTTACACCTCTGCCACCTGGGAAATGACAAGTAGTGATCTTCCCTGGGCATGGTCTGAAACCATTACCGGGATCCTCCGCATTAATCCGACATTCCATTGCATACCGTTTTGGAAAACGGCTTTCACCATGAATAGGCATCCCTGCAGCCACCGTAATTTGATCAGCCATTATATCAGAATCTGTTACCTGTTCGGTAATGGGGTGTTCTACCTGGATCCGGGTATTCATTTCCATGAAATAAAAGTTACCATGCTTGTCAACAAGAAATTCGATGGTTCCAGCTCCCTCATATCCGATAGCTACGGCACCTTTTATTGCAGCTTCTCCCATTTTGGTACGGAGTTCATCCGTTACAATAGGGGAGGGCGTTTCCTCAACAAGTTTCTGATGCCTTCTCTGTATGGAGCAGTCGCGTTCAGATAAATGAACAACCGTACCTAAGCTGTCACCTATTACCTGTATCTCTACATGCCTGGGTTCCTCAATGAATTTTTCAAGATATAGGCCATCATTTCCAAATGCATTCTTGGATTCCAGTTTGGCGCCATTCCATGCCTTTTCAAATTCTGCGGGGCTTTTAACGATGCGCATCCCTTTTCCTCCGCCTCCAGCTGTTGCTTTAAGCATTACTGGGTATCCAATTTCTTTAGCTATTGTTTTTCCCTCAGCAATGTCGCTAAGTAGTCCTTCAGATCCCGGAATCGTAGGGACACCAGCCTTCTTCATCGTTTCTTTTGCGGTTGATTTATCGCCCATCTTATTGATCATATCCGGGGAAGCGCCGATAAATTTAATATTATACTCCTGGCATATTCGTGAGAACTCGGCATTTTCAGCCATAAACCCATACCCCGGATGAATAGCATCAGCATTGGTGATTTCAGCCGCAGCAATTATGTTTGGAATACTAAGGTACGACAAGTTACTAGGTGGGGGGCCAATACATACAGCTTCGTCTGCAAACCTGAGATGTAAGCTCTCAGCATCTGCAGTTGAATATACGGCTACAGTTTTTATGCCCATTTCACGACAAGTCCGTATGATTCTCAGGGCAATTTCTCCTCTGTTGGCTATTAAAATTTTCTTAAACACAGTTTTTTATTTAACCTTAAGCTTGAATAATTATGAAGGATCGACAAGGAATAAGGGTTGATCGAACTCAACAGGCGTTGCATTATCCACTAATATTTCAACAATAGTCCCTGAAATTTCAGCTTCTATCTCATTAAATAGTTTCATGGCTTCTATAATGCAAATCGTCTGACCTGGTTTAATCCGGTCACCGGGTTCTACGAATGATGGTGATTCCGGATTGGCTGCCCGGTAAAAGGTTCCAATCATAGGTGATTTGACCTCCTTAAGGTTATTAGCCGGTTCGGCTTTCTCTTCTGCAGTATCTGTTTTTATTTCAACTGTTTCAGAAATCGTGCTTGCAACAGGTGCATTTGATTGAGCATTAGGTGGTGTAATCATTAAATCACCGCTGTTAACACTAATATCAGGACTCTTTTTTACAGATATCTTGAAATCAGTAGTCTCAATATTTACCTCATTTAATTCAGATTGAGAAATAAAATCAATAAGGTCTCTGATCTCTTTAATTTTCATTTTTAATCATTTAAATTTTCAACTCTATGCCCTGCTACCTTTATTCGGATAGCCTGTTCGGGCAAGCAGGTGGATTTTGCAATAAATATTTTAGCCGCATCTCCAGAATAATTGGCTAATCATTATCAGGCTTATCCTAATTATATTTATTTAACTCTTTCAGAATATGTCCGTGTCCTTGTATCAACCTTTATCTTTTCGTTTTCATTAATAAAAAGGGGTACCTGAATTACAGCCCCGGTTTCTAAAGTGGCCGGCTTGGTAGCATTTGTTGCGGTATCTCCTTTTACTCCTGGCTCTGCATATGTAATGGCCAATTCAACAAAGGGTGGCATGTCACAACTTAAGGGTGTTTCCGTTTCTGCATGGTATAAGATCTCTACTTCCTGACCATCCTTAAGTAGATCAGCATTTTCAATGAAATCCTCTTGCAGGGAAACCTGCTCAAATGTATTGCTATCCATAAAGTGATATCCTATGTCATCTTTATATAAGAACTGATGGGGTCGTCTTTCAACACGTGCTGTTGTTACTTTGACACCGGAATTAAAGGTGTTCTCAACAACTTTTCCAGATTTAAGGTTTTTTAGTTTTGTCCTGACAAAAGCAGCACCTTTCCCTGGTTTTACATGTTGAAACTCTACGATGGTATACAAGCCGTTATTATACTCAATGCACAATCCATTACGGAAATCAGCAGTTGTTGCCATTCTTTCAATGATTTAACTTCCCAAATATAAGGTTTTAATAATTAATTAAATAAAATATCTACTTAATAGAAAAATTTCAAAGATCTTATTTGTCTGGTATTTATATTTCTGATTAAGAAAGTGATTCTACAGAATTATCTTCTACAATTAAAAAATCCCGTCTGGTGACGGGATGCAAAGAACTATTCTTCTTCCTTATCTAATACCACTTTCCCCTTGTAATACAATTTGCCTTCTGACCAATGTGCTCTGTGATACAAATGCGGCTCATCAGTTGTTGGGCATATTGCAATCGTTTTTTCGGTTAATTTCTTGTGCGTTCTACGCTTATCCCTTCTTGATTTCGAAATTTTTCGTTTTGGATGCGCCATTTTTTTATTATTTAATTATCCCTTAATTTTTTTAATGCTTCCCATCGAGGGTCTATTTCTTCCTTTTTGTTTTCAAAATCCGATTCTTTGTCGGAAGAAAAATACAGCCCTTCATCATACTGTTCTTCATTCATGTACCTCGGATGAAGTTTTTTCATTGGGATCGCCATAGATATGAATTCAAAAAAGAATTGTGACATATCAATCGATTGCCGATCCTTACTTATCATTTCTACCTCATCATCTATTTCCCGGTCTTCCTCTCCAAATTTAAATATCATTCTTTTATTCAAATCAATAGAATGATCAAATTTGTCAAGAGAACGATCGCATTCAAGTTCTACAGATCCCTGAATTTTGAAATTTGCCTCTATAAAACCATCTGTTTTGCGAAGTACAATAAAACAATCAAAAGAACATTTTTCTATCTCACTTTCTTCAAAGTGCCGAAAAAAAGAAGGATCAATTTTATACTCAAAATGATATTCCTGATTCTTCAGGTTCCCAATATCAATACAGTATTTTGAAAGACCGCTCATTTTTCCAAATAGAAATTGGCTTGCAAAAATAAGAATATTATTATTTAAAAAGAATTGAACCTGAGATTTTCTGGTAAAAATTCATGGTCAAATTTTGAATTATTCTTCGTAATCATCTGCCAGGCCCCTTACTTTGCAAATGTCTTTTGCAAGATATATGGCAGACCTCATGGATATCTCACTGGCCATATTCTTTCCCGCAAGATTAAATGCTGTACCATGGTCAGGAGAGGTACGTATAATATCAAGCCCGGCAGTATAATTTACACCGATCTCAAAAGATAGCGTTTTAAAAGCAATGAGCCCCTGATCATGGTACATCGCCAATATGCCATCAAAATTCTTATATTGTGCAGCTCCAAAAAAGCCATCTGATGGGTATGGGCCGTATGCCAGATGTCCTTTACTTTTGAATTCTTCAATAACAGGTTGTATTACTTCCTGTTCTTCTTTTCCAAGCAATCCCTCATCGCCAGCATGCGGATTTAAGCCTAATATCGCAATTTTGGGTTTAGTGATACCAAAATCATTTTTAAGAGAGTCGATAAATATTTTCAATTTTGCAGACAGGATCTTTGTGGTTATTTGGGAAGGGACATCTTTCAAGGGGAGATGGGTTGTGACAAGTCCTACTTTGAGGTTTTCTCCAACCATCATCATTAGACTATCTTTTTTGCCACTTTCTCTAGTGATATACTCAGTTTGCCCAGCAAATTTAAACTGATCGCTTTGAATATTGTTTTTATTGATTGGCCCGGTTACGATAGCATTTATTTTTCCCTCTTTTAGATCCTTCACCCCATGTTCAAGCGCTTTATATGCATAACTTCCAGCTTCCTTGGTTGAAACACCGGTATTGATCTCTACCGTTTCATTCCAACAGTTGACTACATTGATCTTTTTATGATTAAAATAATTGTCCCTAACCTGGGAATAGTTGAAATCCTCAGTTCCAAGATTCTTTCTGTAAAAGGATAGAACTTTCGTCGAACCATAAATTACCGGTGTTATAATATTAATTATGCGGGGATCTAATAAGGACTTAACAATGACTTCAGGGCCAATGCCATTCATATCACCAAGTGTTATCCCTATTACAGGTTTATCGCTTGATTTGACTTTTTTACTTTTATCCATTCTTTAATTTGAAAAGTAACTTTTCATTTTGCTCAAATCTAGTTACCTTTTTAGCCTTTAACAAGAAAAAAAATATTGGAATTGATAAAATGTTAAATCAGTTTTTTTCCCTGGACTTTTGTTTATCCAGATGAAAGTATCTCCAAAAAAATATCTTGGCCAACATTTTCTGATTGATGAAAGCATCGCATATCAGATAGTCGATACATTTTCACTTCAGCCCGATGAAAAAGTACTTGAAATTGGTCCGGGTACTGGAATATTGACCAAAATCCTGCTTGACCGATATGGGGAAAAACTAATCATGATAGATATAGATCCAGAGTCAACGGCTTATCTGAAAAAAAAATTTCCAAAATACAGCCAGAATATTATTCGAGGTGATTTTTTATCAATGAACCTTGCAACTTTATACGAGGGAAGGATAGGGATTATTGGTAACTTTCCTTATAATATTTCTTCTCAGATTTTTTTCAGGATCCTGGAAAACCGGTTTAAAGTCAATTTTGTGGTTGGAATGGTACAGAAAGAGGTCGGTGAGCGCATATCTGCCGGGCCGGGTAGTAAAACATATGGAATATTGTCTGTTCTGCTTTCCGCATTTTATGAAATTGAATATTTATTTACTGTTGAACCGGAAGTCTTTAATCCCCCTCCTAAGGTTCGCTCCTCAGTACTTCGCCTGAAAAGAAATAATACCCTTCATTTACCATGTGATGAAGCTTTTTTTACTAGAATTGTGAAACTTGGATTTCAAAACCGTCGAAAGACGTTGCGTAACGCTTTAAAATCTCTAAATTTGCCAGAAGAAATTCAAAAGCTTGATATTTTAGGTAAGAGAGCAGAACAGCTTTCAGTTAAGGAATTTACAGGACTTACAGGAAAAATTGAATCAGTTTGGAAGAATTGACCACATTTGAATTATCGCGTGAGTATATTGACAGACTCAAGGAAGCTATTGAAGCTGAGGATAATCAGTTTATTGTTTCTTCCCTGGAGGGTGTTGATCCAAGAGATATTTCCTCCGTGCTGGACGAGCTGGATCTTGATAGCGCCAAATATGTACTGGATCTCCTGAATGACGAGACTGCTGCCAACATCATAAATGAGCTTGACCCTGATGTGAGATCAAAATTTTTTAAAAATATTGATCCTGAAAAGATCAACAAGATGTTGGATAACCTTGAGACCGATGATGCAGTTGATATAATAAATGAACTGCCGGTTAAACTAAGGGAAGAGATCATAGCTGGAATAGAGAATGAAGAACGTGCTGCTTATATCGTTGACCTTATGCGGTATGAGGAAGATTGCGCAGGAGGGTTAATGGCAAAGGAACTGGTGAAAGCTAACCTGAACTGGAATGTAGTGCAATGTATTGAAGAGATCCGCCGACAAGCAGAAAATGTTCAAAAGATCTATTCTGTTTATGTTGTTGATGATAATGATATACTGCTTGGCAGAACCAGCCTGAAAAGAATAATCCTTGCAACAAATAAAACCCTGATACGGGACATCTATGAATCTGAAATCATTTCTGTTGAAACCTATATGGATCAGGAAGAGGTAGTCTCTATTATGCGGAAATATGATCTGGATGCTGTCCCAGTGGTAAATGGCAAAGGAAAACTGGTTGGCCGTATCACACTTGATGATATAGTAGATGTGATGGCTGAGATGGCTGAAGCTGAAAGACAACTTATGTCAGGTATTTCGGAGGATGTTGAAGAGGATGATAGTGTATGGATGATTACACGTGCCCGTTTACCCTGGTTGATCATAGGCTTAGGAGGCGGATTACTGGGGGCATGGTTCATGGGTTTATTTGAAGAAGATATTGTTTTAATTCCAGCGATGGCTTTTTTTATACCGCTGATAACTGCAACAGGAGGTAATGTTGGAATTCAATCATCAGCAATTGTTGTTCAGAGTCTGGCAGATAAATCAGGTATTGAACCTGGAAATATTCAGAGGTTCTATAAAGGACTTCTTGTTGCTGTTTTGAATGCAGTTGTTCTGGCCATAATTACACTTCTCTTTAATCTGGCACTTGGTCAGCCGTTTAGGTTGGGATTCGTTGTATCAGTTGCACTTTTCGCAGTAGTTATGCTCGCATCAATTACGGGTACTATTACCCCTCTTATATTGGATAAATTTGGAATCAATCCAGCCCTGGCTTCAGGGCCATTTATCACTACGGCCAATGACCTGTTGGGGTTGGGTGTGTATTTTGTTATTGCTCATTATTTATATCATATGTGAAGAAATGAATGGTATGGGGAGGAAAATAATTATTGCTGATGAGATGCATCCAAGTATTGTTCCTGATCTGGAAAGTGCAGGCTTTGAAGTGGATTACCTGCCGAAAATCAGCCGGGAAGACCTGAAAGAATGCATTCATCCATATGCTGGGATCATTATTCGTAGTAAAACCGATCTGGACCGTGAAATGCTTGATCTGGCGCTTAATTTAGACTTTATTGCGAGGGCGGGTGCAGGCACTGATAAAATAGATGACTCCTATTGTGATGAAAAAGGAATTGTTATTTTAAATGCCCCCGAAGGGAATAGAGATGCCCTGGCAGAACATGCTATAGGTATTCTTCTGACCTTATTGAATAAGATCCATATGTCCGATAAACAAATTAGAAGAATGATCTGGGATAGAGTAGGAAACAGAGGGACAGAAATCAAGGATAAAGTGGTTGGGATTATCGGATATGGGAATATGGGTTCGGCTTTTGCCCAAAGGTTATCAGGATTTGAATGCAAGGTCCTCGCATATGACAAATACAAAAAGGGCTATAGCGACCAATATGCCATCGAATCTGGTATGGATCAGTTGTATGAGGAAGTTGATATATTGAGCTTACATGTGCCTTTAACTGATGAGACAATGGGCTTATATAATTTTGATTTTTTTAATAATTTTGAAAAAGATATTTATCTGGTCAACACGGCCAGGGGGCCAATATTACCGCTGACGGATTTGATCCGGCTTCTGGATGACGGAAAGATCCTTGGAGCAGCACTTGACGTATTGGAGAAAGGAGAAACTAGCTAAATTAAACATGGAAGAAAAAGACAGATTCAACAATTTAATCGACCGGAACAACGTTGTTTTTACACCACATGTGGGAGGTTGGAGTTTTGAATCCTATAAAAGGATAAATGATACACTGGTTCAGAAAATAGTATCTTTGTATAATCTTAATTAGGAAATGAGTTTAGGGAAGAAAGAAAAAATTAACAGATTTGTTGAACGAATATTGGAAGAGCCTATCATAGTCTCGTTTAGCGTTCTGTTTCGTACTATCACTGATCGTAGTTGGGTTAAGCTTTCCCCTCTACCTGTCGGACACACACAATTTTTTTGTGAACATACTTGCCGAAGCCCATGGAATGATTTTCGACATTGCTGTAATCGGTATTCTGATTTTCTGGCTCACCGGTGTAGGACAGAAACGGCAAAGAATAAGATCATACAAGGATGAAATTGACGATTTCCGGATGTGGGAATCTGAAGAAGCAGCTTTCAGAACAGTTGGTAATATTAAAAGGCTTAACAGGCATAAGATCTATAATATTGATCTTGTGAATTGTCATCTTTCAAGGACTAATCTTAATTACGTAACCTTAAAAGGGGCAAACCTCAATAATGCCAATATATCTAATTCAAACCTTATCCAGGCAAATTTTGAAGCTTCAAGAATGAATCGGGCAAATTTTGAGAATTCAAACCTCAATCAGGTAAACCTGAAAAAATCGTTTGCCAGCGGAGCCAATTTCAGGGATGCCAATATGATAAAGGCAAATCTGGAAAATGCATTCCTGATAAAAGCTGATTTCAATAATGCCTTTTTGATGGAAGCCAATCTAAATGGTGCAAACCTTACCGGAACTAATTTTGACTTTGCCAATTTATATAAAGCGGATCTTCGAAATGCAGTTGGATTAACAATAGAACAATTTGAATATGTAAAAACATTATACCTGGCTGAATTCGATGACGATTTCTATCAGAAAATAATGAAGGCAAAACCTAAACTTGTGGGGAAATAGTTTCTTATTGAGGTGGAATGCTATGATGAGTCATTTCCGGAAGGAAGCTTGGTGTTATTGCATTAACTGTACTTATATTCTCATAATCCTTTATATACTGCTCATAGTTCATATACATATCAATGAAATCCCTTATCCCTCTGCTTGCCAGGTTTCCTGAATAGTTAGTCAGGATACAGATACCTATGTTTTCCTCAGGTAAAATTGCCATACCGGATTTGTAACCATTTACATATCCGCCATGATATACCACTTTTTTGTTCCCATAATCGAGGATCCTGAAACCCAGGCCATAATATGATTTTCTCATCTTCGGCCAGCCACCGAAATACTGATATTTAATGTAGGTGTTTACCTGAGGTGCAAACAATTCATCAAGTGTGGATTGTTCAATAACCCAAGACTTTTGCCCGTTGATGGCGATCAGGAAATTAGCCATGTCCCAAATACTGGCATTAACACCCCCGGCAGGAGCAGCATTATAATATTTTTTTGTAATTCTTGACTTTCTAAGTCTTCCTTTATAATAATGATGAGGATATGCGATATCAGGATTGTTTATTATACTTTCATATGAGGCTGAGGAATTCTTCATATTCAAAGGCTTGAACAACTTTTCCTCTAATGTTGTTTCATAATCCATACCAGTGGAGGTTTCAATTATTGGATCAATTAAACTATATGCCAGATTCTGATAACTATATACTGATCCTGGAGGGCCGATAAGGTTTACATTCGACAATTCCGGGATCATTTCTTCCAGGGATTTGCCATCTTCAATATAATTCGTGTATGAATGCCTGATCAAGCCGGTAGTATGTGAGAGAACATGTTTAATATTAAGTTCATTCGTACTTGCTTCAGTTTTCAGTCTGAAATCAGGAAGGTAGGATTTGACAGTATTGTCCCAATTAATAAGGCTGTCTTGAACAAGTATTCCGGTAAGTGTCGCTGCAATACTTTTTGATACTGAACCTAGCCTGAATACTGTATGTATTCCTACTGAATCACTAGTTGCGATATCTTTAATCCCGTATCCTTTTAAATAAACAATTTTATCATCCTTAACTATACAAATCGCTGCCCCCGGGATGTGCCTGTTGAGCATTTTCTCTTGAATATACTGGTCATACTCAAGCGCAAGGGCTTTAACTATGGGATTTATTTGTGGATCAGGGGTGGTCAAAGCAGTTTCACTGGCCTGTTTAATATCAGATAAGCCAACAAATAGTAATGTTAAACCGAAAAAAACAATATGTTTCCTTTTCAACCTCATTTGATCAGACCTGTATTTTACCTATATTCTTATAATTTTCAGTTGAATAATTCCTAAAAACTGCAAGTATATCAGTACATTATTATTAATACAAGCATTGTGACGAATTATATAACACAATAAGCTAAGCATATGTTATGACTTAAAATGCATTTAATTTGTCAACAGTTAATAGGGTAGTACCTTAAAATCAACTCTTATCATTTTACAATATGCAAAATATATTAATTAAATCCAAAAAAATAACAAAATAATTATAATTTGAGCAAAACTTTATATATTTTTCTTGCAAAAAAAGCAATTGTAAAGCACTTTTTCAATTCAATTAACTTTTTTAACACATAAAATATTGATTAAATTACGAATATTTCATTCTACATATTGTTTGTTATGTTCAAATTTTTTGAGTGCAAATCAAATTTTTCCAAATCTTTTCAATTTAAACAATATCTGATCCTTTTTTCCATTTTTGGAAATATGGTCCTGATAAGTTGTGATGAGAAGATTCCAAAGGCAGAAAGCATTCCTCCGAATATCCTTTTAATCATTACTGATGACCAGGGATATGGGGATCTTGGGATTCATGGGAACCCTGTTATTCAAACCCCAATCCTTGATTCCCTTGGTAAAAACAGCATCCAATTGAGTAATTTCTATGTTTCGCCGGTATGTGCACCAACCAGGTCGAGTTTGATGACTGGTAGGTATTCATTAAGAACTGGTGTGTTTGATACTTATAATGGAGGAGCGATCATGTCTGACAGTGAAATTACTATCGCTGAATACTTGAAAAAGGCAGGGTATAAAACAGGCATCTTTGGGAAATGGCATCTCGGAGATACCTATCCGTTCCGACCTCATGATCAGGGCTTTGATATTTCACGGGTTCATGGAGGTGGCGGTATAGGACAGCCTGGCGATTACTATGAAAATTACATAAAAGGAGATTCGAGTTATTTCAATCCAATTCTGGAGTTCAATGGAATAAAAACTGGGACTAATGGGTATTGTTCGGATGTATTTACTGATCTGGCCATTGATTTCATTAAAACCAATAAGAATGTTCCCTTTTTTGCTTATATAACATTTAATGCTCCGCATACACCCTTGCAGGTACCACAATCTTATTATGAAAAATATCATGACAAAGGGATTACTCCAGATCTATTTCCTGGTTCGCGGTCTGAGATGGATCGGATGAATGATCGGGATATTGAGTCGGCACGACGTGTCTATGCCATGGTAGAAAACATAGATGACAATATTGGCCGGATCTGGGAAGCCTTAAAAGAGGAAGAAATATCTGAAAACACCCTGATCATATTTATAACGGATAACGGTCCGCAGCAGCAAAGGTATAATGGTGGATTAAAAAACCGAAAAGGATCGGTCTATGAAGGCGGGATAAAGGTTCCTTCGTTTTGGCACTGGCCCGGAAAGTTTGAACCAGGAGAACTTGAGATTATTTCAGCTCATATTGATGTTCTGCCCACCATCCTGGATATATGTAACATACACTCCGAACCTGACAATCCTTTTGATGGAGTAAGTATATTACCGGAACTTAAGGGAGAAAGCAGTCAGGATAATCAGCGCGAATTGGCCCATTACTGGCATAGAGGTTATCTGGAACCTTATCATAATATTGCTTACCGGTCCGGCAATTTTAAGCTGGTAGGGCATGGGGATTACAATATGCCTGATTCAGTATTTGAATTATATGATATAAAGTCTGATCCATATGAAGAAGAGGATATAAGTACTGCAAATACTGAATTGGTGGATTCATTAAAAAACCTGTTTGATGTCTGGTATACAGAAATAATGAAAAGTAAAAACCTTGATATACAGCGGATTCAAATAGGCACAGAATTCCAGGATCCTGTAGTATTGGGCAGGAATGATACAAAAGGGGCTTCTGCAAAACAATGGATGAGTGATACAGGTATGGGATATTGGGATGTAATGGTAACCGAACCGGGTTTTTATGATATACAGGTTAGATTTTTTGATCCAGTTGAGGTCCCTGGCACTACATCTATACGTTTTGGGACTGTCCAGCGAACCGTAATTACTGATATTCAGGATAATCTGATCATCTTTAAGGGAGTTGAGCTCAAGGAAGGGCCTTGTGTAGCTGAAGCCTGGCATCAATACAAGGGAAAGATCTATGCACCAATTTATATGGAAGTATCCAAAAAACAATAAAGTACAGGTTTTTGAATTTTACTTCTTAATTTTGTATTCCAATAATTAAAATCATTTTGTAAATTTTTTTAGATATGAATAATCATCATTTTTTTGTTATTTTTTTTATTATCCTGATATCCTGCCAGTCTTCAAATAAGGATATTGATAAAACCGAGATATCTGACAAGATCAGGATCAATCAGATCGGCTACCAATTAAACAGCCCCAAAAAGTTTATTGTAAGCAATTCGGAATCCGGCACATTTGAAATTATCAATGAATCCGGCGATGTTTCATTTGAAGGAAACCTGGTTGACAGAGGCACATGGGAATCTTCGGGAGAATCAGTTAAAATGGGTGATTTTTCAACTTTTAATGATCCCGGAACCTATTGGATACGAGTAAGTGATGAAGGAATATCCTACCCATTTGTAATCGGAAGCAATATCTTCCTGGATGCAGCTATCGATGGATTGAAGTCATTTTATCTTCAGAGAATGACTATTGATATTGATCAGAAGTATGCCGGCGTTTTTCAACGTCCAGGCGGTCATCCGGATACGATTTGTTATTTTCATGAATCCACAGGGCGGAATTCAGGTCATAAATCCTCTCCGGGGGGATGGTATGATGCAGGTGATTATGGAAAGTATATCGTTAATGCAGGAGTTAGCGTGGGTACAATGCTGGCCCTGAATGATATTAACCCTCATGTTTTTCAGGATGGTTCCTTATGGATACCAGAAAGCGGGAATGGTAAAAATGACCTTCTGGATGAGATCAAGTATGAATTGGACTGGATGTTGACAATGCAGGACGACGACGGGGGGGTATTCCATAAGCTCACAACAAAAAGCTTTGAAGGTTTTATAATGCCTGTTGAAGCCGTTAATGACCGGTATATCATTGGTAAATCTACTGCCGCTGCACTTGACTTTGCTGCCACTATGGCCATGGCTTCCAGACTATATAAAGAATTTGATCTCGTCTTTGCAAATTCCTGCCTTGATGCAGCCATTAATGCCTGGTCGTGGGCAATTAACAATCCCGAAGAATATTACCCTAAGAATCCTGAAGATATTCACACCGGTGCATATAACGATGTCATTTTGGATGAAGAATTTTTCTGGGCAGCTGCCGAGTTATTCATATCAACAGGGGAGGAGAAGTATTATGGTTCAATTAAAGATAACCTATCCGGAATGGAATTCAGGGTAGAAGAAAGCTGGAGGAATTATGTCGATAATATTGGATATTATTCGCTCTTAAGTCCGAAGAGCCCCTTGGATGAATCTGATCAGGAAGTGATCCTGGGTAGATTAGTGGTATTAGCAGATAGCCTTACTGAGGTAATCGAGAATCATCCATATAGGATACCGGTCGATCATTTTAAATGGGGGTCGAATAGCGATTTTTTAAATGCTGCTGTAATATTTACAGTTGCCTATCATTATTCAAAAGATCCTGTTTATAAATCAAGTCTATATGAAACACTGGATTATATCTTCGGTAAAAATGCAACAGGTTATTCTTTTATTACAGGTTATGGTAACAAAACACCAATGCATATTCACCATCGGCAGTCAGAGGCAGATGGCCTATTGGACCCATTTCCTGGATTTGTAGTGGGAGGGCCAAATGAATCAAGACAAGATGAGGGAAGTTTGGGATCGGCTGGCAAGAAGTATGAGAGTTTACTGCCTGCACGATCATATATTGATGAGGTTGAGAGCTTTGCCTCCAATGAAATATGTATTAATTGGAATGCTCCGTACATTTTTGTTCTCGGCTACCTTGTGGATACTTCTGAAGAATAAAGTTTTATTGTATACTGTGATTTAATCAATTTATTTATTTTTGCCAGATCTATAAAAGACAATCTCTATGAAATTTAAATACTTATTGTTCATAACATCAATTTTGTTCTCCTATGTGATGATTACCGGATGTCAACGCGCTGGTCGGAACCAAGTGACCTATCTCAGAGAATGATCCATTGGATCTTGAGAGAATCACAGGAAAAGCAGAATTGAAGAATGTCATCTTTGTATTGAGTGACGACCACCGATATGATTTCATGGGATTTACCGGAAAAGTCCCATGGTTAAAAACCCCTGCTATGGATAAGATGGCTGCTGAAGGTTGTCATCTTGAAAATGCATTCGTTACCACTTCACTATGCTCACCCAGCCGTGCGTCAATCCTTACAGGAATGTATTCCCATGCACATACAGTAGTGGATAACCAGGCCCCTGTACCGGAAGATCTCGTATTTTTCCCACAATACCTTCAAAAAGCTGGCTATGAAACTGCCTATTTTGGGAAATGGCATATGGGACATGGGCACGATGATCCAAGGCCAGGATTCGATCACTGGGAAAGTTTTAAAGGGCAGGGGAATTATTTTAAACCCAGTCTTAACATCAATGGCGAGCGCTTTGAATATGATGAGGATACTTATGTAACAGACCTGTTGACTGAACATGCGCTGGAATGGATGGATAATAGAAGTAAGGACAAACCATTCTTTATGTATTTATCACATAAAGCCGTTCATGCCTTATTCCGGCCTGCAGAAAGGCATGAAGGGATGTATAAAAATGAAGAAATTGTATTTCCACCATCCTATTACCTGACGGCAACTGATAAATACAAAGACCATGATATTCCTGAATGGGTGAAACAACAGCGGAATAGCTGGCATGGAGTAGACGATATGTACCATGGTGCCCATAATTTTGAAACATTTTTTAAAGCATATTGCGAAACACTTACTGCGCTTGATGAAAGTCTTGGATCCGTTATTGACTTTGTTGAAAATTCAGATTTGAAGGACAACACCCTCGTGCTGTATATGGGGGATAATGGATTTTCGTTTGGGGAACACGGGCTCATTGATAAAAGGCAGGCCTATGAGGAATCCTGGAGGGTACCCCTGCTTGCCTGGTCTCCTGGAATGATCGCTCCCGGTACAAAAATTACGAAACTGGTTCAGAATATCGATATAGCACCTACCGTTCTGGATATGGCAGGATTGATGCCACCTTCTTATATGCCGGGTAAATCTTTTATTCCTTTGTTGAAAGGTGATGATGTTAGTGATTGGCGTGATAAGATATTTTATGAGTATTACTGGGAGTATGCCTATCCTCAGACACCTACTGTACATGCTGTAAGAACAGATAGATATAAGTTTATTCGTTATCACGGGCTTTGGGATACAAATGAATTCTATGATCTTGAGAACGATCCATGGGAAATGAATAATCTAATAAAGAGTCCCGAACATCAGGAACAGATAGAAGAAATGCTTGATGATCTATGGACCTGGCTTGAAGAAACAGGGGGCATGCAGATTCCATTGAAAAGGACCACGCACAAGAAGATTGACAACCGGTTTAAAGGGTATTATTGAGAATATCATACCTGAATTCCAGATGGAGAAACCTACGGGTTTACAGGGTCCCTGACATTCTTTTAGAAGAGGGTCTGATAGCTGATCCCGAGGAGTTAAATCATATTTTACCTTATTGTATCTGCATAAAATAATACCATTTTGATTGGATAACTGATGGGATGAAAAGCTGTTTTTGTATCCTAAATTGCAGGGTTACTTGTAATCAGATACATCAATACTGCCTGCCGGAAGGCGAGTTGACGTACCCCCCCCCAAAAAAAGCATTATGGACCTTCTCTGGGGTTCGTTTTATTTTTTCACTATTTAAGACTCTCTTAATCAGTCACTTGTATCTTTCAAGGCCCCGCTGAATCGAACAGCTGTTACCAGCTGATTTAACATAAAATCCTTCCTAAGCTTTTAGTATAAGATCCGCTGCAATTCTTACTGCAGTCTGGACAACTCTACTGCATTTGTGTGTAGCATCTGCTTCCTGGAATTGTTCCAGATCATCCTCTTTCCTGAGGTCCAGTTCCATTCCAAATTCTGATTTTACAATATTTCTGCACATCAGGCTCCCCAATTCCTCCTCAAAGCGGTCACAGAATTCATTGGCCGGCTTCAGTGAATCTCTGTATCCCTGCCAGTCACTGATATTATTTCTCCCATAAACCAGGCCCAGGGCAAGTAATGCACCTGTAACAGCACCACAGGTTTCGCCTCTTTCTGCGATCCCCGGTATTGGCGTCAGGGCCTTTACCATATCATCATTACCCAATCCGAATTGTTCCGAAAGTGCGAGAAAAGAGGATTGGGCACAATTATGAGATATCTCCATGTAATGCGTTACCTTCTGATCCAATAAATTAAATACATGCTCTTTGGGCATACTTTTACTTATACTCATTGCATCAGGTTCCTCTATCCTTGAATTGCTCTTTTCCTGATCCTTTTCCTTATCTTCCTTCAGTGTGCAATTGCCTAATATTACTGATCCTGCTGTTGCGCTCCCTGCTACCATAAAATCTCTACGATTTATCATCTTTTTCATGATTAAGGCTGTTTATTCATGATTGGTTCTGTCGAAAAATCCCTATTCCTAAGTTACAAAGATTTCATTTAGATTCCTTGATGATTAAAAACTGATTGGTATTTCTTCAGGGTCGATCTACCAATGTTTTGTTTTGATGACGTATAAACCCACCATAAAAAGCGATTATTAAAAAACAAACCAGAGGAACACTGTATGCTATATTAATACTTCCAGTCAGGTCAGATATCCTGCCTTGAATGGCTGTGATTACTGCCCCGCCCAGGATGGCCATAATCATACCTGAAGATCCGATCTTAGTATCTTCCCCTAATCCTTTCGACGCAATTCCGAAGATGGTAGGAAACATTAGAGACATAAAGGCTGAAATAGAAACCAATGCTATCACGCCTACCATGCCATGACCAAATATCACAAACAAACTACTTACTGAAGCGAGTATAGCGGCCCAGGTTAATAATCGTTCAGGTTTAATATATTTCATCAGGAAGGTACAGATAAACCGGGAAGCTACAAATAGGATAAGTGCGGCCACATAGTATTGAGCCGCTACCTGTTCAGGTGTTTTTCCAAGAGGTAGCTCTATGTTTTCAAGATCCAGTTCTTTCATGGCGTATCGGATAGTATATGACCATACCCCTATCTGCGCACCAACATATAGAAACTGGGCCAGAACTCCCATGGTATAATTCTTATTCCATAACAATCTTTTCAAGGTGCCCTTAAGATCCAATACTTTGCTTTCATCTGCAGCAACCGGCATTTTTGTTACGAATATTATAATCCACAATACCAGCAATATGACGCCAATGGACACGTAGGTCATGGTTACGGCATTCAGTTCACCATATTGAATGGCCTGCAATTCTTCCGGGGCCATAGCTGCCCGTTCTTGGGCACTTGAGCGATTCAATTCAGAAAGTATAAATATCGAGCTGAGAACGACTCCCATGATGGATCCAAGTGGATTAAATGATTGTGCAAAATTTAGCCTTCGGGTCCCTGTTTCCTCCTTTCCCATGGCAATGATATAAGGATTTGAGGCGGTTTCCAGTACAGATAAACCCCCAAAAAGTATCCAAATGGCGCCTAGAAAATGGTAATAATTTCCCGTTAACATTGATGGATAAAATAAGAAACAACCCAGGGTATACAAGCCAAGGCCCAGTAACACACCTGATTTGTAGGAAAATTTCTTGATATATATTGCAGCAGGTAACGCAAATAAAAAGTATCCTAGTCCATAGCTGGCAATTTGGATCCATGATGTTTGAGCATCAGACATACTCATAATCCTTTTAAAAGCAGCCAGTAAGGTATCGGTCATATTGTTAGCCAGGCCCCACAACAGGAATAAACTTGTGATCAGGGCAAAAGGAAGGATAGGTGTATCTCTTTTAGTCGTTACTTCAGACATAATATCTTTTTTAGGGTAATATATAAAAGGTCCTGGGCTTTAGATGATAAAATGTTCCTTCCCGGATCTTTCTCAAAAAAGTTTTAACAATTATGCATCAATTTTAAAAAATCTCCCTGTGATTACATATTTAATTATGAAAAAATTACATTGAAGGAGTAATTCCTCCATCTACCGGAAGGTTAATGCCATTGATATATCCTGCTGCCGGTGATGCCAAAAATGCGGCTGCATACCCCATTTCTTCCGGAAGACCCAGGCGTTTGGCCGGAATTTTGTCGGCAGCCTGTTTTTCAAATTCAGCATGACTTACCCCTGCCTCTTCAGCTTTCTTAATGAATAATTCATCAAGGCGACCGGTTTTTGTATATCCCGGAAGGATGTTGTTTACTGTAATTCCATAGGGCCCCAATTCATTTGCTAGGGTTTTTGACCAGCTGGCTACTGCCCCACGTATGGTATTTGAAACACCCAATCCGGCAATGGGGGTTTTTACTGAAATTGAAATAACATTAATAATACGGCCGTATCCTGATCTTTTCATTCCGGGAGCCAGCCGTATTACCAGGTTCTGGTTGTTTATGATGTGTGCATTGAATCCAGCGAGGAATTTTTCTGAATCTGAATCCATAACTGCTCCATGAGGAGGACCACCGGTATTATTGATAAGTATATGGAATGTTTTACCATTTGTCATATATTGATCTATTGCTTTGATCACTTTATCCGGTTGTTGGAAATCCGCAACAAGATAGTCATGGGACTGACCAGAAGAAGTATCCAATTCCCGGATAACTGATTTCAGGCTTTCTTCATTCCGGGCGAATAGAGTAATATTTGCACCATTAAGGGCAAGTTCAATAGCAATTGCTTTTCCTATTCCCTGAGTGCTTCCGCAAACGAGGGCATTTTTGTTTTTCAGACTAAGATCCATAATTGAATTCAATTCATTAAGAAAGTAAAAATAACACTATTCCGTAGACATTGGCAAGGCTGAACCTATTTCATAGTACTGAAATAGTGGACCTGCCAAACCTCTTTGGAATTTAATCTTATTCTTCTCTTAATGCCTTAACAGGATTTGATACCGCTGCCTTGATCGTATGAAAACTTATGGTGGCCAGGGTTATAAATATAGCCACGAGCGCAGCTGATATGAATGTTATATAATTTATTTCTGTTTGATAGGAAAAGTTCTGCAACCATTTATTCATAAAAAGGTAAGCAACAGGAAAGGCTAATACAATTGATATAGCAATCAGGATCAGAAAATCCTTTGATATCATGAATACAATGGACCCGATATTTGCGCCAACTACTTTTCTGATTCCTATTTCCTTAGTTCTTTGTTCCGTAGTGAAGGATGCCAGGCCCAGCAATCCCAGACAGGCAATAACAATAGTTAAAACTGAGAATATTGAAAAAATTTCACCACGGCGTTGATCATTGCTGTATTGTTCCTCAAATTCCTCATCCAGGAAGTTATAATCAAGCGGCCGGTTTGGGAACACGTTTTTCCACGCTGTTTCAACTTCCTCAAGTGCCCCTGAAATATCTTCTCCGGCAAGCTTAATATGAACGATCCGGTTGTCCGTTCGCAAGTAAAACATGACAGGTTCTATAACATCATATAGAGAATTGTGGTGATAATCCTTTATCACGCCAACGACTTCAACAAATGGATCTTCTTCATCCGTTCCAAACTGGAATTTTTTCCCTATGGCTTGGTCCCAATTCATGCGTTTTGACATTGATTCAGTAACGATCACTGCTTGAGATGTGTCTGAGGTCACATCTCTTGAGAAATTTCGGCCCTCTAGGATCTCAAAGTTAAGTGTCGGGATATAGTCGTAGTCTATTCCATATAGGTCAATTCCTCTTTCCACCATTTCTCCTGCATCATTTTCGACGTTGATCAGGTTTTTGCCCATCTCAGTACCGGGTGAGGTAGTCGCTGATCCTACATCTTTAATGTGATTTGATTTTTTAAGTTCATTTCTTAAAACTTCATACTTTTCCCTCATTTCCTGAGTGAACATACCTATCCGAATGATTTGATCCTTATCAAAACCCAGGTCTTTTTCCCTCAGATAATTCAACTGATCATATACTATCAAAGTACTGATGATCATAGCCACAGAAATCCCGAACTGGAGGATGACAAGAACTTTTCTGACCATAGAATTTCCTCCCTTGCTGCTGCTATTGCTTTTTAATACCTCTACCGGTTTGAATGAAGAAAGGAAAAAAGACGGATACGATCCACTTAATATGGCGACAAAAATGACAATTCCGAAAAGAGATATCATAATAGCCGGTTTAAAAAGGAAATCTGCTGTAATGGCTTTGTCCAGCATATCATTATAAAATGGAATCAAAGCAAGTACAATAATTATACTTAATACCAGCGCGATTAATGTATAGATTATAGATTCTGTCAAAAACTGGATTATTATCTGCCTTTTTAAAGAGCCCATGACTTTTCGAATCCCGACTTCCCTTGCCCGTTTCATCGATCGCGCAGTGGATAGATTCATATAATTTATACTCGCAATTAATAATATGAAAAAGGCAACAGCAGAAAATATGTAGACATAGGCGATATCGCCTCCGGTTTCAGCTTCAGAACCGATCTTGGAATGAAGGTGGATGTCCCGGATATTTTGAAGTTCATATTTGAAATCAATGCCAAATTGTTCAAAAATTTCTGCGCAGTAGTTGTCATATATTTCGTGAAGTTTCTCCTGAAAGACCAGGGGGTCTTCCAGGGTTGGTGTGTAGATATAGGTTAGAACGCCAAAATTTCCCCAGCTCCCTTCGCTTCGGAAATCCTGAAGTGTATTCCAGGAAATAAAAGCCTGGATAGAACTGATATGTGTATTTTTAGGAATATTTTCAATTACTCCTGTAACCCGATAAGATACATCTTCTCCAATCAGGGTTTCTCCAACAGCATCGGTTGTATTAAAATATTTTATGGCTATATCCCTGGTGATCACAATAGAATTGGGTTCATAAAGACAGGTTTCTGGATCACCTGCTATAAACTGAAATGTGAACAATTCGAAGGTAGCTGAATCAGCATAAGCGAATTCTTCTTCATATATATTTTCTGTACCCTTTTCAATCATCAAGCGTCCAGCATTGGATATGCGTGTGTATTCTTCTACCTCGGGATAATCTTTTTTAACTGTGGGGGCAAATGGGGTTTGTGCCACCGCCCAGGTAAATTCATTGTCGACTTCAGTTATATTGGTTACTACGCGGTATACATGATCCCCATTTTGATGAAAATTATCAAAGCTTAATTCATCAATTATATATAAGACCAGGAAAAGACAGGATGAAATGCCTATGACCAAACCCAGTATATTAATAAAACTATATCCTTTCTCTTTCTTTATATTTCGAAAAGAGATTTTGATCAGATTTCTTAGCATATTATTATTTTGAATAAAATGATGGTGATTTAACTCCTGTTATTCATTAGGATGAATGTGGAAGGGAAAAAGTTTAATAAATGGTGATTTTTTTGTATTCCTCAATCTCAAATGCCTTAATTGTCCTCATTTGTAAGTTTATCCCTTAAAGACAACCAGAAAGGAAGGGAAGTAATGGCTAAAGTGGTAATGCCCTCTTCCTGATGGTTCTTTACGACATTGAGTATATTTTCTTTATTGATTTCAAAGGGATTGAACTGTTTAAAAGTAATATGGTACGCAGATACAATCAACAGCAGAAAAAAAATTGCCGCCATTTTTTGTACATTGAAATACTTAATAATTGGTTTTATCTTGAATATATTCATAAGCCAAAAATTGAAGGGTAGAATTGAAAATGCACATTCTCCCTCTGATCTATCAGCAATTTCAGTACCATTAAAGTTAAATTGCTGTTATTCAATTAATTATAATGAAATTGCATTCACTCTTATGTTCTTATTCGAACACTTGTGTGCGAAGCGGAACAGGTTTCTAAGATCCATGGAATCATTTTCGTAAAATTATTAATAATTCCGGTTCCTGAATTTAATCAGGTGATTATTCCAGGACCTGACAAAATACCAAGCCGATAGATATGTTGTCTCAGCCCCTTAAAACTCAGGCACCTGATATATAAAACAAAACAGGTTTCGGCAATCGGGAGGAATAATTATCCTCAAAGAAATAATTCAATTCAGTAATGGTTCTTGGTAAAATCAGATCTTTTTGTAAACAAACAAATTGTATAAACAAATGTTTCAGAATCTTGCAATAGGCATATCAATAAAATGAATCAGGAGGCCTAAAAACTTCTAATAGTATTTATCCAAAAATAAAAAGAGATTATCTTTGCAAGATTATTTTTTACTCTATTTTTTAAAGGAATTGTCATGAAAAACGACCTGTCCCGATTCAAAACTTTATCCTATTCCAATAGGCAACTATCTATTCTGGTCATATTAAGAGTAGTGGTTGGTTGGCATATTTTTTATGAAGGATTATCGAAACTACTTAATCCAAATTGGTCTTCTCTTGCATACCTAATGGACTCAAAGGGTTTTTTTGCTGGTTTCTTTTATGAACTGGCTTCAAACCCATCCGTTTTAAAGGCGGTGGATGTTTTGAATGCATGGGGACTTTTATTGATAGGATTATGTCTTATGATAGGTTTATTTGAAAAAATTGCCAGTTTAAGTGGCATGATATTGATTGGTCTGTATTATCTTTCTCACCCCCCTTTCATTGGACTTTCATACGCTGCCCCTGGTGAGGGAAGTTATTTCATTATAAATAAGAACATTATAGAATTCTTTGCCATAGCTGTTAATTTATATTTTCCCAATAGCAGGATTGTTGGATTGGACCGGTTTATTAATTTGGCAAAAAATAAAAAATAAGGAATCGATATGGAAGACACAGAAAAAAGCAAACAAAATGAAGATCAAGGATCTGGATTATCCAGAAGAGATATTGTTAAAGGTCTTGCAACCATACCGTTTGTAGGTGGTGCTATATATGGAGCCTATAGAAAGCGTAAATATGAAAGACAGCTTAAATCCAACCTGCTTTCAGGAATAGGGATTGATAGTGAACCCAGTACAATCGGGTCTGAGTCTAGTACAGACAGGGGAAAGCAGATCCGTCTCGGTATTATTGGTTTTGGGATTCGTGGCGAACAGTTAGTGAGGGCATCAGGCTTTGCTACGGAAGCCTGGATGGAAGTCCAGCAGGAACGGGCAAGGAATGGTAACGACATAGCCTTAAAAACATTTCTTGAACAGGATGATCTGAACATTGTATACAATGGAGTATGTGACATCTTTGAAATCGAATCGGAAATCGCGCTTAATACGGTTAGCGTAAATGGGCATAAGGCCAAAAAATATCATAATTGGAGAGAATTGGTCCATGCTGATGACATCGATGCAGTAATAATTGCAACACCCGATCACTGGCATGCTCCCATGGCAATAGAAGCAGCGAAAGCAGGTAAACATGTATATGTCGAAAAGCCGCTTACGCATAAGGTTCAGGAAACATTTGATCTTCTTGACATCGTTAAAAAATCCGGTATCACCTTGCAATTGGGTCATCAGTTCAGGCAGACTGAAAGTTATGGAAAAGCAAGTGAACTGATAAGAAAGGATGTACTGGGGCCAATTACAATGGTTCAAACCAATACCAACCGGAATTCACCGAATGGGGCATGGCAATATCCCATTCATGAAAAAGCAAGTCCACAAACCATTGATTGGGAAATGTTCCTGGGAAACGCGCCGAAAGTACCTTTTAATAAGGACCACTTCTTCAGATGGAGAAAATACTGGGCTTATGGTACGGGATTAAGCGGTGACTTGCTTACCCATGATTATGATGCCATAAACCAGATCCTTAACCTGGGTATACCTAAATATGTTACTGCTTCTGGCGGAATTTATTTTTTCAAGGATGGCAGAGAAGTACCCGATGTGTTCAATGTTCTGTTTGAATATCCGGAGAAGGATATGACTTTTCAATATAGTGCCTCGCTGGCAAATGAATATAACAGACCTAATATTATAATGGGGCATGATGCAACCATGGAAGTAGGTAATACCATTACTGTATATGCGGATAGAAGATCTACCAGGTATGCCGATCGAATTAAGGACGGAACCATTGATCTTGAACTTCCTATAGTATCGTATACATCCGGATCAGAAGGATTGGATGCAATTACCTCTGCTACAGAAAGGTATTTTGCCAGTAAAGGATTGTTGTATACGTTTATCAATGGAAAAAGAATAGATGTGACCCATTTACATATAGCTGATTGGCTGGATAGTATTCGGGCAGGGAAACAACCGAAGTGTAATATTGATTATGGTTTTGAGGAGGCCATTGCTGCGCATATGGGCACGCTTGCACTTAAGCTGGGCCGTAGAATAGAATGGGATCATTCCAATAATTTCTTTGGCAATGTGACTCAGGATGAGATCATGCAAGTTTTCCGGGGGTAATCATTGACCTTTATTCAAGAATTATTTCGTCCATTAGATTGTTGAAATCTTCCACGAAAGTGGCATAATATTCTCCTGTTCCTGGTCCACTGAATCCGGTATGAATATCTCTGACCTTTTTTGATCTGTCGATAACGATCATTGTAGGAAATGAAATGGAACCTTTCAGCATTGGCAATGCTTTCGAGGTATAGGATTTATCTGACATTCCTCCAAATAAGAAGTCATATTGAACATTAAACCTTTTCTTCAGTTTCTCAATCCTGGTGCTGGCATAATCAATATCATTTTTTCTTTCAAATGCAATTGCGACAATTTCAACGCCTTTGTCCTTATTTTTTTGGTACCAATCAGATAAGAACTTTGTTTCATCCATACAATTCGGGCACCATGTCCCGAATATCTGAATAATAACCACCTTGTTTTCGAACTTGGTATCTTGAAGCGAAACCAGATTCCCGTTCATGTCAGGTAAGGAAAAATCAACCGTTTCATATCCTTCTTTCATGTATGTTAATGAATGTGCACTCGCTAATTCGATTTCATCATTTCTGGTGGCGGTCCATAAATCATGTCTTGTTTTTCCGGAATAAAAGTCACCCGTGATCTGATCGCCGTCGATCCTGCCGGTAAATAAATAGGCGTGTTCTCCGTCAAATGTGCTCATATATAATTGATTTCCGCTAACTTCGCCGACCAGGTACCTGTAATCACCTGAAGGTCTTAGAATTGTGCCATAAATACTGTGGTCATTTTGATGGAATTCACCCACCGCCAACTTTTTTCCAGAATTATTTTCAAAGTATACTTCCCATCTTCCCTGGATATTTCCCTTGATTTCATCCGGTTGATCAAAAAAACGGAATGTTTCGCCATACTTTGCGGTAAATGGGATAACATAGCCTTCAGCATAATTCTTCCTCCAGTACCCGGTCATTTCATGATCGTTGAAGGAGGCAACCAGATCAGCATCAAAAATATGCATGGGTATATATATCGAATCACCCTCAATCCTAACCTCATCAATTGGGATTATTTCTTTACCGTTTATTAGGCTTACCTGTATTTGGTTCTTATCATCCTTTTCGATATTGAAATTGAAGGGAAGTTCCTGACCTTGGGTGTGAATAATACCGCGCCATGCACCAGTTGAGGGATTATTGGTAAGGTCCCTTGTTTTTTTGGGTTGACAGGAATACAGGATCAGTATAATAGTGATGTAAATTGTAAGCTTTTTTAACATAGTTCTATTGAGTAAAGATTCAAATATACCAAGATTCCTTCTTGATTATATGTGTAAATTCAAGTATCGATATCTTTTAAAACTTTATATCAGGAATACCCAAAAACCCATATTTATTTACCCACAATTCCCCACCCTTTTAAATCTCAATTAAACAGGCAGAATTCAGGTGTTTTTCAGGATAAATAAGACTGTTTAATGCAACAATCTTTGAAAGATTATTTGATTAGTACAATGTTTTATGCCTTTAGTGCAATTGTGATGACATTTTACCTTAAAATTTTTATATAGAAATAGTTTTTATATTCATTTTTTTATATTTTTTGGGCAAAGTGGGACAAAGTGGTATGAAGTGGTTGGTTTTGCCATTTGTTTTTCTATATTTGTAGGTGTTCAGAATTAATGGACCGAAAATGACTTTTTTCACAAGCGAATATGAATGTAAACTGGATGCTAAAGGAAGGCTTGTACTTCCTGCCCGCATCAAAAATGGCTTGCCTGAAACCTCTGGCAATGAGCTTGTTGTTGGCCTGGGTTTCGAAAAATGTCTGATAGTTTATCCAATACTTGAATTCAAAAAGTTATATGCTAAGGTAGCCGGTCTGAGCGAGTTCAATCCAGACTACAGGAAATTGCAGAGAAACTTTTTCAGAGGTAACACTGTAGTTGAACTGGATAGTTCCGGTCGTTTTCTAATACCTAAGCAAATGCTGAATTATGCCCAGCTGGAAAAGCAAGTAGTTGTGGTTGGAATGGGCAACAAAGTGGAATTATGGAATCCTGAGCTTTACAAGGAACAACTGTATGATAATCAGAATGAGTTTTCAGATCACGTACAGAAGTACCTTGATATATGATGGTTATGAAGGATTACCATGTTCCTGTAATGCTGAGTGAATGTATTGAAGGGTTGAATATTAAATCTGACGGGATTTATGTAGACGCAACTTTTGGGGGAGGAGGACATAGCCGGGAGATTATCAAACGAATAACTTTAGGCAGTTTATTTGGAATCGACCAGGATGAGGAGGCAAGAGAAAATGCAGCACAGTTTGACCCCGGAAAATTTACATTCATTGATTCAAATTTCAGGTTTCTGAACAAGTTTCTGAAGTTAGAGGGGATAGTGAAGTTGGACGGTCTTTTGGCGGACCTTGGTGTATCATCGCATCAGATTGACGAGCCGGAACGGGGATTTTCAACAAGATTTGATGCCATGCTCGATATGAGGATGAACAGAAACCAGGAATTAACAGCGGAAAAGATAATTAATACATATCCCAGGCGAGACCTTCAACTTGTTCTGGGAAACTATGGTGAAATAAGAAACGCCAGGACTTTGGCAGATAATATTATAAGGTCGCGAATTGAAGCACCTGTCCGGACAACAGGTGAATTGGTGAATATTCTTAAAAAATTTGTGCCGGCCAATAAACGTAATAAATATTATGCCCAGGTTTTTCAGGCGTTACGGATTGAAGTAAATGATGAACTGGGTGCGCTAAAAGATCTTTTGAATCAGTCAGCGAACTTGTTGAAAAGTGGGGGTCGCCTCGTAATAATGGCCTATCATTCCCTGGAGGACAGATTAATAAAAAACTTCATCAATACCGGGAGTTTTGAGGGACGGGAGGTAAAAGATATTTACGGGAACTCGCAAAAGCCATTTAGAGCAATTAACAGAAAGCCGATTATGGCTTCAGATATTGAAGTCAGGGAAAATAACAGGGCGCGAAGTGCCAGGTTAAGAATAGCAGAAAAAATCTGATTTATGGCGAATAATACCTATAAAGTTAAAAGCGGGAACATTTCAGGGAAAGGCAGTGTATTTACCTGGATTGGCAATGTTTTTAACCTTGAACGTTTGATGAAGGAAGGGATTCCTTTAAAGTATATTCCGCAGATCCTTTTTGTAACGTTCATCACCATTTTCTACATAGGGAACAACCATTTTTCAGAAAAAACTGCCCGGAAAATTGAAAAGCTGGAAATTGAGGTTGAGGAACTCCGGGCTGATTATACCTCCTTAAAAGCTGATTACATGTTTTCCAGTAAACAATCGGAGGTAGCTAAAAAAGTAAATAAAATGGGACTAGTGGAGAATGATACACCTCCAGTAAAAATAGTAATATCTGAAAGTGAATATTAGAAAATCCATATTGCTGCGTGTAAGGGTTGCTTTCCTGGCCTTCTTGATATTCGGCCTGGCTATTGCATACCGTATTCTGGACCTGCAGGTAATAGAAGGAGAGAAGTGGAAAAACCTGGCGGAAGAAATAGGATTGCAGTATAGAACGATTAAAGCTACACGTGGAAATATTTATTCTGACAATGGAAGCTTGTTGCTTACCTCATTACCATTTTATAAAGTCGCGATGGATCCCAGTGTATCAGATGAGTCCGTCTTTAAGAAAGATATTGATTCGCTATGTATTCGATTGAGCAGATTCTTTAAGGATAAAAGGGCATCTGACTACAAACGGATGATTGAAGCGGCAAGATTGAAAGGTCGGGAATACCTGGTTGTCAATTCCGAGGAGATCACTTATCAGGACAAAAAGGAGATGGCCAATTGGCCTCTCTTCCGTCATGGCCGTATGAAAGGCGGCGTCATCTTTGAAAAGGTCGACAAAAGGTTCCATCCATTTTCTTACTTAGGTTACAGAACCATTGGATATGTAAACCAAAGCAATGAAGGCGCCGGTCTTGAATATAGTTTTAATCAATACCTTGCAGGCAGTAATGGTGAAGCACTCTTTAGGAAGGTAGCGGGTGGAAGATGGCGACAAGTTTATGATGGGACCGAGATCAGGCCTGAGAATGGACTAGATATAATTACCACCATAGATGTCAATTTGCAGGATGTATCTCAGGATGCACTCCTTGGGGCACTTAAGGAACACGATGCTGATTATGGATGCGTTGTTGTAATGGAAGTACGGACTGGCGAAATAAAAGCAATATCCAATCTAAGTAAGACCAGCTCAGGCGGATACGCCGAAAAATATAATTATGCTGTAGGCAGTCAGGGCCTCACTGAACCCGGATCAACCTTTAAACTGGCCTCAATGATAGCCCTTCTGGAAGAAACCAATATTTCACTTGAAGATAGTGTTGAAACCGGCGATGGAGAATATCAATATTATGACAGGACAATGCCTGACCATAAACCCGGTGGTTTCGGTAAGATCACAGTTAAGGAAGCCTTTGCAAAATCAAGTAATATAGCGATTTCCAAATTAGTATATGCACATTTCGGTACAAGCCCTCAACGATATATTGAATTCATTAAAGGGATGGGTCTTGGGAAGCCAATAGGTTTTCAAATGATTGGCGAAGGGCACCCTTATATAAAAGAGACGAGTGATAAAACCTGGAGTGGCGTAAGCCTTCCCTGGATGTCTATTGGGCATGAACTGACCATGACACCTTTGCAAACCCTGACCTTCTATAATGCTGTGGCCAACAATGGTAAAATGATCCAGCCAATTATCGTTAAGGCTACGTTGAAAGCTGGTCAACCTGTAAAGACATTTGATTCAATTGTACTCAATAAAAAGATCTGTTCTGATAAAACTCTGGAAGAAGTAAAGGTGCTTCTGAGGGAGGTGGTTCTGGATGGGACAGCATCCAATATCAGGCACAGTCATTATCCTATTGCAGGGAAAACCGGTACTTCGCAGAAATTGATGAATGGACGGTATACAAAAAAATATTATACTTCATTTGTAGGTTATTTTCCTGCTGAAGCACCAATGTATTCCTGTATTGTCGTTATCGACAATCCAAAAGGATACAGACAATATGGAAGTGACGTCGCAGCACCAGTTTTTAAAGAGATTGCCGATAAAATATATGTCAGCAACCTTAAGATGCATCCTCCGATGCCTGAGAACCTTTTTGTTGATGAAACAATATTCCCGGTTATAAGATCCGGAAATCTGGAAGATCTGACCATGATCTGCAATCAACTAGGTGTTTCCAATCATAAAAAGTCGGGAGAAGAATGGGTGAAGACAAAAACAGAAGCAAATTATGTGAATTGGGTATCAAATGATCCCAGAAATGGGCTTGTCCCGGATGTTGTTGGGATGACCCTGAGGGATGCTATGTATATACTGGAAAACCAGGGGCTGGAGGTTAGGTACAATGGAATTGGAAGGGTAAAAAAGCAATCTGAAATTCCTGGTAAGAAAGCCATTAAGGGAAATAAAATATATCTCGATTTGGGATAATGAGTCTATTAAAAGACATATTGTATAAAGTCTCACTTATCGCCACAGCAGGCGATATGAAGATCGATGTCAATAAAATTGAATTTGATTCAAGATTGGTCAACCCGGGGGATCTTTTTGTTGCTATAAAAGGTACGCAATCAGATGGGCACGATTACATTCATAACGCGATAGAAAAAGGTGCAATTGCCATTGTTTGTGATAAAATGCCTGACCACATGCCAGCAAACGTGACTTTTGTAAATGTTCGCAACAGTGCCGAAGCACTTGGAATGATGGCATCAAATTTCTATGGAAATCCGTCCGAAAAACTGAAATTGGTAGCAGTAACTGGAACCAATGGAAAGACTACAACAGTTACCATTTTACATCAACTTTTCTCAAATCTGGGATATAATAGCGGGTTGATTTCAACTGTAGAGAACAAGATCAAAGGACAGGTAATCAAAGCGACACATACTACGCCTGATGCTTTGCAGCTGAACCGGCTGATCATGGAAATGGTTAAAAGTGGATGCACCCATTGTTTTATTGAGGCAAGTTCCCACGCCATTGAACAAAAGCGAATCTCAGGTTTGGATATTGATATAGGCGTATTCACCAATATATCACATGATCATTTGGATTATCATGGTTCTTTCGATGCTTATATAAAGGCAAAGAAGCAACTTTTCGATAACCTTAAGAAGAGTGCAACAGCTTTGACCAATATAGATGATAAAAGGGGTAAGGTCATGGTGCAGAATACTTCAGCAAAGGTAGAAACCTATGGTATCCGGAATCCTGCTGATTATAAAGCCAGGCTTCTGACAAATACCATGGAGGGATTGGAGCTTGATATAAATGGTACTAATGCCTGGTTCCCACTGGCAGGAGAATTCAATGCCTATAACATTCTTGTTGCCTATGCGATTGCCATCCTTCTTGGCGAGAATCCGAATGATGTGATCCAGGAAATGTCTGGGATCGGGAAGGTTCCGGGCAGGTTTGAAATGGTCTATCCTGAATCTGGAATTTTTGCGATTGTAGATTATGCACATACTCCTGACGCATTGAAGAATATTTTAACCACGCTGGATGGTCTACGGACTGGAAATGAAAAGTTGATTACAGTAGTGGGCTGTGGAGGAAACAGGGACAGGGAGAAGAGACCCGAAATGGCATCGATCGCCTGCCAGTTCAGTGATAAAGTGATCTTTACCTCTGATAATCCAAGAGACGAAGATCCCAACGACATTATTAATGAAATGAAACAGGGTGTCAATCCTGTTAATTATAAAAAAACCCTTACACAGGTAGACAGAAAAGAAGCCATAAAGCTGGCTTGTAGTATGGCGAAAGAAAAAGACCTGATCCTGGTTGCTGGAAAAGGACATGAGAGATACCAGGAAATAAAAGGGGAAAGATTTGATTTTGACGATCGGTTGATCTTGAAAGAAATGTTAGAGTTAATGGAAAAATAGAGATGTTCTATTATTTATTTAATTATCTGGACAGGGAATACGACTTAATCGGTGCCGGGGTGTTTCAGTATATCACCTTCAGGGCTGGTATGGCAACAGTTCTGTCCTTGCTGATTACCATTTTCTTTGGCAAGAAGATCATTAACATGTTAAAAAAATATCAGGTGGGAGAAAGCATCAGAGATCTTGGCCTTGCAGGACAACTGGAGAAGAAAGGAACACCTACCATGGGTGGGCTGATGATTTTAATGGCTATCCTATTACCTACCCTGTTTTTCGCTAAACTGGATAATATCTATATCATTCTTTTGCTGATATCTACTTTATGGATGGGTATTATAGGATTTCTGGATGACTATATAAAGGTGTTCAGGAAAAACAAAAAAGGTTTAAGAGGGAAATTTAAAATAGTAGGGCAGATCGGCCTGGGATTGATCGTTGGCCTTACGCTTTTTTATAATGATGATGTTGTCGTCAGGGAATTTACAAAGGATTTCGTTCAACAAGAAGGCGTAAACGAAGTAGTGATTGGCTACCAGGACATACAATCCACTATTACAACGATCCCATTCTTTAAGAATAATGAATTCGATTATAATTTACCTTTCCTTCCTGATGCCTATACCAGCATTATCTACATTCTTGTAGTTATTGTAGTAATTACAGCCGTATCCAATGGCGCAAACATCACAGACGGAATCGATGGCCTTGCAGCCGGAACCTCTGGAATAATTGCTCTTACACTGGCCATCCTGGCCTATATTTCAGGTAACGTGATCATCTCGGATTATCTTAATATAATGTATATACCGAATGCAGGTGAGCTGGTGATTTTCTGTACAGCACTTGTTGGGGCATGCATAGGATTTCTATGGTATAATGCGTATCCGGCTCAGATATTCATGGGTGATACAGGAAGCTTGTCCCTGGGAGGTATCATCGCCGTTCTGGCACTGACAATAAGAAAAGAATTACTCATCCCATTGTTGTGCGGGATCTTCCTGATAGAGAATTTATCAGTGATCATGCAGGTGTCCTATTTTAAGTATACAAAGAAAAAATATGGCGAAGGCAGGCGGATATTCAAGATGGCGCCTTTACATCACCATTATCAGAAAAAGGACCTGAATGAAGCGAAAATAGCCACACGTTTCTGGATTGTAGGCATATTGCTGGCGATCCTGACATTAGCAACCTTAAAGCTCAGGTAATATGGATGGAAAAAGAATAGTCATATTAGGAGCAGGTGAAAGCGGAATTGGAGCTGCCCTTTTGGCTAAAGCCAAAGGACTAATCCCTTTTGTATCGGATTCCGGTAAGATACTTCCTGAATATAAAGACATATTATTCAGGAATTCTATCCCGCATGAAGAAGGGCAACATGATGAAAATTATCTATTAACAGCAGACGAAGTAGTAAAAAGTCCTGGAATTCCTGATCATGCATCAATAATTCAAAAACTATATGAGAAAAATATTCCTGTTATTTCTGAGATAGAATTTGCTTTCAGATATACGAATGCTAAGATCATTGCGATTACGGGAACTAACGGGAAGACCACAACATCTTTACTTACCTATTATCTGCTGAATCAGGCAGGGCTGAATGTTTGCCTGGCCGGAAATATTGGGTTCAGCTTCTCCAAGGAGGTCATAGAAGATAAGTTCGATTATTTCGTGCTAGAGATCAGCAGTTTTCAGCTGGATCATATAAAAGACTTTAAGGCGGATATTGCAGTATTGCTGAATATTACACCTGACCATCTGGACCGGTACGAAAACGATTTTAACAATTATATAGAATCCAAATTCAGGATCCTCAATAAAATGACTGAGAATGACATCTTCATTTATTTTAAGGAGGATGATGTGATCAATAATTACCTCGAAGAACATTATATCCGGCCCAGGAAATTGGGGATGGCCCTTCATGAGATCCCGGAGATCAACGCCAGGATGAATGGAAGGTATTTGAAGTTTTCACTGCCTGTACAGGATGAGGGAGAGTTTAAAGTCAATATGGGATCTATAAATTTAACTGGTCCACACAATATGGTTAATACCATGGCAAGTGTTATGATCGCCAAGGTATTGAATGTATCAGACAGGAAGATTAGGTCGGCCCTCAAATCATTCAATAATGTACCTCACAGGTTGGAGAAAGTAGCGGAATTTCAGGACATCGCTTTCATTAATGATTCTAAAGCCACGAACCTCGATGCTACCATAAAGGCCCTTGAAAGTTATGACCGGCCGATTATATGGATTGCAGGCGGAGTTGATAAAGGTAATGATTATGAAGTACTGCTTACACATGTAAAAGATAAGGTAAAAGGGATAATATGCCTTGGAAAGGATAACAGGAAAATAGTAAATGCTTTTAAAGGTCATATCCAGGAAATTAAAGAAACAATAGATATACGCAGGGCTGTGAAAAATGCTTTCAATCTTGCAGGTCCCGGGGATGTGATATTGTTTTCTCCCGCATGCGCCAGTTTTGATTTGTTTAAGAACTACGCTGACAGGGGGAATAAGTTTAAAGATGCCGTTGATAAATTGATCCATAGAGCAGCAAAAATATAGTCATATGTACAGGACATTTGTAGAAAAACATTTAAAAGGTGATCCGATAATCTGGTTCATCGTGATTCTATTGTCTGTTCTCAGCATATTTGTGGTTTATAGTGCTACAGGAACACTGGCTTATCGCCATATGGGAGGTAATACTGAATATTACCTTTTAAAACATACCATGCTTGTTTTACTCAGTTTTATGGCCATGTGGGTCGCGCATAAAATTGATTACAGGTATTATTCCAGGATATCCAGGTTGTTCTTATGGATCTCTGTTCCATTGTTATTGATCACGTGGAAATTCGGGATAACCATAAACGAAGCTTCAAGGTGGCTTACCATACCTATTATCAACCAGGTATTTCAACCATCTGACTTGGCAAAACTAGCCTTGATCACTAATCTGGCTGCTATGTTATCAAAGCGACAGCAAAATATAGATGATCTTAAAGATACCCTGATTCCCATGTTGCTCTGGTGTGGTCTCATTTGTGGTCTCATTGCTTTAACTGATTTCTCCTCAGCAACTTTATTGTTAGTTACCTGCCTTCTTATCCTTTTCATAGGAAGGGTGCCGGTTAAATACCTGGCTTTGCTTGTACTTGTCGGTGTTCTCGCAGGCGCATTGGCATTTTCGATAGGGCAAAGGGGTGAAACAGTAGTAAGCCGACTTAAAGATTACATGGATCCGACAGAGATCCCATTTCAGGCAAAGCAATCCTATATTGCGATAGCTACTGGCGGGATTACGGGAAAAGGGCCGGGAAATAGTGATCAACGAAATTTTCTCCCGCATCCATATTCTGATTTTATATATGCAATCATTATTGAAGAATATGGATTGGCTGGAGGTTTGACAGTTGTTATTCTTTATCTGGCTTTACTATGGCGGGGAATAATTACAGCTTCCAAAAGCGACAGGGCTTTCGGAGGGCTTCTATCTGCAGGATTGTGCTTTGCACTCGTCCTGCAGGCAATGATAAATATGGGGGTAGCGGTCGGATTGGTTCCTATTACAGGATTGCCACTGCCTCTGGTGAGTATGGGAGGGACTTCCCTTCTATTTACAGGATTGGCCCTTGGTATTATACTGAGTGTAAGCCGGGGAGAGATAGAAGAATTTGGGGGCCGATCAGGAAATATTAAAAATGTACCAAAAGCAGCATAGCAGCTTGAAATATAAAGAAACTAAATATCGGGTTATAATCAGCGGTGGAGGCACTGGGGGCCATATATACCCTGCAATTGCAATTGCCAATAAGCTTAAAGAAAGGATGCCGAATATCGAAATCCTTTTTGTAGGCGCGAAAGGTAAAATGGAGATGCAGAAGGTCCCCGAGGCAGGATTTCCGATAAAAGGAATTTGGATAAGTGGGATTCGACGTAAACGTTCAATTACGAACCTTTTATTTCCTTTAAAATTGCTGATTAGTTTGGTTCAATCGTACGTTATTATAGCTAAATTTCGACCGGATGTTGCAGTTGGAGTCGGCGGTTTCGCCTCAGGTCCTTTGTTATGGACAACCAGTTTTTTTCGAATCCCCACACTTATCCAAGAACAAAATTCTTATGCAGGAATTACCAATAAGTTACTGGCTAAAAAGGTTGATAAAATCTGTGTGGCCTATGATAATATGGAGCGCTTTTTTCCAAAAGACAAGATCATAAAGACAGGGAACCCCGTCAGGGAAGATATCCTGGATATTGATAACCGGAAAACAGCAGCACTCAAATTCTTCAACTTTGATCAGGATAAAAAGACTGTTTTTGTAATGGGGGGCAGTCTTGGTGCCAGGACAGTGAATATCAGTGTATTTAATAATGTTCAGAAGATCATCGATGAAGATGTACAGTTAGTATGGCAGATTGGGAAGATATATTTTGACGATTATGAGCAGAAAATGAAGAGCTACGATGTAAGCAGATTACGTATGTATGACTTTCTGAGGGAAATAGATCTTGCTTATGCCATAGCCGATGTAATTGTTTCCAGGGCCGGGGCTTTGTCAATATCGGAACTCACAATTGTCGGAAAACCGGTGGTTTTAATACCTTCCCCGAATGTA
Source organism: uncultured Cytophagales bacterium (assembly GCA_963820995.1). Taxonomy (GTDB): domain Bacteria; phylum Bacteroidota; class Bacteroidia; order Cytophagales; family Cyclobacteriaceae; genus JAGTVG01. Next base: position 165,936 of record CAWGCL010000001.1, on the reverse strand, counting down.
GCAGAAGACCACCAGACAAAAAATGCAGAGGCACTGACATCCAACGATGCAGCCATCCTGATCACTGATCAGGAAGCCCCTGAAAAATTAGTTGATACAGTATTGAAGATTCTTGAGGATAAAGACAAAATGCAGGAACTGGGTGCCAATATAAAACGGTTGGCTCTTACAGGCGCAACAGAAAAAATAGTAGACGAAATTGAAAAATTATTAAATTGAATCTGGAAAGTAAATATGGAATTTATTTCGTAGGTATTGGCGGTATCGGCATGAGCGCCCTGGCCCGATGGTTTAAAAGGCAAGGGAAATTTGTAGCTGGATACGACCGGACGAAAACCCCTCTTACTCGCCAACTTCAAGAGGAAGGGATTGAGGTATCCTATGAAGACTTTTCATCATCTATTCCTGAAAAAATAATAGACCAGCCAAAAGATGTGCTGGTGATCTTTACACCAGCCATTCCTTCTGACAGCGAAATCCTGAATTATTTTAAAGATCACAAATACACTATAAAGAAGCGATCAGAAGTATTGGGAGTGATCACCAGGCAAAGCTTTACAATTGCTGTAGCAGGAACCCACGGTAAGACAACGACAAGCGCCTTGATAGCTCACATACTGAAAGAAACCAATCAGAATATGGTGGCATTTCTGGGCGGAATCCTTCAAAATTATGAATCCAATCTGGTCATCAATAAAAAAAGCGGGCAAGCACTAAATATGGTTGTTGAAGCTGATGAATATGATCGTTCGTTTTTGACTTTGAGTCCGGATATTGCCATAGTAACAGCCATCGATCCTGATCACCTGGATATTTACGGGGAATATTCCGAAATGCAAAAAGGCTTCAGTGATTTTATAAATAAGCTGAAAAATAAAGGTACACTTATCATTTATAAAGGCTTATATGAAAGTGTAATCCCCAGGGACCGACCTGATATAAAGGTTAGGGAATATGGATTAAGTCATATCCCAATAAGAGCGGAAAACATACGATTGGAAAAAGAAGAAGTCCGTTTTAATTATCATAGCCCTGCTGAGATAATCGAAAATATTCCATTATCACTTCCTGGATTTCACAACATAGAAAATGCAATTGCTGCCATCACGGCCTGTTTAAAAATGGGAATCGATGGATCAGCCATTAAAGCGGCTATATCCACATTCAGGGGAATTAAAAGGCGTTTTGAATATGTTTTATATACGGATAATCTGGTATTTATTGATGACTATGCTCATCATCCAGAAGAAATCAAAGCATTGCTTAGTTCACTAAGGGCAATTTTTGAAGGGCATAAAATAACAGCACTATTCCAGCCCCATTTATACACACGCACCAGAGATTTTGCAGCTGAATTTGCAGAGGCCCTGGACCTGGCAGATGAAGTATTAATAATGGACATATATCCAGCCAGAGAGAAACCAATTAAGGGTGTTGGGCCGGAAATGATCCTTGAAAAGATGCATTTAGAAAAGAAATCCCTCTGTAGTAGGATAGATGTGATTGAAGAGCTGGATGAAAGAGATCTGGACATATTAGTTACGATTGGTGCCGGAGATATTGATCAATTGGTAGAACCTATAAAAATTTTATTGTCGACGAAATATGAAATTTCCGAAAATTAACATACGGAGCGAAATAAAACTGATTGTGCTTATTGTACTGGCTTTTTCAGCTATTGCATTTGTGGAAAGGAAACAAGACATTAAGAAGATTCAGGAACTCAATATCCTGATCCATGATGAGAGCAATAATTATTTCCTGAATAAGGAAGAGGTTCATAAATTGATTACGGCAGATAATAGCGACTTTATCATTGGTAGTGATTATGCAGATATTGATCTGAAAGCAATTGAAGGAAGGGTAAGATTGAATGAATATGTTTCCTCCACCCAAGCTTTTAAGGACCTTTCAGGAAACCTGACCATTGAAATTTCATTATGTGAACCAATTGCCAGGATCATCAGGTCAGATAAACCTGACAGCTATATCTGCGAATCCGGTAAGATCATTTCAACTTCTGAAAAATATACACCCCGGGTTTTACTGGTCAGTGGCGACTATCTTAACAAAGTCAATTCCGGAAATATATCTGCCGATTCAGTATATCAGTCATGCTTTGAATTGGTAAAGTTTATCGATAATGATCCTTTCTGGAAAGCGCAGATCACACAATTAAACATTGACAGGAAAGGAAACATCATTCTATATCCTCAGGTCACGAAACAATACATTGAGTTTGGCAAAGCCGAGGACATTGATGAGAAATTTTTAAAACTGAAATATTTCTATAAGAAAATATTGCCCCATAAAGGCTGGAACCATTATGCTAGGGTAAATCTGGAGTACGAGCATCAAATTATATGTGAATAAATTAAAATAACATGGGAAAAGATAAAATTATCGTAGGACTTGACATAGGCACCACAAAAATATGTGCAATTGTTGGTCGAAAAAACGAATACGGTAAACTTGAAGTCCTCGGAATGGGTAAGGCTGTTTCGGATGGGGTTGTAAGAGGGATTGTTACCAACATCGATAAAACCATTCATGGAATTGAGACAGCCATGAAAGAAGCAGAGGAACAATCCGGGATCAATATTCGTGTTGTAAATGTTGGTATTGCCGGCCAACATATTAAAAGTGCAATTCACCATGGGGGTATTACAAGGAGTACCTCCGATGACGAAATTACAATTGAGGATATTAACAGACTAACTAATGATATGTACCGGACGGTTACCCCTCCGGGAAGCGAGATCATTCATGTAATGCCTCAGGATTACTATGTTGATTTCGAAGATGGGATCATGGACCCGGTAGGGATGTCTGGGGTAAGACTTGAAGCGGATTTCCATGTTATAACCGCACAAACCAATGCCATAAATAATGTAAATAAATGTGTCAAGAGGGCCGGACTGGAAATTGAGAACCTGATCCTTGAGCCTTTGGCCTCTTCACTTTCCGTATTGAGTGAAGAAGAAAAAGAAGCCGGTGTTTGTCTTGTTGATATTGGAGGTGGCACTACTGATATTGCCATTTTTCATGAGAATATAATTCGCCATACAGCAGTAATACCATTTGGTGGCAATATTATCACCTCTGATATTAAACAGGGATGTCTCGTAATGCATCATCAGGCTGAACTGTTGAAAACAAAGTTTGGAAAAGCTATTGCTGAGGAAGCCAATCCAAATGAGATTGTTTCCATCCCGGGATTAAAGAACAGGCCACCCAAAGAGATCTCTATTAAAAACCTTGCTCATATAATTGAAGCCCGGCTTGAGGAGATCATTGAACTTATCCATGCGGAGATTATTACCTCGGGATACGAAAATAAATTGGCAGGAGGTATAATTCTTACGGGTGGTGGAGCCCAAATGGCCTGTCTGAAGCAACTTGTTGAATATATGACAGGTATGGATGCAAGGATCGGCTATCCTAATGAACACCTGGGCAAGAGTAAAATTGATGCTGTCAAGAGCCCCATGTTCGCAACTACACTTGGATTGGTGCTATCAGGTTTTAAAGCCCTTGATGAACGTGAAAACAGATACATGGAATCCCAGGGTAAATCCGAATCTTCCGCAAACAAATACAGGGGAGATAAGAAAAATACAGGAACAAAATTCTTTACAAACATTATAGAAAAAACCAAAAGCCTGCTTATTGACGATGTTGATGACAGGCAGGATTATTAATTAAAACTAGAAACTAAATGGAGGACAATACTATGAATTCATTTGAATTTGACATTCCGGCCCACCATAAGTCCATAATAAAAGTTATTGGTGTAGGTGGAGGTGGCAGCAACGCTGTCAATCATATGTACAATCAGGGAATAAAAGGAGTCGAGTTTGTTATTTGCAATACCGACTTACAGGCTCTACAGAGCAGCCCGGTACCAAGTAAACTGCAAATAGGAACCACATTAACAGAAGGTTTGGGAGCAGGTGCTAATCCTGAAGTTGGCAAGGATGCAGCGCTAGAAAATAAGGAAGAAATCAGGAACCTGCTAAGCGAGAACACAAAAATGGTATTTATAACAGCTGGAATGGGTGGTGGTACTGGTACCGGAGCTGCTCCAATAATAGCACGTGTTGCAAAAGACCTGGATATCCTGACTGTCGGGATAGTAACTCAACCCTTTAAATTCGAAGGCAAGAAGAAATCATTTATCGCAGAATCCGGAATAACGGAGCTGAAGGAAAACTGTGATACGGTTCTTGTAATTGTCAATGATAAATTAAGGGAAATATATGGTAATTTGCCGGTAACAAAGGCATTTGCTGAAGCCGATAATGTATTGACCACCGCAGCAAAAGGAATAGCGGAGATAATAACGGTATCAGGATATGTAAATGTTGACTTTGAGGATGTTAAAACAGTAATGAAAGATTCTGGCGCCGCTGTTATGGGATCATCAACAATTTCAGGCGAACAAAGGGCACTAAAAGCTGCAGAAGTAGCCATCTCTTCACCATTATTGAATAATACAGATATCCTTGGTGCTAAAAAGATATTATTATCCATCACTTCCGGAGAAGAAGCTGAATTGCAAATGGACGAGCTTTCAGAAATCACGGACTACATACAGGAAAGAGCTGGTGATGAGGCAGAGGTGATATTCGGGCATGGTGTGGATCCAAACCTGGGTGACGCAATAAACGTAACTGTTATCGCTACAGGGATTGATATGCCAGCAGATGATATTTCCTATGAGGAACGGAAAAGGATTATTGACCTGGAATCTAGCAAGCAGATAAAAATCTTCGATGAGGAATTGCTTAAATCTGAACAAAATGAAATGCCAGTAGTGCCTCCAAAAAAAGAAAATCTAACAATGGAGCGGGGTTATGCTTTTGAATCTCCGGAACGGCGACCGATAGAAGAGGAGGCTGATCCTCAAAAGGAGGAGCTTGCAGATATAAACTCACCGGTTAATCAGGCTGCACAGGGAATAGATAATAATATGGTCACAGAAAGTGAAGAACTGGATGAAAAGAGAGAGTTTTTGCTTCAGCAGGCCAAAGAACGGTCAGAAAAATTAAAGAAGGTTAAGAATTATAATGTTTCAGAAGATGAGTACAAAGAAAAATGGGACATGCCGGCTTATTTAAGAAAGAAGGTGAAACTTCAGGATGTGCCCCACTCATCAGAACATGAAGTGTCCAGGTATAATCTGAATGATGACAACCAGATCCTGGGCAATAATAAGTTTCTACATGACAATGTAGATTAGCGTTAATGATTTATAATTTCATTAATATAATGTTAATGAGTGCTTTTATAATGTAGGTTTTTTTCATAATTCAGTATTTTTTAATAAGGAACAGGGAATGTCCTCCCCCTGTTCCTTTCGTTTTTTATTAATTGGATTAACTAATGGGATAAGGGTTTAAGCTCGAATTCGCGCAGGTTTCCATATTTTGTTTGTTTATCATATTATTCCTTTAGATATAATCTGCCCATCGTTCAGAGAGCGATTAATCTATTGGCCTGCCCTCTAAATAACCGAGGTACTGTCACAATCAATTTTATGCCATTATTGCCCTTAACAATTCCCTGTTAAACCATTTTAAAACATGATATAAATCATGTATTTTTATTTGGACTAAGTCTAAATAAAAATTAATATTGCACTGATAATTACTATTACTTTTTAAAGATATCTACAATGAGAAACTTTTTATGCTTTGTGATTTCGTTATTTCTGTTCGGAAAAAAGGTTTGTGCTGAAGATGGAAGCCTGGAAGGAAAGATCTACGATAAAGGTTCAAATACAGGATTACCAGGAGCCAATGTAGTTATAGAGGGAATGAACACAGGGACTTTCAGTGATGGGGCCGGCAATTTTTCAATCGAGAATCTGGAAACCGGGAAAGTAGTGTTAAAGGTAAGTGTTATTGGCTATGAGTCTATTAGGCAAGAGGTTCTAATTGAACCCGGCAAGACCAGCAATATAGAAGTGCCACTTACTGAATCTATTAAAGTCCTTGATGGGGTTGTGGTAAACCGAGTGTCACTTGTCGCTGGTACATCCGGCATTAAGGATGTAGTTGGTTCTGCACATTATTTATCTCCCTTGGAACTGAATAAATTCAACAATACCGACATCAACAGGGTATTGAGAAATGTACCAGGGATGATCATTCAGGAAGAAGATGGATTTGGCCTGAGACCTAATATCGGGATGAGGGGAACAGGGGTCGAAAGAAGTTCTAAGATCACTTTGATGGAAGATGGAATACTTGTTGCGCCGGCTCCTTACGCTGCCCCGGCAGCTTATTATTTTCCAACATCAGGCCGTATGTCAGGTGTGGAAATACGCAAAGGATCCAGCCAAATTAAATATGGTCCCTACACGACTGGTGGGGCGATCAATTTTAATTCCACGCCGATTCCCAATGAGTTTGACGCCAATATAAACCTCTTTGGAGGTTCCCATGGATTTTATAATGTCCATGCCAATGCAGGTGCCTCGTTTAAGAATGTTGGATTTATGGTTGAATCCTTTCTGGCCAACAGCGATGGATTTAAGGACCTGGATAATGGTGGAAATACTGGATTTAACACACAGGATTATCTGGCCAAGTTCCGCGTGAACTCCAATCCTGATGCTAAAGTATATCAATCCTTATCCTTCAAAATCGGATTGGCTAAGGAGAATTCTAATGAGACTTACCTTGGCCTTACAGATGAGGATTTTGAGGATACCCCGTATAGAAGATATGCCGGTTCACAAATGGACAATATGATCAACGAGCAAAACCAATGGCATATCAGGTATGCTGTTCAACCTGCCAAATTTCTAGATATAACAACTACATTATATCACAGTAATTTTGAAAGAAACTGGTATAAACTTGATAAAGTAAAAGCGAATGATTCAACGGGGGAAAAAAGCATTACATCGATCCTGAATAATCCTGGAACCTTCAGTAATGAAATGAATATTATAAGGGGATCTACATCGGCCGTTGATGATGCCTTATCCGTGAAAGCTAATAACCGGTCTTACTTTCTCGAGGGCATTGAGTCTATCATCGGACTAACATTTCCAGGTGTAAACGTAAACAATGAAATCGAACTGGGAATACGCCTTCATCGCGACCAGATGGACAGGTATCAATGGGTAGATAAGTACAAAATGCAGGAAGGGACAATGATGTTGACGGATGCAGGAATACCCGGTACAGAGAGTAATTATATACTTGATGCAAAAGCCATAGCATCATTTATCCAATATAAATTCGAATACCGAAAATTGACGGTTATACCAGGTCTTCGTTATGAAAACATCAGGTACGAAAGGGAAAACTTTGGTAAAAGTGACCCCGAACGTTCCGGGGACGATGTTTCTTATACTGATCATATGATTGACATATTTATACCTGGTATTGGAATCGATTATTCAATATCAGGAAACCTCTCATCATTCCTGGGTATCCACAAGGGATTTTCACCACCTGGCTTGAAAGAGGATACTGAGCCAGAGATCAGTGTAAATTATGAAGCTGGTGTACGTTACCATTCGCCCATTTTTTCGTTTCAATCTGTATTTTATTATAATGATTATCAGAACCTCATAGGATCTGACATGGCATCAAGTGGAGGTTCCGGATCCGGTCAACCAGTTTAATGGCGGGGAATCGATAATTTACGGACTTGAACATGAAATGGTATACAATCCTCTGGGAAAAGGAAATTCGACTTACACCTTGCCAATTTCTTTTGTTTATACCTATACCCATGCTACTTTCCAAAGTGATTTCGAAAGTGAATTCGATCCCTGGGGAAATGTTAAAACCGGAGATGAAATACCCTATATCCCAAAACATCAGTTCGCGTTTAATGTGAGTTTTGAACATAGGAAATTCAATATCAACTACAGTTCTAAGTTTGTCAGTGATATGAGGACAATCGCTGGACAGGGAACATTTACAGATCCTGAAATGGTCCCTGCCTATTACGTGGCTGATATATCAACAAATGTTAAGTTAAATAAATTTCTTACCCTTCAGGGAAGTATTTATAATGTTTTCAATAACACATATGCTGTATCCCGACGCCCGGCAGGATTAAGGCCAGGAATGCCATTAAGTTTCCGGGTTGGGATAAAAGCTCATATTTATTAAAAAGTTCAAGGCTTTATTTTTTCCAAATCCTGGATAGTAATTGATCGATGATTATTGGATGAACTGATCATTACTTCCCGGAATCCTATAAGTGCGGGTCAGAAGATTCGCACTTTTTTCTATTCTTAACCATTTTCATTTCTCAAACATATCAGATGTATGAATAAATATCCACTGAGCCAAAGAGATATAAAAAGTATTGTTACCTAATTATATTAAGAATCAGGAATTAAATTCTGTTTCTCAATTTATCTTTTATCGAATAATTAATAATAACTCATTATTTTGTCTTTTTAAAGCTTTCGGAAATAAGTTTTTTATACTTCTGCTTGTTTTTCTGACTAATAAATCGAAAATTATCTCAATTTTTTAGACCTATCACGTAAAATTGATTTTAATGGAAAAGCAAGAAGTACAAACACGAGTAAAACAAGTTGTATCCCGCGTATTAAAGATGGATGAAAGTGCCATTAATGATGATGCTAATTTTATTTTTGACCTGGGTGCAGATTCTATGCAAAGCCTAGAGCTGGTTGCAGGATTTGAAGAAGAATTTGATGTTGAATTGGACCAGGACAAGGCGTTGGAGATCCAATCCATCGATGGAGCGGTTGAATTTATTGAGGGATATTTATAGTAAGTATTTCTTCATTTTTTATTTCTTTCCAAATTAACATCATTTTCTATGACATCCAGATTTGAATTACATCAGGAAAATCTGAAAAAGATTTTCAACCCGGAATCCGTGGCTATTGTTGGCGCTACCAAGCTTAAAGGAACTGTACCCTATGATATTGTTGAAAATATCCTGAAATCGGATTTCAACGGGGCAGTTTATCCCGTCAGCCCCAGGGAAAAGCATATTGCAAGTGTTAAGGCATACAAATATGTCATCGATATTGAAGATCCGGTTGACCTGGCCATAATCGTATTCCCCAGTGCCGTTGCACATATGGCATTGGAGCAATGCGGACAAAAGGGGATTAAATCGGTAATCATTATCTCTGCAGGTTACAGGGAGATTGGTGAACGAGGCATCGAGCGGGAAGAGCAGATAAAACAGATAGCTGAAAAGTATGACATCTCTTTTATCGGCCCCAACTGTCTTGGTGTGATCAATACCGATCCAAATGTCAATCTTGATGCATCCTTTGCCAGGCAAATGCCGGATCCGGGAAATATAGGATTCCTTTCACAAAGTGGTGCATTATGTACAGCAGTTTAGATTATGCAAGGGCCAAGCACATCGGTTTTTCTAAATTCATCAGTTTCGGAAACAAAGCCGACATCAGTGAAATTGATCTGATGTTATATCTAATGAATGATGAACAGACTAAAGTAATCCTAATGTATCTGGAAGAGGTGAGTGATGGGAAAGCCCTTATGGATGCAGCCCGGGAGGTGATCGCTAAGAGTGGCAAGCCTATATCTGATCATTAAATCCGGACGTACATCTGAAGGCGCATCAGCTGCCGCCTCACATACCGGATCATTAGCTGGTAGTGATGAGATCTGTGATGCTGCCTTTGAGCAGGCAGGAATACTAAGATGCGACAATATAGAGGAAATGTTCAATAAGGCTATGGCCTTTGCCTATCAACCACCACCCCGGTCAAACCGTGTTGCAATAATTACCAACGCCGGTGGGCCTGGTGTTCTAACCACTGATGCAGCAGTGAAAGAAGGACTGGAAATATCCAGGTTTTCCGAGGAGACTACCAAATTGCTAAAACGGCATTTGCCATCGACAGCGAATATCAAAAACCCTGTAGATGTTATCGGCGATGCACGTGCCGACAGGTATAATGCAGCATTGACAGCTGTTTCGAATGATGATTCTGTAGATGGGATATTCGTGATCCTTACACCACAATCCATGACAAATATCGATGAGATTGCAGAGGAAATCGTGAAAGTATCCAAGGAAACGGATAAACCGATCTATACCTCCTTTATGGGAGAAGCTGATGTCGCTTCGGGGATCGATATTTTACTCAGAAATAAGATCCCGCACTATATTCTGCCTGAATCGATGTGCAAAGCTTTCGAAAGTGATTATCGGTTCCATCATAAAATCAAGGGGCACACTTTTAAACCAGTTCAAGTTGAAGATGTAGATAAAAAATCAGCGGGAAAGGTATTGGAAAGAGCACTTCAATCCGGCCGAAAAATACTGGAAGAAGATGAAGCTGAGATCATTCTTGGTGCCTATGGATTACCGGTACTCAAAGGGAACCTGGCCAAATCTGCTAAGGAAGCATCAGATATAGCCAAAAAGATCGGATTTCCGGTTGCTATGAAGATCATGTCAGATGATATCATCCATAAATTTGATACAGGTGGGGTGATGCTCGATGTGGGTAATGAAGAGGCTGTGCGTATTAAATATCAGGAAATTCTTGATAATGTTAAGGAAAAAGCTCCTGAAGCAGATATTCGGGGGATATGGGTTACAGCAAATGGCTCAGAAAGGAGAGGAAGTGATCCTGGGTATCAAAAGGGATCCTGCCTTTGGGCCTGTGATCATGTTTGGACTTGGGCGGCATTTTCGTAGAAATATTTAAAGATGTAAAATTCAGGGTAGCTCCTTTGGGCGAGACTGGAGCAAGACAGATGATTGAAAGTATCAAGGGATATAAATTGCTTTCCGGTGCCAGGGGTAGAAAACCTGCCGATACAAATAGCCTGGTGGATTGTATTTACCGGCTGTCACAGTTAGCGGTAGACTTCCCGGAGATACAAGAACTGGATGTTAACCCGATCATTGTATATGAAGACGGGCAGGGGTGTGCTGTTGTAGATGCGAAAATCATGTTTTAACACTTAGTTTTTTACTATGGAATATCGAAAGTTAACCAAAGAAGAAATATCAAATCTCGAAAAACAAGCTTGTATCGCTGATGACTGGTCAAGTATTGAGGTTCAGGCTCCTTTTAACACGAAGAATATTTATCAGGTAGTATTTATGGGCAAATGTAAATTGGGTAATTTAAATGGCCCGGTAGATAATCCCGGAGAACATCAAAATAATGCTGGATTATATAGTTCTATAATAGATAATTCTACCCTTGAGGACAATGTTCTGATCAGAAATGTAAAACATCTGAAGAATTATTATGTCGAGTCAGGTGTAATAATTGAAAATGTCGATGAATTGACTGTAGAAGGTGAGGCAACTTTTGGAAATGGGACGGAGATCGATGTTCTGAATGAAGGAGGGGGCCGTGAATTGCCATTGTACGATAAACTTTCTTCCCAGATGGCCTATCTGATGGTTGTTTACCGTCATGAAAAGGATCTTATTGAGATCCTGAAGAAATCTATTGAAAAATATGTTGAAAAGAAAAGATCTTCTATGGGCAGGGTCTTTAGCGGATCAAGAATTAGTAATTGCAATACCATAACTAATGTTTTGATTGGCCCGGAGGTAAGCATAAAGGGAGCTCAATTGCTTCAAAATGGATCTGTGATAGGGGAAAGCGGAACCATAACGAAGGTTGGTGCAGGTGTAATAGCTAAAGATTTTATAATACAGTCAGGTTCATCCGTCGATTCAGGAGCTCTAATTGATAATACCTTTATCGGGCAGGGAGTTAAGATCGGGAAGCAGTTTTCTGCTGAGAATTCTACTATTCTTTGCCAATTCAGAAGGATTCCATGGGGAAGCTGTAAGTGTTTTTGGCGGGCCTTATACCGTAACTCATCATAAGTCCACTTTAATGATTGCCGGTATGTTTTCCTTTTTTAACGCCGGTAGCGGAACCAACCAGAGTAATCATATGTATAAACTAGGCCCTTTGCACCAGGGAATAGTAGAAAGAGGATCAAAAACCGGATCCTTTTCATATATGTTGTGGCCATGCCAGGTAGGCCCTTATAGTGTTGTTATGGGGAAACATGGGGGTAATTTCGATACTACGGACCTGCCATTTTCATATTTAACAGTAGAGAACGAAAAAACATTTCTGACGCCGGCTATGAATTTGATAACAGTTGGTACCAGGCGGGACAGTACCAAATGGCCAAATCGTGACCGGAGAAAAGGGTAATACGAAGCTTGACCTGATTCATTTTGACTTATTAAATCCATTTATAATAAGTAAGGTACTTAATGGGATAGATATACTTACCGATCTTTATGAAAAGACCCCGAAAGAACGTGAAGTCGCAACTTATAATGGAGTAAGGATTAAAAGACTGATGCTGAAATCCTGCAGAAAATTCTATGAAATGGCCTTGCATATTTTCCTGGGTGACCAAATCATCATATCAGCTTGAAAAGATTAAGGGATCCATTTCTATAGAAGCAATTCAGTTGCTTCTTTCAGGTGAAATAACACTTACTGATCAGGACTGGGTTGATATGGCCGGGCTGGTCGTTCCTGGTGGTCAATTGTCAGAATTAATATCAAATATTAAATCGATGAAGGACCCGGATGTGCACAAAGTGGAAGGTGCCCTAAAGGACCTGTATGACAATTACAATTCATATACCTGGGAATATACCCGGAAGGTATTAAAGGAGAGGTTCGATATAAGCAGTGAGCAGTTAAAGGCCGAAGATTTAATGACTATTATTTCCAGGTGGAAGGAAAACAGTATTCGGCTAAATAATATGATCCTGGCTGATGCTAAGAAGGAGTTTGATGCCAACAGTAAAATCGGATTTGGCTTAGGAGGTGATGAATCCATAAAAGATGCAGACTTTGAAGAAGTAAGGGGAAATTATGATGACAATTCTTTCGTAAAAGGATTGCATGGAAGAAAATGATAGACGAAAGTAAGCCCGGGCTGGAATACTGATCAAAAAACTTGAAGCCATTATTAGGGCTCTTAAGATTGATTCACCTTGATACCCTTTATGACCTTTAAATGTAAAGGGGACTGAATTCTGTTTATTTATTCAGAGCAGTATAAATCTGTGCACTTCATGGATTCAATATAACTGTGTTTCCAGATTTTTAATTTCTTTGTCAACTTGAATTTCATTTCTCAATTAATTAAAAGTAAAATCACCTCAATAATAGATCCTGTGTTTAAAAAATTGAACTAAAGGGCCCTGTTATTTCATATGAACATATTGAAAGAATTCTGTTATCGAATAGAAGCCATGGACTCATTTGGTAAATTGAGAACAGATATATCAAATGATTAGCTTAAATTTCTTCTGGTCTTTGCTATTTCGAAAGATGAAATCCAAGAAGGAGCCAGACAGGTGGCCCAGATTCCGGAACGAGACTTCATACTTGATTTGACTTATCCTGAAAAATCATCCAGTCGTTCCAGGCTGATTATCCGGGTGATGGCTTAGTGCTTGAGCCCTTGTGCAGGGTAAGATAGGTGGCAATTGATGAGGATTATAAACACAATGAAATAGGCATATTTTTTTAACCATTATTTACTTTCTCATCTTAAATAACAGTAAAGTTTATTCAAAGTCAAACTCTTCTTAATATTGTATTTTTTCCACATTTTGTACTATTCTAATATGTGCCATTGGTATCTGAGGATATGTGCATAAATCAGCTAGAAAATCTAAATTCAAACCATTTTTGCTAAAAATTTACCAGAAATAAGCGTTACAAATACACCTTTTAATCAGATCCAAAAAAAATGCTGAGAATCAATTGAAAATTGAGGATATTTTTATATAATTTAATTTTATAAGCACTATAATAGATTGATAAATCTTCTTGCTTGATTTTAGTTGATTTCAAAATATAAATAAACCGTACTACCATGTTATATCAGGAAGGATTAAAGACGCTGAAAAAGGGATTGGAAAAAGGCGTTTCTAAAAATGATTTTTTAAAATCCGGGTTCAAAAAATTAGATAAGAAATATGGTGGTATTTTTAAAAAAGGAATTACTGTTATAGCTGGTACCAACCAGGATGATCTGACGAATCTAGGCGTTTCTCTTCTGAAAAATATCTCTTTAAATAAGGAGGTTTCCTCATATTATATTTCCTTTCACGATATTGAAATAGACATAGTTAAGAAAGTGACCTGTGCTCTTCTGAAAATTAAAATGAAGAACATTATATCCGGAAAAATGAAGAAGAATGAAAGGTCTAGAATAGAGAAGTTGATAAAAAGCGATACAGTTTTCCCTACTTATATTATAAATAATATCAAACAGGATACCATAGAACTGACTTATATGGTAAAAAACCTGATCTTTGATAAACATCCCCATTTGTTCATACTTGATGGGTTGAATAATATTGAAGGTACAGACTCAGAGAGAATGAAACTGATCGAGTCGATCAAGTCGATTTCCTATAACACAGGTGTTCCTTTCATCCTCTTATACGAACTTGTTGATTCCGGGAAATCATATGGAAGTAATGGTACATTTTCCCAAATGAACCTGATCTCAGATCGATATCTGAAAAGCATGAGTGATTCAATTATCTATCTTACAGAGCCTATTTTCAATAAAGGAAAAGATAAAAAGGGAGCAAAATCTAAAGGATCAGCAGACCTGGTCATTAGAAAATCAAAATACGGGAAAACAGGTTCAGTATCTTTAAGGTACAAAATGAATTTCTGTCTTTATGAAAATCCCAAAAAGTAGAACTTCCTTCATTATATAATAGAAGATTATTTCTTTAATACAAGGCTTAAATCAAGAGGCACCCATTTGCGATTATTAAACTACTATTTATTGACTTTCAATAAGGATTGCATGTATGAGATAAATTGATTGACCAAGCTTGGTATTATTATTAAAACTCTAATTTATGTGAAATTTATAGTTGTACCCTTGAACTCAATTTCATAACATAGATTTCAATTGGATAAAACACTAAATACTATGAAAAAATACTTATTACTTTCACTTGGATTTGTCTTCATGATCGGTGTATACTGCAATGCTCAAAAGATAAAAGTTGATCTGGATAAAACGATCGATTTTTCGAAGTATAAAACCTATAAGTTCATGGGGTGGCAGGAAAACATTGACTCGATCGTTAATGATTTCGACAAGAAAAGATTAAGTGGTGCCTTTATGGAAGAAATGAACAAAAGAAAATTGAAACTTGTGGATAGTGATCCGGATATGTTGATGGTAACGTATTTGGTCATTGATCAGGAAACAAGTATTACCGGTTACACTAACTACACCGGAGGAATGGGCGTTGGCTTCCGAGGTGGCTGGGGCTGGGGTATGGGTATGGGCTCCTCCACAACCAATTACACCGAAGACGATTATCTGGAGGGAACTATGGTAATTGATTTTTACGATGGTGATTCAAAGAAGCTGATATGGCAGGCAACTGGAGTTAAAACGGTTACTGAAAATCCTGAGAAAAGGGAAAAGACCATCCCAAAAACCGTCAGTAAAATGATGAAAAACTTCCCCATTCAGCCTGTAAAATAAAAGATCTCACACATTATTAGATATAAAAACGTGTCGATTTCGCCACGTTTTTTTTCCTATTATACATTAGTTCAGTCCAGCCCTTAAATTTTCTACGTTCTTACTCATCAATGAAATAAAATCTAGCTCATTTCGATTTCCTCCAGGATTAAACACGATCACTTTTACTCCCATGCCTTCAAGTTTCTTCCTGATCTCAGGGATTGGTTCATCCTCCCACAACATAGCTCGGGCAGAGTGATGTTCTAGTTCATGCTCAAATTCCATCCACGCTTCTTCTGATGGCACCTGGTCAGGTTCCCAGTGATAGCTGATGATGTCAACCCCATATCCTTTGGCCAGATACTGATACACCGGATGAGATGCAAAAACCTCCAGGTCTTCCTGATCATCAATAATTTGAGTCAATTGACCATCAAGCTCGCTTAATTGATCCTTTACTACCTTAAAATTTGTAGTAAATAATTCCTTTTCCTCAGGAAGCAAATCCATAAGAGCTTCATGCACTGCTTCAGCGTGCTCTACAGCATTTTTCAAGTCTAACCATGTGGTAAATGCATACCCTGTATGACTGTGTTCTCCTTCCGGCCCATGGCTGTGAGCCTCTCCTTTCATCTCAATGAGCCGATCCGTAAATGCTTTTGAGGTATTCACCTGGGTAGATGCAGGTAAACTGACCTTATCTGTCCATTTCGCATAATCTGCTCCATTTAACAAGATGAGATCTGCATTTTGAAATTTCTCAATGCTGGCGGCGTCCGGTTGCCAGTAAGCAGGATCTCCTTCAATTTCAGGAAAAAAGACCTCGACCTTATCGCCTCCAATCATGGTAGCAAAGTTGTATAAGGGATAATTTACAACGGCTGCCAGGGATTTTTGATTATTTCTCTCCTCCTGAGCCTTCTTTTTATCAGATGAACAGGATATCAGAATACATGATAGAATAAATAAGGTAAATGCGCTCGAATGTAATCTTTTCATATTATTATAATATTGAAATTCGTAATTAGAGATTATTAACTAAACATCAGAAAATTGGTTTGCTATTCTTTCTAATAAAAAATTTCATTTATTCAGCAGCAAAATTAATATCGATATTTGGATGACCAAATGATATTATCAGACAATAAATTTCTCTATAAAAGTATTTACATAATAACCGGATGCAAGGTATAGCAGGAATGCCAAGATCAGGCTGGCCATAAACATAATGGCTATTTCCATAGACAATATCTCCACAACTTTAAACCGTGATGATCCAATAATCTCAAGGGTATTGATCTCATCTTTTCTTAACCTTATGGTAAGGATCATGATCAATACGAAAATCAATAAGGTAGCAAATCCAACTGCAATAAAAACCCCATCAAAAATCTGTTTTATTCGAAATATGCTGTTCAGCAGATTCCGCACCACTTGCTGCGGTACTACTGCTTGTGCTTCAATCTCTCCGGATTCAAATCTGCCCCTTAATATAGTAAGTGATTTTTCATCTTTCGGTACGAACAGCATGGAACTCACAGGGAAATCTTTCTGAAGGCCATGGAAATGGAAACTATCCTTATTCTTCTCTGTGATCTCATTGTACATAAAAACTTTAGCGGTAGCTGTCACAACTCCATCTTTGTTATCCATAACAAGCGTTGGGTCTGTTTCGTTTGCGAGATCCTGGTGTCCATGTCCAATTCCCATAATGATCCACGTATTTTTTATGTCGGTAAAAATGGCATTATCATCTGGTGTATTGGTCGGATTCAATATTCCGGTGATTTTCATTTTCAGTGGATATACACCGGCAAAATCAAAAAAACTTTCGGGAGAGGAAATGATAAAGTCACCCGTTTTGAGATCTAAAGCCTCGGCAATGTTATAGCCAAGCATACAATCCCCAAGTGAAGCCATTTTTTTACCTTCAATTAGTGTCATTTCCCTAAATTTCAAATAATCAAGCGTGGTGCCAACAATAGGGTAATTACGGGCATTAAATCCGGTGAGCATGGGCACGCAATACCCAAAACCAAGGCTATTCAGTTCATCCACCTCCAACATGCTGACAGGATCCAGTTTCTCATCCTGAAAATACAATGAATTAATAACCAGGTCAGTAGAGCTACCTTTTTCTCCGATAATCAAAGGAGTGGTGGTGGCACGGTCCATCATGCGTATTTCACTTTCAGTGATCAGTTTTTTCGAGGCCATTGGGAATGTAAACGATCACAGTGATGGATGCAACCAGGATGAGGCTTCGCATCTTATGATACCAGATGTAATGAAATGCTAGAAATAGACTATGTCGCATCTTCAACCAATAGTTTAGAGAAATCAATTACTTCATCAAAGTCGGGCAATAACTCGTGATCATGTGTAACTGTAATTAAAGTTGTATTCTTTTCACGACAATATTTAAATAACAGTTCCAGTATCTTTTTCTTATTTTTTGGATCCAGATTGCCTGTTGGCTCATCAGCAAGGACTAATTCTGGTTGAGTAACGAGTGCTCTACATATAGCAACCCTTTGCCGCTCACCTTGCGACAAGTGTTTAGGATATTTCGACAGATATTTTGAGATACCTGCATATTCGGAAAGCGTTGAAATCCGATCATTAATTTGAGGATCTGATTTTAACCGGGTATTGATCCGGTAAGGCAACATAATGTTCTCGAATACGGATAGATAATTGATTAACTTGAAATCCTGAAAAACAAAGCCGATTTTACTGATCCTGAAAGCTCTGCGTTCAGATTCCGACAGACTATTAATTTCGATATCTTTATAATTATATTGCCCTTCTGTGGTATTGAAATACCAGCAATCAGATTCAATAAAGTGGTTTTCCCTGATCCACTGGGTCCGATTAAAGCATGCGTTCTCCTTTCTGAAATTCAAGTTGATCGATCTGCAATTGAAAATCAGATTTCGGGTAATTGAAAAACATGTTGGTAATTCTTAGCATAATCCTTTCGGAGATCACCAAGGTAACAACAATATGATTTAATTTAAAATTATTATAAATTGTTCCAATAATGACCGAATTGGAGATAAAATGCCCATTCTTCATTCCCCCGTGCTACATCGACACCCCAGTATATATTCAGTAATCTTGCCAATTTATATCTAAATCCAGTCCCGACACTCCAGGTTGTAGTGTAATCCTTAAATGCTTTTTCATTGGAGAAGGCTTTGCCAATGCCAGCAAAACCAACAAGGCTCCATCGCCTGGCAAAATCCCATCGTTCTTCGGTTTCAAGAACAGTGACAATTTTTTCCTGGTATCGCATTGCCGGAATACCCCTTAAGATTACGTAGGGTTGTGTGAAAAAAGGATAATCATCCCAAACAAACCTGAAATCTGCCCTGAAACCAAGCACCAATTTAGGAATTTTGTTAAAGAAAGCTGTCCCATAAGCATCTAAACGATTGTATTTAAAATCACTCCCTAACCAGGTATCGTTAAAAGCATATTTCAGGTACCAGCGTACTCCTTTATTTGGGGTGATTGAATAATCCCGGTTATCGAAATAGATGATGGGGCCAATCCCTCCAATTGATCCATCTCGCTCAGGATCAGGGATTTCTATAGGTAATGATGGTAATTTAAATGTGGCTTTATAGTTAAAGTAATTATATCTTCCACCAATAAAGTATCTGCTTTCTTTAATTCTAAATGCAATTTCCTGTACGAGAATCAGGCCTTCGAGATTAAATCCGAGTTTGATTTCATTACCATTTGGTAAGCTTGGATAATAATTCAGATTTACTGATGTATAAGCAAGCGCTCCGATATAACGGATATGGTCCTGTTTCCAAACCCCTGAATAAAATGCGGCCAATCCCCAGGAGTTATTGCCAGTATATAGGCCTCCAACGCCGTAAATGGTTGGTGCCACATGCTTTCCTTTCAGTAAGGCTTCTTCATCCTGATCAAGAAATAATATACCTCCTCCTATCCCGTTCTCCACAGCCGGTTCAGTTATAATAGTGAACATAGGAAAAAATCCATTATAATTCAGCATCCAGTTACTTATATCAAAAGCATTATCAGTGGTATCCAAGAACATTTTTTTGAACTTCGATTGGGCAAGCAAGCCAGAAAACGAAAACCCGGATAGTATTATTAGAAGGGGAATAATTTTTATCAGTCTCATTAAATCTGATATGTTTTTAGGACTTGTATTATTTGATAAATTGTTTGCCTTTGAAATTAGAATCAATCAACAATCTCTTATTATCCAAGAAGTTTGATGAAATTTATCAACAAGTTATATTAGAACAATATCTAAAAAATTTATTCAAGAAATTAGTATTAACGAATATAAATTTGATACCATGAGAAAATTATTTTTCCTATTAAGCCTTTTCATTTTATGAGCTTGCTCATCGGTATCCATTAAAACTCTCGATACACCACCAGACTTGGACCTGACACCCTATAAAACATACAAATACTTTAAATTCAAGTATTCACATTACGATAGTATGCATTATAATGAGAATAATTATAAGTTATTTATTGAACAAATAGATAAGAATATGGCCGCCAAGGGCTTTAAGTTAGAGGAAGATCCCAGTCTGATCATTAACAATGGTGTTTTTATCAGTCAGAAGGAACAAATGAGGGAAACGGATATTCTAACAGATATCAATTCCTGCTAAAACTCCAAAACCTTATCTACTTCGAAAATCCGGGAAGCTTCCCCTTCAACCAGTTTGTACTGAACCTGCCGGATACCACCAGTCGGATTGCTGTTGGTATCGCCTTCCCTATATATCGGGAAGCGTTGGGCAAAAGTGGTCTCTATAATAGCGAATTCGTCATGACCCATATAGCCCTTGGAAATTTCCGGATTGTCAGCAATGGGTGGAAAATAGATCTGGCTCATGGATTTCTTGTTATTCACTGAATAGCCTATGACCGATCCATAGCTCCCACTGCCAGCAGAAGTAATATAGACCAAAACTTCTGGAGAGCCATCACTGTTGAGGTCTTCAATCTCTACATTGCTTACATTTCCATCTATTTCATGCAATTGTGGCCGGTTGTCAATTTCTAAACCTGAAGGTTGAATGATCAGGATATTCAATGATCCCTGCTGACTGGCGTGTATATCGAATGTAATTCCCTGAAGGGATAAGCTCTGATTATATCCGGATGGACTTAATTGTGAATCATCTAAGGATTCATTGATTTTTGTATAGGTTCCGGCCAGGCTGCCACCACCCGAACAGAAATACATGAGAAAGTCCAGATCTGCTTCATCTTTTGTAGAAAAGCTAACCGAGTTATCTTTAAATGATAAAAGGATTTTCTTTCCTTCAAAGTCAACTTCTAATATCGAATTATCCTTTAATATGCCTTTGCCTTCGAAAGTACAGGTAGGTTTTTTCTTATCTGACCTCGATTGTACCCTGATATATGCCAATTCAGGATTTATTTCTGTTATGGTCACAGCCACCCAGTCATATCCCTGATCCCGTGTATCATAACCCTCTGAAACATAACTGCCCTCTATATTTTTAATAATTAAAGAGCTGGAAGAGTCATTTTTTACAAGAGCACCCTGCTCTTCCGGCCTTTTAGATTCTTTACAGGAAAAACCGAGAATGATAATTAGAATGAGGAATAAAGTACTTCTATTTTGCATTTTGATCGTTTTTAAATTCGAATATAGTGAATGTATTTTTCCTTACAATATCCCGATATATTAAAATGCGAAAAATTGTATTTCAATTATGAAATAGATCAATATTAGTAATTTTATGCTAACCTATTTTTTCTGACTCAGAAGTAGAATTGACATTGGTTACATGAGATTCGAAGTATGGATATTATTACCATATGTCAATAAAGGACGTATTGCGCAAATATTTTACTTTCCAGGTTTTCCCTAATCGGCATTCACCAGGTTTTTTATCTTGAAGTGATCTTCAAGTTCCTGAACCACCCCTCTGAATTATTTCCGACCCAGAAACCAAGAAGGCCTTCTTTCCTATTACTCAATTGCTGGATCACCAGTGAAGGTTCCTTCGCATCATTAACAAATACTTTTACCTCAGGATATTCCACCTCTATGGTTGCATGGATCCAGCCATTTGGATCTGGAACCGGGGATACTGGATTCTCATACTTTTCAGGGAAATTCTCGCGCAGGAAATACCAGGTATTTTTTGGATGGGAGATATATTGAACCGAATGACCATTCCGTTCCGGACTTTTGAAATTAAAAGGCCTGAAATAAATAGC
The DNA here is from genome assembly GCA_963820995.1 of uncultured Cytophagales bacterium. Taxonomy (GTDB): domain Bacteria; phylum Bacteroidota; class Bacteroidia; order Cytophagales; family Cyclobacteriaceae; genus JAGTVG01. Next base: position 144,169 of record CAWGCL010000001.1, on the reverse strand, counting down.
GTCAAAGGTGCTGTCATTCAAAATATGGAAAGCAATTCCAACAAAACTCTGGCCTCTTACATCAATGCCTTTTATATCAACATCGATCTTACCATTCTTAAATATGAGATCATTGATCCATAACAATCCATCACCCGGTTGCCCATTCAGATGTACAATATCATCTTCAACAATCTGACGATTATACAAAGTCCATATGTCCGGATTGTTGATGGAAGATAAATCAGGTGTGATCACCTTGTTTTGGGCATGTAATGTGATTCCAATGAATAGCTGGAATGTAATTAAATAAAAAAGTACCTTTTTCATTTTCTGATTTTTTGTTGTGAATAAAATTTTTCATTGAAAAAATAATAAAATTGATAATCTTTTATGAAGTTACGCGATTATCATTAAAATTATAATTCGAAAATGGGATAACTTTATCCTGAATCATAATAGGGAATATGTTATTGTTTTCTTGATCGGATCTAAACATTATAAATTCATATTTTCTAATATTTGAAACATGAAAGAACTTGTGTGGATTGGACCAGCATTGATATTTGGACTTGATGGCAGCCAGGATTGGGCTGCCCCCAATGGTGGGTTATCTGATAGGAGGATTTGTCCTTAACATATTTGGGGTGTCTGATCCAGTATTCCTCACTAAAATCGGTAATCTTGGCGTTACATTATTGCTTTTTACTATTGGACTTAAATTGAATATTCGGTCACTTCTAAAACCCTATGTATGGGCTGGAGGCCACCTTGCATATGCTGGCTGTCGTGTTGATCTTTGGAATTCTGATTTTCTGGATCAGTCTGGGTGGATTGGCCCTGTTTGCTGGAATAGATTATCCGCTGCCTTTTATAATTGCTTTTGCCCTAAGCTTTTCGAGTACTGTATTTGCTGTGAAAACTCTGGAAGAAAAAGGAGAAATGGGTTCCCGTCACGGACAGGTTGCCATTGGTATCCTGATCATGCAAGACATTATTGCCGTGGTATTTCTTGCGATGTCAACTGGAAAAATCCCTTCTATATGGGCACTGGGATTATTTGCATTGATTCCATTACGACCGGTATTTGAAAACTTAATGGGCAGGGCAGGACATGGGGAATTACTGATATTGTATGGATTCAGTCTTGCGTTTGGGGCATATGCTCTTTTCGAATTTCTGGGTTTGAAAGGGGATCTGGGTGCATTGATCATTGGCATGATGGTTGCCTCTCATCCTTCCGCATCAGATATGTCTAAAAGTTTAAATGGATTTAAAGAATTCTTGCTTGTAGGCTTCTTTCTGAGTATTGGAACGGTTGGTAACATCTCATTTACTACCCTTTTAACTGCTTTCCTTTTGGCCCTGGCATTGTTTATTAAGGTAGATCTATACTATTTAATACTTTCTGCATTCAGATTAAGGAGCAGGACTTCAGCGTTCGTCTCTTTTAACCTGGCCAACTACAGTGAATTTGGTTTGATCGTTGGTGCGATTGCCTATGCAAATGGCTGGATAAATGGTGATTGGGTCGTTTTAATATCCCTGGCTTTGACCTTTTCTTTTATCATGGCAGCGCCCCTTAATTCACATTCCAGAAAAATATTTGGAAAACTAAAAAAATATTTAAACCGTTTCGAAAGGAATAAACCATTGCCGGAAGATATTCCTATCGATTGCGGAAATGCCAGGATAGCTATAATTGGAATGGCCAGACTTGGAACAGGTGCTTATGATACATTAAAGGAGAAATATGGAGATGTACTGATTGGTACTGATCCCGATCTACGCTGTTGTTGAACGGCATAAGGCCAAAGGTAGAAACGTTATACTCGCCGATGCCACCAATGAGGATTTCTGGATCTCCTCACATGGGAATAACATGAGCATTATACTGCTCGCTAAAAGACAATTTGAAGAGAACATCAGTGTTGCCCGTCTGATCAGGCAATATAAAGGTAATATACAATATATTGTTACAGTTGCCGAGTACCCGGACCAGGTGAAATTATTTAAAGCCGAAGGTGTAAATGCCGTTTGGGATTTTGATACGGAGGCGGGTACCGGGTTTGCTGAAGAAGTTATAGCTAATCTTGGCGATAACCTAGATGCCATGCTTAAATAGAATTAATACGATAATTGGTTAGATCATTAGTAAGCTTATGCATTTATCGAACCTGGTAAGCCTTAGAATAATCCGTTTGATTTTAACATGATGAATAAGCGGCTGGAAGATGATATTATTGGAAATCTAGTTTGAAAATCGTAAACTCGGAACTTAGATCTTAATACGAAGTAAATATCCAATTGTATTGATTTAAGACTGACTTGTAAATCTCAGCACTAAGTAAGTATCTAAATCTGGATTTAAGATTGACTAGTAAATCCCAGTATTAAGTAATTTTCTAAATATAGATTTTTGATTTAGTGATGAATATAATCAGGAAGTAGATATTTTAACATAAATTGAGATTCGATTTTATAAGTATTGATCCTTTTGGGTAAGGATATTTCCATATGAAAGAATTCAGGATATTAGGTAAATGGTTGTTGATCATCGTCCCGCTTTCAGCAGTGATAGGGACAGCCATCGCCTTTTTCCTCTGGTCCCTGGATTACGTTACTGATCTGCGTATTGAAAATCCCTGGTTGTTATACCTTCTCCCTTTGATAGGCGTACTGATCATCTGGTTCTATAGAAAATTTGGTGGAAAATCTGAAAAAGGCAACAACCTCATTATGGATGAGATCCATGAACCGGGGGGTGGTGTACCTGTCCGGATGGCTCCCCTGGTTTATCTGGGTACTATTCTTACGCATCTCTTCGGTGGCTCAGCCGGCCGGGAAGGAACGGCCGTTCAGATTGGCGGTAGCATTTCCGCATTGTTCCGTAGATACATCAACCTGAATGAGTCAGATACACGAATACTGCTAACATCAGGTGTTGCAGCTGGTTTCGGCGCCGTATTCGGAACGCCTCTGACCGGTGCCATCTTTGCTATTGAAGTTTTGACGATAGGAAAGATCAGATATGACGCGATCATCCCTGCGCTTCTGGCAAGTGTGCTGGCAGATGTAAGTTGCTCGATATGGGGTCTTGGGCATACTGAATATTCTATCCTGTTTATAGAAAATGCCTATCTTTTTAATGAGAAAGTCCAGATAGATCCCTTACTGTTGGGAAAAGTACTGGTTGCCTGTATCGCCTTCGGATTGGCGGGATTTCTATTTGGGGAACTGACGCACAGGATTAAGGATCTTTCAAAAAGGTTTATTAAAAACCCTTATTTGATCCCGTTGGTTGGAGGAATAGTAGTGATCGCCATTACTTTTCTTTATGGTAATTATGATTATAATGGTCTGGGTGTGGAATCATACCGGGAAGGAGGAGTTTCTATATTAAGTTCTTTTAAAGAAGGAGGAGCGAATGCTTTCAGCTGGTTACAAAAACTTGTCTTGACCTCTGTAACTCTTGGCACCGGCTTTAAGGGAGGCGAAGTTACCCCTCTATTTTTTGTAGGGTCTACGCTGGGCAATGTAATGGGTGAACTCATGGACGCCCCGATTGATTTGTTTGCCGGCCTTGGATTTATAGCAGTTTTTGCTGCTGCAACAAATACACCATTGGCCTGTACCATCATGGGGGTTGAACTTTTCGGTTCGGATAATATATTGTATTATGCCATTGCCTGTTTCGTGGCTTATTTTTTCAGCGGTCATAGCGGTATATATAGTTCTCAAAAAGTGGGTGTGCCAAAGATATTTGATTACCACCACCACAAAGAATCAACACTTGGGGAGATCCGAAAAGAAGGGATCAAAAAGCGCAAAGAGGCGAGAAAAACTAAAAGTGAAAAAAGAAAAAACAAAGATTAAATTCTTTGTCCAACATTTGATCACCTCATAATAGGTTCTGATATTTTTGCCTGATAACTTTAAAAAATTGATAACATATTGACTTCCTGAACTTAGAAAGGAAGGGTATTGAATATAGTAAGGGTGGCTATATGATTAAGGACTTCCCAAGAAGGTAATTGCTACCTAACTCTAAAAATTAACCTGAATCCCGCAAACCAGTGAAATGCATTGCCAGATAAGGTTCTTGCTAATCTGTTAAGATATAATATCTTTCATCCCGGTCAGTGTCTAAGGGTAGGATAAATTAGCCAAACAGGGTTATTTAGAAAATAAAGAGGTATGGGGGATTATTGCTTAGCTCATTTAAATGGACAATGAATTACTTTAGTTGAGAAATTGAATCATAAATTGACCTTAACCTTAAGAACTCCTGACTTAAAAATCAAATGGATCATCAGTCTTTAGGGCCCAGTCCTGCAATAACTTTCTATGATGTTCAATGTTTTCCTGAAAAGATGGATCATTGATCAGGTTGACCATCTCACCAGGATCTTCCTTTAAGTTGAAAAACTGCTCATTTCTCATTCCGGTGGAATAAACATTGTATTTGAAATCAGTTGTACGAAGCATACGACCTTTTCGCTTTTGATCCGGTTTATAATCCGCCAGTTCAACGACCAGGTAATCCCGCCATTCAGATGAAGGATCCTCCAGGATCGGTCGAAGACTCTTTCCCGTAAAATTTAATGATATGTTTACTCCGGCAAAATCACACAAGGTAGGTAAGATATCTATTTGAGAAACAAGATGTATGCTGTCTATCTTAGCAGCAGGGATCATATCTTTCCAGGAGATAATGAAAGGTATATTTGAAGATTCTTCATATAAACTCAGTTTTGCTGCCCATTTGTGGGAGGCAGCTCCATCTCCATGGTCAGAAGTAAATATGATCAAAGTATTTTTATCCAATTCATTTTCTTCCAGAGCATCCAATACCCTGCCTATTTCTCTGTCCACCATCTCCGTAAGACGACAGTAAGCGTGATAGTAGCCTCGCCATTCCTTCTCGCTGAATTCAAGATTCGCCAGTTTGGTCTCCAGGCCATATTCATCATGTTCAGTACGCTTTTGAGTGATAAATTCAGGTTCATCTTCATTTATTTCGTGATTTTTTGGAAGAGGTGGCAATTCTTCATAATGCTCGGGATGTGTCCCTATTACATCAGGAAGTGAATAATCAAAACCATAATAACGAATCTCGAGCAAGGAATCTTCTTCTGTTACCCAACCGGCTTTACGCGGGTAAAAACATATGTCATGTGGATTGTGATAACTTACTGCCAGGAAAAAGGGATCTTCTCTATTGTAATTATCCAGAAAATCAACTACTGCTTTAGTCAGGGGCGGATCGGTTTCTGCCCCCAGCATCCAATTCTTTACTTCCGGATCGTAAAATGGCAGCATTTCAAAACCCTTTATATGCTTCTGTTTTGAGGCTGCCCTTTGGGGATAACTCTCTGGTAAATGCCATTTACCTGCCCAAACTGTTCTATACCCGGCTGTTCTAAAGATTTCCCCGGCATTGAGTATGTCTTCCTTCATAGAATCGCCATTCCATTCTACGCCGGTTTCATGCGGCATCCGACCGGATATAATGCTGCTACGTGCAGGACCACATACCGGCGAGGAACAATAGGACTCTGTATATAATACCCCTTGTTTGGCAATTTTATCCATGGCAGGGGTATGAAGGAATGGGTTTCCTGCACTACTCATCATACTTACGTTCTGCTGATCTGTAAAGACAAGCAGTATATTTGGCTTTTGATTTTTTTCGAATTTTCCCTGATCATCACAGGCCGGGGCAATAAGAGTAAGGATCAGGAAGGATAAAAAAAGTGTCCTTTTTCTATTAATTGATTTTTGAGATATCATTATCATGGATTATTCTATAGCTATTTTAATCTTTTCATTTTGCATCAATCGAACAGGGCCTATTATACCTGAGGGCAAGGGTTTATAAGATTTCCAGTACCGGTTTCCCTCATTTCTGTCTCCCCTTCCAACATTACTTCTGGTCCTTTGTTCAACAAAAGGTTTGTCCTTTTCACCGACCAATTGATTTAACCAGGTATTGGCTACATCAACAACGAGGTAATTATTCCCTTCTCTGAGAATCCTTTCAAGATCGAATTGGTATGGAGGAAACACGCGGGTTCCTACTTCCTTTCCATTCAAATAAACTTTAGCGACTTCTCCAACTACCCCAAGATCGAGCACCCAGTTTATACGCTCATCCAAATCGGCCACATCCATGTAAAAGCTTGTTTTATAGGTAGCTTCTCCACTGAAAATTGAAAGCTCAGGATCCTTATGGCTTGTCCAGTCCACTAAATGATCGAATGATTGAATCGGATCAAATCCCCAACCATACGGGAAAAAGACCTCCCAGCTATTCGTTAATGTAAAAGATCTTTCCTTGTTTTCAACAGTCACCTCACTGATAGAACCGTCATTGAATGCCAGACTGTAATTCCCTGGCTTACCAGGCATAAAAACCATTTCGTTGTTATCATGATATGTAATGGAACCCGTAAATGAACCACCTTCAGGGAATACGGCCTGGCCCTCTATTTCGATTGCTACGATGTGCTTGAGAGGTTTGGGATCCTGTGAAAACACAATAAAAACTGATCCAAAAGGTTCCAGGCTTATGGGTAACTGTGTTCTTCCATTTTCAGCCGTATAGACAGCCGACTTCTCAATACTGCCCTGAACAGGATCAAAAATACAGGGTTGTTTACCCGTTACCCTGAAGTCGAGTACAACATCTATATCTGTTGAGTCGACATTACGAATGAAATATATTTCTTCATCGGAGGTAGCCCGGTGTATATAATCCAGTTTTGCATGCATAGACTCCGGGAATCTGTACTTAAAATCCTGGAACACCCCCAGTTCAGTAAGAATCTCCTTTTCCGTATAGCCGGAATAGATCATGCCTTTTCCATATGTTCGCTTTTGCTTCTTTTTCTTGGATTTTGGCCATATTTTATTCGCCAGAGTTTTTAATTGCATTTCTCGGTTCTGATAATCTTTCAAACCCGGAACAGTTGTTGGCCTTTTGCCAAGGATATGAGCTCCTTCAAGCAGGAGGTTTTCAATCTTATACAAAACATCAAGACCCATCTCAGATTTATCCGGTAATATAAGAAGTTGATATTTCATGCCAGAAGGCAATAGAAGTTGTCCATCTGAGGTAACAGAACTTTGTAACAACACTTCTTTATTGAGGTCATCATAATCATAGCCATCACCCAGTGATTCCCTTATATACTTTGCTCCGGTTGCGAAATTGGGAATGTCCTCTCCATAATAATATGCTACATCAGCGACAAAAAGGCCTTGTTGAAGGAGTGCGCTAGTTCTTGCCAGGTATGCATGGAAAGGTTTCGAGAGGTTCCACCAGGCCATTTTAGGAGATATGTGTGTGCCAGCCTGGTAGCTCCACCCGGGCACACCAGCTTCTTTCGGACTGTGAGGCATGGTATGATAAACCACCCTAGTCATTCCCGTGCAAAAAGCCTCATCTGCAAGTTTTTTTAATTCCACAGGCCTTTCCTGCCAGTGCTTGTTATGGCTTGTAAATGATTCCATCTCTACGATCTTACGGCCATATATATGTGCAGCACTGCTAATGTTCTTTACAACATAGGTAAGGTCATTTCCATACTCATCGAAGTATTCGGGATCCCGGTTCCAGAATTCCCCGCGCATCACATCCACAGCACCCAGGGCTTTCAGGTCTTCTGTGGGCACATAGTGAAGAGGTGGGCCAGGGCCACCTGATTCTGAAGCCAATAACAGCCCATGTTGGTTGGATATATCGCGGGCTTGCCGGTAATGGTTGTTAACGAACATTTCAGATATTGTCCAACGGTAATCATAAAGAAAGCGGTTGGAAGTTTCTTCATCTACTACCACCAGACCAGCGAAAACGGGGATATAAGGATCCATTTCATACCCATGATGATCAATAAATGTTTGTTTTAATTCCGGGCTCCAAATGATATAGTCCTCTGCCTCAAAACTTGCAAGGTATAATCTCTCCAGGGAAGTTTCACGCAGGTCGCCAAGTCTTTCTTCCAACCGGTCAATGACATGTTCAAAATGATGTTTTGTTGCTTTTTTTGAGTAATGGTCCATGATCCAACCATTCGACTTATCACTTCTCATCCACATTTTCTGTCCCAGGGGACTAACTACTGCACGCGCCAGTACCCATTCACCGGGAGGCAATTCAATATCGATATTATTCCCCTTTATCTGTTTTGTGTCAAAATATATAATCTGGTCTTTGTTGCTGATCTGGTTGTTTTCCGTTTGTGGATAGGCGACCAGCGCTACATCTTCATAATAAACAGGAAATCCATCCTCGTCGAACTGCGGGAATAATTCATAGGACCCATAGGGTTTTTCAAATGTTGTCGGTATTTCCGGAAAGGCCACCTCTGAAAGTTTTACAGGCCCTTTCAATGTATCCTGCCAGAAAAGTAAGCGCATGATCATTTCATCCGGGGTGGTCCAGTCGCCGCCCGCATTCCAGCCATTCGACACACTTAATCCCATTGCCAGATCCAGCCTTTCTGCTTCTTTTAAGGCAAATTCAATACCATCAATCATTTGATCACTCATAAAGGCATTTCCGGCTGGGATGATTCCGTAAGGATCGGCCAGACCCATGTCGTAAATATCAAGCCCTCCAAGCCCCATCTCTTTAAAAGCTTCCAGTTCCTCTGTAATTCTGGTATAATCGAAATTCCCGTGCGCCCATACCCAGTACCCTCGAGGTTTGGCATCTTCAGGTGGATTCAGAAATATTTCCTGTAATTCGCTTTGAGCCCAAATGCTTGAATTTGACCATAAAAGGAATGTCAATAGAAAAAAAATGGTACTGCTGCCATTTTGAAATCTCTTAATATGGAGAAGAATGTTCATTTTTTGATTTCTTTTTAGATAATATAAATAAAGCCAAAAGAGCCAATGCCAGGTTCAGTAGGAGAATATCATATCCAAATTCATAACCATTGAACCATTGTATTGAGTTTATATCTATGATGAAGGAAAAAACCGGAGAAAGAATGCAGATAATTGGAATAAACTTGTCTTTGATCGATCTTTTAGAATATATCCCAAATATGAAAACACCTAATAATGGACCATATATAAATCCTGTTGTTCTTATAAAAGCATAAAGAACGCTTTCATTATTTACTTGTTTAAATACAATGATCAGAATGAATATCAACAATGTAAAACCGAAATGTACGCCATGTCTTAATCCCTTACGATTATTATCCTTTGTATCAAAATTTAGCAGGTCAACACAAAACGAAGTTGTCAATCCTGTGAGTGAGGAGTCAGCGGAGGAATAGGCTGCGGCAGCAATACCGATCAGAAAAAATGTGCCAGTTGCTAATCCAAGGTGATTAATGGCAAGCTCAGGGTACAGACTGTCTGTCTGTTCAGGTATGGGTATACCCTCGTATATAGTGTATAAGTTCAGGGCACCCCCTAATAGCAAGAAGAGGAGATTCACAAATATCAATATGATCGATAGGCGTTACGATATTCTTTTGAGAGGAAACGAGGTTCTTACAGGTTAGGTGTTTCTGCATAATAGACTGATCGAGCCCATTCGCCATAACTGTCAGGAATATCCCTACAAATATCATCTTGAAAAAATTCTTCGGATCATCCCATTTCCAGAAGAACATTTGGGATATACCTTCCTTATCCATCGCCTGATACATATCCAGAGCTGACATATTCAATTTGCTGGCTATACTCCAGAGACTCAAAATTACAGCCGCTATTAAAAATGTAGTTTGTAATGTATCCGTGAATATCACAGTCTTGATGCCACCCCGATAAGTATAAAACCAGATCAATAGTAATGTAATGGCGACCGTAATCCAAAATGGAATACCCAATGGATCAAACAGGGCAAGTTGAAGTACGAAGGCCATAAGAAACAGTTTAAATGCCGCGGTCGTAGTTTGAGCCAGAAGAAAAAGTATAGCCCCGGTTTTATGTGAGGCATTTCCAAATCGCTTTTGCAGGAAAGAATAAATTGAAATGGCATTTATCTTGTAGAATATAGGCAAAAATACAAATGCAACGATCAGCAGTCCAATAACATACCCGATCACCATTTGAAAGTATGAAAATTGCGTATCGACGACTTGTCCGGGTACGGAAATAAATGTGATTCCTGATATGCCAACTCCGACCATACCATAAGCTACCAGAAACCAGGGTGCTTTGCGGTTTGCAATGAAAAAAGTGGCTGAATCTGCTTTTTTTGATGTGATCCTCGAGATCACATATAACAATCCAAAATATACCAGAAGAATACTTATGATGTATCCTGAACTCATTGATATCGATTTATAATTTTATAACCGAATTTCCTATTCCGGATCGATTGCATCATTTCTTGAATTTTTTCAGGTTTATTCTTTGCCCATCATGATGATCTTATTCGCTTGGGATAATTACTGTCTCAACGCCTAGAAAATTCCCCACCTTTTTTATTGACTCGGCCTTGTGCCCAATACCCAGCGCAAAATGATGTGTCGGACCTTCATGAAACCATCGTTTCAAAAATGTTCTGACATCGGGTTTGAAATATCCCCTTGTATTTGTATTGCCGGTTGGCGGGATAGGACCACTTTTTGATTCACCTTCTGCAACGATAAATTTAAAGGAAGCATCCGCTTTCTGTGCTACTCCGAGCATGGTTATTGGACCTTCCTTGATCTTAAATTCCACGCTTGCACCATGACCGGGCTTACCATGGTATTTTTTCAAACTGCGTAGTATGGGTTTTCCCTGAGCGATGTTGATATGATGCGGGCCGTCATGTCCTACCAGAACAAACCCTTCATTGAAATCAATAGGATGAAATTCTGCAAAGCTACCTCCTATTTCAAGGCGGTCCATGATCATCATGGCAATACATGTTTTAAGATCCATTTCACCACACATTGGAAAACCTGCAGCAGTCAGCAATGAATTTCCAACGATGAAGTTGGTCACCATTTTACGCATTTCTGAACCCGGTTCAGCTTCATAGTAGTATGCCAGCCCATCCAATTTCTTGTCTTCTATAAAATGCTTAAGTGCGACACCTACACGAGCTGCGGTTTCCAGGTCTTCCACATTTAATTTTTCCGTGATCGGGTCTGAACCAGGTTCCGGAAAATCAAAGAATTCCGTAATTGTTTTTCTATATTGTGCCACCTCCCTGGCATCCGCATTTTTGTAATGAATCAATACATCATCTGGTTCTGTTTGTACGATATGGCAACCAAATGTTGAAACCAATAGTGTTGGATCTGTATGCATATCGAACATGGTTTCCAGCACATGCCCCATCTGAGCGATCCTGGCATTTTTCAAACCATGAAGCACTTTGGCCACCTGGCAATAATCCCTGATTTCTTCCAGTGCAATATTATCGTCATGCAGCGTCCCAATAATCACATCGGGGGGCTTTCTGCCAAAGCGAATGGCCACATTCATAAATTCTGGGATGGCACAAATATCATCATTCAGCAATTCCTGATGGGTACTGGCTTTCTGGTAATCCATAGCCTTCTCCGGTTGAAGGGCAATAAGTACCATCGGGGCATCAATTTCCTTAAAAATAACCGCTATGGAACTTGAAGTAGCATAGGTAAGCATGTCCACAAATAGCAGGTCGATATTTGCTGCTTTGATTTCGGGGATAAGCTTATATGCGGATTCCGCACAGTCAGATAATCCAAAATTTACGGTTTCAACCTCATTATTAATCAAAATCTTCTCAAACACCACCAATTTTTCATACATCTGGTCCAACAATCCTTCAAATTGCTCCCAATACGTATGATGGCCTACGCCGAGTACTCCCACTCTGGCTTTCAAGGGTTTTAAACGTTCTATTGCTCTGCTATTGGCACTTAAAGATATCATATTGCTAAATTCTTGTTCTGAGTTTCGATCGTTAGATTTGAATAATCAATATAATTAGTTTAGCCGATAATTTTTGTACACTTTTTGATATTATGAATAGAAAGTTTAAAAAATATTTCCTTTAGGAGAGCAATTTAAGAACAAGTGCAGATGAACACTACTCAAAAAAAAGTCAGCTTTTTACCTGACCACTAACCATTTAGATGTGATAAAGAGCAGCCAATTTTCTGGTCCTTCATTACATTGGAAAAGAATCTTTCATGGTTTTCATGCAATTTATAAAATTGCATTTTTTATCTCTAAAATACCTTTATATGAAATGAAGCAAGAAAATATAAATGCCAGGATCATGCCGATGTTCAGAAGTATACCTGCCCGATATCTTCCCATTAGTTTTTTATGATTCACCAGGTACATTATTCCCGCAATTACCAGAGGAAGCACAAAAACATTCGCTACCTGCGTAGCTATCTGGGCGACAATAGGATTTGCACCCATAATGGGAACGGCAAGGCCTATCAGGCAGGCAAGCCCTGTCAGTCGTTTAAACAATCGTGATTTCGGTTCCATTTTACCTGCCTGATAGTCGGAAATCAGCAATGGAGCCACCATCATAATTGGAAAGATCGAGGACAATCCGGCACTAATCGTACCAACCATAAATAATGCCACTGCAAACTGACCTGCTACCGGTTCAAGCGTGTATACCATATCCAATACTTTCTCAATGGTTCTCCCTTCATAAAACATAGCTCCTGTAGCACATACCATAATCGAACCACTTATGATGAACATAAACAATGCCGATATGAATGCATCCCGGGATTGATCTTTTGTATTATCTTTGGTCCATCCTTTCTCTTTCATTAATAAAGGCCTGACAACAAAAGTTGGGGCAGCCATGGTAGTACCGACAAAAGCAGCCACTATGATATTGGCACCAGGTGTTTTAGGTATGCTGGGAACAAATCCCTTAAGAATCTCTCCTGGTGGAGGTAAAACAATAAACATTGAAATAACAAAGCATATTCCCATAATGGTGACGAAAATTATGAGCACTTTTTCGAAAAAGCTGTAACTCCCTACCAGTATCAGGCCATACATGGAAACGATAAGGATCACGGCTATTACCAGAACCATCCAATAATTTTGTTCCGGTAATGAGGGGATGTACATTCGTCCTATCTCATATAATGCATGGGATGATAATCCCAATATGCCGGAAAGCGCATTCCATTGTCCGATTACAACACCTATTATTGTCGCCAATGCCAGGTATTTCCCGAATTTTATGTGCTTCCTGAATCCATTCATCGCGCTACCTCCTGTCACCACCGCGAATCGGCCATAAGCTTCCATCAATACCCAGGAGAACAAACAGGAAAGTACCAGCACCCAGAGTAATTGCATGCCATATTGAGATCCTGATTTAGTCATGGTGGTAACACTTCCGGTCCCAATGGTATATCCTATACAGAAAATACCCGGACCTACCAGTAATAGCCATGCCCAGAGTCGTTTGATCATAAAATAATCTAATAAATCAGGTATTCATCTTAAGTTGCTTAATTATGTTTTTCGAAGCTTCCGTAAAAATAACTATGTCCAATGAATAGGCGATCAATTGTATCCCTGCGTCCATCCAGAATCTGGCATCTTCCGGTGAGCCTACATAAGTGCCAAGTGTCAATCCCCTTGCTTTTGCCTTCTGTACTATTTTTTGCATATTCTCGATTACGATAGGATGGTGGATTTCCCCCGGGACACCAAGTGATTGAGATAAGTCATACGGCCCAATAAAAAAAACATCAATATCGGATACCTTAAGGATTTCGTCCAGATTATTCAATGCTTCCATTCCTTCAAGCTGTATTATTAATGTGTTCTCATTCGACTTTATAAGATATTCCCCACTGTCAAGGGAGGAATAATTTGCAGCTCGGACCGCACCATTCAGACCTCTTTCACCTTTGGGAAAAAACCTTGCAGCTTTAACAACTGCTGTTGCCTCCCTTGCATCTTTAACTTGTGGAACCAAAATACCCCTCGCACCGATATCCTGTACCGCCCCAATCATGTGCAAGTTGCCGGGTGGTGTTCGAACTATTGGATATAAACCGGCTATTTCAGCAGCACGGATGAGATTTTGAAGATGCTCAAGTGAGACTGGCCCGTGTTCCAGATCCAATACGATAAAATCAAAACCTGCATTACCTGTGGATTCAACAAAGGCAGGATCTGTTGTGTGCATGAATGGGCCGAATACCACCTGTTTGGCAGCCAGTTTATCCTTAAAAGTCATTATAGTTTACTATTGTTATTTTGGTTTTAATATCGTCGTGTTGCATTATGATCAATTAAGTTTTGTGCTTTGATCATGTATATCAAATCTAAGAAAAGATATATTAAAAAGAACATCCCATGTTTATTTTGATGTTTTAATATTCAAATATTCCTTGACATGGAAGTATATGTTTTATACATTGGTAGATTGATCTAATGACAGGGTTGAGATTATCATAACAATCTAAAGCTCCAATCGATTTTAAGTCAACGAAAGAGCAGGATCTCTAATTGAAAGCAATCATTAAGTGAAAACCCCTGATTGTATTGTCAGTTAATAATTTGAAATGAAAAAACATTTTTATTTAATCCTAAACAAACAGATTAGATAAAAGTATAAACCAAACTATTACAAAATAATAAATTAAAAAATATGCCATTATTCCCTTCAATTGGCGCTGAGGACAAGGTGCCTCATGCCTTTGCAAAATTCAATACCGGAATCGAGAGACCTTTAATTGTATTACATCAAGTTTTAATGAGGGGCGGTGATTCTCCCTTTACAGAAGCCGAAAGAGAATTGCTCGCTGCCTTTGTATCGGGTACTAACGCCTGTCAGTATTGCGCAGGTGCCCACACCGCTACTGCTGTTGAATTTGGAGTAGATGAAAAATTAATATCCAGTCTTTTAAATGACATCGATACCGCCGATGTAGAAGAAAACTGGAAACCCATTTTCAAATTTGTAAGGAAGCTAACTTTAGAACCAACCAAGATGACTCAGGCGGATGCGGATGATGTATTTAATGCTGGCTGGTCTGAGCGGGCACTATATGATGCAATTATAATCTGTTGTACCTGGAGTTTTATGAACCGGTATGTCGAAGGATTAGGCTTAAGTGTGATCCCCGAGCATTTTGCCATGGAAGGAAAGATGCTGAAACCAGGTTATGATGGGATATTTAAGATGTTCGACTTGAAATAATTTAGATTATTATAATTCTTTACCTGAAGTGCGGAGATAGTCATTAGATCCATTCTTCAGGCTTTGTTGGAAGTAAATTATACAATCACCTTAAAACACAATAAAAATGATTACTGTAAACGCTTTTGCTGCTCATGAAGCAGGAGGAAAATTAGAGCCTTTTCAATACGAATTACCCGAATTAGGTAATGAACAGGTCGATATTAAAGTGCACTATTGCGGACTATGTCATTCCGATCTGAGTATGTTGAATAATGAATGGGGGATGTCTGAGTATCCACTGGTTCCTGGTCATGAAGTCGTGGGTGAAATAATTGCCACGGGAACCGAAGTTAAGGACTTAAAGGTAGGAGATCTTGTAGGACTTGGTTGGTTATCCGGATCATGTATGCATTGCCACTCAGTGCATGGATGGCAGTCACCACCTTTGTGGAAATTCTGAACAAACCATCGTTGGTCGTCATGGTGGATTTGCAGATCATGTTAGAAGTCATTGGTCCTGGGCGATCCGATTGCCTGAGGGAATTGATGCCAGTAAAGCTGGCCCATTATTTTGCGGCGGAATCACAGTATTTAATCCCATAAATCTAGCGGGAGTAAAGCCTACTGATAAAGTTGGTGTTATAGGCATCGGGGGCTTGGGACATATGGCGATAAAGTTTTTAAAAAACTGGGGTTGTGAGGTCGTTGCTTTCAGTTCCAATCCAGCAAAAAAAGAACAAATTCTGGCAATGGGCGCCCATCGAGTGGTTAACTCAACTGATCCAGCGGAACTGGAAACTATCATGGGTAGTTTGAATTTTATATTAAACACAACGAATGTCACTTTAGATTGGAATGCCTATTTGATGACATTAGCTCCCAAAGGTCGGTTACACAATGTTGGTGCAGTTCTTGAACCAATGGCAATCCCTGCATTTACTTTACTTGTAGGTGAAAAATCCGTTGGAGGAAGCCCGCTGGGCAGTCCTGAACTTACCCGAAAGATGTTGGAATTTTGTGTTCGGCATAATATTTACCCGGATACAGAAGAGTTTCCGTTGGAAAAAGTCAATGACGCTCTTGCTCATCTCGAAGCTGGGAAAGCCAGGTACCGGATAGTGATGAAGGTATAGATAATCCTTTTAAGTTTACATCATACTTTCATCCTCCAGCCAGGATTTTACCTTCTTGTGTTCATTCTGGAATTTTGATTTTGCATTTAGTAGAAATTCCTTGTAACGGGGATCATCCCTGACATTCTTGAGAAGGGGATCGTGATCAAAATATGTCATGAGCCAGGAAGGATAGAATTCTTCTTCCTCCAGTAATTCCAGGTTTTTAAAGGCTTTTTCATACTCTTCCAGAAATGCATATACGGCGAACAGGTCATAATATGTAAATCCCCATATCGTTGAATGATCTCCTGTTTTTATTGACTTTTCAGCAAGCTCTATTTCAAGTTTGAAATATTTCATGGCCTTAACCGAGTCACCCAATATAAGGTAATTATATGCGACCCGGTGGGCATCTGATCGCCTTTCCCGTTGCTCTTCATCTGTTAGATCCAGATATCTTTTAAAATATTTTATAGAATTTTCAAAATCCCCCACGTATGAATATCGAAATGCCAAATAAGAATTAACCCTTAGGTTCATCGAATCCCGCTCCAATATTTTTCGAACCCAGTTAATGCTTGATTGCGGATCATTTCTGCACCATTCAAGCCAGCTCATTCCCATATAATAGGTATTGGTATCTTTTTTTAGTTTTAAGAATTCAGTGTTGTAAAACTCACCCTGCGCAAAAAATCCTGTATGCAGATATCCAAATCCCAGTGCATTCAGGGTTACAGGTAAAAGATAACTTTTGTCAAGATCGTAGGTTTTATGATAAGCTTTCAAACCGTCTACATAATTGCCCAAATCCCAGGTATATATGCTTCCCATTTCAAGATAAGCCATAGCATAGTTCGGATTGATCTGGATGGCTTTTTTTAAACTTTGTATAGCTTTTTTGAGATTTCTTTCAACCTGCCGGTTGTAAATGCTCTTCAGCAAATACGCCTCATCCAATTGAGAATTAAAATATGCAGCTTTATTTGCCAATAATAATAAAGAGTCCTCAATTTCTTCAGGGAAATTATCATTATACTTCACTGCCATTGCAATACCCAGGCTTGAATATGCCTGTGCAAAAGTGGAATCTAATTTGAGTGCATCTTTATACAAGGAGATGGCCTCATCCAGTAAGCTCATATTTTCTGATTGGATAGAAAGAATCCCAATACCAAGGACCATTTCCCCTTCCATCCAATACATCTCCTGATATTGTCTGGCCTGGTAATAAATCTGATAAGCAGTGATATTCCTTGTGGGAGGAGTCTCAATAATTTGTTTCGTCTCAGGCGAAATGGTAGAATACAATTCCCCGGCAATGATCTGGGATATTTCACTTTGTACACTGAAAACATCGTTTAAGTCCCTCTTATAAGTATCTACCCAGATATGATCATCCCTCTCAGCATCGATCAGTTGAGCGTGGATTCTAACCTGATTTCCAATCTTTGTTACTGTACCTTCTAATACAAAGTTCACATTCAATTCTCTGGCAATTTCGGATATAGATAAGTTAGAATCCCGGTATTTTTCTGTAGAAGTTTTTGATATCACCCGTAAATCACCAACTTTTGAAAGGTTATTCCTGATATCTTCCATCATCCCATTCACAAAGTATATATTCTCTTCATCGGAACTCTCGTTATCAAATGGCATGACCGCTATAGATTTTTCTTTGTTTATCAGGTTTGAATGTTTACTTGGAAGAAACCGCCATACACCCAAGGCAATAATGACAAGCGCAATGAAACTTCCCAGGATATAATACACATACTTTGTTTCTGATTGATCCACTTTTTTTCTGGCTGGATTGTATTCTTCCTCACTTAGAACTTCATATACCTTTATGCTTTCGTTTATATTTTTGAATTTTCTGTTGCCTAAAAACCGGGTAGTGATCTCAGCCTTGTTTTTAACAGCGTCATATACGTTACCAGAAATTTGAATCCTTCCTTCCGGTGATTTTTCCTGTAACCGGGAAGCGATATTCACACCATCGCCCAATACATCAGCACCTTCAAATACCATTTCACCTTCGTGGATACCTATTTTAAGTGGAATATTTTGAGCTTTACACGCTTTCTGCAGTTCTATTGCACAACGCACTGCATCAGAAGCCAGCTGAAAACTGATCAACATACCATCTCCC
Organism: uncultured Cytophagales bacterium; assembly: GCA_963820995.1. GTDB lineage: Bacteria > Bacteroidota > Bacteroidia > Cytophagales > Cyclobacteriaceae > JAGTVG01. The sequence goes on along the minus strand of CAWGCL010000001.1, from coordinate 125,799 downwards.
ATTTCCTTAATGAGTGAACCATTGAATTTATCAACCAGTTGGTTATGAATTTCCCGGTTTTTGCGAAGTACTTCAAAAGCACGGTCTTCATCCGATCCCATTAGACTAGTATAACCGGCAATGTCGGTGAACATTATGGCAGCTAAACGGCGCTCTTGCATGTCAGGGTTCTAAGATTTTCAGGCATAAAAAATATTAAATCATACCCCAAAAAGTGCTTTTGAAATTATTATTCAATTTACAAAATATAAATCAATTTTAATTAGGATATTCATTCAATAAAGGCCTTTTGGAGATCATTTTATTTTCGGGTTTCATTCAATAGTCGTTTTACCATATCCATATAAAATAGTTTCATGGTCCCGAATGAAGAAGGAGCAGAGTTATTTAAAAAAATGACAGCCCCGGTTTTATTTACTGGATCAAAACATGTGACTGTAGCAACACCCGGGTCCACACCGGTATGTGCAGGGAGCCTGGGATTAAGCAGGTAGTATAACCAGTGATCGAATTCATTATAATTCCACGAAATTGCCTGGTATTTATTTACATCAGGATATTGTATGCGTAGGATTTCCTGAATGGTTTCTTCCCGGACAAAAGGTTTTCCATTCACCATACCATTATTCACCATCAGCTTCAGTATCTGTGCATAATCGCTGACCGTTGTTCTGATTTGTCCATCGGGATAATCCGGATAGCCATAGTTCTCCAGGACTTCGTATTGTACCTGTTTTGTATCATCCTCTCTCAGTTCATGCGGTCTTGCAATATTTATATGGGGGATATCGGCAAGCAGCCAGTATGTATTGTGCATATTCAGAGGATTAAAAACTTCTTTTTGCATGTAAGCAGGAAAGGAATCGCCGGTAATCATTTCAATCAGAAGACCCGTCAGGGCATAACCCATATTACAGTACGCCTTTTGTGAACCAGGTTCATACTGAGCAAAATTCTTATCTTCATTATAGTATGTCCCACCTTTTAGAAAATAATCCGTATTTAATTGTAAAAGTGAAATAGGGGAATCACCTCCTCCACTTTCCAGTGTATACAAAGGTGTCATGACGTCCCAATTATCCATTAATGATGAAGTATGCGTAAGTAACATTCGTATAGTTATGATCTTTTCCGGAAAGTTGGGATTAATGATCTTAAAAGGAAGATAATCATTAATATCATCATCTAGATCGATCTGACCATGGTCAAATAATTTCATCATTCCAAGAGCAGTGACAGGCTTGGAACACGAAGCGATCATAAATACCGTGCTGTCATTAACCTCTTTACCAGTATCAAGGTTTTTTTTCCCAAAACTGCCTGACCATGCAAGTTCTCCATCTTTTATATAGGTGGCCTGCAAACCAACAAAACCAGCCTTTTCCATATTTCGGTTAAAATATTGGTTAATATCTTCCTTGTTTGATGCTGAACATCCGGATAAACCAATTAAAATTACCCAAATAATAGCCGTCAAGGGGATTTGGCTTTTTATAGCTTCAGCACAGCGAAAGGGATAAAAAATCTTTTTACTTATCATTTGCCAATTTATTCAATTGATCAAGACATTGCAGGATCATTTGTTTTTGACCTTTATTGATACGATATTTCTTATATATAATTCTACCTTCTTCTTGTTGTACTTCTTTTGGTGGTGCTTCTTCGTCTTGTTGTTGCTGCTTTAATGCCCAATACACCTAATAGGCCACGCATCGCTTCACGAGCTATAGTCCTAGTAATTGGGCTTTCAAGTATTTGTGTAAATGTTGATTTACCTTCTCTTGAGCTTCCGGTTGATCTTCTTCCAGAAGCATATCTGTCTTCTTCTAATTCTTCCTCCTCTTTTTGCTGTCTTTCGATTTTTTCAAGCAATATCTCATAGGCACTTTCCCTGTCAATTTCTATATTGTACTCTTTGACAAGTTCAGAGGCTTTTAAGATTGATCCTATTTCATAATCCGTCAAAACACTCATCCTGGAATATGGCGGCCGCATCAGGGTATGGACCAGTTCTGTGGGCCGGCCTTTTTCGTCCAGCGTACTGATCAGGGCTTCGCCAATTCCCAGCGATGTAATCAAATCATCCACTTCATAGAAATCTGTATAAGGATAATTTTCAGCAGCAGTCTTTATGGCTTTCCGGTCTTTAGCTGTGAAAGCTCTTAAGGCATGTTGAATCTTTGTCCCCAATTGACCTAAAACCCCAGCAGGTATGTCTATAGGTGATTGTGTGACGAAGAAAATGCCAACCCCTTTAGACCGGATCAGTTTCACAGTCATCTCCAATTGATCAACCAGGTATTTTGATGCATTTTTAAAGATCAAATGGGCCTCATCAATAAACACCACCAGTTCTGGTTTGTCCGAATCACCCTGCTCTGGCATTTTTTGAAATAACTCTGCGATAAGGCATAAAATAAAAGTACTGAACAGACCCGGTTTATCCTGCATGTCAGTGAGTCTGATGACATTGATGATGCCCTCATCATTTATGTCTTTCTCCATTAAATCAAATACATCAAACGAAGGTTCGCCGAAAATATCATCTGCATTTTGTTGCTCTAATCGTACTATGCTTCTCATTATAGCACCTGCAGAATTAGAATGAACGAACCCATATTCTTTCAGGAATTCATCCTTGCCTTCATTCTGTATATATTTTATCACACTTTTCAGATCTTTTAAATCCAGAAGCGGGAGGTTCCTGTCGTCACAGAATTTAAATATCATCGAGAGTACTCCGCTTTGATTATCATTGATGCCAAGTACTTTGGATAGTAAAACAGGGCCGTATTCGGAAATGGTTGCTCTTAATTTTGCACCCGGCTCATCGGAAATGCTTAAAAATTCCAGTGGGAAAGCCTTGCCTTCCCATTCCATACCTATCATTTTTGCCCGGTAATCAATCACCTTATTGGTTGAGCCGGGAGCCCCCAGGCCACTCAAATCACCCTTAATATCCATGACCAATACGGGTATTCCTGCTTTAGAAAGGCTTTCGGCAACAACTTGCAATGATTTGGTTTTTCCAGTACCGGTAGCGCCTGCAATCAACCCATGCCTGTTCATCGTTTTCAGAGGTAGTTTCACCTGGCAACCTGTTTCGTAATCGTCGCCCAAAACGGCTGATCCAATTAATAACGAATCGCCCTTAAATTGATAAGCACTTTTAATTTTTTCAATGAAAATATTTTTTGACATTTGATTCGATGTTTTTGCCATTATAAAAGGTTCTAAATCTTAATTTAGGATTTCCTGTTTTCAAAAAATAATAAAAAAGCTGTCAATTATAATTTTCGACAGCTTTTATCTTGAGATTATCAAGAAATTATTTTTTGAGCAAATCCCTGATTTCTGTAAGTAATACCTCTTCTTTGGTTGGACCCGGAGGAGGAGGGGGAGGTGCCGCTTCTTCTTTTTTCTTCATGCTGTTCATGGCTTTGATCACCATAAAAATGGCAAAGGCAATGATTACGAAATCAACAGCAGTTTGGACAAAACTTCCATAATTGATTGCAACTGCTTCAGTCGTGACAGCCCCGGCAGCATCTACCACAGCATCTTTTAATGTGATTTTTAATTCAGTGAAATCAACACCGCCAATAATAAGGCCCAGTGGAGGCATAATCACATCTGCGACGAATGAGGCCACTATTTTTCCAAATGCACCCCCGATAACAATACCGACTGCCATGTCCACGACGTTTCCGCGCATGGCAAAATCTTTGAACTCTTTTAACATTCCCATAATAGTTAAGGTTTTAATGAATATAAATTGGATTTTCTTCGAATATGCAGGAAAGCTTTAAAGAACCGCTAAAATGTTAACGGTTCTTTGCATACTGCATCACTATACACCTCTCTTATCTCAAATATAATTTATTCAATCCATTGACCCTATCACACTGTAAGTTTTTTTATGTGATACAATATTTGGAGTAGGTCAATCCTAATCCAGATATCTGAAAGGGAGTTGAATTTTTTATTATTGATTTTCATGGTATAATAGTAATCACCGTAACATGTTAATGTGTAATGACGGGATCCAACTTTTTTGCAGCTGCAACAAAACCTTCCACTTTTCTCAAGCCTGGTAATTGCCTCACCAACTTTTTCGCTGCATTTACTTCCTTCATTTTTTCATACAGATTCAATGCATTCCTGTTTCTCATCTCTTTTACTGTATCGACACCTGCTGCTTCAAGAAGTTCTGAATACTCGCTGCCTACTCCTTTTATTCTATATAGATCGGCCATATTCGCCCATTTTAGAAGCATGGATTCATCGATTCCAATGGCTTGCGACACGCTTTTTCTTCCTTTTTTGTCACAACACTTTTTTAATAATCCTCCAACTGATTTGATATTAGCTTTTGCTAATTTTTGTGCATAAGAAGGTCCGATTCCTTCAATGTCTGAGATTTTTTTTGACATGGTAAATTAATTTTAATGTGTAAAATGATTATAAATGATTAAAATAAGTTTTTAAGTTTTCCTAGTACGCTGTTTTTACCGCCGGCAAAAGCACTGCTACCAAGCATTGAAAGTAAATCATTGTCGGGAATTCCAGTATCCGGAGTATCCTTGTTGATCATGTTCATAATGAATGGAATAGCTATGCCCGCGATAGATTTGGCTGTAGTACTAGAAAATCCTAATTTAGATATGAGCTGACCGGCATAGTCGCTTATGATGTTTTTAACTAAAGGACTTCCCGAAATGGATTGTTTACCATTAAACATATTCAGGATGCCATCCAGGTCGCCACCTGTCGCTGATGATTTGAAATTGCTTAGTATCGAGTCCTTTGCCAATCCAAATACATCCTCCATTTGGTTGCTAGCGACCCCATTTTCGGCCAGTTTCTTTCCAAGTTCAATCTTGCTTGATTGAATAATCGATTCTAACATAAGATTAGGTTTTAAGTAAAGAATGAGTCAGAATATATTATTTAAAAGGGCAGCATTCTTTACGAGGTTAATAATTGTTTAAGTTTTTATATTCAATTAAATTTTTAACTTTATATCACTGTACCGAAGACTGAAGTGTCATTATCTCCTGATGATAATTGTTCATCTCTTCTTTCAATCCTGAGATCACTTCTTCCTGTTCGCTAACGCTTTCCCTCAATTCAGGCAGTTGATTTGTCAGCGTCTCTATCTCATTTTCAAGGGAATTCTTATCAGAAGCGATGTTGGATTTCTTGGATTCATCGGTTTCCTTTTGATATTTATTATCCAGAGAGCCAACTTTCTTCTGTAATGAACCGATCTTATCTTCATTTTGCCTAAGTTCTTTCACTGACTTGTCAAGTAACTTGCTTTTATCGTCAATCTTAGCCATGTAGTGTTCATGGTAGTTGTATTCCATATAATCAAGCAAGAACTTTTTGAACTCAGTCATTTCTTCAGTGTATTCCTCACTATTGATTGAGATATCGTATCCAAGCCGGAATGAAAAAGCCAGGATTTTCGCGGAATCTGTTTGAATCAGATAAATTTTCAGGTCTCCCCGTTTTATACTTAGATGCGGAAGATCAACGGCCTCAATCATATAAGTATTGTTGTTTTCTTTTTTTACTTTGAGATCATGTTTGTCCTTCACAAAGTCTTTAAAATTATCCATAGCCTCATCAAAATCATCAGTAGATCTGATGATTAGAGCAGTAACTTTGGTATCATCATCCATGACCTCATCTTCGATAAGAAAGAGGTTCTGGGAATTCCCCCACCTAGGCAGGCACAAAAAGAGTAGTACAATTAGGTATTTCATTTTCAATTAATTTTTAGTTTCATAATTTATATTTAGTGACCACGTTATCAGGATAATATTTCTACTTCCTCTGAAATAAGTTTTTTTATGGGTATGACCAACCTTCGTTTATCTTCAGTTAATAAAGTTATGGATAATGTATCCGTATTTTCAATCACACCTTTAGTATCATTGATCTTAAGTTTTATCCCAACTTTATATTTATCCCTCACATAAAAGGAGGCCAATATATTTGTTAGAATGTCTCTCGATGCAAATCCATAAGCGATAGCAAAAGCCAGAAGAGCACCTCCGATAATTATCGTTATATTAGAGGTAAACAAGGTTGTATCAACACCCGCCTGGTCTAGTGATGTTATACTAATGAAAATCATCAGCACATAAAAGACTATATTACTAATGGCTTTGGCTCCCGATATACCTGCGCTATTTGTGGCCGAATAGACTGCCTTCTTGATCAATTCTGAGAGGTAGTAGCCAACTATGAAGAAAATGAGTGCAAACAATAGTTTCGGAAGGAATTCTATTAATTTACTGATTTCTTTTGAAACAATTTCCCAACCCAGGATTTCTGTTGCGGAAATAATGAATACGAGCATGATCAACCAGTAAACAAACTTACCAATTATGGCAGAGGGTTTAACCTTTATATTAAGCCGGATAAACAGGCTTTCAATGTTTAGTTTCTCAACAAGTTGATCGAAATGGATTGATTTTAGAACTCTGACAACAATAAAACGGATAAATTTGGCCAGAAACCAACCTATGATCAGTGTTACTAAGGGCTCCAAAAAAGCTGGAGAGTGATGAGAAAAACCCTTCTGTCAGATTACGAAGAGAATTTAGAATTGTGTCTTTCCATGCATTTAGTTGTTCCATTTTCGGTTAGGTTTGTAATTGAGACGAATCGATTTATAGTAAGTCACTTCTTAATTCAATTATTTTTTCAGATCATCTTTATTTCCATCATTTTCATGGTTTTTTGTATGCTTATCATCCTTCGAAGTCCTGAAAAGATGATCCATACTTTCGGGAATAGATATACTGTAATCCACCATAAACAATTGCAGCATTCTTACGACCAGAATCATCAGTTCAATTGAATCCATTACATCTTTTTTGAGATGTTCAGGCGGCTTATCCGTTGGCTTTATGAGTTTAAATGGATTATCCATGATCCCTGTTTATTTCAGTTTTAAAGTTCACTGCTTTTGCTTTTGCTCTTTTTAATCGCATTTTAACTGCGCTTTCAGAGAGGTCAAATACCTCCATAATATCCTTAATACTCATATCTTCCTGATATTTCATTAACAGGATCATTTTATCTTCCGGGATCAACTGGTCCAGGATTTTTGTAAGCGTTTCCGCTTTAGATGATAAAAGTTCTCTTTCATTTTCTTCTTCTGTTCTTGATTCCAGTTCATAGGAATAATCTTCCATTTTGATATCAATTCTTTTATGCTTTCTGATATAATCGATACAGAAATTGCTGGAGATCCTATACAACCATGTAGAAAAAGATGCCTTTCCGTCGTATTTCTGCAGACTAAGGAATACTTTGAGAAAGATGTCGTGTGATAGATCTTCAGCCAAAGTCCTGGAATTCACCATGGACAAACAAGTGCGGTAGACTTTTTTAGAATATCTGTCAAAGAGAATACTGAAAAGATCAGTTTTCTTTTCTTTTTGGATAATTTCAATGATCTCTTCGTCAGAAAGATTCACGTCAACAGATTTCTGAATATGATGTAGTTTCGGGCAATTTTCCCTTATTACGATAAACTTTTGGAAAAGTCACACTTAGAAAATAAAATTATATTTATTAATTCAGACTCGGGTCATTAAATGTATCGCCCTGAGTGAGATCACCCGTTTCAAATCCTTTTTTAAACCATTGTTTCCGTTGAGCAGAAGTACCATGGGTAAACGAATCAGGGATGACATATCCTTGCGTTTGTTTTTGAATTCTGTCATCACCAATTGCACTTGCTGCATTTAAAGCCTCTTCATAATCGCCAGATTCAAGTATATCTTTTGTTCTCTGGGCATGGTGGGCCCATACCCCGGCCAGAAAATCAGCCTGTAATTCTAATTTTACTGAAAGCTCATTGTATTCTTCTTTGCTAAGATTACCACGCATGGAATGAACTTCATCCGTTATTCCCATAAGGTGCTGGATATGATGTCCCACTTCATGAGCAATCACATAGGCCTGTGCAAAATCGCCCGGGGCATTGAAACGGTTTTTGAGTTCTTTATAAAAACTCAAATCAATATAAACCTGTTCATCCCCGCTACAATAGAATGGACCTGAAGCTGAAGAGGCCTGGCCGCACGCAGATCGTACAGCACCTGTAAACAATACCAATGTAGGTTCTCTATATCCATCCAGCAGTTGATGCCAGACATCTTCAGTATCTGCGAGAACCACCGCAACAAAATCGGCGAGTTTTTCTTCCTCAGGAGTTGCAATATATTCTGTGGTTGCCGACGGGGTTTCTAGTCCATTTGCACCAATTAGCTGTGAAAGTAATTTGAAAGGATTATTTCCAGTAATCCAGGTAATGATAAAGAAAGCGGCTATGATTATCAGACCGGTTTTTGAAAACAGTAACTTTATTATTCCCCTTGACAATCCGGCAGGCAGGTTAGCTCTGCCCATAGAACTGCTGGATTTGCCTCGACGGTCATCAATTTTTGAACTTTTTCTTCTTCCCTGCCAGCGCATAAGAATAAAAGATTTGAGGATGTGTTTTTGCTAAATTAGAAATCATTTTCTAAATCTAAGAAAATTATTATTAATATTTTAGGCCAGGGACAATAGGTTATATAATAGCCTTTGAATTTGTTTTTTCGTTGAACTGAAATCATGTTCAAATTATACTTCTGATATTACTTAGCTTGAAGCTGGGTAAATTTCTATTGTTTAAAAATTATTTGGGCGGGATATTATTTTTTTGTGCTACAACTGAATATAACAGGGGAATCTTCCCTTCCAATCCTTTGATCTGAAATCTTCCTTGTTCAATTTCTACTGTATTGTTAAAACAATCATAAGGAGAATAATCATATTCCTGAAATCCTTCGATCATTAATCCCGTTTGTATTAAAGCATCTAAAATAGTGGCCAGGCCATGGTTCCATGAAACAGATTTGTTTTTAATATTTGCCTTTCGGTTTGTATATGTTCCTTTCAATTCTTCGACGATCGGATCAGTATCCGCATATTTGTAAACAATCTCTTTAAAATTATCGTCAAACATCCAAACTACTGGATGAAATTCGACCATGATGAATTTGCCACCTGGTTTGAGGAAATGATGTATTACTTCAGCCCATTTTTTTACGTCAGGAAGCCAACCTACCGTTCCATAGGATGTAAAAACGATATCAAATTGTGTATTCAGATTTTCCGGAAGGGAATAAACATCACTTTGAATAAAATGTGCTTTTGTTCCTGCTTTAATATTCAGATCTATGGCCAAATTAATTGATTGATCTGACAGATCTATTCCTGTTGCTATGGCACCTCGCCTCGCAAGGGAGATGGTATCCATTCCGAAGTGGCATTGCAAGTGAAGTATCTCTTTGTTACGGATGTTGCCCAGTAACCCGGATTCGATAGAATTCAGGGAATCCCGTCCTTTGAGAAATGACTTTACATCATAAAAGTCCGATGTATAATGTACGGGTGTTTTATCATTCCATAGTTTTTTATTGATCTTCAGATAATCCATCCGCTAAAAATAACCATTTCAGAAATCTAAGGGTTCCAGTATTCTTATTTTTTAAACAGTTTTTCAGCTGCCATCACCAGGAACATATAATTTGTCGAACCACCGCCCATAACATATTCGGTCTGTTGCCAGAAAAATGGCCAGACTTTCATTTCTGGTAGATCCGGACGGATAAGGGCTGTTCCTGAAGCAACGCCACCTGGAATAAATGACCAGTCTACACGGTTGGTACCATAGGCCACAAGAACTGAACTGGAGCCGATCCCTGAGGCGAAGGAAGAAGTATTTATTCCCGGATGTACGCCAAGTACGAAATTCAAAGAATTAAGGAAAAAGTCAGTATCACATACTTCCGGCCAGCCTTTATAAAAGAAGTATTGATCTACACCAAAACTTTGGATATTCCAGCCGGCACCCCAGATATTAGGTTTATAGGGTACGCCATAAGGTGAGTCGATTCTCTGTTCTTCTTTCAGCTTATTCTGATACTCTGCTACCGCTTCATTCATAGCTTTGAGGAATTTTTTATTTTTAATTTCCGGCAAAGCATGCCCAATAGCCCAGCCACATCGGGAGATTTGTTGTATGATCTCATCCTGCATTTCTATTAAAGCATCGGCATATTTCTCTTCTTTTGTTGTAAGTAACAATTCAGAAAGGGCAATTACCTGTGAACTGATAGTACGTTGTGAAAGTTCAGCCTGTTCATATAACACTATGGCCACTTCAAGCGCTTCGGCAGCCAGTCCCGGATTACTGGCGGCAAGTACCCTTGAGGCAGCAGCCAGCCCTGCCGCCACTTGTAATTCCCTTCTTGGATTTTTCTCAGTAAATACCCAACGGTCATCCATAAGGGAGGATTCTGTGGCGGTCTTTTCTCCTTTGTCAAGGTTTGAATTATAAACCAGGTTATCCGTCATCGAGGTTGCATCGCCCAGCATGATGTATTGCCTCAATGTTGGGCATATGATCCCCCTGTATAGTCTGCCAAGGGACCTGTACCCCCCCAGGACGGCTTCTAATCCATGTTCAATTTGTTGCAATGCATCAGATCTTCCATCAGGCACATGGATCTCTACAAGCCTCTCTTCAGGATTGATCATTGTAGCGTCGTAATCCAGACCAAACTCCTCGATCATAAGCGCCAGCTTCCATACAGTACCGATCTGAGATTCTACCCGCAAATCATAATCACCAGCATCATGCCATCCCCCTTTATTAATTCCTGGCACAGGTTGCATGGGTTCAAATTCTGTAAGGGTTGAAGGGCCTTGTCTGTAACCATCAAAATGATTATGGTCGGTTGGAGCCATTAATGCATCATCCAGGTGACAGTAGTCATGCCATACCCTGTATTTTTCATTGATTCGCATATGGCACATCATTACGGGAAGGTAATATTCCAGTACAGGTTGCCAGGCGTGTCGTGAATATATTTCCTGATCAATTCTGAAGGCATGAGACTTGGAATTTCCTAATTCAAACATATACATGCCCGGATCCTTGATCTCAGTAAAGTCTGCTGTATGGTATTTATATCTTAAGAAACTTCCCCATTCTACAGGATCATAAGATTGGATCAGTTCTTTACCTGAGTCACTCAACTTATACAATAGCAATTTGTCAGATGTCTCCTGTACGGGGTCCAGTTCGATAATTGCTTTTTTTACTTGCTCGGGATGGTACCCTAACTGAGATACCTGAATGACCGGTTTATATGTCCACCCATCGACTACATTGGGTGAGATGGTCCATTTAATAACATCTTTCGTTACTCCACCGGGTACTAATTCCCGGATAACATACCATCCATTATTATGGTTTGTACGTCCATCCCTTAACTCAAGCTCTCCTGAATTTGACTCGAATTTTATTCTTTGAAGATCATTTTCCGGAGCTATAACGAGGTTTTTGCCTTTCGCAAGAGGTTCAGCCAGGATTTCACCGGATTCGTCAGCGACGGGGCCATTAGGTTGCGTATGAAATATACCGGAATGTTCATCCAAAAGCCATGATTTCCCAAATAGGTCACCCGGAAACAATTCAAAATTAAAGCCTACCCTTCCTACCCATTCCTGTGGGAGGGGCTCTTCGAGCTGGACAGTAACTTGAAAACTGCTCCCTTCTAATGATTTAACATCAACGTCGTAGGTAAAAGTTAGATCCGGATATTCTATTGGATTAAAACCTTTCCTGTTCTTGCTGCTATCGGGATACCACATTTTCTGTGAAATGATTCCATTTTCCTTGTTTACAACTTGTTTTCCACCCTTTGGTACAGGAGACCACTGACCTGGTGATGCCTCCAACCGTAAATCTCCGTTAGCGGCAACCCGGATACCATGTTGGATGATGGTGACTCCCGTCTGGTGACCATCCGGGTAGAAATCACTGAAAACGGTAACGTTCAATCCCTGCATTTCGAAATATCCCTTATCATTGATTTGGAGGGATTGTTGGGCAGAAGACAGAAATGGGCTAAAAAAAAGAAAGAAGCAGACTATTTTTTGAATCATGGCGTTTATTTTAAAAAATGATCAATTAAAAAATATAATTCCAAAGGAATGCAAATATTGTTATACTATGAATTCATATTGTTGAAAATATTGTACAATCCATGAATTTATTTTGAGGTCGGGAGTTTTATTTATCGGTATGCTATGTTCTAATACAAAGAACTCCGGCTAGTTAAAACTTTTCTTTCTTCGATATAATTCTTAACTTAAATACAATAACAGTTAATTATACGCTTAAAAGCTATTACCATGAAAAAGACATTTATTTTGATCGTTGCTCTATGCCTTACAACATCTTCATTTGCACAGGAAAACAGGGGCCTTGACAACAGGTTCTATTTCCGTGTAGGTTATTCAAAACCTGCAAATTCCTATTTGGGCTATAATAATTCTCCATATCAGGAGTATATAAGCACAACCGGAGCTGTATTTGAAATTGGATCAATTTTTATGCTCAACAACCTTGACCTGGGTGAAGGATTAAGAATAGGCATCAATGTGGATTATGCTGAAATCGCATACCATCAGTTCACTTATGACGATAGCTTTGAAGAGGTTATATTAAGGATGGGGCAGATATCCTCTAAAGTAGGGCCAAGCATTTCATTCAGTCCTGTGAACAGGCTTGTTTTTGATGGTTTTTTCAAATTGAAAATTCCCTGGATAGCCGGTGCTTTCTTTCAGGCGGATGATCCGGATATTGATGAGGAATGGTATAGCGGAGCTATTGGAATTGGCTTTTCAACAGGCATTAATATTCGCTATGGTGCCTTGATGCTAGGTTTTGATTATTCCACTAATACCATAAAAATGAATAATAGCGAAGATTCTGAGGATTACCTGGGGAATACTCTGGATATATCAGATGATAGCGACAAGACGAAGATTGCATATTACAATTTTACGATAGGACTGAATTTCTAGACACCTCGTGGATGGGATGATTTTCTTATATACTTATCGAGAATGTCAAATTAAGGACTAAACTATTCGATTTGCTGAGATCACTTTTTTTGCAAATTCGCAAAAACAATGCTATAATTGAGGTAGAAATCAAGGTTAATTTAGATTTAATAGTGGCAGAATATGGGAATAAAAGGGAAAATTTAACCTTCAACAATAATCATCAATAACTAGAGCTTCACCTATTATTCATTTCTGTTTATTACTTCAATCGTTCTTTATTGAAGGTTTTGAGTATAGGAAGCAGTTTTTCATTTTTCACTAATGAACAAAACATGAAAGTATTTTTAATATATGTGCGCGATGAGGATTTTTATCATATTTTGCCCGAACGGCTCAATAAGAATAAAGATGATGGCAAGTTGAAAGTGATGGCATTTCCGCCATTGGGAATCCAGACACTTGCACCGGTATTGCGCAAGCATGGTCACGAAGTAATGATGTTTGATACATGCCACCCTGAAATGAAACAGGACCATATTGCAAATGCATTAAGTAAAGAAAAACCAGATGTAATTGCCTTGTCCTTTTTATCAACGACTTCATACAGGCTTCTGAAAAGTATGGCGAAGCGGTTAAAAACTGAAGATCCGGATATTCCAATAATTGTTGGGGGTGCTTTTGCCACCAATAATGCGCAGCAAATCATAAAGGATTGTCAGTACATCGACTGTGTCGGGCCCAGTGAAGGTGAAGAATTATTGCCCGATTATATAGAAAATATAGATAATCCAGCTGTTGTTGATGGATTGGTATGGAGAAATGACGGTGCCGTTGTTGTGAATAAACCCAGGCCATTGATCCGTGACCTGGACCAGTTTCCGTACCCGGACCGTCAGACTCTTCCAATAGAATACATAGAATCCCTTCCACTGGATATACCTGCTGTAGTTTCCATGGACAAATGGTGTACTATCCAAACTTCAAGGGGATGCCCATATAAATGTATTTATTGTGATATCCCTAATTTAAATCAGGGAAAGTGGCGATTTCGTTCACCCGAACACGTGCTTGGGGAAATGCAGGAATTGAGTGATCAGGGATATAAATCGATTTATTTGACAGATGATCACTTCTTATTAAAGAATAAAAGAATACAAACGATCTGTGATGGGATTGTAGAAAGGGATTTGAAATTTAAATGGGGTTGTGAAGGCCGTGTTGATTCGGTAGGTATACAAATGTTGCCATTTCTGTCAAAGGCCAATTGTAACTTTCTGGCTTTTGGTGTTGAATCGGGTTCTCAAAAGGTCCTTGACCGATTGAAGAAAGATCAAAACCTGGAACAAGTAAAATTTGCAATTGATGAAGCAAAAAGACAGGGTATTGAAAAAGTTCATGGTTTCTTCGTTGTCGGCTGTCCTGATGAAACAGAAGAAGAGATCCTGGAAAGTTTCCGTTTTGCATCAAAACTGAATCTTGACTCATTTGGATTCAACCGCTTGTGCGTATATCGTGGTACACCGCTTTGGTCAGAATATGTATCCCGTGGGTTGATAGATGATGAAAAAGACTGGGATAAATGGTTTAGGTGTTCAGAAGTTGATCCTACCGTTTTGCCCGCAGACCTTGTCCATGAGACACGGAAAAAGGGATATAAAATATTGTTCAGGAAACTGATTTTATTTCATCCTATAAGAACTTATAAGTTAGTTAGGGGATTCAGCAAGTTTATGCGATTCTCTGATGTTATGAGGTTGATCCTGAGCCCATTCAGAAAGATAGATCATTCCAAGACACAAAAATTGACAGATAAAGAATTAGAAATACAAAATTTGAAGAAAGCCTCTTAATTTCTGATTATCAAATAAATTCCCTTTTGATAGGTTAAGTACTTAATACTATTCTTTAAACGGTATTAAAAGGGGAGATGCATTCTTATCTGCAATACAAGATTATGGACTATCTAATAGTCGCGTCCAATTCAGTTTTTTAATTCCAAAACTTGTCCGGCTTCTTCCAGAATCTGCTTGAGAATTGAATATTCGACTTCCTGAACCGGTATTTTGTCATCAATAGCTATCCCAGCTGCCGCTGCAGCAGACTGACCCAGGATCATAAACACTGGTTCCATCCGGATTGATCCAAAGGCTATATGCGAGCTGGAGACGCAAACCGGAACTAAAAGATTATCACATTCTTCTTTCTTAGGGACCATTGCATCGTAAGAGATCTGATAGGGATGAGGTGGATGAACACCTATATCGCCTTCATTCTGCACAAATCCATCCGGCTTAACATATCTTTGAATATTATGTGAGTCCAATGTATATGATCCCATACCAACAGGTTTGGGGACATTTTTTTTTCCTAAGACTTCGTGTTCGGTCATTACCATGGAGCCGATCATTCTTCTGGCTTCCCGGACATAGATCTGATGTGGCCAGTTCCCGTTATCCACGAATTCATCCTTAGCCAGACCCCATTGCTGCATTTTCATTTGTATGTCTTCTGGTACCCGCGGATCATTAGCAATAAAATACATCAGGCCTTTCTGATAGCTCTCATGTTCTTTTATGATCTCCTGCCTTCGTTCATAAGTGGCTTCAGGGTAGTCGTAGTTCATACCTATATTATCCGTACTGAAAGGTCCGTGGTTGTTGGTGTCTGTTTTTCTATTGGGTATTGGATCGAATTTATCAAAATAATCCTTCCTCCCGGTATTGAACACCCTTAGCAGGAGTTCATATTGCATTGAATCATATCGTTCTGGCTTTTGAAAGGCTAGCCTGTTATCAGGATGATTACTGAGGCACATCCGAAAACAATAGGCTTGAAGGCGATCATCACCTTCCCCAAATTCGCCGGGATCCTCGGCAGAGATCCTGGGCAGTAAACCACTGGATGGATCACCGGGGATTACATAGGGACTGATGTCTGATTTAAAATGATGGGCATGATGTAATACGCCTGTCTGGATGCCGTTCCATTCTTCATCATAAACACTGTTCGCTTCCCTGCCTACATGATAACTCACTCCGGCAGCAGCCATCAGGTCACCTTCATATGTGGCATCGATGAACATCAGACCACTATATGTTTTTCCATTCAAAGTGCTGAAACTTACAATCTCGCCATCCTTAACAAGTGTTCCGTTATCCCTGTCCAGCCATTCATCCCGATATATCTCTATTTCAAATTCCCTCACAAGATCTTCAAATACCTGTTCTGCAGCATGAGGTTCAAAGATCCACATTGTACGTTCATCACCATCGATGGCTGGGGTTCCCTGTCCCCGGTTCCCATATTCCTCTTTTGATTGCCATATCCAGTTCTCAGGTTTGTCATAGTGATTGTAAATACGGTGATAAAAGTCTCTGGCCAGTCCCCCGATTACTTCTTTATTTCCTGTATCGGTCCAACCTAAGCCCCCGGCCGTTAATCCCCCTAGATGTTTATCCGGTGAAACCACAATCACAGATTTACCCATGTTTTTTGCCTGAACTGCGGCAATGACTGCGGCTGATGTGCCTCCATATATTACGATGTCAGCTGAGAATGCGTGATCTTTTTCCGGATGCTTATTGGTACATGCGAAAATCAGGAAAGTAAGGGAAATTGAAATGAAAAAAGTATGGATCTTCATATCTGTTCGTTTTTAAAATGAAATTTGATTATTTATAAATAGACTTCCAAAGAAAACAAGGATAATGTTAAGCTATTGCATCATCATGTTCTAGTGTATATGAAATAGCTTTTTTTTAACTCATTCACATGTGATTTTCTGTATGATTTTATTTTATATCAAAATATTAATATTTACATTTAACTGAGATTATTTTAAAAGGACTGATACCAAGCGAAAATTTTATTTATAAATATTCCGTTTTATAACGAGATATTACGATTGTGGTGATCAATAAAATGAAAACAATTTTCATTTTTATTATAATTGTAGCTATTGCACTGCCCATCAATCAAAGTTCAGCAGCTACACTTACATCAAATGGTACCGGAGGAGGTGATTGGGATGATGCCAGTTCCTGGGATAGTGCCAATACCCCGGACGACATGTCTGATGGGGATACCCTTGTTATCCTCGCATCGGATGTAATTACACTCAGTAAAAACCGATCCTTCAATGGTGTAATACAGATATACGGAACATTTTCACTTAATAAAGGTAAACTGACAATGAATTCAACTTCTGTAATTCAGCTTGCCGCGGGCGCGGTTATTGAAGCATTGAATAATGGCCAAAATGAAAAAATAGATATAGGAAGTAGTGGAATAGCCTCAGATGATATAAATGATCTGGTATCGCCAAACCAGCTCCTGGAGGATAACCTTGAAGAAGGGGGGTGTGCTGTCACAGGCGATTGTGACGATAATCCCTTGCCAGTTGATGTCACATATTTCAGGGCAATTGAACTAAGCAGTACTATAAAACTGGAATGGGCAACATCATTTGAAGAGAATTTCGATTATTTTACTTTGGAAAGGTCTTCCGATGGAAGGATTTTTAATGATCATGTGAAAATATATGGCAGTACGAATTCTTCTTCAATTACTAAAAAGTACGAATATATTGATGAAATGCCTTTCCGTGGCCTGTCGTATTATCGGCTTAAAGCGACAGATTTTAATGGATCTTTTGAATACCACGGGGTAGTTAGTGCAAACCTTGAAGATGCTGAAGCGGATATTTTGATTTATTCTAATCCAAATGTCAGGGACCAGATCACGATATCATATAATGGTGAACAAGAATCACCTTTCCGCATAATAAATATCACGGGTAAAGTGATCGAAGAAGGGATCCTGTTACCGGGCTTGAATGAGATCATAATATCTCCATCCATCCATAGCAATGTGTATTTCATCCAGGTTGAAGGATCCAGTTCTCCCATAGTTAAGAAGTTTGTTCTCAGATAGAATTTCCTATTTCATTGGAAACCATACACCATGGCTACAAGCGGAGCAATCTCTTCGCTTTGTGATAGAAATTTTTTAATTTCCTGTTTTTTAGCCTATAAAAGCTGAATAAATAGCATGGCATGTAGAAGAAATCTGCGATCTAGTGCCCGATCGTTTTTCCAAATCCTTTTCCTATCAGGATCCCGAAAGTCCAGGCATCATAAGTTTTATTCTTTCTTTCATAACTGAATTCAAAGGCTATTCCATAATGCTTTGGCAGGTTGAATGTAGCTGCAGCTCCGGCTTTTATAATTGAGAAATTATGTGTCTTTTCAAATTCAATACCCGGTCCGGCAAAAAGGGCAAGGTGTTTAACGGGTTCATAAACAAATACAGCTGATACTATTATCGGATACTCGCGATCTATCTCAGCATGCTCATCATGCTCAATGGCATAGGATTGCATCTCAAATTCATTCATCAAGGCCACCCCATAATTATGTTTGATCTTAAATTCATAATTTACTCCCCAGGAAGGAAATAAAACCACACTGTTTTCACCCTCTGCTGTCTTTGCAGCAGGGACGATGGTATTCCCCCATAATAAGAATATGCTATGCCTTTTAAAGGTTTGATCAGTTGACTTCTCGTGATGCTCCGTATCCTCCTGAGCATTTAAATTTAAGGACATGCAGAAGGTGAGAATGCAGATAAAAATTGGCTGAAAAATTTTCATTATCGGGAGATTTAAAAGCTAATATTCAACCGCAAAATTATTTAAATATAATTAATTAAATGTGGATATAAAGAAGTGTTTAACACGCTAAAAATGAGATTGATATCAATAAAAAACCAATCTATATCATTGCATTCTTTATATCAATAGGAGTATAAATACTGTTTCTTAATTTACAGATTTTACTTTTGATGCTACTCCTTAAATAAAAATCCACAATTTCCTTATGTTTATTTCGATCATCTGGCTAAATTGAATAAAGATATCTGAAGAGTTTTATTGATCATATAGAACTCTTTTACGTTCATTTTGTTATTGACCCACATCATTTCATAGATCATATAGGAAGATACCATATTAATACTTTACATAACCATGAAAAACATAATCACAACTCTTTCATTGATCATTTTATTGATTCTTTGTAATCAGATCACCAATGCGCAGGTTCATAATTTCGACTCATTATATAAGAATAATGAGTCTTTCAAAAAATATGTTGAATCCACTCCGGATTTTAAAGATTTGTTCTTAAGTGATGAGGTCATGAATATTACCATAGCCTCTGATTTTAAGAACCTGGTAAAGACTAAAGGCAAGGAAGAATACCAGCCTGCTCTACTTCAGTATCAGATGAATGATACCATTCTGTTGGCAAGAGATATTAAAATAAAGGCACGAGGTATAAGCAGGAAAAATTGGTGTTTTTTCCCGCCAATACAGCTCAATTTTCCTAAAAAAGAGGTTGTTCTTCCTCAGTTAAAGGTATTTGATAAAATGAAAATGGTATTGGATTGTGGGCGTAGTGAAATATATCAGCAATACCTTCTATCTGAATATATGGTTTATAAACTTTTGAATATATTAACTGATTACAGTTACAGGGTACGCCTGATACGCGTAACGTATATTGATATCAGTGGAAAATACGATACAGAAACAAAATATGCATTTATAATTGAAAATAAGAATCAAATGGCTGAAAGACTGAATACTATTGCTCTGGATGTTAAAAGCATCCGTGATCAATATATAGAGAAGACCACGCTAATTAATTCCTACCTGTTTCAATATTTAATAGGGAATACGGATTGGTCGGTTCCTGGTGGGCATAATATGATACTTATTAAATCAAAAGATCCGGTTATAAATGAACCTTATGTAGTGCCTTTTGATTTTGATCTTGCCGGGATTGTAAATACCAATTACGCAAAGCCCAATTTAGAGGCTGACATAAGCAGTGTTCGTGACCGGTACTATATGGGCATATGCTTACCAGAAGACCAGATAAGAGCCGGTTTGAAGGTTTATCTGGAAAGAAAAGACGAGATATATGCACTTTACCAGAATTCAGATCTTCTTGACAAGAATAACAAACAAAGTACAATCCAGTATTTAGATGAATTTTATGAGATTGTTGAAAATGACAGCAAGTTCTCTAATAATATCCTGGAATCATGTAAAAAGTAAGGGATCGATCGTTTAGAACATTATCCTTTATATATTAATCGATGTTATATACTGCGAAGTTTTTGATTTGTGGCGTATCTATTGCCTCATCAATGATTAACCTAACCTTGCCAGTATTTACCTTATTAAAAACACGGATGAATTTGTGGCCTATAACCGAGCCTTCACATAACATGATCCATCTGTCTTTAATCCATGCCTCCACTGTAAAGGACCTTATTCGTTCCCCCTTCGTTATATCCTCTTGCAATACTATCTGAGAAATGTCCACTGGAGATCCCAATCTAAGTTCAATTTTAGATTTAGTTCCTGATGTTGATGCAAGAGGAGTAGAAAATCTTCTTTCTATTTCAGCGCCCCATTCCCGCAGGCGTTCCACATCAGGTTCCGGCAATCGCCCGTCCGGACCCGGTGTCAGGCCAATAATAAGGGTTGAGTTATGACCAACGGAACCATTGTATATGTCCATCAGGTTTTTGAGCGGATAAATATGCGCTTCATCTCCAGGTTCCCAAAACCATTCATGCCTCCCATTATAACCTCGCAAAGGGGCATCCGACATGGCTGGCATCCAATATTTGCCATCCGGATCGCCGTGCTTGAGCAGGTAAAATCTGTCCTGATGCGTGTCGCCCGCATGCGAATAGTGGTAGGGGAACGATGCAAAACATGGATATGGAACTGTCCCGCTTTCCGAACCTCCCCAACGTGCTTCAGCATATTGTTTGTTATGATAGAAAAGGCAATTGGGTTGGTATCTCCTCACAATCGGGAGCACATCAGGTGCGCCATTATCAGGATGGTCGGCACCACCATCAAACCAGATCTCAAACAATTCACCGTAATTGGTACAGATCTCTTTGACCATACCCTCGACCATTTCATTATAGTACTTTTGCCTGTTCTCCTTAAAATTACCGCTTCCATTTACAATGAAATCATGTACTCCCAGATAGGAATTCCATCGGATTCCCAGATATATCCCAGGTTTGATCCCATATTTCCGGCAAGATTCAACAAAATCACGAACCACGTCCCCTTTTCCTTCTTTGTATTTCAGGGCTTTCATGCAATATGGGTTCACTTCCGACTGATAAAGCGCAAATCCTGTTTCATGGGTTGCTGTTAATATCGCGAATTTGAAACCGGCATCTTTGATGGCTTTGATCCACTGGTCGGTATCCAGGTTCTGTGGATTGAAAATCTGATAATCATCAACAGGTTTTATCCGGTTCTCAGCCTGATTGTATTTCTTATTATCAAAAACATGAAGGTCATAACTTATAAGTGCCCCCATTTCAGCTTGTTGCCATGCAAGCTGATTCTTGTTTGGCAAGGGATATTTTGGATTTTTGATTGGAATAAGAATGTTATAAGATTCATTTCCTTTTCTGGCTGCAAGCGATAAAACGCGCGGTTCGCCATCTTCATAGAAAATAAAAGGGCGCTCCAGCCGGTCTGCTATATGATATGTACCATCTTCAAGCCTGACTTCTTTAGGCATCATCCAGTAATCGGCGGCCTTCTCCCATTTGATACCATCTGAGGAAGTGATCATCCCAATAAAACTTCCATCACCATTGGAATGGAAAATGCCATAAAATCGACTTCTCTCATGATCGAACCAAATAGATACGTCTTCAGTGTCAATATAATCAATGACAGGATCTGGCATAATAGTAAAAGGCCCATCCGGATTATTAGAGACTGCCACTGCCTGGTTCCTGATAAATCTTTCTTCATTCGGTTTGTCTCCTTTGACTACAAGATAGTATCTGCCATCTTTTCCTTTGTCAATTGCCGGATTAACAGTTAAGGTGGTTATTGGTCCGGATGGTTCAATAAGAGGTGTGTTTTGTCTTTCCCAGGGACCTTCCAGATTATCAGAAACTGCCAAACCAGTTCTTTGATTTGGACGGAGAATTTTCCAGTTATTGTGATCATAACCTGTACGGGCAGTTTCAATCAGATCTTCTTCGGTGTAATCCTGGTCTCCCATATTTGTTGAAATATAATACAGATAGTATTTTCCTTCGAAGAATTTAATCTTCGGATTATGGGCAGTTATGGCATCCCAGTAAACTTTTCCCCTGCCTATTAACACCGTATTTTTGTATTTCCATGGGCCGTATGGGGTTTTTGAAACAGCATGGGCTATTTCCGAATGGGTAAGCCATCCGAAAAAAGTGTATTCCTTCTTCCACCTCGCATAGAACATATGGTATTTGCCGTCCTTCCCCTTTATAATAGATGCTCCCCAGTTAAAATATCCTTCAGTTTTAAAGAAATTCTCTTCACTTACAGGCTGCAGCCGATCCCTGAGAAACAGATTATCAGGATTATCCTGCGCCTGGGAGCAAATAGTAAGCAGAGAAAACAAGATTATAAAAATGACTTTAGCATTCATAAAAATTTATCTTTATTAATTAGAAGTTTAACACATTAAGAAGCTGATAGGTGTTGTTATATTTTTGCCTTTATCCAAGAATCCTTAAATTTAGTTCGCTAAAGATTTTTTCAAAACAATCCGATCATTTTTCAATTTAGATAAATATCCTGATGAATTTTGTTGGACGATTAGAAAACATATTTGTATTTGCACTTTTTTTGGTGTTTTCCTCATCCTGCTTTATAGGGCAATCTCAAAAAGCTGATATGCCAAATATCCTATTCTGTATCTCGGATGACCAATCTTGGGTGCATACTTCCTATGCAGGAGAACAAGCAATATCCACTCCTGGTTTTGACCGTTTAGCGAATGAGGGGATATATTTCAGCAATGCATTTTGTGCTTCTCCTTCATGCTCGCCTTCCAGAGCAGCAATAATCACTGGCCAGGAAATGTGGCGTCTTGGAGAAGCTGCGCAATTATTTAGCGCAGTACCCCTTGAGCTGGAAGCCCTGAGTTTCCCTTTGTTGCTTGAAAAAGAAGGATATTTCATAGGTTTTACCCAAAAAGGGTGGTCCCCGAATGTTTTTAAAGTCCATGGCTGGGAAAGAAATCCTTTAGGAAAAGCATTCAACGAAAAAAAACTTAAACCACCAGCCAACAAGATGGTTTCAAACGATTATGCGGGTAATTTTAAACTATTTTTAGATGAATGCCCTGAAGATAAGCCCTTCTTTTTCTGGTTTGGCAGTTCCGAACCTCACAGGGCATTTGAGTTAAATTCAGGGATTAGAAACGGTATCGATCCCGAGAAAATTGACGTTCCCGGGTTCCTTCCTGATGTGCCTGAAGTCCGGAAGGATATTGCAGATTATTTATTTGAGATACAGTGGATAGACAAGCACCTTCAGAAAATGATAAGCATGCTTGAAGAAGAGCAACTACTTGATAATACCATTATTATATTCACCAGCGATAACGGTATGGCCTTTCCGGCTGCTAAAAATAACCTTTATGAATTTGGGATTCATATGCCTCTTGCTATTCGATGGTCAAAAGGTATCAATGGAATTGGACGAATTGTTGATGACCTGGTAAGCCTGACAGACCTGGCACCAACTCTGCTTGAAATTGCAGGTATCGCTCCTCCAGCTCAAATGACAGGACAAAGTCTGGCCGAGATCTTTAATTCTTCATCTTCCAAAAGGATAGTTCAGGAACGTAATTATGTTTTTTCAGGAAAAGAAAGACATACGATATGCAGGGATGGCGATCTTCCTTACCCGCAAAGATCGGTGAGGGATTATCAGTATTTGTACATAAGGAATTTAGAGCCAGACCGTTGGCCGGCTGGTTCCCCATATGAAAAGTCCGGACATGGTTGGGTTTTTGGTGATATCGACCAATCACCCAGTATGAACTACCTTTTGGATCACAAGAATGAAAAGAGTGTTTATACACTATTTGAACTGGCTACTGCCAAAAGGCCCTACGAAGAACTATTTGATATTGTTAATGATCCCAATTGTTTAAACAACCTTGCGAATCAGGATAACTTTATTGAAGATAAGAGCAGACTTTCAAAGGTACTGGATGATTACCTTCTAAAAACGGAAGATCCAAGAGCTGTTTTAGGTCATTCTATTTGGGACAATTTCCCATATTACTTTCAAAATCCGGATGGATTGGTTCCTTATAGCAAGGTGAACGAATAATTTTTTATATAAATGTAGACTTTATTACGCATGAAAGTGAAACATCATTTAATCATATTGGCCATTCTTATTTTATTTTCAAACCGTATTTATGGGCAGTTCGGGCCCATTGGCTATGACTTTAAAGATCCTTATATCGAGTTTGGAGGATTAAAATTTGCAGTTAGGCTTTCGACAGAGGATAACATATATTGCCCTTTACAAACTCATATGGAGGTTAACAGGCCCAGTGAGCAAAAATTAGTCATTAATTGTAATACATTGTCAGCAGCTGGGGGCCAGTTAATTTCAAAAGGCAGCTTACAGCTTACGCTTAATGATCTTGGGAATTCAAGAATATCCTTACAGGCAGAGGGCAGCCATCCTACCGAAATGTGCAAATCTGTATTGGTCCTTATAAAGGGGATTGATGTTAAGTCAATGATCTCAGAATATCCAGTAGCAAAGGGTGTAAAAGAATATAACAATAATAACATCAGAGTTAGCTATCCCTCCAGGGCAGCTACCATGCCGCTGGTCTTTTTCCCTACAACTGAAAAAGAGTGGTTTGTTTTATCAAAAGATAAGCAAATACGGCGAAAAGGCTTCGCCTGCTCTTATGATCATTTAAGCAAAGAACCAGTAATCCTGATCAGCCATGATGAAGATGCAAGGAGGATGTCTAATAATATTGAATCTCCTGAATGGATACTGGGTTCCGGAGAAACACGATTAAACTTAGTGAAAGAGAGATGTAATGACCTTGAGAAGTTCTTTGGCCTGGAAACTTATAAAGATAAACCGGGTAGCGCCTCAATTGACAAGATCAAACTGGCTGTTTTCTTTCACGGCATTCATTTTACCGGTCATATGTTCAATACCTTCAAACAAATGGAGGATCAGCTTAGGTGGGTCTGTAAATCTCTTGATGGCGAAAACGTAATGGCATTTCTTCCTGCCTGGGATGGAAGATATTATAATACCTATCCTGAGCATGAGCCTGATTTGAGAATGGGTGGTGCTGAAGGTCTCAAAGCATTTGTTGAGGCTGCACATGATATGGACGTGAAGGTTGTGCTCATGCTGGGAGGGCCAAATCTGGCCACTTTTAAATTCCTGGAGGAGAATAATATGATGGATGCTGCTTTATTGAAAAGGAATGGATTCCCTCAGGTTCAGGATTGGCTTGATTGGAATATAGACCTTACTATTGAAACAATGGGAATGATCATGAATTTTGGAAATCCCATATACAATCAATATATGATTGATAAAACAGCCGAATTATTTGACAAATTTAATGTGGATGGAGTATTTCTTGACGGTACTTTACGATGGGAAAACAGTCCGGATTATTCAGCTTATGAAGGCCTGTTAAGATACACCGGCGAACTACGAAAAAAATATCCTGATAAATGGTTGATGGGAGAGGACGGTTATGATGTAGTCTATGGGTTGTTTGATATGTTCCATACTTCTGGGGGACCTCTGGGATTAGAGAATTTTCTTTTAAGATATACAAGGCAATTTTATTATTTGTCCTATCCGGCCGAAAACGGAAGCTCAGGAGTTCATGAAATCGGATGGTCTGCTGAATCACCTACCATAACAAGTGCTGATCCCGACTATACAATACCTTCACTTTCATTGATGCATGGAGATATCGAGAAATATGGGGATTCAATCCTTGAAAAGATCAAACAATCCGAAGCCTGGCAACTTAGAAAATGCCCGATTATGGATTGATGCCACCTTTGTTAAGCATACTATAGATTGGTTTTCATCGTTTAAAGGGGTGAAAACATTTAACAAAACCAACTATGTATATTTTTAAGCGTATCGCGAGATACCTGTCTGTTTTTATCATGACAGGTATGATCAGTTATTCTTCTATAGCCCAGGTTGAGGTGAAATGGGAGAAAGAGCTAACCTCTGATATATTATGGCAGGAAGTTACCACCTTGGGTAATTTAATTGTCAGTTCTGGAAATCAACTTGCAGGGGTAAATACAGAAACCGGGGCTATTATCTGGAGCAAACTGGAATTAGCTGGTTTAAACCGTATCGCATATAAGGAGATACCTCGAAGCCCATTCTTTACGGTAGACCTGGGGAAAAGCATTCTTGTAATTGATCAGTTTTCAGGGGACCTGGTTTTTGATTCTCAAAAAGCAGGGATTGGAAAAATTGAAGATTACTTTCTTTTGTACAATTCAAATACGATTCTTGTTTCCGGAGAAAGCCATAGTGGGAATCCTGTTATGGTATCTGTAAAGATGTCTGATGGCAGTGTAGCCTGGTCGATGGATGAAGAATTTGGACGGATAATTGCCGCTACGGAATTGGGGAATAATGAATTGCTGATTGTTACACTTTTTAATAATTACAAGCTTAATGCAGAGAATGGTAATGTAATCTGGAAGGAGGTTAATTCAGCTGAGGCAGCCCAGATGAAGAATCTTGGAGCATTTGGAGATTTAATGAAGGCTGCTGCCGAAAGCATGACAGAAGGTATGGAAATTGAACTCCGGTATTACAGGCCTGAAGGTAGCGATGTGTTCTATCTGGGAAGCCAACAGGAATCACAATCTGGTTTCACCTCATCAAGTGGAGGATCCACAGTAAGTTATGACAATGTTTATAATGCATATAACATATCTGATGGAAAACTGGTATGGGATAACGCCCTGGAATAATAAGGGACAACTGAGCCAGGTTGCTTTTCTTGACAATGGGATTCTAGTACTTCCAGATGATGGAAACAGGACGAAAATAAACTTATTTGATTATAAGAGCCAAGCCGGTCTTTGGGGTAAAAAAGGGAAAGGGATACCTATTAAAGGTGGTATATATGATTACCTTGACGCAGGAGACGGGATCCTGCTTGTATCACAGACTTCCAATAATAATTACCTGAATTATCTGGATCCTTCAGCCGGGATTATAACATTTGAAAAACCAGTCAAAGTAGATGGATATGTAGTTGGAATTGTTCCGCTGTCAAGTGGCATACTCTATATAACTACTGAATCCATGAATATTCTGGATCCAAAGACAGGCACATTAAAATGGCCGAAGAGTATTCAGACGACACCACAGTTAACGGCACAGTATGACGGGAAGATCTATGCGTTTGATTACAAGTCAAAAACCTTGAAAGTTGTAGATGAACAAACTGAAAAAGTCAGTGAATTATCTGATTTCGAGGTCAAATTCATGGGTGGTGAATCACCCAGGAACCTTGAAGTATTGGAGGATGGAATATTCCTTCATTCCGACCAGAACGTGGCAAAATTCGGTTTTGATGGAACCGTGAAGTTCCAGGAGTATTATCCTGCTCCGAAAGAGCCAGGTTGGAAGCGTGCTCTGCTTTATGCTGAGGCGGTCAGGGGTGCATATATTGGTGCTACGTCATATTATGTTTCCGGAGTTATGGCATCTGTTGAAGACGAGGTCCGTCAGGAAGATGCCCTTGCGGGTGAAGTTGTCAATGAAATAGGTAATGCATACGGAGACCTGGGTGACCAGGCTTCAAATTATGCTGTTCAGGCATTTAAAATGGCCAATGCAAGACATAAAGCCACACAGAATGGCAGGGATTTTATGTTTATTATGTCAAAGCAACCCAATGGGATTGAATTGCTCAAGGTTAGCAAGACAAGCGGGAAGGTTGATGGAAGGATAAGTCTGGGTAAGGACCGGGAGCCTATTTACGCGGTTGATGATATTACGGGGCAGGTCTATTACCGCTCTGATGATAACAAAATGACCTCTTATAAAGCGAACTAAGAAAGGTGTATTCTTCCCGTCTTGACGGGAATGGGATCATTTTTGTGTTATAAATTATGTATCTCAGGCCCGGATTTTCGAATCCGGGCCTAATTTTATTTTTCCAGCATTGTGCCATCCTTAGAAAATATTTCATAATCTAATATAGCGGAGTGGCTGATAACTGGGATGGGATTGAATCAGTTGCGATATAAATGTAAAATCCATAATATTTCAAGAGAATAAAAATTCAAAATCCCGAATATTCCGATTTTAATAATGCGTTGATCGATTATAAGGTAAGAACTAATATCCTACTGATAATCTCTTGGATTACGGTTTTCAAGAAAATAAGGGACGTATTCGTGTTTTATACCATTAATTTCTATTATCAAATCATATGCGGTCAATAAATGGATTATAATTTCCTGGCCAATCCATGGGGCAGATGCAGCAGAATTTTCAACAGATTCGAGATTTAGAAATTTTTTACCCTTTTCTTCAATTACATTCCAGGTATATAAGCTTAAACAATTATCGCAACAACTGGTCGAAAATGTTTTGTCAGAATGGAATGTTAGGATCTCGGATTTATTACATTCAGTCCACTTATGAACAGGAATACTTACATTATTTTGGTCGTAGATATTAACAAGCCGCCATTCTTTAACCAGGTTATCAGTTAATAATACATCCGCAGTATTTTCTAATATGGATTCATTTGGAGAAGGTTTTATTGCAACTGAGCCATCGTCAGAACAGGAACAAAATCCGAGCGAAATAACAAGCGTTGTGAAATAGATGCTGAAGGATTTGGTTGTGGTTTTCAACGTTTTTTAAAATTTATAATTCCTCATAATTTGGTTTTCATAAATCATGCCAAATTTTACATCTACCTTATATACAGCTATGTGTAGAATATTTAAAGAAATGCTGATATGTAGTTGATTGAAAAATGTTTAATGTGTATTAAAATTCAACATTTTTTAAATCAAGAAGTTCATTGATTATGAATTTTTTGGAATGCATACATATGTTTTTTAAGAATTTTTTTTACCAATACTTTTGAATCAAATATTTTTTATAAAATTTTATGAGGAACCTTGAATCAATGTTTAGATTCAAAACTAAATGTTGTATATTAGAAAATTGATGAAAGAGCAGAATGAACATATTTTTGATTCAGCGGTCATGTTGGAATCTATGGCTGAAAGTGTATTGATTACTGATACTGAGCTGAATCATCCCGGACCTTATATTATTTATGTAAATGCTGCCTTTGAGAAGATGACTGGCTGGAACAGAATTGAGATTATTGGGAAAAGTCCTAGAATTCTACAAGGGCCAAATACCGATTATACAATCTTCAATGATATGAAAGATACTCTGGAAGCTGGTAAGGTCTGGAGTGGAAAAACCTTAAACTATCGAAAAGACGGTTCGGAGTTTTACATGCAATGGTCAATTGTACCGGTAAAAGATGATCATGGAAAAATAATACAATATCTGGCTGTTCAAAAGGATGTTTCCCAGATTGTGCTCACCGAAAAAAGGCTGTATGAATCAATGGAGGCTGAAAAGCGAAGACTCATAGAAATTGAAAAGACGAACAATAAGCTTAGTAAATTAATAGCCAAGCAGAATAAAACGCTGGATCTCTTCAAAAAATATGTACCGGAACCTATAGTGAATAAAATACTTAAACAAAAAGATGAAGAAATCAGGCAAGGTGAGATGTTGGAGGCAGCATTACTCTTTTGTGATATCAGAAGTTTTACACCTATTGCAGAGCAACTAGCACCTAATCAGGTGGTTCATATGCTGAACGTCTATTATTCTATGATGTCAGAGGTGATCAAAAAGCATAATGGAGTAATCAATCAATTTGTTGGAGATGAAATCTTTGTCTCATTTGGAGCACCTCTACCTATACCTGAACCAGAGGTTTGTGCTGTAAAATGTGCTTTAGGAATGATTCAAAAACTTGAGGAAATCAGTTTAAGTTTAAAAAGCATTATTAAGGGAAAACTTAGAGTGGGAATTGGGATCCATTATGGACCAATTGTCGCTGGCAATCTGGGTTCTCACGACAGACTGTCTTACTCTATTACAGGGGATGCTGTGAATACGGCTAAACGTATTGAATCATTGAGCAGGAAATTGCCCAATGCAATTTTGATCAGCCAACCGATCTACGATAAAACAAGTGATATTGTCTCTACAAATCCCTGGGATGAGGTTGCGATCAAGGGTAAAAATGAAAAGATTAAGATTTATCAGGTTATGGGAATAAGCAATCCTGAACTTTAATGCAAACATTCTAGAAATTCAATTTATTATCAAGTCTAATTGTTAGAATAGTATACAGTCTTATATTACAATTTATCTGCCCTTTTGCTTAACTTAGATTATGCCTCTGTAGGTACGTCAGACCCTATTGGACAATTTTAACTAAACTGTAAGAAGTAAAATAGAGGTCTAAATGAAAAATCTTAATAAAGTTATTGAAGCAAGGGCGAATGAAATTCTTAGAGTTAGAAGGATTAAGTTCATACTCGATTTTATTGATTATGTTATTGACAAATTCCCCTTCCGTATTCACACTCTCAGAACAGATAGAGGGCATGAGTTTCAAGCCCAATTCCACTGGCATGTTGAAGATAGGGGTAACAGACACGTTTATATAAAGCCTAGATCCGCTCAATTGAATGGTAAGGTTGAAAGATCGCATAGAACCGATCAGGAAGAATTCTATCAGCTTTTAACATACCCTGATGATGTGGATTTGAATAAGAAATTGGAGAAATGGGAGCAATTTTATAACTTCAATAGACCACATGGCGCGTTTTATGGAAAAACACCATATGAGGCAGTAAGATGTATATTGGAATAATTAACTTTTTGTCCGGTTAAATCCGAAGTATCACAATCCGGAATCCCATTACATGATAAATGGTATAAAATTGGCTTGGTTTAATTTCCGCATAGTTTCCCTGAGACACGCAATTTGTATTTTCTGTACATAATGCGTACATTGAAAGATTCTATTAAGAGGGGCACTACTCCAATTCTTAATATTGTTTCCTTCTCGGACTATTTATATTGAAACCACAAATATATTATTACATAAAAAACCAAAATTACAACCATGAAAAACTATGAAGCAACAACAATGATTGATCAATTAAATGGTCAATCTCTTGAAAACTTTCAAGCAGTATTTGGCGGCGCCCTGGTTAGTGGGGATGACTCAAATTTTAATGAGGTTCGTCAATTATGGAACAGGATGATCGACAAAAAACCCGGATTGATCGCTCAGTGTACTGGTGTTCACGATGTAATACAGTCTGTTATATTCGCCAGGGAAAACAATCTCAAAGTAGCTGTTCGGGGGGCTGGGCATAATGTTGCCGGCAATGCCTCTATAGATGAAGGCCTTATGATCGATTTATCCAATATGCGCACGGTGATGGTCGATCCTAAAAAAAAGACAGCAATAGTTCAGGGAGGTGCCAACTGGGGAGATGTTGACCGTGAAACTCAGGCATTTGGATTGGCATGCACCGGCGGTGTGGTATCTGATACCGGGGTTGGCGGACTTACTTTGGGCGGCGGTTTAAGCTGGTTCAGAAGAAAAGCAGGTATGAGTATAGATAATCTTATTGGGGCAGATATGGTCCTTGCCGATGGTTCTTATCTTCATGCTTCGAATTTTGAGAACCAGGATCTGTTTTGGGCCTTAAAGGGGGGTGGAGGAAATTTTGGCATTGTTACCTCCTTCCATTTCAAATTATATGAACTGGGCCCTGAGGTAATGATGGCTGCCTGCTTGTATCCCCGTTCTGAGGCTGAGAAAGCCATGAAGTTCTGGATTGAATTTACAAAAGATTTACCCGATGAAGTATCCAGCGACTGTATACACTGGTCCATCCCGGAGCATCCTGCATTTCCACCTGAACTCCAAGGACAACGGGTTACAGGATTGGCTGCTATGTATTTTGGATCTCCCCAGGAAGGTGAAAAATTGCTTCAGCCATTGAGAGAGGTAGCCAATCCACTCCTGGATTTGAGCGGGATCATTCCTTATACGGCAGTTAATAAAATGTTTGATCCATTCCTAGTTAAGGGTACATTGAATAGCTACTGGAAATCACTTTATGTCCAGGATATTGATGAAGATCTAATGCATTTGCTGATAAACAAGGCGAACCAGGCCCCCACGACACAATCCTTGTTGTCCATTCGTAATCTACAAGGAGCTATTTCAAGAGTACCTGAGGAAGCAACAGCTTTTGGGGATAGGAGTGCCAGATTCTTGGTTAGCATTGATACCATGTGGGCTGAGGATTCAGATAATCAAAGATGTATTGATTATACAAAGAACTTCTTCGCTGAACTCCAGAATTATTCAAACGGGCAGGTATATTTTAATTTTAACAGTGACATGAGTGGTTCAGATGACCTGGCCGGAGATTCATATGGGGGAAACTATCAACGGCTCATTGATATTAAAACTAAGTATGATCCGGATAATTTCTTCAGAATTAATGCGAATATTAAACCCAAAAGCTAGTTTTTAGCTATTTAAGATTAAATAATCTATGTATCAGGAAAAAGATCTATCGAAATTTCATGAACCGGTTGGAGACTTGTTCAAAGGCCTTGGTTCTAACAATTGGGAAGATTACAGTCTAACTTCAGAACAAATCCAGCACTTTAATGAGCAGGGATACATATCTGATATAAAGCTTCTTGAGAATGAGCAGATAGACCAATTAAGAGAAGAGTTAAAGGAAATAATGGATCCTGGCCACCCTGCTCATTCACTGCTTTATGAATTCCAGGCCAATGAATCCGAAGATCCTGATCGGATTCTATTTCATTCACTTGGGCATTGGAGGATGACTCCCGGATTTCATGATGTCTTATGGAATCCGGCATTTGTAATGGCAGCAAGCCAGTTGCTTGGTAATAAATCAGTCCGGTTCTGGCATGACCAGTTGTTCCTGAAGCCAGCAAAACATGGGGGAGTAGTGGCATGGCACCAGGATTATTCATACTGGACGCGAACTCAGCCCATGCAGCATCTGACAGCCTGGATAGGGCTTGATGATGCTACCGTGGAAAATGGCTGCATGCATTATATCCCCGGAAGCCATAAATGGGGCTTACTGGATAAACCTTCATTGGCTGGCGAAATGATGGGAATAACTCAGTTTTTAACGAAAGAAAAGGCCGAAGCTTTAAATAATGCGGTGCCAATTGAAATGAAAAAGGGCTATGCTACCTTTCATCATCCTTTACTCATACATGGTTCATTTGAAAACAATTCAGATAAACCCAGAAGGGCCTTTGTTTTAAATGTATTCGCTGATGGCACTTGTTCAGACTCTGATGAAGCCCTCCTAGAAGGTGTGCCTGTCATAAAGAAGGGTGAAAAAATGGGTGGACAGTTTTTTCCGCTACTTTATGATCAAGCCAATGGGGATGCCGAATGAATTTAATAAACCTGTGCTAACAAAAGGTATTTCAGATAAAACTATTCTTTAGAAAGCTTAACTGGATTGTCAAAAAACATATTATTATTAAATATTGAATATCCTTCTAAGATGAATATGAAATAAGATGATTCTGGTACTGAGATTTCCAATTAGGAATAGTCTTCCTTATATGGTAAATTTCCTAAGTGTAGATTTTTTAACAGTTATGATATGAAAAACCATCTTTTAGAAGTGCTCAAAAAGCACATTTCGTTCTTTCTGATCTTCCTTGTTTTTGTTCATAACTCAGGATGTAATTACTTCAAAATTAACAGTATGCAGAATGACCAACTGAATACCCTTCAGAATATTGGAGAAATTCACAAAACCTTTGTGGTGCATTCTTCTGGCAGACCCTATTACCTAAAGTCCATAGAAGTCAATTCAAATAATATAAGTGGCGATATTTCATTAACGGACTTCCGTTATCGATATGAAGAAAATCGAAGTTTCAAGTATAAATCATATGAGAAGGACATTTTAAATGAGGTCCATTTCTATATGCAGGACAGTATCAAACAATATCCTTTAGGCCCTGTAATTATTCCATTCTCAGATATTAAAGAGGTTAGAATAATTGAAAAGAATTCCGGAAAGACAACTGCATCATACGTGTTTACCGGATTCGGGATTTTAGTTGGTGTATTTATAATTATTTCAATAATTGCCGCTCTGATCAAAAGTTCATGCCCGTATGTGTATGTGAATGATGGTGATTCATTTGTATTCCAGGGAGAAATATTTGGTGGAGCAATTGCAGAAAACCTGGAAAGAGACGATTATATGCCGCTGCCTGAAATGAAAGAAGAAGAAGGATCATATCGATTAAGAATAAGTAATGAACTCAAGGAAAGGCAATATACGGATCTTGCGGAGTTGATTGTGGTGAATCATTCAGACAATGAAAAGGTAATCCTGGATAAATATGGCTTCCCAAGAAGTTTGAAAAATGTCACCTCACCGGTAAAGGCAATTTCAACCGATGGTATAGACCTGATGAACACTCTTAATCGAATAGATAATGAAGTATATTTTTTCAATGATACGGAATATACCATAAATAGTGTATACCTGTCTTTCCTGAAGTCGCCAGATGATCAATCCGGGAAATTAGTTATCAATGGAAAGAATACGCTATGGTTTGACTATGTTTTTGGCAGGTTTCTTGAAAAATTCGGCAGCAATTATGACTCGTGGATGCAGGAACAGGCAAAAGTTCCTGGCACTGAGAGAGCACAAAGGATGCTTGATCAGGATATTCCCCTATCCATATATTTAATGAAAGATGGAAGATGGGAACTGATCGATTATTTTCATACCATTGGGCCACTGGCATCCAGGGATTTTGTCATTCCTTTAGATCTAAGCAGGATTTCAGATGATGAAGTGAATATCAAGATTGAGACTGGATTTATGTTCTGGGAACTTGATTATGCTGGTATGGATTACTCGATTGATAATGAATACGAGATGAACGTGATCAAGCCTTCGGTGGCAATAGGCACTGGTGCTATGGATTGGACATCCTCATTGGGAAGTATAGATGGAGATTATATGATTCAGGAAATATCGGGAAAGGTCACTGAGGTAGTGTTCAAGGCTCCTATACCTGCAAATGACCAGATTCAAACAGTTTTCCTGCATAGCCGGGGATATTATGAACTAATACGTGATTTTAAAGGATTACCGGATATTACAGGCTTAAATAAATTTAAGACACCTGGATATTTCTCGGAATATTCAAGGGAACAATATTTAAACGCTTTGAACTCTAAAGAATTAGTAGCTGATTCAAGGTAAATCACAATGATAGCGATATGTTAGTCCAGGAATCAGTAAATCAAAGACATTTCACGGGAGCTTCGTTGCCCCCTTCAATTATTCATGGGGAATTCAGGTTGTTGATGATCAAGATCAATGTGGTTAGCTATATGTTCAGGATTATGCTTAAAAGAACAGGCAACCCATTTAGAGCCCTTCAATTATTAAAACAAATGCTTGAAAAATATAGGTCCGTATTTGGAGAATCATTGATTACTAAAGTAGCCAAAGTTAATAAAAGATACTTCTGGAGATTAGGTGCTCCAGGATTTCCTTCCGAGGCATGGAAAATAATGCATGAGAATGAGGTGGAAAGGTTTTTTACTCTGTGTCCATCCACGGGACTGCGGACTTTAATATTTGCTATCACGAAAAAGTGTCCCATGAACTGTGAACACTGTTTTGAATGGCAAAACTTGAACAATAAAGAACGCTTGTCCGCAGAAGATATAATACGTTTAATTCGGGAATATCAGGATTATGGTACATCTCAAATCATGTTTTCCGGTGGAGAACCTATGTTAAGGATCAACGATATATACAGAGTTTTATCTAATGTTAATAAAAGTTCGGATTTCTGGATTATCACTTCTGGCCTTGGTTTTAATGGAAAGCACGCACAACAATTAAAAGAATCAGGACTGACTGGAGTGATGGTCAGTCTTGATCATTTTGATCCCAAGAAACATGATGAGTTTAGAGGCTATGCAGGAGCATTTCAACTGGCAATAGAGGCAGTAAGCCATGCCAGGAAGGCAGGATTGGCCACATCTCTTTCATTTTGTGCCGTGAAAGAGTCAGTAAATTACGGTCAGATTAACATGTATATGGATCTGGCGAAATCTCTGGGTGTTTGCTTTGTCCAGATCCTCGATCCGCGTTCATCAGGAAGGTATGCGGATAAAAATGTAGAATTGGGTAATGAAGAAATGGAAATTCTTGAAAGCCTATATTTGGAATATAATAATTCAACAAAATACCGGGATTACCCGATTATTAATTATTTGGGATATCATCAAAGACGTTTGGGATGTTTTGGCGCAGGAAACAGGTTTTTCTATATTGATACGGATGGTGATGCGCATATCTGCCCGTATTGTGTGGAAAAAGTTGGAAGCGCCCTACACCATTCACCGGCAAATATAATTGAGATGCTTTCACATAAATCCTGCTTTATTTTTGAAAAGAA
The DNA here is from genome assembly GCA_963820995.1 of uncultured Cytophagales bacterium. Taxonomy (GTDB): domain Bacteria; phylum Bacteroidota; class Bacteroidia; order Cytophagales; family Cyclobacteriaceae; genus JAGTVG01. The sequence continues at coordinate 89,348 of CAWGCL010000001.1, read as the reverse complement.
CAAGGCTATTTAAAATTCAATTTTTATGAAGAACTTTATCGTATTTCTGATTTTTTATGTCCTTTCCTCCTGCCAATATAAAACTGAGAAATCACCCCTGACCTTATGGACCCATTTCACCATAGACGGATCATTGCCAGGTGAAGGATGGGGGACCGGTGGACCAACACTGGCCGATTATGATGGGGATGGAGACCTAGACCTGGCCTTGTCAAGAAGATCGGTACAGTCCGCATACTGGTATGAATATCAGAATGATTCTACCTGGATCCGTCATTTGATTGGGGAACACATTGGCCTGGACAATACCCTGGGTACAACTGCAGTTGATATTGACCAGGATGGCTGGCAGGACATTGTATTTGGACATGTCTGGTTCAGGAACCCAGGAACGTTAGGTGATAAACCGGATACGCCCTGGGAACCCAATGATTATCCCAGCAGGGGGCATGATATTGTAACCATTGATGTCGATGGAAACGGCATCGATGATTTTATGATTTATAATGGAAAAAGAATTTCCTGGTTTGATGTGGGTAATGACCTGGAAGAAGTGGTTATATCAGAAGGCTATGACGACCATGGGGGATTGGCCCCAAAAGGGGTGGGCGACATCGATATGGATGGCGATGTTGATGCGATTATTCCAGGTTTCTGGTTTGCAAATCCTGGAAAAGGAAGGGGGGAATGGGTGGTCAATGAATGGCCATTCATACCGGTTCCCAAGGCCTCATACGGCAGAAGTACACGATCATGGATCACTGACCTGGATAAAGACGGTGATGTTGATATCATATACAGTCATTGCGATACCGGCCTTGGCCATGTTTACTGGATCGAGAATACCAGTAAGGGAACAGCATGGATCAGTCATCAGCTACCAGATCCACCCACCAGGGAAGGGGATGTTGAAGGGACAGGATCCTTCCATTCTTTGGGGATTGCAGATTTTGACCTCGACGGGGACCTTGATGTGTTTGCAGGGGAACAGGAAGATCCGGATACGTATATGGAAGCTGATGGATTGCTGGCGATGAAACCAGTAGGATTGAAAGAAAGGGGAGTGATCTGGGAGAACGACGGTGCACCCAAACCGGGATTCACACCGATTGTCATTCACATCGACAATCCGGGCTGGCACGATGCCTCATTGGGTGACGTTGACGGAGATGGAGATATTGATATAGTCACAAAAGTATGGAATGCTGATGGACCAAACTACCATGCAGACTACTGGAGAAATGATATTATAAAATAATTCAAAATACATGAGAAAATTTCCGAATGCGATGGTCATTATGCTGGGCTTTATCCTATTTGTCAGCATATTGACCTACATTATTCCAAAAGGAAAGTATGAAAGAATAACGGATCCCGCACATGATTATGAGACTGTTGTACCGGGTTCTTTTTCACTAACTAAAGGAGCTCATCTTTCCGTTTTTGAAATTTTTCTTTCCATTCCGGAAGGAATTATTAAAGCTGCAGAATTAATCGCCCTGATATTATTACTGGGGGGATGTTTCTATGTTATAGAAAAGACAGGTGCGCTTAAGGAAGGGGTCGTTTATATGACTGAATTGCTGAAAGGTAAGGAAGAAGTTTCAATGATCATTGTATCATTACTTTTTGCAACCGGAGGCGCACTGAATGGACTGCAGGAGGAAATTATTGCTATGACCCCGGTTCTCATTTATTTCGGCCGCAGATTGGGATATAATGCATATGTGGCGGTATCGATAAGTTTTGGGGCAGCTATACTTGGAGGAGCTTTCAGCCCTGTTAATCCTTTTAGTGTCGGGATAGCCCTAAAAACAGCTGGATTGTCTTATCCTTCTGCCAGTGCATTCAGAATGATTGTTTTTGTCATCGCATTTATCCTTTGGGTATATTTAATAATCAGGTATGCCAATAAGAACAGGATTGAAAAGGAACAGCTACAGGATGCTAATCAACCTTCAATCAGTATCAGGAATCTGATGATTCTGGGATTAACTGGAGCAGCATTTGGGCTTATGATATATGGAATTCTATGGCTTGAATGGGGATTTAATGAAATGTCAGCCGAGTTCTTTGTGTTGGGCATTATAGTTGGATTAATTGGCAAGCTTGGATTCAATAGAACTTGCGAAGTATATATTAATGGATTTAAAGAATTAACATTTGCTGTTATTATCATAGGCCTTGCCAATAGCATAACCATCATTCTTGAAAAGGGAATGATCACTGATACCATAATCTACGGCTTATTTACCCCTTTGCAATACTTTCCTAAAAGCCTGGCTGCTGTATCTATGATGGTATCACAGTCACTCCTTCACTTTCCGGTATCCAGTTATTCAGGTCAGGCTTTATTGACCATACCCATCTTATCGCCATTAGCGGATTTGATAGGACTATCAAGGCAGGTCGTAGTCCTTGCCTATCAGTATGGTGCTGTAATGATGGATGTCCTGATACCTACCAATGGAGCCCTGATGGCCATTCTGGCCGTTGCCGGGATCTCGTATAATAATTGGTTCAAATTTATAATCAAACCATTATTGATCCTGTTTGGATTATGCGCCATTGCTTTAGTAGTGGCAGTTTTAGCTGGAGTATAATAAGGACTCGGGTTTAAATTTTAAAGAGAATAAAATACTCTACTGATCCATCATCTTCGCGATGATTTCTTTCATCATTTTTGCGGCAAGAAATGCCGTCATATTCTGGAAATCCCGCTCGGGATTATACTCGACAATATCTGCTCCTATGATTTCCGCATCCAGGTCCTGAATAAGTTCGATTACCTGCCTGGAAGTAAGCCCACCTGGTTCGTGATGAGATACGCCCGGAGCGAAAGCCGGATCAAATCCATCCATATCCAGCGATATGTATAAAGGATTTTCAAATTTTGGGATTTTGGCAAGGTCCAGATTCTTCATGTTATGGATTTCCACCTGGAATTTCTTTGCCTGCTCAGCCTGGTGGGCATTTAATGTCCTTATCCCAACTTGGACCAGTCTGGTAGCATACCCGTTTTGCAGGATACGGGCAAATGGACAGGCATTGGAATATTTGTCGCCCTCATAGTGATCGTACAAATCCGGGTGCGCATCGATCTGTAAAATGTCAAGGATTGGGTATTTCTGATGGTGGGCCTTGATAATAGGATAAGTTATGGAATGATCTCCCCCAAGGGTAAAGATCTTGCCATTAAGCTTAAGATGCTCCTTTGTAATATGCTCAATCTCGAAATATTCATAAATTTCGAAGTCACCTTTATCCACGATGTCTGCATTTTCAATGCTGATCCCGTTTTCGGCAAAATAATTCGATGAGCCGCAATGTAGAACTTCCCTGATGAAAGGAGGGGCAAGTTCGGGGCCTCTTTGAAAGGAAGATTTTTCATCATACTTAATCCCCTGTATAATTATTTTTTTCATAGCCCCAGCATCCTCTTCGCATTGCCATATCTGAAAAGGTCTTTTGTCTCATCATTTGCTTCTTCATCTCTGAGGGATTCTATTCTTAATAAGCCCGTCATATAATCCAATAAGGGAGAATGTGAGCCAAAAGCTAACTTTTCCCTACCAAACCTATCCAATAGTTCGATAAATGTATTAACGGACCTGCCTGAGGTGTCTATCACCATATTGGTATCTTTCAAAAGCAATTCTTCCTCATTGCTGAGTTTTGTGCTATTGCAGAGGTTTAAAAATATATATTTAGCATCAGGTACCTCTTTCACTATGGGAATAATATCCTTTAAGTCCCATTCCATCTTTATGTCCATCCAGGAACGCTGACGGCTGTCAACCATGCGAAATGAAAATGCCACCAGCATGTCAAAGTCCCGAGCAAGTTGTACAAGTTCTATGCAGGCAGGATCTGAAAGCTCATAATCATGATATTTAGGATACAACCTGATCCCTCTCATTCCAAATTTATTCCTGCATTCTTCCAGATCATCTTTCCATCCGGCATATATAGGATTTATAACGGCAAAAGGAACGAACCTTTTCCTGAAATGTTTGTTTGACCGTATCTCATCAAATAATTCCTGGTTCGCTGGTTGCGTATTCTTATAGAATATTCCGTTGAGGTTGCTGATGACGGAAATGTCTACATTAAATTGATCCATTCTTTCCATCAATGCTTCGCATGTGTTGAATTTTACTTGTTTGAAAGGCCAGTGGCCTACATAGGCATTTATGTCAAGCAACATGGTTTCCTGATTTTCTTAATATATTATTATAGTTTTCAAAAAAGATCTTTTTCTTCCGGGATTCAGATAGGTCAGCCGCAAAGAGTTTTCCTATACCCTGGTAAAAACTGCCGTCACAGCCAAAGAACAAGCGATCTTCCCCAAGGCAGTCAACAGCGAAATTGATCATATATTCCTCATTATTGCTTCCTGATGTATCCACATAGATATTTGGATAGTCGCGGAAGGTTTTACATGCATATTCCCAATCGCCCCCACCACCTATATGTGCATACTGGAACATACCTTCTGGATATCTTCTTGCTATATCCACCATATCTTCAGGTATTGTGGTATTGGCTGCCGACTGACCCTCATCATATTTGATGCGGTATCCTCCAACCCCGAGCTGTACGAAGGCATGCATCAGCATAACCATGTTGAGGTCTATGAACTTTTCAACAATTGGATAATATAACGGGTCATTGATCTTAACTTGTGTATATCCTTTATAACCTGCCATACCCAGGTCAACACAACGATCAATCTCATCAAGTGCTTCTTTCTGGTAGATCGGATTTAATGTCATAAATCCAATATACCTGTCAGGATACTTTCGAACCGCTTCAAAGACTGTATCATTGTTCTTCCTCACCTGGTCCGGATCTTCAGGCTCAGTACCGGAATAGTTGGTAATGGGCATTGAAATGCACAATTTATCAATGCCCAGCCTGTCTGCCACATCGATCTGTTGGTCTACCTCCGCTGGTTTAAGGCCTACATGGGCATGGGCATCTATTTTTCTGTATTTATACACCTCCTGCATCAGGTTATATCCAGATTCTTCTGATTTTTGCACGGGTGTGCATGCTGTTATGGCATTCCCAAATAAGATTCCAGTACTGGAAATGCCTGCATTTGCTAAAAATTTACGACGGCTTTTACTTTCTATCATATGTATTTATTATTCAAAGCACCAGTTGATTAAGGAACCGATGTCTTGTTTTGAGGAAATGATTTTTAGATTTTGTCCGGCATCCATTGTAGAATAAACTTTTGCCGGAAAGGCCATATCCAATTCAATGACCGCGTCTGATGCGTGTTCGAGCAATTGATTTTTTAATCCTGATAATATTACTTTTCTTGGTGCCAGGCATGCTATCAGGTCAGGAAGATCATAAGCAGTAAGGGCTCCAGCTACGCCCCAGGAGAAATCAATTTCCCATGGATGCCAGTATCCTTCATCATTGAATACCAGGCCAATTTTATATATATCATTCATTACAATGGAACGGTATGATATTGGCGACCCGATTAAAGTCAGGTTATTGATCAGAGGTTCAAAGGCTGCAGCATGTAATAAAGGAATGCACATCTCGTCAATGCCGATGGCACCAATCTCATTGTCAATAATATCGAGGTGTTTCAGATAGTTAACCACCCTGACAATATCACCCGCCTGAATACCCGGTGTACTTCTTCCGATCAACACACCTGTATAATCGTCTGCACCTTCCCGGGTCGCTGTATTCTTCACTTCCCCAATACCCAGAACATCGACAGCTGCAACAACATATCCTCTTTTTACCAGCTTTTCAATTTCTCCCCCGAGCCCCGCTTCTTTGGTTTTCCCTTCCGGATGAAGATAAACAATCGCCGGAAACTTTTCTTGGTCGCTATTCGGGACGAAAAGCAGCAATGGAATGACATAATCCCCTTCCCCCTCGATAGCATATTTCCCTACTGAATAGCCATCCCTTTGATATCTGCCATTGAAAAATGGATTGCCGTCAGTAAAGGTCGGCTGTATAAATCCGGAAAGTTCCATTGCTTTACGCTCGACCTTCTCCAGATGGCCAGAAATATCTTTCCTGGATTTATCCAGGTCGTTCAATAAGGTTTCTGTTTCCTTTGCATTGATGCTTTGAACGTTTTCAGCCTCCAACCAGGTGGAAACCTGCCCGGTCGGTGTAACCTGAAGTTCATCGACAGATAAAAATTCAACCTCCACTTCAGCCGGATCCCCCTTAACATCCATGTGTTTCATGAAAAAGGAATAAATAGCCAATCTTATCTTCGGTGTAAGCCAGTGTTTGTAATCATCTTCAACGAACTGTATATTATCTTCCTTTCCAAAGGTCTTATATGCCTTTTTGGCTTCCTGATAGGCCTCACGAGCTCCTTGTATTGAAAGGTACTGGTCACGCGAGGTAAAAGTCATAAGGGTTGGGACCGGAGCTCTCACTTCAAGCAGATCTTCAAAAGTGATCCCTTCTTTCAATCCACGATAAAAGAAGGAGTCAGGGTCTTGTGTCCCTTTTGTTTCAGTCTGACTTTGAGATGAAGTGGACCAACTACAGGGAACTGATACTTTAACACGCTCATCCATAGCAGCAACATATGAGGTCACTGTCCCGCCACCGGAAAATCCTGTCATACCTATTCTGTCCGCGTCAACATCGTCTCTATTGATGAGATAATCAATTCCACGAATGCCATTCCATGTAAAGTAACGGGCCAATGAGATCCCGGAGAGGAAAGTTAGATTTCCGGCATAATTATGTTCAACCACTGAATATCCAACTTTTGAAAATCCAATTTCCGAATCGTAAAATTGAACAGATTCACCCTGTCCTATCGGATCGATAGCCAATACAATAAATCCCTTTTTAACCAGGTTAAGGTAAACCAATTGATCCAGTTCCGCTCGAAATCCCTCCTGTTCATGCCCGATCACATTCAGGATAGCAGGGGCTTTCCCTTTTAAATTATCAGGAATAAAAACACAACCCGTCACATAAAACCCAGGCATGGATTCATAAACAAGCTTCTCCACCCGGTATCCATCTTTTTGCAAAACGCCTGTGATCCTCGGGTTCAATGCAGTTTTTTCCGGAAAGGGCCCGATCAGTTTTTTTAGCTTTCCCTTCACCCACAACTGACGGTTCTGCCAGTCCTCCTTTGTCTTTAATTGCCCGATTTCCCTGTTTCTTAGTTCATAAAGAACATCAGCCTGTTGAATATAATGATCAATTAAAAAACTACCGGAGTTGTTCCACCTTATCCATTTCCAGAATACATTCAAATCTTCAGGATCTTCCTCATCCTGGGCCTCCGCGGTAAGAGGATAAAAACAGATGAATACCAGAAATGCCAGAAAATAGAGAAATCTGAAAGGCTTAAAAGGATAAGTATAGGTTTTAGATTTTTTCTTCATAAAAAATTACCTTGAATGACTTAAAATTTACAAAAAGATGGTTCAATTTCCCAGTCATCCTGATTAATCCTCTCTGGATCAGGGAAAGGATCTGATTAAACTCGATTAAATTAACCCGTATAATATCAGAAGAAAGCTTAAAATATCCTTTAAATGCATATTTCAAAATGAAAGAAGCATTCTGCGAAAATCAGGGCATTGCAATTAACAATCATATCCCGTAACTTAATATACTTTTTGATGGAAATGAACTTTAGGGATTGAAAAGACACAATTTTTGCTTAATCTGTGGATTAATATGTTATCACTTATAAAATTAATGAACTCCCAGGAGATTAAAATAAAAATAATTTGCCGGTCCTGATATTTTATAGATTACACAAAAGAGATACTGGCACATGATAATCAGATAAACAAAACCATGAAGAAAAAGGAAATTACCCGTCGGAATTTTCTGGGGAAATCGGCCAGCGGTATCGGGCTGGGAATCGTCGGCAGCTTAAATGCCCAGTCCTGCGCAAACCCGAAATCCATTCCTGACAGGGAAATATTAAGGAGAAATCTAAAAGTTGCCTCAGTAGATCTTCAACATTTATATCCTGAAAAATCTATTAAATCCAGGATCAATAATATGCTTGAAAGGATGGAAAAGGCGGCTGGCTGTGAACCTGATATTATGTGCCTGACAGAAACGTTTGACACATCTTATGTCGATGAACAGAAACCTTATGCAGAGATCGCTGAAGATGAGAATTCCCCAGGACCTGTAACGACTAAAGTGGCGGATTTTGCCCAAAAACACAATTGTTATGTAATATGCCCCATTGTTACAAAAAATGATGGCCGATTTTATAACAGTGCCCTTCTGATCGACCGTCAGGGGGGCATTGCCGGAGCATATCATAAAGCACATCCTGTGGATACGGAAATTCAGAACGGGGAAGGGATCATTCCTGGACCAATAAGGCCCCCGGTCTTTGAAACTGATTTCGGAAAAATAGGGATGCAAATATGTTTTGATGCGAATTGGTTTGAAAGCTGGGCTCATTTAAAAGAAGATGGGGCGGAAATCGTGTTTTTCCCATCCCAATTTCCAGGTGGGAGAATACTGAATTTCCTTGCCTGGAAGAATAATTACTATGTGGTCTCGAGCACGGGAGAAGATGCAAGAATTATCGATATATCAGGCATTGATATAGATTCAAGTAGTTTTCAACTGGGATATACCTGGGGAACTGTGAATCTTGAAAAGGAATATGTGCCAACTTTTCCAGGGAAATACAGCATACCGGACATATTAAGTAAATATAAGAAACGTGTTAAGATCAAAGTCTTCAGGGATACAGGAGGGGGAGCTGGTACCGGAGCAGGCCATATCACAATTGAAAGCCTGGATCCGGGTCTTTTCGTTCGGGATATACTTAAAGAATATAAAATTCCTACATACCGGGAGGAATTAAGAGATTCAGAGGTGATACAAGCACGGTACCGGTAGAATCATATATGGAATAAGTACCTGGAAACAATTTGAAGCAATTTTAAAACTGATTTTATGAATATCAATAATAAGGAAGGAAGGCTGCCACGGGAAGTTGTTGTTGCAGGAATAGACCTGCGGGGTATCTGGCCTGTGGATACCATTGAGGAAAGAATTAGTGACATGCTGGAAAGGATGGAAAATGTCTATGTGTTTGAGCCGGATCTCATCTGCCTGCCGGAAACCTTTCAGACTTCATGGGTTAGAGAGAATACCCGGACGGAAGATATTGCAGAGGATGAAACTATACCAGGTCCTATTACAAGTATCATTGCCGAGGAAGCTAAAAAAAATAATTGCTATATTGTTTGTCCACTAGTGACAAAAAATGATGGGAATTATTATAACAGTGCCATTCTCCTTAACAGAAAGGGAGAAATTGAAGGAGTATACCATAAGGCACACCTCGTTCCTTCCGAGATCGAAGATGGAAACCTTAAGCCAGGCACTCTGGAACCTCCGGTATTCAATACAGATTTTGGGAAATTGGGTATGCAGATCTGTTATGATGCCAACTGGTTTGATTGCTGGGATCACCTTAAAAAGGAAGGTGCCGAAATAATCTGTTTCCCATCCCAGGCACCCTTTATAAACGTGCTGAAATATCACGCATGGATAAACCAGGCATATATAGTCTCCAGTACTGGCGAAGGGGCAAGGATCATAGATATTTCCGGGGATGAAATGGCTGTCAGCGGGCAATTTGAAAGATGGGTTTGCAGTGCGTTAAACCTTGAAAAGGTTTTAATCCATGTCTGGCCCTATATAAGAAAGGTGAAAGACATCAGGGAAAAATACAGGGATAAAGTAAAAATCGAAATTTACCATCCGGAGAACTGGATAACCATTGAAAGCCGCCATACGGATGTAAAGGTTCATGAGATTCTGGAAGAATATGAGATTTACACATATGAAGGACATCTTAAAAAGAATGAAATAGTTCAAAATGAATACAGATTATAAAAAGTTTAATAAATAATTCCATTGTTATGAGAGAATTTAAGCATATAAAAATCCTGATTTTCGTCTTTTTCCTGGCATCATGTTCTTCCAATAGCAACTGGCCACAGTTTCTGGGACCGGACGGGAATAACATTTCAACAGAAGTCGACTTGCCGGTAGAATGGGGAGATAATAAAAACATGCTCTGGAAGTTCAAAGTACCTGGAAAGGGATGGTCAAGTCCTGTTGTGTGGGAAGAAAAAGTGTTTATTACTACTGCCTACAAAGACAAGAAGGAGAACCTTGAAAAAGAAGGAGAAAAGGAAAATCCTGATGGGGCAGATAATAGAATCCAGCCGGATAAAGATTACAGGTTCGAAATCTATTGTCTGAATAAAAAGACGGGGGAAGTGATCTGGAATGAAACAGCTTACCTCGGGAAACCCGGAATTGTAACACACAGGGACAATACCTATGCTTCAGAGACCCCTGTTACAGATGGTAAATACCTGTATGTTTACTTTGGGATGAGGGGTCTGTTTTGCTACGATATGGAAGGCAATAAGATTTGGGAAAAGAACATCGGGATATATCCTATGCAATCGAACTGGGGAACTTCAAGTTCACCTATTTTGTATAAAAACCTGTTAATCCTGCAGTTTGATAACGAAAAGAATTCACAGGTCCTGGCATTAGATAAAAAAACTGGCGAAGAAAAATGGCGGACAATCCGGGATGAGATCTCAACATGGAGCACACCCTACATCTGGTGGAATAATGAGCGCGTCGAATTAGTAACAGGTGGAAAGAAAACCCGGTCATATAATCCTGATAATGGTGAACTTCTGTGGGAGATTGATATGCAGGGGGGCAGGGATATTACATCCCCAGTGGGAGATAAGGAGATGATCTATGTATGTAATGAAGAAAGACGCGATGGCGGAGGTACCTTGTTTGCCATAAAAGCAGGAGCATCAGGAGATATCTCACTGCATTCAGAACAAAGCAGCAATGAATGGGTGGCCTGGACCCAACCTAAATCCAGAATTGCAATGGCCACTCCCGTTTTGTATAAGGGATATTTGTATGGATTGGCAAGAAACGGGGGAACGGTTAGCTGTTTCAATGCCAAAACCGGTGAGTATGCCTATGAACGGGAAAAACTGGAAGGAGCGAAGTCATTCTGGGCTTCTCCATGGGCTTACAATGATCTGGTCTTTTGTCTGGATGATACCGGGACAACACATGTGTTGCAGTCAGGGCCTGAATTCAAGGTAGTAGCTGCAAATAAACTGGATGATAAATTCTGGTCTTCAACTGCAATTTCAGGAGGTATCCTGATCTTTCGGGGCATAGAATACGTTTATGGGATTGGTACTATGCGTTGAATTACCTGATTGTACGCAATTTTTTCAAATAGCACGTTATTATCCATTTATCGAGTTCTCTGTCTGAGTGTTGACACAGATTAAATATTTACCTACATTGAATTATATACTATACCCATTACATAATTAATCATGCTGAGATACTATTCTATTTTTCTTATTCTATGCATCTACGCCTGTCAGCCGCAAAGTCAGGAAAGCGATAATACATCCATTAATAAGTCTTCGGAAAAATACTGGCATCAACAGCCATTGCGTATTCTTCAAACCGTATTAAGGCAGCCCGATGCAGCTAATTATAATGTTGATAGCATGGTTCAATACATGCAGGAAGTACATGCAAATGTATTAGTGATCAATGGAGGTGGGGTTGTGGATTATTTCCAGAATACGCTTCCCATGGCGAATGTGAATCCGTACATAGGGGAGAGGGACCTTTTAGCAGACATAGTTAATGGGTGCCATCAGGCCGGCATTAAAGTGATCGCCAGGATCGATTTCAGAGGTGTGCACAAAGTGCGTTATGATCTGCATCCTGACTGGTTTGCACGGAATGAGCAGAATGAACCCATTATATTAAACTACACGACACCTGGATTGTATGCCCCCTGTTATAACGGTTATTACCGCAATGAACATGCTGTTTCGTTTATCTCCCAGTTATTTGAAAAGTATAAAATAGATGGCATCTGGCATAACGCTGTGAATTTTCATGATGTTTGCTATTGTGATCGATGCCAGGAATTATATTTTGAAGTATACCAGAGGAAGATCCCAGTAAAAACAGCTTCCAGGGATGAATGGGAGATGTACTACCAATGGAATGAAAAAATAGCAAGTAATCAGCTGGAAAAAATGCGGGCAACCGTCAAGAAGTATGGTGAGGATAAATGCTACTCAGCGGAGGTATTTGATATGTACCGTGTGGAACAGCAGAAACATACGGGTATCAGCCTGTATAGTGCCGCGGAATATTTTGATTTCCTGGTCACTGTTAGCTTTATAGCCAATAATAGTTTCCCAATTGATTATAAGGATATATACTATCCATCAGCTATCGTCAGGTTTTTGAAATCTCTGAACCCGGATAAACCCCCGGTGATCCTGTTTGGTGGGAATGGTACGGAGCACAGATACATTTATGATCCACCTTTGGAGTCCAGGCTCTGGTTGTGGGAAACGGCAGGGACTGGAGGCGGATTCTGGAATTGCTATTTCAATGGGCCTTACCCTGCAAAAACACTTGACAGACGCAATGCCTATCTGGCAAGTGACGCCTATAAATATATATTAGATAATCAAGAACTAATTCAAAATATACAACCTGTTACGGATATTGCCATATTTTACTCCAAGGCATCTGGTCAGATGTTGGGAGATGATGATTTTTCTTTACCGCTTAAAGGTATCTTCAGGTTGCTCGAAGAAGGGCATTACCAATATGGATTTGTCTCAGATAATCAACTGAGTATAGAAAAACTGAATCAGTTCAAGGTATTGATCATGCCCAATGTTACTGCCCTGAGCGATGAACATATTGGTATCATACAGGATTGGGTTGCAGGAGGAGGGAAGCTGATTGCTACTTTTCAAACCTCGCTTTTTGATGAGTTAGGTGTACAAAGGGAAGACTTTGGATTATCTGATGTGTTTGGGGTCAACTATGGGGGTAATATTATAAATACGAAAATTGATTGTTATCAGAAGATATTGACCCAAAATCCTTTCATGAGAGGATTTGAAAAGACAGAATTGCTCCATAACAGTGGAAATACCTTGACGGTTAATCCTGGACCAGAGGCCATGGCCATTACCGGGTATTTACCCAAGATTAATAATCAGCCTCCAGAAAATGCCTTTCCTGAAAACTGGGATAGCCCTAATCCGATTATGGTATCGAATAACTTTGGCAATGGGCAGGTCGTATATTTTGCCAATGAAGCAGCCCGTTTAAACTATACGATCGGTCATCCGGATTACCGGGATTTATTGGTAAACTCTATTGATGTCCTTATGGAGGATCATGTAATATTGAGGACGAATGCACCTGCCAGCGTGCACGTTCATCTTAATCAAAGTGATACAGATCCGTTGGTTTATCAATTGTCACTGGTCAATACATCTTCTTCAACTCACCGTCCTTTGCGTGACCTTGTACCTGTATCCGGTATAGAGGTTGTTTTGCCTTTCAATATTGCAAATCATGAAGCTCTTTTAAACAGAAACGCAGCTATCAGGGCAAAGGGGAATACCGTGTACATCGAAAACCTCGAAGAATTTTGTTCTGCTAAACTTGTAAAGAATTAAAAAAAATTAGTTGTTGTTAATTACTATTTACAGGTTATCAACTTATCCGCAGAAAGGAATAACTGACGAAATATGGTAATCTCCTAACTCTGATAAGCATGCAGCTCGACTTTTTTCAAATCCAAAAGCTGCCCATTGGACTGCTTTATTAAGGAATATTGAGCGTATACCGGGATTGTTGCATATACGCTAGCATTCAGCATTTCTGGGTTCAAAATACTCACGTAATTGAACTTTCAATTTTGTTTTCTATGAATTATTAGTCAATTTTAAGGTTGATCAACAATTGGTTTAATAAGAATTACGTGGATAAAGAGTTCATTCAACGCATAAATGCTGGAGATAAAAAGGCTTTTGCTCAAGTATTTGATGAATTTTTTAATGCACTATGCGCATTCAGTTATAAATACATATTAGATCAATCGGAGGTTGAAGACATCATTCAAGATGTTTTTATTGCGTTTTGGAAGCGCAATAAAGATTTTGATAGCATAAATGCTGTAAAAGCCTTTCTCTATACCTCTGCCAGAAATAAATGCCTAAATTATCTCAAACATCAGATTGTTCTAAAAAAGCATCAATCCGCGTTGATCTATGAGTTGGAATCTGAACAGTTTTTTACCAACCATATTATAGAGGAAGAGGCTTTTAATCAGCTTTATTCAGAGATCCGTAGGCTCCCTGAATCAGCACAAAATATCATGATCCTGGCACTTAAAGGTTTAAAAAACAATGAGATCGCCGCAGAGCTCAATATTTCTGTAAATACAGTAAAAACTCAAAAAAAGATTGCCTATGCGAAATTAAAGGTGAATTTGGACCCTGTTTTACGAGCCATTTTATTGAGCCTGTAATCTTTATTTATAAAAAATTCATTTTCACTTCACCCACTTTTCAATCCTAGTTGTTTTACTATTGAATGGAAATTAAAATATGAACAAGCAATTTTACATATCGGGTCTTATAGCAAAAAAGAACAAAGGGACTATTACTTCTGAGGAAAGGAAAACACTGGACGAGTGGCTGAACGAAAGCGAGGAAAATCTAAAAATATATACCAGAGCAACAGATAACAAATATCTGATCAAAAAGCTTGAAGTGTATCAACTCTTCAATAAAAATGAAGTTAAAGCCTCACTTGAAAATGAGCTCTTTAAAACCAAAACAATCTGGCTTGCTCCTAAAACAATGTTGCGCTACGCTGCTGTCCTTATTCCATTTGCAATCCTGGCCGGCATTTCATGGTACTATATAAATGATTTAAATACTCCGCCATTATCAAGTCTAGACAAAGTTTATATCCCGGGATCGCAAAAAGCTACTTTGGTATTATCTGATGGGCAAGTACACGAGCTGGATGAGGATAAACTTTTGGTTGAAATGAAACAAGGAGAAGCAAGGATAGTTAATCAGCAGAATTCACTTGTCTATTCCACTGAAGAAGAAAGTATAGAGGATCAGCCCATTGTTCATAATGAGCTTATAACTCCAAGGGGTGGAGGATATAGATTACAGCTTGCGGATGGAACAATGGTTACCTTAAATGCCGGGTCATCACTTAAATACCCTGTTTCCTTTACGGATAGTACCAGGCAGGTGTTTTTAGTAGGAGAAGCTTATTTTGATGTAAGTCATAATGGCAAACCATTTATAGTGTCATGTGATAACATTGATGTGCGAGTGCTTGGCACAAGTTTTAACATATCTTCTTATTCTGATGATTCTGAAGTGAAAACTACTCTGGTAGAAGGGAAAGTGAAAGTCACAACAGCTGAAGATATTGCATTGGCTTCTGGAGGGAAAGTACTTGCTCCTAACGACCAGGCAATTTTCCATAGAAACGATGCTTCAATGAAGATCACCCAGGTTAATACTTCTCAATTTACGTCCTGGATCCATGGGAAATTTGAATTCAAAAATTCGAGTCTGGATGAGGTAATGAAGAGGTTAGCCAGATGGTATGACTTTGAATATAAATTTGAAACTGTCGCTGCTAAAGACTTTCATTTCACTGCCCGATTAAATAATGACGAAAGCATCTCATCCATTCTTGAAATGCTTGAAATGACCACAGATGTGAAATTTGAAATAAGAGACCAGACAATTGTAATACTATAAGTATCCCGAGATGCGCATTTGCATCTCAAATCAATAATAATTCTAAAAAAAAATGAAATCCTTAAAATATTAAGTATATGGAAATATATTGCATAAAAAATCTGACTAACAACATGTCAAAATGCATGAGCCTGATATCCAAATACTGCCTTATAATAGCTTTAAACCTATTGTTTGTAACAGCAGTACAGGCACAAAATACCATTACCTTAAAGATGAATGATGTCAGCCTTGAAAAGGCAATCGATGAGATCAGAAATCAAACAGATATCAGTTTCATTGTAAATGATGAAGAGATAAATCAGGTGCCAAAAATATCTATATCCATGGAGGATGTAACTGTTGAAGTTGCCTTAACTGCAATTCTTAAAAATACGGGATTGACCTTTGAAAAGGTAAATGATACCATTGTTATAAAGCCGATAAAGGAAACGTCAAATAAACCTGCAGAGGATCCAAATATTCTAAGGCAAACCATACGAGGAAAGGTTTACGATAAAGACTCTAAAGCTGCCTTGCCATTCGCAACAGTTTATATCTTGAACACTGATCCTGCCATTGGCTCCACAACAGATATCGATGGAAATTTTGTCATCGAAAACGTACCTGTTGGCCGCCATACCATTAAGGTGACATTCGTGGGATATGCTGATGCTTATGTTCCGGAGATTCTATTAGGATCGGCAAAAGAGGCTGTTCTTAGCATAGAATTATCGGAACAAGTTCAGTCACTGGGAGGTGTAACAATCGTCGGTTCGAATGGAGAACCAGTAAATGAAATGGCCATTATTAATGCTAAAGCATTTAATGCAGAGGAAACAAAACGATATGCTGCGACTATTGGAGATCCGGCAAGGATGGCCCAGGTCTTTGCAGGTGTTTCCGGCACTGATGATGCATCCAACGAGATCGTAATCCGGGGCAACTCGCCAAATTGGTTATTGTGGAGGCTGGAAGGTGTTGAAATTCCAAGTCCTAATCACTTTGCTGAGGAAGGATATTCTTCCGGTGCCATTAGTATTTTGAGCGCCAATATGCTCGGTAGCTCCGATTTTTATACTGGCGCATTCCCTGCTGAATATGGAAATGCCCTGTCCGGCGTATTTGACATCAACCTCCGAAATGGTAATAACCAGGAAAATGAATTTACTTTTCAGGCAGGTGTTTTGGGTATAGATCTGTCTGCCGAAGGGCCTTTCAAAAAAGGGTATGGGGGCTCATTTCTTTTCAATTATCGTTATTCAACTTTGTCCTTATTGAACGATTTCGGCATTCAGGTTTCTGAAAACACCATAGCTGATTATCAGGACCTGTCTTTCAAAATAAATTTGCCAACAAAAAAAGCCGGTACCTTTTCGATCTGGGGAATAGGCGGACTCTCAACTGATGACGAGGAGTATATCCCAGACTCAGTTGAATATTTTGATGATGGATACAGCGATTATACAAAAACCGGGATGTATGCAACGGGTATAAGTCATACAATTTTCACAGATAAAAAATCATATGTTCAAACTGTTTTTTCACTTTCCAATTCCTATAGTTCGGAAAATTTTGAAGAAATGGATTTGGAGGGACAATTAAATGGCACTTTTTTTGACGAACTCCAGAACAGGGCATTTCGGATAAGTTCATATTATAATAGAAAAATCTCAAGCAAACTGAGCCTCAGAACAGGTGTGAAACTTAATAAGTTAAATTATAATTACTATTCACGCTCAAGAAGTGACAGTACCCAGGAATGGAATACTTTCCTCAATAGTGACGGAAAAACAAATTTATACCAGGTATTTGCACAATCGAAATATAAGTTTTCAGATAACGTAATCCTTACCGCGGGATTGAACTACGCGCATTTTGCGCTGAGCAATGACAATTCAGTTGAACCCAGGCTGGGCTTGGTTGTAGGATTACCAAACGAACAAAAACTGGGCTTTGGTTATGGGAAACATAGTAAACATGAGAATTTACCTGTCTATCTTGTCGAAAATGAGTTGCCGGATGGTTCAGTATATATGCCCAATGAAACTTTACAAATGTCACGGGCCCATCATTTTATAGCATCTTATGAAAAAATGATTGGAAAGAATATTCTGTTTAAAACAGAAGCTTATTTCCAGTATATAAGTAATCTGCCTGTTCCAACAAATCCGGAAAAATACTGGTCTCCAATATTTGGAGGATTGTGGCCGGAAGATACACTATCCAATATTGGAAAAGGGAGGAACTACGGGTTAGAAATTACCCTTCAAAAATTCTTTAGCAACAACTATTATTTTTTGATAACAAGCTCTCTGTTTGATTCTAAATACAAACCGGCTGATGGGCAATGGCATGATACAAGATACAATATCCAATACATTAATAATCTTGTAGGTGGAAAAGAATTTAAGTGGGGAGAAAACCGAATGGTAGGACTTAATGCTAAGATGATTTGGTCAGGAGGAAAGCGTCAGACACCAATTGATCTGGATGCTTCTATCGAAGAAGGGGAAGCAGTATATGAATGGGATAAGATATATTCAGAAAAGAATAAGGATTATTTAAGATTGGATATTGGAGTTCGCCTGCACTTTTACAGAACTAAAGCAGAACATGTCCTTTCATTGGATATCCAAAATGTTACTAATCGGCTTAATACCTGGACCCAGATCTATGACGCAGAAAATGAATCAATTATAGACTATCCTATGTCTGGATTGATACCTATTGTAAGCTATCGCGTTGAGTTTTAAAGCATAATCTTCAAAATTTTATCATTGTCTTTCCAGCGATGATTTTCCAGGAAAGAAAAATAAACCGGATACCGGAAATTACGTAATCATTAAACTAAATTTTAATAAAATGAAAAATCTATTTGTAATCTTTTTATTTGCATTACTTCTTACACAAGGCTGTAAAGAAGAAGACCTTTGTCTGATTGGTTCAGGATCTGTTAATGAATATCAACTTGATCTTGATGAGTTTGAAAACGTATCCCTATTAGGACCTGTTAATCTACGAATAAAGCAAGCTCCCAGTTCTGAGGTGATAGTAGAGGCTGAAGCAGAAATCTTTTCAGAACTGTCATATGAAGTAAAGGACGGAACCTTGGAGATAGGCTTCAAAGAGAATGTGACATGTTTTGAAACGGACTATGGTGTTTGGGTGAATGTCACCATACCAGAAATTACAAACATATCCAGTTCCGGCGTAAGTGACATTGTATCTGATGGTGATCTGGATCTGGCCAATCTGAATATGGATGTCTCCGGCACTTCAAATATCGAATTGAGTGGTTTTGTCAATGAACAAACTATTATTTCATCCGGTCTTGTTGCGGTCAAAAATTTTGAACTTCAAACAAATTCAACAACAATTAATGTATCAGGATCTGGAGATTTTGAAATATCAGCTGTTAATACATTAGACCTTGATGTGAGTGGAATTGCTACAGTATCATATAAAGGCAATCCAACGATTAATCAAGAAGTGTCCGGATCTCTTAATCTTATCAATGCCAATTGATCAAACTAATGAAAATATTATTCAGTTAGTTCAAAATCCTCTAGAAATTTGGAACAATAAAATGCCTGGATAAACCAGGCATTTTTTTTTCAGTTCTGTATTGGAGGAAAAATAATAGATATAACCGGAGATGCCTGACTTTCTGTGATGTGTTCAAATGATGGGTTCGCAAATCGATTTCAGGTTATTAATTGTTTAATCACAAATCCAGATCTTTTATTTCATCCAGCTGATCTATTTCGGCCCTAATCTCAACAAATTTTTTTTCCTCCTGCTTTGTAATGGCTTTGAATTCTTCATCTTCCCATAGACTTTCAAATAATTGATCTATTAGTATATATTTATGTAATCCAAATATAAATCCATCCCTTTCGTATCTCCTAAGCCAATTGTATGCTTCCCTCTTTTCACCAAGAAATGCATGAATTCCAGCCAGATCATAGGCTGCCAGGGTTTTTCCATATAAACCGCCACTGCTTATACTATTTCCACATACTTCCATGTGTTTGTAGAACAACTCCCTTGCTTCTTCTTTTTTACCCGTCATCCATAGTATTAGGGCAAAACGATGTTGGTTAAAGAGTGTTTTTTCACCCAACTCTTTCGATTTTGCTGACCATTTCCTGTAGTATGCCTCCGCTTCACTATATCTTCTCAAATTTGTAAGCGTTTCAGCCATTATACTGTAACTAGCCATATTGTCCGGATAAAGAGAAAGTAGTTTTTCAGCGTAATTATAAGCGGTTTCAAATTCACCTTGTCTTATGTGTGCCCAGATCAGGTTTCTGTAACCTTCTATAAAATTTGGTTGTAATCGTATGGATTCTTTATAATACTTTTCTCCTTTTTTGAAATCACCGATTGAAATATACAGCTGGCCAATATCACTGTATAGCTGAGTCAATTCATTTCCCCTTTCTAATTTTTCAGCCTTTTTTAGATTTACAAGTGCATTAACATAATCCCGATTGAAAAAGTAAGTAGATCCAAGATAGCGGTATGCCAGTACATTATTTGGATTTATGTCGATTGCTTTCGTAAGATCAATAATAGCTTTCTGAAACTCTCCAATATTTCTGTAATACCGCCCTCTTATCCAATATCCATCAGCAAGATCAGGATCCAGAGATAGTGCCTTGTTACACAGTGATATAATAGTATTTTCATCATAATCTATAAATATTTTTTGTCCAATCTGGTATTCAATAGCCCGGCCAAGCCATGCAAAGGGTAGAGCGAATGTACTATCCAAACTTATTGCCTGCTCAAACTGTTGAACGCAATTCTCGAGGTCGGCACTGTTTCTATTCATATAAAATCTGAAAAAAGCATCCCGTCCCTTAAGGTATAAGTCATAGGCTTGCTGGTTCCGGGTCGGTATTTTCTCTATTCTATTTCGGACTTCAGGAGAAATGGCTACTTCAATCTCCCTGGCAATGGTTTGGGCTACCTCACTTTGTACGGCAATGATATCTTTATAATCTCTTTGATATTCGTTATAATATATGTGAGCCTCATCATCTGCAATTACCAATTGAATGGTAATCGATACCTGATCCTCTACAATTAAGAAATTCCCTTCGATTAAATAGCTTACGTCTAACTCTTTGCCAATTTCTTTAGCAGTTTTCGTTGTCCCCCGGTATTTTTCCACGGATGTCCGGGGCATCACCCTTAATCCTTCTATAGTAGAGAGATGTCCGGTGATGGCGTCCAGAATCCCGTCATTTATGTATTTTTTGCTCGGATCCTCGCTTAAGTAATTCAAAGGAAGAACCGCTATCGATTTTTCCAGTTCATCCAGGTCTGTTTTTTTACCAGTTCCAAAATTAAAAAAGACGAATAACAAGGCTGCAACAATGGTAATAATAGTTAAAACGACTGATAATCTGATTAAAAATTTTGATTTTTGTCGTTCTTGTACCAGAGATGAGGAAGCATCATCCAGGGCTGATTTACAATCAATGGTTTCAGGATTTGGGACGATCAAGCCTACGTTCGAAATAGCATATACTTCGATTGGTTTTTCAACATTCTTCAACTTAAATGATCTCAGCTTTTGGGTTTTGATAGATTTCTGGTTCTTGATTTCATCATAAACCTTGCCTGAAATAAAAATACTCCCAGCGGTTGCTAAGGATTCTATACGAGATGCAATATTCACACTGTCCCCAATAATCTCCTCATCGCTGAAAATTATGTCACCTGTATGAATTCCAATTCTTACTGGTATGGCAGGATCTTTCAGGAAGCCAAGCTGCATTTCGATAGCACATTTAACTGCGTCAATTGCGCTATCAAAAATACTTAATGTCCCATCTCCATAATATTGTAAAATCCTTCCCTTGTTTATCTCTGTTATGGAGTTGAATATCCACCTGTGTTTATCCCTTGCCTGGATTGCCTTTTCCTCATTCTGCTGCATAAGGGAGGTATATCCCTCAATGTCGGTAAACATGATGGCTGCTAAGCGGCGTTGCGTCAAGGCTGTATACTTTGTTTATTAGAAAACCAACTGTACGAAAGTTAATCGTAATACTCTTCTTTCCTTCGTTAAAGCTTCGTAAAGCGACACAAGTTAAGAAAAATTGGGAAAACTCTAATAGTCTCCGCTAACTAAGGCCTAAATACTATTTAATATTAGTATTATTTCAGGTTAGAAAAATCAAAGAAATTTCAAAAAGCACATTTGTGGCGTAGAACATTTGAGCCACATTAGAATGTTATGGCCCTCGAAATTTTTTGCGGAAAATCCAACAGATTTTACCTGGATGCCAGCTGCTTGTTATTCGATTTTAAACAAAAGGTGCTGTTAATTTTTACTAACAGCACCTTTTATGATTAGTATGCCTTTCTCATTTAACTCCAGGGCCTGTCATGTGAACGTTTTTCGTTCCACTCATCCGTTGGGGCAAAAAAGCTCTTATCTCTTCTGTCTAAATGTTCCTTAACAACATCTTCATTTAATTCAATTCCTAAACCAGGCGATTCGGGGACAGGAGCAAAACCCTTTTCAATGATCGGATTACCATCAGTCATGGTCACCAAATCTTCCCACCAGGGCAGATCAACCGAATGATGTTCCAGGGCCAGGAAATTCTGTGTGGCTGCGGCACAGTGCACATTAGCCATAAATGAAACCGGTGTCCCTGCCTGGTGCATGGCCATTGCAATGCCGTTTTCCTCGGCGTAATCACCAATTTTTTTAGTCTCTAAAAGCCCTCCGGAAGATGCCAGGTCGGGGTGAACTATATCCACAGCATGGATATCTATAAGCGGTTTAAAGTATTTCAGCAGATAAATATCTTCACCGGTAGTCGTAGGCGTTTCGAGTGCATCTGTAATTGTTTTCCATTGTTCTGTATATTCCCATGAAACCATATCTTCAAGCCATGCCAACCGGTACTTTTCAACAGCCCTTCCCAACCGGATGCCGTTGTTTAGATCAAAATGACCATAGTGGTCTGTGGAAATGGGAATATCCCAGCCAAGTAGGTTACGTGCGTCATCTGCGATCCTGACTAGTTCTTCCAATCCTTTATCTGTGATTTGTATCTGGGTAAATGGGTGCTTTGCATTCCCATAACCCATGTAATCCCTTGTGTCATACTGGCCTCCTTTCCAAAACTCCTCGTTCACAAGAGTATCCGGAATGCCCCTCAGGGAATTGATGGAAAGATCCATTTTAAGCCATGTATACCCCTGTTCATTAATACGGTACTTAACACGCTCAATCTGTTCTTCCCGGTCTTTACCCCCAGGTGTGTCAGCATACAGTCTGACACTACTGCGATACCTTCCTCCTAACAATTGCCAGGCTGGAACTCCATATGCTTTACCGACTATATCCCAGAGTGCCATTTCTACACCACAAACACCACCAGCCTGACGGCCCTGTCCACCAAACTGCTTAATTATTTTAAATATCATTTCCACATTACATGGATTAAGTCCAAGAATGCGGCTTTTGAGCATCAGGGCATAACGGACGTCAGCTCCATCTCTAACTTCCCCCAAGCCATAAACTCCCTGATTAGTGTCAATACGAATAATAGGTGTGCCTCCAAGGACTGATGTCACGGCATAACGCATATCCGTTATTTTCAATTCTGAAGGTTTTGATGCTCGCGATACTTTTGCAGTGGTCTGGGCAAGGGTATCTTCAATGGACAAATTCATCATCCCTCCCAAAGCGATTCCTCCAAATGCAGTTTTTTTAAGAAAATTTCGCCGGTTATTACTTGTGGCTGGATTTTCTATTTCAGCCTTTATGCTTTCGGCTTCTTTACTTTCTATCTTTTTGTTTTGAGCACTAATTTCTTGTATAATATTTTTCATCTGTATAAAATTTATTTTCAAAGGTCGGAAGTCTGTCCCGCTATAGCGGGGGATCCCACACTTATCGGATACAATGCTCCAAGTAGTATGGTACAGAAATCGTATTCATCCACCTTTGTGTTTAACTTAGTTTAACATGTGATTTTCAATATGTATTGAATTTTGTGATTTCAACTGTTATATATGATTCAAACTGCATTAATAATTTCTTTCTTTCAGGTAGTTGTCCAATTCTTCTTTCGACATCGGTAATTTACCCGGATAATTATTTAACCAGTTCAGAAAATCTTCTTTGATTTCTTCAGTCCATTCACTATCAATCTGACCGGGTAGATATTTATTTTCTCGCAGCCGCTGATGACCAAATTCATCTCGAAGTCCAGTAACTTCGGAAGTCAAAATCAGATTTTCGACCAGGTAAGCGGGTATGAAAATAACACCATATTTGTTGGCCAATACAATATCGCCTGGCAATACAATTGCCCGCCCAACCCGAATTGGTGCATTTATTGAAGTCAGCATCATCTGTTGAATATATGAAGGATCTGATCCCTTTATCCATCCGTTAAAACCTTTTATTTCGGCCAAACCTTGTTCATCTCTTACTGATCCATAAAAAATCACGCCACGTTGTGAATTCGTAAAAATTGCATTTCCAAGGTTGTCGCCAATTAAAGTGCCATCAGCTATTTTTCCGTAACCATCGGCTACATAAACATCTCCTGTTGTCAGGATATCAATTGGCCATGAATTGGTCCCTCCCTTTTGTGCTCTTTCCTCAATCTTACCTTGTTCCTTAATTTGCTTTTGAAAATCGGGCCTGAGCGGCATATACTGGGCTGTAACTACACGCCCTGTCATGACCTCATCCGGATTAATAATTTTCCAGTCGCCTTCGAATTGGTTTTGAAATCCTTTGTTTCGCAATACGCCCCATGCTTCCTCGATAGAAATATTCTTTAATCTTTCAAGCAGGGCATCCGGTACTTTCGGCCTGCCATCAGGAAATCGTTCACCTGTCCATTCTGCAGTCAGGGCTTTTATGTATTCAGGCGAGGAGCCTACACGTTGCGCTATTAAATTTAAACCGCATAAGACTAATGCAATTAGAAGTACAATTTTTTTATTCATAATATTAGTTTTTAAGAATTTTAATTGGTTTTTATATTGAAATATATGAAAGCACCGATTGAAAAAACAGGCTCCCAAAAAGAGGTATAGCCAAAATTGTCATTAAACATAATGGCCACAAGCCTTCTTTGTTGGATGTTTCATTCGTTTAAATCAGTGATGACGATGTTATTTTGAATTAAAAAATCAACCACCGGATAACCTGTCTATATTCTCTCCTTCACTAAAGCTTCGGAGCGTGATACAATTTACGAAAATTTGGGGAAAGTCAAATAGCTACCACAACCTAAGGCCTTAAACCATTTAATATTGGCGTGGCTAAGCGAAAAAAAAGTATCTAATGTATTCTCTCTCCGTTTTGACCATATGAATGAAAATAGCTATAGGTAAAAAAAGCAAGCCTGCGCGCAGTGCATTACCCGGAATCCCTGTCAACACACTTCCTCTTTATCAAATGTCCTAATCATAAGCAGAAATTGTATGTTTGATCAAAAAATACAGAGCCAGGTTGCTAATCCTTGTCTTGTGTTCTTCCAACTTTTACTGCAATTATTGTCTCTTTAAACAAGATAGAATCGATAAATGCCAGGAATATGCGTAAGTTTCTGATCACAATAATTGTAATATTAATTAGTGCGTGCTCTGATGAAGTAAATAGAGACTTCAAAGATATAGGCATAATAACAGGAGATGATTTTCGAAGATGTATGTGTTGTGGAGGGTGGTTTATCGATATAAATTCAGAAACATACCGTTTTAATAAACTTCCTGAGAACAGCAACCTTGATTTAAATATTGAAGAATTTCCAATTCAAGTGTACCTCGATTGGATTGCTGATGAAAATGCATGTTTAGGAGATGAAATCATCATTGAACGAATAGAGAAAATTGCTCTTTGACGAATAACCAGCAAACAAATCCATGGGTTTTAAACGTTTAATTAAAATCAACCAAAAGAAATTGAATGGAATGACAAATCCTTCCTGTCTTTTGATATGAAGGAAGGCAATAAAAATGTTCCTGAAACCAGATATGAACAACCAAAAACGACACTGAATTTTGTTAACAACACCATAAAACAATGTTTAAATTACAGAAAACACGTTTCACACTGAGCCGGTGCAATATGATCTCAGTTATATATTTCAAATAAAGTCCTTTCAAGCAACCAATAGTCACCTGGTTTAGACTTTAGATTAGCAGAAGCTTAGAATTTTTCCAAATCTTCATTCATAGCGGAGAGATTTTACCGGATTTTTCAATGCGGCTTTTATTGTTTCATAACTGGAAGTACTCAAGCCAATAAATACTGCGATGAATCCTGATAAGACTATAACCCACCAGGATAGGGTGGTCTTATAAGCAAAGTTGTTAAGCCAGATTAAAGATATTCCGTATGAAATTGGAAATGCGATCATAGAAGATATAGTTACCCATCTTATGATCTTTATATTAAATAAGGAAACAATGCTAAAGTTGGTTGCTCCGTAGACTTTCCGGATCCCAATTTCTTTAGACCTTTGTTCACCAAGGAAAGCTGTGATCCCGAATACCCCAAGGGCACAAATAATTAAAGTAATGATAGTAAAATACATGATAACGTCAGCAAATCTTTGTTCTGATTGATAAAGATCTTCAATCTCCTGGTCAATAAAACTAAATTCAAATGAAAGATCAGGGAGGATGTCAGATGTGATTGATTGAATATACTTTAAGGTGGCATTTATTTCATTGGAGGAAATCTTAATAAATACATATTTAAGTGCATTGAAATGTTTTGGATTTATCGAAATAATATGAGGCAGGATTTTTCGATGTAAAGAAACATGATGAAAATCTTTTACTATCCCAATGATTTCTCCAGGATCGTCCCAAAAGGAGATTTTTTCCCCAATTGGATTTTCCAGGCCCATATATTTTACTGCTTCTTCGTTGATTATATAATTTGTATTATCAAAAGAATAATCCTCATAAAAATTCCTTCCTTCGGAAATATTCATTCCGAATGTCTCAATGAAACCGTTGGTCGTAATAGAATATCGGAATAATGGAGCATATTCAGGATCTTTACCACGCCAGGAGATCCCATTGGTTTTATAATCTTCGTTAAATGGAACTGCCTGACCACAACTAATATTGAGGATCCTATGGTTTTTTAATAACTCTTCTTTATAGGATTCAAATTTCGAACCCAATTCCCGGCTAAGCGGAACTTTTATAATATATGAAGGATCAAATCCTAAAGGTGATTTTTGTATGTATTGAAGTTGTTTAAGGATAAATATAGAACATGTAATTAATAAAATTGAAATAACAAACTGGCTGATAACAGCATAACTACGAATTCTCGAAATTTTTAAATTTGACCTGTGTTTATTGAAAAGATTCTTCCCCGATGTAAACAAAGCCGGAAAAATACCGGTTAAAAATCCAAAAATTATGGTTACAGGGAGGATATAAAAAATCAACATTTTGGAAGATGGCAGGTCAAGTTGTAATGATCTATTGAAAAATGTATTAAATGAAGGCAAGGTCAATTCAATAAGAATTATAGAAAACATTAAAGCCAATAAGCTTAAAATGACTGATTCAGATACAATTTGAAACACTAATTGGGCTCTATGTGCGCCAGCTGTTTTTCTAACCATCATTTCTTTCGTTCTTTTGCTAAAACTGGCATAAGACAAATTCACATAATTAATTCCCCCTATAACTAAAGTCAGAAGGGCAACCGTTGAAAAGATATAAATGTATTTCATCCGTCCAAAATTCAAGTAGGATTTTGAGATAGGTAAAATATCTGATATAAAGTTGCCTTCAAGGTTATAGGGTTGATGTAGATTAAAGTAATCTGCTATTTTATTTCTAAATTCATCTAAATTTGCATCTTCATGTGTTATCACATAAGCGGGATCGGCCCAGTTCCAATTATCATACTGATTTAGAGGAAGAGGCATTATGATGTCAAATTCTATATGTGATTTGCCAGTTTGTTCAAACACACCAGTAACTATATAGCTTCCATTATCATTAAAGGTTAGTCCTTTGCCTACAGGATTCTCCGAACCAAAAAAACGTTCTGCAATTTCATCATTCAATACAATGGAATTTGGATGTTTAAGTGCGCTCATTTTATCCCCTTCGATTAAGGGAAAGGAAAAAATTGAAAAAAAGCTTGTGTCAACCAGCATAACTTTATCTTCAATAAATGTTTGGTGTTTACCATCGGCATCTTCAATTTGAAAAGAGCATGTCATTTTATTGCCTAACCGTACAATACGGGTGAAATTTTGTATTTCCGAATAATCTTCAGCCAGTAAAACCGGTAAAATATATGGGACATTTGAGTCTTTGATACCTGTTGGGTGAGTTATTGTTAATTGAAAGATACGATCCTTGTTTTGTAAGGATTTGTCGTAACTGAATTCATCAACTATCCATAAACTTATTGTTAAAAAACATGCGAAACCAATTGTAAGTCCAATAATATTAATAAACGTATGCAACTTGTTCCCCAACAGATTTCGAATTGCGATTATTATATAATTTCTGAGCATGTCAAGACTTCTTATGTTGATAACGGAAAATATAGAAATCCAAAAAATATTTAGACAATCAAATAAATCCAACAAATGTGCCAGAAAGTAACAAGCTGTAAATCTGACATTTAACTTTGTAAAAAAAATTTAGTGTTGGAAAATCCAACGCAATTGTACGGAAATATTCCAGTTATAAAATACACAATACACTATAATCATTTTAATATGTATATGATTGAGTAAAATTGGTATTCCGTGAAATTTTACGTATATTACATATTGCTTAAAACACCAAACATCTAATCCAGGGTCTTTCTTGAAAGTATCAAACAAAATTATTTAACAAGGGATTGTCTCTGGAAAGGCCTGGACAGCATTCGAAGTATGTACTATCAAATCGAAATTTAAATAAAGTGGAGTCTAGAACCCACTAAAAAAAACAGGGCGCATTCTGAAAAGCCATAAGAGTAGGAAAACTAAACAACCAATAAAATGAAAACTATTCTAGTTCAATTTACCTATCCCGATACGGATCTTAAGGTATATGAAGGAATTGTCAAAGACCTTGAGGCTGCCGGATTAGGGAACATTCCGGAGCGTCTATACCATGTTGCAGCGAAACATGGTGATGGCTGGCATGTTACAGATGTCTGGGAATCAGAAGAAGCCTTTAATAAGTTTGGTGAAACGATGATCCCTCTTCAAATCAAAAATGGAGGCACTCCAACCAAACCAAGCATTCTTCCGGTACATAATATTATTGTCCCGGAATAATTGACCTGTAAATCTTCAAGCGGACAGATTATATTTTGTATAATTTGTTCGTTTTTTAGTGCATAAATGAAAAGACCAATTAAAAGCAATCCTGCCTGGCATCTTCCAGGAACATATCCTGATTATTATTGACAAATTCGTGCTTTTTGCCTCCCCGGATTTAAGATTGAACTATAAAAAATCTCATTCAGCTGTGTGTATGGTATTAAAGACTGATCTCTGCCATTGAATATTCTAAAAATATAATTTAATGTCCGGAATTGGCATAAAAGCAACTTTATTGAAATTACATGTGTCAATTATTTAAGGTCATTAAATCAATTTAAAAGATGAAAAACAGTATATACACATTATTTTTAGTTGCAATCATGGTATTGCCCTCCTGTGAAGAGGAATGTAGTAATCCTGATGATTTGGCAAACGATAAATATTACGAAAATGAAATTTTCAATGAACCCTTTATGGATATCTATGGGAATTGGGAATTGTATGAGGTTTCCGGGGGGATTCATGGCATAGGGGATGGCCTGAAGTTTGATTTATTGCAAATTAGAAAATATGGTATATATACTTTTATTAAAAATAGTGCTGTTCTGGAACGTGGCAAAATTGTAATAGATGAGCAGACAGAGGAATCCCTGAAAATATCATTCAGTCCTGATGAGGATTCTGAAGTATTTATGTTTGATTCGGAAAAGATTGTAATACTTCAGGGAAGCGATAGTTTATTCCTTCAATCGCCATGTTGTGATAGATATAATTATCACCTTGTTCGGAAAGATTAATGCTTCTTGAATTGTTTATACCTAACATGTACGTATAGGTTCCACTCTCATTAACTACAAAGGGCATTAATCATTTAGTTCTGACAACTATCTGGGAATAGCCTTGGATCCAAGGTGATGATAAATCCCGGATCATAATTTCGGCCACCATATTCAGACCACTATTATTTATGTATTTGCAATAATAGGGCCTAAGTCCGGACTAATTGTTACTTGCCCCGGGGGTCGGACTATTGAACTTGATCCAGGTATCAGCGCCGTCCGGGCTTCTTCCCTCAGAAACATCCGAAGTCTGGACGCCAAATGTATGAGAATCGATTAACCGGCCATCTTTATAATATAAACTCAACACCTCACCGTCGATACTCAACCTGAATTTTAAATGGTTAGCGCCTTGTTCGGTATCGCTGTCAGCCCAGAACAATAAATAATCTCCAGGCTGAATGGTGGTTTTGTCCGGATCATCGCCAGGGATCCTGTCATCAAATGGATCTTCGGAATCGCTGAAATAGAACCTTCCCATATCAACAGGTGTTGAACCGGCATTATATATTTCAATCCAGTCATCATATTCATCTACGCCATCAGGATCAGCAAGTGTGGTCACATTACTGGCCAGGATCTCATTGATAACGAGATTAGGAACATCACCTGAGGTTATGGTCATATCATAAGGATCTGTAAGTGCATCATCAGGCAACAAGCACTTCCTGGCCATCGGTATCCGTTAGTTTGAAGTAATAATATAATTCACCATCAGCGGATAGTGCCGGAACTGTAGCCGTATAATTAATATTATCAGTGCTTGTCATTTCAATGTTCTCATTTGTGCCTTATCAACCGCATATACCAGTTCTATCTTCGATACATTAGCCGCATCTGATAATTCCAAATTGAAAACGATGGCATCGCCCACCATTGGGATTTCCGGAGTATAGCTGTATGATTTGAATGATGAAACCGGTCGGTCACCATTGGTTTCATTTTTTGTGGCAAAACCTGTGATCTGCCAGGCTCCCTGTCCATCCGGGAATCTTGCGTAGGTTTCTCCATTGTCCATGGCAGGAAAAACTAACCTGGTCTATGGCCTTGCCATCAGGACGCTGAATGGTCAAAGCCTCACCCAATGAAGAAAGTTTAAAGGGTAAATTCAGCCCAACTCCCTGGTCATCACAATGAAGTATGATGAATTTGCCAGGTTTTACAATATGTCCGGAAGGTAAAGTATACATATTTAAAGGGCTGTCAAATACTTTCCAGCCTTCCAGGTCAACATCAGCATTTCCATAATTGTATAATTCTATCCAATCCGGATTACCTGTTGAGTTGATTTCATTAAAAGCTATTGAATCTGGTTGCTCTACATTAACAGGTGGATCGGTGCCCTCATCAGAACACGATACCACACCCAAAAACAACACTAACATCACATAAATTACCAGTTCCCGCATCTTCATAATTCAAATCTTTAAAAAATGATCTTATCATAGAAAGGTTGATCCCTTTTCTACAAAAGAACGCTATTGAAAACAAAATATTAAGGAATTGTTATGAATTTATTCATATTAAATGGGTTCCTGTCGCTATTAACAACCTGCCGAATACATTTTTCCACCACACTGCAATGACAGGAAAGAGCGAAGATGCAATCAGTGCTTACACCGCGAGTATTTTCATTTGGACAATAAGCAAATGCACACCATTATCGGAGAATTCCTAAGCCCGGTGTTTCAATGGGAAAAAGTATCAACTGAAATTAGAATTTATAGAGCATTGCAATTAGTAATCGCCAGTACCTTTCTGAAGAAGCTATCCCCGATATTTTTACATATGTTGATGGTTTCGAAAGAACTTATTCCCGCTTAATTAATAAGGCCGTAAACTGCTTCAATTGATAGATTCCATATGTGCTTTAGCCCATAAATTGTTCTTGTATGAATTAAGCGCTTCGCCAAACAACATGTTTGCTTCATCTTTCTTATTCAATCCTGAGAATCCAAGGGCTTTAAGGTAATATGCTTCTGAAATAGATTTGTTTCCTTTGATGGAACTTTCCTCGATCCCTATTCCAGAACCAATACGGCCTTTCTCCAGCTGCTCATCTCCTTTCACGATTAAGGCTTCATAGATCTCTTTCGCCTTTTCATTATTACCGAGTTCTTCATAAGATCGGGCCTGATAATACAATAGATCCGTCCAATCACTTGAATTTCTTGCATTCACACTATTTGTATAGCATTCTTTTGCTTTCGACTTTTTCCCCATCATTTCATAAGCCTGACCCATGAAATAATAGATCATAGCATTTCTTTCGTCATCAAGCGGCTTGCCAACTTCCAGGTTTTCCGGATATTCCATCGCCTTTTCAAGGAGTGCAATGGCCTCCTTTGGTTGATCGTTCTCAAGTAACTCAAGAGCTTTTAATGTGTATGCATCAACATAGTGATAATATATTACCCTGCCACCTTCCCAGGTTCTGAAGTGGTGTTCAGTCAGCAAATCTATCGCTTTATCATAATCCCCGTTCAGGTTGTATAACTTCACCAGACTCTTTGGGGCTGTAATATCTTTTTTTAACACATCCACATGTTCGGACATAATAGCAAGGCATTCTTTATAATCCTCTTCTGAAAGATCATAATATTGCTCCAGTTCAGCATACCAGATGGCATGATCAGGATCAATTTCTATGGCCTTCTTCATATTCTCTGTGGCCTTTTCCATATTATCCTCAAAGTAAAATGCCCCAAATGCCAGGTTTCTCCAAACCATGCCAAGATTCTCGTCAATTTCGAGGGCCTTTTCCCAGGCTATAATGGCATCAGCTGGTTGTTTATCATAAAGCAGGTTGCCCATTAAGTAATAAGGTATTGCCTGGCCGGGATCCAACTCAATGATGTATTCTAGTACTTCCAGGGTTTCCTTACGGTATGGAAAGCAATAGTCGGTTGATAATTTTCCCGCATGCTCTAAATGCTGTTTCGCTTTGTCTGGCTGATTACTGCTTGAATATAACCAGGCCAGGTAATAATCAATCAATGGATTGGATGGATCTTTCAGTGAGGATAATAAACGCAGACCATCCTCGATCATACCCGCATTCATATAATTTACAGCTATTTCAAGGTAATTGTTCTGAATATCCTGCATATATTTTTGCCATTCAACCATGGAGTATTCGCCCTGGATCAATTGCTTTTCATATTGAGCTGTGAAATTGATCGGATCAAATTCGACTAGTTTATTTATCATGTCAAGCGCTTTATCTTTGTCTCCTGATTTCCTCAGCAATGCACTGTATAGGATTGTGATCCGGCCATCGAGGTTATTTGTAGAATATGCTTTTTCTATATATTCAAGTGCTTTCGGGTAATTTCCATTTTTACTCTCTATCAATGCCAATTGGAAATATCCTGATGAATGCCATTCATAATACCAGGTCGACTGTGAGAAATTCCGGTATGCATCCTTATCCATTCCAAGTGCCTGTTGTGCCAGTCCAAGATAATAGAATATTTCACCTTCTTTGGGTTGATAATATTTGATGCGAAGCTTATCCGCTGCTTTCTGAAGGTAATTCAAGGCTTCCTCAAACCTCCATTGATGTACTCTACGAATACCCAGGGCTGTATTGACCCTGTAATCATCCGGGGATATTTTTAATGCTTTCAGGTAATAATCATCCGGATTGAGCCCGGGCCTTGAAAACTGTTCCACAAATCTTCCGGTAAGATAGAGGTCCTCTACAGACTCAATCTCTGCCGGTAGTGCTGGTCTCTCCTGAACTTCAGGCAGTTCAGGATGTTCTAACTTATAGGGCCGGTATGATACAAGAATATTACCCTCATTATCGACAAGTTCAGCATATAACTGATATTCATCCAGATCTTCTTTGTTTTTATAAGTAGATGTGTAAGGTTTTGAAGGATCGATATCGATCACTTCCATACTCAGGACCTCATCGCCAAGTTTGAGTATGGCCTTGGCTTGTTTATAAGATTGGGTGGTGTTGAAGCCATAGAAAACAGTTTTTTCATCCCTCATCTGGAGTGTTACAGAAGCATCTATTGTCGCATTTTTTACTATTTCCAGGTCTCGAATAGGGTACCAGTAGTTTTTTGATTCTTTCACGGCATGCGGTGCGAACCAGCCATAGCCTGGCTGATTGTTCGAAAAGGTGCCGGTCATCAGTTCCACATAGGCCTTGCCATCATCGGTAAGTTTCCGCCTTGCGTTCTGTCCCTGAAGACCAGGTCCGAATTGCCACAATTTTGAAGTTTTATTTTGTACCACATCACCTACATGTATTGTCCCGGCATTTGTAGCGTAATCATAGCCACCAACGAACCCTTCTTTTCCCTGCCAGAAAAAGAAAGATACGGGATCGGGATGGTTCTTCCACCAGGTAAGGTCCACGCCGGAGGTATAATCAATGCCTCTGTAAACTTCATGTGATATAGGCCAGTGTGTGAAACTCGTATTACTGTGGAATACGCCGATTTCCTGACTTGGAGGCCAAAATGTCCGCCAGTTCTCATCAGAAGTAATGGCCACATTGGCCCAGAATAAGAAGTTCCTGGTTATTTCATTGGTATTGTTCAGCCGGTATTCTGCTTCAATATATGAACATCCCGGACGCAGGGTTATACCAATTATCCCTCTCAGTCTCTGATCCCGCTCAGTTTCGCCAATCCAGACCGTAGCACTCCCATCTTCATTTTCCACCATGTAATAATCAGAGGGCATTAAGGTTGTGGTTCTGTGGTGATGCGGGAAGCACCATTCGATCCCTCCGGATATCCAGGCCCCCAAAGTTCCTATCAGGTCAGGTTTGATCACACTGTTCCTGTGAAATAATTCACGTCCATTGGTTTTATCTATGGCAGAAAAGAGTCGGCCGCCAAACTGGGGTAGAATAGTCACTTTCAGGTATTCATTTTCCAGGTAAACCATGTCATAGGTCACCGGACTCAGTTCATCACCAAGATTTGTCTGTGCCGGATAAGGGTACATGTGCCCGGCAGCGCCCTGAACGCCTCTGCCAGTGTAAAATATAGGACTTAGTTCATCAGCACCTTTTTTATAGGTTGGAATTTCTTCAGTTCCTTCATATACCTTTACCTGGGCAATTGAAAATACAGGGATGATGATTGTGAGCAGACCAAAAAGTACTTTTTTCATAATATATGGATTTAGGATTTCTTCTGCAGGTACAGCAAAAAACTAGCCTCTATGGATCAGTCAATTCTAAAAAATTCCAGATTCGAAGTTTTTCCCCAACTTTTCCAGTCCATTACCTGAGAAGGCTTTAATGCATTCCGGGGATTAAATTAGTTAATATATTTGATTTTTAACAAGGTTTTAAGACCTATCATTGATTTTTCAAAGATAAATCTTTGTCGATAGATTGATGCTTTTTATCAGCATTTCGGGAGTCATAACCGGCAAGCTTGAATATTTATAATCCTTAACGTTTCTAGTCACAATCAGATCAATTCTTTTGTAGTCGGAAGTTGAATAATATTGCAGGGCATCTTCAAAATCTATAAAGTCTGATTCCAGGGCTCTCAATACAGAATCTTCATCCACTTTTAGAATATTAAGGATGCTGGCAAGGTCTTTCAAAATGGATATGGTCAACTTTCTGCTTAGTTCCTGATTTTGACGAAAGATCATCATCCATCCCTGATTTGTTTAAATCGCCCTTATTCCTGGCTTTCGGCGAAGCTTTTAAATAACTCCAGGTATTTATAGGATTGTTTTTGGAAAGCACCGGGCATGAAAAATGCGATTAATTTCATAAATCCCTTGAATTGGAATTCATTGTCCGTGATATATTTAGTTTTTGTATCGGACAGCTTTTCAAACCTGTTTTTCACGATATTAAAGACGCCCTTCGCCTCATAGGTGCTTGAAAATTCATCAGGTAAATTGCGGACAGTAATTGTCTCTATCATTTCTACTTCCCTTTTACCCATCTTAAACTTCAGCTTTGATTTGGCGCCGGGTTGGCCGGGTGTACCGCTGAGATGTTCAAAACTTTGAAGTCCCTCCATCCATTTGCTCATATTATCAGGATTATCGAATAATTCAATTACCTTTTCAATTGGTTTCTCAATTTCAATGTCGGTCGTGTATTTCATGGATATAAGTTTTGTGTATGATAAGTTTGTTTAAACGCATAGATAAACCGTCCTGTCCTAATATTTTGTTCTGGATTCAATCAAGGCCAATATCAAATATAATAAAATCTCCTAAAAAATGGGGCTAAAAGCTGTTCGGTTATGCTTTGGCTTTATGAACGTGCATAGATACTTTTAAACTGTAGTATGCTGGATGCGAAAATCTTTTAGATTCTTATCTTTTTAGATGGATGAAGGTAAAGGCAAGGGATATAACACACTCCTAACAGATGATAACAAAAATCAATGTATACTAATAATGCCGCTTCTAATAAGGAATCAGGCTTTTCCGGATTTTTTACGCTCGTGTTCTTTTAGGAAGATCTTTCTTAAACGCAATGAGCGTGGTGTTACTTCAAGGTATTCATCCTCCCCGATATATTCCATTGATTCCTCAAGAGAGAATACTACGGCAGGTGTAATGAATATTTTTTCATCTGATCCCGCTGCCCGCACATTCGAAAGCTTCTTGGTTTTGGTTAGATTCACGGTGATGTCGTTTTGGCGTATATGTTCACCTACAACCTGCCCTTCATAGATCTCATCTTTCGGATGAACAAAGAAGGTGCCGCGATCCTGAAGCTTATTGACGGAATAAGCTATGGCTGTGCCGGTTTCCATAGCTATAAGCGATCCGTACCGTCGTCCCGGGATCTCACCTTTCCAGGGCTGGAATTCCTTAAACCTATGGGCTATGATTGCCTCGCCCTCTGTAGCTGTAAGCATATTATTACGTAATCCGATAATCCCCCGTGAAGGTATTTCGAATTCCAGATGGGCCCGGTCACCTTGATTTTTTATATGAAGGATCTCCCCTTTCCTCTGCGTAACCTGTTCGATCACTTTTCCTGAAAATTCTTCCGGGACATGTACTGTCATCGATTCAATAGGTTCATGATCTTTCCCATCGATGTTTTTAATGATCACTTTTGGCTGGCCGAGTTGTAATTCGTAGCCCTCCCTTCTCATCGTCTCAACTAATATTGACAGGTGAAGAATACCCCTTCCATACACGATAAACATTTCAGGTGATTCTGTTTCTTCAACCTTAAGGGCAAGGTTCTTTTCCGTTTCTTTAAACAAACGCTCCCTGATCTGCCTTGATGTGACAAATTTGCCTTCCCGACCATAAAAAGGAGAATTGTTTATCGTAAAAAGCATGCTCATGGTGGGCTCATCTATTTTCATTGGTTTGAGCCCTTCAGGATTTTCAAGATCAGCAACTGTATCGCCAATGTCAAAATCCTCAAGTCCAAGGATGGCACATATCTCTCCTGCGCTAACCTCGGTTTTTATTTTTTCTTTAGCCAATCCTTCAAAGATATATAACTCCTTGATCTTTGATCTAATGATCTTTCCATCATGCTTGATCAGGGATACATCCATTCCCCACTTGATTGTTCCTCGTGATAATTTACCAACTGCGATTCTCCCGGTATAGGAAGAATAATCCAGCGAGGAAATCTGCAGCTGCGTGGTTCCCGGAACAGATTCTTCCTTTGGAATATGCTCCAGAATAGTATCAAGAAGGTAAGATATATCACTTGTCGGTTTTTGCCAGTCGTCGGACATCCAGCCTACTTTTGATGATCCATACACTACCGGAAAATCCAGTTGATCTTCTGAAGCTTCCAGGTGGTACATGAGGTCGAAAACTGCCTCATGGACAGCCTCCGGGTCACAATTTGGCTTGTCTACCTTATTAATGACAACAATCGGTTTCAGATCAAGAGCAATAGCTTTCTGTAATACGAACCGGGTTTGAGGCATTGGACCTTCAAATGCATCAACAAGTAAGAGTACCCCGCTCGCCATATTTAGAACCCGCTCAACTTCACCACCAAAATCACTGTGACCGGGCGTATCGATAATGTTGATCTTGGTATTTTTATATCGTACGGCAACATTTTTTGAAAGGATGGTAATGCCCCTTTCCCTTTCCAGATCATTGCTGTCCAGTATCAATTCACCCATTTCCTGGTTATCGCGGAATAGTCTTACCTGATGCAATATTCTATCAACCAGTGTAGTTTTTCCATGGTCTACGTGGGCTATGATCGCTATGTTTCTTATTTCCTCCATCAATTTGTTTTCCCGGGATTAAATCTCAAATAAAGGACAAAGGTACTTCTTAATGCAATAGTAACATGTTATTCTATAGAACTAAAAAATCAAGGAAATTCTGTCCGGTAAAATTCCAGCAGATCTACATGGATCCTTTATTAATCTCTGTTCCCGGCTCCGCACTTTTTAAACAAGCATTTATCCATTCCATTTATTATGCTATTAAAGGTTGATCCCGTTGCTATATGTATATTTAAACCAGAAATTGAAAATATTAAATCTAATTTTTTTCTAAATTGTATTTTAAATAACATGTTGATTTTATGGATCTGATCAACTACTGGCCATTATTTATCATCCTCGTGATAGCCTGGATCGTCCCATTGCTGCATTCCTGGCTGGAAATATCAAAGGTCCCTGCCGTTATCGTGGAGATCATTATGGGTGTAATAATTGGGCCATATGTACTGGATCTGGTCCCGGAAGAGGAATATATTGATTTTCTCGCAAGTACAGGATTCCTCTTTCTGATCTTTCTTGCCGGATTTGAAATTGACGTTAATAAAATTCTGGCTACCCTTCCCGTAAAAAAGTTAAAGAGGATCGATTTCGTTAGCAATACTTTATTATTGGCACTTCTTATTTATACGTCTTCCTTACTGTTCGCATTTCCATTAGGGTGGATATTGAACAGGTTTTTTGATGTAGATCTTGTATTTTTTGCCTTGCTGATGCCAACAGTTGCGTTGAGCATCATAGTTCCTATCTTAAAAGCTGATGGAGAACTTCAGCAAAAATTCGGGCAGGTGCTCCTTATGGAGGGTGCGATCGCCACTATAATGAGTATCATATTGATCTCTCTGTATTCCGGTGTATTAAAATATGGATTCAAGTTTGAATTACTGTTGTTTTCCGTGATTTTCCTGGTATTTATTGTAACCTATGTTGTAGGCAGTAGGCTATTGCGTATTCGTGTCTTTCAACGGTTGCTATACCGGCTCGAACATGCCGCAAGTCAGATACGTATGAGAGGCACCTTTGCCCTGATGCTGTTTTTTGTGATCGTTGCGAATCTGATCAATACAGAACTGGTGATGGGGGCCTTTTTCTGCGGAGTATTACTCAGTATGTTCGTCAGCAAGGAGAGATCTGCGCTTTTGTTTAAACTGGATGGCATGAGTTATGGGTTTTTTATCCCTATTTTCTTTATAATGGTGGGTGTTGACCTGGAATTATCTGCCCTTGCTTCATTCAGTACTTCCCTGCCATTAATATTCGGCATACTGGTGGGTTTCATGATCACGCAAGTACTTCCGGCAATTTTCATGATAAAAGTTTTTGGATTCAAAAAAGCTTTAGCAGGCGGGATCCTTCTATCTTCCAGGTTAGGATTATCGATTGCTTATGGCCAGATCGGGCTTTCTCTTGGCGTAATTTCCCCGGCTGATAACGCTGGTATCGTGACAGCTGCTATTCTGGCCAGCCTCCTGTCACCGGTCATATATTATTTATTTAATGATAAAAAGGAACAGTATCATCAGATCACAATACTGGGTGGCAGCCGTGCCAGCCTCTACCTCGCTGAGAGATTCCGGCTTCACAGTATTTCCTGCAGAACCATTATCCGGAAAAAGAATATAACTCCGGAATTTGAAAGGAAAGGGATTCATTTTAAATATGTTGATAACATCAACCAGGAATTACTGAACACTTTGAAAATCCGGAGCGGTGAACTGGTTGTTGTGCTCACGGAATCGAAAAAACTTGATCTTAAGATCACGGGATATCTGAAGAATCAGCTGAACCACAACAAGATTATTACCAGAAAACAATCAGCAGTACATGATCTGGTCGGGACGGATTCAGCTATAAAATTAATTGATAACAACGAGATCCTGGCTAGTCATGTTGAAGATATGATCGCACGTCCTGATGCGGTATCCTCTTTAGCAGTCAGTTTCGACAACTACCGCCTGGAAGAAATACATATAACCAATGGTTCTGTTCACCGAAAGTTGGTCAAGGACATTGCTTTCCCTCAAACTGGTTCCCTTGTAATCCATCGTCGTGGTGGTGAAATATTCATCCCTCATGGCAATACGCATCTTTTAATAGGAGATATGGTAACGGTCATCGGTAATAATGCCGCCTTAAATCAGTTCCGAAAAATCCTGGAGTAGTAAAGGTAAAGAATAATTTTAATGCAAAGGGTCTGATTACTTTGCTCAATTTATATTTTTCTTCTTGTCCAGAAACCAATCCATCAGGTCATCCTGATATTCAGAAAGATATGAGTGACCGACACCCTCCACTTCGGCCCATTTTATATTGACACCAGCTTCCAGGAAGTAGTCTTTCAGTTTCCGGTTCACATCCGCCAGCCATTCTTTTTCTCCCCATACGATCCATACCGGCATGTTCTTAAATTTACTGGCTTCTTCTAAAGTAACTTCTTTAAGTGCAGCAGAATACATGCCTATGGCAGTCCATCGATCCATACTTTTCTGAGCGATGTGGAAGGTGCCACCTCCTCCCATGGAAAAACCATAAAGGTATTGCCTGGTTTGATCCGTTTCAAAAAGATTGTCAAAATGGTCCAGGCATTCAAAAATATCCGTTTCTGCCTGGTCCCTGTACCCTTTATCGCCCCTTCCCCAGGGATGTACCATCAATCCTTCTTTTCTGTAACCCTGGTTTGTAACGCCTTTAACTTCCGGTTGCAAAGGGTAAAACAGCATCTGTCTGGGGTTATTATTTTTTCCACCTCCACTTCCGTGCAATTCCACGTACAGGGAATAATCCTCTTTGTCGGGTTCAAAGTTTTTGGGCAGAATCAACCAGTAAAAAGTATTTTTTCCGTCAGAAGGGGATTTAAGGCTCATCATCAGTGGTCTTGGACCCTCAGCATAAGTTTCCCACCTGGCCCCTTCATTTTGAAAGAAATTC
Source organism: uncultured Cytophagales bacterium (assembly GCA_963820995.1). Lineage (GTDB taxonomy): Bacteria > Bacteroidota > Bacteroidia > Cytophagales > Cyclobacteriaceae > JAGTVG01. The sequence goes on along the minus strand of CAWGCL010000001.1, from coordinate 48,387 downwards.
AACACATTGGATGCACGGAGACTGTCCTGTTGCGTCCAGGCTATTTCGTGAGTCTGGTCGTCCATCATCATTCTTACAGACGCAAAGTGCTTCTTCAGCAATTCATTTGTTTCCTTTTTTTCAAGCGTTCCTAGCAGTGTTTTCAGTTCATTGATGTCTTCTTTTCCTGGAATCACGGCTAAACTTGTTGCATATTCAAAGCCATACGTTCCGGAACCTACCTCGATCAACACATCCTCACCTTGTGTTGTGATTTTTTCATACACTTCAGTTATGTTTTTACCGGTAGCTTTATCGGTCACTTTATTAATTGCAGATTTAGGAAGGGTAATGGTTGCTGTTGTATTAGCAGGTATTTCAGTTTCTATGAATAGATGCCCATCTTTGATTTCCCATTGCGATTTGATCATACCGTGCATGCTTTCCAGTTGGGCTTTGGCATATTTCAAACGGCTGTCCGGCTTTGGCTGGATTAAAATATGCTTATATCCGGGTTTGCCAATATCCAATCCTGCGACTACCTTATACATCCAGTCCCCAATAGCTCCATATGCATAGTGATTGAAGGAATTCATGCCGGGATCCTGGAAGGTACTATCTGGCTTCTGACCGTCCCATCGTTCCCAGATGGTGGTGGCGCCCATCTTGACAGGATATAACCAGGAAGGGAAGGTTTCCTGTAATAACAAGATCGTATGCTACATCTAATTGCCCATTATCGGAGAGTACTTTACACAGGTATGGGGTTCCAAGAAATCCCGTAGAAAGATGGTTGTTTCTTGACCTTATATTATCGACCAGAAACTTTGTAGATCTTGGAATTAAGTCCTCAGGCAGGAGGTCAAACATCAGTGCCAGCACATAGGAAGTCTGGGAGTCAGATATGATCCGGCCGGAAGGGGTCACAAAATCATTGACGAACTCCTTCTTTGTTTTTTCAAAAAGTGCCTGATATTTTTCAGCATCTTCTGTTTTCCCAATTCTTCTGCAGTCAGGGCTACCAATTTGGCTGAGTAGGCGATAAAGGCTTTTATAAGCAGGTCCTGATTGGTATGTCCGTCGGGAACCGTATGCTGGGTGATCTCAGGTTTATAATACAGCCAATCTCCAAATCCTTTCCAGGGAACATTTTTCCGGTTTGCCATATAGTCTGTATAGGCTTTCATGGAAGCGTACTGGGTTTCAAGTATTCGCTTGTCTCCATATACCTGAAAAATGGTCCAGGGAGCAATGGTGGCCACATCGCCCCATCCAGTACTGGATTCCTGGCTGTGAATTACGTTGGGGATCACGACAGGGACCATCCCGTTTTCTGCCTGTTCGGCGGAAAGATCCTTAAGCCATTTAGTAAAGAATGCTGCTACTTCCATGTTATAGGCCGCTGTACTTACAAAAGCCTGTGCATCTCCTGTCCATCCAAGGCGTTCATCCCTTTGTGGACAATCGGTTGGTACATCCAGGAAATTGCCTTTTTGTCCCCACTGAATGTTACTCTGCAATTGGTTGAGAAGAGGATTTGAACTTTCAAAACTTCCGGTAACTTTCATGTCAGAATGGATGACTACACCGGTCAGATCATCTAATGTCAATTCTCCAGGGAAACCCTCTATGGCCACATACCTGAATCCCATGAAGGTAAATTTAGGTTCATAAATTTCTGTCCCTTTTCCTTTCAAAATATATTTTGTTGTGGCTTTGGCTGCCCGAAGATTTACCGTATAGAATTCACCATACTTGTCCATTACCTCCGCATACCGTAAGACTACCTCATCCCCTTTTTTGCCTTTAACTTTTAATTTGATCCATCCTACCATGTTTTGTCCCATATCCGCTACCAGTGTGCCATTGGGTGTGGTCCAGATCTTAACAGGTTTCAATTCCTGTATTTTTCTTATAGGTACCGTTTCCGTAGCGATCAGGTTTTCAAAGGAATAATCGGCAATTTCAACAGGAGCCCAATCCGCATCCTTAAAATTATGCTGGTTCCAGCCATCCAGTTCCTTGGAAGCATCGTAGGTCTCGCCGTCGTAAATGCTATTCATAGTGATGGGGCCACTATTGGCGCTTTTCCAGTCCGCATCGGTTATCACCATTGTGGTGCTGCCATCTTCAAATGTCACTTCTATCTGGCAAAGCAGTCCCAGTTTTTTACCATAAACGCCCCAGTTATCCTGCCAGCCCAGGTATCCCCGGTACCAGCCATCTCCCAATTCGGCCCCAATGGCATTTTTGCCTGATTTTAGGTGATCTGTTACATCGTAAACCTGGTATTGCAACCTTTTGTCATAAACTGTCCATCCTGGGGTAAATACCTCGTCACCGACTACTTTACCATTTATGGAAAGCTCATAGATACCATGGGCCGTTACATAGGCCCTTGCCTTAATGACCGCCTTATCCAGTGTGAAATTTTTACGAACAAATAATGCCGGACCATTGGGTATTTCTTCCTGTTTTGGCTCTATCCATTTTGCTGTCCAGTCGGAAGCATTTAAAAGGCCCATTTCCCAGGAGGCTTGTGTGCTCCAGGAAGAGCTGTTTCCCTTATTATCTTTTATCCGAACCCTCCAGAAATATTTTGTTCCCGAAGATAGTTCTGATCCCTTATAAGGAATTAAAATGGATTGGTCGGACGAAATTTCCCCTGTTTCCCATAGGAGTTCCGTAAATGAATCAGCTCCTGCAACCTGCAACTCATAGGATGTCTGCATGATGTTCGTTCCTTCGCTTTTAATTTTCCAGCTGAAACGCGGTTCCTGGGTGTCGATACCCATCGGATTGGTTTTATATTCGACCGTATGGTCATAGGTTTCCAGACTTTGAGCAAATCCCTGGAAGGTAAATAACAAAATGCAAGCGGTTAAAAAATATTTCATAGTATTTCTGTTTTAAATAATATCGAGATGTAAAATGTCAAAAAAACCAATTAAGCCCGTCATTAAAAAATAGCTATAAGGCATAATATCCGGAAATGCTTCAATTTATAAAAAATATAGTTTTTCAGAGGCATTTTGCATGGATATATTAAGCCTGTTAAATAATAATGGTGATTTATAGCATTCGTCTCAGCTTCACATCCAACCTACATCTATTTTACACCCATTTAAATGTGGTTTTCAAGTTTATATCTGATAAATTTGATTTTATTAGGCTCGTCTATTCAGACGATGCATTATAGTTATTAAATAAACCACTGAAACCATGAAAAAAGAAGCCAGAGATCAATTGATTCAGGAAATCATTGACCGATGCAAAATCGAAAGGAAAAATACTTTCAAGTTATCGGATCATGATACTACCTGGGCCGGAGTTAGAAGAAATAAAGGAATTGGGAGAAGAGAAGCTGAGAAAAAGGGCTAAAAAAATACTAAAAAAAAATCTTGAAGAACTCAGTGATGCTCAGGAAACTTTTTATGCTGGCAACAAATATGCCCTCTTACTTATTTTCCAGGCGATGGATGCAGCCGGAAAAGATGGTACCATAAAACATGTGATGTCCGGTGTTAATCCACAGGGATGCCAGGTGTTCAGCTTTAAAAAACCTTCGTCCGAAGAACTTGATCATAATTATCTATGGAAGTATACAAGAAAAATGCCGGAGTTTGGCCGTATCGGAATTTTCAACCGGTCTTACTATGAGGAAGTGCTCGTTGTAAAAGTGAATCCGGAATTTCTTCAGGCCAATTTAAGTGATCAGAATGTGGATGAGTCCTTCTGGATTGGAAGGTATGAAGATATCAACAATCTGGAAAAACACTTATTAGCAAACAATACTTTGATCCTGAAATTCTTCTTGAATGTGTCAAAAGAAGAACAGAAGAACCGCTTCCTTGAAAGGTTAAATGATCCTGAAAAACACTGGAAATTTTCTGAATCTGACCTGGTGGAACGATCGAAGTGGGATAAGTATCAGGAGGCTTTTGAGGATGCCATAAATGCAACAGCAACCCCCTGGGCACCCTGGTATGTGATACCAGCTGATAATAAATGGATAATGAGGGCGAAGTATCTATGGTCGTAACAGAAACCATAACTTCATTGAAATTATCTACTCCTGAATCAGCGGTCAGAAGAAAAAGCTTTTAGAAGAAGCTCGGAAGGAATTGCAAGCTCATAGAAGTAGATGCCCCCTTTCAGATTGTAAATTAGTAAGTTTTATTGCATCCAATCTGGCCTAAGAAGGTGCAAAAAGGTAACATGTTCGAGAAGTTCTTATTGGAAGAATTATTCCGGTGCTTATTGTTTCTTCAGTCTCTGCTCTTTGATGGCCAGCTATACACTTTTTCACCGGCATCTTTATGAATGGGTCCTTCAGGGAGTGTTTTTTGCCAATCCAGGAGATATTTAGTGAATTCCTTCGTGAGCGCAGGATTTTCCTTTGCCAGGTTATCGACCTCTCCCGGATCTTCTGCGACATTGTATAACTCTACTCTGTTCATGGATGGATTCATCAGGAATTTCCATTCCTTATCCCTTAAGGCAAGCCTTGGGCTCATATCATTGACTTTCCCATAAACCGGAAAGCGTATTTCCCAGGTTAATGGATGCTTTCTTGTATAAGATTTGCCATTAAATATTTCGGAAACATCTTCGCCATCAATACCTTCAGGAATATCGGTATTACTCAATGCACAAAATGTGGGGAACAGATCTACGGCTCCAATTATTGATTCATCATCTACCGTATTTTCAGGTACCTTACCCGGCCAGCGAATAATAAACGGCTCTCTTATTCCTCCTTCGTATAAACTTCGCTTAATTCCCCGGAATGGTCCGGCGGCAACGGCTGTAACGCTGCCATATTTTGCGGTATGGGGCATTGCGCTTGATTCCGGGCCGTTATCGCTTGTGAAAATAACTATTGTATTTTCCGTCAGATTCAATTCATCCAGTGCTGTGAGCAGGCGGCCAATGTGTCTGTCCATACGTGTCAAAACGGAATACCAAATGAGCATGGCATCCCGATAGTTCCCTTCCGCGCGATCCATATTGGAGTAAATGTCAATATCTTCTTGAGAAGGAAACAGGGGTGCATGTGGTTCGTACAACCAGGCGTTGATATAGAATGGTTTCTCCTTGTTCTTTTGAATAAAATCAATGGAGCGATCAATAATAGCTTCGGTGGATTGTTCGTAGGGATTACTCCCAATCAGGCAAGCTGAATATTCGTCTATCCCATATTTCTCTATAAATGGTGCGCTGTTATCCTTTGTAATACCCAAATGCCATTTGCCAAAATGGCCAACTTTATAACCATTATCCTTTAATGAGTTCATAACTGTTGGCAGGTTGTAATCCAGGTGATTTGGAATGCCTCTTTCTGCATTGAATTCCAGGTTTCTGACAATAGGAGCATGCATTTTGGTTCGGGAAGGGCACAGTCCCGTGACTAATCCTGCACGGCTTGGTGTACAAGTAGGTGCTGCCACATAAAAATTAGTAAATAAAGTGCCTTCTTTGGTCAGCCGATCAATATTAGGCATTTTAATATCTCCGAAAATCTGGAAGCCTGCAGGGGCAACAATTTTCTGATATCCATACTGTGGAAGTTCAGCCCAGCCTAAATCATCAGCAAAGATCAGAATGATGTTTGGCTTTTGTTCTTCATCAGGGATATTGCCAAATCCGGAAGTTGAAATTCCGCATAAAAAGAATATCACAAAAATTCGAAGGAATGTTGGTGGGTTCATATTGTAAACAAATTTAGGAGATTAAGGATGTCATAGTACCAGTTTAATATTTGAAGCTAATTTAAATCATTCTTGTGTAAGATGTAATTTTCTTTTGTTGGCAAAAATCAATATCATGCACTTTCCTAGGATTATTATTCAATGAAACCTATTTTCGGTTATAAACTAATCATGGAAATGGTGAAAAAGTTATTTCTATTATTCCTTTTTACGATCATGAGTATTACTGCAATGGCACAAGGAAATTTGAGGATCGCCGGATTACAAATGGATGTGTCAAATAATATCGAAGAAAATGAAGCAACTATTATTCGAAATCTGAATAGCCTGAAAGACCAGAATGTTGATTTCTTAATCACTCCCGAAGGTTCTTTATCCGGGTATACCTCGCAATTCGATGGGAATGAACTGAAAGAATCCTTGATAAGGGTTCAGGAAGTAGCCAGGGAATTAAACATTGGTCTTATTTTAGGAACTTGCTATAAAGAGGCCATTAGTGGGAAAGAATATTGTTATAATCAGGCGAGGGTATATTTACCCGATGGGACATTTATCGGGGCATATTCTAAAATATTGACTTGTAGTCCTTTAGAAAATCCTGGTACGGGGGAAATGATGGAATATGTTCAGGGTAGTGTAAAAACCTTTTCGGTAAATGATGTCGAGTTTGGCATTTTGATTTGTAATGATTTATGGGCGACTCCGGGATATACGACCACTCCAAATCCATATCTTCCTTGGAAGATGCAGGAAGCAGGGGCTAAGGTCATTTTTCATATAATTAATTCCGGCACGAATTTAACCTATAAGAATTTCCATGAAGCATCTGTTGAATTATGGGCTAAAACCCTTAAAATGCCCATCATTGAAGTCAACGCAGCGCATGGAACTAAGGAGATAAATGCAAGATCGGGAATAATAGATCCGGAAGGGAAGAGGACAAAGACCTTGGACAGCAAAGGTGAGCAGATGTTTATCTATGATTTAGAATTATAGTTAATCATAAACCATATAAGCATTGCGAATTCGATTAATAGGTGAAGTTTAGGTAAAGATAAGATTAATGTAAAGATGAGGCTGGCAATCAATCACCTTAAATCAGGGAAAAATCTGTTGAAGGGTTAGTGAGTAATGTTGTACTATTTTTTTTTGAGATTACGGCCAGATAAGACACCCTGAAAACAGGCAAAAAACAAATCAATTCTACTGCGGTTTCAACCATACCCTCGATCTGGCTGGCATGTTCAAAATAGCAGTGCCATTTTCTATAGGTACTTCTTTTTTTGTAATCACATCAATATATTGACCTATTGTCACTTTGAGTCGGGCCTCAATTTTACCATCGTTGTAGTTGTGCAATACAATATCTCCATTGCCTAGGGTCTGAAGAGAAACCTTTACGGGAGCGTCCATATGAAGATTCAGTGGTGTATTAAACACCTCACGAATCGCATTGGCCCACTCGTCCGGTAGTTTTAGCATTCCCAATGGATTCGGACAAAGCAATACTTCTCCAACAGCGTCAAAATCGGTCTGTGAGAAAGTATGTGTATTCAGAACAAAGATATTATTGTCTTTATTTCCGGTCAGATATGGAACTTTTACCCCTTCCACAAGAGCTTCCAACAGAACCTCAGCAGTGCCAATAGAAAAGTTGGTTTCTATTTCCAGAGGTAATTCCATTTTGATAGTCTGGTTATCAGTAATTATTTCTTGTGCTTTCATCGGTTTTGAGACGATAGGTGTGGCGATACCTGCCAGATTGGACAATTCAGTTCCATTTTGGACTGAGGCCAGGAATCCGGCAGTAACAATTATCCTGGCCCCATTTTGAAGAGATTTATGAATTTTACTATAAATATCCATATCTGCTGCTGCCTGGGTAGGTAAAAAAATCACTTCTGCATCATCCGGATACTGAGAAACTGGCACCAGTGGAATTCCAAACATCCCTATGAAATCCATAATATAAAGATCCCCGCCTGCATCACTATTGGGCGGTTTGTAAGCAAATGCTCCCTCAACTGGGAAGTCCTTAACAGTTTTTGCGAGATCGGCCAGATGATGATAGTCCATTCTTAACAAATGATGCCCTTCATGGCCATTGATTATATTGAAATAATTAAACAGGCACAATTCCTGTGATCCTGCAAGGACAGACTGCCAGGCCTGTTCAATGAAATCATTCCGGTCACATTCAATATGATCAAACCAGGACCCACCAATCTTATTGCCGGAAACTGATGCCAGCCAGCGATAATTCACAAAACCCTCATAGGGTTGAACATATCCGAATCGTTGGGTATTCATATTCCGGGTTTCAGTCCCTACCCAGACCTGGTCATATAGTGCCGTCTCACGTACTACATCATAACCAAAAAGATGAAACCGGTCGTACCATTGAGGATATTTGATGATCATATGGACATCCGGATTAACCTTCCTTAGGGGATCAATAAACAGGGTAGTCTGTAGCTCAGTCAATAAGTCCCGGCGATATTCTGACCAGGATCTCTCCCCCTTAGCTTCCTTTTGATTCAATGCTTGTATCCGCTGTACAGAGAAAATCGTCGACGATGAAAGACTCAAAAATAGGTGCAATGTCTTCCATAACTTTCCGGAGGTCCATTTGTGTTTTTTCATTCTGCCAGTTGAACCATCCGTAACGGGCTTCCTGTCTTACCCCGAAATCAGTGCCCGGTACTGTTGCAATCCCACCTACAACTTCAAATCCATTTTGTGTAAAAAACTCAGTTACATCCTGAAGAAGATCTGGTGATACGACCAGACCGCTTCGATAGACTTCAACATATAACTTATTAATGCCATTTGCCTTTAATATGGACAGAGCTTCCCGCCTGCCTTCTACAGTGGAAAGAAGCTGTTCAACGGCATGGGCTGTAACATAGGTGCTCAGGCGTAGATCGTCATTTCTTGATTCTACATAGGATTGAAAGTCGTCGACCTGGGAGATCGGGGAGTACAAACCGATAGTAAAAGAAGAAAAATAACAGCTGAAAAAATGAATTGGTATCTCATAATTCTGTTGTTTAAATAATTTTTAAAATCCTAAATCCTCATCAGAATGCATCATTGCTGTATAGCCCACTATATCCGTGAACATAACTGCTGCAAGAGTACGTTTGGATTCTGATATCATAGCAATCTGCAAATAAGAATTCTAATATATATAATTGAGAATTGCTTCTCAAAAATTTTGATACCTATACTCTGCAGTGCTGATTTTTATTTTAATATACTCTTCTTATCCTAATTAATTCAAAATTATCTAATCTATTGGCGATGGATCAAAAAGTTTTCACTATAAATTTTAAAGTCCTGAAACTCATACATTCGGAATGTTAATTAAATGAAGTATTTTTATTCTTCAACTTTTTATTTTATACGAATGAACCTATATAAACACTTTTACAAAATTTTTACTTTTGGACTTTTATTAATTTTTTTCATCACCTGTACTTCAGAGAAAGACTCATCAGCAAATATTGACTGGAATACTGAATTCAATTTCGGCTGGAAATTCGCTAAAGGTGACCAAAAAGAAGCTATCTACACTAAATTTGATGATGCCTCATGGGAAAATGTTGACCTACCCCATGATTGGGCTATCTATGGGCCTTTCGGGGATCCTACTGAAGCAGGAAACACTGGTAAATTGCCATGGAAAGGGGAGGGGTGGTATCGTAAAACCTTTGAACTTCCCTCTGAAGCAGAAGGGAAAAGACTTCAGTTTTTATTCGACGGGGTTATGGCCAATCCGAAAGTGTATTTAAACGGGCAGTTAGTTGGTTCATGGATATATGGATATAATTCTTTCTGGATAGATGCTACTGAAGCTGCAATTTTTGGGGCTGAAAATGTATTAACAGTTCATGCGGATACCAGGGAACATTATTCACGCTGGTACCCAGGTGCCGGGATTTACAGAAAAGTCAGTATGCGGATCGTTGAACCAGTTCATATTCCAGTTTGGGGTATTTATATAACCACACCGGAAGTCAGCGATCAGAAAGCAAGAGTAAATGCGGATATAAAAGTTGCGAATCTCGCTTCGGCAGATAAAGAAATCAACTTAAAAATTACTGTCATTGATCCGTCGGGAAATGAAGTAATATCCATGAGTAAAATGGTGTCCTGCCGAAATGGAGATATTACAAATTCAAATTTCGATATTGAAATAGAAAATCCGAAAATCTGGGATATTGAACATCCTGAGCTATATACATGCATTGTAAGCCTGTTTGATGGAAAAAAAGAGATCCATCGGGATACTTCTACATTTGGAATAAGAACTTTTGAATGGACGGCTGATGACGGATTCCATCTGAATGGCAGACGAGTACAGCTCTATGGGGTAAATATGCACCATGATCAGGGACCTCTTGGGGCGGCTTTTTTCCCTCGTGCGATGGAGCGTCAGCTCGAGATCATGAAAGAAATGGGCGTGAATGCCTTAAGGACAAGCCACAATGCTTGTGCACCTGAGGTCCTGGATCTGTGTGACCGCATGGGAATTATTGTTTTCGATGAACTTTTCGATAAGTATGGGCCAACAGCGGGTGTTCAATGTTCAACGGGGGAATATGTCGATAATTATGCCGAAGCTGAAGTGAAAAATTTTGTTTTAAGGGACAGAAATCATCCCAGTGTCTTTTTGTGGTCTATCGGTAATGAGATAGGTGATCTTCTGACGGATAGTGATGGACGTGCCGCAGAGCATATAGCCAATATGGTTAAGTATTTTAAAAATTATGATGCCACACGACCAACAACCATGGGCTGCCATGTTCCTTCAGCTTCAGAGGATGGAAAGCAGATCCTGGATGCTTTGGAGACATCCGGTTGGAATTACGGTCGCAGGTATAACACAACCCGGAAGGCTTACCCGGAAATGCCAATCATCTACAGTGAATCTGCATCTGCTTTTGGCACACGTGGCGCATATAAACTTTCCCCGACAAATTCAAAAACCGACTGGAAAAATGATGGAGACATCACTGCTTATATGCTGACAGCCGCTCCATGGTCAGATATCCCGGAGCATGAATTTGAATATATGAGAATTGATACATTTGTTGCCGGGGAATTTGTATGGACAGGCTTTGATTATCTTGGGGAACCAACACCTTATGTGCCTGGCAAAATGTTTGCACAAACAGAGGAAGGACACGTGGCACGGAGCAGCTATTTTGGAATTGTTGATCTGGCAGGTTTCCCTAAAGACAGTTATTACAATTATAGAAGTTTGTGGCATCAGACTGACAACACGGTTTACCTGGCCCCTCACTGGAATTGGGAAGGACATGAAGGAGAAAACATCCCGGTTGTACTATATACGAATGGAGATGAAGCAGAACTGTTTTTAAATGGAAAGAGTCTTGGCAGAAGGAAGAAGATAGATCCGGACCAGGTTAAAACCTCGAGCAAATTGCAAAAGGCATTGATTATTCTGTTACGGGAGATAATGCTGATGATCCATATTTTGAGATCGTTGACGCCTATCGGTTAAGGTGGATGGATGTACCCTATGAGGCGGGAGAGATCAAGGCTGTCGCGTATAAAAACGGAGAAGTTATTGGGGAGTCTGTGGTGCATACAGTAGGGGAGCCTACGAACCTAAATTGACTCCCGACAGGCAAGCCATGAAAGCCGATGGAATGGATTTATGTTATGTTAAGGTTGAAATGGTTGATGCGGAAGGCAGGGTTTGTCCTTTAGCAATGGATAATCTGGAAATTATGGTTGAAGGTTCGGCAAAAATGATGGGGGTGGCCAATGGTGATGCGATGGGGCATGATGTTTTTACGGATAAAACACATCCACTCTTTTATGGAAAAGCTATTGTGGTTTTGAGAAGCATTCCCGGGAAATCCGGTGAGGCAATTATTAAAGTGAGATCTGAAGATGGTAAACAATCGGAACTTAGGGTTCTTTTTAAATAAATTAAATTTGTCAAATTCATTTCACACTTTTAAAAAAAAAAAAAAAAAAAAAAAAAAAAAAAAAAAAAAAAAAAGCCACTTCCTTTCTTATACAATGAAAATTTTTTTAGTATCCATTTAAGATAGTATCGAACATAAATAGTATCTTTAACGTATATTTAGTTATAAATGATTGTTGGATTCAGCTGTACAGAAACCGAAAAGGTATGGAATGGAGAAAAAACAAGGAAATGGAGTACCCCAATAGTGAAAATTACTTTGCGAAAACTTTTTATGTTGAATGCTGCCCATAATTTGAATGATTTACGTATTCCTCCTTCTAACAGGCTGCATGCTCTGAAGGGAAACCTTAAGGATTACCATTCAATTAGCATTAATATGCAATGGAGAATCATTTTCCTATGGAACGGTGGCCAAGTTAAGAGTGTTAGTATTACTGATTACCATTAAAATAATTATTATGGGAAAAATCGCAAATATACATCCGGGTGAAATATTGGAAAAAGAATTTCTTGAACCATTAGGTATTACGGCATATAAGCTCTCAAAAGCAATAGGAGTGCAACAAACACGTATTAGTCTTATTATCAAGGGGGAAAGGGGAATTACCGCTGATACTGCTATGCGATTTTCCAAATTTTTTGGCACGTCTCCCGAATTTTGGATGAATCTTCAAAGAGAATATGACCTTAGAAGAGTGAGAGCCGAACTTAAGGAAATTATCGATGGCATAGTCCCTGTATCAGGATAATTTTCATTTAGATAATCCATAATTTCGGGATCAGAAAAGAGATCCTGACTTTTTGATGTTTATTTTTAATCGGGTGCCGGATCTAATCATAATCCGGGAATAACGACTTAACAAAGGTTTAAATTTAATCTATGAAAATGTATGCCCGAATGAATTTTTGAGAAAGCCGTCCAGCCTTTCACTGTCATTTGCTGTTTGTATTTTTATTGATCTTTAATTTGAATTCTTCTGGAAAGAACACAATGCCAAAAAACCACATTTATAAATACTACAGGTATGGATCCAATTATCAGGAATAATTTAAAATCATCAATATATAGTTGATACATTGCAAACATCAATATAAAAACTAAATAAAGAACAGCAAGGAAGATTGTACCGTATTTAGGATCATCGTTTAAGTACCGCAACCTGCCAGCGGTTAATGTAATAAATATAATATAAGCTATCAGAGATAAGATAAAAGTATGTACAGAGTCAGGGAAGAAGAATATGTTTATCCCTGAGACAATTCCTATAATTAGATTATAGGTAAAGTAATGTTTCTTTTTTACTTTGAAATCTTTACTAAATAGATTCATAGTTAGAACTTTGGGTGCCACAGATACTTATAATCCAATATAAGAAAATATAATTGTATTTCTAGCCGGGAATTGGAACAAATTATGGTCAAAGTTGTCCGGTTCTTTTTTGTCCTATCCTTATGCTTTGGGGATAAAATCCTTGTAAATGCCATTAAAATAAATACCGCATCTATTCCACATAGATATAATATGATCAATTTACCAACCTGGCATATCGTCGAGTGTAATTATTCGCGGATCATTGTATAGTATTAATTTCCTCAACAGTATTTGCTTTCTTGACAAGCTCTGCCCAGGGCATAAAAAAGGTCCACCTCGGTTGATTGTTTAGCATATCTGAACTTGGAATTTTAGAACATTCGCCAATAGCCATAGGTTTATCACCCACGATTGGCAAAA
>CAWGCL010000001.1:0-30000 GCA_963820995.1 uncultured Cytophagales bacterium | reverse complement strand
GCCGGTAGATATCTATCCCGTAAATTGCCTCATCCAGAACATCAGGCAGATCGTTTCCCGATTCAGGAATATATAAACATAGGTCCTTAAAATAACCAGGATTAAGTTCTATTAATTCCAAATAATGCCTTGGCGTATATAAGTGATTGATCCGTCTGTCCCAGTCTCCGGCATCCATAGTTCCTCCCCAGGCCTCAGGTACAAGTTCATCGGTCTTGCCAGCAACCAGATTGCCAAAATTATCCTTGTCGGTACCCAGTGCATTCAGGCCGTTTCCACTGTTTAAAAGTGAGCAGGAAGATTGATACACCTTTATGCCATCAGCCGGATGGAAACTTCGGGGTCGTACAAAATCAGTATATGGAGGATGCATTGGTATACCGCTGCGGTGGTTGAAATGTCCTTTCATGGATAATTCAAAAGCATGTTTCCATGTGCTTACTTCGTCAATATTAAATGGATAACCGCATCCGATTCCTTCCACGCATACCCGGTAACGGCCGGGTACATTAAAACTGCTGAAATCCAGGCGCATTACATCAGTAAGGCTGTGGTTTATGTTTGAACCAACTCCCTCAGGATCGCTTCCTTTCCATTGCAATACAGCTTTTCCTGTAAAAACCTTTTCATTTGTTTTTTCATTGATCAGATAAAACTCCATGTTTTCCGGATAGGTGTACCCTCCTCCGTTTCCCATCCATACAGATAGAAAAGCATTTTTATCCGGATCATCTGCCCGAAATCCAATTTGTGATACATGCACTGCGTCACTACGAACGTAAGCAGGGTCGTGGACATAGTAGATTGCAGATCGCTTAAGATTCAGTTCAGGAAGGCTGATGAGATAAGCATGACCATCTATCAGTGAATTCGGAAGTTTCAAATACAGGTAATGTTTTGCTGTATAAAATTGTACGGTGTCAAATTCCCGGTAAGTCGTCCAATTGGTGGGTTTGGTTTTACGCCAAACCTTATCCGGAGATATAGGTACGCTGTAATTATTGTCACCTGGAGAACTGATCAGATAACTACTCGTATTATCTGCCACTTTTGTATTTAAATGTTTCCCTGCAATCCTTTCATACAGCATTATGGTCTTGCGGTCTGTTCCTACGAGGCTCCCCAGTGGAAATCCATTTCGTACAACGTAAATGCTCCTGCTCTCTCCAAGATTATTATAATCGCCCACTCTGACAACATCTGATGAATCTGGTTGATAAGGAATCTGTATTGATGGCAGTATGCGGCAAGCCTCAATTTCGATACAAAGTATATCAGGAGCTACTGTGCTGACATTGACAATCTGAGGTGGCATCTGTTCCATGCCGGTTGATGGTAAGGCATCACCTGCCTTTAAGGATACATTGGGGCCAAAGGTCTGAGAGGGGAGGGGATTTGTGGTTTGACATATCCCCGTCAAATTAATTGTGAGAAAAATCAATAATAAATACAATTCCAGGTTTTTAAAAAGATTCTTATTTTTCATGATCCTAAAAGTTAATTTTTGCTACCTCAAAAAATACATAACGCTGGGGTTGCGTCTGAAACAAATGTGCTGTTTGATTTTCTAAAAACCTAATTTTACACCTGCCTTTTTGGGAGTATGGCAAGATACATTTATTATATTATTTTAAGAAATTCCGGATAGATGAAAGACTAATATCCTGGGATATTTTGTTTATCAAATCCATCTTATGATTATAAATCCGGGATTGCCTTAAAAGTATTTACCGCCGAGCCTATTGATCTGGAAAATGGACTTAAATACGCTTTTGAAAATGATGCTGATTTTTTTTATTCGGATGTATGACTTTCAGGTAATAAGAAATGTCAATATCGCGAATAATGTTTTAAATTCGGATTTAGATGATGGAAATAAAAACAAAACAAACCATTTTATATTTGCCGAGAGAATTCTATACAAGAATTGGAATTTACTCTTATATCAAGTTTAGAAATAATCGGTATTTGCCATAAATATGTCAACGAAATTAAACGAAATCATATGAAGTTTTCTTTATTAATAATAGCACTTCTGATAAGTACAAATACCTTTTCACAAGGAAATAATAAAAGCGGAAGCATAATGATTGATGATTCGCAGTTAGATTATGTTATTGAAGGAGATGGAAAGCCCTGCCTGGTAATTGGTTCATCCGTTTACTATCCGAAAACTTTTTCGGAAAACCTCAGGAAGCACCTTAAAATGTATTTTGTTGATTTGAAATGGTTCGCCAAAGGGTATGAACCTGAAAACCTCGATGAAGTAAACATTGCTAGCATTGTAGAAGATGTAGAGCAGATCAGGCAGGAACTGGGGCTTGAACAACCGATAATTATGGGACATAGCATCCACGGGACCATCGCAATGGAATATGTAAAAAAGCATCAGGACAAGGTTTCGGCATTAATTGTTATTGGCTCACCGGCACTATGGGGCAATGAAAGCTTTGAAAAAAAGTCCGCAGATTTATGGGCAACTGCTTCGGATGAAAGAAAAGCCATCCAGCAGGAAAACTGGGGGAAGATAAATGAGCTTGACCGATTGACAGGGAAGGAAGAAGCTGCGGCCGATTATAACAAGGCGGCCCCGCAATATTGGTACGACCCTTATTATGATGCCAACTGGTTGTGGGATGGTATGACCGTTCATTCAGAAGTCACACAGCACTTGTTTACCAAAGTTTTTGAAGATTATGATATGTTCGCGAACATTCCAGAAATTCAAATTCCGGTATTTGTAGCGCTTGGTAAATATGATTATGTAATCCCTTATACACTTTGGAATACGGAGTACAAAAGTATCCCTGATTTCACATATATTCTTTTCGAAAAAAGTGGCCATACACCTCAGCTGGAACAAAGTCAGAAAATTCGATAAGGAATTAGTAAAATGGTTAAACAGAGAATTTTAAAATATACGATACGATTTTGTCGGACAAATGACCATAAGAAACCATCCACTTGTATCTGATTCCATTTCAATTTACCTGAAATTAACCTCACAATAAATTATGCCAATATAATTTCCTGTATATAATATTCAACGCCAGTATTCCCTGACAAATGGGATCATCATGGATGTTTAGAATAGGAAAATATAAAATGAGATTTAAACAAATAACTATGATAATCCCGTAGTTATTTAAATGAAACTCAAAAATATTAATTCGTTATAATCAATACGGAAGGGTCCTGCAGGGGTGAATTAAAATCAGAAACAGATGTATCGATTTCTCCATCTGAGATAAACTTGCCATTGACCGGATCGAACCATTTATAAATCCCTTGCTCCGGCAATTCCTTTATTTTTACCCGGCCGCCCTCCGGTAAGTATACAATAAAAAGTTTGCCAGGTTTGGCGAGACAAAGATTGCCTTCAGCTAGCCCCGGAAATTTCTCTACATCAGTAAGATCCAATCCTTCCATTGCTTTACCCAGATAACCCACATACCTGGCTCCGGGCAGATCTATTGCTTCATTCCAGGAGACATTGGAGTTCGCCCATGCTTCCCAACCCTGCTCATTGGGTTGAAGTTTCCAGTTCCATAGTCCACCTGCACCATATACTACCCCCATGGTACCTCCCGATAAAAACTGACTCCAGGCTTCATGACCTTGCCACCAGCCAGCACCATTCATAGTGTCACGAATACCTTCATAGGTAGGTTCACCGTTTGCCACGCCTTTAGTTGGTTTGTTATCGTACATCAGCGCAACTTTATGAAGCAGATGCTCACCGCCATGACCCGTCTGGCACCATTGAAAATCCAGCCAGTCGGATGCCTGGTGTGTCCGGTTCATATGTGGTTCATAGTTTTGCTTTTGTTCTTCATTCATCCAATCAGGAATGACATCATCAAATGGCGAGTAGTGTAAGCCGGTCGGCTGACGATAACAGTCCCATTTTTCTATCTCTTCACCTCCCTCCATAATACCTGGATATCTTCCATCGCTATCGGCACCTACAAGCCACATGGCTGGTCTGGCTCCATATCGCGCAACAAGGTACCGGCAATATCTGGCATATTCAGATGGGTCCATATTCCACCCGAGTAATTCCTTCCCTTTCCAGCCAAATCCATGAAATACCGGTTGAAAAACAGGGACTATACCATGGCTTATCAGTATAGAACAGAGTGAATCCAGATATATAAAATAATCAGGATTTGGATTATTTATGTGTCCGCCTTTCAGATCTTCAAATGCGACATCAAATCCTCCGGGATCTGTTCTGTTTCTTGGTCCGTCCACACCTCTATCTGGCATTAAAGACATCAGCAAAGCTGTATTAAAACCAAGTTTTTGACGATTCTGCGCATATGTTTTTACAGTTTTATAGGTTCCTCTCCACGGTAATGCCCATGGGGTATCGCCAATCATCATAAAAGGTTCTCCATCGGCATGGATCAAATTGCGTTTTCCTGGAGACATTTGTAATAGACCATGAGATATTAATGAATTTTCCCGGCATAATCTGTTGCCTGAAAAGTCCCATATTTTCCGTGAAGGCCATCATCATCTTCATTGTTTGCATAGCTTATCCAATTCCAGGTGCCGGAATTAGTTGGACAGGCATATCGTACCTTCCATATGTTATCCTTTTCCCAGTATCCCGGTCTTTTCAGCGCTTCACCATCAGGTCCGGTAAATACAACCCAGAATTCTACATCCGTATAAGGATTTGAATATTCGGAATTCGACTGAAATTCAATCTCAAATTCTTTCCATTGTTGCACTTCGATTTCAGGAGTTTTTAATGTATTACAGGCGTAAGTGAAAAATATGATCACTGCCAGAAAGTTGAATAAAAATGAATATTTTTTAGTCATATTATATCAGAAGATTTTATTGATCGTGTAAATTAAGCCATAGATAGAAACTCATCAATATCTATATATTCCGGGAGCTCTATAATTTGCATTCATTACATCCGGAACCAGGATCAATCCTGAAACAATTCAAATAATGAATTAGTTTTATTCCGGTATCATCCGGGTAAATAAATGGTTTCTCATCTTTTATTTTTTTGGAGCGATTGCTTTTGCTGTTTTTTAATCGTTGTGAATATTCTACAATTAATGTACAGGTAAAGATAAAAAACTATGAAATGGTATTTTCATAAACTGAATGATCTTTATTGGTTTCAAAATTCAGACTTAAAAGTATAGAAGATTTGGTCGTCATCTTATAATAGTCTCACTTTTAATTGCGTAATCGTTTACGTAGAAAGATTGCCTGATAAGTAAATGCAGTCTTTTTTGACAATATCTCATCATTCATTTTCACTAAGTAGCTGATTTATAAAGGAAGGAATAATCCCAGCTTGAATTCAAGTTGATTTTCTTATGATCAATTCGGTATCCAGGAACAACTTGGTCGGAATTAAATTGATTATACTCTTATCTTTTTCTTTCAGGAACAGATTTGCTACTTCCTGTCCTATCTGATAAGCCGGTTGTCTGATGGTTGTCAGTGGGGGATTAAGATATTGGACGGTTGGTTCATCGTTGAAACCGACTACTGATATATCCTCAGGAATCCTGAATCCCGCTTCTTTAATAGCTGCAATTGCTCCGATGCAAGTCCTGTCATTAATGGCAAATAGGCCATCGATCTTAATATTTCTCTTCAGGAACTTTTTAGTGGCTTCATAACCCATATTTTTAGTAAAATTACAATTGATGATTAGGTCATCATGGGTTGGTATCCCAAATTCCTTATGTACTTCTTCGTATCCCAAATATCTTCTTTGTGAGATCTTCAGCATCTGTGGCCCGGCTATAAATGCAATTTGTTTTCTTCCTTTATCAAAGAGATGATTGATGGCTTTTTTTGCAGCAAGCTTATTATCGATAACTACTTTTGAAAATCCCTCATAATCCGGAGCCCGATCAAAAAATATAACCGGTATTCCTTCTTCCTGAGCTGCCAGAAAGTGATCGTGTTTCACGGTTGACTGTGAAATCGATGCAAATATTGCATCTACCCTTGAGTCTACCAGGTTTTTAACCTGAATAACTTCTTTTTTATATGATTCTCCACTTTGGCAGATCAATATGCTATAGCCGTGATCTTCTAAAATTTCCTCCATCCCAGTGATTGCAGCGGAGTTATAATAATACCATAAACTTGGAATGATTACACCAACATTAAATGTCTTATTCTTCCTTAATCCGACAGCCAGGGGATTGGGCTTATAATTTAGTGATTTAGCCAGTTCTACAACCTTTTTTTTAGTTTCGGGGCTGATTTCATATGAATCCCGCAAAGCACGCGATACTGTTGCAACAGTGAGCCCCAAAGCTTCTGCTATATCCTTTAATTTTACCTGGTTCTTCTTCATTTCAATAAATCAGCATATTTATAAAAGCCAAACCGCATCTCAGAACTATCAAGTTATTACTGTTTATAAAGATAGGATTTATCGTAATCGTTTACGTAAATATTTATTTGTAAATCCCCTGACATTCGTCAATTAATAAATAAATTGACTTCAGATTAAAATTGTAAAATCAACTATCAAATGATAATTCAGGTCAGAATTTGAGAACCAATTTATAATATATACAGGATTAAGTTATGAAGAAACTAAGATTTGCGGCTTTTGGGACAGGGTTTTGGTCTCATTTTCAACTACCTGCATGGTATGAGCTTGATAATGTGGAATGTGTTGCGCTCTATAATCGCACACTATCGAAAGCCCATGTGCTGGCTGAAAAAATAGGCAATCCCAGGTGTTATGATAATGCTGATGATTTACTGGCAAACGAGGAACTCGATTTTTGGATATACTCACAGATGGGATACGCATTTGCAGTTTCGGAGATGGCTGCAAAAAAAGGATTGGATGTGGTTTGTCAAAAACCTATGGCTCCGAATTATGATGATGCCAGAGAATTGGTGAACATTTGTAAGAAGAATAATGTACGATTGTTTATCAATGAAAATTTCAGATGGCAGATACCCATACGGCGGGTGAATGAAATCATCGAATCGGGTAAAATAGGTAAAGTATTTAAAGGACGGGTATCCTTTTGCTCGGCTTTTCCGGTATTTGACAATCAGCCATTCCTGGCAGAATTAGACCAGTTTATATTGACGGATATTGGTTCTCATATTCTGGATATATGCCGGTTCCTTCTGGGTGAGGTATCAAATCTTCATTGTGAGATTCAAACAATAAATCCAGGAATAAAGGGGGAGGACGTTGCAAATGTTTTCATGAAAATGAAAAGTGGCGCTCATTGTTACGCTGAAATGTCTTACGCTTCTATCCTGGAGAAGGAAGTCTTTCCACAAACACTTGTCCTTATAGAAGGCAGCAGGGGATCGGTACGGCTTGATCCTGATTTTAAAATTGTTACGACGACAAAAGATGGATCAACGATTTAAAAATTGAACCCGTATTATACGATTGGATTGATTCTGAATATCTTTGTCCATTCCAGTATTGTGGATGCACAAAGAGATATATTGAAAGGCTTGCGAGGTGGAAAAGCTGAAACCACGGGAGATGATAATTTTAAAACGGTTCAGCTGGTATGGGCCTCATATGAATCTGCAAACTCTGGGAAAATTATTCAATTGGATAAATTTTAGAGATGGATATCGGGCTCTTTATACCGTGTTACATCAATCATTATTATCCAAAGGTTGGCGTTGCAACCTGGAAGTTACTGACTTCTCTGGGTTTTACATTACATTACCCCCTTGAACAAACCTGTTGTGGACAGCCTTTGGCTAATTCTGGCTATCAATATGAAGCCAGGTATGCTTCAAGGCACTTTCATAATATATTTGGGTCATTCAAAATGGTTGTAGCTCCATCTGCCAGCTGCGTCTTATATGTAAAGAACCACACCAGTTTTCAGATAATTTTCAAGGGATAATTTATGAGCTTTCGGAATTCCTTGTAAAATTTGATCAGATTGGTAAGATAAAATCCTCATTTAATAGAAAGGTAGGCATTCTGAAAAGCTGCCATGGACTTAGAGGCCTCGGTCTGGCAAAACCTTCAGAAATAACAGGAGAAGATTTTTCAACCCTTTCAGCCATCCTCTCTCAGGTAAAAGATTTGGAAATCGTCGATGTTTCAAGACCGGATGATTGCTGTGGTTTTGGGGGTACCTTCAGCATCAAAGAAGCCGACTTATCTGTAAAAATGGGTAAGGACCGAGTAGAGGATTTTATATATCATGGTGTAGAGGTGATCACAGGTACAGACATCTCTTGCCTGATGCACCTGGAAGGAATTATTAAAAAAAGAGGGTATAACCTTGAGGTAATGCATTTTTCAGAAATACTTTATAAACTATGAATGATCATCCCAAAAAGGCCGCTGCGTTCCTGAAGGATGAACCTCATGCTGACTGGCATGACCAAACACTATGGTGGGTCCGTCAGAATAGAGACAAAGCCGTTAACCAGGTCGAAGAATGGGAAAAGTTAAGGGGCTATGCGTCTCAGATCAAGGAACATACATTGGGGCATTTGGATCAATACCTCGAGCAATTTGAGAAAAACGCATTACAAAACGGCATAAAAGTCCACTGGGCCAATGATTCCGGTGAGCACAATTCCATAATATTGAGTCTCTTGGAGGAAAAGCAAATTCCTTACGTTGTTAAAAGTAAATCAATGCTTACTGAGGAATGCGGACTTAATTCCTATTTGGAAAGTAAAGGCATTGAAGTGATCGATACTGATCTAGGAGAAAGGATCATCCAGTGGATGGAGCAAAAACCCAGTCATATAGTACTGCCAGCCATACACCTTAAAAAGAAAGAAATAGGAGAAATTTTTACTGAAAAACTGAAAATACCTTTCACTGATCATGCGGATACACTCACACAAATCGCGCGTGACCATCTAAGAAAATACTTCCTGTCATCGAAAGCGGCTATTTCAGGTGTGAATTTTGGTATAGCCGATACAGGAAGTTTTGTCATTTGTACAAACGAAGGCAATGCTGATATGGGCATCCATCTTGCTGATATGCATATCGCCAGCATAGGAATAGAAAAAATAATTCCTGAGGAGCAGCATTTAGGTGTTTTTCTACGAATATTGTCCAGATCAGCCACAGGGCAACCGATTACGACATACTCATCTCATTTCAAGCAGGCTGATAAAAATAAAGAAATTCATTTGATCATCGTGGATAATGGCAGATCTGAAATTCTGGGGAAACCCAAATTTTGGAAAGCTTTAAAATGTATAAGATGTGGCGCTTGTCTGAATACCTGTCCGGTATTCCGGAAATCAGGCGGACATAGCTATGATTCAATCATTCCGGGTCCTATTGGCGCAATATTGGCTCCTCATAAAGATCCGGAAAAATACAGGAGTCTGCCCTTTGCTTCCTCACTTTGTGGGTCCTGCTCTGCCGTTTGTCCTGTAAAAATTGACATTGATGATCAGTTATTCCAGTGGAGACAGGAACTCAATCATAAAAGGTCATTCAATATAATCCCGGGAATAATGGGAAAAGTACTTGAAAGACCAGGATTGTTTGATGCAACCAGCAACTCTTTATCATTTCTTCAGAATACATTTCCAGGAATGGCAAAGGGTATTCTATCTCATTACACAAAAGGCAGAGATTTGCCAAAAGCGCCAAAACAGAATTTTAAGAGCTGGTATAAACAACAAAAATGAACAGCAGAGAAGCCATATTGAATAGTATAAGAAAGAATATTCCTTCAGAGAAGACGACTTTGCCTCGAATTGAACTGAATAAGGAAAAGCCTTCTGTCATACAATTTGTTAATAATATTGAATTAGCCGGAGGCACTTTAGCAGACGAAAGAGTGGTAACAGACCCATTGAACTGGCTAAAGGCAAACTATGGCGAGAAAAAGAACATCTATTCGGAAGTGGAGATATTTTCAGAAATCATCAGCCCAAATTATAGGGTCGAAACTTTTAATGTGGATGTGCTTAAAGACCTTGATATTGCCATTCTTTACGGTATTCTGGGAGTCGCAGAAAACGGTGCCATCTGGGTTGAAAATTTAAAACACCGGGTGATACCATTTATTGCTGAGCACCTTATATTATGCCTGGATGAGGATAATATTGTCTCAACCCTGCACGAAGCATATCATTTGATTTTAGGAAGAGAACTCCCTGCATTTGGTTGTTTTATTCCCGGACCGTCAAAAACTGCAGATATTGAACAATCGCTGGTTTATGGTGCTCAGGGTGCCAGATCTTTAACTGTAATTCTAATACGATAATATCAATAAAATCAGAGCCAAATACCTGATTGAAACATCGCACCCGATTGAGAAAGCGGCCGAAATCATGGCTGGCGAGCAATCAAGCGGCACTTTTGTAAAAGTGGCCGGGGAAACCAAAGAACTCAAGGAGCGATTTCTGGCGAAAGTGATCGAAATAAAAGAAAAAGAAGTTGTAAAAAAGCCCACCTTACGGGGATCAAAACCTCCCCAGGGGGAAACTGATCCGGTCTATAGACGGGCGGAGATCACACTTAGCTGGCCTCTTGAAAATGTTGGGATAAACCTGCCAAACCTGATCTCCACAGTTTCCGGGAATCTTTATGAGCTAAGTCCATTCTCCGGATTGAGATTGATGGAATTAAACGTACCTGATGATTACCGGCATAAATACCACGGACCTAAATTTGGGGCGGATGGCACAAAAAAACTAATATCCGTGGAAAACAGACCTGTCATTGGAACCGTCATAAAACCGAGTGTAGGTTTGACCTCGGAAGTAACCGCTGACCGTGTAAAAACCCTCATTGTAGCTGGCCGATTTTATTAAGGATGATGAATTAATGGCGATCCGCCGCATTCTCCTTTTAGGAAACGTGTGGAGCTGGTGATGAATGTCATAAATGACTATGCTGAGAAAACTGGTAAAAAGCCGATGTTTGCTTTCAATCTCAGCGGAGATCTGGATGATATGCTCGAGCGACATGATCACGTTGTAAAACATGGAGGTACCTGTATAATGGTGAACCTTAACAGTGTTGGTGTGAGTGCTGTCCTAAAACTAAGATCACACACCCAACTGCCCATACATGGTCATCGTAATGGATGGGGCGCTTTAACACGGTGCGATATTCTGGGTATGGAATATCAACCTTATCAGGTCATATGGAGATTAGCCGGAGTAGATCATCTGCATGTAAACGGCCTGAGAAATAAGTTTTGTGAATCTGATGCATCTGTTATTGCCTCTATAAAAGCGTTAAGGACCCCGATGTTTGGCGGTTATTATGCTATGCCTGTAATCTCTTCAGGGCAGTGGGCAGGGCAGGCAGTGGATACTTACAGGGAAATTAAAACCACCGATGTTATGTATCTGTGTGGCGGGGGTATAGTAGGCCATCCGGCTGGTATCGAAGCAGGCGTAAAGAGTGTGATTCAAGCCTGGCAGGCAGCACTGCAAGGAAAATCTCTTGAAGAAATGGCAATTGACCATAAAGAACTTAAACAAGCCTTTGAATTTTATGGATAAACTACTCAAGCAAAATTACCTGCTCAGTTTCTATGGGGACGACTTCACGGGATCAACGGATACCATGGAGTCACTGGCCTTAAATGGAGTACGGACGGCATTATTCCTTAATGCACCGACAGAAGAGGAAGTGAAAGTCTTTCGTTTAAAAAAGACATGGGATGATCAGGATAACAGGGACTTACAAGCTATCGGTGTGGCTGGCATCAGCAGGAGCTTGCGAAAAACGCAAATGGAGGCCGAATTGGTGCCGATATTTGAGCAACTTAAAAGGATCAAAACAGATTTTTTTCACTATAAAATCTGTTCGACATTCGACAGTTCTCCGGAAATAGGGAGCATAGGGTTTGCTACCGATCTGGCTTATCAATATTTCCCTTCTCAATATATTCCACTCATAGTAGGCGCACCATTCTTAAACCGATTCACTGTTTTCGGGAATTTATTTGCACGAATTAATGGGATTACTTTCAGGTTAGATCGCCATCCTACCATGTCACGGCATCCTGTAACACCAATGGATGAAAGCGATCTTAGGATTCATCTCGCGAAACAAACCGATCGCAAAATCAAATTATTCGATCTTTTTGCCCTTGAAGAAAGCCAGGTCAACAGGCAAAAGCACTTCATTAATCTGGCACTGGAAAATGGAGAAATATTGCTTTTTGATACCTTGTCGATGGATCATTTAGTAAACACCGGAGAGATGATCGTAAACAATAAAGATCAAGCCTGTCAACTCATCATTGGTGCTTCAAGTGCTGAACATGCTTTATGTCTCTACCTGCAAAAAATAAAAAAGCTCAAAAAGCCGGAAAATCCATTAAGTCCGGGGAAAAAGGATCAGATTATTGCCATTTCGGGAAGTTGTGCACCTACCACGGGCCAACAGGTTAAATATGTATTGGAGAAAGGATTCGAAAATGTCAGAATGGACACCAGACTGCTCGTAAATCCGTATCATCAAAAAGAAGAAGAACAAAAAATTCTTAATCAATCACTCCGGGCATTAGAAAAAGGCAAAAGCATTGCTATTTACTCAGCCATCGGACCTGATGATCCTGTAATTGCTGCGACTAAACAAGAGCTCAAAAACCTTGATCTTGAAGCCGATAGTGTTAGCCAGCAATTGGGAAATGCCCAGGGCAATATCCTGAAAAATATTCTGATCAAAACGGGTAAGATCAGAACAGTCGTGTGCGGTGGGGATACCTCCGGACATGTTTCAAGGGCTTTGGGTATTCACGCATTGGAAACCCTGATGCCCATAGCTCCCGGTGCTCCGCTGTGCTATGCTCATTCAAAAGATAGTGCTTTTGATGGGCTTGAGATTTCACTTAAAGGAGGACAGAACGGAACTAAAACATATATTCAATCTATTTTGGCAGGTAAAAACATTGATCATATTGAAAAATGATTTCCGGGACAAATAATAATTAAAACAATTTACTCATGACTAAAGTAACCCTAATTGGAGCAGGCGGAAAAATGGGACTCCGTCTTACGGATAACCTTAAAGATTCCCAATATGATATGACTTACCTTGAAGTGAGTGAAGAGGGGATCAAAAAATTAATTGATAAGGGGATAAAGGTTTCGAAGCCGGAGGCTGTTATCCCCGATGCCGATATCGTAATATTTGCAATACCGGATGTACTCGTCGGAAAAATCACGCATGAGTATGTGCCTGAAATGAAACCGGGAGCCTTAGGTGTAAATCTTGATCCTGCCGCACCCCTGGCTGGAGCTTTGCCTGAAAGGGAAGATGTAGCCTATTTTGCTTCACACCCGTCACACCCGTCTGTCTTTAATTGGGAGAATATCGAAAAGAATCATTTCGACTACTTTGGCGGCATAGGGGCGAAACAAACCATTGTATGGCCCTGATTCAGGGACCTGAAAATTATTATGAAATTGGCGAAGAGCTGGCAAAAACAATGTATGCGCCTGTCACAGTAGCCCATCGGATTACACTCAGGGATATGGGCATTCTGGAACCTGCATTATCAGAAACATTTTGTGCAGCCCTGGTTACTAAAATGAAGGAGGCGGTAGATATAGTGGTGGCTAAAGGAGTCCCCAAACAGGCAGCGTATGACTTTTTTCTCGGACATGTAAATATCGAACTTGCCTTACTCTTTGGGAAACTTCCCGGAGGTCAGTTTTCTGATGCCGCCCTTAAGGCGATCAAGATTGGGGAAGGCTTGATTTTCAAAGATAGCTGGAGGGATATTTTTGAAGATGAATCTATCAAAGAACAAATCAAGGCAATTACATGATCCGCTTTACTGAGCGAAAGTAAAATCATGAACCTATAAAACATGGCTTAGCAGATGGAGAAGAATGTCCGTTATTATGGAACAGAAGCCATTATCCAAAAATATAATGAAAGCCTGGATCCTTGAGCTTATTTATAAAAGTTGATTCTTTGGTATATCTAAAGTGTTTTGTTTTTAAAATGATCCTGGATAATAAAAATTCGAGGTTTTTTCGGGTCCTTATTCCCATTCTTCGGAATTTACACAGTTGTAGTTCTACAGATTAGGATAAGTTAAATTTTGATAGGAAAAAGTGGGATTTCTGCAGTTAGTACGCAATATCTGGCAAATTTATTTTTGATCGTCTCCTCAATTTTGGATGAGCCTTTTGGGAGAATATAATCTTAGGAATGTCAAATCTGAGATAAAGGAAATACTGGATGGTATTGTTTCATTTTCATCTCAATAGTCAAAGATAAAAAATCTGGGTATAGTAGAGTAGATTGTGTAAAGCTAACTGAGAGGTACTTTTCTCAAGCTCTAAAATTAAGAAAAGTATCCTCGAAAGATTTAATTTATTAGTTTTAATCAGTAAGCGATGAAAAAGAAACTTAACATTCCCAAGGACTTCTGGAAGGATTTAAAAGACCGGAAGGACTTCGGTGAATTTTTCAATGAACTCTTCAAGGATGGGATCAATCAAATGCTCAAAGCAGAGATAACCCATCATCCTGGCTATGATAAGAACTCCAAAGAAGGCGACAATAGTGGCAATTCCCAGAATGGAGGTTTCACCAAAACCTTAAAATCGGGTACTATGTTATTTTTTCATTTTCTATTTTATTTACTTGTTGATGAAGAAGTCTGGTATACCGGAAGTTGAATGGATGATGGTGTGCCGGGTCCGTACCAGATGGTCTGCCTGGCTTTGGCCATATCTTTTGCAACTGTTGCCGGTTCGCAGGTATTCAGACTCCGGTTGTACCGCGGAAACCACCCTGACGAAATAACCACCCTGAGTTTATGCCCCGGGTTTAACTGGTAGCCGGTTGCCCATACCGAAATTTCGGTTTTTTGCGGTACGGTTTCGCTAAGTTTTACATTGGCGCCCCCTTCCTGAATATTGATGATTTTACCGTCGGGGAATACATCCTGCAGGCCGACTATAAATTGTGTACATGGTGCATCGCTCGTTAACCAAAGTGTTGCAGAAACAGGCCCCAACAAAACAAGGGGCTCATTTTCAATATTCATTTCAAAGGCAAGCTGGTCGGTTCTGCTCACGTTTTCGTTCTGCCTTGCTGGCCCCACACCTTCACCCAGGGTAGTTCCGCCATGACTCGGATACGGGTTAGCCGGGTTGTACGCATACCCAATACTGCCACTGTCGTTTATCGGCTGATTGCTTAAATATCCCGATGGGCCGATATAATATGGTGTTACCAGCGTTTCGTGAGGTGGCCATACATCAGAGCCAACGTATTCATTCCGTTCCATCACAAACAGGTTGTATTTTGTATCTTTCAGAGGTTCGGTAAGTTTGCTTTTTCTTCCTTTCAGAAATCGCTTTACATAGTTGAATATTTTGGTAGGTTTTCCTGTTTTATCCAGTCCGCCGTATTCGTTTGTTTCGCCCATAGAACCGTGTACCCAGGGCCCGATAATCATCCTGTTTCCTGGATTTCCTGTTTTACTGAGCGCTTCAAAATCGTCAATCTGTGCTTTCAGGAAAAGGTCCTGCCAACCAGCCATCGACAGAATAGGAGCCTTTGTTATTCCCCTGAAATCAAGTTTTTGCCAATATTCGTCGTAGGTATTGTGCGCAACCCAGTCATTATAAAAGTCGATGTCCATGATCGTAGAATCGTCGGCGGCAGAAACAGGGAGAGTCAATATTGCTGATTTCTTCTTTTCGGCTTCGATGGTGTTTGTTTTTACAGAAGCATTCTCGATACTCCACAAATAGGCAGTTTGTAAGGAGAATAGGCTGTCAGGATAAACAAAATCGTAAAGTCTGGCACCTGTAAGCAAAAGAGTCAGGAAATCAAGCGAATCGGAAATAGCCCATTGTGTAAAACCTACATAACTACCACCCCATCCCGCAACGGTTCCGTCAGACCAGGGCTGGCTTCTAATCCAGCGAAGGGTTTCAAGGCCATCATCCCGTTCGTGTACAAACGGATAGAACTCGCCTTCCGATCTATATTTTCCCCGTGTATCCTGAATTACAACAGCAATTCTGAAAAGTTTGAAGGCTTTTCCCATCCATTCCTCGCTGGCTTTGTTATACGGAGTACGTACCAGTACTGTGGGGTATTTACCCCAATTCCCCGGGACAAATACATCAGTAGCCAGATGCACGCCATCTTTCATTTTGATTTTCACTTCAGATTTGCGCGGGCCACCAAAAATATAATACGCCATAGAGGCAATGATTATAAAAACAAGACCCAAAATGGCAAGAATGATTGATTTTCTGGAACGGAATATTTTTTTCATTTCTGATAAATAAAACTAGTTATTAACTGATTTTTTGTTAATCAAGCGTATTAAAAAAAGATATTAAAGAAAACAAACAAAAAATGGTTGATTGCAGGCTTGATTCTTGCTTTTGGCAATCAATATTTAAATTTATCAATTTACCTATATAAGTATCATCATTTTAGCGATAAATGTCATTCGATGCATGTGATTTGATAATTTGCAAATGGGAGTTATTCCCTTCAGGGGGACCGAATGAAAAGAATTCTTTCAGTGAAAGAAATCCATGAGGGGCGGGTCTGCAGGGTAAGCGTGAGAGTCCTTCTCTAATTCGGAAATTTGAAAATTAAAAAACCCGACTTGATTGTCGGGTCTATCTTAATTACGTGGGCAAAATGACTCCAAGCTTCGGCCGCCTGATTATTAGACTGTTTTTTATTTTTATACTAACAAGTATAATTATGTATAGGTTTTCTATTTTTCTTTACAAAAGACCATATCTTTGTATAGATTTTCTATTTTTATTTACATATGAAACAGCAGAACTTAAAGGAGTTGCCAATAAAGAAGGATTTGGAGACTAAAAGAGTTCTCAAATCTTTGCCATCAGCACATGCAGCTTTAGCAGAATTAAAAGGAATTGCTACAACTATTCCTAATCAAAATATTCTCATCAATACATTGGGATTACAAGAAGCCAAAGACAGCTCTGCCATAGAGAATATCATTACAACTCATGATGATTTATATAAGTCTGAATTAAACTTCGAGGCATTTAAATCATTAGATGCAAAAGAGGTGCAGAACTATATTGCCGCATTGAAAACTGGTTTTGAGTTAACCTTTCAAAGCGGAATGTTGACGAATAAAACTATCCTAAAGATTCAAGAAGTCCTCGAGAATAATAATGCCGGATTCAGAAAGTTGCCAGGGACTACATTAAAGAATACGGACTCGGGTGAGGTTATATATACTCCACCACAGGATCACAACGAAATCATAAGATTGATGACTAACCTGGAGAGATACATAAATGATTCTGATTTACAGGATTATGATCCACTGGTTAAAATGGCAATAATCCATTATCAGTTTGAGAGTATACACCCATTTTACGATGGAAATGGAAGAACTGGAAGAATTATCAATATACTATATTTGGTTTTGCAGGGTCTTCAAAACCTTCCTATCTTATATTTGAGTAACTATATTATCAAACACAAACCAGATTACTACCGATTATTACAGAATATCCGGGATGAAAATGTATGGGAAGATTGGCTCCTATTTATGATTAAAGGCATTGAGGTCACAGCAAAAGAAACAATTGACCTGATTGATGATATCAGAAAATTAATGCTAGACTATAAACATCGACTTCGAAGTAACTACAAGTTTTATAGTCAAGACCTGCTTAATAACCTATTTAAACATCCATATACAAAGATTGAATTTATTGTGAAGGATATGGGTGTTTCAAGGTTAACAGCAGCTAATTATCTAAATAGATTGGCAGAAGATAAGATGCTCACAAAAAAGAAACTTGGCACTGGGAATTACTATATCAATGAGGATTTATTTGCTTTGCTGACAGGAAGATAAACTGACTTTCGTGCCTATTCTGGAATAAGGCACTAAGGTTAGCAGTTAAAGTGACTTACCGGTTATAGTTTAAAAATCTTGTTGCTTAAAGATAGTCAACGGGGATATGTAATGCATTTGAAAAGGGAGAAGTGCGATATAAATAACCATTTAAACAACCTGAAAGAAAATGTTCGATGAATTAATCCCTTAAATAATTATTCACTATTTTATGACACATTTGAACTATTATTCATTCTTGTCTGGATTGGAACCTGGGATTAGTTCAAATGGTTGAGGATTTCACTAACCTGTTAGATAAATGATTTTACATTGCCCATATGTGATATTATCTTTCACTTTTTTGCGGGATATCAACTAATTTAGTTATAATATGAACATTTGTTACAAATAACCACATAGCAGGAATACAAATGAAAATAACACGAATTTTACGAACCATAATTTCGCTTTCAATTTTAGCTTCTTTGTCGTGCGGCTGCCGGAGTAACAAAGATCTGAATTATGCAGATGTTGTTATTTACGGAGGAACTTCTGCAGGAATATCTGCTGCTATTCAAGCTGCAAGATTTGGAAAGTCAGTAATATTAATTGAACCAACCAATCGTTTGGGTGGGCTCACAACGGGTGGTCTTGGGCAGACTGATATTGGCAACAAGCAGGTAATTGGAGGGATTGCACGTGAGTTTTATAGAAATATTAAAAGACATTACGAGGATTCTGCAAATTGGGTCTGGCAACGCAGATCCGAATACAAGGATGGGGGGCAAACGCAGTCCGGGAAAGACGAAGATGCTATGTGGACATTCGAGCCCTCAGCCGCCCTTAAAGTTTATCATGATATGATCAAAAACCTGGATATAACAATAGTCTATAACCAGAAGCTTAACAGAGCAACAGGTGTAATGAAAAATGCCAATACCATTAACTCCATTACCATGGAATCTGGCGAGGCCTTCCAAGGCAAGTTTTTTATTGATGCGACTTATGAGGGGGATCTTTTAGCAGCTGCAGGAATCTCTTATATAGTCGGTAGAGAATCAAATTCTCAGTATGGAGAATCATTAAACGGTATTCAAGCCAACGACATTAGCGAAACACTGCTCGGGACAGTTTCATATAACGGTATACACCATAATTTCATTGATGGTGTGGATCCCTACATCATTAAAGGTGATCCTTCAAGTGGACTTTTGCCTTTTATCTCTGAAGGCGGCTCCGGAACTGACGGACACGGTGACAAAGCAATTCAAGCTTACTGCTTTCGAATGACCCTTACAGACCATCCCGAAAACCGAATACCTTTTAAGAAACCGGGGAATTATAACGAACTGGAATATGAGCTCCTGTTCCGTAATTATGAAGCAGCTGAAGGGCCAATAGAAGAAATGTATTCTTATGGCGATCCCCTGATTCCCTGGATCAATTCAGCTATGCCTAATCGTAAAACGGACACCAATAACCAAAAAGGGTTCTCAACCGATTTTATAGGACAAAACTGGGACTATCCTGAAGCGTCTTACGAGGAACGGGAAAAAATTGCAGAACGTCATCGACAGTATCAACAAGGATTAATGTGGACTCTCGCCTATCATCCGCGTATTCCTGAAAAAGTAAGAGATAAGGTGTCACAATGGGGAACATGCAAGGATGAATACGAACGGGAAGATGGCTGGCAGCAACAACTATACATTAGAGAGGCCCGCCGCATGATCAGCAATTATGTAATGACCCAAAAAAACTGCGAAGGAATTGAAGTAGTTGACGATCCAATTGGTATGGCTGCTTACGGAATGGATTCCCATCATATAAAGCGTTATGTAAATTCTAAGGGATATGTATCTAATGAGGGAAATGTCGAAGCTCATGTCAAAGCTCCTTTTCCAATAAGTTATCGATCAATTGTACCCAAAAAAGAAGAATGTTGTAATTTGCTTGTACCTGTATGCCTCAGTGCGACTCATATAGCATATGGATCTATTCGTATGGAGCCTGTATTCATGATTCTTGGTCAAAGTTCAGCAATTATAGCCTGCTTAGCAATTGAAGAGGGAAAAGCTGTTCAAGATATAGAATACAATAAACTAAAAATAGAGTTGATCAAACAAGCTCAGATATTAGAGTAAAATGGATTCCCTCTTTATAAAGGGATTGTCAATAAATGCCCGATGTTTTGATAAATGTTGTTCAAACCTGATAAAACATTAATTGCTCTCAA
The DNA here is from genome assembly GCA_963820995.1 of uncultured Cytophagales bacterium. GTDB lineage: Bacteria > Bacteroidota > Bacteroidia > Cytophagales > Cyclobacteriaceae > JAGTVG01. Next base: position 9,951 of record CAWGCL010000001.1, on the reverse strand, counting down.
ACCATCGAACTTTATAAACATGCATATCCGGAAATGCTAAAACTGCTTCAGGATTGTAAAACCTGACATGATAAGTCCACCAACTTTCTTCCGGTACCGTGAATACAAACTGACCATATTTATTTTGGTTTATACTTTTAATATCTGAAGCATCTGGGAAATTGTCTATTTTCCTGAATTGAAAATCCTTTTTGCTAAAAATCCATGATCCCGTGTGTTCGGTTATAAAAAGTTGATCACCATCCGGTGCCTTTTGTAAATCGTGTCCGCTAATTCCGGGTATTTTCCACTCATCCTTCAAAATAAGTTTTATTTCATCTACTATTTTATATTCCCGCAAAACATCATATCCAAGGGCAAAAAGTGAATTTCTATCTGCATCCCATACAACTCCGTGAGCAGAGTATAAACTATCAGAAAACAATAATTTTTCAGGATTGGCAATGTCGAATAACATCAATTTGTTCCCTTTATCGTGGGTCGAAGCCGCGGCAATAATTTTATTCCCAGGCAATATTTCTATTGAATGTGCATTTGGCACTTCAGAATAGAAAACCACTTTTTTGTCGTCTATATTTACAATAGCTACACCCCCAGATGATGACGAAACCATGATTTGTGTTCCCTTATTTATCGCCTTGCAATCATCAATAGAATTGAATTTCTTCGTTACAAATTCAGCTGGCATGTCGGTGGCATCATGGGCATCCCAGGTCCAAATAATTTCCGGGATACTGTCATTAGAATTTGAATGATTAACGAGCAATACTTTACTGTCGCCACAAACCAGAATTAAATTTTCATTCTTTAGTGTATCAGAAGAATTTGAATTATTGCATGAAAAAAAACTAAAAAGAAAAATTAAACTTATTATCATCAATGATTTGACAATGAATAATCTGAATTCATTGACAATTGAAAGGTTTTGTGTTTTCATATGTAAGCTTGATATTTAATGTGTTTTGGTTCATTAATAGGATATTTTATTCTGGTCATAACTTTCTTCATGCCCATGTACAGTTCACTGAAATGGGGATTTCTATGGAATGATAAAGGTTTGGATACTATAGTGATTTTCCAATTTAGATTTAAATTTTTTAATTTGCCGTTTTCAACTTAAAATAATTGTATTTAAGCTAAATTGTCTTTCTATCATAATGCAATATCAAATATGAAATCCACCATCGATCGAAGACGATTTTTATGTAACGCCATCTCCCTGAGCGCCGGTTCAATGGCCTTGCCCTTAATGCAGTTTACAGGAAAATCTAATACAGTCGTAGAGTCAAAAGGCTTTTTTACAGTTGACCAGCGTAATGGCCCCTGGCCGCTGGTGACACCTGAAAACGAATATATTTTCAGCATCGGGATCAATCATGTGGATCCCGCCGCCATCCGGTTTACATATAGTGAAGGCCTTTGTGATTCAAGGTATGGGAACAGCATGGAAAAATGGCTATCGAAAGTGAAGCAGGATCTGACAGACTGGGGATTTAATTGCCTGGGTTGGGACCAGGAAGTAGTGATCAGAGATTCTGATTTTTTATGGTCAGTGAGACTGGATTTTGCAAGGGGTAACATTATACCGGATGACTTTAATTTTCTTTATTCTCAAATTACTTCAATTGCGTGAATCGTAGGCAATCGGTTCTTAACCGGAGAAAAATGGAGACCCGATAGCCGAGATGCATTCCTTTTTGTATAAAATCCATCAGATCTGGGAACTTTTTAAATCTCAAAATCCTTCTAATAATAGATGCCCATATTTAAATTTAAATACTAACCAAACCGAAAAGACATGAAAAAATTACGATCTTACCTGAACCTCCTATTTTTATTTGGGGTGCTTTTTGCATTTGTTACCTATACCGGTTGTAATGACGATGATGAAAATAGTGTGGAAAGTCAACTAATTGGTTTATGGAACATTACTGACGCCACTGTTGATGCCACTATTGGTGGGCAGTCTCTTAAAGATTATTTTATGATGGTTTTGCAAATGTCAGACTTGGAGGCTGAAGGCTTGGCAGGCTTTGTGGATGCTACGTTAGCTTCTACTTTTACTGGCACCATTGAGATCAAAGACAATCATACCTATGTCACGAATTTTGCAGGTGAAATCGATGATGGCACCTGGAGTTTAAATTCTGCCGGTGATAAAATAACGCTGGATGCCGGGACTGCTGATGAAATGGTTATTACAATTGTATCGCTCACTTCGAATATGCTTGTAGCAAGTACCGATATGATTGAAATGATTGATATTGATGATGATGAATTAACCCCGGATATTCCAATATCGGTATCGGTTCAAATGACACTTTCGAAATAGGTATCTGGATTTATATCATATTTTTTTTTCAAATGCATGACTGGGATGATTTGATGGCAGTTTTATCAAATCATCCGCTGTCTGTTGAAGTATATTAGCTACATCAGCTGTACAATTAGGGAAAGGCATAGGCATCCCCATTGGCATAACAACTTCACATACAGAAGATGAATTAATCGCAAATGGTTGTATCTCCACAATTTCAAATTTTCACGATCTGATCTTAAGCTGAAAGAGAGGCCATAGTAATAAGTGATGATCATCATGTGAAAGCTCAACAAGAGGTTTTGCTTTCAGCCAACATTTAAACTTAAATGTCGATATAGGACTTTTCCAATATTTCATTTTTAATCAAATTTTTCTTTTTTCCTTTATTGATGAATTTGGGACAGTTTCATACATCTTTTTTCCAATTGCCGAATCATTTGTTCTAAGTCCCGTGACGTTAAATCTATATAGAATACCGTCTTTTCCACCTGAAAACTCGTTCAAGATCGCCTAGAAGTTCAGTTTCTACCTTGTCTGGCGTAAGCAAAAATTCGGGTACGTCAGCAGCGTATTTTGGCTTTTGTACGTTTTGTGCAAATGCAAAAGAAGTATGCATCAGAATTAAAAATGCAAAAATAACGGGGTAATTTCCTTTATTAACATTCATTTCATTATAATTTTAAATTTTCAACGGTATTCGATGCCAGCCTGGCTTGCGCAGTCAGACAGGAACTCGCTTATAATGGTTCTCCTATGTGAAAAACACTTTACATGCTCGTTTCATATGTTTTATTCTTTTGGTTTATTTTTATTAACGTTTTTTTTGTTCTACTTCATCTTCTTAATGGCCGGGGGTACCCAATCGAAGTTCAGGGCTTCTGACCTGGCATTATACAAGCGTAAACACAGATAAAATGGCTGGTTGGGCGCTGGAAGCCAATTGCTTTCAAGCTTCTTTCCGGGGCTGTCATGTTGAATATAGATGGTTAGATTTCCTTCTTTGTCCCGTTCCATGTCGTCATACGTACCTATCGAATAGCGGTCGATAGGATTCTCGATTAAAAATCCATCTGGATAGTCGTACATGGTGATCGACCAAAAAGCATCGACAGGAGGCTCCTCGCCGGCAGGAAACGTGATGGTGTAGCGCTGACTCCCGATTAGAGGTTCAGCTTGATCGTCCTCATAGGCGAAGTTGAAAAAGTTCTCTTTCGAATCCTGGCCAGGTTGCGCGCGCAAAGCCACGGATGATCTGAAAAGATAATCAAAGGCTCCTCGATCGGTTGTGTAATCAACGGAATTGGCAATAAGACTCCAGTGATTGACTATCTGACCCAGGCGTAACTTTGCGTCCTCTGTAATGATGCTATACCCCATGTCCACGGCGCGTTTCAAACCGGCAGCAGTCGCAGGGTCGAGATTGTCGACATCGAAGTCCTTGTTAGGACCAATGCCGATCGATTCGAACATGCCGATGACTTCAGCATCCGGACCATAAGGTGGATTACGACGCAGGCATTCATTCAGCATGGCATACCAATTAAGCGGATTGCTCACATCATAGGCAGGCCACTCATCGTAGCTATTATCTCCCATGCTATTGCGATTACCTTTCTGCCATTCGCTTAATGCTGTCAGCGCATACTTATCCTGGATGGCATTGGCGGCAGCTAAGTCTTCAGGGCCTTTTACCTCTGTCCGGCCGATGATCCAGAGATCATTGGTCGCAACACTAACCCGTTTCACACCGTCCGGTAGCAAACCTTCCCAACCCGGCGCTGTGAATGCATACGATCCGCCGCTGCTACCCTCAGTCAGGTTACTGATATTTTCGCACTTCTGGTAAAAGTCGTTATAGTTAATCGTGTAATAGCGATCTGGAATCGGCGGCACATCGAGTATGATTGGTTCGAGCGAGAGATCGAGCCATGCTTGCGAATACACCGTCGCATTGTTTGCTGACACGACTCCACTGGCTCTCGTGGTCTCCGGGTCGGCGAGTTCTCGGATATGAAAGAACGTGTTAATGCCCCAAAGGCTTTGATCTGCATATCACGCACCCGATAGATTTCGGTCATAGTGAAACCCCAGGTGTAGGCGCTTGTGCCAAGCGTGTAGGCCTGTTCTTCGCGAATCTTGCTTTCATCCTTCGTCTCTTGTGCAAATGCAAAAGAGCTCTGTATCAGAATCAACATTGTAAAAGCAAGGTGTATAATATATTTTCGTTTTCATAGTATGATTATCTTTAAAATTATAAGTTCTTATTTAACAAGCATAACTTCGCCTGGTCTCCATGTCTTCTCTATCCATGGTTTTAACGGACCGTAAACACGAAGGATCACTATAAAACTTTTTCCGGGAATGGTTTGCAACCAATTATTTTCCTGACCTGGATTAGGGTTTGGGGAGAAAAAGACATCGAAAGAACCATCTTCGTTTTGTTTAAACCCTTCCGTTAGACTACCCACTGTTGGAAATTGCTGATCGGTTTGTAGCAATGAGCGCGTTTGCGTATCGTATATGGTTATCGCCCAGAAATCATTTACAGGCACATCTGCCGGGATATGCAATTTATATTCTTTTGCGCCATCAAAGGTATTTTTTTCTCCATCCAGAAATGAAATGGCATAATCAGACCCCGCCCCTTCAATAGTAACGGCCATAGCTGGTGTAACGGCAGTATAACTATAGTGGAACATATCCAAAGCATTAATATTTAAGCCTCCGGTTTCAGTTTTAAAGAATACGTCTTTATTGGCAAAAGCCATTATCCAGGAACTTTCTGTATCGGGATAAATTTCAACACCAGCTAAATTCATGTGGGTACGTGGATAGTAGGTAATTGAACGTGCGGCAGCGTTTCCTATGGCAACAGCTTCGGTAAGTAATCCTTTCATTCGTTCATCGGGAGCAAAAGCTTTTCCTTTTTCAATGCCTATTGATGCAAAGAGTCCTTTTGTTACATCATCTAGCATATCAACATGCTCCTCATTAATCCATTCTGCTATATGCTCATAAAAAGAAAAATCATTGGTATGTACCGTATTGAAGTCTGCACCTGATATATCTACCAACTCCAATTTTTTAGCATTGTCTTTTTCAGCCAATGGATATATTTTCATATTTTCTCCAATCGCCTTTACGGCTTTTTCTATGCCGTTTGCAATGGATGTGCGCGTAAAAACAAATACTCTGTTGGTTGGAGACTTTATTACAAAATAACCTTCTGGAATTTTTCCCTCATATCCTGGAGGTAAAATCAAATATTTGCCGCCTTTACCTTTGTCTTCGCCAAAGGGTCCAATATCGGCAATGTAACGAAACCATGCGTCATTAAATGCACCCAGCATACCTGCAGGAATTTCCATAACTATGGGACCGTTTTTTCCAACATTTAAATATGGAGTAACATAAATGGTAGAGGTATTTGCTGTTAAAAATATGGATTTTGAATCTAATAAGGTTTTTGTTATTCCTACTTTATTGTAATCATCTACACCAGCTTCTTCTAGCCCCAAGATTAAACCTCTTACCGAAGCACCAGGTATGCCTCTCATAAAAGCATCGACACCACGCATTCGGTCCAAATAGTCGTATACGTTTTCGGCAGTTTCTTTTGAAGGCACACCATCGAAATACTCCAATGTTCCAATACTTGTTTCCACCTTATCGGGGGTGAGAACACCTGCCGGAATTTCGGTGGTCATCTCGTAAGTTTGAACGTTCTTTTTTTCTTTAACTGCTGCCTCTTGCTGACAAGCTGCAAATAGTAAGGCAACTCCACAAATTAATAGTATTCTTTTCATTGTATTTATTTTTATAAGTAATCTGATTAATTCTTTGATGCTTTAACAAGTGCCGGAGCTACCCATTTCCCTTCAAGTGCTTCTTCTTTCGGACCATAAAGTCGCATTACCACATAAAAAGGTCCATCAGGAGCAGGTAGCCAGTTTGACTCTAAGTCCTTCCCAGGTGATTCTTTTTGTACATAAAGCGTAAGTGAACCATCTTCGTTCATAACAAAATCATCCATCATAGGAGAATTAAGAAGATATCTGTTTAAAGGGTTATCTATAAGAAGTTGTGTTTTACCATCGTACATAGTTAGCGACCAGAATGCCTTTACGGGTGGAAATTCACCTTTTTCAAATGACATTGTATAGTTGTTTTTTGAAGCATCAAATGGAGCACCCTCTGTATCTACTAAATAGGTAGGATAGATAGCTTCAGCACCTGAGTTTCCATAGATACCTTTTTCTGCGCCAACTGCACGAATCATAAATAAGTCTTTCAAACTATAATTATCTTTTGCGCTCTTGTTTAAAAATGCTCTTGTACCAAATACTTTTGCGCTAACTAATGGGTCACTAGTTTCTTTTTTACCAAATTCTTTTATGGCAGCAAGGCCTTCTTGAGCACCTTCTTCTATCGCTTTTTGAATCTCTGGGGAGAATTTTGTTATATCAAATTTCTCGTCAGTTCCCAATCCAATCTTTGCAAATCTTTTCATAAGCCCTTGCTCTTCTTGAGGCGTTTTCACAAGGGTTAACATAAAGTCCAAATACTTAAATGCCCCCGCACTAAACTCAACTCCAACCTTCCACTCAGGAAAATCAACTGGGGCTGCTGCAACTGGGGCTTCCGTTCCAAGAAAAGTACTTAGTGGCTCAATACGATACTCATCTTGAATTTTTTTAAGATTATCAATATCGCTGGGGTTAAAGAGTTGCGTACGGTGTATGCTAAAAAGAAATTGCGTTTCGCAAGGAATAACTTCTGTAATACCTTCAGGAACTTCTCCATTCCAATCAGGTCCTGTTAATAGGTATTTCCCAGGAACATTCCCAGTTGCTACCGTACTGATATATGCGAAATTATGTGTGTAGAGGTCAATAAGCTGAACTTCATAAAACCTTTCTTTTTCTATCTCGGGAATGGTAAATACAAGCGGTTCAGCTCTCAAATCAACCCATGTCATACAATAAGGTGTATCTGAATTTGGCGTAATAACAGCTTTGTCTTCAGGCGTGTATACTCTAGCCGCACATCCTAATTGATTAAAATCCCCTTTATATTCAGGTGACTTTTTATCGACGGCATAGTTGTACATCGTTTTGTAGTTGAGGACTAAAGGAAAACCATAGATATAAGCTTCTTTGGCAATTTCTTTGGCTTCGGCTGGTGTAAGCTCCGGTGCTTTTTGTTGCAGCCAAATAGGAGTGCTATTAATAGAATTGATAGGATAAATTTAGTTTTCATTTTATTGATTTTTTTGGTTCATCTATTTATTTTGATTTTTTGAAAATACTTGTAGGAAGAAGAAATTGTGCTTGCACTCTCCATTGCCACTCTGGTCCAAAATCTGGACGTACCACATTGTAATACAGTTGTGTTTGCAGATTTAAAGGCAATTTTCCGCCGAGCATGATCACTTTTCCGCCACCGGCACCCAATGGAACAATCCATCGGTCTTCAGAATCAACTGTCCAATCGGCTGTAATTATGGGTGCACTGTTTACATACCATCCACCACCTAATTGACGACAACAAATAAATTTAACAACATATGATTTACATCCTCTACTATCGGAGTTTCCTGCAAACGACCAGGTATTATTTATTAAGTCTCCAAATGTCCATTCGCCCGGTTGAGCCAATACGACCAATGATGGCCCTGCACTCCATTTTTGTGTGCCCCGTATGCTACCTCCGGTTGGCAATTCAAAAACAGGACCAAACCCCCACATTAATCCTTTGCTTTCAGGAACATAAAATGCAGTAAATACAATATCTCCAATCCCGTTGTTTATCCACTTTCTTGCGAAAAATCAGGAATCGATACAATAGGCATAATCGTACGTGTAATTAGTTTACCACCTGAATAGAGGAATGACCGGTTGAATGTTTAGAACATTTAAGTTACGGTTGTATTCACCATAATTCATATTCAGGTTATTCTGAAACGGGAAACTCATTAAATCTGCAAGTGGATTTGCAGCTGCCTCGGATAATTCTTCCTGCGATTGTTGGGCACTTAGCATTCCAAGCATTGAAGCGATAAGCAGTACTGTTGTTAATAATTTTTTCATAGTAGTACAGTTTTAGTTTTAAATCTATTTTTTTAAATTTTCCCTTTACAGCAGCTTCCATCATACGACCAGAAAGAACAACCTGTGTTTCCTAATAAGCCTCTAATTGCATAATTAAGATCATTAATAATCGTGCATGTCCAATCTTCATTTATTTGACGTAAAAAAAGCAATCTCCGTGTAAAGTAAAGCTCTGTCTCGAATCCAATGGAAAAGAACCATCTTCTTCTGGATGATTCTTCGCATCAAATCTTCTTAAAAAGACACCGCTGCACCAATCTGAAAATACCTGTTGTGTAAATCATCTCTGACTTCAAGAAGTCCCCAATGATACCTGGCTTCCACACTAAGAATCCAAATCTTGACACCGGCACCTGCAAATGCAGCAACATCAAACCAGTTAGATTTATCATTATCAGTTGGTGGATAGGAATTATCTCCAATATCGTAACTCTCCGATACCTTGAAGTTTGCGGCCGCACCTCCAAGAGCATATACAGGCCCGATCTTTAACCTGAGATCCAGAGGAATACTCACTGTGTGTAATGTCCTCTTACTATTTCCCGTGTACTTGAGTCCGTTCTGGAAATACTCGATACCTGAATCGAAATGTAGTATTGATGCCACCTTTTTACTGCGAAAAAATCCCACATAAAAACTATTCAGTGCATTTGCTGTATCTGGCTTACTTCCTGCATCAACCATGGAGGCAGAATGAAATCCTGCACGGATCCCATTTTTTTGAGGTTTATCATCCTGCGCATAGGCCGATATACTTGCTATGCAGATTAATAATACTGTAGTTGTTACTATTTTTTTCATAAGATCTGTTGTTAAATTATTTATAGAAAATGTAATAGTCCTGGGGCCTAATGTCAGTTGGCTTTTACAAATTTCGCACCTTTCCCAAATCGCATTCCTGCCTCCCAGTTGGCTTGTGCTTTTAATTCTGTCCCTGAAAGTAAAGTGAAAAAAAACAGGCCCAACACTGAAATTCTTCGAATCATTTTCATAGTTGTAAAAGTTTAGTTTATATTAATTGTCATTCTCTGTTATGTTATCATTCATATAAACCAGCATTTCCAGCTCCAGCTCCTTTAATGCATCCTTATATTCCTTTAATATTTTTCTTTTTCGAGCATCAGTGATGATGACCTTATTTATTACCTCCTTGCATAAATAGAAATCCTCACAGATCTCACGAAAATCCTCATCCTTCTGGAATAATATTTCCAGGGTCTTAGCTTTTCCGGGGAATTTAGCTATTACTGCGCTTAGGACGTTCGAATCAGTATGCATCTATTCATGTAATTCATTAAAGATAAGGCTCTTATCTGTTAAAGGTTAGTTAAACACCGTGATTCACAGTGAAATTATGCTCCAGAATCTGAGTATAATTAAAACGAAATTTTTATTCTGTGGCTAGGTTGGCTATCTTGCAGTATACTTTTTAATTCTTTTGGAAAACTTTGCTACAACTGAAATCCTCGAACAGGTAGAGCGTATATGCAGCAATTCAGAATTTAAAGCAAAGAAGCTGAT